>NZ_JAVDRF010000001.1:0-797946 GCF_031454625.1 Variovorax soli
GCCGCCGTCAGGGTGGTCTTGCCATGGTCCACGTGACCGATCGTGCCCACGTTCACGTGCGGCTTCGTGCGGGTGAATTTTCCTTTTGCCATTTTTCAATCCTTGAAAGAGCAGGCCCGTGTGTTGGTTTTACGTCTGCACCTTGTTGCTGGTTCCTCCGCCACGGGCAACGAAGGGCACAAGATCGCAGACAGAACCGGAAAGAACGAGGACGGCCGGGCCGCCTCGTTCAGGGCGCACGATTACTTGGTGCGCGCAGCGACGATGGCTTCGGCAACGTTTCGCGGTGCTTCCGCGTATTGCTTGAATTCCATCGTGTAGGTGGCGCGGCCTTGCGACATCGAGCGCAGCGTGGTCGAGTAGCCGAACATCTCCGACAGCGGGACTTCGGCCTTGATGGCTTTGCCACCGCCGACCATGTCTTCCATGCCCTGGACCATGCCGCGGCGGGAGGACAGGTCGCCCATGACGTTGCCGGCGTAATCTTCAGGCGTCTCTACTTCCACGGCCATCATCGGCTCGAGGATCACGGGGTTGGCCTTGCGGGCACCTTCCTTGAAACCGAAGATGGCGGCCATCTTGAAGGCCATTTCGTTCGAGTCCACATCGTGGTACGAACCGAAGTGCAGCGTGACCTTGACGTCCACGACCGGATACCCGGCCAGCACGCCCTGCGTCAATGCTTCCTGCACCCCCTTTTCGACGGCGGGGATGTACTCGCGCGGCACCACACCGCCCTTGATGGCGTCGACAAACTCGAAGCCCTTGCCGGCTTCCTGCGGCTCGATCTTCAGCACGACATGGCCATACTGGCCCTTGCCGCCCGACTGGCGCACGAACTTGCCTTCGGCCTCCTCGACGGTCTTGCGGATGGTCTCGCGGTAAGCCACTTGCGGCTTGCCCACGTTGGCTTCCACACCGAACTCGCGCTTCATGCGGTCCACGATGATTTCGAGGTGCAGTTCGCCCATGCCCGAGATGATGGTCTGACCCGATTCCTCGTCGGTCTTGACGCGGAACGAAGGGTCTTCCTGCGCAAGACGCTGCAGGGCAATGCCCATCTTTTCCTGGTCGGCCTTGGTCTTGGGCTCTACGGCCTGCGAGATCACAGACTCGGGAAACACCATGCGCTCGAGCATGACGATGGCACCCGGATCGCACAGGGTTTCGCCCGTGGTCACTTCCTTCAGGCCCACGCACGCGGCGATGTCGCCGGCGCGGATTTCGCTGACTTCTTCGCGGTTGTTGGCGTGCATCTGCACGATCCGGCCGATGCGTTCCTTCTTGCCGCGCACCGGGTTGTAGACGCTGTCGCCCTTGGACAAGACGCCCGAGTAAACGCGCACGAAGGTCAGCTGGCCCACGAAGGGGTCGGTCATCAGCTTGAACGCCAGTGCCGAGAACTTTTCTTCGTCGTCGGCCTTGCGCACCACCGGTGCCTCGTCCTCATCAGTGCCGGCCACCGGGGGAATGTCCGTCGGCGCGGGCATGTATTCGATGACAGCGTCGAGCATGGCCTGCACGCCCTTGTTCTTGAAGGCCGAGCCGCACAGCATCGGCTGGATCTCGCCGGCGATGGTGCGCTGGCGGATGGCCTTCTTGATTTCTTCCTCGGAAAGCGTCTCGCCTTCCAGGTACTTGTTCATCAGCTCTTCGCTGGCTTCGGCCGCGGCTTCCACGAGCTTCTCGCGGTACTCGTTGCAGACATCGACCAGGTCGGCCGGGATCTCGCCATAGGTGAAGGTCACGCCCTTGTCCTCGTCCCAGATGATGGCCTTCATCTTCACGAGGTCGACGATGCCGCGGAACTTGTCTTCGGCGCCGATTGGGATCTGGATCACGACGGGGTTGGCCTTCAGGCGGTCGACCATCATCTGGCGGACGCGCAAGAAGTTGGCGCCGGTGCGGTCCATCTTGTTGACGAACGCGAGCCGGGGCACCTTGTACTTGTTGGCTTGGCGCCAGACGGTTTCCGACTGAGGCTGCACGCCACCGACCGCGTCATAGACCATCACGGCGCCGTCGAGCACGCGCATGGAGCGCTCCACTTCGATGGTGAAGTCCACGTGGCCGGGGGTGTCGATGATGTTGATGCGGTGCTCGGGGAAGTTCTGCGCCATGCCCTTCCAAAAGCAGGTGGTGGCAGCCGAGGTGATGGTGATGCCGCGCTCTTGCTCCTGCTCCATCCAGTCCATCGTGGCGGCGCCATCGTGCACTTCACCGATCTTGTGGTTCACACCGGTGTAGAACAGGATGCGCTCGGTCGTGGTGGTCTTGCCGGCGTCGATGTGCGCAGAGATACCGATGTTGCGGTAGCGCTCGATGGGGGTCTTGCGGGACATGAAATTACTCCATTAACGGATGAAAGCCCGCCCACCACAGGATGGGTCGGGCTTCCAGCCAGTGCTCTGGTGAAGAGCGGTTTTCTTAGAAGCGGAAGTGGCTGAAGGCCTTGTTGGCTTCGGCCATGCGGTGCACTTCGTCGCGCTTCTTCATCGCGCCGCCGCGGCCTTCCGTGGCTTCCATCAGCTCGTTGGCCAGACGCAGGGCCATCGATTTCTCGCCGCGCTTGCGGGCGGCTTCCTTGATCCAGCGCATCGACAGCGCCAACCGACGCACAGGACGCACTTCCACGGGAACCTGGTAGTTCGCACCACCGACGCGGCGCGACTTCACTTCGACCATCGGCTTGACGTTGTTGATGGCCATGGTGAAGGCTTCGAGCGGGTCCTTGCCCGGGTTCTTCTTCTCGATCTGGTCGAGGGCACCGTAAATGATGCGCTCGGCCACTGCCTTCTTGCCGCCTTCCATGATCACGTTCATGAATTTGGACAGCTCGACATTGCCGTACTTGGGATCCGGCAGGATTTCACGTTTGGGGACTTCGCGACGACGTGGCATTTTTCTAACCTCTTTGCTTCAGTTGGCGTCTCTTCGAGACACCGCGAGAACCGACGGGAGTTCTCACTTACTCGACCCGACAGCGGGTCACTTCGTTCGATGCACCCACCAGGCGCGCCGAACACCGATTGAACATTCGAAGGCTCAAGCCTTCTTGGGACGCTTCGCGCCGTACTTGGAACGCGACTGCTTGCGATCCTTCACACCCTGCAGGTCCAGCGAGCCGCGCACGATGTGATAGCGCACACCGGGCAGATCCTTGACACGACCGCCGCGAACCAGCACCACGCTGTGTTCCTGCAGATTGTGGCCTTCACCGCCGATGTAGGAAATGACTTCGAAGCCGTTGGTCAGGCGCACCTTGGCGACCTTGCGCAGCGCCGAGTTCGGCTTCTTGGGGGTCGTGGTGTAGACCCGGGTGCAGACGCCGCGGCGTTGCGGCGAGTTCTGCATGGCAGGGCTCTTCGACTTGATCTTTTCGACCTCGCGACCCTGACGCACCAGTTGATTGATGGTTGGCATGAATGAATGAATCCCAAAACACCCGGATCGAAGCCCTCACCGTGACATGAGGAAACCGGGAGATGACGAAAACGTGAAACCCTTCGGATTTTTCCGAAAAGCCCGCGAGTATAACACCCACTTCAGGGCCTGCCCACTCCGCCTGCCCGGCAACGCCCTCGTCCGGCACGCTGCCAGCGGCGAACGAAACCAAGCCGCCGCGGCCAGTTGGAAAGAGGCGGATCCCGGCCGGTGCTCTACTTGATCCAGAGGCGCACGGCGTCCCAAGCGCGCCCCAGCGTGCCTGCCTGCTCGACCGGTTCGAGGGCGACCAGCGGCACGTCAGCGACCGGCTGGTCGGCCAGGGTGATCCTCAGCGAAGCGATCGGCTGGTTGCGAGCGAAAGGGGCCACCAGTGGATCAGGCCGCGCGATCTGTGTCTTGATCTTGCTCGCAAAGCCCGCGGGCACGGCCACCACGATGGGCTCGGCGCGGCCGAGCTTGACGGTGTTTTCCTTGCCCTTCCAGACCGGCGGCGCAGCGACCGGCTGGTTGGCATCGAACAAGCGCACCGCGTCGTAGGCGGTGTAGCCCCAGTTCAGCAGCTTCTGCGACTCGTTGGCGCGCGCGTTCTCGCTGGCCGCACCGAGAACGATCGACAACAAGCGCCGCCCGCCTGAGAGATTCGGGAAGTCGCGTTTCGAGGTCACGACCATGCAATAGCCGGCCGCCTCGGTATAGCCGGTCTTGAGACCGTCGACGGTGGGGTCGCGAAAGAGCAGCAGGTTGCGGTTGGTGTCGTTGGTCGAGGGGGTGCCGGGATAACGGTACTTCTTGATCGAGTAGTAGTGCACGTACTCGGGAAAGTCGCGAATCAGCCGCGTTGCCAGGATGCTCAGATCGCGCGCCGTGGTCGTATGGCCGGGTGCGGTCTGGCCCTCGGGGTTCTTGTAGCGGGTGTTCTTCATGCCCAGCGCCTTGGCCTGCTCGTTCATGAGCTCGACGAAATGCTCCACCGTGCCGCCCACGCTCTCGGCCAGTGCGACAGTGGCGTCGTTGCCCGACTGCACCACCAGGCCCTTGATCAGGTCTTCGACCGGCACCTGCATCTTCGGGTCGATGAACATGCGGGAGCCAGGCATCTTCCAGGCACGGGTGCTGACCGGCAAGGTCTGCTGCAGGGTGATTTTCCTGGCCTTGAGCGCGTCGAAGACCAGGTAGGCGGACATCAGCTTGGTGAGCGAGGCCGGCTCGACAGGCGAGTCGATGTCCTTCTGCGCCAGCATCTGGTTGGCCGTCATGTCCAGAAGCAGGTAGCTGCGCGCGGCGACTTCGGGCGGCTGCGGCACCTGGGCCGCGGCGATGAGGCAGAAGAAGAATGCGGCGGCAGCCGCGGCGAAGGTGCGCAGCGCGCCCGGAAGTCGATTCATGGCGTTGCGAAAAGAGACGAAACTAACCCGCCCGCAGATGGCGGACGACCAGACTCTTGAGCAGCGGCAATTGCCCGTGAAAGAAGTGGGCGCCCCCGGGGACGACTGTGACAGGAAGTGCCTGCGGCCGGGCCCAATCCAGCACGGCCGCCAGGGGGACGGTGTCGTCCTGCTCGCCGTGCACGACCAGCGTGCGCTCATGCGCGTCGGCAGGCAACGTCGCCACCGAGAATCGCGAGGCGGCAGTGCCGACCAGCACCAGTTGGCGGATGTCCCGACGCGTCCACAGCTGCTCGACCGCACGGCTCGCCACGAAGGCGCCGAACGAGAAGCCGGCGATGGCCAGCGGCCCCTCGGGAGCCACCTGCTCGATGACCTGGAGCATGTCCTCGCGCTCGCCGCGACCCTCGTCGTGCACGCCCTCGCTGCCGCCCACACCGCGGAAATTGAAACGCACCGCGGCCCAGCCACAGGCGACGAAGGCCCGTGCCAAGGTCTGCACCACCTTGTTGTCCATGGTGCCGCCGAAAAGCGGGTGCGGATGGGCGATCACCGCGACACCCCGCGCCTGAACGCCCTCGCCCGCGGCATCGCGCAAAGCGGCGATCGCGCCTGCGGCGCCCTGGAGCTGGAGCTTCTCGGTCTTCGAATTCATGAGCCTCAGCGCCCCACGTCCGGTGGCAGCAACAAACGCTCGACCACCTTGCCGTCACGCAGGTGCGAATCGACGATCTCGTCGATGTCCTCCTCGTCGACGAAGGTGTACCAGATGGCTTCCGGATAGACCACCGCCACCGGCCCGCCGGCGCAGCGGTCGAGGCAGCCGGCCTTGTTGACCCGCACCTTACCCGGTCCGGCCAGCCCCATCTCCTTGATGCGCGCCTTGCAACGGTCGAAGCCTTGCTGCGCGTTGTGCTGCGAGCAGGAGTCCTCGCCGTTCTTGCGCTGATTCAAGCAGAAGAAGATGTGGCGGCCATAGTAGCCGCGCGGCGGCGCAGTGCTGGAGGTGGACATCCGGTCATTCTATTGAGCGTGCGCCGCCCCTCGGCGCGACAAGGCCGCCAGCACGTAGACCAGCGTTGCAAAGGGCCAGAGCCAGCCCAGCCATTGCGCCAGCCCATGAAAGCGTATGAATCGCCCCTGCTCCCAGGTCGCCAGAGTCTGGGCGAAATAGGCGCTCTCCGGCGCCTGATTGAGCAGGCTCAGGTGCACGACCAGGGCGATCAACAGCAGGGCCGCGCACAGACGGCGCGACGCGGGCAGCAGCAGCACACCGAGGAAGAACGCGGCCGCGATCCCGACCTGCACCGGCAGGCTCAGCCAGGCCCAGGCGTGCTCCGGGCCGTAGCTCAGCGCGGCCGAGAGGGCAGAGGCCGCCACCCCGCTCAGCAGCACCAGCGGCAGCAGCACGGCCCGGCGCACGACCGGCCGCGTCACCAGGAAGGCCAGCAGGCAGGGCACCAGCGCACCCAGCGCGACGCACAGCAGTTCGACGCCCGGCACCAGCGGCTCGAGCTCGAACTGCCGCACCGGCATCCAGTCGATGAAAGGCGTGTCCGACAGCCACTCGGAGATGGCCGCTTCCAGGCGCTCGAAGACCTGGCCGAGCCCGAAGGTGACCGCGGCCGGGAACAGCAGCGCCAATGGCCAGAGCGCCAGCAGCACCAGCGCGCCGCGCGAATCCTCGACGAACCAGTTCGAACGCGTGCGATGCCAGTGCGCCACGGCGCCCAGACGCTCGAGCGCCGAAGCCAGCACGGCGCCCGCCAGCGCACCAAGGCTGTTGAGTCCCAGATCCACATTCGACGGAATTCGCGCGGGCAGGTAGCTCTGCAGCGTCTCCATGGCGAAGGAAATCGCGATGCCGATCGACGTCGCGGCCAGCGCCGCACGCACCGGTCCGAGGGCGGGTCGCGTGCGCAGCAGGGCGATCGCCGCCAGGAAGCCGAGCGGCATGTAGCCGGCCACGTTCACGCCGAAATCGAAGCCGGTCCAGTACTTGGGCCAGGACGCGGCCAGGTAAGACCAGGGGGCGATGCCCTGGTCGCGCCAGTCCGCGAAGGGGTAGAGGCTCGCGTAGACGATCAGCGCCGCATAGGCGAGTGCCAGGGGCAAGGCCGCGGACTTGTGCTGTGTCGCCACCGCTCAGAAAGGCTTGACGACGACCAGCACCACGATCGCCAGCAGCAGCAAGACCGGCGCCTCGTTGAACCAGCGGTACCAGCGCTCGCCGTACCGATCCTGGCCGGCCACGAATCTGCGCAGCAGCACACCGCAGCCGTGGTGGTAGCCGACGACACCCAGCACCAGCGCCAGCTTCGCATGCATCCAGCCGTTGCCGGGTCCGCGGCCGATGCCATAACCCAGCCAGAGCCACAAGCCGAAGCCGAGCGCCGGGACCGCCAGCAAGGTGGTGAAGCGGAACAGCTTGCGCGCCATCAACACCAGGCGGGCACGCTCGGCCACCGACTCCGGCGCCACCATGGCCAGATTCACGAAGATGCGTGGCAGGTAGAACAGCCCGGCGAACCAGCTGGCGACGAACACGATGTGCAGCGATTTGACCCAGAGCATGGCGGCAGTTTAGTGGGGGGCCGTTCGCAGACGGGGCCACCGCCAGGGCAAAAAAAAGCCCGGCGCCAAAACGCCGGGCTGGGAAGCCCTTTTGCTGTCACACATCAAGGCACCCGCTCAGGGAGGAAAAGCGGGGAGCGGCAAGCCGCCCACCGCGGAATTTAGCAAAGGCATTACGTACGATCAAGCAAGTTCTAATTTTTCTGCTGCTTTTTTGCAGATCAAGTAGTTCTAAGGTGTTATTAATTTGGGCAGACGTGCCGCCATCGTCGCTCAAACGCACTTGGGGCACAATTTTCGGCATGACCCTCCACGCCCCCTTCCCTTCAGGCCGGCCGCGCCGGTTGCGCCGGGACGCCTTCACGCGCAACCTCGTACGTGAGCACACGCTCAGCGTCCATGACCTCATTTATCCGGTGTTCGTGCAGGAAGGCGAAAAGCGGCGCGATGCCGTGCCGTCCATGCCCGGTGTCGAGCGGCTCAGCCTGGACCTGTTGCTGCCGGTGGCAGAACAATGCCTCTCGCTCGGCATCCCGGTGATGGCGCTGTTCCCGGTGATCGAAGCCAGCCGCAAGACCCCGGCCGGCGACGAGGCCTTCAACGCCGACGGGCTGATTCCGCGGGTGGTGGCGGGGCTCAAGTCGCGCTTCCCGGAACTCGGCGTGATGACCGACGTTGCACTCGACCCCTATACCAGCCATGGGCAGGACGGCCTGCTCGACGAAACCGGCTACATCCTCAACGACCCGACCGTCGAGGTGCTGGTCAAGCAGGCGCTGGTGCAGGCCGAGGTGGGCGTGGACATCGTCGCGCCCAGCGACATGATGGATGGCCGCATCGGGGCGATCCGCGGCGCCCTCGAATCGGCCGGCCAGATTCACACCCGGATCATGGCTTACAGCGCCAAGTACGCGAGTGCCTTCTACGGCCCGTTCCGCGACGCCGTGGGTTCGGCCGCCAACCTTGGCAAGAGCAACAAGAAGGTTTACCAGATGGACCCGGGCAACAGCGACGAGGCACTGCGCGAGGTTGGCATCGACATCGCGGAAGGCGCCGACATGGTGATGGTGAAGCCCGGCATGCCCTACCTGGACATCGTGCGCCGCGTGAAGGACGAGTTCCGCGTACCGACCTTCGCCTACCAGGTCAGCGGCGAGTACGCGATGCTCAAGGCTGCGGCGCAGAACGGCTGGCTGGACCACGACGCCGTGATGATGGAGAGCCTGCTGGCGTTCAAGCGAGCCGGCGCCGACGGTGTGCTCACCTACTTTGCGCTCGACGCCGCGCGGCTGTTGCCGAAGCCCTAGCCTGTAGCGATCGGAACGGCCCCGAGCGCGGACCGTCTCTCTCTAGCCAGAAGAAGAACAGGACCGCCTGCATGCGAATCTTCGAGATCAGCGGCCCCCGCGTCACCGAGCATTCCACGCTGGCGCCAATGGCCGCGCCCGGCGCCTGTGCCGGCTATTTGTGGCTGTCGCTCACGCGCGGCGAATTCCGCAGCGCGCTGGCCGAGGTTCAGGGGATCCTGCAGTCGATCTGCGGCTCGCAGCTGGTCGACCTCCACGTGGCGGATCTCCTCAACGACCACCTCCCGTCTCGTTACGACTACACCTCGCAGTACGACGTGCTCGTGTTTCGCCGCCTCGCCGCCGCCAATGGCCAGGACGCCGCGGGCACCGGGTCCGACCTGCAGCGCGTCGGTCCGCCGGTACTGCAGCGCATCGATACGCGGTCGGTCGGCTTCGCGGTCTTCGATCGCGTGCTGCTGTCCGTCCATCCGGACGAAGGCACGGTGCGCGACGCCTTCGCCGCCCGCCTCTTGAACGCCGCGACACCCGATGTGCGCGGCGGCCCCGCGGCGCCCGCGCTCGACGTGCGTGCCGTCTCGGCCCGCGTACCGGCCGGTCCTGCCGACCTGATGCTGCGCGTGATCAACCTGATCGTCGACGCCTACCTGGACCTGCGCCGCGACCTCACCCGGCAGCTGGACCACTGGCAGGCCGAGCTGATCGACCCGCGCAGCCACTTCACGAACTGGAGCGCGCTGATGCAGGCGCGGCAGGCGCTGCACCATCTGGGCGAGATCTGCGAAGACCAGCGCGCCGCGGTGCAGGATTGGATCGACGCCTTCGAAGCCCTGCCCGCACCCGAAGGCACGGCCGAGTCGCGCGAACGCGAGCTGATCATGGTGCGCAGCCGCGATGTACTCGAGCACATCCAGCGGGTGGTGCATCACGTGCGGCGGCTCGAGCAGAACGCCGAGACCGCCGTACAGCTGCATTTCAGCGTCCAAAGCCACCGTACCAACGACATCATGCGGATACTGACGGTGCTCACAGCCGTCTTCCTTCCACTGAACCTCATCGCCGGCATTTTCGGCATGAACTTCGAGTTCGTCCCGCTGGTGCACAAGGCAGGCGGCTTCTGGATCGCCATGGCCGCGATGGCTTCGATCGCAGTGCTGCTGGTGCTGGTGTTCTGGCGCAAGCGCTATCTGGCGAGGAACAAATAAAAAACCGGCCAGCGCATCGGCGCTGGCCGGTCTTCCGATGCGCCATCGATGAATTACTTCGCCGCAGGCGCGCCTTGCTTCTGCGCTTGCTGCAGCGTGTCGGCGCGGTTCGGCATGGTCGAGATCACGCGGCTGTTGACGCGCGATCCGCTGCTCACGTTCTGGTCCGGCGCGCTGGCGGTCGCCACGGCCTGGGCATACACGGATTCCGAACTGGCGACCGCCTTGAAGGGCTCCGCGCCGCGCGAACCGCGCACCACGTTCTGATTGGGCGCTGAAGCGGCGCGGGCGGCTTCGGCCTCGACGTCGGCGCGGTTCACCGCGGACACCGGCGCTTGCACGCCTTCGTAGTTTTCTGCATGGGCACCGGCTGCGGCCAGAACGGAGAGCGCAGCGGCGGCGAGGATGTGAGAGGTCTTCATGTCAGGTCCTTGGGTTCGTCGGAGGCGGTTTAAAACCAGGCCTGCGGGTGGGGCGGGCCTGTGCGACGAAGTGTCCGGTCGAAGAACCTCGGGAAATCCATTGGAAAAGAGATACGGCGTTTCCCGGATCGAAACAATCCGGAGGCGCCGGTTGGAAGGCGACGACCGCGCGAGGCTGCGGATGCCGGCCCGTTCGAGGCACTCGGAACAGCGCCGCCGCGTGCCTCTGGGCGATGCGCGGCCCCCTTCTTCGGCGGCCGCACGCCTAGCCGGCGGCGGCAGCCACTTCCTCAGCCGAGGTGCTTCGCAAAGAATGCCAGCGTTCGCTCGCGCGCCAGCTTTGCGGCCTCGGCGTTGTAGGAGCCGCGCTGGTCGCAGTTGAAACCATGGCCCGATTCGTAGACATGCACCTCCACCTCGGGGTGCGCCTTCTTGAAGGCCTCGATGGTGTCCAGCGGAATCCAGTGGTCGTTGTTGCCGAAGTGGGCCATTACCGGCACCTTGGGCGTGATCGCGCTTTCCTCCGGCGTGGTCATCCCGCCGCCGTAGTAAGGCACGGCGGCCGACAGGCCTGACACCTTCGCCGACGCGCGCCAGGTCAGGAGCCCGCCCCAGCAGTAGCCGACGATGCCCACCTTGCCGGCACGGGCCGCGTACTCGACCGCGGCCTGGATGTCCTGCAGCACGCCAGGCGCCGGCAGTGCATCGACGGCGGTCTTGAGCGCGAAGCCGGCTTTCATGTCCTCTTCGCTGTAGCCCAGGTCGACGCCCGGCTTGACGCGGTGGAAGGTCGAAGGCGCGACGGCCAGATAGCCCTCCGCTGCATAGCCGTCGGCCACCGAGCGAATGTGCGAGTTGACGCCGAAGATCTCCTGCACGACGACCACTGCGCCCTTGGGCTTGCCCGACGGCTCCGCGACGTAAGCGGGAAAACTGAAGCCATCCTTGGCGGTGAGGTCGATGAATTGGCCCATGGTCATGCTCCTGTGATGGTGGGTGGGGTTGTTGTTGCTTCAATGCGCGTTCAAGGCGCGCGCGACGAAATCGAGCCGGTCCTGGCCCCAGAAGATCTCGCCGTCGATCACGTAGCTGGGCGCGCCGAAGACCTTGGCATCGATGGCCTGCTGCGTGTAGTCCTCGTAGCGCTCCTGCACGGTCTGGCTCTGCGACTGCTCGATGCGCTTGGCAGCCAGGCCGCACTCGGCAGCCAGGGCGTCGAGCACCTTCGGATCCGCGATGTTGCGCTCCTGCACCCAGACCGAGGCGAACACCGCCCCGCACAGTTTCATCGCCGCCTCGCAGCCGTCGTGCAGATCGACCGCGATGATCAGCTTCGCGGCATCGTCCCCGGCGACGGGAAAGAATTTCGGGGTCGGATTGAGCGGGATGTCCAGGTGCCTCGAGAAGCGCGCCAGGTCGGCCAGCCGGTAGGCTTGGCGCTGCGGGGCGCGCTTGCCCAGCGGCAGGCCTCCAGAGACGGGATAGACCGCGCCGAGATCGATCGGCCGCACGCGCACCGCGGCGCCGGCGGCCTTGGCGAGCGCGGCGAAGCGCGCGTGTCCCAGATAGGTCCAGGGGCTCTGGGGCGTGAAGTAGTAGTCGACGTTTCGGGTCACGGGCCTCTCCTCGATGATGTAATCGACGTCGACGGTTTTAACTGAGGCACGGCTTTCGTGCAGGAGGCGGGATTTGGACCAGGTGCTCTTGATCACAGGCGGCAGTCGCGGAATCGGTGCCGCGACCGCACTGCTCGCCGCGCGGCGCGGCTTCGCGGTGGCTGTCAACTATGCCAGCAATTCCCTGGCCGCCGACGAGGTGGTGCGCGCGATTCGCGACCAGGGCGGGCGCGCGATGAGCGTGCAGGCCGACGTGGGCGACGAGGCCCAGGTGATCGCGATGTTCGAAAAGGTCGATGCCAAGTTCGGCCGTCTCGGCGCGCTGGTCAACAACGCCGGCGTGGTCGACGTGCAGGCGCGGGTGGACGGCATGAGCGTGGCTCGGCTGGAACGCATGTTGCGCATCAACGTGATCGGCAGCTTCGTCTGTGCGCGCGAGGCGGTGCGGCGCATGAGCACCAAACAAGGCGGCAGCGGCGGCGCGGTCGTCAACCTCTCCAGCGCCGCGGCGCGCCTGGGCTCGCCGGGCCAGTACGTCGACTATGCGGCCAGCAAGGGCGCCATCGAGAGCTTTACCGTCGGGCTGGCCAAGGAGGTGGCGGACGAAGGCATCCGCGTCAACGCGGTGCGCCCGGGCCTCATCGACACAGAGATCCACGCCTCGGGCGGCATGCCGGACCGCGCCTTCCAGCTCGCGTCCACCGTGCCGATGAAGCGCACCGGCAGCGCGCAGGAAGTCGCCAACGCGATCGTGTGGCTTCTCACCGAGGAGGCGAGCTACGTCACCGGCGCTTTCCTGGACGTCACCGGGGGGCGCTGATGGCCACTCCCGCCATGGACCTGGTCAAGCCGTTGATCACGCTGATGGCCATCGTGAACCCGCTGGCGATCGTGCCCTTCTTCATCCACTACACGCAGGGCTACACCGAGGCGCAGCGAAAGCGCACGGCCTGGGTATCGGCCTTCAGCGCCTTCGTGGTCATCGCGATCAGTGCGCTGCTCGGGCTGCAGCTGCTGGCCTTCTTCGGCATCTCGATCGCGAGCTTCCAGGTGGGCGGCGGCATGTTGCTGCTGATCAGCTCGCTCAACATGCTCAATGCGCAGCCGGCGGAATCCAAGAGCAACGAGGAGGAGATCCGGGCCGCGGAAATCAAGGCTTCGCTGGGCGCCTCCATTGCCGTGGTGCCGCTGACCATCCCGCTGCTGACCGGGCCGGCCACCATGTCGACCATGGTGATCTATGCCGATAAGACGCAGCATGTGTGGGAGCTCGCGATCCTGGTGGGCTACGGCGTGGTGGTCGGGCTGGTCACCGGCGTCATCTTCTCCCTGGCCGACCCGATCGCGCGCGTGCTCGGCAAGACCGGCATCAATGTCATGACCCGGCTCATGGGCCTGATCCTCGCGGCGCTGTCGGTGGAAGTGATGGCCGACGGCCTCTCCACGCTGTTCCCGGCGCTGGCCCGCGCGCACTGACCGGTCAGCGCTTCACCAGCTCGACGATGCACGGCATGACGGCGCCGTCCGCCACGCGCAGCTCCGCCGCCGAGATCGGCAGCCGGAAGCGCGGTGGCCCGGCGCTGCCGGGGTTGACATACCAGACGCCGCCGCGCTCCTCGGCCTTGGGCCGGTGCGAATGGCCGCTGACCACCACGCGCACGCCCGCGGCCGCCGGGTCGATGCGCAGGTCCGCGAGGTCATGGATCACGTAGAGCCGAAGGCCGTCGAACTCGACCTGCGCCGTCGCCGGCACGGCTTCCGCCCAGGCGCCGCGATCGTTGTTGCCGCGCACTGCCGTCAGCGGAGCGAGCGCGGCCAGCTGGGCAAGGATGCGCGAATCGCCGATGTCGCCGCCGTGCACGATGTGCTCGCAGCCCTGCAGGAACGCCAGCGCCTCGGGCCGCAGCAGCCCATGCGTGTCGGAGATCAAGCCGATGCGACGCATGGCCGGCTTCGTTTTCAGCGGACCTGGTCGACCCAAGCCACCAGCTCGGCCACCGCCGCATCGCTCGCGGCCGCCAGTCCCTTGACGCCGCCGGCCGCATCGGGGCTGGGCGCCGGCCGCTGCACCGCGAAGCCGCGTTGCGCCAGCACCCGATCGCCGCCGCTGCCGCTGCGGATCAGCGTGGCGCGCAGGCGCACGAGGCCCACGCTCTTGGCCGGCGACTCGAAGTAATGGCTGAACTCGTCGAGCGAGACCCGCAGGGTGTCGGGCACCCGGCCCTCGGTGCGCGCGATGGTTGCAGTTTCCTCCGGGCCGAGGACCGTGCGCCGCATGGCCAGCGCATCGCGCAGACGCTGGTGCAGCAGCTGGGCCGGCGCGAGGCTCCAACGCGCCTGGCCATAGGGATGCAGCTCGTTGGCGTCGGCGTAGCCCAGGCGGTAGAGCAGCTGCGTGCCCTCCAGCCGCATGCTCGCATCGATCTCGGGCAGTGAGATCGGCGGCAACGCCGAAGCGTTCGTCGATGCCGGCGCGGCCGCCGCCAGGTTGGGTCCGAAATCGTAGAGCGTCGCGCGGCTGGGCTTGTCCGGCAGTGCGCCGCAACCTGCCGCGAGCAGTGCGGCGCTTGCGGCGAGGACGGCGAGGATCGGCAGGTGCCGGGCAGGCGCGCGTGGGCGCGAGTGTGCGTTGTTCTTCATGTTCGTCACGGTGAGGGGCGCGCGGCCGGTGCGGAAAAGCCGGGCTCGCCCGGCCCCGCCACCACGCCTCCGTTGCCGAAGAGCAGCGATTGCGGGTTGTCGTTGATGCTGTCGGCCGTGCGTCCCAGGCGGCGCACTGCCCGCGAGGTGTCGTCGGCGACGCGGTTCACGCGCGGCAGGGTGGCGGCGTTGAAGGAGTCGACCGCATGCGCCAGCGCCCGCGTGCCGTCGCCCAGGCGCTCGACCGGGCCGTCCTTCGCGTTCAGCCGGTTCACCGTGGTGTTGGCATTGTTCGCCACGCGCGAGACGTCGCTGGCGGCCGCTTTCACCGTGCCCATCGTGTCCCTGGTCCGCTCGATGAGCGGCGGCAATGCCGCCAGTGCCGGGTTGAGCCCGTTCTTGACCGTGTTGTCGAGCGAGCGCGTGAGCTGGTTGGCGCTGGCGGTGGCTTGCGCGATGCTCTCCAGCGCCTCGGCGATGCGCTTCTGGTTGGGGTCGCCGAGAAGCGTGTTGGCGCGCTTCGTCACTTCCTCGATCTGGCCGATGATGGCCTCGCCGCGGTCCTGCAGCTGCGCCAGCACCGAGGGCTTGAGGGGGATGCGCGGCGGGTCGTCGTTGTTCGGGGAGAGCGGCGTCTGCGATTCGCCCTTGTCGTCCAGCGCGATGAAGGCCAGGCCGGTCACGCCCTGGTAGGCCAGGGTGGCGTAGCTCGAAGTGGTGAGTGGCACCCGCTGGTCGACCGTGATGCGCACCCGCACATTGCCCTTGATCTTGGGGTCGAAGTCGATCAGGGACACCTTGCCGACCGCGATGCCGCGGTAGCGCACCATGGCCTGCGGCTGCAGGCCGCTGACGGCGTCGCGCGTGGACAGTTCATAGACATTGCGAACCGTTTCGTCGCGCGTGAGCCAGACCACCAGCGCGATCAGCGCAGCGGCCAGCCCGAGCACGAAGGCGCCGGCGGCGATGGCATGGGCCTTGTTTTCCATGGCAACTACCTTTCAGTGGAGGGGACCGGGCGCGCGCCGGAGCGCCCTGCGACGAGCGCCGAGGGCGCGCCTTCGTGCAAGGCCTCCATGGCGCGCTGGCCGCGGCCGCCGAGGAAGTACTCGTGAATGAAGGGGTGCGGGTAGGCAATGACGTCGCGCGCGGTGCCGGCGACGATCACGCGCTGGTCGGCCAGCACCGCGATTCGGGTGCTCAGGTCGAACAGCGTGTCGAGGTCGTGCGTGACCATCACCACGGTGAGCCCGAGCTCGCGGTGCAGGCCGCGCAACAGGTCGCAGAAGCCGTCGGCGCTCTCGGGGTCCAGTCCGGCGGTGGGCTCGTCGAGCAGGAGCAGCGGCGGGTCCATGATCAATGCGCGTGCCAGCGCCACGCGCTTGATCATCCCGCCCGAAAGGTCTGCCGGGCTCTTGGTGGCATGCTGCGGCTCGAGGCCGACCATCTGCAGCTTGACCAGCGCGGCATCGCGGATCAGGTCCTCCGGCAACAGCTTGAGCTCGCGCAGCGGGAATGCGATGTTGTCGAGCACGCTGAAGGCCGAGAACAGCGCGCCGTGCTGAAACAGCATGCCGACCTGGGCTGCACCGGTGGCGCTCATGCGCCCGGGCGGATGGCCGAGCACCGAGACTTCGCCCTTGTCGGGGTTCTCGAGGCCAAGGATCTGGCGCAGCAATACGGTCTTGCCGGTGCCCGATCCCCCCACCAGCGACAGCACCTCGCCGCGGTAGATCGTGAGGTCGAGGTCGCGGTGCACGACCTGGTCGCCGTCAGGGGACTCGAACACGGTCCAGAGCTTGCGGATCTCGACGACCGCTTCGCCGCTGCCCTTGCCGTTGCCATCGCTCATGCCCGGAACCCCACGCCCTTGAACAGCACCGCGAACAGCGCATCGACCAGGATCACGATCGTGATCGACGCCACCACCGACGAGGTGGTGCCGCGCCCCAGGCTTTCGGTATTGGGCTTGACCTTCATGCCGAAGTAGCAGGCGATCAGCGCGATCAGCACGCCGAACACGGCCGACTTGCCCATCGCCAGCCACAGGTTGGACAGCGGCACCGCGCGCGGCAGCGCCGTCATGAAATAGGCCGGCCCGATGTCCAGCGTGAGATCGGCTGCGATCATGCCGCCGATCAGCGCTGCCATCGAGGTCCACATGCTGATCAGTGGCATCGCGATGGCCAGCGCCAGCACGCGCGGCATGACCAGGCGGAACCCGTGCGGGATGCCCATCACGCGCATCGCGTCGAGCTCCTCGGTCACGCGCATCACGCCGATCTGCGCGGTGATGGCCGAGCCCGAGCGGCCGGCGATCAGCACGGCCGCCAGCACCGGGCCGAGCTCGCGGATCAGCGACAGGCCGAGGATGTTGACGATGAAGGCCTCTCCCCCGTACTGGCGCAGTTGCTGCGAGGTCAGGTAGGCCAGCACGACGCCGATCAAAAGCCCCACCAGCGCGGTGATCGGCAGCGCCGTGGCGCCGAAGTGATAGAGATGCCCCGAGAAGTCACGCCACGGCGCGCGATGCGGCGCGCGCAGCAGCTTGCCGATGTCGAGGGTGAGCTGGCCGATCAGGCGCAGAAAGTCGCGCGCCACGAACATGATGCGCGGGCCGATGTGAGCGAAGGCGCGCAGGTGCTCGGCCAGGGTCTTGCCCGGCTCGGCCGGCGGGCGGCAGGTGTATTGCGCCACCTGGTCGAGCACGGCCTTGTGCTGCGACTCCATCTCCAGCCGCGCCGGCCATTCGTGCTGCCAGTGGTTCCACAACAACTGGGCGCCGATGTGGTCGAGCTGGTCGATCGGGCGCAGGTCCCATGCCCGGCCGTCCTGCGCCGGCGCGCCCGCGAGACTCTTCTCGAGCGCATCCCAGGTGGTGCGGGAAGACATGGCCATGGCGGTCCAGCGACCGCGGGCGACCGCCCACTGCCCGCCGGCCTCCTCGCGTTGCTCGACGCGGGGACGCACGCTGTCCGCGGCTTGTGCGGGAGCGGGCGGCAGCGACTCGGTCGGCATGGAGAGCAGGTGCTTCTGGAGAACGGGGATCGCGACATCGTAACCGCGCGACTTGACGGCCGGTCAAGCGATCGTCGCGTTGGCGGCCGCGCAATGCCGGTCGGGCTTTGCCACAATGGCCGGCTCGGCATTGCGCCGGGACCGGCAGCGGGCGAACAGGCACAACGACAGCGAGACAGACAGGCATGAGCGACACGACTTTCGACTACGTCATCATTGGCGCCGGCACCGCCGGCGCGCTGATGGCCAACCGCCTGAGCGCCGACAAGAACGTGCGCGTGCTGCTGATCGAGGCCGGCCGCAAGGACGATTACCACTGGATCCACATCCCGGTGGGCTACCTCTACTGCATCGGCAACCCGCGCACCGACTGGCTCTACACGACCGAGCCGGACGCCGGCCTGAATGGCCGCAGCCTGCGTTATCCGCGCGGCAAGACACTGGGCGGCTCCTCCTCCATCAACGGCATGATCTACATGCGCGGCCAGTCGCGCGATTACGACCGGTGGGCTGCGCTCACCGGCGACGACACCTGGCGCTGGGAGCAGGTGCTGCCGGCCTTCAAGCAGCACGAGGACCACTACCTGGGGGCAGACGCGTTGCACGGCGCCGGCGGCGAGTGGCGGGTCGAACGCCAGCGCGTGCGCTGGGACATCCTCGACGCCTTTGCCGAGGCGGCGCAGCAGGCCGGCATCCCGCACACGACCGACTTCAACCGCGGCAGCAACGAGGGCGTCGGCTATTTCCAGGTGAACCAGAAGAATGGCTGGCGCTGGAACACCGCCAAGGCTTTCCTGCGGCCCACCTGCTACAGCCGCCCCAATTTCGAGCTGTGGACCGGCGCGCAGGTCTCGCGCCTGCTGCTCGACACCAGGCCCGACGGCCGAAAGCACTGCAGCGGCGTGCAGGTCTGGGACGGCCATGAGATGGTCGTGGCCCACGCGACGCGCGAGGTGATCCTGTGTGCCGGCAGCATCGGCTCGCCGCAGATCCTGCAGCTTTCCGGCATCGGGCCGGCCGAGCTGCTGCGCCGGCACGGCATCGAGGTGGCGCTCGACGCGCCCGGCGTCGGCGCCAATCTGCAGGACCACCTGCAGATCCGCGCCGTCTACAAGATCAAGGATGCGCCGACGCTCAACATGATGGCGTCGTCCTCCTACGGCAAGGCCAAGATCGGCCTCGAATACCTGTTGAAGCGCAGCGGGCCGATGAGCATGGCCCCGTCGCAGCTCGGCGTCTTCACCCGCAGCTCGCCCGAGCACGAGTGGCCCAACCTCCAGTACCACGTGCAGCCTCTCTCGCTCGACGCCTTCGGCGAGCCGTTGCACAGCTTCCCCGCGTTCACCGCGAGCGTGTGCAACCTGAACCCGACCAGCCGCGGCACGGTGCAGATCAAGAGCCACCGCTTCTCGGATGCGCCGGCCATTGCGCCCTGCTACCTGAACACGGAGGAGGACCGCAAGGTCGCGGCCGATTCGCTGCGCGTCACGCGCCGCATCACGGCCCAGCCCGCGCTGGCGAAATACCGGCCCGAGGAATGGAGGCCCGGCCTCGAATTCCAGACCGACGAGGAGCTGGCGCGGCTGGCCGGCGACATTGCCACCACCATCTTCCACCCGGTGGGCACCACCCGGATGGGCGCCGACGGCGATCCGATGGCCGTGCTCGATTCGCGCCTGCGGGTGCGCGGCATCGCCGGCCTGCGCGTGGTCGATGCCGGTGCCATGCCCATCATCACCAGTGGCAACACCAACAGCCCCACCCTGATGATCGCGGAGAAGGCCGCAGGCTGGATTCGCGAAGCCGCAGATTCAGCGCAGTCGTAGCGAGCTTTGTTTCCGCTTGTTGCAGATGGCGGGTAATCCCCGATGCACTGGCACGGTGCGTCCGCCTAAAGTCTCGCCACTCGCAAACGGGCCTGCCCGCAGCGCGGGGGACCGAGGAGACAACTCGCCGAAGAACCAGAACAAGCTATGGACAAGGCATCCGTACGAGATGCCGTTTTTTTGATCAAGGCGCCGCTGGTCGGCGCCTTTTCTTTTTCACCGGACCCGCTTGCCGCCGGCGCCGAACATCGCGAAATCCACGAAGCGCGAGCCAGTCTGCCCTCGAAGCTTCTGGGTTAACCCGATGCCAGTGCGGCTCAGGGCGCGGTCGACGCGCCGCTCACGATGGGCCAGGGCATCTCGCTTGCGACCCGCGGCTTGCCCATCGGCGCGACGGCCTTGCCGGCCTGCACCGCCGCCAGGTCCTGCTCGTTCGGGTACTGGTCGGCCAGCCAGTAGTCGAAGACGCGGCGCACGATGGGCGCCGCCGCCGCGGCGCCGAAGCCGGCGTTCTCGACGATGATGGCAATCGCGATCTTCGGCGCCTCGGCGGGCGCGAAGGCCGCGAACAACGAGTGGTCGCGCTGGTGCTCCTCCAGCGCCTTGGCGTTGTACTTGGTGTTCTGGCCCCACGCCACCGCCTGCGCGGTGCCGGTCTTGCCGGCCGAGCTGTAGGGTGCGCCGGCGAACACGCGCGTGCCGGTGCCGCCCTTGTTCACCGCCACCAGTGCATTGCGCACCAGATCGACGTGCTTGGGCTGAAAGCCCAGGTTCTCGCCCGGCGGCTGCACGAGCTCGGTCACCTCGCCGGTGACCGTGTCCTTGATGGCCTTGACGACATGCGGCCGGTACTTGGTGCCGCCATTGGCCAGTGTGGCCTCGGCCACCGCCAGTTGCAGCATGGTGAAGTTGTTGTAGCCCTGGCCGATGCCCAGGGAAACGGTCTCGCCCGGGAACCACTTCTTCATCTCGGGCCGCTTGTAGGCCTCGCGCTTCCAGGTGGTGCTGGGCAAGAGGCCGCGCACTTCGCCCTGGACGTCGATCCCCGTGATCTGGCCGAAGCCCAGCGGCTTCATGAAGTCATGGATCGTGTCCACCCCCATGTCCACGGCGAGCGAATAGAAGTACGTGTTGCTCGACATCTGGATCGCGCGGTGCATGTCCACGCCACCCAGGCCGCCTTCGTGGCTGCGGAAGGTGTGGCCGCCGAAGGTGTAGAAGCCGGGGTCGTTGACCACCAGGCTGGGGGAGCGCTTGTTGAGCTGCAGCGCGGCCAGGGCCATGAAGGGCTTGTAGGTGGAACCGGGCGGGTAGGTGCCGCGCAGGGCTCGGTTCAAGAGCGGCTTGTCGATCGATTCGTTGAGCGCCTGCCAGCTCTCGCTGTCGATGCCCTCGACGAACAGGTTCGGGTCGAAGGTGGGCTTGGAGACGAAGGCCAGGATCTCGCCGGAGTTGGGATCGATCGCAACCAGCGCGCCGCGGCGCTCGCCGAACATGTCCTCGATCAGCTTTTGCAGCTTGATGTCGAGCGAGAGTTGGACGGTGTTGCCCGGCGTCGCCGGATGGCTGGCCAGCCTGCGCACCGCCCGGCCGCCGGCCGAGGTTTCCATCTGCTCGACGCCGGTGTGGCCGTGCAGCGTCTTCTCGTAGCTCTGCTCGACGCCCAGCTTGCCGATGTAATCGGTGCCCTTGTAGTTGGCCTGGTCCTCCTCGCTCCAGTCCTCCATCCCTGCCTTTTCGCGCTGGTTGATGCGGCCGATGTAGCCGAGCACGTGGGAGGCGAGCTCGCCGTTCGGGTAGTTGCGGAACAGCCGGGCCTTGATCTCGACGCCGGGGAACCGGTAGCGCTGGGCTGCGAAGCGGGCGACCTCCTCGTCGCTCAGGCGGGTGCGGATCGGGATCGAGTCGAAGCTGCGCGAGTCTTCGCGCAGGCGCTTGAAGCGGCGGCGGTCGCGCTGCGAGATCTCCACCACCTCGCCGAGGCTGTCGATGGTGTCCTCCAGGCTCGCGACTTTGGAGGGCGTGATCTCCAGCGTGTAGGCCGAGTAGTTGGAAGCCAGCACGATGCCGTTGCGGTCGAGGATGAGGCCGCGGTTGGGCACCACCGGCACCACGGCCGTGCGGTTGCTCTCGGCCTGTTCCGCCAGGTCCTCGTGCCGCACCACCTGCAGGAAGAAGAGCCGCGCGCACAGCAGCCCGAAGGCGACCAGCACCACCAGGCCGATCACGATCACCCGGCGCTTGAAGCGCGCGAGATCGGCGGCGACGTTGCGCAGTTCGGTCATGGCGCGCGAAGCCTACGCTGCCCGGGGCAGCGCGACAAGACAGGAGCCGCCGGGCTGTTACAAAGGCCGGTTGGCATCGGGTTCGGGGGCGCGCCGTTGCGGCGCCAGCAACAGCAGGGTCACGAAAGGCCAGAGGGCCGCCTCGATGGCCGGCGCAAGCAGGAAGCTCCAGCCGGGGAAGATGCCGCCGCCGACCATGCGGATGGCCATCTCGATCAGGTGGGAGATCGCGAACAGCGGCAGCACCTGCAGCGCCTGCGACAGCAGCGGATACCAGAGCAGCCGCCGGTGGATCATGATCGCGAAGAAGCCCAGCGTGGTGTAGGACAGCGCATGCTGGCCCAGCAGCGCCGTCTGGTGCACGTCCATCAGCAGGCCGAACACGAAGGCCACGCCGATGCCGATGCGCGCCGGCTGGTGCACGCTCCAGAAGACGATCGACAGCGCCAGCAGGTCGGGCAGCCAGGCGGCACGGCCCAGCGGCACCATGTTGATCAGCAGCGCCACGATGAGGCTGGCCCACAGGAACAAGGGGTTGACCGGCAGCAGGAGCTGCTGGTGGCCGGGACGCATGATCATGGCGTGCGGCCCTCTTTCTTCTCGGCCCTGCCGGGCTTGTCGCCCTTGTCGGCCTTGTCCGCCTTGTTGCTCTTGTCGCCCTTGCCGGCCTTGTCGGACTTGGGGCCCGACTTCTCGGCCTTCTTCCTGGCGGCGAGGCTGGCGTCGGCCGCCGCCGGCGGCGCCGGCTTGGGCATCTGGTTGGCGGTGGGCGCCAGCACCAGCACGTAGCGCGCCGCCGTCACATGACCCATGGGCAGGCAGTGGATGCGGGCGAAGGCGGAATCGGCGCGGCGATCGATGCGATCGATCTTCGCCACCGGCAGTCCCGGGGGGTAGACGCCATCGACCCCGCTGGTGGTCAGCAGGTCGCCCTCCTGCACGTCCGCGTTGGCGGCGGTGAAGCGCAGCTCCAGCCCCTCGCCATGGGCACTGGCATCGCCGAAGGCCACGCTGCGAGCGCCGGTGCGCACGTTCTGCACCGGGATCGAGAGATCGCGGTCGATCACCAGCGTGATCTCGCTGGTGAAGGGCTGGACCTGCGTCACCTGCCCCACCACGCCATGCTCGTCGATCACCGGCGAGCCGGGCGCGATGCCATGGGTCAGGCCCTGGTCGATCACCAGCTTGCGGGTGTAGGGGTCGGCCGCGTCGTAGAGCACCTCGGCCGCGCGTCCCGGCGTCTGCGTGATCTGGCGCAGCTCGAGCAGCGAGCGCAGCCGGGCGTTCTCCTGCGCGAGGGTGTCGGCCTGGCTGGCGCGCTCTGACTGGAGCGCCAGCGCCTTGCGCGCATCCGCCTCCCTGGCTTGCGCGCTCTGCAGATCCTCCAGATAGCGGCCGCCGCCCATCGCCAGTTGCACCGGCTTCAGGGCCAGCCACTGGACCGGGTAGAGCACTGCTCCGATGCCCGCGCGCAGCGGCTGCACGATGTTGAAGCGCGCATCGGCCACCATCAGGAACAGCGCCAGCGCGCTGAAGAAGATCAGCTTGCTGAGTGCCGACGGTCCCTGGTTGAACAGGGGCGGCGCGGTGCGGTCAAGGGTGCCGAGCGGCATGCTGCTTTATGCCACGAGCGGGACGGTTCTGGGGGTGCCGCGGGACCGGCCTTGCCGGACCGCAGGCGCCGCCCCCGGTCGGGGATGGGAGCGCGACACGGAGTGCGCGCGACCTGGGGGCGGGGAACATCTATTCGCTGGTGAAAATGCTGCCCAGGCGGTCCATGCGCTCCAGGGCGATGCCGCAGCCGCGCACCACGCAGGTCAAGGGATCTTCGGCCACCAGCACCGGCAGGCCGGTCTCCTCTGCCAGCAGGCGGTCCAGGTCGCGCAGCAGGGCACCGCCGCCGGTCAGCATCATGCCGCGCTCGGCGATGTCGGCGCCGAGTTCGGGCGGCGTCTGCTCCAGCGCGTTCTTGACGGCCGACACGATGTTGTTGAGCGGATCGGTCAGCGCCTCCAGCACCTCGTTGCTGCTGATGGTGAAGCTGCGCGGCACGCCTTCGCTCAGGTTGCGGCCCTTGACCTCGATCTCCTTGACCTCGGAGCCCGGGAAGGCCGAGCCGATGCTCTTCTTGATGACTTCGGCGGTCGGCTCGCCGATCAACATGCCGTAGTTGCGGCGGATGTAGTTGATGATGGCTTCGTCGAAGCGGTCGCCGCCGACCCGCACGCTGCCCTTGTAGACCATCCCGCCCAGCGAGATCACGCCGACCTCGGTCGTGCCGCCGCCAATATCGACCACCATCGAGCCGCTGGCTTCGGAGACCGGCAGTCCGGCGCCGATGGCGGCGGCCATGGGTTCCTCGATGAGGTAGACGGAGGTGGCGCCGGCGGCCTCGGCCGCATCCTTGATGGCGCGGCGCTCGACCTGGGTCGAGCCGCAGGGCACGCAGATGATGATGCGCGGGCTGGGCGTGAGCAGCGATCGCGGGTGCACCATCTTGATGAACTGCTTGATCATCTGCTCGGTGATCACGAAATCGGCGATCACGCCGTCCTTCATCGGACGGATGGCTTCGATGTTGCCGGGGACCTTGCCCAGCATCGCCTTGGCCTCGCGGCCCACCGCCTGGATCACTTTCTTGCCGTGCGGCCCGCCCTCGTGGCGGATGGCGACGACCGACGGCTCGTCGAGCACGATGCCCTTGTTGCGGGCAAAGATCAGGGTGTTGGCGGTGCCGAGGTCGATCGCGAGGTCGGTCGAGAAGTACCGACGGAAAGCTCCGAACATTGTGGAATCCTCTGGAGCACGGCATGCGCGTCGGCATGTCGTCGCCCTCTAGCTGGTCGTTTTTAGACGGGGATGGATGGACGTTTTTGCAGCAAATGCCGGCGCGTTCGCGTGGGTTGCGGCAAAGGCGGGATAATACCCGAATCCCCTCCGCATCCCGCCTTCGGCGCGCCCTGCCGACGTGCAAAGTTACGCCGTTTCGGCCGCGGCGCAGGGCCTTGCTTTTCCATCGCTGAATCCGATGTCCCTCACTTCTTCAGATATCGCGCGCATCGCGTCGCTTGCCCGGCTGGAGCTCGCGCCCGGCGAGAGCGAACGCATGCTCGGCCAGATCAACGGCTTCTTCGAGCTGGTCGAGCGCATGCGCGCGGTCGACACCGCCGGCGTCGAACCGCTGTCCCACCCGGTGGCAGCCATCCAGGACGTGACGCTGCGCCTCGCCGACGACGTGGCCAGCGAGCCGAACCTGCGCGAGCTCAACCAGCGCAGCGCGCCCGCGGTGGAGAACGGCCTCTTCCTGGTGCCGAAGGTGATCGAATGAAGGCCGAACTTCACCAGATGGGCGTGGCCGAGCTGGCCCGCGCCCTGCGCCAGCGGGAGGTCTCGGCCGTCGAGGCCGCGCAGCACCAGCTGGCCCGCATCAGGCAACACCAGGACCTCGGCGCCTTCCTGGCGCTGGACGATGAAAAGGCGCTGGCCCAGGCCCGCGCGGCCGACGAACAGCTCGCCGCCGGCAACGCGCCCGCGCTGGCCGGCGTGCCGATCGCGCACAAGGACATCTTCGCCACCGCCGACCTGCCGACCACCGCCGGCTCGCGCATCCTGGCCGGCTACCGCTCGCCCTTCGATGCGACCGTGGTGCGCAAGCTCGCCGAAGCCGGCGCCGTCAACCTGGGCAAGCTCAGCTGCGACGAGTTCGCCATGGGCTCCTCCAACGAGAACGTGGCCGTACCCGCCGTGGGCTTCGACCACGCCGTGCCCGTGCGCAACCCCTGGGACCGCACGCGCATTCCTGGCGGCTCCTCCGGCGGCAGCGCCGTCGCGGTGGCCGCGCGCCTGGTGCCGGCCGCCACCGGCACCGACACCGGCGGCTCGATCCGCCAGCCCGCCTCCTTCTGCGGCGTGACCGGCATCAAGCCGACCTATGGCCGCGCCTCGCGCTACGGGATGGTGGCCTTCGCCTCCAGCCTGGACCAGGCCGGCCCTTTCGCCCGCTCCGCCGAGGACTGCGCGCTGATGCTGTCGGCCCTGTGCGGGCCTGACCCTGAGCACGATTCGACCTCGCTGGACCGGCCGGCCGAGGACTTTTCGCATCACCTGAGCGATTCGCTCGACGGCCTGCGCATCGGCGTGCCGCGCGAGTTCCTGGGCGAGGGCGTGGCGCCCGGCGTGCGCGCTGCCATCGAGGCGGCCCTCGGCGAATACGAGAAGCTCGGCGCCAGACGCGTCGAGGTCACGCTGCCGCGGACCGAACTGTCGATTCCCGTCTACTACATCATCGCGGCGGCCGAGGCCAGCTCGAACCTGAGCCGCTTCGACGGTGTCAAGTTCGGCCACCGCGCAAAGAACTACCGCGACCTGGCCGACATGTACGCCAAGACCCGGGAGGAAGGCTTCGGCGACGAGGTCAAGCGCCGCGTCATGATCGGCACCTACGTGCTGTCGCACGGCTACTACGACGCCTACTACCTGCAGGCGCAGAAGGTGCGCCGCATGATCGCCGACGACTTCCAGCAGGCCTTCGCGCACTGCGACCTGATCGCCGGTCCGGCGGCGCCCACGGTGGCCTGGAAACTGGGCGAGCACGGCGATGACCCGGTGGCCGACTACCTGGCCGACATCTTCACCCTGCCCGGCTCGCTCGCCGGCCTGCCCGGCATGAGCGTGCCGGCCGGCTTCGACGGCGGCATGCCGGTGGGCCTGCAGCTGATCGGCAATTATTTCGGCGAGGCGAAGCTGCTGAACGCGGCGCATCGCTTC
The DNA here is from genome assembly GCF_031454625.1 of Variovorax soli. Classification (GTDB taxonomy): domain Bacteria; phylum Pseudomonadota; class Gammaproteobacteria; order Burkholderiales; family Burkholderiaceae_C; genus Variovorax; species Variovorax soli_A. Next base: position 26,493 of record NZ_JAVDRF010000001.1, read on the forward strand.
CAGCAGTCGACCGACTGGCACCAGCGCACGCCGGAGGGCTATGAATGAGCTCTCCCCCATGCTTGCCCACTTCGTGTGGCCGCCAAACGCGCTGCGGCCAGAGGCCTTGCCCTTCGGGCCGTCCAAGCCTGCGCAGGCAGGCTTGGAGCCGCGGCCCTCAGCCCTCACCAGGGCAACACCAGCGGCCCGGCAAAGCCCGTTCCGCGGTGTTCCCCGAACAAACCGGATTCCTCTGAAATGAGTGCTGCCATCTCTTTCGAAAAAGCGCAGGAAGGCCGCCCCACCGGCCCGCTGGTGCAGGGTTACGAAGTCATCATCGGCTTCGAGACCCACGCCCAGCTTTCGACCGCGAGCAAGATCTTCAGCCGCGCCTCCACCGCCTTCGGCGCCGAGCCCAATACCCAGGCCAGCGCCGTCGACCTGGCGCTGCCCGGCACGCTGCCGGTGATGAACAAGGGCGCGGTCGAGCGCGCCATCAAGCTCGGGCTGGCGCTCGGCTCGCACATCGCGCCGCGCAGCGTGTTCGCGCGCAAGAACTACTTCTATCCCGACCTGCCCAAGGGCTACCAGATCAGCCAGTACGAGATCCCGGTCGTGCAGGGCGGCTGCGTCAGCTTCTTTCTCGGCGACGAGAAGAAGACCGTACGCCTCGTGCGCGCCCACCTGGAGGAAGACGCCGGCAAGTCCCTGCACGAGGACTTCGTCGGCCAGTCGGGCATCGACCTGAACCGCGCCGGCACGCCGCTCCTGGAGATCGTCACCGAGCCCGACATGCGCTCCACCGCCGAGGCCGTGGCCTATGCGCGCGAGCTGCACAAGATCGTGACCTGGATCGGCATCTGCGACGGCAACATGCAGGAAGGCAGCTTCCGCTGCGACGCCAACGTCTCCGTGCGGCGGCCCGGCGCGCCGCTGGGCACGCGGCGCGAGATCAAGAACCTCAACAGCTTCAAGTTCATGCAGCAGGCGATCGACTACGAGATCCGCTGGCAGATCGGCGAGCTGGAAGATGGCCGCGCGATCCAGCAGGCCACCGTGCTGTTCGACCCCGAGACCGGCAAGACCCGCGCCATGCGCACCAAGGAGGACGCGGCCGACTATCGCTACTTCCCCGACCCCGACCTGCCGCCGCTGGCGATCGCGCCCGAATGGATCGAGCGCGTGCGCGCCGGAATGCCGGAGCTGCCGCGCGCGATGGCCGAGCGCTATGGGCGCGAGCATGGGCTGTCGGACTACGATGCCACGCAGCTCACCCAGAGCCCGGCGCTGGCTCGCTACTTCGACGAGGCCGTGCGCGCGGGCGCGGCACCCAAGCTCGCGAGCAACTGGATCACCGGCGAAATCGCGCGCCGCCTGAACCTGCAGGACATCGACATCACCCGCGCGCCGGTCACGGCCGCCCAGCTCGCCGCGCTCATCCGACGCATCGGCGAGGGCGTGGTGTCGAACAATGCCGCGCGCCAGGTCTTCGACGCGCTGTGGACCGGCGAGGGCAGCGACATCGACGCCATCATCGAGGCCAAGGGCCTCAAGCAGATGAGCGACAGCGGCGCCCTGGAGAAGATCGTCGACACCGTGCTGGCGGCCAACCAGAAGAACATCGACGAATACCGCGCCGGCAAGGACAAGGCTTTCAACGCGCTGGTCGGCCAGGTCATGAAGGCCAGCCAGGGCAAGGCCAACCCGGCGCAGGTCAATGCACTCTTGAAGGCGAAGCTGGGGTAGGCCTCGGAGGGGCCCTAGCGGCTCGAAGTGGCCGGCGCAGTGCCGGCCCACAAGGGCCGCAGGCGAACCCGCTCCTCGTCGAAACGCGCGTTCACGCGCTTCTTCTCGTCATCCTGGTCGGCGATGAAGCGGTTCTGCACCGCCATGCTCTTGCTGTTGTCGTCGAACTTGCGCCGCAGGGAATCGGGCGCCTTGGCGACGTCCTTGGCGTAGAACTCGAGCTCGTCGTCGATCTTGCGGCGCTCCTCGGCCAGCTCGCTCAGGCGCTTGCGCGCGGCGGTGATCACCGCATCGATCTGCACCAGCGCCTCGGCGCGCTCGCGGTCGTGCGCGGCCGGGTTGGGATAGCGGATCAGCAGCGCGCGCTCGCGCCGGCGCTCCTCGAGCACGCGGGCGGCCTGCAGCTGCGCCTGGCGCTCGCGATCCTCGCGCTCGGCCTGCTCGCGCGCCGTGTAGGTGGGTTCGAGCCTGCGCCGCACGCTGCCGCTGGGGCTGAGCTCGCGCTGCTCGCGGTCGGCGCAGTCGGCGATCGGCCGGTCCGCCGTGATGGTGCGGCCTCGCGAGTCGGTGCAGGTGTAGATGCCGGGTCCGGCAGCGCTTTGCTGGGCGTGGGCCGCGCCGGCTGCAGCCAGCAGCAGGAATCCCATGGAACCGATGCGTATGTACTGCATGCGCGCCAACGTCGACCCTTCAGATGGTTGATCACCCCGCGCCGTAGCGGGCCCGATAGTCCAGCACTGCCTGGCGATGGGCGCTCAGTTCGTCGTCCGCCCGTCCGGACAGATACTGTAACAAGTCGTCAAGCGTGGCAATCGCCTCCACCTGCATTCCCAGCTGTTGGCGGACGTATTGCACGGCGCTGTGGTCTACGTCGACGCCGTTCTCGGTCGCCTTCTCCTGACGGTCCAGCGCGATGACCACGGCATGCGGCGTGGCGCCGGCGCTGCGGATGGCGGCGATCGACTCCCGGACCGCGGTGCCGGCCGACATCACGTCGTCGACGATCAGCACGCGCCCCGACAAGGGCGCGCCGACCAGCGTGCCGCCCTCGCCATGGTCCTTGGCTTCCTTGCGGTTGTAGGCGAAGGGCACGTTGCGGCCGCGCCGGGCCAGTTCCGCGGCTAGGGTGGCGCCCAGCGGAATGCCCTTGTAGGCCGGGCCGAAGATCATGTCGAATTCGAGGCCGCTCGCGATCAACCGGTCTGCATAGAATGCCGCCAGCCGCGCGAGCTTGGCGCCATCGTCGAACAGCCCCGCATTGAAAAAATAGGGGCTTATGCGGCCGGCCTTGGTCTTGAACTGGCCGAAGCGCAGCACGCCGGATTCGAGCGCGAACTGCACGAAGGCCTGGGCCAGCGCGCCTTCTTCTGTCATTGCCACTTCTCCAGCCATCGGGAACGTTCCTCGTGTTCAAACTCACCAGCCTCAACCTCAATGGCCTGCGCTCGGCCGCGACCAAGGGCGTCGCCGACTGGGTGGCCGAACTGGCGCCGGATTGTATTTGCATGCAGGAAATCCGCGTCCAGGCCAGCGACATCGAGGGCCGCTTCGAGGCCATGGCCGGACTCAAGGGCTACTTCCATTTTGCGGAGAAGAAGGGCTACGCCGGCACCGCGGCTTACACGAAGCACGAGCCCAGCGAGGTCGTGGTGGGCTGGGGCGACCCGGAATTCGACGCCGAGGGACGCTACCTCGAGCTGCGCTTCGACACCCCGAAGCGCAAGTTCTCGGTGATCAGCTGCTACTTCCCGAGCGGCTCCTCGGGCGAGGAGCGGCAGGCGGCGAAGTTTCGCTTCCTGGAGGGCTTCTTCCCGCACCTGATCGCGCTCAAGCGCGAGCGCGAGTTCGTGCTGTGCGGCGACATCAACATCGCGCACAAGGAGATCGACCTCAAGAACTGGCGCGGCAACCAGAAGAACAGCGGCTTCCTGCCGGAGGAGCGCGCCTGGATGACGAAGCTGCTCGACGCGGGCGTCGAAGGCGCAGGCCTGGTGGACGTCTACCGCCTGCTCAAGCCCGACACGACCGACGAGGCCTACACCTGGTGGAGCAACCGCGGCCAGGCCTACGCGAAGAACGTGGGCTGGCGGCTCGACTACCACCTGGCCACGCCGGGCACCGCCAGGCTCGCGCGCAACGAGCAGATCTTCAAGACCCTCAAGTTCAGCGACCACGCGCCGATCACGGTGGACTACGACCTCACGCTCTGACGGCGGCGCGCTATCGCGACAGCGCCGGCAGCGCCTTGACGAGGGTTTTGCAGAAGGCCTGCGCCGCCTCGGTCTCCTGCACCCCGCGCCGGGTGATGCGGTAGAAGTCCAGCCCCACCTTGGGCTTGGCCAGCAGATCGGTGCGCACCCGGTGCCGCCGGCAGGCCGCGAGCGCGAAGGTCGGCATCACGGCGCTGCCGAAGCCGGCCTCGACCATCGCGATCAGGGTGCCGAAGAAGTTGAAGGCGAGGCGGTCCGGATCGGCAGCGCCGACAGCTGCCAGATGCGTATCGATCAATTTCTGGATCGGATTGCTCGCCGGCAGGCCCAGCAGCTGCGCGCCCTGCAGCGAGGACCAGGGGACGCTGCCGACGGGTGGCACTTCGCCGGCGTCGCAAGCCGCCACGCGCATCAGCTGGAAGTGGCCCACCGGCAGGCGCTCCAGCCCGGGGGCGGCCTTGAAGAAAAAGCCCAAACCCATGTCCGCCTGGCCCTCCACCACCGTCGCCTCCACGCCGCGCAGGTCGGCATCGAAGAGCCTGAGCTTGATGTGCGGGTGGCTCTTGCGAAAGCGCGCGAAGACCTGCGGCAGCAGGTGCGAGGACACCAGCGGCGTGGCCGCGATGCGCAGCGTCTGGCGCGCCGCGTCGCCCTCGGCGCCGAGCCGGCCAGTCACTTCCTCGAGCTCGCCGAGAACGCGCTCCACCACAGGCAGCAGGCGCCGGCCCGCGGTGGTGAGCCCGACCATGCGCGTGGTGCGGTCGAACAGGCGGACGCCCAGCTGGCGCTCCATCTCGCGCACCAGGGTGCTGAGCCCGGCCTGCGTCATGTGCGCCTGCTCGGCCGCGCGCGTGAAGTTGCCGATGCGCGCCACATGCAGAAAGGCGCGCATCTGGCGCATGGACAGATTCATACCGGTTCATGATAAATCCATACGACATCTAAATTTCCCATATGAACGCCGGCCCGGTCTAATTTCGGCTTTCCCCCTGCGAAGAGACGGAGACATGAACGAGACATCGACCCCAGTGATCGTGATGGGTGCCGGCATCGGTGGCCTGACCCTGGCGCTGAGCCTGCACCAGGCCGGCATCCGCTGCCGCATCTACGAAGCGGTGCCCGAACTGAAGCCGCTGGGCGTGGGCATCAACCTGCTCCCGCACGCGGCGCGCGAGCTCGATGAGCTGGGCCTGCTGCCGGCGCTCGACGCCGTGGCCGTGCGCACGCAGGAGGCGGTGTTCTTCAACGCCCACGGCCAGCTGGTGTTCCGCGAGGCCGCGGGCACGGCGGCAGGCTACGACTGGCCGCAGTACTCGATCCACCGCGGCGACTTGCACACCGTGCTGCTGGATGCGGTGCGCGACAGGCTCGGCGCGGACAGCGTGGTCTGCGGCCACCGCTGCGCCGGCGTCGAGCAGGACGACACCGGCGTGACGGCGCGCTTCGTGGCGCCCGACGGCGCGCGGCTGCCCTCCGTGCGTGCCGCGCTGGCGGTGGGCTGCGACGGCATCCATTCGGTGCTGCGCAAGCAGCTCTATCCGAAGGAGGGTGCGCCGCGCTACTCGGGCGTCAACATGTGGCGCGGCACGGCGAAGCACAAGCCCTTCTTGACGGGCGCGAGCATGGTGCGCGCGGGCTGGCTGGACCAGGGCAAGATGGTGATCTACCCGATCCGTAACGACGTCGATGCCGAAGGCAACCAGCTCATCAACTGGGTGGCCGAGATCCATGCGCCGCAGCCCGCGCTGCAGGACTGGAGCCGGCCCGGCCGGCTCGAAGACTTCATGCCCGCCTTCGAGAACTGGCACTTCGACTGGCTGGATGTGCCGGCCTTGATCCGCTCTTCCGACGCGATCCTCGAATACCCCATGGTCGACCAGGACCCGCTGCCCCGTTGGACGCATGGCCGCCTCACGCTGCTGGGCGACGCCGCGCATCCGATGGTGCCACGCGGCTCCAACGGCGCCGGCCAGGCCATCATCGATGCGCGCTACCTGGCCGGCGCGCTGCATCGGCTGGGCGTCGGCCCCGAGGCGCTCGAGGATTACGACCGCGCGCGCGTGCAGGCCACCACCCGCGTGGTGCTGACCAACCGCAGCAACCCGCCGGACGCCATCCTGCGCGAGGTGTTCCAGCGCTCCGGCGGCAAGCGCTTCGAGCGGCTGGAGGACGTCGTCAGCACCGCGGAGCTGCAAGCGATCTCCGACCACTACAAGCGCGTCGCCGGCTACGAGCCGGCGGCATTGAAGGCGCGGCCTTCCTACCTTTGAACCCTGACGCCCACGGAGACGAGCCATGCGACCCTTCAAGAAGATCCTCGCCGCCCTGCTGCTGGCCACCGGTGCCGTGGCCGCCCAGGCCTGGCCCGACCAGCCGATCACGCTGGTGGTGCCCTACACGCCCGGCACCGGCATCGACCTGATCGCGCGCCAGCTCTCGGCCCGGCTGCCGGCCGCGCTGGGCCAGCCGGTGGTGGTCGACAACGTGGCCGGCGCGAGCGGCAACATCGGCAGCGAGAAAGTCGCGCGCGCCAAGCCCGACGGCTACACGCTGCTGGTGCAGGTCAACACGCTGGTCATGAACAAGAGCCTCTACAAGTCGCTGGCCTACGACCCGCTGAATGACTTCACGCCGGTCTCCCTGACCTCCTGGGGCACGCTGCTGCTGGTAACCAACCCCAAGGTGCAGAAGACCACCTCGGTGGCGCAGGTGGTCGCCGCGGCCAAGGCCAACCCCGGCAAGCTCACCTACGCCACACCGGGCGTCGGCACGCCGCACCACCTGTCGATGGCGCTGCTGCTGCAGAGCACCGGCGCCGAGATGCTGCACGTGCCCTACAAGGGCACCGCCGGGGCGGTGACCGATCTGTTGGGGGGACGCATCGACTACATGTTCCTGCCGGTGCACGTGGCGCTGCAACACATCCGGGCCGGCAAGCTGAAGGCCATCGCGACCGGCAGCGACAAGCGCCTGGCGCAGTTGCCCGAGGTGCCGACGCTGGCCGAGGCGGGCATCCAGAGCGGCAACGTCGACATGTGGTACGGCGTGCTGGCGCCCAAGGGCACGCCGGACGACGTGGTCACGCGGCTCAACAAGGAGATCGCAGCGGTGCTGAAGCAGCCCGATGTGGCGACGGCCTTCGAGTCGCAGGGCATGGTGCCGGCGAGTTCGACGCCTGGCGAGTTCAAGGCGCTGATGGCCAAGGATGCGCAGCGCTGGGCGGGGGTCGTTCAGCGCGGCGGCATCACCGCAGAGTAAAAAGCTCTCCCCCAGGTTGGCCCACTTCGCGTGGCCGCCCACCCCCTCACCGGGGGCAACACCAGCGGCCCAGCCAAGCCGGTTCCGCGGTGTTCCTGGAACAGGGACAAGAGGCCTTAGCGGCGGCCGGCGGTCCTCGCCATGTGGACCTGGTGCAGCGTGATCTTGCGCACCTCCGCCTGGCTGGTCTCGATGTGCGCGCGCAGCAGCATCGCGGCCTGCTCGCCGCGATTGGCACGGATGGCCTTGAGAATCTTGGCGTGCTCCTCGTAGGTGGCGTCGATGCGCGGCTGCTTCGTGAAGTCCAGACGGCGAATGATCCGGATGCGGTCGGTCACGTCGCGGTGCACGCGGGCCATCTCGGCGTTGCCGGCGGCAGCGACCAGGGCGCAGTGGAATTCCTCGTCCCATTGCGCCACCTGCACCGTGTCGGAACTGCGCTGCGCCGCGGGCACCAGCCAGATGCGGGCCAGGCTGTCGAGCAGGCTGCGGTCGACCCGATGGCCGCTGTCGCAGAGCCGATGCACGGCGGTGGTCTCCAGCACCATGCGCAGGTCGTAGAGCTGCTCGAACTGGTCGAAATCGAAAGGCAGCACGCGCCAGCCGCTGCGGAACAGCACCTCGACGTAACCCTCCTGCTGCAGCCGGAACAGCGCCTGGCGCACCGGCGTGCGCGACACGCCCAGCCGCTCGCTGATCTCGCTTTCGGTGAAGCGGTCGCCCGGCACCAGGCTGAACTCGGCGACGTCGCGCTTGAGCTGGGCGTAGACCTCGTCCGCGCGGGTGCGGAAGGCTGCGTCCTGGGACGCGTGCCGTTCGGGGCCGGGGCGGGTCTTGACGGAGGTGGGCACGGCGAGGATGTTAGTCGCCCAGCGCGGCGAGCAGCTTTGCGCTCGGCGCGGTCCAGCCGACGATGGCGCCCTGGGCGCGGATCATCTCCAGCGCGGCGGCCTTGAAGGCGGGGAAGTAGCTCTCGGTGCAGTCTTCCAGCAGCAGGCTGTCGTAGCCGCGGTCGTTGGCCTCGCGCATGCTGGTCTGCACGCAGACCTCGGTGGTGACGCCCATGAAGACCAGGCTGCGAATGCCGCGCTGCTGCAGCAGCGACTGCAGGCCCGTCGCGTAGAAAGCGCCCTTGCCGGGCTTGTCGATCACGATCTCGCCATCGACAGGTGCGAGCGCATCGATGATCTGGTTGCCGGGCTCGCCCGCGACCAGGATGCGGCCCATGGGGCCGGGGTCGCCGATGCGCAGCGTGGGCCGGCCGCGGTTGCGCTTGGCCGGCGGACAGTCGGCCAGGTCCGGACGGTGGGCTTCTCTCGTGTGGACCACGAGGCCGCCTTTTGCTCGCCATGTGTGAAGCACCGAACGGGTGGCGGGGACGATGGCCTGGAGCAGCGAGACGTCATTGCCCAGGGTCTCGCCGAAGCCGCCGGGTTCGATGAAGTCGCGCTGCATGTCGATGATGACGAGGGCCGTGCGCGCGAGCTCGCACTCGAACGCGAAAGGCTCGGCATCGACCTGCATGAAGGTCTCCCGGGCGCTCATGCGTGATGCCCTCCGCCCATGTGCGCGCCCAGCACATGCCGCTCGGCACTCGCCGCCGCCGTCTCGAACACGATGCGGCCTTCGCTCATCACCACGATCCGATCCGCCATCTCCAGCAGCTCGTCCAGATCCTCGCTGATCAGCAGCACCGCGCCGCCGCGCGCCCGCACCTGCCGGATGCGGCCATGGATCTCGGCCACCGCCGCGAAGTCCAGCCCGAACACCGGATTGGCGGCGATCAGCACATTGATCTCCCCCGCCAGCTCGCGCGCCAGCACGGCGCGCTGCACATTGCCGCCCGACAGGCTGCGGATGGGCGCACCCTCGCCGCGGGTCTTCACGCCGTACTCGGCGATCCAGCTGCGGGCGCGGCTGCGCCAGGCCGCGAAGTTCAGCACGCCGGCGCGCGCCAGCGGCGGTTGGTCGAAGTCGCGCAGCGCCATGTTTTCTGCGACGCTGAGATCGCCCACGCAGGCATTGCGCAGCGGCTCCTCGGGCAGGCTGCGCACCTTCAGGCGGCGGTTTTCCGCGCGTCCGGCGGCATAGGGCTCGCCCATCACCTGGACGCCGCCGGCCAGCCGTGCGCGCTGGCCGACCAGCGCCTCGACCAGCTCGCGCTGGCCGTTGCCGGAGACGCCGGCCACTCCGAGGATCTCGCCGGCGCGCACCTCGAGGCTCAGGTCGCGCACGGCCAGCGTGCCGCGGTCGCCCTGCGCGCGCAGGGCATCGACCTGCAAGGCCACGGGCGCGTCGGCAAGCGCGGCCGCTTGCGGACCGTCCACCGCCGACCTTGGCGCGGCATCGCCTTCGGGCGGCGGCGCCTCGCCTTCCCCCATCATCGCGGCCGCCAGCCGTGCCGGGTCGGTCTCATCGACACGGCAGTGATGCACCGCCTTGCCCCGGCGCAGCACGGTCACGCTGTCGGCATAGGCCATCACCTCGCGGAACTTGTGCGTGATGATGAGCACCGTGCACAGGCCGCTCTGCGCGAAGGCGCGCACATGGCCCAGCACCTCGTCGGCCTCCTGCGGCGTCAGCACCGAGGTCGGCTCGTCCAGGATCAGAAGGCGTGGCTTCAGGTAGAGCTGCTTGAGCAGCTCCAGCTTCTGCTTTTCGCCGGCCGCCAGCTCGGCGGGGCGCAGGTCGAGGTCCAGCCGAAAGGGCGTGGTCGCCAAAAATTCCTCGAGCTCGGCGCGCTTGCGCTTCCAGTCGATGATGGCCGGCGCGCGGCCGCCGGCCAGCAGCAGGTTCTCGGCGACCGTCATGCCCGGCGCGAGCGTGAAGTGCTGGTAGACCATGCCGATGCCCAGCGCACGCGCCACCACCGGATTGGCGATCTCCTGCTCGCGCCCGTCGATCAGGATGCTGCCTTCCTCCGCACGTTGATAGCCCGCCACGCACTTGACCAGCGTGCTCTTGCCCGCGCCGTTTTCGCCGAGCAGCGCGTGCACGCTGCCGGGCTCGACGCGCATGCTCACGCTGTCCATGGCGGTGAAGTCGCCGAAGCGCTTGGTCAGGCGGTAGGTGTCGAGTGCGAGGGCCCCGGTGGCGGCGGGCAAGGCACCGATGGGCGGTTGCAGGAGCGGATCGACCATGAGCAAGGCTCCCTGCTACAGCGCGGCCAGCGCATCGAGCAGCGCGGCCGAGCCGGCGTGCGCGCCGAACACGCCGCCCTGCATGGTGATCATCTTCAGCGCCGCGAGGTGGTTGCCGGGGTCCGTCGCCGCGGTGCAGTCCGACAACAGCAGGCATTCGAAGCCGCGGTCGTTGGCATCGCGCATCGTGGTGTGCACGCAGACGTCGGTGGTGATGCCGGCGAGGATCAGGTTCTCGATGCCGCGCGTGCGCAGCACCAGCTCGAAATCGGTGGCGTAGAAGGCACCCTTGCCGGGCTTGTCGATCACCACCTCGCCGGGCCACGGCGCCAGCGCGGGAATGATCTCCCAGCCCGGCTCTCCGCGCACCAGGATGCGCCCGCACGGGCCCTCGTCACCGATGCCGACGCCGCCGGCGCCGATCTGGCGCGAGCGCCATCGCTTGTTGGCGGGCAGGTCGGCCAAGTCGGGCCGGTGGCCTTCGCGCGTGTGGATGACGTGGAAGCCCAGCGCCCGCATGCGCGCCATCGTCCGTGCGATCGGCTCGATCGGCGCCTGCACGAGCGACAGGTCGTAGCCCATCACGTCGACGTAACCGCCCTTGCCGCAGAAGTCGGTCTGCATGTCGATCACGACCAGGGCCGTGTTGTCGGGCCGCAGCGCGCCGTGGTAGGGCCAGCGGTAGGGGTCCGCATAAACGAAGCGTTCAGTGCTCATCGATCGATGCCTCGGGTCAACGTGTGGAAGACAGCTCGCCGGGACTGCCGGCGGCCACGCTGCCCGGCTTGCAGGTCAGCACCAGGATCACCAGCGTGAGCACGTAGGGCACCGTGTTGAAGAGGTGGTAGCCCCAGCCCACGCCGATGGACTGCAGCGCCGGCCCGATCGCGCCGGCGCCGCCGAAGAGCAGCGCCGCGACGATGCAGCGCAGCGGATTCCAGCGCGCGAAGATCACCAGCGCCACCGCGATCAGCCCCTGCCCGCTGGAGATGCCCTCGTTCCAGCTGCCCGGGTAGAAGAGCGTGAGCGAGGCGCCGCCCAGCCCCGCGATGAAGCCGCCGGCGGTGGTGGCCGCGATGCGCAGCCCGGCCACCGAATACCCCAGCGCCCGCGTCGCATTGGCCGAGTCGCCCGCCATGCGCACCAGCAGTCCGATGCGGGTGCGCGCAAAGCCCCACCACAGCACGAGTGCGAGCACGATGCCCACTGGCACCAGCGCATTGATCTGCAGGGCGGAGCGCACCACCGGGTTCTCGCTCCAGTTGCCCAGCGGTATGGCCGGCAGCTGCGGCGCCTGCGGCTGGATCAGTGGCTTGCCGAGGTAGAACGCGAGCCCGGTGCCGAACAGCATGAGCGCGATGCCGGTCGCCACGTCGTTCACGCGGTCGAGCGAGCACAGCAGGCCATGCAGCAGCGCCAGCAATGCGCCCGCCGTCGCGCCGATCAGCACGCCCAGCCAGGCCGACCCCGTGAGCCAGGCTCCCCCGAAGGAGGCCATGGCGGAGAGCACCAGCACGCCTTCGAGACCGAGGTTGATGCGGCCCGACTTCTCGGTCAGGCATTCGCCGAGGCTCACGAACAGGAAAGGCGCGCCGACGCGCAAGGCGCCGCCGACGATGCCGGCGACGAGGGCGGTCCACTGGTCGGGCGTCATCGCGTCACCTCCTGCAGCCGGGCTACGTCGTGCGCGACGCGCACGCCGTGGGGAATGGGAGGACGGGCGGGTTCGAGCGGGCGCACGGCAGCCGGCTCGTCGTGCATCGGCGGCTCCTTGCGCAACGCCGGTTCGTGCACCCGGGGGGCACGGCTGTTCAGCAAGGCCTTCCAGTCGACCATGCGCAATCCCTCGCTCGCGAGGATCAGCACGAAGGCCATGCCCTGCAGCACCAGCACCGAGGCATCGGGCAAGCCGACGCGCCGCTGCAGCAGGCTGCCGGCCGCGCCGAAGCCGCCGAAGAGGATCGCCACGGGAATCACGGCCACCGGGTTGTGGCGCGCGATGAAGGACACCAGGATGCCCGCATAGCCATAGCCCGCGATCAGCGAGGCATTGGCGTTGGTGTGCACCGCCGCCACTTCCACCGCGCCCGCCACGCCGGCGCAGGCGCCGCCCAGCCCGCACGCCGCCAGGATCAGCCGGCTGGCCGGAAGGCCCACCAGCTGCGCGGCGCGCGGATTGCCGCCCACCACGCGCACCGCAAAGCCCGAGGGCGTGGCGCGCAGCCACAGTCCGGAGACCAGGCAAGCCGCGACGCCGATCGCCAGGCCCCAGTGCACGTCCGAGCCGCCGATGCCGCCGATCGCAAGGCCCTCCGCCAGCGAGCGCGTGGCCGGCTTGTTGAGGCTGGCGGGATCGCGCAGCACGCCTTCGACCAGGTGCTTGAACAGCCCGATCGCGACATAGGCCAGCAGCAGGCTGCTGATGGTCTCGTTGATGCCGCGGTATTGCCGCAGCCAGCCGGCCAGCATGATCCACAGCGCGCCCGCCAGCGCGCCGGCGATGCACAGCGCGAGCGATCCCAGCGCATTCGCCGGCAGCGGCAGCACGTAGGGCAGCGCCGCGCAGGCCAGCCCGCCCAGCACCAGCGCGCCCTCGCCGCCGATGACGACCAGCCCCGCGCGCGCGGGGATCGCGACGCACAGCGCGGTCAGCATCAGCGGCGCCGCGCGCTGCAAGGTGTTCTGCCAGGAGAACCAGTCGCCGAAGGCGCCCTTGAAGAGGATCAGCCAGACCTCGATCGGACTGGCGCCGGCGAACCAGACGAAGACGCCGAACAGCAGCAGCGCCGCCGCGATGGCGAAGACCGGCAGGGCCGCTTCCTTCAGTACGCTGCGCATGGTGGACGCGACGGATGGAGGATCAGCCGATCGAGCCGACCACGCCTTCGACCAGGTAGTTCATCTTCTCCAGCTCGAGGTCGGTCTGCTTCAGCGCCTTGCCGGCCGGGATGACGACCACGCCCCTGTTGTCCTTCAGGCCTCCCTGGAAGATGTCGAAGGTGCCGGCCAGCATCCGGGCCTTGATGTCGTCGGCATTCTTCTTCGCCGCGTCGCTCACCATGGGCCCGTAGACCGACATCTTCACGTAGCCCTCCTTCAGCCCGCCGCGCAGGAAGTTGGGATGCGGCTTGCCGGCCTGCGCCGCCTCGATGACGGTCTTGTAGGCCGTGAGCCAGTTCCACTCGGCGCCCGTGAGGTAGGCGTTCGGCGCCAGCTTCGCCTGGCTCGCGTGGTAGCCGCAGACCATCTTGCCGCGCTTGGCCGCGGTCTCGACCACCACCTTGGGCCCGTCCACGTGCATGGTGAACACGTCGCATCCCTGGTCGGCCAGGCTGTTGGTGGCCTCGGCTTCCTTCACCGCCATCGACCAGTCGCCGGTGAAGATCACGCTGCAGGTGATGCCGGGCTTGACCGAGCGCGCGCCCATGGTGAAGGCGTTGATGTTGCGCAGCACCTGCGGGATGGGCTTGGCCGCGACGAAGGCGATCTTGTTGCTCTTGGTCATGTGGCCGGCGATCACGCCGTTGAGGTACTGGCACTCGTCGATGTAGCCGAAGAAGCTGCCCACGTTCTTCGGATGCTTGCCCTCGGACCACAAGCCGCCGCAATGCGAGAAGCGCACGTCGGGGTTCTTGGGCGCGACCGCGAGGATGTGCGGGTCGAAGTAGCCGAAGGAGGTCGGGAAGAGCAGCGTGGCGCCGTCCTGCGCGATCATGCCCGTCATGGTCTTCTGCACGGCCGCGGTCTCGGGCACGTTCTCTTCCTCGACGAGCTTGATGCCCGGCAGCTTCCTGAGCTCGGCCGCGGCCTGCGCATGCGCCTGGTTGTAGCCGTAGTCGTCGCGCGGACCGACGTAGATGACGCCGACGGTCAGCGCTTTCTGTGCCTGCGCCAGCGCGCTCCAGCCGCCCAGGGCGGTGGCCGACGCAAGCGCGGCAAGGGACTTGAGGGATTCGCGGCGGCTGAACTGGCTCATGGTGTGCTCCAAGTGGTGAGGGTGTTGTTGGCTGGGATGGGTCAGGCGAGCAGGCTCACGTGGGCCGCGACCACGCGCCAGCCCTGGCCGGTGCGCACCCAGGTCTGGCTCTGGCGGCCGGTCTTCGTGCCGCCTTCGCGCCGGAACTCGCAGTTGGCTGTGGCGAAATCGCGGCCGTAGGTGGTGATCACGGTACGCAGCAGTTCGCGCGCCAGGCCCTGCGAAGGGCGCGCTGCGCGAAAGGCCCGGATGGCTTCGTGGCCGTAGAGGTTCTCGGTGGCGCCGTAGCGCAGCGTGTGCGGGCTGTCCCAGAACAGCGCATCGAGCACGTCGACCTTGTTGTGGACCAGCGCGTCCTCGTAGCGCGCGAAGGCGGCCGTGACCTCGGCCAGCACGTCGGGACGGTTGATCTCGGACGTGGCCATGCGCTCGCTCATGCCAGCCTCGCCACCGGCGCGCGTACCACCCCGGCCGACTCGAGCGTCGCGGCGACGCGCAGCACCAGGTCCTCGCGCCAGGGCGCGCCGATCACCTGCACCCCGATCGGCAGGCTGGCATGCGCGCCCCACACCGGCACCGCGCAGACCGGCAGGCCGAGGCACGAGATCGGCTGGGTCAGCACGCCCAGGTTGGCGCGCAACGGGAGCCGCTGGCCGTCGAGCTCGATCCACTCGGCGCCGATCGGCGTCGCGGCGCAGGGCGTGGCCGCGGCCAGCAGGATGTCGAAGCGCTCGAACACGCGCGCGGCCTGTGCCGCATAGAGCCGGCGCACGCGCTGGGCACGCGCGACCCAGGCCGCCGGCAGCAGCGCACCCGCGAGGAAGCGGTCGCGCGACAGCGGCTCGAAGTCCTGCGGGCGCGTGCGCAGGTCGTGCAGATGCAGCGCGGCGCCCTCGGCATTGGTGATCAGGAAGGCGGCGGCGCGACCGGCCTCCACCATCGGCAGCTCGACGGTGCGAACCGCGCCCAGCGCGAGCGCCACCGCATCGACCGCGGCCAGCGCCTCGGCCTGCGCGTGCTGGCGGAACCAGCCGCCCAGCACGCCGATGCGCAGGCCCTGCACGCCGCGCGACAGCGAGGTGACGACCGGCTCGACGGCGCGCTGGGCGCAGCCGGGGTCGCGCGGTGCGAGGCGCTCCGGCCCCTGCATCGCGTCGTAGGCCAGCGCCAGGTCGCGCGCCGTGCGCGCGAAAGGGCCGAGATGGTCGAGGCTGGACACGAAGGGGTAGCTGCCGGTGCGCGGCAGCCTGCCGAAGGTGGGCTTGAGCCCGAACACGCCATTGAGCGAAGCGGGCACGCGGATCGAGCCGTTGGTGTCGGAGCCCAGTGCCAGCGGCACCTGGCCCGCCGCCACCGCGGCGCCCGAGCCGCCCGAGGAACCGCCCGCGATGCGCTCGAGGTCGTGCGGGTTGCGGGTGGCGCCGACGTGGCTGTTCTCGGTCGTGAAGCCGTAGGCGTACTCGTCCATGTTGAGCGCGCCGACCAGCACCGCGCCGGCGCTCTCGAGGCGGCGCACCAGCGTGGCGTCGCCGCGCGCGGGTTCGCGCTCGCGCTCGATCTTCGATCCCGCCAAGGTGGGCAGGCCGGCGACGTCGAAGAGGTTCTTGACCGCGAAGGGCACGCCGAGCAGCGGCAGCTCGCGCGTGCGCACGCCGTGCGAGGAGGCGAGCGAGGCATCGACCTGGCCCGCGCGCCGCAGGGCACGCTCGCGCACGACGTCGGTGAAGGCATTCACGTGCGCATCGGTAGCGGCGATGCGCTCCAGGCTGGCCTGGGCCAGCGCGACCGCGCTCACCGCGCCCGAGCGCACGGCCTGCGCCATGGCCGCGGCGTCCTGCAACAGCAGCGCAGCCGGCGTCATTCCGGAATCTCCGCGGGCAGCACGGGCGAGAAGTGCACCGCGCTTTCATCATGGGGATCGAGCCGCACCGCCTCCACGATGGCCGCGTAGTGCGCCGCCAGGCCGAAGTAGCGCAGCACGCCGGGGCGGTGCTGGGGCAGCAACCGAAGGTCCACCGCGGCGGCGGCAGCCTCGACGAAGGCCTCGATCTGCAGGGGTGTCATGGCGGCTTTCCTCTCGTCTCTGGTCAAGGCACCCACGCGAGGACCATGCCAGGAACGCCACGGTGCCGGCTTGCCGCTCGCGCCGCCGCCGGGTGCCGGAGATCGATCGGCTTGCGCTCGTTCATGCCGGGAGGGATTCGATGTAGCGACGCCAGCCGCCCAGGTGCGTGATGTCCTCGGCGCCTTCGAGCGCCAGGCCTTCGCACAGAAAGCCCTGCACGCTGCTGCCGTCCGCCAGCGCGAGCGTGCCGATGCCCAGCGGCGCGGGAATGAGCGAGACGAAGCTGCCGTAGTGCGCGAGCGGCATCTCCCAGACCTCGATCGCGATCGCCGCACCCTGCGCCGGCGGGACGCGCACCAGGCCCGGCTTGGGCGGCACCGTGCCGGGCAGCGCATAAAGCCGGTACTGCGGTGCGGTCGCGGTCCGTGCCACCAAGGTGGCGCCGCGCTCGACCAGCTGGCCGTTCAATGGCATGCCGGAGAGGTGGGCGCCGACGACGGCGATCTTCACCAGCGGCTGCGGCGCAACAAGCGGCAGCGCTTCCGGCGCCGGCAGCGGACGGCCGGTGGCGCCCACGGTCAGGCCGGTGGCGTGGTGGAAGCGCTGACCCAGCTCGGCCAGCTGCAGGTCGCTGCCGCAGGGGCCGATCAGGGTGATGCCGAAGGGCAGCCCGTCCCCGCGCAGACTGGCAGGCACCGAGAGCGCCGCGTAGTCCAGGAGGTTGACGAAGTTGGTGTACTCGCCGAGGTTCCGGTTGAGCGCAACCGGCGCCGCACGCATCGCCTCGATGGTGTAGTGCGCGGGCGCCGTGGGCACCAGCAGCAGGTCGATGTGCTCCCACATCGCGCCCGCGCGCTGGCCGAGCGCCATGAGCCTGGTGCGCGCATCGACGAAGTCGGCCGCGCTGTAGCGCCGGCCATCGGCCAGGATGCCGCGCACCGGCTCGATGACCGCATCCTCGTTGCCATCGAAGAAGGCGCGCACCGCGGCATAGCGCTCGGCCACCAGCGCACTGTCGTAGAGCAAGGCAGCGGCCTCGGCCAGCGGCGCGTAGTCGATGGCGACGGGCGTGCCGCCGAGCGCCTGCATCTGTCCGAGCGAACGCTCGAAAGCCGCGGCCGACAGCGCGTCGCCGAAGAAGCGCGGCGCCCGCGGCACGCCGAAGCGGAAGCGCGCCGGCAGCGGCCGCTCGATGAGCGCAAGGCGGCGCGCATACGGGTCTTCGGCGTCGAAGCCCATCGCCGTTCGCAGCACGCGCACCGCCAGGCCCACGGTCGGCGCGAAGATCGACACGCAGTCCACGCTCTGCGCCGCCGGCACCACGCCGCGCGTGCTGATCAGGCCGCGCGAGGGCTTGAGGCCGACGATGTTGTTGAGCCCGGCCGGCACGCGGCCGGAGCCGGCGGTGTCGGTGCCCAGTGCGAAGTCCACCTCGCCGGCGGCAACCGCGTACGCCGAGCCCGAGCTGGAGCCGCCGCTCACGTAGCGCGCATCGAAGCTGTTGGGCACGGCGCCGTAAGGCGAACGTGTGCCGTTGAGGCCGCAGGCGAACTGGTCGAGGTTGGTCTTGCCCGCGAGGCATGCACCGGCATCGAGCAGCCGCTGCACCACATGCGCGTGCGCGGCCGGCGTACGCGCGAAGGCCGGGCAGCCGGCCGTGGTGGGCATGCCGGCGACGTCGATGTTGTCCTTGGCGGCGAAACGCAGCCCGGCGAGCGGCCCCTGCGCGGCGCCGGCCAGCGGCGGATCGATGCGCGCGATCCAGGCCCGCGCAGCCGCCACGTCGCCATCGATCGCCGAGGCCTCGCCACGCGGCGAGGCTGTTTCATGCACCATCATCAAGCATCCTGTCTTGTGTACAAGATGAGATGCAAGGTGCGTGCCACCGCCTTGCGGTCCTCCGGCCGGTCAGGCAGGCCATTCGTGGAACGCCGCGGAGGCGCCCTGCCCGCCCGCGGGCGTTCCACGCTCGATGGCGGATTCGGCGCTCGGCTACATCAGCTGGGCAGCCCTCCGGGAGCGCTCGATGTCGCCCCCGTCCGCGCTCGCCGGTCGCTCGATCGCGAGGACGATGGCGCCGGGAAGGTCGTCGGGCGAGATCGCGATCTGCGGGCAATCGCACTCCCACTCCGGCGGATAGTGGTCGGTCCCTGGCGGGTCCGCATGGACGATCACGTCGACGCGGCCGAAGACCCCGGTCGCCTCTTCGATGAAGCACTGCATGCTCTTGGGCCGGGTGACGTCGAGCGCCTGGAAGTGCGCCGAGCCGCCGGCCTCGACGATCTCGTGGGCGAGCGCGTACAGCCGGCTGATCCCGAGCGCGCCCAGCATCACCTTGGCGCCGCGAGCGGCCAGCAGCCTGGCGGCGGCTTCGCCGATGTCGCTGCTGGCGCCGGTGATGGCGACGACCTTTTCCTGGATTCCCGACATGCTGCGCTCCTTGAAGACGACCCCACGCACGTGCGGCGGGGACAGGAGCAAGTCTAGGAACGGGGCGGCTGGAGGCGGTAGCCGATTCGAGGACGCTTCTTGCCCGATTCTGCAAAGGCGAGGCAGAAAGCCGGAAGCGGTTCGATCTAGCTCCGCCTGGCCGCGCGATAAAGCCCTTCGACCTTCGGCACGTTGGCCTGGAGCTTGGCGATGCGATCGGGGCCGCTGGGGTGCGTCGACAGGAAGCTCAGGCCGGCCCCGCTCTTCGAGGCCTCGCCCATCTTTTTCCAGAGCGAGACCGCGGCCTGCGGGTCGTAGCCGGCGCGCGCCGCGAGCTCGAGCCCGACCAGGTCGGCATCGGTCTCGTCGCTGCGGCTGAACTTGAGGGTGATCAACTGCGTGCCGGCGCGCGCCGCGAGATCGCCGGCCTGGCCGAGGCCCAGCAGTTGAGCCCCGAACGACAGCGCCGCGCCGGTGCCGGCGCTCTTGGCCAGGCGGGCACGCGCATGCTCGCGCAGGGCATGCGCCATCTCGTGGCCCATCACCATCGCCACCTCGTCATCCGTGAGCTTGAGCTGATCGAGGATGCCGGTGAAGAAGGCGATCTTTCCGCCCGGCAGGCAGAAGGCGTTGATCTGCTTGCTGCCGATGAGGTTGATCTCCCACTTCCAGCGCGCGGCGCGCTCGTTCCACCGGGCCGCGAAGGGAATGACGCGCGCCGCGATGGCACGCAGGCGCTGCAGCTGCGGGTTGCCGTCACCGGCCAGTGCGCCCTTCGCCTTGGCCTGCGCCAGCAGCTGGTCGTACTGCTGCACGCCGGCCTGCTCGACGTTCTCGGCCGGCACGAGGTTGCGCGCGACGGAGGACTTGCCCACCTCCACTTGCGCCAGGGCGGGCGCCGCTGCGGCAGCGGCGGCGGCGAGCAGGAAGGCACGACGCTGCTGCCAGAGATCGGAGCGGGAGGGGCAGTGCAGGCACATGCGGGAATAATAAGAGCGCTCCCAAAGACCTTCCTTCATGTCCGCACCCCCGGCCGAACAGACCCCACCTTCCTTGCCTTGGCGCGATGCGCTCAAGGTGTACCTCGAACCCGCCACCCTGCGCATGCTCGCGCTGGGCTTCTCCGCGGGACTGCCCCTGTTGCTGGTGCTGGGCACGCTCAGCTTCCGGCTGCGCGAGGCCGGCGTCGACCGCACCACCATCGGCTACCTGAGCTGGGTCGGCCTGGCTTATGGCTTCAAGTGGGTGTGGGCGCCGCTGGTGGACCGGCTGCCGGTGCCGCCGCTGACCACGCTGCTGGGCCGGCGCCGCGGCTGGCTGCTGCTGGCGCAGATGATCGTGATCGCCGGGCTCGTGGGCATGGCGTTCAACGACCCGCGCGCCGGGCTCGCGCCGCTGGTGTGGTGCGCCCTGCTGGTGGCCTTCGGCTCGGCCACGCAGGACATCGCGCTGGATGCCTTCCGCATCGAATCGGCGGCCACGCGCAAGCAGGCCGCGCTCGCCGCTGCGTATCAGACCGGCTACCGCCTCGCCATGATCTGGGCCGGCGCCGGCGTGCTGTGGATCGCGGCCTGGGCCGAGCTCGCCGCCAGCGCGGGCTACCAGGACGGCGCCTGGAAGACCGCCTACCTCGCCATGGCGGCTTCGATGTCGGTGGGCGTGCTGACGGTGCTGCTGTCGCCCGAGCCGGCACGCGTGGCGCTGCCGAAGGCGAAGAACGCCGCCGAATGGCTGGAGAGCGTGCTCATCGAGCCCTTCGCCGACTTCTTTCGCCGCTACCGCTGGCAGGCAGCGCTGATCCTCGCGCTGATCGCGATCTACCGCATCAGCGACGTGGTGATGGGCATCATGGCCAACCCTTTCTACGTCGACATGGGCTTCACCAAGGACGAGGTCGCCACCGTCAGCAAGGTCTACGGCGTGGTCATGACGCTGGCGGGCGCCTTCATCGGCGGCGTGCTGTCGATGCGGCTGGGCGTGATGCGGGTGCTGATGCTGGGCGCGGTGCTGAGCGCGGCGAGCAACCTGCTGTTCGCCGGGCTGGCCTCGCGCGGGCACGACCTGACGGCGCTGGTGCTGGTGGTCTCGGCCGACAACCTGGCAGGTGGCATCGCCTCGGCCGCCTTCATCGCCTACCTCTCGAGCCTGACCAACATCAGCTACTCCGCCACGCAGTACGCGCTGTTCAGCTCGCTGATGCTGCTGCTGCCCAAGTTCATCGCCGGCTACTCGGGCGCGTTCGTCGACGCCTACGGCTACCACGCCTTCTTCACGGCCACGGCGGCCCTGGGGGTGCCGGTGCTGCTGCTCGTCGCGCTGGCGGCGCGAAACGCCCCGGCGCGGCCGGTTGGCACAGGCTCCCAAGTGACGCCATAATGGCTCCATTTTGGAGCCGACATGGCAAGTCTCTCGGTCAAGGACGTTCCCGACGAATGGGCAGAGCGGCTGCGGCAGCGCGCGGCGCGCAACCACCGGTCGCTTCAGGGGGAACTGATGGCCATCATCGAGCAGGCTGTCCAAGAGGCCGAGCAAGTCCTCGCGCCCTTGCCACGGCCCACCGTCGTCGGCGTCGGCTGGGGCGGTCGCCCGATCTTTCGTCGCGGCAGCAAGACCATTGAGCAGATCGCAGCCGAACATCGGGCGCGGTTCCCGGAACCCATCCGCGGCGTCCCCGAGGCGGTGGACATCATTCGCGCCGAGCGCGACGCCCGATGAGCGCCCCGGCTCCGGCCTTTTACGTCGCCGAGCCACCGGCAGCCTTCAAGGTGCGCCCGCCCATCGTGGTGGATTGCAGTGCGCTCAGCGCCATCCTCTTCGATGAGCCGGCCCGCGACGAAGCCCTGGCGCGGCTGGTTGGCCGCAGCCTGCACGCCCCGGGCCTGCTGGAACATGAACTCGTGAGCGTCGCGCTCAAGAAGGCCCGCAAGGACGGCCAGGCCGATGCGCTAAGGCAGGCGCTGCATGACTTCGCAGCCCACGACATCGAGCTTCATCCCGTCGACCTGATCGCCCAATTCGAACTGGCAAGACGCTACGAGCTCAGCGCCTACGACGCCGCCTACCTCTGGCTCGCCGCCGAGCTCAGGGCACCGCTCGCCACCTTCGACCGTCGTCTCGCCGAGGCGACCCAGGCGCACCTGGGCACCTTGTCCTGACAGGGCCGTAGGACATTCACGCCCCCGCGAAGGGCGGAGTAGCTGGTAGGCTGTGGCGTTCTTCACGCTCCGCATCACCGCCTACCGTGCCGCCCTCCCGCATCCCTCCCCTCCAGATCAGCGCCTTCACCGCAACCTCCGCCGCCGGCGTCGGCAAGGAAACGCTCTTCAGCGCACTCGAGCAATCGAAGAGCGGCCTGCGCGCCAACGACTTCGGCGCCACGCCGCTGCCCACCTGGATCGGCCGCGTCGACGGCCTCGAAGACATCAGCCTGCCCGAGGATCTCGCGGGCTGGGACTGCCGCAACAACCGGCTGGCCTGGCTCGGGCTGCAGGCGGACGGCTTCATCGAAGCGGTGGCCACGGCGCGCAAGCGCTACGGCCCGGCACGCATCGCCCTGATCCTGGGCACCTCCACCTCGAGCATCGGCGAGACCGAGTTGGCGTATACCCAGCTGGACGCCGACGGCCGCTTCCCCGCGGAGCAGCGCCGGCCGCGCGTCCACACGCCGCATTCGCTCGCGATGTTCGTGCAGGAGGCACTGGGCCTCGAGGGGCCGGCCGAGACGATCTCCACCGCCTGTTCCTCCAGCGCCAAGGTGTTCGCTTCGGCCGAGCGGCTGATCCGGCTGGGCCTGGTCGACGCGGCCGTGGTGGGCGGTGTCGATACGCTGTGCGGCAGCGTGCTCTTCGGCTTCAATTCGCTGGAGCTGGTCTCGCCCGAACCCTGCCGCCCTTTCGATGCCGAGCGCAATGGCATCAGCCTGGGCGAGGCCGCGGGCTTCGCGCTGCTGGAGCGCGGCCCCGGCCGGCTCCAGCTGCTGGGCTACGGCGAGGCGAGCGACGCTCACCACATGTCCACGCCCCACCCGGAAGGCCTGGGCGCCGAGCGCGCGCTCGACGACGCGTTGGCGCGCGCCGGCCTGGCGGCCGAGGCCATCGACTACATCAACATGCATGGCACGGCCAGCGCCAAGAACGACGAGGTGGAGGGGGCGCTGGTGGCGCGCCGCTTTCCGCCGGGCACCCATGCGAGCTCGACCAAGGGCTTCACCGGCCACACGCTGGGCGCGGCCGGCATCGTCGAGGCGGTGATCAGCCTGCTCGCGATCGAGCGCGGGCTGATGCCGGGCACCGTCAACACCACCGTGCCCGATCCCGGCTGCGGCCCGCAGATCCGGCTCCAGCCCGCGCACGGCGAGGTGCGCTACGCGCTTTCCAACTCCTTCGGCTTCGGCGGCAACAACTGCGCGCTGGTGTTCGGCCGGGGAGCTGGCGCATGACGACCACGCTCTTCATCGAAGGCCCGGCCTTCTGGGCTTCCACCCTGCCAGGCTGGCACAACGCCCGCGCGGTCTTCCGCGGCGAGGCGGCGCCAGCCGATCCGCCGGCCAGGCGCCCCTCGCCGCAGATGCTGGCGCCTGCCGAGCGGCGGCGCGCGCCCGACACGGTCGCGCTGGCGCTGGAGGTCGCGGCCGCCGCGGTCGAGGCCTCGGGCCGCGCCGCGAAAGACCTGCCCTGCGTGTTCGCCTCGGCGCATGGCGACCTGGGGATCAACGATTACATGTGCGCCACGCTGGCGAGCGACCCCAAGCTGCTGTCGCCGATCAAGTTCCACAACTCGGTGCACAACGCCGCGGTCGGCTACTGGACCATCGGCACCGGCTGCACGGCTGCGAGCAATTCGCTGGCGGCCTACGACCACAGCTTCGCCGCCGGCCTGCTGGAGGCCGCGACGCAATGCGCGGTCGACCGGCAGGCCGTGCTGCTGGCCGGCTTCGACATCCCGTCGGTCGGCGCCCTGGGCTCGGTGATCGACAGCCGCGAGCTGCTGGCCGTGGCCCTGGTGGTCGCGCCCGCGCGCACCGAGCGCACGGTGGCGGCCCTGACGTGGTCGCTGGCCGCCGGCAAGCCGGCGCCGCAACGTCCGCTGTCGGATGCGGGGGCGGCGCTGAAGGCCAACGCGATGGCCGATGCGCTGCCCTTCTTCGAGGCGCTGGCGCGCGCCGAGCCGGAATCGCTGGACCTGCCGCTCGGGGAGCGCCTGTCGCTGCGGCTGCGGCTGGAGCCGCAGGGCTGACCCGGCCATGCACGCGACGCCCTCCCACCACGATGTCGTCATCATGGGCGGAGGGCTCGGAGGACTCACGCTCGCGCTGCAGCTCAAGCGGCGCTTTCCCGAGATCGATGTGCTGGTGCTGGAGCGGCGCGACCATCCGGTGCCGCATGCCGCGCACAAAGTGGGGGAGTCGTCGGTGGAGATCGGCGCCCACTACTTCGACACGGTGCTGGGCCTGAAGACCCACATGCACGGCGCGCAGTTGCGCAAGTTCGGCTTTCGCTTCTTCTTCAGCGAGGGCCGGCGCGACATCGACCAGGTGACCGAGATCGGCGCCAGCCGCTACCTGTCGGTGCCCAGTTACCAGATCGACCGCGGCATTTTCGAGAACTACCTCGCCGAAGAAGCGACGCGGGCCGGCGTGCGCTTCATCGATGGCGCGCTGGTGCGCCGCATCGCCCTGGCCGAGGATGCCCGCACGCCGCACCGGGTCGAATGGACACGGGAGGGCGAAACGCACGCCGTCCATGCCCGCTGGCTGGTCGACGCCTGCGGCCGCGCCGGCCTGCTCAAGCGCAAGCTGGGGCTGGCGCAGCCCAACGCGCATGTCTGCAACGCGGTCTGGTTCCGCGTTGGCGCACGCATCACCATCGACCATTGGTCCGACAGCGAGGCGTGGCGTGCGCGCTGCGAGCCGCAGGCGAGATGGCTGTCGACCAACCACCTCGTCGGCACCGGCTACTGGGTCTGGCTGATCCCGCTGGCCTCGGGCTCGCACTCGGTGGGCATCGTGGCCGACCCGCGGCAGCATCCGCTCGAGTCCATGGACAGCTTCGACAAGGCGATGGCGTGGCTGCGCACCTGGCAGCCGCGCCTCTTCGACGAGCTCGACGGCAAGCGCCACCTGCTGCAGGACTTCGCCTTCTTCCGCGACTTCTCCTACGGCTGCAAGCAGGTGTTCTCGGGCCAGCGCTGGGCGCTGACCGGCGAGGCGGGGCTCTTTCTCGATCCCTTCTACTCGCCGGGCAGCGATTTCATCGCGATGAGCAACACCTACATCACCGACCTCATCGGGCACGACCGCGCCGGCCGTTCGGTGGAAGCGCGTGCCAGGCTCTACGACCAGATCTACCACTCCTTCTACGAGAGCACGCTCGCGCTCTACACCGATCAGTACGCGCTGTTCGGCGACCCGGAGGTGCTGCCGGTCAAGGTGATCTGGGACTACACGTACTACTGGGGCGTGCTCTCGCAGATCTTCTTCCAGCAGCGCCTGACCGACCTCGCGCTGCTCGGCAGCCTTCGCGAGGAGCTGCAGCACTGCCAGCGCCTGAACTTCGCGATGCAGGATTTCCTGCGTGCCTGGTCGAAGAAGAGCGCCAAGCGCAACCCGGCCGTGATGCTGGACCAGGCTGCCCTGCCCTGGTTCGCCGATCTCAACCGAAGCCTTGGCGACCCGCTGGACGACGCCGCTTTCCAGGCGCGCATGCGCGCCTCGGCCGAGCAGCTGCATGCGCTCGCCGGCGAGATCCTGCAGCGCGCCGGCGGCGAACGCCTGGGCCCGGACAGCCAGGCCCTGCGCGCTGCCCTGGCGGAGCGCAGCGGCCCCGCGCCGCCCGCCCGTGGCGCGGCGCCCATGCTGTTCGCCCAGGCATGACCATGGATACGGCCGGCTGCGTCGTTTACGCCAACTTTACGGAGCGTTCAAGCCTGGTTGTCGCCCTCCGGCGACGCTAGGCTCCAGCATTCCCCGGCTTCCGGCCGGGCCGAGCAAACCGGCGGCAGCGCCGGCCGAGGACACCGATGAGCACACCCCAACTCCTGATGATCGAAGACGATGCGCGCCTGGCCCAGATGGTGGGCGAGTACCTCACGCAGTCGGGCTTCGGCTTTCACCACGCGCTCGACGGGGCCAGCGGCCTCGAGATGCTGCAGCAGCGCTCGCCCGACCTCGTGATCCTCGACCTGATGCTGCCGGACACCGACGGCCTCGAGGTGTGCCGCCGCATCCGCGCCATGCCCAGCAACGCGTTGGCCAAGGTGTCGGTGCTGATGCTCACCGCCAAGGGCGACCCGATGGACCGCATCATCGGCCTGGAGATCGGCGCCGACGACTACCTGCCGAAGCCTTTCGAGCCGCGCGAGCTGCTGGCGCGCATCCGTGCCGTGCTGCGGCGGCGCGGTGAAGGCGGCAGCGATGCGGCGCCCGCCGCCGTGATGCGCTTCGGCACGCTCGAGATCGACCGCAACGCGCGCACCGTGACGGTCGGCGGCATGGCCGCGGACCTCACCTCCTACCAGTTCGACCTGCTGGTCGCGATGGCCGAGCGCGCCGGCCGCGTGCTCACGCGAGACCAGATCATGGAGGCCGTGCGCGGCCGCGAGCTGGAGGCCTTCGATCGCTCGATCGACGTGCACATGGGCCGCATCCGCGCCGCCATCGAGGTCGACGCCAAGAACCCCAAGCGCATCCTGACGGTGCGCGGGGTCGGCTACGTCTTCGCCAAGCAGCAGGACTAGGGGCGCCATGCTGCTCAACCTGTACCGCCGCCATCTCTACGTCCGCATCTGGCTGGCGGTGGTGGGCGGCGTCGTCATCCTCACCCTGTGCGCCAACTGGATCGTGCGCGAAGCGGCGGAGAACGAACGCGAGCGGCTGTCGGGCGTGCCGCGCGAGGTGGTGGTGCTCGACGCCCAGGATCGCGCCATCGGCTCGGGCAGCGCCGTGCGCGTGCCCGGGCAGGGGCTGGAGTTCGACGTGACGCTCGAGGACGGGCGCGCGATGTCGCTGCGCGTCGCTCCGCGGCCCCATCCAACGGGCACGAGCGGCGTCGCGGCCTGGCGCACGCCCTTCGGCCTGGGCTGGATGGTGGCGCTGGTCGGCATGGCCGTGGCGCTGGGCGTCTACCCGATCGTGCGGCGGCTCACCAAGCGCCTGGAGGCGCTGCAGCGCGGCGTGCAGCGCTGGGGCGAAGGCGACCTGTCGGCGCGCGTCGCCGAGGATGGCCAGGACGAGGTGGCCGACCTCTCCAACCGCTTCAATGCCGCCGCGGCCCGCATCGAGGAGCTGGTGCGTTCGCACAAGTCGCTGCTGGCCAATGCCTCGCACGAGCTGCGCTCGCCGCTCGCGCGCATCCGCATGGGGCTGGAGCTGATGGGCGATCGGCCGAGTCCGACCGCGCGCGACGAGATCGCCCGCAACATCGCCGAGCTGGACCAGCTGATCGACGAAATCCTGCTGGCCAGCCGGCTGGATGCCAAGGAAGCCGACATGGGCACCGTCGAGACGGTGGACCTCACCGGCCTGGCCGCCGAGGAGTGCGCGCGTGTCGACGCCGAGCTCGAGGTGGCCGAGGACGCCAGCAGCGACGCGCTGACGGTGCGCGGCGTGCCGCGTCTCCTGCGGCGCGCGATCCGCAACCTGCTCGAGAACGCGCGCCGCTATGGCGCGGGCGAGATCAGCGTGGAGCTCGGCAGCCGACGCGGCGCGGCGGAGATCCGGGTCAACGACCGCGGCCCCGGTGTGCCGGCTGCGCTGCGCGATCGCATTTTCGAACCCTTCTATCGCCTGCCGGGCGCGAGCGAGCGCAACGGCGGCGTCGGCCTCGGGCTGGCGCTGGTGAAGTCGATCACCGAGCGCCACGGCGGCAGCGTGCGCTGCGAAGACCGGCCGGGCGGCGGCGCCAGCTTCGTCATCGCGCTTCCGAACTAGAAGACGCCGGGCGCCGTCCCGGCCAGCTCGTGTCGATGGGGCTGCGGGTGCGGTGGTAGTCAGGCAGCGCCGCAGTCGCGGCACCTAGAATCCGCCCCCATGCAGAGATCGCAACTCGTCCGCCCCGCAGCCATGTTCTGGGGGCTGACAGTGTTCATGCCGGTGGGCGTTCCCTATCTCGCCGCGATCCTGATGCTCCTCGCCCTGTTCGTGGCCGGGGACTGGCGCGATCGGGCACGGCGGCTTCGCGCCAATCCCATGTGGTGGCCGATCATGGCCTACGTGGCCTGGACCCTCGTGGTGCTGGCGCTGCGGCCCTGGTATCCGGAGACGCCGTCGAACCTGGCGCATGGCCTGCGCATTGCCGCCACGCTGCTGATGGCGCTGGCCCTCACGCGCGACGAGGCGATCTGGGCGCTGCGCGGCTTCCTGCTGATGGCGCTCTTCAACATCGTCCTGATCGCCATGTTCTGGACCGCGATCGCCCTGAAGATCTACTTCCCGGTGCTCGAGCCCTGGCGCGGCGTCATCTTCCTGGTGGGCAACAAGTCCATCAGCAACGCGCTGCTCTTCACCATCCTGGGCGCCACCGCGGCCGTGTTCGGCCTGCAGGCGCTCTCGGAGCACCGGCCGCTGCGCGCGCTGAGCGCTTTCGCGGTGACGCTGGCGGTGATCGTGATCATCACCTTCAGCCTGCCCTCGCGCACCTCCCTGCTGGCGCTGCTGCTGGTGATCCCGGCGGCCTGCGTGCACCAGTGGCGCGGGCGTCTCAAGGTGCTCGCGCTGGCCCTGGCAGCGGTCGGCGCGATCGTCGTGGTGGGCCTGTGGAACTCGCCGGCGGTGCAGCAGAAGTTCGAGCTGGGCGTGCAGGAGCTCGAACAGGCGCAGACCGGCGCCGTCTCGGAGGGCAGCTGGGTCGTGCGCTATTACATGTACCGCGACACGGGCCGCATGATCCTCGATCGGCCCTGGATGGGCTGGGGCATCGGCGGCTGGACCGCGCAGTGGCACTTGCGCGGCCCCAAGCTGCTGGCCGACTACAACATGCCGCACAACGACTTCCTGTGGATGGGCTCCCAGGCCGGCATCCCGGGCGCGCTGTGCCTGCTGGCGATGATGCTGACAGGCGTCTGGATCGGTTGGCGGCGTGACGACCTGTATGGCCGCTATGCCTTCGTCGCCCAGCTGATCGCCCTGATCGCGACCAATGCCAACTCGGCGTTGCGCGATGCGCAGATCGGGCTCAGCCTGTTGTGGGTGTCGACGATCTACCTGCGGCTCGCGCAGGAGCAGGGCGATGCGTGGCGCGGATTGCTGCCGCGCCGCGGGGCGCCCCCGGCGCTCGCTGGCGATGTGCGTTCGCCTGGGCAAGCTTGAGGCGATTCACGCAGCGCGGCAAGCTCGTGCCGCGCGCTTGAAGCGAGCGCCCCAGCGCAGCTCATTTCGACAACTTTCCCTTGTCGGACCTATACGGCGCCAGGAAGCTCACCACCTCGAGCCGCTCGCTCTGCTCCAGACGTTTGAACTTGCACGTCCTGAACGCAAGACCAAGTTGCTTCAAGGTGTCGGCGATGCCGCCATCCTGATGACCGGGCCCGGAGCTCACAAGGAGACAAGCCCACAAGCACATTCGCTCCTGCGCACGTTCACTGGGCGACAGCACTCTCAGCAACTCTGCAATCGCCTTCTGCGTGAGCGCGCTGCCTGCCTTCATGTACTTCGTCGCCGCGCGGAGATCATTGCCTGTCACGATCGTGGATTCGCAAAGCAATGCAATGAGCTCGGTCGCCCGCTGGTCGTTTCCGTCAACGTAGGCGCTACTGGCGCACTTGACAACGAGGCAAACGACGAGCGCCCTGTATTTCGGGTCTGTCGGGTATCTTTCGAGCAACGACTTGATCCAGTTGCCAGATGCACCGCTCAGGACGTACGCGACGATGTCGTCCATGTCGCCGTCCCGAACGTCGCCGCCTCCTTGATCGAGCGCGTTCTTGAGAATGTCCGCCGTCAGGTCGAAAGTCTGCGGCGGCATCTTCAACGGCAAAATTCGAGGCTTGGGGCCTGACCCATCGTCACGCCACAGGAGCTGAACCTTCCACGACGCCTCCTTGAATCCTGTCGGGGCCAGAGACGCCAGCACCTCGCTGGTGCTTGTACTTCGGAAGAGCGCCATCAGCCCTCGCTTCACGTCTTCGTGCAACCGTAGCTGTGACTGGAACGCCTGGTCTGCGCCACAGCGGCCAATCATGTGGGCCAGGACCTGGGTCGCATGATCCAACTTTGCAAAGGGAATCGCCAAGGACCCCTCTCGCCAGGGCAGTTGCAACGGATATCTCTGCGTGGATGCAGGCAGCCGCGAACGATCCTCCAGGAGCCAGGGAAGATGTTGGGCGAATGAATAGGACGCGGCGGCGGAAAAATGCCGAGCGAAATTCTTGTGGAGACGGTCCAGCAGCCAACCCAGGGCGTCACCGTGCACGTCGCCATTCTTCAGACCGTGGGAAAGAACGATGAACGCACAACTGAAGAACAGGTCCGCCCGGTTCTCACGCCGGATGCAGTTGATGGCCTCCACGGCGTTTCCGTATCGCAGCTCCCGATCGCGCGCGCCGCGCAAGATCTGGTGGAACTGGTAACGGATGTAGCGCACGCCGGTCCTCCAGATGAGCCCGCCTTCCTGCGGATACTTGGCGCTGCGCACTCGCTCCAGGTTGGCGTCGGGCTGATAACGAGCCACCAATGCCTCGGGATCGGGATTCAGCCGCCGCCTGACCTCATCGGTGGGCGCCGCAATCATCGAAGCGCGCCACGGGTCTGTCATGTGCGGGTCGCCGAGCGTACTCAGGATGTCGCAAAGCGTGGCCTCCGCCCATGAAGGACAGCGCGCCATCCATACCGCAATGCGTTGCGGATCGCGCGCCTGCTTCATCTCGGACGTCAATCCCGATTGAAAATGGGCAAGCAACGATTCCCGGTCCGCTTCGTCGACGATTCGCGCCGTCAGCACGTCGAACGTGGGCGGATACCTGGTCAACAGGGTCCATTGGTCTTGCGGTGCCATGCACAAGAACACAAGACAGGCCAGGGACGGCGCGTGGCTGGCCAGGTTGACGATGACGCTCTGGAGCCATTGAACATCCCCTGTCAAGAACGGCCGACCGTCCGCTACGGTGAGTCTGACCCCCGGTTCCCGCGCATGCACCATCAACACCGGCGTGCGCAGAAGCACACGCAGGACATCCTCTTCGTGCCGCATACCCAGCGCAGCCAGGAACTCGAACGCGAAGCCCAAGCGGCCCAGGACATTACCCGCGCGCGTGCCCTGCAGGTGAAGCACGCCTCCCGAGATCCACGGTTCACCCTGCACTCCCTTGACCCTTTGCAGGGCCGACAGGAAATCCTTGTTCTCCCATGTGCTCGACAATCGCATGAAGGCGCCGCCTTCTTCTTCCACGACCTGGGATGCCAGGAGCCTGTACCGCTCAAACAGGCCCCTGACCTTGGGACCGTTCTGCGTCAGATACTTGAACTCGCGCCCCTTGTGCATCAATTCGAGGTAGCGCACGGTCTCCGCCACACGATCACTTTGATCCGATTGCACCGAACGTTCAAGGAAATAGGCCCATAGATACATCCGTTCCCGCCCGCGCTGATCAGGGGACAACGCTTTCTCCAGCGGCTTGATGGCTTCCAGCGTGATCGCTGCAATCGCTGCAACTGCCGTCATGGACGACGCAGCCCTCTCGAGATCGTCGTCAAACAAGAACGGGCTTTTGCAAAGCATCGCGATGAACTCCGTCGCGCGCGTTCTGTCTTCAGCAATGTAGGCGTCACTCGCACACCTGGCGGCAAGGCAAGCGACCAAGCCTCTGAATTTTGGGCGTGCGGTAAATATGGGATTCAATCGCAGCAGCGAATGGAGCCAGTCGGAAGACTTGTCCTTCAAGACGTAGGAAACGATGTCATCCATGTCCTGGTCCTGGAGTCCGTCCCCGTCCTCTTGATCAAGCGCAGCATTGAGAATGGCTGCCGTCTCGATCGCAGAGCCATTCGTCACGCCACAGGAGCTGCACCTTCCAAGATGCCTTCTTGAAACCGTCTTTCTGGCCGGTCGGGGCCAGCCACACGAACAGATCCTGGCCGGCCAACGCTGCCAGCTCGTCCTTCACTTCTTTCGTCAACCGGAGCCCGGACTGAAATTCCAGAGTTGCATGACACCAGCCGATCATGCGGCACACGATGTTCCAAACCTGCACAAAGTCTGTAAACGCAACCGTCTCGTCTCTCGAGCGCCCACCCAATGGCAGTTCTTTGGTGCACGGAGAAGCTACCAGGTGGGCGAGCGCAGAGGAGGCTATGACGGAAAAATCAAGGGCAAACCCGTTGAAAAGCCGGCTGAGAAGCCACTCAAGGGGCTCGCTCTCCACCCTTGTAGTCTTCAACGCAGTGGCGATGGAAGAGAGCGCGCAATGAAAGAAGAACTGCGTCACCTGGCCCTTTTCCTGATATCTCTTCAGAGCCTGCTTGTATCGACTCTCTCGGTCTTTGGCGGATTTGGCGGAGCCTTGCAAGATCTGCTTGAAATGGTTGCAGATGTACTGCGTATCCTCATTCGAAGGCTTTATGAGTTCGACTTCCAGAGATTGCTGCCGGCCCGGGTCATCGATGCGCGCTCCCGGCGTCGACGAAAAAGATTCCGCCCATTGCGCCAGGGTTTGGCTCAGCGCAGGGTGGTCTTCCTGCCATCCCTTCTTTGTGGATTCCTCGCCGTGTGTCGACCAGATGTCATGGAGCGAAGCTTCCGCCCATGGAGGGCAGCGCGCCATCCAGACGGCAATGTATCGAGCACCGCGCGAGCCCTTCATTTCAGACGCCAACTCACGTTGGAAGTAAGCCTGCAACGCTTCTTGGTCTTCCTTGTTCTCGACGCGCGCCACCAGCGCATCGAAGACAGAGGGATGGTGGGACAACAGTGTCCATTTCGCCCGGCGGTCCAGCAGATCCAAGAAGACGCGGCAGGCGAGCGAAGGGAAATGACAGGCCAGGTCGCCGATCAGGCTTTGCAGCCATCGAGCATCCCCTTTCAAGCACGCGCCATGCTCGTCGAGGGTGAATTTCACGGGCTGCTTCGCCCCGTCCACCATCAACGCTGGCGTGTCTCGGAGAACATCCAGGGCCTTCACATCGAGGACTCGGAGCACCCGCAACGCCACGGCCAGTTTGGTCAGGACGTGCCCTGCCCGAGGCCCCGGCAGGTGAAGCGCTCCAGCAGAGATCCAGGCCCCCTGTCCGCCCTTCACTCGGTCGATCACGGACAGGAGGGCCTCGTTGTCTCTCCACCCCCCGGGCAAGCGCATGAAGGCGCCGCCCGCCTCTGTCACGACGTCGAGCGCGCCTCCATCCTGCTCGAAGATGACCCCTTGCTGCCCTTCGAGGGGCCGCAGGGAGTTCAGGGGCGGCTGCGACGGGAGTGGCCGCTCGGTCGAGAGCGGTCGCCGAGTGACGGGGGTCGGTTGACTGGACGAGCGATGCATGGGATTCCCTGATTGGCTGGATCGGCGCAGCTTCGCGTCCGCCTTTCCGTTGTTCTTGTTCGCGTACGAGGACGCGGAGCCTAACCCAACTTTCGTCGTGGCGGTGCTCCTGCGAACTTGCGAATTCTTGTGGTGGCGGCGGCGTCCGTGATCCGCCGCGGTGCCCATGCTTGCGCGCGCCATCAGGCGCCGCCGATCGCGCAGAGCAGTCAGCATCGCTTCGGCCGAGGCGATGCAAAGACCGGACTCAGCCCATGATGGATTTCAACGGTCTACCTGCGGCTCGGGCCCGCGCAGGCAGATGGCACGGCGCAGACCGCGACGCTTGGGCGCGGGGCGCCCTCAGTGTCGATGCGCCACGGCCTCGCCGGCCTTGAGCCGGTACACCGTGCCGCAATACGGGCACTTGGCCTCGCCGGTGCGCGCCACGTCCAGGTAGACCTTGGGGTGTGCGCTCCACAGCTTCATATCGGCCTTGGGATTGGGGCAGAACACGCCGCCCTGGTGGTTCAGGTCCTGGCCCGACAGTTCGATCACGGCTTTGGCGCTCATGGGTTTTCTCAGACCTTCGTGAGCCAGTGGGCGTACTTGGGATTGCGGCCGTTCACGATGTCGAAGAAGGCGCTCTGGATCTTCTCGGTGACGGGACCGCGCGAACCCTGGCCGATTTCGACGCGGTCGAGTTCGCGGATGGGCGTGACTTCGGCCGCGGTGCCGGTGAAGAAGGCCTCCTCGGCGATGTAGACCTCGTCGCGCGTGATGCGCTTCTGCACCACCTCGATGCCGAGGTCCTTGCAGATGTGGAGGATGGTGTTGCGCGTGATGCCGTTCAGCGCACCGGCCGACAGGTCGGGCGTGTAGACCACGCCGCCCTTGACCACGAAGATGTTCTCGCCCGCGCCTTCGCTCACGAAGCCGGACGCATCCAGCAGGAGCGCCTCGTCGTAGCCGTCGTCCAGCGCCTCCATGTTGGCGAGGATCGAGTTGCTGTAGTTGCTCACCGCCTTGGCCTGCGTCATCGTGATGTTGACGTGGTGGCGCGTGTAGCTGGAGGTCTTGACGCGGATGCCGCGCTTCATGCCCTCGTCACCCAGGTAGGCACCCCAGGCCCAGGCCGCGACCATCGCGTGGATGCGGTTGCCCTTGGGGCTCACGCCCAGCTTCTCGGAGCCGATCCACACCAGCGGGCGCAGGTAGCAGCTCTCCAGCTTGTTGGCGCGCACCACCTGCTTCTGCGCCTCGTTGAGCTGCTCGGGCGTGAACGGAATCTTCATGCGCAGGATCTTGGCGCTGTTGAACAGGCGCTCGGTGTGCTCGGCCAGGCGGAAGATCGCAGTGCCGTCGACCGTCTTGTAGGCCCGCACCCCTTCGAAGGCGCCGCAGCCATAGTGCAGCGTGTGGCTCAGCACGTGGATCTTGGCGTCGCGCCAGTCCACGAGATCACCGTCCATCCAGATCTTTCCGTCACGATCGTCCAATGCGGGGGGCAGCGCGCTCATTGCTTGGGTCCTTTGGGGGAGGGAAGTCGCAAAAGCTTGCGATTTTACGGCGCGGCCCGGCGCGCGCCCGCCGACAATGCTCGGCTTTGCCAAACAGCCAGGAAAAGGGTTTTCTTCTCGTGTCCGTCTTCAAGAACGTCATCGTCTATCGCATCGAATCCACATGGTCACAAACGCTCACGGACGTCGAGCAGCGCCTGGAGGCCTTTCGCTTCGTGCCCTGCAGCCCCTCGCAGGAGAAAGCCGCCGGCTGGGCCGAGCCCCGCGGCGAGGCGCATGGGCCCCTCGTCGAATCCGTCGGGGGCCAGTGGCTGCTCGAGTACATGATCGAAAGCAAGACGCTGCCCGGCTCGGTGGTGCGCCGCAAGGTCGACGAGCGCGCCGCGCAGATCGAGGCCACCACCGGCCGCAAGCCTGGCAAGAAGGAGAGGAAGGAGCTCAAGGAAGACATCACGCAGGAACTGCTGCCGCTCGCCTTCACGCGGCACGTGCGCATCGCGGTCTGGATCGATCCGGCCGCGCACCGGCTGGTGGTGAACGCCAGCAACGCGGCGCGCGCCGACGAGGTCGTGACCAGCCTGGTGAAGGCGCTGGAAGGCCTCGCGGTGGCGCAGATCAACACCCAGGTCGAACCGGCCGTCGCCATGTCGGACTGGCTGTCGACGCAGGAGCCGCCGACCGGCTTCACCATCGACCGCGAATGCGAGCTCAAGGCCACCGATGAATCGAAGGCCGTGGTGCGCTATGCCAAGCACCCGCTGGACATCGAGGAAGTGCGCCAGCACATCGCCGACGGCAAGCGGCCCACGCGCCTGGCGATGACCTGGGACGACCGCGTCTCCTTCGAGCTGACCGAAGGCATGCAGCTGCGCAAGATCGTGTTCCTCGAGGGCACGCTCGACGAGACGAAGGGCTCGGCCAAGGAGGACAACTTCGACGCCGATGCCGCGATCGCCACCGGCGAGCTGGGGCAGCTGGTGCCGGAGCTGATCGAGGCGTTGGGAGGTGAGATGCAGCTCGGGGCGGCGCCGATCGACACCGCGCCGAAAGCGGCGGCGCATGCCGAGGAAATGGCGGATGAGTCGGCGCCGTTCTAAAGAACCCCCGCTCCGCGTGCAAGTTCGGGCCTCGATAGGAAAAACCCTGAGAAGCATCAGGCCGAATCGGCTGGCTTCTCGAGCCCTTTCTTGAAGGACCGATAGCCCTCGAGGATCAGCGCCGGCAATCCGGCTGATTGGAGGGCGATGGCGAGCTTGTGAAGGTCGTCCAGTTCGCGGGCCAAGTTCCAGGCGATCAGGGCCGCTCCACTGGCAATCAAGGCGGCTTTGAGCATCAGTCGGTACTGCCATCCGCCGAGCCAGTGCCGCCGCAGCCGCTGCTCCCGCATGCGCTGCCATCACCGTCACTGCCATCGACACTTGCGTCGACGCAAGGATTGTCGTTCACACAATTGGCATCCGCTACGGATGGGGCTGGGATGCCTGCGATAGCGTTCATACAGGCGCCCACCGCCGAAAGCCCAGCAATGGCGTTCGCTGAACTCACTGCCGCGGCGATCGCAGCCGCGCAAGAGATCGCATCTCCTAGAGCATCTCCCCCTGAGACAAGGTGGAGTTCCGCCTCCGTCGAATCGCGCATGCCGGGGTGATCAAGCAAAGGCCGAGAGTTCTGCTTCTTTTTCAATGCGAACATGTGTTTTCCCTTCATTCAATCGGATTGAGGTGGTCCGATCTTCCACCGCTGATAGAAGCGCGAGGTCTTCCACATGCCTCGATGGAGACGATTCAGTACAACAGCTGCGCGCCGAGGTCGCGCAGAACTGACTCGCCAAGCGCGTACAGTTTCTGGTGGTCCTCTGGGTCCATGACCGCTTTTGTGGTGTTCACTTCAAGCGTGCGTTGAATGATTACTTGATTGCCGCTCTGGACGTAGCTCGATTGATAGCGGCCCACGGAGCTCTCGACCATGGCGGGTACCGGCAGTGCGCGCACATTGATCGAGGACGGAAGCATGAGAACCGTGACTTCCTCATGACGTGCACCCATCTGAGGCGCCGGAAATCGTCGAACGGGCTGCGCGGCTAGCGCGCCAGCGACAGAGCGAATGCTGGCAAAGGCACCAATGCCCGAGGGAATCGCAATGGCTCCGGGCGCGGGCGGTAGCCGGTGCGGCAAGGTGAACTCCGACGTGTACGAGAACGGCGTAGCAAGCTCTTTCACTCCTTTGAGAACATAGGTGCCCATGCCGTTCTCTCCACTTGTGCGGAACAGCCGAGCGGCGAACTGAGCCTCCAGTCCTGGCGGGATCGAGGCTGCGACTTGGCGGCTCATCAGATCCAGCCAGCCCGTCGTTGTCACCGAGCTCTTGCCTTCGATACTTCCGTCCGCGTTTGCCAGCAGCGAAGTCTCCACGCGATGGGCATCGTGCTGCGGATCGCTGAGCGGCAAGGTCACCAGCTTCGCAGTTCCTCGGCCATAGTCGGTCACGAGCGCCGCCTTGCCGCGTTCCAGCGCAGGCAACACACCGAAAGGTGCTACACCGACTGTCGAGTCGACGTATACGTCGAACTCCGGCAAGTAGGTGATGGCATGGTTGAAGACACCCGGTGTCACAGCAACGTTGGGAAGGGCATAGACACTGCCCAGATTGACCAGCACCGGGCTGCTCTGAATTCCTTCAGCAGATAGTAGTGCTTCGAGCAACGTCACATGATCCTTGCAGTCGCCGTACTTGACGCGCGCAATGGTTTCGGCATCGTGTGGGACGACTCCGCCGGTGCCGAGGAAGACTGCGACATAGCGGACCTGCGAGCTCACCCATTGGTAGAGAGCTTCGGCCTTCGAGCGGCGGTCGGCGACATCCTTCGTTATTTCGTCAGCGAGTTGCTGGATTGCCGGCGTTACTGCGGCCTTGGGCCGCGCGCGATCTTGGTAGGCCTTGCCTGCCATCTCGAAGTTTGTAAAGCTCGTCGCCTCCACGCGAGGGCTGAAATCGTAGACTCCGACAGAGCCGGGCTCCGGCGCCCGGGCCTGCGCGTTTTCCAGAGTCCAGCGCCAGGCCTTCGTGCCCTTGGGGTGGGCGGCTGGTTCCCCTGACCTGAGCCCACTCGCGTCGATGTACAACTTGAGCGACTCGGGCGCTTGCAAATTCACTTCGGCACTCTCGAATTCAGCCGTTTGCGCAAACACCTGGGACATCGAGAAAGCGCCAGGAAAGAGCGGAGTCTTCTGGATCATGCGCCACCGCAGATTGATCACCCCGCCGACCTCCGTGGTCGGGAAGATGACCGTCCTGACTTTGGAGTCGTCGAACATAGGCGCGCCCGCGCTTGTCGCACTCTGCTGAAGCATGATCTTGTCGGGCTCTACGTCGATCCTTCTCCCATCCTTGGCAAGGGTGTACGCCTCGAGCACTTCCAGGTCCTGCAACGATGCGCTGAAACGCAGAGGAACCTGACTGCTTTGCTTGACCCCTTGCTCGTTGTTCAAACGAATGCTCTCGAACTTCTCGAAGTCGTACGTCCCATCCGCGCGTACGTCATAGGAGATCTCGTCGCGCAGAAAAGTGATCGGGGGCACGTAGCCGCTCTCCGCCGCTCGCGCCGCCTGCCAGGTGCCGCAGAGACAGACTAGGACATGTGCCGCCAAGGCCTGCCTCAACCTCATCGAAGTATTCATTCGACTGCATTCGACCAACGCATCGCTGCTCAGGCGCATACGTTCTCTCCCCTTTTGATGTTTCGCTCTTGAAGTCCACCTTGCACGGCAAACTATCCTGCTCATTCAGAGGAACCCACCTGATCAGTGGCACGTCTTGAATCCGCAATTCAAGCGGACCGGCTGGAGCATGCTGGGGAAAGGCATGCCGATCAATACACCCGATCGGGTGTATTGACAGCGCTCAATCAACGCGATAGCGCGCGCAATTCCGAACGCGCTACACCGGCGGCCGCAGCGCATCCGCGGCTGCGGGCTTGACGGCGTCGGCACTCGGCGGGTCGGCCGGCGATTCATCGCCCTCGGCCGGCGCCTCCGGCCGCACCAGCGTCCATTCGGTCAGCTTGCCATTCACGAAGGTGGCATCGACCCAGGAGCCGCCGCCGTCGGTCCAGCGAAAGACCTCGGGCTGCGCGTCCTTGGGCGTGCGCTGCTCGCCGAGCGCGCGCGTCATCGCGATCACGTGCAGCAGGGTTGCCTTGGGCTTGAGCTTGGCGTTGAGCATCACCGCGCTGGCGACCGTGCCGACCGGCCGGTCGGCCGCGCGCTTCAGCACCTGCATCGTGCGGTTGAAGTGCATCAACAGGAACATGACGATGGCGCCGCCTGCGAAGGCGACACCGGGCCATCCGTAGGCGCGGTAGGCGGCGCCGAGCAGCAGCAGGCCCGCTAGGGGCACGAAGACTTTCCCGAAATTCATGAGCCGGATTGTCGCCGCGGACGAAGCGGGGCTATTGCGCGAGTTCGCGCATCTTCATGGGCGAGCGCGGCTCAGTCGATTCCACGCACCACATCCATCGCTTCCTCGATGCGCTCCACCGGGTGGATCGTCAGCCCCTCGATGTCCCGGGTGCCCTTGCGCGGCGCGTTGGCCTTGGGCACCACCGCCACGCTGAAGCCCAGCTTGGCCGCCTCGCGCAGCCGCTCCTGGCCACGCGGCGCCGGCCGCACCTCGCCGGCCAGGCCGACCTCGCCGAAGGCGATGAAGCCCTTGGGCAGCGGCTTGCCGCGCAGGCTGGAGGTGATGGCCAGCATCACCGCGAGGTCCGCCGCCGGCTCGCTGATGCGCACCCCGCCCACCGCGTTGACGAACACGTCCTGGTCCATGCAGGCCACGCCCGCATGGCGGTGCAGCACCGCCAGCAGCATCGCGAGCCGGTCGCGATCGAGGCCGACCGACAGGCGGCGCGGGCTGGGCCCGCCGTTGTCGACCAGGGCTTGGATCTCGACCAGCATCGGCCGCGTGCCCTCCAGCGTGACCAGCACCACGCTGCCGGGCACCGGCTCGGCGTGCTGGCTCAGGAAGATCGCACTGGGATTGGCCACGCCC
Organism: Variovorax soli; assembly: GCF_031454625.1. Classification (GTDB taxonomy): domain Bacteria; phylum Pseudomonadota; class Gammaproteobacteria; order Burkholderiales; family Burkholderiaceae_C; genus Variovorax; species Variovorax soli_A. Next base: position 66,302 of record NZ_JAVDRF010000001.1, read on the forward strand.
TTCAGGCCGCGCTCGGTCATCGCAAAGACGCCGATCTCGTTGACCGCGCCGAAGCGGTTCTTGATGGCGCGCACCAGGCGGAAGCTGGAATGCGTGTCGCCCTCGAAGTACAGCACCGTGTCGACCATGTGCTCGAGCACGCGCGGCCCGGCTAGCGCGCCCTCCTTGGTCACATGGCCCACCAGCACCACCGCCGTGCCGCTGGCCTTGGCGAAGCGCGTGAGGTGCGCCGCGCATTCACGCACCTGCGCGACCGAGCCCGGTGCCGAGGTCAGCTGGTCCGAATACACGGTCTGGATCGAATCGATCACCGCGATCGCCGGGCGCGTGGCGTCCAGCGTGGCGATGATCTTCTCCAACTGGATCTCGGCCAGCACCTGCACCTGCGACAGCTCGAGGCCGAGGCGCCGCGAGCGCAGCGCCACCTGCGCGCCGCTTTCCTCGCCGGTCACGTAGAGCGCGTTCTGCCCCGCGCGCTGCAGCGCATCGGCCGCCTGCAGCAGCAGTGTCGACTTGCCGATGCCCGGGTCGCCGCCGATCAACGTGACGCCGCCGTCGACGATGCCGCCGCCCAGCACGCGATCGAGTTCGTCCAGCCCGGTCGGCGTGCGCGCGATCTCGCTCGCCTCGATCTCCGACAGCACCGCCAGTTCGGCCGAGCCGGCGAGCGCGGCGAAGGGCGCGCCGAAGCGGTTGTTGGCGCCGCCGGGCGCCACAGCCGCCACCTGCTCGATCAGCGTGTTCCAGGCATTGCAGCTGGGGCAGCGGCCCAGCCACTTGGGGCTGGTGCCGCCGCATTCGGAGCAGACGAAGAGTGTTTTTTCCTTGGCCATCGCCCGAGTGTAGGGAGGGCCCATCGGCGACAGCGCTGCCGGCCGCGGGAAAACCCGAGGAATGCAGTGGCAGGAAAGTCTTGCCCAGAAATTTAACATGTTAAATAATCCAGACCTCATGGCCACGCCCTTCGTCCACCGCAACCTCCCCCGCCTTCTGCTGCAGGCGCGCGAAGCCGTCATGGCGCACACGCGGCCCAGCTTGCGCGAGCACGGGTTGAGCGACCAGCAATGGCGCGTGCTGCGGGTGCTGGGCGAGCACGGCATGGTCGAGACCGGCCGTGTCGCGCGCGAGGCCTTCATCCTCGGCCCTAGCCTGACCGGCGTGCTCGCGCGCATGGAGCGCGACGGGCTGATCCGCCGCGCGCGCGATCCCGCCGACCAGCGCCGCACCGTGGTCGAGGCCACGGCCAAGGGCACGCAGATGGTCCAGCAGCTCTCGCGCACCATCGAGGCGCACTACGCGTGGATGGAAAAGTCGCTCGGCAAGCAGAAGCTGTCTCAGCTCTACGTACTGCTCGACGAAGTGATCGAACTGGAACAACCATGAGCTTCATCCCCACCGGCACGGTCTACGGCGTGCTGCTCAACTTCCGCGCGGAAGTCGACGCGCTGGCGCCGCAGATGACGCAGCCGCCCTACAAGGCACCACCCCAGGCGCCGGTGCTGTACGTGAAGACGGCCAACACCTGGAGCCCGCACGGCAGCGCGATCGTGATACCCCCGCGCATTCCGGAGGTCGAGGTCGGCGCCACCATCGCGATGGTGATCGGCGCCGACGGCGATGTCGAAGGCTTCGTGCCGATGAACGACCTGTCCATCCCGCACTCGAGTTTCTTCCGGCCGCCGGTCAAGTTCAAATGTGTCGACGGCTTCCTCGGCATCGGGCCGGCGATGCGCGACGCGCAGGAGGTGGCCGACCCGGCCGAGTTCAGGCTCGAGGTGCGCATCGACGGCGAGCTGCGTCAGTCGGTCGACTTCTCGCAGCTGGTGCGCAATGCCTCACGGTTGCTTGCGGACGTGAGCGAGTTCATGACGCTCGCGCGCGGCGACGTGCTGATGCTCGGCTGCGATGCGGGGCGCCCCCTGGCCAGGGTCGGTGACCGCATCGAGATCAGCGCGCCCGGCTTCGAGACGCTCCTCAACACCCTGGCGGGAGAAGCGGCATGAAGCACGCACGCATCGCCTTCGAAGGCGTGGAGCAGGATGCGACCGAGCGCGACGGCCGGCTGCTGCTGGCCGATGGCCGCCTGGTCGACTTCGACGCCGCGCTGTGGCTGCCGCCGCTGGCGCCCACGCCGCGGCCGCGCACCATCCTCGCGCTCGGACTCAACTACGCCGACCATGCGAAGGAACTGGAATTCAAGGCGCCCGAGGAGCCGCTGGTCTTCGTCAAGGGCCAGAGCACGCTCATCGGCCACCGCCAGAAAACGCAGCGCCCGGCCGGCGTGCAGTTCATGCACTACGAATGCGAGCTGGTCGTCGTGATCGGCAAGACCGCGCGCCGGGTGCGGCGCGACGATGCCTACGACTTCATCGCCGGCTACACGGTGGCCAACGATTACGCGATCCGCGACTACCTCGAGAACTGGTACCGCCCCAACCTGCGCGTGAAGAACCGCGACACCTGCACGCCGATCGGCCCGTGGCTGGTGGACGCGCAGGACGTGCCGGACCCGATGGCGCTGGCGCTGCAGACCACCGTCAACGGGAAGATCACGCAGTCGGGCAACACCAGGGACATGATCTTCGACGTGCCCTTCCTGATCGAGTACTTCTCGAGCTTCATGACGCTCGCACCCGGCGACCTGATCCTCACCGGCACGCCCGACGGCGTGGTCGATTGCCGGGCGGGCGACGTGGTCGTCACCGAGATCGAGCGCATCGGCGCGCTGGTCAACACCATCGAAAGCCGCCGCACCGCACCGACGGCGAACGCAACGAGTGCCGCGCGCTGATCTAGGCATGCGAGATCCAACTGAATCGAAGGCCCCATGAAGATCGATCACCTCATCGACGGCAAGCCGATCGCCGGCGCCGACTACTTCGAGACCGTCAACCCGGCCACGCAGGAAGTGCTGGCCGAGGTCGCCTCGGGCGGCGAAGCCGAAGTCAACGCCGCCGTGGCCGCCGCCAAGGAAGCCTTCCCGAAGTGGGCCGGCCTGCCCGCGCCGCAACGCGCGAAGCTGATCCGCAAGCTCGGCGACCTGATCGCGGCCCACGTGCCCGAGCTGGCGCGGACCGAGACCAACGATTGCGGCCAGGTCATCGCGCAGACCGGCAAGCAGCTGGTCCCGCGCGCGGCCGACAACTTCTATTACTTCGCCGAGATGTGCACCCGGGTGGACGGCCACACCTACCCGACCGAGACGCACCTCAACTACACGCTGTTCCACCCGGTGGGCGTGTGCGCGCTGATCTCGCCGTGGAACGTGCCCTTCATGACCGCCACCTGGAAGGTGGCGCCCTGCCTGGCCTTCGGCAACACCGCGGTGCTGAAGATGAGCGAGCTCTCGCCGCTCACGGCCGCGCGCCTGGGCGAGCTGGCGCTGGAAGCAGGCATTCCCCCGGGCGTGCTGAACCTGGTGCATGGCTACGGCAAGGAGGCCGGCGAGCCGCTGGTGGCGCATCCGGACGTGCGCGCGATCTCCTTCACCGGCTCGACAGCCACCGGCAACCGCATCGTCCAGAGCGCGGGCCTGAAGAAGTTCAGCATGGAGCTCGGCGGCAAGAGTCCCTTCGTGGTCTTCGAGGACGCCAACCTGGACCGCGCGCTCGATGCAGCCGTGTTCATGATCTTCAGCAACAACGGCGAGCGCTGCACGGCGGGCTCGCGCATCCTGGTGCAGCGGTCGATCTACGCCGACTTTGCCGCGAAGTTCGCGGAGCGTGCCAAGCGCATCGTGGTCGGAGATCCGCTGGACGAGAAGACCATCGTCGGACCGATGATCTCGCAGGCGCACCTGGCGAAGGTGCGCAGCTACATCGAGCTCGGACCGAAGGAAGGCGCGACCTTGCTGTGCGGCGGCCTCGAAGTGCCGCAGCTGCCCGAGCGCGTGCGGCGCGGCAACTACGTCGCGCCGACGGTCTTCGCCGACGTGGACAACCGCATGAAGATCGCCCAGGACGAGATCTTCGGCCCGGTGGCCTGCCTGATTCCCTTCACGGACGAAGCCGACGCGATCCGCCTGGCCAACGACATTCCCTACGGGCTGAGCAGCTACGTCTGGACCGAGAATATCGGCCGTGCGCATCGTGTCGCGGCCGCGGTCGAGGCCGGCATGTGCTTCGTCAACAGCCAGAACGTGCGCGACCTGCGCCAGCCCTTCGGCGGCACCAAGGCCTCGGGCACGGGCCGCGAGGGCGGCACCTGGAGCTACGAGGTGTTCTGCGAGCCGAAGAACGTGGCGGTGTCGCTCGGCTCCCACCACATACCCCATTGGGGAGGCTGATCATGGGCACGCTCGCACTCGCCGCCAAGATCACGCACGTTCCGTCGATGTACCTGTCGGAATTCCCCGGCCCCCACTTGGGCTGCCGCGACGCGGCGATCAACGGCCACAAGGAAATCGACCGCCGCTGCCGCGAACTCGGCGTCGACACCATCGTGGTCTTCGACGTGCACTGGCAGGTCAACAGCGAATACCACATCAACTGCGGTCCGACGTTCGAGGGCATCTACACCAGCAACGAACTGCCGCACTTCATCAAGAACATGCCCTACGCCTATCCGGGCAATCCGGGCTTGGGCCACCTGATCGCCGACGTCGCCAACGAGATGGGCGTGAAGAGCCGCGCCCACAGCGACACCACGCTGGAGCTGGAATACGGCACGCTGGTGCCGATGCGCTACATGAATGCCGACCAGCGCTACAAGGTGATCAGCATCAGCGGCTGGTGCGACTGGCACGACCTCACCGAGTCGGGCCGCTTCGGCCTGGCGGTGCGCCGCGCGATCGAAGAGCGCTACGAGGGCACGGTGGCTGTGTTCGCCAGCGGCTCGCTGTCGCACCACTTCGCCGACAACGGCCGCGCGCCGGAGTTCATGCACAAGGTCTACGACCCCTTCCTCGAGCAGGTCGACCGCCGCGTGGTCGAGCTCTGGAAGGCCGGCGAGTGGAAGACCTTCGTCGGCATGCTGCCGATGTACGCCGAGAAGTGCTGGGGCGAGGGCGACATGCACGACACCGCGATGCTGCTGGGCCTGCTCGGCTGGGACCGCTACACCGCGCCGGTCGAGATCGTCACGCCCTACTTCGGCAGCTCGGGCACCGGTCAGATCAACGCGATCTTCCCCGTCACGCCGTTGCCGGCGCCAGCCGTTGCCTGAGAAAGCCTGTCCATGCCTCATCTCGTGATCCTCTACACGCCCGACGTCGAACCCGATGCCGACATGCCGACGCTGTGCCGCGCCCTGGCCGACACCCTGCTCGCGCAGCGCGACGACCAGGACCGCCCGGTCTTCCCGGTCAGCGGCACGCGCGTGCTCGCCTACCCGGCCGCGCACTGCGCGGTGGCCGACGGATCGGGCGAGCACGGCTTCGTCTACCTCAACCTGCGCATCGCCGCGGGACGCCCCGATGCGGTGAAGAAGCGCATCGGCGAGGCGCTGCTCGAACGCCTGAAGCGGCATGCCGAGCCACTGCTCGCAAAGCGCCACGTCGGCATCACCTTGCAGATCGACGAAGCGCCCGGGCAGGTCTACGACGGCAAGTGCGGCAACCTGCACGCCCTTTTCCGGCAACCCTGACATGCTCGACAAGAAGCTGATCCAGCAACTCGCCGCCGAGCTGCACGAGAGCGAGAAGTCGCGCGTGCAGGTGCGGCATTTCTCGATGCGCCACCCCGAGATGCGCATCGAGGACGGCTACGCCATCTCGCGCGAGTGGGTGAAGACCAAACTGGCCGAGGGCCGCGTGGTCCGGGGCCACAAGATCGGCCTCACCTCGCGCGCCATGCAGCAGGCCAGCCAGATCACCGAGCCGGACTACGGCACCCTGCTGGACGACATGTTCTTCGATCAGGGCGGCGACATTCCCTTCACCCGCTTCATCGCCCCGCGCGTGGAGGTCGAGCTTGCCTTCGTCCTGGGCAAGCGGCTGGAGGGGCCGAACGCGAGCATCTTCGATGTGCTGGCCGCGACCGAGTACGTGGTGCCGGCCATCGAGATCATCGACGCGCGCATCGAGCAGGTCGACCGCGAGACCGGTGCGATGCGCAAGGTCTTCGACACCATCGCCGACAACGCGGCCAACGCGGGCATCGTGACCGGCGGCCGGCCGGTGAAGCCGGACGCGGTGGACCTGCGCTGGGTCGGCGCCCTGCTCTACAAGAACGGCGTGATCGAGGAGTCGGGGCTGGCCGCCGCCGTGCTCAACCACCCGGCCACCGGCGTGGCCTGGCTGGCCAACAAGCTGGCGCCCTGGGGCGAGTGCCTGGAGGCCGGCGAGGTGGTGCTGGGCGGCTCCTTCACGCGGCCGGCCACCGCCGCGCCCGGGGACACCTTCCACGCCGACTACGGCCCCTTGGGCTCCATCTCCTTCCGTTTTGTCTGATCAGGAAAGTCCCATGCAAACGCCCCTCAATCCCTTCAAGCAAGCCCTCGCGGACAAGCGCGCGCAAATCGGCCTGTGGCTCGGCCTGGCCGATGCCTACGCCGCGGAGATCTGCGCCGGTGCCGGCTTCGACTGGCTGTTGCTCGATGGCGAGCATTCGCCCAACGGCCTGCGCAGCGTGCTTCAGCAGGCGCAGGCGATCGCCGCCTATCCGGGCGTGAACGCGATCGCGCGCGTGCCGGTCGGCCACGGCGACGCCGGCACCGCGCTGATCAAGCAGTACCTGGACCTGGGCGTGCAGACCTTGCTGGTGCCGATGGTCGACACGCCCGAGCAGGCGCAGGCCATCGTGCGCGCCATGCGCTATCCGCCCCAGGGCGTGCGCGGCATGGGCGGCGCGCGCGCCTCGCGCTGGGGCCGCTATACGGGCTATGCGAAGGAAGCCAACGAGCGGGTCTGCCTGCTGGTCCAGGCCGAGACGCGTCAGGCGCTCACCCATCTCGAGGCGATCGCGGAGATCGACGGCGTCGACGGCATCTTCATCGGACCGGCCGACCTGTCGGCCTCGCTCGGCCACCTCGGCAATTCGAACCACGCGGAAGTGCAGGCCGCCATCGAAGACGCGATTTCACGCATCGGCCGCACCGGCAAGGCCGCGGGCATCCTGACGCCGGACGAAACGCTGGCGCAGAGGTACCTGGACCTGGGCGCCCTCTTCGTCGCCGTCGGGCTGGACACCAACCTCCTGGTGCGCGGCACCAACGCGCTGGCCGCGCGATTCAAGCCCGCGGCGAAGGCGGTGCCCTCCGGCGGCACCTATTGAATCCATTGAAGCGAAGGCATGAAAAGGAAGCGCCGATGAACAGTCCGCTCGCCACCCCGGCCGCCGCCGCGGCCCGCCCCGCCATCCATCCCGACGAGCAGGAGGCGCGCCTGCAGCTGGCCGCCTGCTACCGCGTGTTCGCGATGCTGGGCTGGACCGAGATGATCTACAACCACATCACCGTGCGGCTGCCCGACAGCGTGACTGACGGGCAGAAGCAGTTTTTGATCAATCCCTTCGGCCTGCACTACAACGAGGTCACCGCCGGGAACCTGGTGAAGATCGACGTGCACGGCAAGGTGCTGGACGGCTCGCGGCATCCGGTGAATCCCGCCGGCTTCACCGTGCATGCCGCGATCCACGAAGGCCTGCCCGATGCACATTGCGTGATGCACACCCACACCACCGCCGGCGTGGCCGTGGCCTGCCTGCAGGGCGGGCTGCAGCAGACCAACTTCTACAGCGCGCAGCTGCACGACATGGTGGCCTATCACGACTTCGAAGGCATCACCATCCATGCCGACGAAGGCCCGCGCCTCCTGAAGAGCATCGGCGATCGTCCGGCCGTGATCCTGCGCAACCACGGCCTGCTGGCCTGGGGCCGCACGCTGCCGCAGACCTTCGCCATCCTGTGGACGCTGCAGCGCGCCTGCGAGATCCAGATGGCGACCTTGTCGATGGGTGCGCCGATCCCGGTCTCCGAGGAGGTCGCGCGCAAGTGCACGCGCGATGCGCTGCAGTTCGATCCGAAGCGCGGCGGCGGCCAGGACGTGTTCGATGCGCTGGTGCGGCAGGTCGATCGCATCGATGACAGCTACAGGCACTGAGCGATGAAAGTCTGCATCTACGGCGCCGGCGCGATCGGCGGCTGGATCGGAGCCGGCCTTGCGCAGGCAGGCTGCCGGCTCAACGTGGTGGCGCGCGGCGCGACGCTGGACGCGCTGCAGCGCGATGGACTGAGCGTGCTGCGCGGGGACCAGCGCACGCGCGTCGCGGTGAACGCGGTGTCCGATCCGGCCGACCTGGGCACACAGGACCTCGTCGTCATCGCAGTGAAGGCGCCTTCCCTGCCGGCCGTTGCCGCGCAGATCGCGCCGCTGCTGGGGCCCGACACCATCGTGCTGACGGCCATGAACGGCGTGCCGTGGTGGTTTCTGCAGGGTGGCTTCGGCGGCTCGCTGGCCGGCGCCCAACTGGAGGCGGTAGACCCGGGCGGGCGCATCGATGCAGCGATCCCCGCACAGCACGTGATCGGCTGCGTCGTGCACGCGAGCTGCTCGCTGGACGCGCCGGGCTTGGTGCGGCACCACTTCGGCAATGGCCTGATCATCGGCGAGCCCTCGGGCGAGGCGACGCCGCGCGCGCAGCGGCTCGAGGCCTTGCTCGAGCAAGCGGGCTTCGAAGCCCGGCTCTCGCCCCGCATCCAGAAGGACGTCTGGTACAAGCTGTGGGGCAACATGACGGTCAATCCGATCAGTGCGTTGACGGGCGCCACCACCGACCTCATCCTCAACGACGAGCTGGTGCGCGGCTTCATCTCGACCATCATGCTGGAGGCGCGCGAGATCGGCGAGCGCATCGGCGTGCCGATCGCCGAGAGTCCGGACGACCGGCACGCCGTCACGCGCAAGCTGGGCGCCTTCAAGACCTCGATGCTGCAGGACGTGGAAGCGCATCGTCCGGTCGAGCTCGATGCGCTGGTCTCGGTGGTGCGCGAGCTGGGGCAGCGCGCGGGCGTGGCCACGCCGTTTACCGATGCGCTGCTGGGGCTGGCGCGGCTGCAGGCAAGGCAGCTCGGGCTGTACTGATTCGGATGGCGCCTGGGCCATGCACCTGATCGAGCAGGAGCACTTCCCGGAGGTCCACCCATCCTGACCTCTTCAACGACGCAGCCGGCTGCAACCCCCTCGGTCCGGTTGACCAGTCACGCATGGTGCCGCCCCAGCAGCACCCGCACCGCCTCCGGCAGCGAATTCACCTGTGGCAAAAAGCGGTCCAGCACCGCACCCAGCAACACCGCGCAGAACAGGGCACCCAGCAGCGGCTTCCAGGTCAGGCGCACCGCGGCGGTGAGCCAGCCTTCGCGCGCCACGCGCATCGCCGCGGTGGCGGTGACGTAGCCGAAGGCCAACTCGATCGCTACCGCGATCAGTGCCTCAGAGCCGAAGTACAGCAGCACCAGCGCGCCGGCGCCCAAAACAATGGCCAGGCCGATCAGGAACATGGCGACGACCGGCACCACCACGATGGCGCCCTCATCCGCTCCGGCGGCGGCTTCGAGAGCGCCGCCGGCCAGGTCGCCGACGCCATGCCCGCCACCGGAAGGACTGGCGCCGCTGCGGGCCGAGGGCCAGTCGAAAATCTGCGGGTCCGGCAGATCGGGGTTGAACTGCATGTTCTTGCGGATCAGCAGCGTGGCCCACCCGCGCAGGATCCAGAGGTACCCCAGGTAGCCGGCACCCAGCGTCAGCAGGTAGCGCAGTGCGAGCGACTCGACGCCGGCCCTCATCTGCAGCCAGGACGCCAGCCACATGAGCAGCAGCGTCGAGGCTCCGATCAAAAGGCCATGCAGGCGCAGGTCGTGCTCGCGATGCAGGTCGCGCTCGAGCTGCGTTTCCCAGAGGCGCACCGAGCGCCAGTTGGAGAGAATTTTCAAGCGGCCCGGTTCTTGGGTCAGTCGACCGCCACGGGCACGCGCGGCGCCACCGCGCACATCAGCTCGTACCCGACGGTGCCGGCGGCCCGCGCGACCTCGTCGATGGGCAGCACGGCGCCGTTCGAGGCCCGTCCCCACAAGGTGACCTCGCTGCCGAAGGCGGCGTCGGGCACCGGCGTGAGGTCGACCGTGATCATGTCCATGCTGACCCGGCCGACCAGGCGCGTGCGCACGCCGTTCACCAGGACCGGTGTGCCGGTGTCGCAATGGCGCGGATACCCGTCTGCGTATCCGACCGCGGCGACGCCGATGGTGAGCGGCCCTTCGGCCGTGAAGCGCGAGCCGTAGCCGATGGTGTCGCCGGCCTTCAGGGTCTGGACGGAGATCAGCCGCGTGGACAGCGTCATCGACGGCTGCAGCTGCCAGTGCGCTGCATCGTGCTCGGGAAAGTCGGGCGCGCTGCCGTACAGCAAGATGCCGGGGCGCACCCAATCGGCGCGGGTCGTGGCCGCATGGCGCAAGGTGGCGGCGCTGTTGGCGATCGAGCGCTCGCCCGGCAGGTCGCGCGTGAAGCGCTCGAAGACCTCGAGCTGGTGGGCCACGCCGCGCTCGCCGTCGGCATCGCTGAAATGGGTCATCAGCGAGATCTCGTCGACCTGCGGCAGTGCATCGAGCCGCGTCCACGCGGCGCGGAAGCGCTCGGGCGCGAAGCCCAGCCGGTTCATGCCGGAGTTCATCTTGAGGAACACGCGCTGCGGCACCTGGGTCTTGTGCGCGGCCAACATGTCGATCTGCGCGTCGCAGTGCACGGTGTGCCAGAGCTCGAGGCGCGAGCACAGCTCCAGGTCGCGCGGCTCGAAGACGCCTTCCAGCAGCAGCACCGGGCCACGCCAGCCGAGCGCGCGCACGCGCTCGGCTTCGGCCAGGTCGAGCAGCGCGAAGCCGTCGGCGGCGCGGAAGGGCTCGAACACGCGCTCGATACCGTGCCCGTAGGCATTGGCCTTGACCACCGCCCAGACCCGGGCATCGACGGCGGCGCGCCGCGCGCGCTCGAGGTTGTGGGTGAGGGCGGCGGCGTGGATGGTGGCGAGGATGGGACGAGGCACGGCGTGAACCCGTTGGGGAAGACAAAAACATTCGCACGAAAGCGCCCGGAACGCTGCGGCGGTGCGTCATTTTGACATTGCACCCCCATGCTATAACCGCGCATTCCGCCAGTACCGCGGCCTTTTTTCACTATTGCCAGCAGCCCCCTCCTGGCCAGCCAGCCCATCGATGAAGCGCGGTTTCTACACGATCATGTCGGCCCAGTTCTTCTCGTCGCTGGCCGACAATGCGCTTTTCGTGGCGGCGGTGGAATTGATGCGAAGCAGCGGCGCACCCGAGTGGCAGCGCGCGGCACTGGTGCCGATCTTCACCATCTTCTACGTCGCGCTGGCACCGCTGGTCGGCGCTTTCGCCGATGCGTTGCCCAAGGGCCGCGTGATGTTCATCAGCAATGCGATCAAGGTGGTCGGCTGCTTGATGATGCTGTTCGGCGGTCATCCGCTGCTGGCCTATGCGGTGGTCGGCCTGGGCGCGGCAGCCTACTCGCCCGCCAAGTACGGGATCCTGACCGAGCTGCTGCCAGCCTCGCAGCTGGTCAAGGCCAACGGCTGGATCGAGGGCCTGACCATCGCATCCATCATCCTGGGCATCGTGCTCGGCGGGCAGCTGGTGGGGCACGCGCTGTCGATGCGGCTGCTGGCGCTGGACTTCCCGATCATCGACACCGGCATCGAAACTCCGCCCGAGGCGGCGATCGCGTCGCTGATCCTGGTCTATGTCGTCGCGGCCTGGTTCAACACGCGCATCCCCGACACCGGCGTCGAGATGCGGCCGCTGCGCGCCAATCCGCGCCACGGCATGCTGCGCAACCTGCTGGCGCTACTGCCGGACTTCTGGCACTGCAACTCACGGCTGTGGCGCGACAAGCTGGGCCAGATCTCGCTGGCGACCACCACGCTGTTCTGGGGCGCGGGCGGCAACCTCAAGTACATCGTGCTGGCCTGGGCCTCGCTGGCGCTGGGCTACAGCACGGCGCAGGCGTCCTCGTTGACCGGCGTGGTGGCGATCGGCACCGCGGTCGGCGCGGTGGTGGCGTCGGTGCGCATGCGACTGGACATGGCCACGCGCGTGATCCCGATGGGCATCAGCATGGGCGTCCTGCTGATCGCGATGAACTTCATCGGCAACATCTGGATCGCGGTGCCCTTCCTCATCCTGCTCGGCGGCCTGGGCGGCTTCCTGGTGGTGCCGATGAATGCGCTGCTGCAGCATCGCGGCCATAACCTGATGGGCGCCGGCCGCTCGATCGCGGTGCAGAACTTCAACGAGCAGGCCTGCATCCTGAGCCTGGGCGCCTTCTACAGTGCCTGCACCGGCCTGGGCCTCTCGGCCTACTCGGCCATCACCGCCTTCGGGCTGGTGGTGGCTGGCTTCATGTGGCTCATCAAGCGCTGGCATCGCAACAACCTGAAGCGCTATCCGGAAGAAGTGGAGCACCTGCTCGCGATCGCCCGCAGCGACAAGCATCACTGAGGCCGCCGCCGCGTCAACGCCTTGCCAGCCCTTGCGCTCGTCTTCAACGCCTTCGTCTGGGGCGTGTCCTGGTTCCCCTTCCGGCAGATCGAGGCGCACGGCCTTCATCCGGTCTGGACCACGGCGCTTGTCTATGCAGTGATTGCGTTGGCGATGGGATGGCTGCGCCGCCATGCCTGGCTGGCCTTCGTGCGATGGCCGGGGCTTGCGCTGCTGGGGCTGGCCGCCGGCTTCACGAACGTGGGCTTCAACTGGGCCGTGACGCAGGGCGACGTCGTGCGGGTGGTGCTGCTGTTCTACCTGATGCCGTTGTGGAGCGTGCTGCTGGCGTGGGTCTTCCTCGGCGAGCGGCCCAGCCGCTCGGCGCTCGCGCGCATGGCGCTCGCGCTCGCCGGCGTGGCGGTCGTGCTCAAGAGGCCGGAGACCGACTGGCCGGTGCCCGCGAGCCTGCCCGATTGGCTCGGCGTGGCAGCCGGCTTCAGCTTCGCGCTGACCAACATCCTGCTGCGCCGGCTGCGCGCGGCGCCCGGCGAATCGCGCGCGCTCGCCATGTTCGGCGGCTGCGCGCTGGTGGCGGGCCTGACCGCGGCGGCCGGCACCACGCTGGGCGCCATCGCCGCGCCGCCGCTGCAGCCGTCGGCCGCGGCAGGGTGGGCGGGCTGGGCGGCGCTGTTGGGCGCGGGCTTCGTGTTCGCCAACGTCTGCCTGCAATACGGCGCGGCACGGCTGGCAGCCAGCGCCACCTCGGTGATCATGCTGTCGGAGGTGCTGTTCGCCAGCGTCTCCTCGGTCGCCTGGGGCGCGGCCACGCTGGATGGCCGCATCTGGGCCGGCGGCGCCTTGATCGTGCTGGCGGCCTTGTGGTCCTCGTTTGCGCGAACGAACGGCGGCGAGGATGATCGACGTTCCCGCATTCTGGAGGACACGCCATCATGACCAGCGTCTACGACTTCGAAGCCCGGCAGATCGACGGCACCGAGGTGCCACTCTCGCGGTACAAGGGCAAGGTGCTGCTGATCGTCAACACCGCCAGCAAGTGCGGCTTCACGCCACAGTTCGAAGGCCTGGAGGCGCTCCACAAGAAGTACGCCGGCCAGGGCCTTGCCGTGCTCGGCTTCCCGTCCAACCAGTTCGCCAACCAGGACCCGGGCACGAACGAGGAGATCGGCGCCTTCTGCGTGCAGAACTACGGCGTGAGCTTTCCGATGATGGAGAAGATCGAGGTCAACGGCTCCGGCGCGACGCCGCTCTACAAGTGGCTCACCAAGGAAGCGCCCGGCCTGCTGGGCAGCACGGCCATCAAGTGGAACTTCACCAAGTTCCTGGTCGGCAAGGACGGGCGCGTGCTCAAGCGCTATGCGCCGGTGGACACGCCGGCCTCGATGGCGCGCGACATCGAGGCGGCGCTGGCAGCCTGAGAAGCCCGGCTCAGAAACGGAAGTCGGCGGTCTGCGAACCGCGCCCCACCGTGACGGTGTGCGTCTTGGTCACGCCTTCCGAGCTGGCCTCGACGGTGTAGCGGCCGGCGGGCAGGTCGATCAGGCAGACCGGCCCGGCAGCGCGCATCGCGAGCGCGGTGTCGCCGCTTGCGGACTTGATGGAGACGTCCACGTTGGCCAGGTACTCGCCGCCTGCGCGGGCGAACAGCAGGGACAAGGGATGGTCCTTCATCGCGGCACGCATCGCGTTGGACTCGTCCGAGCCGATACCGCCGCAGGCGAAGCGCGCGTTGCCCTGCACCTTCATGGCCGGCAGCGCGCCGGTGCCCGGGTCCACGGTCTGCGCGCGCGAAGCCAGTGGGGCGGCGACGCAGGCACACGCGACCGCGGCGCCGAAGATCCATCGATGGAGAGAGGGGTTGCCCATGATCGTGCTTCCGAAGTGACGACCTTCGCATCGTGCTGCGCCGCCGCACGACCCGAGTCGGACCAGCACTTCTTCGCTTGTGCGATCAGGCCGTCTCCGCGGGGCACGCACCCCCCGGGATGGCGCGATCAAATCTGACGAATAGTCGCAAGACGCGGAGCAAGCCGCGCAGGCTCGCCACACTTTCGCTTCTGCGCCCTGGCGCTGCACGAAGCAGGTCGACGCCAGCCCTCCGAATCAGACAGACCGACTCCATGATCAGCTCTCGCACTGCGCCGCTCCGCGGCCTTGCCACAGCCCTCCTCTCCCTTGCCCTGGGGGCCTGTGGCGGCGGCGGCGATGGCGGGTCCGGGACTGTCGTTCTGAGCGCATCGGCCCTGCCGGATCCCTCGACAGGCTCAGCTCCCCCACCGGCGGCCGACATCCCCCCTTCGACACAAACCCCGGGCTCGACCGAACCTGCGGCGCCGCCGGCCTCAGCGCCCGAGCGCTTTGTCATCTCCGGCGCGCTCACGGGCCTGGCCGCCAACACCAAGCTGGTTCTCCTGGACAACGGGGGCGACGCGCTGACACTGGCGGCCAATGGCGCGTTCAGCTTCGCCTCGCCCGTGGCTTTCAATATGGCCTATGCGGTGACGATCGCCACCCAGCCTCTCTGGCAGGCCTGCACCGTGGCCAATGGCAACGGCACCGCCGTGGGCCAGGTGACCAACGTGGACGTGTCCTGCGCCACCGCGCAAGCGCAGGTCTCGACGTGGGCCGGCTCTGCGACCCCCGGTTCGGCCGATGGCAACGGCGCATCCGCATCATTCAGTGGCCCGGAGGCGCTCGCGATCGACGGCAGCGGGAATCTCTACGTGATGGATACCGACAACGAAGTCGTCCGCAAAGTCACGCCGGCCGGCGACGTGACCACCTTGGCCGCTTCCGCGGCGCCGGGCTATTCCGATGGCGTGGCAGTGGATGCGAACGGGAATGTCTACATCGCGGACTATGACAACAACGCGATCCGCAAGATCACGCCCAGCGGGGACGTCTCCATCCTGGCCGGCTCGACGAACGGCTCGGCCGACGGGACCGGCATCGCCGCACAGTTCAACGGGCCAGCGGGCCTCGATGTCGATGCCAATGGCAACGTCTACGTGGCCGACTATGGCAACAACATGATCCGCAAGATCACGCCGGATGGCGTCGTCACCACGCTGGCCGGCTCCACGACGCGAGGCTCGGCAGACGGACAAGGCGCAGCCGCATCTTTCAACAAGCCCAACGGTGTAAAGGTGGATGCCAGCGGAAACGCCTATGTCGCCGATGCTTCCAACCACCTGATCCGCAAGATCACGCCGGATGGCGTTGTCACCACCCTGGCCGGCTCGACGCCGGGGTATGCGGATGGCACCGGCGCCGCCGCCCAGTTCTCTTACCCGTGGGGCATTGCGCTCGACGCCAGCGGCTATGTCTATGTCGCAGACTCCGGCACCGACACGATCCGCAGGATCGCCCCGAACGGGGTTGTCACCACGCTCGCCGGCTCCGGGACCAGAGGCTCGGACGACGGACTGGGTGCCGTCGCCCAGTTCGACGATCCGTTCGACGTCGCGGTGGATGCCAGCGGCAATGTCTATGTGCTCCAGGGCAACGTGATCCGCAAGATCACACCGTTGCGCTGAGGGGCTGGGACGTGCCGCTGACCGCTGCCCCTGTCACAAGGCAATCGTTGATTGGAAGTTGCCCGTCGCATGGTTTGGCGCTCATGCAAACGGAGGGCCGGGTTCATCACGGCACTGGCGCCGCCAATCTCTCTCGATTCATCCCATGATGCAACTTCTCACAGCAACCCTTCGCCCTCTCACCGCCCTGGCCTTCTGTCTGCTCATCACTGCATGCGGCGGCGGAGGTGATGGCGGCTGCTCGGCCTGCGGACTCCTTGCCGCTGCCGCGAGTGCTCCGGCTCCGGCCACGACGCCCGCAGGTTCAACGGACACCCCGGCTTCGGACGTTCCCCCGTCGCCGCCGGCGGACTCCGCAGTGCCCGTCGCACCCACCGACCCTTCCGCGCCGGGCGACGCGGCACCGCCCAGCTATGCCATCGGTGGCACCCTCACAGGCCTGGCCGACAACAGCAAGCTGGTTCTGCTGGACAACGGCGGCGATGCACTCACGCTGGCAGCCAATGGCGCCTTCGGCTTTGCTGCGCCTATGGCCTTCAACACGGCCTACGCGGTGACAGTCAGCACTTCGCCATGGTGGCAGAACTGCAGCGTCAGCAATGGCAGCGGCACGGCCACTGCCGATGTGAGCGGCGTGCAGGTGAGCTGCGTTGACGCGCAGGCCCAGGTGTCGACGCTTGCGGGCTCGAATGTCCAAGGCTCCGCCGACGGAACGGGCGCAGCGGCATCATTCAACGACCCGCAAGCCCTCAAAGTCGATGCCAGCGGCAATGTCTATGTGGGGGATACCTTCAATCACCTGATCCGCAAGATCACGCCGGATGGTGTGGTGACGACCTTCGCCGGCTCCGGAACAGCAGGTTCGGCCGACGGCACCGGCACATTGGCTCAGTTCAACGCGCCGGATGGCTTGGCCATTGACCGTCAGGGCCATCTCTATGTCGCAGACTCCTACAACAATGAGATTCGCAAGATCACACCGACCGGCGTTGTCACGACCCTCGCCGGTTCCGGAACGGCAGGTGCGGCCGAAGGCACCGGAACCGCCGCGCAATTCAACAATCCAGGTGGCATTGCAGTCGACGCAAGCGGCAACGTCTATGTGGCGGACATCGACAACCACAAGATCCGCAAGATCACGCCGGAGGGGGTTGTCACGACGCTCGCCGGCTCCGGAACAGCGGGTTCCGCCGATGGCACCGGCGCCAGCGCGCAGTTCTCTTCCCCGTGGGGCGTCGCCATCGATGCCAGCGGCTATGTCTACGTCACGGACAACGGCAACAGCACGATCCGCAAGATTAGCCCAGCCGGCGTGGTCACCACCTTCGCCGGTTCAGGAACGCGGGGGTTTGGGGACGGCAACAGTGCCAACGCACAGTTCAAGGGTCCGTCTGGCATAGCCGTCGACAGCACCGGCAATGTCTATGTCTCGGACCTCGACAACTACGCGATTCGCAAGATCACACCGGCTGGACTTGTCACGACGCTCGCCGGTGGAACGGCAGGGTCGACCGACGGCATTGGGGCAGCGGCGCAGTTCTCCTTGCCGTGGGACATTGAGTTGGACGCAAGCGGAAACCTTTATGTAGCCACCAACCACTCGATCCGCAAGATCACTCCTTTGCGCTGAGGTGGCTGCGACATGGCGATCCATGCCATCATGAGCCGCGTCACCGCACCACTGCGCCCTCTTGCCGCAATGGCCCTGTGCCTGCCGCTCGCTGCTCGCTGCTTGCGGCGGCGGAGGCGACGGTGGTTGCACGGCACGCGCGCTCCTGGCCACCACGGCCTGAACTGCGCCGCCGCGCCGGCGCCGTCGGCCGAACCTCACCGATGGCATAGCTGGGGCGGTGCCGCGTCGCCCGGCGCGGAAGGGTCGGTGGAAGTGGCTCGGCCGACGGCATCGGCACTGCTGCGTCATTCAAGAATCCGCTCTCTGTTGCGCTGGATGCCTCCGGTAACGCGATCCGCAAAATCACACCGCTGCGCTGACTTCGCATGATGGAGTGCTGCCAGATGGCGGCAGGGCAAGGACAGTCCGGTATAAGAGCTGTCAGGCTCCCAGCGCCTCGTCCAGCACTTCCACCCAATGCCGCACCGGCAGCCCGCTGCCGCTCTGCAGGTGCGTGATGCAGCCGATGTTGGCCGAGAGGATGGCCGCGGGCCGCAGCTGATCGAGGTGGCCCAGCTTGCGGTCGCGCAATGCATAGGCAAGCTCGGGCTGCAGCACGGAGTACGTGCCCGCGGAGCCGCAGCAGAGGTGCGACTCGTTTTTCGCCAGCTGCACGTCGAAGCCGAGCGCGCGCAGATTCGTCTCGACGCCGCCGCGCAGCTTCTGGCCATGCTGGAGCGTGCACGGCGGGTGATAGGCGAAGACGCCGGGCGGCGCGCTCACGCGGTCCTCGAGCAGCGGCACCAGCTCAGGCAGCAGCTCGCTCAGGTCCCGCGTCAATGCGCCGACGCGCGCGGCCTTCTGCGCATAGGCGGGCTCGTTGCGCAGCACGTGGCCATACTCGCGCACGCTCACGCCGCAGCCTGAGGCGTTCATCACGATCGCCTCGACCACGCCCTCTTCCACGAAGGGCCACCATGCATCGATGTTGGCGCGCATCTGCGCCTTGCCGCCCTCGTGGTCGTTGAGATGGAACTTCACCGCGCCGCAGCAGCCCGCGGCCGGCGCGATCACTGCCTCGATGCCTGCGGCGTCGAGCACGCGCGCGGTCGCACTGTTGATGTTGGGTGCCATCGAGGGCTGCACGCAGCCAGCGAGCATGAGCATCTTGCGCCCATGGCTGCGCGCGGGCCACGCGCCGGCCGGCTGCGTCGCGGGCACCTTCGCCTTGAGCTTGGCCGGCAGCAGGCCTCGCACCGATTGCCCGAGCTTCATCGCGGGACCGAAGAGCGGCGAGGGCAGCGCCTCCTTCAGTGTCCAGCGCAGCGCACCTTCCAGCATCGGGCGCGGGACCTTCTCATCGACGATCTTGCGGCCGATGTCGACCAGGTGGCCGTACTGCACGCCCGAGGGACAGGTGCTCTCGCAGTTGCGGCACGTCAGGCAGCGGTCCAGGTGCAGCTGCGTGCTGCGCGTCGGCGCCTTGCCTTCGAGCACCTGCTTGATCAGGTAGATGCGCCCGCGCGGACCATCGAGCTCGTCGCCCAGCAGCTGATAGGTCGGGCAGGTGGCGGTGCAGAAGCCGCAGTGCACGCATTTGCGCAGAATGGCCTCGGCCTCCTGACCGTCGGCGGTGCCCTGGAATTCGGCGGCGAGTTCGGTTTGCATTTCAGGCCTGTGGGAAAAGCCGCGCACGGTCGAACACGGCATGGGGATCGAACTCGCGCATCAACGCCTCTTGGATACGCCGCAGCGGTGCACTCGGCGCATCGAAGCGGCGCGTTGCAGGGCCCGCATCGTCCGCGGCCATGAACAGCGTCGCATGGCCGCCCGTGGAGCGCGCCGCCGCTCGCAGCCGCTCGCCCTGCCCGCTTGCCACCACATACCAGCGCTGCGCGCCGTGCCACTCGATCAACGGCGGCTCTTCCAGCGCCAGCACCGGCGCGGTCTGCGGCACCGACAGGCGCCACAGCTCCCTGCCCTGGCGCGCTTCAAACCACGGCAGCCGGAGATCGCGCGCGGCCTCCCAGTCGCTGCGGGCCTGCGCTTCGTCCTGTCGCTCGCCGCCGAGCCGCGCGCAAGCGGCCGCTACCGCCGCGCTCGCGCCGCGCAGGCGCAGCCAGAGCCGGCCCCGGCCCTGCTCGTGCGTCCAGCGGCTCGCGTTGAGCGGCAGCGGCTGGCCACCCCAGCCATTCAGCAGGCGCAGCGCGTCGGCCTGGTGACACTCGAAGACCAGCGTGGCCTCGGCCGGCGGCAGCGGCAGCACCTTGAGGCTGACTTCCGTGATCAGCCCCAGCACGCCCAGCGAGCCGGCCAGCACGCGCGAGACGTCGTAGCCGGCGACGTTCTTCATGACCTGGCCGCCGAAGCTGAGCAGTTCGCCACGGCCGTTGAGCAGCTGGGCGCCCAGCACGTAGTCGCGCACCGCACCGACGCTGGCACGCGCGGGGCCGCTGAGGCCGGCGGCGACCATGCCTCCCACCGTCGATGCGCTCCTGGCGGCGATGCCACCGGACGTGGCGCGCTCGCTCGAGCGCTCCGCGCGCATCCCGTCATCATCGAAGCGCGGTGGTTCGAAGGGCAGGCACTGGCCCTGCTCGGCCAGCACGGCTTCCAGTTCGGCCAACGGCGTGCCGGAGCGAACCGTGACCACCAACTCGCTCGGCTCGTAACTGACGATGCCTCGCCAGCTCGCGGTGGAAAGGGGCTCGCCGCGCGGCGGCTCGCCGTAGAAGTCCTTGGTCCCGCCGCCACGAATACGAAGAAGGGTGCGCTCGGCGGCGGCGCCACGGATGCGCTCGGCGATCTGGCGAAGGGCTGGGTCCATGCGGGCGATGGTAGCGAACGGCGGAGAGATCATTCCTGGAAGAAATGGACGGGCAGTCCTGACACTTCCGCACGCATCGCGATCACCTGGCCCGAGGCCGGCCGCTGCTCGAGTTCATCCGCGGGCCGCCCGCGGCGCGCGCTGGTGACGAACAGCGTGCGCAGGTCGTCGCCGCCGAAGCAGGGCATGGTGGGGCATTGCACCGGCACCGGCAGCGCCGCAAGCTGTTCGCCCAGCGGCGAAAAGCGCAGCAACTGCCCGCCCTCGAACATGGCGACCCAGTAGCAGCCCTCGGCGTCGACGGTCGCGCCATCGGGTCGCCCCTGGTAGCGCCGGCCTGAAGCGTGCGAGCCGGCCGCGGCCTTGGCCTCGAACTGGCGGAACACGCGGGGGCTCGCGAGCCGGTTCGCCTGGGCGTCCCAGTCCCACACGCTCACGCAGTGCGCAGCGGTGTCGGCCCAGTAGAGCGCGGAGGCATCGGGCGCGAAGGCCAGCCCGTTGGCGGTGGTGACGCCCTCTGCCATCCGCGTCAGCTGCGGCGCGCGCCCGCCGCGTGCATCGAGGCAATAGAGCGCGCCGCTGGGACGGTCCTTGGCTTCGTTGAGCGTGCCGGCCCAGAAACGGCCCTGCGCGTCGCACTTGCCGTCGTTGAAGCGCATGCGCTGCGCGTCGTGGTCGACGTGCGCGAGCGCCGTCAGCGCGCCGCCCCACTTGCGCGCGCGGTAGATGCCGTCGCGCAGCGCGATCACCAAGCCGCCGCTCGCGGCCGGCGCCATGCAGCCGGGTTCGGTGGGCAGGCTCCATCGCTCGACCGTCGGCTGGTCTCCGATTTCGCCGCGCGTGCGCAGCACCGCGCGGCCGGGGATGTCGAGCCAGTAGAGCGAGCGCTCATGGGGGTGCCAGAAGGGCGATTCGCCGAGTTGGCAGAGGCTGTCGTCAAGGGCGGTCCACATGCCGGCAGCTTAGGCCAAAAAAAGAGCCCGCTCGCGCCGGGGCGCTTGCGGGCCGAACATCCAGAGGAGACTCTCTTGCTATTGAACGGTTCTTGCGGACGATGCCGCGGGCCGCGCGACGCGGCGGCCCGCGTTCGCCTCAGCGGTTGTAGGCGGTTTCGCCGTGGGCCGAGATGTCCAGGCCCTCGCGCTCTTCCTCTTCGCTCACGCGCAGGCCGATGGTGAGGTCGACGATCTTGTAGGCGATGAAGGAGACGACAGCAGACCAGACGATGGTCAGCAACACGGCCTTGAGCTGGATCCAGACCTGCGCGCCGATGCCGTTGGAGGTGACGCTCGCCGTGACCCAGTCGCCCACCAGGCCGGGGCCGCCGAGCGCCTGGGTGTTGAACACGCCGGTCAGCAGTGCGCCGACGATGCCGCCCACGCCGTGCACGCCGAACACGTCCAGCGAGTCGTCCGCGCCGAGCATGCGCTTGAGGCCGTTGACGCCCCACAGGCACGCGAAGCCGGCGACGAAACCGATGATGATCGCGCCCATCAGGCCGACGTTGCCGGCCGCCGGCGTGATGGCCACCAGGCCTGCGACGGCGCCGGAGGCGGCGCCCAGCATCGAGGCCTTGCCCTTCATCAGCGCTTCGCCGATGGACCAGGCCAGCACCGCCGCGGCCGTGGCCGAGAAGGTGTTCATGAAGGCCAGCACGGCGCTGGTGCCGGCTTCGAGCGCGGAGCCGGCGTTGAAGCCGAACCAGCCCACCCACAGGAGCGAGGCGCCGACCATGGTGAGCGTCAGCGAATGCGGCGTGAAGGCTTCCCTGCCGTAGCCGATGCGCTTGCCGATCAGGATGGCGCCGACCAGGCCGGCGACGGCCGCGTTGATGTGCACCACGGTGCCACCCGCGAAGTCGAGCGCGCCCCATTGCCAGATCAAACCAGCCTTGGCGTTCATGGCATCGACCACGTCCTTGTTGGCGTAGGCGTCCGGGCCCATCCAGAACCAGACCATGTGCGCGATCGGCGCATAGCTGAAGGTGAACCACAGCGCCATGAAGAGCAGCACCGCCGAGAACTTGATGCGCTCGGCGAAGGCGCCCACGATCAGGCAGCAGGTGATGCCGGCAAAGGTGGCCTGGAAGGCGGCGAACAGCAGCTCGGGGATGTAGACGCCCTTGCTGAAGGTCGCGCCCGGCGCGAAGGTGCCGGTAGCGGCATCGAAGATGCCCTTCATGAAGAGCCGGTCGAAGCCGCCGATGAAGGAGTTGCCCTCGGTGAAGGCCAGGCTGTAGCCGTAGATCAGCCACAGCACCACGATCATCGAGAAGGTGACCATGATCTGCATCAGCACCGACAGCATGTTCTTGCTGCGCACCAGGCCGCCGTAGAAGAGCGCCAGGCCGGGGACGGTCATCATGATGACCAGCAGCGTCGACAGCAGCATCCAGGCGGTGTCGCCCTTGTTGAAGGAGGGCGCGGGCGCCGCGGCCGGCGCCGCGGCGGCGGCATCGGCCGGTGCGGCAGCGGCAGCGGCGGGTGCCGCTGTGGCCGGTGCCGCGGGCGCGGCGGCGGCCGGGGCGGAAGCGGCAGGCGCTTCGGCCGGCGCCGGCGGGGTCTGGGCAAAGCCGGCGGTGCCGGCGACGAACACGCTCAGGCCGAGGGCGAGAGAGACAAACAGTTTTTTCATGGGATCGGTTCTTTCGTGCCTCGAATCAAAGGGCTTCGCGGCCTGTTTCTCCGGTACGGATGCGCACGACCTGCTCGAGGTCGTAGACGAAGATCTTGCCGTCGCCGATCTTGCCGGTGCGGGCGGCGCTCTCGACCGCCTCGATCACGCGCTCGACCAGCTCGTCGGCCACGGCGGCTTCGATCTTGACCTTGGGCAGAAAGTCGACCACGTACTCCGCGCCGCGGTAGAGCTCCGTATGGCCCTTCTGGCGGCCGAAGCCCTTGACTTCCGTCACGGTGATGCCTTGCACGCCGATTGCCGAGAGTGCTTCGCGCACCTCGTCGAGCTTGAACGGCTTGATGATGGCTGTGACCAGCTTCATGATGTTTCCCCCACAGATTTCACGATGTTTCTCCTCAGGATGGATCGGGACGGTTGCGTTGTAGTGATCAGAGCGTCTTCGTCAGGGTGACGATGAAGCGCGCCTTGTTGGGCGACCAGGTCTGCGCGCCGACCGGACCGAAGCCGAAGTCGACGCCGGGATTGGACACCAGCAGGTACGAGTTCTTGTGGTTGGCGCCTTGCACCGAGCCGGCCAGCGACAGCCCGCTGCCGAAGTCGTAGGAGGCGCCCACGTTGTAGTCGACGTAGTTGCGGTAGCCCAGGCTGCGGATGTCGCTGCTCATGTGCGTGTAGCCCACGGCCGCCTTGAAGGTCACCTTGGGCGCGATTTCCTTCGAGTAGCTCAGGTTCAGATAGCCGGTGTTGCGCCCCTTCAGGCCCGAGCCGTCCTTGTTGCCGGCGTAATTGAAGTAGTCCTTCGATACCGTGTGCGAGTACTTCAGCGTGAACGAGCCGATCGCCTCGTCGGCCCAGGTGCCCGCCCCGTACAGCTCGGTGGTGTTGCCGCGGGTGTTGCCCGGGTAGATGTAGCTGAGCACGCCGAAGTCGAGGTCGAACACGCCGGCCTTGAACTTGTAGCCGCCGTAGACGTCGCTCTCGATGCTGTTGCCGCTGAGCCAGTTGACGCTCGAGTTCCAGTTGCCGACGTAGAAGCCGCTCTCGCCGAAGGCATAGTCGAAGCCGCCCTGGATGGCGGGCTTGAAGGCCTTGGTCTTGGCGAGGCCGTTGCTGCCCAGCACGTCCTGGTCCTGACCGCGGAACTTGTAGTTGCTGGTCAAGGAAACGTTGCCTGTCAGTTGCGCGCTCGCCAGCATGGGAAGGGCTGCCAGCGCGGCGACGGCCAAGGCGGACGCGGTTTTACGGTGCATCATCGGGGAGACTCCTCGGTCAGTTTTGAATGGTTGGATGCCGTCTCAAAGCAGGGAGCGTGCCAAATGCCGCGGTCCGCGCGCTGCGGAGCCTGCGACAGGTGCACGAAGGCGCACGAACAAAACATAAGCGCACCATCTTGGTGAAAGGGAGCAAAAATGAGTCTGTCTTTGGTGCAAAGCCGCGCTCTGCTGGGCCTGGAAGCGGCCAGCGTCACGGTCGAGGTGCATCTGGCCAACGGCTTGCCCAGCTTCACCCTGGTCGGCCTCGCCGACGTGGAAGTGAAGGAGGCCCGGGAGCGCGTGCGCGCCGCCATCCAGAACGCCGGCCTGGAATTCCCGAGCAACAAGAGGATCACGGTCAACCTGGCGCCGGCCGACCTGCCGAAGGACTCGGGCCGTTTCGACCTGCCGATCGCCCTGGGCATCCTGGCGGCGGCCGGGCAGATCGAGGCGGCCCGGCTGGCCGGTCATGAGTTCGCCGGGGAGCTCTCGCTTTCAGGGCACTTGCGGCCCGTTCGTGGTGCACTCGCGATGGCGCTGGCGTTGCATGGCCGGGGCGTGGCGACGCGGCTGGTGCTGCCGGCCGACAGCGCGCCGGAGGCTGCCCTGGTGCCCGGCGCGGAAATCTACGGCGCGGCCCACCTGCTCGACGTGGTGCGGCAGTTCCTGCCGGGCGGTCCGGTATCGGGCGAAGCGCCGGACGACGGCTGGCACCGTGCGCTGCCTTCTCCCGCCGGCCCGGCGGCGGCCACGGCCGACCTGGCGGAGGTCAAGGGCCATGCGGCCGCGAGGCGCGCCCTCGAGATCGCCGCAGCGGGCCAGCACAGCCTGCTGATGGTCGGCCCGCCGGGTTCCGGCAAATCGATGCTGGCCCAGCGCTTCGCCGGCCTGCTGCCCGAAATGAGCGTCGACGAGGCGCTGGAGAGCGCGGCGGTCGCCAGCCTGCAGGGCCGCTTCGCCGTCGAGCGCTGGCGCGTGCGGCCGACCTGCAGCCCGCACCACAGCGCCAGCGCGGTGGCGCTGGTGGGCGGAGGCTCACCGCCTCGGCCGGGGGAGATCTCGCTGGCGCACAATGGCGTGCTGTTCCTGGACGAGTTCCCGGAATTCCAGCGCAGCGCGCTCGAGGCGCTGCGCGAGCCGCTGGAGACCGGCACCATCACCATCGCGCGCGCCGCGCGGCGTGCCGAGTTCCCGGCCCGCTTCCAACTGGTTGCGGCCATGAATCCCTGCCCTTGCGGCTATCTGGGTTCCTCGCTCAAGCCCTGCCGCTGCACGCCCGACCAGGTGGCCCGCTACCAGGGCAAGCTCAGTGGACCGCTGCTGGACCGCATCGACCTGCACATCGAGGTGCCCGCGGTGCCGGCCACCCAGCTGCTCGACACACCCGCCGGTGAAACCAGTGCCGACGTGCGTTCGCGCGTGGTCGAGGCGCGCGAGCGTGCCGTCCGGCGTCAGGGCAAGGCCAACCAGGCGTTGCAAGGCGCGGAGATCGACCGCTACGCGCAGCTCGATGCCGGCGCCCTCCAGTTCCTGCATTCGGCGGCATCGCGGCTGGGCTGGTCGGCCCGCGGCACGCATCGCGCGCTCAAGCTGGCCCGCACGATCGCCGACCTGGCCGGGGCCGCCGCGGTGCAGGCGGCACATGTCGCGGAGGCGGTGCAGTACCGGCGTGCGCTGCAGATGGCCGAATGATCGGGCGCCTGCCGGCCGATCTTCTTGCCGGTGCTTCCGAGTCCCGGCGTGCAGCGCCCGCGAGGCTCAACGCTTGAAGCGGCCCCCGCTGATGATCGACAGGTCGACGTAGTCGATGCCCGTGTGGTCCTGCGGCGAGTAGCCCACCTCCAGCCCGCCGCCCGCGTCGTAGCGGAAATCGTTGAGCGTCGCCAGCAGCTTGGCGCGTGTGGGCTTGGGGCCGGTGCGGCGCAGTGCCTCCACCAGCACCTTGGTGGCGACGAAGCCTTCGAGCAGCGCCGGCGAGAGCTCGATATCGCCCTTGGCCTTGGCCAGGTCGGAAGCTTCCTTGATCAACGGGTGCGCCATCGCGCGCTCCGAGGGCAGCACCTGGGTGACGATCACACCGCCGCTGGCCGTGCCGAGATCCTTGATGAAACCCGAGGCCGCGTTGTTCGACAGCGTGATCACCTGCGCCGCCGAGCCGCTTGCGCGCAGCGCCTTGATGCCTTCGCTGACGGACGTGCCGGAGCCGATCCACAGCACGGCCTGCGCGTTGGCGGCGGTGAGCTTGGGCACGATGGCCGCGAAGTCCGGCTTGTTGCGATCGGCCAGCGCCACCGCGACGGGCTTCAAGCCGGCCTTGTCGAAGCCCTTCATCGCGCCCTCCATGGCGTCCTTGCCGAAGGAGTCCTCGGCCTGGACCACGGCAATGCGCTGCATGCCCACCGTATTGAGATGCTGGATCGCCTTCTCGGCCTCGCGCTGGTAGGTGGAGCGCACGTTGAAGACGAACTTCTGCACCGGCTTGTGCAGCGCCATCGCGCCCGTGGAAGGACCGATCATCGGGGTGCCGCTCTTGTCCAGCAGCGGAATGACCGCCAGCGCATTCGGCGTGCCGCGGTTCAGCAGCAGCGCGATGACCTTCTTGTCCTCGATCAGGATGCGCGAGTTCTCCGCCGAACGCTTCGGGTCCAGCCCGTCGTCCAGGCGGATCACTTCGATCTTCTCGCCGTTGATCCCGCCCTGGGCATTGACATGGTCGATGACCAGCTGCGAGCCCACGATGGTCTCTTTCACGCTGGCCGCGACCGGCCCCGACATGTCGGCGGACTGGCCGATCAGGATCTGGGCCGCCGCATTCGCGGCGCTCAGCACGAGCGCAGCGGCGCAGCAAAGAATTCGCACGGTTTTCATGGGCTCCTCCAACGGGGCCGGGCGTGAAAATCCGCGGCGGCTCAGGTGTGTGCAATTGTTACCAAACCTGCCCTCCGGCCGTTCGGGAAGAAACCCTTGAGGAAATGGTCTTAGTTTCGAGGGCCTGGCGCCACGGCGCCGCGAGGTCAGAGCAATCCGCGCCCCGCCAGGTTGCGCATCAGCGCGCCGATGCCGAAGCTCCAGCGCGCCGCCTGGTCGGCATGCACCACGCGGTTGGTGAGCGCGCCGAGCTCGGGCGCCGAGATGGTCACGCGGTCGCCCACCACGTGGGTGAAGCCCTGGCCCGGACCATGGCGGTCCTGCGTGGGCGCGAACATGGTGCCGAGGAAGAGCATCAGCCCGTCCGGGTAGGCATGGTGCGGCCCGATCGCCTGCGACACCAGGTCGAGCGGATCGCGGCTGATCTGCGCCAGCGAGCTCGAGCCCTCGAGCATGAAGCCCTCCGGCCCGGCGACGCGCAGCGCCACCGTGATGCGGCGCACCTCGTCGATGCCGAAATGCGTGTCGAACAGACGGATGAAGGGGCCGATCGCGCAGGAGGCGTTGTTGTCCTTGGCCTTGCCCAGCAACAGCGCGCTGCGGCCTTCGAAGTCGCGCAGGTTGACGTCGTTGCCGAGTGCCGCGCCCAAGGTGCGGCCGCGGCTGTCCACCGCCAGCACCACCTCGGGCTCGGGGTTGTTCCAGACCGAGCCTGAATGAATCCCCACGTCGGCGCCGGTGCCCACGGACGACAGCACCGGCGCCTTGGTGAAGATCTCGGCATCGGGGCCGATGCCGACCTCGAGGTACTGCGACCAGGCGCCCTGCGCGATCAGCACTTCCTTGACCTGGGCCGCCTGCGGCGAGCCGGGCACGATGCCGGCGAGGTTGTCGCCCAGCACGCGGCCGAGCTCGGCGCGGATGGCTTCGGCCCTGGAGGCATCGCCACGCGCCTGCTCCTCGATCACGCGCTCCAGCAGGCTGGCGACGAAGGTCACGCCGCTGGCCTTCACGGCCTGCAGGTCGCAGGGAGCGAGCAGCCAGGGCAGCTCGGGATCGCGCCTGGCTTCCTCGCTGTTGGCCAATGCCGCGTCGAGCGCGGCGATGCGCGGCGCGTCGTTGTCGCGCAAGGCCTGGCGCACCATGCCCACGGGGTCGTCGAGCTCGAGCAGCTGGCTGGTCGTCGGCGCGATGCGCGTCAGCTCATGCAGGCCGCCCTCGTGCACCACCACCGGCGTCGGCCCGACATCGGGTTGCCAGAGGCGGCCGATCAGGGTGGCGCGCTCGGCGTCGCGGGGGAGGCTGGTGGCGGGCGAGAGGGTCAGGGGCATGGGGTCTCCAAGAAATCGGGGGTCGGACGCAGGGGATGCGAAGGCATCGCGAAAGACGCGAATGGAATCCGGGAAGGCCATTCTGTATGGCTTTTTCGCGTTCTTCGCGAAACCTTTGTGTGCTCCGCGTTCCGGTCAGCCCGCAGTCATTCGCGGCCTCGCACCCGCGCCACCTCCGCCGGCAGGTCTTTCCATGCCGGCTCCTGCGGCGCGAAGCGCGCACGCATGTAGCCGGCCAGGTCGGCGATCTGCGCATCGCTGAGCGCCTCGCGGAACGCGGGCATGAAGCCGATGTCGCGCGACGCCGGCTCGCGCACGCCGTCGAGGATGGTGCGCAGAAGGTTGTCGGGGCGCGCGCTCGTCAGATTACTGTTGAGCGCGAGCGGCACGTTGGCGCCGAGCAGCGTGGGGCCGTTGCCGTCGTGATGGCAGGCGGCGCAGGCGCCGTCGAACAGGCGCTGCGCCGGGCCGAGCAGCTGGCCCTGGCGCGCCGCGGCGGCGGCGACCGCGCGCTGCGCCTGCAAGCCGGCCTCGGCCTCGGTGGTCTGCGCGTTGAAGGACGCGAGGTAGCTGGCCATCGCGCGAATGTCCGCATCGGGCACCTGGGCCAGTTCGCGCACCACCTCGGCCATCGGCCCGCCGGCGGTGCCGTGCTGCGCGCTGTGGCCGTGGCGGAGGTAGCGGTAGAGCGATTCGGCATTCCACGGCACGGCCGACTTCGACGCCAGGCCGGTGAGCGCGGGCGCCTCCCAGCCCTCGACCATCGCGCCCGACAGGTAGGCGCTGCCGCCCCGCTCCGCGCCCAGCGCATTGCGCGGCGTATGGCAGGCGCCGCAATGACCCAGGCCGTTGACCAGGTAGGCGCCGCGGTTCCATTCGGCGCTCTGCTGCGCAACCGGCTGCATGGGCGTCGGATCGTGGAAGAGCGCGTTCCAGCCGGCCATCAGCGGGCGGATGCCGAAGGGGAACTTCAGCGCGGACTTCGGCGTGGGCGCCTGCACCGCCGGCAGCGACATCAAGTAGGCGTAGAGCGCCTGCAGGTCGTCGTCGCTGGTCCTGGCGAAGGCGGTGTAGGGGAAAGCTGGGTAGAGATGGTGGCCGTCGCGCGAGACGCCCTCGCGCATGGCGCGCTGGAAGGCGCTGAAGGACCAGCGGCCCAGGCCGGTGACGGGGTCGGGCGTGAGGTTGGTGGTGTAGAGGGTGCCGAAGGGCGTGTCCATCGCGCGGCCGCCGGCATTGGGGGCGCCGCCGGGCGCGGTGTGGCAGACGGCGCAGTCGCCCAGCGCCGCCAGCACGCGGCCGCGCTCGATGGTGGCCGGGCTGTAGATCGGTGCGCTGAGCGTGACGGGGGCGATGGTGGAGCGCCAGCCCAGGAGCCCCGCGAGGACGCCGACGGCGCCGATGGCGAGGGCCGCGGCGCTGGCCCAGACGGTCTTGCGCCTTCCCTCTGCGGGGCCGAAGGGCACGGCCGCGGGCTGCGGCACCTGAGGCAGGGGTGGCGGCGCGCCGGCGCCGGCATCGACCGCCCGCGGGCCCGCGCTCCCGTCGTCCCCCGGAGGGGAAAGGCGTGAAGCCGGATTCAGCGCGGCCCGCACCACCTCCGGCGTGAACGGCGGCGCCCTGAACCTCACCCCCGTCGCATCGAAGATCGCGTTCGCGATCGCCGCCGTCCCCGGCACCGAGGACGACTCCCCCGCCCCCAGCGGCGGCTCGCCCGTACGCTGGATGTGCACGACCTCGATCACCGGCACCTCGCGGAAGCTGAGGATCGGGTAGCTGCCCCATTCGCGGCTCGCCACCACGCCCGCAGGCAGCACGCCCGCCAGCGCCTCGCCGGCTGGCGCATGGGCGGGCGCATCGGCCGGCGGCGCGAACTGCACGCGCTCCTTCAAGGCCCGGCTGGTGGTCTGGATCACGTTGCCGTGGACCTGGTGATCGACCCCGGCCGGGTTCACCATCAGGCCCGCGTCGTGCCCCACCACCACGCGGCGCACATGCACCTCGCCGGTGGTCCTGTGCACCTCCACGTCAGCCACCCAGGCCGACCAGGCCGCGCCGAAGCCGGGCCATTTGCTGTGGATGTAGCGGGCATACGCAAAGCCCTGGCCGAAGAGCACATCGCCGCCGGCTCCCAGCCCCCCGTCGGCGTTCTCCTGCGGCCCGGTGCGCATGCGCCAGCCGGCCTTCTGCGCCGTCTCGCGCACCAGCGCGGCCGCGCGCGGATCGCGCAGGTGGCGCAGGCGGAAGGCCACCGGGTCGATGCCGGCCGCCGTGGCGAGCTCGTCCACGTAGGACTCGTGTGCGAAGGCGTTGGGCAGCGCCGACACGCCGCGCAACCAGGAGGCGCGCACGATCGGCGCCATGTCGTTGACCTTGACCCGCAGGTTCTCGTAGGCGTAGGGCGGGCGCGCGGTGCGGTCGCCCATCTCGAAGGCCTGGGCGACCGGCTCCACCGTGCGGGTGAGCAGCAGCGCCAGCGTGGGGGCGCCGTTCGACGGGTAGGACGTCTCGAAGTCATAGGCCGCCACGCCGCCCTCGGCGTCCAGCCCGCCGTTGACCTGCATCAGCTGCGCCGCGCCCTTGGGCTCCCAGGCATGCTCCTGCGCGCGCGTGAGCTGCACGCGCACGGGCGCACCCGCCGCGCGCGCGAGCAGGGCCGCGTCGGCCGCCACGTCGTCGGCGCCGTTGCGGCCGTAGCAGCCCGCAGCCTCCATGCGCACCACGTCGACGGCCAGGTCCTCCAGCCCCATGAGCTTCGCCAGATCGGCCCGCAGCACGTGCGGGTTCTGCGAGCCGGCCCACACGCGCAGCCGCACGCCCGGCTCGCCCTCGGGCTGCCAATGCGCCAGCGCGCACGACGGGCCGATCGAGGCATGCATCTGGTACGGCCAGACATAGGTGCGGGGCATCGGCTGGGCGGCCTCGGCGAGGGCTTCGTCCACCCGGCCCTCGTCGACCAGCAGCCGCTGCGTCGCGGGGTTGGCGCGGATCGCGCCTTCGAGGTCATCGAGCGCGGGCAGCCCGGGCCAAGCCTTCCAATGCACCCGCAGCTCGCGCAGTGCCTGCTCCGCATGCTCCTCGCGCTCGGCCACGATGCCGATGAAGTCGCGGATCACCACCACGGCGCGGATGCCGGGGATGTGGGCGATGGAGGATTCGTCGACCGACTCCAGCGTGTTGCCGATGAAGTCGCCGTGGTCCGCGCCCGCATAGGGCGGCCGCACGACGCGGCCGTGCAGCATGCCGGGCACGCGCATGTCGTGCACGAACACCGTCTCGCCCGCCAGCTTGGCCGGGATGTCGACGCGCGGGACCGCGGTGCCGACCAATCGGTAGTCCTTCGGGTCCTTGAGCCGGGCCGCGGCGTCCAGCTGCAGCACGGTGCGCGTGCCGGCCACCAGCTCGCCGAAGCCCACGCTGAAGGCGGCGTCCTCGCCCGCATGGATGCGGCCCTCGCGCACATCGAGCAGCGAGGGCTGCACGCCGAAGCGCTCGGAAGCCTGCGCCAGCAGCCAGGCACGCGCCTGCGCCGCCGCCAGCCGCAGCGGCACGGCGTGGATCTGCAGCGAGGCACTGGCGATGGTCGCGCCCTGGTTGGGCGCGCGTGCCGTGTCGCCCAGCACCATGTGCACTTGCGACAGCGGCAGGTCGAGCTCCTCGGCCACCACCTGCGCCAGCGCGGTGCGGATGCCGGTGCCCAGGTCGACGTGGCCGTTCATCGCGGTCACGCTGCCATCGCTCCACAGCGCAAGGAGGATTTCCGGGCCCTCGGCGGGATTGCCCGCGACCGCCGCGGGCTGGCCCTTGGCGGCCGGCGGCGCGGGCGGCGTCTCGCGCACCACCACCAGCACGTCCCGGGCCTCCAGGAAGTCGCTGCGCTTGCGCGGCGCTTCGGCGCGCCGGGTCACGAGGGCTTGCCCTTCGCGATCCGCTCTGCGGCCGCCTGCACCGCGGCGAGGATCTCCACATGCGTGCCGCAACGGCACAGGTTGCCCGAGAGTTCGGCACGGATGCGCGCGTCGCCGGCGTGCGGATCGCGCGCCAGCAGCGCGGCGGCCTGCATCACCATGCCGTTGAGGCAGTAGCCGCACTGCGCGGCCTGCGCGTCCTCGAAGGCCTGCTGCACCGGATGCCACTGGCCTCGCGAGCCCAGCCCTTCGAGCGTGGTGATCGCGCGTCCCGCCACGCCATGCGCCGGGATCACGCACGACCGCGCCGCCACGCCGTCGATCCACACGGTGCAGGCACCGCATTGGCCCAGCCCGCAGCCGTACTTGGGGCCATTGAGCGCCAGGTCGTTGCGCAGCACGTGCAGCAGCGAGGCCTGCGCGGGCACGGAGAGCTCGATCTCGCGTCCGTTGACCTTCAGGGCGAACTCGGGCATTCGGCGCGCGGTCGCTCTCAGGCGCTGATGTCGATGTCGGCGGACTGGATGCGCTTGACGCCCTTGGCCTGCATCTCCTTCCAGGCCTTGGCGAGCGAGCCATTCAGGTCGATGGCGCGGGTCGCGTCCTCGATCACGTAGGCCTCGAAGCCGGCCTTGCGCGCGTCGAGTGCGGTCCAGGCCACGCAGAAGTCGGTGGCCAGGCCGGTCACGAAGATGGTCTTGATGCCGCGCTGCTTGAGGTAGCCGCCCAGCCCGGTCGGCGTCCTGCGGTCGGCCTCCTCGAAGGCCGAGTAGCTGTCGACCCCCTTGTGGTAGCCCTTGCGGATGATCAGCTGCGCGCTCGGCAGCTTCAGGTCCTTGTGCAGCGCGGCGTCTTCCGTGCCCTGCACGCAGTGGTCGGGCCACAGCACCTGGTTGCCGTAGCCGAGCTTGATGCTGCTGAAGGGCTTCTGCCCCGGATGCGCGCTCGCGAAGGAGGCGTGGCCCTGGGTGTGCCAGTCCTGCGTGAGCACGATGTTCTCGAAGGCGGTGGAGAGCCTGTTGATCACCGGCACCACGTCGGCGCCGCCCTTCACCGGCAGCGTGCCGCCGTCGACGAAGCAGTTCTGCACATCGACCACGATCAGCGCCGCCTTGTCGCCGGGCTTGATCTTCGCGGCCGCGAAGAGCGGCGCCGAAAGCCCGGCCAGGCCCAGGGCGGCGGCGGACTGGAGAAAGATTCTGCGGTGCGTGTCGTGCATGGTGTTCGCTCCTCGGTGAATGAAATATGGCCTCTCAGACGGACAGGTAGGCCCGCCGTACTTCCTCGTTGGTCGCCAGGTCCGCCATGGAGGCCTGGTAGCGGATTTGCCCCTTTTCGAGCACGTAGGCGCGATCGGAGACCAGCTCGGCGAAGTGCATGTTCTGCTCCGACAGCAGGATGCTCACGCCCTGCGCCTTGAGCTCGAGGATCATGTTGGCCATCTGCTCGACGATCACCGGCGCCACGCCCTCGGAGGGCTCGTCCAGCAGCACGAGATAGGGATTGCCCATCAGCGTGCGCGCCACGGTCAGCATCTGCTGCTCCCCGCCGCTCATGCGGCCACCGGGGCGTTGCGGCATCTCGCCGAGATTGGGGAAGAGCTTGAACAGGCGCTCCGGCGTCCACAGCGGCGCCTCGCTGCCGTCGACCCAGCGGCGCGCGGCCTGCTTGCCGACTTCGAGGTTCTCCATCACCGTGAGGTCGGTGAACACGCGCCGGTCCTCGGGCACGAAGCCCAGGCCCAGCTTGGCGGCGTGATGCGGCTCGCACCGCGAGATGTCGTGGCCCAGGAAGTGCACCGCGCCGCGCCGCTTGGCCAGCATGCCGATCAGCGCCTTGAGCGTGGTGGACTTGCCCGCGCCGTTGCGGCCCATCAGGGCCACCACCTCGCCGCGGCGCACTTCGAGATCGACGTCGTAGAGGATCTGCGCGGCGCCGTACCAGGCGCACAGGGACTTGGCTTCGAGCAGTGTTTCGTGGCGGCTCATGTCGATTCCCCGAGCTCCGCGGCCACCGCCGCCGCCTTCTCCGCGATCTTCTCGAAGGTCTTGCCGCTGCCGAAGTAGACCTCCTGCACCTTGGGATGGTCGCGAATCTCGAGCGGCTTGCCCTGCGCGATG
This sequence comes from Variovorax soli, assembly GCF_031454625.1. Taxonomy (GTDB): domain Bacteria; phylum Pseudomonadota; class Gammaproteobacteria; order Burkholderiales; family Burkholderiaceae_C; genus Variovorax; species Variovorax soli_A. The sequence goes on from NZ_JAVDRF010000001.1 coordinate 100,841, forward strand.
AGCCGGCCGCGCGCCAGCACGATCATGCGGTCGGCATAGGCGAAGACCACGTCCATGCTGTGCTCGGTGAAGAGCACGGCCATGCCGCGGTCGATCACCAGCTGCTTGGTGAGCGCCATCAGCGAGTTGCGCTCCTTGGGCGCCATGCCGGCGGTGGGCTCGTCCATCAACAGCAGCTTGGGCGCGTTGGCCATCGCGATCGCGAGCTCGACACGCTTGACGTCGCCATAGGCCAGCACGCTGCACGGCCGGTCGGCCTGGGCCTTCATGCCGACCTGGTCGAGCAGGGCCAGCGCCTCCTCGCGCTTGTGGTCGGCCGCGCGGCGCCAGGTCGCGAAGAGCTTGTGGTCGTGCGAGAGCAGGGCCATCTGCACGTTCTCCACCACCGTGAGCGAGGCGAAGGTCTCGGCGATCTGGAAGGTGCGGCCCACGCCCATGCGCCAGATCTCGCGCGGCTTCTTTCCCACGAGTTCCTGCCCGTCGAGCAGGATCGAGCCGCGGTCGGCCTTGAGCTGGCCGTTGACCATGTTGAAGGTGGTGGACTTGCCTGCGCCATTGGGGCCGATGAGCGCGAGCAGCTCGCCGGGGGCGAGGTCGAAGCTGATGCCGTCGACGGCTTTGACGCCGCCGAAGGACTTGCCGAGGTCTTGGACTTTGAGAAGGCTCATGGGTTTGTCCCTCTTTTGTTTTGGAGAGGGGGGCTGGGCTCGGGGCTTTGTTGGGGCGTTGCTGTCGGTTTGAGGCCGGGGCCGGGATGTCGCCCCGGCGGGCGAGTCACTTTCTTTTGCTTCGCCAAAAGAAAGTAACCAAAGAAAAGGCGACCCCACTGGCCGCGACCCTGCGCTTCGCTCCGGGAAGCCTGCGGTGCTCGCTTTTCGCGGGGTCCGCGCAAACTCGCTTCGCTCAAACACGCGCGGCCCTGATCCGCGAAAAGCTGCGCTCCTCGGCTACGGCCAGAGGGGAGTTGAACTCCAACGCGCCATGGCGCGTCCTTGTGTGGGGCGCGCGAAGACGGGCGCTGCAGGTCTTGGCTCACGCTGCGCAGACGCAGACACATGCCATGCACGTCCACATGCCCATGCTCATACGTATTCGTATGCGTATGCGTATGTCCGTGCCCATGCCCATGCCCATGCCCATGCGCATACGTATGCGTAGGTCCGTGCACATGCACATGCACATGCATCCGTTCTAGGCCTCGCGCAGCGAGGCCGTTGGAGGCCGAGCGCAGCGACGGCCCGGTCCACTCCCCTCTGCGCGTGCCGAGGAGCGCAGCTTCAGGCGGATCAAGGGCCGCGCGTGTTTGAGCGAAGCGAGTTTGCGCGGACCCCGCCTGAAGCGAGCACCGCAGGTTGCCCGTAGCGAAGCGAAGGGTCACGCGCAGCGGGGTCGCCTTTTCTTTGGTTACTTTCTTTTGGCGAAGCAAAAGAAAGTGACTCGGCTGCCGGGACGACGCCCCGGCTCCAGCCTCAAACAAAGCGCAACGCCAAAGCAAGCGAACGAAGGCCCCACCCTCTCCCAGAGCGCAAGGCAGAGGGAGCAAGCCCGCGCTCATGCCTTCGCCTCCTTCAACTCACCCGCATCCTTCGCATGCCGCCTCCGATCGAACAACCGTTTCGCGAACCCCGCAATCCCCTGCGGGAACAGCAGCACCAGCAGAAGGATGATCCCGCCGAGCATGGCCCGCCAGTAGTCGGTATTGCGCGCCACGGTGTCGTGCAGCCAGGTGAAGGTCACCGCGCCGACCACCGGCCCCGCCAGCGTCTGGATGCCGCCCAGCAGCACCATCACCAGTGCGTCGACCGATTTGCCCACGCTCAGCGACTCCGGCGAGATGCTGCCCTTGGAGAACGCATAGAGCGCCCCGGCCAGCCCCGCCGCCGCGCCAGCGATCACGAAGGCGACCCACTGCATGCGCTTGACGTCGACGCCGATCGCATCCGCGCGCAGCGCCGAATCGCGGCCCGCGCGCAGCGCATAGCCGAAGGGCGAGAACAGCACGCGCCGCAGCCACAGCACGCCGAGCGCCACCAGCGCGAGCGTGACCCAGTAGTACACCTGCTTGTCCGCCAGCCACGCCGCCGGCCATACGCCGGTCAGCCCGTTGCTGCCGCCGGTGAAGCTGTCCCACTGGTACGTGATGGCCCAGGTGATCTGCGCGAAGGCCAGCGTCAGCATCGCGAGGTACACGCCCGAGAGCCGCACCGCAAACCAGCCATAGACGAAGGCGCCGGCCGCCGCCACCAGCGGCGCGACCACCAGCGCCAGCTCCATCGGCATGCCGCTCGCGCGCACCAGCAGGGCGGCGCCGTACGCGCCGAGCCCGAAGTACGCCGCATGCCCGAAGGAATGCATGCCAGCCGGGCCCATGATGAAGTGCAGGCTGGTGGCGAACAGCGCGGCGATCATCAGGTCGATCATCAGCACCATGGTGTAGGGCGAGTCCGCCGTGAAGAAAGGCAACGCCGCCAGCACCAGGCCGAAGACGGCGGCGGCCACGAGATAGGTCCTGCTCGGCCGGCGCAACGGCTCCTCCTGCATGCCCACGTAGCGGCTGGGCGCCTGGGGCCGGCCGAACAGCCCCCAGGGCCGCCACACCAGCACCACGGCCATCACGAGGAAGTCCACCACCAGCGTGAGCTTGGAAAAGGACACGCTGATGCCGAACACGTCGACCACGCCGAGCCAGATGCAGATCGCCTTGATCTCGGCGATCAGCAGCGCGGCCGCGTAGGCGCCGGGGATCGACCCCATGCCGCCCACCACCACCACCACGAAGGCGGCGCCGATGGTATTGAGGTCCATCTCCAGCGTGGCCGGCTCGCGCGGCAACTGCAGCGCACCGCCCAGGCCCGCGAGCAGGGCGCCGAGCGCGAACACGGCCGTGAACAGCCAGGCCTGGTTCACGCCCAGCGCACTGACCATCTCGCGGTCCTGCGTGGCGGCGCGCACCAGGGTGCCGAAGCGGGTGCGCGTGAGGAGCATCCACACCAGGCCCAGCACCACCGGGCCGACCACGATCAGGAACAGGTCATAGGAGGGGAACTGGCGCCCCAGGATGGCCACCGAGCCCGAGAGTCCCGGCGCGCGCGGCCCCAGCAGCTCGTCCGGCCCCCACAGCCACAGCACCGCGTCCTTGATCACCAGCACCAGCGCGAAGGTGGCCAGGAGCTGGAACAGCTCGGGCGACTTGTAGATGCGGCGCAGCAGCACCACTTCGATCAGCGCCCCCAGCACGCCCACGGCCAGCGCCGCCACCACCAGCGCCGGCCAGAAGCCGAAGCCGGTGCCCAGCCGATCGACCAGCGTGTAGGCGACGTAGATGCCCACCATGAAGAACGAGCCATGCGCGAAATTCACGATCCGCGTGACGCCGAAGATCAGCGACAGGCCGGCCGCCACCAGGAACAGCGACGACGCGCTCGCCAGTCCATTGAGCAGCTGGACGATGAAACCTGAAAAGCTCATGACTCGCTCGCCTCCGGCTCAGTCGTTCGCGCGCGACTTCTTCAACTCTTCGGTGGGCGGCTGGTACTTGGCGTCGGCGCCGTCGAGGTACACGTAGTTCACCATCACGCCCTTGCCGCCCTCGTTCTTGGTGCGGCCCACGAACGCGCCCATCGTCGACTGGTGGTCTTCCGGGCGGTAGGTGATCTTGCCGAACGGCGTGTCGACCTGCAGGCCCTTGAAGGCCGCGACCAGCTTGTCGGTGTCGGTGCTCTTGGCCTTGGCGATGCCGGCGGCCGCCGACTTGATCATGCTGTAGCCCACCACCGAGCCCAGGCGCGGATAGTCCTTGAACTTGGCCTGGTAGGCCTGTTCGAACTTCTTGTGCTCGGGCGTGGCGATGCCGTACCACGGGTAGCCGGTCACGATCCAGCCGTTGGGCGCCTCGTCCTTCAGCGCGTCCATGTACTCGGGCTCGCCGGTCAGCACGCTGACCACCTCGCGGTCCTTGAACAGGCCGCGCGTGTTGCCCTCGCGCACGAACTTCGAGAGATCGGCGCCGAAGAGAACGTTGAAGATCGCGTCCGGCTTGGCATCGGCCAGCGCCTGCACCACGCTGCCGGCATCGACCTTGCCCAGGGGCGTGGCCTGCTCGGCCACGAACTCCACGTCGGGCTGCGCCGCCTTCAGCAGGTTCTTGAAGGCCGCAACCGCCGACTGGCCGTATTCGTAGTTGGGGTAGACCACGGCCCAGCGCTTCTTCTTGAGCTTGACCGCCTCCGGCACCAGCATCGCGGCCTGCATGTAGGTGCCGGGGCGCAGGCGGAAGGTGTACTGGTTGCCGCCCTGCCAGGTGATCTTGTCGGTGAGCGGCTCGCCGGCCAGGAAGAAGAACTTCTTCTGCTTGGCGAAGTCGGTCACCGCCAGGCCGGTGTTCGACAGGAAGGTGCCGGCGAGCAGATCCACCTTCTCGCGCGAGACCAGCTCCTCGGCCACGCGCACCGCGTCGCCCGGGTTGGCGTTGTCGTCGCGGCTGATGAGCTCGATCTTCTTGCCGTTGACGCCGCCCGCCGCGTTGATCTCGTCGACCGCCAGCTCCATGCCCTTCTTGTAGGGCTCGAGGAAAGCGGGCTGCGCCTTGTAGCTGTTGATCTCGCCGATCTTGATCACGCCCTGCGCATGCGCGGGAACGAGTGCGGGGGCGGCGAGCGCGGCGACGGCGGCCGCACTGAAGACATGACGCAACGGGTTCATGGAGACTCCTTGAGAAATAAACGAGGTCGAAAACCGGATCGGGAACGGCGGCCGAACGCAGAAGTCGCGAAGGCGTCGCAGAGGTCGCAGCAGGAGGCGTTCAAGATTTTTCATGGGTCTTTTTTGCGGCTTCTGCGAAACCTCGGCGCCTGCTGCGTTCCGCTGTCCGCTTTCAGCGGAGGCCATCTTCGCCCTTGATCTCGGACACCTGGAGCCCGCCGATGCGCGGCAGGGGACGCCCGCTGTCGGTCACGGCAACGGCCACGACGATCTCGTTGGCGCGCGGCGCATCGGAGACGCGGGCCTCGACGGCATCGAAATGGCTGCGAACGAAAGCCGCATCCTTGTGGCCCAGCGGCACGTCAATGGCGGTGCCCAGCGTGCCGCGCTTCTTGGCCGAAGGCACCAGCGCCGCACCCTTCTCCACCGCCACGCGCAGCGGCGCGCCCAGCTTGGGATGCAGGATCGCCGCGGCATGCTCCAGCTCGCCGGCCTCGCCGACGATCGCGGCCTTGCCGTAGCTCTGCGCCTGGCCCGGCTGGATGCCGAGCGCCTGCACCGCCTTCTGCCCCAGCAGCGCGCCCAGTTCCTCGCCGATCGCGATCAGCTCGTCGAGCGATTCGCTGTAGCGGCCGGCATAGGGGTTGTCGATGACCGCGATCGCCACGGCACGGCGCGTCGGCGGCTCGACGGCCTTCCCCATTTCCTTGCGGGTCTCGTCGACCTGCACGACGAGCTTTCGAATGTTGGCTGGCATGTTCTCTCCTAATCCTTTTCAGCTTTCAGATGTCTTTGCCGCGCGTCCATGGCGTCCGGTCAGCCCGCCTTCGACGGCCTTCATCTCAAACCGTCCCACTTGGCGATGTTCTCGGCGCGCAAGCCGCCCACGCGCTCGTGCACCCGGTACCCGGTCGACATCGCGAGGATGAAGACGATCTCGTCGGCGGCCGGCGCACCCGGCACGCGCACCTCGATCGCGTCGAACTGGCCGCGCACGTAGCTGGCGTTGATGTTGGTGAGCGGCACGTCCAGCGCCGCGCCGGGCGGCCCCACTTTCTTGGTCGACGGCACGATCGAGAGCGCGTTGCCCGGCTGGCCGGTCTTCTTTTCTTCCACGGTGCCGGCGGTGTAGGCCGCGCGGTCGCCCTTCCAGCCCAGCAGCTCGCGCATGGCATAGCCGCCGGGCACATGCCACAGCGCACCATGCTCCAGCTCGCCGGCGGCGCCGACGATGGCGCCCTTGCCGTAGGTCGAGATCTGCTCCAGCGGCACCTCCATCGCCGCATGCAGGCGATGCGCCATGTCGACGCCCACCGGATCGAGCAGCGCCATCATCGGCAGGATGTCGGGCTCGTAGCGGCCGGCGAAAGGGTTGGCGAGCACCGCGCCGATGGCACCGCGCACCAGCGGCTTCGCGGCGCGCGGACCGAACTCGTGGTGGATGGTCTCGACCTGGGTGAAAACACGGCGTATATCGATCATCGAAGGGTCCTGCTTTTCATTAAGCAAATACTGAACCAACTGCAGCCGCCTGCGGCGAATTCCCGAGCGCGAAGATGCCGGATGCCGACGAGCTTAAAGGCTCCACCAGTCGCCATTGCCCCTGGCAAACCAGCATGGCGGACGCGATCAACCCCTGGCGCTGCAGTGCCATCGCGCGGGCCTCGCCCGCCGCCAGGGCGTGCTGCACCTGGGCGATGGCGAGCGGCCGCACCTCGACGGTGACGGGGATGTCGCCGAGGTCGCTGTCGTCCTTGCATTGGCTGGCCGGCCGGCGAAGGATGCCCGGGTCCTGCACGTCGACCGCGTTGGCGATCACGGTTGCAGCCGCATCCGCCTCTGCCGCCGTCGCCGCGAGCACGGTCACGCTGTCGGCAATGCCCAGCGAGAAGCTGCGCCCGCGCCAGCCGCTGGTGGCGACGCCGCGCACCGGCATCTCGGCACGCAGCTCGAACTGGCCATCGGTGGTGAGCGGGACGCGATCGCGCAGGTCGAAGCGTGCGAGGTCGGCGAACAGGCCGATGCGCGCGGACTGCCCCGGGGCCAGGTGCAGCGCGATGTCTCCCCCGTTGTTGATCCAGGCGCGCTCGATGCCTTCGCGCCGGTAGCAGGCGATCAGCTCCTGCGCCACCGCGCCGGCCACGGCCGCCATCGGCGTGATGAAGCCGGCGCGGAAGGGCGCGCAGGCCTGCCACATGCGGCGCGCGATGGTGCCCCGCAACGGGCAGCTGTCGCCGACCGGCTGGCGCAACAATGGCAACTCGGCCACCAGTTCCTCGAGCACCGTTTCGAAGCGCCGCCAGGCGCACTCGTGCGCGACGGCGACTTCCACGTCATTGCCGTGGGCCTCGGCCACGATGTCGATCGGGCCGTGGTTGAAATGCAAGCGGCCTGCGTCGAGCACGCTGCGTTGGGCGGTCATGGCAGCCCCGCTCAACCGAGCATCGGCGGGCGGCCAAGCGGCCACGGGTTGGCTTCGTCCATGCGGAGCCATCGGCGCGCCAAGGGGGCGCCGTCGTTCTGCCAGGCGCCGCGCGCCAGCGCCTGTTCGAGCGAGAAGACGTGCTCCATGTGCCCGCCCAGGGCCTGGTAGTCCTCGCGCCGCATGCTGAACTCGATGGGCGCGACGATGGCCGGCGTGGGCACGGTGCCGAAGCTGTTGTCGGGCATGCGCAGCACGTCGGCCATCACCGTGATGCCGCCGCCGGGCCACACGTAGGCCGGCGCGCCGCCGCAGGTCACGTTGACCAGCGCGCGCTTGATGGCGCGGGTCAGCAGCACCGGGTTCTCGGTCACGCCGGCGCGCAGGGAGCCGCCGGCGCCGCCGAGGAAGAGCACGCTGCACAGCGAGGGCTCGCAGTTCTCGCCGATGCGCTCGACGATGCGGCGCACCTCGGCCGGCATCTCCTGCTCGACCGGCCTGAGCGCGTCGTCGAGCACGTACCACTGCGCATGCTCGCCGGTGGTGGAGGTCATCAGCAAGCGAAGGCCGGGCCGGGCCACGCCCTCCTCCCAGCCCTCGATGATCGACAGCGGATCGTCGATGTCGGTGCCGCCCCAGCCGTTGCCCGGATTGGCCACCTGGAAGTAGCGCCCCGGCGTGGACTTGCGCCCGCGCATCTGGATGCCGGAGGACGGCATGTCCAGGCAGCGCCCGGCCTGGTGCTCGGTCAGCACGCCGGTGATGTGGTCGTCGACCACCACCACCTCGTCGGCCTGCCCGTAGAGCTGGCGCGCGAAGATGCCGATCGCGGCGGAGCCGCAGCCCACGCGCATGCGCTTTTCCTCGACGCCATTGACGATGGGCGCGCGGCCCGCCTGGATCACCATGCCGGCGCCGCCGTCGATCACGCACTCGACCGGCTTCTTGTTGCCCAGCAGCTGCATCAGCTCGACGGTCATCCGGCCTTCCTTCTTGCTGCCGCCGGTCAGGTGGTGCACGCCGCCGAGGGAGAGCATCTGCGAGCCGTACTCCGCCGTCGTCACATGGCCGACCACTTCGCCCTTGTAGCGGACATTGGCCTGCTCGGCGCCGAGGAAGCGGTCGGTGTCGATCTTCACCTTGAAGCTGCAATAGCTGAAGATGCCCTCGGTCACCACTGTCACCATGTCCACACCCTGCGCCTTGGAGGCCACGATGAAGGGCGCGGGCTTGTAGTCGGGGTACGTGGTGGAGGAGCCCACGCCGGTCACGAAGACCTCGTCGGCATGGAGGAGATCGCCGTTCCAGTCGGGCTCGGCGCCGGCTGCAGCCGGCTCGGCCGCAGGCCGCGCGAAGGGGACCAGCGCAGGCGTTTCGGTGGCCAGTTCGCGGCGCAGCAGCAGGACGGGATCGACCCGCACCAGCACGCCCTCGCGGTTGGCGTAGCGGTCGCAGGCGCCCGTGCGGCCCTCGGAGATCTGGCACAGCACCGGGCAGGCGTTGCACTCGACCTTGGCCGTGCTCATTCGCTCGTTGCGCAGGGGCGAGCGGCCCGTGGCTTCGGGAAGCACGGGCATGTCCATGCCGGGCAATCCGTCTGTCTTCGTGTGTTCGGTCATCGCGGGCTTCCCGTGAATTCGTGGCAAGCAGGGTGTGCGGCCAATGGGCTGGAGGGCTCTCTTGTGCTGCAACTTCTCTTTGTGTAGCATTCACTACAAATTCATGTGGTGATCACTACATGAAGTCAATGTATCAAACAGACCCGATGCTTGCAATGGTGTTTTCTCAGGTGTCGCCGACAATCGGGGGGTTGCGGCAGACTGACGGTGTTCGGCTCCGCGCCCCCGTGCACCGCCTCCGTGCGCGTCGTTTCGTTCACAACCACCCCTGATTCCTATGAGTGCATTCAGCGAAGAACGTGTCTTGAGCGTCCACCACTGGACCGACCGCCTGTTCACCTTCACCACCACGCGCGACCCCGCGCTGCGCTTCTCGAACGGCCACTTCACGATGATCGGCCTGAAGGTCAACAACAAGCCCCTGCTGCGGGCCTACAGCATCGTGAGCCCCAATTACGAGGAGCACCTGGAGTTCCTCAGCATCAAGGTCGAGGAAGGGCCGCTCACCTCGAAGCTCCAGCACATCCAGGTCGGCGACACGATCATCGTGGGCCGCAAGCCGACGGGCACGCTGCTGATCGACTACACCTTGCCGGGCAAGCGGCTCTACCTGTTCGGCACGGGCACCGGCCTGGCGCCGTTCATGAGCATCATCCGCGACCCCGAGACCTACGAGAAGTACGAGCAGGTCATCCTGGTGCACGGCGTGCGCCAGATCGACGAGCTGGCCTACCACGACCTGGTGACCGACCACCTGCCCAAGCATGAATTCCTGGGCGAGATGGTCGAGAAGCAATTGCTCTACTACCCCACGGTGACGCGCGAGGAGTTCCGCAACATGGGCCGCATCACCGACCTGATCGCGACCAACAAGCTCACCGACGACCTCGGCCTGCCGCCGCTCAATCCAGCGGAAGACCGCGTGATGCTGTGCGGCAGCCCCGGCCTGCTGGTCGACCTCAAGCACATCCTCGAGGGCCGCGGCTTCAAGGAAGGCAACACCTCCACGCCGGGCGATTTCGTCATCGAACGCGCCTTCGCCGAAAAGTAAATGGCAGCGGCACGCGCACCCAAGCCGGCCACGCGCCGCACCGGCGTGCGCGAGGCCGCCGCGCAGGCCACGCGCGACAGCATCCTGCGCGCGGCCACCAAGGTGTTCGCCAAGTACGGCTACGACGGCGGCAGCGTCGAGAAGATCTCGAAGGCCGCCAATTCGTACGACCGGATGATCTATTACTACTTCGGCAGCAAGGAAGGGCTGTTCATCGCGGTGCTGGAAAGCATCTACCGCCGAATGGACGATGCCGAGGCCGCGCTTCACCTCGATGCGAGCCGGCCGGTGGAAGCCCTGGCGGCGGTGATTCGCTTCGTGCTGGGCTACTACCGCAAGAACCCGGAGTTCGTGACGCTGCTGAACACCGAGAACCTGCACAAGGGCCGGCACATCGCGAAGTCGCTGCGCGCGCGCGAGTACTCGTCGCGGGCGATCGCGATCATCCAGGAGCTGCTGGAGAGCGGCGTGGCGCAGGGCCTGTTCCGCAAGGACGTGGCGGGGCGCGACCTCTACCTGCTGATCGCCTCGACCGGCTATTTCTACACCTCCAACCGCCACACGCTGACCGCCTTCCTGGGCGAACCGCTCGAGACGCCCGAGGCGGTCGCGCATTGGGAGGACTTCGTGATCGAGACCGTGCTGCGCACGGTCGACGCGAGGCCCTCCGAAGACGAAACAGTTTCATCCACCGCACCCCACGAGGACAAGCCATGGCAGAAGTCGCAAGCACCGCAAAGTCGGGCAAGGTCGTCATCCGGAACATAGGCCTGCTGCTCTCGGGCGACCTCGACGAACCCATCCTCGACGCCGACACCATCGTCGTGAACGACGGGCTGATCGTCGCCGTCGGCAAGGAGAAGGACTGCGACCTGGAAGGCGCGCAGACGGTCATCGACGCGAAGAAAACCTGCGTCGCGCCGGGCCTGATCGACAGCCACGTGCACCCGGTCTTCGGCGATTGGACGCCGCGCCAGAGCCAGCTGGGCTGGATCGACTCGACCATGAACGGCGGCGTCACCACCATGATCTCTGCCGGCGAGGTGCATCTTCCCGGCCGTCCGAAGGACATCGTGGGCGTGAAGGCGTTGGCCATCACCGCACAACGCGCCTTCGACAACTTCCGCCCCGGCGGCGTCAAGGTGCTGGCGGGCGCGCCGGTGCTCGAGAAGGGCATGGTCGAGAGCGATTTCAGGGAGATGGCCGAGGCCGGCGTCGGCCTGCTGGGCGAGGTGGGTCTCGGCTCGGTGAAGGCCGGCTACGAGGCCAAGGAGATGGTGGCCTGGGCGCGCAAGTACGGCATCCAGAGCACGATCCACACCGGCGGGCCCTCGATCCCGGGCTCGGGCCTGATCGACAAGGACGTGGTGCTGGAGGCCGATGCCGACGTCATCGGCCACATCAACGGCGGCCACACCTCGCTGCCGGAAGCCCATGTGTGCGAGCTGTGCGAGAAGTCATCGCGCGCCATCGAGATCGTGCACAACGGCAACGAGCGCGTCGCGATCGCGGCGGCCAAGGCGGCGCTGGACCTGAAGTGCCCGCACCGCATCATCCTGGGTACCGACGGCCCGGCCGGCTCGGGCGTGCAGCCGCTGGGCATCCTGCGCATGGTCGCGATGCTGTCCTCGCTCGCCAACATCCCGGCCGAGCTGGTGTTCTGCTTCGCGACCGGCAACACGGCGCGCATCCGCAAGTTGAATTGCGGCCTGATCGAGCCCGGCCGCGCGGCCGACTTCGTCTTCATGGACCGGGCGCAGCACACGGCCGGCAAGACCTTGCTCGAAAGCGTGCAACTGGGCGACATCCCGGGCGTGGGGATGGTGATGATCGACGGCATCGTGCGCTGTGGGCGCAGCCGCAACACGCCGCCGGCAACGGAGATCCCGGTGGTGGTGTCGGGCGCGCACTGAGGAAGGTGCCTCCGGCGAATGACTCGATCGAGCCGTCGCTGCCGGCGGACCGTGCTTTTCCAGGACTTGAGCGGCAATGCTTTTTCATCGCGGCGCATCGCCATGCCGCCAGCCCTCAGCGTCCGCGTCTCGACTTGAAGATCAGCTGCCTTGCGGCCAGGAAGTTCAGCGTCATGCCCGCGCAACTGCCCAGGGCCACGCCGAACGCGGGTGCCCAGGGGCCCTCGACCGTGTGCAGCACCAGCACGTAGACGCCGTAGTTCACCACGGCCCCGCCGAGCATGGTCAGCAGGTAGCTGAAATATTCGCGCGCCAGCGAGGCGCCCGAATGCCGCGCGCCGAAGGCGTAGCGCCGGTTCAGCGCCCAGGTGGCAGTCGCCGCCGCGAGGAAGGACAGCACGCGCGCCGCATACCAGCCGAGCAGCGGCGCCGCGAGGTAGAGCACGCCGACGTCGACGCCCAGGCCGATGACGCCGGCGAACGCGAACAGCAGGAACTCGCGGCCCAGCCTCATCGCCCGAGCAAGTGCCGCACACCCGGAATGGCCAGGTAGCGCAAGCGCTTGGCCTCCTGGCGGCCCATGGTCACGGTGTCCAGCACGATGCCGCAGACGAAGGCGAGCATCGCGACCAGCATGGTGCCGGTCAGCAGCACGGCGGTCGGCAGGCGCGGCACCAGTCCGGTCTCGACGTAGGTCAGCGCCAGGGGAATCGCCGCCAGGATCGACCCGAGTGCGAGCACGGTCGCAATGGCCGAGAAGAACAGCAGCGGCCTCTCGCTCACGAACAGCTTGCAGATGGTCTTGAGGATGCGCCAGCCGTCGCGGTAGGTGGAGAGCTTGCTGTGCGAGCCCTCGGGCCGCGAACGGTAGCGCACCGGCAGCTCGGCGAAGGGCATGCGCAGCTCCAGCGCGTGGACCGTGAGCTCGGTCTCGATCTCGAAGCCCTCCGAAACGGCAGGGAAGGACTTGGCATAGCGCCGGGAGAACACGCGCAGGCCCGAGAGCATGTCGGTGAGACGTCCGCCGAAGAGCGCCGCCACCGCGCCGGTGAGCAAGCGGTTGCCGAAGCGGTGGCCGGCGCGGTAGGTCTGCGCGTCGTGGCCGTCGTCCACCCGCGAGCCGACCACCATGTCGAGGTTGCCGTCGACCAGCGTGTCGACCAGGCGGCGCAGCTCGCCCAGATCGTAGGTGGCGTCGCCGTCGACCATCACATAGAGGTCGGCCTCCACGTCGGCGAACATGCGGCGCGCCACGTTGCCCTTGCCGCGCAGGGCCACGTGGGTCACCTGGGCGCCGGCCGCCCGGGCAACGGCGGCCGTGTCGTCGGTGGAGGCATTGTCGAAGACGTGGATCTCGGCCTCGGGCAACGCGGCGCGGAACTCGTCCACCACCTGCGCGATGGCGAGCGCCTCGTTGTAGCAGGGGATCACCGCGGCAATGCGCAGCGCGGGCCGCGGGGCGGTGGAGGCAGGAGCTTCGTTCATGGTGCAGGTGGCAGGATACGGTAGGCCTTGGCGCCGTCCTGCGCGACCATCAAGGTGAAATGGCGGTTGAAATCCTCGTGGCCGACCAGGGTGCGCGCCACCGCATCGGGCATCACGATGGCCTCGAAGCCCAGCCCGGCGAACCTGCGCGCCGCCTCGGCCGCCGGCAGCAGCGGGAAATCCGCATAGCGCCAGGGGCCGAGCGTGTCACCCCAGATCGGGTTGGGCCCGTAGTAGATGGCCTCGCTCAGTGCGATCTGGTAGACGCGGCCCGTGACGTGCTCGCGCACGTGGTTCATCACGGCATAGCCCGGCACGTTGGCGCGCAGGAAGGCCTCGCGCTCCGCGGGGCTGGCCGATACCTTGGCCAGTTCGCTCGTGGTGTGCCGGAACGACACCGCGGCCAGCACGGCCAGGAACAGCCCGGCCGCGACGCCCCCCGCACGCACCGGCCAGCCGGTCCGGCCCTTCGCCGGCAGCAGCCTGCGCAGCGCGCCGGCGATCCATCCCAGCAGGACCTGCCACCCCAGCACCGCCACCAGCGCGAGCAGCGGGAAGGACGCCGTCATGTAGCGCGGATAGCGCGAGGTCAGCGCCCACACGAGCAGCGAATAGGCGCAGAAGACGATCGCCGCATGCACCGCCGGCGAGCGCCGCCAGGCCAGGCTGAGGGGCGCGAGCACCACCGGCCAGATCAGGAAGTTCGGCAGCGCCGCGTGGGCGCGCACGTCGTCGACCTGGTTCTTGTAGTCGGCAAGGTTCCAGTTGGTAAAGCCGAACACCTTGGCGCCGATCGGATTGAAAGGATCGCCGGTCATCACGGCGTTGCGCGCGTACCAGTAGACACAGGGCAGGAGGAAGCACACGAGGCCCGCCACCCAGACTGCCGGACGCCTTTCTCGCCGGACCACGAACCACGCGGCCAAGGGAAGGAAGGTCAACGCCTGGTACTTGGAACCGGCCGCGAGGCCCAGGAAGAAGGCGGCCAGGGCCAGCCAGCGCGCGCCCTGCGCCGGCTGCACCGCGTGCGACTCGTTCCACCACCACAGGGCAATCCACGCAGACAACACGAACAGCGCCACGCCCATGTCGATCAATGCGTTCGAGTAGTCGCCGATGCCGAGCCAGATGGCAGCAGCCGCGCAGGCCAGCACGCGGTTGAGGTACTGCAGGCCCAGGCGGTAGACCATCCACACCGACAGCCAGCCGGCCAGCGCGTTCATGAAGTGCGGCAGTGCGTCGTCGCCGACCAGCAGCGCGCCGGCATAGAGCAGGTTGTAGTTGTACGGAAACCAGGGATAGCGCAGCCATTCATGGATGCCGAGCTGGCCGCTCTGCGCCACCTGGCGCGCATAGGGCAGGTGGTACATCAGCTCGTCGAAGGCCGCGGGCGGCGCCAGCGGCGCCACCAGCGTGGGCAGCGCGACCAGCGCCAGCGCAGCCAGCCCCGCCTTCTCGACCCACGTCAGGGACGGCCCGGGGTCGAGCGCGCGCGCCTGCCGCAGCCAGACGGGGACCTGCACGCAAGCCGCGGCGAAGCCGATCGCGACGGTCAGCAAGACGCCGGGCAGCTTCAACAGACCCGCGATGCCCAGCGCCTGGAACACGCAGATGAAGATGCCGACGCCGAGCGCCGTCGTCATGGCCGTCTCGAGCCAGAAGTCGTGCCGGACAGGGCCCCCCAGGCGCGTGAACAGCGCGCGTCCGAAGCCCCAGCAGCCGGCGACGAAGATCGCCAGCGCGGCGTAGTGCACGGCCGCGAAGGTGAGTTTCTCGAGCATCAGAGATTGGGCGCCAGCAGCCGCTCCAGCTCCGCCTCGCTCGCGTGGCGCCGCGCGGCCTGGTCCTGCAACTGGTCGTGCCCGATCTTGCCGACGTTGAAGTAAGTGGCCGCCGGATGGCTCAGGTAGAAGCCGCTGACGCTGGCGGCGGGCAGCATGGCCAGGCTTTCCGTCAGGGTCATGCCGATGTCCTGGCACTGCAGCAGCTCGAACATCGGGCCTTTCACGCTGTGGTCCGGGCAGGCGGGGTAGCCGGGCGCGGGGCGGATGCCGCGGTACTTCTCGGCGATCATCGCTTCATTGCTCAGGGCCTCGTCGGGCGCATAGCCCCAGAGGTCGGTACGCACGCGGTGGTGCAGCGCCTCCGCGAAGGCCTCGGCCAGCCGGTCGGCCAGGGCCTTGAGCATGATGGCCGAGTAGTCGTCGAGGTCGTCGAGGAAGAACTTCTCCTTCTTCTCGACGCCGATGCCTGCCGTGACCGCGAACATGCCCACGTAGTCGGCCAGGCCGCTGTCGCGCGGCGCCACGAAGTCGGCCAGGCAACGGCTGGGGCGCATCACGCCGTCGATGGCCTGCTTCTCGGTTTGCTGGCGCAGGCCGTACCAGGTGAGTACGGGCTCGGTGCGTGTCTCGTCGGCGTAGAGCGCGATGTCGTCGTCGTTCACCGTGTTGGCAGGCCAGAAGCCGATCACGCCGTTGGCCGTGAGCCAGCGGCCCTCGATGAGGCGCTTGAGCATGCGCTGCCCATCGCCGAAGACGCGCACGGCCTCGCTGCCCACGACCTCGTCCTTGAGGATCGCCGGGAAGGGCCCGGCCAGGTCCCAGGTCTGGAAGAAGGGGCCCCAGTCGATGTACTTCGCGAGCTCCGTCAAATCGAAGTTGCGGAAGACGCGCCGGCCGGTGAACTTCGGCACCGGCGGCACATAGCCCTGCCAGTCGATCGGCGTCTTGTTGGCACGCGCCTTGGCCAGCGGCCACAGCGGCACCTGCTTCTTGTTGGCATGCAGATGCCGGACCTTGTCGTAGTCGGCATTGATCTCGTCGATGTAGGCGGTGGCTTGTTCCGACAGCAGCGACTGCGCCACGCTCACGCTGCGCGACGCGTCGGGCACGTAGACCACCGGCCCCTCGTAATGCGGCGCGATCTTCACCGCCGTGTGCACGCGGCTGGTGGTGGCGCCGCCGATCAGCAGGGGAATCTTGCGGATGCGGAAGTGCTCGTCCTTCTGCATCTCGCCGGCGACGTACTGCATCTCCTCCAGGCTGGGCGTGATCAGGCCCGACAGGCCCACGATGTCCGCGCCTTCGACCTTGGCGCGCGCCAGGATCTCGTGGCAGGGCACCATCACGCCCATGTTCACCACCTCGAAGTTGTTGCACTGGAGCACGACGGTGACGATGTTCTTGCCGATGTCGTGCACGTCGCCCTTGACGGTGGCGATGACGATCTTGCCCTTGCTGCGCACGTCGCGGCCGGCGGCTTCGTCCTGGCGCTTCTCTTCCTCGATGTAGGGGATCAGGTGGGCCACGGCCTGCTTCATCACGCGCGCCGACTTCACCACCTGGGGCAGGAACATCTTGCCGGCGCCGAACAGGTCGCCCACCACGTTCATGCCGTCCATCAGCGGGCCTTCGATCACGTGCAGCGGGCGGCCGCCTTTGGCGAGGATGGCGCGGTAGGCCTCCTCGGTATCGTCGACGATGAAGTCGGTGATGCCGTGCACCAGCGCATGCGACAGCCGCTGGTTGACCGACACCGGCTGCTCCGCCGTGCCGCGCCATTCGAGCTTCTTGCTGTCGTCCTTGGCGCCGCTCTTCGCGCTCTCGGCCACTTCGACCAGGCGCTCGCCGGCGTCGGGGCGGCGGTTGAGCACGACGTCTTCCACGCGCTCCCGCAGGGACGGCTCGAGGTCGTCGTACACGCCGACCATGCCGGCATTGACGATGCCCATGTCCATGCCCGCCTGGATCGCGTGGTAGAGGAACACGGTGTGGATCGCTTCACGCACCGGGTCGTTGCCGCGGAAGCTGAAGCTCACGTTCGACACGCCGCCGGAGACCTTGGCGCCCGGCAGGTTCTTCTTGATCCAGCGCGTGGCCTCGATGAAGTCGACCGCGTAGTTGTTGTGCTCCTCGATGCCGGTGGCGATCGCGAAGATGTTGGGGTCGAAGATGATGTCCTCGGGCGGGAAGCCCACCTCGTCGACCAGGATGCGGTAGGCGCGCTCGCAGATCTCGATCTTGCGCTGGTAGGTGTCGGCCTGGCCTTGCTCGTCGAAGGCCATCACCACCGCCGCCGCGCCGTAGCGCCGCAGCAGCGTGGCCTGGTGCCTGAAGCCCTCCACGCCTTCCTTCATGCTGATCGAGTTGACGATGCCCTTGCCCTGGATGCAGCGCAGCCCGGCCTCGATCACCTCCCACTTCGAGCTGTCGATCATGATCGGCACGCGCGCGATGTCGGGCTCGCTGGCGATCAGGTTCAGGAAGCGGACCATCGCGGCCTTGCTGTCGAGCATGGCCTCGTCCATGTTGATGTCGATCACCTGGGCGCCGTTCTCGACCTGCTGGCGCGCCACCGCCAGCGCCTCCTCGAACTGGCCGTTCAGGACCATGCGGGCGAAGGCCTTGGAGCCGGTGACGTTGGTGCGCTCGCCGATGTTGACGAACAGCGTGCCTGCGCCGATCTGCACCGGCTCGAGGCCGGACAGCTTCATCGGGGGGACGAGGACGGGAGAGGAGGAATCGGAAGACATGGGCTCACCTGCGAATGGAATCAGGCGAGCGTCGTTGCACTCCAGAAAATGGAAGCCCAAGCCTGACGCGGCGCCCTCGACAAGGGAGGGCCGCGCTGCAACGCTCCTTGGGAGCCGGCGATTTTACGCCGGCTGCACTGCGGCCCCGGCCGCCGACGCGGGCAGGCCGAAGATGGCGTCGAAGGCCCAGTTGAAGACGAAGGTGTAGACCAGGAAGAACACCACCAGGCCGAGGTCCATCACCAGCGCCTGCCACAGGCTCACGTCGAGCCACCAGGCGAAGACCGGCACCAGGAAGGCCACCAGCCCGCCCTCGAAGCCGATCGCGTGGGCGACGCGGCGGCGCAGGCTGCGGCCGCGCACGGCCTGGCGGGACTCCCAGCGCTCGAAGAGAGCGTTGAAGGTGAAGTTCCAGAAGATGGCGATGGCGGAGGCCAGGACGGACGCCACGGCCGACGGGCCGGCGCCCTGCCCCGTCATCCACGCGAGCCCGGCACCGGCCGCGACGATGGCGATGCCTTCATAGAGCGTGATGTAGAGGATGCGGCGCTTGAGCCCTTGCATGAATCGTCCGGTGTCGTTGCTGCGTCAGGGCTCGACTTTATGTGTGCCATGCTGATATAAAAAGTCACCTTCCTTCAGCTGTACTGATAGGCCGATGAGCTTCAACAGCGACAACGTGCAGGTCTTCCTGGCCGTGCTCGACCACGGTTCCTTCTCGGCGGCGGCCCGCGCCCTGCGTCGCGTTCCCTCGGCCGTGAGCATGGCCATCGCCAACCTGGAGGCGGAGCTGCACCTCGCTCTTTTCGACCGCAGCGGGCGCGAGCCGCAGCCGACGCCGGCCGCGCGCTCGCTGGAGCCGCAGGCCCGCTTGCTGGCGGCGCAGCTTCAGCAACTGCAGGTGCAGGCGCTGGCCCTCACGCAAGGCCTGGAGAACCGCCTCACGCTCGCCATCGCGCCCGAGCTGCTGGCGGCGCCCTGGAGCGGGCCCCTGGCCACACTCGCGCAGGACTACCCGCAGCTCGAGGTCGAGGTGCTGGCCGCGCCCCAGGACGACGCGTTGGCACTGCTGCACAGCGGCCGCGCGCAGCTGGCGCTGGTCTTCGAGCGGCCGAGCCTCGACGGCCGCGAGGGCTTCCAGGAGGTGGCCAACGAGACGATGGTGGCGGTCATCGCCCCCGCGCACCCGGCGCTGACCGGCGCCGGCGGCCGGC
Organism: Variovorax soli; assembly: GCF_031454625.1. Taxonomy (GTDB): domain Bacteria; phylum Pseudomonadota; class Gammaproteobacteria; order Burkholderiales; family Burkholderiaceae_C; genus Variovorax; species Variovorax soli_A. Next base: position 119,780 of record NZ_JAVDRF010000001.1, read on the forward strand.
TGCGCGAGGACCACCTGCGCACCACCCGCCAGATCGTGGTGGCGGGCCGCGACCTGGCCACGCGCGACCCGCGCTTCGAGTTCGCGCGCCACGTCTGGCGCACCGACAACGCGCTCGCTGCGCTGAGCCTGATCACCGCCGGGCTGGGTTGGGGCTGGCTGCCGCGCAACTTCGCGCGGCCGCATGTGGCGGCGGGAGCGCTGGTCGAGATTCCCTTCGAGAACCTCTCCAATGGACTGGACCTGTGGGTGGACGTGGTCTGGTCGCGCGAGCGCCCGCTCGGCTTGGGGGCGCAGCGCTTCGTGGCGCTGATCGCGCGCAAGAAGGACTAGCCGCGCGCCCCCGAGGGCGCGACCTGTACGCGCAGCCCTTAAGGACGATCGTCCGACGAAGACGGCGGCCGATTGATCCGGTCCATCTGCCGTTGCCGCAGGTCCGCCCCGGGCATGGCGCTCGGCATCGGCGGCCGGGCGGCCGGCGGAGCCGGCTGCGCCTGCGGCGGACGGACGCCCTGCGGCATGGCCGGTGGCTGCGCATGCATGGGCGGCTGGACGCCGGGGATCGCCCGTTGATGGAAGTCGGGGCCCGGTTGTGGCGGGCGGATATCTCTGTCAGGGCGCGGCGGACGGAAGCCCTGATCCGGCGGCGGACGCTGTCCGGGCGGCGGCTGCCAGCCGGGATACGGCCTGACGCCGGGGTCCGCATGCCGCCGATAGCCCGGGTCACGGTCGTGCCAGGGGTTCGGTCGCCATTCGGGCCGTGGCGCCGGCACCGGCTGCCAGCCCGCCACCGGGGGCGGCGGCCGCTGGCCATGCCACCAGCGCTGCTCGCCGTACCAGGGTCGGTCGCGGTAGTGGTTGGACCAGTAGTTGCCGATGCTGAAGCCGACGATCGGCACGCCGATGATCGCGCCGTAGGTCGCCAACGGCACGCGGCGGTTGTCGTAGACGTAGTCGATGGCGCCTGCATAGACCCAGCCGCGCAGGCCGTCCGGCAGTACCACGTCGCACCAGCTGTAGCCGCTGATGCAGCCCAGCACATCGAAGGGCTGGCCGGGGCCCAGCCGCGCCACCACCGGGTATTCGCCGGAAGGTCCCGCCCGCAGGTTGACGGTGTGGCGAGCCACGGCCTCCTGGGCCGCCGCGGCGATCGGAAGCGCGAGCGCGAGGGTTCCGATGCCGATCCAGCGTTGCGCGAGCTTGTTGTTCATGGTGCCTCCTTGATGAACTGCAGGGCCGGCCGCGTGCCCGGGGCGTTGCCATTTGGCCACGGCCTGCCCGTCCAACGGGCCCGCTGCGGGGGCGGTGCACCGCCATAACCCTTGGAGAGCTTCTTCATCCGGCCTTTACAGCAAGCCGGAGCCCGGCGTCGCCCTCAAGCGGCTTCGGGATAGAAGGCCGCCCGGTGCAGCGCCCGGCCCGCCAGCGGCGACACCGCCTGCCCGATCGCGGCGATGTGCTCGGGCGTGGTGCCGCAGCAGCCGCCCACGATATTGACCAGCCCCTCGGACGCGAATTCGTGCAGCAGGCGCGAGGTGACCTCGGGCGTCTCATCGAAGCCTGTCTCGCTCATCGGGTTGGGCAGGCCGGCGTTGGGGTAGCAGCTGATGAAGGTGTCGTCCGCCACGCGGGCCAGCTCCTGGATGTACGGCCGCATCAAGGCCGCGCCCAGCGCGCAGTTCAGCCCGACGGCCAGCGGCCGCGCGTGGCGCACGCTGTGCCAGAAGGCGGTGACGGTCTGGCCGCTGAGGATGCGGCCGGAAGCGTCGGTCACCGTGCCGCTGATGATCAGCGGCAGGCGCTCGCCGCTCGCCTCGAAGTACTCGTCGATCGCGAACAGCGCGGCCTTGGCATTGAGGGTGTCGAAGATGGTCTCGACCAGCAGCACGTCGGCGCCGCCTGCGACCAGCGCCTCCACCTGCTCGTAGTAGGAGGCGCGCAGCTCTTCGAAGCTCACGTTGCGCGCGCCCGGGTCGTTCACGTCGGGGCTGATGCTCGCGGTCTTGGGCGTCGGGCCCAGGGCACCGGCCACGAAGCGCGGCTTGTCGGGCGTGGAGAACTTGTCGCAGGCGGCACGGGCGATGCGGGCCGATTCGACATTCATCTCGCGCGCGAGCTCGGCCATCTTGTAGTCCTCCTGCGCGATGCGGGTGGCGCCGAAGGTGTTGGTCTCGATCAGGTCGGCGCCGGCGGCCAGGTAGCCCTCGTGGATGTCGCGGATCACCTCGGGGCGGGTGAGCGAGAGCAGCTCGTTGTTGCCCTTCACGTCGCGGGGAAAGTCCTTGAAGCGCTCGCCGCGGTACTGGGCCTCGGTGAGCTTGAAGCGCTGGATCATCGTGCCCATGGCGCCGTCGAGGATGGCGATGCGGCTGGCGAGGATGGCGGGGAGCTGCTGGGCGCGGGTGTAGACGAGGGGCTTCATGGGGGGATTGTAGGAATTGGGGATCAGCCCTCCCAAGCCTGGTCTTTGCGGCGGGGGCGGAACTGATCGCGACAAAGGGTTACGGAGTGGAGGGCGTCGCTGCGTCCATGGTGGACCGGCCCGGCACATCCCAAGGACCATGAACCAAATCCAATTCACCGGCATCTGCGAAACCGCTGCCCGCGCCTTGCGGGTCGACCCGTCGAAGCATGAGGGGCGCTACTCGTTCTGGTTGGACGAGATCGAAATCCTGATGGATTTCGACGCTGCAGAAGACACCGATGCGCTTTATTTCTACATCGACCTGGGCGAAACCGGCCCGCACGACCGAGCGGAGGTCTGCCAGCAATTGCTGCAGCTCAATCTGAATACCCATGGACACCTGCGTGGCGCCTACGCCTTCGATGGTGGTTCCTCACGCGCGATTTTCTGCGGGGAACTCCGGGATGCCGAGGCGCTTGACGGCGAATTTGTGGCGGAGATGCTCCGATTTCACGCCGACCAAACCCGAACGGCGCGGGACGTCGCTGGCCTTCGAGCAGCGGAAAGCGGCGGCATTCTTTTGACAAGCGTGCTCGCCTGATCGCGGCTGCCATTCCTTTCATTGTTGATTCCAGAAATACCAAACGCATGAGTTCTATAAGACCACTTCCGAAAATTCCAGTTAAAAATCCGGTCGGCGACTCCGATAAAACTTCAACGACGCCCCAAGAGCCCAGCGTTTTGCAAGCCGTCGTCGGCTCAAAAAACCCATCACCGGTTCCACGATTGCGCCTGACGCCTGAGCCCTCCTCCCCGGCGAACAGGCCTCCTCCGGAGGTTCCCGAATCGACACCCCATACCTCTCCAGGTGAATTTTCTGAAGGCGCGACGACCCTCCTTCGGACTTCCTCCCCGCCTAACAGGCCTCTGCCAAGAATACCGGAGCAAGCCACCAATTCGCCACGAACCTCGATAAATCCAACCCTCCCCATGTCGGGGCCGGACACCACCAGACTAGACACAGAAGACACATCCCCAAAGAGAAGTCCGAGCCAGAAGGCATCTGTGGGTACGGGAGAGAGCAGCCCCAAGCCAGCCTTGGTGCGCCAAACCAGGTCGACGACGTTACGCGGGCGACACATGGACCCTGGCGCGGTCCCGAACCCATCATTCGACCCGAATATTCGATCGCAGCGATCATCACTCTCACGAACTGAAAAAGGCCTGATGACCAGATTGGAAGAGCTCATCACGGATGATTCTTTGATGACGACGACAGGGCAAAACAAGTTAACCCTCATTTCCAGTTTGACACCGGATTCGCCAAAGCCCGTTCAACCGCCAGAGAAGGTCGATGTATCCCTCAAAAGCCCCAAAACTCCGAGAACCAGCGCAGCCTCGAAGCCCCAGTTTCTTCGCACCAAGACCACGCCCCGACGGCCCCCGGCCGAGCGAATGGATGTCTCCCCGTCCAGCAATCTGACGAGATCAACAACCATTCCTGAAAACGCCTCGGAATTCGGCGCAATCGAAGAGGATAAAAACCTCCATGAGATCGAGCCTGCGGAAAAAAGAAAAGATAACTAGCACCCGCGTCCCGGCGAACAACTTCTCCCAGCGCTTCGTTTCAGTCAATTAGAGAAGTCATCGATGAACCGCACAAACCCAAACCCCACAAACCGTCCGACATCAGGTGCAAATGCGCCCTCCGAGAGCGAACGAGCCAAGAAGAAAGTGGAAGCCGACGCGGAGAACAAAAAACTTTCGGCCATCATTCCTCGGCAAACTCCGGAGTCACCATCTGGCGTATCGAAGATTTCAAAGCGTTTCGAGAAAATTTCAGGTTTTTGGTCTCCACGCGGGAAAGCGAAGAAGAGTAGCCATGAACCTCCCTCAGACGCTCCGACGAATTGGCAAGAGGCCCACACCCCACGAAACACGGCCCATCGGCCGACGCGATCGTTACGCCCCGATGGAGGCCTGACGGTTCTGCACAGGAGCGAAGGCACTGAACCACCGTCTTCTCACGAGCGCGATGAGCCAGACTCCGGGCAAGAGTACATTTTCCGCAACGAAAACGCAGCGCAGATGCGAGATCCAAGTGAAACTTCGGAATTGACTAATTTTGCGGAATCACTGCCGGACGGTAAAGAATCTTCGATCGCAAGAGGCGTAACCACGCCCGCATCCAACACAGATCTAGACGTGGAGATTATAGAAAAAGAGTTGAACGCCCTGGAACAGCTCCTATCAAATGTCGACGATGCGGAAACACAGGAAGCGAGCACGCCTGAAGAAGAGGTGAGCAATACCGCTGTGCGCAATGAGCGGCCAGATATGCACGAACTCGTGAAAAGCATAAATAGAAGGGAAAATCTTCTGCCGCGTCAACTGCGAGAACGTGATAAACCAACGTTGCCTGGTATGAAAAGCCCCGTCGGTCCAGGCTACATAGTGCCAGTTACACCCAATAAAATGGCCACTGAAGTTAAAAGGCTCATAGATAATTACAGCAGCCTTGGCGGCAAAGGCAAGCCCTTGCGGGCATTGAACATACTAATCTGCGTCGCTGGAGACAGGACCAACATGCGGGATCCCATCGCATATCCGGAGACCGATCAAATCGCATCGACACTGAGCAATCTTCCGGATAGAGAAAGAGCGAAATACATGTTCCCCTTATTCGAGAAATTGGAAGGTTATCTACCAACTGAAATAAGGGGCAAAATTAGAAACTCGATAGCAGAGCTTTGGAGTTGCACGCAAGTTTCATACAACACCGAAAGCGCTGAATTTCATCTCCGGGCCATCAAGCGCATACTACAAGAGAAAGTTATCGAGCTTGGAAGCTAGCGCGATCTTTTTTGGAAATCCATCTGCGAAATAGCCGTTGAAGGCAGGCCGACTGCCTACGCTCGGGCTGCCAAGAAGTCCAGCACCTTCTCCACCATCCGCCGCACCACCGGCTGCACGCGGATGGCGGTTTCCGGCAGGTACGCAAAGGGCAACCGCTCCTCCATATAGCTCGCCTGCGTCATCTCCAACTGCACCGCATGCACGCCACCCGAAGGATTCCCGTAGGTGCGCGTGATATGCCCTCCTTTGAACCGGCCATTCAACACCGCCGAATAGCCGCCAGCCGATGAGGCGATCCGAAGCAGCGCCTCCGCCAGCGTCGGATCGCAACTCGTCCCGCCCCCCGTCCCCAGGTTCAGATCCGTCAACCGCCCTTCGAAGAAGCGCGGCAGCACCGAGCGGATCGAATGCGCGTCCCACAGCGCGACGGTGCCGTGCACGGCCTTCATCCGCTCCAGCTCGGCCGCCAGCTTCTGGTGGTACGGCTTCCAGACCGCATCGACGCGCGCCGCGATCTCGGCCTCGTCCGGCACATCGCCGGCCGCGTACAGCGGCGTCTTGTCGAAGGTGTCGACCGGGCACAGGCCGGTGGTGTCCTGGCCCGGGTAGAGATTCTGGTTGTCCGGCGGCCGGTTGAGGTCGACCACGTAGCGCGAGTGTGTCGCCACGAGCACGCTCGCGCCCAGCTCGTCGGCGAAGTCGTAGAGACGCTCCAGATGCCAGTCGGTGTCGGGCACCTGCCTCGCCTCCTCAGTCAGCCGCGCGGCGAGCGCGGGCGGGAGGTAGGTGCCCACGTGGGGCATCGAGATCAGCAGCGGTCGGGTGCCCTGGCGAAAGCGAAAAGGGGGCTCGGTGGTTTCGAAGAGGTTCATGGCGAGGCGTCGAGCAGTTGGCTGCGCGCGGCGACGAAGGCCGCCGCGGCGTCGTGGTGAAGAGGATGCCGTCCGCCGACGACGCGCCGCCCCCCAGCCACCCAGGCCGCGGCGATCGCGTTGCTGCGGTGGCTGGCGAAGACATGCGAGGACAGCATGTCGGTCGCGCAGAGGCCGGCCAGTGCCGGATGGTGGGCGTCGAGCATCACGAAGTCAGCCTGCTGGCCGACCGCGAGGCCGCCGACCGCGCGCCCCGAGGCCTGCGCCCCGCCCTGCACGGCCGCGAGCGTCAGGGCGGTCGCGACGCCAGGCTCGGCCGCCTCGGCGCCGATGTTGCGCTGGCGGGTGGCCAGCCGCTGGCCGTATTCGAGCATCAGCAGTTCCTCGGCCGCGTTGACGCAGGCGTGGCTGTCGGAGCCGAGGCCCCAGCGCCCGCCGTCCGCGCGCCACGCGCCGAAGTCGAAGAGGCCGTCGCCCAAGTTGGCTTCGGTGGTCGGGCACAGGCCCGCCACGGCGCCGGTCGCGGACGCGCGGCGGTACTCGCCCGCATCCATGTGCGTGGCATGGACGAGGCACCACCGTGCATCGACTGGCGCGTGGTCGAGCAGCCAGGCGACGGGGCGCTGGCCGCTCCAGGCCAGGCAGGCTTCGACCTCGGCCGTCTGCTCGGCGATGTGGATGTGGATGGGCGCTGTGGCGTCGATTGCATCCAGCCCCGCGAGCACGTCACGCAAGGCCTCGGGCGTGACGGCGCGCAGGGAATGCGGCGCGAGGCCGAGGCGCGCTCCCTGCGCTGCGCACAACGGGCGCAGCCGCTCGAGCAGGCGCAGCATCGAATCGGTCGAGCGGATGAAGCGCCGCTGCCCCGCGTTGGGCGCCAGCCCGCCGAAGCCGCTGGCCTGGTAGAGCACCGGCAGCAAGGTCAGGCCGATGCCCGTGCGTTCGGCGGCACGCAGCAGCGCGAGCGCGAGCTCGGCGTCCTCGGCGTAGGGACGGCCGTCGCGGTCGTGGTGCAGGTAGTGGAATTCGCAGACCGAGGTGTAGCCGGCCTCGAGCATCTCGACATAGAGCCAGGTCGCGATGGCTTCGACCTGCGCCGGCGACAGCTGCGCTGCGAAGCGGTACATCAGGGTGCGCCAGCTCCAGAAGCTGTCTTCTCCGCTGCCGCGGAATTCGGTGAGTCCGGCGAAGGCGCGCTGGAAGGCATGCGAGTGCAGGTTCGGCATGCCGGGGATGACGGGGCCGGTGGAGCGCGGCGCATCGACCGTGGGCTCCGCATCGGGCTGCACCTGGACGAGCCGGCCGGCGGCGTCCCAACGCAGCAGCACGTTGCGCGCCCAGCCTGAGGGCAACAGCGCATCGCTGGCATGCAGGACGCGGAGCTCGCTCATCGCGCGCCCTCCTGCGCCACGCGGCCCTGGCGGACCACGCGTTTCACCGCGCGGCGCCCGAACCAGTAGGCCAGTTCCGAGGCATCGGTGGCATTCCACAGCACGAAGTCGGCGGGACGGCCCACGCCGAGCACGCCGTGCGTGTCCGACAAGCCCAGCGCGCGTGCCGCGTGCACCGTCACGCCCGCCAGCGCCTCGGGCACCGTCAGGCGGAACAGCGTGCAGGCCATGTTCATCATCAGCAGCAGGCTCAGCGCAGGGGAGGTGCCGGGGTTGTGGTCGGTCGCCACGGCCATCGGCACGCCGGCGGCGCGCAGCGCCTCGATGGGCGGCAGGTGCGTGTCGCGCAGCGTGTAGTAGGCGCCGGGCAGCAGCACGGCAACGCTGCCGGCATCGCGCATCGCGGCGATGCCCTCGGGGGAGAGGTGCTCGATGTGGTCGCACGAAAGCGCCCCATAGCTCGCCGCGAGCGCCGCGCCGCCCATGTCCGAGAGCTGCTCGGCATGCAGCTTGACCGGCAGGTCGAGCGCGCGGGCAGCCTGGAACACGCGCTCGGTTTCCTGCAACGAGAAGGCGATGCGCTCGCAGAAGACGTCGACGGCGTCGACCAACCCTTCGTTCGCGAGCGCCGGCATCATCTTCTTGCACACCGCATCGATGTAGTCGCCGCTACGGCCCGCGTAGTCGGGCGGCAGGGCGTGGGCGCCGAGGAAAGTGGTGCGCACGGTCACGCCATAGGCCTCGCCGAGGCGTCGTGCCACGCGCAGCTGCTTGCGCTCGTGATCGAGCGAGAGGCCGTAGCCGGACTTGATCTCGATCGCGCACACGCCGTCGGCCAGCAGTTGTTCCAGGCGCTCCGCGGCCTGCCCGAAGAGCTGGTCCTCGCTGGCTTCGCGCGTGGCGCGCACCGAGGCGACGATGCCGCCGCCGGCCTTCGCGACCTCCTCGTAGCTCGCACCCGCAAGCCGCATCGCGAATTCGTTGGCGCGTTGGCCGCCGTAGACCAGGTGCGTGTGGCAATCGATCAGGCCCGGCGTGACGAGCGCGCCACCGCCCTCGTGGCGCGGCGCGTCGGCGAAGCGTGCGGGCACGGCGCGGCTGTCGCCGATCCAGCCGATGCGGCCGTTCGCCACGACGATCGCCGCCTCGGCGCCTTCGGGCAGCTGCACACCGGGCGCCGCGCCGGGCGCCAGTCGCAGGCCGGTCCACAGGCCGTCGGCGGAAGGAAGTTCGTCGAAAGCTTTCATCGTTCGTCTCTCGAAGCCATGGGATCGGCGGGCAGCACGCGCACCGCGGCCAGGCGTGCCTCCGGGGAAGCCGGCACCGCCTGCCACGCGTGCGGTGCGTCGGTCCAGCACATGCCCTCGCCTTCGCGGCAGGCCTGCCCTTCGTCATTCAAGCGCCAATCGCCACGCAAGGCCAGCAGCACACCATGCGCGGCGGACGCGACGTCGGCCGCATGCGCCAACACACGCACCTCCGCGCGCCATTGCCCGCGCCGCGTCATCACGTTGAAGTCGCTCGACGCGCCGTCCTGCAGCGTGCAGTCGATCTCCACATCCCCGGGGAACGCGAAGGGCCGGTGCGGCACATCGAGCCGGTGATCGATGCGCCCGTCGCGCGAGCGCAGGCGCACGCCCTCGCCATCCAGCAGCATGATGCTGCGGTCCACACCCGCGAAGACGGAGAAGGGTCCGGCGGCGGCGATGGTCGCGATGCTCACGCGCCAGCCGAAGTCGGACAAGCCCGCGCCCGCCGGCCAGCAGGCGATCTCCCGCGTGGTGCCACCGCCGTTCTTCCACGGCGTGGCGGGCAGGCTCGCGCAAGAAAAGTGCGTGAGGGCCATCAGTCGGGCTTGATGTTCTGCTTCCTGATCACCTCGGCCCAGCGCGCGGTCTCCGTGCGGATCGTGGCCGCGAGCTCCTGCGGCTTGCCGCTGCCCGGCTCCAACCCCTGGGCCGCGAACTTCTCCTTGATCGCGGGCTTGGCGAGCGCGCGCACGCTCTCGGCGTTGAGTCGATCGACGATGGCCGCAGGCGTGCCGGCGGGCGCCATCAGCGCGTACCACGAGACCGCCTCGAACTTCGGCAGGCCTTGCTCCGCGATCGTCGGCAGCTCGGGCATGGCGGCCGAGCGCTTCAGGCTCGCCACGCCGAGCGCGCGCAGCTTGCCGGACTTGATGTGGGGCAGCACCGCCGACATCGAACCGAACATCATCGTCACCTGTCCGCCGACCAGGTCATTGATGGCCGGGCCGATGCCCTTGTAGGGTACGTGGATCAGCTTCACGTCGGCGTCGAGCGCCATCAGCTCGCCGGCGAGATGGGCCTGGCTGCCGGCGCCGGGCGAGGCGAAGCTGACCGTGCCGGGCTTCTGCTTCGCCAAGGCCAGCAGTTCCTTCAGCGATTGGGCGGGCACGCTGGCGTTGACCACCAGCACGTTCTCCACCGTCGCCAGCATCGCGACCGGCGCGAGATCGCTGGCCTTGTACGGCAGCGTGGGAAAGAGGCTCGGGTTCACCGCGACGTTGCCCACCGGGACGATGCCCAGGGTGTAGCCGTCCGGCGCGGCCTTCGCGATCTGCTCGACACCGATGTTGCCGGCTGCGCCGGCCTTGTTGTCGACGACGAAGGGCTGGCCGAGCGCATCGGAAAGGTCCTGTCCGACCACGCGGGCGAGCACGTCGGCCGGGCCGCCGGGCGCGAAGGGCACGATGATGCGCACCGGCTTGGCGGGCCAGGGCTGCGCATGGACGACGGAGGCGAACACGAGCGGCAGCAGAAGGGCAAGACGACGCTGGATCATCAGAGTTCCTCGAAATTGGGAAGGTGAGAACGGGCGATCTGCGCGAGGACGTCGTAGTCCCCGCGGTCGGGCGTGGCGAAGGCCGCGAGCAGCAAGCGTTCGGTCACGCCGCGGAGCTCGGGTGCCGTCGTGCTGGCCTGCAGCGCCTCGCGCAGGCGCGCGAGTTCGCCGGGCTTCAACGCGGCCGTCGCCACCAGCGGCGGGATGGGCCGCGCCTCGGTGCTCGCGACGGTGCGCACCTGCTGCGCGAACGCAGGCTCGTTGTGCCGCAGCAGGTCGTGGTAGTAGCTGTCGAGCGGGCCGACGTCGATGGTGCCGGCAGCCAGCGCCTCGATCACGCCGCGTGCGTGAATCAGGTTGCCGACGGCCTTGCGGTAGAGGCGCTTTCCACGCGCTTGCCGGTAGGGCGCAAGGTGGTTCGCCAGCGCGACGCCGCCCGACATCGAATCGGCCAGCGTGTAGCCCACCACGCCGCCGAAGGTGTCCTCGAGGCGCTGGTACGGCGCGTCGGCACGCACCACGATGTCGGTGAAGTAGACCGGCCGCCCATGGTAACGAGCGGGCGAAGGCACCGGCGCGGCGATCAGCGTGGGCCGCGGCGCGCGCTGCGAGAAGGGCAGCCCGCACATCATCGCCAGCCCCAGGTCCTCGCGTGCCCACAGCGCAGAAAGCGGCGCAGGCGCGTCGTGGTCGATCAGCTCCCAGCCGAGCTCCGCGCGCGCGAGCACCCAGGCGAGCAGTGTCTTCCAGTCGGCCCGCGCAGCGGCGGTGGCCGAGTACATGCGCGCGTTGGCGACCAGGGCCATGGCGTCAGCGGAAGCGCAGCTGCTGGCCGAGCCGCAGGCGTTTCGCCTTGGCCAGCATCGCAGAGCCGAGCGCGATGTCCGACAACGACAGCCCGCGGTGCCAGAACAGGTTGGTCTCGTCCTCGCTCTCGCGACCCGGCTTGAGCCCGGCGACGATCTGGCCGAGCTCGGCGTGCAGCGTCTGCTCCGACAACTTACCGCTGTCCACGTGCGCGCGCAGCGCGCCCAGCGGGCCCGCCTTGGCCTGGCCCCAGTCGTCCATCACCATCTTGTCCATGATGTCGGTGAGCGAGAGCTCGACCGCGCTCATGGTGCCGTAGGGAATGACGCAGGCGCCTTTCTTGATCCACTCGGTCTTGAGCATGGGCGTGGGCTTCTCCAGGCGCGAAGCCTCGACCACGATGTCGGCGCCGCGCACGCAGGACTCCCAGTCCTCGGTGACGGTGATCTTCGTGCCGAGGTCGCGCTCCAGCCGCGCGGCGAACTTCTCGCGGCTCTCGGGCCGGCGCGAATGCACGCGGATCTCGTCGAAGTGGAAGATCGAATGCAGCAGGCGCACGTTCCAGTACGAGGTGCCGCGCGCGCCGATGTGGCCGAGGATCTTCGAGTCCTTGCGCGCAAGGTGCTTGGCGCCGATGGCCGTTACCGCGCCGGTGCGCATGTCGGTGATGTCCGAGGCGTCGATGATGGCCACCGGCACGCCGGTCTTCGGATCGAAGAGGTTGAGCAACGCGAGCTCCGAGGGCAGACCCTTCTCGTAATTGCGGTAGAAGTCGCCCACGACCTTCACGCCAGCCACGCCGAGTGGCCGCACGTAGCCGCGCAGCACGTTGAAGTGGCCGGGGTAGTCCTTCTCGGGCACGAGGTGCATGCGCGGCTCGATGGTGGTCTCGCCGCGGCCTTGGGCGAGCAGGCCCTCCTCGACGGCGGCGATGATCTCGGCGTCGGTCATGGCCAGCGCCTGGACGTCGAGGTGATTCAGGTAGTGAAGGTAGATCTCGGACATGGTGGCAGGGCTCACTTGATCATGGGAAGTTGAAGGGCGTGTTGCCTGGCCGTCGCGACCGCCTGTTCGTAACCTGCGTCGGCATGGCGCATGACGCCGGTGGCGGGGTCGTTCCACAGCACGCGTGCGATGCGCTTCGCAGCCGCCTCGGTGCCGTCGCACACGATCACCACGCCCGCATGCTGCGAGTAGCCCATGCCGACGCCGCCGCCGTGGTGCAGGCTGACCCAGGTCGCGCCGCCCGCGGTGTTGAGCAGCGCGTTGAGCAGCGGCCAGTCGGACACGGCATCGGTGCCGTCCTTCATCGCCTCGGTCTCGCGGTTGGGGCTGGCGACGGAGCCGGTGTCGAGATGGTCGCGGCCGATGACGATGGGCGCCTTGAGCTCGCCCGACTTCACCATCTCGTTGAAGGCCAGGCCGGCCTTGTGGCGCTCGCCCAGCCCCAGCCAGCAGATGCGCGCCGGGAGGCCCTGGAAGGCGATGCGCTCGCGCGCCATGTCCAGCCAGCGGTGCGTGTGCTTGTTCTCGGGGAAGAGCTCCTTGATCTTGGCGTCGGTCTTGTAGATGTCTTCCGGGTCGCCCGAGAGCGCGACCCAGCGGAAGGGGCCCTTGCCCTCGCAGAAGAGCGGGCGGATGTACGCGGGCACGAAGCCGGGAAAGTCGAAGGCGTTCTTCACGCCCTCGTCGAAGGCGACCTGGCGGATGTTGTTGCCGTAGTCGACGGTCGGGATGCCCATGGCCTGGAAGTCCAGCATGGCCTGAACGTGCATCGCGCAGGACTTCGCGGCTTCGGCCGCGAGACGCGCGTGCTGCGACGGATCCTTCTGGGCATCGAGCCACTGCTCGACGCTCCAGCCCGCGGGCAGGTAGCCGTTGATGAGGTCGTGCGCCGAGGTCTGGTCGGTGACGAGGTCTGGCCTCAGGCCGCCGGCCTTCGCGCGCTTCACGAGCTCGGGCAGGATCTCGGCGGCGTTGCCCAGCAGCGCGATCGACACGGCCTCCTTCGCCGCCGTGTGCTGCCGGATCAGCGCGATGGCGTCGTCGATGTCCCTGGCCTGCTTGTCGACGTACCGTGTGCGCAGGCGGAAATCGATGCTCGACTGCTTGCACTCGATGTTGAGCGAGACGGCGCCGGCCAGCGTGGCGGCCAGCGGCTGCGCGCCGCCCATGCCGCCAAGGCCCGCGGTCAGGATCCATCGGCCGGAGAGGTCGTCGTGGTAGTGCTGGCGGCCGGCTTCGACGAAGGTCTCGAAGGTGCCCTGCACGATGCCCTGGCTGCCGATGTAGATCCAGCTGCCGGCGGTCATCTGGCCGTACATGAAGAGGCCCTTGCGGTCCAGCTCGTTGAAGTGGTCCCAGGTCGCCCACTTGGGCACGAGGTTGGAGTTGGCGAGCAGCACGCGCGGGGCATCGGCGTGGGTCTTGAAGACCCCGACCGGCTTGCCGGACTGGATCAGCAGGGTCTCGTCGTCGTTCAGCGTCTTCAGCGAGGCGAGGATCTGGTCGAAGCATTCCCAGTTGCGCGCGGCGCGGCCGATGCCGCCGTAGACCACGAGGTCCTGCGGGCGCTCCGCCACCTCGGAGTCAAGGTTGTTCTGCAGCATGCGGAAGGGCGCCTCGGTGAGCCAGCTCTTGCAGCTGAGCTGGCTGCCGCGCGGCGCGCGGATCACCCGGGTCGGGTCGTGGCGGGGGTCGGTGGCGGTCTGGGCGACGAACTTGTCTGGCGCGTTCATGGCGGCTTGTCCTTTCGTTGGGCGGGGTTCAGGGGCGGCTGGGCAGGATGTCCAGCAGGGCGGCGGGCCAATCGCTGCGGCGCGCCCATCGGCGCATGGCCTCGATGTCGGGGGCGATGAAGTGGTCCTGGTCGATGAAGGCCACGCGCTCGCGGATGGCGGCGAATTCGGCTTCCAGCAGCGGCGAGCTTTTCGGGCCTCGCTTCAGCTCGATGCCTTGCGCGGCGGCCATGGCCTCGATACCCACGACCACCGCGGTGTTCTGCACCATCTCGGCCAGGCGGCGCGCGGCGAAGGTGGCCATCGACACATGGTCCTCCTGGTTGGCCGACGTGGGCAGGCTGTCGACGCTGGCGGGATGGGCGAGCGACTTGTTCTCGGAAGCCAGCGATGCGGCCGTGACCTGCGCGATCATGAAGCCGGAGTTGACGCCGCCGTCGCGCACCAGGAAGGGCGGCAGGCCGGAGAGGCCGCTGTCCAGCAGCAAGGCCATGCGGCGCTCGCTGATGGCGCCGATCTCGGCCACCGCGAGCGCGATGATGTCGGCCGCGAAGGCCACCGGCTCGGCGTGGAAGTTGCCGCCGGAGATGACGTCGCCGTTGTCGAAGACCAGCGGGTTGTCGGAGGCGGCATTGGCTTCGATGCGCAGCACGCGCGCGGCGTGCGCGAGGTTGTCGAGGCAGGCGCCCATCACCTGCGGCACACAGCGCACGGAGTACGGGTCCTGCACGCGTCCGCAGTCGGCATGCGAGGGGATGATCTCGCTGCCTTCGAGCAGCGCACGCACGGCGGCGGCGACCGCGACCTGGCCCGGCTGGCCGCGCGCGGCGTGGATGCGCGCATCGAAGGGCTTGATCGAGCCCTGGATCGCCTCGAGCGAGAGCGCGCCGGCCATCAGGGCGGCGGCGAACACGTCCTCGGCGCCGAACAGGCCGGCCAGCGCCAGCGCGGTCGACACCTGCGTGCCGTTGAGCAGGGCCAGGCCCTCCTTGGGGCCGAGGACGAAGGGCTCGAGCCCGATGCGTGCGAGCGCCTCGGCACCGCGGATCACCGCGCCATCGGGCGTCGTGACCTCGCCCTCGCCGATCAGCACGCAGGCCAGGTGCGCGAGCGGCGCGAGGTCGCCCGAGGCGCCCACCGACCCCTTGGACGGAATGCGCGGCAGCAGGCCTGCGTTGTGCAGCGCGATCAGCGCATCGACGATGGCGGGCGCGATGCCCGAGTGCCCGCGCGCCAGGCTCACGGCCTTGGTCGCAAGCACCAGCCGCACCACGCCGTCCGGCAGCGGCTCGCCGGTGCCGGCGCTATGCGAGAGCACCAGGTTGCGCTGCAGTTCGGCCAGCCGCTCGTGCGGAATGATGGTCTGCGCGAGCTTGCCGAAGCCGGTGTTGATGCCGTAGACCACCTCGCCGGCATCGACGATCCGGCGCACGGTGGCCTGGGCCGCGAGCAGGCCGGCGCGCGCCGCGGGGTCGAGGGCGAGCTGCGCGCCGCCGGCATGCACGCGGCGCAACGCAGCGAGCTCGACCTCGCCGGGTGTGAGCAGCAAGGGGGCGGTGGAGAGGATTGCGTTGTCCATCGAAGATCCTGTCTATACAAGTAGGTGCGTGCGAAAGGCGACGCAGATTCGGCCGTCCCGGTCAGCCGAAGCTCGGGTTGCCGTCGGCGCGGAAGCGGCTGCCGAGGCGGTAACGCGAGGCCGGATGCAGGCAGCGGACCATCGTCACCGGGGTGTTGCGCGACCAGGTGCGGCGCGTCAGCAGCAGGCAGGGATCGCTGGACGGCATGTCCAGGCGCTCGGCCTGTTCGGGCGTGGGCAGCACGGCGTCCACCACGTGCTCGATCTGGTCGAAAGGCACGTTGCGCACCAGGTACTCGCTGGGCGACATGGCGGAGAAGTCCTGATCCAGAAAGGCCGGCACCACGCGCGGGTTGACGTGACGGTCCTCCAGCTGCACGGGCAGGTCGTTCTCCAGGTGCAGGCACACGGTGTGGAAGACGGACTCGCCGGGCCGCAGGTCCAGCCACACGGCCACGTCGGGCGCGGCGGCGATGCGCTCCGCAACCAGGAACTCGCAGCGGTAGTCGTGGCCGCGGGCGCGGATCTCGCTCGCGATGTTGGCGATCTGCAGCAGTGTGGACTGCGGCTTGTCCTCGGCCACGAAGCTGCCCACCCCGGCCACGCGCACGATCCGGCCCTGCTCCACCAGCTCGCGCAGCGCGCGATTGACCGTCATGCGCGCCACGCCGAACTTGGCCACCAGCTCGCTCTCGGACGGCAGCCGATGGCCGGCGGGCCAGGAGCCGTTCTGGATCTTGTGCGTGATGAAGGCCTTGACCTGCTCGTACAGCGCGAGGGCGGGCTGCGGCGGGTGGGCGGCCTTGCGGGCGGTGGTGGTGCTCATGGCGTCTCGAATGCGGGCTCGACCGGGCGCGTACGGATCTCCGCTTTCATGTCAATGCTCCGCAGCCGCCATCGACTCCGCGCGGATCTCCTCGGTCAGGCGCGCCTTGATCTCCATGAACTCCGGCGAGGTCTTGATGGTGTAGTGGCGCGGATGTGGGAAGCCGACCGCGATCTCGCTCTTGATGCGGCCCGGCCGCGCGCTGAAGACCGCGACGCGGTTGGCCATGAAGATGGCTTCGTCGATGTCGTGGGTGACGAAGAGCACGGTCTTCTGCGCCGACTCCCAGATGCCGAGCAGCAGCTCCTGCATCAGCACGCGCGTCTGGTTGTCGAGTGCGCCGAAGGGCTCGTCGAGCAGCAGGATCTTGGGGTCGTTGGCGAGCGCGCGCGCGATCGCGGTGCGCTGCTGCATGCCGCCGGAGAGCTGTTTGGGGAAGTGGTTCTCGAAGCCGCGCAGGCCGACCTTGGCGATGAAGTAGTCGCTGCGCTCCTTCTGCGCGGCCTCGCCCATGCCGCGTTCGCGCAGGCCGAAGCGGATGTTCTGCGCGATGGTGAGCCAGGGGAAGAGCGTGTAGCTCTGGAACACCATGCCGCGATCGGCACCCGGACCTTCGATGGGTTTGCCGTCGAGCAGCACGCGGCCTTCGCTCGGCTCGTCCAGGCCGGCCACGATGCGCAGCAGCGTGGACTTGCCGCAGCCCGAGGGGCCGAGGATGGTGACGAAATCGTTCTCGCGCACGTCGAAGTCGATGGGCAGCAAGGCCTGCGTGCGCTGGCCGCGATGGCCGGTGAAGGTGCGGGAGACGCCGCGGATCGAAAGCTGGGTTTGCATCACAGCGTGCTCCAGGCGAAGAGGCGGCGGTTGAGCGACTTGAAGACGAAGTCCGAGACCAGCCCGATCACCCCGATGACGATGATGCCGAAGATGATCTGGCCGGTGTTCAGCAGCGCCTGGCTGTCGGTGATCATGTGGCCGATGCCTGAAGAAGAGCCGATCAGCTCCGCCACGATCACGTAGGTCCAGGCCCAGCCCAGCACCAGGCGCAGGGTTTCGGCGATGCCCGGCGCGGCGCCGGGGATCAGCACGCGCGCGACGATGCCGCGGCTGTCGGCGCCCAGCGTGTAGGCCGCCTCGACCAGGTCTCGGCGCGCACTGCCGACGGTGACGGCCACCATCAGCGTGATCTGGAACACCGAGCCGATGAAGATCACGAGCAGCTTCTGCGCCTCGCCGATGCCGGCCCAGAGGATCAGCAGCGGGATGAAGGCCGAGGCCGGCAGGTAGCGGCAGAAGGAAACGAAGGGCTCGAAGAAGGCCTCGACGGGCTTGTAGGCGCCCATCGCGATGCCCAGCGGCACCGCGACGAGGGCCGCCAGCACGAAGCCGCCGACCACGCGCCACACCGTCATGCCGATGTCGTGGATGAAGTTGAATTCGGTGAAGAGGCCGTAGCCCTCCTTCACCATCGTCACCGGGCTCGCGAGGAAGGTGGGCGGCACGAAGCCGC
This sequence comes from Variovorax soli, assembly GCF_031454625.1. Classification (GTDB taxonomy): domain Bacteria; phylum Pseudomonadota; class Gammaproteobacteria; order Burkholderiales; family Burkholderiaceae_C; genus Variovorax; species Variovorax soli_A. The sequence continues at coordinate 137,567 of NZ_JAVDRF010000001.1, forward strand.
CCAGCGTGAACGCGGCCCAGACCGCGAAGAACAGGACGAAGAAGCCCACGCCCAGCAACCAGCGCGCGCGCGGGCTGACGGGTTCGAGCGGCGCCATGCCGCGGCGCCGGCGGGCGCGCGCGATCGGCATGGCAGCGGGCGCCGCAGGGGCAGCGGCGGGGACGGTGGCGGTGGTCGCTTCCATGGCTGTGGCCCAGGGAGGGTTCGTGGGCGGCCCGTTACTTGATGAAGCTCGCGTCGAAGGTCGCCGAGAGATCCTCGGGCGCCTTGCGGATGACGCCGGCCTCCAGCAGGATCGGCACCGAGTCCTTCATGAACTGGGTGAGCTCGCCGGCGAAGAACTTCTGGTTGGCCGCCTTGTCCTGCCAACGCAGGTAGGCCGAGGACTTGGCGAACTGCTCGCCGCTCTGCTTGACGGCCGAGCCCATCAGCTCGTTGGCCTTGGCGGGGTCGCTCTTGATCATCTCCAGCGCCTCGAAGTAGGAGTTGGTCAGGGCCTGCGCGGCCTTGGCGTTGGCCTTGAGCCAGGTGGGCGCGCAGCCCACGGTGTCCATCACCATCGGGTAGTCGAGCGTGGTGGCGAGGATCTTGCCGGCCTGCGGATTGGCGCGCACGGTGGAGAGGTAGGGCTCGTAGGTCATGGCGGCATCGTTCTGGCCGGCGACGAAGGCCTGGGCGGCGGGCTGCGGCTCGAGCGAGACGGTCTTCACGTCCTTCAGCGTCATGCCGTTCTTGCTCAGCATCCAGGCCAGGCCGAAGTAGGGTGCTGTGCCCGGCGCGCTGACGCCGATGGTCTTGCCCTTGAGGTCGGCGAAGCTCTTGACGTCGTTGCGCACGGCGATGCCGTCGGCGCCATAGGACTTGTCCATCTGGAAGATCTGCACGATCGGCACGCCGTTGGCGTTCCAGGCCACGTGCGTCTCGACCGTGGTGGCCGCGCACTGGATGGCGCCGGAGGCCAGGGCCAGGTGGCGGTCCTTCTGCGGGATCATCTTGAGCTCCACGTCGAGCCCGTTCTTCTTGAAGATGCCGGCCTTGTCGGCCAGCGAGAGCGGCGCGAAGCCGGTCCAGCCGGACATGCCGAGGGCGAGCTTGGTGTCCTGGGCGTAGGCACTGGCCGCCATGCCTGCGGCGCACAGGCCTGCCGCGAGCAGCGAGGCGGTTCTTGCGAGGGTCTTGACCATCTGGGTACTCCTGTTGTGTTCGTAAAAAGGCCCGACGCGCCATGCGTGACACACGCGGCATGGAGACGCATGGTGCCGGGGCGGGATGCACCTGTATATACAGGCAAACCCCGATTGGTGCCTTGCGCGGCCGTGGGTGCCCGGTTCCGGTGCCAAAGCGCCTGTCGAGCCGCCTGCGCAAGCGCAGGCGGGCAAAGGGGAGCAAGGTGCGTGCCGGCTCGCGGAGCGGACCAGCGCCCTCAGCCTCGCGCGGAGAGCTGCGGCGTGGTGGCGGCGGGCTGGGGGCCGGGACGACCGGATCGTTCGAGCTGCTCGACAAGATCGGCAGCCTCCCGCAGCGCCCGGGCCTTCTCAAGAGCTTCGACCTTTTGATCCTGCGACTCGAGAAGGTGGTCGAACTTCCGCTTGGCTTTGGCGCGAGCGGCGGCCTCTTTTTTGGGGAGCGCTGCGATCTCCTTCAAATCCAGCATGAAGGCCGTCTTGGCGAAGAGGTCCGCCTGAGGCAAACCTTCCGTCTTTTCAAGGAATTTCCCGATGGTGCTGTCGAAAGCCAGCAAAGCGGTCTCAGGGTCCGGATAGCGCTCTGCCAGGGCGTTCAGAGTCTCTTGCCCCCATTCCTCGTCAATGCGATCGACACGCTTGAAAGCCGCCTTGCGCGCGTTCTCGAAATGCCGGAGGAAGACCGACACATGAGGCAGTGCCTGCACGCCACCGGCCTCCACGCGCAGCTTCATTCCCAGGCTGGATGCGATCTTCGATTGGATGTAGTCCAGCTGCACATCCGCCGGCTTGGCCGACGCCGCCTTGCAGATGGCAAGCAGCCTGACCGCATCGATGCCGACGGCCTCCAGCAACTGGATGCAGGGAGACTCGGGGTTGTAACCGGTCCCGTTACCCAAAACCAGATCCTGAACCTGGAGCGCCAATGCGTGAAGCCCCAGGTACTCGTTGTCGCGGGCATCGAATTCCATGTCCCGGCTGCCAACGAAGCGCTGGTCCTGGGGCAGGTATTCGCCTTCCTGAAACTCCGCGCGAAGACCTGACCCGTCCGGGTGTGTCCCCGCCAGCTTTTGCTCCAGTTCATTGCGGGACACCTCGAAGCCCAGAGCGCGCACGGCGCGCTGACGCCACTTGGACTTGTGCTCGATCCGGTGATGCTCGTGTCTGCGTCTGGCCGAAGCGCCTGCCCAAATGATTCCGGGCACGGCGGTCACTGCCCCGACCGGACCGAGCAAAGGGGCGGCGAGGACGCCCCCGATCACCAGCCCTCCTGCCGCTGTTTGGCCAATCGGTAATGGCGAGCGAATGCCGGGGCGCGTCGACACGCCAGTGCTGCTCCCGTGCAATCCTCGGCCTGCTGCGCCAGGACGGTGCTTGAGCATCAAGCAATCACAGGCATGCAAACGCCGCAGCCTGCCCCGGGCATTGGCTCATGCCCGGGGCAACACGATCTGATCGGCCTGCTGCATTCGATGGAACTGCTCCAATTCCTTGACTAGGTCGGTGGCCTCCTCCACGGCGGCGCGTTCTCGCTGTCTTTGTTTTTTCTGCTCAATCTCCGCATCAGTCTTCCTGACAAGTCCTTCGAACTTCTCTCTGGCTTGTAAATACTCGTCGAACGCCTTCAGCATCTCAGTGTCCTTGGTCTGAGGAAGGTGTTCCGTCTTTTTCAGAAAAGTCTTGACGGCCTGGTGAAAGGCCAGCATGCCTGCCGGGTCTGAATAGCGCGCTGCCAGCTGCTTGCGAATCTCTGGAAACAACTCACTCGAATGGGGCACGAGGCCGTGCTTGTTCTCCCAAAAGGCGCTGTTCGCTGCGACCCCGAAATGCTTCAGAAAGATCGACGGATGCGCTGGTTCCTGGGTTCGGGTTCCCGGTGCCACGATGAACTTCATGCCCAACTTGGGCGCAAGCCGAGATTGGATGTAGTCCAGTTGCTCGTTCGGCTCCTTCGCCGCAACAGCCTTGCAAATCGCCAGAAGCCGGTGTTGATCGATGCCGACGCCATGCAAGAGCTTCATGACCGGGGAGTTCTTGTCATACGCTTCTTTGCCACGGGCCAGATCCTGGACCTTGAGCGCCAGCAAGTGAAGGCCCAGGTACTCGTTGTCGCGCGCCTTGAGTTCGAGCTTGCGGTGTCCAGCGAAGTGCCCCTTTTCAGGTTCGTATTCGCCTTCCTCCTGTGCGAATTCAATGTCTTCATTGCCGGCCAGTTTGGACGCCAGCGCTTCGCGAGGCGTATCGAGGGCGATCGCCTGCACCATTCGCTGGCGCCATTTAGCGTTGTGGTCGGCACGCACCCGCTTGTAGTTGCGTGCCCCCACTGCGAAGCCCCAACCCGTTCCCAATACCAAAAGAGGCACGGCCGCCACGCCAGCCGTTGCTGCGGTGAGAACGCCAAGCCCGGCGGCCGCAGCGAGCGCCGCTGCTGTGGCAGCCGCTCCGCCGACAGTACCGCCTCCCCTGAAAATACGCCCCCGGGCGAATTTCTTTTCGCGCTTTGCCTGGCGCAGCAGACGATCCTGTTGCTTGGAGAAGCACTGGATGAGGCCTTGCGCCAACTCGTTGTCGTGATGAGTCTGGTACTCAGTGCTGGCAGGGTCCGTTCTGGACAATAGCTCCTGCATGAGTTCCTTGCGCAAGCTTGCTCGCGCCTGTTGGTCCACGCGCCGCAGCAACTCGTGCTTGCCTTCGTCGACTTCGATCACGCCCCCGACAATGGCAAGCGGCGCCAGCGCAGCACCCGCCAGAGGGCTGACTGAAACGGTGCTGTTGACGCCTTCGATGACAGCCCCGACGGTGTTGGACATCGCTGTCATGGGCGACCTGATGGCGCGGTCTCGCGCCGCCTTGCGAGTGGAGGAATCCTCCAGTGTTGTGCCGAACAACTTTTCGCAGGCGTCCATGAAATTCAAGAAACCTTCAGCATCCTCGGGAGCGGCATTCCCCGGATCCGCCATGAACCTGTCGGCGGCTTGTCTGAAGCGCAGGTTGCTCTTGGCCTTCTCGCGCTCGGAGAGCTGCCTGAGGTGCGCTTCCGTGGCAAATACCGCATCGATGCCCGATGGCACCACCGCGAGCGCTGCAAGTCCATCGGTGACCGAAGTCAGATCCGCGCCCAGCGTCGGATCGGCAAAATTGGCGTAAGCGGTCAGACCTGTGTTGAGCAGTCTGCTGCCGGATACTGCGGCCAAGGCGAAGTCATTGGGCACCTGATTGTTTTGGTTCAGCAGGCCCTTCCCCTTGTCGCTCCCGTACTCGGTGCCCGTCTTGCACGGGCGGCCGGTTTTTTCACGCAGGACGCGCCCGACCTTGTTGAGGCCGGTCTGCACTTCCTTTCCTTTCGCGGCCTGCCAGGCATGAAGCTGCACGCCTAACTTTTCCTCGCTCCTCACCAACACCCGGTCAGTACCCTCCGTACCGTCAGCTTTCGTATATTTTTGTGCCTTTCTTGCGTAGGCGCCCTGTCCGTTTTTTTCTTTCTCTTCCTCCCATTTCAACGCCAGTTCGTTGTACTGCTCGAATTGCTCGCGTTGAGTGCCGTGCAGCTTCTCCGAGAGTATTTCGAATGTGCCGGGGAGGCTTGAGCTGGCCGTGTGCGCGGCGGGTCCTGCTTCAGGCACCGCCTGCAGCACCGGCTCGCCGGAGAGGTGCAAGCCCTCAGACTCTGTCTGCGACTCTGAACCGAAGAGGGAACGGGGGACGTCTTGTTCGGGGGAGGGTCGAGCTCGCGGCGTGTCCTTTGGCAACAGCTCAAACTCGCCCTCTGTGTGTGTTGCTGCTTCGTGACCGAAGAAGGAGTGCTGGGCCTCTGCCTTGGTCCGCGGTATGAAGCCAGCCACCGACCGCTCGAGGGGAGGCCGAAACCGCGGCGTACTCTTTGGCGACGGCTCCGCGGGCAATGGGTTGTTCAGGTTCGGCAGCTTCCAGCCCCCGGTCGGCAGCCGGACAGGCAGCCCGGCAGGCTTCAAAGTGCTGTTTTTGTTCATCGCACTTCCCCTGATCTTTCAGACCCACGAACCCGGTGGCGGCGAGAGGTCGGCAGCAGGCGGCGCGTTGTCGACGGCCTCCCGCAACCGGCCCTTCCATTCGTCCAGCAAGGGAATCAATTGCTCCTGGAGCACGAACGCAAGATCGATGTCGTCCTCGAGCAATGCCGGCAGAGGAATGTGATACGCCACCACTGGATGGTGGTTCTCGGCGTGCAGGCTGAAGGTGGGCAGGTAGAAGCTCGTGTTGCCCAGGTTGAACTCCAGCAGCAGTTCGAGCATCTCCGCCCTGTCGACGCCTTCCTCGATCTCACCGAGATCGGCGAGCAGGCGAATTTCGTCACGCTCTTCGAGGTACTCGATGCAGACCAGCGTGTCGTCCACCTGCAGCAAGCCGCGATCCAGAAACTCGCCGGCATCGCCGAGTTCCAACTCCTCGCAAAGATCCTGAACCAGCTCGACATAGTCTTCACGACTCATGGGCCTGTCTCCTCATCAGGTCGAACAAAGGAAATCCACTGGTAGTTGGTAACAATGGTGTCCCAAACCCTCCTGGCGGGGTCTGACGTTTTGTGACGACAGCTCAAGCGACAATCAGTTTTCGGCGACCACTGCAGCGCCCCTCAGTTCCCCCCATCCGATCATTCACGCCGTTGGCGCCACACCCGTGTCAGTCTTGCCGTCTCCCTCACCCGATCACGAGCTGTCGCAAATCCTCAGCGAGGTCTTCGGCTATGCCGAGTTCCGCGGCCATCAACAAGCCATCGTCGAGCACGTGAACGGCGGCGGCGACGCGCTGGTGCTGATGCCGACCGGCGGCGGCAAGTCGCTGTGCTATCAGATCCCCGCCATCGCGCGGCAGCGGGCGGGCCGCGGCGTGACGGTGGTGGTCTCGCCGCTGATCGCACTGATGCACGACCAGGTGGGTGCACTGCACGAGGCAGGCGTGGCAGCGGCCTTCCTCAATTCCACGCTGGATTGGGAACAGACCCAGGACGTCGAGCGCCGCCTGCTGCGCGGCGAGATCACGCTGCTCTACGCAGCACCCGAGCGCGTCACGACGCCGCGCTTCCTGTCACAGCTCGATGGGCTCCACCAGCGCGGCAAGCTGTCGCTGTTCGCGATCGACGAAGCGCATTGCGTGAGTCAGTGGGGCCACGACTTCCGTCCGGAGTACCGCGCGCTCACAGTGCTGCACGAGCGCTATGCGAGCGTGCCGCGCATCGCGCTGACCGCGACCGCGGACGCACTGACGCGGGCCGACATCGTGGAGCGCCTGCAGCTCGAGCAGGCGCGCCAGTTCGTCTCCAGCTTCGACCGGCCGAACATCCGCTACACCATCGTCGAGAAGAAGGAACCGGTGACGCAGCTGCTGCGCTTCATCCAGCGTGAGCATGAAGGCGACGCAGGCGTCGTCTACTGCCAGTCGCGCAAGCGCGTCGAAGACACCGCGCAGACCTTGCGCGATGCCGGCGTCGAAGCCCTGCCCTACCACGCCGGCCTGGACGCGGCGGTACGGCAGCAGCACCAGGACCGCTTCCTGCGCGACGAGGGCATCGTGATGGTGGCGACCATCGCCTTCGGCATGGGCATCGACAAGCCCGACGTTCGTTTCGTCGCCCACCTCGACATGCCGAAGAACATCGAGGGCTACTACCAGGAAACGGGCCGCGCAGGGCGCGACGGCGAGCCGGCCGATGCCTGGATGACCTACGGACTGCAGGACGTGGTCAATCAGCGCCGCATGATCGACGAAAGCCCCGCCGGCGAGGAGTTCAAGCAGGTGATGCGCGGCAAGCTCGACGCCCTGCTCTCGCTGGCCGAAGCGAGCGACTGCCGTCGGGTTCGGCTGTTGCATTACTTCGGCGAGCGCAGCGAGGCCTGCGGCAACTGCGACAACTGCCTGAACCCGCCGCAGGTGTGGGACGGCACGGATGCGGCGCGCAAGCTGCTCAGCACCATCTACCGCGTGCAGCAGCAAAGCGGCATCAGCTTCGGGGCGGGCCACATCATGGACATCCTGCGCGGCAAGGCAACGGAGAAGGTGACGCAGTTCGGCCACGCGACACTTAGCACCTTCGGCCTGGGCGCCGAGTTCAGCGAAGCGCAGCTGCGCGGGGTGATGCGCCAGTTGATCGCCACCGGCGCGCTGGCGGTCGATGCGCAGGCCTACAACACGCTGCAGCTCACCGAAGGCTCCCGCGCGGTTCTCAAGGGCGAAATGTCCGTGCTGTTGCGCGAGTCGCTTTCGTCACCGGCCGAGCGCAAGAAGGTCCGGCGCGAGAAGCCGGCGCGCGGTGCGCCCTCGCCGGCCGCAGCCACGCTGGACGTGACGGGCCAGGCGCGCTTCGCCGCGCTCAAGGCCTGGCGCGCCGAGGTGGCGCGAGAGCACAACCTGCCGGCCTACGTGATCTTTCACGATGCGACGCTGGCCGCCATTGCCGGGCGCGCGCCGGCCACGCTCGAGGACCTGCAAGGCCTGAGCGGGATCGGGAGCAAGAAGCTCGAAGCGTACGGGGCGGATGTGCTCAGGGTCTGCGCCGCGTTCTAGTCCCTCAGTGGCCGCTGCGGCGGAGCACCCGGTTCTCGCGCAGCGGAGAACGCACGAGATAGGGCACACGCTCGGCTTCGGCCTTGCGCATGGCGACGTCGGCCTTGCTGGCCGATGGCGGGGTGGGGCAGATCCCGCCGCCGAGCAGGTGCAACGCGACCGCAAGCCGGGCTTCCTTCGGGTCACCCAGCTGGTGCGTGAAGTCGTCCACCACCGCACAGGTCGGCGCAAAGCCATCGCTGTAGTCGCCGAAGCCCTTGTCGTTGACGCCCTGGAACTGGATGGCGTAGTAGGTCGTGCCGCAGTTGTCCTGAGGTATGAAGCCGTAGGGCTTGCCGCAGGTGCCGCCACCGACCAGGTCGACGGTGACGCCGATGCCGCGCAGGCTGTTGACGACGGACTCGCTGGCCGAGCAGGTATCGGGGCCGCTCAGCACCGTGACATGCGACAGCCCGAGCTGCGGCAAGGCGTACCCCGGCGACACGGAGTACCCGAGCGCGGTGGCCTGGAAGGGCAGCTTGGCTTCTTCGGGCGTCAAGCGGAACGGATTCTTGTTGTTGTACTGCAGCCGCTCGAAGGTCTTGCCCTGGGTCGCGGCGCTCGAGCTCACCATGTAGGCCAGCTCGCTCGCGACATCGAGCAGGCCACCGCCGTTGTAGCGCATGTCGATCACGAGATCGGTGATGCCGATGGACTGGAACAGCTCCATCGTGGAGGTGAGCCAGTATTCGGCGGTGGCGATGTGCTCGTTGAAGAGCATGTAGCCGACGCGCTTGGTGCCGACGTTGAAGGCGTTCAGCGTCGGGACGGGATCGCGGGTGATCGACGCCGACGTGAGCGCGACCGTGCGCTCGGTGCCGTCGGTCGCCCGCAGCCTGAAGCTGTGCTGCGCTCCTTCGCGCTCGGGAGCGATCGCGGCATTGAGCGCATCGACATCCGTCCCGCCCACGACATCGATGCCGTCGATCTCGATCAGCCGGTCACCCCGAGTCACGACCGCCTGCGCCGCCGGAGACCCCGATTCGGTGAACGCGACGCGGATATCGCGCGGCGGTGAACTGCTAAGGAAGGCGAGCTCCATGCCGTAACCGATTTCGGTGCCGCTTTGCGACAGGGCGCGCGCCTGCTCGGTGTTGGCGGTGAAATGGAAGCGATCCTTCGGTTTGCCTGCCGCGGTGAGCTTCGGCGTCTTCAGCACATCGAAGTAGGCGACGGGCGTTGCATAGTCTCTTGCGAGCAGACGGGTCGGCACTTCGTCGTACCAAAGATAGGTCTCGTCGATCCAGTCGCGCACCCAGCTCTTTTCGAGCGCGAGGCTCCCCGGCAGATCGGCAAACGCAGCGCCCGTCGCAGGATCGATGCCGGTTCGCGGTGCGGCGCATCGGGCCGCCACGTCGGCGGACTTGCCAATTTCTTCTTGGACGTCCGGCGCGGGCGGCGTCGAGGGGACAGGCAGCGTGCCGGGTTCGGGGTCCACCGTCACTTCAGGGGCCGACGGCCCTGCCACTGGCGCAGGGTCTGCAGGCGCGGCGGCGATGGTCGGGAACACGACGCCGCCGCCACCGCCACCGCCTCCGCCACATGCCGCGAGCGCGATGAGCCACGCTGCGCAAAGCGCACCCCGCGCCAATTTCTTGCCGAAGACTCTGTCCATGATCCCTCCGATAGGGCATTGCTGCCGGTTTAGTCGCGGGATGCTAGGAACGCTCTGGTCAAAAAGGTTTTGCTGGCGACATTTCTTCAGAATGAGCGGGTCGCTCGGTCACTGATGGAATTGCAATTGCTTCGTCGGACCTTCCGTGAAGACGAAAAGGCGCATCGCCGCCCTCCGGCGGACGGTGTATTGAATCGGCGTGAAGTGCGGTCAGCGCTGCGGCGCGAGCGGTGCCGCGACGAGCCGGTTTTCCCGCAGTGGCGGACGCACGAGATACGCCGCGCCCTGTGCCTCCGACTTGCGCTGCGTGACGTCGGCCTTGCTCGATCCCGGTGCCGGACAGGCCCCGCTGCTTCGCAAGCTCAGCGCAGCCGCCAACCGCGCCTCGGCCGGATCGCCCAGCGCGTGATCGAAGTCATCGGCCACTGCGCAAGTCGGGGTAAAGCCGTCCCCGTAATCGCCGAAACCGATGTTGTTGACGCCCTGGAACTGGATCGCGAAATAGGTGGTCCCGCAGTTGTCCTGCGGGAGAAAGCCATAGGGCTTGCCGCAGGTGGCGCCGCCGACCAGGCTGACGGCCACGCCGACGCCGCGCAGGCTGTTGATCACCGATTCGCTGGCGGAGCAGGTGTCGGGGCCCGCGAGCACCGTGACGCGCGACAGCCCCAGGCGCGGCAGCGCCTGCCCGGCCGGCGTCGAGAAGCCCAGCGAAGCGGTGTGGAAGGGCAAGGTGGTCTGCGCCGTTGTCAGGCGAAACGGATTCTTGCTGTTGAAGAGGAGGCGCTCGAACACGGCGCCGTTGGTCGCACTCCCCGCGCTGACCATGGCGGCCAGTTCGCTCGCCACATCGAGCAAGCCGCCGCCGTTGTAGCGCATGTCGATCACCAGGTCGATGATGCCGGCGCCCTGCAACTGGTTGACGGCTGCGATCAGCCCCGCCTCCGCGGTTGCCAGATGGTCGTTGAACTGCATGTAGCCCACCGGCCCGCTGGCGGTGGCAATGGTCTTCACGTTTTGTACAGGGACGCGCGTGACGCGCGCCGCGGCCAGCGAGAGCGTGCGTTCAGTGCCGTCGGGGGCTTGCAGCTTGAAGGTGTGGGCTTCACCCTCGCGCGCCGGGGCGAGCCCGGCGTTGAGCTTGGTGGTGTCGCTGCCGTTGGCGACGTCGATGCCGTCGACCTCGACCACCCGCGTGCCGCGCACGATGCCGGCCTGCGCCGCGGGCGAGGCGGGCTCGGTGTAGGCCACACGTACATCGCGCGGCGGCGATGCGCTCAGGAAGGCGAGCTCGAGTCCGTAACCCACATCCACGCCATCTTGCGAGAGCGCGCGGTAGGCGGCTGTGTCCTGCGTGAAATGGAAGCGGTCCTTGGGCCGGCCGGAAGCCGTGAGCCTGGGCGTCTTGAGCACAGCGAACCAGGTGATCGGCGTGCTGTAGTCCTTCGATGCCAGGTTGGTCGGCACCTCGTCGAACCAGAGGTAGGTTTCGTCGATCCAGCTGCGTACCCAGCGTTTCTCGTCGACGGTGGTGCCGCTGCGGTCGGGAAAGACGGTGCCCGTGCCGGGGTCGATGCCAACGCGCGGCGCGGCGCACAGGCCGGCGACGCTGGCGGAGTCGACGATGGTGTCATCCGCGGCCGCGGCAGGCTGCTGCGAGGATGTCGCCGCCAGTGGCAGGAAGGCGCCGCCACCGCCGCCACCGCCGCCACCGCAGGCGGTCAATGCGCCGGCAGCCGCGCAAAACGCCAACAGCGCAGCCAGGCGCTGCAATCCAGGCTTCATGAAGATCTCCCTTGCGCGCCGGCACTCCGGCGCGACGGCGCGTTGTCTTAGTGAACGAAGCCCATGCCGCGCGACTCGCGTACCTCGGGCTTGATGCGGTGCTCGGCCTCGAGCTGATCCAGGAACTCCTCGGCCGAGAAGGCCACCGCAAGGATATCGGTCTGGCGCTTCACAGCCGCGAAGTCGCCGGGGCACAGCTGCTGCAGCTTGGCCAGGCGCTGCCGCCGCTCGGTCGTCAGGCCGGTTGCATCGCCGTCCAGCGCCTCGGTGACGAACATGCACTCTCGCTGCGCCGGCGTCAGAGGCATGAACTTGATCTTGAAGGTGAAGCGCCGCAATGCCGCCTGGTCGAGCCGGTCGAGCAGGTTGGTGGTGCAGACGAAGATGCCGTCGAAGCGTTCCATGCCCTGCAGCATCTCGTTGACCTCGGTGACCTCGTAGGTGCGCTGGGCGCCGCGCCGGTCCTGCAGGAAGCTGTCGGCCTCGTCGAGCAGGAGGATCGCCTGCTCGGCCTCGGCCTCCTTGAACATGGCCGCCATGTTCTGCTCGGTCTCGCCGACGTACTTGCTCATCAGGTCGCTCGCCTGCTTGATGATCAGCGGCCGGCCGATGGCGCGGGCGATGTGCTCGGCCAGCGCGGTCTTGCCGGTGCCGGGCGCGCCGTAGAAGCACAAGGTGCCGTGGCCGCGCGCCCTGAGCGCCTCGACGATGCGCGGGATCTCGAAGCGGCTCTCGACGTTGAGCATGTCGAGGTCGTAGGTGGTGACGCTGCGGCGTGCGCCCAGGCCACCCTGCGTGCCGAGCGCCATGTCGGCATTGCGCAGCTGGCGCTCGATCAGGCTCTCGATCGAAGTGCCCTCGCCCATGGCCAGGCCGGCGAAGCGCACCGCGGTGCGGATCTGCGCCGGCGTGAGGCCCTTGCGCGCCGCCAGCTTGGCGGTGAAGGCCTCGGACACGGCCACGCCCTCGAGTGTCTTGCGCACCAGCTGTTCGCGCGCGCCGGGCGGCGGCGATTTGAGCTCCAGGTGATAGGCGAAGCGGCGCCGGAAGGCGGGGTCGATCTGCTCGATGCGGTTGGTCACCCAGAGGGTGGGCACCGCATTCGATTCGAGGATCTGGTTGACCCAGGCCTTGCCGCTCACGCTGCCGCTGGCGGACGCAGGGACCTGCTCGGCGCGCGCCATGAGCTGTGCCGCCTCGGTGCTGATCGGGGGGAACACATCCTCGACCTCGTCGAACAGCAGCGCCGCCTGCGCGCTGCCCTTGAGGAAGACCTGCGCAATCTGGAGCGAGCGGTAGCGGTCGCGGCCCGAGAGCGAATTGCCGTCGCGGTCGGCGTACTCGACCTCGAAGAGCTCCAGGCCCGCGGCTTGCGCCACGACCTTGGCGAGCTCGGTCTTGCCGGTGCCGGGCGGGCCGTAGAGCAGCACGTTCACGCCCGGCTCCTTGCGCGCCACTGCGGCCGAGAGCAGGGTGATGAGCATCTGCGCATCCTCCTGGACGAAGGCGAAGTCGTGCACTGCGAGCGCGCTCTTGGCCGATGGCCGGGTGAACACGGCCATCAGCTCGTTGTGGTCGCGGTACTCGCGCATCAGCACGGGCGGCAGCTTCTCGCTCACCTTCATGAGATCGGCGAGGTCGGTGATGTTGTGCTCGGAGATCAGGTTCTCGACCAGGCCGATGCGCTCCAGCCGGGAGCCCGCGCGCAGCGCCTCGCCCACGTCGCTGGCATTGACGCCGGCCACCTCCGCGATCGCGGCATAGGCCTCGGGCGCGTTATTGACCTTGAACTCCACCAACAGCGAGCGCAGGTCGCGCTGGTAGCGGGCCAAGGTGCCATAAAGCAGCAGCGCGCGCTCCGCCTTGTTGAGCTGCAGCAGGCCTGCGAGGGCATCGATGTTCTTCTCGACCAGGGTCGATTGCTTGCGCAGCGCATGGGTGAGCCAGTCCCGCGTGGCCGACAGCACGGAGAGCAGGTCCTTGGGCTGATCCTTGGCGTATTCGTCCAGGTAGAAAAAGAGCGTGCCTTCCTCGTAGGGGCCGCGCCAGACGCCGTGGCGCTCCAGCAGCGTGCGGCCGTCGAAATGCTCGACGCCTTTCCAGACCTCGTTGCCGGCACAGCGGCGCCCGAGAAATTCGCGCAGGCGCTGCAGCACGGCCAGCGGCCAGACCAAGTGGCGGCCGGTGAGCGAGAGCAGGCCGTTGAGGTCGCGCCGCACGTTGAAGCGCGGACCCTGCTTCGCCGCGAGGGTGAGCACGAAGTGCGAGCACATGAGCTCGAGCACCGGCGCCTCCTTGAGTCCGGGCGACGGCAATGCATGACCGCGGGAAGCCGCGGCCACGACATCGGCACCGGAACGCTTGACCATCGAGCAACCCCCAGCTAGGAGAATCGGAACTGACCGCGACCATAGCGCAGACTTTTGGCTTCGGGAAGACTCGGGAACGGTAAAAACCCGGATGTTGCGATTCCGTCCACAATGCCGCCCATGCTTGGAATCGACGACATCGAACGCGCCGCCGAGCGCCTGCGCGGGCAGGTGCTCGATACGCCCTGTGTGGAATCGCGCACGCTGTCCGAGATCGTGGGCGCGCAGATCTTCCTCAAATTCGAGAACCTGCAGTTCACGTCCTCCTTCAAGGAGCGCGGAGCCTGCAACAAATTGGTCGACCTGTCGGAGAAGGGCGTTCGGGGTGTGATCGCGATGTCGGCGGGCAACCACGCCCAGGGCGTGGCCTACCACGCCCAGCGCCTTGGCCTGCGGGCGCTGATCGTGATGCCGCGCTTCACGCCGGGCGTGAAGATCGAGCGCACCCGCGGCTTCGGCGCCGAGGTGGTGCTGCACGGCGATACGTTGGACGCCGCGCGCGCCCACGCCCTGGCGCTGGCAGAGCAGGAAGGCCTGGCTTTCGTCCACCCGTACGACGACGAAGCCATCATCGCCGGCCAGGGCACCGTGGCGCTCGAAATGCTGGCGGCAGTGCCGCAGCTCGATGTCCTGGTGGTGTCGGTGGGCGGCGGCGGGCTGATCGCCGGCATGGCGTTGGCGGCCCGGGCGCGTCAGCCCGGCATCGAGATCGTGGGGGTGCAGACGCGGCGCTTCCCGACCATGGTCAACGCCATCCAGGGCACGAACCTTCCGCTGGGGCAGAGCACCATCGCCGAAGGGATCGCCGTCGGCACGCCGGGGGTGCTGACGCAAGCCATCATTGGCGCCCAGGTGAACGATCTGCTGCTGGTCGACGAGGGCGACATCGAACAGGCGGTGCTGATGCTGCTGGAGATCGAAAAGACGCTGGTCGAGGGCGCTGGCGCGGCCGGGTTGGCGGCGCTGATCCGGCATCCCGAGCGCTTCAGGGGCAAGCGGGTCGGGCTGGTGCTCTCGGGTGGCAACATCGATCCGTTGCTCCTGGCGGCGATCATCGAGCGCGGCATGGTGCGCGCCGGCCGGCTCGCCCGCGTGCGCGTCAGCGCACGGGACGTGCCCGGCTCATTGGCCCAGATCACGGCCACTGTGGCGGAAGCGGGCGCCAACGTCGATGAGGTGCACCATCAGCGCGCCTTCACCATGCTGGCGGCGCAGAACGTGGACATCGAGTTGGTCCTGCAGACCCGCGGACGCACGCACCTGACGGCGGTGCTCGAGGCGCTGCGCAAGGCCGGCTTCGAAGCAGACGAGCAGCGCTGAGGGGGCTGGCAAGCCCCTAGACCGCGGGGCGCGGGTCCGTCGGTAAAATGGCCTCAGTTTTGCGTACCCGAGGAATAACCATGTCCAATCCCACCCCTGTCGATCCGGCCAAGGCCTCCGCCGTCGAGGCCGATGCGGTCGAGTCGATCGTTCCCCTCATGCCCCTGGTGCTGCCCCTGGCCGGCGGGGTGCTGATGCTCCTGCTGGCCTCCATCGCCGTCTACATGGCCTGACATCCGGCTGCGGCAGCGGCGGACACCGAGCGGACCGCCACTGTTCGAGGATTTCGAACCCCGCCCCACGAAATCCTCCCTCTCCCGAGACGGGAAACGTTTTTTCCAACGGACCTCGGCGGCCCTGGCGCCAGAGCCCCGTTCGGAAAGACGATTTTTCAACTTAGGAGTTTGTATGAACGCACCGTTGAAGGGACTTGCAGTGCAGGCACCCTCGTACGTCAAGAACGCAAGTCTGATCGCCTGGGTGGCGGACATGGCCGCGCTGTGCAAGCCCGAAGCCATCCATTGGTGCGATGGCAGCCAGGAGGAATATGAACGCATGTGCCAGCTCCTGGTCGACTCCGGCACCTTCAAGAAACTGAACCCCGCCAAACGCCCCAATTCCTTCCTTGCGTGTTCGGACCCGAGCGACGTCGCCCGCGTCGAAGACCGCACCTTCATCTGCTCCGAGAAGAAGGAAGGCGCCGGCCCCACCAACAACTGGATGGCGCCCGCCGAGATGCGCGCCACGCTGCAGCCCCTGTTCGACGGCTGCATGAAGGGCCGCACGATGTATGTCGTGCCCTTCAGCATGGGCCCGCTGGGTTCGCCGATCGCGCACATCGGCATCGAGCTTTCCGACAGCCCGTACGTGGTCGTCAACATGAAGATCATGACGCGCATGGGCAAGGCCGTGTACGACGTGCTGGGTTCCGAAGGCGAGTTCGTGCCCTGCGTGCACACCGTCGGCGCGCCGCTGCAGCCGGGCGAGAAGGACGCGGCCTGGCCCTGCAACAAGACCAAGTACATCGTCCACTACCCCGAGACCCGCGAGATCTGGAGCTACGGCTCGGGCTACGGAGGCAATGCGCTGCTGGGCAAGAAGTGCTTCGCCCTGCGCATCGCCTCGAACATGGGCCGCGACGAAGGCTGGCTGGCCGAACACATGCTGATCCTCGGCGTCACCAATCCCCAGGGCAAGAAGTACCACGTCGCGGCGGCGTTCCCCAGCGCGTGCGGCAAGACCAACTTCGCCATGCTCATCCCACCGGCCGGTTTCGAGGGCTGGAAGGTCACGACCATCGGTGACGACATCGCCTGGATCAAGCCCGGTGCCGACGGCAAGCTGCACGCGATCAATCCGGAGGCCGGCTACTTCGGCGTCGCGCCCGGCACCAATGTCCAGACCAACCCGAACTGCATGGCCAGCCTCAACCGCGACGTGATTTTCACCAACGTCGCGCTGACCGACGACGGCGACGTGTGGTGGGAAGGCATGGGCGAGGCCCCGGCCCACGCGATCGACTGGCAGGGCAAGGACTGGACGCCCGCCATCGCCAGGGAAACCGGCGCCAAGGCCGCCCACCCGAACGCGCGCTTCACGGTCGCCGCGGTCAACAACCCGGCGCTCGACGACGCCTGGGACGATCCCAAGGGTGTGGCCATCGACGCCTTCATCTTCGGCGGCCGCCGCTCGACCACGGTGCCGCTGGTGACCGAGGCGCGCAATTGGGTCGAAGGCGTCTACATGGCCGCGACCATGGGGTCCGAAACCACCGCCGCGGCCGGTGGCCAGCAGGGCGTGGTGCGGCGCGATCCCTTCGCGATGCTGCCCTTCGCCGGCTACAACATGAGCGATTACTTCCAGCACTGGCTGGACCTGGGCAGGAAGCTCGAGGCCGCCGGCGCGCGCCTGCCCCGGATCTACACCACCAACTGGTTCCGCAAGGGCGCCGACGGCAAGTTCGTCTGGCCCGGCTACGGCGAGAACATGCGGGTGCTGAAGTGGATGATCGATCGCATCGAAGGCAGGGGCGAAGGAAACGAGCATGTGTTCGGCGTCAGCCCGCGCTATGAAGACCTCAACTGGACGGGCCTGGACTTCAGCGCCGAGCAGTTCGACACGGTCACCCACATCGACAAGGCAGCGTGGCAGGCGGAGCTGAAGCTGCACGCCGAGCTGTTCCAGCAGTTGGCGCATCACCTGCCGGAGGAACTGCCGGCGACGAAGGCCGCGATCGAGCAGCGGCTCGCCGCCTGAAGCCGGCACCCATGAAAAAAGCCGCCCGAGGGCGGCTTTTTTTTCGCGGGCGGCGCGATCAGTAGTGCTGGCCCAGGTTCACGCGGCGCAGCGCGGAGTACAGCATCGGCGCATTGGCGTCAGCGGAGCGCTTGGCGGCTTCCTCTTCCTGGCGCGTGCTGATCGCCTGCAAGTCGCGAAGAATGCGCGGGTCGAGCCGGGCGTAGGCCAGGAATTCCGCATCCGCGCGGGCCGCAGCGCGGCGTCGGGCGATGCCGCGTGCCGCGGACAGACCGCGAACCGCGATCGATCGGGCTGTGCTGGCGAAGAAGGCGATCGCCGCGAAGGCCACGCCCCACAGCACGAGCCAGGCGACGAGCAGACCGCCATCGTTCCAGGTCGACATGAGCTTGTCGGCGACGACGAGCAGCGAGGCGACGATGGCGCCCAGCAGCAGGGCTGCGAGGCCGCGCGCGCCGTCGAAGCTGCGCCCGGTGGCGCGGAGATGGTCGATGACGGCTTCCGCGCGGGCAACGCCCGGGTGCGTGGCCGGTTGTTCAACGTGGACAAAGCTGGTCATGGTGAAAGTCCCTCCTAGGACGACAATTGGCCGAAGCCGATGCATTGATACTAGTGATTTCCCTAGTATGTTTCTACTTTAGTTTCATGATGTCTATCATTCACCGTCATGATGGACGTCAACTTTCGCACGCTGGATCTCAACCTTCTCCGCGTTTTCGACGAGGTGATGGCGGAGCGCAACCTCACGCGCGCCGCGCGAAACCTCTCGATCACCCAGCCAGCCGTGAGCAATGCCCTGCGCCGGCTGCGCGAGACGCTCGGCGACGAGCTGGTGCGCCGCTCTGGTGCCGGGGTCGAGCCCACCCCGCGCGCAATGGCGCTGTGGCCGACCGTTCGCGACGCGCTGCGGCAACTGCAGCACTCGCTGGCACCCGGCGAGTTCGACGCGGCGGTCGCCGACGACACCTTCGTTCTTGCCATGGCCGATGCAACGGCGGCCGAGCTGGTCCCGGGCCTGGTCAGGATCGTCGAGGAAGAGGCCCGTGCGATCTCGCTGCGCGTGCTGCCGCTGACCACCCGGGACCCCCGGCGGCTGCTCGAAAGCGAGGAGGTCGACATGGCCATCGGCTACTTCCCGGCCGTGATCGCCAACCTGGCAGCGCGCGGCCAGTCCGATGCCGCCTTGCTGCCCTTCGAAACGCAGCGCCTCTACGTGGGCGACTATGTCTGCGTGATGCGCCGAGGCCATCCGCTGGCGGACGAGCCGCTGACGCTCGACGCCTTTTGCAGCGCGCGACACCTGCTGGTGAGCTTCTCGGGCCGGCCCTATGGCTTCATCGACCAGACACTGGGCGCGCTGCGACGGGAGCGGCGCATCGTGGTCACCGTGAACCAGTTCTTCACGGCCGGCCGGGTGGTGGCCAATTCCGACTTGCTGACCGTTCTGCCCCGCCATTTCGTCAAGGTGACGGGGATCGACGAGCAACTGGTGCTGCGCGAACTGCCTTTCCAGCAGCCACGGGTCCACGTGGATGCCATCTGGCATCGCCGGACGCAGCATGGCCATGCCCATGGCTGGTTGCGGCAGGCGCTGTTGCGCTCCGCGCGGGCGGCTTTTGCCGGGGCGCCGGGTGGACCCGATTAGCGAACGACGCTGAGCCAGGCGCTGGCGGCCGCGCGAAGTTCCCGGGCCTGGCGAGCGTTCATGCCGGCGCGGGAATCCGCACTCTCCATCAGCGCCGCAGCAGGGCTGGGGGGAAGCTCGGACGATGCGAAACGAAACAGGCGCGCCACCTGTGCAAGAAGACTGAACATGATGCATGCGCGGTCCAAAGCCCGCGCCGGAGTGAAGTTGATCTCGAAGATAAGGGTTTTCCCCAGTATCCAGAGCCCCAGGTTATGCGCTTGGCGCATGAGGATATTCACCTAGACTGACCACGATGAAACTGCAGCTGCTCTCGGATCTGCACCTGGAAGTGCATCCGCAGTTCCAGATCTCGCCCACGCCCGGCGCCGATCTGCTGATTCTTGCCGGCGATATCGGCTCGTACCAGGCTGGATCACGGCTGGTCGAACCCGATTTCGGGCTCACCCGTTTTTCCCCCCGGCACGGCTGGCCGACGCCAGTCCTCTACGTCCCGGGCAACCACGAGTACGACAACGCCGACTTCGATGAGACGCACGCGCGCCTTCGCGCCCTTTGCGACGCGCTCGACATCCAATGGCTCGAGCGCGAGAGCCGCGTCATCGGCAATGTGCGCTTCGTCGGCACCACCTTGTGGGCCGACTTCGATGCCCTGGTGGAGCCCGGCGACAGCATGACGGAGGCCCTGCGAAAGCGCGGCAAGGCCATGCGCGCCGCCAACTTCTATCTGGAAAAAGCGCTGACGCAGCGGAACGGCGAGATCTTCCTCGCAGAGCCCCTGAGAGAGCACTCACTGACGTGTCAGGCCTGGTTGCGCCACGCATTGGCCGAGGACTTCGAAGGCCCCACCGTGGTCATCACGCATTTCGCGCCGACGCTCGCCAGCGCCGATCCGCGTTACGGGCTGAGCCCCGGGACCGCAGGTTTCTGCAATACGCTCGACGACTTGCTGCCGCGCGCCGAGCTTTGGCTGCATGGACACCTGCACTGCGCCTTCGACTATGTGAAGGACGGGTGCCGGGTCGTGGCGAATCCGCTGGGCTATATCGGCAAGGGCGAGCAGGAGGGCTTCAGGCCCGACCTGCTCATCGAGGTGCCGCCCAGGCGGCCGGATCGAGCGGCCTGAGGGTCCGGGCTCAAGCCGGCTTCACGCCCGCGTGGCCGGTCTCGATCGCAAAGCGCGCCTGCGTGTGGAAGCGCGCATCGGCGACCACGGGATGCGCGGTCGCGCGGAATTCGCAATGCATGGCGGTCGGCGTCGCCTCGATGAAGGCGTAACCGCGCTCGTCTCCGCGGGCATGGATCACGTCGGGGTTGTCGCGTCGCAACCAGTCCATCGAGGTCCGGCTGGCGCCGCGCGAGCTGATCGAGCCACCGACGAACTCGCTCGCGACCACCGCCGACGCCGTGTCGTTGGGGACCACGCGCAGGTCCGCCGCCACGAACCGGTGTACGTCGCCGCCCAGCACCACCACGTCGCGCAGACCGGCGTCGGAGATCCCCTGCAGCAGCTGGCGCCGCGCCTCGGGATAGCCGTCCCAGCCGTCGGTCCAGAACTGGCGGCCTCGCGGCGCCTCCAGGCTCGTCGGGCTCATCTGCGTGGATTGGCCCAGCAACTTCCATTGGCGGTCCGAGCTTGCCAGGCCCTGGGCCAGCCACCTTGACTGCTCGGCGCCGAGCATGGTCCGCGACGGATCCGCCAGCGCTTCGCAGCCGATCACCAGTCGGCCCCAGTCACGTGCCGGATCGGCGCAGGCATGGTGACTGCGGTACTGCCGGCAGTCCAAGGTCCAGAGTTCGGCCAGCCGGCCCCAGGCGAAGCGGTCGTGGATGCGCATGGCCGCGCCCTGCGGCGGCACCAGCAGCGGCATGTGTTCGAAGTAGGCGCGGTAGGCCGCGGCGCGCCGGGCCAGGAAGAGCCCGGGCTCGGTATACGCCGGGTCGCGGTCGTTCGCATAGTCGTTGACCACCTCGTGATCGTCCCAGGTCATGACCCACGGATGCGCCGCATGCGCGGCCTGCAGGTCGGCATCGCGCTTGTAGAGCGCATGGCGCGCTCGGTACCCGTCCAGCGTTGCCGGGATGGGCGCCCCATGCCGGCGCGCCTCGGGCGTCTGGCTGCTGCCTTCGTAGATGTAGTCGCCGACGAAGAGCACGAAGTCGATCTCGCGCGCCGCGATCTCGCGATGCGCGGCGTAGTAGCCGTGCTCATAGTTCTGGCAGGACGCAAGCGCAAGGCGCAAGCGCTGCACCGGCGCATCAGGGGCGGGCGCAGTGCGCGTGCGGCCCACGGGACTTTGCGCGTCGCCGCATCGGAAGCGATACCAATATTCACGCTGCGGCACGAGGCCCTGCGCATGGACATGCACGCTGAAGCCGCGCGCTGCCTCGGCCTGCACTTCGCCTTGCGCCACCGGGCGCCTGAGCTCGGCGTCGCCGAACATCTCGTAGCGCACGGTGCAGCGCTCCAGGCCTTCGAAACCGGGCTCGTCCTCGGCCGCGAGCCGGGTCCAGAGCACGACGCTGTCCGGCCGCGGCTGGCCGCTGGCGACACCGAGGGTGAAGGGATTCGAGCGCCAGCGCGGCGCCGGCTGCGCGTGCAGCGGGCGGACCGCGGACCACCCGCAAAGGGCGAGCCACAGCGCGGCACGGTTCAGATCTCGACGGCGAATGTCCATGGCGCTTTCTACAGCAGTTCCTCGCCCACCCAGGGCGACATCAGCCAGTTCTTGAAGCGCAGCCAGAAATAGCCGCCGGGCTCGTCGTCGTGCACGATGTCGTTGCCGTCCGCGTCGAGTTCCAGCCATTGCACATGGCCGCGATCGGGCGAGAGCCGCAGCCGGTAGGCGACATTGGCTCTGCTGGTGCCGCCGATCAGCGTGTTGTAGTCGGCAACCAGCTCCGGACTGTCGATCAGCAGGCCGGCCTCCGTGTTGACGGTTGCCGAACGATGATCCATGTTCATCGAGCCGATGAAGAGCCGGCGATCGTCGATCACCGCCAGCTTGGCATGCAGCCGGCTGATCGAGCTGCCGAAGTTGCCGAACTGGCCCGATTTCCCGGTGATCCCGGGCGCGATCTCGCGGATGGTCACGCCGATCCGGAGCATCTCGGCGCGGTAGCGCGTGTAGCCGCCATAGACCAGCGGCTCGTCGGTCGCCCCCAGCGAATTCGTGACGAGAAAGATCCTGCCGGGCTGCCCGCCCGTTGCCCGCCGCATCATCGCCATGCCGCGCTCTCCGGGGACGAAGTAGGGCGAGACGATGGTCACGCCGCGGCGCGCCGAGTCCAGGGCTCGCAGGGCGCCCTCGGTCACGCTGCCGCTGAAGGCCGCTGCGTCGTTCCCGCGCGCGATCTTGCCGGGCTCGTCGACATAGAACTGCGCCGGCGCCCACCGCAGCGCCAGCGTGCCAGCCTCCAGCTGCTGGCTGACGGAACTGCGCTCCATCACGTCGCGCGGGCGCAGCGGCAGCCCGGTCAGGCCGGCGCGCGCCGCCTCGTCGAAATGCCGGCGCGCAGCGTCCGGCGCCGGCGCGCGCGCCACCACGTTGCCGACCGGGCGCACCTGCTCGCTGTTCCAGTAGCGGTCGAAGCCCTTCGACATCTCGCGCACGACCGGGCCGCAGGACAGCACATCCATGTCGATGAAATTCGCGGCGCTGCTGCGCATGAAGTATTCGCCGGCGATGTTGCGTCCGCCCGTGACGGCACAGCTGTTGTCGGCCACCAGCAGCTTGTTGTGCATGCGGTGATTGATGCGCCCGAACTCGTGCAGCGAGAACAGGAAGCGCGCCGAGAGCGATGCGGCGCGCGAGGGCAGCGGATTGAACAGGCGCACTTCGACACCGGGATGAGCGGCCAGGCCCAGCAGCAGATCGTCCTGGCCGCCGGTGTAGAGATCGTCGATCAGCAGCCGCACGCGCACGCCGCGCGCGGCCGCATCGCGCAGCTCGCGCAGGAAGAGCAGCCCGAGCTCGTCGCTGTGGATCTGGTAGTACTGCACGTCCAGCGACGCCTGCGCCTGCCGGATCAAGGCGATGCGCGCATCGAAGGCGAACTCGGCTTCCGGCAGCAGCCTGAAACCGGACATGTCCGGCTGTCCGGCCGCCTCCCCGGCGGCGCTGACCCGCGCCAGACGCGTGCCCGACACATCGGTCAATGCGTGGCTGGCTGCGGCCGGCACCATTGCAGGCAACGTGGCGCAGCCGCCGAGCCAGACGGCGGCCAGGCACGAGAGGGCGATGCGCGATCCGGAGAGCTTCGGCATGCGCCGCAATGTAACGCCACGCCGCGGCACGTTCGGCGGCGCCGCCTATGATCGCGCGCATCTTCGAAGGACGGCGGCAGCAAGGGATACGCGTGCTCAACGGCTTGTGGCTCGGTTTTTTTCTCGCGGCAGCGCTGGCTGCGTTTTCGCGCTGGCTGATCGGCGGCGATGCCGCGGTGTTCGCCGCCCTGGTCGAAAGCCTGTTCGCCATGGCCAGGCTTTCGGTCGAGGTGATGGTGCTGCTGTTCGGCACGCTCACGTTGTGGCTGGGTTTCCTGCGCGTCGCCGAAGCGGCCGGGCTGGTGGCCGGGCTCGCGCGGCTGCTAGGCCCGTTATTCCGTCGGCTCATGCCCGAAGTGCCCGCCGGCCATCCGGCGCTCGGCCTCATCACCATGAACTTTGCCGCCAACGCACTGGGGCTGGACAACGCGGCCACGCCCATCGGCCTGAAGGCGATGCGCGAGCTGCAGCGGCTCAATCCCAGCGCGACCACGGCCAGCAACGCGCAGATCCTGTTCCTGGTGCTCAATGCCTCTTCCCTCACGCTGCTGCCGGTCACCATCTTCATGTACCGGGCGCAGCAGGGCGCGGCCGACCCGACCCTGGTGTTCCTGCCCATCCTGCTGGCGACCAGTTGCTCCACGCTGGTGGGGCTGCTCTCGGTGGCCTTCGTGCAGCGGCTCAGGTTGTGGGATCCGGTGGTGCTCGCCTACCTGCTGCCGGGCGCGCTGCTGCTGGCCGGCTTCATCGCGCTGCTGGCCACGCTCTCGGCCGCCGCGCTGGCCTCGCTGTCTTCGCTGCTGGGCAACCTCACGCTCTTCGGCATCGTGCTCGTCTTCCTTCTGGCCGGGGCGCTGCGGCGCGTGAAGGTCTACGAATGCTTCGTCGAGGGGGCCAAGGAGGGCTTCGACGTGGCGAAGAACCTGCTGCCCTATTTGGTGGCGATGCTGTGCGCGGTCGGCGTGCTGCGCGCTTCGGGCGCGCTGGACATGGTGCTGGCCGGCATCCGCTGGGCCGTCGGCCTGACGGGCTGGGACGCGCGTTTCGTGGACGCCCTGCCCACGGCGCTGGTCAAGCCCTTCTCCGGCAGCGCGGCACGCGCGATGCTGATCGAAACCATGCAGAGCCATGGCGTCGACAGCTTCGCGGCGCGCCTTGCGGCCACCATCCAGGGCAGCACCGAGACCACCTTCTATGTCCTGGCCGTCTACTTCGGCGCGGTCGGCATCCAGCGCGCCCGACATGCGGTCGGCTGCGCGCTGCTGGCCGAGCTGGCCGGGGTGCTGGGTGCGATCGGCGTGGGCTACTGGTTCTTCGGCTAGCGGCCGTCGTCATGTTCAAAATTCGTGGCGACAGCGGCGCGCGAGGTGATCGGCCAGAATAGCCCCTCACTTCACGGCTTCCCAGTGACCGCTCCTGCCCAGGCGAAACCGCCCTCCTTCACGACCGATGAATTTCGCGAGGCCCTGGGCATGTTCGCGACGGGGGTGACCATCGTCACCGCGCGCGCGGCCAATGGCAGGCTGGTCGGGCTCACCGCCAACTCCTTCAACTCGGTGTCGCTCGATCCGCCCCTGGTGCTGTGGAGCCTGGCGCGCAGCGCGGCCTCGATGGCCGCGCTCAGCACCGGTTCGCACTACGCGGTGAACATCCTGGCGGCGGACCAGAAAGACCTGGCCGAGCGCTTCGCCACCAAGGACGTGGACCGCTGGGCCGATGTCGCATTCACCGAAGGCGTGGGCGGGGCGCCGGTGCTGGCGGGCGCTGCGGCGAGCTTCGAGTGCTTCAACCGCAGCCGCTACGACGAGGGCGACCATGTGATCTTCGTCGGCGAGGTCGAGCGCTGCGGGCACAGGGCGGGAGCCTCGCCGCTGCTGTTCCATGGCGGGCACTTCTACACCGAGCACCCGCTGTAATCCGCCCAGGCGGGCTACGATCGACGCATGCCCTTGCGTCCCCCCAGCCCGCCGCCGCGCGCAACACTGCTGCGCCATGCTGCGGCGATGGTGCTGCTCGCCATCACGGGTGCGGCGGCCGCGCAGCCCTCGGCCAGGCTCGACAAGAGGAACTGGTTCGACGATCCCTTTTTCCAGGTCTCCTCCGGCCTGCGCGCTTGCCCGATACCCGAAGGTCCGCTCTACACCGCCGAGGAGCGGCGACAGCAGATGCATGCGCGGCTGGAGCGCGGCACCAGCTGCTGGCTCGAAGGCCGCTGCAAGGACAGCAATGCCTACGGCTACGACAAGCGCATCGCACCCCAGGTGCAGGCTGCCCTCGCGGCCGTGCCGGGCGTGCAACGCGCCAGCGTCTGGGCCGTGGTCCAGCGGCGCTGGGTCTACCTGCAAGGCTGCGTGCCTTCGCGCGCGCTGGCCCGGCGCCTGCAAGGCGCGGCACGCGCGGTGCCCGATGTGGAGCTGGTGGTCGATGACCTCATGGTGGGCACGCGGGGCAAGCCGCCTTATCCGGTTGCCGTGCGCTGAAGCGCAATCACCGAAACGAGAAGGACGAATGATCGAACGCAAGAACCACCTCGACACCCGAGCCACCACACTGCTGCTCGCTTGCTGCGCCTTCTGGGGCCTGCAGCAGATCCTGATCAAGACCACCGTCGGTGAGGTGCCGCCGCTGTGGCAGGCGTCGATCCGCATGAGCGGCGCGGTGCTGCTGCTGTGGCTGTGGTGCCGCTGGCGCGGCGTGCCGCTGTTCGATCGCGACGGCACCCTCGGCGGCGGCCTCCTCGCGGGCCTGCTGTTCGCGGCGGAGTTCGCGTGCATCTACATCGGGCTGCAGCACACCAGCGCCTCGCGGCTCACGGTGTTCCTCTATACCTCGCCCTTCGTCGTCGCGCTGCTGCTCCCGCGCTTCGTGCCCGCGGAGCGCTTGCGCGGGGTGCAATGGCTGGGCCTCGCGCTGGCCTTCGGCGGCGTGGTGCTGGCTTTCGGCGAGAGCTTCGGGCACAGCAGCTCGCGCCAGCTGTTCGGCGATGCGCTGGCGCTGCTCGCCGGCGTCGCATGGGGACTCACGACGCTGGCGATCCGCACCACGCGGCTCGCCACGGCCAGCGCCGAGAAGACGCTCTTCTATCAGATCGGCGTCACGGCGGCGGTGTCGCCGCTGCTGTCGCTCGCGCTGGGCGAGCGCTGGAGTTTTTCGTACTCCGGCTATGCCTGGTTCTCGATCTCGCTGCAGACCGCGATCGGCGCCTTCGCGAGCTACCTGGCCTGGATGTGGATGCTCAGGCACTACCCGGCCACGCGCATTTCTTCCTTCACCTTTCTCACGCCGCTGTTCGCTCTGGTCTTCGGCGTGGTGCTGCTCGACGAACCGCTCACGCTGCAACTGGTGTCGGCGCTGGCGGGCGTGGCGTTGGGGATCGTGCTGGTGAACCGGAGGGCCGGCCCGAAGGTGCAAGCCGAATCCGTCAGCCGCGCAAATTGAGCAGGCCGATCACCTGACCGTCCCTCGTCGCTCAGGCGAACTCCAGCAGCGTCTCGATCACCCGCTGCGTGGCGCCGTCGAGCGTGCCGTGCGCGCGGTACGCAATGGCCAGGTGGCGCGTGAGCGGCGGGCTCAGCGGCCGCGTCTGCACATGCTCGCCGGCGCCGGCGACCGCCCCCTTGTCGGGCGCGGGCAGCAGCGCGACGCCGTAGCCCGCGGCCACCAACCCTCGCATTGCGACGTCGTAGTCATGCTCGATGCGCGCGCGCGGCGCGAAGCCGGCGCGGGCGAACCACTCCATGGTCAGCGCATACATGCGCGAGCCCGGCTCGTTCATGATCAGCGGATGCTGCGCCAGCCAGGCCGGCGTCGCGCGGCGCGGCACCTGCCAGCGGGCCGGCAGGAAAGCCATCATCGAATGCTTGCGCCAGGGGGTCAGCCCCAGGCCCGGCACCGCCGGCTGCGGCAGCGCGATGATGCCAAGGTCCAGCGTGCCGGCCAACACGCCGGAGACCGAATAGTCCGAGCCCAGGAAGCTGGGCGTGAGCACGATGTCGGGGTAGCGCTCGAGCAGCGCATGGAACACCGGCGGCAGCAGGTCGACCACCACGCTGGTGGTGCTGCAGCCGATGCGCACCCGGCCGGCCAGCCCCTGGTGCTGGCGCCGTACGGCGTCGATGGCGTCGTCCGCGTCGCGCAACAGGCGCCGGCCGCGTTCCACCAGCACGGCGCCGGCCGCCGTGGGCGTGACGCGCCGCGCGCCGCGCACGACCAGCGGTGCGCCCAGGCGCGACTCGAGCTCGCTGACATGCAGGCTCACGGTGGGCTGCGCCAGGTGCAAGGCCTGCGCGGCGGCGGAGAAGGTGCCGAGATCGGCGATGGCGACCAGGGTGCGGAGTTGGTCGAGGTTCAGCTGGCGCATCAGAAATCCTGATTGAAGGCCTCAGAAATCTCAACTTCCACAATAGCATGCGGCGACGCACCATCGCTCTCCATACAGGAGAAAGCGATGGCACTGAAGATGCACTTGCCCACCTTCGGGCCTCTGCGGACGATGGGCGACTGGCTGGCCCGCGCGACGGCCAGCCGCCGCGCGAGACATCGGGCCGGGGCGCTGAAGACCATGAGCGAGTACGAGCTGCGGGACCTCGGCATCGGCCGCAGCGAGGTGCCGGCCCTGATGCGCGGCACGGCAGACCGCCGGCAGGGCCATGCCGGCGGAACCGGTTCGTAGCTGGGCCCCGATCAGGAGATTCTTCGCGTCGACTCGCGCACCACCAGCTCGGGCCGCAGCACCACGGTGGAAGCCGACAGCGACTTGCCCTCGATCTCGTCGAACAGCATCTCGGCCGCGCGCCAGCCCAGCTCGCGATGCGGCAGACGGATGGTGGTCAGGGGCGGATCGACCATGTCCACCAGCGGCATGTCGTTGTGGCCGGTGATCGAGATGTCCTGCGGCACGCGCAGACCCTGCGCGCGCAGGAGGTCGTAGGCGCCCAGGGCGACGAGGTCGTTGCAGCACACCACGGCCTCGGGCCGCTCGTTCTGCGCCAGCAGCTGCGCCATCGCCAGGCGGCCGGCCTCGCGGCTGTAGCTCTCGCATTCGGCCACGCAGGCCAGCTCCAGCCCGCGGTCGCGCAGCGCCTGCTCCACGCCTTGACGCCGTGCCACGCCGGTGGGCACGTTCTGCGGCCCGGCCAGGTGCGCGATGCGCCGATGGCCGGCCGCGACCAGATGGTCCACCGCCAGCTTCATCGCCAGCCGGTCGTCGCTCACCACTGCGGGTAGGCGCCCGCTCTCGTCGGCGCGGTTCACCAGCACCGTGTGCATGCCGGCCTTCTGCAAGTAGCCGATGAGCGGGTCGTCGCGCATGGCGATCGCCATCACCAGGCCGTCGACCTGCTGCGCCAGCATGCGCTCTACCACGGGGCGGGCCAGCGTGGGGTCCATCACGTTGGTCACGAACACGAAGTAGCCGCGCGCCGCGGCGCTGGCCTCGATGCCCTGAAGGATGGGCGGGAACACCGGGTTGGTGATGTCCGGCACCAGCACGCCGATGGTGTGGGTGCGGCCGGTACGCAAGGCCGAGGCGGCGCGGTTGGGCCGATAGCCCAGGCGCCGCGCCGCCTCCTCGACCACGTGCAGCACCTCCTCGCTGATGAGGCTGCGCTTGTCCGGGCTGAGGGCGCGCGAGACGGTCGACACATGCACGCCGGCGGCCTGCGCGACATCGCGAATGGTGACGGGGGACGGCGTGGGTGCGCTCATGCCATGCAAACGATTAATTGATCCATCCCCGAGAGTATCGCCCCGCCTTCTCTGCGGCTTCTCGTAAACCCCGATTTTGCGGAATCTTTCCTGAACCGCATAATTTGCAAACGTTTGCAGACCACCAAGATCCCCCATGAACATCGTGACCACCCCCGATTCCGTGCTCCACATGGCGACGGCCGCCATGTCCCGCACGCCCGATGAGCGCCTGCGCACCGTGATGGCGTCGCTCACCCGCCACCTGCATGCCTTCGTCCAGGAAGTGCACCTGAGCGAAGAGGAGTTCGAGCAGGCGCTCGACTTCATCGTCCGCATCGGCCAGGCCACCGGCGAAAAGAAGAACGAGGTGGTGCTTGCCGCCGACCTGCTGGGGGTCTCCACCCTGGTCGCGCTGCTCAACAACCAGGACCCTCAGGGCGAATCCGCGGCCGCGCTGCTCGGGCCCTTCTGGCGGGCCAACGCGCCGCTGTGCCGGGCCGGCGAATCGATCGCGCGCGACGACACGCCGGGCGTGCCGCTCGAAGTGACCGGCGTGGTCCGCGACACGCAGGGGCGGCCGGTCGCAGGCGCCATCGTCGATGCCTGGCAAGCCTCGCCCGCCGGCCTGTACGAGAACCAGGACCCGCAGCAGGCCGACATGAATCTGCGTGGCCGCTTCGAGACCGATGCCGAAGGCCGCTTCCACTTCCGTACCGTCCGCCCGGCCGGCTACCCGGTACCGACCGACGGGCCCTGCGGCGTGCTGCTGAGCGCACAGCAGCGCCATCCCAACCGGCCGGCGCACCTGCACTTCATGGTGAGCAAGCCGGGCCACAAAGTGCTGATCACGCAGGTCTTCGCCGACGACGACGAGAACCTGGAGAGCGACCCGGTGTTCGGCGTCACGCGCCGGCTGATCGGCCGCTTCGAGGCGCAGCGCGACGGCCTCGCGGCGACGCTGCAGCACGACTTCGTGCTCGAGCCGGGGGAGATGAAGTTCCCGCGTCCGCCCATTCCCTGAATTCCCTTCATCGCACTTGCACCGCGTTCCCATCGCATGAGCTTCGATCCCACACCCCGACTCGACGGCAAGGTGGCCGTCATCACCGGCGGCCTCGGCGCCATCGGCTATGCCACGGCGCAGCGCCTCGCCGCGCTCGGCGCCAGCTGCGTGCTGCTGCATCGCGGCACGGACGACGCGGCGAAACGCGCGGCCGCACTGCCCGTCGCAGAGGGCCAGCACCATGCCGCGCTGCGCGCCGACATCGTGGACACGCCCAGCCTGCAGAAGGCCGCGGTCGAGGTCGCGGCGCTTCACGGCCGCTGCGACATCCTCGTCAACAGCGCGGGCCATACCCGGCCGGTGGCCGCCGCCGACCTCGACGGCCTGACCGACGAGCTCATCGACGAACTGATGCGCGCCAACTTCCGCGGCGTGTTCGCCACCATCCGCGCCTTCGCGCCGCTGCTCAAGGCCAGCGGCGACGGGCTGGTGGTCAACATCTCCTCGATCGCCGGCTTCACGGGCGTCGGCAGCAACCTGGCCTATGTGGCCGCCAAGGCCGGGCTGGACGTGGTGGGCGACGCGCTGGCCAAGGCGCTGGCGCCGGCGGTGCGCGTGGTCTCGGTCTCGCCGGGGGCGGTCGAATCCGGCTTCGTGCCCGGCCGCGGTGAGGACTTCAAGGCCAGGATGGCCACGACCACGCCGCTGGGCCGCATCGGCAAGCCCGAGGACGTGGCGGCCACGGTCGAGGCACTGGCGACCACGCTGCGCTTCGTGACGGGCACGCGCATCGTGGTCGATGGCGGGAGGCACCTGTGAACACCGCCAGGACCCTCATCACCTGCGCAGTGACGGGCAATCTTGTGAAGCCCGAGCAGACGCCGCACCTGCCCGTCACGCCCGCGCAGATCGCCGACGAATGCCTGGCCGCGGCCGAGGCCGGCGCGGGCCAGGTGCACATCCATGTGCGCGACCCCGAGAGCGGGAGGCCTTCGATGCAGGTCGAGCTCTACCGCGACGTTGTCGACCGCATCCGCAAGCAGGACCGCGCGCTGATCATCAACCTCACCACCGGCCCCGGCGGCCGCTTCATCCCGAGCGAGGACGATCCCAAGGTCTACGCGCCCGGCACCAGCCTGCTGCCGCCCGAGAAGCGCGTGGAGCACATCGCGCTGATCAAGCCCGACGTCTGCTCGCTCGACCTCAACACCATGAATTCCGGCCCGGACGTGGTGATCAACACGCCGAAGAACGTGCGCCGCATGGCCCGGGTGATCCGCGAGGCGGGCGTGAAGCCCGAGCTCGAGATTTTCGACTCCGGCGACATCCATATGGCGCTCGACCTGATCGCCGACGGCACGCTCGAGGGGCCTGCCATGTGGACCCTCGTGCTGGGCGTGAAGTACGGCTTCATGCCCACGCCGCAGACGGTGATGTACGCGCGGGACATGCTGCCGCGCGGCGCCTTCTGGAGCGCCTTCGGCATCGGCCGCATGGAGTTCCCGATCGTCGCCCAGGCCTGGCTGCTGGGCGGCCATGTGCGGGTGGGGATGGAGGACAACATCTACCTCGCGAAGGGCGTGCTGGCCGAGAGCAATGCGCAGCTGGTGGCCAAGGCGCGCGACATCATCGAAAGCCTGGGCGGCGAGATCGCGAATCCACGCGAGGCCCGCACCATGCTCGGCTTGGCGGGAGCGGCCGCGCGATGAATGCAGTCCTGAACACGGCGACGGCCGCCCGCGCCGTGCGCCTGCATGAAAAAGTCGCGCAGCTCGATGCCTTGAAGCTCGACATCGCGGCGCAACCCGAGCCTGCCGCCAGGCCCGGCTTCGCCGTGGTGCGCGTCGGCGCCGCGGCGGTGAACCCCAGCGACGTCAAGGCCAGCCTGGGCCTGATGCCCCAGGCCGTGTGGCCGCGCACCCCGGGCCGCGACTTCGCCGGCGTGGTGGTGGCAGGCCCGACCTCATGGGTGGGCCGCGAGGTCTACGGCTCGGGCGGCGACATCGGCATCACGCGCGACGGCTCCCATGCGCGCTTTCTCTTGCTGCCGGTGGCCGCCTTGCGCGATCGTCCGCGCAGCATCTCGATGGACGAGGCCGGCGCCGTGGGCGTGCCCTTCGTCACCGCCTACGAAGGCTTCCGCCGCAGCGGCATGCCGGGGGCCGGGCAGACGGTCCTGGTGCTGGGCGCCAACGGCAAGGTGGGCCAGGCCGCGGTGCAGCTCGCCGCGCAAGGCGGCGCGCGCGTGATCGCGGTGCAGCGGCGCGCCGGGCCTTTCGAGGGCTTCGCCTGCGGCCCGGTCGAGGGGATCGATGCCGGCGCGGGCGATGTCGCCGCACAGGTGCGCGAGCTCACCGGCGGCCGTGGCGCAGACATCGTCTACAACACGGTGGGCAGCGCCTACTTCGAGGCGGGCAACAAGGCGATGGCCAAGGGCGCCACGCAGATCTTCATCGCCACGCACGACCGCGCGGTGCCCTTCGACATCTTTGCGTTCTATCGCGGCATGCACACCTATGTGGGCATCGACTCGCTCGCGCTGGACTGCGAGGCCGCCACCGCGCAGCTCGACGCGATGCGCGAGGGCTTCGAGCGCGGCACTTTGAAGCCCTTTCCGGTGGCACGCGCCTTCACCCTCGACGAGGCTGCGGACGCCTACCGCCTGGTGCTTTCCGGCAGCACCGACCGCGTGGTGCTGCGCCCCTGAAGCCACGAACACCTGCAACGGAGACAAGACCATGACGACAATGCTTCCCGGACGCCGCCAGCTGATCGCCGCGGCGCTGGCCGCCTGCGCCTTCACCGGCGTCCAGGCCCAGGGCGACTGGCCCAAGGGCCAGACGGTCAGGCTGATCGTGCCCTTCACCGCCGGCAGCGGCACCGACATCGTCGCGCGCCTGGTGGCGGAGCGCCTCGGGCCGGCGCTGGGCACCAGCGTGATCATCGACAACAAGCCCGGCGCGGGCGGCACGCTGGGCGCGGCGCAGGTGGCGAAGGCGCCGGCCGACGGCTACACGCTGCTGGTCCACTCCGCGGGGCACCTGGTCAACCCTTCGATCTATCCCAACCTCAGCTACGACACGCTCAAGGACTTCGCAGGCATCACGCCCATGGCCAGCCTGCCCAACATGCTGGTGGTGGCGCCGAACCGCTTCGCCGACGTGAAGGACCTGGTCGCGCAGGCCAAGGCCAAGCCCGGCGGCTTCAACTACGGCTCGGCCGGCAACGGCTCGGCCACGCACATGAATGCCGAGGTGTTTCGCCTGGCCGCGGGCCTGCAGGCGCAGCATGTGCCCTTCCGCGGCACGCCCGAGGCGATGACGGAGGTGATGGGCGGTCGCATCGACTGGTTCTTCGCGCCCATGGTGTCGGCCCTGCCGCTGGTGAAGGATGGCAAGCTCAAGGCCCTCGCAGTGGGCACGGGCAAGCGGTCGGCCGTGATGCCGCAGCTGCCCACCACCGTCGAGGCCGGCGTGCCCGGTTCGGAATACCTGTTCTGGGTCGGCCTGTTCGCCCCGGCGAAAACGCCGAAGCCGGTGATCGAGCGGCTGCAGGCGGAGGTCGCGAAGATCATGACGGCCCCCGATCTCAAGGAGCGGCTCGACAAGCTCGGCGCCGAGCCCTTCACGATGCCCTCTGCGCAGTTCGACAAATTCATCGTCGACGAAACGGCCAAGGCGCAGCAGGTGGTGAAGGCGGCCGGCATCAAGGTGGATTGACCGCCCTCGACCTCAGCTTCGGGCGGCAATCAGAAGAAGATGGACGCCCGATGCCGCGGCAATCAGAAAGATGCCGAAGACCCTCCAACTGATGGACTCGACGGACGCATCATTCGCCGCCCGTGCCAACCTTCTGGAGACCTTGTTGGTCATGCTGCACCAGGAGACAAAGGCAGCGTGGGCCACAAAGGCGCCGACGATCCCAAACTCCACCGCCATGAAGAACGCTGCAAAGCCCATGCGTGCTGCAACACCCGATGCGGCCGTGAACGCCATCGACGCGCTGAGCAGCGCGAGCAGGATCACCCATGGGCCGCGCAGAAGGGCGCGCCTCCACTTTTCATCTGCCGCGAAACAACAGGTGCCGAACAGCGTCCTGATCAGGAAGAACTTTCTCACGCGCTAGTTCCCGGTGGATCCGACGACTGCTGCGCTCAAGGCGAGAACGCCGGACACTGCGCCGTACAAGGCGATGGCCGCCAGTAGTTCAGGCGCCATCGCCGCAGCTGCCATCTCCGTCTCCTCCGCTGACGAACTTGACCTCCCACGCATTCAGCTCGCGAAAGTTTGGCGAGAGCGCTGCGAATGGTTTGAATTTCTTTGTCATCAGGACTCCCCAGACATCCAATGAAAAAGACCACCATGAGAACAGTGGAGCATTGCCTCTGCTTCCCAAGAAGATCGCCATGGCGCTGAGAGTCTAGTGGTGCAGCCTGCTCACTCTCAATACACCCGATCGGGTGTATTGACGAAGTACTCCTTGTTTGCTACCTGGCTTCAGCAAGGAAAGAGAGGGCGGCCTTGCGCGACGGTCACTTCACTCATAGACCACCAGCGGCCCGCAGTTCTCGTCGGTGACGAAGAAGGCGATCAGCTTCGAAGTGCGCGACGGGTCCGGGTTTTCGGCGAACACGTGCAGCGTTCCGGGCGGCTCGAAGAAGCTCTGGCCGGCCTGGTAGTCGGCCGGCGGCGTGCCCTGCAGCTGCGAGCGAATGGTGCCCTCGGTCACGACGGCAGTGACCGAGCCCGGATGCCGATGCGCCGGCGAGTAGGCCAGCGGCGGGAACTCCACCAGCACCGTGGTCTGCGACTTGCCCGGCGCGTTGGGCAAGGGCTCGCAGGACAGCCGTTTCAGCACGGTCGATGGCCGTGCCGCGGCGCCTGCCGGTGCCGGCGCGGAGGCGAACATCGGCCGTCCCAGGCTGCTGCAGAGATCGTCGAACCACTGCACGGCCGAGCGCGGTGCGGCAGGCGTGAGCAGCAGCCACCCGGCGGCCACGCCGAACGCAGCAAGCGCCGCGGCGCGCCGGGGCGCCACGAACAGCGCGCTCATCGCAGGACCTCCGCCGGCCAGCGCAACGCCGCATGCCAGCCGAGCTCGCGCTGCGCCTTGTCGCTGCTGACCTCGGGGCCGTCCTCGGCGATGTTGTAGATGCCGCGGGCGTCGCGTTGAACGGCCAGCAGGGCGGCCCATGCCGCCGCTTCGACATGGACCGGGGTGGCGCCCCTGGGCACCGGCGTGGAGGTGCCCGGGCCGTAGATCTGGCCGTAGCGCAGCACGGTCCCGGCGATGCCGCGCGTCCCAAGCACGACCTCTTCCAGTGCCGCGACCCCACGCACGGTGATGCCGCGCGGGTCCGCGGCCTTGAGGTCCAGCGGCTGCTCCTCGCGCCACGGCCTCGAGCCGGGCACATACGCCCAGGCGATGCTCTGCGCGATCATGCGGCCGCATCCCGCCGCCAGCGCCGCGGCGACCAGGTTGCGCGTGCCTTCGCTGCGCACCCGCGCGTTGCGCACCACCGCCTCGGCCATGCGCGCCGGGTCCAGGTCGCGTGGCAGGTCGGTGAGCTGGTGGATCACGATGCCCGGGGCAATGCGCTTCAAGGCCGACGTCAGGGCGACCTGGTCGAAGACGTCGACCACCACCGGCGTCACCGCCTGCGCCTCCAGGGCCTGAGTCCGTTCGGGGCGGCGGGTGCTGCCATAAACCGTGTAGCCGGCATCCACCAGCAAAGGGGCCAGTACCGACCCGATGGCGCCCGTGGCGCCGGCCAGGAATATCTTCATCTTGCTCAGCCTCTCTTCGTCGATCTTCGGAGGCTTCAGCTTAGGTCTGCGATGCCCCAGAATAAAGATCCAAGAATTGCAGAAACGGCTGGGCCATGATGGACGCGCATTCCCTCCGTGCCGAGCTGCTCCGGCTCGACCGGCGTCAGTCGGCACCGCTCTACCAGCAGATCTGCCAGCGCTTGCGCAGGGCCATCGAGCAGGGCCTGCTGCAGCCGGGCGAACGTCTTGCCTCGGCGCGCAGCCTGGCCAGCGAGCTGGGGGTGGCGCGCGGCACGGTCGAGCTGGCCTATGGCCAGCTCGCGGGCGAGGGCTACCTGCTCGCGCGCGGACAGGCGGGCACGGTGGTGTCGCCAGCGCTGCCGCGCCGCGTGCCGGTGCGCGGCGGCAGCACCGCCGGCAGGGTAGCGGGCGAGCTGCCGCTCGCCCGCGCCGTTGCGCCTCCGCCTTTCCAGCTCGGCATCCCGGCCCTCGACGCATTTCCGCGCAAACTGTGGGCGCGCCTTGCCGCGCGCCGCGTGCGTGCCACCACCATCGCCGACATGAACTACGGCGAACCCTGCGGCCATGCCCCATTGCGCGAAGCCATTGCCGCTTACCTGCTGGTGGCACGTGGCGTGGCCTGCCGCCCGGCGCAGGTGTTCGTCACCGCAGGCCATCGCGCGAGCCTGGCCCTGGTCTCGCGCGCCTTGCTCGCCAGGGGCAATCGCGCATGGGTGGAAGAGCCCGGTTTTGCGCCGACGCGCGACGTGCTGCAGGCCGAGGGGCACCGCGTGGTCGCGGTGCCGGTGGACGAGCAAGGCCTGCGCGTCGCGCATGGTCGCCGCCGCGCGCCGGACGCCAGGCTGGCGATCGTCACGCCCTCGCATCAGGCACCGCTGGGCTGCTCGATGAGCATGGCCCGTCGCCTCGAACTGCTGGCATGGGCGCAGGCTGCCCGCGCCTGGATCGTGGAGGACGACTACGACGGCGAGTTCCGCTATGCGGGGCATCCGCTGCCGGCACTCAAGAGCCTGGATCGGGAGGACCGGGTTCTCTATGCAGGCACCTTCTCGAAAGTGCTCCATCCCGGCCTTGCGCTGGCCTACCTGGTGGTGCCGGAGCCGCTGGTGGAGCGCTTCGCGCGGGCCGCGCGCACGGTGTCCAACGGCCCTGCGCAACTCACGCAGGCGATCGTCTGCGACTTCATGCGGGAAGGCCACCTCGCACGGCACGTCAAGAAGATGCGGCTGCTCTATGGCCGGCGCCGGGCGACGCTGGCCGCCGAACTGCAACGCGCGTTCGGCGATGCGGTACGCATCGAGCTCCGTGGCGGCGGCATGCACCTGCTCGCGCGCTTCACGGGCCTGGTCGATGACCGGACACTGGCCCGGCGCGCGCAGGCGGCCGGCCTCAATTGCCAGGCGCTGTCGGAGCGCTACGCCGGCAAGGCCCGCACCGAGGGCTTGCTGATGGGATTCACCAACCTGGCCTCGGCGGCCGAAACCCGCCGGCTCGTCGCCCGGCTGCATGCAGCGCTGATCGTGGGCTAAGCTGCGCGGGCCATGACCCAAGCTCTCCTGCTCCTGCTGCATCTGCTCACCGCCGCCTTCTGGGTGGGCGGCATGGCCGTCATGCACTTCGCCGTCCGCCCCTCAGCCGCTGCGGTGCTGGAGCCGCCGCTGCGGCTGCCGCTGATGGCACAGGCGCTGTCGCGCTTCTTCGCCGGCGTGGCCATGGCCATCGTGCTGCTGTTGGCCAGCGGCCTCGGCATGGTCTGGCTGGCCGGCGGCTTCGCTCGCGTCCACTGGAGCGTGCATGCCATGCTCGGCACCGGGCTCCTCATGATGGCATTGTTCCTGCACATCCGCTTCGCGCCCTACCCGCGCCTGCTGCGCGCGGTCGCGGCCCGCGAATGGCCGGCAGCCGCGGCGCAGCTCGGGCAGATCCGCCGGCTGGTCGAAGTGAACCTCGCGCTGGGCGTGGTGGTGTTTGCGCTGGCGATCGTCGGGCGGGCGCTGTGAGGCGGCGCCTCAAGGTGGCGTGATGAGTTCGTAACTCGTGCTGCGTCCGCCGGACTCTGACTTTTTCAGCACCCCGCGCGCCACGAGCTCGCTGATGTCGCGCAAGGCCGTGTCGGCGGAGCACTTGGCGATGGCCGCCCATTTGCTGCTGGTGAGCTTGCCTTCGAGACCGTCGAGCAGCCGGTTGACGAGCTTGATCTGGCGCTCGTTGAGAGGCAGATCCGCCCAGCGCTGCCAAGCGCGGGACCTGCCCAACACGCTGGACAGCGAGGCTTCCGCGCCCTCGACCGCGCGCAGAAGGCAGCCCAGGAACCAGGTGAGCCAGGGCGTGACGTCCATCGGGCCCTTCTGCGTGCGCTCCAGCATCTCGTAGTAGTCCTTGCGTTCGCGCTGGATCTGGGCCGAGAGGCTATAGAAGCGCTGCGCCGAACGGTCTGCCCGAGCGAGGGCCATGTCGCCGACCGCGCGTGCGATGCGACCGTTGCCGTCGTCGAAAGGATGCAAGGTGACGAACCAGAGGTGCGCGAGACCGGCATGCACGAGCCGGTCACCGTCTTTGGACAGCTCGAACCATTCGACAAAGCGCGCCATCTCGGCTTCGAGCCGAACTGCTGGCGGCGCCTCGAAATGCACCTTGCGCCGGCCGATGGGTCCGGAGACCACCTGCATCGGTCCGCTCGCATCGTCGCGCCAGGCCCCGGTGCGAATTGGCGCCAGACCGCTGTAGCCCGTGGGGAAAAGGGCCGCATGCCAGCCGAAAAGGCGCTCGCGCGTCAGCGGCTGCGCATGCGCGCCGGTGGCGTCGAGCACCATGTCGACGACGCCGTCGACATGCCGATCCGCCGGCGCCAGCGCGCCGATG
Source organism: Variovorax soli (assembly GCF_031454625.1). GTDB lineage: Bacteria > Pseudomonadota > Gammaproteobacteria > Burkholderiales > Burkholderiaceae_C > Variovorax > Variovorax soli_A. The sequence goes on from NZ_JAVDRF010000001.1 coordinate 175,926, forward strand.
TCCAGGCCCAGGCGGCGGGCGATGGACGAGCGGACCGTTTCGGTGTTCAGCCGCTCGCCCTCGATCTCGCTGGTCTTGACGACGTCGTCGGTCAGCACCCGCAAGGTGGTCGCATCACGCTGCGACAGCCCCACGTCGGCCATGCGGCCCAGAAGATGCCCTTGCGCGGCATGGACAGCAGCGAGCGGCGCGGCGAGAAGGGTGAGGTCGTAGCGCAGGCGCGGCCAGCCGGCGTTCTCCCAGATATAGAGGCCCTCGTCGTTTTCTCCGCTATCCATGCGGAGATTGTGCCGCTATTCCCCGCAGGGCGCCCGCTATTCACCGCAAACCATGCGGCGAATAAGACTCTATTCGCCGCAAGCCCTCGGCAGAGGTTTCAGATCACGCCCGCATCGCGCAGCGCCGCGCGTTGCTGCTCGTCGAGCCCCATCTCGGCCAGCACCTCGTCCGTGTGCTGCCCGAGCGCCGGCGGCGCGTACCGCAGCACGGGCGGCGTGCCCTGCAGGCGCAGCGGGCTCGCAACGCCGACGATCCGCTCGATGCCATCGCCGGCGTCACGCGGCAGCGATACGGCCAAGCCGCGCGCCTTCACCTGCTCGTCCTCGAAGGCCTGGGCGATGTTGTTGATCGGGCCGCAGGGCACGGCCTTGTCTTCCAGCAGCGCAATCCATTCGGCGGTGGTGCGGGTGCGGGTGACGGCTTCCATCATCGGGATCAGCACCTCGCGGTGGCGCACGCGCAGGGTGTTGGTGGCGAAGCGCGGGTCGCTCGCCCACTCGGCCTGGCCGGCCGCCTCGCAGAAGCGCATGAACTGGCCGTTGTTGCCGATGGCCAGCAGCATCGCCCCGTCCTTGGTGTGGAAGTCCTGGTAGGGCGCGAGGCTCGGGTGGCTGTTGCCCTGGCGCTGGGGCGCGACGCCGGTGTTGAGGAAGGCGCTGGCCTGGTTGGCCAGGATGGCCATGCCGACGTCGAGCAGCGCCATGTCGATGTGCTGGCCTTCTCCGGTGCGATGCCGCACCTCGATCGCCGCCAGGATGGCGGTCGCCGCGTAGACGCCGGTGAAGAGGTCGGTGAGCGCCACGCCCACGCGCAGCGGGCCGCCGCCGGGCTCGCCGTCGGGGCGGCCGGTGATGCTCATCATGCCGGTGGTGGCCTGGATCATCAGGTCGTAGCCGGCGCGCGAGGCATGCGGGCCGTCATGGCCGAAGCCGGTCACGCTGCAATAGACCAGGCGCGGGTTGAGGGCGCGGAGGCTGTCGTAATCCAGGCCGTACTGCTTGAGGCCGCCGGTCTTGAAGTTCTCGACCACGATGTCGGCTTGCGCCGCCATCTTCTTCAGGAGGGCCTGGCCTTCGGCCGTGGCCATGTCGATGGTGACCGATCGCTTGTTGCGGTTGCAGGCGGTGAAGTAGCTGGCCTGGTCGGTGTCGCGGCCCTGAGCGTCCTTCAGGAAGGGCGGGCCCCAGGTGCGCGTGTCGTCGCCGACGCCGGGCCGCTCGATCTTGACCACGTCGGCGCCCAGGTCCGCGAGGATCTGCGTGCACCACGGGCCCGCCAGAACGCGCGAAAGATCGAGAACCTTGATGCCGTCGAGTGCTGCTGGGGTCATGTGTTTCGGGTTCGAGGAATCGGGGTCGAGAACGCAGAGGACGCGAAGGTTCGCCGCTGTGCCCTCTGCGTTCGGATGTCCGGCTTGTTCAGTTCGCGAACGCCGCAATCCCGGTCTGCGCGCGCCCCAGGATCAGCGCATGGATGTCGTGCGTGCCCTCGTAGGTGTTGACCACTTCCAGGTTGACCAGGTGCCGCGCCACGCCGAACTCGTCGCTGATGCCGTTGCCGCCCATCATGTCGCGTGCCAGGCGGGCAATGTCCAGTGCCTTGCCGCAGGAGTTGCGCTTGAGCAGGGAGGTGACCTCGACGGAAGCCGTGCCCTCGTCCTTCATGCGGCCCAGGCGCAGGCAGCCCTGCAGGCCCAGCGTGATTTCGGTCTGCATGTCAGCCAGCTTCTTCTGGACCAGCTGGTTGGCCGCGAGCGGGCGGCCGAACTGCTTGCGGTCCAGCGTGTACTGGCGGGCGCGATGCCAGCAGTCCTCGGCGGCGCCGAGCGCGCCCCAGGAAATGCCGTAGCGCGCGCTGTTGAGGCAGGTGAAGGGGCCCTTCAGGCCACGCACCTCGGGGAATGCGTTCTCCTCGGGGCAGAACACGTTGTCCATCACGATCTCGCCGGTGATGCTGGCGCGAAGGCCGACCTTGCCATGGATCTCGGGCGCCGACAGACCCTTCATGCCTTTCTCCAGCACGAAGCCCCGGATCGGGCCGACGGCGCCGCCCTCGCTCACTTCCTTGGCCCAGACCACGAACACGTCGGCGATCGGGCTGTTGCTGATCCACATCTTGGCGCCGGTGAGGGAGTAGCCGCCGGGCACCTTCTTGGCACGCGTGACCATGCTGCCGGGGTCCGAGCCGTGGTCGGGCTCGGTCAGGCCGAAGCAACCGATCCATTCGCCCGTGGCCAGCTTGGGGAGGTACTTCTGCTTCTGCGCTTCGGTGCCGAATTCGTTGATCGGCACCATCACCAGCGAGCTCTGCACGCTGGCCATGGAGCGGTAGCCGGAGTCGACGCGCTCGACCTCGCGCGCGATCAGGCCGTAGCAGACGTAGTTGAGCGCGGGGCCGCCGTACTGCTCCGGGATGGTGGGGCCGAGCAATCCGAGCTCGCCCATCTCGCGGAAGATCTTCGGGTCGGTCACGCCGGTGCGGAAGCCTTCGAGCACGCGCGGGGCGAGCTGGCCCTGGCAGTAGGCGTGGGCGGCGTCGCGCACCTGGCGCTCTTCGCTGGTGAGCTGCTGGTCGAGCAGAAGGGGATCGTCCCAATGGAATGCGGCGTGGGCCATGTGCGGTCTCCGATGTAGGTGGGCAGGGGAAGCTAGTGCGATCCTAAGCGGCCGACCTCGCGAGCGCAAACGAAGATTCAGCACCCAGTTATGCGCTTTGCTCACTTCAGCGCACAATAGCCGATCGATCCTCATTGGCAGACGGCATCGATCAACTATGTAGCACCCGCATACCATGCGCCGAAGACTCCCTTCCACCCAGGCCCTGATCTGCTTCGAGGCCGCCGCCCGGCACGAGAGCTACACGCGGGCGGCGCAGGAGCTCGCGCTGACGCAGAGCGCGGTCTCGCGCCAGATCACGGCGCTGGAGGACTTCCTGGGCATGGCGCTGTTCCGCCGCACCCGCCACGGAGTGGCGCTCACGCCGGCAGGTGCCGACTACGCGCGCCAGATCGCCCGCCAGCTCGACAGCATGGAGCGCGACACGCTCGATGCCATGGCGCGCCAGGGCCTGGGCGGCTCGCTGCAGCTGGCGGCGGTGCCGACCTTCGCCACGCGCTGGCTGATCCCGCGGCTGCCGGACTTCGCCGCGAAGCACCCCGACATCACGGTTCACATCGAGACCCGCACCCGCCCCTTTCTGTTCAACGAAACGCCCTTCGACGCCGCCCTTTACGCCGGCACGCCAGCGCAAGCCGCCAACTGGGCCGGCACGCGCTCGGTGCTGCTGCTGCACGAGGACGTGGTGCCGGTGTGCAGCCCTGCGCTGCTGGGCGCCAAGGCGCAGCTGTCGCCGGCCGCGATCGCGCGGCTGCCGTTGCTGCAGCAGAGCACCCGGCCCGACGGCTGGCACCAATGGTTCGACGCCCAGAAGGTGGACGCACCGCGGGCGCGCAGCGGTCCGCGTTACGAGCTGTTCTCGATGATCGCCGTCGCCGCCACGCATGGCCTGGGCGTGGCGCTGATGCCGCGCATGCTGATCGAGTCCGAGCTGGCCCGCGGCGAGCTGGTCGTGGCCTGCGACCGCCCGCTGCGAGCGGAGCGCGGGTATTTCCTGATCACGCCCGCCAGCGCGGACGAGCGGCCCGCGCTCGCAGCCTTCCGCGACTGGCTGGCGGCCCAGGCCTCGGCGGAGGCCGACCCTGCCGGCAATCGCTGAACGGCTGGCCCGATGCGGTCGTTCGGTTTAGCATGGGCCCGGTGCATCGGAGCTCACTGGCCCGCGGGGCCCAGCGCCGCCTTCGGCTGCATCACGATGGAGACGCGCCATGCCTACCTATCAGTACCGTTGCCAGAAATGCGGCGAGGTGTTCGAGCACGCCGAGCACATGGCGGAGCACGAGACCGTGCAGCTGCGCTGCCCCAAGTGCGGCAGCGACGCCGTCGAGCACAAGCCGACGCAGTTCTTCGCCAAGACCTCCAAGAAAAGCTGAGCCGAGGCGAGTTGCGCCACGGCGCCGAGGCCGCGGGCAGCAAGCGCCGTCGCCTCGTGCAGCAGGGAACCGTCGCTGGCATCCGGCGCGCCAGTCTTCTATGCTCTGAGTCTTGCCGCAGGCGCGGCAACAGCGTTCGCCCTCAGTCATTTCTTCTCCAGGAGCAACCATGTCACTGCGCATCAACGACGAGGCCCCTAACTTCAAGGCCAAGACGACCCAGGGGGATATCGACTTTCACCAATGGATCGGCGACCAATGGGCCGTCCTGTTCTCCCACCCCAAGGACTTCACGCCGGTGTGCACCACCGAGCTGGGCTACATGGCGAAGATCGAGCCCGAGTTCACCAAGCGCAACGCCAAGCTGATCGGCTTGAGCATCGACCCCGTGGACGCCCATGACCGGTGGTCCGACGACATCGAGGAAACGCAGGGCCATCGGCCCACTTATCCGATGATCGGCGACACCGACCTCGCGGTGGCCAAGCTCTACAACATGCTGCCGGCCGAAGAGCCGGGCAGCTCCGAAGGCCGCACGGCGGCCACCAACGCGACCGTGCGCTCGGTCTTCATCATCGGCCCCGACAAGAAGATCAAGCTGATGCTGACCTACCCGATGACCACCGGCCGCAACTTCGACGAGATCCTGCGCGTGCTCGACTCCATGCAGCTGACCGCCAAGCACAAGGTCGCCACGCCGGTGAACTGGAAGCAGGGCGAGGACGTGATCATCGCCGGATCGGTCTCCGACGAGGACGCCAAGAAGCTGTTCCCCGGCGGCTGGCAGGCGCCCAAGCCCTACCTGCGCGTGGTGAAGCAACCCGGCTGAGCCCGGCGGCCGCATGGTCTTCGAGCAGGTCGCGACCGGCGGCTGCCAGTCCTACCTGGTCGGCTGCGAGCAGAGCTGCGCGGCCGCGCTGATCGATCCGGAGATCAGCCAGATCGACCATTACCTGGGGCTGGCGGCGCGCCACGGCGTGCGCATCCGCTACCTGATCGACACCCACACGCACGCCGACCACTTCTCCGCCACGCGCGAGCTGGCACGCCAGCTCAAGGTGCCGGTGGTGATGCACCGCGCCAGCCCGGCGCCCTTCGTCGAACTTCGCCTGGCCGACGGCGAGATGCTGGTGCTGGGCAAGCTCAGGCTCTCGGTGCTGCACACCCCGGGCCACACGGCCGACTCGATGTGCCTGCAGGTGGAGGACCGGCTGTTCACCGGCGACACGCTGCTGATCGGCGCCACCGGCCGCACCGACCTGCCGAGCGGCGACCCGGAGGCGCTCTATGACAGCCTGTTCAACAAGGTGCTGCGGCTGGACCCGGCGCTCAAGGTCTGCCCGGCGCACGACTACAAGGGACGTACCCACTCGACCATCGGCGAGGAGCTGGCGACCAACCCGCGGCTGCAGAAGCGCGAGCGCGCCGAATTCGTCGCGATGATGCAGAACCTCAACCTGACCATGCCCACCCATGTCACCGAGGCGCTGCGCACCAACATGAGCGGCGGCAAGACGGTGGCGCGGCTGCTCGCCGAGGCCGGCGCCAAGGTGCCCTTCATGTCGCTCGCCGAGCTCAAGGCGCGCGTGGAGGCCGGCGAGGACGATCTGATCGTGCTCGACGTGCGCGAGCGCGAGGCCTACGAAGCCGGCCACGTGCCGGGCGCGCGACTGCTGCCGCGCGGCCAGCTGGAGCTGCGCGTCAACCAGGATCTGCCCGATCCGACGCGGCGCATCCTCAGCTGCTGCGAGCTGGGCTACATCTCGACACTGGCGGCTGCAACACTGCGCGACATGGGCTTCCTGCACGCGGTCGCGCTCGACGGGGGCATGAAGGCGTGGCGAGAGGCGGGCTACCCCGTGAAGGCAGGGAAGGAACCCTGAGAGAGAGGCAAGACGGACATGGCCCGACTTTCTTACGACGAGATCGCCCACTACCAGCGCGAAGGCTGGGTGATCCCCGAGTTCTGCCTCGCACCACGCCGCGTGGCGCAGATGCACGATGCGCTCAACGAGCTGATCCACCGCAACCCCGGCGTGCGACCCGAGAAGCTCGTTTCGGCCCACATCGAGGGCGACAACGGCGAGGGCGTGCGCGGCAGCCGGGAGTTCCTCGACCTGGCAATGGACCCCGACATCGTCGAGTTGGTCTCAGGCGTGATCGGCGAGGACGTCGTCCTCTGGGGCTGCCACGTCTTCTGCAAACCGGCCAGCGAGGGCTTCGAGACGCCCTGGCACCAGGACGGCCACTACTGGCCGATCCGCCCGCTGGCCAACTGCACCGTGTGGGTGGCGCTGGAGCCGTCGACGCGCGCCAACGGCTGCCTGCGCGTGATCCCACGCTCGCACCGGGGCGGCGTGCTGCATCCGCACCTGCACGAGGAGCGGCAGGACCTCACGCTCAACCAGCGCATGGCGGCCGGCAGCTTCGACGAGCACGAGGCGGTCGACCTCGAACTGCAACCCGGCCAGATGTCGCTGCACGATGTCTACATGATCCACGGCGCGCGCGCCAACACCTCGAACCAGCGGCGCACCGGCGTCGCGCTGCGCTACATGCCATCGACTTCGGTGTTCGAGCGCGACCTCCGGCCGGCGGACGGCAAGACCGGTGTCGCGGTGAACTTCGCGCAGCGGCCCTTGTGGCTGCTGCGGGGGGTGGATCGCAGCGGGCGCAACGACTTCGAAGTGGGCCATCGCCGCCACGGCGCCGGCTGATACGGTCCTTGCGATCGCGGGCTATGCGACGTCGATGCAGCCCGTAGTCAGGCGAGGGCCGCCAGGCCGCTCGTCGGTGCGCTGACGGGGGTGCTTTCCTCGCCGGCCAGCACCGCCGACGCATGGATCTTGTCGTGCCCGTGCAGCCAGGGGATGGTCTCGTCCTTGCGCAGCAGGGCCAGCTCGCGCTCGTAGAAGCTCATCAGCTCGGTGCCGGTGCTGTGCGAGAGATAGAGGCGCATGTCGTGCTCGGCGATGCCCAGGTAACCGTCCAGCACCAGCTCGACGTGCAGGTGGTGCAACCCGCTGGCGCGCAGGTTCATGCCGGAGAGATAGAGGGCTTCGGCGGTCATGGCGGTGGACATGGCCAAGGTGCCGCGGGTGCGCAGCAAAGCTTCGGCCTGCGCGATGCGGGCGATGAACCCGGCGAGGTTGTGGCCGCGGAAGCGCGGATGCACCCAGCCCGCGCCGATATAGCCGAAGAGCGCGTGGGGAGGGAGCGTCGGGCCCGTTTCCGGCAGCCAGCCCTCCTTCTGCTTGCAGCGGTAGAGCGACCCCTGGCTGTAGGCCTCGCCGACACGGCGGACTGCGCTGCCGTTCTGCATGGTCCGGAACCCGGTGAGGGCCACGGGCGCATTGCCGTCGTCGAAGCAGACCCAGAAGTTGCAGGGGTTGGCGTCCTTCGGGTCTTCGATCACGAAAGGCAACTGAACGTAGCCGGTGCCGGTGGCCGCCTCGTAGGTCTTGAGCAGCACCGACAGATCGTCACCGAAACTGACGGTCAGGCCGGATTCCTCCAGCTGCTGCACGAGATGGTCCTGGTATTCCGTGATCTCCGAAAGTTGCATGACGAGTCCTTGAGAGTGATGGCGGCACCGGTCGGCTCTGTTAGGGCGGCTTGGGGCAGCGGACAGAATGTTTCCGACAACAGATTGCGCATTACTCCACTTGCGCGAGCATCGCGCAAGCTGTATGCGTCGCTCGCTGAAAAGTAGTTGGGCGGAGAATACAAAGTGTTACCTGAAGTAATCATATTTTCCTATTCGGCAAATTCGTGTTACCACTTTTTTCTAACACTCCCAGGAGGCAATGCGCTCGCGGAAAAAGGCTTGGCTGTAGGCCGTATGGGTGAAGACGCCCTTGCGATGGCCGTCGATGATCGGTAGTTGCTCGCATAAATCGACGAAATCGTCGATGGAGAGCGTCTGTGAAGGCACGTGCCGATCTACAGTGGGGCCCCCAAGGGAATCATGACAAGAGCGAAATTGCGAATCACAGGGCCCCACTCGAGCCCCTACGTGCTAGGCGAACCCATGTACTTGTACGATGGGTCGCTGCACGTCGCGACCCTGGACCCGGTTCCTGTGAACCGCGAAGGCACCGAGGTTCACATCGAGCACTTCACGCCGACCACCGTCGTCACCCAGCGGAAACTGGAGATAAGCAAGCTGGCCCTGGTCGAGATGGTGTATTTCGTCGCCGAGAACTTCACCTCGGTCCAAGCCATCAGCCTGGCGCTGAGCCGCCAGGTCGAGGGCTACGGCGACGGCATGCGGCTCGCCGGTGCTCGCTCGGCCTTCCTCCAGAGCCTTGGCGCCAGCCACATCGTGATCGCGCCCAAACCCAATGCCGAGCACATGGGCCACTTCGTGGTCAGCGGGCTGTGGGAGTACAACCCGGCGAACCTCGAAGCACTCGCCTCGGTCCTGCGGCACGAGCGCGAGACCTACTACGGCCGGCGCGCCGCAAATACCGAGGAAGCGCGGCGGCCGGGCCTGGGCGCGTGGGTTCGGCGCTTCATCCCCGGGGCAGCGCCCCGCACCGGCGGCGACGAGCGTTGAGGCCCATTTAAAGCAATGCTGAACACCCTCGCGACCTTTCTTTTGCACTGGGCCATCATTGCGCTCTCGCTTTGGGTGGCCAGTCATATCTTCAGCGGCATCCGTTTCGAGAGCACCTCCGCGCTGGTGGTCTCCGCGCTGCTGCTGGGCTTCGCGAACGCGATCGTCAAGCCGGTCCTGATCCTGCTCACGTTGCCGCTGACGCTCCTGACCTTCGGCTTGTTCCTGCTGGTGATCAACGCCCTGGTACTGCTGCTGGTGGCGGCGCTGGTGAAGGGCTTCAAGATTTCGGGCTTCTGGACCGCACTGTTTGCGAGCCTCTTCGTCTCGCTGTTGAGCATCGTCTTCGGCGCCCTGATCGGCGGCGGCGATCCCGCCACGACGATCCAGATGCCGGACAACGGCAACTGGCTGTAGCGCCGCCGCCGGCCACTCGGCGCGCCAGGGTTCGGACCCCGCGACTGACGCCGATCAGCGGGCCGCCGCCACGGCAGCCCGCAGGCGCCCGCGCTCGCTCGCCAGCGACCAGGCGAACACGCCCAGCCCCGCGAGCGCCAGCAGTGCGCCCACCCATCCGGTCGAAGTCCAGCCCAGGCCGGCGCTGATCGCGGCACCGCCCAGCCAGGCCCCGAGCGCGTTCGCCGTGTTGAAGGCCGAATGGTTGAGGGCCGCGGCCAAGGTCTGCGCGTCGCCGGCCACGTCCATCAGGCGGATCTGCAGCGCCGGACCCATGGCGACGATGGTGCCGATCAGGAAGACGTTGAGCGCGGCCGTCGCCACGTTGTGGGCCGCGAACGAGAAGGTGGTGAGCACCAGTGCGGCCCAGACCAGCAGGCCGCCGATGGTGGGCATCAGCGCCTTGTCCGCCAGGCGCGAGCCGACCAGATTGCCGCCCACCATGCCGAAGCCGAAGAGCGCGAGCACCAGCGGCACGCCGCCCAGCGGCAGGCCCGCCACCTCGGTGAGCGTCGGCTTGATATAGCTGAAGACGGCGAACATGCCGCCGAAACCGATGGCACCGATGCCGAGGGTGAGCCACACCTGCTTGCGCCGCAGCGCGCCGAGCTCGCGAAGCGGGCTGGCGCCCGAGGGCGCGGCGAGGTCGGGCAGGTCGCGCCGCAGCATCGCTATGGCGAGCACGGCGATCAGACCGACGAAGACGAAGGCAGCACGCCAGCCGAAGTGCTGGCCCAGCCACGCCGCGATGGGGACACCGACCAGCGTGGCGCCGGTGAGGCCCAGCATCACCAGCCCGACCGCGCGGGCCCGCCGGTCCGGCGGTGCCAGCGCTGCGGCCACCAGGGCCGCCACGCCGAAGTAGGTGCCGTGCGGCAAGCCGCTGGCGAATCGCAGCAGGTTCAACGAGCCATAGCCCGGTGCCAGGGCGCTGGCGAAATTGCCGGCGGCGAACACCGCCATCAGCGCGATCAGCAATGCGCGCCGCGGCCAGCCGGCAGCCAGCACCGCCAGGACCGGTGCGCCGATCACCACGCCCAGCGCGTAGGCGCTGATCACATGTCCGGCCTGCGGGATGGTGACACCGATGTCGCGGGCGACCTCGGGCAGCAGTCCCATGATGACGAACTCGCCCGTACCGATCGCAAAGCCGCCCATGCCAAGAGCAAGCATGGCGCGCCCAAAGGCGGGGGTCGAATCGGAGGTGGACAGGGAGGGTGGGGACATGGGACGGCGGAGTTGCGGGTAGGGGTTAACCCTAGAGCCGCGACCTTAGCACGCCCCGGCCTGTGCCCGCTGTGCCGCGAAGTCCACGTACCAGTCGAGGCTGCCCGGGTTGGCCATGGCTTCGCGGTTCACGACCTTCTCGATCGGCTGGCCCAGGAGCAGCTTCTTGATCGGCAGCTCCTGCTTCTTGCCGGAGAGCGTGCGCGGGATCTCGGGCACCTGGAAGATGTCGTTGGGCACGAAGCGCGGCGACAGCCGGGTCTTGATCGCGCCTTCGATCTTCTCGCGCAACGCGGCGTCCAGCGCGACCCCGGGCCGCAGCACGACGAACAGCGGCATGTAGCTCTCGCGGCCCAGGTACTCCAGGTCCACCACCATCGAGTCGAGCACCTCGGGCAGCCCCTCGACCGCGCTGTAGATCTCGCTGGTGCCCATGCGCAGCCCTTGGCGGTTGATGGTGGCATCGCTGCGGCCGTAGATGATGCAGCCGCCGTCCTCGCCGATCAGAAGCCAGTCGCCGTGGCGCCACACGCCCGGGTAGGTGTCGAAGTAGCTCGACAGGTAACGCGCGTTGCCTGGGTCGCCCCAGAAGTACAGCGGCATGGCAGGGATCGGCTTCGTGCACACCAGTTCGCCGACCTCGCCGATCACCGGCTGCCCCTGCTCGTTCCAGGCCTCGACCGCGGCGCCAAGGAAGCGGCATTGCATCTGCCCCGGCACCTCGGGCAACTCGCGGTTGCCACCGACGAAGGCACCGCAGAAGTCGGTCCCGCCCGAGATGTTGTACCACCACACCCCGGGCGCGCCGGCGTCGCGCAGCTGCGCCGTGCCCCAGCGCTGCACCTCCTCGGACAGCGGCGAGCCGGTGCTGCCGAGGGCGCGCACGCGCGAGAGGTCGCCGCAAGCCTTGGCTTCGAGCCCCGCCTTCATGCAGTTGGCGAAATAGGCCGCGCCGGCGCCGAAGAAAGTGACCTGGTGGCGCGCCACGAAGCGCCACAGCACGCTCCAGTCGGGCTTCTCCTTGCTGCCCGCGGGATTGCCGTCGTAGATGCACACGGTGGTGCCGATGGCCAGGCCCGACAGCTGCGAGTTCCACATCACCCAGCCGGTCGAGCTGTACCAGTGGTAGCGCTCGCCGAAGTTGTTGGCGCCGTAGCTCGGGCCCAGGTCGTGGTGCAGCCCGCAGGCGTACATCGTCAGCAGGATGCCGCCCTGCCCGTGCACGATGGGCTTGGGCAGGCCGGTGGTGCCGCTGGAATAGACGATCCAGATCGGATGGTCGAAAGGCAGCCATTCGGGCTCGAAGGCCGCAGTGTCGCCGTCGTCCCGCGCAATGGCGTCGCTCCACTCGGCGTCGCCGGGAATCTGCTGCGCCGCGAAAGGCGTGCGAATCAGCAGCAGCTTGTCCACGCTGGGCAGTGCGGCACGCAGCTCCTGCACCACCGCGCTGCGGTCCAGCGCCTTGCCGCCGTAGTGCACGCCGTCCGCGGCGATCAGCAGCCTGGGTTCGATCTGGCGGAAGCGGTCGACCACGGCCGCCGTGCCCATGTCGGGCGCGCACACGCTCCATACGGCGCCGATGCTCGAGCAGGCGAGGAAGGCGACCATCGTCTCGGGCACGTTGGGCAGGTAGGCGGCGACGCGGTCGCCCCGCTGCACGCCCAGCGTGCGCAGCGCGAGCGCGCAGGACGCGATCTGCCGGCGCAGTTCCGGCCAGGACATCTCGCGCACCTCGCCGAGCTCGTTCTCGCTGACGATCGCCGGCATGCCGGCCGCATGCGCCGCATCGACATGGCGCAGCACCTCGTGCGCGTAGTTGAGCTGGGTGCCGGGGAACCAGCGCGCGCCCGGCATGCGCGCATCGGCCAGCGCGACCGTCGGCGGCGCGGGCGAGCGGATGCCGCTCCAGTCCCAGATGCTGCGCCAGAAGGCCTCGAGGTCGGTGACCGACCAGCGCCACAGCGCGTCGTACGAATCGAAGGCCAGGCCTCGCTGCTCGCGCAGCCAGTCCTGGTAGAGGCGGATCTGGGGAATGTAAGGAGGGGCGTTGGTTTTCACGGGTGCAGCCTAACGCGCATGCGCCTTTGGCTTCAATGCGGGAAAGCATAAGGTTCGGACGGTGAAGCCGGGCCCTGCGCGCATCGGCTTCGGCGAGAGCGGGTGATCGTCCTGCCGACGCGGACTCCCGAGAGAAGGTGGGGTTTCATGCCCGCATGAAAACAGGCATGCTCGGGTGCTGGTGCCGCCGGCGATGAACGACGCCGGCGCACGCGCATCCACTTGCACATGCACGCCTCACCCCTCCCGCACTGGACCTCCGAGCTCCGCTTTCGCATCCGCCACCTGCTGGCCCTGAAGATCGTCGGCGTCACGGTCTTCACCTGGCTCTTCTTCATCGGGTACTTCCAGCTGCTGCGCCACCCGGTCTACGCCATGACCGTGATGCCGCTGACCGCGCTCGACCGGCTGATCCCCTTCCAGCCCGGGATGCTCGTCGCGTACTTCTCGCTGTGGTTCTACGTGGGCGTGGCACCCGGACTGGAGCGCAGCTTCAAGGACCTGGTGGTCTATGGCCTGTGGGTGGGCGCGCTGTGCCTCACCGGCCTGGCGCTGTTCCATTTCTGGCCGACGCAGGTGCCGCCGCTCATGGCGGACAGCTCGGACTTCCCGGGCTTCGCGCTGTTGCAGGGCGTCGACGCGCCGGGCAACGCCTGCCCTTCGATGCACGTGGCGGTCGCGATCTTCACCGCGATCCGGGTGGACGACGTGCTGCGCCGCACGCGCGCGCCCCTGCCGCTGCGCGTGGCCAACGGGCTCTGGTTCGCCGCCATCGCGTATTCGACGCTGGCGGTCAAGCAGCACGTCGCGCTGGACGCGCTGGCCGGGGCGCTGCTGGGCCTCGTCTTTGCGTGGCCCTCGATGCGCTGGCGGCCGATGCCCAGCCCCAGCGGATATCATCCCTCACGGATGACCCATGGCCCCGCGTGAAGACGGACATCGCCCAATGAGTTCGCTGAAAGAATTACAGGATCTGATCCAAGAGAAATACGGCATCGAACCCGCCGCGCTCGACCCCCACGCGTCGATGCGCGACAAGGGCTTCGATTCACTGACGCTGGTCGAATTCGTGTTCGCGGTCGAAGACCATTTCAAGATCTCGATGCCCGACCACGACGTGAACGTCGATACGCTCGCCGAGCTGGCCGCCGTGGTCGACAGGACCTTGGGCGCGCAGGCGGTCCCCGCCCCCGGCAAGTGAGCGTCGCGCAGGTCGCCGTCACCGGGCTGGGCGTCGTGAGCCCGCATGGCGACGACGCGGGCGCGATGTTCGACGCGCTGATGCGCGGCGAATCGGCCATTCGGCCGGTCTTCCCGGAACTGCCCAAGCCAGCGGCTGCCGCGCTCGCGCCCTTCGACGCCGCGCCCTGGTTCACCAAGCTTCAGCTGGCCGGCGTGGACCGCGTGAGCCAGCTCGCCGTGGCCGCGGCCGAACTCGCGGTGCGCGATGCGGGCGTGCTCGGCGATGCCGATCCCGAACGCATCGGCGTCTATGCCGGCTGCGGCATGGGCGGCGCCGCCGCCCTCGAGGCGGCGTACCGCGGCGCCAGTGCGCGCATGCCGCCGCTGACCATTCCCGCCTTCATGCCCAACGCCCCGGCCGCGCAGGTGGCCATGCGCCGACAGGCGCAGGGCCCGGTGCTCACCTATTCGGTGGCTTGCGCTTCATCCGGCGTCGCGATCGCCGAGGCCGCGAAGGCGGTGCAGCGCGGCGAAGTCGACATCGCCATCGCCGGCGGCAGCGAGGCGCTGATCGTCCCCGGCGTGGTGCTCGCCTGGCAGGCCATGCAGACGCTGGCCGCCTTCGAGCCCGACGGCGCGGCGCGCGCAGTGCGTCCCTTCGCGAGCGATCGCAGCGGCTTCGCGCTCGGCGAGGGCGCCGCCTTCGTGGTGCTCGAATCGGCCGAGCGTGCCCACGCCCGCGGCGCGCGCGCCTATGCGGCGCTGGCAGGCTGGGGCGTCGGCTGCGACGCCACCCACCTCACCAAGCCCGACGCGCCGGGCCAGGCGCGCGCCCTGCGCGCCGCCCTGCGATCGGCCGAGCTCGCGCCACGCGACGTGGGCTACTGCAATGCGCACGGCACCGCCACGCGCATCGGCGACGTGGTCGAGCGCAACGCGCTGGCGGAGGTCTGGGGCGAGGACGCGCTCGGCGACCTCCAGGTGAGCTCGACCAAGGCCCTGCACGGCCACCTGCTCGGCGCCGCCGGGGCGCTGGAAGCGGCGATCACCGTGCTGGCGCTGCACCGCCGCCAGCTCCCGCCGAACGCGCACTGCACGGACATCGACCCGGCGTGCAGGCTGAACCTGGTGCCCGCGCAAGGCACCGCAGCGCCGCGGCTGGAGGCGGCGATCAGCAACTCCTTTGCCTTCGGCGGCACCAACGCCGTGTTGCTCTTCCGCCGGGTCTGAGGGCGAAGTCTCGGTACAGCGGCGCAGGCCAGCCCAAAGGCTGGACTGCGAGCTTGCCTGGGGCTCGTGCCAGGCCGACGCCATCAGCGCGTGCTCGCGGCCCCGGGGCGCCAAGGCCCTGCTTCAGTCCGCGAGCCGCAGCCCACGCCGTTGCATGCTCTCCACGATCTCCCGCAGCGAGTTGCGCCCGAGGCGCGAGAGCACGAAGAGCTTTTTCGCCGGCACGCGCGTGACATCGCCCACCGTGTGCAGCTGATGGATCCGCAGCACGTTGGTGGTTCGAAGCGAGAGCTTGAGAACTTCGATGTCGGCGTCCAGCAGCGAAGCGGTCACTGGCCGGATTGCAATGGCTTGACCCTCATCCATGGGTGTCTCTCCGGAAAACGATGGCTGAAACTTGCACAGTTCATGCCACGGGCTTCACGCTGGGGCGAAGCAAGGTTTTCATTGAGAGAGAGGCTTTGCAAGGCTAAAAATCGAGCAATCGAAATGCCCTTTTTTCAGTCATGTGCCTTGCACGCGCACAGGGTTTTCCAGAAGGTTGCTTGCGCTAATTTTTGGAGCGTTCGTCGCCAGGCCGAGATGGGCCTCAGCTTCGTGCGCCGGCCGCCCGGCGGCGTGAAGGCCGTGTGCCTGGCCAACCTGCCGATCGGCATCGTGCATGGCCGGCAAGGGCATCTCCTGCTTCTCGAAGATCGCCTTCGTCGAGGAGCTCAAGCGCGGGGAACTGCTGTGGCGCCCGTTCGCACTGCCGGCGCTGAACGCGCTGCAGGTGGGCATCGTCGTGCCGACGCAGCGGGCGCTGCCGCACGTGACGCAGAACTTCGTGGGGCGGATGCGCGCCGCCTGACGCAGCTGGAGTTGACTGCGGCGGCGCTGTGACTTCGCCTTCCCTCCTCGCGAGGGACAAGGCCGCGCGGGGCGTCGGCTGACAGGCGCCGCATCCTGGCAGCGCCAGAATGAACCGCGCGGCTCTCGTGCGCCCCTGCACACCCGCGCGAAGGAGACGCATCATGAAGCTTCGGACACTCTGCCTGGCTTTGGCCTCCCTGGCGGTCGCCGTCCTGGCCGGCTGCGACCCCAAGCCGCAGCCGCCCAAGGCACGGCAGGCCTCACTTGCCGAGGTGGTCGCGCACGTCCTGCACTGAACTCCCGACCGCGGCCACGGCAAGGCGGAGCTCGGTTTCGCTCACGCCCAGGGCCTCGGTCCAGTAATCGACCTCGCTCGGATCGGTGACGTCGATGATGCGCAGGGTCGGCGCCGTCTCGGCGACGGATGGAATGAAGAGGCTGGCGGGTGAGGTCATGGCTTCTCGCATGGGAATTGAATCGGTACAAGGAAGAGCCTGCCCGCCCGAGCAGCCCGGCCTCGTAGGAAAAACCTGCATCGTCCTACCCGCGAAAGGCGGACGCGCCGGAGCCCCGAGACCCGGGTTTTTCAAGCTGCCGCCGGACCAGCTGCTGTCCATGGAACCGCCGGCTATTTCTTGCTGCCCGCAAGCTTCTGCGCTTCGGCGAGGTGCTCCTTCAGCGTCGGCAGGGTCTTCGTGGCCCACGCCTTCACGTCCGCATCCTTGGCGGAGCGGGAAGCCATCTCGAACAGCTTGATGTCCTCCTGGTGATCGCTCACGCCGACCTTCTGGATGAAGGCGCGGTCGAAGGAAGCGCCGCTGCGGTTGTTCTCGATCATCGCCATCTTTTTCTTCTTGTCCGCAGGGACATCCTTCGGCAGCTCGACCGACTTGCTGGCGGCCAGCGCCTTGAGCTCGTCGTTGGCGGCCGTGTGATCCTTCACCAGCATCTCGGCGAACTGCTTGACGTCGGCGGACTCGGCTTTCTGCGAGGCCATCTTCGCGATCTCGACCTCGTACAGGCCGCCGCCCGCGGCCTTGGTCATGAAGGTGCGATCGCTGGCGCTCACGGTCTGCGAAGCGGCCCTGGCGCGCGCGGCGGGCGGGTCGGCGGCGCGCACCGGCTGGATGCCGGCCAGGAGGGCGGCGGTCGCAGCGGCGGCGAATGCAAGCGTGGTCTTGTTCATTTCTTCGGCTCCTTTCCAAGTTGCGCGGTCACGTTCTTCAGCGTGTCGGCTTCCGACATGCCCAGCTCGGCGCCGGTCTGCGGATCGCTGGAAGGGTCGGACGCGGTGCGCTGCGCCATCTGCTGCACCAAGGCCTGTTCATTCGCTTGCAGCGTCGCCGTCGCTTCGCCGCCACCGCCGTCCACCCCCATCTGCTGCTCGGGTGCGTCGATGTATTGCCAGTTCGGACCCTCGTTCCACGGGCCGCGCACCTCGCCGCCCTTCGACATGTCGAAGTAGACGTCGGTGAACTGCGGCATGCCCGGCTGCTTGCCCGGCGGGAAGTTCGGCGAAATGGCATACAGCGCCTTCTCGAAGGACTTCTGGTGCGCGATCTCGCGCGTCATCAGGAAGCCCAGCGCTTCCTTCACGCCGGGGTCGTCGGTGCAAGCCATCAGGCGCTCGTAGATGATCTTGGCGCGCGCCTCGGCCGCGATGTTGGAGCGCAGGTCCGCGGTGGGCTCGCCGATGCTGTCGATGTAGGCCGAGCTCCACGGCACGCCGGCGGAGTTCGTCAGAGCGGGGCCGCCGCCGTAGAGGACCTGGGTCAGGTGGCTGTCGTTGCCTGCACCGGTGATGCGCCGGTACATCTCGCCCTCGGCCTCCACCGCCTCGGCCAGTTGGCCCTTGGCGCCCTTGTTGAGCATGCCCACGATGGTGCCGATCACCTCCAGGTGACTGAGCTCTTCGGTGGCGATGTCGAACAGCATGTCCCTGCGGCCGGGATCGTCTTCGCCGACGGCCTGGGTGAAGTAGCGCATGGCCGCTGCGAGCTCGCCTTGCGGCCCGCCGAACTGCTCGAGCATCAGGTTGGCCAGGCCGGGATTGCACTCGCCGACCCGCACGGTGTATTGAAGGCGTTTGTTGTGAGAGAACATGAGCGTCCTTGAACAGAGGGTTGAGAAGAGGGTTGAAGAAGGCATGGTGGCCGCGGAAAAACCACTGTCGATGGCTTGCGAATGGGCCCTCCTCGGGATGCGCCGGCTCTCGGTGTAGTCCTGCATTACGCGACGACGTCCACGGGTATTGATGAGTGGACGAAGGCGCCCGCGCCGCTCAGGCCAGGGCCGTGTCCAGCAGCATCATGACCACGAAGCCCAGCATCAGCCCGATGGTCGCGGCGGCTTCGTGGCCCGCGCGGTGCGACTCCGGAATGATCTCGTGGCTGATGACGAAGAGCATCGCGCCGGCCGCCAGCGCGAGCCCCCAGGGCAGCAGCGCGACCGAGAGCGAGATGACCGCGGCGCCGAACACCGACATCGCCGGCTCGACCAGCCCCGACAGCACGCCCAGCCCCGCGCTGAGCAGCCGGCCGTAGCCGACGCTGCGCAGCGCGAGCGCGACCACTAGGCCTTCGGGCACGTCCTGGATGGCGATGCCGGTCGCCAGCGCAGTCGCGCCCACCGGGTCGGAGCCCGCGAAGGCGACGCCGATCGCCAGGCCCTCCGGCAGGTTGTGCAGGGCGATGGCGAGCACGAACAGCCAGACGCGCCGCACGCTGCGCGCCTGCGGGCCTTCGAGCCCCTTCACGAAATGCTCGTGCGGCACCCACCGGTCGATGGCCAACAGCAGGCCCGCGCCGAGCAGGATGCCGATCCCGACGATGGTCCCGGCGCCCCAGCCACCCGCCCCCTGCGCCTTCGCCGCGGAGAGCGCGGGAATGACCAGCGAAAAGGCGCTCGCGGCCAGCATCACGCCCGCGCCGAAGCCGAGCATGCTGTCGTAGGTGCGCTGGGAAAACTGCTGCGACAGCAGCACGGGCAGCGTGCCCAGCCCGGTGGCCAGGGCCGCGAAGAGGCCGCCGACCAGGGCGCCGCGCAGGCGCGGATCGTCCCCGCCGACGGCTTCGAAGCCCTGCCAGCCCAGCAGCGCGGCGCCGAACAGGACGATGGCGAATCCGATGCTGCGGCGCCACGCCAGCCGGGACGAAGCGGCCGCGCGACGTTGCCCGAGCACACCGGAATCGGGCAGCCAATGCATGGCGCGCTCAGCTGCGCAGCGATTTACCGGTGCGCGTGCCGCGCGACACGCGCGCGATCAGCAGGCCGGCCGCGGCCACCGCGGCGATCGACAGCGCCGCCGTATTGCCCGAGGCGGCGCGCCCCATGTTCAGCGCGATCTCGCCGCTGCGCGGCGCCACCAGCTGCAGGCGCCGCTTGGTCATCTCGGTGCCGAGCTCGCCGAGCCGGTCGCCGAGCACGCGCTCCGCTTCCGGCAGCACCGTGGTCTCCTCGTCGGCGACGTGATGCATGACGGCGCGCATGAGCGACATGAAGGTGCTGTCGTAGTCGACCGCCTCCGGCTCCATGCGCCGCAGCAGGTCGATCAGGCGCCGCATCTCCGCGTGCTCGGCCACGCTGTCACCGAGCAGCTCGCCCTGCCCGGCTTCGCGCATGGCGGGGTAGAAGATTTCCTCTTCGAGCTGCGCGTGGATCTCGAGCGCCGTGCAGATAGTCTTCACCAGCCCCGTCTTCACGCGCGAGGAGGCGCTGGCCTTGTACTGGTGGAAGGTGGACATCACGTGCGTGTGGTCGATGCGGATCATGTTGGTCACGGTCGGCATCAGGTGGGAGACGAGGCTGGTCATAGCGACCTCCCGACGATCCGCTGGGTGTCGAGCAGGCTGCGGCCATCTTGCATCGAGGTCGGCATCGTGGTCTCCATGGAAGGTTGTGGATCGAGGATGCGGAGAATGGCCGCTCGGCGAAGCGCTCGCGTAGGAAGGCGTCGCAAGCTTCTAGCGGCAGGCAGCCCGCCTTCGCGCGATGCCTTCTTCGAGCGGGGGATGCGCCGGATCTACCTGCGGCAGTCGCCGCCCATGTTCACCGTGCCGTCCCTGCATTCCGTCAGCATCGGCTCGTCGCGCGATCCTGCGGCCGTCGGCGCGGGCTGTTGCGCCGGACGGATCGCGGGGACCGCGCCATGGGTGGGCCCGGGCTCGTACACGATCTTCTTGGTGCCGAGGTCGCAGGTGCCGACCACGCGCCCGCCGGCGTCGGCCGTGGCATCCACCGTCGTGAGGGTGAACTGCACGACGCCCGACGCCCGGATCTTCGCGTCGATCTGGGCCACCAGCGCCTCGCAGCTGCCCGCTGCGTGCACGGCGCCCGCGCAGGCCAGCAGCGCCATGGCGGCGAGGGAACGGCTTGCGATAGCCATCAGGCGTAGTTCGTGATGCGGCGACGCGGGTAGGAGGTCGCGGCGAGGCGGCTCAGCAGCTCGAGTTCGCGCGCCTCCTCGGCTTCTTGCAGGCTCCTGGCGGCGCGCTGCGCCACGTACTGCTCGAACAGCGCGTCGACCGCCTCCTGCCATCGGCCGCTGCCATCCTCCGGCAACTCGGGAACGGCCACGCCGTTGCAGCGCAGGAGGTGGGCTTTGTGGGCAGTGGCGAGCATAGTGTTCTCCGGGTCGTCGCGATGTCCAGGGCAATTTAGCCATCGTGCAGGCCCCTGCCATCGGCCGCTTGGCGTATGCGCATGTCGGACAAAGGTCATGCCTCGATGTCGCATTCCTTCCTGCGCGTGGCGCTGCCGCCCGGGGAGGACGTCGCGGTCATCGCCTACCGGATCGAAACTTGCGGGCAGCACCGCCTGTCAAGCCACGCACTGACCAATGCCGCGCCGTGAGCGGCTGGCTCGCGTTGCCGGCAGTGCTGTGCTGGGGGCACGGCGCACCCGAAGCCAGAATGGCGTCGTGAGGGATCTCGATCCCATACACGCCCGCTCAAATGACGGATCTCATCCAGGCCGAGAAGGATTCGATCGTTGCCGCGCGCGGACTCAGTGGCATCGAGACGACATAAAAGCCATACCCTGGCAGCGACAGCGGGTGCGCCTTGACGAGCGCCCCACTGTTCAACTCGCGGCTGACGACGATGTCGCTGCAGATCGCCACGCCTTGCCCGGCGACGACTGCATCGATCGCATGAATCTCCTCGCGAAAGCTCAGGTCCCATCGCTTGTCGATGTCCAGGTCAGGATCGATCGAACGCGCCATGGCAAGCCATTGGCGCCAGGTGGGGGCGTCGGGATCGCGGCTCCTCCAATCGAAATGGATCAAGGGAAAGCGCAAAAGGTCGGCGACGCGCTGGATGGCCCCGTCTTCGTTCGCCAACAAGGCCGGGCTGCAGACGGGAAAGTAGGTGTCGCGGCAGATCTCGCGCGCTGGAAGGTCGAGGGGCTGCTGACGTGCGTAGCGGATCGCCACGTCGGCGGCGCCGGAGCGAAGATCCAGCACCGTGTCCGTCCCGATGATTTCCAAGGGCAGCATCGGGTTGGCTTCGCGCCAGTTCGGCAGGCGCGGGACCAACCATCGGCTTGCGAAGGCGCTGGGGCTCGTGACCCGCAGAGGGCGCTGCACATCGGGTTCGGCGAGCGCGGCAATCGCGCTCGCAAGGACATCGAAGCCATTGCGCAGCGCCGGAAACAACGTCGCGCCCACGCTCGTCAGCACGAGCGGTCGTGGCCGCCGTTGGAACAACTGCCGACCGCACGTTTCCTCCAACAAGCGGATCTGGTGGCTGATCGCGGTCGGCGTCACGCCGAGCTCGGCCGCGGCGGCCTTGAAACTGCCGTGCCGCGCGGCCGCCTCGAACGCGTGCAGCGAGCGCAGAGGCGGAAGCTTTCTCATGCGCCCACTGTAGATGAACTTTTCTCATCTCACAGCTGAGATCTTAGAGTTTGCGGCAGCCGCACGCCCGTGAAATCATGGTCCCGCAAGACTGGAGGACCGTTCAATGGACCACAAGCAACTGCCGCAGACGGACACGCTCCCCGGGACCTCGGCCGTGCCGGCCATCGATCGGCTCCGTCACCATGTGAGGGGTGAGTTGGTCCAGCCCGGCGACCCCGCCTACGAGGGGGCCCGCAAGGTCTGGAACGGCGCGGTCGATAAACGACCTGCCGCGATCGTCTATTGCACCAGCGCCGACGACGTCATCCAGGCCGTGACCTTCGCCAGGGCGACCCACCATCTTGTTGCGGTTCGCAGTGGCGGCCACAACGTCGCGGGGCTCTCGGTCTGCGATGGCGGAATCGTCATCGACCTGTCTCGCATGAAGGCGGTCGAGGTCGATCCCGTGCGCCGCGTCGTACGGGCCGAGGCGGGACTCAGCCTGGGCGAATTCGATGCCGCCACGCAGGCCCACGGCCTGGCGACGACGATGGGCGTCAACAGCGACACCGGCATTGCCGGGCTGACGCTCGGCGGCGGCTTCGGCAAGCTCGGGCGCAAATACGGGCTCACGTGCGACAACCTCATCGCGGCCGACATCGTGACGGCCGACGGTCGTCTGTTGCGCGCGAGCGCTTCCGAACATCCCGACCTGTTCTGGGGCCTGCGAGGCGGGGGCGGCAATTTCGGCATCGTCACGGCCTTTGAATACCAGCTTCACGAGGTTGGCCCTGATCTGCTCGTCGGCTCCGTGCTTTACCGCTACGACCATGCGCGCGGCGCGATCAAGTTCTATCACGAGTTCTCGCGCAGGGCCGCCGATGACCTCAGCATCGACGCTGCCCTGGTCACCCTTCCGACAGGCGAACGCGCCTTCAACATTTCCGCCTGCTACGTCGGCCCTCCCGCCGCCGGCGAGGACGCGCTCGCTTCGCTCCTGAAGTTCGGCTCGCCGATCGAGAGCAGCCTGGCTACTCGTTCCTACCTTGAAATTCAGTCCGCCGGCGACATTCTTTTTCCGCGCGGGCGCCGCTATTACTGGAAAGCGCAGTTCCTCCGCGAGATCAGCGACGGCGCGATCGACGCGCTCCTGGAGATCTATCCCAAGGCCCCTTCGCCCGCCGCGGTGCTGGTTTTCCAGCAGGTTGGCGGTGCGATCGCCCGCATTCCGTCCTCCGAATCCCCGTATGCGAACCGCGACGCGCTGTACGACTGCTTCCCGCTCGCGATCTGGGACAGCCCGGCGGACGACGAAGCCAATATCAGCTGGGCCCGCGAGCTATGGAGCGCCGTGAGCCCCTATTCGACGGGCGGTGTCTACGCCAACAATCTGGGCGATGAAGGCGAGGATCGGGTCCGCGCCGCCTATGGCGAGAACTATGCGCGGCTCGTCGCACTGAAGAACCAATACGACCCGACCAATTTTTTCTGCCTCAATCAAAACATCAGGCCCATCGTCTGATGGATGGGCAAGGTCATGGAGCGCTAGCGAGGCGCCATCGACGGACGGTTCTTGCGATAGGAGTTCTTCAGCGCGATCTTGCGGTCGCGGAACGTGAACAGATCGCACCCATTCACTTCGACGTGGGTGCCGTCATGCCGGGTGCCGGTGAAGATCCACTCCGACACCCCACGATCTCCGCAAACGAAGTGATGGGCGTTGTCCCAATGCGCATCGGGGAAGGTCGTCCAGACCTCCTCGAAGGCGGCCCGCACGGCCTCCCGGCCCTGGTAGCGCGCGCCGCACGCGTCGGGGCCCGCGGAGGCTTCGAAGACGCAATCGTCCGTCATGAACGACATCAAGGCTTCGGCATCGTGCCGATTGAATGCATCAGCGAACGATTGGAGGAATTCCGTGGTGAGCTCCGCAAGAACGTTCGACATTCGATGCTCCTTTCCGACGGAAGCTCATGACTGCCGGCTTGCTGCCGGACCTTCGAATCGTGCGCCTGATGAAGGGCTTGTCAAGCTCGCGTAAAGATATTCCACATGAGGCCGCAGGGCTAACGCAGCACACACCGATGTCGCTGACGGCCACTTCTCACAGCAGGCCCCGGCCCTGCCTCACGAGCTGACCTTTGCGACCGCCCCTATGGTTCACCCCGAACCGGCCCTCGAGGCTGGTTCGTTTTTTATCAGTGACCATTCATCCATGAAAGGGACCGTCACACATGAAGAAGCAACACAACACTCGCATCGCCCTCGGCGCCTTGCTCGCAGGCCTCCTGGCCACCAGCGGCATCGCAGTCCATGCACAGACAGTGAAGACGCCGAATGTCGGCGTGGGCGTCGGCGCGCAGGCCGACGTGAATGCATCGGGTGGCGCGGGCGCGTCGCAGCAGCAGGGCGAGCAGCGCCAGCAGCGCGGCGCACGCGCCGGAGGCTCCGCGCAGACGCGCGCAGGTGCGAATGCGGGCGCCGACACGGGCGCCTCTTCTTCCTCGTCGCCAGCCAGCACGGTGGGCAACACGCTCGGTGGCGTCGGCTCCACGCTGAGCGGTGGGGTGCAGAGCGCGACCGGCGCGGTGGGCGGCGCCACCAATGCGGTGGGCGGCGCGACGAACGCGGTGGGCGGCGCCGCGGGTGCGCTCGGCGCCGGTGCCGGCGGACAGGCGCAGGGCTCGGGCGCGATCGGCGTCAAGAAGTAAGCGGGCCAGTGGCATCGAGAACGCGGCTCCACCCAACGCGCCCTCGCCCTGCTCCGCTCCCCTGAAGAAACGCAAAGCCCGCGGCGCTCGCGCTGCGGGCTTTTTTGCGCGTGCATGTGCATGTCACATGAAGACGCCATCATCGCGCGCATGGGCAAGCGCCCCTCCCGCTCGTTGTTCGAGAATCGCCTGATGTTCCAACCGCCGATCACCATCTATCACAACCCCGCCTGCGGCACTTCGCGCAACGTGCTCGCACTGATCCGCCACGCGGGTCTCGAGCCCACGGTCGTCGAATACCTGAGGACGCCGCCGAGCCGCGAGCAGCTGCGCAGCATCGCGGCCGCCACAGGCGAGCCGCTGCGTGCGTTGCTGCGCGAGAAGGGCACCCCCTATGCCGAGCTGGACCTGGGCAATCCGAAGTGGAGCGACGACGAGCTGCTCGATTTCATCGGCCAGCACCCGATCCTGCTGAACCGCCCGATCGTCATCACGCCGCTGGGCACCAAGCTCTGCCGGCCCTCCGAAGAAGTGCTGGAGATCCTGCCCGTGGGCAAGCTCGCGCCCTTCACCAAGTCCGACGGCGAAGTGATCGAGGACAGCGGCACGCGCCGCGGAGGCTGAGTGCGATGCACGGCTTCGAATCGCTCGAGATCGACGCCGGCGAGACCCGCATCTTCGTGCGCCGCGGCGGCTCGGGCCCGCCGCTGTTGCTGCTGCACGGCTTTCCCCAGACGCACCTGATGTGGCGCAGCGTGGCACCGAGGCTGGCGCACGACTTCACGACCGTGTGCGCCGACCTGCGCGGCTATGGGCGCAGCGGCTGCCCGGTCTCGTCCGCCGACCATGCGCCTTATGCGAAGCGGGCCATGGCGCGCGACATGGTGCGGGTGATGGAGCAGCTGGGCTTCACGCGCTTCGCGCTCGCGGGGCATGACCGCGGCGGGCGGGTCGCGTACCGCCTCGCGCTGGACCATCCGGACCGCGTGCAGCGCCTCGCGGTGCTCGACATCCTGCCGACGGAGACGGTGTGGGCGCGTGCCGATGCGCGGCTCGCGCTGGGCTACTGGCCGTGGTCGCTGCTGGCGCAGCCCGCGCCGCTGCCTGAATCGCTGTTGGCCGCCGCGCCCGAGGCGATGGTGGACAACGCGCTGGGCGCTTGGGGCTCGCCCGCCGATGCATTTCCGCAGGACGTGCGCGCGGCGTATGTGAATGCGCTGCGCGATCCGGCCCATGCGCATGCCATCTGCGAAGAGTACCGCGCTGCGGCAACGATCGATCGTGCGCACGACCAGGCGGATCTCGCGGCCGGACGGCGCATCCGCTGCCCGCTGCTGGCGCTGTGGAGCAGCGGCGGCGCGCTGGACAATTGGTACGCCGACGCGGGCGGGCCGCTCGCGCTGTGGCGTGCATGGGCCGACGAGGTGCAAGGCCACGCCATCGAGGCCGGGCACTTCTTCCCGGAAGAAGCGCCCGACCTCACTGCGGAGGCCTTGAGGCGCTTCTTCCTGGCTCCCTGAGGGGCGAGGCGGGTGCCTCGCGTGACAGCATCGAATTCCTGGCGCGTTGGAGCCCATCGTACGGAGATGCGCGCCGCTTGACGATCCCGCATCCACGCGACGCGCGGATGCGGGGCGGCGAGACGGCATCCGCGTGGCCGGCAGTGCTTCTTCGTTTTCTTCGAGAATGGGCCACGGGCGCGCGCAGCGCCTGCCATGCATCGGGTTCGCCTTCAGGGGCGGGCCTGTTCGTCATCGCACCCGCACAACGAGGAGCACCATGGAAACCCCTGAAGAAGACGCACCGGGCGGCCCGGCAGGCGAGCCGCGCAGCAGTTCCTATCTCGAAGAGAAAGCCTTCAAGTCGCGCACGTTGCTGATCTTCGGCGCCATCACCGACGCGGCGGCGCGCGACGTGACACGCCGGCTGATCGCGCTGGACGCCGACAGCAACGCGCCCATCGACATCCTGGTGAGCTCGCCCGGCGGCCACCTGGAGTCGGGCGATGCGATCCACGACGTGGTGCGCTTCATCGCGGCGCCGGTGCGCATGATCGGCACCGGCTGGGTGGGCAGCGCGGCGACGCACCTGTACCTGGCAGCCCCGCGCGAACGGCGCTTCTGCCTGCCGAACACGCGCTTCCTGATCCACCAGCCCAGCGGCGGCGCCGGGGGGCCGGCGAGCGACATCGCGATCCATGCGCAGGAGATCATCAAGGCGCGCGAGCGCATCGCCCGCACCATCGCCCGCGAGACCGGCAAGTCCTTCGACTCGGTGATGGCCGACATCGAGCGCGACCGCTGGCTGTCGGCGGAGGAGGCGGTGGAGTACGGGCTGGTGTCGCGCATCATCGAGCGCAAGAGCGAGCTCGGCTAGGCGTGGATCGAGCGCCTCGAGGCGCTCGATCGTCACACGCGAGTACATGTGAAAACATTTCTGTCTCGCCGCAACAGCACTGCGCGGCATGAATGATTGCGGCGCGGCCCGAACGCTTGTCCCGCCGGGCGTGCTTCGGATAAGGTGGTCGGCTTGCCAGCCGCCTCGTCCCCCCCTCTTCATGAACAAGCCCCTTCTGACATCGCTCGCCCTCGCCGCCTGCTGCGCGGCCGCCCTGGCGCAAACGCCGAAGGTCCCGATCGAAAGCAACGACGAGGGCTCGATCTACGTGAGCCCCAACCTGTCGCCGAACGAGAAGTCGGCCACGGCCAACGGCGGGACGCTGGGCCTGCAACGCAAGGACGGCAGCGGTGTCTATGGCGGCATGGATACCTCGGGCAGGCGCCCCAACTACTCGCTGGGCGCCAGCACGGGCGGCGATGTCTCCTTCTCCGCGGGTGCAAGCACGGACGGGAAGGACAACAAGGGCATCAAGGCGGGCGTGACGATCCGGTACTAGGCAACGGGACGCGCCGGGTCCGGCAGCGCAGGGCCGGGCAGAGGGTGGAAGATCGGGGCTTTTCCACCCGACGAGGATCGAGACATGCCCAACGAATCCCCCTACGCGCACTACAGCGCGCTCACGCTCAAGCCCCACCCGAACGGCATCCTCGAGGTGGTGATGGGCGCCTCGCAGAGCGCAAACAAGAAGCTCTCGACCGCCGATCACAACCTGCACCGCGAACTGGCCTCGATCTGGAGCGACATCGACAAGGACCCGCAAACGCGTGTGGCGCTGATCCGCGGTGAGGGCAAGGGGTTCTCCGCCGGCGGCGACCTCGGTCTGGTGGAGGACATGGCGAACGACTTCAACGTGCGCGCGCGCGTCTGGCGCGAGGCACGCGACCTGGTCTACAACGTGATCAACTGTTCCAAGCCGGTGGTCTCGGCCATGCACGGCCCGGCCGTGGGCGCGGGGCTGGTCGCGGGGCTGCTGGCCGACGTGTCGATCGCCAGCACCACGGCGCGCATCATCGACGGGCACACGCGCCTGGGCGTGGCAGCCGGCGACCACGCGGCGATCGTGTGGCCGCTGCTGTGCGGCATGGCCAAGGCCAAGTACTACCTGATGCTGTGCGAGGCGGTGTCGGGCGAGGAGGCGGAGCGCATCGGCCTCGTCTCGCTGGCGGTGCCGGAGGACCAGCTGGTGGCCAAGGCCTTCGAGGTGGCCGAGAAGCTCGCCGCGGGCTCGCAGACCGCCATCCGCTGGACCAAGTACGCGCTCAACAACTGGCTGCGCCTGGCCGGGCCCGCGTTCGACAGCTCGCTGGCGCTGGAATTCCTGGGCTTCTCGGGGCCGGACGTGCAGGAGGGCATCGCCTCCCTGCGCGAGAAGCGCAGCCCGAAGTTCGATCCGTCCTGCCCGTTCTGATCCTTCACTTCCTGGCCTTGCGCTGGGCGTCGTACCTGCGCCAGTACTGGAATTCGTCCTCGTGCACCTCGAGGTCGAGTTCCGAGATGCGCACCTGCAGCCGCTCCTGGACTTCCGCCACGGCCTGGTTGTAGATGACAGGCCCGATCTCCTCGACGAAAAAGCTCAACAGCGCACCCGCGGCGATGTTGCCGATACGCTCTTCCATGTTCTCCTGGAAGTAGCGCTCGATCGACTTGATCGCTTCGCTCCTGGCTTCCTTGTTCAGCTCGATGGTCATGGCGATACGGCTCCGTGGTGTCGACGGCCACTGTAAGGTGAGCGGGGCGCCGATCCAAGTCCCGACGGCTCGCCTGCTACCCTGTCGCGCCCTGCTTTACCCCATGACCGACGCCCTGCCCTTGACCCTTTTCGATGCCGCGCTGCGCGGCATGGTGCTGGCCCTGCTGCTGCTCCTGGCCTGGGTGCTGGGCCGCGATCGCCCGCGCCTGCCCGCCGCCCGTGCGGCGCTCGCGATGACACTGGGGCTGGCGGTGCAGGTGATCAGCTCGACGCCGCTGTTCGAAGCGCAGGTACCGCGCCTGTGGCAGGCGCCGCTGGTCGCGGTCTCGGTCGCCAACGGCGTGCTGTTCTGG
This sequence comes from Variovorax soli, assembly GCF_031454625.1. GTDB lineage: Bacteria > Pseudomonadota > Gammaproteobacteria > Burkholderiales > Burkholderiaceae_C > Variovorax > Variovorax soli_A. The sequence goes on from NZ_JAVDRF010000001.1 coordinate 204,743, forward strand.
ATCTTCGTGCAGGCGCTGTTCGACGACGACTTCGCGCTCCGGCCGCTGCATGCGGCCGCGTGGCTGGCGGTGGCGGCGCTGGCCGGCTTCAATTGCGCGGTGATGAACGGCAGCGCCTCGGTGCTGGCGCCGTTGACGATCGGCCTGCAGCGCGGCGTGCCGTTGTTGTTCGCGATGCTGGCCACGATCGCGGCAGCGGCGCATTGGCGCGCGGACCTGGTCGAAGGCCGGCGCCGGCTGCGCGCCTTCATCGTGGTGACGGGCGTGGTTTATACGCTGGCGATGCTGGCTGCGCGCCTGGCCTCGCCGCAGGGCCGGCTCTCCGGCGCGACCGCGACGGTCGACGCCGCGCTGCTGCTGCTGATCGTGGCGGTCACCGCCTTCTGGATGCTGCGGCTGGCCGGCTCCGAGATCTTCCCGTCGGAGCGCGTCGTCGCGGCCTCGCCGGTGCCGCGCGGTGAATCCGCCGAGGCCGCGCGCCCGGCAGCCGCGGATGGCGCGGAGCCGCCCGCGCCCGATCCGGCCGACCAGGCATTGGCCGAGGCGCTGCAACGCCTGATGGACGAGGAGCGTGCCTACCGCGCCGAAGACCTGAGCATCGCCGGCCTGGCGGCGCGGCTGGGCACGCCCGAGTACCGGCTTCGTCGCCTGATCAACCAGCGCCTGGGCCACCGCAACTTCAACGCCTTCGTCAACGGCTTCCGGCTCGCCGAAGCGCGTGCCGCCCTGGCCGACCCGATGCGGCGCTCGCGGCCGGTGCTGGCGATCGCGCTGGAGGCCGGCTTCCAATCCATCGGGCCTTTCAACCGCGCCTTCAAGGCGGCCACCGGGCTCACGCCCACCGAGTACCGCCGGGAAAAGCTGGCCGATTCCTGAAATCGGCGAGCCGAAAGATGCGTTTCGTCGCATTCGGCAAGACCGGGCGGGCGCGGCAGGGCATCGTCCGCAGCACCGCAGGCAGGTGCCTTCGGATCAACGAAGAGGAGTGAGCATGAAGCGTTCTTTGCGTTTGCTGGCGTCCGCGCTGGCGCTGTTGCTGTCGGGCGTCGCCCAGGCCACCATGGGCCTTGGCGAGATCGCCGCGACGGCGAAGGACGGACCGGTGACGCTGTACTACCCGTCCGCCGATGCCGAGCAGCCGACCCGGCGGGGGCCTTTCGTGCTGCAAGTGGCGCCGCAAGGCCAGCCGGTGCGCGGCAACGGGCGCCTGGTGGTGATCTCGCACGGCTCGGGCGGCGCCCCCTGGGTGCACGCGGACCTGGCGCGCAGCCTGGTGCAGGCCGGCTTCGTGGTCGCCATGCCCGAGCACCGCGCCGACAACTACAAGGACGGCAGCGACCCCGGCCCCGACAGCTGGACGTTGCGCCCGGCCGAAGTCTCCCGCGCGATCGACGCCGTCGGCCGCGACCCGCGCTTCGCGCCGCTGCTGGCGCTGGACAAGGTCGGCGTCTACGGCATGTCGGCCGGTGGCCACACCGCGCTGAGCCTGGCGGGCGGGCGCTGGTCGCCGGCCGGCTTCAAGCGGCACTGCGAGGCGCACCTGGAGGAGGACTTCCAGACCTGCGTCGGGCTGCTGACCCGCCTGACCGGCGGGCCGCTGGACGGCATTCGCAAATGGGCCGCGCTCGCGGTGATCCGCTGGCGCTTCGGCGACGACACGCCGCGCGTGCACGCCGATGCGCGGGTGGCGGCCGTGGTGGCCGGGGTGCCGGCGGCCGCCGACTTCGACATGGCCTCGCTGGCCGCGCCGCCGGTGCCGCTGGGGCTGGTCACGGCGAAGCAGGACCGTTGGCTGATCCCGCGTTTCCACAGCGACCGGGTGCTGGCGGCCTGCACGCCCTGCGAGCGGATCGCCGACCTGCCGACGGCCGGGCACGGGGCCTTGCTGTCGCCCCCGCCGCCGGGGCTGACGGGCCTGATCGGCGACATGCTCAACGACCCGCCGGGCTTCGATCGCGCGGCCACGATGCCGGAGGTGGACCGCAGGATCACCGCCTTCTTCGCGAAGCACCTGCTGCAGGAGCGGGGCGCGCGCGGAGCGGCGTCGGCCGGATGACGCCCGTCAGCCGCGCAGGCCGCGCTCCCATGTGCGCAGGCTGCGCTGCCACGCCTGGAGCCGCTCGTCCATGGCCTCGCCGCCGGACGTGGTCGCGCAAAGCTGGTCCAGCAGGATCTGTTGGTCGGTGCTGAGCCGCTCCGGGAACACCGGTACCAGCGTGACCCACTGGTCGCCGCGTGCGCCGCGCCGCTCCGTCGGAAAGCCCTGGCCCTTCAGGCAGTAGGACAGCCGGCCGCGGCTGAGCTGCAGCGGCTGCAGGCCGGAGAGGGTCGGCACCTGCGCCTGGCGGCCGGCGATCCAGGTGAAGGCGTCGACCGGGACCTCGCATCGGAGGGTGCCGTCGTCGTCCAGCTCGAAGAAGGCATGGTCGAGCAGCTCGACGCGGATTTCGAGATCGGCGGGAAGCCGCTCGGGGCGCAGGCGCCGCCCGTCGACGTGGAGCAGATCGCCACGGCGCACGCCATGCGGAATGCGGACCTTGGCCTGGTAGCTGCGCGCGGCCGTCTTGCCGGAGCCCCGGCAGGCCGCGCACGGCTGCCGGGCGATGCCGCCACCCAGGCAGGCCTCGCACTCGGCAAGCCCGGTGGGCCAGCCGAAGAAGGAGCGCTTGGGCACGGCGCCCGAGCCGCCGCATCGAACGCAATTGCCGCCGAGCACCTGGTGGCCGGCACCCTCGCAGCTTCGGCAGGTCTCGGTGATCTTGCCCCGCAGCACCTTGATGCAGCCGGCCGCGGCCTCCTCGAGCGTCAGCTTCACCTTGCGGTGGATGGGCCGCCGCTGCCGGCCCGTGCCGGGCTCGTCGCGGAAGGCGGTCGCGCCGTCCTCGCCGTGCTCGTCGAATCCGGCGCCGGGGTCCGTCGCCGGGCCGGGGGCGGCTTCCTCGGCGTCGGTGGCCGACGGTTCGGGCGCAGCGGCCCGGAAGCCGGCGCGGCGGATCTCCTCGAAGGCCTGGTTGATGCGCTGCATCTTGGCCACGGCGCCGGCGCTGCCATTGCGGTCCGGGTGCCATTGCGAGGCCAGGCGACGCCAGGCCGCCTTCACTTCGCTCTCGCTCGCATCTGATGCCAAACCCAATTCGGCGAAAGCGTCGTTGGTGCCCAAGCGCACATCCTCATCGCGGCCCGCCGTCCGGGACGAAGGTCCATGGAGGCGGCAGCACCGTCTGCGCGAATGCTAGCCGAAGGCAGTGGCGCACTGGCGACAGAAGCGCGCGCTCCGGCTGCGATCCGACAGCCGGCGTGCCGACTTGGCGCGTTCGGCCGATCCCTGCCCGACGCCCTGACGCCCGTGGCATCACGCGCGAAAACCCGGGCATCTGTCCGACTTCTGGGTTGCGCGGGCGTCGGTAGACTGCCGCGATTCGCCCCGGCTGCATCCAGATTCCGCGTCACGCTCCGGACGCACCGGCTCCACGGCGCCGCGCCTGGCCGCTTGGCGGATGCGGCCACCCGGCCTCGATCGATCGACAGGACGCAATGGCAGATGCCAGCGACAACCCGCCGCCCGGCTCGCTCCCGCCAGCCGTGACCCGGCCGAGCGACGCGGACTACCGGCTGCTGGTCGACGCGGTGGGCGACTACGCGATCTTCCTGCTGGACCCGGGCGGCGTGGTGCGCAGCTGGAACGCCGGCGCGCGCCGGATCAAGGGCTACGAGGAGCACGAGATCGTCGGGCGCCACTTCTCCCTGTTCTACCCGCCCGAGCAGCTCGAACGCGGCTGGCCCGAGCATGAACTGAAGGTGGCGCGCGAGGTCGGCCGCTTCGAGGACGAGGGCTGGCGCGTGCGCAAGGACGGGACCCGCTTCTGGGCGAACGTCATCATCACCCGGCTGATCGACAACGAGGGCGCCTTCCGCGGCTTCTCCAAGATCACGCGCGACCTCACGGACCGCCGCCACCACGAAGAGCAGCTGCGCATGAGCGAGGAGCGCTTCCGCCTGCTGGTCGAAGGCGTCAAGGACTATGCGATCTTCATGCTCGACCCCGACGGCATTGTCGTCAGCTGGAACTCGGGAGCGCGCCGCTTCAAGGGCTACGAGGCCGTGGAGATCATCGGCCGGCATTTCTCGGTGTTCTATCCGCCCGAGGTGGCGGCACGCGGCTGGCCCGAGCAGGAGCTGCGCCTCGCGAGGCGCGACGGCCGCTTCGAGGAAGAAGGCTGGCGCCTGCGCAAGGACGGCACCCGCTTCTGGGCCAACGTGGTGATCACGGCCCTGCACGATGCCGACGGCACGCTGCGCGGCTTCGCCAAGTTGACGCGCGATCTCACCGATCGCCGCCGCATCAGCTCCCTGGAGGACGAAGGCCGGCGCATCAGCACCTTCCTGGCCATGCTGGGCCACGAGCTGCGCAACCCGCTGGCGCCGATCTCGAACGCGCTCGCGCTGATGGCCCGCGAGAAGATGGAGAGCCGGACGCTGCGGCTGGCGCAGGACACGATCTCGCGCCAGCTCAAGCAACTGATCCGGCTGGTGGACGACTTGCTGGATGTCGGCCGCGTCACGAGCGGCAAGATCCGGCTCGAAGCCAAGCCGGTCGATCTGAAGTGGGTGGTGCTGGAGGCCGTCGAGGCGATGTCGCCGGCGGCTGCGGACAAGGGCCAGCGGCTGCACAGCGAGATCGAGGAGACGCCGCTGTGGATCACCGGCGACCGCGCCCGCATGATCCAGGTGATGTGCAACCTGCTCGGCAACGCGATCAAGTTCACGCCGCCCGGCGGCCACGTGCAGGTGCATGCCGGCCGCGACGGCGAGCACGCCGTGCTGAGCGTGCGCGACGACGGGCCGGGCATTGCCCATCAGGACATCCAGCGCATCTTCAATCTCTTCGAGCAGGGCGAGCAGGACATCGCGCGGCTGCAGGGCGGCCTGGGCCTGGGGCTGAGTCTGGTCCAGCAGCTGGTCGGCCTGCACCGCGGAGACGTCGCCGCATACAGCAAGGGCGTGCCGGGCGAAGGCAGCGAGTTCGTGGTCCGGCTGCCCCTGGCGCCTCCCCCGGCCCTGCCCGAAAAAACCACGGAGGCCGGCACGCAGGTCAACGGCCGGCCGACGGTGCTCGTGGTGGACGACAACCGCGACTCGGCCCAGACCATGGCCGCGCTGATGGAGACGCTGGGCTGCCACGCGCTCGTGCGCCACGACGGCGAGGCCGGGCTCGAGGCCATCAAGCGGCTGGCACCGGACCTGGTGCTGCTGGACATCGGGCTGCCCGGCATCAGCGGCCTGGAAGTGGCCCGGCGCGCGCGCTCGGAGATCGAGCATCCGCCGCCGCTCATCGCCGTGACCGGCTACGGCCAGGAGCACGACCGGCAGCTGAGCTTCGACGCCGGCTTTTTTGCACACATGACCAAGCCGGTGGACGTGACCCAGCTCGAAGACCTGCTCAGGCGCCTGCTCGACAGGCGCTAGGCGCCGGCGCCAGACCCCGTCGAAGCGAAGCGGCCCGGCCATTCGGCACATGGACGCGCGCCCGCACCGGGCGTAGCATCCTCTTCCCCCTTGCCGCCACAGCCGCGGCGACAAGTCCGTCAGCCATGCTTCAACGGAGGTCGGAATGAGCTATCACCTGGAAGGACGCCTGCTCGAGGTCTGCAACTGCAATGTGCTGTGCCCCTGCTGGATCGGCGAGGACCCGGACAACGGCACCTGCGACACCATCGTCGCCTGGCGCATCGACAAGGGAACGGTCGACGGCCTCGACGTCGGCGGCAACACCATCGCGGCGGTGGCCCATGTGCCCGGCAACATCCTGGAAGGCAACTGGACCGCGGCCATCTACGTGGACGACAACGCCTCCAAGGAGCAGGAGGAAGCGCTGCTCAAGGTGTACACCGGCCAGGCAGGCGGGCCGATCGCCGACCTGGCCAAGCTGATCGGCACGGTGGTGTCCGTGGAGCGGGCGCCCATCGGCTTCCACGTGAACGAGGGCAGCGGCAAGCTGTCGATCGGCAGCGACTACTACGCCGAGCTCGAGCCCTACCGCGGCGCGACCGGCGGCCAGACGGTACTGTCGGACACCGTGTTCTCCACCGTGCCTGGCGCACCGGTCTTCGTCGGCAAGGCGCCGGTCTATCGCTCGAAGAATGCCGCGATCGGCATCGACGTCGACATCAAGAACCACAACGCGCTGCAAAGCACCTTCGTCTTCGACGCGTGAAGCCATGAGCGCCGCACGGCCGCTCCGAAGGCGCTCGCACCGCAGTGCGGAGCACGAAGGTTGCCTGATGAGCGCCGCACGGCCGCTCCGCGCTGCTCACACGGCGGGGCGTCGCACGAAGGCCGTCCAATGAGCACCCCTGCGGGCATCGCGCGGCCCCTTGCGCCGCGCTCCGGCGCCGCGCGCCACCGGCGGGTCTTCCTGCCGCTGCTCGTGGCGCTGGCCGGGCTGGCCTGGCTGGCGCTGTGGGCCTGGGCGCGCAGCCCCTACGGACGCTACCTGGAACACGGCGACTGGGTGTCCTCGGGCCCCGCCGCCTTCCTGTGCCGCGCCCTGCCCGCCGGCGAGCTGCTGGTGCCCGCGCTGCTCTACGCGCTGGCCTGGATCCTCATGACCGCGGCCATGATGCTGCCGACCACCTTGTCGCTGTTCAACGTGTTCGATCGAATGACCGCGCGGCGGCCGGACCACGCGCGCCTGCTGGTGCTGCTCGGCCTCGGCTACATGGCGGTGTGGGGCGTCTTCGGCTTGCTGGCGCATGGGCTGCACGCGCTGATCCTCGCGCTGGTCGAACGCTCGCCCACGCTCGCCTGGCACGGCTGGCTGATCGGCGCTGCGACCTTCGCGCTCGCCGGCGCCTTTCAGTTCAGCCCGCTCAAGCACCAGTGCCTGGACAAGTGCCGCACACCGCTGGGCTTCGTCATCGAGCACTGGCGCGGACCGGCGCCCGCGCGCCAGGCCTTTGCGCTGGGCGCGCATCACGGCCTGTTCTGCGTGGGCTGCTGCTGGGCGCTGATGCTGCTGATGTTCGCGCTGGGGACCGGCAGCCTGGGCTGGATGCTGTTGCTGGCGGTGCTGATGGCGATCGAGAAGAACCTGCCCTGGGGCCGCCGCTTGAGCGCGCCGCTGGGCATCGCGCTGCTGCTGGGGGCCCTGGTCGTGGTGATCGCCCATGCCTGAGGGGCGCGATGCCCGTGTGGCATGGCAGGCCATCCTGCTCACCGCCGTGGCCATGCTCGCCTTTGCTGCCAATTCGCTGCTGTGCCGGATGGCGCTGCAGCAGCGCGGCATCGACCCGGCGAGCTTCGGCAGTATCCGGCTGGTGTCGGGGGCGTTCATGCTGATGCTGATCGTGCGGCTGCGCTCGAAGCATGCACCGGCCGGACGCGCCGACTGGCTGGCCGCGGCGATGCTGTTCGCGTATGTCGCCTTCTTCTCCTTTGCCTACCTCAGCCTCTCGGCCGGGACCGGTGCGCTGATCCTGTTCGGCGCGGTGCAGCTCACGATGTTCAGCGCGGGCCTGCGCGCCGGCGAGATGTTCGGGCCGCTGGCGTGGTCGGGCTTCGTGCTGGCTTTCGGGGGACTGGTGTACCTGGTCTCCCCGGGGCTCGCCGCGCCGCCGCCGCTGGGCGCGGGCCTGATGGCGGTCGCCGGGGTGGCCTGGGGCGTGTACTCGCTGCGCGGGCGCGGCGTGGCCGATCCGCTGGCGGCCACGGCGCGCAACTTCGTGCGGGCGGCGCCGATGGCGCTGGCGCTGAGCGTGGTGCTCGTGTCCCAGGCGCATGCGGACCGCGCCGGCATCGCGCTGGCCATCGCCTCGGGAGCGATCACCTCGGGGTTGGGCTATGTGATCTGGTATGCGGCGCTGCCCAAGCTCACGGCCTTGCGCGCGGCCACGGTGCAGTTGTCGGTGCCGCCGATTGCGGCGTTCGGCGGGGTGCTGTTTCTGGCGGAGGCGATCACGCCGAGGCTGATGCTTTGCTCGGTGGCGATCCTCGGGGGAATCGGGCTGGTGCTGGCGGGGAAGACGAGGATGGCGCGGTCGCAGGCGAGGCGCTGACCATCCGCCTCGTCACGCAAGAAGCGAAGAAGAACAAGGCGACCCGCATCCAGTTTGGACGCGAATTGCGGCATGGACAGCCTCGCACCTCCTCGCTGCACCGGCTTCATCAACGCTTCACTGCGCCTCGAGCTTGAACAAACTCGTCGCCTCCAGATCCAGCGCCACCTGCTCACGCTGATTGAACAGCCGCCAGCGCCACCGCAGAATCCCCAGCGTCGGCCGCTTCTCCGAACGCCGCACCTCGATCACATCGGCCACCAGCCGCAGTGCATCGCCCGGCCGCACGGGATTCGGCCACTTCACATACGCCAGCCCTGGCGATGCAAAAGACTCCGACCCCGCCAGTGCCGCATCGGTCACCAGACGCATCGCGATGCCGCCGGTATGCCAGCCGCTGGCGATCAGTCCGCCGAACGGTCCCTCGGCGGCCGCTTCGGCGTCGGTGTGGAACCACTGCGGGTCGTAGGCCTTGGCGAACTGCAGCACCTCGGCTTCGGTGACGAGATAAGGCCCGGCCTCGATGACCTGCCCTGCATGGAATTCGGCGAACTTCATGCCGCCGAGCTTAGTAGGTCTCGAGGTGCAGGCGCCCTTCGCGCTTGAGCGCGGCACCGATGGTGTCCCAGTCGAGGCCCGCCTCCGTCGCGACGTCGCGCAGCGCGAGCACCACTCCCTCTTCCATGCTCTTCAGGCCGCAGACGTAGAAGTGGCTCTGCCCGTCCTTCAGCAGCGCGGCCAGGTCGGCGGCGCGCTCGCGCATCACGTCCTGCACGTAGCGCTTGGGCTGGCCGGGCGTGCGCGAGAAGGCGAAGTTGATGTCGATGAAGTCCTTGGGCAGGGTCTGCAGCGGGCCGAAGTACGGCAGCTCCTGCTGCGTGCGCGCACCGAAGAAAAGCAGGAGCTTGCCGCCCTCGAACTTGCCGCTCTTGCGCAGGCGCCGGCGCCACTCGGTCATGGCGCGCATGGGCGCGCTGCCGGTGCCGGTGCAGATCATCACGATGTGCGACTTCGGATGGTTGGGCATCAGGAAGGAAGTGCCGAAGGGCCCGATGACCTGGACCTTGTCGCCGACCTTGAGGTCGCACACGTAGTTGCTGCACACGCCGCGCACCGGCTTGCCCTGGTGGTCCTGGAGCACGCGCTTCACCGTCAGCGAGATGTTGTTGTAGCCGGGCCGCTCGCCATTGCGCGGACTGGCAATGGAGTACTGGCGCGCGAAGTGCGGCTTGCCGTTGGCATCTGTGCCCGGCGGAATGATGGCGATGGACTGGCCCTCCAGCACGGGGAAGGGCATGGACCCGAGGTCGAGCACGATGTGGTGCGTCTGGTTCTCGTACCCGGCCTCGGTGCAGTTGAAGTTGCCGACCACGGTGGCCGTGGTGGGGCTCTTCGGCGGGAACAGGTTGGTGTACGCGTGCGCGGCCGACCAGGGCGGCACGGTGGCGCCGTACTGCGCGGAGTTGAAGGGCTGCTCGCCGGGGGCGGAAGGCGGCTGCGGCGCGGCCGCGGGCTGCGCCTGCATCACCACCTCGTCGGACGAGGCAATGCCCTCGGCCTCCAGCTGCTCGGGCGTGAGTTCGGCGGGGAGCTCGTCCCAGGTGAACTGCTCCTCGATCGAATAGGCGCGCGCCACGGGCATGGTGCGCCAGTTGTCGATGGAACCCGTCGGGCAGGGCGAGATGCAGGCCATGCAGCTGTTGCAGACGTCAGCGCGCACGACGTAATTGCGGTCGTCGTGCGTGATGGCGTTGACGGGGCAGGTGGCCTCGCAGGTGTTGCAGCGGATGCAGATCTCGGGATCGATCAGGTGCTGCTTGATGACGCCGAGTTGGATGGTGGCCGTGTCCATGTCTTTATCTCCTTTGCCGCCCCGGACAGTCATCACCGTTCAAGGCTCATCTACCGCCCCAGGGCCGCGCAAAGCGCCAGCCCCTTCGTGAAACACCGCGGAACCGGCTTCGCCGGGCCGCTGGTGTTGCCCCCGGTAGGGGGTGGGCGCCCGGACACGAAGTGCCGGGCAACCTGGGGGCGAGCAACAGTTCATCCGAAGCGAACGTATTCGAAATCCACCGGCTGGCGGTTGATGCCCATCACAGGCGGCGCGATCCAGTTGGCGAACTTGCCGGGCTCGACCACGCGACCCATCAACGATGCCACGAAGGCGAAGTCCTCGGGCGTCGGCAGCCATTCGCTCTTCTTCGCAGCCCATTCGGCTTCGCTCACCACGCGGCCGTCGGGCGACAGCTTGATGCCGGCCAGCGCGCCGATCTGGCGGTTGAAGGCCTTGTGCGGGACGGTCAGGCGGGTCGGGATGCCGGCCTTTTCGAGGACCTTGTTCCAGCGGCTCACGCCGGCGACCGAGTCCTTGATGAAGTCGTCGCGCAGGACTTCGTTCAGCGCGTTGAGCATCGGCACGTCCTTCTCGACCAGCTGGCCGTTCTGGACTTCGAGCACCTTGTAGGTCTGGCCCTTGAGCACGTGGTCGTCGGTGCGCTTGCCCTCTTCGTAGCGGCCCTTCAGGCCCGAGCTGTAGAAGGTGGCGGCGTTGCTCGACTGGTCGGCGCCGAACAGGTCGATGGTGACGCTGTAGTGGAAGTTCAGGTAGCGCTGGATGGTGCCGAGGTCGATCGCGCCGGCCGCGCGCACTTTCTGCGGGTCGTCGGTCTTGAGCTCGTTCATGACCTGCGCCGTGCGCTGCAGCACGCGCGAGACGCCGCTCTCGCCGACGAACATGTGGTGCGCTTCTTCGGTCAGCATGAACTTCGTGGTGCGCGCGAGCGGATCGAAGGCGCTTTCGGCCAGCGCCGACAGCTGGAACTTGCCGTCGCGGTCGGTGAAGTAGGTGAACATGAAGAAGGCCAGCCAGTCCGGCGTCTTCTCGTTGAAGGCGCCGAGGATGCGCGGGTGGTCCTGGTCACCGGACTGGCGCTGCAGCAGCGCCTCGGCCTCCTCGCGGCCGTCGCGGCCGAAGTACTTGTGCAGCAGGTAGACCATCGCCCAGAGGTGGCGGCCTTCTTCCACGTTGACCTGGAAGAGGTTGCGCAGGTCGTACTGGCTCGGGCAGGTCAGGCCGAGGTGGCGCTGCTGTTCCACCGAGGCCGGCTCGGTGTCGCCCTGGGTGACGATGATGCGGCGCAGGTTCGCGCGGTGCTCGCCGGGCACGTCCTGCCAGGCCTTCTCTCCCAGGGAATCGCCGAAGTGGATCTTGCGTTCCGCATCGCCCGGGTTGAGGAAGATGCCCCACCGGTAGTCGCGCATCTTCACGTGGCCGAACTGGGCCCAGCCGTTCGGATCGACGCTCACCGCGGTGCGCAGGTAGACGTCGTAGTTGGTCGACCCCTCCGGGCCGACGTCGTCCCACCAGTGGATGAAGTTCGGCTGCCAGCCTTCGAGCGCGCGCTGCAGCGTGCGGTCTTCGCCCAGGTTGACGTTGTTGGGAATCTTCTCGCTGTAGTTGATCGTGCTCATGACGGGTCCTTTATCGGGTGGGGTCGGGAACTGAAGGCGCCTTGCGCGGGGTGGTCTGGGTCATACGCGGTTCAGGTCGAAGCCGGCCTTCTGGCCGGTGCCGTAGACCTTCAGCGCACCCTTCTCGCCGACGGCGTTGGGGCGGTTGAAGATCCAGTTCTGCCAGGCGGTGAGCCGGCCGAAGATGCGGGTGAGCATGTTCTCCTGGCTGGCGAAGCGCAGGTTGGCCTCCAGTCCGGTGAGGGCATCGGGCGACATGGCGGCGCGCTCCTCGATGGCGATGCGGATCTCGTCGTCCCAGTCGATGTCGTCGGGCGCGGCGGTGACCAGGCCAAGCTTGAGCGCCCGGTCGGCGTCGAGCGGCTTGCCGGCGGCGGCACGGGCGGCCTCCAGCGGCGCGGCCTCTTCGTAGAAGCGGCGCTGCAGGCGGCTCTGGTCGTTGACCATCGGGAAGAAGCCGAAGTTGAACTCGTCGAGCACCAGCTTGGGCGCGCGCTCGGGCTCGTCGGGCAGCGCGAGCATGTAGGCGCGGTCGGCGGCGAAGGCCAGCTCGGCCAGGGTGCCGGCGAAGCAGGAGCCGGGCTCGATCAGCGCGAACAGGCTGCGCGAGGAGACGTCCAGGCGCGCCAGCGTGCGGCGCAGCGCGCCGATGGTTTCGCGCACCAGCCAGTGGTCCTGGTGGGCGAGCAAGGTCCGGTCGCTGGCGAGCACGGCCTCGGCGTCGCCCTCGGTCTTGAGCAGCCAGGTGCCGATCTCCAGCTCGTTGGTGCGCAGGTTGAGGATCGCATCGTCGAGCTGGCGCACCATCGCCAGCGGCCACCAGGCGGCGCCCGCGGCCTCGATGCCGGCGACGTCGGTGGGCTGCACGCCGCTCGGGGCCTTGACGGTGAGCGTGGCGGTGCGGCGGGCGCGATCGATCTCGACCGTGACGAATTCATAGCGGATGCTGTCCGGCCCGTCCTCCCGCTCCAGGCGGGTGAGACTCACGCCCTTGGCGCCGGCCGGGCGGTGGCTGCCCTCGGCCAGCCTGGCGGCGCGCTCCTGCACGGCAGCGCCGAACTGCGCAGGCTTGGCGATCGCATCGACCAGGCGCCATTCGACCGCTCGCTGGCCGCGCACGCCCTCGACGCTGGTGCAGAAGATGTCGGCCAGGTCATGGCGCACATGGCGCTTGTCGGTGACGCGGGTCAGGCCGCCGGTGCCGGGCAGCACGCCCAGCAGCGGCACCTCGGGCAGCGAGACGGAGGAGGAGCGGTCGTCCACCAGCAGGATCTCGTCGCAGGCCAGGGCCAGCTCGTAGCCGCCGCCGGCGCAGGCGCCGTTGACGGCGGCGATGAACTTGAGGCCCGAGTGCTTCGAAGAGTCCTCGATGCCGTTGCGCGTTTCGTTGGTGAACTTGCAGAAGTTCACCTTCCAGGCATGGCTGGAGACACCCAGCATGAAGATGTTGGCGCCGGAGCAGAAGATGCGGTCCTTGTCGCTGGTGACGATCACCGAGCGCACTTCCGGATGCTCGAAGCGCACGCGGTTGAGCGCGTCGTTCAACTCGATGTCCACCCCCAGGTCGTAGCTGTTGAGCTTGAGCTTGTAGCCGGGCCGGATGCCACCGTCTTCGGCGATGTCCAGCGACAGCCGGGCGACGGGGCCCTCGACGCTGAGCTTCCAGTGGCGGTATTGGGTCGGGTCGGTGCGGTAGTCGACGCGGGCGGGATGGGCAGCGGTCTCGGTCATGTCGCGGTCTCCTGGGTGCCTGTGGGGGTCAATGAATAATAGTGCACTTGGCTAAGGCCATAACATGCATCATGGTGCATGTTTGAAGACGAGTCAAGCCGTTGACCGATTTTTTACAAAAAAGGGACGGAGGCCAGAACGCAGAGCGCGCGAGCTCGCCTTCAGCCCCGGCTCATCGCCTCCCGCACGGTCGTCCGCAGCGCTTGGAAGCTCTGCGCCAGATCGCAGCCGCTCGTGTCCACACTGAGGTCGGCCTTGGAATAGAAGGCAGCGCGGCCCGCGAGGATGCGCCGCAGGTCGTCCATGGCCTCCTTGCTGGCGGCCATGGGGCGCGTATCGCCCTGGGCGGCGACGCGGCCCATGTGCTCCTCGGGCGCGGCCTGCAGCCAGACGGTGGTGCAGTGCGCGAGCAGCTCGTTGAAGGTGGCGGGGTCGGAGACGATGCCGCCGGGGGTGGCGATGACCACCTCGGCGTAGATCTGCACCGTCTCCTCGAGGGCGCGGCGCTCGTAGCGGCGGTAGGCGTTGGTGCCGTAGAGGTCGTGGATCTCGCGCACGCTGCAGCCGGCCATCTTCTCGATCTCGCGGCTCAGCTCGATGAAGGGCACGTCGAGGTCGTCCGCCAGCATCTGCCCCAGGGTGGACTTGCCGGCGCCGCGCAGGCCCACCAGCGCGATGCGGCGATGCCGCGCCGGGTCGCCGGCGGCGGTGCCCAGCAGCTCGCCCAGGGCAATGCGGGCGCGGCGCAGGTCGGCTTCGCCGCGGCGCTCGAGCAACTCGCGGATCAGCAGCCACTCCGGGCTGCTGGTCGTGACGTCGCCCACCAGCTCGGCCAGCGAACAGTGCAGCGCGGTGGCTACCTGCTGCAGCACCAGGATGGAGGCGTTGCCGATGCCGTACTCGAGGTTCGCCAGGTGGCGCTCGGAGACCTCGGCCGCCTGCGCCACGGCCTTGCGCGTGAGTCCGCGGCGCGCGCGCAGGTTGCGCACGCGCTCGCCCAGCGCCACCAGCAGCGGGTTCTTGGCTTCCTCGGCCGGCAAGGCCGGATCGGCGGGTGCGTTCAGCACCGCGTCGGCTCGCTCATTCATCTCGCTTCGTCCTCTCCTTGTCCTTCCCGTCTACGGGTAAACACCATAGATGCACTATATTGCTTGACACCTTTTGTGTCGGTGCTTATGGTTCATGGACAGGCAAGATACTGCACACTTCGATTTGCCGCAAGTTCGTTCTTCTTCACCCCATGCATGAGCGCACCACGATGTCCAAGGAATCCTTCCACCAGATCGTCGCCGACGTGACCTCCCAGATCGCCGGCCGCCCGCTCGATGGCGAGCTCGACCGCTGGCTCAACACCGTGCACGGCGTCGGCAGCGAAAGCTACGAACGCCTGAAGCAGGCCTGCATCGACGGCGTGGCCGAAGGCTGGCTGTGCGAGCGCGAGGGCGGCGGCATCAAGTATGGCCGCGTGTTCAAGGCCGAGGACGCGTTGCACCGCTTCTCCGTGGACGTGGTGGACATGAAGGACATCGAGGGCCCCCACCACACGCATCCGAACGGCGAGGTCGACCTGATCATGCCGCTGGAAGGCAATGCCACTTTCGACGGCCGGCCGGCCGGCTGGTGCGTCTATCCGCCGGGATCGGCGCACCACCCCACGGTCGCCCAAGGCCGCGCGCTCGTGCTCTACCTGCTGCCCGAAGGCCAGATCCAATTCACGAAGACTTGAACCGAGACACCCCATGACCGAACTTCTCTCCAACTACGTCGCCGGCCGCTGGCAGGCCGGCAGCAGCGCCGGAACGCCGCTCTTCGATCCGGTGCTGGGCACCGAGCTGGCCCGCGTCGACGCGACCGGGCTGGACCTGGCCGAGGCCTTCGGCTTCGCGCGGGAGAGCGGCGGCGCGGCCCTGCGCGCCCTCACCTACAAGCAGCGCGCGGCCCTGCTCGCGGCGGTGGTCAAGGTGCTGCAAGCCAACCGCGACGCCTATTACGAGATCGCCACCGCCAACTCCGGGACGGTGAAGAACGACTCGGCGGTCGACATCGACGGCGCGATCTTCACGCTCGGCCAGTACGCCAAGTGGGGCGATGCGCTGGGCGACGTGCACGCGCTGCGCGACGGCGATGCGGTCAAGCTGGGCAAGGAGCCCGTGTTCCAGTCGCAGCATCTGCAGGTGCCCACGCGCGGCGTGGCGCTCTTCATCAACGCCTTCAACTTCCCGTCGTGGGGCCTGTGGGAGAAGGCTGCGCCCGCGCTGCTCTCGGGCGTGCCGGTGATCGTGAAGCCGGCCACGGCGACCGCCTGGCTCACGCAGCGGATGGTGCGCGACGTGGTCGAGGCCGGCGTGCTGCCGGCCGGAGCCCTGTCGGTGATCTGCGGCAGCTCGAACGGGCTGATGGACCAGCTGCGTGGCTTCGACGTGGTCTCCTTCACCGGCTCGGCCGATACCGGCGCGGTGATCCGCTCGCACGCCGCGGTCGCGCAGCGCTCGGTGCGCGTGAACATCGAGGCGGACAGCCTCAACTCGGCGCTGCTGCTGCCCGACGCCACGGCCGACAGCGAGCCCTTCAAGCTGCTGGTGCGCGAAGTGGTCCGCGAGATGACGGTCAAAGCGGGCCAGAAGTGCACCGCGATCCGCCGCATCCTGGTGCCGGCCGCCCTTTACGACGCGGCGGCCGATGCGATCGGCGCCAAGCTCGAAGGCATCACGGTCGGCAACCCGCGCAACGAGAGCGTGCGCATGGGCTCGCTGGTGAGCCGGGCGCAGCTGAACGCGGTGCGCGAAGGCCTGGAAGAACTCAAGGCCCAGGCCGGCGTGCTGCATGACGGCAGCCGCGCGCCCCTGGTCGATGCCGACCCTGCGGTGGCCGCGTGCATCGCCCCGGTGCTGCTGGGGGCGCGCGATGCCGATGCAGCGCAGCGAGTGCACGACGTGGAGGTCTTCGGCCCGGTCGCCACCCTGCTGCCCTACCGCGACCTCGACCACGCGATCGCGCTCGCGCACCGCGGCCAGGGCTCGCTGGTGACATCGCTCTACGGCGCCGACGATGCCGCGCTGGGCCGGGCCTCGGTGCAGTTGGCCGCCAGCCATGGCCGCGTGCACGTGATCACGCCCGAGGTCGGGCAAGCCCACACGGGCCACGGCAACGTGATGCCGCAGTCGCTGCACGGCGGCCCCGGCCGCGCGGGCGGCGGTGCCGAGCTGGGCGGCCTGCGCGCGCTCGACTTCTACCACCGCCGCGCTGCGGTGCAGGCCAGCCCGGGCGTGCTGGCGCAGCTGGGCCTGGCGCAGGCCTGAGCAAGAACACGACATCCGAAGCGAGAACACGATGAGCCTGCCCGCACGATTCAATTTCGCCGAACACCTGTTCGCCCTCAACCGCGGCCGCGCGCAGAAGATCGCCTATATCGACGACCGCGGCACCCTGTCCTACGGGCAGCTGGAGGATCGCGCGCGCCGGCTCGCGGCGGCCCTGCGCGCCGCGGGCGTGGAGCGCGAAGACCGCGTGCTGCTGCTGATGCTCGACACCAGCGACTGGCCGGTGAGCTTTCTCGGCTGCCTTTACGCCGGCATCGTGCCGGTGGCCGTCAACACGCTGCTGACCTCGGACGACTATGCCTACATGCTCGCCAACAGCGGCGCCAAGGCGGCGCTGGTGTCCGGCTCGCTGCTGCCGGTGCTGCAGGACGCGCAGCGCAAGGCCTCGAGCGCGTTCAAGGCGCTTCTCGTCTCCCAGCCTGCCGGCCCGCTGCCCGAGGGCGCGCAGGAATTCGAAGCCGCACTGGCAGCCTGCGCGCCCCTGGAGGAACCCGCCGCGACGTCGCCGCAGGACCATGCCTTCTGGCTCTATTCGTCCGGCTCCACCGGCAAGCCCAAGGGCACGGTGCACACGCACGGCAATCCGTGGTGGACCGCCGAGCTCTACGGCAAGCCGGTGCTCGGGCTGACCGAGAACGACGTCTGCTTCTCCGCCGCCAAGCTCTACTTCGCCTACGGCCTGGGCAATGCGCTGACCTTCCCGCTCTCGGTGGGCGCCACCGTGCTGCTGATGGCCGAGCGGCCGACGCCCGATGCGACCTTCAAGCGCTGGACCGGCGAATTGCCCGGCCACCAAGGCGCTGCGTCATCGGCGCAGGGCGCCCCGGCGCCGATCAAGCCGACCGTCTTCTTCGGAGCGCCGACGGGCTTCGCCGGCATGCTGGCGTCGCCCAAGCTGCCTGCGCGCGAGGCGGTGTCGCTGCGCATGTGCTCTTCCGCCGGCGAGGCGCTGCCGGGCGAGCTCGCCCAGCGCTTCAAGCAGCATTTCGGCTGCGAGATCATCGACGGCATCGGGTCCACCGAGATGCTGCACATCTTCCTGTCCAACCGGCCCGGCGACATCCGCTACGGCACCACCGGCCGCCCGGTCGACGGCTACGTGATCGAGCTGCGCGGCGAGGACGGCCAGCCCGTCGGTGTCGGCGAGGTGGGCGACCTCTATATCAAGGGGCCCAGCACCGCGGTGATGTACTGGGGCAATCCCGAAAAGAGCGCCGAGACCTTCCGCGAAGGCTGGACCAAGAGCGGCGACAAGTACTCGCGCGACCCCGACGGCTACTACACCTACGCCGGCCGCAGCGACGACATGCTCAAGGTCAGCGGCATCTACGTCTCGCCCTTCGAGGTCGAGGCCACGCTGATGCAGCACCCGGCCGTGCTCGAGGCCGCGGTGATCGGCAAGGAAGATGCCGACGGGCTGGTCAAGACCAAGGCCTACGTGGTGCGCAAGGCCGGGCAGGACGTGAGCGACGAGGCGCTCAAGGCCTTCGTGAAGGAGCGCCTAGCGCCCTACAAGTACCCGCGCTTCATCGAGTTCGTGGAAGAGCTGCCGAAAACGGCCACGGGGAAGATCCAGCGCTTTCGCCTGCGCGAGCGGGAGCAGAAGGCGTGAGGCGCGGTTCCGACACCCGCCTGAAGCCATGAGCGCCACCACCTTCGCCACCCTCACGTGGCGCGAGCGCAAGGTGCGCATCGAACATCAATGGATCGCGCCCGAACGCACCGGCGCTCCGCTGGTCGTCTTCCTGCACGAAGGCCTGGGCTCGATCGCGATGTGGAAGGACTTCCCCCGGCAGCTGTGCGACGCCGGCGGCTTTCGCGGCCTGGTCTTCTCGCGCCCCGGCTATGGCCGCTCCACGCCGCGCGGCCCTGAGGAGACCTGGGACGTCGACTTCATGCACCGCCAGGCGCACGAGGTGCTGCCCGCCTTCTTCGAGGCCATCGGCCTCGACGAAAAACCCTGGCTCTTCGGCCACAGCGACGGCGGCTCGATCTCGCTGCTGTACGCGGGGCGCTTTCCCGATCGCGTGGCCGGGCTGGTGGTGCTCGCGCCGCACATCTTCGTCGAGGACGTGACGGTGGCCAACATCGAGCAGGCCCGCCTGGCCTACCTCGAGACCGACCTGCCGAAGAAGCTCGGCCGCTACCACGACGACGTGGATTCGGCCTTCTGGGGCTGGAACCGCATCTGGCTGCATCCGCCCTTCAAGCAATGGAACATCGAGGCCGAGCTCGACACCATCCGCTGCCCGGTGCTTGCCATCCAGGGCATCGACGACGAGTACGGCACACTCGCGCAGATTCGCGGCATCGCCGAGCGCGTGCCCGGCACCGCACTGGTGGAACTCCCCGACTGCGGGCATTCCCCGCATCGCGACCAGCCCGAAAAAGCGATAGTTGCGACCGTTTCATTCATCAACGAAGACAGGAGATCTCCATGACCCCCCGCACCGCCGCACGCAGCACGCTCACCGCCCTGGCGCTGGCCTGCATCGCCACGCTGGGCCACGCGCAACAAGGCAAGCTCAAGGTCGGCCTGATGCTGCCCTTCAGCGGCACCTACGCCGCGCTCGGCGTGGCCATCGAGAACGGCTTCAAGCTCAACGTCGAGGAGCATGGCGGCAAGCTGGGCGGCCGGGAGATCGAGTACGTCAAGGTCGACGACGAGTCCGACCCGGCCAAGGCCACCGACAACGTCAACAAGCTCATCAAGCGCGACAACGTCGACGTGATCGTCGGCACCGTGCACTCGGGCGTCGCGATGGCGATGGCCAAGGCCGCGAAGGAAAGCGGCACCGTGCTGATCGTGCCCAATGCCGGCGCCGACGCCGTGACCGGCCCGATGTGCGCGCCCAACATTTTCCGCAGCTCCTTCTCCAACTGGCAGCCGGCCTACGCCATGGGCGAGGTCGCGGCCAAGCAGGGCAAGAAGACCGCGATGACCATCACCTGGAAGTACGCGGCCGGCGACGAGTCGGTGGCCGGCTTCAAGGAAGGCTTCGAGAAGGGCGGCGGCAAGGTGCTGAAGCAGCTCACCGTGCCCTTCCCCAACGTGGAGTTCCAGGCACTGCTGACCGAGATCGCGGCGGCCAAGCCCGATGCGGTGTATTCCTTCTTTGCGGGCGGCGGCGCGGTCAAGTTCGTCAAGGACTATGCGGCCGCGGGTCTCAACAAGACCATCCCGCTCTACGGCCCCGGCTTCCTGACCGACGGCACGCTCGACGCGCAGGGCGACGCGGCCCAGGGCATGCTGACCACGCTGCACTATGCCGACGGCCTCAACACGCCGCGCGACAACAAGTTCCGCACCGAGTACGCCAAGATGTTCAAGCTGCAGCCCGACGTGTATGCGGTGCAGGGCTACGACGCGGCGCAGATGCTGGCCATCGGCCTCGACGCCACCAAGGGCGACATCACGAAGAAGGCCGAGTTCGCCTCCGCCATCGAGAAGGCGAAGATCGACAGCCCGCGCGGCACCTTCACGGTCGGCAAGTCGCACAACCCGGTGCAGGACATCTACCTGCGCAAGGTCGACGGCAAGGAGAACAAGGTCGTGAACGTGGCCGTGAAGGGCCTGGCCGATCCGGCACGCGGCTGCAGGATGTGACCGGCCTCCCGCACCGACTGACTGACTGACTGAAAGTGACAACCTGCCGTGGACTTCGGTACCTTCCTCGTCCAGTGCCTGAACTCGGTTCAGTACGGGCTTCTCCTGTTCCTGGTGGCCTCGGGACTGACGCTGATCTTCGGGATCATGGGCGTGATCAACCTGGCCCACGGCAGCTTCTACATGGTCGGCGCCTACATGGCGTTCGCGCTCTCGCCGCTCTTCGGTAACCAGTTCATCGTCATGCTGCTGGCGGGCGTGGTGCTCACCGCGCTCTTCGGCTACGTGCTGGAGTGGGCCTTCTTCAGCTACCTCTACCAGCGCGATCACCTGCAGCAGGTGCTGATGACCTACGGGCTCATCCTCGTCTTCGAGGAACTGCGCTCGATCCTGGTGGGCAACGACGTGCACGGCGTGCCGGTGCCGCCGTGGCTCGACGGCAGCTTCGCGCTGGGCAGCCTGATGAGCTATCCGTGGTATCGGCTCTTCGCCTCGGCCGCCTGCATCGTGCTCGCGATCGGCCTGTACTACGTGGTCAACCGCACGCGGCTCGGCATGATGATCCGCGCCGGCGCCAGCAACCGCGACATGGTGCGCGGCCTGGGCATCGACATCCGCCGGCTCTACCGCATCGTGTTCGCGGCCGGCGTCGCGCTGGCCGCGCTGGCCGGCATGATCGCAGCGCCCATGTCCTCCGTGTATCCGAACATGGGCGCGAGCGTGCTGATCATCTGCTTCGTGGTGGTGGTGATCGGCGGCATCGGCTCCATCACCGGCGCGCTGGTGGCCTCGCTGCTGGTGGGCTTCGTCGACACCTTCGGCAAGGTGTTCTTCGCCGAGCTGAGCGGCATCGGCGTGTATGTGCTGATGGCGATCATCCTGATCTGGCGTCCCGAGGGCCTGATGGGGCGCAAGACATGAAGCGCTTTTCCCACTACCTCCCGCTGGTCTGCGCGATCGCGCTCGCGTTCATCGGTCCTTTCCTCGGGCCGTACCTGGGCGACCTCGTGGTCAAGGTGATGATCCTCGCGATCTTCGCGCTCAGCCTGGAGCTGCTGGTCGGCATGACCGGGCTGGTGAGCCTGGGCCACGCGGCCTTCTACGGCATCGGCGCCTACGCCACGGTGCTGGGCTCGGGCAAGGAGGGCGGCTCCATCGCGGTACTGCTTCCCCTGGCCATGGGCTGCGCGGCCGCCTATGCGCTGGTGACAGGCGCGCTGAGCCTGCGCACGCGCGGCGTGTACTTCATCATGGTCACGCTGGCGTTTGCGCAGATGGCCTTCTTCGTCTTCCACGACACTGCGCTCGGCGGCGGCAGCGACGGCATCTACCTGTACATCCGCCCGGTGCTGGGCGCGCTCGACATGGAAAGCAGCAAGGTGCAGTTCTACTTCGTGCTGGGCGCGCTGGTCTTCACCTACGGCGTGCTCGCGCTGATCCGCCGCTCACGCTTCGGCGCCGCGCTGGCGGGCATCCGCGTCAACGAGCAGCGCATGCGCGCGGCGGGCTTCCCGGTGTACGGCTACAAGCTGGCGGCCTTCGTCATCGCAGGCGCGCTCGCGGGGCTCGCGGGCTTTCTGCTGGCCTCGCGCGACGGCGTGGTCAACCCCGAGCTCCTGGCTTGGCACAACTCGGGCGAGGTGTTGCTGATGATCATCCTCGGCGGCCTGGGCCATTTGCGCGGCGCGGTGATCGGCGCGGTGGCCTTCACGCTGCTGAAGGAACTGCTCTCCACCCACGCCATCGTCGGCCCGCTGGCCGACCACTGGCAGCTCACCCTGGGCCTGGCCATCATCGCCTTCGTCGCGCTGCTGCCCAAGGGCATCGTCGGCCTGCGGCTGCGCGTGGCGCCGAAGAAGGAGGCCACGGCATGAGCAGCCAAGCGCTTCTGTCGGTCGACACGCTGACGCGCCGCTTCGGCGGCCTCGTCGCCGTCAACAAGGTCACGCTGGACCTGCACCTGGGCGAGGTGCATGCGGTGATCGGCACCAACGGCGCGGGCAAGTCCACGCTGATCAACATGCTCTCCGGCGAGATCGATGCCTCCGAGGGCCGCATCACGCTGGACGGCCAGGACATCACGAAGCGCGCGCAGTTCCGCCGCGCGCTCGCCGGCGTGGGCCGCAGCTATCAGCGCACCACCATCTTTCCGGAGTTCACGGTGCTGGAGAACTGCCGCCTCGCGGCGCAGGCCGCGGCGCCGAAGCCGTGGGCCTTCTGGCAGGCGTCGACGCGCTGCGAGTACAGCAACGCCGCCGCGTGCGAGGCGCTCGACGCCGCGGGCCTCTCGGCCGTGGCTGCCCGCGTCGCCGGCACCTTGAGCCACGGTGCCAAGCGCCAGCTCGAGGTCGCGATGTGCCTGGCCACCAAGCCGCGCGTGCTGCTGCTCGACGAACCGCTGGCCGGCATGGGCGCGGAAGAAACCGAGCGCATGCTGGGCCTGCTCGCCAGCTTGAAGACCAGCCACGCGATCCTGCTGGTGGAGCACGACATGGATGCCGTGTTCCGCATCGCCGACCGCATCACCGTGATGGTCAACGGCACCGTCATCGCGAGCGGCGACCCGGCCTCGATCCGCGTGAACCCCGAAGTGCGCACGGCCTACCTGGGCGAGGACCACTGAATGAATAGCCCCCACGCTCATCACTTCGTGTATCGCTGCCCCCCGAGGGGGCACTCATCGCCCTACGGGCGGCCGGGCGGGCGCTGACATGCTCCAGATCGAAAGCCTCAACACCTACTACGGCGACAGCCACATCCTGCGCGGCGTGGATGTGACGTTGCCCACCGCCACTTCAGTCGGCCTGCTGGGGCGCAACGGCATGGGCAAGACCACGCTGATCCGATCGCTGATGGGCTACGTGCGGCCGGCCTCCGGGCGGGTGAAGATGGACGGCCAGGACGTGACCGGCTGGGCGCCGGAGAAGATGGCGCGGCACGGCATCGGCTATGTGCCCGAGGGGCGCGGGATTTTTCCGAACCTGTCGGTGCGGGAGAACCTCGTCATGAGCGCGCGGGCGGGCGTCGATGGGAAGCGGACGTGGACCTTCGATCGCGTCATGCACACCTTCCCGCGCCTGACGGAGCGGCTTTCGCATGGCGGGCAGCAGCTGTCGGGTGGGGAGCAGCAGATGCTTTCGATCGGGCGGGCGTTGATGACGAATCCGCGCCTGTTGATTCTCGATGAGGCGACCGAAGGGCTGGCACCGCTGATCGTGGCGGAGATCTGGCGGGTGATCGGGGAGATCCGCGCCACCGGCATTGCCACGCTGATCGTCGATCGGGACTGGCGCAAGGTGCTGGGGAATACCGAGCAGGCGGTGGTGATGGAGAAGGGGCGGATCGTGCGGCAGGGGCCTTCGGCGGGGCTGCTGGCGGAGCCGAAGGTGCTGGAGGAGTTGTTGGGGGTCTGAGGGTCGCGTCCGCCTTCACCAGGTGCCCGGCGACCCAGCCTCACCCCGGCCGCGCCACCATTGCGTCCGAGTGCGTGCCGGTGCTCGCGGCGAGCCCCTTCAAACCAGCTCGTGCGGTCGACGGCCAATGGCCGCACAGTGCCTGTGGTAGTCGGCGATGCGATCGGCCGTGTCGATCCGCTGCAGCACGCTGTGATGCGCGCCGAGGTACTCGACGCTGCCTTTGACGACCACGTGCACGAGCAACCGCTCCTTGCCGGTGGCTTCCCACCAGTCGACATTGCCGGCGGGTTCGTACACATAGTCGCCGGCGCGCAGTACCCGCCCATCGTTCAGGCGGCGTTCGCCCGCGAGGTTCAGCGCATGGACTTCTCCGGTGTGCCGGTGCAGGCCCACGCGCACGCCGGGGTCGAGCCGCATCAGCTCAACCCAGCCCGCGCCGGCGGGCAGGAACTGAAGCGGCAGCGACCACTTGCCCTCACCTTCGGGGATCCAGGCATCCAGTCCCGCGCGGCGCATCGCCGAGGCGACGACGAGGTTGGCGAATTCCATGGCCGTCTCCTCAAAGGCTCGGGTGCTGGTGGCGGTATTCCTGCGTCTTGCCGCCGTAGCCATAGGCGGCGGCCCGCACGTCGTGCACATACACATAGCTTTCGTGGTGCAGCGGGCCCAGCAGGGCGGCAAAGGCCTCGAACGCTTCGGCCACGTAGCGCGCCTTCTCGGCCTTGGTATTGGTTTCGTCGACCACCTTGACGTCGAAGTAGAAGCTGGCCAGCTTCTGTTCGGCCAAGGACTTGCCGGCGACAAACCAGTCGCGCGGATCGACGTAGTCGATCACCACGGCGGTCAGGTCGCGCCGCTTGCCGAGCACGCGGCTGGTCAGGTCGAGCAGCATTTCGTTGATGCGTTCAGAAAGCTCCGTCGTGCGCGACGCGCTGACCTTGACATTGAGGATGGGCATGGCTGTTTCCTTCGCTTGTTAGTTGGTTGGTGCAATGACTGTAGGCAGCCCGGCCGCGTCCGGAAATCGTCGCTCGCCATAATCGGTTTTGCTCGCCAAGCAAAGGCAGACGCGAAGCACCCCAGAGCAAAGGATCTTTCCATGCGACCTTTCCTGCCCGACCCTGCGGACCTGCGCTGGCTGGTGCGCTCGCTCGACCTGCGATCGTTCTCGGCAGCGGCCCGGGAGATGGACGTGGCGGTCTCCGTCGTCTCGCGGGGTGTCGACCGCCTCGAAAGCGGCTTCGGCATCACGCTGCTGCGCCGCTCCACGCACGGCTTGTCGGCAACGCCCGAGGGCGCCGAGCTGGTGCAGGAAGCGCGTGAACTCCTGGGCCGCCTCGAAGAGATGGCGACGTCCTTCGACAAGCAACGCCACCGTGTGGCCGGCGCCGTGCGGCTGGCGTCGAGCCAGGAGATCTGCGAGCAACTCATCGTGCCGCAGCTGGCCGCACTGCGCGAGCGACATCCGGCCCTGCGTATCGAACTCGTAGCCGATGACCGCGTCGTGGACCTGGTGACCGACGGCATCGACGTGGCACTGCGCACGACGGTGGGCAGCAGCGATGCCGTCGTCGCCCGCGAATTGGGTTCGTTCGAGCGGCGCCTGTACGCGTCGCCGGACTACCTGCGCCGGTACGGCGTGCCGGCCGAGCCCGCGGACCTGCACCGGCACCAGACGGTGACGCATACCGCGCAGGGACCGGCCGTGACGTGGGCGTTCCGCCATGCCGGGCGCAAGCTGGAGATCACCGTCAGATCGCAGCTGGCCGCCAACAGCTCGGCCCTGCTTCACCGCGCGCTCGTGGCCGGCGCCGGCATCGGGGTGCTGTCACGGCCCTTGGCTGCAGCGGATGCGGCGGACGGCAAGCTGGTCGAAGTCCTGGCGCCCTTCGCTCCGCGGGCGACATACACGATGTACGCCGTTTCCTTGCCGAGCCGGCGCAACGCTTCGCGCGTGCGGGCGGTAACCAGCTTTTTGCAGGAAGCTGCGCGGAAGTCCTGGGGGTTGGCACCGGCCTGAGTGCACCCGCGTGCAAGGCGGGGCTGGCGGCCTTTCGCAAGGATGAATCAGCTCGGCTTCAGCTTGGCTGCGCCATGGCGGCAGCCTTGTGTCGGAGCTGCGCGAACGCTACAGCCCGACACCGCTCCAGGTTGGCGTGTCGGGAGAGCCGGGGAAGAAGGAGTTGCGTCGCATCGGCCCTGCCCTGTCCGCAGCATGTCCTCCTCTTCTTCTTTGCGAAGAGCGCGATTCGATCGCAAAGGGTTTTTGTGACTGCTGGCGCAAGATGGCATTTTGATGAGCAAGCGACGCGCGTGTACCAGAAGAAGCGCTTGGGCTTGGCACGTGCGTCGATATTGAATGGCCGCTGCAGACTGCGGATTCAACCGGTCGATGCAAAACACACTGATGACTGCTATAGGCAGAAGGAGTGTTGCAGATGGCGTACCGGACGCGAACCTACTACACAGACAGCCAGAAGGCACTGATGTGGGAGCGATGGAGGCAGGGATGGACGCTCCATCAGATCGCTCAGCTGTTCAATCGGGCCCACACGTCGGTACAGGGAATTCTGTCCCGTACGGGCGGCATTCGGCCGCCGGAGCGAACCCGTTCCCCGGTGGCATTGACACTGGCTGAGCGCGAGGAGATCTCGCGTGCCCTGGTGGCTGGCTTCTCGATTCGCGCGATCGCGGTGATCCTTGGGCGAGCTCCCTCCACCATCAGTCGCGAGATCAAACGCAATGGTGGTCCGGGATGCTATCGGGCGACCCAGGCCGACCAGGCAGCCTGGGAACGAGCCCATCGGCCCAAGCGCTGCAAACTGGCTGAGAACCGGTTCTTGGTGCGCATCGTCACGGAGAAGCTTCGACTGCAATGGTCACCGGAGCAGATTGCGGGGTGGCTCAAACACACTTACCCTTGCGATGAGACCTGCCACGTGTCACACGAGACCATCTACCGCAGCCTGTTCATTCAAGCCCGCGGGGCCTTGAAGAAGGAGCTGCTGCAGCACCTGAGACGAACGCGAGGCATGCGCCGCTCGCGCCATCACACGCAAAAGACAGACGCCCACGGAAGAATCCTCGACGCCGTTTCGATCAGCGAGCGCCCGGCCACGGTTGAAGACCGCGCAGTCCCTGGTCACTGGGAAGGCGACTTGCTGTTCGGAAGCTCCAACAGCCAGATCGCCACGCTGGTTGAGCGTCAGACACGCTACGTGATGCTTGTGAAGGTGACCGGCAAGGACACGGAGACGGTCGTCAACGCGCTGGTCAAGAACGCTCGCAAGCTGCCGCAGGAGCTGTACAGATCGCTGACCTGGGACCGAGGTAAAGAAATGGCGGGCCACCAGCAGTTCACCTTGGCGACAGATATCAAGGTCTATTTCTGCGACCCTCAGAACCCGTGGCAACGTGGAACCAACGAGAATACGAACGGGCTGCTGAGGCAGTACCTCCCCAAGGGCATCGACGTCTCGACCTACTCACAGGCCAAGCTCAATGCCCTGGCGCGGAGGTTGAACGAGCGACCCAGAAAGACCCTCGACTTCCAGACACCGGCTGAGATGTTCAGCCAGATCGTTGCATCGACCGGTTGAATCCGCAACTGATCTCCGACGTTCAGCGTAACCGCCCGACCGGCAGTTCTGGGCCCATAGCGGGCGCTGGCCCGTACCCTGAAGCAGTCGTTCAACGTTCGAGATAAGAGGCGGCGCCCGGCTTGCCGGGCGACGTCCTCTCGATTGAGGGGTTAGGCCACGCGTTCAAGCGCAGCCACAGGATAGATTTGTACTGAGCCTGGGTGAGACTCGGACTCGACGGCATAGCCTTCAGGGGTCAGTTTTGTGCAGTACCAACCGACAACTTGACCCTGCCAAGCGGCGCCAGATTTCTTGCGTACGCGATCTCCCAAGCCAAATGTGGCGCGCAATGGGAGCGCAAACTGGCCAGCAACTGGAGAACTGACTTCATTACTACGTTGATCCATACCTAACCTTTCTTGTGAATGTCATGAGGGGATCTGGCTGGCCCATGGATGGGGTTCTTATTTGAACTGGAGTGTCTTGTCGTTCGTCTGCTTCTGGCCGGGTCCGGCCTGACGGTTCGGCTGATTGTGCCTCGGCATCGGGCGCGTTTCAGTCTTTCGAGCCATCCGATACCAGACCTTCAACGCTTGACCTTAGCTGCGCGCTCAGGCGTCCCTGGAAGAATGGGCTCAAGCGCATCGTGACCGGCAATCCACTTTTGTCACTTCTGCGTCGCGTTGACATGTACTGAAGCGTATGCGGACGAGGCGGATCTCCAGTCCGATCGACCGTTAATGAGCAACGTAGCCTTGACGATTCGCCCACCGAGATCGACCTCTGCAATATCGGCCCACCGAGTCTCTAACGGGAGTGGCAAACGCACATATCCCTGTGCAATGTGCTCACCATCGAAAGTCAGCAGATCAAAGTACAGATCCGATGCATAAACCCCCGAGGCGACGAGGATCCGCTCTGAACCGCAGGCGACGAGTTGTAAGGGATTGCGTGGCAGAAACTCAAAGCTTGGCCCACGTATCGTGCTGCTGTGGGGCCGACGCTCAATCCGGAGCGTTTCGGGGCATCGTTTCGGCGTCACCTGTGCTGGATAGGGTGAAGACTCAGGGGACTTTGCAAGTTCAACTTTGGCCACTGCCGGCTGATAGTCGGCGGCTCCCCAAGGTCGGCCGGGCGCCTGCGGCGAACTAAGAACTTTGCGAACAAATTTGACTGCATGGTCTCCGGTCCAACCTGTGCCATCTTCGATGGCGTGAGAAACTAGGCCACGACGTGCAAGCTCTTCTCCGGTGCCCTTGTCCAGAATTTGAAGCAGCGAAGACTTTGCATATCCGCGCTCATCCTTAGACAGTGCCGTTTCACGAACCAAAAATTTTGCTGGCGAGTTCGTGATTGGCCGTATCACCACACTTCCACCTCCGACGGAGCGGTAAAGCTTGCCCCGATACGTGAAATAGCCGTAGTTGGCCTTGGCGGCGTAACCGAGGTCAAACAACCCGAACTCCGCTCGCGCGGCGGAGTCATCGAACACCAAGTCGAAGCCCTCGACGCCGCTCGCGGTTCTTTCAATCCTGGGGGCCACCGACACTTCTCGGCACGAGCAGAGGATCGCAGCTGTCAGCAGCACAACCATCCGGACAACGGCGCCCGGCGAGATGAGGCGATTCATACGTTCGTTCTGAAAGTCCGGAGTTGGCCGGAAGCCGAGCTAGGTCGATGCGTGTGCGTTCGCCCATCCCTTCGTGCTTCTGTGCGTGCCGAGCCCCACGGTGTCAAACTCGTCCTTCCCATCGTCGGCTTGGACGCCAATCGCGCGCAGCGCTTGGCTAATTGGCGTGTTGGGCCATGCCAGCATATTGTCTTCGTTGTCGCTCAGCGCGAATACGATTCCCGACCCTTTCCAAACAAGCGCGTCTTGGCCCCCCGTTCCACCGAAAAACTCAGTGGAGATGAACGCAACAGGACCTTCCTCTGACAACTGAGCAGCGAGGGCGGCAACGCCAGGTGCCATGCTTTCCAAAAGTGGGGGCGAAACATGCACCAGCTCAGGGTGAGCGTCGGCCAATTCCTGGGTAAAGGCGTCCGTGATGGGCAACAGCGCAAGGCCCTGCACCAGTGGACATACGACGGCGGACGTGAAGCGAGCGGCTACCACCTCCAGAGGCTTCTTCAACGCGATGAGTGCTTTTACGTCGTGCATCTTGTTCTGGGCGACTGTAGCAAGGGAGAGACCGCCGGCAGGGAAGTGGGGAAGGAAAACTAAAGGGTCGTGACGAACTTCCGCTCCGGGCCGACTGTAGCCACTGAACCGCTACGCGGAATCATCAGCGCAGCCGCCCGTGGATGGACCTTGACGCAACGATGCGCCGTAGTTTGCTGTCACAGCCTCGGCCCGCTCCAGGAAGCGCGCTGCGTCCTCAGTGGGGCGAGACTTTGTGTACACATCGATGACCAACGGCCGACCTTGGCGCTTGGGTACGAGACATAGATTTCACCGGATTCGATGAAGCCAAGGTATACGTTGATTTTGTCCTGCAGGAGGCGAAGGTGTTCGGTGTCCCAAGGCAGGTGGTCGATGATGCTCAGCCGAACCTCGCCGGTCTCCGTGTCGGTCCCGACGGCGTCAACGATTGAGGTGTTCTCGACAGTCATTGGAAGGTTCGAAGGAAGGTCCGGTTGTGGCCGACTACGGTAGTACGCGAGCATAGGCCCGAGGTCGGCAACCGCTGCGCGGCCGCCTTTGGTGACAGAGGCAACCGAGCAGACCGTACTCGACGGCGCGAAGTCGACTATCGCGATGGGGCCCACGGCCATCTTGGAAGCGCGCGACAGAGTCAGCTCCCAGCTCTTCAGCGCGGCAGCGCCTCGATCACCGACACCGGCGATCCGGTGGCGATGACGCGCTGGCGCGTGAAGCCTGAGCGCTCGAACAGCTCGTCGAACTCGGGAATCGTGCGCTCCCGCGCGGTGCCGAACATGGCCATCATCTGCATATCGACCAAGTAGCCGGCCGGGCGGCCGCGCGCCGGATCGGGCTCGATGATCTGTTCCACCACCAGCAGCCGAGCATCGCTCGCCATTGCCGCACGGCAGTTGCGCAGGATCTGCACGCACTCGGTGTCGGGCCAGTTGTGCAGGACCCGGACAATCAGGTAGATGTCCCCACCTTCGGGTACACGCTCGAAGAAGCTGCCACCTTCGAAGTCGATGCGCCCGTCTGCCAGTGCCTGCGGCGCGATGGCGGCCACCACGTCCTCGCGGTCGAACACCACGCCGCGCGCCGCCGGAAAGCGCGCCAGGATGTGGTGCAGCGCCTCGCCGTTTCCCGCGCCCACGTCGACGATGCGCTTCGCCGTCGAGAAATCGAAGCTCGCGGCGATCGCCTCGTGTCGCCGGTCAGGAAAATTTGCCATGAAGGCGTCGAAGCCGCGCGCTTCGTCGGCATGCTCGCGCAGGTATTGGAAGCGCCCGGTGCTCCATGCCGCCTCGTGCGGCACGCCGCCGGTCAAGGCGACGTCGAGCATGCCCCAGGCCTTCCATGAGCCGGGTGCGCTCCAGAACCGCGCGCCGTAGTGCAGGCTGTTGGGTGCATCGGTGCGCAACCAAAGGGAGCGCGGCGAGTGCCAGACACTCCCGTCCATGTCGAGCCGGAACACGCCGAAGGCCGCCAGCGCGCGCAGCACTCGCAGTAGCGGCGTGGCAAGCACCGCGCAGTCAGCGGCGAGTTCGCTCACGGTGCGGCTGCCGTCACGGGGGATCTTGTCCGCCAAACCCAAGTCGGCCACGAGGCGCAGCATCCGTGAGACCTGGAACCCTCTGATCAGGAGGTCCAGTGCTTCCCGATCGCCTTCGACTTCGTCGTTCGTCATGGCAACACCCCCGCTTCGTTTGGCGAGGCCGAATCTTGAATCAACTCGCGGGAAAAGTCATGCTCGCCATTGAGTGTGAAAACTCCAAGAAGAACGATGGCCTGCCTGCTTGAAGGGGCGCTCGAATACGTCCGGTGCAGATCGTCCCGCTCTTTGCACGCGCGTTTGACGAAGCGGCTGGGCTCAAGGGCTGCAACTGCGGCAACGGCCAACAGACCACTATCAGCGTGCGCGAAGAGCTTGCAGTGAGAAAGCGATCCGGCCGTTGGTGATCAGGCGCAACAACAAATGAGCACTCTAGTCCGTGGACTTATCGTCATCCCTTGGCGACGATCGCCCCGTGAAAAATGCCTCCTCGGAAATACCTCGATCGCGCATCTGCGAGAAACGCACCGAGCACACCCTGCTCCGTCGCATCGCCAGCGAACCTCTCCCTTGTGTTTTGACGGGCGACGAAAACCTGCTCGCCGTCAGCAAGCTGTTTCAAGCAGGCTACGTAGACGCAGTGGTGCGTCTCGTCCTCGATCCGCTGGGCGGCGTTCCACAAATCGGCGTGGTCGTCAGCGAGATCACCCCCTTGGGTTGCTTGCTGCTCCGAGGCACGCAACCGTAGCCACGCGCCGCAGCCCAGCCAGCGTCGACCGGCGTCAAGTTGCAGACTCGCCGACAGGCGAAGCTCAGCCAATCACTCCACTTTCAAACACCCGAACCTGCTTCCGCATGCCCGCCACCAGCCGCCTCCAAATCACCTGCGGAAACGAATTCGAAAGCCTCCCTTCCACCGCCTCGATCGCCGCCTCCACCTGCCCCACCATCCCCTGCATCGCCTCCCACACCCGCACCCCGCCGTTCCTCATCGCCAGCTCCTCCCAATGCCTCGCCTGGATGGTGTGAAGCGCATAGTGCGCATTCTTCGAGCGCATCGCCATCGCCAGCCCCGCACTCCGCCACCGAAACTGATTCGCGCCCTCCCCCACATAGGGCCAGACCGAGATCACGTCATACAGCGGCGTCATCGCATACACATCCCCCTGCCCCAGAAAGATCGAGTAGTTCTTGGCATGCCCATCGGTCGCAGCCAAGAGCCAGAAAGCCAGCTGCGTCAGCAGGAATGCCGCGCGATCGGTCTGCGCATCCGCGCTGCCAGCCAGCAGCTTCAGGCAGGCGTCCATGCCGTGGCCGCCGTCCTTCTCGTACTTCCTGGCGGGCGGGCAGCCCAGGGCCTGGCAGAAGTCTTCCTGCGGCAGGCGCGCGATCCACTGCTTGCCGTCCATCCACGCACGGTCGAAGCGCTCGACGATCAGCACCTTCTGGCCGTCGAACTCGGCCATCTCGGTGTTGGCCACGGGCAGGCCCAGCTCGCGCAGGAGTTGCGCACACAGCCATTCGTTCTCGATGGAGTCGGACAGGTCGATGCGCCGCGATCCGCCGACGAGGCCCAGCGGCAGCTTGAAGATGTGGGTGGTGGGTGTGGCGCCGTGCGGCCGGCACCAGCGGCCGCGGTGGCGGGTGAAGGCGGTCTTCTCCTGCGCGCCGGCGATGGCGATGCGGAACAGGTCCTCGTCGTCCGCGAACTGGCCCAAGGGGGTATCGGAGGGGACGGCCTGCAGCAGGGCGCGGATGTCCGCGTCGCGCAGGGCTTCGCAGTCGACGCGGTCCCATCCCTGCGGTGCCGTGCCCTCGGGCATCAGCTGCACCGCGCCGACGCAGTCGCGGCCGATGGCCTGGAGCAGCGCGAAGGCGCCGGCGTCGCGCGCGCCGAAGCGGCGGCGCAGGCGCTCGCGGATGCGGTCGTTGTCCGGCAGCAGGTTGTCGAAGTAGTTGGCGACCACCTGGCCGCGAATCTCTCGCGCGCCGGTGATGGGCAGCGACAGCGACAGCGAGCGGCGCTTCTCCGACTGCAGCCATTCGCTTGCATAAGTGAGGATGTGGGTGCCGCGCTCGACCTGCCAATGGCCGACGAGCTCGCCGTTCATCCAGATGCCGAGGGCGGCGCTCACCACGAGCCCTTCTTGGGCGGGATGATGAGGGGCGCAGGCTGAGTGTGAGTGGCGGCGCGTTTGAGGGGCGGCTTGCTGGCCGCGTGGGTTTTGGGTGCAGGCTCTTGGGCTACAACGGCGGAGGACGGTGCGCCCTGCGCGAGGTCACGCAGGACGAGGGTCGCGCCGAGTGCGGACAGGATCTGAACCAGCTGGTCGACGCTCACCAGGCCCGGCCTGGCCTCGATCTCCGCGATGCGCGCCTGGCCGAGGCCCAGGCGCTGCCCGAGCTGGGCCTGGGTCAGCCCCCTTTGCTTGCGCAAGGCGCGAAGGTGCGCCTTGAGCTGGTCCGTGAGTCGAATTGCGTAGTCCATGAGCGGCGGTGAATTTATCGGCCAAAGCCAATAATCCCACCTTATCGCTCAAAGGCGATATGTGCAATATATTGGCTGTGAGCGATAACGTGCGGCTCGCCCCTTTCGCACGTCCTGTTGCAACTCGCTCAGCGACCCTAGGCTTTTTGCCGATGGAGCCCGCCCCACCCCTGCTGCATCATCCCGCAGTCGCTTGACCTCTCGAAAGCCCTCTGCGAAAGGACCGCGCCATGTCAGCCGAGCCCACCGCAATCGTCCAGCAGCGCGAGCCGGGCTTCGAGCCCGGCGCTCACACGCCCCGCACGGCGCGGCGGGAGCACGCGGAGTCGCAGCTCGAGTTCGTGTACCGGCAGATCGACGCCACCTACAACAAGCGGCTCAGGCTCGCGACGTGGTACCGGCGCGTGAACTTCGGCTACCAGATGTCGGCGGCGGCGCTCTCTGCATTGATCACGGTGATCACGGGCTTCCAGACCGTGTCTTCGGATCGAAGCATGGTCGCGACGAACGTGGTGCTGATCGTGAGCGCGATCGTCACGATCATCACGCTGGCCGGAGGCTTCTACGCGCCGCGCGAGCTGTGGGTGGTCATCATGGGGCATTGCGGCAATCTCGAAGACCTCAAGGCGCGGCTGGAGTTCGAGGAACGCAGCCCCGACTTCGACGAGCGCAGGGACGAGATCGCCGACTGGGGCTTCAAGGAATACCAGAAGCTGATCGACGCGTACGAAGAAAAGTGGAAGGCGATCCGCGAGAAGGGCAAGTAGGCGCCGGGGTCACCGGCGCCTACATCACACCTGGCTGCGCGGCCTGCGCTGCCTGCGCCCGCCCGGCGCCGCAACGCGCGTCACGCGGCGCAAGCGCTGGCGGCCTGCAGGATCTCCTCCGTCGAGGGCATCTTGCCGAGGCCCGCCAGCCCCTCGGTCGCGCACTCCACATAGGCCCAGCGCACGACGCCCGTGCGGTCGATCATGAAGAGGCCCTTCAGCTGCGGCCATTGCCGCTCGACGTCGCCCTGGTCGGCCTGGGTGTACTGGTAGCCATCCATCTCATGCAGCACCTTGCCCGCCTGCGAGACAGGCAGCGGCTCGGGCAGGTCGCCGAAGGGGTTGATGCGCACCGTATCCAATGCCTCCAGCAGGGCCGGCGTGGGCTCCGGCTTCGGGAGGCCATAGGCGCGGTGGGTGGAGAGCTCGGGGTCGGCGGCCAGGGGCACTTTGGTGGGCCTGAACTTGAAGTACAGCCGCGCGTTCTCGGGTGCGGTGGCCACGACGGCGAGGCTGTCGACCCCCATGTCCTTGAGCCGCTCCTCGAAGGTGCCGAGCTGCGCCAGCTGCCGGCGGCAGAAGGGGCACCAGAGGCCCAGCATGAGGGAGAGGAAGAGCGGGCTGCGGCCGCGGTAATCGTCGAGCGAGATGATGCCGGAGCCAGCGACCGCCGGGAGGGCGAAGTTCGGCGCTGGCTCGCCGGGAGCGACGGGATGCATTGTCATGGTCATGATGAACGACCCCCTTCTGCAGTTCAGCAAAGGAACGGAAGCACGACCAGCGCATCGGGGTCCAGGCCGGCGCGCTGGCAGGTGTCCTGGGCGAGCGCCATGTAGCGCTCGGCCTGCACGCCATCATCGGCGTCGAGGTACAGGGTTGCAAGCCCCTCGTAGCAGGGAAAGAGTAACTGAGGCTCGGCGCTCTTCTCGGCCAGGACCAGGGCTTCCTGGTAGTGCCGCATGGCGCGCGCGGACTCGCCGTGGCACTGGTAGATCTGGGCCAGCACCACCAGCGAGACGGCGAGGTGGTCCAGCTGGCCGGTGCTGCGGTCGATGTCGATGGCGTCATGGGCGGCGCCGACCCCGCGCTCGTCGCAGCGGTTGGTGAGGGTGCAATACGCCACCGCGAGGTTGGCCGACAGGCGCGACTGCAGGCCCAGGTCGCCGATGCGGCGCGCGGTCTCCAGGCCGCGCTCGCAGGCGTCGATGGCACGCTGCGGATGGCTGGAGCTGTAGAGCACGCCCAGGTTGCACAGCGCCCGGCATTCGGCCTGCGGCAGGTCGGCCTCGCTCGCCACCTTCACGCTGCGCTCGAGCTGGGCGACGGCCTCGTCGAGACGGTTCAGGCGGGCGAGCGCCACGCCCTGGGTGTTGAGGGCGAGCGCGGCGGCGGCGCGCGCGTTGCGGCGCTCTTCCTCGTCCGCGCCCTCGCGGCCCTCGAGCGCCTCCAGGTGGGCGAGCGCACGCTGGGTCCAGGCCAGGGCCCCCTGGTTGTCGGCGTTGCGGAAGCGCAGTTCGCCCATGCGCTGGTAGAGCCAGGCCCGCTCGATGTGCGGCGCCTCGCCGTCGACGAGTGCCAGGCCGGTGGTCAGGCATTCCTGGGCCTCGGCGCGGTCGCCGGCCTCCCAGCGCAGGGCGGCGATCTTGCCGAGCAGCCGGGCTTCGGACACCCGGTCGCCATCGGCGGAGCGGCCTTCGCGGGCGGCGGAAAGCTGCTGGGTGGCCTCGGCAATCCGGCCCGCGGGGGCGAGCACGTCGGCCAGGCGCTCGCGCACGGCCAGGCGCTCTTCCTCGTTGCCCTTGGCGGCGGCGAGGATGTCCAGCGCCTGCGCATAGTCGCGGATGGCGTCGTCGTTGGCGTAGGTCCCGCGCGCCCAGTCGCCGGCGGCGACCAGGTAGCGTGCGCCGCGCGCCTTGTCGACGCCCAGGCGGAAGTGATGGGCCAGGGCCTGCAGTTCCTCCAGCCGCCGGGGCACGCCGCCGCACTGCTTCTCCAGCGCTTCGCCGATGCGCGTGTGCAGCTCGGTGCGCCGGCGCAACAGCAGGCTCTGGTAGGCGACTTCCTGGAGCAGGCCCTGGCGAAAGCGGAACTCGCGGCAGCCGTCCTCCGCCGGCATGGCGGCCAGCATGCCGGCATCGACCAGGCTGTCCAGCGCCTGCGGCACCGACGCCGGCGCGCTGGCAACGCCGCGCAGCAGGCCCTCGTCGAACTCGGGCCCGATCACGGCGGCCTCGCGCAGGACGGCGCGAACGGGCGTGGGCAGCCGATCGATGCGGCCGAGCAGCAAGCCGTGGATGGTTTGCGGCACCTGGACGACGCTGACGTTGGGGTTGTAGACCCATCGCTCCCCGCGCCGCGTCAGCAGCCCGTCGGCAATGAGTCCGCGCGCCATCTCTTCGAGGAAGAGCGGGTTGCCGCCGGCATGCTCGACGATGCGCTGTCGCAGGGCGCCGGGCAGGACGCGCGGGCCGAACAGGCCATCGAGCAAAGCGTCGCTGCAGCGTGCCGACAGCGGTTCGAGCCGCAGCAGGGTCTGCGCGCCCGCGCCCTGAGCCCAGGTTTCCAGGGCCGGCGCGGGGCGCTGCGTCACCATCAGCATGAAAGGACGATCGTGCAGCCGCTCCAGCAGGAAGCGCAGCAGCTCCAGCGAGGCGGCATCGGTCCAGTGCAGGTCCTCCACGATCATGATCACGGGGTTTTGCTGCAGGCGGCGCTCGACCACGGCATGGACGGCGAAGAAGATCTGCTGCTTCAGCTGCTCCGGGTCGAGGTAGCGGGTGTGCGCATCTTCGTCTTCGAGGCCCAGCACATGGCCGAGGCAGGCGGCGAGCGCCTGCATTTCGGCTTCGTGCACGCCGAGGCCGGCGAGGGCCGCGGCGACCTTCTGGCGCGCCGCCTCGTCCGGCTCGCGCGCTTCCAGGCCCCAGGCGTCGCGCAGCAGCGCTGCCGGCACGCCATAGGCGCGCTCGCCGAGGGGGGAGCAGGCGGCGCGGCGCACGACCACATCTTCCAGCCGGCCTTGCGCCCGAAGCTGCTCCAGGAATTCGGTGAGCAGCCGGGTCTTGCCGCTGCCCGCCTCGGCGACGATGCGCAGCAGCCGGCCCTGCCCGGCGCGCATCTGCTCGAAGGCCTGCTCCAGCGCCTCGAGCGCTGCTTCGCGGCCGACCATCGCGCTGGTCAGGCCGTGCGCCTGCAGGCCGCGCGTGGACTGGGGGTCGTTCAGCGCCGCCTCCAGCCGGTAGGCAGCCATCGGCTGGGCCATGCCCTTGAGCGAGAGTTCGCCCAGGGGCTCGAAGCCGAAGGCATGCTGCGTGAGCAGCCAGGTCGCATGGCTGACCACGGTCTGGCCGGCGCCTGCCGCGCTCTGGAGGCGGGAGGCGGCGTTCACGGTTTCGCCGGTGACGGCATAGGCGGCATTGGTCTCCGAGCCCAGGTGGCCTGCGACCACCGGGCCGGTGTGGATGCCGATGTGCAGGGACAGCGGCCGGCCGGTGCGCGCCTGCCAGCGCTCGCCCAGCTCGCCGGCCCGCCGGTGCAGCAGCAGGGCGGCCCTCAGCGCGCGCTCCGGGTCCTCCTCGTGGGCCACGGGCGCGCCGAACACGGCCATCACGGCATCGCCGACGAATTTCTCGACGAAGCCGTCGAAGCGGCGGATGGTGGAGGCCATTTGCTCGAAGAGCTCGGTCTGCAGCGCGCGCAGGTCTTCGGGGTCGAGCGTCTCGGCGAGCGCGGTGAAGCCCGACAGGTCCGCGAACATGACCGTGACCATGCGGCGGTCGGATTCGGGCTCGGGGGGTGGCGGCGGGGCGGCCGCGAGCCGCGTCCCGCACTTCGGGCAGAAGGCGAACTCGCTGTCGGCGTCGTATCCACAGGCGGGGCAAGCCATGGCGCGGCCATGGTACAGCGACGGAGCGCCGCGCGCAGGGTGATGGCCGTCGCACGGTGTTCGACAGGCTGGCGCGGCCGGGTGGGTGACGGGTTGTCAGCTATGGCTTGCGACCCCGACCCCGACCGGCCGGCCCGTCGCCTTGCTCATGCCCCCCAGGAGCGCCTCACCTGGCAGCACCGCTGATCCGGATGCCGTCCGAGTTCCTGGCGAAGATCGGACACGCCTGGGCACAGGGCATGCAGCACGCCCGTCGAATGCCCGCGGCCCGATCGTCGACCTCAGGCCGTCTCGGCCAGCGCATCCCCGAGCGCGCTGACCAGCCGCTCGACATCGGCCTTCTCCGCGACGAAGGGTGGCGCGAGCTGGAGGGTGTCGCCGCCGTAGCGGACGTAGAAGCCCTTCTTCCAGCAAGCCATCGCGATTTCGTAAGGCCGGCGCGCCGGCTCGCCGGGCATCGAGGCGATCGTCAGCCCCGCGGCCAGGCCGTAGTTGCGGATGTCCGCCACGTGCTTGCTGCCCTTGAGGCTGTGCACCGCGGCCTCGAAGTGCGGCGCCAGCGCCTGCACGCGGCCGACCATGTCTTCCTTCACCAGCACGTCCAGCGCCGCGACGCCCGCGGCGCAGGCCACCGGATGGGCCGAGTAGGTGTAGCCGTGCGGGAACTCGAGCATGTAGT
The DNA here is from genome assembly GCF_031454625.1 of Variovorax soli. Lineage (GTDB taxonomy): Bacteria > Pseudomonadota > Gammaproteobacteria > Burkholderiales > Burkholderiaceae_C > Variovorax > Variovorax soli_A. The sequence continues at coordinate 243,438 of NZ_JAVDRF010000001.1, forward strand.
CGGGGCCGCCGGCCGCCATGAAGGTGTCGTAGATCTCCTTGCTCGCGATCACGGCGCCCAGCGGCTGGGTGCCGTTGGTGACCTGCTTGGCCACGTTCATGATGTCCGGCGTGACGCCGAAAGCCTCGGCCCCGGTCATCGCGGCCGCGCGGCCGAAGCCGGTGATGACCTCGTCGAAGATCAGCAGGATGTGGTTCGCGGTGCAGATCTCGCGCAAGCGCTTCAGGTAGCCCTTCGGCGGAATCACCACGCCGGCGGAGCCCGAGAAGGGCTCGACGATCACCGCGGCGATGTTGCTCGCGTCGTGCAGCGCGATCAGGTCGAGCAGCCGGTCGGCCAGCTCGGCGCCCTGCGCCGGCTCGCCGCGCGAAAAGGCATTGGCCGCCAGCTGCGTGTGCGGCAGATGGTCCGCCTCCACGGCCTGGCCGAAGGTCTTGCGGTTGGCCACCATGCCGCCCACCGAGATGCCGCCGAAGTTGACGCCGTGGTAGCCCTTCTCGCGGCCGATCAGGCGGGTCTTGCCGCCCTGGCCCTTGGCACGCCAGTAGGCGCGGGCCATCTTGAGCGAGGTGTCGGCGGCCTCGGAGCCGGAGCCGGTGAAGAACACGTAGTCCAGGCCCTCGGGCGTGAGCTCGCGCAGCCGGTTGGCGAGCTCGAAGGACAGCGGATGGCCGAACTGGAAGGCCGGCGAATAGTCCAGCTTCGCGATCTGGCGGCTGACCGCCTCGGTGATCTCCGGCCGTCCGTGGCCCAGGCCCGAGCACCACAGGCCCGACAGGCCGTCGAAGATCTTGCGGCCATCGCTGTCGGTGAAGTACAGGCCCTGGGCCTCGACGATCAGGCGCGGGTCGGCCTTGAACTGGCGGTTGGCGGTGAAGGGCATCCAGTGCGCATCCAGCCAGGCGGCATCGGTGCGGACCGAGGGGAGATGGGCGGGGGTGTCGGCGGCGAGAGCGCTCATGGCAGTGGGGGCGCGTGAGCGCCGGCGTGTTGGGAGGTGGCATCCATTCTGGGGAGGGCTGATACTTCGGCCAATGCCGGAATATCCACGTTCACTTGCCATCTGATGAAAGTAAAGGCGCCCTCTTCGTCCGCCCCTTCCCGCCTGGGCCAGCTTGGCGAATCGGACCTGCGCATGCTCAAGGTCTTCAAGGCCGTGGCCGACTGCGGCGGCATGGCGGCGGCCGAGCTGGAGCTCAACGTGGGCACTTCCACCATCAGCCGGCAGATCAAGGACCTGGAGACGCGATTGGGCTTGACCCTGTGCCGGCGCGGGCGCGCCGGCTTCGCGCTGACGGTCGAAGGGCAGCGCATCTACGAGGAGACGATGCGCCTGCTGAGCGCGGTCGACGCCTTCCGCAGCGGCGTGGACGACATCCACCAGCGCATGGGCGGGCAGCTGGAGATCGGACTGTTCGACAAGACCGCCACCAATCCCAAGGCGCGCATCGGCGAGGCCATTGCCGCCTTCGTGGAGCGCGCGCCGGAGGTGGCGCTGCAGATCCAGATCGGCACCATCAACGCGATCGAACGCCAGCTGATCGACGGCAGCCTGCACGTGGGCATCATCCCGGCGCACCGGCGCTCGGAGAGCCTGGCCTACGACCTGCTCTTCGACGAGACCATGCTGCTGTACTGCGGCGCCGGCCATCCGCTGTTCGAAGGCCGCAACACCGGGCTCGACTGGAAGGGCCTGCGCGCGCATCGCTTCGCCGGGCTGGGCTACCACTCGCCCAACATGGAAGCCAGCCACCGCGCCGGGTTGAAGCGCGCCGCGACCGGGCTGGACCAGGAAGCCATCGCGACGCTGATCCTCTCGGGGCGCTTCCTGGGCTTCTTGCCCGACCACTACGGGCGCATCTTCGAGGACCAGGAACGCATGCGACCGGTGCGCAAGCAGCTGTTCCGCTACGACTGCGGCTTCGTGTGCGTGATGCGGCGCTCGCCGGCGCCCTCGCGCGCGGCGCTGGCCTTCAGGGAGGCGCTGCTGCAGGCGCACGGCGTGGCCTGAGCCGTAGGCAGGCGGCTGCGCGACGTGAAGCCATCCGCATCGCGCCGGCGTGTCGTTCGAGGTGCCGCCCGGCGGCGACGCACCGGGTTTTACCTCTGGCCGCGGGATGGATCGCCCGCCAAAGATGTCCGGCTGTGCTGCCCGCACCGCGGCATGGCGAGGCGCCGGCAGCGTGCACCCGTCCCGAACGCGGCGTGCGCGGACGCGGGCTCGCGCCTCGACGCTCATGGCCCCTTCTTCCTCACTTACGGAGATACGCATGACCGATCCCACCCCCGATCCGACCCGCGCCGCCTCAGCCTGGCTGGCCGATTTCGCCGCTGCGCTGGCGCGCCGGGACGTCGATGCCGCCGTCGCCCTCTTCGCGCCCGAGAGCTATTGGCGCGACCTGGTCGCCTTCACCTGGAACATCCGCACGCAGGAAGGGCCGGCGGCGATCCGCGCGATGCTGGAGGCGCGGCTGGCGGATACGCAGCCCTCGAACTTCGCGATCGAGGGCGAAGCCACAGAAGCCGATGGCGTGGTCGATGCGTGGTTCCGCTTCGAGACGCGCGTGGCGCGCGGGCGCGGCCACCTGCGGCTGCGCGAGGGCCGATGCTGGACCCTGCTCACCACCATGACCGAGCTCAAGGGCTTCGAGGAGAAGACCGGCGAGAAGCGCGCCAAGGGCACCGAGCACGGCGTGCGCCGCGATCGCAAGAGCTGGCTCGAACAGCGGCAGGAGGAAGCGCAGGCGCTGGGCCGCACGGTGCAGCCCGAGGTCGTGATCATCGGCGGCGGCCAGGGCGGCATCGCACTCGGCGCGCGGCTGCGCCGGCTGGGCGTGCCGACCATCATCGTCGAGCGCAATGCGCGCGCCGGCGACTCCTGGCGGCGGCGCTACAAGTCGCTGTGCCTGCACGATCCGGTGTGGTACGACCACCTGCCTTACCTGCCCTTCCCGGACGACTGGCCGGTGTTCTCGCCCAAGGACAAGATCGCCGACTGGCTGGAGATGTACACGCGGGTGATGGAGCTCAACTACTGGAGCTCGACCACCGCGAAGAAGGCGCGCTTCGACGAGACGACGCAGCGATGGGAAGTGACGGTCGAGCGCGAGGGCGAAGAGATCGTGCTGCGCCCGAAGCAGCTGGTGTTCGCGCTCGGCGTCTCCGGCTACCCCAACGTGCCGGAGATTGCGGGTGCCGAGAACTTCGAGGGCGAGCAGCACCATTCGAGCCAGCATCCCGGGCCCGAGGCCTATCGGGGGAAGAAGTGCGTGGTGCTGGGCTCCAACAACTCGGCGCATGACATCTGCGCGGCGCTGTGGGAGCACGGCGCCGACGTCACCATGATCCAGCGCTCGTCCACCCACATCGCGCCTTCGGATTCGCTGATGGAGCTGGCGCTGGGCGGGCTGTATTCGGAACAGGCCGTGAAGAACGGCATCGACCACCACAAGGCCGACCTCATCTTCGCCTCGGTGCCCTACAAGATCATGCATGCCTTGCAGATCCCGGTGTACGAGGAAATGAAGCGGCGCGATGCCGATCTTTACAACCGGCTCGAGAAGGCCGGCTTCATGCTCGACTTCGGCGCCGACGGCTCGGGCCTGTTCATGAAGTACCTGCGCCGGGGCTCGGGCTACTACATCGACGTGGGCGCCTCGGAGCTGGTGGCCAACGGCAGCATCAAGCTGAAGAGCGGCGTGAACATCGAGCGCGTCAACGAACGCTCGGTGACGCTGAGCGACGGCAGCGAGCTGCCGGCCGACCTGCTGGTCTATGCCACCGGCTACGGCTCGATGAACGGCTGGCTGGCCGACCTGATTTCGCCCGAGATCGCCGACCGGGTGGGCAAGTGCTGGGGGCTGGGCTCCGACACCCCCAAGGACCCCGGCCCCTGGGAAGGCGAGCTGCGCAACATGTGGAAGCCGACGCAGGTCCCGAACCTGTGGTTCCACGGCGGCAACCTGCACCAGTCGCGCCACTACTCGCAATTCCTGGCGCTGCAGCTCAAGGCGCGGATGGAGGGGCTGGCGACGCCTGTGTACGAGCTGGCGCCCAGCTACCACCGGCGCTGAAGCGGCACCGCCACGCCGCGACCCGCTCGGCGGCGCGGCGACTCGGTCGCATTGCCGAACGCGTGGTGGCAGACTGCGTTACTGCCCGAGGAGCCGAAGATGAACCTGCTCGAAATGCCCGAAGCGCAACGCACCGAGCTGCAAGCGCGCAGCGCCCTGGCCATCGATGGGCGCGGCCAGGAAGTGCTGCTCGGCATGAATGCCGAGGAGTCGCGCTTCTTCATCGCCTGCATGCAGCAAACGCCGTCGCGGCCGGCGCAGCGCGAGCGCTATGCGGAACTGAAGGTGCGGCACGAAGCCGCGCGACTCAGGCTTGCTTCGGTGGACGACGAAAGCACGGGCGACGAGGAAGGGCCGCCGCATCTGGCGCACAAGTTCTGACGCCGCGTGCGCTGGTCCACCGGCGCAGCCTGGCCACCACGTGCGAGTTCTCCCACGGCGACTGCGGCACCGGCCCGACAGCGACACGTCAGGCACTGGCTAGCTTCGAGGGCAGTCGCCTTTTCAGGAGCTCGATCATGCCCAGACACGATGTCCCCAGCCGTTCCGACGGTCGACCGGCACGCGGGGGCCCGCACCATGAACGGTGGCGCGACGAGCACCCGCACGGGCTCGACGAGGAGGAGGAAGAAAAAAACGCCGCGCCCCGCATCCGCCCGGACGCTGGCCCGCCCGTGGAAGAAGAACAGCCCCAGAGCCCCGGCGCCGAGCCCTTGCACAAGACGCAGCAGCAGCAGCACTGAAGGCCGCGAACGCGCCGCCGGCGCTACTCGACGAAGCGCCGCAGGCCTTCCACGTCGACCACGGTGATCCCGCCGTACTCGATGCGCAGCAACCCCGCCTCGCGCAGCCGGTTGAGCGCCGCGTTGCAGCGCTGCCGGGACAGGCCCGACAGGTTGGCGATCTCTTCCTGCGATGTCTGCAGGTGCGCGTCGCTGCCGGGATGCAGCCAGGGATGAAACAGCCCTGCCAGCGCACGCGCGACCTGGCTGTCGGCGTCGAGCAGCCGGTGCGCCGCGTAGTTGCCCATGAACCAGTGCAAGCGCTCGTTGAGCTGGCGCAGCAGGAAATGATTGAAGCTCAGCTGCGTCTGGTGCAGCCACTCGAAGGTCTCCAGCGGCAGCCGCGCGACCCGGCTGTCGCGCAGCGCGATGATGTCGGCGGAACGCGGCAGCGCCCGCAGCAGCGTGCCCTCGCCGAACCAGCTCCCGACCGAAAGGCCGCCCAGCGTCACCGAGCGGCCGTCGGCGGCGGTGATGGACCACTTGAGCAGCCCTTCGAGCGTGCCGTACCAGTGCAGCGGCGTCTCGCCCCGGCGGCACAGCGCGCAGCCGGCGGCCACGGGCTGCTCGCGCATCTCGTCCAGCACGCGCGCCTGGGCCTGTGCATCCAGCGCGGGAAACCAGACCGAGTGCTGCAGCAGCTCGGGAATGGAAAGAGGTGCCGCCGGGGGCCGGCTCGGCTTGGGGTGCATGAGGCTCCTGCGCCGTGTAAACCCTGACTCCAAATGTCGTCGCAATGACTGTGGGACCGCCGGCGGGCAAAAATAATAGCGCGCTCATCCAAGGAGACCCACCCGATGTCCAAGCGCAAGGTGATCGTGACCATTGCCCCCACCGGCGGCATGGCGCACAAGTCGCAGAACCCCCACCTCCCCACCCAGCCGGCGGAGATCGCCGCCGACGTGGTGGCCTGCTGGAAGGCCGGCGCCAGCGTCGCCGCGATCCATGCGCGGCGCCCGGACGATGGCGCGACCTGCGACGCGGCGGTGTACCGCGAGATCAACCAGCGCATCCGCGACGCCGGCTGCGACATCGTGATCAACAACTCCACCGGCGGCGGCGTGCACGGCGACATGGTCAAGCCGCTGCCCGGCGGGCGGTGGGAGATCGCCTTCGAGGAGCGCGTCAAGGGCATGGAGGCGGGCGCCGAGATGTGCACGCTGGACGCCACCACGCTCAACCTCAGCTTCGAAGGCCGCGAGATCCTGATGGACACGCCGCTCGGCAAGGGCCGCGAGCTCGCCGCCGGCATGAAGGCGCGCGGCATCAAGCCCGAGTGGGAGGTGTTCAGCCCCACGCACATCCTGCAGGACACGACCACGCTGATCCATGAAGGCCTGGACGAAGCGCCCTACTTCATCAACCTGGTGATGAACGTGCATCGCAACTTCCAGAACGCGATGCCGTTCTCGCCGCGCCACCTGCAGATGATGGTGGACACGCTGCCCGAGGGCGCGATCTTCTGCGTCAGCGGCATCGGGCCCTCGCAGCTGGAGGCCAACATCAGCGCGCTGCTGCTGGGCGGCCATGCGCGCGTCGGGCTCGAGGACAACCTCTATTACCGCCACGGCGAGCTCGCGACGAATCTGCAGCTGACCGAACGCATCGTGCGCGTCATCCGCGAGATGGACCTGGAACCGGCCACGCCGGCCGAAGCGCGCGACATGATGGGGCTGCCGCGCACGGGACTGCCGCGACCCGAGTTTGCGCCGCGCTGAGCCGCGTCCTCTGCGCCCGGTACCCGCATCCGAATTTCACAAGGAGACGACAAGCCATGAACACCCGCCGCCACTTCGTCCACACCCTGGGCGCCGCTGCCGCCCTCGGCACGCTCGCGCCCCTGGCCGCGCTGGCTCAGCCGCTCGAACAGATCAAGATCTACTACGGGTTCCCGGCCGGCAGTGCGGGCGACAGCGTGGCGCGCCGCGTCGGCGAGAAGCTGGCCGGCTCGGCCTACACCCGCAACGCGGGCGTCGTGGAGAACAAGCCCGGCGCGGGCGGACGCATCGCGCTGGAAGTGCTCAAGGGCGCGCCGGCCGACGGCAGCGTGCTGGCGTTGTCGCCCTTCTCCTGCACCTCGATCTACCCGCACATCTACAGCAAGCTCAGCTACGACCCGGTCAGGGACATCACGCCGGTATCGATCGCGGCGGTGATGCACCACGGCCTGGCGGTCGGGCCGCTGGTGCCGGCCAGCGTGAAGAACGTCAGGGACTTCCTGGCCTGGGCCAAGGCCAACCCCGACCAGGCCAGCTACGGCTCGCCGGCGGCCGGCTCCACGCCGCACTTCATCGGCGCCCTGCTGGGCATCAACAACGGCGTGGAGCTCAAGCACGTGCCGTACCGCGGCTCCATCCCCGGGGTGACCGACGTGGTGGGCGGCCAGATCGCCGCGATGGTCACGCCGAGCGGCGACTTCATCGCCAATCACAAGGCCGGCAAGCTGCGCCTGCTGGCCACCTCCGGCAAGACGCGCTCGCCCTTCTCGCCCGAGGTCCCGACCCTGGCCGAGCAAGGCTTCGGGGAACTGACGACGGAGGAGTGGTTCGGCTTCTATGCGCCGGCCAGGACGCCGGCCTCGGTCATCAGTGCCGCCAATGCGGCCATCAACGCCGCGATCAAGGACAAGTCGGTGCTGGACAGCCTGGCGGTGGTCGGGCTGATCGCGCAGGGCTCCACCGTCGAGGAGATGGCGCGCTCGCAGCGCGTCGAGTTCGAACGCTGGGGCCCGCTGGTCAAGAAGGTCGGCTTCACGGCCGAGTCCTGAGGAATGGCACACGTGAACACGGCGATCGCCCGCGTCGCAGTGGTCGGCACCGGCGTGATCGGCGCCAGCTGGGCCGCCTGGTTCCTCGCGCAGGGGCTGGATGTCGAAGCCACCGACCCGTCGCCAGGCGCCGAGGCGCGGCTGCGCGAGGCCGTGGCGCAGCACTGGCCGACGCTGGAGCGCTTCGGGCTGGCCGAGGGCGCCTCGGCGGACCGGCTGCGCTTTCATGCAGCGCTGGAAGACGCGCTGCGCGAGGCGGACTTCGTGCAGGAGAACGGTCCCGAGCGCCTGGACTTCAAGATCGACCTGTTCCGCCGCATGGATGCGGCTGCGCCGCTGCACGCGATCCTGGCTTCCAGCTCCTCGGGGCTGACGGTCAGCGGCATGCAGTCGGGCTGCGCGCATCCGGAGCGCGTGGTGCTGGGCCATCCCTTCAATCCGCCGCACCTGATTCCGCTGGTCGAAGTGATCGGCGGCGAGCGCACCTCGGCGGAGGCGGTCGAGCGCGCCATGGCCTTCTACGCCGCCATCGGCAAGCGGCCGATCCACGTGAAGCGCGAGGTCAAGGGCCACATCGCCAACCGGCTGCAGGCCGCGCTGTGGCGCGAGGCCTTCCACCTGGTCGAACAGGGCGTCGCCTCGGTGGCCGACATCGACACCGCGATCTCGCAGGGCCCCGGCCTGCGCTGGGCGGTGATGGGGCCCTTCATGAACCTGCATCTGTCGGGCGGCGCCGGCGGCATCGCGCATGTGCTGGCGCATCTGGGCGGGCCGATCGAGGACTGGTGGAAGGACCTGGGTTCGCCCCTCATGACGGCCGAGCTCAAGCAGCAGGTCGCCGAGGGGGTCGCCGCGGCGCTCGGCGATCGCCATGAGCGCGAACTCGAGCGAGCGCGCGATGCCCTGCTGTTGAACCTGATCCGCGCCAAGTCCGCGTCCGGCACACTCGAAACATGACAGCCCCCCGGCCTGACACGAGCGCCGCGCTTGCAACGCGACCCGGCGCAAGGGCGGCGCAGCCCGCCTCGGATCGGCCCGGCGGCGGCCACTTCGCTTCGGAGACGAGAACATGACCACCGGCTTCTTCGACGACCCCCGCCAGCTCGCGCCGCCGCGCACGGTCCGCATCGATTTCGATGACGGCTCCTTCGCCCTGCGCTCGCCCGCAGCGCTCAAGCCCTATGCGCGCTGCATCGGCGAATGGCTGGAGCGCTGGGCGAGCGAGACGCCCGATGCGCTGGCGCTGGCCGAGCGCGACGAGCGCGGCGAAGGCTGGCGCAGGCTGGACTACCGCGCGCTGCGCCGCGCGGTGGGTGCGGTGGCGCAGGGCCTGCTGGACCTTGGCGTGCCCGCGGACAAGCCGGTGGTGATCCTCTCGGACAACGCGATCGACCACGCGGTGCTGATGCTGGCCGCCATGCACATCGGCCGCACCGCCTGCTCGCTCTCCAGCGCCTACTCGCGGCTGGCCAAGGACCCGTCGCGGCTGCACGGCATGCTGCAGGCGCTGGAGCCGGCGCTGATCTACGCATCGGACGCCGCCGTCTACGGCAAGGCGCTGGTCGGCTGCGGCGTCGATGCGGTCACCGTCTTCAGCCGCAACGCCGAGGCTCACCCGGATGCGCTCGCCTTCGCACGGCTGCTGGAGGCCGAAGAAACGCCGGCCGTCATGCAGGCCTTCGAGGCCATCCTGCCCGACACCCACGCCAAGTACCTGCTCACCTCCGGCTCGACCGGAAAGCCCAAGGTGGTGATCAACACGCACCGCATGCTGTGCGCCAACCAGCAGATGATTTCGCAGACCTGGCGCTTCCTGGACCAGGAGCCGCCGGTGCTGGTGGACTGGCTGCCCTGGAGCCACACCTTCGGCGCGAACCACAACTTCAACGTCGTGCTCAGCCACGGCGGCGCGCTCTACATCGACGAGGGGCGGCCGGCGCCGGGGCTGATCGAGAAGACGGTGCGCAACCTGCGCGAGGTGCGGCCCACGCTGCTGTTCAACGTGCCGCGCGGCTTCGACATGCTGCTGCCTTTCCTCGAGGCCGATGAAGCGCTGGCTGCCGACGTGCTGTCGCGCCTGCGCCTGTGCTTCTACGCCGCCGCGGCGCTGGCGCCCTCGACCTGGCAACGGCTGGAGGCGGTGGCGAAGCGTGCGCGGCCGGATGCGCCGCTGTGGCTCACGACCTCCTGGGGCGCGACCGAGACCTCGCCGGCCGTCACCTCCGCGCACTGGAAGCTCGACGGCGCCGGCTGCATCGGCGCGCCGCTGCCGGGCCTGGAGCTGAAGTTCGTGCCCAACGGCGACAAGCTGGAAATGCGCGTCAAGGGCGTGTCGGTCTTCCCCGGCTATCGCAACGCGCCACGCGAAACCGCGGAGGCCTTCGACGAAGAGGGCTACTACCGCATCGGCGACGCCGGCTACCTGGCGGACGCGAAGCGGCCCGAATGCGGCGTGATCTTCAATGGCCGCGTGGCCGAGGACTTCAAGCTCACGAGCGGCACCTGGGTCTCGGTCGGCACGCTGCGCGTGCAGCTGGTGTCGCGCCTGGCGCCGCTGGTGCAGGACGTGGTGATCACCGGCCACGACAGAGAGGCGGTCGGGATGCTGGTCTTCCCGAGCGCACAGGCCGCGCAGCGCCCACGTGAGGAACTGGCGGCAGCGCTGCTTCGCACGATGCGCGCCCTGCGCGACGAGGGCGCGGGCTCCTCGCGATGCCCGGTGTGCGCGCTGGTGCTGGCCACGCCGCCGGACATCGATGCCGGCGAGATCACGGACAAGGGCTACATCAACCAGCGCGCGGTGCTGGTGCGGCGCGCGTCCGAGGTCGAGCGGCTGTACGGGGCGGCGCAGGATGGCGAGGTTGTGCGGCTCGGGTGATCGCGAAGGAGCGAAGTCTTCGCGCAGGGCGCGGAAGAAGACACCCGCTTCCTACATCAGCCAGCGTCCCCCGCCTCGGCGCGGGGTCCGGTCCGGCACGCCGTAAGGCAGCGGCAGCGACGCGGTCGTGCGGCTGGCCTGGAGCACGGCGCGGTCGGTCTCGACCTCGTGGAAGCAGGCCAGCATCGCGTTCACGCCCGGCGCCCGCCCGGGCTGCGTGCGCCAGGCCGGCCATTCGTGGTCCATCTGGGCGCAAAGGTCCTTCCAGGTTTCGGCCAGGGCCGCCCAGGACACCAGTTCGGGATCGGCCACGCGGCGTGCGAGCTGGCGCAGCGCGGGCTGCAGCGAAGGCACCTGTTCCACGAGCAGGCGGCAGCGCCGGAATTGCTGCGCATTGCCTGGCAGGTCCAGCGCGGCGCCGCCGTAGTGGGGCGGGCGCACGCCGGTCAGCAGCGTGAAGAGCGCCAGGCTGGACAGGCCCTGCTCGCCGGCTGCCAGCCAGCGCACTGCCTGCGCGTCCAGCCGGCGCGCCGCGCGGCCGAGCTGCGCGCGCACCCGGCCGGTGGCGGCGGCGGCTTCCTGCTCGCGCAGGCGCGCCAAGCCCTCCGGCGGGCCGAGGACGGCCGTGGCGCCCAGCATGCGCGCCACGTCGGCATGCAGCACATGCAGGTCGCTCGCCTGCCGCAGCAGGCGCAGCCAGCTCCCGAGCGGCATGTGGCCGTACACGATCGTGCAGCCTTCGCGCTGCAGGATTCGGTAGTTCGGCGGGCCCTGTGGGGGCATCTTCCACGTGCTCATGCCTGTCTATCGGCAAGGCGGGGGTCAGCCAACAGGGCATCGGCGGAAAAAAGCGCGACGGAAAGGACGATCTCGAGCCCGGGGATGGCCGATTCCTCGCGCTACGGATAATCCGTTCAACAAAGGAAGTGCCCGCATGCCAGACACCTTGAAGCTCCCCACCTTCGACGACGTGGCCGCCGCCGCGCTGCGCCTCGAAGGCCATGCCCATCGCACCCCCGTCCTGCGCTCGCGCACGGCGGACGAAGAACTGGGCGCGCAACTCTTCTTCAAGTGCGAGAACCTGCAGCGCATGGGCGCCTTCAAGTTCCGCGGCGCCTTCAATGCGCTCGCGAAGTTCGACCCGGCGCAGCGGCGCGGCGGCGTGGTGGCCTTCTCCTCGGGCAACCATGCACAGGCCATCGCGTTGTCGGCGCGCATCCTCGGCATGCCGGCGACCATCGTGATGCCGCACGACGCGCCGGCCGCGAAGGTGGCGGCGACCCGGGGCTACGGCGGGCAGGTGGTGATCTACGACCGCTACAAGGACGATCGCGAGCAGATCGGGCGCGAGCTGGCGCAGAAGCACGGCATGACGTTGATCCCGCCCTACGACCACCCGGACGTCATGGCCGGCCAGGGCACGGCGGCCAAGGAGCTGTTCGAGGAAACGGGCCCGCTCGATGCGCTGTTCGTGCCGCTGGGCGGCGGCGGGCTGCTCTCCGGCTCGGCGCTGGCCACGCGGGCGCTCGCGCCGCAGTGCAAGCTCTACGGCGTGGAGCCGGAAGCGGGCAACGACGGGCAGCAGTCCTTCCGCAGCGGACGCATCGTCCACATCGATACGCCCAAGACCATCGCCGACGGCGCGCAGACGCAGCACCTGGGGCAGCACACCTTCGCCATCATCCGCCGCGATGTCGACGACGTGCTGACGGCGAGCGATGCACAGCTGGTCGAGGCAATGCGCTTCTTCGCCACGCGCATGAAGCTGGTGGTCGAGCCCACCGGCTGCCTGGGCTTCGCGGCCGCGCGCGCGATGAAGGCACAGCTGCACGGCCTGCGCGTGGGGGTGCTGATCAGCGGCGGCAATGTCGACGTGGAGCGCCTGGGCGCTCTGCTCGCGGGCTGAGCTTCACTCCCCGGGCCGGACCCCGAAGCGGTACAGCACATTGCGCAGCAAGCGGCCGAAGAGCGGGTCGCAGCCCAGCACCCAGGCCGCACCCACCGCGCCCGCGTGGAACACACGGCCGCCCTGAGGTCGTTCCCAATAGATCATCTCGGCCGAGAGGCCGTCGATGGATTCGGTGAGGTTCGAGAAGCAGTCGAGGTAGGCGTCGAGCCGGCCGGGCACGCGGCGGATGCCGCGGGCAATGACCTCGATGCCCTGCTGCGGCACGGGCAGCGACGCACCCGGCGACACCTGCTTCGTCATGCGCGCCAGGGTGGCGATGGTGAGATCCCACTCGTGGCCGATCGCGCGCGGCAGCCCGCCGCCCGGCGCGTGGCCGAAGGTCTGGCCTTCTTCGAGGCCGAGCGGATGCGGCTCGTTGAACAGGGCATGCCGCGGCTGCGTCACGTGGTAGACGCCGAAGTCCTCGCCGTCGGCGAAGGCCCAGCCCGCCGTCTCGAGGCCGACGATGTCGGCGGCCGCGCGACCCGACGCCTTGAGGCGACCGCCGCGCGCCCAGTCCTGGCTGTGGTACTGCTCGCCGAAGGAGCCCGCGGGCGGGCCCACCGGCGGCACGGTCTCGTCATGGCCGGGGCCGTTGACCTTGCGCTGCTCCATGACGCTCATGTCCTCGTCGTAGCTCACGCGCAGGTACATGGTGTTGCCCGAGAGCACGATCGCGCTGCCGCCGCGGCGAAGGTAGTCGTCCAGGCCATCGATGGCCGGGGTCGACCAGTATTCGCTGTGGCCGTTGACGACGACAGTCCGGTAACGCGAGAGCAGCGATGGATCGCGATGCAGGTCGATGTCGCCGATGACATCGAAGTCGTAGCCCTCGCGCTCCAGCCACACATGGAGGCGACGTTCGAGCCTCGCCCATTGGCTGAACCCGCTGCCTTCGGGGTCGTACAGCGCATTGGGGCTCCCGTTCGGCCACGGCATGCGCAGGCCGACCTGGTAGCAGGGCTGGCCGGCGCGGTGGTAGGTGTAGCTGCAGTAGGCGGGCGCCTGCGGATGGCAGCTCTCCAGGCCCGCCGAGCGGCGCGGCCACACGGGATCGTCCACCACGTTCTTCGCGAAAGGCGTGCTCGCATAAGCCAGCCAGCTGTTGACGGCGCACAGCACGAGAATGGGGGCGCGCGCCGCATGCGCGGGCTTGCGGACGATGAAGGTGATGTCGTAGTCCGCCTCTCGGCCGTCGAGCTCGAAGCGCAGGCGAGCGACGTAGAGGCCGGACCTTGCGTCCTCCGGCACGCGGAACACGTGCGTGGCCTCCCAGCGGCAGTCGTACAGGTCGTCGCTCGCCAGCCGCAGGCCGTGGCCCCGGGTCGGATCGCTGAAGGGGTCGTAGCTCGATTCGGTGTCTTCGCCGGCGCCGACCTTGGCCGGCTCGAAAGCCGGGCCGACGATCATCCAGGTGCCATGGTTGACGATGCGGCCGGTGCGCTGATGGCCGCTCGCATCGGCCACCTGCGCGCCGCGTTCCTCGCGCAGTGGCCAGCACGCCAGCACCGAGCGGCCGGCGGGGACGACCAGGCCGCGTCCCGCGAAACGCTGCGCGATCTCCCCCGCTTCCAGCGCGCGGTCGTACAGCACGGGCATCAGCAGGTCGGCGTCGGCAAAGAGGTCGGCCAGGCCGTCGACGGCGGCGGCGCCGAGGCGCAGCGGTGCGGGGCCGGGCCGCACTTCCTGCGCGGCCTCCCATTGCCCGGCCTGCACGCCGTCGATCCACAACGCGGCCACCCGGCCGTTCCACGTGGCGGCGACATGCTGCCAGCGCCGCGCGGCCAGGCGGCCGCGGGCCTGCAGCGCATCCGCCTGGAAGGCGCCGCCATCGCCGAGGTGCAAGCCCAGCGCGCCGCCCTCCTCGATGAAAAGGCCCCAGCCGCACCGGGCAGGAAAGTCGTACTGGCCGATGAGGCTTTGGCGCACGTCGACGCGCCACGGCTTGACCCAGCATTCCACCGTCAGGCCGCGCAAGGGCAGTGCGGCGGGCAAGCCCTTGTCGACATGGACGTAGGAGCCCGGATGAATGGGCTGCACCCGCGCCGCCGAGGGCGCAAAGCGATGCAGGACCACGTCGTCGCTGCACCCTTCCACGTCGCTGCCCAGCCTGCAGACGGAGAGCTGCCAGGGCCTGTCGCTGCTGACGTGGAAGCGCAGCAGTTCACCGGCCGCCACGCTCTTGCGGTTGGCATAGCCGTGGACCCCCGGAAGATGAAGCGGCTTGTGCGGGGGAATGCAGCTCATTCGGAGGTGAAGCCCGAGGCCTTCACCACGGGCCCCCAGCGCTTGAGGTCGTCTTCGATGAGCCGGCTCAGCTCGTCCCCGCTGCTCGGGTGGGGATTGCTGCTGAGCTTGAGCAGCCGCTCCTGCACCTCCTTGTTGGCAAGTGCCTTGCCGAGCGCCGCATGCAGCTGGTCGACGATCGGCTTGGGCGTTGCGGCCGGCACGAACAAGCCTGTCCATTCGAGGTTGTCGAAGTAGGGCTGGCCGAGCTCCTTCAGCGTGGGCACGTCGGGTAGCAGCGCGGCGCGCGTCGCGCCGTTGACCGCCAGCAGCTTCAGCTTGCCGCCCTGCAGGTGGGGCACCAGGTCGGCAATGGGCGTGATGCCGGCCGCGATCTGGTCGCCGAGCAGGTCCTGCACCAGCGGTGCGGCGCCGCGGTAGGGCGCGGCCACCAGGTTGACCTTGGCTTCGGCACCGAGGCGATAGCCGATGAACTGCGCGACGCTGCCTGGCGCGGGCACGCCGTAGCTGGCCTTCTGCGGATCGGCGCGCGCGATGTCCAGCCACTGCTTCACGTCCTTGGCCGGCAGCGCGGCGGGCACCGCGATGGCTTCGTAGAAGCTGGCGATGCGGCCCACGGCCTTGAAGTCCTTCACCGGGTCGTAGCGGACCGACTTCGAGGTCAGCGGCAGCATCACCATCATGTGCATGTTGGCCAGCAGCACGGTGAGGCCATCGGGCGCAGCGTTGCGCACGTACTCGGCGGCGATCTGGCCACCGGCGCCGGTGCGGTTGTCGACCACCACGGTGGTGCCGAGCTCCGCCGCGAGCTTGTCGGACAAGGTGCGCGCCTGCACATCGGCCGAGCCGCCGGCGGGGTAGCCGACGATCAGCTTGATGGGGCCCTTGCCGGCGGCGATCTGCGCCGGGGCGGCAGCGGCGAAGGCAAGGCTGGCGCAGGCCAGCGCGGCCTGCAGGAGACGATCGATCATGGTGAGCCTTTGGAGGATGGAAAAAGGTCAGGCCGAGAGGCCGTTGCGCGCGATCTCGTCGGCAAGATCGGCGAGCGATGTCTCGAGCAGCTCGGCCAGCGTGTCGATCTCGGACTCGCTGATGGTGAGCGGCGGCGTGATCATCTGGAAGTCCCCGAAGGCGCCGAGGTTGGCGCGCCGGTTGTAGAGCGCGATGCCACGCTTCAGCCCGTGCCCGGTCAGCCGCGCGGGCGCGTTGAAGGACGCGGGCAGCTGCCGCCGCGTGGACTTGTCGGCGACGATCTCGATCGCCGTCAGCAGGCCCTTGCCGCGCACGTCGCCCACGATGGGCGAGCGCGCCGCGATGTCGCGCAGCCGCGCCATCAGCAGCTCGCCCCGCTCGCGCGCCCGCGTGACCAGGTCCTGGCGGATCACCTCGTCGACCACGGCGTGCGCGACCGCGCATGAAAGTGGATTGGTGAAGTAGGTGTGGCCATGCACGAAGCCGCCGCTGCCGGCCACGGCGTCGACGATGCGGTCGGGCGCCAGCAGGCAGCCCAGCGGGGTGTAGCCCGCAGCCAGCCCCTTGGCGAGCGTGACCAGGTCGGGTCGCGCGGCAGGCCAGTGGTGCGCGGCGAGGAAGGCGCCGGTGCGGCCGGCGCCGCTCATGATCTCGTCGTAGATGACGAGCACGCCATGGCGATCGCAGATCTGCCGCACACGCTCGAAGTACGCGGGCGACGACACGACCGCGCCGGTCGAGAGGCCGCCAATGGGTTCGAGGATGAAAGCGAGCACGGTCTCGGGACCTTCGCGCAGGATGGCCTGCTCGAGTTCGTCGGCGCAGGCCATTTCGTGAGAGGCGGCCGTGTGCCCCTGCGGCACGCGGTAGGACAGCGGCGCCGGCACCTTGGGCATCGCGCGGATCATCGGCCCGTACAGCTCCAGCGTGTTCGCGTCGCCGGTGACCGCGAGCGCACCCAGGGTGGAGCCGTGGTAGCTCGGGTCGCGCGAGATCACCTTGCTGCGGCTGCCCTGCCCCGTGACCACCGCGTACTGCCGCGCCAGTTTGAGCGCCGCTTCGTTGGCCTCGGAGCCGCCCGAGACGAAGAAAGCGCGATCGAAGCCCTCGCCCGCCAGTGCGCAGACGCGATCGGCCAGCGCGATGTTGTGCTCGCTCTCGAAGAAGCGGGGGTAGGCGAAACTGACCTTGGCCGCCTGCTCGGTCATCGCGGCGAGCACGCGCGGGTTGCCGTGGCCGATGTTGGCCACCACTGCGCCGGCCGTTGCGTCCAGGTAGCGCCGTCCGTCGGCGTCCCACAGGAAGATGCCCTCGCCGCGGGCGATGCGCGGCGGGCGCGGCGCGCCCTTGGGCGCGTAAAAGCCGAGGACGGTGCCGCCCTGGGGCGTGTCGCCGACGGTGCGGGCGATGGAGGCCGGGTTGTTCATGCCGCGCACGATACGAACAGAGCGCCCTGGCGGGTAGACGTATGGAGCGATGAAGTGCTATACGTCATGCGCATGAAGTACACCCACGACCGCCTGGACCTGCTCGCCACCTTCATCCGCATCGGCGAGAGCGGATCGCTCAGCAAGGCGGCGCGCCTGCTCGACACCACGCAGCCGACGGTGAGCCGGCGCCTGCTGGAACTCGAGCGGCTGCTGGGCTGCAAGCTGGCGCTGCGCACGACCGCGAGCTTTTCTCTGACCGACGAAGGCCGCTCGCTGCTGGCCGAGGCGCACGACCTGACCGATCGGTGGTCGGGCCTGTCGCACCGGCTGTCGGGCGGCCAGAGCCGGCCGGAGGGCACCTTGCGCGTGATCGGCCCCTCGGGCTATGGCACCGGCTTCCTGACGGACGCCGTGACGGACCTGCGCGCCGCGCACCCCGGCCTGCGCATCGAGCTGACGCTGACCGATCGCGTGGTCGACCTCGCGGCCTCGGGGGCGGAATGCTGGGTCTGCGTGGGCGAGGTGCGCGACCCGGGGCTGGTGTGCCGCCACCTTGGCGCCATGGAGCGCGTGCTGATCGCCACGCCGGGCCTGCTCGAGCGCACCGGCCCGGTCACGCTGGCGCGGCTGCCCACGCTGCCCTGTGTGGGTCTCGTGCCTTATGTGGAAGGCAGCGTGCGGCTGCTCGATCGCTCGGGTCGTTCGCGCATGGTGCGGCTGGACACGCCGATCAAAACCGACAGCCTGTTGTCGAGCTACCGCGCGATCCTCAACGGCGCCGGGATCGGCGCCGCCGCGCCCTGGATGTGCCACGCGGACATCCAGGCCGGCCGGCTCAAGCGGGTGCTGCCGCACTGGTGGCTGGAGCCGATCGGCATCCACGTGGCGCTGCCGCCGGGGCTGTACCGGCCGGCGCGGGTCACGGCTTTCATCGAGGCATTGAAGCAGCGCATGCATGCACTGCCGGGATTCAGGCCCGCGTGACGGCAAGGAGCGCCGGCTCAGCGCGCCTTGGAAGGCGCCGGGCGCCGCGGCGTCTTCTTCTCGTCCTCCCCGCCGAAGAGCTTTTCCACCTGCTGTCCGACGCGCGCGCCGATGGCGGTGCCCACGCCGGGCAGCACGGCCGTCCCCACCGCGGCACCGGCCAGGGCGCCGCCGGTCATCGACAACTGAGGGTTGTCGAGCGTGCCGGCCAGCTTGAGCGGCACGCCGACCAAGCCGTCGACGAGGTCGATCGCCATCTCGCCGTTCAGACGGCGATTGAGCACGCTCGCGCTGCCGCTGGCGCTGAGCACGCCCGAGCGCGCCTGCAGGCCCTGGTAGCGCAGCAGGATGCCGTCCCCCGTGTTCTGCGTCTCGACCGTGCCCGTGAGCTCGTCGAGCACCGTCTGGCCACCGCGCGCGGCGCCCGGCGGGCCGACCACCTTCGACAGATCGAAGCCCTTCAGCGTCGCGGGCCGCATGGCGAAGCGGGTGCGGGTGTTCAGGTGGCGGACCAGCTCGCCGACGTTGTCGCCCTCGCTGCGCACTTCGGTGCGGCCGTCGAAGCGGCCCTCGATGGCCTTGTGCCGGCCGAAGGCGGTCACCAGTTCACCCACGTCCACGCCCCGCGGCTCCAGCTCGGCGCCGAGGCGCAGGCCGCCCTTGTCCACCGTCTGAAGCGCGGCCTGGCCGTTCCAGGTTCCGCCGCCGGCATCGATCTGGACGCGCCAGCGGTCCTCCTCGCCTTCGCGCGTCAGGCGCAGGCGCGTGGTGGGCGACACGCCGGGGCGCCGTACTTCCGCCTCGCGCGGGCGCCAGCCGGGGTCGAAGCGCAGCTCGGCGTCGTAGGCGAGCGCGATGTCGCGGCGGTTGATCCACACGAGGTCCTGCAGCCGCAGGCGCTCGACCGGGATTTCGGCGGGGGTCCACGCGCCGGCGATCATGCCGGAGACCCCGTCGCCCTTCCATCGGCCGCGGAAGGCGCGCACCGAAGGCTGCGGCAGCACGGCGCCTTCGACCTCGATCGCTTCGATGGCGATGGTGCGCCGTAAAAGGGCCGAGAGCCGCGGCCGAAGCACCATGCGGCGCACGGTGATCGGCCGCGGCTGCGCGGTCGCGAGATCGCTCAGCACCACGACGGGCGCCGGCCGCAGCGACCAGGTCGCGCCGCCCACCCGCAAGCCGATGCCGCTCGCGCGCTCGAAGCCCTCGCTGATGCGCGCCGCAAGCGCATCGTCGCTCGGCAGCAGGCGCCAGGCAAACCAGCCCAGGCCGCCCAGGAACAGCAACACCGCCACGCCAGTGCCGAGGAGCCATCGTCGCGTTCGCGTCATCGCCGCAGCTTAGGCCGGCGGCCGTTCGGCCTTGTCGTCTGCGGGCGTCCCGTCATGTCAGGGCCAGTCGCTATAGTTTTGGCCACATCACGACCTGGAGAAACCGATGTCCATCTGGAAAAAAGAGATCTCGATCGAGGAACTGACCCGCAGCCACGAGAACACGGCGGTCGCGACGCTGGGCGTGGAGTTCCTCGAGATCGGCCCGGACTTCATCCGCGGCCGCGTGCCGGTGGACACGCGCACGCGCCAGCCCTACGGCATCCTGCACGGCGGCGTGTCGGTGGTGCTGGCCGAGACGCTGGGCTCCTGCGGTGCGCACTACTCGGCACCCGAGGGCCATCGCGCGGTGGGCCTGGACATCAATGCCAACCACCTCAAGTCCACCACGTCGGGCTGGGTGACGGGCGTTGCGCGCCCGGTGCACCGCGGCCGCAGCACGCAGGTGTGGCAGATCGACCTCAGCAACGACGCCGGCGAGCTGACCTGCGTCTCGCGCCTCACCATGGCCGTGCTGATCCCGCAGGGCTGAGCGCGCCCGCCCAAGAACAACAACGAGGAGAAAAAGACCATGAGCGATTCCTTCTTTCCGCGCTGGCGCGAGGTCGCGGCCGGGCATGCCGCCGTGGTGGCGCCGGACGAGCGCCTGCCCTGGCCGCAGACCGCCGCGATGGGCGTGCAGCACGTGATCGCGATGTTCGGCGCGACGGTGCTGGCGCCGATCCTCATGGGTTTCAATCCGAACATCGCGATCCTGATGAGCGGGATCGGCACGCTGATCTTCTTCGTGGTGACGGGCGGCCGGGTGCCGAGCTACCTGGGCTCGAGCTTCGCCTTCATCGGCGTGGTGATCGCGGCCACCGGCTATGCCGGCCAGGGACCGAACGCCAACCTCGGCGTGGCACTCGGCGGCATCATCGCGTGCGGCGCGGTCTACGTGCTGATCGGCGTGCTGGTCGCGGTCACCAACGAGCGGCACCACAAGTCGGCGCCGATCCGCGGCGTGGAGGTGGAGGAGATCGAGCAGGACGTCGCCGTGCACTGGATCGAGCGGCTGATGCCGCCCGTGGTGACGGGCGCGGTGGTGGCGGTGATCGGGCTCAATCTCGCGAGCGTGCCGATCAAGAACATGGCGCCGACCGGCTTCGACACCTGGATGCAGGCGCTGACTTTCCTGTGCGTGGGCTTGATCGCGGTCTACACGCGCGGCATGGTGCAGCGCCTGTTGATCCTGATGGGGCTGATTGCCGCGAGCCTCATCTATGCGGTGCTGGCCAACGGCCTGGGGCTGGGCAAGCCGATCGACCTCGCGCCGCTGGCCGCGGCGGCGTGGTTCGGCCTGCCGAAGTTCGCAGCGCCGGTGTTCGAGGCCAACGCCATGCTGCTGATCGCACCGGTGGCGGTGATCCTGGTGGCCGAGAACCTGGGCCACATCAAGGCGGTGAGCGCGATGACGGGGCGCGACCTCAATCCCTACCTGGGCCGCGCCTTCATCGGCGACGGCATCGCGACCATGGTGAGCGGCGCGTGCGGCGGAACGGGCGTGACCACCTACGCCGAGAACATCGGCGTGATGGCGGCCACCAAGATCTACTCGACCGCGATTTTCGTGGTGGCGGCGCTGATCGCGCTGCTGCTGGGCTTCAGCCCGAAATTCGGAGCGCTGATCCAGGCGATCCCGTTGCCCGTGATGGGCGGCGTGAGCATCGTGGTTTTCGGACTGATCGCGGTGGCGGGGGCGAAGATCTGGGTCGACAACAGGGTCGACTTCTCGCAGAACAGGAATCTGATCGTGGCGGCCATCACGCTGATCCTGGGCACCGGCGACTTCACGCTGAAGTTCGGCCAGTTCGCACTGGGCGGCATCGGCACCGCGACCTTCGGTGCGATCCTGCTCTACGCCCTGCTCAACCGTTCGCGCACCGCCTGAGGCGGACTCCAGCGCGGGAGGGCGCGGGTCCGGTAGGTGCGTAGGATCCTCGCCATGAGCTCCTGGAACAGCCCGAGCGGATCGTCGACCATGCGCGCGACGGGGTAGCTGCCCAGCGCGAGGCCGGCGAAGCGGATCTGGACGCGGTCGAAGTAGTGATGCAGCCCCTGCCCCGCGTCGAGCAGACAGCGTTCAGCGGTGTCGAAGAAATCGCCGCACTGGAGCTCGGCCTCCGGTGCGGCGCCGAGGCTGTAGGTAAAGAGGCCCGGCTGCACCGTTCGAATGTCGAGGATGGGTTGCATAGGAAGGAAGGAGGTCCCGTGCTATTTCGAAGCGGCAGAGTGTCTGAAAACACGGGGGTGGTGCTTGTAGGAGTCAAGCGCTCTTTCGTGCAGGTGTTGCGTGCACGAATCAATGTGAAACCCCATGCAAGATGTGTTGTGCCGCGTCATCTTTCCATGAAGCATCGACAGGTTGCCCGCCACTGCCCGTTAGACTCCAACGCTTTTCGCACCTACGTTTTCCATGGCCGACGCATCCGCCGCGCGCACCCGAGCGGTTTTCGAATTCAAGAGCGCGACGCTTCCGCTGATCGCCGTGATCCTCAAGACCGCCGATTTGGGCGTGCTGGCCGAGGCGCTGGACGCACAGCTCGCCGATTCCCCTGACTTCTTCGACCAGGAGCCGGTGGTCATCGACCTCTCGCAGCTCGAGCAGGACGATGCGGCATCGGGCATCGACTTCGCTGCCCTGCGCGCCCTGCTGGCGCGCCACCAGACGCAGCCGGTCGCGGTGCGCGGCGGCAGCGATGCGCAGAACTTCGCGGCACGGGCAGCCGGCCTTTCGGTGACCACGATGCCGGTGCCGCCGGCGCCCAGCCCGCGGCCGCCCGCTGCGCCCGCCGAGGCGCCCCAGCCGCAGATCGTGCGCGAGCTGCCGGTGCCGGCCAGCGGCACGCTGGTGATCGACAAGCCGCTGCGCTCGGGCCAGCAGGTCTATGCGCGCGGTGGCGATGTGGTGGTGACCGCCGTGGTGAGCTTCGGCGCCGAGGTGATCGCGGACGGCAACGTGCATGTCTATGCGCCCCTGCGTGGCAAGGCGATCGCGGGAGCGCGCGGCAACACCGAGGCACGCATCTTCACCACCTGCATGGAAGCGCAGCTGGTCGCGATCGCGGGCATCTACCGCACCGCGGAAGTCGCGCTGCCCGCGGAGATCGCGGGCAGGGCGGCGCAGATCTCGCTGGATGGAAAAAAGATCGTGATGAGCGCGATCGCATGAGTCTGGCGGCTTGCCACTTCGTATGGTTCGCCACTCCGCGCGCGCAAGGCGCGGCAGCCGTGGGGCGGCCCGGCGGCGGCGGCCCGCACGCGCGCAAACTGAACAATTGAACTAGGAAGGACTGGAATGGCCAAGATTGTGGTGGTGACCTCGGGCAAGGGCGGCGTCGGCAAGACGACCACGAGCGCGAGCTTTGCATCGGGGCTCGCGCTGGCGGGCAAGAAGACGGCCGTGATCGACTTCGACGTCGGCCTGCGCAACCTGGACCTGATCATGGGCTGCGAGCGGCGCGTGGTGTACGACCTGATCAACGTGATCCAGGGCGAGGCCAACCTGAGCCAGGCACTGATCAAGGACAAGCAGTGCGACAACCTGTTCGTGCTGGCCGCCTCGCAGACGCGCGACAAGGACGCGCTGAAGCAGGAGGGCGTGGAGAAAATCCTGAACGAGCTCAGCGAACAGGGCTTCGACTACATCGTCTGCGACTCGCCCGCGGGCATCGAGACCGGCGCGCTGATGGCAATGCACTACGCCGACGAGGCGCTGATCGTGACCAACCCCGAGGTGTCCTCGGTGCGCGACTCCGATCGCATCCTGGGCATGCTGGGCTCCAAGACCAAGCGTGCCAAGGAAGGCGGCGAGCCGATCAAGGAGCACCTGCTGATCACGCGCTACAACCCGAACCGGGTGGCCGGTGGCCAGATGCTGTCGCTGGAGGACATCCAGGACATCCTGCGCATCAAGCTGATCGGGGTGATCCCGGAGTCCGAGAGCGTGCTGCAGGCTTCCAACCAGGGCATCCCGGTGATCCACGACCAGGAGAGCATGGTGGCGCAAGCCTATGCCGACGTGATCGCGCGCTTCCTTGGCGAGGACAGGCCGATGCGCTTCGTCGACGCCGAGAAGCCCAGCTTCTTCAAGCGCTTTTTCGGAGGGAGATAAGCCATGTCCTTCCTCTCGTTCCTCCTGGGCGAAAAGAAGAAGACGGCGGCGGTCGCCAAGGAGCGGCTGCAGATCATTCTTGCGCACGAGCGCAGCAGCCTGAGCAGCAAGCGCCGGCCGGACTACCTGCCGGAACTGCAGCGCGAGCTGATCGCGGTGATTTCCAAGTACGTGTCGATCAACGCCGACGACATCAAGGTCCACCTGGAGAAGCAGGACGATCTCGAAGTGCTCGAGGTCAAGATCGAGCTTCCCGACGGGGCGGCGCTGGCGGCGCGCTGAGCGCCCTGGGTCAAGCCTTCGCCTTCGAGATGAAGGCGGTCACCTGCTGCAGCACCGAGGGCTCCCTCAGGATGCGGCGATGGCCCAGGTCCTGCGTCGCGACGAGTTCTGCGCCGGCGATCGCGTCGCGGTAGGCCACGCCGTCGGCGAAACGATTCACGCGGTCGCCGCGGTCATGGACCACCAGCGTGGGCTGCGCAATGCGCGGACCGACAGCGGCCGGCTCCAGCAGCGGCATCAGGATGCCCTCGCGCGCCTCGATGCGGTGCTGCATGGCGGCACGCGTCCGCTCGCTGAGGCCGAACACATGGGCGAAATAGCGGGTGAACGCATGCGGCGATGCGGGTGGCGCCAACAGCACCAGACGTTCCACGTGCAGGCCGCGGCTGGCGGCATAGGCCAAGGCGTTGGCGCCCAGCGAGTGCGCCGCGATCGCCTTGAGCGCGGTGCCCTCCAGGGCCAGCCGGGCCGCCACGTAGTCGATGGCCCGCGCGAACTGCGGAAGGTTGCTCACCGTGCCTGCGCTCCTGCCATGGGCCGGCATCTCCAGCAGCAGCGGGGCAAAGCCGGCAGCGGTCAGGGCCTGCGCCAGCGGCAGCATCTGGCCGGCGTGGCCGCCCCAGCCATGCACCAGCAGCACGCGCGGGGCGTCGGTCGAGGCCGTGTCGCGTGCGTACAGCCCCAGGCTGGCGTTTTCGAAGGCCCAGGCCTCGCGCTGCCAGCCGGCCTCGGGGCCATGGCGGCGGTTCAGCCACTTGAGCGGCAGAGGCGTGCCGAACAGGCGGTACGCGGCGCGCACTCCGAGGGCGGGCCAGGCCCGCTGCGATGCGCCGAGGGCCAGGCGCAGGGCGCGCATCCAGGGGCTGGTGCCGTAGTAGTTGGAGGACGCGGCAGAGGGGGCGGCGGGGGACGGGGCAGTCGTCATGACGGATTCCTTGTTTCTCAGTACCAGACCCAGTCCTCGTTCTTCTGCGGGAGGCTGCGCACCGTCTCGAAGACCGTGCGCGCGCCCAGCCCGATCAGGCAGGCACCGAGAAACAATAGAGCGATCAACATGGTTTTCTCCTTTATCGCACGGATGTGCGAAATTTAGGCAGGCTAAAGACAAGGGGGATGGCCCGCATGGGATTCAGGCCCGGTAACCGGCCAGCAGCCGCTGCCAGGTGAGCTGGGCCCGGTCGGCGGCGTGGGGGTCGCGCAGGAAGCGCGCGTCGTGCAGCAGGGACATGATCAGGCCGTTGATCTCGCTGACGAGTTGGGCGGGATCGGTGTCTGGCCGCAGCTCGCCGGTTTCGATCGCCTGCAGCACGGTGCGGCGCAGGGCGGCGCGCCAGCGCGTGACCTCCGCCACCAGCAGGTCGCGCAGTTCGCCCTCGCGGTCGTCGAACTCGAAGGCGCCGGCGGTATAGATGCAGCCGGTCTCGGTCTCCACGTCGCGGGTGCGCACGATCCAGCGCGAGACGATCTCGTCGAGCCGCGCGAGCCCCTTCGGCTTCTGCATGGCGGGCACGAACACGTCGGCCAGGAAGCGGCGGCCGAACTCCTCGATCACCGCCTTCTGAAGCGCCTCGCGCGAGCCGACGCGGGAGAACACGCCGCTCTTCGACAAGCCCAGCCGCGTGGCGACAGCCTGCAGGGTGATGGCGTCCAGGCCCTCGGCCGAGGCGAGGTCCATCGCCGCGCCGACGATTGCCGTGCGGGTCAGCTCGCTCTTCTGAGTCTTCGCGTCCATGCCATCCAATTTAGCACATGCGTGCGAAATTACAAGACAAGAAGAATTGGGGCTTTGCAGCTTCCATCCGGCCAGGGTGTGGGCGTATCGTGGCGGCTCCAACCACAACGCGGAGAGAAGCATGGCAACCAGCAGCAAGACGAGCAGCACGGCCAGCGCCAAGAAGGCACGGTCGACGGCTGCGGACGATGTCCAGGAGGCTTTCATCAAGCCGCTCAAAGGCATGGCCGAACGCCTGCAGAATCTCCCGCTGGCCGGCGCGGCCAGCACCATCGTCGAGAGCGGGCGCAAGGACCTGCAGGCACTGATGGAGGCCAACGAGCGTTCCTATCAGGGCCTGCAGGCCGTGGTGGCGCGACAGACCGAAATGCTCAAGGCGTCGATCGTCGACTGGCAGGGCACGGTGAAGGGCATGTCGCCTGCCGAGCCGCGCGAGAACCTCGCCAAGCTCGATGCCATGGGCAAGGCCGCCTTCAAGCAGGCGCTGGACGACATCCGGGAACTGTCGGAGCTCGCCGCGAAATCCCAGGCCGAGGCTTTCGACATCGTCAGCCAGCGCATCCGCGCCAACGTGGACGAGGTCAGCAAGCTGCTGAAGACGCCGCGCAAGTAGAAAGCCCTCGACGGCGAGGGTGCTCACGAGAATTCGCGAAAAAGGTCCGTGACGGCGCGCGCAGGAAGCGTACATTGGTCTCTTTCGTCTGCGATCGGAGCGATTTTGGCCAAGGCATCGACTTCTCTTCCTACGCGCAATCCCTCCCCTGCGGCGGCCGAGCAGGCCGCGGCGCGGGAAAGGCTGCGGCAGGCCCTGCCCGCCACGGTCCACCTGTTGAAGCAACGCCAAGCCGACCAGATCTCCGATGCCGACATCGAAGCCTACGTGGCCCTCAACTGGCTCGAATGGCATGGCGGCGGGCTGCGCCTGACCATCACGGGGGGCAACGTGTGCGCCCAGAGCGCCGCAGCCGCCGCCTGAATCCCTCCTTCGTCGACGCGATGATCCGGGCGATCCGCCCGGTGTAAGAGGCGGCAAAGACCCGCGGGGCCCTCTCAGGGCGCGCTGCCTTGCGGACCGACGGGCGGCGCCCCGCGGCCGTGCCCCCCGGGCAGCTTGCGGCCCAGCGATTCGCCAAAATTTCGGATCGGCCGGCTCGCACGCTCGGAGGTGTTGTTGACACCCCGGCGCGTGGCCGCGTCGGCGTGCTCGATGCTGCGGCCCGCGGCGTCGGTGCCGTGCTGGATGCCACCGAGAACCTTGCTGTTCTGCGGCGGCGGCTTGCGGGCATGGGCGCGCGGCGGCGTGGGGGGATCGTTCGCGTTCTGCGCGGCTGCCGCCAGCGGCAGTGCAAGCCAGGCCGCGAGTGCGGCGGCACACGCGCATGAGAGGGGCTTGTTGGGCATGGGTCGGTCTCCTCGGGTCGGGTATTTCATGCGTCGCCAGCGGCGGCAGCGCGTGCCATCCGTTCGCTCTTCCAGTACACGTCGTCGCCGCCATCCACACGGTTCAGCACGCGCGCCAGCACGAACAGCAGGTCGCTCAGGCGGTTGAGGTACCGGCGCGGGGCGTCATTGAGCTCGGCCTCGTGGCCCAGCGCGACCAGCGCACGCTCGGCACGCCGAGCAACCGTACGGCACACGTGGGCCTGCGCGGCCCCGCGGGTGCCGGCCGGCAGGATGAATTCGGCCAGCCGCGGCAGCGCGGCGTTGTGTTCGGCCAGCGCGTTGTCGAGCTGCAGCAGCGCCTCGTCCTTCAGCAGCGTGTGCCCGGGCATCGAGAGCTCGCCGCCCAGGTTGAAGAGCTGGTGCTGCACATCGACGAGCAGTTCGCGCACCGGTTCCGGCATGGGCTCGCACAGCAGCAAGCCGACATGCGAGTTGAGCTCGTCCACCTCGCCCAGCGCGTGCACGCGCAGGTGGTCCTTGGGCACGCGCGTGTTGTCGCCGAGGCCGGTGGTGCCGTCGTCGCCGGTGCGCGTGGCGATCTGCGTGAGTCGGTTGCCCATGGGGCTGTCCTCGTGGAAGGTGGTTCGTAGAATGGTAGCTCCCTCAGGAGACCCGCCGATGAATGCGCCCACCGCCCTCTCCCACCTTACGCCGGCCATCGCGCTGCGCGAGGTGCCCGACGTACTGATCGAAGCCCTGAAGGCTCGCTTCGGCAACAACTGTTCCACGGCGCTCGCGGTGCGCACACAGCACGGCCGCGACGAGTCCTCGTTCGACGCACCACCGCCGGCGGCCGTGGTCTTCGCCGAGAACACGCAGGACGTGGCGGACGCGGTGAAGCTCGCCAGCGGATACAGCGTGCCGGTGATCCCCTTCGGCGTCGGCTCCTCGCTCGAAGGCCACCTGCTCGCGGTGCAGGGCGGCATCAGCATCGACGTGAGCCGAATGAACCGCGTGCTCTCGGTCAATGCCGAGGACCTCACGGTCACGGTGGAGCCCGGCGTCACGCGCAAGCAGCTGAACGAAGAGATCAAGAGCACAGGCCTCTTCTTCCCCATCGACCCCGGCGCCGATGCCTCCATCGGCGGCATGACGGCCACGCGCGCCAGCGGCACGAACGCGGTGCGCTACGGCACCATGCGCGAGAACGTGCTGGCGCTCGAGGTGGTCACCGCCAGCGGCGAGCCGATCCGCACCGGCACCCGCGCGAAGAAGTCGTCGGCCGGCTACGACCTCACGCGTCTCTTCGTCGGCAGCGAGGGCACGCTGGGCGTGGTCACCGAGATCACCCTGCGCCTCTATCCATTGCCCGAGGCGGTGTCCGCCGCCATCTGCTCCTTCCCGAGCATCGAGGCTGCCGTGCGCACCACGATCGAGATCATCCAGCTGGGCGTGCCGATCGCGCGCGTGGAACTGATCGACGTCAACACCGTGCGCATGGTGAACGCCTACTCCAAGCTGGCTCTGCGCGAGGAGCCGATGCTCCTCATGGAGTTCCACGGCTCGCCGGCGGGCGTCAAGGAACAGGCGGAGACTGTGCAGGAACTGGCCAGCGGCCATGGCGGCAAGGCCTTCGAATGGGCCAGCACGCCGGAAGAGCGCACGCGGCTATGGACCGCACGGCACAACAGCTACTTCGCGGCGGTGCAGTCGCGCCCGGGCTGTCGCGTGATCTCCACCGACACCTGCGTGCCGATCTCGCGGCTCGCGGACTGCCTGCTCGAATCGGTGGCCGAAGCCGATGCCAGCGGCATCCCTTACTTCCTCGTCGGGCACGTAGGCGACGGCAATTTCCACTTCGGCTATCTGCTCGATCCGAATGCTCCCGAGGAACGCGTGACGGCCGAGAAGCTCAACCACGCCCTGGTCTCGCGCGCGCTGGCGCTCGAAGGCACCTGCACCGGCGAGCACGGCGTGGGGCTGCACAAGATGGAGTTCCTGGTGAACGAAACCGGGGCCGGTGCCATCGACATGATGCGCACCATCAAGCGCGCGCTCGACCCCAAGAACATCATGAACCCGGGCAAGATCTTCAGCCTCTGAAAGGCTCGAAGGCCGATGCCCGGTCCCTCCTGAAGCCCAGCCTACTTGCGGCGCGCCGGCGCACGCGCCGCCGGTGCCGAGGTCTGCGAAGGCGCCGCGCCGCCGTCGACGCCCAGCCGTCCACCGCCCCCCAGGCCTTGGCCCTGCACCGTCTGCGCCTTGTAGTTGCGCAGCGAGACGACCATCTGGTTGAAGGCGTCCATGAAGGCAGCGCTGATCACCTTGCCCTGCGCCGTGTTGGTGTAGCCGCCCAGGCCGCCGGCGCCGCCCCCGCCGAAGACCGAGCCGAAGGCGCCGAAGTCGGTCTTGGAGGCGCTGCCCTCGGAAGCCGCGACCTGTACGCCTGAACGGTTGTCGATCAGCGTTAGCAAGGCACTCGCTTCCTTGGTCTGGAGATTGCCGCCGACCGCCGCGAGTACGCCGCTGTAGCGGCCGCCGACCAGGCCGCCGAGCCCGCCGCCCATGCCGCCGGCATTGCTGTTGCTGAACACGATCTCGGGCGACAGGCCGTAGTCCGAAGCGACCATCTGGCCGCGGCCGAAGTTGCTGCCCTGACGCATCTCGCCGGAAGCCATCAGGTCGCGCTCACGCGACATGGCGTTCATGCCTGCCGCGCCGCGCTCCACCACCACGAAACAGTTGGACTGCTGCACCAGCAGGCGCAACAGGTTTGCGGTGGGCGGCAGCTTGTATTCATTGCGCAAGATGGTGTACCAGCCGGCCGACTGGTTCTCGATCAGCGAGACAGTGCCCAACGGCGAGGCGCAGCGTTCCAGCGAGCCGCTGGTATTGGCCGATGCGGTGCCGGCGGCGCTGCCCGTCGCGACGGTCTTCGCGCTCTGACTGCCCATTTGCATGTCCGTGGTCTGGCAGCCGGTCAGGAAAAGAGCCCCCACGGCAGCGGCGGCGAGCGAAGAACGGGCGATGGTCATGGTCGGGGTCCCTCAGAGAACTTTCTGCTTAACGTTAAGAAAAGTAACGGGCAGAGCATAGGCGTTAAGAAGCCCCCGGACAATCGTCCGGAAGCTAGGACTTCCCTCTTGCGGCTAGGCCGTTTGGCGGATGCGATCGATCAGGCCGTTGAGGGCCTCGAGCGAGCCGAAGTGGATCGCGAGCTCGCCGCTCTGCTCCACCTTGCCTCCTCGCTTGCTGCGCTTCTTGATGCGCACCTCGACCTCGGCCGCCAGCAGGTCGGCCAACTCTTCCTCGACGCGCTGCAGGTCGCGCGATTTTTCTGCGACGCCGCGCCGCACGGTCGGGCGCAGGCTGAACTCGGCGCCCAGCTTCTTGACCAGCGCCTCGGCCTCTCGCACCGAGAGTTTCCGGGCGGCGATCTGGTTGGCCGCGGTGATCTGTGTGGCCTTGTCCAGCGACAGCAGCGCGCGCGCATGGCCCATGTCGATGTCGCCTGCCATCAGCATCGCCTGTGCGGGCTCGGCGAGGTTCAGCAGACGCAGCAGGTTGCTGGCAGCACTGCGCGAGCGGCCGACGGCCTGGGCGGCCGACTCGTGGGTCAGCCCGAATTCGGAGACCAGGCGCTGCAGGCCCTGCGCCTCTTCCAACGGGTTGAGATCTTCGCGCTGGATGTTCTCGATGAGCGACATGGCTGCCGCGGCCTCGTTCGGCACGTCGCGCACGAGCACCGGCACGCTGTCCAGGCCCGCCAGCTTGGCCGCGCGAAAGCGGCGCTCGCCCGCGATGATTTCGAACTCAGCGTTGTTGGCGCGTGATGCATCGCCGTCGAGGCGGCGAACCAGGATGGGCTGCATGATGCCCTGCACCTTGATGCTCTCGGCCAGCTCGTAGAGCGCGCCCTCGTCCATCCGGGTGCGCGGCTGGTAGACGCCGGGGACCATCTGGTCGAGGCTCAGGGTCGTGGGGTTGGGCGGTGCGGCATCGTCGTTGGCCGAGCTGTCCGGACCGGTGAAGGTCGGCCCCAGCAGGGCTTCGAGTCCACGGCCGAGGCCCTTGGGTTTCTTGGTGGCCATCGAGGTCATTCGTCTTTCAGGAGTTCGTTCAGCAGTTGCCGGCCCTCTGGCCAGTCGCCCAGCCCGGATTCGCCGTTGAGATGGCCGCCGGGGCCCGTGTCGTGGTAGCGGGCGCCCCAATCGCGCGCCATGTCGCGCGAACGCTCGGCGCTGCAGTAGGGATCGTCAGTGGCGGCGATCACCAGCGCGCGAAATGGCAGGCGTTGGCGCGTGATCGGCGCCCAGCCGGGAATCATCTGGCGCAGGTCCTCGCGCTCGAGATCACCCGGGGCGACCAGGAGCGCGGCCCGGACCTTCCGGGTGTTGCGCGAATGGGCGGCCCAGGCGGCGACCAGGATGCAGCCCAGGCTGTGCGCCACCAGCACCACCGGCGACGTTGCGGCCAGCACTTCTTCCTCGAGGCGCGCCGACCAGTCGCCCCGCAATGGCCGCATCCATTCGTGCTGCTCGACGCGGCGATCGCCATGCACGGCCTGCCAGCGGCTTTGCCAGTGCGAGGCATCACTGTTCTGCCAGCCAGGCAGCAACAGGATGGCGGGTGAAGTCATCTGCTGCAAAATTGATAGCAAGAAGAGATGATCCGGCGGCCCTCAGAGGGCATTCGGGACCTGAACGGTGATCGGCGGAGCATCCATGGGCACCGGTGCGGCCGCGCCGGCCCCGGCCATCGCGCTGGCTGGCGGCATCTTGCGCACCAATTCCTCTGCAAAGGCAATGAAGGCCTGGCTGCCGCGCGCGGCCGGATCGAAGATCACGCCGGGCAGTCCGTAGCTCGGGGCCTCGGCCAGACGCACATTGCGGGGAATCACGGTGTCGAACACCTTGTCGCCAAAATGCCCCTTGAGCTGCTCGCTGACCTGCTGCTGCAGGGTGATACGCGGGTCGAACATGATTCGAAGCAGGCCGATGATCTGCAGGTTCTTGTTGAGGTTGGCGTGCACCTGTTTGATCGTGTTGACCAAATCGGTCAGGCCCTCGAGCGCGAAGTACTCGCACTGCATGGGGACGATCACGCCGTGTGCGGAACAAAGACCGTTCAGCGTCAGGAGGCTGAGGCTGGGCGGGCAGTCGATCAGAATGAAGTCGTACTCGGCACCGACGGCGGCCAGCGCGGTGCGCAGCCGCTTCTCGCGGCGATCAAGCGTCACCATCTCCACCTCTGCGCCCGCCAGCTCGCGGTTGGCACCCAGCACGTCATAGCCGCATTTCTCGGACTTCACGCGCGCTTCCGCCACCGAGGCGGACTCGAGCAGCACGTCGTACACGGTCGTTTCCAACTGTCGCTTGTCGATGCCCGAGCCCATCGTCGCGTTGCCTTGCGGGTCCAGGTCGATCATCAGGACCCGCTGCCCCACCTTGGCCAGCCCGGCGGCGAGGTTGACAGTGGTCGTGGTCTTGCCCACGCCGCCCTTCTGGTTCGCAATGCAGAAGATCTTCGCCATGCTACTGGGAGGCCGCCAGCTTCACGCCAAAGCCGATCAGGAACACGCCCGCCAGCTTTTCAAGCGCCGTCTTGATACGCGGATTGGCGCGCAGCCGCTCCGCCAGGAAGTGGGTGAGCAGCGTGGCGGCCAGACAGTAGGCGAAGGTCAGCACCGCGATCGTCAGTGCCATGGCGCCGAACGTCAGCAGACCCTGGTGGCGAACCGGGTCGACGAAAAGCGGAAAGAAGGCCATGTAGAAGACGATGGCCTTGGGGTTCAAGAGCGTGATCATCAGGGCTTGCCGGAAATACTGGCGCGGGCGGATGTTGAGCACCGGGGCGGCGCCCGGCTTGGCCGTCAACATCCTGAATCCCATCCAGCCCAGGTAGGCCGCGCCCAGCCACTGCACCGCCTTGAAGGCTGGCGGATAAGCGCTGAGCAGCGCGGCCACCCCGGCGACGGCCGCCCACATCAGCAGTTGGTCGCCGGCGATCAGACCGAAAGCAGCCGCCAGACCGCCGCGGATGCCGCCCTTGCCGGTGGAAGTGATGATGGCCAGATTGCCCGGCCCTGGAATCGCCAGAAAAATAATGATGGCGATAACGAACGCGCCGTAGTCAGCGATGCCGAACATGGAATTTGCCTCGGATGGGAGAGGCTTCGAGTCTAAGCGAGGTCAATGCGATGAAGGCTTGTCAGTCCGCCTGTTTTCGGGCCCAGACAATGCATCGATCGGCTTCCAACCCGGGAACGCGCAGTTGTTCCACGTGAAACACCTGGATTTCATGCGACACCAGCGCCAGTTCTCCGCTGGGCACTTTGCCTTTCATGGCCAGCCAACGGCCGCTCGGCGCCAGCAGGTGCTTTGATCCCGCGAAGAAATCGGGCAATGAGGCGAAGGCGCGTGAACTGATCAGGTCAAAAGTCCCGGCCAGCGATTCCACCCTTGAATGTACGCCCCGCAAGTTCGGCAAGCCGAGCTCTGCGGACACCTGCTGGACAAAAGCGGCTTTCTTGGCCACCGCATCCAGGCACGTGACCGCGATGTCGTCGCGCATGATAGCGATGACCACCCCCGGCAATCCAGCCCCCGCCCCAACATCGAGCAGCGCCGCCCTCCCCGGCCACTCGCGCGCCAACGGCGCAATGATGGAGAGACTGTCGAGCAGGTGGTGCGTCAACACACTCGCCGGATCACGCAATGCCGTGAGGTTGTAGACCTTGTTCCACTTCAGGATCAGCTCGCCGTAGGCGAGGAGCCGTTCGCACTGCCGATCGTCCAGGTTGACGCCAAGCGCAGCTGCACCCGCGTGCAACTCCCTTTCGGAACTCATTCGCTGATTTGCCGCGATTCGGCCACCGCGTCTTGGGCAAAGGCGCGGTGCCCGCCCTTGCGCAGATGAATCATCAGAAGCGAGATGGCCGCCGGAGTCACACCAGAAATGCGCGACGCCAGGCCCAGGGTTTCGGGCCGATGCTTGGCCAGCTTCTGCCGAACCTCAAAGCTCAGGGCCTTGACCTGGCTGTAGTCCAGATCGCCCGGCAGCCTGAGATTCTCGAAGTGCGCAGCGCGCTCCACCTCGTCATGCTGGCGGTCGATGTAGCCGGCGTACTTAGCGGCGATTTCGATCTGCTCGATCTCCCGTTCGCCCAGCGGCTCGTCCGCAGCGTACTTGCCGCCATCCAGTGACATCAGGGAGGCGTAGTCCACATTCGGCCGACGCAGAAGGTCGCCCAGGTTGTACTCCCGCTCGATCGCCTTGCCGAGCACGCGCTCTGATTCACTCCCGGGCAGGTTCCGCGGGTTCACCCAGATCGACCGCAAGCGCTCTGTTTCACGTGAAACAAGGTCTCGCTTGCGCGAGAAGGCATCCCAGCGTGCGTCGTCCACCAGCCCCAGCTTGCGGCCAGCTTCAGTCAGACGCATGTCGGCGTTGTCTTCGCGCAACTGAAGCCGGAACTCGGCGCGGCTCGTGAACATGCGGTAGGGCTCTGTCACACCCTTGGTGATCAGGTCATCCACGAGCACACCCAGGTAAGCCTCATCGCGGCGCGGCAGCCACGCGTCCTCGCCGCGGCACAGCAGCGCCGCGTTGATGCCGGCAAACAGGCCTTGAGCGGCGGCTTCCTCGTAGCCTGTCGTGCCATTGATCTGCCCGGCGAAGAACAGCCCCTGGATGGCGCGCGTCTCGAAGCTGCTCCTGAGCTCGCGCGGATCGAAGTAGTCGTACTCGATGGCGTATCCTGGGCGCAGGATGTGAGCGTTCTGCAAGCCCGCCATCGAGCGGACCAACTGGTACTGAATGTCGAAGGGCAGGCTGGTCGAGATCCCATTGGGGTAGTACTCGTTGGTCGTCAGCCCCTCGGGCTCCAGGAAGATCTGGTGGCTCTCCCTGTCGGCGAAGCGGTTGATCTTGTCTTCCACGCTCGGGCAGTAGCGCGGCCCCACTCCGTCGATCTTCCCCGTGAACATCGGGCTGCGGTCGAAGCCGGAGCGGATGATCTCGTGGGTGCGCGCATTGGTATTGGTGATCCAGCATGGCATCTGACGCGGATGCATCTCGGTGCGGCCCATGAAGCTGAAGACCGGCATCGGCCCAGCCCCGCCGGGCATGCCGTCTCCCGGCTGCTCGACGCACTGGGAGAAATCGATGCTGCGTCCATCCAGCCGCGGCGGCGTACCGGTCTTGAGGCGGCCTTGCGGCAGCTTCAGTTCCTTGAGCCGCGCCGACAGGCTGACCGCCGGCGGATCGCCTGCACGGCCTGCCTGGTAGTTGTCCAAGCCGACATGGATCCGGCCGTCGAGAAAGGTCCCGGCAGTCAGCACCACGGCGCGAGCCCGGAAAGCGATCCCGACCTGTGTCACCGCGCCCACCACCCTGTCGCCCTCGACCATCAGGTCATCGACCGCCTGCTGGAACAGCGAAAGATTCGGCTGGTTCTCCAGCCGGCGCCGGATCGCCGCCTTGTAGAGCACCCGATCGGCCTGCGCGCGCGTCGCCCTTACCGCCGGCCCCTTGCTCGAATTGAGGATGCGGAACTGAATCCCGGCTTCATCGGTTGCGATCGCCATCGCGCCGCCGAGTGCATCGACCTCCTTCACCAGATGCCCTTTGCCGATACCGCCGATCGACGGGTTGCAGCTCATCTGCCCCAGCGTCTCGATATTGTGGGTGAGCAGCAGCGTGCGGACACCCATCCGGGCGGAGGCCAGCGCGGCCTCGGTGCCGGCATGACCGCCGCCAACGACGATCACATCGAATTCTTCGGGATAAAGCATGGGCGGGGCGCACCTGCGCGTGCGCTTGCGGAAACGGGCGTCGATTTTATCGCGCAGATGACACCTGCAGGCGCGCAGGGGCAAGTCGCCACCTCGCCCAACCTCCCTCAAAGTCGCTTGTCATCTTGCCCCAGTGCTATTGTTTTCATAGCATTCGACTGCAGCCCCGCTCACCGGTTTCCCGCTGCCCCCAGCGGCACGCCGGGCACGTGCGCAGCAGCAGATCGCCAAAGAGCTGCCGTGCGCAATACGACATCGGAAGGGCGCCGCCCCGACACCGTCAGTCCAGGGCTTTCTTCGCAGCGCCGACCCCCAGGGCGGCCAGTACCAGGAAGAGCACGGCGAGAATCAGGAACAGGCCGAACAGCAGCTTGGCAATGCCGGCGGCGCCCGCAGCGATGCCGCCGAAGCCGAGCGCAGCCGCGATCAGCGAGATGATCGCGAAGATGATGGCGTACTTCAACATGACGGGACTCCTTCGATTGCGGCCCCCGCCGCAGCGCAAGGGAGCATAGGAAGCCCTTCCTCCGCCACTGATAGTCAGCTCGCCCGAGGCACCGTAGGACAAAAACGCAGCGCGGTCGAAACCGCTAGCATCGCCCTTCCGCATCGTCCTCAACATCCCCTGGAGTCTTTCGCATGAAGCTGTACTACTCGCCTGGCGCTTGTTCGCTGTCGCCGCACATTGCGCTGCGCGAAGCCGGCATTGCCTTCGAGCCCGTGCTCGCCAGCACCAAGAGCCACAAGCTGCAGGACGGCACCGACTACTACGGCATCAACCCGCTCGGCTATGTGCCGATGCTCGAGCTCGACGACGGTACGCGCCTGCGGGAAGGCCCGGCCATCGTGCAGTACATCGCCGATCTCGCCCCCACCAAGAACCTGGCACCGGCCCCCGGCACGCTGTCGCGCTATCGTCTGCAGGAGTGGCTCACCTTCATCGGCACCGAGATCCACAAGACTTACTCCCCCTTGTTCAGCCCCGCCATGCCCGACGAGGCGAAGGCCATCTTCAAGAGCAAGCTGCAGTCGCGTTACGAGTGGCTCAACCGCGAGCTTGAAGGCAAGGCATACGTAATGGGCGAGCACTTCACCGTGGCCGACGGCTATCTCTTCACCGTCACCAACTGGGCCAAGCCCGTCGGCCTCGACCTGTCGCCCTACCCGAACGTGCAAGCCTGGCATGCGCGCGTCGGCGCTCGGCCGAAGGTCCAGGAAGCGCTCAAGGCAGAAAGCCCGGGCAAGTAAAGGCGCGGCGCGGGCTCAGCGGACCTGCCTGGCGGCCGCTGCCGTGGCGCCAGGGCGGCCCGCCGCCTACCCGCAGGGCTCGGGCAGGCCTGGAGAACGCTGCAGGTCGCCGTTTTTGGGGACGGCCATTCTGCTGCATCCCCAGCAGAGATGCGACAACCCCACGGCAGCACGCCCGTGCGCATCGCATTACCGTCGAGCGCATCCCCCTCACAACAAAAGGAAAAATGGATGTCCTCCCTCTTCGATCCGATCCAGGCCGGCGATCTGAAGCTTGCCAACCGCGTCGTCATGGCGCCGCTCACGCGCAACCGCTCGCCCAACGCGGTGCCGCCTCCCATCGCCTCCACCTACTACGCGCAGCGCGCCGGCGCCGGCCTGCTGATCACCGAAGCCACGGCCATCAGCCACCAGGCCCAGGGCTACGCCGACGTGCCGGGGCTTTATTCCAGTGAGCAGCTCCAGGGCTGGAAGCGCGTCACGGAAGCCGTCCATGCCGAGGGCGGCAAGATCGTCGTGCAGCTCTGGCACGTGGGCCGCGTCTCGCACAACGAACTGCAACCCGGCGGCGGCAAGCCGGTCGCCCCTTCGGCCATCGCGGCCAAGACCAAGACCGTGCTGATCCGCGACGGCGTGCCCACCTTCGCCGAAACGTCCGAGCCGCGCGCCCTCGACGCGGGCGAGCTGCCCGGCATCGTCCACGCCTATGCGGCGGCCGCGCGCAATGCGGTGGAGACCGCCGGCTTCGACGGCGTCGAGATCCATGCGGCCAACGGCTACCTGCTCGACCAATTCCTCAAGACCGGCAGCAATCACCGCAGCGACGACTACGGCGGCAGCATCGAGAACCGAGCCCGCCTTCTGCTCGAGGTCACGCGCGCCGTGGTCGACGCCGTCGGCGGCGGCGTGACCGGCATCCGGCTGTCGCCGGTCACGCCAGCCAACGACGTGCACGATGACGATCCGCAGCCGCTCTTCGAGTACGTCGTGAAACAGCTCGCGCCGCTGGGCCTGGCCTACATCCACGTCATCGAAGGCGCCACCGGCGGGCCGCGCGAGCTGGAAGACCGGCCGTTCGACTACGAAGCGCTGAAGGCCGCCTACCGCAAGGCCGGCGGCCGAGCCGCCTGGATGGTGAACAACGGCTACGACAAGCCGCTGGCGGAAGCTGCCCTGAAGGAAGGCGACGACCTCGTGGCCTTCGGAAAGCCCTTCATCTCGAACCCCGACCTCGTGCGCCGCTTGCGCGAAGGCGCTCCGCTCAACCCTTGGGACAAGAGCACCTTCTACGGCGGCGACGAGAAGGGCTACATCGACTATCCGGCGCTGGCCTGATCCTGGGAGTCTTGACGCCTAGCCCGCAGGCGCGGCGCCGAAAGCCACGCTGACCCGCAGCCCGCCCGCCTCGCCCGCCTGCTCGAAGCGCAGCTCCGCATCCAGCAGCGCGGCATAGCGTGCCACGATCGCCAGCCCAAGGCCGGCGCCCTGCCCCAGCTTCATGCCCTCGGGCCCCTGCGACCAGCGCTGCACCAGCGCGCGCTCCAGCTCGGGCGCGATGCCCGGGCCGTCGTCGATCACGGCCAGCGTGCGCCCGGCCAGCGCGATGGTGATGGTGCGGCCGCCGTAGCGCAAGGCGTTGTCGATCAGGTTGTCGAGAATGCCCTCGACCAGCGCGGCATTGGCCAGCACCGTCACCGGCACCTCCAGGCCCAGTGCGCCCAGGTCCACGCCCTTCGCATCGGCGCGCGCCAGATGGCGCAGCACCGCCTGTTCCACCAGCACGTCGAGCCGCAGCGGCTCGCGTTGCAAGGCGGTATGCCCTTCGTCGGCCAGCGCCAGGCCGAGCAGCTGGTCGACCAGGCGGCTGGCGCGCGCCTGGCTGGCGGCGATCTGCTGCAGCTGCTCGCGCCACACGCCGGGGGCCTGCTGCGCGAGCCCGTAGTCCGCCAGTGCGCGGATGCCCGCCAGTGGCGTGCGCAACTCGTGCGCCACATTGCCCGCGAACTCGCGCTGCGCGCGCACGCTGTGCCCGAGGCGCTCGAACAGGGCATTGAGCGTCTCGCCCAGGCGCTCCAGCTCGCGCGAGCTGCGTGCCACCGGCACCGGCGCCAGGTCGCGCGCATCGCGCCGGTCCAGCGTCAGGCGCAGCTCGCCCAGCGGCCTCAGCTCGGACTCGATGCCGCGCCACAGCCAGACCGCGAGCAGCGCCAGCAGCACCAGCTGCGGCGCCAATGCGTAGGCCAGCAGCCGCTCGACCAGCGCGCTGCGGGCCCGCGTGGTCTGCGCGATCACCACCCGGAACGCATTGGGCGGCTCGTGATTCAGCACCACCGCGCGCAGCGGCTGGCCATGGTGGCGGATGTTGGAAAAGCGGTAGCGCGCTCCCTCCTCGGGCAGCGGCGCCTCCAGGCCCGGATTGCCCGCCAGCAGCGAGCCGTCCTGCCGCAGCACCGCGAAGTACATGGTCTCGGTCTGGTCGAAGAGCACGCTCGTGACCTCGCGCGGCGTGAGCCGCAGCTGAATGTCGCGCTCGCCCGATTCGACGTTGGCGAAGACCGCGTAGGCGTCGTCGAGCAAAGAGCGATCGAAGGCCTGTTCGGTGAAATGACTGGCCACCGCGACGGCAACCGCCGTGCCCGCGAGCCAGGTCAGCGCCAGCGGCAGCAGCACCCGCCGCAGCACGCGTGCGGTGAGCGAGGGTGCGCCCGCCGCTGCAAGGCGGGCCGGCGCGTTCATCGGACGACCCCTGCCCTCAAGCCGTCGCTTCCAGCAGGTAGCCGATGCCGCGGAGCGTGCGGATGGCGGCGCCGCTGCCGGTCAGCTTCTTGCGCAGCCGCGAGATGAAGGCTTCCAGCGCGTTGTCGCCCAGCGCCTCGTCGAAGGTCGAAAGCTTGTCGGACAGCGCGCGCTTGCTCACGGTGCGGCCCGGCGGGCTCATCAGCTCCCACAGCACCTCGAACTCGCGCGCCGGCAGGTCCAGCGGCGCGCCGGCCACCATGAAGCGGCGCGCCTTGCGGTCGAGCTTCAGCTGGCCCAGTGTCGCGATGTCTTCGGTGCCCTGCGCGCGTCGCACCAGTGCGCGCAGGCGGGCCTCGACTTCGGCGAGGTCGAAGGGCTTGCCGAGGTAGTCGTCAGCGCCGGCATCCAGGCCCGCGATGCGCTCCTCGGTCCGGTCGCGCGCCGTCAGCACCAGCACCGGCGTGCGATCGCCGCGGGCGCGGGCATGGCGCAGCACGGTCAAGCCGCTCGCGAGGCCGCTGGTCGGGCTGGCAGTGGCCGGCAGGCTCAGGTCGAGCAGCACTGCGTCGAAAAGCTGCACCCGCCACAGGTGGTCCGCGTCCTCGACATTGGCCGCGACGTCGACGCGGTGACCGGCATCGCCGAGGCTGCGCAGGACCACGCCGCGCAGCACGGCATCGTCTTCGACCAGGAGGATTCGCATGGGGTGGATGAGAAACAAAAGAAAGGGCCCGGAGACCGGGTCCGGGGGCACGCCGCCGGTCAGCAGGCGGTCAGCCCGTCGACGCGACAAACGGGAACGAGGATACGACAGCGCGGCGCGCGTTGCGTTCCTCGTGCCGCCCAGGAACTCGCCCCATGGCCACGCCCACTTTCAACACCATCGCTGCCATCCTCGCCCAGGACTTCCATGTGCCGCCGGCGCAGCTGCGTGCCGACGACGTGCTGGACCATCTCGGGCTGGACCGTCGCGAGCGTCTCGAATTGATGTTTGCCGTGGAGGACGCCTTCCGGCTGCGCATACCCGGGCACCGACTCGACCCGCGCGAGCCCGGCATCACCCTTCAGCAAGTGTGCGATGCCGTCGACCTTGACATTGACACCGTGGCAGAGTCGACACTCTCGCTTCAAATCCCTGAAGGAGCAACGATGAGCCAGAAATTCCAGGTGTCGGGCATGAGCTGCAGCCACTGCGTCAGCGCAGTCCAGAACGCGGTGCAGGCGATCGATCCCAAGGCACAGGTCACGGTCGACCTCGAGACCGGCCATGTCGACGTGATGAGCACACAGCCGCGCCAGGACATCGTGCTGGCCATCGAGAACGCGGGCTATCGGGTCGAGTAACGCCCCGGCCCCGTCGGCGGCCTTCGCCGACATTTCGAAAAAGTTGAATACCTTTGTTTCAAAGTGCAAAATGCGCGCTGCAACTGCACTCAACCAAAAGGCAAAAGGCGCTCATGCTGTCGAGTCTTCTTCCCCCGTCGGTGCGCGAAGCCGCCTACCGGCGCAAGTTCCTGGAGAACCGTGAGGAGAACCTCTTCATGGGCTCCTTCGAGAGCTTCGCCGCCGCGGAGGCCGGCGCGCCGCCCTCGAAGGCCGTCGGCTACGACAACGCCCCCGCCGATGCCTTCTACAGCCACCAGGTGGCCTTCTACGATTACCCCGGCCTGTTCTGGCTCGGCCGCGCGCTCGACGACGGCATGCGCAGCATCTTCGACCTCGGCGGCCATGTCGGCATCAAGTACTACGCCTTTCGCCGCATGCTCGACTACCCGGCCGACCTGCGCTGGACGGTCTGCGACGTGCCGACCGTGGTCAAGATGGGCCGCGAACTCGCCGTGCAGCGCGAGAGCACCGCGCAGCTGAGCTTCAGCACCGACTTTCGGGACGCGAGCGGCTATGACGTGCTCTACGCCTCCGGCAGCCTGCAATACCTGCCGCTGCGGATCTCCGAGATCATCGCGGCGCTGCCGGTGAAGCCGCGGCGTATCGTGCTCAACACCACGGCCGTGCACCCGGAGCGCACGCTCTACACGCTCAACAGCATCGGCTTCGCCGTCTGTCCCTACCGCATCCAGCACCACGACCAGCTGCTCGCCGAACTGGCCGAGTCCGGCTACAAGCGCCGCGATGCCTGGCGCAACGAGGGTAAGCCGATCGAGGTGCCCTTCGTCGATGGCGGCGACAAGCCCTACTACGCGGGCTGCTGCTTCGACCTGCACCAGGGCTGAAGGCAACGCCGGTTGCGCCGCGCCCGCCTCAGGCGCCGCGCACCATCGCCATCACCTTGCCCGCGTCGAGCGTGCGGGCCTTCTCCTGAATTTGCGGCAGGTAGCGCGTCTGCAGGCCGTGGGCCTCCTGGGTCACGCTGGCGAAAGCGTCCTTCAGCATCTGCGTCGACAGCGTGCGGCCGCCCGCGTAGTAGCGCTTCGCCACGTGGCCCAGCGCGTACGTGCTCGCGAAGCTCATGCCCGAGCTCACGGCCTGCTTGCCCAGTCCGCCGAGCAGACCACCGCCCATCTTGCCGAGCAGCCCGCCCAGGAGCTTGCGGCCGGCCTGCTCGAGGTACTGCGAGGTCAGGCCGACGCCGACGGTCGCGAGAAAGTCCTTCACATGGCCGCTGTCGAGCTCGTAGCCATGGGCCTTGCCGATGCGATAAACCAGCTTCATCTGCAGCGGGATGATCGCCATCGTCGAGAGCGTCTCGGGCAACAGCTCCAGCGCACCGTTGAGGACTGCGGCGTTGAGGATCGCCTGGTCCAGCGCAGCGCCGTCGACGGTGGACGTTGCCGCAGCAGCGGCGGCCGGCGCCAGCGGCACGGCGGCCATGTCCTCGGCATGCTGCGCGAACTGCGTCGCCTCCGGCGTCTCCAGCCCCAGCGCCGCGCGGGCGTCGGCGAGGAACAGGCGCTCGGCTTCCGACTGCGCGCCGTCGGCATCGCAGACGCAGACGGCCATCTCGTAGGCCAGCTGCCGGGCATCGGGGCTCGTCAGCTCGCCGGCCACCGAAGCCAGCGACACGCGCTTCATGAGCACGTCCTGATAGAGCATCGGCAGCTGCACGCCGTCGGCCTGCGACAGGCCCTCGGCGATGCGCTTGATCTCCGCACGCTCGCGCTCGTGCTTGTCGCCGTCGACGAAAGCTGCCAGGAGGCTGAGGCTCACGATGGCCCGGGTTTCGGTTGGGGTCACGATGGGGTCTCCGGAAAGTGCAAAGCCCTGTTCGTTCGCCGATGGGCGCAAAGGTTCCGGGCCGCTACCATCCGCCCCATGCCCTCCCACCCGCGGATCCTGATCGCCGAAGACGAATCCGGCATCGCCGACACCCTCCAATACGTGCTCAAGACCGACGGCTTCCTGCCCGTGTGGTGCGCCACGGCCGAGGAGGCCATCGC
The DNA here is from genome assembly GCF_031454625.1 of Variovorax soli. GTDB lineage: Bacteria > Pseudomonadota > Gammaproteobacteria > Burkholderiales > Burkholderiaceae_C > Variovorax > Variovorax soli_A. Next base: position 286,577 of record NZ_JAVDRF010000001.1, read on the forward strand.
CGAGTTCGCGGCCGAGCCGCCGGCGCTGGCCATCCTCGACGTGGGCCTGCCCGACATGAACGGCTTCGAGCTCTTCAAGCGCCTCCAGGCGCTCAATCGCGCGCAAGGCGGCGCCGAGGTCCCGATGCTCTTCCTCACGGCGCGCAGCGACGAGATCGATCGCGTGGTGGGCCTCGAGCTGGGTGCCGACGACTACGTCGCCAAGCCCTTCTCGCCGCGCGAACTGGTGGCGCGCGTGCGCACCATCCTGCGGCGCAGCGAACGCGGCAACGGCCAGGCGCCGGCGGGGACCGCGCCCGCGGCCGCCCCTTCCGCCTCGCCCTTCGCGCTCGATGCTGAGCGCATGCAGCTGCGCTACTACGGTCGCCTGCTCGAGCTTTCGCGCTACGAGTACGGGCTGCTGAAGCTGCTGGTGCAGCGCCCCGGCCGCGTGTTCACGCGCGACGAGCTGCTCCAGCTCGTATGGGACGACGCCAGCGAGAGCTTCGACCGCACGGTCGACGCCCACATCAAGACCCTGCGCGCCAAGCTGCGCGCCGTCGCGCCCGAGGTCGAGGCGATCCGCACGCTGCGCGGCACGGGCTACGCGCTCAACGAAGCGCTGCCATCGAGCCTGTGAGCCGAAGAACCCGCATCTTCATCGGCATCCTGCTGATCTACACGGCAGGCATCGCCCTCCTGCTCTACCGCGTGGTCGCCGACATCGACCCGCGCTACCGCGAGTCGGCCGAGGAATCGCTGGTCGAAGCCTCGCAGTTCATGGCGAGCCTGGTCGAGCAGGACGTGATCGCCGGCGCCATCAACACCGCGCGGTTGGAGCCGCTCTTCCGCTCGGTGTACGCGCGCCAGTTCTCCGCCCAGATCTACAACCTGCACAAGAGCCGCGTCGAGCTGCGCGTCTACGTCACCGACCGCAGCGGCCGCGTGCTCTTCGACTCTCTGGGCCGAAACAAGGGCGCGGACTATTCCCGATGGAGCGATGTCAGCCGCACCCTGGCCGGCATGTACGGCGCGCGCACCTCGCGCGACATCGAGGGCGATCCGCTGACCTCGGTGATGTACGCCGCCGCCCCCGTGCGCTGGAACAACGAGATCGTCGGCGTGGTCAGCGTGGGCAAGCCTGTGCAGAGCTTCGGCCAGTTCATCGAGGATGCCCGCGCCCGCACCCTGTGGGTCGGCGTCGGCTCCGCCTTCGCGCTGCTGGTGGGCGCACTGATCGTCTCGGTCTGGCTGGTGCGGCCCTTCGGCCTGATCTCGGACTATTGGCGCTGGCTGCGCAGCCAGCGCAGCTGGAGCCTCGCGCGCATGCTGCGCCGCGCCGTCGACACCCTGCGCAGCGGCTTCGGCGAGATGCGCGATGCGCTCACCGGCCGCAGCTACGTGGCCGACTACGTCCAGACCTTCACGCACGAGATCAAGAGCCCGCTGTCGGCCATCCGCGGCGCCGCCGAGCTGGTGCAGGAACCCTCGATGCCGCAAGCCGAACGCGAGCGTTTCCTGGCCAACATCACGCACGAGACCCAGCGCATCCAGGAGATCGTCGACCGCATGATGGAGCTCACCGCGCTGGAAACCCAGCGCGCGCTGGAGCGCAGCGAGTTCGTCGCCCTCGCGCCGTTGCTGCAGGAGGTGGCGGCCAGTGCGCAAGGCGCGGCGGCGGTGCGCGAAATCCGCTTGCACGTGGCGATCGACGGCGATGCCCGCGTCGAGGGCGACCCCTTCTTGCTGCGGCGCGCACTCAGCAACCTCCTCGACAACGCCATCGACTTCTCGCCCGCCGGCGCCGAGGTCGCGCTGGCCCTGCACGCCGGCGCGCGCGAAGCGCGCATCACGGTGCGTGACCATGGCCGCGGCATTCCCGACTACGCCAAGGACAAGGTCTTCGAGAAGTTCTACTCGCTCGCGCGCCCTCATAACCAGAAGAAGAGCACCGGCCTCGGCCTCGCCTTCGTCAAGGAGATCGCCGGCCTGCACCGCGGGCGCATCGAGCTCGCCAATGCGCCGCGTGGCGGCGCCTTGGCCACGCTCACGTTGCCGCTGGCCTCGCACGGCTGAAGAAGCCAGCGATGAGTCCGAACTTCAGCGGAACAGGTCGAGGATGCTGCTGCGCTCTTCCGGCGTCGGCGCGTCGCTGAGGGGCAGCCCCGCCAACGCTTCGGCTGGCGGCACAGCCCCTGCCTCCGTGCCCAGGCTCGCGATGCCGCGGCCGGGCGCATAGTCGTCGTAGTACCACTCGCCCTCCACCTGCACCACCCCCGCCGGCACCGGCACCGGCGCGACGGGGACGCCCTGCAACGCCGCCTGCATGTAGCCGGTCCAGATCGGCAGGCTCAGGCTGCCGCCGGTCTCGCCGCGCACGCCGAGCTGGCGCGGTGTGTCGTAGCCGATCCAGGCCACGCCCACGCGCGTCGAGACAAAGCCGGCGAACCAGGTGTCGATCGAGTCGTTGGTGGTCCCGGTCTTGCCGTGCAGGTCCTCCCGCTTCAGCGCCTGCCAGGCCTTGGCGCCGGTGCCGTTGCGCACCACGCTTTGCAAGAGCGAACTGACGATGAAGGCGTTGCGCTCCGGAATGGCGCGTGTCGTTTCGTCGCGCAGCGGTGGCGGCACCTCGACCAGCACCTGGCCCTTGCGGTCGGTGATGCGAGTCACCAGCGCGGGGCTCACGCGATAGCCGCCGTTGGCGAAGACGGCATAGGCCGCCGCCATCTGCATCGGCGTGACCGAGCCGGCACCCAGGGCCATCGGCAGGTAGGCCGGGTGCTTCGCACGCTCGAAGCCGAAGCGGCCGATCCAGTCCTGCGCATAGCGCGGTCCGATCGACTGCAGCACGCGGACCGTGACCATGTTCTTCGACTGTTCCAGCGCGCGGCGCAACGTCATCGGGCCTTCGAAGCGCCCGTCGTAGTTCTTCGGCTCCCAAGCCGCGCCGCCCGTGGCGGCGGCATCGAAGAAGAGCGGCGCGTCGTCGACCAGGGTGGCCGGCGTGAAGCCCTTCTCGAGCGCCGCCGAATAGATGAAGGGCTTGAAACTCGAGCCCGGCTGGCGCCAGGCCTGCGTCACGTGGTTGAACTTGTTCCGGCCGAAGTCGAAGCCGCCCACCAGCGCGCGGATCGCGCCATCGCGCGGGTCGAGCGACACGAAGGCGCCCTCCACCTCCGGCAGCTGCGCGATCTCCCACGATCCCTTGGGCGTCTTCGCCACGCGGATCACCGAGCCGCGCCGCACGCGCAGGTTCGGCGCGGCCCGCGGCGCGAGCCCGGCCTGGGCCAGGCGCAAGCCATCGCCGGAGATCCGCAGACTGTCGCCATTGGCACGCACGGCCACCACCTCTTTCGCGTCGGCCTGCAGCACCACGGCGGCCAGCACGTCGTCGCTGTCGGGATGCTCGGCCAGCGCCTCGTCGACCGCATCGTCCAGGTCGGCTGCATCGGAAGGCAGGTCGACGAAGGCCTCGGGTCCGCGCCAGGGCTGCCGCCGCTCGTAGTCCAGGATGCCCTTGCGCAGGGCCTGCCAGGCCGCCGCCTGCTCCGTCGCCACCAGCGAGGTGCTGACCTTGAAGCCGCGCGTATAGGTGCTCGCGCCGTACTGCGCGACCATCAGCTGGCGCACGGCCTCGGCGGCGTGCTCGGCGTGCAGGTGCTTCGGCTCGGAAGGGTCGCGCAGCCGCAGCGGCTCCTGCTTCGCTCGAGTCGCCTGGTCTGCGCTGATGGCGCCCGTCTCCACCATGCGGTCCAGCACGTAGAGCTGGCGGGCGCGCGCGCGGCGCGGATTGCTCACCGGGTCGTTGGTGCCCGGCGCCTTGGGCAGCCCCGCCAGCATCGCGGCCTCGGCCAGCGTGATGTCCTTCAAGGGCTTGCCGAAGTAGCGCTCCGACGCCGCCGCGAAGCCGTACGCGCGATGGCCGAGGAAGATCTGGTTCAGGTAGATCTCGAGGATCTGGTCCTTGCTCAGGTGCTGCTCGAGCCGGAACGCGAGCAGCGCCTCCAGCAACTTGCGCGACAGCGTCCGCTCGGCGCTCAGATAGACGTTGCGCGCCACCTGCTGCGTGATGGTGGAAGCGCCCTGGTGCATGCCATGCCGCAGGTTGGCCAGCACGGCGCGCAGCAGGCCCTTGGGATCGATGCCCGGATGCTGGTAGAAGCGTGCGTCTTCCACCGCCACCACCGCGTCCTTCAGCGCCTTCGGCATTTCGGCGATGGGCACCAGCTCGCGCCGCTCCTCGCCGAACTCGCCGATCAGCACGCCGTCGGAGGTGTAGACGCGCAGCGGCAGCTTGGGCCGGTAGTCGGAGAGCGCCGAGACATCCGGCAACTGAGGTGAGAGCACCGCGAACGCGATTCCCGCGATGCAGGCCAGTGCAAACGCGGCCAGGACCAGGAAGCCCAGCACCTTGATGAGCACGGAATGTCGAAGCCGCGCGAGCATGGAAGTTCTCCTCATCGATGACGATGGGTCGATGCTGGCCGCGCCGCCCGAAGCGCATGTGAAGTGCGCCGGGTGCCGGACTTCACACGGGCTTCACAGGGCGCCGCTTGCTTCAAGAAGGCTTCCCACTCCCTTCGCCTGCGCTCTCGACATTGGCTCCCGTGCACCGTTGCACGAATCCATCGAGGGAAAAGGACCATCGCCATGGAAGCCATCACCACCCGTTCCGGCCGCTGGCTCTGGCTCGCGACCATCGGCGTCGCGAGCGCCGGCTTCGCGCTGCTCGTCGCGCGGCCCCTGCATGCGCAGGAAGCGCCCGGCCCGCGCCTGAAGACCGAGAGCCCGTACTTCTTCGTCAACAGCGACGACCCGAGCATCGACGCGCTGCCGCTCAAGGCCACCGAGGTGGACGTCCAGGTCTCGGGCGTGATCGCGGACGTCACCGTCACCCAGACCTACCGCAACGAGGGCACGCGCGCGATCGAGGCGAAGTACGTGTTCCCCGGCTCGACACGCGCGGCCGTCGGCGGCCTCCACGTGCGCCTGGCCGAGCGCCTGATCACCGCGCAGATCCGCGAGAAGCAGCAGGCGCGCATCGACTACGACGCCGCGAAGAAGGAAGGCAAGACGGCCGCGCTGCTGGAGCAGCACCTGCCCAACGTGTTCCAGATGAACGTCGCCAACATCCTGCCGGGCGACGAGGTCAAGGTGGAACTGCGCTATACCGAGCTGCTGCTGCCGCAGGGCGGCAACTACCAGTTCGTGTTCCCCACCGTGGTAGGGCCGCGCTACAACAGTCCGCAGTCCGCGCAGGCCCCTGCGAAATGGGTGGCGCAGCCCACCCTGCGCGCCGGAGTGGCGCCGAACACGAGCTTCAGGATGAAGGTCGCGCTCGACGCGCCGCTGGGCATCAAGGAAGTGCGCTCCGCCACCCACACCATCGAGGTCGGCAAACGCGACAACGACCAGCATGCCGAGATCACGCTGGCGCGCACGGGCGAGCCCGCCGACAACCGCGACTTCGTGCTCGACTGGCGCCTGGCCGGCGAGAAGATCGAGTCGGGCCTGATGCTCTACAAGGGCCGGGGGGAGAATCCCGAGAACTTCTTCCTTGCCATGGTCGAGCCGCCCAAGTCGGTGGCCGCCAATGCCATCTCCCCGCGTGACTACATCTTCGTGGTCGACATCTCGGGCTCCATGCACGGCTTCCCGCTGGACACGGCCAAGGTGCTGCTGGAGCGGCTGATCGGAGGCCTGCGGCCCAGCGACACCTTCAACGTGCTGCTGTTCTCGGGCAGCAGCAAGATGCTGTCACCGCAGTCGGTGCCTGCGACCCGCGCCAACATCGAGCAGGCGCTCGCCACCATCCAGAACTACGGCGGCGGCGGCAGCACCGAGCTCATCCCGGCGCTCAAGCGCGTCTACGCAGAGCCGAAGGCCGAGGAGGTGTCGCGCACCGTGGTGGTGGTGACCGACGGCTACGTGACCGTGGAGCGCGAAGCCTTCGAGCTGGTGCGCCGGAACCTGTCGAAGGCCAATGTCTTCGCCTTCGGCATCGGCAGCTCGGTCAACAGGCACCTGATGGAAGGCCTGGCACGCGCCGGCATGGGCGAGCCCTTCATCATCACCGACCCGCTCCAGGCGCCCGAACAGGCGGCGCGCTTCAGGCGCATGGTGGAGTCGCCGGTGCTCACCCACGTGAAAGCCACCTTCGTCGGCCTCGACGTCTACGACGTGGAGCCGCAGGCGCTGCCCGACGTGCTGGGCGAGCGCCCGGTGATCGTGTTCGGCAAGTGGCGCGGCGAGCCCAAGGGCCGCGTCGTGATCGAGGGCCGGGGCGCGGAAGGCCCTTACCGCCAGGAACTGGTGGTCGACCCGAAGACGCGCCAGGACGCCGCCGCGTTGCGCAGCCTGTGGGCGCGGCACCGCATCGCCAGCCTGAGCGATCAGGAGGCGCTGGAGGGCGGCGATGCCTTCAAGCAGCGCATCACCGAACTGGGCCTGCGCTATGGCCTGCTCACGCAGTACACCAGCTTCATCGCGGTCGACAAGGTGGTGCGCAACCCTGCACCGCAAGCCAGCACCTCGGTGGACCAGCCGCTGCCGCTGCCCAAGGGCGTGAGCGAGCAGGCGCTGGGCCAGGGCCCGACGCTGGGCGCCGAAGTGCCGACCACGCCCGAACCCGAGACCTGGGGCGCCATCGCGGTGCTGCTGTCGATGCTGGCCATGCTTCGCCGCCGCGCGCGCCGCCACGATGCGCGCCGCTACACCGCATGAGGAGGATGCAGGCATGACCCTCGATCAACTCGCCCGCGCGCATCCCCGCGTGTTCGACTGGGGCATCCGGCTCGACCGCGCGCCCGCCGGCGCCTGGCTGGCGTTGCAGGCCGCTGCGCTGGCGCCGACCTGGCTCTGGATGGCGCGCCGGCTGCAGGATGGCGCCGACGATCCGCTGGGCCCGCTGGCGCTTGGCGCCCTGGCCTTCTTCGCGGCGTCGAAGCGTCACGCACTGCGCGCGGCACCGCGCCTTGGCTGGCTCGCCCTCGCCGCCACCGGCACGCTGGCGGCCACCTTGCTGCGCACCGGCATCGGCCCCGTGCCGGCGCTGCCGCCGCTTGCGGCCGGCCTCGTCGCCGTGCTCGCGTTTGCCGCCGGCCTGCTGGCCTTCCTGCCGCGCCCAACGGCCAGGTTGCCGGTGCTGGGCCTGGCGGTGCTGGCCCTGCCGCTGCTGTCCTCGCTGCAGTTCTATGCCGGCTATCCGCTGCGCGTGATCACCGCCGAGGCCAGCCGCTGGCTGCTGGCGCCGGGCTTCTCGGTGCTGCGCGAGGGCAGCAGCCTGCTGGTCGATGGCCGGTTGGTGATCGTCGATGCCCCCTGCTCGGGCGTGCAGATGGCCTGGTTCGGCTATTTCACGGCCTGCGCGGTGGCGCTCTGGGCCCGGCACGGGGACCGGCGCTTCCTGGCCCGGCTGCCGGTCGTGGGCCTGCTGGTGCTGGCCGGCAACATCCTGCGCAACAGCGTGCTGGTGGGCTTCGAGGGCGCCGGCCACGCGCTCGCGCCCTGGCTGCACGAGGCGGTCGGCCTGGCCGTGCTGGCGCTGGTGTGCGGGGCCATCGCGCAGCGGATGGCGCCGGCACGCCGGGCGCCTTTCATCTCCAACGCCGTTCCCGGCCTGATCACCACCCCCGGAGCCCGCCGTGTCGATACCGCTCTTTCTTGAACGCTGCTTCGGCAACCGCTTCCTCAACCGCATCGCGCACAAAGCCGCCTTCGCCGGGGTGATCGCGCTGTGCCTGTTGTGGTCGGGCGCCTCGGCCCTGCTTCCGTCGCCGCCGCCGGCCCCGGTCGCCAACTTCCACGAATGGCCCAGCCACTGGGACGGCGCCGCCCTGCGGCCGATGGCCCTGGGCGCCGTCGAGCAGCGGTTTGCCGAGCGCTTCCCCGGCGCCATCGCCCGCCTGACCGACGGCCGGCAGACCCTGGTGCTGCGCCAGGTGAACGCGCCCACGCGCCTGCTGCATCCGGCCGCGGACTGCTACCGGGCGCTGGGCTTTCGCATCGGCCAGGCCGGCCTGGAGCGGGATGCGCAGGGCCGACTGTGGCGTTGTTTCGTCACCGACGGCCCCGGCGGGCAGAAGTTGCGGGTCTGCGAGCGCATCGTCGATGCCGGGGGCACGGCTTTCACCGACACTTCAGCCTGGTATTGGGCGGCGGCCGGTGGCCGGTCCAAGGGGCCCTGGCAGGCCGTCACCCTGGCAAGGCCGATCGCGTTCGAGTGACTGAGAGATTTTTTTGAAGAAAGCGCTGCTCTTCCTGCTTTTCGGCCTGCTGGCCCTGGTCCTGACCGCCGCGGTCGCCATCTACCTGGTCGTGAAGCTGGCGCTGGCGCCCAGTCCGGGCGAGTGGCCGACGCGCGTCGAGGCGGGGCCTTTCTCGCTCGAGGTGGGCGTCCCCACCGCGATCCGGCTCGCCACCTCCTCCTGGTTCGCGCCCTGGCTGGCCGGCCGCAGCTTCGAGACCGAGCACGGCCCGGTACAGGTCGGCTGGAACGAAGCCGGCACCACCCTCGAACTGGAATGCGCCCCCTGCAGCGCTTCCGTGCCGGCGCTGGGCAACGCACCGATCCGCCTCGACAAGCTGCGCTTCACCGCGCGCCGCGACGCCGGCTCGCTCAACGGCGTCATCGAGGCCACGCCGGGCGCGACCACCGTCTCCAGCGTGGCGGGCGACAACGTGCTGCGCGCCCGCTGGGACGGCCGGCTCACGCAGAAGGCCCTGCAGATCCACATCGATGCGCCCGACGCGCCGATCGCCCGCTGGTACAGCGTGCTGGCGCCCGAGCTGCCCGAGCTGCAGCGGGCTCGGATCAGCGGCACGCTGGCGCTGCGCGCCCAGCTCGACCTGCCGGCAAACCATCTCGCGCTGCATCCGCGCATCGAGCAGTTCAGTGTCGAAGGGCTGGGCACCGAAGCCTTGCTCAACGCCCGCACCAGCTGCGGCCCGCCGAGCCGGCTGACCGCCGACAGCTGGCTGGCGCGCGCGGTGATCGCGGCCGAGGACCAGCGCTTCTTCAGCCACCCCGGCTATGACCTGGCCGAGCTCACGGCCGCGCTCGATGCCAACCAGAAGGCCGGCCAGGTCGAGCGCGGCGGCAGCACCCTCAGCCAGCAGCTGGCCCGGCTGATCCTCACCGGCAGCGAGCGCAGCGCCGAGCGCAAGCTGCGCGAACTTCTCTACGCGGTGGAGATGGAAGACACCCTGGGCAAGCCCCGCATCCTGCAGCTTTACCTCGATAACGCACCTTGGGGCGAAGGCCTGTGCGGCGCCGAGGCCGCGGCGCGCCGCTACTTCAAGCGCAGTGCCCGCAACCTGGAGCCGGCCCAGGCGGTATGGCTGGCCTCGATGCTGAACAACCCGGGCGCGGCGCTCGAGAAATGGCAGCGAGACGGGCACATCGACTTGGAACGCGCCAAGTGGGTGGCCGAGGGCCTGCGTGGCCTGACCCGTGGCCAGCGCGAGTCGCTGCTCAGGAACCTCGCCGCGGCGCGCTTCGCACCGCCGCACTGACACGGGCAGCGCCCGCACCAAGTCGACGCGTCGCGGACCAGCCCCGGCTACGCAGCCGCTGGCATCCATCTTGCGAAGCCGGCATCGATGGATGCCGTCACCCCCCTTCCGCCCGCGGCGGTCGAAATCGTCGCGCTCAGCAAGCGCTACGCCGCCGGCGCGCCGCCCGCCGTCGACCAGATCGACCTGCGCATCGCCAGCGGCAGCTACTGCTGCCTGCTCGGCCCCTCGGGCTGCGGCAAGAGCACCACGCTGCGCATGGTGGCGGGGCATGAATCGGTGTCGGGCGGCGACATCCTGCTGGACAACCGCAATATCACGAACCTGCCGGCCGCTGCCCGAGGCACGGCCATGATGTTCCAGAGCTTCGCGCTGTTCCCGCACCTCACGGCGCTCGACAACGTGGCCTTCAGCCTCAAGATGAAGGGCGTCTCCAGGCTCGAGCGCCACCGGCGCGCGGGACAGCTGCTCGAGCGCGTCGCGATGGGGCACCTCGCGCAGCGCAAGCCGGGCGAGCTCTCGGGCGGGCAGCAGCAGCGCGTGGCGCTGGCGCGCGCCCTGATCACCGAGCCGCGCGTGCTGCTGCTCGACGAGCCCCTGTCGGCGCTCGATCCCTTCCTGCGCATCCAGATGCGGGCCGAGCTGCGGCGCTGGCAGAAGGAGCTGGGCCTGACCTTCATCCACGTCACGCACTCGCAGGAGGAGGCGATGGCGCTGGCCGACACCATGGTGGTGATGAACCACGGGCTGATCGAACAGGTGGGCACGCCGCACCAGGTCTACAACCATCCGGCCAGCGAGTTCGTCGCCCGCTTCATGGGCGGGCACAACGTGCTCGAGACCCCGGGAGGGCTGATCGCGGTGCGCACCGACCACATGCAGATCGCGCCGGCCGCCACCGCCGACTCCGGGCTCGCCGCCCGTGTCACCGATGTCGAATACCAGGGCACCTATGTGCTGATCGGCCTTCAGCTCGAAGGCGCCGCGCCGGCACGCAGCGGCGTCTCGGTGCTGCTGCCGGAGAAGGTTTTCGCCACGCATCCGTATGCGGTCGGCGACCATGTGGGCCTCGGGTGGTCGCCGTCCGATGCGCGGCCTCTGGGCCCCGGGGCCGTCCGCCCTGAGCGCGAACCGCCTGCCGGACCGGTGTCGCGGCCCGCGCCCTTGTCAGCGCTCGCATCCATGGCGGCCTGACCCCCACTCATCCAGTTCCATCACCGCGCCCTCAGGAGCACAACCATGTCCGAACCCATCGATTCAACCAAAGGCAAAGGCGGCCTGCGGCGCCGCGCGCTGCTCCAGGGCAGCGCCGGCATCCTTGCCGCGGGCGTGTTCCCCGCCATCCATGCACAGGAGAAGATCGTGCTGCGCTACCTTGGCACCGCCGTCAACCAGGACAAGGCGATCGCCGAGAAGTTCAAGGCCGACACGGGCATCGAGATCCAGTACGTGGCTGTCACCACCGACGACGTCACCAAGCGGGCCGTGACCGCGCCCAACAGCTTCGACCTGATCGACACCGAGTACTTCTCGCTGAAGAAGATCGTCCCCACCGGCAACCTGAAGGGCATCGACACGAAGAAGATCAAGAACGCCGGCAAGATCACCTCGCTCTTCACCCAGGGAGAGGTGGGCGGCAAGAAGGTCGGCGACCAGGGCACGGCACCGAAGAAGGTCATCTTCCTCGAGGGCGAGAAGAGCAAGGTGTTCGCCAAGTCGCCGACCCAGTTCATGTCGCTGATCCCGACGGTCTACAACGCCGACACGCTGGGCATCCGGCCCGACCTGATCAAGCGGCCGGTCGACAGCTGGGCGGAGCTGCTCAATCCCGAGTTCAAGGGCAAGACGGCGATCCTCAACATCCCCTCGATCGGCATCATGGATGCGGCCATGGTCGTGGAGGCCAAGGGCCTGCACAAGTACGCCGACAAGGGCAACATGACCAAGGCCGAGATCGACCTCACGATCAAGACCCTGATCGAGGCCAAGAAGGCCGGCCAGTTCCGCGCGCTGTGGAAGGACTTCAACGAGTCGGTCAACCTGATGGCCTCGGGCGAGGTGGTGATCCAGTCGATGTGGTCGCCGGCCGTGACGGCCGTGCGCACCAAGGGCATTGCCTGCAACTTCCAGCCGCTGAAGGAAGGCTACCGCGCCTGGGCGGCGGGCTTCGGCCTGCCGGCCACGCTCTCGGGCCGCAAGCTCGACGGCGCCTACGAATTCATCAACTGGTTCCTCGACGGCTGGGCCGGCGCCTACCTCAATCGCCAGGGCTACTACAGCGCGGTGCTGGAGACGGCCAAGGCGAAGATGGAGCCCTATGAGTGGGCCTACTGGATGGAAGGCAAGGCCGCGACGCAGGACATCAAGAGCCCGAACGGCGAACTGCTGGCCAAGACCGGCGCGGTGCGCGACGGCGGCAGCTACGAGCAGCGCATGGGCGGCATCGCATGCTGGAACGCGGTGATGGACGAGAACGAGTACATGGTCCGCAAGTGGAACGAGTTCGTCGCCGCGTGAACATATCGGCAGCTGCGAGCATCAAGCCCTGGTGGCAGGCCGCCCCGTTCGCGGCGGTCTTCCTGCTTTTCTTCCTGATCCCCCTGACGCTGATCGCCATGGTCAGCCTCTGGAACTTCAACGAATACGAGCTGATTCCGGCGCTCACCCTGCGCAACTACGCCAGCATCTTCGAGGGCTGCTCGCATCTCACGGACAACGGCGACTTCTGCGTCACCCTGTCGACCTATCTCAGCACGCTCAAGTTCTGCCTGCTGGTCTGGGCCATCACCCTGGTGATCGGCTTCTCGGTGGCCTACTTCCTCGCCTTCCACGTGCGCTCGCCGGGCATGCAGACGCTGCTCTTCGTGCTTTGCACCGTGCCCTTCTGGACCTCCAACGTGATCCGCATGATCTCCTGGGTGCCGCTCCTCGGCCGCAACGGCCTGGTGAACCAGGGACTGATGGGCCTGGGCCTGATCGAGACGCCGGTGGAGTGGCTGCTGTTCTCCGACTTCTCGGTCGTCCTGGCCTTCGTGCACCTCTACACCATGTTCATGATCGTGCCGATCTTCAACTCGATGATGCGCATCGATCGCTCCCTGCTCGAAGCCGCCAGCGACGCCGGCGCCTCCGGCTGGCAGACGCTGTGGAACGTGGTGGTGCCGCTCTCGCGCACCGGGATCCTCATCGGCTCGATCTTCGTCATCACGATCGTGATGGGCGACTTCGTCACCATCGGCGTGATGGGCGGCCAGCAGATCGCATCCGTCGGCAAGATCATCCAGGTCCAGACCTCCTACCTCCAGTTTCCGCTGGCGGCGGCCAACGCAATGATCCTGCTGGCGCTGGTGCTGATGATCATCTGGGGGCTGACGCGGCTCGTGGACATTCGCAAGGAGTTGTGAGCGTGGATCCCATCGGCGCCCGACGCCCCTCGGGCTTCTGGCCGCTGGCCATCGTCTTCGCGCTCTTCGTGCTCTTTCTCTACGGGCCGATGATCACCATCTTCGTCCTGAGCTTCCAGGGCCCCGAAGGCGGACTCACCTTTCCGCTGCGCGGCCTCTCGCTGCACTGGTTCCACAAGCTGGCCGACGGCCTGGGCACGGTGGACATCGGCGCGGCCTTTCGTCGCTCGCTGATGCTGGGCACGGTGGTCATGCTCTTCACGGTCGTCCTGTCGGTCCTCGCGGGCCTGGCCTTCCGCAAGAAGCTGCGCGGCGGCCATGCGCTCTTCTTCGTCACGGTGGCGAGCTTGATCATGCCCTCCATCATCGTGTCGCTTGGCATCGGCTTGCAGTTCCGGCTTCTGGACAGCGGCATCAAGGGCGCGCTGGCGGCATTCGAAGCCAACGGCGCGCTCGAGAACTACGGCACCGCGCTGGGCCTGCTGAGCTCCGCGCTCGGAGCGCATCTCACCTGGACGCTGCCCTTCGGCCTGCTGATCATGTTCGCGGTCTTCAACCGCTTCGATCGGGCCTACGAAGAGGCCGCGCGCGACTTGGGCGCCACGCCCTGGCAGAGCTTCCGTCACGTGGTGCTCCCGCTGATCGGCCCCTCGATCGTGGGGGTCGGCATGTTCGGCTTCACGCTCAGCTGGGACGAGATCGCGCGCACCTCGCAGGCCATCGGCGACGTCAACACGCTGCCGCTCGAACTGCAGGGACTGACCTCGACCGTGACCACGCCCGCCATCTACGCGCTGGGCACTGTCACCACCATCGTTTCTTTCGCGGTGATGGCGGTCGCGCTCGGCAGCGCGGCCTGGCTGCGGCAGCGCGCGGCGCGGCAATCGCGCTGAGCGCCCGGTCAGGCGGCGTCCCCACCGGCAGCGCGGGCATCGGTCCGTGTCACCATCCCCGCGTGAGCGCAGCACGGTGGTCCCGAAGGCGCTCGCACCGCAGGCAAAGGCAACCCATGACGACCTCGAACAACGCCCACTCCCCTCACCATGTCCAAGCCCTGACGCTGGTCCGGCCGCGCGGCATCGACCAGATCGTCGCCGGCGTCTCCACCAGCGATGGCGACGGCGTCAAGCTCACGCGCGTGCTGCACCAGCCGCTGCAACAGCGCCTCGATCCCTACCTGATGCTCGATGCCTTCGGCAGCGACAACCCGGGCGACTACATCGGCGGATTTCCCAGCCATCCGCACCGCGGCTTCGAGACCGTCACCTACATGATCGCCGGCCGCATGCGCCATCGCGACAGCGCCGGCCACGAGGGCCTGCTGGCCAACGGCGGCGTGCAATGGATGACCGCCGGCCGCGGCCTGGTGCACAGCGAGCTCCCCGAGCAGGAGGAAGGGCTGATGGAAGGCTTCCAGCTCTGGCTGAACCTGCCCGCCAAGGACAAGATGCGCGAGCCCTGGTATCGCGACATCCAGAGCGAGGAGATCCCCGAGCTCGCCACGCCGTCCGGCGTGCACGTGCGCGTGATCGCCGGCGAGAGCCACGGCATCGCCGGCGCGGTGCAGCGCGAGCACACCGAGCCGCTCTACCTCGACCTCACGCTGCCCCCGGGCACCGAATTCGCCGAGCGCCTGGCGCCGGATCGCAACGCGCTGGTCTACGTGTTCCGCGAATCGCTCTACATCGGAAGCAGCGAGATCCCGACGAAGCGCATGGCCATCCTCGCCAACGATCCGGACAGCGACGGCGTACTGCTGCGCGCGCCCGCCTCCAACCACAGCCCGGCACGGGCGCTGCTCATTGCCGGCAAGCCGCTCAACGAACCGATCGCGCAGTACGGTCCTTTCGTGATGAACACGCGCGAAGAGCTGACGCAGGCGATGCACGACTTCCAGAACGGAAGGCTGTAACGCGGTCCTCCGGTCGCAGCGTGTCGAGGGACTCGCACAGGAACTGTAGTCATGGGCCTACGGCAGCTTGCGCTCGTCCCGGCGACGGGCCCTGACCGTCCGCTGCGTAGATTTCCGAGATGACAGAAGTCCGCAAAGGCCAGGCGCCACCGCAGCTCGACCGCGCTCAGTTCCATGAACGCTTCATGCAGACCTATCGGGATCCGGCCTTTCGTGCCGAGTCGGAGGCGCTGGGGCGGATCGAGATCATCGCGTGGGAGGCCTACCAGCAAGGCCGCAAGGCCCCGGTGACGCGCAAGGCAGGCCCCGGCTACGCCGATCCGTCGTACGAACTGTCGGTCGACTGGCTCGAGGCGAAGGAAGGCATCGAGCGCGCGCAGGCCGCCTGGTCCAGACCCGAGACCCGGTCGCGCGTGCTGCTGATCAATGGTTCGCCGCGCAACGACGGCACCTGTCCGGGCGAGATGTCGAAGAGCTTCCGCCTGATGCAGCTGTCTCGCGAAGTGCTCGAGCAGCAGCAGATCGAGTGCGACGTGCTGGACCTCAGCCTGCTGACCTCCGACTACGGGCGCCACATCCATCCCTGCAAGGGCTGCGTCTCCACGGCCATGCCCCTGTGCCACTGGCCCTGCAGCTGCTACCCCAACCACGCACTGCGGCAGACCGGCGACTGGATGAACGAGATCTACGCACGCTGGGTCGCGGCCCACGGCGTGATCGTCTTCACGCCGGTCCACTGGTACCAGGCCACCAGCCCGCTCAAGCTGATGGCCGACCGCTTGGTCTGCGCCGACGGCGGCAATCCCGACCCCACCTCCACCCACGGCAAGAAAGCGGACGAGGCCAAGGCCATCGAGCTCAAGGGCTGGGGCTACCCCAAGCACCTCGCGGGGCGCGCCTATGGCCTGGTGGTGCATGGCGATGTCGGCGGGGTTGAGAGCCTGCGGCGCAACCTCAGCGACTGGCTGGACTGGATGGGCCTGATCGACGCCGGCGCCCAGGCGCGGTTGGACCGCTATCTCGGCTATTACGGCCCGTACGCCACCAGCCACGATGCGCTCGACGAGGACACCGGACTGCAGGAAGAGGTGCGCAACGTCGCGCGCGCGGTTGCCCGCGCGGTGGCCGCGCTGCGCGCCGGCCGGCTCGAGCCGCCGGATGCCGGCCTCAAGCCGCCGCGGCCCAAGTAGCGCCCGGGGCCGACACGGCCTGACATTTTTCTTTACACCCGCCTCACGCACGCTCGACGGCGGCGACACAGAGCGCTTCCACACTTGCCTCACCTGCCGCCGTGCCGGCAGGCTTCTTCGAAAGGAAGCACTCTCATGATCTCGTCTCGTCAGAAAAAGCTCATGGCCGGCCTGGTCGCCTCGGCCGCCTTCGCCTGCAGCACCGGCTTCGCGCAAGGCAACCCGCCCTCGACGACCGGCCCCGCCGCCGCCGCAGCAGCACAGGCAGCCCCGGCCGACGCCAAGCCCTCGCGCCCGCATGCAGACCGTGCCCAGCGCATCGAGCGCATGCAGGCCCGGCACGCCGAACGGATGGCTGCGCTCAAGCAGAAGCTGCAACTCGACCCCAGCCAGGAAGGCGCCTGGAACAGCTTCACGGCCGCGCAGCAGCGGCCGGCAGGCCAGGCCCGCATGGACCGCGCCGAGTTCGCCAAGCTGACGACGCCGCAGCGCCTTGAGCACATCCAGGCGCGCCAGGCCGAGCGCAGCGCGCGCTTCGCCCAACGCGCGGAAGCCACGCGCAGCTTCTATGCGACGCTCTCGCCGGCGCAGCAAAAGACCTTCGATGCGGAAACCGCGCACTTCGGCCATCGCGGCGAGCACGGCCATCCGCACCACGGCCAGCGCGAGCCCGCCAAGAGCTGAACGCGGCCGGCGCACGAAAAAGCCCGCATCGCTGCGGGCTTCTTCTTGTGCTCGATACGCGGTCAGGCCACGCTCATCGAGGCGTTCCTCATTGAGGCGTTCCAGTCCGGTCGCTCGGGTTGGTCGGCACTTCCGGCCGCTCGCCTCTTTCACCGAAGTGCGGCTTCATCTTGCGCGCTTCCATGCTCACCTCCGTGCGCGTCTGGTCGCCCGTGGGCGGCGGCATCGCATTGGGTTGGCTGTTCACCACGGTCGTCGCCTCGCCCTTGGGCACGGCGTTGTTGATGTTGTTGCGGTTGTGGGCGCGCGCCTCGGCCTTCACGGCCTCGCGAGAGGCGGGCGCGGTGCCATCGGGCCGCTGGGTGGCGTTGGCCACCCCGCCCGGTACGCTCTTGGTGCTGGCTTGCCCGCCCTTCGCCGGGTCGGACTGCGCCGGGACACTGGTGGTCTGGCCGAAACTGGCGCTCGCCAAGCCCATCAGGCCGGTGAGCACCGCACTTGCAATCAAGGCTCTCTTCATGATGATGTCCCCTTCCAGGTTCAATGCGAAGCAAACGGTGAGCCCCTTGTTCGAGCTCTGAATCCACCGTAGGAAGGCCCCGCCGCACCAGGTGTGGGGATCGGGCAGCCCCGACTGTAGGAACCGGCCGCTGCCTCACGAAGGCGGGCGAAGAAGGTGGCAAGCTCCTACAGCGACAGGCCGCACCTCGGCTTACAACCCGCATGTGAAGCCCTTCAACCCCGCTGTAGGCACGGCGGCCACGCCCTCCTCGCTCAAGGTCATGACGGTGAACACCCACAAGGGCTTCACCGCGCTCAATCGCAAGTTCATCCTGCCGGAGCTGCGCGACGCGGTGCGCACGGTGGGCGCCGACGTCGTGTTCCTGCAGGAGGTCCTGGGCACCCACTCGCGCCATTCGCGCAGGATCGACAACTGGCCCGAGGCGCCGCACTACGAATTCCTGGCCGACACCATGTGGCCGCAGTTCGCCTATGGCCGCAACGCGGTCTATCCGAGGGGCCATCACGGCAACGCGGTGCTGTCGAAGTTTCCGATCATCCATTTCAAGAACCACGATGTGTCGATCGTCGGTCCGGAAAAGCGCGGGCTGCTGCACTGCGTGCTTCGTTTGCCCGGCCGCCCGGTCGACGTGCACGCGATCTGCGCACACCTGGGCCTGGCCGAGAACCATCGGCTGCAGCAGCTCGAGCTCCTGTGCAACATCGTGCGCGACGAAGTGCCGGCCGATGCGCCGCTGATCGTGGCCGGCGACTTCAACGACTGGCGCGGGCGCGCGCATGACATCCTCGCGCAGGGCGCGGCCCTGCGCGAAGTCTTCGTGCATGCCAACGGCAGCGCCGCGAGGACGTTCCCCTCACGCTTCCCGCTGCTGCCGCTGGATCGCATCTACGTGCGCAACGCGGGCGTGCACGCGCCGGTCGTGCTCCCGCGCAAGCCCTGGTCGCACCTCTCGGACCACGCGCCGCTGGTGGCGGAAATCGAGCTCTGACGGCAAACGGGAGCCTTGCCATGGCCCAGCGCTGGACAGCCGGCAACCGCGTCGAACTGCTTGAGAACGGGGAGCAGTTCTTTCCGCGCGTCTTCGAGGCCGTCCGCACAGCCGAACGCGAAGTGATCATCGAGACCTTCATCCTGTTCGAGGACAAGGTCGGTCTCGCGCTGCACGAGGCGATGTGCGCGGCCGCGCGGCGCGGCGTGAAGGTCGACCTGATGATCGACGGCTTCGGCTCGCCCAACCTGTCCGATGCCTTCATCGAAGGCCTGGGCGAGGCCGGCGTGCGGGTGCGCGTGTTCGACCCCGGCCGCCGGCTTCTCGGGCAGCGGCTCAATCTCTTCCGGCGCATGCACCGCAAGCTCACGGTGATCGATGGCCGGCTGGCCTTCGTGGGCGGCATCAACTTCTCCGCCGACCACCTGATGGACTTCGGGCCCAAGGCCAAGCAGGACTATGCCGTCGAGCTCGAGGGACCCATCGTGTCGGAGATTCACCGCTTCGTGCTGCACGCGATCGCCGTCGGCAACAAGGGCCCGGGTTGGTTCCGGCGCCGACTCAAGGCCGCACCGCCCGTGGACCAGGCAGCCGCGGCGGGGGAGGCCGAGGTGCAATTCGTCACGCGCGACAACCGCCGCCACACCAACGACATCGAGCGCCACTACCTCGCCGCCATCCGAACCGCCCGCCGGCGCATCGTGATCGCCAATGCCTACTTCTTCCCGGGCTACCGCCTCATCAAGGCGCTGCGGCGCGCGGCGCGGCGCGGCGTGGAGGTGAACCTGATCCTGCAGGGAGAGCCGGACATGCCGATCGTCAAGGTCGGCGCCAGCATGCTCTACCACCACCTGCTGCATGCCGGCGTGTGCATCCACGAGTACTGCCGGCGCCCGCTGCACGGCAAGGTTGCGCTGGTGGACGATCGCTGGAGCACCGTGGGCTCCAGCAACCTCGATCCGCTGAGCCTCTCGCTCAACCTCGAGGCCAACGTGATCGTGCGCGATGCCGCGTTCGCCGCGCGGCTGGGCGAGCGGCTGGAGCATCTGATGCAGCACGAGTGCAAGAAGATCGACGTGGCCGAACTCAGCGAGTGGAGCGCCTGGCGCCTGGTGCGCAGCTTCTTCGTTTTTCACCTGCTGCGCTGGTATCCCTCCTGGGTCGCCTGGCTGCCGCGCCATGCGCCGCGCCTCCATCCGCTGGTCGACCAGGGCCCGCATGGCGGCGCGGCACGAACGGACAACGCATGAGCGGCCTCCCCACCTTGCACGACAGCGCGCCGCCGCGTCGCGCGGCCCGGCACGCGTGGTGGACCTGGCTCAAGCGCATCGCGGCCTGGGGCTTCTTCGGCCTCGTGGCCTGGCTGCTGGTGCGCCAGGCTCGCACCATCGACTGGGGCAATGTGCTGCAGGCAGTGCGCGAGATCCCGCTGCCCGCGCTCCTCGCCGCCCTGCTGCTGGCCGCCTGCAGCTACGCGATCTACAGCACCTACGACCTGCTGGGTCGCCATATGACCCGCCATCGCCTCGGCACCCGCACGGTCATGGGCATCACCTTCATCAGCTATGCCTTCAACCTCAACCTCGGCTCGTTGATCGGCGGCGTCGCCTTCCGCTATCGGCTCTATTCGCGGCATGGCCTGGGCAACCTCACGACCACGCGCGTGCTGGGCTTCAGCATGCTGACCAACTGGCTCGGCTACCTGGTGGTGGGCGGCATCGCCTTCTTCTTCTGGCCGCTGCCGCTGCCGCCCGAATGGAAGATCGAGGAGAGCGGCGCGCGCATTCTCGGCGCCACCCTGCTGGTGCTGGCGCTCGCCTACCTGATCCTGTGCGCGGTGGCCCGGGAGCACGTCTGGGAGCTCCGCGGGCACGAACTGCAGACGCCGGCACTCGGCATGGCGCTGCTGCAGCTGGTGATCTCCTGCGTCAACTGGGCGCTGATCGGCGGCGTGATCTGGTTCTTGCTCCAGCGGCAGTTGCCATACCCACAGGTGCTCGCGGTGCTGCTGGTCGCCGCCGTGGCAGGCGTGATCACCCACGTGCCGGCCGGCCTGGGCGTGCTCGAAGCGGTGTTCGTCGCGCTGCTGTCGCACCTGGTGCCGACGGACCGACTGCTCGGCGCGCTGCTGGCCTATCGCGCCATCTACTACCTGCTGCCGTTGTGCATCGCGTCCGCTGCCTATTTCCTGACCGAGGTGCGTGTGCGGCAGCGCCGGCGCCGCGATACCCCCGGCAGGCGCTGATGCGGATGAGCAGCCCGACATCGACGGAGCTAGCCATGCCGGATTCCCCACGATCGCCCGAACTGCCCGAGGATCCCGAACGGGCGCTGGAAGCGTTGCGCCAGGCCACGAACCGCTGCCGCGAATGCCCGATCGGGGAGCACGCCACGCAATCGGTCTTCGGAGAAGGGCGGGTGGGCGCGGCGGTCATGGTGGTTGGCGAGCAACCCGGCAACCAGGAGGACTTGCAAGGCCGGCCTTTCGTGGGGCCGTCCGGCCAACTGTTCGACCAGGCGGTGGCGGACCTCGGCTGGTCGCGCGACCGGCTCTACGTGACGAACGCCGTCAAGCACTTCAAGTTCGAGCTGCGCGGCAAGCGGCGCATGCACAAGACGCCGGCCCAGCGCGAGATCGCCGCGTGCCTGCACTGGCTCGAAAGCGAGATCGCGCAGGTGCGCCCCAAAGCCCTCATCGCCCTCGGGGCCACGGCTTCGCGCGCCCTGCTCGGGCGGCCGGTGGCGGTGATGCGCGAGCGCGGCCATTGGCACACCGACGCGCGGGGCCTGCCGGTGCTGGTCACGCTGCATCCGTCGGCGCTGCTGAGGGGCGATCCGGCAGAGCGCGAATTGGCCTATGCAGCGTGGCTGAAAGACCTTGCGGTCGCCGGCGAGTACCTGGCCCCGCGCAAGCGCCCCGCTCAGAAGCGGTAGAGGTAGCGCACCATGTAGAAGTTTTCGCCGGGGTTCGGCTTCTTGATGCCCCCGTTCGAGAAATGCTGGATCCGCAGCGAAAGCTCATGCCCCCCGCGCTCGCCGAAGCTGCGGCCGATGCCCAACTGCTCCGTGAACTGGAACCGGGTGCTGAAGCGGCGGTCAGGCGACTCGTAGCGGTCGTTCATCTGCGTTCCGCCGAGGCCCGCATCGAAGAACCAGGGCGAGGCGCCCTCATCGAAACGAAAGCGCCAACCTGCGATGGCGCCCAGTTGCAAGTAGTTGCGATGGCTTTGGCGATCGGCGGTTGGCGCCTGCCACTGGCTCAGAGACAGCTCCGCATAGGGCGTGACGCGGGTGCCCCAAAGCAGGTGCTGCGCACCCCATGGCAGGACCGCGCCGATCGTCAGCGACCGGGTGTGGGTGTCTCTGTGCGGCGCGCGGCCGGCACCGGCGTAGAAGGCGGGATTGCCATCCTCGAAGGCGGAGGCGGCGAGAGAGAGCGACAAGAGTCCCGCACCCAGCAGAACCTTGGCGCAGGACGATTTCTTATTGGGCATTCGATGGGCCTGCGACGAAACGACCGGCGACTACCACCAGCGCCTGACGGCGCCCGGACCTTGGCAACTCGCCGATACACAAAAAAGGGAATCTTCGCTCAAAACCTGCTGCGCTACCGCGAAATCGTTCGATGAGCCTATAGTCATCAAACTACCCATTCGTATGACGTTCATGCCGCCCGCCCTCTACTCCCCCCGTTTCTTCAATCCTTTCATGCTGTGGGTCGACGTGGCCTTCAAGACGCAGGAGATGCTCCTCTACTCCAGCTCCGTGATCCAGCTGCGCACCGGTCGCATGGCCAGGGCCGGGCTCGCGCCCAGCGACGCGGACCTTGCCGAGATGCAGCTCATGGGCCACGAGAAGCTCGCGGCGGCCACCGAGTCTGGTGCCGCGATCGCCAACCAGCTGCACAGCACCCAGTTTGCCCTGGTGAGCCGCGCCGTGCGGCAGTGGCTGGGCGGCGCCGTCGCGCTGGTCTCGCTCGCCACCAGCACCACGCCGGCGCAGATCGCAACGCACGGCCTGGCGCTCACCAAAGCTGCCGCACGCTCGGCCGCCACGCTGAGCCAGCTGTCGAGCGCCGGCGCGCGCATCGCGCAGCGTGGACTGAAGCCGATCCACGCGAAGGCGAGCGCCAATGCCCTGCGCCTCGCCGGCCCACGGGCCTGAGCGCGCACGCCATCCGGCCCGCTCTGCAGCCCGTCAGAGCCGCTCCGGCACCAGCCTCAGCAGCGTGATCTCGGATGGCGCACCGAAGCGCTTGGGCGGCCCCCAGTAGCCGGTGCCGCGGCTGGTGTAGACCCACATCTCGCGCAACCGGTGCAGCCCGGCGGTGAAGGGCTGCTGCAGCGGCACGAACAGGTTCCATGGAAAGAACTGGCCGCCGTGCGTATGGCCCGAGAGCTGCAGCTGGTAGCCCGCCTCCGCAGCGGCCGGCGCGCTGCGCGGCTGGTGCGCCAACAGCAGCCGGGTGCGCACCAGCGGCGGCGCGTCTTGCAGCGCACGCTGCGGATCGCTGGCATGGGCGGCGTCGAAGTGCACCGCGGTGTAGTCGGTGACGCCGGCGACCACCAGGGCGCTGTCGAGCATCTCCTCTTCGGTCTGCGCACCCTTCACGTTGCGCGTCTGCAGCACCACGTGCTCGTTGAGCAGCACCCGCAAGCCCAGGCGCCGCAGTTCGGCGATCCAGGCGTGGGCGCCGGCGTAGTACTCGTGATTACCGGTCACCACGAAGGTGCCGTGACGCGCGCGCAGGCCGGCCAGCGGCGCCACATGCTCGCGCAGCTCGGACACCGTGCCATCGACCAGGTCGCCGGTGATTGCCACCATGTCGGCGCCCAGCCGATTGACCGCGTCGACGATGCGCTGGAGATAACCACGGCGGATGGTCGGGCCGACGTGGATGTCGCTGAGCTGGGCGATGGTGAAGCCCTCGAGGCTCGCAGGGAGGCCGCGGATCGGCACGTCGACGCGCACCACGCTGGCAGTGCGCCGGGCATTGAAGAAGCCGATCAGCGTGACCAGCGTCGAGACCAGTGCGACCGCCGCGGCGCTCCAGGACTGCGCAGCCGCGCTGTCGATCGACGCGCCACCGACGCCGGCGAGCGCCCAGGCCAGCAGCAGGCCTGCATCGCGAACCAGCGTGAGCACGAAGATCGAGGAGAACCAGCCCATGCTCAGCAGCCCCAGCCATTTCCAGCCATGGGCCGGTCCCCCACGCCGGGCACCGGCGCGCGCACCGATGAAGGGCAGCGGCATGGTGGCGGCCGACAGCAACAGCGCTGCCAGGAGCAGCGGCCAGCCACCGGTGAGTGTCGCCAGCGCAGGCAGGAGCCGCAGGCCCGTGTAGACATGCAGCAGCGTGACGAGGAGTGTGAGGAGACGTAGCGGCATCGAGGCCTTGCACGGAAACAGAGCGCGAACGGTGCATGTGGGCGCTTGCAGCACCGCATTCAAGGCGCGTGCCAGCGAAAAGTAACGGGTCCGCGCCGCTTCAGTCAGTCGATCGCGAAGGCGATGGCCACCGCGCCCAGCGTCAGGATGGCGAGGCCGGCCAGAAACAGCAGTTCGGCACGGCGCTCGTGGCGCGGCCCCTGGCGGCGCGAGCGCATCGAGGCGAAGGAAAGCACTGCGCTCGCCAGGAAGACCAGGGCGTCGATCGCCAGCAGCTTGTCGATCAGCACGCCCGAACCGCCGTTGCGGCGCAACCGGCCGATCGAGAGCACCGTCATGCACACCCCGACCATGGTGGCCGAGGTCGGAAGGATATGGGCCGAGAGGCCCCGAAGCTCCTCGAGCTGCGGCTCACGAATGCGCACTGACGTCGGTGCCGGCCGGCCACAGGAAGAGCGTATGGGTCGGGCTCCCGGCGTGGATTTCGACCGTCTGCTTCAAGGTGCTGCCGGCCAGCGTGGCCTCGACCTCATAGCGGCCGGGGTCCAGACGCGCCACCATGAAGGGACCTTCCGCGTTCACGTGCGACAGCACGGTGCGGCCGGCGGCATCCCGCACCGTGACGGAGACATCGGCCGCGAAATCGGAGCGGGTGCCGTCCTTGATGGCGAACTCGAAGGTGGCCGGCCAGCGCGGCGCCACGGTCCGCATGAGCGCGGCTTCGTCACTGCTGATGCCACCGCTCATGTACTCGACGCCATTGGCCATGTGGATCGGTGGGTTGTAGGCCGCATGCGCCGAAAGCGCGCCGATAAACGATGCACCGCCAAATGCGAGGGCGGCCAGCGGCCGCCAGAAACGGGTTGCGTTCATAGCCATGTCCTTGCTCGAATGAGGAAGCGGAGACGAAGCGTTTCGCCCCACGGCCGGACTATGGGAGGCCAGACTTAGAAGAAGCTGAATTTCTGCCGCGCCCCGCCGTGGGCGAGCCTCAATCGCTGGTGCGCGCTGCCGCCTGCTGCTCCGCCCGGTGCGGGCCGCCAGCATTGGCGAAATCGACGTTGGAGGGCCACACGAAGACGGCTCGCGAGGCGACACCGTTGAACACGGTCAGCGGCTGACTCAGCGTCACCCCGGCCAGGGTGGCCTCGACCTCGTAGGCGCCCGGATCGAGCCGCGCCACCATGAACGGCGCGCCTGCGACGGCTTCCATGATCGGGCGGCCGGTGTAGCGCTCGCGCACCACCACCGTCACGTCGTCCGGCACCTCGTTAGGTTTGGCCCTGTTGACCGAGAACTCCAGGGTCGCGGCCCAGCGTGGCGACACCATGCGCATGAACGCCGCCTCGGCGCTGCTCTTGCCGCCGCACATGTACTCGATGCCCTGGGCGATCTGGATCGGCGGGTTCGACGGCAGGGCCTGTGCCGATGTCCATGCGCCAAGGAAGACCCATGCCGCCAGGGGCCACCCGATCCGGTTCGGTTTCATGCTGCTGTCCTCGCTCCAGTAAAACGGCGCCAATCGGCCGAAATTCTTACTTAGCAAGAGTCGGGCGAGGTATAGCGTTTACACGCAGTGCGCCTGCAAAGCGCGTCGGCGGCAGGCACTTTCTGGCGGTTCTCGCGAGGATCTTTTTCCGGACGGCGCCCCCTGGAGCGGTCGGGCACGCCGAGGAGGGTCCGGCCGGCCGGCGTGGCTACACGTCGATGTTCGCTGCCCGCAACGCGTTCTGCTCGATGAACTCGCGCCGTGGCTCGACCTCGTCCCCCATCAACATGGTGAAGACGCGGTCGGCCTCGATCGCGTCGTCGATCTGCACCTTGAGAAGGCGCCGCACGTTGGGGTCCATGGTGGTTTCCCACAGCTGCTCGGGGTTCATCTCGCCGAGGCCCTTGTAGCGCTGCCGCGAGGTGACGTTCTCGGCCTGGCCGATCAGCCAGCGCATGGCTTCGCGGAAATCGCCCACCTTCTCTTCCTTGGCCTTCTCGCCCTCGCCGCGGCGCACCACCGAGCCCTCGCCCAGCAGATCGCGGAAGGTCTTGGCGGCTTCGGCCAGCGCGGCGTAGTCGGCGCCGTGCACGAAGTCCTGCGTGATCACGCTGCTCTTGATGTTGCCGTGGTGGCGCCGGCTGATGCGCAGCAAGGGTTTGTCGGTGCGCACGTCGAACTCGCTGGCCACTTCAGCCGGCACGCCGGTGACGTTGAGTTCCCGCAGCTTGGCCTGCAGCGCCACGGCCGAGGCCTCGGCACCCGGGGTGGTGTCCAAGTCGAGCGCCACGCCGTCGGCGATGGCACGCAGCGCCTCGGCATCGAGGAAGTTGCCCAGGCGCGCGATCACGGCTTCGGCCAGCTGATGCTTGCGCGCCAGCTCAGCCAAGGTCTCGCCGCTGAGCGTCGTCGGCTGGTTGCCGCCGGTGCGGATGCTGGCGTCCTTGAGCGCCACCTTCAGCAGAAAGGCGTCGAGTGCGGGACCATCCTTGAGGTATTGCTCCTCCTTGCCGACCTTCACCTTGTAGAGCGGCGGCTGCGCGATGTAGATGTGGCCGCGCTCGACCAGCTCCGGCATCTGCCGATAGAAGAAGGTCAGCAGCAGCGTGCGGATGTGGGCACCGTCGACGTCGGCGTCGGTCATGATGATGATGCGGTGGTAGCGCAGCTTGGCGACGTTGAAGTCGTCGGCGCCGCCGCCCGCGGTGGTCGCGCCCGCCCGGCCGATGCCGGTGCCCAGCGCCGTGATCATGGTCAGGATTTCATTGCTGGTGAGCAGCTTCTCGTAGCGCGCCTTTTCCACGTTCAGGATCTTGCCGCGCAGCGGCAGGATGGCCTGGAACTTCCGGTCGCGGCCCTGCTTGGCCGAGCCGCCGGCGGAATCGCCCTCCACCAGGTAGACCTCGCACAAGGCCGGGTCCTTCTCCTGGCAGTCGGCCAGCTTGCCGGGCAGGCCCATGCCGTCGAGCACGCCCTTGCGGCGCGTCATCTCGCGCGCCTTGCGTGCCGCCTCGCGCGCACGCGCGGCCTCGACGATCTTGCCGCAGATGATCTTGGCGTCGTTGGGCCGCTCCTGCAGGTAGTCGCCGAGCAGCCGCCCGACGATGTCTTCGACAGGCGCACGCACCTCGCTGGACACCAGCTTGTCCTTGGTCTGGCTGGAGAACTTGGGCTCGGGGACCTTCACGCTGAGCACGCAGCACAGGCCCTCGCGCATGTCGTCGCCGGTCACCTCGACCTTGGCCTTCTTGGCCAGTTCGTTTTCTTCGATGTACTTGTTGATCACCCGCGTCATCGCGGCACGCAGGCCGGTGAGATGGGTGCCACCGTCACGCTGTGGGATGTTATTGGTGAAGCACAGCACTTGCTCGTTGTAGCCGCTGTTCCACTGCATCGCCACCTCGACGCCGATGTGCGTGCCGGGGATGCCGCCGTAGGTGTCGGCAGGCCGCTCGCCGGCGGCGTAGAACACGTTGGGATGCAGGACCGTCTTGCCCTTGTTGATGAACTCGACGAAGCCCTTGACGCCGCCCGCCCCGGAGAAGTCGTCCTCCTTGCCGGTGCGCTCATCCAGCAGCCGGATGCGCACGCCGTTGTTGAGGAAGCTCAGCTCGCGCAGCCGCTTGCTGAGGATCTCGTAATGGAAGTCGGCGTTCTCCTTGAAGATCTCGGTGTCGGGCAGGAAGTGCACCTCGGTGCCGCGCTTCTCCGTGTCGCCCGTGACCTTCATCGGCGACACCTCGACGCCGTTCACACGCTCGACGATGCGGTTCTGCACGAAGCCCCGGCTGAACTCGAGCACGTGCACCTTGCCCTCGCGCCGCACGGTCAGGCGCAGCATCTTGCTCAACGCGTTCACGCAGCTGACGCCCACGCCGTGCAGGCCGCCCGAGACCTTGTAGCTGTTCTGGTTGAACTTGCCGCCCGCATGCAGCTCGGTCAGCGCGATCTCGGCGGCCGAGCGCTTGGGCTCGTGCTTGTCGTCCATCTTGACGCCCGTCGGGATGCCGCGGCCGTTGTCGACCACCGAGATCGAGTTGTCGGTGTGGATGGTCACGACGATGTCGTCGCAATAGCCCGCCAGCGCTTCATCGATCGAGTTGTCGACCACCTCGAACACCAGGTGGTGCAGGCCCGTGCCGTCGGAGGTATCGCCGATGTACATGCCGGGACGCTTGCGCACGGCCTCCAGGCCCTCGAGGATCGTGATGGAGCCTTCACCGTACGCGTCCGCGGCGGATGGAGTGACTTCGATCGGGATCGCGCTCTCGATCTCGGGGGTGTAGACCGGCTCGGTGTGCGGCGTTTCCGGCTTGGTGTCTTCGCTCATCAGGATCTTTCTCTCTCTCGGGGACCAGAAATTGTTCGTCTCTTGAAAGACCAAGCCCGCGGAATGCCGCGGGCGGTCTCGTCACTCCCTGCCGAACACCGTCAGATGCGCATCGGCATGACGACGTACTTGAAGGAAGCGTTGTCGGGGATCGTCATCAGCACCGAGCTGTTGGAATCAGCGAGGTCCAGCTTCACCATGTCCTGGCCCATGTTGGCCAGTGCGTCGATCAGGTACCCGACGTTGAAGCCGATCTCGATGGCATCACCGCCGTAGTCGATGTCGAGCTCGTCCTGGGCTTCTTCCTGCTCCGCGTTGTTGGAGGCGATGCGCAGCGTGCCGGGCTCGATGTTGAGGCGTACGCCCTTGAACTTCTCGCTGGTCAGGATGGCGGTGCGCTGCAGGCTGGCCAGCAGCGGCGCACGGCCCAGCGTCACCGAGTTCTTGTGATTCTTGGGGATCACGCGGTTGTAATCGGGGAACTTGCCTTCGACCAGCTTGGTGACGAACTCCATGCCCTCGAAGGCGAACTTGGCCTGGTTGTTGGCGAACTGCATTTCAATCGCGCCTTCGGCATCGGACAGCAGGCGCTGCATTTCGAGCACGGTCTTGCGCGGCAGGATCACCTCCTGGCGAGGCACCTCGACGTCCAGCATGGCGGAAGCAAAGGCCAGGCGGTGGCCATCGGTGGCCACGAGGCTCAGTTGCTTGCCCTCGGCCACGAACAGGATGCCGTTGAGGTAGTAGCGGATGTCGTGCACCGCCATCGCGAACGAGACCTGGCTGAGCAGATCCTTCAGGGTTTTCTGCGGCACGCTGAACACGGGACCGAAGTTGGCCGCTTCCTGCACCAGCGGGAAGTCCTCGGCCGGCAGCGACTGCAGCGTGAAACGGCTCTTGCCGCCCTTGAGGACCAGCTTGTTGGCACTGGACTCCAGGCTCACCGTCTGATCGGCCGGCATGGTGCGCAGGATGTCGATCAGCTTGCGTGCGCCCACGGTGGTGGTGAAGTTGCCGTCGTCACCGCCGAGCTCGGCATGGGTGCGGATCTGGATCTCCAGGTCGCTCGTCGTCAGCTGCAGGCGCGACCCCGCCTTGCGGATCAGCACGTTGGCGAGGATCGGCAGCGTGTGGCGCCGTTCCACGATCCCCGCCACCGATTGCAGGGCGGCAAGGACTTTGTCTTGTGTAGCCTTCAAAACGATCATGACTTACCTCTTCCTTTATTTCTTTAATTCAAATTAGTAGTAGTAGATAAGGGACGCGCCCCGCTGTGGACAGGCCGATTTTCCGCTTTGGCGACAGGCACTTGCCGTTGCTGGCCGGCTGTGTGCAGGCGTGCTCTCGTGCTGTCGCGCCAAGGCGCACAACTTTCGGCATCGCGGCTGCGCTGTGGACAACACCTTGCTTGTGCCGGAACTTTCCCCAGAGTTGTCCTTTGACACGGCTTCGTGAATCTGCGATGACAAGCATGCATCAGCCCTTGAGGGTTTGTTCCAGCACGTGCAGCTGCTGGTTGAGCTCGGTGAGCTGCTGGCGCTCGCCGGAGATCTTGCGCACCGCGTGCAGCACCGTCGTGTGGTCCCGGCCGCCGAACAGCTCCCCGATCTCGGGCAGGCTCTTCTGGGTCAGCTCCTTGGCGAGGTACATCGCGATCTGGCGCGGGCGCGCGATCGAGGCCGGCCGCTTCTTCGAGTACATGTCGGCGACCTTGATCTTGTAGTAGTCCGCCACCGTCTTCTGGATGTTCTCGACCGAGATCTGCCGGTTCTGGATCGACAGCAGGTCGCGCAGCGCCTCCCGCGCCAGGGCGATCGAGATCTCCTTCTGATTGAAGCGCGAGTAGGCGAGGATCTTGCGCAGGGCACCTTCGAGTTCGCGCACGTTGGAACGCACGTTCTTGGCGACGAAGAAGGCCACTTCCTCCGGCATCTCCGCGTTCTCGGCGCGTGCCTTGTTGATCAGGATCGCCACGCGCATTTCGAGTTCGGGCGGCTCGATGGCTACCGTGAGCCCTGAATCGAAGCGCGACACCAGCCGCTCGTGGATGTCCGCCAGGCCCTTCGGATAGGTGTCGCTGGTCATGACGATGTGCGACTTCTTGGCCAGCAGGGCCTCGAAGGCGTTGAAGAATTCTTCCTGCGTCCGATCCTTGTTGGCGAAGAACTGGACGTCATCGATCAAGAGCAGATCGAGCGAGTGGTAGCGTTCCTTGAACTCGTCGAAGGTCTTGCGCTGATAAGCCTTGACCACATCCGATACGAATTGCTCCGCGTGGATGTAGAGAACTTTGGCGTCGGGGCGGTCCGACAGCAGCCGGTTACCCACCGCATGCATCAAGTGGGTCTTGCCCAGGCCGACGCCGCCATAGATGAACAAGGGGTTGTACAGATGGCCCGGTGTGCTGGCCACGTGCATCGCAGCGGCACGCGCCATCCGGTTGGCTGTACCCTCGACCAGGGTCTCGAAGGTCAGGCCGGAGTTGAGCCGGTTCTTGAAAGCGCCGCCAGGCAAATCCTCCCCCGGGCCGGCCACGTCGCGTGGCACGTCGGTCTCGACGGCGATCGCCATCGATACAGGCCTGGTAACGATTTCCCGAGGAGCAAGCGCTAACTCGATGATCACCGGCTGACCATAGAGCTTCTCAGCCATGGCGGCGATCTTGCCCGCGTACTGGGCGCGGATCCAGTCCAGCTTGAAGCGATTGGCCACGAAGACCGTGACCCGCGAAAGATCATCCGCAACCCTGGCGGTCAGCGGCTTGATCCAGGTATTGAACTGCTGTTCCGACAGTTCCTGCGCGAGTTGGTCGACGCAGGCTTGCCAGAGGCTGTCGCCGATGCCTTCACTCGGCATGGGGGGGCGGAAAGGTGAAGTGTCCCTCGGTCATTTCTCGTTCTGCTTGTGGATAGTCGCCCCTGGGATGGGTCGATGATTCTAACTTGTCAAAACCTTATCCACATGGTTTTCGGATGGGCGGAAACCGCTTCCAGGCACTGGCGCATTGTTGCGGCGCCGAATGTTTGCGATAATCGCGGGTTTCCCTGAAAACCTCTTTGCGTGTTTCGGGGTATTCAGCCGACTTGGCGTCGATTTGGCGTCAGGCACGGCAGCAGAACCCGACAAGCGCCGCTTTGCGGGTCCACCAGGAAAACCATCATGAAACGCACCTACCAAGCATCCAAAGTCCGCCGCGCCCGTACCCACGGTTTCCTGGTCCGCATGAAGACTCGCGGCGGCCGCGCCGTGATCAACGCACGCCGCGCCAAGGGCCGCAAGCGCCTCGCCGTCTAAGGCGCCGTCGGACCCGTTGCCAGTCGTATCGCTGCCGCCGCTCTTGCCTGCCGGCGCCTTGCGATTGGCTTCCATGCAGCGGCTCAAGACCCGCGCGCAATTCCAGGCCGTCCTCGCAGGTGCTACCGTGGCGCGCACCACCCATTTCGCCTTGCACCGTTGCGCGCTCGACGCGCACCCCGGTGCCACGCCGTTGTTCGCCACGCAGGACGTTTGGGTCGGCGCAATGGTGCCGAAGCGCTGGGCGCGCCGGGCCGTGACCCGCAATGCCATCAAGCGCCAGATCTACCGCATGAGTTCGGCCGCCCAAGCCTCATTGGCGCCCGCTGCACACGTGGTTCGGCTGCGCGCGGGCTTCGACCGCAAGGAATTCGAAAGCGCGAGTTCCGACAAACTCAAGACGGCCGTCCGTGCCGAACTCCAGCAATTGCTGGAACGAGCCGCCGCTGCTGCAGCGCGGGCACCATGAAAGCCCTGCTGATCGGCCTGGTGACGGCCTACCGCCTGCTGCTGAGCCCCTGGCTCGGCCAGGCTTGCCGCTTCGAGCCCACCTGCTCGGTCTACGCCATCGAGGCGCTCGAGCGCCATGGGGCGGCGGCCGGCAGCTATCTCACCCTGCGCCGTCTTGCCCGCTGCCAGCCCTGGTGCCAGGGCGGCCATGATCCCGTTCCCCCCAGGAAGAAGCGCGGCGCCCATGATGCGGGCGCGCTGTTCTCCTCCCTCTTCTCCGACGACAAGAAGTCTTCTTCATGAACGATATTCGCCGCACCATCCTGTGGGTGATTTTTGGTTTCTCGCTGGTGCTGCTGTGGGACCAATGGCAGGTTTACAACGGTCACAAGCCGACCTTCCTTCCATCCACCAAGGCGGTCGCTCCGGCGAATGCGCCTGTCGCGCCGACGTCGAGCGCCAGCGGTGTTCCGGACCCTGCCGCAAGTCCCTCCTCTGGCTCGGTGCCGGCACAGGGGGCACCGACCGTTGCGGGCGAGAAGGTGACGGTTTCCACCGACGTCTTCAAGGCAGTCCTGGATGCTCAAGGCGGCACGCTTTCACAGTTGCAGTTGCTCCAGTACGTCGATCAGACCAATACCAACGGGCTTGTCGAACATGTCCGTCGGCTTTTCGGCTACCCGGTTGCGCAGAACGAGACCCATCCCGTGACATTGATGGAGGACGGTTCGCCTGCAACACGCTATGTGGCACAGACCGGCCTTCTCAATCCGGTGGACACCGGCGAGCGATTCCCCAACCACCTGAGCCCGATGACTGCTCGAAGCGGTCCGCGAGAACTGGCCCCAGGCCAGAACACGCTGGAAGTGGCGTTCGAGTCGCAACCCGTCGGCGGCCTGAAATACGTCAAGACCTATGTGTTCACGCGTGGCGACTACTCGATCCGGGTCAAGCACCAGATCGTCAACGTGAGCGATCAGCCGCGCGATGCCCAGCTCTACCTGCAACTGGTGCGTCATGGAACCGTGGCTGCCGGCACGATGTTCGGCACCAACACCTTCACGGGGCCGGCGCTCTTTACCGAAGAAAAGAAGTTCCACAAGATTGCCTTCACCGACATCACGAAGAACAAGGCTGAACTTCCGCCGCCTGCCGACAACGGATGGGTCGCGATGGTCCAGCACTACTTCGTGTCGGCCTGGTTGCTGAACGTGCCAGGCGGCGACAAGCTCAAGCGGGAGTTCCGCGCAGCCGATCTCGGCAACAATCTCTACTCGGTCGCGATGGTGCTGCACTTGCCGAAGCTGGCACCGGGCGCAACGGAAACCATCGACAGCAATCTGTTCGCCGGCCCAGAGGAAGAGAAGAAGCTCGAGGCGCTCGCCCCCGGGCTCGACCTGGTCAAGGATTACGGGATCTTCGCGATCATTTCCAAGCCCCTGTACTGGCTTCTCAACCAACTGCACGGCATCCTCGGGAACTGGGGCTGGGCCATCGTTGCGCTCGTGGTGCTGTTGAAGGCAGCCTTCTACTGGCTCAACGCCAAGGCGTACGCCAGCATGGCGAAGATGAAGGCCATCAACCCGAAGGTGATGGAGATGCGCGAGCGGCTCAAGGACAAGCCGCAGGAGATGCAGCAGGAGATGATGCGCATCTACCGCGAGGAAAAGGTCAACCCGATGGGCGGCTGCTTCCCGATCGTGATCCAGATCCCGGTGTTCATCGCGCTCTACTGGGTGCTCCTGTCCTCGGTCGAAATGCGCCATGCGCCCTGGGTCGGCTGGATCCACGACTTGTCGGCGCCCGACCCGTGGTTCATTCTTCCCGTCGTGATGACGGCGACTTCGCTGTTCCAGACCTGGCTCAACCCGACGCCGCCGGACCCGATGCAGGCCAAGCTGATGTGGATCATGCCCCTGGCCTTCAGCGTGATGTTCATCTTCTTCCCGGCCGGCCTGGTGCTGTACTGGATCACGAACAACGTGCTGTCGATCGCGCAGCAGTGGTTCATCAACAAGCGCCTTGGCGTGATCGGCAAATAGCGCCGCCGACGCATCCGTCTCGAGCAAGGGCCGCAGAATGCGGCCCTTCTCGTTGAAGCATCATTCCCTCATGCTGGCGCGCACCACTGACCCCATCGTTGCCATCGCCACGGCGTCCGGCCGCGGCGCGGTCGGAATCGTGCGCGTGTCAGGCGCGCGGCTGGCGCCCCTGATTTCAGTGATCTGCGGGCGCAGCCTCAAGCCGCGCGAGGCCAGCTACTTGCCCTTTCGCGATGCTGGCGGCGAGGCCATCGATCATGGCCTGGCCATCCACTTCCCGGCACCGCATTCGTATACCGGCGAGGACGTGCTCGAACTGCAGGCGCACGGTGGGCCGGTCGTGCTCCAGCTGCTGCTGGCTCGATGTCTGGAGGCCGCTGTCGAGAGCGACGCCTCGACCGGCCAGCCCCGGCTGCCCGGCCTGCGCGTGGCTCAGCCGGGGGAGTTCAGCCAGCGCGCCTTCCTCAACGGCAAGATCGACCTGGCCCAGGCGGAGGCCATCGCCGACCTGATCGACGCCAGCACCGAGGCGGCGGCGCGCAGCGCCGGGCGCTCGCTGTCCGGTGCCTTCTCCCAGGAGATCCACACGCTGCGCGACGCCTTGATCCATCTGCGCATGCTGGTCGAGGCAACGCTGGATTTCCCGGAGGAGGAGATCGACTTCCTGCAAAAGGCCGATGCCGAAGGCCAGCTCGCCACTCTGCAGGCGCAGCTCGGTGCGGTCCAACAGCGTGCGCGCCAGGGCGCGCTGCTGCGCGAAGGCATCAAGGTGGTGATCGCCGGCCAGCCGAATGCGGGCAAGAGCTCGCTGCTCAACGCGCTGGCCGGGGCCGAGCTTGCCATCGTGAGCCCGATCCCGGGCACGACGCGCGACGTGGTGTCGCAGACCATCCAGATTCAGGGCGTGCCCCTGCACGTCGTCGACACCGCCGGCTTGCGCGAAAGCACGGACCTGGTGGAGCAGATCGGCGTCGCGCGCGCATGGGGACAGATCGAAGGAGCCGACGCCGTGCTGTTTCTGCACGATCTGACGCGCTCTGCCGGCACCGACTACGCACAGGCCGATGCCGACATCCTGCGGCTCCTGAGCGAGAAGCTGCCCGCCGGCGTGCCTGTGCTCGACCTCTGGAGCAAGCAGGATGCAGCCCCGTCCACCGGACCGGTCACCGGCATGAGCCTGTCCGCCAAGACTGGCTTCGGGATCGAGGCGCTGCGCCAGCGCTTGCTCGAGGTGGCCGGCTGGCAGGCGGTGCCGGAAGGGGTTTACCTGGCCCGGGCGCGCCATGTGCAGGCGCTGTCGCGCGTCGGGGAGCACCTGATTCTGGCGGCCGAGCACCTGGCCGCTCGTGCGCAGTCCCTGGATCTGCTGGCGGAAGAACTGCGCCTGGCACAGAACGCGCTCAATGAAATCACCGGCGAGTTCGGCGCCGATGACCTGCTGGGCGTGATTTTTTCCCGTTTTTGTATCGGAAAGTAGACAGAAAGAGTTAGTAGATGTGACTTCTGTCACCGCAATCCGACGCAATCATCGATACTGCGCTCGGCACGCAGTACAGCAGGATGGATCAACATGTCATCGAGCATCCAGGAACTTTGCCGCGCCGTGGCGCAGAACACCAGCTACGACGCGTTCGCTCCGGCCTTCAATGTGCAGCAGTGGGAGATGCTCGCGGGCTACCTGCAGCCTTATGACCTCAACGCAGGGCAAGTGCTGATCGACCAAGGCGCCCATGACCGCACGCTCTTCTTTATCGAGCGCGGCGCGCTCAGCGTGCACCTGATCGGCAGCCAGGGGCAGATGCGCTTGGCGATCCTCAATCCCGGCTCGGTGGTGGGCGAAGGCGCCTTCTTCTCGCGGCTCCCGCGTTCGGCCAACGTGGTGGCCACGGGCGCCGCGCGTGTCTGGCGGCTCACGGCCATCCGCTTTGCCGAGATGTCGAACCGCCAGCCTGCCCTGGCCCTTGAACTCTCGATGGCCTTGGGCGCCGTGATTGCGAAGAGAATGGTCAACAAGCCCAAGCGCGTGGCGGTGACCTGAAGCTCCCGGCTCGAGCGCGTGGACCAGACCTTCCTGCGCTGCTTGGAGGGTGATTCATCAGCTTCAGGGGCTTCCAAGATGACTGTGGAGTG
This sequence comes from Variovorax soli, assembly GCF_031454625.1. GTDB lineage: Bacteria > Pseudomonadota > Gammaproteobacteria > Burkholderiales > Burkholderiaceae_C > Variovorax > Variovorax soli_A. The sequence continues at coordinate 322,393 of NZ_JAVDRF010000001.1, forward strand.
TGCGTCCTGCGGGTCGCAGAATCGCGACAGCGCGAAATTCTGCAAGGGCTGCGGCCATCGGCTGGCGCCCGTTGCCGCGAACGAGCGGGTCGCGCCTGCCCAATGGCCGATCACGGAGCGCCTGCCGCTGCCTGAGCCGTCCGCGAGCAAGCCTTTCTCCGCGGCCGACGAGCGAACCGTGGTGATCGGCCGGTCGTCGGGCTCGCCCGCTTCGCCGTCGCCGCCGTCAGCTGCTCGCCAAGCACCGGTCGCACCGCCGCCGGCCGCCGTTCAAGCGCCCGAGGTGACAACGCGGGCCGCCGGCCTCTCCAATTCGCTGCCCTCGCGCCGATCCAAGGTGCCCCGGGCCGTGCTGGCCTTGCTGCTCCTTGTGCTCGCGGCGGGCGGTTGGTATGTCCAGAGTCGGCGTACTGCCACCGTGCCGGCTGCGGACCAGACACTTGCGGCAACGCAGCCGGCCGCCGTGGCGCCGCCCGTCCCCACGACCGAAGCCCCAGCCCCAGCCTCCGCCCCAGAACCGGTGCCGCCTGCCCCTGGCGCGCCGGCACCTGCTGAGGTGCCTGCCCCAACCGCGCCCCTTACGCCTGAGGTGCCCGCACCAGCCCCGCAGACAACCGCCATTGCCGACCCGCCCCCGGCCACCCCACGTCCCCGCGAGGCCGAAGCCCCGCCCAAGCATGCGGTTGCGGCAGCGACGAAGTCGACGGCCGCCACAGCACCCAAGCCGCGAAAGGCCTCCCCCGTCGCGCCAGCCGTGCCGGTGCCGGTACCCCCGCCTGCGCCGCCACCTGTGGCGGTCGTCGGCACGGCGCCAGCGGCGCCTGTCGTGCCGCCCAGCCCCGAGGCGGCCTGTGCGGGCCAGGGCTTCTTCGGCCGTGCGCGCTGCATGGTCGCGCAATGCGCCAAGCCCGAGCTCAGGGCACATGCCCAGTGCGACGCGGTGCGGCGCCAGCAGCAGACCGACGAGGAGAAGCGCAACCCCGCCCTCGCCAACTGAGGCGCGTCTTGCGGGGCGACCTCAGCCCTTGTGCAACTGCTCGATGGCGAGGGCGAGTGCGCCAGGTTTGCCCGACAGCACCAGGGTGTCCCCGTCAGCCAGCACAAGGTCGTCGCTCACCGTCTCAGCCTTGCCGTTGTGCCGGCGCAGGCCCACCACCCGCACGCCCACCGCCTCGAGCGTCTGCTGGTCCAGCGGTCGGCCCACCGCCTGTGCGTCGCCGGTGAGCGTGATGCTGTTGAGCCGCTCGTGGTCGAGCTCATCGGCGTTGTCGTCGTCGGCACCGTGGAAGTAGCCGCGCAGGAGGTTGTAGCGGGCGTCGCGCTGGTCCTGCACCACGCGGATCACGCGCCGCATCGGTACCCCGACCAGCGCCAAGGCGTGGCTGGCGAGCATCAGGGAGCCCTCGATCGCTTCCGGCACCACTTCGGTCGCGCCGGCGGCCTGCAGCTTCTCCAGCTCGCGGTCGTCCTTGGTGCGCACGATCACCGGCACCTGCGGCGCATGGGCCCTCGTGTTGGCCAGCACCTTGAGCGCCCCGGGGCTGTCGAGGTAAGTCACGACCACCGCGCTGGCGCGGGCCAGGCCGGCCGCCATCAGCGCCTGCAGCCGCGCCGCGTCGCCGAACACCACCGAGTCGCCTGCCGCGGCCGCCTGGTGCACACGATCGGGGTCCAGGTCGAGCGCCAGGTAGGGGATGCCCTCGCGTTCGAGAATGCGCGCCAGGTTCTGCCCGCAGCGTCCGTAGCCGCAGATGATCACGTGCTGGGCGGTGTTGATGGTCTTTCGCGCGATCGAGGTCATCTGCAGCGACTGCTGCAGCCAGTCGCTGGCCACCAGCTTGCGCACGATGCGGTCGCTGTACAGGATGATGAAGGGTGTCGCCAGCATCGACAGCACCATCGAGGCAAGCACCGGGTTCGCGAGCCAGGACGGCAACAGCTCCCGCCCTTGCGCGAGGGTCAGCAGCACGAAGCCGAACTCCCCCGCTTGGGCCAGGTACAGCCCGGTGCGCAGCGACACGCCGGCCGTGGCGCCCAGCAAGCGCGCCAGCAGCGTGACCAGCACCAGTTTGAAGGTGAGCGGGAGCAGCAGCAGGACCCCGACCAGGGCCCAGCGCTGGACCACGATGTGCCAGTCGAGCGACATCCCGATGGAGATGAAGAAAAGTCCCAGCAGCAGGTCGTGGAACGGCCGGATGTCCGTCTCCACCTGGTGCTTGAACTCGGTTTCGGAGACCAGCATTCCGGCCACGAAGGCCCCGAGCGCCAGACTCAGCCCCGCCAGTTCTGTCAGCCAGGCCAGTCCCAGCGTGACGAGCAGCAGGTTGAGCATGAAGAGCTCTTCGCTTCGCCGGCGTGCGACCAGGGTCAGCCACCAGCGCATGACGCGCGGCCCCCCATAGAGCAGCACCGCCACCAGGAAGCTGGCCTTCAGCCAGGCGATGGCCAGCGCCTTCAGCATGGCCTCGGGCGGAGCGCCCAGCGCCGGGATCAAGACCAGCAAGGGCACCACGGCAAGGTCCTGGAACAACAGCACGCCCATCACCCGCTTGCCGTGCTCGCTCTCCAGCTCCAGCCGTTCGGCCATCAGCTTCACCACGATCGCGGTGCTGCTCATGGTGAGCGCCCCGGAGAGCGCCAGCGCCGTCTGCCAGCCCAGCTGCCAGTCGGGTGGCAGCCACGAGGCGAGCAGCAGCCCGCCCAATGTCGCGATCGCCATGGTCAGCATGACCTGCAGCAGCCCCAGGCCGAATACATGCTTGCGCATCGCGCGCAGCTTGGGCAGGCTGAATTCCAGCCCGATCACGAACATGAGGAAGACCACGCCGAATTCGCCCAGGTGCCGGATGCCCTCGGCGTCCTCGGCCAAGGCCAGCGCGTGCGGTCCGATGAGCACGCCCGCTCCCAGATACCCCAGCATCGGCGGCAGGCGCAGGAAGCGGCAGGCCACCACGCCGACCACTGCCGCGAGCAGGTACATCAGCGTGAGATCGAAGGAGGACATGGTCCGATGCTACTGAATGGAACCTCCATCGCGGGCGTTCATTGGCCTGCCTCCGCCTTCCGCTGCAGTGCGAGCCCTCTTCGGAACGGCTGTGCGGTGCGCGACCGATAAAATCCCGTGATGCGCTCCAGCCCAGATCCGGCCCTTTCCGCCTCCTCCAACGCAATGCTTGCGCGGGCCCGCACCACCTTCGACATCGAAGCTGCCGCCGTGCTCGGCCTCAAGCAGCGCATCGGCGCGAGCTTCGTGCAGGCCGTGCAGAAGATCCTCGAGGTGCGCGGCCGCGTCGTGGTCATGGGCATGGGCAAGAGCGGCCACGTCGGCCGCAAGATCGCGGCCACGCTCGCCTCCACCGGCACGCCCGCCATGTTCGTGCATCCTGCCGAGGCCAGCCACGGGGACCTCGGCATGATCAAGCCTGTCGATCTGGTGCTCGCCATTTCCAACAGCGGCGAGGTCGACGAGCTCACGGTGATCCTGCCGGTCGTCAAGCGGCAGGGCGTGCCGCTGATCGCGATCACCGGCCGCGTCGACTCTACGCTCGCCCACCACGCCGACATCGTCCTCGACAGCGGCGTCGAAAAAGAAGCTTGCCCGCTCAACCTCGCGCCGACCGCCAGCACCACCGCCCAGATGGCCATGGGCGATGCACTAGCGGTCGCGCTGCTCGATGCGCGCGGTTTCGGCACCGAAGATTTCGCGCGCTCGCATCCGGGCGGCGCCCTGGGCCGCAAGCTGCTGACTCACGTCGGCGACGTCATGCGTTCCGGCGATGCTGTGCCGAGGGTGGTTTCCGGCGCCAGCTTCAGCGAGTTGATGCGGGAGATGAGCTCCAAGGGCCTGGGCGCCACCGCGGTCGTCGACCGCGAAGGCCGTGCGATCGGCATCTTCACCGACGGCGACCTGCGCCGCCAGATCGAGACCGGCGCGGACCTGCGCGCCCTGACCGCCGCCGACGTGATGCACGTCGGCCCGCGCACGTTGCGCGCCGACGCGCTGGCAGCAGAGGCGGCCGAGCTGATGGAGCAGCACAGGATCACCAGCGTCCTCGTGATCGACGCCGCGGGCGTGCTGATCGGCGCGCTCAGCATCAACGACCTGATGCGCGCGAAAGTCATCTGATGGCGCTCCCATTCACGGCGGAGACCTTGCTTGCCGCCCAGGACATCCGCGTCGCCTTCTTCGACGTCGACGGCGTGCTGACGGATGGCGGCGTGTACTTTAGCGAGCACGGCGAAACGCTCAAGCGATTCAGCATTCTCGACGGCTATGGCCTCAAGCTGCTGCGACTGGCGGGAATCACGCCGGCCGTGATCACGGGCCGCGACTCCAAGCCCCTGCGCCTGCGCCTGCAGGCCTTGGGCATCGAGCATGTGCGCTACGGCACCGAAGACAAGCTGCCGGCCGCGCAGGCCATGCTCGCGCTGCTCGGCTTCGAATGGACCCAGGCCGCCGCCATCGGGGACGACTGGCCGGACCTTCCGGTGCTTACGCGCGTCGCCTTCGCCGCTGCGCCCGCCAACGCGCACGCGGAAGTGCGCGCCATTGCGCACCATGTGACGTCCGCGCGCGGCGGCGAAGGCGCGGCGCGTGAATTCTGCGATCTCCTGCTGACGGCCGGCGGCCACTATCGGCGCCTGCTGGACATCGCGCGGGGTCCCGCCGCATGAAGCCGAAGGCGGCCTGGAGCCTGCTGCGCGACACATTCGACCGGGTGACGATCTACCTGCCGATCATCCTGACGGCGATGCTCGCGCTGGGCACCTACTGGCTGGTGCGCAATGCGCCGAAGCTGCTCGAGCCTGCCCCCAAGGAGGCGCCCAAGCACGAGGCCGACTACTTCATGCGCGACTTCGTGATCAAGAACTTCCTGCCCAGCGGCGAACTGCGCAGCGAGCTGTTCGGCACTGAAGGACGGCACTATCCGGACACGGACACCATGGAGGTGGATCAGGTGCGCGTGCGCGCCGTGTCACCCGAAGGCCTGACCACCCGCGCCACAGCCAACCGCGGCCTGTCGAATGCCGATGGCAGCGAGGTCCAGCTCTTCGGCAACGCGATCGTGGTGCGCGAAGCGGCCACCACGCCGGACGGCAAGGTCGTGCCGCGGCTGGAATTTCGCGGCGAGTTCCTGCATGCTTTTCTCGACACGGAGCGGGTCCGGTCGAACAAGCCCGTCACCCTGGTCCGCGGCTCTGACCAGTTCACCGCCGACTCGATGGACTACGACAACCTCTCGGGCGTGGCGAACCTGCGCGGCCGCGTGCGTGGCCTGCTGATGCCGTCCACGCCCGGGGTCAAGCGTTGAAGCCCCTGGCCTTCGTCACCGGCGCGTCGAGCGGCATCGGGCAGGCGCTGGCGGCGCGTTTCCACGAGGCGGGCTACCGGCTGGCCCTGGCTGCGCGGCGCACCGGCGAGATCGAAGCATGGGCCGCCTCCCGCGGCATCGGCGCGGCTGATGTCCAGGTCTATGGCGCTGACGTGGCGCAGATCGACAGCATCGTGGCGGCGGGCGCCGCGTGCATCGAGCGCCAGGGGGTGCCCGAGGTGGTCATCGCGAATGCCGGCATCAGTGTCGGCATCGACACCGAAGATCGCGGCGATCTCGACGTGTTGGCCGAGACGCTGGCCATCAACAACGTCGGCTTGGCCGCCACCTTCCATCCGTTCGTCGCCGCGATGCGTGCGCGGGGCCGCGGACGGCTGGTGGGCATCGCCAGCGTCGCCGCGATTCGCGGTCTGCCCGGCCATGGCGCCTACTGCGCCAGCAAGGCCGGCGTGGTGGCCTATTGCGAGAGCCTGCGCGGCGAACTGCGCGCCAGCGGCGTCAAGGTGGTCACGCTGTTGCCCGGCTATGTCGATACGCCGCTCACCCGGGGCAACCGGTACGGCATGCCCTTCCTGCTGCAGCCAGAAACCTTCGCCGATCGCGCCTTCCTCGCCATCGAGGCCGGCGTCAGCTATCGCGTAATTCCGTGGCAGATGGGTGTGGTGGTGAAGCTCATGCGAGTGCTGCCCAATCCCTTGTTCGATCTGGCCGTTCAGGGACGCGGCCGAAAGAAAAGGCGCACCGAATAGGCCTTATAGCCGGCGACGAGCGGACCGTGTCGATCAACACAAAAGGCTCCCGAGGGAGCCTTTTTGATACGGGCAGGATGTGGATCAGTAGCCGCTGTTGCCGCCGCTGTTACCGCCGCCGCCGTAGCCACCGCGACCGCCGCCACGCGGGCCGGCGCCATACGGGCTACGGAAACCGCCGTCGCCGCCGCCACCACCGCCGTAGCCGCCACCACCACTGCGGCCGCCGCCACCGCCGTAGCCGCCACCACCACTGCGGCCGCCGCCGCCACCACCACCGTAGCCGCCGCCACCCCCGCCGCCATAGCCACCGCCGCCACCGTAGCCGCCGCTACGAGGAGGCCGCGCTTCCATGGGGCGCGCCTCGTTCACGACGACGCTGCGACCGCCCATGTCCTGGCCGTTCATGCCCTTGATGGCCGCTTGCGCTTCTGCGTCGCTGCCCATTTCCACGAAACCGAAACCCTTGGAACGAGGCGGGCTGGAGTCGCGCTCCATCATGACCTTGGCGCTCGTCACCGTGCCGAACTGGCTGAATGCGTGCTCAAGATCACCGTCGCGTGCCGAATAGGGCAGGTTGCCGACGTACAGTTTGTTGCCCATGAAGGGACTCCTATAAACACAAAGAAAAAGCGATGGAGTCCCGGGAGCACCACCCACGAGAAGGCCGCTGGGCCGCGCGAAACTGACCGATCACCGAATCGCCGCCCACCCGAAAATCAAGTGAGAGGCTCGTGCATTATGGGTGAAATGAATGGCGCGCAAGTAGGAATTTGCCCGCAAAAACGCCCCCGTGAAAAATAGTTGAAGTTTGCGCCCGCTCACAAAGCGAGGCATGCGCACGGCTAGAATCGCCCGGTCATTGGGGAGTAGCCGCCTTCCATCGCGAGAAGGGTGTGCGTCAACAGACTTGCCCGGCCGCGTGTCGGACATGGCGCAGACAGTGTTCCACCTGGCGAGACCTTTGACCGTGCAGCTTCGGATGTGGCCGAAGGTGTTGCACGGTCAATTGCGTCCTTCGGCCGAGGAGTCCCTTTTTCCATGGAAGCTTTTCTAGTCGCGACCGGCGTGGTCGCACTCGCCGAAATGGGCGACAAAACCCAACTGCTCTCGCTGGTCCTGGCCGCGCGCTTTCGCAGGCCCTGGCCGATCGTGCTTGGCATCTTCGCGGCCACGGTCGTCAATCATGGGCTCGCGGGCGCGGTGGGCAACTGGGTCACCCACGCGCTCGGGCCCGATGTGCTGCGCTGGATCCTGGGCTGCTCCTTCATCGCAATGGCGTTGTGGATGCTGATCCCGGACAAGCTCGACGAGGACGAACTGCCGAAGGCCTCGCGCCTCGGCGTCTTCGGCACGACCCTGGTCGCCTTCTTTCTCGCCGAGATGGGCGACAAGACACAGATCGCCACCGTCATGCTCGCCGCACGCTACGTCGATGCCTACGCATGGGTCGTGCTCGGCACCACGCTCGGAATGATGCTGGCCAATGCGCCGGTGGTGTGGATGGGCGAGCGCATCGTGAAGCGCGTGCCCATCAAGCTGGTGCACGGCGTGTCCGCCGCGCTGTTCCTGCTGCTCGGCGCCGGCGCGTTGATCCGATGGGCTTGAGCGGCATATACTCCCCGGACGCGCCGATTTGCTCCAGCTTGCGGGCGCTTAACAAATGCTGCTAAAGACGGATGCCCGACCTGGCTCGTTTTTGGCGAGGCCGGGTTTTCTTTTTCCATGTCTCTGCTCGTCTCTTCGCAATCGATGTTCTTCGCGGGTCCGCTGCCGCTCAGCAGCGGCGCGACGATCTCCGATTACAGCCTGGCCTACGAAACCTACGGCACGCTCGACGCGCATCGCAGCAACGCCGTGCTGGTCTGCCATGCGCTGAACGCCTCGCATCACGTGGCTGGCGTGTATGCGGACCAGGAGAAGTCCGAAGGCTGGTGGGACAACATGATCGGTCCAGGCAAGCCCGTCGACACCGATCGCTTCTTCGTCATCGGCATCAACAACCTGGGCTCCTGCTTCGGCTCCACCGGCCCGATGCACGCCAATCCCGCGACGGGTCGCATCTACGGCGCCGACTTTCCGGTGGTCACCGTCGAGGACTGGGTGCGCGCGCAGGCCGCCCTGCTCGATGCGCTCGGCATCGAAACGCTGGCCGCCGTGATGGGCGGCAGCCTGGGCGGCATGCAGGCGCTGTCATGGACCTTGCAGTACCCGCAGCGTGTGCGCCATGCGGTCGTGATCGCCAGCGCGCCCAGCCTGACGGCGCAGAACATCGCCTTCAACGAAGTGGCCCGCCGCGCCATCGTGACCGACCCCGACTTCAACGGCGGCAACTTCTACGAGCATGGCGTGATCCCCAAGCGCGGCCTGCGCATCGCCCGCATGATCGGCCACATCACCTACCAGAGCGACGACCTGATGAACGAGAAGTTCGGCCGCGCCCTGCGCAACGCTGTCGAGGGCGACGTGGCCGGCACGGACTTCCTCTACTCGACGCAGGAGGTCGAGTTCCAGATCGAGAGCTACCTGCGCTACAACGGCGACAAGTTCAGCGAGTACTTCGACGCCAACACCTACCTGCTGATCACCCGTGCGCTCGACTACTTCGACCCCGCGCGCGCCCACGGCGGCGACCTGCGCGCTGCGCTGGCGCCGGCCACCGCGCGCTTCCTGATCGTGAGCTTCAGCACCGACTGGCGCTTCGCGCCCGCGCGCAGCCGCGAGATCGTGAAGGCGCTGCTCGACAACCGCCGCCACGTGAGCTATGCGGAGATCGATGCACCGCACGGGCACGACGCCTTCCTGCTCGACGACCCTCGCTACATGAGCCTCGTGCGCTCCTACTTCGAACGCATCGCGAAAGAGGGAGCGACGCGATGAGCGACCTGGACACCCAGCGCCTGATTGCGCGCCTCGTGCCCGAGGGCTCGCGCGTGCTCGATCTCGGCTGCGGCGATGGCGCCTTGCTCGACCTGCTGCAGCGCGAGCGCGGCTGCAGCGGATACGGCGTCGAGATCGCCGACGGCAACGTGCTGCAATGCATCCGTCATGGCGTCGACGTGATCCAGCTCAATCTCGACGAAGGCTTGGCGATGTTCGACGACGCCTCCTTCGATGTCGTCCTGCAGATCGACACGCTGCAGCATCTTCGCAATGCCGAGGTGATGCTGCGCGAGACGGCACGCGTCGGTCGCATCGGCATCGTCGCCTTCCCCAATTTCGCGCACTGGCCGAATCGCATCAGCATCGCGCGCGGCCGCATGCCGGTGACACGGCGCCTGCCCTACCAGTGGTACGACACCCCGAACATCCGGGTCGGCACCTTCAAGGACTTCGAGGTGCTCGCGCGCAAGAACCACCTGCGCGTGCTCGACGCCTTCGGCCTGCAGGAAGGCACCGAGGTGCGCTGGCTGCCGAACGCGCGCGCCGGCACGGCCGTTTTCAAATTCGAGCGCGAGCGCTGAGCCCTCGGCCCCCGCCGCGAACAGGATGGCCTTCACCCTCGCCGCGCCATTGCACAGCGAGCTCCTGATCAGGAAGAGCCGCTTCATCGGCTGCGTGCAGCCGGTGCCCGATCGCACGGCCGCGCAGGCCATCGTCGAAACCTTGCGTCAGGCGCATCCCGGCGCGGCCCATGTGTGCTGGGCGCTGATGGCCGGCGGGCAATCGGCCGCCAACGACGACGGCGAGCCCGGCGGCACCGCCGGCCGGCCCATGCTGGAAGTGCTGCGGCACCATGCGCTCGAGGGCGTGCTCGCGACCGTCGTGCGCTACTTCGGGGGTGTCAAGCTCGGTGCCGGCGGACTGGTGCGTGCGTACACCGACAGCATCGCGCAGGCCTTGGTCGGTGCAACGCTGATGCCGCTGGTGAAGCAGTGCCACTTGCACTGTGCCGTGCCCTACGCGCTCGAGGGCCTCGTGCGCCGTGAGCTGGCGGCGGCAGGTGCCACGCTGCGCGGGGTGCGCCACGAGACCCTCGTGCATTTCTCCCTGAGCTTGCCGGAGCCCGCAGTGGCCCGCTTCGTGGCGACGATCGACAATGCTGCGCAGGGGCGCGCTGCCTGGCTGCCGGCACAAATTGACATCGAGGGTTCGCGGCCTGGGCTCGCATGAGTTCAGCGTCAAACGCGGCAGACGCAGAAGAAAGTTCCCAGGGACCGCCATTCGAGACGTATTCAGTTACGCTTCTTGCGCAATGAAGTGCAGCGAGCTTGGAGGGCGTTCTTACGATGACCCCTTTTGAGGAGCTTCCCATTGGCCACACAGTCCCCCTTCTTCGGCAAGCGTGATCGCGAAGCCGAACCACTTGTCTCTCGTCCCGCGCCGCTGGTGGGCTCCGGCACCAATCTGTCGGGCTCGCCCGTGACGCCGTCGAACCTGTCGTCGCAGTCGGCGCAGTCGGCGGCCAGCGCGGCGGCCAAGGAAGGCGGCAGCAAACTCACCGTCGGCCCCAACATCAAGCTCAAGGGCGTCGAGATCACGGACTGCGACACGCTCGTGGTCGAAGGTCTTGTCGAAGCGACGATGGATTCGCGTGTCATGCAGATCGCCGAGCAAGGCGCCTTCAAGGGCTCGGCCGAGATCGATCTTGCCGAGATCCGCGGCCTCTTCGATGGCAACCTGACGGTGCGCGAGAAGCTCGTCATCCACTCCACCGGCAAGGTCACCGGCAAGATCCGCTACGGCAAGATCGTGATCGAGGAAGGCGGCCAGCTCTCCGGCGAGATCAGCTTCGGCACCTCGGCCGGCAGCAGCAGCGCCAGCAAGCCCGCCCTGCAAGCCGCCGCCTGAGCCCGCGTCCTTCGCGCGCTCAGCCCAGGCGCTGAATCAAGGCACCGGCAGCCGCCGGTGCCTTTTCTTTTGCGCCGTTGATGAAGTAGATGAAGACGTCGCGCGCGCTCTTCGTGCCCTTGCCGCGCTCTTCGACGTAGGGCAGTGCCTCCGGCAGGCCGCCGCCGGCCCACGTCTTCCCCGCCTCGGCCCAGGCATCGAGGGCCTTGGGCGCATAGCCGGTCTTCTGCTCGGCTTGGCTCATCATCAGGCGCGCATAGACGAAATCGCACGTGAGATCGGCAAAGGATGGAAACTTGTCCGCATCGGTGAAGACCGTGGCCGCCTGGTACTTGCGCGCCAGCGCCAGGTAGGCCGGTGTCATGAAGCTCGGGTGCCGCACGTCCAGCACGTGGCGCAGCGCATGGCTGCCCTCCTTCTTCGGCAGCAGCGCGAGAAAGGCCTCGAAGTCCTCTGCGTCGAAAGCCTTGGTCGGCATGAACTGCCAGACGATCGGTCCGAGCTTCTTGCCCAGTTCAGTGATGCCGCTCTCGACGAAGCGCGAGATCGACTCGCCCGCCGTGGACAGCTGCTTGCGGTTGGTCGCGAAGCGCGAGGCCTTGAGCGAGAACATGAAGTCCTCTGGCGTCTCGTCGTGCCACTTCTTGAAGGTCGGCGGCTTGAAGCCGCTGTAGTAGGTGCCGTTGACCTCGATGGCCGTGAGGTGCCTGCTCGCATAGTGCAGCTCCTGGCTGTGTGGCAGGCCTTCGGGATAGAAGTTCTTGCGCCAGGGCTCGTAGGTCCAGCCGCCGACGCCGACGCGAATGCGCTTGTTCGTGTTGTTGCTGCTCAAGATCTGCCTCCGATCGGGTTGCCACTTCGAAGCCGGCAGAGATTAGCCCAAAGGCCTGCGGCCCGCGCGGCATGCGCCCATAATTCGCGAGACCACTCGCCAGTCCCACCACGCGGAGAACCTTATGAACGCTCCCCTGCACCGCGAAATGCCTTCGGGCCTGCTCGACCCCGAGCGCGCCCTGTCCGACGTCTCGACGAAATGGGACCAGGACATCGTCCGCCAGCTCACCGACTACATCGCCATCCCTGCCAAGTCGCCCAGCTTCGACAAGGACTGGGTGCAGAACGGCTACCTCGACACCGTGATGCGCAACGCCGCCGCCTGGGTCGAGGCGCAGAAGGTCGAGGGCCTGAAGCTCGAGATCGTGCGGCTCGAAGGGCGCACGCCGGTGCTCTTCTTCGAAGTGCCGGCCACCGGCACCGACATGAGCGAAACCGTGCTGATGTACGGCCACCTGGACAAGCAGCCCGAGTTCACCGGCTGGCGCAGCGATCTCGGCCCATGGACGCCCAAGTACGAAGACGGCCTGCTCTATGGCCGCGGCGGCGCGGATGACGGCTACGCCGTGTACGCGAGCATCGCGGCGCTGCAGGCGCTGAAGGCGCAAGGCGCGGCCCATCCGCGCGTGGTCGGGTTGATCGAGACCTGCGAGGAGTCCGGCTCCTACGACCTGCTGCCCTACATCGACGCGCTGCGGCCGCGCCTCGGCGAAGTGGGACTCGTGATCTGCCTCGATTCGGGCGCCGGCAACTACGACCAGCTGTGGCTCACCACTTCGTTGCGCGGCATGGCGAGCGGGACGCTGAAGGTCGAGATCCTGACCGAGGGCGTGCACTCCGGCGACGCCTCAGGCCTCGTGCCCTCGAGCTTCCGGATCATGCGCCAGGTGCTGGACCGCCTGGAGGACAGCAAGACCGGCCGCCTGCTGCCGCAGAGCTTTCACTGCGAGCTGCCGGCCGACCGCCTCGCACAGGCCAAGGCCACCGCCGAGATCCTGGGCGACGAGGTCTACAAGCGCTTCCCCTGGGCGCACTACGACTGCGGCGGCGCGACCGCCTTCGCGTTGCCGACCACCAGCGACCCGGTGGAGGCGCTGATCAATCGCACCTGGAAGCCCACCCTCTCCGTGACCGGCGCCGAAGGCTTCCCGGCGCTGAAGGACGCGGGCAACGTGCTGCGTCCTTACACCGCCTTCAAGCTCTCACTGCGCCTGCCGCCGCTGGTCGATGCCGACCGGGCCGTGCAGGAGCTCAAGACACTGCTCGAAGACAACGCGCCCTACCAGGCCAAGGTCACCTTCGAAAGCAATGGCGGCGCCACCGGCTGGAATGCGCCTTCGACCGCGCCGTGGTTCGAGCGCGCGCTCGACGCCGCGTCGCAGGCGCATTTCGGCGCGAGCTGCGGCTACATCGGGCAGGGCGGGACCATTCCGCTCATGAACATGCTGAGTGTCGGTTTCCCGAAAGCGCAGATGATGGTCTGCGGCGTGCTCGGTCCCAAGAGCAATGCACACGGGCCCAACGAGTTCCTGCATGTGCCCTACGCCAAGAAGCTGACGGCGGCCGTGGCCGAGGTGATCGCCGCGCTGCCGGCAGCGCGCGCCGCGGGCGCTTGAAGCCGGCCGCGGGGTCCCTGCCGCAAGCACAGTTGCGCACGCCCGACGGCGAAACGCTGGCGCTGCACGAGTGGCCGATCCCGCCCGATCGGAATACCAGGGGCGTCGTCGTGCTCGTGCATGGCATTGGCGAGCATGCCGGCCGGTATGCCCATGTGGCGCAACGCCTCAACGCCTGGGGTTTTGCGGTCCGCGCCGCCGATCACCATGGCCATGGCGCGTCGAGCGGCGCGCGCGGCGGATTGCCCAGCGTGATGCGATTGGTCGATGACCTGGCGCTCGTGATCGACGACACGCGCCGCCACCACCCCGGGTTGCCGCTGGTCCTGCTGGGTCACAGCCTGGGCGGGCTGGTCGCCGCGAGCTTCGTGGCGCGCGCGGTGCGGCCCGTCGACGCGCTGGTGCTCTCGTCGCCGGGGCTGGATCCCGGGCTCGGCCTGTTTCAAAAGCTGCTGATCGCCGTGCTGTCGCGCGTGGCGCCCACCCTGCGCGTGGGCAACGGCCTCGACGAGCGCTATCTCTCTCACGATCAGGCCGTGGTCCAGGGCTACCGCGCGGACCCGCTGTGCCACGACCGCATCGGCGCGCGGCTGGCGCGCTTTTTGGCCGACGAAGGTGCGATCGTGCAAGCGGCAGCGCCGCGCTGGAGCGTGCCCACCCTGTTGATTTACGCCGGCGACGATCGGCTGGTGAAGCCGGCCGGCAGCCGCCGCTTCGCGGAGGCCGCGCCCGCCGCGGTGCTGACCGTCACCTGCTTTCCGGCGCTGTACCACGAGATCTTCAACGAGCTGGAGGCCGAGCCCGTCTTCGGAACGCTCGCGCGCTGGCTCGATGGCCGCTTCCAGCCGGTCTAGGCGGACGCCGCTGCAGCCACGGTGCGCCGCTTGCGGGCCAGCCACAGCAGCCCTGCGCCCGTCAGGAACACCGGCAACAGCGAACCGAGGTTCAGCAGGCGCCAGCCTTGCGTCGTGACCAGAACGCCGGAAGTGAAGGAGCTCAGCGCCAGCGTCGCGAACACGCAGAAGTTGAGCGCGCCTTGCGCACGGTCCCTTTCCTCGGCCGTGTAGGCCGAGAGCGACAGGGTCGTGCTGCCGGTAAAGAGAAAATTCCAGCCGAGGCCCAGCAGGAAGAGCGCAAGGAGAAACCGATGCAGTTCCACACCCGACAGCGCCACCGCGATGCAACCCAGGTTGAGCAGCAGGCCCAGGCCCATCACCGGTAGCGCGCCGAACCGGCGGATCAGGTGGCCGGTGAAGAAGCCCGGCGCGAACATGCCGATCACGTGCCATTCGAGCACCAGCGCCACATCCTCGAAGGGCAGGCTGCAGACCTGCATGGCGATCGGCGTGGCGGCCATCAGCAGGTTCATGACGCCGAAGCCCAGGGCACCCGACAACGCGGCGACGATGAACACCGGCTGGCGCACGATCTCGGCGAGCGGGCGCCCGCCCGCTGCTGCACGCTTGGCAGGCGGCGCAGGAAAGTCGATGAAGTGCATCAGCCCCATCGCGAGCAGCGCCACCGCGCCCAGGGCGAGATAGACGCCTGCGAAGGGCACCGCGAACCAGTTGCGTGTGAGGGCCGCGAGGTTCGGGCCCGCCACGGCGCCGATCAAGCCGCCTGCCATCACCAGCGAGACCGCCTTCTCGCGCCACGCCGGCGCCGCGAGCTCGGCGGCAGCGAAGCGATAGAGGGCGGCGTTCGCGTTGTAGTAGCCGGCCACCAACGTGGCCGCGCACAGCAGCCAGAAGTCTTGCCAGAACGCGGCCTGCGCGCACAGCAGCGCCGAGCCCAGGGCCACCGCCAGTCCGATCTGGAAGGAGCGGCGCCGCCCGAAGCGCCGCTGCGTGCGCGCCACCAGCCCGGTGGCGAGCGCGCCGCCCACCACATAGCCCATGACGGGCAGCGTGGCCATCCAGCCGCGCGGCGCCAGTGCCAGTCCGACCAGGCCGTTGATCGCGATGAAGGCGACGTTGTTGGTCAGGAACAAGCCCTGGCAGACGGCGAGCAGCCAGAGATTGCGGTTCATCGATTGCTTCAGCCCTTTGGAAGCAATCCGCTGAGCGAGGACAGCAGCTCGTCCTGGTCGCCGAGGCCCTCGGCCGGCGCCTGGCCCCTTGGCGTGAGCCGGTCGATCAACATGGGCAGCAGCGTGGCCAGCATCGGCAGCAGCGTGGCGGCGGTGATGCCGAGCTTCTGCGAGAGGCCGGAGACGACGTCGCTGCCCAGCGCGTCCTGCAGCTGGCCGTCAGAGATCGGCTGGTTCTCGCCCTTGCCGATCCACGAAGCGATCACGTCGCCCATGCCGGCCTGTTCGAACTTGGAGACCAGTCCGCCGAGGCCCCCCACCTCGCCGTTGTTGGCGAGCAGTCCGCCGAGCGCACCCGCGAGGCCGCCGAGCTCACCGAGCCCGCCCAAGCCGCCGCCCTGGGGCTGCTGCGGCTGCACGCCGCCGAGCACTTGTCCGAGTACCGAATCGAGCAGTCCCATGATGGGCTCCTGAAAGTAAAGAAGGGGGGAAGCGCTAGGAAGGCTGGCGCGGCGGGCGCTTGGGCAGCAGGGGCTGGGTCACACCTTGCACGCCGACCAGCCCGAGCACGGTGGCGAGGGCATTCTGCGCGCCTTTCCAGCCGTCTGTCACGTCGATCCACTCGGACAGCGCATGGAAGCCGCCGGTCTTGCCGCCGCCGCCGACGATGATGGCGGGGATGCCCAGCGACATCGGCACGTTGGCGTCGGTGCTGGCGCCGCTCAGCAGGGTCTTGTGGCCGAAGGCGCTGTTGGCGCGCACGGCCGCCTCGACGATCACCGAGTCCGAAGGCGTGCGCCCGCCCGGCCGGTCCCCGATCAGCTTGTGGCTGACGCTGAGCGTGTTGACGTTCCAGCGTTTGTTCTCCTCCGACACCGCCTCGTCGAGCGCCGCCAAGATCTTCTTCTCGGTCTCGAGCAGTGCGCCCATCTCGTCGGAGCGGATGTCCACCGCCATGCGCGCATCGGGCGCGATGGTGTTGACCGATGTGCCGCCGCCGACCGTGCCCACGGTGAAGGTCGTCTTGGGGAAGCTGGGTGTCTTGATCTCTGCGATCTTGGCGATCGCGCGGCCCATGCCGTGGATCGCGCTGGGCACCTGGCCGAAAGCGGCGTAGCTGTGGCCGCCCGGGCCCTTGAAGTTCACTTCGTAGCGATGGCTCGCGGTGCCCAGCATCAGCACCGTGCCGTCGGGCGCCGGCTCCAGGCCCACCATGCCGTCGATGTCGAGGTGCTCGCGGAAGAGCGCCTTCATGCCGCGCAGGTTGCCCAGTTCCTCTTCGCCCACATTGCCGACGAACAGCAGGTCGCCCACGGTCTGGATGTTGTTGTCGTTGAGCACCTTGAGCCAGGACAACAGCACCGCCAGGCCGCGCGTGTCATCCGAAATGCCGGGTGCGTAAAGCTTGCCGTCGCGCTCCTTCACCTTGACGTCGGTGCCAGCGGGAAAGACCGTGTCGAGATGGGCCGAGATCAGCAGCTTGGGCCCGTTGCCCGTGCCCTTGCGCAGGCCGACGACGTTGCCCTCGGCGTCGATGCGCGCGTCGCTGAGGCCCAGCGCCTTCATGCGCGCGAGGAAGGCCTCGGCGCGCTTCTGCTCCTTGAAGGGCGGCGCTTCGATCTCGGTGAGCATCCTGAGGTCTTCGACCGAGCGCTCGTGGTCGGCCTTCACCGCCTCGAGCAGCTGCTTGACGGCCGGCGCGGCGAGCAGCTGCGTATAGGACTGGTCGACCTCCGGCCTCACCTGGGTCGGCGTCGGCGCCACGGCCGAGCCCTGCGCATGGGCGGCGCCCGCGGCGCACAGGACGGCAAGCAGGAAGGGCGCGACACGCAGGGACGTGGGCAGGAGCAATGGCATAGGTGGAACCGGTAGGAGGTGGAACAATGAGCTGCGGATTTTCGTCACGGATGCGCGAGCCATACAAGCGCCGCCAGGGCCGCCGTCTCGGCGCGCAGCACGCGCGGGCCGAGCGAAAGCGGCGCAAAGCCACGGACGATGGCGTCGCTTTCCTCGGCTGCACTCAGGCCGCCTTCGGGGCCGCTGAGCACGCACGCGCCCCGCAGGCCGTCGGCCGCAGCGCCGTCCCGGATCTCGCGCAGGCCATGCGCGCCCTCGGCCAGGCTCAGGACGAAGCGTTCGGCATCGTCGATCGGCGGCGAATCGATCCAGCCGGCCAGTGCCCGCACCGGGTGCACCAGCGGCACCCGGTTGCGGCCGCACTGCTCGCAGGCCGCGATCGCGATCGCCTGCCAATGCGCGCGCTTCTTGTCGGCGCGCTCGCCGGCCAGGCGCAGCACGCCATGCGCCGTCATCAGGGGCTGGATGCTGGCGACGCCGAGCTCGGTCGCCTTCTCGACCAGCCAATCCATGCGCTCGTTGGCCGGCATGCCGATCGCGAGATGCACGGCGCGCGGAGCCTCGCGCTCGATCGCAGCGCGCGCAGTGACCTGCACCGTGACTTCGCTGCGGCCCATGCGCTCGATGGTGGCGGCGTACTCGCCGCCGCTGCCGTCGAAGAGCGTGAGCGCATCGCCCGGCTGCAGCCGCAGCACCTGGACGTGGCGCGCTGCGCCGGGCGGGAGCGCCATCGCGCTGTGCGCGGCGATTGCCGTGGCGCAGTGGAAGCGCGGCTTCACATCCGTCCGTACGCGAAGCCGCTCTGCGGCTGCGTCCCTTCGATTTCGTCGATGGCGCGCAAGAGCGGCCCCAGCTCGCGATAGCGGCTCGCGGTCGCGCGTATGTAGGTGATGAAGCGCGGCGTGTCGGCCAGGTACTTGGGCTTGCCGTCACGCAGCGTGAGGCGCGCGAAGATGCCTGCCACCTTCAGGTGACGCTGCAGGCCCATCCATTCGACCGCACGGTAGAAGGCGCCGAAGTCCTCGTCCACGGGCAGGCCAGCCTTGCGCGCCTGCTCCCAGTAGCGCACCGTGATGTCGAGCACGAAGTCCTCGTCCCAGCTCAGGAAGGCATCGCGCATCAGGCTCGCGATGTCGTAGGTGATGGGGCCATGCACCGCGTCCTGGAAGTCCAGCACGCCCAGCGCCGGGCCGCCCGTGATCATCAGGTTGCGCGGCATGAAGTCGCGATGCACGTAGACGCGCGGTGCCGCGAGGTTGTTCTCGACGATCAGCTGGAAGCTGCGTTGCAGACGCTCCTGCAGTGCGCCTTCGACCTTCAGGCCCCGGTACCGGGCCACGTACCACTGCGGGAACAAGGCCAATTCGCGCTCGAGCAACGCCCGGTCGTAGGGCGGCAGCACCTGCGGCCTGGATGCCAGCTGCCAGCGGATCAGGGCGTCGATCGCCTGGGCATAGAGCGGCCGGGCAGCGTCGGGGTCGGCAGGGTCGATCACGTCGAGCATGGTCTGACGGCCGAGGTCGTCGAGCAGCAGGAAGCCGCGGGCCTCGTCCCATTCGAGCACCTGCGGCGCGGTCAGCCCGGCCTCATGCATCAGACGGGCGACATGCACGAAAGGGGCACTGTTCTCCTGGGCAGGCGGCGCATCCATCACGATGCGGGTGCCGGCTGCGTCCTGCGTGTCGATGCGGAAGTAGCGCCGGAAGCTCGCGTCCGCGGAGGCCGGCCGCACGGTCGCCGGCAGCAGCCGGTGCCGCGGGCCGATGGCGGCCAGCCATTGTGCGAAGTCGTGGGCGCGCTCCGGATCGCTCCAGCTGATCGGTTGGGAAGGCGTCGTGGCGCCGCTGTCCGGGGGCGGGGAGGCTGTCATGGATAATCAATTCTACAAATCCATCCGGCGCGGGCCTCCCCAACTCCCGGCCATCCGGCGCTCCTTCCCCCGAAGATTCCTTTCCGTACCGATGCCTGACCTGACCCGAGCTGACTGGCGCCGGTGCCGACCGCCTTTGCCGCTGGCGCTGCTGACGCTGGCGCTGCTGCAAGCCCAAGGCGCGTCGGCACAGGACGCCGGCCTGGACGCGCCGATCACGCTCAAGCGCTCGCCGCAGTTGCTGGAGACCATCCCGAAGACGCAGCGCGGCGAGCTGCCGAGCTTCGTCGATGGCGATCGCATCTCCGGCCGGCCCGACCTCGAAACCGTGATCGAAGGCAACGCCTCGCTGCGCCGCGGCGACACCGTGATCCACGCAGACCGGCTCGAGTACTACCAGCCGGAGGACCTCGCCAAGGCGAGCGGCAATGTGCGCGTGAACCAAGCCGGCAATGTCTACGAGGGCCCGCAACTCGAGCTCAAGCTCGAGACTTTCGAAGGCTTCTTCAACAAGGCGCGCTACCGCTTCCTGGCCTCCGGCGGACACGGCGATGCCGAGCGGATCGACTTCGTCGACAGCAACGTGTCGATTGCCCGGCAAGCGACCTACACCACCTGCCGGCGCGAGGACTACCCGGGCTGGATGCCCGCCTGGTTGCTGAGCGCCGCGACGCTGACCACCGACACCGAGGAGAACGTCGGCGTGGCCACCGACGCGCGGCTGAGCTTCATGGGCATCAGCACGCCGCCCTTCCCCTCGCTGAGCTTTCCGCTCAGCAACGATCGCAAGAGCGGCTTCCTGCCGCCGACGATCGGTATGGGCAGCGTCAACGGCATCGACATCACGGTGCCGTACTACTGGAACATCGCGCCGAATCGCGACGCCACCTTCTACCCCGAGGTGATGAGCAAGCGCGGCGTCAATCTGGGCAGCGAGTTCCGCTACCTCGAGAAGGATTACAGCGGCGATCTTCGCCTCGACCTGATGGGCAGTGACCGTCTGGTGGGCGAGCGCTACGACGAGAAGGTCAATACCCAGCTTCAGCAGCTGGCCAACGGCGAAATCCAGGCCAAGGACCTCGATCTGCGACGCCCGGTCTCCAGGCGCTGGGGTCTCTGGGCCAACCACCATCAGCAGTTCGACGCCAAGGCACTGGGGCTGGATTCGCTTGCCGCCAATGTGACCATCAACCGCGTCAGCGACGACGATTACTGGCGCGACTTCACGCGCACGCCTTCGCTCACGCAGCGCTTGTTGTCCAACGACGCCCGGCTCGATTGGAGCAAGGGCGACTGGAGCGGCCTCGTGCGCGCGCTCAAGTATCAGACGCTGCAGTACGACCTCTCGCCGATCCTGCCGCCCTACGACCGGCTGCCGCAGATCACCGCCAACTACAACAAGTACGACTGGCACGGTTTCGACTTTTCGCTCAACACCGACTACTCGCGCTTTCGCGGCGACCCGGTGCAGCAGCAGCAGCCCAATGGCGAGCGCGTGTTCGCACAGGCTTCGCTGAGCAGGCCTTTCCTGACGCCCGGCACCTTTGTCATTCCCAAGCTGCAGCTGCATGCGAGCAGCTACCAGTTCGATGCGCCGCTGTCCAACGGCGCGAGCTCGGCCAACCGCACGGTGCCGACCTTCAGCCTGGACAGCGGCATGATCTTCGAGCGCGACGCCAGCTTCTTCGGCCGCGCCTTCCGCCAGACGCTGGAGCCGCGCGCCTTCTACGTCTACACGCCGTACCGCGACCAGAGCCTGCTGCCGAATTACGATTCGGCCGCCAACGACTTCAACTTCGCGACCGTCTACACGGAGAATGCTTTCTCCGGCAACGACCGCATCTCCGACAGCAACACGCTCACCGTCGGCGTGACCTCGCGGCTGATCGATCCCGAGAGCGGCGCCGAGGCGGCCCGTTTCGGCATCGCGCAGCGGCTGCGCTTCGCGGACCAGCGCGTCACGCTGCCGGGCGGCACGCCTGTGTCGGACCGCATCAGCGACCTGCTGCTCGGCGCCCAGATCAACTGGACGCCGCAATGGAGCGTGGACGGCACCGTGCAGTACAACCCCGACGACCACAAGTCGACCCGCACGGCGCTGAGCGCTCGCTACAACCCCGGTTCCTACCGCAACATCTCGGCGGCCTATCGCTACCAGGCGAACACGACCCCGACTTCCAACGACGGCAACAAGTCGCTGGACGTGAGCTGGCAGTGGCCGGTCAACGACCTGTGGGGCGACAAGGGCAAGGACCTCGGCCCGGGCCGTGGCCAGGGCGGCGGGCGATGGTACGCCGTGGGCCGGCTCAACTACAGCCTGCAGGACCGCAAGCTGACCGACGGCGTGCTCGGCTTCGAGTACGACGGCTGCTGCTGGATCGGACGCGTGGTCCTGGAGCGCCTCACCACTGGTCAAGCCACGGCGAACACGCGCATCATGTTCCAGATCGAATTCGTCGGTTTCGCCTCCATCGGATCAAGCCCCATGCGCACCCTGACCCAGAACATCCAGCGCTACCAGCCTCTGCGGCAACCTTTCCCCGCACCGAGCCGCTTCACCAACTACGACTGAGCCTTTCCGCCATGAACCACATCCGCTCCATCCTCACCCTGGCGTGCCTCGCAATGCTGGCCGCGGCGGCCGGTGCGCAGACGCAAGGTTCGCGTCCCGGCGTCGGCATCACGGACATCATGCGAGCAGGCCCGCGCCTCGCGCCGCCACCTCCAGCGCCGCGTGCCGCGCCGGCGACGCCGGCTGCGCAGCGTTCGGCCGAATACATCGTGGCACTCGTCAATTCCGAGCCCATCACCAACAACGAGGTCCAGTCCCGGGTCGATCGCCTGCTCAAGGAGAACGCCGAGGCGCAGCGCGTGCCGAGGGCGGAGGTCACGCGCCTGGTGCTGGAGCGGCTGATCGCCGAGCGCACCCAGCTGCAGGCGGCCAAGGAAGCCGGCATCAAGGTCGACGAGCTCGCCATCGATCAGGCCGAGCAGACGGTGGCCCGGCAGAACCAGATGAGCCTGACCGAGCTGCGGGGCCGCGTCGCGGCCGAGGGCATCTCGGCCCAGACCTTCCGCAACGATCTGCGCGACCAGCTCCTGCTCACCCGCCTGCGTGACCGTGAGATCGAGGCCAAGGTGAAGGTCAGCGACGTCGAGGTCGACCAGTTCCTGCGCGACCAGCGCAACGGGGCCAACGCTGCCGTGGCGCCGAACATCAACATCGCACAGATCCTGGTGGCGGTGCCCGAGAACGCCACCGAGGCGCAGATCGCGACCCTGCAGCAGCGCGCCCAGGGTATTGCCCAGCGCGCGCGCGCCGGCGAGGATTTCGCCAAGCTCGCGCAGGAATTCTCCGATTCGCCCGATCGCGCCAACGGCGGCGCACTGGGCATGCGCAGCGCCGACCGGTACCCCTACCTGTTCGTCGAGGCCACGCAGTCGACGGCGGTCGACGGGATCGCCGGGCCGATCCGCTCGGGCGCCGGTTTCCACGTGCTCAAGGTGCTGGCCAAGAGCCAGCCCGGCTCGGCCGACGCGGTCGTTACCCAGACCCAGGTGCGCCATATCCTGCTTCGCAACGACGCAAAGCGCACCACCGCGCAGGCAGTGGCGCAGCTCGCCGAGTTCAAAGATCGCATCCAGAAGGGCACGGCCGATTTTGCAGGGCTGGCCCGCGACAACTCGCAGGACGCCAGCGCCAAGGAAGGCGGCGACCTGGGTTGGTCGCGCCCCGGGCAATTCGTCCCGGAGTTCGAGGAAGCGATGAACCGGCTGGCGCCCGGGCAGATCAGCGATCCGGTGGTATCCCGTTTCGGCGTGCACCTGATCCAGGTGGTCGCGCGGCGCGATGCCAAGCTGAGCCAGGCCGAGCAGCGCGAGGCCGCGCGTGCCGTGCTGCGCGAAAAGAAGCTCGAGGAAGCCTACGAAACCTGGGCGCAGGAACTGCGCACGCGCGCCTATGTGGAGTACCGAGAGGCGCCGCAATCATGATGCTCTCCACCGTGGCTCCCCCGCTTCGCGGGGTCCACCCCCCCCTTTCCGGAGGCAACACCAGCGGCCCGGCCAACCCGGTTCTGCAGTGTTCGGCTGACAGGCCTGTTTCGCTGGCCGCGCAAGCGGGATGACAACGCGCCGCGGCGGCCGCCCGTGAAGCACATTGCGCGCAAGCGCTTTGGGCAGCATTTCCTCTCCGACGCGGGCATCATCGATGCGATCGTGCGAGAGATCGCGCCGCGCCCGGGCGATGCGATGGTCGAGATCGGCCCGGGCCTCGCGGCGCTGACGCAGCCCCTGGTCGAGCGCCTGGGCCGGCTGACCGTGGTCGAACTGGACCGCGACCTGGCGCAGCGGCTGCGCGCGCACGGCCAGCTGGAGGTGATCGAATCGGATGTCCTGAAGGTGGATTTCGCCGCGCT
This sequence comes from Variovorax soli, assembly GCF_031454625.1. Taxonomy (GTDB): domain Bacteria; phylum Pseudomonadota; class Gammaproteobacteria; order Burkholderiales; family Burkholderiaceae_C; genus Variovorax; species Variovorax soli_A. Next base: position 345,890 of record NZ_JAVDRF010000001.1, read on the forward strand.
TGCCGCGCGCTTGGTGGTGCCGCCGGCCACGGCTTTGCGCGTGGTGGGCAACCTGCCCTACAACATTTCGACGCCGATCCTGTTCCACCTGCTGGACTTCGCGCACCTGGTCGCCGACCAGCATTTCATGCTGCAGAAGGAAGTCATCGACCGCATGATTGCGCAGCCGGCCACTTCGGACTACGGCCGCCTGAGCGTGATGCTTCAGTGGCGCTACGCGATGGAGAGCGTGCTGTTCGTGCCGCCCGAGAGTTTCGATCCGCCCCCGCGGGTGGACAGCGCGGTGGTGCGCATGGTGCCCTTGGCCGAACCGCCCTTCGTGGACCCGACCCGGCTTGGCGAGATCGTCCAGGTCGCTTTCAGCCAGCGGCGCAAGCTGCTGCGCCATAGCCTGGGAAAGTGGCTGGAGCAGCACGGCTTCGACGGCAACTTCGATACGCAGCGGCGCGCCGAAGAGGTGGCGGTGGCCGAATACGTCGCCCTGGCGCAGTCGATCCGACCGGCCCAATAAAAAAAGCCCGTCGACGACGGGCTTTTCCATGGGATAGCTTCTTAAGCTGCGGCGAGCCAGTAGCCCGCATTGAAGGGGCTGCTCATGCGAAGCGCCAGCGGAGATACATCGACGAGTTTGTCGGTGGGCATCTTTTCCGCCGCCGGATCGCTATTGCCTTGGAGTTCGATAGCGGGGACCACTTCGGTCCCGTTAGCCTCGTTCGCCCGTTCTGCTTGGCTGGTGGATGCAGAACGGGCTACAGAAAAGAATAGAAGCACCGGAAGGGTATTTTTCGATCCCCCCAGTAATCGGCGGCGTCTCGGAAGATGTCGAGCAGTTGTTCGCGCGCTTCCTTGTCGAACTTGGCGTTGGCCGGAATCTGCTCGAGCACGATGACGAAGCCGGGCTGCGGGCCCGATTTATGCAGCGGATCGGTCATGCAGTCGTACAGCGCGTCGAAGTTCTTGCCGAAATGCTGCGGAAAGGTGAACTGCTGGGCGATCAGGTCCAGCACGTCTTGCTTGGACTGGGCGTTGGCCAGGTTGGCATAAAGGAAGTGCTGGCCCGCTGCGTGCGCCGCCTCCTGCAGATCGCTTACGCGAAATGCACGAATCGACTGCACGATATTGGGTCGTACGCCCCGAAGGGTGGGGGTCATCTCCGCTGGTCTTTCCATAGTTGTCGTGGTCATCTTTACCTCAGGGCGCCGGGTTGCGCCGCTCCAATCCAGTTCATCGCTCATGGCACGATCCGCCTGAAACTCGCATAGTGGTCTGCCGTGTACCAGCACACCGATGGTGTCGTTCGCTCGCCTCCACAGACGATGCGCCTTGCGCCACGGTCACGCGAGCCGGGTGTTTCGACCGTGTACTCTCGGTAGTGGCCCCGGCGCTCTCGCGGCAACTGGCGTTCGCGATTGCCGAACACCGAGCCGTCCTTTTCATGTTGGAAGGGGCCGCCATTCAAGATGGCCCCATAAGTGCGCTGGCCCTGCACCGGCAATTCGGCCAGCGCGATCGATTCCGGTGCCGGCTGTCCGGCGCGGGTGTCCACCCATTCACGGGCCTGTGCTCCGGCGCCGAGAGCCACCAGCAGGAGGCCTGTGAGCGCAAATTTGGAGACCGGGGACGTGATCGAGGCGTAAGCCGCCATGGGGCACCAGAAGGAAAAGAGCGAGGGCCGAATCGCAGGTCAACCTCCGGGTTAACCCGCAAATTCAAGGCCGCAAGTTTGCCCTACGCACGTACAAATAGCAAGCGCCTGCTCAATCTTTGAGCAGGCGTCAGGGTCTCGCAAGCGGATCTGAAGTTAGCGACCGCTGTCGCAGGAAGGCCTAGCGTTCCGCGTTTGCATCGGCAACGGTGAGGGCCGTCATATTGACGATGCGGCGTACCGTGGCGCTGGCAGTGAGGATGTGCACAGGCTTGGCAGCGCCGAGCAGCACCGGGCCGATGGCGATGTTGCCGCCGGCCGCCGTCTTGAGCAGGTTGTAGGAAATGTTGGCGGCGTCGATGTTCGGGAATACCAGCAGATTGGCATCGCCGGCCAAGGCGCTGTGCGGCATGACCGCGGCGCGCTGCTTGCCGTCCAAAGCAACGTCGCCGTGCATTTCGCCGTCGACTTCCAGCCAGGGCGCTTGTTCGCGCAGCAGCGCGAGCGTTTGGCGCATCTTGAGCGCGCTGGGGTGTTCGCTGGTTCCGAAATTCGAGTGGGACAGCAGTGCGGCCTTGGGCTTGAGGCCGAAGCGCATCATCTCTTCGGCCGCCATGGTCGTGATCTCGGCCAGCTCCTCGGGCGTCGGGTCGTAGTTGACATGCGTGTCCACTAGGAAGACCTGCCGGTCGGGCAGCAGCAGACCGTTCATGCAGGCGTAGATCGGCACGTCCTGGGGGGTATTCGGGCAGCCGCCGGCGCGCTTGCCGATGACCTGGTCGATGTAACGCAGATGCAGGGCCGTCGTGCCCCACGTGCCGCAGATCAGCCCGTCCACGTCGCCCTTGTGCAGCAGCATCGCGCCGATCAGCGTGAGGCGGCGGCGCATCTCGATCTTGGCGACCTGCACCGTGATGCCCTTGCGCTCGGTCATGCGGTGATAGGTCTGCCAGAAGTCGCGATAGCGGTGATCGAAATCGGTGTTGACGACGTCGTAGTCGAGCTCTTCCTTCAGCCTGAGGCCGAACTTCTCGATCCGCTGCGCGATGATCGCCGGCCGCCCGATCAAAGTGGGTCGCGCGATGCCTTCGTCGACCACGATCTGTGCGGCACGCAGCACGCGTTCTTCCTCGCCTTCGCTGTAGGCCACCCGCTTCTTCGGCGCGCGCTTGGCTGCGTCGAAGATCGGCTTCATCGTGGTGCCCGAGGCATAGACGAAGCTCTGCAGCTTGTCGCGGTAGGCATCGAGGTCGGCGATCGGCCGCAGCGCAACGCCGCATTCGGCCGCCGCCTTTGCGACCGCCGGCGCGATCTTCATCATGAGCCGCGGGTCGAAGGGCTTCGGGATCAGGTATTCGGGGCCGAAACTGAGCTTCTCGCCGACGTAGGCCGCCGCCACCCGTTCGCTCTGCTCGGCCTGCGCCAGCTCGGCAATGGCGTGCACCGCCGCGACTTCCATCTCGTCGGTGATGGTGGTCGCGCCGCAGTCCAGTGCGCCCCGGAAGATGTAGGGGAAGCACAGGACGTTATTGACCTGGTTCGGGTAGTCGGTGCGGCCGGTGGCCATGACGACGTCGTCGCGCACGGCCTTCGCGTCTTCGGGGGTGATCTCCGGATTCGGGTTGGCCAGCGCGAAGATCACCGGCTTGGCCGCCATCTTGGCCACCATCGCGGACTTGAGCACGCCGCCGGCGGAGAGCCCGAGGAACACGTCGGCACCCTCGATCACCTCGGCCAACGAGCGCGCCGATGTCTTCTGCATGTATTGGCGCTTGTCGTCATCCATCAGCTCGGTACGGCCTTCGTAGACCACGCCGGCGAGATCGGTCACGAAAACGTTCTCTCGCTTCAGCCCGACCTTGAGCAAGAGGTTGAGGCAGGCCAGCGCTGCGGCGCCGGCGCCGGAGGTGACCAGCTTCACCTGCGAGATGTCCTTGCCCACCACCTTCAGGCCATTGAGCATGGCAGCGGCCACGGTGATCGCGGTGCCGTGCTGGTCGTCGTGGAAGACCGGGATCTTCATGCGCTTGCGCAGCTCGCGCTCCACGTAGAAGCAATCGGGCGCCTTGATGTCCTCGAGATTGATGGCGCCGAAGGTGGGCTCCAGGGCCGCGATGACTTCGACCAGCTTTGCGGGGTCCTTCTCGTCGATCTCGATGTCGAACACGTCGACCCCCGCGAACTTCTTGAACAGCACGCCCTTGCCTTCCATCACCGGCTTGGAAGCCAGTGGGCCGATGTCGCCGAGACCCAGCACCGCGGTCCCGTTGCTGATCACCGCCACCAGGTTGCCGCGCGCGGTGTACTTGAAGGCATTCACCGGGTCCTTGACGATCTCCTCGCAAGGCGCCGCCACGCCGGGCGAGTAGGCCAGCGCCAGGTCGCGCTGGTTCAGCATCTGCTTGGTGGCCGCGATCGCGATCTTGCCGGGGATCGGATGCTCGTGGTACTTGAGCGCCGCCCGCCACAGCTCGGCGCGCTTGTCTTCGGGCGTAGGGATCGGGGAGGTCAGATCGGACATGTGCCTTGGCTCCGTGCAAACGCTTCTTGTAAGGGGCGCCGATTGTAGACCTCGCGATCGGGGGGCGCCGGCCTGGCCGCACCCGCAGGCGCGGTCGAAAAGCCCCGACGCGCCAGGCCATTGTGGCAATATGCCCGCTCAGAAACCGGACGAGGAGCGATCATGGCGCTGATGGATTTCATCAAGAAGCAGTTCATCGACATCATCCAGTGGACGGAGACTGGAGACGGAACGCTGGCCTGGCGCTTCCCGATGGCCGAGATGGAAATCCAGAACGGCGCCTCGCTCACCGTGCGCGAGTCGCAGGTCGCGGTCTTCGTCAACGAAGGCCAGGTGGCCGACGTGTTCGGCCCCGGCATGTACAAGCTCACCACGCAGACGCTGCCGGTGCTTACCTATCTCAAGAACTGGGACAAGCTCTTCGAGTCCCCATTCAAGAGCGACGTCTACTTCTTCAGCACGCGCCAGCAGGTCGACCAGAAATGGGGCACGCCCCAGCCGATCACGATCCGCGACAAGGACTTCGGCGCCGTACGCCTGCGCGCCTTCGGCAACTACAGCTTCCGCATCGGCGACGCCAAGCTGTTCCACACCGAGATCTCGGGAACGCGCGACATTTATCGGGTGGCCGACCTCGATGGCCAGCTGCGCGGCCTGGTGCTGCAGAACATCAGCAACGCGATCGCTTCCAGCGGCGTGCCCTTCCTCGACCTCGCGGCCAACCAGATCCAATTCGCGCAGGCACTGGCCGTGCAGCTGGTGCCTCAGTTCGCCAAGCTCGGCATCCAGCTCGAGTCCATCACGGTCCAGAACGTCTCGTTGCCCGAGGAGCTGCAGAAGATCCTCGACCAGAAGATCGGCATGGGCATGGTCGGCCAGGACATGGGCAAGTTCATGCAGTACCAGACGGCGCAGGCGATCCCGAAATTTGCCGAGGGCGCGGGCCAAGGGGGCGGCATCGCCGGCGATGCGATGGGCCTGGGCGCCGGCGTGGCGCTGGGGCAGGTGATGGCACAGAACCTTCAGCAAGGGCTCCATCCGACCAACCCGGCGGCGGCACAGCAGCAACCGGCTGTCGCCGTGGTCAACCCCGCAGACGTCATGACCACGCTCGAAAAGCTCGGCGAGCTCAAGACCAAGGGCATCCTCACGCAGGAAGAATTCGACGCCAAGAAGGCGGAACTGCTGAAGAAGCTGGTCTAAGAACGTGTCGACGATCTCGGCGCGGGTCGGGCAGCTCCTCGGCCTGTCGGCAGGGGCGCGCTGAGCGCGTCCTTGCCGTCTCTTCGTGGCCACCGACTCTTCCCAGCAGCGTTACTACCGCGCGCCCTGCCCCGGGTGCGGCGCGCCCGTCGAATTCCGATCGGCGCAATCCACCCACGCCGTCTGCCCTTATTGCCAGAGCACCGTCGTGCGACAGGGCGATACCCTCGCGCGCACCGGCAAGATGGCGGAACTGTTCGACGATTTCAGCCCATTGCAGCTGTTCGCCGCCGGACGCATCACGGGCCAGCCCTTCACGCTCGTGGGCCGCCTGCAGTACAGCTACGAGGGCGGCCGCTGGACCGAGTGGATCGCCGCGCTCGATGACGAGCGCACCGGCATCCTGAGCGAGGACAACGGCGCCTTCGTCTTCTCGCTGCCTCATGCCTTGCAGCGCGAGGCGCCGGATCCCGCGAGTCTGCGGGTGGGCGCAACCACCGCCGTCGACGGCCAGAGCTACACGGTGGCGTCGAACGAGCAGGTCCGGCTGGTCTCGGCCCAGGGCGAGCTGCCGCGGCTGCCTGAGCTCGGCCGGCCTTTCGCAGTGGTCGAGCTGCGCAGCGACCAGGGGCTGGTGCTGAGCCTCGAATACGACACCCAGCCGCCCGGCGCCTATCTTGGTCGCTCGGTGCAGCTCGAGGACCTGCAGCTCACTGGCCTGCGCGACGAATCGGCCAAGGAGGAAAAGGGCCGCAGCTTCAACTGTCCCAACTGCGGGTCGCCGGTCACGGTCAACTTTGCCGAGAGCAAGAGCGTCACCTGCCGCGCTTGCAACAGCATCATCGACTTGACGCAGGGCATCGGTGGCGAGCTGCGCCACGCCGCGCAGCACGAGCCGGTGCAGCCGCTGATCCCCGTCGGCACCATCGGCCAGCTGCAGGGCGCGCAGTGGCAAGTGGTGGGCTTTCAGCACCGCATGGGAGTGGCGCCCGGCGACGACGAGCATTTCGGCTGGAACGAATACCTGCTTTACAACAAGAAGCGCGGCTTCAACTTTCTGGTGGATGCGGAGGACGGATGGAGTCTGGTCAAGCCGACCACGGGTGCGCCCACTATGGCGGAGAACGGGTCGCGCGCCACCTACCTCGGCAAGGTCTATCAGCAGCAATACGCCTACAACGCCGAGACCACGTATGTGGCGGGCGAGTTCTACTGGCAGGTCGAGCGCGGCCAGAAGACCTTCAACCGCGACTTCGCCAGCGGCACGGCCCTGCTGTCCATGGAGCGCTCGGCCAAGGAGCTGACCTGGTCGTCCGGCAGCAAGATCGACAGCGCCGCGGTGGCCGCGGCCTTCAAGCTCGATGGCAAAAAGGACATGTTCAAGCGCAACGACGCGCTGCCGGTGAGCGCGGCCGGCAAGCTCGGCTGCGGCACCATCATCCTGATCATCGTGGTGATCATCATCCTCTTGATCATTCTGAGCACATGCACCAGCGGCTCGGGCGGTTCGCGCAGCTCGGGCGGCTCCTATGGCGGCTATTCCAGTGGCGGCGGTCACAAATGACGTTTTTTTCCGGAGGTCCTCATGTTTGGAATCGAATGGCTAAGGCCCGCGGCTTTCCTGGGCTCGATCCTCTACGCCATCATCGGCGTGCTGGTGTTCTGGATCACTTTCCTGCTCATCGACAAGCTCACGCCCTACGACCTGTGGCAGGAAATCGTCGAGAAGCAGAACCTTGCGCTCGGCGTGGTGGTGGCGGCGATGAGCCTGGGGATCTGCATCATCGTCGCCGCCGCGATCCATTGAGCCTGCCCTGCGTTCGATGAGCGAGGCAGCCTTGGATCCGGCTCCCGCGACGGCGGCGCGCGGCCCGCAGCCGGTCGAAATCGCGCTGCTGGCCAGCGTATTCGTGGTCGCGGCCTGCGGGCTGGTTTACGAACTCAGCGCCGCGGCGCTGAGCTCCTACCTGCTCGGCGACTCGGTGCTGCAATTCAGCACCATCATCGGCACCTACCTGTTCGCGATGGGCGTGGGCTCCTGGCTCTCGCGCTACTTCGAACGCCAGCTGCCGGCGCACTTCCTGCGCATCGAGCTGCTGGTGGCGCTGATCGGCGGCGCGCTTCCGGCGCTGCTTTTCATCGCCAACGCCTACATCCCCGGCGCCTTCCGGCTGCTGCTCTACGGGCTGGTACTGGTGGTGGGTACGCTCGTGGGCCTGGAGATCCCGCTGGTCATGCGCATCCTGAGGCGCAACGTCATGCTCAAGGACCTGGTCTCGCAGGTGCTGACCTTCGACTACCTGGGCGCATTGGCGGTGTCGCTTGCTTTCCCGCTGCTGCTCGTGCCCCAGCTCGGCATGATCCGCACCGGCCTGCTCTTCGGTCTCATGAACGCGGCAGTGGCGCTGTGGGCGCTGTGGCTGTTCCGGCACGAGCTGCGCCGCCTGGGCGCGCATGCACTGGCCTGCGCGCTGGCGCTGGCAGCGCTGGCCGCCGCCTTCGTCTTCGCCGGGCACATCAGCACGCTGGCCGAAGACAAGTTCTACCAGGACCGCATCGTCTTCAGCGAGAGCTCGCCCTACCAGCGCATCGTCGTCACGCGCGGCAGCGGCGGGCACCGTCTCTTCCTCAACGGCAACCTCCAGTTCGCCGAGCGCGACGAGTACCGCTACCACGAGGCCCTGGTGCATCCGGCGATGGCGGCGCAGGGCGCGCCGAAGAAGGTGGCCGTGCTCGGCGGCGGCGACGGCATGGCGGTGCGCGAGATCCTCAAGTACCCCTCGGTGGAGAGCATCACGCTGGTCGAGCTCGATCCCAACATGACGCGGCTGTTCAGCGAACACGAGACGCTGGCGGCGCTCAACGGCGGCGCGCTCAAGTCGCCGAAAGTGCATGTCGTCAACACCGATGCGTTTCAGTGGCTGCAGCAGCCCGGCGACATGTTCGACGTGATCGTGGTCGATTTTCCCGATCCCACCAACTTCGCGATCGGCAAGCTCTACACGAACTCCTTCTACGCCCTGCTCGACAAGCGGCTGGCCGCGAGTGGCTACGCCGTGATCCAGACCACCTCGCCATTGATCGCCCGCAAGAGCTTCTGGACCGTGGTCGCGACCGTCGAATCGGTGGGATTGCAGGCCGCGCCGTACCACGCGCATGTGCCCAGCTTCGGCGAATGGGGCTTCGTCATCGCGAGCCGACGGCCTTACCGGCTGCCCGAAATCCTGCCCGAAGGCCTGCGCTTCCTGACTGCGCCAGCGTTGCCGCAGCTCTTCGAGTTCCCGCGCGACATGGCGCGGGTGCCGGCCGAAGTGAACCGGCTGTCGAACCAGACCCTGGTCACCACCTACGAGCAGGAGTGGGGCAAGGTCGCTGGTCATTAGGTCTCGTCCAGCCATGAAGCGTCGCCAATTCCTGAGCGCCGCCGCCGGTGCCCTGGCACTCGGCGGCTGCGAAGCGCGGCACGAGATCGAGGGCGGTTTCAGCGGCATCGATGTCGAGCGCGGCCATGCGCTGCGCGACGGCACCTGGCCCCGTGGCGATGCGCCTTCGGCGGCGCGCCGCACCCGCGTGCTCATTGCCGGCGGCGGTGTGGCCGGGCTGGCGGCTGCGCGTGCCTTGCGGCTGGCCGGCATCGAGGACTTCGTGCTGCTCGAGCTCGAGGGCCAGGCCGGCGGCAACAGCCGCGGGGGCCAGGTGGGCGGCATCGCCTGCCCGCTCGGGGCCCACTACCTGCCGGTGCCGGGCGACGAGGCGCACGAGGTGCAGGATCTTCTCGAGGAGCTCGGCCTGCGCCGGCGCGTGGCCGGCCGTTGGGAATACGAGGAGCGCCACCTCTGCCACAGCCCGCAGGAGCGCCTGTTCTTCCAGGGCGCCTGGCAGGACGGACTGCTGCCCTTGCAGGGTGTGCGCGAGCGGACGCTGGCGCAGTACAGCCTCTTCTCGCGGCGGGTGGAAGCGCTGCGGCGCGAGACGCGCTTCGCCATTCCGACGCTGCGCGTGCCGCTCACGTCGCGCCTGCTGGAACTGGACGCCCTGAGCTTCGCCACCTGGCTCGAGCGCGAAGGCCTCGACGATCCGCACCTGCGCTGGTATCTCGACTATTGCTGCCGGGACGACTACGGCGCTGGCAGCGCCCATGTTTCGGCCTGGGCCGGTCTCCACTATTTCGCAAGCCGGCACGGCTTCCATGCACCGGGCGACGAAGACGCCGAGCGCGATGCGGTGCTGACCTGGCCCGAAGGCAATGGCTGGCTCGCACGGCGGCTCGCGGCGCCATTGGGCGATCGCCTGAAGACGGGGCACGCCGTCCTGCGCATCGCAGAAACCCGCTCGGGTGTCGAAGTCGATGCTTTCGATGCTGCAGCCCGGTCGCGCGTGCGCTGGCAGGCGGAGCGCTGCATCGTCGCGCTGCCGACCTTCATCGCCATCCGCGTGGTGGAGAATCCGCCCGCGCCGCTGCGCGAGGCGGCGCAGCAGCTGCACCATGCGCCGTGGCTCGTGGCCAACGTGCACGTGCGCGCGCCGCTGGCCGACCGGCCGGGCGCGGCGCCGAGCTGGGACAACGTGGTCTACGGCACGCGCGGGCTCGGCTACGTCGATGCACGCCATCAGGCGCTGGACCCCACGCCGCGCGCCACGGTGCTGAGCTGGTACCGGCCGCTCGGCCCGAGTGCCTATGACGGTCCGGAAGGCCGGCGCCTGCTGCTCGATCGGCCCTGGAGCGCCTGGCGCGACGAGCTGCTCGGCGAGCTATCGGTGCCTCATCCCGATCTGGCCGGGCTCGCCACCCGCATCGAGATCACCCGCTACGGCCATGCCATGGCCATCCCGCGGCCTGGCCTTCTCACCCGACTCGGCATGCACGAGCGCATCGTCGCCGGCCGCCTGGCCTTCGCCCACAGCGACTGGTCGGGCTATTCGATCTTCGAGGAAGCCTTCGTCCGCGGACATCTGGCGGGGAGCTGAGCGCGCCCCTGCTGCCGCCGGAATCCGTTCCGATTCCTGCCTCAGGCTCAGGGCCGCATCAGCGCCTCGATCTCGTCCGGCTTGACCGGCACGCCGCGCGAGATCAGCTCGCAGCCGGTCTCGGTGACGATCGCGTCGTCTTCGATGCGGATGCCGATGTTGTGAAACGCCTCCGGCACGCCTTCGCCCGGCCGCACGTAGATGCCGGGTTCGATAGTCAGCACCATGCCCGGTTTGAGGATGCGGCTGGGGCGATTCCGGATCAGCTCATTCGACAGCGGGTCCCTGCGCTCGCTGACCTCGTTCGCCTGCGCCGGCTCCACATAGCTGCCGCAGTCGTGCACGTCCATGCCCAGCCAGTGGCCGGTGCGATGCATGTAATAGGTGAAGTAGGCGCGCTTCTCGATCACGTCGTCCACACCGCCAACCTGGTTGGCATCGAGCAGGCCCAGGTCCAGCATGCCTTGCGACAGCACCCTCACCGTCGCCTCGTGCGGATCGTTGAAGCGAGCGCCTGCTCTCGTCGCAGCCACCGCTGCATCTTGACTGGCCAGGACCAGTTCGTAAAGTGCGCGCTGCGGGCCGCTGAAGATGCCGCTGGCCGGGAAGGTGCGGGTGATGTCGCTGGCATAGCCGTCCAGCTCGCAGCCGGCGTCGATCAGCACCAGCTCGCCGGAGCGCACCGGCGCGACGTCGGCGCGGTAGTGCAGCACGCAGGCATTGGCGCCGGCGGCCACGATCGAGGTGTAGGCCGGGTACTGCGAGCCGCCGAGGCGGAATTCGTGCAGCAGCTCCGCATCCAGGTGGTACTCCCGCACATCGCGGCCCTCGCGCAGCATGCGCGCCGACAGCTGCATCGCGCGCACATGGCCGCGGGCGCTGATCTGCGCTGCGCGGCGCATGGTGTCCTGCTCGCGGGCGTCCTTGATCAGCCGCATTTCATCCAGCGGCCCGCAGAGGTCGCGTTGTTCCTCGGGGCACAGGGCGCCGTAGCGGACCCGTGCGCGCACCGCCGACAACCAGCCGTCCACGCGCGACTCCAGCCCCTTGTGCGTCGCGAATGGGTACCAGACCGTCTTCATGTTCTCCAGCAACTGCGGCATTCGGGCATCGAGCTCTTCGATCGAGAAAGCCTCGTCGACCCCCAGGGCAGCGGGGGCTGCGTCCGGGCCCAGGCGGTAGCCGTCCCAGATTTCGCGCTCCCGATCCTTGGGGGCGCAGAACAGCGTGGTACGCCCCTCGCTGGTGAGTACCAGCCAGGCATTGGGCTCGGTGAAGCCCGTCAGGTAATAGAAGTAGCTGTCGTGCCGGAAAAGGAAGTCCGTATCCCGGTTCCGGGGCCGTTCCGGGGCGGTCGGAATGATGGCGACCGCGTCCGGTCCCAAATACGAGGAAAGTTCGCTTCTGCGTGGGGCTTGATGATTTGCGGTCATAACGTCACTATGCAATACCTTTGTAACCACCCTCTAGGAGAGTAGGAACACACCACGAAAACATTTGCAAGAAGGGTTGCCCTGTAGGAGGCGGCCCACGTACAAATGCCGATCTTGTCAAATTGGAGGTGTTTTTGTTGAATTTTTCGTATAAAGCAACGCTTGGACTGACGGTGATCGCAAGCGCACTCATTGCAGGTTGCGGAGGAGGTGGTGGCGGAGGCGGTGGCGGCGGATTCGCCGCCCTCGGCGCCACGACGGCCGGAGCGGCAAACGGAACCGGGGCGACCTCGGCTCCCCAGGCTCCGGACACGTCGCCTGTTCCGGAAGTGGTCGACGGCTCGGGCGCGGTTTCAGCCGAAGCTTACAAGACGACCGCTGCCAACTTTGCCAGGGATGCGGGCATCGCGTACCGGTACGGCTCCCCTGCCGCCATCGACAACAGCGGTATTCCGACGCTCTACCAGCGCTCGGACCAGAGCATGGCGAGCTACCACGCCGGTACCTGGCAGGTGGGTGGACCCCTTCTCGCCGATGCCGGCCTTTACTCGACCAACCAGGCCCATGTCGGCTTTGTTCCGGACGACGTCACCAAGCGCATGGGCGTGGGCGACCTCCAGATTTCGGCGGTGGACCACAACACCTTCGCGCAGGCGCCGCAACTGCCCTGGCAGGAGGCGGCGGCGTGGGACGGCAGCGCCGGGCGCACCAATTACAACGTCAGCACCTACAAGTCCGGTGGCCTCACCAACGGCGAGCCGGTGGCGGTGGCGCGTTGCGGTGGCCGCACGGGCTTCTGCGCGGAATCGCTGGTGGCCTTCCAGAACGGCCTGATCGGCACGGCAGGCAGCAACACGGCGAACAACAGGACCTCGGTCAAGCTGCCTTCCAACAAGGTGCCGACCGGCATGGCCATGACGAACAACAGCGAGTACGCGCTGGTGACGGTGTGGGACACGACGGCGCTGAAGGGCCAGGTGGCAGTGATCTCGCTGGCGGGGCTGTGCAACAACTGCAACCCGTACAACTCGGCGCAGAACGGCAGCTACGACGCCTGGTACGACTGGTGGCACGAGTGGATGGGTGTGTATCCGGGCCTGCCGAACATGGGCAACATCGCCTTCATGAAGGTGCTGGGCTACATCGATCTGCCGGGCATGAATGCCCCGACCGAGATCGCGGTGACCACCGGCCTCGACCAGTTCCAGACCTCGCTGCCTGAGAAGAACGGCGAGTTCATGGGCCAGACCTACTCGCCGCTGACCGACCCGACCAAGCGCGCCTCGTTCACCGGCTCCGGCAGCAATGCCAACCGGTACGCCAAGGCGGGTGTGGCGGTGGTGATTTCCAAGTCCGAGAAGAAGGCCGCGTTCATCGACCTGAAGCCCCTGTTCAGCTATGTCAACAGCGTCTACTTCGGTACCGGTCCGACGGAATTCACGAACCTGGGTCAGGCCGACGACCAGTGGCCGTACACCTTCGCGAACAAGCCGCAGCAGACGCCGACGGTGATTTCGACCGTCACCCTGGACGACCGGCCCACGGCCGTGAAGACCACCCTGTTCGGCAGCGTGCACCGTGCCTGGATCGGGACTGAAGCGGGTTCGCTGCGCATCTTCGGCCTCGGCGACGTGCCCACCGGCACCACGGCAACGGACGTCGTCGAGAAGGGCCGGGTCGCGATCGGCAAGAACCCGACCTCGTTCGCCATGTCCAAGATCGATCCGGACAACAAGACCATCGAACCGCTGAACCAGCAGGTGCTCGTGGCCTCGCGCGGTGATCGCAAGATCCAGTGGGTGCGCTTCGCTTCGGATGGCAACAGCGGCAGCGTCGTGCGGAGCCTGCAGGACTCGCGCATCGTCGACCCGATCGCCGTGGAAGATGCCGACAACTTCGCCAGCGACAACATGGTGCTGAGTATTGCGGACTACGCCGGCAAAAAGGTGTCGAACTACCGCTATGGCTCCGTCATCTTCGCCAATCGTGGCGACCCCTGGTCCTGCCAGCCGCCGGGCGGTTGCCCGGTTCAGTCGACGGACGGCTCTAACATCGAGTTCGGCGGCAGCTTTGCGATGGAAGGCAAGCCCTTCCAGATCCGAACTGCAAACGTGCCCTGATCTGGCCGGATTTCACATCTACTGATCCCAAAAGCCCGCCTTGCGCGGGCTTTTTTCTTTGGCGTTCATTCAGCCCTCCACAACGTCACTGGGTCTCCGGCGCCCCTTTCGCCAATGTAGTCAAAGGTTCCCCTTCGACGTGGGCTATTTGCGTTCGAAGCGTTAGCAAGCACAACGTTAGTAACACCCCCCTGGGGAAGCCCGATACACATAGGAAAGGAAGTGAAAGAGCGGTTGCCCGGATTGGCTCTGACCCGTACAAACCCGAACTTAACCAATTTAGGAGGGATTTGCTTGAAAGTCAGAGACAAAAGCGCGCTTCTGCTGTTTGTTGCAGCAGGCGCACTCGCAGGATGCGGTGGCGGAGGCAGCAGCTCCGGCGGTTTGACGGCGATGCAGGGCGCTGAGGCGCCTTCCACGACCGCTTCTTCGACCCCCGCCACATCCGCCGAAGCCACGGCCCCCAAGGAAGCGGCCCCCATCAGCAAGCTCGATTCGACCTGGGTCAAGGTCGCTGACGAGAACAACAGCTTCACGTTGGCTGCCGCGACGGATGTGAAGTACGGCGCGAACGACACCTACGCGACCAAAAACTTGTCAGGAACCCAGGCCTGCAGCAACGCAACCTTTGGCGACCCGCTGCCCTTCGTCGCGAAGGCCTGCTACGTCCAGACCGCCGCGACCACAGCCCCGGCTCCCGCACCCGCACCCGCACCGGCACCCGCCGCCGGCCAACGCCTGGCCACCGAAGGTGCATCCTTCAGCGTTGCGGCGCCCACCCTCGTGCAATACGGCGCAGACAGCAGATGGGTTCAAAAGACGGTGAGCGGCAGCGCCAGCTGCACGAACACCTTCTTTGGTACTGATCCCGCACCCTTCGTGGTCAAAGCTTGCTACTCGCTCGGCGCTGCGACCGCACCGGCCCCGGCCCCGGCCCCGGCCCCAGCGCCCGCGCCGGCACCCGCACCGGCACCGGCTCCAGCCCCAGCAACGGCACCGGCACCGGCACCGGCACCAGCCGCAGCCCCTGTTTCGGGCGACGTCATCGACAGCGCCGGCCAGGTCGTGGCTGACGCGTACCGCGCTATGGCACCCGCGCTCTCCAAGGCGGAAGGCATCAGGTATCGCTACGGCGACGCTCCGATCGTGGACAACAGCGGCATTCCGACGCTGTTCAAGCGCAGCGACCAGACCATGACCTACCACGCGGGCACCTGGCAAGTCGGCGGCCCGACCACCGCAGATGCCGGCCTCTACTCGACCAACCAGGCGCACGTGGGCTTCGTTGCCGACGACATCACCAAGCGCATGGGCGTGGGCGACCTCCAGATCACGGCGATCGACCACAACACCTTTGCCCAGGCGCCGCAACTGCCCTGGCAGGAGGCGGCGGCGTGGGACGGCAGCGCCGGGCGCACCAATTACAACGTCAGCACCTACAAGGCCGCGGGGCTCACGAACGGCGAGCCGGTGGCGGTGGCGCGTTGCGGTGGCCGCACGGGCTTCTGCGCGGAATCGCTGGTGGCCTTCAACAACGGCCTGATCGGCACCGCCGGCAGCAACACGGCGAACAACAGGACATCGGTCACGCTGCCGGCGAACAAGGTGCCCACCGGCATGGCCATCACCAACACCAGCGAGTACGCGCTGGTGACGGTGTGGGACACGACGGCGCTGAAGGGCCAGGTGGCAGTGATCTCGCTGGCGGGGCTGTGCAACAACTGCAACCCGTACAACTCGGCGCAGAACGGCAGCTACGATGCCTGGTACGACTGGTGGCACGAGTGGATGGGGGTGTATCCGGGCCTGCCGAACATGGGCAACATCGCCTTCATGAAGGTGCTGGGCTACATCGATCTGCCGGGCATGAATGCCCCGACCGAGATCGCGGTGACCACCGGCTTCGACCAGTTCCAGACGGCGCTGCCCGAGAAGCAGGGCGAGTTCATGGGCCAGACCTACTCGCCGCTGACCGATGCGACCAAGCGCGCCTCGTTCTCCGGCTCCGGCAGCAATGCCAACCGGTACGCCAAGGCGGGTGTGGCGGTGGTGATTTCCAAGTCCGAGAAGAAGGCCGCGTTCATCGACCTGAAGCCCCTGTTCAGCTATGTCAACAGCGTCTACTTCGGTACCGGTCCGACGGAATTCACGAACCTGGGTCAGGCTGACAACCAGTGGCCGTACACCTTCGCGTACAAGCCGCAGCAAACGCCGACGGTGATCTCGACCGTGTCGCTCGACAACAAGCCGACGGCGGTGCGCACGACCCTGTTCGGCAGCGTGCACCGTGCCTGGATCGCGACCGAGGAAGGTTCGCTGCGCATCTTCGGCCTCGGCGACGTGCCCACCGGCACCACGGCAACGGACGTCGTCGAGAAGGGCCGTGTCGCGATCGGCAAGAACCCGACTTCGCTGGCAATCTCGAAGATCGATCCGGACAACAAGACCATCGAACCGCTGAACCAGCAGGTGCTCGTGGCCTCGCGCGGTGATCGCAAGATCCAGTGGGTGCGCTTCGCCTCGGATGGCAACAGCGGCAGCGTCGTGCGGAACCTGCAGGACTCGCGCATCGTCGACCCGATCGCCGTGGAAGATGCCGACAACTTCGCCAGCGACAACATGACGCTGAGCGTTGCGGACTACACCGGCAAGGTGGTGTCGAACTACCGCTATGGCTCGGTGATCTTCGCGGGTGGCGGGGCCTGTCCGGCGTCCACGGGCGGCTGCCCGGTGCAGGGGACCTCGGGCATGAACATGGAGTTCGGCGGCAGCTTCACGATGGAGGGTCGGCCCTTCACGCTGAGGTCGGCCAACGTCCCCTGATCGCACTGATGAGAATCTAGCCTGTCTGCGGCCCGCCTCGTGCGGGCCGTTTTTTTTGGTCCTCGCGGCCGATGCTGCTCCAACCCGAACCGAGGGGGCTGCGTTCCTAGGCGACCGCCGGCCCGCCCAGCGCGGGCCGTTTTTTTGCGTTCAACGAGGCGAGCCGTTCCGGCGTTCCGACATCTGTCCAGGCGCCCTCATAGAGCTCGGCGCTGACGCGGCCGTCGGCGATGGCCGCACGCAGGAGGGGTGCCAGCGCCGCCCTGACGCCGCCGGGGTTGCCCGCCGGAACGCGGCAGTACGGCGCCGCGAACAATCCCGCCCGGTACAGGGCGATGGTCGAGAAGGTGTGCATCAGCGGTGCGTCGTTGAGCGCCAGCCCATCCATCGAGATCCCGAAATCGCCGCGCGGATTGTGCGGCGGGTTGGGCACCAGCCACAGGTGCGCGAGTCCCTTGCCCGCCGCGAAGCGGTCCACCGCGGCTTGCGTGAAGGCGAAGTCCGGCGTGAAGACGTCGCCGGCCAGCACCCAGAACACCTCGCCCAAGAGCGGCAGCGCGCGCACGATGCCGCCCGCGGTTTCCAGGGCGCCACCGAAGTCGCGGCCCTCGTGGGAATAGGCAATCTCGCAGGCGCCGTGCCGGTGCCCGAAGCGCGACACGATGTGCTCACCCAACCAATCGGTGTTGACGACCAGCCGCCGGAAGCCGCCTGCCGCCAGCGCCTCCATCGGCCACTGCATCAGCGGCTTGCCCTGCACCTCGAGCAGGGGCTTGGGCGTCGTGTCCGTCAGCGGCCGCATGCGTTCGCCACGACCGGCGGCGAGGATCATGGCCCGGATGGTCATGGAACAGCCTGGCCCAGGCCGGTCACTTCGCGTCCTTCACGCGCGCCCTCCTGAGGGAGGGGTCGGGATCCTTCGGCCGGCCGCACGTGGTTCCGGGCGACCGCGCCGTGCGGAATGGCGCCGCGCTGCAGCGCGTGCCGCTCCACGCGTCCCGGCACGAACAACGCCTCGAGGGCTCCCGCGAGTGCCTTCGCCTTGGCCGAGTGGTCGGCGCCGAAATTGCAGACGTAGACATCGAGCGTCACGCCGCACTGCTCCGGCCAGGTATGGACGCACAGGTGCGACTCCGCCAGCAGCACCGTGGCCGTCACGCCGCCCGGTCCCCGGGGCCCCGCAGGAAAAGCGTGGAACAGCGTGCCCACGGCCCGCAGATCGGCGGCCTCGACAGCCTTCACGCAGGCGGCCCCCAGGGCTTGCGCATCGACCAGCCAGCGCATCTCGCAACGGCAATCGTGGAGGTCGGCGGTCAGATGCAAACCATGCATGGCCGGCACTCTATCAGCCCTCTGCTGCGCCTCCGGACGGCGCCCTTGACCTGCCCGTTAAAATCCCGGGTTCTCCCCAATCAGCTCCCCCAAGAAAGCCCCGACCACATGGCCAACCAAGCCTTGATGGCCAACGCGATCCGCGCGTTGGCCATGGATGCCGTTCAACTCGCGAACTCCGGGCATCCGGGCGCACCGATGGGCATGGCCGACATGGCAGTCGCGCTGTGGGGCGAGCATCTCCGGCACAACCCCGCCAACCCGCAGTGGTTCGATCGGGACCGCTTCGTGCTCTCGAATGGCCACGCCTCGATGCTGATCTACGCCGTGCTGCATCTCACGGGCTACGCACTGCCGGTAGAGGAGCTCAAGCGCTTCCGCCAGCTGCACAGCAAGACGGCCGGTCACCCCGAGACCGGCGTCACGCCCGGCGTGGAAACCACCACCGGCCCGCTCGGCCAGGGCATCACCAACGCAGTCGGTTTCGCACTGGCCGAGAAGCTGCTGGCCTCCGAATTCAACCGGCCCGAGCACAGCATCGTCGACCACCGCACCTACGCCTTCCTCGGCGACGGCTGCCTCATGGAAGGCATCAGCCACGAGGCCGCCGCACTCGCCGGCGCCTGGAAGCTGGGCAAGCTGGTCGCGCTGTACGACGACAACGGCATTTCGATCGACGGGCCGGTCAAGCCCTGGTTCATCGACAACACGGCGGAGCGTTTCAAGGCCTATGGCTGGAGCGTGATCGGTCCCATCGACGGCCACGACGTCAAGGAAGTGTCGGACGCCATCCATCAGGCTCGGCAGCAGGACGAGCGCCCCACCCTGATCATTTGCAAGACCCAGATCGGCAAAGGCAGCCCCAACCGTGCCAACACCGCCAAGGCACACGGCGAGCCGCTGGGCGCCGACGAGATCGGCCTCACCCGCACGGCGCTGCAATGGGCGCACGAGCCCTTCGAGCTGCCGCAGGCGGTGTACGACGAATGGGATGCCAAGACGGCCGGCGCGCAGCGCGAAGCCGCGTGGAACGACAAGTTCGCCGCCTATGCCAGGCAATACCCTGACCTGGCGGCCGAGTTCACCCGCCGCATGAAAGGCGAGCTGCCGAAGAACTTCCACCAGACCGCCTTCGATGCCGTCGTCACGGCCCACACCAAGGGCGAGACGGTGGCCTCGCGCAAGGCCTCGCAGCTGGCGCTCGAAGCCTTCACGGCTGCGCTGCCCGAGATGCTCGGCGGCAGCGCCGACCTCACCGGTTCCAACCTCACCAACACCAAGAGCACGCCGGCCCTGCGCTTCGACGCCGCCGGCGCCGTCGTGCGCAGCGAAGGCAACGAGCAGTTCCCCGACGGCCTGCCGGGCCGGCACATCAACTACGGCGTGCGTGAGTTCGGCATGGCAGCCATCATGAACGGGGTGGCGCTGCACGGCGGCTTCATTCCCTACGGCGGCACCTTCCTCACCTTCAGCGACTACAGCCGCAACGCCATCCGCATGGCGGCGCTGATGAAGCAACGCGTGGTCCACGTGTTCACGCACGATTCCATCGGTCTCGGTGAGGATGGTCCGACGCACCAGTCCATCGAGCACGCGGCATCGCTGCGCCTGATACCGAACCTCGACGTCTGGCGCCCCGGCGACACGGCCGAGACCGCAGTGGCCTGGGCCGTTGCATTGCAGAACGCCAGCCGTCCGACCGCGCTGCTGCTGTCGCGTCAGAACCTCCCCTACGCGCCCAAGAAAGACCTGAGCGACATCAGCAAGGGCGCCTACGTGCTGGCCGAGCCCGAGCTCAAGAAGAAGCTCCAGGCCGTCATCATCGCCACCGGCTCCGAAGTGCAGCTCGCG
This sequence comes from Variovorax soli, assembly GCF_031454625.1. Classification (GTDB taxonomy): domain Bacteria; phylum Pseudomonadota; class Gammaproteobacteria; order Burkholderiales; family Burkholderiaceae_C; genus Variovorax; species Variovorax soli_A. The sequence goes on from NZ_JAVDRF010000001.1 coordinate 365,786, forward strand.
CTCAAGGCCCAGGAGCTGCTGGCCGCGAAGAAGATTGCCGTGCGCGTGGTCTCCATGCCGTCCACCACCACCTTCGATCGCCAGGATGTAGCGTATAAGAAGAGCGTACTGCCGCAGGGAACGCCACGGATCGCGGTCGAGATGGGCGCGACCGACGGCTGGTGGAAGTACGGCGTCGCGGCCGTCGTCGGCATCGACACCTACGGCGAATCGGCACCCGCCGGCGTGCTGTTCAAGCACTTCGGCTTCACGGCAGAGAACGTCGCCGCCACGGTCGAGGCAGCGCTCGCGCGCTGATCTGGACTCCCCTAGTTTTCAACCATCCAGGAGCAAACCACATGGCTATCAAACTCGGTATCAACGGCTTCGGTCGCATCGGTCGCAACGTGCTGCGCGCGGCGGTGCAGAACTTCAAGAACGACATCGAGATCGTCGCGATCAACGACCTGCTCGAGCCCGAGTACCTGGCCTACATGCTCCAGTACGACTCGGTGCACGGCCGCTTCCAGGGTGAAATCACCGTCGAGGGCAACACCCTGATCGTCAACGGCAAGAAGATCCGCCTGACGCAGGAGCGCGATCCGGCCAATCTCAAGTGGAACGAAGTGGGCGCCGAGGTCGTGCTCGAATCCACCGGCCTCTTCCTCACCAAGGAGACCTGCCAGAAGCACCTCGACGCAGGCGCCAAGAAGGTGATCATGTCTGCGCCCAGCAAGGACGACACGCCCATGTTCGTCTACGGCGTGAACGACAAGAAGTACGCCAACGAGGCCATCGTCAGCAACGCCAGCTGCACGACCAACTGCCTGGCGCCGCTCGCGAAGGTGCTCAACGACAAGTGGGGCATCAAGCGCGGCCTGATGACCACGGTGCACGCCGCCACCGCCACCCAGAAGACCGTCGATGGCCCGAGCAACAAGGATTGGCGCGGCGGCCGCGGCATCCTTGAGAACATCATCCCCTCCAGCACCGGCGCGGCGAAGGCGGTGGGCGTGGTCATTCCCGAGCTGAACAAGAAGCTCACCGGCATGAGCTTCCGCGTGCCGACTTCCGACGTGTCGGTCGTCGACCTCACGGTGGAGCTGGTCAAGGAGGCCACCTACAAGGAAATCTGCGCCGAGATGAAGGCGCAGAGCGAAGGCGCCCTCAAGGGCGTGCTGGGCTACACCGAGGACAAGGTCGTCGCCACCGATTTCCGCGGCGACCCGCGCACCTCGATCTTCGACGCCGAGGCCGGCATCGCGCTCGACGGCACCTTCATCAAGCTCGTGAGCTGGTACGACAACGAGTGGGGCTACTCCAACAAGTGCCTCGAGATGGTGCGAGTGGTGGCGGCGAAGTAAAGCGCTGCACCGCGTCGACCGGAACGCGCCTTCGGGCGCGTTCTTCATGGTGCCGGGAGGTGCTCACGACCCCGTCCCCACCGGGCCGGCCGAATACCAGCTGCGCTCGGGCATGTCATGGGCATGGTGCAGCTGCGCGCCTTGGGTCATGAAGCTCAGGACACCCCGGCGCATCAGCGCGTCGGTCACGATTCTGTAGCCCAGCGGAGGCGCGTCGCGAGGCGCCGACAAGACGGCCGTCTTGGTGTAGTGGCGCCGTTCGCGCGGCTGGCGCTCGCCCACGAGCCGATCCAGCACGTGGCTCGAGAGGTGATCGGGCTTGCCGTCACTGGGCAGCTGCATCAGCCGCAGATTCGAGGGCAGGCGCAGCCCCAGGTGTTCTGCCAAGGTGCAAGCGTCGCTCAGCGCCCGGATGCCCGCATTGCGGGTCAGCAGCACGCCGCGTCCTTCGAACTCGCCGTACAGCACGACGCTCGATTCGTCCTCCGCCGAGGTGTCCGGGTCGCGGGGAAGGGACTCGAGATCCCAACGGCTGCCGAAGCTGGCGCTCGCCAGCCGGAGCCATCGCGCCGCGTCGGCCAATGTCAGGCCGGCCGCGGGCGGCACGGGCGTCTCGAAGGCCGGCAGCAGGCCCTCCGCATACCAGCTCCGGTTCGGCGACAGGACCGTGAACGGGCCGATGAGCGCGCCCGCGAAGGGCTCGTAGACCGGTATCCCCTGCGCGGTCGCGATCGCCTCCAGCTTCCGGGCGATGGCCATGGCCTGCACGCTGCGATCGGTGTGCGTCCAGGGTCGATGCATCCACAGCTCACCGACAGTGAGGCTTTCGAGGATCAGCTCGAGACCTTCGGCATGCCTGGCGCCGGGGTGCGAACTCACCACATGGTCCACATGCGAGGTGAGGCAGTGCCCTTGGACGTGCTGCACGACCTGCTGCGCAGAGGCCCGCGTGCCGCCGTCGTACACCAACAGCTTGTAGTCGCCGGGGGTACCCCAACGCACGACGATGGCAGCGCCGCCCACGAGGGTGGGGAAAAAATCGACTTCGTAGCCCAAGAGCAACTCCCTGATGATTTTTGGACAAGCATCAACACCATTGATGCATTCATTTGTTCTTGTGAGGATGAAGTGTGAAGGAGATGCCGCGCGCGTGCAAGTACCATGTGCATCATGTCCATTCATGCATTGCGCACCGAGCTGGGAGCGGAGGTTCGCATCCGGGCGGGATATCCCTTTCGCGGCACCATCCCCGAGGAGAGGGAAGGTCCGGTCCACGCCGTGCAGATGAAAGATCTGGACCCGCTTCGTGGCATCGATTGGCGCGGCGTCATCCGTACGAGGCTGAGCGGGCGCCGCGACGCCGACTGGCTGGCGCCCGAAGACCTGCTCTTCGTCGCGCGCGGTAGCCGCTTCCATGCCACCTGCGTCGGCGAGCTCCCGGGCCCGGCCGTGTGCGGGCCGCACCTCTTTCATCTGCGGATCAAGCCCGGGCGCGCGCTGTTGCCGGCCTTCCTCGCCTGGCAGATCAACCAGGCGCCTTTCCAGCGGGCCCTGCAGCGCGCGGCCGAAGGCTCCAGCCAGCGGAGCGTGCGACGGCCGGTGCTCGAATCGCTGCCCATCGGCCTTCCGCCCATGGCCGACCAGGAGCGCATCGTCGAGCTCGCGCGCCTTGCACAACGAGAGCTGCAGCTGCAAGACCTGCTCATCCGCAACCGCGAACGGCAGTTCGCGTCGATCGCCGAGGCGCTCGCCAGGGCATCGGGCCACGCCTGACGACACTCCAGGGAAATCAAGAACGCATGAACCAGACCGCCATCAGCCAGGACAGCATCAACGCCGCCGTTTGGGCGGCCTGCGACACCTTTCGCGGCCTCGTCGATCCGAGCACCTACAAGGACTATGTGCTCCCGATGCTCTTCCTCAAGTACGTGTCGGACGTCTGGCAGGACCACTGCGATGCCTACCAGGCGCAGTACGGCGACGCCGCCCAGGATCTCATCGATGCGCTGCTCAAGACCGAGCGCTTCGTCCTGCCGCCCAGCGCCAGCTTCAGTGCCCTGCATGCGGCCCGCTACGAGCCCGGCAACGGCGAGCGCATCGACCGCGCGCTGCACGCCATCGAAGACGCCAACATCGCCAAGCTGCGCGACGTGTTCCAGAACATCGGCTTCAACGCCAACAAGCTCGGCGACGAGCAGCAGAAGAACGACATCCTGCGCCAGCTGCTCGAGGACTTCGCCAGGCCGGAGCTCGACCTGCGTCCCAGCCGCATCGGCGAGCTCGACCTGATCGGCAATGCCTACGAATACCTCATCAGTCACTTCGCCTCGTCGAGCGGAAGGACCGCCGGCGAGTTCTATACGCCGCCCGAAGTCTCCAGCCTGATGGCGCGCTTGATGGACCCGCAGGAAGGCGACGAGATCTGCGACCCGGCCTGCGGCTCGGGATCGCTGCTGCTCAAGTGCGGCCGCCTGATCCGCGATCGCGCCGGTTCCCGGCGCTATGCGCTCTTCGGACAGGAGGCCATCGGCAACACCTGGGCGCTGGCCAAGATGAACCTGTTCATGCACGGCGAGGACAACCACCGCATCGAGTGGGGCGACACCCTGCGCAACCCGAAGCTGCTGGCGGACGACAACCGCCTGCGGCACTTCGATGTCGTCGTCGCCAACCCGCCCTTCAGCCTGGAAAAGTGGGGATACGAAATCGCGGAGACGGACAGGTTCGGCCGCTTCCGCCGCGGCGTGCCGCCGCGAACCAAGGGCGACTACGCCTTCATCCTCCACATGGTCGAGACCATGAAGCCCGGCACCGGCCGCATGGCCGTCGTCGTACCGCACGGCATCCTGTTTCGCGGCGCCGCCGAGGCGCGCATCCGGCGCAAGCTCGTGGAGGAAAACCTGCTCGATGCCGTCATCGGGCTGCCCGAAAAGCTCTTTTTCGGAACCGGCATTCCGGCGGTCGTGCTGGTCTTTCGAAAGAACAAGGCGGACGAGGCGGTGCTGTTCATCGACGCCAGCCGCGATGTCGAACCCGGCAAGAACCAGAACCGCCTGCGCGACTCGGATCTGCAGCGCGTGCTCGATACCTACGCCGCACGCAAGCCGGTGGACAGATATGCCAGCCTCGCCACCACGGCCGAGATCGCCGCCAACGAGTTCAATCTGAACATCCCGCGCTATGTCGATGTCCTCAGGGTGCCCGAGGAGATCGACATGCTCGACGTGCGCCGCGAGCGCGATGAGCTCAGGGCAGAGTGGCTGACCATCGAAGAACGGATGGGCGGCTATCTGCGGGAACTCGGGTATGAGTAAGCCCGGAGGGGAAATAAAGCTCCCGGATGGCAGGCAAGAGGGGACGTCCTCGACCGCCCACCCATACAGCGCCCGCATCTGCGCGCTGAGCATGCTTTGCAAGCTAGGGTGGAACTACCTCGGCGCTGCCGATGGCCTCGCCTTTCGCGGTGGTTCGACGCGCGAGGTCCTCCTCAAGCCACGCCTCATCGAAGTCCTGCAGACGCGCCGCTTCGACTACCGGGGCCGCTCATACCCTCTCTCGCCCAGTGCCATCGAGCAGATCCTGCGCGAGCTCTCGACGCTCGGCCTCGGCGACGGCCTGCTGCCGGCGAACGAACGCCTCTACGCCAAGCTTGCCTTCGGCATCACGGTCACCGAATTCATGGCCGACGGCCGCAAGCATCAGCCGACGATCCATGTCATCGACTGGACCGACCCGAGTGCCAATCGCTTCGACGTGACGGAAGAACCATGCTTTCTCTCCAGCCGCGGCACGCACGAATGTGCACCCGACATCGTGGGCTACGTCAACGGCATTCCGCTGGTCGTGATCGAAGCAAAGCCACCGCAGGGGCGGCATGGGGGCAATGAGGCCGACGCGATGGTGCGCGAAGGCATCAGCCGCCAGCTGCGCAACCAGCGCGATGACGAGATCCCCGACCTCTTCGCCTACGCCCAGCTGCTGGTGTCCCTCAGCCGGACCGGCGGGCGCTACGGCACGACGCAGACCCCGCCCAGGTTCTGGGCCGAGTGGAACAAGGAAGAAGAGTTCGACGATGCCCGCATCGAGGCGCTGAAGAACACGCCGCTACCCGCGGCCACGCGAGCGGCCCTGTTCGAAGGCAAGCCCGCGGCGGTGCGCGAGGGCTTCGAATCGTCGGCGTCCTTGCCCATGCCGCCCAACGGCCCGGACCGCCTGCTCGTGAGCCTGTTGACGCCGCAACGGTTGATCGATCTGCTGCGCGGCTTCGTGCTGTTCGACAGCAGGGTCGGGAAGATCATCGCCCGCCACCAGCAGTTCTTCGGCGTGCGCGCCCTGCTGCGACGGCTGGCCGGGCAACGCGCCGACGGCGGGCGCGAGGGCGGCGTGATCTGGCACACGACCGGCTCGGGCAAGAGCTTCACCATGGTCTTCCTGGCCAAGGCCCTCCTGTTGAACGAAGGGCTGAAGGAATGCCGCCTGGTGGTCATCACCGACCGGCGCGATCTCGAACAGCAGCTCGCGCGCAACTTCATGGCCGGGGGCGCCTTCGGGTCGTCGCTCGCCGCGCACAAGGAGGGCGAACACAGCAAGGCCGCGACGGGCCGCGACCTGGCCCGGCGCATCGGCCAGGGCACGAAGCGCATCACCTTCGCACTGGTGCAGAAGTTCAATACCGCCTCCAGGCTTGCGGAGTGCCGCAACGATTCGCCCAATGTCGTGGTGGTGGTGGACGAAGGCCATCGCAGCCATGGCGGAGAGACGCACGAGCGCATGAAGAAGGCGCTGCCTCGCGCCGCCTACGTGGCCTTCACCGGCACACCGCTGCTGAAGGACGAGAAGACGGCACGGAAGTTCGGCCCCATCCTCCACGCGTACACCATGCAGCGCGCCATCGAGGACCACGCCGTCGCACCCCTCCTTTACGAAGAGCGGATGCCCGAGCTGTCCATCGATGCCGCGGCCGTCGACCGCTGGTTCGACAAGATCACGGCCGGCCTCGGCGAGCCGCAGCGTGCCGACCTGAAGAAGAAGTATGCCCGCAGCGGCGCGATCAACGGCGCGGCCAAGCGCATCGAGCTGATCGCATGGGACATCGCCACGCATTTCAGCGAGAACTTCAAGAAGATGGGTTCGGGCCTGAAGGGCCAGGTCGCCACCGCCAGCAAGCTCGATGCGATCCGCTACAAGAAGGCGCTCGATGAGACCGGCCTGGTCACCAGCGCCGTGGTGATCTCCCCGCCCGACATGCGCGAGGGCAACACCGAGGCCGACGAACACGGCATGCCCGAGGTGCAGAAGTGGTGGCAGCAGAACATGGTGAACCCAGGCGTCGATGCGGTCCACCACGAAAGGCAGCTGCTGCAGGGCTTCGGGACCGAGGGCGACCCCGACCTGCTGATCGTGGTCGATCGCCTTCTCACCGGTTTCGACGAGCCGCGCAACGCGGTGCTCTACATCGACAAGCCGCTGAAGGGCCACAACCTGATCCAGGCCGTCGCACGCGTGAATCGCCTGCACGATGCCAAGCGCCACGGCCTGCTGGTGGACTACCGCGGCATCCTGAAGGAGCTCGACACGGCCATCCGCGCCTACCAGGATCTCGAAAACAGGACGCAAGGCGGCTTCGACATCGGCGACCTCGAAGGGCTCTACGCGCAAGTCAGCACCGAGTACAGGCAACTGCCGATGCGGCACGAGGCGGTATGGTCCTTCTTCAAGGGCGTCGCCAATCGCAAGGATCCCGAACAGCTGCGCCAGGCCTTGAGCCCTCGGATCGCAAGCGATGGGCAAGGGGGCGACTACGACCAACGGCAGAAGCTTCGAGACGACTTCCATGCCGCGCTCACCGCCTTCGGCCTCTGCCTGCAAACCGCGCTGTCGTCGCGCGGCTTCTTCGAGGATCGGGACTTTTCGGAAGCGGCGCTCGAGGCTTACAAGGCCGATCTCAAGATCCTCATCCAGGTGCGGCAAATGGCGCGGCTCGACGCCATGGAGGTGGCCGAGTTCAGCGAATGCGACGAGCAGCTCCGCAGGCTGGTCGACCGGCATGTCATCGGGACGCGGGTCCGAGAGAGCGAGCGTGGCCCCTACGTCTTGCACGAGCGCGTCGCACCCGATGCTTCCGAGGCCTGGCCGCAGGACAAGGCACGCAGCGAGGCCGACCTGATCAAGACCCGGCTGCGCAAGACCATCGAGCAGGATCTGGCGGACGATCCCTATGCGCAGAAAGTGTTTTCCGAGCTGCTGAAAGATGCGATCGCGCAGGCGGAGGCCCTGTTCGATCATCCGCGCAAGCAGTACGCGCTGTTCAGGGACTTCGAGCGCGACGTCGAGCGGCGGGCCACACCCGGCATGCCGGAAATCCTGGCTTCCAACCCGCAGGCCAGGGCGTACTACGGTGCGATCCTGATCGCCCTGGGCACCGAGGAAGCGTCGCGGCTCGACGAGGCGCAGCGCAACGCCCATGTCGACCATGCGCTCGCCATCAGCGGCGTGGTGCAGGCCGCGGTGGCCGAGCATTCCTTGAACCCGCAAAGCATCGAAGCCGCCATCCGCAAGGGCCTGCTGCAGCGGCTCTATGCGCCGCTCGGCCTGGAGAGGACGAATGATGTGATCGCCCAGGTGCTCCACATCAGCCGCCTCGGCCTCGGACGGCATGCATGAGCACGGCAGTGCTTCGAGAGTTTCGCTACGGCGACGAGCGGATTGCGTTCAGCGTGCGCCTTCGGCCGGCGCGCAAGGCGCAGCGCATCGCCATTCACGTCGAACCGGATGGGCGCGTGGTGGTCGATGTGCCGCACGAGGCGAGCGAGACCGCGGTGCAGGCCGCGGTCCGGCAGCGCGCGCGCTGGATCAGCAGCCAGCTCACGGCCGTCCGCGAGCGCATCGACCCAGCACGCCCGCGCGCGCATGCCGGTGGCGAATCCCTGCTCTATCTCGGCCGTCGCTACAGGCTCGAAGTGCTTGTGGACGAAGACCGAAAGGGCGACGTGCGCCTGGGCAGAGGTCGCATCGAAGTCGCCGTGGGCAGCAACGAGCCGGGCCGCGTGCGGGCCGTGCTCGACACCTGGTACCGAAGGCGCGCCGGCGAGGTGCTGGCCGCGCGCCTGGCGGCCCTCGCGCCCGCATTGCACTGGGTTCGTACGCCGCCGCCGATGCAGCTGCGCGTCATGAAGCAGCGCTGGGGCAGCTGCTCGCCGGCCGGCCGCCTCACCTTGAATCCGAACCTGATCAAGGCGTCGCGGGAATGCATCGACTACGTGCTCATCCACGAGCTCTGCCATCTCCAGGCGCATCACCATGGTCCGCTCTTCCATCGCCTGCTCGATGCACAGATGCCGGAGTGGCGCAGGATCAAGCAGAAGCTGGACGCGTGGGCCGATGAGCTCATCCCATCCTGAGCGCAGCTCCTCGCGCCGCCCACCGCGTGATCTGCCGCGCGACCCAGTCCCCGTCGTCCAGCGGCAGGTCGTGGCCTGCGGTGGGATGTTCCACGATGTCCGCGTGCCATTGCCGCGCAAGGCGGCGCGAGCAATCCGGATTCACCAGTCCGTCGCGGGCGCTTGCCAGCACCAGCAGAGGCACACGCGGTGCCTGCGCCGGCGCGCGGTAGCGCACGGCCGCCACCACCTGGCGCAGTGCGTTGGAGGGCGACACCGGCCGCACCTCTCGAATCGTGGTCCAGTCATCGAGCACGCGGGTGCCGCCCTCCGGATGGCGGGTGGTGAGCCGCAGGATCGTCTCTTCGCGTTCGCGTGCGCTCCGGCGTGCCAGCAGCAAGCCGAGAAGCGCCGGGTAGGTGGCGGGACGCAGCCGCTGCCACCAGGGGCTGAAGGGCCGCAAGCTGGTGTTGATCAGCGCGCAGCCTGCAAGCTCGCGCGGGTGCCGCGAGGCCCACTCCACGGCCACCATCGCACCGAGCGACATCGCGAGCAGGTGGTAGGGCGGCTCGATGTCGAGGGCGACAAGCTGCTCGCGGCAGGCCTGCGCCGCGGCTTCGATCCGCAGCGGACTTTGCGATCCGTTCAAGCGCCCGTTGCCGGGCAGGTCCAGTGCCACGATGCGCGCGGCGGGCAGGCGCTCCTGCAAATGACCCGCGAAGCTGCCCCAGTGAGCGCTCTCGCGCGTGAGGCCGCGCATCAGCACCCAGGTGTTCATCCGCGCTTCCCGTACCAGCGCGCCAGCGCCTGCTGCTCGTGCCGTGCCCGGTGCGCGCCGGTGGGCAGCCAGCGCGCGTGGCTGCCGACCGCGCGGGTGACGAAGTCCAGCCAGGCGATGTGCTGGCGCAGCACGCGCTGGTGCCGGTGTTCGATCACCGGGTTGAAGATGCCGTGGCGCGAGAAGAGCTGGCGCGGGTTCTTCTTGACCCACAGCCACGAGCCCATCTCGAGCGTGAGCGGCAGGAACACGCTGTCCGGCCGGTGGTCGGCGCCCTGGTAGAGGTGATCCCACAGATCGCCGTGGGCCAGGTACTGCCGGCTCTGCGGCTCGAGCTTGTAGCGATGGTGCAGCAAGCTCTGGTCGAGGATGTCGCACAGCGCGTGCATCTCGGCCAGATGCCCGATCGGCCGCGCGGTGTGCGCGTAGGGGAACCAGATGCGGTCGGTCAGCCCGAAGCCGGAATGGCAATCCACCGCGACGCTGAGGGGGCGGCCCAGCAGCTCGGCTTCGACCAGAGCGCACAGCGCCGCGCTCTCGCATTCCATCGGCGCGCCGGCAGCGCCGCGGTACCAGGGCAGGTTCGCGCTGATGCGCTGGCCGCCGATCAGGTAGGGCACGCGCTCCTTCGCTTCGACCGGCGCGTTGCGCATCAGGTCGACGCCGTTGGGATTGGCGCGCGTGCCCAGCCACGTGCCGCCGGGATTGACCACCGGCATGAACACCAGCCGCATCGTCTCGAGCTGCCGGTGCAGCGTCTCGTCCCAGGCGAGCCGCATCACCAGGCTGCGCAGGTAGGCGATGACGACCTGTGCGCCGATGCGCTCCAGCCCGTGGACCCCACCGAAGAAGCCCACGGCCGGCGCCTTGGGCTGCGAGTCGCCGAGCACAAAGGCCTGGACCGGGAAGCGCCGCGCGCCGGCCGCGACTTCGCACAGGGTGCGCACCTCCACCTGCGTACCGGCCAGTTGGACCAGCTGTGCCAGCTCCAGCAGTTCGGGCAGGTCCGGGGGATTCACGCGTGGATTGGAGGGGAGAGTCGGGTGCGGAGGATAGCGGCAATGCATGCCATCAACATGTCATACGAGGCCCTTAGGGTGAGAAGACGGCTATGCCCATCGAGGGCATCCGTCACACCATGCACCCTTCCCTCCTCTGGGCCCCCACGGCCACCGGCTTCCGCGCGCTTGGCGCTGCCCTCCTGTGGGGCCTGATCGAAGTCCTTGCCCTGGCGCGCTCCCGCCGCAGTACGCAGCGGGCCACCAGAACCTGAAGCACTGCCGGCGAAGCCGCACTTCACCCGGGTACTCAGTCCCCGAGGAGCTTCGGCAGGTTGGCGATTAACTCTCGACTCAAAACTCCTTATGGTTTATTTGGGTGTTTGAAAAGATGTTAAATAATCTTTCTTGGCGGAAAGATTGACATAGGCCGTCCCATCGAAGGGTGAATAAACAGGTTGGTCACTTTGCATTTGGACGGCTTTAAGCATGATGTAAGTTGTGCCGGGCAATTCTGCAACGTCTGAAACTTCGAGAACCTCGCCGGGCATAACGGCCACAAGGTCCGGCAGAAAACCCGTCGAGATATTCTGCTTTGGCACGTTCTTATCCAAAACAAAAATGAACTTTTCAGTAGCTTCGGTGGGGTGTTCGAGTTGCCAGTTTTCTGCATGCGGTAAATGTATGCTGGCGGACTGCACTCCGAAGTCTGCTATGCGGGTGCCGGGAGTGGTGAGCTTTTCACTCACCTCGGGTCGAGCAAAGTAAAGGCGAAAGGCGTACTGCTCTTCACAGCTGGTTTGCAAATAAAGATCTCGGAGCAATTTGGCCGTCTCCTCGCTGACTTGGTGAGAATCCAGTGCCGTCGCGACCTTTCGTAAATCGCTATTGGGTACCCTGGCACCATTTTCTACAAAATCGCCTATCGACTGAGAGTGCTCCGCTTTGGACGACAGAATAAGATTCTAAAGATTCTCCATTGAGAATTTTCGACTATCCGCATTATTCAATATGTCGCGTAATCCTGGCGGTGAGGGTTGGATGGCTTGGCCGGGGCTTGATTGGTAAGGGCGGGTCCGGCTCAGGGAATCCACAGCGCTGGGTTTCACGGAGAGCTCCTTTGCGGCCGACGACAGTCGGCTGTCTCGGTGTTCGGAACCGCGCGAGAAGCGTCGTTCTTGCAGTTCAGGCACAAGACGCGTAATAGTTCACGCGGGCGGAGGTCTATGTGCAGCGTGGAGGAGCCGAAGCGCGCGGCTTTGCTCCGGGACAAGCGCGATATCAGATCAAGGCCCCCATCCTCTCCTCGGGGGAGAGGAAGCAAAAGCCGCCCGGGGCCGTGGACAGGCCCAGGCCCTTTCAGGCCTTCGGCCCCGGCACGATCACCATCCACCCCACCCCGAACCGGTCCTGCACCATCCCGAAGCTGGGCGAGAAAAAGGTCGGCCCGAGCGGCATGCGCACCTGGCCGCCCTCGCTCAGTGCTGCGAACTTGCGCTTGGCGTCGGCTTCGTCCGCCACCGTCAGCGACAGCGAGAAGCCGCGGAAGACCGGCGCGTCCTTGGCCATGCCGTCGGACGCCATCAAGGTGGTGTCGCCGATCTTGAACTCGGCGTGCATCACGTTGTCGCCGGCCGGTGCGCCGGACGTCTCGCCGCCGGCGCACATCTCCTGGCTGGCCGCCGGCTCGGGGTTGTCCTTGAAGCGCATCAGCATCGTCACTTCCGCACCGAGCTTGGCGCGGTAGAACTCGAGCGCTTCATCGCAGCGGCCTTCGAAGAACAGGTAGGGCTGGACATGCATGGCAATCTCCTTGGGAGAGTGGATGAAATCGTGAATCGATGGCGGCTCAGGCCTGCGGGAAGGCGCTCATGTCCATGTACGCCAGCTCCCACATGTGGCCGTCGAGGTCCTGGAAGCCGTGCTGGTACATGAAGCCGTGGTCCTTCGCCTCGGTGGGCGTGCTGCCGCCGGCCGCGATGGCCTTGGCGACCTGGGCCTCGACCTCGGCCCGGCTCTCGCAGGACAGGCACAGCAGCACCTCGGTGCTCTTCGAGGCATCGGCGATGGCCTTGGGCGTGAACGTCTTGAAGAAGCTCTCGACCAGCAGCATCGCGTAGATGTCCTCGCTGATCACCATGCAGGCCCCCTGCTCGTTGGTGAATCGCGGGTCGAAGCTGTAGCCCAGCGCCCCGTAGAAGGCCTTGGACTTCTCGAGGTTCTTGACGGGCAGGTTCACGAAGATCTTGGTGCTCATGTCGGGTCCATGGAAAAAAACGCGTGTGGCTGGTGGAAATTTCGTTGTTGTGTACAACGTCCACAAAAAAGATAGCAGAGATAATGGACGCTGTCCACATGGAAAAGAAAATAGCGCTCTCCCGCCCCGCGCCGCCGGCGCGCGGCACCTATCGCCACGGCGATCTGCGCCGGGCCCTGCTGGAGGCAGGCGTCGAGCTGGCCCGCCACGGCGGTCCGGAGGCAGTGGTCCTGCGCGAGGCCACGCGCCGCGCGGGCGTGGTGCCCAATGCGGCCTACCGGCACTTCGCCAGCCGCGAGGCCCTGCTGCTGGCGGTGCGCGCCGCGGCCCTTTCGGCGGCGGCCACCGCCATGGAGGCCGAGCTCGCCGCCGTCCCGCGCGACGGCTCGCTGGTGGAGATCGCCCGCGCCAGCGTTCGCGCCATCGGCGCCGGCTACCTGCGCTTCGCACAGGAACAGACCGGGCTCTTCCGCACCGCTTTCGGCGCGCCGGTGAAACTGTCGAACCCCCCCGATGCGGCCAAGGGCGGCGCGAGCGGCCTCAATCCTTTCGAGCTGCTGGGTGCGGCCCTCGACCAGTTGGTGGCCGCCGGCGCCCTGCCCCCGGAACGCCGCCCCGGCGCCGAATTCCTGGCCTGGTCGGCAGTGCACGGCCTCGCGCTCCTGATCATCGACGGCCCTCTGCGCGGCGCACCACGCGAGCAGACAGACCCACTGACCCGGCAGCTGCTGGCGATGGTGGAGCGGGGCCTTTGAGCTGCCCCGCGTCGGGCACGATCGCACCGTGAAGCCGCGCACGCCCGCCGACATCGATTTCTTCGCGCCCTCGCACGAGGTCGCGCCGAAGCTGATCGGCCTGGTGCTGCTGGTCGACGGCGTGGGCGGCCGCATCGTCGAGACCGAGGCCTACGACCGCCAGGACCCGGCCTCGCACACCTTCGGCGGGCCGACGCTTCGCAATGCGGCGATGTTCGGTCCGCCGGGCCGGGTCTACGTCTACCGTTCCTACGGCATTCACTGGTGCCTGAACTTCGTCTGCCGCGAGGAAGGCCATGGCGCCGGGGTGCTGATCCGCGCGCTGGCGCCCACCGCCGGCATCGAGCGCATGCGCGCGCGGCGCGGCGTGGAAGACCTCCGGCTGCTGTGCGCCGGCCCCGGCCGGCTGGCGCAGGCGCTGGGCATCGATGCCGGATTCAACGGCAAGCGGCTCGACCGCCCGCCCTTCGCGCTGCTCGCCGCGCCCGACGATCATCCGGCCGTGATGGTCGAAGCCGGGCCTCGCATCGGCATTTCCAAGGCGGCCGAGGTGCCCTGGCGCTTCGGGGAGAAGGGCTCGCCCTTCCTCAGCAAGCCCTTCAGCCGCGGAAAGGTCAGCGCGCCTGGAGATTCTCCTCGCGCGCGATCTGCTGCAGGCTCTCGTAAATGAGCCGGCGCGGGGCGATCTTCCACCCGAGCATCGATTCGATCGCGGACACGGCCCGCATGGCGAGCAGCGAATGGCCGCCCAGGTCGAAGAAGTTGTCGGTGCGCCCGATCTCCTCGACGCCCAGCAGCTCCGACCAGACGCTGGCGATGATCTGCTCGCCCTGCGTGGACGGGGCCACGTAGCTGCGCCCGTCGGCCAGGACGACGTCCATCATCGGCGCCGGCAGCGCGGCACGGTCGACCTTGCCATTGGGCAGCATCGGCATCGTGTCGAGCGCGACGAAGTGCTGCGGGATCATGTAGTGCGGCAGTCGCGTGCTCAGGTGCTCGCGCAGTGTCGGGGGCGCCGGCGGCACCGGGCCGCGCGCGACGAAGTAGGCCACCAGCCGGACGTCCTCCTCGCGCTCGGCGCGCGTCACCGCCACGCAGTGCGCCAGCTCGGGGTGGTCGAGCAGCGCCGATTCGATCTCCCCCATCTCGACGCGGAAGCCGCGCAGCTTGACCTGGTGATCGGCACGGCCCAGCAGCTCGAGCTGCCCGTCGTGGCGCCAGCGGCCCAGGTCGCCGGTGCGGTAGAGCCGGGCGTCGAGTTCGTCGCCGAAGGGGTCGGGCACGAAGCGCTCGGCCGTGAGCTCGTCGCGTTGGTGGTAGCCGAGCGTCACGCCGGCACCGCCCACGTACAGCTCGCCCGGCACGCCGATCGGGCAGGCATGGCCGTGCGCGTCGAGCACCCAGACGGTGACGTTGTCGATGGGCTGTCCGACCGCGATCGCCTTGCGCGGCGAATGGACCTTCCAGGCCGTCGCCCAGACCGTGGTCTCGGTGGGGCCGTAGATGTTCCAGAGCTCGGCCGAGCGCGCCATCAGCTGCTCGGCCAGCACGGGCGGCAGGGACTCGCCGCCGATCAGCGCACGGAAGCGCGGCGTGCCCGCCCAGCCGGTCTCGATCAGCGCGCGCCAGCCCGAGGGCGTGGCCTGCAGCAGCGTCACCTCCCAGATTTCGAGCAGCCGGCGCAGGGCGGCCGGATCGTGCACCTGCTCCTGCGAGGCGATGACCACCTTCGCCCGCACCACCAGCGGCAGCAACAGGTCCAGCACCGAGGGATCGAAGGAGGGGCTGGTGATCGCCAGCACGCAGTCCTCGGCCGAGAGCCCCGGCATCTTCACCATGCCGGCGAGGAAGTTGACCACGCCGCGGTGCGGCACCCGCACGCCCTTGGGCTGGCCGGTGGAGCCCGAGGTGTAGATCAGGTAGGCCTCGTCCAGCGGCGTGGCGTCGAGCGCCGCGTCAGGCGCCAGCGGGTGCGCCGGTTGGCCGGCCGCCAGCCGCTTGTCGTCGATCGCGATCGTCGGGATCGCCAGCCCTTCCAGGATGCCTTGCGTGCCCTGCTGCGCCAGCACCGCGCTCAGGTCGGCGTCGACCGCCATGAAGCGCAGGCGGTCGGCCGGGTAGTCGGGGTCCAGCGGCACGTAGGCTGCGCCGGCCTTCATCACGCCCAGCTGCGCGATCAGCATGTCGGGGCTGCGCGCGATGCACAGGCCGATGCGCTGGCCGCGTGCGATGCCGCGCAGCCGCAGGGCGTGGGCCAGCTGGTTGGAGCGCGCCTCGAGCTCGCCATAGCGCAGCATGCGGCCCGCCGCGTCGACGACCGCGACGCGTTCGCGCACCTCGGCCGCGCCGAGGTCCAGGTAGTCGTGCACCAGCTGCCGCGCGGGCAGGGGCGAGCGCCTGCCGTTCCAGCCGTGGCGCAGCAGGTTCAGCTCGGCCGGCGAGAGCATCTCGTGCTCGGAGATCCGGCGCTCGGGCTGCGCCAGCAGTCGCTCCACCAGCGAGAGGTAGCTTTCGAGCATGCGCGCGGCGCTCGCCTCGCTGTAGAGATCGCTCGCGTACTCGAGGTGGATGCGGTGCGTGAACTCGGTGTCGATGTGCATCGACAGGTCGAACTGCGCCGCCACGCGCTCGAAGTCGAATTCGTCGATCTCGAGCCCGAACAGCTCGCTATCGCCCACCGGCGCATTGAGCACGTTGAAGAGCACGCGCACCGGGCCTTCGGGATGCAGCGTGCGGTCGTGTCCCAGCGCGTCGATCAGCTCGTCGAAGGGCGCGTCCTGGTGCGCATAGGCCTCCAGCGCGTCCCTGCGCACGCGATGCACCAGCTGCGTGAAGCTGGGATCGCCCGCGAGATCGGTGCGCATCACCAGCGTGTTGACCAGCGTGCCCACCAGCGGCTCGGTGGCGAAGCGGTGCCGGTTCGCGATCGGCGTGCCGATCGCGATGTCCTCGCTCTTCGCGCGGCGCGACAGCATGAGCGCGAAGGCCGAGAGGTAGACGACGAAAGGCGTCACCGCCTCGCGCCCGCCGAAGGCGTGCATCGCCTCGCGCAGCCGCGGCGGCAGCGGGGCCGAGACGCGCCCGCCGCGATGGCTGGCCTTGTCCGGCCGGGGAAAGTCGGTGGGCAGGTCGAGGTCGGGCAGCCCGCGCAGCCGGTCCAGCCAGTAGTCCAGATGATGCCGGCGTGCTTCCACGGCCTCCGGGCTGCGTTCCCAGGCGGCGTAGTCGGCGTAGCCGATGGCGGGTGGTGCCGCGAGCGGCTCACGCCCCGCCGCCAGCGCGCCGTAGGCGGCCAGCGTCTCGCGCATCAGCAGCGCGCTGGCCCAGTTGTCCGTGATCGCGTGGTGCAGCGTCCAGAACAGCACATGGTCGCGCGCGTCGAAGCGGATCAGCGTGGGCCGGTGCAGCGGCGCCTGCGACAGATCGAAGGGCTGGGCCGCGCGCTCGGCCAGGAGCGCACGCGCCTGCGCGTGGCGTTCCCGTTCGGGCAGGTGGCCGAGATCGATCTGCTCTAGCGGCACGGCCAGCGTGGGCGCAATTTGCTGCATCGGCTCGTGCTCGCCCATGACGAAGCAGGTGCGCAGGCCTTCGTGGCGCCGCACCATCGCATCGAGGGCCTGCTGGCACAGCGACGCGTCGAGCGCGCCGCGCAGCCGGATCGCCATCGGCACGTTGTACGCGGTCGATGCCGGGTCGAAGCGCTGAATCACCCACATGCGCCGCTGCGACAGCGACGCCGGCAGCGGCGCCCCGCGTGCCACCGGCCGGATGCGCGCCGGATCGGCCTGCGCCGCCCGTGCCGCGGCCGCTCCGTTCTTCAATTCGCGTGCCACCGCGGCCGCCATGGCGGCCACGCTCGCATGCTCGAACAGCTCGACCAGCGGCAGCGCCGCGCCGAAGCGCGCCGACACGCGCGAAAGCACCTGCGTCATGCGCAGCGAATTGCCGCCGAGCTCGAAGAAGCTCTCGTGCACGCCGAAGGCGCGCGTGCCCAGCACCTCGCACCAGATGTCCCACACCGCCTGCTCGCGCTCGTCGCGCGGCAGCACCTGGCCGAGGCGCTCCCGGCGCTCGTCCTCTTCGGGGCTCTCGTCGGGCGCGTACTGGCTGCCGGTATCGAGCGGCGCCGCCAGCGCCAGCTCGCCGGCCAGGAAGGCCTCGCGGCAGCGGTGGCGCTGCACCTTGCCGCTGGAAGTGCGCGGCAGCGTGCCGGCGCGCAGCAGCGCGACCGCGTGCACCGGAAGGCCGTGCTCGACCGCGATCGCGCGGCGCACGGCGCGGAAGACGGCCTCGGCATCGAGCTTGGCCTCGGCACGCCGGTCGATCTCCAGTGCCAGCACCACGCCCTCGCCGGCCGGCGTGTCGACCGCGAAGGCCGCGCCATGGCCCAGGCGCAGCGAGGGATGGGCGCGCTCCGCGCTCCATTCCAGGTCCTGCGGATAGTGGTTCTCGCCGTTGACGATCACCAGGTCCTTCAGCCGTCCGGTGACGAAGAGCTCGCCCTGGTCCAGGAAGCCGAGGTCGCCGGTGCGCAGCCAGGGGCCGCTGCCGTCGTCCAGATGCCCGCCGAACGCCGCCTCGCTGGCCTCGGGCTGCATCCAGTAGCCGCCGCCCACGCCGGGCGAGCGCACCCAGATCTCGCCGACCGCGCGCTCGGCGCAGCGTCGGCCTTCGTCAACGATCAGGATCTCGGTGTGCTGCATCGGCTGTCCGCAGCCCACCAGGCGGCGTGCCTGCGGCGAACCTTCCGGCAACGGCAGGAAGCGGTGCGACACCAGTGCCGCCGGATCGGCCGACACGATGCGCGGCGGCCCCGAGGGCCCCGCCGCGCTCACGCCCAGCACCGCCTCGGCCAGGCCGTAGGAGGGTGCGAAGACGCGCGGGCCCATGCCCGCCGCGCCGAAGACCTCGAGCACGCGCTCCACCGTCTCTGCCTTGATCGGCTCCGCGCCGCAGTTGAGCGACACCAGGCTGTCCAGGCGCGCACCGAGCGGCTTGTCGCCCAGCGCGAGCAGGCAGGCGGCAAAGGCCGAGTCGGGCGCGCCGGTGTGCGTGATGCGGTGCTTCTCGACCGCGTCCAGCCAGCGCAGCGGCCGGCGCAGGAACGAAAGCGGCGACATCAGATAGCCGCTGGCGCCCGCCACGACCGGCGCCAGCACGCCGAAGGCCAGGCCATAGTCGTGGAAATGGGGCAGCCAGCTGAGCGCGCGCGACTCCGGGTTCCCGTGCCCCGCGGCGATCAGCGCGCGTACGTTCGCCAGCACGTTCGCATGCGACAGGCGCACGCCGCGCGGTGCCGAGGTGGAGCCGGAGGTGTATTGCAGATAGGCCAGCGAATGCGGCTCGATGGCCGGCGGAATGAAGCCGCCCGGGCTCGCCGCTTCGAGCGCAGACGCATCGGGCAGGGCGGCCCAGCGCGCCATCGCGAAAGTCGCCGGGTCCAGCGCGGCGGCCGCAGCATCGAGCAGGGCCGCGCTGGTCAGCACCAGCGTCGCGCGCGAGTCGGCGATCACGCTGCGCAGGCGCGGCGCGGCATGGTGCAGGCGGATGGGATCGGGCGAAGGCACCGGCACCGCGACCCTGCCGCTGAGCAGGCACGCCCAGAACACGCGCACGAAGTCCAGACCCGGTGGAAAGGCCAGCAGCACCCGGTCGCCGGGCCGGGTCTCTGCCGAGAGCCAGGCGGCAAGGCGATGCGTCTCTCCGTGCAGCTCGGCGTAGCTGGTCTGCTGCGCCGGGGATAAATCCTCCGCGAGAAAGGCGTAGGCCAGGTGCGAGGGCCGTGCTCCGCTTTGCGCTTCGAACACAAAGGCCAACGTGTCCTGCGAGAGGCCGGTGGCGGTTGGCGAGATGCATTCGAGCGACGGCGGATTGAACATTGAAACCCTGGTGGATGGATCTGCGGCGCGGCGGCCGGCCAAACCAGAGCTTTTGTCACCATGTTGCACTGCAGCGCGCCGGTCATTTTCGGCAATTCATTGGCGGCGTTGTCTGACAAGCGGGGTTTCCCTAGGCTCGATGCCGATCACAGCTGCAAGGTGTGCGGCGGCACGCGCGTGGCGTCGGGCATGAAAGAAGGCGAGCAGGTCTACCGGCACCCTGTGCGGCCGCTGCGCGTGCACGAGCCCAAGGCCGCCGATCCGGCGACCTGGAACGAGGGATCGGCAGCCTGAGAGGGGCTGCAGTCGGGCCCCTGGGTCGGCCCCGTCGTTTGCTCAGGTGTCGACCTTCACCTTGGCGTCCCGCACCACGCGCGCCCACTTCTCGATCTCGGCCGCGATGAACTTCTGGAACTTCTCCCGCGAGCCGCCGCCGTCCTCGGCGCCGTAGGTGTCGAGCCGCTCCTGCACATCGGGCATCGCCAGCACGGTGTTGACGTCGCGGTTGATCTTGTCGGCCATGGCCGTCGGCAGCTTGCCCGGCCCGGCCAGGCCGTACCAGGTGGTGGCCTCGAAGCCTTCGAAGCCCTGCTCCTGCATCGTCGGCACGGTCGGGTGGCCCTTGGCGCGCTTCAGCCGCGTCTGCGCCACCGCCGTCACCTTGCCGCTCTTCACATGCGGCGTGGCCGCCGTCATGGTTTCGAAGCTGTACTGGATCTGGTTGCCCATCAGGTCGGCCAGCAGCGGCCCGCTGCCCTTGTAGGGCACGTGCAGCGCATCGACCTTGGCCTGCAGCTTGAACATCTCCAGCGCCAGGTGCTGAGCCGACCCGGCACCGGCCGAGCCGAAGCTCACCTTGCCCGGCTCCGCGTGGCAGAGCGCGACGATGTCCTTCACCGTCACCGCCTTCTGCGCCGGCCCCGCGATCAGCAGGTTGGGCGTGACGCCCACCAGCACGATCGGCACGAAGTCGCGCTCCACGCTGTAACGCAGCTTGGGCTGCAGGCTCGGTGCCAGCGCGTGGCTGTTGATGTGCGCCATCAGCAGCGTCGAGCCGTCGCTGGGCTGGGTCGACACGTACTCGGCCGCCAGCACGCCGGCGACACCGCCCTTGTTCTCGACGATGACCGACTGGTTCCACATCAGGGACAGCTTCTGCGCCACCACGCGCGCCAGCGCATCGGTCCCGCCGCCGGGCGGGAAGCCCACCACGATGCGCACCGGGCCGTTCGGCCATTCCTGCGCGAACACGCGCGGCACGCCGAGTGTCGCGGCCGCGGCGCCCGCGGCCTGGATCAGGGAACGTCGTTGCATGGAGGGCTCTCCTTTTGAAATACGGGTATCAGTTCGGGTGCAGGGCGCAGAGGGCGCGAAGCTTGCGCGGCGAACCTTCGTCCTTCGCATCCTTCGCATCCTTCGCCTGCGGATCTCCGAAAGTTCGGCGTGCGACGACTTCAAGCCGCCTGGCGCAATGCCTTCGCCGCCGCATGGCTCGCGAAATGCTCCATCGCCGCCGCCACCCCGCTGCCCGCGAGCTTCACGCCTGAGAGCTTCAACCCCATCTCCACGCCGGCCACCATCGCCACCAGCGTGAGGTCGTTGCTGTCGCCCAGGTGGCCCATGCGGAACATGCGGCCCTTGAGCTTGCCCAGGCCCGTGCCCAGCGACAGGTCGAAGCGTTCGTGGATCAGCCGCCGCAGCGCATCGGCGTCCACGCCCTCGGGGGTGATCACGCCGGTCAGCACCGGCGAATGCACGGCCGGGTCGGCGCACTGCGTCGGCAGACCCCAGGCCTGCACCGCCGAGCGCACCCCCGCGGCCCAGCGCTGGTGCCGCGCGAAGACCTGCGGCAGCCCTTCTTCCAGCAGCATGTCCAGCGATTCGGCCAGGCCGTACAGCAGGTTGGTGTTGGGTGTGTAGGGCCAGTAGCCGCTCTGGTTCATCTCCACGATCTCGTCCCAGGCCCAGAAGGCCTTGGGCAGCTTCGCAGTCCTGCTGCGCTCCATCGCCTTGGGCGACAGCGCGTTGAAGCTGATGCCCGGCGGCAGCATCAGGCCCTTCTGCGAGCCGCTGATGGTCACATCCACGCCCCATTCGTCGTGGCGGTAGTCGGCGCTGGCGAGGCCCGAGATGCTGTCCACCATCAGCAGGGCCGGATGGCCGGCCGCATCGATCGCGCGGCGCACCGCGGCGATGTCGGAGGTCACGCCGGTCGACGTTTCGTTGTGCACCACGCACACGGCGCGGATCTTTTTCCCGGTGTCCTGGCGCAGGCGCGCCTCGATCAGCTCGGCCTGCACGCCGTGGCGCCAGCTGCGCGGCAGCCCCGTGTCGTCGATGCCGGAAAGGCCGAGGAACTCGGGCGCCAGCCCGAGGCGCAGCGCCATCTTCTGCCACAGCGTCGCGAAGTGGCCGGTCTCGTACATCAGCACCGCATCCCCCGGGCTCATCACGTTGGCGAGCGCCGCCTCCCACGCGCCCGTGCCCGAGGCCGGGTAGATCACCACCGGATGCCGCGTCTGGAACACCTGCCGGATGCCCGCCAGCACCTTCAGGCCCAGCGCGCCGAACTCGGGGCCGCGGTGGTCGATGGTGGGCAGGCTGATGGCGCGCAGGATGCGGTCCGGCACCGGGCTGGGGCCGGGGATCTGCAGGAAATGCCGGCCGGTCGGATGGGAATCGAGTTGCAGCATGAACGGTCCTTTCTTCAAAGTTTTGCATGCAAAATGCATTCGAACATGCTCGATAACCCTGAAGCCTGTCGATTGAGGTCGCCAAGTTTTGCATTCAAAATGCATCAACAGGAAAACAGACCATGGCAGAAGTGATCGAGATCTCGCGGCTGGCGCTGCACGACCAGGTGGCCGCGCGCCTGCGCACCATGCTGGTCGAAGGCCACATCGCCCCCGGCGCCAAGCTCAACGAGCGCGAGCTGTGCGAGCAGCTGCGCGTGTCGCGCACGCCGCTGCGCGAGGCCATCAAGCTGCTGGCAGCGGAGGGCCTGGTCGACCTGCTGCCCAACCGCGGCGCGGTGGCCGTCATGCTGAGCGAGGCCGATGTGCAGAACACCTTCGAACTGCTGGCCGTGCTCGAAGGCATGTCGGGCGAGCTGGCGGCGCGCCGCATCACCGATGCCGAGCTGGCCGAGCTGCGCGCCCTGCACTACGAGATGCTGGCCTGCCATGCGCGCCGCGATCTCTCGGGCTACTACCGCATCAACGCGCGCATCCACACCGCCATCAACGATGCCGCCAAGAACCCGGTGCTCACCAGCACCTACCGCGCGATCAACGCGCGCGTGCAGTCGCTGCGCTTCCGCACCAACCAGGACGAGGCCAAGTGGAAGCACGCCGTGGCGGAGCACGAACGCATGATCGAGGCTCTCGCCGCGCACGACGCCGCCGCCATGCGCGAGGTGCTGGTCGAGCACCTCAACCGCAAGCGCGACGCGGTGCTGGCGCTGCTGCGCGCCGGCGAGGTCTACCCCAAGCCGCAGGCGGGCAAGCGCTGATGCGCATCGATCCCCCCGGCCACCTGCAGCCGGCCGGCACCGTGCCTCCGCCGAACGAGGTCTGCGCCCTGCTGGCGCGCCGCCTCGCGGCCGAGACCGAGGGCGAGGTGCTGTTCGATGCGGCCTCGCGCGGCCGGTACGCCACCGACGCCTCCATCTACCAGATCATGCCGGCGGGCGTGCTGGTGCCGAAGAACGAGCGCGATGTCGCCACCGCCATCGACATCGCGCGCGAGCTGCAGGTGCCGGTGCTGGCGCGCGGCGGCGGCACCAGCCAGTGCGGCCAGACCACCGGCGCGGCGCTGGTAATCGACAACAGCAAGCACCTGCGCCGCATGCTCGAGCTCGACGTGAGCGCGCGCCGCGTCACGGTGCAGCCGGGCCTGGTGCTGGACCACCTGAACGCGCAGCTCAAGCCGCACGGGCTGTGGTTCCCGGTCGACGTCTCCACCAGCGCCCAGGCGACCCTGGGCGGCATGGCGGGCAACAACTCCTGCGGCTCGCGCTCCATCGCCTACGGCAACATGGTGCACAACGTGCTGGGCGCGAGCGCCTGGCTGTCCGACGGCGCGCTGGTGGACTTCGGCCCGGTCGCCACCCTCGGCGCGCGCGCCGCCGACATCGCGCTGTACGTGAAGCAGCTCGCCGGCCAGCACCGCGCCGATATCGCCGAGCGCTGGCCCAAGGTGATGCGCCGCGTCGCCGGCTACAACCTCGACATCTTCGACAACCAGAGCGAGCGGCCCTACACCGCCGACGGCAGCGTCAACCTCGCGCACCTGCTGATCGGCGCCGAGGGCACGCTGGCCTACACCCGCAGCCTGACGCTGCAGCTGTCCGAGCTGCCGCGCGCCAAGGTGCTGGGCATCGTCAACTTCGCGAGCTTCCACGCCGCGATGGATTCGGCCCAGCACATCGTCAAGCTGGGCCCCACCGCGGTCGAGCTGGTCGACCGCACCATGATCGAGCTGAGCCTCGCCAACCCGGCCTTCAGGCCCACCGTCGAGAAGGCGCTGATCGGCAAGCCCGCCGCCATCCTGCTGGTCGAGTTCTCGGGCGAGGACCGCGCCGAACTGCTGTACCGGCTGCAGCGGCTGGCCGAGCTCATGGGCGACCTGGGCCTGCCCGACAGCGTGGTGCGCATGCCCGAAGAGGCGGCGCAGAAGGCGCTGTGGGAAGTGCGCAAGGCCGGCCTCAACATCATGATGAGCCTCAAGGGCGACGGCAAGCCGGTCAGCTTCATCGAGGACTGCGCCGTGCCGCTCGAGCACCTGGCCGCCTACACCGACGGCCTGACCGAGGTCTTCGCGAAGCACGGCACGCGCGGCACCTGGTACGCCCATGCCTCGGTCGGCACGCTGCACGTGCGGCCCATCCTCGACATGCGCACCGACGGCGCCGCCAAGATGCGCGCCATCGCCGAGGAGGCCGGCGCACTCGTGCGAAAGTACAAGGGCGCCTTCAGCGGCGAGCACGGCGACGGCCTGTGCCGCGGCGAATGGATCGAGTGGCAGTTCGGCCCGTCGATCAACGAGGCCTTCCGCGCCATCAAGAACAAGCTCGACCCGATCGGCCTCTTCAATCCCGGCAAGATCATCGACCCGCCCAAGATGGACGACGGCGCCCTGTTCCGCTTCGCGCCCGCTTCCGCGCCGCAGCCTTACCGGCGCATCCCCATCAGCCCCGTGCTCGACTGGTCCGCCTGGAACGTGCAGGCCGACCCGGTGACCGAGGAGACCACGCCGCCCGGCAGCGGCGGCGACGTCACCGGCGGCTTCGCCAAGGCCGTCGAGATGTGCAACAACAACGGCCACTGCCGCAAGTTCGACGCCGGCACCATGTGCCCGAGCTACCGCGTCACGCGGGACGAGCAGCACCTCACGCGCGGGCGCGCCAACACGCTGCGCCTGGCGCTCTCGGGCCAGCTCGGCCCCGACGCCTTCACCGGCGAGGCCGTTCGCGATGCCATGGACCTGTGCGTCGGCTGCAAGGGCTGCAAGCGCGACTGCCCGACCGGCGTGGACATGGCGAAGATGAAGATCGAGTTCCTCGCCCACTACAAGAGGAAGCACGGGCGCACGCTCGCGGACCGCCTGATCGCCCGTCTGCCGGAGTATCTGCACACCGCCCGCCGCATGCCCTGGCTCTTCAACCTGCGCAACCGCGTGCCCGGCGCCGCCTGGCTGGGCGAGCGCGTGCTGGGGCTGTCGGCCAGGCGCTCGCTGCCGGAGTTCCGCAGCGACACCTTCTGGAGCGAGCGCGACGCCACGCTCTTCACCAGCCGCGACATGGTCATCGCCGCCGCCTGCAGCGGCCGCAAGTCGGCGGTGCTCTTCGTCGACACCTTCAACGGCGGCTTCGAGAGCGAGAACGCCTGGGCCGCCGCGCGCGTGCTCAAGGCCGCGGGCTACCTGCTGCACACCGTCGAGAAGTTCAGCGGCCACTATTGCTGCGGCCGCACCTACCTGGCCCAGGGCTGGGTCGAGGAGGCCAAGGCGCACGCCGGTGCGCTGGTCGATGCGCTGCTGCCCCTGGCCGAAGCGGGCGTCCCCATCGTCGGCCTGGAACCCTCCTGCCTCCTGACCCTGCGCGACGAGGCCCTGGCCATGGGCCTGGGCGACAAGGCGAAGACGGTCGCGGCCCAGGCGCTGCTGTTCGAGGAATTCATCGCGCGCGAAATGCGCGAGGGCCGCTTCAAGCTCGCCTTCCAGCCGGTCGAGAAGCCCATCCTGCTGCACGGCCATTGCCACCAGAAGGCCTTCGGCGCGGTGAGCCCCATCCTCGAAGTGCTGAAGCTCATCCCCGATGCCAGGCCCGAGCTCATCGAGAGCTCCTGCTGCGGCATGGCCGGCAGCTTCGGCTACGAGGCCTCGCACTACGAGGTGTCGATGCGCATGGCCGAGGCCGCGCTGCTGCCCGCGGTGCGCAGCCGGCCCGACGCCATCGTGCTGGCCGACGGCACCAGCTGCCGCCACCAGATCGCCGACGGCGCGCAGCGCCAGGCGGTGCACGTGGCGCGGCTGCTCGACGCGCTCATGGCCTGAAGCTGGCCGGCGCCGCAGCCACCCCGCGCCTACGCCTCGCCGCCCCCGGCCTCGCTGTCGATCTCGCTCGCGAGCCGCGTCGCCTCGGCCAGGTGCGACAGCTCCAGCGCGTGCTGCTGCGCGAGCTTCGCCAGCGTCTTGCGCCCCTTGGGCAGCAGGTGCACCTCGACCAGCCGGCGATCGACGGTGCTGGGCTTGCGCCTCACCAGGCCCGCGTCCTCGCAGCGCGACACCAGCGCCACCACCCCATGCGGCTGCGCCTGCAGCCGCTCGGCAATCTCCCCGATCGAGGCCCATTCCCGGCCCGGAAAGCCCTGCGTGTGCAGCAGCACCTGGTACTGCAGCACCGTGATGCCGGCATCGCGCGCCGCATCCTCGCTGAAGCGCAGGAAGCTGCGCAGCCGGAACCTGAACTCCGACAGCGCCTCCAGGCGCTGCTTCGACTCGCCCTGCTCTTTCTTGGACATCGTTGTTCTACCTGTTGGATTTGACGCAATGTAGCAAGGCGCCCCGGCCGGCATCCGGGTGCCGTCCAAGGCGGGGCCCGGGTAATTACTCATGATGTGATGTAAAAAGCCTCATAGCATGATGTAAATCGCGGCGCCGTCGACGGGCCTGCATCCGCATGCGGGACGTGGCGTCGCTCCGGCCGTGGGCCTTCGCGCCCCGCACGAGCCGACCGGCACCCGCCGGCCCGGCGGTTGCCCTCCCCTTTTTTTCCGATCCTTCGAAAGTGCATTCATGAAAATCAGGAGCCAACGAGACTTCTTCTCCGGCCTGTTGTTCGTTACCGCCGGTGCCGCCTTCGCGATCGGCGCGACCCACTACAACATCGGCAGCGGCGCGCGCATGGGCCCCGGCTACTTCCCGCTCATGCTGGGCGCGCTGCTGGCCATCCTCGGCCTGGGTGTGATCCTCGGCTCGGTGACCATCGAAACCGCGGACGGCGAGCCCATCGGCGGCATCGCCTGGAAGCCGCTCCTGCTCATCATCGGGGCGAACCTGATCTTCGGCCTGATGCTCGGCGGACTGCCCAGCATCGGCGTGCCGGCCATGGGCCTGGTCGTTGCGATCTACGCGCTGGTCGTCGTCGCGAGCCTCGCGGGTGCCAGCTTCAGCATGAAGGCGGCGCTGATCCTGAGCACCGTGCTGGCCATCGGCAGCTACGTGGTCTTCATCCTCGGCCTGAGCCTGCAGTTCCAGGTCTGGCCCACCTTCATCACCGGCTGAGGACGCGCTTCGCCATGGAACTCTTCGAACATCTCGCCCTCGGCTTCCACGCCGCCTTCACGCCGCCTTCACGCTGCAGAACCTGGCCTATGCCTTCGTCGGCTGCCTGCTGGGCACGCTGATCGGCGTGCTGCCGGGCATCGGCCCGGTCGCCACCATCGCCATGCTGCTGCCGGCCACCTACGCGCTGCCGCCGGCGGCCGCGCTGATCATGCTGGCCGGCATCTACTACGGCTCGCAGTACGGCGGCTCCACCACCGCGATCCTGGTCAACCTGCCGGGCGAGTCCTCGTCGGTGGTGACCGTCATCGATGGCCACCAGATGGCCAAGCAGGGGAGAGGAGGGGCCGCGCTCGCGGCGGCCGGCCTGGGCTCCTTCTTCGCCGGCTGCGTGGGCACGCTCATCCTGGCCGCCTTCGCGCCGCCGCTGACTGAATTGGCCTTCAAGTTCGGCCCGGCCGAGTACTTCTCGCTGATGGTGCTGGGCCTGATCGGCGCCGTGGTGCTGGCCTCGGGCTCGCTGCTCAAGGCGATCTGCATGATCGTGCTGGGCCTGCTGATCGGCCTGGTCGGCACCGACGTCAACTCGGGCGTCGCGCGCTACAGCTTCGACATTCCCGAGCTGACCGACGGCATCAGCTTCATCGCGATCGCGATGGGCGTGTTCGGCTATGGCGAGATCATCTCCAACCTGGCGCAGCCGGAGCACGATCGCGAGGTCTACACCGCGAAGGTGCAGGGCCTGTGGCCGACCCGGGACGACTTCAGGAACATGCTGCCCGCGGTGCTGCGCGGCACCACGCTGGGCTGCTCGCTGGGCATCCTTCCGGGCGGCGGTTCGCTGCTGTCGGCCTTTGCCTCGTACACGCTGGAGAAGAAGCTCAGGCTGCGTGCCGGCGAGATCCCGTTCGGCAAGGGCAACATCCGCGGCGTGGCCGGGCCCGAGTCGGCCAACAACGCGGGCGCGCAGACCTCCTTCATTCCGCTGCTCACGCTCGGCATCCCGGGCAATCCGGTGATGGCGCTGATGGTCGGCGCCATGACCATCCACAACATCCAGCCGGGCCCGCAGGTGATGACCAGCAACCCCGAGCTGTTCTGGGGCCTGATCGCTTCCATGTGGATCGGCAACCTGATGCTGATCGTGCTCAACCTGCCGCTGATCGGCATCTGGATCAAGCTGCTGTCGATCCCCTACCGCTGGCTGTTCCCGGCCATCGTGCTGTTCTGCGCGATCGGCGTGTACTCGACCAACAACAACACCTTCGATGTCTGGATGGTGGGCCTGTTCGGCGTCGTCGGCTACGCCTTCAACAAGCTGGGCTGCGAGCCGGCACCGCTGCTGCTCGGGCTGATCCTCGGTCCGATGATGGAAGAGAACCTGCGGCGCGCGCTGCTGCTGTCGCGAGGCTCGTGGAGCGTGCTCGTCACACGGCCGATTTCCGCCGGGCTGCTGATCGTCGCCGCGATGCTGCTCGTCATCGTGCTCATGCCGGCCGTGAAGTCCAAGCGCGAAGAGGCCTTCGTCGAAGAGGGCTGAGGCCTTAGCTCACCCCGCTTCCTGCAAGGCCGGCGAGCGCCCCGTCGCGCTCATCGCCCACTGCACCGCCAGGATGCTGACGAGCACCGCGACCAGCCCCACGAACGAAAGCCCGCGCATCGCCTGCCCCAGCAGCGCCCACCCCAGCACCACCGCCGTCAGCGGGCTCAGCAGCCCGAGCGAGGACACCGCCACCGGCGACAGCCGCGCGATGCCGCGGAACCACAGCGCATAGGCGACCAGCGCGCCGACGATGGAGAGATAGGCATAGGCCCCGACCTGGGTGGCGGTCAGCACCGGCAGCGGCGGATCGAAGGCCCAGGTCATCGGCAGCAGGATCAGCCCGCCCAGCAACAGCTGCCAGCCCGTGAGCGCCAGCACCGGCATGCGCGGCTGCCAGCGCCGCGTCAGATAGGTGCCGGTGGCCATCAGCGCGGCGCCGCCCAGCGCCGCTGCGATGCCGACCGCGTCCCACGCCGAGCCCGGCGAGAGCAACAACGCCGCCATCCCCGCGATGCCCAGCACCGCCGCGCCCACTGCCAGCTGCGGCGGGCGCCGATGGTCCAGTGCCCACGCCAGCCCCATCACCAGCAAGGGCTGGATCGCGCCCACCACCGCGGCCAGCCCGCCCGGCAGCCGGTACGCGGCCACGAACAGCAGCGCCTGGAAGAAGCCGATGTTGAGTGCCGAGAGCACCAGCACCCGCAACCATTCGCCCTGCGCGGGCAGGCGGCGGACGAACAGCACCAGCAGCAGCCCCGCCGGCAGCGCGCGCAGCAGCGCCGCGGTAAAGGGCCGGTCCGGCGGCAGCAGTTCGGTAGTGACGATGTAGGTCGAGCCCCAGATGGCCGGCGCCAAGGCGGTCAGCAGGACGTCGCCCCAGGCGACGGAAGCACGGTGGCTGGAAGACATGATTTATCTCTAGTTCAAGATAAATCGAGCGTAGCAGATAATCTCGACTTCAAGATAAAAGGGTCTCTTCAATGGCTGCGAAGAAGCGGGCCGCCGACGCGGTCGATGCGATCCTCGACCAGTGGCGCCGCGAGCGCCCCGACCTGGACGTGGGCGCGATGGGCATCATCGGCCGCATCAAGCGCTGCGCCGCGCTGCTGCAGCGCGAGCTCGACCGCTGCTTCTCCGACTTCGGCATGACGCGCTGGGAGTTCGACGTCCTGGCCACGCTGCGCCGCTCGGGCGCGCCCTATTGCCTGGCGCCCACGGAGCTCTTCTCGTCGCTGATGATCAGCTCCGGCACGATGACCCACCGCCTCAAGGGCCTGGAGTCGCGCGGCCTGATCAAGCGCGTGCCCAACCGCGACGACGCGCGCAGCATGCTGGTGCAGCTGAATGCCGCGGGGCTGAAGCTCATCGATCGCGCGGTGGACGCTCACGTGGCCAACGAGCAGCGCCTGCTGGCCTCGATCAATTCCGCGGACCTCGCCGCGCTCGATGCGCGCCTGGCGATCCTGCTGGCCGCGCTGGAAACGAAGAAGTGACCCATGCTGCTCGATGACCTGCTGCGCGCCTCGCTCGCCGAGCGCCTCCGCGGCTTCGAACGGCAAGCGCTTCCCGGGCCCGCTTCCAGGCGCGCGGCCGTCGCGCTGGCCATCGTCGAAGAAGGCTTCGGTGCCGTGCTGCCCGGCCTGCCTGCGCCGGCGTCGTGGAGCACCGAAGCCGCCGTGCTCCTCACGCGGCGCCCCTCGCACATGCGCAACCACCCGGGGCAATGGGCCCTGCCCGGCGGGAGCATCGACGGCGAAGAAACGCCCGAGCAGGCCGCGCTGCGCGAGCTGCACGAGGAGGTCGGCCTGGCACTCGACGAAGGCGCGGTCCTCGGCCGGCTCGACGACTTCGCGACGCACTCCGGCTTCGCGATCACGCCGGTCGTGGTCTGGGCCGGCGCTGCGCGTGCCCTGGTGCCGAGCGAGGCCGAGGTCGAGAGCATCCACCGCATCCCCATCGCCGAGTTCATGCGCGCGGACGCGCCGCTGCTCGACGCCATCGAGGACAGCGTGCACCCCGTGCTGCGCATGCCGGTGGGCGACACCTGGATCGCGGCGCCGACGGCGGCCTTCCTCTATCAGTTTCGCGAGTGGTGCATCGCCGGGCGCATGACGCGCGTGGCGCATTTCGAGCAGCCCTTGTTTGCGCGGAAGTAGCGGCGCGGCGGGCGCTCAGCCCCGCCCCGGCCTTTTCGCTCCGCGCCCGGTGGAGCCCGGCTCCGCGCGCGCCGTCTCCTGCAGCAGCTCCAGGAAGCGCTGCGCCAGCGGCGGCAGCGCCACCCCCTTGCGCGTCAGCGCGCCGATGGTGCGGGTGAAGCGCGCGTCCGCCATCGCCAGCGGCGCCAGTCCCGCGCCGTGCGCCGTGGCGAGCTGCGCTTCGCTCATGATCGACACCAGGTCGCTCTGCACCATCAGCGCGTTCAACAGCCCGCCCGCCGTGTTGCTGACCTCCACCAGCACGCGCGGCGGCGGCAGCCCGCCCTCGGCCAGCCGGCCCTCCACGCTGCGGCGCGCCGCCACCGCCGGCCCGGGAAGAATCCATTGCGCGTCGACCAGGTCCGCGAGCCGCAGCCGCCGCTTCGACAACAGCGGATGGTGCTCCCGCACCACGAGGCACAGCGCATCGTCCATCAGCGGCAGCGCCTGCAGGTCCGGCGGTATCGCGCCCGGCAGCGCGTTGACCGACAGGTCGATGTCGCCCAGCCGCAGCGCAGCGATCAGCGCATCGTTCAGGTTCAGCATCAGCCGCACCCGTGCCGCCGGCCGCTGCCGGTGCAGCGCCACCGTCGCCGGCACGAACAGGCGCTGCGCATACAGCGGCGACACGCCCACCCGCAGCAGGCCCAGCGCGCCGAGGTGCATGTCCGCGGCTTCCTTGATCGCATCGCCGAGGCTCGCGCGCAGCGCCTGCGTGCGCTCGCGGAACTGCGTCGCCACCGCCGTCAGTTGCATGCCGCGGCTGCTGCGCTCGAACAGCGGAAAGCCGATCTCCTTCTCGAGCCGTTGCAGCCCCTGCGTGATCGCCGGCTGCGACACGTTCAGCGCCGCCGCGGCCGCCCGGATCTTGCCGTGCGCGGCCACCGCCAGGAAGTAGTCGATGTCGTCGAGTCGCACGCCCATGTCCGTGTCTCCGAAGGCCCCGCCGGGTGATCACGCCAGCTTATCAAACGAGGCGGATCGCTTATCCAACAGGGGCCCTCCGCTTCCTAGACTTCAGGCCATAAGGAGACACCCCATGAACCTCGGCATGTACACCGCGCGCAGTGCGCGCTTCTGGGCCGACCGGCCCGCCATCCTGTTCCGCGACCGCGCCCTGACCTACGCGCAGCTCGAGCAGCGATCCAATCGACTGGCCCACGCCCTGCTCGCCCTGGGCCTGCAGCGCGGCGACCGCGTGACCGTGGCCGCGCCCAACCGGCCCGAGATCGTCGAGCTCGAATGCGCGCTCTACAAGGCCGGCCTGGTCAAGGTCGCGCTGAACGCGCGCCTGGCGCCGGCCGAGCTGGCCGATGCGCTCGCCAATGCCGAGCCCGCCGCCTGCTTTGCCGGCCCCGAACACCGCGGCATGGTCGACGAAGCTGCCGCCCAGGTCCCGGCGCTGCGCCATCGCATCGCCTTTTCCCCCGCGCCCGGCCAGGGCGGCTGGCTCGACTACGAAGCTCTGCTGGCCGGCGCCTCCGACGCGCACATCCACGTCGAGATGCGCCCCGACGAACTCGCCGTGCTGCACTACACCTCCGGCTCCACCGGCAAGCTCAAGGCCGCGATGCAGACCGTGGGCAACCGCATGGCCTCCCTGCGCAAGACCATCATGGGCCGCATGCATGCCCAGCGCGGCGACGTGCTCATGCTGTGCGGCCCCATCACCCACGCCAGCGGCATGTTCATCCAGCCCATGCTCTACCAGGGCGTCACCGTGCTGCTGATGGAGCGCTTCCAGCCGGCCGAGATCCTCGAGGCGATCGAGAAGCACAAGGTGACCATGTGCTTCTTCGTCCCCGCGATGATCAATGCCCTGCTCGCCGAGCCGAGCATCCGCACCCGCGACCTGAGCAGCCTGCGCCTGGTCACCTATGGCGCTGCGCCGATGTCGCCCTCGCGCATCCGCGAAGCCTGGGCCGCCTTCGGCCCCGTCCTGGCCCAGGGCTACGGCGCCGGCGAAACCACCGGCGGCGTCATCGCCCTGGGCATCGACGACCACGCGCTCGCCATCGAAGGCGGCCGCCCCGAGTTGCTGTCGGCCTGCGGCCGCCCCGCGTGCGAATCCGACGTGCAGGTGCTCGACGCCCAGGGCCGCCCGGTCGAAGGCGACGAGATCGGCGAGATCTGCGTGCGCGGCCCCGACGTCTTCGCCGGCTTCTGGCGCGCGCCCGAGCCCACCCGCGAGGCGCTCGGCGACGACGGCTGGCTGCACACCGGCGACCTCGCGCGCGTGGACCGCGAGGGCTACATCCACATCGTCGACCGCAAGAAGGAAATGCTCGTCTCCGGCGGCTTCAACGTCTATCCGACCGAGGTCGAGGCCGTGCTCGCGCAGCACGAGGCCGTGTACGAGGTCTGCGTCATCGGCGTGCCCGACGATCACTGGGGCGAGGCGGTCAAGGCCATCGTCGTCCTGCGCGAAGGCGCCCGCGCCGAGGCCGGCGAGCTGATGGACTTCTGCCGCGGCCGGCTCGCCGACTTCAAGCGCCCGCGCTCGGTCGACTTCACCGAGCACCTGCCCAAGAACGCCAACGGCAAGCTCTCACGCAAGGATGTGCGCGAGCCCTACTGGCGCGGCCGCGAGCGGCGTGTCAACTGAACCGAGGACCACCCCCATGGACGCCACCACCACCCCCAACCGCGCCGAGCGCCGCGCCGCCGCCGCGCCTTTCGAGGGCTCCGACGCCGCCCGCGAATTCATCGCCCGCGTCGAAGCCTTCATCCGCGACGAGCTGCAGCCCCTGGTCGCCGAGCACGGCATTACCTACGAATCGGGCGCCCCGCGCCCCCTGCTCGAACAGGTGTGGCGCCGCTCCTGCGACCAGGGCATCTACGGCGTCACCCTGCCCAAGTCGCTCGGCGGCGCCGGCTTCAGCGTGCTCGACCACTGCCTCATCAAGGAAGCCATCTACGCCAGCGGCTCCCCGCTGGCCGCGCACGTGCTCGGCGAGCTCTCCGGCCCGCCGCGCGTGGGCGCCCTGGCCAGGCAGGCCACGCCGGACCAGATGGCGCGCTTCATCCTGCCCGTGGCCCGCGCCGAGAAGGCCATCTGCTTCGCCATCACCGAGGCCGAGGCCGGCTCGGACGCCGGCGCCGTGCAGACCCGCGCCGAGCGCGTGGGGGACGAATTCGTGCTCAACGGCACCAAGCGCTTCATCTCCGGCTCGCCCTTCTGCGACATGGCCGTGGTCATCGCCTCCACCAGCGACGACCCCGCGCGCCGCGAGACCACCGCCTTCTTCGTCGAGCGCGACCGCCCCGGCTTCCGCGTCGAGAGCGGCTACAAGACCCTGGCCGGCCAGTCCGGCACCGGCAACATCGTGCTGACCGACTGCCGCATCCCCGCCGCCAACCTCATCGGCGAACAGGGCAAGGGCCTGGCGCTGGCACTCGGCCGCATCACCGTCAACCGCCTGCTGCACTGCCCGGCCATGCTCGGGCTCGCCCGCCTCGCCTTGCAGGATTCGATGGCCCATGCCACGCGGCGGCGCCAGTTCGGCCAGCCCATCGGCGCCTTCCAGGCCGTGCAGCACATGTTGGCCGACATGGCCACCGAGCTCGCCGCCGCCCGCGCGCTCATGCTCAGCGTGGCTCGCGTCCTCGACGCTGGCTGCGAGGCCCGCGCCGACGCCTCCATGGCCAAGCTCTTCTGTTCGGAGACGGCCTTCCGCATCGCCGACCGCGCCGTGCAGGTGCACGGTGGCGAGGGCATCGTCCAGGGCAGCCGCGTCGAGTTTTTGTTCCGCCTGCTGCGCATGTACCGCGTGCTCACGGGCACCAGTGAAATCCAGCGCAACACCATCGCCCGCGAGCTGCTGGGCGAGGCCGTGCGCTGAGCCGATGAAGACTTCAAAGGAGACAACGACCATGACCCGCATCACCCGCGCCGCCATCTCGGCCTTCCTCGCCGCCGGAGCTCTGCTCGCAGCCGCCGACGGCGCCCACGCGCAGCAGGACTTTCCCTCGCGCCCCATCAAGTGGATCGTGCCCTACCTCGCCGGCACCTCGCCCGACATCACCGTGCGGATCACCGGCGACGCCATGTCCAAGATCCTCGGCCAGCCCATCGTCGTCGAGAACCGCGGCGGCGTGGCCGGCAACCTGGGCGCGCAGCTCGCCGCCAAGGCGCCCGCCGACGGCTACACCTGGGTGTATTCCAGCTCGCCGATGGCCACCAACATGCGCATGTACCGCCACCCCGGCTTCGACGTGATGAAGGACTTCGTCCACGTGGGCCGCATCATGCAGTCGGATTCGGTCATCGTCGTCCATCCCGACGCGGGCATCGCCACCGTGAAGGACCTGGTCGAGCGCCTGCGCAAGAACCCCGGCAAGCTCGCCTATGCCTCCGGCGGCGTCGGCAGCCCCTCGCACATGGGCGCGGAGCTTTTGCTCGCGGCCACCAAGACCAAGGCGCTGCATGTGCCGTACAAGGGCGCCTCCGAGTCCACCAATGCGGTGGCCGGCAAGCAGGTCGACTTTGCCATCGCGCTCGTCGGCCCCTCGCTGCCCCACATCCAGGGCGGCAAGCTCAAGCCGCTGGCGGTGCTCTCGTCCAAGCGCAATGCGCGCCTCGACAAGGTGCCCACCCTGGCCGAGGCCGGCGTGCCCGGCATCGCGCTCGTCTCTTTCGGCGGCCTGGCCGTGCCCAAGGGCACCCCGGCCCCCGTGGTCAACAAGGTGCGCGATGCCCTGACCCAGGCCCTGGCCATGCCCGATGTGCGCGAGAGGCTCGAGGCCACCGGCGCATCGGTCGTGCCCAGCACGCCGGAGGAGTTTGCGCAGAGCCTGCAGGCGGAGATTGCGCTGACCGAGAAGTTGATGAAAGTGGCGAACATCGAGGCGCAGTAAGGCCGCAGGCGCGGGCCGCGGATGCCCGCGCGGCCACTGCGGCGACCGCGCGGCCGCTAGCATCGATGGGTGCCACTGCCTCCCGTCACCGATGCCTTCACGGCCCGCAAGGTCCTGCAACAGATCGAAGTCCGCCTTCGCGCCGAAGGCGTGGAAGGGTTTCGAGAGCCGCCGGAGGAACCCACCAGCTGCTGCGGGCGAGGCTGCGAAGGCTGCGTGTGGGAAGGCTACTTCGCGGCCGTGGGGTGGTGGCGGGACGATGCGCTGGCGATGCTGGCGCACAAGGGGGGCTGAGTGCTGCGGGCGTGTCTCCAGGCACATTTGGACAAGAAGAAGACATGACCCGTCCCGGCATCGCCCACTCTCTCTTGAACACTGCGGGAGTGTCCCGGTGTTCGTAGGCGGAGTCCCCACACTGTCAGTGTGATCGGGGTGGGCCCTCCGGCTTCCAAGTCGCCTTCCAGCTGATGAACTCCGTGCGTGGTGCTGTTCGCCTTGCGCACCTGCGCAATGCTGATGGCAATGCCTGCGATGAATCGGCGGACATCAGCGGCGTGCCGGCGCCGCCTGCCTGCCCGCGATGTGCCGGGCAGATGGTGCGAAGGACTGCAAAGAAGGGTGCGAATGCGGGCGAGTCTTTCTAGGGATGCGCCGCGTTTCCCAAATGCAGGGGCACTGCATGAAGGCGCATGAGGGTCGCGCATGAGGGGGTTGATGATTCTGGCGATCGTGTGCGTCTCGGTGTGGAAGGGATACGCGCATTTCGAGGAAAAGCGTCAAGCCAGACCGCCTACCCGCCCAGACGTTGGCGCAGCCACGCGAAGAAGGTGCCCGCGAGAAACGCCCACAATGCCATCACGACCACCGCTTCGACAAAGCCTCCCCACGCGAACGGCGCAGGCCGCATGAGCGGGGAGAAGTCAATGCCGTGGAACAGGCCGTTCATGAAGCTCAGAAACGGACCCGGTGCAGCAAGCCAGACCAGGGTGCACAGAACGTAGAACATTGCAACGGTCACGGCCAGCGCAACGCCTGTCCGCAGCGGTGCGAACACGGCACTGGCATCCTGAGTCGAAATTGATATCGAGCTCATGCGACTCTCCTTCGCGCCAACGACGCCACCGGCAAATCTACGCCTCTCCTGCCCCTCGGCTTTGATGCAAATCAAACTCGCTTGTCTGGCGACTGTGATACTCCCAACCATAGCCTTGGAGGTTTCCGTATGCGTTCATTCGTTGCACTTTGCGTTGCTGTGGGGATCTCAGGCTGCGCCGCGGCGCTGTCCGAACAGGACCACGCCGCGCATCACCCAGCAGGCGCCTCTGCGCCGGCAGTGACTCCCGCGCAGATGGACACGCGGATGAAGTCCATGCAGGAGATGCACGAAAAGATGATGGCCGCGAAGACGCCCCAGGAGCGCCAGGCGCTGATGGCCGAGCACATGAAGTCCATGCAGGGCGGCATGGCGATGATGGGTCAGATGAAAACGCCCGACGCCAAGGACGGCGACAAGTCCATGAGCCCCGAGATGATGGATAAGCGCATGGACATGATGGAAATGATGATGCAGATGATGATGGAGCGCGAAGCGGCCCGCACACCTGCGGGCAAATGAAAGACCGGGAGCCTGCCATGGACCATGAGCATCTCGAGCCGCCGTCCTTCTGGCGCTCGCCCGCTGGGCTGACGTTGCTGGTCGCCGCGGCGGTTGGCGGGTTCTACCTGGTCACCGAGCATACTGCCCACCTGTTCGGTGTTCTGCCGTACCTCTTCGTGCTGGCCTGTCCACTGATGCACGTGTTCATGCACCACGGACACGGCGGCGGCGGACATCAGCACGGCCAGCCCAGGAGCAACGACGATGAACAGCGCCACCAATGACTACGGCCTCTGGGGCCTTGTCGTTCTGAATTCCATCATCTTCGTCGGGTTCGCCTACAGCTTCTTCAAGCCGGCGAACCTGAGGGACTGGCGCAGCTTCGGAGCCTACTCCGCATTCATCGTGGCGCTGTTTGCTGAGATGTACGGCTTCCCGCTCACCATCTACCTGCTCTCGGGTTGGCTCGGTTCGAAGTTCCCGACCGTCAACCTGTTCGGGCACGATGCCGGGCATCTGTGGTGGCTGGCGACAGGCCAACACGGGAACCCGCACTTCGGAGCCTTCCACCTGTTGAGCTTTGTCTTTATCTTCGCAGGCTTCACGCTGCTGTCGAATGCATGGCATGTGCTGTACCAAGCCCAGCGCAGGCACCGGTTGGCCGTTGCAGGGCCCTACCGATTCGTTCGTCACCCGCAGTACGTCGGCTTCGTAGCCATCATGTTCGGCTTCCTGCTGCAGTGGCCGACGCTTCTGGGATTGGTGATGTTCCCGGTGCTGGTGGTGATGTACGTGCGCCTGGCCGCCTCCGAAGAGCGTGACTCCGAAGCCGCGTTCGGCGACGCGTGGCGCGAATATGCGGCGGTCACCCCTCGGTTCATACCGCACCTTTGGAAGGGCGACCATGACCGACCATTCCGCATCCATTAACGGGGCAGAACTCGCCTCGGGTCTCGGCGCCATCGTGCTGGGGGCCGGGCTGGCGTTGGTGCTGCCCCAGTGGCTGCGCAGCTATGCCCTGCCTCTGCTTGTAGGGGGAGTTCTGGTTCACGGCGTGGGTATGACGTTGAAGTACCGCTTCGAGTCCCGGAGCGGGCCGCAGCTGTGGTGGGAGCGAGCCCTCTTCTGGCTCTGCTGGGCCTGCCTCGTGGGCTTGGGCATTTGGATTGCAGCGGGCATTTCTACCCGCTAGTTCTTTCTCACTGAAGCTCTTCGCGCACGCTGATAGTGGTCTGTTGGCCGTTGCGCGGGGTGTTGCCATGACGAACGACGAAGTGGAAGGCGATCGGGAAGCACTGGACCTCCTGATCAGAGGGTTCCAGGTCTCACGGATGCTGCGCCTCGTGGCCGACCTGGGTTTGGCGGACAAGATCTCGCCAGCAGGCCGGAAAGGTGATTGCCCATGAGTCAAAGAGAAAGATTTGACTTTGTCGCTCATTGCGTAGTCAATGAGCGGTGGTGCGATTTGGAGCGAGACGCGCCGTTAGTTCCCCACGGGCATTAATGAAGGAGGTCAGTCATGTCAGCAGAAGACGAAATCCGCGAAGCG
The DNA here is from genome assembly GCF_031454625.1 of Variovorax soli. Lineage (GTDB taxonomy): Bacteria > Pseudomonadota > Gammaproteobacteria > Burkholderiales > Burkholderiaceae_C > Variovorax > Variovorax soli_A. The sequence continues at coordinate 404,701 of NZ_JAVDRF010000001.1, forward strand.
TCTCGACAGTTCTACGCCGGGTTGAGCCGCATGGCCAACGGGGAGAGCGGCGCACTGGTAGACATCTGGTCGCACAGCGCAGCCGTGACGACCATGCACCCGATCGGCGGTCGGGAAGTCGGCTGGGATGCAGTCGGGGAATCGTTTGACAAAGTAGCCCAACTGGCCTCAGACGGGAAGGTTGGTCTGAAGGATCAACTCATCCAGGTCGCCGGGGATGTGGCCTACGAAGTGGGCATCGAGCAAGGGCAGGTTAAGCTTGGAGGACAGCAGGTCACCCTCGAGCATCGCGTCACGAACATCTATCGGCGAGAAGCCGGAGCATGGAAACTTGTCCATCACCACACGGATATTTCTCCGGCGATGCTGGATGTTCTCAGCCGGTTGCCACCCCCGTAGGGACAAGCTGGGTTGGGCGACGGAGCCTTGGCTTGCGTTTGTTCAGCTCCTGTGTTGCGTCACCGGGGTCCGAGCCATGCGCTGGTAGCTCTACCTGCCGCGCTGAACGTCCGCTTGCCCAAATGTCGAGGTCCGAATTGGGCCCACCCGCGTCCTTCGCGCCTCATGGGTGAACTTCCGCAATCAGTCTTGAAGCGACTCTCGCTCGAGACAGCTTCGCAGCGCTTGCTGTCGGCTTCAGCGCACCATGACTTCACATTCGCCAGCAGCGATGTTTAACGAATGTGTTCCATCGATTGGTTGAATCCGCCCCCTTAAACACTCGCTGCTGGTGTTTCATCGGGGCTCCTGGACTTCGCCTTCCAAAGGCCGCGTCGGTGGTCTGACGCGCTCAGCAGCCACAGGCTCGTCAGCGCGCGGCCATCCCACGCTGGAGGTCGCAACCAACGCAACGCTGCCCTTGCCTTTCAGACGACCGCTGCCTATTATTTTTGCGAACCAGCCCCAACGCCACTTCTGCAGGAGAGACCCGATGAGCTATCGACTTTGCGCAGGCTTGTTCGTGGTCGTCTCCATCGCGGGCTGCGGCGCCCCCATCGGCTTTTCTCGACCTGACTCGGTTTCGATCTTTCGCCAGGCCATCGACGCCCGCAACCGCGGCGATCTGGATGGCTTGATGAAGTTCTTCGCCTCGGATGCCGTGCGAGAAGATGGATCGTGCAATCCCCCATGCGTTGGGGAGGCCGCCGTCAGGCGCGCGTTCGAAAAGAACATCGCAGAGCACTTCCAGGCGTCCCTCACTTCGGTGGAAGGCGCCGGCGACACCGTCACAGGGCGCGCGGAGATTCGCAGCGACGCATTCCGTGCCCAGGGGATAGACCACCGGACGACGAGCTACACGGTCAAGTTCAGGGACGGAAAGATCGTGCGCTGGGCCTCACCCTTGCCGGGAACACCGGCGCCGGCGTCGCCGAAGTGATGAGCCGCGACCGCGTAATGTCGCTGCTGTGAGCGCTTCGGTGCTCGGACCGCTTCACCAGCGCACACTCGCAAACGTCGGGCGTTGCTGCCCCATCACGGGCACTCCCCGCTCGCGACTGCATGAGCTCGGGCGGCTGCGCGCTGGCCCGAAAGACCACGCGTGAGACTCGCAGTCAGGCGTTGGCCTTGGGCTTGATGGCGTGGATGGTCTCGCCGCGCGCGAGCATCTCCACGAGCTGGGCGATGCGCTTGGCGCGCGTCTCGGCTTTCACGGCCGTCTGGATGCGCCACAGTACCGCGTAGCGATTGGCCGCGTCGATCGTTGCAAAGAAGGCCTTGGCCTTCGGCTCGGCGTCCAGCGCCTCCACCAAGTCCTCGGGCACCGCGGACGTGCGCGCTCCGTCGTAGGCCTTCGCCCAGCGTCCGTCGGCCTTGGCGGCCTCGATCTGCGCGTAGCCCGGCGCTTGCATGCGGCCCGCCTCGATGAGCGCCGCGGCCTTGTCGACGTTGATCTTCGACCAGGTGCTGCGCGCGCGCCGCGGCGTGAAGCGCTGGACAAAATGCTGGTGGTCGAGGCTCTTCTTCTGGCCGTCGATCCAGCCCCAACAGAGCGCAATCTCCACCGCCTCGGGGTAGGTGATGCAGGGTTCATCGGCGCCCCGCTTGCCGAGCTTGAGCCAGAGGCCGTCGGAAGTGGCGTGATGCTTCTTCAGCCAGGTCTCGAAAGCCTTGGCACTCTTGAACAAGGTCGGGGACGCGTCGGCTTGGATGGCGGATTGGGCGGCCGGCATCGCATGGAGTGTGCCGCAAGAGAGCCGGCGCGGCTTGCTGCACCGTGGCATGGGCCTTGGCTTTCTCCCCGGCGCCACGCAGCGGCCGTTGAGGGGGCCGCCCCGGCTCGCGCGCTAGACTTGCTGCGAGCAGTCTCCCTCGCAGATGCTTCATCGAGCCAGACCCCTTCGCCATGAGCTTCATCACGTTCCTTTCCAGTTGCGCAGAAGCAGCTCGTCGATGCGGCTGTTGAGTTGCGTTGGCGGTGACTGAGGCCGTGGGATCAAGAAAGTGATGCGCATGAAGCACTCGCATGTTCAGTGGCCCGCGCTGCGCGGTGGCCTGCTGGCTTTGCTCGCGGCGGCGCTTTTCGGCATCAGCACGCCACTGGTCCAGCGCTTCGGAAGTGGACTCGGAGCATTCACGACGGCGGCCCTGCTCTACGCGGGCGCTGCCATCGTCGGCGCGCTTTCTCGCCAGCACATCGAGAAGGAGGCGAGGCTGATGCGCGGCGACATCCCGCGCCTGCTGTCGATGGCAGCCTTCGGCGCCGTGCTGGGACCGGTCGCCTTGGCCTGGGGCCTGCAGCACACGAGCGGCACCGGTGCCTCGCTGATGCTTACTCTCGAAGCCCTGTTCACCGCCTTGCTGGCACGCGCCCTGTACGGCGAGACCATGGATCGCCGGGTCTGGGCTGCCATGATGCTTCTGCTCGCCGGCGGTATTGCGCTGGTGCTCGACCAGGGCCGCCAGGGCGGAAACCAGCTCTGGGGATTGCTGGCGGTGCTGCTGGCCACGATGGCGTGGGGCGCCGACAACACCTTGTCCCGTGCGCTGGCCGAGCGCGACCCCGCGCAGGTGGTCCTCGGCAAGGCAGTGCTCGGTGTCTGCGCCACTGCGGTTTTGGCGATCCTCTTCGGCGATCCACTGCCCACGCTTGGCGCAGCGATCGGTTTGCTCGTGGTTGGCGCAAGCGGCTACGGCCTGAGCCTGCGCTTCTACCTGCTGGCCCAACGGGCATTCGGCGCGGCGCGCACGGGCTCCGTGTTCGCCTTCGCGCCCTTCATCGGGGCCGCGCTCGCCATCGCACTGGGCGACCGCAGCGGGAGCTGGATCATGGCGGCCGGAGGCCTGCTGATGGTGCTGGGCGTGGCGCTGCACCTGGCCGAATCGCATGGGCACGTGCACGCGCATGAGACGCTTCAGCATGAACACGCGCACCGGCACGATGACGGCCACCACAATCACACGCACGACCCGATGCCAGTCGGCCCGCACAGCCACGAGCATGTGCATGAGCCGCTGAGCCACGCGCATCCGCACGTGCCGGATGCTCATCATCGGCACGAGCACTGATGGCGAATCCATGGAGCATCACCACCTTGACGTGAGCGCTACCGCTAACCAGCAGAGAAGAGCAGCGGCGCCGATCGCGAGGGTGACGGACGAAACGCCCCCGCCCTCGGCTCGACGGGTTGGACCGCCTTGCTGGCGGTGCTACTTGACGGACCCGTACGCGAAGTCGTCGAAAGCCGTCACGCTGTCGGCCTTGGTCCAGACACCGACGGCACCGAGACCTGAAATGTGCGGATCCTCGAACTTGATGGTGGTCTTGCCATCGAGGAGCACTGTGATTCGTGTGCCGACGAATTCCACGCGCAGGGTGTGCCAAGCGCCTGCCGATACGGGCGCATCAACGTACTTCAGCGTCCGTCTGGTGCCGCCTTGGGTGTAGTAGAGCGAAACGTTGTTTTCCAGCGCGTTGGCTCGCGCGACGTAGTAGTTGTTGCCATCTTTCCAGCGCCAGACCACGCCCCCCGCCCGATCCTCGCGGCCTCCGACAGGCTTGAACTTCACTTCGACAAAGCCATCGGCAATGGCCGAATCGCCGCGAACGCACCAGGGGAACGTGCCTGAGCCGGATTGCATGAGCACGTTGGGTGGACTTGGGGCGCCGACGTCCGCTTCGACGGTCCAGCGCGGACTGCCTCGGCCCGTGGTGCCGCAGGCCCAGCCAGCCGGCGAGCGGCCGACGGGGTCGGTGTCGAAGCTTGCCGTCTGCGCATGAGGCGCGCCGGCAGCAAGCATGAGGGCGGTGAGCACAATGCCGCGCTTCATGATGGCCTCGGCATCCAAAGGTTCATGAACACTGCGTGACGCGCGATCTCGCCTCCCGCTGACGTCAGGTAGAACTGGATGCCAGCAATTTTCCAGGTGCCAGAGGCACGCTTGCCGGGCCGTGCAACACTTCACCGTCCACACTGAAGCGAGAGGCGTGGCAAGGACAATCCCAGGATCTCTCGGCCGAATTCCACGCGACGACGCAGCCCAAATGGGTGCAGATGGCCGAGCGCACATGCAATGCGGCTGATTCATCTCTGTAGACGGCCAGTTTTGTGGTCCCTTGCCGTAGCACCGCACCTTCACCCGGCTTGATCTGCTCGACTTCCCTGACGTCGCCGCCGGTCACGAGTTCTTTGTATTGCGCGAGCGTATTGGCCTGCTCCTTGACGAAGTCACCCAAGCCATGGGTCGCCTTGCGCGATGGATCGTAAAGATCTGACCACGGATTGGCTCTTCCCATGATCATGTCCGTGATGGCGATGGCAGCCGCCGTGCAATGGGTCATTCCGGTGCCCGAGTCCCCGGTGATCAGGTAGACGTTTCCGTCGTCCATGGGGTTGGGGCCGAAATAGGCCACCCTGTCGGCCGGCTCCATCACTTGCCCCGACCAGCGGTGGGTCACCGCTCCCGCCATGGGAAACCGGTCGCGTACCCATTTCTCGATCTCGTCGTACCGATGCTCGGGGTGAGAGTCCTGGCCCACCTTGTGGTCTGCGCCACCAACGATCAGTGTGTCGGTCGAGGACCCCGATTCGGGGGAATCCAGTCGCAGGTAGTAATAGGGATCGCCCGTGTCCCACAACAGGATGCGCGGGAACGCGCCCTTGGGGATCTGGATGCCGATGACATAAGTCCGATAGCCCGACTGCTTCGTGTGCATGACCACGCGATCCATGAAGGGTGTGTTCGTCGCGACAACGACGGCGTTGGCCAGGATGTCGCCCTGCTCGGTCACGACGATCTGATTTGTACCTTTCCCCTTGATGTCCAGGGCGCGTGTATTGCAGTGGATTCGCACGCCCTGGCGCGAACATGCGTTGGCGACGCCGGCCAGGTACCGAACCGGATGGAACTGGCCTAATCCAGCATATTTGACGCATGGCCCGGTATCGAACGAGAGTCCTGAAACTCTCGGGAGCTTCTCGATCTCCACCCCCGCCCGGGTCGCCGAGTCCAGCTCCTTCTCCAACATCTCTCCGTCTTGCCCGGGCAAGCAGTACAGGTAGCCGTCCAGACGCTCGAAGCCGCAGTCAGGCGCTTCGGCCTTGGCGATGTCTTCGGCCAAGTCAGTCGCGGCGTGGAAGCTTGTCGCGACCTTGCGCGCGCCCTCGGCGCCGAAAGACTTCTCGATCGCGCAATAGAAGTCGTCCGGCGGCACGAACTGAGCGGTGGTGCGGCCGCTTTCCCCTGAGGCGAGTTCGAACGCTTCGATGAGTACCACGCTCTTACCTTCGCGCGACAGCAGGTAAGCGGTGGTCAGGCCGGCAATGCCGCCGCCGATGACGCAGACATCGGCCTGCGCCGGCCCGGCCAAGGGGGCAAACGAAGGCATGGCGGCGGAAGCCATCCAGAACGACGTTGAAGCACCATTGGTCTTCATCGTTATCTCCTGCCAGAGCGTTGCCTTTAGGGTGCCTGCGTGCGCTTGAGCTCGTCGATGAATCGCACGCCTTCGCGCCTTACATGCGAAGCCAGCGGAGGCGGAATGATCGATTTGATCTTGCCCGCGTAAATGCCTGAGGCCAGCGGATCATTGGCCTAGGGAGAATTGTCAAAGCGGGTTGCGAGGCGTCTGTCGCTCGGTAATAGAACGCCTTGTCAGATGCAGGACGCAGCCTATGTAGGGCGCACGCTGACTGACAAACTCGACTGGCCCAAATATCAGCTTGCGCTTGATGGGTGAGTGTCAATGCAGAGTTTGACGCCGACAAAAGCATGCGAGCATTCGGGCTGCCGGCGTCACGGAGCGGACTTCAAGAAGGCGGATCTGAGCACGAACTCCCCAGCGGCTCCAGCCACCGCGCAGCCGCCTCCTCTGGCGCCATGCTTCGCAACCGCTCATCCTTCCATAAATCCCCGGCGAGCTCGTCGAGCTGATCCGGGTCGATGGTGCGCCACTGCCTCTGAAGCCGATGGGCGCAAACGGCAATCCAAATTTCGCGGTCCATGCGGATACTGTACGCCCATCCAGTGCTTTCCGCATGTGGTCGCGATATGGCGCCGCTTGTAACCGCTACGGTTGTGTCGGGCCAGGTCGCCATCCACTGCGAGATCGAAGCATTGGCCCAATTGTCCGAACGCGCGTGATGGTTCTCGCCCGCTCAAGGCAAGCCGGTGCGAGTCGTCGATGCCTTCGTCGAGGAAGCCTCAAGCCATCGTTGATGCGGCTTCCACCAGAAACCTGACAAAGGCCTGGGTCCTGGGACTGCGGCCCTTGCGCGTTGGCACGAGCACCACCACGGGAGCGGCACCGAACGTCCAGTCCGCCATCACGCGCTCCAGGCGCCCGGCGGCCACCGCCGGCGCCGCATCCCACTGGGAACGCAGCACGAGCCCCATGCCGTCTTCCGCCCACTGCCGCGCCACGCTGCCGTCGTTGGTGACGAACGCCGGGTTGATGCGAAGGGTCGAGCCCTTGCGGGAGCCGCTGACAGAGCGCACGTGCCACAGCGTCACGTCCTCGTCGTTCTCGCGAATGCAGATGCACGCGTGATAGGCCAGATCCGAAGGGTTCTTGGGGATGCCGTGCTCGCGAAGATAGTCGGGACCCGCGCACAGCCATCGCTCGTTTGCCGCCAAAGGGTGCGCCACCCAGGATGAATCCCGCACGGTTCCGACATGCACCACGGCATCGGAATCGTGCCGGTCGGGCCAAGGAGTCTCGCGCAGGTCGAGCTGCAGCCGCAGGCTTGGATGCATGCGCGAGAAACGCGAAAGCTGGGGTGCGACATGAGTCCGGCCGTAGCCGAAAGGCGCGGCGATCTTCAATGTCCCGGTCAGCCTCTTGTCATCGCGCTGCAGGGATTCCTGCAGGCTTTCGAACTTCAGCAAGAGTTCGTAGGCCTCGCGGCCGAACCGTTCGCCTTCGGACGTCAGTTGCAGCTTGCGTGCCGTCCGGTTGGCCAGCACCAGGCCGAGCGTCGCCTCCAGCTTGCGCAGCCGCATCGACAACGCGGGCGGGGTCACGTCCAGTGAACGGGCGGCGGCACTGAGCGAGCGTTCGCGCAGCAGCGCTGCGGCAAGGCGGAGGTCATCGATCTGCATCGTTCAGCAAATCTTAACTACTGATGACGCAATCGTGAAGCTCAGAAAACAGCTTTCGAGCCTAGAGTAGCCCCATGCAAGACACTTCCATCCCACTCGCCGCGGGCGATCGCTACCCTGGCGCCGTGCTGTTCGACCTGCTCACGGCGCTGCTCGATTCCTGGACCGTCTGGAACGCCGCCGCGGGCTCGGAGCACATGGGCCGAAGCTGGCGCGCGGAATACCTGCGGCTGACCTATGGCTGTGGCGCCTATGCGCCCTACGAAGATCTCGTGCGCCAAGCCGCAGCCACCGTAGGGCTGCCCGCAAGCGCGCCTCAGGCGCTGGAATACCGTTGGGACGAACTGCCCGTCTGGAGCGGGGCCGCCGCACTCCTGCTGGCGCTCGCGCCGCACTGCAAGCTGGGCGTCGTGACCAACTGCTCGCGCCGGTTGGGCATGCGGGCCGCTGATCGGCTGGGCATCGCGTGGGACGTGGTCGTCACCTCCGAAGAAGCGGGCTTCTACAAACCGCACCCGCAGCCCTATCGGCTGGCGCTGGAGCGGCTGGGGGTCGAGCCGCGGGACGCCGCATTCGTCGCCGGTTCGGGCTATGACATGTTCGGCACCGCCAGCGTGGGGCTGCGCACCTACTGGCACAACCGGGTCGGCTTGCCCCGTCCCCCGGGTGCGCCACTCGCCGAAGTCGAGTCGCCCACGCTGGAGCGCGCGCTGCCCTGGCTGCGGACCTTCCACTGTGCCGCCCCCTGATCACCGATCCCCAGCCCACGAATCGCCATGAAACACTTGATGCGCCTGATCGCCGGCCTCGCAGCCGCCTGTGTCACTTCGCTCTGCGCGCCGGCCGCCATGGCCGCCGATGCGGCCTTCCCCTCCCGTCCGGTGACCATGATCGTTCCATTCCCGGCCGGTGGCCCCAGCGATGCGCTGGCACGCGCTGTCGCGCGGAAGATGTCGGAGGACCTCGGGCAGCCCGTCGTCATCGAGAACCTGGGAGGTGCCAACGGCGTCATCGGGCTGACCAAGGCCGCCAAAGCCAACCCCGACGGCTACACCATCGCCTTCGGCGGCATCGGCACGCACGTGGCCAACGTCGCGCTCTACAAGAAGCTGGCCTACGATCCGGTCGCGGACTTCGCACCCATCGGTCCGGCCGGCGCATCCCCCTTGCTGCTGCTCGCCCGCGCCGACCTTCCGGCCAGCAATCTGCAGGACTTTGTCGCCTGGCTGGCGAAGAACAACGGCAAGGCCTCGTACGGCAGCGCCGGCGTGGGCTCCATCTCGCACTACGGGTGCGTGCTTCTGCTGTCCTCCATCGGCCACAACGTCACCCACGTCCCCTACAAGGGCGTCGCTCCCGCAGTCAACGATCTCATGGGCGGCCAGATCGATTTCATGTGCGACCAGACCACCACTGCGCTGCCGCAGGTTGCGGGTGGGCGCATCAAGGCCATCGCCGTCCTGTCGGGGACCCGCCTGGCACAACTGCCCCAGGTCGGCACGGCGGCCGAAGCCCGGTACCCGCTGAATGTGCGCTCCTGGAACGCGCTCTTCGCCCCGCGCGGCACGCCGCAGCCGGTGGTGGCCCGGTTGACGGGCGCCTTGCAACAAGCGGTCGCCGATCCTGCGTTGCGCAAGCAGATGGAAGCACTGGGTCTGGACCTGCCCAAGCCCGCGGATGCCACGCCCGCCGCCGTCAGCGCGCTCATCGCGCGCGGCATCCGCGAAGACGTCCCCGCGCTCAAGGCCAAGGGCGCGTATCTCGATTGAACCGAACACCATGCAAGAGACCCTCGCCACCCTGGACACCCCCGCGGCCATCGTTTCGCTGCGGCGGATGCAGCACAACATCGCACGCATGCAAGCCCGCGCCGATGCGCTCGGCGTGCGCTTTCGCCCCCACGTCAAGACCACCAAATGCGCCGATGTCGTCGCGGCGCAGTGCGCCGCCGGCGCCACCGGCATCACCGTATCGACCTTGAAGGAGGCCGAGCAGTTCTTTGCACAGGGCATCACAGACATCCTGTACGCCGTCGGCATGGCACCGCATCGGTTGGGCCATGCGTTGGATCTTTGCCGGCGCGGTTGTGCACTTCAAATCCTGACCGACAGCGTCGAGGGGGCACAGGCCATCGTCGACTTCGGCCGCGAACACGGGCACGCGTTCGACGTGCTCATCGAGATCGACACGGACGGTCACCGCTCGGGCATCAGGCCGGACGACGATTCCCTGCTGGCGGTCGGCCGCGCGCTGCACGCAGGCGGCATGCGTCTGGCCGGCGTGCTGACGCATGCGGGGTCCAGCTATGAGCTGGACACGCCGCAGGCCCTCGCGAAGCTGGCCGAGCAGGAGCGCTCGGGCTGCGTGCGGGCCGCCGAGCGGCTGCGCGATGCCGGGCTGCCATGCGCCATCCTCTCGGTGGGATCCACGCCCACGGCCCTGGAGACCACCTCGCTGGAAGGCGTGACCGAACTGCGCGCGGGCGTCTACGTTTTCTTCGACCTGGTGATGCGCAATGTGGGCGTGTGCAGCGAAGAAGACATCGCACTGAGCGTGCTCACCACCGTCATCGGCCACCAGGCCGACAAGGGCTGGGCGATCGTGGACGCGGGCTGGATGGCGATGAGCCGCGACCGGGGCACGGCCAGGCAGCGGCGCGACTACGGCTACGGCCAGGTCTGCACCGTGGAGGGAACGCCGATCCGGGGCTATCTGCTCTCGGCGGCCAACCAGGAGCACGGCATCGTGTCGTGTGAGGGCGCGGCGGACGCGGACATCGTCGCGCGCTTTCCCATGGGAACGCGGCTGAGGATCTTGCCCAACCACGCGTGCGCCACCGGGGCGCAGTTTCCCGAATATCACGCGCTGGCCGAAGACGGCACGCTGCAGACCTGGGGGCGCTTCCACGGGTGGTGAAGCACCGTCCGGACCGTTCCTGAAGACCTGACCCGCCAGCCGCCAATGCGCCCGGCGAAGACATTGCCCCTCCGCTCAGTCGGTGCGGCTGGCCGGCAGCACGACGGTCATCAGCAACCGGGCATCTTCCAGCGCATGCAAGCCGTGCGTCACGCCGCCGGCGAGGTACATGACCTGGCCGGGCCCCAGCAGCTTCATGTCGCCGTCGAGCTGCACCTGGACCGTTCCGCGCATGCACTGCAAGGTCATCGAGGTCGAAACGGCGTGCGAGGGGACCTGCTTGCCTGCCGGAAGCACCAGCCACATCATCTCCATGTCGCCGGCCTTCAGGAGTGCACAGGTCTCCGCTGCGTCGATGTCGAGCGCGCCGAGGTTCACGACCTGGCCGGATGATGCGTGGGGGAGCGCCATGGGGCGCAGTTTGGCAAGGTGGGCGCGGGTTGTCCAGGGCACCCTGCGCGCGAGGCGTTCAAAGCGCCTTGACAAGCCCGATGCAGATCGCGCCCAGCTGCACGACGTTGAGGACCATGCCCCACCCATGCCCCACAATCGTCCGATGAACAAACGACACTTCCTCGGAACCGCGGCCCTCGCCGGATTGCTGCCATCGGTCAACGCGTCCGCGGCCGACGCGGCCCGCACGGGCCCGGGCCTCCTGACCGTCAGCGGCGCGGTGGGCAAGACCAACCGCGGCCCCGTCGATCCGGCGCTCGACCAGCTGATGGCGAAGCACGGCGTCAAGTTCGACAAGGCTTATGTGTTCGACGCCGAGGCCCTGCGCCGTCTGCCGGTGGTCCGCATCAAGCCGACGCTCGAGTACGACTCCAAGCCGCACGCGCTCGCCGGCCCCCTGCTGACCAGCGTGATGGAAGCGGCAGGTGTGCCCGCCGACGCCATGCTGGCACTGCGCGCGGTGGACGGCTACGTCGTGCCGCTTCGCATGGCCGACGCCCGCAGCTACCGGATGATCGTGGCCACCGAGATCGACGGCGGCCCGCTCGCGCTGGGCGGGCTGGGCCCGCAGTGGGCGGTCTACGAGGCCGACACGCTGCCGGCGTTCAAGGACAAGCCGCTCAAGGAACGCTTCGCCCTGTGCCCTTGGGGGCTCTACAGCATCGAGGTCACGCGCGGCTGAGCTTGCATCGGCGGGTCGCGCGGGCCGGTGCCGGGGCAGCTTCCCTCCGGCACAACTCGCCCGTCAGTGGTGCTCCTCGCGCAGCACCCTGGCTGCCGCCACCATCGCCCGCAGCTTGCCGATGGCGGCATCGCGCGGCAAATACTTCATGCCGCAGTCGGGTGCGAGGATGACGTTCTCCGGCTTCACATAAGGCAGCGCACGCCGGATGCGCTCGACGATGGTGGCGACCGACTCCACCTCCGGCGTCGACAGGTCGATACATCCCACCATCACCCGCTTGCCGTCCAGCGCCGCCAGTGCCGAGCAGTCGAGGTGCGATTGCGCCGTCTCCACCGACACCTGCCGGCAGCTGCACTGCGCCAGCTCGGGCAAGAAGGAGTACCCGCTCGGCCGCTCGTGAATGATGGCCGCATAGCCGAAGCAGATGTGCACCGCGGTCGTGCCGGTGATGCCCTCGAGCGCGCGGTTCAGCGCCGCCAGCCCGTACTGCCGCGCCTTCTCGGGCCGCGCCTGCATGTAGGGCTCGTCGATCTGCACCACGTCCGCGCCGGCCGCGAACAGGTCGCGGATCTCCGCGTTCACCGCCTCGGCATAGTCCATGGCCGCTTCTTCCTCGGTCTTGTAGAAATCGTTCTGCGCCTGCTGCAGCATGGTGAAGGGGCCAGGCACGGTGATCTTCACCTGGCGCCGCGTGTGCGCGCGCAGGAACTTCAGGTCTTCCACCTCCACCGGATGCCGGCGCCGGATGCGGCCGACGATGCGCGGCACCGGGTTCGGATGCCCCGAACGGTCGAGCGCCGTGCCCGGGTTGTCCAGGTCCACGCCGTCGAGCGCGGTAGCGAAGCGGTTCGAATAGCTCTCGCGCCGGATCTCGCCGTCGCTCACGATGTCCAGGCCGGCCTCCTCCTGGGCGCGAATCGCGACCAGCGTCGCATCGTTCTGCGCCTCCTGCAGGTACTGCGGCGGAATGCGCCACAGCTCGCGCGCCCGCACGCGCGGCGGAAAGCGGCCCGCGAGCTTCGCGCGGTCGATCAGCCACTCGGGCTGCGGGAAACTGCCGACGATGGTGGTGGGGAACAGCATGGGCTTCTCCGTCGAGGAACTGGGTTCAAACACCGAGGTACACGCGCTGGATCTCGGGCCGCGCCAGCAGCTCATGCGGCAGGCCCTCGGCCACGATGCGGCCCTCCTCCAGCACGTAGGCGCGCTGCGAAACTTCCATCGCCATCGCGACGTTCTGCTCCACCAGCAGCACCGACACGCCATCGGCGTTGATGCGCCGGATGGCCGCGAACATGTCGCCGACGATGCGCGGCGACAGGCCCAGCGAGGGCTCGTCCAGCAGCAGCAGGCGCGGCCGCGCCATCAGCGCGCGGGCGATCGCCACCATCTGCTGCTGTCCGCCGGAGAGCTCGCCGGCCGGGCTCGCGAGTTTCTCCTTCAGCGCCGGGAACAGGTCGAGCACCTGCGCCATCGTCTGCCGGCGCAGCGCCTTGGCCTGCGGCAGCAGGCTGCCGAGCTCCAGGTTCTCCTGCACCGTCATGCCGGTGAACAGCCGGCGGCCCTCGGGCACCAGCGCGATGCCGGCCTCGCAGAAGCGATGCGCGGGCCGCTGCGTGATGTCCTGCCCGTCGAACACGATGCGCCCGCCGCGCGCGCGCAGCATGCCGGCCAGCGCGCCGATCAGCGTGGTCTTGCCGGCCCCGTTCGGCCCGACCACGCACAGCAGCTCGCCGCGCTGCAGCGTCAGCGACACGCCCCACAGCGCATTCGCCGCGCCGTAGGCCACCTGCAGGTCGCGCACGTCAAGCATGGGCGGCCTTTCCGAGGTAGGCACTCATCACCTCGGGCCGCTGCATCACCTCGCGCGGCGGGCCCTCGGCCAGCAGCACGCCGTGGTTGAAGACGACGATGCGGTCGGTCAGCGCCATCACCGCGCGCATCACGTGCTCCACGAAGACGATGGTGGAGCCTTGCTCACGGATGCGACGGATCAGCGCCACCGCATCGTCGATCTCGCTGGGCGTGAGGCCGCACAGCACCTCGTCCAGCAGCACCAGCCGCGGACGCGAGGCGAGCGCGCGTGCCAGCTCCAGGAACTTGCGCTGGTGCAGGTTCAGATCGTCGGGCCGCGCGTCGTGCTTCTGCTCCAGCCCTGTGAACTCGAGCCAGCGCATCGCCTGCCGGCGCGCGTCCGACGGGTCGCGCACCGCGCCGCCGAACAGGGTGGCGATGGCCACGTTCTGCAGCACGCTCAGGTGGCCGAAAGGCCGCGGGATTTGATAGGTACGCGCGATGCCGCTGCCCGCGATGCGGTGCGCCGGCAGGCCGTTGAGGCTGCGGCCCTCGAACTCCACTTGCCCGGCCGTCGGCGTGTAATGTCCGCTGACCACGTTGATGAAGGTGGACTTGCCGGAGCCGTTCGGCCCCAGCAGCCCCAGGATCTCGCCGCGCCGGACCTCGACGTCCACGCCGGCGAGCGCACGCACGCCCTTGAAGGACTTGCTCAGCCCTTTCACGCGCAGCAGCACCTCGCCTTGCGCAGCGGCAGCGCTCGCCACACTCGGCGCGGCGGGCGCGAGTGCCGCGGCCGCCGGCACAGTCTCGGAAGGCGGCACCGTGCCCGGCGCACGCCGCCACAGCCGCCGCACGCGTTCCAGGATGCCGTCGGGCATGAAGAGAATGGCCGCGATCAGGATCGCCCCGATCAGCGCCTTGCCCGCCACCGCATGGTCCGCCGCGGTAAAGCTGTAGAGCAGCCCGGTGATCGCCACCGCGCCGATCGCCGGCCCGGCCCAGTGGCGCGTGCCGCCGAGCACACTCATCAGCACGACCGTCAGCGGCACCGTGATCGTGAACACCTCGCCCGCCGTCACGTACGAGAGGAACAGCGCGTGGATGCCGCCCGCCACGCCGGCCAGCGCGCACGACACGGCCAGTGCCATCAGCTTGTAGCGGTAGGTGGGCACGCCCAGCACTTCGGCGGCTTCCTCGTCGTCGTGGATGGCGAACAGCCCGGCGCCGAACTTCGACACCTGGATGCCCCAGGCGATCAGCAGCGTCGCCACTGCCGCCGCCAGCGCCAGCAGGTAGAAGGTGGCCGAGGGCGTGGGGCCGATCTTCGGCACCGGCACCGCCGCCAGCGAGACGCCGTTGCCGCCGTCCAGCGGCGTGTTGACCACGATGGTGCCGATCACGAAGGTGATGGCCAGCGTCAGCAGCGCGAACAGCTCGCCGCGCACGCCCTTCACGCGGAACACGATCGCGCCCAGCGCCACGCCCAGCACCATCGCGACCAGCGCGGCCGCGGGCAGCGTCCAGAGAAAGGGCCAGTCGTAGCGCGCCATCAGGTTGGCGCTGGTGTAGATGCCGGTGCCGAAGAAGGCGCCGTGCCCGAAGGAGAAATACCCCGAGTAGCCCGAGAGGATGTTCCACGAGGTCGCGAGCACCACCCAGTGCAGCATCAGGTAGAGCAGCGAGTCGTAGAAGGCCGGCAGGCCGAGCTGCGGCACGAAGGCGAGCAGCACGCCGGCGCCGAGGATCAGGAGCGGGGCCGGTATCTTTCGGGCGGGCGCCGAGGTGATCGCGCGCGTCGCTCCCTCTCCCTCGGCGAGCGGGCGGGGCCGCGCCCGAAGCGGGAGGGAACGAAGTCCGATGCCTTGTTTCATCTACGCGCTCTTTCCTGGCCTGAAGAGAAGGATCACGATCAACAGCGTGAACGACACGATCGGCGCCCACGAAGGCGCCGTCACCGCCATGGTCACGGCCTCGCTCACGCCGATCAGCATGCCCGCCACCAGCGGACCGAGCGCACTGCCCAGCCCGCCCAGCATCACCGCCGCGAACACCACGCCGATCCAGGCGTACATCTGCGAGGGCGTGAGCGAGAAGCTCAGCGCCAGGCACACGCCCGCGATGCTCGCGAGCGCCGCGCAGGTGCCGGCCAGCAGCAGGCCCAGTGCTTTCTCGTTGACGCCGAAGGCCGCGGCCACCGGCCCGTCCTGCGCCGCGGCGCGCAGTGCGCGGCCGAGGTCGGTATAGCGCAGCACGCCCCACACCGCGAAGGCGAGCGCAAGGGCCACCACCAGCGTGATCAGCTCGGGCACGGGGATGTAGAGGCCCGCGAGCTTGAACTTCTGCTCGCCGTAATGCGATTCGAGCTTGCGGAAGTCGGCGGTCCAGATCGACTGGATCACGCTCTCCGCGATGCCCGTGAGGCCGAAGGTCAGCAGCAGCGAGTTGAACGGCGTCACCGCGAAGCGCGCCATCACCCAGTGCAGCCCCGCGCCGAGCGCGAAGAACAGCGGCACGATGACCGCGAGGGTCAGCAGCGGGTCCATGCCCATCGTCGCCATCTGGTAGCAGAGGTAGGCCGCCAGGAAGGCGAAGGCGAAGTGCGCCAGGTTGATCAGGCGCAGCAGGCCCCAGCTCAGGCTCAGGCCCAGGCCCATCAATCCGTAGAGCGCCCCGACGAAGATACCCGAGAGGATGGACTGGGAGAGCAGCGAAATGCTGGGGAGCGTGAAACCGCTCATGGAGCCCCCACGCTGGTCACTTCGTGTACTGCGCTGCCCGCCGAGGGGGCGTTCGCGCCTTCGGGCGGCCGTGCGGCGCTCATGGCGCCCCCGCGCTGGTCACTTCGTGTACTGCGCTGCCCCCCGAGGGGGCGTTCGCGCCTTCGGGCGGCCGTGCGGCCCTCATGGAGCCCCCACGCTGGTCACTTCGTGTACTGCGCTGCCCCCCGAGGGGGCCATCGCGCCTTCGGGGCGGCCGTGCGGCGCTCATGTCACGGCGTGATGAGCTTGGCGCCGCCCGACGTGACTTCCTTCGGCCACACGACGACCCACTTGCCGTTCTGGATCTGCTTGATGCGCATCAGGTCGTCGCCGAAGTTGCCGGTGCCGTCGAAGCGCAGCTTGCCCTGCAGCGTGTCGACCTTGTTGGCCTTGAGCCAGGTGGCGATGGCCTTGTCGTCCAGGCTCCTGGTGTTGACGACGCCGGCCTCGAGGATCTGCCAGGCGGTGTACGAGGCCGCGGCCTGGGTCTCGACCGAGGTGTCGGAGAAGCCGGCCTTGGCGGCGCGCTCGCTGTAGAGCTTGACGAACTCGGCCGCGCCCAGATTGGAGGTGAAGGGCGGCTGCGCCTCGAAGATGGTGGCCGAGAGCGCGTTCTTCGCCTCCGGCGACGCGAGCAGCGGCCCCGGCGCCGGGTACAGGTAGAAGTGCTGCGGCGGCGAATAGTCGATCTTCTTCATCGCGTCGAGCAGCAGGTTGCCCTCCAGCCCGATGGCGCCGACCCACACGAAGTCGGGCTTGGCATCCTTCACGCGGTTGGCGATCGGCCCGAAGTCGCGGTTGCCGAAGTCCCACTCGAGGAACAGCACCTCGGTCAGCCCGCGCTTCTTGATCACCTCGCGCGCGCCCGCGCTCATGAACTGGATCGAGGGGAACTTGCTGGTGACCACCGCCACCGTCTTCGGTGGCTTGGGCGAGGCCGCGAGCGCGTCGAAGAGCGTGTTGGGCACCGTGGTCGCCGGGTCCGAGCCGATCGACCAGGCCGGGAACTGCATGTCGTACTTGGCCAGCGAGGGAATGCCCAGCGTGTGGTGCACCAGCACCTTGTTGTAGCGCTGCGCCACGCCCATGGCCGAGAGGATCGCGCCGGTCGCGTAGGGCCCCATCAGCAGGTCGACCTTGTCGGCGGTCACCAGCTGCTCGTACAGCGTGCGCGCGAGGTCGGGCTTGGACTGGTCGTCCTTCACCACCCACTCCACCGGACGGCCGAGCAGGCCGCCGCGCTTGTTGAGCTGCTCGACGTAGATCTCCCCCACCAGCTTGTGGATCTGCGCCGTGGCCGAGAGCGGCCCGGTCAGCGCCAGCGTGCTGCCGATGCGGATCGGCTGGCCCGCGGGCTGCTGTGCCGACGCAAGGCCCGCCGCCGCGAGTGCGATGGCGGCCACGGCCGTGCGGCGGGGAATGCCTGGAAGGTGCTGCGTCTTCATGTCCTCGTCTCCTATGGTTTTGTTGCGAAGCGAAAAGCGATCGATCAATCCACTTGCGCCCCCGAGCGCTTCACCAGTCCGGCCCATTTGCCGAGCTCGGTCTTGTTGAAGGGCTGCATCTCCTCGGTGCGCATGGTGCGCGACTCGATGCCCTGCTCGCGCAGCTTCGCCACCACCTCGGGCTGCGCGAGTGCGGTGGCGGCGGCCGCGCGCAATGGCGTCAGCGTGGCGGCCGGCGTGGCGGCAGGCGCATACAGCATGAACCACGCGACCAGGTCGAAGTCGGCAATGCCCTGCTCCATCAGCGTGGGCACGTCGCTGGCCGCGGCGCTGCGCACCGCGCCGCTCGCGCCGAGCGCGCGCAGCTTGCCGGCCCTGACCTGCGGCATCACCGCGGCCGGGTGATAGAACATGAAGTCCACCTGCGAGGCGATCACGCCGGTCAGCGCCATCGCGCCTTCCTTGAAAGGCACGTGGATCATCTTGCCGCCCAGGCGCTGCGCCAGCAGCTCGCCCGCGAGGTGGCCCGAGGTGCCGTTGCCGGCCGAGGCGAAGGTCACGCCCTGCGGTTTGGCGGCGGCCTGCGCCAGGTCCTTGAGCGACCTGATCGGCGAGTCCGCCGCCACCACCAGCAGCGTCGGCGTGTAGCCGATGAAGGCCACCGGCGCGAAGTCGCGCAGCGGGTCGTAGGGCAGCTTGCTGAAGAGCGCGGCGTTGATCGCATGCGTGCCCACCGTGCCCATCACCAGCGTGCGGCCGTCGGGGGCCGACTTCGCGACCATGTCGCTGCCGGTCGAGCCGCCCGCCCCGGCGCGGTTGTCGACGATCACCGGCTGCTGCAGCGCCTTGCCCAGCGCCTCGCCCACCACGCGCGCCACCGTGTCGGTGGTGGTGCCGGCACCGAAGGGCACGACCAACTTGATCGGACCCCCCTTGTCTTGCGCCTGCGCCACCGCGCCCGCGAGCAGCACGCCGGCGGCGAGCAGGGTGCGCATCGTTGTCCTGAAAGTCATTCGCTGGTCTCCGTTGTTCTCGATCGGCCTACTTGCGCTTCAGCGCGGCGCGTATCTCGTCGCTGTGCTCGCCCAGCATCGGCGGCGGCCGCACCTGCAGTGCACGCTCGCCGTCGAAGCTCACCGGCGAGCGCACCGTGCGGAACAGCCCCATCACCGGATGCTCGGCCGAGGTCATCAGCTGCAGGTGCTTGGCCTGCGGGTCTTCCAGGGCCTCGCTGGTGTCGTACATCGGCGCGTTGGGCACGTCCTCGCGCTCCAGGCGGCGGCACCATTCGTCGCGCGTTCGGGTGGCGAAGCGCGCGCCGAGCAGCGCGATCAGCGCTTCCTGGTTCTCGATGCGCGCGTCGCGCGTGGCGAAGCGCGGGTCCTCGAAGATGGCGGGCTGCTCGATGGCGGCGGCCAGGCCGCGCCAGAACTTCTCCGGCGAGGACATGTGCAGCGCGATCCACTTGTCGTCGGCGCAGCGCAGGACGTACGACTGCGATACGCTCGGGCGGCTGTAGGGGCCCATCACCTCGTCGACCTGGAAGAAGTGCGTGAAGGCATCGAGGTTGAAATGCGCCATCGCTTCCAGCATCGAGACCTCGACCTTGCGGCCCACGCCCGTGCGGCTGCGCTCGTACAGGGCGCCCAGCACGCCGTAGGCGGCGTAGAAGCCGGTCAGCGAATCGGCGATGGCCGGCCCGACCACGCGCGGGTTCTCGGGGTTCACCAGCAGGTTGAGAAAGCCGCTGGCCGCCTGCGCGACCGTGTCGTAGGCCGGCCGGTTGGCGGCGGGCCCGGTCGCGCCGAAGCCGCTGATGGCGACATAGACGAGCTTCGGGTTCAGCGCCTGCAGCCGCTCGGCGCCGACGCCCAGCTTCTCGGCCACGCCGGGGCGGAAGTTCTGGATGTACACGTCGGCATCGGCGATGAGCGCGTCCAGCACCTCGCGGTCGGCGCTGCTCTTGGTGTCCAGCGTGATGCTGCGCTTGTTGCGGTTGTAGGTCTGGTAGTGCGGGCTGTACAGCCCGTTCTTGAAGGCGCGGAACGGGTCGCCCGTGCCCGGCTGCTCCACCTTGATGACGTCGGCCCCCAGGTCGCCCAGCAGCATGCCGGCGGCCGGCCCCGTGATGAAGGTGCCCTGCTCGATGACCTTGAGGCCCTGCAGCACAGGGATCATTCGTGCTTCCCGAAGCCCGCGGGCACATCGCCCTGGTATTCCATCTCGCGCGTCGCCTGGTAGGAGAGCGCGAAGCCGATCGGCTGGCCGATCTCCTCCACCATGTGCGCGATCAACCCCGCGGTGCGCGCCAGCATCGGCACGCCCTTGAGCCCTTCGACCGGGAAGCCCGCGCCCAGCAGCACCGAGGGGATCGCGCCCGACACGTTGAGCTTGAGCGGCTTGCCCAGCAGCTCGGGCAGGAGCCGCTCGGCGGCTTCCGCGATGCGCACGAAGCGCAGGTCGGTGCCGGCCGCCTTCGCTGCATCGAACAGCGCACCCACGCGCTCGTCGCGCTCCTTGTGCAGCGGATGGCCGTAGCCGGGGATGGACCGGCCCTGCGCGCGCCAGGCCTTCATCACCGCGAGCGCGGCCTCGTCGAGCGCCGTGCCGGCCTGCACCTTCGCGTCGATCTCGGCATACATGCGCCCCGCCGTCTCCGACGAGCCCAGCACCACCGAGCCGCAGCCCAGGATGCCCGCCGCCACCGCGCCCTGCATAGCATCGGGCGCCGCGGCGAAGGTCATGCGCGCCGCCTGGACGCTGGGCACCAGGCCGTGCTCCGCGATCGCCACCAGCGTCGCGTTCAGCACCGCGGCCTGCCCCGGCGTCGGCATCTGCCCCGTCAAGAGCAGGAAGAAATGGTCGACGAAGGAGATCTTGCCGATCAGCTCTTTCGAGAGGTCGCGCCCGCGGATCACGATGGTGTGTTCGTCCGAGGTGCAGATGGCCGTGTGCGGCACGGTGGCCTTGCCGATCTTCATGAGGGTCCTTGTAAAAAAAGAAAAAGAGGAAAGCGGCGTCAGGCGGCCGGTGCGAGCCGCACGTCGAAGCTCGCCGAGTAATACGGCTCCCGCATCTGGCGCCCGTCCACCGACTTGCCCGGCGCGTGCTTCTCGAAGTCGACCACCAGGCTGTCGCGCTTGCCGAAGACCGCGTCCTGGTCGATGTACGGGCTGCCGGCCACGAAGACCTGCGTGGTCAGCGTCACGTGGCCCGGGGCCGAGACCTGCAGGTGGATGTGGCCCGGCCGGTAGATGCTGCGCTCGGTGGCATGCATCATCTGCCCCACCGGCCCGTCGTCGGGGATCGGGTAATAGGCAGGCAGGATCGACCAGAACCAGTAGCGCCCTTGCGCATCGGTGCGAAAGCGCCCGCGCGCCGCCATCGTCGGCTCGCTGCTGAGCTGCACGTCGTACTTGCCCTCGCCGTCGCCCGACCACACGTCGAGCAGCGCGCCTTCGAGCGGCTTGCCATGCACATCGGTGACGCGGCCCATGTAGAAAGTCGGCTCGCCGCGCGCGCTCCCGCGGATGTCGGCCCCCAGCGGCATGTCGGGCGCACCGGCCCAGTAGAACGGGCCCTCGACCGTGGCCTCCGTCGCCTCGGTCGCGCCCTTGGCCGCACCGCCGGCGCGCGCCTGCGCCAGCGCGACGACCATCATCGACAGGCCCAGCGTGTCGGACAGCAGGATGAATTCCGGCCGCTTGTCGGTCGACATGTGCCCCGTCGCCTCGAGAAACTTCATCGCCGCGAGCCATTCGTCGGGCTTCAGATCCACCTCGCGCGCGTAGGCGTGCAGGTGCTTCACCAGCGTGGTCATGAGCTGGCGCAGGCGCGGGTCCGGCGTCTTGCCGAAGGCGTCGAGCACGTCCTGCGTGATGCTGTCCTGGTTGTAGTCGGCCATGGCCTTGTCTCCTGTGTTGCCTGGACGATAGGCCGCGGGCATCGCGCCGACAAATGATGAATTTCCATGGATATGATCGATGGCATCGATCATCCGCAGGGGTTTCCATGGAGATGAGGCATCTGCGTTACTTCGTCGCACTGGCCGATTGCCTGAGCTTCACGCGCGCCGCCGAGCGCGTGCACGTGACGCAGTCGACCCTGTCGCACCAGATCAAGCAGCTGGAGGACGAGCTGGGCCAGCCGCTCTTCGAGCGCATCGGCAAGAAGGTGGTGACCACCGAGGCCGGCGAGCTGCTGCGCAGCTTTGCCTCTCGCGCGCTGAAGGAGGTCGACCAGGGCGTGGCGCTGCTCAAGCCCGGCGCCGGCAACCTCACGGGCAGGGTGCGCATCGGCGCCACCCACACCTTCAACATCGGCCTCATCCCCGAGTGCGTGGCGCAGTTCCTCGCACGGCACCCCACGGTGCGCATCAGCGTCGAGGAGCTGGCGGCCGAGGTCATCGCCGCGCGCCTCGCGGCCGGCGAACTGGACCTCGGCATCTCCTACCGTCCGCAAGACCCGACGGGCCTTTGGTTCGAGCCGCTCTACAACGAGGAGATGGTGCTGGTTGTTTCCACTGGCCATCCGCTGGCCGGCCGCAAGCGCATCCGCATGGTGGAGCTGCACCGGCAGGACCTGGTGCTGGTGTCCTCGAGCTTCTCCACCCGCACCATGCTCGACGAGTGCTTCCACGCCTGCGGCGCCGAGCCCACGGTGGTGGCGGAGATGTCGACCGTGGCGCCGATGCTGGCGCTGGTGGCGCGCACGATGATCGGCTCGATCGTGGCCATCAACGCCGTGCCGGAGGCGATGGCGGGGCTGAAGGTGATCCCGCTGGAGAGCCCGACGCCGGTGCGCACGCCGGGAATCCTCTGGCGGCTGGGGGAGAGCAAGCCGGCGGCGGTGCAGTCCTTTGCGGTGATCCTGCGGAAGACCGCCTTGAGCAACAGCTTGCGGCGCGAGGGGCCGGGATGATGTTCGCTTCGGCCTGAATCTCCTTCCCCCGCATGCTCCAAATGCTTACGCTGCGAGTTTCATCAGGCGCAAAACTGGGCGGGCCTCAGATCAACGGAAGCAAAGGTACCTGACATGCAGATTCAAGTGAACGCCAGCAACGGCGTGGAGAACAAGGATGCCCTCGAGCGCTGGGCGAGCGAGGCGATCAGGAAGGCGCTGGACCGCTTCTCCGCCGATGTGACACGGGTCGAGGTCCACCTGAGCGACGAGAACCACGACAAGGGCGGCGGCAACGACAAGCGCTGCGCCATGGAAGCGCGCGTCGCAGGCCGCAATCCGCTGACCGTGACGCAGCACGCGCCCAACCTCGACGAGGCTTTCCGCGGCGCGGCCGACAAGCTCAAGCGCGCGCTCGACAGCGCCCTCGGGCGCCAGGAGAGGCACCGCGATCGCGAATCCATTCGCAAGGATGGCGGCGCGACCGACGAATGAGGAGGCGCGAACACCGCCCTATTCGAATCCCTTGAACTCCCGCACCTCCCTGACATACTGCGCCGCCTCCCCCGCCGTCATCATTGCCTCGATCTCTTCCAGCTCCATGGATTCGAGGTCATACGCGACCCATTCGAACAGCCGCGACTTCGGCATGTCTTCCAGCTCGTCCTGGTCGACCCAGGGCTGCAGGCGCGCCGGCGCACTGTCGAGCAGCATGCGCAGGTAGATCGCGCGCTTGATCTTGAGATCGGCCAGGTCCCTCGGGGTCATGGCGAGCGCCAGCACCACGATGTGGTTCTCCCATGCAATCTCGCGGCCCGGGCGCTCGTCCAAGCGGGTCGCCCGCTCGTGGGCGCGCGACAGCCACGCCACCCGCCGGCTCTGTGCGACCGCCCTGGCATGGGCCAGGCCTTGCAAACTCCTCAGTGCCGCTTGAACGATGGGGCGCATGGTGACTCACATCAAACAGCCCTCACGTGCGCCTCGCGAGTAGGACGATCAAGACTCTCGTCGCCGTCGCAGGCGCACCGCATGTGAAAAGACATGCCCTTCCTCAAAATGGCCCGTCCGCCTACGCATGGCCTGCCTCCTGTCCCAGCGGAGTGCGCAACCCTTCGCCTACCGTGGATGTTTTGAATCCGGGAGACCCACCATGCCGACTACCGCCATTGCCCGCCCACCCTCCAAGTTCCTGTTGCTGGCCGAGGGTCGGGCACTCTGGGAAGCCACCGCGACACTCGCGCTCTGGCCGCTCCTCCAGTGCGCGCCGCGCGGCGATGGCCACGCTGTCGTGGTGCTGCCCGGGCTGGGCGCGAGCGACGGATCGACCGAGCTGCTCCGCAGCTTCCTGCAGACCCGCGGCTACGCGGTCCATGGCTGGGGCCACGGCACCAACTGCGGGCCGCTTCCGGGCGTCGAGAAGGGGCTGCTGGACCTGCTGCGCCGACTGCACGAGCGCTCGGGCAAGGTGAGCCTGGTGGGCTGGAGTCTCGGCGGCGTGTTCGCGCGAATGCTCGCGGCCAGATCACCCGACACCGTGCGTGGCGTCGTCACGCTGGGCAGCCCCTTGCACGGCAGCCCGAAGGCCACCCGCGCTGCGAAGGTCTATGAACTGCTGAGCGGCATGCCTGCCGATGATCCCAGGCGCCAGCGCTGGGTGAGACCGACGCCGCAGGTGCCCGCCACGTCGATCTTCAGCCGCTCCGACGGGATCGTGTCCTGGCGCAGCAGCTTCGAGACGGAGACGCCCTCCTCCGAGAACATCGAGGTGGAAGCGAGCCACCTCGGCCTGGGCGTTCACCCGGCCGTGTTCTATGCCGTGGCAGACCGGCTCTCGCAGCCCGATGGCGCATGGACGCGCTTCGTCGCGCCTGCGGCCTTGCGCGCGTTCTACCCCGATCCGGCACGCCCGTGAGGGCGCCTCTCTACATCCCACATCCATTCCTGCCTACAGCGGCGCACGACGTTCGGGGCTTGCCCACCGGCAGGCGTGCGCGAGCCTCGTCGCATGGACGCCGTAGAGCAGAAATCCTTCTTGCACCGGGGCCGCCGCGTGACCATCGCTCATTGGACGGAAGGCGGCAAGATCCATGTCCGGGCGGAGATTCATCATGGCAGCAAGCTGCTCTGCGTGCTGTCGAGGTCCGGCCTGGTGGAGCGGGCGCCCAGGCTCATCGCGGGGCTGCATGCCGCCGCCATGAAGTGGGTGGAACACGACGTGGCGGTGTCGACGCGGCCGCGCCGGTGGACACCGCGCACCGGAATCACTAAACCCGAACCTCGGTGATCTTCGCGCCCTGCAGCGAAACGCCGGCCTCCAGGCCGAGGTTGGTCAGGACGAAGCCGATGACCGGCTGGCGCATCGTGTTGGTGTCGATCCTGCCGTTGGCGCCCATGGTCGCAGCGGCGACCGAGGCATCGGCTCCGGCGGTCCAGCCCTTGCTCTTGCGGAAGGTGTCCAGCGCCTCCTGGGTGGTGAACAGATAGATCACTGCCCTCGAATGCGCGCCGGCCTGAAATCCGATCGAGCCGGCCGTCGTGCTGTAGTAGGCCACGGTGCGGCCGTTCACGCGCAGCGCGCCGCGGCCATATTCGGCGCCGATGCCCAGGCTGCCGCCCACCACCGAGGGGAACACCAGCACGCCCCTGGACTTGCCGACCATCTCGCGCGCATCCGGTACGGTGTCATAGAGCTTGGACAAGGTGGCGTCGACCTGCGCGTCGATGGACGTGCGCGAGGACGTGCTGCTTGCGCGGTCGTCCGGTCGTGTGGTGGTGCAGCCGACGAAGGCGATGCCGCTGGCGGCAAGCGCTGCCGCGGTGCAGAGGGTGCGGAGCGTGAAGGCGTTCATGGGATGTTCCTTTCCGAACCCCACGATGCGGCGCGCCAGCGCAGCCGGTGCCAGTCGTCTGCGCGTGAAGGTGTAGGACGCAAGACGGCGTTGTGTTGTGCCCGGCTGCGACAAGTGATACGGTCGAACGCCCGCCCGCCTGAGCGAACAACCTGACGAAGGGAGGTGACCCGTGGGAGATCCGCTGCAACCGGGAGACCCGGCCCCCGCCTTCACGCTCCCCGCGGCCAACCGCGAAGGCAGCGTCTCGTTGGCCGACCTGCGCGGAAAACCTTTCCTGATCGGCCTGTTCCGCGGCCTGCACTGTCCCTTCTGCCGGCGACAGGTGACGCAGCTGGCGGAGATCCAGCCGGCCCTGCGGGGTGCAGGCATCCAGACCGTGGCAGTGATCAACACGCCCGTGGAGCGCGCCCGCCTCTACTTCCGCTACCGGCCCGTGCCGCTGTTGCTGCTGGCGGACCCGGAATGCGGCACGCATCGGGCCTTCGGTGTGCCCAGCGTCGCATTCCTGCCCGATGACAGCAGCGAACCGAGCGCATGGCCTGTCAGCACGCGCATGGCGGACTTCGAGGCGGCACGCATCGACCCCACCGGCGAGCTGCCCGGGCCCACCCAGCCGATGGCGGCCAATGCCCTGCTGAATGCGAAGGACGGCTTCGAGCTCACCGAAACCGACAACGCGATCATGGCGAGCCATGCCACGCAACTCGTCGGGCACTTCCTGGTCGACGGGTCGGGCGCCATCGCCTGGGCGAACATCGAGGCGCGCGACGGGCCGAGCAGCCTGTGCTACTTCCCGAGTGCGGCGGAGATCCTCGCGGCCGCCGAGGCGCTCGAGCGCTGAGACAAGCGCTCCATCGCGTCGCCGGGCCCTGAGCTCGGGGATTTGCTGCCCCCGTGGCCGGCTCGTGATGCAATGCACCCGATGATGCCCTTGCTCTGGCGAGTCCTCGCGATCCTGTTCCTGGCGCTCGGCGTCCTCGGCGTCGTACTGCCTGTTCTTCCGACGGTCCCCTTCCTGCTGGCGGCCGCGTGGTGCGCAGGACGCGGATGGCCGGCGCTCGAGCAATGGCTGATCGGCCATCCGCGCTACGGCCCGCCGATTCGTGAATGGCGCCGCGGCCAGGTCGTCTCTCGATCCGCGAAGTGGGCGGCCAGCGTTTCCATGGCGCTCGGCGCGCTGATCCTGCAGTTCGCGCCTGTGCCGCTGGCGGCCAGGATCGCGGTCCCGCTGGTCATGCTCATCGTGGCGATCTGGCTCTGGCAAAGGCCCGAGCAGTAGGTCGAACGGGCATCCGCTGCGCCCGGGCTTCCCCCGGCGGAGCGACGCACATGACGGGCCGATGCACGAGGGGTGGTCGCTGCAAGGCACATTCCTACAGGAGAAACCGACAACCACGCATTTCCCTTTGCGGCCGCCGCCTTACATTCGCGGTCGCGCCCCGGGGAGCTTCGCGGCCGCCACGACATCGGTGCTTCACGCCGAGCAGGAGCCGCTCATCGGATTGCTTCTTCATGATGTGTTTGCGTTCATGCGTCCTCGCCGCGTTGGCTGGGGGCGGCTTCGCCATGTCGACCTCGGCCGTTGCCGAGCCGTCCCCCGCGCTGGATCGCTTCAGCCTCGCGATCGGTGCCTTCCATGCCGACCCGACCGTCGACGCCGGATTGAACACGCCCTACGGCCGCTTCGACACGCGCGACATCGGAACCGGCAGCGTGACCATGCCGCGCATCACGGCCGATGTGCTGATCGGCGACAGCCAGGGCTTCTCGTTCGACTACTACCGTTTGAACCGCGACTATGGAACGGGCTTCGCGAACAACTTCGCGATCGGCCCAACCTCGGTCACGGCGCTGGGCAATGTCAACCTCGACCTCAAGCTGGACTTTGCCAAGTTCGCCTACAAGTGGTGGATCGGCTCGGGCAACACCGTGCTGGGCCTCGGTGCGGGCTTGGCCTACTACCGCGTCAACCTGGACAGCAACGCGCTCGCCGGCGTCAACGGGGCGACCGCCACCTTCAGCCAGCACGACAGCGATGATGCGTTCGCACCGCTGCTGGAAGTCGGCGTGCGCCACGCCATCAGTCCGGACCTGCGTCTCTTCGCCGACGTGTCCGGGGTGCGCAAGGGCGGAAGCAACCTGCGCGGCCATATCTACAACGCCGCCCTCGGCGTGGAGTGGTTTCCCGTCAAGAACGTCGGCGTGGTGCTGTCTTACGGCGTGAGCGAGATCGAACTCAAGCGTGATGTCGATGCATTGAGCAGCACGGCGCGGCTGCGGGTGAAGCTCAAGGGGCCTTCGGCATTTCTCAAGGCGCGGTTCTAGAAGGCACGTTGACGCGCTCCCGGGTGGCTGCGGCAGGCACGTGACCGAACGCGGCGTTCGAGCCCAAGTCGTCTCGGGGAAGCGCCGAGTCTGACGGGGGCGCCGAGCGCCCGGCGCTGCGTTCTTTGCAGGATCGGGCAAGCTTGCGCCACGATCCGGCATGCAGCGCCAGCGCCTCCGGATGGATACTTTGCAGCCCTCAGCAAGGAGTCCCTTTCATGCGTTTCAGCAAATTCGGCCGCACCGGCCTCTTCGTTTCGGAACTGTGTCTCGGCACCATGACCTTCGGCGGCGAGAGCGGCATCTGGGGCCAGATCGGCAACCTGCAGCAACGCGATGTCGATGCGCTGGTCGGCCGAGCGCTCGATGCCGGCATCAACTTCATCGACACCGCGAACGTGTATGCCGAAGGCCGCTCGGAAATCATGACCGGGCAGGCGCTCAGGAACCTGAAGATCCCGCGCGAGAACGTGATCGTCGCCACCAAGGTGCTGGGCGAGATGGGCCCGGGCCCCAACGCGCGCGGCGCCTCGCGCCATCACATCCTGCATTCCGTGCATGCGAGCCTGAAGCGGCTGCAGCTGGAGCACGTCGACCTCTACCAGATCCACGGCTTCGACCCGGCCACGCCGATCGAGGAGACGCTGCGCGCGCTCGACACGCTGGTGCAGCAGGGCCTGGTGCGCTACGTGGGCGTGTCGAACTGGGCGGCCTGGCAGATCGCGAAGGCGCTCGGCATTTCGGAGCGGCTGGGCCTCGCGCGCTTCGAATCGCTGCAGGCCTACTACACCATCGCCGGGCGCGACCTGGAACGCGAGCTGGTGCCGATGCTGCAGAGCGAACAGGTCGGCCTGATGGTCTGGAGTCCGCTGGCAGGCGGCCTGCTGAGCGGCAAGTACGGCCGCACGACCCAGGCCGAGCAGGGCAGCCGCCGCACCACCTTCGACTTTCCGCCGGTGCAGCTCGATCGCGCCTGGGACACCATCGATGTCATGCGCGCCATCGCGGAAACGAAGAAGGTCTCGGTCGCGCAGATCGCGCTGGCCTGGCTGCTGCACCAGCCGGTGGTCACCAGCGTGATCGTCGGCGCCAAGCGCGTGGAGCAGCTCGACGACAACATCGCGGCGACGGCGGTCAAGCTGAGCGGCGAGGAGCTGGCGCAGCTGGACAAGGTGAGCGCGCTGCCGGCGGAGTACCCGGGCTGGATGCTGGAGCGGCAGGGCGGCGCCCGGCGCAAGCAGTTGGCGCGGTAGCGGCCGGGCTTGCGTCGAATGGCTCGCCTGGCCGGCGTCGCGCCAGCATCTGCCGGAGCGAGATGCCGCCGGCCGGCGAGGCTCAGCGCACGAAGCGCCCTTCCGGCGTCACCCGCACCATCTCGATGAAGCGCGAGCCGGTGCCGTTGCCGGCCGTGAAGTCGATGTCCATGCCGGCGAGCCGGAGCTTGAGTGCGCGCAGCGCCGCATGCAGGCGCGCGCGCGTCAGGTCGCGGCCGGTGCGCTTGAGCGCCTCGATCATCACCAGCGCGTTCAGGTAGCCCTCGAAGCTGCCGTAGCCCACCGGCACCTGCGCGCGCTCCGCCAGGCGGCGGTACTCGCGCGCCACGCTCTCGACCTCGCCCCAGGGATAGGGCATCACCTGCGAGATGGCCAGGCCGCTCGACTGCAGCTGCACCACCTTGGCCGTGACCTCGCCCGGCACGATCGACATGCCGTAGAACATCGGCTTGCTGCCGGCGGCGTAGGTGCCCTTGATCAGCTCGCCGGCCACGGTGCCTGCCAGGTACATCAGCACCGCCTGGGACTGGCTGTCGGCCAGCGTCTTGCCGGCCTCGGCGGCATTCGAGCCGTCGGCCTTGACCACGACCGTGACCGCGGGCGTGAGCTTGTGGGTGGCCATGGCCGCGCCGATCAGCTTGACCGCCTCCGCGCCGCCGGGGTTGTCGAGATGGGCGATGGCGATCTTGTTGACGCCGACGGTCGTCAGGTGCTCGACCAGCGCCTGCGCTTCGCGCGCGTTGCTGGCGCGCACGAAATAAGCCGAGCCCGCGACGCGTTCGCGCGCCGTATCGGCCACGCCATAGCCGCCCACGCTGGGCGCGCCGCTTTGCTGCAGCAGCTTGGCCGCGGCGGCGGTGGTGCCCGAGCCGACGCAGCCGAAGAAGGCGAACACCCGATGGTCGTTCAAGAGCTTGCCGTAGTTCTCCACCGCCTTCTCGGGCTTGAGCTCATCGTCCAGCGCGACCAGCTTGATCTTGCGGCCGCCGACGCCGCCTTGCTCGTTGACGGCGTCGAAGGCGAGCCCGGCGCCGTTGTGGACCACCTTGATCTGCGAGCCGAGCGGCCCGCTCAGCACGGCCGAGCTGCCGAGGACGATCTCGCCGTCGCTCACGCCGTTCTCCGCGGCCTGGGTGGACGACATCTGCATAAGTCCAGCGGCGAACGCGGCCGTGGACGCGACAAAACTCCTGCGTTGCATGAACGAAATCCTCTTCCCGGGGTGACTGGTTATGGTGGATAAGGATTGGACGTGCAGCGCCAAGTGACGCCGGTTGGGGTTTACCCATCCCTATCTGGGCTTTTTTCACGCGGCGCGCAGACGGATGTGGACACGGGGCACCCGGTGCCGCTCAATGGACGCCGGGTCCAACGAATCCATGCGACCGAGTCCGCTGCAGTGCAGTGCAGTGCAGTGCAGTGCGGTGACCTGACCCACGAAAGGAAAGACCATGGACTGCGATGTGCTCATCGTCGGCGCCGGTCCCACGGGCCTGATGCTGGCCAACCAGCTGGCGCGCCGCGGCGTGCGGGCGCCGATCATCGACCGCCATCCCGGCCCCGCGCGCGAGACCCGGGCCCTCGGCGTGCAGGCGCGCACGCTGGAGATCTATTCGAAACTGGGCGTGGTGCAGCGCGCGCTGGCGCTCGGCAAGCGCGGCGACGGCGCCAACCTCTGGGCCGATGGCCGCCGGGTGGCGCGCGTGCCGCTGGCGGACGCCGGCGCGCGCCTCAGTCCCTATCCCTATCTCCTCGTGCTGGGGCAGGACGACAACGAGAAGATCCTGGGCGAGCAGCTGCATGCGTTCGGCCAGTCGGTCCAATGGAACACCGAGCTGCTCACCCTCACGCAGACGCCCGAGCGCGTCGTGGCCACGCTCAAGCAGCCCGACGGCAGCGTGCGCGAGATCGAGGCCGCGTGGGTGGCCGGCTGCGACGGCGCGCACAGCGCCGTGCGCGAGCGCTGCGGCATCGGCTTCCCCGGCGCGCCGTACGAGCACGTGTTCTTCGTGGCCGACGTGCAGGCCACCGGCAGCATGGTGGCCGACGAGGTCAACGTCTACCTGTGGAAGGATGGCTTCCATCTGCTCTTCCCGATGCGCGGCCAGGACCACTGGCGCATCGTCGGCATCCTGCCGGCGGCATTGAACGACAGGGACGACGTGCGCTTCGAGGACGTGATCCCCTCGTTGCGCGAGGAGGCAGGTGCCGGCCTGAGCTTCGATGCCTGCAGCTGGTTTTCCACCTACCGCATCCATCACCGCAGCGCGTCGCGCTTTCGCGAGGGGCGCGCCTTCGTGCTCGGCGATGCGGCGCACATCCACAGCCCGGTCGGCGCGCAGGGCATGAACACGGGCCTGCAGGATGCCTACAACCTGGGGTGGAAGCTGGGCCTGGTGGTGCAGGGGCAGGCCGATGCCTCACTGCTCGATTCGTACGAAGCCGAGCGCCTGCCCGTTGCGCGCCGGCTGCTGGACACCACCGATCGCGCGTTCAAGCTGGTGGTGTCGGACCGCTGGTGGGCCGGCTTGCTGCGCACCGAGGTGCTCGCGCGCGTCGGGGCCCTGCTGATGAGCCGGCCGCGCGTCCAGCGCATGGCCTTTCGCGTCGTCTCGCAAATCGGCATCCACTACCGCGAGAGCGCGCTGTCGATGTCGCTGGACGATCCGCCCGATGGCGCGCCGCGCGCGGGCGACCGCTTTCCGTGGCTGCAGCTGCGCTTTCAGGTGGATGGACCGGTTGAGGATCTGTACGACAAGCTCGACGACCTGCATTTCCATCTGCTCGTGTTCGGGCAGCCGGTGCCGCCAGCGCCGCTGCTCCTGCCTGCCGAACTGATACGCGTCCACGCCTTCCCTTCGGATGCGGACAACGACGCGGAACTGGCGCGCGGGAAGCTTCCGCAGCCTTCGTTCTACCTGCTGCGGCCGGACGGGCACGTCGCGCTGTGCGGCGCGCAGCTCGACCTCGCGGCCCTCGCGCGCCATGCGGCGGGACCCCTGGCGCTGCGGTCGCTCCCGCTCGCATAGGTTGCGGGGATCGCAGCGCAGGCAGAAGCCCAAGACCTGCACCTGCTTGGGCCGCAGGTAGAAGCGCGCTTCGGCATGGACCCGCGGCTCAGCTGCGCGGCGTCGCACGGGCCGCGGCTTCTTCGGGTCGCTCTTCGCGCCCGTCTGCATGCCGCGCAAAGCGCGCCGGGTTGCGCCCGTGCACCGGCGCGATGTCGGCCCAGGGCCAGCCGCCGAACTGCGTGCTGCGGTAGTCGGCCATGGCCTGCGCGATCTCGGCCTGCGTGTTCATCACGAAAGGGCCGTACTGCGCCACCGGCTCGCCGATGGGGCGGCCTTGCAGCAGCAGGAACTCGCTCTCCTCGTCGCCATTGATGAGTTCCACCCGCGCGCCCGCGCGCAGTTCGATCGCGGCGTGCCGTTCGACCGCCTGCCCCGCCACGCTGACCGAGCGGCCCTTGAAGAAGTACAGGGTGCGCCGCGTGTCTTCGCCGCTCGCGGCGGGCAGCGTCCAGCAGGCATGGGGTTCCATCTTCAGGGTCCAGATGGCCAGGTCCGCATCGGGCTGCGCGGCCCAGGAATCGGGCGGAGGGGCCAGCGGACCGCCGGCGCCCGGCTCGCCGTCGATCGGCGCGATGCGTCCGGCAATGCTCGCGACCTCGGTCGAGCGGCCATCGCCGTCCATCGCGGTGAAGCGCGGGATGTCCTCGACCCAGAACATCTTGAAGTGCGGCTGCGCCATCTTGCTGCGCGCCGGCAGGTTGATCCAGATCTGGAACAGCTCGAGCGGATTGGGCGCGTCGCGATCGAGCAGCGGGAACATCTCGGCATGCACGATGCCGCGGCCCGCGGTGAGCCATTGCACGTCTCCGCCGCCGAAGCGCGCGGTCGCGCCCAGCGAATCGGAATGGTCGATCAGCCCCTTGCGCACCAGGGTCACGGTCTCGAAGCCGCGGTGCGGATGGCCCGGGAAGCCGGGCACCGTGGTGCCGTGGTACAGGCTCCAGCCGTCCTTGCGGCTGAAGTCCTGGCCCAGGTTGCGGCCGGCCAAGGAGGCGTCGGGCCCCATCTGCGCATTGGCGCGCGGGTAGGCGTCGTCGTGGTAGGCGCAGAACAGGAAGGGGTCGATGGTCTTCCAGGGGAAGCCGAGGGCGTCGATGCGGACGATGGGGTGGATGCTGTTCATGCTGTTCGTTCCTTCGGGAGGCTCATTCTGTTCCGACCGGTGGGGCGTTGAGGGCTTCCTCGCAGATGGGGGCGCAGCGGCCGGGGCGTAGTGCGGAACTTCGGAACGCTGTCGTCCCGCGAATGCAACGATCAGCACGGCGTTTCCGACGCTGATCGGCCAATGGCCCGCCGCGGGACGCATCCACAATGCGGCGCCGGACCTCGAAGTCCGGGCCCGCCGCCGGCACGAGACACCGGCGTGACGACAAAGCCGATTCCACCCGAAGCGCACCAGACATGGACCCCCAGCAGTCGACACCGCCCCGCTCGATCCACGACCGCCATCGCAGCGAAGCCGGCGACCCGACCTGCGGCATGCGGACTCAGCCTTTGCCGCTGACGCTCGGCGCGCGGCGCCAGGCGCCGGACGGCCCCTTCCTGCGCTTCGCCCTGCCTTTCCTGGCGGTGCTCGGCTACTACGCGCTGGGCATCTGCACCTTCGCGGTGATGGCGGCGGGCAACGTGCCCGGTGGCGGCGACGTTCCGCAACTGGCCTGGTATGCCACCGAGACCACCAGCCCGATCGCCCTGGCCATTGCACTGGCGGCCGGGCGCTGGTGGGTCTGACAACGAACCCGGACAGCGTCCCGTCCCGGCCAGGGTGCCTTCCTACAGGCTGAAGGCGAAGCCCGGGACTACCTTGCAAAGCAAGGAGTCACGCATCATGCCCATCGCCACCCCGCCTCCGGATTTCGATCCCACCCTCGTGCCGCCATCGCACACCGAGCCCACCCAGGCGGAAGCCTGGGAGACGGGAATCTCCACGGACATGCCCATGAATGCCGAGGCGCCCGCGCGGGATGAAAAGCGGATCAGCGACCTGCTCAAGCTTTGGCCCGAGGATCGGACGAAGCCTTCGTGGCTGCTGGTCCAGCCTGATCACGTCGACGGGACACGGTGATGGCTGCCATCCTCGCCGTGCGCTACCTCTGGCTGCGCTGCGTGCGCTGGCAGCTCATCCGCACTCAGTGACTCTCGAGGGCGGGCCGTTCCTTGCGGAGCGCCGCCTCGGCACCTCAGTGATGGTGTCCGTGCTCGCCATGCACATGGCGATGCGCAATCTCCTCCGCCGTGGCCATGCGAACGCCGGTCACGCTCAGGCTGAACTTGAGCGACTTGCCGGCCAGCGGATGGTTGCCGTCGAGGATCACCTCGGGTCCCTTGATCTTCACCACGTTGAAGACCTGCGGCTGGCCCTGGTCGTCGCGGCCTTCGAGCTGGCCGCCGACCTTGACGCCGGGCGGGAAGTCCGCCTTCGAGATGGTGCGCATCAGCGCTTCGTCGCGCTCGCCGAAGGCGTCTTCGGGCTTCAGGTGCAGCGTGGCCTGGAAGCCCGTTTCCTTGCCTTCCAACGCGGCCTCGATCTTGGGAAAGGTGTTGCCGTAGCCGCCGTGGAGATAAACCATGGGGTCGCGGCTGTCGTCGAGCAACCGGTTCGTGGCGGCATCGGCGACCTTGTAGCGCAGCGTGACGACGGTGTCTTTCTGGATTTTCATGAGGGATGGGGGCTGGACTGTCGGAAGCGGGATTCTCGGTCAGGTCGCACGCTCCGGCCCCCGCCTTTCAGAACTCCTGCGACACGGGCCGCAGCACCACCTCGTTGATGTCCACGTTGGCCGGTTGCTCGAGCGCATGGACCACCGGCCGCGCCATCGAATCCGCGGGGATCTGGTTCGCGTCGTAGAACGCCACCCGTGGCTGCAGACCGGGCAGCTGGTCCCGGTGCTCGATGCCGAGATGCCGGAGCCCTGGCCGGTGCATGTGTGGCGCGCGACAGCACGCCAAGGTGCGCGCCTACTCGATCTTGCAAGCTTGCCGCATGGCGACGCCAGGGCCATGGAAGAAATTGGCCTCAGCTTCCCAGACCCGCGAGGCCGCCATGAACCCCAAGCACCTCTATGCACTCTGCCGGCAGTCCGTCAGCGCATGGGTCGACGACTACGCGCCGAGCATGGGCGCAGCGATCTCGTACTACACGATCTTCTCGCTCGCCCCGCTGCTGGTGATCGTGATCGCGATCGCGGGCGCGCTCTTCGGGCGCGAGGCGGCGCAGGGCCGCATCGTTGCCCAGATCTCGGGCCTGGTCGGGCCCGAGGGCGCGACCGCCGTCGAGGCGATGCTGCGCAGCGTGAGCGAGCCCGACAAGGGCCTGGTGGCGGGGCTGGTCAGCGCAGTGGTGCTGCTGATCGGCGCCACCACCGTGTTCGCCGAGCTGCAGAGCGCGCTCGACCGCATCTGGCACGTGCCGGAGCGCGAGAAGCCCTCGGGCATCTGGGCAGTGCTGCGCGCGCGGCTGCTGTCCTTCGGCCTGATCCTGGGCCTGGCCTTCCTGCTGATGGTGTCGCTGGTGGTGAGCGCCGGGCTGGCGGCCTTCGGCAGCTGGTTCGGCGGCCTGATGCCTGGCTGGGAGCTGCTGCTGCAGGGGCTCAACGTCGTGATCTCGCTGGGCATCGTCACGCTGCTCTTCGCGCTGATCTACAAGCTGATGCCGACGGCGCGCATCGCGTGGCAGGACGTCTGGATCGGCGCCCTCGTGACCGCCGTGCTGTTCGAGCTCGGCAAGCTCGGCATCGGGCTGTACCTGGGCAAGAGCGGCGTCAACGAGGCCTTCGCCGCGGCCGGCTCGCTGGTGCTGCTGGTGGCGTGGGTGTACTACGCCGCGCAGATCTTCCTGCTGGGGGCCGAGTTCACCAAGGTCTATGCCGATGCCCACGGGTCGACCTCCGGGACGAAGGCGGTGGCTGCCACGGAGAGCGCGGCGGCGCAGTCGGAGGCCGGGACGGACCGCATCGACCCCGCGGCTCTGCCCGCGGCGGCCTCGGCCGCGGCCGCGGAAGCGCTTGCGGCACCGAAGCCCGCGGACTACTCGGCCCTCGGACGCACGGCACGAGCCCAGGAGGAAATCGATCGCCGCGTGGAGCGTGCCAGCGCCACGCTGCTGCGCCAGCTGCTGTGGCTGGGTGCGCTCGCGCTCGGCAACGCCGTGGCCGACCACTGGGCGCGGCGCCAGCGCAAGGCCGGGCGGCGCCGCGCCGCGCGGCGCGGCACGGGCGCACCCGCGCTCGCCTCTACACCGCGCCGACGCTCCCGGTGACCGGCAGCACGATGCCCGTGATGTAGCTTGCGCACGAGGGCGCCGCGAGGAACACATAGGCTGGCGACAGCTCCTCCGGCTGCGCCGGCCGCTTCATGTCCGTGTGCTTGCCGAAGTTCTGCACCTCTTCGCCCGAGCGGTCGGCCGGATTGAGCGGCGTCCACACCGGGCCCGGCGCCACCGCGTTGACGCGGATGCCCTTGTCCAGCAGGTTGCTGGCCAGTGACTTGGTGAAGGCATGGATCGCGCCCTTGGTGGTCGAATAGTCCAGCAGGTGCGGGCTGCCTTCGAGCCCGGTCACGGAGCCGGTGTTGATGATCGAACCGCCGCGCGGCAGGTGGGGCACTGCGGCGCGCGCCATCTGGAAGTAGCCGTAGATGTTGGTCTTGAAAGTCAGGTCCAGGCGCTCGTCGGTGATGTCCTCGATGCTGACCGCGTGCAGCTGGAAGGCGGCGTTGTTGACCAGGATGTCGAGCTTGCCGAAGGCCTCGATCGTTTCCTTCACCGCGCGCCGGCAGAACTCCGGATCGCGCACGTCGCCGGGGATCAGCACGCAATGGCGGCCCTCGTCGTGGATGCAGCGGCGCGTCTCTTCGGCATCGACCTGCTCGTCCTCGAGGTAGACGATCGCCACGTCCGCGCCTTCGCGGGCATAGAGCAGCGCCACCGCGCGCCCGATGCCCGAGTCGCCGCCGGTCACCAGCGCCACCATGCCGTCGAGCTTGCCGCTGCCCAGATAGCCCGAGGCCTGGAAGCGTGGCTGCAGGTCCATCTCGGCTTCGAGGCCGGGCTTCTCCAGGTGCTGCGCCGGCATCGGGTTCTCGGGCTCGGGGCGGTGGCCGGCCTGGACGGCCTGCTTGCTGGGCTTGGCATCGCCGGCCTTGCGGTCCTTGGCGTCCTGTTCGCGCTGCACCTTGCGGTGCTCCTCGGCGACCTCGCTGGTGTCCGGCGAGAGGGTGTCTCGGTTGGAAGGCATGGAAAGGCTCCTGCTGGATGGATGAGGGAATGGCCCACCCTAGCCAGCCGTGGGAAAGCGCCATGTCGTCCGATGCCGCATCGCCCGCGCAGACTCGATGAAGTCCCACAGCCGGATGCGGCCCGTGCCTATGCGGGGCGCCACGCGGCCCGGCGACCTTCGGCCACGAATGAAGAACCCGCCATGAGTGCCCCTCCCCTCGACGCTTCCCCCAGCGCCCGCGAAGGCCGCCAACGGTGGTGGACGCGGCTCGGGCCGGGCCTCATCACCGGCGCCGCCGACGACGATCCGAGCGGCATCGCCACCTATTCGCAGGCCGGCGCCCAACTGGGCTATGCCGCGGGCTGGACACTGCTCTTCGCCTATCCGCTGATGGTGGGCATCCAGCTCGCCAGCGCGCGCATCGGCCGCATCACGGGCAGGAGCCTGCCCGCCAACTTCGCGCAGTTCTGCCCCCGCTGGCTGGTGGCCGCGCTGGTGCTGCTGCTGCTGACCGCCAATGTCATCAACCTCGGCGCCGATCTCAATGCGATGGGGGCCGCCGCCGCGCTGGTGCTGCCGGGCCATGCCGACGCCTACGTGGTGGGCTTCGGGCTGGTGTCGCTGCTGCTGCAGGTCTTCCTGCCCTACGAGCGGTACGTGCGCGTGCTCAAGTGGCTGACGCTCTCGCTGTTCGCCTACGTGGCGGTGGTCTTCGCGGTCGACGTGGACTGGCACGGCGCGCTCGAGGGCACCTTCATGCCTTCCATGCAGTGGAACAAGGCCTATGTGACCACCGTCGTCGCGATCCTCGGCACCACCATCAGCCCCTACCTTTTCTTCTGGCAGGCGGCGCAGGAGGTCGAGGAGATCAAGCGCGTGCCGCGCGACCAGCCGCTGCGCGTCGCGCCCGACCAGGCGCGCCGCCAGCTGCGCCGGCTGCGCATCGACACCGCGGTCGG
The DNA here is from genome assembly GCF_031454625.1 of Variovorax soli. Lineage (GTDB taxonomy): Bacteria > Pseudomonadota > Gammaproteobacteria > Burkholderiales > Burkholderiaceae_C > Variovorax > Variovorax soli_A. Next base: position 442,891 of record NZ_JAVDRF010000001.1, read on the forward strand.
CATGGGCTTCTCCAACGTGGTGGCCTTCTTCATGATCGTCGCGACCGCTGCCACGCTGCACGCCCACGGCATCACCGACATCGAGACCCCCGAGCAGGCGGCCGAGGCCTTGCGGCCCGTCGCCGGCGACGCGGCCTTCCTTCTGTTCGCGCTCGGCATCATCGGCACCGGCCTGCTGGCCCTGCCCGTGCTCGCGGGCTCGGCGGCGGACGCGGTGGCCAGCTACTTCCATGTGCGCAAGGGGCTGGACCTGCCGCTGGCCGAGGGCCGCAGCTTCTACGGCATCCTGGCCGCCGCCATGGTCCTCGGGCTGGCCATCGGGCTCTCGGGCGTGAACCCGATCTCGGCGCTGTTCTGGTCGGCCGTGATCAACGCCGTGATCTCGGTGCCCGTGATGGTGGCCGTGATGGTGGCTGCCACCAGCCGCAAGCTGATGGGACCCATGGTGCTGCCGCTCAAATGGAAGGTGCTGGGCTGGCTGGCGACCGCCGCGATGGCGGCGGCCTCGCTCGCGCTGCTGGCCGTGTCGGTCGGATGAAGCCTCAGCTCATGAAGCGGCGGTGGTAATGCGCGATGCGCTGCAGCGCGTAGTCGGCGGCGGCTTCGCGAATGGTGTTGCGGTCTCCGTGGAAGCGCTTCGTTTCGGTGAAGATCTGCGTGCGGCTGCCATCGCGGAAGGCCCACGCGAAGCACTGCGTGCCCGCCGGGATGGCCGAGTCGGTGTCGTCCGCCACGCCGGTGTTGGCAATCGCCAGGTTGGCGTCGCCCTGCGCGAGGGCGCCGCGCGCCATCTCCAGTGCCACGGGTTCGCTGGTGAGATTGAAGCGCTCCAGGGTGGCCTGCCGCACGCCCAGGTGGCGGTGCTTGGCCTTCGGGTCATAGACCACGAAGGCCGACTGCAGCACCTTGCCCGCGCCCGGCGCCGACGCCAGGCGCGAGGCGATGAGTCCCGCGGTGCAGGATTCGGCTGTCACCAGCACCAGGCCGTGTTCCTGCAGGTACTTCGCCGCGGCTTGGCCGGCGCCGTTTCCATCCGTGTTCGGCATGGCGAAAGCGCCTCACGCGTGATGGGCCCTGCCGGACTCGGCCGCCCTCCGATGGCTTCCGGCCAGCAGGCGTGCCGGCGTGACACGCGGCAACGAGACACCGGCTGCGAGCGCGTTCGGGCGAAGGTCGGAAGCTTCCATGGCGTTCTCCTGACGAGGCGTTCACCACGCTAGGAAGGGGCAAAGGCAGCGCGTGTCCGTGGCGCGCGGCGGCTGCTGTAGGACAGGGCTTTGACGCGCGCTTATAGTCATCCGGACTGCCGCATGTCCACCGATCCCTCTCCCTCTCCTCCCGCCGAGCCGGCGCCCGGCACCGGGCTCGCGGTCTCGGTCAAGGCCCTGTGCGCCTTCGCTGCCCGGGCGGGTGACCTGGACCTGCGCTTCGTGCCCGCACCCAGCGCGCAGGAAGGGATGGCCGGCCATCGGCTGGTGCAGGGCCGGCGCGGCGCGGACTACCAAAGCGAGCTCGGCCTCGGCGCGTGCTTCGGCCGGCTGCAGGTGCGCGGCCGGGCCGACGGCTACGATCCGCAGCGCCGCCGCGTGGAGGAGATCAAGACCTTCCGCGGTGACTTCGAGGCGATACGCGGCAACCACCGCGCGCTCCACTGGGCGCAGGCGCGCTGCTACGCGTGGATGCTGTGCGAGGCGCGCGGGCTCGACAGCGTCGAGGTGGCGCTGGTCTACCTGGACCTGGGCTCGGACGAAGAGCACGTGCTCGCCGAGACCCTGGCGAGCGAGGCCTTGCGCGCGCACTTCGAGGCGCTGTGCGGCCGCTACCTCGCCTGGGCCGAGCAGGAGGCCGCCCACCGCGCGGCCCGCGACGCCGCGCTGGACGCACTGGCCTTTCCCCATGCGGGCTTCAGGCCTGGCCAGCGCGAGCTGGCCGAGGCGGTCTACCGCACGGCAGTGGCCGAACGCTGTCTGCTGGCGCAGGCGCCCACCGGCATCGGCAAGACCGTCGCCACCCTCTTCCCCTTGCTCAAGGCCGGCGGCCGGCAGCGCATCGACAAGGTGTTCTTCCTCACCGCCAAGACCTCCGGCCGCGCGGTCGCCCTGGAAGGCTTGCGGCTGCTGCGCGACGGCGCGGCCCGGCCGCTGCGCGTGCTGGAGCTGGCGGCGCGCGAGAAGGTCTGCGAGCACCCGGACAAGGCCTGCCACGGCGAGTCCTGCCCGCTGGCGCGCGGCTTCTACGACCGCCTGCCCGCCGCGCGCGCCGACGCCGTGCAAGCGGCCTGGCTCGATCGCACCGAGCTGCGGCGCATTGCGCTGGCGCACGAGGTCTGTCCCTACTTTCTCGCGCAGGAACTGGCGCGCTGGTGCGATGCCATCGTCGGCGACTACAACTACTACTTCGACGCCAGCGCCTTCCTGTGGGCGCTGACGCAGGAGGAAGGTTGGCGCGCGGCCGTGCTGGTCGACGAGGCGCACAATCTGCTGGACCGCGCGCGGGGCATGTACAGCGCGCAGCTCGATGCCGCGGCGCTCCGTGCGGTGCGCCGGCAGGCGCCCCCGCTCGTCAGGAAGGCGCTGGGCAAGCTGCAGCGCGAATGGCGTCGGCAGCAGCAGACGCAGGTCGAGGCCTACCGCGCCGCGGACAGCATCCCGGCCCCGTTCGCGCGGGCCTTGCAGGAAGCGGTGGTCAGCCTCGGCGACCACTTCGCGGCGCAGCCGCAGGAGGCGCAGGGCGCTTTGCAGCAGTGCTTCTTCGACCTGGTGCAGTTCGCGCGGCTGGTGGAGTCCTTCGGCGAGCATTCCGTCTTCGAATCCACGCTGGAAGAGGGCGGCCACCGCGAGGCGCTAGCCATCCGCAACCTGGTGCCCGCGCCCTTCCTGCGCGCTCGCTTCGCCGGCAGCCTCAGCTGCGCGTGCTTCTCCGGAACCCTGGCGCCTTTTGTCTTCTACCGCGACATGCTGGGCCTGCCGGAGGACACGGCCACGGTCGACGTCGGCTCGCCCTTTCGCAGCGAGCAGCTGAAGGTGCGCATCGCGATGGATGTCTCCACGCGCTTTCGCGATCGCACGCGTTCGCTGGAACGCGTGGTCGGCATCATCGCGGCGCAGTACGCGCGGCAGCCGGGCAACTACCTGGCTTTTTTCAGCAGCTTCGATTACCTGGACAGCGCCTTCGAGGCCTTCACGCGCCGACATCCCGACGTGCCGGCCTGGGCGCAGGCGCGCGGCATGCGCGAGGCCGAGCGCGAGGCCTTCGTGGCGCGCTTCGCGCCGGGCGGGCAGGGCATCGGTTTCGCGGTGCTGGGCGGGGCTTTCGGCGAGGGCGTCGACCTGCCCGGCGACCGCCTGGTCGGCGCCTTCGTCGCCAGCCTGGGCCTGCCGCAGCACAACGCGGCCAACGAACGCATGCGCGAGCGCATGCAGGCGCTGTTCGGCGAGGGCTACGCCTACACCTACGTGTACCCGGGGCTGCAGAAGGTGGTGCAGGCGGCCGGGCGGGTCATCCGCACCGAGCAGGATGCCGGCGTGCTCTACCTGCTGGACGACCGCTTCGCGCGGCAGGACATCCGGGCGCTGCTGCCCGCGTGGTGGCGGGTCCAGCAGCTGGCGGTCACTGCGGCTCCCCCTTCTTCTTCGGCGTGATCACCTTGTCCACGGTGACCGAGACGGGGTCGCTGGCCGGGAAGGATTCCTCGACGCCGTTGTCCAGCGCTTGTTCGCTCGGCTCTTCCGTCACCGGCTTGTGCTGCTCGGGCGGTGCATCGTGCTTCTCGGAGGTCGGGAAGGGGAAGGGGTCGGTCGGTGTGGTGCTGCTCATGAAGCCTCCTCGAGATCGGGAAATTCAAGCTAGGGCGGGCGGCGGCACGGCCCTGTAGGAAGCCGCGCCAAGGCCCTGCCGAGATTCGTCCCGCGCGGGCGCGCGCGAATTCGCCTACGGCGCAGGGGAATGCAGGACTGCGTGGGGCGCATGGCACCGGTCGCAGGCTGATCGCACCGATCCCCTTCGATCGCTTCGACCCATGAAAGGAGATGTCAATGACCGAACCCACCCCGACACGCCCCGCGCCCCCCGGCCCGCTCGGAGAGAACGAGGCCCGCCTCGGCGATCGCGGCGATGCCTCGGGCCGCAACATCGAGCAGAACCGCGCCCTCGGGCAGGACGACCCGCTGCATGGCAGCCGCATGGGACGCCGGCTGTACGACGGGACGGGCCAGCCCGGCACGCCCGACATCGGCACCGATGCGGCGCAGCTCGAAGAGGCCGAGCGCATGGCGCGCGACAAGCGCTGAGCGGCGCGCCCCTCGGTACCGCGCCGGAGTGCACTGACGCAGAGCGCGTGCCCACTCCTACCCGCCTGCGCAACCGCGCGCGCAAGGATGGAGGGCATCTCAACTTCACATCGAAGGAGTGGCCATGCCCAGAGGTGATAAATCGTCCTATACGGACAAGCAGAAGCGACAGGCCGAGCACATCGAGGAAGGCTACGAGAAGCGTGGCGTGGGCGAGAAGGAAGCCGAGCGCCGCGCGTGGGCCACGGTGAATGCCGAGACCGGCGGCGGCAAGAAGAGCGGCTCCGGGCGCGGCAAGGCCGAGAATCATGCGCCGTCGCGCAAGGGCGGGCACAAGGGCGGCGCGGCCTCCGCCGGCCGAACCGCGGCCCAGCGCTCCGCCTCGGCCAAGAAGGCCGCCGCCACGCGCAAGCGCAACGCCGCCGCGCGGGCCCACGCCCATTGAGCGAGGCGGAGGCTCAGGGCACGGGCTGCGCCCCGCTGCGCTTGAGCAGCTCGCCGATCTGCTGCTCGACAGCGAACAGCCGCTCGTTGAGCACCGCCGTTTGAAGCCGAACGGCTTCGATGATGGCGCGCGTCGCCGGATCGGGCGCGTTGTTCGAGAGTTGCTGCAGTTCGTGCAGCTTCCGGCGCAGTTCGTTGCTCATCGCTGTCCCTCCATGACGATCGAGTGAATGAGATCGTAGGGGCACCCACCATGCTCCGCCAAGCAGTGATTGGCGCGTCGCGCTTCCAGTGAAGGCTTCCGGAAACCCATAACCTATCGCCTCGGTGGGGGAACGAACATGGGGTACCCCGCAGGGGCTGGGCTCGGCCCTACCGCCGGGCCTGTCGGTGGCATGACGACGATCGGGGGAAGCGGGGGCGGTGGATGCTTCATCCGTTCCCTGATCGCCTGCACAAACTCCACCATGGTCCGGTTCTCCGGACTCTGCGCGGAATAAACCTGCGCCACGGCGACGAGCTTTTGAACCGGCGAATCGGGCGCGGCAGCGGCCAGCATGGGACCTGCTTGCGGCGAAATCAGGAAGCCCATGATCTTGCGCTCATCGGTGTTCGGCTGGCTCAATCGCGCAATGATGACTTCGTCCAAGCTGCGACCGGTCTTGTGGCTTTCGATCGCGGCGCTGGCGCGCAGCCATTCCGTGTAGCGGACGGCATCTCCGAAGCCCAGACCGACGAGCGGGCCAAATTTGGGCTCCGTTTCGCGCAGCAGCCCGGCCATGTCTTCCGACGACTTAAGGGAACGACACCGCGTTGAACTCCTCGCCGCTGTTGAGAGCCATGACGAGGACGTCGCGGCCGATCAAGCTGCCGGCGGCGCGGATTTCTGCGAGAACTCCTTTTGCTTTTCCAGAGGGGAACTGGGGATCAGGTGGGCCAGTTCCTGAAAATAGGCGTTGGTGTCGAGGGCGCCGTTTTCGAGTGCCTTCTTTAATACCAAATCAGTTCCCGGTTGATATCCGACGTAATGTATTGCAGCTTGCGCTGCGACTTGCTTGTCTGGATCGAATGCAAAATTTTTCAATTCAGATGCAATATCAGTGTTGGCGCCAGTCGTGTTGTTTCGATCGTAAAGTCTCGCCAATATTCGAAGCAAAGGGATTTTCTCGTCAGAGCTCAAAGTTCCGCCGTGCAAGAGCGTGCGTGCAAGATCCACCGACTGAGTGGTCGCGGGAACGCCTTTGAAGTAGATCTCGTCCATTGCATTGCGGCCCTCAAGTCCTGGTCGAGGTTTGTAGAAGCGCAAGGGATGCTGCTCGTCTGTTGTTGAGGTCGCAATGGCGATTTTTGCCCTATATTCCGCAGCATTGTCTGGTTTGAAGCGAGGTGAGGCAACAGCATCAGTGCTTGCTGCGGGACTGGACGGATTGACGGGCTTCTGCTCTGCTTGAAGAAAAACAAACGCAATAACCAGAAAAATGGCCAAAATCAAGAGTTCCACGGTCTTTCCTTGCATGATGTTTAGCCCCTGCGTTGGGTGTTTTCCATCGTTCAGGACCTCGTAAATCCCAGATCGATCAAAAATCCTATAGGACCGAGAAAGGCATAGGGCATATTACTTTCCATTGCCCGACCCACCGCGTCGCCCATATTTACCGGATCTGGCTCGTCAACTCCAACGTTCCAGATCGCCTGTCCATTCTGATAGATCACGAGGTTACCATCCGTTTGCGGCGATGTATGCGCCCGGATGCCCGTTAGTGCCCGCGTTCCAGGCCGCGGCCCAATTGGCGTCGTACTACAAAATTCCCATCCCCCTGCGTAACGGCAAGGTTTCCGCCTCTGTTGTTGGTATAGGTGGGCCGAGAGCTGCAATTCATGAAAACCAATGAAGTGCAATTGGCCTGAAGCAAGAAGCGCATGGCCTCCTGCTCGCCAAGCCCGGACCGCAGATGACGCACATCTCGATGAAGTCCACCGGCGAGGCAGTGAACGAACTGATGGCCGCGCGCGTGCAGGCCATCACGTCGTCGAGCATCGGCGTGATCGGGCTGCAGAGCGATGCGCGCGCCAAGCCGCTGGCCTCCACCCGTAAGGTGCGCAGTCCCTTCCTGCCCATCTGCCGACCGCGCACGAGAGCGGCCTGCCGGGCTACGAGTTCGACTCCTGAATCGGCGTCCTCGCGCCGGTCGGCACGCCTCGGTCAGGCGATGCTGTGGATCCCGAAGCCGCTGCGCCCCGGTGCGATCTCCTCGCGCAGCGTGAGCGATGGGATCTCGTAGTCGCCGCCGTTCTGCGGGCGGAAGGGCAGGGGTGGCGTGGTCTGCAGGGTATCGAGGCGATCGCCCAGTGCGATCGTGAGCTCGGTGAGGCGTGCCGCGTCCATCCGGCCGGTCTTGTAGACCACGAAGGGCGGGAGCACCTCGAAGCCGGAGTAGTAGAGCACGCCGTGATGGATCGGAAAAAGCAGGTCTTCCATCGGCCCGTTGACGCCGCGGGGTCCGTAGTGCGAGTGCCAGCCGCCGGCGGTCACCACCAGCATCGCGCGCTTGCCGGCTAGGGTGCCCTGGCCGTAGCGGTCGCCCCAACGCTCCTCGGAGTGCTCGCCCACGCCATAGGCGAAGCCGTTCGCGTAGACGCGGTCGATCCAGCCCTTGAGGATGGCTGGCATCGAGAACCACCACATCGGGAACTGCAGGATGACGACGTCGGACCAGCGCAGGTTCGCCTGCTCGCGTGCCACGTCCGGCGGCTGCCGACCGGTGGCGAAAGCGTCGCCCGAGTCGCGCGTCGGATCGAAGGGCGCGGCGGGGTTGCGCGCGGAGAAGTCATCGGCGTCGAGTGTCGCCTTCCAATTCATCGCGTGGAGATCGGAGGCGCGAACCGCGTGACCCGCGGACCGGAGGTGGTCGATCATGAAACGCTTGAGCGTGCCGTTGAGTGAGCGCGGCTCGGGATGCGCGTAGACCAGAAAGATGTTCATGCAGGAGGCCTTGTCGTCGAAAGAAAGGCCGAGCGTAGGCAAGCGCCAGCTATATTGGAAATGAATTTCTGAGATAGCAGCCATTGCGATGAACAATTCCTTCAGCCTGCGGCGTCTGGACCTCAACCTCCTTCTCACGCTCGACGCCCTGCTCGCGGAGAACCACGTGACGCGTGCCGCCGAGCGCCTGCACCTCTCGCAGCCCTCGGTCAGCGTGCAGTTGGGCAAGCTGCGCGAGCTCTTCGGCGATCCGCTGCTGCTGCCCGGGCCGCGCGGCATGCGGCCCACGGCGCGCGCACAGCAATTGCGCGCCCCGTTGCGGCAGGCGCTGGAGTCGCTGGCGCAGGCGGTGGCGCCAGCCGCGCCCTTCGCGCCTTTGCAGGCGGCCGTCACATGGCGCGTGGCGGCCTTCGATTACGCCGAGACGGCAATCCTGCTGCCCTTGCTGCCCCGCCTGCGTGCACTGGCGCCGGGCAGCCGGCTGGCGGTGCTGCAGGCCCAGCCCTCACGCATCACGGCACAGGCGGAGCGCGGCGAGATCGACCTGGCCTTCCACACCAGCGATGAAGCGCCGGAGGGCCTGCATCGGCGCCCGCTCTTCCGGGAGCGCTACCTGCTGGCCGGCCGCGCTGACCATCCGCGCCTGCGCCGCCGCCCCACGCCGGAGCAGTTCTGCCGGATGGAGCACTTGATCGTCTCGCCCGACGGCGCCGGCTTCCACGGGCCGACTGATGCGGCGCTGCACGCGGCTGGGCTGCAGCGCCGCGTGGTGCTGTCGGTTCCGCATTTCCTGTTCGCCCGATCGGTGCTGGCGCGCACCGACCTCGTTGCCATGCTGCCTTCGCGGCTGGTGAGCGACACCGCCGGGCTGCGCGTGGTGCAAGCGCCAGTCGAGGTGCCGGGCTACGAGATGGCGATGCTGTGGCACGAGCGCGTCCACCGCGATCCCGCCCACCGCTGGTTGCGCGAGCAGGTGCTGGCGACGCTGGGGCTCGAGCCCTAGAACACTACGCGAGCGCGTACCGTGCGGCACGCACGATGCTCGCGGCGTCGACCCCGAAGAAACGGCGCAGCGCCGCACGCGTGTCGCTGCGTCCGAAGCCGTCGGTCCCCAGCGTGAGGTAACGCCGGTCTGCGGGCAGGAAGGCGCGGATGCTTTCAGGGACGGCGCGCACGTAGTCCGTGGTGGCAATCACCGGGCCGCTGCCGCCTGCATCTGGCCGTCGACTGTCTTGGCGAAGGCGCGCGCGAGCGCGCCCTCGGTGTCGCGCGCGAACAGGCCGTCCCAGTCGCTGCCCCACACCAGCTTGATGACGTTCCAGCCGGCGCCGGCGAAGAGCTTCTCCAGCTCGTCGATGATGCGGCCGTTGCCGCGCACCGGGCCATCGAGTCGCTGCTCGCCACGGCCAGATTGCGCGACCAGGCTGGCTACAGCCCGATGAGTCCGCCGTCGTCCTTGGTGATGACGAGCGTGGCCGAGCGCGGGCGGGCGTTGCCGCCATCCGGCCAGTGGCTGCCGAACAGGGCGGGGTTGGCGAGGTTCGCCACCGGCGTCGTCTCGCCCGGATGCTGGATGTTGACGAACAGCGCGCGGCCGTCGCCCGATTCCGCGATGCCGGTGATCTCGCAGTCCTTCGGGCCCACCAGAAAGCGGCGCAGGCCGTCCGTGCCCGGCGCCTTGCCGACAAAGGTGGCCTGCTGCCGGGTCGTCGCGCCATCGACGTTGGTGAGGGTCCTGGCGGCGCCGTCGCCGACCTGGCCCGGCAGGGCGGCCAGCAGCATGCAGTTGGTGACGTCGGTGTAGGCGCCGTCGTCGGTCTCCAGCCACAGCAGGCCGCGCGTGGCCTGGCTGAACCACATGCCGTCGGGGCTGGAGAAGTCGTTGTCGGCGACCAGGCCCGAGAGGTTGACGTCGGCCGACGCGGTGGCGCGGGCGCCGAACAGGTAGACGTCCCAGGTGAAGCTCAAGGCGGCCGGGTCGCCGCCTGCGTCCGCGAAGCGCACGACGTGGCCGTTGGGATTGCCGATCTGCGCCATGGCGGCGGCGCCCTTGGGGTCGTTGTAGAAGCGCGGGTTGGCGGCATCGGTGGCGGTGATCGGGCGCGCGGCGGCGTTGGTGTTGGTGAGCGTCACGTAGACCTCGCCGGTCTTCGGGTTGACGGCCGTCCATTCGGGCCGGTCCATCTTGGTGGCGCCGGCCGCATCGGCGGCGAGGCGCGCGTTGATCACCACGTCGGCCGCGTCGGCGAAGGCGTAGGCCGGGTTGCTGGCCGTGATGCCGTTGACGCCGAGCTTGAGCTCCAGCCAGGCGCCGGTGCCGTCGGCATTGAATTTCGCGACGTAGAGCCGGCCATCGTCCATGTACTTGTCGCCGGCGGCCAGGCCGCCGCCGACGTCGGCCGGGTCCCAGTTCTTCGTCGACACGAACTTGTAGATGTACTCGTTGCGCGAGTCGTCGCCCATGTACCAGACGAGGGGCTTGCCGGCCACCACCGGGCCGAGGCAGGCGCCTTCGTGGCCCATGCGGCCGAGCGCGGTGCGCTTCTTCGGCGTGCTGCCGGGCGTGAACGGATCGATCTCCACCACCCAGCCGTAGGTGTTGGCGCCATTGCGGTAGTCGGCCGCGGCATTGGCGGCGCCCGAGATGACCTCGGTGTTCCAGCGGCCGTAGAGGTTGTCGGCCGTGTCGGGCGTGAAGGTGGCCCACAGCTCGCGGCCGGTGCCGGCCACGCCGTAGCGGCTGAAGGAGGCGAGCTCCTTGGCGCTGCGGTTCGGGTTGTCGGTGACGGCGATGCGGCGGAAGTAGCCGGCCCAGTTCTCTTCGCAGGTCAGGTAGGTGCCCCAGGGCGTGCTGCCGTTGGCGCAGTTGTTGAGGGTGCCGCGCGTCTTGCTGCCATCGGGGGAGAACTTGGTCACCAGGGAGCCGGTGCCGGCAGCCGGGCCGGAGAAGCGCATCTCGGTCAGCGTGTGGACGCGGCGGTTGAAGGCGGAGTCCTGCTTGTAGGTCCAGCCGCTCGCGCCCTTGCCGACCTCGATCACGCTCACGCCGTGCAGGTAGAACTCGCGCAGCACCTCGTCGGCCACGGTGCGCACCTGCGCATTGCCGATGCCGGTGGTGGTCTGGCCGGTCGGGTGCAGGAAAACGGGCGTGATGGCTTCGTGGTTCATCGCCAGCAGGCCGCGCGCGGCGGCGCTCGGGCTCCACGTGTTCGAGGCGTCCATGCCGAAGAAGGTCATGCCGTCGTGGTGGTCGCCGGCCCGGCGGTCGAAGGTGGCGGCGGCGTCGGTGCCGTCGTTGGCATAGGCCGGCACGCCGCTCGCGATCGGGTCGCCGAGGCGGTACAGCACGGTCGCGGTATAGCCCGCCGGCACGCTGACCACGTCGGCGAGGCTCTTGGAGACGGCGGCGAAGCCGAGCTTGGGCGCGGCGGGGGCCGGCGCAGGCGCAGGCGCAGGGGCCGGCGTTGGTGCGGGCGCAGGCGCGAGGGCGGCCGGGAGTATGGGGAAGCCGCCGCTGCCGCCACCGCCGCAGGCTTGCAGCAGTGCGGTGCCGGCGGTGCCGACGCCCAGGCCGAACAGCTGTCGGCGGCTCAGCCGCGAAGCGATCAGGTCGTTGAAGGTGGGATTGGAGCTCTTGTTGTGGCCGATGTCGTCGGGGTCGATGGCGGCGACTTCATGGCGGGTGGGGGCGGTCATGGCGCGAATCTTTCAGTGGGCATCGTGGTTGAAAAACCCCGGTACGCTAAAAGTTCAATGTGACGCCAGCAAGTCAGGCCTCGGTCAGGTATGGGCAAGGCGGCGGCCCACCAGGCAGCCTTCTTGTCGCATCACGATGTCATTTCGGCCACAGCGCCCACAAGCGAAGCGGTTGGTTCATGCGCGCCGCCAGCCGCCCCGCCTCCGGGCCTGTGCCGGCGAAGAAGTCGGCGCGCACCGCGCCCACGATCGCGCTGCCGGTGTCCTGCGCCACCACCAGCCGCGCGAGCGGCACGGCCGGCCCCGGCGAGGCCAGCCACACCGGCGTGCCGTAGGGAATGCTCTCGCGGTCGACTGCGATCGAGCGGCCCGCAGTGAGCGGCACGCCCTGTGCGCCGATCGGGCCGGCCGAGGCATCGATGTCGGCCAGTGGCTCCTCGCGGAAAAAGACATAGCGCGGGTTGCTCCACAGCAGCTGCGACAGGCGCTGCGGGTTCTGCGCCACCCATTGCTTGGTGTCGTCGGGCCACAGGCTCACCTTGGTCGCGCCCTGGCTCTGCAGCCATTGCTGAACGCTGCGATAGGGCTGCTCGTTGGTGGCCGAGAAGGCCACGCGCACCATGCGCTGCGAGCCGTCGGCCTCGGTGATGCGCAGCCGGCCCGAGCCCTGGATGTGCAGCATCAGCACGTCGATCGGGTCGGTCAGCCAGGCGATCTCGCGGCCGCGCAGCGCGGCCTGGGCCTGGGGCAGGGTGTCGATCTCCTGGCGCGTGAACCAGGGACGGCGCGCCACCAGGCCGGCGGGGGCCTGGTAGAGCGGCACGGTGTGCTGGGCATCGGGCCGGCGCGAGGCCTCGAACACGGGTTCGTAGTAGCTGGTGAGCTTGCCTTCGGCGGGCCCCGAGAGCGGCTCGACGCGGTAGGGCTGCAGGCGCTCGCGCATCCACTGCCGCTGCTCCTCAGTCTCGGCCAGCGTCAGCTGGCGCACCTCGCGGCACAGCGGGGCGAAGGCGGCGTTGGGTCGGGCGCAGTTCGTGATCATCGCGCTCCAGCCTTCGTGCAGCGCGTCGTCCTCGAAGCCGGGCAACTCCGACCAGGGCACCGGCACCCAGCGGCTCTTCGGATGGGTGAGTGTCCCGGTCAGCGGGCCCGGCTCGCGCGCGGGCGGCGCGCCGGAGGGTGCGGCCGCGACCGGTGCCTCGCGTTGCAGGGTGCCGACGGAACAGCCGACCAGCGTTGCTACGATCGCGAGCCCGACCAGCTGGAGTCCTCTTTTCATGGGTTTGATTTTGCTTGAAGCGCTCGGCGCCGGCATCGTGCTGGTGCTGATCGTCTGGTGGACCATGTTCTCAGGCCGCAAGGGCGGCGAACTGCACGAGGCCGACGAGGCCGAAAAAGCGTCTTCGTCCGACGAGCCACCGCCGGGGGACTCCAGATAATCGCCGGTCGCTGATTCAACCAGGAGATCACATGAAGAAGTTCGTCCTCGCCACCACCGCCGCGGCCATCGTACTGTCGGGCTGCGCCGGCATGAGCGACACGCAGCGCAACACCGGCATCGGCGCCGGCGTCGGCGCACTGGGCGGTGCGGTCATCGGTTCCGCAACCGGCGGCGACCGCCGCGCCATCGGGACCGGCGCCGCCGTAGGCGCGGCCGCCGGCGCGCTCGGCGGCTACCTGTGGTCGCAGCGCATGGAGGCGCAGAAGCGCGAGATGCAGGCGGCGACCCAGGGCACGGGCATCTCGGTCACCCAGACGCCCAACAACGAGCTCAAGCTCGCGATTCCGAGCGACGTCTCCTTCGACACCGGCCGCTCGACCATCAAGCCCAACTTCGTGCCGATCCTGAACCAGTTCGCCAACGGGCTGCGCAACAACCCGAACGCCGAGGTCCGCATCATCGGCCACACCGACAGCACCGGCACCGACGCCATCAACAACCCGCTGTCGGTGGATCGCGCAGCCAGCACGCGCGACTACCTGATCGCGCGCGGCGTGCCGCAGCAAGCCTTCCGTATCGAGGGCCGCGGCTCGCGCGAGCCGATCGCGGACAACAGCACCGACGCCGGCCGGGCGCAGAACCGGCGCGTCGAAATCTACGTGGGCGAGCGGCCGCAGGGCTGATCGGAAGGATCCACGCAAAGGCTCGGCTTCGCTCCGCCCGGGCGAAGCGCGGCCTTTGCAAAGGTCCCTTAGTTCATTGCCTGCTGCGCCTCGCGTTCTGCCGCGAGCCGCGCCGCACGCCGACTGAGCAACGCTTGCCAGGGCGTCCATTGGGCCAGGAATTGCTGGAAACCTTGGCCGTTTCCGTTTTCCATCACGTCCTGCCAGTCGGCCTGGACGATCTGGGCGGTTTCAGGGGTCAAGCCTTGCAGGGGCAGCCCTTGGCGGCCGCCATGCCTCAGCACGCTGATCGAGGCCATTTCAAAAGCCAGGCGAAGCTCCGCTTCCGAAAACGACGGCGCAGCCCTCCGGTCCTGCTTCGCGTCCCGCCTGCGCGCGTCAATGCCCTCCAGCAGCGTGTACCGCTGCACGCAACGGGCAAGATCAAGCGCACCCGAGAGGTCGTCGTCTCGTGCGCCTGACGCGACCTCGTGTTCCATAAAGGCGATGCACATTTTCGAAACCGCGATGGGCCAGGTGGCGCTGGCGGGAAGCTGGGCCGCCGTGTTCAGTACGCATGAGAGCACGTCCGGATCGCCGCGCATGGCAAGAAGAAGGGATTGCAACGGGACTGCGGCGTGGCTCTGCATTTCTCCATCGATGTCTCCGTAGAACTGCTCGATCGCCTGAGTCACGACGCTCGCACCCGACGTGCCTGCTTTCTGTGCCTTCTGCCAATGGTCAGAGAACTGGAGCTGGTTGAATGCGTCGCGGATGGACTCGCGCGGCGAGGGCGCCTCTTCGGCGATTCGCAGGCTGGCGCCGAGCGGTTGCATGGCCAGCAGGGACGCGAGCTCCTGGTGCAGCTGGAAGAAGCTCGCCTGGTTCTGCTCCAGCATCTTTTTCGTTGCGTTGAGCTCGTCCTGAATCCTGGATTGCTCGGCCCTCAGCCGCCGTGCGTCTTCGGCCGTCGCTCTTCCACCCTCTTCCTGGAGCAACAGCGCTGGGTCTGGCGACTCGGTGTGCGCTTGCAGCGTGATCTCGTCCAGCAAGGGAGCGACCCAGGTGCTTTGGTCAGAGGCGTTCAAGGGGGTCTCCGATGAGACCTGGATCGCCAGCCTTTTCAAAACCTCCTTCAACTGGCCGATCTCGTTTTCGGAAACGTTCGCATCGCGCTGCACGATGTACGACTGCGCGCCTTCCGGCACATGCGCACGCAGCAATTCAGGCAGTCCGGCGTCGGAACTGGCCGCTTCGCCGATCTCTATCGCGCAGAAGTTGCACTTTGCCATCAAGGCCTCGTCTTGCCACTTCCTGACGAGAGTGCTGGACATGTGATTGGCCCCTCCTGCCATGAGCACGACCAACGTGGGCCCGTCGTGAAAGCCCGTCGATGAGGCCAGCAATTTCGAACTGCGATGCGATGGCGTGCTGGTCGGCACTTGGCGCGTGATTCGCGGAGATCCGGGTGGGGTGCCGTTGGGGGTGGCTCTGGGAGTCATGGGTCGTTTTTCCTTGGCGATGCATTGATGAAGGCTTGTTTGCACGCAGGGCGCACCTTCACGAAGGCCGACCCCAGCGCACCAGCGTGTGTAACGGGCGGGCCAGTCCGGTTCCCCCCGGAGCGGTGACGGGCGCACTCCCATGCAGCCCGGGGCCTGCCGAGCCCAATGCTTATCGAAGGGCGTGCGCGGAACGACCGCCGCGCCGCAGTCAGACGTCCCGCAGAAGGTTCGCCAACTCGACCGCCGACTTGACCTCCATCTTCTCGAACACCCGCGCCCGGTGCACCTCCACCGTGCGCACGCTGATCGAGAGCTGATCCGCGATCAGCTTGTTGGGCAGGCCCTCGACAACGCGCCGCATCACCTCGCGCTCGCGCTCCGTCAGTTCCTCGATGCGGCGCATCAGCAGCCGGCGCGCGCGGCGCGCCTCCACCGCGCGCAGCGAGGCGCCGAGCGCATGCTCGATGCGGTCGACCAGCGCATTGTCGGAGAAGGGCTTCTCGCAGAAGTCGAAGGCGCCGCGCTTCACCGCATCGACCGCGGTGGGCACGTCGGCGTGGCCGGTCAGGAAGATCACCGGCAGCACCTCCAGCAGGCCGCGTTCCGCCAGCCGGTCGAACAGCACCAGCCCGCTCGTGCCGGGCATGCGCACGTCCAGCAGCAGGCAATGCGGCTGGTCGGCCAGCGGGCCTTCGGCGAGGCGCAGCTCGAAGTCCTCGGCGCTGGCGTACTGCTCGCTCACCAGCCGCCGCGAGCGCAGCAGCCAGGCCAGGGCCTCGCGCACGCTGGCATCGTCGTCGACGATGAAGATCAGGGCATCGATCAAGGGTTGCATCAGGCAGCAGGCAAAGTGAATCGAAAGACCGTGCCGCGCGGCTTCTGCGGCTCGTAGATGAGCGCGCCGCCGTGCTGCTCGACCACGGTGCGGCACAGGCTCAGGCCCAGGCCCATGCCATCGGGCCGCGTGGTGAAGAAGGGCGTGAAGAGCCGCGCCGCCACTTCGTCGCTGATGCCGGCGCCGCGGTCGGCCACCGAGAACTCGACCCAGCGGCGCACGTCGGGCTTGTCCGCCGTGTCGACGGTCTCGCCGACGGCGCGGGTGCGCGCCACGCGCATGTGCAGCACGCGTTCGCTCAGCTCGGGCAGATCCATCGCCTGCATCGCGTTGCGCGCCAGGTTCAGCAGCACCTGCTCGACCAGCGTGCGATCGCACAGCACGCGCGGCAGGCGTTCCTCGTAGTGCACGTCGACCCGCACGTTGAGTTTGCGTGCCTGCAGGCGCACGAGCGGCAGCACGGCTTCGATGAGGGTGTGGGGCGCGACCGCTTCGCGCACGCGATCGCGGCGGCGCACGAAGTCGTGCACGCTGCGGATCACCTGGCCCGCGCGATCGGCCTGCTCGGCGATGCGGCGCACCGCCATCGCGACCTCGCCATGGTCGCCGCCGGAGGACGCGCCGGCACTGCGCAGCAGGTTGAGCGAGCCGCTCGCGTAGCTCGCGATGGCGGCCAGCGGTTGGGTGAGCTCGTGGCTCAGCAGGGAGGCCATCTCGCCCACGGTCGCCAGCCGCGCACTGGCCTGCAGCCGCTCCTGACTGGCACGCGAGAGCTCCTCGATGCGGCGCTGCTCGCTGATGTCGATGAAGGCGCTCATCCAGCCGGTCTGGGCGCGCTGCGCATTAAGCAGCGGCGCCTCGAAGATCAGCACCGGAAAGCGCCGGCCGTCCTTGTGCATGAAGACCGACTCGAAACCCTCACGCGGCGGCACCCCGCCGGCCATGCGCACGGCCTGGCGTTGGCGGTATTCCTGCGCCAGCTCGGTCGGCCAGTAAGGCACCTCGCCGCCGTGGTTCATCAGCTCTTCGGCGCTGAAGCCCACCATCTCGCAGAAGGCCGGGTTGACGTAGGTGATGCGGCCCTGCAGGTCGCGGGCGCGCAGGCCGGTGATGACCGAGTCCTCCATCGCCTTGCGGAAGGCGAGCGCATCGGCGAGGTCGTGCTCGGCGCGCAGGCGCCGGCGCGTGTCGCGCGCCAGCAGCGCCAGCACCGACACCAGAGCGATCGAGATCGCCGTGACCAGCGCGGTCAGCAGGTTGGGGAAGAGGTCCGGCGCAGCGCGCCAGCCGTCCACGCGCAGCATCAGGGCGTTGCCGGGCAGGTCCACCAGCTGCTGCGCGGTGAAGACGCGCGTGCCCACGCGCCGCGCCGCGCCGACGGCCACCAGCCGCGTGCCGTCTGGCTCGGTGAAGGCGACCTCCTGGCCGCGCGTGAGCGTGGGCGCGACGAGTTCGATGAGCGTGTCGCGCAGCGAATAGCTGGCCACCAGGTAGCCGCCCCCTTCGACCGGCAGGCACAGCTCCATCACCTCCAGGCCGCCGCCGGGCATGAAGGGCACATAGTGGCTGGGCGAGTAGGCCGAGGCGCCCGCCTTGCGCGCGGCCGCGCAGGCCAGCGCGACGTCGGACTGCTCGGGGCCGCGGCTGCTGTCGTCGAACACGCGCCGGCGGTAGGGCGTGTCGACCGCCGCCAGCGGCCGCAGCGCGGCGTCGCGCCATTCGAGGCGCAGCCATTCGCGATGCTCGCGCAGCAGCGCCGCGGCCTCCGTCGACCACTGCTCGCGGCTCGTGCCATTGGCGTGCGAGGCGCGCAGGCTCTGGGCGTTGCGCTGCAGGCCGCTGCGCAGGTCCGACACGGCATCGGCGGTGTCGCGGTCGAGCGCCGACTGCACCTGCTCGACCTCGTGTCGGCCGGCCAGCCACACCACGGTGGCCAGCAGCGCGACCACCAGCACCGCCAGGATCAGCCACAGGAACCAGCGCTGCCACAGCGAATGCAGCGAGCGCAGCGAGCGCAGGCCGGCAAAGGCCCCCCGGACCGTTCTTGCGATGGGCAGCGTCACGGAGGACACGGGTTCATTCCCCCTTCTTCAGAGCACGCGATGCGAAAGCGCCGGCAGCTGCGTGCGCGCGCGATCGACCTGCCCGGCCTCGAGTTCGAAGCTCACCACGCCCTCCTCGACGGCGCGTTGCGCGACCACCGCGCCCCAGGGGTCGACCACCATCGACTGGCCCCAGGTCCGGCGCCCGTTCTCGTGGGTGCCACCCTGGGCCGGCGCGACCACCCAGCAGAGATTCTCGATGGCGCGGGCGCGCAAGAGCACCTCCCAATGGGCCGAGCCGGTGGTGTGGGTGAAGGCGCTCGGCACCAGCAGCAGCTCGGCGCCCTGGCGGGCCAGCGCACGGTACAGCTCGGGAAAGCGCAGGTCGTAGCACACGCTCATGCCGATGCGCCAGCGATGGCCGTCGCGCGAGGGCAGGTCGAAGCAGACGGGCTCCGTGCCCGGCGCGATCACGCGGCGCTCGTCGTAGCGCTCGCGGCCGTTGTCGTAGAAGAAGAGGTGGATCTTGTCGTAGCGCGCCACCTGCGTGCCGTCCGGCGAATAGGCCAGGGAGCTGTTGAAGACATGGTGCTCGTCGCCGGTCTCCAGCGGCAGCGTGCCGCCCACGATCCACAAGCCGAACTCGCGCGCGGCATCGGCCAGGAAGCTTTGCACCGTGCCGGAGCCGGCGGCTTCGCGCAGGCCCAGCTTGTCGGTATCGCGCGCGCCCATCGTGCAGAAGTACTCGGGCAGCACGGCCAGCTCGGCGCCGTCCGCCGCGGCTTCGCCCAGCAGCGCATGGGCACGGTCGAGGTTGGCTTCGCGTGCGATGGCCGAGACCATCTGGATCGCTGCGATTTTCATGAGGGGCTCCGTCGTTGTCGTGTGCGCATCGTTGGTGCTGCGTCAGCGTACCGCGGGCGCCGCCGGCGCGCGCAGCGCCTCCGGCAGCAGGCGGCGCGGCACCTTGACGATCTTCGGGTCGGCCCAGGTGCCCTCGATCTGGAACTCCTGCGTGGTGGCGGCGATGAGCGGGCGGCTCAGCACCATCTGCGCGAGGAAGGTGCCCAGCCCGATCGCGGGATTGATCGCGGTCGCCACCAGCGCGGCGGTGCCGGCGTTGATCTCGGGTACGACGACCACGCGCAGGGTCTGCGTCTCGTGCGCGATGTCGGCCGAGCCGTCCATCAGGACGGCGGCGTTGACGCCCTTCATCTGCAGGTTGTTGGTGCTGGCCACGCCCTGGTCGACCTTGGCGTCGCCGCGCAGGAAGTCGAAGCTGAAGCCCTGGCTGAACACGTCGCGGAAGTCGAGGGTGAGGCGCCGCGGCAGTGCCTGCAGGCTCAGCACGCCGAGCAGCTTGGCGATGCCCGGGTCCGCCTTGAGGAACTGGCCGGATTCGACGTCGATCTTCAGCTGGCCGCCCAGGCTGGGGTAGTCGAGTGCGAAGGGCGAGCCGCTCCAGTGCACCTGGCCCTCGAGCCGGCCGCGGCCGGCGCGCACCACGTCCTTCATGCCGAAGCGCCCGAGCAGGTTGCCGGCGTCGGTGATGTCGAGCTTGAAGTCCATGGTGGTGCGGCGTGGCTCGCCGCGCCCGCGCCCGCCGCTCCCGGCAGGCGCGGCGGCCCAGGCGCCCTGCGCCGAAAAGCTGGCCTCCGGCGTGGTGAAGCCCAGCTTGTTGAGCCGCCATTCGCGCCCCGCGCCGCCGCGGTTCACGGCATCGATCTCGGCGCGGCCCAGTCGCCGGCCCAGCAGCTCGAAGTCGTCGACCACGATGTCCAGTGCGGGCAGGTCGTTCGGCTGCTCGTCCAGGAGCGACTCGACCGCCGTGGCCGTGCTGGGTGCAATCTTGAGGCGCGCCAGCCGCGCATAGAGCCGCCCGGCCTGGGCGCTGCGGTACTCGGCGTAGCCGTTGAGCTCGGCGGCGTCGATGTTGGCGCGCCAGAGGGCGCCGTCGCGGGTGCCGCCCATCACCACGTTGTGCAGCGTGCGCCCGCCGACCGCGAGCTCCTGCGCGCGCACCACCAGGACGGTGGGCAGGTAGGCCGAGGCGTCGTCCCCGCCCACGCTCGCCTCGGCCGGCTTGCCGGTGGTGTCGCCGAACAAGGCCTGCCAGGCCGGGACGTCGATGCGCCCCAGCTGGATGTTGGCGAGCACGCCGCGCTCGGGCGCCGCCGCGGATTCGCCCGCCGACAGGCCGATGCCGATGCCGCCGCGCAGCACCCGGGCCTCGCTGCCGGAGACGTCGCGCACGTAGGACGCCGAGCCGACACGTCCCAGCTCGATGGAGAACCGGTCCTGCAGCAGCGGGCTGCCGCCGGCGCGGGTCTCGCGCAGCACGATCTTCTTCTCGATCGATAGCGGCAACGCTTCCTCGGCCGCCTTGGCCAGCGGCGCCGGCAGCTGCAGCCCCAGGCCCTGCAGGCTGCTGGCCAGCGAGAACTCGGAGGCGCCGTCGCGCATCGAGAAGGCGGCCGTGTAGGGCGTGCCGCCGGTGGCGTGCTTGGCCAGTCGCGCAAGCCAGTCGACCTCGCGCGCCGCGCGCAGGCCCTCGGCGCTGGCGCTGCCCTGGATGCGCAGGCTCAGCTCCTGCGTGGCGCCCCAGCGGCCCGCGCCCTCGATGCGCAGCGCCCCGCCGAGCGCGCGCGCCTGCACGCCGGCCAGCGAGAAGCCGCCTTCCGTGAAGTTCAGCGTGCCGCGGGCCTGGCTCAGGGTGGGAGCCTCGGGCAGGATCTGGAGGTCGTTGTCGGTGAGCGCGACGCTGGCCTGGACCTTGGCCTTCTCCATGGCGGCCAGCGGCAGCTCCAGGCGCAGCCGGTAGTCGGCGCTGCCGGTGGCGCGGGCGTTCGCCAGGGTGGGGCCGGCCTCGCCCGCCAGCGGCGCTCCGGCGCGCAGCAGCTCGGCCAGCGGCCCCTTGGCCTGGGCATCGACCTTGAGCAGCGACGCATGGTGACCCATGTCGGGAATCTGGGCCTCGGCCTTGATCACCTCGATGCCGGGCGCGCCCACGAGGCGCCCGCGGGCATTGCGCACTTGCATGCCCGCACGCTCGAAGACCAGCTCGCCGGACAGTCCGCTCAGGGCCGGCCAGTTCTTCGCCGAGCCGGCCAGCGGCGGCACGTAGGCGTAGTACACGTCCGCCACCCGCGCGGCGATGCGGAAGTCGCCCTGCTTCGGGTCCGTGAAGGGCATGTCGTACAGGTCGCCCTTGACCTTGAAGTCCACCGCGCTGGCCGTGCCCTTCTGCACGGCGTCGCGCACGTAATCGCGCGTCTCCTTCGGGATGTGCTGCGGCAGGTAGCGGAACACGCGGGTGCCGTCGGCGCGCGTCAGCTTGCCCTGCAGGTCCAGCACACCGGGAAAGCGCGAGCGGCTGCCCGAGCTGGCCGGATCGCTGGTGCGCCAGCTGGCCTGGGCCTCGCCCTCGGCATCGGCGTTGGCGAACTTGAGGCCGGAGACCTGCAGCTGGGACTTGTTGCCGTCGACCTTCCAGACGAGCTGGGCAGACAGCTGGTCGACGGGGATCACCGGGTCTTCGAACACGCCGGGGAAATCCAGCGCGCCGTTGGCGATGGCCAAGGCGGCGCTGCCGCCGGCCTGGGTCGCGTCGAAGTCGAGGGTGGCGCCGCGGATACCGGGTGCGCCGGCCCGGGCTGGTGGTGGCGCAGCCGTTGCATGCGCCGCCGCAGCGGGCGCGGAGGAACGCGGCACGGGTGCCGCCGGTACTGCGGGTGCGGCAATGGCTTCGGCGGCCTTCGATGCGACGCCGAAGCCGCTGACACGGCCGCGCGCCTGGTACTTCTCGGGCGCGCCCAGGGCGCCTTGCCAGCTGGCATCGATGCGCTCGACCAGCCCCCGCGGCGACAGGCCGTCGATCGTCCTGCGGGCTTTGTCGTCCAGCGGCAGCCGGTCGGCAATCATGGCCAGCGCCGCGAGGTCGAGCCGGTCGGCGCGCAGCGCGCCGCGCTCGGCGATCCGGCCCTTGGCGGGCAGGTGCTGGAACCAGAGATTGCCACCCGGCCAACGCATGCCGTCGGAGGTCTGGAACTGCAGGTCGGTGGTGGAGAACTCGAGGGCCTCCTGCGTCATGCGCCCGGCCAGCCGGCCGGTGACTTCGCGCAGGATCAGCGGCTCGAGCGCCTTTCCCAGCGAGGCATCGACGCGCAGCAGCGCCAGGTCGGCCGTGCCGCCGGCGATCTGGCCGTCGTCGACATCGGCCCAGACCCGCAGCGCGCCGTGGCCTTCGCGGATGCGGGCGTCGAGCGTCACGTACTGACCCAGCTGGCGGATGTCGATGCGCGGCAGCTCGGCGAAGGCCACGCCGTCCCAGGTGTGCCAGTTGCCGCTGCGCACCGACAGGAGGGGCTGGCGGAATGCGCCGCGCAACGTGAAGCGCTCGCCCCAGTCGGCGGGCGGCGTGGCGTCGAGGCGCATCGTGTGGCTGCGAGGCCCGTTGCGGGCGACGAACTGCACGTCGGACAGCAGGAGCGGCGGTGCGCCGCGGCTCTCGTCGGTCCAGCGCACGGTGCCGCCGCGGATCACGAACTCGCGCTGGGCGAAGAACCAGTCGGCCCCACGGCCTTCACCGGTGGTGTCGGTGCCCATGCTGAAGCCCGCCACGTGCAGCTTGCCGGCAGCATCGCGGCGCACCTCCACCTCGGGGCCTTCGAGGTAGAGCTGCTCGAAGTTCAGGCGAAAGAGCGAGCGAGGGGAGACGCTGGCCACCACCCGCGCCAGGCGCAGGGCCTCGCGCTGCGCGGGGTCGTGCAACACGACATCGCGCAGCTCGAAGCTCGGGAACAGGGTACTGCCGTCCGCCGTGATGGAGCCGATGCGCACCGGCACTCCGATCGCCTTGCTGGCCTGCGCTTCCAGCGCGCCACGGTACTCGCCGATTCGCGGCACAATCCAGCCGTGTAGGACCAGGACTGACAGCGCAAGCAGCAGCCATGCACCGATCAGCAAACCCAACAACCAGCGTGCCGCCACAGCGGTGATCTTGAGCAGACGTGAAGGGGAAGACGTCGTGTCGTTCATTGAGGATCGCGCTGTGACGGGAATTATGACTGCGAGCCTCCCAACGGGTTCCACCCAGACCGATACCGAAGCCGGCGCAACCGGCGCGCCGCAAGTGCCGCATGTGCCGCTTGCGGCCTCGTCGCGTTTCGTGCAGCGCCTGCGCCGCCGCTACGCGGGCGAGCTGGCGCTGCTGCCGGCCGGCGAACCGCGGCGCGCCGCCATGGCGCAGGCTTACGCCGCGCTGCGCGAACGCGGCGACAGCGTGGCCGATGCATTGCGCATCGTGCGGCAACTGGTGATGGAGCGGCTCATCACGCTGGACTGCGAACAGCACGCGGCGCTGGCAGTGGTCACCACCGCGGTCACCGAGCTGGCCGAGTTCGCTCTCGACGTTGCCTGCCGCGCGGCCTGCGCCGAGCTCGAGGCGCAGCACGGCGCACCGATCGGCCCGGCCGGGCAGCGCGCCCAGCTCTGGGTGGTGGGCATGGGCAAGCTCGGCGCGCGCGAGCTCAACGTGTCGAGCGACATCGACCTGATCTACCTTTACGACCACGACGGCGAGACCGCGGGCGACGCGCAAGGGCGTGCGCGGCTGGCCAACCAGGAATTCTTCTCGCGCGCCGTCAAGCGCATCTACGCGCTGGTGGGCGACACCACCGAGCACGGCTTCGTGTTCCGCGTCGATCTTGCGCTGCGGCCCAACGGCAACTCGGGGCCCAGCGTAGTCTCGCTGGATGCACTGGAGGAGTATTTCCAGGTCCAGGGCCGCGAATGGGAGCGCTTCGCCTGGCTCAAGAGCCGCGTGGTGGCGCCGCAGAGCGTGATCGCCGACGGCTCGGCCCACGCGCTGCGCACGGCGGTGCTGCCCTTCGTCTTCCGGCGCTACCTCGACTACAGCGTGTTCGACTCGCTGCGCACGCTGCATCGGCAGATTCGCGAGCAGGCCGCGCGCCGCAGCGCCGGGCGGCCGGAGCGTGCCAACGACGTGAAGCTCTCGCGCGGCGGCATCCGCGAGATCGAATTCATCGTGCAGCTGCTGCAGGTGGTGCGCGGCGGCCAGTTCCCCGAGCTGCGCACCCGGCCCACGCTCGACGCCCTGCAGCGCCTCGCACGCGCCAACCTGATGCCGCAGGAAACGGCCGATGCACTGGCTGCGGCCTACGAGTTCCTGCGCCGCGTCGAGCACCGCATCCAGTACCTGGACGACCAGCAGACCCACGTGCTGCCCGTGCAGGACGAGGACCTGCGCTGGATCGCACGCACGCTAGGCTACGACGAGTGCTGTCCGTTCCTGGCGCAGCTGGACGCGCATCGCGAGTTCGTGGCGCAGGAGTTCGACAAGCTGCTGGGCGGCAAGAAGCAGCCCTGCACGCGCTGCAACGGCAAGTCGTCCGGTGCGGCGCCGGGCGACCTGAGCGATTTGATCGAGGAGCTGCCGTCGCCCTTTGCCGAGCGCATCCAGGCCTGGTGCGACAGCCCGCGCGTGCAGGCCCTGCGCGACGAGACCCGCGCCCGCCTGCGCCAGCTGGTGCAGCGCACCGGCCAATGGCTGCGCGAGCCCGACAGCGAGGCGGCAGGCCAGATCGGCCACCACATCGAGGGCGCGCTGCGCTGGGCCGACTGGATCGAGCCGCTGATGCGGCGCGAGAACTACATCGCCTTGCTGGTCGAGCGGCCGGCGGTGCAGGAGCGGCTGCTGCGCCTCCTGGGTTCGGCGCGCTGGCCCGCGCGCTACCTGATGCAGCACCCGGGCGTGATCGACGAGCTCGCCAGCCCCGAAATGCTGGCCGGGCGCTTCTCGCCCGCCGAGTTCGAGCGCGAGCTGGAAGCGCGCCACCTCTCGCTGCGCCAGACCGGGGAGGACGACGAGGAGCGCCTGCTCAACCTGCTGCGCCATGCGCACCACGCGGAGCTGTTCCGCACCCTGGCGCGCGATGTCGACGGCCGCATCACCGTCGAGCAGGTGGCCGACGACCTGAGCGCGCTGGCCGACACGGTGCTGCGCGTGACCGCGCGCTGGTGCTGGCCGCATGTGCGCAACCCGCACCGCGAGGCGCCGCGCTTCGCGATCATCGGCTACGGGAAACTGGGCGGCAAGGAGCTCGGCTACGGCAGCGACCTGGACATCGTGTTCGTCTACGACGACGACGACGAGCGCGCCGGCGAGGTCTATGCGGCCTTTGTGCGCAAGCTGATCAACTGGCTGACGGTCCAGACCCGCGAGGGCGACCTGTTCGAGATCGACACGGCGCTTCGGCCCAACGGCAACTCGGGCCTGCTCACCACCAGCTTCGACGCCTACGAGAAATACCAGCTGGGCCGGGGCAGCAACACGGCCTGGACCTGGGAGCACCAGGCCATGACGCGCGCGCGCTTCGTCGATATGGCTGCCAGGCCGGGGGACAGCGGCGACTGCTCGCTGTGCGATCGCTTCGACCGCATCCGCGAGTCAGTGATCAAGGCGCCGCGCGACCGGGCCGCGCTCAAGGCCGAGATCGTCGCCATGCGCGAGAAGGTCCGCGCCGCGCGGCCGGTCAAGCCCGATCGCTTCGACGTCAAGCACAGCCCCGGCGGCATGGTGGATGCCGAGTTCGCGGTGCAGTTCCTGGTGCTGTCGGAGGCCAGGGCGCATCCCGAGCTGATTCCGAACGTGGGCAATATCGCCTTGCTGATCCGTGCCGAGGAGGCGGGCCTGCTCCCCGACGGTGTCGGGCGCAATGCCGCATCGGCCTACCGCGAGCTGCGGCGCGTGCAGCACCGGGCCCGGCTCAACGAAGAGCCGACGCAGGTGCCGATGAATGCGCTCATGGCCGAGCGTGGGGCGATGCTTGCCCTGTGGAAGGCGGTGTTTGGCTAGGGCGGCGGCGAACGGGCGCGCCCTCGCGCTGCTCGCCGGCGCAGCGCTGGTGCTGCTGGCCGGCTGCGCCAGCGGTCCGCGCGGCGGCGGTGGCATCGGCCGCGACGGCGCCGACGCCAATCCGCCTTCGGGTCTCGGCCAGGTGCCCGACGCCGAGCCGCGCATCGAGTCGATCCGCGGCAGCGGCGGCACGAGCAAGCCCTACGTGGTGCTGGGCCGCTCCTACGTGCCGATCACCGACGATCGGCCGTGGCGGGAGACCGGGCTGGCTTCCTGGTACGGCCGCAAGTTCCACGCGCAGACCACCGCCAACGGCGAGCCCTACGACATGTACGCGATGACGGCCGCGCACAAGACCCTGCCGCTGCCCAGCTACGTGCGCGTGCGCAACCCGGCCAACGGGCGCGAGGTGATCGTGCGGGTGAACGACCGCGGGCCTTTCCACGAGGACCGCATCATCGATCTGAGCTATACCGCGGCCTACAAGCTCGACTTGCTGCGCGGCGTGGCGCCGGTGGAGATCGAGCGCATCACGAATGCGGACATCCGCGCCGGCACCTGGCGCCGCGGCGACACCGCACTGGCTCAGGCGGCGGCCGTGCCGCCGGTGTCGCCGGCCGCCGCCCCCATGGTCGCCGCGTCAGACGCCGTTGCCGTCCCCGCCGCACTGACATCGCCGGTGGTGGCCGTGCCGCGTACGGAGGTGCGCGAATTGGCGGCCCTGCCGCCGCTGCCGTCGCAGCCACCCACGGCAGCACCGGCCCAGGCCGCTGCCGACGAATCCCCGCCGGCGTCGCCGGCCATGGCGACATCGGGCTTCTGGGTCCAGCTGGGCGCCTTCAGCCAGCGCGACGGGGTGGAGCGCTTCCAGCAGCAGGTGGCCCGCAGCCTGCCGGCGGTGGCCGGCGCGCTCAACGTGTTCGCGGAGCGCGGCACCTACCGGCTGCAGGCCGGGCCCTACGCCTCGCGCGACCAGGCCCGCGACATGGCCGAGCAGGTGCGAAACGGCCTGCAGCTGGTGCCGATGATCGTCGAGCGGCGCTGAGCGGAAGGCCGAGAGGACGGACGTTGTCCGGGAGCTGCGGTGCCATCAGGCCGGCTCTTCAGGCGGCGCGGCAGTCCGCAGCGCCTCGAGTTCGGCGCGCGTGATGGCGCGTGCCGAGAATTGCGCGGCGATCCGCGCCAGCTTCTCCGGATTGCGCTGCGTATGGATGCGCAGGATGCGCTCGCCGTCGGTCTCGATCGTCTGCACCGACTCCAGCGCGCCGTTGAAGAAGCGCAGCAGCCCCGGCTCGCCGTTGATCTCGGCAAGCTCCAGGCGCAACCCATTGCCGAGCAGGCGCGGGACCGCATAGAAGTACTGCGCGATGCGCTGGGCGCCGCGCAGCATCTTGCGAAAGGCCGGCACCTTGCCGCCGCTGTCGCCGACCAGCTCCGCGTCCTCGGCCAGGAGCTCCTTCAGCCGCTGCATGTCGCCGCTGCCGGCGGCATGCGCAAAGCCTTGCAGCAGGCGCAGGTGGGCATCGCGATCGACCGCGAAACGCGGGCGCTCGTCCTGGATCTGGGCCTTGGCCCGGTGCACCAGCTGGCGGCAGGCCGCCTCGCTCTTGCCGAGCGTGCGAGCCAGTTCCGCGTAGTCGGCGTCGAAGACCTCGCGCAGCAGGAAGGCGGCGCGCGCCTCGGGCGCCAGGCGCTCCAGCACGGCCAGGAAGGCCACGGAGATGTTGTCGGCGCGCTCCAGCATCTGCTCGGGTGAGGCCGGCGCATCGGTCATCAGCGGCTCGGGCAGCCAGGTGCCCTCGTAGTGCTCGCGCTGGAGCTTGGCGGCACGCAGGCGATCGATCGACAGGCGCGTGACCACCGTGACCAGCCAGGCTTCGGGGCTGTCCAGCGCATCGATGGTGGCGTCGTTCCAGCGCAGCCAAGCGTCCTGCACGACGTCCTCGGCATCGGCGGGCGAGCCGAGCATGCGGTAGGCAATGCCCAGCAGGCGCTTGCGGTGGCGGTCGAAGGTGCGGGTGGAAGCGTCCATATCGACGAGACGGGCGCGGTGCCCTTCCTGTGACGCGCCGCCCGCGGCGGGGGCTCAGGCGCCCTGGTATTCGGCCTTCGGGCCGAGGGTGGCGGCCAGCTCCTTGCGGTAGCGGTTGAGTTCCTGCACGGTCTTGAAGCTGCGGTTCATCAGCAGGCTCAGGTTGTGCAGGATGCGCTCGCCGACCTTGTTTTCCCAGACGGTGTCGAACTTGATCTGCTTGTCCAGCCAGTGCTCCAGCCAGTCCGGATCGGGCACGCGGCTCTGGATGGTGTCCTTGGGGAACAGCGTCTTGTTGACGTGCAGGTTGGTCGGATGCAGCGCCTGGGCCGTGCGCCGGGCGCTGGCCATCAGCACGCCGACCTTGGTGAAGGCGGCGCGCGCCTCGTCGCCGAACTTTTCGAGCGCGCGCTTCATGTAGCGCAGGTAGGCGCCGCCGTGGCGGGCCTCGTCCTGGCTCAGGGTGGTGTAGATGTGCTTGATGACCGGCTCGGTGTGCCACTCGGCGGCGCGGCGGTACCAGTGGTTGAGGCGGATCTCGCCGCAGAAGTGCAGCATCAGGGTCTCGAGCGGCGGCGCGGGGTCGAAGTCGAAGCGCACCTCGTGCAGTTCCTGCTCGGTGGGGGCGTGCTGCGGGCTGAAGCGTTTGAGGTACTCCATCAGCACCAGCGAATGCTTCTGCTCCTCGAAAAACCAGATCGACATGAAGGCGGAGAAATCGCTGTCGTGGCGGTTGTCGCGCAGGAACATCTCGGTGGCCGGCAGGGCGGCCCATTCGGTGATGGCGTTCATCTTGATGGTCTGGGCCTGTTCCTCCGACAGCCGGCTCGCATCGAAGGACTGCCAGGGGATGTCCTTGTCCATGTCCCAGCGGACGGATTCGAGCTGTCTGAAAAGTTCCGGGTAGAGCATCAATGACTTTCTGAACCGGGCGATTTTAGACGCGGGGTTTGGCGCCCGCGTGACAAGCGCGCGATGATGCGGTATAGACGCTCGCGCCGCCGCCCCAGCCGAGCCCCTTGCCCACTCTGGAAACTGCCATGCAAAGCCTCCTTCGACGGACTTTTGTCGCTTCCTTTTTCATGGCCTTGGCGGTGGCCGCGTGCCTGCTGCCCGCTGCCGCTGGGGTCCAGGTCACCGCGACGCCCGCTGAAGCCACGGTGGCCCCGCCCGGCTGCCCGCCCATCTTGCAGCACACCTTCCCGCGCTTGCAAGACGAGAAACCCCAGGCGCTGTGCCAGTATGCGGGCAAGGTGCTGCTGGTGGTCAACACCGCGAGCTTCTGCGGCTTCACGCCCCAGTACAAGGGGCTCGAGGCGCTGGACAGCAAATACCGCTCCCGCGGGCTCGTGGTGCTCGGCTTTCCCTCCAACGACTTCGCGCAAGAAACCGGCAGCAACAAGGAGATCGCGGATTTCTGCGAAAGCACCTTCGGTGTGAAGTTCCCGATGTTCGCCAAGTCATCGGTGCGCGGCGCCGACGCCAACGCCCTGTTCAAGGAGCTGGCGCAGACCTCCGGCACGACTCCCAAGTGGAATTTCTACAAGTACCTGATCAGCCGTGAGGGCAAGGTGGTGGCGTCGTATTCGAGCCTGACTTCGCCGGACGACCGCGCCTTTGTGCGTGAGCTGGAGAAGCAGCTCGGGCCCCAGTGAATGAGGCGGCGTCTACGCCCGCCGCAGTGATGCGAGGGGCCTCGTTCACAAACGCTTACCAATGGCCGGGGAACCGCCCCGGGCGGGCGGGGCTCCTAACGGTTCGGGTGTGAAGGACCCGAATGTTTTTCATGTTGCGAGGCCTTCCGGGCGCCTGACGTCCGGCTGAAATCCCGAGGCGATTCTTCTCCTCCTCCCTCCCTCCCTCCTTCGTTTCGGGGCGCCTCGCAACATTTTTATCTCGCTTCAGGTTCCGAACCGCCAGAGCCGATCCTTGATGTTCATCAGCAAAAAGCCCCGCACTGCGGGGCTTTTCGTTGTCTGGGCCGCTCTGAGGTTTACGGCGCCGTGTCGGCGAAGCTGGGACGCAGCATCAGCTTGTCGTAGAGCTTGCCGAGATTCGGGTGCTCGCCGCGCCAGTCGATCTCCGGGAAGCGGAAGCCGATCCAGCCGAGCGCGCAGCCGACCGAGATGTCCGACAGGCTCAGATGGATGCCGCTGCAAAAGGGCTTGTCCCCGAGGCCCTTGGCCATGGCGGCGATGCCGGCCTTGACCTTGGCACGCTGGCGGTCGATCCAGGCCTGGCTGCGCTCGCCGTCTGCGCGGCGAGGCCAGGTGGCCTCGAGGCGCCAGAGCACGCCGGCGTCCATCACGCCGTCGGCCAGAGCCTCCCAGGTCTTGACCTCGGCGCGCTCGCGGCCGGGCTGCGGGATCAGCTTGCCGACCGGCGACAGGGTGTCCAGGTACTCGACGATGACGCGCGAGTCGAACATGGCCTCGCTGGCGTCCATGATCAGGCAGGGCACCTTGCCCAGGGGGTTGGAGCTGGCGATGGTCGTGTCGTCGGACCAGACGTCCTCGATCACGAACTGGTAGTCGAGCCGCTTCTCGGCCATGACCACGCGCACCTTGCGCACAAAAGGGCTGGCAGTAGATCCGATCAGTTTCATGCGGGCTCTCTCCCCTCAGGGTCGTCGTTGTAGCGTTTTGATTCTAGGGGAAGGTGCGCAGTGCAGAATCCGGCTTCCATTCCAACGAGGGAGAAGGTGGGAGAACATGGTCACAGAAGCGAGCGCAGATACCGCGCCCGAGCGCCATCCGATCGAGTTCACGGCCAGCGGCAGCGAGTATTTCCGCATCTGGATCGTGAACCTGCTGCTCATCGTCCTCACCTTCGGCATCTATCTGCCCTGGGCCAAGGTGCGCAAGCTCAAGTACTTCTACAGCAACACCTGGGTTGGCGGGGACGCGCTGGATTTCCACGGCGAGCCGGCCAAGATGCTGCGCGGCACGCTGATCGCCGGCTGCTTCCTGATCGCCTATTCGGTGGGCAGCAACTTCTCGGGCTGGGCGGCGCTGCTGGCGGCACTGGCCTTCGTGGCCCTGTGGCCAGCCCTGTTCCGCGCGGCGATGCGCTTTCGGCTCGCCAACACCAGCTGGCGGGGCCTGCGCTTCCATTTCGCGGGCGACACCGCCGGCGCTTACGCCTGCATGCTGCCCCCGCTGGCCCTCGCGCTGCTGCCGGTGGCGCTGGCGGGGGCGATGGCGGGCGTGCCGGTGGAGGGCAAGCCCCCCGCCGTCTCGGCCGTGGGCACCGGGCTGGTCGGCCTGGGCATGCTGGCCTTCATCGCAGGCATGCCCTATTTCCTCTGGCGCGTGCGGCGCTACCAGCACGACAACTACGCCATCGGCGCGCTGCAAACCCGGCTCAAGGCCGATCTGGGCGTGCTCTACGGCATCTTCATCAAGCTGGTCGGGATCGGCTTCGCGGCCCTTGCAGTCCTGATGGTGGTGGCGGGTCTCTTCGCCTTCACGGGGCGCAAGGCCGGTGTCGGGGCGGGCTTCGTGATCGTGGCGGCGTTCATGGGCTTCGGCGCGATCCTGCTCATGAACATCCTGCCCAAGTCCTACCTGCAGGTGCGGCTGCAGAACCTGCTGTGGTCGACCACCGGCAACGAGGTGCTGCGTTTCGACAGCCGCCTGAAGTTCCGCAACTACCTGGGGCTGCAGTGCAAGAACTACCTTTTGATCTTCCTCACCCTCGGCCTCTACTGGCCTTTTGCGGTGGTGAACACGCGGCGCGCCCAAATCGAGGCGGTGGAGCTGCAGACGCGCTTCGGACTCGACCAGCTCAGCCAGGTGGCAGGGCGTGAGGACCCGGGCGCCACCGGCGACATGGCGGCCGACCTGTTCGGGCTGGACATCGGCCTGTGAGCTCCGCGCGGCCGGCCGGATGGGCGCCGCACATGACATGACGAGCCAGGGCAAGGTCCGCCGATGAATGCCGACCTCGAAGTCCGCTTCTTCGATGGCCGCAGCAGCCGGCCGCAGACGGCGCGCCTGCACGTTCAGGGCGATGTGCTGACACTTGCGCCCGCACCCGGCGAAACCTTTGCATCGTTCAGCGTGCCGCTGGCGCCGCTGCGCTGGCCCGAGCGCACGCGCCACGGCGGCCGCCTCCTGCAACTGCCGCAGGGCGCCAGCGTGCAGGCGATCGATGTCGGGGCCTGGGACGCCTGGGTGGCCCAGCTCGGCCGCGGCGAGAGCTGGGTGGTGCGCGCGCAGCAGAACTGGCGCGGCGTGGCCCTGGCCCTGGCGCTGCTGCTCGCCGCCGGCACAGCGCTGTACCAGTGGGGCCTGCCCTGGGTCGCGCGCGGCGTGACCGCCGCGGTGCCGACCCGCGTGGACGCGCTGATCGGCGCCGAAGTGCTCGACTCCATCGACCAGTCCTTGATGGCGCCCAGCGCGCTGGCCCCCGAGCAGCAGGAGCGCCTGCGCCGCGCCTTCGCGCGGATGGTGCAGGCAGCCCACCCCGACGGCGCGCCGGCCTGGAAGCTGGAGTTCCGGCGTGCCCGCGACGAGCGGCTCGGGCCCAACGCGCTGGCGCTGCCGGGCGGCACGATCATCCTGACCGACGAACTGGTGGGTCTGCTGCCGGGCGACTCCGACGCGGTGCTCGGCGTGCTCGGCCACGAGTTCGGCCATGTGCGGCTGCGCCACGCGATGCGCCAGCTGGTGCAGGCCTCGGCGGTCGGCTTCGCGGTGTCGGCCGCCTTCGGCGACTACGGCACGCTGATCGGCAGCGCGCCCGTCGTTCTGGCCACGCTCGGGTACTCGCGCGATGCCGAGCGCGAGGCCGACGCCGAATCGGTGCGGCTGATGCGCGCCGTGGGCATCTCGCCGCGCGTCATGGTCGGCTTCTTCGAAGCCATCGAGCGCTGGCGCGCCGGCCAGAAGCGCGCCGGGCAGGACGACGACGCCATCGGCCTGGCCTTCTCCTCGCACCCGGCGACGGCCGAGCGCATCGCCTTCTTCAGCGAGGCGGCAGCCAACTGAAATTGAAGGACGCGGGGCGGCACCTAAAATTCAGGGCATGAGCTTCTCCACCGTCTCCGCCCTTTCCCCGCTCGACGGCCGCTACGCCGCCAAGCTTTCGGCCCTGCGGCCCCTGATGAGCGAGCAGGGCTACATGCACCGACGGGTCCAGGTCGAGGTCGCGTGGTTCATCGCACTGTCGGACTGCGGCTTCCCCGAGTTCAAGCCGCTCACCGGCGGCGCGCGCAAGTACCTGCTGGGCCTGGTCTCCAACTTTTCCGAAGCCGACGCGATCGCGATCAAGCAGATCGAGAAGACCACCAACCACGACGTGAAGGCGGTCGAGTACTGGATCAAGTCCAAGTTCGAGGCGCGGCCCGAGCTGCTCGCGGCCTCCGAGTTCGTGCATTTCGCCTGTACCAGCGAGGACATCAACAACACCAGCCACGCGCTGCAGATCCAGGCGGCGCGCGAGAAGGTCGTGCTGCCCGCGATCGACGGCCTGATCGCCACCCTGCGCGAGATGGCAGGCCGCTTCGCCGAGGTGCCGATGCTGTCGCGCACGCACGGGCAGACCGCGAGCCCGACCACCGTCGGCAAGGAAATCGCGAACGTGGCGGTGCGCCTGGCGAAGGCGCGCGAGCGCATCGCCGGCGTGGCGCTGCTGGGCAAGATGAATGGCGCGGTGGGCAACTACAACGCGCACATGGCGGCCTGGCCCGAGTTCGACTGGGAGGCCTTCAGCCGCAAGGTGGTCGAGACGCCGGCGCCGCTGGGCCTGGGCCTCAGCTTCCAGCCCTACAGCATCCAGATCGAGCCGCACGACTACATGGCCGAGCTCTTCGACGCGGTGGCGAGGACCAACACCATCCTGGTCGACTTCGCGCGGGACGTCTGGGGCTATGTGGGCCTGGGCTATTTCAAGCAGCGGCTCAAGAAGGGCGAGATCGGCTCCTCGACCATGCCGCACAAGGTCAACCCGATCGATTTCGAGAACGCCGAGGGCAACCTGGGCCTGGCCAACGCGCTGCTGCGCCACCTGAGCGAGAAGCTGCCGATCAGCCGCTGGCAGCGCGACCTGACCGACAGCACCGTGCTGCGCAACATCGGCGTGGCCTTCGGCTATGCGGTGCTCGCCTACGCCAGCCTGGCGACCGGCCTGGGCAAGCTGGAGCTCAACGAGGAGGCGCTGGCCGAGGACCTCGACGCCTCCTGGGAAGTGCTGGCGGAGCCGATCCAGACCGTGATGCGGCGCTTTGGCGTGCAAGGCGCCTACGAGCAGCTCAAGGACGTCACGCGCGGCAAGACGGTGACCGCCGAGGCCCTGCACACGCTGATCCGCTCGCTCGAGATCCCGGAGCCCGAGAAGGAGCGGCTGCTGGCCATGACGCCGGGCAGCTACACCGGCAAGGCAGCGGAGCTGGCGCGGCGGGCGCAGACGTCCTGAGCGCGGCTGCGGGGCCGCCTACACTCGCGACCCCATGGCGCTCAAATCCACCATCTTCAAGGCCACGCTCGCGGTGGCCGACATCGACCACGGCTACTACGCCGACCATGCGCTCACGCTCGCGCGCCATCCGAGCGAGACGGACGAGCGGATGATGATCCGGCTGGTCGCGCTGGCGCTCAACGCTTACAAGCTGCAGGACGTGTGCCAGGGCGACGGCACGCTGGCTTTCGGTGCCGGCCTGTCGAATCCGGACGAGCCCGACGTGTGGCTGCGCGACTTCACCGGCGCGGTGCGTCTGTGGATCGAGGTCGGGCAGCCGGAGGAAAAGCCGGTCATCAAGGCCTGCGGCAAGGCGGACGAGACGATCGTCTACGCCTTCCACCATGCGGCCGAGGTCTGGTGGCGCGGCATCGAGAACAAACTCACGCGGCCGCAGAACCTGGCCGTCTACCGCGTGCCGACCGCCGCCTCGCAGGCGCTGGCCGCGCTCGCGCAGCGCTCGATGCAGTTGCAGGCCACGATCCAGGAAGGCACGCTGATGCTGGGCGACGGCACGCACAGCGTGGACATCGAGCCGCTGCGCTGGAAGTAAAGGCCGATCAGGCTCCGCCGGGCATCATCGCGCCGCAGCGCCAGCACTGCTCGAAGCCGCCCTCGACCAGCTCGCCGCAACGGCACTGCCAGCGCCGCTGCGGCCGGTGTTGCAGGGCGTGGAGCAGCTGCTCTGCGCGTTCGAACTGGGCCTCGTCCTCCACCCAGATCTCGGGCAGGCACTGATCGGGCGGCAGCTGTCCGGCGGCCGCGCCGAGGTATTCGCGCTGCAGGGAGACTGCGACGCCTTCCTCGCGCAAGGCATCGGCCCAGAGAGTGGCGATCGCCAGGTTGGGGGCTTGTGCGAGGCGGCGCATGGCGGGTGGGCTGCGCTCAGCGCGGCAGGTCGGCCGGCTCCGCCGGTTCGGCCGGCACCGGCTCGTCGTCCGGCCACACGGGCTCGGCCTCGCGCGCGCGTTCGGCATAGCGGTTGAAGCGCCAGGCCTTGTCGAGCATGGTGATGCGACGCCACGTGGCGCGCTTCTCGGCCGGCGTCATCGAGGGCCAGTGCTGCACCTCGTGGAAGCTGCGGCCGCAGCCCTTGCATTCGTCGTCGCCCTGGCTGGTGGAGCAGATGGCGATGCAGGGCGTGTCGGGCGTGCTCTGGTACCAGGCGAGCCAGGCGTCCCAGGCCTTGGGCGGAAAGCCGACCTCGTCGGCCTCGTCCTCGTGATGGAACACCATCAGCGCATAGACCTCGGCCAGCGCGCGCAGCTCCGGCGCGAGCGTGATGCCGTCGGGCGAAGGTTTTCTGTCGCGCCAGTAGTTGATGGCGGCCTCGATGTCTGTGATGTGAATGGCGGCCATGAGGGATCGGAAAAATGCGGCTGGGCATCATAGTCCCGGCAAAGTCCGGTTGCTGGCGAAGGTGATGGTTAGCTCTTAAATCGATAGCAGCAGATTGCCGTACGGCGCGGCATCCGGACACTTTTTTCTTAAGACCCGATAAAAATCCGGTTGCCAGCCCCGGTGCCTCGATGCTCTAATCGTCGTCACGAAGGGGAGTAGCTCCCACCCGTCCTCCGCGAGGGCGGACTTCGGCAGGTCGTCAATACGAAGACAACACTTCCGGCCTGTCGGGCAGTTCAGCACTGCCGAGCAAGACCTTCGATTAGAGCTCGCGCGAGTTCGATCGAAGCGTTTGCATGTCCTGGACCCACCGGTCCTCATTCAGCCGCTTGATCCGGGTCGCACGGGATGAAGCATCACGAACAGAGGACGCTATGGAACAGTTCCTGACCCCTGAATTCTGGGTCGCCGTCGGTCAGATCATCATGATCGACATCCTTCTGGGCGGCGACAACGCCGTCGTCATCGCGCTGGCCTGCCGCAAGCTGCCGCCCGCGCAACGCACCAAGGGCATCCTCTGGGGCACGGCAGGCGCCATCCTGCTGCGCGTGATCCTGATCTTCTTCGCGCTCACCCTGCTGGCCATTCCCTTCCTGAAGCTGGCCGGCGCGCTGCTGCTGGTGTGGATCGGCGTCAAGCTGCTCGCGCCCGAGCATGACGATGCGCACGGCAACATCACCGCCAGTGACAAACTGTGGTCCGCCGTCAAGACCGTGATCGTGGCCGACCTCGTGATGAGCGTGGACAACGTGATCGCCATCGCGGGCGCCGCCCAGGGTGCGGGCGAGGGCCACCAGATGCCGCTGGTGATCTTCGGCCTGCTGGTGAGCATTCCGATCATCGTCTGGGGCAGCCAGCTGGTCATCAAGCTGATGGACCGCTTCCCCGTCATCATCACGCTGGGCGGCATGCTGCTGGGTTGGATCGCGGGCACCATGGCCGTCAGCGATCCCGCCGTGGTCAACCCCGCCGCTTGGGCGTGGGTGCCGAAGCTGCCGCAGACCGACACGGTGCGCTACATTGCCGGTGTCGGCGGCGCCCTGCTCGTGCTGGCGATCGGCAAGTGGGTGGCCATGCGCCGGCCCAAGCCGCACGACACTGCCACCGCTTGATCTCGCCGCCAAAGTCTCTGTCAATCCAACGAAGGCACAAGGAGCACCATGCAAAAGATCATTCTGTATGTCGATGACGCGTCCTATGCGCGCGAGCTGCTCTCGCGACTCACGCCGGAAGCGGTCGGCACAGGTGCCCGCCATTGGGTGCTGGTGGCTTGCGCCCCGCGCATGACGCATCGCATCAGCAAATGGGTGAGCCACAGCGCACGCGAGAACTGGCGCAGCAAGTGGCTGGCGAAGACGCAGGAGCAGCTGCTGCCGCTGCTACAGCTCGAAAACAGCCACGTCACCACCGTGCTGGCCAAGGGTCCGCTGGCCGAGTTGACGCAGCGCCTGAAGCTGGAGCACGGCACCGCCCGCGTGATCGACGCCCGCCGACCCAAGATCGGCGTGGATCTCGAACCGGTGGCCCCGGATGTGCAGTCGCCCGGCCAGTCCGGCTGGGCTCTGCCCGGCGCGGTGCTCGGCATGGGCGCACTGCTGGTGCTGGCCAACGAGCTGTCGGAATAGAGCGCTCGCCGCACCGGACGCATGCGCCTCGTCATCAAGTGGCTGCTGAGCGCGCTTGCGCTGCTTGCAGTGACCTACGTCTACACCGGCGTGCAGGTGTCGAGCTTCACCTCGGCGCTGATCGCCGCGGCCGTGATCGGCCTGCTCAACATGGTGGTGCGGCCCGTGCTGGTCGTGCTCACGCTGCCGGTCACCATCGTCACGCTGGGACTCTTCCTGTTCGTGATCAACGCGCTGCTGTTCTGGGCCGCCTCGGGGCTGCTGCAGGGCTTCCACGTCAACGGCTTCGTGGCGGCGCTGATCGGCTCGCTGCTGTATTCGCTGCTCGGCTTGGTCATCGAGGCCGCGCTGGGCGGCCTGTTCGCCAAGCGCTGAGCCCGGTCCTCATTTGAGCGGCGGTTCCGCCGCCTGCTCCTTGACCAGCACCTCGATCGCCCGCGCGCGCGTGTCGACGATCGAAGCCTCGTAGTGGTCGATGGGCGCCCCGCCCTTGTGGATGAACTCCTGCGCCGCCTTGAAGCGATCGCGCGCACCGGGATAGTCCAGCACCGCCACATTGGCCTCGGCATCGGCGCGGATGGCGCGCAGCGTGTCGTTCTGCGCGCCGTAGAGGTGGCTCAGCATGCGCCACGCCGTCGCATCGCGCGGATGCGAGGCCACCCAGTCGCGCACCGGTGCCACCATCGGCGTCGGACTGCGGGTGGCGACGGCGGCCTGCGCGGCCAGCAGCATCTCGGGCCGGTCTTTCGCCTGCGGGTCGAGCAGCGCTGCCGCCTTGGGCGCGGCATCGGCCGCCAGCTCGATCTCGGCCGAGAGCAGGCGCGCCAGCCGTGCGGCCGGCGCGTCTTCCGACGTCCTGGCGGTCAGCCGCTGCGCCAGCGCACGGGCCGACTTGTAGTCGCGCAGTTCGCTGGCTGCCAGGGCGGCCGCGTAGAGCGTGCCGGCCTGCTGCCCCGGCGTGCTGCGTGCGAACTCGCCGCTGCCGGCCGCGTCGATCCACAGCCGCAGCACGTCCACGCCAGGGCGCGCCAGCACGCGGGCGCGGGCGGCGATCATGGCGTGGTCCATCGCCAGCGGCATGGTGACGCCGCTGCCCGGCTTGAACTGATAGCGGCCCTGCATGTCGGAGATCCGCTCGCTGTTGAGCGGATGGCTGCGCAGGTAGGGATAGGAGCCGTTGTCGTTGAGCCGCGCGGCGTACTGCAGCTTCTCGAACATCGCGGCCGCGCCTTGCGGCGCGTAGCCGGCTTGGGTCATGACGCCGAAGCCGATGCGGTCGGCCTCGCGTTCCATGTCGCGCGAGAAGCTGAGCTGGTTCTGCGCAAAGGCCGCCTGGCTGCCCATCAGCACGGCCTGGCCCGCGTCGCCGTTGCGGCTCTTGCCGGCGGCGATCATCCCCAGGATCATGCCGGCCAGGAGGAGGGGCATCTGGCGGCCCTGCCTGGCCATGATGCGCGAGATGTGGCGCTGCGTGACGTGCGAGAGTTCGTGACCGAGCACGGTGGCGAGCTCGTCGCGGCTGCCGGTGACCGAGATCAGACCGAGGTGCAGGCCCAGGTAGCCGCCCGGCAGCGCGAAGGCGTTGATGCTGCGATCGCGCCCCAGCAACACGGTCCAGGCGAAGCGCTCGTCGAGCTCGGGCGTGAGCTCGCCGCGCACGCGCGCCGCCGCCAGCAGGCGCTGCCAGATGTCCTGCACATACTCCGCCAGCACCGGGTCGTCGATGTAGTCGGGGTCGCGGTACAGCTCGCGCGCGATCTGGTCGCCGAGCCGCCGCTCGGCGCTGGCCGTTATCTCGCCATCGCCCATGCCCGGCAGCAGTTGGGCCTGCGCCAGCGGCGGCACTGCAAGCTGGCCGGCGATCAGGAGGGAGGCGCAGAGCGTCCGCAGCAGAGGCTTGTGCTTTCGGGTCGGAGGGGGAGAAGAGGTCCGGCGCAGCATGGCAGGGTCGATGGCTGGGGCCTCGTATGATGCTTCACTCCGCAGAACGTTCAAGCCTGAGCCGCAGGCCGTTTCCAAGGCGACTACCGTAGCGCGCAGCGCGGAGGTTATCCATGAGCTCCCTCACCCATTTCGACGCCCAGGGCCAAGCCCACATGGTGGACGTGGCCGCCAAGCCCGCGACGCATCGCGTGGCGGTTGCCACGGGACGTATCGAGATGCAAGCGGCGACCCTCGCGCTGATCGAATCGGGCACGGCGAAGAAGGGAGACGTGCTCGGCATCGCACGCATCGCCGGCATCCAGGCGGCCAAGAAGACCAGCGACCTGATTCCGCTGTGCCATCCGCTGGCACTGACGCGCGTGGCGGTGGACTTTGCCGCGGGCGGCGGTGGTGTGCCGCAGGTGGTGTGCACCGCCACCGTCGAAACGGTGGGACCCACGGGCGTCGAGATGGAGGCGCTGACGGCGGTGCAGGTGGCGCTCTTGACCATCTACGACATGTGCAAGGCGGTGGACCGCGGGATGACGATCAACGGCGTGCACGTGCTCGAGAAGCATGGGGGCAAGTCGGGGAGCTACACCGCGGCCCGGCCTGCCAAGGGCTGAGGCGCGCTACTCCGACGGATCGTCCAATGGCTCATGGTCGAGCCAGCGCGCGTATTCGCGCGGGAAGGCGATCTTGAAGCGCGTGGCTTGTTCGAGGGCCTCGTCATCGCGGCCCAGCAGCTTGGCGCTGTCGATGAGCTTGACGATCACGCGCGGCTCCGGCGAGAAATGAAGAAGGCGCTGCGCCAGCGCATGCACCTGTGCTGCGTTGGCACGGTCGACCGTCGTGAGCGCGAGCGCGGCGAACTTCACCTGGTTGGCGAACAGCCAGGAGTCCTGCACCTTGGCCAGCGTGTCGTCGCGCCAGGCCGGCAGGCGTTCTTCGCGGGCGAGATAGAGCTGGCTGATGCGGGTGTAGTCCCAGGCGGCGTAGCCGACGATCGCGATCAGGGCAAGGGCGGCGGCCAGTGAGGGCGCTGAGATCGTCCGGTCTCTCATTGCCAAAGCGGCCTTGCTTGGCGACGAGGGCCACAGGAACCCCAGGCAGAGGCCGAAGACGAGCTGAAAGGGCCCGTACCAGAGCGGGTATTCCAGCAGGCTGTGGAGCACGATCACGCCCAGGAGGCCCCATGCCATCAGCCGTGCAGGATCGGACTCGCGCCATGGCCGCGCGGCCAGCACCAGCCAGGCGAAGCCGCCGCAGATCAGCAGCGCCGCAGGAATGCCAAGCTCGACCGCGAGGTGCAAGGGCAGGTTGTGCGCGTTGTCCAGGATCTCGACGAAGCGCGGGCCCTGGTACAGCGTGCTGTAGTGCGCGAAGCTCAGCTCGCCCCAGCCCCAGCCCGTCCACGGACGCTGCGCGATGAGCTCGAGCACGTTGCCCCAGAGCAGGAGCCGGCTGTGGGCGGCGGGCGCGCCCTCGCGCAGGCGATGCATCATGGCTTCGACACCAGACCCTGCGACCAGGGGGAGCAGCCAGGCGGCGAGGAAGTAGGCGGGGATCAAGGCGAGCAGCGCCCACGGGGACGGCAACCGCGTGCTCGTTCGACCGCCTGCGCGGGGATGCCTTTCACGCCACGCGAGCCAGGTGGAGATGCCGCTGATCAGCAGCAGCTGGAGCAACCCGGTTCGCGAGGTTGAGGCGGCCAGCGCGAGAAGCAGGAGCGGGATGCCGGGCACGAGCGTGAATCGCGCCCGGCGGCCGCTCTTCCCGTAGAGCCAGAGAGCCGCGATGAGCGCCATGCTGATCAACGTCGCGAACTGGTTGCGCTGGCGGAGGTTGCCGTAGGCCTGGCCAAGATCGGGGGCGGTGGTCCAGGGGACGAGAGGGGCGGCGAGGCCGTAGTACTGGAGAAGGCCGAGAAGGGCGCTCAAGAGGCCGGCTGCGAGGAGCGCACAGGCCAAGGCGGCTTGACGCGAGGCCGGTGCGCGAGCCAGGCCGGCGCCCAGGCAAGCCGCTACCGTGCAGGCGGCCAGTGCGGCCAACGCATCAAGGATGGCGAGCGAACCCGATGCGCGTCCCAGCAGGACTGACACGCCTACCAACGCCAGCCAGGCCAGGATTCGCCGCCGAGGCAATGCCGCAGGCGCAGTCAACAGCAGAAGCGCTGCGCAGGTCCACGTGGCCAGTTGCTGCCAGACATTGGTCGAGGGACCCGACGCAAATGGGAAGAGAAAGGGCAGCGCAATCAATGCTGCCGAGGCCAGAACCGGATCGACGACCCAGGACGCAGGCGTACCAGTACGAACAGCGGAGGTCGTCATCAGCGGCATTGTGCCTCTGCGAAAAAGTGCACAAATGACTTAACGGAAGGCGACGAATGGAAGCCGAGTGCTGACGGACGGCTGTCGCGAAATCTTCCGTGCTGTTGACAATTTGTCACTATTTTCAAAAGCTGCTCTCGAGGGGTCACCACAGTGCCAAACGCTTTCCAACCTCGTTTGTCGTCGAGGGGATTCACACTGATCGAGGTCATGATCGCGGTGGCGATCGTGGCCATCCTGGCGGCCATCGCGCTCCCGAGCTATCGCGATTACATCCTTCGCGGTCAGCTCGTGGATGGGCAGAACGGCCTCGCCGCCATGCGGGCCAACATGGAACGCTTCTACCAGGACAACCGGACCTACAACTCGGTCGGTACGACGTTCATCTCGCCTTGCCTTGTGGATGTCAGCCAGCGTAAGGCGGGAAGCTTCACGCTCTCCTGCGACGGCACGCCTACTGCGAACGCTTTCACGTTGCAGGCCGTCGGCAGCGGCACGACGAACGGCTTCACCTTCAAGGTGGACCAGCAGAACCGACGATCCACCACGGTCACTGGCGTCCCCGGATGGAACGGCTGTGCGAACGACTGGGTCACGAAGAAGGGGCAGACGTGCTGAAGCGCCGAGCCGCGCGCACGGCCGGCTTCACGCTCATCGAGCTGATGGTCACCATCGTGCTGCTCGGCATTCTTTTGGCGCTGGGATTTCCGTCGATGATGACGTGGGTCCAGAACGCCAAGGTTCGAACGGTCAGCGACTCGCTGCAGAACGGCCTTCGCCTCGCACAGACTGAAGCGCTGCGCCGCAGCCGCCAGACCGTTTTCTCGCTGACCAACAGCACCTCGCCCGACACCAGCCTGACGGCGGTGGCCAATGGCCGCAACTGGTCCATCAACACTGTTCAACTGCTCACGGACGAGACGGCCCAGTTTGTCGAATCCGGCGTGTTGAGCAGCGTCGGGAGTGATGTGCAGATCACCGGCCCGGCATCCGTCTGCTTCAACTCGCTGGGCCGCCTCATTGCCAACCCTGGCACGGGGCTCCCGAGCGGCGCCAGCTGCACGGCAGCAGCGGCGACTTACATCGTGAGCTCCAGCCGATCCGATCGGCCCTTGCGCGTCCTGGTCAGCCTGGGCGGTCAGGTGCGCATGTGCGATCCGGCCAGGAGTCTTTCAACCTCTGCCGATGGATGCCCCTGATGAAGCGCATGCCTCATCCCCTGTTGCGCGCACAGGCCGGTATGGCACTGATCGAAGTGCTGGTGTCCATCCTGCTCTTCTCCTTGGGCATTCTTGGCATGATCGGACTGCAGACGCGCGCCATGAACTTCTCGGTCGACGCGACAGATCGCAATCGCGCTGCCTTGCTCGCTAACGAGATTGCCACAACGATGTGGCTGAACAACTCGATCGCGGTCGACACCAGCGCCGGCACCGCGTGGGCCACCCGCATTGCCGACGTGTCCAAGGACGGATTGCCGAGCGCCACGGCGACCGTCGTCCCCGTCACGACGCTGGTCAACACCGCGGACATCACCATCGAGTGGGTGCCTCCTCAGCGGAACTCGACC
The DNA here is from genome assembly GCF_031454625.1 of Variovorax soli. Classification (GTDB taxonomy): domain Bacteria; phylum Pseudomonadota; class Gammaproteobacteria; order Burkholderiales; family Burkholderiaceae_C; genus Variovorax; species Variovorax soli_A. The sequence goes on from NZ_JAVDRF010000001.1 coordinate 486,004, forward strand.
GACAAGAGCCGTCTCACGACGCGCGTCACCCTTCCGCCGCCGCCATGACCGCATCGACACCCTCTTCGCGCGCGCCGCACCGCGGCCTGACACTCATCGAGCTCCTGGTGGCAATGGCCATCGGCCTCATCGTCACACTCGCGGTGACCAGCATCGTGACTGTGGGCGAAGCCCACAAGCGAACCACGACCTCGACCAACGACATGAGCCAGAGCGGCGCCTTTGCGGCCTATGCACTCGACCGCGTGCTGCGCAGTGCGGGCTCGGGCTTCGTGCAGTCCGGAACACTTGGCGTATATGGCTGCAAGTTGAGCGTGGCGCGAGACATCGGCGGTACGGCCACAACCATCCTCCCGCGCTTAACCGCTTTTCCTGCGCCCTTCGCCTCCTTTCTCGGTGGGGCAGGCGCTGGCTTCGCGGGCAACCTGCGCGTGGCGCCGCTACTGATCGCTCAAGACCAATCCGCCACGGGTTCCGACGTGTTGGTGGTGATGGGCGGCAATGGCGCAGCCGGCGACATCCCCCGGCAGATCCGCTCCGGTGTGACCGGCACCAACAACCTGCGCCTCAACAACACGATTGGCCTGGCCAATGGCGACCTGGGACTCGTCGCGCAGGAGGGCACGGAGGACTGCCTGATCGAGCAAGTCAATGTGACGGACACGACCGCCTTTGCGGCTGCCGGCAATGAAGTGCTGCCCTTGGGCGGGCGCTACTTCACGTCGACGGGCGCCACCACCTCGCTCGCGACACTGGCCGCCGGTGGCTCCGCTTACTACACGCCGCTGGGCAACACGCTTTCCAACAACGTCCAGTTCCAGCTGCTCGGCGTCGGCGCGAATCAGACCCTGTTTGCCTACGACCTGCTCAGAAGCGCGGGAACCGGCTCCGACGCGGACGCCTTGCAGACCATTGCCGACAGTGTCGTCGAGCTTCGTGCCCTGTACGGCATTGATACCAATGGCGACGGCATCATCAATGACTGGGTCGCCCCCAGCGGCACGACATACGGGATCGCGAACCTGATGACGAAACCGGCCGACATCAGGCAGATCGTGGCCGTGCGTGTGGCGCTGGTGATGCGCAGCGCCGAGCTCAACAAGGACAACGTGTCGCCGGCTTCGTTGACGCTCTTCAGCGATCTGGCCACCGCGTTGCAGCGCTCCGTGACGCTCGACCCGCGCTACCGCTATCGCGTCATCGACACCACCATTCCGCTGCGCAACATGCTGCTGCAGTCCGCCTCATGAAGACCATCTCTGTCTCGCCAGCCCGCCAGCGGGGCGTGGTGCTGCTGTTCTGCCTCGTCATTCTCGTGATCCTGCTCGCTGGCGGGGTCGCGGTGATGCGCTCGATGAACTCCTCGCTGTTCAGCGCCGGCAACCTCGCTTTCAAGCGCGACCTGGTCAACCAAGGCGAACTGGCGGTTTCCAAGACCATGCAGGCGTTCAAGACCGGAGGCCTGGCGACATCCGCGCTCACGTCCAACAGCGTGCCCGCTGAGAACTACAGCGCAGTCGAGCTGAAAACCAACAACCTCGGCATTCCCGACGTGCTGCTCAAGAAAACCGGTCTCACCGGCAAGGACATCACCAATGCCGACTTCACGCCTACGGGCGGCGCCATCACCGGGGGCGCCGGCGTCACCGTGTACTACGTGATCGATCGGATGTGCAACGCCTCCGGCAGCTTCGCCACGCTGGGCAACAGCGCGTGTGTCTCTGCGCCGTCCACGACCCAGGTGACTGGCGGCACCGCCGGCGTGCCGCGGCCGGATCTTCCGGCGCCAGCCATCTACCGGCTCAGCATCCGCGTCGATGGACCGCGCGACACGCAAGTTTTCCTGCAGAGCTCGTTCTCGAGACCAGAGTAACCAGCAGAGCATTCCCATGAATAAAAATCTTCTCCAGTTTGTCTGCGCGTTGCGAAAGGCGGGACTCGGCATCGCGCTGGGCTTCGCCTTGGGAGGTGCTCTGATCGCCTCGGCCACGACCCTGTCCGATCAACCGGTGTTCTCGACCTCGGAGGTGCCTGGCAACCTGGCGCTTGCCCTGTCGGTGGAATGGCCGACCGCTTCGCGGACGGCCCACGTCGGGGCCTACACCAGCGCCAGCACCTACCTCGGCTACTTCGATCCGAACAAGTGCTACCTGTACCAGACAAACACCACGGCCAACAGCACCAACACGGGCGACACCAGCTATTTCTATCCCGCGGGGCTCGCCACCAGCCGCACCTGCACCGGAACCACCAACAGCAACAAGTGGAGCGGCAACTTTCTGAACTGGGCTGCAACGGCCACCATCGATCCATTCCGCTGGGCGATGACAGGCGGCCGTCGTGTCGTGGACACCACGACGGAGACCATTCTGGAAAAAGGCTGGCATTCAGGCCAAGGCTTGTTCGACGACCGGGATCTCACGGTCAGCGAAATCGCAGGGGCAACGCCTTACGACACCGCCACTCGCGTCGGCATTCATGTCAACGGCATGGGATTCAAAATGCGTCTGAGCGTCAGCGACCCTGTCGCGCGCACCTTCGCGGCCAGCTATTACAACAACAAGACCCTCGCCAATCCAGTGGTACTGACGGTCAGCAACGACAGCGCGGACCACGATTGGGGGAACGGGAGCCCCGGCACGGGCGTGAGTACCAACAGCTTTTCTGCACGCTTCACCGGCACCTTCATGGCGCCTGAATCAGGCAGCTACGTCTTCCGAACCACCTCCGACGACGGCGTTCGCCTGTGGGTCGATACCTCCGGAAGCGGCAGCTTCAGCAACAGCAATCTCGTCATCGACGGCTGGTCGGACCACGGGGCCACGGACAACGACAGTGGAACGATCAACCTCACTGCCGGGCAAAGCTTCAGCGTCAAGATTGAGTACTACGAAAACAGCGGCAACGCCATCATGCGCCTGCTGTGGCAGAAGCCATCCACGCCCGGCACCTTCACTACGTTCAGTTCGGGGGACAGCACGATCGACTACACCATGCGCGTGAAGGTCTGCGATCCCTCCACAGCGGCCGGCGGCGTGGAGGCCAATTGCAAGGCCTACGGCAGCAACTACAAGCCCGAAGGCCTCATCCAGAAGTACTCGCAGAGAATCCGCTTCAGCGCCTTCGGCTACCTCAACGACAGCAGCGACCAGCGCGATGGCGGCGTGCTGCGCGCCGGCCAGAAATTCGTCGGTCCCACAGCACCGCGGCCTGGCCAAACGGCCATCGCAAACACGCAAAAGGAATGGGACGAGACGACCGGTGTCCTCGTTGCCAATCCCAACAGCGCGGACGCGAGCGCCACTACCACGGAGTTCGGCGTGCAAGTCAGCAACAGCGGGGTGATGAATTACCTGAACCAATTTGGGCAACTGATCCCTGGCAGCTACAAGAGTTATGACCCGGTCAGCGAGATGTACTACGCGGTGCTGCGCTACTACAAGAATCTGGGCAACGTCTCGGCGTGGAGCTCGATGGCCGGAGCCACCACGGCCACCAAGACGACGTGGATCGATGGCTTCCCGGTCGTCACGAGCTGGGATGATCCGATCCAGTATTCGTGCCAGCGGAACTTCATCCTGGGCATCGGCGACATCTACACGCACGTCGACAAGAACGTGGCCGGCAACACCACCTACCGCACCCGCGAGCCCACCATGCCTGCGGAGATCGCCGCGGACACGACCGTCAACGCCATCACGGCGACGAACAAGGTCGGCCAATTGCAAGGGCTCGGCGACACGCTCGGTGCGACCAACAGCTACAGCGGCCGCGACAACTCTGCATACATCGCCGGCCTGGCCTACGATGCCAACACCAAGGACATCCGCCCCGATGTCACCGGCCAAGCCAAGACCATCGGCAAGCAGACCGTGCAGACCTACTGGGTGGACGTGCTGGAGCAGCCCTTCCAGGCCAACAATCAGTTTTACCTGGCGGCCAAGTTTGGCGGATTGAAGGTTCCGGCCAATTTCGATCCCTACACCTTTGCCGCGACGATCCCGCTGGACTGGTGGTCGACCAACGGTGAGACGCTGACCGATACCCGCACCAACACCACGCAGAACCGCCCCGACAACTATTTTGCGGCGGGCCGCCCCGATACGATGGTGGCGGGCCTGACGCAAGCGCTCGAGAGCATCGTGAGTGCCATCAGGGCCTACACCACGTCGTTCTCGCTGTCCGCCGTGCAGGTGTCTTCCGCGGGAGCAGCATCGTACGCATCGCAGTACGACGCCAACGGCTGGACCAGCATCGTGACGGCCAGCGAGATCGCCTTCGACAGCGCCGGCAATCCCACGACGACCTTGAAGTGGTCGAGCACCGACAAGCTTGCGGCCCAGTTCACCGGCACCGGCTGGGACACCAACAGGCGAATTGCCACGTGGAACGGCACGTCAGGCGTCGCGTTCCGCACGGCCAATCTCACCACGGCGCAAGCGGCGGCCCTCGACACGAGCTACGTCAGCGGCGACGACAGGGCGAACTACCTCAACTACCTGCGCGGCGATCGAAGCAACGAGAGGTCGCTGTCCGCGCCTTCCAGGCCCTATCGCACGCGAGCGACCCTGCTGGGCGATATCGTCAATGCCAAGGTGACCCCGGTCGCGCCACCCAGCGAGAAGTTCTCGGAAGCGGTCAACCCCGGCTACAAGACCTTCAAGACCACCTGGGCCAGCCGTCCCACCATGGTGTACGCCGCGGCGAACGACGGCATGCTGCACGCCTTCAATGGCGCGCTGACCGGCACCGATGCCGGCGTAGAGCAGTTCGCGTACGTGCCCAGTGCCGTTTTCCAGGGTCCGAGTTCTCCGGCGACGCCGCAGGACAACGGACTGGCCCAGCTGGGCAATCCCAACTACCTCCACCACTACTACGTCGACGCCACGCCCAAGGTCTTCGACGTCGACTTCAGCCGTGCCGGCGGGAGCTTCGTGACGGATGGCACCTCCCGGTGGCGCTCCATCCTGATCGGCGGGCTGGGCAAGGGCGGCAAGAGCTACTACGCCCTCGATGTGACCAACCCAGCGGGGATGACGAGCGAAGCAACAGTCGCGAGCAAGGTGTTGTGGGAGTTCACGGACCCGACGATGGGCTACAGCTTCGGCGCGCCCACGGTCATCAAGACCAAGCGCTACGGCTGGGTGGTCGTGCTGACCTCCGGCTACAACAACAGCGATGGGATGGGCTACCTCTACTTCGTGAATCCGGAGACCGGCGCGCTGCTGCAAAAGGTGAGCACAGGCGTCGCGTCGAATGGCCTGACACACGCCTCGGCCTATGTGCAGGACTTCACGGACTACACCGCCGACGCGATCTACGTGGGCGACCTGAATGGGCAGCTCTGGCGCTTTGACGTCACGGCTCCCCGAGGCACTACGACACCTTACCCGGCCCCGACGAAGCTGGCGCTGCTCACCGACGGCACCATCGCCGCCCGGGCGCAAGCCATCACCACCCAGCCCCTGATCGAAATCCATCCGCTCACTCGCAAGCGGTACGTGATGTTCGGCACCGGCCAGCTGCTCGATCCGAGCGACATCAGTTCGACGACGGCGCAGAGCTTCTACGCGATCATCGACGGCAATGCGACCACCTTCACGCCCGCCGATGCGACCATGCCGTTCACCCGTGCCAATCTGACGGCGCTGACCAACTTGACTACCGGCGTCACCCTGCCGAACACATCCAAGGGATGGTATTTGGACTTGGGTTCGGACAGCAGCAGCAATGTCGCTTGGCGAATGACGCTCAATCCACTGGCATTCAACGGCGTTGTTTCGTTTGCTCCGCTGCTGACGATGGGCGACGCCTGCAGCCCTTCGGGCGTCAGCCGCTTCTATGCGATCGATTTCGCGACTGGAAAGTCGGCGTTGACGCCGGATGGACAGGCCTTTGTCGAGTCGAGTTCAGCGATTACCGACCTGGCGGTGGTGGGGGTGGATGGCAGGACGCGATGGCTGACTGGCAATGTTCAAGGCGAAGTGAAGAAGCAAGGGGTCAAGGAGCCGAGTGGGTTGGGGCTGCGGCTGTTGAACTGGCGGGAGATTCCGACGGTTGAATAAGCTTCGACACGACCAACTCCATCCGAGGTCCTTGAAAAAGCCAATATCTCGCGCTTACCCAAGGGAGAGAAGTCGCGCAGAAACCCGCTCAAAGCCTTCGAGAGGGCAAAATGGGCTCTCTTGTCGAACTCGCTAGTCCTTAGTCCGACTCCTATCTATCTCCGCTATTTTCGTGTCTTTATGCTGCCCAGGTTTGACTGGGTATCTGCAAAGATCGCAACCACTGTCCGCCACACAATCTCCAAGTCGAGCAAAAAGCTCTGCTCGCGAACATACCGGCAGCAATGCTCCAGTTTGGCCGGCAAGATCTCTCGCCTGTAGAGCTCTTCCGGGTTATTTGCGGAGGCAAGATCCGCACCTTCATTTCTATAGACGATCGAGGCAAGATCTGTGATGCCTGGCCTCACGCTCAAAATCAGCTCCCTTGCCTCGCTGGGGTACAACTCGACGTAACGCGGCACCTCCGGCCTTGGTCCGACTACGCTCATGTGGCCAAGCAGTACATTGAGGAACTGCGGAAGTTCGTCGAGTTTGTAGCGGCGCAGGAATTTTCCTGCTCTTGTGATTCGCGGGTCGGCTTCGACCGTGATCTGCAGAGACTGCAAGGCAGGGTCAGATCGCATGGTCCGAAATTTATAAATTGGGAACGGCCGACCTCGCAAGCCGACGCGCTCCTGCTGGAAAAGGATGGACCCACGTGAATCCAGTTTGATCCATAGTGCGATACCTACGAGTACTGGTGCGGAAACTGCCAACGCACTCAGCGCAAATATGACATCGAAGATCCGCTTAAGCGTCACCCCAGCGCCTCGTGCAATGCGGCGATCACTCGGTCTTGATCCCCATCAGTCATGGCGGTGAATAGGGGGATGCTCAGCATCGACTGGTAGGCAGCGTCCGAATGCGGAAACATCTCGGGAGAGAGCTGATACCGATCGCGCCAGTAAGGCTGGCGATGCAGCGGTATATAGTGCACGCTGGTGCCGATACCACTGTCTGAAAGGGCCTGTATCAGGCCGTCTCGCGTTGTCTTGGCAAATGGGGCCAGTCGAACGACATATAGATGCCACGCGTGGACATCACCGCTAGGGGGATCCGCCGGAAGGATAAGTGGTAAGGAGCGCAGTGCTTCGTGGTAACGGGCTGCTAAATACTCTCGACGCTGGAGGAATCGCCGCAGCTTAGTCAACTGCACTAGCCCAATCGCAGCGGCAATGTCCGTCAAGTTGTACTTGAAGCCGGGAGCGATGACCTCGTAGTACCAGGCAGGCGTCCTTGACTGGAAGCGGTCGAACGCGTCGCGATTGATGCCATGCTGACGCATGACCTTCATGCGCTCGGCGAGCGCTCTGTCGCGAGTAACGACCATGCCACCTTCGCCGGTTGTGATCGTCTTGTTGGCGTAAAAGCTGAAGACCGTGATGTCGGATTCCAGTGTGCCGATTACTCGCCCGTCAGAAGTGGCTGGCAACGCATGGGCCGCGTCTTCCACGATCTTCAGTCCACGACTCTCGGCAATCGCGAGTAGGCTCTTCATGTCGGCCGCCAAGCCGGCGAAGTGCACAGGGATGATGGCCTTGGTTCGCCGCGTGATGGCCGCTTCGACAGCCGACACGTCAATGCAGAGCGTAGCGGGATCAATGTCGACCAGCACGGTATCTGCACCGAGGTACCGCACCACCTCGGCCGTAGCTGTAAAAGTATGGGTGGTCGTGATCACCTCGTCGCCAGGGCCGATGCCCAGCGCTTCGAGCGCAAGGTGCAGGCCAGCGGTGGCGGAGTTGACTCCCATGCAATGCAGCGCCGAGTCGCCGAGGAAGGCTGCGAAATCGATTTCGAAGCGCTTTGCTTTTGGGCCGGTAGTGACCCAGCCCGAGCGCAGCGTATCGACCACCTCGGCGATCTCTTCCTCGCCAATATCGGGCAGTGCAAATGGGAGAAATGAAAACTTCTCTGACATGACGTCAATCTTTGGCGATCCAGCACAACACATGGGTGCGCAGGAATGGCAGGAGGTTGAAGAAGTGATAGACCGCAGGGTGAACGCGACAAACGCGGCGGCTGATCGGGGGCGCCAGCGTCACGCGGCGCACGGTCATACGCCCATGCGGAAACAGCGTGCTCAAACGCCGAATGGACACTCCCCGCACGTCGCAGTTGGAGGGATTGTCGTAGACGAAGTCATACCACAGGACTCCGCCACCAGGACGCACCCACGACCACATTTGGCCGGCGAGGTCCCGCTGGAACGCGTCGTCCAGTAGCGAGGAGAAAACGACGGACTGAAACACGATGTCTTGGCTTGCGGGAGCCACATCGGCCGTGCTGGCATCCCCTTCGTGCACCTTCAGTGCGTCAGGCAAACGGGCGCGGGCGCTAGCGACACGCTCGGGCAACAGTTCGATGCCATAGAGGTTTTGCGGCGAGAAGCCGAAGCGCAGGAAGTCGAGCAGATGTCCTCCGTAGCCGCAGCCCACATCCACCAGCTTGAGGCTGCTCATGTCGACATTTGTGTAGCCGCATACCGAGCCGAACATGAACAGCATCTCTCTTTGCCATTCCTGGGTGCTGAGCACAACCTCCGGACGCAGGATGCTGTAGAGATCAGCCGCCTTTCTGCGAGCATAGCGCTCCGCCACCGCCAAAGCTTCGGCTTTCGGTTCAGAATCAGGGGCGTTCGGCATCATTCCCATGGCTTGCGGTCTCGCAATGGGTGCCCTACAGCATTCTGCGAACCAAGCGCAGGTAGATTGAAACGAAGAAATGCGTGAAAGTGTAGACGTAAGCCATTGCGCCCAAGTCCTTTCCCGATTTGAGACGGTACTTCTTCAGCATTGCCAAATGCCGTCCTACCATCTTCCACTTATTTCTGGAGATTTGGCTGGCCTGCTGCCGATAGAAGACCAGCGGATGAACGATCTTGATGCTGAACGGCATATCCTCGTGAACTCGGATGAAGCAGTCGGTATCCTCGCGTGCCTTGTAGCTCGGGTCTTCATTGAAGAGATGGCGGCGCATGAATTCACGATTGGCTACGATGCTCGAAGTCGGCGTGCGGTATTTGAGCAACTGCTGTGCCAGCGTGACGCGACTGATGGGCAACGGAACCGGCGGAGGCTCGAAAACGATCGGATCTCCATCGCGAAAGTCCTTCATCTGCGTGCTGCACATCAGAGCCCCGCACGCCCTCAACGTTTCGATCTGAAGTTCAAGCTTGCGTGGATGCCAAACATCGTCGGCGTCCAGGAAAGCGACCCACTCTCCCCGCGCCGCGGCGATGCCGGCATTTCGCGGCGCGGCCGGCGCACCCGCATTCTTCGTCATCCTGATGAGCTTGACACGTGGATCGGCCTGCGCAGCGGCTTCGACGACCTCCACGGACTCGTCGGTCGAGCTGTCGTCGATGACGATCAACTCAAAACTCGAGTAGGTCTGCGTCAAGACAGAATCGATGGTCCTTCCGACGAACCGTGCCGCGTTAAAGCACGGGACGATGATCGAGACGTGAACAGGTGGCGTGGACAACACAGATCTTCTGGCTCGCTCTGGCATTGTCTGCTTCCAAGCTCTGTCAGCCATGCCGAACGCGCCATGACACTCCTGCCGCCGCGAGATATGCACTGAGGGTCAAAAGACCTGCCAACCAGCCCATTTGCTGAAGAGTGGTCGTGGCGGGCGTCCAGGGGCGCACGAAGCTTGCCCAGACGATCAAACTGATCACCATCGCACAAAGATTGATTTTGAGCAACTGCGTTTCACGACCTGAGATTAGCAAGAAGCTCGACCAAAAATCCGAAGCGCGCAGTACAGCAATTACAAGGAAGATGGGAATCAATGTCTGTGCGTCGCCGTACCGCGGATACCAGCGATAGATCCCATAGTCGAGCACCAAGTACAACGGGACGAGCACCACTACGCCGATCGCCAGGACAGAGATCGAAATCCGAACGCACACATCGAACGCGACCGCACCCCCATATTGCGCGAAGCGTCGCGCCAACAGCGGATAGACCGATGCGTTGATGACAGCTTGGGCCGACTGCGCTACGGACAACACGATCCAGGCGAAGGAGTAGTGGGCAAACCCGATGGCGCCAAGACGGTCGGAAGCAATCCAGCGGTCGGCGTTGAACAGTCCGAACGCAAGCATCATGGTAAACATCATGGTCAGCGCAGACGTCCATGGCACACGGCGCAGTCGTCGCACGGCTAGAAGATAGATTGCGCTCACCCCAAGCCGAGACCGACCAAGAACACTTCGGAAGAACGCCTGCGATAGCGCAATCGTGATCAATGCGTCAGTCGCCAGTGCAAGCAGCGCAGAACCGAACCACAGCGCTGCAAGAACGCTAAGTGCCAACGCTATGACCGCTCGCTGTAGATTCTGACTTGCGAATCGAAGCGCCTCTCCCCTGCTCCGGCTCTCGGCAGTGGAAACCAAAAAAATCTGATGCGAAAAGCCATGCAGCAATCCGACGCCAAGAAGAGCTGGTGTTGTTCCAGCGAGTGATAGCCCGGCAGCGGCTCCGACCATACCGACAAAGCAGCAGCCCAGCGCGACAACGTTGCACTGCGCAGCACGCACTATTCCTCGCAGCTCTTGATGTCGCACAAGATTCACGGGCCATTCGCGTTGAAGCATTGCCTGCAGGCCGAGACAACCAATCATGGAAAAGGTGGTCGAGATGAGAATGCCACCACTGAAATCGGCGAAGGCATGTACATCAAGCACCTGTGCCATTGCCAGCATGCGCAACATCATCAAGCCCATCGACAGCACCAGGAGCGGCGCATACCAAAATTGCCGGGCTCGTTGTGACGATAGCGTCAGGGGTAAGGGCATGGTTAATTCGCCGGGTCAGTAGATCAGTGGTCCGTCAACGCTGCACAGCCTAGCGGTCACCAACAGACATGCGTTGCCGAATGTGATCGATGGGGCGAAACAGCAGGCGGCGGCGCACTGGTTCGTATGCGCCACTGTCAGGCTCGAGAGCATCGAGCAAGCCTTGCCAGTCGTGCCGCTTAATGCGTTCTAACACTTCCTCCTCAGCGCGCGTGTCGTCGGCGCATTCCTCGTCGTCAGCCCTGAGCTCGCCACCACGCAGCAGATCGAGAAATCGATGCGGATCGGCGCTCATGTCGTACTTAAAGCGAGTTGTAGTATCGGCGCGAACGAAGCGGGTGTACTGCGGTACTCGATGCACCATCGCATAGGCAAAGCGAAGTGTCAGACGCGGGATCGATTCGCACCTGCGCGCTTGCTCGGCTGCTTCGAGATCGGCATGCAGTCGCAGGCTTGTCAACTGTTGCGGCGACGGGATCGAATCGCGGAAGCCGGCCTCCTGATAGATCGATGGCGCAATGCCAATCACCTGCTTGCCGAGGGCGCCCGCCTCCAGCGCGGCGCTTCCGTTGGCGACCACGATGGCATCGCATTGCTCGATCAAGCCAAGCGTGCTCATGGAATCGATGCTGGAAATGACATGAATACCACGGCGCGCAGCCCAGTCGGCATAGTGGCGCTCGGCATACTCGCCGCCCTGCCGACCAATCTTCTCGCCCCAGTTCGGATGACACCGGAGCAGCAGGTCGCGCGGCTCCAGCCGCAAGTGGTCAATCAAGGCGTCGTACGCTGCCAGGGGGTCGGACCAGCCTGATTCCCAGTCAGGATGGCCCCACACCTCGTTGCGGCTGCTTGGGATGAGCAGGATCCTGCGTCGCCCACCCTGCACCGGCCAGTCCGCCAACTTAGCGTCGGTGTTGTAGGCGCGCCATTCCTTGACGTTCTGACGCAGGAAACGCCGGGCCACATAGGAGGCAGCCTGCGCCGCTTGCTGACCCGTCAGCGGCAAGTCACGCCAGCGGCCGATCAGGCGGTGCACGCTGCCCAGGCCCAGGCATGTCTCCTCTGGGTAGAGCTGGAGCCCATCCCCAAACCAGGTACGTTCGACGCTGATCACGTGCACGCCGAGCGACTTCGCGGCCTCGTAGATGGCGCGCGTTGCATCCATTCGGCCGTTGAACACGCAGACGGCGTCGAGTCTTTGGTCGCGTATCCAGGCTCTCGCTGCCTGGTAGCTCAGTTCCACTGCGGGGTGAAGGCGCGCCGCGATTGCCTTAAACTCGGGGCCCGCGTAGTCTGCATTGGACTCGAAGCGGCCCAATGTGCTGGCACTCGAATGCGCCCACTCGGCCTGCGCCACAGCGGCGTCGCGCGACGCGCTCTCGCCGATCGAAGTTATATTGGTCCGCGTGTAAGAGCGGATGCCGCCGGCCCGGCATTGCAGGCATTCTTGCCACGCGGGCCGGTCGCGCATCTCGCGGGTGTAGCAAGTGGGAAGGTCTGAATCGCAAGTCAGGAAGAACGTTTCGTTCCCTGCCTTCTCGGCGAGCCGTGCCAGAAAATACGCATGCTCGACGTGCGGGCGCCACGAGTAGATCGTGGCAAAGCCGATGCGCAGCTGTGTCACTTCAGGAGATCCCATGACACAGGCGTCGCATAGTCGACGTCCCTGTTGATCGCCTTGCCGACGACTTGGCCCAGGAACTTCGGCGCTAATCCATAGCCTGGCCGCACACTGCGCACGGCGTCGGCGGTAACTATCTCGCCAGCTTTGAGCGGCTTGACAAAGTAAAGCGAGCGGCGGAACTTTACGTTGCCTTGCTCACTGGCCTTGCGGCCGTAGTCGACACGACCGAGCGCCTCCCAGGCCGTGCGGCTGTCGCGGCACAGAGCCTCCAGTTCTTGCGGCTCGAGCGAGAAGCTGTCATCGGGGCCGCCGCCGCCCCGGTCGAGCGTGAAGTGCTTTTCAATGATCGTGGCGCCCAGCGCGATGCTCGCCAACGCCGTAGTGTTGTCCAGAGTGTGGTCCGAAAGCCCAATGACCACTTCGAAGCGTTTCCGCATATCGGCGATGGTATGCAGGTTGTAATCTGCTGCAGGTGCCGGATAGCCGCTGACGCAATGCAGTATTGCGAGGTCCCTGCAGCCGCCCGCTCGGGCGGCCTCCACAGCTTCGCCAATTTCATCGGCGTCCGCCATGCCGGTCGAGATGATCATTGGCTTGCCAGTCCGCGCCGCATACCGGATCAGCGGCAGATCCACCGCCTCGAACGACGCAATCTTGTAGGCTGGAGCTCCCAGGCTCTCGAGTAGATCGACGGCTGTCGTGTCGAAGGGCGAACTGAAGATCGTGATGCCTACGCGGCGCGCATGCTCAAACAGGGCTTCGTGCCATTCCCAGGGCGTGTGTGCCCATTGATACAGGTCGTAAAGGGTGCGACCCGCCCACAGACCGTCGCGGATCTGGAAGTCTTCATGGTCGCAGGCCAACGTTATCGTGTCGGGCCGATAAGTCTGGATCTTCACGGCGTGGGCACCCGCAGCCTTGGCAGCAGAGATGATCGCGAACGCAGCGTCAATGCTCCCGTTGTGATTGGCCGACATCTCGGCGATCACGTACGGAAGGTGCGCTGAGCCGATGCTCACGCCATCGATCGTCAGGCTGCCTTCATCCATCGATCTTCTCCAGGATCAGCTTGTAGCGACACCCGTGCAGATCGAAATAGGCTGGATAGCGGTGCGGGTCGCATATCCGTAGCAGGTTGAATTGCTCGGAGATCGTGCGCGACGGGTCGACCTCGCTATCAGAAGGATTGCGCAAGCGGTAGTAGCTCGGATCCATGTCGTCGCGCTGTGGCCGGGGCACGATGGTCGCCAGATGGTCGACCGCATGATCCAGCAGCTTCATCTCCGCCGTAAAAAGCGCTTCGTTGATCTCGTCCCACAGTGCAGCCTTGTCGATAGCGATAACCAGTTGGTGCCAAATAGCACCCGTATCGACCTTGTCCTCTGCCTCAAGCAACGTCACCGTGAGACAGGTTGCTCCGGCGAGGATCTGCCATATGTGGGGGTTCCAACCTCGGCCCTGCGGTAGATCGCTGGCGTGCAGTACTAACGTCTTCGAGAACTTGGCGCGGTCGCTGGCGGTCACGATTTCACTGCAGGAAACGAGGAATAGCAGGTCTCCGCCCTGCAGGTCGCGACAGGTGCGGAGCAACGTCACTTCATGCGACCCCCGGCGCGAGTTGATCCAGCGTTGGATGAACGGGTTGATAGGGTGTTCGTCGGAGCTGCACAAGATGGTGATCTTCATGACTGGACCTCGTGATGCGCAATGGCAGCCAGCACTCGCCCGATACCCAGGCCATCCACGATGCGTTCGCTGGCCGCACTCAACCGGTGCAGTGTGGACGGCACCACGGCCAACTGGAGCAGGTGTGGCAGGGCGTTAAAGTCCGGCCCGGTGCCGTCCGACCGATCGCCCAGGACCATCACGGCGCCCGCTTCCTCCAAGGCCTTCAGAATGCGGCGCTGATTCGCGGCCAGCGCAAGCACGATGGATGGTAGACCCAGGCAACAGCGTTCCCACGAAGTTGCACCTGCCGCGCCCAGGGCAAGATCGCTCTCTGACATGAGTCGGGCCATATCCTGCACATTGGCCCGCACCTGCGTTGGCCAGGGCATTTGCACAGCGATCTCCTGCACCTCAGCCAGCCAAGGTGAGGCGGCCCCCATCGCCACGCTGATCCGGACGTTGGCGGGCAGCGTGCAGGCCCGCAGCGCCTCCAGCAATGCGCCGGTCGCATTGCTTTGATCGACGCCGCCCAGCGAGATCAGCAAATGTTGCAGGGGCTTGTAGCGCCGGCGCTCCAGGCTAGATGCACGCACAGCAGCAAACTCTGAACGCAACAACGCATAGGCCGGTCCGGCAAGAACCTCACAGCCGACGCTGACCCGCCCGGCATAGTGCGCGCCGTCCCGGCCCAAGTTCTGGTCCACGAGCAGCTGGCACTGGTGGTCTCGATCTGCCAAATCGTCGATGACGAGCATGGCACCGGAGTGCGCAGACAGCGCTTGCTCCCAGGCGGCTTCCAACGCGTAATGGTCAACGACGATCCAGTCGGGCCGGATACCCTCCAGCGCCGCGATCGTCTGGTGGGCGTCCGATTCCCAATCGCAGCCCAGCCACGCGTCGTGAACCGTGACAGGCACATGTGACGGGCCGAGCGTCCCCATAGGAAGGAGCGTCACGGCAAAGCCGCGATTACGGATCAAGTCAGCGAGGTGTCCCTGGTGGCCGCGGCAAACGAAGCGGCAATTAGTACCCTCTAAACGGAGCGCCGCTGCCAGCGCGAGGCATCGCATGACGTGCCCACTGCCGATCTGCAGCGATGCATCGGCACGGAAGACCACGGTTGCACCGGCTAACGTCATGCCATCGCCTGCAGGGCCTTGAACATCCACTCGGCACGCACCCAGTCGTCCGGCGTATCGATGTCCTGTACCCGGTACGATGCGAGCACCACGGCAGTGGAGGTCGGGCTGAAGAGAGTTTCAGCTGAGCACCAAGCGGACGCAGTTCCCCAGTAGAACTGGCCGGCGTCGTAGAAGGCTTCCTCAAGGTCTTGCGAGCGGGTCTGAAAGTGCTGGGGGTCGAACATCTCTACATGGCCCGACGCAGTGGCGCGAAACGCCCGTTGGATAGGGGATGGGTGCTTCGCGACAGAGAATGCGAAGTCGCCGCCCCTCTGCTCGAGAACGCTGAGGCCACGTCGGATGTCATCGGGCATCAGAAAAGGTGCGGTCGCGTAAATGCAACACACGGCGCTCGGCGCTTCTCCCGTCGCAATTTGCCATTCGACGGCATGCCGCACGACGGGGATGGTCCCGGTCTGATCATCAGACAACGCGGATGGACGGACGAACGGCACCTCGGCACCAGCGTCACGGGCCACCCCCGCGATCTCTGCGTCGTCAGTGGAGACGATCACGCGGTCGAAGCAGCCGCTGCCATGCGCGGCAGCGATCGACCAGGCGATGATCGGCTTGCCGCAGAACGATTTGATGTTCTTGCGCGGAATGCGCTTGCTGCCACCGCGCGCAGGAATGACGGCCAGCTTCATGAAATAAGCGCACTGCGCAGTGATGCGGCGACGCGATCCTGCTGCACGGAACTCAGCGTCGGAAACATGGGAAGGCTGATCGCTTCGCGGTAGTACGCCTCGGACTGAGGAAAGTCTGCCCGCTGTATATCCATCCGTTCATAGTAAGGTTGTGCGTAAATCGGTATGTAATGCACATTTACCCCGATGCCATCGGCTCGCATGGCTTCGAACACCTCGCGGCGCGATCGATCGATGCGATCCAGCTGGAGTCGGATCACGTAGAGGTGGAAGGCCGATCGAACGTCGGAGCGCTGAACGGGCACCGAGACAGGCAATCCGGCGAGGAGCTCGGCGTACCTCTTCGCCAGTCGATGACGCGCTTCCACACTGTCATCCAGCCGCCGGAGCTGACTCAAGCCGAGCGCGGCCTGAATATCAGTCATGCGGTAGTTGAACCCCAGCTCGAGCTGCTCGTAGTACCACGGTCCATCAGGCTCGCGAATCATCTGTCGCTTGTCTCGTGTGACGCCGTGGCTGCGGAACAGAGCCGCCTTGCGCGCAAGCTCCGGGTCGTTGGTAAGCACCATGCCGCCTTCGCCCGTGGTGATGATCTTGACGGGATGGAAGCTGAAGACGGTGGCATCACTGAACTCGCAATTGCCGATGGCGTTCCCGCGATAGCTCGCGCCGATCGCATGTGACGCGTCCTCGATGATCCGGAACCCGTACCGGCGCGACAGTGTATGGATGGCCTGGAGGTTGCATGGCTGTCCGGCCATATGGACAACGACGACGATCTTGGGCAAGGCACTTTTGCGTTCGGCCTGCGCTAGCTTGCGGGCCAGCGCCTCGGGGCACAGATTGAAGGTCTCCCGGTCGATATCGACGAAGTCGACCCGGGCACCGCAATAGAGGCCGCAGTTTGCCGATGCAACGAAGCTGATCGGGCTGGTCCAGATGATGTCGCCAGCCCCGAGCCCCATAGCAAGACAGGCGGCATGAAGCGCGGAAGTCGCACTGTTCACCGCTACGGCGTGCCGCGCATGAACCCGATCTGCAACGGCGCGCTCGAAGTCCGGCACAGTCGGTCCCTGCGTTAAAAAATCGGAGCGCAGAACCGCGACGACCGCCTCGATGTCGGCTGCCGTGATGTTCTGGCGCCCGTAGGGAATGCTTTCCATCAGAACGCGCCGATCTTGTCGCGGTTTGTTTCGATCCAGGTCTGCAGTTCCCCTGTCGTCATCCATTGCGCGTTGGTGTCGCTGGCGTAGATGAACTCATCGGACACCTTGCGCCCGTCCTTGATGCGATAGGGATCCGAGCTCCAGTTGTGGATTGCCGGAAGCACCTTGAAATGCGCTTCATATTCGAAGGTGTAGCGTGCGTCTTCGAGCCCGATCATCTGTTCGTGCAACTTCTCCCCGGGACGAACACCGACCATTTCGTGCGTGGCGAGCGGGGCAACCGCCTGCGCAATGTCGACGACCTTCATCGAGGGGATCTTTTTGACATAGATCTCGCCACCTTCCATGTCTTCGAAGGCGTGCCAGACCAGTTCCACACCTTGTTGGAGCGAGATCATGAAGCGCGTCATGCGTTGGTCCGTGATCGGCAGGACCCCGCGGTCCCGCAGCGAGAGGAAATAAGGGATCACCGATCCGCGGGAACCCATGACGTTGCCGTATCGCACCACCGAGAAGCGCGTGTCGTGCGCGCCCGCATACGAGTTGCCGGCGACGAAGAGCTTGTCCGAGGCCAATTTGGTCGCTCCGTAGAGATTGATCGGGCTGCTGGCTTTATCCGTTGAGAGCGCGACGACACGTTTGACCGCCTTGTCAATGCAGGCATCAATGAGATTCATCGCACCGTTGATGTTCGTCTTGACGCATTCGAAAGGGTTGTATTCCGCGGTCGGAACGATCTTGGTTGCGGCGGCATGGACGACGAAGTCCACGCTGTCAAGTGCGCGGTACAGCCGCTCGCGGTCGCGCACATCGCCGATGAAGAAGCGGACTCGGGGGTCGCCCTGGTACTTCTTGGCCATTTCCCACTGCTTCATCTCGTCACGGGAATAGATGATGATTCGTTTGGGGCCGTACCGCTCGAGCGTCATCGGCACGAAGGTCTGGCCGAATGAACCAGTGCCACCGGTGATCAGGATCGATTTGTCAGAGAGCATGGTGATAGTTCAGTATCGCGCAAGGCCGCTTTGGGTTGTTCGGGGAGAGTATCCGGCCTTGCGGCAGCAGGGCGCGCGATGTAACCGGGAACCAAGGTGCGCAATGCGTTGACGATCGCGTCGCGCTCCCCGCTCCGCGCGGCTTCGAGCAATCTCTGGACGCATTGCGAGCAAGTCGGCCACTCGACAAATTCCTCACGCGCCAAGATGATGCGCGGGTGCTCGGTCGGTATCGGATTCTGCCCAATCAGGAGTTCTTCGAAGCGCTTTTCTCCCGCGCGCAAACCTGTGAAGGCAATACTGATGTCCCCTGTCGGACGGAACTGGTCACGCACCGTTCGCCCGGACAACGTGATCATGCGCTTGGCGAGATCCACGATCCTCACAGGCGCACCCATGTCGAGGACGAAGAGATCTCCGCTGCGCGCCATCGCTCCCGCATACAGGACCAACTGCACCGCCTCAGGGATCGTCATGAAGTATCGCGTGACTTCCGGGTCCGTCACCGTCACTGGACCCCCACTGGCGATCTGAGCGCGAAACAATGGAACGACGCTCCCGCTGGAGCCTAGGACATTGCCGAAGCGCACCATGGAGAATCGCGTCATCATGTCCGACCTGGAGAGGCCGGGGATCTCTTCGTTGAAGGGATTGTTCTCACAATTGGCAAGCGACTGCAGGATCTGTTCGGCAATCCGTTTGGTGGCGCCCATCACATTAGTCGGCCGGACAGCTTTGTCGGTCGACACAAGAACAAAGCTATCGACACCCCATTTGAGCGCCGCTCTGGCTAGGTTGAGCGTGCCCTGCACATTGTTGATAACGGCCTCTCCCGGATTGGATTCGACCATGGGAACATGTTTGTAGGCTGCCGCGTGGTAGATCACCTGCGGATGGTAGGCCTCATAGATCGACTCCAGGCGCTGAAGGTTGCAGACATTGCAGAGCACGGGCACGAGGGTCATGCTCGAGCCGCCGCCGAGCGCCCATTGCTCTAGCTCGTGGTGGATCTTGTAGAGCGAATACTCGCTGTGATCGACGAGAAGAAGCGTGCTCGGCGTCTGGCGCGCGATTTGCCGGCATAGCTCGCCGCCGATGCTACCTCCCGCGCCAGTCACCATCACGACGCGGCCCGCTAGAGCGCCGGCAAGGAAATCCGGCCGTGACGTCACGGGCTCACGCCCGAGCAAGTCGTCCAAATCAAGATCGAGGAAATCGTCCACCGTGACCCGCCCGCTTGCGAGGTCAGCTAATCCGGGCAACGAACGAATCCGCACAGGCAGCGACTGCAGACGCTCGATGATCTGATTGCGCCGTTGCCGCGTCGCGCTCGGCACCGCCAGAAGAATATCGGTCACCCTGTGATGCGTGGCGACATTCGCAAGCTCGGCATATGCGTAGACCTTGACCCCATTGATCGTGCGCCCGACCTTTTGATTATCATCATCAATGAATCCGACCAGCGCGTAGTCGTGTGTTCCAGAGAGCGCGGCCGCGGTCTGTGCCCCTGCGATGCCGGCGCCATAGATCAGCAAAGGCTTGCCGCGTACACGGGTGCGGCTGGCGATCCATTGCCAGCCCAGTGCGCGGCTCGATGCGACGAAGATAAGAAAGAGCAGCGGCTGCAGCACGATGAGGCTCCGAGGGATGCCTTCCCAATGGAAGAGCAGCCAGACGAGCGGGCAGAGCGCGACGCCGTACAGTGCGACAGCACGCCCTGTTGCGAGGATCGATGCCACGCCGGTGTAACGGAAGATTGCCTTGTACAGGCCCAGTTGTAAGAAGATTGGAATGGCCAGCGCGGGCGCCACAGCGTAAGCGACCCATTCGGCGCCCATGGGCCAATGCAGTGTGTCGAGCCGTAAGGTGAACGCGAGCCACATCGACACCAACGCGAGGAAGGTGTCGAGCGCCATGACCACCACGCGCTTTCGGGAACGAGACCAACTCAGGATCGTCTCTTGCATCGCTTTGCGGTCAGTGGAGTGCGAGATCAAGACGGGGAAACGGTACCGGCTTGACGCCCGGATGTTCGCTCAAGAATTCGCCCCAAGCGACTCGTAGCTTGTCGCAGTAGGCCGCCGAGAAGAGCAGGCACGAATGCCACAGCGCTTCCTGTGCAGCGAGGGGTTGCCCATTGAGCGTGGCGGCCTTGGCATATCGCAAGAGCGCGGTCTCAATAGGATAGCGCTTTGCCGTCACGCGCAGGCGCTCGATTTCGGTCGCCGGCATGCCCTCGCGCGGCGCGATTCGGAGATTAACTAGCGCGGCCTGCAGGCCGTTCAAGATATGAATGTCAGGCGGCGGAGGAGGCGGTCGAACACCGATATTTGCGGCTCGCAAGCGCTGGGATTGCAGATCCAGTTCGATGGCACGGTAGTCCTTCCATATAAGAAGCAGGACGCAGCCGAGCACAATTACGAGAACCACTGATATGACGCGTGGCAAGCGGACGGGCGCAACGAGGGCCGAGCGCGCGTTCAGGACACCCATCATCAGCGCGACCGGAATCAGGAAGAACGCTTTGCAATGCGGAAGCTCGACCAAGCTGTGCATTGTGAATATGCCGATGGCCAGGAGGATCACGATCTGCTCTGCGTGGGCGGCGCGCCGCGCCTGCCACCACAACCAAAGGCCTAGTAGTCCGGCGATGGACAGGCCGAGAGGCACTCCATTCCACACCATCAAGTCGAGCAAGACGCTGTGGGCGTGTTGGATACCCATTCCTAAATCGGCATACTGGGGCAGTTCGTCGACTTGGACCAATCGTCCCTGGTTCCAGCCGTAGCCCAGCCATGGTCGATGCCGTATGCCATCGACCATCATGGACCAAATCTCCGGTCGGAGCCCCGACCTCAGACGCGAAGCCAGACTATCGGCTGCGCCCGCGCCGATGAGTTCGGTTGCGAATGTCCAACCGAGCCCCAGCACTGCAAACCAGAGCCCAAGCCCGACGAGTGCCCGCCTATGCTTCTTGACCCCCAACAAAGATGGAAAGACCCATGCGACGGCAAGCAGGAACGCAACGCCGGTCCAGCCCATGCGGGACTGTGTGCTCGCGACTCCGACCAACAAGGTGGCTGCGGCGCAGACGGCAACCCGTCCGCCGATGCGCTGACGGATGTAGCCCCACCATACGCCGATAAGCCCCCACAGCACCAGAGTGCTCAGCTCATTGGCTTGGCCTACATTGGCCATCGGACGGTTGCCTGTCGAAATGGGCGCCATCAACGGGCCCCAGTCGAGCAGGAGCCATTGCGCCAGCGCGAGTGCAGTGGAGGTGAAGGCGGCAATGACCAGGCCGGCAAACAGAGCATCCGGCAGGCGGCCCGGGGCCAGAACTTCACACGACCTCGCGATCGCAACCGATGCGGCACAGCCGAGGAGATACACGCTGACCAGAGGCGCCTCGGCAGGAAACGCGAACATGCCGCCAGCGGCCTGAAAAAGGGGAATAAGCGCAGCGACAGCGAAGCCTCCAGCGAGCAGGTCGAAATCCATTCGCCTACGCCGCATCACCACCCACAGCGCAAGCGGCAGCACCGCCAAACCTGCAGTGACCTCGCTATAGAGCGTGGGCCACGGATCGGAATGCACGGGAATCAACCAAGGCAGGGCAAAGCAAAAGGCCAGCAGCAACCAGTTCACGCCCATTGATGGATTGCGAGTCGAGCGCGCGTCTACCGCCGGGATTCTCACCAAAGTCTGGGATGGATTCGACATAAGGCAAGACAGTTTGTTCGTGGTCAAGCGCAGCTACTGCCTGGCATCAACTCTGTCGAGATGAAGGACGGCACCGCGCTGCCAGAAGCGTGGTGGGGACGTGCTGCCCGAATCATTGGATGATGCGCGCGAAAGCACATCGCCACCATGCACAGCCCACATGCCAGTCAGCAGCGCCGCGGATACCAGCATGATCGGTGCCCGCGTAGCCACATTCTCGCCTGGAGCAGCCGCTGCTGCGGCCGCACTGGTCGAGTGTTTCCGGTAACGTGCCAGCGCCCATCCAGCCGTCCAAATGATCAGAAGTTGACTCAAGGGATATATAAAGGCACCCGATAACAGACTGTTCATAACACAAGCTATTAGGGCGCCAAGGCAAAACGGCGGAACCCGGCGATGCCCGCGGACTAATCGGTAGACAAACACGCCAACGAGAACCACGACACCTGTGCCCAACAGGCCGTACTCCCCAATCCATTGCAGTGCGATATTGTGGGGGTGCATCGCGATTACCAGGCCATCGTGCCGGCCAAACTGATCGCCCCCTATTCCCATCAATGGCGATCGGATCCAGGATTCCACGGCGCCGTCCCACAAATTGCTTCGGTACGAAGTGGTTAGGCGAAACACGGTCCTGGTCGTATGGTCGGAGTCGAAGAGCCATCGCATTGCATAGAACAACGCCCCAGCGACCGCAAGCGACGAGACCGGCAGACGAAGCATGGCAGCATCCCTTCGAAGGACCCCCAGCAGCAGCAGCGCGCCGATCGCGGACAGCAGTACCGAACGGGCGCCGTCCTGCCAGAGTGCCAGTAGATAAAGCGTCGAAAGCAGCCAAACTAGCGGAATGATGCGCGCTCGCGCCAACCCACCCGGCCGATGCCAAAGCAGGAACAGGCATGGAAGCAAGGCGTCGTCGAATTCGCGGATTGTCGAGAACACTAATTGCCAGTCGTTCCATGTGCCGCTTATGAAAAGATCGATGGTGCTCAGGAACATCAGCCAGACATTGAGCAGCGGGGCCAGGGCCAGGATCAGCGCACTTCGATCCTGGCTTTGCGGGTCGCGTTGGAAGAGCCTCGCATAAGAGAGCACCCCTAGAAACAGCATGCCATACAGCGTGGCGTCGGCGATGGAAAACGGCGACCACCCCCCGCCGTGCAGACAAATCGCAAGAAGAGCTAGCAAAATTGCCCCGGCCCAGAGGCCGGACCGCCGTTCGCCATGAATGACCATGGGCAGGCGAGGTGCGGAAAAGGCAATCAGAATCGACAGGCAGATGATCTGCGCCTTTCGGTAGAAATCGTAAGGGTCTGCGATCCTAAGAAAGGTGATGACGCCGGAAAACGCGACTACGGCGAACGCGGGAATCATCCACGCCAAAACGCCTTCTGCGAAATTTCGATGCGTCATATAGGGAAGTGAGAACAAAAAAGCGGCCTCCAGGGCCGCTTCTATCGTTAGTCCACGCTCAAGTGGGGCGGCACTCGGACGGGAGGTACTTCGCAGAAATCGCGGACGACGAGCACGTCCATTTCAGTTGGCCAGTGTTGGAACCGACGGCCACCGGGGTCAGGAGAATATCGCCGGTGGCGTTGGGCACAGTTGACGTAATAGTCACTATCCCGGTGGTATCCGTAATGGTTATGTTCGAGACGTATTTCGTGGGGCCAGGGAATTGGTAGCCCGTGCTGGATGCCGTCACCGAGCCAAGCGCACCCAGCGACGAAGTCGTTTCAGCGACAGCCAGCTTAGCCGGAGCGCCCATGACAAGCGCTTCGGAAATTTTGGCGCGGGTCGTGTAATCCTGATACGCCGGCAGCGCCACAGCCGCCAAAATACCAATGATCGCCACAACGATCATCAATTCGATAAGGGTGAAACCCTTCTGCACGTTGCGTGCGATGGAACGACGGTTCATTCAAGAAACTCCTGGTTGGTTGAGGGCCCGAGGAAGGCCCCCGGTGCGTTCAACCTTCCGCAGCATCTGTGCCACCGCTGTGCAGAGGCAGCAACGCAGTAAAACGGCTTAATGACTTGCCGGCCCGTTACAGGGAGTGACACATCTTGTTGCGGCGGGGCCAAGGGTCCTGACAAAATTTGTCATCTCCGCGGCGCTCCAAGTCATACCTGCAGCACTCCCGCCGCCTCCAGCCACCGAATATCCCAGCCCCGGCCCCCACCGTGCATCTGCGAGCCATCCGCCAGTGCGGCGATCTGGCTCATGATCTCGCCGGTCTCCGCTGGCTTGGTGTGCGTGATGTAGATCGGATAGTCCTTGCCGGCCGCGATATGCGCCAGCTCATCCGCCAGGGTGGCCGGTGACAGGTGCAGACTGCGTCGCGCCAGCGCCTGCTCGCGATTGCTGAAGGCTGTCTCGATCACCAGCATCGCCACATCCAGCTGATTCACCCGCTGCCAGAACGCGGGATTCCGCTCGGTATCCCCGCTGAAGACCCAATGCGAGCCGCCCTTGGCGCAGCGCACGGCATAACCGCAGGCGGGCACGGTGTGGACGGCCGGGAGCACCTCGATGTTCTTGGGCGCCTTCGTGCCGAGCTGCAGCTCCTGCCCGATCACGATGTCGTGGAAGCTCACGAACGGCGCCTCCAGGCTCGGAATGCTCGAAAAGTCCGGCCAGATGACGTTGTTGAACACGTGGGCCCGCAGCGCCTCGATGGTGGCGCGCAAGGCGTGCACGCGCAGGGGCTTGTGGCGGCGACTGGCCACGGCATCCAGCATCAGCGGCAGGGCGGCCACATGATCGAGGTGGGAATGGGTGAGGACCACGTCGTCGATGCCGCCCATCTCGTCGAGACTGAGGTCACCCACGCCCGTGCCGGCGTCGACCAGCAGATCGCTGTCGACCAGGAACGAGGTCGTGCGGCAGTCCTTGGCAATGGCGCCCGAGCACCCCAACACGCGCACCTGCATTTGCGGAAGCCCTTATTTGCTATTTACTGTCGAACCGGGTTGCGCCGTCCCAGTCGGAGTCCTTGGGCTGCAACGCCAGCGAGGCTAAACGCTCGGCACACAGCTGGTAAAGGACTTTTTTGGCATCGATGGCCAGCAGCGGAGGCAGCAGGTCTGCGCTTGGTGCCAAACCTGCGCGCGGTAGCGCCAGTGTACGAGTCCAGCGCACAAGCGAGTTGTGCGACCCCTCCGCCGAATCACCCATGCGCCCTGAGGATGTAACTTGCCCTGCCGGCCCGTTGCAGCCCCCGCCGGTCAAAGCGCTCAGTTGGCGACGAATTGCATCCGGGTGCCGCCGAGCTCGAGCACGTCCCCATCCTGCAGGGCGACGGCCTCGTTGCCCAGGGGCTCGCCATTGAGGGCCGTGCCGCCATCGATGGGCGCCACCACATAGCCGTGCAGGCGTCGCGTGACCGCCGCCACGGCGACCCCGGGCTTGCCGATGGTGGTGACGACCTTCTGCAGCGAGAGCTCGCGGCCGGCACCGCTGCCCGAGAGCACGCGAATGACGGCCACGCCCGTGGAGCCGCCCAGCGGCGTGTGGACGGTCGGCGCGGAAGAAAGAGGGATCGGCTCCGAGGAAGCAGCGAGGATGGAGAGGGCATGCCCGGCGCCCTCGGTCGCGCCGCCGCCCACCACATAGCGGATCTTGTATTTGCCGACCTCGATGACGTCGTTGTGCTCGAGCGCCTGCTTTTTGACGGCACGTCCGTTGACGTAGGTGCCGTTGGTGCTGTTGAGGTCTTCCAGGTAGACGTCGCCGCCGATCATGTGCAGCACCGCGTGCTCGCCGCTGATTGCCAGGTTGTCGATCACGATGTCGTTGTAAGGTCGCCGTCCCAGGGTGGTGCGGTCCTTGGCAAGCGTCACTTCCTTGATGACGACACCGTCGATCGAAACGATCATTTTCGGCATGGCCGACTCCTGGATCTCATTTGTTGTATCACGGCGGTCACCTGCAGTGAATGCTTGCCGAGCCCGGCTAACCGGATGCCTGCGCCGCGTCGCTCGAACCGGCCCTGGCCAGAACAACCGAGATGTTGTCCTTGCCGCCATTCTCGTTCGCGGCCGCAACCAGAAGTGCTGCTTTTTCCGACAGGTCCGTCTCTTGTAACAAAATCGTGAAAAGCTGCCCATCGGGCACCATCTCGCTGAGTCCGTCCGAACATAGCAGGAAAACGTCCCCGGCTTTCACGTTGTGCTCGTGCATTTCGAGCTCGACGTGGCGTTCGATCCCGAGCGCCCGCGTCACTAGGTTCCGGTGCGGCGACAGGCTCGCCTGTTCGGGCGTGATGGCGCCGGCGTCGAGCTGCTCCTGCAGCAGGGAATGGTCGCGGGTGAGCAGCTCCAGCTTGTCGTCGCGCAGGCGGTAGCAGCGGGAGTCGCCGATGTGGCCCACGATCGCGCGGCGGGGGGCGAAGGCGGCCAAGACAAGCGTGGTGCCCATGCCCTGGAGTTGCAGATTGGCCACGCCGGCTTCGAGGATCGCGGCATTGGCCTCGTCCGTCCCGGCTTGCAGCGCACGCTTGATAGCCCGCGGGTTGGCGCTCGGACCGGCGTGGGCGAGCCAGCGGCCGAAGGAGGCCTGCAGCAACGCGACGGCCATGCCGCTGGCCACCTCGCCACCGTTGTAGCCGCCCATGCCGTCGGCCAGCAACACCAGGCCCAGCGCGGCGTCGAAGGCGATCGTGTCCTCGTTGTTGGCGCGCACTCGGCCGGGGTCGGTGAGCGCGGCGAAATCCCAGGTGAGCGACCCGGTGTCGGGGGAAACGGGTTCGCCTAGGTTCGCCATGAATGAGTCAAATTGGGGGTGGAGGGGGCGCGATCATGGCATGGCCGAGGCCGCGCGCCGCTGCTGCCACTTGCCAAAGGCCACGACGAAGACGGCACCCGCGGCCGCGCCGGCGTAGTGCAGCCAGGGGTTGGCCGCGAGCGCGCCGCGCAGAGCGACGTCGCTCACGATGGTCTCGCCGCCGACCCAGCCGATCAGGGCGGCGCCGAGCATGATGATGATGGGGAAGCGCTCCATGAGCTTGATCATGAGGGTACTGCCGAAGATCACCAACGGGATGCTGATGGCCAGGCCCAGGATCAGCAGCACCATGCTGCCCTGCGCCGCGGCGGCGACGGCGATCACGTTGTCCAGGCTCATCACCAGGTCGGCCAGCAGGATGGTCCGCACCGCGGCGAGCATGCTGCCGTACTGCTTTTCCTCGCCGTTGTCCTCATCCTCGTCCCCCAGCAACTGCACGCCGATCCACAGCAGCAGCGCGCCGCCGAGGATCTGCAGGTAGGGCAGGGCCAGCAGCTTGGCGGCGACCACGGTCAGCAAGATCCGCAGCACCACGGCAGCGCCCGAGCCGAAGATCACGGCCTTCTTTTGCTGCGCCGCCGGCAGCGAGCGTGCGGCCATCGCGATCACCACCGCGTTGTCCCCGGAAAGAATGATGTTGATCCAGACAATCTTGACGAGCCCAATCCAGAAGTCTGCAGTTTGCAAATAATCCATGTCTCTTTTCCACTGTTATGTATTGAAAAAGCGCCCGCAACGTGAATTGCGAGCGCTTTTCTTCTGGTGTGGCGGGGAGGGCGGCGCTTCTAGATCTGCGCCTTAAGAAGCTTGCCGAGCTCCGAGAAGTTGCGAGTGATCTTGAAGCCGGATTCTTCCATGATCGCGAGCTTGGCTTCCGCTGTGTCTGCGCCGCCCGAGATCAGGGCGCCCGCATGGCCCATGCGCTTACCCGGGGGTGCGGTCACGCCGGCAATGAAGCCGACCACCGGCTTCTTCATGTGCTCCTTGCACCAGCGCGCGGCATCGGCCTCGTCGGGGCCGCCGATCTCGCCGATCATGATCACGGCGTCGGTGTCGGGATCGTCGTTGAAGGCCTTCATCACATCGATGTGCTTCAGGCCGTTGATCGGGTCGCCGCCGATGCCCACGGCGCTCGATTGGCCCAGGCCGATTTCGGTGAGCTGCGCCACGGCTTCATAGGTCAGCGTGCCGGAGCGGCTGACCACGCCGATGCGGCCTTTGCGGTGGATGTGGCCGGGCATGATGCCGATCTTGATCTCGTCGGGTGTGATCAGGCCGGGGCAGTTCGGGCCGAGCAGCAGCGTTTCCTTGCCGCCCGCGGCGACCTTGGCCTTCATCTTGTTGCGCACCTCGAGCATGTCCCGCACGGGGATGCCTTCGGTGATGCAGATGGTCATGTCCAGATCGGCCTCGACGGCTTCCCAGATGGCGGCGGCGGCGCCGGCCGGCGGCACGTAGATCACCGAGACGGTGGCGCCGGTCTGCGTGGCGGCTTCCTTCACCGAGCCGAAGATCGGAATGTTGAAGATCGACTCGCCGGCCTTCTTCGGATTCACGCCGGCCACGAAGCAGTTCTTGCCGTTCGCGTATTCCTGGCACTTCTCCGTGTGGAACTGGCCGGTCTTGCCGGTGATGCCCTGGGTGATGACTTTGGTGTCTTTGTTGATGTAGATCGACATGACGTTGTTCCTTAGGCTTTGACCGCTGCAACGACCTTCTGGGCCGCTTCCGCCATGGTGTCTGCACTGATGATGGGGAGGCCGGACTCGGCCAGCAGCTTCTTGCCTTCGGCTTCATTGGTGCCCTTCATGCGCACCACCAGCGGCACCTGCAGGTTCACCGCCTTGCAGGCGGCAATCACGCCGGTGGCGATGGTGTCGCACTTCATGATGCCGCCGAAGATGTTGACCAGGATGGCCTTCACGTTCTTGTTCTTCAGCATGATCTTGAAGGCCTCGGTGACCTTCTCGGGGGTGGCGCCGCCGCCCACGTCGAGGAAGTTGGCCGGCTCGCCGCCGAACAGCTTGATGGTGTCCATGGTGGCCATCGCGAGGCCGGCGCCGTTCACCAGGCAGCCGATGTCGCCGTCGAGGCTGATGTAAGCCAGGTCGAACTTGCTGGCCTCGACTTCGGCGGCGTCCTCTTCATCGAGGTCGCGCAGGGCCACGATCTCGGGATGGCGGAACAGCGCATTGCTGTCGAAGTTGAACTTCGCGTCCAGCGCAACGATGTTGCCCTTGCTGTCGCGGTTGAGGGGGTTGATTTCCACCAGAGACGCGTCGGTCTCCATGTAGCAGGTGTAGAGCTTCTTGAAGACGTCGACGGCCTGCGCGGTCGAGTCGGCCGGGATGCCGATGCCGTCGGCGATCTGCCGGGCCTGCGCATCGGTCAGGCCGTCCTTGGGGTCGGCAAAGACGGTGATGATTTTCTCGGGCGACGAATGCGCCACTTCCTCGATGTCCATGCCGCCCTCGCTCGAGGCGATGAAGGCCACTTTCTGCGTCGCGCGGTCGGTCACGGCCGAGACGTAGTATTCCTTCTGGATGTCGGCGCCGTCCTCGATGTAGAGGCGACGGACCTTCTGGCCTTCGGGGCCGGTCTGGTGTGTCTTGAGCTGCATGCCGAGGATTTCGCCGGCGAGCCGCTTGACGTCGTCGATGCTCTTGGCCACCTTCACGCCGCCGCCCTTGCCGCGGCCGCCCGCGTGGATCTGGGCCTTGACCACCCACACGGGGCCGCCGAGTTTCTGAGCGGCCTCGACCGCCTCCTGAACCGTATATGCCGGAATGCCTCGCGGCACAGGCACACCGAACTTGGCAAGAATTTCCTTGCCTTGATACTCGTGAATCTTCATGAGGGTCTCTCGGGGAACGAGGTTGGGGGAAACGGGAGAATTTAGGTGTTGGCCTCGGGCCACGGCGCATGGGTTGGCCGGGCGAAGGACAGCAGGC
The DNA here is from genome assembly GCF_031454625.1 of Variovorax soli. Taxonomy (GTDB): domain Bacteria; phylum Pseudomonadota; class Gammaproteobacteria; order Burkholderiales; family Burkholderiaceae_C; genus Variovorax; species Variovorax soli_A. Next base: position 515,656 of record NZ_JAVDRF010000001.1, read on the forward strand.
GACTGTATCATGGTGCGCCGCATCAACGGCGGCTTGCCGCTGTGGTGACTACGTAACTTCTTCTTACGCCCGCCCCCTCCCCAAGGCTTCCACCATGCCCAAGGTCTTCATCGACGGCGAAGCCGGCACCACCGGCCTCCAGATCCGCGAGCGGCTCCAGAAAATGCCGCAGATCGAACTCGTGAGCATCGCCCCCGAACTGCGAAAGGATGTGGCCGCCAAGCGCGAATTGATGGCGGGCGTCGACCTGGTGGTTCTCTGTTTGCACGACGATGCAGCGCGCGAGTCCGTGGCACTCATCGACCAGCTCGAGGGCCAGGGCCGCCGCCCCAAGATCATCGACGCCTCGACGGCGCACCGCACGGCCGCCGGCTGGGTATTCGGTTTTCCCGAGCTGATGGCCGGCCAGAAGGAAGCGGTGGCAAAGGCCGAGCGCGTGGCCAACCCGGGCTGTTATGCGACCGGCGCCATCGCCATCGTCCGGCCGCTGGTCGACGCCGGCCTGCTGCCGGCCGATCACGCCATCGCCCTGCCTTCCGTCAGCGGCTACTCGGGCGGCGGCCGCACCATGATCGAGGCCTACGAAAAGGGCGAGGCGCCGTTGTTCGAGACCTATGCCTTGGGCCTCAAGCACAAGCACATCCCCGAGATCATGAAGTACACCGGCCTGACACGCCGGCCCGTGTTCATCCCTTCGGTGGGCAACTTCAAGCAGGGCATGCTGGTGCAGTTGCCGCTGCATCTCGACCAGCTGCCCGGCAAGCCCAAGGCCGGCGACCTGCAGGAGGCGCTGGCGGCGCACTATGCGAAGAGCAACACGCCCGAGCAATTCGTGAAGGTGTTGCCGCCCACCGAAGACGGCAAGCTCGACGCTTTGGCCCTCAACGACACCAACGATCTCGAGATCCGCGTGTTTCCGAACGAGGACCACCGTCATGCGGTCGTCATCGCCCGCCTGGACAACCTCGGCAAGGGTGCCAGCGGCGCAGCGGTGCAGAACCTCGAACTGATGCTGGGGCTCTGAGACCGAGGCGACGGCTAGGCGGGATCAATCGTCGAAGTCGTCGCGCAGCACCTTCGCCACCACACCTGCGGCGAAGCCGCGCGCCAGCATGAAGCGCGCCTGCTTCGCGCGCTCGGCTGCATCCCGCGGCGGTGCGCCGAAGCGCTGCTGCCAGACCTCCCGTGCCCGCTGGAGCTCGCTGCCCGTCAAGCCGGCAATCGCCTCGGCCACTGTCTCGGGCGCAATGCCCTTGTGCAGCAGTTCCTGACGCACGCGCGCCGCGCCGTGGCGGGCCGCGCGCCGGTGCAGTACGGACTGCACCACTCTCGCCTCGCTGATGAAGTCCTTGGCGGCCAGCTCGTCGAGCGCGCGCGCCAGCGTGCCGGGCTCTTCCTCGTACCTGGCCAGCTTGCGTTCGAGCTCGCTGCGGGAATGTTCACGCTGTCCGAGCAGGCGCAGGGCGCGGCCTTTGAGGGAAGGAGCGCTGGAGGCCATCACCGGTGATCAGGACCCGGACGCAGCCTCGCCCGCGTCCTCGGGCAGCAGCGGAATGCCCAGCGACTCGCGCACCTTGTTCTCGATCTCGCGCGAGAGCGCCGGGTTTTCGCGCAGGAACTCGCGCGCGTTGTCGCGGCCTTGCCCGATCTTCTCGCCGTTGTAGGCGTACCAGGCGCCCGACTTGTCGACGATCTTGGCGTTCACGCCCATGTCGATGATCTCGCCCTCGCGGCTGATGCCCTCGCCGAACAGGATGTCGAACTCGGCCGTCTTGAAGGGCGGCGAGACCTTGTTCTTCACCACCTTGACCTTGGTCTCGTTCCCAATCGCCTCGTCGCCCTTCTTGATGGTGCCGATGCGGCGGATGTCCAGCCGCACCGAGGCGTAGAACTTCAGCGCATTGCCGCCGGTGGTGGTTTCGGGCGAGCCGAACATCACGCCGATCTTCATGCGGATCTGGTTGATGAAGATGACCATGCAATTGGTCTTCTTGATCGTGGCGGTGAGCTTGCGCAGCGCCTGGCTCATGAGCCGCGCCTGCAGGCCGGGCAGCGAGTCGCCCATCTCGCCCTCGATCTCGGCCTTGGGCGTGAGCGCGGCCACCGAGTCGACCACGATCAGGTCGACGGCGCCCGAGCGCACCAGCGAGTCGACGATCTCCAAGGCCTGCTCGCCGGTGTCGGGCTGGCTGATCAGCAGGTCGGACAGGTTCACGCCCAACTTCTGCGCGTACTGCACGTCCAGCGCGTGCTCGGCATCGACGAAGGCGCAGGTCCCGGCCTGGCGCTGCATCTGGGCGATGACCTGCAGGGTGAGCGTGGTCTTGCCGGAGGATTCAGGGCCGTAGATCTCGATCACGCGGCCGCGCGGCAGGCCGCCGACGCCGAGAGCGATGTCCAGGCCCAGCGAACCGGTGGAGACCACCTGGATGTCCTCCAGCGCCTCGCCCTCGCCCAGCCGCATGATGGTGCCCTTGCCGAACTGCTTTTCGATCTGCGCCAGGGCGGCTTGCAGGGCTTTGGCTTTTTCAGTGTTGGCGCCGGCGATGCTGACACCCTTGACGGTTGCGTCCATTGGGGAAATCTCCTTGAAGATCAATGGGTTATGGGGGATTCATCCCTGTCTGCGTTTAATGACAGCCTGGATGCTTGAACAGTAGTGTAGAGGTTGATACGTGTGAGTAAGCAGGTTTTTTGGTCAGCTTGGCTTACTATCAAGTCTGATGAGCGACCTCCATTTCCCGATCGATACCGACGCTTGGCGCCAGACCCACCTGGGCCGCTTGCTGGGCCACGCCATGCGCCGCTTCGATGAGCGCGTGCTGGCCCTGATGGCGCATGACGCCGACGTACCGCTCGCGCTGTCCAACCTCGCGGCGCGTGCGCAGGTCAGCGCTGCCCACGTCCACATCACGCGCCATCTGGCACGCGAGGGTTCGCGGCTGACCGAACTGGCCGAACGCGCCGGCATGACCAAGCAGGCCATGGGCAAGCTGGTCGACCAGTGCGAAGCCTGGGGCCTGGTGACCCGCGCGCCCGATGCGCGCGATGCCCGCGCCCGGCGCGTGCTGTTCACCGCCGACGGTCTCGCCTGGCTGGAGGCTTTCCGCAAGGCGGTGGCGGTGGCCGAGGGCGAGTTCCGCGCCAGCGTCGGCGACGAGATCGCTACCGTGGTTTCCATCGGGCTCGAAGCCTATGTGGCCGCCTAGAATCCTGAACGGGAGACGGCCCGGCGGCCCGCGCAAGCCCGCCATGTGTGGAGACGCGGCATGCGAATACTGATTGCGGAAGACGACCAGGTCCTGGCGGACGCGCTGCTGCGCAGCCTGCGCACCTCGGGCTCGGCGGTGGACCATGTGGCCACCGGCTCGCAAGCCGACGCCGCGCTGATGACCAACAGCGAATTCGACCTCCTGATCCTCGATCTGGGCCTGCCCAACATGCATGGCCTCGACATCCTCAAGCGCCTGCGCGCCCGGGGCTCGCAGCTGCCGGTGCTGGTGCTGACCGCGGCCGACAGTGTGGAGGAACGCGTCAAGGGCCTGGATTACGGCGCCGACGACTACATGGCCAAGCCCTTCTCGCTGCAGGAGCTCGAGGCGCGCGTGCGCGCGCTCACGCGGCGCGGCATGGGTGGCACCAGCAATTCCATCAAGCATGGTCCGCTGGTCTACGACCAAGCCGGGCGAGTGGCGACCATCGACGGCAAGATGATCGAGCTGTCGGCGCGCGAGCTGGGTCTGCTCGAGGTGCTGCTGCAGCGCGCCGGCAGGCTGGTGAGCAAGGACCAGCTGGTCGAGCGCCTGTGCGAATGGGGCGAGGAAGTGAGCCTCAACGCGATCGAGGTCTACATCCACCGCCTGCGCAAGAAGATCGAGAAGGGTCCGATCCACATCGCGACCGTGCGCGGCCTCGGCTACTGCCTCGAAAAGATTCCCTGATCCGTTTCGTCCGCCTTCTTTCCCAAAGCGCTCGGTGAAGCTCTTCCAGCGCGCGCAGCGCTCCCTCTTCGGCGAGATCCTCGATTGGATGCTCACGCCGCTCCTGTTGCTGGTGCCGGTGAGCATCGGCGTCACCTGGCTGGTGGCCCAGGGCATCGCCAACGCGCCCTTCGACCGCGCGCTCGAATACAACGTACGCGCGCTGGCGAAGGTGGTGGACGTCACGCCGGGCCGCGAGCCCTTCGTGCTGCCGCCCTCCGCGCACGAGATCTTGCGCGCCCACGATGCGGACCACATCTACTTTCAACTGCGGAACGGCGATGGCCAACTGCTCGCCGGCGATCGCGACGTGCCGCAACCCAACACCGACGACGTGCCCACGCCGGGCGTGGTCTACCTGCACACCGGCGATCTCCATGGCCAGCCGGTGCGCGTCGCCTCGCTGTGGATCGCCGGCCCGACACCCGAGTCGCCCCCGGCGTTGCTGCAGCTGGCCGAGACGCGCGAGAAGCAGTCGGTACTCGCCGGCGAAATCATCAAGGGCGTGCTGCTGCCGCAGTTTGCGATCCTGCCCCTGGCCGTGCTGCTGATCTGGCTGGCGCTGGTGCGCGGCATCAAGCCGTTGTCGGTGATCGAGGCCCGTATCCGCGAGCGCCGGCCCGGGGACCTCAGCCCGCTGGATGAATCCCTGGTGCCGCTCGAGGTGGTGCCGCTGGTGCTCTCGGTCAACGATCTGCTCAGCAAGCTCAACGACTCCATCGGCACGCAGAAGCGCTTCCTCGCCGACGCGGCGCACCAGCTCAAGACACCGCTGGCCGGGCTGCGCATGCAGGCCGACCTCGCGCAGCGCGAGGGCGCCAATGCCGACGAGCTCAAGCAGTCGCTCAAGCAGATCGGCCGCGCCAGCGTGCGCGCCACGCACACCGTCAACCAGCTGCTGTCGCTCGCGCGCGCAGAGGGCAGCGGCGCAGCCGTGGCGCGCCAGCCTTGCGACCTCGCCAAGCTCACCATCGAGGTGGTGCGCGAAGCCGTGCCGCGCGCCATCGAGAAGCGCATCGACCTGGGCTACGACGGGGCGGAAGCAGGCGCGCCGGGCGTCCAGCTGGAAGGCAATGCCACCTTGCTGAAGGAGCTGGTGCGCAACCTGGTCGACAACGCAATCAACTACACGCCCTCGATGCCGGGGCGCCCCGGCGTCATCACGGCGCGCGTCCTGGGCGACCCCTTCGGCCGCATCATCGTGCTGCAAGTGGAGGACAACGGCCCGGGCATCCCCGAACACGAACGCGAGCTGGTGTTCGAGCCTTTCTACCGCGTGCTCGGCAACGAGGCCGACGGCTCGGGCCTGGGACTTCCGATCGTGCGCGAAATCGCGCGGCAGCACCATGCGACGGTGGAGCTGGAGGACGCGCACCCGGGCCAGCACCCGCCGGGCATACGCTTCAGCCTGCGTTTCGACGCCAATGGGCGCGAAGAGACCTAGGGCTTGGGACCGGGGCTCGAGGGGCCGGTGCCTTCGTCCTTGCGGATCTGCAGCAGCTGCGGACGGATCTGCTGCGTGAGCCGCTCCGGCTCGCTTTGGCTGAGCCGCGCCGGCACGGTGCCGAACATGGCGAGCCCGCCCCGGGCCCAGGCGAAGTAGATCAGGTTCGCCAGCAGGAGGAGAGCGACGAGCACGCGCAGCCGCATGATCATCCGTTCGACGGCGTCGGCCGCACGCTGACCTCGGCACTGGTAATGGTCTTCATACCGGCGGGCGTTTGCACCAGCAGCTCGCCGCCCCAGCCGACGCCGGCGCAGCGGCCGGTGGTGCCGTCGCTGAGCTGCACCTCCCGGCCGCGCAGGATGTCCCGTTGCGCGAAGCGCTCGGCGAAGGGCACGAAGCCACGATCGCCGAACAGCAGCACGTGCGCCACCAGCGGCGGCACGATCTCGCGCAGCAGCCGGGGCGCGGTGGCATCCGGGCGCCATTGTGCGATCCAGGCCGGCGCGGTGCTCATGCCCGTGTCCTCGCGCGCGCCGATGTTGATGCCGATGCCGATCACCAGGTAGCGCTCGGCCGTGCCGTCCTGGGGCAGCGCGGTCTCGATCAGGATGCCGCCGACCTTGCGGTCCTCGACCCACAGGTCGTTGGGCCACTTGAGTGCCACGCGCACCTCGTTCGAGGGGTCCAGGCTTTCCGCGACGCTGACGCCGACCGCGAGCGAGAGCCCCGACCAGTCCCGTGGCAGCAGCGGCAGGCCCAGCGAGAAGGTGAGCGAGGCGGGCTCGCCCGCGTCCTGCGCGCTTTGCCATGCCCGGCCCATACGCCCGCGCCCGGCGGTCTGCCGCCGGGCGGCCAACAGCACCGGCTGCGCACGGCCTTCGCGGGCCCGCCGCATCAGCTCGCTGCTGGTCGAGTCGATCTCGTCCACGACTTCGACCGCCAGGCCCGGCAGCAGCGGGGCGACGGCGGCGGCGATCTCCTCTTCGAACCAGGGGGCGGCCATGGTCAGTGCTTGCCGTTCTTCCTGGCCTTTTTTTCCTTCTTGTCTTTTTTCTTTTTCTTGTCCTTCTTCTTGTCGTCCTTGGGCGCGAGCAGGGTGCCGCGGCATTGGTCGGAACCGCACCAGCAGGGGAAATCGGCCTTGAGCTTCTTCGTGTAGGGCTCGTCGATGATCAGGCCGTAGTCGTAGTTGAGCTCCTCGCCGGCGGCGATGTTGCGCAGCGCCTTGATGAAGACGCGTCCCTTCTCCTCGTCGGCCTCGCAGTTGGGCTCGCAGGAGTGATTGATCCAGCGCGCCGCGTTGCCCTTCACCCCGCCGTCGATCACGCGACCGTCATCGATGTGGAAGTAGAAGGTGTGATTGGGCTGCTCGGGATCGTGCGGATGGCGCCTGAGCGCCTCCTTCCAGGTGATGAGCTCGCCCTTGTATTCGATCAGCGTCTCACCCTCGGCGATGTCCTGGATGGCGAACACGCCGTTGCCGTGAACGCCGGAGCGCCGCGTCTGGATGCGGCGACCGCCGCCTGTGGGGGATTTGGAAGGCATCGCCGAAGTCTGTTACTTTGAATATGTACGCATGCGCGTGCGCGTGCGCACGCGAGAAGCCGCAGATTGTAAGGATGAGTTGTTCATGAAGACTTTGGTAATTGCAGAGAAGCCGTCGGTGGCGCAGGACATCGTGCGTGCGCTCACGCCGGTGGCCGGCAAGTTCGACAAGCACGAGGAACACTTCGAGAACGAGCAGTACGTGGTCACCAGCGCAGTCGGCCACCTGGTGGAGATCCAGGCGCCGGAGGAGTTCGACGTCAAGCGCGGCAAGTGGAGCTTTGCCAACCTGCCGGTGATCCCGCCGCGTTTCGACCTCAAGCCGGTGGACAAGACCAAGACGCGCCTCAACGCCGTCGTGAAGCAGGCCAAGCGCAAAGACGTGGGCGAGCTGATCAACGCCTGCGACGCGGGCCGCGAGGGCGAGCTGATCTTCCGCCTGATCGAGCAGTACGCCGGCGGGAAGGCGCCGCTGGGCAAGCCGGTCAGGCGCCTTTGGCTGCAGTCGATGACGCCGCAAGCGATCCGCGAGGGTTTCGAGCAGCTGCGCACCGAGCAGCAGATGAAGGGCCTGGCCGATGCGGCGCGCTCGCGCTCCGAGGCCGACTGGCTGGTCGGCATCAACGGCACCCGCGCCATGACCGCCTTCAATTCGCGCGACGGCGGCTTCTTCCTCACCACGGTGGGGCGGGTCCAGACGCCGACGCTGTCGGTGGTGGTCGAGCGCGAGGAGAAGATCCGCAAGTTCGTGAGCCGCGACTACTGGGAAGTGCATGGCAGCTTCCTGGCCGAGGCGGGCAGTTATCCCGGCAAGTGGTTCGATCCGAACTGGAAAAAGCCTCCGCCGGGACCGGACGGCCAGTCCGATCCCGAGCAGCGCGCCGATCGCGTCTGGAACGAACGCGAAGCCCGCGAGATCGCCGACGCCGCACGCGGCAAGCCGGCCAGCGTCACCGAGGAAAGCAAGCCCACCACCACGGCCTCGCCCCTGCTGTTCGACCTGACCTCGTTGCAGCGCGAGGCCAACAGCCGCTTCGGCTACAGTGCCAAGACCACGCTGGCGCTGGCGCAAAGCCTCTACGAGCGCCACAAGGCGCTGACGTACCCGCGCACCGACTCGCGCGCGCTGCCCGAGGACTACCTGCCGGTCGTCAAGCAGACGATGGGCATGCTCGCCAACAGCGGCATGAAGCACCTCGCGCCCTTCGCCCGGCAGGCGCTGGACGACAACTACGTGAAGCCGTCGAAGCGCATCTTCGACAACGCCAAGGTCAGCGATCACTTTGCGATCATCCCCACGCTGCAGGCGCCCAGCGGCCTGTCGGAAGCCGAGCAGAAGCTCTACGACTTCGTGGTGCGGCGCTTTCTCTCCGTGTTCTTCCCGAGCGCCGAGTACCAGGTCACCACCCGCATCAGCACGGTGGAGCAAGGCGGCAAGAAATACCCCTTCCGCACCGACGGCAAGGTGCTCGTGAAGCCGGGCTGGCTCGCGATCTACGGCAAGGAAGCCCAGGACGATGAAAAGGAAGACGACAAGGACGGCAAGCGCCTCGTGCCCGTCAAGCCCGGCGAGATCGTGAAGGTGGAGGCGGCCGAGCTCAAGGCACTCAAGACCCGCCCGCCGGCGCGCTACTCCGAAGCGACGCTGCTCGGCGCGATGGAGGGCGCCGGCAAGACCATCGACGACGACGAACTGCGCGAAGCCATGCAGGAGAAAGGCCTGGGTACGCCGGCGACGCGCGCCGCGATCATCGAAGGGCTGCTGGCCGAGAAGTACATCCTGCGCGAAGGCCGCGAGCTGATTCCCACCGCCAAGGCCTTCCAGCTGATGACGCTGCTGCGCGGCCTGGGCGTGGAGGAGCTGTCCAAGGCGGAGCTCACCGGCGAGTGGGAATACAAGCTTGCGCAGATGGAGCATGGCAAGCTCAGCCGCGCCGCCTTCATGCGCGAGATCGCGGAGATGACGGAGCACATCGTCAAGAAAGCCAAGGAATACGACCGCGACACGGTGCCTGGCGACTACGCGACGCTGTCCACGCCCTGCCCCAACTGCGGCGGCGTCGTGAGAGAGAACTACCGCCGCTATGCCTGCACCGGCAAGCCCGGCCAGGAAGGCTGCGGCTTCTCGTTCGGCAAGTCGCCGGCAGGCCGCACCTTCGAGGTGGCCGAGGCCGAGCAGCTGCTGCGCGACAAGCACATCGGTCCGTTGGAAGGCTTCCGCTCCAAGGCCGGCTGGCCCTTCACGTCGGAGATCATCCTCAAGTACGACGAGGAAGCGAAGAACTGGAAGCTGGAGTTCGACTTCGGCGACGACAAGAACGGCGAGACCGGCGAGATCGTCGATTTCAGCGACCAGCATCCGCTCGGCGCCTGCCCGAAGTGCGGGGCGCGCGTCTTCGAGAACGCCAGCAACTACGTCTGCGAGAAGTCGGTGCCCACAGAGGCCCAGCCCACGCCGAGCTGCGACTTCAAGACCGGCAAGATCATCCTGCAGCAGCCGGTGGAGCGCGCACAGATCGAAAAGCTGCTGGCCACCGGCAAGACCGATCTGCTGGACAAGTTCGTTTCGATGCGCACGCGCCGGTCCTTCAAGGCTTTCCTGGCCTGGAATGCCGAGGAGGGCAAGGTGAGCTTCGAGTTCGAGCCGCGCGAGGGCAAGTTCCCGGCACGCAAGAGCTTTGGCAAGCCGGCCCCGGCGGCGAAAAAGGCCGCTTCACCGGCCAAGGCGAAGGCGCCCGCGGCCAGGAAGGCGGCGGCGCCCAAGGCCGCGCGCAAGCCCGCGGCCGGCCTGAAGCCCAGCGATGCGCTGGCCGCGGTGATCGGCGCGGAACCTGTGGCGCGCACCGAGGTCATCAAGAAGCTGTGGGACTATATCAAGGCAAACGGTCTGCAGGACGCGGCCAACAAGCGCGCCATCAATGCCGATGCCAAGCTCAAGCCGGTTTTCGGCAAGGACCAGGTGACGATGTTCGAGATCGCCGGTATCGTGGGCAAGCACCTGAGCTGACGAAAGGAACCCCCTTGAAGAAACTCGTTTCCGCCCTGCGATCGTTGTGCTTCATGGTGGCGCTTGGCGCCGCCGCAGGTTGCGCCTCGTCGCCAACGCCCGTCGATGGCGAACGCCCGACCATCGGCGGCAGCAGCGGTGTGACGGTGTTCGGCACCATCGACGCGGGCGTCAGCGGCACGCGCAATCGCTCGTCGCGCGACTAGGGACGGCAGCCTCAGCGCATCAGCAGCGCCTGCCGAAGCAGACGCGCTGCCCGGTTGCGGATGCGGCCCGGGGCGGTGCGCAGCGGTCCGCGTGGGCTGACCTTCGCGGTGGCGCAGGCCCACAGGAAGTCCTCCAGGATGGCTGTGTCGTCCACCGTCTCGGTGCTGCCGTACTTGTGGAATTCCGGGTGCCACTGGGTGGCGGCGATGTAGCTGCGCCCGCGGCCTTCCTTGCGTCGGATGGCTTCGGGCACGTGGTCGGGAATGCTCCAGGCCTCGACCTCGAAGCCAGGCGCCAGGTCCTTCACACCCTGATGGTGGATGCTGTTGACCCGCGCGCGCTCCATGCCCGGATAGAGCTTCGCCAGCCGCGAGCCGGGCGCAATGCCGATCTCGTGGAAGTTCTGGTCGTAGGTGACCGGATCGCGGTGCCGCAACGCGTTGGGATGCTGCGCCTCGATGTCCTGGTAGAGCGTGCCGCCGAATGCCACATTGATGAGCTGCAGGCCGCGGCAGACGCCGAAGATCGGCTTGCCCGCTTCTTCGAAGGCTTCGACCAGCGCGAGGTCGTAGAGGTCGCGGACGCGGTCGCCGACCCAGGCTTGCTTCAGGGGAACCTCGCCGTAGCTGCCGGGCCAGACGTCCGCCCCGCCGTGCATCACCACCCCATCCAGCCATTCCGCGTAGTGCGAGAGCTTGGTGTCGCCGCGCGCCGTCTCGCCGGTGGGGCAGGGCACCATCACCACCATGGCACCTGCCGACATCAGCCAGTGGGTGATCGACTGCTCCACGTACTGCAGCGTCTTGTTGGTGAACAACGATCGCGCCGGGTCGGCGTGGGAAAAACAGGCGGACAGGCCGATCTTCAATCGACCGGAAACGGTTTGTGGCATTGCGATCAAGGCGCCGCGCCGGGGCCATGCGCCTTCGGTAACAGTACGAGCATTGTGAAACGTTCCAAAGCCCCTCGCAGTGGACAGCACACCCCGCCGCTGCGTCGGACAGCGCCGCGGGGATAGGATCGCGCTCTTTGGCGTGCGACTCGAAACACAGGAGCGACCGAATGAAGACCATCCAGGGGCCGGCCATCTTTCTGGCCCAGTTCGCGGGAGATGCCGCCCCCTTCAACTCGCTCGACGCCATCGCCGGCTGGGCCGCCGGCCTGGGCTACAAGGGCGTGCAGATCCCGAGCTGGGATGCCCGTCTGTTCGACCTGCGCCTGGCGGCGGACAGCAAGACCTACTGCGAGGAAGTGCAGGACGCGCTGGCGCGGCACGGCATCCGGATCACCGAGCTCTCGACCCATCTGCAGGGCCAACTCGTGGCCGTGCACCCGGCCTACGACGCGGGCTTCGATGGCTTCGCGGCACCCGAGGTGCGCAACGATCCCGTGAAGCGCCAGGCCTGGGCCGTGGAGCAGCTGCATCTGGCGGCCCGGGCTTCGGCCAACCTCGGGCTCACGGCGCACGCCACCTTCTCCGGTGCCTTGGCTTGGCCCTATGTCTATTCCTGGCCGCCGCGTCCGCCGGGTCTGATCGAGGAGGCCTTCGACGAGCTGGCCCGGCGCTGGCTGCCGATCCTCAATGCCTTCGACGATGCCGGCGTCGATGTCTGCTACGAGATCCACCCGGGCGAGGACCTGCACGACGGCGTCAGCTACGAGATGTTCCTCGAGCGCGTGGGCCGGCACCCGCGCGCCTGCCTGCTCTACGACCCCAGTCACTTCGTGCTGCAGCAGCTCGACTACCTGGCCTATATCGACCACTTTCATGAGCGCATCAAGGTCTTCCACGTGAAGGATGCGGAGTTCAATCCGACCGGCAAGCAGGGCGTCTACGGGGGCTTCCAGCCGTGGATCAACCGGGCCGGGCGCTTCCGTTCGCTGGGCGACGGCCAGGTCGACTTCGGGGCCATCTTCTCGAAGCTGGCGGCTTACGACTTCCCCGGCTGGGCGGTGCTGGAATGGGAATGCTGCCTCAAGCATCCGGAGGACGGGGCGCGCGAGGGCGCGCAGTTCATCGCCGACCACATCATCCGCGTCGCGGATCGTGCCTTCGACGATTTCGCAGCCGGCGGCATCGACAGCGCGGCCAACCGCAGGATGCTGGGCATCCAGCGCTGAACCGGCTAGATCCCGGCCGGCTTGCGCAGCGTCTTCATGCGGTCCATCGCATGGACACGCACCTTGCGCGTTTCCGAGCCCTGCTGCACCGTGAGTTCCACCTCGGCGTCGGCGGCCGGCCGCTTCCACAGCTGCTTGTAAAAGGCCTCGAGGGTGGCCACCTGGATGCCGTCCACCTCCAGCACCACGTCGCCGGGCTGAAGCCCGGCGGCCAGCGCCGGTCCCTCGCGGTCGACGCGCACGATCTGTACATGCCCATCGCGCTCCGAGGAGGACAGGCCCAGCCAGGGCCGGATGCTGGCTCGCGTGCGGCCGGTGGCCTGCATCTCTTCCAGTACCGGGCGCAGCAGCTCGACCGGCACGAACATGTTGCCCGGAATCACCCGTTGCTCGTTGCCCTCCGCCGCCTCCAGCACGAACAGGCTGCCGATGCCCAGCAGCTCGCCTTGGCGGTTGAAGAGCGGCGCGCCGCTGTGATTGGGAACCGGCGGACTGGTGAAGAGGGCCGACTCGATGTGGTACTCCCAATAGCCCGAGAACGGGCGCACGGCCAGCAGCCTGGTGAAACCCACCTCGATGCCGCTGTTGCTGCCGGTCGCAACCAGCAGAGGCTCGCCCGGGGCCAGGCCGCTGACGCTCGCGAAGGGGACGGGGGCGATGCCGCGCAAGGGCACCAGAGGCCGCAGCAGTCCGAAGCCGGTCGCCAGGTCGTAAGCGACCTGGCGCGCAGGCAGGGTGCGGTCGTCCTGCGTGACGACTTCGATGGTCTCGGCCTCGAGCAGCAGGTAGCCAATGGTCAGGATCAGCCCGTCGGGCCCGATCACCACGCCGGAGCCGGAGCGCCGCGCGCCCAGGCTGTCGGCCGAGGTCGCGCCCTCGGTCACGGTGACGCGCAGGGCCACCACCGCGTCGCCTGCGCGCTGCAGGGCCTGGACCTGGGCCGAAGCCGCATCGGGCCGCGGCGGTGAAGCGGCCAGGGCGAGCGGAACGGCAGCCAGCAGGAGCAGCCAGAAGATCCCGGCGGCGAGCATCCGGAGCCGCCGGGACGATGCTCGATCTTTCATGGCCGCGCTCCTTGGAACGGTGGTTGACGCGATGGTGCGCCGCAGGGCGTGCGCTCGCAAGCGCGCCTGGCGATGTCGTTCCGGCGCCCATGGGCTTTGGCGTCGAGCAACAGTCATGCCAGTCCGGTTAGAATCGGGGGTTCGCTTCGATAGTCGACGAAGCATTTCGTCACTCCCCGGCCGACCTGGGTTCCTCGGGTTCTCTCTCGGCCGGCTCACGCAGTGCGCTGGTGCGCCAGGCCGGGTGCCCATGAATGCCACCGCTGCTTTCGTACTCCATTGAAGCGAATAGAGCGCGCTGTCCGCTCCGGTGGGCGCCATATCCGGCGGGCCCGCGCCCTTCTCACAGTTTCAGGCGCAAGGCGGTGTCGCCCTGCGCAGGCGCCCGATTCGAATCATCCACGCAAACATTCAGAGGTGCTCATGCCCAAGGAAGAACTGATCGAAATGAACGGTGCAGTCACCGAAGTGCTGCCCGACTCCCGCTACCGCGTGACCCTGGACAACGGTCATCAGCTGATCGCCTACAGCGGCGGCAAGATGCGCAAACACCACATCCGCATCCTTGCCGGGGACAAGGTGTCGCTGGAGCTCTCGCCCTACGACCTGACCAAGGGGCGCATCACCTTCCGCCACCTGGAGCGCCGCGGTCCGCCGCCGACCGGGGGCAACAACAACGGCCCGCGCCGCTGAGCAGCGCCGCCGTGAACGGTCCCGCCGTCGATTTCTCGACGCTGCCGCTTTCGCCGCCCATGCTGGCGAACCTGCGGCAGCTCGGCTACCTCCAGATGACCCCGATCCAGGCCGCCAGCCTGCCGGCGGCACTCGGTGGTGCGGACCTCATCGCGCAGGCGCGGACCGGCAGCGGCAAGACCGCCGCCTTCGCACTCCCTCTGCTGGCGCGCCTCGATCCGCGCCGCTTCGCGGTGCAGGCCCTGGTGCTGTGCCCGACGCGAGAGCTGGCCGACCAGGTGACGGCCGAGATCCGCCGCCTCGCCCGCGCGGAGGAAAACATCAAGGTGGTCACGCTGTGCGGCGGCGTCGCGCTGCGCGGGCAGCTGTCGAGCCTCGGGCATGGCGCCCACATCGTGGTCGGCACGCCGGGCCGCGTGCTCGATCATCTCGAGCGCGGCAGTCTCCAGCTCGACGCCCTCGGTACGCTGGTGCTCGACGAGGCCGATCGCATGCTCGACATGGGTTTCCTCGACGACATCGCGACGGTCGTGCGCCAGTGCCCGAAGGAGCGCCAGACCCTGCTGTTCTCCGCCACCTACCCCGAAGGCATCGCGAAGCTCGCCGGGCAGTTCATGAAGAACCCGCAGCAGATTGCGGTGGCGACGCAGCATGACGAAGGCAAGATCCGCCAGCGCTGGTACGAGGTGAAGGACAGCGAGCGCCTGCACGCCGTCGGCCTGCTGCTCAACAGCTTTCGGCCGCAGAGCACGCTGGCCTTCTGCAACACAAAGCAGCAGTGCCGCGATCTGGCGCAGGTGCTGCAGGCCCAGGGCTTCAGCGCACTCGCCCTGTCCGGCGAGCTCGAGCAGCGCGAGCGCGACCAGGTGCTGGTGCAGTTCGCCAACCGCAGCTGCTCGGTGCTGGTCGCCACCGACGTGGCGGCGCGCGGGCTCGACATCGCCCAGCTCGAAGCCGTGATCAACGTCGATGTCACGCCCGACGCCGAGATCCACATCCACCGCATCGGCCGCACCGGCCGCGCCGGCGCCGAAGGCCTGGCGCTCAGCCTCGCCAGCCTCGACGAGATGGGCCGCGTCGGCAAGATCGAGCAGCTGCAGGGCCGCGAATGCGAATGGCATCCGCTGGCCGAGCTGGCCGCACCCGCAGGCGATGCCGAAGGCCCCCTGGAGCCACCCATGGCCACCTTGCAGATCACCGGCGGCCGCAAGGACAAGATCCGCGCCGGCGACGTGCTGGGTGCGCTGACCGGTGAGGCCGGCTTCACCCGCGAGCAGGTCGGCAAGATCAGCATCAACGAGTTCTCGACCTACGTCGCCGTCGATCGCCGCATTGCGCGTGAGGCCGCGCACAAACTTTCCACAGGTCGCGTCAAGGGCCGGTCCGTGAAGGTCCGGCTGCTCGATGTGGCCTAATGTCGCCCTTTCCCCTTTTTTCACCGAGCCTTCCATGACCCAGAAGATCCGCACCGAGGCCGACCGCAAGGCCACCCCCAAGCCCGTTCCGATGCCCGGCTACGCCCTTCCCAGGATGGGTGGCGGCCAGAAGGTGAGCCTCGAGCGCGGCACCGCGACCCGCAGCAAGAAGAACCCCGGCAAGCGGGCCAAGAAGGGCGGCTGAAGCCCGGCCCGTTTCTTTCTTCACACGAACGACGCGCCCATGGGGCGCGTTTTTCTTGGGGCCGACGCATGTCCGACGATTACCAGATCCACATCCCGCCTTCCTTCTTCGCGCTTTACACCGACGCAAGGCAGCGCTTGGCCGAGCCCATTGCCACCGTGCGGGAGCGCTATGAGGTCTGCGAGGATCTGGCCAACCACCTCGTCTCGCACGCGCAGGTGCTGAACCATGTCGAGGTGCCGTCGGAAGCCGAGATCCTCACGCGCATCCATGACGGCCTGAGCAAGCCCAAGGCGGGCGTCTCCGCGGCCGAAGCCCGCTGGATCGTCCGGCGCCTGGCGGAACTCCTCGGCTGGAACGGCGACGCCTTCGAGCTTCCGTTCGCGGATTAAGGGCCGGCCTGGTCGGGCGCCGTCCCACGCGCGAGGCGTGCCGGCGCAGCACCACCACCCGGCCTGCGGGCCCCTCGGGGCGCGGGCTAACCCCGATACGGAATCTCCGAAAAGTTGACCACGGTCAAGCCGCCTTTCGCGGCCGGCAATCAGCATTGCCCCCACTGGGATTCGACTGCGATGCAAGCAAGAAAAACGCAGTTTCAACAGGAGACACCATGATCGAACGCATCTTGTCGCGCGCCCGGACGCGCGGCACCAAAGCCCTGGCCGTCGCACTGCTGGCGCTTGCCGCCACTGCGCCCGCACTGGCGTGGGAGCCGAGCAAGCCTGTGGAGTTCGTGATCCCCGCCGGCACTGGCGGCGGGGCCGACCAGATGGCGCGCCTGCTGCAGGGCATCGTCATCAAGTACAAGCTGATGAAGGAGCCGCTGATCGTCGTCAACAAGTCGGGCGGCGCCGGCGCCGAAGGCTTCCTCGCAGTGAAGGAGGCCAAGGGCGATCCGCACAAGATCATCATCTCGCTGTCGAACCTGTTCACCACGCCGATGGCCACCGGCGTGCCCTTCAACTACAAGGACATGACGCCTGTCGCCATGCTGGCGCTCGACCAGTTCGTGCTGTGGACCAACGCCGAGCAGCCCTACAAGAACGCCGGCGAATACATCGCCGCGGTCAAGGCCGCGGGGCCGAGCAAGTTCAAGATGGCCGGCACCGGCTCCAAGCAGGAAGACCAGATCATCACCGTCGCGCTCGAGAAGGCCACCGGCACCAAGTTCATCTACGTTCCCTTCAAGGGCGGCGGCGAGGTGGCGGTGCAACTGGTGGGCGGCCACGTGAACTCCACCGTCAACAACCCGATCGAGGCGGTCGCCCAATGGCGTGCCGGCAAGCTGCGCGCGCTGTGCGTCTTCGACGATGAGCGCATGCCCTTCAAGACCAAGGTCACCGACACGCAGTCGTGGAACGACATCCCGACCTGCAAGGAAGCCGGCGTGCCGACCCGGTACACCATGCTGCGCGGCATCTTCATGCCGGCCGGCGTGACGCCCGACCAGCTCGCCTTCTATGTGGACCTTCTGACCAAGGTGACCGCGACGCCGGAGTGGAAGGAGTACATGGAGAAGGGCGCCTTCAACCCGACCTTCATGACCGGCGATGACTTCGCGAAGTGGCTGGCCGGCGCGGAGGCCACCCACCGCGCGCTGATGACCGAGGCCGGCTTCATCGTCAGCGCCAAGTAGCCGCACCCGGCGGCAGAGCGCCGCGCCTTCGCGCGGCCGGCCGGACGGCGGGTCCCCGCCTCCGATCTTTCTCGACATACACGATGGGGGCTCCATGGAGCACAACGAGAATTCCGATCACGCGGTGCGCACCGGCGTGCGCACGCACATCGTCGAGGCCGTGGTGGCGGCCCTGCTGCTGATCATCGGCCTGGGCGTGGTCTTCGAGAGCAGCCGCCTCGGCGCGGGCTGGACCACCGACGGCCCGGGCGCCGGCTACTTTCCCTTCTACATCGGCGTGATCATCGTCGTCTCCGGCGCCGGCATCTTCTACCAGGCCCTGCTCGGCAAGCGCCGCAACGCCGAGGTGTTCGTCGATGCGGAGCAATTGAAGCGCGTCCTGTCGGTGCTGGTGCCGGCCACTGCCTACGTGCTGGCTGTCACCTTGCTGGGTCTGTATGTCGCCTCGGCCGTCTACATCGCGCTCTTCATGGTTGTGCTGGGCAAGTACGCCTGGGCGAAGAGCGCCGCGGTCGCGTTCGCCGTCAACGCGCTCTTCTTTCTCATGTTCGAAGTCTGGTTCAAGGTGCCGCTGTTCAAGGGCTCGCTCGATCCGCTTCGCTTTCTCGGTTATTGAACCTCACGGAGCGAACCGAAATGGATGAAATCAGCGCCCTGCTGCAGGGCTTCGCCGTGATCCTGACACCCATGAACATCGTCCTGATGTTCGTCGGGATCATCCTGGGTGTGCTGATCGGCGTGCTGCCCGGCCTGGGCGGCGCCAATGGCGTGGCGATCCTGCTGCCCCTCACCTTCACGATGTCGCCGACCTCGGCCATCATCATGCTGTCGTGCATCTACTGGGGCGCACTGTTCGGCGGGGCGATCACCTCCGTGCTCTTCAACATTCCCGGCGAGCCCTGGTCGGTCGCCACCACCTTCGACGGCTACCCGATGGCCCAGCAGGGCAAGGCAGGCGCGGCGCTCACCACCGCCTTCACCTCCTCCTTCGTCGGCGCGTTCCTGGCGGTGGTGATGATCACCTTCCTGGCGCCGCTGGTCGCCAAGTTCGCGCTCAAGTTCGGCTCCCCGGAGTTCTTCGCCGTGTACCTGCTGACCTTCTGCAGTTTCGTCGGCATGGGCAAGGGCTCGCCCTTCAAGATCCTCGCCTCGATGGCGCTGGGCTTCGCGCTCGCCAGCGTCGGCATGGACACCGTCACCGGCCAGCTGCGCCTGACCTTCGGCCAGCCGGAGCTGATGCGCGGTTTCGACTTCCTGATCGCGGTGATTGGACTGTTCGGCATCGGCGAGATCCTGCTGTCGATGGAGGAGGGGCTGAAGTTTTCCGGCAAGAGCGCCAAGATCGATCCCAAGGTGGTGCTGCAGACCTGGAAGCAGCTGCCGCAGTACTGGATCACCTCGCTGCGCAGCTCGCTGATCGGCATCTGGATGGGCATCACGCCCGGCGGCGCCACGCCGGCCTCCTTCATGAGCTACGGCCTGGCCAAGAAGATGTCGAAGAAGGGCCCCAGGTTCGGCACCGGCGAGATGGAAGGCGTGGTCGCGCCCGAGACCGCGGCGCATGCCGCCGGCACCAGCGCGCTGCTGCCGATGCTGGCGCTGGGGATCCCGGGCTCGCCCACCGCGGCGGTGCTGCTCGGCGGTCTCCTGATCTGGGGCCTGCAGCCGGGGCCGCTGCTCTTCGTCGAGCAGAAGGACTTCGTCTGGGGCCTGATCGCCAGCATGTACCTCGGCAACGTCGTCGGCCTGGTCGTGGTGCTGAGCACCGTGCCGCTGTTCGCCTCGATCCTGCGCATTCCGTTCTCGATCATCGCGCCGGTGATCATCGTGATCTGCGCGATCGGCGCCTACACCGTGCACAACGCGATGCTCGACATCTGGTTCATGCTCGGCTTCGGCGTGGTGGGCTACGTGTTCAAGAAGCTGGACTTCCCGCTGGCGCCGCTGGTGCTGGCCCTGGTGCTCGGCGACAAGGCCGAGGACTCGTTCCGCCAGGCGATGCTGGTGTCGCAGGGCGACGTCGGCATCATGTGGTCGAACCCGCTGGTGGGCAGCATCACCACGCTGGCGCTGACCATGCTCTTCTGGCCGCTGATCTCGAAAGTGCTGGCGATGATCAAGCCGAAAAAGCCTGACGAATTCGCCGCCGAGCGCCCGGTGGACTGACCGACTGCAAGGCGCCGAACACCTGCCCGTGATCGCCATGACCCAGGAGACGGGTGCGCTCGCCAAGGATGCGACCAACGAATCAAGGCTGATGACCAGCCCGCGGCGCTTCGCATCTGCGAAGCAGACCTGAGTCAGATCTTTCCCCGCTTCTTCAGCCGGCTCAGGGTCTCCGCGGAGAGGTTCAGGTACGACGCCAGCTCCTTGCTCGGAATGCGGTCCACCAGCTCGGGGTGCTTGCGCATGAAGCGGTGCACGCGCCCCGGCGCGTCCAGCAGGTGCAGCGTGATGGTGTGCGCCATGATCTCGCTCATCCCGCGCATCACGCTGAACTCGAACAGCTCCTTGGCGCCCGGATGGCGGTCGAGGAAGGCGATCCATTCCTTCAGCGGCAGGCTCGCGACCCGCGCCTTGGTCACGCAGACGATGCCGTACGGCGTCGGCGTGCCCAGCCGCAGGGCGGCGTAGCTGGTCTCCATGTCGTTCTCGTCGGCGAAGCGAAGGATCATCTCCTTGCCCTCCGGATTGCTCACCACCCGCTTGAGGATGCCGTCGAGGATGAAGTACTGCTCCATCTCGCGCACGCCCTGGTGCAGCAGGAAGTCGCCCTTGTTGCCGTCCACCACCGCGAGGTCGCGTTCCAGCTCGGCGCGGTCGCTCTCGCTCAGGTCCTTGAGCAGGATGTTCTGCCGGAGCTGGGCACGAATGATGTTTTTCTCCGGGTGGTGTTCCAACGAGGTCATGGATTCGCGTCTTGCTCCGTTTCGCAAAGACAGGGGGGCCTCCGCGGCGTGTCGTTTTCCGGAAAGTTGACCCAGGTCAACGGCTGGCAGCCGGGGTGCAAATCATAGTCCGGGCACGGCCACCGCCATTCCACACGAAGCAGAAGGAGAGACATGTCTTCAGTCATTACCGCCAGGCAGGCAGACGCGAACGCCGGCGACACACCCGCACGCGCCCTTCACAGCGTCCCGCTCGACGAGGCTGGGGAAGAATCCCGGGTCACCGACGGCTTCCACCTCGTCATCGATGCACTGAAGCTCAACGACATCGACACGATCTTCGCGCTGCCCGGCATCCCGATCACCGACCTCACGCGCATGGCGCAGGCCGAGGGCATGCGTGTCATCTCGTTCCGCCATGAGCAGCATGCCGGCAACGCGGCCGCGGCCGCCGGCTTCCTGACCCAGAAGCCCGGCATCTGCCTCACGGTCTCGGCCCCCGGCTTCCTCAATGGTCTGACGGCGCTGGCCAACGCCACCACCAACTGCTTCCCGATGATCCTGATCAGCGGCTCCAGCGAGCGCGAGATCGTCGACCTGCAGCAGGGCGACTACGAGGAGATGGACCAGCTCGCGATCGCCAAGCCCTTGTGCAAGGCGGCCTTCCGCGTGTTGCATGCCGAGGACATCGGCGTCGGCATCGCCCGGGCGATCCGCTCGGCGCTGTCGGGCCGCCCGGGTGGCGTGTACCTGGACCTGCCGGCCAAGCTGTTCGCGCAGACGATGGACGCCGTGGCCGGCCGGAAGTCGCTGATCAAGGTCGTCGATCCGGCGCCGCGCCAGATCCCGGGCGCCGACGCGGTGAAGCGCGCGCTCGACCTGCTCAAGGGCGCGAAGAAGCCGTTGATCCTGTTGGGCAAGGGCGCGGCTTATGCGCAGGCCGACGCCGACATCCGCGCGCTGGTCGAGAAGACCGGCATCCCCTACTTGCCGATGTCCATGGCCAAGGGCCTCCTGCCCGACACCCATGCGCAGTCGGCCGCCGCCGCGCGCTCGTACGTGCTGCAGGAGGCCGACGTCGTGCTGCTGGTCGGCGCACGCCTCAACTGGCTGCTGTCGCACGGCAAGGGCAAGACCTGGGGCCAGGAGAAGGGCGCCAAGCAGTTCATCCAGATCGACATCGCGCCGACGGAGATCGACAGCAACGTCGCCATCGCGGCGCCGGTGATCGGCGATATCGGCTCCTGCGTGGCGGCGCTGCTCGCCGGCATCGATGCGAAGTGGGCCAAGCCCCCGGCCGAATGGACCGGCGCCATCGCCGAGCGCAAGGACAAGAACCTCTCGAAGATGGCCGTCACGCTGGCAGCGCGGCCCTCGCCCATGAGCTTCCAGAGCGCGCTCAGCGTGATCCGCGAGCAGGTCAAGGCGCGGCCCGATGCGATCGTGGTCAACGAGGGCGCCAACACCCTCGACTTCGCGCGCAGCATCGTCGACATGTACGAGCCGCGCAAGCGTCTCGACGTCGGCACCTGGGGAATCATGGGCATCGGCATGGGCTTCGCCGTCGCTGCCGCCGTGGTCACCGGCAAGCCGGTGATCGCCATCGAGGGCGACAGCGCCTTCGGCTTCAGCGGCATGGAGGTCGAGACCATCTGCCGCTACAACCTGCCGATCTGCATCGTCGTCTTCAACAACAACGGCGTCTACCGCGGCACCGACGTGAACCCCAGCGGCACCGCAGACGTGGCGCCGACCGTGTTCGTCAAGAACGCGCGCTACGACAAGCTGATGGAAGCCTTCGGCGGCATCGGTGTGCACGCCACCACCGCGGAGGCGCTGGAGAAGGCCCTGGCCGAAGCCGTCGCCTCCGGCCGGCCGACCCTGATCAACGCCGTGATCGACGAGACCGCCGGCACGGAAAGCGGCCGCATCACCAGCCTCAATCCGAGCACGGCGAAGAAGAAGTAATCCCAGGCAATACAGGAGCTATGACATGAGCAGCAACAAACCACTCAACGGCATCAAGATCATCGACTTCACCCACGTCCAGGCCGGCCCCGCGTGCACGCAGATGCTGGCCTGGTTCGGCGCCGACGTCATCAAGGTCGAGCGCCCCGGCTCGGGCGACGTCACGCGCACGCAGCTGCGCGACATCCCGGATGTCGACGCGCTGTACTTCACCATGCTCAACAGCAACAAGCGCTCGCTGACCCTGGACACCAAGCAGCCCGAGGGCAAGGTCGTGCTGGAGAAACTGATCCGCGGATCCGACGTGCTGGTCGAGAACTTCGGCCCCGGCGCGCTGGACCGCATGGGCTTCACCTGGGAGCGTATCCAGGAACTGAATCCCAGGATGATCGTCGCCTCGGTCAAGGGCTTCAGCGATGGCCACCACTACGACGACCTGAAGGTCTACGAGAACGTCGCGCAATGCGCCGGCGGTGCGGCATCGACCACCGGCTTCTGGGACGGCCCGCCCACCGTGAGCGCGGCCGCCCTGGGGGACAGCAACACCGGCATGCATCTGGCGATCGGCATCCTGACCGCCATCATCGGCCGCCAGCAGACCGGCAAGGGCCAGCGCGTGGCGTGTGCGATGCAGGATGCCGTGCTGAACCTCTGCCGCGTGAAGATGCGCGACCAGCTGCGCCTGGACCGGCTCGGCTACCTCGAGGAGTACCCGCAGTACCCGCACGGCACCTTCAGCGACGTCGTGCCGCGCGGCGGCAATGCCGGCGGCGGGGGCCAGCCGGGCTGGGTGCTCAAGTGCAAGGGCTGGGAGACCGACCCGAACGCGTACATCTATTTCACGGTGCAGGGCCACGCCTGGGCGCCGATCTGCGATGCCATCGGCAAGCCCGAGTGGAAGACCGACCCCGACTACATGACCGCCAAGGCGCGCCAGCCGCACATCACCCAGATCTTCGCCACCATCGAGGACTGGCTGGCGGACAAGACCAAGTTCGAGGCCGTGGACATCCTGCGCAAGTTCGACATCCCCTGCTCGCCGGTGCTGACGATGAAGGAGCTGCTGCACGACGAATCGCTGCGCAAGAGCGGCTCGATCGTCGAGGTGAAGGGCCACAAGGAGCGCGGCAGCTATTTCACCGTCGGCAGCCCGATCAAGTTCTCCGACCTGAAGCCGGAGATCACCCCTTCGCCGCTGCTGGGCGAGCACAGCGAGGAGGTGCTCGCCGAGCTGGGATACTCGAAAGAGCAGATCGCGAACCTGCGCGAAGCCAAAGCCGTGTAGTCAGACGCACCGGCGGCCCGGCCATGCCGGTGCCGCGGTGTTTCCCGGAACAGGAACCGCTCGAATTTCTGGAGATTCGCTTGAAGTCAAACATCGATCTCGAGCAGCTGGTCGCCGGCGCCGGCGACGCCATCATGGTGTGCGATGCCGAAGGCGCGATCGTGCTCTGGAACCGGGCCGCCGAGCGCATCTTCGGCTTCACCGAAGCCGAGGCGCTGGGCCGGTCGCTCGACCTGATCATCCCCGAGCGCCAGCGCGGGCGCCATTGGGAGGGCTATCAGAAGACCATGGCCACCGGCATCACCAAGTACGGCGCCGACCTGCTGCGCGTGCCCGCGCTGCACAAGGACGGACACACGCTGTCGATCGCCTTCACCGTTTCGATGCTGTTCTCCGAGGATCGCAAGGTCACGGGCATCGTCGCGTTCGTGCGCGATGAAACGGCGCGCTTCGCGGAAGATCGCAAGCTGCGTGCGCGGCTGGCGGAAGTCGAAGCCAGGATCAAGGCATAGAACGCGGACGTCCGTACGCGCAAACGCGAAGGTCCCGCAAAGGACGTCCTCCGCGCACGGATGTTCGTATCAAAGGAGACACGATGAGCAAGGCCCTCGAAGGCGTCCGCATCCTGGATTTCACACACGTGCAGTCCGGCCCCACCTGCACGCAGCTGCTGGCCTGGTTCGGCGCCGACGTGATCAAGGTCGAGCGCGCCGGCGAAGGCGATGCGACGCGCGGCCAGCTGCGCGACATCCCGGGCGTGGACAGCCTCTACTTCACGATGCTGAACCACAACAAGCGCTCCATCACGCTGGACACCAAGAAGCCCAAGGGCAAGCAGGTGCTCGACACGCTGATCAAGACCTGCGACGTGCTGGTGGAGAACTTCGCGCCCGGCGCGCTGGACCGCATGGGGATCACCTGGAGCCACATCCAGGACCTCAACCCGCGCATGATCGTGGCCTCGGTGAAGGGCTTCGGGCCGGGCAAGTACGCCGACTGCAAGGTCTACGAGAACGTCGCCCAGTGCGCCGGCGGCGCGGCTTCGACCACCGGCTTCGACGACGGCCCGCCGGTCGTGACCGGTGCGCAGATCGGCGACAGCGGCACCGGCCTGCACCTGGCGCTCGGCATCATGGCGGCGCTCTACCAGCGCAACACCACCGGGCGCGGCCAGAAGGTGCTGGCGCCCATGCAGGACGCCGTGCTCAACCTCTGCCGCGTGAAGATGCGCGACCAGCAGCGCCTCGAGCGCACCGGCACCCTGCACGAATACCCGCAATACCCCGACGGGAAGTTCGGCGACGCCGTACCGCGCGCCGGCAATGCCTCGGGCGGCGGCCAGCCGGGCTCCATCCTGCGCTGCAAGGGCTGGGAGACCGATCCGAACGCCTACATCTACTTCATCACGCAGGGAGCCGTGTGGCCGGCGGTATGCAAGGTGATCGGCGAGGAGGGCTGGATCGACGACGAGGCCTACGCCACGCCGGCCGCGCGGCTCCTCCACCTCAAGCCGATCTTCGCGCGCATCGAGCAGTGGACCATGACCAAGGACAAGTTCGAGGCCATGGACATCCTCAACCGGTACGACATCCCCTGCGGGCCGATCCTCTCGATGAAGGAGATCGCCGCGGACGAGTCCCTGCGCGAGAGCGGCACCATCGTCGAGGTCGACCATCCGGCGAGGGGCAAGTACCTGACGGTCGGAAATCCCATCAAGCTGTCGGACAGCCCGACCGAGGTGACGCGCTCGCCGCTGCTTGGCGAGCACACCGAGGAAGTGCTGCGGCAGCTCGGTTACGGCACGGACGACTTGGCCATGCTGCGGGCAGAGGGCGTGATCTGAGGCGCACGGGCCCTGTCTTGCGCAGGGCCTGCGATCGGAAAAACATTGCGGCCCATGCATAACTCACAGCGAATGATCTTAATAAAATACTTTCACTATTAATTATTGATCGCAGCACCTACATTTTGAACATGCCAAGCGAAACGGATGAAAAAAGCGATGGCATTTCAATTCAAAGGAGCAGCACATGGTCAATGATTTGCCAATTCAATATCGGAACAATGAAGTGGAACGGAACGCCTACAACGCGGCCTTCTATGAATTGGGCTTCAGGTGGCATTGGGACAGCCGTACCTATGAGGAATTGCTGAGCGCCAGCCAGGACGCCGGGGAGCGCATCTGCCATTACCTGCAGACCCGCCAGCCCCATCTCCTGAAAGCCTACGACGCCGCCTTCCTGGTCGAGGTCATTCAGCAGAAAAAGGCCAGGCATTTCGAGCGCTGCTGCGCGCAGGGCTCGGCGCCTTCCAGGTATTTCGACTGGGCGCAGGCGCACGCCAGCGACCTCGGCATCTGAAATTCGAATTGCGGTCACCCGCCAAAGCGCCATGAATATCCACGAACACCGACCGCACCAACGATGGGTCCGCTTCGAACGCGCGGGCAAGACGGGCTTCGGCACGCTGGACGGCAAGCATGTGCGCGAGCACCGCGGCGACATGTTCGCCAGCCCCGAACCGACCGGCAGCGTGTTCGTGCTGGACGAGCTCAAGCTGCTCACGCCCACCCAGCCCACCAAGGTCATCGCGCTGTGGAACAACTTTCATGCGCTCGGCGAGAAGTTGAAGCTGCCCGTGCCGGCCGAGCCCCTGTACCTGCTGAAGGCGCCCAATTCCTTCCTCGCGCCCGGCGAGCCCATCCGCAGGCCACTGTGCGAAGGCAAGGTGGTGTTCGAGGGCGAGCTCGGCATCGTGATCGGCAAGACCTGCACCGCGGTGCCGGAGGACCAGGCGCTCGGGCATGTGTTCGGCTACACCTGCGCGAACGACGTCACGGTGGCCGACATCCTCAACCGCGACGCTTCGTTCGCGCAGTGGGCGCGCGCCAAGGGCTTCGACACCTTCTGCCCCATGGGCCCGGCGGTGGCCACCGGCCTCGATCCCTCGGCGCTCACCGTGACCACGCTGCTCGACGGCGCGGCGCGCCAGCACTATCCCATCAGCGACATGCGCTTTTCGGTGCAGCAGCTGGTCAGCCTGATCTCTGCCGACATGACGCTGCATCCCGGCGACGTGATCCTGTGCGGCACCTCGGTCGGCGTCGGCTCGATGAAGCCAGGCAGCCTGGTCGAAGTCGAGGTCGAGGGCATCGGCAGGCTGAGCAACCGCTTCGGGTAGTCGCCGCAAGAGATTCAACACTTCAAGGATCGACATGAAGATAGCAGTGATAGGCGCGGGCGCCATCGGCGGCCTGGTCGGCGCGAGGCTCGCCCTGGCCGGCGAGGACG
This sequence comes from Variovorax soli, assembly GCF_031454625.1. Classification (GTDB taxonomy): domain Bacteria; phylum Pseudomonadota; class Gammaproteobacteria; order Burkholderiales; family Burkholderiaceae_C; genus Variovorax; species Variovorax soli_A. The sequence goes on from NZ_JAVDRF010000001.1 coordinate 542,407, forward strand.
TCACCTTCATCGTGCGGGGAGCGAACCTCGATGCCATCGCGACGAACGGCTTCCGGCTCATCTCCGCCGACGGCGAGGAGCAGGTGGCGCGCAACGTGAAGGCCACCGACCGCTACGACCAGGCCGGTCCGCAGGACATCGTCGTGCTCGCGATGAAGGCGCACCAGGTGGAGGCGGTAACTAACGAGGTCCCGAAGCTCTTCGGCCCCGAGACCGTGGTCGTGACGATGCAGAACGGCATCCCCTACTGGTACTTCCAGAAGCACGGAGGTCCGCTCGAGGGGACCACCGTCAGGAGCGTCGATCCGCACGGCGTGGTCGCCGCCAGGGTCCCCGCCGCTCGCGTGATCGGCTGCGTGGTCTACCCCGCGTCGGAGCTGGTGGCGCCGGGCGTGGTGAAGCACATCGAGGGCGACCGCTTCCCCGTCGGCGAGCTGGACGGCACGTCGAGCGAGCGCGTGCTTCGCGTCGCGGCCTGCTTCGGCAGGGCGGGCTTCAAGGCGCCTGTGCTCGACAACATCCGCGCCGAGATCTGGCTCAAGCTCTGGGGCAACCTCACCTTCAATCCCATCAGCAGCCTCTCGCATTCCACGCTGGTCGACATCTGCCAGTACCCGCCTTCGCGCGAGCTCGCGGCCGCGATGATGCGCGAAGCGCAGTCGGTCGCCCACAAGCTGGGCATCGAGTTCCGCGTGTCGCTGGACAAGCGCATCGCCGGCGCCGAGAAAGTGGGCAAGCACAAGACCTCGATGCTGCAGGACGTGGAGGCCGGGCGGGCGCCGGAGATCGATGCGCTGGTGGGCGCGGTGATCGAACTGGCGCGGCTCACCGAGACCCCGACGCCGCACATCGACACCGTGTACTCGCTGGTCAAGCTGCTGGCGCGCACGATGGAAGACCAGCGCGGCCGCGTTCGTCTCCACGAGATGGCCTGAAGCCGCGCCCGCGCGCGGCGCACGCGTCGATGCCGGCCCGCCTTCGTGGCCGCGCGCTTACATTTCCCGGATGAAGAACGCGACCCTGCGCCAGCTGAAGGTCTTCGAGGCGGTCGCGCGGCTCCTGAGCTTCTCGCGCGCGGCCGAGGAGCTCCACCTGACGCAGCCGGCCGTCTCGACCCAGATCCGCAAGCTCGAGGAACATGCGGGCAACGTGTTGTTCGAGCAGTTCGGCAAGAAGATCTACCTGACGCCGGCCGGCACCGAGCTGCTCGCGATCAGCCGCGCGATCATCCAGCAGTTCGAAGCGGCGGAGCATGCGATGACGCAGTTCCAGGGTGTTGCGGGAGGCCGGCTCAACGTGGGCGTGATCAGCGCCGGCGACTACTTCTTTCCGCGCCTGCTGGTGGAGTTCGCCGGCCGCCACCGCGGCGTGACGTTGAACTTCACCGTCCACAACCGCGAGGGCCTGCTGACCCACATCGCCGAGAACCTCACGGACCTGGCCATCATGGTGCGGCCGCCGACCGGCATGGACACGGTGCATCAGGCCTTCGCGCCGCATCCGTATGTGATCGTCGCGGCACCGAGCCATCCGCTGGTCTGCGCGAAGAGCATCCCGCTGCGCACGCTGATGCGCGAGCCCTTCGTCGTGCGCGAGAAGGGCTCGGACACCTGGCACTCGATGGAGGAGGGCTTCGGCGGCGACCTGCGTGGCCTCAACATCGCGATGGAGATCCGCAGCACCGAGACCATCAAGCAGGCGGTGATCGCCGGGATGGGCGTGAGCTTCCTGTCGGCGCACACCATCAGCCAGGAGCTGCGGGCCGGAAGCCTGCGCGTGCTCGACGTGCAGGGCTTTCCGCTGCTGCTGAACTGGTACGTGGTGCACCTGCGCACCAAGCGCCTGCCGCCGGTGGCGCAGGCCTTCAAGGATTTTCTCCAGAGCGACGGCGCGGCCTTGATTGCGCAGATCGTGCCGATCGACGCGCCGCAATAGCTGGAGGGTTCGCGAGCTGCGCGGTGCGTGCTCGCCTGGGCCGCTCGCTCCGGCCCAGCAATGCGTCAGCGCTGCAGTGCGGCGCGTGCGGCCTTGAAGAAGATGACGATCGGCATGGCAGCGATCAGCTCGCGCACGACCTCCATCGCGGCGGAGGAAGAGGTCGTCTTGATCGACGTGGCAGTCAGTGCGTTGTGGTTCACGTGAGGCTCCGAAGGTCTGAAAAAGCGTTGCCGTCGATTCTAGGGTTTACCCCTAGCCCTGGCAAGTGAATGGTCATATGAATAGCGAGCACGGGATGCTTGAGAGGCGCGCATCGCATCGCCGCGTTTGCGCGGAAGTTGACTGCGGTCAAGAGCGATTACGTCGCTGCGCCCGACAGTGTTGATCACTCTCAAGAGCTGGTCCGAAATTCAATGCATCGGGCCGATACGACAACACAAGGAGACTCCATGACTCGGCCTACGACCACGACTGCCGGTGCCAATCCGGCGGTGTATTCCACGACGGCGACCTTTGGCGCGGGCGCGACCCGATCGCAGACTTACCGATGGGGACAGCTGCTGATCGGCATCGTGTGCATGGCGATGATCGCCAACCTTCAATACGGTTGGACCCTCTTCGTCAATCCGATCGCCGACAAGCATGGCTGGAGCCGTGCTGCGATCCAGGTGGCCTTCACGATCTTCGTGCTCACCGAGACCTGGCTGGTGCCGATCGAGGGCTACCTCGTCGACCGCTTCGGCCCGCGTCCGGTGGTGCTGGTGGGCGGCGTGCTGTGCGGACTCGGCTGGGTGCTCAACTCGGTGGCCGCCTCCCTGCCGGTGCTCTACATCGCCGCGGCGATCGGCGGCATCGGCGCCGGCGCGGTCTACGGCACCTGCGTGGGCAATGCGCTGAAATGGTTTCCCGATCGGCGCGGCCTTGCCGCCGGCATGACCGCGGCCGGCTTCGGCGCAGGCTCGGCCCTCACGATCATCCCGATCTCCGCAATGATTCATTCGCGCGGCTACGAGGCGGCCTTCCTCTACTTCGGTATCGGCCAGGGCCTCATCGTCTTCCTGCTGGCCTGGGCGCTCACGCGGCCTCCCGAGCACGCGAAGGCCTCGGGCACCCGCAACGTGCAGCAAAGCCACCGCGACTACGCGCCGGCCGAAGTCCTGCGCTCGCCGGTCTTCTGGGTGATGTACGTGATGTTCGTGATGGTGGCGGCGGGCGGCCTGATGGCCACGGCCCAGCTCGCGCCGATCGCGAAGGACTTCAAGATCATCGATGTGCCGGTCAACATCATGGGCCTGGTGCTGCCCGCGCTGACCTTCGCATTGGCGATCGACCGCGTGCTCAACGGCGTGACGCGGCCCTTCTTCGGCTGGGTCTCCGACAAGATCGGACGCGAGCAGACGATGTTCATCGCCTTTGCGCTGGAGTCGGTGGGCATCCTGATGCTCTATCACTACGGCCAGAACCCGATCCTGTTCGTGGTGCTGACCGGCATCGTGTTCTTCGCGTGGGGCGAGATCTACAGCCTGTTCCCCTCGACCTGCGCCGACACCTTCGGCTCCAGGTACGCGGCGTCGAACGCCGGCATGCTCTACACGGCCAAGGGCACGGCCTCGCTGCTGGTGCCGCTGTCCAGCATGCTGGCCGCGGCCACCGGCAGCTGGCAGGCCGTCTTCATCGTCGCCAGCGCGGTCAACATGATCGCGGCGCTGATGGCGTGGTTCGTGTTGCGCCCGTTGCGGCGCAGGCATATCGACGGAAGCCAGCAGGTTTAGCCGGACCGGCATGCCGCGCAATCCAGACAGCTCGCTCGCCAGGGCGCTGACCCGGCCCGGCACGTAGAACGACGGCGCGGGCCTCTTCGATTGCCGGCACGAATCGCTCCATTCCCCGAATAAATTGGACCGGCCTTGCGGCATTCCCGACACTGGGCCGGAACCCCTCGGTGCACCCACGATGAACGCCATGGAAATCACCTCTACCGCGACTGCCGCCGTGCGCGCCGTGCTGGCCCGGCGCATGGACGAGCCCGGCGCGCTGCTGCCCATCCTGCACGACGTGCAGGACATGCTCGGCCATGTCCCCCCGGACGCCGTCCCGGAGATCGCCGAGGCCCTGAACCTGTCGCGTGCCGAGGTGCATGGCGTCGTCACCTACTACCACCACTTCCGCAGCGAGCCCGCGGGGCGCCACGTGGTCCGGATCTGCCGCGCCGAGGCCTGCCAGGCCATGGGCGCCGACGACCTGCTCGCGCATGCGCGGCAGCGCCTGGGCTGCGCCGCGCACGGGACCTCGAAGGACGGCGCCTTCACCCTCGAACCGGCGTTCTGCCTGGGGCTGTGCGCGTCCTCTCCCGCGATGGCGATCGACGACGAGCCGCATGCGCGCGTGACGCCCGAGGCCTTCGATGCGTTGATCCACGAGACTCAGGGCCTGCTGGAGGCGAAGCGATGAGCACCGCACGACCGCCCGAAGGCGCCCGCACCGCAGCCGAAGGCGAAGGCGGTCCGATGCGCATCACCGTCTATGTGCCGCGCGACTCCGCGGCCCTGGCCGTGGGCGCCGACCGCGTGGCCCGCCGGATCGCCGAAGAGGCGGCACGGCGCGGTCTCGACGTGCACCTCGTGCGCAACGGTTCGCGCGGCCTCTTCTGGCTCGAGCCCCTGGTCGAGGTGAGCACCGTTGGCGGCCGTGTGGCCTACGGCCCGGTCACGGTCGCCGACGTGCCCGGCCTGTTCGACGCGGGCTTCCTCGCAGGCGGGGCGCACGCGCTGCACCTCGGCCTGACCGAGGAGATCCCCTACCTGAAGAAGCAGGAGCGGCTCACCTTCGCGCGCATGGGCATCACCGACCCGCTGTCGCTCGCCGATTACCAGGCGCACGAAGGCTATGCGGGCCTGCGCCGCGCACTCGCGATGGCGCCGGCAGACATCGTTCAGCAGGTGCTGGAATCCGGCCTGCGCGGGCGCGGCGGCGCGGCCTTCCCGGCCGGCATCAAGTGGAAGACCGTCCTCGCCACACCTGCGGCGCAGAAGTACATCGTCTGCAATGCCGACGAAGGCGACTCGGGCACCTTCTCCGACCGCATGACGATGGAGGGCGATCCCTTCATGTTGATCGAAGGCATGACGATCGCCGGCATCGCCACCGGCGCCACCCAGGGCTATGTGTACGTGCGCTCGGAGTACCCGCATGCCATCGCAGCGCTGAACGCGGCCATCGCCCGCGCCGAGTCTGCGGGCTTCCTCGGCGAGGACATCCTCGGCTCCGGCCGCCGCTTCAAGCTCGACGTGCGCAAGGGCGCCGGCGCCTATGTCTGTGGTGAGGAGACGGCCCTGCTCGAAAGCCTGGAAGGCAAGCGCGGCATCGTGCGCGCCAAGCCGCCGCTGCCGGCCATCGAAGGCCTGTTCGGCCAGCCGACGCTGATCAACAACGTGATCACGCTGGCCAGCGTGCCGTTGATCCTGGCGCGCGGTGCGGCGTTCTACCGCGACTTCGGCGTCGGACGCTCGCGCGGCACGCTGCCGATGCAACTGGCCGGCAACATCAAGCATGGCGGGCTGGTCGAGAAGGCCTTCGGCGTGACGTTGCGCGAGCTGCTGTACGACTACGGCGGCGGCGCCGCATCCGGCCGGCCGATCAAGGCCGTGCAGGTGGGTGGGCCCCTGGGCGCCTACCTGCCCGAATCGCAATGGGACCTGCCGCTGGACTACGAGGCGTACGCGGCCGTGGGCGGCACGGTGGGGCATGGCGGCATCGTGGTCCACGACGACACGGCCGACCTGTCCAGGCTCGCGCGCTACGCGATGGAGTTCTGTGCCATCGAGTCCTGCGGCAAGTGCACGCCCTGCCGCATCGGCTCGACGCGCGGTGTGGAGGTCATCGACAAGATCCGGGCGGCCCAGAACCGACCGCAGCAGGTGATCCTGCTGCGCGACCTGTGCGACACCATGGTCCACGGTTCGCTGTGCGCCATGGGCGGGATGACTCCCTTCCCGGTGCTGTCCGCGCTCGACCATTTCCCCGAGGACTTCGGCATCGTCGCCCCCGACCGCGAAGCCGCCTGAAATGAGCCCACCCCCGCTGCTTGCTCCGTTCGTGCAGCCGCAGACATAGGAAGAAGAAGAGCCATGCTGGACCACTTGAAAGAAACCGACTACGGCACGCCCAGGCGCGAGTCCGCGCACGCAGTGACGCTCGAGATCGACGGAAACGAAGTCACCGTCCCGGCCGGCACCTCGCTGATGCGCGCCGCCGTCGACGCCGGCATCCAGGTGCCCAAGCTGTGCGCCACCGACAGCCTGGAACCCTTCGGCTCCTGCCGGCTGTGCCTGGTCGAGATCGAGGGACGCCGCGGCTTCCCGGCCTCCTGCACCACGCCCGCCGAGGCCGGCATGAAGGTGCGCACCCAGACGCCGAAGCTGCAGGCGCTGCGCAAGGGCGTGATGGAGCTCTACATCTCCGACCATCCGCTGGACTGCCTCACCTGCTCGGCCAACGGCAACTGCGAACTGCAGGACATGGCGGGCGTCACCGGCCTGCGCAACGTGCGCTACGGCTTCGATGGCGCCAACCACCTGAAGAGCGAGAAGGACGAGTCGAATCCGTACTTCAGCTACGACCCCTCCAAGTGCATCGTCTGCAACCGCTGCGTGCGCGCCTGCGAGGAGACGCAGGGCACCTTCGCATTAACGATCAGCGGCCGCGGCTTCGAGTCGCGCGTGTCGCCGGGCCAGGATCAGCCCTTCATGGCCTCCGAGTGCGTGAGCTGCGGCGCTTGCGTCGAGGCCTGCCCGACGGCCACGCTGCAGGAGAAGTCGGTGATCTGGCTCGGCCAGCCCGAGCACAGCGTCATCACCACCTGCGCCTACTGCGGCGTCGGCTGCGCCTTCAAGGCCGAGATGAAAGGCAACGAGGTGGTGCGCATGGTGCCGTGGAAGGACGGCAAGGCCAACGATGGCCACTCCTGCGTCAAGGGCCGCTTCGCCTGGGGCTATGCGACGCACCAGGACCGCATGCTCAAGCCGATGATCCGCAAGAAGATCACGGATCCGTGGCAGGAAGTGAGCTGGGACGAGGCCGTCAACCACGCTGCCAGCGAATTCAAGCGCCTGCAGGCCCAGTACGGCCGCGACTCGATCGGCGGCATCACCTCCTCGCGCTGCACCAACGAGGAAACGTACCTGGTCCAGAAGCTGGTGCGCGCGGCCTTCGGCAACAACAACGTCGACACCTGCGCCCGCGTGTGCCACTCGCCCACGGGCTACGGGCTCAAGCAGACGCTGGGCGAATCGGCCGGCACGCAGACCTTCAGGTCGGTGGAGAAGGCCGACGTCATCATGGTGATCGGCGCCAACCCGACCGACGGCCATCCCGTCTTCGCCTCGCGCATGAAGAAGCGTCTGCGCGAGGGGGCGAAGCTGATCGTGATCGATCCGCGCCGCATCGACATGGTGAAGTCGCCGCACGTGCAGGCTGCGCACCACCTGCAGCTGAGGCCCGGCACGAATGTGGCGGTGATCACCGCGATGGCGCACGTGATCGCCACCGAAGGGCTGATCGCCGAGGACTACGTGGCCGAGCGCTGCGATCCCGCCTCCTTCGCCGAATGGCGCGCCTTCGTCGCCAGGCCCGAGAACTCGCCGGAGGCCACCGAGGCGGCCTCGGGCGTGCCCGCCGCCGAGCTGCGCGCGGCCGCGCGCCTCTACGCCACGGCCGGCAACGGTGCGATCTACTACGGCCTGGGCGTGACCGAGCACAGCCAGGGCTCGACCATGGTGATGGGCATCGCCAACCTCGCGATGGCGACCGGCAACGTCGGGCGCGAAGGCGTGGGCGTCAATCCGCTGCGCGGGCAGAACAACGTGCAGGGCTCCTGCGACATGGGTTCCTTCCCGCACGAGCTGCCGGGCTACCGGCATGTGTCCGACAGCATCTCGCGCGGCGCCTTCGAAGCCGCGTGGGGCGTGGCGATCGATCCCGAACCCGGCCTGCGCATCCCCAACATGTTCGACGCCGCGATCGGCGGCAGCTTCAAGGGCCTGTACTGCGAGGGCGAGGACATCGTGCAGTCGGACCCGAACACCCAGCACGTGGCGGCGGCCATGATGGCGATGGAATGCGTCGTGGTGCAGGACCTGTTCCTCAACGAGACCGCGAAGTACGCGCACGTCTTCCTGCCCGGCTCTTCCTTCCTGGAGAAGGACGGCACCTTCACCAACGCCGAGCGCCGCATCTCGCGCGTGCGCAAGGTCATGCCGCCCAAGGCGGGCTATGCGGATTGGGAAGTGACGGTGAAGCTGGCGCAGGCGCTGGGCTACCCGATGGACTACCGCAACCCCGAGGAAATCATGGCCGAGATCGCCGCGCTGACGCCGACCTTCCAGGGCGTGAGCTACGAGCGGCTCGACGCGCTCGGCAGCATCCAGTGGCCCTGCAACGAGGACGCGCCCGAGGGCACGCCCACCATGCACATCGACCGTTTCGTGCGCGGCAAGGGCCGCTTCATCGTCACGCAGTACGTGGCGACCGACGAGAAGGTCACGCGCAAGTTCCCCTTGCTGCTCACCACCGGCCGGATCCTGTCGCAGTACAACGTCGGCGCCCAGACGCGGCGCACCGACAACAACCAGTGGCACAGCGAGGACCGGCTGGAGATCCATCCGCACGATGCCGAAGAGCGCGGCATCCGAAACGACGACTGGGTCGGCATCCAGAGCCGCGCCGGCGAGACGGTGCTGCGCGCCACGGTATCCGAGCGCATGCAGCCCGGCGTGGTCTACACCACCTTCCACTTCCCGGAATCGGGCGCCAACGTCATCACCACCGACAACTCCGACTGGGCCACCAATTGCCCGGAGTACAAGGTGACGGCGGTGCAGGTCATGCCGGTGATGCAGCCCTCGGCATGGCAGCAGGCGTACAGCCGCTTCAACCAGACCCAACAGGCGCTGTTGACGGCCGCGGCGCGACACGACGCGACGGCCGGGGCCAAATGAACACGATCCCCGACCGGCCGCTCCGAAGGGGCTCGCACCGCAGTGCGGAGCACGGAGCTTGTCCATGAGCATCGCCAGCCTGCCCTCCGCCGTCACCTTCGGCGACGCCCCGTCCTGCGAAGGCGCGCTGCTGCTGCCGGTGCGCGGCGTGCGCGGCGGCCTGGCCTTTGCGGTGCAGGACTGGGTGGCCCAGGAGGTGCCCGTCGCACTGGAATTCAACGGCATCTCGCACGCGGTGATGCTGGCCACGCCGCTGGACCTGGAGGACTTCGCGCTCGGCTTCTCGCTGACCGAGGGCATCCTCGACGGCGCGCGCGAGCTCTATGGCCTGGAGGCCGAGCCCTCGCCGCTGGGCATCACCGTGCGCCTGCACGTGGCCAGCGCCGCCTTCGCGCGCCTCAAGCAGAAGCGCCGATCGATGGCTGGGCGCACCGGCTGCGGCCTGTGCGGCACCGAGAGCCTGGCGCAGGTGTCGCGCGAGCTGCCCGTCCTGGCCGATGGCATGCGCCTGGAGCGCCGGGCGATCGCGCGGGCGATGTCGCGGCTGCACGCACAGCAGACGTTGCAGCAGGCGACCGGGGCGGTGCACGCGGCGGCCTGGTGCTCGGCCGAGGGCGAGGTGATGTTCCTGCGCGAAGACGTGGGGCGGCACAACGCGCTCGACAAGCTGGTGGGCGCGCTGGCGGCCGCCGAGGTCGAGGCGTCGAGCGGCTTCATCGCCGTCACCAGCCGGGCCAGCTTCGAGATGGTGCAGAAGGCCGCCATGGCGGGCGTGTCCGTGCTGGCCGCCGTGTCGGCGCCGACCTCCTTCGCGGTCCAGACCGCGCAGCGGGCCCGCCTGACGCTGGTGGGCTTCGCGCGCCAGGAGGATCTGGTGGTCTATTGCCTGCCGGAGCGCCTCGCGGCGGCCGCGGAAGCCGGCGGATGCCTGGCTCATTGAACGACAAAGAAGAAAGGCAGCGCTGCATGCACGACCCCACCGCGCAACTGGTCCGGATGGCCAACCAGATCGGCACCTTCTTCCAGGCCCAGACGCCCACCGATGCACTCGCCGCGACGCAGGCGATTGCCACGCACCTGAAATCGTTCTGGGCGCCCAGCATGCGCGGGCGGCTGATCAGCCAGCTCGATGCGGGGGGTGCGGCGCAGCTGCTGCCGATCGTTGCGTCGGCGGTTCGCGACCATCGGGCGAAGCTGCTGCCGGATGCGTTCCCTCGCTGAGGGAGGGAGAGCGGGCCCTCGCTAGGCCTGGGTCGCGTGGTCCTGGCGCGTCCTGAGCAGTGCCTCGTAGTAGAGGCACAGCGGCATGGCGATGAACACCATGCCCGCGACGTAGATGACCAGGCTCGTCACCGGGAAGTCCGCCCGCTCCCAGTAGGGGACGGAGGCCGCCGCCGCGCCGACGGCGATGAGGGCGATGACGGTCTTCAGCGCCCAGCCCATGAAGAGGGTCCAACGGTCGCCTGCGCATTCGATTCGCGGGCCTTCGCCCTTGCCGCCCTTGTCTCCGTCGTGGTCCATGGTGTTTCCTTGGTGAGGCGCTGGCGCAGACCATGCCACGGGCCGGGACCCCGGTCAACCTGGAAGCCCCGCAGTCGGCCCTGCGCTAAAGTCATACGATCAATTTCACACGACGCATGACAGCCCGCTTCCAGTCCATCACGCCCGGCGCCCGCTTGTCCGACCGGGTGGCCGAGGCGCTCGCGGCCGAGATCCGTGCCGGCAGGCTGGTCGCCGGCGAAAAGCTGCCGACCGAGGCGGCCCTGGTGGAGCAGTTCGGCGTCAGCCGCACCGTGGTGCGCGAGGCGGTCTCGCGACTCAAGTCCCTGGGCCTGGTGGACTCGCGCCAGGGCAGCGGCATGTACGTGTGCGAAGCGGGCTTTGCGCCGCTCAGCTTCGACGCACGTTACGCCGGCTCGAAGGCGGCCGTGATCCAGATGGTGGAAGTGCGGCGCGCGCTCGAGGCCGAAGTCGCCGCGCTGGCCGCGCAGCGGCGCACGGCCGCGGACGTGCGCCGCATCCGCAGCGCCATGGCCGCCTTGGCGAAGGCGGTGCGGGCCGGCGGCGACGGGGCGTCGGAGGACGTGGCCTTCCACCGCGCGATCGCCGATGCCGCGCGCAATCCCTTCCTGATGGACACGCTGCAGTACCTCGGCCAGTTCCTCTACGGCACCACGCGCGTGACGCGCGCCAACGAAGCGCGCCGCGCGGACTTTGCGCGCCAAGTCGCGGACGAACACCGCGCCATCGTGGAAGCGATCGATGCCGGCGATCCGGCGAAGGCACGGCTTGCCGCCTCGAACCACATGGACAACGCCATCCGGCGCATCGAGCAGGCGGACCCGGCCTTCTGGCAGCAGGAGGGCGAGGCCCTCGCCCGTCCGCTCACCGGCCGAATGCCCGTCCCTTCCTGATATTCCGCACCTTCGGGGCAGGACCGGGCTGCCCCGGCGCGTCCGGGTTATCCCTTGGTTCTCAGGCTGCATCCTAATTTGTATGATGACCATATGAACTGACAAAATCTCGGCGACAGTCCGGCCGCCGAGGTACCACACACCCGGAGACCTCTGCCCATGACCGCATCCGCCCTCGCCGGCGCAAAGCCGGCCGACGACGACCTCGAGCGCCGTGCCTACGCCAAGGTGTTCTGGCGCCTCGTGCCCTTCCTCATGCTGTGCTACGTGATCGCCTACCTCGACCGCGTGAACGTCGGCTTCGCCAAGCTGCAGATGGGGCAGGACCTGGGCTTCAGTGAAACCGTGTTCGGGCTCGGCGCCGGCATCTTCTTCCTCGGCTATTTCCTGTTCGAGGTGCCGAGCAACCTGTTGATGAACAAGGTCGGCGCGCGCATCTGGATCGCGCGGATCATGATCACGTGGGGGCTGCTCTCCGCGTGCTTCATGTTCGTGAAGACGCCCACCGGCTTCTACGTCCTGCGCTTCCTGCTGGGGCTGGCCGAGGCCGGCTTCTACCCGGGCGTGATCCTCTACCTCACCCACTGGTACCCGGCGCACCGGCGCGCCAAGATCATCGCGGTCTTCATGTCCGCCATCCCCGTCGCGGGCATCTTCGGCAACCCGCTGTCGGGCTGGATCATGGATGCCTTCCACGGCGTCTCATCGCTGCAGGGCTGGCAATGGATGTTCCTGGTCGAGGCGGTGCCGGCAGTGCTGATCGGCGTGCTCGTCCTGCTCTACCTGGACAACGGCATCGCCAAGGCCAGGTGGCTCGATGCGGATGAAAAGAAACTGCTGCTGCGCGAGGTCGAGCGCGACCAGCAATTCGGCCGGCGCGGCCCGCACTCGGTGGCCGGCGTGTTCAAGGACGCGCGCATCTGGTGGATGGCGCTGATCTACTTCAGCTTCGTCATGGGCCAGTACGCGCTGACCTTCTGGCTGCCGACGCTGATCAAGACCACCGGCGTGAAGGGCAACCTGAACATCGGCCTGCTGAGCGCGGTGCCCTTCCTCTGCGCCATCGTCGCCATGAACCTGTTCGGCCGCAGCGCCGACCAGCGCCGCGAGCGGCGCTGGCACCTGATCGTGCCCGCCCTCATGGGCGCCGTCGGCTTCATCGTCGCCGCTTCGTACACCCGCAACACCGCCGTGTCGCTGGCCTTCCTTTCGCTGGCCGCGGCCGGCGTGCTGACCTGCGCGCCGCTGTTCTGGTCGCTGCCCACCGCCTTTCTCTCGGGCACCGCGGCCGCCGCCGGCATCGCTGCCATCAATTCGGTCGGCAATCTCGCCGGCTTCGTCAGCCCCTACCTCATCGGTTACCTGAAGGACGCGACCGGCAGCACGCAGGTCGGCATGTATGTGCTGGCCGGCGCGCTCGTGGCCGGCGCCTTCGCGGTATGGTTGACGCCGAAGCAACTCGTCAACCGCTGAGCGGCTTTCACGCAAGGAGTTTTCGCATGAGTTCCACCATCGGCCTGATCGGGCTGGGCGCCATGGGCGGCGGCATGGCGCAGTCGCTGCGCCGCGCCGGCCACGCGCTCAACGTGTACGACGTGCGCGCCGAGGCGGCGCAGGCCTTCGCCCTGGCTGGCGGCACCGCCTGCGCCACGCTGGCCGAGCTGGGCGAGCGCAGCGACGTCGTGGTCTCCGTCGTGGTCAACGCCGCGCAGACCGAGGCGGTGCTGTTCGGCACCGACGGCGCGCCCGGCTGCGCCGCAACGATGAAGCCCGGCAGTGTGTTCGTGATGTGCTCGACCGTCGACCCGAACTGGTCGGTCGCCCTCGAAGCGCGGCTCGCCGCCCAAGGCATCCTCTACATCGACGCCCCGATCTCCGGCGGCGCGGCCAGGGCCGCGAGCGGCGAGATCACGATGATGACCGCGGGCGCGCCCGCGGCCTACGCCAAGGCCGGCGCCGCACTCGACGCGATGGCCGCCAAGGTCTATCGGCTCGGCGACCGGGCCGGCGCGGGCAGCAAGGTGAAGATCATCAACCAGCTGCTCGCCGGCGTGCACATCGCCGCGGCGGCCGAGGCGATGGCGCTGGGCCTGCGCGAAGGCGTCGCGGCCGAGGCGCTGTACGAGGTCATCACGCACAGCGCCGGCAACAGCTGGATGTTCGAGAACCGCATGGCCCATGTGCTGGCAGGCGACTACACGCCGCTGTCGGCGGTGGACATCTTCGTGAAAGACCTGGGCCTGGTGCTCGACACCGCGCGCGCCAGCAAGTTTCCGCTGCCGCTGGCTTCCACCGCGCACCAGATGTTCATGCAGGCCTCCACCGCGGGCTTCGCGCGGGAGGACGACAGCGCGGTGATCAAGATCTTTCCCGGCATCGAGCTCCCGTCCCGTTCCGAACCGTCATCCCAATCATGAAGATCCTCATCACCGGCGGCTGCGGCTTTCTCGGCGCGCGCCTCGCCCGCACCCTGCTCGCGCAGGGGCGCCTGTCGATGTGCGGCGCCGAGCCGCGAGACATCGCACGCATCACCCTTGCCGACCGCGTGCCGCCGCCTGCCGATCTGCAGCAGGACCCGCGCATCGCCTTCGTGCAAGGCGACCTGAACGAGCTGCTCGCGCGCGGCCAGGGCCCGCAGCCCGACACCGCCCTGGTGTTCCACCTAGCGGCCGCCGTCAGCGGCGAATGCGAGGCGGACTTCGACCTCGGCATGCGCAGCAACCTCGATGCCACGCGTGCCCTGCTGGAAGCCTGCCGCGCGCTGGGCACGCAGCCGGTCGTCGTCTTCTCGAGTTCGGTCGCGGTGTTCGGAAGTTCGCCGCAGCAGGCGCTGCCGCCGGTGATCCGCGACGACACGCTGCCCACGCCGCAGAACAGCTATGGCATCCAGAAGTTCATCGGCGAGCAGCTGGTGGCGGACTACACGCGCAAGGGCTTCGTGCGCGGGCGCAACGTGCGGCTGATGACGGTGTCGGTGCGTCCGGGCCGGCCCAACGCCGCGGCGTCGAGCTTCCTGAGCGGCATCCTGCGCGAGCCGCTGGCTGGCGTGCGGGCGCGCTGCCCGGTGCCGCCGGAGACCGCGGTGGCGCTGTCGTCGCCCGCCGCCACCGTGGCGGGCATCCTGCGCGCGGCCGAAGCCGGCGATGGCGATTGGGGCGCGCGCACGGCCGTCAACCTGCCGGCCCTGACGATCTCGGTGCGCGGGATGGTCGAGGCGCTCGAACGCGTGGCTGGCCCTGCGGCGGCCGCGCTGATCGACTGGGAACCCGATCCCTCGATCGCCGCCATCGTGACCAGCTGGCCGAGCCGCATCGACAGTGCGCGCGCCGCGGCGCTGGGCCTGCGCGCCGACGCGAGCTTCGACGATGTGATCCGCGCCTACATCCACGAGAACCGCGACGCGGTGAAGCTGCCGCTGGAGCGTTCATGAGCGCCACGCCCGCGAAGCTCCTGCTCGGCTGCATCGCCGACGACTTCACTGGCGCCACGGACCTCGCCAACAACCTCGTGCGCGCCGGCATGCGCGTGGTGCAGGCCATCGGCGTGCCGGCCGGGGCGCTCGCGGCCGAGGTCGATGCGGTGGTGGTCGCGCTCAAGTCGCGCACCATCGCGCCGGCTGAGGCGGTGGCGCAATCGCTGGCGGCGTTGCGCTGGCTGCAGGCGCAGGGGGCGCGGCAGATCTACTTCAAGTACTGCTCCACCTTCGACAGCACGCCGAAGGGCAACATCGGTCCTGTGACCGAAGCGTTGATGGAGGCGCTGGGCTGCGACTTCACCATCGCGACGCCGGCCTTCCCGGACAACCAGCGCACGGTGTTCAAGGGCTACCTGTTCGCCGGCGACGTGCTGCTCAACGAGAGCGGCATGCAGAACCATCCGCTCACGCCGATGACCGACCCCAACCTCGTGCGCGTGCTGCAGGCGCAGACGCGGCGCCGCGTGGGGCTGATCGATCACACCGTGGTGGCGCGCGG
Source organism: Variovorax soli (assembly GCF_031454625.1). Classification (GTDB taxonomy): domain Bacteria; phylum Pseudomonadota; class Gammaproteobacteria; order Burkholderiales; family Burkholderiaceae_C; genus Variovorax; species Variovorax soli_A. The sequence continues at coordinate 557,728 of NZ_JAVDRF010000001.1, forward strand.
CGCGCAGGCGGTGCGCGAGCGCGTGGCGCAGCTCCGGTCGCAGGGCATCGGCATCGCGATCGTCGACGCCATCTCGAATGACGACCTGCTGCGCCTCGGCCCGGCGCTGGCGGGCATGCCGCTCGTGACCGCGGGCTCGGGCGTGGCGATCGGGCTGCCGGGCAACTTCGGCATCGCGCCTTCGTCCGCCGCCGGTGCGTTGCCGCCGGCGCGCGGCTTGCAGGCCGTGGTCTCCGGGAGCTGCTCGCTGGCCACCAACCGGCAGGTGTTGAGCTTCATCCAGTCGGGGCGCCCCGCGCTGGCGATCGAGCCGCTGCGCATCGCTGCCGGCGTGGATGTCGCCGCCGAGGCGCTGGCCTGGGCCGCGCCGCTGCTGGCGAGCGGACCGGTGCTGGTCTACTCCACCGCGGAGGCCGGCGCCGTGAAATCGGTGCAAGGCCGGCTCGGCGTGGAGGAGGCCGGCGCGATGGTGGAACGCACCATCGCCGAGATCGCGCGCGGGCTGGTTGCGCTCGGCGTGCGGCAACTGGTGGTCGCCGGCGGCGAGACCTCGGGCGCCTGCGTGCAGGCACTGGGCATCGGGCAGCTGCAGATCGGGGCGCAGATCGATCCGGGCGTGCCGTGGTGCCATGCGCAGGCCGAGGCCGCGGGCGGGGCCGGGCTGCACATCGCGCTCAAGTCCGGCAACTTCGGCACCGACGATTTCTTCGGCAAAGCCTTTACATTGCTCGGATGACGGAAAGCGAAGCTCGCGAAGAGATCTGCCGCATCGGCCGCAGCCTGTTCGAGCGCGGCTATGTGCATGCCACCGCCGGCAACATCAGCGTGCGGCTGGACGACGGCTTCCTCATCACCCCCACCGATGCGTGCCTGGGCTTCCTCGATCCGGCCAGGCTCGCCCGGCTCGATGGCGCCCTGAACCAGACCGGCGGCGACCGCGCCAGCAAGACCATCACGCTGCACGCCCGCATCCATGCCGCCGCCACGCGCTTCGACGCCGGCACGCGCTGCGTGATCCACACCCACAGCACGCACTGCGTGGCGCTCACGCTGGCCGCGCCCGGCGAGGAACTGCTGCCGGCGCTCACGCCCTATTTCGTGATGAAGGTCGGGCATGTGCCCGTGATTCCGTACCACCGGCCCGGCGCGCCCGAGGCTGGCGAGCGGGTGGCGCAGGCGATCGCGCATTACGGCGAGCGCGGCACGCCGATTCGCGCCGTCATGCTGGAACGCCTGGGCCCCAATGCCTGGCACGACACGCCCGCCGCGGCCATGGCCGTGCTGGAGGAACTCGAAGAAACAGCCAGGCTGTGGCTGTCGAGCGGGCAGTCGGCCCAGCCGCTGGCGCCGGCACAGATCGACGAGCTGCGCCATCATTTCGGCGCGCGCTGGTAGCGCGCTGCCCAAGAGACGGAGGACCCATTCCATGCCGCGATTCGCCGCCAATCTCTCGATGCTTTATCCCGAGCTCGATTTCCTCGACCGCTTCGAAGCCGCCGCGAAGGACGGTTTCCGGGCCGTCGAGTACCTCTTCCCGTATTCCTACGAGCGGCGCGAGCTGGCCGCCCGGCTCTCCGCGAATGGCCTGCAGCAGGTGCTCTTCAATGCCCCGCCCGGCGACTGGGACGGCGGCGAGCGCGGCCTGGCCTGCCTGCCGGGGCGCGAGGCCGAGTTCCGCGAGGGGCTGTCGAAGGCGCTGGACTATGCCGAGGCCCTGGACTGTCCGCGCGTGCACGCGATGGCCGGCCTGGTGCCCGAGGGCGTGGAGCGCGAGGCGGTGCAGCCCACCTATATCGACAACCTGCGCTGGGCCGCGGCCGAGGCCGCCAAGGCGGGGCGCGACCTGCTGATCGAACCGATCAACACCCGCGACATCCCGCGCTTCTTCCTGAACCGGCAGGACCATGCGCACGAGATCGTCGAAGCGGTAGGCGCGCCCAACCTCAAGGTGCAGATGGACCTCTACCACTGCCAGATCGTGGAGGGCGACGTCGCGATGAAGATCCGCAAATACCTGCCCACCGGACGCGTCGGTCATTTCCAGATCGCCGGCGTTCCCGAGCGCCACGAGCCCGACATCGGCGAGCTGAACCACCCGTACCTTTTCAAGGTGATCGACGAGGTCTCGGCGCAATGCGGCTGGGACGGCTGGGTCGGCTGCGAATACCGGCCGGCGCGCGGCGCGGTGCCGCGGGGCAGCTCCGACGGGCTGGGCTGGCTGCGCGGTCTGGCGCTCGCATGAAGCTGGAGGCCGTCCGGATTCCACCGCGGCTGCGGGGCTTCCCGGCCGGCGATGCGGAGGTCTTCGACGTGACGCTCGACCGCGCGCAGGTCGCCGCCGTCACGGCCAGCCGCCAGCCGGCGCGCGGCACCTTGCTGAGCGCGCTGGTCGATGCGCACACGCACATCGACAAGAACTACACCGTGCGCGAAGTCCGCGCGGCGGAAGGCGACTTGTCCACCGCCATCGCGCGCACGGCCGCGCACCGTGCAGGCTGGACCGCCGAGGCGCTGCATGCGCGCATGGAGCACGCGCTCGACGAGGCCTGGCGCGCCGGCACGCGCGCGTTGCGCACGCACCTGGACTGGCCCGGCGATGACACGCCGGTTTCGCTGCCCGTGTTCGAGGCGCTGCGCACGCAATGGCAGGACCGCATTGCGCTGCAGTTCGTCGCGCTGGTCCCGCTCGATGTCTACGCCGACCTGGCTGCCGGCGATCGCATCGCGCAGGCCGTGCGGCGCGCAGGCGGCGTGCTGGGCGCCTTCGTCTATCGCAACCAGGGCATCGTGCACAAGCTGGGCCGCGTGTTCGACCTCGCGCAGCAGTACCAGCTGGCGCTCGACTTCCACGTCGACGAAGGGCTGGACCCTGATGCGACCGGGTTGCGCAGCATCGCCCAGCTGGCGATCGCGCGCGGGCTGCACGGCCGCGTGGTGTGCGGGCATGCCTGCTCGCTGTCGGTCCAGGATGAACGCTTTGCCCGGGACACTTTGTCCCTGTGCGCGCAGGCCGGCCTCCATCTGGTGGCATTGCCCACCACCAATCTCTACCTTCAGGGCGCCTGGGACCGCACCCCGGTGCCGCGCGGCATCACCCGCATTCGCGAGGCCGCGGCGCTGGGCCTGCGCGCCTGTCTGGCGACGGACAACGTGCAGGACGCGTTCTATCCCTACGGCGGCTACGACCTGGTCGAGACCTTCGGCCTCGGCGTGCAGATGGCGCACCTGGCGCCGGCCGGCGACTGGCTGGACGCCATCACCGTCAGTCCCGCGCGGGCCCTGGGCCTGGCCTGGAACGGGCGCATCGCGCCGGGGTGCCCGGCCGACCTGGTGCTGCTGGCCGCCGGGGACGACTGCGAACTGCTCGACGCGGGCGGGCGGCGCCGCAGCGTCATCCGCGCCGGTCGCGTTTTGGAGCAACGCGAATCAGCGTAGGCAGGCCGCTGCCAATTCCGACACACGCCAATCTCGCAAACTGTGACATCCCCCACAAACAAGCTCAGGTCTCTTGCGTAATCCCCTGAACGCAAAGCGGTACGGACCGTTATCCAAATGAGCCCGGCACGATTGATGCAAGGCAATCGGCAGGCGGCTCTCCGTGACAGCGTTGTTGATCAGGCCTCACCCAATTGCCGCCCGCAGGAGACGATATGTCGCACAGTGCTTCTTCAATGCAGACTGCAGCCGCCTTCGAAATTCGGTTCCAGTCGCTGTTCAACCAGGGCCGCGCGCTGGCCTTCCCGTGCGACAGCGCGGGCATGGTCAACCTCGACGCGATGAGCGAGAAGGCCCGCAACAACTACCTGTTTGCCCGGGGCATGATCGGTCGGGAGTACGCGACGCCCTACGTCCAGCCTCGCGAACCTCATTGAGGAAGTGACGAAAACGTCGGGTCGCTGACGCGACTCGGCATTCCTGGCGGAGGCCCGTCAGGCTTCTCCATCGCCTTTTCTCGCGTGTGGCGTTCAAGAGACAGGTGAACTGACAACGACGGGCGCATCAGGTGTTGTCCGACAAGGCGCCACAGACCCCGGGTCAACAAGGAAGACTTCCGCTTTCGAAGGCTTTCGGGCTGCTCGGATCGACCCCAGAGACGCCCCGAGCCTTGCTGCCGCAAGGAGTCCGCCATGAACATTCCCATGCCGGTGCACGCGAGCGCCGCATGCGCCGCCATCACCGCGACCCGGCTGCGAGAAGCCGCACAGGCGCAGATCGTGCGTACCTTCGGCGCCCATCTGGCCGGCGGGCCTGAACCGTCGGACGAGCAACTGGTCCTGTTCGCCCGTCTCGCGGTGTCCGAGCTGCGGCTGCAGCGCCGCCTGCAGGCATCTGCCACGGCGGGGCATCCGTACGACATCGCCGTGCTTCCCTGGGAGCGCTGAAATGAGTGCCGCCGCTCTCATCTTTCCCGAGCGGCAGCGGCCGCCGGCTGCCGTCGCCTTCGGCACGCTGCTGGACCTGGTGCGGCTGCGCAGCGAACCCGCTGAAGCCGAGGTCTGCGAAGCCTGCCAGACCATCAATGCGTGCCACGCGCGCTTCTGCAAGTGCTGCGACGGCAAGCTGCCGGCTTATTTCGCGACGGTGCACGAGGACGCCCATCCTTCTCCACTGATGAGCGCGGGGGGTGACGCCGAAGCGCGTCGTTCCCGCCACGCCGTGTTCGCCCTGGTCGGGCTCTGGGGCACCGTGACCGCCGTGGCGCTGTTCCTGGCCCATGGTCCGCGGGAGGCCGGGGTGCCCTCGCGGCCGCTGGAGCACGCAGCGCTGCCGGCGTCCATCGAACGCTCGGTCGCGCGGGTCGATCCGCCGGCTGCCGCCGAAACCGCGCGCGCGGCGCAGCAGAGCCTGTGGCCGGTCGCCGCCGATGTTTCCGCTGCTCCTGCGCCTGCCGCAGCGGAGCCCATTCCCGTGAATCCGGCCTCGGAGCCTGCCCGCACCAACTCTCGCGCGGCGCGCGCATCCTCGCCGCCGGCCACGAAGCCGGGTTCCGTACGCACCGCAGCCGCGGCGAGTCCCGCGGCCCGCTGCGGCGGCATGAATTTCTTCGCCCACGCGGTCTGCATGAACAACCAGTGCGCACGGCCGGAGATGCGTCGCAGCCCGCAGTGCGCCGAGACGTTGCGGCAGCAGAAGCTGGGGGAAGCGCGACGCAATCCGAAGTTGCTGGGCTGATGTCCGGCTGCCAAGAAGGGGCGGATGAGGACGAGAGCCGATCGGACGACCTCGGCGCGCCCGGCCTGATCAGCCGGCCGCGTGCCCCGCGGCCTGCGCCAGCACCCGCGCCGTCGCCTGGGCCGCGATCTCGAGGCGCCGCACGTCGCGCTCGCCGAGCTCGACGGTGCGCTCGATGGCAAAGCCGCACAGCGTCCCGTAGATCCTGCCGTCCGGCATCACCACCGGCACGCTGATGTGGGTGCCGATCGGCTTGGTCACCTCGGGCAGCGGCTGGCGGGTGCGCAGCACGCGCAGGTCGTGCGCGAGATTGGGCACGCGGCCGTCGAGCACCTGCTGGCAGATGCTGTCTTCCATGGCGTGGGAGCCGCCGACATGGATGATGCCCATGGCCGGGGCGGTCGCGACATGCCGGAACACGCGCCGGCCGTCGACGAACTCGGAGACGAAGAACACGTCCATCCCGAGCTGCTCGCGGATCAGCTCCAGCATCGAGGACAGGGCCTGCCCCACCAGCGGGCCGTCGCAGTCGAGCCTGCGGAGAGCCGGCCAGCCGCTGTCCGATGAGCTGCCGTTCAGCCCGATGTCGTCCTCGCTCCTGCTGCGCATGGTGATCCTTGTTCTTGGCGCGCATCCTAATGCGTGCAGGCGGAAATTCTTCGCTCGAGCTTGTAAAGCGCGTCGGGTCTGCGCAACTGCGCACGCTTCGCCGCGCATGTCGAGCGCGGCGCGCGCTCTGCGGACGCAAGTCTTACCATGGGTGCTCTTCGCCAGTCCGGTGTGCAAGCGCGCCGCATCGCTTGCCGCTTCCGTGGAAGGAACGCCATGGCCATCCAGCTCAACCACACGATCGTTCCGGCGCGTGATCCGAAAGCCTCCGCCGTCTTCCTGGCGGAGCTGCTCGGGCGCCACGAGCCCACCACTTTCGGGCCCTTCTACTGCGTGCAGCTCGACAACGGCGTCACGCTCGACTACATCCGCAGCGAGGAGCAGCTCCCGATCGAGCACTACGCCTTCCTGGTGAGCGAGGAGGAGTTCGACGAGATCTTCGGGCGTATCCGCGCCCGCGGGCTGCGCTACTGGGCCGATCCCGGCCACCAGCAGCCCGGCCGGATCAACCACCACGACGGTGGCCGCGGCGTCTACTGGGACGACCCCGACGGCCACCGCCTCGAGATCATCACCCGCCCGTACGGCAGTGGGTCCTGAGCCCGCCGATTGCGAAGTGCTGGTGGCCGGCGCGGGACCGGCCGGCAGCGCCTGCGCGCAGATGCTGGCGCGCGCAGGCCTGGATGTGCTGCTGGTCGATCGGCAGGACTTTCCGCGCGAGAAAGTCTGCGGCGACGGACTGATCCCCGATGCCCAGCGCGCGCTCGCGCGCCTGGGCGTGCTCGATGCCGTGCTGGCACGCGCCGCCGTGGCCAGCCACGTGGGCTGCGTGGCCCCGCGCGGCGGCCGGGTCGAGGTGCCTGCCAGCCTGGCGGTGCTGCCGCGCCGCACGCTTGACGAGATCGTGCGCCGCGCCGCGCTGGAGGCCGGCGCGCGCTGGTTCGCCCCCGCGCGCTTCGAGGCACCGCTGGCCGATGGAAATGGGCGCGTGGCGGGCGCCTTGCTGCGCCTCGCCGACGGCAGCGCGCGCACGCTGCGCGCGCGCTGGACGGTGCTGGCCACGGGCGCGGCGGCACCGCCGCTGCTGGCCGCTGCCATGTGCAGCCGGCGTGCGCCCAGTGGCGTTGCCCTGCGCGGCTATGTGAGGAACGAGGCGATGGCCGGCCGCTTGCGCCAGCTCGAAGTCGTTTGGGACCGGTCGCTGCGGGGTGGCTACGGCTGGATCTTTCCCTGCGGCGCAGGCGTGTTCAACATCGGCGTCGGCTCGCTGGCCAGCCAGGGCGGCAGCAAGCCTGATCTCAATCTGCGTGCGCTGTTCGCCTCTTTCACGCGCGTCTACGCGCCGGCGCGCGCGCTGATGGAGGGCGGCCGCCTGCAGGGCGAGCTGAAGGGCGCGCCACTGCGCTGCTCACTCCAGGGCGCCCGGTGGTCGCGGCCGGGCCTGCTGGTGGCGGGTGAGGCGGCGGGCAGCACCTATTCGTTCACTGGCGAGGGCATCGGCAAGGCGCTGGAGTCCGGCATGCTCGCGGCCGAGGCGATCGCCGAAGCCGGATCCAACGACGCCGGGGTGGGCGCGCGCTACGAAGCCGCCCTGGGCGCGCTGCGGCCGCGCTTCGCGGCCTACGCGCACGCCAATCGCATCAACGACCATCCCTGGCTTGCGGACTTCGTCATCTGGCGCGCGCGCCGCAGTCCGGGCATCGTGCGAAGGCTCAGCGGGGTGCTCGAGGAAAGCTACAGCCCTGGCCAACTCGTGACCGCGCGCGGGCTGTTGCGCCTGCTGCTGCCGGTCAGCTGAAGCGCGCAGGGTTCAGGCGTTTCAGCGCTTGGTGGCGAGCGCGCGGCCCAGCGCGAACACCGAATTGGGCGCGTTCACCCGCGGCCGCCTGGGCGCCTGCGCCGTGGCCGGCACGCGCTTGACGGCGGGGCCGTCCTCGATCTTCACGCCCTTGGCCAGCTGTTCCATGACCAGGCTTTGCAGGGTGACGGAGTCCAGGAACTCCACGGTGCGGCGGTTCAGGGAGGCCCAGAGTTCCTCGGTGCTGCAGCGGCCATCGGCGCCGGCATCGGGCAGGCGCTTCTCCGACGGCTCCTCCTCGATGGAGAAGATGATGTCCGCCACCGTGATCTCGGCCGCCTTGCGGCCCAGCGAATACCCGCCGCCTGGACCGCGTGTGGACTCGACCAGCTTGTGGCGGCGCAGCTTGCCGAACAGCTGTTCGAGGTAGGACAGCGAGATGCGCTGCCGCTGGCTGATGGCGGCCAGCGTCACCGGTCCGGTGCGCTCACGCAGCGCCAGGTCGATCATGGCCGTGACTGCGAAGCGGCCTTTGGTGGTGAGTCGCATGAAAGAGCGTTCCTCTTCGTGGTGGGGGTCAGGCTGCTGGTGTTGTGATGGGCGCGAGGGCCCTTGTTGTGCAGCGGATCATGCCGTGGGACTGTGAGCCCCCGATTAGGTTCCCGGCCCCGGCAGAAGCCCGATGCTACCGCGGCCGGGCGCCGTCGTCCGGCGTTCCTGCTTGCCCCCGGCGGTGACGGGCAGCACTCAGCGCCGCACCACGTAGCGCGTGATCGCGGGCAGCGTCTCGCCCTGGTGGAAGGCCAGGCGCCGCTCGCGCAGCGCCATGTCGGCCGCGGTGGCGCGGTGGAAGCGGCGCAGATGCTCGGTCCAGGACTCGTCGACGATCTCCTCGACATAGCGCCCCGGCTCCGCGATGTCGTGCAGCAGCTCCCAGCCGATCGCGCCCTGGCCGAGGCGTGCGCGGCGGGTCTGCTGCATCACCACGTGAAAGGCCGCGGCGCGCGCCGGGTCGATCAGGTATTCGACCGTGACGACCACGCGGCCGTCCTCGCCCGGCGCCTCGGCCGGCGGACCCTTGGCCCAGCCTTTGCGGGCGGGCGTGGTGTCGTCGTCCTCGCCCACGCCGTCACTCACGTAGCGGATCGCGAGCAGCATGAAGACGGTGCCGCTCGCGGCCGCGATGCCCAAGCTGACGTAGAGCGAGGACAGCTCCGCCACTTGGCCCCAGAGCGCGGCGCCGAAGGCGCTGGCACCCATGATCGCCATCTGGTAGATGGCCATGCCGCGGGCGCGCACCCAGTCGGGCAGCGCCAGCTGGGCCGAGACCGAGAGCGAATTGGCGACGGTGATCCACGACATGCCCCCGACGATCATCGCCGGCACCGCGACCCAGGCGTTGGGCGCCACGGCCATCACGGCGGCGGCGGCGGACTGCAGCATCGTGCCGCGGAGCACCAGCTGGTCTCGCACCAGCGCCTGGCGCAGGCGCGGCAGGAACAGCACCGCCACGATCGCGCCGCCGCCCATGGCGGCCAGCAGCAGCGTGAAGGTGCCGGCCCCGCCGCCGCGCAGGTTGCGCGCGAGCAGCGGCAGGAGTGCCAGCAGCGCGGTCGAGTGCAGGAAGAAGATCGAGATGCGCGCGAGCACCGCGCGCATGCGCTGCGACTGCCGCACGAACTGCACGCCCACCCGCATCGCGCTGATCAGCCGCTCGCGGCCCAGCGGGTTCGGCGTGTGCTCGCGCCGCCAGCGCAGCACGACGAAGCCCGAGGCCACGCACAGCACCGCATTGAGGGCAAAGACCCAGACCGTGCCGGCGCTCGCGATCAGCGTGCCGGCCACCAGCGGCCCGATGATGCGCGAGGCGTTCATCGACAGTCCGTTGAGACCGAGCGCGGCAGGCAAGTGGGTGCGCGGCACCAGCTCGGGGACGATGGCCGAGAACACCGGCCAGCGCAGCGCCAGGCCGATGCCGTTGGCGAACGTCAGGGCCAGCAGAAGCGGCGCGCTCATGAGGTCCAGGACCACGGCGGTGCACAGCACGATCGCGGCACCGGCCAGCCAGAACTGCGTCGCAACCAGCCAGCGCCGCCGGTCGAGGATGTCCGCCAGCGCGCCGCTGGGCAGTCCCAGCAGGAACACCGGCAGCGTGGAAGCCGACTGCACCAGCGCGACCCACATCGGCGAGGTGGTCAGCGAGGTCATCATCCAGGCCGCCGCCACGTCGTTCATCCACATGCAGATGTTGGCCACCAGCCAGGTGCTCCACAGCATGCGGAACACCGGTAACTTGAGCGGCTCCAGGGGGCCGATGCGCTGCGACTGCACGCGCGTCGGGGCGACGGGGGTTTCCTCGGGCGAAATCGGTGGCATGTGGCGCTATTGTCCGGTCCCCGGCCGGCCGGTCTTGCCGGTCTTGCGCGCCAGGTGGCCCAGCGGCAGGGCGCGGCTGGCCTTGACCTCGCCGAGTGAGAAGCTGGTGTGCAGGTCCTTCACGTTGGGCAGGTGCATCAGGCTGTTGAGGGCGAAGCGCGAGAAGCCGTCCAGGTCCTCGGCCACCACCTGCAGCTCGAACATGCCGGTGCCGCTGATGTAGTGGCAGGCCACCACCTCGGGCAGCTTGCGGATCGCTTCCTCGATCTTGCGCGTGACCTCGCCGGTGGCGCGATCGGTGTCCAGGCGCACGAAGGCCAGCACGCCCAGGCCGATCTTGTGGCGGTCGATCTCGGCGTGGTAGCCGCGGATGTAGCCGGCTTTCTCGAGCGCGCGCACCCGGCGCCAGCAGGGCGCGGCCGACAGGCCGACGCGCTGGGCCAGCTCGGCATTGGTGAGCCGGGCATCGGCCTGGAGTTCTTGCAGGATGGCGAGGTCGAACTTGTCAATGCTTTCCATGGAGATGCATCTTAAGCAAGATCCTTTCAAATAGCCGGGTCAAATGGGCAAAGAACGCAAACACCTATCAAGGTGCCGGGCATACACTTTGCAAGCATGATGGCTGCGGGGAGTCCCTACCCGACCGCCTCGCCCCTCAACCGCCAAGCCCACGAGGCACAGCCACGGAGACAAGTACACATGGACCCCCACTCTCATCACTTCGTGTATTCGCTGCCCCCCGAGGGGGCGCATGCCTCCCTAGAGGCGGCTCTTCGGGAGGCATGACATGAACGCACCGCTGCCGGAGCACATCCGCAAGGCACTCGAAACGGTCACCCTCGACGACAAATATTCACTGGACTACGGCCGCGCCTTCATGAGCGGCGTCCAGGCCCTGGTCAAGCTGCCCATGCTGCAGCGCCTGCGCGACCGGCAGGCCGGCAAGAACACCGCGGGCTTCATCAGCGGCTACCGGGGCTCGCCGCTCGGCGGCTACGACCAGGCGCTCTGGAAGGCCAGCAAGTACCTCAAGGAACAGCACATCGTCTTCCAGCCGGGCGTCAACGAAGAGCTCGCGGCCACGGCGCTGTGGGGCACGCAGCAGCTGGGCTTCGCGCCACCGGGCACCAACAAGTACGACGGCGTGTTCGGCATCTGGTACGGCAAGGGCCCGGGCGTGGACCGCTGTTCCGACGTCTTCAAGCACGCCAACATGGCCGGCACCACGCCCTGGGGCGGCGTGATCGCGGTGGCCGGCGACGACCACATCTCGAAGAGCTCGACCGCGGCGCACCAGAGCGACCACATCTTCAAGGCCTGCGGGACGCCGGTCTTCTTCCCGACCAACGTGCAGGAGATCCTGGACCTCGGCATCCATGCCTTCGCGATGAGCCGCTTCGCCGGCATCTGGTCGGGCATGAAGACGATCCAGGAGATCGTCGAGTCGAGCGCCACGGCGATGATCGATCCCGAGCGCGTCGACATCGTGATTCCCACCGATTTCCAGATGCCGCCCGGCGGCCTGCACATCCGCTGGCCCGATCACGCGCTGGAGCAGGAGGCGCGCCTCATGCACTACAAGTGGTATGCCGCGCTGGCCTACATCCGCGCGAACCGGCTCAACCACAACGTGATCGAGGGACCTCACGACCGCTTCGGCATCATGGCCAGCGGCAAGGCCTACAACGACACCCGCCAGGCCCTGCTCGACCTGGGCCTCGACGATGCTGCCTGCCGCCAGCTCGGCATCCGGCTTCACAAGGTCGCGGTGGTCTGGCCGCTGGAGGCTCAGCTCACGCGCGACTTCGCCACCGGCCTGCAGGAGATCCTGGTGGTGGAGGAAAAGCGCCAGGTCATCGAGTACCAGCTCAAGGAAGAGCTCTACAACTGGCGCGCCGACGTGCGGCCCAACGTGGTCGGCAAGTTCGACGAGGGCGAGGTGAGCGAGGCCGAGGGCTATTCGGGCGGCGAATGGTCGATGCCGAATCCGACGTCTCACACGCTGCTGCGCGCCAATGCCGACCTGAACCCCGCGCTGATCGCAAAGGCCATCGCCGGACGGCTGAAGAAGACCGGCATCCTGGCCGCGGCCGGCGCGGACATGGCGGCGCGCATCGACGCGCAGCTTGCCATTCTCGAGGCCAAGGAGCGCGCGATGGCGGCGCCGCAGACCGTCGGCGTGGCCGACGCTGCGCGCCAGCCCTGGTTCTGTTCCGGCTGCCCGCACAACACCAGCACCGTGGTGCCCGAGGGTTCGCGTGCGATGGCCGGCATCGGCTGCCACTTCATGGCGACCTGGATGGACCGCTCCACGCTGGGCTTCACGCAGATGGGTGGCGAAGGCGTGCCGTGGGTGGGCCAGCAGCCCTTCAGCACCGAGCAGCACATCTTCGCCAACCTGGGGGACGGCACGTACTTCCATAGCGGCCTGCTGGCGATCCGCCAGAGCATCGCGGCCGGCGTCAACATCACCTACAAGATCCTCTACAACGACGCGGTCGCCATGACCGGCGGCCAGCAGGTCGGCGAACGGCCCGAGGGCCACTCGGTGCTGCAGATCGCGGAGAGCCTGCATGCCGAAGGCGCGGCCAAGGTGGTGGTGGTCACCGACGAGCCCGAGAAGTACGAGGGCGTGAACGTGCCTGGCCAGGACGTGAAGGTGCGCCACCGCGACGAGCTGGACGAAGTCCAGCGCGAGTTCCGGGAGATCAAGGGGACCACCGCCATCATCTACGACCAGACCTGCGCCACCGAGAAGCGCCGCCGCCGCAAGCGCGGCACGGCCGTCGATCCGGCCAAGCGGGTGGTCATCAACGAGCTGGTCTGCGAGGGCTGCGGCGACTGCAGCGTGCAGAGCAACTGCCTGTCGGTCGAGCCGCTGGAGACCGAGTTCGGGCGCAAGCGCACCATCAACCAGAGCACCTGCAACAAGGACATGAGCTGCCTCAAGGGCTTCTGTCCGAGCTTCGTCACGGTCGAGGGCGGCCAGCTCAAGAAGAAGGCCAGGAACAAGGCCGCCACGCCGGCCGAACTCGGCGTGCTGGGCGAGCCCGCGCTGCCTTCGCTGGCCGGCGGCAAGGTCTGGGGCGTCGTGGTGGCTGGCGTCGGGGGCACCGGCGTCATCACCATCGGCCAGCTGCTGGGCATGGCGGCCCACATCGAGGGCAAGGGCATCGTCACCCAGGATGCGGCGGGCCTCGCACAGAAGGGCGGCGCGACCTGGAGCCACGTGCTGATCGGCGACACGCAGGACGACATCCGCACCACGCGCGTCGGCACGGCCGCCGCCGACCTCGTGCTCGCCTGCGACCCGCTGGTCAGCGTCAACGCGGAGACCATGGCGCGCATGCGCGAGGGCCGCACTCACGTCGCGCTCAACAGCCACAGCACGCCCACTGCCGCCTTCGTGCGCAACGCCGACTGGCAGAACCCGCAGGACGCCTGCGCCGCCGAGATCGCGCGCGCCGTCGGGCCCGGCGGGCTCGGCGCTTTCGATGCCGATGCGGCCGCGACCTCGCTGATGGGCGACACCATCTATGTCAACCCGATGATCCTGGGCTACGCGTGGCAGAAGGGCTGGATTCCACTCGAGCATGCCTCGCTGATGCGCGCGATCGAGCTCAACGCCGTCGCGATCGACAACAACAAGGCCGCCTTCGAATGGGGCCGGCAGGCGGCGCAGCGTCCGGAGGAATTGCGCAAGCGCGTCTCGCCCGGCCAGATCGTCGAATTCAAGAAGCGTGAAACGCTCGAAAGCCTGGTGGCCCGCCGCGCCGAGTTCCTCACGGCCTACCAGAACGCGTCCTATGCCGGGCAGTACAAGGCCTTCGTCGCCAAGGTGCAGCAGGCCGAGGCGGCGCTGGGCAAGACCAGCCTCGCCGAGACGGTGGCACGCTATTTGTTCAAGCTGATGGCCTACAAGGACGAGTACGAAGTCGCGCGCCTGCACAGCGACCGCAGCTTTCTTGACCGGGTCGAAGGCATGTTCGAGGGCGACTACAAACTCAACTACCACCTCGCGCCTCCGATCATTGCCCATCGCAATGCCAGGGGCGAGCTGCAGAAGCAGAAGTTCGGCCCGGCAATGCTGACCGGCTTCCGTGTGCTCGCGAAGCTCAAGGGTCTGCGCGGCACGGCATTCGACCTCTTCGGCCGCACCGAGGAACGCAAGACCGAGCGCGCGCTGATCGGCGAATACCGCGCGAGCATCGAGGAGCTGCTGTCCGGCCTCGATGCCGGCAACCATGCGCTGGCCCTCGAGATCGCGAGCCTTCCCGAGCAGATCCGCGGCTACGGGCATGTGAAAGAGCGCAACCTCAAGGCGGCGCGCACCCGCTGGGCCGACCTGATGGCCAGGTGGCGCGCCCCGCAGGGCGCCCGCGCGGCGGCCTGAGGTGCCGACAGGGCGGTCAGCCGCGGCGGCGCTGAAAGCCCTGCCTGGCCTGCCGGCTTAGCGCCGGCCGGCCGGACGCCGCCGAATACAATGCGCGATGCTGTGCGGGGCCCTGCCCCGCTTTAGTGCGCCTGTTCCATGGCCCCTGCCATGCGCTGCGCGGAACCGCGAACCCCGCAGGGGATTCGCGCTCATACCTTCCTCTCTGCTGGAGACTCCCTTGTTCATTTCCTCCGCTTTCGCCCAGACCGCGCCCGCTGCTGCCGGTGGTGGCGACATGATGTCCTCCCTCGGCAGCATGCTGCCGCTGGTGCTGATGTTCGTGGTGCTGTATTTCGTCATGATCCGCCCGCAAATGAAGCGCCAGAAGGAAGCGCGCGCCATGATCGAGGCGCTGGCCAAGGGCGACGAGGTTGCGACCAGCGGCGGCCTGCTCGGCAAGATCACGCAGATCGGCGAGCAGTACCTGACGATCGAGATTGCCAAGGGCGTCGAAGTGCAGGTGCAGCGCAGCGCCGTCGTCCAAGTGCTGCCCAAGGGCGCGATCAAATAATGCAACACCAGCGGCCCGGCAAAGCCGGTTCCGCGGTGCTTCACCAGCGGGCCTGGCTTCGCCGGCCGGAATCAACCAATGCGCAGTGACTTTTTTCCCCATCGGCCGGGCCACGCAGTGCGCGCGGCCCGGGGGCGAGCGACGCTATGAACCGTTACCCGGTCTGGAAGTACGCGATCATCATCGTCGTGCTGCTCGTGGGGCTGATCTACGCCCTGCCCAATTTCTTCGGCGAGGCGCCTGCGGTGCAGGTGTCCTCGGCCAAGTCGACCGTCAAGATCGACGCCGGCACCCAGGCCCGCGTGGCCGAGGCGCTGAAGGCGGCCGGTCTCGCGCCTGACCTGCTGACGCTCGACGCCAGCTCGGTGCGGGCGCGCTTCGTCACCACCGACGAGCAGCTCAAGGCGCGCGACGTGCTGCAGCGCACGCTGGTGCCCGACCCGAGCGACCCGCCCTACGTGGTGGCCCTCAACCTCCTGTCGCGCTCGCCCTCCTGGCTGGCCGCGCTGCGCGCCTATCCGATGTACCTGGGCCTGGACCTGCGCGGCGGCGTCGACTTCCTGCTGCAGGTCGACATGAAGGGCGCGATCGACAAGAAGGCGGAGTCCTTCGCCAACGACCTGCGCTCCGGCCTGCGCGACAAGAACGTCCGCGGCGCCGCGGTCACGCGCAACGGCCAGACCATCGAGGTGCGCTTCCGCGACGCCGCGGCCCTCGAAACGACCAAGGCGCTGATCCAGGACCAGTTCCCCGACCTCGCGACCGTCGACAGCCAGGAAGGCAGCGAGTGGCGGCTCACGGCCACCATCAAGCCCGAGGCGGCGCGCCGGCTGCAGGACGCCGCGCTCAAGCAGAACATCACCACGCTGCACAACCGGATCAACGAGCTCGGCGTGGCCGAGCCGGTGATCCAGCAGCAGGGCCTGGACCGCATCGTGGTGCAGCTGCCCGGCGTGCAGGACGTGGCCAAGGCCAAGGACATCCTGGGGCGCACCGCCACCCTCGAGATGCGCCTGGTCGACGAGAGCGCCGAGGGCCGCGCGGCCGAGACCGGCAGCGGCCCGGTGCCTTTCGGCTCCGAGAAATTCCTCGACCGCGAGGGCCGCACCGTCATCGTCAAGAAGCAGGTGCTGGTGACCGGCGAGAACCTCACCGACGCCCAACCCGGCTTCGACTCGCAGACCCAGCAGCCCAAGGTGGACCTGACCATGGACGCCAAGGGCGGCCGCATCATGCGCGACGTCAGCCGCGAGAACTACCGCAAGCGCATGGCGATGCTGATCTTCGAAAAGGGCAAGGGCCAGGTGCTGACAGCCCCGTCGATCAACGGCGAGCTGGGCAACCGCTTCCAGATCTCGGGCTCGATGAACGTGGTGGAGGCCAACGATCTGGCGCTGCTGCTGCGCGCCGGCTCGCTGGCCGCGCCGATGGAGATCATCCAGGAGCGCACCATCGGCCCCAGCCTCGGCGCCGACAACATCCAGAAGGGTTTCGACAGCGTGATGTACGGCTTCGCCGCGATCATGGTGTTCATGTGCGTCTACTACATGCTGTTCGGCCTGTTCTCGTCGATCGCGCTGGCGGTCAACCTGCTGCTGCTGGTGGCCATCCTGTCGATGCTCCAGGCCACGCTCACGCTGCCCGGCATCGCGGCCATGGCGCTGGCGATCGGCGTGGCCATCGACTCCAACGTGCTGATCAACGAGCGCGTGCGCGAGGAGCTGCGCAACGGCGCCTCGCCGCAGGCCGCGATCCATGCGGGCTACGACCGCGCCTGGGGCACGATCCTGGACTCCAACGTCACCACCCTGATCGCCGGCATCGCGTTGCTGGCCTTCGGCTCCGGGCCGGTGCGCGGCTTCGCGGTGGTGCATTGCATCGGCATCGTCACCTCCATGTTCTCGGCCGTGTTCTTCTCGCGCGGCCTGGTGAACCTCTGGTATGGCCGCAAGAAGAAGCTCAGGAGCCTGTCCATCGGCACGGTCTGGAAGCCGGCCGCCGACCAGGCCGCAGCCGGCGCGAAGTAAGGGAGCACAGAAACCATGGAGTTTTTCCGAATCCATCGCACGATCCCGTTCATGCGCTATGCGCTGGTGCTGAACGCGATCTCCGTCGTCACCTTCCTGCTGGCGGTCTTCTTCCTGTTCCACCGCGGGCTGCACCTGTCGGTGGAGTTCACCGGCGGCACCGTCATGGAGGTCGCCTACCCGCAATCGGTGGACGTGGGCAAGGTGCGCGAGACCATCGCCAAGCTGGGCTATGCCGACGTGCAGGTGCAGAACTACGGCACCTCGCGCGACGTCCAGATCCGCCTGCCGGTGCAGAAGGGTCAGACCTCCGCCCAGCAGAGCGAGCAGGTGATGGCGGCACTCAAGGCGGTCGATCCTGCCGCCAATCTGCGCGGCAACGAGTTCGTGGGTCCGCAGGTGGGCGAGGAGCTCACCACCAACGGCCTCAAGGCGCTGGGCATGGTGGTGGTCGGCATCATGATCTACCTGGCCTTCCGTTTCGAGTGGAAATTCGCGCTGGCGACCGTGCTGGCCAACCTGCACGACGTGGTCATCATCCTGGGCTTCTTCGCCTTCTTCCAGTGGGAGTTCTCGCTGGCGGTGCTGGCGGCCGTGCTGGCGGTGCTGGGCTACTCGGTCAACGAGTCGGTCGTGATCTTCGACCGGGTGCGCGAGAACTTCCGGCGCTACCGCAAGATGTCGACCCGCGAGGTGATCGACAACGCCATCACCTCCACCATCAGCCGCACCATCATCACCCATGGCTCCACCCAGCTGGTGGTGCTGTCGATGTTCTTCTTCGGCGGCCCGACGCTGCACTACTTCGCGCTGGCGCTGACCATCGGCATCCTGTTCGGCATCTACTCCTCGGCCTTCGTGGCGGCAGCGATCGCGATGTGGCTGGGCGTGAAGCGGGAGGACCTGGTCAAGGCAAGCCCCAAGCCCGGCGACCCGGACGATCCGAACGCCGGCGCCACGGTGTGACCGGCGCGGCCCTTGCTTCGGCACCTGCGGTTCGGGTTGCCGAGCAGCATCCGCTGGCCTTGCGCGGTTACGCTTCGGGATGCAAGCTCGGACTTGTTGAGTCGTATTATTCGCCGTCCTCGCCCTTCACATGATCTCGCGGTCCCCCGCCTCCTCCCAGCAGCTCGCCCGCGAGACCCGTGAGCGCTTCGTCGCCGCCACCGAGGGGGCCATCGTGCCGGTTGCCAATGCGGTACGGGAACGGCTTGCGGCACTGGCCGGTATGACCACCAGCGTGCGCGAGATGCAGCAGCACCGCGACGACTACCTTGCCTTCCAGGCCCAGGGCTCCAACTGGGTGCCGATGTCGCAGACCGCATGGCGCAAGGCGCTGGGCGGCAGCACGCAAGGCGGTAGCACAGGCGGCCTGCGCCTGGAGCTGATCGGCGACGAGGTGGTGGAGACCAGCATCCTGTCGTCGCGGCTGGCCCAGTCGATCCAGGACAAGGCCCAGTTCGAGCTCAACGACCTGCGTCTGCGCATCCAGCATTTGGAGGGCACCAGCGAGCTGGACGCCAAGGACGTGCTCAAGCCAGAGGCGCTGGCTCGGACACTGGTCGACCAGTGGCTGGCGGCTGGCTTGAGCCGCGAGACCTGGACCCGTGTGCAGGACATCGTCCAGCAGCGCTTGGTGGATGTGGTCGTGGCAGCCTACAAGGACGCCAATGCCTTTCTGATCGAGCGCGGCGTGATGCCAGAGATCGACCTCAAGAGCTTCGTCAGGCGCACCGGCAGCGTCAATTCGTCGCCCGGGGCGCTGGGCGGCAGCTTCGCGCGCGCCTCCCAGACCGGCACCACCCTCCCGGGCGCCGGCGCCCACGCAATGCAGGGCGGCTTCGGCGCGCCGCCGGGGAGCTTTGCACCAGCGGCGATCGGCGTCGGCCGCGCGCCGGGTCGGGCGGGCGGCGACACCCCGGTCGCCACCGGCGGCTCCCCGCTCGTCATGGCGCGCCAGCGCGCCCAGGGCGTGCTGCTCAATCTCAAGCGCTTCGTGACGGCCCGGATCGGAGGCGACCTCAGCCAAATGCGCGCGCCGGGCGCCCAGGGGCCGGGGGGGAGCGCCCTGGCAGGTTCGGGTGTCGCAGGTGGCGGCGGCGGCGGCATCGGCTTGGCCGCGCCGGCCTTCGCGGCGGCGATCGCCGACGCCGAGGCGGCCTACCAGGCGATGGCCTCGCAGTACGTGGTAGGCGATGAGGCGACGGCCATTCACCAGACCGCCGCCGAGCTGCGCAGGCGCACCAGCGAACTCAAGAAGAAGGCGCCGACCACCGCCGACAAGGCGACGGTCGAGATCGTCGCGCTGATGTTCCAGGCCATCCTGGCCGAGGAGCGCATCCCGTTTTCGGCGCGCGTGTGGTTCGCGCGCCTGCAGATGCCGGTGCTGCGGGTGGCGATCGCCGAGCCCGAGTTCTTCGGCACCCTGCAGCACCCGGCGCGCATGCTGATCGACCGCATGGGCTCCTGCGTGATGGGCTTCGACGCCGCGGCCATTTCCGGCAGCGCGCTCGAGGGAGAAATCCGGCGCGTGGTGCAGGTGATCGAGCAGTACCCCGAGACCGGCCAGCGCGTCTTCAAGCTGGTGTTCGACGAATTCGTCGCCTTCCTCAACAAGTACCTGACGCAGAGCGACGCGACCCAGCGCCTGATGAGCGTGGCGCAGCAGGTCGAGCAGAAGGAGACGATGGCGATCCAGTACACCATCGAGTTGCGCAAGATGCTCAACGACATGCCGGTGCGCGAGGAGATCCGCGAGTTCCTGTTCAAGATCTGGGCCGAGGTGCTCGCCATCGCCGCGCTGCGTTACGGCGCCCAGGACGAGCAGACTGTCACCCTCAAGCGCGCGGCCTCCGACCTGGTCTGGGCCGCGAGCGCCAAGCCCAACCGGAATGACCGCGCCCGCGTGATCCAGGACCTGCCCCAGCTGCTGCAGCGTTTGCGCCAGGGCATGAGCCTGCTGGGCATCGAGGGCGAGCCGCAGGAGGTGCAGATCAAGACCATCGGCTCGACGCTCTCCGATGCCTTCCTGTCGAAGACCGAGGCCATTCCGCCGGCCAAGATCGAGGCCATGGCCAAGCGCCTGGCCAACCTCGAGGACTTCGTCACCGACGAGGGCGATGCCACCGACCTCCCGCTGGACGCCGCCAGCATCGAGCTGCTGCTCGGGGTGGACGCCGCCTCGCTCGAGATCGTGCCCGACACCGGCACCAAGGTCGGCGAGGACATGCTCCAGTGGGCGCACGAGCTGCAGGTGGGTACCTGGTTCATGCTCGACCACAACGACCGGGTGAGCCAGGTCCAGTTCGTCTGGCGCAGCGATCGCAAGCAGCTGCACCTGTTCGCGTCCAGCGACGGGCGCAGCTTCCTGATCCAGGTTGGCCGCCTGGCCTCTTATCTGCAGGCCGGCTTGCTGGTGCCGGCCGAGGAAGAGACGCTCACGGTGCGGGCCACGCGCGAAGCGCTGGCCAAGCTGGACGCGAATCCGGAACGGCTCCTGAACTGAGCGCGGGGCTCAGTGCGCGACGCGATGCAAGGTGTCGTCGCAGAGCTCGTCGAGCACCAGCGCATCGGGCTCGATGCCGGTGCTCCAATGCACCATCAGCACGATGATCTTGAGCTCGCCCAGTTCCAGCGGATCGCCCGTCGTGGCCATTGCACGCTCGACCACGATTTCGCGCAGCCCGGCCGGCAGCACGCCCGAGGACTCGAGGAAACTGATGAAGCCGAGGCAATCCGCGCCCAGGTGCTCCTGCTCGGCCTTGGAGTAGACGCGCATCGAACCGGGTGACTCGGGCAGCGCGGCCGGGCCTTCGAGGCTCACCGTGGCGCTGCTGCCGTCGGCATGGCGCGTGAGTTGGATGCCTTGCGTGACGAGACTCAGGCCGTCGAGCCAGTGCAAGGCGTCGCGGATCTCCTCGGCGTCGAAGCCTTGGGCGCTGAGCTTGCGACCCAGCTGCCCGGATTCGGGACAGGCATCGCCGCGCCAGTAGTTTTCGTACACGTACACGAGCACTTCGAACATGGGCCCAATATAGCCCAGCTCTGCGTCGGCGCGCTGCCTTGTCTGAACGGGACTCCGGCAGGCTCAAAAGCTGTAAATGAAGATGGCGCGCTCGGGATGAGTGGGCCTGGCGGACTCATTCATGGCTTCTTCAGCCCTGGCCGATCCTCTGGAAGAGGCCGCCGGGCAGCCGGGCCACGTGACCGTCGAGCTCCAGCTCGAGCAGCTGGGCCTGTAGCGCGGCGACCGCATATCCGGTGCGCGCACACAGCGCGTCCAGGCTCACCGGGTCGTAGCCGATGGCCTGCAGCAGAGCCGCAAAGGGCGAGGCGGGCTCTTCCGGCAGTGGCGACGCGGGCTGCAGCGCGGCGGCATCGTCGAATCGCAGCTCCTCCAGCACGTCGCCCACCGTCTCGACCAGCTTGGCGCCTTGCCGGATCAAGGCGTGACATCCGCGGGATTGCGGCGAATGGATCGAGCCGGGGATGGCGAACACGTCCTTGCCCTGCTCGCTGGCCAGCCGCGCGGTGATCAGCGAGCCCGATTGCAGCGCGGCCTCTACCACCAGCGTGCCGCGCGACAGGCCGGCGATGATGCGGTTGCGCTTAGGGAAATTCTGGTTGAGCGGCGGCGTCCCCAGGGGGAACTCGCTCACGATCAGCCCGCGCTCCGCGATGCGCTGCGCGAGCGCGCGGTGCCGCGCGGGGTAGACGCGGTCCAACCCGGTGCCGACCACCGCCACGGTCGCCGGCCAGAGCGGATCGATCGCGGCTTCCAGCGCGCCCTCGTGGGCTGCGCCGTCGATGCCGAGCGCGAGCCCCGACACCACCGCGATCCCGGCTTCGCCGAAGGCCCGCCCAAAGGCGCGTGCGTTGGTGACGCCCTGCGGCGTCGGGTTGCGGCTGCCCACCATCGCGATGCTGCGCGCCAGCTGCCCGAGCGAGAGCGGCGGCGGGCCGATCAGGTAAAGCAGCAGGGGAGGATCGGCCATCTCGAGCAGCGAAGCCGGATAGGCGGGATCACCCAGCGTGAGGAGGCGGTGCGTCGCGCCGTGCGGTTCGGTGCCCTGGAGCCATTCGAAAGTGCGGTCGAGCTGGGCCTCGAGCTCGGCCGGCGGCTGCAGGAGCGCCTGGGCCTTGGCTTCGGGCACGATCTGCCGGAGCGCCTCCGCCGATTGGGCGAAGACCTCCGAGGGCAGGCCGAAGGCCGCGAGCAGTCTGCGCGCGCCCGTGTTGCCGATGCCCGGGGTCAGCGTGAGCCGCAGCCACCCGGCCAGTTCGTCACGCTCCACGCGACGGTCGGGCCGGTGTCAGGGGTTGATCAGCAGGTCGCCGATCCGTGGCGCATCGCTGATCTCGAGCACCAGCGCGTACGAGACCCGCTCGAAGGGACGGAACACCATGAGGAGCCCAATGCGCTCATTGGGGAGTTTCAGGGTTTCCTTGGTCGCACCGGTCTTGTCGACGATGGTCTCGCCGTTCTTGAGAATGGCCAGCACGTGGCCGTTCTCGATGCCGTCGATGGTGCCCTTGTTGATGGCCACCACCTGGTTCTGGGCCGCGAACTGCACCGCGTTGCCATAGACCGAGACGATGCGGCCGTCGGCGATGGTGTGCGCCGGGGCGCGCGGAACATAGCTCAGGAGCTGGCGCGGCGGCTCAGGCAGCAGGCGGTCGCCGGCACGGATCTCCTCGCGCGCGGCAATGATGTCCATGGCGGCCGGCACGGGGTACACGACCTCCTTGCCTTCCACCTCTTCCTTGGCGCTCGATTCGCCGCGCTGCAGCTGAGCCTTGCCCACGTATTGCGCTTCGTAGCCGAGGATCTCGCCCGTGCCCGGGTCCTTGAGCGGAGTCGCATTGCGGAAGACGCGGTAGGTCCGGATCGGTCCGGGCGCTTCCAGCAGCGGCGCGCTGGGTTCGCCGCGCGCGTAGGCGCGGTCGCCGCGCGCCAGCACCACCCGGCTATCGTTGCCGGCCACGATGCGCGGCGCCGTCGCAAGCGTCTCGGCATCGACCACCACCGGCTCGGCGAGGAAGGGCTCGATCACGCTGGGATTGAGCGTGGGCAGCGCCATGTCGGACAGGGACTCGTAACGCGTGCGAGGAGACAGCTTGATGGTGCCGCCCTCGGGCGTGCCGCCGCTGCCGCCGCGGCGCAGTGCCAGCCGGGCGCGGCCGCCGCTCTTGTCGAGATACAGCACCTGTCCGGGGTAGATGCGGTGCGGGTTCTGGATCTCGCTCATGTTCATGCCCCAGAGCTCGGGCCAGCGCCAGGGGCTGCGCAGGTAAAGGCGGGAGATGGCCCAGAGGGTGTCACGCGGCTTGACCGTGTACTCGTCGGGCGCATTGGGTGCCAGCTCCGACAGCGGGACGCCGGCCTGCGCTGCCTGCTGCGCGGTGCCTCGCTGTTGAGGCGTGATGGGGTAGTTCTGCGCGTGAGCCGTCGCGCCCAGGCCCGCCATGGCCATCGCCGCCAGCGTGGCGATAAGGTTCGGACGCAGGCTGTTGTTGATGAGGTGTTTCTTCATGGTCGGAGGGTGTGCGCGCACGGGGTCCGGGAGGGCGTACCGATGCTCACAATTTGAAACCAATTTTGCGCTGAAGCCCTTGATCGGGCAACGTTTATCAAGTTCCGGGGCGTCGGGCCGTCGCGGAAATGGCGAAAATAACGACAATTTTTCCTCCCGTTCATGGCCAAAAGAACCATCCTGAGCTACCCCGACCCGCGCCTCCACAAGGTGGCCAAGCCGGTGCAGGGCGTCGATGCCCGCATCAAGACCCTGGTCGCCGACATGCTCGAAACGATGTACGACGCCAACGGCATCGGCCTCGCGGCCACCCAGGTCGACGTGCACGAGCGTCTGGTCGTCATCGACGTTTCCGAGGAGCGTAACGAGCCGCTGGTTTTGATCAACCCCGAGATCGTCTGGGCCAGTGATGAAAAAGTCCTCAATGAGGAAGGTTGCCTCTCGGTGCCCGGCATCTACGACGGCGTCCAGCGTTCCACGGCCGTACGCGTGACGGCGCTCGATGCCGAAGGCGAGCCGCGCACCATCGAAGCCGAAGGCCTGCTGGCCGTCTGCATCCAGCACGAGCTCGACCACCTGCTGGGCAAGGTGTTCGTCGAATACCTGTCGCCCCTCAAGCGCAACCGCATCAAGAGCAAGCTGCTCAAGCAGCAGCGCGAAGACCAGCGCCTCGATCAGCGGGAAGGCCGGCGTTGAGCGTGTTCCTGCGCCCCGGAACGGCTGTGCTGCTGGCGGCGGCGTTGCTGGCGGGTTGCGCCGGCGAGCCGACGCGCCTGGCCCTCGGCAGCTCGCGCGACCAGACCTTGCGTGAGCTCGGCGCGCCGACGGCCACCTATCCCCTGCCCGGCGGGGGCGAGCGGCTGCAGTATTCGCGCGCACCAGCGGGCTTCGAGGTCAACAATGTCGATCTCGACGCGGACGGCCATGTGGTCTCGGTCACGCAGGAGCTCGACGAGCGACTGTTCGACCGCACCATCCAGCCCGGCGTCGGCCGCTGGCACGAGGCCGACGTGCTGCGCACCTATGGCCGTCCTTTCGAGATCACGAAGGTGAGCTCCTTCGACGGAGACATCTGGACCTGGCGCTACAAGTGGCAGAACACGCCGCGCCTCCTCTACATCTACATCGATCCGACCGGCGTGGTGCAGCGCTACCACACGGGTGACGACCTGATGCTCGAGTTGCTGGCTCCGCTGTGAGGGGCCGCATGAGGATCGGATTCGCGGGCACGCCCGAGTTCGCCCGGATCGCGCTGGAGGCCATTGCTGCGGCCCGTTACGAGATCGCGCTGGTCCTCACGCAGCCCGATCGTCCCGCCGGCCGCGGCATGAAGCTGCAGGCTTCACCGGTGAAGCAGCTCGCCCTTGCCCGCAACTGGCCCGTGGCGCAGCCGCGCAGCCTGCGGCTGGACGGCAAGTATCCGGAGGATGCGGCCGCGGCGCAGGCCGCCATCGCCGAAGCCGGGCTGGACGTCATGGTGGTCGCGGCCTACGGCCTGATCCTGCCGCAATGGGTGCTCGACGCGCCGCGGCTGGGCTGTCTCAACATCCATGCCAGCCTGTTGCCGCGCTGGCGCGGAGCGGCACCCATCCACCGCGCGATCGAAGCCGGGGATGAACAGACCGGCGTCACCGTCATGCAGATGGACGCGGGCCTGGACACCGGCGACATGCTGCTTCGCGAATCGCTGGCGATCGGCGAGGACAGCACCGCCCGGCTGCACGATCGGCTGGCCGCACTGGGCGGACGGCTGATCGTGGAGGCGCTCGAGCAAGCCGAGGCCGCAGCGCTGCGCCCCGAGCCGCAATCGGCCGAAGGCGTGACCTACGCGCACAAGGTCGAGAAGCAGGAGGCGCAGATCGACTGGACGCAGCCCGCCGCGACCATCGTGCGCCGCATTCGCGCCTTCGACCCGTTCCCCGGCGCCAGCAGCACCGTGGACGGCGAGACCCTCAAGCTCTGGGCGGCGCGGGTCCTGCCGGGGCCACCGGCGCAGCCGCCTGCAACGGTCGTCTCCGTCGGCTCCGCCGGCGTCGCCGTGGCGGCCCGGGATGCGACCGTGGTGCTCACCGAACTGCAGCGCCCGGGCGGCAAGCGCCTGCCAGCGGCCGATTTCCTGCGCGGCTTCGACCTGAAGCCGGGGCAGGTCTTCGGCTGATGTTCCTTTCCCGCGCCATCCGCCGCCAACCCGAGTTCCGCGAAGGCATGCGCGACATGTCCTCGATCGCCCTCGGCATTGGCGCCTGGGGCCTGATGACCGGCGTGGCCATGGTCAAGTCGGGGATGAGTGTGTTCGAGGCGGTCGCGATGACCTTGCTGGTCTACGCCGGCAGCTCGCAGCTGGCCGCCATTCCCTTGCTGATCGCGGGCGCGCCCGCCTGGGTGATCCTCGCCACCGCCTTCTGCGTCAACCTCCGCTTCGTGGTCTTCAGCCTGCACCTGCGGCCCTACCTCATGCACATGCCGCGCTGGCGCCGCATGACCCACGGCTACCTCACGGCCGACTTGAGCTATGCGATGTTCACCGGGCGCTTCCCCGAGCCGGCTGCGAACCAGGCCGAGCGACACGCGCAGGAGGCCTACCTCACCGGCAACTACTTCGTCACCTGGTGTTCGTGGATGGGCCTGAGCCTGGCCGGCATCGTGCTCGCCAATCTGATTCCGCAGGGCTGGGGGCTGGGGTTCGCCGGCGTGCTGAGCCTGGTAGCGATCGTGTGCTCGATGGCGACGACGCGGCTGCGCATCCTGGCCGCGCTGGTTGCCGGCGCCACGGCGGTGGCGGCCTATGCGCTGCCCTTGAAGCTGAACATCGTGGCCGCGATCGGCGTGGCGGTGCTGCTGTGCTTCTGGCTGGAAAAGCAGTTCGGGCTGGACCCCGATGCGGAGGACGACAAATGACCTTGGGCACCGGCGGCACGACGGACCCCTGGACCCTGGCCGTGATCGTCGGCCTGGCCGTCGTGACGGTGCTGACGCGCTGTTTCTTCTTCATCCTCGATCGGCCCTGGGGATTGCCGGAATGGGCGCATCGCGCCCTGCACTATGCGCCGGCGGCCGCACTCGCCGCGGTCGTCATTCCGGAGATCGTGATGGTGCAGGGTCATCTGATCTCGACCTGGAAGGACGCCCGCCTCTATGCCGCCGCAGCTGGCGCCGCCTACTACTTCTGGCAGCGCGGCGTGCTCGGCACGATGCTGGCAGGGATGGCGGTCTACCTGCCGCTGCACCTGGGCCTGGGCTGGTAACCACCCCCACGGGAGGTCTGCCACGGGCGCTCAAAGCCTGCCGATGGCCGCCTTCAGGTCTTCCACCGCCGCCGGCTTCGGCACGTGCGCATCGAAACCCGCCTCGAGGGCACGCCTCGCATCGGCACGCCGCCCGAAGCCCGACATCGCGATCGCGGGCAGCTCGCGCGTGGCGGGCCGGCGCCGCACCTCTGCGATGAACTGATAGCCGTCCATCTCGGGCATGCCGAGATCCGATATGAGCAGGTCGTAGGCCTTGGTGTCCAGCATTTCAAGCGCCTTCGTGGCGCTCACCGCGATGTCGACGACCGCACCCTCCATGCGCAGCACCTCGGCAAAGGGGAGAAGCCCCTCCGAATAGTCGTCGACTGCCAGCACCCGCAAGCCCTTGAAATTCACCTCGGCCGGCACCCTGTCCCGCTCGGCTTCGGCCGCCGAGCCATCCAGGGGCAGCCACACGCTGAACTCGGAGCCCTTGCCCAGACCCGGCGACGTCACTTCGACACGGCCGCCGTGCGCGTGGGTCAGTTCCTGCACCAGCGCCAGGCCGATACCCAGGCCGCCGTTCGCCGGCGCAGCCTCTCCGCCGGCCTGGCTGAACATGCCGAACACGTGCGGCAGGAATTCGGGTGCGATGCCGCAGCCGCTGTCCGCGACGGTGATTTTGGCGAAGCCGTCGTCCTGCGAGACGTTGACCGTGATGCTTCCGCCGTCGGGCGTGAACTTGACGGCATTGCTCAGGAGGTTCCAGATGATCTGCTCGACGCGCACGCGATCGCCGTGGCAGCGCACGCCAGGGTCGCAGTGGACTTCGACCGCGATCTTCTTGCCGGGCGTCTCCCGCGTTGCCGCACCTGTCAGCGACTGCACCAGTTCGCCGAGCTCGACCACCACGCGGTTGAGCTGCAACTTGCCGGTGCGGATGCGAGACAGGTCGAGCAGGTCGTTGATGATGCGCGTCTGGCTGCTGACGGCCCGCTTGATGGTGTCGCCGATTTGCAGGACCGCAGCATGCTCAGCGGCCGCGGGCAGACGCGTCAGCAGCTCCGCGTTCATCTGGATCAGGTTGAGCGGCTGCTTGAGTTCGTGCGACATCACCGCGAGGAACTTGTCCTTGAGTTCGTTCGCCGTTTGCGCATTGAGGCTCGCCCGCTTCTCCTTGAACAGCCGGTGCTCTTGCGCGAGTTCCTGCCGCTTGGTGCCGGTCATGTCGCGCGCGATCTTGGCGAAGCCACCGCCCACGCTGGCGTCGAGCGATGTCATGACACCGCTGCAAAAGAAACGGGTGCCGTCCTTGCGAAGGTGCCAGCGCTCGTCTTCGGCGCGGCCGGTCTCGGCGGCGATGCGCATCTCCTGCTCGGGGATGCCGTTGGCCTGGTCTTCCGGCGTGAAGATGGACGCGATCGGCCGCCCCAGCATCTCGGACTCGGCATAGCCGAAGATCCGCTGGGCGCCGGCGTTCCAGGTCGCGATCGCTCCTTGTTCATCGATCGTGATGATCGCGAAGTCGCGCGTCGTGGCGGCCACCACCTTCAGGCGCTCTTCACCGGCGCGGACTTGCGCTTCGGCGGCACGCAGCGCGGTGATGTCGAAGAAGTTCAGGATCGCGCCTTCGATCTTGTCCTCGGCGGTCCGGTAGGGGAGGATCCGGGCCAGGAAGTGCCTTCCGTCGGCGCTGGAAACATGCCGCTCGCTGGCGCGCAGGTCCTTGAAGGCGGAGGCGGCGTCTTCCGCCAGCTCGGGGTAGTCCAGCCGGCTGGTGATGTCGAACAGCGAGCGCCCGAGGTCCGACGGAATCAGGTTGAAGAGATTGCTCGCGTGCGGCGTGTAGCGCTTGATGCGCATGCCACGGTCCACGAACACCGTCGCGATCTCCGAGGAAGCGATCAGGTTCTGCAGATCGTCGTTGATGTGCCCGCGCTCCTCGACCTTGGTTTTCAGTTCGAAGTTGACCGTGACGAGTTCCTCGTTCATCGACTGCAGCTCTTCCTTGCTGGTCTCCAGTTCTTCGGTGGCGGACCGCAGTTCCTCGTTGATGGCCTGCAGTTCCTCGTTGGACGCCTTGAGCTCCTCGGTGGACGCCTCCGAACCCTCGATCGTGTCCTGCAGGTGCAGCTTGAGCTCGCGGATCTCGCTCTCGAGCTGGCTGATGAGTTGCGCGCGCGCCGCGTCGGGCGCTTCACCATCGCTGGGGCGCATGCTCTCCTCGACCTCGTCGAAGACCACGAGCGTCAAAGGCGGGCTTCCCTCCTCCTGTTGCAGCGGCCGCACCGTGATGTTCAGAAAGACCTGGCGCCCGTCGTTCTGGCGCTGCCGCACGCGCGTCTCGACGCTGCGGGCCGTTTGGGACGCCTTGAACAGCGCCGTCCGCAGTTCGAGCCGCAGGTCGGGGCGCACGTTGTTCAGCAGGTTGTCGGAAGGCGTCCCGCTGCCGCGCTCGAGGAAGCGCCCGACGCCGTTCGACAGGTGAAGCACGTTGTGCTCGCCGTCGATCAGCACGCTCGGGGGGGAAAACTGTTCCAGCGCGCGCTGGTGCAGCTCGGCGAAGCCGGGGCGCTCGGCACGCTTCGACGATGTGCGGGGCTGCCCCGGGAGCTTGCGAAGGTCGTCCAGGGACGCCTCGCCGATCAGCGGCATGTGCCGGCTGGCAGGCAGCTCCGGGTTCACGCGGTAGATGCGGTGCTTCTTGTCGACCGGCGTGAAGAGGCTGCCGACCGCATCGGGCGACTCCGAGGTGCCCAGGAAAAGAAGACCGCCGGGCTTGAGCGCGATGCGGAACATCTCGAGCACATGGGCCTGCGCCGCTCGATCGAGGTAGATCAGCAGGTTGCGGCAGCAGATGAGGTCGAGCCGAGAGAAGGGCGGATCGCGCAGCAGGTTGTGCACCGCGAAAAGCACCGGCTCGCGCACGAGCGTCGAGACCCGGAACTGGTCCTGTTCCTGCACGAAGAACTGCCGCATGCGCGACGGAGTGACGTCCTCGACGATGCCGGCCGCGTAGATGCCCTTGCGTGCCGTCATGATGGCGCGCTCGTCGATGTCGGTCGCGAAAAGCTGGATGTCGAGCTTCTTCGACTGCGCGTCGGCCTGTTCGCGCAGCAGCATGCTCAACGAATAGGCTTCCTCGCCCGTCGCGCAGCCGGCCACCCAGGCGCGTACCTGATCGCCGGGTTCCTTGGCCGCGATCAGCTTGGGCAGCGCCTCCCGTTCCAAGGCCTCGAAGGCATCGCGGTCGCGGAAGAAGTTGGTCACGCTGATCAGCATGTCCTGCAGCAGCGGCACGGCTTCTTCCGCGTGGGCGCGCAGGTAGTCGCGGTAGGCAGGCAGATCGGCCAGGCGGTTGACCTGCAGGCGCCGTTCGATGCGGCGCAGCACCGTGGCGCGCTTGTAGTGCCGAAAATCATGGCGCGTGTAGGAGCGCAGCAGGCTCATGACTTCCTGCAAGGCCTTTTCGGCCAGGTCAGCGGAGACCGGCGCTTCGGGTTCCTCGATGTAGGGGGAGATCTTGTGGGCATCGGGCAGCCTGATGCGCTGGGCGTTGCTCCAGATCTCGATCAGGCGCTGGCCCATGTCGACGGCCGGCAGGACGAAGTCGACCATGCCGGTGGCGATGGCCGCGCGCGGCATGCCGTCGTGCGCGGCATCGTCGGGCGACTGGGCCATGGTCACGCCGCCCTGTTCCTTCACCTTGGTCAGGCCCACGGCGCCGTCGCTGCCGGTTCCCGACATCACGATGCAGACGGCGCGCTCCCCATGCACCAGGGCCATCGTGCGGAAGAAGACGTCAATGGCGACATGCGGCCCCTTGCCGCGTTCGCGCGGGGTAGGGCGCAGCTGCCCGTCGTTCATCCTCAGGTCGAGGCCGGGCGGAATGACGTAGACGTGGTCGGCCTCGATGGGCGTGTCACGTATCACTTGCGTCACGGGCATGCGGGTGGCGCGCTGGAGGATTTCGGCTGCGCTGCTCTCGTGGCTGGGTGACAGATGCAGGATGGCGACGAAAGCCATGCCTGCCTGCGCCGGCATCTGCTCGAAGAAGCGCAGCAGGGCCTCGAGACCGCCCGCGGAAGCGCCGATCCCGACCACCGGAAAATTCAGGGAACTGGGCGTGAGCTTCGCTTCCGGTCCGGGGGATGCGAAGGGAGTATCTGACTCGGCCAATGAAACCTCGCTGCGACAGGAGGGCCGCGGCCCTGCTATTGCGCATTTTGCGCGCGAAGTGCTGGGGCGGTTCGACGATCATGCCCCGCCCTGCGATAAGCCCAGCCACCCCCTGCCGAGCCTTGAAAGAGACGTTGGAAGGAGGGAGATTCTTCGCACGTCCTGCCTTCTGGCGCTGGTCGCGTGGCGCATGGCGGTTTCTGTTTGCTCAGAGCGCGTTGGCCCATTCGGCGATCGCGTCGGCCGCGCGCGGCACCAGCTCGGCTTGGCCGGCAAGGTAGTGGTTGCCGCCGACGATGTCGACATTGCGAATGCGGCGGCCGCCTGCCTTCATCCACGCGCCGCGCGTGCTGCGCAGCAGGCGCAGCCGCTCCAGCGCCCAGGACTTCAGCCGGTCGAGGCGGGCCTGCTGCGCGGCCCTGAAGCGGGCCAGGAATTCAGCGCTGTAGGGCACGCGGTGGCGCGCGCCATACATGTCGAGCGCAAGGTCTGCCGAGAGCGGGTCGTGCTCGTCGATGACGGAAGGATCGATCCAGTCGCGCATCAGCTTCGAGCGGCCCTGGTGCGCCGCGCACAAGGCGATGCCGCATGCCGGCGGCAGGTCATCCGGGTGCAGGTGCGTGGGGTCTCCGTCGGGGAACCGATGGGCCGTGAGCTTGGCCTGGGCCCGGTAGAAGATGGCGAGCGCCGCGCCGCTGGAATTGCCGATCAGCACCACCTTCTCGAAGCCCAGGCCGCGCAGGAATTGAACGCCCGCACCCAGGTCCTGGATCGCACGCTCCGTCAGCAGCACCGTGTCGTTGCCCACGTAGCGCGAGTTGAGCCCCATCAGCAGATGCCGCGCTGGTGCAACGTTTGCTCGCCGACCTGGCAGGTGCCGTGGCCGGCGTGACCGAGCTGCGCGACCAGAAGCGCGGCCTGCTGCGCCTGGCCGCGCCGCAGCTGATGGCCTGCACGCTAATGCCGCGGGTGATCGCCGCCTACCGGGCTCGCTATCCGGACATCGAGGTGCGGCTGGCCGACACCCTGCTCGAGCACCTGCTGGCAGGCCTCGCCTCGGGCGAGGCTGAGCTGGCAGTGGGGCAGGACATGGACGTGGACGCCGGCGCAGTCGCGCGCCGCACCCTGTTGCGCGACCGGCACTGGCTGATCTGCCCGGCCGACCACGTCTTCGCGCGCCGGCGCAAGGTGCGTTGGAGCGAACTCGCCCCCTTCACCTTCATCGCGCCGACGCGCGACTTGCGCCAACGCGTGCTGCCCGAGCTGGAGGCCGACGCGCGCGCCTTCCTGATGCGGTCCTCGACGCAGGAGGTGTCGTACATGACCACCGCGCTCGGCATGGTGGCCTCGGAACTGGGCCTCACGGTCTGCCCGACCTATGCCGCCTCGCTGGTCCGCGCCCATGGCTTGCACATGGTCAAGCTGGACCAACCCGATTTCCATCGCGAGGTCTGCGTGTACGCCGCGGCACGGCGCTCGTTGTCGCCGGCGGCGGCGGGATTCGTGCAGATCCTGGAGCGCTTCGCGCACAAGCCTTGAGCAGGCGCTTGCGGGCGGATACAGAGCGCCCCGCGGCCAAACCTACAATCGCGCTTCGCGACCTTTCCGGGCATCTCGCTCGTCTCCATCCTGCCGCTCCTACCCATGAACGTCCTTCGATTCACCGACCTCGCAGCGCAAGGCAAAGTCGCCGGCCAGCGCGTGTTCATCCGAGCCGACCTCAACGTGCCGCAGGACGATGCCGGCAACATCACCGAAGACACGCGCATCCGCGCGTCGGTGCCCTGCATCCGGCAAGCGCTGGATGCAGGCGCGGCAGTGATGGTGACCTCGCACCTCGGCCGCCCCACCGAGGGCCAGTTCAAGCCCGAGGATTCGCTGGCGCCGGTCGCCAGGCGCCTGGGCGAGCTGCTGGGCCGCGAGGTGCCGCTGGTGTCGAACTGGGTCGACAGCGTGCAGGTCGCGCCGGGCCAGGTCGTGCTGCTGGAGAACTGCCGCCTCAACAAGGGCGAGAAGAAGAACGACGAGGCGCTCTCACGCAAGCTCGCCGCACTGACAGACATCTACGTCAACGACGCTTTCGGCACGGCGCACCGCGCCGAGGCCACCACCTACGGCATCGCCCAATATGCCCGGATCGCCTGCGCCGGCCCGCTGCTGGCGGCCGAGATCGATGCCATCACCCAGGCCCTGGCGCATCCGAAGCGCCCGCTGGTGGCGATCGTCGCGGGCTCCAAGGTCAGCACCAAGCTCACCATTCTGAAGAGCCTGGCCGACAAGGTCGATCAGCTCATCGTCGGCGGCGGCATCGCCAACACCTTCATGCTCGCGTCCGGCCTGCCGATCGGGAAGTCGCTGGCCGAGCCCGACCTGCGGGACCAGGCCCAGGCCGTGATCGAGGCCATGCGCGCGCGCGGCGCCGCGGTGCCGATCCCGGTCGACGTGGTCACCGCCAAGACCTTTGCCGCCGACGCACCCGCCACGGTGAAGGACGCGAACGCGGTGGCCGAGGACGACCTCATCCTCGACATCGGCCCCAGAACCGCGGAGATCCTGGCCGCGCAGCTGCGCGAGGCCGGCACCATCGTGTGGAACGGCCCCGTCGGCGTGTTCGAGTTCGATGCCTTCTCCAAGGGGACGGAGGCGATCGCGCGTGCCATCGCGGCGAGCAGCGCCTTCTCGATCGCCGGCGGCGGCGACACTCTGGCGGCGATCGCCAAGTACGGCATCGAAGACCGGGTCGGCTACATCTCGACCGGCGGCGGCGCCTTCCTCGAAGTGCTGGAGGGCAAGACCCTGCCGGCGTTCGAGATCCTCGAAAAAAGAGCGGCGGGCTGAGCCCGGCGCGCGGGGCGCACCGGAAATCACGCCGGGGGCTATCGCCCGCCCCGCAAAGTGTATACAGTACGGAATACAAAATCGGAGACCCCGCAGCATGAGCACGACCCGCCCACCTCGCCACGCCACCAAGATCGTCGCCACGCTCGGTCCGGCCTCGAGCACGCCCGAGCTGCTCGAGCAGATGATCCATCACAAGGTCAGCGTGGTGCGCCTCAATTTCAGCCACGGCACGGCACAGGATCACATCAGCCGAGCCGCCATGGTGCGCGAGGCGGCGCGCAAGGCGGGCCGCGAGGTGGCGATCATGGCCGACCTGCAGGGCCCGAAGATCCGGGTCGGCAAGTTCGCCGAAGGCAAGGTGTGGCTGGAGCCGGGCGCGAAGTTCGTTCTCGATGGGGCGCGCGCCGAGCTGGGTGACATTGCCGCCGTCGGCCTGGATTACAAGGACCTGCCGCGCGACGTGAAAGCGGGCGACAGCCTGCTGTTGAATGACGGGCTGATCGTGCTGACGGTCGACGCCGTCAAGGGCGAGGCGGTGCACACGACGGTGCGGCTGGGCGGCGAGCTCTCGAACAACAAGGGCATCAACAAGCAGGGCGGCGGCCTCACGGCGCCGGCGCTGACGGCCAAGGACATGGAGGACATCAAGACCGCCATGAGCTTCCAGGCCGACTACGTGGCCGTGAGCTTCCCCAAGAACGCCACCGACATGGAAATGGCGCGCCAGCTGTGCAACGTGGCGGCGGCCGAGTTCGGCCACAAGCCGGGGCTGATCGCCAAGATCGAGCGCGCCGAGGCGATCCCGAAGCTGGAGGAGATCCTGCGCGCCAGCGACGGCATCATGGTCGCGCGCGGCGATCTCGCGGTCGAGGTGGGCAACGCCGCCGTGCCGGCGCTGCAGAAGAAGATGATCCGCATGGCGCGCGAGATGGACAAGGTGGTCATCACCGCGACGCAGATGATGGAGTCGATGATCAGCAACCCGGTGCCCACCCGCGCCGAAGTCAGCGACGTTGCCAACGCGGTGCTCGACGGCACCGACGCGGTGATGCTCTCGGCCGAAACCGCCTCGGGCCGCTATCCGCTGGAGACGGTGCAGGAGATGAGCCGCATCTGCGAGGCCGCCGAAGCCGCGGAGGACCTGCAGCTGGACGCCGACTTCAGCGGCCAGGCATACAGCCGCATCGACCAGTCGATCGCCATGGGCGCGCTCTTCACCGCTCACCACCTCGGCGCCAAGGCGATCGTCGCACTGACCGAGTCGGGCTCCACGCCGCTGTGGATGAGCCGTCACCGCGCGCACATCCCGATGTACGCCTTGACCTCGCGCCTGGCCACGCAGCGCAAGATGGCGCTCTACCGCAACGTGCGCCCGCTCCTCATGGACGCGGAAAGCGATCGCGACACCGCGCTGCTGCAGGCCGAAGCCCATCTCAAGAAGCGCGGCATCGTGCAGACGGGCGACATCTACGCCATCACCTGCGGCGAGCCCATGGGCGCGCCGGGCGGCACCAACATGCTGAAGATCTGCCGAGTCGGCTGAGGCGCAGCGCCCTCGAACGGAGCGTCAGCCCTGTCCGACAGGGGTGCTCAGTAGAATCGCGGTAGTTTTTCCTTCTTAATTTCCCCCGCGAGGTATACCCATGGCACTTGTCTCGATGCGCGAACTGCTCGACCACGCCGCAGCCAATGGCTACGGCATTCCGGCATTCAACGTGAACAACCTGGAACAGGTCCAGGCCGTGATGGAAGCGGCCAAGGAAACCGGCGCACCGGTGATCCTGCAGGCCAGTGCCGGCGCGCGCAAATACGCGGGCGAGCCCTTCATCAAGCACCTGATCCTTGCGGCCATCGAGGCCTATCCGAGCGTTCCGCTGGTGATGCACCAGGACCACGGCCAGAGCCCCGACGTGTGCCAGGGCGCGATCAACCTGGGCTTCTCCTCGGTCATGATGGATGGCTCGCTCGAGGCCGACGGCAAGACCATCGCCAGCTACGACTACAACGTCGACGTCACCCGCAAGGTAGTGGACATGGCCCACAAGGTCGGCGTCACGGTCGAGGGCGAGCTGGGTTGCCTCGGCTCCCTCGAGACCATGAAGGGCGACAAGGAAGACGGCCACGGCACCGATGCGACCATGACGCGCGAACAGCTGCTGACCGATCCGGAACAGGCCGCGGACTTCGTCAAGAAGACCCAGCTCGATGCGCTGGCCATCGCCATCGGCACCAGCCACGGCGCCTACAAGTTCACCCGCAAGCCCACCGGCGACATCCTGGCGATCGACCGCATCAAGGAAATCCACCGCCGCATCCCGAACACCCACCTGGTGATGCACGGCTCCTCGTCCGTGCCGCAGGACCTGCTGGCGATCATTCGCCAGTTCGGCGGCAACATGAAGGAAACCTACGGCGTGCCGGTCGAGGAGATCCAGGAAGCCATCAAGTACGGCGTGCGCAAGATCAACATCGACACCGACATCCGGCTGGCGATGACCGGCGCGGTGCGCAAGTTCATGGCCGAGA
The DNA here is from genome assembly GCF_031454625.1 of Variovorax soli. Taxonomy (GTDB): domain Bacteria; phylum Pseudomonadota; class Gammaproteobacteria; order Burkholderiales; family Burkholderiaceae_C; genus Variovorax; species Variovorax soli_A. Next base: position 593,962 of record NZ_JAVDRF010000001.1, read on the forward strand.
ACCCCGAGAAGTTCGATGCCCGCGAATGGCTCAAGCCCGCGCGCGAGGCCGCCAAGCAGATCTGCAAACAGCGCTACATCGAGTTCGGCTGCGAAGGCCAGGGCGCCAAGATCAAGGGCGATACCCTGCAGGTCGTGGCCGCCAAGTACGCCAAGGGCGAGCTCGCGCAAGAAGTGGTCTGAGTTCGCGACGTTCCTGCCGAAGCCACCTTCGCGGTGGCTTTTTTCTGCGCGCACAATCTCGGTCGTTCCCCCGTTTCCGCTGTTCCACCACCCGCCATGACCACCGTCCACACTTCCTCCATCCAGAGCCTGCCCCTGCTCGCGCGCGGCAAGGTGCGAGACAACTACGCGGTCGGCGAGGACCGCATTCTCATGGTCGCGAGCGACCGCCTCTCGGCCTTCGATGTGATCATGGGTGAGCCGATCCCGGGCAAGGGCGTGATTCTGACGCAGATGGCACTGTGGTGGTTCGACCGGCTGGGGCACCTGTGCCCCAACCACCTGACCGGCGAAGCACCCGAGAGCGTGGTGACGGCCGCCGAGGTGCCCCAGGTCCGCGACCGCTCGATGCTCGTCAAGCGTCTCAAGCCGATTCCGGTGGAGGCGGTGGTGCGCGGCTATCTCGCGGGCAGCGGCTGGAAGGAATACCAGGAGAGCCGTTCCGTCTGCGGCGTGCCGCTGCCCGAGGGGCTGGGCAATGCGAGCCAACTGCCGCGGCCGATCTTCACGCCCGCGGCCAAGGCGGCCGCCGGGGCGCATGACGAGAACATCAGCTACGAGCGCGTCGTCGAAGTGGTCGGGCCCGCGCTCGCGCAGCAGATCCGCGACACCAGCATCGCAATCTACGAGACGGCCGCCGCCATCGCGCTGGCCAAGGGCATGATCATTGCCGACACGAAGTTCGAGTTCGGCCTCGACGAGGCTGGCACCCTGGTCCTGATGGATGAAGTGCTGACCCCCGACAGCTCGCGCTACTGGCCGGTCGAGGGCTACCAGGCGGCGCTTGCCGCCGGTGCCAACCCGCCGAGCTACGACAAGCAGTTCGTGCGCGACTGGCTGGAGGGCGTCAAGGTCAACGGCAAGCCCTGGGACAAGACGCCGCCCGCGCCACGGCTACCTGCCGAGGTCATCGAGAAGACGGCCGCGAAGTACCGCGAAGCGCTGCAGCGGCTGACCGGCTGAACGGCCCCTTGGCCGCCGGACGTGAATAGATCACAAGTCAGCCGGCAATAGTCCCCGCCCGGTGAAGCCACGGTTTCGCACACTTGTCCTCATTCCAACGGATGAGGACAAGTGCCATGAATGCGATTGCCGAACTGCCCGCCCGAGCCCGCGAAGCGCGCGCCGACGCGTCCGCCGCCGATTCACTGCAAGCCGGCCTGCTCGCGCGCGTGCTCGATGAGATGGACCATGGCCTGCTGCTGGTCGACCTCGGCGGCCGCATCCTGCATGCCAACCAGCCGGGGCGGCGCGAGCTCGTGGGCGGCCGCGCGCTGCGGGATGTCGAGGGCGTGCTGTCGGCGGCGCAGCCTGCCTGGCAGGCCAAGCTGCGCCAGGCCCTGAAGGATGCGGAGCGCGACTGCCGCAGCATCGTGGAGTTCGACCCCGAAGGCGGGACGCTCTCGCTGGCCTTCGTCCCGCTGGCCGTGCCGTACGGCGGCGCAGCGGTCGATGCAGTGCTGATCATCTGCAGCCGGCGCTCCAACTGCGAGACCCTCACGGTGCAGATGTTCGCCCGTGCCAAGCGCCTGACGCCGGCCGAGCAGGCGGTGCTGACGCAGCTGTGCGCGGGCCGTGGTGCCCAGGAGATCGCCTGCGAGCAGGGCATTCGCGTCTCCACCGTGCGCACCCACATCAAGAACGTGCGGCAGAAGACCGGGCGCGGCAGCGTCCGCGAAATCGTTCGCGAGCTGTCGCGCATGCCGCAGATCGTGTCGTCGCTGCGGCTGGTGGGGCAGGACTGAAGAAGCCGTGACGGCGCGCGCGCACGCCGGCGCCGCCTGCCGCGCCAGCGGATCGCGTCGGAGGCGGTGCGGGCCGTATAGTCCGCGCATGCTGCCGACGCCCGCTGCACCCTGCGCCGACCCCCTCGCCGAGTTGCCGCCGCCGCTGCGGAAACTCGCGGCGCTCGGCGTGCAGCGACGCTACCGGACGCATGCCATGCTGATCGAGGAGGGCGACCAGGGCGGCTCGGTCTACATCGTGCTCTCGGGCCGGCTGCGTGCCTTCGTCTCCGATTCCCGCGGCCGGGAGGTCACGCTCGGCCTGCACGGACCGGGCGAGTACGTGGGCGAGATGTCGCTCGATGGCGGCCCGCGCTCGGCCAGCGTTCAGGCGGTCGTGCCGACGGTGTGCGTCGTGGTGACACGCGAGACCATGCTGCGTCACCTGGCGCTCGATCCGGAGCTGTCGCGCGAGCTGATCATGCGGCTGATCCGGCGCGCGAGACTGGCCACCGAGAGCGCCCGGAGCATGGCCCTGCTCGACGTCTACAGCCGACTGAAAGCGCTGCTGGAGGATCGCTCGCAACCGCTGCCCGATGGCGGCCGGCAGATGGAGCGGCTGACCCACCAGGCCATGGCCAGCGAAATCGGATGTTCGCGCGAGATGGTGAGCCGGCTGCTGAAGGACCTGGAGAGCGGCGGCTACGTGGCGGTGCAAGGAGCGCGGCTTGCCGTGCTCAAGCCTCTGCCGGCCAAATGGTGAGCCGAGCGCCGCTCAACGTGCTCCGACGTTGCTGAGCGTCGCCACCGTTCGTCCGCTGGCGTCCAGCAGCGAAAGCTTCGACGTCCCTTGCAGCCGGTAGCTGGCGGTGGACTGCAGCGCGGCGAAGAACTGGGTTTCGTTGATGGTGCTGGCCTCGTTCGGGCAGGCCATGCGCGTCGCGCCCAGCTGGTGCAGCCGCAGCGTGCTGCCGCTGCGCTCGTAGGTGCCGGTGACGCGATTGCAGCCGCCCGAGCCGCTTACCCGCCCGCTGCTGCGGTCGAATTGGATCTGGGCATTGCGCCGCGGGTCGCTGCTTGGCTCGATCAGCTCGCTGCCCAGCTGCTCCAGTTGCCAGATCGGCCCTTCGATCGGCTCGTCCAGGGGGATGCCACTGCCGCAACCGCTCGCCAGCAGGGACGCGAGCAGGGCGGTCGTCAAGAAGAAGAAGCGCATGACCGGACTTGTCCTTTGCAACATATCGAAACCCGCACATCGTATGCGAGCCCGTTCAGCGCGCCAATGTCCCCAGACCCTTCGCTTGCACGTCGGGTGCGGCGGGTAAGCCTGCGCTCACTTTTGAGATGAGGTCCGAAGGCGCTAGCTCAACACCACGCTGCTGAGCCGGCGCCGATAGGTCGCGACCGTCGGGTCGTCCGGCGGGATCTGGCCGTCCGCCACCTTGGGCCGGGGCGGCTCGATGATCTCGAGGACGGCGATGTAGGTCTTGCGCGCCAGTTCCTCGTTCCAGCTCTTGTCGCGCATCAGGATGTCGAGCAGCTCGTCCATTGCCTCGGTCCAGCGCTGCGCGGCCATCAGCAGGCGCGCCCGGTCGAAGCGGGCCTGGAAGTTGCGCTTGTCGGCGGTGATGCGCGATTCCGTGTCCGCGATGGTCGGTGCCGCGCCGGTGGCCGGCGCCGCGAAGTCGATCGCATCCATCCAGCGCTGCAGCGCGTCGAAGCGGCGCACCGCCGGCGCCTTGGCGATCACCGGCGCGAACGCGACCTTGGCATCGTCGATGCGGCCCTGCTGGAGCAGCAGCTTGACGTAGTCGAAGCGCGCGTCGTCATTGGCCGGGTCGGCGGCGACCGCATGCTGCAGCCGCTCCAGCGCGCCTTCGGTGTCGCCCTCGGCCAGCGCGTCCTGCGCGGCCTCTTCGTGCTCGGCGGCCTCGAGCTCGTCCTCGCCGGGCACGTGCTTGTCGAGGAAAGCGCGGATCTGGTCGGCAGGAATCGCGCCGACGAAGCCGTCGACGGGCTGGCCGTCCTTGAACATCACGCAAAACGGGATGCTGCGCACGCCGAACATCTGGCTCAGCTGCTGCGAGATCTGCGGCACCTTGTCGGCGTCGAGCTTGGCCAGCCTGAAGCGCCCGCCATACTCGACTTCGAGCTTTTCGAGCACCGGCCCGAGCTGCTTGCACGGCCCGCACCACTCGGCCCAGATGTCGAGCAGCACCGGGGTGGTCATCGAGCCGTCGATCAGCTCGGTCTGAAAGTTTTCGAGGGTGATGTCGATCATCGCGGGAAGCTGAGGGTGAAACGTAAAATTGAAACCATGAAGCAAGCCATACAGGTCGGCGTGGTGATGGGCTCGAACTCCGATTGGGAGACGATGCGCAACGCGGTCGAGATTCTCCAGCAATTCGGCATCGCCCACGAGGCGCGGGTGGTCTCGGCCCACCGCATGCCCGACGAACTGTTCGCCTACGCCGAGGGCGCCGCCCGGCGCGGCCTGTCGGCGATCATCGCCGGGGCGGGCGGGGCGGCCCACCTGCCAGGCATGCTGGCGGCCAAGACCACGGTGCCGGTGCTCGGCGTGCCGGTCGCGAGCCGCCACCTGCACGGCGTGGATTCGCTCTACAGCATCGTGCAGATGCCCAAGGGCGTGCCCGTCGCGACCTTCGCCATCGGCAACGCCGGCGCGGCCAACGCAGCCCTGTTCGCGGTCGCGATGCTGGCCGTGGCCGATCCGGCGCTGCGCGAGCGGCTCGAAGACTTTCGCGCGAAGCAGACCGAGGCCGCGCAATCCATGACGCTGCCGCCGCCCGAGGCGCCGGCCGTGTCGCCCTTCTCGCCCCAGGGCGGGGGCGCGCTGTGAGCGCCGCCCGTCCGCCCGAAGGCGCCCGCCCGCTCCCTCAGGAAGGGATGCGCGAAGCACACGAAGTGACGAGCCTGGGGAGGGAACTCTCATGAGCGCTATCCTGCCCGGCGCCACGCTCGGCGTGGTGGGCGGTGGCCAACTGGGCCGCATGTTCGCGCACGCGGCCCAGCGCATGGGCTATCTGGTCGCGGTGCTCGACCCCGATGCCGACAGTCCCGCCGGGCGGGTCAGCCATCATCACATCCACACCGACTACACGGACGTCGACGGCCTCGCGCGGCTCGCGGGGCTGGCCGATGCCATCACCACCGAGTTCGAGAACGTGCCCGCGCCGTCGCTGGAGCACCTCGCGGTGGCCCGGCCGGTGCGCCCTGCGGCCGCGGCGGTGGCGATCGCGCAAGACCGCATCCGCGAAAAGAGCCACTTCGTCGGCTGCGGCGTGGACTGCGCGCCCTACGCGGTCATCGAATCGGCCGAGCAGGTCGTGCTGGTTCCGGCCAATCTGCTGCCGGGCATCCTGAAGACCGCGCGCCTGGGCTACGACGGCAAGGGCCAGCAGCGTGTGAACACCCGTGAAGAGCTGGCCGCGGCCTGGGACAGCGCCGGCCAGGTGCCGTGCGTGCTCGAGAAGCTGCTGCCGCTGCACTACGAATGCTCCGTGATCGTCGCGCGCGGCCAGGACGGCCAGGTCGTGCACTACCCGCCGCAGCGCAACCTGCATCGCGGAGGCATCCTCGCAGTGACCGAGGTGCATCCGGACAACGTGCCCGAGGCGACCGCCCGGCTGGCCGTCGAATCGGCCGTCGCCATCGCGGAAGGCCTCCAGTACGTGGGTGTGCTGTGCGTCGAGTTCTTCGTGCTGGCAGACGGTGCCCTGGTGGTCAACGAGATGGCGCCACGCCCCCACAACAGCGGCCACTGGACCCTGGATGCCTGCGACGTCTCTCAGTTCGAGCTGCAGGTGCGCACTCTCGCCGGCCTGCCACTCAATCCGCCGCGCCAGCACAGCCCCGCGCTGATGCTGAATCTGCTGGGCGACCTGTGGTTCCCCGACGACGGCCCGAAGGCGGTCGAGCCGCGCTGGGCCGACGTGCTCGCGCTGCCCGGCGCGCACCTGCACCTCTACGGCAAGACCGAGGCGCGCCGCGGCCGCAAGATGGGGCACCTCACCATCACGGGCGACCACATCGACACGGTTCGCGGCACGGCCGACTTTGCCGCCGCCCTGCTGGGCCTGCCCATCCCGCTCTCCGAATAGGCCCGGCGCGATGACAGTTCGCGACGGTCGCTCGCCCGATGCCATCCAGGAAGCCGCGCGCGTGCTGCGCGCCGGCGGCCTGGTCGCTTTCCCGACGGAGACCGTCTACGGCCTGGGTGCCGACGCGAGCCGCGACGACGCCGTGGCCGGCATCTTCTCGGCCAAGGGCCGGCCGAGCAACCATCCGCTGATCGTCCACGTGGCAGCCGGCATCAAGGGCACCGAGGCGCTGTCGCGCTTCGCCCAGCCGCTGCCGCCCTTCGCGCAGAAGCTGGTGCAGGCCTTCTGGCCCGGGCCGTTGACCCTCATCGTCACGCGCCAGCCCGGCGTCGCCGCGGCCGCGGCGGGCGGGCAGGACACCATCGGCTTGCGCTGCCCGGCCCATCCGGTGGCGCAGGCGCTGCTCGTGGCTTGTGCCGAGCAGGGCGTGGCCGGTGTGGCGGGGCCCAGCGCCAACCGCTTCGGCCGGGTGAGCCCGACGACCGCCCAGCATGTCCAGCAGGAATTCGGCGACGAACTGCTGGTGATCGACGGCGGCCCGTGCGAAGTGGGCATCGAATCGACCATCGTCGACTGCAGCCGCGGCCTGCCGGTGCTGCTGCGCCCCGGCGCGATCACCCGCACGCAGATCGAGGCGGCCTGCGGCGAATCGCTGCGCGACAGGCATGAACTCCAAGCGCCCGACCCGCGCGCCTCAGGCACACTCGAGGCGCATTACGCACCGAGCGCCAAGCTGCGGCTGATGGAGGCCAAGGCGCTGCAGACCGGCCTCGACCTGCTGGGCGCCAATGCCGCGCACCTGGCCGTGTGGTCGCGCAGCCCGCTCAAGAGCCGCTCCCAGCGCGTGGTGCTGCGGCGCATGCCCGACGACCCCGCGGCCGCCGCCCGGCAGCTGTTCGCCGTGTTGCGCGCCTTCGATGCCGAAGGCGCCAAGCTGATCTGGGTCGAGACCCCGCCGGCCGGCCCCGAATGGGAAGGCGTGCGCGATCGGTTGCAGCGCGCTGCTGCAGCCTGAGCCTCCGCGCGGCCGTCCGAAGGGGCTGGTAGCGCAGCCGGGGCGAAGGTACTGAGCGCGCGCCGCGGCGCTTACTTCACGGAATCGAACAGCGCCCTGGCCCGCACGTGGCAGAAGGGCGGCTCGTAGGTGCCGTGGTAGGCGCCGAAATAGGTGGCATAGGCCGCTGTCGTCGGATCGGTCGGCGCCTTGCCGCCGGGGCCATAGGTCGCCTGGATCTGCGCGTCCACGTCCACGGTGGTGACCGTCGTCACGCCGCGCGCGTCGAAATCCGCCTTTGCCGGCAGCATGTGCACGGCCGGCGGCACGGTGGGGTCGCCGGCGCCCCCGCACAGCAGCGTCTTGGCGCGCGGGCTCCAGCCCAGCAGGTCGTTCTTCTTGGCGTCCAGGAACAGCGCGTTGTTGGGGTTGGTCTGCACATCGGCGAGGAAGGCGCTCTGGAACAGCGCATCGCGCGCCTGGTTGGGCGTCTCGCCGTTGGCCCCGGGCAGGCTGCCGCTGGTCACCAGCGTGGTGTAGTTCAGCGTCGGGCTCGGCAGCAGGTTCTCGATGTAGCCCGCATAGGGCTGCTTGAAGACCGTGTTCACGTCGCTGTAAATGTCGCCGTACACCTTCTGCCAGGACGTGACCATGAAGGGCACGAAGAACTGGTAGCCCGCGATCGCCTGCGTCAGCTTGAAGGAGCCCGACAGGTTATACGGGCCGGCCAGGTGCGCGCCGGCCACCACGTTGAATTCCGAGGCGTTGTCGCGCTCGGCGGCGCGGTGCGCCGCCATCGACGAATGGCCGCCCTGCGAGTAGCCGGTGAACATCACCTTGCCCGACAGCGAGCCGCCCGCGCTGACCGCCGCGGCGCGGGCGGCCCGCACCGAGTCGAGCACCGTGCGCGCTTCCGAGTCGGCATGCAGGTAGGGGTGGTAGGGGAACGTGGACTTGGCGTAGCCCAGGTAGTCGGTCGCCACCACCGCGTAGCCCTGGGCGGCGTACATCGCGGTCAGCAGGAAGGTCTCGGGGTCGTTCGGATTGACCAGCGTGCGCGGCTTCTGCACATCGGTGCCCTTGGCGTAGGCCACCAGCGGCGCCGCGTTGGCGCATGTCCCCGCCGGCATCAGCAGCACGCCGGAGGCGTTGGTCACCTCGCCCTTGGGGCCGGCGGTGCTGTAGTTGAGCGAGATCACGTTGACGTCGCACTTGGCCTTGCCGCTGAGCGCCTGCAGGCCGCTCCGGGCGCTGCCGCCGTCGATCTGCGCCGTGGTCAGCGTGGTCACGATGACAGCCGGCTCCTGCAGCGCGCCAGTGCCGGGGCCGGTGGTGCCGGTGCCGGCGCCGATGAAGGCAAAGCCGCCGCCATCGCCGCCTCCTCCGCAGGCGGTGAGCAGGCCGGCCGCCACGACGGCGCTTAGAAGGTGCAGACGATTCATGCGTATCTCCGTTGCTGTTTTGAACGTAAAGAGAGAGAGGCGAGAGGCGCACGATCCTAGGCCGCCCCTCTCCGAAGCAAGACAAGGGAAACCCGCAGCCGCTGCGGCGTCCAGTCACCTGGGCGACGAGTGCTCAGTTGTCCTGAGCCGCCCAGTCGACCAGCGCATCGAAGGCGGGCCGCGCGGCGCCCGCGCTGCCGTGGTTCGCGATCGCGACCACCACCCAGCGCCGGCCGCTGGCGCCATGCACATAGCCCGCGATGGCCGCCGCGTCGCGCAGGCTGCCTGTCTTCAGGTGGGCCGCGCCGCCGGAGCGCAGCGTGCGCTTGCGAAGCGTGCCGTCCACGCCCATGGCCGGCAGCGAGGCGACCAGTTCGGGCATCAGCGGCGAACGCCAGGCCACCTGCAGCATCCTGGCGAGCGCCGCGGCGCTGATGCGCGCCTCGCGCGACAACCCCGAGCCATTGTCGAACACCGGCTGGCCTTCCCCGGTGCCGATGCGGTCGTTCCACCACTGGCGCAGCGCGGCGCGTGCGCCCTCCAGCGTGCCGCGCCGCCTCTGCTGCAGCCCGAGCGTGAGAAACAGCTGCTGCGCCATCACGTTGTTGCTGTACTTGTTGATGTCGCGCACCACCTCGGCCAGCGGCGGCGACTCGAACGCGAAGGCCGGTGCGAGGCTTGCCGGCACCGCGCCTTCGCGCACTTGGCCCTTGAGCGTCGCGCCCATTTCGGCCCACATGCCGCCGATCGCCCGCAGCGCATAGCTGCGCGGCTCCGCATAGGCCACCGCCCAGGTTTTCTCGCCGCAGGCGGCGGGATAACTGCCGGCGAAGCCGATGCGCGCCGGATCGCCAAAGGCGGGCGCCAGCGCGGCGCGCCAGTCGCCGCACTCGCAGGCCGAAAGCGGCACCGCGGACTGCGTGGCCACGCCGCTCAGGAAGGGCTCGAAATTGACCTGCGCCGTCTGCTCGTCGCGCTTCGGCTGGAAGGTCATGACGACCGATTTGAAATTGATCAGCAGCGCGTCGGGCGAGGCGTTGTAGGGCCGCTGGCCCTCGCCGTCGAACGCGGCCGGATCGATGTCGGCCACGTCGAAGGCGCTGCGGTCCAGCACGATGTCGCCGGCGATCGTGTGGATGCCCAGCCCCTGCACCCGCCGCAGCAGCAGCCACAGGCGCTCCAGCACCAGCTTCGGGTCGCCCTGCCCCTGGATGTAGAGGTTGCCGGCCAGCACGCCGTCGCGGACGGGGCCGTCGACATACACCGGCGTGGTCCAGGTGAAGGCCGGCCCCAGCAGGTCGAGCGCCGCGTAGGTGGTGACCAGCTTCATGACGGAGGCCGGATTCATCGGCACCTGCGTGCGCCAGGCCAGCCGCGGGGGGCGCACCGCATCGGCATCGGCCACCAGCATGGTGACGGCTTCGCGCGGCAGGCGGGCGCGGGCCAGTGCGGCCTCCACCTCGGGCGGCAGCATTTGGGACAGGGCGGGCGCCGAAGCCAGCGCGGCAAGCAGCAAGAACAGGCGGGCGGCGCGCTGCACCAGGGGCTTCGGGGCGGGAGACATGGCGCGATTATCCCGAGCCGTGGTCTCATAGGCCTCGGGCAGCGCGGTACATGACCGGCCCGGGATAATCGTGCGATGCCCGCCGTTCCCCGTTTTTCCTCCCGCACCCTCGGCATCGGCGCGGCGATCGTCACCGTCCTGGTCTGGACTGCCTTCATCGTCATCGCGCGGGCCTCCGCCGGCCGCTCGTTGACGCCCTTCGATATCGCCTTCGCGCGCATCTGCGGCGCCAGCCTGGTGCTGGTGCCCTGGGGCGCCTGGCTGGTCGCGCGGGCACGCCGCAGCGATCCGGCGCAGGGCTCGCTCTTCGGCCTGTCGCCAGTCCCGCTGCGAGCCACGGTGGTGGCAGGCGTTTTCGGCGGCCTTTGCTATGCCCTTCTCGCCTACAGCGGCTTCTTCTACGCGCCGGCGACCCATGCCTCGGTGCTGATGCCGGGCAGCCTGCCGCTGTGGACGGCGGTGCTCGCGGCCCTGGTGCTGCGCGACCGTCTGACGCCGGGGCGCATATTCGGCCTTGCACTGATCGTTCTGGGCGACCTGCTGGTCGGCGGCGCCAGCCTGCTGCACGCTTTCGAGGGCGGGCAGATCTGGAAAGGCGATCTGCTGTTCATGAGCGCTGCCTTCTGCTGGGCCTGCTACAGCGTGACGGTGCGGTGCCACGGGCTCGAGGCCGTGCGTGCCACCATCGCGATCACCGTGTTCGCCTTCCTCGCCTACGTGCCGGCCTATGCGCTGCTGGCTGGCCTCGGCGCGGTGACGAGTCGGCTGGCCAGCGCGCCGCTCGGCGAAATCGGCTTCCAGATGCTGTTCCAGGGGATCGGCTCGGTCGTGATCTCGGGCATCACCTTCACCCGCATGATCCAGTACTTCGGACCGGTGCGCTCCACCATGATCACCGCGTTGGTGCCGGGCCTGTCGGCGCTCGGCGCCGTGTTCTTCCTGGGCGAGCCGCTGCACTGGAACCTGATCGCCGGACTGTTGTTCGTTACCGCAGGCATCCTGTTCGGCGTGCAACGCATGCGCACCGGCGGCGTGGCGCCCGTCGCCGTCGCGCGAGGGTGACGGGATGCCGGCAGAACCGAAGCTCCTGGCCTTCGACACCAGCACCGAGGCGCTGTCGGTGGCGGTGCGTCGCGGTGACCGCGTGTTCTCGCGCAGCGGGCCCGGCGGCGCGCAGGCGTCGAGCAGCCTGATTCCGCTGATCCAGGAGTTGCTGGCCGAAGCCGGCGTGGCGATGGCCGAACTCGACGCCATCGCCTTCGGCCGCGGACCCGGCTCCTTCACCGGCCTGCGCACTGCCTGCTCGGTCGCGCAGGGGCTGGGCTTCGGCGCCGGTGTGCCGCTGTTGCCGGTCGACACCTTGCACGCGGTGGCCGAAGAGGCGCGCCACCGCTTCGGCCCCCTGCGCGTGGTCGCGCTGCTCGATGCGCGCATGGACGAGCTTTATGCCGCGAACTACGACTTCGACCAGCCCACACGGAGCGACGCCGAGCCGCGGCTTCTGGCCCCCGAACAAGTGCAGGTGCCACCGGGCTGGGCGCTCGCCGGCAACGTCTTCGCCGCCTACGGCGAGCGCCTGCCGCCTGGGGTGGCTCGGTACGAGGCGCTGCCCGGCGCCGAGGCGATCCTGAGGCTGGCCCCTGAATTGCTCGCTGCCGGCGGGGCCGTCGCGCCGGCGCTCGCGTGGCCGTTGTATGTTCGCGATAAAGTCGCACAAACCACGCAAGAACGCGCCGCCCACAAGGCGGCACAAAACGAGGGGCTGTCAATACGTGAATCACCCGCCGCGTGAGGTCCTGGAGAGGGCCCAACCTTCATTCCCATGAGCGCCGTCCTGCAGCCGCGTGAGGCCCGCCTCGAACCGATCACGGTCGAGCGGATCCCGGCCGTGTGCGCCATCGAGCGCAGCGCCTACACCCACCCCTGGACGCCGGCCAACTTCAGCGACTCGCTGGTCGCCGGCTACCACTGTCAATGCCTCGTGGCGCCCGCCTCGGCGTCGGACGAGGTGGTGCCGGCGCGGCGGCCGCGCGGGCTCTGGGGCCGGCCGGTGGCGCAGGCGGGCAGCGAGACGCTGATCGGCTATTTCGTCGCCATGAAGGGTGTCGACGAAGTGCATCTGCTCAACATCACCGTGGCGCCGGCATTCCAGGGCCAAGGCTGGGCGCCGCTGATGCTGGAGGCGCTGTCGGGCTGGTCCCGCGGCCAGAACGCGCAGTGGCTCTGGCTCGAGGTGCGCGCGAGCAATCTGCGGGCAATGTCCATCTACGAGCGCCAGGGCTTCCGGCGCGTGGGCGTGCGCAAGGGCTACTACCCGGCCGAGGGCAATGCCCGCGAGGACGCGGTGGTGATGAGCCTGCGGCTGAACGAATCGAACAGTGCCTGGGGAGGCTTGAAGTAAAGACATGGAAGGCACGCTGAATCTGGACGCGCGCCAACGCGCGATGCTCGAGGAGATGGGCATCAAGCTGTTCTGGCCGGCTGCGGCGCCTGCCGCACCGCCCCTCGAAGCGACGATGGCGCCGGATGCGCCTGCGCCCTCCATCGTGTCCGGCCAAGCGGCCGCCGAGCCTGCGCCGGCACGCGCCGCAGCTGCACCAGTGGCCGCGCCGAAGCCGGTGCCCGCGCCGCCGGTCGCATCCCGTCCCTCCGCAGCGCCCTCGTCGGCCAGCGTGCTGATCGATGCGCCGCGCCTTCTCTACGGCCCCGAAGCTGCAGGTGGCGGCTGGCTGATCGTGGCCGACATGCCGCCCGAGCTCGATGGCCGCCATGGCGAGCCCTTCGCCGGCGAGGCCGGACGCCTGTTCGAGGCCATGCTGCGCGCGCTCCAGCTGCAGGGCGGCGCCGTGCCCGTGCACCTGATGCGCACGCACCGTGGCGTGGCCTCGGGCCAGCCCGGCAGCCCGCGCCCCATCGCCGACGGCTTTGCCGAAGCGGCGCCGGCCGCGCAGGTGGTGCTGGCCATGGGGCCGCTGGCCGCTCAGAGCCTGCTGCAGAGCGCCGAGCCGCTCGGCAGGCTGCGCGGCTCGCCGGTGCGCATCGCCACGCCGGGCTGGGAGGACGTGCCGGTGATCGTGACCTACCACCCGGCCTACCTGCTGCGCAATCCGGCCGACAAGGCGCGCGCCTGGGCCGACCTGTGCCTGGCCGCCGCGCAGTTGCCGTCTCCGAACTGAACGGGCCGGGGGGCGCGCCTAGAATTCCGCCCCATGATCTTCCTGGACAAGCTGCGCGCCGCCGAGCGCCGCAACGGCTCGCTGCTGTGCGTGGGCCTCGACCCCGAGCCCGCCAAGTTTCCCGCCCGCCTGAAGGGCGACGCCGGCAAGATCTATGACTTCTGCGCCGCCATCGTCGATGCAACGGCCGACCTGGTGATCGCTTTCAAGCCGCAGATCGCCTACTTCGCCGCTTACCGCGCCGAAGACCAGCTCGAGAAGCTCATGGAGCACCTGCGCCGCAACGCACCGCAGGTGCCCGTCATCCTCGATGCCAAGCGCGGCGACATCGGTTCTACCGCCGAGCAGTACGCACGCGAGGCCTTCGAGCGCTACGGCGCGGATGCGGTCACGCTCTCGCCCTTCATGGGCTTCGATTCGGTCGAGCCCTATCTGCGCCACGAAGGCAAGGGAGCCTTCCTGCTGTGCCGCACCAGCAATCCCGGCGGCGACGACCTGCAGGCCCAGCGCCTCGCGGGCGTGGAAGGCCAGCCTTTCCTGTATGAACACATCGCGAAGCTGGCCCAGGGCCCATGGAACCTGAACGGCCAGCTGGGCCTGGTGGTCGGCGCCACCTACCCGGCCGAGATCGAGCGCGTGCGCGCACTGGCCCCGACCGTGCCGCTGCTGATCCCGGGCGTCGGCGCCCAGGGGGGCGACGCGGTGGCCACCGTGCGCGCTGGCTGGCGGGCCGATGCGCCGATCGTGGTCAATTCCTCTCGCGCCATTTGTTACGCGTCGGGCGGCGATGACTTCGCCCAGGCCGCCAGGGACGAGGCGATTCGTACGCGCGACCGCCTCGAGCAAGCCAAGCACTGACCGCTCGCCTCGCCGCTCATTCGTCGTCGCGGTTCCCGCGGCAAAGCGCGAGCAAATCACCGGCCAGGAAGGCGCAGCCAATGCCGAAGAAGAGAGGGCCATACGAGGCGCTGCCATACTGAGCTCCCGCATTTCCAACGGAGACTCCGATGAAATACCAAGGCAGCTGCCACTGCGGCCGCATCGCTTTCGAGGTCGAGGGCGAGATCCAGAGTGCGATGGCATGCAATTGCTCGATCTGTCAGCGCAAGGGCTCGCTGATGTGGTTCGTGCCGCACGACAAGCTCGCGCTCAAGACCCCGCCCGAGGACATGAGCACCTACATGTTCAACAAGCACGTGATCTCGCACCGCTTCTGCCCGGTCTGCGGCATCCATCCCTTCGGCGAGGGCACCGACCCGAAGGGCAACAAGATGGCGGCCATCAACATCCGGTGCCTCGAGGGCATCGATCTCGAATCGGTGCCTGTGCAGCATTTCGACGGGCGCTCGAAGTGAGCCCTCCCGAGCTCGAGGCCTATCTGCACGCACACATCCCGCTGTCGAAGGCCATGCAGGTGAGCGTGCTGATGGCCGACGATGCGGCCGTGGTGCTCGGGGCACCTCTGGCGCCCAACATCAATCACCGCGAGACGGTGTTCGGCGGCAGCGCCTCCGCAGTGGCCATCCTCGCTGCCTGGTCGCTGCTGCACACCCGGCTTCAGCGCGCCGGCATCGCGAGCCGGCTGGTGATCCAGCGCAACAGCATGGACTATGGGCTGCCCATCACCGGGGACTTCACGGCGCGATCCTTCATCCCTGAGGAGGTGCGGACCTGGCCGGCCTTCCTGCGCATGCTGACGCGCAAGGGGCGGGGCCGCATCGCGGTCGAAGCGGTGCTGGAGCAGGAGGGCCGCGAGGTCGGCCGCCTCGAAGGCGAATTCGTGGCGCTGGGCGCATCGGCGGCCTGAAGCCGCCGTTGCCTTCCGTCGGCCGCTGCGCCACAGTAGGACGACCATGACGACCGACCCTTTCCCGCTCGAGGGCGGCTGCACCTGCGGCGCCGTGCGCTACCGCATGATGACGCGGCCGCTGTTCGTTCACTGTTGCCATTGCCGCTGGTGCCAGCGCGAGACCGGCAGCGCCTTCGCGCTCAACGCCATGATCGAGGCCGACCGGCTGCAGCGGGTTCAGGGCGAAGTCGAGCTGGTGCCCACGCCTTCGCTGAGCGGCAAGGGCCAGAAGATCGCCCGTTGCCCGCACTGCCGCATCGCGCTGTGGAGCCACTACGCCGGCGCCGGCGAGGCCGTGTGCTTCGTGCGCGTGGGCACGCTCGACCTGCCGGATCGCCTGCCGCCCGACATCCACATCTTCACGATGTCCAAGCAGCCGTGGGTGCAGCTGTCGCCGGACATCCCGGCGGTGCCCGAGTACTACCGCAGCAGCGAGCACTGGCCGGCCGAGAGCCTGGAACGCGCCCGCGCCTTGAGGGCCGCGCGCGCCGCAGCGGGGAGTTGACCGCCGGGCTCAGCGCTGCGCCGCCCCAAGCCGCTGCGAGACCTCGCCCGCGCAGCGCTTCAGCGCCTGCGCGACCAGCCCGTCCCAGCCGGTGTCGAAGACCGCCGTGGGCCCGATCGCCGTGATCGCCAGCGCGATCGCGCCCGTGTGGTCGAACACCGGCGCCGACATCGCGCTCACGCCGGGCACGATCTCGCCTTCCGAGCGGCTCATGCCGTGCTCGCGCACCGCGTGCAGCTGGGCCTCGAAGTGCTTCCAGTCCGGCAGCGGCGGCGCGGGCGGCATGCCCACGTGGCGCTCGGGCCGGGCGCTGCTCTTCTCGCGGCGGCGCTCCTTTTCCAGCATGCGCTTGACCTCCTCGGGCGGCAGGTAGGCACCGAACAGCCGGCCCGAGGCCGTGCTGGTCAGCGAGAACACCGTGCCGTGGCGCATGCTCACATGCAGTGCGGCCGGCGACTCGGCCACCCGCACGATGGTGGCGCCGCGGTCGCCCCACACCGCGAGGGCGGTGGTGTGGCCGATCTCCTGCGCCAGCACGGCCAGCAGCGGTGTGGCGACGTGCACCGGATCGGCCTGCTGCAGGCTGATCAGCCCCAGTTGCAAGGCCAGCGGGCCGAGCAGATAGTGTCCGCTGGAGCGGTCCTGCTCGATCAGCCCCAGCCGGCTGAAACTGACCAGGTAGGGATGCGCCTTGGCGGGCGACATCTCGGCCTCGCGCGCGAGGTCCTTCAACGCCATCGGCCGGCCGTGGTGCACCAGGGCGCGCAACAGCTGGCCGCCCACTTCGATGCTCTGGATGCCGCGCTGCGCGCGATCGCCGTTGTCGATGTCTGTCGCCATGAATGCATTCCCTCGTTCGTTCATGTGGAAAGCATTAGACATTAACTGAATCCCGCACTACACTGCGCGGCGTTTGTTCAATGCAAACCTATTCGGTTTAGTCAAATTCCAAAAGGAGACCCCGATGAGCCAGACCAAGACCTTTGCCAGCCAGGCCGACCTGGAAGAGAAGAAGGTCACCTTCAGTCAGATCTCCGAGCACGCCTGGGCCTACACCGCCGAGGGCGACCCGAACACCGGCATCGTCATCGGCGACGACTGCGTCCTGGTGGCCGACACCCAGGCCACCCCGGCAATGGCCGCCGACGTGATCCGCCGCATCCGGGAGGTGACCGACAAGCCCATCCGGTACGTGGTGCTCACGCATTACCATGCGGTGCGCGTGCTGGGCGCCAGCGCCTATGGGGCTCAGCACATCCTGGCCAGCCAGGACACGCGCGACCTGATCGTCGAGCGCGGCGAGCAGGACAAGGCGAGCGAGATCGGCCGCTTCCCGCGGCTGTTCCAGAACGTCGAGTCCGTTCCTGCGGGCCTGACCTGGCCGACCCTGACCTTCACCGGCAAGATGACGCTCTGGCTGGGCAAGCTGGAAGTGCAGTTGCTGCAGCTCGGCCGCGGCCACACCAAGGGCGACACGGTGGTCTGGCTGCCCGAAGAGCGAACCCTGCTGTCGGGTGACCTGGTCGAGTTCGACGCCACGCCCTATGCCGGCGACGCCTACTTCAAGGACTGGCCCAAGACGCTGGACAACCTCGCCGCGCTGCAACCCAAGGCGCTGGTGCCGGGCCGCGGCGCCGCGTTGACCACCCCTGAACAGGTGGCAAAGGGCCTTGCGGGCACGCGCGACTTCATCGCCGACGTGTACGCCAGCGTGCAGAAGGGCGTGGCCGCCGGCAAGGACCTGAACGCTGTCTACAAGGACACCTTCGCCGCGCTCAAGCCCAAGTACGGGCACTGGGTGATCTTCGACCACTGCATGCCCTTCGACGTGACGCGCTGCTATGACGAGGTCACCCAGCATGCCGATCCGCGCATCTGGACCGCCGAGCGCGACGTCGAGATGTGGAAGACGCTGGAAGGCTGACGGCAAAGGAAAAAGCCGGCATGGAGACATGAACGTGAATGCCATCGCTGCATCCGCCGCGTCGCAGATCGACTACCAGAATCTGCGCTACGACTATCGCCACCACCCCGACCAGGACGCGCCCACGCCCGCCCGCCACCCGGTCGTGGTGGTCGGTGCAGGCCCGGTCGGGCTCGCGCTGGCCATCGACCTCGCGCAGCGACAGATCCCCGTCGTGCTGCTGGACAACGACAACAAGCTGTCCAGCGGCTCGCGCGCCATCTGCTTCGCCAAGCGCACGCTGGAGATCTTCGACCGGCTCGGCTGCGGCGAGCGCATGGCAGCCAAGGGGGTGTCGTGGAAGCTGGGCCGCGTGTTCCTTCGGGACGCGCAGATCTACGAGTTCGACCTGTTGCCCGAGGAGGGCCACCAGCGCCCCGCGTTCGTGAACCTGCAGCAGTACTACGTCGAGGGCTTCCTGGCCGAGCGCGCGGCGGAGCTGCCGCTGCTGGACATCCGCTGGAGCAACAAGGTGGTCGGTGTCGAGCAGCACGAGGACCATGCGCTCGTGACCATCGAGACGCCGGACGGCCCCTATCGGTTGAAGGCCGACTGGCTCGCCGCCTGCGACGGCTCGCGCTCCTCGGTGCGCCAGCTGATCGGCCAGGAAAGCACGGGCCGCATCTTCAAGGACCGCTTCCTGATCGCCGACGTGAAGATGAAGGTCGATTTCCCCGCCGAGCGCTGGTTCTGGTTCGATCCCGATTTCCACCGCCACCAGAGCGTGCTGCTGCACATGCAGCCCGATAACGTGTGGCGCGTCGACTTCCAGCTCGGCTGGGACGCCGACCCCGAAGCCGAGAAGAAGCCCGAGAACATCATCCCGCGCGTCAAGGCCCTGCTGGCCGCCTCGCCCTTCAAGAACGCGGAATTCGAGCTCGAGTGGGCCAGCGTCTACACCTTCGCCTGCCTGCGGATGAACACCTTCCGCCACGGCCGCGTGCTGTTTGCCGGCGACTCGGCGCATGGCGTGTCGCCCTTCGGTGCGCGCGGCGCCAACTCGGGCGTACAGGACGCGGACAACCTGGCGTGGAAGCTGGCGGCGGTGCTGCGCGGCGAGGCGCCGGACGCGCTGCTGGACAGCTACGCCCGCGAGCGCGAGTACGCGGCCGACGAGAACATCCGCAACTCCACCCGCTCCACCGACTTCATCACGCCCAAAAGCGAAGTCAGCCGGCTGTTCCGCGACGCCGTCCTGCAGCTGGCCAGCCGGCACGCCTTTGCGCGCACGCTGGTCAACAGCGGGCGGCTGTCGGTGCCGGCCACGCTGCACGGTTCGATGCTCTGCACGCCGGACAGCGACCCCTTCGAAGGCCGCATGGTGCCCGGTGCAGTCGCGGCCGATGCTCCGGTCGCCGCGGCGAACGGCGGCTGGCTGATGCGCTCGATCGGCGCCGATGGACGCTTCACCGCGCTGGTGTTCGGCGAAGGCGCCGCCGCCGAGGCCAGCAGCCGCGCGCTCGCCGAGGCCGAGCTGCCGCTCGGCGTGCTGCGCATCCCGCTCGACGACGCCCATGCCTTGGCTGCGCAGCGCTACGACGCACGTCCCGGTACCACCTACCTTCTGCGTCCCGACCAGCACGTGTGCGCGCGCTGGCGGGCGCCCACGGCCGCCGCCGTCCGCGCCGCTCATGCGCGTGCGCTCGGCAAGGCCTGACATCCGATTCGAGGAGACCCCGACCATGTCGAACGAAGCCCTGATCCTCGCGCCCCACCTGGATGCCCCCGATGATTTCTACGAGGCTCTGCTCGATGCGCACCAGGGCCTGTCGACCGAAGAGAGCCATGCCTTCAATGCCCGCCTGGTGCTGGTGCTGGCCAACCACATCGGTTCGCTGGCGGTGCTGCGCGAGGCCTTCGAGGCGGCGCGCGCCTGAAGACCCTTTCAATCCACAGGAGACAAGACCCATGATCCTCAAGACCCTGGCCGGCCTCGGCCTGGCCGCCCTGACCCTCGTCGCCGCCGCCCAGGATGGCAAGCCCATCGAGTGGGTGGTGGGCTACGCCGCCGGCGGCGGCTCCGATTCGGTGGCGCGCGCCACCGCCGAGACCATGGCCAAGAGCCTTGGCGCGCCCATCCTCATCAACAACAAGCCGGGCGCGGCCACCAACATCGCGGCCGAGTACGCGGTGCGTGCCAGGGACGTGGAGCACACCCTGCTGACCGCCGACTTCGCCACGCTGGCGGCCAATCCCTTCCTCTTTTCCAAGCTGAACTACGACGCCGAGAAGAACCTCAAGCCGATTGGCCTGCTGGCCCGCTTCCCGCTCGTGCTGGTGGTCGGTCCGCAGGTGCCGGCGAGCAACTGGAAGGAGTTCTTGGCCTGGGCCAAGGCGCAGCCGAGCGGCGTCAACTACGGCTCGGCCGGCGTCGGCAGCCCTCACCACCTGGCGGGTGAGCTGCTGCGCGAGAAGGCCGAGCTCAAGCTCACCCACGTCGCGTATCGCGGCGCGGCGCCGGCCATGCAGGACGTGCTGGGCGGGCAGGTGCCTTTCATGCTGGTCGACACCGCCACCGGCAACCAGTTCGTGCAGGCCGGCAAGGTCAAGGCGATCGGCGTCGCGAGCGCCAGCCGCATTGCCTCCCTGCCCAACGTACCCACGCTGATGGAGCAGGGCCTGGCCGGGTACGAGGCTTACGCCTGGCAGGGCCTCACCGTGCCCGCCGGCACGGCCGATGCCACGGTGGCGCGCTACGCCAAGGCGCTGCAGGAGGCGCTGGCCTCGCCCGCGGTCAAGGCGCGCTTCGACGCGCTCGGCGTGGAGGGCCTGCCCGGCTCGCCAGCCGACATGGCGAGCTACGTGAAGGCCGAGCGCGAGCGCTGGGGGCGCCTGATCAAGGCCAACAACATTCGCGTGGATTGAAAGGATTTCTATGAGCACCGACGCATTGCGCTACCAGAGCGGCTTCGGCAACGAATACGCCACCGAGGCCGTGGCCGGCGCCCTGCCGCAGGGCCGCAACAGCCCGCAGCGTGCGCCCCTCGATCTCTATCCCGAGCTGCTCTCGGGGACCGCCTTCACCGCGCCACGCCACGAGAACCGCCGAAGCTGGCTGTATCGGCGCCAGCCCTCGGTGGTCTCGGGGCGCTACGAGGCCTACGCGCAGCCGGGCTGGCAGACCGGCGCCGACCGCAGCCTCGCGCTCGCACCCGAGCCGATGCGCTGGCACCCGATTCCCTTCAGCGGCGCCGAGGCCGATTTCGTCGACGGCATGCACACCCTGGTCGCCAATGGCGACGCCGAGGCGCAGTGCGGCCTGGCCGCGCATGTCTACCTCGCGAGCAAGTCGATGACGCGCCGCGCCTTCGTCAATGCCGACGGCGAGCTGCTGGTCGTGCCGCAGCAGGGCCGGCTGGTGATCACCACCGAGATGGGCGTGCTCGAGGTGAAGCCCGGCGAGATCGCGCTGCTGCCGCGCGGCGTGGTGTTCAAGGTCGCGCTGCCGGATTCGGGCCAGGGTGCCGCGCGCGGCTACGTCTGCGAGAACTACGGCGCCCAGTTCCGCCTGCCCGAGCTGGGCCCGATCGGCTCCAACGGCCTGGCCAACCCGCGCGACTTCCAAGCGCCCGTGGCGGCCTTCGAGACTGAAGCCGGCGGCTACGAGCTGGTCAAGAAGTCGGGCGGCCGTCTGTGGCGCGCGCCCATGAAGCAGTCGCCCTTCAACGTGGTCGCCTGGCACGGCAACCTCGCGCCCGTGAAGTACGACACCGCGAACTTCATGACCATCGGCTCGATCAGCTTCGACCATCCGGACCCGTCGATCTTCACCGTGCTGACCTCGCCCTCCGACACGCCCGGCACCGCCAACTGCGACTTCGTGATCTTCCCACCGCGCTGGCTGGTGATGGAGGACACCTTCCGTCCGCCCTGGTACCACCGCAACCTCATGAGCGAGTTCATGGGCCTGGTCTACGGCGAATACGACGCCAAGCCCGGCGGCTTCAAGCCCGGCGGTGCCAGCCTGCACAACGCCATGGTGCCGCACGGCCCCGACCAGGAGGCCTTCGAAAAAGCCAGCGGCGCCGACCTCAAGCCGCAGAAGCTGGACAACACGCTGGCCTTCATGTTCGAAAGCCGCTACCGCTTCATTCCCACCGCCTGGGCCCTGCAGAGCCCGGCGCTCGACACCGACTATGCCGACTGCTGGGCCGGCCTGCAGGACAAGTTCAAGCCATGACCACACCGAACGCCACCCACGACCCCCAGCTGCGCAGCTGGGTCGCGTCGGCCAACCAGGCCGGCTGCGACTTCCCGATCCAGAACCTGCCTTTCGGCCGCTACCGGCCCGCCGGCAGCGGCGAACCCTTCCGCATCGGCGTCGCGATCGGCGACCAGGTGCTGGACCTGAAGGCCACCGGCCTGGTCCACACCGACGACATGAACGTGCTGATGTCGAAAAGCCCGGCGGAGCGCCAGGCCTTGCGGGCCGCCATCTCCGCCGGCCTCGCCGAAGGCAGCGGCCAGGCGGCGGCGTGGGCCAAGGCGGTCGTGGCCCAGTCGGCGGTCGAGATGACGGTGCCCTGCCGCATCGGCGACTACACCGACTTCTACACCGGCATCCACCACGCCCGCACCGTGGGCAGCCTGTTCCGCCCGGACGCGCCGCTGCTGCCCAACTACCAGTGGGTGCCCATCGGCTACCACGGCCGCGCCTCCTCCATCGGTGTGAGCGGCCAGCGCTTCCGGCGGCCGCAGGGCCAGACCAAGGCGGCCGATGCCGCGGCGCCGAGCTTCGGTCCCTCGAAGCGGCTCGACTACGAGCTTGAACTCGGCTTCTTCGTGGCGCAGGGCAATGCGCTGGGCGAGCCGATCGCCGTCGCCGAGGCCGAGGCGCACCTGTTCGGCGTCACCCTGCTGAACGATTGGTCCGCGCGCGACATCCAGGCCTGGGAGTACCAGCCGCTGGGCCCTTTCCTGTCGAAGAACTTCGCCACCACCCTGTCGCCCTGGATCGTGACCGCGGAGGCGCTCGCCCCCTTCCGCGCGCCCTTCGAGCGCCCGGCCGGCGATCCCCAGCCGCTGCCCTACCTGGATGCGCCAGGGAACCGCGAGCGGGGCGCGCTCGACATCGTGCTGGAGACCTGGCTCCAGACCGCCAGCATGCGCGAAGCCGGCGAGGCGCCCGTGCGTCTCACGCACGGCAACGCCCGCGAGGCCGCCTACTGGACGCCGGCGCAGCTCATCGCACATCACACCGTGAACGGCTGCAACCTGCAGCCCGGCGACCTGCTCGGTTCGGGCACGCTCTCGGGCCCGAAGCCCGCAGAGGCCGGCTCGCTGCTCGAGCTCACCCTGAGCGGCAAGCAGCCGCTCACGCTGCCCAACGGCGAGCGCCGCAGCTTCCTCGAGGACGGCGACACGCTGATCCTGCGCGGCTACTGCGAGCGCGAAGGGGCAGTGCGCATCGGGCTGGGGGAGGTCAGCGGAACGGTCGAGCCGGCGCGCGGCTGAGCTCAGGCCCCGCGCGCCCGGCCTCCGGCGCCAAGGCGGGGCGCCCTCCTACGCGCATCCCCCTGCCCGCTGCCCATACTGGGGCGCTCGGTTTTTGGGGAGCTTCCAGTGAATGTGCTCATCGTCGACGACAACAAGCCCGCAGCCGACCTGCTGCGCGAACTGCTGACGCTGGAGGACCATGAGGTGCAATGCAGCTATTGCGCGCGGGAGGCGATGGACGCCGCCGCTGCCACCGCCTTCGATGCGGCGCTGGTCGACCTGGTCCTGCCCGATTTCTCGGGCGCCGAACTGGCGCGGCGCATGCGCGCCAGCGCGGGCGGCAAGTCCATGCTCCTGGTGGCCGTGTCCGGCTACGGCAAGGAAGATTCCGGCGACGCTGCGGCGCCGGGCCTGTTCGACCATCATCTGCAAAAGCCCATCGACTTCGAGGCGCTCGACCGCATCCTGGCGACCTCCATCGCCCGATAGGGCCCGCTACGAGGCGTTGACGGTGGGCCGCCGCTCGCCGGCGCCGCCGGGCGCCTGCTGCCGCGACCATTGCCGGATGCAGGCCAGCAGCAGCTGCGGATCCGCGGGCTTGACGAAATGGTGGTCGAAGCCCGCCTCCATGGCGGCCTGGCGATCCTCGCTCTGCCCATAGCCGGTCAGCGCGATCAGCAAGGCGCCGGCCAGCAGGGGCTGGGCGCGCATCCGGCGGGCCACCTCGTAGCCGTCCAGCAGCGGCAAGCCGATGTCCAGCACCACGACAACGGCGCGGTGAGTGGTCGCGGCGCTGAGCGCCTGCTCGCCGTCATGGGCCGTGCAGACCGCGTGACCTTCCAGTTCGAGCATCGCGGCAATGCCGGTCGCCGCATCGTGGTTGTCGTCGACGACCAGGATGCGCAGCGCTTCGCGCCAGGGCGCCATCGCGGTCTCCTGCGGCAGCGCCTGCCCCGTGGCCGGCGCCACCCTGCCGACGCGCGGCAGCCGCAGCCGGAACTCGGACCCTCGGTCCGGGCCTTCGCTGAAGGCCTCGATCCGGCCGCCGTGCATCTCGGTCAGCCGCCGCGCCAGCGTCAGCCCGACGCCCAGTCCGCCCTGCGCGCGGTCGAGCCCGCGCTCGCCCTGCTCGAAGAGGTCGAAGATGCGCGGCAGCAGCGCGGCATCGATGCCGATGCCGTGGTCGCGCACCGAGAGCACGGCTTCGTCCTCCTCCAGCCAGCAGAGCAGCTCGATGCCGGTGCCCTCGGGGCTGTACTTGGCGGCGTTGTGCAGCAGATTGGCGATGACCTGCGTGAGCCGGGCCACGTCGCCGAGCAGCCACGCCGGCTGCTGCGGCACCACCACCTTCAAGGCCTGACGGCGGCCGTCGACGAAGGGCTGCACCGTCTCCACGCTCTGGGCGATCACGGCGTTGAGGTCGAGGGTTTCGTGCTTCAGCACGATCTTGCCCTGGCTGATGCGCGCCACGTCCAGCAGCTCCTCGATCAGGCGCGTGAGCTGCTTGAGCTGCCGCTCGGCGATGTCCAGCGCCCACGCGACCTTGGGGTGCGGCGCGGCCACGCGGCGGATCACCTGCACCGCGGTCTGGATGGGCGCCAGCGGGTTGCGCAGCTCGTGCGACATCATGGCCAGGAACTCGTCCTTGCGCCGGTTGGTGCGCTGCAGCTCCTCCTGCGCGGCCTGCCGCTCGAGCATCTCCCGCTGAAGCACGAGGTAGAGGCGCGCGTTCTCGAAGGCGGTCGCGGCCCGCGCGGCCAGCTCCTCGAGCAGGCCCGCATCGGCCGCGCCGCTCTCGCCCACGTCGCTGCAGGCGATGAGCACCGCGCCCAGGACGCGCTCGCCGAAGACCAGCGGCACCGCTTGCGCCCGGCGCAGCGGCGGGAAGGTCTCGCCCGCGGCCGAGAGACCGAAGGCGGCGGGGGTGAGCACGGCCAGCGCCTCGGGGTCGAGCCGGACCGGCTGCCGCGTGTGCGCCGCGTCGTGCAGCGCGCCGCGCACCTGCTCGTGCAGGCGGGCCTCGCGCCCGGTCGACAGCTGCAGCGCCGCGCCGCCGGCCTGCCCGCTGGCGGCCAGCATCTCGCCCGCGCCGAGGTCGGCATCGCACAGCAGCACCACGGCCAGCGTCGCCAGCTCGGGCACCAACAGCCCGGCCAGCGCGTTCATCGCGACGGTGATCTGCAGCGAGCCGCTGAGCATGCGGCTGGCGTGGGCCAGGAAGGCCGAGCGCCGGTCGTTCGCCTCGGCGACGCGGCGCGCCGCCTGCGCCGCCATCACCGCCGCGCGGGCATCGGCCTGGCGGCGGACCTGACGCCGCATCTGGTAGAGCGCGACGAAGACCGCGACCTTGCTGCGCAGGATCTCCGGCACCACCGGCGACAGGATGTAGTCCACCGCGCCCAGCGAGTAGCCGCGCGCTGTCTGCATCTCGTCGGCATAGGAGGTGATGAAGATGATCGGCGTGTGCCTGCAGCGCCGGTGCTGGCGGATCAGCGTGGCGGTCTCGAAGCCGTCGATGCCGGGCATGTTGACGTCCAGCAGGATGACCGCGAACTCGCGCTGCAGGATCTCGCGCAGCGCATCGGCGCCCGAGCGCACCAGCACCAGGTTCTGGCCCAGCTCCTCGAGCACGGTGCGGAACACCAGCAGCTTCTCGGGCAGGTCGTCGACCACCAGGATGTCGGCCTTCTCCGCGTCGGCCGCGCCGTCGGGGTCTGGCTCGGGCTCGTCGGGCGGCAGGGGGAGGTCGTCTACTTGCACAGCCATCCCCGCAGGACCATCAGCAGGTAGGCGGTGTCGACCGGCTTCGACAGATAGTCCCAGGCGCCGGCCTCGATGCATTTCTCGCGGTCGCCCTTCATGGCCTTGGCCGTCACCGCCACCAGCGGCAGCTGCTTGCCGCGCGGCAGCCGGCGCAGCTCGCGCATGGTCTGCATGCCGTCCATCTCCGGCATCATGATGTCCATCAGCACGATGTCGATGGTGTCGTCCTGCTGCACCAGGCGGATCGCATCGCGGCCGTTCTCCGCCGACACGATGAGCATGCCCTGTGCGTCCAGTACCGCCGCGAGCGCGAAGATGTTGCGCATGTCGTCATCGACGATCAGCACCTTCCTGCCCGCCAGCGAGCCGGAGGCCTGGTGCATCGCCTCGACCGAGCGGCGTTCGGCCTCCGACATCCTGGCCATGCCGCGATGCAGGCAGAAGGCGGTGGCGTCGATCAGCGCGTCCAGCGACTCGGTGACCCGCAGCACGGCGCCGCCCGGGCCGCGCTCCCAGCCGGGCAGCGGGCCGTCGGGCCCATAGAGCAGCACCGGCAGCTGCCGCGTGAACGGGGGACGGCCCTCCACGAACTCGGCCACGTCGCGCCGGCCGAGGCCGGCCACGCGGCCATCGGTGGCGAGGGCGTCGATGTCGCTGCGCGCCAGCGCGCCGCGCACCGCATCGGCGCTCTCCGCGATCACGATCTCGACCTGCTCGGCCGGCAAGACCTCGAGATAACGGTCGCGCAGGTCCGAGGGCGGCATCGCGACCAGCAGCTTGCGCTTCGGCGCCTCCACGAAGCGATGCAGGTCGCCCAGGGCGGCATCCACCTCGTCGATCGATTGCAGCGGCTTGGCCAGGAAGCCGATGGCGCCCGAGGCCAGGGCCCGCTCGCGCGAGTCGTCGGTCGAGACCACGCAGATCGGGATGTGCCGCGTCGCCAGGTCGGCCTTCAGGCGTTCCAGGATGCGCCAGCCTTCCATGTCGGGCAGGAAGATGTCCAGGGTGATGAGCATCGGCCGGTGGTCGCGCGCCAGCGCCAGGGCGCCCGCGCCGCTGGCGCTCACCAGGCCCTTGAAGCCGGCGCGGCGCGCCGCCTGCAGCAGCATCCTGGCAAAGCCGAGGTCGTTCTCCACGACCAGCAGCACCTTCTCGCCCGGCAGGATGCTGTCGCGGTCGTCGTCGGCGATGTTGAGCGAGGACAGCAGCTCGGCCGTGGCCTCGGCCTCGGCCGGCGGCGCGGCCACCGGCTCGGCGCCCGGGGACACGCGTCGCGCCGGCTGGCGCGCTTCGGCACCGGATTCGGCGGGCTGGCCCGGCCCGGCCGCGGCCGGGCGGCCCAGGCGGGCGCTGCGCGGCGAGTTGTAGCTTTGCGGCAGGTACAGCGTGAAGGTGCTGCCCTGCGCCGGCGCACTCACCAGCCGGATCTCGCCGCCCAGCAGCCGCGCCAGTTCGCGGCTGATCGCCAGGCCCAGGCCGGTGCCGCCGTACTTGCGGGAGGTCGAGCCGTCCGCCTGCTGGAAGGCTTCGAACACGATCTGCTGCTTGTCGGCGGAGATGCCGATGCCGGTGTCGGTGACCGAGAAGGCCATCACCCGGCCGGCGCGGTTGAGGCTTTCGTTGTCGGCCGACCAGCCGCTGTCCACCGCGGAGACCGCCATGGCCACCGACCCCTGATGCGTGAACTTGAAGGCGTTCGACAGCAGGTTCTTGATGATCTGCTGCAGCCGCTTGACGTCGGTCACGATGGTCTCGGGCAGCGGCCCCGCGGCGCGGATGTCGAAGCCCACGTGCTTGGCCTCGGCCACATGGCGGAAGCTGCGCTCCACCGAGCGCTGCAGGTCGTCGAGCCGGAGCTCGCTGAGCTCCACTGCCACCGTGCCCGACTCGATCTTGGAGAGGTCCAGGATGTCGTTGATCAGCATCAGCAGGTCGTTGCCCGAGAGGTGGATGGTCTTGGCGAACTCCACCTGCCGCGCCGTGAGATTGCCGTCGCTGTTCTTGCACAGCTGGTCCGACAGGATCAGCAGGCTGTTGAGCGGCGTGCGCAGCTCGTGCGACATGTTGGCCAGGAACTCGGACTTGTACTTGGAGGTGAGCGCGAGCTGCTCGGCCTTTTCCTCCAGGGCCTGGCGGGCCTGCTCCACCTCCTGGTTCTTGCGCTCGACCTCCTGGTTCTGGTGCACCAGCAGGCGCGCCTTCTCCTGCAGCGCCTCGTTGGTCTGCTGCAGCTCCTGCTGCCGGCTCTGCAGTTCTTCGGCCAGCGACTGCGACTGGGTCAGCAGGTCCTCGGTGCGCATGTTGGCCGAGATGGTGTTGATCACGATGCCGATGGACTCGGTCAACTGGTCCAGGAAGGCCTGGTGCGAGGGGTTGAAGCGCTCCAGCGAGGCCAGCTCCAGCACGCCGCGCACCTCGCCCTCGAAGATCACCGGCAGCACGATGACGTCCATGGCCGCGCCCTCGGACAGGCCGGTCGCGATGCGGAAGGCCGTGCTCGGCACGTTGGTCAGCAGGATCTTGCTTTTCTCGACCGCGCACTGGCCGACCAGCCCCTGACCCAGCTCGATCTCTTTGCCGTGCGCATGCTGGCCGCCGGAGGCGTAGCTGGCGAAGAGCTTCAGCCGCGGGGTGCTGCCGGTGGTGGTCAGCAGGTAGAACTCGGCCTGCTGCGCGCCCACCACCGGCGCCAGCTCGGACAGGATCAGCTGGCCCACGGTGAGCAGGTCCTTCTGGCCCTGCAGCATGCGGCTGAACTTCGCGAGGTTGGTCTTGAGCCAGTCCTGCTCGGTGTTCTTCTGCGTGGTGTCCTTCAGGTTGCGGATCATCTCGTTGATCGTGTCCTTCAGGGCCGCGACCTCGCCGCGCGCCTCCACCGTGATGGAGCGCGTCAGGTCGCCCTGCGTCACGGCGGTCGCCACCTCCGCGATGGCGCGCACCTGCGTGGTCAGGTTGGCGGCGAGCTGGTTCACGTTCTCGGTCAGGCCCTTCCAGGTGCCGGCGGCGCCGGGCACCTTGGCCTGGCCGCCCAGCTTGCCTTCCACGCCCACCTCGCGCGCCACCGTCGTCACCTGGTCGGCGAAGGTGGCCAGGGTGTCGGTCATGCTGTTGATGGTCTCGGCCAGGGCGGCGATCTCGCCCTTGGCCTCCACCGTCAGCTTCTGCTGCAGGTCGCCGTTGGCCACGGCGGTCACCACCTTGGCGATGCCGCGCACCTGGCCGGTCAGGTTGCCGGCCATGAAGTTGACGTTGTCGGTCAGGTCCTTCCAGGTGCCCGAGACGTCGCGCACCTGGGCCTGGCCGCCCAGCCTGCCCTCGGTGCCCACTTCGCGCGCCACGCGCGTCACTTCGGCGGCAAAGGAGGAGAGCTGGTCCACCATGGTGTTGATGGTGGCCTTGAGCTCCAGGATCTCGCCCTTCACGTCCACCGTGATCTTCTTCGACAGGTTGCCGGCCGCCACCGCCTTGGTCACGTCGGCGATGTTGCGCACCTGGCTGGTGAGGTTCGACGCCATCAGGTTCACCGAGTCGGTGAGGTCCTTCCAGGTGCCGGCCACGCCCTGCACCTCGGCCTGGCCGCCCAGCTTGCCCTCGGTGCCGACCTCGCGCGCCACCCGCGTTACCTCGGCGGCGAAGGAGTTGAGCTGGTCGACCATGGTGTTGACGGTGTTCTTCAGCTCGAGGATCTCGCCCTTCACGTCCACCGTGATCTTCTTGGAGAGGTCGCCCGCCGCCACCGCCTTGGTCACGTCGGCGATGTTGCGCACCTGCGAGGTCAGGTTGCCGGCCATGGAGTTGACCGAGTCGGTCAGGTCCTTCCAGGTGCCAGCCACGCCCTGCACGTCGGCCTGGCCGCCCAGCTTGCCTTCGGTGCCCACCTCGCGCGCCACGCGCGTCACCTCGGCGGCGAAGGAGCGCAGCTGGTCCACCATCGTGTTGATGGTGGCCTTGAGCTCCAGGATCTCGCCTTTCACGTCCACCGTGATCTTCTTGGAGAGGTCGCCCGCCGCCACCGCCTTGGTCACGTCGGCGATGTTGCGCACCTGGCTGGTCAGGTTGCCGGCCATGAAGTTGACCGACTCGGTCAAGTCCTTCCAGGTGCCGGCCACGCCCTGCACGTCGGCCTGGCCGCCCAGCTTGCCCTCGGTGCCCACTTCACGCGCCACCCGCGTCACCTCGGCAGCGAAGGAAGAGAGCTGGTCCACCATGGTGTTGATGGTGTTCTTCAGCTCCGAGATCTCGCCCTTCACGTCCACCGTGATCTTCTTGGAGAGGTCGCCCGCCGCCACCGCGGTCGTCACCTCCGCGATGTTGCGCACCTGCGAGGTCAGGTTGCCGGCCATGAAGTTGACCGACTCGGTCAAATCTTTCCAGGTGCCGGCCACGCCCTGCACGTCGGCCTGGCCGCCCAGCTTGCCCTCGGTGCCCACCTCGCGCGCCACCCGCGTCACCTCGGCGGCGAAGGAGCGCAGCTGGTCCACCATCGTGTTGACGGTGTTCTTCAGTTCGAGGATCTCGCCCTTCACGTCCACCGTGATCTTCTTGGAGAGGTCGCCCGCCGCCACCGCCTTGGTCACGTCGGCGATGTTGCGCACCTGGCTGGTCAGGTTGCCGGCCATGAAGTTGACCGACTCGGTCAAGTCCTTCCAGGTGCCGGCCACGCCCTGCACGTCGGCTTGGCCGCCCAGCTTGCCCTCGGTGCCCACCTCGCGCGCCACCCGCGTCACCTCGGCGGCGAAGGAGTTGAGCTGGTCGACCATGGTGTTGACGGTGTTCTTCAGCTCCAGGATCTCGCCCTTCACGTCCACCGTGATCTTCTTGGAAAGGTCGCCCGCCGCCACCGCCTTGGTCACGTCGGCGATGTTGCGCACCTGCGAGGTCAGGTTGCCGGCCATGGAGTTCACGGAATCGGTCAAGTCCTTCCAGGTGCCCGAGACGCCTTCGACCCGCGCCTGCCCGCCCAGCGAGCCCTCGGTGCCCACCTCGCGCGCCACCCGCGTCACCTCGGAGGCGAAGGAGCGCAGCTGGTCGACCATGGTGTTGATCGTGTTGCGCAGCGTCAGGAACTCGCCCTTCACGTCCACATCGATCTTCTTCGACAGGTCGCCCTTGGCCACGGCGGTGGTCACATCGGCGATGTTGCGCACCTGGTCGGTCAGGTTGCCGGCCATGGAGTTGACGGAGTCCGTCAGGTCCTTCCAGGTGCCGGCCACGCCCTTGACCTTGGCCTGCCCGCCCAGCTTGCCTTCCGTGCCGACCTCGCGCGCCACCCGCGTCACCTCGGCCGAGAAGTCGCCCAGCTGCTCGACCATCTTGTTGATGGTCCTGGCCGTCCGCAGGAACTCGCCTTCCAGCCGGCGCCCGTCGACCTCCAGTGCCATGCTCTTGGACAGGTCGCCCTGGGCCACGGCGCCGATCACGCGGGCGACCTCCGTGGTGGGATGGACCAGGTCGTCGATCAGCGCGTTGACGCACTCGACCGACTCGCCCCAGAAGCCCCGCGTCTCGGGCAGCACGGCGCGCTGCTTGAGCTTGCCCTCCTTGCCCACCACCTGGCGCAGCCGCACCAGCTCGGCGGCCAGCGCCGCGTTCTGCTCGACCACGTCGTTGAAGACGTCGGCCACCTTGCCCGACAGGCCGGTCCAGTGCACGGGCAGGCGGACCTTGGCGTCGCCCTTGCGCAGGCGCGTCAGCGCGTCCAGCAGGATGGCCATCTCCTCCAGCGACCCCGTCGCGATGGATTTGTCCAGCACGTTCATCTCTCGCCTCCGGTTGTTATCGGTATGGGGTCGCTGCGGTGCGGCCGAGCAGGGCTCGCCGGGGCAGTGTATCGACCGCCGTCCCGAAACGGCGTCAGACGAGACGTACAAGATCCCCCCGCCGGCGGCGCGGGAGGCGGCGCGTCAGACGCCGGAGGCGGCCCGCGAGGCCTCGAGGTGCGCCTTGGCCCGCGCTGCCAGCGACTTGGCCTCTTCCGTGCCGGGGACGTAGGGCGCCACCGGCAGCGGGCGCCCGTGCGAGTCGACCGACACGAAGACGATCAGGCACTCGGCGGTCTTCTGCATCTCGCCGCCCTTCATGTCTCCGCTGCGCACCTCGACCGCGATGTTGATGCTGCTGTTGCCGGTGTACGCGAGCTTCGCCTCGACCTCGACCAGGTCGCCGATCATGATCGGGTGATGGAAGCGGATGCTGCCGATGAAGACGGTCACGCAGTAGCGCTTGGACCAGCTGGTCGCGCAGGCGTAGCCGGCCTCGTCGATCCACTTCATGACGGTGCCGCCGTGGACCTTGCCGCCGAAGTTGACTGTGCTGGGTTCGGCGAGGAAGCGCAGGGTGATGGAGCTCATGAGACGGCCTGGAGGTTGGAGATGGGGGGGTGGGGAAAGGCCCGCGGCGATGGATTATGCGGCGCCCGCGGCCGCCTCCTTGCCGCCGAACAGGCCCGCCACCGTGCGCCGCAGCCAGGCGTTGCCGGGGTCGGCGTGGAAGCGCTCGTGCCAGTGCTGCTTGACCGCGTAGGGCGGCAGCGCGAAGGGCGGCTCCAGCAGCTTCACCGGTTCCTGCGTGACCAGCACCTCGCCCAGGATGCGCGGCACGATCACGATCAGCTCGGTGTGGGCCACGATGCGCGCCACGCTCAGGAAGCTGGACAGCGCCACCACCACCTCGCGCTTCAGGCCCAGCCGCGCGATGGTCTTGTCCACGATCGCGTGGCCGGTGCCGGACGACGAGATCACCGCATGCGCCTCGGCCTCGAAGCGCTTGCGGGTGAGCCGCTCGCCGATGCGCGGATGGTTGCGCGCCGCCAGGCAGACGAAGTTCTGCATGAAGAGCGTCTGCTGGTAGAAGCCCGCGTCCAGCTGCGGCATGAAGCCCACCGCCAGGTCCACCTCGCCGTCGGCCAGACGCCGGCCGCTGTCGGTCGAGATGATCTCGGTCTCGATGTGCACGCCCGGCGCGTTGCGTCGCAGGTGGTCGAGCAGGCCCGGCAGCAGTACCACCTCGCTGATGTCCGTCATGCAGATGCGGAAGTTCCGCTGCGCATGGGCCGGGTCGAAGCCGCTGCGGCTGCCGCGCGCCTGCTCGATCTGCGAGAGGGCCTCCCGCACGTGCGGGAGCATGCGCTGGGCATAGGGCGTGGGCTGCATGCCCTGCGCGGTGCGGGCGAACAGCCGGTCGTCGAAATGCGCGCGCAGCTTGTTGAGCATGGTGCTGGCGGCGGCCTGTGCCAGGCCAAGGCGGTCCGCAGCCTTCGAGACGCTGCCGGTCTTGTAGATCTCGTCGAACACGGCGAGCCATTCGAGGTCGAGCTTGGCCACGGGGTTTCCTTTTCGGATTCACCATCATTATCAAAAAACGAGATGCGAAGTATTGCCTGCAGCGCTTGAAGAAATAGTGGTCGCGGCCAACAATCAACGGCGAGGCACCGAACGCCCCGGAGACGACCCCGACCATGAACACCGCCCCCCAGGCCGCGGCCGGCAACGCCGCCGAGCGCCGCGACTACTACGAACGCATCCGCCCGCTGAACCTCACGCCCCTGTGGGAATCGCTGCACGCCCTGGTGCCGCGCGAGCCGCAGACGCCCTGCGTGCCCGCGCTCTGGCGCTACGACGAGATCCGCCCGCTGCTGATGGAATCGGCCGCGCTCATCACCGCCGAGGAAGCGGTGCGGCGCGTGCTGGTGCTGGAGAACCCGGCGATGCCGGGCCGCTCCTCGATCACGCAGTCCCTCTATGCCGGCCTGCAGCTGATCATGCCGGGCGAGGTCGCGCCCTCGCACCGCCACGTGCAGTCGGCGCTGCGCTTCATCGTCGATGGCAAGGGCGCCTACACCACGGTCGGCGGCGAGCGCACCACGATGTTCCCGGGCGACTTCATCATCACGCCCTCCTGGGCCTGGCACGACCATGGCAACGAGGGCATCGAAGGGATGGCGGAGCCGGTGGTCTGGCTCGATGGCCTGGACATCCCCATGCTGCGTTTCTTCGACGCGGGCTTTGCCGAGAACGACGACGCCAGGATGCAGCACGTGGCCAGGCCCGAAGGCAACAGCCTGGCACGCTTCGGCCACAACATGGTGCCGGTGCGCCATGACCACGTGGCGCCCACGTCGCCGATCTTCAACTACCCCTATGCGCGCAGCCGCGAGGCGCTGGCCCAGCTGCAGAAGCAGGAGGCGCCGGATGCCTGGCTCGGGCACAAGCTGCGCTATGTCAATCCGCTGACGGGCGGCGCGCCGATGCCCACCATCGGGACGAATCTGCAGCTGCTGCCCAAGGGCTTTGCCGGCAAGACGCACCGCTCGACCGACGGCACCGTCTACAGCGTCGTCGAAGGCCGCGGCACCGCCGAGATCGGCGGGCAGCGCTTCGACTTCGGTCCGCGCGACACCTTCGTCGTGCCTTCGTGGGCGCCCCTGCGCCTCTCGGCCGCCGAGGACGTCGTGCTGTTCAGCTTCTCCGATCGTCCGGTGCAGCAGGCGATGGGCGTGCTGCGCGAGGCGTTTCTGCAGGACGCCTGACGAAGGCGCTGCCGCCGCAGCGCCGCTTCCTTCTTTTTCTCGAACCAACGTGCCGCCTCGCGGCAGGAGCTTTCCATGTCCTACGTCGTCACGCCGCCGGCCACCGTCGGCCTTCCCATCGTCGGCTCGTCCGGCCTGTTCCCGGTGCGCCGCGTCTACTGCGTGGGCCGCAACTACGCGGCGCATGCGCGCGAGATGGGCTTCGACCCCGACCGCGAACCCCCCTTCTTCTTCTGCAAGCCCAACGATGACGCCTCCGTCGTCCCGGTGCCGGCGGGCGAGACGGTGGGCATCCCCTACCCGGGCCAGACCGCCAACTACCACTACGAGGCCGAGCTGGTGGTGCTGATCGGCCAGGGCGGCCGCGACATCGCGGTGGAAGACGCCGCGAAGCACATCTACGGCTACGCCGTCGGGCTGGACATGACGCGCCGCGACCTGCAGATGAAGATGCGCGAGCAGGGCCGGCCTTGGGAGATCGGCAAGGCCTTCGACTTTTCCGCGCCGATCGGACCGGTGCGCAGGCTCGCGGATGCGGGCGAGATCGCCAGCGGCGCGATCACGCTCGAAGTGAACGGCGAGACGCGCCAGAAGAGCGACATCCGCAACCTCATCTGGTCGGTCAACGAGGTGATCGCCAATCTGTCGACGCTGTTCGCGCTGCAGCCCGGCGACCTGATCTTCACCGGCACCCCCGAGGGCGTCGGCCAGGTGCAGCGCGGGCAGACCCTGCGCGTGCGCATCGACGGCCTCGATCCCATCTCTGTCCGCATCGATTGAAGCCACCATGAACACCCCACGACAAGGCAAGCCCTCGGTGCTGCTGGTCGGCGGCGGCATCGGCGGCCTGGCCGCGGCCCTGGCACTGGCGCGCTTGGGCATGAGCGTCGACCTGCTGGAGCAGAGTGCGGCCATCGGCGAGATCGGGGCCGGGCTCCAGCTGGGGCCCAACGCCTTCGCCGCGCTGGACGCGCTGGGCGTCGGCGAGGCGGTGCGGCGTGGCGCCGTGTTCACCGACCGGCTCGTGATGATGGACGCGGTGGACTGCAGCGAAGTGGCCTCGGTCCCGGTGGGCGAGGCCTTCCGCGCGCGCTTTCGCAACCCCTACGCGGTGAGCCACCGCGCCGACCTGCACGGCGCGATCCACGAGGCGGTGAAGCAGCATCCGCTGATCCGCTTCCACACTTCGGCGCAGGTCCGGCAGCTCGACATCGGCGAACGCAGCGTGACGGCAGTGACGCGCGACGGCCGGCGCTTCCAGGCGGACGCCATCGTCGGCTGCGACGGCGTCAAGTCGGTGGTGCGCGCAAAGCTCATCGGCGATGCGCCGCGGGTCTCGGGCCACGTGGTCTACCGCGCGGTCGTGCCGGCCGCCGACATGCCCGAGGACCTGCGCTGGAACGCGCCCGTGGTCTGGGCCGGCCCCAACTGTCATCTCGTGCACTACCCGCTGCGCCGTGGCGAGCAGTACAACCTGGTCGTGACCTTCCACAGCCGCTACGACGAGGAGTGGGGCGTGACGGAGGGCAGCAAGGAGGAGGTGCTCTCGTACTTCGAGGGCGTGCATGCGCGCCCGCGCCAGCTGCTGGACCGCCCCAGCTCGTGGCGCCGCTGGAGCACCGCCGACCGCGAGCCGGTCGCCAACTGGAGCCACGGCCCGGCCACGCTGCTGGGGGACGCGGCCCATCCGATGATGCAGTACCTCGCCCAGGGCGCCTGCATGGCGCTGGAGGATGCGGTGACGCTGGGCGCCGCCGTCCAGGCCTGCGACTTCGACCTGGCCGCCGCCTTCCGGCTCTATGCATCAGCGCGCGTGGCACGCACCGCGCGGGTCGTGCTGTCGGTGCGCGAGATGGGCCGGCTCTACCATGCCAGGGGCGTGGAGCGGCTGGTGCGCAACAGCCTGTGGACCGGCCGCACGCCTGAGCGCTTCTACGACGCGGTCGAATGGCTGTACGCCTGGGACCCGTCCCGGTGCCTGGAAGATGCGCAGCGCGCGACCGCCTGAGACGAATCGAATTTCAACGACACGGAGACAAGCCTTCATGAAACGAATCCTCCCGCTGATCGCCGGCCTTGCCGTCGCGCTCTTCACGGCCGGCGCGGCGGCGCAGGCCGACTACCCGGCCAAGCCGGTCACGCTCGTCACGGCCTTTCCCGCCGGCAGCGGCCCCGACGCGGTGCTGCGGCTGGTGGCCGACAAGCTCGGCCGCATCTGGAACCAGCGCGTGGTGGTGGACAACAGGCCGGGCGGCGGCGGCTTCATCGCGATCGACCAGGCCAGGCGCGCGGCGCCCGACGGCTATACCCTGCTGCAACTCGACAGCGAGCACATCGCCGCGCTGCCGCACCTGTACAAGTCGCGCAACTTCGTGACGCTGCAGCACTTCGATCCCGTGGCCTCGCTGTTCCGCACGCCCTTCTTCGTCGCGGTGCCGACCGACTCGAAGTGGAAGAACATGAGCGACTTGATCGCCGCGGCCAAGGCCGGCCCGGTGAGCTACGGCTCCTGGGGCGTGGGCAGCCCCGGGCACCTGGGCGCGCAGCAGCTGGAGGCGCTGGCCGGCGTGCAGATGCAGCATGTGCCCTACCGCGAGGTCTCGCAGCTCTACACCAACGTGGGTTCGGGCGAGGTGGCGTGGAGCTTCGCGAGCATCCCCTCCAGCCAGGGCGTCTACAAGGCCGGCAAGCTGCGCTACATCGCGGTCGCCACGGCCAGGCGCGTCCCGCAGATGCCCGATGTGCCCACCATGGCCGAGTCCGGCGGCCCCCCTGGCCTGGAGGTCACGTCCTTCGTTTCCCTGCTTGCGCCGAAGGGCGTGTCGCCGGCGATCCAGTCGAAGATCAATGCCGACGTCGCCAAGGTCATCGCCGACCCCGACATCCGCGCCCGCTTCGACACCTTCGCCTTCGAGCCGCTGGCCTGGTCGCCCGACGAGATCCGGCGCCAGGCCGAGGCCAAGTCCAAGGTCTACGGCGAGCTCGTGCGGCGCGGGAACATCAGCCTGGAGTGACACGCGGTCACAGGCCGGCTTTATCCTCGGGCTCTCCCTTCCTTTCACTTGCTTGCGTCACTTTCATGCACCTGTCCAAGAGAGCTCTTCTGATCGCCGCCTGTGCGCTGCCGCTGGCCGCCGGCGCCCAGGCCACCTGGCCCACCAAGCCCGTGCGCCTGGTCGTCGGATTCCCCGGCGGCTCCACCCCGGACATCGCGGCCCGCACCATCGCCGAGCCGCTGGCCAAGGCGCTGGGCCAGCCGATCGTGGTGGACAACAAGCCCGGCGCCTCGGGCAACATCGCGGCCGACCAGGTGGCCAAGGCGACCGACGATCACACCCTCGGCGTGGTGATCAACGGCAACCTGACCTCGTCGAAGATGCTGTACCCGAGGCTGCCTTACGACCCCGCCAAGGACTTCACCTACCTCTCGCTGCTGACCACCGCGCCGCTGGTGCTGGTGGCGCAGAACAGCCTGCCCTCCGGCGCGGCCTTCTTCGATGCCGGGCGCAAGAGCGGCGACCGGTGGAGCTACGGCTCGGTGGGCGTCGGCTCCGTGGGCCACCTGGGCATGGAGCTGCTCAAGAGCCGCGTGCCGGGCCTGAAGGCGGTGCACGTGCCCTACCAGGGCAACCCGCAGGTCATGACCGACCTGATCGGCAACCAGATCCAGATGGCGCTGATCCCGCCCGGCATCGCCATGCCGCAGGTCAAGGCCGGCAAGGTGAAGGCCATCGGCATCACCAGCGGCCGCAGCGCGCTGGTGCCCGAGCTGGCCCCGCTGGCCGATGCCGGCGTGAAGGACTTCAACCTCGAGGTCTGGACCGCGCTGCTGGGCCCGGCCAATCTCTCGAAGCAGGCGCAGGAGCGCATCACGCGCGAGCTGGCGGTCGTGATGAAGTCGCCCGAGGTGCGGCAGAAGCTCTTCGAGCAGGGCTGGCAAGCGGTGGGCACCTCGCCCGACGGCATGCGCACGCGCGTGAAGGAAGAGGCGGCGATCATGACCAAGATCATTTCGAGCCAGGGCATCAAGCTCCAATGACCGCCACCGTCATCGAGCCGCAACGCGAGCTGCCCGTCTTCGGCGAGTACGACGTCGTCGTGGTCGGCGGCGGCCCGGCCGGCATCGCTGCCGCCGTGAGCGCCGCGCGCCATGGCGCGCGCACCGTGCTGGTGGAACGCTACGGCTTTCTCGGCGGCATGGGCACGGCCGGCGGGGTGACCAACTTCGCCGGGCTCTACGGCAAGCGCGACGGCGAGATGACGCAGCTGGTGCATGGCGTGGCCGACGAGCTGCTGGCGCGCATCGACGCGCTCGGCGGTCTCAACAAGCCGCAGGACGGCATGCAGGGCCGCATCCGCGTGCGCTCCTACGACACCTCGGTCTACAAGTGCGCGGCCGACGCGCTGCTGCTCGACGCCGGCGTCGCGCTGCTGTTCCACGCACTGGCCGCGTCGGTGGCGATGGACGGCGCGCGCGTCGCCGCGCTGATCGTCGAGACCAAGTCGGGCCGCGTGGCCCTGCGCGGCAATGCCTTCATCGATGCCAGCGGCGACGCCGACGTGGCCGCCTTCGCGGGCGTGCCCTTCGCGGTCGGCGACGGCCAGGGCAGCGGGCTCTTCCCCTCCACCATGTTCCGCGTCGGCCACGTGGACGCGCCGCGCGCGCTGGCCGCGGTGGGGGAGTTCAAGGCCATCAACGAACTGATGGCGAAGGCGCTCGAGCGCAGTCCCGGTGCCTACCGCTTTCCACGCGAGGGCGCGATCCTGCGGCCGCAGATCGATCCGCGCGAATGGCGTGCCAACGTCACGCAGATCCGCAACGCCCGTGGCGATGCGATGAACGGCGTCGACGCCCGCGAGCTCAGCGAGGGCGAGATCGAAGGCCGGCGCCAGATCGGCGAGTACTTCCGATTTCTCAAGGCCGAAGTGCCGGGCTTCGAGCAGTCGGCCATCGTGGAGATCGCGCCGCAGGTGGGCATCCGCGAGACGCGTCGCATCGAGGGCCTGTACGCGCTTTCGGGCGAGGACATCCTGTCCTCCGCGCGCTTCGACGACAGCATCGGCATCAACGCCTGGCCGATGGAGATGCACGCCGCGGGCAAGATCGAGTGGGCCTTCCCGCGCGACCCGCAGCGCAGCTACAACCAGCTGCCCTGGCGCATGCTGGTCCCGCACGGCGTCGACAACCTGCTGGTGGCCGGCCGCTGCGCCTCCATGACGCACGAGGGCCAGTCGGCCGCGCGCGCCAGCGGCGGCTGCTTCGTCATGGGGCAGGCGGCGGGCACGGCCGCGGCATCGCTCGGCGCCTCGCGTTTCGCCGAGGCCGACGTGGCGGCGCTGCAGAACAAGCTCGCGGCCGACGGCGTCGATCTCGATCGCTGACAGCCCGGAGACAGCCGGGGGACCGGCTCTTTGCTATCGTCGTCGGCTTCTGTTTTCCGCGAAGCGCCCACGATGACCGATTCCGCCACCGCCGCCCGTCTCGTCGGCGAGCTTGTCGACCTGATGCAACTGCAGCCGCTGGGCGATGACCGCTTCCTTGCGCAGAGCGAGGACATCGGCACGCCGGCGGTCTTCGGCGGCCAGGTGCTGGGCCAGTCGCTGGCGGCGGCCAGCCGTACCGTGGCCGTCGACCGGCCGGTGCATTCGATGCACGCCTACTTCCTGCTGCCCGGCGAGCACGCGCCCATCGAGTACGCGGTCGACCGCGTGCGCGACGGCCGCAGTTTCACCACGCGCCACGTGGTGGCGCGGCAGCGCGAACGCATCATCTTCGAGATGTCGGCCTCCTTCCAGACGGTGGACGAGGGCATCGAGCACCAGCTCGAGATGCCCGCCGAGCCCGGCCCGGAAGGCCTGCCCAGCGAGCTGGAGCAGCGCCGCGCGCTCGGCGACCGGTTGCCCGAGCGCTGGCGCAACGCCGCCCTGGCGCCGCATGGCATCGAGTACCGCCGCGTCGATCCCGACGACCTGTTGACGCCCGCGCCGCGGCCGCCGCAGGCAGCGCTGTGGATGCGCGCGATCGCGCCGCTGCCCGACGATCCGATCGTGCATCGCGCACTGCTGGCCTATGCGTCCGACCATGGCCTGCTGCGCGCGTCGATGCTGCCCCACGGGCTGAGCTTCATGAGCGGCCGGGTGCGCCCCGCCAGCCTCGACCACGCGATGTGGTTCCACCGCGATTTCCGCATGGACGACTGGCTGCTCTACGTGATCGATTCGCCCAGCGCGGGCGGCGCGCGCGGCCTGTGCCGGGGCAGCATCTTCACCCGCGACGGGCGGCTGGTGGCGTCGACCGCGCAGGAGGGGATGATCCGGGTGCTGCCGGAAGGAAGTCCCTGGTCCACGGCGGGCGGCGTTGCGCCGATCTGAGCGCAGGCCTGCGGCGTCTCAGCGGAACGGATTCGCCGTCGCGAACCAGAGGCCGATACCGGTGGCGATGATGAAGGCGCCGTCGGTCACGCCGGCGATCAGGAAGAACAGGGTCTGCAGCTGGTCCTTGAGCTCGGGCTGCCGCGCGGTGCCTTCCAGCAGCCTCGAGCCCACGATGCCGATGCCGATGCAGGAGCCCACGGCGGCAATGCCGATGAGAAGCGCGACGGCGAGGGGGAGGATGTCGAAGCCTTGGGTCATGGTGCTCTTTCGGGGCCTTGGAAGTTCGGCCTGGTGGCTGCCGGAACCCCTGTGGCTCCGGCTCGCCTCCACTGTCGTCGAGCGCTTGCGCGGCGTCGATGACCTCGCAGGTCATGGCGCCTGGCCGCCCCGCGCGCCTCAGCCGGGCAGCAGCCGCTTCAGGTAGTGCCCGGTATAGCTCGCCGGATTGGCGGCCAGCGCCTCCGGCGTGCCCGCGCCCACCACCGTGCCGCCGCCCGCCCCGCCTTCGGGACCCATGTCGATCAGCCAGTCGGCGGTTTTGATGACGTCCAGGTTGTGCTCGATCACCACGATGGTGTTGCCCGCGTCGCGCAGCTGGTGCAGCACCTTCAGCAGCAGTTCGATGTCGGCGAAGTGCAGGCCGGTGGTCGGCTCGTCGAGGATGTAGAGGGTGCGGCCGGTATCGCGCTTGCTGAGCTCGAGCGCCAGCTTGACGCGCTGCGCCTCGCCCCCCGACAGCGTGGTCGCGGCCTGGCCCAGCTTGATGTAGGAGAGGCCCACGTCCAGCAGCGTGCGCAGCTTGCGCTCGATGGTGGGCACGGCCTTCAGGAAATCGTGGGCGGCCTCCACCGTCATGTCCAGGATCTGCGCGATGTTGCGGCCCTTGTATTGCACTTCGAGCGTCTCGCGGTTGTAGCGCTGGCCGTGGCAGACTTCGCAGGGCACGTACACGTCGGGCAGGAAGTGCATCTCGACCTTGACCACGCCATCGCCCTGGCAGGCCTCGCAGCGCCCACCGGCGACGTTGAAGCTGAAGCGCCCGGGGCCGTAGCCGCGCTCGCGCGCGGTGTTGGTCTCGGCCATCAGCTCGCGGATCGGCGTGAACAGGCCGGTGTAGGTGGCCGGGTTGCTGCGCGGCGTGCGGCCGATGGGCGACTGGTCGACGTTGATGACCTTGTCGAAGTATTCGATGCCCTCCACCGCTTCGTGCGCGGCCGGCTCCTCGTGGGCGCGGTAGAGGGTGCGCGCGACCGCGGTGTAGAGCGTGTCATTGACCAGCGTGGACTTGCCCGAGCCGGAGACGCCGGTCACGCAGGTGAAGAGGCCGACGGGAAAAGCCACGCTGACGTTCTTCAGGTTGTTGCCGGTGGCGCCGACCACGCGGATTTCCTGCAGCTGGGTCTGCGTCGCCAGATGGGCGGCCTCCCGCGCCGCGCGCCGCTCCGCGGCCGGGCTCATGGGGAAGCGCGAGGCCTTCTTCGGCTCGGCGGCGTCGGGCTTGGCGACCACCGGCAGCCAAGGCGTGCGGCGCTTGGGCACGATGATCTTCTTCGCGCCCGAGAGGTACTGGCCGGTCAGTGAATCGGGGTGCCCCGCGACCTGCGCGTAGCTGCCCTGCGCCATGACGCGCCCGCCATGCACGCCGGCGCCGGGGCCCATGTCGATCACGTGGTCGGCCGCATGGATCATGTCCTCGTCGTGCTCGACCACGATCACGCTGTTGCCGATGTCGCGCAGATGCTTCAGGGTGCCGATCAGCCGATCGTTGTCGCGCTGGTGCAGGCCGATGCTGGGCTCGTCCAGCACGTACATGACGCCGGTGAGGCCGGAGCCGATCTGCGAGGCCAGGCGGATGCGCTGCGCCTCGCCGCCCGAGAGCGTCTCGGCGCTGCGGTCCAGGCTCAGGTAGTTCAGGCCCACGTCGTTGAGAAACTTGAGCCGCAGGCCGATCTCGCGCACCACCTTGTCGGCGATCTCGGCCTTGGCGCCGCGCAGGTGCAGCTGCTGGAAATAGTCCAGGCTCTCGCGCAAGGTGGCGCGGCTGATCTCGTAGATCGCCATGCGGCGCGTGCCGTTTTCCGACTCGTCGGCGAGGAACACATGGCGCGCCTCGCGCCGCAGGCGCGTGCCGCCGCAGTCGGGGCAGGGCTGCAGGTTGCGAAAGCGCGAGAGGTCCTCGCGCACCATGGCCGAATCGGTTTCGCGGTAGCGCCGCGCCATGTTCGGAATCACGCCCTCGAAGGGATGCTTGCGCACCAGCTTCCTGCCGGCCTGCTGACCGCTTTCCATGGTGTAGGAGAACTTGATCTCCTCCTCGGCCGAGCCGTGCAGCACCGCTTGCTGCACCGAGGCGGGCAGCTCCTCGAAGGGCGTGTCGACGCTGACCTTGTAGTGCTTGGCCACACTCTCCAGCATGCTGAAGTAGTAGCCGTTGCGCCGGTCCCAGCCCTTGATGGCCCCGCTGGCCAGGCTCAGCGAGGGGAAGGCGACCACGCGCTGCGGATCGAAGAACTCGCGGTTGCCCAGGCCGTCGCAGCTCGGGCAGGCACCCACCGGCGAGTTGAACGAGAAGAGGCGCGGCTCGAGCTCGGCCAGCGAGTAGTGGCAGATCGGGCAGGCGAACTTGGCGTTGAAGAGGTGGTCCTTCGTGCGGCCGTCCTCGTGCATCTCCAGCGCGATCGCACGGCCCTCGGCCAGGCGCAGCGCGTTCTCGAAGCTCTCGGCCAGGCGCTGCTGCATGTCGGGGCGGGCGCGCAGGCGGTCGATCACCACGTCGATGTCGTGCTTCTCGGTCTTCTTGAGCTTGGGCAGGTCGTTGTACTCGTAGGTCTGGCCATCGACGCGAAAGCGCACGTAGCCCTGCGCCTGCATCTCGGCGAAGAGCTCGAGGAACTCGCCCTTCTTCTCGCGTGCGACCGGGGCCAGGATCATCAGGCGCGGCTGGTCTGCAATGGCCAGCACGGCATCGACCATCTGCGAGACAGTCTGCGCCTGCAGCGGCAGGTCGTGGTCGGGGCAGTAGGGCGTGCCGGCGCGCGCATACAGCAGGCGCAGGTAGTCGTGGATCTCGGTCACCGTGCCCACGGTGGAGCGGGGGTTGTGGCTGGTCGCCTTCTGCTCGATGCTGATGGCGGGGGACAGGCCCTCGATCATGTCGACGTCGGGCTTGTCCATCAGCTGCAGGAACTGGCGCGCATACGCCGACAGGCTCTCGACGTAACGACGCTGCCCTTCGGCGTAGAGCGTGTCGAAGGCCAGGCTGGACTTGCCCGATCCCGACAGGCCGGTGATCACCACCAGCTTGTTGCGCGGGATGTCGAGGTCGACGTTCTTGAGGTTGTGGGTGCGCGCGCCGCGGATGCTGATGCGTTGCTGCGCGAGCGCGGCGCCGAGGTAGGCGCCGCTGGCGCTATCCATGAGGGTGGAATTCACGGGACGGTCGTTTTTGGACAACCGAGCATGATAAATCCCTCGTGATTTCAGGGCACGCCGGCGGTCTTGGGGCCCCGTTGCAGTGATCCGGCTGGCGCCACCACGGGGGAGGGCGAGCCGATCGAGGTCGCCACCATGTGATCGGCAAGCGACTCGTACAGTGGCCGGCTGATCATGCGCGACACCAGGCTGGCCAGCATGGCCGA
The DNA here is from genome assembly GCF_031454625.1 of Variovorax soli. Classification (GTDB taxonomy): domain Bacteria; phylum Pseudomonadota; class Gammaproteobacteria; order Burkholderiales; family Burkholderiaceae_C; genus Variovorax; species Variovorax soli_A. The sequence goes on from NZ_JAVDRF010000001.1 coordinate 638,260, forward strand.
GGCCATCAGGCTCAGCACCATGGAATGGCCGTCGACCATCTCCATCACGATGATGAAGGCAGTGAGCGGGGTCTGCGTCACCGCCGCGAGGAAGCCGGCCATGCCCATGGCGATCAGCGCCGGGCCGAGGCCGCCGCCGGCGAGCTGCGAGACGCTGTTGCCGATGCCCGCACCGATGGTCAGCGCCGGCGCGAAGATGCCGCCGGGCACGCCGCACCAGGCGGTCATCCAGGTGGCGATGAACTTGAGCAGGGTTTGGAGCGGCGAGAGGTCTTGATGGCCGGCCAGCATGCCCTTGACGCTCTCGGAGCCGGCGCCGAAGGTGGCGCCGCCCGTGACCAGGCCGATCACCGCGACCAGCATGCCGCCCACGGCAGCGAAGCGCAGCGGCCAGCGTGCACGCGCCGCATTCAGCCGGCCCGGTGCGCCCGTCAGCGAGGCCGCCATCAGCCGCGAGAACAGCCCGCCCGCCACGCCGCTCGCCAGCGTGACGGCGAGCCCCGGTCCCAGCGCCGACCAGCCCACGTGCGGTACCCGGATGACGCCGAAGTAGCTGAGATTGCCGAACACCGACACCGCCACCAGGCCCGCGAGCACGATGGCGGTGATGATCAAGCCGCTGGCGCGGGTCTCCAGCCGTCCGTACAGCTCCTCGATCGCAAATACCACGCCCGCGAGCGGTGCGTTGAAGGCGGCCGCGATGCCCGCGGCGCCGCCGGCGACCAGCAGCGCGCGCGCATCGATGGTGGAGGCCGGGGAAAGCCAGCGCCGCGCATGCTGCATCACGCCGGCAGCGACCTGGACGGAAGGGCCTTCGCGGCCGATCGACAGGCCCGCTGCCAGCCCGGCCACCGCGAGGCCGATCTTCGCGACGGTGAGCCGCAGTGACACCAGCCGGCCGCGGCGCTCGGGCGGCAGCGCCGGGTGCAGCGCAGCCTTGACCTGCGGAATGCCGGAGCCGGCCGCCCCTGGAAACCATCGGCGCGTGGCCCAGACGATGGCGGCCGTGAGAGCCGGCGTCCACAGCAGCAGGCCCCAGGGCTGCGCCTGGTGCAGTCGATGGAACAGGCCGAAGGCCCGGTCGCTGGCGAGCGTGAAGCCGACGACGAACAGGCCGGCAGCCACTGCATAGGCCAGCACGATGGCGCGGTCGAGCCAGAGGCGGCCGCTGGAAAGCTCGGCGCGCAGATTCTCGAGGAAGTCGGGTTCGCGGTTCATCGGGGCGGCTCATTCTCGCAGCAGGGGCGGCAGCATCCGCGAGCAAGACGGCGGCTGGCCTTCATGCGGCACAATGTTCCGTTTTCCCGGCTTCCGTCCATTCATCTTCAGGGGCAACACCTATGGCATCGGTCAACAAAGTCATCCTCGTCGGCAACCTCGGGCGCGACCCCGAAACCCGCACTTTCCCGAGCGGTGACCAGATCTGCAACGTGACCCTGGCCACCACCGACAAGTGGAAGGACAAGCAGAGCGGCGAGATGCGCGAGGCCACCGAGTGGCACCGCCTCGTGTTCAACGGCCGCCTGGCCGAGATCGCCGCGCAGTACCTGCGCAAGGGCTCGCAGATCTACGTCGAGGGCCAGATCCGCACGCGCAAGTACACCGACAAGGACGGCGTCGAGAAGTACGCCACCGACATCCGCGTCGACCAGATGCAGATGCTGGGCAGTCGCCAAGGCCAGGGTGCACCGACCGGCGAGGACGATGGCGGCTATGGCGGCGGTTATTCGCAGGGTGGCGGCGGTGGCGGCGGCGCTGGTGGCTACTCCCGCGCGCCCGCGGCGGCTCCGCGCGCACCAGCCGCGTCGCCGGCAGCGCGCCAGGCGCCGGCGAAGTCCTCGTCAGGCTTCGATGACATGGACGACGACATTCCTTTCTGACCGGATTCTTCGGAGTCGCCTCCAGAAGGCGCAGGGCTGACGGCCCTGCGCCTTTTTTATTTGTCCATTCGGGCTGATCGAGCTCAGGGGTGGCCTGCGGTCGTGCAGCAGTTGCAGGAGCAGCGGCTCCCGCACGCTCAGATCCTGATGAATTGTCGCGGCAATTGTTTCCAGTGGTGACTCTTCAGCACCATACGCACCGCCACAACCCCGATCGACTTCATCGATGACCCCGCTTCTCCGATGCGCATTGATTTGCACGGCCGCCGCCCTGAGCGGCTGCGCGCTCGCACCGGGTGCGAACTTCGGTGGCAACGTTGCCGGGGCATCCGCGAGTCCCGGCAACGCGGCCGCCGACCCAGCGGATCTGCCGCCGCCCGGTGCATTGCAAAGCATCACACCCGAGTTGCTGCGCCGCCAACGCGCGGCCCAGGCGACCGAGGTCAGCTCGGAGGTCAAGCGCCTGTTCGGCGTCGCTCAGCCCTATCGCATCGGAAGCGGCGACGTCCTGAATATCGTCGTGTGGGACCACCCGGACCTGGTGCTCGCACCGGCAGGCTCGCTCACCACGGACGCCGTGACCGGCGCCCACGTGAGCAACGGCTACAACGTGAGCGCGGAGGGTGCGATTCAGTTCCCCTATGTGGGCAGCTTCAAGGTGGCAGGACTCACCGAGCTCGAGGTGCGTGACCGCCTCATGGCTCGGCTCGCCAAGTACTTCAGCGATCCGAAGGTGACGGTCCGCATCCAGTCCTACCGGGCCGGCCGGGTGTATCTGGACGGCGAGGTGCGTGCGCCCGGCTTACAGGCTATCAACGACATCCCGATGACCTTGCCGGAAGCCCTCCATCGCGCCGGTGGCTTTACGGCCGAGGCCGATCGCTCTGCGGTCGCGATCTCGCGCAACGGCATCACCACGCTCGTCGACCTGCCCCGCCTCGCGGCCCTGGGCGTCAATCCGACCCAGATCCTCCTGGAAGCCGGTGACCTGGTGCGGGTGCTCAGCCGCGAGGATGCCAAGGTGTACGTGATGGGCGAGGTCACGCGTCCGGTCGCGCAGCCTCTGCGCAACGGACGCCTCACGCTCAACCAGGCGCTGGGCGAAGCGGGCGGCGTCAGCACCACGAGCGGGAATCCGCAGCAGATCTACGTGGTGCGGGCCGCGGCAGCCGGGAAGCCGGAGATCTTCCACCTCGACGCAAGCGCCCCCGTGGCCTACGCGCTGGCGGAAGGTTTCGAGCTCAAGGCGCGCGACGTCGTCTATGTCGATCCCGTGCCCCTGGTGCGCTGGAACCGCGTCATCAGCCTGATTCTTCCGAGCGCGCAGGTGGTCAACGTGGCCAACAACATCAAATGACCAGGCGCATCCTCGTCCTTTGCTCGGGCAACATCTGTCGCAGCCCGATCGCTGCCGCGCTGCTGGCCTGCCATCTTTCCGACAAGACGATCGCCTCCGCCGGGCTGGCCGCGCCGGTGGGCGCGCCGGCCGACCCGATGGCGATCGCGCTTGCGGCTGAACTCGGCCTGGATCTCTCGGGGCACCGCGCGCGACACGTGACCCTCGCGATGTGCCAGGCGGCCGACCTCATCCTGGTGATGGAGCAATGCCACAAGGCCGAGCTCAGGCGCCGATACCCGCAGGCGTGGGGAAAGGTGTTCCGGCTGGGCGAGGCGGGCGGCTTCGACATCGCCGATCCCTATCGCAAGCCACGCAAGGCCTTCGAGGCTGCGTGCGCCGAAGTCGCCACGGGCGTCGCCGCCTGGACCGGGCGAATTCGCCAGCTGGAACGCAGCCGCGTCCCGTCACGACAGCCGCTCCTCCATAGCGAATGAACACCCCTTTGACCACCACCGCCAACGTGCCCCTTCCGGTGCGGCTCGAAGACGAGATCAGCTTCCTCGACCTGTTCGACATCGTTCTCGACAACCGTTGGCTCATCGCCGCCGTGACGGTGCTGGGCCTCCTTGCCGGGGTGGCCTACGCACTCCTCGCCACGCCCATCTACCGAGCCAGCACCATGGTGCAGGTGGAGGAAAGCAAGGGCGGAGCCGGCACCCTGCTGGGTGACGCCGCCAGCCTGTTCGACATCCGCTCCCCGGCATCGGCCGAAATGCAGATCCTGCGCTCTCGCCTCGTTCTCGGGCAGACGGTGCAGAACCTGGGTCTCGACGTGGAGGTGAAGCCGAGATACCTGCCGGTCTTCGGCCCATGGCTGGCTCGTCATGCCAGCGAGGCCTCCGATCCCGGCTTTCTCATGTTGTCAGGCTACGTGAGTGGCAACGAGTCGCTGCGCGTCGGGCGCTTCGACGTGCCCGAGGCGCTGGAAGGGGAACGCTTTCGCGTACGGCTGACCACCCGCGGCTACGAGCTGCTGTCGCCCGACAACCAGTTGCTGGGCGCGCAAGCCATCGGGCAGCCACTGGCGTTCTCGGTGCATGACGAGCAAGGCGTGTTGCTGGTGACCGCCGCAGCGGGCAAGCCGGGCGCCGAATTCAATCTCACGCGCCAGATCCGCCTGGAGGTCATCGAGCAGCTTCAAAAGGATCTCGTCATCACGGAGGAGGGCAAGCAGTCCGGTGTGATCCGAGCCAGCCTCGAAGGCGAGGATGCGCACGAAATCGCCCGCGTGCTCAATGAGATCGGCGCCCTTTACGTACGGCAGAACGTCGAACGCAAGGTCGCCGAGGCGGACAAGTCGCTCGGCTTCCTGAGCGGCTTCCTGCCTGAACTGCGCAAGCAGCTGGAGGCGTCCGAGACGCAGCTCAGCCACTTCCGCAACCGCAACAGCAGCTTCGACCTGGACACGGAGGGCAAGCTGATCCTCGAGCAGGCCGTCAAGGCGCAGACCAGCATGGTCGAGCTGCAGCAGAAGCGCAAGGAACTGCGCGCGCTCTACACCGCGGAGCATTACAGCGTTCGCACGATCGACGCGCAGATCGCCGCCATCCGGGGCGAGCTCGAGGGGTTGAACAGCCGCATCAAGAAGCTCCCCGACGTAGAGCAGGAACTCCTGGGCCTCACGCGGGACGTGAAGGTCAACAACGAGCTGTACGTCAAGCTGCTCGACAACGCACAGCAGCTGCGCCTGGTGAAGGAGGGCAAGGTCGCGAACGTGCGCGTCGTGGATTCGGCCGCCATGCCAAGGAAGCCGGCAAAGCCCCTGCGAACACTGTGCGTCCTGCTTGCAACCACCTTGGGACTGCTGGCTGGCCTCGCATTGGCCTTCTTGCGCAACAGCCTGCGTCCGGGTCTCAAGGACCCGTCCGAGATCGAGCTGCGTACCGGGTTGCACGTCTTCGCGACAGTGCCGCATTCCGATGCGCAGACGAAGCTCATGCGTGAAGTCGGCAAGTCCGTCGCCAGACGGCCGCTGCTCGCCACGGCAAATCCGCAGGATGCCGCCGTGGAAAGCCTTCGAAGCTTTCGGACGGCGCTGCAGTTCACCATGCTGGATTCGGCCATCAACATCATCCTGATCAGCGGCCCGACGCCGGGTGTCGGCAAGTCCTTTGTCAGCGCCAACGTCGCGGCGGTCCTCGGCGCTGCCAACAAGAAGGTGCTGCTGATCGACGGTGACCTGCGCAAGGGTCGCCTGAACCACTGCATCGGCGTGAACCGCAGGGATGGCCTCAGCGAGGTCATCTGCGGCAGCCTGCAACTGGACAAGGCGCTGCATCGAGAGGTGGCTCCCAACGTGGATTTTCTGTCGACCGGGGTGCTGCCGCCCAATTCAGCGGAGCTGCTGACGAAGCCTTCGGTCCAGGCCCTGTTGCAACAAGTCGCCAGGCACTACGACTGGGTCATTGTCGATAGCCCGCCGGTCCTTGCGGCGTCCGACACGGCCATCCTCGCCCCGATGGCCGGCGCGGTCTTCCTGGTGGCGCGGGCCGAGACGAGCACCCAGGGCGAGCTGCAGGAATCGGCCAAGCGGCTGCTGGGCGCCGGCGTTGCGGTCAATGGCGTGATCTTCAACGACCTCGATGCGGCCAAGCGGCGATACGGTGCTTCGAAGTACGGGGCGTATCGCTATGTCAACTATCAGTACTGATCCGGCCCGCATGTCCATCGGGACTTGGGCCGCACTGTCAGTGAGGGAATGAGGAAATCATGAGGCATCTGCTGGATGAAATGCTCGACGTGGCTTGCGGCGAGCGGCCGATTGCGGGCGAGCGCGCCGTCGCCGAGTTGGCGCGTGCAGTGATCGCGGACAGCGAAGCGATCGCCATCGTCGGCCTCGGTTATGTGGGGCTGCCGCTCGCCGTGGAATTCGGCAAGCTGCGCACGGTGGTCGGGTTCGACATCGACACATCGCGCATCGCCGAGTTGCAGTCCGGCAAAGACGCGACGCTGGAGGTAGACCCCGATGAGTTGCGCGCCGCCGGCAAGCTTCGCTTCAGCAGTTGCCTCAAGGACATTGCGGGATGCAGGGTCTTCATCGTCACTGTTCCGACGCCGGTGGACTCTGCGAACCGGCCCGATCTCGGTGCCTTGATCGCCGCCACCGAGACGGTGGGCCGCGTCATGCCGAATGGCGCGATCGTCGTCTACGAGTCGACCGTCTACCCTGGGGCGACCGAGGAAGTGTGCGTGCCGGTGCTCGAAAGAGTCTCGGGCAAGAAGTTCAACGTCGACTTCTTCTGCGGCTACAGCCCGGAACGAATCAATCCCGGCGACAAGGAGCACCGCCTGCCGACGATCAAGAAGGTGACGAGCGGCAGCACCCCCGAAACGGCGAATGCGGTCGATCAGCTCTATCGGCAGATCGTGAGTGCCGGCACCTACAAGGCGAGCAGCATCAAGGTTGCGGAGGCGGCGAAGGTGATCGAGAACACCCAGCGGGATCTGAACATCGCCCTGATGAACGAGCTCAGCCTCATCTTCCGCAAGCTCGACATCGACACGCTCGAGGTCTTGCAGGCTGCCGGCACCAAATGGAACTTCCTGCCCTTCCGGCCTGGACTCGTGGGTGGGCATTGCATCGGCGTCGATCCGTACTACCTGACGCACAAGGCGGAACAGGTGGGCTATCACCCCCAGGTCATCCTGGCCGGCCGCCGCATCAACGACCACATGGCCGGCCATGTGGCCGACGAAGTCATCAAGCTCATGCTGCGCAAGAACCTGCCGGTTCTGAACAGCAAGGTGCTGGTGCTCGGTCTGAGTTTCAAGGAAAACTGCCCCGATGTGCGCAATACCAAGGTAGTAGACATCGTCCGCACTCTCCAAAGCTACAAACTACAGGTGAGCGTTTTCGATCCGTGGATCGACGTGACCGAGGCGGAGCAAGAGCATGGGCTGCTGTGCCTGAGCGAGATGCCCGCTCCGGGACAGTACGCTGCCGTGGTGCTGGCCGTGAGCCACCACCAGTTCGTCGCGCTGGGTGCAGCCGGTATCAGGGCCCTGGGGCAACCCGGGGCCGTGCTGTTCGACGTGAAGGGTGTCTTTCCGGCAGGCCTTGCCGACGGACGCCTCTGAGGGAAGGCAGACGAATGATGCCCGGATCCTCAGGACCGACGGCGTACGAGCGTCTTCAGGAGCGCCTTGTCGAGCAGCCCCGCACTTGGCTCATCAGCGGTGTGGCCGGTTTTATCGGCAGCAATCTGCTTGAGACCCTGCTCAAGCTCGAGCAGCGTGTGGTGGGGCTGGACAACTTCACCACCGGGCACTGGCGCAACCTGCACGAAGTGCAAGCCTCGGTGCATCCCCGGCAGTGGCACAACTTCAGCTTGCTGGAGGGTGACATCCGCAACGCAGACGACTGTCGGCAGGCATGCGAGGGAGTGGAACATGTCCTGCACCAGGCTGCTTTGGGCAGCGTGCCGCGCAGCCTCGCAGATCCGCTGGCCAGCCACGCTGTCAACGTCACCGGTTTCCTGAACATGCTCGACGCGGCGCGCCTGGCACAAGTCAGGAGCTTCGTCTATGCCGCAAGCAGCAGCACCTACGGCGACCACCCGCAATTGCCCAAGGTGGAAGACGTCATCGGCAAACCTTTGAGTCCCTATGCCGTCACGAAGTATGTGAATGAGCTCTATGCCGAAGTCTTCTACCGCTGCTACGGCTTCAACACCGTGGGCCTGCGCTATTTCAATGTGTTCGGCAAACGGCAGGATCCGAACGGAGCCTATGCCGCCGTGATTCCCAAGTGGACAACGGCGCTTGTGCGTGGCGAGCCGGTGTACATCAATGGCGACGGCGAGACCAGCCGTGACTTCTGCTATGTCGTCAACGCGGTCCAGACGAATCTGCTGGCTGCCACTACGGAAGACGCGGCCGCGAAGAACCAGGTTTACAACGTTGCCGTAGGTGCTCGCACCACCTTGAACGCGCTGTTTGCGCTGTTGTGCAAGAACCTGGGTGCCCACGGGATCTTCCCCTGTGCTCGGCCGGTCTATCGAGATTTCCGCGCGGGCGACGTGCGTCATAGCCTGGCCGATATCGGAAAGGCACGCACCCTGCTGGGCTACGCGCCCACCCACACCGTTGCGCGGGGGCTGCCCGAGGCGGTTCAGTGGTACCTGGCATGCGAATGAAGCCATCACACGTGCATCCTTCGACACGCAGGCCCTCTGTCGACGAATGCCTGCCGAAAGAGGCAGGGCGCTGATATGCGATTGTCGAACCTCGCATGGAACGCCGGCGGCCTGATGCTCCCCTTGGGTGTCGCAGCGCTGACCGTACCCCAACTGCTCGAACGACTGGGCCCGGAACGCTTCGGGTTGCTGGCGCTGGCCTGGGGGCTGATCGGTTACGCGGGTGCGATGGATCTCGGAATCGGTCGGGCATTGACCCAGAGAGTGGCAGGGCTGCGTGGTATCGGAGAACTGCGCAGCATCCCTGACGTGTTGGCCACTGCCGGAAGGATCACGCTGCTTGCGGGTCTTTCGGGCGGGGTCTTGATCGCCGCGGCGGCAGCGCTAGGCGCCGGTGCTTGGGTCCGAACCGACAGCACGTCGATTTGCGAAATCAGGAACGCCATGTTGCTGCTTGCGGTGGCGCTGCCTGCGCAAGCGATGACGGCGACGTATCGGGGCATGAATGAAGCGTTCCTGAACTTCCGGGAGATCAGTCTCCTGCGGGCAGGGTTGGGCGTCATCAACTTCGGCGGACCGTTCCTGGTCTCTCTCCTGACCTCGCAACTCCCATGGCTGGTTTCGACGCTCGTGATCAGCCGTTGGCTGGCGCTGCTCATGTTTCGTCGGCTCGCGATCGGATGCTTGCTGTCCACGGGTGATGGTGTTCAGCGCGGGAGCTATTCGAAACGCGTCGCCGCGTCCCTTCTTTCTTTCGGCGGCTGGGTCACCTTGAGCGGCATCGTGAGCCCCGTGTTGGTTCATGCAGACCGCTTCCTCATTGCTTCTGCAATCTCGGCAGCTGCGGTGTCGATCTATGTCCTGCCCTACGAAGTCGTGGTCCAAAGCCTGATCCTCGCCGGTGCAGTGTCCTCGGTCATGTTTCCCGGATTGAGTCAGCTGATTCAGGAAAGACCCGATCAATGGCAGTCGTATTTCAACAAGTGGCTGCGAAGAATTGCGGGGTCGATGGCCGTCGTGTGTACAGCGCTCTTGTTCATACTTCCGGTGCTATTGCCGCTTTGGGTCAAGGCTGCTCTGCAGCCGGAATCGGTCGTGATCGGCCAAGTGCTGTGTCTGGGCGTGTTTGCTAATGCGATCGGGTCGATGTTCTATGCGCTGCTTCACGCAAAAGGGCGGGCGGACATCACAGCCAAATTACATGTCGTTGAATTACCGATATTTATCTTCGCGTTGGTCTTCCTGATCTCCAACTATGGCGTCCTTGGCGCGGCCTGGGCCTGGGTGGGACGGATGGTAGTGGACGCGATTTTGCTCGCCGTATGTGCGAGGGCTTGCCGTGTTTGAGGCGTTGCTGGCCCTGACAGCCATAGGGTTGTCTGTGGCATCGGGGAAGCGGTTGGGGTTTGGAAATCCATTTCAGATTTATTTCTTTACATGGTTGCCGATTCTTGGTGCGCTTTATGTGTTTCGCAGGACGTTCATCGATATTCCGGTTGAATTTCTGTTTCTGATTTTGACGGCGAAGGCAGCGGCTTTGCTGCTGCTTTTGGTGGTGCGCATGGAGTTTACCAACCGCACGGCCATCAACGGCTATGCATCTATTCGTCCTCGGACAAATCTGATCGATGTGGCTCAGCTGCTGGTATGCCTGGCAATGCCGCTTGCCTATTTAAGAGCAAAGGAGCTGGCTGGCGGTGAGGACATTTTCACCGTCCTCGGCTATATCGCCCTGCGATCTGCAATGACGGAAGGCGGCGGCCAAGTCGGCTTTCTGGCGTATTTTTCCATCTTGTCGTACGTGGTGACCTCGCTCACCATGCTTGCCTACAAGAGGAGTGGCGCGAGCTCGTTTCGACTCCTGTTTTCTTTTTTTGTCAGCCTGTTCTATGTCTATCTAAGCACCGGCAGAACGAGTCTTCTGCTTCTTTTTTCCTTGACGTTGATACCGTTGGTAATGCTCGAGGTTATTCGCCTCAAAGGTCTGGCAATGGCCTTGCTTCTTGTCGCCGCAACTTTTATTTTTGTAGCCGCCATGACTGCAAAAGGCGTCTCCGTCGAGGTCGGTCTTTTTGAAAATGCAGCTTCATTGGTTCAAAGCCTGCGGGCATATACCGTAGCTCCGTTCTTGGCAATGTCAGAGCTTTTCCAGACAGATCGGAAAATGGAATGGGGTGCAAATATGTTCCGTTTTCTCCTCTCCGTGCTGCACACCTTGGGAGTAATCGATAGCGCCCCGCCGGCATTGATTCGAGATTATGTGTTCGTTCCGGATCCAACCAACGTCTATACCGTTTATGACGTTTATTTTCGTGATTTCTCGTACGTGGGAATTTTCATTCCGCCTGCCATTTTGGCGCTTCATTGGTGGTTGTATCGCCGAGCGCGCAAAACGGGTGGTAGATGGATATTCTATTACGCGGCGTCGGTGTACCCGCTTGTGATGCAATTTTTTCAGGATCAATATTTTTCACTTCTTTCCATCTGGATTCAGATCGGATTTTGGTTCTTTGTGTTTCTTGCTCCAGCAGAGGATGTGAGGCTGCGCCATGCTTGACATCGTACTGGTCAATTGGAATTCAGGGCGCCAGCTGCTGGATGCCGTCGTCAGCGTCGTCAACCATCATGCGGGGCTGGTTGGCAAGGTGGTCGTGGTGGATAACAATTCGACAGACGGCTCGCTGGGCATCTTGAAAGCACAGCTGCCGAGTCCCACGCCGTTTCGAATGCAGTTCGTCGAGAATTCCTCGAACCGAGGTTTCGGCGCGGCATGCAATCAAGGGGCGCGGCTGTGCAACAGCGAATATCTGCTATTTCTGAACCCAGACGCCAAGCTATTCGCCGATTCCCTGACGGCGCCACTGGCATTTATCCAACAGCCTCAAAACAGGGATGTCGGCATCTGCGGGGTCCAACTCGTCGACGAGCACCGGAAGGTGGCCCGCAGTTGTGCTCGATTTCCCAGCGCAGCGGCCTTTGCTGCCGAGGCTGTGGGGTTGAGCAAGTTTCGCTGGCTGCGCTCTTTGGGCCACCACATGAGCGAGTGGCGCCATACGACCACACGCCGGGTGGACCATGTGATCGGCGCCTTCTATCTGATGTGGCGTCCCTTGTTCGAATTGTTGAATGGCTTCGATGAGCGGTTCTTCGTTTATCTGGAAGATCTGGACCTATCGCTTCGGGCCAATCGGGCGGGCTGGCGTTGCGTGTACTACGCAGGCGCGCAGGCATTCCACGCTGGCGGAGGCACCTCACGCCAGGTGAAGGCCACACGGCTCTTTTATGCGCTGCGCAGTCGCCTGCTCTACGGGTTCAAGCACTTCTCTGCGCCGCAAGCGTGGACGGTGGTGGGCGTGACCTTGCTGCTGGAGCCGGTTTCGCGCTGCATGTGGTCTGTCCTGCGAGGGAGTCTGGGCGAAGCGCGCGATACCTTGCGCGGGTATGTGCTGCTATGGCGGGCGCTGCCCGGCATCCTCGGATCCGAGAGGCAATGAAGATTCTTCTGCTCACCCGTTACGGACGTCAGGGCGCTTCATCGCGGCTGCGCACTTTGCAATATGTGCCCTGGCTCGAAGCGGCCGGCATGTGCTGCACGGTTCAGGCGCTTTTCTCTGACGACATGCTGCAGGCCAAGTACCGCACCGGGGGCTACCGGCGCGCAGCGGTGCTCTCGGCGTATGCGGTACGGGTGCGAACCCTCATCGAACGCGATTCTTTCGATCTTGTCTGGATTGAGAAGGAGGCCCTGCCATGGCTGCCGGCCTGGATCGAACGCGTGCTGTTGCGTGGCGTCCCCTATGTCCTCGACTACGACGACGCGATTTTTCATAGCTACGACACGCACCGATCGGCATGCGTGCGACGCCTTCTCGGGCGTCGCATCGACCAGTTGATGAAGGGCGCGCGGCTGGTGATCGGCGGCAATGAGTATCTGGCTCGCCGCGCGCGCGAAGCGGGGGCGCCGTGGGTGCAGACAGTGTCCACAGTGATCGATCTGGAACGCTATGCGGCCCGGGTATACCCAGCAAACGACACCCGCCGCCGCCCCAGGATTGTATGGGTGGGATCGCCCTCGACCGTGCGCTATCTGGAAAGCCTCGGCGGGCCACTGGCGGAACTGGCGAGCCGTTGCGCATACACCATGAGGGTCATCGGCAGCACTGTCAATCTCCCTGGGGTGAGCGTGGAGTGCGTGCCCTGGACGGAAGCGACGGAAGCCAATGCCATCGCGGAGTGCGACATCGGCGTCATGCCGTTGGTGGATTCGCCTTGGGAGAAGGGGAAGTGTGGGTACAAACTGATCCAATACATGGCATGCGGTCTGCCGGTGGTCGCATCGCCTGTCGGCATGAACAGCACTCTCGTGCGGGAGGGGGAGAACGGCTACCTCGCGGCATCGCCGCAAGAGTGGACGAGTGCGCTCGGACGAATGATCGAAGATGCCGGCGCTCGCCGGACGATGGGGGTGGCCGGTCGGCGGCGCGTCGAATCCGAGTATTGTCTTCAGCGGACTGCGCCTCTTCTTTGCACCCTGTTATTCAGGGCCGCGGGATATCGGGGAGCACCGGCATGAAGCAAGCGGCAGCGAGGCGGCAGACCACATTTCTTGTGGTGGCCAGCCTGCCCGATTCCCTGCTGGGTTTCCGCGCCCCCCTGATCGCCGCGCTGCAGGCCGAGGGCCTGCAGCTGCACGTCGCGGCGCCCGGCTTGCCGCCGGGGCACGCGCTGCGCTTGCAGCTGGAACGGCGGGGTCTCGTCGTGCACAACATCCCCTTGCAGCGCACGGGCAGCAATCCGCTCGCGGATCTGAGGTCGCTGCTCTCTCTGCTCCTGCTCATGTGGCGCGTCCGGCCACACTGGGTGCTGGGCTATACCGTCAAACCGGTCATCTACGGCTCGCTCGCTGCATGGCTGGCCGGCGTCTCCCACCGCTTTGCGCTCATCACGGGGCTCGGGTACGCCTTCCAGGACGAGCAGCGGCAAGGCCGCCTGCAAGGGCTGGTGCAGAGCCTGTATGCGCTGGCACTCGGTCGCGTGCACAAGGTCTTCTTCCAGAACCCCGATGACGAGGCGCTGTTTCGCCGGCGCGGGATTCTGCGCAGCGAAGTCCCCTCCTGTGTCGTGAATGGCTCGGGGGTGGACATCGCCGCCTTCGATGTCGCTCGCCTGCCGCCGGGTCCGCCGCACTTCCTGTTGATCGCACGGCTGCTCGGCGGCAAGGGCGTTCGGGAATATGCCCAGGCCGCGCGCCGGATCCGTGAGCACCACCCCGAGGTCCGGTTTTCGATGGTGGGCTGGATCGACACCAATCCCGATGCGATCGCCCGGCACGAACTCGATACGTGGGTCACGGACGGAACGCTGAGCTACCTGGGACGGCTGTCGGATGTGCGCCCGGCCATTGTCGCGAGCAGCGTCTATGTGTTGCCCTCCTACGGCGAGGGCACGCCGCGCACCGTCCTCGAAGCCATGGCGATGGGCCGCCCCATCATCACGACCGACGCCCCCGGCTGCAGGGAAACGGTGGTGGACGGCGACAACGGTTTTCTGGTGCCGGTCAGGTCCGTGGATGCCTTGGAGCGGGCCATGCGCAGCTTCATCGAAGACCCGGCCCTGATGTCGCGAATGGGCCGGCGCGCGCGCCGCCTTGCCGAAGAGAAGTACGACGTGCGCAAGGTCAACGCGGTGATGCTGCGCGAGATGGGGATCGCATGAAGCGTCTCGTCGACATCGTGTTGTCGTCGGTCGGCCTGGTCCTCCTCGGCCTGCCCCTCCTGCTGCTGGCAGGGCTGGTGCACCGCAAGCTGGGCAGTCCGGTCTTCTTCTGCCAGTCGCGACCCGGGCTCAACGGCCGTCCTTTCCGGATGATCAAGTTTCGCACCATGACGGATGCGCGCGGCCGCGATGGCTGCTTGCTGCCCGATGCGGATCGCCTCACAGGCTTCGGCCGACTCCTGCGCGCCAGCAGCCTGGACGAATTGCCCGAGCTCTGGAACGTGCTCCGAGGCGACATGAGCCTGGTCGGCCCGCGTCCCTTGCTGGTCGAGTACCTGCCGCTGTATTCCCACCTACAGGCACGGCGCCATGAGGTGCGTCCCGGCATCACAGGCTGGGCGCAGGTCAATGGGCGCAATGGCCTGTCGTGGGACCGGAAGCTGGAGCTCGATGTCTGGTATGTCGACAACCGCTCACCGTGGCTCGACCTCCGCATCCTGTGGCTCACGTTCCGCAAGGTCCTGGCGCGCGACGGCATCAGCGCGCCTGGCGAGGCAACGATGCCGCCTTTTACCGGACCGCAGATGGAGCCCGAACGATGAAAGCCGCGCCACTCTTCGCTGTTTACGGCGCCAGCGGCTGCGGCCGAAGCGTCATGCCCCTGGCGCGTTCGCAACTGCAGCGCCAGGGAGTCCTGCCGACGCGGCTGGTCTTCGTGGACGACCGGCCCGAGGCGGACGCACTGAATGGCCAACGCGTGCAGCGTTACGAGGAGTTCCTCGAGACTTCGGCCAGCACGCGCCATGCCGTGCTGGCCATCGCCGACAGCGCGGTCCGGGAGCGCCTCGCCGACCGCTGCCGTGCGAGCGGCGTGCAGCCCTGGACCCTCATGGCGAACAACGCGATGGTGATGGACGAAGTCACCCTGGGCGAGGGCGCCATCCTCAGCCCCTTCATCACCCTCGGTTCCAACGTACGCATCGGCCGGCACTTCCACGCCAACCTCTACAGCTATGTCGAGCACGACTGCGTGATCGGCGACTTCGTCACCTTCGCACCGGGCGTCAAGTGCAACGGCAATGTCGTCGTCGAGGACCATGCCTATGTCGGCACCGGTGCGGTCATCAAGCAGGGCACGCCGGGGCAGCCTCTGGTCATCGGGCGTGGCGCCGTCATCGGCATGGGCGCCGTGGTCACGCGCCATGTGCCGGCGGGCACGACCGTCGCCGGCAATCCTGCCCGGCCACTCGCCAGGGGCTGATGGTGCTGAACACCTCTTTCTCTCCCTGGCCCAGCTTCACCACACAGGAGGCCGAGGCCGTGGTGCGGGTGCTGATGTCCAACAAGGTCAACTACTGGACCGGCGACGAATGCCGCGCCTTTGAAGACGAATTCGCCGCCTGGACCGGTGCCGCGCATGCCGTGTCGCTGGGCAACGGCTCGCTGGCACTGGATGCGGTGCTGAAGGCGATGAACATCGGCCCGGGTGACGAAGTCATCGTCACGCCGCGCACCTTCATCGCCAGCGTGTCCTGCGTCGTCAACGCGGGTGCAACGCCCGTGTTCGCCGATGTCGAACCCGATAGCGGCAATCTCTCCGCGCGCACCATCGAACAGGTCATCACGCCCCGCACCCGGGCCGTGATCTGCGTGCACCTGGCCGGCTGGCCCTGCGACATGGATCCCCTCATGGCCCTGGCCGCCGGGCACGGCATCAAGGTCATCGAAGACTGCGCCCAGGCCCATGGCGCGCGCTACAAGGGCCGGTCCGTCGGAACGCTGGGCCATGCCGCCGCCTGGTCCTTCTGCCAGGACAAGATCATGTCGACCGGCGGCGAAGGCGGTATGGTCACGACCGACAATCCGGACGTGTGGCGCGCGGTCTGGCAATACAAGGACCACGGCAAGAGCCACGAAGCGGTGTACGAGCGCCAGCATCCGCCGGGCTTTCGCTGGCTGCACGAAAGTTTCGGCACCAACTGGCGCATGCTGGAAATGCAGGCGGTCATCGGGCGCATGCAGCTGCGCAGCATGGCCGACTGGACGGCCAGGCGCACGCGCCATGCCGAGGCGATCTGGGCGGCGTGCGCCGCCCACGCGGCAGTGCGCGTGCCTCGGCTGCCCGCGTCTTGCATCCATGCCCACTACAAGTGCTATGCGTACGTGCAGCCCGACCGGCTTGCGCCCGGCTGGGATCGCGACCGCATCGTCGAGGCCATCCAGGCGCAGGGCGTTCCCTGCTATCAAGGCTCGTGCTCCGAGGTCTATCTCGAGAAGGCCTTCGACGGCACCGGCTGGCGGCCGGCCGAGCGCTTGCCGGTGGCCCGCGAGCTCGGGGAGACCAGCCTGATGTTCCTGGTGCACCCGACCCTGACCTCGTCGGAAATCGCGAAGACCTGCGCGGCGATCGGGCAGGTACTGCACAAGGCGAGTGCCTGACCATGCGCATCGTGATGCTTCGCTCCGCCTTCTGGATGTGCTGGCTGGCCATCCTGGGGCTGGCGCTCATGCCTCCCGTGCCGCAAATGCCCACCACGGGCTGGGACAAGAGCAACCACATGCTCGGCTTCGCCGTGCTGATGCTGCTCGGCCGCTGGGCCTATCCGGGCCGCATGCTGTTCATCGTGTTCGGCCTGCTGGCCTATGGCGCCACGATCGAGCTGCTGCAATCGCTCACGCCTTCGCGCTCCGCCGAGTGGGGAGATCTGCTGGCGGACGCGATCGGCCTTTTCGTCGGGTGGGCTGGCGGTCAGACCATGAACTGGCTTCTTGCGCAGCGGGCGGTGCGGGGGTCGAACCATGAATGAGCGCTCCAAATTCCTGGTGCGGGCCGCGGCGCCTTTGCTCGCGCTGCCCCGCTCCGCCAAGCGTTTTGTGGCGCTCACGGTGGACGCCTGTCTCTGCGTCTTCACGGTCTGGCTCGCGCTGTCGCTGCGCCTGGACAGCTGGGTGGTCCTGTCCAGCCGCGATGTGTGGACCGTGGGGGTCTCGTTGTCGCTGGCTCTGCCGCTGTTCGTGAAGTTCGGCCTGTACCGCGCCATCTTCCGTTACAGCGGATGGCCGGCCGTGTCTGCCATCGCGAAGGCGGTGTCGATCTACGCCGCGGCCTATGGCCTGGTGTTCGCTGCCATCGGCGTGTCGGGCGTGCCGCGCACGGTCGGCCTGCTCCAGCCGCTGCTGCTGCTGGTGGCGGTGAGTGCCTCCCGCCTCCTCGCCCGAGGCTGGCTGGGAGGCATCTATCAGAAGCTTCTGACCCGCGCGGAAGTTCCCCGCGTGCTGATCTACGGCGCGGGCGATGCAGGCCGAAAGCTGGCGCAGGCCCTGTCTGCCAGCAGCGAGCTGCGGCTGCTGGGCTTTCTCGATGACGACAAGCGTCTCCAAGGCGGCCTGATCCACGGTCTGCCGGTCCACGATCCCGCAACGCTGAAAGCGCAGGCCGCCGCACTGCATGTCAGCGACATCTTTCTGGCCATCCCTTCGGCTTCTCGCCAGCGGCGCCACGAGATCCTGGAGCGGGTGCGGCAGGCCAGGGTGTCGGTGCGCACGCTGCCGGGCCTGATGGAGCTCGCGCAGGGCAAGGTCCAGGTCAGCGACCTGCGCGAACTCGACGTCGAAGACCTGCTGGGGCGCAATGCCGTCCCGCCGCATGCCTTCCTGCTGGGCAAGAACATCCGGGGCAAGGTGGTGCTGGTGACGGGCGCGGGCGGCTCCATCGGCAGCGAGCTGTGCCGGCAGATCGTCGCGGGCCATGCCGCCACGCTGCTGCTCGTGGAGCGCTCCGAATTCGCGCTGTACACCATCCATCGCGAACTGCTGCAAGCGTTGGAAGGCCGGGGTGCCGGCGCGCCGAGGATCGTGCCCCTGCTCGCATCGGTCGCGGATGCGCGTCGCATGCGCGAGATCATGGCGGCGTGGCATCCGCACACGGTCTACCACGCCGCGGCCTACAAGCACGTGCCGCTGGTGGAGCACAACCCGGCCGAGGGGGTTCGCAACAACGTGTTCGGCACCCTGATCACGGCCGGGGCCGCGGCCGCGCACGGCGTTCGCGACTTCGTGCTCATCAGCACCGACAAGGCCGTCCGGCCCACCAACATCATGGGCTGCAGCAAACGGCTGGCCGAGATGGGACTTCAGGCCATGGCGGAGCAGGCGGCACGACGGGCCAACGGCACGCGCTTCTCGATGGTGCGCTTCGGCAATGTGCTGGACTCTTCCGGCTCGGTGGTTCCCCTGTTCCGCCAGCAGATCCGCAACGGCGGCCCCATCACGCTGACGCACCTCGACATCACCCGCTACTTCATGACCATTCCCGAAGCGGCGCAGCTGGTCATCCAGGCCGGCGCCATGGCCAACGGCGGCGAGGTGTTCGTGCTGGACATGGGCGAGCCGATCAGGATCGCGGATCTCGCCCGCCGCATGGTCGAGCTCTCGGGAATGACGGTGCGAGACGCCGACCATCCGGACGGGGACATCGAGATCCGGGTGGTCGGCCTGCGCCCCGGGGAAAAGCTCTATGAAGAGCTGCTGATCGGCGACGACCCCTTGCCAACGGCGCACGCCCGCATCCTGAAGGCACGCGACGAGTTCCTGCCGTGGGGCCAGCTGTCGCCGCAATTGGAGCGCCTGAAGGCCGCGCTCGAAATCAACGACGCGCCCTCGATCCGCCAACAGCTGCAGCAGATGGTGCTCGGCTACCGGCCACGCGGGGAGGTGGTGGACTGGGTTCATCTCGAGCAACGCGCCGATCTCGCCGTCGCGTGTCTCTGAGCCGAGCCAGGGTCGCGCCGCTCAGGCGAGCATCCTGTCCACGATGAAGTGCCAGTGCACCGGGTCGACCGGCGTGATCGAAAGCCGGTTGCCCCGGCGCAGCACCACCATGTCCGCCAGCTCCGGCGTCGCGCGCATCTCGGGCAGGCCCAGCAGCCTGGTCTTGCGAAGCGCCTGCACGTCCAGCAGCAGCCAGCGCGGGTGCTCAGGCTTCGAGGCCGGATCGTAGTACGGGGATTCCGGATCGAACTGCGTCGGATCGGGGCGCGTGCCGGAGGCCACGCGCGCGATGCCCACGATGCCCGGCTGCGGGCAACTCGAGTGGTAGAACAGCACGCCGTCGTCCACCTGCATCTGCTTGGCCATGTAGTTGCGCGCCTGCCAGCCGCGCACGCCGGTCCACGGCACCGTCGCGCCGGGCGCGGCCAGGGCGTCGTCGATCGAGCAGTCGTCGGGTTCGGATTTCATCAACCAGTACTGAGGCATGGCGGCAGCTTCGGTGGGTCGCGATAGCGCGACTTTTATCAGAACCGGGAATGGCCCGTGCCAGCACGACCATCGCGATCGCGCCATGATGCCGCGACCATGGCGCCATTCTCCATCCTCGACCTCTCCCCGATCACCGAAGGCAGCGACGCCGCGCAGTCCTTCCGCAACTCCCTCGGGCTTGCCCGGCTCGGAGAGAAGCTGGGCTACCGGCGCTACTGGATGGCCGAACACCACGGCATGCCGGGCATCGCGAGCGCGGCCACGGCCGTCCTGCTGGCCTACATCGGTGCCGGCACCTCGACCATCCGCATCGGCGCCGGTGGCGTGATGCTCCCCAACCATTCGCCGCTGGTGATCGCCGAGCAGTTCGGCACGCTGGAGTCGCTTTATCCCGGCCGCATCGACCTCGGCCTCGGACGGGCGCCGGGCTCCGACCAGCGCACCGCGCGCGCCTTGCGGCGCGACCTGCAATCCGATGCCGACCAGTTTCCGCAGGACGTGGTCGAGCTGATGGACTTCATGTCCAAGGCGCCCCAGCAGGCGGTCCGCGCCGTGCCGGGCATGGGTCTGGAGGTGCCGGTGTGGATCCTCGGATCGAGCACCTTCGGCGCGCAGCTCGCCGCGCACCTGGGCCTGCCCTATGCCTTCGCCTCGCATTTCGCGCCGCAGCAGCTGATGCAGGCGATCCGCCTCTACCGCGAGACCTTCAAGCCGTCGAAACAGCTCGCCAAGCCCTATGTGATGCTGGGCTTCAACGTGTTCGCGGCGGAGACCGACGAGGAAGCGGAGTTCCGTTCGAGCTCCTGGCAGCAGGCCTTCGTGAACCTTCGCAGCGGCCGGCCGGGCCGGCTGCCGCCGCCGGTGGAGAACTACCGTGCGCACATCGGGCCGGCGGAGAACGCATTGCTCGACTCGGTGCTGTCCTGCGCGGCGGTGGGATCGAAGGACACCGTGCGCGCAGGGGTGGAGGCTTTCATCGAGCGCACGGGCGCCGACGAGCTGATGATCACCTCGCAGGTGTTCGACCACGAGGCGCGCCTGAAGTCGTACGAGATCCTGGCCGAGCTGCGGGACTGACCCGCGTTCGTCCGGGCAGACGGAGCGAGTCCGGGGGCGAGCTCAGCTCACCGCGGCTGCGCGCTTGGAAGCGGCGGTCTTGCGTGGCGCCTTCGGCGCTGCAACGCGCGCTGCCTTCGCAATGGGTTTCTTCTTCGCCGTCACCTTGGGTGCCCGCTTCTTCGCCGGGGCCTCCGGCACTGCGGCAGCCACCGGCGCGGCAGCGGGCGCAGCCTGCGCGACGTTCCCCACGATCAGGTCGAACAGCTTCCTGTGCTCCGCCACCACATAGTCGCCCAGGTCCGCGACGTCCGGCACCGCGCGCCGGCAGGCCGTGAGGCCGAACTCGAGCGCGCCGTTGTAGCTCTGCACCGTCATGTTCAGCGCGAGTCCGTGTCCGGGGATCGAGACCGGGAAATAGGCCGCCACCTTGGCCCCCGCGAAGTAGAGCGCGAAGGAGGGGCCGGGTACGTTGGAGATCGCCACGTTGGCCGCCGGCGGCAGCTTGTCGGCGAGTCCCGAGCGGCCGTAGAGGGAAGCCAGCCCCGACATCAGCGAAGGCACGCCCAGCGAGGGGAAGTCCGTCGGTATCGCGGCCTTCACGTTGCCGGTGAGCTTCTTGCCCTCGCTGGAGGATTCGTGGATGGCCGCGAGCCGCTCCAGCGGATCGGCGATGTCGGTGGCCAGGCTCACCAGCATGACCGACACCTGGTTGTTGAAGTCGGTGTTGCCCTCGCTGCGCAGCGACACCGGCACGCCCGCGATCAGCGGCTTGGCCGGCCTGCAGCCGTAGTCGGCCAGATAGCGCTTGAGCGCGCCGGCGCAGATGGCCAGCACGATGTCGTTCAGGCTGGTGCCGGATGCCTTGGACATCTGCTTCACCTCGGCCAGCGGCACGCTGCGTGCGGCGAAGGAGCGCTGGTTGGTGATCGAGACATTGAGCGGCGTGCGCGGGGCGGTCCGCAGCGACTTGGGCAGCTCGAAGGTGCGTTGGCCCGTGCCTTCGGACACCGGCATCAGCACGTTCGTGATGGCCTTGGCCGTGGCCGGGATCGACCGGATCAGCTTCACGTACTGCTGCACCGCATTGCTCAGCGCTGCGGTGGCCAGTTCGGCCATGCCCAGCTGGGACGAGTCGGCGCGGCGCGTCACCCGCGGCGCCTTCACTGGCGCCGGCGTCTCGGAGATGTCGAACAGCGCCTTGGCCACCGCCACCCCGGCCTGGCCGTCGATCGCGGCATGGTGCATCTTGCTGTAGAGCGCGACCTGGCCGCTTTGCAGGCCCTCGATGATGTACATCTCCCACAGCGGGCGGCTGCGGTCCAGCAGCGTGGAGTGCAGCCGGCCGACCAGGCGTTCCAGCTGTGCCATGGTGCCGGGGCGCGGCATGATGACGTGGCGGATGTGATGATCCAGGTCCAGGTCGCCGTCGTCCACCCACACCGGGTTGGCGAGATCGAAGGGCATCATCGCCAGCTTGCGCACGAATACCGAGGCCAGGTGCAGGCGCCCGCTGAGGTACTTCTTGGCGTCTTCGGCGAAGTCGCCCTCATAGCCGAGCGGCAGGTCGACCAGCTGCAGGCTGCCCACATGCATCGGCGACTCGGGCGTTTCGAGATGCAGGAACGAGGCGTCCATGCCGCTGAGGTGATCCATACGTGCTCCTTGGTCCGGGTGGCGTTGGAGTGTGAACCTCGGCACCTCTTCTTCAAAGGCCGCGCCTTTCGGTGATTACCCGGATGCGGGCGCCGACCCGGCCGGTTTGGGACAATCGCCGCCCATGGACAAGCAGCGCATCGTGGTGGGCCTGAGCGGCGGGGTGGACTCCGCGGTCACGGCGCACCTGCTCAAGCAGCAGGGCCACGAGGTGGTCGGCATCTTCATGAAGAACTGGGAGGATGACGACGACAGCGAATACTGCTCCTCGAATATCGATTTCATCGACGCCGCGAGCGTGGCCGACGTGCTGGGCATCGAGATCGAACATGTCAACTTCGCGGCCGACTACAAGGACCGCGTTTTCGCCGAGTTCCTGCGCGAGTACCAGGCCGGCCGCACGCCCAACCCCGACGTGCTGTGCAATGCCGAGATCAAGTTCAAGGCCTTCCTCGACCACGCCATGCGCCTGGGCGCCGAGAAGATCGCGACCGGCCACTACGCTCGCGTGCGCTTCAACGCTGCGAGCGGCCGTCACGAACTGCTCAAGGGCCTCGACCCCGCCAAGGACCAGAGCTATTTCCTGCACCGCCTGAACCAGCAGCAGCTGGCGAAGACGCTGTTCCCCGTAGGCGAGCTGCACAAGACCGAGGTGCGCCGCATCGCCGACGAGATCGGCCTGCCCAATGCGAAGAAGAAGGATTCGACGGGCATCTGCTTCATCGGGGAGCGGCCGTTTCGCGAGTTCCTCAACCGCTATATCTCGAAGGAGCCGGGCCCGATCCGCGACGAGCGCGGCCGGCGTATCGGCGAGCACCAGGGCCTGAGCTTCTACACCCTGGGCCAGCGCCAGGGCCTGGGCATCGGCGGCGTGAAGCCCAATGGCGCGCAGCGCGGCGCCGGCGACCATGCCCCCTGGTTCGTGGCGCGCAAGGACTTGGAGAGCAACACCCTCTGGGTGGTGCAGGGCCACGATCATCCCTGGCTGCTGTCGCCGGCCCTGGAGGCCGACGATGCCAGCTGGGTGGCGGGCGAGGCACCCTGCCCGGGCGCCTATGCGGCGAAGTCGCGCTATCGCCAGGCGGATGCCGCCTGCGCGCTGACCGAAGGCGCCGATGGCGCGTTCCGGCTGGCCTTCGACGAGCCCCAATGGGCTGTGACGCCGGGGCAGTCGGCGGTGCTCTACGACGGCGAGCTTTGCCTGGGCGGCGGGGTCATCTCGCGGGCCGCCTGAACCCCTTCGGCTTCGGCCGCGGTGCGGGCACTTCCGAGCGCCCGTGCGGGTGAATCAGGCCGCGTCCTCGCCTGCCACCGAGGCATGGACGTGAATGAGGTCCAGCGGGTGCCGATGGCCGGCGAGGTAGTCGTCCACGCACTGCATCAGCAGCGGGCTGCGATGCCGTTCGCGGCTCGCGCGCAGCTCGTCAGCCGTCATCCACAAGGTGCGCACGATGCCGTGGTCGAGCGCACGCCCAGGCTCCAGGGGGCCCAGCGTGCCGGAGAAGGCGAAACGCATGTAGGTCGTGTCCTCGCCCCGGGCGCCGCGCTGGCGCGCCATGTAGATGCCCACCAGCGCAGTCGGGGTGAAATGGTGCGCGGTTTCTTCCAGCGTCTCGCGCGCGCAGCCTTCGGCCGGGGACTCGCCGGGGTCGAGATGGCCGGCGGGCGAATTCAGCCGCAGGCCTGCGCTCGTCTCTTCCTCGATCACCAGGAAGCGGCCGGCCTGCTCGATCACCGCGGCGACGGTGACATTGGGCTTCCAGCGATGCGCCATCAGCGCAGCACGTAGCCCGAGAAACGCCAGACGCGGTCTTCGCCCAGCTGGAAGGTCACCAACTCGCGCACGGTGGCGTTCGCCTTGTTGGCGAAGCGCGTTTCGTATTCGACGCTCACGTACTGGCCGGCCAGGTCCTGGTCGCTCTCGCCGATCACCTGCCGGTTGATCGATACCCAGGTGCGCTGCTGCGCAGCGCCCAGCGGGGTGCGCGCCTTGGAGACCTGGCTGACGAAGTCGCTGCGGCTCACACGCTTGCGTGCGGCCGGCGTGGCGCCATCCCAGAGTTCGCCGGTCTTGTTCTGGTCGATCATCTGTATCGCCTGCAAACCACCGCGCACCATGTCGCTCGGCTCGACATCCTGCGCGAATGCAAGCTGCAGCCAGCCGCCCAGCAGCACGGCCGCCAGCAGGCTTTGGATCATCTGTTTCATCGTGACGCCACTCCTTAATTGATCATTCTGCCGCGCCTGCCGAGGGATAGGGCAGTCCGGCCCCTTCATCGGCGAGGAACTCGAGCCGGTAGCCCAGGCCGTACACCGATGCCAGCACCACGCCGTTCTCGGGGCGCAGCTCCAGCCGGGTGCGCAGCCGCGACACATGCGTGTCGAGCGAGCGCGAACCGGCCTCGAGCTCCTGGCCCCAGACGGCTTGCATCAGGTGCTCGCGCGACAGTAGCCGGCCCAGGTTGCGGAACAGGAGGAGTGCCAGGTCGTACTCGCGCTGCTTGAGCCGCACGGGCTGGCCGTTCAGGCGAATCGTGCTGCTGAGGGGGGAAAAGTGATAGGGGCCGAACGTCAGTTCTCTCTCGAACCGGCTCGGGTAGGCACGGCGCAGCAGGGCCTGCACGCGCGCCTGGAGCTCGGCGCTGCCCAAGGGCTTGACCATGAAGTCGTCCGCGCCGGCCAGCAGCGCCGAGGTCATTCTGGCCTTGTCTTCGGGGTCGGCCGTGAGAAGCAGAGGGAGGCGGTTGCCGAAGCTCTCGCGCAGCCGCCGGACCACCTCGATCCCTTCGACATCCGGCAGCCGCCAGTCGAGTACCAGCAGGTCGTAGGGCTGGGCGCGCAGTCCGCGCAACAAGGACTTGCCATCGGCAAAGCCATGGCACTCGTGGCCGATGACCGCCATCACACGCTGAATCGACTCGATCTCGCGCGGCTCGTCGTCGAGCATTGCAATTCGCATGGCATCTCCCTGAAGATTCTTGCTCTTGGTCCACGCCGCCGGCCATCTGGGCGCCGGTCGCGCGCGGAGTGCGACTGTACAGGAAGAGGGAGCGGGTGTGGAAGGGGTCCGATGCGTGCCCGGCGGCGCCACGTGTCGCATCAGCGGGACAGGGCGGGACGCCTCCAAACCCTGGAGACAGTGCCGGCGGCCTGCGGTTGTCATCTTCATGTAAGCTCGGCGCGAATTCCAACGCTGCCCCGAGGAGAACCCCATGCTGATAGGCGTGCCGGCCGAAACCGTGCCCGGCGAAACCCGAGTGGCCGTCACATCCGAGACGGCCAAGAAGCTGGTCGCGCAGGGGCACGCCGTGCGCGTGCAGTCCGGCGCCGGCCTCACTGCCGCGATCACCGATGCCGCCTTCCAGGCCGCGGGTGCCGAGATCACCGATGCCGCCGGCGCCTTCGCCTGCGAGCTCGTGCTCAAGGTGCGCGCCCCTTCGCAGGCCGAGATCGCGCTCATGAAACCCGCCACCGTCGTCGTGGGCATGCTCAACCCCTTCGATGGCGAAGGCCTGCAACGGCTCGCGGCCGCCGGCCTCACCAGCTTTGCCCTCGAGGCCGCCCCGCGCACCACCCGCGCCCAGAGCATGGACGTGCTTTCTTCCCAGGCCAACATCGCCGGCTACAAGGCCGTCATGATCGCCGCGGACAAGTACCAGCGCTTCTTCCCCATGCTCATGACGGCAGCCGGCACCGTCAAGGCCGCGCGCGTCGTCATCCTCGGCGTCGGCGTGGCCGGCCTGCAGGCCATCGCTACCGCCAAGCGCCTGGGTGCCGTCATCGAGGCCTCGGACGTGCGCCCCTCCGTCAAGGAGCAGGTCGAGTCCCTGGGCGCCAAGTTCATCGACGTGCCCTACGAGACCCAGGAAGAAAGGGAAGCCGCCGAAGGCGTCGGCGGCTATGCCCGCCCCATGCCCCAGAGCTGGCTCGATCGCCAGCAGGCCGAGGTCGCCAAGCGCGTCGCGGCGGCCGACGTCGTCATCAGCACCGCCCTGATCCCGGGGCGTGCCGCGCCGACGCTCGTCACCGAGGACATGGTCCGCTCGATGAAGCCGGGCTCGGTCATCGTCGACATCGCGGCCGGCCGGGGCCCCGATGGCGTGGGCGGCAACTGCCCGCTGTCCGAAGCCGACAAGACAGTGGTCAAGCACGGCGTCACCCTCGTGGGCGAGACCAACCTCGCTGCGCTCGTGGCGGCGGACGCCTCCTCGCTCTATGCGCGCAACGTGCTCGACTTCCTCAAGCTCGTGCTGCCCAAGGAGGGCGGCTTCAAGATCGACATGGACGACGACATCGTCGCGGCCTGCCTGATGAGCCGCGACGGCCAGGTCACCCGCAAGTAAGAACGCGCCTGAACGAGGAAACAGCCCCATGGACCCCGTCTCCCACACCGTCATCAACCTCATCATCTTCGTGCTGGCCATCTACGTGGGCTACCACGTGGTCTGGACCGTCACCCCTGCGCTGCACACGCCCCTGATGGCGGTGACCAACGCCATCTCCGCCATCGTCATCGTCGGGGCCATGCTGGCCGCCGCGCTCACCAGCACCTGGCTGGGCAAGAGCATGGGCGTGCTCGCCGTGGCCCTGGCCGCGGTCAACGTCTTCGGCGGCTTCCTGGTCACCCGGCGCATGCTGGAGATGTTCCGGAAGAAGGAGAAGAAGGCACCGGCAGCTGCGGCAGCGGCCAAGGCGGAGGGCCATTGACCATGTCGATGAACGTCGTCACCCTGCTGTACCTCATCGCCAGCGTCTGCTTCATCCAGTCCCTCAAGGGCCTCTCCCACCCCACCACCTCCATCCGCGGCAATCTCTTCGGCATGGTCGGCATGGCGATTGCCATCCTGACCACCGCCGCGCTGATCGTGCAGCTCGCCGGCGGCAAGGCCCAGGGCATGGCCTGGGTGCTGCTGGGCCTGGTGGTGGGCGGCGGCTACGGCGCCTACCGCGCAAAGACGGTCGAGATGACCCAAATGCCGGAACTCGTCGCCTTCTTCCACAGCATGATCGGCCTGGCGGCCGTGTTCATCGCG
The DNA here is from genome assembly GCF_031454625.1 of Variovorax soli. Taxonomy (GTDB): domain Bacteria; phylum Pseudomonadota; class Gammaproteobacteria; order Burkholderiales; family Burkholderiaceae_C; genus Variovorax; species Variovorax soli_A. The sequence goes on from NZ_JAVDRF010000001.1 coordinate 665,393, forward strand.
GTGGCGGCGGTGGTCGAGCCCTGGGCCTTCGGCATCACGCCGCTGCCGGCGGCGGCGGTGATCGGCGCCAGCACGCCCGAGGGCACGTACCTGGTCGACGGCTTCGCGCGCTACGCGATTCCCGCGGGCAACCGGCTGGAGCTGTTCCTGGGGGCGGCCATCGGCGCCATCACCTTCAGCGGCTCGGTCATCGCCTTCGGCAAGCTCTCGGGCAAGTACAAGTTCCGCCTGTTCCAGGGCGCGCCCGTGCAGTTCAAGGGCCAGCACATGCTCAACCTGGTGCTGGGCCTGCTGACCATCGGCCTCGGGCTGGTGTACATGGCCACCGAGAGCTGGGCCGCCTTCTTCCTGATGCTGGTGCTGGCCTTCGTGATGGGCGTCTTGATCATCATCCCGATCGGCGGGGCGGACATGCCGGTGGTGGTGTCGATGCTCAACAGCTACTCGGGTTGGGCGGCCGCGGGCATCGGCTTCAGCCTGAACAACGCGATGCTGATCGTGGCGGGTTCGCTGGTGGGCTCCTCGGGCGCGATCCTGAGCTACATCATGTGCAAGGCGATGAACCGGTCATTCTTCAACGTGATCCTGGGCGGCTTCGGCGGCGAGACGGCCACCGCGAGCGCCGGCGCCAAGGAGCAGCGGCCGGTGAAAAGCGGCAGCGCCGACGATGCGGCCTACATGCTGAGCAATGCCGACACCGTGATCATCGTGCCGGGCTACGGCCTGGCGGTGGCGCGGGCGCAGCACGCGGTCAACGAGCTGGCCGAGAAGCTCACGCACAAGGGCGTGACGGTGAAGTACGCGATCCACCCGGTGGCCGGGCGCATGCCGGGGCACATGAACGTGCTGCTGGCCGAAGCCGAGGTGCCCTACGACCAGGTGTTCGAGATGGAAGACATCAACGGCGAGTTCGCGCAGGCCGACGTGGCAATCATCCTGGGCGCCAACGACGTGGTGAACCCCGCGGCTTTGCAGAAGGGCACGCCGATCTACGGGATGCCGATCCTGGAGGCCTACAAGGCCAAGACGGTGATCGTGAACAAGCGCAGCATGGCCGCGGGCTACGCGGGGCTGGACAACGAGCTGTTCTACATGGACAAGACCATGATGGTGTTCGGGGACGCCAAGAAGGTGGTGGAGGACATGGCGAAGGCGATCGAGTAAGAGAAAGAAAGCCGCCCGCCGCCCGCCGCCCGGTGCCGTCGAGGTCGGGCGGCTTTTTCGCGAGCAGGAAGCAGAATTTCGTTTGAGGAGACAGATCCATGACTGACCGCCCGTGGCTCAGCAGTTACCCGCAAGGCGTGCCGGCCGACATCGATGCTTCGCGCTACGCCTCGCTGGTCCAGCTCATGGAGGAGAGCTTTTCCAAGTTCGCCGGCCGCACCGCCTACAGCTTCATGGGGAAGGACCTGAGCTACGGCGAGGTCGACAAGCAGAGCCGCGCCTTCGCCGGCTTCCTGCAGGGCCTGGGCCTGACCAAGGGCGACCGCGTGGCGGTCATGATGCCCAACTGCCTGCAGTATCCGATCGCGGTCTGCGGCATCCTGCGTGCCGGGCTGATCCTGGTGAACGTGAATCCGCTGTACACGCCGCGCGAGCTGGAGCACCAGCTCAAGGATTCGGGTTCGAAGGCCATCGTGATCATGGAGAACTTCGGCAAGACGCTGCAGCAGTGCATCGCAGCGACGCCGGTCAAGCACGTGGTGCTGAGCGGCATGGGCGATCGCCTCGGCCTGCTCAAGGGCGCGCTGGTCAACTACGTGGTGCGCAACGTCAAGAAGATGGTGCCCGATTACAGCCTGCCCGGCGCCGTGCGCTTCAACGATGCGCTGGACAAGGGGGCAGGGCGCAAGCCGCAGCCGGCAGCCATCGGGCCGGACGACGTCGCGGTGCTGCAGTACACCGGCGGCACCACCGGCGTCTCCAAGGGCGCGGTGCTGCTGCATCGCAACGTGATCGCCAACGTGCTGCAGTCCGAGGCCTGGAACGACCCCGTCATGCAGAAGGTGCCGGTCGGCGAACAGCCCACCAGCGTGTGCGCGCTGCCGCTCTATCACATCTTCGCCTTCACGGTGAACATGATGTTGTCCATGCGCACCGGCGGCAAGCTGATCCTGATCCCCAATCCGCGCGACATCCCGGCCGTGCTGAAGGAGCTCTCCAAGCACACCTTCCACAGCTTCCCGGCGGTCAACACGCTTTTCAACGGGCTCGCCAACCACCCGGATTTCAATACCGTCAACTGGAAGAACCTCAAGGTCTCGGTCGGCGGCGGAATGGCGGTGCAGGGCGCGGTCGCCAAGCTCTGGCTCGATAAGACCGGCTGCCCGATCTGCGAAGGCTATGGACTGTCGGAGACCTCGCCTTCGGCCACCTGCAACCCGACCACCAGCACCGCCTACACCGGCACCATCGGCGTGCCGTTGCCGAGCACTTACCTCAAGCTGCTGGACGACGAGGGCCGCGAGGTGCCGGTGGGCCAGCCGGGCGAGATCGCGATCAAGGGCCCGCAGGTCATGGCCGGCTATTGGCAACGCCCTGACGAGACCGCCAAGGTCATGACGCCCGACGGCTATTTCAAATCCGGCGACGTCGGCGTGGTCGACGAGCGCGGCTTTTTCAAGATCGTCGACCGCAAGAAGGACATGATTCTCGTGTCCGGCTTCAACGTCTATCCGAACGAGATCGAGGATGTGGTGGCGCAGATCCCGGGCGTGCTCGAGTGCGCGGCCGTCGGCATCGCCGACGACAAGACCGGAGAGGCCGTCAAGCTGGTGATCGTCAAGAAGAACCCCGATCTGACCGATGCGCAGGTGCGCGAGTTCTGCCGCGCCAACCTCACCGGCTACAAGCAGCCGAGGGTGGTCGAGTTCCGCACCGAGCTGCCGAAGACGCCGGTCGGCAAGATCCTGCGTCGCGAGTTGCGCGACAACAAGAAGTAGCCGGGCAACTTCAATGGCGGCGCCGATCGCAATCGTGGCTGCCATGCAGGAGGAGCTGGGCGCGCTCTTGGCCGTGATGCCCGACGAGCGGCGGGTGCGCGTCGCCGGTCGCGATTTCTGGGTCGGGCATCTGCAGGGCCAGTCGGTGGTGGCGGTGCTGTCGCGCATCGGAAAGGTCGCGGCGGCCACCACCGCCGCCGTGCTGCTGGAGCGCTTCGGCGTGCGCGCCATCGTCTTCACCGGCGTGGCCGGCGGGCTGGCGCCGGGGGTGCGGGTGGGCGACGTGGTGGTGGCGAGCCGGCTGCTGCAGCACGACCTGGATGCGTCGCCGATCTTCCCGCGCTACGAGGTGCCCCTGACGGGACATGCACGCTTCGCCACCGACACCGCCATCAGCGATTCGCTGGCGGCCGTGGCCGAAGGGCTGCTGCGCGATCCGGTCGCATTGCTGGGCCAGCAGGTGGTCGACGACTTCGGATTGCACGCGCCGCGCCTGCACCGCGGTCTGGTGGTCAGCGGCGATCGCTTCATCGCGCGGGCGGCCGACAGCGAGGCGCTGCGCCACGACCTGCCCGACGCGCTCGCCTGCGAGATGGAAGGCGCCGCGGTGGCCCAGGTCTGCCATGACTTCCGCGTGCCCTTCGCCGCGGTGCGCACGATCTCGGACCGCGCCGACGACCAGGCCCATACCGACTTCCTGCGCTTCGTTTCGGCGGTGGCCAGCCGCTACAGCCTGGCGCTGATGGAGGGCTGGCTGGCCGGGCTTTCGGGCGCCGACGCGCGGGCTACTTGAGCCAGCCGCGCCGCCGGAAGTACCACATCGGCACCAGCGCGCTGGCGACCATCAGCACGACCGCATAGCCGTAGCCGTAGCTCCATTCCAGCTCCGGCATGAGCTTGAAGTTCATGCCGTACACGCTTGCGATCAGCGTCGGCGGCAGCAACGCGACGCTGGCCACCGAGAAGATCTTGATGGTCTTGTTCTGGTTGATGTTGATGAAGCCAACGGTGGCGTCCATCAGGAAGTTGATCTTGTCGAACAGGAAAGCCGTGTGGTTGTCCAGCGATTCGATGTCGCGCAGGATCTGCCGCGCCTCCTCGAACTGTTCGGCGTTGAGCATGCGGCTGCGCATCATGAAGCTCACCGCGCGGCGGGTGTCCATGACGTTTCGGCGAATGCGCCCGTTGAGGTCTTCCTGGCGAGCGATGGCGGCCAGCACCTCGCCGGCCAGCTCGTCGCTCACATTGCCTTCCAGCACCTTCTTGCCGGCGATTTCCAGCTCGTCGTAGATGTTCTCCAGCGAGTCGGCCGAGTACTCGGCGTCGGCGTCGAAGAGCTTCAGCAGCACCTCCTTGGCGTCCTCGATCAGCCCCGGCGCGCGGCGTGCGCGCATGCGCAGCAGGCGGAACACCGGCACGTCCTCGTCGTGGATCGAGAACAGCACGCCGCGGCTGCGCAGCTCGGTGTTGTGCTGGTTGAGGATGAAGGCCACGCGCACCGAGCGCGGGTCGTCGGCGTCGTCGATCAGGAAGTCGCTGCGCACATGCAGCTCGCCGTTGTCTTCCTCGTAGAAGCGCGCCGACTCCTCGATGTCCTCGTCCATCGCGTCCTCGGGGATGGACAGGCCGTAGTACTGCTTGATCCAGCGCTTTTCCTCCAGCGTGGGCGATTCGAGGTCGACCCAGATCGGCTGGTATTGCGACAGTTCCTCGAGCGCTTCGATTTCTTCCTGGACGAGGCGCCCGTTGGCGAGCGTGAAGATGTTGAGCATGGCTCACTCCCGGGTGGTTTGTGGCGGTTGGCGGGGCAGGGGCGCTTTCAAGTCCCCGGCCGGCAATGCGTCACAGGGGAGTTGAAAGCTGCCGAGGCGGAATGGTTTCCATCCGAAGTCTCCGGTTGCAGCGAGGCGCGATTATGTCACCGGGCTCTTGCATTTTCCTCAAGAGGTCTGGATGGATATCCAGTAAAGTCGCGTTCGATGTCCAGTGTCGCGATCCCCGCCCCCCTGCACCAGGAAGAGCGTCTTGCCGCGGTGCTCGCGGAGCTCAACGAGGCGCAGCGCGCGGCCGTCGAGCATGGGGTTTGCGAGGCGGCGGACATGCGGCCGCTGCTCGTGATCGCGGGCGCCGGCTCCGGCAAGACCAGCACGCTGGCGCATCGCGTCGCCCACCTGATTGCGCGGGGTGCCGATCCGCAGCGCATCCTGCTGCTGACCTTCTCGCGCCGCGCCGCACAGGAAATGGAGCGGCGCGCCGGCCAGGTGCTGGCAAAGGTGCTGGGCCTGCGCTCCGAGGCACCGCCGGCGCTGCCCTGGGCCGGCACCTTCCATGGCATTGGTGCCCGGCTGCTGCGCGAATACGCGGCACAGATCGGCCTCGACGTCAGCTTCACCATCCACGACCGCGGGGATGCCGAGGACCTGATGGGCCTCGTGCGCAGCGACATCGGCCTGGCCGCCATGGAGCGCCGCTTCCCGCGCAAGGGGACCTGCCTCGCGATCTACTCGCGCGTCGTCAACGGCGGCGCGCCGCTCGCCGAGGTGCTGGCGCAGGCCTTCCCCTGGTGCGCCGAATGGGAGGCCGAGCTCAAGCGCCTGTTCGGCGCCTACGTCGAGGCCAAGCAGGCGCAGCAGGTGCTCGATTACGACGACCTGCTGCTGTACTGGGCCGAGATGGTGGCGGAGCCCGCGCTCGCCGCGCAGGTCGGCGCGCGCTTCGACCACGTGCTGGTCGACGAGTACCAGGACACCAACCTGTTGCAGGCCGCCATCCTGCGCGCCCTCAAGCCCGACGGCAGCGGCCTCACCGTGGTGGGCGACGACGCCCAGGCCATCTATTCCTTCCGCGGCGCGACGGTGCGCAACATCCTCGACTTTCCCGGCCAGTTCACGCAGCCGGCGCGCATCGTCACGCTGGAGCGCAACTACCGCTCGACCCAGCCCATCCTCGACGTGTCCAACGCGGTGATCGCGGCGGCGGCCGAGCGCCATGCCAAGACCTTGTGGACCGACAAGCCCTCGGTGGGCCGGCCGCAGCTGGTGCTGGTGCCCGACGAGGCCCAGCAGGCGCGTTTCGTGGCCGAGCGGGTGCTCGCGCACCGCGAGGGCGGGCTGGCGCTGAAGTCGCAGGCGGTGCTGTTCCGCACCTCGAGCCACAGCGCGGCCCTGGAGCTCGAGCTGGCGCGGCGCAACATCCCCTTCGTCAAGTACGGAGGCCTCAAGTTCCTGGAGGCCGCCCATGTGAAAGACCTGCTGGCGGTGCTGCGCTTCGCGCAGAACCCGCGCGGGCGCATGGCCGGCTTTCGCGTCACCCAGCTGATCCCTGGAATCGGGCCCGCCACGTCGACGCGGCTGCTCGATGCGATGGCCCAGGCGGAGGAACCGGGCGCCGTGATACAGGCCTTCCAGCCGCCGTCCGCCGCGAGGGAGGAGTGGGCGCGCTTCGCGGCCATTTATGCGCAGCTGCGCGCCCCGGCGCTGGCCTGGCCGGCCGACATGGAGCTCGCCTTGGGCTGGTACCTGCCGCACCTGGAGCGGCTGCACGACGACGCCGGCCTGCGCCGGGGCGACGTCGAGCAGCTGGCGCGCCTGGCCTCGGGCTACGCTTCGCGCGAGCGCTTCCTGACCGAACTCACCCTCGATCCGCCCGAGGCCACCAGCGACCGCCCCGGCCCGCCCCTGCTGGACGAGGACTACCTGATCCTCTCCACCATCCATTCGGCCAAGGGGCAGGAGTGGCGATCGGTGCATGTGCTCAACGTGGTCGATGGCTGCATTCCCGCCGACGTGGCCCAAGGCGCCCAGGAGCTGGAGGAGGAGCGGCGCCTGCTCTATGTCGCCATGACGCGAGCGCGCGACCACCTGCACCTGATCGTTCCGCAGCGCTTCTACGTGACGCAGCAGGCGGTTCGCGGGGACCGCCATCTCTACGCGGGCCGCACGCGCTTCATCTCGGCGGCCGAGGCCACCCGCTTCGAGCAACTCACCTGGCCGCCACCGGCCGGACGGGCGCCCGCCGTGCCACCTCCGGCGTCGGTCATCGACCTGCAAAAACGGCTGCGCGCCGCCTGGCGCTGAGCGAATTGCGCGGTCTTTAGCACTACAAAATTCATAGCTGCCAAGCCTTGACCCCAGGGCCGTGCGGGGGTTTGCGCCCAGAGGGATTGCAATTCAATGACGGCATGGGCATAGTGAACCGACCTTCCGTTCTTCCCCTCCCCCTCTCTCCCGTCCCTATCCCCATTGGTTTTCGCCGGCCAGGCTTCACCTCCATGAAGCAGGGTCTTTTCCCCCAACCGTCAGTTCCAGGAGGTCATTCATGAATTTGACGATCAGCGGTCATCACCTCGACGTCACCCCCGCGCTTCGCAATTACGTCACGAGCAAGCTGGACCGAATCACCCGCCACTTCGACCAGGTGGTCGATGTCAAGGTGATCCTCACGGTGGAAAAGCAGAAGGAAAAGGAAAGGCGCCAACGGGCCGAATGCAATATTCACGTCAAGGGCAATGACATGTTCGCGGAGTCGAGCCACGCTGATCTCTACGCCGCCGTCGACGAGCTGGTGGACAAGCTCGATCGCCAGGTTGTGCGTCACAAGGAGTGCCTCAAGGATCACTACCACGAGGCGCCGAAGCGTGTGATGTAGTACCACCTTCGGGCAAACACTCTTGCGGGCCGCCTTTGGGCGGCCCTTTGCTTTTTGCGCCGCGGGTGCATAATCGCCCCCGCCCTGCCCCAACATGAACCGACTCGCGTCCATCCTGCCGCCCGCTCAAGTCCTCGTGAGCGTTGACGCCACCAGCAAGAAACGTGCTTTCGAAGAAGCGGGCTTGCTGTTCGAAAACCTGCATGGCCTCGGCCGCGCCCTCATCACGGACAGCCTGTTCGCTCGCGAGCGCCTGGGCTCCACCGGGCTGGGGCACGGCGTCGCCATTCCGCATGGCCGTATCAAGGGACTCAAGTCGCCCATGGCCGCGGTCTTTCAGCTGGCCAATGCGATCGGGTTCGACGCACCGGACGAGCAGCCGGTGGTGCTCCTGATCTTTCTCCTGGTGCCCGAAGCGGCGACCCAGAAACATCTTGAAATTCTTTCCGAGATTGCCGAACTGCTGAGCGATGCCGGCCTGCGCGAGCAGATCAAGTCGAGCAACGACGCCGCCCAGCTGCATGCCTTGATCGCAGGATGGCAGTCGGCCCAGGTCGCTTGAAGCGCACCGTGCGTCCGGGGGTGTCAGGCGCATGAAGCCGACCGTCATCAGTGCCGATGCGATGTTCGAGGAATTCCGCGGGTCCCTCCGCTGGGAGTGGCTCGCCGGCCTGGGCGCCTCGGAACGCCAGTTCGATCCCGGCGTCATCAGCCGCGCCCAATCGGCCGCCGACCTGGTCGGGTACCTCAACTACATCCATCCCTACCGCGTGCAGATTCTCGGCGCGCGCGAGGTGGCCTACCTCACGCGCGGCTCGCCCGACGATTGCGTGCGGCGAATCGCCCGCATCGTGACGCTGGAGCCGCCGATGCTGGTGCTGGCCGACGGACAGACGCCGCCCGACCAGCTGCTGTCGATCTGCGAGCGGGCGCAGCTGCCCCTGTTCGCGACGCGGGAATCTTCGGCCTTCGTGATCGACCTGCTGCGCGCCTACCTGTCCAAGCATTTCGCCGAGCGGACCTCGATGCACGGCGTGTTCATGGACATCCTCGGCCTGGGCGTGATGATCACCGGCGAGTCAGGACTGGGAAAGAGCGAACTGGGTCTGGAGCTGATTTCGCGCGGCAACGGCCTGGTGGCCGACGACGCGGTCGATCTCTACCGCATCAACCAGGCCACGCTGGAGGGGCGCTGCCCCGAGCTGCTCCAGAACCTGCTGGAGGTGCGCGGCATCGGCCTGCTGGACATCCGCGCCATCTTCGGCGAGACGGCGGTGCGCCGGAAGATGCGACTCAAGCTGATCGTGCACTTGGTGCGGCGCGACAGCTTCGAGCGCGACTACGAGCGCATGCCCTCGGCGCCGCTGACCCAGGACGTGCTGGGCATTCCGGTGCGCAAGGTGATCATCCAGGTGGTGGCCGGCCGCAACATCGCGGTGCTGGTGGAGGCGGCGGTGCGCAATTCGATCCTGCAGCTGCGGGGCATCGACACCTACGCCGATTTCGTGGCACGTCATCACAAGGCCATGGAAGGCGTGCACGAGGACGAGTGAGGCCGTGAAGGTCTCAGGCTCGACGTGCCTCGAGCCCGGCGAACGAGGAATCGAGCTCGCGCCCCATCAGCACCGCGGACATCGCGCGATGGAGCTGGCTGGGCAGCACCGGCTTGTGCAGCAGCGGCACACCGGTCGCGCGCGCCTCGCGCAGCCGCTGCGGCGCGGTGTCGCCGGTGATCAGCAGCGCCGGCAGGTCCGCACCGTATTCCGCGCGCAAGGCCGCAATGGCCTCGGCGCCGGTGCGCAGCTCGCGCAGCCGGTAGTCGCTGATCACGAGGGCAGGCCGGTGCGCACGTGCCAGGGCCTGCGCTTCCTCGATGGAATCGGCCAGGTCGCAGACGCAACCCCAGGCGCCGAGCAGCTGGCGCATGCCGGTGCGCACGGATTCGTCGTCGTCGATGACCAGCACGCGCAGGTCGAATGCGCGCGAAGGTCCCGGCATCGCATCGGCGGCGCCCTCGGCCACCACCCCGGCGCGCGCTGCCGGCAGGGCCACGCGGAAGACGCTGCCGCGCCCCGGCGTCGACACCAGCGAGAGCGGCTGCCCCAATGCCCGCGCCAGCCCCTGCGCGATGGCCAGGCCCAGGCCCAGCCCCTTGCGGCGGTCGCGCTCGGCATTGCCGAGCTGGTGGAACTCGCGAAAGATCGCCTGGTGCTGCGCGGGTTCGATGCCGATGCCGGTGTCCCACACCTCGAGCAGCACCTGCTCGCCACGCGCGCGGCAAGCCACCAGCACGCCGCCCTGCTCGGTGTAGCGAATCGCGTTCGACACCAGGTTGCGCAGGATCAGCGCCACCAGCGCCGGGTCGGAGCGCACTGCCGCATGGGTCTCGCGTGAGCGATAGACGATGCCCTTGGCGTCGGCCTGGGGCGCCAGCTCGTTCTCGATCTTGTTGAGCAAGGGCTGCAAGGGGAAGACCTGCATCTGCGGCTCGACCACGCCAGCCTCGATCCGCGAAAAGTCCAGCAGCGTGTCGAGCATCTCGGCCGAGGCTTGCCAGGTGGCGCGCGCGTTGGCCAGCGCGTCGTGCTGGTCGGCCGAGAGCTGGCTGCGCGCCAGCACCTCGAGGAACAGCCCCTGCGCGTGGATCGGCTGGCGCAGGTCGTGGCTGGCAGCCGCGAGGAACCGGGACTTGGCGAGGTTGGCCTCGTCGGCGGCGCGGTGCGCGGCCTGCGCGTGCTCGGTCTCGACCCGCAGGCGCTCGATCAGCTCGAGGTTCTCGAAGCGCAGGCCGATGGCCCGGCGCGCTGCGCGCGAGGCGTTGCGCGCCTGTCCCAGCAGGGCCGCGGTGTAGAGCACGGCGGCCACGGCGAGCGCGTCGTAGGCCGGGTCGCCCATGAGCCAGAGCTTGGCCCCCAGCACGACCAGCTCGGCAGCGCCGAACACGATGAACACCGGCAGGATCGGCGCCAGCGAGGACATGGAGCTGCCCGCGACCCCCGCCAGCACCGCCACCACGAGCACGCTGCCGGCCACCGTGGTGGTGCCGAGCGCGGCCCAGGCCAGCGAGCCCCAGGTCGCGCCGTCGATGGCATTGATCACCATCTTGCGCCGCAGCAGCCGGCGTGCGCGCTCGGGACTGATCTCGGAGGCCAGCAGACGCCGCGCGTCCCAGGCCAGGTACAGCTTGAACAGGATCGTGATGCCGCACCAGGCGCGCATCGCGAATGCGTTGCTGTCGTTCGAAATCACCCAGACCAGCAGCAGCGCCAGCAGGATGGTGGGGATCACCGAGCTGCCGATGTTGCCCAGCTGCAGCCGCAGCTGCTCCACCAGCATGCGGTCTTCCGGCAGGTGGGGCCGCGAGACCATCAGGCCACGAGGCCGCGCTGCCGAGCAGCAAAGCCGGCTTCGGAGCGGCTCGAGACCTGCAGCGCCGCCAGCACCGCCTGCACATGGCCGCGCACGGTGTTCTCGGACAGGTTGAGGCGCCGCCCGATGAGCTTGTTGGACAGGCCCTGGCACATCAGGTCGAGCACCTCGCTCTGGCGCGGCGTGAGCAGCGGCTGCGAGTCCGCGCCGCCCTCGCCGGCCGGAGCGCCGCCGGACGCGATGGCCAGGCCCTGGCGCAACTGGTCGATCACCGCCAGGATCTTGGCGGCCGGATCGGCCTTGGAGACGAAGGCGGCCGCGCCGCGCTCCATCGCCAGCCGGACCTTCTGCGGCGAGACCTCCGAAGACAGGATCACCACCAGCGCCTGCGGCCACTTGCGCCGAACCAGCGCGATGCCTTCCAGGCCGTTGAGCCCGTGGAGCTGGATGTCGAGCAGCACCAGCGCCGGCTCCTGCATCGGCGTGCGCAACGCCTCCTCGAGCGAGGCGGCCTCCGCCACCTCCAGATCGGCGATGCCGGCGGCGAGCACCATGCGCAGCCCGCTGCGGAACAGCGCGTGGTCGTCGACGAGAAGGATGCGGGGCGGCAGCATGAAGACGGGGGACGGAGAGCGTCCAGGCATTCTGCCCAAGGACCCGATCCTTGCGGCCGGTCCATTTGGACTATTTACGCAGACCAGTGCAGCAGCGACCATCGGGCACCCCAACAATTGCTAGCTCGTGCCCCTTCGCCCTCAGTCGAATGAAGCCCCTGGTCGAAATCCAACGCGCCGGCTCGAACGCCTTCAGCTACCGCATCAGCGCCTTCGTGGCCGGTGCGGGACCGGCCGGCGACAGCGGCACGTTCGAGTCGCTGGCGTATTGCCTGTTCGACGCCGGCGCTTCGCTGGGCTCCTATTTCGCAAGCGTGGAGCTCAACGTAGAGGGCCTCTTCGTGGGCTCCTACTCCATCGAGGCGCTATGCCGCCATCCCAAGCGGCTGGCGCAACGCATCCAACAACACTTCCAGCCGGCTTGAGGGCCGTGCGTTCGGCGCCACCGGCCATCGCCGGATGCCTTCTGATCGCAACCTCCCGGCCACCACCGACCAAGCCATGCTGCTGTACGTAGATTCCCAGTTCGCATCGCCGTACGCCATGTCCGCCTTCGTGGCGCTGAAGGAGAAGGGCCTTTCCTTCGACATCGAGGCGCTCGATCTCGGCGCTGGTGCGAACCAGGCGCCTGCCTATGCGGCCCTCTCCCTGACGCGCCGCGTGCCCACCCTGGTCGACGGCGACTTCTCCCTGTCCGAGTCGTCCGCGATCGCCGAGTACCTGGACGAGGTCTTTCCCGGCCCGCTGCTCTTTCCGCGGCACCCCCGGGCCCGCGCCCGGGCGCGGCAAGTCCAGGCCTGGCTGCGCACCGACCTGGGCCCCCTGCGGCAGGAGCGATCCACGGAAGTCGTCTTCTACGGGCCGGTCTCGCGGCCCCTGTCCCCCGCCGCGTTCGACGCTTCCCAGAAACTCATCGCGGTCGCCACCAAGTTGCTGAGCCATGGCGGGGACCACCTGTTCGACCAGTGGTCCATCGCCGATGTCGATCTCGCGCTGATGCTCAACCGGCTGATCCTCAATGGCGACGAGATGTCGCCGCGCCTGGCCCGCTATGCCAAGGCGCAGTGGGCCCGCCCTTCGGTCCAGCATTGGGTCCAGCAGCCGCGCCCTGCGCTGTGAAGCATGGCCCGGCTGCGCGTCGGCGTACGGCTCAGTGAACCACTGCGCCCGCCGAACGGTTGCGCCGCCATGCCGCCGGCGGACAGCCGTACTCGCGGCGGAAGGCGCGGCTGAACGCGGTGTCGGTCTGGTAACCCACGTCCTCGGCAATGCGCGCCAGCGGCGCGTTGCTACGGCACAGCAGGTTGGCGGCCAGCAGCATGCGCCATTGCGTCAGGTACTGCATGGGCGTGGTGCCGACCAGTTGCTGGAAGCGCTCGGCCAGCACGGAGCGCGAGCTGCCTGCCGTGCGCGCCAGCGCCTCCAGCGTCCACGCCTGGGCCGGGTGGCTGTGCAGCGCGGTGAGCGCGCCGCCCACGATGCGATCGCCCATGCCGGCCAGCCAGCCGGTGCGGCCCTCGCCCTGCGCGTTCATGTACAGCCGAAGCACCTCGATGAACAGCAGTTCGGCCAGCTTGGCCAGTACGCCGGCGCCGCCGGGACGCGGTGAGCGCGCTTCGGCCAGGGCGTAGCGCACCGAGCTCTCCAGCCAGATGCCGGCGTTCGACCCGCGCACGTTGACACGCAAGAGCCGCGGCAGCCCCGCGAGCAGCAGGCGCGCGGACCGCGCGTCGCAAGCGAGGTAGCCGCAGACCAGGCGCGTGGTCGCGCCGCCACCGCCGTAGGCCAGCATGCGCGGGCGGCGCGACAGCACCTGGTCGAGGCGAGCCCCGGTCGCCGGCGGCAGGCCGGGCGCGGAGGTCATGCGGTGCGCATCGCCCTGCGGGAACACGATCGCGTCGCCTGCCACCAGGTGCATCGGCGGCTCGCCGGCCAGTTCGACGAAGCATTCGCCTTCGGTGATGAGGTGGAAGATGACCACCCGCTCGGCGCCTGGCTCCAGGAAGTGCGCGGCCGCATCGGCGCTCGGCGACTGGTAGCACCAGGGCGCGGTGAAGCGGCCGTGGATGAAGATCGCGCCTACCAGGCGCACCACGCGCAGAACTTCCGATAGCGCGTCCATGGTCAATCGAGCCCGGTCGGCAGGGCCTGCGGCGTGGCGCCCTGCGCCGCATCGGAAACGGCTGCGCGCGACGCGCCGAGGCTGAATTGACAGCCGGGGCTGCGCTCCCGCGCCGTCTGCGCGTGCTGCATGGCCGCAGCGGTGCCTTGCATGCTCATGTCCGTTGCTCTCCGTGTCGGCCGTGGGCGATCCGGAAATTGTGGTCGCCTCGCCGATCCAGGCCAACTAGGCCGAAGAGCCGATGCCATGGCGCGGACGCCGGGTCAGCAATCCCGGACGCTGCACCAGCTCCACGCCCGTCAGCGCCCGATCGAGGACGCTCGGCCAGTCACGGACGACGCGCGGGCAGGACACCATGCCCCAAGCGGTGGTCCAGTAGCACCAGGACGGATGCCGGGCCGTGCCCACCGTCCCTTCGAAAACCGCCGACCCTTTGCCGGAGCCCCCCGGCCCAGCCCCCAAGGAGCCATTCACCATGAACGCACCCGTCGACCTCCATGCCGTCAAGACCCGCCAGCACGCCGCCTGGTCCAGTGGCGACTACGCCATCATCGGTACCACGCTGCAGATCGTCGGCGAGCAGCTGGCCGAGGCCTGCGACCTGCGATGCGACGAGGCAGTGCTCGACGTCGCGGCCGGCAACGGCAATGCCACGCTGGCGGCGGCGCGTCGCGGCTGCAGGGTGACCTCCACCGATTACGTGGCCGCGCTGCTCGACCGCGGCGCCGAGCGCGCCAAGGCCGAGCGCCTGGAGGTGAAGTTCCAGGTCGCCGACGTGGAGGCCCTGCCTTTCGACGACGCGAGCTTCGACGCCGTGCTCTCCACCTTCGGCGTGATGTTCGCGCCCGACCATGCCAGGTCCGCCGCCGAGATGCTGCGCGTGTGCCGTTCGGGCGGCCGCATCGGCCTGGCCAACTGGACGCCCGAGGGCTTCATCGGCCAGATGTTCAAGACCCTGGGCCGCCACCTGCCGCCGCCTGCGGGCGTGCAGCCCCCCTCGCTGTGGGGCACGGAGGCGCACCTGCGCACGCTGTTCGGCGAACGGGCCGCCTCGATCCAGGCAACGCCGCGGCTCTTCAACTTCCGCTACCGCTCGGCCGCGCATTTCATCGAGGTCTTCCGCACCTGGTATGGGCCGGTGCTCAAGGCCTTCGCGAGCCTGCCGCCGGACAAGGCGGCGGCCCTGGAGCAGGACCTGGGCGAGCTGCTGAATCGCCTGAACCGGGCCGGGCCGGACTCGCTGGTGGTGCCCGGCGAGTACCTCGAAATCGTCATCACCCGCCGCTGAGCCATGGAGCCGCGGTTGCAGCGAAGGATCCAGCGTTATGGCTGGGACCTGGCAGCCGCCGGCTACCAGGCGCTCTGGCAGGCGCAACTGGCGCCCGCGCACCGGGCCCTGATGGCGCTCGCGTCGCCCCAGCCGCAGGAGCAGGTGCTCGACGTGGCCTGCGGCACCGGCCTGGTCGCGCTGGCGGCGGCCGAGCGGGTGGGCCCGCGCGGCCATGTGCTCGGCACCGACATTTCCGATCGCATGGTCGATGCCGCGCGGCAGCGCGCCGCGCAACGGGGCGTGCACCAGCTCGGCTTCGCGCGCATGGATGCCGAACAGCTGGCACTGCCCGATGGCGGCTTCGACCTGGCGCTGTGCGCGCTCGGCCTCATGTATGTGCCCGATCCAGCCCTGGCCCTGCGCGAGCTGCGGCGCGTGCTGCGCCCGGGCGGCCGCGTGGGGCTGGCAGTCTGGGGCGAGCGGGCGCGCTGCGGCTGGTCAGCGCTGTTCCCCATCGTCGACGACGAGGTCCGCAGCGAGGTGTGCCCCCTGTTCTTCCGCCTGGGGCAGCAGGACGCGCTGGCCGGCCTGTGCGCCGAAGCCGGCTTCGAGCGCATCGCCCAGCAGCGCATCGCGAGCACGCTCTGCTATGCCGATGGCGAGGAGGCCTGCGGCGCGGCCTTCGCGGGAGGACCGGTCGCGCTGGCCTGGTCGCGCTTCGGCGAGGCGACCCGCGCGCGCGTGCAGGCCCGCTACCTGGCGGCCATCGAGCCCTGGCGCCAGGGCGGCGGCTACCGCATTCCCGGCGAGTTCGTCATCGTGGCGGGCGCGGTGCCGGCACATCCCTCCCGCTGAGGAAGGCGCCGCTCGCAGCGCGTGCACGGCCGGGCCGGGCCCTCGGCGCGAACGCGCGCGGCGAAGCGGCTCGATCGGGCAATGCCGTCTTGGGCGACACTGTCGGTTCCATGCAATCCGCTTCCGTCTCCGGCGCCATGCCGATTCCGCCGCTGCGGCGCCCCACGCTGCGCTTCATGCTCGCCCATCCCGCCCATCTGATCGCGCTGGGTTTCGGCGCCGGCCTCGCGCCGCGCGCACCCGGCACCGTGGGCACGCTGTGGGCCTGGGCCGCCTTCATGCTCATGCAGCGCTGGCTGTCCGCAGCCGCGATCGGATGGATCATCCTGGCCTCGCTGCCCATCGGCTGGTGGGCCTGCACCGTCACCGCCCGCCGCATGGCCATCACCGACCCCGGCGCCATCGTCTGGGACGAGGTCGTCGGCTTCTGGCTGGTGCTGTGGCTGGTGACGCCGGCCGGGCTGCTCGCGCAGCTCGTGGCCTTCGCCCTGTTCCGCCTGTTCGATGCCGCCAAGCCGGGGCCGGTGGCGTGGGCCGACCAGCTTTTCAAACAACGCCGGGCCACGCCTGCCACCCTGTCGTGGGGCGCGGCGGGCTTCGGCATCCTGTTCGACGACTTGGTAGCGGCCTTCTGCACGCTGCTGGTGATCGCGCTCTTTCGCGGCTGGTGAGGCTCATGAGCACCCCTTCACCCGCCCTCGAATTCGACACGCCCGCGCTGGTGCTCGAGCTGGCCGAGCTGCTGCAGCGCCAGGGCCGGATGATGGCCACGGCCGAGAGCTGCACCGGCGGGCTGATCGCGGGCGCCTGCACCGATCTGTCGGGCTCCAGCAACTGGTTCGAGCGCGGCTTCGTCACCTATTCGAATGCCGCCAAGACCGAGCTGCTGGGCGTCGACCCGGCGCTGATCGCGTCCGAGGGCGCCGTGAGCGAAGGGGTGGCGCGCGCCATGGTCGAAGGCGCGGTGGCGCACTCGCCGGCGCAGGTCGCCGTGGCGGTAACCGGCGTGGCCGGCCCGACCGGCGGCAGCGCCGAGAAACCGGTGGGCACCGTGTGGTTCGGCTGGTCGGTGGCGGGCCGCGTGCGCACCGAGCGCCGCCGCTTCGATGGCGACCGGGCGGCCGTGCGGGCGGCCACGGTGCACCATGCCTTGCAGACGCTCGTCACGCTGTTGCGCGCGCCCTGAGGAGCCTGCGCGGCTCCCGGCTCGGCTACGATCGCCGCCCATGCGCAACGAAGACACCATCCAGCGCCTTTACGAGGCTTTCGCCAGGCTCGATGGCGGCACCATGGCTGCCTGCTATGCGCCGGAGGCGCGCTTCGACGACGAGGCCTTCTCCCTGAAGAGCGGCCGCGAGGTCGGCGCCATGTGGAAGATGCTGTGCGAGGCCACGCGCGCCAAGGGCGCCGATGTCTGGAAGCTCAGCTGGCGCGACATCCGGGCCGATGGCGCCACGGGCCGCGCCCACTGGGACGCGCACTACCGCTTCAGCACCACCGGCCGCATCGTCGACAACGCCGTTGACTCCGAGTTCGCATTCACGCCCGAGGGCCTGATCGCCACCCAGCGCGACCGCTTCGACTTCTGGGCCTGGTCGCGCCAGGCGCTGGGTCCGCCGGGCGTCTTGATGGGATGGACGCCCATGCTGAAGAACAAGGTGCGCGCCGGCGCCGCCGAAAACCTGGCCGCCTACATGGCGCGCACGACATGACCATTCTCATCACCAACCATCCCGAGAAGCACCGCTACGAGGCCACCATCGACGGCCAGCTCGCCGGCTTCTGCGAATACAACCTGCTGCAGAACGCGGTGATGTTCACCCACACCGAGGTGCTGCCCGCCTTCGAGGGCCAGGGCGTGGGCTCGGCGCTGGCGCGGCATGTGCTGGACGAGGCGCGCACGCAGGGCATGCCGGTCATCCCGGTCTGTCAGTTCATCGCCGGCTACATCCGCAAGCACCGCGAGTACATGGACCTGGTGCGGCCGGAAACGCAGCGCGCCTTCAAGATCTAGCGGCCACCGCGCCGGCCGGCGCCGGCAGCCAGGCGAAGGCCGCACAGCCCGCCACCAGCAGCGCGGCGATAGCCGCCAGCACGGCGCTGTAGGCGTCGAAGCCTCGCGACTGCGCCACCGAGGCCGCCATGCCGGTGAGCCACTGCATCAATGCCACGCCGAGGAACATGGCCATGGTGAACACCGCCATGGCGCGGCCGGTGAGGGCGGCCGGGTAAGCCACCCTCACATCGGCGTACTCCCAGACGATGAAGCCCGACAGCAGGCCGATCAGGATGGCACAGCCGATGTCGAGCCAGGCCGCGTGGAAGATGCCGATGACGGCGAACAGCATCGCATAGACCGCGCAGCAGGCCACGATGCGCCGCCGCCGCGCCGGTCCGTCCCGGTCCAGCCGGCCGAACAGCGGCGGCCCGAACAGCGAGACGATCGAGACGACCAGCGCCACGTTGCCGCTCTGCACCAGCGAGTAGCCGTAGCGCTCCACCAGCAGCGGCCCCAGCCACAGTCCGCGCAGCGAGATGAAGGCGGCATAGGTCACGGCGCCGAGCAGCAGGATGCCCGGCGTGTGCGGCATGGCGAACAGCGCGCCGAACTGGCGCAGCGCGGCGGGCAGCGATTCCTTCGGCCGCGCCTCGTCGCGCGCGGGCTCGCGCACCCACAGCAGGATGCAGAGCCACGCCAGCGCCGAAGCCGCGGCCAGCACCGCGAAGCCCATGCGCCAGGAGCGGGCCTCGACCAGCCACGCGAGCGGGGTGCCGGTCAGCAGCATGCCCAGGCCGCCGATGCCCAGCACCAGCCCCGAGACCGACGCGAAGCGCGCCGCCGGGAAATGCCGCGCGATGAACACCGTGCACACCAGGAAGGCCGGCGCGCAGCCGACGCCGATCAGCACCTGGCCCGTGATCAGCAGCGGAAAGCGGGTCGACAGCGCGGACAGCAGCGCGCCCGCGATCGCCAGCGGGAAGGCCGTGAGCACCGTGCGCCGCACGCCGTGCAGGTCGATGCCGATGCCCATGAAGAGCTGCATGGCGCCGAAGGCGAAGTGAAAGGCGCCCGAGAACAGGCCCAGGGCCTGCGCCGAGAGGCCGAACTCCGCCTGCAGCGGCCCGGCCATGATCGCGCCCACCGTGCGATAGGCCTGGCTCAGCGCGAAGGCGGTGCACAAGGTCAGCACCATGGCCCAGGCGCTGCGCGCCGGGAGCGTCGCGCTCACCTCAGGCCGCCCCGTGGCATTTCTTGAATTTCTTTCCGCTGCCGCACGGGCAGGGATCGTTGCGCCCGGGCTTCGCTTCCTTGCGCACGGTCTCCACCCGCGGTCCCTGGCTGCGCCAGAGCCGGCGCAGGTCGTACACCGCCCAGATGGCATCGCCGAAATCGTCCACCCGCTGCTGGCTGACGCTGGGCGGGCCGTCCTCGCTGTACATCGAGAGCGTGGGCTTGCCGCGGTCGTCCTCGGTCAGGGCGACGATGGCGTCCAGCGCCTCGTCGAGGATGGCTGCAGCTTCCTTGTCGCGCGGCGGAGTCCATTCCTCGGGCCAGTTCTCCACCGCGTACATGAAGCCCAGCGCCCAGACCTGGGCGAAGGAGGGGACGTCCTCGCCGTCGATCTCCGCGCGCTCTTCCTCGGGCAGGGCCGCGACGGCGCCGCGCGTGTCCAAGACCTCCGGCTGCCAGGCGCGCTCGTCGTCGAGCGACTGCACCTCGGCGTCGAGGCCTTCTTCCGTCTCGCGCCAGCGCCGCTTCCAGCGCCAGACGAATTCCATGTGCTGCGCCGGCACGAAGCTCTCGCCCAGCAGCACCGGCCAGTACTCGGCCGGCTCGACACGCCGGCGCATGCACACCAGCGCCGCCATGAAGCCTTCGCAGAACTCCCATTGCGGGATCTCTTCGTCGTGTTCGCGCATGGCGTCGAGCGCCTGGTCGAGGGCGTCGAAATCGTCGGGGCCGAGGGGAGAGTGGTCAGGGGAGGGGTCGGGGATCGTGGTCATGGCAATGCGGCGGCAGCCCTCTATGATGCAGCAAAGCCCCCGGGAGACCCGTCATTTCAGCACCCCAGCCTTCGTTGCATTCGACGCGCCATGGCGCCTTCGCGGTCCGCGTGCGCGGCTTCGCCGCCAGCCTGGGCGCGGCATCCGGGCGGTCTCTTTCCAGCCCGCCGAGCTTGCAGCCCCTTGCCTTCGGACCCGAACAGGCAGCCCTGGCGCCATGAACCCTGTCAGACGCGGCACGCGCGTGCAGGCGCGCAAAAGCCTGGCCTCGGCGCCGGCGCCCCTGGAGGCCAACCCGCAGCCGCTGGAGCCCGGCGACTACGCGGAATTCCTGCGCACCATGCTTCCGCAGCAGCAGAAGGCGGTGGCCAGCCACCGGCTCGGCAGCGAACGCGTCTGGCTCAAGAAGGCCGGTCCGCCGCACGGCAAGCTGGGCTACCACCTGATGGCCATCGTGGCCGGCCTGCTGCGGCTGGACGTGCTGACGCCGGTGCCCAATCCGGGCGGCGAGGCCGCCATCGCCACCGAGGCGCGCCGCCTGCGCGCCCTGGGCGCCGCCGGCCTGCGCGTGCCGGCAGTGCTGGCCCAGCAGCCGGATGGCCTGCTGATCTCCGACCTGGGCGAAAGCGGCCGGCCGCCCATCGTGCTGCAGGAGCGGCTGGACCACGCCGCGGCCGCCGGGCCGAGCGCCTTGCTCGCGGTGTGGCGCGAGGGCCTGGACGCCATCGCCAACGTCCATGCGCACGGTACCTACCTGAGCCAGGCCTTCGACCGTAATCTGGTGCAGTGTCCCGACGGCAGGATCGGCTACATCGATTTCGAGGACGACCCGGGCGAGACCCTGCCGCTGGCCGAATGCCAGGTGCGCGACTGGCTCAGCTACCTGCACTCCACCGCGATGCTGGTGCGCGCCGCCTCGTCGCAGGCGGCCGGCGTGCATTGGCATGCGGCGCTGGCGGAGGCCGACGACGAGGTGCGCGAGCGCCTGGCGCTGGCGGCGCGGCGCATGCGCTGGCTGCGGCATCTGCCGTCCGGGCGGCGCTGGGGGCGGGACACGCAGCGCTCGCGCGCAGTGGCACGGCTGCTGTGGCGGTGGCATTGCAGCGACACGCCGCCGCCGCCCACGCGGCAATAGCAAGCGTTACCCACCGGGGACTGCGACCTCCACGCCCAGACGCGCGAGCGGCCCGCGCATCTCGAGCAGTGCGCGGTCCTTGCTGAGCAGGCGTGCGCGCTGCGCCACCGCGAGGTCGACGAAGACCTGGTCATCGGGATCGCGGCACAAGCAGGGCGCGCGGGCCGGCGCTTCGTCCACCGGCAGCACGCGTCGGTCGAAGGCCGCGAGCACGAGCGCCACATCGCGGCCGTTGCGCGCGAGGCGCGCGGCGACCAGCGGATAGCGCAGCACGCGCGCCAGCTCCTCGCGCATCGCGGCCGTGGCGATCCATTGCAGTTCGCCAAGGTCGAGCGCGGCGAGCAGCGCCGCGCAGCCCGGGTCGTCGAAGACCAGCAGATCGAGGGCGATGTTGGTGTCGATGACGATGCGCATGGACGGCGATGCTAAGCCGCTCCCTGCTCAGAAGCCCCGCAGGTCGTCGACCGGCAGCGCGAGCTTGGCGCCGGTGATGCGCTCCAGCGTGCGCGTCATGAGCGCGATGTCGTTGTCGAAGCTGCCGTGCGTCGCCGCCTGCAGCACCGGCTCGCCATCGGCACCGAGCGCGACCTCGATGCGCGGGTTCTCGATGCGCCGGGTGCGGAGCTCGAGTTTCGAGGCCTTCGCGGCCTGGCGCCAGAGCGACAGTGCCTCGCCGGTGTCGGAGGAGCCGTCCCAGCCCGAATAGCCCTCGTCGTTGATGCGGTCCAGGCCGAGGATCGGCGTATGCAGATCGGCCTCCAGCGCATTGGAGACCAGGTACAGCAGCGACTTGCGGTAGATCGGCCCCACGGTGTCCCGGCGCTCGATCTCGTCGGTGAGTACTTCCAGGTGCAGGCGCTCCATCATGGCCGCGTCGCCCGCGAAGTGGCGGTTCGCGAAGGCGACGGAGCACGCCGGCGCGTGAAGGTTGACCGAAGCGATGCGGTCGCCGAGTCCCCCGTCGCGGCCGGCGCGCTTGCGTGCGGCCACCGCTGCGAGCAGGTGGCCGATGGCGATCGAGCCGGCCGAATGGCCGACCAGGTGCAGCTCGAACTGCGCGCCCCAGTTGCTGCACAGCGCCTGCATCGCGTCCAGCAGCAGGTCGCCGCCACGCCGATCGGCGAAGGCCAGGCCGGCGTTCTCTTTCATCTCGCTCCACAGAGGCCGCGCCGCCGGTCGCCCGATGCTCTTCTCGACCAGCAGGTCGGTCCGCTCGGTGACCCCTTCGCCGAAGCCGGCGCGCGCCGGCTCGCGGCGGAAGGCATCGGCGATCAGGTCCATGACCGATTCGAGGAAGCCCGTCTTCCACACCAGGAACAGCGGATAGCAGCCATTGCCGGTGAAGTACCGGCCCATGGCGCTGGCGCGCTGGATCGCTTCGTCTTCGCTGTTGAGGCCGCCGTGCACGTAGAGCACCAGGCGCTTGCGCGGCGCCGCCTGCCTGCGGAACCAGTCGTCCGGCAGCACGCAGGCCTGCTGCTGCAGCTTGCGGGGCGGTTCGTCTTCGGTCAGGTAGCGGCTCACGCGGCCGTCGTTGCCCAGCACCACGCTGTGCTGATAGGCCAGGCCCGTGTCCCACCACTGGCTGCGGTCGGCGCCGGTCAGGCCGGCGGTACCGCTGCCGCCCACCGCCAGCCGGCCGGCGATCACGCCAGGCACGCCCAGCGAGACCACCCAGGCGTCCATCGCATGGGCCAGCCAGTCCAGGTAGCCCAGCACCGCGAAGCCGCCGGCGCCCCAGTGCTTGCCCCAGGAGTTCTGCAGGATGAAGCCCTGCGCGTTGAAGCCGATGAGGGCGAAGGCATGGCCGTCGGTCTCCGAGCGCCGGCCGTCGAAGGCGATCAGCGGCAGCTCGGCATGGCTCTTCGGCGCCGGCATGATCGGCACCGCGTCCCAGCCCGGGTGCGTGTAGGCCGAGACGAAGACCGCGCGGTGCTGCGCGATCGCGGCCTGCACATCGGTGATCGAGCGGGTGTCGATGCGGTAGTAGACGCCCAGCGTGTTCTGCGCCGCGCGGGTGGCGTAGCCGTAGGTGGCGGGGTTGGCCTTCTCGGGCAGGTAGGGCCAGTCGGGCTCCAGGCAGACGCCGTGGTTGAACCAGCCCTTGAGCGCACCGCGGCAGCTCGAGCCCTCGTAGTTCTCGCCCTCGTACTCGTCGTGCCGGCGCGCGAGCGTGTAGAGCATGCGCGGGCTCACCGATTCCATCTTCGGCGGCAGGCCGGCCTTGACCCAGCGCAGGTAGTTGACGACGCAGCTGAGGCCGAAGCCGGTGCAGGCGCCCTCCCGCCCCTGGTCCAGGATGAGGCCGGCCCGGGTGTAGGCCGGCAGGTATTGGCGCACCTCCTCCTGCGGGGGGAACTCGTCGGGCAGGCTGATCGCGCTCGGCTGGAAAAGGCGGTCGCGCAGGTCGGCCGCATCCTTGCGCGTGCGAGAGACGGTGGAGCGGCGCGAAGCCGGCGCTTCGGCGGCCGCTGCGCGACGGGCGCCGGCTGCGCCCGCGCGCGCGCCGGGCCACACCGCGGCGGCGCGTTCGAACACGTCCTTGAAGCGATCGAGGCCGTGCGCGCCGCCGTTGACCAGCTTTCGGGCCTGCGCGAAGTCGCCGGCGCCGATCGCCTGGCGGAACCGCGTGGCTTTGTCCGAGAGGTAGAGCGCGAGCAGCACGGCCGCAACCTCCGGCGCATTGGCCCGGTCCGGCGCAGTGTCGAGCGGCACGCCGATCCGCTGGCCATAGCGCGTGTAGTTGTCCTTGCCGGTCAGTTGCACGAAGCCGCGGCCGCGGTAGCGCTCGCCGTCGCCCGGCCGGCTGTTGCCGAGCGTGGCACGCGTGTCGTACAGGCTGAAGGGCGCGCCGCCCGGCGGCGTGTTGAACTTGGAGGGCGCCTCCGCGATCGGCACGAAGCCTTCGGTCTCGGCGCGGATGGTGCCCAGGGCGCCCAGGACCATCGGCCGATCCGTGAGTTCGGCAACACCGAGCGCCGCCTCGATGTAGGGCAGGTAGCGCGCGATGTTGGCCGGCTTGGTGGCGGGGAACAGCCGGCTCACGTGGCCGACGTCGAGCGTGAGCTCGAACTTGCCCGCGTCGATGGCAATCAGGTCCAGCAGCAGCTGGCAGCGCGGCCCGACCACGCCGTCGCCGATCAGGCCGACGCCGGCTTGCCAGCGGCGGATCGCGCCGTCGAAGTCCTCGTCGATCGGCGTGCCGGACGCCTGGAGAGAGGGAAACAGCGTGGCGTCTTCGCCCAGTGCCTTGGCAAGCGCGCGGCGCAGCCGCTCCACGTCGTCGCTGGCGCTTCCCTTGCTCATCAGGATGTGCATGGCTGCTCCTCGGGCGGCGGTGGGGTCCGCCGCGCGACGCATGGTGCGGCGCGCGCGGGGTGCTGTCCATCCGCCGAATCGGCTAGACCGTGGGGCCTTGCCCCTCCGGGCAGGGCGTGCATTGCGGCAGGGATGTCGTGCGCAGCGTCTAGGATCGGTACTGGCGCGGCCCTTGCATGGGCCGCTGACGGTCCATCATCTAGCGGGGATTGCGATCCATGAAACCTGTTTCCGAACTGCTCAAGCGCCGCAACTCGTCGGTCTGGCGCATCGAGCCCGGCGCCACCATGTTCGACGCGCTGGAGGCGCTGGCCAGCCACGAGGTTGGCGCGCTGATGGTGATGTCGCACGACAAGCTGGTCGGCGTGATCTCCGAGCGCGACTACACGCGCAAGGTGGCGCTGCAGGGGCGCAACTCGAAGGAGGTGCTCGTCGCCGAGCTGATGACGCCCGACGTGCTGACCGTGACGCCTTCCACCCGCACGCGCGAGTGCATGACGCTGATGAGCCAGAAGCGCATTCGCCACCTGCCGGTGGTGGAGGGCGACCGCGTGGTGGGCATGATCTCGATCCGCGACCTGATGGACGACATCATCGCGGACCACGAACAGACCATCGAGCAGCTGCGCAGCTACATCCAGAGCTGAGAAGGCGTGAGCGAACCCGCCGTCGAACTGGTCTGGCCGGCGCGCGAATACCTTCCCGGCTATGTCGCGGCGCTCGAGCGCGGCTGGTCACCCAACAACCTGCGGCCCGAGGCCGGATTCGAAGAGCTGGCGCAGATCCGAGCCAACCCCGCGCGCTTCCTCGAAGGCCTGGTCGACCGCGAGGCCAAGGGCTCGCCGGTCGCCCTGCCCGACGGCACCATCGTGCCTCGCCTGCCGGGCTATCGCCGCTGGATCTGGGATGGCGAGCTCT
Organism: Variovorax soli; assembly: GCF_031454625.1. GTDB lineage: Bacteria > Pseudomonadota > Gammaproteobacteria > Burkholderiales > Burkholderiaceae_C > Variovorax > Variovorax soli_A. The sequence goes on from NZ_JAVDRF010000001.1 coordinate 690,588, forward strand.
GCGGCAGCATTTCCCTGCGCTGGCAGCGCGGCAGCAACGCTTTGCCTGCGTATTGCCTGGGCCACATCGGCTACGGCGTGGTGCCGTGGAAGAGCGGCCGCGGCGTCGCCACCCAGGCGCTGCGGCTGATGCTGGACGAGGCCCGCACGGAGGGCCTGGCCTATGTCGAGATCACCACCAGCCCCGACAACCTGGCCTCGCAGCGGGTGATCGGCGCCAACGGCGGGGTGCTCCTGGAAGCGTTCGTCAAGATGCCCGAGCTGGGCGGCACGCCCGAGCTGCGCTTCCGCATCGATCTCTGAGGGGCGCGCGCTCCCTTCTGCGCGCGTGTCTTCTTCAGCGTTGCGGGGCCTGTGCCGGCTGCTGCGACAGCAGGAAGAGCCGGATGCGCCGGCAGGGCCACAGGCCGCTGCGGTCCAGCGACTGCGCCTGGTCCAGCGCGCTCTCTTTCTCGTTCGGGTGGGGCGATGAAGTCGCCCGTTCACGCGTGTGAGCGGGCGGATGGGCATTCGTCCGTTGGCACATGACAAGGCTCCTTCCTGCTGAAGGGCCGCGCGACATGAACGGCAAGCCGGGCTGCGACCGCGCGAGTCGATGAGGGCATGCATCGATCGCCGCACACTTCAGCGATGGACACGAACCGGGAGAGGGGAGGGAGTCGCTTGCCGGAAACAACAAGCGTCACGCTGCGGCGGCTTCGGCGCGCAGCGCGGAGAACTGCGCTACTGGGGTGCCGAATGTGCCGCACCTGCCCAGGTACGCATCACATCACTGATCCAACTGGCACTGTCCACGCACGGGGCTCCGAAGTAAAAGATGCGGGATTGTTGCCAAGCAGCATGACCCGGTCAACCGGGGGCGCGCGTTCCCCTGCAAGTTGTGTGCTTTAAGCCACCGTCCGGCTGCGCGCCGAGCCCGCCACCATGTCGAAGCGGAACAGCCGGCATTCGATCGGCCCGTTCCACATCGGCACACGGCGCGTTTCCTTGAGCCGCATGCGCCGGGGCAGCTGCAGGTCGGGCGTGAGCACCCAGGCGGTCCAGCCGGCGTAGTGCTTCTTCCAGTGGCTCGCGAGCTGAACGAAGAACTCGCCGCCGTCCTCGGTGTGCGCCTCTTCGCGGCTGCCGCGGCCGCGCGCGACGCCACCGACCTCGATGCGCTCGCCATAGGGCGGGTTGAGCATGATCACGCCGGACTCGGCCGGCGGCATGCGCTGCAGCGCATCGCCGCCGCGCAACTGCACCGCGCCCGCCACGCCCGCGCGCTCGGCATTGCGCTCGGCAAAGTCGACCATGCGGTGCGACACGTCGGAGCCGAAGATCGCGGCGGCCGGGGCCGCCTTCACCGCAGCCTGTGCCTCGGCCTTGAGGCCCTGCCACACGTGGGACTGGAAGGGCAGCAGCTTCTCGAAGCCGAAGCGCCGCTGCGCGCCCGGCGCGATGCCCTGCGCCAGCTGCGCGGCCTCGATGACGATGGTGCCGCTGCCGCAGCAAGGGTCGTAGAGCGGCACCGGCGAGACCTCGCCGCGCTCCGGATTCCACCAGCCGCTGGCGGCCAGCATCGCGGCGGCCAGCGTCTCCTTCAGCGGCGCGTCGCCCTTGTCCTGGCGCCAGCCGCGCTTGAAGAGCGGCTCGCCGGAACTGTCGATGTAGAGGGTGCAGCGTTCGGCGTCGAGGTGCGCGAAGACGCGGGCGTCGGGCCACTGGCTCTCGACGCTCGGTCGCACGCCGTTCGCCTTGGCGCGGAACCGGTCGGCGATCGCGTCCTTGATGCGAAGGGTCGCGAAGTTGAGGCTCTTGAGCGGGCTGTGCTGTGCCGTGGTCTCGATCTTGAAGGTGTTCTTCGGCGTGAACCAGAGCTCCCAGGCCACGCCGCCGGCGATGTCGTAGAGGTCGTGCTCGCTGCGATAGGGCGCCTGGGCCAGCTCGATCAGCACGCGCTGCGCGAGGCGGCTGTGCAGGTTGAGCTTGAGCGCTTCGCGCCAGTCGGCGCGCACGCGCACGCCGCCGCGCAGCACCAGGAGTTCGTCGCCGGCGCGGCCGGTCAGTGCATGCACTTCCTGGGCAAGGAAGTCCTCCACGCCGGCGGCGCAGGGCAGGAAAAGGGAAAGATCGTTCATGGCGGGGGTTGCCGGCCAGTATCCCATGGGCCTCCTACCGCGTTTGCGCTATGGCCGCACCCGACCCCGGTGGGAAAATCCCCGGGTCGCGTTGCCACAGGGGGCTGCCATGACCACCAGCGTGCTGATCGTCGAAGACACACCCGAGTTCATGCGCCGCTTCTCGGACGCGGTGCTGGCCGACCCGGGCCTCGCCCTCGCCGGCGTGGTCGGCACCGGGCGCGCGGCGATCGCGATGCTGGACGCCCAGCCGCCCGACGTGATGCTGGTCGATCTGGGCCTGCCCGACATCGACGGCGTGGAGGTGATCCGCCACGCGGCGCGCCACCATCCGCAGTGCGACGTGCTGGTGGTCACCATGTTCGGCGACGACCAGCACGTGGTGGCCTCGATCGAAGCCGGCGCCACCGGCTACCTCCTGAAGGACGCGGGCGCGGGGCCCATCGCCGCCAGCATCCACGAGCTGCGCGCCGGCGGCTCGCCCATCAGCCCCAGCATCGCGCGGCGCGTGCTGGCGCGTTTTCGGATCGGCGCCGCGCCCGCGGTGGCCGCTCAGCCGGTGCCCAAGGATGCCGCCCCCTCACCGTTGACGGAGCGCGAGACGGAGATCCTGCGCCTGGCGGCCAAGGGCCTGAGCTTCGAGACCATCGGCGAGCTGACCGATATTTCGCCGCACACGGTGGTGGCGCATGTGAAGAAGATCTACCGCAAACTGGCCGTGCACTCGCGCGGCGAGGCGGTCTACGAAGCGAGCCAGATGGGGCTGCTGTGATGGGTGGCCCCGGCGCACGGGCAGCCGGGCTTGCGCTGGTGGTGTTGGTCCTGGTTTGTCTCGCCGGTAGCGCGCGAGCGGCGCTGCAGTCGCCGCGGCAGGCCGGCGTGCTCGCGGCGCCGGCGGTCGAGCGCACGCCCCCGCCGCCCGGCGCCCCCTGGCAGCCCGTGACGCTGCCCGACGACGCGGGCTATTCGCGTCCGGCGCTCGCGCGGGCGCCGGCCTGGTACCGCATCGGCTTCGAGGAGCCGGGTGACCCGTTGCGCCAGCCGCAATGGGCCGTCTACGTGCCCTACTTCTACGACGGCGGCGAGATCTGGCTCAACGGCAGCCTGATCGGCAGCGTGGCGGAGCGCAGCGCGGCGGTCCATGCGCGCACCTACCGGCCGCAGACGGTGCTGCTGCCCGCCTCGCTGCTGCGCCCTGGCCACAACGAGCTGGCGATCCGCGCCGGGGCGCCGAGCGACTATCCGCTGCGCTTCCCGCAGCTCGCCATCGGCCCGCGCGACGAGATCGAGCCGCTGCACAACCGGCGCCTGTTCTGGGTGCGAACGGTGCCCGAGCTCACGGTCGTGGTGTCCGTGCTGGTCGCCGGCTTCGTCGCCTTCATCTGGTGGCGCCGCCCGAGCGAGTCGCTCTATGGCTTGTTCGGCCTGGCCGCCGTGCTGTGGGCGGTACGAACCTTGACCTTCCTGATCGATGCCCTCCCGATCGGCCTCTGGCAGTGGTGGCGCGTGTTCTACCAGTGCGCCACCGGCGGCTTCGTGATCGTGATGGCGGTGTTCACGCTGCACTACGCCGGGGTGCAGCGCCGATGGCTGGACCGGGGCCTGGTGGCCTACGCGCTGGTGGGGCCGCTGTGGTTCGCGCTGGGCGGTTTCGCGGCGGAGCCGGCCATCGCGCGCTGGTGGCTGGGCGGCATGGTGGGTGTGGGGCTGCTGATCATCGCCGTCGCAGTGCGCTATGCGCGGCGCCGCGGCACGCTGTCAGCGGCGGCGCTCTCGGCCGTCATGGCTTTCGCGGTGGGGGTGGGCATCCACGACTACCTCCTGACCTGGCACCCGCGCCTGCTCGGGCGCTTCTTCCCGGAATGGACCGGCCACCGCATCCACCTGCTGCACTACGGCTCCAACACCTTGCTGCTGGCCATGGGCGCGCTGCTGACGTCGCGCTTCCTGCGCACCCTGCATTCGCTGGAAGAGCTCAACCGCACGCTGGAGACGCGGGTGGCCGACCGCGAGCGCGCGCTGGCCGCCAACTACGCGCGCCTGGCCGCGCTGGAACGCGAGCATGCCGCCGCTGAGGAGCGCCAGCTGATCATGCGGGACCTGCACGACGGCCTGGGCTCGCAGCTCTTCACCTCGCTGTCGCGAGTGGAGCGCGGCGACATGGATGGGGGCCAGATCGCGGGCACGCTGCGCACCTGCATTGCCGACATGCGGCTGGCACTGGATGCCCTGGCCTCCGGCGAGCACGACCTGGGCGCGGCCCTGGGCGACTTCCGGTTCCGCTGGGAGGCGCAGCTGCTCGCGGCCGGCGTGCGCTCCGGCTGGGACATCGACCTGCCCGAGGGCGGGACGACGCTCTCGCCGCATACCGCGCTGCAGCTGCTGCGGGTGGCGCAGGAGGCGTTGACCAACGTGCTCAAGCACGCCCAGGCGACGCGCGTGGAGGTGCGCCTGCGCCGCGCCGGCGAGATGCTCGAGATGGAGATCGAGGACAACGGACGCGGCCTGGACCACGAGACGGGACGGCAGGGCGGCCACGGCCTGCACAACATGCGCTCGCGCGCCCAGCGGCTGGGCGGCACGCTGGCAATGCGCCCGGCGGCCGGCGGCGGCTGCTGCGTCGTGCTGCGCCTGCCGATGACGGCGCCCGCGGCGGCAGCAGCCTGAGCGCCGGCTCCCGCGATCGCGGGATGCCCGACGCGAATGCGGAATTCCTCACTGCGTGCTTCCTTTCTAGATTGGATCCACGCGCACGTCGCGCGTCTCGAGCCTCGATGAAGCAAGGAAGGAACCACCATGCAGCCGCATCCGCACACCGCCTTTGTCAACCGGCCGCCCCGCCGGCGCACCCGCATGCAGCAGTTGCTGCTCGGCTCCGTGGCGCTGGCGGTGGCGTTGCTCGCAGCGCTGGTCCTGCTCGGCGCCTGGCAGGCCGAGGCAAGCCATCCCCCCGCGCTCATGTTCGCCGTGCCCACGCTCACGTCCGCAGGCAGCGGGGACGCTTCGGTGCCGGCTGCGAGCGAGGTGCTGCGCAACGCCCCGTCGGTGCCGGACGAAGCGGTGAGCACCTTCTGAGGCTCGGCCAATGGGGCTGCGCGGAGGGCGATGCGGCGGCGCGCGTGGCCTTATGCTCTGCGCATGTCCGCCGAGCCGCTGAATCCCCAGGCTGCTGCCGCCCCGCGCGTTCCCGCCCGGCGCTACGGCGCGGTCGCGATGACGCTGCACTGGCTGCTCGCGCTGATGATCGTCGGCTCCTTCAGCATCGGCCTCTACATGACCGGGCTGCCTTTCTCGCCGCAGCAGCTCAAGCTCTTCAACTGGCACAAGTGGGCCGGCATCACCATCCTCGGGTTGAGCTCGCTGCGGCTGCTGTGGCGCCTGTCGCATCCGCCGCCGCCGCTGCCGGACTGCATCGTGGAGGCGATGCCGGGCTGGCAACTGGTGGCGCACCGCGGCACGCACCTGCTGCTCTACCTGCTGTTCTTCGCGGTGCCGTTGGCAGGCTGGGCCTACAGCTCGGCGCTGGGTTTTCCGATCGTCTGGTTCGGTGTTGTGCCGCTGCCGGACTTCGTGCCGGTGAACAAGGAATTCGCCGAGGCGGTGCTGAAGCCGCTGCACCAGGGCAGCGCCTTCACGCTGGGCGCCGTGGTGCTGCTGCACGCAGGCGCGGCGCTCAAGCATCACTTCATGGACCACGACGGCCTGCTGGATCGCATGTGGCCTCTCTCGCACCAGGGGCACGCCCGATGAGCCCACTTCACCGCATGTGGCATGCCCTGTGCGCGGCTGCGCTGACCCTCGCTTCGGCCGCAGCCATGGGGGGCGGCGCCGAGCCTGTAGCCCAGCTCGCACCGGGCCAAAGCCAGATCGGCTTCGTCAGCAAGCAGATGGGGGTGCCGGTCGAAGGCCAGTTCCGGAAGTTCGATGCCCAGATCGCCTTCGATCCGAAGAAGCCCGAGGGCGGCACCGCGGCACTGCAGATCGACATGGCCAGCGCGACGCTGGGCGTGCCGCAGAGCGATGCGGAGTTGCCCAAGGCGCCATGGTTCGACACCGCGCGCTTTCCCAAAGCCAGCTTCCAGTCCAGTGCGATCAAGAGCCTGGGCGGCGGCCGTTTCGACATCGCCGGGCGCTTGACGATCAAGGGCCAGACGCAGGAACTCGTGGTGCCCGTGACGATCACCCAGTCCGCAGACCGCTCGACCGCCACCGGAAGCTTCACGATCTCTCGCCTCGCCTTCAAGGTCGGCGAAGGCGAATGGGCCGACACCTCGATGGTCGGCGACGAAGTGCAGGTGCGCTTCAAGCTGGTCCTGACAGGCCTGCGTCCTCTTTGAACCTGCCATGCACGCATCCAACGCCATGCCCAAGCCCGTCCCATTGATCATCAAGTCCGTTGCCGCCGCCGCGCTCGTGGCCGCCGTCTCCCTGGCCGCCGCGCAGCAGGCGCCGGAGCTGCCCGCTTTGCCTGCCGGCGGGCCGGTCAAGGGCGCGAGCTACGTGGTCGACCCCACCCACACCTTCGTGATGTACGAGATGGGCCACTATGGCACCACCACCAACCGCGGCCGCTTCAGCACCAAGGACGGCACCATCAAGATCGACGGCTCGGGCCAGAGCGGCAAGATCGACATCACGATGGACATCAGCTCCATCAACACCGGCGTCGACCTGCTCAACCGCCATGTGCTCAGCAAGGACTTCTTCAACGTCGCCGAGTTTCCGGTCGCCCGCTTCGTGGCCGACAGGATCGACTTCAGCGGCGACAAGGTGACGGAGGTCGACGGCTCGCTGACGCTGATGGGCCAGACCAAGCCGGTCAAGCTCAAGGCCAGCCGCTTCGGCTGCTACCTGAGCCCGCTGATCAAGCGCCAGGTCTGCGGCGGCGACTTCGAGACCACGGTGGAGCGCAGCAACTGGGGCATCACCTGGGGCATTCCCTTCGGCTTCGAGGACCGGGTGCGGCTGCTGGTGCAGGTGGAGGCGGTGAACATCACGGGCGGGCCGAGCTGAGGCCCGGGGCGACGCAACTACAGCAGGCTCTCCGGCGCCAGCGGCGCCAGGATCTCCAGCATCATGCGGTCCCAGAAGGTCGAATCCGGTTCGCTGGTCAGCACCTGCTCGACGCCGCCCTCCTCGCTGACCCATTCGATGCGCTCGGTGCCCGGCGCGAAGCGCACCTTGTAGGCGCCCTGCTGCTTGAGGACTTCGATCAACTTGAGCACCTGCTGCGCCATTTCACGGCTGAAGATGATCAGCCCGATCTCGGTGTTGTGTATGTCGGAGCGCGGATCGAAGTTCATCGAGCCGACGAAGAGCGTGCGGCCGTCGATCACGGCCGACTTGGCGTGCAGGCGCCCTATCTGCGTGCCGAAGAGCCCCAGGCGAACGCTGCGCCGGGTGCGCTGCGAGCTCAGTTCGTAGATCTCGGCGCCCAGCTTGAGCATGTCCTTGCGGTAGCGGCGGTAGCCGGTGTGCACCATCGGCTCGTCGGTGGCGGCCAGCGAGTTGGTGACCACACTGATCTTCATGCCGCGCCCGTGCACCTCGCGCATCGCGTCGAGCCCGCCCTTGCCGGGGATCAGGTAGGGCGAGACGATGGTCACGTCGGAGCGCCCGCGGCGGATCTGCTCGATCACGTTGTAGCGCACGCTGTCGACATCCAGCAACGGGATGCCGCCGTAGCTCACCTGCTTGCCGATCACGCGCTCGGGCGCATCGGCGTAGGCCTCGGCCCGGGTCCAGATCAGGTCCAGCTTGCCGGCCTTGAGGTCTTCCACCATCGGGCTGTAGCCCAGCACGTCGTTGGGCGCGGGCGGGCGCGGAGCCGGCGTGGTCCGCGGGCCTGTCAGTTCCTCGAAGCGGCGCTGCCGCTCCTCGCGCGGCGCGCCGGAGGCGACCACGGTCTCGATCGGCCGTACGTACTCGCTGTTCCAGTACTGGTCGAACAGGCTCGCGAGCCGCGGCACCAGCGCGCCGGCGACGAAGGTGTCGAGGTCGATGAAGTTGGCGCCGGCCGTCTGCGTGAAGTACTCGTTGCCGATGTTGCGCCCGCCGGCCACCGCCATCGCGCCGTCGGCGATGAAAAGCTTGTTGTGCATGCGCCGGTTGACGCGGGTGAAGTCGAACAGCGAGGCCGAGAAGCGCCCGAGCATGCTGCCGCGCCCGGCCGGAAAGGGGTTGAAGAGCCGCAGCTCGACGTTCGGCGTCGCAGCCAGGGCGAGCAGCAGCTCGTCCTCGCCCGAGGTGTAGAGGTCGTCCATCAATACCCGAACACGCACGCCGCGCAAGGCCGCGTCGCGCAGCGCGCGCATCAGGTAGCGGCCGGTCTCGTCGTCGTGGATCTGGTAGTACTGCACGTCCAGCGTGCGCTCGGCGCGGCGCGCCAGCTCGAGCCGGGTGTTCAGGGCGAAGTCGCCGCCGGGCATGAGGCGAAAGCCGCTCAGGTCGGGGTCCGGCTGCGAGCTTTTCGCGATGCGGCCCAGGGTGGTGTTGGGGTCGAGCGGCACGGCCTTCGACGGCGTGCGCTCGAACTCGGGCGGAAGCATGGCGCAGCCGCTGGCGAGGAAGAGCACCGCCATCCATGCCAAGCCCAGACGCACCCAGTGCGGCCACAGGCTCGGGCGCAGGCGCATCGCTACAAGGCCTTTCGCAGGTTGGCGGGCGCGATGCGCAGCGCCTCGCGGTACTTGGCCACGGTGCGGCGCGCGCACTCGATGCCCTGCTCCTTGAGCATCTCGGAGACCTGGCTGTCCGACAGCGGCCGCTTCACGTCCTCGGCGCTCACGAACTGCTTGATCAGCGCACGCACCGCGGTGCTCGAGGCATTGCCGCCGGTCTCGGTGCCCAGGGCAGAGCCGAAGAAGTACTTGAGCTCGACGGTGCCATAGGGCGTGGACATGTACTTGGCGGTGGTCACGCGGCTGATGGTGGACTCGTGCAGGCCCAGCTCGTCGGCGATCTCGCGCAGCACCAGCGGTCGCATGGCGAGCTCGCCGTGGACGAAGTAGTTCTTCTGCCGCTCAACGATGGCATTGGAGACGCGCAGGATGGTGTCGAATCGCTGCTGGATGTTCTTGATGAACCAGCGCGCCTCCTGCAGCCGCTGCGACAGCGCCTGGCTGCCTTCGCCCTTGTGTGCCTTCAGCGCGCCGGCATAGATGTCGTGCACGCGCAGCCGCGGCATGACCTCGGGGTTGAGCATGACGCGGAAGCGGGCGCTGGTGCCCTGGCCGATGCGCGTGACGATCACGTCGGGGATGACCACGTTGCGCTCGACATCGACGAAGCGGCGTCCCGGCTTGGGCTCCAGGCGGGCGATCAGCTGAAGGGCGGAGCGCACCTCTTCTTCGTTGCTGCGGGCGAGCGTGGCCAGGCGCTTGAAGTCGCGCTTGGCGAGCAGCTCCATCGGCTGCTTGCAGATCGCGATCGCGGTCCGGCGCACCTGCGCTTCTTCTTCCGTCCGGTCCTCGTCCTGCTGCGCGCGCAGCTGGAGGGTGAGGCACTCGGCCAGGCTGCGCGCACCGACGCCGACCGGCTCCAGGCTCTGCAGCAGCCCCAGCGCGACCTGGAAGTGGTGCACCAGCTCGTCGAACTGGTCGTTGTCGTCACCGGCCAGGCCCGAGGCGAGGGCCGGCAACGAGTCCTCGAGGTAGCCGTCGTCATTGAGCGACTCGATCAGGAAGCGCAGCGCGGCGCGATCGTTCTCCTCCAGCCGCAGCGACAGTGCCTGGCGGTGCAGGAAGGACTGCAGCGATTCCTGGCTGCTGGCCAGCTCGGTCGCATCGGGCCGCTGGTCGTCGCCGAGATTGTTGCTGCGCGCAGGTGCATCGCCGCCCCATTCGCTGTCGTCCGGCGCCAGGTCGACCGAGCCGTCGCCTTCCCAGTCGGGCTCGCTGTCCGGACTTTCGGCGGGCGCCGCCGTCTCGCTCTCGGAAGAGGAGGCCGGCGCGCTGTCGGCAGAGGCCGGGGCGGCGCCCGCGACGAACTCGGCCTCGCCTTCGACCTGGCGGTCCTCGTCGCGCACCGGCGTATCAGCGGCCTCGAGCCCGAACTCCTCGCGCGGCGCTTCGTCGGCGGTGCGCTCCAGGAAAGGGTTCTCGTCGAGCATCTGCTCGACCTCCTGGCTCAGCTCGAGCGTCGACAGCTGCAGAAGCCGGATCGATTGCTGCAGCTGCGGCGTGAGCGCGAGGTGCTGCGAGACGCGCAGCGAGAGCCCTTGCTTCATGGGATGACAGGCCCTTACATTCGAAAATGCTCGCCCAGGTAGACGCGTCGCACCTCGGCGTTGTCGACGATCTCCGACGGCGTGCCTTGTGCCAGCACATGCCCGTCGCTGATGATGAACGCGTGATCGCAGATGCCCAGCGTCTCGCGCACGTTGTGGTCGGTGATGAGCACGCCGATGCCGCGCTCCTTCAGGAAGTTGATGATGCGCTGGATCTCGATCACTGCGATCGGGTCGATGCCTGCGAAGGGCTCGTCCAGCAGGATGAAGCGCGGCTGGGTGGCCAGCGCGCGCGCGATCTCGACGCGGCGGCGCTCGCCGCCCGACAGCGCCAGCGCCGGCGAATCGCGCAGGTGGTCGACGCGCAGGTCGTGCAGCAGCTCGGTCAGGCGTTCCTCGGTGCGCTGCTTCGACAGCGGCACCGGCCGTCCGTCGCCGTCGGGCTCGCGCTGCAGCTCGAGCACCGCGCGCACGTTCTCCTCCACCGTGAGCTTGCGGAAGATCGAGGCCTCCTGGGGCAGGTAGCTCAGGCCCATGCGCGAGCGGCGATGGATCGGCATGTGCGCGATCGGCACGCCGTCGATGCTGATCTCGCCGGCGTCGGCCCGCACCAGGCCGACGATCATGTAGAAGGAGGTGGTCTTTCCGGCGCCGTTGGGGCCCAGCAGGCCGACGACCTCGCCCTTTTCGACGCCCAGCGAGACGTCCTTGACCACCTTGCGGCTGCCGTAGCTCTTCTGCAGGCCGCGGGCTTCCAGGCGGCTGTTCTGGACTGGAGGGTGGCCATTGCGCATGCCGGCGTCCTCCGTCACTTGCGTTCTTCCCCGCCGAGGGTGGTGGTCGAGCGCAGGCCCGTGCCGCTCGCCGGTGCCGGCGCTGCGGCTGCAGGCGCCGGCCGGCTGCCGGGCGCGGGCGCCGAGGCCGCCGACTTGGGCGTCAGGATGGCTCGCACGCGCCCGCCCGGCGGCGCCGCCACGCCCGCGTTCGGCGGCAGCGAAGAGCCGTTGACGCTGAAGGTGTCGTTGCTCTGGTCGTAGACGATCAGCGGCCCGCTGCTCTCGTCGTTGACGGTCGCGCCGTAGAGCCGGCGCATCACCGCGCGGCGAATGAACTTCACGTTGTCGGCGCGGCTGTCGTACTCGATGACTTCCGACTCGCCCTCGATCCACTCGTCGGTGCCGGCGTCGCGCTTCTGCTTGTAATAGGCCAGCTTGCCGGGCGCCGCCGTGACAACGCCGTACTGGTAGCCCTCCGGGTCCTGCCGCACGTCGATGCGGGCGCCGCGGATGATGATCGTGCCCTTGGTCACCACCACGTTGCCGGTGAAGACGCTGGTCTGCTTGAGGTCGTCGTAGCGCATTGCGTCGGCTTCGATGTTCATGGGCTTGGTGCGGTCCGCCTTCTCGGCCTGCGCCAGCGGCGCCAGGACGGCCAGTACCAAGGCGAATACGAAAGCACGACAGTCAGGGCTGGAGCGAGTGGAGATAAGTGACGAAGTCATAAGGCACGAAACTTGCTGGAGGATTGTATGCGGCCTCATGGACCGGACTTCGGGCGCCCGGATGAAAAAGCCCGCCGAGGCGGGCTTCTGCGAGGGGGAGGGTGGGCGGCCTCAGGCGCTCTTGCGCGCTTCGCCGATCAGGTAATCGGTGATCTGCAGCGCGCGTTCCATGCTGCGGGCGAGGTCGCCGTCCACGTACCACCGCCCGGCGATGCCGATGGCTGGCACGCCGGCCACCTGGTAGGCGTCCTGCAACTGCTTGGCGCGCTGGATCTTGCTCGCCACGGTGAAGGACTTGTACTGCTCGGTGAACTTGGCCTTGTCGAGGCCGTTGGCCGCCGCCCAATCGATGATCTGCTGCTCGCCCGAGAGGTTCTGGCGCTGCTGGTGGATGGCGTTGAACACCTTGAGCTGGTATTCGTCCACCTTGCCCATGGCCTCCAGTGCGTAGTAGAGCTTCTGCTGCGGCTGAAAGCTGGCCTGGAAGGCGACCGGCACGCGCCTGAATGCCACGTGCGGCGGCAGCTTCTTGATCCAGGTCTCGAGCGCGGGCTCGAAGGCGTTGCAGTGCGGGCAGCTGTACCAGAAGAACTCGATCACCTCGACCTTGCCGGCCGGGGCGTCGACCGGCACGCGCTTGTCGAGCACCGCGTAGTCGGTGCCCGCCTTGGGCATCTGCTGCGCATGCGCAGGGGATACGAGAGGAAGCAGCCCCAGCGAGGTGGCGGCCAGCGAAAAGTCACGGCGTTTCATGTGTAAGGTTCTCCTGTGCGGCTGACAGAGCCCGCGATGCCGCCGGAGTTCCCGGAGACCGCGCGAGCGTGAATGGGGGAGAGCTCAGCGCTGCACGCGCACCAGGGCCGAGTCGAGGCCACCGCCGTCGAGTCGTTCCTTGAGCCGGTCGGCATCTTCCTTCTTGTTGAAAGGCCCCGCACGCACCCGGTAGACGGTGCGGCCGGCCTGCTCGCGCTCGGTGACCCGCGCCTCCACGCCCATCAGCGAGAGCCTGGCGCGCTGGGTCTCGGCATCCTCCGGAGTGCGGAAGGCGCCGGCCTGCACGAAGTACATGAAGGGATCGTTGGCATTGGGCGTTGCTGCGGCGGTCGCGGTGCCGGTGCCGCCGCCCGCGCGCGACCGCGCGAGATCGCCGATCGGATCGCTGGAAGGCGGCGAGGCGTTGGCTTCCGCCGGCACGGGGGGCGTGCGCGCGGTGCGCTGTTGTTGTTGCTGCTGCTGTTGCTGCGCGGTCGGCGGTACCACCACTGGCGCCGGCGCCGTCTGCGGGACGCCGGGTGCCGCGACGGGGGGCTGCGGCGCCGCGGGAGCGGCCGGTGGCTCCGGCGGACGCACGGCCCCGGCCTTGCCGGCCAAGGGGGCGTTGGGGTTCCAGTCGCGGTTCTTGCGCGCTTCGGCCTCGTCCTGTTCGGGGCCTCCGCGCTGGGTTTTGGTCATGAAGGGGATGGGCACCTTGGTCACATAGACCGCGATGCCCAGCGCCACGCCCAGGCCCAGCACCAGCCCGATGATCAGGCCGATGACGATGTTGCCGCGTTGTCGTCTTTGAGTCATGGTGAGGGTAGCAATCACATCTTGCGCGGCGCGCTCACGCCGAGAATCGCGAGGCCATTGTGCAGCACCTGCGCAGTGGCGGCGACGAGCGCCAGGCGGGCCCGCTTCACCGGCTCGTCGTCGACCAGGATGCGCTCGGCGTCGTAGTAGCTGTGGTAGCTGGCGGCCAGCTCGCGCAGGTAGAACGTGACGTCGTGCGGGGCAAAGTCCTGCGCGGCCGCGGCCAGCATGTCGGGGTAGCGGGCCAGCATCAGCAGCAAGGCCTGGGCGGCCGGGCTCTCGAGCGGCGAGAGCTCGGCCTGCGCCAGCGTTGCGACGTCACCGCCCCAGGCCGCCAGCACGGAGCAGATGCGGGCGTGGGCGTACTGCACGTAGTAGACCGGGTTGTCGTTGTTCTGTGCCAGCGCGAGGTCGATGTCGAAGGTGTATTCGGTATCGGGCTTGCGGCTCAGCAGGAAGAAGCGCACGGCGTCGGTGCTGGTCCACTCGATCAGGTCGCGCAGCGTGACGTAGCTGCCGGCGCGCTTGCTGATCTTCACCTCCTCGCCGCCGCGCATCACGCGCACCATGGTGTGGAGCACGTAGTCCGGGTAGCCGGGGGGAATCCCTTCGCCTGCCGCCTGCAGGCCGGCGCGCACCCGCGCGATGGTGCCGTGGTGGTCGGTGCCCTGGATGTTCACCACCTTGTGGAAGCCACGCTCCCACTTGGCGATGTGATAGGCAACGTCAGGCACGAAGTACGTGAAGCTGCCGTCGCCCTTGCGCATCACGCGGTCCTTGTCGTCGCCGTAGTCGGTCGACTTCAGCCACAGTGCGCCGTCCTGCTCGTAGGTCTTGCCGGCCTCCACCAGCTTCTTCACCGTGGCCTCGACCCGGCCGCTCGTGTAGAGGCTCGACTCCAGGTAGTAGTGGTCGAAGCGGACCCGGAACGCCTTCAGGTCGAGGTCCTGCTCGTGGCGCAGGTAGGCGACCGCGAACTGGCGGATCGAATCGATGTCCTCCACGTCGCCGCTGGCGGTGTATTCGCGATCGTCCGAGCGCACCGTCTTCTGCGCCTTGAAGTCCTCTGCGATGTCGGCGATGTACTCGCCGTTGTAGGCCTGCTCGGGCCATTGCGGATCGCCCGGCTTGATGCCCTTCGCGCGCAGCTGGGTGCTGGTGGCCAGGGTCTGGATCTGCACGCCGGCATCGTTGTAATAGAACTCGCGCCACACCTGCGCGCCTTGCGAGGCGAGCAGGTTGCAGATGGCGTCGCCCAGCGCGGCCTGGCGGCCGTGGCCCACGTGCAGCGGGCCGGTGGGGTTGGCGGAGACGAATTCGACCAGCACGCGCTCGCCCTGGCCGGCTTCGCGGCCGAAGGCCTCGCCGGCGGCCAGCACTTCGCGCACCACTTGCTGCTTGGCGGCGGTCTTGAGGCGGATGTTGAGGAAGCCGGGGCCGGCGATCTCGATCGCGTCGACCCATTGCCGGAAGGCCGGCGTGGCGCGCAGCGCGGCGCTGATGTCCTCGGCCAGTTCGCGCGGCTTGCGCGCGAGCGGCTTGGCGAGTTGCATGGCGGCCGTGCAGGCGAGATCGCCATGGGCCGCGACCTTGGGCGATTCGAAGACCGCCTTGGCGCCGGAGCCGGGGGAGAGGGATTCGAGCGTGCTCGCGAGCGCCGCGAGCAGCTCCTGTTTGACCAATAGCATCGCGGGATTTTACCGGGGGCAAACCAGTAGGCCGCCGGCGCCGGTCATCCGCAGCGCAGCAGCAGCCGTTAGCAAGGTCGGCCCCGGCCTGGGGCCGCTGTCACAACCCACCTCCGAGGACACCTACACCATGAAGAAGCTTCTCTCCCTGATGGCCATGGCCGCCTGTCTTTCCCTTGGCGTCGCGCATGCGCAGGACAAGGCCGCGCCTGCCGCGCCAGCGATGCCTGCCACCCCGGCCGCTCCCGCCGCCAAGGCCCCGACCGCCCAGCAAAGCAAGATGGCGACCTGCAACAAGGACGCCGGCGACAAGAAGGGCGACGAGCGCAAGGCCTTCATGAAGACCTGCCTCTCGGCCAAGCCGGTGACGCAGCAGGACAAGATGAAGAGCTGCAATGCCGACCCCAAGGCCAAGGCGCTGAAGGGCGACGAACGCAAGGCTTTCATGAAGGAATGCCTCTCCGCGAAGCCGGCTGCCTGAGCCTCGCGGCTTCCTCGATCCCGCCCCGCGGACACCTGTCCGGCGGGGCTTTTTCATGGCCGTGGCCATGGGCTGCAGGAAGAGGAGGAAGCGCTGGATGGAGAGATGATGCTGGCGAACAGCGCCTGAATGGACGCCGGCCTGCAATGGCTCGCTACCCCTTCGCGCCGAATCCGCGCGCCAGGAACACGGCCACCAGCGGGATCAGCGCGATCAGGTGGGCCTGGAGCATCACCAGCTTGCGCGTCTTCCGGATCTCCGCTGCATCGGGCAGCGTGCCGCTGGCGCGCACGGCCTTGCGCCAGCGGAAGTAGGTGAGCGTCGGGAAGATCGAGAGCACCCCGACGATGATGAAGAGCCCCAGCTTCACGTGCAGCAGCGGGTTGGTCCAGTACCAGGCGGTGCCCTTCATGCCCCACCAGGTGCGTGCCAGGCCGGTGGCGAGTACGGCGATGGCCGACATGCCGTAGACCATGTCCACCTTGGCGATGCGCTCGACGGCGGCCGCATTGAGCCATTCCACGCGGCACAGGGCGGCCTCGCTCGAGATGAAGACCACCATCGTGAGGATGGCCAGGAAATGCACGTAGGCAAGGATCGCTTCGAGGGTCATCGTGATCGTTCCGTTGAAGTCGCGGGCGCAGGGATTGTGCCGCCCCAGAACTCAGGGCGCGCATATTGGACTTTCAAAAAATCCAGCCACAGCCGCACCCGCAGCGCCAGGTGCTTGCGCTGGGGGAAGACCGCATAGATGCCGTTGGGCGGCGCGGAGAACTCGTCGAGCAGCGGCACCAGCAGGCCGGCATCGATCTCGGCCTCCACCTCCCAGGTACTGCGCCAGGCGATGCCATGGCCGGCCAGGCACCAGTCGTGCAGCACCTGGCCATCGGAGCAGTCCAGCGGGCCGGAGGGCTTGAGGTAGATGACCTCGTGCTCGCCGTTGGCGCCGGGCACGCGAAAGGCCCAGCCGCGCGTCTGCGACGCATCGCTGGAAAGCGTCAGGCAGGCGAAACGCGCCAGTTCGCTGGGATGGCGCGGCGCGCCGTGCCGGCGCACGAACGCCGGCGTGGCCACGCAGCGGCGGCGGTTGTCGGCCAGACGCACGCTGATCAGCGAGGAATCGGGCAGGTCGCCGACGCGCACCGCGCAGTCGTAGCTCTCGCCGGCCACGTCGATGACCCGGTCGCTCAGGTTCAGCGAAATCGTGACCTCGGGATGCAGCTGATGGAAGCGCGGCACCAGCGGCGCCACGTGGCGGCGGCCGAAGCCCGCCGGCGCGGTCACCCGCAGGTGGCCGCTGGCCTTGATGCCGCCCGCGCTCACGCTGGCCTCGGCATTGGCGAGCTCGACCAGCAGCCGCTGGCAGTCCTCGAGGAAGGCACTGCCCTCGTGGGTCAGCGTGATGCGACGGGTGGTGCGCACGAGCAGCTTGACGCCCAGCCGCTCCTCGAGCGCATCGAGACGCCGGCCCATGATGGCCGGCGCAACGCCCTCGGCCTTGGCCGCGGCGGTGAGGCTGCCGCGGGTGGCGATTGCGACGAAGGATTCGAGCTGCTTGAGGCGGTCCATGGGCGGCGATTATGGGGAGGGCCGGCCAGGTGGTGAGCGTCGAAGGCATGCAGCGCTGGCGCACTCCTTCGAGACTGAACGCAAAGGCAAAAAGTCGGTCCACGGAATTGCCCGGCTGAAGTGAGCCGGGGACAGCAACGCTTCAGGCACACCAACGGACGGCGCGCTCGGCTGCGCTCAGCAACGCAGGAATGCGCCGGAGCTGATTTCGGTCAATCCCACGCCTGAATGCGCCCATGGGCCGGCGGCCTCGCGCTCGAGACGTGCGGTCCAGGAGTCGGCGGTGCGCATGAACGCATCGATGACGATCGCCCATTCAGACGGATCGCCGGGAAGGGCCGAAACGACCATGGACAAGGTGAGCAAACCGGTCTGTCGATGGACGTCGACAGCCCAATGCGCGCCTTCGCCCGTCCAGCGCGCCAAGACGTCCTGCACATGGCGCGGCTCGTCTTCGTCGAAGTCGTCATCCTCGTCCGCTTCCACGATGGCCTGCAGCAACTCGGCGCGCACATAGCCGGCGCCCGCGAACAGTTCCACTCGTTCATCCGGCAACATGGCAGCGTGGATCTGCAGGCGCTCCTCGACTTGGAAAAAGAGGCTGCCGTCGATGTCGACGACCGCCGGCGCCAGCCGTACCGAGGCAAGATATCGATCGATGCCGGGACCTAATTCGACGGTCATTTCGGTGTCGCTCCCTGGAACATGGGTTTGCCGCTGTGGGTACGGCTGCTTTTGGGTCAAGGCGATGACTCGGCTCTCCTGCATCGCTGCGCTGTATTTCGGATGCAGACCTTCCTGGGGAACACCGGCCTTGCTTTGGTTCCAGTCATGTCAACTCGTCGACGGCCTTGGGTATGCACGCCGCGGGCCTCCTCATTCGGATCAATCGCCGGCGGTGACGTGCTGCCGCTTGAGCGCTGCGATGTCCTCTTCGCTGTAGCCCGCCTCGCGCAGCAGCGCGCTCGTGTGCTCCCCCAGCAGCGGCGGCTGCAGCCGGATGCCCGGCCGCTCGCCCGCCAGCGTGAAGGGCATCAGCGGCACCTTCGATTCGCTGCCGTCGTTCATGCGCACCGGCGCCAGCCCGCCGGTGGCGTTGAGGTGCGGATCGTCGAAGAGCTCGTGCGGCTTGGTGATGGGTGCGAAGGGCAGCTCGTTCTTCTCGAACACGGCGCTGAGCTCGGCCGCGCTGTAGCCCGCCAGGTGCGAGCGCAGCAGGGGCATCATCCAGTCGCGCGCGAGCACGCGGTCGTTGTTGGTCTTCAGGCGCGGGTCGGCCAGCATCGACGCCAGCCCGAAGGCCTTGCAGAAGACGGCCCACTGCTTGTCGCTGACCGCGGCCAGGAAGATCTGCTCGCCGTCCTTCACGGTGAAGACGTCGTACACGCCCCAGGCCGAGATGCGGCTGGGCATCGGGTCGGCCGCCTTGCCCGTGGCGGCGAACTGCATCATGTGCTGGGCCACTAGGAAGACGTTGTTCTCGAACAGCGCCGACTGCACCTCGCAGCCTTCGCCGGTCTGCTCGCGCTGGCGCAGCGCCGCCATGGCGCCGATCGCGCCGAACATGCCGCCCATGATGTCGTTGACGCTGGTGCCGGCACGCAGCGGGTCACCGATGCGGCCGGTCATGTAGGCCAGGCCGCCCATCATCTGCACGACTTCGTCGAGGGCCGTGCGGTGGTCGTAGGGGCCGGGCAGGAAGCCCTTGTGGCTCACGTAGATGAGGCGCGGGTCGAGCTTCTTGAGGCTCCCGTAGTCCAGGCCCAGCTTCTTCATGGTGCCGGGCTTGAAGTTCTCGCTCACGATGTCGGCGCTGGCGATCAGGCGCAGCGCGACGCCGATGCCCTCCGGCTTCTTGAGGTCGAGCGCGATGCTCTTCTTGTTGCGATTGAAGGTGGGGAAGAAGCCGGCGCCGGAGCCGAGCAGGCGGCGCGTGGCGTCGCCATCGATGGGCTCGACCTTGATGACCTCGGCGCCGAGGTCGGCCAGGAGCATGCCGCAGGTGGGGCCCATCACCATGTGCGTGAACTCGATGACGCGGACGCCGGCGTAGGGCAGTTTGTTCCCCGTGGTATCGGACATGTGCATCCTCGAACGATAGCCGACGGTATCCGCGTCGCCTTCGGCAGCTCAGCGTGCCGGCGCGAGGTCGCGCAGCGCCGCCAGCACCGCCTCGTTCTGCTCGGGCAGCCCCACCGTGATGCGCAGCCAGTGCGGCAGGCCGTAGTTGTCGAGCAGCGCGACCTCGATGCCGGCTGCCAACAGGCGTGCATGCACGGTGCGGCCCTCGCCGACCTGCACCATCAGGAAGTTGCCCGCGGAGGGAATCGAGGCCAGGCGCAACTCGTGCAGGCCCGCCGCCAGGCGCGCCCGTCCGGCGGTGTTGAGCTGGTAGCTGCGCGCCAGGAAGGCGCCATCGTTCAGCGCCGCCAGCGCGGCGGCCTGCGCGGGGGTGCTGACGTTGAAGCGTGGCCGCTGCGCATTCAGGCGCCCCGCCAGCCCGTGCTGGGCGACGCCGTAGCCGATGCGCAGGCCGGCCAGCCCATAGGCCTTGGAGAAGGTGCGCGCGACCACCAGGTTCGGGAAGCGCCGCACCCACGCGATGCTGTCGTAGCGCTGTGCCGGGGAGAGGTACTCGCCGTATGCCTCGTCGAGCAGCACCGTCACCTGCGGCGGCACCGATTCCAGGAAGGCGAGCAACGGACCGGCCTCGATGAAGGTGCCGGTGGGGTTGTTGGGATTGGCGACGAAGACCAGCCGCGTGTCCTCGCCGATGGCAGCGCGCATCGCGTCCAAGTCATGCCCGAAGTCTCGCGCCGGCACCGCCGTGCTGCGCGCGTGGACCTGCCCGGCCACCTGCCCATAGACCACGAAGCCGTATTGCGAGTACACGACGTGCTCGCCCGGCATCACGCGGGCCTGGGCCGCGAGCTCGAGGATTTCGCTGGAGCCGCTGCCGAGCACCAGCCAGTCGGCCGGCACGTCGAGCCGCGCCGACAGCGCATGCTTGAGCGCGGTGCCGTTGCTGTCGGGATAGCGGCCCGCGCCTGGGAGCGCGGCGGCCGCAGCGCGGCGCGCGGACTCGGGCATCCCGAGCGGGTTCTCGTTGGAAGCCAGGAGGATCATCGTCATCGCGGGCGCCGATTTATTTAAGAAGTTAAATGTAGGAAGGGCTTGCAGACTGCCTATGAGGGCCTACCCTTTGCCTGTGCCCTCGCCAAGCCGGGCGCGGACGATTGCCTTCAATTTGGTCATCGATCAATCGCTCCCCAGGCTCTTACTCATCACCAAGGTATCGAATAAAGTCATCGACTGCATTCTTCCGTCTTGATTCAAGGAGTAGACAACCATGACCGCCCGCACGACCGTCCACGGCCTCCAGGTCGCCACCGAGCTCCATCGCTTCATCGAAGACCGGGTGCTGCCGGCCACCGGCGTCGCCGGCGATGTCTTCTGGAAGGGCTTCGACGCCATCGTCCGCGACCTCGCGCCCAGGAACATCGCGCTCCTGGCCGAGCGCGACCGCCTGCAGTCGGAAATGGATGCCTGGCACCAGGCCTATCCCGGCCCGATCACGGACATGCCAGCCTACCGCGCCTTCCTCGAAAAGATCGGCTACCTGCTGCCGCAGCCGAAGGGCGTGAAGGCGACCACCGCCAATGTCGACGCCGAGCTCGCGCTGCAGGCCGGGCCGCAGCTGGTGGTGCCCATCCTCAATGCGCGCTATGCGCTGAACGCCGCCAATGCGCGCTGGGGTTCGCTCTATGACGCGCTCTACGGCACCGACGCCATTCCCGAGACCGGCGGTGCCGAGAAGGGCCAGGGCTACAACCCGGTGCGCGGCGCCAAGGTGATCGCGTTCGCCCGCGAGGTGCTCGACCAGGCCGCGCCGCTGGCCAATGGCTCGCACAAGAACGCGACCGGCTATGCCGTCAAGGACGGCCAGCTGGTGGTCGCGCTGCAGAGCAGCAGCACGCCGCTGGCCGAGCCCTCGCAATTCGTCGGCTACCAGGGCGATGCGGCGGCGCCGAGCTCGGTGCTGATCAGGCACAACGGCATCCACCTCGACATCCGGATCGATCGCAACACGCCGATCGGCAAGACCGATGCCGCCGGCATCAGCGATGTGGTGCTCGAGGCGGCGCTGTCCACCATCCTCGACCTGGAGGACTCGGTCGCGGTGGTCGATGCACAGGACAAGGTGCTCGCCTATTCCAACTGGCTCGGCATCCTGCAGGGCACCTTGACCGAGGACGTCCGGAAGGGCGGCAAGACCTTCACCCGCGGCCTGAACCCCGATCGCGAATACACCGGTGCCGACGGCAAGCCGGTCAGGCTCCATGGCCGCTCGCTGATGTTCGTGCGCAATGTCGGCCACCTGATGACCAACCCGGCCATCCTCTACGGCGAGGGCAGGGAGATCCCGGAGGGAATCATGGATGCGGTGATCACCACCACCATCGCCACCATCGACCTCCAGCGCAAGGGCAATTCGCGTACCGGCAGCGTCTACATCGTCAAGCCCAAGATGCATGGCCCGGCCGAAGTGGCCTTCGCCAGCGAGCTCTTCGGCCGCGTCGAGCAGATGCTGGGCCTGCCCGCCAACACGGTGAAGCTGGGCATCATGGACGAGGAGCGCCGCACCAGCGTCAACCTCAAGGCCTGCATCGCCGAGGCGGCAGCGCGGGTGGCCTTTATCAACACCGGCTTCCTGGACCGCACCGGCGACGAGATGCACACCGCGATGCGCGCCGGCCCGATGCTGCGCAAGGGCGACATGAAGACCACGCCCTGGATCCAGGCCTACGAGAAGAACAACGTGCTGGTGGGCCTCTCGTGCGGCCTGCGCGGCAAGGCCCAGATCGGCAAGGGCATGTGGGCCATGCCGGACCTGATGGCCGCGATGCTGGAGCAGAAGATCGGCCACCCGAAGGCCGGCGCCAACACCGCCTGGGTGCCTTCGCCGACGGCGGCCACGCTGCATGCGCTGCACTACCACCGCGTGAACGTGGCCGAGGTGCAGAAAGAGCTGGAGAAGATCGACGCCGATGCGGAGCGCGACAACATCCTGGCCGACCTGCTCAAGGTGCCGGTCGCGCCCGAGGCCAAGTGGACAGCCGCCGAACGCCAGCAGGAGCTGGACAACAACGTGCAGGGCATCCTCGGCTACGTGGTGCGCTGGATCGACCAGGGCGTGGGCTGTTCCAAGGTGCCGGACATCCACGACATCGGCCTGATGGAAGACCGTGCGACCCTGCGCATCTCGAGCCAGCACATCGCCAACTGGCTGCTGCACGGCGTGGTGACGAAGGAAGAGGTCGATGCCACCTTCGAGCGGATGGCCGCGGTGGTCGACCAGCAGAATGCCGGCGATCCGCTCTACAAGAAGATGGCCGGCAACTTCGGCACCTCGGCAGCCTACAAGGCGGCGCAGGAGCTGGTGTTCAAGGGCGTCGAGCAGCCGAGCGGGTACACCGAGCCGCTGCTGCATGCGTGGCGCTTGAAGGTGAAGGCCGGGCAGGCTTGACGGAAAGCGTCCGCCATGCCGGCCACCAGGGAAGAGATCGCAGCCTTCATCGCACGCGAGTTTCCGCAAACGAAGTGCACCGTCCTCGAGGCGGGCAACGCGGGCGCGACCATCGCGCACGAGGTGGGCCCGGCCGAGCTGCGGCCCGGAGGCACCGTCTCCGGGCCGGTCCTCATGGCCACGGCCGATGTGGCGCTCTACGTGGCCATCCTCGGTGAGATCGGCATCGTTCCCTTGACCGTGACCACCAGCCTGAACATCAACTTCCTGCGCAAGCCGGCAGCAGGCGCACGGGTCATCGGCATCTGCAAGCTCATCAAGCTGGGTCGTTCCCTGGCGGTGGGCGAGGTCAGCCTGTACTCGGAGGGGCAGAGCGACGTCGTCGCGCATGCCGTGGGAACGTATTCCATTCCACCGCAGGCCGCATGAGCCGCGGGGCGGTTCCCAAGGCGAACAGCACCTTCACCGACGCACATCCATGACTCTCTCGCATCGCCGCCCCCAGGTCTGCGTGCTCGGCAGCGCCGAGCCCGGCTCCGCCGCCCATGAACTGGCAGGCGAGGCCGGCGCCCTGCTGGCGCGCTTTCGGATCACCGTCGTCAGCGGCTGCGGAAGCCCGGCGACGCGGGTCGCCGCGGAACGCGCCATCAAGGCCGGTGGCCTGGTGCTCAGCATCATCCCGCCGGACCAGATGCCTCCGGCGGACTGGCCCGCCACCGTCGTCGTTCCCTGCGGGATGGGCGATGCACGCAACCTGCTCATGGCCCTGGCCGGA
Source organism: Variovorax soli (assembly GCF_031454625.1). Lineage (GTDB taxonomy): Bacteria > Pseudomonadota > Gammaproteobacteria > Burkholderiales > Burkholderiaceae_C > Variovorax > Variovorax soli_A. The sequence continues at coordinate 714,044 of NZ_JAVDRF010000001.1, forward strand.
GACGCGTGCATCGTCATCGGCGGGCGCGCGGGGACGATCTCGGAGGTGTGCCTGGCCTGGCTGCACAAGCGCCCGCTGCTGCCGCTGGTGGGCTGCGGCGGCTGGTCGGATGATCTGCCGTCCCATCCGCCCGACGAGCGGCAGAACGCGCCCATCCTGCCGTGGCGCTCCGCTGCGGAACTGGAGGCGCAGCTTCGCGGGCTCGGCCTGGTTCAGTCGTAAGGCACTGGCCAGGCGCTGATCGCGTTCCGTCGGGCGGAGCCGAGCACGAGAAGCGCGCTGGCAAAGGCGCTGTTCCTCACCTACCCTCTCTCGGAGAAGGAGCAGGTCAAGCGGGATCCGATGTTCCGGACGGGGGCTTCGCACGCGCCAGCGTGCGCTTCACCTCCGCCGGGTCCATACCGTACATCTCGGCGAACTCGGCGACGCTGCGGCCGCTGGCCTCGAAGGCGCGCCGCAGCGCCTCGCGCTTGGCGTTGCGCGCACCCAGCTCGGCAAAGGCCTCGTCGAGCACGGCGTTGGCGGTCTCGTCGTTGCTGCGCACGATGAGCATGTAGTCCTCGCGCGAAAGCCCCGAGGCGTCGATGGCCTCGACCAGCCGCGCCCGCAGCTGCGGACGCAGGTCTTCGTTCGTGCGTGCCTGGCGCCGGCGGAACACCTCGAGGATGGCATGGTGCACATGCTCCGGCGCGACCGGCTCGACCGGCTCGCCGTTCAGGTCGTGGCGCTGCTTGCCCGCAGCCACGGCCTCGAGGTAGCGGGTGGAGCGCGCGTGCAGGCCGAGCGCGATCTTCAGGTCCTCGCGCTTGAAGTCGTCGGGATGCAGCGTCAGCAGGTCCTCGAACACGCCGAGCTTGAGCGGCAGGAAGCGCGCGCCGAACAAGCGGGGATAGAGCTCGAACAGGCGTTCCAGCACGGGATGGGTCTTGCGCTGCCGCGCGGGCTGATGCTGCTGCGGCGCCTTGGCGGCGTGCCGCGGCGCCCGGGCGGCCGGTGCGCCCTTGGTCGTTTTCGGGGCCGCGGGCTGCGGCGACGAAGCGGTGTCGGTATCTGCGGTATTCGAGCTCATCGAGATGTCTTGCGTGCGGGGCCGGGTGCCGCGCGAAACGGCGGCAGCCCCAGACTGTAATGCCGCAGCGAAGCGGCCGACGCGCATGGCGCGCCGCCACGTCTTGGAGGCAGCTCAGTCGCGCTGCGCGGCCTCGGCCTCGGCCCGGAGCCAGCGGATGAAATCCTGCGCGTCGGCGTTGTCTCCGGCACGCCGTGCGCTCTCGATGAAATAGGCGCGGCGCGAGGCCGCACCCGTGCCGAAGGGTGCCACCAGGCTGCCCTTGTCCACCAGTTCGCGCAGGAGCGGCAGCCGGCCGATCACCACGCCATGGCCTGCGACAGCCGCCGCCACCGCCTCCGTGTAGTGGGTGAAGCGCACCGTGTTCTTCATGCGCACGTCGGTGAGGCCCATGACTTCGAGCCAGGGCTCCCAATCCACGGTGGGCGCGTCTGCGTGATGGCCCATCTCGATGGTCAGCAGGGTCTGGCCCGCCAGGTCGTCGGGCGTGCGCAGCAGCGTCGCGACCTGCGGCGCGCACAGCGGCATCACGGACTCCTCGAACAGGGCTGGCCCGGTGCCGCGCTCGATGGGCACGAAGCGCACCGCCAGGTCGAGGCGGTGGCGCTCGAGATCGAGCACCTCCAGCTTCGCCGACAGCCGCACGTCGACCAGCGGGTGGCTGGCCGTGAAGCGGGCGAGCCGCGGAATCAGCCAGAACGACGCAAAGCCGGGCGTGCAGGTGAGCGCGACCTCGCGCGGCGCTGGCGCGGCGCGCAGGCGCGCGGTGGCGTCACGCAGCCGTTCCAGGCTCTCCACCACCGCGCGCTGCAGCACGCCGCCGGCCTCGGTCAGTGCGAGGGCGCGATGCCGGCGCTCGAACAGCAGCACGCCCAGGCTGGCCTCGAGCTGCTGGATCTGGCGGCTGACGGCGGACTGGGTCAGGAAGAGCTCGGCCGCCGCCTGCGTGAAGCTCAGCGTGCGGGCCGCGGCCTCGAAACTGCGCAACAGCTCCAGCGGCGGCAACCCGGGGGCCGCGGGCGAAGGGGTCGGCGAGGGTTTCGCATTCTCAGTACGCATGCAACGAGTTCCATTTGACCGTGTGACTGGAGCGCTACGGCTCACTATATTCATTCCAGAGCCGAATGCAAAAGGAGTCTGCCATGCACACCGTACCCAGCCGCTTCCACCTGAGCCTGGCCAAGCGCACCATCTTCACGCTGCCCGACGCCGCGGGCGTGGGCATCGAATGCCGCAGCGGCAGCGTGTGGGTCACGCTGGACCATGATCTGCGCGACATCGTGCTGGCGCCCGGCGAACGCTTCGAAGGCGACCGGCATCGGCGCGTGCTGGTCTCGGCGCTCGAGCCCTCGTGCATCACCGTCTCGGGCTCGCAGCCCGCGGCACTGCCGGTGCAGAAGGCGCCCGAGCGGTCGCCTTGGCGACTCCGGGCCCACGGGATGTCCCCGGCTTGACCTTCCAGCCCCGGGCGTTGAACCATCGACGCTCGTGGCCCTGGACGAGCGACGCCGTCACCCCAGGTGACGGCGTTTTGCTTTTGCATGCGCGGAGCCGGGCTTTCTCTCTTCCGCGGACAAGGACATCACATGGCAGAGGCATACATCGTGGCCGCGACGCGCACCGCCGGCGGCCGACGCGGCGGCAGGCTGGCGGGCTGGCATCCTGCGGACCTGGCGGCGCAGGTGATCGATGCGCTGGTGGCGAAGAGCGGCATCGACCCGGCCGCGGTGGAGGACGTGATCCTCGGCTGCGTCAGCCAGGTCGGCGAGCAGGCCAGCAACGTTGCGCGCAACGCGGTGCTGGCGTCGAAGCTGCCGGAATCGGTGCCGGGCACCTCGGTGGACCGGCAATGCGGCTCCTCGCAGCAGGCGCTGCATTTCGCGGCGCAGGCGGTGATGGCGGGCAGCATGGACGCGGTGATCGCGGGCGGCGTCGAAAGCATGACGCGCGTGCCCATGTTCACCCCGAACGCGCTGCCGGCCAAGGCGGGGCTGGGCACCTTCATGAGTCCGGCGATGCAGGGGCGTTATCCGGGCGTCGAATTCAGCCAGTTCACCGGCGCCGAGATGATCGCGAAGAACTACGGAATCACGAAGGAGGCGCTGGACCGCTATGCCTTCGAGAGCCACCGGCGCGCGATCGCCGCCACGCGCGAGGGCGCCTTCGCCGACGAGATCCTGCCGGTCGAAGTGCGGTCGTCGGACGGCAGCGCCGCGGGTGAGATGCACCGGGTGGATGAAGGCATCCGCTTCGACGTCACCCTGGAAGGCATCGCCGGCGTGAAGCTGATCGCCGAGGGCGGGCGCTGCACGGCGGCCACCGCCAGCCAGATCTGCGACGGCGCCAGCGGTGTGCTGGTGGTCAACGAACGCGGGCTCAAGGCGCTCGGCGTGAAGCCGCTCGCGCGCATCCACCACATGAGCGTGCTCGGCCATGACCCGGTGATCATGCTGGAGGCGCCGATTCCCGCCACCGAGCGCGCGCTGCGGAAGGCCGGCATGAAGATCGAGGACATCGATCTCTACGAGATCAACGAAGCCTTCGCGCCGGTGCCCATCGCCTGGCTGCAGACGCTGGGCGCCGACCCGGCCCGGCTCAACGTGAACGGCGGCGCGATCGCGCTGGGACATCCGCTGGGCGCCTCGGGCACCAAGCTCATGACCACGCTGATCCACGCGCTGGCCGGGCGCGGCAAGCGCTATGGCTTGCAGACCATGTGCGAAGGTGGCGGAATGGCGAATGTGACCATCGTGGAGCGGCTGTGATTCGCGTCCCTTCGCGCACGCAGGTCTGCCTTCTTCGACAAGCAAAGGAACCCGCATGGCACTCGTCCTCCATGAATTCGCAGAGCACGTCGCCACGCTGACGCTCAACCTGCCGGCCAAGCTCAACCCGATCGCGCTCGACCTTCAACACGAACTGCGGCAAGCCCTCGCTCGCGTGCGCGAAGACCGCAACGTACGCGCCCTGGTGCTCACCGGCGCCGGCAAGGCCTTCTGCGTCGGCGCGGACCTGAGCGCGATGCGTCCGCCCGAAGCCGGCGAGACCCTGGGCGACCAGACGGCGAAGTGGATGCAGTCGGTGAGCAATCCGCTGATCGAGGAGCTGCGCGCGCTGCCCGTGCCGGTGGTATGCGCGGTCAACGGCGCCGCGGCGGGCGCCGGCGTGGGCCTCGCGCTGGCCGGCGACGTGACCCTCGCAGCAAAGAGCGCCTACTTCTACCTGTCCTTCCTGCCGAAGCTCGGCATCGTGCCGGACCTGGGCTGCACCTGGTTCCTTCCACGCCTCGTGGGCCCGGCGCGCGCCATGGGCATGAGCCTGCTCGACGAGCGCCTGCCTGCAGAACGCGCGGCGCAGTGGGGCCTGATCTGGGCCTGCATGGAAGACGATCTGCTCTTGCTCGAGGCGCAGCAGCTCGCGCAGCGCCTGGCGCGCCTGCCCGCCCATGCGGTAATCGAAGCGCGCCGTGCCTTCGAGGCCTCGGAGCGCCACACCCTGCCCGAACAGCTGCACTACGAGAGCGAGCGCCAGCGCGAGCTCCTGAACCGCCCCGCCTTCTCCGAGGGCGTCGCGGCCTTCCTGCAGAAGCGCGCGCCGGAGTTTCCGGGACGACAGTCATGACGATCGAACGCACCCTCTTCACCCCCGACCACGAGGCCTTCCGCGACAGCTTCCGTCGCTTCATGGACAAGGAGATCGCGCCCTTCCACGACGACTGGGAGGCGCAGGGTTATGTCGATCGGGCGCTCTGGAACAAGGCCGGCGAGAACGGCTTCCTGTGCATGTCGCTGCCGGAGGAGCACGGCGGCGCGGGTGCCGACCTGCTCTACTCGGTGATCCAGTTCGAGGAGCTGTGGGCACGCGGCTTCACGGGCGTCGGCTTCGGGCTGCACAGCGAGATCGTGGCCCCGTACATCCTGCACTACGGCACCGAGGCGCAGAAGAAAAACTACCTGCCCAAGCTGGCGAGCGGCGAGATGGTGGGCGCCATCGCCATGAGCGAGCCGGGCGCCGGCAGCGACCTGCAGGCCGTGCGCACCGCGGCGCTCAAGCAGCCGGATGGCAGCTGGCGGCTTTCGGGCAGCAAGACCTTCATCACCAACGGCTGGCACGCGGACCTGGTGATCGTGGTGGCCAAGACCGACCCAGAGGGCGGCGCCAAGGGGACCAGCCTGTTCCTGGTGGAGCGCGGCATGCCCGGTTTCGAGAAGGGCCAGCGGCTGAAGAAGCTGGGCCTGAAGGCGCAGGACACGTCGGAGCTCTTCTTCAACGACGTGCACCTGCCGCCGGACGCCTTGCTCGGCGGGCAGGCGCAGGAGAACCGCGGCTTCGTCTGCCTCATGGAACAGCTGCCCTGGGAACGGCTGCAGATCGCGATCAGCGCGGTCGCGGCCTCGCAGGCGGCGATCGACCACACCGTCGCCTACGTCAAGGACCGCAAGGTCTTCGGCCAGCCGGTAGGCGCCTACCAGAACACGCGCTACACGCTGGCCGAGCTGCAGACCGAGGTGCAGGTCGCGCAGGTCTTCGTCGACAAATGCATCGAGCTCCTGATGCAGCAGAAGCTGGACACCGCCACCGCCAGCATGGCGAAGTACTGGACCACGGACCTGCAGTGCAAGGTGATGGACGAGTGCGTGCAGCTGCACGGCGGCTACGGCTTCATGTGGGAGTACCCGGTGACGCGCGCCTACGCCGATGCGCGGGTGCAGCGCATCTATGGCGGCACCAACGAGATCATGAAGGAGGTGATCACGCGGGCGATGGGGCTGCCGGGGCGCTGAAGCGCTGGTATCCGGCACAGGCCTGCGGGAGAATCCCCGCATGCCTACCCTCAATGCCTTCTATGCCCAGTCCGGGGGCGTGACCTCGGTGATCAATGCGTCGGCGGCCGGCGTGATCGAGACGGCGCGCCGGCATGCCGACCGCATCGGCACGGTCTATGCCGGACGCAACGGCATCCTCGGCGCCCTGGCCGAGGACCTGATCGACACCGGCCTCGAGTCCGCCGCCGCCATCGCCGCGCTGCGAACCACGCCCGCAGGCGCCTTCGGCTCCTGCCGCTACAAGCTCAAGTCGCTGGAGAAGAACCGGCGCGAGTACGAGCGGCTGATCGAGGTCTTCAAGGCCCACGGCATCGGCTACTTCTTCTACAACGGCGGCGGCGATTCGGCCGACACCTGCTTCAAGGTGAGCCAGCTGTCGCAGTCGATGGGCTACCCGCTCCAGGCCATCCATGTGCCCAAGACCATCGACAACGACCTGCCCCTGACCGACTGCTGCCCGGGCTTCGGCTCGGTCGCCAAGTACGTCGCGGTCTCCACCCTCGAGGCATCGCTGGATGTGCGCTCGATGGCCGCGACCTCGACCAAGGTCTTCGTGCTCGAAGTCATGGGCCGACATGCGGGCTGGATCGCGGCGGCCGGCGGGCTGGCGGCCGACCACGGCATTCCGGTCGTGATCCTGTTCCCCGAGATCCCCTTCGATCAGCCGGCCTTCCTGGCGCGGGTCGATGCGCTGGTCAAGCATCATGGCTATTGCACGGTGGTGGTGTCGGAAGGCGCGCACCATCCCGACGGCAGCTTCCTCGCCGAGCAGGGCAGCAAGGACGCCTTCGGCCACGCGCAGCTCGGCGGCGCGGCGCCGGTGGTGGCGCAGATGGTGAAGGAAGCGCTGGGCTACAAGTTTCATTGGGCGGTGGCCGACTACCTGCAGCGCTCGGCGCGCCACATCGCCTCCGCCGCCGATGCGCGCCAGGCTTACGAGCTGGGGCAGCGCGCGGTCGAGCTCGCGCTCGAAGGCAAGAACGCGGTGATGCCCACGGTCGAGCGCACGTCCGACTCGCCTTACGAATACCGCATCGGCAGCGCGCCGCTGGACCAGGTGGCCAATGCCGAGAAGTTCATGCCGCGCGACTACATCTCGGCCGACGGCTACGGCATCAGCGACAAGGGCCGCGCGTACCTGCTGCCGCTGATCCAGGGCGAGGACTATCCGGCCTATCGCGACGGGCTGCCGGTTTACGTGACCCTGCAGAATCACCCGGTCGCGAAGAAGCTGCCGGCGTTCGAGATCGCGAAGTGATCATGGGCGCGAAGCCGAGCCTCGATGCCTCGTGCTGCCCGCTGTGCGGCGAAGCCAATCACTGCGCGATCGAGCGCGAGCGCGAGACCGGGCAGTCGCGAGCGCCCTGCTGGTGCAGGCAGGCGTCGTTCAGCCCGGGCGTGCTCGAGAGCGTGCCGGCCGGGGCGCGCGGTCTTGCCTGCGTCTGTGCGCGCTGCGCTACGAGGGCGGGCTTGCCGGCGCCGTCTGCATCCGGCGCGCAGCCTCCGGAGGCTGCGACGGCGCTTCTTCGGGATTGAGCGGCGCCTGCGGCTGTTTGCCGCGCTTGCGCTGTTCAGCGATCACTTCGTGAATGAATTGCAGCTTTCCCACCGTCACGCGCGGCAGCACGAAGGGGTAGTAGTCGGGCTGGCCCATGCTGCGGGAGAGCTCGTTGAGCACATTGGTCAGGCGCACCCAGCCGTTGAGGAAGTCGAGGAACTCGCCGGCCTCGGGGTGCTCCGGCTGCCACAGGTCCGAGAAATCGAACAGGTCGCTGGTGAGCTCCACGTTCTGCGCGTCGACGCCGAAGCTCATCGCGGTGTCGGCGCTGTCGGCCATGTGCAGGTAGTGAGCCCAGGTCTCGGCCCAATCCTCCCACGGATGTGAGCTCGCGTAGCCGCTGACGAAGCGGTTGGCCCAGTCCGGCGGCGGGCCGCTCTCGTAGTGCGCCTGCAGTGCCGCGGCGTAGTCGCGGCGCTCGTCGCCGAAGAGCTCGCGGAAGGGCTCGAGCCAGTGGGTGGGCTGGACCAGCAGATCCCAGTAGTAGTGGCCGATCTCGTGGCGGAAATGGCCGACCAGGGTGCGATAGGGCTCGCGCATCTCGGCGCGGATGCGCTCGCGCACGGCGTCCTCGGCCTCCTGGGCGTTGAGGGTGATCACGCCCATCTGATGGCCGGTCATCACGTGCGGCCCGCCCGGGAGGTTGCCCAGGAAGTCGAAGGCGAGGCCATGCACCGGGTCGGCCAGCCGGGTGACCACGGGCAGCTCGAGCGCGAGAAGTTGCGAGATGAGCCGGCGCTTGCCCAGTTCGAGCTTGCGCCACAGCTCGCCATTGCCCTCGATGGAGAGGTCGGGGATGGTGCGCGTGACGCTGCAAGCCAGGCAGAGGCCGGGCACCAGCCCGTCGGTGTTGAACGACGGATCGTCGCCTTCGCGCGGCGCCGGCACCATCCAGTTGCAGGCCGCCGGCGTCAGCAGGTTGGCGCAGCGGCGGTAGGCCTTGCCTTGCGGGTCGCCGAAGAGGGTGAAGGTGTCGGGCTCGGCCCCCTCGCGCGTGTCGGGTGCGAGCGGCACCACCCCCAGGTTTTCGATCACGTAGCCAAGCGGCGTGTGGCAGGCCAGGCATTGGCTGTTGCGCAGGAACACGGGGCGGCCGCACTGGCACTGGTAGGCGCGCGTGACCGTCGGCGCCTTGAGCTCGGCGGCGATCGTGGGCGCAGGCTCGGTGCCGGCAAATGTCTTGTCGTCGGTGGCGGATTCCATGTCTCTCTTCTCTTTGCGCTGTGTGTGGAAGAACGACGCGCCATTGTCGAGGCGGCCGGTGCGGCGGCGGGCCGTGCAATGCCCGTATCCTTGTAGGACAGCCCGAACAGGCTGCCCCAGATGATCGACACTGCCCCGCCTCTCTCCCTCAGCGCCCGCTATGGGCCCCGCTATCGCTGGCTGCTGCTCCTCACGGTGATGGTGGGGGTGATGGCTTCGATCATGTCCTCGACCATCGTCAATGTGGCGATCCCGGGCATGAGCCACCATTTCGGGCTGGGGCAGGAGCGGGCCCAGTGGGTCAGCTCGGGCTTCATGGTGGCGATGACGGTCTCGATGCTCACCACCCCCTGGCTGCTGGCGCGCTACGGCTATCGCCGCACCTATGTCGGCACCATGCTCCTGCTGCTCGCGGGCGGCATCAGCGGCGGGCTGGCCAATCACTTTCCGCTGGTGCTGGTCGCGCGGGTGGCCGAGGGGCTGGCGGCCGGCGTGGTGCAGCCGATCCCGGCCATCATCATCCTGCGCGCCTTCGAGCCGCACGAGCAGGGCCGCGCAAGCGGCATCTTCGGCATGGGCGTGGTGCTGGCGCCGGCGTTGGGGCCGAGCATCGGCGGCGTGCTGGTCGACCTGTTCGGCTGGCGCTCGATCTTCTTCATGGTGGTGCCCTTCTGCCTGGCCTCGATCTGGCTGGCCTACAGGTTCGTGCCGGTCACCGCGCCGGGAGGCGTCACCGCCGCGCGCAGCGGGGCGCTGGACTGGGGCGGCCTGGCGCTGGGCACCGTCGGCACGCTGTGCCTGCTGAACGGCCTGGTCGAGCTGCGCGGCGAAGCGCCCCTGCAGGCGGCGGCGCTGCTCGCGGGCGCGGGGCTGGCCTTCGGCGCCTTCATCGCCTGGCAGCGGCGCGTGGCCGCCGCGGGCGGCACCGCGCTGATGAACCTGGCGCTGTTCCGGCACCGGCAGTTCGCCATGGGCAGCGTGGTGGCCTTCATCTACGGCACGGCGCTGTTCGGCTCGACCTACCTGCTGCCGGTGTACATGCAGGTCGGGCTGCATCTCTCGGCCTCGCACGTGGGCACCATCCTGCTGCCGGCCGGGCTGGTGCTGGCCTTCACCATCGCGGGCGTCGGCCGGCTGGCGGACCGGCGCCCGACCTGGCTGCTGGTGTGCATCGGCCTGGCTCTGCTGGCTGCCTCCTTTGCGCTGATGCTGCTGCTGCGGCTGGACAGCGCCATCTGGCTGCTGGCCGTCTTCGCGGCGATCGGGCGGGTGGGGCTGGGCTTCATCCTGCCCTCGCTCAACCTCGGATCGATGCGCCCGCTGGAGAAGCCGCTGATCCCGCAGGGCGCCAGCGCGATCAACTTCCTGCGCATGCTCGGCGGGGCCGCCGGCGTGAGCCTGTGCGCGATCGTGCTCGAATGGCGGCTGGCCGCGCATGGCGATTCGCTGGCGAACACCGCCACCAGCACGGCGCGGCTGGCGGCTTTCGACGAGGTGTTCATGCTGCTGGCCGGGCTGTGCGCGCTGGCCATTTGCGCGGCCTGGCAATTGCGGGAAAAGCGCGAGCCCTGAGTCCTTCGCTGCGTTCTAATCACCGGCATGTGCCAGCTTCTCGGAATGAACTGCAACACGCCGACCGACGTGACCTTCAGCTTCACTGGATTCGCGCAGCGCGGCGGGCGCACCGACCACCATGCCGATGGCTGGGGCATCGCGTTCTTCGAGGACCGCGGCCTGCGCCATTTCGTGGACCACCAGCCGGCCTGCGAGTCGCCGGTGGCCGAGCTGATCCGCCGCTACCCGATCAAGAGCCGCAACGTCATCGCCCACATCCGCAAGGCCACGCAGGGCGCGGTGAACCTGCAGAACTGCCATCCCTTCGTGCGCGAGCTGTGGGGCCGCTACTGGGTGTTTGCCCACAACGGCGACCTGAAGGACTTCCGGCCGCGGCTGCACGGCAGCTTCCGCCCGGTGGGCAGCACGGACAGCGAACATGCCTTCTGCTGGCTCATGCAGGAGCTGGCCAAGTCGCATGCCGGCGTGCCGAACGTCGAGGAACTGACGCTCACGCTGCGCGAGCTGGTGCCGCGCTTCGCACGCCAGGGCAGCTTCAACTTCATGCTTTCCAACGGGCAGGCGCTGTGGTCGCATGCCTCGACGCATCTCTGGTACATCGAGCGGCGCCATCCCTTCCTGACGGCAGAGCTGTCGGACGAGGACTTGTCCATCGACTTCGCCCAGCACACCACGCCGAATGATCGCGTCGCCGTGGTGGTGACCGCGCCGCTGACCGTCAACGAAACCTGGACCCCGTTCGCGCCCGGCGAGCTGGCACTCTTCGTCGACGGACAGCGCAGGGCCTGAACGCCGGACCCTGAACATCGTTCAGGGGCGTCCGGTCCCGATGTCCTATCTCAGCTCGGCCTCGAGCGCATCGATGAACATGGCCGGCACGTCGAAGCCGGTCTGGTCGGTGATCTCCTGGAAGCAGGTCGGGCTGGTGACGTTGATCTCGGTCAACGAGTTGCCGATCACGTCGAGGCCAATGAGCAGCAGGCCGCGCTCGTTCAGCACCGGGCCGATGGCCTCCGCGATGCGCCGGTCCTGCTCGGTCAGTGGCTGCGCCACGCCCTTGCCGCCGGCGGCGAGGTTGCCGCGCACCTCGCTGCCCTGCGGGATGCGCGCCAGGCTGTAGGGCACGGCCTGGCCCCCGATCACCAGGATGCGCTTGTCGCCTTGCGTGATCTCAGGCACGAAGCGCTGCACCATGATGGTCTGCGCGCCGTGCCGGTTGAGTGTCTCGACGATGGAGCCGAGGTTCAGCCCGTCGGGGCCGACGCGGAAGATGCCCATGCCGCCCATGCCGTCCAAGGGCTTGAGGATGATCTCCTGGTGCTCGGCATGGAAGGCGCGCACCGCGTCCGGGTCGCGCGTCACCAAGGTCGGGGTGGTGTATTCGGCGAACTCCATGATCGCCAGCTTCTCGGGATGGTCGCGCAACGCGCGCGGACGGTTGATCACGCGTGCCCCCTCGCGCTCGGCCTGCTCCAGGAGATGCGTGGCGTAGATGTACTCGGCGTCGAAGGGCGGGTCCTTGCGCATGAGCACGGCGTCGAAGGCGTGCAGCGGGCGCTCGATCACTGCGTCCTCGCGGAACCAGGGCTGTTGCTCGCCGGTCAGCACGACCTCGCGCACCTTCGCGGTGACGGGGCGGCCGCGCTGCCAGTTGAGGTCCTGCGGCACGCAGGCCGAGAGCTTGTGGCCGCGGCGCTGCGCCTCGCGCATCATCGAGAAGGTCGTGTCCTTGTAGATCTTGAACTGCTCGAGGGGATCGGCAATGAAGAGGATGTGCATCAGGAGGTCTTTCCGGCGGTCGATGAGGGACGGGCCGCGTCGTCGTCGGCGGCGGCCCGGGCGTCTTGTCTGATCTTGCAGGCAGGCGCGATGTCCTTGCCGGCGAAGGGTTTGCGGCGTCCATGCCGGATCGCCAGCGCGCGGGGCTCGGGTCCTGGAAAGTGCATGGCGGCACGGAGTGCGGGTTCAGATCTCGATTTTCGAGCCGAGCTCCACCACGGCATTGTTCGGCAGACCGAGGAAGCCGGCCGCGCCGCTCGCGTTGTGGTGCATCTGGGCGAACAGCTTCTCGCGCCAGGGCGCCATGCCGCTGCCGAGCGTGGGAATGACCACGTCGCGGGAGAGAAAGTAGCTGGTGGTCATCGGCTCGAGCTGGCAGCCGCGCAGGCGCGCATGCTCGAGCGCGCGCGGCAGGTCCACGTCGTTCTTGAAGCCGTAGTGCACCACCACCTGCCAGCAATGGTGGCCGAGCGGCTCCATTTCGATGCGCTTGTCCATCGGAATCCACGGCACCTCGTGATTGCGCACCGTGACGAACAGGTTCTGCTCGTGCATCACCTTGTTGTGCTTGAGGTTGTGCAGGAGCGCGTTGGGCACCACGCCCGGCTCGGCGGTCATGAAGACGGCGGTGCCGTCCACCCGCGCCGGCGGGTTGACGAAGACCGAGTCCAGGAAGCCGCGCAGGTCGATGGCCTCGGCCATCTGCATCTGGCCCATGAGGCGGCGGCCTTCCTTCCAGGTCAACATCAGCATGAAGATCGAGCCGCCGATGAGCAGCGGGAACCAGCCGCCCTCGAACAGCTTCAGCAGGTTGGAGGCGAAGAACAGGAAGTCGACCACGAAGAACCAGCCGGTGGCGGCGATGCACAGCGCCAGCGGGTACTTCCAGGCGTAGCGGATCACGAAGAAGGTCAGCACCGTGGTGATCAGCATGTCGGTGGTCACGGCGATGCCGTAGGCCGCGGCCAGGTTGCTGGAGGAGCGGAACATGACCACCGCCAGCACGATGGCGACGAACAGGCCCCAGTTGACGAAGGGGATGTAGATCTGTCCCGCCGTTCGCACGCTGGTGTGCTCGATGTTCAGCCGTGGCAGGTAGCCCAGCTGGATCACCTGCCGGGTGACGCTGAAGGCGCCGGTGATCAGCGCCTGCGAGGCGATCACCGTGGCCGCGGTGGCCAGCAGCACCAGCGGGATCAGCGCCCACTCGGGCGCCATCATGAAGAATGGGTTCTTCACCGCCGCCGGGTTCTCCAGCAGCAGCGCGCCCTGGCCGAAGTAGTTGAGCGTCAGCGCCGGCATCACGACCGAGAACCAGGCAACGCGGATCGGCCGCTTGCCGAAATGGCCGAGGTCCGCGTACAGCGCTTCCGCCCCCGTCACGCACAGCACGGTCGCACCCAGGATGATGAAGCTGGTGCCCGGGTTCTCCCACATGAAGCGCAGCGCGAAGTAGGGGCTGATGGCCTTGAGAATGGCGGGATGGGTGAGGATCTGCGAGACCCCCAGCAGCGCGATGGCGAGGAACCAGGTCAGCGTGATGGGCCCGAAGAAGCGGCCGATGCCCGAGGTGCCGTGCTTCTGCACCGCGAACAGGCAGAACAGCACGACCAGCGTGATCGGGATCACATAGTGCTTGAAATGCGGCGACACGACCTCCAGGCCCTCGACCGCCGACAGCACCGAGATGGCCGGGGTGATGACGCCGTCGCCATAGAACAGCGAGGTGCCGAACACGCCCACCACGAGCAGCACGTTGCGCAGGCGCGGTTTGTCGACCACGGCCTGCGAGGCCAGCGCCAGCATCGCGACCAGGCCGCCCTCGCCCTCGTTGTCGGCGCGCAGCACCAGCACCACGTACTTGAGCGAGACGATCACCGTCAGCGTCCAGAAGAACATCGACAGGATGCCGTAGACGTTCTCGGCCGTGAACGGGACATGGCCGTGGCCGAACACCTCCTTGACCGCATACAGCACGCTGGTGCCGATGTCGCCGTAGACGACGCCGATGGCCGCGAGGATCAGCGCGGCGGAGGAGGATTTGGTCGGGGACACGAAAATCGGTGCACAAGGGTGTGCGGCGTGAGATTCACGCCCCGGCGCCTCGGCGGCCTCTTGCGGCCCGCCCGTCGCCCTCCGCCCTCGGGGTTTTGCGTTGCTGTGGGGTCGCTATTTTGCCGCCACCCGGACCTGCCGCAAAACCGGGCGATTAAGAAATCATTCGTACGTCTCGGCGTCCGGGTCGGTGGCTTCCATTTCATAGCTCGCGGCCACCATGGCCAGCCGGCCGATCACCCCGTACATGTAGAAGCGGTTGGGGGCACTCGCGCCGGGCTTGGCGCCTGGCTGCGGTAAGTGCGCACTCTCCGAAAAAGCCAACGGCACGAAGCTGGCGCCGGGAATGTTGAGGTTCTCGTCGGGGCTGCGGCCGGCGTGTACGCGGTAGAAGCCGCCGACCACGTAGCGGTCCATCATGTAGACCACCGGCTCGGCCACGCCGTCATGCACGCGCTCGTTGGTCAGCACGCCTTCCTGCACGATCAGGTCGCTCGCGATCCGCAACTCGTCGTTGGCGGCGGCCGTGCGGGTGCGTGCGCGGTGGTTGAAGACCTCCAGATCCTTGAGGTCGCGCACCGTCATCACGCCCATGGGATCGGCGCCGTTGTCCGCCTTGACCACCACGAAGGGCTTCTCGTTGATGCCGTATTCCTTGTACTTGCGGCGGATCTTGGTGAGCAGCGCATCGACATGGCTGGTGAGCACGTCCAGGCCCTTGCCTTCCGCCAGGTCGACGCCGCCTGCGCGCGCGTGCATGGGGTTGATCAGCCAGGGGTCGATGCCCAGCAGCTTGCCGAAACGCTTGGACACTTCCTCGTAGCTGTGGAGGTGGTTGCTCTTGCGGCGCACCGACCAGCCCGCATGCAGCGGCGGCAGCAGGTACTGCTCGTGCAGGTCTTCGAGGATGCCCGGCGTGCCGGCCGAGAGGTCGTTGTTGAGCAGGATGGTGCACGGGTCGAAGTGCTTGAGCCCGAGGCGGCGCCGGCTGCGCACCACCGGTTCCAGGCACACGCTTTCGCCGTTCGGCAGCTCGATCGTCTTGGGCGACTTGATGGCCGGGTCGATGGAGCCCACCCGCACGTTGAGCCCGGCCATGTGGAAGATCCGCACCAGCCGCGCCACATTGGCCAGGTAGAAGGTGTTCTTCGAGTGGTTCTCGGGGATCACCAGCAGGTTGCGCGCCTCGGGGCAGATCTTCTCGATCGCGGCTTGCGCCGCCTGCACCGCCAGCGGCAGCATGTCGTCGGTGAGGTTGTTCCAGCCGCGGGGATACAGGCTGGTGTCGACCGGCGCCAGCTTGAAGCCGGCATTGCGGATGTCGACGGAGCTGTAGAACGGTGGCGTGTGCTCCATCCATTCGAGCCGGAACCACCGCTCGATGGCCGGCATGGAGTCGAGGATGCGCTGCTCCAGTTCGTTGATCGGGCCGGTCAGGGCAGTGACGAGGTGGGGAACCATGAGGCGGCCTTGTTATGCGTGTTCTGCAACGAAAGGTGGAGTGGAATTGTAGGATTTGAGGGTGCCGGGGTGGATGACAAGGCGGGATGAGTTCGGGAACGCGAAGACGCGGAGGTTTCGCAGAAGACGCGAAGCCTCTGCGCCTTCTGCGTTCGGATGTCCGCCTCAGGTCCGCACTTCGCCCTGGCCCAGCACCACGTACTTCAGCGAAGTCAGCCCCTCGATCCCCACCGGCCCGCGCGCATGGAACTTGTCGGTGCTGATGCCGATCTCGGCCCCCAGCCCGAATTCGAAGCCGTCGGCGAAGCGCGTGCTGGCGTTCACCATCACGCTGGCCGAGTCCACCTCGCGCAGGAAGCGCTGGGCGTGCAGGTGGTCGCGGGTCACGATGGCGTCGGTGTGATGGCTGGAATAGCGGTTGATGTGGGCGATGGCCTCGTCCACGCCCGCCACCACCTTGATGCTGATGACGGCCGCCAGGTACTCCTCCGACCAGTCGGACTCGACCGCGTCGACCACCCTGGCACCCGGAGGCAGCGCGCCCTCGGCCCGCAGGATGCGCGCTGCGGCGGGGTCGCAGCGCATCTCGACGCCCTTGGCCGCGAAGATGGAGCCGATCTCGGGCAGGAAGCTCTCGGCCATGGAGGCCGCCACCAGCAGGCCCTCGGCCGCATTGCAGGGGCTGTACTTCTGCGTCTTGGCGTTGTCCACGATGCGCACCGCCATGTCGAGCTCGGCCGTGTCGTCGACGTAGACATGGCAGTTGCCGTCGAGGTGCTTGATCACCGGCACCTTGGCCTCGCGGCTGATGCGCTCGATCAGGCCCTTGCCGCCGCGCGGGATGACCACGTCCACGAACTCGGGCATGGCGATCAGACGGCCCACCGCCTCGCGGTCGGTGGTCTGCACCAGCTGCACCGCCTCGACCGGCAGGCCGGCCTCGGCCAGCGCCTCGCCCACCAGTGCGGCCAGGGCGCGGTTGGACTCGATCGCCTCCGAGCCGCCGCGCAGGATCGCCGCGTTGCCGCTCTTGATGGCGAGGCTGGCGGCCTCGATCGTCACGTTGGGCCTGCTTTCGTAGATCATGCCGAAGACGCCGATCGGCACCCGCATCTGGCCCACGCGGATGCCGCTGGGCTGCTGCCGCATCCCGATGACCTCGCCGATCACGTCGGGCATGGCGGCCAGCTGCTCGCAGCCCTGCGCCACGGTCTCGATGGCCTTGGGCGTGAGCTTGAGGCGATCCACCATCGGGGCCGAGAGCCCGGCGGCCTGGGCCCGCTCGATGTCGCGCGCATTGGCGGGCGCCAGGGCCTCGGCGTTCTCGCGCAGGCGCCGCGCCAGCGCCTTGAGCGCCTGGTTCTTGGTCGCGGCGGGGGCCTTCGCCATCCGGGCGGAAGCCGTCTTGGCCTGCAGCCCCAGGGCCTGCATGTGTTCGTTGACGTTGAAGGCGTTCATGGCGGTCATTTTCCCACGCGAGGCTCGTGGGACTGAGCTGCGTATGGAAACGCCGGGTTCCGGAACCAGCAACGCCCGGAGCGCGTTCAGCCCCGCGCCGGCACCGTGCAGGCCCTGCACAGCATCAGCGCCAGCCGCTGCAGCGCCTGCCAGCCGTTGGCCGGCCAGTCGGGCTGCTTCAGGCCCTTGACGATGCCGTCGACCACGTGGGCGGCGCGCAGCAGGCGTGCCAGCGCGCGTTCGTCCAGCCGCGGCAGTACGCGCTCGAAGGCACGCTCGCGCGGGCCCCAGATGCGGTTCTCGCGCAACGCCATGGGCAGCGGGCGGCCGGCCGACATGGCGTCCTTCACCCGCTTGAGCGCGCGGATGTCCTCGGCGAGCGTGTAGTGCACCAGCACCTCGGCCTCGCCCTCGGCCTGCAGGCCCTCGAGCATGCGCGCCACCCGCTGCGGATTGCCGCCCAGCACCGCCTCGGAAAGCTTGAAGACGTCGTAGCGCGCCACGTTGTTGACGGCGGCCTCGACCTGCTCCCAGCCGAGTTCGCCGGCCGGATACAGCAGCGCGAGCTTCTGGATCTCCTGGTGCGCAGCCAGCAGGTTGCCTTCGACACGGTCGGCGAAGAACTGCAGCGTGCGCTGGCCCTCCTCGCCGCCCTTCACCCGCTGCGCCTGGCGCGCCAGCCGCTGCGCGATCCACTGCGGCAGCGCCGCGCGCTCGATGGTCTCCACTGGCAGGCTGACACCCTGCGCTTCGAGTGCCGCGAACCAGGCGCCGCTGCGGGTGGCCTTGTCCAGCCGCGGCAGCAGGACCAGGGTCAGGGTGCTGTCGTTGCCGGCAGCCGCCTCGGCGATCTGCTGCAGTGCGGCGCTGCCATCCTTGCCCGGTTTGCCGGAAGGGATACGGATCTCGACGATCTGCCGATCCGCGAACAGGCTCAGCGAGCCGCCGGCCGCCAGCACCGCGCTCCAGTCGAAATGGGCGCCGGCCACCGTGTAGGAGCTGCGCTCGGTGTAGCCCTGCTGCCGCGCGGCCGAGCGGATCGCGTCGGCCGCCTCCTGCGCGATCAGGGGCTCGTCGCCGTGGATCACGTAGAGCGGCTTCAGCCCCTTTTGCAGGTGGGCTTCGAGCTGGGCCGCTGCGAGCTGCATCAGAGGCTCTTGACCGCCGCCAGCCGGCGCAGGGTCTGCTGGGCGATGTCGGCCTGCATGTCGCGGTACAGCAGCTCGGTCTCGCTTTCTTTCGCGAGGGCGGCGGTTTCGTTGTAGGTGATGTCGCGGGACTGCTCGATCAGCGTCGGCCCCAGCAGCTCCTTGCCGCCGGGGGTACGCAAGCGGATGCGCATCGCCAGACGCAGCTGCAGCTCGCGCACCTGGCCGGCCGAGTTGGTGGAGAGCACGGCGCTGCCGCGGTTCTCCGACAGGACCTCCAGGATCGCCTCGGCGCGGTCCTTCTCTTCCTCCGGCACCAGCTCGACGTTGCCGGCGGCGCGAAACTGCCGGCGCAGGGCGTTCACGAAGGCCGATTTGCCCGGCACCGCCAGCGACTTGAAGGCGAAGTCCGGCGCGCGGCGCAGCTCGAAGCCGCAGCCCGCAAGGACCAGCGCGGAGGCGGCAGCGCCGGCAAGCAGGGCCCGGCGCGACGGGAAGGATCTGTTCATGCCGTCTTTCTTCATATCACCACGTTGACCAGTCGCCCGGGCACCACGATCACGCGCTTGGCCGGGGCGCCCTCGGCGTGCTTGACGAAGGCCTCGCTCGCCAGCGCGATCTTCTCGATCTCCGACTTGCTGGCGTTGGCCGGCACGCGCAGCGAGCCGCGCAGCTTGCCGTTGACCTGCAGCATCAGCTCGATCTCGTCCTGCTCGAGCGCGATCGTGTCGACCTCCGGCCAGGGCGCGTCGAGCAGCACGCCGTGCAGCTTGTCGTAGCCGAGCGCATGCCACAGCGCGTGCGTGATGTGCGGCGTGGCCGGGTAGAGGCAGCGCAGCAGGATGCCGAAGCCTTCGCGCACGGCCGCCCGGTCGCCCGGGCTGCCATCGGCCTTGAAACCCTCCAGCGCGTTCAGCAGCTTCATCGCGCCCGACACCACGGTGTTGTATTGCATGCGCTGGTAGTCGTAATCGATCTGCCGCAGCACGGTGTGCACCTCGCGGCGCAGCGCCTTGGCTTCCTTGCCGAAGGCCGAGCGCGGATCGACCGTCTCGATGTCGATCTCCGTGCCTTCGGGCACGGCCGCCTGCGCCGTGCCGAGCGCGACGCCGTAGTTCCAGACCCGGCGCAGGAAGCGGAAGCTGCCTTCCACCGCGGCGTCGTTCCACTCCAGCGTGGCCTCGGGCGGCGCCGTGAACATGGTGTAGAGACGCGCGGTGTCGGCGCCGTACTTCTCGATCAGGTCCTGCGGGTCGACGCCGTTGCGCTCGCTCTTGCCCATCTTGCCGACGCCGCCGTACTCGACCGCCGTGCCGTCGGCCAGCGTGCCCCCGGTGATGCGGCCCTGCGCATCCACCGCCTGCGTCACCTCCGAAGGCGGGAAGTACTCCTTGCCGCCCTTCTCGGTGCGCCGGTAGAAGATGTGGTTGAGCACCATGCCCTGCGTGAGCAGCTTGCTGAAAGGCTCGTCCACCTTCACGAGGCCGAGGTCGCGCATCACCTTGGTCCAGAAGCGCGCGTAAAGCAGGTGCAGGATCGCATGTTCGATGCCGCCGATGTATTGGTCCATCGGCATCCAGTACTCGGCGCCCTCGGCGACCATGGCCTGGTCGTTCTTCGGATCGCAATAGCGCATGAAGTACCAGGCGCTGTCGACGAAGGTGTCCATGGTGTCGGTTTCGCGCCGCGCCGGCTTGCCGCAGACGGGGCAGACCACGCCGGCATGGAAGGCCTCGTGCTTGTGCAGCGGGTTGCCCGAGCCGTCGGGCACGCAGTCGGTGGGCAGCACGACCGGGAGATCCTTCTCAGGCACCGGCACCGCGCCGTGCTGCTCGCAGTGGATGATCGGGATCGGCGTGCCCCAATAGCGCTGGCGGCTCACGCCCCAGTCGCGCAGGCGCCAGGTGGTCTGCATCTCGCCCAGGCCCTTCTGGCCCAGCGCATGCGCCACCGCCTTGACCGCCTCCGCATAGGACATGCCGCTGAAGTTGTCGGAGTTGATGGTCACGCCGCGCTGCTTGTCGGCGTACCAGTCCTGCCAGCGGTGATAGTCGAAGTGCGGTTCGTCGTCGACCAGCACCACCTGGATGATCTCGATGCCGTACTTGTTGGCGAACGCGAAGTCGCGCTCGTCGTGCGCCGGCACGCCCATCACGGCGCCGTCGCCGTAGCCGATCAGCACGTAGTTGCCGACCCACACCGGCACCGGCTCGTCGGTGATCGGGTGGCGAACGTGCAGGCCGGTGGGCACGCCCTTCTTCTCCTGTGTCGCCAGCTCCGCCTCGGTGGTGCCGCCGCTCTTGCATTCCTCGATGAAGGCGGCGACCTGGGGCGCGTTCTTCGCGGCGTGCAGGGCCAGCGGGTGCTCCGGCGCCACCGCGCAGAAGGTGACGCCCATGATGGTGTCGGCCCGCGTCGTGAAGACGTACATGCGGCCGCCCTGGATGAGCTCGCCCTTCTCGTCCCGGATGTCGTGCGGGAAGGCGAAGCGCACGCCCTCGCTCTTGCCGATCCAGTTCTCCTGCATCAGCTTGACGCGCTCGGGCCAGCCCGGCAGCTTGTGCTGGGTGTGGTCGAGCAGTTCCTCGGCATAGTCGCTGATCTTCAGGTAGTAGCCCGGGATCTCGCGCCGCTCGACGGTCGCGCCGGTGCGCCAGCCCTTGCCGTCGATCACCTGCTCGTTGGCCAGCACGGTCTGGTCGACCGGGTCCCAGTTGACCACCTGCGTCTTGCGATAGGCGATGCCCTTTTCGAGCATCTTGAGGAACAGCCACTGATTCCACTTGTAGTAGCTGGGGTCGCAGGTCGCGATCTCGCGGCTCCAGTCGATCGCGAGGCCCATCGCCTGGAGCTGGCCCTTCATGTAGCCGATGTTCTCGTTCGTCCATTTCGCCGGTGGCACGCCGTTCTTGAGCGCTGCGTTCTCTGCCGGCAGGCCGAAGGCGTCCCAGCCCATGGGCATCAGCACGTTGTAGCCGCTCATGCGCAGGTAGCGCGTGAGCATGTCGTTGATCGTGTAGTTGCGCACATGGCCCATGTGCAGCTTGCCGCTGGGGTAGGGCAGCATCGAGCAGGCGTAGTACTTCTTCTTGTTCGCGTCCTCGGTCACGCGGTAGGCATCGGCCGCCGTCCAGGCGGCCTGGGCGGACGACTCGACATCGCTGGGTTTGTAGCTGGGGTTCATTGGGCAGAGAGCAACAACAGCCCGGCAGCGGCTGGCCGGGGAAGGGTGATTATCGCGGCTGGCCGCGCCCGCAGCTGGCCGAATCCCGGAAGGCCCGGCCGGTGTCCTCTCGCTGGAGGATCTCAGGGCTTCCTGGCGGGCGCTTCGGTCACGAAGCCGATGCGGCTGAGCCCGGCTTTGTTGGCGATGCCCATCAGCTCGACCACTTTGCCGTAGGGAACGGTCTGGTCCGCGCGCAGCTGGACCTCGGTGTCGCGGCTGTCGGCTGCAGCCTTCTGGAGCCGGGCTGCGAGTTCCTCGGCCGTCACGGGCTGGTCGTTGAGGAAGAGCCGGCCGGCCGCATCGACCGACAGGCTCACGAACTTCGGCGTGTCGGTCGGCTGGCCGGCGTCGGTGCGCGGCAGGTCCAGCCTGATCGAGCTGGCCATCAGAGGGGCGGTGATGATGAAGATCACCAGCAGCACCAGCATCACGTCTACCAGCGGCGTGACGTTGATGTCCGACAGCGGCCGCTGCCCGCCTGCGCCGATCGCACGGCCGCCGGTCGCGGTGCTGCCGAGGGAGGTGCGACCGAAGGCCATCGCGTGTCCGCGGGCTACGCAGGCATGGGCCGGGCAGGCGGCAGCGGCGCCTCGCGCGCCGGATCTTCGCCGAGGGCGCCCAGCAGGTCGTGCGCGAAGCCCTCGAGCTCGGCCTCGATGCGGCTGACGACGCGGCCGAACACGTTGTAGGCCAGCACGGCCGGAATGGCCACCGCCAGGCCGAAAGCGGTCATGATGAGCGCCTCGCCCACCGGCCCGGCCACCTTGTCGATGGTGAACCCGCCGGCTTCGCCGGCAATGCCCGTCAGCGCGCCGTAGATGCCCCAGACCGTTCCCAGCAGCCCGACGAAGGGCGCGGTGGCGCCGACGGTCGCCAGCAGGATCTGGCCCGACTGCAGGCGCCGAAGGGCGGCATGCAGGGCGTCGCGCAGCACGCGCGTGAGGCGCTGGGCGCGGGCCACTGCGCCTCCGAGCGTGGCCGGATCGGGCTGCGCGCCCAGCTGTCTGACCGCGCTCACCGCCGGCCAGACCAGCGCCGCGCGGTCGAAGCCGCGCAAGCGCTGCTCGGCGTCCCCCAGCGAAGCCGACTGCCAGAAGGCCGCGATGCTTCGCACCACGTCATGGGTGCCGCCGCGCAGCAGCCACGCCTTCCAGAGAATCACGACCCAGCTCGCCACCGACATCAGCAGCAGCAGCGCCGCCACCGAGCGGCTGACGCCATCGCCGTGGGTGAGCAGCTCCAGGACCGTCATCGCAGCCCGAGGACGTCGAACATGTCGTACAGGCCCGTCGTGCGCTCGGCCAGGAAGCGGACCGCGCGCAGGCTGCCCTGCGCGTAGGTGGCGCGGCTGGCGGACTTGTGCGTGATCTCGATGCGCTCGCCGGTGCCGGCGAAGAGCACCGTGTGGTCGCCCACGATGTCGCCGCCGCGGATCGCCGAAAAGCCGATCGTCGACGGGTCGCGCTCGCCGGTGATGCCCTCGCGCGCATAGACCGCGCAGTCCTTGAGATCGCGGCCGAGCGCGCCGGCGATCACCTCGCCCATCTTGAGCGCCGTGCCCGAGGGCGCATCGACCTTGTGGCGGTGGTGCGCCTCGATGATCTCGATGTCGTAGCCGGTGGACAGGGCCTTGGCCGCCATTTCCAGCAGCTTGAAGGTGACATTGACGCCCACGCTCATGTTGGGCGCCATCATGATGGCGATGTCCTTGGCGGCGGCAGCGATCTCGGCCTTCTGCGCCTCGCTGAAGCCGGTGGTGCCGATCACGGCCTGCACGCCGAGCTCGCGGCACACGGCCAGGTGCGCCAGCGTGCCTTCAGGCCGGGTGAAGTCGATCAGCACCTGGGCGTCCTGCAGGCCGGTGCGCAGGTCGGACACGATGGGCACGCCGCTGGTGAAGCCCAGGAAGGCGGCGGCATCGCTGCCGATGCCCGGGCTGCCGGCGATGTCGAGGGCGCCTGCCAGGCGGCAGTCCTGCGCTTCGCGCACGGCCTCGATCAGCATGTGGCCCATGCGCCCGGAGGCGCCGGCGATGGCGATGCGGCGCAGCGGCAGCGTGGAGGAGGAGGGGGAATCGGTCACGCGGGGGCCTTCGTGAAAGGCCGGCCGGTGCGGCCGGCAGGGAGGCGGGGGAGTCGTTCTAGCGCGTCGCTTCGAGCGGCGGATAGCTTGGGGGCAGCGGCGGCAGCGAAGCGGCGGAGGTGTCGGCGTCGCCGTCCTTGACCTTGTCCTTGGCCGGCTCGAACTTCTTGAGCTGGTCTTCGGTGGCTTCCAGGACCGGTACCTTGCCGGCGTGCCCGCGGGCGTCGACCGCGGCGACGAATTCCTGCTCGCTGGGCATCGGGTCGCCCTCGAAGCGGTCGAGCACGTCGCCGTTGAAGAACAGCGTCAGGCGGCGCTGCTGGGCTTCGACGCCCTGGCGCCGGATGGTGAAGACATAGTCCCAGCGATTGGCGTGGAACACGTCGGCCAGGAGCGATGTGCCGAGGAGCTCGCGCACCTGCTGGCGCGACATGCCGGGCTTGAGCTGCTCGACCTGCTCCTTGGAGACGAAGTTGCCTTGAACGACTTCGACCTTGTAGGGCGTGATGGCGGTGAGCGCACTGCGCGAGCGCTCGCTGAAGCTGCTGCAGGCCCCCAGGCTCAGCGTCGCGGCGACGGCGCCGGCGAGCAGCCAGAGGCGGCTTTGGGAAATCTCAGGCATGAAAAAGGGCCAGGAGGGCAAGCGATATGATCGGCCCATTGTAGCGGCTGGCCCTGCGTGGGCCCCTCGCAGGGACGGGCGCAGGAACCATCATGGGCAACATCGACGAACTCAAGAACACCGGCCTCAAGGCCACGCTGCCGCGCCTCAAGATCCTCGAGATCTTCCAGAACGGTGGCCAGCGCCACATGACGGCGGAAGACGTATTCCGGGTGCTGCTCAACGAACATTCCGACATCGGCCTGGCCACCGTCTATCGCGTGCTGACGCAGTTCGAGCAGGCGGGCATCCTCGAGCGCAGCCACTTCGAGAGCGGCAAGGCGGTGTATGAGCTCAACGAGGGCAAGCACCACGACCACCTGGTGTGCACCGGGTGCGGCAGGGTGGAGGAGTTCTACGACGCGGAGATCGAGCGCCGCCAGCAGATGATCTCGAAGGACAAGGGCTGGATCCTGCAGGATCACGCGATGTCCCTGTACGGCCTGTGCGCCGACTGCGCCAGCAAGCGCTAGGGCCGACCTGCGCAGGCGCCTGGCATCATTCGCAGCGGAACAGCACGCCCTGCTCGGCCGGAGCCTTGCCCAGCATGCGGGCGGTCGACCCCTTTTCCCGGCAATGGTCTGCGGCCTGGACGTAGGTGGTGGCGCGCAGGGTGCCGTCGCGCAGCGGAACGACCTGGTTGGGAGGCACCCCGCAGCCGGCGATGAGCAATGCGACGGGAAGGGGTGCGAGCCAGTTCATCCGGGTATTCTGCAGTAGTTCCGCCGTCCCGCCGCCGCTGTGCGGTTCTCGCTGTTCTATAACCTGGCTGGATGGCGTCCGAAGCCGACCACCCTCTCAAACCGAGGTTCCCATGACCCGTACCGTTGCCGAAAAGCGTGCCCTTTTCCGCCAGCTCCATGCCGAGGGCTGCTTCGTGCTGCCCAATCCCTGGGACCTGGGCAGCGCGCGATTCCTGGAGAGCCTGGGCTTCCAGGCGCTCGCCACGACCAGCTCCGGCTTCGCCTGGTCGCGCGGCCAGGCCGACGGCGCCCTTTCGCGCGCGCAGGTCCTGGCCCACCTTCGCGAGCTGGTCGCGGCCACCGAGCTGCCGGTGAACGCGGACTTCGAAAGCGGCTTCGCCGCCGACGCGCAGGGCGTTGCGCAGGGCGTGCGCATGGCCATCGACACCGGCGTGGCCGGACTGTCGATCGAGGACTCGACCGGCGATGCGGACCATCCGCTGTACGACATCGACGTGGCGGTGGCGCGCCTGCGCGCCGCGCGCGCGGCCATCGACCAGGAGGGCGGCGAGACGCTGCTGGTCGGCCGGGCGGAGAACTTCTTTCTGGGGCACCCCGACCTCGCGGACACCATCGCACGGCTCAAGGCCTATTCGGAGGCCGGTGCCGACTGCCTTTACGCGCCGGGCATCCGCACGCGCGAACAGATCTCCGCCGTGGTGGCCGCAGTGGCACCCAAGCCGGTGAACCTGCTGATCGGCTCCACCAGCGAGTTCACGCTGCAGGACATTGCCGGCCTGGGCGTGCGGCGCGTGAGTGTCGGCGGCGCGTTGGCGCGCGCGGCGTGGGGCGGATTCATGCGTGCCGCGCGCCCCTTGCTGGAGGGCCGCTTCGACGGCTTCAGGGACGCGGCCTCCGGGCAGGAGCTCAACCAGCTGTTCGGCTAGGCCTCTGTCAGCCCGGGTTGGCCGTCACGCGCCGTCGATCGTCGATGGGTCCTCGGGTTGGCGAGCCGCCGGCGAGCGCAGCGCTCAGAAGAACAGCCAGTAGAACAGCCCGCCGAAGATCGCCCACTTCACGAGGTAGTAGCTGGGCTTGTTCCAGGCCTTCAGGCGCTTGCCCAGCACGCGGATCTTGTAGACCTGCGCGAAGGCCTTGTTCAGCCCGCCGATCGGCTCGCCGTCCACGTTCTGCGTGGCCGCGGCCTTGATCATGCGCCAGCCGATCTCGCGGTTGATCCAACGCGCCACGGGGTTGCTGAGCGGCCGCTCGATGTCGCAGAAAAGGATGAGCCGGGTCTCGTCCGTGAGGTTCTCGGCGTAATGGATGTAGGTCTCGTCGAACATCACGGCTTCACCCTCTTTCCAGTGGTAGGGCTGGCCATCGACGAAGATGCGGCAGCTCGGCGCGTCCTGCGGCACCTTGAGGCCCAGGTGGTAGCGCAGTGAGCCGGCGAACGGGTCGCGGTGCCGCACCAGCGTGCTGCCCGGCGGCAGGATCGCAAACATCGCCGCGCGCACGGAGGGAATGCCTGCCAGCAGCTCGGTGGTCTTCGGGCACAGGCCCTTGGCGGACGGCAGGAAGTCGCCGTACCAGTTGAGGTAGAAGCGCTTCCAGCCGGTGCGGAAGAAGGAGTTGAAGCCGATGTCGGTGTAGCCTGCCGCGGCGCGGATATGGCCCTCGTCGAACAGCGCCAGGCCCTCGTCGCGGATGGTCTGCCAGTTGTTCCGGAGCACGTCCAGCTCGGGGAACTGCTTCAGGTCGATGTAGGGCTTCGAAGGCACCGACGAGAACCAGTACATCACCACGTTGAGCGGCGCCAGGAAGGTCGAGTGGTCGCTCAGCTGCCGGCCGAGCCGGTGCCGCACCTGGCCGCGCAAATGCACGTAGAGGCCGGAGCCCAGGAAGACGAGCGGGATCAGGAGCTTGTAGGAGAGAAAGCTGAACATCGGTGCGCGGGAGACGTGACGACCCTGGGACGTCGTCGCCGGGAGGAAGCGGGGCCTGGATTTTCGCTGAATCTCCCGTGGGGCGCAGCCCCGGACCCCGCAAGGCCGCGGCGCCCTACGTCCGGACCTGGAAATGATCGAAGGCCGCGAATGGCTGCACGACCGGCACGCCCTGTGCATCGACGATGCGCAGGCCCGCCGCCGCCTCGATGCGGCCGATGCGCGCGACCGGAGTCGCACTCTGCCGACCGGCCTCGCGCACGGCGGCCGCCGCGGCAGGCGGCGCGCTGAAGAGCAGCTCGTAGTCGTCGCCCCCGGCCAGCGCGCAGGTGCGGCGCAGCGCCGGGTCCAGCGCGGCCGAGGCGGGAACACCGGTCACGGCGCAGGCGGCATCGGCATCGACCGTCGCGCCGACGCCGCTGGCAGCCAGGATATGGCCGAGGTCGCCGACCAGCCCGTCGCTCAGGTCGATCGCGGCGCTGGCGATGCCGCGCAGCGCCTGGCCCAGCGCGACGCGCGGCTCCGGCAGCTCCATGCGCCGGCGCGCCTGCTCGAAGGCCTCGGGCGGCAGCGCCAGGGTGCCGCGAAAGACTTCCAGCGCCAGCCGCGCATCGCCCAGCGTGCCGCTGGCCCAGAGCTCGTCCCCCGGCCGGGCACCGGAGCGCAGCAGCGCCGCGCCGGCCGGCACCTCGCCGAACACCGTGATGCACACATTGAGCGGCCCGCGGGTGGTGTCGCCGCCGACCAGCTCGCAGCCGTGCGCATCGGCCAGCGCGAACAGGCCGCGCGAAAAAGCCTCCAGCCAGGCCGTGTCGACCGCCGGCAGCGACAGTGCGAGGGTGAAGGCCAGGGGCTTCGCCCCGCAGGCGGCCAGGTCGCTGAGGTTGACCGCGAGTGCCTTGTGGCCCAGGCGCGCGGGGTCGACCGTGGAGAGGAAATGGCGGCCTTCCACCAGCATGTCGGTGGACACGGCGAGCTGCATGCCCGGGGCGGGTGCCAGCAGCGCGCAGTCGTCGCCCACGCCCAGGGGCGAACGCGTGGCCGGACGCTTGAAGTAGCGTTCGATGAGGTCGAACTCGCCCATGGTCATGGCTTCTCAGCCGTGGCGGAAGCGCAGCGCCGCCTGCCGCACGACCTCGGCCAACAGCCGCTCCCTGGCCTGGCGCTCGCGCAGCCAGCGCGCGTCGTTGCGGTTGGCTTCCACGCTGGTGCGCAGCTGGCCCAGGGCCTGGGTGGCGTCCAGGGCCTCGCTGTGCCATTCGAGCTGGGTCATGGTCATGAGGATATGGTCGCGCAGCGGCATGTGGCTGCCGGTGGCGGGGTCGACGTAGAGCGCGTCCAGGCCGAAGCGGCAAGCCTGGAAGCGGTTGTAGGTGTAGACCAGGTAGTCGTCCTCGGTCGGCGTGAAGGGCTGCTCCTGCAGGAACCAGGCCGCCAGCGATTGCACGTAGCCGGCCAGCGCCGCGGCGCGTTCCACCGTGAGCGGCGTGTCGAACACCCGGATCTCGATGGTGCCGTATTCGGGCTTGGGCCGGATGTCCCAGTAGAAGTCCTTCATGCTGCGCACGACGCCGGTACGGGTCATGCGCTCGAAATAGGCGCCGAACTCCTTCCACGACAGCGTGAAGGGCGCGCGGCCCGACAGCGGGAAGGCGAACACCGAGTTGAGCCGCGCCGAATCGAACTGCGTGTCCTGCCCCTGCACGAAGGGCGACGAGGCGGACAGTGCGATGAAGTGCGGGATGTAGCGCGACATGCGGTGCAGCATCAGCAGGGCGCCGTCCGCGTCGGGACAGCCGATGTGCACGTGCTGGCCGAAGATGGTGAACTGCTTCGACAGGTACCCGTAGAGCTCCGACAGCTCGCGAAAACGCGGCTTGTCGTAGATGCGCCGCTCGTGCCACTGCTGGAAGGCGTGCGTGCCGCCGCCCACCACCGCGATGTTGAGCTTGTCGGCATTCTTCACCAGCGCATCGCGAATGGGCGTGAGCTGCGCCACCACGTCCTTGGCCGAGTGGCAGATGTCGGTCGAGATCTCGATCATGCTCGACGTCATCTCGGGCACCACGCTACCGGGCAGCGGCGTCTGGGCCATCAGGCGCAGCATGTCCTCGGCATAGGGGGCGAGATCGTAGTCGTGGGTGTTGACCAGCTGCAGCTCGAGTTCGACGCCCAGCGACAGGGCGACCGACTTGTTGAAAGGCTCGAGCGGCACGACGCGGCTCTCGGGGGAGCCGGGCACGGGCGGCGTCCCCGCGAGCGGCACGCCGGTGTTGAAGACGCTCATATCGACCCCCGCGCTCTGCACTTCGTGTCATCGCTGCCCCCCGAGGAGGCGCGAGCTTGCCTGGGGCGGCGCTGCGCTGCGCTCATCGCTGCGTCTCCTCCGTGATGCTGAACGCTTCGGGCATCCACGGCCTGGAGCTTTCGCCGGCGCCGTGGATGGCGACGGTGGCCATCACCGCGCCCAGGATTTCCATCAGCAGGATCGCCGGGAGCGCGATCTGCGTGATCATCGCGCCCAGCAGCGGCGAGGCGGTCACGAAGCCGGAGGTGATCAGGAGCGCGATCGAGGACAGCGGCGCCATCGCGCAGCCCACCCACAGGGCCTGCCGCCAGCTCGCGCCGCTGCCCGGGTTGGCGATCGCCACGCCGGCGATCTTGGCCACCGTGCGCACGGCGATCACCGCCAGCACCACGCTGGCAATGGGCAGGCTCCAGTCGGCCTGGGCCGCCACCACCGACACCAGCACGAACATCAGCATGGTCAGCAGCGAAGCGGCGGTGCCCAGCTGCCGCGGCCAGACCCAGGGCTTGGGATGCAGGGCCTTGAGCAGCACGCCGCCGATCAATGCCGCCAGCGGCGCCGAGCCGCCGAAGTGCGCGGCCAGCGCGGCGCCGGCCGCGATGATCGCGAGCAGCAGGATGGAGGTGTTCTCGCTGGTCGGGCTCATCACGCGCAGGGCGGAGCGCAGCGACAGCGCCATCAGCGCACCCACCACGAAGGACAGGCCCAGCACCACCGCCACCGGATAGAGCTTCTGGAGCAGGCCCAGCGGTGCATGCTCGATCAGCCCCGCCTGCGCGTAGCCCAGGGCCAGCGCGTAGAAGGTATTGAGCGTGGCCAGCGTCAGCGCCCGCTCCGTCACCGGGCCGGAGCCGCGGGTGTCGATCACGACCCGGCTGAGCACGGCCGGCGAGGCCACGATGGCCATCAGCGCGATCGGGTTGGCCACGGGGTCGGGCACGTCCATCCAGTGCAGCACCCAGAACACGCCGAAGTAGGTCAGCGTGGCTTCGAGCAGGCTCTGCACCAGCACCATCGGGTTGTGGCGAAACCAGCGCAGCGGCAAGCGGCCCCCGGCCTCGAACAGCACGATCGCCACGCCGAGCTCGAGCAGGAACAGGCTGATGCCTTGCAGCGGCCACATCGCGCCCTCGAAGCCGGCCAGGCCGACCAGCGTTCCGACCATCGAATAGCCGACCACCTTCGGCATGCCCGCGTAGCGCTGCACCAGGTGGCCGGCCGCGGCCGCGGCGGCCAGCAGCAGCGACCACAGCACGGTGGGCAGGCCCGCCGAGGGTCGCAGCCACTCGGACCAGAAGCCGAGGAGGTCATCGGGAATGAAAGAACTCATCTTTCCAATCTGTTCAACAAAGTGCGCGGGCGCCGGGCAGGCGCTGCGCATCGAGCAGAGCGCACGCGGCGTTCATGGCTCGAGGAAGAAGGCTTGCGTTCAGTGCAGCACGCGCGAGACGGGCGGTGCGCCCGCGTCGGCTTCCAGCACGAACATGGGGATCGCGACGTCGAAGCGTTCGCCGCGCTCGGTCACGAAGAAGTAGCTC
The DNA here is from genome assembly GCF_031454625.1 of Variovorax soli. Lineage (GTDB taxonomy): Bacteria > Pseudomonadota > Gammaproteobacteria > Burkholderiales > Burkholderiaceae_C > Variovorax > Variovorax soli_A. The sequence goes on from NZ_JAVDRF010000001.1 coordinate 744,623, forward strand.
CCATGCATGGTACCGCTGGGCGCCTGCAGCCGGCATCCGCTGGTGTAGCGGAAGGACTGCCCCGGCGCCAGCAGCGGCTGCTGGCCGATCACGCCGAGGCCCTTGACCTCCTGCGTCTGTCCGCTTGCGTCGTTGATGACCCAGTGCCGCGCGATCAGCTGCGCCGCCACGTGCCCCGTGTTGGTCACGGTGATCGTGTAAGCGAAGGTATAGACCCGGTCTTCGGGCGAAGACTGTTCGGGCAGGTAGCGCGGCTCCACCTGGATGTTGATCGGATGGCTGGACATCGGCGCGATGTTAACAATTGGTGAAGCACGGCCTGCGACAATTCGCCCCCATGAGCAGCAGCCGCACTTTCCGCATCGCCCCCTCCATCCTCTCGGCCGACTTCGCGCGGCTCGGCGCCGAAGTGGCCGATGTGATCGCCGCAGGCGCCGACTGGATCCACTTCGACGTCATGGACAACCACTACGTGCCGAACCTCAGCTTCGGCCCCATGGTCTGCCAGGCGCTCAGGCCGCATGCGAAGACCGCCGGCGGCACCGCGGTGCCGATCGACGTGCACCTGATGATCGAGCCGGTGGATGCGCTGGCGGCCGCCTTCGCGCAGGCCGGGGCCGACTACATCAGCTTCCATCCCGACGCCTCGCCCCACACGCACCGCAGCATCCAGGCCATCAAGGCGGCCGGCTGCAAGGCCGGGCTGGTTTTCAACCCGGGCGCCGGGTTGGAGCCGCTGGACTGGGCGATCGACGACATCGACCTCATCCTCATCATGAGCGTCAACCCGGGTTTCGGCGGTCAGAGCTTCATCGATTCGGCCCTGCGCAAGATCGAGCTCGCCCGCAAGCGCATCGAGGCCAGCGGGCGCGACATCCGGCTGGAGGTCGATGGCGGCATCAAGGCCGACAACATCGCGCGCGTGGCAAGCGCGGGCGCGGACACCTTTGTGGCCGGCAGCGCGATCTTCAATGCCGAGAATTACGCGGACGTGATCGCGGACATGCGCGCCCGGCTCGAGCTCAAGGCTTGAGCTTCTCGTTGTAGACCCGGTCGGCCGCCGGGCCTCGGTCGGTATCGACCACGCCGCGTTCCACGTCCTCCATGCCCTTGCGGCCCCGCTCGGCCGAGCCGCCCTGGTTCTGCTGGCTGTCGGACGACTGGTCGCGCTCGTGCGGCAGGCGCGGCGCCGATTCGCCGCCTTGCTCGACCTGGGTCCTGCCATCGCCGGCGTCCTTCGGCCGATCGGTTTTCGCGGGCGCCTTCTTGCTGGCCATTGCTTGCTTCTTGCTCATGCCTGCCTTGTGGCACGGCATCGCGGAAAGCCCGGTAGGACCGCCATGCGCCGCCCTGTAGGATCAGCGGCGAGATGAGCGCGCAGCAACCCCACGTTTCCGACCTTCTTCGCATCCATGGATTCACCGCCCTCGAGCCCGGGCCGAGGCTGATCGTCCTCGGCGGCGTGCATGGCGACGAGACCTGCGGCACCGCAGGCATCGAGCGCACGCTGGCCGAGCTGGACGGCGGCGCGCTGCAGCTGCTGCGCGGTCAGCTCACGCTGGTGCCGGTGGCCAATCCGCTGGCGCGCCGATTGATGCGGCGCGAGGGCGAGCGCAATCTCAACCGCCTGTTCAAGCCCACGCCGGCGGGCGAGGCGCCGGCCGATTACGAGGCCCGCATCACGAACCTGCTGTGCCCGCTGCTCGAGCGGCACGACGTCCTGCTCGACCTGCATTCCTTCCAGAGCGCGGGCGAGGCCTTCGCGATGATCGGCCCGCGCGACAACGCCGGCACGCTCGAGCCCTTCGCGCGCGCCTTCGAGGAAGGTCAGCTGGCGCTGCACATGGGCACGCCGCGCGTGGTCGAAGGCTGGCTCGAGATCTACGCCGCCGGCCTGGCGCAACGCGCCGGCGGCCGGCCGGCCGACGAGGCCGCGCTGGCCTTCGGCTGGGGCACCAACGAATACATGCGCAGCCGCGGCGGCTACGGCGTCACGCTCGAATGCGGCCAGCACGAGGACCCGGCCGCGCCCGAGGTCGCGCACCGGGCCATCCATGCGGCGCTGCGGCTGCTGGGCATGGTCGCGCCCGATCCACACGCGAAGCCGCCGGCGACGCCTTCGCTGCTGCGGCTGGTCAGCGTGACCGATCGAGACGACGAGGACGACCAGTTCGTGCGCGAATGGGCCACCTTCGACCCGGTGGCCAAGGGCGAGCCCATCGGCGTGCGCGCCGATGGCAGCGTGCTGGCGGCCGACCGCGACGGCTTCATCGTGTTCCCGAACGCGCAGGCCCTGCCCGGCGCCGAGTGGTTCTATTTCGCCGTCGAGAGCGATCGCGACCTGCGCCGGCCGGCCTTGCCGTAGCTGTTCGAGCACGCTTCCTTGGAGCGGGAACAACGCGTCACAGGCGTGTTACGAAGAAATGGCCGGCGCGTCTGCCGGAGTCTCAGCCGAGGAGCCTATGTCGACAGCCCCCAACGATTCACCGGTGCGCGTGACCCATGGATAGGCGCACCCGCCATTACCTTCAACAAGCCCCAAGCTCGCCGCGCCCCCGGAACGCGGTAGAAGCGCAGCAAGGCCAGCAACCAGTGCCGGTCGTTCAGGATCCGTGGCCACTCAGAAATGCCGTTCGCGCGAGCGGCTTGCAAGGCCGCCTCTTTCCCACCACCATCCCTGCTCTCACGCCGATCATGGAATTCGTGCCGAACGCACTCGTGCGCGAGTTTCCGCCACCTCTGCCGATCGAGAACCCGATGCGCAGGCATCTCATTCCGGCGGATGACGAATCGTTCGACGAAGACGAATTCGAGCATGGGCTCGAACGATTGCCAGTCGAGCAGGATCAGGACCTCCGTTCGAGCAAGCGGCAGCGCACTGAAGAAGCGGCACTCCGCGAGGGCGGCACCTTTGCACATCCCCGGTCCCCCGCGCACCTGCGCCACCTTCACTCCGAAGGCCTGCATCTCCAGCCGCCGCATCCTCTTCGGGTGCAGGCGCATGGGTGCCTCGTCCATCCGCCAGGCGCTGAGCACCCCGGTGAACGAGCCTGGACTTTCGTGGAGGAGATGCTGCCGCCCGGCCCCATGCCGCGGCCGTTGCGCCCGCTGCGGACGCAGACGCGGATCCCGGCTCCGCAGAGCATGGCTGCACCGGAAAACCAGCGATCGGACAAGTCCGGCACGGTCCTCGCGAAGGCATTTGAAACCCACCGGATGCGCGCTCAGATCGACAACGAGTCAATCCATCTCGCGGAGCTGGGTCAACTGGATTCTTTTCACCGCATGGTGGGGTATGTCGCCCACCTCAAATCGATTGCGTCGCAGTCTCTCGCCACAACCTTGCTGAAGTTCGCTTGGACGGGGGTGACCGATGTGGGCTCGCGCGACGTGCCGGCGGCGCATCTCGCCACTGTGTTGTTTCTCTTCACCTACCGGGGTTGCCCGATGGGGTTCACGAAGCGCCTGGCCCAGCTGCTGCCCCGTGAGTGGCCCGCCGACATTGCGGCCCTGCGAGCAGATTGCGTCGAGCGCTGGAGGCGCATCTCGCCATGCACGCCGCAGCGAAAGATCGTTCAGGGCATCGTCTTGAGCCGTTACGGGGAACCGGATCGAACTTGATTCCCCGTGGCGCCGCGAGCTCGATGCCGCCGCCCGAGACGCCCGGCCCTGACGCAGGCCCCCGCCGCGTTCCTACATCCGCCCCCGCCCCGGCCGCCTAGGGTAGCGTTCCGGAGAATCGCCATGCCTGCCTCGAAGACCAAGACCCCCGCCCCGCGCGTCCTGTGGAAGGGCGCCATCAGCTTCGGCCTGGTCCACATCCCCGTGGCGCTCTATTCGGCCACCGTCGACCACAGCATCGACTTCGACTGGCTCGACAAGCGCAGCATGGACCCGGTGGGCTACAAGCGCGTCAACAAGAAGACCGGCAAGGAGATTGCGCGCGAGCAGATCGTCAAGGGCGTGGAGGTCGAGGACGGCCAGTACGTGGTGCTGAGCGACAAGGAGATCTCCGACGCCTATCCGCGCACCACGCAGACGATCGAGATCGAGACCTTCGTTCCGGCCAACAGCATTCCCTTCGTCTACCTCGAGCGGCCTTACTACCTCGCGCCGATCAATCGCGGCGGCAAGGTCTATGCGCTGTTGCGCGAAACCCTGCAGCGCACTGGCCGCATCGGCGTGGCGCGGGTGGTGATCCAGACCAAACAGCATCTCGCGGCCCTGGTGCCCGTCGGCCCGGGGCTGGTGCTGAACCTGCTGCGCTGGGGCGAGGACATCCGTCCTTGGAAGGACCTGCCGCTGCCTGCCGAGGATGCCAAGAAGGCTGGACTGGCGGAGCGCGAGCTCAAGATGGCCACCGAGCTGGTCGAGGACATGAGCTCGGACTGGGACCCCGAGTCGTTCAAGGACTCCTTCAAGGACGAGATCCTGCGGCTGGTCGACCGCAAGATCGAAGCCGGCAAGACCGAAGCCGTGGCCAAGCTCGGCCCCGTCGAAGAGCAGGAAGCCCGCCCGAGCGCGAAGATCCTGGACCTCACCGAGCTGCTGCAGCGCAGCCTGCGCAAAGGCAGCAAGGCTGCGGACGCCGAGGATGAAGGCGGCGAGGAAAAAGCGCCCGCCAGGACGCGCAAGCCGGCCGCCAGGCGCGCTGCCGGCAAGCGCGCACCGGCCCGCAAGGCGGCGGCACGCCGCAAGGCCGCCTGAGGTTGCCGGCGTGGCCAGAAGCCCACGTGCAAGCGAAGCGCTGGCGCCTTACCGGCGCAAGCGCGATTTCAAGAAGACGCCGGAGCCGCACCAGGTCGGCCGCGGCAGTCAGCGCGGCGATTCCTTCGTGGTGCAGAAGCACCATGCCCGCCAACTGCACTACGACTTCCGGCTCGAGCTCGACGGCACGCTGAAGAGCTGGGCCGTGCCCAAGGGCCCCTGCCTCGATCCGTCGGTCAAGCGCATGGCGGTGCATGTGGAGGACCACCCGGTGTCCTATGCCGGCTTCGAAGGCACCATCCCGCCGCAGCAGTACGGCGCGGGCACGGTGATCGTCTGGGACCGCGGCGAATGGCAGGCCGAGGGCGATGCGCGCCGCGGACTGGCCGAAGGCAAGCTCAAGTTCGAGCTGCGCGGCAACAAGCTGCGCGGCCACTGGACGCTGGTGCGCATGCGCGGCAAGGGCGAGAAGCAGGAACCCTGGCTGCTGATCAAGGAGCAGGATGCGCATGCGCGTCCGCTCGCCGATTACGACATCGTCGAGGCCGAGCCCGACAGCGTGTTGAGCGGCCGCGACGTCGATCATCCACCGGAGGTGACCTACGGGCGCAAGGCCGACCCGGCGCCCGTCCCCGCGTCCCCCCGCGCGCCAGCGCCGCGGAAGCAGGCCGCGGCCGCCCCCCATCCCGACCCCGAAGCGAGCCCCTCGATGAAGGCACTGCACATCACCCATGCCGAGCGCGTGATCGACAAGACCAGCGGCGTCACCAAGGGCGAGCTGGTCGCCTACTACGACCAGGTCGGAGCGCTCATGCTGCCGCACCTCAAGGGCCGTCCGGTCGCGCTGGTGCGCGCACCCGAGGGCGTGGGCGGCGAGCTCTTCTTCCAGAAGCACGCGAACCAGAACGAGATGCAGGGCGTGAAGCTGCTGGACCCCGCGCTCGACCCGGAGCACGAGCCGCTGCTGCAGATCGACAGCGTGCGCGGGCTGCTCTCCGCTGCGCAGATGAACGTGCTGGAGCTGCACACCTGGAACGCCACCTCCAACGCGATCGACCGGCCCGACCGCATCACGCTGGACCTCGATCCGGGCGAGGGCGTCGAATGGGCGACGATGCAGGAGGCCACCCTGCTGGTGAAGACCCTGCTCGACGAGCTGGCGCTGCCGGCCTTCCTCAAGACCAGCGGCGGCAAGGGCATGCACGTGGTGGTGCCGATCCGGCGGCACTACGGCTGGGAGGCGGTCAAGGGCTTCGCGCAGGCGCTGGTGATCCACCTGGCAGAAACCATCCCGGACCGCTTCGTCGCCAAGAGCGGACCGCGCAACCGCGTCGGCAAGATCTTCGTCGACTACCTGCGCAACGGCTTCGGCGCGACCACGGTGAGCGCCTGGTCGGCGCGCTCGCGGCCGGGGCTTGGCGTGTCCGTGCCGATCGAGTGGGACGAATTGCCGATGCTGCAAGGCGCCGCACACTGGACGGTGCGCGCGATCGGCGAGCGCCTGGCCATCGGCAACAAGCCCTGGGCGGCGATGGAGAAGAGCCGCAAGGGGCTGGCTGCGGCGATGAAGCACATGGGCTACACGCCCCCGGATGCGCCCTGAGCCTCAGCCCACCACTTCCTCCGTCACCACCTCGAAGCGCTCCAGCGTGTGCTCGCCGAACACCATGGTGATCGGCACATCCGCCGCGTCGCGGCCGTGCGCGATCATGATGCGGCCGATGCGCGGCTGGTTGTGGCGGGCATCGAAGGCCCACCAGCGGTCGCCGAGGTAGACCTCGAACCAGGCGCTGAAGTCCATCGGGTAAGGGACCGGCGGTATGCCGATGTCGCCCAGGTAGCCGGTGACGTAGCGTGCCGGCACGTTCATGCAGCGGCACAGCGTGATGGCAAGGTGGGTGAAGTCGCGGCACACGCCCGCGCGCTCGCGCCAGGCCTCCAGCGCGGTGCGCGTGGGGCGCGCGCGCTGGTAGTCGAAGACCAGGTGCTGGTGCACGTAGTCGCAGATCGCCTGCACCAGCGGCCAGCCCTTGGGCACGTTGCCGAAGCTGCGCCACGCGAAGCCCAGCAGCTCGCCATCCACTTCGCAATAGCGGCTGGGCAGCAGGAAGCGCAGGGTCTCCACAGGCAGCTGGTCCGGCGTGTGCTCGACGGCGCCGAAGTCGATCGGGTCGGGCCAGCCGGAGTCGAAGACCTGCGCCTCGTTGCGCAAGCGCACCCGCTCGACCCCCGCGGGCACGCGCACGCGTGCGCATTCGTTGTCGAAGGCATCGCGGTAGAAGTCGGTCGCGAGCGGCGGACTGATGGTGATGTTCTCGTCGCCCAGCACGTCGCCGGCGCGCGAAGGGTGCACCTGCAGCATGTAGATCAGGGCGGTCGGCGAGCTCAGGGTGAGTTCGATGTCGAAGCCGATTCGGATGAGCATGAGCGATGCGAGATGGGAGAAGGTGAGGGTGTGCCAGGACGAAGAAAGATCCTAAGCGGCCGTGCTCCCTTTGTGCGTGGGCCGTCGCGCGAAGGTGCGTAGGCCGCCTTTCAAATCCGTCAGTGCGGTCCTACCGCGGCCCGCTGGGACCTCCCACAGACGCCGGTGCGGGGCCACTACGGTGCGGCAGCGGCGACCCGCCTAAGCTCCTACCTCGCATGCGGCCGCCTTGCCGGCCGCGCCCGCCACGCATCCGGACCCGAGAGTTTGCCCACCACCATGACACGGAGAGAACCATGGAGCTTTCCACGCTGCTCAGCGTCCTCGATGCACCCTGGATCGACGATCTCATCATCTGGACCGTGGCAGGCGTGGCCGGCATCGTCGGCCTGGCGGTCGTGGTCAACGCCCTGGACGTCTTCTTCGATGCCGGCTGATGCCGCGGCGCTCCGGGACCACCGAAAGAACTCCCGATGACGCCAACGAACAAGAGCGCGGGCAGCCGCCGCCCCAAGCCGACCGACGGCAGCAACGAGAAGCAGGACCAGCTGGCCGCGTCGACCGCCGAGAACGCGCCGCGGATCACGACCAACCAGGGCGTCCAGATCCCGGACAATCACAATTCGCTGCGCGCCGGCGTGCGCGGCCCCTCGCTGCTCGAAGACTTCATCCTGCGCGAAAAGATCACGCACTTCGACCACGAGCGCATCCCCGAGCGCGTGGTGCATGCGCGAGGGGAGGCGGCCCACGGCTACTTCGAGGTCTACAAGTCGATGTCGCAGTTCACCTCGGCCGATTTCCTGCAGGACCCTTCCGTCAAGACGCCGGTCTTCGTGCGCTTCTCGACCGTGGCCGGCTCGCGCGGCTCGGCCGACACGGTGCGCGACGTGCGCGGCTTCGCCGTCAAGTTCTACACGCGCGAGGGCAACTACGACCTGGTGGGCAACAACATCCCGGTGTTCTTCATCCAGGACGCGATCAAGTTCCCCGACCTGATCCACGCCGTGAAGCCCGAGCCGCACCACGAGATGCCGCAGGCCGCCAGCGCGCACGACACCTTCTGGGATTTCGCCTCGCTCATGCCCGAGACCACCCACATGCTGATGTGGATCATGTCGGACCGCGCCATCCCGCGCAGCCTGCGCATGATGGAGGGCTTCGGAGTGCACAGCTTCCGCTTCGTCAATGCGCGCGGCGAGAGCCACTTCGTCAAGTTCCACTGGAAGCCCAAGCTCGGCATCCATGGCCTCGCCTGGGACGAAGCGCAGAAGATCGCCGGCAAGGACCCGGACTTCCACCGACGCGACCTGTGGGAGGCGATCGCGCGCGGCGACTTCCCGGAATGGGAGCTGGGCGTGCAGATGATCCCGCAGGACAAGGAGCATTCGCTGCCCTTCGACCTGCTGGACCCGACCAAGCTGATCCCCGAGGAGATGGTGCCGGTCCAGCGCATCGGTCGGCTGGTGCTCAACCGCAACCCCGACAACTTCTTCGCCGAGACCGAGCAGGTCGCCTTCCATCCGGGCCACCTGGTGCCCGGCATCGATTTCACCAACGACCCGCTGCTGCAAGGGCGGCTGTTCTCGTACACCGACACGCAGCTCTCGCGGCTGGGCGGGCCCAATTTCCATGAGCTGCCGATCAACAGGAGCGTCTGTCCCTTCCACAACTTCCAGCGCGACGGCATGCACCGCCAGACCATCACGCGCGGCCATGTGGCCTACGAGCCGCACTCGCTGAACGACGGCAGGGAGTTCCGCATCGACGGCGGCAGCGCCGGCTTCCAGTCTTTCCCCGAAGAGATCGCGACGCCCAAGCTGCGCCGCCGCAGCCCGAGCTTCGACGACCACTTCACGCAGGCGCGCCTGTTCTTCAACAGCCAGAGCGCGGCCGAGAAGGAGCACATCATCGCGGCCTTCCGCTTCGAGCTCTCGAAGGTGGCGGGGGCGATCATCCGCCAGCGCATGGTCGACAACCTCGCGCTGGTCGACGAGAAGCTGGCGCGCCGCGTGGCCGAGCCGCTGGGCATCGGCGCGCCCGATCCGAAGGCCGCCGCCGGCCGCGCGGGCTATCGCGAGCACCGGATGAAGCTGCCCCTCGAGGAATCGGCGGCGCTACGCATGGCCGACACCGGCGACGGCTCGATCAAGACCCGCCAGGTCGCGATCCTGGCCACGGACGGCATCGACTCGGCGTCGCTCAAGCCCATCCGCGAGGCGCTCGAGCAGGCCGGCGCGCAGTGCAAGGTGGTGGCGCCGCGGCTGGGCACCGTCACCAGCGCGTCCCGGCGGCAGCTCGAGGTGGACGCCACTTTCCAGAACATGCCCTCGGTGATGTTCGACGCCGTGCTGGTGCCGGCCGGCGCACAGGGCTGCGAGGCGCTGGCGCGCAACGGCGACGCGGTGCACTTCGTGCTGGAGGCCTACAAGCACTGCAAGGCGATCTGCACCGTGGGCGAGGGCGTGCAGCTGCTGGCAACCCTGGGCATCGGCGCCGGCGCCAGGTCGTACCCGGCCGGGATGGTCGTGGCCACCACGCCGACCACCAACCTCGGCGACAACACGGCCGCCCTGAAGATCGCGCACGAGTTCATCGCGGCCATCGCGAAGCACCGCCACTGGGACCGGGCGAACCTCGACGGCGTTCCCGCCTAGACTTGCGCGCCGGCCCGCGGCACGCCCGTCGGGCGCCGGGGCGGCCTGGCCGCTGGTCCAGGCAACAATTGTTACCGGAGTTGTTACTTTCGACCGACGCGGTTACAAACCTGGGTTTGCCAGTGTTCATACCGCTTGAGGTTGCTCGTGCTTCCCAATGATTCGATCTACCGCTTCGACAACATCGAACTGCGCCCTTCCACCCGTCAACTGCTGGTAGAAGGCCAGCCGGCCCCCCTGGGCGCCCGGGCGTTCGATGTGCTTTCGGCCCTGATTGCCCACCGCGAGCGGATGTTGACCAAGAACGAGCTGCTCGAAATGGTGTGGCCGGACGTGGTGGTGGAGGAAAACAACCTCCAGGTGCACGTGAGCGCCCTTCGCAAGCTGCTGGGGCCCAAGGCCATCGTCACGATTCCAGGCCGAGGGTATCGCTTCGCTGCCGCGCTGGATGCCCTGCCCGCATCCGTCCCTCCCGCTGCCGTGCGCGCCGGTGCGCCTGCACTGAACACCCGGGGCGCTCCGATGGCTTCAGCCGCCCGGTCCCTGCGCTCGGACACCGGCAACCTGCCTGCGCTGCTGCCTCCTTTGCTGGGCCGGGATACGGAGCTGGCAATGCTGCACGCGCAGGTGCAGGCGCATCGGCTGCTCAGCCTGCTGGGCCCGGGCGGCATCGGCAAGACCAGCCTGGCGCGCGCCGTGGCCCGCCAGGTGGCGCATCGCTTCCGGGACGGCGCCTGGATGGTGGAGCTGGCCTCCGTCTCCGACCCGGCCGCGCTGCCCGGCGCGGTGGCGCTGTCCCTGGGCATCCACCTGCCCGGCCGGTCGGACCCGGCCTTCGAGCTGGCCGAGCGCCTGCGCGGCCACGAACTGCTCGTGCTGGACAACTGCGAGCACCTGATCGAAGCCGTGGCCGCGCTCGTGGGCCAGCTGCTCGAAGCCGTGCCCCTGCTGCATGTCCTGGTCACGAGCCAGGAGCCCCTGAAACTGGCCACCGAGCGGCCAGTGCGGCTCGGTGCATTGGCCGTGCCGGACCATGCCGTCCTGGCCGATGCGGCGACGCACGGCGCGGTGGCCCTGTTCGTCGCCCGGGTCGGCGCCACGCAGCCGGGTTTCCGACTCGACGAAGGCAACCTGGATGCGGTGGTCGACATCTGCCGCGAGCTCGACGGCCTGCCGCTGGCGCTGGAGCTCGCCGCCGCGCGCGTGCCGCTCCTGGGCGTGCAGGGCGTGCGGCAGCACCTGGCCCAGCGCCTGCATGTGCTGAAGAACGGCGTGCGCGATGCGCCCACGCGCCATCGCACCTTGCGTACCACGCTCGATTGGAGTCATGCCCTGCTGAGCCCGGACGAGCAGAAGGTGTTCCGCCGGCTCGGCGTGTTCGTCGGCGGCTTCGGCCTCGAACTGGCGCAGCAGGTCGCGTGCGACGAGCACATCGACGTCTGGGCGGTGCTGGACCATCTCGGCAATCTGGTCGACAAGTCGATCGTCGTGGTCGATGCCGGGCCGGTGCCGCGCTACCGCCTGCTGGAGACCGCCCGCGCCTACGCGCGCGAGCAGCTGGAGGCGGCCGGCGAATGGGACACCCTGCGGCAATGGCATGCGCGCTGCATGCACGCGGCGCTCGACCGCCGCGTCTACGCGGGCCGTCAGGGCGCCGAAACGGTGGACCAGTGGGTGCTGGCCTGCACCCCGGAGATCGACAACCTGCGCAGCGCGATCGAATGGGCCTGCGGGCCGGGCGGCGATGCCGCCGTGGCGCTCGACCTGGTGAACGTGGCCGCCGTGCTGATGTACCAGGCCGGCCGCTATCCCGAGTGCCTGCGCTGGATGCTGATGGCCGAGCCCCTGATCGACGAGTCCACGCCGGCGCAGGTGGTGGCCGAGTTCAGCCTGGGCCTGGCGCTGGTCGGGCTGCATGGCGGCGTCGGCGTCCAGCGGCGCGTGGAGCTGCTCGACCGGGCCTGTGACATTTTCGAGCGGCAGCCGCCGGACGGCCTGCTCGCCCTCAGCCTGTGTTCGAGCGCCTACGTGGCCGCCGTGAGCGGCGACTTCGACAAGGCCGAGCGCAGGCTGGCGCAATGCCGCAAGCTGGTCGAGCAGCCCGGCCTGCGCGCCTTCAAGGGCACCTTGCTGTACTGCACGGGCATGGTGCGGCGCTACCAGGACCAGCCGGTCCAGGCGCTGGCCGCCTTCACCCAGGCGCTGCCGCATGTGCGCTCGGAAGGCAACGCGCGAACGCTGTTCCACGTGCTCAACAACCTGGCCGCCATGCACCAGGAACTGGGGCACGTGGACGAGGCGGTCGCCCAGTTCCGCGGGCTCATCGACCATCTGCAGCGCTCGCCGCTGGCCGACGCGCAGATGATGGCCTTCGCGCTGAACTGGTATGCGCATGCGCTGACCGGCCAAGGTGCGCTCGACGAGGCCCAGGCCCAGGTGCTGCGCAGCCTGCCGCATTGCCGCCGATCGGTGGGGCTGCGTCACTTCACCGGCATGCTGGCACTGCTGGCCGCGCGCCGGGGCCGGCTGCGCGAGGCCGCGCTCCTGGTCGGCTGCGACGATGCCGCGCGCCAGCGTCGCGGCGAGCGGCGCTCGCCCAGCGACGAGCGCACGCTGGCCGCCGCCCTGGCACTCATCGGCGCCGGCCATCCGGCCGCGGACGTCGAGGCCTGGCGCCTGGAAGGGGCGGGGCTCGACGAGGACGCCACAGTGGCGCTGGTGTCCGGGCAACTCAGCGATCCCCACGCTCGAGCTGCGTGATCAGGTAGGGAAAGACGTCCCGCGCCGCATCGCGCCCGATGAACAGGTCCATGTGGGCATAGCCGTCGAAGATGTGGCGGGTGTAGAGCGCCGGGTCGTTGTGGGCCGCCAGCCAGCGCTGCGTGCGGATGCAGGTTTCCGGGAAGAAGAGCTCGTTGCCGGCCCCGGCCACGAAGCTGATCGGCAGCGCCAGCCGCGCCGCCTTCTCCGGCACCACGTAGACGTCGCGCCCCTCGCTGTCCACTGCCTTGGCCTGCTGCATCATCAGGCTCAGCTGCTCGAAGGGGCGCAGCGATACGCAGCCGAACATTTCCGCCAGCGCGATGTGGGTGGCGTTGTTCAACTGCGCATGCGTGTACGAAGGGCCGAAGATGGAGAACACGCGGCGGCACAGCGGGTTCTTGCATTCCTCGCCGGCGGGAACGGGCACCTTCCAGGCCAGCGTGTCGATCTCGCGGTCCAGGTCGGTGGTGCCGGGCACGCTGTCGAAGCGGTCCTCCAGCGGCGCATAGCTTTCCAGCATCCGGGCCAGCCCGAGGTCGGCCTTGGCATGGTTGAGCCAGTTGGTCACCGGATGCAGCGTCAGTTGCGAGCTGACGATCGAGCGCACGCCGGTCATGCCGTCGAGCAGGGCCATCAGCAGGCTCATCGAGCCGACGCAGTGCGCGATCGCCTGCAAGTCCCGCGCGCCCGTCGCCGCCAGGATGAAGCGCACCGCGGCCGGCCAGTCGATGCGCGCGATGTCGTCGATGGTGAAGGGGGCGATCGGGCTGCCCGAATCGGGGCTGGCCCGGTAGTCGAACAGCCACACGTCGTAGCCCTTCGCACAGAGCGCTTCCACCAGGTTCTGCTCCACGGTGTCGGTGGCGAAGGACGAGGCCCGCACCGAGAAGCCCGGTGCCAGCACCACCGGCCCGCGCGCGCCCCCCGCATAGCGGGTGAGCTTGATCTTGAAGCCGTCGCCGACATCCACGCTGTGCGGCACCGGCGCCGGCGCGTGCAGCGCGCGCCGCTGCAGTTGCGGCAGGTCGAGTGCCGGGAAATTGTTCAGGTCCGACAGCAAGCCGCCGTACGCGCGAAACAGCGTCGTGCCGAAGAAGCCGCCGAACTTGGCCAGGTAGACGGCGTTGATGGCGTCGCGCGCGGCCGGCACGTGCTGCTCGAGCTCGCCCAGCAGATTCGTCGGCGGCTCGAGGCGGATGGAGAACGCCTGCCGCAGCAGGTCTTCGAGATCGAGCGTCAGGATGCCCTGCGCGACCAGCGGGCTGTCGGCCTGCTCCACGTCGTGCACCCGCACGAACAGCGTGGTGGTATCGGTCCAGGGTGAGGACCCGGGCCGCTGGTGCAGCACCTTGTGGCCCTTGAAGCGAAGCCGCGCGTCGCCGCGCTGCAGCATCATCTCGTAGGTCATCGTCCAGGTCTCCACGCGCTGCGCGTCGGCGGGCAGGAGGTGGAACACGCCGCTCGCGACAGGCATGGGCGCGTGCCACAGCGCCGGGCAGGTGACGGTGCCGGAGATGGTGGCGGCGTGCGTGGGGTCCGAGACCATTCCGTAGAGGTCGTCGGTATGGATGGTCAGCTCGAAGTGCATCGGCTGGTTGCGCACGCGGCCCCAGGCGCTGGCGACTTCGTAGTCGTCGGCGATGCGCCGCGCCGTGTCGCGGCGCGCGACCACTGCCTCGGTGCTGATCCAGCCTTGCATGGTTTCGGTGAACTGGAAGCTCGGGCTCAGCAGCGCCGGGTCCTTCTCGATGAGCAGCTTGATCGCGTGCTTCGCCAGCTCGACGGCGCCCGTTTCGAGATGGCCGGCCGCGCTCTGCAGCAGCGCTTCGGCGTTGTGGGCGATCGTCGAGATCTCTTGCTGCAGCCGCTCCAGCAGGCCCGAAGACTTTGCGGCAGGCGGCGCGGCCGCGCTGCTGTGCGCCGGCAAGGCCTGGCGCGGTGCCAGGCCGAGCTCGATCGCCCAGCCGCGCGCGTCGCACAGCTTCTGGCAGGCGCGCTCGGCCAGCGCGGTGATGGTCAGCAGCGGATTCACGCCCGCCGCGCCCGGCAGCGCCGCGCCGTCGCAGACGTACAAGCCCTCGTGCACCGCCTCGCCCTCGTTGCCCGAGAACACCTGGCCCTGGTGGTTGACCACGCCCTCGCCGGCGCTGTCGCCCATGCCGCAGCCGCCGAGCGGATGCACCGTGATCAGCTTGCGCCCGAGCGATTCGCTCGACAGCGGATTCGGGATGAACTGGCCCCGCACCGCATCGTTGGCAGCCCGCAGCCACGCCTCGTCCTTGACGATGGTGGGGCTCTCGCCGGCCTTCGGCCAGTCGATGCGCAGCCGGTCGTCCTCGAGGTGCAGGCGGCCGGCCGCGTCGTCCACGCTCATCACCAGGTAGGTCTGCGTGCGGGCCACCGCGCCGGTGTAAGCCAGCCGCGTCATGCTGCCGGGGTCGTTCTGCACCGCCTCGCCGAGGGCCTGGGCGTCGAGCAGGCGCGGCTTGGCCTGCGAGGCGCCGTAGGCGAACTCGCCACCCAGCATCGCGTCGGCGAAGAACAGCGCCGGCGTCAGCATCGGGGCCAGCGCGCCGGGAATCACGCCTTCCTCGATCACCAGGGCGTCGCCCACCTCGGGCGTCTGGCGCATGTCGATCACGCCGGTGATGCACGGGCCGGGCAGGTCGGCGGGCGCGACTTCGTTGCACCCCAGGCCCACGCCGTTGATGTTGCGCTGGACCGCCTCGCCCTTCGCATCGGCATCGGACTGCCAGTAGCTGTTGTAGCCCAGGGCGAGCACGTCGCCGTTGCCGGAGAAGCGCTGGCCGAGCCGGTCCGACAGCGGCAGGCCGTTCGCCTTGGAGCGCAGCAGGATCTCGGTCGAGCCCAGCGCGCCGGCGCCGAGCATCACCACGTCGGCGGTGACGCTGCGCCGGCCCGCACCGGCCGGCCCGGCCGCGCCGCGCAAGGCGACCGCGTCGAAGACCACCCGCCAGCGCGCGCCGTCGCGCTCGACGTGGCTCACCCGCGCGCCGGTGAAGATCTGCGCGCCGTGGCCGTGCGCGTCTGGCAGGTAGTTCATGCGCGTGGTGTTCTTCGCACCCACGTTGCAGCCGCTGGTGCAATCGCCGCACAGGTTGCAGCGCGGCTGCGCCACGCCGAAGGGGTTCACCTGGTCGACGAAGTTGACCGCGATCGGCGGGCGCTTGAACGGCTTCTTCATCGTCGCGGCCGATTTCTGCAGCGCCAGCAGCTTGTTCAGCGGCGGGAAGTCTTTCGAATCCGCCGGGTAGGGCGAGGGGTCGAGCATTTCCCGTGCGCGTGCGATATAGGGGTCGAGCAGCTTCGGGTCGCGGCGGAACTCGGCCGGCCAGGGCGTCGCATCGAACAGGCGCGGATCGATCTCCAGCGCGACGTTGGCATTGATCAGCGAGGTGCCGCCCAGGCCGCAGCCCACCATCGCCAGCATGTCGTCGTTCAGGTGCAGGTTGTAGAGGCCGTCGGCGGCGCCGAGCTTGCCGCGCGCGCCGTCGATCTGCATGTCCGCCTGCGCCGTGGGGAGGTCGTTCGGAAACTGGCCGGGCAGGATCTCGCGGCCGCGCTCCAGCACGCAGACCGTCTGGCCGGCGCGCGCCAGGCGCGAAGCGGCCACGCCGGCGCCGTAGCCCGAACCCACCACGACCACCGTGTAGTGGGGCGCGATGTCGTCGAGCGAGAGGGAAATGGGCTGGATCGTCATGCGCTCGCCTTTGCCTTGGCCCCGGCCCGGGCCTGCATCCCGGCCCGCGCGCTTGCGATCACCCCGACCGAGGCGTTGAAGAACTCGTCGAGCAGCAGCGTGGCGCGGCTCTGGGTGGCCTGCTGCGCATTGCGCGAGAAGGTCTCCCAGGCCGGCGCGCTGCGCTCGACGCCAGCGGTCAGCGCCTCCAGCATCGGGTTGTCCCGGTCGCGGAAGCCGCCGACGCCGCGTGCGTGCACGGGGGGGATGCGCCCGTTCACCGGATCGTTGAACAGCCGCAGCGACGCCACGTTCAGCGCCTCGTCGATGAACATGGCCGAGGCGCCCTGCGTGCTGGTCATGGTGGGCTGGTCCATCACCCAGCCACCGGTGTTGAAGATGCCGACCGGCCGATCGAACCCCGCCACCGGCAGCTCGTCCTCGAAAGGCTTGTGGCTGTGGCCGAAGACGAAGCTGAAATCCAGCGCCGCGGGCGTGAGCCCGGCGTGCTCCAGCTGCAGCTTGACCGGCCCCGACAGGTACCAGCGCAGGTCCGCCACGTCGTCCGCGCTCATCACTTCGGCATAGCCGTCGCGCTGCGACTCGGCGCCCCGGCCCAGCGTCGCGTCGAGCGCGCCGAGCACGAGCTGGCTGACCGTGACGCCGTGGAACACGTCCGTGCTCCCGCTCATGCCGAAGTTCTGGTCGAGCTTGGCCACCAGCAGGGCGGCCAGCCGCTGCGAGAAATCGTGCGACGCGGCGGCATCGCGCATCACCTCGTAGAGCTTGCCGGCGCCGGCGCCGGTCAGGCCGGAGCTGCCGAGGTCGGACCACATGAAATCGACCCAGGCGCCGTTCTGGCCCTCCAGGTCCGAGACCGTCACGGAGGCGGGATTGCGTCCCGCGCTGCGACCCGGGGCCTGCGCATTCAGCATCGTCATCACCCGGTACATCGGGTCGATGTAGTGCCCGTGGTGCAGGACCACGCAGCGGCGGCGCGACGCATCGAGCAGGCCGAGGTTCGGGTAGGCGATGTCCACCCGCGCGTCGGCCAGCCCCGGGCAGCGTGACGCGAGCCGGGTCAGCATCGCCGAGCCGATGCGCGAGGCCTCGGCCTCCTCGCCGGCGGGCTCGAACAGCGCGGTGTGCTTGATCAGGTCGTCCTGGACGCGGCCCTGCTCCAGCGCGTCCTGGTACTGCTGGTCCTGCGCGATGCGCCAGAGATGGTGGTCGTGGTTGCCGGGCACGTACAGCACGCGCGGGGCGAACACCGGGCGGCCGCCCTCCTGCATCACGGTCTGGACGAAGCACCGGAAGGCCGCCGCCACGTCGCCCATCGGGGACAGGCCCAGGTCGAGCACGTCGCCCAGCAGCACCAGCGTGGGCGGCGGCCCGTCCATGGCGGACAGCAGCTGGCGCAAGGCGATTCCGAAGGCCACTTGGGTTTCGCTGGGGCGGGTGGGGTCGGGCCGGCCCTGCGCGTCGGCGTAGGTCAGGGTGCTGTAGGCCGCGCCGAGGTGAAGGTCGGACAGGCAGACGTAGCGTGGTGCTTTCAGGGCCATGGTTCGTGGGCGGATCGGTCGGACCCGGCCGGGCCCATGCCGGAACTGTCGCCGAAGGCGGCCCCCGAATCATGAATGCGGCCCTTAAACGTTCTGAAATTCGAGGGGCGGGCAACCGCCTGAAGCCGGCTTCAGGACGCTTCAGTACCACTTAAGGACTGGAAGGCCGGCGGCACGAGAAGCTTGCGGCTCTTTTCACAAGCCAACGGAATTGCGCCATGAACGTGAACACCTGCCCTGCCGCAGCCATCGCCGCAACGCGACGCGCCGTGGGACTGCCGCGGCACGTGCGGCTGCGCAACGGCGCGCCGGCCCAGCTCCGCGCCGTGCGCTCCGACGATGCGAAGCGCTTCGGCGCCTTCTTCGCCAGGCTGTCGGCGGCATCGCGTGGCGAGCGCTTCGGCCGCGGCCTGGAGGCAGCCTGCTCGCCGGCCATGCTGGTGGACCTGGTCAACGTGGATGGCGTTCGCCATGTCGCTTTCGTCGCCACGCTCCGGCTGGACCACGACGAGGAGCTGATCGGGGAGGCGCGCTACGACGTCGCCGCGGACGGCGACAGCGCGGAGCTGGCGCTCGTGGTGGCCGACAGCTGGCAGGGGCAGGGGCTGGCGGACCAGCTGCTCGATCTCCTGCTCGAGGCAGCGCGCCATGCCGGCCTGCGCCGGCTGGTTTGCGAGGTGCCCGCGTCCAACCGCCGGGCGATCCGCTTCATGCAGCGCATGGGCTTCGTCGCGGGTGCCCCGGGTGCCGATCGGCTGGTGCTGCGCATGGAGCGCAGCGTGGCCTCTCGGGTGCCTCCGGCGCCCGCGCCGCGGGCCGTGGATATGCTGCGGCGATGGCTGAACAACCAGTTCTTCCAGTTCGGCTTCTGAGCAGCGCCGCGGGGGATAAGATGCCGCGCTTCTGGCACGCCGGCGCACGAAGGGACCGACATGGCGATCACCACCGATGAACCGCGTGCGGGCGCACCCCTGCGGCGCATCCGCGAGCTGCCGGGGCCGCGCGGCGTGCCCCTGCTGGGCAATGCCCTCCAGATCGAGCGCGAACGCCTGCACCAGAAGGTCGAGCAGTGGGCGCGCGAATACGGCGAGACCTATCGCTTCCGCATCGCCTCGCGCGAGTTCGTCGTCATCTCCAATCCGGCAACAGTCGCCGCGGTGCTGCGCGACCGCCCGGACGGATTCCGGCGCAGCGCGAAGCTCAATGCGGCCGCTCGCTCGCTGGGCTTCAACGGCCTGTTCACCGTCAATGGCGACGAATGGAGGCGGCACCGGCCCATGGTGCTGCGCGGCCTGGACCCGACCCACATCAAGGCTTTCCATCCCACGCTGGTGA
Organism: Variovorax soli; assembly: GCF_031454625.1. GTDB lineage: Bacteria > Pseudomonadota > Gammaproteobacteria > Burkholderiales > Burkholderiaceae_C > Variovorax > Variovorax soli_A. The sequence goes on from NZ_JAVDRF010000001.1 coordinate 763,769, forward strand.
AGGTCACGCAGCGTTTCGAGGGCCGCTGGCGCCGGGCCGCGCAGGCAGGGCAGGCGATCGACCTTCAGGCGGACCTCATGCGGTTCACCGTCGACGTCACCGCCGGCCTGGCCTTCGGCACCGACATCAACACCCTGGAGTCGGACGAAGAGGTGATCCAGCAGCACCTGGACACGCTGCTGCCCGCCCTGGCCAAGCGCGTGCTGTCGCCGCTGCCGCGCTGGCTGACGCGGCGCGACCGGGCGGTGGAAGCGGACCTGGCGGCAGTGCACGGCGCGGTGAACGGCTTCATCGCTGCCGCGCGGCAACGGCTCGCCGACGAGCCTGAACTGCGCGAGCACCCCCGCAACCTCATCGAAGCCATGGTCGCCGAGCGCGACCGTCCCGGCTCCGACCTGAGCGACGAGGACGTTTCCGGGAACATGCTGACGATGCTGCTGGCCGGCGAGGACACGACGGCCAACACGCTGGCCTGGATGATCTGGCTCCTGCATCGCCACCCCGAGGCCGCACAACGGGCCGCCGAGGAAGTCCGCCGCGTGCTCGGCACGCAATCCCATCCGACCCATGAGCAGCTGAGCCGACTCGATTTCGTGGAAGCCTGCGCCCACGAGACGATGCGGCTGAAGCCGGTCGCGCCGCTGCTCATCCAGGAGGCGGTGCGCGACACCGTGGTCGACGGCGTGGCCGTGCCTGCCGGCACGCCGGTGATGTGCCTGATGCGTCCCGCGGCCGTGAGTGCCGCGCACTTCGCCGATCCGCAGGCCTTCCGGCCGGAACGCTGGCTCGACGGGGAGGGGCCGGGCCGCGCCGCGGGCTCGTCCAAGCGCGTCGCCATGCCCTTCGGCGCCGGGCCGCGCACCTGTCCCGGCCGCTACCTCGCGCTGTCGGAGATGAAGATGGTGGCGGCGATGCTGCTCGGCGCCTTCGAGATCGCCGAGGTATCGAGCGGCGAAGGCCCGGAGGTGCAGGAGCGGCTGGCGTTCACGATGTCGCCGGTGGGGCTGAAGTTGCGGCTGCGCGAGCGGGGCTAGCAACCGGGGTTGAGACCTGCCCACCCGGGCAGGTGCGCTTGCTCTTGCGCCTTCGGACAATGCGGCCATCTGAAGCAGATGCTCGACGCCGCTTCCCCATCCATCGAACCGCCGGACGGCGCCCCGCTCGGGCCCGCGCAGGAGGCGCTGATCGACGCCTATTCCCGTGCCGTCGCCGAAGTGGCCGACCGCGTCGGCCCGGCGGTGGTGCGGGTACAGAATTCGGCGCCCGGCCGCCGCGGTGGACTCGGCTCCGGCGTGGTCATTGCCGGCGACGGCCTGGTGCTGACCAACAGCCACGTGGTGGCCGGCGCGCGGCGCGCACGGATCGGCCTGGCGGACGGCGGCGAACGCGACGCCGAAGTGCTCGGCGACGATCCCGCCACCGACCTCGCCTTGCTGCGTGCCGAACTGCCGCGCGGCGCGAGCGTCGCGACGCTCGGCGACTCCAAGCTGCTCAGGCGCGGTCACCTGGTGGTCGGCATCGGCAACCCTCTGGGCTTCGAGTCGACCATTACCGCCGGCATCGTCTCCGCGCTCGGCCGCTCCCTGCGCTCGCAGAGCGGGCACCTGATCGACGACGTGATCCAGACCGACGCGGCCCTCAACCCGGGCAACTCCGGCGGCGCGCTGGTGGCCGCCTCCGGGCAGGTGGTGGGCATCAACACGGCCATGATCGCAGGCGCCCAGGGCCTGGCCTTCGCGGTCTCCAGCAACACGGCGCGCTTCGTGATCGGCGAGTTCATCGCCCACGGGCGCGTGCGGCGCGCCCACCTGGGCATCGCGGCGCAGACGGTTCCGCTGTCGCGGCGCGTGGCCCTGGCCGTGCAGGCGGGGCCGAATGCGGTTCGCATCGGCGAGGTGCTGGCCGGCGGCGCAGCAGAGCAGGCCGGGCTGCGCGTGGGCGACATCCTGCTCGCGCTGGACGGAGTGGTGGTGGGCGGGGCCGACGACCTGCTGCGCCTGCTCGACGCCGCGCGCATCGGGCGTGCGGTGCAGGTGTCGCTGCTGCGCGAAGGGCGGCAGCTCACGCGAACCGTGACGCCGCAGGAGCGCATGCAGCCGGTGCGTGCGGGTTGAGGCGCAAGCGCGTCGCGCAATGGTGACGCATTGCACGAATGGCACCAGGCTCGCCGGCCGGTGGACCGTTGGGCCGATAGGCAAGCGCGTGCGCCGGGCCTAGCATGGCATCGCATCTTCTCGAGGAGTTCGACGCCATGAACACCAAGCACGCCAGCCTGCAGCCGCAAGACCCGGTCGCCGCCAGGCTCGGGACCTACATCACGCGCGCCGGGATCGGCCTGGCCGCCATCCTCTTCGCGCTGTCGTACCTGCGCGGCTGACGCGGCCCGGCGGGTCTACGCGCCGTCCGGCGCCACCGGGTGCGCCGCCATCTGCTCGAGCGCCTTGACCAGGGCCGAGTGATCCAGCTGGTCCCAGCCGTGCGCGGCGCAGGACTGCATCAGTTGCGCGGCCGAGGCCGTCTGCGGCAACGACACCCCCATCGAACGGGCGCCGGACAGCGCCAGGCTCAGGTCCTTCTGGTGCAGCGCGATGCGGAAGCCCGGGTCGAAGGTGCGCTTGATCATGCGCTCCCCGTGCACTTCCAGGATGCGGCTGGCCGCGAAGCCGCCCATCAGCGCCTGCCGCACCTTGGCCGGATCGGCGCCCGCCTTGCTCGCGAACACCAGCGCCTCGCCGACTGCCGCGATGTTGAGCGCCACGATGATCTGGTTGGCCACCTTGGTGGTCTGGCCGTCGCCATTGCCGCCGACGAGCGTGATGTTCTTGCCCATCTTCTCGAACAGCGGCTTCGCGCGCTCGAAGGCGGCCTCGGGTCCGCCGACCATGATGGTGAGGCTGGCGGCCTTGGCGCCCACCTCGCCGCCGGAGACCGGCGCGTCCAGGTAGTCGCAGCCGAGCGCGTTGATCTTCGCGGCAAAGCGCTTGGTGTCGATGGGCGAGATCGAGCTCATGTCGATCACGAGCTTGCCCTTCGACAGGCCGGCGGCCACGCCCTCTTCGCCGAACAGCACCTGCTCCACGTCGGGCGTGTCCGGCAGCATGAGGATGACGACCTCGGCCGCGCGCGCGACCTCGGCATTGGTCTTGCAGACGGTGGCGCCCTTCAGCGCATCCGGTACCTTGCTGCGCGTGCGCACGATCATCTCGTGGCCGGCCTGCATCAGGTTCTGCGCCATCGGCGCGCCCATGATGCCCAGGCCGATGAATCCGATCTTCATGTCGATGTCCTTTCAGTAGGTGGAGGAGGAGGGCGTGGCCGCGGGCGCGGTGCGCATCGCGGCGAGCGTCTGTTGTGCGCCTGCGGCCATGAGCCGCGCGTCCGAGCTCACGGTGACGAACTGGAAGCCCTTGGCGATGCGCGCGAGCGCCACGTCGGGCCTTCCGTTGTGGATGCCGGCGACCAGCCCGTGCGCCTTGGCACGCGCAAGGATGTGGTCGATGGCCTGCTCGACCGGCGGGTCCACATCGTCGAAAGCCGGCCGGCAGCCGAGCGCGAGCGACAGGTCCGAGGGACCGATGTAAACCGCATCGAGGCCCTCGACCGACAGGATGGCATCCAGGTTGTCGAGCGCCTGCGCGGTCTCGATCATCGCGAAGCTGACGATGGTGTCGTTGGCGTGCTGCGGGTAGTCGGCCCCTCCGTAAAGCAGCGCGCGCACCGGGCCGAAGCTGCGCGTGCCGCGCGGCGCGTAGTGCGTCCATGCCACCAGGCGCTGGGCGTCCTCGCGCGTGTTGACCATCGGGCAGATCACCCCGTAGGCGCCTGCGTCCAGCGCCTTCATCAAGGCGCCCGGCTCCAGCCACGGCACGCGCACCACGGGCACGGTGTCGGTGGTGGAGATGGCCTGCAGCATGCCGACCATGGCCTGGTAGTCGACCACGCCGTGCTGGAGGTCGATGGTCAGCGAATCCCAGCCCTGGTGGGCCATGGTCTCGGCCGAGAAGCCGTTGGGGATGGCGAGCCAGCCGTTGACGGCGGCGCCCCCGGACTTCCACAGCGTGCGCAGGCGGTTCTCTCTCATCGGGCTTCCTTCAAGGAGGTGGGTCAACGGACGAAGGCGGGACGCTTCGGATCGAAGGTCCAGCCGGGGATCAGGTATTGCATCGCCGTGGCATCGTCGCGCGCGCCCAGGCCATGCTGCTTGTAGAGCTGGTGCGCCTTCTCGACCTCGGCCATGTCCAGCTCGACGCCCAGGCCGGGCTTCTTCGGCACCTGCACCAGGCCCCCTTCGATCTTGAGCGGCTCCGTGGTGAGGCGCTGGCCGTCCTGCCAGATCCAGTGCGTGTCGATGGCGGTCACGCGCCCCGGCGCCGCGGCACCCACGTGCGTGAACATGGCCAGCGAAATGTCGAAGTGGTTGTTGGAATGCGAGCCCCAGGTCAGCCCCCAGTCCCGGCAGGTCTGGGCCACGCGCACCGAGCCGGCCATGGTCCAGAAATGCGGGTCCGCCAGGGGAATGTCGATCGACTGAAGCGACAGCGCGTGGCTGAGCTGGCGCCAGTCGGTGGCGATCATGTTGGTCGCGGTCGGCAGGCCCGTCGCGCGGCGGAACTCGGCCATCACCTCGCGGCCCGAGAAGCCGTCTTCGGCGCCGCAGGGGTCTTCGGCATAGGCAACCACGCCGCGCATGTCGCGCATCAGCCGGATCGCGTCCTTCAGCAGCCAGCCGCCGTTCGGGTCCAGCGTGACGCGGGCCTGCGGAAAGCGCGCGTGCAGCGCGCTCACGGCCTCGATCTCTTCCTCGCCGCGCAGCACGCCGCCCTTGAGCTTGAAATCGTTGAAGCCGTAGCGCGCCCGCGCGGCCTCGGCCAGTCGCACGATGGCCTCGGGCGTCATCGCCTTCTCGTGGCGCAGGCGCGACCAGTCGTCGGCGGCATCGGCCTCGCGCGCGTAGGGCAGGTCGGTCTTGTCGCGGTCGCCGACGTAGAAGAGGTAGCCCAGCATCTCCACCGCGTCGCGCTGCTGGCCTTCGCCGAGCAGCGCGGCCACCGGCACGTCCAGGTGCTGGCCCAGCAGGTCGAGCAAGGCGGACTCGATGGCCGTCGCCGCGTGGATGGTGGTGCGCAGGTCGAAGGTCTGCAGGCCTCGCCCGCCGCTGTCGCGGTCGGCGAACTTCTTCTGCACCTGCTGCAGCACCCGCTGGTGCGCGCCGATGGGCTGGCCGACGACCAGCGCCCGCGCGTCTTCCAGCGTCTGGCGGATCTTCTCGCCCCCGGGCACCTCGCCGACGCCGGTGCGGCCGGCGCTGTCGGTCAGCACCAGCAGGTTGCGGGTGAAGAAAGGACCGTGGGCGCCGCTCAGGTTGAGCAGCATGCTGTCGCGGCCGGCAACCGGGATCGCGCGCAGTTCGGTGATGACGGGGGTGGCGTTACTGGACATGGGGGCCTCAATCGATCGTGATCTTGCCGGTCTCGATCACTTTCTTCCAGCGATCGAACTCCTGTTTCTGAAAAGTAGCGAACTGGGCCGGCGTGTTGCCGACGACCTCGAGCCCAATCGCGGTGAACTGCTGCTTGACCGCCGGCTCGTTGAGCGCCGCCACCATCGCCTCGCTCGCCTTGGCGCGCACGGCGGGCGGCAGGCCCTTCGGCGCGACGATGGCCTGCCACGAGTAGACCTCGACGTTCTTCACGCCGGCCTCGGCCATGGTAGGCACCTCCGGCAGCACGGGCGAGCGCTTTTCGCCGGTCACCGCCAGCGCCTTGAGCTTGCCGCTCTTGATGTGCGGGAACACCGCGTTGACGTTCTGGAAGGAGGCGTCGACCTGAGCGCCGAGCAGGTCGGTGATGGCCGGCGCCCCGCCCTTGTAGGGCACGTGCAGGCCGGTGGTGCCCGTCTGCTGCCAGAACAGCTCGGCCGTGAGGTGGTCGCTGGAGCCGTTGCCCGAAGAGGCGAAGGTCATCTTGCCCGTGTTCTTTTTCTCGTAGGCGATCACGTCGGCCACGGTCTTGTGCGGCGAGCCGGCCGGCACCACCAGCACGTTGGGCGCCTGCACCGCCACGGTGATGAGGTCGAAGTCCTTCAGCGGGTCGTATTGCAGGCCCTTGATCAGGTGCGGTGCGATCACCAGCGGGCCGAGCGAGGTGACGAGAAAGGTGGAGCCGTCGGCGGGCGCGCGCTTGACGAAGGTCGCACCGATCGTGCCGGTGGCGCCGGCCTTGTTGTCCACCAGGAAAGGCTGGCCGAGCTTTTCGGTGAGCTTGGGCGTGATCGCGCGCGCCACCATGTCGGTGGAGCCGCCGGCCGGGAAGGGGACGACCAGCGTCACCGGTTTCTGGGGCCATTCCTGGGCGTGGGCGAGGCAGGCGGCCATTCCGATGGCCAGTGCGCCGAGCAGTTTCTTCATAGGGCGTGTCTCCGGGAAAAACGTGGGAAGGAGGATTGCCGCCTGAGGTGGTCGGCAAATGGTAGCGCTACCAAATAGCAAGCCATATGGTAGCGCTACCGTTCGTCGCGTCAAGTGCCGACGGCTCAGGGTTTTTCCGTATCAGGCGCTGGCCCGCTCGACGATGGAGAAGCCGATGTCGACCACCCGCTCGGTCACCTCGCGGCCCTCCGCCCGCTCCACGATGAAGCGTGCCGCCTGCCGCCCGATCGCCGCGCTGTCGATGCGCACGGTACTCAGCGCCGGGTGCAGGTCGGCTGCGAACTCCAGGTCGCCGAAGCCCACCACCGCCAGCTGCTGCGGCACCGCGATCCCGCGCGCCTGGGCCTCGGTCATGACGCCCAGCGCCAGCAGGTCGGAACTGCAGAAGACCGCCTCGATCCCCGGCGTGGTCGCCAGCAGCTCGGCGAGGGCGGCGCGTCCGCTCTTCAGCGTCGTCGGCGCGGGAACATAGATCAAAGGCACCTCGGGCAGGCCGGCAGCGCGCGCCGCATCGCGGAAGGCCTGGTGACGCCGCCGCGAGCGTTCGTCGTCCCCGGCTACCACCGCCAGTTGGCGATGCCCCTTTGCGCGCAGGAAATCGACCACCGCGCGTCCCACTTCGGCGTGCGAAAAGCCCACCAGCATGTCCAGCGGCGTCGGCGTGAGGTCCCAGGTCTCGACCACCGGGATGCCGGCCGCCAGCAGGCGCCGCCGGCCTTCGACCGAATGCAGGATGCCGGTCAGCACGATGCCGTCGGGCCGGCGGCCGATGATGGCTTCCAGCAGCGCGTCCTCGCGCGATTCGGTGTAGCCGCTCTGGCCCAGCATCAGCTGGTAGCCATGCTCGGCTAGCGCCTCGGTGAGCGATTGGATGGTCTGCAGGAACACCGGCCCCGCGATCGTCGGCACCACCGCGGCCACCAGCCGGCTGCGCGTGGACGCCAGGCCGCCGGCCAGGCCGTTGCGCACGTAGCCTGTGCGGGCGACGGCGTCCGTCACCTTCCTGAGCACCTCGGGAGAGACCTGTGCCGGCGTGTTGAGCGCCCGCGACGCCGTGATGGGCGCGACGCCGGCCAGCTTGGCCACGTCGTGCAGGGTGACGGCGCCGCTGCCGCGGCGGTTGCGGCGGGCGGGAGAAGCCTCGGTGTTCATGGTGTGATTCTAGGGGTGATAGCGCTACCGTCCGGAGCTTCGGCACCGCGGCCGCGAGCGCTGCTGCGCGGCGCTGGGAACTCCTTTCGGCTAGTGCTTCTGGTGAATGCTTCCGTATGCATCGCGCAGTAGAGTCAACGCTCACATAGGGGATCGGCCATGGCCATGCAGATCTGTATCACGCGGCGCGGAGCTTGGAAACGAGGCGGGCGGGCGGTCGGCGCGGCCTGAATGCGATGGACAGCCTCGATGCACTCGCTCTGCCCGTCGCGCCTGCGCCCGCGACCCTGAGCCAGCACGGGCCGACGCAGTTGCCCGACGGGGCCGACTTCGAACGCGAGGGCGCCCGCGTCCTGCCCGAAGGGCTGCGCCTGCAGGACTACGAGATCGTCGGGACCATCGGCGAAGGCGGTCTCGGCGTCGTCTACCTGGCCTGGGACCACGCGCAGGAGCGCCATGTCGCGATCAAGGAATACCTGCCGGCCGTGCTGGCCGGGCGCGCCAGCACCTCCACCGCGGTGGCCGTCACGTCGCCGCGCCACCAGGACAGCTTCCGCATCGGGCTTCGCGCCTTCGTCCACGAGGCGCGCATCCTGGCGCGCTTCGACCATCCCGCGCTGGTTCGCGTGCTGCACCACTGGGAAGAGAACGGCACGGCCTACATGGCGATGCCCTATTACCAGGGCCCGACGCTGGCGCGCGCGCTGGCCGAGCTGGGGCGCCCGCCCGAGGAGGGCGAGTTGCGCGGCTGGCTGCGGCCGCTGCTCGATGCGCTCGGCACGATGCACACGCTGAGCTGCTTCCACCGCGACGTCTCGCCGGACAACATCCTGCTCACCGAGACGGGCCCGGTGCTGCTGGACTTCGGCGCCGCGCGGCGCGTGATCGACAGCGCCGGGCAGTCCTCGGCCGTCGTCTCCAAGCCGGGCTACACGCCCATCGAGCAGTACGGCGAACTCGCCTCGATGCGCCAGGGACCCTGGACCGATCTGTATGCCCTGGCGGCGGTGGTGTACGGCGCGATCACCGGCCAGCCGCCGATCTCGTCGATCGAACGCATGCCGGACGACCCTCTGCAGCCGCTCTGCAGACTCGCGCATGGCCGCTACGGCGAGCGCTTCCTGGCCGTGATCGATGCGGCGCTCGCCGTGCTCCCGCAGGACCGCCCGCAGAGCGCCGCCGAGTTCGCGGGACGGATGGGCGAAGACGCCGTCCCATGCGGATCAGCGAGCGACACCGTGCCCAGCGCGTCCCGTGGGCCCACCACCCGGCCTCCGGCCGTGGAGGCCGCCCAGGCAGTTGCGCTGCACGCCGCGGTCCGGGGCTTCGGGCCCGCGGTTTCCGCGCCGACGCGTCGCAGCGAGCTTGTCGCGGCCATGGCGCTACGCCCACGCTCGCAACGGGCGCCGGCGCCTGCGCGCCGCAGCCGCTTCGGGTTCCCGGTGCTGGCGGGGACGGCGGCGCTGCTCGTCGGCGTGGCGATGGCCGCGCATCACCGGATTGGCGATCCGACCCGAACGCAGGCGCCGCTGCTGGCCGCCTTGCCTGCCACGACGGCTGACCTTGCGACGCCCACGCCGGCCTCGACCGAATCGTGGCCGCTGCGCGCCGTCGCCGTGCCGCCGGCGCCGCTCGACGCGCCGGAGTCTGCCCCCGTCGCCGAAGCCCCGTTGCCGCCGCCGCACCCCGCGTCCCAGCCCTCTGCCGCTTCAGCTGCCGCTGCCGCACCCGCACTCGCAGCCGCAGCCGCACCGGCGCGCGCCTATCCCTCGTTCGCGACGGTGTCTCGCCCGCCCGTCCAGCCGGTGCGCCCAGTCCGGCGCGAATCGCGCGCGCGGGCGGTCGAGCCGCCAGCCACCGTGATGGCCGAGGCCGCGCCTGCACGTACCGGCCGCTGCAGCGAGCTGCTGCTGCGGGCGTCGCTCGAACCCCTGGGCGCCGGCGAGGCGGCCGTTCTGAAGAAGGGATGCGAATGATGATCTCGATCCTCGCCTGCGGTCGGCGGCCCCTGCCGCTGTTCGGTGCCCTGCTGTTCGTGGCCACCCTGGCCGGCTGCGCGACGCCCGCGGCGCCACCGCCTTCCAAGGGCGAGCTGCCCTTCGAGCAGGCCGTTGCCGAGGTCACCGACGCGCTCGTCCTGCAGATACCGAAGCCGTCGGCGCTGATCGCGCGGATGAGCGCCAGGCGCGGCGTGGTGCTGGACCCGATGATCGACGCCGGCAGTGCCCAGCAGACGGTGGCCACGCAGCTGCTGCAGGAGCGCGTCAGCGAGCGCATCGGCGCCAGGCACGACTCGATCGAGATCCTGCCTTTCCAGAGCGCGAACCTGGCCAGGGCCCGCTACCTGCTCACCGGCACCATGACCCGGCTGTCGGTCGAGCAGGCGCGCAGCCCGCTGCGCATCGACCTGGCGCTGACCGAACTCGCCAGCGGCATGGTGGTGGCCCAGTCTTCGGGGGTGGCGCGCGACGACGGCCTGGACCACACGCCGCTGCCCTACTACCAGGACGCGCCGGTGCCCATCAAGGACCCGATCATCGAAAGCTACGTGCGCACCACCGCCACCCCGGCGGGCCAGCGTGCCGACCCGTACTACCTGGAGCGCATCGCCATCGCGCCGGTGATCAAGGACGCCACCACGCATTACAACGCCGAGCGCTACCAGGACGCGCTGACGCAGTACAACAGCGCCGCCGGCGGCACGGCCAGCGACGCCCAGCTGCGCGTGCTCAACGGCATCTATCTCAGCTCGGCCAAGCTGGGCCGCACGGCGGAAGCCGAACAGGCCTTCGGCAAGATCGTGGCCTACGGTATCGCCCACCAGCAATTGGGCGTGAAGTTCCTGTTCAATCCGGGCGGCACCGTGTTCTGGGCAGACGCCAAGGTCAGCGGCCCCTACCCCATGTGGCTGCGCGAGATCGCCAAGGCCAGCGCAGGTGCCAATGTGTGCATGGACATCGTCGGCCACACCAGCCGCACCGGCTCGGTGGCCTTCAATGACGCGTTGTCGATGCAGCGGGCGCGCTTCATCCGCCAGCGGCTGATCGGCGAGGCCGGCGTGCTGGGCGATCGCACCAGGACCGACGGCAAGGGCTTTCGCGAGAACATCATCGGCAGCGGCACCGACGACGCGGTCGATGCGCTGGATCGCCGGGTCGAGTTCAGGATCGTGGGTTGCGGCTGAGCGCCGCCGTCTTTTCGAGGGCCGGCCCGGTCCGGTTGCGCTGGGGGTGTGCGTCAGGCGCTGCCCGCCGCCAGATCCCGCGCAGAGCCCTCAGGCGAGGGACGCACGCGCCGGTTCGACAGCTTCACCAGCAGTTCGTCGGCGACCTCGATCGCGCGGTGCGCCATGACCGCGACCGGATAGCTGCCGATCACGACGTTGTCGAAGCTGACGGTGGCGTAGCTGAATTCGCGGCCCAGGGCGGCCGCTGCATCCTGCAGGCATTGGGCCACCGTCGTCAGTCCTTCGCGGGCGTAGCGGCGGGTGCCGTCGCCGATGCCGATGCAGGAGTTGAAGTTTCTCTCGCCGTGCTTGGTGATCTCGACCGCGGGTTGCATCGCTTTTCTCCCAGAGTTCGCTGGGGCGATTCTGGCGAGCGCCCGGATCGTGCGGAACTGGCCATTGGTCTAATTCGACCCTTGCCATCCGCCGAAATCCCTCATGTTGAGGAGGCCGCCCGGCCTGGGCGGCCTCCTCGTCGTTCAGCTGCGGGCGCGCTCCTGGTCGCGCAGCAACTTGATCTGGTCGTGGTTGCGCTGCGCGCCCTGCGCCTGGCGCTCGACCACGGCGCGCACGTCGGCCGGCAGGTTCTGCTTCAGCGCCTTGCGATAGCGTGCCACGGCCGCGTCCTCGCCGCGCTCGCATTCCTCGAGCATCGAGAGATCGCTGTTGGCGCCGACCATGCCCTTCGCATGCACCCAGCCGCGGTGCATCGCACCGGTCGCGGTGCCGCCGTCGGCCGGCTTGCCGCCCAGGGTCGCGATCAGCTGCGAGAGCTCGCTCGCGCCTTGTGCGCAGGAGGAGGCACGCTCATTGAACACGCGCTTCATCTCGGCCGACTTCACCTCCTCGGCACAGGTGCGAAAGCCGTATTCGCCGTCGCGCGAGGTCTCGAGCAAATCGTTCAGGATGTCGACCACGTCGCTGGTGGCCAGAACTTCGGTATCCACTGCCATGAAAATACTCCTTGGTTCAGAGGTCCCGTGCGGGAGTACGCGGGACGCTTGCTGGAGCCTTCATGATTGAGGTCTGGGCCGTTCGCTGCGTCAGCCTCGCCTGACGGCGCCTGTAGGGCGGTGCCGCCCTTCTCGCCTTCGCTGCCTACGCCCTTCGCGCTAGACCTTATTGCGAATAGGCGCTCCCGGACCCCCCTCCTAGACTCGCCCCCGACGAGGTCTGAGGGGCGCGCACTCCGCGCGTCGGCGGCACGCGGGGGTCGAATGCAAAGTCTTTCGGGATTCGGACGAGCGCACCTTGCGCGCAGGTGGATCGGCGCAGGTGCCCTCGGACTCGCGGCGCTGCTCGGCGGCCCAGGGGCGCTGGCCCAGGTGCCCGATGCCGAGGCCGCGGCCAGCAAGCAGGAACAGGCGCGGCTCGCCGACACGGACACGCTGCTCGCCCTCACCAGCGACGGGGCGGTGCTCTACGGGCAGGACAGTCCCAAGCTCTCGGGCTACCAGTACTGCAGCCAGGCCGTGGCGCTGGCCGAGGCGGGCGAGTTCCGCCAGAGCGTGCGGGCGGCGAGCAAGGCCTTGCACCTGGCCAGCACCACGCGCGACCCCAACCTGCTCGCGATGGCGAACCGCGATCTCGCCATCGTCTACAGCTACTCGGGCCAGCTGGAGAAGGCCGAGGAATTCGCACGCGAGGCGCTCAAGCACGAGGCGCGCGACCCGAAGCTGGTCGTCGGCCCGGCGAACAAGGTCATCGGCGATGTGCAGACGCGGCGCGGCGACTACGCCGGCGCGGTCGCGAGCTACGAGACCGCGCTCGCCAACAGCTCGCAGCGCTATGCGCCGCTGGTGCAGTCCTCGCTGGTCAACGCGCTGATCGAGTCCGGCGATGCGCCGCGCGCGCGCCAGCTGCTCGGCACGCTGCCGACGCCGCGCGAGGCGTCGCTCGCCGGCCAGCTCGAGCGCACCCGGGCACGGCTGCTGCTGGCCGAGAACAAGCCGGCCGAGGCGCGCGACCTGTACCTGCAGCTCACCACGCGCTCGGTCGGCACCGACAGCGGCTACTACCGCCTCTGGGCCTGGGACGGCGTCGCGCGCAGCGAGCTCGCGCTCGGGCAGAAGCAGGCAGCGGCCGATGCGGTGGGCCGCGCGCTCGGCGGCGTCGATGCGGTCCGCGCGAAGTTCCGCAGCGAGGAATTCAAGATGGGCCTGTTCTCCGACCTGCAGTCGGTGTTCGAGCGCGGGGTGGGGCTCTACAGCGAGGTGGGCGATGCGCGCCGGGCCTTCGAGCTGAGCGAGCGCAGCCGCTCGCGCGCGCTGCTCGATGCGGTGCGCGGCCGCGCGCGGCTGAACAGCGAGGCTGCGGCCACGGTCGACCTGGCGACGCTCCAGCGCACGCTGGCACCGGACGAGCGGGTGCTGCAATTCCATGCGCTGCCCGACCGCCTGCAGGCGTGGGTCGTGAGCCCGGCGGGCATCGAGTCCAAGAGCATCGCGATCAAGCGTGACGACCTCACCGAGCTGGTCGAGACCTTCCGCAACTCGGTGGTGCGCGGCCGGCGTGCCGCCATCGCCAATGCCGACAAGCTGGGCGCCGCGCTGATCGGGCCGCTGGGGCTGAAGTCCGGCGAGCGCCTGGTGATCGTGCCCCATGGCCCCTTGCACTACCTGCCGTTTCAGGCGCTGCGCGTCGATGGCCGCTACCTGATCGAGACCCATCCGGTCTCCGTCGCGCCGTCGATGAGCATCGCGGTGCAGTTGGCGCAGCGCTCGCCGCGTGCGGAGCCGGTGCTCACGGCCTTCGGCAATCCGCGCATCGAGGACAAGTACGACTTGCCGGGCGCCGAGACCGAGGTCAAGCAGCTGGCGCGGCTGTTCCCGCGCAACAGCGTCTACATGGGTGCGGCGGCGACCAAGACGCAGTTCCGCGACGTCGCCGCGCGCGCGCCGCTGATGCACGTGGCGGCCCATGCCGAGGCCGACCAGGTCGACCCGCTCTATTCGCGCATCCTGCTGGCCAACGAGGGCGGAAAGCAGAACTTCCTCGAGGCGCACGAGATCCTGGAGCTTCCGATGCAGGGCAGCGCGCTGGTCACGCTCTCGGCCTGCGAGTCGGGCCTGGGCCGCATCGCGCAAGGCGACGAGGTGCTGGGCTTCACGCGCTCCTTTCTGTCCGCGGGCACCGGCAGCTTGATCGCTTCGCTGTGGCCGGTCTCGGACGATGCCACCGCCATCCTGATGGGCACCCTCTATGCCGAGCTGGCCAGGGGCCGGGACATCCAACAGGCCATGCAGGCCGGCCAGCTCGCCGTATTGAAGGAACCCCGCATGTCGCACCCCTTCTTCTGGGCCCCTTTCAACCTGATCGGCAACTGGCGGCTCAAGGTGCGCAGCGCGGAGGCTGCGCAATGAGCGGGGCGCGCGCATCGTCGAAGCCCTCGCAGATCCGTCCCGTCGCGTTCGCCGCCGCATCGCTCGCGGTGATGGCGCTGGCGCTGGCCGCCTCGCGCGTCCATGCGGCCGCCGAAGCGCCCGTCACCCTCGCGCCCACCCAGGACCCGTGCGGCAGCTGCGGCCGCCCGGTGGCCCAGGCACCGGCCGCGCCACCAGCCGCGCCGCAGAGCCTGCCGGCGCCGCCTGCGCCCGTGGGCAGCTTCCGGCTCAACGACCTGCGGCTCAACGGCGCGCACGCGCTCGGCAGCGAAGAGCTGCAGGCGATCACTCGCCCCTACATCGGCCGCGAGGTCACGCTGGGCGATCTGGAAGCGCTGGCGCAGGCCATCACCGCGAAGTACCGCGAGCGCGGCTATTTCCTGGCGCAGGCCATCGTGCCGGTGCAGACGGTGCAGGGCGGCGTGGTCGAGATCAGCGTGATCGAGGGCCGGCTCGGCAAGGTCGACGTCGTGGTCGCGCCCGATGCGCCGATCAGCGAGCAACGCGTGCGCGCCTTCCTCGCGCCGGTGCTGTCCGGCGAGGCGCTCAACGGCGAACGCTACGAGCGCTCGATGCTGCTGCTGTCGGACCAGCCCGGCATTCGCGTGTCCTCCGGCCTGCAGGAAGGCGCCCAGCCCGGCACCACCGACCTCACGGTCGAAGTCGCGGCCGGGCCGCGCTGGGCCTTCACCGCCGAGGCCGACAACCACGGCACCAAGGAGTCAGGGCGCTACCGCGTGGGCGGCACGGCGCGCTGGCTCAGCCCGGCCGGCATCGGCGACAACCTCGACCTGCGCGCGATGGTGTCGGACGACGGCCTCTGGTTCGGCCGCGCCTCCTACGAGGCGCCCGTGGGCGCCAGCGGCCTGCGCGCCGGCATCGGGCTGGCCCGCGTGCGCTACGAGCTCGGCGGGCAGTTCGCCGACCTGGACGCGCGCGGCCGCGCCGATGTATTCGACGTCTCGCTCAACTACCCGGTGATCCGCCAGCGCCAGCAGAACCTCTTCCTGCGCGTGACGGCTGATCACAAGAAGCTGGTGGACGAGTTCGGGGCCGTGAACCTCAGCTCCGACAAGCGCATCCGCGGCCTCGGCCTGGGCTGGGCCTGGGAGCGGCGCGACGAGTTGCTGGGCGGCGGCTACTGGGCGAGCTCCGGAACGCTCTACCACGGCAAGCTCGACATCGGCGATCCGCAGACCCTGGGCTTTGACCAGGGCATCGGCGGCCACCGCACGGACGGCGGCTTCACCAAGCTGAGCTTCCTGGTCTCGCGCCTGCAATCCATCATGCCCCGGCACTCGCTGTACCTCTCGGTCGGCGGCCAATGGGCCAGCAAGAACCTCGATGCCTCCGAGAAGCTGGCCCTCGGCGGCGCACGCGCGGTGCGCGCCTACCCGTCGGGCGAGGTGCTGGCCGACCAGGGCTGGATCGGCACCGTCGAATGGCGCTGGTCCTACAACGAGGAGCTCACGCCCTTCGTGTTCTACGACGCGGCGCGCGGCAAGCTCGCGCGCGACCCGACCTTGTTCGACGGCGTCGATCAAGTCAGCCTGCGCGGCTATGGCATCGGCCTGTCCTGGTCGCGGCCGGGCAACTTCGCCGTCAACGCGACGCTTGCGTGGCGCGACGGCACCCGTCCTGCGCAGACCGACGGCGGCGGCCGCAACCCGCGCCTCTACGTGCAAGCACAAAAGGCCTTCTGACATGAACTCCCAAACGAAGCCGAAGCAGGCCGAGCGCACACGGCCGGCGCATTTCCCCCTGGGGCCCGTGGCCGTCGCGCTGGCATGCATGAGCCTCGCAGCGCCGGCCCTCGCGCAGCTGCCGAGCTGGAACAGCTTCGTCGTGCGCGGCGGCAGCGTGGCGGTGGGCAGCGGGCCGGGCAACCTGCCGATCACGGCCGCCGGCGTGCCCTCCGCCGCGGGCACCATCCTGCCGATCACGCAAGGCACGGCGCGCGCCATCATCGACTGGCAGGGCTTCTCGATCGGGCCGGGGAACGCCGTCAACATCACGCAGCAGGCGGGCCCGCGCAGCGTGCTGCTCAACCGCGTGACGGGCAACGAGCTCTCCACCATCGCCGGCGCGATGACCGCCAACGGCCGCGTGTTCCTGGTCAACCCCAACGGCGTGCTGTTCGCGAGCGGCTCGACAGTGAATGTCGGCGGGCTGGTCGCCTCCTCGCTCCAGATGGCGACCAGCGACACGGACTTCATGGCCGGCAGCGAGCGGCTGGTGTTCCAGCAGCAGGGCAGCGCGCTCGGCACGGTCGAGAACCGCGGCAGCATCACCGCGACGGGCGGCGGCACGGTGGCGCTGGTCGGCGGCAGTGCCGTCAACAGCGGCAGCATGGTGGCGCAGGGCGGCACGGCCGCGCTGGTGTCGGGCGACGCGGTGACGGTCGACTTCGCGGGCGACGGCCTGACCACGTTCAAGGTCGATTCGGGCCTGTTCGGCAGCGTCAGCAACAGCGGCCTGGTGCAGGCCGACGGCGGCCGCGTGGTGCTGATGACCACCGCCGGAAGCCAGGTCGCGCAGGGCGTGGTCAACACCCGGGGCGTGCTGCGCGCCGACACGCTGTCATCGCGCAACGGTGAGATCGTGCTCGACAGCGGCAGCTCCGCGGCGGGCGTCACCATCAACGGCGGCCTGCTCTCGGCCGCGGGCAACGGGCCCGGGCTGAAGGGCGGCACGATCGATGTCAACGGTCGCACCATCCTGCTGCAGCCGTTCGTGCCGCCCGCATCCGCCGTGGTGCTGCCGTCTCCGTACGACAGCGGCATCATCGACGCGAGCGGCGCAGCCGGAGGCGGGCACGTTGCGCTGCATGCCGCCGCGGTCGGCGGCAACCCGCAGAGCGGCGCCATCGCGGTCGCCGCCGGCAGCCGCATCAGTGCCGATGGCATGGTCGCCGGCAACGGCGGCGACATCCGCCTCCTGGGCGAGCGCACCCTGCGCGCCTACGGCACCATCACCGCGAAGGGCGGTGCCGCCAGCGGCGATGGCGGCTTCATCGAGACCTCCGGCGGCTATGCCGTGCCGGCGGGCGACAACAACGGCGGCATCGACGTGGCCGGCCTGCGCACCGATGCCTCGGCGCCCAACGGAACCGCCGGCCAGTGGATGATCGACCCCTTCGACGTCACCATCGTCAACGGCGCGGCCAGCGGCAGCCTGAGCAGCAATCCCTTCGTGCCGGTCGCCACGTCCACCATCCAGGACGGCGACATCAATGCGGCGCTCAACGGCGGCACCAGCGTGCGCATCACGACCGGCAACCCGGCGGCGGGAACGCCGACCCTGGGCGACATCGTCATGGACGACGTGCGGATCGAGTACACCGCCAGCAAGGGCCCGCTCACCCTGCAACTGGATGCGCACCGCAGCGTGCGCGGCAACACCGCCTCGGTCATCGCGTCGACCAGCGACCCGCTGAACGTGATCTTCAACGCCGACGTCGACGGCGCCGGCGCCGCGGTGGGCGGCGGCCAGGTCAGCTACAGCGGCGCGATCTACAGCAACGGCGGCAACGTCGCGATGACAGGCAGCTGGGCGAACCCCAGCAACGGCATGTGCAGCATCTGCCTGACGACGGCGCTGATCGACACGCGCACCGGCAACCAGCAGCTGACACCCGGCGTACCCGGCGAATACACCGGCGGCAGCGATGCGGGCCTCGGCGGCTCGGTGCAGCTGCGGGGCATCAGCACCTTCGGCGATACCTTCCAGACCAGTGTCGGCGCGGTCTTCGTCCAGGCCAGCACCATCAGCACCGCCACCGGCGACATTTCGATCTTCGGCAGCCACAGCACCGGCAGTGGCGTGGTGCTCGAGAACTTCCAGAGCAGCGGGACACTCAGCACCACCAGCGGCAACATCTCGGTGACCGGCATCGGCACCTTCAACGGGAACGTGACGGGAACGCCGGGCCATGGCGTCGAGATCAACAGCGAGACGCTGCGCACCGTCAGCGGCAACATCTCGGTGACCGGCCGCCGCCTGGCCGGCGGCACGGTGGTCGGCTCGGGCGTGCTGCTGCAGGGCGGCGCGCTGCTGCAGACCACCGGCGGCGGCGACATCCGCGTGACCGGGCAATCCGACGGCAACGGCGCCGGCGTGAACATCGCGCCCCCGGCGTCGACGACCTCGGGGCCGGGCGGGCAGATCGACGGCAGCCGCAACGTGGTGCTGCGCGCGGTCAACGACGGCAGCACCGATGCGCTGGTCATCGGCGGCCTGGTGCACGCCGGCAACGCGCTCGACCTGCGGCCCGGCGGCGTCGACCTCGCGGGCAATGGGCTGGACCGCACCGACGTGCCGATCGCCATCGGCAGCACGGTCAACACCGGCTTCGCGATCTCCGCCGCCGAGCTCGGCAACCTCAGCACGGCCTTTCTCGTGGCCGGCAGCAACACGCACGCGGCCGACATCACCGTGGTCGGACCGCTGGCGCTGGCATCGGCGCTCACGCTGCAGAACGGCGGCGGCGGCAACATCCGCATCGCCGCGCCGGTTTCCGCACCGCAGCTGGGCCTGCTGAGCGCGGGCGACATCACGCAGGCCGCCGGCACCAGCCTCAGCGCCAATACGCTGCTCGCGCGCTCCAGCGGCGGCAATGTGCTGCTCACCCAGCCCGGCAACAACGTGGCCGTGGTGGGCGGCGGCGCGGCCGGGCGCTTCGAGTACACCGACGCCGATGCGCTGGCGCTGAGCACGCCGGCGGTGGTCGCGTTCGACGCCGCCGCCAACCTGCCGCAGAGCGTGGCGGGCGGCACGGTGAGCGCAGACCGGGTGCTGGTGCGCACGCTGAGCGGCGACCTCTCGCTCGGCACCGGCGTCACGAGCACCAGCGGCACCGACCTGGTCGCGGCCGCGCGCTTCCAGAACCTGGGCGCCTACACCATCGCCGGCGCGCCGTGGCGCGTCTGGGCCGACACCTGGGTCGGCGAAACACGTGGCGGGCTGTTCGGCTCGGGCCTGCTGCCCAATCTCTACCACTGCGCCTACCTGGGGCTGTGCACGGTGACAGTGACGCCTGCCGACAACCACTTCATCTACGCGCAGCAGCCCGCGGCCACGGTGCTGGTTCATAGCGCGGCGCGGCCCGGCGGCTTTCCCAATCCGCTGTTCACTTACAGCATCACGGGGCTGATCCTCGGCGATACGGGCGCGGGCTTCGCCGGCACGCTGAGCAGCCCGGCCACCTCATTCAGCCTGAGGGGCACGTACCCGATCAACGGCAGCTTCAGCTCGGCGGAGGGCTATGCGGTCACCGTCGTGCCGGGGGTGCTCACGGTGGGCGGGCTGATCGAGTTCATCAAACCGGACCTGGTGCGCGACAACCCCAGCACCTGGCTCTACGACCGCAACATCGGGCCGGCGCCCATCTGCCTGGCCACCGGGCCGCTGGAGGGCGACCGCGCGGCGCAAGGCGGCGACGTGCTGGCGCGCGAGTGGTCGCGCGTGCGCTCGCGGCCCAATCTCACGAACTGCATCGATACGGAGCGGCGCAATGGCTGCGGGGACTTCTAGGCGCGAATCCATTGCGGACAGGCCGCGCCATTGCTAGTGGAACCGTGCCCGATCGATCGCCTCCAGTGCCTCCTTGCCAATCTCGTAACGTACGTCGTGGGTCAAAAGGCGATGGGTGAGACTGGACATCAACTCGCGCGCAACGCTGGTAACGGCATGATTTGCGGGTCGTTCCTTGTTGAAGCGGCACGGAGAGTCATCGTTCAAGAGACTGAGGAGTGCCCGCGCTGCTGCTGCGTGCAGCCGCACCTGCTTGGACTTCGACATCGTCCAGTTGAAGCTCCTCGTGGCCAGCGTACCGTGGCTGACGAAGGCGCGCATGACATTGGTCAAGGCGTCGTCGGTCAACAAGCGTTCGTGGATCGCGCCAGTTTTCAGCATGATGACCAAGGCCTCTTGAATCAATGAATCGTCAAGCGCATTCAGCTGCTCTCTCGCTCCGCCGTGCAGTCGGTCTGCGGCGGCAGCATCGATGGCTTGGACCGCACGCAGCAACGCATGGGTCTTGCTGGGCATCTCGATAAGCTCGGCATGCCGCTCATGCATGCATGCCAATAGTCTCCACCCGGGGGCCCAATCAAAGTCCTCATCGAACCCGAACTGGAGCTTGGCGTACTTCATTTGCCGCAGTATCTTGTTCATGGGGTCCTCGGGCAATCTCAGGGCGGCTCGCAGATCGATACGGTGTGCGAGCGCCTTGAACAACGGGCCGATCGCGGCGCCGTTGAAATTGTCCTGCAGAAGGTAGTCCACCACGGCCTCTGCAATCAGCCTGCGACCTTCGTCCATCGCCAGGATGGCCTCGAGCGTAATGGCGTGATCTGCACTGCAGAGCTCCGGTAGCGCGCGAAACAGGTCGCTCTCGACGTCGAGCACGATTACATCGCGTAGTTCGAGCCCTGCCCGGACGATCAGCGTCTGGATGCCCGCCAGCTGATGTTCCGGCGTCACGAAGTGCATCGAAAGAATGCTGGTGGCCAGAGTCGAGTAGTAAAGGTCACCGGTCGCGGTCGCCATGAGCACGATCGCCATGTCCAGCACAACACGATCCTGCTGCGCATCGTCTTGAACTTTCAGCTTGTCGTTGAGCTCGGCTTTGCCAAGGCGCAGAGGCCGCTGCTCGAGGTGGAGTCCCACCGTTGCAAAGCGCTCGACGACAGCCTGGAACAGCTCTTCTCGTGCCGGTTCTCCGAACTCCGGGTACGGACAATCGTGAATCAGGCGTGCGGCCGCATCGAGCGCGCCCGTGGCGATGGCGAGCCGAAAGTTCTCAGCGAGCCGAAGGAGGGTATCCACGGATGCCTTGCCGAGGAGGCCGCGGACCTTGGTCCTCACCAAATCAGCGATGCCGGACTGCTGGGCCGAGCGCACTTCTTTCTCGACGCTTTTCAATAACTTCCAATGGCCTTGTACGGCCTCGTCCCCCTGCAGGGATAAGTGACTCAATGCCGTCATGACGTGGGAACGCAGCTCTTCGGCCAGTGCTTCGTCGATCTTGCCGGACAAGGACGCAAGCCCCCGCAGACGGTCCGTGCACTCCTCGATGTCCGGCGACTGCACCGCCTGCTCCACAGCGACACGCAACACTTCGCTCTTCAGGCTGTCCGGCACGTGGTCGAGCAATTTCGATGTCAGTTGCGGGAACCAGGCCATGGCTTCCAGCTTCATGCGGACGTGCTCCTGGTCGACTGGAATCATGATCCGGCCCAAGCAAGGCCAGACGATGCATTTCATTGCCACGGCCTGCGTGAGTTCGTGAGCCCTCAGTTGATTGGCGATCTGCAGAAGTTCACCCAGTTCTTTCAGGCAGGCATCCGGCTCCAAGGTCATGATCCGCGCCAGGATCATGCGCACCGCCTCGATGAGGGTATCTGCGTCCATTCCCTGGACCATTTCCCTCGTCAGCGAAGGGCACAACTGGTTCAGGCTCGACTTGGCCTCGAGCGAGCAGAACGGGAAGAGTTTGAAAAACCGGGGATCGTTCGGGCGATTCAGCGCACATTTGGCCGCCGCGAACAGAGGCCGGTCCATGGCTTTGCGGACGTTTGGATCGTTGCTCGTCTTCAACGCCCGAATTTGACTGCACCGGCATGGTTCCAGCAGCGCGAGCAGCGTCGAGGGCTTGCACATGCGAAGCAGCGTGCAGGCCGCCGTGGGCCGTCCTGCATCCACGAGGATCGCGATGGCCTTGGTGACCGCGTCGATGTCTGCCTCGCGCACTTTCGAACCGGCGAGGACGCTGTCGTTGTCGGCCCGCCATTCCAGGCCCTCGATGCTTTTCAGGCAAGCACACACCTCCTCCCAGGCGTCACCACAGGCTTGCATCGTCAAGGGCGCAGTGGGGCGGGGCGGCTTTTTTTTCCGACCGGCACCAAGTCGGTCAAACGTCAGTGGTGTAGGTTGTTGCCTGGGTGATTCCGGGCGATTCGACGGACTCCGGTCGCGCATTTGCATCGCGTCGCGCTGCATGTGGGACTTGCGTGAGCTGATATTCATGTTCTTCAGTGACACCAGCCCACGCCGAGTTCCAACGCCTTCCCGCGCCAATGATCGCGTGCGCGCGCCCAATCTCGGGAACGGCATCGACAGGGAAAGACGCAACGGCTGGGGCGATTTCTGAGCCTTGGCGTCAGCCGGCGCCGTGCGCACGAGAGGCAAGGCTCCTACAGTGCCCGCCCGCATTTCCTTCTACCAAGGAAATGTCGCGTTGACTCCAAGGTGATTCTTATGCGCACTCCTGCCAACATTGCGGGCCATCCGATCCATCCCATGCTGGTCACCATCCCGATCGGCCTGTGGATCTTCTCTCTGGTGGCCGATCTCGTGGCCTTGCGCTCCGCCGCCCCCGAGGACTGGTCGCTCGTTGCCTTCTACGCCATGGTCGGCGGGATCGTGGGCGCCCTCGCGGCGGCCCTGCCCGGACTGGTCGACCTGCTGTCGCTCGAGGACCGTGCGATCAAGAAGACCGCGTTGATCCACATGAGCCTGAACCTCACCATCGTGGCCCTGTACGTGGTCAATGCGTGGCTGCGCTGGGACGCGCATGCGATCGGCGGCCTGCCGCTCGCGCTGTCGGTGCTCGCAGTCGCGATGCTGCTGGTCTCCGGATGGCTGGGCGGCAAGATGGTCTATCTGGCCGGCATCGGCGTGAGCGCGGAGCCGCGGGAGCAGACGCAGCGCCACGCCTGAGGCCTGGACCTCATCGTCCTGACAGCACGCGGCCGAAGTCGCCCGTGTAAGTGCGCAGGCCCTGGTGCGCCAGGCGGGAGCGTGCATCGACGTACACCTTGCCGCCCACCGCCTGCCAGCGGCGGCAGAAGGCATAGTCTTCGCTCAGGTAGCGGCCGTTGCCGGGCTCGGCCATGACATCGAAGAAGCGGTAGTGCGGCCAGGCGTTCGAGGCCGGGTCGCCGGCGGTCGCGTCGGGCGTGTAGCGCAGCTCGGGACAAGCCGCGGCCAGGCGCTCGAACACCGGGCGTGCGATCAGCATGAAGCCGGTGGGAGCGTCCAGCACTTCGAGGAATCCGTCCTCGTCCACCGCATGAAGTCCCTGCTGCACATTGGCCGGGAAGCGTGCATGCGCCGCCTCGAACTGCTCGCGCGTGGTGCCGGCCGGCAACGGCGCGTGCAGCCCTTCGGCGGGCCAGCCCTCGGTCTTCAGCGGATAGACGCCGGCCACCACCTCGCGCCCGGCCAGCAGCAGGCGCAGCGCCGCCTCGGGTTCGAAGCCGATGTCGGCATCGATCCAGAACAGGTGAGTCCAGCGAGGATCGGCCATGAACTCGGCCACGAGCCGGTTGCGCGCGCGCGGGACCAGGCTGTCGCCGTCCAGAAAGCGCGTCTGCATCGCGAAGCCGCGCGCCCAGGCCAGGTTGACCAGGCCGAGCAGGCTGCGGACGTAGATCGAAGTCAGCGCGCCGCCGTAGCTCGGCGTCGCGATGAACGGGCGGATGTCTTTCAGGGCTGAAGGGTCGAGCATCGGTCGGCGCGGAGGTCATCCCGTTCTGCCGGCGCGCCGCGTCGACAACAGCGCCCGCAGCTTGGCCGGCGCCACCGGCTTGGTCAGCAGCAGCACGCCGCCCTGCCGCAGGCGCTGCAGCACCTCGGGGCCCGTGGCGCCGGAGACCAGCACCGCCAGCGCGTCGGGCTGCAGCCGGCGCGCGGCCTCGATCACTTCCATGCCGTCCTCGGCGTCGGCCAGCTGCAGGTCGCACAACAGCACGTCGAAGTGCACCTCGGGGGCGGCCAGCCGACGCATCGCCTCGCTGCCGCTGGCCACGCATTCGACCTCGCAGTCCCATTGCTCGAGCAGCGCCCGGGTGGCGTCGAGGATGGCGGGGTCGTCGTCCACCACCAGGCAGCGCAGGCCGGCCAGCGGAGAGCTGGCCACCGGCGCCGGCGAGGGTCGCTGCACGTCGCGCGGATCGGCCTCGGGCAACTCGAGCGAGAAGGTGCTGCCGGCCTGCAGCGCCGAGCGTAGCCCGATGCGCGTGCCCAGCAGCGCGGCGATGCGGGCGCAGATCGCGAGCCCGAGGCCGAAGCCCTGGCGCCGGTCGCGCTCGGTGTTCGCGACCTGGTAGAACTCCTCGAAGATGCGCGCCTGGTGAATCGGCGCAATGCCCACGCCGTTGTCGCGCACCTCGATGCGCACTTGGCCGGCGCGGCGCCGCGCGGCCACCAGCACCGTGCCCTCGGCGCCGGTGTGGGTGATCGCGTTGCCGACCAGGTTGCCGATGATGCGCAGGAGCAGGGCGGGATCGGAACGCACCGCGAGCCCGCCGTCCCGCCACACCAGCCGCACCTGCAGGGAGGCGGCGCGCGCCGCATGCTGGGCGCCGAGCTGGTCGAACAGCATCGCCAGCGAGACGTTGCCGATGGCCGGCGTCAGCACCTGCGCATCGAGGCGCGAGATCTCGAGCAGGTCGTCGAGCAGCAGGCTCATGAACCCGGCGCCTTCCTGCAGCCGCAGCACTGCGGGCCGCTGGGCCTCGGAGGCGGTCGGCAGCAGGCCATCGATGAACAGGCCCATGGCATGCAGAGGCTGGCGCAGGTCGTGGCTGGCCGCGGCCAGGAAGCGGGCGCGCGAGAGCGAGGCCTGCTCGGCCTCGGCCATGCGCTGCAGCGCCACGGCGGTGGCCGCGCGCACTTGCTCCTCGCTCTGCTGGCGATTGCGCTGCAGGCGTTCGGCCAGGCGGTTGATGTCATGGGCGAGGTGGGCGAACTCGTGCTGGACGCGGCGGGCGTCGTCGTCCTCGCCGTCGGCCGGCGCCTTGGCGCCGCGCGCGACCACGTTGCAGCGCGCTTCGAAGCGGCCGGCCTCCAGCGCGGCCACGGTGCGCGAGATGCGGCGCAGCGGCTGCGCGACGGCGCGCGCCGTGTGGCGCACCCAGGCCCAGGCCGCGATCAGCGCGATCATCGCGATGCCGATGCCCGCCATCAGCGAACGCGTGCGCTCGCGCGCGTAGCCGGTGGTGTCGCGAAAGACCTGCACCAGGCCGATCGGCTTGTCCCCGGCCGCGGTCGCGCCCTCGGGCGCGAAGGCGCTGGCCCTGGAGGCTTCGCGCAGCGTCACCGGCGCGGTGAACATCCGCAGGTGACCCACGGGCGCGGCCTTGGAGCCGGCCGTCACGTAGACGCCGGCGCTGTTGCTGATCTCCACCCGCGTCACCTGGCCGCCGCGCTGGGCTGCATTGGCCACGTTCTGCAGAGCGGGCAGGTCGCCGGCATAGAGACTCAGGTCGGACATCGCCGCCACCTGGCGCGCGACGGCCTGGCCCTCGGCGTTGAAGGCGCCTTCGAGCGTATCGAGGCGGCTGTGGGTGAACCAGGCGGTGAGCGCCAGCGCCACCGCCGCGCAGGGGACCACGCCGAGCCGGAACAGGTCGCGCTGCAGGCTGCCGCCGACCACCACCGCCCGGCCGTCGGCGGCAGGCTCGGAGGGGCGTGCGGTGGTTGGCACGACCAGGCGATGAGGGGGCGCGATCATCGGGTGGCCGTTACTCGCTCGGTCAGCGTGCGCTCTTCGGGCAGGCGCAGGCCCAGCCCGCGTGCGACGGTGGCGTTGACGCGCACCGTGGAGGGCGTCGCCGCCTCCACCAGCACGCCGCCCGCGACCGGGCCCATGGCCAGTTTCTGGCCGAGCGAGCGCGCCTGCTGTGCGAGCTGCCCGGGCGTGGAGACAGCGGCAGCGAGTCCGCCGGACCGCACCAGACCATCGCTGGTCCCGAACACCGGCAGTCCGGCGGTGGCGCCGGCCCGCAGCACCGAGAGGGTGGCGGCCTGGCTGTCGCCGATCAGGTCGGGCAGCACCATCAGGGCATCGCTGCGCGGCACCAGCACGCGCAGCACCGCGGCCAGCGACGTGGCGTCCGGCGCGTATTCGATCTGCAGATCCCAGCCGTGGGCGGCGCGTTGCAGCTCGCGCACGATCGGTTCGGATTCGGCGGTCGCCACCACGCCCAGCCGGCGTTTCTGCGGCAGCAAGGCATCGATGAGGGCGAGCTGATCGGCCATGGCCGGTTCGCGCAGCAGCACGCCGACCTGGCGATCGCCACGCCTCAGCGCGGGACTGCCCTTGAGGCTTTCGTAATCGAGGCGGCTCAGCATCGCAAGGACCAGCGGGTCCTGGCCGGGCCGCTCGATCGCGCTGCGCGCCGCGGCCACGCCGACCGCCATGGTGACCGGCGGGTCGACCGGCGGGCCGGCGCGCAGGCTGCGGGTGCGCACACCGGCGTTGGCGCGGTCTTCGCTGGCCGCCAGGCGGTCGGCGGGCGTCCCGTCGGCAGGCAGGCGCACCAGCTCGAAGCGGCTGCTCGCGTCCTGAGATTCGCGCAGCAGGCGCACGAATTCCGCATGGGCGGCGTTGTCGTCGGCCAGCAGCACCGTCAGTCCGGCTGCGTGGGCGCCGAGCGAAAACGCGGCCGCGCAGACCACGCTGGCGATGGCACGCAACCCCCGAAGGAGCGCTGGAAAAGGCTTCACGAACATGAACTGCACCAGTGTGGGCGATGGACCCAATGTACGGACCCGGCTGCCTCGGCGCGATAAGGCAGAGGGCTTAGGTCGAAGCTGCGGGCGGCCGGATTGCGCTGCCGGATGGCACGCGCTCGCGGCCTCTCGGCCTATGCCTTATTTCGTATGCAGCGCCCGACGGTGCACTCAGGCCGTGATCTGGCGTACCGCGGCCAGTTGGGCGCCGATGGCCTGCCGCAGCAGCTTGGGCGACACCGGCTTGTAGAGCACGGCCACACCCGCGCTGGCGACCTCGCGCAGGCGGTCGGGCTTGGTCTCGCCGGTCACCAGCAGGCGCGCCGTCGCCGCGCCGATGCCGCGCGGATGCCGCTCCAGCGCGGAAAGCACGTCCAGCCCGTTATCGCCGCCCTGCAGCAGCAGGTCGCTCACCACCACATCCGGCGGCCGGTCCCAGCTGTCGGCGAAGGCCAGTGCCTCCGCGCGCGTCTGCGCGGTCATCACCTCCGCCCCCCAATTGCTGAGCACCACCTGCAGCCCTTCGAGGATGGTGCGCTCGTCGTCGATCACCAGCGCGCGCACGTCGCGCAAGTCCGGCTCTTCTTCCACGCCGGCGCTCAGCGGCAGCCCGTTCGACGCAGGCAGCGCGGGCTCGGCGCTGCGTACCGTGACGCGCACGCAGGTGCCCTTGTGCGGCCGCGAGCTCAGCTCGACGTGGGTGTTGAGCAGCGCCGCCAGCCGCTGCACCGTGGCCAGGCCCAGGCCCATGCCGCGTGCGTCGCGGCCCTGGCGCGGCTGCGGCTCGACTTGGTAGAACTCTTCGAAGACCCGCGACTGGTGGTGCTCCGCAATGCCGACGCCGGTGTCCACCACGTCGATGCGCACGCCGCGCCCGCGCCGGCGCGCACCGATCAGCACGCCGCCCTCGGTGGTGTGGCGCAGCGAGTTCGACACCAGGTTGTTGAGGATGCGCGAGAGCATCACGTAGTCGCTGCGCACCCAGAGCTCCGTCTTGCGCACCACGAGCCGCAGGTTCTGCTGTTCGGCCACCGGCCGGAAGTTGCGGCTGATCTCGTCGAACAGCTGGTCCAGCTGGAAGTCCGCCCACTGCGGCTGCAGCACGCCGGCATCGAGCTGCGAGAGGTTGAGCAGGCCCGAGAACAGGCGGTCCAGCGAGTCCACGCATTCGCGGATGTGGCCGATGCGCTGCAGGCGCACCGGATCCGTCTCGCCGTTCGCCAGGCCGTCGGAGAACAGCGTGAGTGCATGCAGCGGCTGCCGAAGGTCGTGGCTGGCGGCGGCCAGCAGGCGCGTCTTGGCCTGGCTCGCTACCTCCAGCTGCTGGTTCTTGCTGGCCAGCTCGGCGGTCGCCTTGGCGATGCGGCTCTCGAGCAGGGCGCGGCTTTCCGACAGGGCGCTCGCTGCTTCGTTGAAGCCGTGCTGCAGCCGCCGCACCTCGGCCGTGCCCTCGACGGCGACCTGCACTTCCTCGCCGGCGCCCAGGCGGTCCACCGCCTCGCCCAGCGCCTGGATCGGCGCGCTGATGCGTCGCGCCGCCCACCAGCCCGCCAGCCCCACACCCACCAGGCTGGCGCCCAGCACCAGCACCACGTTGAGCCAGACCGAGCGCTTGGCGCGCTCCACGGCGTCCAGGCTGATCTCCACCATCACCTTACCGGCGTGCCTGCCATCGTCGTTGACGATCGGCGCCGTCACCTTCAGGCCTTCGCCGCGCTCGCGGTCCTGGGTCTCGGAGTTCGCGAGGATCTCGCCGTCCTCCGACCAGATCTGCACTTGCTGCACATGCGGCTGGTAGCTGCCGGACTGCGCAGTGCGCTGCAGCGCGCGGCGGTCCATGCGCTGCAGCTGCGATTGCGCCACGGTGGCCACCTGCAGCGCGACGGTCTGGGCGTTGGCGCGCATCAGCTCGGTCACGTTCGAAAGGTGCTGGCGCGTCAGCACCGCGATCGCGCCCAGTGTCGCCACGGTGGCGGGCAGCAGCGCCAGCAGCACCAGCTGCTGGGCCAGCGTCAGGCGCATCAGCAGCCGCAGGGCACGGAAGGGCCAGCTCATGGGCGAACCGGCCGCATGCCGGCGCTGAGGCCGGCCTTCGACCGAAGTACGTGTCCAGAGGAAAATGTCACGGAATCTGACCAAGTTGGTTTCTAATTGTGTTCTCGACAGAACAGCTTTGACCAGCCCGTTGCCGGAAATCAAGCCCAACGTGTTCCAGAAGAAGGTGCAGGCGCTTCTGCGCATGATGGCACGGCGCGTGTTCGCGCTGCTGTGGGGCTGCGTCCTGGCTGGCCTGGTCGGCTTCCTCCTCGCGCTGCCGGCGCAGGCCGCCGGCGCCTCGAACGAAGCCCCGCTGCGCTTCGGCATCCTGCCGCTGGGCGGCGCCTTCGAGTCGCGCAACGACTGGGAGCCGCTGCTGGCGGACCTCAGCCGCGCCATCGGCCGTCCCGTCAGCGTGCTCTCGGTCAATTCCTATGAAGCGCTCGAGAAGGCCATCGAGCACGACCAGGTCGACATGGCCTTCCTGTCGGGAAAGATGGCACTCGACGCCGTCACGCAGCGGCGCATGAACGTAGTCGCGCAGGTCACGCGCCACGACGGCCTGCCGGGCTACCGCGCGCTGCTGCTCGCGCGCAAGACCGGGCCGCGCAGCACGCTCAAGGACCTGCTGGCCGAGCCCGAGCGCTGGCGCCTGGCGCGCGGCGAGAGCCGTTCGGTGTCGGGCTTCATCGTGCCGCAGCTTCAGCTCTTCCTGCCGAACCACATCGCGATGGAGACGCGCTTCGCGAGCGAGGTGGTGGGCACGCACCAGGCCACCGCCCTGGCCGTGGCCAACGGCGAAGCCGATGTGGCGACCAACAACACGGCCGACTTCGAACGCTTCAGCCTCCAGTTTCCGGCGGAGGCCGAGCGCCTCCAGGTGATCTGGGAATCGGAGCTGATCCCGCATGCGCAGATCGTCGTGCGGCGCGAGTACAGCCCCGAGTTCCAGAAGAAGGTGCAAGCCTTCCTGGTCGAGTACGCACGCAGCAAGGGCCCGCGCGGCGACGCCGAGCGCGCGGTGCTCAAGTCGCTGCACGACCTTGCCGGCTTCGTGCCGGCCGACAACAGCTCGCTGCTGCCGGCGGCCAAGCTGGCCTACCAGCTGGCGCGCCAGAGCGCGATGAGCGCGCAATGGATCAACGAGGCCGCGCGCCAGGCGCGGCTGCAGCGCATCGAGAACGGCTATGCCGAGCAGACGGCCGCCTTGCGCAGCAATGCGCCCTGAAGCACGCGCGCGGCGGCGCCTGCTGTACGCGGCGGCGTGGCGGGGCGCGCTGGCGGCCGCGCTGCTGGTGGCGCCGGCGGCCGCATCCTTCGCTCAGGGCGTGCCTGCCGGCGCCGCCGGCCCCCTGCGCTTCGGCGTGCTGCCCATCGGCGGCGCGGTGGAGTCGCGCGAGAGCTGGACGCCGCTGCTGGGCGACCTGAGCCGTGCGCTCGGCCGGCCGGTGAGCGTGACGTCCATGAGCTCCTATGAAGCGCTGGACCAGGCGATCCGCCGCGGCGAGGTGGACTTCGCCCTGCTGTCGGCCAAGCTGGCGCTCGATGCCGTCTCGCAGCATCGGATGAGCGTGGTGGCACAGGTGAAGCGCCACCCCGGCCTCTCCAGGCATCGCGCGGTGCTGCTCGCGCGCAAGACCGGCACGCACCAGCGCCTCGACGACCTGCTGGCCGCGCCCGAGGGCTGGCGACTGGCGCGCGGCGAGAGCCGTTCGGTGTCGGGCTTCATCGTGCCGCAGCTGGAGCTCTTCCTGCCCCATGGCATCGCCATGGAGCGCTTCCAGAGCGAGCTCGTGGACACCCACCAGGGCACCGCGTTGGCCGTGGCCAACGGCGACGCCGACGTGGCCACCAACAACACCACCGACTTCGATCGCTTCAAGCAGCAGTTCCCGGTCGAAGCCGCTCGGCTGCAGGTGATCTGGGAATCCAGCCCCACGCCGCCGGCGCTGTTCGTGATGCGGCGCGACCAGCCCGCCGCCGTCCGCAAGCGGCTGCAGGATTTCCTCGTCGGCTACGGCCAGGCCAAGGGTCCGCGCGGCGATGCCGAGCGCGAGGTGCTGAAGCAACTGCACGCGCCCCTGGGTTACGCGGCGGAAGACGACAGCGTGCTGCTGCCGACTGCGGCCCTGGACTACCAGGTGGCCCGGCAGCGTGCGCTGAACGCGAAGTGGGTCAACGAAGCGGCGCGCCAGGCTCGCCTCGAGCGGCTCGAGCGCAACTACACGCAGCAGGCGGCCACGCTGCGGGGCACCGCGCCCTGAGTGCCCCGCGACCGCGAAGCTCGCGCGGGCGCAAGAATTGATCAGATTTCTTTCTCGCCCTTCGGACCAAAATGCGCGGCCTCGCGACCAGAGCGAGCAGGGCAGGCCATGAAATCCAGAGTAGGCACCGGGCACACCCCGGGCACGATACGAATCCATCTTCAAGACGCCGGACGCGCGCGCCCGTGCATGAGCCATGCCTGCCCCGGCGCTTTCGGCTTCATCGGCGCCTTCCGGCGCTTCTTCCCGGAATACCTCGCATGACCATCGACTTCATCGCCCCATGGCTGCTCCCCTCCGTGCTCAGCGCGATCACGATCGCGGCCATCGTCCTGGCCCATAGCAAGCACCGTCTGGCATGGCTCGTCGGCCTGTCGGCTCAAGCGGGCTGGAATGCCTACATCGTCGCCACATCGGCCTGGACCTTCCTGCCGCTGAGCGCCACGCTGACCGTCCTGTATTGGCGCGACCGGCTCAGGTCGACGCGCGAGGACGACCGCGAGAGCGAAGCTCGCGACAAATGGAAGGACACGGTGATCGACGCTCTCGTTGCGAGCGCGGCCTTCCGCAAGGAGCACGAGAACGATCCGGAGAAAGCGTTGACCGCGCTCGTGAAGATGGAAACCGCCATGGCACTCGACCCGGCCATCTCGATCGAAGCCGAGGCCCTGGTGCAGCGCGGCCGCGACGAGGTCAACGGCGAGGACGAAGTCACCGTGCCGAAGCCTGGCCAGCTGCTGGAACAGCTCAGTCAGTTCAAGCCGCTGCCCGTGACGGCCGGCAAGCCCGTCAGGCCGGCCGGCATTCAACGCCGCGAGAGCGGCATCGAGTGGGAAGACACCGGCGTGCCGGGCATCGAAGTGACGGAGATCGCTTCGGTCGCGCCTGCACCCTGGAACGCGCTCGCTGCGGCCTGAAGCGCCGCGTGTGAAGCGAAGCGCGCCTTTCGGCCCGCGCCGCGAGCTTGTCGCGCGCGTCTCTGATGTTGGCGCTACCACAAAGGAGGTAACGCGACCCATCGGGCTGTTCTGCGTGGCGGAGCATCCGACCACAAGAATCTAGAGAATTCTCGCGCGCCACCGACAAACTGGAGGTGCATCACCAGAATCCGTCCCTCCAAAAAGAAGAAGGAACGGATGTGGTGAATTCAAGGGGAGGCCGCAGGGCTGCGGCTCGTAAGAACCTGCGCGCGTGGATGCGCAAGTCGGGGGCGATGGCCCTGCCGGCTGCGCTGGCGGCGCTGGCGCATGGCCAGACGGCGCAACTGCCGGCGGCGCCGAAGCCTTTCGTCGAGGAACAGCGGCAACAGGAACGCGAGCGCGCGCTGCGCCGCCAGCAGGAGCGCGCTGTCGACAGTCGCCTCCAGCCTGATGTCCGCCCCGAGGACCGTCGCCTGCCCAAGGACGAGGTGCCGTGCTTCCACATCGAGCGCGTGGTGCTGGCCGGCGCGCACGCCGAGGACTTCCAGTGGGCGCTCGCCGCCGCCGCCGGCGAGGACGGCAGCGATGATCCGCGCGGCCGCTGCATCGGCACCGAAGGCGTCAACGTCGTGATGGCGCGGCTGCAGCAGGCCGTGGTCGCGCGCGGCTATCTCACCACCCGCGTGCTCGCCCCGCCGCAGGACCTGGGCCAGGGGACCCTGAGCCTGACACTGATCCCCGGTCGCATCGCCGCCATCCGCAACGCTTCCGGCAGCCGGGCGCGGACCGGCCTGGCTGCCGCCATTCCCGCACGTGCCGGCGACCTGCTCGAACTGCGCGATATCGAGCAGGGACTGGACAACCTCAAGCGCGCGCCCACCGCCGAGGCCGATATCCAGATCGAGCCTTCCAGGTCTTCCGGCGCCGGGCCTGGCGACAGCGACCTGGTCGTGAAGTACGGCCAGCGCTTCCCGCTGCGCACCACATTGAGCCTGGATGACAGCGGCACCAAGGCCACCGGCAAGACCCAGGCCGGCGCCACGGTCGCCTGGGACAACCCGCTCGGCCTGAACGACCTGTTCTATGTCAGCTTGAACCACGACGCCTTCGACCACCAGGGGCAGGGCACCAGCGGCCAGACCGTGCATTACTCGCTGCCCTGGGGCTACTGGCTGGCGAGCGCCACCGCCTCGCAGAACAAGTACCACCAGACCGTGCAGGGTGCCGACCAGGCCTACGTCTACGCCGGCGAGTCCGCCGATGCCGAGCTCAAGCTCTCGCGCCTGGTCTATCGCGACCAGCGCCGCAAGACCACGCTGAGCGTGCGCGCCTTTCGGCGCAGCGCGCGCTACTTCGTCCAGGACCGTGAGGTCGAAGTGCAGCGACGTGCCACGGCCGGCTGGGAGCTGGGCCTGGCGCACCGCGAATTCATCGGCGAGGCCACGCTCGATGCCAGTCTCGCCTGGCGGCGCGGCACCGGCGCCTTCGGCGCCTTGCATGCCCCCGAAGAGAAGTTCGGCGAAGGCAGCTCGCGCTTCGCGTTCGCCACCGCAGAGCTTGGCCTGAACGCACCTTTCCAGTCCGGCGTGCAGAGGCTGCGCTACACCGGCCTGTGGCGGGCGCAATGGAACCGCGCCCCGCTCACGCCGCAGGACCGCTTTTCCATCGGCGGGCGCTACACCGTGCGCGGCTTCGATGGCGAGGCCAGCCTGATGGGCGAGCGCGGCTGGCTGCTGCGCAACGACCTCGGCTGGGCGCTGGGCGAGACCGGCGCCGAGCTTTATGCGGGCGTGGATTTCGGCCAAGTGGGCGGGCGCTCCACCGAGCAGGTGGTGGGGCAGCGGCTGAGCGGTGGCGTGATCGGCCTGCGCGGCGCTCGCAACGGGCTGAGCTACGAGCTCTTCATCGGCGCGCCCATCCACAAGCCGGAGGGCTTGCGCACCGCCCGGGCGACGGCGGGATTCAGCCTGAACTACAGCTTCTGATGAGCACGCAGGGAACAAGAACATGAACAAGCATCTTCACCGCATCGTCTTCAACGCCGCGCGCGGCCTGCGCATGGTGGTGCAGGAGACGGCCATGGCCGCAGGCAAGGCCTTGGGGGCGACTGCGGCAGTGATGGCGATGGCGCTTCTGGCTGCAGCGCCCGCGCCCGCACAAATCGTCGGAGCGCCCGGCGTGGCGCCGGGCCTGCGCCCCACGGTGCTGGTGGCACCCAACGGCGTGCCCCTGGTCAACATCCAGACCCCC
>NZ_JAVDRF010000002.1:0-645693 GCF_031454625.1 Variovorax soli
GCGCGATCCAGCATCGCATCGAGAACCCGCTGTCCAAGCTGCTGCTCGACGGCAGCTTCGGACCGAAGGACCGGATCGTCGTCACGACCGACCCGATCCGCACCCCGGGGCAGTTCGAGTTCCGCAAGGCCGCGGAACCTCGAATCGAGGCGGTGGCCTAATCCGACGATGACGAACTTCCTCCTGCGCCTTGTTCTGTTCCTGATCGGTCTGGTCTTCGCGGCCAGCGTCGCCGTCGCGGTGGTGCTGCTGGCGCTGGTCTGGGGCGTGCGCTACGGCTGGGCACGGCTCACCGGCCAGCCGGTGCGGCCTTGGGTGATGCGCTTCGACCCGCGCCATGGCTTCGACCGCTTTCGCGCCGCTTCACATCCGGCCGCGCCGACGGCAGCCGATGTCGCGGCGGCGCGGGCACTTGGCGAACAGGCCAGGGGTCCGATGCGCCTGCGGGAGCGCGGCGACCCCGTGACGGATGTGCAGGCGCGCCCCCTCTCGCGCGGCGGGTAGCGCTCGGCTCCAGCGCGCTGCGGTCGTGTCGGAGCGCAACCGCTGTGACGCGATGTAAGCTGTTGGCCGACCTGGACGGTTGAGCTCGGCTGACAGCTCCTCCTCGAGGACCGCCCTCCAATCTCGCCACCCTCCGACGCGACGGAGAAGCCGCGCAGTGTGGCTGGCGTGTCGGGCAAGGAGCGAGCATGCGCGAAAGCCACGGCACAGAATCGTCCGCATCCCCTGCGGACCTGGAACACCCTTCCGATCTCGCGCCCGAGCCTTCGCGCCGATCTTTCATTCGAAGCGCCATCCTCTATGCCATGTTCGTCGGCAGCGGCGTCAGCGTGTCGGGCTGCGGGGGTGGAGGTGGCGGCGGGGGCGGCTTCGGTGGCGGCATTGGCGGAGATGGTGGCAGCGCAGGCGGCACACCTGGCGGCGCGACGCCCCTGTTCGCGCATGGCGTCGCCAGCGGCGATCCGCTCGCCGATCGCGTGATCCTGTGGACCCGCGTCACGGTCGCCAGCCCGGGCACCCTGAACCTGAGCTGGGAAGTCGCGAGCGATGCGAACTTCGGCGCCATCGTCGCGCGCGGCACGGCGAGCACCGGCGCAGAGCAGGACTACACCGTCAAGGTGGACGCTACCGGGTTGCAACCGGCCAGCGCCTATTACTACCGCTTCTACGTCGGCTCCGAGCCTTCGCCCACAGGACGCACGAAGACCCTGCCGACCGGCAGCGTGTCGCAAGTCCGGCTCGGCGTGGTCTCGTGCTCGAACTTTCCGGCCGGCTACTTCAACGTCTGCGCGGAGCTCGCCAAGCGCACGGACATCGACGCGGTGCTTCACGTGGGCGACTACATCTATGAATACGGCCCGCTGGGCTTTGCATCGCAGCTCGCGATCGCGATCGATCGCGAATCGCAGCCCACGCACGAGACGCTGACGCTCGACGACTATCGCCGCCGCCACGCGCAATACAAGACCGATGCCGACCTGCGGGCGCTGCACGCGAGGATGCCGATGATCGCGGTGTGGGACGACCACGATATCGCCGACAACGCCTGGTCCGGTGGCGCGGCCAACCACGACCCCGCTACCGAAGGCAGCTTCGCGGCACGGCGCGCGGCCGCCGTGCAGGCCTATCGCGAATGGCTGCCCGTGCGCATGCCCGACCCTGCCAACCCATTGAAGATCTACCGGTCCTTCGACTTCGGCAACCTGGCGTCGCTGCACATGCTCGATACGCGGCTCATCGGGCGCGACGAGCAGGTCGATCTCGACGCGTATCTGGAGGGTGCGGCCGCCGGCGCGGGGCGCCAGCTCCTGGGCGCCGAGCAATCGGATTGGCTGTCCGCGCGCATGGCCGCCTCGGGGGCGACCTGGCAGGTGCTCGGGCAGCAGGTGTTGATGGCGCGCATGGAGATTCCGTTGAGCGTTGCGAGCGCGTTCACGGTGGAGACCATCAGCGAGTTCCTGCTCGCGCAGTCGACGCCGGAATCCTTGCGCAGCGACAGCCAGCGTGCCTTGCTCGCCCAACGTCGCGTGCCCTACAACCTCGATGCATGGGACGGCTACCCCGCTGCGCGCGAGACCGTGCTGGCCGCAGCCCGCTCGATGGGGAAGAACCTCGTCTCTCTGGCCGGCGATACGCACAATTCGTGGGCCAGCAACCTGACCGATGCCGCCGGGCAGCGTGTGGGCGTCGAGTTTGCGGCGTCCTCGATCAGCTCGCCGGGGCTTGAAATTCTTCTGCCGCTGATCTCCGGTCCCCTCCTCACGGATGCATTCCCGAAGATGGTGAAAGACCTGCGCTATGCCGAGACGACCAAGCGCGGCTACCTGGTGCTCACGCTGACCCCTGCCGAAGCGCGCGCCGACTGGATCGAGGTCAGCACCGTGCTCAGCCGCACGTACACCGCGCGCGTTGCGATGAGCCTGCATGCCTTGCCGGGCGCGAACAACCTGGATGTTCTGCCGGTGTAGGGTTCAGGCGGCTGCACGCACCGGAATTCGGCGGCGGCCGAAGCCGCGCTCGAAGCTCCCGAAATGGCCTGCAATCCGCGTGCCGCAATGCGGACATTTGCCGCGCGCATCCAGCGCGCAATCCATCACGAGGTACCAGTCCCGCCGCACGAGCGCTGCGCGGCAGTGGGGGCAGAAAGTCGTGCCGCCCTCCAGGTCGTGCACGTTGCCGGTGTAGACGTGGTGCAGTCCGTTGGCGAGCGCGATGGTGCGGGCGCGCTTCAGCGTGGCGGGCGGCGTGGGAGGCACGTCCATCATCTTGTAGTCGGGGTGGAAGGCCGTGAAGTGCAGCGGCACGTCCGGCCCGAGCGCGTCGAAGATCCAGCGGGTCATCGCCTCGATCTCCGCGTCGCCGTCGTTGTGGCCGGGAATCAGCAGCGTCGTGATCTCGAACCAGCAGGAGGTCTCGTGGCGCAGGTACTGCAGCGTATCGAGCACCGGTGCCAGGTGACCGCCGGTCTGCCGGAAATAAAAGTCCTCGGTGAACCCCTTGAGGTCGACGTTGGCGGCGTCCATCCTCGCATAGAACTCGCGCCGCGGCGCGGCATGCATGTAGCCCGCTGTCACGGCGACGCTGAAGATGCCCAACGCATGGCAGGCATCGGCGGCGTCCATCGCATACTCCGCGAAGATCACCGGGTCGTTGTAGGTGAAGGCCACGCTCAGGGCGCCGCGCTCGCGCGCCAATTCGGCGATGCGCTGCGGCGAGGCTTGGTCCATCAGCCGGTCCATCTCTCGGCTCTTGGAGATGTCCCAGTTCTGGCAGAACTTGCACGCGAGGTTGCAGCCTGCCGTGCCGAAGGACAGCACGGCGGAGCCCGGGTGGAAATGATTCAGCGGCTTCTTCTCGATCGGGTCCATGCAAAAGCCCGAGCTTCGGCCGTAGGTCGCGAGCACCATCTCATCGCCGAGGCGCTGGCGAACGAAGCACATCCCGCGCTGGCCCTCGTGCAGGCGGCAGTCGCGCGGACACAGGTCGCACTGGATGCGGCCGTCGTCCAGCCGATGCCACCAGCGCGCTGGAGCGTTCGTGGTCATGATGTGTTCGCCTCGAATGCGATCGCGGCGTAGCCGACCACGCGGCGGCGGTCGCCCGCGGTATCGCCGGAGTTGCGCAGGTCGAGCAGGCGCGGCAACAGGCGGTGTGCCTGGGCGGCCTGCAGCGCGCCGTTGATCGCCGAGGCGCCGCAGGCCTCCTCGGGATCCAGCGTGCCATCGAAGGCGAGGATGCGTTCCACGGTGGCGCGATCGCGCACTTGCGCCTGCGCATGGGGCAGGTAGTGCGACAGGTCGGAGCTGATGACGATCAGCGTCTCGTCACCGCCCCACAGGCGCGCCAGGACCTGCGCGACCTCCGCGGGGCGGGCATCGCCGACAAGCAGCGGCACCGCCTCGAAGGTGTCGAGCACCGTCTGCAGGAAGGGCAGCTGCACTTCCAGCGAATGCTCGAAAGCGTGTGGCCGGTCGTCCTGCGCGACATGCGGCAGGTCCTGCAGCGCGGCCAACGCGGGCAGATCCAGCGCGACGCGGCCGAGCGGCGTGTCGAAGGCTGCGACCGTCGGCGCCGCCAGGGCGCGCACGGCCGAGCGATGCGCCGGGCCGAGCAGCACGACGCGGCGGATCCGCTCGCGCCAGGGAGCGAGCAGGGCGAAGGCATGCGCCGCGACGGCACCGGAATACACGTAGCCTGCGTGCGGAACGATCAGCAGCTTGGGTGGGCGCCCCGCCTCGGCGGTGGCACGAGCCGCAAGAAGGCATTCGCCGATCTGCCGCCGCAACGGCAATGCATTCTCCGGGTAGAAGATCCCCGCGACCGCCGCGGGACGAACGGAAGGCATGGCGTCGAACCTCCTGCAGTCAATATGGACTTGCCCCGGGCGAGCGTCAATCGGCGGGCGGCGCTCTTCCTGCCGCGTCAGAATGGCGCATGCCCGCGCCGCGCCCACTCGTTCCCATCGATTCCTCGGAGGTCGAGTTCAGCGCCATGCGTGCGCAGGGGGCCGGCGGGCAGAACGTCAACAAGGTGTCGAGCGCCGTGCACCTGCGCTACGACATCCGCGCGAGCTCGCTGCCCGAGGCGGTGAAGGAGCGCCTGCTCGCGCTGCGCGACAGCCGCATCACCCAGGAAGGCGTGCTGGTGCTGAAGGCGCAGCGCCACCGCAGCCAGGACATGAACCGTGCCGACGCACTGGCGCGGCTGCAGGAGCTGGTCGACGGCGTCGCCTTGCCGCCGCGGGTGCGCCGGCCCACCAAGCCGAGCTACGGCGCCCGGCAGCGCCGGCTCGAGGGCAAGAGCCAGCGCGCGGAGATCAAGCGTCAGCGCGGGCCGGTGCAGGGCTGAGCGCAGCCTCCACCTCGGCGGTCGTCATCCCGGGCATGCCGCCCAATGCTGCCAGCGCGTCGGCGTCGGTGCGGTAGATGAACAGCAAGGGGCCCGGCGCCAACAGCCCGGCCCGTTCGAGCACTTGCTGCGCCGGCAGCTTGAGGCCGCTCAGGTGCAGGCGCACGCCCTTCGATTCCAGCAGCCGGCGGATCGCACCGAAGACCTCGGCGCCGGTCACGTCGATGCGGTTGATCGGCTGTGCGAACAGGCAGATGTCGGTGAGCTCCGGCCGCATCGCGAGCGTGATGGTGATGGCGCGCTCCAGCGTGCTGGCAGTCGCGAAGTCGAGCTCGGCGTCCATGCGCATCGCATGCAGCTGCGGCGCGAGTTGCGGCAAGTTCCAGAGATGGCGGTCGCGCAGGCTGCCGTCCGGATGCAGCCCCACTTCGATGATGCGCGGATGCAGGTGCCGGTACATGTAATGGCTGAGGCTCATCAGCAGGCCGGCGAGCACGCCCCAGTAGATCGAGGGCGAGGTGGCGATGGTGAGAACGAAGGTCACCAGCGCCGTGACCGCCTCCACGCGCGAGATGCGCCAGAGCGAGACGAACTGGCCGGGGCGCACCAGCCCCAGCATCGCGATGACGACGATGGAGGCCAGCACCGCCTGCGGCACGTGGTAGAGCAGCGGCATCGCCCACAGCAGCGCGGCGCCGATCAGCAGCACGCAGAACACCGTGGCCCAGCCGGTCTGGGCGCCCGCGTAGAGATTGATGGCCGAGCGCGAGAAGGAGGAACTGGTGGGGAAGGCGCCCGAAAAGCCGGAGGCGATCTTGGCCAGGCCTTGCCCGATCAGGTCCTGGTTTTCATTCCAGAGCTTGCCGGCGCGCGCGTTGTCGACCTTGGCGCTCGAGGCCGTTTCGAGAAAGCTCACCAGCGTGATCATCAGGGCCGGCAGCAGCAGCGCGCCGAAGGTGCCCAGCGGCTGCGTCCCGGGCCAGTACAGCGCGGGCAGGCCCGAGGGCAGGGTGCCGACCACGGCGCCGCCGCGCAACGCGTAGCCGATGGCGGCGCTGATGGCGGCGCAGGCGCCCACCACCACCATTGCGGCCGGAAAACGCGGCAAGCGCTCCTTGGCGATCCAGAGCGCCGCCATGCTTCCGAGCCCGAAGGCGATCGCCAGGAAATCCGGTGGCGGGCCGTGCCACATCTGGCCGATGGTCCGGCCGGTGAAGCCGAAGAGCGCCGGCAACTGCGACAGGATGATCAGCACCGAAGCGGCCTGAGTGAAGCCCATCAGCACCGGCGAGTTGACCAGCCGCAGCACCCAGCCGAAGCCGCCCAGCCCGAGCAGCAGCTGGATGGCGCCGGACATGAAGCACAGCCACGCCGCCAGGGCGACCCACTCGGCGCTGCCGGGAATCGCGAGCGGGCCGAGCGAGGCCGCCACCAGCAGGCTGGACAGAGCGGTCGGCCCGACCGAGAGCCGTGTCGATGCGCTGAACAGGACGCCGATGAGCGCCGGCAGCAGCGAGGCGTAGATGCCCGTCACCAGCGGCATGCCGGCAAGCGCCGCGTAGGCGACCCCCTGCGGGATCACCATCAGGGCCACCGTGATGCCGGCCATGGCTTCGCCGGTGAGAAGGGCGCGGCTGGGGCGCGGCCAGCCGAGAAAAGGGAGCCAGCGTACGAGCTGGTCGCGGTTCAGGGCCATGCCTTCACCGCTGGGAATGGATCGGGGTGCACCCGCCGATGATACGAAAGCGCCGAAGGGTCGGGCCTCGGCGCCGCTCGCCCGCTAGCCTTTCCTCTTGTGCTGGAAAGCCGTTGGAGACTGCCCCGTCGCCGCCTTGAACATCGCGCAGAAGGCGCTGTCGGTCGCGTAGCCGCTGGCCGACGCCACCTGGCTCACGGCCATGCCGCGCGCCAGCAGCGGCAGCGCATGGGCCAGCACGGCCTGTTGCCGCCACTGCTGCCAGCTGGTGCCCAGCTGGTCGCGGAACAGGCGCGCCACGGTACGTTCGCTGGCGCCGATGGCCTCCGCGCGCTCGGCCAGCGTGGCGCGGCCGGCGGGATTGCGCAGCAGCGTCTCGCAGAGCTGGCGCAGGCGCTTGTCGGCGGGCAGCGGAACGTCGATGCGGATCTGCGTCGCGCGCTCCAGTTCGTCGACCAGCAGCGGCGCGATCCAGCGCTCGCGCTGCGCGGCATGCGGATCGGCCGGCGGCAGTCCGTCGGGCGTCGTGTCCAGCGCCAGCATCAGGGCGCGCAGCAGGGGGCTGATCTCCAGCACCTCGCACTTCTCCCACCCTGGGCCGAGCCAGCTGTGCAGGTAGACCGTGCGCAGCTCCGCGTCCTCGATCAGCGTGATGCTGTGTGCCATGTCGGCCGGGACCCAGAGGGCGCGCGAGGGCGGCACGATGTAGCTGCCGTCTTCCGTGCTCAGGCGGATGACGCCGCGGGTCGAGAAGGTGAGCTGCGGCCACGGATGGGTGTGCAGTTCGACGAAGCTGTCGGCCTTGAGGAAATGCTCCTTGGCCCGCAGCGGCCGCAGCGCGTCGGGTGCATAGAGGTGCGGCGTGAGCGGACCGACGACCTGGGTCGGGGCCGCGCCTTCCGGCTGCGCGTCGCGCCGGGTGGGCGTGACGGGTGCGAAGGTGGTGGACGGCATGATTTCGACAAATGTTGTCTCTGTATCGCCATTCTGCCGCGTGCTCCGGGAATACGATCAGTCCCTGCCCCGGCTTCTTGTTGCAATTCATGTCTTCGCCCAACGCCTCCCCCGCCTCGAACAACACCCTGCGCTCCGATGCCAAGCTGATCGGACTGGTCGGCCTGGCGCATGCCATCAGCCATTTCGCCCAGCTGGTGCTGCCGCCGCTGTTCCCCTGGCTGAAGGATGCCTTCG
Organism: Variovorax soli; assembly: GCF_031454625.1. Taxonomy (GTDB): domain Bacteria; phylum Pseudomonadota; class Gammaproteobacteria; order Burkholderiales; family Burkholderiaceae_C; genus Variovorax; species Variovorax soli_A. The sequence continues at coordinate 7,739 of NZ_JAVDRF010000002.1, forward strand.
ACGTCAGCTACACCGAGCTCGGTGCAGTGCTGACCGTGTTCTTCGTCGTCTCGTGCATGGTGCAGGCCGCCTCCGGTTTCGTCGTCGACCGGCTCGGACCGCGACCGGTGCTCTTCGTGGGGTTGGGCCTGCTGGCGCTGGCGGCGATCGGCTACGCGCTGGCGCAGAGCTACTGGATGCTGCTGGCCTGCGCCGTGGTGGCCGGCATCGGCAACGGCGTGTTCCATCCCGTGGACTACACGCTCTTCAACCGCAAGGTCGCGCCCACGCGCCTGGGCCATGCCTACAGCGTGCACGGCATCACCGGCAGCCTGGGTTGGGCATTGGCACCGGCGTTCGTAGTGCCGCTGGCCATCGCCTTCTCGTGGCGCGTGGCGCTGGCCTCGGCCGGCGCGCTGGCCCTGTTCGTTCTCGCGGTGCTGTGGCTCAACCGAGCCGTGCTGGCGCTGGACCTGAAAGCGGTTCACAAGGCCACGGGTGCGGATGCGGCGGCAGGCGGCGAGCTCGCCTTCCTCAAGATCCCGGCGGTGTGGATGTGCTTCGGATTCTTCTTCTTCTATGCCATGGCGCTGAGCGTCGTGCAGACCTTCGCGCCGGCCGCGGCCGGGCACCTTCATGCCGTGCCGGTGGCGCTGATTGCGATCTGCCTCACGACCTACATGGTCGCCAGCGCGGGGGGCATGGTGGTCGGCGGTTTCCTGGCCTCAGACCCTTCGCGCTGCGAGCGCATCGTGGGCTTCGCCTTCGGCGCGGCGGCGGTGGTGGCGCTGGTCCTGGCGCTGGCGACCTTCCCGCCCGTGCTGGTGCCGGCCCTGTTCGGCGCGATGGGCTTCGCCTCGGGCATTGCCGGGCCTTCGCGCGACCTGCTGGTCAAGCGCTCGACGCCGGCCAACGCCACCGGCCGCGTCTACGGGGTGGTCTATGCCGGGCTGGACATCGGCCAGGCGGTGGCGCCGCTGATCTTCGGCCGGCTGATGGACCATCAGCAGTACATGAGTGTGATCATCGGGCTCGCGGTGGTGCAGGCGGTGCTGATCGCCAGCGCCTTCAATGTGCGGCGCGTGCGGCGCGAAGCGCTCGTGCCTGCATCCGCCTGATGCGCCGCCGCGCCCGGCATTTCCGTTGCTCGCTCCCCTCCGAGGGGGTCCCGGCCGCCTTGGGGCTGCCGGGTGGCGTGCGGCCTACGCTTTGGATTCGTCGCTCTACCTGATCGTCGCGCTCGGCGCGATCGTGGCCGGCTTCGTGCAGGGCCTGTCGGGCTTCGCCTTCGGCCTGGTCGCGATGTCCTTCTGGGCCTGGACGGTAGAGCCCAGGCTGGCGGCGGTGCTCGCCACCTTCGGCGCGCTGACCGGCCAGGTGATCGCCGCCGTCACGGTGCGCCGCGGCTTCGACCGGGCGCTGCTGCTGCCCTTCGTATTCGGCGGCCTGGCGGGCGTGCCAATGGGCGTCTGGCTGCTGCCGCGCCTGGACGTGCCGCTCTTCAAGGCCTGCCTCGGCGGACTGCTGGTGATCTGGTGTCCGGCGATGTTGATGGCGCGCAATCTGCCGCGCGTACGCGCGGGCGGACGCACGGCCGATGGCGCGGCCGGCCTGATCGGCGGCGTCTGCGGCGGCCTGGGCGGCTTCACCGGCGCCATTCCCACGCTCTGGTGCACGCTGCGCGGCCTGGAGAAGGACGTGCAGCGTTCGGTGATCCAGAACTTCAATCTCTCGATGCTGCTGGTGACCTTCTCGGCCTACCTGGGCACCGGCCTGGTCCGTTTGCCGATGCTGCCGCTCCTGGGCATCGTCGCGCTCGCGGTGCTGGTGCCGGTCCTGCTCGGCGCGCGCCTCTACATCGGCATCAGCGAGGCGGGCTTCCGCAAGATCGTGCTGGGACTCCTGACGCTGTCGGGCATCGCGCTGCTCGCGTCGTCGGTGCCCGGGTTGCTGGCGCGGGCAGGCTAGGACCTGTTCAGTCCAGGTAGTCCAGGAAGGTCGGGATCACTTCGCGCAGGAAATCGATCTCTGCCGCCTCGATGCTGCGGGGCTCCAGATCGAAGTGAATGAAGGTCCCGTAGGGCATTCCGCCATTGCGCGTGAGCAGCTGGCCGTAGTACGACTCGACGAAGCCGGCGTAGGGGCGACGAGGGAGGCGCTGGTCCTCCGACGCATGGCGGGTCACGAACTCGCCATGCTCGATCGCGTACTGGCAGAAGCTCCTGTCGAGCGGCACCACCTTGAGCCAGGTGCGGTACTCGGCGGTGCGGTCGAAGGCGTGCGCCGCATGCATCACCTCGCCGTTCAACTTGTAGATGGCGGTGAATCGATACGGCGTTCGGTCATTGAGCAAAGCCAGTGCCGGGACGATCCCGCGGTTGGCTAGAACGCTGCGAACCGCGGCAGCAGGCGCTGGCAAGTCAATGTCGAGCATTGGGATCCTGATAAAGGGTCGCGCGAATCTTACGTAATTCTTACGCTGCTCGGGAACAGGGGTTGACCCGCAATTCGTCAGCGCAAACCCTTGGGGTGGTCCGCTCGGAGACTCGGCACTCCGTCGCCGAGGGACCACCGCGGTGGGACCCGTGTTCGGCGTCAGGCTGCGATCAGGTTTTCGACGCGCTTCAGCGCCTCGAGCGTCTTCACGCAAGCCTCGGCCACCTCGGTGCCCTTGACGGCGAAGTGGCGGTGGAAGTACTTGCGGTGCTCCACGTGCTCGTGGAAGTGATGCGGCGTGAGCACTGCCGAAAACACGGGCACGTCGGTCTCCAGCTGCACCTGCATCAGCGAGTTCACCACGGTGGAGGCGACGAACTCATGGCGATAGATGCCGCCATCCACCACCAGCGCGCAGCCGACGATGCCTGAATAGCGACCCGAACGCGCGAGCCGCTTGGCATGCAGCGGGATCTCGAAGGCGCCGGGCACGTCGAAGATGTCGATGTCGGCGCGCGGCACGCCCTGGCGCTCCATCTCTTCGAGAAAGGCGTCGCGCGCCTGGTGGACGATGTCGGAATGCCACTGCGCCTGCACGAAGGCAATGCGCTGGCCGCGCGAGACATTGGGCGCGCCGACGGCGGAGAGGGGAAGGTCGTTGATCTGACTCATGGTTTGCCTTGACGAAGGGTTGCCTGAATCAGGGCGCACGAACCCGAGGCAAGCAGGCGCATGCGAATGCGCCCGCCGGGCCAAGGGACCGCGCTCTCTTTCATCCGGACTGTGACCGTCGGCCCCGGGATCTCACCAGGTCTGCTGACCCTGCGGCGCATGGCGCGCCGCAGGCGCTCGCGGGCTCGTGCGAACAAGTCGCCATCACCGCCGGTGGGGAATTTCACCCCGCCCTGAGAACGCTTTGCCCCCGCGCTGACGCACGGCGGCCCGCCGATTCTAGGAGCGCGCCCGTGCGCGCGCTGTCGCGAGGGCGGCAGCCCTCGCCGTGCGCGGGGCTTTGGGCTGCCGATGCGATCATGCAATGAAGAGGTTGCACTTCTCGGCGCCCGGTCCTAACATGCATCCAGGAGGTTGCATATGAACGCATCCACGGACCGTATCGAGAGGAAGATCCTGCTCGAGGCCCCACGCGCGCGGGTCTGGCGCGCGCTGTCGAACGCCGAGGAATTCGGCCGCTGGTTCGGCGTGGCGCTGGAGGGCGAGACCTTCGTGGCCGGCCAGCGCGCGCAGGGGCACATCACCCATCCGGGCTACGAGCACCTCCTGTTCGACGTCATGATCGAGCGCATGGAGCCGGAGCGCCTGCTGTCCATGCGCTGGCATCCGGCGGCCATCGACCCCGCGGTCGACTACTCGAAGGAGCCAACCACGCTGGTGGTCTTCGAGCTGGCGGAGGTCGAGGGCGGCACTTTGCTGACCCTGGTCGAATCCGGCTTCGATCAGATTCCGCCCGAGCGTCGCCTGGAGGCCTTCCGCATGAACAGCGGCGGCTGGGACGAGCAGATGAAGAACATCCGAAAGCATGTCGCCGAGCCCTAGCGCGCCGTTGAAGAGGGCGGCGCTGCGCAAGTCCGCATCGATCTTCGCGGCCCTGGGCGACGAAACCCGACTGAGGCTGGTCGCCGTGCTGTGCGCTGGCGGAACGCTGTCGATCGCGCAGCTCACGGCCGGCACCGACATCACGCGCCAGGCCGTCACCAAGCACCTGCAGGTGCTGGCCGATGCTGGACTGGTGCGCGATGTGAAGATCGGACGCGAACGCTTGTGGGAGTTCGACCCGGCGAAGCTGGAAGAGGGCCGGCGCTCGCTCGAGGCGATCGCGCAGCAGTGGGATCACGCGCTCATGAAGCTCAAGCTGGCCGTCGAGGGCTGAGCACCACTTTTGCGTCGACACAGCGGCGCAGGTTCGTCGTGCATCCGATGGGCCATGCGGCGAATTGCAGCACGGCCAAGGCTCGGGCGTCAGACGACGCTGCGATGGCGCTCGATGCAGGTGGCCAGCGTCTGCTCGCCCGGCCGCTGCCACCAGTCCAGGGCGGAGAAGATCTCGACCTCGCTGAAGCCGGCGAAGCCCGCGGCCTCGACCCACCCGCGCACCTTGCGCAGTTCGACCACGCCGTCGCCCATCATGCCGCGGTCGCTCAGCAGGTCGCGCGTCGGCGTGAGCCAGTCGCACACGTGGTAGGCCAGCAGGCGCTCCCGGCCTGCGCGCGCAATCTGCTGCTGCAGCTTCGGGTCCCACCACACGTGGTAGATGTCGAGCGCGACGCCGAGCATGCCCGAGCACTGCGGGTCGAGTGCGTCGCACAAGTCCAGCGCCTGCTCGAGCGTGTTGATGCAGGCACGGTCGGCCGCCTGCATCGGATGCAGGGGCTCGATCGCGAGCGGCATGCCGGCCTCGCGCGCGTACTCCAGCGAGGCTGCGATGCCGTCGCGAACCTCGCCGCGCGCGCGGGCGATGTCCTTGTACTGGGCCCGGCCTTCGAGCGCGCCGGGAAGGCCGCCCACCACCAGCACCAGGCAGGGCGCGTCGAGCGTCTTCGCTTCGTCGATGGCGCGGCGGTTGTCCTCGAGCGCGGCCCTCAGGCCGGCAGCATCGGGCGCCGGGAAGAAGCCGCCCCGGCAGTAGCCCGAGAGGCCGATGCCATGGGCGCGCAGCTGCTTCGCGATGCGCTCGATGCCGATGGCATGGACCTGGTCGCGCCAGGGGCTGATCGCGCGGATGCCGAGTGCGGCGCACTGGTCGATGATGCGGTCGAGCGGCACTTCGGCGCCGAGCTGCTTGCGGATGGTGGCGGTGTTGAGGGAGAGCCACTCGTGGTCTTTGGAGAAATCGCGCATGGGCAAGAAAAGCGAGGAGGGAAAGACGAAAGCGCTCAGCCGGCCATCGTTGCCATGGCGTCGAAGTCCGGCATCGCCGCGCTCGCGAAGCCGGCGCAATCCAGCGAGCCCAGCCGGATGCGGCCGTCCCGGATGCGCAGGCGCACCGCGCCGTGCGAGCGCTCGTAGAGATCGCCGTGCGCTTCGAGGAAGGCCTGTTGCTCCTCGGCCGGTAGCGCGGCCATGCCATTCACGTAGTGATGGCCGTTGCGCTCCACATGGGTGATGCCCAGCAGGTTGACGAGTGCCAGGTCCTGCTGCACGGAAAGGCCGGCCTGCGTGGTCAGGTCCTCGGCCGACATGAAGTAGCGCGTCTGCGTCTGCCCGGCATTCCAGGCAGCGCATCGCGCGGCGTTGAGCAGCGACTTGTAGAAGCCCTTGCAGGTCTTCGAGGAGATGCCGGCGTAGCCGCGCGCGCGCGCCAGTACGAAAGAGTCGAGCTCCCCGTCGGACTCGTCGACGATCACCGGCTTGCCGATGTTCGCGGCGCGCAGGTCCACGTCCAATGCCAACCTGCGCGCGATCGGCTGTTCGACAAAGAGGATGGCGTCATACAGGCGCACCAGCGCGGGCGCCTCCCGCAGCCTCGCCATCAGCTCGGCAACGCCCGTGGCGTCCGCGTACTGCTCGTTGCCGTCGAGCGAGACGAAGTAGGGCGTGTCCGCGCGGTCCAGCACGGCCGCGATCGCGTGCAGGCGCGCCAGGTCCGCCGCGATGTCACCCCCGACCTTGAGCTTGAAATAGCGATGGCCGTAGACCCGCACCACCTCTTCCAGCGTTTCGGGCAGGCCGTCGGCCACCGGATCCTTCAGATCGGCAGCGGTGATGGCGTCCACCAGGCCCACCGTGTGCCGCGCCTCGATGTGGGGCGCAGGCTGGAGGCGGGCCAGGAAAGCGTCCATGTCGATGCCCGCGAACGACGGCTGCGTCGCCCCGATGCCGGCCGCATTGCCCCGGATCGCCGCGTAGAAGGACATCTGCAGCGCCCGGCACAGCGCGTCGAGCACCGCCCGGTCGATCAGCGCCGGGCCATAACTCGCCAGCAGCGGATTGAAGCCCAGCCGTGCAGCTTCCAGCCGGTGCGCATCGTGGTGACGCGCGAAATGGCCGAAGGCGCTGGCGGCCGTGGCATCGCCCAGATAGGCGTCGCGCGCCAGGGCGCACACGCGGCGGAGCTGATCGAAGTTGTCCTCGTTGCTGAGCGCGAGGTTCTTGTCGAACCACTTGGGCGCCATCAGCTCGGCCGCCGCGCCCCAGGCGCTGCGGCCGTCGCCGAGCTCGATGCGTACGCGCGCGAAGGCTTGCGGGCACTCGGTCAGCGTCACCACGCCGAAGCGGAAGGGCAGGCGCAGGACGACCGGGCGCTCGAACAGGGCTATTTCGTGGATCGCGAAGCGCGGGGCCTCAGCCATGGCTTGCAGCCTCTTCGAGACCCCGCAGGTAGCCGATGGCGCGCGCCGCAGACCCCATGCCGTCGGGGCAATAGTCGAAGGGCTCGACCGAAACGATGCCGTGGTAGTGCCCCGCCGCCTGCATGTCGCGCAGTGCCCCAAGGATGGGTGCGAAGCGCATCGCGCCCTGGCCGGGGCCGCGGCGGTTCGGGTCGTTGAGCTGCACGTGGGCGATCTGCCCGGTGGGCATCCAGCGGCGCATCAGCGCCGGCACGTCCTCGCGTTCCATTTGCCCCGCCGCGCTGCAGTCGATCATGGTCCTGAAGGCCGGCGAGCCGATGGCCTGCACCAGCTCGACCGCTTCGGCCACCGTGTTGATGAGGTCGGTCTCGGCGGTGGACAGCGGCTCGATGCAATAGACGACGCCGCATTGCTGCGCAGCGCGCGCCGCGGCGGCCAGGCATTCGCGCGCGCGCTCCAGCGCGGCGGCGCGGGTCTCGCCTGCGGGCACCGAGCGCTGCTTCGGCGAGCCATGCACCAGGTAGCGCCCCCCCATCAGCGCACAGAGCTCGACCAGGCGCTGCATCACCGACACGCTGCGCTGGCGCAGGGCCGCGTCGGCGCTCACGATCGAGAGGCCGGCCGGTGCCACCAGCAGCCAGTGCAGTCCGCTGATCTCGAGGCCGTGGTCGAGTGCCATGCGGCCGAATTCGCGCGCCTGCACATCGCCGATGGCCATGGGGTCGGCGGCCAGCGTGAAAGGCGCGACCTCCAACCCGTCATAGCCCAGCGCGGAAGCCAAGCGGCATTGCTCGGCGAAGGGCAGTTCCTTCAGCACCTCGTTGCAGAGCGCGATCTTCATGGCCCGGCCCTGCGGCGGAACACGAGGCGCTTGGCCTCGCCCCAGGCCCGGCGGATGCGGACGTTCACCGCCGGGATGTACATCAGCATCGTCAGGATGGTGACCGCGGCCAGCGCCGCGCAGATCGGGCGCGTGAAGAAGGGCGCGATGCTGCCGTCGGACAGCACCAGCCCACGGCGCAGGCTCTTGTCCAGCAGTTCGCCCAGCACCAGGCCCAGCACGAAGGGCGCCATCTCGTAGCCGCGGCGGCGCAGGAAGAAGGCGCCGATGCCGATCGCCAGCATGCAGTAGACGTCGAACAGCCGCGAGGCGATCGCGAAGGCGCCCACCGTGCACAGCACGAAGATCACCGGCATGAGCACCGTGCGCCGCACCCGCAGCACGTGGAGCAGCGGACGCACCAGGAACAGGCCGAAGATCAGGATGCTGATGGTAGCCAGCGTGGTCATCGCCACCACGTCATAGACGAACTGCGGCGTCTTGATCATCAGCATGGGGCCGGGCTGGATGCCGTGGATGATCATCGCCGCCATCAGCACGGCAGCAGGCGCCGAGCCCGGAATGCCGAGCGCCAGCGCCGGGATGATGCCGCCGGGAATGGCCGACATGTCGCCGGTCTCGGCGGCCATCAGCCCGTCGATGGAGCCCTTGCCGAACTGCTCGCGCTCGGGACTCACCGTCTTCGCGGCGGCGTAGGACATCCATGCGCCCGAGTCCTCGCCGATGCCGGGCAGGATGCCGGTCACGACGCCGATCACGCCCGAGCGGAGCACGGTGCGCCAGTACTGGAACACCTCGCGGAAGCGTGGCAGTACCGAGTCTTTCATTTCCACGATCTTGCGTTCGATCGGATCGGCCAGCGAGGTCAGCACCTCGGCGAAGCCGAAGGCGCCGATCAGCGCCGGGATCAGCGCGATGCCGCCCGAGAGCTCGTCCCAGCCGAAGGTGAAGCGGTCGTAGGCATAGAGGCCCTCTTGCCCGATCTGCGCCACCAGCAGGCCCAGGCAGCCCATGAGCCAACCCTTGATCGGGTCTTCGCCCACGATGCTGCCCGACATGGCGACGCCGAAGAGCGCGAGCCAGAAGAACTCGAAGGCGCCGAAGGACAGCGCGATCTCGGCCAGTGCCGGCGTGAACATCGCCAGGCACAGCACGCCGAACAGCGTGCCGGTGAAGGCGCCCGAGGTGGCGATGCCGATGGCGCGGCCGGCCTCGCCCTTGCGCGCCAGCGCGTAGCCGTCGGCACACGAAGCCGCATTGGCCGCGGTGCCCGGGATGTTGAGCAGGATCGCGCTGCGGCTGCCGCCATAGAGCGTGCCGACGTAGGCGCAGATCAGGATCAGGATGGCGTCGTTGGGCGCCATCTTGATGGTGAGCGTGGTCAGCAGCGCGATGCACAGCGTGGCGGACAGCCCCGGCATGCAGCCCACCAGGATGCCCAGCAGCGCGCCGCCGAGCCCGTAGACGATGGACCAGAAGTTCAGGAAGCTGAGGTAGGAGTGCCCCAGCATCTGAAGACCTTCGAGCATGGCTCCTCCCTAAGGCAGGCGCACCAGGAAGAACTCCTGGAACACGAGCGTGATGACGATGCCGGCGCCGAGGCCGACCGCCAGCGCGAAAGCCAGGCCCCGCACCCGCTGGTTCTTCGCGCTGCGCTCCGCGAACTGCAGCAAGCCGATGGTGACCGTGACGAAAACCGCCGCCGCCGCCCAGAAGGGCAGGCCATGGCCCACCAGACCCGCCGCGAAGCCGATGCACAGTGCCAGCACGGTCCACATGCGGCGGGCCTCGGCGCGGTCGGCCTCGGTGCGCGGGTGCGGCAGGTGGGGCGTCTTGGCGAGCCGGCGCCAGGAGCGAAAAAGCATCAGGCCGCCGAAGAACACGATCGCCGCTCCCAGCAGGCCCGGCAGCAGGCCGGGGACCGTGTACGGGTTGATGTCCTGCTTCTCGAGCCGGTCCATGCGCAGGGCGCCGATGGTGGTCGCGATGCCGAGCACGATCCACCCCAGCGACTGCCAGAGGTCCGCGCGCGGCGAGACCTTGCGCGCGTGTGCGGCGGCCTCGGCCTCGGCCTCCGCCGCGGCGCGTTCGGCATCGGTGGGGGTCGTCACGGCCGCGCGATGCCCAGCGTTTCCGGCGAGACCTTGGCCTTGCCGCTGTCGAACAGCAGCCAGGCATTGGCCTGGATGGCCGGCATGACCGCGGTCTGCGCCTCGGCGCCGTACAGCGGCGCGAACAGGGCGCCGCGGCTGGTGGCGTACTTCTTCAGCACTTCGCTCTTGGCGATGTTGTCGACCCAGATCTTCTCCATCGTCTTCACCACCTCGTCGGGCACGCCCTTGGGGATGAAGATGCCGAAGTAGTTGGCCGGTGCCTTGAAGCCCTCGATCGTCTTGGACAGCGGCTCGATGGTTCCGTAGCCTTCGAGGTCCAGCGCCTTGTCGCTCACCGTGGCCAGCGGGCGGATGCGCTTGCCGCGGATCATGTCGGCCTGCTCCACCGCCAGCTGGGTCGTGACTTCGGTCTCGCCGGCCACCGTGGCCACCACGGCCGGGTTGCCGCCGTCGTAGGTCACGTGCCGGTACTTGACGCCGGTGCTCTTGGCGATCAGCTCCATCGCGTTGTGGCCGGCCGAGGTCACGCCGGCCGTGGCCACGCTGATCTGGCCGGGCTTGGCCTTCATCGCATCCAGCAGATCCTTGGCGCTCTTGTAAGGCGCGGCCGCGTTGACGCCGATGACCTGCACGTTGGCGACGTTGAGAAACAGGTGCCAGTCGGCGATCCTGGTCTTGAGCATGCCCAGGGTCTCGTAGGAGCCCAGGTCCTGCGCCGCGCCGGCAGTCCAGGTATAGCCGTCCTTAGGGGCGTCGAGCGCGCTCTTGGTGCCGATCGAGCCCGAGGCGCCGGGCTGGTTGACGATCACCACCTTCTGGCCGAGCGTCTTCTCGATCTCCGCTGCCGTCACGCGCGTCACTTGGTCGGTGGAGCCGCCGGCGGCCCAGGGCACGATGATGGTCACCGGCCGCGAGGGCTTCCATTCCTCGGCCAAGGCGGACGCACCCAGCGCGGTGAAGGCCGCAGCGAGGGCGATGCTTCGGATCAAGTGGCGCTTCTGCTTCTGCATGGTGTCTCCTGGTGATGTGTCGGACTGGGGAAACGGGATGCGTGAAGGTGCAGGCTAGCCGAGCCAGCGTTGCAGGTGTGCCGCGACGAAGTCGTCGTCATGGAGTTCGGGGTAGGCGTCGTGCACGCGCGTCAATTCGGCCGCCTGGCCTGGGCTCAGGCCTTCCAGAGGGTCCAGGCACCAGGTGCCGGCCAGCAAGCCCTGGCGCCGCAACACCTCGTGGCAGCCGGCGATGCAGCCGCGGAAGTCATGGGCGACGTCGAAGAGGGCGGCATTGCAATCGGTCACCCGGGCATCGATGGCCAGGAGCTCCGCGGACACCTGGTCGGCCGCCACCGCCTCGTGCAATCGCGACAGCAGCTGCACCGCGCGCCGCGTGCCGACGCTCCAGTGGCCCAGCAACCCGCCCTTGATGCGCACCGTGACCGGCAGGCCTTCGCGCGTGAAGACGAAGGGCGCGAGCAGGTCCAGCACGATGTGGTCGTCATTGCCGGTGTAGAGCGTCACGCGACCCTCGGCGCCGGCCTCGACCACGCCGCGCACCACGTCCAGCGTGCCGTAGCGGCTGAAGGGCGCCATCTTGATGGCGACCACGTTGTCGATGGCGGCGAAGCGGCGCCAGAAGCTCGCCGGCAGCGGGATGCCGCCCACCGCGGGCTGCAGGTAGAAGCCGACCAGCGGCATCACGTCCGCGACGCTGCGGCAGTGCGCGATCAGCGCGTCCTCGCTCGCACCCTTCATCGCCGCCAGGCTCAGCAGGCCGGCGTGGTAGCCCAGGGCCTGGGCTGTCGCTGCTTCGGTGCAGGCCTGCGCGGTCGAGCCGGCGAGCCCGGCGATCATGAAGAGCGGGCGCCCGCCGTCCAGCGGGTCCCAGTTCAGGGCCTCGTCCATCGCGAGTTCGAGCACCGGCTTGTAGAGGCCTTGCTCGCGGATCGCGAACTGCGTCGAATGCACGCCCACGGCCAGGCCGCCTGCACCCGCATCGAGGTAGTAGCGGCTCAGCGCCCGCTGGCGGCGCTCGTCCAGCCTGCGATGGGGATCGAGGGCCAGCAGGTGCGCGGGGATCGCCGTCCCGCGCCGGAGCAGGGCGAGGGAGGCGGGTGGGATCTGCGTGTGGTGCATCAGTACTTGCCGTCGCGGGCTTCGAAATGCGTGGGCTTGTTCAGGCTCGTCATGCCGCGCCGGACCCAGTCGGCGGTCCAGTCCAGCATGCGCGGCAGCGTGACCTGCGGCGGTCCGAAGATGTCGAAGGCACGGGTGCAGTCGACCAGCCAGGCCGTGTCGGCCTCGCGGCCCGTGAAGACCGGTTCGACGCCGAGGCGCTGCGCCAGCCCCTGCGCTGCGTCGCGAATGGCGATGGCCGGGCCGCTGAGGTTGAGCGGTGAGGTCGGCGTGTCGCAGTGCGCAAGGGAGCGCAGTGCCCAGTCGTTGGCCTCGCCCTGCCAGATGATGTTGGCATGGCCCATCGCGAGGTCGATGGGCTGGCGCGCCATCAGTTTTTGGGCCAGGTCGTGCAGCACGCCGTAGCGCATGTCGATCGCGTAAGACAGGCGGATCAGCCGGCCCGGCGTGCCGTGCAGGTGCGAGAAATGCTCGAACAGGCGCTCGCGTGCCACGCAGGAATTCGCGTATTCGCCGGGCGGCGGCGTGGGTGGCACGTCTTCGCGCGCGCCGGGCCCGCGCACGTCGGCAAAGGGGTAGACGCAGGCCGTCGAGAAGGCCACGATGCGCGAGCGGCGGAAGCGCTCCGCCACCAGCGCCGGCACATGGGCGTTCATGGCCCAGGTCAGCCATTCGCTGCCGGACGAGCCGAACTTGCGCCCGGCCATGAAGACCACGTTGGGCGCCTCGGGCAGGGCAGCGAGCGCCTCGCGCGAAAGCAGGTCGGCTTCGATGCAATGGACGCCCTGCGCTTGCAGGCGCTCGCGCAAGCCCGGCTCTGAGAAGCGCGCCACGCCGATCACCTGCCGGCCGGGGCTGGCGCGCCGGGCCATTCGCGCCAGGGTTGGACCCATCTTGCCGCCCACCCCCAGGACGAGGATGTCGCCTTCGATCCGAGCCAGCGTCTGCACGAGCGCATCGGAAGGACGGGACAGGAGTTCCTCGAGCTGTTCGAGGCCGTCGATGCGATCGGGCAAAGGCATGGTGCGATTCCCCTGGTGTGGTGGGTCAGGCCTCGACGCCGTGCAGCGCCAGCAGCGTCTTCATGCGCCCCACGGCGCGCTCCGGCTGCTCGAGCAGGTTGGCCGCATCGGCCAGGCGGAACAGCTCGGCCAGGTGCTGCAGCGATCGCGTGCTGTGCTGCCCGCCCACCATCGTGAAGTGCTTCTGATGCCCGTTGAGCCAGGCCATGAACACCACGCCCGTCTTGTAGAAGCGCGTGGGGGCCGCGAAGATGTGCCGCGACAGCGCCACCGTCGGCCCGAGGATCGCGTGGAACTTGCCGGTGTCGCCCTGCGCGAGCTCGCCGAGCGCCGCGCTCGCCGCCGGCGCGATCGCATCGAAGATCCCGAGCAGCGCGTCGCTCTTTCCGTGCGTCGGCTCGCTGCCGAATCCATCGCCCGCGATCAGCTCCGCGTAGTTGAAGTCGTCGCCGGTGTACATGCGCACGCCCGGCGGCAGGCGCCGTCGCATCGCGATTTCCTTGTCCTTGTCGAGCAGCGAGATCTTGATGCCGTCCACCTTGTGCGCATGCGCCGCGATGATGCCGAGCGCCGTGTCCATCGCCGTGTCGATGTTCTTCGCGCCCCAGTAGCCCGCGAGCGCCGGATCGAACATGTCGCCCAGCCAATGCAGCACCACCGGCTGCCTGGCCTGTGAAAGGATGCGGTCGTACACGCGCTCGTAGTCCGCGGGCCCCCTGGCCACGTGCGCCAGCGCCCGGCTCGCCATCACGATCAGCCTGCCGCCCAGCGCCTCGATCGCTTCCATCTGCACTTCGTAGGCGCGGATCACGTCGTCCACACCCTTCGCGTCGATCAGGCTCAGCTGGTCCGTGCCGCAGCCCGAGGCCACCAGCGCGCCCGGCACGTCCTTCGCGGCATCGAGCGTGCGCCGGATCAGCGTCAGCGAGGTCGGCCAGTCCAGCCCCATGCCGCGCTGTGCGGTGTCCATCGCCTCGGCCACCCCCAGACCCAGCGACCACAGGTGGCGCCGGTAGGCGAGCGTCCCGTCCCAGTCGATCGCGCACTGCAGCCACGGATCGATCGCTGCCAGCGGATCGGCCACCACGTGCGCGGCCGAATAGGCGATGCGGGTGAACTTGACACCCGGCGGTGGCTTGACCGGCGCCGTGCCGCGCAGCGTGTAGGGCGCCAGCGTGCCCGTGGGGGTCGGAAGCGTCAGAGACAGAGTCATCGATCGCCTCAGAGGTTCAGCGCCGGCACATCGATCCAGCGCCGTTCCTGCCAGGAGGCAAGCGCCGCCTCCACCAGCTGCACCCCCTTGGCGCCCTCGGGCAGCGTCCACTTGTACGGCGCGTTCTCGACCACATGGCGGATGAAATGCTCCCACTGGATCTTGAAGCCGTTGTCGTAGGCCTGCGAGTCCGGGATCTCCTGCCACTGATCGAAGAAGTTCATCGTCTGCTTCTCGTCCGGGTTCCACACCGGCCGCGGCGTGGCCACTCGCGACTGCGCCCGGCACGACGACAGGCCCGCCACCGCCGAGCCGTCCGTGCCGTCCACATGGAAGGTCACCAGGTCGTCGCGCCGCACCCGCGTGGCCCAGCTCATGTTCAGCTGCGCGATCACGGCCTCTCCGCCATGGCCGCGCAATTCGCAGGTGGCGTAGGCCGCATCGTCCGCGGTGGCTTCATAGGGCTGTCCGTTCTCGTCCCAGCGCCGGGGGATGTGCGTCGCGCCGATGCACGACACCGATTGCACTTCGCCGAACAGGTTGTCCAGCACATAGCGCCAGTGGCACATCATGTCCAGGATCATCCCGCCGCCGTCTTCCTTGCGGTAGTTCCACGAAGGGCGCTGGATCGGCTGCAGGTCGCCCTCGAACACCCAGTAGCCGAACTCCAGGCGCACCGACAGCATGCGCCCGAAGAAGCCCGCGCGGCGCAGCATGTCCAGCTTGCGCAGGCCGGGCAGGAACAGCTTGTCCTGGACTGCGCCGTGCTTGAGGCCCGAGCCCTGGGCCAGGCGGGCGATCTCCACCGCCTCGTTGAGGTTGGTGGCGATCGGCTTCTCGCAGTAGACATGCTTGCCTGCACGAATCGCCTTGGCCAGGAGCGTGGGGCGCATCTGCGTGGTGCCCGCGTCGAAGAAGAGGGTGTCGTCCGTGTTCTCCAGCGCGCGTTCGAGATCGGTGCCCCAGCGCTCGAGGCCGTGGGCCTTCGCCAGGGCCTCGATCTTCCCGGGGTTGCGGCCGATGAGGATCGGGTCGGGCATGACGCGGTCGCCGTTGGAAAGAGTGACACCGCCTTGCGCGCGGATGGCGCAGATGGAGCGGATGAGATGCTGGTTCATGCCCATGCGTCCGGTGACGCCG
This sequence comes from Variovorax soli, assembly GCF_031454625.1. GTDB lineage: Bacteria > Pseudomonadota > Gammaproteobacteria > Burkholderiales > Burkholderiaceae_C > Variovorax > Variovorax soli_A. The sequence goes on from NZ_JAVDRF010000002.1 coordinate 22,923, forward strand.
TGCATGATGAGTCCGAGTCGTTGGGTCGCCATGTTCAGAAGGTGTGCCGGGGGAAAGAAAGGGCCTGGGGAAATGGTCGGTGGGTCATTGGGGAGACAGGCCGGCGGCCTTCACCAGCTTGGCATTGCTGGCGATTTCCTCCTTGATGTACGCGTCGAACTGCTCGGGCTTGAGCGTCCAGGCGTCGGCGCCCAGCTTGAGGAATCGCTCCTTGACCTCGGGGCTGGCGAGCGCCTTCGCCACCTCGTCGTGCAGGCGGTTGACGATGTCGCGCGGTGTCTTGGCAGGTGCCATCATCCCGATCCAGAAGTTGAATTCAGAGCCGGGCACGCCGGCCTCGGCGGTCGTGGGCACATCGGGCAGGGCGGCGGCGCGCTTGGGCGAGCCCACGGCCAGCGCCAGCAGCTGCCCCTCCTTGATCTGGCCGATCACCGGCGCGATGGGCGAGAAGTAGTAGTCCACGCGGCCAGCCAGCACCTCGGTCACGGCCTCGGCCGAGCCCTTGAAGGGGATGTTGGTCGCGTCGATGTTGGCGGCCAGCTTGAATTTTTCGGCATTCAGGTGCGTGGCGCTGCCCTGGCCCGCGGAGGCGAAGTTGATGCTGCCCGGTTTGGCCTTGGCCGTCGCGAGCAGGTCCTTCAGCGTCTTGATGTTCTTCGATGGCGAGATCACCAGCGCGTTGGGCAGCGAGGAGATGGGCGTGACGCCGGCGAAGTCGCTCACCGTGTCGAAGGGGAGCTTGGCGAAGGTCGAGGGGCTGACCGTGTGCGAGGACGAATGGATCATGACCGTGTAGCCGTCGGGCGCCGCGGTCGCCACTGCCTGCTGTCCGATGGTGCCGCTGGCGCCGCCCCGGTTGTCGATCACCAGCGTCTGGCCCATGCTGGCGCTCATCTTGTCGGCGATGGCACGGGCCATGATGTCGGTGGTGCTGCCGGCGGCGAAGGGCACGATGACGCGGATCGGCTTGTTCGGGTAGGCGCCCTGAGCGTTTGCGCCGAGCGCGGTGCAAAGGGCCAGCGCTGCGGCGAGGGCATGGCGGCGGGAGCTGAGTGGCACGGGGTCTCCTGGTTGGATTGGCGCTGTGGCCCGACTTCAATTCACCAATAAGTGAATTAGAGATTCTAGAAAGCCATGCGCGAGCCTGCAACGGCCCGGTCCTAGGAGATACCCGTATCAGTGAAGGACGTAGCCCAGGACGAGGTCGGTCATGTGCGACAAGCGTTGCGCCATGGCCTTCGGTGCGCGCAGGTCGCGGCCGAAGATGGCCGAGAGCGTGTCGTTGTTCGACAGGTAGAAGTAGCAGAGCGCGGCAATGGAGATGTAGAGCTGCACCGGGTCGACGCCGGCGCGGAAGAGCTTCTCGCGCCTGCCGCGCTCGAGCACGCCATCGAGCAGCTGGACCAGCGGCGAATTCATCTCCTGGATGCGCTCGGAGCGCTTGAGATGCGCGGCGCGGTGCAGGTTTTCGCTGTTGAGCAGGGTGATGAACTCGGGGTGATCGAGGTAGTAATGCCAGGTGAAGGAGACCAGGCGGCGGATCGCCTCCACGGGTTCGACTTCGTCCAGGTGCAGCCGCTGCTCGGCCTCCCGGATATCGGCGTAGGTGCGCTCGAGGACGGCGAGGAACAGGTCGTCCTTGCTGCCGAAGTAGTAGTAGATCAGCCGCTTGTTGAGGCCGGCGCGCGCGGCGATGCTGTCCATGCGCGCGCCCGCCAGGCCGCGCTGCGCGAACTCGTCGCGGGCCGAGTCGAGGATCGCGAGCTGCGAGCGGTCGGCATCGCGAGAGCGGGGCTCCGGGGGCGCGGTCGGCGGCGTCTTCATGGGCGGAATTTAACCAGTTAGGGAATTAAAGCAAGCATTCGCAGGGTGTGCGGATAATCGCCGCTTCTTTCGATATTGCAGCAGAGGCATCCGTCCATGAGTTCGTCGCAAACCGCAGGCCACCTGATCGTCGAATGCCTGATCGAGCAGGGCGTGGAGCTGGCCTTCGGTGTTCCGGGGGAAAGCTTTTTGGCCGTGCTCGACGGCTTTCATGCGTACTCGGAGCGCATCCGATTCGTGGTCAATCGTCAGGAGGGTGGAGCGGCCTTCATGGCCGAGGCACACGGCAAGCTGACGGGCCGGCCCGGCATCTGCTTCGTGACGCGCGGGCCCGGGGCGACCAACGCCTCCATCGGTGTGCACAACGCCTTTCAAGACTCCACGCCCATGGTGTTGTTCGTCGGCGATGTCGGGAGCGACTTCCGCGATCGCGAGGCTTTCCAGGAGGTCGACTACGGCAGCTTCTTCGGCCCCAGCACCAAGGGCTTTGCCAAGCGGGTGGAGCGCATCGACGATGCGGATCGCGTTCCCGAATACATCGCGCGCGCCTTCGCAACCGCCATGAACGGCCGGCCCGGCCCCGTGGTGCTCGTGCTGCCCGAGGACATGCTGCGCAGCATGACCTCCGCTCGACCCTTGGCCCGCGTGGAGGCGGTGCAGCCCTGGAGCGATCCGGGGGCGCTGCGCGCGCTGCGCGAGTTGCTCCTCAAGGCGCAGCGCCCGCTCGTGATCGCCGGCGGCGGCGGCTGGACCGTGCAGGCGGCGCAGGCGCTGCAGCGCTTCGCCGAGAACTGGAAGCTGCCGGTCGCGAACGCCTTCCGCTTCCAGGACACCTTCGACAACCACCACCCGCTCTACGCCGGCGACGTGGGCATCGCGATCAATCCGAAGCTGGCGGAGCATGTGCGGCACAGCGACCTGGTGCTGGCGATCGGGCCGCGGCTGGGCGAGATGACCACCGGCGGCTACACGCTGCTCGAGGCGCCCCGATCCGCGCAGACGCTGGTCCACATCCACGCGAGCGCGGAGGAGCTCAACCGCGTCTACCAGGCCGACCTCGCCATCAATGCCGGCATGAGCGCCGCGGCGCGCAGCCTGGAGGTGCTGAGCCCGCCCTCGGAAGTGGCGTGGGAGTCTTGGACGGCGCAACTGCATGCCGACTACATCGCCAACCTCGAGCCGCAGGCACTCGCCGGGCTGCCGCCCGCATCGCCGCGCGGCGCGGTCGACATGGCCGCGGTGGTGCGCACACTGCAGCAGCATCTGCCCGAGGACGCGGCCATCACCAACGGCGCGGGCAACTTTGCGAGCTGGGTGCATCGCTACTTCCGCTACCACGGCTTGGCGAAGGGACACAAGACGCAGCTCGCGCCGACCAGCGGCGCCATGGGCTACGGGGTGCCGGCGGGCATCGCGGCGAATATCGCAACTGGCCGGATCGCCTTCACCATCGCCGGGGACGGGGACTTCCTGATGAACGGGCAGGAGCTCGCCACCGCCACGCAGCACGGCGGCAAGAGCATCATCGTGCTGCTCAACAATGGGATGTTCGGCACCATCCGCATGCACCAGGAGCGCGAATACCCGGCCAATGTGAGCGGCACGGCCCTGGCCAATCCGGACTTCTGCGCGCTGGCCCGCGCGTACGGCTACACGGCCGAGCGCGTGACCGAGACCGCGCAGTTCGAGGCCGCGCTGCTGCGCGCACTGGCGGCCGAGACTGGCACGCTGATCGAGATCCCGCTCGACGCCGAGGTGATCACGACGCGCGGCACGCTATCGACCATCACGAAGGCCGCGCAGGCACGCGGCGGCCATTGAATCGCCGTCCAGCCAAAGAAAAAAGCCGGCTTGCGCCGGCTTTTTCAATGAAGCGCCTGAGGCGCTCCGGGCTTACTTGACGTGCTTGCCGATCAGCGAAGCAAGCTCGAACATCGACACTTGCGGCTTGCCGAAGATTTCCTTCAGCTTGGCGTCGGCGTTGATGTTGCGCTTGTTGGCCTTGTCCTGCAGGTTGTTCTTCTTGATGTAGTCCCACAGCTTGCTCACGACGGCGGTGCGCGGCAGAGGCGTCGAGCCCACGACGGCGGCGAGCGCCGGGCTGGGGGTCAGGGCCTTCATGAACGCGGCATTGGGCGTGCGCTTCTTGGCGGGAGCCTTCTTTGCAGCAGCCTTCTTCGCGGGAGCGGCCTTCTTGGCGGGTGCCGCCGCCTTCTTCGCCGGAGCAGCAGCCTTCTTGGCCGGTGCGGCCTTCTTCGCGGGAGCAGCCTTCTTTGCAGGCGCTTTCTTGGCCGGAGCCTTCTTTGCAGTTGCCATGGTTGATTTCCTTTTTGGATTGGTCACTCTTCACCAATGAAAACGCTGTCTCCACTGGCATTGCGGATGCTAAAGGAGAAGAAACGCGTTTCCAAGGGAAAAAGGGACTTTTTCATTGGGAGCTGTTGTTTTTTCAGAGGAGAGAAGGAGGTCCTTCGCACTCTGGAGTGCCTTCGAAGGCGCTGCAGTGCTTCAGACGCGGCGCGAAGGCCAGGTCGCGAGCACCACGCCGAGCAGCGCGAGCGCGAAGGCGCAGACTTGCAGCAGCGAAAGACGCTCGCCCAGGACCAGCACGCCGACCATGGCCGCGCTCACCGGCAGCATCACCGTGAACACGCCCGCCTGCGAGGCCGGGACGCCCTTCAAGCCCGTCATCCAAAGCCACACCGTCCAGACGCTGGCGGCCAACGCATAGACCACGAGCAGGGCCCAGAGGCCCAGCGCAACATTGCCGAAGTCGAAGCGCAGGGCGAACCACAGCCCCAGCGGCGTCGAGAGCACCAGGCCCCAGAGGTTGATCAGCGAGGAGATGCGCTTGGGTCCTAGCTTGCCCGTGAGCGACTTGCCGATGACCGCGTAAGCCGCCTCGCAGAGCACGGCGCAGAACACCAGCAGGTCGCCGAGCCAGGACAAGGAAATGCCGGCGGCAGCGCCAGGGTGCGCCGAAGGTTGGGCCGGCGCGAGCGCGACCAGGCCGATGCCGCCGACCGCGCAGGCGATGGCGAGCGCGGTCCGCAGCGTGATGCTCTCGCGCAGAAAGACACGGCTGCCGATGGCCACGACCGCGGGGATGGAAGCCATGATCACGCCCGCCGACACGGCGCTGGTCATGCTCACGCCGAACAGCATGCAGATTGAGAACAGGAAGTTGCCGAGGAAGGACTCGAGAAAGACCAGACCGCGCGTGCGGGTCGTCATCGCCGGCTCGTCGGACGGTCGACGAAGCCAGTGGGGCATCGCCAGCGCCGCGATGCCGAAGCGCAGCCATGCGAGCAGGAACACGGGAAATGCGAGCACCAGGGGCTTGGAGAGCGCCACGTAGCTGCCGACCAGGGACATGCTGAGCGCCAGGCAGCCGTAAGCGACGAAGCGGCCGGGTGCGTGAAGGGCTGGGTTCAATAGACTAGGTGCGTTGCGAGGATCGATTCGATGATGATGCCCCATTCCCTCCCGGAGACCCGCCACGTGTTCGTTTACGGGACCCTGCGCCGCGGCGGGCGCAACGACATCGCGCACTTCTTTCCGGCGCCGCGCTTCGTGGCCCACGCACGCATCCACGGCACCATGTACGACCTGGGCAGCTATCCGGGCGCGCTCCTCGGCGGCAGCGGTCTGCTGGTCGGGGAGGTCTATGCCGTCACGCCCATGCTCGAGGCCCAGCTCGACCGGCTCGAGGAGGTACGGGACGATGACGGCGGGGAGTACATCAAGCGAGAGAAGGCGGTGCGTGTCGGCGCAAAGGAAATCATCTGCGTCGTCTACGAGGTCCACCCGGAACGCGTCGCGGGCTGCTCCGTGATCGCATCGGGAGACTGGTTCGATCGCGCGCCGCCCTTTTCATGAACCAGAAAGTGCGCTTCGCATTGCGAAATCTGCACATGCTGCATCGCAATAAATTTTCTCAATATGAGAAAGATAGTTTTGCATTGAGAAATTACTCTGCAAGTTGTTGATTTTATTGATTGAAAAATATGTCTTGTATAAGACATAAGACAAGAAGAGAGGCGTACAGTTGTTTCCCAAGGCCGCAGCGCCGACCTCTCAATCAACCCTTGGAGTGACACCATGCCTCAAACCATCACCGAACAATTGAGCCGCGAACAGCAGATCGCCGCCCTCGAAAAAGAATGGGCGACCGACCCGCGCTGGAAGGGCATCAAGCGCGGCTACAGCGCCGCCGACGTGGTGCGCCTGCGGGGCTCCTTCCCGATCGAGTACACGATTGCACGTCGCGGCGCCGAGAAGCTCTGGGACCTGGTGAACAACGAGCCTTACGTCAACTGCCTCGGCGCGCTCACCGGCGGCCAGGCCATGCAGCAGGTCAAGGCAGGCATCAAGGCGATCTACTTGTCCGGCTGGCAGGTTGCCGCGGACAACAACAGCTACGCCGCCATGTACCCTGATCAGTCGCTCTATCCGGTGGATTCCGTGCCGACGGTGGTCGAGCGCATCAACAACACCTTCCGCCGCGCCGACGAGATCCAGTGGTCCAAGGGCACGAACCCCGGCGACAAAGGCTACGTCGACTACTTCGCGCCGATCGTGGCCGATGCCGAAGCGGGCTTCGGCGGCGTGCTCAACGGCTTTGAACTGATGAAGGCGATGATCAAGGCGGGTGCCGGCGGCGTGCACTTCGAGGACCAGCTTGCCTCGGTCAAGAAGTGCGGCCACATGGGCGGCAAGGTGCTGGTGCCGACCACCGAGGCAGTGCAGAAGCTGATCGCCGCACGCATGGCGGCCGATGTCTGTGGCACGCCGACCTTGGTGATCGCTCGAACCGATGCCGAAGCGGCCGACCTGCTGACCAGCGACTACGACGAGAACGACAAGCCCTTCCTTACCGGCGAGCGCACCGCCGAAGGCTTCTACAAGACGAAAAAGGGCATCGACCAGGCCATCTCGCGCGCCATCGCCTACGCACACTACGCCGACCTGGTTTGGTGCGAGACCGGCACGCCCGACCTCGAGTTCGCGCGCAAGTTCGCCGACGCCGTGCACAAGGTCCATCCGGGGAAGATGCTGGCCTATAACTGCTCGCCTTCCTTCAACTGGAAGAAGAACCTCGATGACGCCACCATCGCGAAGTTCCAGAAGGAGCTCGGCGCCATGGGCTACAAGTACCAGTTCATCACGCTGGCCGGCATTCACTCGATGTGGTTCAACATGTTCGACCTGGCACAGGACTACGTGCAACGCGGCATGTCGGCCTATGTCGAGAAGGTGCAGGAGCCCGAGTTCGCGGCGCGCGACCGTGGCTACACCTTCGTGTCGCACCAGCAGGAAGTCGGCACCGGCTACTTCGACGAGGTGACCACCGTGATCCAAGGCGGCAAGTCGAGTGTCACGGCACTCACCGGCTCTACCGAGGAAGAGCAATTCCACTGATATCCCGCTGTCACTGAGTTTGGTCCCCGCGCGAGCGATCCGCGGGGATTTTTTTCGCCTCAGTCGACCATGCGCAACTCGCGCACCCCGCGGCCCAGTCGTTGCCGCAGCAGGGCGCGCAGCGTGACGCCTTCGGCATAGCCGACCAGGCTCGCGATCTGCTCCAGGCTCTTGTCGCTGGTCTTAAGCAGATGAACGGCGCGCTCCACGCGCAGATCCTGGAAGTAGGACAACGGCGTCTTGCCCAGCACCCTTTGCATTCGTCGCGCGAGGGTGCGCTTGCTGGTGCCGGCCGCCACCGCGGCCTCGTCGAGTGAGAAGCCATCGGCCAACCGGCCGCGGGCCCAACGTTCAAAGCGCTGGACGGTGGGATCCGAGTGAGTGAGGTGGTCGGTGATGACGTAGGCGGACTGCGATGGGCGCGAGTCGACGATCAGGTACTTGGCGACCGTGGCTGCGAGATCCGGGCTGGCTTGGCGTACCAGCAGCAGCGCCATGTCGATGTGGCTCAGCGCCGCGCCCGCGGTGACGAAGGGGCCCGAACTCACCAGCATGCGCGATTCATCGAGCCTCACGGCCGGGTAGCGCTGGCGGAACAGCGAGGCCAGCCACCACGTGGTTGTGGCCTGGCGCTGGTCGAGCAGGCCCGATTCGGCCAGCACGAAGGTGCCGACGCAGGCCGCCGCGATGCGCACGCCCTGGCCGGCCTGGGCGCGCAGGGCGGCGGCGGCCTCGGCGACGTCGCGCCGTTGCAGCGCGGCCTGCAGTCCCTCGGGCATCTTCTCGCCGAGCGCCGGCACGACGATCCAGTCGGGGCGGCCCGCATCGGGCGCAGAGACCACCGGCACGCGCAGGCGCTGTGACGTGTGAACCCTCTTTCGCATCCCCGTGACCCGGAGCTCGAAGGGCGCGATGTCGGCGCCCGCCATGCCCGCGAGCTCGTTGGCCGTGCTGAAGACGTCCTGCACCGTGGCCAAGCCTGTGTCGAACACGCCGTCGAGCGCGAGCAGGTTGACCTTCATGGCAACAACCATAGCAAAGATGTCAAGAATGCCAATAGGTCGATTCCCGGGGGGTGCCTAGAGTCGAAGCCCCTGGGTGCGCAATCCCGCGCAACCTGGTTCACTGGAGACCGTCATGATCAAGTACGCACTGTTCGCCCGCCTCGAAGCCAGACCGGGCAAGGAAACCGAGGTGCAGCAGTTCCTCGAGGCGGGCCTCGCGATGGCCCGCGAGGAGAAAACGACGCCAATCTGGTTCGCGCTGCGCCTGACGCCGACCACCTTCGGTGTCTTCGATGCTTTCGAGGACGAAGCCGGCCGGCAGGCGCATCTGAGCGGCCCTATCGCGCAGGCGCTCATGGCCAAGGCGCCCGAATTGTTCGTCAAGCCGCCGGCCATCGAGCCCGTCGAGGTGCTGGGCCTCAAGAACGACGCGCCCGCCTCTTGAGCTCAACGGCTAGAATCGCAAGCTTCCGTCAGAGCAGCAACAAGGGCGAGAAAGGCATCCTGGTTATGACACCGCGAACTACCCCGCAAGGAACGAGCGGCCTTCTTCTTGAAGGAGAAGGCCGGTAGGCCGCGCATGCTGGAAGATCCCAGCGCCCTCACCCAAGCCCAAGCGCGGTCCGATGACCGCGCTTTTTTGTTTTCTCGCCGAGGTTTTTCAATGATCCAGATCACGCTTCCCGACAACTCGCGCCGCGAGTTCCCAGGCCCGGTTTCGGTTGCCGATGTTGCCAAGTCTATCGGCCCCGGCCTGGCGAAGATGACGGTCGCCGGCAAGGTCGACGGCAGGCTGGTCGATGCAAGCGACCTCATCGAGCAGGACGCCCGGCTGCAGATCATCACGCCCAAGGACGACGAAGGCCTGGAAATCATTCGCCACTCCACGGCCCACCTGGTCGGCCACGCGGTCAAGCAGCTCTACCCGACGGCCAAGATGGTGATCGGGCCGGTGATCGAGGAGGGCTTTTACTACGACATCTCCTACGAGCGGCCCTTCACGCCCGAGGACATGGAAGCGATCGAAGCGCGGATGCGAGCGCTGATCGCCCAGGACTACGACGTGATCAAGAAGATGACGCCGCGCGAAGAGGTGGTCGAGGTCTTCAAGTCCCGGGGCGAAGATTACAAGCTGCGGCTCGTCGAAGACATGCCCGATGAGAGGGCGATGGGGCTGTACTACCACCAGGAGTACGTCGACATGTGCCGCGGGCCGCACGTGCCGAACACGCGCTTCCTCAAGGTGTTCAAGCTCACGAAGCTGGCCGGCGCCTACTGGCGCGGCGATGCTCGCAACGAACAGCTGCAGCGCATCTACGGCACGGCCTGGGCCGACAAGAAGCAACTCGACGACTACATCCGCCGCATCGAGGAGGCCGAAAAGCGCGATCACCGCCGGCTCGGCAAGGAACTGGACCTGTTCCATATCGATGAAGTGGCGCCGGGCGTGGTGTTCTGGCATCCGAAAGGCTGGGCCATCTGGCAGCAGGTCGAGCAATATATGCGAAAGGTGTACCGCGACACGGGCTATCAGGAGGTCAAGGGACCGCAGATCCTCGACAAGAGCCTGTGGGAGAAGACGGGCCACTGGCAGAACTACCGCGAGAACATGTTCACGACGGAATCCGAGAAGCGCGACTACGCGCTCAAGCCGATGAACTGCCCGGGCCATGTGCTGATCTTCAAGAGCGACCTGCGCAGCTACCGAGACCTGCCGATTCGCTATGGCGAGTTCGGCCAGTGTCACCGCAACGAGCCCTCGGGGGGATTGCACGGCATCATGCGCGTGCGCGGCTTCACGCAGGACGACGGGCACATCTTCTGCACGGAAGACCACATCCTCGAGGAATGCGTGGCTTACACGGGTCAACTGCTCAAGGTCTATGCCGATTTCGGCTTCAAGGACATCCTCTACAAGGTTGCAACGCGGCCCGACAACCGCATCGGCTCCGACGAACTCTGGGACAAGGCCGAGCAGGCATTGATGGAGGCACTGCGTCGCTCAGGCGTGGAGTTCGTCATCTCGCCTGGGGAAGGCGCCTTCTATGGTCCCAAGATCGAGTACACGCTGCGCGACGCCATCGGCCGTCATTGGCAGTGCGGCACGATGCAGGTGGACTTCAACATGGCCGAGCGCCTGGGCGCCGAGTACGTCACGGAGTCGAGCGGCCGGGCCCATCCGGTCATGTTGCACCGGGCGATCGTGGGCAGCCTCGAGCGTTTCATCGGCATGCTGATCGAACATCACGCGGGCGCGCTGCCTGCCTGGCTCGCGCCGGTGCATGTGGCGGTGCTCAATATCAGCGAGGGACAGGCCGATTACGCATCCCAGGTTGCGAAAACGCTGCAAAATCAAGGGCTTAGAGTTTTACTCGACCTGCACAACGAGAAGATTACGTATAAAATACGGAAGCATTCGTTGCAAAAGCTTCCCTACATCCTCGTCGTCGGCGAGAAGGAAAAGGAAGCAGGTGCCGTCGCAGTGCGCGCCCGGGGCAATCTTGATCTCGGTGCCATGTCGGTGGAGGCGTTCTCGAAAAAGATCGCCGACGACATCCAACACAAGCTTTGAATCAGAACCGATTCAAAGGCTGATTTAAACCAATCAGGCTGCTTGTGGGCGTGAACTCGAAGGTGTTCGCTACAATTTTTGTAGCAAATTGATTGAAGGATCCTGACCATCGCTACTGCATTTCGCGACCGCCGCCACCGCGAGGAACGCCAACACCGCCTTAACCGGGAAATCATGGCCCCGGAAGTCCGCCTGATCGGGCCCGAGAACGAGCAATTGGGTGTCGTGAGTCTTGCCGAGGCCTTGCGGCTGGCCGGTGAGCAAGACGTGGATCTGGTGGAAGTGGTCGCGGCGGCCAATCCGCCGGTCTGTCGCTTGATCGAGTACGGCAAGTTCAAGTACCACGAGCAGAAGAAGGCCGCCGAGGCGAAGTCGAAGCAAAAGGTCATCGAGGTCAAGGAAATCAAGTTCCGGCCCGGGACCGACGAAGGCGACTACAACATCAAGATGCGCAACATCCGGCGTTTTCTTGATGAGGGTGACAAGTGCAAGATCACGCTGCGCTTCCGCGGCCGCGAAATCACGCACCAGGAACTCGGGCTGGCGCTGTTGCAGCGCATCCGCGACGAGCTCGGCGACAGCATCGTGGTCGAGCAGTTTCCGAAGCTCGAAGGCCGGCAGATGATCATGATGATCGCGCCGGGCCGCAAGAAGGGCGGCGGCGGTGCGGCCAAGCCGGCCACGGAGCCGACGACGGCACCCGCAGCGGCCTGACCGCGGCTGCGGTAGCAGGGTTTTGAAAAGATTTCGCCGCGGCTTGCGCTCTCGGGCGCAGGCAGTGGTGGGATGAAGAAGTGTCTCGGGGCCGACAAGTCCGTGGGAATCTCCCCGGCGCCTCACGAGCACAAACGATAGGAGCATTCACATGCCCAAAATGAAGACCAAGAGCAGCGCGAAAAAGCGTTTCCGCGTTCGTCCCGGTGGCACCGTCAAGCGCGGTCAAGCCTTCAAGCGTCACATCCTGACCAAGAAGACCACCAAGAACAAGCGCCACCTGCGGGGTGCAACGGCAGTGCATGAGACCAACATGGTCTCGATGGCCGCCATGTTGCCCGGCAGCGGCATCTAATCACGACGAACAAGGAGTACACACATGCCTCGCGTCAAACGTGGTGTCACGGCCCGCGCCCGCCACAAGAAGGTTCTCGCACTCGCCAAGGGTTTCCGCGGTCGCCGCGGCAATGTCTTCCGCATCGCCAAGCAGGCGGTGATGAAGGCAGGCCAATACGCCTACCGTGACCGCCGCACCAAGAAGCGCGTGTTCCGCCAACTGTGGATCGCCCGTATCAATGCCGCTTCGCGCGAACTGGGCCTGACTTACAGCCAGTTCGCCAACGGCATCCGCAAGGCCGGTATCGAGATCGACCGCAAGGTCTTGGCCGATATCGCTGTGCACGACAAGGCCGCTTTTGCCGGCATCGTGGAGCAGGTCAAGGCCAAGCTGGCTGCTTGATCCCGCAAGCAGGTTGCCGCTCCTCGGGCGGCGGCCTGCGCCCACGGCACAAGGGCTGGCGCTTGAAAGGGCTCCAGCCCTTTTTTCTTCGCATCTCCGGCCTCTTTCTTTCTCACGCTCAAGATTTCCCATGAACGAGTTGGACTCCCTGGTCGACACCGCACGCGCCGCCTTCGCCGAATCCAAGGCACCGGCCGAGCTTGAAAACGCCAAGGCGCAGTTTCTCGGCAAGGCTGGCCGCATCACCGAACTGATGAAGGGCATGGCCGCGCTGTCCGTCGACGAGAAGAAGTCGCGCGGCGCGGCGATCAACGTGGCCAAGCAGGCCATCGAAGCAGCGCTGAACGAGCGGCGCCAGCAGCTCGCCGATGAGGAGCTCGCCATCCAGCTGCGTGCCGAGGCGCTCGATGTGACCCTGCCCGGTCGTCGGCGCACGGGCGGTGGGCTGCACCCCGTGAGCCGCACCATGGAGCGGATCGAGGCGATCTTCTCGAGCATGGGCTTCGACGTCGCCGATGGCCCCGAGGTCGAGAGCGACTGGCACAGCTTCACCTCGCTCAACAATCCGCCGAACCATCCTGCGCGCTCGATGCAGGACACCTTCTATGTGGACATCAACGGCGAGGACGGCATCCCTTACAACCTGCGTCCGCACACGAGCCCCATGCAGGTGCGCTACGCACAGCAGCACATCAAGAAGTACGCGGCCGAGTTCGCGGCCGCGGCGGCCGACCCCACCGGCACCATCAAGGCACCGGAGATTCGCGTGATCGCGCCGGGTCGCACCTACCGCGTCGACAGCGACGCCACGCATTCGCCGATGTTCCACCAGTGCGAAGGCCTGTGGCTGGGCGAGAACGTGAGCTTCAAGGATTTGAAGGTCATCTTCACCGACTTTTGCCGCACCTTCTTCGAAACCGACGACCTCGTTCTGCGCTTCCGTCCCAGCTTCTTCCCCTTCACGGAGCCGAGCGCCGAGATCGACATTCAGTTCCAGACCGGCCCGCTGGCTGGCCGCTGGCTCGAGGTCTCGGGTTCCGGCCAGGTGCACCCGCAGGTGGTGCGAAACATGGGCCTGGACCCCGAGCGCTACATCGGCTTCGCTTTCGGCATGGGGCCGGACCGGCTCACCATGCTGCGCTATGGCGTGAACGACCTGCGCCTGTTCTTCGACGGCGACCTGCGTTTCCTGAGCCAATTCCAGTAACAGACAGACAGAACGAGAACGCGAGATGCAATTCCCCGAGTCCTGGTTGCGCGAGTTCTGCAACCCGCCCATCGACAGCGAGGCCTTGGCCGAGACGCTCACCATGGGCGGTCTCGAGGTCGAGGAGCGCCGGCTCGCCGCGCCGCCCTTCACCCGGGTCGTGGTGGGCGAGATCAAGGAGGCTGCGCAGCATCCCAATGCCGACCGTCTCCGCGTGTGCCAGGTCGATGCGGGCCTTGGCGGGCTGCTGAACATCGTGTGCGGCGCCCCCAATGCACGCGCCGGCATCAAGGTGCCGCTGGCGCTGGTCGGCGCCGAGCTCCCGCCGGGTGAGGACGGCCAGCCCTTCCAGATCAAGCTCGGCAAGCTGCGCGGCGTCGAGAGCGAGGGCATGCTGTGCTCGGCGCGTGAGCTCAAGCTCAGCGACGACCACGGCGGTCTGTTCGAGCTGCCGGCAGACGCGCCGGTCGGCGCCGACGTGCGCGAGCTGCTCAAGCTCGATGACATCCTGCTCACGCTCAAGCTCACGCCGAACCTCGCGCACGGCCTTTCCGTCTACGGCATCGCGCGCGAGCTCGCCGCATTGACCGGGACGCCACTCAAGACGCCGTCGATCCCGCCGGTGGCTGCCGCGCTTGCGGACAAGCTCCCGGTCAAGGTCGAAGCCCCGGACCTGTGCGGCCGCTTCTCCGGCCGCATCATCCGCGGCGTCGACACCAAGGGCCGCACGCCCGACTGGATGGTCGACCGCCTGGCCCGCTGTGGCCAGCGCAGCGTGTCGCCATTGGTCGATATCTCGAACTACGTGATGTTCGAGTATGGACAGCCCAGCCATATCTTCGATCTCGACAAGATCCAGGACGGCCTCGTCGTGCGCTGGGGCAGGGCGGGCGAGCAGCTCAAGCTGCTCAACGGCAACACCGTGACGTTGGACGAGAAGGTTGGCGTGATCGCCGACGAGCGCAGCCAGGTCGAGTCGCTGGCCGGCATCATGGGCGGCGATGCGACCGCCGTTTCCGATGAAACGCGCAACATCTATGTCGAGGCCGCCTTCTGGTGGCCCGAGTCCATCCAGGGCCGCGCGCGCCGCTTCAACTTCTCGACCGACGCTGGCCACCGCTTCGAACGCGGCGTGGACCCGAGCCGCACGGTTCAGATCATCGATCGCATCACCCAACTGATCATCGAGATCTGCGGCGGGCAAGCCGGCCCGATCGACGACCAGACCCTGCGCCAGCCCGAAGCGAAGTCCGTCACGTTGCGAATTGCACGGGCCGCGCGCGTCATCGGCATGCCGCTGACCCAGGCTCAGTGCCGCGACGCCCTGCGCAGGCTTGGCTTTCCGATCGAGGAGGGCGAGGGCGTGCTGGTGGTCACGCCCCCGCCGCACCGCTTCGACCTGCAGATCGAGGAAGACCTGATCGAGGAGGTTGCGCGCCTCGTCGGCTACAACAACCTGCCCACCGTGGCGCCGCTGGCGCCGATCACCGCCCGCGTGCCGCCCGAGGGGCAGCGCAGCAATTTCGCCGTGCGGCATCGGCTCGCTGCGCTGGGCTACCAGGAAACCATCAACTTCAGCTTCGTCGAGGCGCACTGGGAGCACGAGCTCGCGGGCAATGCCGACCCGATCAAGCTCCTGAATCCGATTGCCAGCCAGATGAGCGTGATGCGCTCGTCGCTGATCGGCTCGCTGCTGCATGTCCTGAAGTTCAACCTCGACCGCCGCGCGCCGCGCGTGCGCGTGTTCGAGCTGGGTCGCGTCTTTCTGCGCGACGCCACGGTGGCCACCACCGGCAGCACCGTCAAGGGCGTGCACCAGCCGATGCGCGTGGCGGGCCTGGCCTGGGGCGACGCCGAGGCCGAGCGCTGGGACGGCAAGCCGCAGCGCGCCGACTTCTTCGACATCAAGGGCGACGTCGAAGCCCTGCTGTCACCGCGCGTGGTGAGCTTCGAGGCCACCGAGCACCCGGCGCTGCACCCGGGCCGCGCCGCGCGCGTGCTGCTCGACGGTCGACCGGTGGGCGTGATCGGCGAGCTCCATCCGCGCTGGCGCCAGAAGTGGGAGTTCGCGCAGGCGCCAGTGCTGTTCGAACTCGAACTCGATGCCGTCACTGCGCGTGCGGTGCCCGTGGCCCAGCCGGTGCCCAAGCATCAGGCGGTAGAGCGCGACATCGCCGTGGTGGTGGCGGAAGGCGTCACGCACGACGCGCTCATGCGAACCATCCGCGCGGCCGCCGATCCGGCGCTCTTGCGAGATGCCGTGCTGTTCGACATCTATCGCCCGACGGTGGACCGCGACGCGCCCGTGGGCCCCGGCGGCCTGGCGCGCGGCGAGAAGAGCATGGCGGTGCGCCTGCGCTTCAACAGCGACGCCGCCACATTGACCGATGAGCAGGTCGAGGCCGCAGTGGCCGCCATCCTCGAACAACTGAGCGCGCGGCTCGGCGCGCATCTGCGGGTATGAAGCTCATGGATTTCACGCTCGAAGCCCTCGAAACGCCGGCACTGACCAAGGCGCACCTGGCCGATCTCCTGTTCGAGCAGATCGGCCTCAACAAGCGCGAATCCAAGGACATGGTCGAGGCTTTCTTCGACCTGATTGCCCGCAGCCTGATCGAGGGCACCGACGTGAAGCTCTCCGGCTTCGGCAACTTCCAGATCCGCGTGAAGGCGCCGCGTCCCGGCCGCAATCCGCGCACGGGCGAGGCCATTCCGATCGGCGAGCGCCGCGTCGCGACCTTCCATGCAAGCGCCAAGCTGAAGGAGCAAATCCAGGGCAGCGCCGGCGACGAAGCGCCGCCGGGAGTCGAGTGGAGCCTCGGCACCGAATAGTTCTTGGCCCAGGTGCCCAGCGTGGAGTAATCTCTAAGGTTCCTCTCGCACGACCTTGATTTCAATGGAAAAAACGCTCCTGCCGCCCATTCCCGTCAAACGCTACTTCACCATTGGTGAAGTGGGTGAGCTGTGCGGTGTGAAGCCGCATGTGCTGCGCTACTGGGAGCAGGAGTTCACCCAGCTGCGCCCGATGAAGCGGCGCGGGAACCGCCGCTATTACCAGCACCACGAGGTCCTGATGATCCGCCGCATCCGCGACCTGCTCTACGACCAGGGCTTCACCATCAGCGGGGCGCGCAACAAGCTGCAGGAGATGGTGCAGTCGGAGCGCGACCGCCGCAAGGCCGGCGAGGTGCCGCTCGAAGGCATGGAAGCGGTGGAGATCGACCAGGAGGAGTTCGACGCCGCGCTCCAGGAAGACCTCGAGGCCCCCGCCAGCGCCTCCCCGAGTTTCGATCTGTCGCAGCTGCTGCGCCTGAAGCGCGAGCTGTATGAAATCCGCGAGCTGCTGACTCTGAGCCACTGAAAACCGCAGGCTATAATCGCAAGCTTCGGTGTGTGGCGCAGCCTGGTAGCGCACTTGCATGGGGTGCAAGGGGTCGAAGGTTCGAATCCTTTCACACCGACCAATAAAACGTCCAAGGGCGTCCGGTTTCATCCACCGGACGCCCTTTTTCATTGGGGGAACTGGGCGAATCGGGTCCGGAGGCACACACCGAAATCTGGCGACTGCCAGTTCGAAGGCGGAGCCATAGCGCACGGCGCTTCAACTGGCGCCCATGCTTTTCCAACGCCCTAACGAACTGCGTCAGATATCGAGCACCAGCCGCTGCGTGAGGCTGCCGGAACAGCAGACCATCATGGCGCGATTGGCCGCCTTCTCCTCGTGCGTGAGATAGTCGTCGCGGTGGTCGGGCGTTCCTTCCAGCACGGGCGTGCAGCAGGTGCCGCAAATGCCTTGCGAGCAGGAATATTGGACAGGTATGCCGGCATCGAGCAGCGCATCCAGCAGCGTCCTTCCCGGTTCCACGCTCAGCGTCTGGCCGGTGCGGGCGAGCTGCACCTCATAGCCCCCGGCAGTGGCGGCCTCCTGACTGGCGCTGAAGCGCTCCAGGTGGATGCGCTGCGGCGGCAGCCCACTGCAGGCGCCCGCAAACGCATCCAGCATGCCATTCGGCCCGCAGCAGTACAGATGCGATCCCGCTGGTGCCTCGCGCACGATGGCGGCGATGTCCGGTCGTTCCATGTCTTCGCCGGTGCAATGCATGTTGACGGCGTCTCCGGTGCGATCCAGCGAGGCCAGTTCCTGCACGTAGGCTGCGCGTTGCCGGGAGCGAACCGCGTAATGCACGCGCCAGGCCCGACGCAGCGTGTTCAGGCGCGCGGCCATCGACATGAAGGGCGTGATGCCGATCCCGCCTGCGATGAAGATCGAAAGCGGCGCTTCCTCGTACAGCGGAAAGTTGTTGACCGGCAGGCTGCTCGCGAGCCGATCTCCGGGCCGCGGAGTGCTGTGCATCCAGGCGGAGCCGCCGCGACTGTTGGCCGCGCGATCGACGGTGACCACGTAGCGGTGATGTTCACCCGGATCGTTCACCAGCGAGTAGCTGCGCAGCAGCCCCTCGGGCAGCTGCAGATCGATGTGCGCGCCGGCCGTGAAGAGCGGCAGCGGTGCACCGTCCGCCGAAACGAACTCGAACGAGACGATGCCTTCCGCCTCACGGCGAAGCTGGCGCAGCAGCAACTGGGGTCCGTTCACGGCGTGTAGCCGAAGCCGGCGTCCAGGCGTGCGGTCATGTGCTCGGCGTGATCCTGCCACTGCACGCCCGTGGGCAACGTGAGGGAGGCCGCGCGCACCATGAATGTCGAGGGCTCGCCAACGCCTTGCGGCTCGGTGCCGCTGCTCTGCAGGTTGCGCACCGTGTCCAGCAGCAGGCGCCGCGTCATCGCCACGCCGGTGTCGCTGATGCCGAGGTGTTCCTTGCTGCGGTCGTAGATGGCGGCGACGCCCGACTGGCACGCTGCATCCTGGACCCACAGGCCGGGCAAGCCGGAGAACCACGTCTTGGTTTGCGCGTCGTAGTTGAAGAGATAGCCGTTCTGACGGGTGTACTTGGTCCAATATTTGGAGAACGGCTCGGTGGCGGGTCGCGGCGCGAAGGCGTCCTTGCTGGCATGGCCCGTCTCGCGGCCCGCGTGGCCGTTCTCGAACAGCGCCCGCGACTTGTCGTAGAGCTTCTCCGACGGGTGATACGAGAACATGATGCACAGCGTGTTGGAGTCGTCGATCGGCACCCACGCATGACCGGACAGCTCGGGGTATTGGGATTGCGGCGGCACCAGCGTCCAGAATGGCAGGAGGAACTGGTTCACCCGCCAGTAGCTGGTTTCTTCGTCGAGCTTGCGGCGCGAAGCGATGCTCATGCCGAAGGGCTGGCGCTGGCATTGGAAGGTCGGGCGCAGGTCGCGCTTGGCGATCCAGTCGCTGATTGCGCCCTGCGCATCGATGCGGCCGTGCAGGATCGGTGCGTGGGCCGAGTCGATCTCGCCTTCCACCGCCTGCAGCCAGTTGCATTCCTGAACCCGGAAGCTCACGTGCACGCGTTCGGCGGGCACCAGGTTCCATTCCATTTCAGGCAGCGGCGGCGGGTCGTCCTGCTGCGTGCCCATGTAGGCCCAGGCAATGCCATTCCGTTCGCGGCAGACGTAGGCCTTGAGACGGACCTTGTCCTTCAGGCGGCTCTCGGGCAACTCGGCCGGCAGATCCTGCACATGGCCGTCAGTGCCGAACTTCCAGCCGTGGTAAACGCAGCGCAGGCCGCAGTCCTCATTGCGGCCGAAGACCAGCGGCGCCCCGCGGTGCGGGCAGGCGTGGTCCACGAGCCCGAGCCGGCCTTCGCTGTCGCGGAACGCGATGAGGTCTTCGCCGAGCAGACGCACCCGTTGCGGCATGCCGCCTGCCGGCAGATCGCTGGTGGGAAGAAAGGGAATCCAAAAAAGGCGCATCAGGCTGCCCATGGCGGTGCCTGGGCCGATGCGGACGAGCGTTTCGTTGTCTTCAGGAGAGAGCATGGGAAGGCTCCGGGAATGTGGATCATTGGCCTATTGGTTTAACCATTCTAATATCGGCTGCGGTGAAATGGAAGACCGGGAAGGTCTTTGCGCTTCGGGGTATTACCGGAGAATGACCTATTGGTCTGTCCATTATACTTTTACGGAATCGATACTCCAGGAGTCTTGTCGTGCCCACTCCGCGCCCTAGCCGCCGCACCGCGCTGATCCAGATCGCCGCGGGTGCCGCCTTCCTTGCAGCTTGCCCTGGCCGTCTTCTTGCGCAGGGGACCTGGCCCGAAAGGACCATCACGCTGATCACGCCTTTCGGCGGTGCCGTCGACATCCTGGCGCGCCTGATCGCGGCCGACCTCGGCCGGCGTCTCGGACAGACCATGATCGTGGAGCAGAAGATCGGTGGCTCGGGAACCATCGGCATGGCGGCTGTGGCCCGCGCGCATCCCGACGGCTACACGATCGGCATGGGCACGACGACCTCGCTGACCTCCGCGCCGCATCTCATCAAGAATCCGGGCTACGACATCGAGAAGTCTTTCACCTACCTGGGCCTCATCCAGACCTCTCGCCAGGTGTTGACGGTGTCGCCCAAGCTGGGCACGGACACGCTGCAGGACTTCATTGCGCTGGCCAAGTCCAAGCCCGGCACGCTCAACTTCGGATCGAGCGGCGTGGGCAACAGCATCCACCTCGCGGTGGAGCAGTTCAACGCAGCCGTGGGCATCAAGGCAGTGCATGTGCCTTTCAAGACGGGCAACGAGACCGACGCGGCCATGATGGCCGGCGACGTGCAGTACACGATCGCATCGCTTGCCACGTCACTGCCGCTGATCCAGGCCGGTCGCATCAAGGCGCTGGCAGTAACGGGTGAGGGCCGCGATCCGGCCTTGCCCGACGTGCCCAACCTCCAGGAGTCCGGATTGCCTGTGCGGATCCCCGACCAGCTCTTCGGCATGGTGGGGCCGGCCAACATGCCCGCGCCGGTGACGTCGAAGCTTTTGAAGGCAGTGGCGGACATGCAGGCCGATCCGGCTTTCCAGGAGGCCGTGCGCCGGACCGGAGGCGTGCCTTCGCAGGTGCATGGCGAAGCATTCCGCAAGCTGACGCTGAGTGACAGCCGGACGTGGGGCGATCTCATCAAGCGCCTGGGCATCACGCTCAGCAGCTGAGGCTTTCGCATGCAACAGAAGAAGACTGCGCTGATCGCGGGCGCGAGCGGCATCGTGGGGCGCGGCATCGCCGAGCGCCTTGCTGGCGAAGGCTGGCGAGTGCTTTGCGCAAGCCGTTCTGGTGGCGGCGCTTTGCCTGGCACCGAGGGCTTGGCGGTGGACCTGATGGATGCCGAGGCCTGCGCGCGCGCGGTCGCGCCGCACACTGGCATCACGCATGTGTTCCATGCAGCCTTCCAGCCGGCACTGAGCCGCGCGGATGAGGTCGCACCCAACCTGGCGATGCTGCGCAATGTGATCGAGGCGGCGCAGCAGGCCTCGCCGGCATTGCGCAAGGTGGTGCTGGTCACAGGCGCCAAGTTCTACGGCATCCAGTGGAGCGCGAGTCCGACGCCCTGCCGCGAGAGCGATCCGCGACAACTGCCGCCGAACTTCTACTACGACCAGGAGGACTGGTTGCGCGAAGCGAGTCGCGGTGCGCACTGGCGTTGGGCCAACTTGATCCCACCGTTCGTCTCCGGCTACGCGGTGGGCAACCCCATGAATCTGGTGCTGGGCATCGGCCTCTACGCAGCAGTATGCAAGGAACTGGGCATGCCGCTGCGCTTTCCCGGCAGCGTGGATGCCTTCGAGGCGCTGCATCAGATTGCGGATGCCCGCCAGATTGGCGCGGCAGCCGCATGGGCCGCGGACGCGCCGGCCGCAGAGGACGAGGCTTTCAACGTCACCAATGGCGACCCCGCACGCTGGCGTCAGACCTGGCCGGTCATCGCCGGAGCGCTCGGCATGTCCTGCGCCGAACCGAAGACCCTCCCGCTCGCCGACATGATGCCGGCCCAGCAGCCGGTGTGGGACCGTATCGCGCGCCGCCATGCATTGCGGTCGATCGACATCGCCAGGATCGTCGATTGGCGATGGATGGACTACATGCTGCGGCAATCGCACGACATCGTGCTGGCGACGGCGAAGATCCGACGTGCCGGGTTCCACGACTGCATCGACACCGATGCGACGCTGGTGCAGCGTCTGCGCGAACTGCAGACCAGTGAGGTACTTCCGTCGTGAGCGGCAACCCTCGCCGCCGCGAAGTCCGCGGGCTCACGCTCGGTTTTCTTTCGCTCGGTGCCAGTGCGGCGCCGTTGGACGTGCTCTCTGCGGCGGCCCAAGCGGGCTTCGGCGCAGCAGGCCTGCGCATCAGTGCTCGCAATCCTGGCGATTCATGGTCGCGGCCAAACGCCGAGGGCGATGGGCTGGAACAGATACGCGCTCGGGCAGAGGCGCTGTCGATCCGCATCTCCAGCATCTCCGGCTACTACGTCTCGGACAAGACGAGCCTGTCGCACCTGCTGGCCAACGTCGAAGCCGCACGCCGCCTCGGCGCGCCACTGATCTCGCAGGGATGTTTCGAGCCCAAGCTGGGGCGCGTGGCGGGGCTGCTGCGGGATTACGCGCGCGCCGCTGCCGACGTCGGGGTCCGCATTGCGCTCGAGTTCATGCCGATGAGCACGCTCAAGACGATCGATGACACGCGACGCGTGATTGCCGAAAGCGACGCGAGGAACGTGGGTTTGCTGATCGACTCCCTCCATCTGGCGCGTTCAGGCGCGGGTGCGTCGGACGTGCGGGCTCTCGACCCTCGATCCATCTACCTCACGCAACTATGCGACGCTCCGGCCGTGCGTGCGCCAACGACGACGCTGTTCGACGAGGCGATGTCGGGCCGCCTGTACCTGGGCGATGGCGGACTCGACCTGAAGGGACTGGTGGCAGCCTTGCCGCCGGACGCCGAAATCGAACTGGAAACCCCCGTGGTCGGCGACGCCGCATTGCCGGGAGGCGAGCGCGCGAAACGTGCAGCAGAGAAGGCCGCGGCCTTCTTCGCATCGCACTTCGGCTGAGGACGTCACTCCCGCGCGGACTTGAGGCCGCCAAAGGCGGGATGCCGCTTCCCGAGAATGGCCTCGACCTGCGCCGCCGGTTCCGGCGCCGCGAAAGCGGCGGCCTGACTCGCCGCTTCCAGCGAAAAGGCGCTTTGCCGGTCGCTGTCGAGCGAGGCATTCAACATCGCCTTGGACAGCGCAACCGCGGTCGGTGCCGCCTGGGCCATGCGTTCGGCCATCTCGCGTGCACGCGCTTCGAGCACTTCGCTTGCATGCACTTCCATCACGATGCCGAGCTCCCGGGCTTCTTCGACGCCGACATCGCGGGTGGAGAACACAAGCTCCTTCGCACGCTGCAGCCCCACGACACGCGGCAGGAGATAGAGAGCGCCGAGATCCGGCACCAGTCCGAGCCTCAAATGCGCCATGGCGAACTTCGCGCGAGGGCTGGCGATGATCATGTCCGCGCAGAGCGCCAGCGCGAAGCCGGCACCGATGGCCGGACCGTCGATCGCGGCGATCACGGGGCAGCCCACGTTCAGCAGATCGTCGGTGAGCCGAAGCCCGGCGTTGATGCGCCGTTGCCAGTAGGCGGGTCCCGCATGCGCATGCTCCTGCAGGGCACGGAGGTTGCCGCCGGCGCAGAAGGCACCGGCACCGCCGGTCAGGACGAGTGCGCGCACGGCAGGGTCGTTGCGCACCTGCTCCAGCACGGACATGAGATCGGTTCGCAAGGGCACATCGAGCGGGTTGTGGATCTCCGGACGCGTGAGCCGAATCCAGCCGACCGCGTTCTCCACCGAGAAATCGAGCGTCTCCATCGCTGCTGTGCTCAGGCCGGCTTGAACATCGGGACTGTCGCGCCGCCTTCTGCAGGCTTGAACGTCACCTCGACGCGCTGCCCGATCTTCAGATCGTCGAGATCGCAGTCGACGATGTTGGTCAGCATCGTGATGCCTTCATCGAGCGTGACATAGGCGATCGCGTAGGGGATGGGGCCGGCGCGGCGGGTGACACTCACGCTGTAGATCGTGCCCAGGCCCGAGAGGCTGCACCACTCGGTGTCGCCCATGCAGAAGGGGCAGAGGGCGCGCGGATACCAATGGACCTTGCCGCAACTGGTGCAGCGCCGGGTGCACAGCAGGCCTTCCTTGGCTTGTGTCCAGAAATGCTCGGTCGCAGCGTCGACATGCACGGCGGCCAGCGGGCGGTCGGTATGGGGGGTTGTCATCGCTTATTGCCTTTCCATGATCAGGGTGGCGCTGCCGTGGCGCGAGCCGAGCAGCCCGCCGGCGCCTTGCGCCAGAGCGAGGGTGCAGTCGGGAACCTGGACCTTCGGGTGCGCTTCTCCGCGCAACTGGCGCACTGCTTCGATCACCTTCGTGATGCCGCCGCGGTTGGCCGGATGGTTGTTGCAAAGTCCGCCGCCGTCGGTGTTGAAAGGCAGCTTGCCGACGCCCGAGATCAGGTTCCCGTCGGCCACGAATCGGCCGCCTTCGCCCTTCTTGCAGAAGCCGAGGTCTTCCAGTTGCATCAGCACGGTGATGGTGAAGCTGTCGTAGATCGATGCGTACTGGATGTCGGCCGGGCTGACACCCGCCTCCTCGAACGCGATCGGGCCGGAGATCGCTGCGCCGGACCAGGTCAGGTCGACCTGGCCGCCGAGCTGGCCCTTGATGGTTTCGCCCGCGCCGAGGATGTTGATCACCGGGCGCTTCAGACGTGCCGCGATCTCGGGCCGCACCACCACCAGCGCGCCGCCGCCGTCACTCACCACGCAGCAATCAAGCTTGTGCAGCGGATCGGAAATCATCGGCGAGGCCAGCACTTCCTCCACCGTCACCGGCTCGCGCAGCATCGCGTGCGGGTTGTGCTGCGCGTGGGCGGCGGCCGCCACCTTGATCCACGCCAGTTGCTCGCTGGTGGTGCCGTATTCGTGCATGTGGCGGGCGGCGGCCAGCGCGTACATGTTGACGGTGACGGGGCTGTAGGGCATCTCCCAGGGCACGTCCGGCGTGTTGGCCGTGACGAGTCGGGGCGCAACGCCGCTCGATCCTTCGCTGCGCGGGCGGCCTGCGAGGGTCACCAGCGCGACGTCGCACTTGCCGGCGGCGATGGCCTGCGCTGCGTGCGATACGTGGATCAGGTAGGCCGATCCGCCGGTGTCGGTGGTGTCGACGTGGCGCAGCTTGGTCAAGCCCAGGTAGTCGGCCATGTTGTTGGCACCGAGGCCGGGCGCATCGCCTGCGCAGAAGTAGCCGTCGACGTCCTGCAGCGTGAGTCCGGCATCCGCCAGCGCGCCGCGCGCGCATTCGGCGTGCAACTGCGCGACTGTCTTGTTCGGGGCCTTGCGGGTCGGGTGTTCGTAGGCGCCTGCGATGCAGGCCTTGCGTTTGATGGTCATGTGTTTGCTCCAGCCACTGTTCGCGAGTAGGATATCATTGGTTCAACCATCGAACAAGCTAACAAGGAGCAGCGAAAGTGGATCCCATCGTCAGCCTGCAAGGGCGCACCATCGTCGTCACCGGGGCCGGCCAGGGCATCGGCAAAGGCATTGTGGAACTGGCCATCGAACTGGGCGCCAATGTGGTGGCCGTCGACCTCAACGGCCAGACGCTCGATGCCGCGGTCTCGCCGCTGCCGCAGGCGCGCGTGCTCGCCGTTCAGGGGAGCGTGGCGGACCCGGCCGTTGCCGATCGCGCGGTCGCCGATGCGGTCGCGAAGTTCGGCGCGGTGCATGGCCTGGTGAACAACGCCGGCATCATCCGCCCCGCCATGATCGACAAGATGACCGACCAGCAATGGCAGGAGGTGATCGACGTTCACCTCACCGGCTCCTTCTACTGGATGCGCGCCACGGGTCGCCACATGGTCGAGCGGGCCAAGGGGGGAGACAAGACGGGCGGCTCGATCGTCAACATCTCGTCCGATGCCGGCCGCAAGGGCTCGATCGGGCAGATCAACTATGCGGCGGCCAAGGCCGGCATGCTGGGCATGACGATGACGGCCGCACGCGAGTGGGGCCGTTACAGCATCCGCACCAACTCGATCTGCTTCGGTGTGGTGGAGACGCCGATGACCGAAGTGGTGCGCGGCGAGAAGTTCCGCGACCAGATGCTCGCCCAGATTCCATTGGGACGCTGGGCCACGCCCGGCGAAGTGGTGAAGAGCGTGTGCTACCTGCTGTCGGACGGGTCGAGCTACATCACGGGCCAGCACCTGGGCGTGAACGGCGGCTTCCACATCAGCCTCTGACATGACGGGCGACAGCGTCCTCCTGGAGCGCGCGGACGGGGTGGCCGTCCTCACGCTGAACCGGCCGTCGGCAAAGAACGCGATCGACATCCCGACCACCGACGCGCTCGTTGCTGCGTTGCGCTCGCTGCGCACAGACGATGACATCCACGCCGTCGTGCTGACGGGGGCGGGCGGCGATTTCTGCGCAGGCGGCGACGTCAAGGGCATGGCCGATGGCGGCTCGCGAACGGTCGAGCAGCGCCGCTCCGGTATGGCCCGCTATGCCGAATTGGCGCGCGCCTTGGCGGCACTGGACAAGCCGCTGATTGCCGCCGTCGACGGGGTCGCATTCGGTGCGGGTCTCAGCATGGCGCTTTATGCGGACATCGTGCTGGTGAGCACGCGCGCGCGGCTTGCGATGGTGTTCCATCGCATCGGGCTCGTGCCCGATGTGGGCGCCTGGTACCAGTTGCCCCGGGTGGTGGGAATGCAGCGCGCCAAGGAACTCATCTACTCGGCACGCGAATTCGGTGCCGAGGAGGCGCTGCGCATGAACCTCGCGCTGGAAGCGCTCGCGCCGGAGGCTTTGATGCCGCGTGCGATGGAACTGGCCCGCAGTCTTGCGAATGCATCGCCGACGGCCTTCAGCCTCTCCAAGCGTGCGTTGTCCGCGACGCTGCAGAGCGATCTGGAGACCATGCTGGACATGGAAGCCTCCTCGCAAGCAATTGCCTTGTCCAGCGCGTACTTCCGCGAAGCGATCCGACGCTTCGCTGCCAAGGAGCCGGCGCAGTTCCGCTGGCCGAACAAGGATTGAAAGCATGATCGACTACGAAAAGACCAAGGCCTGGCGTTCCGATCCGGTGCGCCACACCTACACCGAGCGCGACACGATCCTCTACGCCCTCGGCGTGGGCTTCGCGGCCGATCCGCTGGTGCTGGAAGAACTGCGCTTCGTCTATGAGCAGGAACTGCGGGCCGTGCCGACGATGGCCGCGGTTCTGGCCTCGCCCGGCTTCTGGATGCGCGATCGCAAGGAACTCGGCATCGACTACCTGAAGCTGGTGCACGGCGAGCAGGGCGTCACTGTTCATTCGCCATTGCCGGCGTCAGGCACGTTGATCGGCGAAAGTCGCGTCACGCGCATCACCGACAAAGGCGAGGGGAAGGGCGCGACGATGCATGTGGAGAAGACCCTCACCGACGAGGCGAGCGGCCGGCCGATCGCGACCTCGGAGATGGTGCTCTTCCTGCGTGGCGATGGCGGCTTCTCGAAGAACGGCGGTGGGGACGAGCCTGCACCCGCTGCGCCCGCCACACCAGACGCCGCGCCAGAGGTGACGATCGAGATGCCCACCCGTGCGGACGCCGCCTTGCTGTACCGCCTGTCCGGCGACATCAACCCTTTGCACATCGACCCGGCGGTGGCCGCCAAGGCGGGCTTTCCACGTCCGATCCTGCACGGCCTCGCCACTTATGGCAATGCGTGCCGAGGCATTCTCGGCAGGTTCTGCGAGTACGACGCGTCGCGGATGAAGTCCATCCGTGCGCGGCTGACTTCACCGGTCTATCCCGGCGAAACGCTGGTGCTCGATTGCTGGCGCCTGGGCTCGGAAGAAGTTGCGTTCCGTGCCAGCGTGAAGGAGCGCGGCGTGCAGGTGCTTGCCAACGGCCGCGCTGTGCTGGGCACCTGATGGCCGCGCCGTTGCGGCGAGCGTGCCGAACTTCTGCGCGACCTAGATGGACGATCGGCGTGGGGATAGCGGCGGGTACGAAGGCGGCGGCCCACCCTGGCATGTCGACTCGGCATTCACGCCGCGGTCAGGGCCGTGGCGGCAGCGAGCCGCGCACGGCATTGCGTGACCATGCGCTCGATCAGCTCACCGCACGAGGGGATGTCGTCGATCAGTCCCGCCACCATGCCAGCCCAGATCACGCCGTTCGTGATGTCGCCGCTCTCCAGCGCCGCACGACCGCGCTGCCCGTTGACCAAGGGCCGCAGCACCTCGAAGGCCGCGCCGCCCGGGCGATGCTCCAGTTCGAGCACTTCCTCGGACACCGGGTTGAGCAGCACGCGCGAGCTGTTGCGCAGGGTGCGCATGATCAGCCGCGTCTCGTTCTCGCGCGCCTTGACCAACGCCTGCTTCACGTTCTCGTGTACAGGCGCTTCTCGCGTCGCGACGAAACGCGTGCCCATGTTCACGCCCTCCGCGCCGAGCGACAGAGCCGCTGCCATGCCGCGTCCATCGGCGATGCCGCCGGAGGCGATCACCGGAACGCCGAGCGCGGCCACCGCGGCCGGAATCAACACCAGGCCGGGCACGTCCTCCTCCCCCGGATGGCCTGCGCATTCGAAGCCGTCGATGCTCACGATGTGCACGCCCCGCTTCTCGGCTGCCAGCGCGTGGCGCACCGAGGTGCACTTATGCACGATCACGATGCCAGCGGCACGCAGACGATCGAACACCGCTGCGGGCACATTGCCGGCCGTCTCCACGATGCGGATGCCGCTCTGCACGATGACATCGAAGATGCGTTCGTAGGGGGGTGGATTCACCGTCGGCAGCATGGTGACGTTCACGCCGAACGGCTTGTCGGTCAGCGTGCGGCAGCGCTCGATCTCGCGGCCGAGGTCTTCGGGCGTGGGCTGGGTGAGCGCGCCCAGCGTGCCCAGTCCGCCCGCGTTGGAGACGGCTGCAGCCAGCTCTGCGCGGCCGACCCATTGCATGCCGCCCTGGATGATCGGGTAGCGGATGCCCAGCAGCTCGGTGATGCGGTTCTTCATGTATGCCTCAGTCCAGTCGGATGTCGTTCTCGCGCGCGATCTTGGTCCAGCGCTTCAGGTCCTCCTGCAGGAACTGCGCGAACTCGGTGTTGGTGTTGGCCACCGGCTCGTAGCCGAGCTGGTAGATCTTTGCCTGCACGTCCGGCATCGCGGTGATCCGGCGGACCTCCTGCACGTACTTCTCCACGATCGGCGCAGGTGTGCCGGCGGGCAGGAACATCGCACCCCAGCCGGGCAGGTTGATGTCGGGATAACCGTACTCGGCGAAGGTCGGCAGGTCCGGAAAGGTCTTCAGGCGCTTGGGTGAGGCCACCGCGATCAGCTTGACCTTGCCGGAGGTGATCTGGTTGGCGTAGAAGCCGACCGAGCCATAGGCCAGTGCAATCTCGCCGCTCGCCACGTCGGTGAAGGACGCCGCCTCGCCCTTGTACGCGGCGTGCTTGATGCGGATGCCCGCCGCCTTGTTGAGTCCCTCGCCGATCAGGTGCGCACCGGAGCCCACGCCATAACTGCCGAAGGTGTATTTCTCCGGATCCTGCTTCGCGAGGCGGATGACGCCGGGCAAGTCGTTGGCGGGCAGCGCCGCATTGGCCGCGAGCGCGATCGGAAAGCTCGCCACCAGCGACACGGGCGCGAGGTCGCTCATCTTGTACTGCGGGTTGGACTGCAGCACGAGGTTCTGAATGAAGCCGCTGATGGTGAAGAGCGCGGTATAGCCATCGGCCGGCGACTTGGCGACGTACGAGGTCGCAAGAATCGTGTTGGCGCCCGGCTTCGGCTCGACGATGACCTGCTGGCCCCACGCCTCGGTGAGCTTGGCCGCATACAGCCGCGCCAGCGCGTCCATGTTGCCGCCCGGCGCCGTGGGGATCACGATGCGGATCGGCTTGTGGGGAAAGGGCGCGTTCTGCGCCGCCGCGGGCAACACCGCACCGAGTGTCAGGACGGCGGCAAGAACCGTGCGTCTTGCGCGCGTGAAATGCTTCTGCATGCTTGTCTCCTTGTAGAACTTTGGAAATTCACCAGCTCGGCCGGGCAACGCCATCGCCGAAAGGCTCGTCGCGCCTGCGTACCGCTGCCTTGAAGCCGAGTTCGGCGACATCGGCGTCGAACTCCTTCTTGGCGCGAGAGAGATGGGCGCGTGCGTCCATCTCGGCCGCGAGGCGGGGCAGGGTGCCGGCCCCTGCCAGTTCGAGCGCGAGGTTGACGATGCGCTTCTGGGTCGCGAGCAGCTCGGGGTCCACCGTCGCGAGGCGATTCGCGAGCGTTGCCACCTCTTCCTCCAGCCGCGCGGCAGGCGCACTCGCCACCACAAGGCCGATGCGGGCCGCGTCGACGCCGCTCACCATGTCGCCGGTCAACAGCAGGCGCTTGGCCCACTGCGGGCCGACGTTGTAGATCCACATGTGATTGGGCGGCGAGCCCATCGCACGCGTCGCAGGAAAGCCGATGCGTGCGTCGTCGGCCGCGATCACCATGTCGCAGTAGAGCGCGAGGTCCGTCCCGCCGGCCACGCAATGGCCGTGCACCTTGGCAATGACCGGCTTGTGCACCACGAAAGCGGTGCGCAGCAGCTCCTGGAAGCGCTCCAGCTTCCACACGTCGTCATCGAAAGAACCGCTACCGCTGCGATAGTCGAGGGCCGCATCGCCTTCGGAGGCGTAGCGCGCATAGGCCGACTTCATGTCGTAGCCCGCGCAGAAATCGGGACCTGCGCCTTCGAGCACGATCACACTCACCGATCGCAGGTCGTCCGCCTCCAACAGCGCGGCGCGCAACTCGGTGAGCATCTCCCACGACAGCGCGTTGCGCCGGTCCGGGCGGTTGAGGGTGATGCGCGCGACGCGCTCGAGGACCTCGAACACGAGGTGCTCGCTGGATTGCAGCCACTTGCCCATCGATCCGTCCTCAGATCCTGCGCCCCGCGTTCTGCCAGAACGGGTCGCGCAAGCGCCGCTTGAAGATCTTGCCGCTGTCTTCGCGCGGAAGCGAATCGTGGAAGTCGATCCGCTTGGGCACCTTGAACTTCGCGAGGCGTTCGAGCAGATAGGCGCGAATCTCCTCCGGTGTGACCTGCGAGCCCGGCATGCGTTCGACGGCAGCAGCCAGCGATTCGCCGAAGTCGTCGTCCGGAATGCCGAACACGGCGCAGTCTTTCACGCCCGGGCACTGCGTCAGCACCATCTCGATCTCGGCCGGGTAGATGTTGGTTCCGCCAAATATCACCATGTCCGAGCGGCGATCGCAGAGATACAGGCGCCCCTCCTTGATATAGCCCACGTCGCCCAGGCTGATGAGGCCATCGCGCTCCACGTTCTTTCGCTTCTCCTCGTGATTGAGGTAGGTGAAGTCGGCGTAGGCGGGCACGCGGGCGAAGATTTCGCCGATCTCGCCTTCGGGCAGGCGATTCCCCTCCTCGTCGTAGAAGGCCATGCGCGTGCCCGGCGTGGGCATGCCCACGCAACCGGGATGCTCCAGCCAGTCTTGCGGCGTCGCGAGCGTGGCGGTGCCGACCTCGGTGCCGCCGTAGGTTTCGTAGACCACCGGGCCCCACCAGTCCATCAGCTCCTTCTTCACCTCGCGCGGGCA
Source organism: Variovorax soli (assembly GCF_031454625.1). Classification (GTDB taxonomy): domain Bacteria; phylum Pseudomonadota; class Gammaproteobacteria; order Burkholderiales; family Burkholderiaceae_C; genus Variovorax; species Variovorax soli_A. The sequence goes on from NZ_JAVDRF010000002.1 coordinate 53,968, forward strand.
CGGTGCGCCGGTGTGCGTGACCCATCGCAACGAGCGCACGTCATACCGGTTGCGCACCTCGGGCGGCAGCTTGAGCATGCGCACGAACATCGTGGGCACCATCACGGCGTTGTCGATGCGGTGCTTCTCGATGAGAGCGAGCGTCTCCTCCGGATCGAACTTGGACTGCAGCACCAGCACGTCGGCCGCCATCAGCGCCTGCCGGCCGTAGGCGTTGGGCGAAGCATGGTAGAGCGGGCCGCTCACCAGTGCGCGCACACCGGGCCCGAGCCCATAGACGCTGGCGAAAAGCTCGACGTAAGCCTTGCTTTCCTCGGGCGTGGCGGGCTGGCGCTTCACGCCTTTGGGATGGCCGGTGGTGCCGGAGGTGTAGATCATGGTCGCGCGGGCGCGGCGGGGCGGTGCCTGCAGCGGCTCGAAGCGCTCGGCCCATTCGCGCCACACCGTATCGCCCTTCGCCGGCTGCGCCAGCTCCGCCGAGACACCGTAACGCTCCTGGATCTCCGCCGGCGTGGGCACCACGAAGACGCGGATGCCCGCGGGCACCAGCGCGCGGATCGGCGCGAGCAGGTCGGCATGCGCGACCAGCACCTTCGGCTTCGCGTCCTCCAGCACGTAGATCACCTCTTCCGTGCGGCCATGCCAGTTGAGCGGCACGCCATAGGCGCCGACCGCGGCGGCGGCCTGCTGCACTTCGAAGAAGGCGAAATCATTGCGCAGCAACAGGGCGACGGTGTCGCCCTCGCTCACGCCGAGTTGCTCGAAGCCGGCGGCGGCCTGCTGCGCCACGCGCAGCACCTCGTCGCGCGTGATGCCGCGGCCGTCGAGGTAGATCATGGGAGTGATGCTCATCGGTGTAGGTCTCAATGGAAGGCTGCCGCGAGGCGCGCAGCGTGGGCGTCGGCATCGCCGAACAACTGGTCGAGCACGTGGATGCGCCGCAGGTAATGCCCCACGGCGTATTCCTCGGTCATGCCGATGCCGCCGTGCAGCTGGATCGCACCGTGTGCCACGTTGCGCGCGTTGCGGGCGACGGAGAGCTTGGCCCGATGAAGTTCGAGGGCGCTGTCTTCCGCGCTGGCGTCGTCCGCCGCGACCGCGGCCGCCATGGCCATGCTGCGCGCCATCTCGAGGCTGACCAGCATCTCGGCGGCGCGATGGCGCAGCGCCTGGTTGTCGCCAATGAGGCGGCCGAACTGCTTGCGCGTGCGCAGGTAGTCCATCGCGAGATCGAATGCGGCCTGCGCGGCGCCGCTCATGTCGGCGCACACGGCGGCGATGCCCGCGGCCACCGTGCCTTCGATGGCACGCTTCACGCGCATCGCGTCGTCGGGGTCGGCCAATGGCTGCGCACCGGCCTGCTTGAGCACCAGCTCGCCAGCCATGGTGTCATCGACGAGACGGAACTCGCGCAGCGCGACGCCCGGGTCCTTCGCTTCGACGAGGAACAGTGCGCAGCCGTTCGCTTCGGCCGGCGCGCCCGCGATGCGCGCGCTGACGACGAAGTACCGAGCAAGGCCTCCGGCCAGCACATTCGTCTTGATGCCGTCGAGCCGCCATCCGCCATCCTTGCGTTCCGCACGCGTCTCCACCCACAGAGGCGCGTGCCGGCCTGCAGGTTCGTCATGCGCCCACGACAGGACGATCTCGCCGCTCGCCATGCCGGGCAGCAGGCGCGTCTGCATCGCCTCGTTCGCTCCGATGCGCACGGCAGTGCCCGCGAGCACGGCGCTGGCCAGGAACGGCTCCATCGACAGCGAGCGGCCGAAGGCCTGCATCACGGGCAGCAGGTCGCGCGCGCCGCCGCCGAAGCCGCCGAGTGCCTCCGGCACCGGCAGCGCTGTGAGGCCCAGCTCGGCCAACCCGGCCCACGTCTGCTCGTCATGCGCCCCACCCGATGCCGTGAGCGCGCGGCGCTTCTCGAATCCATAGCGATCAGCCAGCAGGCGGGAAAGGCTCTCGGCGAGTGCCGCCTGTTCTTCGTTCAGTTCGAAATTCATGGGTGTGCCTTATCCGACGATGGCCTTGGCCAGGATGTCCTTCTGCACTTCGGTCGTGCCGCCATAGATGGACGCCGCGCGGGAATAGAAATAGCGCGGGGTGATCGGGCCGTGTGCAACGTCGTCCGCCGGGCGACGCTCCAGCCCGCCCGGCCCGGCGATGCGCGCCAGCAGGGCATTGATCTCCTGCTGCAGTTCGGTGCCCTTGAGCTTGAGGACCGAGGCGAAGGCCGGCAGGCGCTGCTGTTCGCTGCCAGTGAGCAGAAAGCGCCAGTTGGTGATCTCCAGCGCGCGGGTCTCGGCTTCGAGCACTGCGATGTCGGCGCGCAGCTTCGGATCGTCGAGCAGCGGGCGACCCGCCTGCGTGTGGCGCCCGGCGAGTTCAAGTGCGTAGTCGAGCCGTTCGCGGCACAGGCCGACGTTGGCGATGCCGGTGCGTTCGTTCGACAGCAGAAACTTCGCGCAGTCCCAGCCCTTGTTCTCCTGGCCCACGAGGTTGGACGCGGGGACGCGCACCTCGTCGAAGAAGACTTCGTTGAGGTGATGCTCGCCGTCGATGGAGCGGATCGGCCGGATGGTAATGCCCGGCGTGCGCAGGTCGATCAGCAGGAACGAGATGCCTTCCTGCTTGCGAGCTTCCGGATCGGTGCGTACCAGGGCGAACACCCAGTCGGCCAGATGCGCGGTGGTGGTCCAGATCTTCTGGCCGTTGACGATGTAATGGTCGCCCTCGCGCCGCGCGGCCGTGCGCAGAGACGCGAGGTCGGAGCCGGAGCCGGGCTCCGAGAAGCCCTGGCAGAACCAGATGTCGAGATTGGCCAGTCGCGGCAGGAAGTCGTCGCACTGCGCCGGGGTGCCGAATTTCATCAGCACCGGGCCTAGCATGCCGACGTTGAACACCTGCGGCAGCGGGGCAGGGGCGCGATAGGTTTCATCGAGCAGGATCAGGCGCTCCATCGGCCCGAGGTCGGCGCCGCCAAAGCGCCTGGGCCAGTGGGGCGCGGCCCAGCCACGCTCATGGAGGATGCGCTGCCAGGTCACCGTGTCCTGCTTGCGCGGCGGATGGCCGGCGCGCAGACGTTCGCGGATCTCTGCAGGCAGCTTCTCGCGGATGAAGGTGCGCACCTCGTCACGGAAGGCACGCTGTTCGAGGGTGAGGTCGAGGTCCATGGCCAATCATCTTATGGTTCAACCAATGAATATGCAATACTGCGGAACCCTCAAAAAGGATCTTCCATGACCAACGAATCGCTCTTCCAACCCGTGCGCACGCGCCGTGGCTTCGAGGCCGTGTGCGACCGCGTTCGAGAACAGTTGATGAGCGGCGAGCTGAAGCCCGGCGACCAGCTGCCCGGCGAGCGCGAACTGGCCGAGCGCTTCGGCATCGGTCGCGCAGCGGCTCGCGACGCGCTGCGCAGCCTGGAGGTCTCGGGCGTCGTGGAGGCGCGAAAGGGCATCCAGGGCGGCTTCTTCATCAGGAACGGGGGCAGTGGCGGACTTGCGCAGACGGTGCAGGACATGGTCTCGCTCGCGCAGGCTTCCCTGGAAAACGTGATGGAGGCGCGCACCGAGATCATCTGCGTGGCGATCCGCCTCGCGTGCCCGCGCGCGACCAACGAGGAGTTCGACGCGATCCAGCGCGACATCGATCTGCATGCGGATCTGTTCCGCCTGGGGCGTGCATCGCGCAATCCGCAGTCGGTGATCGAGTTCTACCGGCTCATCGCGCAAGCCACGCACAACCCGCTGGTGCTGATGATGGTGGATGCGCTTTCGGAGGTGTACCGAGCGATGCTCGCGACCGTGGACCCTCGGCCCAACAAGGACATCATGGTCGTGCGGCAGCGCGTGCTCGACCTCATGCGAGAGCGCAATGCGCAGGCGGCCTCCGACGCCATGGCAGAGCACCTGCGACGAGTCACGGAGTACCTGATCAGCGAGCGCGACAAGAAGCACAAGCGCCGCCCGACGCGATCCGGCAAGTGACCATCAGCTGGTGACCAGCACCACCTTGCCGGTGGTGCCGCGCGACGTGATTCTGCGCATGGCCTCGACGGCGCGACCCAACGGGTAGGTGCCCGAGACGAGCGGGCGCACGCGGCCCTGCGCGTAGTAGTCCAGCACCTGCTGCAGATTGGCGCGCGCCTCGGGCCAGCTCCCGTCGCGCCACACGTCGTAGCGCACGCCGAGGATGTCGAAGCCCTTCACCAGCGGGTAGTTCACCTTGATGTCGGGGATGCGGCCGGAAGTAAAACCGATCACGAGGTAGCGTCCGTCGAAGGCCATGCAGCGCACGGCCTCGTCGAAGGCATCGCCGCCCACGGGGTCGTAGGCCACGTCCACGCCGCGTCCGCCGGTCAGCGCCTTGACCTCTTCGCGCCAATCGGGCCGCGTGTAGTCGATGGTGTGTTCGGCGCCATGCTCGAGGCACAGGGCCCGTTTTTCCGGCGTGCTGGCGGCAGCGATCACACGCGCGCCCATGGCTTTGCCGAGCTGCACGGTGGCGAGGCCCACACCACCGGCCGCACCCAGCACCAGCAGCCATTCGCCGGGTGCGAGGCGCCCGCGCTGCTTCAGTGCGTAGAGCGTGGTGCCGTAGACCACCGGCGTCGCAGCCGCCTCCTCGAAGGTCATGGCCGGAGGCAGCGCGAACACGCGTGCCGCATCGAGCACGATCTGCTCGGCGAAGCCGCCGCCGCGCGCGTCGGATACGCCCATCACCCGGTCGCCGACCTCGACGGAGCGCACGTCGGCGCCGACCGCCTCGACCACGCCGGCAGTCTCGCTGCCGGGCACCCACGGCAGCGGCGGCTTGATCTGGTGCAGGCCCTCGACCTTCAGCGAATCGGGAAAGTTCACGCCAGCGGCATGGACGCGCACGCGCACATCGTGCGGCAGCAGGGGCCGGGCGGGAATTTCGGCGTAGTCGAGTTGGTCGACGGGCCCGAAGTTGCGGCAGACGATGGCTTTCATGGTCGGCATTGTGGCTTGAATGGTAGAACCATACAATGCTACGACCAAAAGCAGATCGCCAGTCATGTCGACCCACATTCTTTGCCTCGCCGGCGATGCCGCCGTCCGCGCCGCGTTGCCCCGCCTGCCAAACGCGCAGGCGCATGTCTATCGCGTGCTGCGGCACATCCCGACCGACTCGGTGACCGATGACCTGGCGCGTCGGCCCATCGTCCCGGAGCCCGAGCGCATCCACACCATCGTCGAATTCAGCTTCACCGATGCGGCCGTGCAGGCGCAGGCGCAGGCTGGAGCGCCATGGCGCGCTTTCACCGCAGCAGTCGAAGAGGCGGGCGAGCGCCTGTATGCCTTCGATGCCTTCTCCAATGTGCCGATTGCGCCGGCGAAGGGTGCTGCCGAAGGCGGCTTTCGCCGCTGGATGCTGCTGCGCCGCGCGGCGGCCAGTCCGGCGGCCTTCCGCGACGCGTGGTTCGGACGGCACGCCGATCTCGTGAAGCAACTGCCGCGGGTCGATGGCTATGTCCAGAACCTGGTGACGGCGCGCCTTGGCGCCGATGGCCAGCCAGCAGAGTACGAAAGCCTGCGCGTCGACGGCATCGCCGAGCTCTGCTTTGCCGACGAAAGCGCGATGCTGGAGGCCTACGCCGCCGACGCGCGTCTGCCGCTGCGGGATGACGGGCGTGCGCTGCTCGCGGGCATCGTCACGCTGCTCGTGCAAGGAAGCCGCGCATCATGAGCGAGCATCTCGACGAGGTGGATGTGGTGGTCGTCGGCAGCGGCGCCGGCGGCTTGGCCGCAGCCGTCGCCGCGAGGAAGCTCGGGCTGGAGGTGCTGGTCGTCGAAAAGGAGTCCTGCTACGGCGGCACCACCGCGCGATCCGGCGGCGTGCTGTGGATTCCGAACAATCCGATCTCCACGTTCAGGCCGCAGCCGGATTCGATGGAGGACGCGCGCACCTACCTGCGCCACGAGTGCGGCGCGCACTACGACGCGGCGCGTGTCGAAGCCTTTCTCACGGGCGGTCCGCGCATGGTGGACTTCTTCACGCGCCAGACCGACGTGCAACTCATCCCGCTGCCCGAGTACCCGGACTATCACGCCGAGAGCCCGGGCGGCCGGACGGCCGGCCGTTCGATCATGGCGGCGCCGATGGATGGCCGGGAGCTGGGCGATCGCATCCGTCAGCTGCGCCCCCCGCTGCGCGAGATCACGTTCGTGGGGATGATGTTCAACTCCAGTGCGGAGATCTCGCATTTCTTCAACGTGACCCGTTCGCTGCGCTCTGCCGCCTACGTGGCCCGGCGCCTGCTCACGCACGCGAAGGAGATGCTGGTGCATGGCCGCGCGATGCGGCTCACCAACGGCAATGCGCTCGCGGCACGGCTGGCGAAGAGTGCCTTTGCACTGGGTATTCCGCTGTGGCTGCAGTCGCCCGTGGTCGGCCTGTTGCGCGACGGCGAGCGCGTCAGCGGCGTGATGGTGGGCCGCCGCGACGGACAGCAGGTGCCGGTGCGCGCGCGTCGTGGCGTCGTGCTCGCCGCCGGCGGCTTTCCGCAAGACGTGGCGCGCCGTGCCGAGTTGTTCCCGCATGCGCCCACGGGCCGCGAACACCATTCCCCGGCGCCACCGGGCAACACAGGCGATGGATTGCGGCTTGCGGAATCGGTCGGAGGACGGGTCGCGCGCGAGCTGCCGAACGCCGGTGCATGGATCCCCGTCTCGAGGGTGTCGTACAGGGATGGCATCACGGGCGTGTTTCCGCATCTCATCGATCGCTACAAGCCAGGCGTGATTGCAGTCAATCGTCGCGGCCAGCGCTTCGTGAACGAATCCGACTCCTATCACGATGTCGGCGTGCAGATGCAGAAGGCCTGCGCGGAAAAGGCCGAGGTCGAGGCGTGGCTGATCGCGGATCACCGCACGGTCCGCCGCTATGGGCTCGGCTTTGCAAAGCCCTTCCCGCTGCCACTGGGGCCGCACCTGCGCTCCAGCTATCTCCTGCGCGGTGCCACGTTGGCCGAACTGGCGGCGAAGGCGGGCATCGATGCGGCGCAATTGCAGCAAACGGTGGACACCTACAACGCCGGTGCCGTCGATGGCAAGGACCTGCAGTTCCGCCGCGGCTGGCGGGTCTACAACCGCTTTCTCGGCGACCGCACGCACCAGCCCAACCCCTGCGTCGCTCCCGTGGCGCAGGGGCCGTTCTATGCGGTGAAGATCGTGATGGGCGACCTGGGCACTTTCGCCGGCATCCGCACCGACGCGCATGCGCGGGTGCTCGACGGTCAGGGCCGGCCGATCGAGGGCCTGTTCGCCGCGGGCAACGACAACGCCAGCGTGATGGGCGGTGGCTATCCGGGGGGCGGCATCACGCTCGGGCCGGCGATGACCTTCGGCTTCATCGCCGCCGAGTTCATGGCGGGACGCGCCTGCGCACCGACCGCGGCGCAGGGCGAATCCGCGGTGCTCAGTCCATCGTGATGTTGTTGTCCTTCACCACCTTGGCCCACAGGGTGTGGTCGGACGCGATGATGTCGCCCAGCGCCTTCGTGCCGCCCTTCGGGACCACGTAGACCGCGCGGAACTTCTCCTGGATGTCCGGCTGCGCGAGCACCTTGGCGATCGCGTCGGCCATCCTGGAGATCACCTGCGGCGGCGTGCCGGTGCGGGCCACAAGGCCGAACCAGGTCTGGGTGTCGTAGCCCGGCACGACTTCCGAGATGCTCGGCACGTCGGGCAGCAGAGGACTGCGTTGGGCGGTCGAGACACCCAGGATGCGCATCTTGCCGTCCTTGACGAAGCCGGACGTCACGGACGACGGCGTCGAGAGCATGTACTTGGTCTGTCCTGCGAGCAGCGCCTGCGCGGAGGGTCCGGCGCCGGGGTAGGGCACCATCACCATCTTGCGAATGCCTGCCGCCTCGTGGAAGGCTTCCATCGCCAGCTGGCCGACGCCGCCGAGCGCCGAGGCGCCCCATTCGAGAGAGCCGGGGTTGGCACGGGCCTGCTGCACGAACTGGGCGAGCGTGTCCGGCATCGACGGATTCGTCATCAGCACCATCGGCGAGGTGCCCAGCAGCGTGACCGGAACGAAATCCTTCACCGCGTCGTAACTCGGCTTGCGCTGCACGAGCGGCACGGTCACGAGGCCGCTGCCATGCAGGAGGAAGGTGTAGCCGTCGGCCGGCTGCTGCGAGACATACTGCGAGGCGATCGCGCCGCCGGCGCCGGCCTTGTATTCCATCACCACCGGCTGGCCGAGAATCTTCTGCAGCGGTTCCTGGATGTAGCGGCCGAGCACGTCGTTGGTGCCGCCCGCGGCGGCGGGCACGATGAACTTGATGGGACGATCGGGCCAGCGGTCCTGGGCCAGTGCGGGGGCGCTTGCGGCCATGGCGGCGAGCAGGGCGCCCGCGATGAGGGTACGGCGATGCATGACAGAGTCTCCTTTGTGGCCGGATGATCATTGGAATTGGCCCAAATGTCTATAGGTCTTACCAAAAGACCATGAGCGGCGTATCATCGAGCCGATGAATACAACTCCCGCCACTCGCACCGTGGCCGAGCGCCAGTTCGACGTCGAGGACGCCCGCGGCCGCACCTACTGTGTCACCCGCTACGTGTGGGAGGAAGAGCGCGACGGCGCCTGGATCGAGCTATGGGACCTGCTGCTCACCGCGACCGGCGGACTGCTGGACGAACTGCCCGGCGGCGGCTATTGCGTGGACGGCACCGGCACTTTCGTGCGCGAGGTGCCGGGCAGCGTGCGCACGCGCGCATCGCAGCAAATGGACACCATCGTGCCTGCCGGCGCCACCGGAGCGCATTGATGGCGGCCGAGCGCCGGGGCCCGCTGGCGGGGCTGCGGGTCGTTGAAATGGCAGGCCTCGCGCCCGGCCCCTTCGCCGCGATGATGCTCGCCGACATGGGCGCCGAAGTGCTGCGCATCGACCGTCCCGATCCGGCTGCGCGTCCGATTCCGCAGCAGTACTGGTTCACCGACCGCAACCGGCGTTCGATCGCGCTGGATCTCAAGAGCGCGGATGGCGCGGCCTTCGCGCGGCGACTCATCGGAAGCGCGGACGCACTGATCGAGGGCTTTCGTCCCGGCGTGATGGAGCGATTGGGACTGGGGCCGGACGAATGCCTCGCGATCAATCCGCGCCTCGTCTACGGCCGCATGACCGGTTGGGGTCAGGAGGGGCCACTCGCGCAGGCGCCAGGCCACGACATCAACTACATCGCGCTGGCCGGCGTGCTTGACGCGATCGGCCTGGCCGATGGCCCGCCCGTCTTGCCCCTGAACCTCGTGGGCGACTTCGGCGGTGGTGGCATGTATCTCGCCTTCGGCCTCGCCTGCGGGCTGATCGAAGCCGCGCGATCGGGTCAGGGGCAGGTCGTCGACGCCGCCATGGTCGACGGCGCCGCTTCGCTGATGACCTACTTCTACGGCTACATGGCGGGCGGCAAGTGGCCGGGCCGGGGGCGCTCGACGCTGGGTGGCGCGGCGCCGCACTACGGCGTGTATGAAACGAAGGATGGCAAGTACGTTTCCGTCGGCTCGGCCGAGCCGAAGTTCTATGCGGAACTGCTGCGCATCACCGGTCTGGATCGCGAGCCGGTGCCGGACCGCGCGAATCCTGCGAGCTGGTCCGAGCTGCGCGAGCGGTTGGCCGCGGTCTTTCGCACGCGCACACGCGACGAGTGGAGTGGACTCCTCGAATCGGCCGAGGTCTGCTTTGCGCCCGTGCTGGATCTGCGCGAGGCCGCGGCGCATCCGCACAATGTGGCGCGTCGCACCTTCATCGAGATCGACGGCCACGTGCAACCTGCACCCGCCCCGCGTTTCTCGCGCACGCCGAGCGCCAGGCCGGAGGCCGGGGTCGCGCCAGGCGTGGATGCACGGGCTGCGCTGCAGGGCTGGGGGCTGCCAGGGGAAGAGGTCGATGCGCTGGTCGCGCGCGGCGTGATTTCCTGAAGCGTCCCAGTCTGCATCGAGCCAATCGTGCGTCGCTTGACGCTGGCCTTTCAAAGCCGGCGGCTGCGACGCATCGACGGGGTCGATGCGCAGCCGGGTCAGGCGCAGCGATAGGCGTTGACGCCTTGAGAATTGCGTAAGTATAATGGTCTTACCAATGATACTTTAAGGCCGCCTTCCATGTTCGAACGCCTCGAAAACGACTTTCCGGTTCACACGCCACGTCCCGCCGATGCGCCCGTGGCGCTGGAGGGCATCCGCGTCATCGACTTCAGCCACTTCCTTGCCGGCCCCTTCGCCACCATGATCCTCGGCGACATGGGCGCGGACGTGATCAAGGTGGAGACACCCGGGCGCGGGGATGAATTCCGCCACTACCCGCCGGTGCCTGCCGAGGCGCCCGCGCAGGGCGCGCCCTACGCATGGGGCAACCGCAACAAGCGCAGCGTGGCGCTCAATCTCAAGAGCCCGGCGGGGGTGGCCGTCGTGAAGGAACTGATCGCGCAGGCCGACGTCGTGTGCGAGAACTTCTCCACAGGCGTGATGGAACGCTTCGGTCTCGACTACGAGAGCGTGAAGAAGATCAATCCGCAGATCGTCTATTGCTCGGTATCCGCCTATGGGCGCGAGGGCGCCTTCAGCGACCGGCTGGGTTTCGATCCGATCGCGCAGGCTGAAAGCGGCTTCATCTCGATGAACGGCTATCCCGATCGGCAGGGTGTGCGCACCCTGTCGCCCGTGGTGGACATCAGCACGGCGATGATGGCCTGCAATGCGATCCTCGGCGCCCTGCTGGCTCGCGCTCGCACCGGGCAAGGACAGCAGATCGAGATCGCGTTGTTCGACAACGCGGTGCTGATGACGGGCTATGCCGCCATGCAGCACCTCTACACGGGGGCCCATCCGCAGCGCCATGGCAACACCAGCCCCGACACTTGCCCTTCAGGCGTGTTCATGAGCCAGGACAAGCCCTTCTACATCAACTGCGGCAACGACAAGATCTTCCATCGCCTTGCTGCGCAGGTGCTGGAGCGGCCCGACCTGGCGAACGACCCCGTCTACTCCGATCGCAACGGCCGCATGGGCAGGCGCGACGAGATCTTCAAGCTGCTGGAGGAGCTGTTCGTGCAGCATCCCTGGTCGTACTGGCAGCCGCGCATGCGGGCCGGCCAGATTCCTTGCGGGGAGGTGCGCAGCGTTGGTGATGCGCTGCGCTCACCGGAAGCGAAGGAGCGCGGCCTCGTGACGCGCGTCGAGCATCCGACCCTGGGCTGGATTCCCAACGTGCGCCTGCCGATCCTCTACTCGGGCACGCCTCTGGCGGACCCGCAGGCAGCGCCCGCGGTGGGCCAGCACACCAACGAGGTGCTCGCGGAGGTGCTCGGCTACGACGGCGCGCGCATCGCAGCCCTGCAGGCCAGTGGCGCCCTGGAGCCGGCTCCCGTGGTACGACGGCCCGCGCCTGCTGCCGCGGAGGCGACAGCGGGATGAAGCAACTTTCGGCCGCGGCAGCGCGCGCGCTGCTGCACACGCGCCGGGTCGAATGCACGGGGTGGGAGCGCGAGGACGGACTGTTCGACATCGAAGGACGCCTGTCGGACGTGCGGGCGTTCGACCTGGACGGCTCTCGAGGCAATGCGCCGCGCAAGGCTGGCGATCCGGTGCACCTGATGTCTCTGCGCATCACGCTGGACGATCGCTTCACCATCGTGGCGGCAGAAGCCTGCTCGCACCAGGCGCCCTATGCGGATTGCAGCGGCATCAATGCCGCCTACAAGCAACTGGTGGGGCTGCAGATCAAGGGCGGCTTTACCAAGGCGGTGAAGGCGACGTTCTCCGGCGAGCAGGGCTGCACGCACCTGACCGAACTGCTCGGCCCCATGGCCACGACTGCCTTCCAGGCGATCAACCCTGCTCTCGAACGCCGCCGTGCCCGGCGCGGCGAGCCGATCGACGACCCGAGTTCCGCCGATCGCCTGCTGGGCAGCTGCCACGGCCTGCGCCGCGGCGGTGAGCCAGCGATCATCCGCTGGGGCCAGCGCGGCGCCTGAACGGCGCCCGGCACCGGCTCATTCCGGCTGGATGCCCTTCGCTTGCAGCAAGGCTGCGAAGCGCGCTCCTTCCTTGTCGACCAACGCGCGGAACTGCTGCGGCGTGCTGAACTTCGGCTCATTGCCAGAGCGTTGCAGCGCTTCGCGGACGGCGGGGTCCGCCAGTGCCTTGCCCATCGCCTCGTTGAGCTTCATCACCACCGCATGCGGCGTTCCGGGCGCTGCCACGAGGCCGAAGAACACCTCGGTCGTCATGCCGGGATAGCCTTGCTCGGCCATGGTCGGTACTTCGGGCAGTTCCTTTTCGCGCTGCGGGCCGGTCACCGCCAGCGCCTTGAGCTTGCCCGAGCGCACCAGCGGGATGTTGGAAGACAACGCATCGAACAGGAACTGAATGTTGCCGCCCAGAATGGCGCTTGCCGATTCCGCACCGCCTTTGTAGGGCACGTGCAGCGCCTCGAATCCCGCTTCGCTCTTGAGCAGTTCGGCCAAGAGGTGCAGGCTGCCGTTGACGCCGTTCGAGCCGAAGCTCAACTGCCCCGGATGCGCCTTGCCGTAAGCGACGAGTTCCTTCACGTTGTCGACGCCGAGCGTCGGCGAGGCGACCAGGATGAAGCCGGAGGTCGTGGCCTGACCCACCGGGATCAGCGTCTTCACGTCGTAGCCCGGGTTCTTGTAGAGATAGGGCGATATCGCCATCACGCTGTTGCCGACCCACACCAGCGTATGGCCGTCGGCAGGTGCGCGCACCGTTTGTGCCACCGAGACCGTGCCGGAGGCGCCCGGCTTGTTGTCGATCACCACGGGCTGGCCGAGCAGCTTGCCCATCTTTTCGCCCACCAGGCGGGCGGTGATGTCGGTGGTTCCACCGGCGCCCGCACCCACGAGGATCTTGATGGGCCGAGAGGGGAACGGCTCCTCCGCCCGGACTGGCCGGGCGGCGGCGGCGATGGCGGCGGCGCCGGCGGCAAGCAGTGTGCGGCGCCGGATGCGGCACTCGGTCATGGATGTCTCCTTCGTTGGATGGGGGGAATGGATGCGCGGCTAACGTCGTGCAGTCGGGCCGGTTTGACTCCGCTCAAAAAAATCATTATATTGGTCCTACCATTCAAATATGCAACCAATAATCGCTTCCACGATGAACATCACTCCGGCCCAGGTTCTGGATTCGCTGCTCGCGCAGCGCCACAGCTGTCGCGCCTTCCTGGAGAAGCCGGTGGAGCGCGCCACCATCGAATCCGTCCTGCGTACCGCGCAGCGTGCCGCCTCGTGGTGCAACTCGCAGGCCTGGCAGGTCAGCGTGACTTCGGGCCAGGCGACCGAGCGCCTGCGTGCGAAGCTCCTTGCGGCAGAGCGCGCGGGCGAGGGCGGCGGCACCGACTTTCCCTTTCCGCAGGAATACCGCGGCGTCTATCTCGAGCGTCGGCGCGAATGCGGCTTTCAGCTCTACAGCGCAGTCGGCGTGGAGCGCGGCGACAAGGAAGGCTACGCGCGCCAGACGCTCGAGAACTTCCGCCTGTTCGGCGCGCCGCACGTCGCCATCCTGACAAGCGATCCGGGCCTTGGCGTCTACGGCGCAGTCGACGTCGGGGGCTATGTGCAGGTGCTGCTGCTCGCGATGCAAGCCCACGGCCTGGCCGCCATTGCGCAGGCCGCACTGGCGCATCAGAGCGCCATGGTGAAGCAGGAGCTCGGAATACCGGAGGAGCGCCTGATGGTGTGCGGCATCTCCTTCGGCTACGAGGACACGACGCATCCCGCCAACAGTTATCGCACTTCCCGCGCGGCGATCGAGCAGGCGGTTCATTTCGTGGACGCGTGAAGGCATGAAGTCCCTCGCAGACCGCAGCATCGCGATCGTCGGCTACGCGGAAACCAAGCTGGTGCGCCGCAGCGGACGCACTGCGCTCTCGCTGGCCGGCGAGGCTGTCGATCGCCTGATCGCGCAGACCGGCATCGAGCGTGCGCGCATCGACGGCTTCGCCACCACGCTGGCCATGAGCGAGGGCGGCAATCCGTTCTACAGCAACCTGCTGGCCGAAGGGTTGGGACTTTCGGTCACCTGGTGCCAGGCCACGGAGATCGGAGGCGCCTCCTCGGGCGGCAACATCGCGCGCGCGGCGGCGGCCATCCAGGCGGGCCTGTGCGACATCGTGCTGTGCCTTGCGTCCGACGCGGTGTCGACGGTCGATCGATCGGTGCAGTCCGGCCATCGCACCGAGTATTGCGACCCTGCGGGCTACGCAGGCCCGCTGTCGGCCTTTGCTCTGCTGTCCAATCTGTACGACCAGCGCTACGGCCTGCCGCACGAAGCGCTTGCGAAGCTGGCGGTGACACAGCGCGCGGGTGCGCTGCTCAACGAGAACGCCTGCGACGTGCTGCGCCGCCCTTTGACCGAGCAGGAGTATCTCGAGTCCAGGATCGTGTCCGACCCATTGCGCATCCTCGACTGCGTGATGCGCTGCGACGGCGCAAGCGCGGTGCTGGTGATGTCCACGCGCCGTGCGCGAGAGATGGGTTTTCAGAAACTGGTGCACCCGGTCGCCTACGCCGAGCGCACCAACTTCGACCCGACCGAATCCTGCGAAGACATGCTGCGCACCGGCTTCACCGACGTCGCGCCGCGCGCCTTCGGTGCAGTGGGCTGGAAGCCCGGCGACGTGAAGATGCTTCACTGGTATGACGACTTCCTGATCGCGTTGATCCTGCAACTGGAGCAGACCGGCTTCTGCGGGCCGGGGGAAGGCGGCGCATTCGTCAAGGCGCACGACATGACCTGGCGCGGCGAGCTGCCGCTGAACACGGGCGGTGGCCAGATCTCTGCGGGTCAACCCGGACTGGCTGGCGGAGGCGTCAACCTCATCGAATGTCTTCGCCAGATGTTCGGAGAGGCCGGCGAGCGGCAGGTCCGCGACGCCGGCAACGCGATGCTCTCGGGCATCGGCGTGATCCAGTACGCCCGGACCTGGGGCACCAGCACGGTGATGCTTCTGGAGCGAGGCCAATGAGTACCACGATCGATCTACCACCCGACGTGGGCGCCCCGTTCTTCGAAGGGTTGCGCGATGGCTGCCTGATGCTGCAGTTCGACCGCGGTAATGGTCGCGCACAGTTCTACCCGCGTCCCCAAAGCCTCTGGAGCGAGTCCGGCACGGAATGGCGCGAGGCCAGCGGTCGCGGCACGATCTTCGCCCTGACGCTGAGCCGCGTCGGGCCGCCGCATCTGTCCGATGCCGTGCCGTACCCGATGGCGCTGGTGCGACTGGCCGAAGGCCCGCGCATGCTCGCCCGCATCCATGCGCGCTACGACGACCTGGCCATCGGCCAGGCGGTGGAGGTGGACTGGAGCCACCCCGATTCGCGGCGTGCCTTCCCGGTGTTCAAGCCGGCACGCTGACCGAGCGCCGCTTCCGCATTTTTCGTTACACGATCCCAGGAGACAACCATGATGTTCCGACGCCAATGGCTGGCCATGTCGGCGCTCGCGCTTTCCGCGCTGGCGCTGGGCAACGCGCAAGCGGACACCTTTCCGAGCCGGCCGATCAAGATCGTCGTGCCCTTCGCCGCGGGCGGTACGGGCGACGTGCTGATCCGCACGCTGCAGGAACCGTTGCAGCGACATCTTGGGCAACCCATCATCGTGGAGAACCGCCTGGGCGCGAGCGGGTCGATGGGTACCGTGTTCGTCAAGAATTCGCAGGCCGATGGCTACACGCTGCTGCAGGTGGGCAACTCGACCGTGACCACGCCGATGTTGCAGAAGACGGCCAACTACGACTCGCAGAAGGATCTTGCACCCGTCGGCCTGATCGCCACCACGCCGATGGTGTTCCTGCTCAATCCGGTGGTGCCGGCGACCGACATCAAGCAACTCATCGACTACGCGAAGGCCAATCCCGGCGAGCTCGAGTTCTCGTCGGCCGGGCGCGGCTCGCTGGCGCATCTGGCCACCGAGTCCTTCAATCAGGCGGCTGGCCTGAAGATGGTCTTCGTGCCGTATCAGGGCGCATCACAGGCCGTGAACGCGGTCCTCGCGGGTGAGGTGAAGGTGGCGCTGACCACGCCCTCGGACGCGATCAACGCCTTCGTGAGCGCGGGCCGCGTGCGCATGCTCGCGGTGTCGAGCGAAAAGCGCAGCCCGCTGCTGCCCGACGTGCCCGCGATCTCCGAGACACTGCCCAACTTCGTGGTCAACGCCTTCTTCGGGCTGTCGGCGCCGGCGGGAACGCCTCCAGCGGTGATTGCCAAGCTCAACGGCGCGCTGAACAAGTCGATCGCCGAGCCCGCAGTGCAGGAGAAGCTCAAGGTGCTGGGCATGTTCCCGCGCCCTGGCGACGCCAAGAGCTTCGGCGACCTGATGGCGCGCGACCATGCGCTGTGGACCAGCGTGATCGCCAAGGCGGGCATCGAAGCGGAATGACGATGAGCAACATCCTCCACGACTACTCTCCCGAGCGCATCTCCGACCGCATGCAGATCCAGGACTGCATGTACCGCTGGTGCCGCGCGGTGGACCGCCTGGACTTCAGCGGCATCCGCGACGTCTTTCATCCCGATGCGACCGACATGCATGGCGCCTACGACGGCCCGGTGGATGGGTTGATCGACTGGATCCGGAACCGCCACGCGGCCATCCCTTTCTCGATGCATGCGGTAAGCAACCTGCTGATCGAGTTCGCGGGACCCGACCTCGCGTTGGTCGAGACTTACGTTCGCACCACGCAGCGCTACCCGGCAGAGGCGCGCGCCGCATTGGACCAGCTCGCCGGCGGCAAGGCAGGTGCCGAGGGCGGCGGCATGGACCTCATGACCTGCTCGCGCTATGTCGACCGTTTCGAGCGGCGGGAGGACCGTCGCTGGAGGATCGCGCGACGCACGCTGGTCGCAGACTGGAAGCAGTTCGTGCCGGTACCCGCCGACCTGCCGACGTCGCCCGCTTCGCAGCAGACCGGCCGTCGCGACCAGGACGACTTCATCTTCCATGAACGCCAGGCATTGGGGATCCGACCATGAACCGAAAGCAATTCCTTCGCTGCACCGTCGGTGCGCTTGCAGCAGGTGCCGCGTGGCCCGCACTGGCCGCGTACCCTGAAAAGCCGGTCATGCTCGTCGTGCCCTATCCGCCAGGCGGCATGGGCAGCACCTTCGGCAACATCGTCAGCGAGTCGCTCAGCCCCAAGCTGGGCGAGAACGTCGTGGTCGACTACAAGGCCGGTGCCAACGGTGCGCTCGGCGCGGCCTATGTGGCGAAGGCGCAACCGGACGGCTATACGCTGCTGATGGCCGTCAACAGCACCATGGCCATCAATCCGCATCTGTATTCGAAGCTGCCCTTCGACCCCATCAGGGACTTCGCGGCGGTGTCGATGATCTTTACCAATGCGAACGTGCTGGTGGTCAATGCATCGAGCCCGGTGCGCTCGGTGAAGGACCTGATCGCCTACGCCAAGGCCAATCCGGGCAAGGTGAACTACGGCTCGGCCGGCAACGGGTCGACGCCGCACCTTTCGGGAGAAATGTTCCGCCAGCTCACCAGTGCACCGGTGGTGCATGTGCCTTACAAGGGCAGCGGTCCGGCCATCGCGGACCTGCTCGGCGGCCAGATCGACTTCCTGTTCGTCGACACCTCGGTGCTGCCGCAGGTGCGCAGCGGAAAGCTGCGTGCGCTCGCCGTCACCGGCCGCACCCGCCCGGGCGCTGCGCCCGAACTGCGGACGATGGAGGAGGAGGGCGTGAAGGGCTTCGTGGTCGATACCTGGTACAGCATCTGCGCCCCGGCCGGAACGCCGCCTGAAGCGGTGAAGCGCCTGAACGCGGAGATCGCGAAGATGCTGGCGGACCCCGCGGTTCGGCAGCGAATGCGCGACGTGGGCGTCGACCCGGCCGAGGACACGAGTGCGGCCTATCTGCAGAAGACGATCCAGGCCGACAGTGCGCGCTGGAAGAAGTTCATTCAGTCGACGGACATCCGCCTCGACTGACGCGCCCGGGAAGCGGCGGTGAACATGGACAACCGAACATTGCGTGGTCGCGTCGCCGTCATCGGCATCGGCGAGACGACCTACTACCGGCACGGGCAGTCGCCCGATGCCGAGTTCAAGCTGGCGCTCAAGGCGATCCTCGCAGCTTGCCAGGATGCCGGCATGGACCCGCGCGACATCGACGGGTTCGCCTCGTACAGCAACGATCGCAACGATCCCTCTCGGCTGGCTGCCGCGCTGGGGCTGCGGCAACTGCGCTCCACCACCATGCAGTGGGGCGGCGGGGGCGGGGGCAACTGCGCAGCGGTGGCCAACGGCGCGGCTGCTGTGGCCTCCGGCCTGTCCGATTGCGTGGTGGCGTTCCGCGCACTGGCCCAGGGGCAGTTCGGGCGCTTCGGGCAGGCACCTACCGCACCCACGATTTCCGGCGATATGGCCTGGCAGGCTCCCTACGGCGTGTTGTCGCCCGGCCAGAAGTTCGCGATGAAGGCGCGTCGCTTCATGCACGACCACGGGGTCAAGCAGGAGGCGCTGCGCGCGATCGCGATGGCATCCTATGCGCATGCCCAGCGCAATCCACGTGCGGTGATGCACGGCAAGCCGTTGACCGAGGCGCAGTACGACGATTCGCGCTGGATCGTCGAGCCCTTCCATCTGTTCGACTGCTGCATGGAGAACGATGGCGCAGCCGCGGTGATCATGGTGCCGGCGGAGCGGGCGAAGGATTTTCCCAACAGGCCGGTGTACGTGCTCGGTGCGGCCACAGGATCGGACGAGCGTGTCGCCGCAGTGCCCCACAACACGCCCAACTACGCGAGTTCCAGCTTCGCCACCGTGGCACCCGATCTCTACCGGATGGCCGGTGTCACGCCGAAGGATGTGGGCGTGGTGCAGAGCTACGAGAACTTCACCGGCGGGGTGCTGATGGCGCTCGCCGAGCACGGCCTCTTCCATCCGGACGAAGCCAACGATTTCCTGCAACTCGAGAACCTGCTGGCGCCGGGCGGGAAGCTGCCGCTCAACACCAGCGGCGGCAACCTCGCCGAGTGTTATATGCACGGCTTCGAGCTCGTTCTGGAGGCGGTGCGCCAGGTGCGCGGCACTTCCACCGCACAAGCGCCGCGCAACGACGTGGCGCTTGTCATCGGCGGGCCCATGGTCACGCCAGTCAGCAACCTGATGCTCGGATCGGAGGCCGTGTTGTGAGCACCGAAACCTACCTGCCGCCTGGCTTGCCGATTCCGGTTCCCGAGGCCGATGGCCTGTCGAGGCCCTATTGGAGCGGCTTGCGCGAGAACCGCTTGCAGGTGCAGCGTTGCGCCGCATGCGGCACATGGCAGTTCGGCCCCGAATGGCTCTGCCACCGCTGTCATCGTTTTGATCCCGCGTGGGTCGAGGTCGCGCCGCGCGGCCGCATCTACAGTTGGGAACGCGTGTGGCACCCGGTGCATCCCTGCCTGAAGGGCGTGGGGCCCTACCTCGTGGTGCTGGTGGAACTGCCGGAGGCCGGCAACGTTCGCATGCTGGGCAACCTGCTCGGCGATCCGATGCAGGACGTGATCATCGGCGCAGCGGTGGAGGGCGTCTTCGAGCACCACCCGGCCGCCGAGCCGCCGTACACGCTGATGCAATGGCGCTGCGTGGCCGGATGACCGCGGTGTTCTGGGTCGTGTCGGTGCTGCTCGCGGCAGGCAGTGCCTTCGCTATCGGGCGACGCTGACCCGCCGCCGAAGCATCTCGGCAAAAGCGACTCCCACGATGGCGAGGGCCGCCGCGGGCAACAGGAAGAGGGCTGCGTAAGCGCTCAGGTCCACAGTCCCGCCGAAGATCACCACGCCGAGCGACTGGCCGGCGAACAGGCTGAACGAGAACAGCGAGACCGCGCTGCCGCGCGCCTCCGGAGCCATCTGCGTGGCATGGGTCTGCAAGGTGTTGTGATACAGGTAGGTGCCGAACCCGAGGAGCACCGATAGCGGCGCGGCGGCCGACCAGTGCGGCAGCAGCCACAGGCCGACAAGCGCCGTGGCCATCAGCAGGCCGCCGGCCGCAGCCATCCGGATCTCGCCGAGCATGCCGACGACGCGGCGCGCGCAGATCGCGTAGCCTAGCCCGCCCACTGCATAAAGCGCAGCGACCCCGGAGGCCGCGGCAAGCCCCAGTCCTTCGCGGGCATGAAGATAGGTCGGCAGGTAGCTGAGCGAGCCGAGCAGGAAGACGCCTTCGACGAACACCGCCACCAGCACCACACGGGCCCATGGCTGTGCGATCACGAAGGCGATGCCGCCGCGGTTCGCCGCGGGCGGGAGCATCGTCTTTGTTCGCGCGGCATCGCGCCAGAGAAGCGAACCCACGACCCAGTAACCGACGCTGAGAACTGCAAAGGCTCCACGCCAACCCGGCGCCGTCTCCGCAAACAGGCCACCCAGGAGTTGGCCGATCACCATGCCCGACAGCGTTCCGAGCAGCAGCCGAGCCAACGTGGCCTGACGGGCCTCGTACGCGACCGCGTCCCCGATCCACGCCATCGCAAGCGGCACGATGCCGGCCGCCGCCATGCCCCAGAGCGCACGCCACGCAAGCAGCATGTCGAACGAACCTGCGAGTGCCGCGGCCGCTGAAGTGAACCCGCAGCCGGCGAGTGCGAACGTCATCAAGCGCTGCTTGCCGAAGCGGTCCGCGAGCGGGCCGGACAGCAGCTGCATCAAGCCATAGGCGACGGCAAAGGCGACGATCAGGCGGCCCGCTTCGCCCGCGCTGCGCTGGAACTCCAGCGCGAAGCGCGGCAGCAGCGAATCGCACACCCGAAGCGCAGCGGCGCTGAAGAAGGCCGCTGCCGCGAGCAGGCGGACCGGCGCCCCGGGCGTGGCGCTCATTGCCAGCGCTGGAGCACGTCAGCCGCGGGCGTCGGCTGTTTCGGCGCTGGTCCCTGGATCTGCGAAGGCGTGCGGGAGAAGCGCGGCGCGGGTGCAGGCTGGCGGACGCCTTCGACCTCGACGAAGGTGTTGCGCGCCCGGTTGTGCGGATGCATCTGTGCACGCGACAGTGGCAGCACGGGGGCGAAGCACACGTCCGTGCCCTCCAGTGCGGCAGTCCATTCCTCCTGCGTCTTCTGCTTGAAGATGCGGGCGAACTCGTCGTGCAGCCTGGGCCACTGCGCGCGGTCGTGCTGTGCGTGGTGCAACTCGGACGGCACGCCCACCCGCTCGCAGAATTCCGAGAAGAACTGCGGCTCGATCGCGCCCAGCGTGACATGCTCGCCATCTGCGGTCTCATACACCCGGTAGTAGGGCGCGCCGCCGTCCAGCAGGTTGCTGCCGCGCGTTTCGCCGAACACACCGCGCATCTGCTGGCTCACGAAATTGGTCATGAGCGAGGCGGCCCCGTCGGTCATGGCTGCGTCCACCACCTGGCCCCGCCCCGAAAGGTTGGACTCGCGCAGCGCCGCCAGCACGCCGACGATGAGGTAGAGGCTGCCGCCGCCGTAGTCGCCGATCAGGTTGAGCGGCGGCACGGGCGCGCCGTCCTTGGGCCCGATCGCATGCAGCGCGCCGCTGATGGCGATGTAGTTCAGGTCGTGACCTGCGGCCTGCGCGAGCGGGCCCTCCTGGCCCCAACCCGTCATGCGGCCATAGACGATGCGGGGGTTGCGTGCGAGCACCGCATCGGGGCCGAAACCGAGGCGTTCCATCACCCCGGGGCGATAGCCCTCGATCAGCACGTCGGCCTTCTCCAGCAGCTGGAAGACCTGCTCGCGCGCGACGGCGTCCTTCAGGTCGGCGAGCACCACGCTGCGACCGCGACCGGTGATGTTGTGGGCCTCGCCCAACTTCTTGCCGGGCCGGTCGACGGTGATGACATCCGCGCCCATGTCGGACAGCAGCATGCATGCGAAAGGGCCGGGACCGATGCCGGCGAATTCGACAACGCGCAGGCCGCGCAAGGGGCCGGAAGGCGACTCGGGATTCATGCGGTTTCTCCAGGGTTTCGAAAGCTCAGGCCAGGAGCAGCAAGGCGGCCTCGCGGGCGGACTGTCCGACACGCACGCCCTTGCCCCGGGCGATGCGGTTGGCGGCGCTGATCACGCCGTCGAAGTAGGTGCTGCGGCCGTCCCCCATGCGCGCGGTGAGCGCGCTCACGCTGGCGCCGGCGATGCCGTCGGGCTCGACGGCCTCGAGCGCACTCAGGCCGCTGTCATTCTTGCCCCCGCCGCCGTCGGAACAGATGAACGCCCACGGGCGGAAGTCGCGGAAGTAGCCGACGACGCTGCGCCCGGTGTGGCCGGCGGTGCACAGTACGTTGCGCTCGCGGTCCTCCGGCAGGGCATAGGCGATGGAATCGGTACACACGACGCTGCGACCGCTGTCGGCGGTGTGAACGACCAGCCGGCGTGCGGAATCGAAGGTCGCCGGCTTGTTCTCGCCCGTCAGCATGCAACGCGCGGCGTCGCGTACGTTCATGCCGGGCTCGATCCCCAGCGCCTGCGCGGCATCGTTCACGCGGCTGATGATGCCGTGGTCGTACATGTCGGCTCCGTTGCCCATCTCGGCGGTCATCACATCGGCAGCGGCCGCCGGCACGCCGAGCGCCTCGTAGTACCAAAGGCCCGCGATCCCGGCGCCGTCCTTGCCGATGGCACAGTCCAGCCCGATAGCGGCCTCCGGCCGCGCGCGCATCACCATGCGTGCGCAGAGCACACCGCTGTACGAGGCGTTGACGACCACGCCGCCGCTGGTATCCGGCGCGTGGGCCACGTAGGCTCCGACGTAGGTCGCGGAATCGAAGACCAGCACGCGGCCCGCCGGAGTGTGGTGAATGTGGGGAAGGATGGCCATTGATGAAGTGTAATGGTCAGTCCATTACAAGTCCATGAGATTGAGCAGTCCGACCCTTGGTGGCCTTGGGCTATCCTCGGTCAACACAACTATGTCGAGCCAGTCATGCAACCCATTCCGCAGCTGTCCTTCCAGGAGGTGAAGACGCGCCGCGTCTTCGAGGAGATCTGCGAGCAGATCCGAAAGCGCCTGGCGTCCGGCGTGCTCAAGCCGGGCGACAAGCTACCGGCCGAACGCGATCTGGCGGTCGAGTTCAAGGTCAGCCGTCCTGCGGTGCGCGAGGCGCTGCGCACGCTCGAGATTTCCGGCGTCGTCTCGCTGCAAAAGGGCGTCAAGGGCGGCGCTTTCATCCGCGACGGCAATCCGGCGCTTCTCACCCAATCGCTGCAGGATCTGATGATTCTGGGTCGTGTGTCGCTGGCCGGCCTGGCCGAAGCGCGGCGGCTGATCAACGGCATGGTGATCGAACTGGCTTGCGAGCGCGCGACGGAAGAGGACTTTGCCGCCATCGAGCAGAACATGTTGGAGATCGAGAAGAGCGAGGACCTTCCGCAGCGCGCCGACGAGGGCGTGCGCTTCTTCGGCCTCATCGCCCGCGCGACGCGCAACGAAGTGCTCGCGATGCTGGTGGATTCGCTGTCGGACATCATCCGCTACGTGATCGATCGCACGGGCCGCAAGGCGCGTCCGGAACTGGTGCCGGTGCGCCGCCGGATTCTCAAGGCCATGCGGGCGCGCGATGCGAAGGCGGCGGCCAAGGGCATGGACGAATACCTGACGATCGTGCAGGAGGGCATGGACGCCGTGCCCGCAGAAGTCCCTGCCCCCCTCAAGAAGACACGCTGATCTCCGGCCCCGCTTCGTGCGGGCGCAACCCCTCGGGGCTTGACAGTGGTTTCGCGCACATTAGAATGGTCAAACCATTCAACTTCAGTGGTTCAACCTTCCACGCATTCCACCCGAGGACCCCTCATGACCGAGATCGTCGTCAACGAAGCCAACCAATGGCGCCTGAACACCCCCGGCTCTGCCGGCTGGGAGAAGTCGCCTCAGCCCGGAGCCGCCAACAAATACCTGATGATCTCGGCGGACACGCATGCCAACGAGCCGGGCAACCTGTGGGCCGAGCGTATCGATGCCAAGTACCGCGAGCGCCTGCCGAAGGTCTGGATCGACGAGAAGGGCGTGCAGTGGCGGAAGATGGAGGCGTCGGAGCAGCCCGATCGCCTGATCCTTGCCAAGCTCGAGGGCGAGGACCTGGCCCGCTCGAAGGCCGGCGCCACTGCCTCCGAGCGCGGCCCGAGCGTCGAGCAGCGGCTGCAAGATCTGGAGCTCGACGGCATCGACGGTGAAATCATCTTCCCGGGCAAGGGTTTGGGCATGTGGTACACGTTCGACCCCGACTTTGCGCACGCGCAGTGCGAGGTCTACAACACCTGGGCCTGGGAGAACTTCGGCCCCCACGTCGAACGCCTGTCGCCCGCGGCGGCCCTGGCCACCGGCAACATCGAGGCGACGCTCAAGGAAATCGACCGCTGCCTGAAGCTCGGCTTCCGTCATTTCACGCTGCCGTGCAAGCCGTTGTTCGGCCCGCCCAAGACCAACGAACTCAACTACAACAAGGTGGAGTTCGATCCGATGTGGGCGCGCTTCGTCGAGGCAGGCGTGCCGGTCACGTTCCACGTTTCCACCGGCAAGGACCCGCGCACCACCCGCGGCAATGGCGGTGCGGTCGTGAACTACGTCGTGCACTCGCTGTCGCCGACGCTGGAGCCGCTCGTGAACATCTGCGCATCGGGTGTCGCCGAGCGCTTCCCCGAGCTTCGCTTCGGTAGCGTCGAGGCCGGCATCGGCTGGGTGCCATGGATGCTCGACGCAATGGACGAGGCCTACCTGAAGCACCACTTCTGGGTTCGTCCGAAGCTGAAGATGCTGCCTTCGGACTACTTCAAGGCGCGCGGCTTCGCGACTTTCGGCGAGGACCGCGCCGGCCTGGGCCTGATGGAAGAGCACGGCCTGCAGGACAACTTCATGTGGGCCAACGACTATCCGCACCACGAGGGCACCTGGCCGCATTCGGCCCCGGCCATCGAACGGCAGATGGGCCATTTGAGCGAAGTGTCGCGCCGCAAGGTGCTGGGTGAGAACGCCGCGCGCGTGTTCGGCTTCAAGGAAGTGGCGGCCAAGTACGGCTACCAGTTCTGACAGCGCATGACGGCTTTCACGCCCTTCCATCCGCGGCATGAGGGGCTGGCACCGAATGCGTCCCGCTATGTCGACGTTGCAAGCCTGCCCTGGAAGCCCACGCCCACGCCCGGCATCGAGATGAAGGTGCTGATGCAGGACGACGCCAGCGGTTTGCTGACGGCGCTGTTCCGCTGGCAGCCGGGCACGCAGCTGCCGTTGCACGAGCACGTGGAGGTCGAGCAGACCTACGTGCTCGAGGGGAGCATCGTCGACGACGAGGGCGAGGTGCGTGAGGGCGACTACGTCTGGCGCCCCAAGGGCAACCGGCATCTGGCGCGCTCGCCCGGCGGTGCGCTGGTGCTCTCGTTCTTCTTGAAGCCGAACCGCTTCCTCGAGGGGGAGCATGCGGGCAAGGAACTCAAGTGACGGTCTATCGATGCGCCCTGTTCAGCAGGCGAGCGGACGTGACGCTTGCCGCAAACTCATCTTCGAGGATGCGATGCGCGCCCCTCTGGGCGTAGACCTGATGCAGGAAGTGGCGCTCGTGTGAGCGGGCTTTCCTTTCGGCAGGAGAGTGGCCTGGATGCAGCCGACGTGGTGATCGTCGGCGGCGGCGCCTCCGGGCTCGCGGCCGCGATCGAGGCCGCCACGGGCGGCGCCAGCGTGCTGGTACTGGAGAAAAACGCTATCCCGGGCGGCAGCAGCCGGCTTTCCGTCGGCTCCATCAACGCTGCGGGCTCATGCCTGCAGCAGCGCGCCGGCATCATCGATTCGCCAGACGAACACTTCGAGGACATGGATCACTTCATGGGCCCGTTCGCGTCGCAGGAGAACCGCGCCCTGCGGCGTCTGTTGGTGGACAACGCAGCCGACTCGCTGCATTGGTTGATGTCCTTGGGGCTGAGCTTCCATGGCCCC
This sequence comes from Variovorax soli, assembly GCF_031454625.1. Lineage (GTDB taxonomy): Bacteria > Pseudomonadota > Gammaproteobacteria > Burkholderiales > Burkholderiaceae_C > Variovorax > Variovorax soli_A. The sequence goes on from NZ_JAVDRF010000002.1 coordinate 79,888, forward strand.
ACGGCGGACCCGCCGCACCGCCATCCGCGCATGCACAACGTGCTGCCGAATTCGCGGGCTTATCCGTACTACCTGTCGAGGGAGGCAAAGCGCCGCGGCGCGCGAGTGCTGTGTGGTGCAGAGGTGACCGAGCTGCTTCGCGCGGACGACGGCGGAGTGCGCGGTGTCGAGGCGCTTGCCGGCGGTCGGCGCGTCACGATTGCTGCGCGGCGCGGCGTGATCCTCTGCTCGGGCGACTACAGCAACGGCACCGCGCTGAAGGCGCGCTTCCGGCCCGAGCTCGCCCACATCCCGGGCGTCAATCTGACGGCGACGGGCGATGGCCATCGTCTGGCCGAGGCCATCGGCGCGCGGATCGTCAACGGAGACGTGGTTTTCGGCCCCGGATTGCGCTTCGGAGCGCCTGCAACGCCGAGCCTGGTGCAGCGGCTGCCGCCATCATGGTTGCTCGGCAAGCTCATGTCGCTGGCGCTGGCGACGTTGCCTGCTGCGCTCTTTCGGCCTTTCGTCATGTCCTTCATGACCGCCTCGCTGGGACCGGAAGCGAGTCTGCTGCGCAGCGGCGCCTTGCTGGTCAATCGCAACGGTGAGCGTTTCGTGGATGAACAGGAGGCACCGGGTCTGGCGATTGCCGCCCAGCCGCGAGGGCAGGCCTGGCTGGTGTTCGACGACGCGCTCGCGCGCAGGTTCTCGGCACCCCCTCACCCTGTCTCGACCGCTCCGGGCGTGGCCTTCGCCTACCTCCCCGACTACCGGCGGCATCGAAAGGACCTCTATCGCACCGGCGCCACGCCGTCGGCGTTGGCCCGTGCGACGGGCCTGCCGGCCGATGCGCTCGAAAACAGCTTGCGTGATCGGAAGTGGCAGTCGCCGCTGCATGCGCTCGGCCCGTTGGAGGCCCGCATCGTCATCACCGATGGAGGACTGGCGGTCAACAGCTCGCACCAGGTGCTGCGCGCGAACGACAGCGTGATACCCCGGCTCTATGCGGCGGGCGCTGCAGGGCAGGGCGGCGTGCTGCTGGCCGGCAACGGCCATCACATCTGCTGGGCGGTGACGTCCGGGAGACGTGCTGGACGTTTAGCGGCAAATGCTGCCGCGTGACTCACTGCTTGCGCGAGTTCCAGAGTTCCATGTAGTTCGCCTGCAGGCGTTCCAGGAACTTGTTCATCTCGGCGACCGCTGCATCGGCGTCGCGTGCACGCAGGTGCTTGAGCAGCCGGCGTCGCGAGGGCAGGGTGTAGGGGTTGTCGCTGGGTCCGATGGCCTTGACGAACTCGCGCATCACCTCCATCACGCCTTCCATCGTGATCTCGATGATGGGATTGCGCGTGGCCGCGGCCAGCAGGTTGTGGAATTCGCGATGCAAGTCCGCGCGCTCCTGGAAGTTGCCGGCCTTGTCGGCCTTGGTGGCCTGCGCGACATTGGCTTCGAGTGCCTTCAGGTCCTCTTCCGTCAGGCGCTCGCAGGCCACGCGCACCACGATTTCGCTCAACCAGACGCGAGCCTCGGTGAGGTGCTCGGGCTTGATGGCGCCGAGGTGATAGAGATCCCGCAGGCCATTGACGACCACGCCCGAGTTGCCCGGAAGCACGAAGGCGCCGCCTGCGGCGCCCTTGCGCAGTTCGATCATTCCGCTCAGTTCGAGTGCGCGCAGCGCCTCGCGCAGGGTGTTGCGGCTGACCTTGAACTTGGCGGAAAGATCCCGCTCGGCAGGAAGGCGGTCGCCGGGCTTGAGCCGGCCGGTGGCCACGAGCTCGCGGATTTGCGCCGCAATCTCCTCGAACGCGCGTGAAGGCGCGATGGGCTCGAACCCCAAGGAGGATTCGAAGGCTTCTTTCGTGCGGAAGTCGGCGTGGCTCACGGCGCGGATTCTAGCCCCACGCTCCATTCAACCGGCCAATGGAATCGCGGCTGCCAGCAGTTCATTGGCGATCCTGACAACCGCCACGCCGTCCTTGTCGGACTCGGCCAGAGCCTTGTGCCATGCGGGGTCGGCACGGAAAGCCGCCCATGCACGGTCGCGTTCCTCGTGCGATTCCCACTGCAGTACATATTTGAGCTGCATGTTGTCTTCGCCGACGGCCACGGTGAACACCGGCGTCACGCGCCGGATGCCGTACTTGTCGAACAGCGCGAGCGTGGCGGTCTCGAAGCGCTTGAGGACGGCGGGCAGCTTGCCCGGCGCGCAGGTATAGGTGCGGAATTCGTAGAACAAGGGGCAACTCCTTTTGTCAGACCGGACGCGAGGCGAGCAGCGGCCCGTCCTCGTACTGCAGGACGACGAGTTCGACCGGCATGCCGCACTCGAACGGCTTGCCCTCGCGCTCGACGAGCCGGGTGGCGATGCGAAGGCCGATGTCGAGGTCGACCACGCAGACAGCGTAGGGCGCTTCGTCCACGAACACCTTTGGTGCGGCGTGGATGCGGGTCCACGAATAGAGCGTGCCGCGCTGTCCCAGTTCCTTCCATTGCATCTTCGGCGACCAGCAATGCGGGCACACCGGCTTGGGCGGGAAGGTGAACTTCCCGCAGGCCGCGCAGCAGGTGCTCTGCCAGCGGCCGTCGCGCAGGCCCTTCCAGAAAGTCTGGGTGAAGGCCGACACGCGTGGCGGGTAGGCGCGCGTGCGCGCCACGGAGATCATCTCGAGCTTCATCGTTGGGCCTCCATCACATGGACCAGGGCGGCGTTGTAGTTGCCGAGTTCGCCGGTGGTGAGGCCCAGTCGTGCATTCGCGACCTGGCGTTCGCCGGCGCGGCCGCGCAACTGGTCGGCCATCTCGCAGTAGTTGTAGAGGGAGGTGACATACGCCGGGTGACCGCGCGAGGTCAAGCCACCGGAGGTCGAGATCGGAAACTGCCCGCCCAGCCTGGTGCGGCCGTCGGCGGCGGCAGGTGCGCCTTCCCCGCGCGCGAAGAACCCGACCGCTTCGCTCACCAGCACTTCGACGATGGTGCAGGGGGCGTAGAACTCCGCGACGTCGATGTCCTTGGCGGCGATCCCCGCCTGCGCGTAGGCGGTGGCAGCCGCCTGCTTGGCGGCAATCAGCTCGGTCATGTCGTTGGGCACCTCGTTGATCTGGTGCGAGCCGTCGTGGCAGAAGCCGCGACCGCGCACCAGCGCATAGGGGCGGCCCAGGGACCTCGCAACTTCCTCGGACGCAAGCACCAGGCAAGCCGCGCCGTCGCTGCGGCCCGGCACGTCGTAAAGGCCCAGTGGCTCCACGATCGGGCGCTGCTCCAGCACCTCTGGAAGGGTGATCGGCTTGCGGTACTGGGCCAGCGGGTTCATCGATGCATGCCATCGGTTCTTGACCGCGACTGCGCCGAGCTGCTCGCGCGTGGCGCCGTACTCGTGCATGTAGCGCATGGCGTCCATGGCGTACCAGCTGATCGGAATGAAGCCACCCGAGGCGTGAAAGTCCACGTCGCCGGTGGTCCGCATGCTGCTCATCGCATGCTCGGAGGCTGGCGTGGCTGCCTCCATGTTGATGCCCAGCGCGAGCGCGACCTCGGTGCGGCCGAGCAGGATTTCGTCGCAGGCGCGATCGAAGCAGACCGCGGCCGTCATGCCGTTGCCCATCACCTCCAGCACGCTGCCGGTGCATTGAAGGCGCAGGTGGCTGACCAGGAAGGTGGAAAAGTACTTCTGCAGCGTGTATGGCCTGGGCAGCGTCAGCACAAGGCTGCCGATGTCCTTTTTCTCGACGCCGGCATCCGCGACCGCCTCGACCACCAGCTTCGTCATGATCTCCTGCTCCAGTACCTGCAGCGGTTCTTCCGGCTTGGTCTGGTGGCGGCCGACCGGGATCGCGCTGGTGCCGATGATGGCAACTCGACGAGTCATTGGGTGGGTCCCCTTGGTTGTAATGGCAGGCCAGTATATCTATAATGGTCTAACCATTCAACTTTTGGAACGACCGTGACGATTCCGAACATCGCGTCCACCGAGTCGCAGAACGCCTTCGACGTGCGGGCCTTCCGCAGCGCGCTTGGCAGCTTCCCGACCGGCGTAGCCATCATCACCACGACCGGCCCCGACGGACATCCGATCGGACTTACCTGCAACTCGTTCAGCTCCGTGTCGCTGGATCCGCCCCTGGTGTCCTGGGGCCTGCGGCTGGCCAGCAAGAGCCTGGAAGCCTTCCGGCAGAGCGGCGCCTTCGCCATCAATGTGCTGGCCGAGGACCAGAAGGATCTGTCGGCGCGCTTTGCCAGCGGCGCCATCGCCGACAAGTTCGAGGGCGTGGCCTGGACGCCGGGTCACCGCGGGCTGCCGGTGATCGCCGGCAGCGTGGCTACCTTCGAATGCGACAAGTTCGCCGAGCACATCGCGGGCGACCACGTGCTCTTCCTGGGCCAGGTCGCGAAGTTCGACCATGGCCGGCAGGAGGCCTCGCTCGTCTTCTACAAGGGCGCCTACATGATGCTTGCGCAGTCGCTGCGCGAACTGGCCGCCAGCGGGAAGCTTGATTCCCTCCATCTCGATCAGGCGCGGCGGCTCATCAATTGCATGCTGCTGCGCCTGGCCTGCCAGAACGGCGCGAGGGAAGACTTCGACGCCATCGAACGCAACATTGCCGAGATCGAGAACTATCCCGATGCGGCGCAGCGCGCGGAGGCCAGCATCGAGTTCTTTCGGCTGGTCACCAAGGCGGCGCACAACGACGTGCTGGTGGTCGTGGCCGAGACGCTGACGACGCTGCTGCGCCATGTGCTGCAGACCGATTCGACGCTCCGAGCCCGTCCGGAGCTGGTGCCGGTGCGCCGCAAGATCCTCGCGCACATGCGGGACCGTGATCCTGATGCAGCCGAAACCGAGATGAGCAACTACTTCGATCAGCTTCGCCGCGGTGCAGCGGCGCAGGAGGCCAGCGTATGAACATGAACGAACTGCCCACCACCGAATGCGACGTGCTGGTCATCGGGTCCGGTGCCGGGGGCCTGTCGACCGCCATCACGGCGAAGAAAAACGGCCTTGACGTCGTCGTCGTCGAGAAAGAACCCGTGTTCGGCGGCACCACTGCCTTTTCCGGCGGCGTGCTGTGGATCCCGTTGTCGTCGCATGCCAGGAAGGCTGGCTATGCCGACACGCGCGAGGCCGTCATCCGCTACATGAAGGCCGAGACCGGGCGCTGGTATGACGCTGAAGCGGTCGAAGCCTTCATCGACAAGGGCCCCGAAATGGTGGACTTCTTCGAGCGCGAGACCGAGGTGCGCTTCATTCCGACGCTCTATCCCGACTACCACCCGGACGCCGACGGCGGCGTGGACATCGGGCGTTCCATCCTCGCAGCGCCCTACGACATCCGCGGGCTGGGGTCCGAGATGGCTCGGCTTCGGCCGCCGCTCGCGACCATCACCTTCATGGGGATGATGTTCAACTCCGCCAACGCGGACCTCAAGCACTTCTTCGGCTTCACCAAGTCCTTCACGTCGTTCAGGTACGTGGTCAGGCGTCTGCTGAACCACATGAAGGAGATGGCGCTTTACCGGCGCGGCATTCACGTGACGAGCGGCAATGCATTGGCGGCGCGGCTCGCGAGATCGGCGCTCGACCTGAAGATCCCGATCCGAACGAGCACGCCCGCCCAGGAGCTGATCACCGACAAGGGTCGCGTCATCGGTGCTCTGGTCAAGGGGCCGGAGGGGCTGCAGCGGATCGTCGCCCGCAAGGGCGTGGTGCTGGCCGGGGGCGGCTTTTCACACGATCGGCAACGCATCGCCCAAGCCTATCCGCACGTGCGTGCCGGCGGCGAGCATTTCTCGCCAGTGCCGCGGGGGAACACCGGCGATGGCGCGCGCATGGCCGAGAAAGTGGGCGGACGCGTGGAGATCCGGTTCAGCTCGCCGGCCGCGTGGATGCCGACTTCGAAAGTGCCACTGGGCAACGGCGAGTACGGTGCCTTCCCGCACCTGCTGGACCGCTACAAGCCCGGCATCATCGGCGTGCTCAAGAACGGAAAGCGCTTCACCAACGAATCGAACTCGTACCACGACGTGGGCGCTGCGATGGTCGCGGCGGGGCAGGGCGCTGACGCCGGCATGTGGCTCGTCTGCGACCAGGCCACCATCGGCAAGTACGGCATGGGCTACGCCAAGCCGGCGCCGATGCCCCTCGCGCCACTCGTGCGCAACGGCTACCTGGTCAAGGGCGCGACGCTGCGCGACCTGGCGCAGAAGGCTGGCATCGAGCCGGACGCGCTCGAACAGACGGTTCGCGAGTACAACGACGGCGCGCTGAACGGCGAGGATCGCCAGTTCGGCCGCGGCACCACCTCCTTCAACCGCTATCTCGCCGATCCTGACAACAAGCCAAACCCCTGCGTGGCGCCGGTCGGCAAGGGCCCCTACTACGCGCTGCGCGTGGTGATGGGCGACCTGGGCACCTTTGACGGCATCGGCACCGACGTCGTGGGACGCGTGCTCGATGCGCAGCGTCGGCCGATCGAGGGCCTGTATGCAGTAGGCAACGACCGCGCCAGCGTGATGGGCGGCAACTATCCGGGCGCCGGGATCACGCTCGGGCCGATCATGACCTTCGGCTACATCACCGGGCGCCACCTCGCCGGGCTGGAGCCGTCGCTTTCTTCCACGACCGACACCACCGTCACTACCGCACGACAAGCCGATGTCATTCCCGCCTAAGCCATTGGTCGACCAGCGCATCTACACGATTCGCCTGCGCAAGATGCCCGAGTTCCTGGAGGTCTTCAACCGAATGGCGTTGCCGTTCCTGGTCGAGACGCTGGGCACGCCGCTGGGCTTCTATGTGAGCCATGTCGGCCCGCTCAACCAGTTCATCCACCTGTGGGGCTACGACGATCTGGCCGACTACGAGCGGCGCTGCCATGCGCGCGACACCCACCCGGACTTCCCACCTTATCTGAAGGCGTCGGAGCACCTCATCACTGCGCAGGAGACACGGCTGATCAAAGCGGTGCCGATGACCGGTCTGAAGCTTTCCCTTTGACGGGCACTTCTGCCGAAAGAAGAACGAAATGGGGCTGGCGGTCGAGCACGGCGCCCTGGCAGGTCGACCCAGCCGACCACACAGACCCTAAGATGCCGGTCCGGAACAGGCAACGCAGACACATGGATCGCTGGACCGAAATCGAACTTTTCGTGCAGACCGCGGAGCTCGGCAGCCTGTCGCGGGCGGCCGCGGCGGTGGGCTTGTCGAATGCCGCGGCCAGCCGCCACCTGGCCTCGCTGGAGGCGCGGCTGGGCGCGCAGCTGGTGCAGCGCAATACCCGGCGCATGGCCCTGACAGAGATGGGGGAGAGCTACTATGCGCGCTGCAAGACCATCCTGGCCGACCTGCGCGACGCCGACGCGACCGTCAACGCCACCTCGCTCGACCCGATGGGCACGCTGCGGGTGACGGCTTCGCTGTCCTTCGCGATGCAGCACATCGCGCCGCTGCTGCGCGCCTACACCGAGCGCTATCCGAAAGTCACGGTCCATCTGGAAGCGGCCAACCGCTACCTCGACCTGATCGACAACAACATCGACGTGGCGATCCGAACCCGGGAATACGAGAACGATTCCGGCATCACCATCCGGAGCCTGGCCGAGACCCGCCGCATCCTTGCCGCCTCGCCAGGCTATCTGGACCGGCGCGGTGCACCTCGCACGGTGGAGGAGCTGAGCTCCCATGACCTGCTGCTCTACACCTACAGCAGGAACCCCGACGAGCTCGCCTTCCGGCGCGGCGAGGAGCAGCGCTCGATCAAGGTCAAGGGCCTGCTGGAGTCCAACGACGGACAGGTGTTGCGCGCGGCCGCGCTCGACGGCCTCGGCATCCTGGTGCAGCCCAAGTACATCCTCTACGACGACATCGTGGCCGGCCGGCTGGTGCCGGTGCTCGACGACTGGGACCTGCCGCGGCTGCGCATCAACATCGCGTTCCAGAGCCGGCGTCACATGTCGGCGAAGGTGCGGACCTTCATCGATTTCCTGGTCGCGCATTTCGAGCGGATGGACTACGAGCGCAAGTGGACCAGCGTCGATGCCGTGGCCAGCGGGGCGGACAGCGTGGCTCAGCGCGGCGGCGCGCCCTCGTAGGCGCGCTGCAGCAGCGCGCGGATCGCGCCGAGCTCGGCGGGGCCGAAGGGACGCGGATTCCAGTACGGGTTGCTCACCGCAAGCTCGGCGGCCTGATCCAGATCGGCTTCCCGCATGCCGATGTCCTTCAGGGCGACGGGCGCGCCGTTGTCGCGGGCGAGAGCCTGCAAGCCCTGCGCCGCGTCCTCGGCGCCCAGCGCCCGCGCAATGCGCTGCATCGCAAGCGGCGCCGCCTCGGCATTGAAGGCGATCGCATGCGGGAGCACCACCGTGTGCACCTCCGCGTGCGGCAGGTTGAAGCTGCCGCCCAGCGTGTGGCACAGCTTGTGGTGCAGCGCCATGCCGACGCTGCCCAGCACGCTGCCGCACAGCCAGGCGCCGTACAGCGCATCGGACCTCGCCTCGATGTCTACGGCGTTCCGCCGGATCGCCGGCAGCGCCCGTGCGATGGCGGCAATGCCTTCCTCGGCCATCAGGTCCATCACCGGATTGCTGTCCTGCGCATAAAGGCCCTCGGCTGCGTGCGCGATGGCGTTGATGCCGCTGGTGACCGACAGGCCCACGGGCAGACTGCGAGAGAGCTCGGGGTCGTAGATCACGGTGCGCGGCAGCACGCGCGGGTCCTTGCCGGTCTTCTTGAGGCCGGCTTCGGTCAGGCCGTAGATCGGCGTCATCTCGCTGCCGGCGTAAGTCGTGGGAATGGCCAGGATGGGCAGGCCCGAATCGAGGGCGATGGCCTTGCCAAGGCCGGTGGTGGAGCCGCCGCCGATGGCCACTGCGCAGTCCGCGTCGAGTTTTTGCGCGACGTCACGCGCCTCGCGCGCGGTCTCGATGGGCACATGCATCACGGCCCGGTCGAAGATCCCGGCGGCCTGGGCGCCGAGCAGCTCGGCCACGCGCTCGGCCTGGGCGCGCTGCTCGGGCGTGCAGAGCACCAGCGCGCGGCGCGCGCCCAGCGCCTCGATCTCGCGGCCGAGATGCGAGAGACTGCCGGCGCCGAAGACCACGCGCTGGGGCTGGCTGGTGTAGACGAAGGAGGTGCGGCTCATGGGGCGATGGTAGGCCGAAGCTGCGGCGAGACGCCAGCCTCCACCGCTCGGACTCGTGCAAAACAGTTTTCCGCCGGAGGCCCTGTGCGCGGCCGGCCGGCGATCGCATAGTCACCGGCTGAGATTCAGGAGACGACCCATGCGCAACCTCGACGAAGACACCATCACGCAGGCCGTGCTGGCCCGGCACACCGGGGCCGCCGACGCCCGCCTGCGCGAGATCATGACCAGCCTGGTCCAGCATCTGCACGCCTTCGCGCGCGACACCCGGCTCACCGAGGCCGAGTGGTTCGAGGGCATCCGCTTCCTGACCGAAGTCGGCCACATCACCGACGACCGGCGCCAGGAGTTCATCCTGCTGTCGGACACGCTGGGCCTGTCGATGCTGGTCACGGCGCTCAACAACCGGAAGCCGCGCGCATGCACCGAGTCCACGGTCTTCGGGCCTTTCCACGTCGAGGGATCGCCCGAATACCCGCTGGGCGCCGACGTGGCCAATGGCGCCCGCGGAGAGCCCTGCTATGTGCGGGGCCGCGTGCTGGCGCTCGACGGCAGCCCGGTGCCCAACGCCGAGCTGCAGGTCTGGCAAGCCGATGCCGACGGCCTTTACGACGTGCAGTACAAGGGAGCGCATGAGCACCGCGCCCGCGGCACGCTGCATGCCGATGCCGAGGGACGCTTCCATTTCAAGTCGATCAGGGCCGAGGCCTATCCGATCCCGCACGACGGGCCGGTGGGCCGCATGCTTGACGCTCTGGGGCGCCATCCCTGGCGGCCGGCGCACCTGCATTTCATGATCACCGCGCCGGGCTTCGAGCGGCTGATCACGCACGTGTTCCGCAACGGCGACCAGTACCTGGACTCCGACGCCGTGTTCGGCGTGCGCCGCTCGCTGATCGCGGACTGGGTCGAGCATCCGCCCGGCCGCACGCCGGACGGTGGCACGAGTGAAGTGCCGTTCTACACGCTGGATTTCGACTTCGTGCTCGCCCCGGCGACCTGACGAGCGGCCGCCATCAGTGCATCAGGTCGCATTCCCTGAGGTCCGCGGGCCCCAGCAGAATGGGCATGGAGGGTGCCGCGCGGTAGCGCTCGATGGCCTTGGCTTGGATGCAGTCGAAGTGGGCCTCACAGGTGCCGGTCAGGTCGGGATCCTGGTCCGGGCTGTCGCAGAGGTCGCGCAATGCGGCCTCGGACACGTGGGCCATGATGCGGGGGCCATCGAGGCCGTCGGGATAGATGGCAAACCGGACGGTTCCCGTCTCGGCGCAATGGATCGCTTCGCAGTTCATCGTGTTCTCTTGTCAGAGCCTCTCTTATTTGCGTGAGGATTTGACGCCGGCACGCGGGCGCATCGCCGCGGCATACTTCGCGAGCCGAGGAAAGACGGCGCCTACAGGAGACTCCTCACCATGGACGACCCCTTCGAGCTCCAACGCTTCATCGATGCGCAGGATCCCGTGATCGACCAGGTCCGCAGCGAACTGCGCGCAGGCCGCAAGCGCAGCCATTGGATGTGGTTCGTGTTCCCGCAGCTCGCAGGCCTGGGCCACAGCGCCATGGCGCAGCGCTACGCCATCGCCTCGCTGGCCGAGGCCCGCGCCTACCTCGCCCACCCGCTGCTGGGGCCGCGGCTGCGCGATTGCAGCGCTCTGGTGCGCGCGGTGGAAGGCCGCGACATCCATCAGATCTTCGGCGCGCCCGACGATCTCAAGTTCTGGTCGTCCATGACACTGTTCGACAGGGCCGATCCGACCGAGCCGGTCTTTCGCGACTGCCTGGACAAGTACTTCGGTGGCCGGTCCGATCGCGGAACCCTGGCCCGGATCGACGGCAGCGATGACGGCTGAGCCCGGTGCCGGAGACCCTGCTCCGGCTCAGTGCAGCTGGCCGTTGAGGTAAGGCTCGGGGTCGACCGCGACGCCCTGCTTGCGAAGCTCGAAGTGCAGCTTGACGCGGTCGGCGCCGCTGCTGCCCATCTCGGCGATCTTCTGGCCCTGGCGCACGACCTCCTTTTCCTTCACGAGGATCTGCTGCGCGTGCGCATAGGCGCTGAGGAAGGTGTCGTTGTGCTTCACGATCACCATGTTGCCGTACCCGCGCAGCTCGCTGCCGACATAGACGACGCGGCCGTCGGCTGCGGCGAGGATCGGGTCGCCGGGACTGCCCGCAATGTCCAGGCCCTTGTTGTTCTTGCCGTCGAAACGCGACAGCGTGGGCCCCGAGGCAGGCCGGACGAAGAGGGCGGGGGCCGGCGGTGGCGGCCTGACTGTTGCGGCGGGACCCGGGGGAAGGGCGCGCTGCGGCGGGAGGGGCGTGGTGCTGCAGGCCACCAGGCCAGCGACTGCGGCGGCCATGAGGCCGGCGCGGAGAACGGAGGTCTTGAATTGCATGGCGTTTTTTTTTCGAGCGCATTCTGCGCCGCTGGTTCCCGCAGGCACGTAGGACCGCGGCGGTTTTCATGGCTGAAAGCCCTGGTGCGGCGCCGAGCCCTGCGGTTGACGGGAGGATCGCCGCGCTCACCTACTTCACGGCGATCGGCGTCGCGCGGTCGATGGGCACCGCGGTGATGCTGTTCTTCGGCGAGCCTTCGACCAGCCGATCGGAGTAGGTCAGGTAGACCAGGGTGTTGCGCGAGGCGTCCACCATGCGCACCACGCGCAGGCGCTTGAAGAGGATCGAGAGCCGCTCGCTGTAGACCTCTTCGCGCTTGGGCAACGGCTGCGTCACGCGCACGGGCCCGACCTGGCGGCAGGCGATGGAGGCCTCCGCCTTGTCCTCGGCCAAGCCGATGGCGCCGGAGATGCCGCCAGTCTTGGCGCGCGAGACGTAGCAGGTCACGCCGCTGACCTTGGGGTCGTCGTAGGCCTCGACCACGATCTTGTGGTCGGGGCCGATCAGCTTGAAGGCGGTGTCGACCTCGCCGATCTGCTCGGCCTGCGCCTGGGCGGCCAGCAACAAGGCACAGCAGAGCGAGATGCGCAGGTGCTTCATACGATGTCGAGCGTGTGGACGCGATCGAAGCTGCCGCGCCGCCGGTCCTCGAAGTAGCGGGTGAGCGCCTCCCGCACCGTGCGGAAGGCGATCTCGTCCCAGGGGATCTCTTCCTCGGTGAAGAGGCGGGCCTCGATGGTCTCGTGGCCGGGGTCGAACCGGTCGCTCAAGAGGCGCGCGCGGTAGAACAGGTGCACCTGGCCCACCCGCACCACGCTCATCACGGCGAACAGGCCTTCCATCTCGTACTCGGCGCCGGCCTCCTCGTCGGTCTCGCGCGCGGCGCCCTGCGCCGTGGTTTCGTTGAGCTCCATGAAGCCGGCCGGCAGCGTCCACTTGCCCCAGCGCGGCTCGATGTTCCGCTTGCACAGCAGCACGCGCTCGCCCAGCACCGGGATCGTCCCGACCACGTTGAGCGGATTTTCGTAGTGCACCGTGTGGCAGGCCGGGCAGACGGCACGCTCGCGCGTGTCGCCGTCATCGGGGATGCGGTAGACCACCGCGGTGCCGCAGTTCTTGCAGTGCTTGATGGGGACGCGCAGGAGCATCGGCTTGGACCGGGGCAGGTTGATCAGACCACCTTGACGGTGAGCGTGGGCAGGCCGGCAACCTGGCCCACCAGCGTGTCGCCGGCCACCACTGCGGCGACGCCTTCAGGCGTGCCGGTGAAGATCAGGTCGCCGGGCTGCAGCTCCCAGGCGGCCGAGAGGTGCTCGATGGTCTCGGCCATGTTCCAGATCAGTTTGCTCACGTGGCTGCGCTGGCGGTCCTTGCCGTTCACCTGCAGCGAGATCTCCGCGTGCTCGATGTCGCCGGCCTGGGCCGCCGGCACGATCGGGCCGATCGGCGCACTCTGCTCGAAGCTCTTGCCGATGTCCCAGGGACGGCCCTGCTTCTTCATCTCGCCTTGCAGGTCGCGGCGCGTCATGTCCAGACCCACCGCGTAGCCGAAGATGTGCTTCATCGCATCGGCCGCCTTGATGTTCTTGCCGCCGGTGCCGATCGCCGCCACCAGTTCGATCTCGTGGTGCAGGTTCTTGGTCAGGGTGGGATAGGCCATGGTGCCGGTCTCACCGGCATCGACCACCACCACGGCATCGGCCGGCTTCATGAAGAAGAAGGGCGGCTCGCGGCCGGTAAAGCCCATTTCCTTGGCATGCTCCTCGTAGTTGCGCCCGACGCAGTAGATGCGGTGCACGGGGAAGCGGGCCGCCTGCCCGACCACCGGGAGGGACACCGGTGCCGGCGGAGTGAAGACGTATTCGGAAGCCATGGCAGAGAAAGTCCTTTCGAGCGAAAGCGGCAGTTTGCCAGAGGGCGGAAGCCCCCGCCGGGCTTTCGCCCGGCGGGAGGCGCCGGCGCTATGCTCGGGTCCATGATGAAGCTCTACAACTACTTTCGTTCCTCCGCTTCGTTCCGGGTCCGCATCGCGCTCAACCTCAAGGGGCTGGACTACGACTACCTCCCCGTGCATATCGCCCGCGGAGAACACAAGACGGGCGCCTTCTCGGCCATCTCGCCCGACATGCTGGTGCCGCTGCTCGAAGATGACGATGGCGAGCGCTTCACGCAGTCGATGGCGATCATCGAGTACCTGGACGAAATCCATCCCGAGCCCGCGTTGCTGCCGCGCGATCCCGCGGGCCGCGCCCATGTTCGGGCCCTGGCGCAATCGATCGCCTGCGAAATCCACCCCCTCAACAACCTGCGCGTGCTCAAGTACCTGGTGCGCGAGCTGAAGCTTGGCGACGAGGCCAAGAACACCTGGTACCGGCACTGGGTGCGCGAGGGCATGCTGGCCTTCGAGCGCCAGCTCGTGCAGCGGCCGGCCAGCCTCTACTGCTGGGGCGACACGCCGACCCTCGCCGACTGCTGCCTGGTGCCCCAGGTCTTCAACGGCCAGCGCTTCGATTGCGACTTCAGCGGCCTGCCGCGCACCATGGCCGCCTTCGAGGCCTGCATGCAACTCGACGCTTTCCAGCGCGCCCAGCCCTCGCGCTGCCCCGACGCGGAACCGTGAGATCGATCATGCCCTCGTGGCTCGTGCCCGACTGGCCCGCGCCGCGGGGCGTGCATGCGCTGTGCACCACGCGCGAGGGTGGCGTCTCCGGCGGCGTCTATCGAAGCCTCAACCTCGGCGATCACGTCGGTGACGCGCCGGCAAACGTGGCGGCCAATCGCGCAGTGCTGCGCGATGCGATCGGCGCGCGGCCGGTGTTCCTGCAGCAGGTGCACGGCACCCGCCTGCTGGCGCTGGACGGCGATACGCCCGATGGCGGCACGGCCGACGCTTGCACGGCCACCGGCGGCGGCATTGCCTGCACCATCATGGTCGCCGACTGCCTGCCGGTGCTCTTCACCGATGGCCGCGGCCGCCGCGTGGCCGCCGCACATGCCGGATGGCGCGGCCTGGCTGCCGGCGTGCTGGAGGAAGCCATTGGCGCCTTCGGGCCGGAGGCCGGCCCGGAGGAACTCATGGCCTGGCTCGGACCGTGCATCGGCCCCGAAGCCTTCGAGGTCGGGGACGAAGTCCGCGCAGCCTTCGAGGCAGCCGCGCCGGATGCTGTCCGGTGCTTCAGGCCCGGTCGCCCGCCCGGCAAGTGGCTGGCGGATCTCGCGGGACTGGCGCGCCAGCGGCTGCAGGCCGCGGGCGTCGCGCAGCTCCACGGCAACGACGGCAGCCCCGCCTGGTGCACGGTGAACAACCCGTTACGTTTTTTCTCGCACCGGCGGGATCGCGTCAGCGGCCGTTTCGCTGCCTGCATCTGGCGCGATTGAAGGGGCCGCTGCTGCCCGCATGGCATCCTCGCGCTCGGCCGCCTCGCGCGCGCGGATCGCCTTGCGGCGCCCCGGTGCGCCCATGAGGTAAACCACCAGTGCCACCGGCCCCAAGCCATAGAGTAGAAAGGTGAAGACTGCACCCAGCACCGTGCCGTTGGTGTTGGTGGCTTCGGCGACCGCCATCATGAGGGCGACATACAGCCAGGCGATGACGACGAGATGCATTAGGCGAGGTTTTCAGGAAGGTATAACCGGCTTTTGCTGGCCGAGGTCTTCCGGATGCAGCATACTCAAAAGCCGATGCGACAAGGTGAGGAATCAGGAGACGACATGAGACAAGAACAACAGGCCGCGGCCGATGCCACTTTCGCGCCGTTCCAACAGGCGCTGACGCAGGGCTGGGAAAAGGCGCTCGAGTCCTTCCAGGCGCTCGGCAAGACGCCCCAGGCCGACATGCCCTGGGAGATGCCCCGCTTCTCCTTCTCGGCCCCCAGGCTGCAGGAACTGCAGCGCCAGTACGTCGAGGAAGCCACCGAGCTGTGGCGCCAGGACATGGCGGCACGCGCCCGCGGCGACCGGCGCTTCGCGGCCGAGGCCTGGGGCAGCAATCCCGTGGCGGCCTTTTCGGCAGCGGTCTATCTGCTCAATACGCGCACGCTGCTCGGAATGGCCGAGGCGGTGGAGGGCGACGAGAAGACCCGCGCGCGGCTGCGCTTCGCGGTCGAGCAATGGGTGGCGGCCTCCGCGCCGAGCAACTACCTCGCCTTCAACGCCGAAGCCCAGAAGAAGGCGCTCGAAACCCAGGGCGAGAGCATCGCCAAGGGCATCCAGAACCTGCTGAAGGACGTGCAGCAGGGTCACCTCAGCATGACCGACGAGAGCGCCTTCGAGGTGGGCCGCAACGTGGCCACCACCGAAGGCGCCGTGGTGTTCGAGAACGAACTGTTCCAACTGCTCGAATACAAGCCGCTGACGGCCAAGGTCTACGAGCGTCCGCTGCTGCTGGTGCCACCGTGCATCAACAAGTTCTACATCCTCGACCTTCAGCCCGAGAACTCCTTGATCCGCTATGCGGTGGAGCAGGGCCATCGCGTTTTCGTCGTGAGTTGGCGCAATCCCGACGAATCGCTGGCCCACTACACCTGGGACGACTACATCGAGCGGGCGGCGATCACGGCGATCCAGGTCACGCGCGAGATCACCGGCCAGGACAAGAAGGGCGGGCAGATCAACACGCTGGGCTTCTGCGTCGGAGGCACGATCCTGTCCACCGCGCTCGCGGTGCTGGCGGCGCGCGGCGAACAGCCCGCAGCCTCGGTCACGCTGCTGACCACGCTGCTGGACTTCGAGGACACCGGCATCCTCGACATCTTCATCGACGAGGCCTTCGTGCGATTCCGCGAGATGCAGATGAACAAGGGCGGCCTGCTGCCGGGCAGCGAGCTGGCCTCCACTTTCAGCTTCCTGCGACCGAACGACCTGGTGTGGAACTACGTGGTCGGCAACTACCTGAAGGGCGAGACCCCGCCGCCCTTCGACCTGCTCTACTGGAACAGCGACGCCACCAATCTGCCCGGGCCCATGTACTGCTGGTACCTGCGCAACACCTACCACGAGAACAAGCTGGCCACCCCGGGCGCGCTCACCGTGGCAGGCGAGGCGATCGACCTCGGCCGTATCGAGGCACCCGTCTACATCTACGGTTCGCGCGAGGACCACATCGTGCCCATCGGCGGCGCCTATGCGTCGACGCAGGTGCTCAAGGGCAAGAAGCGCTTCGTCATGGGGGCCTCGGGCCACATCGCCGGCGTGATCAACCCGCCGGCCAAGAAGAAGCGCAGCCACTGGATTCGTGCCGACGGCAAGCTGCCGAAGACTCAGGCCGAATGGCTGTCCGGTGCCACCGAGCATCCCGGCAGCTGGTGGACCGACTGGTCCGACTGGCTCAAGACCCACGCGGGCAAGCAGATCCCTGCCCCGAAGTCTTACGGCAAGGGGAACGCCTACCAGGCGATCGAACCCGCGCCGGGCCGCTACGTCAAGGCGCGAGCCTGACTTTCGTTGTTCCCACTTTCTTTTCTTCAATCGCAGCCTCGGAGAGCACACACCATGGAAGACATCGTCATCGTTTCGGCCGCACGCACGGCCGTGGGCAAGTTCGGCGGATCGCTGGCCAACATCCCGGCCACGGAGCTCGGCTCGATCGTGATCAAGGAAGTGCTCGAGCGCGCCAAGATCGGCAGCGACCAGATCGGTGAAGTCATCATGGGCCAGGTGCTGACGGCGGGCAGCGGCCAGAACCCGGCGCGCCAGGCACTGCTGAAGAGCGGCATCGCCAAGGAAACGCCGGCGCTCACCATCAACGCCGTCTGCGGCTCGGGGCTGAAGGCCGTGATGCTGGCCGCGCAAGCCGTGGCCACGGGCGACAGCGAGATCGTGGTGGCGGGCGGGCAGGAGAGCATGAGCCTCGCGCCCCACGTGCTGCCCAACTCGCGCAACGGCCAGCGCATGGGCGACTGGAAGCTGGTCGACTCGATGATCGTCGACGGCCTGTGGGACGTGTACAACCAGTACCACATGGGCATCACGGCCGAGAACGTGGCCAAGAAGTACGACATCAGCCGCAGCGCGCAGGACGAGCTCGCGCTTGCCAGCCAGACCAAGGCCGCGGCCGCGCAGGACGCCGGCAAGTTCAAGGACGAGATCGTCGCCGTCAACATCCCGCAGAGGAAGGGCGACCCCGTCGTCTTCAACCAGGACGAGTTCATCAACCGCAAGACCAGCGCCGAGGGCCTGGCGGGCCTGCGTCCTGCCTTCGACAAGGCCGGCGGCGTGACGGCCGGCAATGCGTCGGGCCTGAACGACGGCGCCGCTGCCGTGCTGGTGATGACCGCCAAGAAGGCGGCCGCGCTGGGCCTGAAGCCGCTGGGCCGCATTGCCAGCTACGCCAGCACCGGCCTCGACCCGGCCTTCATGGGCATGGGCCCGGTGCCGGCCTCGCAGAAGGCGCTGCAGCGCGCCGGCTGGAAGCCGCAGGACCTCGACGTGCTCGAGATCAACGAAGCCTTTGCCGCGCAGGCTTGCGCCGTGAACCGCGAGATGGGCTGGGATATCAACAAGGTCAACGTGAACGGCGGCGCCATCGCCATTGGCCATCCGATCGGCGCCTCGGGCTGCCGCATCCTGGTGACCCTGCTGCACGAGATGCAGCGCCAGAACGCGAAGAAGGGCATCGCGTCGCTCTGCATCGGCGGCGGCATGGGCGTTGCGCTGACGATCGAGCGCTGAGCTCTTCGTTGTTCGTGAAAGCGCCGCGTCGTGACGCGGCGCTTTTTTTTGGCCGATAAAAGCGGGCGAGGACGTGAAGGACGTGGAGGATGCAAAGGTCTCGCGGAGGCGCGAAAGATCCAAATCTTCTTCTGACCTGCTTTCGCGTGGCCTTCGCGTCCTCTGCGTCCCGATGCCCTTTTGCTCAGCGCCTCAACCCCCGCGCTCCCCCTGAGCGGCGTAGTGCGCGCATAGCGTGTCGACCAGCGCCTGCGCATAGCCAGGCAGCGCGGCGCGGTCGCGTACCAGCAGATAGCGCTCGCGCACGCACCAGGGGTCGCTGAGCTCGATCAGGGCGAGCTTCATGCTCTCGAGGTTGCGGCGCGCGGCCGACTCCGGCACCACGCCGATGCCGACGCCGCTGCCGATCATGCGGCACATGGCGTCGAAGCTGCCGAGCTGGATGCGCAGCTTCTGGCTCTTGCCCAGGCTCTCGGTGATCTGCGCCAGGAAAGCCTGGAGCGTGCTGCCGGGTTGCATGCCGACCGCGTCCTCGTCCAGCGTCTCGGCGAAGGCGATGCGCCGGCGCCGGGCAAAGCGATGCTTGCGCGAGGTCACGAGCACCAGCCGGTCGGTGCTGAAGTGGATCGCCTCGAGGCCCAGCGTGTCGATCAGGCCGGCGACGATGCCGATGTCGGCGCGGCCATCGAGCACGCCGTGCGGAATCTGTGCATTCGGTTTCTCCTGAAGGTCGATGTTGATGCGCGGATGGCGCGCCAGGAAGCCGGGCAGGATCTCGGGCAGAAAGTCGCTCACCGCGGTCGTGTTGGCGAACACCCGGAGATGGCCACGCACGCCACCGCCGTATTCCTCGAGTTCGGCGCCGAGCTGGCCTGCCTGGTGCAGCACAAGTCGGGCATGGTGGAGAAAAGCCTCGCCCGGCGGCAGCAGGCGCACGCCACGTGCCTCGCGGGCGAGCAGCGCGAGGCCGGCCTGCGCCTCGAGTGCCTTGATGCGCGCGCTCGCTGCGGCCAGCGAAAGATGCTGGCGCTCGGCCGCGCGCGTGAGGCTGCCCGGCTCGGCGGCCGCGACGAAGAGGCGCAGATCGGTCAGGTCGAAATGCATGGATCGATGCTAACAAGCCTTCGAAATTGCCGAAGGCCCGGTTTCGAAATCGCAGATTGCGCGCTGCCCGGACCATGCCCACCATGCAGGGCAGTGCGCGGCGAAAGCGCCACGCGCATTGGAGGCCTGAACGAGCATGACGGCACACACGAACCCTTCGCCAATCCTGGACCCCGCGGCACTGGCCGGGCTCCAGGCCTGGCAGGGGCGCATCGAGACGCTGGCCGACCAGATCATCGCCGCCCCGGTGCGCGCGCTTGCCGCCATGCTGGACCGCGACGATCCCGCGCCGGTGCCCGGAGAGGACCCGGCGGCACCTGTGCCGGCGCCGAAGGACGCGGCCTTCGGCCGTGAGCTCACGCCCGACGACGTGCTGCTGTTCCGCTACTCGGCGCTGACCTTCAACGGCCACCGCATCCCCTACGACCGTCGCTATGTGACCGAGGTCGAGGGCTATCCGGGGCTCATCGTGCACGGGCCCTTGATCGCCACGCTGCTGGTCGACCTGCTGCGGCGCGAGAAGCCCGGCGCTTCGCTCGCGGGCTTCGGGTTCCGGGCGCTGCGGCCCGTCTTCGACGGCACGCGCTTGCGCATTCGCGGCCGGCCCGGGCCCGACAGGCATTTCAACCTTTGGGCCGAAGATTCCGATGGCTGGCTTGCGATGCAGGCCAGCGCCACCCTTGCCTGAACCACCATGAAGACCCAGATTCCCACTCCCGACACGCACCAGGAAATGCGCGAAGCGCTGCGCGGCCTGTGCGGCCGCTTCGACTCCGCCTACTGGCAGAAGGTCGACCACGAGCGCGGTTACCCCGAGGCCTTCGTGAACGCGCTGACCGACGCGGGTTGGCTGGCCGCGCTGATCCCGGCCGACTACGGCGGCTCCGGCCTGGGCCTGACCGAAGCCTCGGTGATCATGGAAGAGATCAACCTCTCGGGCGGCAACGCCGGCTCCTGCCATGGCCAGATGTACAACATGGGGACCCTGCTGCGGCACGGCAGCGAAGCGCAGAAGCGCCACTACCTGCCGAAGATCGCGACCGGCGAGCTGCGCCTGCAGACCATGGCCGTGACGGAGCCCACCACCGGCACGGACACGACGCAGCTCAAGACCACCGCGGTGAGAAAGGGGGACCGCTACGTCGTCAATGGGCAGAAGGTCTGGATCTCTCGCATCCAGCACTCGGATCTGATGATCCTGCTGGCGCGCACCACGCCGCTGGCAGAGGTGAAGAAGAAGTCCGAGGGCATGTCGATCTTCATCGTCGACCTGAAGCAGGCCATCGGCAAGGGGACCGCTGTCGGGCAGCCCCAGGACGCGAAGGCTCCGCCGGGCGGCCGGGAGGACACGTCGGTACCGAGCGCCGGGGCCATGGTCGTGCGGCCCATCCTCAACATGGTCAATCACGAGACCAACGAGGTCTTCTTCGACAACCTGGAGATTCCGGCCGAGAACCTCATCGGCGAGGAGGGCAAGGGCTTCAAGTACATCCTCGACGGCCTGAACGCCGAGCGCACGCTGATCGCGGCCGAGTGCATCGGCGATGCCTGGTGGTTCATCGATCGCGCGCGCCGCTATGCAAGCGAGCGGCAGGTCTTCGGACGCGCGATCGGGCAGAACCAGGGCATTCAATTCCCGATCGCCGCGGACTACATCGAGACCGAGGCCGCCAACCTCATGCGTTTCAAGGCCTGCGCGCTCTTCGACGCGGGCCAGCCCTGCGGTGCCGAGGCCAACATGGCCAAGTACCTGGCAGCCAAGGCCTCGTGGGAAGCGGCCAACAACTGCCTGCAGACCCACGGCGGCTTCGGCTTCGCCTGCGAGTACGACGTCGAGCGCAAATTCCGCGAGACGCGGCTCTACCAGGTGGCGCCGATCTCGACCAACCTCATCTACTCCTACGTGGCCGAGCACCTGCTGGGCCTGCCGCGTTCTTTTTGAAGGCTGTGCCATGACACGACCGCTCGACGGCATCACCGTCGTTTCGCTGGAGCATGCGATCGCCGCTCCTTTCTGTACCCGTCAGCTGGCCGACCTCGGCGCCCGCGTGATCAAGGTCGAACGCCCCGGCGGCGGCGACTTCGCGCGTGCCTACGACGCACGCGTGGCCGGCGAGGCCTCGCATTTCGTGTGGGTCAATCGATCGAAGGAGAGCCTCACGCTGGACCTCAAGCGGCCGGCGGCACAAGCCGTGCTGCATGAGCTCGTCGCCGGGGCGGACGTGCTGGTGCAGAACCTCGCGCCCGGCGCCGCTGCGCGCATGGGGCTCGCGGCGGAGGCGCTGATGGCGAAGCATCCGGCGCTGATCGTGTGCGACATCTCGGGCTACGGCGAGGACGGCCCGTACCGCGACAAGAAGGCCTACGACCTGCTGATCCAGAGCGAGGCCGGCTTTCTGTCGGTCACCGGCACCCCGGAGGCGCCCTGCAAGTCGGGCAACTCGATGGCCGACATCGCGGCCGGCATGTACGCCTATACCGGCATCCTCGCGGCCCTGCTGCAACGGAGCAAGACCGGCAAGGGCTCGCACGTCGACGTGTCGATGCTGGAGTCGCTGGCCGAGTGGATGGGCTACCCGATGTACTACGCCTACAACGGCGCGCCGCCCCCGCCGCGCAGCGCCGCCTCGCATGCGACCATCTATCCTTACGGCCCCTTCATTGCGGGCGACGGCGGCACGGTGATGCTGGGCCTGCAGAACGAGCGCGAATGGAAGCTGTTCTGCGAACGCGTACTGGAGCAGCCGCAACTCGCGAGCGATCCGCGCTTCGACGGGAATGCCAGGCGAAACGCCAACCGTGGGGCGCTGCAGGCACTGATCCTCGAGGTCTTCGCCGCGCTCGACACGCCGCAGGTTCAGGAGCGCCTCGATGCCGCGCAGATCGCCAACGCGCGCATGAACGACATGGCAGGGCTTTGGGCACATCCGCAGCTGAAGGCGCGTGGGTGCTGGCGCGAAGTCGAGTCGCCGGCCGGTTCGATTCCCGCCCTGCTGCCGCCTGGGCGGCAGAGCGCCTTCGAGTACCGCATGGATCCGATTCCGGCGCTGGGCGCGCACACCGTGTCGATCCTGCGCTCGCTGGGGCGCAATGAGGCCGACATCGACGCGCTTCGCGCAACGGAGGCGATCTGATGACTACCCTTCGCTCGCCCACGGAGACGCTCGCGCGCTTTGCGGCCGGCCTTCGCTTCGGCGATCTCCCGGCGCCGGTGGTGCGCCGTGCCGAGGACCTGCTGGTCGACTGGTTCGGCTCCGCGATCGCCGGGCATGGCGCGCGTCCGGTCGAAACCATCGCCGCCTTCGCGCGCGAAATGGGGCCCGCGACCGGGCCCAGCGAAGAGCTGGTGGGCCGCACGCGCAGCAGCCCGTACTTCGCCGCGCTGGTCAACGCCGCGGCGTCCCACGTGGCCGAGCAGGACGATGTGCACAACGGCTCTGTCTTCCATCCCGCGACGGTGGTGTTCCCGGTGGCGCTCGCCCTGGCGCAGGCCCTGGGTTCGAGCGGGGAGCGTCTGCTGGCGGCGGCGGCCGCGGGCTACGAAGTCGGCATCCGCGTGGGCGAATTCCTCGGGCGCTCGCACTACAAGGTGTTCCACACCACCGGCACGGCCGGCACGCTCGCGGCGGCGGCCACGGCGGGCCATCTGCTGGGGCTCGATGCGGCACGCATGCAGCATGCGTTCGGCTCGGCCGGCACGCAGGCGGCGGGCCTGTGGGAGTTCCTGCGCACGGCGGCCGATTCGAAGCAACTGCATACGGCCCATGCCGCTGCTGCCGGGCTCATGGCCGCAACGCTGGCGCGCGATGGCTTCACCGGGGCGCAGCAGATCCTCGAGGGACCACAGGGTATGGCCGCGGCCATGTCGCACGACGCCGATCCCCGACGCCTGGTGGACGGCCTGGGCACGCGCTGGGCGCTGGCGGAAACGTCGTTCAAGTTCCATGCCTCCTGCCGCCACACGCATCCGGCCGCCGATGCGCTGCTGCAGGTGGTGCGCGCGCACGGACTGCGCGCGGAGGACCTGGAACAGGTGACCACGCATGTGCACCAGGGCGCCATCGACGTGCTGGGGCCGGTGGTCGATCCCGCCACGGTGCACCAGTCGAAGTTCTCGATGGGCACGGTGCTGGCGCTGGCGGCGCGATTCGGCCAGGCGGGCCTCGCCGAGTTCGAAGCGCATTTCAGCGATGCGGAAACGCAGGCCCTGCGCGACCGCGTGCGGATGGAACTGGATGCGGAGGTGGATGCCGCCTACCCGAAGCGCTGGATCGGCAAGGTCACCGTGCGCACCCGCGACGGCCGCGTGCTGCAGGGCCGCGTCGATGAGCCCAAGGGTGACCCGGGCAACACGCTGAGCCGCGAGGAAATCGGCGCCAAGGCCTTGCGCCTGGCCGCCTTCAGCGGCGGTGCGAGCGAGGCCGAGATGCAGGCGGCCCTGGAGCGGCTGTGGCATGTTGCGCGTGTCCCGGCCGTCGGCATGCTGCTGGGGCCGGGGCCATGAGCGCACCGGATGTGCTGGCCTCGGCACGAACCTTCCTGTTCGTACCGGCCGATCGGCCCGAGCGCTACGCGCGCGCCCTCGGTTCTGGGGCGGGCGCGGTGATCGTCGACCTGGAGGACGCCGTGGCGCCCGAGCGCAAGGCGGCGGCGCGCGACGCCCTGGCCCAGGCGCATGCGGCGCTGGGCGCGGCGGAACGCAGCCGCTTGCTCGTGCGTGTGAACCCCGAGGGCACGCCGTGGCACGGCGAAGATGTGGCGCTCATCGAGCGCCTGGGGCGGCAGCAGCTGGCGGGCGTGATGCTGCCGAGGCCGAGCGGGCGAAGCAGCTCTCGCTGCTCGCAGCGGCTGCCGGACCGCAGGCCGCGCTGGTTCCGCTGATCGAATCGGCTGCAGGTCTGGCCGCGCTCGACGAACTTGCCGCCGCCCCGCAGGTCCTGCGCCTGGCCTTCGGGCATCTCGATTTCCAGAGCGACCTGGGCCTGGCCTGCGAGGCTGACGAGCCCGAGCTGATCCCGGTGCGGCTGTCGCTGGTGCTGGCCTCGCGCCGCGCGAGCATTGCCGCGCCGGTCGATGGCGTGACGCCGGACTGGCGCGACCTGGACCGCCTGGCCGCCGATGCGGCGCGTGCCCGGCGCGGCGGTTTCGGCGCCAAGCTCTGCATCCATCCCGATCAGGTCTCGCCCGTGCAGGCCGCCTTCGCCCCGAGCGCCGAGCAACTGGCGTGGGCGCGGCGTGTCGACGCCGCCATGCGTGCGGCCGGCGGCGGCGCGATCAACATGGACGGACGCATGGTCGATGCGCCGGTGCTGCGGCTCGCACAGCGGCTGCTCGCGCACGACGGCCAGGGGCGCGGCTGATGTCTTCCATCCTCCATTGAGCCAGTCGACGGCCATTGCGACGACCACGCCGAAGCGGCTCTCCTGCGGCCGAAGTGCGGCCAGAGTAGTGCGCGAGGCCGCACACCGCTTGTTCAGTCGCCCAGTTCGATCAGCACGGGCTGGTGGTCCGAGGCGCGCGTCTGCAGGTCGACCTCCATGCGCCGCACACGCGGCGCGAGGGTGTCGCTGATGAACACGAAGTCGAATGCGGCGGGGTTGTTGCCGTAGGTCTTGTCGAAGAGCCTGAAGGTGGGGTCGTGGGGCCGCTCGGGATGCGCAAGCGGCCATGCATCCTGCAGGCGCTGGTCGGGCGCGCCGCCGGCCGGCAGCGATGGAGCGGTGAAGGGCTGCTGGATCTCTGCATGGGCCGGGTCGCTGGCCTCCATGTTGAAGTCGCCGCAGAGGATCGCCTGCTGCGTGTGGTGCTTCGGCTGGAACGGCGAGTCGTCGAACGCTGCGGCCGGGGGCGCGGCCGCCTGGGCGCAGGCCTCGATGTGCAGGGCGCGCAGGGCCTGCGCCTGCGCCCTGCGCTGCACCGACGAGTAGTACTCGAGGTGCGTGGTCATCACGCGTACGGTGCCCAGCTCGGGGCTGGTCAAGGTCACGGCCGTGCACATGCGCGGCATGGTGCTCACGGTCGGTTCAGGCGGCCAGGGCAGGGGATGGTGCCGGACCAGCGACACCGGCAGGCGGGTGGCGATCAGGTTGCCGAAGCGCTGGCGGCGGCCCTCGCGGTCGAATTCCTCGACCGCCGCACCGAAGAAGAGCCGAAATCCCGGCAGCAACGCCCGCAACTCGGCCGGCTGGTCGCCGGGCGCGCCCGGCATTCGATCGTAGCCGGACGCGATCTCCTGCAGGCACAGCACATCGAAGTCGGCCATGGAGCGCGCGCCTTCGACGATACGTCGGGTACTCACCTCGCCATCGAGGCCGCGACACCATTGCGTGTTCCAGGTGACGAGTTTCATAGCTGCCTGCGATCCTTGATCTCGAACTCGGTATATGCCCGGCCTGTGACACCCCGTTGCATTGAGGGGTCAGTGTTTTCCTGATCCGGGAGCCGTGAGAAACTTCGCTACAGTGAATCGCGCCTGTTCAGGCGCGTCAACATCGAGGGAAAGATCATGAGTAAAAAAGTTGCATACGTCACCGGCGGCATGGGAGGCATCGGTACGGCCATCTGCCAGCGTCTTCACAAGGACGGCTTCACGGTGATCGCCGGTTGTGGCCCCACGCGGGACCACGCCAAGTGGTTGGCGGAGCAGAAGGCGCTGGGCTACGACTTCCACGCCTCTGTCGGCAACGTCGGCGACTGGGAGTCCACGGTGGAAGCCTTCACCAAGGCCAAGGCCGAGCACGGCAGCATCGACGTCCTGGTCAACAACGCAGGCATCACGCGGGACAGGATGTTCCTCAAGATGACCCCCGAGGACTGGAGTGCGGTGATCGAGACCAACCTCAACAGCATGTTCAACGTCACCAAGCAGGTGGTCGGCGACATGGTCGAGAAGGGCTGGGGCCGCATCATCAACATCAGCTCGGTCAACGGCGCCAAGGGCCAGGCCGGCCAGACCAATTACTCGGCCGCCAAGGCCGGCATGCACGGCTTCACGATGGCGCTGGCGCAGGAGCTGGCCGCCAAGGGCGTGACGGTGAACACCGTGAGCCCGGGCTACATCGGCACCGACATGGTCCGCGCCATCCGGCAGGAAGTGCTGGACAAGATCGTGAGCACCATCCCCGTCAAGCGGCTGGGCGAGCCCAGCGAGATCGCCTCGATCATCGCCTGGCTTGCGACCGACGAGGGCGGCTACTCCACGGGAGCGGATTTCTCGGTCAACGGCGGCCTGCACATGCACTGAGGCCTCCGACGCTCGCCGAAAAGACCCGCTCAGGCGGGTCTTTTTTCTTTGCGGCGGGACTACAGTGGCGCCTGGAACTCTCTCTCCACAACACGCAAACTCAAGGAGACCTCCATGGCCATCGCAGCCGCTCCCGCACCCGCATCGGCGACCAAGCCTCCGATCTACCGTTCGCTCTACGCGCAGGTGATCTGCGCCGTGATCATCGGCGTCATCCTCGGGCACTTCTATCCCTCGGTCGGAGAATCGATGAAGCCGCTGGGCGACGGCTTCATCAAGCTGATCAAGATGATCATCGCGCCGATCATCTTCTGCACGGTGGTGGTCGGCATCGCCGGCATGGAGGACATGAAGAAGGTCGGCAAGACCGGCGGGCTGGCGCTGCTGTACTTCGAGATCGTGAGCAGCATCGCACTGCTGGTCGGGCTGGTGCTGGTCAACGTGCTCAAGCCCGGCAGCGGCATGAACGTGGACCCGGCCACGCTGGACACCAAGGCGATCGCGGCCTACACCGGGCCGGGGAAGATGCAGGGCACGGTCGATTTCCTGATCAACATCATCCCGAGCACGGTGGTCGACGCCTTCGCCAAGGGCGAGATCCTGCAGGTGCTGCTGATCGCGGTGCTGTTCGGCTTCGCGCTGCACAGGTTCGGCGGGCGCGGCACCTTGGTGTTCGACGTGATCGAGAAGGGCTCGCACGTGCTCTTCACCATCGTCGGCTACATCATGAAGCTGGCGCCGATCGGCGCCTTCGGCGCGATGGCCTTCACCATCGGCAAGTACGGCGTCGGCTCGCTGTTTTCGCTGGGGAAGCTGATGGGCACGTTCTATCTCACGTGCCTGCTGTTCATCTTCGTGGTGCTGGGCCTGATCGCGCGCTTCCACGGCTTCAGCATCTGGAAGTTCATCAAGTACATCAAGGAGGAACTGCTGATCGTGCTGGGCACCTCCTCGTCGGAATCGGTGCTCCCGCGCATGATGGAAAAGATGGAGAACCTCGGCGCGAAGAAGACCTGTGTCGGCCTGGTGATCCCTACCGGCTATTCCTTCAACCTCGATGGCACTTCCATCTATCTCACGATGGCGGCCGTGTTCATCGCCCAGGCGACGAACACGCCGATGACGCTGACGCAGGAGATCACGCTGCTGGCCGTGTTGCTGCTGACCTCGAAGGGCGCAGCCGGCATCACGGGCAGCGGCTTCATCGTGCTGGCCGCCACGCTATCGGCGGTGGGGCATGTGCCGGTGGCGGGGCTGGCGCTGATCCTGGGCATCGACCGCTTCATGTCGGAGGCGAGGGCGCTCACCAACCTGGTCGGTAACGGCGTGGCCACGATCGTCGTCGCCAAATGGACCGGCGAGCTGGACGAGGCGCGGCTTGCGGCCGGCTTGAACAACGAGACCTGGGTCGAGGCGCAGGAACCCGAGGAGCTGGTCAACGCGCGCACCGAGAAGATGGCGGGGCATTGAGCCGACCGGGGGACTCGCTCTTGCACAATGCAAGGCGATGCCCCACAGCGTTTCCCTGATCAACACCGTTGCGGCCGGCCTGGGCCTGGCTCTGGTGCTGGGCTTCCTGGCGGTGCGGCTGCGCCTGCCGGCGCTGGTGGGCTACCTGCTCGCGGGCGTGATCATCGGCCCATTCACACCGGGCTTCGTGGCCGACGCGAGCATCGCCGCGCAGCTGGCCGAGATCGGCGTGATGCTGCTGATGTTCGGCGTCGGACTGCATTTCTCGTTCGAGGACCTGCTCGCAGTGCGCAAGATTGCATTGCCCGGCGCCCTGGTGCAGATCGTCGTGGCCACGCTTCTCGGCGCGGCGCTGGCGACCTGGTGGGGCTGGAGTCCCGGCGGCGCGCTGGTCTTCGGGCTGGCACTGTCGGTGGCGAGCACAGTGGTGTTGCTGCGGGCGCTCGAAAGCTCGGGCCTGGTCGATTCCTTTACCGGCCGCATTGCCGTGGGCTGGCTGGTCGTGGAAGATCTTGCGATGGTGCTGGTGCTCGTGCTGTTGCCGCCGCTGGCCGCGGCGCTCGGCGGCATCGCGCCGCGCGCGGATGCGGCACCCGTCTGGCAGCCGTTGGGTCTCACGCTGCTGCAGGTCGGCGGCTTCGTGGTCCTGATGCTGGTGGTCGGGCGGCGCGTCTTCCCGTGGCTGCTGTGGCAGGTCACGCGTACCGGTTCTCGCGAGCTGTTCACCCTGTGCGTGGTGGCCGCGGCAGTGAGCATCGCCTTCGCATCTGCGGCGCTGTTCGGCGTGTCATTCGCGCTCGGCGCGTTCTTTGCCGGCATGGTGATGCGCGAGTCCGAGTTCAGCCATCGCGCAGCGCAGGAATCGCTGCCCCTGCGCGACGCCTTCGCAGTGCTGTTCTTCGTGTCCGTCGGCATGCTGTTCAACCCCGCGGTGCTCGTCGAGCGGCCGCTGCAGGTGCTGGCCGTGGTACTGGTCATCGTGGTGGGCAAGTCGGTCGCCGCCTGCGTGCTGGTGCTGCTGCTTCGCTACCCCCTGGGCACGGCGCTGACGGTGAGCGCGAGCCTGGCGCAGATCGGCGAGTTCTCCTTCATCCTGGCGGCGCTGGGGGTTTCGCTCGGGCTGCTGCCGGAGGAGGCCCAGAGCCTGCTGCTGGCAGGGGCGTTGATCTCCATCGCCACCAACCCGTTGTGGTTCAGTCTGATCGGGCCCCTGCAAAGGTGGCTGCACGCGCATTCGCGCCTCGCCCGCGGCCTGGCCCAGCGCGAGGACCCGCTGGCCGAACTGCCCATGAGCACGGATGAGAAATTCCTCTCGCGCCAGGTGGTGCTGGTGGGCTATGGCCGCGTCGGCCGGCGCATTGCCGCGGAGCTGATGGCCAATGACCTCCCGTTCGTGGTAGCGGAGCAGAACCGCGCGTTGGTCGAGGAGCTGCGGGCCGGAGGCATGGCTGCGGTGTGGGGCGATGCGGCCGATCCGGCGGTGCTGGTCCAGGCGCATATCGCGCGGGCACGCGTGCTGGTGGTTGCCACCGCCGATGCGATCAACGTGCGCCAGATGATCGAGGCGGCGCGGATCCTCAATCCCGCGATCCAGACCGTGATCCGCAGCCACAACGAGGATGAGGCGCGCCTGCTCGAGCAAGAGACTGCGGCCACCGTGTTCCTGGGCGAGCAGGAGCTGGCGCAATCGATGGCACGCGCCGCGCTCAGCCGCGCCGCTGCGCCGGCCTGAGCGCCTGACCCGAGGTCAGAGGTCTTCGATGACCAGGCGGCAATACCGCTCGGCCACCGAGTAGGGCACCGTGCGCACCACTTCCATCAGGCGCTCGGCCGCGGCCCGGTTCTCCGTCTTGACGAGCAAGCCGGTGTGCCCCTCCTGCGCCAGCTTGGTATAGACCCGCACAGTCGCGCCGTCAGTGCCGGCGGAAGGCAGCGGGGTATCGGCGTCGTCGCGGACGGTGGGCGAGATCTGGTCCAACAGGGTCTTGGGTGGGATCAAGTAGATCTCATCGCCGCTGAACCCCTTGTCGATCAACTGATGCCCGACGCGGCTCGCGTCCTCGGCTTTCGGAAACATCACCATCGAATGCCCGGTGGGGTAGAAGGCGCCGCCGAAGGCTGCGCACATGTGAGGGTCGAGGACGAAATGCTTCATGGGTGCCTCCTCAATCACAGTTCTTGCTGGAGAAACCAGCTTAGGCTTCGCTGGATCTGCCTGTTGTAGGAGAAGCCCGTGGGTGTCAATCGAACACATTCGATTGCCTTCGACTATTGAGGGCCTTGCCGCTTAGCTACTTTTGGTCACATTTGCCGCAAAGCGTGAAATTGTGACTGGTCCAGGTGAGGCGCGATCCCTAGGATCCGAAACAACCACCTGGAAAATCTTTCCCAAACCCATGTCGCAATTGCGAAATATCGCGTTGACCGTGCACGAGCTCGAAGAAGGCGAGTTCTACTGGGTATTGATGGAAGGCATCGATTGCGCGATGGAGGATGCGCTTCCTTACCTGCCGCTGGAGGCCGCAAGCGATCCGCAGGCGAGTTACGCCAACGCGCTCGTGGCCGGCGTCGCGGCCATGCGGAAGCTGTTCGGCAAAAGCGGTCCGCGCAATTGAGCCGCTGACGCGGCGCCCACCAGCTCAGGAGGTGACGCGCTGCTCCGCCGAGAGGGGCCACCAGCGGCGCCACCAGGGGCGCTTGGGTTCGGGCGCGGCAGCGGAGGCGCTGGCGATCAGCTCGGCCGCCATCGAAGCGCGCACGCGTTCTCGCAGGGCAGTCTCGTACGCGTGCGCGGGCGCCCGCGCACTGCGGTCGCCGCGCAGCGCCAGGCGCCTCCAGGCATGGGCCTGTTCGGCCAGTTCCGCATCGCTCAGGTCGTCGGGGTGGGGCAGTTGCTGCGTCATGCTGAACGAGATTGTGCCGCGCTCCGAGCGCGGAGGAATCCAATTCTCGAGCCGGACGTCGCGTTGCTGCAAAAGAGAAAAAGCCGGGACCATGCATTTCGCACGATCCCGGCTCTGCGCGACGCGCGTGTTGCTTACAGCGCGAGTTGCTGGCCGCGAGCAGCAGCGCGAGCTTCGGCGCGCACCGCAGCACGGTCGACCGTGCTGGCCTGCACCGAGGCAACGCCCTGGCCATACCCATCGGCATAGGGATTGGCGCTGCGAGCGGCGGCGACGGCCTCGTTGCGCACGCTGGCACGGTCGGTGGAGGCGACGAGGGCAGGTGCGACGCGCGAAGAGACGGCCTCGGCGTAGGGGTTCTCACTGTGCGCGGCAACGATGGCCTGGGCGCCCACGTCGCTGCGGCTGTTGGCCGACACGGGCGCATGCACGCCTTCGTAGGTTTCTGCTTGGGCGCCGACCGCGGCGAGAAGCGAGAGAGCGGCGGCAGCGATGATCTTCGAGGTCTTCATTTCAGTTCCTTGCAATGACTTGATGATTTTTCGAACCGGTCTTGGGTGGGGTCGTCGTCCGATGGGACGGCCACCTCGCTCGGTGCCCTGTTCACTCAGAACAGCGACGGCTGCTCTGTGGGATGAAGTTTGCGCTCGAAACTAGGTGAAAACCCTGAGCTTTGGGAATCGCGGCGTTTTCGTGACGGAAACAATCCGGCCGGCATGGCCGGGGGACATTGTCAGGTGCCGTGGCGCCGCTGCGCGTCGTTAAGTTCGCAGCCGATGAGGCGAGTCAGCGCATCGAGCTCGCGCGCCAGGCGGATCGCCTCCGCTCGCGCCTTTTCGTCGCCCTGCCTCATGCGGGAGAGATGTAGCTCGAAGGCGTCCGACAGCTTCGTCCACCGCTCGAACGATGTACGGGCGTCGATCGGCGTCGGCAAGTCATGCATGTTTGCCTCCATTTCGCGAGCTCTGCGAGACCTGGGTATCGACGCTCGCGAAGCTGCGAAACGAAAGGCTACAGCAGGCCGGCGGTCGTGGCGCGGCTGGGGTGGCTCAACGCCGGTCGCTTTCTGCAACTTCTTCCCGTTTTCGACTCGAGGCTCCTTTCGCTGGAGAAGGAACGCTGCAGGCTCCGACGCGCCTCACCCTTTTTTGTGAATTGCGGCACATATACAGTAGCCTGTAAGTACTACATGTAATTACAATTGGCTACATGCATTCACGTCCCGAGACGAAGCCTCAGCCGACTTCATGCCGGGCCATCGGAGGCGCTCTTGTCCTATAGGGTGCTCCAGCTGGTGGCCAAGGGACCGCTTCCGATGATCTTCACCTCCGTGGAGGACATCGAGGCTTTGCGGATCCTGAAGGACGGCGGGTGGGTCAAGGTCTCGTTCTCGGCGCCTGCAGGGCGCAAGGGGACGGCAACGGTGACCGAGCTGACCCCCCTGGGCCGGTTCGCGATGCAGTTCGTGCAACCCGACGACAAGGACACGCCATGAGAGTCATCCTCTGCCTGCTGGTCAGCGTCATGGTCTTCGCCGCCTGCCTCGGCGGCTGGTGGTTCTACTGGCCGGTCTGGCAAGTCGAGGCACGCGTGAAGAGCCGATTGCCCGAACCCGCGCGCGCGAGTTTCTCCGGTGTCGTGTACTACAAGAAGACCGGCACGGCCTGCGGCTACGTCAGCGCGCCGGACGCGCGCGGCGGTCCTGCCGGCAAGACCCATTTCATTTTGATGCCCGACGGTGAGCTGCGTCTCGATCCGAAGGATCCGGCCAGCGGCGACACGCTCCAGCAGCTCGAAAGTCTTCGCAGGCAGGCCGACTACCTGACGCTCGCCTACGCGCGCTGCCAGGTGGGCTGAGCTTGCAGCTGCGCGAGCGGCGCAGGCGTTGGCATGGATGTTGGCGCAGTCCTGCGAAACTGCGCGACCTGGCGCAAGGCATCAGCCAGCTGATCGAGGCTGAAGGGCTTGGACAGCCACACGGAACCCGGCATTGGCCTGTCGGGCATCTGGCTCGCGGTAGCGAAGATGATCGGCAATCCGCAGCGGGCCTGGAGTTTGCCCGCGAGCTCCAGACCGGAGAGGGCAGGCAGCCCGATGTCGGCCATCAGCACATCGAAGGCGCCTTCGAGAAAGCGATCTAGCGCGCCTTCGGCGCTGCGGACGCCCGTCGCCCAGTGGCCCAGCAACTCGAGTGCTTCGAGAGACGCCTCCAGAACCTCGGGGTCGTCTTCCACGACGAGCACGCGCAAACTGCAGCATGCATCCGGTGAACATGCCACGTCGCTGGTCATCTGGGGGATCCTCCGTATTTGCCGAGAATGCGGAGCATTGGTGCGGCTCGAAGCCACACGTGTAGGAATGCGCCGCGATCAACTGAGCGTGACCGCTGTCGGCGCCGCTCGGAGCACCGCGATGAAGGCTGCGCTGCGGCCCGGACCTCAGCGGCCCATGGCCTGAGTGGGCGCAGAGATCGAGCGCCACGCCGGATCCAGGGTCAGTGCCTTGCGCGCTTGCTGTTCCTGCGCCGAGTCGAGCTCCGAGAGGAACCGGATATCGCCGGCGACGCTGGTCGCGATCGGCACACCGCCCTGATAGAGCACGCGCGCGCCGGGTACGCGGGGGACCCGGTTGCCCGCCAACACGCTGCCCAGCAGGTTGGCGGGGTCGGCGGCCGAGAGACAAACCAGGCTCGCGTCCGGAAGCTGCCGGCGCACGCTGCGCATCTGCCCGATGGCCTCCGGCAGCGCGAACTGCTCGCCCGACAGGCCGGCGATGAAGCGGCCGCCGCGGATTTCGCCGCGGGCTTCCAGCCGTCTATAGGTGCGCACCAGCTCGCGCCACGGTGGCAGCCACGCGGCCTCGCGCTCGATCAGGTGCCAGCACATCACGCCGTAGCGCCGCAGCAGCACGCGCGCGACCTGCTCGACGGCGTCCGAAGCGGCGTTCTCGCTCCCCGACAGGGAGGGCCGCGCCAGCGACCATCGCCCCGCGTCCTCGATACCGAACAGGGCCCCTCGCCGGCGCCGATGGGATGAATGGGATGGCGAGCGCTTCGAAGCGGGGACCAGCAGGGCCCGCAGGCCCGCATAGCTGTCGCAGCGAACGCGGCCACGCGCCACCAGCTCGGACAGCGCGTCCTCAAGCTCGGTGCCCAGCAGGCGGGCGCCGTCCGCGATCTCGTCGAAGAAGGAGGCGCCGTGCTCGCCCAGCCAAGCCGCCACGCGGCGGGCGCGCGAACCCAGCGTCGCATCGTCGGCCGGCACGGGCGCGAGCTGGGTCCACAGCGCGGCGCTGCGGCGCGGCAGCAGCAGGATCGGGGTGGCGCGCAGCGAGCTGCCGGCGCGGCCGGCCCGGCTCTCGAGCGCGCTGGGACGCAGCCGCGTCCACATCACGCGGCCAGCGGTGCAGAGGTCGTCGAGCCAGGCGCTCGCGTAGTCGTTGACGCGCGCCGGCAGCAGCTCGGCCTCCCAGAGCGCGGCCGGCGCCTCGTAGCCTTCGAGCTGGGCCAGCACGCCGGCCAGCGCTTCGGGGCCGCTGACTCGGGCGGCCGCGCTCACGTGCTGCCATTCGAAGAGGAAGCGCGCGAAGTCGCGCGGCTCGAGCGGCTCGATCTCGCGTCGCAGGCGCTTGAGCGTGTAGCGGTGGATGCGCGCCAGCAGGTGGCGTTCGCACCATTCGGGCTCCGCGGTGCCGGGCGTGAAGCGCCCCTGCAGAAGGACCCCTTCGCTCTGCAGGCCGAGCAAGGCCGTCTCGAGCTTGGCCTCGGGCAGCCGAAGCTGCTGCGCCAGCACGCGTGTGGAGACCGGCCCCAATCCGCCGAGGCGGGATTGCAGCAGCTCGCGCAGTGCCTCGTCGCGCGTGGACGGGCCCTGCGCGTACTCGGCGGGAGGCTCGATGGCAGGTTGCAGACTGGCAGAGGAATAGAGCACGCGTGCCAGCGACAGCCGTTCGGCCGCCACCCAGAGGCCCGCGCCCGTGCCGTCCGCCGGCAGGAGCCGGGTCGCGCGCCCGGCATCTGCGAGCTCTGCGAGCCAGGCCTTCCAGCCGGTCTCGCGAGCGACCTCTTCGTCGGTGAGCGCGGCCAGGCCGTTCAGGGCTTCGTGCATCTCGTCCGCGTGGCGCGGGCGCGGCCAGGCCTCCACCCGCACGCTCTCGATCGCATCCGGGTCGAGGCGGCCCAGATCGTCCGCGCTCTGTGCGTCGGTGTAGCGCCGGCTCTGCACGGCCTGCGTGCGCCGCTCTTCCAGCGGCGCGTCGTCGAGGTACGCGTAGGGCCGCGCGTTCAGCACCTCGGCCGCGAGCGGCGAAGGCGCCGGCAGGTCGCACGCGCTCACCTGCACTTCGCCCACCTCCATGCGGCGCAGCAGGCGCAGCCAGCCTTCGGCGTCCATGGCCTCGTGCAGGCAGTCGTCCAGCGTCTGCGCGACCAGCGGATGGTCGGGGATCTCGCGCTCGCCGGCCAGGTTTTCTGCGCAGGCGACCTGATCGGGGAACACGCTGGCGAGCAGGTCCTCGGACTTCATGCGCTGTAACTGCGGCGGCACCTTGCGGCCGCCGACGAAGCGCGGCAGCGCCAGCGCGGTGGTCGCGTTCCAGCGCCATCGGACGCCGAACAGCGGCGCGTCCAGCAGGGCCTGCACCAGCACGTCCAGCGCGGTGGCGGAATGCAGGTAGCGCGCCACCTCGTCGAGCGCGAAGCTGTGGCTGGTCGACAGCGACAGCACGATCGCATCCTCGGTCGCCGCCGCCTGGAGCTCGAAGTTGAACTTGCGGCAGAAGCGCTTGCGCAGCGCCAAGCCCCAGGCGCGGTTGAGCCGGCTGCCAAAGGGCGAATGGATGACCAGCTGCATGCCGCCCGATTCGTCGAAGAAGCGCTCGAAGACGATCCGCTGCTGCGTCGGCAGCACGCCCAGCACGGCGAGGGTGCGCGCGAGATGGTCGACGAGTTGGCGTGCGCCATCCGCAGACAGCGCGATGGTCCCTTGCAGCCAGCGAACGGCATCGTCGGCACCCTGCGCGGCGATGCGTTCCCCGAGCGCTTCGCGCAGGCGCGAGACGCCGAAGGACAGCTCCTCGCTGCGTCCCGGCGCCTCGCCCAGCCAGAAGGGGATGTTGGGCGCGGCGCCCTGGGCGTCCTCCACGCGCACGCGGCCAGGCTCGATGCGCAGGATGCGGTAGCTGGTGTTGCCGAGCTGGAACACGTCGCCGGCCAGGCTCTCGACCGCGAAGTCCTCGTTGACGGTGCCGATCTGGTGCGCCTGCGGCTCGAGCACCACGCTGTAGTCGCCGCTCTCGGGGATGGTCCCTCCGGAGGTGAGGGCCGTGAGGCGGGCGCCGCGCCGCTCGCGCAGCCGATGGTGCACCGCGTCCTTGTGCACATAGCCGGCGCGGGGGCCGTTGCGGGTGGCGAAGCCCTCGGTCAGCATGCGCACCACGGCGTCGTACCGTTCACGCGCGACTTGCGCGTAGGGCCAGGCGCGGCGCACCAGCGCAAAGAGCGCGTCCTCGTCCCATTCGCGGCAGGCGGTCTCGGCCACGATCTGCTGCGCGAGCACGTCGAGCGGGGCCTGCGGCACGTGAAGCGCATCGAGCTCGCCGCGGCGGATGCAGTCCAGGAGCGCCGCGCACTCGACGAGTTCGTCGCGCGACTGCGGAAACAGGCGCGCCTTGGGCGTGCCGCCCACCGCGTGGCCCGAGCGCCCGGCGCGCTGCAGGAAGGTGGCGATGGAGCGCGGCGAGCCCAGCTGGCATACCAGGTCGACGTCGCCGATGTCCAGGCCCAGCTCCAGCGAGGCGGTCGCAACCAGAACCTGGAGTTCGCCGCGCTTGAGGCGCTGCTCGGCGTCGAGGCGGGCCTCCTTCGCGAGGCTGCCGTGGTGCGCGGCCACCGCTTCCTTGCCGAGGCGCTCGCCCAGATGCCGCGCGGCGCGTTCGGCCATGCGGCGCGTATTGACGAAGACCAGCGTGGTGCGATGCAGCAGCACCAGCTCAGCCACGCGCGCATACACCTGGTCCCATTGCTCGTGGGTCATCACCGCGCCCAGCGGCTGCGGCGGCAGCTCGAGGGCGAGGTCGCGTTCCTTGCGGTAGCCGATGTCCACGATCTCGCAGTCGGCCACACCGTCGTGCACGTGGCCCGCGCCCACCAGGAAGCGCGCGACCTCATCGACCGGTTTCTGCGTGGCCGACAGACCGATGCGCGTGAGGGGCCGTTCGCACAGTGACTGCAGCCGCTCCAGCGAAAGCGCCAGATGACTGCCGCGTTTGCCGGCAGCGATCGCATGGATCTCGTCGACGATCACCGTACGCACCGTGGACAGCATGCCCCGGCCCGAGGCCGATCCCAGCAGCACGTAAAGCGACTCGGGCGTGGTCACGAGGATGTGCGGCGGCTGGCGCAGGTTCTGCTGACGGTCCCTGGAGGGCGTGTCGCCGGTGCGCACGGTGCTGCGGATCTGCACGTCCGGCAGGCCCAGCCTCGCCAGCTCGGCACGGATGCCCGCCAGCGGTGCTTCGAGGTTCAGGCGGATGTCGTTGGACAGTGCCTTGAGCGGCGACACGTACACCACGGTGGTCTGGTCGGGGAGGCCGCCGGGCGCGAGGCCCTGGCGCACCAGCCCGTCCAGTGCGGCGAGGAAAGCGGTCAGCGTCTTGCCCGATCCGGTCGGGGCTGCCACCAGCGTGTGGCGCCCGGCGCGAATGGCCGGCCAGGCGGCCTTCTGCGCCTCGGTGGGGGCGGGAAAGCTGCGGCTGAACCAGCCACTGACGGCAGGATGGAAATCGGCGAGGGGCACGGGCGGAGAGTGGGTGAGGCGGCCGCACGACGGCCGCTGCCAAGGCATGTTACGCGGCTGCGGCGAAGTCTGCGATCGGTGAGGAATCGCGCGCCGGGGTGCGGATGACAGGCTGGGTGGGGGGCCGCCAGGGGCCGGGCCGCGAAAAAAGCGTGCGATCTGCCATCGCCGTCACAAAGCATCAGCTTCTGGTCAGCGTTCCGTCTATTTCTTCACGCGCGCCCTGGCGGAATCGGCGCAAACTACGTACATGGTTTCTCTGGGGGATTGCTGCAAAGGCAATCATTGAGCTCGCTTCGGCGAGCTCTTTTTTTTGACCCGACGCCTGCGTGAGAAACTACGGGGCTGCCAACGCCCGACGGTGATGCCGGTTTGCTGAACGACAAAGAAAAGATCATTTCGGTCGCGCCCATGATGGATTGGACGGACCGCCACTGCCGCTACTTCCACCGGCTGCTGACGCGCCGCGCCTTGCTCTACACCGAGATGGTGACCACCGGAGCGCTCATCCACGGCGACGTCCCGCGCCATCTGCGCTTCGACCCCGATGAGCATCCGGTCGCTCTGCAATTGGGCGGCAGCGAGGCGGCCGAGCTGGCGCATTGCGCGAAGCTGGGTGAGGACTGGGGCTACGGCGAGATCAACCTCAACTGCGGCTGCCCCAGCGAGCGCGTGCAGCGCGGCGCCTTCGGTGCCTGCCTGATGAACGAGCCGCAACTGGTGGCCGATTGCGTCAAGGCCATGGTCGACGTGGTGAGCGTGCCGGTCACGGTCAAGCATCGCATCGGCATCGACAAGACCGAGTCCTACGAATTCGTGCGCGACTTCGTCGGCACCGTGAGCGAAGCCGGCTGCCGGACCTTCATCGTGCATGCGCGCAACGCCTGGCTGAAGGGGCTGTCGCCCAAGCAGAACCGCGAAGTGCCGCCGCTGCGCTACGAGCTGGTGCACCGCCTGAAGCATGACTTTCCCGAGCTCGTCATTTCGATCAACGGCGGTTTCAGCGACAACGCACAGATGCAGGCGCACCTGCGGCTACTGGACGGCGTGATGATCGGCCGCGAGGCGTACCACAACCCGTGGTGGCTGGCGCAATGGGACGAGGTCTTCTACCGGGAGCCGCCGTCCACGCTGACACGCGAGGAGGTCGAGCGCAGGATGTGCGACTACATGGCCCGCGAGGCCACCGAGCACGGCACGCCGTGGTCGAACATCGCGCGCCACATGCTGGGCCTGCGCAACGGGCTCGCGGGTGCGCGCCGCTGGCGTCAGGTCTGGAGCGACCACCGCCTCAAGGCGCTGGCGCCGCATGAGGTGATGGCCCTCGCACACGAGCCGGCGGCACTGGCTGCCTGAACAGGCTCGGCAACGCATACCTACCGATCGAGCGGATTCAGTTCGCCGCTTCCAGGCCGCTGCGGAAGTGCTCCTGCATGCGCGCCATGGCGCTGGCCCGGTCCCGTGACTTGATCGCGGCCATGATCGCGCGGTGCTCCGCGAGCGACTCCGCGATGCGCCCCGCCTTGAGCAGCGAGTTGTGCCGGTTGAGCTTCATCACCTTGCGCAGGTCGGCCACCATCTGATCGCGCCATCGGTTGTCGGCCATCGCCAGGATGCGCATGTGGAAGCGCTCGTTGATGGCGAAGAAATGCGCGCGGTCCACCTTGCCCGGCGCCCCGGCCGCTTCGAGCTCGGCATGCAAGGCTTCCAGCTCCACCAGCTGCGCGGCGGAGGCCCGTTCGGCCACCACGCCGACCGCGTCGCTCTCGAGCAGGCTCAGCAGGTGGTAGACGTCCGCCAGATCCTTCTCGGACACCTCGGTCACATAGGCGCCGCGCCGCACCTTCATCGTCACCAGACCCTCGGCTGCCAACACCTTGAGCGCCTCGCGCAGGGGCGTGCGGCTGATCCCGTACTCCTCCGCCAGCTTGAGCTCGTCGATCCAGCTGCCGGGTTCGAGCTCACGGTTGAAGATGCGCTGGCGCAGCAGCTCCGCCACCTCTTCGTAGAGGGCGCGCGGGGTCAGGGTGAGGGCGGACATGCGCGAAATGTACCCCAAGCCGCGGCGTTTGAATTAATAATTACAGATGGGTTAGACTCGCATTGAACTGTCACGCGCCTGCGCGGACACTCCCCTCACACTCCAAGCCGGCGCCATGAGCAGCAAATCCGAACCGACCTTCCAAACTGCCACCCTCGAAGCCTGGGCCAAGGCCGCGGCCAAGTCTGCCCCGGGCGGGGACCTGCAGGCACTGAACTGGCTCACGCCCGACGGCATCACGGTCAAGCCGCTCTACACGGCAGCCGATCTCCAGGGCCTGAAGTACACCGACACGCTGCCCGGCTTCGAGCCCTACCTGCGCGGCCCCCAGGCCACGATGTACGCGGTGCGTCCCTGGACCATCCGGCAGTACGCGGGCTTCTCCACCGCCGAGGAATCGAACGCCTTCTACCGCAAGGCGCTGGCTGCCGGCGGTCAGGGCGTGAGCGTGGCCTTCGACCTGGCCACGCACCGCGGCTACGACAGCGACCATCCGCGCGTGACTGGCGACGTCGGCAAGGCCGGCGTGGCCATCGACAGCGTGGAGGACATGAAGATCCTGTTCGACCGGATCCCGCTGGACAAGGTCAGTGTCTCCATGACGATGAACGGCGCGGTGCTGCCGGTGCTGGCCGGCTACATCGTCGCGGCCGAGGAGCAGGGCGTTGCGCAGGATCAGCTCTCTGGGACCATCCAGAACGACATCCTCAAGGAGTTCATGGTCCGCAACACCTACATCTTTCCGCCCGAGCCCTCGATGCGGATCATCGGCGACATCATTGCGTACACCGCCGAGAAGATGCCGAAGTTCAACTCCATCTCGATCAGCGGCTATCACATGCAGGAGGCGGGCGCCAACCAGGCGCTGGAGCTGGCCTTCACGCTGGCGGACGGCAAGGAATACGTGAAGACGGCGCTGGCCAAGGGGCTCGACGTCGACGGCTTCGCCGGCCGGCTGAGCTTCTTCTGGGCCATCGGCATGAACTTCTATCTGGAAGTCGCCAAGATGCGGGCGGCGCGCCTCCTGTGGTGCCGGATCATGAAGGCGTTCAACCCCAAGAACCCCAAGAGCCTGATGCTGCGCACCCACTGCCAGACCTCCGGCTGGAGCCTGACCGAGCAGGACCCCTACAACAACGTGGTGCGCACCACCATCGAGGCCATGGCTGCCGTCTTCGGCGGCACGCAGAGCCTGCACACGAACGCGTTGGACGAGGCGATCGCGCTGCCTACCGAGTTCAGCGCGCGGATCGCGCGCAACACGCAGCTCATCATCCAGGAAGAGACCCACATCACGAACGTGATCGATCCGTGGGCGGGCAGCTACATGATGGAAAAGCTCACGCAGGACATGGCGGACGCCGCCTGGGCCATCATCGAAGAGGTCGAGGCCATGGGCGGGATGACCAAGGCCGTGGACAGCGGCTGGGCCAAGCTCAAGATCGAGGCCGCCGCTGCCGACAAGCAGGCGCGCATCGATTCGGGGCAGGACGTGATCGTGGGCGTCAACAAGTACAAGCTCGAATCCGAAGACACGCACGACATCCTGCAGATCGACAACGTCAAGGTGCGGGACAGCCAGATCGCGCGGCTGAAGTCGGTGCGCGAGAAGCGTGATGGCGTCAAGGTGCGGGCAGCGCTCGATGCGCTGACGGCGGCCGCCGAAAGCGGCGAGGGCAACCTGCTGG
Organism: Variovorax soli; assembly: GCF_031454625.1. GTDB lineage: Bacteria > Pseudomonadota > Gammaproteobacteria > Burkholderiales > Burkholderiaceae_C > Variovorax > Variovorax soli_A. Next base: position 121,310 of record NZ_JAVDRF010000002.1, read on the forward strand.
CGTTGAGCGTGGAGGCCGTGCGGCTGCGCGCGACAGTGGGCGAGATCAGCGATGCGCTGGAAAAAGTCTACGGCCGCCACCGCGCCGACACCCAGAAGGTGACCGGCGTCTACGCCGCCGCCTACGATTCGGCCGAGGGCTGGGAGGCGCTGCAGAACGAGATCGCCGCCTTTGCCGAGGAGCAGGGCCGCCGTCCGCGCGTCATGATCTCCAAGCTCGGCCAGGATGGCCACGACCGCGGCGCCAAGGTCGTCGCCACCGCCTTTGCCGACCTGGGCTTCGATGTCGACATGGGCCCGCTGTTCCAGACGCCCGAAGAATGCGCGCGTCAGGCGATCGAGAACGACGTGCACGCGGTCGGTGTCAGCACCCTGGCGGCAGGCCACAAGACGCTGGTGCCGGCCATCATCGAGGAACTGAAGAAGCAGGGCGCGGACGACATCATCGTCTTCGTCGGCGGCGTGATTCCGCGGCAGGACTACGAGTTCCTGTACGAGGCCGGCGTGAAGGGCATCTACGGGCCGGGCACGCCGATTCCGGCCAGCGCCAAGGATGTGCTGGAGCAGATTCGTGCGGCGGTCGCGGCTTGAGCATGCCGGACGTGGCTCGAAGCAAGGCGATGGTTGACGCGCTGGCCGAGGCCGAGGGGCCCCGGCAGCGCCGCGCCATCGCCAAGGCCATCACGCTGCTCGAATCAACGCGGGCCGATCACCGCGCTCAGGCCGACGAGCTGCTGACGGCACTGCTGCCGCGTACCGGCCGATCGTTCCGCCTCGGCATCTCGGGGGTGCCCGGCGTCGGCAAGTCCACCTTCATCGAGACCCTGGGCTTGTACCTGATCGACCGCGGCCATCGCGTGGCGGTGCTCACCATCGACCCTTCGTCGACCGTCTCCGGCGGCTCGATCCTCGGCGACAAGACGCGCATGGAAAAGCTTTCGGTGCACGAGCGGGCCTACATCCGTCCGAGCCCCTCGAGCGGCACGCTCGGCGGCGTGGCCGAGAAGACGCGCGAGGCCATGCTGGTGTGCGAGGCCGCCGGCTACGACATCGTGATCGTCGAGACCGTGGGCGTCGGCCAGAGCGAGACCGCGGTCTCGGGCATGACCGACATGTTCGTGCTGCTGCAGCTGCCCAATGCCGGCGACGACCTGCAGGCGATCAAGAAGGGCGTGATGGAGCTGGCCGACCTGGTGGTCATCAACAAGGCCGACATCGACCCCGACGCGGCGACGCGCGCGCAGGCCCAGATCACCTCGGCAATGCGCCTCTTCGGGCACCACGGCAATCCGGCGCATTCGCATGTCGTGCATGGTGCCGAAACCGCGCAGCGCCAGTGGCAGCCCCGGGTAATGCAGTCCAGCGCCCTTCAGGGCACCGGCATCGATGCCTTCTGGCAGGCCGTGACGCAATTCAGGAACATGCAAGCCGCCAGCGGCAAGCTGGCCGCGCGCCGCGAGAAACAGGCGCTCGCGTGGATGTGGGAACGCATCGACGCGGGCCTCAAGCAGGCCTTCCGCCAGCATCCGAGCGTGCGGGAGCTGCTGCCGCGGGCCGTGGCGCAGGTGGCGGCCGGCACGCTGCCGGCCTCGACCGCGGCACGCAACCTGCTCTCCGCGCAGGCCGGACAGGCCCGGCCCCCCCACGAAAACACCGACACCACACCACTCCCGGAACAGGCCCCATGAAAGAAATTCTCGAGCAACTCGAAAGACGGCGCGCCCAGGCGCGCCTGGGCGGCGGGCAGAAGCGCATCGATGCGCAGCACGCCAAGGGCAAGCTGACGGCACGCGAGCGCATCGAGCTCCTGCTCGACGACAACACCTTCGAGGAATGGGACATGTTCGTCGAGCACCGTTCCAGCGACTTCGGCATGTCCGAGAACAAGATCCCGGGGGACGGCGTGGTCACGGGCTACGGCATGATCAACGGCCGCCTGGCATTCGTCTTCAGCCAGGACTTCACTGTCTTCGGCGGCGCCCTGAGCGAAGCCCATGCCGAGAAGATCTGCAAGGTGATGGACCAGGCGATGAAGGTCGGCGCGCCCGTGATCGGCCTGAATGATTCGGGCGGCGCGCGCATCCAGGAAGGCGTGGCCTCGCTCGGCGGTTATGCCGAGGTGTTCCAGCGCAACGTCATGGCGTCCGGCGTGGTGCCGCAGATCAGCATGATCATGGGGCCCTGTGCCGGCGGCGCCGTCTACTCGCCGGCCATGACGGACTTCATCTTCATGGTGCGCGACAGCTCCTACATGTTCGTCACCGGCCCCGAGGTGGTGAAGACGGTGACGCACGAGGACGTGACGGCCGAAGAACTCGGCGGCGCCACGACGCACACCACCAAGAGCGGCGTGGCCGACATGGCCTTCGAGAACGACGTCGAGGCGCTGATGATGCTGCGCCGCCTCTACAACTACCTGCCCCTCAACAATCGCGAGAAGGCGCCCATGCGGCCCAGCGGCGACCCGGCGGACCGCGCCGACGCGTCGCTCGACACCCTGGTGCCCGACAACGCGAACAAGCCCTACGACATGAAGGAGGCGATCGCGAAGGTGGTCGACGACGGCGAGTTCTTCGAGCTGCAGCCCGACTACGCGAAGAACATCGTGATCGGCTTCGCACGCTTCGACGGGCAGAGCGTGGGCATCGTGGCCAACCAGCCGCTGGTGCTGGCAGGCTGCCTCGACATCAAGTCGTCGATCAAGGCGGCGCGCTTCGTGCGCTTCTGCGACGCCTTCAACATCCCCGTCGTCACCTTTGTCGACGTGCCCGGCTTCATGCCCGGCACGAGCCAGGAATACGGCGGCATCATCAAGCACGGCGCCAAGCTGCTCTACGCCTACGCCGAGTGCACGGTGCCGAAGATCACGGTGATCACGCGCAAGGCCTATGGCGGCGCCTACGACGTGATGGCCTCCAAGCACCTGCGCGGCGACGTCAACCTCGCCTGGCCGCGCGCCGAGATCGCGGTGATGGGGGCCAAGGGCGCGGTGGAGATCATCTTCCGAGAGGACAAGAACGATCCCGAGAAGCTGGCGGCGCGCGAGGCCGAGTACAAGGCGCGCTTCGCCAATCCCTATGTGGCCGGAACGCGCGGCTACATCGACGACGTGATTCTGCCCAGCGAGACACGCAAGCGCATCTGCCGCAGCCTGGTGATGCTGCGCGAGAAGAAGCTCGACAATCCGTGGCGCAAGCACGGGAACATTCCCCTGTGAGGCCGGGAGACAAGACATGTTCAAGAAAATCCTGATCGCGAATCGCGGAGAGATCGCCTGCCGCGTGATCAAGACGGCGAAGAAGATGGGCATCCGGACGGTCGCCGTCTATTCCGATGCCGACAAGGAAGCCCGCCACGTCGAGCTGGCCGACGAGGCCGTCCACATCGGCGCGTCGCCCAGCCGCGAGAGCTATCTGCAGGGCGATCGCATCATCGCCGCCTGCAAGAAGACGGGCGCCGAGGCGGTCCACCCCGGCTACGGCTTTCTGTCCGAGAACGAGGGTTTCGCAAAGAAGGTGGAGGAGGAGGGCATCGTCTTCATCGGCCCCAAGCACCATTCGATCGCGGCCATGGGTGACAAGATCGCCTCGAAGAAGCTGGCGAACGAGGCCAGGGTCAACACCATTCCGGGCTGGAACGACGCCATCGCAACGGCCGAGCGGGCCGTCGAGATCGCGCGCGAGGTGGGCTACCCCGTGATGATCAAAGCCTCGGCCGGCGGCGGCGGCAAGGGCTTGCGCGTGGCCTACAACGACAAGGACGCCTTCGACGGCTTCACCTCCTGCCGCAACGAGGCGCGCAACAGCTTCGGCGACGACCGCGTGTTCATCGAGAAGTTCGTCGAGGAGCCGCGCCACATCGAGATCCAGGTGCTGGGCGATGCGCACGGCAACGTGATCTATCTGAACGAGCGCGAATGCTCGATCCAGCGCCGCCATCAGAAGGTGATCGAGGAGGCACCTTCGCCCTTCATCAGCGAGGCGACGCGCAAGGCCATGGGCGAGCAGGCGGTGGCGCTCGCCAAGGCCGTCGACTACCAGAGCGCCGGTACGGTGGAGTTCGTGGTCGGCAAGGACCAGAGCTTCTACTTCCTGGAGATGAACACCCGGTTGCAGGTGGAGCATCCGGTGACCGAGGCGATCACGGGCCTCGATCTGGTCGAGCTCATGATTCGGGTCGCCGCCGGCGAGAAGCTGCCGCTCGCGCAGCAGGATGTGAAGCGCGAAGGCTGGGCCATCGAGTGCCGCATCAACGCGGAGGACCCGTTTCGGAACTTTCTGCCGTCCACCGGCCGGCTGGTGCGCTTCCAGCCGCCCAAGGAGACGATGTTCGCGGCGGACGTGCCTTCGTCCGCAACCGCTCTCCCGCGGGCGGGGGAGGGCGGCGGACGCGCTTTCGGCGGGGTTCGGGTGGACACCGGCGTCTACGACGGCGGCGAGATCCCGATGTTCTACGACTCGATGATTGCCAAGCTGATCGTGCACGGGCGCGACCGCGCGCATGCGATCGCGCTGATGCGGGAGGCGCTCAACGGGTTCGTGATCCGCGGCATCAGCAGCAACATCCCCTTCCAGGCCGCGCTGCTGGCGCATCCCAGCTTCGTGAGCGGCGCCTTCAACACCGGCTTCATTGCCGAGCACTATGGCAAGGGCTTCCGTGCGGAGGACGTGCCGCACGACGATCCCGACTTCCTGGTCGCGCTGGCAGCCTGCATGCATCGCCGCTACCGGGCGCGCGCCTCGCGCATCAGCGGCCAGCTGGAAGGGCATGCCGTGAAGGTGGGCGAGCAGTTCGTGGTGGTCGTGCTCGACGCGAACGGGCAGCACGCACACCTGCCGGTGACGGTCACCGACTACCAGGGCCCGTCCGGCTCGAGCGCGGTGACGGTGGGCGGCAATACCTACAAGATCGAGACCCACGCGCCGCTGGGCAGCGTGCGCGTGGAGGGCAGCGTCAATGGCCGCGGCTTCACCGCGCAGCTCGAGCGCGGCGTCGGCAAGAACCCGTTGGCGTTACGCATCGCGCACAACGGCAAGCAGATCGAGGCGATGGTGCTCTCGCCGCGGGGCTCGAGGATGCTGAAGCTCATGCCGTACAAGGCGCCGCCTGATCTGAGCAAGTACCTCATGTCGCCGATGCCCGGGCTGCTGGTCGAGGTCTCGGTGCAACCGGGCCAGCAGGTGCAGGCGGGGGAGAAGCTCGCGGTCATCGAGGCGATGAAGATGGAGAACGTGCTCTTCGCCACGCAGGACGGCGTGGTGGGCAGCATCTCGGCCGCCAAGGGCGAGTCGCTGGCCGTAGACCAGGTGATCCTGGAGTTCGCATGAAGGAGCCCGTCGCATGAACTCGCCGCAACATCGTCCCTTCCAGGTGCTCGGCGTCCAGCAGATCGCGATCGGCGGTCCGGACAAGACCCGGCTTCGCAAGCTGTGGGTCGACATGCTCGGGCTGGAGATAACCGGCACCTTCCGCAGTGAACGCGAGAACGTCGACGAGGACATCTGCGCGATCGGCAGTGGTCCCTTCAAGGTCGAGGTCGACCTGATGCAGCCGCTGGACCCGGACAAGAAGCCGGCCGTTCATGCGACCCCGCTCAATCATGTGGGACTGTGGATCGACGATCTTCCCGCCGCGGTCGGCTGGCTCACGGCGCAGGGGGTGCGTTTCGCGCCCGGCGGCATCCGCCAGGGCGCGGCCGGCTTCGATATCTGCTTCCTGCATCCCAGGGGCAGCGAGGAGTTCCCGATCGCAGGCGAGGGCGTGCTGATCGAGCTGGTGCAGGCGCCGCCGGAAGTGGTGAAGGCCTTCGCAGCGCTGGCCGCGGGCTGAGAAGCCGAGCGCTTTCAGGCGCCGGGGCGGCGCCAGACGGCCAGAGTGGCCGCCAGCAGCCACATGCCGGCGGCGCATCCGCGGTTGATCATGCGCAGGCTGCGCCGCGAGAGCCAGCGCACGGCTTGTGTGCCGGCGGCGGCGTACCCGAGCATGACGCAGGTATCGATGCCGATGAAGACGGCGCCGAGCAACACGTACTGGGGAAGCTGCGGGGTCGTCGATGTGACGAACTGCGGCAGGAAGGCTGCGAAGAAGAGCAGGGTCTTCGGGTTGGAAAGTGCCACCGTGAGGCTGCGCAGGAAGGCGGTGCGAGGACGCAGCACGTCGGCCGGCGACGCGGCGAGCGCGGCGCGTAGGTCGATCGGCTGGCTTCGCCACATCTTGATGCCCAGCCAAACCAGGTAGGCAACGCCCGCCGCGCGGATGGCGTTGAACAGCCCTTCGGAGGCTGCCAGCAGGGAGCCCAGCCCCAGCGCCACCACCGCGATCAGGAAGGCGGCCCCCAGCGAAGCACCCGCGATGCCCCAGGCCGCCGCGCGCATGCCGCCTGCGATGCCGTTGGACATCGCAAGCAGCATGGTCGGGCCGGGGGTGATCGCCAGCGCAACGGAGGCGACCAGGTAGAGGAGCAGCGTATCGAGCGTCATGGGCGTGCCTTGGGATCGTTTCGTGACGCTGCGGCGGCACGCGCTCGCGCCAGTGCCGCTTCGACGATGGCGCGTTTGCGATCCGGTGCGGCGGTTTCGGTCGGCTCCGTCGCCTGCGGCTCGTCCTTGTCGTGGCGCCGGCGATGCGCCTCGTATCGGCTGCGTGCCGCGTCGGCCTGCGGCTGCGACCAGGCCTGCCAGCCGCTCTTGCCCGGCGTGGCCGCTTCGAGCGAGATGCAGTCCACCGGGCACACCGGGATGCAGAGCTCACACCCGGTGCAGTGGGTCTCGATGACGGTGTGCATGCGTTTGTGGATGCCCAGGATCGCGTCGGTCGGGCAGGCGTCGAGGCATAGCGTGCAGCCGATGCACCAGGCCTCGTCGATCACCGCCATCGTACGCGGACCTTCGGTTCCGAACTGTGGGTCGATGGGGCGCGCGGGTTGTCCGGTCAGCCGCGACAGCCGCGCCACGCCCTCGGCGCCGCCCGGCGGGCACTGGTGGATGCCGGCCTCGCCGGCGGCGATGGCCTGGGCGTAGGCGCTGCAATCGGGATAGCCGCAGCGCGTGCACTGCGTCTGCGGCAGCGCGTCGAGGATGCGCCGGGCCAGCGCGCTCACGGAGAGCCCCCGCGCTAGCGCGCGGCGCCGCGCGTGCGGCGCGCCGGCGTCGATTTGCGTGCGACGGCCGTGGACTTGGCTGCGGCGGCGGCCTTGATCGTGTCCTCCGCCGAGACGATCGGCCGGCCGGCGCGCTTCTGCGGCTTGTCGTGCGCCGCGATGAAGGCCTTCACCTCCGGGTACACCTTGTCGCGCCAGCGGCGTCCGCTGAAGATCCCGTAGTGCCCGGCGCCCTTGACCTCGTAATGCCGCTGGTGAGCTGGCGGGACGCCGGTGCAAAGCTCGTGGGCGGCGCGCGTCTGGCCGGCGCCCGAGATGTCGTCCAACTCGCCTTCGACGGTGAGCACGCCGGTCGAATGGATGTCCTGGGGGCGCACGAGCTCTGGCGTGCCATCGGGGGCCTTCACTTTCCAGGTGCCGTTGACGAGATCGAAGTCCTGGAACACGGTGCGGATGGTGTCCAGGTAGTAGTCCGCATCCATGTCGAGCACGGCGTTGTACTCGTCATAGAACTTGCGGTGCGCCTCGGCGCTCGCGTCGTCCCCCTTGATCAGGTCCTTGAAGTAGTCGTAGTGGCTGCTGGCGTGGCGGTCCGGGTTCATCGCGACAAAGCCGGTGTGCTGCAGGAAACCCGGGTAGACGCGCCGGCCAGCGCCCGGAAAGCCCTGCGGAACGCGGTAGATCACGTTGTTCTCGAACCACTCGTAGCTCTTGTTCATCGCCAGGTTGTTGACTGCGGTGGGCGATTTGCGGGCATCGATGGGCCCGCCCATCATGGTCAGCGAGAGCGGCACTTTCTCGCCGCGGCTGGCCATCAGCGACACCGCCGCCAGAACGGGCACCGTAGGCTGACAGACGCTGATCACATGGCAGTTGCCGTACTCTGCCTGCAGATGGCGGATGAATTCCTGGATGTAGTTGACGTAGCCGTCGAGACGGAACTCGCCTTCGGATAACGGCACGAGGCGGGCGTTGATCCAGTCGGTGATGTAGACCTTGTGGTCTTGCAGCATGGTGCGCACCGTGTCGCGCAGCAGCGTGGCGTAGTGGCCCGACAAGGGGGCCACGATGAGCACCACGGGCTGGCCCTTGAGGGTCTGCAAAGTGTGCGGATCGTCGGTGAAGCGCTTGAAGCGGCGCAGCTGGCAGAAGGGCTTTTCAATCTCGACGACCTCCTGGATGACCACGTCGTCGTTGTCGACGTTCACCGTCTTGATGTCGAATTCCGGCTTTTCGTAGTCCTTGCCGAGCCGGTAGAGCAGGTCATAGCCGGCAGCCACGCGCTGCGCCAAGGGGGCCCGGCCGAAAACGCCCCCTTGGGCATAGAGCTTGGAAGCAGCTTGCGCGAAGTCGGCAAACGGCTCCATGAGGGAGCGTTGGGCTTCGTAGAGGTGGTAAAGCATCGAGGGTCTGCTGTGATGTTGTGCGATGCAATATATCAGCAGCCTCGGATCGGATGTAGGCGGAACGCTCAAAATGAATGAACGCTGCCGCCTGTCAGCCAGGCGTCAGATGACCTTCGCGATGCTTTGGCAGACGTAGTCGATGTTCTTGCTATTCAGGGCGGCCACGCACATGCGGCCGGTATCGGTGCCATAGACCCCGAATTCCTGGCGCAGGCGCACCATCTGATCCTTGCTCAGGCCGGAATAGCTGAACATGCCGATCTGGTCGGTGATGAAGCGCATGTCCCGCTTCACGCCGGCGGCGGCCAGCCCATCGACCAGCTTGTGCCGCATCAGCTTGATGCGGTCGCGCATTTCGCCGAGCTCCTTTTCCCACAGCGTGCGCAGCTCGGGCGTGCCCAGCACGGTCGCGACCACGGCGCCGCCGTGCGTGGGCGGATTGCTGTAGTTGGTGCGGATTGCGATCTTGAGCTGGCTCAGTACGCGTCCGGCTTCTTCCTTGCTCTCGCACAGCACCGACAGCGCGCCGACGCGCTCCCCGTAGAGGCTGAAGCTCTTGGAGAAGGAGGTCGAGACGAAGAAGTTCAGGCCGGCGGCAACGAACTTGCCGATGGCGGCGCCATCTTCCTGGATGCCGTAACCGAAGCCCTGGTAGGCCATGTCGAGGAAGGCGACCAGCTTTTTCTCCTTGACGACGGCGACCACCTGGTCCCACTGGTCGGCGCGGATGTCGTAGCCGGTCGGGTTGTGGCAGCAGGCGTGCAGCACGACGATGGTGCCGGCAGGGGCTGCGTTCAGCGCGCTCAGCATGCCGTCGAAGTCGATGCCGCGCTTTGCGGCGTCGTAGTACGGGTACTCCTCGACGACGAAACCGGCGCTGGTGAAGAGCGCGCGGTGGTTTTCCCAGCTCGGGTTGCTGATCAGGACTTTGGCGTTCGGATCGAGCTTCTTGAGGAAGTCGGCGCCGACCTTCAGGCCGCCGGTGCCGCCGATTCCCTGGATGGTGGCGATCCGGCCGGACTTGACGGGCTCGCTGCCAGCGCCGAAAACAAGGCCCTTCACCGCTTCGTCGTAGGCGGCGATGCCGTCGATGGGCAGGTAGCCGCGCGCCTTGGGCGCCTTGATCATGTCCTGCTCGACCGCCTGCACGCAGCGCAGCAGCGGGAGCTTGCCGTTGTCGTCGTAGTAGACCCCGACGCCGAGGTTGACCTTGTTGGGGTTGCTGTCGGCGGCGAATTGCTCGTTGAGGCCCAGGATCGGGTCGCGCGGCGCCATCTCGACGGCGGTGAACATTGACATGGAGAGAAGTCCTTTGGGTGATGCGATTCGCCCCCGGCTGCATCCGGGTTTGCGCCTTGGCTCGCGGGTCGGTTAGCCTCACGAGTTCGCTTGAATTTTACCGGTCGAGCCGCACCTCCCCTGGACGCCATGCCTGAAATTACCGAAGTCATTCCGGATCGGCCAGGAGCCGAGCCCGTCGGCCCCGTCAAGCAGGGGGAATTCATCCACTTTCCGGATTCGCCCTTCGAGCTCTACCAGCCTTACCCGCCTGCGGGCGATCAGCCCGGCGCGATCGAGGGCTTGGTCGAGGGCGTGCGCGACGGCGAGGTCTACCAGACGCTGCTGGGCGTGACCGGCTCCGGCAAGACCTTCACCATGGCCAACGTGATCGCCCGGCTGGGCCGTCCGGCCATCGTCTTTGCGCCCAACAAGACGCTGGCGGCGCAGCTCTACAGCGAGTTCCGCGAGTTCTTCCCGAAGAATGCCGTCGAGTACTTCGTGAGCTACTACGACTACTACCAGCCCGAGGCGTACGTGCCGCAGCGCGACCTGTTCATCGAAAAGGACAGCTCGATCAACGAGCACATCGAGCAGATGCGCCTGTCGGCCACGAAGAGCGTACTGGAGCGGCGCGACACGGTGATCGTCGCCACCGTGAGCGCGATCTACGGCATCGGGACGCCCGAGGACTACACGCAGATGCGCTTCATCATGCGCATCGGCGACAAGATCGGGCAGCGCGACGTGATTTCGCGACTGATCCGCATGCAGTACACGCGCAACGAGCAGGATTTCGCGCGCGGTACCTTCCGGGTGCGGGGCGACACCATCGATGTATTTCCGGCCGAGCACAGCGAGTTGGCCATCCGCATCGAGCTCTTCGACGACGAGATCGAGACGCTGCAGCTTTTCGATCCGCTGACCGGGCGCATTCGGCAGAAGATCCCCCGCTTCACGGTCTACCCCTCCAGCCACTACGTGACGCCGCGCGACAAGGTGCTGACCGCCGTGGAGACCATCAAGATCGAGCTCGACCAGCGGCTCAAGGAGCTGGTGGGCGCGGGCAAGCTGGTGGAGGCCCAGCGCCTCGAGCAGCGCACCCGCTTCGACCTCGAGATGCTGGCCGAGATCGGCCATTGCAAGGGCATCGAGAACTACACGCGCCACCTGTCTGGCGCCGCGCCGGGCGACCCGCCGGCCACGCTGACGGACTACCTGCCCAAGGATGCGCTGATGTTCCTCGACGAGAGCCATCAGATGATCGGCCAGCTTGGCGGCATGTACAACGGCGACCGGGCGCGCAAGACCACGCTGGTCGAGTACGGCTTTCGCCTGCCGTCGGCGCTGGACAACCGCCCGCTCAAGTTCGATGAGTTCGAGTCCCGCATGCGGCAATGCATCTTCGTGTCCGCCACTCCGGCGCAGTACGAGGTGGACCATGCCGGCAACGTGGTCGAGCAACTGGTGCGGCCGACCGGGCTGATCGATCCCGAAGTCGAGGTCCGGCCCGCCACCCACCAGGTGGACGACGTGCTGCAGGAGATCCGCCTGCGCGTCGAGAAGAACGAGCGCGTCCTGATCACCACGCTGACCAAGCGCATGGCCGAGCAGCTGACCGATTACCTGGGCGACAACGGCGTCAAGGTGCGGTATCTGCACAGTGACATCGACACGGTGGAGCGGGTGGAGATCCTGCGCGATCTGCGCCTCGGGACCTTCGACGTGCTGGTCGGCATCAATCTGCTGCGGGAGGGGCTGGACATTCCAGAGGTCTCGCTGGTCGCGATTCTCGACGCCGACAAGGAAGGTTTTCTGCGCGCCGAACGCTCGTTGATCCAGACCATCGGCCGCGCGGCCCGCAACATGAACGGCAAGGCCATCCTCTATGCCGATCGCATGACCGAATCGATGAAAAAGGCCATCGGCGAGACCGAGCGGCGGCGGGCGCGGCAGATCGCCTACAACCAAGCCCATGGCATCACGCCGCGCAGCATCGTCAAGCAGGTGCGCGACCTCATCGATGGCGTCTACAGCGAGAAAAGCGGCAAAGAGGCCGCCAAGCGCGAGCTCGAGCGCGCCAAGGTCGAGGACATGTCCGAAAAGGACATGGCCCGGGAGATCAAGCGGCTGGAAAAGCTCATGCTCGAGCACGCGCGCAATCTCGAATTCGAGAAGGCTGCCCGGGTGCGCGACCAGCTCGCGCTGCTGCGCGAGCAGGCCTTCGGCGCCCCCGGCAAGGACAACATCGCACCCGTGTGAGTCGGAAAACAGCGGACCGCCAGGGGCCCTTGCGGCTTGCAATCGGGTTTACCCGAGCAGGCCGGAGGGCCTTCTGTTATACTTGAGCGAAATAGTCAGGAAAAAAGAACTTCGCGATGAAGGACCGGCTCCTACCGATGGGATACCAGCGGAAGCGGGTCGGAAAGGGCGGAGACGGCGTCACCAAAGCCCACAACGCCGAGGTGTCTTTTAAACGGTAAGCACTCAAAGGAGCTTGCGATGCGTCTCACTACCAAAGGCCGTTTTGCGGTCACAGCCATGATCGACCTGGCCCTGCGCCAGAACTCCGGTCCGGTCACGCTGGCCGCCATCAGCCAGCGGCAGCAGATTTCCCTGTCGTACCTCGAGCAGCTGTTCGGCAAGCTTCGCCGCCACGAACTGGTCGAGTCGACGCGCGGCCCCGGGGGCGGTTATTCGCTGGGTCGAAAGGCATCAGAGATCACCGTGGCCGACATCATTGTTTCCGTCGACGAGCCCATCGATGCAACCCAGTGCGGCGGGAAGGAAAACTGCCTGGGTGAAGCCGGCCGTTGCATGACCCACGAGCTCTGGGCCTCCCTGAACCAGCGCATGGTCGAGTTCCTGGATTCCGTCACCTTGCAGAAGCTGGTGGACGACCAGATCGCCAAGGGCGTGCAGATCGAGAACAAGCCGGCGGTCAAGCGGGCGATCTCGAGCCAGCCGGTGGTGAAGCCGATCCGGGTCAACGCGCCCAATTCGGTTTTCGCCCTCGGCAATGCCTTCGCCAAGTCCTGATCCGGCGGCGCCACGGCGCCGCATCGAATAGCCCCCAGACAACGTCAACCCCACGCCAGCCCGAGCCAGCCATGGATGTCACGCCCCATTTCCCCATCTACCTCGACTACGGCGCCACGACGCCGGTCGACCCACGCGTGGTCGACGCGATGATTCCCTGGTTGCGCGAGCATTTCGGCAACCCGGCGTCACGCAGCCACGCCTGGGGTTGGGAAGCCGAAGAGGCGGTCGAGAAGGCGCGCGCCGAGGTGGCGGAGCTGATCGGGGCCGATCCGCGCGAGATCGTCTGGACCTCGGGCGCCACCGAGTCGAACAACCTCGCGCTCAAGGGCGCGGCGCAGTTCTACAAGGGGAAGGGCAAACACCTGATCACGGTCAAGACCGAGCACAAGGCGGTGCTCGACACCATGCGCGAACTCGAGCGCCAGGGCTTCGAGGTGACCTACATGGACGTGCAGGAAAACGGCCTGCTCGACCTGGAGGCCTTCAAGGCCGCGATTCGGCCTGACACCATCCTCGCCAGCGTGATGTTCGTGAACAACGAGATCGGCGTGATCCAGGACGTCGTGGCGCTGGGAACCATCTGCCGTGAGAAGGGCGTGATCTTCCACGTCGACGCGGCACAGGCCACCGGCAAGGTCGAGATCGACGTCAAGACGCTTCCCATCGACCTCATGAGCCTGGCTTCGCATAAAACGTATGGCCCCAAGGGCATCGGTGCCCTGTACGTGCGCCGCAAGCCGCGCGTGCGGCTGGAAGCCCAGATGCACGGCGGCGGCCACGAGCGCGGCATGCGCTCCGGCACCCTGCCCACGCACCAGATCGTCGGGATGGGCGAAGCCTTCCGCATTGCCAGGCTCGAGATGAAGCAGGACATTGCCAAGGCGCGCGCCCTGCAGCAGCGCCTGCTCGACGGCCTGAAAGACGTCGAGCAGGTCTTCATCAACGGCGATCTCGAGCACCGCGTGCCGCACAACCTCAATATGAGCTTCAACTATGTCGAGGGCGAGTCGCTGATCATGGGCATCAAGGGCATCGCCGTGTCCAGCGGCTCCGCCTGCACCTCGGCCAGCCTGGAGCCCAGCTATGTGCTGCGCGCGCTCGGCCGCAGCGACGAACTCGCCCACAGCAGCCTGCGCATGACCATCGGCCGCTTCACGACCGAGGAAGAGATCGACTACGCGGTCGCGACCATCAAGCACAACGTTGCCAAGCTCCGCGAACTGAGCCCGTTGTGGGAAATGTTCCAGGACGGCATCGATATCAGCACGATCCAGTGGTCGGCGCATTGAACAAAGACTGAGAGGTACCCCATGGCTTATTCATCCAAGGTCATTGACCACTATGAAAACCCCCGTAACGTCGGCTCCTTCGAGAAGGGCGACGACTCCGTGGGCACCGGCATGGTGGGCGCGCCTGCCTGCGGCGACGTCATGAAGCTGCAGATCAAGGTCAACCCCGAGACCGGCGTGATCGAGGACGCGCGCTTCAAGACCTACGGCTGCGGCTCGGCGATCGCTTCGTCGTCGCTGGTCACCGAATGGGTCAAGGGCAAGACGCTCGAGCAAGCGGCCGCGCTGAAGAATGCGCAGATCGCCGAGGAGCTGGCGCTGCCCCCGGTCAAGATCCATTGTTCGATTCTTGCGGAAGACGCGATCAAGGCCGCCGTGAACGACTACAAGGCCAAGCACGGCGCGGCCGCGGCCACGACGGAAGCCACCCACTGACATGGCCGTGACCCTGACCGAAGCTGCCGCGCGCCACGTCACCCGCTACCTCGGCAAGCGGGGCAAGGGGCTGGGCGTGCGGCTGGGCGTGAAGACCACCGGTTGCTCGGGCCTGGCCTACAAGCTCGAGTACGTGGACGAAATGGCGCCCGAGGACGTGATCTTCGAAGACCACGGCGTAAAAGTGCTGGTCGATCCCAAGAGCCTCGCTTACATCGACGGCACGCAGCTGGATTTCGTGCGCGAGGGGCTCAACGAGGGCTTCAAGTTCAACAATCCGAACGAGCGTGATCGCTGCGGGTGCGGCGAAAGTTTCCGCATCTGACCTTCCAACGGCTTCCCGTCCAAGCCGCCACCACCCGGTCATGGGCTGGCGGCTTTTTGACGCCATGAACCTGAACGACACCGATTTCGAGCTCTTCGCCGTGCCGGCAAGCTTTGCCCAGGACCGCGCTGCACTCGACGCGCGCTGGAAGGACCTGCAGCGCGAAGCGCACCCCGACCGCTTCGCGGCCCAGGGCGCCGCGGCACAGCGCATTGCCATGCAGTGGTCGGTGCGCATCAACGAAGCCTACCAACGGCTGAAGGACCCGATCAAGCGCGCGAGTTATCTTTGCGGGCTGAACGGCCATCCCATCGACGCCGAAAAGAACACGGCAATGCCGCCCGATTTCCTGATGCAGCAGATGGAATGGCGGGAGGAGCTCGACGAAGCACGGGATGCCGCCGCGTTCGACAAACTGCGCGCGGAGGTCGAGGCGGGCCGCGCCCGCGCGCTGTCCTCGCTGGAATGGCTGATCGACAAGAATGGCGATTACGACGGCGCTGCCAGGCAGGTGAGAGCCCTCATGTTCATCGAGCGCTTTGCCGAAGACATCGAGGCCAAGTTCGAAGCGTGGGGACAATAGCGCCATGGCATTGCTGCAGATTTCAGAACCCGGCCAGGCGCCCGACCCGCATCAGCGTCGCATCGCGGTAGGCATCGACCTCGGCACCACGCATTCGCTGGTGGCAGCCGTGCGCAACGGCGTGGCCGAGTGCCTGCCCGATGCCGAAGGGCGCGTCCTGCTGCCCTCGGCCGTGCGCTACCTCGGCCCGGATCGCCGTCAGATCGGCTTCGATGCGCTGGCGGCGCGCGCGGCCGATCCGTCCAACGTCATCACCTCGGTCAAGCGACTGATGGGGCGCGGCCTGCACGACGTGGCCAACCGCGAAGCGCTGGCCTATCGCCTGGGCGGCGATGCGGGCATGGTCCAGGTGCAGACAGCAGCCGGCGTCAAGTCGCCGGTGGAGGTGAGTGCCGAGATCCTCGCGACGCTGCGCTACCGCGCCGAGGACACCTTCGATGACGAGCTCTACGGCGCCGTGATCACCGTGCCGGCCTACTTCGACGAGGGCCAGCGCCAGGCGACCAAAGATGCGGCCCGGCTCGCCGGACTGAATGTGCTTCGCCTGATCAGCGAGCCGACGGCGGCCGCCATTGCCTACGGACTGGACAACGCCAGCGAGGGCGTCTATGCGGTCTACGACCTGGGCGGCGGCACCTTCGACATCTCGATCCTGCGCTTGACGCAAGGCGTGTTCGAGGTCATCGCCACCGGCGGTGACTCGGCGCTCGGCGGGGATGACTACGACCACGCATTGGCGGAGTTCGCACTCGCGCAGACCGGCTTCGAGGCCCGCGGCGATGCGGACAAAGCCGCGTTGCTCGTTGCGGCGCGCACCGCCAAGGAAGCGTTGTCCGACGCCGACACCGCCAACTTCGCGGCCGCCATGACCGGCGGTGCGCTACAGCTGAACATTTCGCGTGCGCAGTTCGAAGCCGCGACCGCCGACCTGACCGCGCGAACCATCGCCGCGGTGCGCAAGGCACTGCGCGACGCCCGCCTGCAGCCGGCCGAGCTGCAGGGCATCGTGCTCGTCGGTGGCGCGACGCGCATGCCGCAGATCCGGCGCGCCGTGGCCGAGTTCTTCGGCCGCGACCCCCTGATCAACCTGAACCCCGACGAGGTCGTCGCGCTGGGCGCCGCGATCCAGGCGAACCAGCTGGCCGGCAACGGCGGCACGGACGACCTGCTGCTGCTCGATGTGATCCCGCTCTCGCTCGGCATCGAGACCATGGGCGGTCTCGTCGAGCGCATCGTGCCGCGCAACCAGACCATCCCGACCGCGATGGCGCAGGACTTCACGACCTACCAGGACGGCCAGACCGCGCTGGCGCTGCACGTGGTGCAGGGCGAGCGCGACCTGGTCGCCGATTGCCGCAGCCTCGCGCGTTTCGAGCTGCGCGGCATTCCGCCGATGGTTGCAGGCGCGGCCCGCATCCGGGTCACCTTCACCGTCGACGCCGACGGCCTGCTCAGCGTGAGCGCCAAGGAGCAGGGTAGCGGCGTCGAGGCGAGCGTGACGGTCAAGCCTTCTTACGGCCTGTCGGACGACCAGATCGCCAGGATGCTGCGGGACAGCTTCTCCACAGCGCAGCAGGACATGCAGGCGCGTGCGCTGGTCGAGGCGCGTGTGGACGCCGACCGCATGGTGCTGGCGACACGGACCGCGCTCGACGCCGATGGCGATCTGCTCGACGCCGGGGAACGCGAAGCAATCGAGGCGCTGGTGCGTGCGCTGCAGGCCGCGCGATCGGGCGACGACGCTGCCGCCATCGAAGCCGCGACCCAGGCCCTGGCCGACGGCACAGAAGCCTTTGCCGCAGAGCGCATGAATGCGGGCATTGCACGCGCTCTCTCCGGCCGGCAGATCGAATCTCTCTAGAAGCCTCAATGCCCACGATCAAGATCCTTCCCCACGCCGAGTACTGCCCAGAGGGCGCAGAGATCAGCGCACCCGCCGGCACCTCGATCTGCGAGGCGCTGCTCGAGAACCACATCGAAATCGAGCACGCCTGCGAGATGAGCTGCGCCTGCACCACCTGCCACGTGATCGTGCGCAAGGGCATCGAATCGCTCAACGAGGCCGAGGAGGGCGAGGAAGACCTGCTCGACCGCGCCTGGGGCCTCGAGCCGCAGTCGCGCCTCAGCTGCCAGGCGATACTGGCGCAGACCGACCTGACGGTCGAGATCCCCAAGTACTCGATCAACCACGCCAAAGAAAACCACTGATGAGTCGCCAGATCGTCCTCGACACCGAAACCACGGGCCTTTCGGCCGAGAACGGCGACCGCATCATCGAGCTGGGATGCGTGGAGTTGTTCAATCGCAAGCTCACCGGCAACGACCTGCACATCTACTTCAATCCGGAGCGCGAGAGCCACGAGGACGCGCTCAAGGTGCACGGGCTGACGACCGACTTCTTGCGCGACAAACCGAAGTTCGCGACGCTGGCGAACGACATCGTCGAGTACCTGCGCGATGCCGAGCTGATCATCCACAACGCGGCCTTCGACGTCGGCTTCCTCAACAAGGAATTCGAGCTCGCCGGCCTGCAGCCGCTGCGCAGCTTCGTGGGCGATATCACCGACACCCTGGCGCTCGCGAAGACGGTGTACCCGGGCAAGCGCAATTCGCTCGACGCGTTGTGCGACCGCTTCGGCGTCGACCGCTCGAACCGCACCTTTCACGGCGCGAAGCTGGACGCGCAGCTGCTCGCCGATGTCTACATCAACCTGACGCGCGGCCAGGACGCGTTGCTGATCGACATTGCAGCCAACGAACCGGTGCTGGGCGGCGCGGTGGTGGCGGTCGATCTGCGCAGTTTCGTCCTGCCCGTGCTGACTGCCGCGGACTACGAGCTGGCTGCGCACGAGGAACTGCTGCTGCAGCTCGACAAGACGAGCAACGGCAGGACCATCTTTCGCCAGGTGGCCGAAAATGCTGTGGCATAATCGCAGGCTTCGCGCCAAGCGGCGCTGAAATTCCAACCGACGCGATGCGCACCTGCCGTCGTCGCGCCGGGAGGGGCGGTTAGCTCAGGGGTAGAGCACAGCATTCACACTGCTGGGGTCGGAGGTTCGAAGCCTCCACCGCCCACCAACTTCCTTCCTTTTCCTTCCTGCTGGCATTGTCGGCCCGTGCGGACGCAAACTGCGGTTTTGCGCCACTGAAAGGAGAAGCGGTCATGGCCACCAGCCCCGATCTTCCGACGCCCATCACCTCCGACCCGCCCGACGTGCCGGAGCTGCCGGTGGAGCCCGATGAGGGCCCCGCGACGCCACCCGAGCCTTCCGATCCGGAGAAGCCCTTCTCCTCCCAGCCGAAGTGACCCCCGCGAGCGGGCTAAGCTCGCGGCATGGACGAATTTGATTGCGCCGTCATCGGCGCCGGTGTGGTGGGGCTGGCCGTCGCCCGGGCGCTTGCGCTCGCGGGCCGCGAGGTCATCGTGCTGGAAGCCGAGGGCGCCATCGGCACCGGCACCAGTTCGCGCAACAGCGAGGTGATCCACGCCGGCATCTACTACCCCGAAGGCTCGCTGAAGGCGCTCTTGTGTGTCGAGGGCAAGCGGTTGCTCTACGAATACCTGGAGCAGCGCAGCCTCCCGCATCGCCACTGCGGCAAGTTGATCGTGGCCACGACGCCGGCACAGGTGCCGGAGCTGGACGTGATTGCCGCCAAGGCCGCGGCCAACCGCGTCCGCGACCTGGTCCTTATCACGCGCGAACAGGCGCGGGCGATGGAACCGCAACTCGAATGCGTGGCCGCCCTGCATTCGCCGAGCACCGGCATCGTCGACAGCCATGCGCTGATGCTGAGCCTGCAAGGCGACCTGGAGAGCGCGGGCGGCATGCTGGCGCTGAAGTCTCCGGTGGCGCGTGCGCAATGCGCGGACAGTGCCATCGTTCTCGTCGCGGAGGACGGCACCGCGCTCAGATGCCGCAGCGTCGTCAACGCCGCCGGCCTGGGCGCACCCGCGCTGGCGCGGCGCTTCGAAGGCCTGCCGCCAAGCGCGGTCCCGCCGGCTCATTTCGCCAAGGGCAACTACTTCACGCTGACAGGCCGCGCACCCTTCAGCCGCCTGATCTATCCGGTGCCCGAAGCCGCCGGGCTGGGCGTGCATCTGACACTCGACCTCGGCGGCCAGGCCAAGTTCGGCCCGGACGTCGAATGGGTCGATTCGCCCGACGATCTGATGGTCGATCCCCGGCGCGGCGAGGGCTTCTACGCCGAAGTGCGCAGGTACTGGCCGGACCTGCCCGATGGCGCGCTCATTCCGGGCTATGCCGGCATCCGGCCGAAAATCTCCGGCCGTGGTGAGCCGGCCCGCGATTTCATGATCCAAGGGCCCGCGGCGCACGGCGTTCCGGGCCTGGTCAACCTGTTCGGCATCGAGTCGCCGGGGCTCACCAGCAGCCTCGCCATCGGACGCCATGTCGCGGCTTTGCTGAACTAGGTTTTTCGCGTGTTTCGCTCCGACGACTTCCGCCGCGCGGACTTCTGGCCCATTCAGGCATGTACCATGGGATGCCACGCCGCAGTCCGGCGTGAAGTCGCCGGCGCGGTGCCGGTGGGAATCCCGGAGGGAAGATTTCAATGACTGCATCCTCAAACCTCGAAGCGGCGGCCAACGCCGTGGCGGAAGACATCGCCAGCGACGTCCGCGGCGTGCTCGCCAGCAAGGAACTCGACACCTTGCCCCACATCAAGGCCTTGCGTCAGCGTATCGACAGCAAACTGGCGATCGCGCGCGAACTCGCCGCCGAGAAGAGCAAGCTCGCGGCCAAGAAGGCGCGCGAGGCAGCCAACACGGCCAACGCCTACGCGCATGACGAGCCATGGCAGATCGCCGGGGCCGCCCTGGCGGTGGGCGTGCTGGTGGGTTTGCTGCTTGGCCGCCGCTGAGCGCGAGCGGTCCGGCCTGCGCCCGAGGTGGCGCGCATGAGGCTGCTGTCCCTGCTCGGGCTGGATGCGCGCTTGCGCCGGCTGCGCATCGCGCTCGGCGAGGGAGCCCTGGCGGCCGAAGACCGTGTTCAACTGCTGAAGCTGGCCTGGGAAGATGAACGACAGCGGCTGCGGCTGCTGCTGGCCCTGGTGGTCGCGGTCATCGGGCTCACCACCGTCACCGTGGCGCTGCTGTCCGTGGCGGTCGTCGTGCATTTCTGGGACACGCCCCATCGCGTCGCCGCCGCCTGGTCGGTGGCGGTGGTGTGGATCGTGCTCTGGGTGGTCGCCGTCGTAGCCCTGATGAACACCTTGCGGCGCGCGTCGGGCGCCTTCGAGCCCGCGCGCCGGGAGTTCGAGCGGGACTGGGAATGGTTGCAGGCGCGCTTCGATCTGGGCGACGAGGAAGAGTCGTCGCGCGAGCCCCGGCCACGCACCCGCGAGGAGTTGCTCGCGCGCATCGCGCGTCAGCGTGAGCGCATCGCGACCCTCCAGGCGGCGTCGCCGAAAGTCGCGGAGCAAGCGGCTGCCGACGAGACCGCCAGCGCCGCCGCGCTGCGGATCGCACGTGAGCATCCCATCGCGACCGGTGCCGTCGCGGCGGCTGCCGCCGCAGTGATCGGTCCGCGCCGCCTGCTGCGCTGGGCGGCGGTGATCGTTCCCGTGCTGTGGCGAATGCGCTGAGCGGTCTGCCTGCTCAGCGTCCGCGACGGCGCAGCGCCTGCGCGGCTTCGCGCACCAGGGCCGGTCCCTTGTAGATGAGACCGGTGTAGATCTGCACCAGGTCGGCACCGGCTTCTATCTTGGCCTCGGCGTCGGCTCCGCTCAGCACGCCGCCGACCCCGATGATCGGGAAGTCTGGACCCAGCGCCGACCGCAGCTGGCCAATGACGCGATTGCTCGCCTCTCGCACCGGCGCACCCGAAAGGCCGCCGGCTTCCTCCGCATGCGGCAGGCCGGCGACTGCATCGCGCGACAACGTGGTGTTGGTGGCGACCACGCCATCCATGCCGTGGCGGCGCAGCGTGGCGGCGATCACCTGCACCTGCGCTGCTTCCAGGTCCGGCGCGATCTTCACGAACAGCGGCACGCGCTTGCCGTGGCGCTGCGCCAGCGCCTCGCGTTTGTCCGCGACCGCGCCGAGCAGCGCGTCCAGAGCCTGGTCGCTTTGCAGCGAGCGCAGGTTGGCAGTGTTGGGGCTGGAGATGTTGATCGTCACGTAGTCGGCATGGGCGTACACGCCATCGAGCCCGACCAGGTAGTCATCCACGGCCTGCTCGATCGGCGTCGCAGCGTTCTTGCCGATGTTGAGTCCCAGCAGCATGGGCGCCTTGCCGGCGTGGCG
This sequence comes from Variovorax soli, assembly GCF_031454625.1. Lineage (GTDB taxonomy): Bacteria > Pseudomonadota > Gammaproteobacteria > Burkholderiales > Burkholderiaceae_C > Variovorax > Variovorax soli_A. The sequence continues at coordinate 143,031 of NZ_JAVDRF010000002.1, forward strand.
CCTGAAGCGCGCGCGCTGCACGTTGGCCAGGAAAGCGTCCAGGCCGTCGTTGTTGAAGCCCAACCGGTTGATGAGGGCATTGCGCTGCGGCAACCTGAACATGCGGGGCTTGGGATTGCCCGGCTGCGCCTTGGGCGTGACCGTACCGACCTCGACGAAACCGAAGCCCATGGCGGCGAAGGCGTCGATGCAGCGGGCATTCTTGTCCAGCCCGGCGGCCAACCCGATCCGGTTCGGAAAGCGAAGGCCGGCCAGCGTCAGCCGGTCGTCGACCCGGGGCGCGGCATAAGCGCAGGCGAGCGGCGTGTTCTGCGTGCGCGCCAATGCATCGAGGGTCAGCTCGTGGGCGTGCTCGGGGTCGAAACCGAAGAGGAAAGGTCGGGCTAGCGTGTAAAGCGAGGAGGGCAGCAGCAGGGACATCGGATAATTGCGGGCTTCGTCAGCCCAAGGATTGTCCCCGATGAATTCCCCCCCTCCCGTTCCGGCGCTGTCCCAGGAAGAGCAGAAGGTTCAGGTCGGCCGCGCCGCCATCGCCCACGTGGCGAAGGGAGACATCGTCGGCGTCGGCACTGGCTCGACCGTCAACAAGTTCATCGATGCCCTCGCCACCATCAAGGATGACATCCGCGGCGCGGTTTCCAGCTCGGTGGCATCGACCGAGCGCCTGCGGGCGCTGGGCATTCCGGTGTTCGACAGCAACGAGGTGGAGGAGCTCGCCGTCTACATCGATGGCGCCGACGAAATCGATGGCCGCGGCTACATGATCAAGGGCGGCGGCGCTGCGCTGACACGCGAGAAGATCGTTGCAGCGCAGTCCCGGCGCTTCATCTGCATCGCCGACGCTTCCAAGCGCGTGAACACCCTCGGCGCCTTCCCGCTGCCGGTGGAGGTGATCCCGATGGCCGCTCGCCGCGTGATACGGCAGTTCGCCCGGCTCGGCGGCATGGCCCAGGTGCGCGAGAAAGACGGCGCGGCCCTGGTCACCGACAACGGTCAGCACATCATCGACGTGACGGGTCTGCGGATCACCGACCCGCTGGGCTTCGAGTCGGAAGTGAATCAGTGGCCCGGCGTGGTGACCGTCGGCGTCTTCGCGCATCAGCGCGCCAATCTGTGCCTTCTGGGCACGCCCTCCGGCGTGCAGACGCTGCGCTTCGATTGAGCGGAGCTCAGAACTTGATGCCCGCCGGGTTGCTCGGCGTCGGCCCGTTGGCAGTGGCCGGCGCTGGCGCTGGCGCCGGTGCGGGTGCGGCGACAGGCCTGGCAGGCGCTGCAGGCGCCGCCTGCACGGCGACCAGCGGCTGCGCAGGCGGATTACGATAGCCCGCCGGCAGCTGGGCGCTCTTGGGATAGCCGGCCGCATCGAGGTATTGCGACCATTCCGCGTCCGAGAAGCCCCTCAATTGCTGTGAGCCGATGGACAACAATGGCAGCGAGGCCTGGCCGCTCAAGCGTTGCAGCGCTTCGACATCCTCATTGCTCTTGACGGTTCGTTCCTCGAACGGAATACCGCGGGTCACGAGCAGCGAGCGGCCGGCGCCGCAAGGGCCGCATTCGTCGCCGGTGTAGATCGTCACCGGGTAGCGCTGCGCCACCTGCCGCAATTCGTAGGGGAGGGTTGGGCCGGCGCCAGCCGAAGCGCTGCCGCGAGGCGCCGCCGGCTGGGCATCTGCGGCCGGCGGCTGATCGGAGAAGCTGACCTTGCCGTTCTTGTCGACATGGCGATAGACCGGCTGCGCCAGGGCGGCGCCGGCGGCGAGCAGCAACAGGAGGGCGGGGCCCGAGAGGCGTGGGTGAAACTTCATCGATGGCTTTCGTGATCCGACGCCGCGGAGTATCTCAGGCCCGGTGGGCGGAAGGCCAGGTCAGGCCGGCTGCGGCTCGGTCATTCCCTGGTGGCGCAGCAGGGCGTCGAGCTGCGGTTCGCGGCCGCGGAAGGCCTTGAAGGATTCCATCGCGGTGCGGCTGCCGCCTGCCTCGAGAATGGCCTGGCGGTAGCGGCGGCCGGTCTCGATGCTGGGCTCGCCATTGGCGCCGGCCGTCTCCTCGAAGGCCGCATAGGCGTCGGCGCTCAGCACCTCGGCCCACTTGTAGCTGTAATAGCCGGCCGCATAGCCGCCCGAAAAGATATGGCTGAAGGTATTGGGCGTGCGGCTGAAGGGCGGCGAGGGCATCACCGCGACTTCGGCGCGCACCTTGTCGAGCAGGGCCATCACGTCGCCGGGCCGGGCGGTGGCGGCGTCGTGCTCGGTGTGCAGCAGCATGTCGAAGAGCGAGAACTCGATCTGGCGCAGCGTCTGCAGCCCGCTCTGGAAGTTCTTGGCCGCGATCATCTTGTCGAACAGCGCGCGCGGCAGCGGCTCGCCGGTGTCGACGTGCGCGGTCATGTGCGCGAGCACCTCCCACTCCCAGCAGAAGTTCTCCATGAACTGGCTCGGCAGTTCGACGGCATCCCATTCCACGCCGCTGATGCCCGAGACGTCGCGCTCGTTCACCTGGGTGAGCATGTGATGCAGCCCGTGGCCGAACTCGTGGAACAGCGTCGTCACGTCGTCGTGCGTGAGCAGGGGCGGCTTGCCGTCCACGCCTTCGGCGAAATTGCAGACCAACTGCGCGACCGGCGTCTGCAGCGTGCCGGAGTCGGGGCGCAACCAGCGGGCGCGCACGTCGTCCATCCAGGCGCCACCACGCTTGGCGGCGCGGGCCGAGGGATCGAGGTAGAACTGGCCGACCTTCTGACCGCCACGCTCGATGCGGTAGAACTCGACGCTGGGGTGCCACACCGGCGCGCTGTCGCGGCGGATCGACACTTCAAACAGCGTCTCCACGATCTTGAAAAGGCCTGCCATCACCTTCGGCGCCGGGAAGTACTGCTTGACCTCCTGCTCGCTGAAAGCGTAGCGCGCCTCCTTGAGCTTTTCGCCGATGTAGCTCCAGTCCCAGGGCTGCGGGTCGTCGATGGCCAGTTGCTGCGACGCGAAGACCCGCAGGTCCGCCAGGTCGCGTTCGCCGAAGGGCCGTGCCTTGGCTGCCAGGTCGCGCAGGAAGCGGATCACCTGGTCGGCCGACTCGGCCATCTTGGGCACGATGGAGAGTTCGCCGAAATTCGGATAGCCCAGGAGCTTCGCCTCCTCCTGGCGCAGCGCGAGGATCTCGCGGATCAGCTCCGTGTTGTCCAGTGCCGGATCGCCGAACTCGCTGGCGCGCGTGACGTAGGCGCGGTAGAGCTTCTCGCGCAGCGCACTGCTTCTTGCGAACTGCATGACGGGCAAGTACGAGGGCATCTTCAGCGTCAGCTTGTAGCCCTGCTTGCCCTCGGCCTCGGCCGCGGCGCGTGCGGCGCTGATCACGTCCTCGGGCAAGCCGTCGAGCTCGCCGAGCTGCGCGTAGTAGGAGAAGGCATCGGTGGCGTCCAACGCGTTTTCGCTGAACTTCTGGCTCAGCTCGGCCTGCCGTTCCTGGATCTCGGCGAAGCGCTTCTTGGCGTCACCCTGCAGCTCGGCACCGCCGAGCACGAAATTGCGCACCGCGTTGCGATGCGCCTGGCGCTGTTCCGTGTTCAGCGTCGCAGGATCGATCGCCTTGTACTTGGCGTACAGCCGCTCGTCGGAGCCCAGGCGCGTCCAGAAGGCGGTGACGCGTGGCATGGCTTCGTTGTAGGCCGCGCGCAGCTCGGGCGTGTCGGCCACGGCGTTGAGGTGGCCCACGGCACCCCAGGCGCGGCTGAAGCGCTCCGAGGCGACATCCAGCACCTTGGCGATCGCGTTCCAGTCGGACGGGAACTCGGGCGCAGTGACGGTCTGCAGCGCCGCCTCGGCATCGGCCAGCAGCACATCCACCGCGGGGGCGACATGCTCTGGCTTGATCTGATCGAACAGCGGGAGATCGTGGAAATCGAGGAGCGGATTGGTCATGGTCTGAGGCAGTTGGCGGTCGGGCCGGAAGGTTCAAGAGCGTTCGGCCGCTTCCAGGGTGTTGACGAGCAGCATTGCGCGGGTCATGGGGCCCACGCCGCCGGGGACCGGCGTGATCCAGCCCGCCACCTCGCGCACGGCCTCGAAGTCGACGTCGCCGCAGAGCTTGCCCTCGTCGTTGCGGTTCATGCCCACGTCGATGATCACGGCGCCCGGCTTGACCATGTCGGCCGTGAGCACATTGCGCTTGCCGACCGCGGCGACCACCACGTCTGCCTGGCGCGTGAAGGCGGCGAGATCGTGCGTGGCGCTGTGGCAGATGGTCACGGTGGCGCTCTTGGCCAGCAGCATCATGGCCATCGGCTTGCCGACGATGTTGCTGCGGCCGATCACCACCGCGTGCTTGCCGCGCAGCTCGTAGCCAATGGATTCCAGCATCTTCATGCAGCCGTAGGGCGTGCAGGGCCAGAAGCCGGGCTGGCCCGTCATCAGCGCCCCGGCGCTGGCGACATGGAAGCCGTCCACGTCTTTGGCGGGCGAGATTGCCTCGAGAACGCGGGCCGAGTCGATGTGCCTGGGCAGTGGCAATTGCACCAGGATGCCGTGGATGGCCGGGTCCTTGTTGAGCGCATCGATGCGCGCCAGCAGTTCGGCCTCGGGCAGCGTGGCCGGGTGGCGCTCCAGCACGGAATGCAGGCCGGCCTCTTCGCTGTCCTTGACCTTGTGCCGCACGTAGACCTGGCTGGCAGGATCTTCGCCCACCAGGATCACGGCGAGCCCCGGCGTGATGCCGCGCGCCTTGAGTGCCTGTACGCGGCGCGCGACATCGGCCCGGGTGCGCGCTGCCAGTGCATTGCCGTCGATCAGTTGAGCTGTCATCGTTTTCGATTCTCCAAGTAAAAACGCCCGCTTGCGCAGGCGTCGGATTTGATTGTGGCTATGGCCGCGATGGCCGTCAGCCCTTGGCCGGGGCCGCTTGTCCGAGGGCGATCTTGAGCAGGTCGGCCACCGTGTTGGCATTGAGCTTTTCCATGATGTTGGCGCGGTGCGCCTCCACCGTCTTGATGCTGATGCCCAGGTCGTCGGCGATCTGCTTGTTGAGGCGGCCGGCGACGATGCGCTCGAGCACCTGGGCCTCGCGCCCGGTCAGCTTGGACAACAGGGCGTCGCGGCTGGCCGACTGCTGGTGCTGTGCGAAGGCGCCGCGTGCGTGCTCGAGCATGCGCTCGACCAGCGCCACCAGGGCTTCGTCGTTGAAGGGCTTCTGGATGAAGTCCATCGCACCCTTCTTCATGCTGTCGACGGCCATCGGGACGTCGCCGTGGCCGGTGATGACGACGATGGGAAGCGGCGATCGGCGCTCGATCAGGCGGTCTTGAAGCTCGATGCCCGACATGCCACCCATGCGGATGTCGACGATCAAACAGGCGACTTCGCGCGGGTCGTAGCGCGAGAGGAAGGACTCGGCCGAATCGAAGCAGCGAACCCGGTAGTCCTTGCCTTCGAGCAGCCATTGCAACGAATCGCGGACTGCTTCGTCGTCATCGACGACATAGACCGTGCCCTTCTTCGGAATCAAACTCATGCAGGTACTTTCGCCTCGTTGCTTGCTACGGAATCAATAGCGTCGAACACCGGAATCCAGAAGGAAAATCGGCATCCGACCACCTCCGGGCCATTGTAGATGTTCTCCGCTCGCATCCGGCCCCGGTGCGACTCGACGATCGTGCGGCAGAGGTTGAGCCCGATCCCCATGCCCTCGGGCTTGGTGGAGAAGAAGGCCTCGTAGAGCCGGTCCATGACTTCCGGCGCCAGGCCCATGCCGGTGTCCTGCACCGAGAACTCGATGGCGTTCTGGCCGTCGATGACCTTGGGCAGCACGCGCAGCTCCACGCTGCGCCGTGCCAGCGGCCGGTCGGCGAGGTCGATCGACTCCGCCGCGTTCTTGAGCAGGTTGACCATCACCTGCTCGATGAGGATCGGATCGACCCGCACCACCGGCAGCCGCGCCGCGACGTAGTGGTTGAGGCGCACGTTGCGCCGCCTCAGCTCGATGCCGGCGAGCTCTACCGCCTCGCTCACCATGGTCGCGACCTCGGCCGGCGTGCGGTTCGGCTCGCTGCGCTTCACGAAGGAGCGGATGCGCTGAATGATCTGGCCCGCCCGCTGCGCCTGCTTGGACGTCTTGTCCAGCGCCGCGAGCAGGGCATCCGAATCGATCTGCTGGCCGCGGATGCGAGACATCATCCCGTTGCAGTAGTTAGTGATCGCGGTGAGGGGCTGATTGAGTTCGTGGGCCACGCTGGAAGCCATCTCGCCCATCGTGATGAGCCGGCTGGCAGCCTGGGCGCGATCGGCCTGGGCGGCCGACAGGTCCTCGGCCATGCGGCGCGGTGTGATGTCCGTCGCGATCACCAGTTGCGCCAGGCGACCGTCGACCCAGGTCAGGTAGCGCGAGCGCACCTCCAGCCATTTGCCCAGCTCGGGCACGAAGATTTCGTTGTTGGCCGGCTGGGCGGTGGTCAACTGGTCGATCGGCAGGCCGGCGAAAGGGTCGACGTCGTCCAGCGCGTCATCGTGCGCATGCGCGGCGGGGACGCCCGCCTGCGCCACCATGCCGAGGTGGCCCACGGTATCGGAGCCGAACCAGAGCCGGTACAGCTTGTTGGCGAACAGCAGTTCCTCGCTGCCGAGCGGCGCGACCGACACCGAGGCGTCCAGCGCTTCGAGCACGGTGGTGAAGCGCTCATAGGAGGCCGAGAGCTGTTCGCGGATACGGGTCGGCTCGGTGATGTCGGTCATCGAGGTCATCCAGCCGGTCTGGTGGCCGCGCGCGTCGATCAGTGGCGAGACATAGAGTCGGGCGTTGAACACGCTGCCATTCTTGCGCTTGACCCGCACCTGGAAGCCGCCGGGCAGGGCGCGGCCGTGCAGCTCTTCCTCGAGCCGCTCGTTCATGATCTCGCGGTCGGATTCCAGCCAGTAGGGGAAGGGCGGCGTCTGGCCAACCAACTCGCTCTCGTCCCAGCCGGTCATCGCGCAGAAGGCGGCGTTGACGTAGGTGATGCGGCCCTCGAGATCGAGCACGCGCATGCCGGTGAGCATGGAGTTCTCCATCGCGCGCCGGAAGTTGGTCTCGGCGACCAGTGCCTGCTGGGCCTGCAGCCGCCGCCGCGTGTGCCGCCAGGTGCCGATCAGCATCCAGCTCGTGAGCACGCTGAGCGCGCCGACCAGCCAGAACAGCCCGTTGCCGACAACGCCCTGCGAGGTGCGGTAGGCCTGCGCCCGCAGGATCAGCGCGTTGCCCACCGGCGACACCGGGACCTCGTACTCGTTGGTCGGTTCGGTCCAGGGCAGCAGGCGGGTCTCGGCCTCACGCGGGCTGGCGACCGTGTTGCCGGCGATCAGGCCGCCCTTGGCGTCGAGCAGCGACACCGCATAGCGCGCCGACACTTCGGAGGGCATGCCGTAGCGCAGGATGCCGTCGATCGAGAACTCGCCCAGAACCTCGCCCGCGAACAGACCCTGGTCGAAGAAGGGAACGTGCAACTGCAGCATCGTCGTCGGGTCGCCGCCCGCCACGGGCTGCGAGAACACCGGCTGGCGCAGCTCGCGCGCCAGCGCGTAGTTGCTTTCGATGTCGCCGGGACGCAGCACTTCGCCCACCGCATGCTGCTGAGCCGGGTGCACGCTGGGAGCGGCGTAGCCGGCCTTGAAACGGCGACGGTCGTCGATCCAGCTGATGGCCTGCAGCTCGGGGAACTGGCTGACCAACGACTCGGCACGGCTCGAGAACTCGGTCGCGTCGATCTCGCGATTGGAGGCGTCTCGCGCCAGGCGCATCAGCTGCTCCTGGCGCTCCAGCAGCCGCAGGCGCACGCGCTGCTGCGCGTACTCGACGTCGCGCTTCACCGACTCCTGCTCGCGCTCGACCTCTTCCGCGCGCAGGTACCAGAAGGCGGCGACGATGGCTGCCAGGAACAGCAGCACCGCCGCCAGCGGGGCCAGCATCGCCACCGCGTCCTGCAGCATCGGCGTTTGCCGGCGCCACCAGCGCCGCCACCAGGACAGCGGCGACGCGCTGACGGCGTTGCGCGCCACCGCGATCGGGGAGGAAAAGGGCATCGAGCGAGTGTAGGGGAAGGCCCTTCCACGGGAATGTGGTGAGGGGCCAGTGACATGACTGGGAAAGAGGACGAGAGGTTCATTCCTGCATCGACGAAAGCCTGATAATTTCACATTAAGAAAACCACACGCACCATTTGAAATTACGAAAATTCTGTGAGAAACTCCGCGCGCTGCCGGATCCGGCACTAAATTACCCAGCCACACCCCCTCAAAAAAGGAGACAAGCATGTCGGCAATTCCCGAGAACCGATTCGGTTCCGCTGCGAACGACACGGACGCCCAGGAAACCCGCGAGTGGATGGACGCCCTGTCCGCCGTGATTCAGAGCGAGGGGGCGGACCGCGCGCACTTCCTGCTCGAACAGCTGCTGGAACACGCGCGCCAGAACAGCATCGACAAGCCCTTTTCAGCCAACACCGCCTACGTCAACACGATCGAGCCGGACCAGGAAGAGCGCTGCCCCGGCAACCTGGAGATCGAGGAGCGCCTGCGCGCCTACATGCGCTGGAACGCCATGGCCATGGTGGTGAAGGCCAATCGCCACCATCCGCCCGAGGGGGGAGACCTGGGCGGCCACATCGGCTCCTTCGCATCGCTCGCCAACATGTTCGGCGCCGGCTTCAACCACTTCTGGCATGCCGAAAGCGAGAACCATGGCGGCGACTGCCTCTACATCCAGGGCCATGTCTCGCCCGGCATCTATGCGCGGGCCTACCTCGAAGGCCGCCTGAGCGAGGAGCAGCTGCTCAATTTCCGCCAGGAGGTCGACGGCAAGGGCCTGTCGAGCTACCCCCATCCGAAGCTGATGCCCCAGTTCTGGCAGTTCCCCACCGTCTCGATGGGCCTGGGCCCCCTGATGGCGATTTACCAGGCGCGCTTTCTCAAGTACCTGCATGCGCGGGGCATCGCCAATACCGAGAACCGCAAGGTCTGGGTGTTCTGCGGTGACGGCGAAATGGACGAGGTCGAGTCGCTCGGCGCCATCGGCCTGGCCGCGCGCGAGCGCCTGGACAACCTGATCTTCGTGATCAACTGCAATCTGCAGCGACTGGACGGCCCCGTGCGCGGCAACGGCAAGATCATCCAGGAGCTGGAGGGCGAGTTCCGCGGCTCCGGCTGGAATGTGATCAAGCTGCTGTGGGGCAGCAACTGGGATCCGCTGCTGGCGCGCGACAAGGACGGGGCGCTGCGCAAGGTCATGATGGAGACGAACGACGGCGACTACCAGTCGTTCAAGGCCAACGACGGCGCCTATGTGCGCAAGCATTTCTTCGGCCGCGACCCGCGCACGCTGGAGCTGGTCTCCAAGATGAGTGACGCGGACATCTGGAGCCTGCGGCGCGGCGGTCACGATTCCCAGAAGGTCTATGCGGCCTTTCATGCGGCCGTCAACCACACCGGGCAGCCGACGGTGCTCCTGATCAAGACCGTCAAGGGCTTCGGCATGGGCAAGATCGGCGAAGGCAAGAACACGGTGCACCAGACCAAGAAGCTCGGCGAAGAGGACATCAAGGCCTTCCGCGACCGCTTCAACATCCCGATCCCCGACAGCCAGCTCGCTGACCTGCCCTTCTACAAGCCGGCCGACGACACGCCGGAAATGAAGTACCTGCACGAGCGCCGCAAGGCGCTGGGCGGCTACCTGCCGCACCGCCGCGTCAAGGCGGACGAGAGCTTCACCGTGCCTGCGCTCGACGCCTTCAAGGCGGTGCTGGAGCCCACGGCCGAGGGCCGCGAGATCTCGACCACGCAGGCGTACGTGCGCTTCCTCACGCAGCTGCTGCGCGACAAGGCGCTGGGCCCGCGCGTGGTGCCGATCCTGGTCGACGAGGCCCGCACCTTCGGCATGGAAGGCCTGTTCCGCCAGGTCGGCATCTACAACCCCGATGGCCAGCAGTACACCCCGGTCGACAAGGACCAGGTCATGTACTACAAGGAAGACAAGAGCGGCCAGATCCTGCAGGAAGGCATCAACGAGGCCGGCGGCATGGCGAGCTGGATCGCGGCGGCGACGTCGTACAGCACCAACAACCGCATCATGGTGCCGTTCTACGTGTACTACTCGATGTTCGGCTTCCAGCGCATCGGCGACCTGGCCTGGGCCGCCGGCGACATGCAGGCGCGCGGCTTCCTGCTGGGCGGCACCTCCGGGCGCACCACGCTCAACGGCGAGGGCCTGCAGCACGAGGACGGCCACAGCCACATCCTGGCCAACACCATCCCGAACTGCGTGAGCTACGACCCGACCTTCGCGCACGAGGTCGGCGTGATCCTGCACCACGGCCTGAAGCGAATGGTGGAGAAGCAGGACAACGTCTACTACTACCTGACCCTGCTCAACGAGAACTACGCGATGCCCGGCCTGCAGCCCGGCACCGAGGAGCAGATCATCAAGGGCATGTACCTGTGCAGGCAGGCGCCCTCGGTCAAGGCTGCCAAGGGCAAGGAAGCGCCGGCGGTGCAGCTGCTGGGCAGTGGCACCATCCTGCGCGAGAGTGTCGCGGCCCAGGAGCTGCTCGAGCAGGACTGGGGCGTCGCCGCGTCGGTGTGGAGCTGCCCGAGCTTCAACGAGCTGACGCGCGACGGCCAGGAGGCCGACCGCTGGAACCTGCTGCACCCGACCGAGGCGCCGCGCGTGTCCTTCGTGGCCGAGCAGCTGTCCAAGACGACCGGCCCGGTCGTCGCCTCGACCGACTACATGAAGGCCTACGCCGAGCAGATCCGTCCCTTCATCCCGAAGGGCCGGAGCTACCGCGTGCTGGGCACCGACGGCTTCGGCCGCAGCGACTTCCGCAGCAAGCTGCGCGAGCACTTCGAGGTGAATCGCCACTACATCGTGGTGGCAGCGCTCAAGGCGCTGGCCGACGATGGCGCGATGCCTGCCGCGAAGGTGGCGGAAGCGATCAAGAAGTACGGCATCAACGTCGACAAGATCAATCCGCTCTACGCCTGAACAACATCAACAACCAACTGCGCCTCTAGGGCGGGAGAGACGACATGGCTACAGTGGAAGTGAAGGTGCCGGACATCGGCGATTTCGACGAAGTCGCGGTGATCGAAGTGCTGGTGAAAGTCGGCGACACGGTGAAGGCCGAGCAGTCGCTGATCACGGTGGAATCGGACAAGGCCTCGATGGAAATCCCGTCGAGCGCTGCCGGCGTGGTGAAGGAACTCAAGGTCGGCGTCGGCAGCAAGGTCAGCGAAGGCTCGGTCGTGCTGGTGCTGGAAGGCGAGGGCGCGGCTGCCGCGCCTGCGCCCGCAACCGCGCCGGCCGCTGCGGCACCGGCGCCTGCGGCCGCTGCACCTGCAGCGGCGCCCGTTGCGGCCCCGCCCGCCGCCACGGGGCCGGTCGAGGTCAAGGTGCCCGATATCGGCGACTTCAAGGACGTCGCCGTCATCGAGGTGCTGGTGAAACCGGGCGACGCCATCAAGGAAGAGCAGTCGCTCATCACGGTCGAGTCGGACAAGGCCTCGATGGAGATCCCTTCTTCGGCGGCCGGCGTGCTGAAGGAGCTCAAGGTCAAGGTCGGCGACAAGGTCAACGTCGGTGACCTGGTCGCGATCCTCGAAGGTTCCGCGGGCGGCGCTGCGGCTGCAGCACCTGCAGCGGCACCGGCCGCGGCATCGGCACCGGCCGCGGCACCGGCGGGTGCACCGGCTGCGGCAGCTTCGGCGGCGCAGGCCTCGGCGCCCGCGCCGGCAGCTGCGCCCGCGCACGATCCGACCGTGGCGCCTTCCGGCAATCTCCCTCATGCCTCGCCCTCGGTGCGCAAGTTCGCGCGCGAGCTCGGCGTGCCGCTCGAGGAGGTCAAGGGCAGCGGGCAAAAGGGCCGCATCACGCAGGAGGACGTGCAGAACTTCACCCGCGCGGTGATGAGCGGCGCGACCAGCACCAAGGCCGCCGCCGCCAAGGCGCCGGCAGGCGGCGGCGGTGAAGCGCTGGGCCTGCTGCCCTGGCCCAAGGTCGACTTCACCAAGTTCGGCCCCGTCGAGCGCAAGGACCTGTCGCGCATCAAGAAGATCAGCGGCGCCAACCTGCACCGCAACTGGGTGATGATCCCCCACGTCACCAACAACGACGAGGCCGACATCACCGAGCTCGAAGCCTTCCGCGTCTCCACCAACAAGGAGAACGAGAAGTCCGGCGTCAAGGTGACCATGCTGGCCTTCGTGATCAAGGCCGTGGTCTCGGCCCTGAAGAAGTTCCCCGAGTTCAACACCAGCATGGACGGCGACCAGCTCGTCTACAAGCAGTACTACCACGTCGGCTTCGCCGCCGACACGCCGAACGGCCTGGTGGTGCCGGTGCTGCGCGACGCCGACAAGAAGGGCGTGCTGCAGATCAGCCAGGAGATGGGCGAGCTGGCGAAGAAGGCCCGCGACGGCAAGCTGGGCGCGGCCGACATGACCGGCGGCTGCTTCTCGATCAGCTCGCTGGGCGGCATCGGCGGTACGCATTTCACGCCGATCATCAACGCGCCGGAGGTCGCGATCCTCGGGCTCTCGAAGAGCGCGATGAAGCCCGTCTGGGACGGCAAGCAGTTCGTGCCGCGGCTGACACTGCCGCTGTCGCTCTCGTACGACCACCGCGTGATCGACGGCGCCTCCGCCGCGCGCTTCAACGCCTACCTCGGTCAGGTCCTCGCGGACTTCCGCCGTGTCCTTCTCTGAGGTGCCGACCATGAGCGAAGTGCAAGTCAAGGTTCCGGACATCGGCGACTTCTCCGAGGTCGCGGTCATCGAGGTGCTCGTCAAGGCGGGCGACACCATCAAGGTCGAACAGTCGCTGATCACGGTCGAGTCCGACAAGGCCTCGATGGAGATCCCGTCCTCGCATGCCGGCGTCGTGAAGTCGGTGGCGGTGAAGGTCGGCGACAAGGTGAGCGAAGGCTCGGTCGTGCTGACGGTGGATGCCGCCGAGACCGGCGCGGCTGCACCGGCGCCCGCGCCCGCTGCGCCAGCGCCGGCTGCGTCCGCGCCCAAGCCTGCTGCGCCTCCCCCGCCGGCGCCTGCCGCCGCCTCGAGCTATACGGGCGGCGTCGATCTCGAGTGCGACCTGCTGGTGCTGGGCGCCGGCCCAGGCGGCTACTCCGCCGCCTTTCGTGCCGCGGACCTGGGCCTCAAGGTCGTGCTGGTGGAGCGCTATGCCACCCTGGGCGGCGTCTGCCTCAACGTCGGCTGCATTCCGTCCAAGGCGCTGCTGCACGTCGCGGCAGTGATCGACGAGGTCAAGCATTTCGCCGACTTCGGCGTCGCCTACAACGACCCGGTGATCGACCGCAGCAAGCTGCTGGCGCGCAAGAACAAGGTGGTGGGCAAGCTCACCGGGGGCCTTGCCGCGATGGCGAAGATGCGCAAGGTGACCACCGTGCGCGGCATCGGCGAGTTCGTCGATGCGTACCACGTCAAGGTGCAGGAAACCTCTGGCGACGGCAAGGACGCGACCGGCAGTGCAAAGACAGTCAAGTTCCGTCACTGCATCATTGCGGCCGGCTCGCAGGCCGTGCACCTGCCCTTCATGCCGAAGGACCCGCGCGTCGTCGACTCCACCGGCGCACTGGAACTGGGCGTCGAGCCCAAGCGCATGCTGATCCTGGGCGGCGGCATCATCGGCCTCGAGATGGGCTCGGTGTACTCCACGCTGGGCGCGCGGCTTGACGTGGTCGAGATGCTCGACGGGCTGATGACCGGCGCCGACCGCGACCTGGTCAAGGTCTGGCAGAAGCTCAACGCGCCGCGTTTCGACAACATCATGCTCAAGACCAAGACGGTGGGCGCCGAGGCCACGAAGGATGGCATTCGCGTGATGTTTGAAGGCGAGCAGGCGCCGAAGGAGCCGCAGCTGTACGACCTGGTGCTGCAGGCCGTCGGCCGCAGTCCCAACGGCAAGAAGATCGGCGCCGAGAAGGCCGGCGTGGCCGTCAGCGACCGCGGCTTCATTCCGGTCGATATCCAGATGCGCACCAACGTGCCGCACATCTTCGCCGTCGGCGACATCGTGGGCCAGCCCATGCTGGAGCACAAGGCGGTGCATGAGGCGCACGTCGCGGCCGAAGTCATTGCCGGCGAGCAGAAGGGCGACAACGAGCTCGCGCGAGCGGCCTTCAATGCCCGCGTGATTCCGAGCGTCGCCTACACCGATCCCGAGGTGGCCTGGGTCGGCCTGACTGAAGACCAGGCCAAGGCCGAGGGCGTGAAAATCGAGAAGGGTTTGTTCCCCTGGACAGCATCGGGCCGGGCGATCGCCAATGGCCGCGACGAAGGCTTTACCAAGCTGCTGTTCGACAAGGAGTCGCACCGTATCGTCGGCGGCGGCATCGTGGGCACGCACGCGGGCGACATGATCGGGGAGATCGCGCTGGCGATCGAGATGGGCGCCGACGCGATCGACATCGGCAAGACCATTCACCCGCACCCGACGCTGGGCGAGAGCATCGGCCTGGCCGCCGAGGCCGCGCACGGCAGTTGCACGGACCTTCCGCCGGTCAAGCGCAGCTGACCGACGACCGCGCTTCCAGCAAAAAACCCGCCGCGGCGGGTTTTTTGTTGGAAGGCGTGCGCTGCGCTTATTCGCCCGAGATGCTCTTGCCGTCGTCCTGGGCAGACAGCACACGTCGGGCGCCGTTGAAGCGCCGCTGCCAGTAGCTGCCATTCATGTCCTCGACCCGGACCTCGGCGCCGGTTCGCGGCGCGTGGATGAACTTGCCATCGCCGACATAGATGCCGACATGGCTGAAGGCCCGCCGCATGGTATTGAAGAAAACCAGGTCCCCCGGCTTGAGCTCGCTGCGATCGATCTTCTGGGTGGCGGCGGCCTGCTCCTCGGCGCGGCGCGGAAGCAGGTGGCCCACGGTCTGGTTGTACATCGCGCGGACGAAGCCGCTGCAGTCGAAGCCGGTTTCCGCCGTGTTGCCGCCATGCTTGTAGGGCACGCCCAGGAAGCCGATGGCGGTGACGACGAGATCGGAGGTGCGAGCCACCACCGTCTGGCGAACCTGGTGGAACTGGCTGAGCAGGCCCTTGTCGGATGTCGGAGTGTCTTCCGGGCCGTCCAGCTGCGGCGCCGCGTGGGCGGCGAAGGCAAACAGGAGGCAGGCGGGCAGGAGGAAAAATCGCATGGCGCGTAGGATATGGACGACAAAAACCGGTGTCAATTTCGCGCGAAGTGGCGATTATGCATGTAACTCGTTGTCGCGCTTGATCTTTTCAAGGGCGCGAATTGCTTAAATTGTAAAGTTCAAGTTATGGGCAATAAGTTTCTGCAACTCTGTAATCCAAAAGTTTTGAAATGACTCGCGACCGTTGTACGAATTTTTTCTAGCAGCGTGTTCCAAAAGGATTGCCATGCATTCACCGTCCTCGCGCAACGCGCTTCTGTTTCTTGGCGTTCTGGCTGCTTCGAGCATCGTCGCCGCGGCCCCGCGGCCGGAGGTGGTCACTTCGGGCCTTGAAAATCCTTGGGGGGTGGCCTTTCTTCCCGACGGCCGCTTCCTTGTCACCGAGAAGGCCGGCCGCATGCGGCTGGTGAGCGCCGACGGCAGCCTGGGTGCGCCCCTGGCCGGAGTTCCGCCGGTGGCGGCTGGTGGTCAGGGCGGCCTGCTGGATGTGCTGGCGGATTCGGACTTCGAGAAGAACCGCACCCTCTACTTCTGTTTTTCCCAGCCCGAGGCGGGCGGTCCCGCCAACGGCACCGCGCTGGCGCGCGCGCAGCTTTCCGCCGATGGCAGCCGCCTCGAAAACCTGCGGATCATCTTCAGCCAACGTCCCAAGGTGGTCAGCCGCAACCACTTCGGCTGCCGCATCGTCGAGGCCCGGGACGGCACCCTGTTCCTGACGCTGGGCGAGCGCTTCAGCCGCAAGGAGGATGCCCAGAAGCTCGACAACCACCTGGGCAAGCTGGTGCGCATCGCCAAGGACGGCACCGCGCCCGCGGACAACCCCTTCGTCGGCCGGCCTGGCGCATTGCCCGAGATCTGGAGCTACGGGCACCGCAACAGCCAGGGCGCGACGCTGGCGCCCGATGGCAAGCTGTGGATGCACGAGCACGGCCCGCAGGGCGGCGACGAGATCAACATCCCGCAGGCCGGACACAACTACGGCTGGCCGGTGATCACCTACGGCGAGAACTACGGCGGCGGCAAGATCGGCGAGGGCCTCACGCGCAAGGAGGGCATGGAGCAGCCGCTGCATTACTGGGTGCCTTCGATCGCCCCCTCGGGCATGGCATTTCTCACCAGCGACCGCTACGGTGCGGCCTGGAAGGGCAACCTGTTCGTGGGCTCCCTGAAGTTCGGCTACCTCGACCGCATCGAGCTGCGCGACGGCAAGGTCGTGGCGGAGCACCGCTTGCTGGAGGAGGGCCGGGCTCGCATCCGCGACGTCAAGCAGGGGCCGGATGGGCTGCTCTACGTGCTGACCGACGAGTCGGACGGCAAGCTGATCCGCCTGCGGCCGGATTGAATCGAACCCAGCGAACGCGATCTGGCCGATCGGTTCGGTGGTAGGGTCGAAGGCTTGCCCCCATCTCCCCGCCTCCCCGAAAGACCCGCTCCCCATGCTGCTCGACGCCTCGCAATCCCAACTGGTCCTGGTCGACTACCAGCAGCGGCTCATGCCCGCCATCTTCGAGGCCCAGGCCGTGCTCGCGAATGCCGTGCGACTGGGCCAGATGGCGCGCCTGCTGGAGGTTCCGGTCTTCGGCACCGAGGAGAACCCTTCGAAGCTCGGCGAGAACGTTTCCGAACTGCGTGCGCTTTGTCAGCGCACCCTGTCCAAGATGCAATTCAGCGCCGTGGAAGAAGGCCTGGCCGACTGGCTGCGCGCGCCGCCCAAGGCGCCCCAGGGCAATGCGCGCAGCCTGCCGAGGCATCTGCAGAAGGCGCAGCAGCCCGCCGAAGCGCGCAACACGATCGTCATCGCCGGCTGCGAGGCCCACGTCTGCCTGCTGCAAACGGCCCTGGACCTGCTCGAGGAAGAATTCGAAGTCTGGGTGGTGACCGATGCCTGCAGCTCCCGCACCGAGCGCAATCGCGATGCCGCCTTCGATCGGCTGGCCGGCGCGGGCGCGGAGCTGGTGACCACCGAGATGGTCGGCTTCGAATGGCTGCGCAGCGCGGAACACCCGCGCTTCAAGGACGTGCTGGCGCTGATTCGCTAGACCCGCCGCCGCGCCCGCACCGCCGCGGCCAGGCCCTGCAGCACCGGCACTGTCTGCGCAAAGCCGATGCACGCATCGGTGACCGAGATGCCGTGCTTCAGCGGCACGCCCGGCACCAGGTCCTGCCGGCCTTCCTCCAGGTGGCTCTCGATCATCACCCCGGCGATGCGCCGCTCGCCGGCGGCGATCTGCCCGGCCACGTCGTCGGCGACGTCGATCTGCCGCCGATGCTGCTTGCTGCTGTTGCCGTGGGAGACATCGATCATCACCTGCTCGCGCAGACCCAGCGCGCGCAGCGCCTCGCAGGTCGCGGCCACGTCCGCGGCCGCGTAGTTGGGCGTCTTGCCCCCGCGAAGGATGACATGGCAGTCGTCGTTGCCGCGGGTCTCGAAGATCGCGGCCATGCCCATCTTGGTCATGCCCATGAAGGCGTGCGGCGCCCGCGCGGCGAGGATGGCGTCGGCCGCGACCTTGATGCTGCCGTCGGTGCCGTTCTTGAAGCCCACCGGGCAACTCAGCCCCGAGGCCAGCTGGCGGTGGCTCTGGCTCTCCGTCGTCCGTGCGCCGATGGCGCCCCAGGCGATCAGGTCGGCGATGAACTGCGGGCTCAGCAGGTCGAGGAATTCGGTGCCGGTCGGCAGGCCCATCGTCGTCAGCGCCAGCAGCAGGCGCCGCGCGCGCTCCAGTCCTTCGTTGATCGCGAAGCTGCCGTCCAGATGCGGGTCGTTGATGTAGCCCTTCCAGCCGACGGTGGTGCGCGGCTTCTCGAAGTAGGTGCGCATCACGATCAGCAGGTCCTCGTGCAGCTCGTCGGCCACGGCCTTGAGCCGCTGCCCGTATTCGAGCGCCTGCTCGTGGTCGTGGATCGAGCAGGGCCCGACCACCACCACCAGCCGGTCGTCGCGGCCGTGCAGCACGTCGGCGATCGCGGCGCGGCTGGCCTCGACCAGCGCGAGCGTGTCGTCGCGCACCGGAACGCGCTCCTGCAGCAGCGCAGGCGTGATCAAGGGGCGGACGGCGCCGATGCGCACGTCGTCGATGCGGGTGGTGTCGAGCGTGCTGTCGCGGGAGCCGATCTCGGCATCGTGAAGAGGGTCGTCAAGTCGGGTCATGGTGTTTGCGGCGGCACGTTCGAGGAGGGAAGGGCCTGGATTGTCCGCCGATAATCGCCCGGTCCGCGCCACGAAATCGAGCGCTTTTCAACACCCTGGAGCCCCCCATGTCCGCTGCCATTCCCGCAACACTGATCGCCGGGGACGGCATCGGACCCGAGATCGTCGACGCCACGCTCGCCGCCCTCGACGCCCTGGGCGCGCCCTTCGAATGGGATCGCCAGGTGGCCGGCCTGGCCGGTGTGCAGCAGGCGGGCGACCCCTTGCCGGCAGCGACGCTGCAGAGCATCCACCGCACGCACCTCGCGTTGAAGGGGCCTCTGGAAACGCCCTCCGGCGGCGGTTATCGCTCGTCGAACGTCCGCTTGCGCGAGGAGTTCGAGCTCTATGCCAACCTGCGCCCGGCGCGCACCATCATCCCGGGCGGCCGCTTCGACAACATCGACCTGGTGGTGGTCCGCGAAAACCTCGAGGGCCTCTACATCGGCCACGAGCACTACGTGCCCATCGGCGGCGATCCGCACGCGGTGGCGATGGCCACCGGCATCAACACGCGCCAGGGCAGCCGGCGCGTACTCGAATTCGCTTTCGACACCGCCGTCGCGACCGGCCGCAAGAAGGTCACGCTCGTGCACAAGGCGAACATCATGAAGGCGCTGACCGGCATCTTCCTGGAGACGGGGCTCGAGCTCTACGAGCGCGAGTACAAGGGCAAGTTCGAGCTCGACACGGTCATCATCGACGCCTGCGCGATGAAACTGGTGCTCAATCCCTGGCAGTTCGACATGCTGGTCACGACCAATCTCTTCGGCGACATCCTGTCCGACCTGGTCGCCGGGCTGGTTGGCGGCCTGGGCATGGCGCCGGGCGCCAACATCGGCGCGCGTGCAGCCATCTTCGAGGCGGTGCACGGCTCGGCGCCGGACATCGCCGGCAAGGGCATCGCGAATCCCACGGCGCTGCTGCTGGCGGCCGCATTGATGCTCGACCATTGCCAGCTGCCGGCGCTGGCCACGCGCCTGCGCAAGGCCATCGACGAGACGCTCAACATCGACAAGGTGCGCACCGGCGACCTGGGCGGCAGCGCCGGGACAGCGGCCTTCACCAAGGCGCTGGTGAGCCGCATCGCCGGCGGCTGAGCGGGCCGTCCATCGCCGCCGCTACTTGCCGACGATGGTCAGCTCGCGGTCGTTGGCCGTGACGTCGAAGAGCGAGAGCAGTTCCGGGCCGAGCACCGCGTCCGTCGCGACTTGCCGCCCAGCGGGCCCACCACCACCGTCGCCTGCTGGATCCGGAACGGCCCGAAGGTCATGGGCACCCGCTCGATGCGGCGCGCATCCGTGCCGGCGCCCGTGGTTGTCTGGATGTAAGCCGGCGTACCGCCGATCAGGTTCGCCCGGGCTGCGAAGTCCTCGCTCACGGCGACGCCGGCGCTGACCGTCGCCGTGCGGTCGATCACGAACTGAACCGGGAAGCCGTTGACCGTGCCGCGAATCCAGAAGCGACCGTCCTGGCCGACCGGCACGGTGATCTGATTCGATCCGTCGAGCGAGATGTTCTCGTTCTTTCCCCTGGCCCGGCCGCCGGGCTCGACCAGCACGCAGTCGCCGGAGCGCGCCTTGCCGGGTCCGGCATCGGCCGGCACGTTGGTGTAGGCCTTGCCGCACTTGAAGATGGGTTCGGCCACGGCCGGCTGCAGGGCCACGACCCCGAGCACCATCGCCACCTGCGCCCCGATGCGGCGCAGCGCTTGTCCGGATCCACGATGCTTGGGCATGGCATCACCTCGCGCGAGTGAACGGAGCCCTGACGATGCGCTCATCCCTGCCCCAGCGGTGTCATCCAAATTCGACGCCGGCCGAACGGTCTGCCGAAGCCGATCGATGGCCCTTGCGGTTGGCCCGCACCTTCTTCAGGAGGCCAGCCGCTTCATCTCCGCATAGAGGTCCGCCTTGCCCTCGAAGCCGATGCCCGGCAGCTCGGGCAGCACCACGTAGCCGTTGTCGACCCGGACACCGTCCGGAAAGCCGCCATAGGGCTGGAACAGGTCGGGGTAGGACTCGTTGCCCCCCAGGCCCAGCCCGGCCGCGATCGCGAGCGACATCTGGTGGCCGCCGTGCGGCACGCAGCGCGAGGGCGACCAGCCGTTCTCCTTGAGCATGTCCAGCGTGCGCAGGTACTCGACGAGGCCGTAGCTGAGCGCGCAGTCGAACTGCAGGTAGTCGCGGTCCGGCCGCATGCCGCCATAGCGGATCAGGTTGCGCGCGTCCTGCATCGAGAACAGGTTCTCGCCCGTGGCCATGGGGCCCTCGTAATGCCGGGCGAGCTCGGCCTGCAGCGCGTAGTCCAGCGGATCGCCCGCCTCCTCGTACCAGAACAGGTCGTAGGCCGACAGCGCCTTCGCGTACTCGACCGCGGTCTTGAGGTCGAAGCGGCCATTGGCATCCACCGCCAGCTTCTGTCCCGGCCCCAGCAGCCTGAGCACTGCCTCGATGCGCCGGCAGTCCTCGGCGAGCGAGGCGCCGCCGATCTTTTTCTTGACCACCGAGTAGCCGCGGTCCAGGTAGCTGCGCATCTCGCGCTCCAGGCCCTCCAGCCCCTGGCCCGGCCAGTAGTAGCCGCCGGCGGCGTAGACGAAGACCTTGCGGTCGGGCTTG
Organism: Variovorax soli; assembly: GCF_031454625.1. GTDB lineage: Bacteria > Pseudomonadota > Gammaproteobacteria > Burkholderiales > Burkholderiaceae_C > Variovorax > Variovorax soli_A. Next base: position 163,999 of record NZ_JAVDRF010000002.1, read on the forward strand.
CCGCTGCCGTAGCGCTCGGCCAGCAACTGGTAGAGCGGCTTCTGCTCGATCTTGGCCACGGCGTCCCAGACCGCCATGTCGATGGTGCCGACCGCGACCGAGCGCTCGCCGTGCCCGCCGGGCTTCTCGTTGGTCATCATCGTGGCCCAGATCTTGTGGGGATCGAGGTTGTCGCGCTGGTCGTCGACCAGCGAGGCCGGATCGGCTTCCAGCACGCGCGGCCGGAAGCGCTCGCGGATCAGCGAGCCCTGGCCGTAGCGGCCGTTCGAATTGAAGCCGTAGCCCACCACCGGCTTGCCGTCGCGGATCACGTCGGTGACCACGGCCACGAGGCTCAGGGTCATCTTCGAGAAGTCGATGTAGGCGTTGCGGATGTTGGACTTGATGGGCTTGGTCTCTTCCTTGATGTCGACGATCTTCATGGTGGAACTCGGTGTGAATGCAGGGTTAGCGCGGCAGCGAGGAGCCGCCGCAGATCTGGATCTCCTGGCCGGTGATGGCGCCGGCCTGCGGGGAGAGGAGGAACGCGACCAGCGCGGCGATCTCGTCCGGCCGGATGAGCCGGCCGATCGGCGGCAGCACCGGCGCTTCCGCGGCGCGCGAAGGGTCGGAGGTCATCGCCGTCTGTGTCGCCGCCGGCGAGACGACGTTGACGGTCACTCCGCGCGCGGCCGTTTCAGCGGCCCAGCTGCGCGCGAGCGCCACCAGCGCGGCCTTCGAGGCGGCGTACTGGCTGCGGCCGGCCTTGCCCTGCGCCACGCGGCTGCCGACGAGGACGACGCGGCCATGGCCCGCGGCGGCCATGACCGGCAGCAGCGCGTTGGCGATGCGCGTGGCGGCGTCGACGTGCAGGCGCCACATCAGCTCGCCCTCGGACAGGTCCAGGCTGCCCAGGGCGCCGACGCGCAGCACCCCGGCCGCGTGGACGAAGGCCGTGACGCCGGCCGCTTGCCGTGCCGCCGCGTCGGTCGCTGCGGCATCTGCGAGGTCGACCTCGACGGCCGTGAACGCAGGCTCGGCGATCGCCGGCGCCGATCGATCGAAGCCCGTGACCCGCCAGCCGCCCGCCAGCAAGGCCTGCGCGATCGCCAGGCCGATGCCGGAGCTGGTCCCGGTCACCAGGACGTGCGGACTATTCGGCACGGATGCTCGCCTCCGAAATGATCTTGGCCGAGCGCGCCATGTCTTCTTTCTGGAAGGCGGCGAAGTCGGCGATGCTGCCCGGCGTCAGCAGCAGGCCCTGGACGGTGAGCTTGTCCTTGATGTCGGGGGCGTTCAGCGCCTTGTTGACCTCGGCATTCAGGCGCTGCGCGATCTCCTGCGGCATCTTCGCGGGCGCCCACAGGCCGTACCAGCTGTAGAACTCGTAGCCCGGCAGCGTCTCGCCGACGGTCGGCGTGTTGGGCATGTTCGGGATGCGCGACTTCGAGGTCACGGCGAGCACCTTCAGCATGCCGCTCTTCGCGTACTGCGCCGAGCCCAGCACCGGATCGACGAAGCCGTCGATCTGTCCGCCGATCAGGTCCTGGTAGGCGGGCCCCGAGCCCTTGTACGGCACGACCAGGTAGTCGATGCCGCTCGCGCGCTTGAGCAGCTCGGTCGACAGGTGCCCCGCCGAGGCCGAGGAGCCGATGGCGAACGTGAGCTTGCCGGGGTGGGCCTTCGCATGCGCGATCAACCCCTGGAGGTCGTTCACCGGCAGGTTCTTGTTGACCGCGATCGACAGCGGCGCCTTCGCCACCAGCGCGACCGGCTGGAAGTCCTTGTTGACGTCATAAGGTGTCGACTTGACCACCATCGGCGTGGTCGTGAATGTCGAGGGGCTGAACAGCAGCGTGTAGCCGTCCGGTGCCGCGCGGGCCACGGCCGCGGAGCCGATGGCGCCCCCGGCGCCCGCGCGGTTGTCGACCACCACGCTCTGGCCCAGCTGCTCGCCGAGCTTCTGCGCCAGCATGCGGCCGACGGTGTCGAGCGTGCCCCCGGGCGGGAAAGGAATGATCATCGTGATGGGCTTGGACGGCCAGGCCTGGGCACCGGCGGCGCCGGCCAGGCCGAGCAGCAGGGCGGAGAGCGCGCAGCGCGCGAAGGTTCTGCGTTGCATGGCGGTCGTCCTCAGCGCTGCAGCAGGCCTGCGTTGTCGAGGGCCGCGCGCAAGGCCTGCATCTCGGCCTCGCTCGGCGCTTCGGTCGGCGGGCGCGCCGTCGGGTCCTTGATCACGCCGGCCAGGTACATCCCGGCCTTCATGCGCGCATGGGCTTCGCCCGTCGGCTCGCCGCCGCCGTACACCGCATCCTTCAGCGGCGTGATCAGGGCCTGCACCTTCATCGCCTTCTTCAGGTCGCCGGCCTTCACCGCCTCCCAGAGGTCGTTGATGAGGCTGGGGATGAAGGTCGCGAAGCCGACCAGCGCACCGTCCACGCCCTGCACCATGGTGGCCAGCAGGTACTCGTCGTGGCAGGTCAGGATCGACTTGGAGGGGTCTGCCTCGCGGATGGCCTTGATGTCGCTGGCGTACTTGTTCATGTCCCGCTGGCCGACCTTGAAGGCCTGCACGTAGGGCAGCTTCGCCAGTTCGGCCAAAGTCGCGGACGAGTAGGCGGCCCGGGTCCAGGCCGGGTACACGTGCGCCACCAGGTCCAGGCCCGCTTCGGAGATCGCCTCGAAATAGTCGGTGACATGCGCGGCGCGGAAGCCGAAGCGCAGCCAGTGGTGCGGCGGCATCACGTCGAGCGCGCGGGCGCCGGCGTCGCGCGCCATGCTGGCGTGCTCCTTGGCTTCCAGGAGGCCTTCGCAGACGATCGAGGAGATCACCGGCAGCCGGCCCTCGAGCTCGCTCGCGACGATGCGGGTGACCTCGGCACGCTCCTTCGCCGTCAGCGAGAACACCTCGCCCGTGTGGCCGTTGGTCATCACCGCCACCACGCCGGGTTGCCCGGCCAGCCAGGACGCGTGGCGCCGCAGCTCGGCCTCGTCGATGCGGAAGTCACGCGTGAAGGGGCAGGCGATGGCGGGAATGATCCCGCGGTAGTTCTGGATGGTCGGCATGATGTCTCCTGGGTTGAAAATTCCTGGAGGCAATGGTCGTCCCGCAGCGCGGCAAAGGCCAATGCCCGTTTTCTCTTCTTGTATGCCTCCAAAGCACCGCCGATGAATTTCTTGTGGCTCGAAGACTTCCTCGCGCTGGCCGCGACGGGCAATTTCTCCCGCGCCGCCGAGGAGCGGCACATGACCCAGCCCGCCTTCAGCCGGCGCATCCGCGCGCTGGAGGAGTGGCTGGGCGTCGTGCTGATCGATCGCACCAGCCATCCGGCGACGCTCACCGAGCCTGGCGAATGGTTCCGCGCCCTCGCGCAGGAGCTGCTGGCACGGGTGGCGCGCCTGCCCGACGAGGCGCGCGCCGTCGCCGATGCGAGTTCCGCCACGCTGCGCATCGCCGCGACGCACGCCCTGTCGCTGACCTTCATGCCGGCGTGGCTGCGCGGGCTGGAATCGGGGGCTCCGGTGGGTCCGATGCAACTGGTGTCCGACGTGATGCAGCAATGCGAGGCGCTGATGCTGCAGGGCCGCACGCAGTTCCTGCTGTGCCATGGGCATGCCCAGGCGCCCGGACGGCTGGAGGCCGGCGGCTTTCCCTCCTGCGTGGTCGGCGCCGACGTGCTGATGCCGGTCTGCGCACCGGGCGAGCGCGGCGGGCCGGCTCATTCCCTGCGCGGCACGGCATCGGTGCGCGTTCCCTTGTTGGCCTACAGCACCGAATCCGGTCTTGGCCGGATCATGCGCAGCGTGCTCGGCGCCAGGCTCGACGAGCTGGCGACCCAGGTGGTGCTCACCGCGCACCTGGCCACGGTGCTCAAGACCATGGCGCTCGAAGGCCGCGGCATCGCGTGGCTGCCTGCCAGCCTGATCCAGGCCGAGCTGGCGCAAGGCACGCTCCTGCCGGCCGGGGAGGGCCGATGGAATGTGGACCTGGAGATCCGCCTGTTCCGCACGTCCGGACAGCTCCCCAGGGCCGCAGAGCGCTTCTGGGACGCCGTCATGCAGGCGGCGCGGTCCTCGGCCGGCCACGGCGATCGAGCGGTGTAGACTGCCAGGTTTTTCACCCGGCGGTATGGCGCAAGTTTCACGGCGCACAGCTTTCACCGGCTCGGCGCTCACTCGCTTGCTCGCCCGATTGGCCGACATCGACGTTGCCGAACCCCGGCATGCCTTCGCGGATCGACTGAGCCAATGGCTCGGCTGGACCGACGCGATCTCCTTGTCTGCGGTCTTGAACTGCGGCCCGGCAGCAGTGCCGGCCAGCGTTCGCGCCGTCCAGGGCGGCGAGGAAGGCGAATGCCTCCGCCTGCGCGGCGTCCTGGCGAAGGCCATCGCCGATGACGGCGCTCTCGCCGCCGAGAAGGAACGCACGGACACGGCCGCCGGCTTCTCCCCGTACCGCCGGCACTACCTCGCGAGGCAGCAGACGATGGAGATGGCCCTCGGCCCCCTGCGCGAGCGCCTGCGCGCGAGCCTGGCGGCCCGATCGCCGGCGATGGCACAGCTCGCCGCCGTCGACGCCGTGATGGAGCAGGCCCTGGGCGCGCAGGAGCGCAGCCTGCTGTCGACCGTGCCCGGACCGCTCGAGAAGCATTTCGTGCGCCTGCGGCAAGCCCACCAGGCAACGCCGGACGAGCCCGAGGGCGGGGCGCCGCAGATGGCGTGGCAGGACGTGTTCCGCAAGGACATGCAAAGCGTGCTGCTCGCCGAACTGGATATTCGATTCGAACCTGTCGAAGGGCTGCTCGAAGCCCTTCGCAAGAGCTCATGAACAGATCACTTCACCCCTTCGTTTTCCTCGTGGGCCTGGCCGCCGTGTGCTGGGTCGCCGCGGGTTACATCGGTGCCAACCCGCTGGCGCTGGCGATCACCGTGCTCGTCGGCGCCTTCTACCTGGTCGGTGCGCTGGAACTGCATCGCTTCCACCAGGCCACCTCCACGTTGCAAGGGGCCGTGACGGACCTGCCCGATGCTCCGGCCAGCCTGGGCCAGTGGCTCGAACAACTGCATCCTTCCCTGCGCAACGCGGTGCGCCTGCGCATCGAGGGCGAGCGCGTCGGCCTGCCAGGGCCGGCCCTGACGCCGTACCTCGCGGGGCTCCTGGTCCTGCTGGGCATGCTCGGAACCTTCCTCGGCATGGTGGTCACGCTGAACGGCACCGGGGTGGCACTCGAAAGCGCGAGCGACCTGCAGGCCATCCGCGCTTCCCTGTCCGCCCCGGTGAAGGGCCTGGGCCTGGCCTTCGGCACCTCGGTGGCCGGCGTGGCCGCGTCCGCGATGCTGGGCCTTGCCTCCGCCTTGTGCCGGCGCGAGCGCGTGCAGGCCGGGCAGATGCTCGACACGCGGATCGCCACCACTTTGCGGCCCTGGTCGCGGGCCCATCAGCGCGACGAGTCCTTCAGGCTGCTGCAGCAGCAGGTCGAGGGCATGCCCCAGCTGGTGGATCGCCTGCAGGCCATGATGGCCATGATGGAACGGCAAAGCCACGCCTTGAACGAGCGCCTGGTCTCCGGCCAGGACCGCTTCCACAGCCAGGCCGAGGCGGCCTACGCGGACCTGGCTTCGTCCGTGGGCCGATCGCTCAACGAGAGCCTGACCGAAAGCGCCCGCATCGCGGGCGCGACCTTCCAGCCAGTCGTCGAGGCCGCGATGGCCGGGATCGCGCGCGAGGCGGCTTCGCTGCACGGCACCATCGAGCACAGCGTGCAGCGGCAACTGGACGGGCTGTCCAGCCGCTTCGAGTCCACCACCGCCACGGTGGCGGCGCTCTGGCAGGACGCGCTCGCCGGGCATCGGCGCGAGAGCGAGGCGCTGTCGCAGGATCTGCGCAGCACGCTCGACCACTTCGCCCAGACCTTCGAGCAGCGTTCGGCGTCGCTGGTGGACGGCGTTTCCGCCCGGTTGGAGAGCACGGCCAGCGGCATGTCGACCATGTGGGGCAGCGCGCTCGCTCAGCACGAGCGCGCCAGCGAGAAGCTGTCGGGCGATACGCACCAGGCCCTGACGGCGGTCGCGGCCACCTTCGGGCAGCACGCGGCTTCGCTGCTGCGCACGGTGGACCAGGCGCATGCGACGCTGCAGACGGAGATCGCATCGCGCGACGCGCAGCGGCTCACGGCCTGGACGCAGGCGCTGGAGGCGACGGCCGCGTCGCTCGGCGAGGAATGGCAGCAGGCCGGCGCGCGCGCCGAGAGCCGGCAGCAGGAGATCTGCAAGACGCTCGAAGAGACCGCCCGCAACATCTCCGCCCGAACCGAGGCGCAGGCGAGCAGCACCATGGCCGAAATCGCCCAGCTCGTGCAGGCCGCCGCCGAAGCGCCGCGCGCCGCGGCCGAGGTGATCGCCGAGCTGCGCCAGAAGGTCTCCGAAGGCATGGCGCGTGACAACGCGATGCTGGAGGAACGCAGCCGCATCCTGGAAACACTGGGCACCCTGCTCGATGCCGTGAACCATGCCTCCGCCGAACAGCGCTCGGCGATCGACGCGCTGGTCGGCGCATCGGCGGACCTGCTGGAGCGCGTCGGCACGGGCTTCACCGAGAAGGTCGATGCGCAAGCCGGGAAGATGGCCGAAGTCGCCGCCCAGCTCACCGGCAGTGCCGTCGAAGTGGCGAGCCTGGGGGAGGCCTTCGGTTTCGCCGTGCAGCTGTTCAGCCAATCGAACGACAAGCTGGTGGCCCACCTGCAGCGCATCGAAGGCGCGCTCGGCAAATCCATCGCGCGCAGCGACGAGCAGCTGGCCTACTACGTCGCGCAGGCGAGGGAGGTCATCGACCTGAGCATCATGTCGCAGAAGCAGATCGTCGAAGACCTGCAGCAGCTCGCCATCGAGCGTGCACCCGCCGGCAGCGAGGCGTGATGCGGGACGACATCGACGCCGGCCCCGAGCCGGGCGTGCCGGTCTGGGCGGTCTTCGGCGACCTGATGTCGGGGCTGCTCGGAGCCTTCGTGCTGATCCTCGTGTTTGCGATCGGCATGCAGCTGGAACTCACGACGCAGTTGCAGGCCGAGATCAAGAAGCGGGAGGCGCAGGCGCAGCGGCTGCAAGCCCTCGAGAAGGCCCTGGCCGTCCCGCTGGCCGCTGGCCGGGTGACGCTCAGCAACGGGCGCATCGGCATCAACGGCAGCGTGCTGTTCGCTTCCAGCTCCGCGGAACTGCAGCCCGAAGGGCGGCAGCTGCTGCGGAGCCTGAGCGCACCGCTGGCCAGCTACCTGCAGGCCCGCGACGAAGTGCTGATGGTGAGCGGCTTCACCGACGACCGGCAGCTGCGGGACGGCAATCGCCGATTCGCCGACAACTGGGAGCTCTCCGCCCAGCGGGCGCTGACGGTGACGCGCGCCTTGATCGAGGAGGGCATTCCATCGTCCTCGGTCTTCGCTGCGGCTTTCGGTTCCGAGCAGGCGGTGGCGTCGAATGCCGATGCCGAGGGACGCGCCCGGAACCGCCGCGTGGAAATGGCACCCACGCCGAGGCAGTCCGGCACGGACACGAAGCCCCGTGAGTAGCCCAGCGATGCCAGGCTCCGGCGCCGGGACCATGGCGAGCCGCATGGACCCCGCCGCGATGATCGAAACCTGCCGCGCGCGTGGCGATCATCGGCGCGACCCCGTGCGCTTCCATTTCATCGAAACGCTGGCGAGGCGGGCTGCCGCCCACCACGGCGAAGCCCGGCGCATCCTGGACGGCAAGCTGCTCGAACTGCTGGCCGCGTACACCGCGGACGATTCCGGCCAGGCCTCCGGCGCGGAAGGCTTGCCCGACGCGGCGCGGAAAGCCCAAGCCACTCGCGGGCCGCTCGCGGAGCTCGTGGACGCCATCGGCCGGCCTGCGTCGGCGCAAGGGGAAGGCGCGGCGGCGAGCGGTCCCGTGCCCGGCTTGTCCTCTTCCTCGCACGAACTGAAGACGCTCCGCTACTTCCGCAGTACCTGGTCCAGGCTCAGCGCTGACCGGCGGCTCACGCAAACCCTCGCGGCGGTGCCGGAGAACGCCGGCCCGCTCAACTCGCACCACCTCGTGCATCGCGCACTCATGCTGATGCGCGAGCTGTCGCCGGAGTACCTGCACCGCTTCATGGCGCATGTCGATGCCTTGCTCTGGCTCGACCGGGCGAACGCCCGCAGCGCCGCGGCGGGCGCCGAGACGCCGCGCGCCGAGGGCCAGAGGAAGTCCGCCCGCGCCAAGGCCGGCTGATCCGATTGCATGGCTCGCAGCTCGACTGGCTGGGAGACATCGGGCCAGCCCACGCGCCCCCGCCTTGCAGATCGGCTCGCCGAAGCCTATAAAGGTCCGCCCATCCCGACCGAGGAGGACGCATGTCCGAAGATCTGAGCCATTTCAAACCACTCGATCCTGGCCGCATTCACATCGACGACCCCGTGGAAGCGCAGTATTGGTGCATGCAGCTTCGATGCAACGAGGCGACGCTGCGCGATGCGATTTCGAAGGTCGGTGATCACGTCACCGCCGTGCGCGATCAGCTCGCGTCGCGCGAGTGATCGCCCTCGCGCTCTATTGCTTTTTTCCGGCGGTTTCGAGCCACTGCGCGAAGCTCGTCGTGCCCAGGCGCGGGTTCTTGCCCGGCGTGAGCGACCGGTCGTCGACCGGTGTGCCGAAGTAGAGTGCCTTCGGATCGGTCACCACGCGGCGCGTGTCACCGGTGCCGCGCAGGAACTGATCGATCAGCTTGTCCATCCCCAGCGCCACGGGCCCCGCGATCTCCACCCTCCCGCCGACGGGCGGTTCCAGCGCAATCTCCGACAGCGCCTGGGCGACGTCCTCGGACGCCATCGGCTGGATCAGCGAGGGAGGCATCCGTACCGTGTCGCCTTCGGTGCCGGACTGCGCGATGCTGGCGACGAACTCGAAGAATTGCGTCGCGCGCACGATGGTGTAGGGGATGGGCGATGCCTCGATCAGCTTCTCCTGCGCCATCTTGGCGCGGAAGTAGCCGCTCGCGAGGAGCCGTTCGGTCCCCACGACCGACAGGGCGATGTGGTGCTCGACACCCGCGACCTGCTCGGCGGCCATGAGGTTTCGCCCCGAGGTCTCGAAGAAGTTCATCACCGCGGTGTCCTCGAACGAGGGCGAGTTCGCGACATCGACGACGACTTGCGCGCCCCTCAGTGCCTCGGCCAATCCCTCGCCGGTGAGGGCATTGACCCCAGTCGATGGCGAGGCGGCGACGACCTCGTGTCCCTTTTGACGAAGCTTTTGCACCAGCTTCGATCCGATGAGCCCGCTGCCGCCGATGACGACGATCTTCATAGCATTTTCCTTTTCCGATGGCCGGACGCTCGCCCCATGCGCTGTCCTTGTCCATAAGACGTGCCGGCGCCAGCATTTGTGACAGCCGTGCAGCCGAGGGCGACGGTCATCGCGCCTCTATTGATGTGGATCATGGTCGCGGCGCCGCCCGGGGCAAGCTGTCAGCTTCCCGCAAGCGGCTCGCTCAGAATACGAATTCAGTTCTATTCCAGAGCCGCAACCCGGCAGGAGACAAGTCCATGAGCCGCTACGCAGAGTTCTATCGCCGTTCCATCGAAGCGCCAGAATCGTTCTGGGCCGAGCAGGCCGAGCTGATCGAGTGGAAAACGCCACCCGGCCAGATCCTCGACACGAGCCGCGCTCCGTTCGTGCGCTGGTTCGCGGGCGGCACCACCAACCTCTGCCACAACGCGGTCGATCGGCATCTGGCGGCCCGCGGCGATCAGGCGGCGCTCATTGCGGTCTCCACCGAGACCGGCACCGAGAAGACCTACAGCTTCAGGGAACTGCACGCCGAGGTGCAGCGCGTCGCCGCCACGCTCATGGCGCTGGGGGTGGGGAAGGGCGATCGCGTGCTGATCTACATGCCGATGATTCCCGAGGCCGCTTTCACCATGCTCGCCTGCGTACGGCTGGGGGCGATCCACTGCGTGGTGTTCGGCGGCTTCGCAAGCGCCTCGCTGGCTTCGCGCATCGAGGATGCGACGCCCAAGGTCATCGTCAGCGCCGACGCGGGATCGCGCGGCGGCAAGGTGATCGCCTACAAGCCGCTGCTGGACGAGGCGATGCGTCTTTCGACGCACCAGCCCGAAGCGGTGCTGCTCTTCGACCGTGGCCTGGCGCCCATGGACCTGAAGGAAGGCCGCGACCATCTCGCCGCCCCCCTGATCGAGCAGCACCGCGACGCCCAGGTCCCCTGCACCTGGCTCGATGCCACCGATATCAGCTACACCATCTACACCAGCGGCACCACCGGCCGGCCCAAAGGCGTGCAGCGCGACACGGGCGGCTACGCGGTGGCACTGGCTGCCAGCATGAAGCACATCTTCGACGGCAGGCCCGGCGAGACCTACTTCTCGACCAGCGACATCGGCTGGGTGGTGGGGCACAGCTACATCGTCTATGGGCCGCTGATCGCGGGCATGGCGACGATCATGTACGAGGGGCTGCCCACGCAGGGGCTCGACCGGCAGCCCGACGGCGGGATCTGGTGGCGGCTGGTCGAGAAGTACAAGGTCACCGCGATGTTCAGCGCGCCGACGGCGGTGCGGGTGCTCAAGAAGCAGGACCCGGCGCTGCTCGGCAAGTACGACCTGTCGAGCCTGCGTGCGCTGTTCCTCGCGGGCGAGCCGCTGGACGAGCCCACGGCGCGCTGGATCAGCGAGGGACTGGGCGTGCCCATCATCGACAACTACTGGCAGACGGAGTCGGGGTGGCCCATCCTCACGGTGGCCAACGGCGTGGAGCGCACCGACAGCAGGTTCGGCAGCCCCGGCATCCCGATGTATGGCTACAAGGTCAAGATCCTGAACGAGTCCACCGGCGAGGAGCTGACCGGCGCCAACGAGAAGGGCGTGGTCGTGATCGAAAGCCCGACGCCGCCGGGCTTCATGCAAACCGTGTGGCGCGACGACGAGCGCTTCATCAACACCTACTGGAAGAGCGTGCCGGGCAAGCTGGTGTATTCCACCTTCGACTGGGGCATCCGCGACAAGGACGGCTACTACTACATCCTGGGGCGCACCGACGACGTGATCAACGTGGCCGGCCATCGCCTCGGCACGCGCGAGATCGAGGAAAGCATCTCCGGCCATGCCCAGGTCGCCGAGGTGGCGGTGGTCGGCGTGGCCGATGCGCTCAAGGGCCAGGTGGCCACGGCTTTCGTGGTGCCGAAGGACGGGGCCGTGCTCGGCGACGCCCAGGCGGCCCTGACGCTCGAAGGGGAGGTGATGAAGCAGGTGGCCGACCAGCTCGGCGCGCTGGCCCGGCCGGCGCGCGTGCACTTCGTCAGCGCGCTGCCCAAGACCCGCAGCGGCAAGCTGCTGCGCCGGGCAATCCAGGCGGTGTGCGAGGGGCGCGACCCCGGGGACCTGACCACCATCGAGGACCCCGGCGCTCTCCAGCAGGTCAGGAAGGCGGTCGTCCCCCACTGACAGAGGCCACCCACCAAAGGGCTTGTACGGCCGGTTTCCGGCGCCACATCGTTGCCATGGCACAATCCCTGGGTACTCCGGCCCTTCCCCAGCCACAGTCGCATCCGCCAATCGGTTCAGCCGTGTCGCGGAAGGTTTCTCAAACCAGCTAATGCTTCCCCAAGGGAAGCGAAGGTCAGCGCAACATGAGCGATTCGACGTCCTCCGCGTCCGTCTACCACGCCTACCAAGGCAACACCTACCTCTTCGGCGGCAATGCGCCCTATGTCGAAGAGATGTACGAAAACTATCTCGCCAACCCGGGCAGCGTGCCCGACAACTGGCGTTCCTACTTCGACGCGTTGCAGAACGTGCCCGCCACCGATGGCAGCACCGCACGCGACGTCGCGCACCAGCCGGTCATCAATGCCTTCGCCGAGCGTGCGAAGCAGGGCACGACCCGGGTGGTGCAGGCCAGCGGCGCCGCTTCCGAGCTCGGCCGCCAGCGCACCGCCGTCCAGCAGCTGATCGCCGCCTACCGCAACGTCGGCGCCCGCTGGGCCGACCTCGATCCCCTCAAGCGCGCCGAGCGCCCCCCGATTCCCGAGCTGGAGCCTTCGTTCTACGGCTTCACCGATGCCGACCTCGAGACGGTGTTCAACACGAGCAACACCTTCTTCGGCAAGGACACGATGTCGCTGCGCGACCTGCTCAACGCGCTGCGCGAGACCTACTGCACCACCATCGGCGCCGAGTACATGTACATGACCGACCAGTCGCAGAAGCGCTGGTGGCAGCAGAAGCTCGAGAGCGCCCGGACCAATCCCAAGCTGAGCACGGAGCAGAAGAAGCGCATCCTCGAGCGCTTGACGGCGGCCGAAGGCCTCGAGCGCTTCCTCCATACCAAGTACGTCGGCCAGAAGCGCTTCTCGCTCGAAGGCGGCGAGAGCTTCATCGTCTCGATGGACGAGTTGATCAACCAGGCCGGCACCAAGGGCGTGCAGGAAATCGTGATCGGCATGGCCCACCGCGGCCGGCTGAACGTGCTGGTCAACTCGCTGGGCAAGATGCCGGCCGATCTGTTCGCCGAGTTCGACCACACGGCGCCCGAAGAGCTGCCCAGCGGCGACGTCAAGTACCACCAGGGCTTCAGCTCCGACGTGTCGACGCCCGGCGGTCCGGTGCACCTCAGCCTGGCCTTCAACCCCTCGCACCTCGAGATCGTGAACCCGGTGGTCGAAGGCTCGGTGCGTGCGCGCATGGACCGCCGCGCCGACCCGCTCGGCAAGCAGGTGCTGCCGGTGATCGTGCATGGCGACGCTGCCTTCGCAGGGCAGGGCGTGGTGATGGAAACGCTGGCGCTGGCCGAGACCCGCGGCTACTCCACCGGCGGCACGGTGCACATCGTGATCAACAACCAGATCGGCTTCACCACCAGCGACCCGCGTGACAGCCGCTCGACGCTGTACTGCACCGACATCGTCAAGATGATCGATTCGCCGGTGCTGCACGTGAACGGCGACGACCCGGAAGCCGTGGTGCTGGCCACGCAGCTGGCCCTGGATTTCCGCATGGAGTTCCAGAAGGATGTGGTGGTCGACATCGTCTGCTTCCGCAAGCTGGGCCACAACGAGCAGGACACCCCCTCGCTCACACAGCCGCTGATGTACAAGAAGATCGCTGCCCACCCCGGCACGCGCAAGCTCTACGCCGACCGGCTCGCCGCCCAGGGCCTGGGCGACACGCTCGGCGACGACCTGGTGAAGGCGCAGCGCGCCGCCTTCGACGCCGGCAAGAACACCACCAACCCGGTGCTCACGAACTTCAAGAGCAAGTACGCGGTCGACTGGAGTCCCTTCCTCAACAAGAAGTGGACCGACGCCGGCGATACCGCCATCCCGACCGCCGAATGGAAGCGGCTGGCCGAGCGCCTCACCAAGGCGCCGGAGAACTTCACGGTCCATCCGCTGGTCAAGAAGGTGCTGGACGACCGCGCCGCCATGGGCCGCGGCGAGATCAACGTCGACTGGGGCATGGGCGAGCACATGGCCTTCGCCTCGCTGGTGGCCAGCGGCTACCCGGTGCGCCTCTCCGGCGAGGACAGCGGCCGCGGGACCTTCACGCACCGCCATGCCGTGCTGCACGACCAGAACCGCGAGAAGTTCGACGAAGGCACTTATGTGCCGCTGCAGAACGTCGCCGACAACCAGGCACCCTTCGTCGTCATCGACTCCATCCTCTCGGAAGAAGCGGTGCTGGCCTTCGAATACGGGTACGCCTCCAACGACCCGAACACGCTGGTGATCTGGGAGGCGCAGTTCGGCGACTTCGCCAACGGCGCGCAGGTCGTCATCGACCAGTTCATCGCCTCGGGCGAGGTGAAGTGGGGCCGCGTCAACGGCATCACGCTGATGCTGCCGCACGGCTACGAAGGGCAGGGCCCCGAGCACAGCTCGGCGCGCCTGGAGCGCTTCATGCAGCTGTCCGCCGACGCCAACATGCAGGTCGTGCAGCCCACCACGGCGAGCCAGATCTTCCACGTGCTGCGCCGGCAGATGGTGCGCAACCTGCGCAAGCCGCTGGTCATCATGACGCCCAAGTCGCTGCTGCGAAACAAGGACGCGACCTCGCCGCTCGCCGAGTTCACCAAGGGCAGCTTCCAGACCGTCATTCCCGACAACAAGGAGCTCAAGGCCGACAAGGTCAAGCGCGTGATCGCCTGCTCGGGCAAGGTCTACTACGACTTGGCGAAGAAGCGCGAGGAGAAGGGCAGCGACGACGTGGCGGTGATCCGCGTCGAGCAGCTCTACCCCTTCCCGCACAAGGCCTTCAGCGCCGAGCTCAGGAAGTACCCGAACCTCGTCGACGTGGTGTGGTGCCAGGACGAGCCGCAGAACCAGGGCGCCTGGTTCTTCGTGCAGCACAACATCCACGAGAACCTGCAGGAAGGCCAGAAACTCGGCTACTCGGGCCGCGCCGCCTCGGCGTCGCCCGCCGTCGGCTACTCGCACCTGCACCAGGAACAGCAGAAGGCACTGGTCGACGGCGCCTTCGCCAAGCTCAAGGGCTTCGTGCTCACCAAGTAAAACAACCCCACTCAAGAAACACGAAGCGGAGCACATTCCAAAATGTCCATCGTTGAAGTCAAAGTCCCCCAGTTGTCCGAGTCCGTGGCCGAGGCCACGATGCTCCAATGGAAGAAGAAGCCCGGCGAAGCGGTCGCCGTCGATGAAATCCTGATCGAGATCGAGACCGACAAGGTCGTGCTGGAGGTGCCCGCGCCTTCCGCCGGCGTGCTGGCCGAAATCGTCGCCGGCGACGGCGCGACGGTGGTGGCCGACCAGGTCATCGCCAAGATCAACACCGACGCCAAGGCCAGCGTCGCCGCAGCGGCGGCCGCCCCTGCCGCGCCTGCTGCTGCACCGGCGCAGGCAGCGGCGCCTGCTGCCGCTGCCGCTGCCGCCGGCGGTGCCAAGTCCGACGTCGCGATGCCGGCCGCCGCCAAGCTGCTGGCCGACAACAAGCTGACGACAGGCGACGTGAGCGGCTCCGGCAAGGACGGCCGAGTCACCAAGGGCGACGTGCTGGCCGCGGTCGCGGGCGGCGCGACCGCCAAGGTCGCTGCGCCGGTGGCCATTCCCACGGGCGCGCCCAAGACGGCGCTGCCGCAAGTGGCGTCCCCCGCGAGCGCGCCGGACCTCGGCGAGCGCCCGGAAGAACGCGTGCCGATGAGCCGCCTGCGCGCCCGCATCGCCGAGCGCCTGCTGCAGTCGCAATCGACCAACGCCATCCTGACCACCTTCAACGAGGTCAACATGGCGCCCGTCATGGAGATGCGCAAGCGCTTCCAGGAAAAGTTCGAGAAGGAGCACGGCGTCAAGATCGGCTTCATGAGCTTCTTCGTGAAAGCCGCGGTGCATGCGCTCAAGAAGTACCCGGTGCTCAACGCCTCGGTGGACGGCAACGACGTGGTCTACCACGGCTATTTCGACATCGGCATCGCCGTCGGTTCGCCGCGCGGGCTGGTGGTGCCGATCCTGCGCAATGCCGACCAGATGAGCTTCGCCGACATCGAGAAGAAGATCGCCGAGTACGGCCAGAAGGCACGCGACGGCAAGCTGGGTATCGAGGAGATGACCGGCGGCACCTTCTCCATCTCCAACGGCGGCGTGTTCGGCTCGATGCTGTCGACGCCCATCATCAACCCGCCGCAGTCGGCCATCCTCGGCGTGCATGCGACCAAGGACCGTGCCGTGGTCGAGAACGGCCAGGTCGTGGTGCGGCCGATGAATTACCTCGCCATGTCCTATGACCACCGCATCATCGACGGCCGCGAGGCCGTGCTGGGGCTGGTCGCCATGAAGGAAGCGCTGGAAGATCCGGCTCGCCTCTTGTTCGACATCTGAGGAGCACGGATGTCCAACAAGCAATTCGACGTCATCGTCATCGGTGGCGGCCCCGGCGGCTACGTCGCGGCCATCCGCGCGGCGCAGCTCGGCTTCAACGTCGCCTGCATCGACGAGTGGAAGAACGGCAAGGGCGGCCCCGCGCTGGGCGGCACCTGCACCAACATCGGCTGCATTCCCTCGAAGGCACTGCTGCAGTCCTCGGAGCATTTCGAGCATGCCGGCAAGCACTTTGCCGACCATGGCATCAAGGTCGAAGGCCTGGGCCTCGACATCGACAAGATGCTGGGCCGCAAGGACGCGGTGGTGAAGCAGAACAACGACGGCATCACCTACCTGTTCAAGAAGAACAAGGTTGCGTTCTTCCATGGCCGAGGCTCCTTCGCGAAGGCCGGCGGCGCGGGCTACGAGATCAAGGTGACGGGCGCCGCCGAGGAAACGATCGAGGGCAAGCACATCATCGTGGCCACCGGTTCCAACCCGCGCGCGCTGCCGGGCGCCGCCTTCGACGAGGAGAACATCCTGTCGAACGACGGCGCGCTGCGCATCCCCGGCGTGCCGAAGAAGCTGGGCCTGATCGGCTCCGGTGTGATCGGCCTCGAGATGGGTTCGGTCTGGCGCCGGCTGGGTTCCGAAGTCACGGTCCTCGAAGCGCTGCCGACCTTCCTGGGCGCGGTGGACGAGCAGATCGCCAAGGAGGCGCACAAGGCCTTCGTCAAGCAAGGCCTGAAGATCGAGCTCGGCGTCAAGGTCGGCGAGGTCAAGTCCGGCAAGAAGGGCGTTTCCGTCGCCTGGACCAATGCCAAGGGCGAGGCGCAGACGCTGGAAGTCGACAAGCTGATCGTCTCCATCGGCCGCGTGCCCAACACCGTGGGCCTGAATCCCGAGGCCGTGGGCCTCAAGCTCGACGAACGCGGCGCCATCGTGGTCGACGACGAGTGCAAGACCAGCCTGCCCAACGTCTGGGCGATCGGCGACGTGGTGCGCGGCCCGATGCTGGCGCACAAGGCCGAGGAAGAGGGTGTGGCGGTGGCCGAGCGGATCGCCGGCCAGCATGGCCACGTGAACTTCAACACCGTTCCGTGGGTGATCTACACCTCGCCCGAGATCGCCTGGGTGGGCCAGACCGAGCAGCAGCTCAAGGCCGAGGGCCGCGCCTACAAGGCCGGCACCTTTCCCTTCCTGGCCAACGGGCGTGCCCGCGCGCTGGGCGACACGACGGGCCTGGTCAAGTTCCTGGCCGATGCGGCGACGGACGAGATCCTCGGCGTGCACATCGTCGGACCGATGGCCAGCGAGCTGATCTCCGAGGCCGTGGTCGCGATGGAGTTCAAGGCCAGCGCCGAGGACATCGCGCGCATCTGCCACGCGCATCCTTCGCTCTCGGAGGCGACGAAGGAAGCGGCGCTCGCCGTCGACAAGCGCACGCTGAACTTCTGAGCCCTTGAGCGTCAAGCAAGCCTACGAAGCCGAGCTGGCTGCGCGGGGGTTCCAGAGCGACCCCGCGCAGCGGCGCGCCGTGGAGGCGCTCGACCGCTGCGCCAACGAGTGGGCGGCGTACAAGTCGCAGCGCTCCAATGCGCTCAAGAAGCTGATCAACCGGCCCGAGATCCCGCGCGGCGTCTACATGTACGGCGGGGTGGGGCGCGGCAAGAGCTTCCTGATGGATTGCTTCTTCAACGCCGTGCCCCTGCGGCGCAAGACGCGGCTGCACTTCCACGAGTTCATGCGGGAGGTGCACCGCGAGCTGGCCGAGCTGCAGGGGACGGTCAACCCGCTGGAGGAGCTCGGTCGACGGATCGCCAAGCGCTACAAGCTGATCTGCTTCGACGAGTTCCATGTCGCCGACATCACCGATGCGATGATCCTGCACCGCTTGCTGATCGCGCTGTTCGACAACGACGTGGGATTCATCACCACCTCGAACTTCCGGCCGGACGATCTCTATCCGGGCGGCTTGCACCGCGATCGCATCCTGCCGGCCATCGAGCTGCTGAAGCAGCGCCTGGAGGTGGTCAACGTCGACAACGGCACCGACTACCGCCGCCGCACGCTGGAACAGGTCAAGCTCTACCTCACGCCCAATGGCGCGGCCGCGGACAAGGAGATGCGCCACGCCTTCGAGCGGCTCGCCGAGAGCGCCGACGAGAACCCGGTGCTGCACATCGAGGCGCGCGAGATTCACGCGCGGCGCAAGGCCGGGGGCGTGGTGTGGTTCGATTTCAAGACCCTCTGCGGCGGCCCGCGTTCGCAGAACGACTACCTCGAGATCGCGAGCCAGTTCCACACCGTGTTGTTGTCCGACGTGCCGCACATGCCGGTTCGCATGGCGTCTGAAGCACGCCGTTTCACATGGCTGGTCGACGTGTTCTACGATCGGCGCGTGAAACTCATCATGTCGGCCGAGGTGCCCCCGGAGGCCCTGTACACCGAAGGTCCCCTGGCCCACGAATTCCCGCGCACCGTATCCAGGCTCAACGAGATGCAGTCGGCGGAGTTCCTCGCCCTGGAGCGTCGCGTGGTCGACACCCGCCTCACATGAAGAAACTGCTTCTATCCCTGTTGATCGGCCTCGGCGCCGCGCCGCTGTGGGCGCAGAGTACTGCCACCACCGGCGCCATGGACTTCGAGGCCGAGCGCGCCCGCCTGGCGCAGGAGCGCAAGGAGGTCGAGGAACGCTTCGCCACCGAGCAGGCGGCCTGCTACCAGAAGTTCGCGGTCGAGGGCTGCCTGCAAGACAGCCGCCGCCGCCGCCGCACCGCCACCGAGAACATCCAGCATCAGGAGGCGGCGATGAACGACATCGAGCGCAAGCGCCGCGGCGCGGCCGCGCTCGATCGGCTCGAGGAAAAAAAATCCAGCCCGCGCCCGCAGGACACCGCGGCGGAGCAGGAGAAGTCGCTGAAGTCGCAGCAGGAGCGCGAGCAGCGCGCCGCCGACCATGCCGGGGATCGCGCCCGCCTGGCCTCGGAGGCCGCCGAGAAGCAGCGCCAGTTCGAACAGAAGCAGCAGGCCCATGCGGAGGAGCAGGCCAAGGCCGCGAGCCGGCGTGCCGAGGGGCCCACCAATCGCGAGGCCTACGAACGCAAGCTCGAGCAGGCGGAAAAGCATCGCCTCGACCGCGAACGGCGCAACGCCCAGAACACCAAGCCGCGCTCGGCGCCGCTGCCCACGCCGCCCTGAGCGGCCGGTCGGCGTCCTATTCGTCTTCCAGCGCTTCGGGCTCGGGCAGATCGCCCAGCTTGAGGATGGCCAGCGAGATGTTGTCGCCGGTCCCACGGGCCCGCCGGCGCGCTTCCGACACCAGGAGCTCCGCGGCGACGCGCGGCGTCTGCTCGGCCAGCACCCGGCCCATCTCCTCCGGTGTGAAGTAATGCCAGAGCCCGTCGCTGCAGGCCATCAGCAGATCGCCGGGCTCCATGTTGGGGACGAGGTGGATGTCGACCGGCGGGGGGGTGGACTTCATGCCCAGGCAGCCGAGCAGGATGTTGCTTTGCGGGTGCAGGTTGGCCTCCGCCTCGCTGATCTCCCCGCGATCCACCAGCGCCTGCACATAGGAATGGTCCTTGGTGCGCTTGATCAGCTGCCCGCGCCGGAAGTGGTAGATGCGGGAGTCGCCCGCATGGATCCAGGCGCAGTCGCCCCCGGGGTTCATGAGGAAGGCGGCGATCGTGCTGTGCGGCTCCTGTTCGCTGGACAGCGCGGTGAGCTTGATGACCGTGTTGGCCTCTTCGAGCAACTGCCGCAGCACATGCACCGACTCGTCGCGTCCCGGCTTGTAGCGCGCGAAGAGCTGGCGCGCCGTCATCAGCACCTGGTCCGAAGCCTTGCGCCCGCCGCTGCGCCCGCCCATGCCGTCGGCGATCACGCCGAGCACGCAGCCCGCCGCGCGCGGGTGGTTCATCACCAGGACCTGGTCTTGCTGGTACGGGCGGTCCCCCTTGTGGAGGCCGGTGGCGGCGGCGAGTCGAAAGCCTCGCGTCTGGGGCGCGGCTGCAGCGACGGAGTCCTTCATGCGAGGTCTGGCGAGTGGAACGAGGACGTACATTATCGAGTCAACCTGAGCGAAGGCTGAGAGCACTCCGTCACGTCTTCGCATCATTCCCTTGGACTCCAATCTCCATTCCTTCTCCCGCCAGCTGATCGAATTGCGCATCGAGCATGCCGACCTGGATGCCGCCATCGACCGACTGGCCGAGACCGTCGAGCCGCGCGACGATCTGCTGCTGCGCCGGCTGAAGAAGATGCGCCTGGCCTTGCGCGACCGCATCGTGCGGCTGGAGTGCCTGCTCGACCCGCAAGAGCCTGCCTGATGTCGATCGTCGATTGGCCCGAGGACTTCGAGGCGGACGCGGCGTCCGCGGAATCCCGGCCGGCGCGGCGGGAAGCCGGCCACCTGGGCGCCGAGGTCGGCGCCGCCTTCGCCCAGGACGGCGTGCTCTCGCAGGCCGCCGAGCAGTTCCGCGAACGCGAGGGCCAGACCCAGATGGCGCTCGCCGTGGCCCGTGCCATCGACCACGGCGGCGTGCTGGTGGTGGAGGCCGGCACCGGCGTCGGCAAGACCTTCTCTTACCTGGTGCCGGCCCTCTTGAGCGGAGAGCGGGTGCTGCTGTCGACCGCCACCAAGGCGCTGCAGGACCAGCTCTTCGGCCGCGACCTGCCGCGCCTGGTCGAGGCCCTCGGCCTGCCCCTGCGCACGGCGCTGCTCAAGGGCCGCGCCAGCTACCTGTGCCTGCACCGCCTCGACCAGGCGCGCCACGACGCGTCGCTGCCGGAGCGCAGCAGCCTGCGCACGCTGGCCAAGATCGAGCAGTGGTCCAAGGCCACGCGCACCGGCGACCTCGCCGAGCTGCCGGGGCTGGACGAGCGCTCGCCGCTGATCCCGCTGGTGACCTCCACCCGCGAGAACTGCCTCGGCGTCCAGTGCCCGCAGTTCAAGCCCTGCCATGTGAACCAGGCCCGCCGCGAGGCGATGGCGGCCGACATCGTCGTGATCAACCACCACCTGTTCTTCGCCGACCTGGCTGTGCGCGAATCGGGCATGGCGGAACTGCTGCCGAGCGTGCGCGTGGTCGTGTTCGACGAGGCCCACCAGCTCAACGAGACCGGCGTGCAGTTCCTCGGCGTGCAGCTGGGGAGCGGGCAGGCGCTGGACTTCGCACGCGACATGCTTGCGGCCGGGCTGCAGCACGCGCGCGGCCTGGTCGATTGGCAACAGCTGGTCGCAGCGACCGAGCGTGCCGCCAGGGAACTGCGGCTGGCCGTCGGCAAGCAATGGCCGGGGGCGAAGCTGCGCTGGGCCGGCCCGGCACCGGAAGGCGTGCCGGCTGATGCCTGGCAGGAAGCGCTCGATGCCCTGAAGCACGCCTGCGCGGAAGCTGCAAGCGGGCTGGACACGGTGAGCGAGCTCTCGCCCGACTTCGTGCGGCTGCATGAGCGCGCCGAACAGCTGGCCGAGCGCGCAGCGCGCTTCGCCAGGCCCTGCGCGCCGGAGTCGGTGCGCTGGGTGGACGTGGGCACGCAGCTGCGGCTGGTCGAATCGCCCCTCGACATCGCGGAAGCCGTGCGCACGCGGGTGCTCAAGAGAGGCCAGGGCGACGCGCAGGAGCAAGGGCGTGCCTGGGTCTTCACCTCGGCCACCCTGGGGGATGACCCGAAGCTGCGCTGGTTCACCGAACCCTGCGGCCTCGAGGATGCCGAGGTGCTGCGCGTCAACAGCCCCTTCGACTACGCGCGCCAGGCGGCGCTCTACGTCCCGCGTGACTTTCCCAAGCCCAACGACCCGGCGCACAGCGTGCGGGTGGCGCGGCTCGCCGCGCAGGGCGCCGCCATCCTGGGCGGACGCACGCTGGTGCTGACGACCACGCTGCGCGCGCTGCGCACCATCGGCGATGCCATCCGCCAGCACTTCGAGCCCATGGAAGCGGCACGCAGGTCCGAGGTGCTGGTGCAGGGCGAACTGCCCAAGCGGGTTCTGATGGAGCGTTTCCGCGAGGGCGCCGGCCATGGCCGCGCGGGCTGTGTGCTGGTGGCCTCGGCCTCGTTCTGGGAAGGCTTCGATGCGCCCGGCGATGCCCTGCAGCTCGTAGTGATCGACAAGCTGCCCTTTCCGCCGCCCAACGATCCGCTGGTCGAGGCGCGTTCGCAGCGGCTCGAATCGCAGGGCCGCAGCGCCTTCGGCGAATACTCGCTGCCGGAGGCGGCGGTGGCCCTCAAGCAGGGCGCCGGCCGGCTGATCCGCCGCGAGACCGATCGCGGCGTGCTGGCCATCTGCGATACCCGGCTCGCCACCATGGGCTACGGACGCCGGCTGCTGGCCGCCTTGCCGCCGATGCGGCGGCTGGAGGACGAGGGCGCCTTCGAAGCCGCGCTGATCGAACTCACGCGCTGAAAAGATAAAAAGGCCCGGATCGGGCCTTTTTATCGCTTCGCTACCAGAGCTTCCACCAGGGGTCGTCCTTGCCGCGGAAGCCGCGCGACAGGTACTCGCTCTGCGGATAGTTGGTGGTCAGCACGCGCTTCGCGTCGTCACGCAGGTCCGTCATGCCGAGCGCATCGTAGGACTGGACCATGATGTACAGCGCCTCTTCCAGCGCCGGCACCTCGCGGTAGTCCGCCAGTGCGAGCTGCGCTCGGTTGATGGCCGCCAGGTAGGCGCCGCGCGTGTAGTAGTAGCGCGCCACGTGCACCTCGTACTGGGCCAGCGAGTTGACGATGTAGTTCATGCGCTGGCGCGCATCGGGCGTGTAGCGCGACTCGGGGAAACGGGTGACCAGCTCCTTGAAGGCCTCGAAGGATTCCTTGGCCGCCTTCTGGTCGCGCTCCGACAGGTCCTGCCGCGTCAGCCAGCCGAACATCCCGAGGTCGTCGTTGAAATTGATCACGCCCTTGAGGTAGATCGCGTAGTCCATCGCCGGGCTGGCCGGGTGCAGCTTCATGAAGCGGTCGAGGGTCGCGATGGCGGCCGGCTTTTCGCCGGACTTGTATTGGGCAAAGGCCTTGTCGAGCTGCGCCTGCTGGGCGAGCGGGGTGCCGGCGGCGCGGCCCTCGAGCTTCTCGAACAGGGGCACGGCCTTGTCGTAGGCGCCGGAGTCTGCTTCTTCCTTGGCTTCGGAATAGATGCGGTTGGGACTCCAGTTCGCGGTCTTGTCGACAGAGGTCGACGAGCAGCCGGCCACCAGCCATGCGGCCGAGCACAAGGCCAGCCAGGCGGGGACAACCGATAATTTGGCGCGACGCATCAATCAGGCTTTCGTGAAAACAGTGCCCTCAATTATATCGGCCGACCCTTTTGGCGAGCTTCCGGAGGGGGCCGAGCACGACGAGGCCGCCGAGCCTTCCGAGCCCAGCGAGACCCGCAGCTTCCTGATCCATGAGGCGCAGCACGGCCAGCGCCTGGACCGGGCGCTGGCCGCGCTGGTGCCCGAGTTCTCGCGCAGCTACCTGCAGCAGCTGATCGAGGCCGGCGCGGTCGCGCTCCAGCAGCGGGTCGTGACCAAGGCCGCCACCACCGTCCATGCCGGCGAGATCGGCGCCATCGAGCTGCGGCCCACGCCGCAGAGCCAGGCCTTCAAGCCCGAGCGCATGCCGATCACGGTGCTGCACGAGGACGAACACCTGCGCGTCATCGACAAGCCGGCCGGTCTGGTGGTCCACCCGGCGCCGGGCCACTGGAGCGGCACGCTCCTCAACGGTTTGCTCGCGCTGGATCCGCGGGCCGCGCTGCTGCCGCGCGCGGGCATCGTGCACCGGCTGGATCGCGACACCAGCGGCCTGATGGTGGTGGCGCGCAGCCGTGCCGCGATGGATGCGCTGGTGGCGCTGATCGCGGCCCGCGACATCAAGCGCCAGTACCTCGCGCTCGCGCACCGCGACTGGCAGGGCGCCCCCACACGCCATGTGGATGCTGCGATCGGGCGCGACCCACGCAACCGGCTGCGCATGGCGGTGGTCGACCTCGAGCGGCACCCGGGCAAGCCTGCACGCACGCTGATCGAGGCGCTGGACAGCAACGACCTGGGCTGCGCGGTGCGCTGCACGCTGGAGACGGGACGCACCCACCAGATCCGCGTGCACATGGCGTCCATCGGCCATCCCCTGGTGGGCGATGCGCTCTACGGCGGCGCCGCTGCAGCCGGCCTGGAGCGGCAGGCCCTGCATGCCTTCAGGCTCGCCTTCGTCCACCCCGTCACCGGCGCGCCCATGGAGTTCCTGGCTGCGCCGCCTCCCGATCTGGTGCAGGCTATGCAGGCCTGGGGGCTGGATTACAATCGCGCCTGACGGCCCCGAGGGCCGCGCCGGCGACCCGATGCCGGCCTCGCTGTCCATCGCCCGAGTGCCGGCAGCGCCTTCTTCCATCCTTCTGAAAAACAAGCGTCTTCAAGGCGCCTTTTCCCGGATACCGCGAACCATGAATACGGCGGATGCCAAGCGCATTCTCGAAACCGCCTTGATCTGTTCGACGCAGCCCTTGCCGGTGCGCGAACTGCGCGTGCTGTTCGACGACGAGCTGGGCGCCGACACGATCAAGTCGCTGTTGCACGAACTGCAGGAAGACTGGTCGCAGCGCGGCCTGGAGCTCGTGAGCGTGGCCACCGGCTGGCGCTTCCAGAGCCGCCCCGAGCTGCGCGACCACCTCGATCGCCTGCACCCTGAAAAGCCGCCTCGCTACACGCGCGCCGCGCTCGAGACACTCGCCATCATCGCCTACCGCCAGCCGGTCACCCGCGGCGACATGGAAGACATCCGCGGCGTCACCATCAACTCGCTGATCCTGAAGCAGCTCGAAGACCGCAACTGGGTCGAGGTCATCGGCCACCGCGAGACCGTGGGCCGGCCGGCGCTCTATGCGACCACGCGCCAGTTTCTCGATGATCTCGGCCTGGAATCGCTCGACCAGTTGCCGGTCATCGAAACGCCTGCCCAGCAGGCCGGACTGGTCGGCGCCCTGGCGCAGGCCGCCGACCGGCAGCCTGGCTTGCCGATCGACGAGCCGGTGGTCGAGGCGGGTCCCGCCAGCCCGGAGGACGAGGCCGGTCTCGAGCAGGCCCCGGCCGTGGAAGAAGTTCAGGCGGTCCCGCTCGACTCTTCCGCGAGGTCCACTGCCGAGCCCGCAGACGCGGGCGTATCTCCGGCCGAATCCCACACCCAGGCTGATCCCCATCCACCCGAAGTGCCTCTCGAAGCCGAACCCGGCGCCGCCGCGACCTTCGTGGCCGCCGGCCACCAGCCCGA
Source organism: Variovorax soli (assembly GCF_031454625.1). Taxonomy (GTDB): domain Bacteria; phylum Pseudomonadota; class Gammaproteobacteria; order Burkholderiales; family Burkholderiaceae_C; genus Variovorax; species Variovorax soli_A. Next base: position 189,071 of record NZ_JAVDRF010000002.1, read on the forward strand.
GCTCCAGCCCTCGTTCACGCCCGAGCCCGACCTCGAGGCGGACGAGGAAGACACCCCCGCCGTCCGTTCCGGAACCCGACCATGAGCCCATCCGATCCTGAAGACGCAGCAATGCTGCCGGCCGGACCCGTGTCCGAAGAAGAGGCGCCGGCCGTCCCCGCGCAGCCCAGCGAAGACGGTGCACATCCCGCCGCCGAAGCAGCGGGCGAGGCGCCGCGCAAGCGCCGGCCGCGCCGCCGCAAGCCGGCCGATCCGGCAGCCGAGACCGCCGTCGAGGAGGTCGAAGCGCCGGCCGCGCCGGTTATGACCCCGGCCGCCGAAGTGATCGAAGCCCCTGTTCCGGTCGAGCCGGCCGAGGTCCGGGAGCCGGTGGCGCCCCGCGAGACCACCCGAGTCCAAGAGGGTGAACAGGACGAGCAGGACGAAGAGGACGAAGAGGAAGAGCCCGACGAGGAGGAGGACGACCTCGACCGTGCGCGCCGCGCCGCCGAGCGCGAGCAGCGCAATGCGCCGCCGCCCGAGCCGATCCGCTTCGTCGACGTCGTCTCCGGCCAGTTCGACGCCGACGAGGACAGCCCCGAAGTGCCGCCGCTCAAGCGCGTGCTGCTGCCCGAAGCCGACTCGCCCAAGCTCCACAAGGTGCTGGCGCAGGCGGGGCTGGGCTCGCGGCTGGAGATGGAGCAGTTGATCCTCCAGGGCCGCATTTCGGTCAACAACGAGCCGGCCCACATCGGCCAGCGCATTCAGTTCGGCGACCAGGTCAAGCTCAACGGCAAGCCGATCCGCTACCGCATCGCGCCGCCGCCGGCGCGCGTGATCGCCTACCACAAGCCGGTCGGCGAGGTCGTGACGCACGACGATCCGCAGAACCGTCCCACCGTGTTCCGCAAGCTGCCGCGCCTGCCGCAAGGCAAGTGGCAGTCGGTGGGGCGCCTCGACCTCAACACCGAGGGCCTGCTGCTGTTTACCAGCTCGGGCGAGCTGGCCAACCAACTGATGCATCCGCGCTTCGGCCTCGAACGCGAGTACGCGGTCCGGGTGCTGGGTGCGCTGAGCAACGACGAGAAGCAGCGCCTGCTCGAAGGCGTGCGCCTCGACGATGGCATGGCGCACTTCGGCACCATCGAGGACGGCGGCGGCGAGGGCTCGAACTGCTGGTACCGCGTCACGATCTCCGAGGGCCGCAACCGCGAGGTGCGCCGCCTGTTCGAATCGGTGGGCCACGCGGTCAGCCGCCTGATCCGCATCCGCTATGGCGCCATGGTGCTGCCGCGCGGCCTCAAGCGCGGCGCCTGGATGGAACTGGACGAGCGCGACATCCGCGCGCTGTTCCAGGCGCTGGGTTCGGAACGTCCCGGCCGCGGCCCGAGCCCCGGTCCCGGACCGAAGGGCAGGGGCCAGGAAGGCGGCGGCCGCAGCAACCGAAATCGCAAGCGCCGCGGCAACCGCAATGGCGGCGGTGCGCAGTCCGAGAGCCGGGAGCCGCCGATCCCGAATCCGCTGACCAGCGGGCCCAACGCCCGCGGTCGCGGCGGCAACGGCGGCGCGCCGCAGGGGCAGGGCCAGGCACGCCGCAATCGCCAGGGCGGCAAGCGCGATGACCGGGCCCCGGGTGGCGGCAACAGCCAGCCCGATCCGATGAAGACCTCGCTGGGCTACATCGGCGCCGACAGCTTCTCGCGCCAACGCAAGGAGCAGCGATCGGGCCCGCGCCGCGGCGGAGGCGGGCCTTCGGGCGGTCCCTCCGGCGGCAACTTCGGCGGGCAGGGCGGCGGTCGCCGCCGCGGCCGCTGATCGCACGATCGGCCGTGGCCCTTTCACCCGCCCGTCACGGGCGGTGATGGCCGCGCCGGTTAAAATCAGAGGCTTTGTCAAGGGAGCGCAGCCTGCCGCTGCGGCTTGACGGAACTCATCGAAATCCAAGCACTCAAGAAAGCACTTCAATGGCCATCGAACGCACCCTCTCCATCATCAAGCCCGACGCCGTCGCGAAGAACGTCATCGGCAAGATCGTCTCCCGCTTCGAAGCCGCCGGCCTCAAGATCGTGGCCGCCAAGCTGGTACAGCTGTCGCAGGCCGACGCCGAGCAGTTCTACGCCGTGCACAAGGAGCGCCCCTTCTTCAAGGATCTGGTCAGCTTCATGATCTCCGGCCCCGTGTTCGTGCAGGCCCTCGAGGGAGAGGACGCCATCGCCAAGAACCGCGACCTGATGGGCGCCACCGACCCGAAGAAGGCAGCTCCGGGCACCATCCGCGCCGACTTCGCGGACAGCATCGACGCCAATGCCGTCCATGGCTCGGACGCTGCCGAAACCGCGAAGGTCGAAATCGCCTTCTTCTTCCCCGAGCTCAAGGCCCGCTGAGGCGGAGCCTTCCCGCGCGCAATGACCACGGCCAACCTGCTCGACTTCGACCTCGAGGGGCTGGCCGCGTTCTGCGAAAAGCTCGGCGAGAAGCGCTTCCGCGCCACGCAGCTGTTCCGCTGGATCCATCAACGGGGCGCGAGCGACTTCGCCGAGATGACCGATCTCGCGAAGTCGCTGCGCGAGAAGCTCGCGGGCAGCGCACGTGTCGAAGCCCTGCCGGTCGTCACCCAGCAGGAATCGGCCGACGGCACCATCAAGTGGCTGTTCGATGTCGGCGAAGGCAATGCTGTCGAGGCCGTGTTCATCCCCGAGGACGACCGCGGCACGCTGTGCGTGTCTTCGCAGGCCGGCTGCGCCGTCGGCTGCCGCTTCTGCTCCACCGGCCACCAGGGCTTCAGCCGCAACCTCGGCACGGGCGAGATCGTGGCCCAGCTTTGGTTTGCCGAGCACTTCCTGCGCAAGCACCTGAAACGCGACGAACGCGTGATCTCCAACGTGGTGATGATGGGCATGGGCGAGCCGCTGCAAAACTATGCGGCGCTGGTGCCGGCCCTGCGCACCATGCTCGACGACAACGCCTACGGCTTGTCGCGCCGGCGGGTGACGGTCTCGACTTCCGGCGTGGTGCCCATGATCGACCGGCTCGGCGCCGATTGCCCGGTGGCGCTGGCGGTGTCGCTGCATGCGCCCAACGATGCGCTGCGTGACGACCTGGTGCCGCTCAATCGCAAATACCCGCTGGCCGAACTGCTGGACGCCTGCAAGCGCTACCTGGCGCATGCGCCGCGGGACTTCATCACCTTCGAGTACTGCATGCTCGACGGCGTCAACGACCAGCCCGCGCATGCGCGCCAGCTGATCGAGCTGGTGCGGTCGCAGGGCGTCTCCTGCAAATTCAACCTGATCCCTTTCAACCCCTTTCCGGCCTCCGGCCTGCTGCGCTCGCCGCAGCCGCGCGTGCTCGCATTCGCCAAGCTGCTGAGCGACGCGGGCATCGTGACCACGGTGCGCAAGACCCGCGGCGATGACATCGACGCGGCCTGCGGGCAGCTGGCCGGCGACGTGAAAGACCGGACCAACGCCGCCCAGCGCATGGCGCAGCGGCGCACCGTGGTCCTGCACCCGGCGCGCAAGAAGATCTCCACTGCCCAGGAGCAATGAACCGATGATCAAGGCCCCTTCGACCGCGCAGCAGCGGATGATGCAAGCGCTCTTCGGCGTCGCGGCGGCAGTCGTGCTCGCCGGCTGCGCCACCAAGGATGCCGGCGTGCCCAGCACCGCCGGCAACGCGGCCGGCATCATGACGGACTCGGACGAAGGCAATGCCCGCAAGCGCGCCCGCCTGCGCATCGAGCTCGCCGTCGGCTACTTCGAGCAGGGGCAGCCCACCGTCGCGCTGGACGAGATCAAGCAGGCGCTGGCCGCCGATCCCAACTTCGCCGACGCCTACAACCTGCGCGGCCTGGTCTACATGCGCCTGGACGATGCCGGCCTGGCCGAGGACAGCTTCCGCCGCGCGATCGCGCTGAACCCGCGCGACCCCAACACGCTGCACAACTACGGCTGGCTGCTGTGCCAGCAGAACCGCTTCGGCGATGCGCAGCAGCAGTTTTCCGCAGCCCTGGCCATTGCCACCTACGGCGACCGCGCCAAGACGCTGATGACGCAGGGCGTGTGCCAGATGCGCGCCGGCCAGCGTGCCGACGCCGAGCGCAGCCTGACACAGGCCTACGAGATCGATGCCGGCAACCCGGTGATCGGCTACAACCTCGCTTCGCTGCTGGCGCAGCGCGAGGACTGGTCGCGTGCGCAGTTCTACATCCGCCGCATCAACAACGGGCCCGCGGCCAGCGCCGAGACGCTGTGGCTGGGCATCAAGGTCGAACGCCGGCTCAACAACCGCGATGCGGTCACACAGCTCGCCGGCCAGCTGCAGCGGCGCTTCCCGCAATCGCGCGAGGCTGCGGCCTATGAGCGCGGAAACTTCAATGATTGAAAAGGCGAGCGAATTCGGGGCCTCGGCTGCTGTACCCCTGATAGCCGGCGACAGCACCCACATGAGCGCCGGGGACATGCTGCGCCAGGCGCGCGAGGCGCACGGCCTGCACCTCGACATGGTGGCCGCCGCGCTCAAGGTGACGCCGCAGAAGCTGGCGGCGCTGGAGTCCGACGACATCGAAGCCTTGCCCGATCCGGTGTTCGCGCGTGCGCTCGCCGCCAGCGTGTGCCGCGCGCTGCGCATCGATCCCGCGCCGGTGCTGGCCAAGCTGCCCGGTGCGCAGCCCGCGGGGCTGGCGCAGGCCGACCGCACCATGAGCAAGGCACTGCCTTCGCAGGTGCGCGCCGGCAACGGACCCAGCGGCCTGCCTTCGCGCGCGCTGCTGATGGTCGTGGCCCTGCTGCTGGTCGGCGCGGCGGTGCTGTTCTGGCTGCCCTCGTCGATCTTCGACCGGCTGGGCGAGGCGATCTCGCAGATCACGCGCCCTGCCGAGAAGAGCGAGGCGTCCTCGCCCGCGGCACAGGCGCCGGCAAATCCGGCCCAGGCTGACGGCGTCGTCGAGGCGTCCGAGCCTGTGGCGCCACCGGCAGCGGACTCTGCGCCGGCAGTGCCGGCACCCGCTGCGGCGACGCCGGCGATCCAGGCGCCGGCTGCCACTGGCGCGGACCAGATCGTCTTCGTCGCGCGCCAGGACTCGTGGGTCACGGTGAACGACGCCGCCGGCAAGTCCCTGCTGCGGCGCACGGTGCAGGCCGGCGAGACCGTGGGGCTCAGCGGCGCCTTGCCCCTGTCCGTGGTCATCGGCCGCGCCTCGGGCGTGGACGTACAGGTGCGTGGCAAGGCCTTCGACCTGAAGCCGGTGACGCGCGGCGGCGGCGTGGCCCGGTTCGAGGTGAAGCCATGAGTGCCGCCCGGCCGCTCCGAAGGGGGCTCGCACCGCAGCCGGGGTCCAGGAGGTTGCCTTATGAGTGAAGATCTGGCGATGCCCGGCAGCTGCCTGCCCATCGAATCGGCTGCGCCACGCGCTCGCCGCTCTCGCCAGGCCAGCGTGAGCTGGGGCCCCCGCATCGTCACCGTCGGCGGCGACGCGCCCGTGCGTGTTCAGTCGATGACCAATACGGATACGGTGGATGCGATCGGCACCGCGATCCAGGTCAAGGAGTTGGCGCAGGCCGGCTCCGAGATGGTGCGCATCACCGTCAACACGCCCGAGGCCGCGGCGCAGGTACCCTACATCCGCGAGCAACTCGACCGAATGGGCGTCGACGTGCCGCTGATCGGCGACTTTCACTACAACGGCCACCGCCTGCTGACCGACTTCCCGGCCTGTGCCGAGGCGCTGAGCAAGTACCGCATCAATCCCGGCAACGTGGGCAAGGGCGACAAGCGCGACCGCCAGTTCGGCCAGATGATCGATGCCGCCATGCGCTGGAACAAGCCGGTGCGCATCGGCGTGAACTGGGGCAGCCTCGACCAGGAGCTGCTGGCCAGCCTGATGGATGTGAACAGCCGCCGCACCGAGCCGTGGGACGCGAAGCAGGTGATGTACGAGGCGCTGGTCAGCTCGGCCATCGGCTCGGCGCAGCTGGCCGAATCGATGGGCATGGCGGGCAGCCAGATCATCCTGAGCTGCAAGGTGAGCGGCGTGCAGGATTTGATCTCGGTCTACCGCGAGCTGGCCAAGCGCTGCGACTATGCGCTGCACCTGGGCCTGACCGAAGCCGGCATGGGCACCAAGGGCACGGTGGCCTCGGCCACCGCGCTGTCGATCCTGCTGCAGGAAGGCATCGGCGACACCATCCGCGTCTCGCTCACGCCGCAACCCGGCGAATCGCGCACGCAGGAAGTGGTGATCGCCAACGAGATCCTGCAAGCCCTCGGCCTGCGCGTGTTCGTGCCGAGCGTCACCGCCTGCCCCGGCTGCGGGCGCACCACCAGCACCACCTTCCAGGAACTGGCCAAGCAGATCGACGACTACCTGCGCCTGCAGATGCCGGTCTGGCGCAGCCGGTACCCGGGCGTCGAGACGATGAAGGTGGCCGTGATGGGCTGCATCGTCAACGGCCCCGGCGAGAGCAAGCATGCCGACATCGGCATCAGCCTGCCCGGCACCGGCGAGGCACCGGCCGCGCCCGTCTTCGTCGATGGCGAAAAAGCGCTGACGCTGCGTGGCGAGAACATCGCCGCCGAGTTCCATCAGCTGGTCGAGGACTACGTCGAGAGGCGCTTTGGCAAGGCATGAATGAAAAACCGGACCTCCTGAAGTCCGACTTCAAAAAAAATCTGCAACCCGAATGACCGACAAACTCAATGCCGTCAAAGGCATGAACGACACCTTGCCGCCGGAATCGGCGCGCTGGGAATGGCTCGAAGCCACTGTGCGCGAGCTGATGTCGCGCTACGCCTACCGCAACATCCGCACGCCGATCCTGGAGCACACGGCCCTGTTCGTGCGCGGCATCGGCGAGGTGACGGACATCGTCGAGAAGGAGATGTACTCCTTTCACGACCGTTCGGACAAGTACGGCGACAACGACCACCTGACGCTGCGCCCGGAGAACACCGCCGGCATCGTGCGCGCCGCGATCGAGCACAACATGCTTTACGACGGCGGCAAGCGCCTGTGGGCCATCGGCCCGATGTTTCGGCGCGAGAAGCCGCAGCGAGGGCGCTTCCGCCAGTTCCATCAGATCGACGTCGAGGCGCTGGGCTTCGCCGGGCCGGACGTCGATGCGGAGCTGGTCCTGCTCGCCAGCGCGCTGTGGAAGGCTATCGGGCTGACGGACGTGCGCCTGGAGATCAACAGCCTGGGCCAGCCGGCCGAGCGCGCGCAGCACCGGGCCCAGCTGGTCGCTCACTTCGAGGCGCATGCCCACCAGCTCGACGAGGACGCCAGGCGCCGCCTGCACAGCAATCCGCTGCGCATTCTCGACACCAAGAACCCGGCCATGAAAGCGATGGTGGAAGCCGCGCCGAAGCTGATCGATTTTCTCGGCGCCGAGTCGCTCGCGCATTTCGAGGGGCTGAAGGCCATCCTCGATGCCAATGGCATTGCCTACACCGTCAATCCGCGCCTGGTGCGCGGCCTCGACTACTACAACCTCAGCGTCTTCGAGTTCGTGACCGACCGACTCGGCTCGCAGGGCACCGTGTGCGCCGGCGGGCGCTATGACGGCCTGTTCGAGCAACTCGGCGGCAAGCCCGCGCCGGCGGTGGGCTGGGCCATTGGCGTGGAGCGGGTGCTCGAGTTGCTGAAGGAGCAGGGCACGGCCATTCCCATGCCCGCGCCGGACGCCTATGCGGTGGTGCCGGATACGGCCGCGATGCCGGTCGCGTTGCGCACGCTCCAACAGCTGCGCGAGGCCGGCGTGCGGGTGCAGATGCACGGCGCTACCGCCGACGGCATGGGGAGCTTCAAGTCCCAGTTCAAGAAAGCCGACAGCAGCGGCGCGACCTATGCGCTGATCTTCGGCGCCGACGAACTGGCGCGCGGCGAGCTCACGGTGAAGGCGCTGCGCGACGGCACCGGGGCCCAGGTCGCCCGCCCGCTGGCCGATCTGGCCTGGGCCTCGACCCTACAATCCCCGGCTCCCAACAACTGACACCGCATGGCCACGCATCTCGATCTCGAAGAACAGGAACAGCTCGACCAGCTCAAGCATTTCTGGAACACCTACGGCACGCTGATCACCTGGGTCGTGGTGCTGGCGGCCGGCGCCTTTCTGGGCTGGACCGGATGGCAGTACTGGCAGCGCGAGCAGGCGGCACGCGCCTCGGCGCTCTACGATGAGCTCGAACGCGGCGCGCAGGCCGGCGATACGGCGCGCGTCGAGCGCGCTCTGGCTGACATGAAGAGCAAGTTCGCCGGCACCGCCTATGCCCAGCAGGGCGGCCTGCTGGCCGCTCGCGTGCTGCACGAGAAGGGCAATGCCGAAGCCGCGCGCGCCGCGCTGGCCTGGGTGGCGGAGAAGGGGGAGGACCCCGGCTACCAGGCCGTCGCCCGGCTGCGCCTGGCGGGCGAACTGCTGGAGGCCAAGTCCTACGACGAGGCGATCAAGCAGCTCTCGGTCAGCATGCCCAAGGAATTCGAGGCGCTGGCGGCCGACCGCAAGGGCGATGTCTACATGACCCAGGGCAAGCGCGAAGAGGCCAAGGCCGAGTACCGCAAGGCCTGGTCCGCTTTCCTGCCGGGCAACGAGTACCGCCGCCTGGTCGAGATCAAGCTCAACGCGGTCGGCGTCGACCCCAAGACCCTGGCCCCGGCCGGCACCGCATCTTCCGCCAAGACCACACCATGAATTTCAGCCAGCGTTCGATGCTTCCCGCCTCCCTCCTGCGCGCCGGGGCTGCCGCGCTCGTCGTCGCCGCGCTCGCGGCCTGCTCCGGCACGGCCAAGCCCAAGCCGGCGGAGCTGCCGCCCAACCAAGCGGTGCTCGGCGTGCGGCAAGCCTGGAACATCCGCATCCCGAAGGTGGATTTCCCGCTCACCACCGATGTCAGCGGCGACCTGGTGACGGTTGCCGCCACCGACGGCACCGTGGTCATGATCGACGCCCGCTCGGGCCAGGAGTCGTGGCGCGCCAGCGTCGGCGCGCCGCTGGCGGCCGGCGCGGGCAGCGACGGCTCGCTGGTGGCCGTCATCACCGCGGGCAACGAACTCGTCGCACTGCAGGGCGGCAAGGTGCTATGGCGGCAGCGGCTGCCAGCCCAGTCGTACACCGCGCCGCTGGTGGCAGGCCGCCGTGTCTTCGTGCAGACCGCGGACCGCACCACCAGCGCCTGGGACGGCCAGACCGGCCGCCGCCTGTGGTCGCAGCAGCGCACCGCCGAAAACCTGGTGCTGAAGCGCCCCGGCGTGCTGATCGCTGTCGGCGACACGCTGGTGACCGGCGTCGGCGGGCGCCTGGTCGGCATCAACCCGGCCAACGGCACCTCGCGCTGGGAAGCGCCGATCGCCGCGCCGCGCGGCACCAACGACGTGGAGCGCCTGGTCGACCTGACCGGCAGCGTGAGCCGCGTGGGAGATTCCGTCTGCGCGCGCGCCTATTACGCGAGCGTGGGCTGCGTCGACACCTTGCGCGGCACGCTGCTCTGGAGCAAGCCGGCCAATGGCGCCGAGGGCATCGCCGGCGATGACCGCTTCGTCTACGGCACCGAGGAGAACGGCAACGTGGTGGCCTGGCGCCGCAACGACGGCGAGCGCGCCTGGCAGATCGATCGATTCAAGTACCGCTCCCTGACCGCGCCGCTGGCGGTCGGGCGCTCGCTGATCATCGGCGACAGCACGGGTCTCGTGCACGTGATCTCGCGCGAGGACGGCGCGCCGCTCAACCGGCTGACGCCGGACGGCTCGGCCATCGCCGCGGCGCCCGTGCTGTCGGGCAACACCGTCGTCGTCGTGACCCGCAACGGCGGCGTCTTCGGCTATCGGCCCGAATAGGCAGTGAAGGCGAGCGTTCGACCATGAAACCCGTGATCGCGCTGGTCGGGCGCCCCAACGTCGGCAAGTCGACGCTGTTCAACCGCCTGACCCAGACCCGCGACGCCATCGTCGCCGACTTTGCCGGCCTCACGCGCGACCGCCATTACGGCAACGGCCGCCAGGGCCCGCACGAGTTCATCGTCATCGACACCGGCGGCTTCGAACCCGACGCGGGCAGCGGCATCTTCAAGGAGATGGCCAAGCAGACGCGTCAGGCGGTGGCCGAAGCCGACGTGGTGATCTTCGTGGTCGATGCGCGCGAAGGACTCTCGGCGCAGGACCACGACATCGCCAACGAACTGCGCCGCCTCGGCAAGCCCTGCGTGCTGGCGGCCAACAAGGCCGAGGGCATGAAGGACACCGCGCGGCTGGCGGAGTTCTACGAACTGGGCTTCGGCGAGGTGCATGGCGTCTCGGCGGCGCACGGGCAGGGCATCCGCAGCCTGGTCGAACTCGCGCTCGAGCCGCTGGCGTTGCCCGAGCCGGACGACGAGGACCAGGAAGACGACGTCAACAAACCGATCAAGCTGGCGGTCGCAGGCCGGCCCAATGCGGGCAAGTCGACCCTCATCAACACCTGGCTCGGCGAGGAGCGGCTGGTGGCCTTCGACCTGCCCGGCACCACGCGCGACGCGATCTCGGTGCCCTTCGAGCGCAACGGCCAGCGCTTCGAGCTCATCGACACGGCCGGCCTGCGACGCAAGGGCAAAGTGTTCGAGGCCATCGAGAAGTTCTCGGTCGTCAAGACACTGCAGGCCATCGAGTCGGCCAACGTGGTACTGCTCCTGATCGACGCCACCCTCGGCGTCACCGACCAGGACGCCCACATCGCCGGGTACATCCTGGAAAGCGGCCGCGCGGTGGTGATCGCGATCAACAAGTGGGACGCGGTCGACAGCTATCAGCGCGAGCAGATCCAGCGCCAGATCGAGACCCGGCTGGCCTTTCTGAAGTTCGCCTCGCTGCACTTCATTTCGGCCACTCGGCGACAGGGTCTGGGTCCACTGTGGCAGGCCATCGCCCAGGCCCACAAATCGGCCACCCGCAAGATGTCGACGCCGGTCCTCACGCGCCTGCTGCTGGAGGCCGTGCAGTTCCAGACGCCCAAGAAGTCAGGCATGTTCCGCCCCAAGTTGCGCTATGCGCACCAGGGTGGCATGAACCCTCCGGTGATCGTCATCCACGGCAATTCGCTGGAACACGTCACCGAGGCCTACCGGCGTTTTCTGGAGGGGCGCTTCCGCAAGGAGTTCGACCTGGTCGGCACGCCCTTGCGCATCGAGTTCAAGACTTCGCACAATCCTTACGCCGACAAGGAAGGCTGAGTGTCCACCGTCGGCGCACTGCACGCCGCAGTTCGGGGCACGCCCGGCGGCGAGTGCCGCTGGCGTTCGAAGTTCCGGCGCGCGAGTGCCGTTATTTTTTGCGGGCCATGGAGGTTTCGTGCTGCAGTGCGGAAGCGCTGTGTTAAGGTGACCGGTCCAACAACTACTCTTGAACACGGAGAATATCGTGAGCAATAAAGGGCAACTCCTACAAGACCCCTTTCTGAATACCTTGCGTCGAGAGCACGTGCCGGTTTCGATCTATTTGGTCAACGGCATCAAGCTGCAAGGGCAGATCGAGTCTTTCGATCAGTACGTCGTGTTGCTTCGCAATACGGTGACCCAGATGGTCTACAAACACGCCATCTCCACCATCGTGCCGGGACGGGCCGTCAACTTCTCGGCCAACGAGAGCGACGACGCTGCTGCCTGAGTGCACGGAGCGCGGCGGCTCGCCCGCCGCGCTTTTTCCCATTGATTCCGCTTGTCTGAACTGAATTCCCGGAAAGACGGTGCCGTCGTTCTCGTCGGTGTCGATTTCGGGCTGCCCCATTTCGACGGCGAACTGGAGGAACTCGGCCTGCTCGCGCAGACCGCAGGCCTCGAGCCGGTCGCGCGCCTGATCGCCAAGCGGCGGGCGCCCGATGCGGCGCTGTTCGTCGGCAGCGGCAAGGCCGACGAGATCCGCGAGCTGGCCGAGTTGCACGGCGCCGGCGAGGTGATCTTCGACCAGGCGCTCAGCCCGGCGCAGCAACGCAATCTCGAGCGCCAGCTCGGAGTGGCGGTGTACGACCGCACCTTCCTGATCCTCGAGATCTTCGCCCAGCGTGCGCGTTCCCACGAGGGCAAGTTGCAGGTCGAATTGGCGCGGCTGCAATACCTCAGCACCCACCTGGTGCGGCGCTGGTCCCACCTGGAGCGCCAGCGCGGCGGCATCGGCACGCGCGGCGGCCCGGGCGAGACGCAGATCGAGCTCGACCGCCGCATGATCGGCGATGCCATCCGGCGCACGCGCGAACGGCTCGCCAAGGTGCAGCGCCAGCGCGGCACCCAGCGGCGCCAGCGCGAGCGGCGCGACACCTTCAACATCTCGCTGGTCGGCTACACCAACGCCGGCAAGTCCTCGCTGTTCAATGCGCTGGTGAAGGCGCGCGCCTATGCGGCCGACCAGCTGTTCGCCACGCTCGACACCACCACGCGGCATCTGTACCTGGGCGACGCGGCGCGCAAGGTGTCGATCTCCGACACCGTGGGCTTCATTCGCGAGCTGCCGCATGGCCTGATCGATGCCTTCAAGGCCACCCTGCAGGAGGCGGTCGATGCCGACCTGCTGCTGCACGTGGTGGACGCCTCCAATCCGCACCATCCCGAGCAGATGGCCGAGGTGCAGTCGGTGCTCCGCGAGATCGGCGCCGACAACGTGCCGCAACTCCTGGTCTTCAACAAGCTGGACGCGCTCGACGACGCCCAGCGCCCGCTCTCGCCCACCGACGAGATCGAGCTCGACGGCATGCAGGTGTCGCGCATCTTCCTGAGTGCACACAGCGGCGAGGGCGTGGCGGCGCTGCGGGCCGAGCTGGCGCGGCGCGCGCCTTCTGCGGCCGCGGCCATGACCCCAGAGCCGGACACCGAATTGCACGATGCCGCCGGCGGATTGGCACAATCGCCTCACTGACCAGAGAACAGATCGAATGAATGCAAAGCCAGTGTGGAGACGGTTTCAGGGCATGTTCAACCTGAATGACGGGCGTTGGGGCCGGGGCGACGAGCCTTCCTCGAACGGCGACCGTCCCAACGCCAACCGTCCCGAAGACGACTCCGGATCTTCCGGCAACAACAACCGCCCCCGCGGCCAGGGGCCGAACCAGGGCCCGCCCGATCTCGACGAGCTCTGGCGCGACTTCAATCGCAAGCTGGGCGGCCTGTTCGGCGGCCGCGGCAACGGCGGCCGCCCGAACGGCGGCAATGGCGGCAACGGCATGAAGCCCGACATGAAGAACGCAGGCGTCGGGCTGGGCCTGGTGGCGGCGGTCGCCGTGCTGATCTGGCTCGGCACCGGCTTCTTCATCGTCAACGAAGGCCAGCAGGCCGTGATCACGCAGTTCGGCCGCTACAAGGCGACCGTGGGGGCGGGTTTCAACTGGCGCCTGCCGTACCCGATCCAGCGCCACGAGATCGTGGTCGTGACGCAGATCCGCTCGATGGACGTGGGCCGCGACTCGATCGTGCGCTCCACCGGCCTGCGCGACTCGGCCATGCTCACGGAAGACGAGAACATCGTCGAGATCAAGTTCGCCGTGCAGTACCGCCTGAGCGACGCACGCGCATACCTGTACGAGAGCAAGACGCCGACCGATGCGGTGGTGCAGGTCGCCGAGACGGCCGTGCGCGAAGTGGTCGGCAAGATGAAGATGGACGCCGCGCTCGCCGAGGAACGCGACCAGATCGCGCCGCGCGTGCGTACTCTGATGCAGAACATCCTGGACCGGTACAAGGTCGGCATCGAGATTGTGAACATCAACCTGCAGCAGGGCGGATTGCGTCCGCCGGAGCAGGTGCAGGCCGCCTTCGACGACGTCCTCAAGGCCGGCCAGGAACGCGAGCGCACCAAGAACGAGGCGCAGGCCTACGCCAACGACGTGGTGCCGCGCGCCACCGGTACGGCGTCGCGCCTGAAGGAGGAGTCGGAGGCCTACAAGGCCCGCATCATCGCGCAGGCCCAGGGCGACGCGCAGCGCTTCAGCGCGGTGTTGGCCGAGTACCAGCGCGCGCCGCAGGTCACGCGCGACCGCATGTACACCGACGCCATGCAGCAGATCTACACCAACACCACCAAGGTGCTGGTCGATTCCAAGCAGGGCTCGAACTTGCTCTACTTGCCGCTCGACAAGCTGATCCAGGCGGCCGGCCCCGGCGCCGCCGGCGCGCCTGCAGACGGCGCCAGCCCGAACGTGGCCGGTACCGCACCGCCGCAGTCGTCGGTGATCCCGGTCGTCCCGCCCAACGACTCGCGTGCGCGCGACGGGCGCTCGCGCGACCGCGACGTGCGCTGAGGAGCAACACAACAATGAACAGACTAGGCTTCATCGTTTCGTCGGTCCTGGTGGCGCTCGCGCTGCTGAGCTCCACCCTCTTCGTCGTCGACCAGCGCCAGTTCGGCGTGGTCTACGCCCTCGGGCAGATCAAGGAGGTGATCACCGAGCCGGGCCTGAACTTCAAGCTCCCGCCGCCTTTCCAGAACGTGTCGTACATCGACAAGCGCCTGCTCACGCTGTCCAGTCTCGACCCCGAGCCCATGCTGACGGCCGAGAAGCAGCGCGTGGTGGTCGACTGGTACGTGCGCTGGCGCATCACCAATCCCTCGGAATACATCCGCAACGTGGGCCTCGACGAGAACGCGGGCGCCGTGCAGCTCAACCGCGTGGTGCGCAACGCCTTCCAGGAGAACGTCAACAAGCGCACCGTGCGCGAGTTGATCTCGACGCGGCGCGAGGCCCTCATGAGCGATGTGCAGCGCGAGATGCTGTCGGTGGTGAAAGGCGCCAAGCCCTGGGGCATCGACGTCATCGACGTGCGGGTCACACGCGTCGACTACGTCGAGGCGATCACCGAATCGGTCTATCGACGGATGGAGGCCGAGCGCAAGCGCGTGGCCAACGAGCTGCGATCCACCGGCTTCGCCGAGGGCGAGAAGATCCGCGCCGACGCCGACCGCCAGCGCGAGGTGACCGTGGCCAATGCCTACCGCGACGCCCAGAAGATCAAGGGTGAGGGCGACGCGCGCGCAGCAGCGGCCTATGCCGAGGCCTTCGGCCGCGATCCGCAGTTCGCGCAGTTCTACCGCAGCCTCGATGCTTACAAGCAGAGCTTCAACAAGAAGAGCGACGTGATGGTGCTGGACCCCTCGTCGGACTTCTTCCGTGCGATGCAGAGCTCCGGCGGGGCGGCGGCAGCGGGGCGCCGCTAAGCGCAGCATTCGAGCGTGAGCGCAGAAAACTTCTGGAGCGCGCTGGCGCTCGTTCTCGTGATCGAAGGCATCCTGCCCTTCGTTTCGCCCGGTGGCTGGCGGCGCGGCTTCGGCCAGCTGATGCAACTGCGCGACGGGCAGCTGCGCTTCTTCGGCCTGTGCAGCATCCTGCTGGGGCTCTTCCTGCTCTGGCTGCTGGCCTGAAGCTGGTTTGCGCACGGGATGGCGGGCCGCGATGGCCCGGTAGAATCCGGGTTTAACCACGCCCCCGATCCCCATGTCCGCCTGGGTCCTCCCGGATCACATTGCCGATGTGCTGCCCTCCGAGGCGCGTCACATCGAAGAACTTCGACGCCAGCTGCTCGATACCGCCCGTGGCTATGGTTGCGAGCTGGTGATGCCGCCGCTGCTGGAGCACCTGGAGTCCCTGCTGTCCGGCACCGGCGAGGCGCTGGACCTGCAGACGTTCAAGCTGGTCGACCAGCTCTCCGGGCGCAGCATGGGGCTGCGTGCCGACACCACGCCTCAGGTCGCCCGGATCGACGCCCACCTGCTCAACCGCCGCGGCGTGGCCCGCCTCTGCTATTGCGGCCCGGTGCTCCACACCCGCCCCGATCGCCCGCACGCAACCCGCGAGCCCTTGCAGTTCGGCGCCGAGATCTACGGTCACGCGGGCCTGGAGGCCGATACCGAGGTGCTGCTTCTCGCGCTCGACTGCCTGCGCGCGGCCGGGGTGCACCACCCCGTCATCGTCGACCTGGCCGATGCGCGCATCGTGCGCGCGCTGTTCGCCGGCGTGCCGGTCGACGCGGCGACCATCGCGCGCGTGCATGCCGCCCTGGCCGCCAAGGACGCGAGCGGCCTCGGCGCGATCACAGCCGGCTTTCCCGCCGCCGCGCGCGAGGGCCTGCTCGCGCTGGTGCATCTCTATGGCGATGCCGCGGTGCTCGACGAGGCGGCCAAGGTCCTGCCCGACTCGGCCGGCATGCGCCAGGCACTCGCGGACCTGAAGCACCTGGCCCAGAAGCTCGATGGCGCCCGCGTGAGCTTCGACCTGGCCGACCTGCGCGGCTATGCGTACTACAGCGGCATGCGCTTCGGCATCTACACGGAAGGCGCCAGCGATGCGCTGGTGCGCGGCGGCCGCTACGACGAGGTGGGCGCGGTGTTCGGCCGCAACCGCCCTGCCGTCGGCTTCAGCCTCGACGTGCGCGAGCTGGTGGGCGTGCTGCCGGCGCGGCCCCTGCGCGCCGCGATCCGCGCGCCGTGGAGCGACGCCCGCGGCCTGGCCCAGACCATCGCGGCGCTGCGCGGCCAGGGCGAGACCGTGGTCTGCGTGCTGCCCGGCCACGAGAGCGAGATCGATGAGTTCCACTGCGACCGCGAGCTGATCGAGCAGGCCGGGCAGTGGAAAGTCCAAAGCATCTGACATGGCGTACTCCCCCAGGCCTTGCGCAATTCAGGTTGCGGATCGCGCGAGAGCGTGCTGAGTAAATCAAGAGCGAGAGTAAGAAATCATGAGCATCACCACCGGACGAAACGTGGTCGTCGTCGGCACCCAATGGGGCGACGAGGGCAAGGGCAAACTGGTCGACTGGCTGACCGAAAGCGCGCAGGGCGTGGTCCGCTTCCAGGGCGGCCACAACGCGGGCCACACGCTGGTCATCAACGGCGTGAAGACCGCGCTGCACCTCATCCCGAGCGGCATCATGCGGCCCGGGGTCAAGTGCTACATCGGCAACGGCGTCGTGCTGTCGGCGGCCAAGCTCTTCGAGGAGATCGAGGGGCTGGAGAAGGCCGGCGTCGAGGTACGTTCGCGCCTGCGCATCAGCGAGGCCTGTCCGCTGATCCTTCCTTTCCACGCCGCGCTGGACATCGCGCGCGAGAACTTCCGCGAGAAGGGCGGCGTCGAGAAGATCGGCACCACCGGCCGCGGCATCGGTCCCGCCTACGAAGACAAGATCGCGCGCCGCGCGCTGCGCGTGCAGGACCTCAAGTACCCGGATCGCTTCGCTGCCAAGCTGCGGGTGCTGCTCGAGTTGCACAACCATGTGCTGACGCAGATGCTGGGCGCCTCCGCCATCGAGTTCCAGGCGGTCTACGACGAGGCGATGCGCCATGCGGAACTGCTCAAGCCGATGATGGCCGACGTCTCGCGCGAGCTCAACGATGCCCACCGTGCGGGCGCCAACCTGCTGTTCGAGGGCGCGCAAGGCACGCTGCTCGACATCGACCACGGCACCTACCCCTACGTGACCTCCAGCAACTGCGTGGCGGGCAATGCCGCGGCCGGCGCGGGCGTCGGTCCGAGCCTGCTGCACTACGTGCTCGGCATCACCAAGGCCTACTGCACGCGCGTCGGCGGCGGGCCGTTCCCGACCGAGCTCGACTGGGACAAGCCTGGCACCGTCGGCTACCACCTGAGCACGGTGGGTGCCGAGAAGGGCGTGACCACCGGCCGCAGCCGCCGCTGCGGCTGGTTCGACGCCGCATTGCTCAAGCGCTCGGCGCAGGTCAACGGGCTCTCCGGCCTGTGCATCACCAAGCTCGACGTGCTGGACGGCCTGAAGGAGCTGCAGCTGTGCACCGGCTACGAGCTCGACGGCGAGTACACCGACATCCTGCCGATGGGCGCCGACGAGATCGAGCGCTGCACCCCCGTCTACGAGAAGCTGGAGGGTTGGAGCGAGAGCACCGTGGGCATCACCCAGTACGACAAGCTGCCGGTCAATGCGAGGCTCTACCTGCAGCGCATCGAGCAGGTCACTGGCGTGCCGATCCACATGGTTTCCACCAGCCCGGACCGCGATCACACGATCATGATGCGGCACCCGTACCTGGCAGATTGAGCCACCGACCCCCACGACTAGAAGGCCTTCCATGCTGACCGAAGACGGCAAACACCTGTACGTGAGCTACGACGAGTACCACAACCTGATCGAGAAGCTCGCGATCAAGGTGCACCAGTCGGGCTGGCAGTTCGACACCATCCTGTGCCTCGCGCGCGGCGGCATGCGGCCGGGTGACGTGCTGTCGCGCATCTTCGCCAAGCCGCTGGCCATCATGTCCACCAGCTCCTACCGCGCCGACGCCGGCACGATCCAGGGCCACCTGGACATCGCGCGCTACATCACCACGCCCAAGGGCGAGATCGCAGGCCGGGTGCTGCTGGTCGACGATCTGGCCGACTCCGGCCATACCCTGCACGCGGTGGTGGAAATGCTCAAGAGCAACTACCAACCGATCACCGAGCTGCGCAGCGCCGTGATCTGGACCAAGGCGCTGTCGACCTTCACGCCCGACTACTCGGTCGAGTACCTGGCCACCAATCCCTGGATTCACCAGCCCTTCGAAAGCTACGACTCGCTCGGCGCGGAGAAGCTGATCCAGAAGTGGTCGGTCTGAGCGCTGCTGCTCGAGCAGCTCGGTGCAGCGACGCTGCATCGGGCGCCGCTTCCGTGGCGTCGACCGGCACGGGGCAGTGGACTAGCATGGCGGCATGCGCAAGCCCATTACCGACCTGATCCACCACCCCTACACGCCCCCCGCGAACTTCGCCGCGCCACAGCCGGGCATCTACAAGGCCTCCACCGTTTTCTTCGCCGACGTCGCGGCCATGCGCGCGCGCGACTGGAAGACGAAGGCCGGCTACACCTACGGCCTGCACGGCACGCCCACCACCTTCACGCTCGAGGAGCGGCTGGCGACGCTGGAAGGCGGCACCGAATGCCTGCTCGCGCCCAGCGGCCTGGCTGCGATCGCGCTGGTGGCCTTCGCCTTCCTCAAGACCGGCGACGAGGTGCTGCTCCCCGATAACGCCTACGGCCCGAACAAGGCGCTGTGCACCGGCGAGCTGGCCCATTTCGGCATCACGCATCGGCTCTACGACCCGATGAACCCGGCCGACCTCGCGGCCAAGATCTCGGAGCGAACCCGGCTGGTGTGGATGGAGGCCGCCGGCTCCGTCACGATGGAGTTCCCGGATCTGCCCGCGTTGGCGGCGGCCTGCCGAGCGCGCGGCGTGCTCGCGGCGCTGGACAACACCTGGGGCGCCGGCCTCGCCTTCGCCCCCTTCGACTTCAATGGCAGCGGGCAGGGCGTCGACATCTCGATCCAGGCGCTCACCAAGTACCCGAGCGGCGGCGGCGACGTGCTGATGGGCAGCGTCATCACGCGCGACGAGCGGCTGCACCGGGCCCTGAAGCTCAGCCACATGCGCATGGGCTTCGGCACCGGCGTCGGCGACGTGGAAGCGCTTCTGCGCTCGCTGCCCAGCATCGCGCTGCGCTACGAGGCGCACGACCGCAGCGCCCGCGAGCTGGCCCGCTGGCTGTCCGATCGGCCGGAGATCGCGCAGGTGCTGCATCCCGCGCTGGAGGGCGCGCCGGGCCACGCGAACTGGCTGCGGCTGTGCGGCGCCACCGACCTGGCGGCGGGCCTGTTCTCCGTGGTGTTCGACGGCCGCTACAGCGCCGCGCAGGTCGACCGTTTCTGCGACAGCCTGACGCTGTTCCGGCTCGGCTACTCCTGGGGCGGGCCGATCAGCCTGGTCGTGCCCTACGACATCGGCCTGATGCGCGACCCGGAGGTTTCGCACTGGCCTCACAAGGGCACGCTGGTGCGCTTCTCGATCGGGCTGGAGGACGCGGAGGACCTGCGGGCCGACCTCGAACAAGCCCTCGCGGCACTCTGAACCGCCCCCTTTATCGCGTACAGTCAAGCACGCGCAGTCACCGGGACTGCCTTTCAGGAAGGAGTGAACGTGGCAACACCGAACTACGGCTACGAGAAACGTCAGAAGGAGTTGGCCAAGAAGAAGAAGAAGGAAGACAAGGCACGCGAAAAAGCCGCTCGCAAGCTGAACCCCAGCAGCGAAGGCCTCGCGCCGGGAGACCCCGAGACCGATGTCGCCTCGCTGGAGCGCGATCCGCCCACCGTGCCCGAACTGCCGACGAAGGACGGCTGAGCCGCTGCGACACGTCTCGCTACACCCATCACTGAAAAAAAGCCGCCGCCGGCGAGGCCTGCAGCGGCTTTTTTTGCGTCTTTCCTCTCACTTGGCCGGAAGCAGCTTTCGCAGCGTCGGCCACACGTTGTCGAGCATGCGCGGCTGGGCGGCGGCGGTCGGATGGATGCGGTCGCGCTGGAACAGCGTTGCCGCGTCGGCGCCGTCCGCAATGCCCTTGAGCAGGAAGGGCACCAGCGCCGCCTTGGTGGCGCCGGCCACCTTGCCGAAGATGGCCTCGAAGCGCCGCGTGTAGTCGCTGCCGTAGTTGGGCGGGACCTGGATGCCGACGATCAGCACCTGGGCGCCCGCCGCCTGGGCGGCCTTGGTCATCTGCATGAGGTTGTCCTCGGTGCCCGCCAGCGAGAGGCCGCGCAGGGCGTCGTTGGCGCCCAGTTCGAGCACCACGTGCGTCGGCTTGTGCTGCGCCAGCAGGCCCGCCAGCCGAGCGCGGCCGCCCGCCGTGGTGTCGCCGCTGATGCTGGCGTTGATCACCGTGGCTGCGATCTTCTGCTCGGCCAGGCGCTTTTCCATCAGCGGTACCCAGCCCTCGCCGCGCTTGAGGCCGTACTCGGCGGACAGCGAGTCGCCGACGACCAGGATCACCGGCTTGCCGCCGCCGGGCTGGGCCCGGGCAACGCGCCAATGCCCCGCGGAACCGGCCAGGGCGCCGGCCAAGATAAAGTGACGTCGATCCACCACGCGCAAACCTTTTCAATGTCCTCGATCCCACCTGCAGCCATTGTCGCCGTCGAACACGTCTTCAAGTCGGTCACCGACTCCGCCGGCACGCTGGACATTCTGCAGGACATCGACTTCACGCTGGGCGAGCGCGAAACGGCCGCCATCGTCGGCGCCTCGGGCTCGGGCAAGAGCACGCTGCTGTCGATCGTCGCGGGGCTGGACACGCCGACCAGCGGCACCGTCAAGCTCGCCGGCGAGGACCTGTTCGCCATCGACGAGGACGAGCGTGCCGCGCTCAGGGCGCGCAAGGTCGGCTTCGTGTTCCAGAGCTTCCAGCTGCTGGGCAACCTGAGCGCCCTCGAAAACGTGATGCTGCCGCTCGAGTTGGCCGACCGCCGCGACGCGCGCAAGGCCGCGACCGAGATGCTCGGCCGCGTCGGCCTCGGCCAGCGCCTGAACCACTATCCCAAGGTGCTGTCCGGCGGCGAGCAGCAGCGGGTGGCACTGGCCCGCGCCTTCGTGGTCCAGCCTGCGCTCTTGCTGGCCGATGAGCCGACGGGCAGCCTGGACTTCGCCACCGGCGAGCAGGTGATGCGGCTGATGTTCGATCTCAACCGCGAACTGGGCACCACCCTCGTCCTCGTGACGCACGACCGCGGCATCGCCGCGCAGTGCGAGCGGCGCATCACGATCGAGGCCGGGCGCGTGGGCTTCGACGACCAGGGCGTCTGAGCCGGACCGCTTGGAGGCGGGCTCGATAATCCCGCCATGTCTTCCCCCAAAGTGATCTTCGGCTTCCATGCCGTGGGCGTGCGCATCAAGACCGCGCCGCAATCGGTGATCGAGGTGCTGTTCGACGCCAGCCGGCGCGATGCCCGCATGCGGCAGTTCGTCACCCGTGCGCAGGAGGCCGGCGTGCGCCTGATCGAGGCCGATGGCCTGCGCCTCGCCAAGCTCAGCGGCAGCCACGGCCACCAGGGCGTGGCTGCGCGGGTGCAGCCGATCGCGCAGACCCGTTCGCTCGACGAGCTGCTCGAAGGCCTCGAGGCCGCCGGCACGGTGCCGCTGCTGCTGGTGCTCGACGGTGTGACCGACCCTCACAACCTCGGCGCCTGCCTGCGGGTGGCCGATGGCGCGGGCGCACATGCGGTGGTGGCGCCCAAGGACCATGCCGCCGGCATCAACGCGACCGTGGCCAAGGTGGCGAGCGGCGCGGCCGAGACGGTGCCGTACTTCATGGTGACCAATCTGGCGCGCACGATGAACGAGCTCAAGGAGCGCAACATCTGGTGCGTGGGCACCAGCGACGATGCGCCCGGGACGCTCTACCAGAGCGACCTGCGGCGGCCGCTCGCACTGGTGCTGGGCGCCGAAGGGGAGGGCATGCGCCAGCTCACGCGCAAGACCTGCGACGAGCTGGTGCGCATCCCGATGGCCGGCGCGGTGGAGAGCCTCAACGTCTCCGTGGCGAGCGGAGTGTGCCTCTACGAGGCGATGCGGCAGCGCAGCACCGGCTGATCAGAGGCTGGCAAAGCCGGTCTCGCCGGAGTGATCGCGCGCCTTCCACTCGTCGACCCACGCCATCGCCTTGCGCTCCAGCGCATCGCAAGCGCTGGCGGCGTCCTCGAAGCGGCCGGTCAGGGCGACGCGGCACTTGTGCTCCCCGTCGCGCCACAGGTCCGCGTGGCCCGAGGCCTGCCCTTCGAAAGCCAGCGCTTCCAGGCAGATGCTGATGTCCCAGGCTTCGTAGACGAAGCGCTTGACCTCGCCGTCTTCTTTCATTTTTTCCTCACTCCGGTTCTTCTCGGGTCAGGTGCCACAGGGGTTGCGGTCACTTGCCACAGGGGCCGCGGTCACTTCGCGCGCGAGCCGCTTCGCCCCATGCGACAGCTTAACGCCCCGTGGGCCGGAGCGCCCCTCCGGGTGGCCGCGGCGCGCGGAGGGGCAGCAGTGCGCGGTCAGCTCACCTTGACGTCGATGCGCCGCGGCTGCGCCTGGGCCACCTTGGGGATGCGCAGGGTCAACACGCCCGCCGCCAACTCGGCCGAGACCTTCTCGGTGTCGAGCTCCTTGCTCAAGGTGAAGACGCGGTGGAAGCGCGCGAGGCCGACCTCCGTGTGGCTCGACTGCAGCGCCTCCGGCACGTTCAGGTCCGACTCCGCATCGATGGTGAGCGTGTCGGACTCGACTTGCAGATGGAGCTTGTCCTTCGAAACGCCGGGAAGATCGGCATACAGGGTGATGCCGGTGCTGTCCTCCACCACGTCGACGGGCGGCGTCAGCGCCGCTTCGCCGTAGCCCGCCTTGTCCTTGCGAGCGGCGGTCGAGGGAGTGTTCGGGCGCACAGTATCGATGTCGTTCATGTCGCTGCTCCTTTCATTGGATCGTGATGCGGCGGGGCTGCGCGGATGCACGCCGCTGGACCGTGATGTGGAGGATGCCATCGCGGTAGTCCGCCTTGATCGCTTCCGGATCGGCGTCCTCGGGCAGGGTCAGCAATCGCCGGAACTTGCCCGCGAAGCGCTCATTGATGTGCACGGTGGACTTCGAATCGCCCTGGGACGGCAGCGCCGATGTGCGCTCGCCGGCCAAGGTCAGCAGGCCGCGGTCGAGTTGCACATCCAGGGTGGCGGGATCGAGGCCGGGTGCAAACGCATAGATCTCGACCGTTTGCGGCGTGCCGCCGACGTTCAGCGCCGGAAAACCGCCCCGGCCGAGACCCCGGATGCTCGGAGACAGATCGAAGGCCTGCTGCATTTCGCGTTGCAGGCGATCCACCTCGGCGAACAGGTCGCGTGGAAACAAGGATCGATACATGGCGAAAACCTCCATAAGGTTGAACCAGACGGAGCGTCGGAGACGCCTCCGGCGCTTCCCGGGGAGGAATTAGGAGCGGGCCCCGATGATTTCAAGAGGCCCGGCGCATGAAGATCGATCGACTAGGAAGGGTCTTTGCTGCGCGTGCGCCCGACGGCGCTGAAGATGCCGATGCCCAGCAGGATCAGGGCGCCGATCCCGATGTAGAGCGTCGGAATGCCGATGACCGAGGCCCCCCAGGCCAGGCCGGCCAGGAAGAGCAGGAAGCCGATCATGTAGAGCGCGAAAGACATGGTTTTTCTCTCCGAAGTGAAGATCGAGCCAGTCTCCGTGTGCCTGCGCGCCATCGAGGCGGCGGCGGCCGTCAGCGCGTGTCGGCGGGCATCTACCGTTGCTGTGCGCGCTCGGCGCTGGCTTCATCGAGGAATGCGATCGCCTCGGCGTCGAGCGAGAGCTGCGCGGCGGCCGCCAGCTCATCGAGCTGCGCGATGGAGGTGGCACTGGCGATCGGCGCCGTGATCGCGGGGCGGGCGATCTGCCATGCGATCGCCACCTGGCCCGGCGTCGCGCCCCGCGTCTTCGCGACCTCGTCGAGCGCGGCCAGGATGCGCAGGCCGCGCGGGTTCAGGTACTTCTTCGTCGTGTTGGCGCCGCGCGCGCTCTTGGCGGCGTCGGCCTCGCTGCGGTACTTGCCGGTCAGGAAGCCGGCCGCCAGCGCATAGAAGTTGATCACGCCGACGCCGCGTTCGAGGCACAGCGGTTCCAGCGCCTCCTCGAACACCGCGCGGTCGTAGAGGTTGTAGAGCGGCTGCAGGCTTTCGTACCGCGGAAGACCCTGGCGCTCGGCCACGTCCAGCGCCTCGGCGAGCCGCGGCGCGCTGTAGTTCGAAGCACCGATCGCGCGCACCTTGCCGGCCTGGATCAGCTCGGCGAAGGCACCGAGCGTGTCGGCCAGCGGCGTGTCGGCGTCGTCGTCGTGCGACTGGTAAAGGTCGATGTGGTCCGTCTGCAGGCGCTTGAGCGAGGCGTCGACGGCCTGGCGGATGTAAGCCGGCGAGAGGCCCTTCCTGTCGTCGCCCATCGGCTTGCCGACCTTGGTCGCCAGCACCACGTGGTGGCGCTTGCCGCTCTGGCGCAGCCATTTGCCGATGATCGTTTCCGATTCGCCGCCGCTGTGGCCCGGCACCCAGCTGGAGTAGACGTCGGCGGTGTCGACGAAGTTGAAGCCGGCGTCGAGCCAGGCGTCGAGCAGGCGGAACGAGAGCTTCTCGTCCACCGTCCAGCCGAAGACGTTGCCGCCGAACGCCAGCGGCGAGACCTTGAGGCCGGAGCGGCCGAGGGGGCGAAGTTGCATGGTGCTTTCCAGGATTTCAGACGAAGCCGAAGGCGCCCAGCAGGGCGCCGGCACCCAGCAGCCAGAGCAGGTGGAGGCGGGTGCGCCACACGATAAACGCCGTCGCACCCGTCAGCAGCCAGATGTGCCAGGCAGGCGCGTTGGTGTCATGGTTACCGGCGGCCAGCACCCAGCCGGTGGCGACCAGCAGCCCCACGACCACCGGCGCCATGCCCTGCTTGAAGGCGCGCACCCCGCGCCGCTCGCGGTTGCGATGGCCCCAGCGCGTCGCGAAATAGGTCAGTGTGGTGCTCGGCAGCATGATGCCGACCATGGTGACGGCCAGCCCCAACAGGCCGAGGGCCCAGGCCTGCGGGCCGGCGCCGATGCCGCCGCCTGCGTTGATGCCGACGTTCCATCCCATCAGCGCGACGAAGAGCACATTGGGGCCCGGTGCCGCCTGGGCGATCGCGACCGAGGAGCTGAACTGCGCGTCGGTGAGCCAGCCGTGCTGGTCGACCAGGTAGCGGTGCATGTCGGGCACGGTGGTGATGGCGCCGCTGATGGAAAGCATCGAGAGCAGCAGGTACTGGGCGAAGAGCGCCAGCCAGTCCTGCCAGTGCATGGCGATGGTCATGCCTGGAGCCTCTTCCAGGTCCACACGCAGGCCATGCCGCCGACGACCAGCAGCACCCAGCCCAGCGGAATGCGCACGAAGGCGATCGAGACGAAGACCAGAGCCACGATGCCCAGGCAGACGCCGAAGCCCAGCGGGTGCCGGCGCAGCGCGGGGATCAACTTGATGCCGGTCGCCGCGATCAGCCCGCCGGCCACCGCGCCCATGCCGCGCAGGGCGCCGGCGACCTGCGGGTTGGCGGCGAACTGGGCGTACAGCAGCGCCAGCACCAGGATCACGCCCAGCGGCACGGTCAGCATGCCGGCGACGGCGGCGATCGCGCCGCGCAGGCCGAAGTGGCGGTCGCCGATCATCAGGGCGAGATTGATCACGTTCGGCCCCGGCAGCACCTGGGCCACCGCCCAGTCCTCGAGGAACTCGTCGGCCGTCAGCCAGCGCTTCTTCTCGACCATTTCGCGCTGCACGATGGCGAGCACGCCGCCGAAGCCCTGCAGCGCCAGCCAGGTGAAGGAAAAGAACAGGTCGCGAACGGAGTGGGGCTGCGGACGCTCGGAGGGCGCCGCGATGGTGGAGGCCGGATGCATCGCCCGAGATTATGTTCGCAGCACGGTCCGGCCGCTGCGCGGGCAGGGCGCCGACGCGCAGCCGCGCCCATGCTGCGACACTGGCGGGCATGCAGTTCCGCGCGCTCTTCGAACTCTTCAGGCAGGCCGTCCTGTCGTGGAAGGCGGACTATGCCCAGAGCATGGGCGCTGCGCTGGCCTACTACACCGTGTTCTCGGTGGCGCCCCTGCTGCTCATCGTCATCTCCGTGGCGGGCCTGGTCTTCGGCGAGGAGGCGGCGCGTGGCGAGATCATGATCCAGCTCTCGGGGCTGATGGGCGAGCAGGGCGCGCGGGCGGTGCAAGGCATGCTGGAGTCACTGAACAAGCCGAAGGAGGGCATCGTCGCGACGGTGATCGGCGTCGCGCTGCTGCTGGTCGGTGCGACCACGGTGTTCGGCGAGTTGCAGGATGCGCTGGACCGCATCTGGCGCGCGCCGGCGCGCAAGGATGGCAGGAGCTGGCTGAACCTGCTGCGTGTGCGGCTGCTGTCCTTCAGCATGATCATGGCACTCGGCTTCCTGCTGATGGTGTCGCTGGTGGTGAGCGCGGCACTGGCGGCGCTGGGCAAGTGGTGGGCACCGGTCTTCGGCGGCTGGGCCGCGCTGGCGCAGGGCGTCAACTTCCTCTTCAGCTTCGTCATGGTCACCGTGGGCTTCGCGATGATCTACAAGATCATGCCCCGCGTGCGTGTGCAGTGGCGCGACGTGTGGGTGGGCGCGGCGGTCACGGCGCTGCTGTTCACCATCGGCAAGCACCTGATCGGGTTGTACATCGGCAAGAGCAGCGTGGCTTCGGGCTATGGCGCCGCGGGCTCGCTGGTGGTGGTGCTGGTGTGGGTCTACTACTCGGCGCAGATCTTCCTGCTGGGCGCGGAGTTCACATGGGTGTATGCGCACAAGTACGGGTCGCTGCGGCACGTCGAGCGGCCCGGCGCGCCCTCGTCGCCCACGCGCTAGCCGGCGAAGCCGCCCTGGTCCAGGAAGGTCTGTTCCTCCGGCGTGGTCTCGCGTCCCAGCATGGGATTGCGATGGGGGAAGCGGCCGAAGCGCGCGATGATGTCCCGGTGCAGCGCGGCGTAGCGCTGCGTGTTGGCATCGAGTGCGGCATTCAGTGCGACGGAGCGCTCCTGGTCGGCCATCGATTCGGAATGCATGAACGGCAGGTAGAAGAAGGGCCGTAGCGCATCGTCGACCTGCCTGTCGAACCCGGCCTCGATGGCTGCGTGCGCGATCGCGCGTGCCTTGCCGTCGGTCGCGAACATGTGGGCGCTGCCGCGCCAGGCGTTGCGCGGGAACTGGTCCAGCAGCACCAGCAAGGCGAGCGCGCCCTCGGCCTCGCGCGCCCAGCCGTCGAGCCGGCAGGCTGCAGCGGCGTGGTGCGCGGCCTCGAAGCGCGACTTGAACTCGGCATCGAAGGCGTCGTCCTTCGCGAACCAGCGGGCGGGACCGGCGTCGCGCCAGAAGGCAGCGATCTCGTGGGAGGAGGGCAGGGGAGCAGTCGTCATGCGCCGGATGATGCCACCGCCCGCCGCGCAAAAACGGGCTCGTGGCCGACACGCGCGGCGCGCCGTGCTGTCTATGCTGTTCGTTTCCCGCAACTACGGAGATCCGCTCATGAATCGAACTGCCACCCTCTTGCGCGCCGCCCTCGTGACCGGCGTGGCGACCGCTGCCCTCGCTGGTTGTGGGATGATGTCGAGGTCCAACACGGCGAGCTTCAGCGGCAGCATGAACGCAGCCAGCGAGGTGCCGCCCAACATGACGCGCGGCAGCGGCCTGGCCGAGGCCTGGCTCGACAAGAGCACCAATGTCCTGAAGTACAAGATCGTCTATACCGGCCTGAGCGGGCCGGCCACGGCCGCCCATTTCCACGGCCCGGCAGCTGCCGGCGCGAACGCAGGCGTGGCGCTCCCCTTCGCGAACCCCGCGAGCCCGATCGAGGGCCAGGCCACGCTGACCGCGGCGCAGGCCGCCGACCTGATGGCCGGGCGCTGGTACGCCAACGTTCATACCGCGGCCAATCCGGACGGCGAGATCCGGGGACAGTTGTTGCCGAAGATGTAGTCCTTTAGAAAACGGAACTCCGTACGCGAAGGGCGCTCGCGTTCTCTGCGTCCGGTGTCCGCTTGCCGGAACTTCAAGGTGGCTGCATGGTGTCAAATCGCCCCATGCCCAGCATCACACCCAGAAAAAAGCCCAACGGTTCCACTTCCATCCGCCGCGTCGACATCACCACTGCCAAGAAGGCCTTGGTGTTTCAAGGCGGCGGTGCGCTGGGCGCTTACCAGGGCGGCGTGTACGCGGGTGTGTACGAGCAGCACAAGGCGCTCGACTGGGTGGCCGGCGTGTCGATCGGGGCGATCAATGCCGCCCTGATCGCCGGCAATCCGCCCGACATGCGCATCGCACGCCTGCGCGAGTTCTGGGACCTGGTGTCGTCAGGCCCGGCGCAGCGGCTGCCGCCGGGCTGGGGCGACCGCGCGCTTTTCAACCAGTGGAGCGCGAACTCGGCGGCGCTGTTCGGCGTACCGGGCTTCTTCACGCCGCGGCGCAACCCCGCGCTGCTGCTCGGCGGCGCAGCCCCGGTGCTGAGCTATTACGACAACTCACCGCTCAAGTCCACGCTCGAGCGCCTCGTGGACTTCGATCTCATCAACCGCTGCGAAACCCGCCTGAGCGTCGGCGCGGTCAATGTGCGCAGCGGCAACTCCGTGTACTTCGACAACACCAAGCAGCGCATCGGCCCCGAGCACATCATGGCCAGCGGCGCCTTGCCGCCCGGCTTCGCGCCGGTGCATATCGACGGCGAGGACTACTGGGACGGCGGCATCGTCTCGAACACGCCGCTGCAGTACGTGCTCGACACCCATCCGCGCACCGAATCGCTGCTGGTGCTGCAGGTGGACTTGTTCAGCGCCCGCGGCAACATGCCGCGCACGCTCGCCGAGACCCTGGAGCGGCAGAAGGACATCACCTACTCGAGCCGCACCCGCATGAACACCGACGCGCTGGCCTCGAACATGAACCTGCAGCAGGCGGTGGCCGACCTGATCGCCAAGCTGCCGGCCTCGCTGCGCAAGGATGCCAGCGTGGCTGCGGTGTGCGCGCAGCTGACGCACCAGCCCATCGAGATCGTGCACCTGATCTACCGCGACAAGCCCTACGAGCTCGACACCAAGGACTACGAGTTCTCGCGCGCCTCGGTCGACGAGCATTGGGACGCCGGGCTGCGCGACATCCGCAACACGTTCGAGCATCCGGAACTGCTGCGCGCCGCCGCGCAGGTCAACGGCGTCACCACCTTCGACCTCGCCGAACCTCACCAGCCGCGTGTCCGCCATCCGATGCGGATGCCGGCCATCCAGGCGGCGCCGCAGTGAGAAGCTCGGGGCCGATGAAGGTCAGCCTGGCCCAAGATTCCCGAGCCACCCTCCTTCAGCGGCGCGCCGCCTGGGCGCGCCATCGTTCACCCACCCGTCATCCAAAGGACATCCCCATGCAACTCAAGGACAAGGTCGCCTTCATCACCGGTTCGGCCAGCGGCATCGGCAAGGAAATCGCCCAATTGTTCGCGCAGGAAGGTGCCAAGGTCGTGATCGCCGACCTCAACAAGCAGGCGGCCGACGCCACCGCCGCCGAGCTCGAGGAGCGCGGTGCGCAGGCGCTGGGCGTCGGCGTCGACGTCACCAGCGAAGAACAGGTCGATGCCGCGGTCGAGGAGGCTGCGAAGGCCTTCGGAGGCATCGACATCCTGATCAGCAATGCCGGCATCCAGATCGTCCACCCCGTCGAGGAGTTCAGCTTCGCCGACTGGAAGAAGATGCTGGCCATCCATCTCGACGGCGCCTTTCTCACGACCAAGGCCTGCCTCAAGCACATGTACGCACAGGGCCGCGGCGGCAGCGTGATCTACATGGGCTCGGTGCATTCGAAAGAGGCCTCGCTGCTCAAGGCGCCCTATGTCACGGCCAAGCACGGGCTCATCGGCCTGGCCAAGACGGTGGCCAAGGAGGGCGCGAAGCACGGGGTGCGCGCCAACGTGATCTGCCCCGGCTTCGTGCGTACGCCGCTGGTCGAGAAGCAGATCCCGGAGCAGGCCAAGACCCTGGGCATCACCGAAGAGCAGGTGATCAAGAACGTGATGCTCAAGGAGACGGTGGACGGCGAGTTCACCACCACCGACGACGTGGCGCGCGTCGCGCTGCTGTTCGCAGCCTTTCCGACCAATGCGCTCACCGGGCAATCGCTGGTGGTGAGCCATGGCTGGTTCATGCAGTAGGGCCTATAGCTTCAACGCCCAGGTCTCGCCGACGAGTTGCTGGCCGAAGCCCTCGTAGGGCTCGGACTTCACCAGCTTGAAGCCGCGCGCCGCGTAGATCCCGCGCGCGACCAGCAGGCAGCTGTTGGTCCACAGCACCATCTTCCTGTAGCCCTTGCGGCGTGCGAAGGCGATGCATTCGTCGGTCAGCCGCGCGCCCAGGCCCAGGCCGCGCGCCTGCGGCGTCAGGATCAGCAGGCGCAGCTGCGCCACGGTGGCGGACTTGCGCACCAGGAACACGGCACCCACGCGCTCGCCGTCCAGTTCGGCGATCCAGCAGTGCTCCCACTCGGGCTGGAACTTGCGCAGGAACTCGCCGGCGATCTCGGCCACCAGGGCTTCGAACTCGCTGTTCCAGCCGTACTCGCGCGCATAGAGCTCGCCATGGTGCTGCACCACCCAGCCGATATCGCCCGGCTGCGGATCGCGCAGCACGGCGGTGCGCGGCTTGGCCGGTGGACGGGCTTCGGGTTCGATCAGTGCCTGCACGGTGTGCATGGCATCGATCAGCTGACGCCGCTGCGGTCCCGAAAGCGGGGCAAGCAAGGCGCTCGCCTCATCGCGCGACTTCTGCTGCAGCGGCGCGAAGGCAGCATGGCCGGCCTCGGTCAGGCGCAGCAGGCTCTGGCGCGCATCGCGCGGGTGCGTCTCGCGCGCGAGCCAGCCCGCGCCCTCGAAGCGGCGCAGGATGCGGCTCAGATAGCCGCCGTCCAGGCCCAAGTGCTTCGCGATCTCGCTCGCCACCGCCTGCTCGCGGTGCGCCAGTTCGTAGAGCACGCGCACGTCGGTCAGTGACATCTCGCTGCCCAGGTAGGGATCGAGCGCGCCGATGCGGCGGGTGTAGAAGCGGTTGAACTGGCGCACGGCCTTGACGGCCTCGACCTCGGACAGGGCGGGAGATTCGGCAAGCATGGTTGCCATTGTCAATCGATTGATTGACAAAAACAACGAATTGCATCGCTTCCCCGACCCCGCGCCATGGCCTTGGAGGCGACGGCAGAAGCCCGAACCCGTAAAATCACGGGTTGCCCGAATCCGGGCCACCGCGGCCTGCCTGCCGCTTCTTCCCACATGAACGCCCCCGTCGACGTCTCCTTTTTCGCGCGCACCGCCAAGCCGCTCACCAGCTATCGCAAGTACTGGGCGGCCCGCTTCGGCACCGCCAGGTTCCTGCCCACCTCGCGGGCAGAGATGGAGGCCCTGGGCTGGGACAGCTGCGACATCGTGATCGTCACCGGCGACGCCTACGTCGACCACCCGAGCTTCGGCATGGCCGTCATCGGCCGCATGCTGGAGGCGCAGGGCTTCCGCGTGGGCATCATCGCGCAGCCGGATTGGCAGAGCGCCGATCCGTTCAAGGCGCTCGGCAGGCCGAACCTGTTCTTCGGCGTGACCGCCGGCAACATGGACTCGATGATCAACCGCTACACCGCGGACCGGAAGATCCGCAGCGACGACGCCTACACGCCCGGCGATGTCGGCGGCCGGCGGCCCGATCGCGCGGCCATCGTCTATTCGCAGCGCTGCAAGGAGGCCTGGAGCGACGTCCCGATCGTGCTCGGCGGCATCGAGGGCTCGCTGCGCCGCATTGCCCATTACGACTACTGGCAGGACAAGGTGCGCCGCTCGATCGTGGTGGACGCCAAGTGCGACTTGCTGCTCTACGGCAACGCCGAGCGCGCCATCGTCGAGATCGCCCACCGCCTGGCAGCGCGCGAGCCGGTCCACAAGATCACCGATGTGCGCGGCACCGCTTTCGTGCGGCGGGAAACGCCGGAAGGCTGGTTCGAGATCGACTCCACCAGCGTGGACCTGCCGGGGCGGGTCGAGGCGCACGTGAATCCGTACCTGATGGTCTCGGAGCAGGCGAAGGCCAACGGGGCCACGTGCGCGAAGGAAGAAGAAGCGCAGGCTGTCGCTGCCGCCGCCGAAGCGAAGGGGACGGGAGCGCGCCGAGGCGAGGGCGCGGCGAAGCCGCTCCACTTCGTCCGCAACCCGAGCCTGCGCGAGGCGAGCGACCCTCACCCCGCCCCGCTTCCCCAAGCGCAAGAAGGAGCAAGTCCGGAAGGCCGCGTCCGACCGCCGCCGCGCGATCGCTCGGTGATCCGCCTGCCTTCGTACGAGCAGGTGCGCGCCGACCCCGTGCTCTACGCGCACGCCAACCGCGTGCTGCATCTGGAGACCAACCCCGGCAATGCCCGCGCGCTGGTGCAGGCGCACGGCGAGGGCGCGACCGCGCGCGACGTCTGGATCAACCCGCCGCCCATCCCGCTCACCACGGCCGAGATGGACCACGTTTTCGACCTGCCCTATGCGCGCAGCCCGCATCCGCGCTACGCCGACGAGCACGGCAGCCACGACGGCGCGACCAAGATTCCTGCGTGGGAGATGATCCGCTTCAGCGTGAACATCATGCGCGGCTGCTTCGGCGGCTGCACCTTTTGCTCGATCACCGAGCACGAGGGCCGCATCATCCAGAGCCGCTCGGAGGACTCGATCATCAAGGAGGTCGAGGCCATCCGCGACAGCGTGAAGGGCTTCACCGGCACCATCTCCGACCTCGGCGGGCCGACGGCCAACATGTACCGCATCGGCTGCAAGAGCCCCGAGATCGAGGCCGCCTGCCGCAAGCCCAGCTGCGTGTACCCGGGCATCTGCCCGAACCTCAACACCAGCCACGATCCGCTGATCAAGATCTACCGGCGAGCGCGCGCGCTCAAGGGCATCAAGAAGATCCTGATCGGCTCAGGCCTGCGCTACGACCTGGCGGTGCAATCGCCCGAGTACGTCAAGGAACTGGTGCAGCACCACGTCGGCGGCTACCTGAAGATCGCGCCCGAGCACACGGAGCAGGGCCCGCTCACCAAGATGATGAAGCCCGGCATCGGCAGCTATGACCGCTTCAAGCAGATGTTCGAGAAGTTCAGCGCCGAAGCGGGCAAGAAGCAGTACCTGATTCCGTATTTCATCGCCGCCCATCCGGGCACCAGCGACGAGGACATGATGAACCTGGCGCTCTGGCTCAAGCGCAACGGCTTCCGCGCCGACCAGGTGCAGACCTTCTATCCCTCGCCCATGGCCACGGCGACTGCGATGTACCACACCAACCGCAACCCGCTGCGCAAGATCACGCGCGAGAGCGAGACGGTGGACATCGTGCGCGGCGACAAGCGGCGCCGGCTGCACAAGGCCTTCCTGCGCTACCACGACGCCAACAACTGGCCGCTCCTGCGCGAGGCGCTGAAGAAGATGGGCCGCGCCGACCTGATCGGCAACGGCAAGCACCACCTGATCCCGACTTTCCAGCCGCTGACCGACGGGGGCTACCAGAGCGCGCGGCGCAAGAACTCGACCCCGGTCGCCCTGACGCCGGTGCAGCCCGCCAAAGGCCGCATCCTCACGCAGCACACGGGCCTGCCGCCGCGCGAGACCGGCACCGGCCGCGCCAAGCTCGCGCGCAAGGGGCGCTGAGCCCACCTGCGCGCTGCTGCCCGGCCGGCGACGGCGCGGTCGGGCCGGCCGGATCGTTCCGGCGCCGATCGACCGCTGGTTGTATGGTGTGGTGCATGAACCGGCTTCCAGCCCTTGTCCTGCAGCTCGGGTCGCGCATGGCGCTGGGGCTGTTCCTGGCGGCCTGCGCCCCGGGCGCCGAAGCTGCCGCCGGCGAGGCCGGTTCGGCGCCGGCCCTGCTCGCGCAGCACCAGAAGCTGGCCGGCCAGCTCGCCCGCAGCCCGCTGCGCCGGCCGTTGCACCTTGAATCGGCCGAGACGGAGGGCGGGCTCCAGGGCGACGTCTATGCAGTGGTCGACCATCCGCTCGAACAGGTGCGCGCCGCGCTCGCCGACGGCGCGCAATGGTGCGACATGCTGCTGCTGCACATCAACAACCGCCGCTGCCGCGTGAGCCGGCAGCCCGAGGGCGAGACCCTCACGCTCAGCGTGGTGCCGCGCTACGACAAGCCGCTGGACCAGGCCTTCGAGCTGTCCTTCATCCGCCGGACCGCGAGCGACACCAAGGACTACCTGGCGGTCAAGCTGTCGGCCGAGGGCGGGCCGCTGGGCACCAGCAACTACCGCGTCACGCTCGAGGCCGTGCCGCTGAGCGATCGACAGACCTTCCTGCATTTCGGCTATGCCTACGACCACAACATGGTCGCTCGGCTGGCCACCATGGCCTATCTCGCGACCTTCGGCAGCCACAAGGTGGGATTCACCGTGATCGGCAAGACGCCCGAGGGCGAGCCCGACTACATCCGCGGTCTGCGCGGCCTGATGGAGCGCAACGCCATGCGTTACTTCCTCGCCCTCGATGCCTACCTGGCGGGGCTCGATGCCCCGCCTCAGGAGCGCACCGAGAAGCGACTGCACCGATGGTTCGAGGAGGTCAAGCGCTACCCCGTGCAGCTCCACGAGATCGACCTCGCCGCCTACCTCGAGCTCAAGCGCAGCGATCGGCGGCGCGACGCGTCGAAGCCTTGAGCATCAGCGCAGGACCAGCACCGGCGTGTGCGAGTGCGTCAGCACGTGCAGCGTTTCGCTGCCCATCAGCAGTCGCGAGATGCCGCGGCGGCCGTGCGAGGCCATCACGATCAGGTCGCTCTTGTGGACGCGGGCGGCCTCGATGATGGCCTCGGACACCAGCTCCGACTTCATGACCACGGCGCGTGTGCTCCTGACGCCCCGGGCGTCGGCCTTGGCCTTCACGGCATCGACCACGCGCTGCGCCTCGGCATCGGCCTGCCCCTGCATGTGCTGGACCTCCATCTGGCTCAGGAGCAGGGAGCCTTCGAAGTAGCCGGAGGGGTAGTGGTGGACCACCTTGACGGCGACCAGCTCCGCGTTCATCAGCAGGGCCAGCTCGATCCCGGCGGTCACGGCGAGTTCCGAGAGTTCGGAACCATCGGTGGCGACGAGTATGCGTTCATACATGGCGCTCTCCCGGGACGGGAGACGCCCGTCCCCGCTGCCAGCGTAGCGCTGCGCCGCGCGCGCAACAAGCCGCGCGAGGCGGTTCTAGACCAAGCCGCCTAGCATCCAGGGGCTTGTGGTCCCACTGCTGCGCTCGCATGATGCGTGCACACGGGCATCGCTCTTGCTTTGGAGACGCCATGACCTTCATTCGCCCCACGCGCCGCCGTGCGCTCCAGCTGTTCGCCGCCGGCGCTGCGTCGATCGGGCTGCCGGCCTTCGCCGAGTGGCCCGACAGGCCGATCAAGATCATCGTCACCTTCCCGGCCGGCGGCGCCAGCGACATCCTGGCCCGGGTGATGGCCGAGCAGCTCGGCAGGAAGCTGGGCCAGTCGGTGGTGGTGGACAACAAGCCCGGCGCGGGCGGCACCATCGGCGGGGCGCAGGTCGCGGCGGCGGCGCCCGACGGCTACACGCTCATGCTCTCGAACACGACGCCGATCGCGCTCGGGCCCTTCGCCCTCGAAAAGCAGCCCTACGATCCGGTCGCGGCCTTCACGCACATCGCCTACCTGGGCTCGGCGCCGCTGGTGCTGATGGCCAGCAAGGACTCGGGCATCCGCAGCTTCGCCGACATGGATGCGAAGGCGCGCAAGGACGGCCGGCTGGACTTCGGCTCCGGCGGGCCCGGCTCCGTCGGCCACATCCACGGCGAGCTGATCAAACGGATCACCGGTGCCAACCTGGTGCACGTGCCCTACCGCGGCGGCGCGCCGATGACCACCGACCTGATCGCCAATGTGATCCCGGTGGGCATCGATGTGCTCACGGCCTTCGTGCCCTTCTTCAAGAGCGGCCAGCTCGTGCCGATCGCGGTGACGAGTCCGGCGCGCTCGCCGCTGACGCCGGAGGTGCCGACGGTGGTCGAGCTCGGCCAGCCCAAGCTGGTTCTGGAGAACTTCTTCGGCCTGAGCGGGCCGGCCAGGCTGCCGGCGGACATCGTCACGAGGCTCAACACCGCCTGCAACGAGGTGCTGGTCATGCCCGAGGTGCAGAAGAAGCTGATCGAGCTGGGCATCGTCGGCACGCCCGAGACGACCGCACGCTTCCAGAGCTTCGTGAAGGACCAGGTCGGCGTGCTCGGGCCCACGGTGAAGGCGGCGGGCATCAAGCTGTGACGGCTCAGCCTTCCAGCGTGAGCAGCGGCACGTCGCGCTCGCGCGCGACGGCGTCGAGCTCGGCGCGCGTGCGGGTGCGCAGCCAGGCGGCCAGCGCCTCGCGCGTGGCCGGCGCCATCATGTCCTGGGCGCCGAGGCCAGCGGCCTCGCACAGGCGCGCCGCGAAATGCGGCTCCAGCGCCGCCACTGCCACGCGCCCATCGACACAGGGGTAGACGCGGTAGCCCGCATGGGCGCCGCCCACCGCGCCCGTGGGTCGCGTCAGGCCCCAGTTGCGGGGCAGTGCCAGCCAGTCGGCCGCGGCATTGAGCGCGACCTCGAGGTACACGCCGGTCCCCGGTCGCGCGCGGGCGTGGAGCATGGCCTGGAGGACCGCCTCGCTCGCGAGCAGCGCGCCCCCCATGTCGGCAAAGAGCGTGGGCGGCAGCTCGGTGCCGGTCACCAGGCCGCTCTCGGCCAGGTAGGTGAGGTCGTGCCCCGGCTCCTCGGCCCGCTCGCCGGGGGCGCCGACGATCGCCACCTGCGACAGCGCCGGATGGCGCGCCTGAAGCGGCTGCCATCCCAGCCCGAGCTTCGTCAGCGCAGAAGGGCGAAAGGAAGTCAGCAGCACCTGCGTCCGGTCCAGGGCGTGGTGCAGCTGTTCCAGGCCAGCCTCCGTCTTCAGGTCGGCGGTCTGGACGTGCACGCCTTCGTGCAGCGCTGCATAT
Organism: Variovorax soli; assembly: GCF_031454625.1. Taxonomy (GTDB): domain Bacteria; phylum Pseudomonadota; class Gammaproteobacteria; order Burkholderiales; family Burkholderiaceae_C; genus Variovorax; species Variovorax soli_A. The sequence continues at coordinate 226,400 of NZ_JAVDRF010000002.1, forward strand.
GCGTCCCGGTTGTAGCGGGCCATCGGGTCGCCGCCGGGCGGCTCGAACTTCAGGCAGGTGGCGCCCATGGCGCGGCAGCGCATCAGGGCGGCGGGGCCAGGCAGGTTGAGCGCGAGGCTCAGCACGCGCACGCCGGCCAGGGGCGCGACGACGGATTCGGGAGAAGCGGGCATGAGAAAGTCCTTGGGCGCTGCTGTCACCTTGGAAGCTTACCGGCTGGGCCGCGTCGCTCTACCATGCTGATCCACAGAACCAAGGAGACCCACATGTACCAGAGCGATCTCATGGCCGGACGGCGCATCCTCGTCACCGGCGGCGGCACCGGGCTCGGAAAGGCAATGGCCGAGCGCTTCCTGGGCCTGGGCGCGGACGTCGCGATCTGCGGCCGGCGCCAGTCGGTGGTCGAGGAGACCGCCGCGCAATGGCGCACGCAGTTTCCCGGCCGCAGGGTCGATGCCTTCGGGGTCGACATCCGCAACGCGCAGAGCGTGGAGGAAATGGTCGAGGCGCTTTGGCAGACCGGCGGCCTGACCGGCCTCGTCAACAACGCCGCCGGCAACTTCGTCGCTCCGACCGAGAGCCTCTCCTCGCGCGCTTTCGATGCCGTCGCCAACATCGTCTTTCACGGCAGCTTCTACGTGACCCAGGCGGTGGGCAAGCGCTGGGTCGCCGAGGCCAAGGCCGGGCAGTGGAAGGCGGGCGATCCGTACCGCAGCGTCATGAGCATCATCGTGACCTGGGTCGACAACGGTGGTCCTTATGTCGTGCCCTCGGCGATGAGCAAGGCCGGCGTCGAGGTCATGACCAAGTCGCTGGCGACCGAATGGGCGCGCTACGGCATCCGGCTCAACGCCGTGGGCCCGGGCGAGATCCCCACGGAGGGCATGAGCAAGCGCCTCAACCCCGGCGAGGAGCCCGGCGCGCGCAGCAAGCTGCGCAACCCGATGGCCCGCACCGGCCAGATGAGCGAGCTGCAGAACCTGGCCGCCTTCCTGATGGCGCCCGGCCAATGCGATTGGCTCACCGGCCAGAGCATCATGATGGACGGCGGCCAGGCCCTGGCCACCGGCGGCAACTTCTACGAGCTGCGCGAGTGGAGCGATGCCCAGTGGCAGGAAGCACGCGAACGCATCGAGGCGCAGAACCAGAAGGACAAGGCGCAGAGGTAGGGCAAGCGCGCGGATGCTCGCGCCCGAGCGCGAACCGGCGCACCTAGTCCACGATCTCCGCCCCGCGCGCCTTCAGCAGTTCGCGCAGGAAGGATCGGTGGCAATGCGCCTCGTCCTCGCAGTAGCAGCCGATCGAGAACGCGCTCTTGTGCGAGAGGGCGGCCAGCAGGTCGAGGCTGTGGCTGGCGTCGGGCTCGGCCATCTCGGCCTTGAACTTGCGACCGAAGGCGGCCCACTGCGCCGGCGTCTCGGCCGCCTGGGCGGCCTTCATGGTGTCGACCGAGGGCGCGAGGTTGGGGTACCAGACGTCGTACCAGTTTTCCGAGGCGAACTTCGTCTTCGGGACGCCGCGCGGCGGGCGGCGCACGGTGCCGATGCGCAAGCCCTCGCCGGAGGCACGCTCGCTGCCGAGACGGACGATGCGGATGGCCATGGATGTCTCCTCCTGAACGGAATGCCCTGTTGACCGGGTGACAGCTGCGATCATCGCCGAGGCTCGATACTCGCTTCCATCGAACGAACCCGGAGACATGCCATGAACGACCGCATCGAATCGATCCGCCACGCCGACGGCGTGGTCGAGCTGCACCTGGCGCGTGCCGACAAGATGAACGCGCTGGACCCGGCGATGTTCGACGCGCTCATCGACGCCGGCGAGCGGCTGCGCAGCGACGCTCGCGTGCGCGCGGTGGTGCTCTCGGGCCGAGGCAAGGCCTTCTGCGCAGGGCTGGACATGCAGTCCTTCGAGCGCATGGGGCAGGCCGGCGCGGGCGAGGTCCTCGGCGAAGGCGCGGCGGCCGATCTGCTGGTGCGCACCCATGGCATCGCCAACGCGGCGCAGCAGGTCGCCATGGTCTGGCGCGAGGTGCCGGTGCCGGTGATCGCCGCGGTGCACGGCGTCGCTTTCGGCGGCGGGCTGCAGCTGGCGCTGGGCGCCGACATCCGGCTGGTGGCGCCGGACACGAAGCTGTCGGTGATGGAGATCAAGTGGGGCCTGGTCCCCGACATGGGCGGCATGGTGCTGATGCGAGAACTGGCGCGGACCGACGTGGTACGCGAGCTCACCTTCACCGGCCGGATCTTCTCGGGCGAGGAGGCGGTGGCGCTGGGCTTCGCGACCCGCGTGTCGGCCGATCCGCTGGCCGATGCCCTGCAGATGGCGCACGAGATCGCGCAGAAGAGCCCCGACGCCATCCGCGCCGGCAAGCGGCTGCTGAACGCGGCAATGGCCCACAGCGCGGCCGATCTCCTGCTGGCGGAGTCGGTGGAGCAGAAGGCGCTGATCGGCGGCGCCAACCAATGCGAGGCGGTGCGCGCCAACATCGAGCGGCGGGCGCCGCACTTCGACCCGCCGGGCTAGCGGAATCCGATCCCGACGATGGCCCCGTCAGGGCCGCGCCAGGGTTGCCGCGAGTTCCCACAACGATCCCATCTGCCCTGAATGGAAGAGCAAAGGCGGCGTCTCGGTCCTCGAGAAGCGGTCCACGCGCCCGAGGATGATCGTGTGATCGCCTTCCTGATGACGCGAGTACGTCGAGCATTCGAAGGTCGCAACGCTGTCGACGAGCCGTGGGCATTCGTTGGAGCCGGGCTCGAAGGCCTCGGCGAAACGCTCGAACTTGTCCGCGGCCGGTCTCGCGAAATGCCCGGCCAGCTCCCGCTGGTCGGCGCTCAGCACGCTGAGGTTGAAGGAGCGCGACGCCAGGAATGCGTCGGCGCTTCGGGTGTCGTCGCGGATGCTCCACAGGATCAACGGCGGATCCAGCGAAACCGACGCGAAGGAGTTGATCGTCATGCCTTCGCGCTTGCCGTCGGGCGTCGTGGTGGTGACGAGGCAGACCCCCGTCGGAAAGGCGCCCAGCGCTTGCCGCAGCTGGCGCGCATCCATCGTGTCGGCGGGATCGCCCGTGATGAGAGCCCAGGAGTACATCGCCGATCCTCGATCAGTACTGGCCCTTCGGCTCGAGGCCGAGCAGGTACTGCCCGACCATCGAAGAGACGGCGTCCCAGTTCAGGCTGATATGGCGCGAGATGGCGTTCGCGTCGCGCCACATGCGCTGGATCGGCTGGTTCAGCGCCAGGCCCGCGCCGCCCACGCTGGCGAACACCGCCTCGACCGCATCGCGCGACAGGCGCGCGGCGAACGCGTGGTCGCGGCGATTGCGAATGCGTTGCTCGACGCTGATGATTCGCCCTTCGGCCGCCATCTGCTCCACCTGCGCCGTGTCGCGGTAGAGGAGCAGGCGCGCGGCATCGACGCTCGCCGAGGCTTCGGCGAGGCGAGACTGCACCGGGAAGAACTCGCTCAGCCTGTTGCCCCCGCCCGCAACGGCGCCGCGGGTGACCCGCGAGCCGGCCAGCTCGATCAGCGCGTCGACGGCGCCTTGCGCGGTTCCGATGATGGGCGACACGAGGCACACGGGCACTGCGGAAAGGAAGGGGATGCGATAGAGGGGATTCGCATTGACCTCGGCGCCGGGCGGGGCGTTCGAGGACGCCTCCGCGAAGCTCAGCTTGCGGTGTTGCGGAATGAAGACCGGCGTGTCGATGACGACGGCCTTGGAGCCCGTCCCCGCCTGGCCGGCCACGTGCCAGTTGTCCTCGATCGACCAGTCCGCCCGTGGCGCGAGCAGGAAGCCCGCGCTGGGCGGCGCACCCTTTTCCTCTGGCGGGAATTGAACCCCCAGCAACGCCCACTGCGAGTTGTCCACGTTGGAAGCGAACAGCCATTTGCCCTGCACGCGGTAGCCGCCGTCGACCTTCTCCGCCATCGTTGCCGGCGCATAGGACCCGCAGACGATCGCGCTCGGGTCCTTGCGCCATACGTCGTCCTGCGCCTCCTCGGGGAAGGTCCCGACCAGCCACTGATGGATGGCCCCCAGGGAGCAGCCCCAGGACGAAGACGTGCAGCCGCGTGCCAGCTCGCTCACGACGTCGATGAATGCAGTGAATCCGTACTCGTAGCCGCCGTAGCGCGCGGGCTGCATCAGCTTGAAGAAGCCTGCGTCGTGGAAGGCCCGCGTCGTCTCTTCGGAAACGCGCCGCTCCTGCTCGGTGCGTTGCGCTCGGGCGCGAAGCATCGGCACCAGTTCAGTTGCGGCTGCAACTATCTTGTCGAGCGGCGGGGCGTCCTTCACCGGCGACTTGCGGCCCGCGGCAGGGAGGTCGACATGGTTGAGCCTGGCGAACAGGCTGGCGGCATCGGTCATGGGTTCTCCAAGAGTGATCTGGGTCGGAAGCGACATTGGAGCCCAATACATTTGCAAATGCAATCAATAATGGCTGCGGGTTTACGCTAAACGGATGCCATTTTTTGCCTGTAAGATGCCCCATGGTCAAGCGAAAAGCACCCGAAGCCCCGCCTTCGCGACAGCGCAAGGCTCGACCCGAGGAGCCTCTTGAAACGCCTGCAGTTGCAGACAAAGCCACCCAGCACGACCTCGAACGAGCCATTCCCTACTTGCTTGCACGTGCAGGAACGAGGATGGGGCAGTCGTTCAGCAGGGAACTCAAGCAGTTCAAGCTTTCGCTTACCGAGTGGCGGGTCTGCGTCGCCCTGCACCATCAGGCGCATCAGCGGCTCTCCGATCTCGCGCTGCACACATCGACCGAACCGTCCACCCTTTCACGCGTGGTCGACGGTCTTCTGCAGCGCGGCGTGCTGGTACGCGATCGATCGGACGCGGATGCGCGTGCGCTCGCCCTCAGCCTGACCGAGGCAGGGCGCGACCTCACGCTGCGAATCATCCCCCTCGCGCAGGTGTACGAGCGCGTCTCGCTGTCCGGGCTGAGCCCTGCGCAAGCCGACTCCCTTCGCGACATGCTGCGGATGGTCTACGACAACCTGGCGGTGCTGGACAACGAGTGAGCGCGCGCAGGAGAAGAACGGAGACGGCGCAGTGAACATCAACTCCATCGACCTCAATCTTTTCCTGGTGTTCCAGGCGATCTATGCCACGCGCAGCGTCACGCTCGCGGGCGATCGCCTCGGCATGACGCAGTCCGCGGTGAGCAACGCCCTCAAGCGCATGCGCGAGCGCTTCAACGACGCGCTGTTCGTGCGCTCTGCGGATGGGATGGTCCCCACGCCCGTCGCCGAGCGTCTGGTCGCGCCCATCGAGGAAGGCATCGCCTGCCTGATGCAGGCCGTCGACCAGGGCCGGACCTTCGAGCCGGCGACGACCAGCCGCAGCTTCCGGATTGCCGTCAACGACATCGGGCAACTGGTCATGATCCCCGAGCTGCTTTCGGTGGCACGCGGCATCGCGCCCGGCGTTCGCTTCGAAACGGTGGATGTCTCCGTGGCCGATGCCCGGCAGCGGATGCTCCACGGACAAGTCGACATCGCGCTGGGAAGCTGGGAGCCGATGGGGCCTTCGTTCTACCAGCAGCGCTTGTTCGACGAGACGTTCGTCGTGCTGATGTCCAAGGCGTCTCGCCTGGGCACCCGCGAGCGCATCGAACTCGAGGACTACCTGGCAGCGGAACACATCGCCTATCGGCCCCACGGAACGACTGAAACCCAGCTCCAGCAGACCTTGGACCGGGCGGGGGCGCTCGATCGACGCCGGGTCGTCCTGACCGCTGCCCACTCGCTGGGCCTGTCGGCGATCGTCGCCGCGTCGGGATTGCTGCTGACCGTGCCGGCCCGCCTCGCCAAGGCGATGGTGGCGTCGCGCGCCGACCTGCATGCGGTCGAGACGCCCTTCGAGGTCGCGCCTTTCGAGATACGCCAGCAGTGGCACGAGCGCTTTCACCAGGACAGCGGCAATCGCTGGCTGCGGGAGCTCATCTTCGGCCTGTTCCACGAACGATCGCGACGAGCGCCCGGGGCACAGGCCGATGGCCCGCTCGCTAGTTCAGCTTGAACAGCGCCAACGCATTCGTCCGGCCGATCTTCCTGCGGTCGGCCTCGCTGATGCTTGTGTCGTCGAACCAGTCCGACGCATGGTCGACGTTCTCGAAAGGCCAGTCGGTCGAGAAAAGGATGCGGTCCGATCCGACTTCGAGCATCGCGTCGATCAGCGTCTGGGTGCGGAAGTTGCCGGAGGTGGTGAGCCAGAAGTTCTGGTGGAAGTAGTCGCAGAGCTTGCGCCGGGCCGGATAGCCCTTGGGTGCCTGGACCCAGGCATTGCGGTGATCGACGCGCCACATGTTGTAGGGCAGGCCCTCGCCGAGATGGCCCAGGATGATCTTGAGCCCTGGATGGCGATCGAAGAGGCCGCTCGCCATGAGGCGCAGGGCATGGACGGCAGTCTCCTGCGCGAAGGCCCATGTGGGGCCCATCAGCCAGGGATGGCCTTCATAGATCTGCGCCCAGCTTGCCAACGGATTGCGCGGATGCAGATAGAAGGGCGCGTCGAGCCGCTCCACCGCGGCCCAGAAGGAGGCGTACTGCGGCGCATCGTAGTAGACGACGTTGTCGGGCGTGCCGACCTGCGAGAAGCCGTTGACGAGCGCGCCGCGGAAGCCCAGCTCCGTCATGCACCGCTCGAGTTCCCGGGTGGCCTGGTCGGGATCTTGCATGGGCAGGGCCGCGAAGGCCTGGAAGCGATCCGGCCGCCGCGCCACCTGCTCTGCCAGGAAATCGTTGGCGCGCACCGCGAGCGCGCAGGCCTTCGCCGGATCGGGCACCGCTTGAACGGCAGGCGCGTTCAGCGAGAGGATCATCATCTCCATGCCGTGCGCGTCCATCTGGCGCAGGCGGCCTTCATGGATGTCGAGGAGGCGGCTGCTCAGCTCCCGCCAGTCGTCGGCAGGCACGAAGCCGGCCGAATCCTGCAACGTCTCGGGAATCGCGAAGTGCTCCTCGAGACCGATCTTTCCTTGCATGTCCATTCCTTTGTGCGGCCGTGCGCCGCAATGACCCGATTCATGGCAGCGCCACATCGGCGCTTGCCTCCTCGGTGAATCTACGAGGGCATCGAGCGCCGGTCTAACGAAAATCGGTGATGTGGCGCATTCGCAAAGCGCATGGAGGAGCGGGCCGTCACGCTGCGGTGGGTAATAGATGACATGCACGGACTTCGACGGAACGGAACAGTGGGTGGGAAGACCCGCCCCAACATTCACAGGCTTCATAGCGGATATCCGAAATAAGCGTTGGACCGGCGAAGCCGGGCTTCCCATCATCCGAGGCATCGCCAGGCAGTGCCCGGAAACCCGTTCTTTCCCATTCGTTCGGAGACAAGAGTCATGCGTCACATCGACCTTCACAAGCTGGCCGACGATGCCCGCTTCAACCGCTTTCACGGGCTCGTGCTGTTCTGGTGCGCACTGATCATCGTGTTCGACGGGTACGACCTGTCCGTCGTCGGCATCGCGCTGCCGTCGATCATGGCGAACATGCGCGTGGACGCGACCCATGCAGGCTTCATGGTGAGCTCGGCGCTGTTCGGCATGATGTTCGGCGCCATTTTCCTGGGCACCATCGCCGACCGGATCGGCCGCCGCTGGGCCATCGTGATCTGCGTGGGGCTGTTCAGCATCTTCACTGCCGCAGCCGGCTTCGCGAAGGATCCTGTCTCTTTCGGCGCCATGCGCTTCCTCGCCGGGCTCGGCATCGGCGGCGTGATGCCGAATGTGGTCGCGCACATGACCGAGTACTCGCCGAAGAAGATCCGCGCAACGCTCGTGACGCTGATGTTCAGCGGCTATGCCGTCGGAGGGATCATCGCTGCGATCCTGGGCAAGAGCCTCATCGAGCGCTACGGATGGCAATCCGTCTTCTTTGCGGCGGGCCTGCCGATGCTGCTGATCCCGCTCATCCTGAAGTCATTGCCGGAATCGATGCCTTTCCTGCTGGCAACGGGCCGGACCGACGCGCTGAAGACGATCGCCTCGAAGCTCGACCCGGGCTACCAGCCGCTCGCGACCGATCGCTTCGCCGTGCCGGCCGAAGACAAGGCCGACCGCGCGCCCATCAAGCACCTCTTCGGCGAAGGCCGCGGTTTCAGCACGGTCATGTTCTGGATCGCGTTCTTCATGTGCCTGTTCATGGTCTTTGCGCTGAGCTCCTGGCTGACGAAGCTGATGGCCAGCGCCGGCTACAGCCTGGGCTCGGCGCTGACCTTCGTGCTGGTCTTGAACGTCGGCGCCATGGTCGGCGCGATCCTCGGGGGCTGGCTCGCTGACAGGTTCCACATCAAGTACGTGCTGGCCGCGATGTACGCATTGGCCGCCATCTCGCTGACGCTGCTGGGCTACAAGATGCCGACGCCGGTGCTGTTCGTCCTGGTGGGCTTGGCGGGCGCATCGACGATCGGCACGCAGATCGTGGCCAATGCCTACACGGGGCAGTTCTATCCGATGGCGGTCCGCTCCACCGGCCTCGGTTGGGCATTGGGCGTCGGCCGCAGCGGCGCGATCCTGGCACCGATCCTGATCGGCACCCTGGTCGGCATGAACCTGCCGCTGCAGCAGAACTTCATGGCCATCGCGATTCCTGCGGTGATCGGCATGGTCGCGGTGCTGTGCGTCAACCATGAGCGGTCGGCCTCGATGCACATCGCAGGCGTGAGCCCCGAACGGCCCCAGACCGCGCCGAGCGTATCCGTCGCGCACGGAGGCTGATGGCCGGGGCGGGCGTCACGCGCGCCGGCGTCAGCGCTTGTGCATATGCGGGCAGACCGCCGGCGAAGCAGCCTTCGGATCGCCGATGAAGGTGCGAGCCGACCAGAGCTCCGGGAAGGGAATCTCGTCCAGCGTGGGCGCCAGCCATGCGAGGCCTTCGGTGCCGAAGTACGCGGGCCGGGCGCCGAAGGTCCTGCGCGTGGCCATCAGGTGGCGAAACTTCCACAGGGTGAAGCCTTCGGCGATGTCGGCCAGCGTCTCGCCGAGCTGCTGGAGCTCGAGCCTCGCAGCTGGCTCGGCATAGATGTCGCGCCAGACCTGTTCGATCTCCTTGCGCGGGCGGTACGGCGCACGCAGGTCGCGCGCGAACACCTCGCCCGGCACGTTCATGCCGATGCGCGCCAGATGGGCCAGGACGTCGTCGTAGAGGCTCGGCTGGCCCAGCGCCTTGTCGAGCTGCGCCCAGCGATCGGGCTGCGGGGCGAAGTGCTGCAGATGTTCCGCCTGCTTGATCCCGAGGAGATACGCCATGTGCCTGTACGTCCAGCCCTGGAGGGCCGTGTCCTTGCCGTGCGTGGCGGCCGCACGCGACAGGATGGCGAGCAGGTCGTTGGGGGTCATCCACGCGATCGAGCGCCAGATCGCGTCCAGGGGTGCGTGATGGGCGACGACGCGCAGCAAGGTCCGCTGGGCCTGTGCCAGGTTGTCGTCGCGCAGACACGCCTGCGCCGTCTGGATCTCCTTGATGATGAGCATCCAGTAGAGCTCGGACACCTGGACATGCACGATCCATGCATGCTCGCCGGGATGGTCGCTGACCGTGCGTTGCAGCGAGTGGAGCACGTCCGTCTGAATCCACGCGCTGTAGGGTGTCTGCCCCTTCGACGCGTTCTCGTGGGGGTGAAGGGTGTCGTTCATGGTTGGCTCCTGCGTGTGTTGATCCTGTGGCATGGCGGCCGGCATCGCTTTCGTCACGCGAACACGCCGGCAGAGCAGTCCACGACAGCGTCCATGTACGTCGAACGCGGCATCGAGCTGACCGATGCCTGGATCGCTTCCTTGCACAGCGAGGGCCGCCTGGCGAGCACCTCGAAGTAGCGCTGGACATGCGGGAGCCCGCGCCACATCGAGGACAGTCCGAGGTAGTTCAGGCGAACGAGGTTGACGCCCCAGAACGCATCGGCGAGCGAGAAAGGATTCCCGTGCAGGCATGAGAAGGACTTCGCAGCCAGGTCGCGTTCCAGATCCTTCAGCAACCCGCCCAGTCCGTCGCGGGCCGCGCGTTGGAACGCCGGGTCGTGGCGCAGCGTCCTGCCGCCGCTCTCCTTCACGATCTTGGCGCGGTAGGCGGCCACCAGTTCAGGCTCGCCGGCGTTGTCGGCGATCAGCTGCTCCAGCGCCGTGATCTTGAAGTCGTAGACCGTTTCCATCGACACCTTGAGGGCGCCGGGCCGGAAGTCGGCATCCGGATGAAAGCCGTACAGCAACGCGCCGTTCGGAATCCGGTCGACGATGCCGACCTGTCGCATCACCTCGTTGCGCGCCTGCGCATCGTCCGGCAGCAGCTGGGTCGGCTGGCGCGACACCGCGTCGAGATAGCAGCAGATCTGGCGCGAATCCGCGACCACCCGGCCGGCCTGGTAGTCCACGAGCAAGGGCACCACGCAGGGATCGAAGCCTTCCGTCTCGACCGATGTCCGGCCGCTGTAGCCGCTCACGAACGCACGCCCCGACTCGCGCGCCGCGACCAGCCGCAAGCGGACATAAGCGGGGCTGTAATGCTCGGCCGGGATCACACCCTCGGGGCCCATCGAACTCAGGATGAGCATGTCGTCGGAGCGATAGGACAAGCGCTTCTCGGCGAGCACCGTGCGCACTTTCTGCGAGCACAGCGAGCTCGCGGCGTGGAACAGTTCGAAGCGCGGATTCGCCTGCGCGCCCACCAGGGCGATGCGGCTCGGGTCCAGGATGGCGGCGCGGGCCGCGGCGGCCATCTCCATCAGCGGGGCATGATTCATCATCGGATTCCTCTTCTCGACCTGCCGGGCAGGTACACATGGATCAGTGAACGGGTGGGGGTTCAGAGGGTCTGAACGCAGCCCGATCGTGGTGCCTCGCCGCTGGTTTGAGAAGCCGCCAATGCTTGTACGCACAATCCCGGAATTACGAACGATCGATGCCGAGAGCGCAGGCTGCGGGCAGACGAAGAAGAGCCTCGACGTCGTCGACGTCGAGGCAGGGTGCGTCAAGACTTCGTGAATCAGGCGCCGAGCCAGCGCCACGCCCGGCCGCCGATGGCAGTCATGGCGTCACCCCGTTCGAGCAAGACGGTTACTTCACGGGGATGAAGAACTCGGCGCCTTTGTTCTTCACCAGCATGACGACGAATTTCGCGGGCTTGGTCTTGCTTGCGTTGCGGCCGACCGTGTGGACGTCGTCCGGGCCCTCGTAGAAGGTATCGCCGGCCTTCAAGGTCACTTCCTTGCCGCCTTTGACGCCCATCACGATCGATCCCTCGATCACGTAGACGAAGGCGTGCGCGTCGTGGCGATGGATCGGGTCGGCGCTGCCCGGGGGGTAGTCGACGGTGATCATGAGGACCTCCTTGCCGGGAATGTCCTGGAGCTCCTTGGTCATCAATTCCTTGACGACGGCGTCTTGCGCCGCGTGCGGCGCGCCGGCATGCTGCGCGAACGCTCCCAGCGGGGCCATCAGCAATGCCGCGATGATGTGTCTTGCCGTGTATCTCATGGGGTCTCCTGTTCGTGAGTTGGCACGAGCCGATCGTAGGTTTGCATCGCCCGATGCAGTAGGCACGTGGAGGGGATCACGGCGTTGCGCGCCGATCACCAATGAGCGGACTTCAGGTCAATGCATTCGACCGAGCCGAGGGTGCAGCACCTGCTCCATCCGGCCGGCCATCCGCAGCAGCGCTGCGTCGTCGCCGGGGCGGGCCACCACCTGCAGCCCGGCCGGCAGCGCACCGGCGCTGCGGGGCAGCGGGATCGAGATCGCGGGGCAGCCCGAGAGATTGAAGGGCGCCGTGTAGGCCATCAGGGCCTCCCTCACGCTGCCGGCCCAGGCACCGATCGTCAACGCCGCTTCGCCGATGGGCGGCGCGGTGCACGGCGTGGTGGGCAGCACGATGAAGCGGTGCCTGGCCATGAGCCGCGCGAGGCCCGCAGCGAGCTTTCGCCGCGCCTGTTGTGCCAGTGCATAGTCCTCCAGCCGCATCGAACGGGCGCGCGCCAGCCGCTCGACGGTTTCGGCGCCATAGTGCGCGGCGATCCAGTCGGGGTCGTGGCGCGCGAAATGCACGAGTGCACCTTCGGCCAGCACGATGTGCGCGAAGGCGTCGAAGCTGCCGCTGAAGAGCTCCTCCGCATTCAGCTCCTCGAGATGGAAGGCCGATGCGAGCGTATCCGCGCCCACCGCAAAGGCGCCGGCGATCTCGCACGCGGGAGGCACTGGCCCGATCGCGCAGAGGACGCCGATGCGCGCATCGTCGCCATCGGGCTCCTCCGCGGCACCCGGCCCCGCAGCGATGCCCAGCGCATCGGCGAGCACGCGGATGTCGTCGACGCTCGCCCCCAGCAGACCGGGATGGTCGAGGCTGGCGGCCAGCGGGAAGACGCCCTGCGTCGGCAGCGCGCCGTAGCTCGGCTTGAAGCCGGCGACGCCGCAGAGAGCGGCGGGAATGCGCGCCGATCCGCCGGTGTCCGTGCCCAGGCCCGCAGCCATCACGCCGTCGGCAATCGCCACGGCCGCGCCGCCGCTGGAGCCGCCGGGGATGCGCCGCGGGTCCTGCGGGTGGAGGGTGTCGCCGAAGGCAGCGCTCGCCGTGGTGACGCCCCAGGCGAATTCGTGCGTGGTCGTCTTGCCGACCACGATCGCGCCCTGATCCACGAGCGTGCGCACGACGCAGGCATCGGCGGACGGGATGTTGCCGATGAAGGCGGCCGATCCGTAGCGCGTCTCGATGTGCCGGGTGTCGATCAGGTCCTTGACGCCGATGGGCAGGCCTTCGAGTGCGCGTGGCGTGCCTTCGGCGTAGCGGCGATCGCTCGCGGCGGCGGCGGCCATGGCCTGTTCGCGCGCGATGGTGGCGAAGGCATTGAGCCGGCGCTGCGTATCGTCGGCCTTGTCGAGCGTGCGCTGCACGAGCTCGCTCGCCCGCAGGCCGCCGCCGGCAAGATCGTCGAGCGATTGCCGCAGCGACGCGGCGCGCAGCGCGGGGACGCTCACCACAGGCGCTCCAGAAGCGCATCCAGGCGCGCGGGCGCATCGGGGCCGAGGTCCGCGACTTCCTCGGGGTAGTGGGCCGTGAGCAGCGCGGCCACCTCGGGCAGCTTCGCCCGGTCGAGATCGAAGGCGCCGATGCGGTTCGGCAGGCCGAGCTTCGCGACCACGGCGGAAATCCGCCCGGCCAGCCGCGCTGCGGCTCCCGGTCCGCCGGGAGACAGAGCTTCGAGCTTGTCGCCGTAGTAGGCGGCGCAGGCTTCGATGACCGGCGCGAGCGTGATGCACGAGGTCGCGCTGTGCGGCAGGCCGAAGCTGCCGCCGAGGATGTGGCCGATGCGGTGGCTCAAGCCATAGATGACGGATGCCGGCGAGAAGTAGCACTGCCAGGCGCCGAGCTGCAGCTGCAGCAGGTCGTCGTCGATCACGAGGCCCGCCTCGAGCGCCTGCCGCGTCTCGATCTTCGCGGGCCACTTCTCGAGCACCCGCAGGAAGCGATCCACCCCGCTGGCCGCCATGATCGCGTGCGGATGGCTGCGCGTCACCTTGCGCATGCCCTCCACCGCATGGTCGATGCCCTTGATGGCGGACGACAGCAGCAGCGCCCGCGGCGTGTCGCGCACCAGCAGCGGGTCAATGAGCACGAGCTTCGGCGTGGTCTCGCGCACGGCGTAGCTGCGCTTGAACTTCTGCGGTCCATCGGTTTCGGTGATGCCGAAGTAGTGCGAGAACTCCGAGCCCGAGAGCGTCGTCGGCAGTGCAACGATCGGCAGGTGCCTGCCCGTTCGCCCGTGGTGCAGGTGAGAGACCGCCTTGGCGGCATCGAGCACCGAGCCGCCGCCGAGGCCGACGATGGCGCGCGCATCGGAGCGCAGGCAGGCTTCGAGCGCCGCGTGCACCGCGATGTCGGGCACATGCGCAGGCAAGCCCGTGAAATAGCCGGCCATGTCCTCGAGGTGCGGCTCGACGTGGCTGCGGGCCAGCGCTTCGAGCGGCTCGACGGTGAAGACGATCGGTCGCTCGATGCCGTGGTTCACGACACGGGGAAGCGCGGTGGCGAGGGTGTTCTCGCCCCAGAACACCGCATCTTGCGGCAGGCAGTTCAGTTGGTTCATGTCATCGGTCCTGAATCCGGTGGAGTCGGAGGACTGCGACGATAAGACCGATGCGGGGGTGCGGGAGCCCCCCTTGCCGGGACTCTGCGTCCAGCGTTCTGGACGATGGAAGCGCGTGCCTAGTGGCCGCCGAAGTCCGTGACCTTCGGTATCTCGATGGCCAGGAAGTCCACCAGCGAACGCACCGCGGGCAGCAGTCCGGTGCGGTAGGGGATGAGCGCCGCAATGCGGGCGTCGGCCGCGATCCAGCCGGGCAGGAGCTGGCGCAACGAGCCGGCCGCGATCTCGCTGCGGCAGATGTAGCCCGGCAGCGCCGCGATGCCGAGGCCGGCGCAGGCGGCTTCCTTGAGGGAGATCATGCTGTTGCTCTGGAAGCGCGGGGCCATCGCCACCACGAATTCCTTGCCGCCGGGGCCTTTCAGCTGCCATTGCACAGGACCGTTGCGCACGATCGAGATGCTCGTGTGGTGCAGGAGCTCTTCCGGATGCTGGGGCTCCTTCGTCCTCGCCAGGTAGGCCGGGCTGGCGAACAGGAACCACGGCACCGTCGCGATGGCGCGCTGCACGAGCGTCGAGTTCTGCATCGGTGCCGTGTATCCGCGGATCGCCAGATCGAAGCCTTCGCCGACGATGTCGACCAGCCTGTCGGTCGCGATTTCGACGATCTGCACTTTGGGATGGCGGTTGAGGAAGACCGGAAGCAGGTCGCGCAGCGCGAACTGCGCGATCTCGGCGGTGGTCGTGATGCGGATGACGCCGCTCGGCTCTGCGAGGCGCTGGCGGATCGCTTCTTCGGCAATGTCGGAGCTGCGCAGCATCGCCACGGCGTACTGGTAGAACTCCTTGCCGATGTCGGTCGTGCCGAACTGGCGCGAGGTCCGGTTGAGCAGCCGAACGCCCAGCGAGGCCTCGAGCTCCTGCACCCTGTGGCTCAGCGTCGACTTGGGCAGCCGCAAGGCCTGGCCGGCCGAGGTGAAGCCGCCGCGGTCGACGACCTGCACGAAGTAGTAGACGTCCTTGAGATCGAGCATCGGTGGCGCATCGTGTCGGAGAGGGGATCGCTTCGAGCATAGCCGTGGCGAGCCCGTTTCGCCCATCGTCCAGAAATCCGCAACCTTGCGTGCAAGCCGCGTCGGCTTCTCAAGCCGGTTCGCGATTCCTACGATTCAAGGGCCCGGTCGATGCACGACCGCCACCCGGATGGAGACACATCAATGAACTCACTGATCGACGAACTGATCTGCGAGCGCCGCACGAAGCGCGGCTTCCTCGACCGCCCCGTACCTCTTGAAACCGTGAGGGAAATCCTGTCCGTCGCCAAGTACGCACCCAGCTCGAGCAACACGCAGCCATGGCGCTGCTATGTCGTCACGGGCGGGGCGCGCGAGCGCGTGACTTCGGCGGCCGTCCATGCATTTCGCGCAGGGCCCGAGAAGCTGTCGCCCGAGTACCCCTTCTTTCCGCAGCCGCTGCATGAACCCTACTCGTCGCGCTTCAACACCTTCCGCGGCCAGCTCGGGGATGCGCAGGGCGTGCACCGAAGCGACAAGGTAGGGCGCATGCGTGACGTGGAGCGGCAGTTCCTGTTCTTCGACGCGCCGGTCGGGATCATCTTCACGATGGACCGCCGCCTGGAATGGGCCAGCTTCATCTGCTATGGCTGCTTCCTGCAGAACATCATGCTCGCCGCCAAGGCGAGGGACCTCGACACCTGCCCGCAGCAGATCTGGTCGCTGCAATACCCGGTGCTGCGCGCCGAGCTCCGGATTCCAGAGGGCGAGATGGTGATCGCCGGGATGTCGCTCGGCTACGCCGACAACAGCATGCCGGAGAACCGCATGGCGCTGCACAAGCTCGAGGTGGAGGAGTTCACCACCTTCGTCCACGACTGAACGGCAGCGCACGATTCAAGACAACCCTCAACCACAAGGAACCCCGAATGTCGATCATCAAAGGCTTTCATCACCTCACCGCCTGCGTCAGTGGCGCCCAGGAGGACGTGGACTTCTATGTCAAGCTGCTGGGACAGAGCCTGGTCAAGAAGACGGTGCTGCTGGACGGCGAAGCCCCGATCTACCACCTCTACTACGGCAACCGCCAAGGGGATGCCGGCACGCTCGTCACCTCCTTTCCCTTCAAGCAGAAAGGCGTGAAGGGGCGGCGCGGCTCGGGCCAGATCCGGGTCATCAACTACTCCGTGCCGAGCGGATCGCTCGACTTCTGGCGCGCGCGCTTCGCGGACCGTGGCGTGGCCTACGACAAGGAGGTGGTGGCGCGTTTCGGCGAGCAGCGCCAGCGCTTCCATCATCCCTGCGGCATCGAGTTCGACCTGGTCGCTTCGGACCGAGACACGCGCGAGCCGTGCGTGGCCGAGGATATTCCCGAGGCCTTCGCGATCCGGGGCGTGCACAGCATCACCTTGTCGTTGCGGGAGGTGGCCGAGTCGATCACCTTCATGCAGGAAGCGATCGGCTTTCGCCATGCCGGTGAGTCGGGTCCTTACCACCGCTTCGAGACCAGCGACGGGGCGCCCGGAACCATCGTCGAGTTCCTCCACGAACCGGATCGCCTCCAGGGATCGTCGATCTACGGCGAGGGTACCATCCACCATGTCGCCTTCGCGGTCGACACCGAAGAGCAGCAGATGCAGATCAAGAACAAGCTGATGGGCATGGGCTACATCGACGCTTCGGAGTCCGTCAACCGCAACTATTTCCGATCGATGTACTTCAAGATGCCGGGCGGCGTGATCTTCGAGGCCGCGACGACCGACATCGGCTTTGCGATCGACGAGGAACCCGGCCACTTCGGCGAGGAGTTCCAGCTGCCCCCGTGGCTTCGGGACCGCAAGGAGGAACTGCTCGGCCGCCTGGAGCCCATCTCGGCGTGAAGGCAACGCGCCCGGCCCCGCCGAGGCGCGCGGCCTATTCGCCGGGCAGCAGCGGCACCCAGCCGGGCTGCGCGGCGACGCGCTCCGTCCAGGCGCGGATGGCCGGGTAGCGCGCCATGTCGTAGCCGCCCTGGTCGGCCAGCGACACATAGCATGAAAGGGCCAGGTCGGCGAGCGTGTAGCCGTCGCCGACCAGCCAGCTGCGCGGAGCGAGCCATTGCTCGAGTTTCTCGAGCGCGGCGTGCCCCTCCTTGTGGAAGCGGGCGATGTCGTCTGCCATGGAGGCAGCCAGCCCGCGCAGGTGGCACACGCGCGGCACGGCGATCGGCTTTTGCAGATCGGCCTGCTCGAAGAACAGCCAGCCCAGCATTTCCGCGCGCAGGAATGGGTCCTGGGGAATGAAGCGGGTGCCCTCGGCCAGGTAGAGCAGGATGGCCCCGGACTCGACCAGGGTGCGGCCGTCGTCGAATTCGAGCACCGGCACCCGTGCGAAGCGGCTCTTTCGGCGGAACGCCGGCTCCGCGGCCTCGCCCTTGGCGAGATCGAGCGTCACGCGCTCGAACGGAAGGCCGACCTGGCTCAGCAGGATTCGGACTTTCCAGCAGTTGCCGGAGTAGCGGCTGTCATAGAGGCGCAGGATGTATCGACTCGCACGAGAGAGGAAGAACCGAGGAGGGATGATCCCGTATCCTGCCCGGTGCTGGCAAGCCCATCCTGCCTGCTACATCCGGGCGGGCTTGCGTTCGGGGCGCCGCCGGGTGAGCGCCAGGTTGGCCGCCGTCATGGCCGCGACCAGCGTGACCAGCCACGAGAAGTACACCCAGAGCAGGAACAGCGGGAGCGTGGCGAACGCCCCGTACAGCGCCTTGTAGGTGGGCACCTTGACGAGGTAGGCGGTGAAGCCGCGCTTGCCGAATTCGAAAGCCACGCTGGCGATCAAGCCGCCGGCGACGGCATCGCGCAGCCGTACCTTGGTGTTCGGGACGAGATAGAACATGCCGGTCAGTGCAGCCACGCCGAGCATGAGCGGTCCGAGGTCGAGCACGAACGAGAGCGATGGCGGCAGCGCGCCGATCAGGCCCACGGAAATGCCCAGCAGGTACGAGGTCGCCCACAGGCTCAGGCCCAGGACGGGCGGCCCGACCACCAGCATCAGGAGGTACAAGCCAACCCGCCTGAAGAAGGGCCGGTTGCGCCGCACCTGCCACATCTGGTTGAGTGCGTTCTCCACGGTCAGCAGCATCGCGATGGCCGTGCCCAGCAAGAAGAGCGAACCGACCCAAGTCAGGCCGCTGGCGTTCGCGGTGAACTGGTTCAGGTACCTCAGGACCGTGCGCGCGATGTCTGCCGGCAGCAGCCGGCTCAACAGGAGCTCCTGAAACGCGTCCTTGAACCGCTTGAAAATGGGAAATCGCGCGAGCAGCGCGAAGCTGGCCGCCAGCAAGGGCACGATCGACAGCAGGGTCGTGAAGGTCAGGCTCCCGGCGACCTGGGCCAGGCGCTCCTTCCGGGCGCGTTGGATCGTCAGATGGGTCAGGTTGATCATCGGGCTCGAAAAAATCGATGGATGCTACGCGCGTCGCGCGGGCAGCACCAGCGCGAGCCGCTTCAAGGATGCGCGGAGAACACACGGGCAAGTTCGTAGGGTGGCGTGACTTCGAGCTGGTCGTAGCGGCAGGCCTTGGGCGGCTTGTCGAATCGCCACCGAAGGAAGAGGGTGGCGTGGCGGAAGCGATCGCCTTGCAGGTGGTCGTACCGGACCTCGCACACGCGCTCGATGCGCAAGGGCTCCCACGAAAGATCCTTGCTTCCGCTCCAGCGGCTGCGAGCCCCCGGCATTCGCTGCTGCCCTCCGCCGGCAGCGGCGCCTGCCCACCCGGACCAGGGGTGCCCTTGCAACGCCTTGTCGCGCAAGGGCTGCAACTCCACGGCCAGTCGCCTGCGCGTCTCCATGTCGAACGAAGAGGTCACGCCGACGTGCTGCAGGACGTCGCTTTCATCGTAGAGGCCCAGCAGCAGCGAGCCCACGGCGTCCGTCCCGCTCTTGTGCCAACGGAAGCCCGCGACCACGCAATCCGCGGTGCGCTGGTGCTTGATCTTCACCATTGCGCGCTTGCCCGGCAGATAGGGCTGGTCCGCCCACTTGGCGATCACGCCGTCCAGGCCGGCGCCTTCGAAATGCTGCAGCCATCGCAGCGCCAGCGCGCGATCGGTGGTCATGGGCGTCAGACGGATCGCGGGCACCGGCTCCGCGAGCAATGCCTCCAGCAGGAGGCGGCGCTCGGCCTGCGGACTGCTCATCAGGTCGCGGCCTTCCAGCGCCAGCATGTCGAAGGCCACGAACGAGGCGGGCGTCTTGGCGGCCAGGCGCGCCACGCGGGACGCGGCCGGATGCACGCGCTGCTGGAGCGCGTCGAAGTCGAGCCCGCGCGGCGTGGCAACGACGATCTCGCCGTCGAGCACGCAGCCTTCGGGCAGCGCTGCCGCGAAGGCTTCGTGCAGATCGGGGAAGTAGCGGTCGAGCGGCTTGCCCTCGCGGCTCTGGATCACAACGCCGCGGGCATCGCGAAAGACGATCGCGCGAAAGCCGTCCCACTTCGGCTCGAACAGGAATCCATCGCCCTGCGGCAGGCTCGTGGCGCTCTTGGCGAGCATCGGCGGTATGGACGCAGGCGCTGTGTTTCCGGATTTCATCGATGCAATGAACCACTGCGCCTACGTGTTTCCTGAAGGAACTCCGACCATGATGGCGACGTCTTTCTTCCCCGATTTCACGCACCATGAAGATCGCGAGCTTCAACGTCAACGGCATCAACGGCCGACTGCCTCGGCTGCTCGAGTGGCTCCACGAGTCCAGGCCCGACGTGGCCTGCCTGCAGGAACTGAAGTCCCCCGACCAGAGCTTTCCGGCGGCCGCGTTGCGCGAGGCCGGTTACGGTGCCGTCTTTCATGGCCAGCGCGCATGGAATGGCGTGGCCATCCTGGCGCGCGGCAAGGAGCCGATCGAGACCGGGCGCGGGCTGGACGGCAACACAGAGGACGACCAGAGCCGCTACATCGAAGCCGTGGTCGATGGCGTTGTCATCGGCTGTCTCTATCTGCCCAATGGCAATCCGTGTCCCGGCCCCAAGTTCGACTACAAGCTCGAATGGTTCGAGCGCCTCTGCACTCACGCGCGCAGGCTCTTCGAGTGCGGACTTCCCGCGGTGCTGGCGGGCGATTTCAACGTGGTGCCCACCGATGCCGACATCTACAACCCCGCATCGTGGCGGCACGACGCGCTGCTGCAGCCGGAGAGCCGCGCCGCCTTCGCGCGGCTGCTCGAGCAGGGCTGGACCGATGCCATCCGCTTGCTGCATCCGGGCGAGGCGATCTACACCTATTGGGACTACTGGCGCAATCGCTGGCCGCGCAACGCCGGCTTGCGCATCGATCACCTGCTGCTCAACGACGAGCTCGCCGCCATGCTGACCGATGCAAACGTGGACCGCGAGGTCCGTGGCCGCGCGGGCGCCAGCGATCATGCGCCGGTGTGGGCCGAAGTCGCGTTGCCATCGAGTGCCGGCGTTCCGCCCTGACTGCGCGCCCTGACGTGCCATGATCTCGTCGCTGGCGGCCCGACGGGAGCGGCCGGACGTCCCCTCATCGACACCCAGAGGCCATTGCCATCGGCAGCGCATGCGAATCCACGAACTGAAGCGGCGGCTCCGCGAAGCCGGCGCGGGCCCCCTCCACGAGCAGCGGGTCCTGCGCCTGTGGTCCCATGCCCTGCCCCGGGACAGCGGCAGGCGTCGGCCCGAGAGCTTTTTCCCCGCGTCGCTGCTGGCTGCACTGCCGTCCATCGAGGCCGAGCTGGCGGCGTTGGCGCGCATCCGCTCGGTTCATCCCGGCGCGGATGGTTCCGAGCGCCTGCTCGTCGCGCTCGCAGATGGGCAGACCGTGGAGAGCGTGTTGCTGCCCCGAGGGGGCCTGTGCGTCTCGTCGCAAGTGGGGTGCGCCGTTGGATGCCGGTTCTGCATGACGGGCCGCGACGGCCTGCTGCGCCAGCTGGGAAGCGCCGAGATCGTTGCCCAGGTCGCCCTCGCGCGCTTGCGCCGGCCGGTCAGCAAGGTGGTGTTCATGGGCATGGGCGAACCGGCCCACAACCTGGACAACGTGCTGGAGGCGATCGACCTGCTCGGCACGGTGGGCAACATCGGCCACAAGAACCTGGTGTTCTCCACCGTGGGCGATCCACGCGCGTTCGAGAGGCTGCACCAGGGACGCGTCAGGCCGGCGCTGGCACTGTCGCTGCACACGACAAGCGCCCGGCTGCGAAGGGAGCTCCTCCCTCGCGCGCCGGCCATGACGCCAGAGGAACTGGTCGCCGCGGGCGAACGCTATGCCCGGGCGAGCGGCTACCCGGTCCAATACCAGTGGACGCTGCTGGAAGGTGTCAACGACGGAGAAGAAGAGATCGAAGGCATCGTCCGCTTGCTCTCCGGCAAGTACGGCGTGCTGAACATGATTCCCTTCAATGCAGTGGATGGCGCGGCCTTCAGCCGCCCGTCATGGGAGCGCTGCGAAGGGATGGCGCGCACGCTGCACGAGCGGGGCATCCTGACCAAGCTTCGCTACTCGGCCGGCCAGGACGTCGATGGCGGGTGCGGTCAGCTGAGAGCGCGCGCAGCCGGGATGCAGATTCCGATTCGAAGGGCCGACGACTGGCGCTAGGTGGGCATCGCCTGCGTTGCGGGGCTCGTGGACATCGCGAAGCCTGCCGGCGCATGCGGGCGTCGGGAACATCGCACCGGAAGGTACGGCTCAGGGCACGGCACGCTGCCGTCCGCCGCTTTCCCGCAGCGATCGCGCCATCACCGCCAGTGCGGCGGCGAGGTAGGCGAGGCCGGCCGGTATCCACATGATCAGGCCTCCGATCTGCTGGTCTTCCAGCGGGTCGAGCGCAAATGCCGCGGTGCTGCCCGCGTAAGCCGGATACCAGAGCGTGGGCGACAGGGTGAGAAGCGCCCCCAGTGCGCCCGTGTGCACCATGGTCGTGAAGAGATAGAGCATGGAGGCACCGGCGTCCGTGCGCGCGGCGCGGCCGAGCGGCGCCCACCAGAACAGGAGGGCGGTGACGAGGAAGCTGATGTGCTGCAGTGCGTGAATCGCGTTCGAAGCCAGCGCGGCCTCGAAGGCAGGGGGCACATGCCACCCCCACAGCGCAACGCCGTGAAGCGCCCATGCGGCCGGCGGATAGGTCAGGAGG
Organism: Variovorax soli; assembly: GCF_031454625.1. Lineage (GTDB taxonomy): Bacteria > Pseudomonadota > Gammaproteobacteria > Burkholderiales > Burkholderiaceae_C > Variovorax > Variovorax soli_A. The sequence goes on from NZ_JAVDRF010000002.1 coordinate 248,633, forward strand.
CGCCAGAGCCAGGCCACCGGAGCGCTCGCGGCGCAGCGCCCGGCGGCGCGACGCCAGGTGCTTGGCAGTCCCCAGGTCCACACGGCCAGCGGCCGGCTCATGACCAGCAGCGGCGCGGCCACCACCATCAGCAATTCGTGCTGGACCATGTGGCCGGAAAAGAGCAGACCACCCAGTGCGTCCAGCGGCGAAACCAGTGCCGCCACCAGCACCAGCCAGCCGGCCGCGAAAGCCGCTGCCTGGGTGCCGTGCACGCCCCGGTCCCTGCCGGCCTTGCGCCACAGGCGGTGCAGACCGAGGGCATAGAGCGCCGCGCTCACGAGAAGGCTTCCGACGACCCAGGGCTCGAAGGTCCAGGGGATGGAGGTGCCGGCCCGCGCCCCCGCCTCGGGCGCGTGGGCCCACGCGGCGGCGGGCAGTGCGGCGAGTGCCGCCAGGAGGCCAGCCCGGACTCGCCCGGCCACGGTTGGCACGATGCGCTCGGTCATTGCAGACAAGGCGACACCACCCACGCGGCCATCCATTGCGAGGCGACCACCAGCGTGAAGAGGCCGCCGACCACGGTTGCGCAGACCGCGAGGAAGCGGTTGCGCGTCGCGGGGAGGGGCGCGTCGTCGTCGACACCGTCAGGGGCTGCGGCATGCAGGCGGAGCCACTCGTGGGCAGCGAGGAGCGTGCAGGCCACGCAGGCCAGCAGGACGAGGGCGCTCAAGGCATGCAGCGGCGCCGGCGCCTGCCGGTCGCAGCTGTAGGGAACGAGGGCATACGCGACCAGCTGATAGCCGAGCGCCGCGACCGGCACCCCCAGCAAGCCGAGCCAGATCTTGGGGGCGCGCAGGTTCATGGCTCTCTCCCGGTTCAGTGAAATCGCGGCGCCCAATAGATCACCGCATAGATCGGAAGCCACGACAGCACCACGAAGTACCAGTACAGCGCGTTCTCGCTCACGTCGGAGAATCGCTGGCCCTCCATCGGGCCGGTGAAAAGCAGCAGCGTCAGTACGGCCGTGTCGTAGGTGTCGGTGATGAGGTGCACCGTGTGGAGCCCCAGGAGCGTCCAGACGATGGAGCCGTACGCGTCGCTGTCCCAACGCGTGTAAAGCGAGCGGAACTCGAACACCCGCAGCACGAGAAAGACCAGTGCGCACAGCAGGCAGGCCATCAGCCACCACCGCGTGCGCACGAGCTCGCTGCGTTCGCTGGCCCGCTTGGCCAGGTGATTGGGCAGCGTGCTCACGAGCAGCAGCACCGTGTTCGCACTGCCCCAGAGCAGCGCGGGCGGCGGCGCGGTGATAGGCCAGGCGTCCGACTGGCTGCGAAGGAAGAAGTAGCTTGCGACCGTCAACGCAAACAGCGTGCCCTCGATGGCGATCAGGCCCCAGGTGCCCCACCACATCAGGCTGCGATGGCCGAAGGCATAGCTCGGCAGCGCGGAGATGTCGAGCGCCCGCCTCATGGCTTCTTCTCCAGCGCGAGATGCTCCGAGTTCTCCGCCCGGCTCGGCCAGAACCAGCCGGTGAGCGCGATGGCGACGGGGATGCTCGCCCACACGACGGCCCACGGCGTGAAGATCGAGCCGACGAAGAGGAGGGTGACCGCCACCGCGCCGAGGAAGGGCCACGGTGTCGGATTGGGGAAGTTGAGCCGCAGGTCCGGGCGTGCATCGAGCACCGTCGTGGCGAGCAGTTCGCGCGCATCGGCGGCCAGCCCCGCAACATGCGTGAAGGAAGGCGCGCCTTCGGGCTGCACCGGCGCGGGCTGCCAGACGGGGTCGCGGCCATGGACCACCGGGATCGCATGGAAGTTGCACGCCGGCGGCGGCGAGGAGGTGGCCCATTCGAGCGTGCCCGCCCCCCAGGGGTTGTTGCCGGCCGGCGCGCCATGGCGCAGGCTGCGCACCGCGTTCACGACGAAGATCAGCGCGCTCGCTGCAATCATGAAGGCGCCGATGGTCGCCACGAGGTTCAGGCTGTCCCAGCCGAGGCCGGCCTGGTAGGTGTAGACGCGGCGCGTCATGCCCTTGAGCCCGAGCAGGTGCATCGGGAAGAAGGCCACGTTGAAGCCGATGAAGAACAGGCCGAAGTTCCAGCGTCCGAGCCGCTCGCTCATCAGCCGGCCGGTGATCTTGGGATACCAGTAGTAGAAGGCGCCGAAGAGGGGGAACACCGCGCCGCCGATCAGCACGTAATGCAGGTGCGCGACCACGAAGTAGGTGTCGTGCACCTGCAGGTCCAGCGGAACCGAGGCCAGCATGATGCCGGTCATGCCGCCCAGCACGAGGATGAAGAAGAAGCCGAGCACGAAGAGCAGCGGCGTCTTCGGGTCGAGCCGCCCGGTCCACAGGGTCGCGATCCAGCAGAAGAGCTGGATCGCGGAGGGCACCGCGATGAGCATGCTCGCGGCCGTGAAGAAGCTCTTGCCGAGCTCCGGCAGGTTGACTGCGAACATGTGGTGGACCCACAGCCCGAAAGCGAGGAAGGCGGTGGCGACCAGCGCCAGGACCATCGCGGTGTAGCCGAAGATCGGCCGCCGTGCGAAGGTCGGGATGATGGCCGAGAGAAAGCCCAGCCCGGGGATGAAGATCAGGTAGACCTCGGGATGGCCGAAGAACCAGAACAGGTGCTGCCAGAGCACCGGATCGCCGCTCTCGGCCGGGTTGTAGAAGTGCGTGCCGACCAGCCGGTCCATGATGAGCATGGTGCTCGCGAGCATCACCGACGGCATGGCGAAGAGCACCATGAAGGAGGTCACGAGCATGGCCCAGACGAAGAGCGGAATGCGGTTGAGCGTCATGCCCGGCGCGCGCAGCTTGAAGACGGTGGTGATGAGGATGACCGCCTCCAGCAGCGCCGACAGCTCGGTGAAGGTGATCATCTGGGCCCAGAAGTCGACCCGCTTGCCGGGCGAGAAGTCGGGTCCGGCGAGCGGCACGTAGGCGAACCAGCCGGCATCCGGCCCCGCGTCGAGCAGGAACGCGATGTACAGCATCAGGCCGCCGAAAAGGAAGATCCAGTAGGCGAAGGCGTTCATGCGCGGAAAGGCGACGCTGCGGGTCCCCACCATCAGGGGCACCAGGTACATGGCGACGGCCTGCATCACCGGCACCGCGAACAGGAACATCATGGTCGAGCCATGCATGGTGAAGAGCTGGTTGTAGAGATCGGGCCCGATGAGCGTCGACCCGGGCCGTGCGAGCTGCAGGCGCATCAGCAGCGCGAGGATGCCGCCGGCCACGAAGAAGCCGAAGGTGGTGACGATGAAGCGCTTCGCGATCGTCTTGTGGTTGATGGCCGAGAACCAGCCGATGAAGCCGGGCGGGTCGCGCCAGGTCGCGTCCAGCGCGCGCGCCTCTGGCGAGCCCGGGGCCGGACCGTCCTTCAGGCGGGGAACGGGGGTGTCTCCGGGTGCGGCGTCCATGGTCGTGTCAGCGCAGGGTTTGGAGGTAGGCGACCAGGTCTTCCAGCTCGCTGGACGACAGCGAGGTCGCAGGCATGTTCGTGCCGGGCTTGATCCGCTGCGGATCGGTGATCCAGTGCCGCAGGTCGTCCGGCGTGTTGGCGAGCGCGCCCGCGGCCAGGGTGCCGCGGCTCGCGACGTGCGTGAGGTTCGGACCGCGCACGGCCTGCGCCGGGCTGCCGTCGATCGCGTGGCACATCGCGCAGCTCGCGCTCTGGAACACGCGGCTGCCGCGCAGCGGAGCCCCCGGCGCAGGCGGGCCCGCGGACTGGCGCTGCGCTGCCGCCCAGGCCTCGTAGCGCTCGGGCGGATCGGCGACCACGAAGAAAGCCATCAGCGCATGCTGGAGCCCGCAGAACTCGGCGCATTGGCCGCGGTACACGCCCGGCTTGTCGGCGCGGAACTGCAGCGTGCTCGTGCGTCCGGGGATCAGGTCCTTCTTGCCGGCAAGGCTCGGCGCCCAGAAGCTGTGGATCACGTCATCGCCCTTGAGCGTGACGATCACCGGGCGGTCGACCGGCACGTGGATCTCGTTGGCGGTGATGAAGATGTCGCTGGGCTTCGGGGCCATGTAGCGGACTTCCCACCACCACTGGTGCGCGGTGACCTCCAGCCGCAAGGCGTTTGCAGTCGAAAGTCCGGCCAGGGCGCGGTCGGTGAAGACACTGGCGGCGATCAGCGCCAGCAGCAGGAGGGTCGAGACGGCCACGGCGGCGACGACGCTGCGGTGGCTCCCGCGTTCCGGCCGGCGCAGCACCGACAGGTCGGGGGGCGTCGCGGCGCTCGCGCGCGGGGCTCGCCACAGCGCAACGAGCAAGGCGACCAGCACGGCCGCGAACACCAGCGTGCACACGAGCAGGATCAGGTTCCACAGCGCATGCACGTGCGCAGCCTGTGGACCGAAGGGTGCAAGGACGTCGTGCAGCGGCATGGCGTTTCACTTGGTGCCGGGGCGGGGCGCCTCGCGGTCGCGCGCGGCTTCGGGTTCGCTGGCCTGCAGGCTGTCGGCGCGTCCCGGCGCGACATCCTTGTCGAGCTGCCCGCTCATCGAGCGCACATAGGCGGTGATCTGCCAGGCCTGGTCTTCGCTCATGTGGCCGGCGAAAGAGGGCATGCCGTTGGGGCGGCCATGCATGATGGTGGAGAAGATCTGCGCCGGCGAGCTGCCGTAGCGCCAGGTGTCGTCCATCAGCGCCGGCCCGATGTTGCCGCCTCCCTGGCCATGGCAGCCGTTGCAGTTGTACCAGCGGTACAGGCGCTTGCCCTGGGCCACGCTGTAGGCGTTGCGTTCGTAGTCGCCGCCGTCGCCGGTCGGCGGGCGCACGGGATCGCTGCGGCTCTGCGCCGGCTGCAGCACGCTGGTGCGCGGCGATGTGGGTGCTTCTGACGCCTGGTTGGTAGGGGGCGTATCGAAGTGGCGACGTTCGCGCTCGCAGGCGCCGAGGAAGAGCAGGCCCGAGGCCGCCGCCACCCACGCGCACCACCGCGGCGTGTTCATGGCCGATCTCCCGCCGCCGCAGCGATCCGCGGAACGAAATAAGCATCGAGGATGGCATCGACGTCCGCGGCGCGGCGCCGCAGGAAATCGTCCAGCCGCTGCTGCATGGCCGTGTCGCCCTTGCGTACGCCCATGGCGATCGAGAAGGCGAACGGCATGCCGAGGTCGGCCGGTGCCGGGGCCGGCGACATGCGCAGCGGCGTCCCCGCCTGCGCTGCAAAGTAGCCTGCCTGCGGTCCCCAGACGACGGCGGCATCGAGCGCACCGTCGGCCACGGCGCGGACCATGCGCAAGGCCGGCGGCCCGTCGCCGTTGAGCGTGAAGCCGCTCACGCGGCGCAGCGCGCCGTGCCGCGCGAGGGCATAGCCGGGCGGTGTGGCGGCAAGGTCGTTGCCCACCAGCTGCACGCCGATGCGCAGCGCCGGCAGGCGGGGGTCGTCGAAGCTGCTCAGCGCGGGCGCATCGCCGGTGCGGTCCTCGCGCTGCACGAAGACATAGGTCGAACGGTAGTAGGCGCGCGTGGTCAGCACGCGCTCGTCGCCCTCGGGCACGCCGATGATCACGTCGCAGGCATTCGCGCCGAGGGTCTTGCGCACGAAGCCGCGGCGGTCGGGCAGCCATGCGTACTGCAGCGGCAGTTGCAGATCGTCTGCGGCCAGGCGGGCGATGCGGTTCTCGAAGCCGCTCTGGTCCTGGCGCGAGTAAGGCAGGTTGTCCGGTTCGGCGCAGACGCGCAGCGCGCCGGGTTCGACGGAAGCCACCGAGTCGAGCGGGCGGCCCTGGGCCTGGCACAGCCCGGCTGCGAACATGGCGAGAAGGAGTGCCGCCGCGCTTTGCATGGCCTCAGTCCGGCAGCATGAAGACGTAGAGCATGCCGCCCTTGGTCGTGGCGGAGGGCAGGTCCTTCATGGCATTGACGAAGCCCATTGCCGCCGTGCCGTCGCGCGCATCGAGATCGCCCGAGACGATCGCGCCGGCCCAGCCGCCCACGCCGGAAAGCACGGCCACGTACTGCTTTCCGTCGGGTCCGCGGTAGGAGACCGGTTGGCCGATGATTCCGGAGCCGGTCTTGAACTGCCACAGCAGCTTGCCGCTGCGCGCATCCACCGCCTTGAACCAGCCCTCCATGGTGCCGTAGAAGACCACGTCGCCGGCAGTCGCCAGTGCGCCGCTCCAGACCGGGAAGTTTTCCTGGAGCCGCCATGCTTCCTTGCCTGCGATGGGGTCCCAGGCGGTGAACAGGCCCCGGTGGCCTCCCGGCCCGGCATACATCTTGGAATCCGCGCCGACGTAGGGCGTGCCGGCGATGTAGCTGACCTGGGAGGTCTCGGTGTCCTGGCAGAGGTTCTGATGGGGGATGTAGACGAGGCGCGTGCGCGGCGAGTAGGCCGAGGGCTGCCAGTCCTTTCCGCCGGGCGAGACCGGGCAGATGTTGCGGATCGTCTTGCCGGCCTTCGGCTCCTTGGTCGGGTCGTACATCAGCCGGCCGGTCTTGAGGTCGACTCCGAGCGAGGTGGTCACGCTCACGAAGGGCTTGGCCGACAGCACCTCGCCGCTGGTGCGATCCATCAGGTAGACGTAGCCGTTGCGGTCCGGGTGCACGAGCAGCTTGCGCGCACGGCCGCCGAACTCCGCCTCGATGAGGATGTTCTCGTTCACGCCATCGTAGTCATGCAGATCGTGCGGGCTGAACTGGTAGAACCACACGGCTTCCCCGGTGTCGGGCCGTCGCGCGAAGAGCCCGGAGGTCCACCGGTTGTCACCCGGGCGCTGCTCGGGATTCCAGGGACCCGGATTGGCCGTGCCGTAGTAGACGAGGTCGAGCTCCGGGTCGTAGGAGATCCACCCCCAGACGCTGCCGCCGCCGATCTTCCAGGCCTCGGGCGGCCATGAGCCCACACCGAGATCGGTGCCGCGGTCCTGCGGATAGAAGGGTTTGAAGGCGGGGCCGATCAGCACATCGCGATCGGGGCCGGTGCTCCAGGCGCGCCAGGCGATCTTGCCGGTGGCGGCATCCAGCGCAGTGAGCCATCCACGCACGCCGAACTCGCCTCCGCTGTTGCCGACCAGGACCTTGTTCTTCACCACGAGCGGCGCCATCGTCATGGTTTCGCCGAGCTTGATGTCGCCGAGCTTCGCTCGCCAAAGTTCTGCACCGGTCTGCGCATCGAGGGCCACGGTCTGGTTGTCCAGCGTGTTGAAGAAGATGCGCCCATCGGCGTAGGCGGCGCCGCGATTGACCAGATCGCAGCAGGCCACGCCTTGCGCGCCGGCGTCGGGCTTCGGCTCGAACTTCCACTTGAGCGCGCCGCCGGGCTTTGCAAGGTCCAGCGCATACAGCACGTTGGGGTAGGGCGCGACGATGTACATCGTGCTGCCGACCACCAGCGGCGCGGCCTCGTGGCCGCGGACCACGCCGGTCGAAAAGGTGAAGGCGAGCTGCAGCGCCGACGCATTGGCCGTCGTGATCTGCGCGAGCGGGCTGTAGCGCGTGCTCGCGTGGTCGCGAGCGGGCATCGTCCACTCGCCATCGTTCGGGGAGGCCGCCCGGTCCTGTGCGAGGGCGGCCGCGTGGAAGACGGCGCAGAGGCACACCACGCAAGCGGCCCATCGCCCCGCGTTGCCTGCGTTCGCCATGCGGACCTTCTTCGATGTGTTTGTACGATTCGGCATCGACGTCTTCGCGGACATTCCCTGCGCATGAGCTCTGCATTCCCATTCGCTTCGCGCGCCTGAGCTGCGAGCCCTACCGCTTCGACCGCAAAGTAGCAGCGCGCGCGAAGCCTGCTGTAGGGCGGCAGGCCGATCTGTCCGCCGTCAATTGCCTAACGCCTTGATGCGGGCGCCTGGGTCGCGCAGGACGCGCGCATCGCGCCTGGTGCTCATGAAGTCTCGCCTCGCCTGCGATCCGGTCTTCCGCCGCTGTGCGGCTCCGGCGGGCAGCGGATGACGGCCAAGGCTGACGTGCCGGAATGCGCGCGCGCCGGATGGTGGAGCTGTTGCCCCAGGCCCCGCGAAAGGCATGAACAGCCCGGCTCACATTCCCGCTGCCGAAGCACGCCGGCCTGGCGCGCTGCTGGTGCCCGGTTGGGACGACAACCACCGCGACCGCTACCGCTTGCTCCAGCAGGCCCTCTGCGCTGCGGGCTGGATCTGTCGTTTGGTCGATCTGCCGAACGCCGAATGGTCGCCGGCGCAGCGCGCCCGCGTGACGCGCGAGGACAACCTTCAGGACCTGCTGGCCGCCTACGACGCACTCGCCGGCTCGGACGAGCCGCTCCATTCCATCGGCATCGTGGGCGTCAGCTACGGCGCCTACCTGGCCGCGTTGGCGAGCCGGCTGCGGCCGGTGCGCTGGCTGGCATTGCGCGCGCCGGCGCTCTACCGCGACGAAGGCTGGACCCGACCCAAGGATGAGCTGGACAAGGACGACCTCGCCAATTACCGGTTGCTGCGCCTGCGTCCGGCCGACAACCGCGCGCTGGCGGCCTGCGCCGAATTCCGGGGCGATGCGTTGCTGATCGGCTCGGGCAGCGACGACATGATCCCGCGGCCGGTGATCGAGAACTACGCCGCCGCTTTCACGCAGGCACGCTCGCTCGACGTGCAGATGATCGACGGCGCCGACCACGCGCTCTCGCACCGCGACTGGCAAGAAGCTTTCAGGCGCCGCCTGCTCGACTGGCTGGGGCGACGGCGCGCCGAGTGGAGGGAGCCCTCCGCGGCGTCACCGGACCCATTGCCTCGCCGCAAGCTGCGCATCCTCGTCGTGGAGGACGAGCCGGATGCGCTGGCCGCCACCTTGCGTCGGGTGCAGGAACTCGGCCATTGGGCGACGGGCGTGCAGAGCGCCGAGGGCGCCAAGAGCCGTTTCCTGGAGGGTGCCTTCGACGTGCTGATGACGGACATCGGCCTGCCGGCGCTGTCGGGGCGCGAGCTCGCGCAGGCGCTGCAGCAGCGCTGCGGTTTTCCCGTGATCTTCGCCACTGGCCTGGCGCCGCCCCTGCAACCCGCCCCCGGTACCTTCTGGCTGCGCAAGCCCTACACGCTGGCGCAGCTCGACGAGGCGCTGCGCGCCGCTGCCAAGATCGTGCCGCCACGCCGGGCGGATGCTCCCTGAGGCCGGCGCGCCGCGGCTGCGTATTCGTTGCTCCCGCGTCAAGCCATCGTGGGGCTCGAACCCGTGCGCGGGCTTCGGAGCGCCTGGACGAACTCGGGCTGGAAGCAGCGGCGGCTGCCGTCGGCGAATTCGATGGTGACGGACAGCGCGTCCGCGCTCACCACGCAACCCTCGCCATAGCGCTTGACCCTGACCGCTTGCCCTGGGGCGAAGGCGGGTCGCGGCAGACGCGGGCGCGCGGGGTGCCGCAGCGTTGGCGCCGCCGCATCGGCGGCCACGCGCTGCCTTGCCTGGGCTGCCTCTTGCCTGGCGATGCGGCGGCAGTTGTCGCAGGTGCCGCAGCGCTGCGGCGGGGCTTCTTCCTCGAGGTAGGCCAGCAGCACCTGCCACCGGCATTGCCCGCTTTGCGCGTAGAACACCATGCGCTCGAGCGTCGCGCGGTCCTGCTCGCGCTTGCGCCGATAGGCGTCCAGCAGCTCGCGCAGTTCGGCCGCGGCGAGATCGGCTCGCAGCAGGCGAATGCGGCCTTCGCCATCCATGTCGACGATGCGCCGCCCGCGCAGCAGGTGGAGCGCCGCCTTCAGCTTGTTCTGCGCGATCGCGGTGGCTCAAGCGTGAGGGCCTGGTCGTTGCGCGTCGCGGTCTTCAGCGCGCGATGCAGCGAGTCGAGCTCCTCCTCTGCGGGATAGCGTCCGGCAAGAAAGAACTGCTGCAGCGCCCTGTCGCGGCGCAGGAACAGCAGCGTGCACGCCGATGCCTGGCCATCGCGACCCGCGCGGCCCGATTCCTGGTAGTAGGCATCCAGGCCGGAGGGCATCTGGTAGTGCACGACGAAACGGATGTCCGGCTTGTCGATGCCCATCCCGAAGGCATTGGTCGCGACCATGACACGCAACCGGCCCGCCATGTAGGCGTCCTGCGCTTCGCGGCGATCGGCCGCGCCGCGCCGGCCGTGGTAGAGCCCGACCGATTCGCCCGCCGCGCGCAGGGCCTCGTACACCGCCTGCGCCGCCTTGACGGTGGCGGTGTAGACGATGCCGCTTCCCTGGGTGGATGCGACCAGCGCAAGCGTGCGTCTCAGGCGATCCTCCTCGCGCGCATGCTGCTCGACTGCGTAGTGCAGGTTGGGCCGGTAGGTCCCGGTATCGATCCAGCCCGACGCCGGGATGCCGAGCTTCTCCATGATGTCGGCCGCGACCTCGCCGTTGGCTGTCGCCGTCAGCGCCAGCACGGGCGGATCGCCGAGTGCCTTGGCCATCGCGCCGATGCCGAGGAAGGCAGGCCGGAAGTCGTGCCCCCACTGCGAGATGCAATGGGCTTCATCGACGACCAGCAGCGAGATCTCGTGGCTTCGCAAAAGTGCCGCGAAATCGCGATCGGCCAGGCGCTCCGGCGTCGTGAACACGATGGACGCCGAGCCTTCGCGGATGGCCTCCTCGCCGGCCCGGATTTCGTCGGCTTCGACCTGGCTGTTGAACTGCACGGCGTTCACGCCCAGCGCATGCAGCTTCTCGCGCTGGTCTTTCATCAGTGCGATCAAGGGCGAGACGACGACGGTGCAGCCCGGGAGCAGCAGGGCGGGAAGCTGGTAGCAGAGGGATTTGCCCGCGCCCGTGGGCATGACCGCAAGGGTCGATCGTCCCTCGAGCACGCGCTCGATGACATGCCGCTGGCCGGTGCGCAAGGATTGCAAGCCGAAGACGGTGCGCAGCGTTCGCTGCAGCCGGCGCTCCGGGATCGCCGGCGATCCGCGCTGGCGCCGGGCGCGACGCCGCTGCGGCGGGGAGGGGAGGTCGGGCATCGGGGCATCAGACGAGTACCCCGGCGCCGTGCGGGTAGGACGATCGAGATTCACGTCGCCATCGCCGGCCTGCCCTCGCTTTCAAGCGCCTTTCCTACGGGCGCCCTTGAGCGCTGCCGACGCCTCGTTCCACACCGAGGTCGACACTGCTCGAACGTGTTGTCCTCAAGTCAAGGAGAGCCGCCATGAACAACCCCGACCCACATTCCCGCGACCCGACGCCGCCGGACTTCGAAGAATCCGTCGCGGGAGAAGAGGACCCGGGCGCTGCGGTGGAACTGCCGACGTCCCCACCCGCTGGGCATGAAGCGCCGGCTGGCACGCCCCCGGCGCCGGCGAAAAGCGACGCGCCACCGTCGAGCGGAACGGGGCAAGCGTGATGGTGGGGCCTTCCAGGCGAAATGCATTGGCCTGCCCGGAGGGAATCGAACCCCCGACATTCGGCTTAGAAGGCCGATGCTCTATCCAACTGAGCTACGGGCAGTGAGGAAGGTGCGCGATTTTACGGTGCGGACGCGCGGCGTCGGCGGCGGCCGACATCGGCAGGGGAGTTTGCCCGAGGGCCTCACCGATGCTCGGGCGCCAAGGTGGCGCTTGTTTTTCAGATGGAGTCCACCCCCATGAGCACCCATACCACCCGCGCGGCCCCCGACGAGGAGCCGGAAATCGGCTTCGAGGAATCGATCCCTCTGGACGGCCCGGACCCTGTCGGCGAAAAGATGATCGATGACCTGGGCCGCGATCGTCCGCAGGAGGAGCCGCGCTCGCGCCCGCCCGAGCCGATGCCGGAGCAATTGCCCGTCAGCTGACGGCCGCTGGTCCCGGCGCGACGAGATGCGGCGATGCCGCGATTGGAGTACCTTCCGGCCATGAGCACCAAGGCTGCGCGTCGCGAATATCTTCAGGCGGTCGCCGAGTTCAGGCTGGCTTGCCAGGCCTTCGCTCGCGGCATGGAGCGGGCGCTCGAGCCGACGACGCCCACTGCAGCCCCTCTCTTCGGACCCAGGAAACCGGTGAGGCGCGCGCCACGCACCGCGAGAAGGGCCGAGCACGCCAGGAAGGCCTGAGCGTCGAGGACCGCGAGCCCGGAAAGAAAAAAAGCCGGCATGGACCTGAGTGATGGTGCATGGCGCGCGGCCGTCAAGGAAACTGGATCACCGGCCCGGACACCGGCTGACCGGGCGGGACGTAGGCCGGCGCGGGCAGGCCCGCGGGACCGGCGGCCTTGACGTACCGGTAGATGGCGCGCAAGTCGGTATCCGACATCGCGCGGATGTTGAACCAGGGCATGGGCGGACGCGGCTCCATCGTTCGGGCATGCCGCAGCCACTGCGCTTCCGTCATCGTGGCCATGAACAAGCGAAGATTGCCGGGGTAGGTCGTACCCCACGGGCCTCGCCAGCCGACGACGTCGCCGGTGAGCCAACTGGCCTCGGCCGTCTGGCCGCCGCGCTGCGCATAGCCGGGCGAATGGCAATCGTTGCAGCCACTGGTCTGCACCAGATAGCGGCCGAGCGCCACGGCGTCACGTGGGCGTTCACCGGCGCGCGCACCGAAGGCCGGACCGACGACCGCAGCGATGCAAAGTGCCGCCAAGGCCAGGCCCCACGGCAAGGGGAATGCCTTCATGAGTTTCTCCTTGATCCATGAATGCGTCACGTGCGCCAGGGCAGGTCCAGCGGCTCGCCGCCAGGCTCGCGAGTCATCACCGGGGTGGCTGCAAAGATCCCGATCGTCTCCAGCGGCATCGGCCCGACGTTGAAGATCTGGTGCACCTGTCCGCGCGGAAGCACGACGGTTGTGTCGGCGCCAAAGCGTTGCACCTGACCATCGCTGTGAACCTCACCCCAGCCACCAACGCACAGCACGACCTCGTCGCAGTCGTGGCAGTGCGCGGGCGTGGCGCCGCCCGGTGCCATGGTCTGGCGCCAGACGGACAACTGGCGCAATCCGTCGGCTTCGCCGGCCCAGGTGCTGTGCAGGATGCCCGGCAGTTCGCAGGGCTCGGGAGGACGTTGATGGATGAGGGGCATGGCTGAATCTCCAAGGCTTGAATCGGTTGGCGCAGGCCGGATTGCGCTGCGGTGTTCGCAGTGTGGCCACGCTCGATTGATTCGAGAAGACCGTGCGGTGTCTTAACATTGACGGCATTTATTCTTCAATCGAGGCGTACGCGATGCACGGGCTTCAGCAGTTCATGGCTTTTGCCGCTACCGCCAAGCACGGCGGCTTTGCCGCCGCGGCCCGCGAGCAGGGCCTCGCGCCGTCGACGCTGGCCAAGGCCGTCGCGCGACTGGAAGCGACGCTTGGCGTGAAGCTGTTTCACCGCACCACTCGGCAGGTGACGCTGACACCCGACGGTGAGCGGCTGTTCCAGCGATGCCAGCGCGTGTTGGCCGAGGTCGAGGACTTGCAGGCTGAGGCTTCAGGCACGCGTGCCGAGCCCACGGGCAGCCTGCGCATCGACTTGCCAGTGTTCTACGGCAAGAAGTTCGTGATGCCGCTGCTGGCGCAACTGATTCGTCAGCACCCCGCCTTGAGGCTGGACGTGCGGCTGACTGATACCAAGGTGGACCTGATCCGCGACGGCATCGACCTGGCGGTGCGCATTGGGCAGATGCAAGATTCGACGCTCGTCGCGCGGCGCGTGGATCAGCAGGGTCTTGTCTTGTGCGCGAGCCCGGCCTACCTGAAGGCGCACGGCGTGCCGCGCCGAATCGAAGAACTGGGGAAGCACGCGACGGTGGTGTTCCGGCTTCCTACCAGCGGGCGCGATCGCCCGTGGCAATTCCGCCAACGCGGGATCGAAGTCGAGTTGTCTCCGGCACCCCATGTTCGCGTCAACGAGACCGAGGGCCTGCTGGAGGCGGTCAAGCTGGGAACGGGCATCTGTCAGCTTCCGGATCTGCTGGTCGAAGAGGAACTCGCGCGAGGCGAGCTGGTGGAACTGCTGCCCTCATGCCGTCCGGAGGCCATGCCCATCTCCGTCGTCTATCCATCCGGGCGCCTGATTCCGTCACGTGTGCGCGCGGCGATCGAGATGCTGAACGCGCTGCGGGGTCGGTCGGCGCGTGCTTGAAAGGTCCCAGCGGGCGAGGCGTCTTGCCGTCTTGAGCGGAGGGCGACGCTCACCACAGCGGCCGGCAGTGGTCGAGCCCGTTCGCATGTGGGCAAGTCAGTGGCTTGTCCACGTGGCCTTGAGCGCAGGGTTGAGGTTCCGGGCGGGAGTTCTCACCTTGGGCCGGCTGCGCAGGATAAGGCACGAACCGCCTCATCAGAGCCGGAGAGGAAGTCCCCGCACCTTCATCTCCACGCAAAGAACTCGACCACGCGTGGAGTCGGTGACGTACAACGTTCTCCGACCCGAGTTACCGAATGCCAGGTTGGTAATCGACGCGCCAGCCGCGCCGCGAAGCACCTCGACCGGCTCGGCGCGCGCGTTGAGCACCCATACATAGCCGAGGCCTGGGTTGGCCACCAAGAGCCGGCCATCTTCGTCCACTGCCAAGCCATCAGGCCCGCTAGGCCCATAGGACGTGAAGAATTGGCTGACCTTCGAGACGCTGCCATCCGGCAAGAGAGGCACCCGCCAGACGCAGTTCCCGCGCGTTACTGCGAGGTAGAGCACCTTGCCGTCCGGCGACAGTGCCACGCCGTTGGGGCTGGGCACGTTGTTCAGTAGCAGGTCGAGCTGGCCGCTCGGGCGCAGGCGGAAGAGCCGCCCCGTGGGGTCGTGCAGGCCGCTCTGGCCCTGGTCGGTGAAGTAGAGATTGCCCTGCGCGTCGAAGATCAAGTCGTTGAGGCCTTTGAAGCGCTCGCTGTTGCGACGCTCGAGGTAGGGGCTGACGAGGCCCGACGCCACGTCCAGGCGCATCAGGCCGTTCTTGTAATCGGTGATGAGCAGCGTCGTGGCATCCAGGAACTTCATGCCATTTGGCTCGCCGTCGTATTCCGCCACCAGCGTCCATGCGCCTTGCGGGTCGATGCGGAAGACCCGGCCCCACGGGATGTCGCTCACGTAGAGATTGCCGGCGCCGTCGAACACCGGTCCCTCCAGGAAGGAGTCGGTGGCTGCACCGCCGCGGTTGGCATCGGCCCAGGCGCTTCGCTGGGGACGTCGAAACGCGTCGGGCATGGCGCTGAATAGTGTGAGTTCGCGGACGGTCGGGGGCTGGATCAGGAACATGGCGATGAGAGGAGAAGTTGCGTGACGGATCTATCCGCCGGAAGGCGGACTCGCGAACCCGTAGAGCCGCGCGGGGTTGTCGACGAGGATCCTGCCGATGGTGCCGGCATCACCATCGCACCAGGCCTGCAGCGTGTCCAGCAGGGCCGCGTCGTCCACGGTTCCCGGTGCCTCGGTGGTGTGGGGCCAGTCGCTTCCCCACACCAGGCGCTCTGGCGCCGATCGCACCAGCGCGCGACCCAGCGGCCACGTGTCCGCATAGGTCGGCCCGCCGATGGCCGATCGCATGTAGGCGCCGGAGAGCTTTACCCACGTGTTGCCGCCATCCAGCAGCCGCCGGACCGCGTCGAAGCCGTTGGCGCTGGGGCCCTGCGCCGGATCGATGCTCGCCAGGTGGTCGATCACCAGCGGCACCGGCAATGCCGCGAGGTCCGGCGCCAGCGCGACCACCTGCTCGGGGTGCATGAAGACCTGCACATGCCAGCCGAGCGGCGCCACCTTCCGGGCCAGCGTCGCGAGCATCTCCGGCGTCGTCGTGCCCCACGACTGCGGCGTCACGAAGTTCACGCGCAGCCCGCAGATGCCCTGCGCGGCGAGCCGGTCCAGCGCCGATGCGCCAACTTGCGAATCCACCACCGCCACGCCGCGCGCATCGTCGCCCAGCTGCGCGAGCGCATCGAGCGTGCAGGCGTTGTCGGTGCCGTAGGTGGACGGCGTGACGACTACCGTGCGTGACGTGCCCAGCCGCTGCTGCAGCTGCCGATAGGCGACCACTGGCGCATCGGGCGGCTGCCTACGCCAATGCGGCGACGGCGGGAAACGCGTGTCGAAGATGTGCATGTGGCTGTCGCAGGCCCATGCGGGCAGTCGGTGCGATGGCCGGCCCAGGCCGACCGAATGCGGCACCGGCTGCGACAGCGGAGGCAAAGGTTGCATCGCTCAATCCAGCTTGATGTCGCCCTTCTTCACCACGTCGCCCCACTTCGCGTCTTCCTTCTTGAGGAAGGTCGCGAACTCGGCCGGCGTCGAGCCCACGGGCTGGGCGCCCAGGTCCCTCAGGCGCTGTTGCACTTCGTCTTCCTTGAGAACGTCGACGACGGCCTTCTGCAGCTTGTCCGCCACGTCCTTCGGGGTCTTGGCCGGCAGGAACATGCCGTTCCACTCGAAGGCCTCGTAGCCGGGAACCACAGTCTCGGCCACCGTGGGAACGTCGGGCAGGCGCGGCGAACGCTGAGGCGAGGACACGGCCAGCGCGCGCAGCTTGCCGGCACTGATCAACGGGTAAGTGGCCGCCACGGTGCCGAACATGAAGTCGACCTGGCCGCCCATCACGTCGGCAATGGCGGGGCCGCCGCTCTTGTAGGGCACGTGCACCATGTCGAGCTGGAGCTTCTGCCGGAAGAGCTCCGTGGCCAGGCGCTGCACCGTGCCGCTCCCGCCCGAGGCGAAGTTCAGCTTGCCGGGCGTGGCCTTGGCCTTGGCGACGAGATCCGCCACTGTCTTGTACGGCGAATCGGCCTTCACGATCAGCGCGTTGGGCGCGACCAGCACCAGCGACAGAGGCTGCAGCGCATCCGCCGCATAGGGCATGCGGGGGAAGAGATGCGGGTTGATCGAGTACGGCGTGGCGTCGTAGAGCATGGTGTAGCCATCGGGGCTGGCCTTTGCGACGTAGGCCACGCCGATCGTGCCGCTGGCGCCGGCGCGGTTGTCCACGATCACGCTGGTGCCCAGCTTCTCGCCCATGCGCGCAGCCAGCACGCGCGCGACCGCATCGGCGGCGCCGCCCGGGGCATAGGGCACGACGATCGTGATCGGACGGTCGGGGAAGGCGGCGTGCGCCGCCAGCGCGGTCAAGGCGACGGCGGCCATGGCGATGCGGCGGGTGACGGCAAAAAGAGGCAAGGACATCAAAGGTTCTCCTGGTGTTCGTTGGAAGGCGCGACGCGGTTCGGCGCGCGGAGTCGTCATTCGGTCTTCAGATCGAGCTCGCGCGCGATGCGGCTGTAGCTCTGCACTTCGCGCTGCAGTTGAGTGCCGAAGGATGTGCCGCACACGCTGCGCGCATCCATACCCAGCCCGCGCAGCTTGTCGACCGTGGCGGGCGCCTGCGCGAAGGCCTGGGCGGCCTTCTCCAGCGCGGCGACGATCGCCGGTGGTGTTCCTGCCGGCGCAAGGAGTCCGTACCAGGCATCGGCGCTGTAACCCTTCACGCCCGCCTCCTCGAAGGTCGGCACTTTCGGCAATAGCGCCGAGCGCTGCGGCGAGGCGACCGCGAGCGCCGTGAGCTTGCCGGACTGCACCTGCGGCAGGACCGACCCCAGCGTCGCGAAGGAGCTGTCGACCTGCCCGCCCACCAGGTCCGTGACGGCCTGCGCGGCGCCCTTGTACGGGATGTGGTTCATGGTCGTGCCGGTCAGCCGGGTGAATTGCTCGCTGGCGAAATGGCCGGAGCTGCCGGTCCCGGGCGTCGCATAGGTGCGCTGGCCCGGCTTGGCCTTCACCTGCTGCAGGAACGCCGCAAGCGTCGGCGTCTGCATGGCAGGGCCGACCACGAGCACGGTCGGGCTGACCGCGACGGTGCAGATCGGCGCAAAGGAGCGCACCGCGTCGAACTTGACCCGTGCGCTGTAGAGCGCCGGGATCATCGCGTGGTTGGTGGCGCCAACCAGCAGCGTATAGCCGTCCGCCGGGGCGCTGGCGACCGCCTCGGCGGCGAGGATGGTGTTGGCACCCGGCTTGTTGTCCACCACGAAGGGCTGCCCGAGCGAGCGCGATGCGAAGTCCGCGAAGGCGCGGGCCACCACGTCGGTCGGGCCACCCGCGGAGAAGCCGACCACGATGCGAACCGGCTTGGTGGGATAAGCGGCAGTTTGGGCCGAGGCCGGGGCGGCCAGCAGCGCGGCCGCCGCCAGGATCGACATGGCAAAGAGGAGTTGATGGGATGGATGGGACATGGTGTTCACTTTCAATCGAGGGCCACCGGGGACGCACACGATGCCGGCCAGTGCCTGCGGCGCGCCCGAGCATCGTTCTTCTTCTCGGAACAGAGGAGGTCATGGTTGTCCCGTTTCTTTTCGGGTTCGGCGACCGTTTGCCGCCACATGCACCGCGCCCGAGCCTGCGAAGGCGCCGAAGCGCGCTCCCTTCCGCGCTAGGCGTTGGCCGTGGCCCGCCGCGCCAATACGGCCAGCAGGTTCTTCGCGGCACAGACACCCATGTTCACGTAGGCATCGCTCGTCACGCCGCCGATGTGCGGGCTCAGGACGATGCGCTCCTGGCCTTGGAACGGGTGTCCGGCGGACATCGGCTCCGCCGCAAAGCTGTCGAGGCCGGCGCTCGCCACCTGCCCCGACCGGACCGCCGCGAGCAGATCTGCCTCGTTGATCAACCCGCCGCGCGCGGTGTTGACGATGACGACCCCCGGCTTGCACTTCGCCAGCGTCTGCGCATCGATCAGGCCGCGGTTGTCGTCGGTCAGCGGGCAGTGGAGCGAGATGGCATCCGACTCGCGCCAGATGGTGTCGAGGTCCACCGATGGGATGTAGGCCGGGAGGTTCGTCGCATAGGGATCGAAGCCGATGACCCGCATTCCCATGGCATCGGCCATCTTCGCGAACCGCTGGCCGATGGCGCCGAGCCCGAGCAGGCCGACGGTGCGCCCGCCCAGTTCGAGGCTCTTGTGCGTCGCCTTGTCCCAGTGGCCCGCATGCATGCGTGCGTTCAGCTGCACCACGGACTTCGCGCAGGCCAGCAGCAGCGCCAGCGCCTGCTCGGCCACGGCGGCCGCGTTGGCCCCTACGGCCGCGACCACTTCGATGCCGCGCGCCTTGGCGGCCCCCTTGTCGATGGTATCGGTGCCGCTGCCGTGCTTCGAGATCACCTGGAGCGAGGGCGCCGCGTCCATCACGGCCGGGCCCACCTTGCCGTAGCGCACGATGATCGCGACAGGATCATGCGTCTTGCAGAGCGCGATCAGTCCGTCCTCGGTGGGGGTCTTGCCCGCGTACACGACCTCGTGGCCTTCGAGCAGGGCCAGTGCCTGGGGTGCGAGGTCCGCGCCGGTCACCAGGACCTTGCTCACAGCGCCTCCCCTTCCTTGAGGACGCCCGCGGTGCGCAGCGCGCTGGTCAGCCATTTGGCGGCGGTGTCGCCTTCCTTGATGGCGGCGATGCGGGCCGCCTCGTCGCGCACCTTCTTGGCTGCCGCGGGCAGGAGGGACTCGATCTTCTCGCGCTCGACCACGACCACGCCGTCAGCGTCGGCGATCACGAAGTCGCCGGGGTACACGGTGACCTCGCCCACCGAGACCGGGTGGCCGATGCGCCCGCCGATCGCCTTGGTGGGGCCGTTGGGGTTGGTGCCGATCGAGAACACCGGGTAGTCCATCTCGTCGATCTCGATGCTGTCGCGGCAGGCGCCGTCCATCACGACGCCGGCGATGCCGAGCTTCTGGCAGGCGGTCATCATGATCGTGCCCATCAGCGCGGAACTCTGGTCGCCCTTGCCGTCGATGACGAGCACGTCGCCCGGCTTCGCCATCGCAATGGCGGCATGGATCATCAGGTTGTCGCCGGGGCGGACTTCCACGGTGAAGGCGGTGCCGGCGAGCTTCATGCGCGGACGAAGCGCCTTGATGCGGCCGTGCATCGCGCCGCGTCGGCCGGCGACGTCGGCCAGGATGGCGGGCTGCAGTTCGGATGCCTGGGCCACGATGTGCGCGGGAACGCGTTCGAAGTCGCGAATGATGTCGGGGGTGTTGGTGGACATGGTTGGCTTTCGAGAAAAGAATCAGGACAAAGACGGGGTGAAGCGGGACGGTCAGTCGGCCTTGACGTTGGCGTCCTTGATGACGCGGGCCCACTTGGCGAGGTCGGCCTTCTGGGTGTCGGCGAGCTGCTTCGGCGTGCTGCCGACGAGGGTGACGCCGAGCTTGTCGGCCATGGCGACGACTTCGGCGTCCTTCAGGATCCGCACGATGTTCTCGTGCAGGCGCTGCACCACGCGCGCTGGTGTGCCTGCAGGCGCATAAACCGCCTGCCACTGCTCGACCACGAAATCCTTGAAGCCTGCCTCGCCCATGGTCGGCACGTTGGGCAGCGACTTCAGGCGCGCCGCCGAGGTCACGGCCAGCGCGCGCAGCCGCCCGCTCTGGATGTGCGGCAGCGCGGCGGCGACGGGCGCGAACATGAAAGTGGCATGGCCCGCGAGCACGTCCTGGATCGCCGGCGTGTCGCCCTTGTAGGGCACGTGCGTCATGCGCGTGCCGGTCTGCAGGCGCAGCAATTCGCCCTGCATCTGCAGGATGGTGCCGTTGCCGCCGGATGCGAACGAGAGCACCTCCGGCTTCGACTTGGCTTCGGCCACGAGCTCCGCCACGGTGCGGAAGGTCTGGCCGTTGCCGACGATCAGGACGTGGGGAATCGTGCCGATCAGCGTGATCGGCTCGAAGGCCTTGACCGGGTCGTAGGCCATCTTGGGCAGCAAGCTGGGCACGATGGCCTGGGGGCCGATGGACGTCCCCAGCAGGGTGAAGCCATCCGCCGGCGCCTTGGCGACGAAGGCCGATCCGATCGTTCCCGTCGCGCCGGCCTTGTTGTCGACGATGACGGTGGCACCGAGCGAGGTGCCCAGGCGCAGCGCGATGGCGCGGCCCAGGATGTCGGTCGTGCCGCCGGGCGGGTACGGCACCACCCACGTGATGGGGCGGCCTGTGGGCCAATCCCCCTGCGCGCGAACCGGCATGGCGGCCAGGGCGATGCAGGACACGGCGAAGGCGCCGAAGGCGCGTCGATGGCGAGAAATCACTTGTGTTCTTCCAGAGCTTGGACGTCGAAGCCGTAGAGCACGGCGGGGTTGGCGACGAGGACGCGCCGCAGGGCGTCGGGCGTTTGGGTCCATGCGGCGACCAGTTCCATCTGCCGCGCGTCGTCGGGCATCGGCTGATGGCCTGCCGTGGCGGAGGCATGCGGCCAGTCGCTGCCCCACACGACCCGGTCGGGTGCGGCCGCGAGGTAGCTGCGCGCCAGCGCCTCGACGTCGGCGTAGTCAGGCGGGCCGGCCTCGCTGACGATGTAGGCGCCCGACAGCTTCACCCAGGCCCGACCGCCGTCGAGCATGCGCAGCACCAATCCATGCGCCGGATGCTTGCCGGCCTGCGACGGCGCGATGCGGGCCAGGTGATCGAAGACGACGGGCACCGGCAGCTGCATGAGACGGGATTCCAAAGCGGCCAGCACGTCGGGTGGCGCCAGCAGCTGCAGGTGCCAGCCCAGGGGTGCGACGCGCCGGCCCAGGGTCTCCAGCTGGTCCGTCGAATGCGTGACGCCCAGCGAAAGGTTCATCCGAATGCCGCGCACGCCGATGTCGTGCAATGCCTGCAGCTCGGCTGCGCCGGTCCGCTCGTCGATCACCGCCACGCCGCGCGCACGGTCGCCGAAGGCGGCGAGCGCTTCGCGCATGGCGGTGTTGTCGGTCCCGTAGGTCGACGGCGTCACGAAGACGACGCGCTCGGTCCCGGTGCGCCGCTGCAGCTGCCGGTAGTCCGCGACGCTTGCGTCCGGCGGCGTCAGCCGTGCACCGGGCACTACCGGATAGCGGCTGTCATAGACGTGGATATGGCAGTCGCACGCGCCTGCTGGCACGTCGACGCTGGCACGACCCGTCCCTGCGGAGAACGGTGCGCTGAGCGCATCACTGTTCAACGCCTGCATCTTGGGACTCCGGCTTCGTGACAGTCTCAGTCGACCTTGGCACCCGACTCTTTGACGACCTTGCCCCAGCGCACCGTCTCCGAGCGGATGTACGCGCTGAAGGCTTCCGGCGTGCTGCCTCGCACCTCCGCACCTTGCGCGGCGAGCTTGCGCTTTACCTCAGGGTCTTCGATGGCCTTGTTGAAGGCGGTGTTGAGCTTGGCGACCACGTCCTTGGGGAGACCGGCAGGCCCGACGACCCCGAACCATGTGGCGGCCTCGAAGCCCTTGAACCCGGATTCGTCCACGGTAGGCGCGTCCGGGAGGTCGGCGGTGCGCTTGAGCGAAGTGACGACGATCGGGCGCATCTTGCCGCTCTTGATGTGGCCGATCAGCGTCGGAATCGACGACATGTACATCTGGATCTGGCCGCCGATCAAATCGGTCGTCCCCTGCGCCGCGCCCTTGTAGGGCACATGCGTGAACCTGACATTCGCGGTCTTCTGGAACAGCTCGGCGGCGAGGTGGGCGACGGTGCCGCTGCCCGAACTCGCATAGTTCAGCGCCTCCGGCTTGGCCTTGGCCGCGGCCACGATGTCGGCCAGTGTCTTATACGGCGAGTCTGACGACACCACCAGCACGAGCGGCGCGCTCGCGACCAGGCCGACGGGCGTGAGATCTTTGTCGACGCTGTACGGCAGCTTCGTGTAGAGCGTGGGATTGATCGCCAGGTTGCTGGTCTGCCCGAGCACCAGCGTGTAGCCGTCTGGCACGGCCTTCGCGGCCGCGTCGACACCGAGGTTCCCGCCCGAGCCGGGCTTGTTGTCGATCACGATCGACCAGCCGTTGGAGGTCGCCACCTTGTTGGCGACCTCGCGTGCGATGAGGTCGGTGCCGCCGCCTGCCGGGAACGGCACGATCAACCGGATCGGGCGCGACGGATAGGCAGCCTGCGCGGATGCGCCGATCGGAGCCACGAGGGGAACGTTTGCCGCGATGGCGGCGACAGCGATGAGGAGGCGACGCGAAGCGGCGCTGCGGGTGCGAACGATCAGCATGAACTTGTCTCCGTTGGTCGAACTGCTCGGCCCTATGGATGGACCGGTGCATTCGTGGAGTGCAAGTATTCGCGCTGATGTCAGCGCGGTCTAATCAATAATTTCTTGAAATCGATAAATCCCGCTTGGGGTATCAACCCAGCGTCGCCGCAGCGTGCTTCGCCAGCAGACCGATCAGCCGCTGCGCTGCCGGCGACACATAGCCGCTCTCGCGGTACGTCACCACCATGCGTCGACGCATCGTCGTGTTCTTGATCTGCACTTCGCGCAAGGCCGCACCGGAGCGCCCCTCCTGCAGATGCAGGCGTGAGATAAAACTCAAAAGGCCGGTTTCATTGATGAGGCTGGGAAGCATCAGCAGCATAGTGCTTTCCACCTGCACGACCGGGCGCGGCTGGCGGTGCCGGTCAAAGGTCTGGTCAAGCCAGTCACGCGTGGGTGCGCCGGGTGGTTGCAGCACCCACCGGTAGCCTCGAAGGTCCTTGAGCGTCGGCTTGGGCTTTCGGAAGATTTCGTGCGTGCTGTTGGCAGCGACGACGATCAGGTCCTCCGCGAGGAACTGCGAGGTGAAACCCGGTTCCTTGCTCCCTTCGGTTCCGACCATGAGGTCGATCTCGCCGGCGTGAAGGAGCGGCGTCAGGATGTCGCCGAGGCCGACCGTTGTTCGAAGAGTGATGCCCGGTGCCTCGGCCATCAGCTCGCGCGCGGCTGGCGGGAGCAGGAATTGCGCTGCCGTCGGCACGATGCCTACGTTGATGGTGCCCTTGAGGCCACGGCCGATGTCGCGGATCTCGCGACGCGCACTCTCCACGTCGAAGCGCGTCCGCTGCGCCCACTTCAGCAGGGCATGGCCGGCTGTGGTCAGGGTGATGCCGCGCCCCGTCTTCTCGAAAAGGGCGGCGCCGCATGCCTCTTCCAATCGCCGGACACAACTGGTCAGCGCAGGCTGCGTACGGTGCAGCCGCTCGGCGGCCCGCCCCATGTGCTCGAGTTCGGCGATCACCTCGAAGTACTGAAGATCGCGCAGATCCATCGTCAGCCGGCGCCTTGGCTCACGGAAGCACGGTGCCCACGGCAGACCCCAAGCCCGATGCGCACCGCGCCTTCGGCTTCGCACTGCCAACACCTCGACTTCATCATCGTTCCCGAAGGGCCAGTCCACCTGATTCGACCCGTCTGCCCAAGCGTTTCCGGGTACTTCCGTGCGAGCTGCCCATCAATAGCTGCGTCGACGGCCCTGAACACCCGGTCCTGAATTGCTTTCAATCGGGCGCCCCCTCGTCGACACGGTCGAGCAGTTTTTCGTCTTCGACCAGATGCAGCGCGTACTGGTCACGCACAGGGTCGAAGCTTACGACGTCAATCGTCACGCTTGGCATGTCTCCTAGCTGAGTTGAGGGTTCACGTTGGGACCGCTTCTGGGCCGGTAGCTGGCCTCGGCGTTCGCAAGACCGGGCTGTTGAGGACGCGAGTTGCTGCCTGAGCTTGTTCAACTCGCTTAGGTGCGAGCCTGCAGTCAGTTGCACTCGCCGCTTTCCCCAAGCACGCCGATGCGCGCGCCGTCCACGACAACTTGCAATCCCGCGGGCACTGCGAGGAATTTGACCTTCATGTCGGGCTCAAGAACTCGTAGAAACCCTTCTGGTCCGTCCTCAAGCATGGTGAACATCCAGCCGACCTGAAGGCTCTCACCGCTTCGGAACTTCATGCCGTGGGCAACCCGCTGCTCGAAGAACCGCAGGAGGCAGGAGATGTCTTCCGCCAGCATGGCGTTGTTCGACACGCGAATCTGAAACTCAGGATGGTTGCAGCGCTTGCAGTCGGTCGTTGCGTAGACCGACGATGTTCTCGACCGCTCCGAGGGCAGTTTTCGACCGGATGCTGAGAAAACGGAGCGCAGAGACATGTTCCCTTAAGGCATGGTGGCAATCGTGACCGAACCTCGGCTATTAAGCAAAATTGGCTCGGTGGACGAGTGACGGCTGCTCGGTACAGTGTGTCCCCGCCCCTCTTTGCTTCTCCTTCACGGGCGTGCTCGAGAACGTGGACACTGGCGAAAAAACGTAGGCAAAGTGCCATTAAAGCAAAATGCCGATACAGGCGGTAAACCCATATCGGCATTCACTTTTTCATGGTCGGGGCGAAAGGATTCGAACCTTCGACCCTCTGCTCCCAAAGCAGATGCGCTACCAGGCTGCGCTACACCCCGACGAGCCTGCGATTCTAGCCTGGGCGGCGTCGCAACCCGTCAGCGGCGTTCGTATTGCGTCTTCCCGAACAACACCTCGCGCTCCTTGTCGCCGGTGATGGGTTGGCGCAGGTCTGCCAGCACCTTGACGCCGCGCTGCACCGCCGGTCGGGCAGCGATGCCTTCGAACCACTTCTTCAGGTGCGGGAAGTCCGTCAGCACGATGCCCTGGCCCTCCCAGTTGCGCAGCCACGGGAAGATGGCGATGTCGGCGATGGTGTAGCTGTCGCCGGCAATGAAGGCGTGGTTGGCCAGCTGCCTGTCGATCACGCCGTAGAGGCGCCGCGCCTCGTTGCTGTAACGGTCGATCGCGTAGGCGATCTTCTCGGGCGCGTAGAGCCGGAAGTGATGGGCCTGCCCGAGCATCGGGCCGACGCTGCCCATCTGGAACATCAGCCACTGCAGCACTTCGTAGCGGCCACGATCGCTCGCGGGCATGAAGCGGCCGGTCTTGCCGGCCAGGTAGACCAGGATGGCACCGGACTCGAAGAGCGAGATCGGCTTGCCGTCCGGCCCGTCGGGGTCGGTGATGGCCGGGATCTTGTTGTTCGGGCTGATCTTCAGGAAGCCGGGTTCGAACTGATCGCCCTTGCCGATATTGACCGGGTGCGCGCGGTAGCGCAGGCCGCACTCCTCCAGCATGATGTGGATCTTGTGGCCATTGGGGGTAGGCCAGGAATAGACGTCGATGGGCGCTTGGGACATGCGAGGGGTTCCACGGATGAAGGACGGCCGGCCAGCATAGCGGCCGGTGGTCTTTCGTGCAGGACGCTTCCCGGATGCCGGCAGCGCCGCGCCGCCTTTCAGGCCTCCACGGTGCTCGGGGCCAGGTGCTTGTGGATCAGCGCAACCACGGCCGCGCCCTCGCCGATGGCGCCGCCCACGCGCTTGACCGACCCCGAGCGCACGTCCCCCACCGCGAACACGCCGGGCACGCTGGTCTCCAGCGCAGCGGCGGGGCGGGCAGGAAAGCCGCCGCGCGCGGCCGCGCCCGTGAGCACGAAGCCGTGCTTGTCGACCTTGACGCCGCAGCCTTCGAGCCATTCGGTCTCCGGCACCGCGCCGATGAACAGGAAGATGTTGCGGGCCGGGCACGCGAATTCGGCGCCGCTCTGCCGGTCGCGCCAGCTGGCGCCATCGAGTCCCGAATCGGGCTCGCCATGCAGGCGGATCAGCTCGGTGTGGGGATGGAGCTCGATGTTGGGCGTGGCCTCGATGCGGTCGATCAGGTAGCGCGACATGGTCGCCGCCAGCGAGGGGCCGCGCACCAGCAGGTTGAGCTTGCTGACATGCTGCGACAGGAAGACCGCAGCCTGGCCGGCCGAATTGCCGCCGCCGACCAGGGCCACCTCCTGGTGGGCACAGAGCTTGGCTTCCAGCGCCGAGGCCCAGTACCAGATGCCTCGGCCTTCGAAATCGGCCAGCCGCGGCACCTCGGGCCGGCGGTAGCGGGCGCCGCTGGCGATCACCGCCGTCCTCGCGCGCAGCCGCCGGCCGTCGGCGAGGCGGACCGAGATCTCGCCACGGGTTTCTGCGGCGCTGCAGTCCATGGAGGCTGCCTGGGCCGGGATCAGCATCTCCACGCCGAATTTCTGCGCCTGGACAAAGGCGCGGCCCGCCAAGGCGCCGCCCGAGATCCCGGTCGGGAAGCCCAGGTAGTTCTCGATGCGCGCGCTGGCGCCCGCCTGGCCGCCGAAGGAACGGCAATCGATGGTAATCACGCGCAGGCCCTCGGAGGCCGCATAGACGGCGGTGGCGAGCCCGGCCGGCCCCGCACCCACCACCAGCACGTCGAACAGCTCGTCATGCTCGGCGGAATCGACCATGCCCAGGCACAGCGCCAGCGCGTGCTCGCTCGGATTGGAGGCGACCGACCCGTCGGGGCAGACCACCAGCAGCTCGGCCTCACCGTACTGCTCGAGGAGAGCCTGGGCGTCGGCGTCCTCGGAGGCATCCACCACGTGATAGGGGTGCCCGTTGCGGCGCAGGAAATTCTGCAGCCGCAGCAGGCCGGGCGACTGCGGCGGCCCGATCAGCACGGGGCCGCTGCCGCCCGATTCGATCAGCGCTACCCGGCGCAGGATCATGGCGCGCACCAGGCGTTCCCCAAGGTCGGCCTCCGCGATGATCAGCGCGCGCAGCTGCTCGGGCGGGACCAGGAGCGCTTCGACGTCCTCGTCCGCATGGCCGTCAACCAGGGCTGGGCGGCCCGAGAGCTGCGCGATCTCGGCCAGGAACTGCCCCGGCCCCTGGCGTTCGATCGGCACCACGCGGCCCAGGCCGTCGCGTTGCGTGATCGCGACGATGCCCTTCAGCACCACGAACATGCCGGGGCCGGGCTCGCCGGCGCGGAACAGGCAGTCGCCCCGGGCGTACCGAAGCAGGCTGCCGAAGCGGCGCACGCGCTCGATCTCGGCGTCGCTCAGCGTGGGAAACATCTGGTGGTGCCGGCTTTCGATGGTGCGGGCGGGGGCTTCAGCGGTCATGGGGAGAACTCCTGGGGGCGCATCGCTCGGCATTAGACGCCCAAACGCCGAAATCGCGCGACACGTCATGCAACTGCCATCGGAGTGACACGCGTGTTTCATTGCATCCCCACAGACTTCGTCGGCAGAAAGGGTCCCCGCATGAAAGAACTGCCCACGCCGACGTTTCCGTTCTCGCAACTGGGATTGCGCGCCTCCCTGTGGCCCGCCCCGGTCCGCACGCCGGCGACCGTTCCCCTGCCGGCCCCCATCGTCGCCGTGCCCGAGGCGACCCACACCGCTCGCGGCGGCATCAGCGTGAGCTGGGCGCGCCACCAGGACGACGTGCGCGCCGCGCAGCGCCTGCGCTACGAGGTGTTCGCCGGCGAGATGGGCGCGCGCCTGACCACGCCCCTGGAAGGCCACGACGTCGACCTGTTCGACGATTTCTGCGAGCACCTGCTGGTGCGCGACGAGGGCACGCGCCAGGTCATCGGCACCTACCGCGTGCTGACGCCGGCCCAGGCCCGGCGCGTGGGCAGCACCTACAGCGACACCGAATTCGATCTGACGCGCCTGCGCGACCTGCGCGAGCGCATGGTCGAGCTCGGCCGCAGCTGCGTGCATGCCGACCATCGCCAGGGCGGCGTGATCCTCGCGCTGTGGGGCGCGCTCGCGGCCTTCATGAACCGCAACAAGCTCGACACGATGATCGGCTGCGCCAGCATTCCGATGTGGCACAACGGCGTGACCAGCGGCGATGCCGCCGCCAGCATCTGGCGCCAGCTCTCGGTCACGCACATGGCGCCGATCCAGTACCAGGTGCAGCCGCGCCTGCCGCTGCCGGTGCATCGGCTCGACGGCGACCTGGACATCGAGCCCCCGGCCCTGATCAAGGGCTACCTGCGCCTGGGGGCCAAGGTGCTGGGCCCGCCGGCCTGGGATCCGGATTTCAACAGCGCCGACCTGCCGATGCTGATGCGCATCGACGAGCTACCGGCGCGCTACCGCAAGCATTTCCTGGGCGATTGACAGCCGGGAAACGGCGTCACACAGTTGTCATGCAAGTGTCACGAAGGCGTTCGACACTGTCATGTTCTCGCTTGCGACCATTCCCGTGCCGGTTGATCCAGACAATTTCGCTTCCCCGCCCGTCCTCGCCGACAGCCCGCCCGTCGTCGTGGAACCCTCGCTGACCCTGCTCGACCGCGACCAAAGCATCCTGGCCTTCAACGAGCGTGTGCTCGACTGGGCCTATCGGCCCGAGGTTCCGCTGATCGAGCGGCTGCGCTATTTGTGCATCGTCTCGTCCAACCTCGACGAGTTCTTCGAAGTCCGGATGGCGCCTCACCTGGCCGCCAACACGGCCGGCGACCGCAAGGGCAACTACACCGTCGAGTCCTTCGCCCGCATGGCCGAGGCGGCGCATGCCCTGGTGGGCCGCCAGTACGCGCTCTACAACAGCGAGCTGATGCCGACCTTCGCGAAAGAGGGCATCCATGTCATCTCGCACGGCGAGCGCAATGCGGCGCAGCGCAAATGGCTGAGCGACTATTACGAGCGCGAGGTGCGGCCGCTGCTGATTCCCGTCGGGCTGGACCCGGCCCATCCCTTCCCGCAGGTCGCGAACAAGTCGCTCAACTTCATCGTGCGCCTGGGCGGCAAGGACGCCTTCGGCCGCGAGAACCCGATCGCCATCGTCAAGGTGCCGCGGGTGCTGCCGCGCATGATCGCGATGCCGGCGCGGGTCTCCGGCGGCAAGAAGCTCTTCGTCGCGCTCTCGAGCATCGTGCGGGCGCATCTGCAGAGCATGTTCCCGGGGCGCGAGGTGGGCGAGTTCTCGCAGTTCCGCGTGACCCGCCATTCCGATCTGGCGGTCGACGAGGAAGACGTCAAGAACCTGCGCACCGCGCTGCGGCAGGGGCTGCAGCACCGCCACTTCGGGCAGGCGGTGCGGCTGGAGGTTTCGGCCAGCTGCGCGGAGTCTCTGGCGAGTTTCCTGCTCGCCCAGTTCAACCTGCCGCCGGAGGCGCTCTACCGGGTGCACGGACCGGTCAACCTGGCGCGGCTGACGCAACTGATCGACCTGCTGGAGGAGCCGCAGCTGCGCTTCGCGCCTTACCAGGCCTCCTACCCGTTCTCGCTGTCGCCGGGGCAGTCCTTCTTCGAACGGCTGCAGGCCGGCGATGCGCTGATCCACCAGCCCTTCGAGAGCTTCGAGGGCGTGCTCGCCTTCCTGCGCGAGGCGGTGCAGGACCCGCAGGTGCTCGCGATCAAGCAGACCATCTACCGCACCGGCGCCGATTCCGAATTGATGGAGCTGCTGCGCGAGGCGGTCCGACGCGGCAAGGAAGTCACGGTCATCGTGGAGCTCAAGGCGCGCTTCGACGAGGAGGCGAACATCAACTGGGCCGAGATGCTCGAGTCGATCGGCGCCCAGGTGGTCTATGGCGTGGTCGGGCTCAAGACCCACGCCAAGATGCTGCTGGTGACACGCCGCGAGGGCAAGCAGATGCGGCGCTACGGCCACCTGTCCACCGGCAACTACAACCCGCGCACCGCGAAGCTCTACACCGACATCAGCCACCTGACGGCCGATCCGCTGCTGACGGCCGATATGGAGGCCGTGTTCGTGCACATGGCCAGCCAGAGCCGGCTGCCCAAGCTCAACCGCATGTGGATGGCGCCCTTCGACCTGCACCGCAACCTGGCCGCGCGCATCGACGCGCTGGGCGCGGCCGCCGCGCGCGGCGCGCCCACGCGCATCGTTGCCAAGATGAATGCGCTGACCGACGAGGCGCTGATCGCCTCCCTGGTCAGCGCGGGCCGCAAGGGCGTGAAGATCGACCTCATCGTGCGCGGCGCTTGCACCCTGCCGGCCCAGGTGCCGGGGCTGACCGGCAACATCCGCGTGCGTTCGGTGATCGGCCGCTTCCTCGAGCATTCGCGGGTCTTCTATTTCCGCGAGGGCGAAGACGAGGCGCTCTATCTGTCGAGCGCCGACTGGATGAACCGCAACATGATGCGTCGCATCGAGCTGGCCTGGCCGGTGACGGACCCCGTGCTTCGCCAGCGCCTGATCGACGAATGCCTGGTGGCGTACCTGCACGACGGGCGCGATGCCTGGGACCTCGGCGCCGATGGCGTCTACCGCCGCGTGCAGCACGACACGCACCAGGGCGAGGAGGGCGCGCCGCGTGCCGTGCAGGCGCACGGCGCGCAGACCGCGCTCATGGTCCGCTACTCGTCGCGCGGCCGCGGCCGGGCCGCCACGCGGGGATGAGAGGCGCATGGACCTGATCTTGTGGCGCCATGCCGAGGCCGAGGACTGGAGCGAAGGCTGCGACGACCTGCAGCGTTCGCTGACCCAGCGCGGCGAGAAGCAGGCCAAGCGCATGGCGAGCTGGCTGGACCGGCAGCTGCCCGAGGGCACACGGGTCGTCTGCAGCCCGGCCCGGCGCTGCGAGCAGACCGTGCTGGCGCTCGGCCGCAAGTACAAGCTGCGCAGTGAGCTCTCGCCCGACACCACGGCCGACGCGCTGCTGGCGGCGGCCGGCTGGCCCAATGGCAAGTCGGTGGTGCTGCTGGTCGGGCACCAGCCCTCGCTGGGCCAGGCGATCTCGCTGCTGCTCGGGCTGAAGCAGGACAGCTGCCCGGTGCGCAAGGGCGCCGTCTGGTGGATCCGCACACGCGAGCGCGACGGCGACATCCAGACCGTGGTGGTGACGGTGCAGTCGCCCGAGCTGATGTAGGCGGCGCGAGCCGCCGTCGTCCTTCAGCAGCCTTCCAGCTGGACCCGCCAAGGGGTTTTCTGCCAGGCCAGCACTTCCTCCCGCAGCAGGTGCGCCGATTGCGGATAGCTCTCGGCCCAGCCGCTGCGGCAGCCGATGACGAAGAAGCGGCTGTCCGCCCGCACGAGGCGAAGGCCATCCAGGTCGGGATCGCGCCGGGCGTGGCACAGGATCACTGCCAGCCGCAGTGCCAGCAGCTGGGGCACGAAGGTTTCGTCGTCCAGCGTGGTCTCCAGCTTGCGCAGCTTGCCGCGCTGGCCCAGCACCAGCTGGCTGAGCCAATGCATCTCGTTGACCGCGAAACCCGGCGCGTCGGTGTTGTCGAGGATGTAGGCGCCGTGCTTGTGATAGTCGCTGTGGGAGATGTGGGTCCCGATCTCGTGCAACTGCGCAGCCCAGCCGATCTTGCGCAGCGCGCGGCCCGCGCGGCTGGTGGTGCTGGCGCCGCGCGAAGCCGGCTCCAGCTGCAGGAACAGCGCCGCGGCCGTCTCGCCGACGCGCCGGACCTGGGCGGTATCGGCCGCAAAGCGGCTGGTCAGGCGCGCGACCGTGCTGACGCGCAGGTCGGCGACGCTCTCGTCGCGCTCCAGCAGCTCGTACAGCACGCCGTGGCGCAGGGCGCCCTGCGCCACCCTCATCTCCTCGATTTCGAGCAGGTCGAAGACGGCGCGCAGCACGCTCACGCCGCCGCCGATGACCGCCTTGCGGTCTTCCCGCATGCCCTCGATGCGCAGGCGGTCCGCATGGCCGGCCTTCAGCAGGCGCTCGAGCAGCCAGTCCAGGCCCTTGCGCGTGATCAGACCCGGCTCGCCGCCGGCAGCCGCCAGCACGTCGCCGACCGCGCCGATGGTGCCCGAGGCGCCGTAGGCAACGTCCCAGCGGTCGGGCACGTAGGTGCCGAGCGCATCGTCCAGGACCGCCTTGGCCGCGACCTCGGCGGCGCGGAAGGCGGCGGTGGTGAACTGGCCTTCGGGAAAATGCTTCATCGACCAGGCGACGCTGCCGACACGGTACGACTCCATCACCTCGGCCTGCAGGCCCCGGCCGATGATCATCTCGGTCGAGCGCCCGCCGATGTCCACCACCAGCCGGCGCTCGCGGGTCGAGGCATCGGTGTGAGGCAGCAGGTGCGCGACGCCCTGGTAGATGAGGCGGGCCTCCTCGCGGCCGGTGATGACGTCGATGCCGAAACCCAGGATGGTGCGCGCGCGCAGCAGAAATTCGTCGCGGTTGCGGGCTTCGCGGAGGGTCTGAGTGGCGACGGCGCGGACCTGCGAGCGCTTGAAGCCTGCCAGCCGTTCGCCGAAGCGGGCGAGGGTGTCCCAGCCGCGCTGCATCGCCTCGGGCGTCAGGTTGCGGGCCGCGTCCAGGCCGTTGCCCTGGCGGACGGTTTCCTTCAGGTACTCGGTGCGGTGGATCTGGCCATGGTCGACACGGCCGATTTCGAGCCTGAAGCTGTTCGAGCCGAGATCGACCGCGGCGAGGCGGGTTCCGTTTTGCATGTTGAGTTAGGACGAGGCCGGGGCCCCGATCGTAGCCGCTCGGTCTCCCCGCGCCGCGTAGGCTGGGGCCGCGCTGCGGAAGGGCTTTCGAGGCTAGGCGTGGCGCATGACGCTTGTGTGACAACGTCACGCACTCCGGCCCCGGAATGCCGATTTCCCTCTGGAGAGCGGTGTCACACCGATGTCACACAAGCTTCCTAGAGTCGCGGGCAAGTCCCCGGCAAGGGGGTTCTTTGCACATCCAGAAGGAAGCTTCATGAAAACGACGTTCAAGTTTGCAGCCGCGGGCCTCATCGCCGCGGCCCTCGCCCATGTCCCCGCTCTTGCCCAGGACGCCACGGGCGCAGGCGCAAGCTTCCCGGCCCCTCTGTATTCCAAGTGGGCCTCCGATTTCAACAAGGCGACCGGCGCCAAGATCAACTACCAGTCGGTCGGTTCCGGCGCGGGCATCAAGCAGATCGATGCCAAGACGGTCGATTTCGGCGCTTCCGATATGCCGCTGACCGATGACGAGCTCAAGGCCAAGGGCCTGCTGCAGTTCCCCACCGTCATCGGCGGCGTGGTTCCCGTGGTCAATATCCAGGGCGTCAAGGCCGGCGAGCTCAAGCTCAGCGGCCAGGTGCTCGGCGACATCTACCTGGGCAAGATCACCAAGTGGAGCGACCCGGCGATCAAGGCGCTCAACGGCTCGCTCGCGCTGCCCGACGCTGCCATCGCCCCGGTGCGCCGCGCCGACGGTTCCGGCACCACCTTCCTGTTCACCAACTACCTGAGCAAGGCCAACCCCGAGTGGAAGAGCAAGGTCGGCGACGGCACCGCCGTCAACTGGCCCACCGGCGCGGGCGGCAAGGGCAACGAAGGCGTCGCGCAGTTCGTCAGCAAGCTGCCCAACTCGATCGGCTACGTCGAGTACGCCTACGTGAAGCAGAACAAGATGGTCTATGCGCAGATGCAGAACGCTGCGGGCAAGTTCGTCTCGCCGGACGACGATGCCTTCAAGGCGGCCGCCGCGGGTGCCGACTGGTCCAAGACCTTCTACCAGGTGCTGACCAATCAATCCGGCGAGCATTCGTGGCCGATCACCGGCGCGACCTTCATCCTGATGCACAAGACGCAGGACAAGCCGGCCCAGGCCGTCACCACGCTCAAGTTCTTCGACTGGGCCTACAAGAACGGCGACAAGACCGCCGCCGACCTCGATTACGTGCCGATGCCCGAAAAGGTGAAGGGCGCGATCGCCATCGCCTGGGGCGAGATCAAGGACGCGTCGGGCAAGCCCGTCGTCGCCAAGTAAAGCGAGCCGGCGCGTCATGAGCAGCACCCCGCTCGAGCACGCGCCGCTTTCGGAGCGACCTGTGTCATCCACCTTCCCTGCTGCCGCGAGCCCCCTCGACCTGCCGGCCGACGGCGGACGCACCACCGCCAGTCCACCCCCTGTCAGGAAGCCGCGCAGCGGCGCCACCGCCGACCGCCTGTTCGGCATGGCCGCCAAGGGCGCCGCGCTGCTGACGCTGGCCATGCTGATCGGCATCCTGCTGTCGCTCCTGGCGGGTGCCTGGCCCGCAATCTCCAAATTCGGCCTCGGCTTTCTCAGCAGCAGCGTATGGGACCCGGTCCAGAACGAGTACGGCGGGCTGGTGATGATCTACGGCACCCTCGCCACCTCGCTGATCGCGCTGGTCATCGCGGTGCCGGTGAGCTTCGGCATCGCGCTGTTCCTGACCGAGATGTCGCCGGCGTGGCTCAAGCGGCCGCTCGGCACCGCGATCGAGCTGCTGGCTGCCGTGCCCTCGATCGTGTACGGCATGTGGGGGCTGCTGGTGTTCGGTCCGATCCTCTCGACCTATGTGCAGCAGCCGCTGCAGAAGGTTTTCGCGGGGGTGCCCTATCTGGGCGCGCTGGTATCGGGTCCGCCGGTGGGGATCGGCATCCTGTCGGCCGGCATCATCCTCGCGATCATGATCATTCCGTTCATCGCGTCGGTGATGCGCGACGTGTTCGAGGTCACGCCGCCGCTCCTCAAGGAGTCGGCCTACGGCCTCGGATCCACCACCTGGGAAGTCGTTTCCAAGGTGGTGCTGCCCTATACCAAAGCCGGCGTCGTCGGCGGGATCATGCTCGGCCTCGGCCGTGCCCTGGGCGAGACCATGGCCGTCACCTTCGTGATCGGCAATACCAACCAGCTGAACTCGCTGTCGGTCTTCGAGGCAGCCAACAGCATCACCTCGGTCCTGGCCAACGAGTTTGCCGAAGCCGGCGCCGGCCTGCACCAGGCCTCGCTGATGTACCTGGGCCTGGTGCTGTTCTTCATCACCTTCGTGGTGCTGTCGCTGTCGAAGCTGCTGCTGCAGCAGATGCAGAAGAGCGAAGGGAAGAAGGCATGAGCCCCCGGACCGCTTCCAAGGCGAATACCGCAGCGCGCAGCGCGGAGGTCACCGAATGAGCACGGCCGAAAAGCTCCTCAGCGCCAAGGCGCTCAATGACACGCGCGCGGCCAAGTTCGCCGGGCGCAAGCGCCTCAATATCGTCGCGCTGTCGCTGTCGCTCGCCGCGATGGCCTTCGGCGTGTTCTGGCTGATCTGGATCCTTTGGGAAACGCTGCGCCTGGGCGTCGGCGGCCTGGCGATCGCCACCTTCACGGAGATGACGCCGCCGCCCAACGAGGCCGGCGGCATCGCCAATGCGATCTTCGGATCGCTGGCGATGGTGCTGCTGGCGACCTTCGTCGGCACGCCGATCGGCATCATGGCCGGCATCTACCTGGCGGAGTACAACCCCAAGGGCTGGCTCGCGAGCGTCACGCGCTTCGTCAACGACATCCTGCTGTCGGCGCCCTCGATCGTGATCGGCCTGTTCGTCTACGCGATCGTGGTGGCGTATTTCAAGTCCTTCTCGGGCCTGGCCGGCGCGCTGGCGCTGGCGCTGATCGTGATTCCCGTCGTGATCCGTACCACCGAGAACATGCTGCAACTTGTCCCGCCCGGCCTGCGCGAGGCAGCCTATGCGCTCGGCGCGCCGAAGTGGAAGGTGATCATGAGCATCACGCTGCGCGCGGCGCGGGCCGGCGTGGTCACGGGGGTGCTGCTGGCGGTCGCGCGCATCGCTGGCGAAACCGCGCCGCTGCTCTTCACCGCGCTCAACAACCAGTTCTGGACCGCCGACATGACGCAGCCGATGGCCAGCCTGCCGGTCACCATCTTCAAGTTCGCGATGAGCCCCTACGAGAACTGGCAGCAGCTGGCCTGGGCCGGCGTGTTCCTGATCACCGTCGCGGTGCTGGCGCTCAACATCCTCGCTCGCGTCTTGACGCGCAACAAACTCTGAACACCATGCCTCCCACCATCGCTGCGCAGCCGTCCCGCGCGAAGATCTCGGTCAAGGACCTGAACTTCTACTATGGCAAGTTCCACGCGCTCAAGAGCATCAACCTCGAGATCCCCGAAAACAAGGTGACCGCCTTCATCGGTCCTTCGGGCTGCGGCAAGTCGACGCTGCTGCGCACCTTCAATCGAATGTTCGAGCTCTACCCCGAGCAGCGCGCCGAGGGCGTGATCGCGCTGGACGGCGAGAACCTGCTGACTTCCAAACAGGATGTGGCGTTGATCCGCGCCAAGGTCGGCATGGTGTTCCAGAAGCCGACGCCGTTCCCGATGTCGATCTACGACAACATCGCCTTCGGCGTGAAGCTGTTCGAGAACCTGAGCGCCTCCGAAATGGACGACCGCGTCGAATGGGCGCTCAAGAAGGCTGCGCTCTGGACCGAGGTGCGCGACAAGCTCCAGCAGAGCGGCTCCGGCCTGTCGGGCGGACAGCAGCAGCGCCTTTGCATCGCGCGCGGCATCGCGATCAAGCCCGAGGTGCTGCTGCTCGACGAGCCCTGCTCGGCACTGGACCCGATCTCGACGGCCAAGATCGAGGAACTGATCGCCGAACTGAAGAACGAATATACAGTCGTCATCGTGACCCATAACATGCAGCAGGCGGCGCGCTGCAGCGACTACACCGCCTACATGTACCTGGGTGACCTGATCGAATTCGGCGCGACCGAGGAGCTGTTCTTCAAGCCGAAGCGCAAGGAGACCGAGGACTACATCACCGGCCGTTTCGGCTGAAAGGATTGTCATGACCGAAAAGCACCTTTCCAGCCAGTTCGACAGCGAACTGAACGCGGTCTCCTCCCGAGTGATGGAGCTCGGCGGCATGGTCGAGTCCCAGATCAGTCAGGCCGTGTACGCCCTGGCGCAGTTCGACACGGACGCGGCCGACCGGGTGATCGAGACCGAAGCGCGCGTCAACGCGATGGAGATCGAGATCGACCGCGAGCTGTCCTCGATCATCGCGCGGCGCCAGCCGACGGCGCGCGACCTGCGGCTGCTGATCGCGATCTCGAAGACCACCGCCAATCTCGAGCGCGTGGGCGACGAGGCCAACAAGATCGCGCGCATGGTCAAGTCGATCATCGAAAGCGGTGCGGCGCGCGCGCTGCCGTCTACCGATCTGCGCGTCGCGGCCGATCTGGCTTCCGGCCTGCTGCGCAAGGCGCTCGACGCTTTTGCGCGCCTGGACACCGCCGCCGCGCTGTCGATCCTCAAGGACGACGACCTGATCGACAAGGAATTCGACGGCTTCGTGCGCAAGCTGGTCACGTACATGATGGAAGATCCCCGTACCATCTCGGCGAGCCTCGACCTGCTGTTCCTGGCCAAGGCCATCGAGCGCATCGGCGACCATGCGAAGAACATCGCCGAGTTCATCATCTACATCGTCAAGGGTGCCGATGTGCGGCATACCTCGATGCAGGACATCGAATCCGCTCTCCAATAGGCTGCCATCGCTCAATGAAGAAACCCCGCGTCCTGATCGTCGAAGACGAGTCCTCGATCGCCGAGCTGATCGCCGTCAACCTGCGCCACAACGGCTTCGAGCCGATCTGGGCCGAGGACGGCGACGCGGCGCAGCGCGAGATCGACGCCTGTCTGCCCGACCTGGTGCTGCTCGACTGGATGCTGCCGGGCCAGAGCGGCCTGCAGCTGGCGCGCCAGTGGCGCAAGGACGCGCGCACCAAGAACCTACCGATCCTCATGCTGACTGCGCGCGGCGACGAACCCGACAAGGTCGCCGGACTGGACGCCGGGGCGGACGACTACATCACCAAGCCTTTCTCCACCCAGGAGATGCTGGCGCGCATCCGCGCCGTGCTGCGCCGCCGCGCGCCGGAGGTGGTGACCGAGCGCGTCGAGATCGGCGAACTGGCCCTCGACACCGCGACGCACCGCGTGACGTGGCAGGGCATGCCCCTGAAGGTGGGGCCGACCGAGTTCAAGCTGCTGGGTTATCTCATGCAGCATGCCGAACGCGTTCACAGCCGCGCCCAGCTGCTGGACAAGGTGTGGGGCGATCATGTCTACATCGAGGAGCGCACGGTCGACGTGCACGTCAAGCGCCTGCGCGAATCGCTCGGCCCCGCGGCGCCGATGGTCGAGACCGTGCGCGGCGCGGGTTACAGGCTGACGTCCCAGGCCACGGTGTGAAGGGCTCGCCGGCGGAGACCGCGCGGCACAATGGGCGGGCATGCCGTTTCGTATCGCAACTTTTCTGACAGCCTCGTTTCTGGGGGGCGCCGTGGTCGCGGTGGTAGCCGGACTCCACTACCTGTGGCTGGGCGCTTGGCTGGGCGCATGGCTCTGGTTCGGGCTCGATGCCTGGCGCGCACAGCGGCTGCTGCACGTGCTGCGCAACGACGCCAACGGCCTGCCGTCGCGGGGGGCCGGCGTCTGGGGTGAGATGGCCGAGCGCATCCGCAAGCTGCTGCGAACGCGCGAGCAGCAGGCCCGACAGGCCGAGGACCGGCTGCAGGAGTTTCTGGCCGCCATCCAGGCTTCGCCCAACGGCGTGGTGCTGCTCGACGAGCAGGGCCGCATCGAATGGTGCAACCAGACCGCGGCCGGGCAATTCGGGATCGATGCCGAGCGCGACCTGCTTCAGCATCTTTCGAACCTGGTGCGCGATCCCGCCTTCGTGGCGTACCTGGCCTCCTGGAATTACAGCCGCGACGTGGTCATCGACGCACCCTCGCAGATCCAGGCCCATCGCGGCCATCCGGTGCGCCTGTCGGTGCAGGTGCATCCGTATGCCGGCAACCGCCGCATGCTGCTGACGCGCGACATCACCTCGCTCGAACAGGCCGAGGCGATGCGGCGCGACTTCGTCGCCAACGTCTCGCACGAGATCCGCACTCCGCTCACGGTGCTCGCCGGATTCGTCGAGACGCTGCAGACCCTGCCGCTCGATGCCGAGGAGCGGTCGCGCTACCTGCAGCTGATGGGGCAGCAGTCGCATCGCATGGAGACGCTGGTCAACGACCTGCTGACCTTGTCGCGCCTGGAAGGCAGCGCCGCCCCGCCCGTCAACCGCTGGACCCGCGTGCGGGCGCTGATGGCGCAGTGCGAGGACGAAGGGCGCGGCCTGTCGAGCCGGCTGGCTGCGCAGGGGCACAAACTGAGCTTCGCGCTGGAAGCGGATTCCGAGATCGCCGGCGCGGCCACCGAGCTGCAGAGCGCGATGTCCAACCTGTTGAGCAATGCCATCCGCTACACGCCCGGCGGCAGCGAGGTGGCGGTCAGCTGGCGCCTTCTGCCCGACGGCCGTGGCGAGTACGCGGTGCGCGACAGCGGCCCGGGCATCGCGGCCGAGCACATCCCGCGCCTGACCGAGCGCTTCTACCGCATCGACCGCAGCCGCTCGCGCGAGACCGGCGGCACCGGGCTGGGGTTGGCGATCGTGAAGCACGTGGCGCAGCGCCACGGCGCGGAGCTGCGCATCGAGAGCACGGTCGGCAAGGGATCGCGCTTCGCACTGGTGTTCCCGGTGACGCGCCTGCGGCAGGCCGCGGTGCCGGCGCCGTCGCTCGAAAAGGCGTGAGCGGGGCCGCTCTGTCGTTCAACGCTTCTTGAGCGTCGACGAGAGCAGCGCCAGCAGCAGCGCGGCCGCCATCACCAGGGCGAGCGCGCTCATCAGCCAGAAAGCCAGCGGCGACTGCATGGCCGGCCAGGGCCCGATGCCGCGATAGGCCAGCACGTAGCTGCCGCCCAGTCCCACGCCCCAGAGCAGCGTGCAGTACAGCACCAGCGGCATCACCGTCACCCGGTAGCAGCGCAGCACGAAGACGCACAGTGTCTGCACGGCATCGGCCAGGTGGTAGGCGGCGGTGGCCAGCAGCAGCGTGGCGCCGAGCGCCACCACCGCAGGATTGGCGGAATAGATGGCGGCCAGCCGCCAGCGCAGCAGCGCCATGGCGGCGGCAAACAGCAGAGCGCCGAAGACGGCCAGCTCGAAGCCTCGCGCAAAGGCGCGGCGCGCCAGCATGGCGTCGCCGGCGCCCAGCCAGAAGCTGACGCGCGCGCTGGTGGCGATGGCGAGCGACAGCGGGACCATGTAGGCGACGGCAGTGAGGTTCGATGCGATCTGGTGGGCCGCCGACGCGGCGGTGCCGAGGCGCGCGATGAACAGCGCCATCAGCGTGAAGGAGGTGACCTCCACCAGCACGGCGAGACCGGCCGGAACGCCAAGGCGGGCGAACTGGCGGAGCTGGCGCCATTCGGGCGCCTCGATGCGGCGCCAGATGTGGTAGTCGCGGTAGAAGGTCTGGCTGCGCAGCAGCCATGCCGCGCAGGCGAGCATGGCCCAGTTCACCGCCAGCGTGGCCCAGCCACAGCCCACCAGGCCCAGCGCCGGCAGGCCGAAGCCGCCGAAGGTGAACCAGATCGACAGCACCAGCTTCGGCGCGAGCGCGGTCAGCTGAAGCCAGGTCACCAGCTGCGGCTTGCCCAGGCTCTGGTTGAGCGTGCTGAACACGCGAAACAGCAAAGCCGGCGGGAGCGCGAAGGCCAGGACCTGCAGATAGGCCTCGACATCGGCACGCATGGCCTGCGGCACCTCGGCCCAGCGCAGCATCGGTGCAGGGAAGAGCAGGATCGCCATGCCGAGTGCGATCGCGATGCCGCAGAGGTAGAGCGCCTGGCGCACGGAGCGGCCGACCTCGTCCGTGCGCTGAGCGCCGTGCAGCTCGGCCCAGACCGGCAGCAGGGCCTGCAGCATTCCCAGCAGCGAAACGTAGACGCTGACGAAGACGGCCGAACCCACCGACAGCGCCGCCAGGGCGCCCTCGGCATAGCGGCCGGCCACGATGGTGTCGGTCACGCCAAAGGCCATCACGGCCAGCTGGCCGGCCAGCACGGTGGCCGCGTGGCGCGCGATGACTCGCCGTTCGCTGCTCAAGGCGCGGTTCTTTGGTAGAGGAGCAGGTCGTCGCTGGGACTGGTGGGGCGGCGCAGTGTCCCGATGAGACGCCAGCCCTCGAGGTTGACCAGCGTATGAAGGCGCTCGATGGCCTCAGGGCTCACCAACAGCCAGGGGCAGCTCGGGCCGCCCAGCAGCGGCTGCAGGTTGATCTGCCCGTGGTGGCGCAGGGCCGCAATGTGGGCCCGGCCCAGCGCCAGCTCGGAGACGCAGCTCGGCTGGCCGACCCGCTCGGTGATGGCGCGCACCTGCGGCGCATAGCTGCGGGTGTAGTCCAGCACCGGCAGCCACAGCGTCA
This sequence comes from Variovorax soli, assembly GCF_031454625.1. GTDB lineage: Bacteria > Pseudomonadota > Gammaproteobacteria > Burkholderiales > Burkholderiaceae_C > Variovorax > Variovorax soli_A. The sequence continues at coordinate 290,045 of NZ_JAVDRF010000002.1, forward strand.
TCACCAGCATCCAGCACAGGGCAGCGCCGCCGGCCGGCAGCACCAGGGTCTTCCACAGGGCCGCGCGGTGCCGGCCGGTGCGCCAGCGCACCAGCCACGCCCAGGCCAGTGTGGCGGCGATGGCGAAGAGCAGTGCCGTGGCCGAGAAATGGGGAACGAAGCCGGGGGCCAGCTTCGCGACGTTGGCGGCCGTCTTCGCCGGGAAGCCGGTCTGCATCGCGACCCAGATCACCCAGAAGACGATGGCCCAGATGCTGAAGAAGAGCAGCGTGAACCAGTCGATCAGCGCGGCGACACTGCGCCTGAAGGTCGGCAGGGCGAAGGCCGCCAGCGTCGCGAAGGCCGGCAGGGCGAGCAGCAGCGAGCGCTCCGAGAAATTGGTGGTCCAGGTGGCGGCCAGCGGCACCAGCGCGAACCACAGCGGCAGGGCGACGTGGCGGGCGGTCAACTGCCGCCGCCAGCGCCAGAGGGTCCACAGCGCGAGCGGCCAGGCGGGCCAGGTGAACCACAGCAACAGCCTGGCCTGGCTTCGCAGCTCGCCCCAGACGCGCGTGCCGGGCTGGCTGCCCGGCATTTCGATCTTCCATTGCAGCAGGCCGAGCGCGGCGGCCAGCAGCCCGGCCATCAGGGTGGCGCCGAAGATGGTGCCGATCGCGGCCGCGGAGTAGGTGGGCTCGTCGGCGGACGTTTCTTCGCTCGCGCGACGCCGCCTTTCAAGGGCCAGGAAGATCACGCAGCCGAGTCCCAGGGCCAACCCGACGGTGGGACCGCCGCTGAGCGTCATGCCGGCCGCGCCGACGACCAGGGCGATGATCGGGCCGACGCGGTGGTAGGGCAGGGCCACGATGCCGTAGAACAGCTGCGAAGTGAAGAAGAGCTGCGCCAGCGCCGGCGTGGTCTCGTGCCCCAGCTGGGCCAGGCCCAGGCAGGCGATCAGCGCCAGCAGTGCGCCGTCGGCGATGGCACGGGCGTAATCGGTGGGGCGCGCCTCGCCGCCGAAGGCAAAGGCCACGGGCTGCGCCTGGGTGGTGCGAGCGAGGTAGTACACCGCGTACCAGGTGGCTGCAAAGCTGCCCCAGAGCAGCAGCGCGAAGGCGATGCGGACGGCGAGATCGGGATGCACCCAGGCGGGCGCGATCTTGATGGCCCAGGCGCCGATCCAGTAGGGGATCAGCGCCGGCGTTTCGGGCCGCAGGCCCAGCAGTGTCGGATCGAGCCAGCGCGCCAGCCCCTCGGTGCTGCGCGCCAGCTCGGCCATGTAGCCGAAGGAGACGAGGTCCGCGCTCTTCCAGGGACCTCGCCCGATCAGGCCGGGCATCAGGTAGGCCGCACACAGCAGGATGAGGGCGATGCGCGGCAGGCGCCGCACGGCGCTCTGGGCAACGATCGCTGGCGTCGGCTGGTTCAACGGGAAGAGTGTCGGGTGAAGGAGGGCGAAAAGAAAAAGGGCAGCGCGGTAAACCGGGCTGCCCTCGACTCGGAAGCGCCTGCCTTACTTGGAGGCGGCACCGCCGGTCTTGCCGAAACGGTTGCGGAACTTCTCGACGCGGCCGCCCATGTTGTCCACCGACTTCTGGGTGCCGGTGTAGAAAGGATGCGATTCGCTGGAGGTGTCGAGCTTGAAGAGCGGCAGCTCGCGGCCGTCCTCGGTCTTGCCCATTTCCTTGGTGTTCACGCAGGAACGGGTGACGAACTTGAAGCCGTTCGACAGGTCGACGAACAGGACTTCGCGGTAGTTCGGGTGAATGCCTTCTTTCATGGTGTTTTCCTTGGTCGATGCGAGAGCCACACGCTTGAACGCAACATTGCTCGTTCGTCCGGCAGGTGCCGGGCTGCACTTTTCGCGAAGCCCTCAATTATCGCATACTGGGCGTTTTGGGCGCCAGCGCCTTTTTCGCCATGAATTCAAGCTCCTTGCGCGCCGGCCTGGTCGGCTTCGGTTTCGCCGGCCAGACCTTCCACGCGCCCGTGCTCTCGGCCGTGCCTGGTCTCCAACTGGGCGCGGTGGCCAGCTCCCAGCCCCACAAGGTCCATGCGGAATGGCCGGGCGTCGACGTGGTGCCGGACGTGGATGCGCTGCTGGGCAGAGCCGATATCGACCTCGTCGTGGTCGCCACGCCCAATGCGCAGCACCATCCGGTGGCCAAGGCAGCGCTGGCCGCGGGCAAGCATGTGGTGGTCGACAAGCCCTTCACGCTCGATGCCGCCCAGGCGCGCGAGCTCGCGGCATTGGCACAGCGCCAGGGGCGGCTGCTGTCGGTGTACCAGAACCGCCGCTTCGATTCGGACTTCCTGACGCTGAAGCAACTGCTCGCCGGCGGCCAGCTGGGCAGGCCGGTGTACTTCGAATCGCACTTCGACCGTTTCAGGCCCCAGGTGCGCGAGCGGTGGCGCGAGCAGCCGGTGCCGGGCGCCGGCCTCTGGGTCGACCTGGGCTCGCACCTGCTCGACCAGACCGTGCAACTCTTCGGGCGGCCCGACACGCTGCAGCTCGACACCGCCGCCCTGCGTGACGGAGCGTTGGTCGAGGACTACTTCCATGCCGTGCTGCGCTACGAGACCGGGCCGCATGCGCCGCTGCGCGTGGTGCTGCATGCGACCACGCTGGCCGTCCATGCCGCGCCGCGCTACATCGTGCACGGCACGGGCGGCAGCTATGTGAAGCGCGGCGTCGATCCGCAGGAGGACGCGTTGCGCGCGGGCGGAAAGCCGGGTGGCGAAGGGTGGGGCGCCGACGACCTGGATGGCGAGCTGATCCTGCCGTCCGACGACGGCCAGGCCCGGTCGAGCAGAGTGCCGACGCAAGCCGGCAACTATGTGGCGTACTACGCCGCGGTGCGCGACGCGATCCTCGGCAAGGGCGAGAACCCCGTTTCCCCCGAGCAGGCGGTCGAACTCATGGAATTGTTGGACCTCGGCCGCCAGAGCGCAGCCGAAGGCCGCGCCCTCCCGACGCGCTGATCAGGCGTCGGGACAAGCGTAGCGAGGCCTGTTCACAAGAAACACAGCGGGCCGGCTTTGCCGGGCTGCTGGTCCGGGAAAGGGCAAGGCGCGCGCCTAGCCTCCCCCGCGGCGCATCATGTCGAAGAACTCGACGTTGGTCTTGGTCGCCCTCATGTTCTTCAGCATGAGTTCCATCGCCTCGATCTCGTCCATGTTGTACATGAGCTGGCGCAGGATGCGGGTCTTCTGCAGGATCTCGGGCGGCAGCAGCAGCTCTTCGCGGCGGGTGCCGCTGCGGTTGAGCTGGATCGAGGGAAAGACGCGCTTCTCGTAAAGCCGGCGGTCGAGGTGGATTTCGGAGTTGCCCGTGCCCTTGAACTCTTCGAAGATCACCTCGTCCATGCGGCTGCCGGTGTCGATCAGCGCGGTGCCGATGATGGTCAGCGAGCCGCCTTCCTCCACGTTGCGCGCGGCGCCCAGGAAGCGCTTGGGGCGCTGCAATGCATTGGAGTCCACGCCGCCGGTCAGAACCTTGCCGGAAGAGGGCACGACGTTGTTGTAGGCGCGGGCCAGGCGGGTGATCGAGTCCAGCAGGATCACCACGTCCTTCTTCAGTTCGACCAGGCGCTTGGCACGCTCGATCACCATCTCGGCCACGTGTACGTGGCGCGCAGCCGGCTCGTCGAAGGTCGAGGCAATGACCTCGCCCTTCACCGTGCGCTGCATCTCGGTCACTTCCTCGGGCCGCTCGTCGACGAGCAGCACCATCATGTGGACCTCGGGGTAATTGGCGCTGATCGCATGCGCCATGTGCTGCATCATCACCGTCTTGCCGCTCTTGGGCGGCGCCACCAGCAGGGCGCGCTGGCCTTTGCCGATGGGCGCGATGATGTCGATGATGCGGCCGGTGATGTTCTCGTCGCCCTTGAAGTTGTCGCGCTCCAGGCGCATCAGCTCCTTGGGGAACAGCGGCGTGAGATTCTCGAACATCACCTTGTGCTTGTTCGCCTCGGGCGCGCCGCCGTTGACCTTGTCCAGCTTGGTCAGCGCGAAGTAGCGCTCGCCGTCCTTGGGTATGCGCACCTCGCCCTCGATCAGGTCGCCGGTGTGCAGGTTGAAGCGCCGCACCTGGCTGGGGCTGATGTAGATGTCGTCGGTGCTGGCGGTGAAGCTGGTGTCCGGGCTGCGCAGGAAGCCGAAGCCGTCCGGCAGGATCTCGAGCACGCCGTCAGCGAAGACCTGCTCGCCCGCCTTTGCACGCTTCTTGATGATCGCGAACATCAGCTCCTGCTTGCGCATGCGGCCGGTGTTTTCGATCTCCAGTGCTTCAGCCTGCTTGAAGACTTCAGACACGTGGAGTGCCTTGAGTTCGTTTAAGTGCATGGAACAACCCCGTGCGGGGAAACTGTCGGAAAGAACCAGGGGGGAGGTTTGAGGAGAGGCGAGGAGGCCTCACAAACCGGGGAACTCGAACCGGCTGCCAAGAAAGAAGAGCCGGTGAACTGCGAAGATTATGACAGGAAAAACGACAAGGGCTGCCAGCGCATTGCACGCCGGCAGGCCCGAAGACGAAGAACTCAGGCGAGCTGCTGGTCGATGAAGGCCGTCAGCTGGGCCTTGCTCATCGCGCCGACCTTGGTCGCAGCCAGCTGGCCGTCCTTGAACAGCATCAGCGTCGGGATGCCGCGAATGCCGAACTTGGCGGGGATGTCGCGGTTCTCGTCGACGTTCATCTTGGCGACCTGCAGCTTGCCCTCGTAGGCGCTGGAGACTTCGTCGAGGATGGGGGCAATCATCTTGCAGGGGCCGCACCACTCGGCCCAGTAGTCCACGAGCACGGGTTTGCCGGACTTGAGCACGTCGGCTTCGAAGGAAGAGTCGGAGATGTGTTTGATGAGTTCGCTGGCCATGGGATGGGTCCTTCTGCGCTGGATGATGGTGCAGCTAAAGTGCGGGCCATTGTGACAGAAACCAAGTGATGGCGTGGTCAGCGCGCACGCTATGGCCCCGATAGCCAAGCCCTACAAGATCCCCCCATGAACCCTTCCGAGCGCCACCCGGCGCATGCTCTTTGGTGCGACCCGAACGAAGGCCTGGTCGCCCGCATCGCGCGCCTGCTGTCCGAGCGCGGGCTGCACCCCGCGCGCACCGTGGTGCTGGTGCCCTATGCGCAGCTCATGCAGGCGGCGCGTGGCATGTGGGCCGGCTGTGGTGCGCCGGGCTTCGCGCCGCGCTTCGAAACCACGCGCAACTGGGCGCGCAGCGTGGGCGGCTTCGTGCCCGGCGCCGACGACATTGCCTTCGATATGGCGCGCGACCTGCTCACCGCGCAATCGCTGCTGGCCCGCGCCGGCTTCGCCGCAGCCCGCAATGCCCTGGCGGGGCGAGTGGTCGAGATTGCCTTGCAGCTCGCGCCCCTCGCCGCATCCGAGGCGCCGGACGAGCGTACGGCCTGGGCCCAGCGGGTGCGCGAGGCCCTGGTGGCGGGCCGCGGCTCGGAGTGGTTCGACACCGAGAGCGCACTCAACGGCATCGCGCTGGCCTGGGCTGCCAGCTCGGCCTACGCAACCGATGTGCTGCTCGCCGGCGGCGCGCTCGAGCGGGTCGACCAGCTCATCGTTCTCGAAGGGCTACAGAGCGATCCACTGGCCAACAAGCTCGCGGCCTTGTTCGGCGAGCGTGCGCTGCGCCTGCCGCTGGCGACGCAGGCCGCGGCTGCCTGCATCGCGGACCTGCATCCTTGCGATGACCCGGAGGACGAAGCCCAGCGCGCCGCCGCCTGCGTGCTGCGCCATCTGGCCGAGGGCCGCGCGCCGGTGGCGCTGGTGACCACCGATCGCGCCCTGACGCGCCGCATCAGTGCCCAGCTGATCGCCCATGGCGTGCAGCCTCAGGACGAGACCGGTTGGAAGCTCTCCACGACACGCGCTGCCGCCACGCTGATGAGCGCCTTGCGTGCCTGCGCCCACGATGCCTCCAGCGACCAGGTGCTGGATTGGCTCAAGAACGCCGCCTTCGATGGCCGCGCGATCCGCGCGCTGGAGAAGCGCCTGCGCGAGCGCGGCATGCGCGACTGGCGCAGCTGGTGCCTCTTCGCCGCGGCCAGTGAACACCCCCGCGACCAGGACCTGCTCGCCTACACCAACGACATCGAGACGCTGCGCGCGGCGCTCGCCCGCGCGAGGCCGCTGGCCGAGTGGCTCCAGGCGACGCGCGCGCTGCTCGAGGCCGCCGGCCAATGGCCTGCGCTCCAGCAGGACGTGGTCGGCGCCGAGCTGATCGGTGCGCTCTATCTCGACATCGAGGGCAGTGAAATGCGCGGCACGCGCTGCACCCTCGCGGAGTTCACCGCCTGGGTGCGCGACGTGCTCGAGGCTGCGAGCGTGCGCCTGCCCTCCGACGAGGACATTCCGCGGGTAGTGGTGCTGCCGCTGCACCAGTTGCTGGGCCGCGCCTTCGGCGCCGTCGTGCTGCCGGGCTGCGACGATCATCGGCTGCCTGCTTCGCCCGAGCCGCCCGGCGACTGGACGGCGGCGCAACGCCTCGCATTGGCGCTGCCCGCGCGCGAGGTGCTGGAGGGGGCCCAGCGCGCGGCCTGGGCCGTGGCATTGGGCGCGCCGCACTGCGACCTGCTGTGGCGCCGCTTCGATGCCGCCGGCGAGCCCGTGCATCCCAGCGCCTTGCTGCAGATGCTGCAGCTGGATCACGCCACGGCCACGGCCGCGGACCCACGCGTCGCAGTCCAGGTGCCCGCGCGCCCGACGCCGCGGCCGCAGCCGCACGGCGATGCACTGCTGCCCGCCACGCTGTCCTCGACCGCCTATGAAGACTTGCGCCGCTGCCCCTATCGCTTCTTCGCGATGCGCCAGCTCGGCCTGCGCAGCAGCGACGAGCTCGATGCCGAAGTCGACAAGCGCGATTTCGGCAACTGGCTGCATGCGGTGCTCGGCCATTTCCATGAGGCACTGGCACACACACCCGATGCAGACCTGGACGCGCGTCTCGCCTTGATGGCCACGGCCGAGCAAGCGGCAACGCGCGAGTTCGGCCTGTCGCAAGCCGAGTTCCTCCCCTTTGCCGCGGCCTGGCCCGCGGTGCGCGACGGCTACCTTGCCTGGCTCGCCATGCATGAGCAGGACGAGCACGCCGTATTCGTCGAATCCGAGCCTTGGAAGGAACTGGCGCTGGGCAGCGTGAAGCTGGTCGGCCGGCTGGACCGCGTCGATGCCACGGCCGACGGACGCCCTTTCGTGATCGACTACAAGACCGAGTCGGTCGACAAGACCCGGGATCGCATCAAGGATCCCACCGAGGACACGCAGCTCGCTTTCTACGCCGCCCTGTTCCCCGACGACCGCCTGCGTGCGGCTTACGTCAACGTCGGCGAGAAGGCGTCGGGCACGCGCACCGTCGAGCAGACCGATGTGATCGCCGCACGCGATGCCCTGGTGGCCGGCGTCATGGACGACCTCGCGCGCATCGGACGCGGTGCGGCACTGCCCGCCCTGGGCGAGGGCGCGGTATGCGAGTACTGCGCCGCGCGTGGCCTGTGCCGCAAGGATTTCTGGAGCGATGAGCCCGCGCTGCCGGCTGCAGCTGCGGCGGCCGCGCCGAAGGCGAAGGCCCTGGAAGCCTCGGGCCCGCCCATGCCTGCAGCGCCTCCGAAGGCGGCCGCCTATGAGCACAACGGCGCCGGCGTCTCGCGCGAGCGCTTCTATGCCATTGCCTGCGACCCGCGCCGCTCGGTGGCAGTGGAGGCCTGCGCGGGCGCGGGCAAGACCTGGATGCTGGTCTCGCGCATCCTGCGCGCCTTGCTCGAGGAGGGCGAAAACGCCTGCGCGCCGCACGAGATCCTCGCCATCACCTTTACCAAGAAAGCGGCCGGCGAGATGCGCGAGCGGCTCGACCAGTGGCTGGAAGCCTTCGCGGCGCTGCCCGTCGAGGCACTGGTGCCGGAGCTGGTCATGCGCGGCATGGACCGGCCCTCCGCCGAGGCCCGCGCGCCGCGGCTGCAGGGGCTCTACCGCGAGCTGCTCGCGGGCGGCCGGCCGGTGCAGTTCCGTACCTTCCATGCCTGGTTCGCCGGCCTGCTGCGCAGTGCGCCGGTCGCCGTGCTCGAGCGCCTGCGGCTGCCCGCCAACTACCAGCTGCTCGAGGACGATGCCGAGGCGCGTGCGCGTGTCTGGCGCCCCTTCTTCGCGGCCGTCGCGGAGGACGCCGAGGCCGCCGCCGACTACCGGGCGCTGGTCGCGCACTACGGCCGCTCGCAGACCGCCAAGGCGCTCGACGAGGCGCTGACGCGGCGTGTCGAATTCGTGCTCGCCGACGCCCACGGTGCGGTCGAGGACGCCGTGGTGCCCATGGGCGAGTTCTATCCCGACTTCGCCGGCGCCGAGACGCCCGAGGATCGGCTGCTGCACGATCCCGCCTCCCGCGCAGCCCTGCTCGCCGCGGCGCGCGCGCTCGGCCGCGCCAGTGCGCCGACCTTTTCGCAAAAGGGCGTGAAGCTGGAGCATGCCGTGGCCAGGGGCCGCGTGCCCGGCGTGCTCGACGCGCTGCTCACGCAGAAGGGCGAGCCGCGCAAGTTCAGCGACAAGCTCGCCGGCGTGGAAGACGTGCGCGCCGCGCAGCAGTACGTGCAGCAGTACTGCGAAGCGCAGGCCCAGCATGCCGCCTGGCTCTACCAGCAGCGGATGGCGCGGCTGACCCGCCTGCTCATCCGCTGCTTCGCCGAGGTCAAGGCGGCCCACGGATGGGTCGACATGAACGACGTCGAGCAGGCGGCGCACCTGCTGCTTGGCAACGCCGAGCTGTGGGGCTGGGTGCAGGAGCGGCTCGACGCGCGCGTGCGGCACCTGCTCATCGACGAGTTCCAGGACACCAATCCGCTGCAATGGCAGGCGCTGCACGGCTGGCTGGGCAGCTATGCGGGCGCGGGCGGGCGGCGACCGGGCGTGTTCATCGTCGGCGATCCGAAGCAGAGCATCTATCGTTTCAGGCGCGCCGAGCCGCAGGTGTTCATCGCGGCCAAGCAGTTCGTCCAGGAAGGACTCGACGGAGACCTGCTCAACTGCGACCACACGCACCGCAATGCACAGGCCGTGGTGAGCCTGGTCAATGCGGCGATGGGCGATGCACAGCGCGCCGGCGAGTTCAGCGGATTCCGCGACCACACCACCGAATCGCGCGCCGCGGGGCGGGTGCGCAAGCTGCCGCCGATCCCGCGCGACGCGATCGCGCCGAGGGAGCAGGGCGGCGTCGCGAACGAGGAGGGCCTGCTGCCCTGGCGCGACAGCCTCGTCACGCCGCGCGTGCTGCCCGAAGAAAAGCTGCTGCAGAAGGAATGCGAGCAGGCCGCGCGCTGGATCGCCGGGCGCATTGCGCAAGGTCTTGCACCCAGCCGCATCATGGTGCTGGCGCGCCGTCGAAGCCGGCTCGCGGCGCTGCAGGACGAGTTGCGCAAGCTGCACATCGCCGTCCAGCAGCCCGAGAAGAATGATCTGCACGATGCGCCCGAGGTGCAGGACATGGTGGCGCTGCTCGATGCGCTGGTCTCGCCGGACCACGACCTGTCGCTGGCGCGCGCGCTGCGCTCGCCGCTCTTCGGGCTCGACGACGATGCGCTGGTCGCCCTGGCGCTGCGCCGGCGCGAACACGGCGCGAGCTGGTTCGAGCTGTTGCAGGCGCCGGACCTGTCGCCGCCGCTCGCGGGCATCGGGCCCCGCCTGCGCCAATGGCAACGCTGGCTGGCCGACTGGCCGCCGCACGATGCGCTGAGTGCGATCTACCACGACGCGGACGTGCTCGGCCGGTTCGCGGCCGCCGCGCCGGCGGCACTGCGCGCCGGCGTGCTCGGCAACCTGCGCGGGCTGATGGCCGCGTCGCTCGAGCTCGACGGTGCGCGTTTCGCCACGCCATACGCCTTCGTGCGCGCGCTGCGCCGGGGCGGCACCCGCGCGCCCTCGGTCGCTGCGGCCGATGCGGTGCAGCTGCTCACCGTGCACGGCGCCAAGGGCCTGGAGGCAGACCTGGTGTTGATGCTGGACACCGACGCTTCGGCGCAGCGCACGCAGACCATGGGCGTGCTCGTCAAGTGGCCGGGCCAGGCGGCGGCGCCGGAGCGCTTCGTCTTCGTCGCGAGCGAGAAGAGGCCGCCGGCTTGCACCGTCCGCGACCTGGCGCAGGAGGAGGCCGCGCGCCATCGCGAGGAGATCAATGCGCTCTACGTGGCGACCACGCGCGCGCGCGGCGAGCTGGTGCTGTCGGCGGTGCCGGCCGCGCGGCCGGACGGCCGCAGCTGGTGGTCGCGCCTCGAAGCGCTTTGCGAGCCCATCGATGCGGCGGCCGACGCAGGCGCGCCGCTGGCCGGAGCGTCGCCTGCAACGGCCGCCTTCGCCATGCTCCAGCTGCCGGTGCCGGTCGGCCTGGCGCGCACGGCGTCGCGCGTCGCGGCGAGGAGCGCCGACTCGCGCGCGTCGGCCCTGGGCCAGGCGATGCACCGCCTGCTCGAGTGGGCGCAGCCGGGCGTGCCGCCGGCACCGGCCCACGTGCGTGCTGCGGGCCGCGAGTTCGGGCTCGACGCCGACACGGCCAGGGTCGCCGCTGCGATGGCGCAGCGCATCCGCGCGGGTGGAGGCGCCTGGGCATGGGATACCGACGCGCTCGCGTGGCAGGGCAATGAGGTGACGCTGGTCCACCGGGGCGAGGTGCTGCGCATCGACCGCCTGGTGCGGCATCGCGCGAGCGGCGTCTGGTGGGTGCTCGACTACAAGTCGGCGGCCCGTCCCGAGCGCGACGCAACGCTGATCTCGCAGCTGCAGCGCTACCGCGATGCGGTGCAGGAGGCCTGTCCCGGCGAGGCCGTGCGAGCAGCCTTCCTCACCGGACAGGGCGAACTGGTGGACGTCGAATGAGCGGCGGCAAGGTCGAGAAGATCGCCGTCATCGGCGGCGGCCCGGCCGGCCTCATGGCGGCCGAGGTGCTGAGCGCACGGGGCTTGCCCGTGCATCTCTACGACGCCATGCCCTCGGTCGGCCGCAAGTTCCTGCTGGCGGGGCGCGGCGGCCTGAATCTCACGCATGCCGAACCCTTCGAGCCCTTCGCCAGCCGCTTCGGCGCGCGCCGTGCGCAGGTCGAGCCACTGCTGCGCGACTTCGGTCCCCAGGCGCTGCGCGACTGGGTGCACGGCCTCGGCATCCAGACCTTCGTCGGCAGCTCGGGCCGCGTGTTCCCCACCGACATGAAGGCGGCGCCGCTGCTGCGTGCCTGGCTGCATCGGCTGCGCGGGGCCGGCGTGCAGTTCCACATGCGTCATCGCTGGCGAGGCTGGTCCGGCGCGGGTGCGCTGCGCTTCGCCACGCCGAGCGGCGAGCTGGAGGTGATGCCCGAGGCCACCGTGCTGGCCCTCGGCGGCGCCAGCTGGTCGCGGCTGGGTTCCGACGGCGCGTGGGTGCCCTGGCTCGCTGCGCGCGGCGTGGAGGTGGCGCCGCTCGCGCCGGCGAACTGCGGCTTCGACATCGGCTGGACGCCGTACTTCGCCGAGCGCTTCGCCGGCAAGCCCTTCAAATCGGTGGCGATTTCGTGCAGCGATGCGCGAGGCCGCCGCTTCGCGCGCAAGGGCGAGTTCGTTGCGACCGCGACCGGCATCGAAGGCAGCCTGGTCTATGCGGCCTCGGCCTTGCTGCGCGACGAGATCGCCTTGCAGGGCAGCGCCACCCTGTGGCTCGACCTGCTGCCCGACCGCAGCGCCGAGCAGGTGCGCGCGGCCGTGTTGCATCCGCGCGGGGCGCGCTCGGTGGCCAGCCACCTGAAGAGCCGGCTTGGCCTCGAGGGCATCAAGGCTGCCGTGCTGCACGAGGTGCTCACGCGCGACGAAATGCATGCGCCCGAGAAGCTGGCCGAGACGCTCAAGGCGCTGCCGCTGCGGCTGGTCGCGCCGAGGCCCATCGACGAGGCCATCAGCAGCGCCGGTGGCGTGCGCTTCGAGGCGCTCGACGCGCATCTGATGAGCACCGCGCTGCCCGGCCTCTTCTGCGCCGGCGAGATGCTCGACTGGGAGGCGCCCACGGGCGGCTATCTGCTGACCGCCTCGATGGCCAGCGGCGTGGTCGCCGCGCGAGGTGTCCTGCGGTGGCTGGAGCGCGACGAACGCCGATCTTGAGATGGCGTACTCGTGTACTTGATGTGCGACGGCGCTCGAGCACCATTCACGGTGACGAGGGCTTCGCAGAGCAAAAAAAAGCCGCGTGGACGCACGCGGCTTTTTTACGGATGTGAGGTTGACGAGCCTTACCCCCGGCACTGGCTACGCAGTTAGGGCTGCTTGGTTCCCCACCTGACCCGGTTGGCCACTTCACCATGCGGGGAGGCCCGTCAGCCGCAATTGTAGGCGACGCCCCGAGGCCCCTCGGTTCACCAGGCCATCAGCGAAGTCTCGAGGGCCGCATCGGCGTAGAAGAGGCGCACGCCCACGAGGTAGTGCCGGCCCTTCTGCAGGCGCATGCTCACGCGTGCGTTGCGTTCGGTGCCGCTGTCGTCGTTGCCCGCGATCTGCACATTGCCAGCGGGCGTGACCTCGAACAGCACCAGCACCGTGTCCGACGTGCCGAAGGTGCCGATCTGGTAGGTGCGCGTGCGCGCCGGCACGAATTCGAAGTTGCGGGTTTCGCCGGCCTTGAGCTTGAGCAGTTGCGAGAGGCCAACCTTGAGCGTGCCCACCGCCGGCGCCCGCACGCCAGGATAGGACTCCACCACCCAGGCCTTGTCGGCGTACGACAGCCCGCCCTTGGGCACCAGCCCCTCCCGGTATTGCGCGGGAGCGTCGATCAGGCCGGGCTCGAAGTGGTACTCCATCACCGAGTCGGGGTCCCAGGTCGTGCCCTTGACCTCGGCGGCCGGGATCTTGCGCAGGACGTTCCACTCGATCTGCGCCTCCTGCCAGTGGTTGGGCGCGCCCGAGAAGTAGTCGAGCACCGCCTGCCGGTTCCAGGTGATGCCGGCGTTCGGATTCTGGTGCTCATGCTCCAGGCCCAGCGTGTGGCCGATCTCGTGCAGCGCAGTGTCGTGGCCGTAGTCGGTGTTGAGCGGCCAACCGAAGTTCATCGTCCGCTGCAGCGGGTCGCGCACGTTCAGCACGTCGCGGCCCACGTAGGACCAGGAACCGTCCTGCGGATCGAAGCCGATGCGCACGGTCGCGTCCTCCGGCGCCTCCACGCGGCGGAAGCCGATGCCGATGCCCAGCTTCGCCCAGGCCTCGAAGGCCTGGTCCACCACCTCCACGTCGGCCGTGTTGCCCTGCCACGCGGCCGGCACGCCGTCGCCGCGCTTGTAGCAGTAGTAGCCGAGCTGCGTGCCGTTCACCCATTTCTTGCTCGCGGCCAGGATGGCGGAGGCGCGGCCGGCCGAGACGCTGCTGTCGAACTGGCGCGGCGCCTGCACGGGCTGCATGCAATAGCGCCGCCCGGCCGACGGCTGGGACTTGGCCTTGCCGGCCGGCGCGCGCGCGGCGGCCCTGGGATGCGCAGTGGGCATGTCGCTCTCCTGGGAAGACCCTGCCATGCTAGGGGCGATACCGCGAAAATCTATAAGTAAAAAGGCCTATGTCGCGCCGGAGGATCGCCTGAGCCGCTTCGGGTGACAACCTAGAATGCGCCGATGGCCTACCTCGTTCTCGCCCGAAAACACCGCCCCAGGACCTTCAGCGAGATGGTGGGCCAGGAGCACGTGGTGCAGGCGCTCGAGAACGCGCTCACCTCCCAGCGGCTGCACCACGCCTACCTCTTCACCGGAACCCGCGGCGTCGGCAAGACCACCGTCTCGCGCATCCTGGCCAAGTCGCTCAACTGCCAGGGGCCCGACGGGCAGGGCGGCATCACCGCCGCGCCCTGCGGCGTGTGCCAGGCCTGCAAGGACATCGATTCGGGCCGCTTCGTCGACTACACCGAGCTGGACGCGGCCTCGAACCGCGGCGTGGACGAGGTGCAGGCCCTGCTGGAACAGGCGGTCTACAAGCCGGTGCAGGGCCGCTTCAAGGTCTTCATGATCGACGAGGTGCACATGCTCACCGGGCATGCCTTCAACGCCATGCTGAAGACGCTCGAAGAGCCGCCGGAGTACCTCAAGTTCGTGCTGGCGACCACCGACCCGCAGAAGGTGCCGGTCACGGTGCTGTCGCGCTGCCTGCAGTTCAACCTGCGGCCGATGGCGCCCGAGACGGTGCTCGAGCATCTCACGCGCGTGCTGCAGACCGAAGCCGTGCCGGCCGAGCCGCATGCGCTGCGGCTGATCGCGCGCGCGGCCCGCGGCTCGATGCGCGATGCACTGTCGCTGACCGACCAGGCGATCGCCTTCGGCAACGGCGAACTGACCGAGGGCGGCGTGCGGCAGATGTTGGGCAGCGTCGACCGGGGCCATGTGTTCCGCCTGATCGAAGCCCTGGCGCAGGGCGATGGCCGGACGGTGGTCGAGACCGCCGAGGGCCTGCGCCGCGACGGCCTGTCGGCCGCCTCCACGCTCGAGGAGATGACCGCCGTGCTGCAAGCCATGGCCGTGCTGCAGGCCGTGCCGGCGCGCGCAGAGACCGGCGATGCGGGCGACCCCGATGCAGCCGAGACCGCGCGCCTGGCGGCCGCGATGCCGGCCGACGAGACGCAGCTGCTCTACAGCCTGTGCCTGCACGGCCGCGGCGAGCTGGGCCTGGCGCCCGACGAGTACGCCGCGCTCACCATGGTTCTGCTGCGCCTGCTGGCCTTCAAGCCTGCGGCTGTGGCCGGTGCGGAAAAAAAAACTCTGAATGAAGCGCGCGCTGCCGCGCCGGAGCGCGCGCAGGCACCCCGGGCCCCGGTCGTCGCGGCGGCACCCGCAGCGCAGGCGGAGACCGCACCCGCTGCAACGAGCGCAACGAGCGCAACGAGCGCCGCACCTCCGGGCCACCGTCTGCCCGTGCGCGAGGAGGGTCGCCTCGCCGCCGCGCCGCCCGCGTCCGAAGCCGCCACCGCGGCGGCCCAAGTGCTCGCCATGCAGGTCCGCGTGCAGCCTCCGCCCGGCGCGCGCGACGTGGCGCGCGACAGCGTTCCGCCGCCCATCCAGCCCAGCGAGGAGGGCGACTTCTGGCATGCGACCGTCACGCAACTGGTGGCGGCCGAGGCGGTCACCGCGCTGGCGCGCGAGCTGGCGCTTCAATCGCAACTGGTGGCGCGCGATGTCGACCAATGGCTGCTGCGCGTCGAGCGCGAGTCGCTCAACCAGGCGGGCAGCCGCGACAAGCTGCAGGCGGCCCTGGCGGCGCTGGGCCATGAAGTGAGGCTCGCCATCGAGATCGGCTCCGTGGCCGACAGCCCGGCGCGCCGCAACAAGCAGGCGGCCGACGCGCGGCAGCACGCGGCCGAAGAAGCGATCCGCAACGACCCCGAGGTGCAATCCATGATGCGCGACTGGGACGCCAGGATCGTGCCGGGCACGCTGCGGCCTGCCTGAACCGATTTATTCTTCTTTCATCATCCAACGACGACAGGACCAACGATGTTCAACAAAGGACAACTGGCCGGCCTCATGAAGCAGGCGCAGGCAATGCAGGAGAACCTCAAGAAGGCGCAGGAAGAGCTGGCGACCATCGAGGTCGAGGGCGAGTCGGGCGCCGGCCTGGTGAAGGTCGTGATGACCTGCAAGCACGACGTCAAGCGCATCACCATCGACCCCAGCCTGCTGGCCGACGACAAGGACATGCTGGAAGACCTGGTGGCCGCCGCCTTCAACGCCGCGGTCCGCAAGGCCGAGGAAACCAGCGAGCAGAAGATGGGCAAGCTGACCGCCGGCATGCCGGGCCTGCCGCCCGGCATGAAGCTCCCCTTCTAAGCCTGCGCATGGCGGACTCCAGCGCGGTCGATGCCTTGATCGAGGCCTTGCGCCGCTTGCCCGGTGTCGGCGTCAAGTCGGCCTCGCGCATGGCCTTCCACCTGCTCCAGCACGACCGCGATGCCATGCAGCGGATCGCGCGCGCATTGCAGGAGGCTGCGGCCGAGGTGCGGCATTGCGAGCGCTGCAACACCTTCACCGAAGCGCCGGTGTGCAGCGTGTGCCTCGATGCGCGCCGCGACGCCACCAAGCTGTGCGTGGTCGAAACGCCGGCCGACCAGGCGGCGCTGGAGCGTACCGGCGCCTTCCGCGGCTATTACTTCGTGCTGATGGGCAAGCTGAGCCCGCTCGACGGCATCGGCCCCAAGGACATCGGGATCTCGAAGCTGTTCGAGCGTGCGCTCGACGGCGCGGTGAGCGAGGTCATCCTCGCCACCAACTTCACGGCCGAGGGCGAGGCCACCGCGCACGTGATCGGCGAGGCGCTGCGGCAGCGCGGACTCACCGTCACGCGGCTCGCGCGCGGCGTGCCGGCCGGCAGTGAGCTCGAGTACGTGGACCTCGGCACCATCGCGCACGCGCTGGTGGACCGGCGATGAGCCTCTCCTCGCTGACGCTCGCCTATTGGTGCGTGCTGGTGGCGGCGCTGCTGCCCTATGCCGCGGCCTATGCCGCGAAGGCCGGCAGCTTCAAGCCGCGCGACAACCAGGCGCCGCGCGACTGGATGGGGCGCCAGGCCGGCTGGCGGGCGAGGGCGATCGGCGCGCAGGCCAACAGTTTCGAGGGCCTGCCTTTCTTCATCGGCGCGGTCGTCATCGCGCATCAACTCGGTGCGGCGCAGACCACCCTCGACAGGCTGGCCGCGGCTTATGTCGTGCTGCGCGTCATCTACATCGTGCTCTACATCCGTGGCCTCGGAACGGCGCGCAGCGCCGTCTGGGCGCTGGCGTTCGCCGTCAATATCGCGATGCTTTTCGCCGGCCGCTAGCGCTTGGCCGGTTGGTCTTGATGTTTACGTGAAAACCCGCACGGGATGTTCCCGATGCAGGCAGATGGCGCGCGCCCCTAAGCTCGATTCGAACAAAGAACCCAGAGAGCCAGGGCCACCACGCATGCTCCATCGCCGCAGCTTCACCGTCGCCGCAGCCCTGGGTGCCGCATCCATCGCGGTACCGCTGTGGGTGCGCGCGCAGGCCAAGCTCGAGAAGCCGAAGATCGCGATCGCGGTCGGCGGCAAGGCGGCCTTCTACTACCTGCCGCTCACCATCGCCGAGCAGCTGGGCTACTTCAAGGCTGAAGGCCTGGAGGTCGAGATCTCCGACTTCGCCGGCGGTGCGCGCGCGCTGCAGGCGGTGGTGGGCGGCTCGGCCGACGTGTGCTCGGGCGCCTACGAGCACACCATCAACCTGCAGGCCAAGAACCAGATCTTCCAGGCTTTCGTGCTGCAGGGTCGCGCGCCGCAGATCGCGATCGGCGTGTCGACCAAGAACATGGCGAGCTACGCAGGCATCGCCGATCTCAAGGGCAGGAAGATCGGCGTGTCTGCGCCGGGCTCGTCCACCAACATGGTGGCCAACCTGGTGCTCTCGCGCGGCGGCCTCAAGGCGAGCGACGTGAGCTTCATCGGCGTGGGCGTGGCCGCCGGCGCATTGACGGCGCTGCGCTCCGGCCAGATCGACGCCATCAGCAACACCGACCCGGTGATGACCATGCTCGAGCAGAAGGGCGACGTGAAGATCATCAGCGACACGCGCACGCTGAAGGGCACGCAGGAGGTGTTCGGCGGCCCGATGCCGGCGGGGTGCCTGTATGCGCCGGCCGAATTCGTCCAGAAGCATCCCAACACCTGCCAGGCACTGGCCAACGCGATCGTGCACGGCCTCAAGTGGCTGCAGACCGCCGGGCCGGGCGACATCATCAAGACGGTGCCCGAGACCTACCTGCTCGGTGACCGCGCGCTGTACCTGGCTTCTTTCGACAAGGTGCGCGAGGCGATCGCGACCGACGGCATCGTGCCGGCCGAGGGGCCGAAGACGGCGCTGGCCGCGATCGCGAGCTTCGACCCGACGGTGAAGGCCGACAGGATCGACCTCGGCAAGACCTACACCAACGAGTTCGCGCGCCGCGCGAAGGACCGATTCAAAGCCTGAGTTGCCCGTTTTCGCGCCCGGCTCCTGCCGGGTTTTTTTATTTCGTCCATGTCTGACGACGCCGACCACGCGCTCGAACTGCTCGACATCAGCTGCACTTTCCGCTCCAAGGACGAGCGCGGGCAGCGCTACACGGCAGTGGCCGGCACTTCGCTGCGGGTGCGTGCGGGCGAGTTCGTCTCGGTGGTCGGGCCCACGGGCTGCGGGAAGTCGACGCTGCTCAACGTCGGCGCGGGCCTGCTCGAACCTTCCTCCGGCACGGTGAAGGTGTTCGGCCAGCCGCTGACGGGCGTCAATGCGCGCGCGGGCTACATGTTCCAGACCGAGGCACTGATGCCCTGGCGCAGCGCGCTCGCGAATGTGATGCTTGGATTGCAGTACCGCGGTATGCCCGACGACGCGGCAAGGACGCTGGCCGAACAGTGGCTGGCGCGCGTCGGCCTGGGAGGCTTCGGCGACCGCTATCCGCACGAGCTCTCGGGCGGCATGCGAAAGCGCACGGCGCTGGCGCAGGTGCTGGCGCTGGACCCCGACATCATCCTGATGGACGAGCCCTTCAGCGCGCTCGACGTGCAGACGCGGCAGCTCATGGAGAACGAAGTGCTCGAACTCTGGGCCGCCCCCAGCACCGGGCGCCGCGCCGCCCCGGCGCCGGTGCTCACACCGGCGGCGGGTGGGCGCGCAGCGCCTGCCGGCCAACAAGGACGAAAGGCGGTGCTCTTCATCACGCACGACCTCGACGAGGCGATCGCCATGAGCGATCGCGTGGTGGTGCTCTCGGCCGGTCCGGCCACGCATCCGATCGGCGAGTTCGTCATCGACCTCGCGCGCCCGCGCGACGTGGCTGAGGTGCGCACGCACCCGCGATTCGTCGAACTCCACTCGCAGATCTGGAGCGTGCTGCGCGACGAGGTGTTGAAGGGCTACGCGCAGCAGCTGAAGAAGGCCGCCTGATGAGGCTGCGGCCGAACGAAGGCAACGCGCGAGTCTGGCAGCTTGCGCTGCTCATCTTGCTGCTGGTGCTGTGGCACCTGGCGTCGCGCGATTCGAAGATCGCCTTTTTTCTCGGGGAGCCGGTCAAGGTGGCGGGCCGGATCTGGAGCTGGTTCCTGCCGGTAACGATCGCGCCGAACAGGCTCTTCCCCGAAGGGCTCGAGGGCCGTGCCGACATCTACCTGCACCTCGGCGTGACGCTGATCGAGACCGTGCTGGCCTTCGGCATCGGCACCCTGCTGGGCCTCGCCTGCGGGCTCTGGCTGGCCCTGGCGCCGACGGCCAGCCTGATCCTCGATCCTTACATCAAGGCCGCGAACTCCATGCCCCGGGTGATCTTGGCGCCGATCTTTGCGCTGTGGTTCGGCCTGGGCATCTGGAGCAAGGTGGCGCTGGCAGTCACGCTGGTGTTCTTCATCGTGTTCTTCAATGTCTACCAGGGCGTGCGGGAGGTCAGCCCGGTGGTGCTGGCCAATGCGCGCATGCTGGGTGCCAGCCGGCGGCAGCTGCTGCGCACGGTGTACCTGCCGAGCGCGACCAGCTGGGTGTTCTCCAGCCTGCATACCTCCGTCGGGCTGGCCTTCGTCGGCGCCGTGGTGGGCGAGTACCTGGGTTCGGCGCGCGGCGTGGGCTACCTGATCCTGCAGGCCGAAGGCACCTTCGACGTCGACACCGTGTTCGCCGGTATCGTGGTGCTGACCGCCTTTGCGCTGGTGCTCGACGGGCTGGTGGGGCTGATCGAGCGGCGGCTCATGAAGTGGCAGCCGAAGAGCGGCGAGACGGAAAAGATCTGAGCGCCTTGCGCCTTGTCGCGTCGTCTTGCGCTAGCGCTTCTTCTTGGACGGCTTGCCGCCGCGCTTCTCGCGCACGATCTTGCTCGACGACGCCGACCGGTCGACTGGTGCGTTCCTGGCAGCGCTGGTCTTGACGACGCCGCCGCCGCGCTTGCTGGTCACGACCACGGTGCTGTCGTTCCGCCCGCGCCCCGCGCCTCGGCCGACGGCCGCGATGCCCGAGGCGCGCACCGGCAGGAAGACCACCACTTGTCCTCCTCGCTGGAAGACATGGCTGGTCTTGACGTCGTTCCATTCGGCAACGCTGGCGGGGCTGAGCTTGTAGCGGCGGGCGATGCTCGCGACGGTGTCGCTGCGGCCGGCCTTGACCACCGTGCGCCGGGTGACGATCTCGGGCTGGAAGCTCAGGTGGCCGGTGTCGGCGACGGTGGCCTGCACGTCTTCCTGCACGCGCGCGCCGCGCGGCACGATCAGCGTCGAGCCTGCCTTGATCAGCATGCGCGGGGGCACGCTGTTGATGGCGCGCAGGTCGGACTCGCTCATGCCGGCGCGCTGGGCGGCGTCGGCCACGGTCATGGTGGAGGGCACGGTCCAGGCGGTCCAGCTCGCGTACTGGCCCTGGCTGTAGGCCTCGAAATTGCGCTGGAACACGGCGGCGTTGTCCCAGGGCAGCAGGATTTCGGGCGTGCCTGCGGCCAGCAGTACCGGCTTGTGGGCCGAAGGATTGAGCGCGCGGAAGTCCTCGATGTTGACGTCGGCCAGCTTGGCGGCCAGGGCGACGTCGAGGTCGCGCTTGAGCGTGACGGTCTGGAAGTAGGGATGGTTGGCGATCACCGGCAACTCGGCGTTGAAGCGCTCCGGGTTGGCGACGATGTTCTTCACCGCCTGCAGCTTGGGCACGTAGTACCGGGTCTCTGTCGGCATGTTGAGGTCGGCGTAGCCGGTGGGCAGGCCGGCGCGCTGGTTCCTGGCGATGGCGCGGCTCACGTTGCCCTCGCCCCAGTTGTAGGCCGCCAGTGCAAGCTGCCAGTCGCCGAACATGCCGTAGAGCTTCTGCAGGTAGTCGAGCGCGGCGCGGGTCGAGGCGACGACGTCGCGGCGGTCATCGCGGAAGATGTTCTGCTTGAGGTCGAAGTCGGTGCCGGTGGCGGGCATGAACTGCCACATGCCGGCGGCCTTGGCGCTCGAGACGGCCTGCGGGTTGAAGGCGCTCTCGATGTAGGGCAGAAGCGCCAGCTCGGTGGGCATGTCGCGGCGCTCGAGTTCCTCGACGATGTGGAAGATGTAGCGGCTCGAGCGCTCGGTCATGCGCTGCATGTAGTCGGGCCGGCTCGCATACCACTGCTCGCGGTCGCGCACCAGCTCGTTGTCGAGGTCGGGCATCTTGAAGCCGCGACGGATGCGGTCCCACATGTCGACCGGCGGGGCCAGCGTGACCACGGAGCGCGAACGGGTGGTGCCGGAGGTGATGGGGGTCAGCGCACCGCCGGGATAGACCGGCGCCGCGGCAGCGCTCGATGCCGTGGGATCGGAGGAGGCGGAGGAACCCGAGCCGGTGGTGCTCGCACAGCCCGCGAGCAGCAGCGAACCGGCCAGGCAGGCAGCAAGGATGAATTTCATCGGAAGTCGTTTTTCCATTGGCGCAGCGCGGCGAACACGTCGGCCTCGCCGCTTCGTGCGGGAAGGCCGGCATGGGCACGGACCGCTTGCAGGACAGTGGCTTCGCGGCTGCGAAGAAAGGGATTGATACGGCGCTCGATGGCCAGCTGCGAGGGCAGCGTCGGCTCGCCGCGCGCACGCAATGCCTCGCATTGCGCCGTGTAGTGAGTCAGGTCGGCGTTGCCGGGTTCCACCGCCCGTGCGAATCGAAGGTTGGCAAGTGTGTATTCGTGGGCGCAGCACACGCGGGTTTCGCCGGGGAGGGCGGCCAGGGCGTCGAGCGAGGCGAGCATCTGCGCGGCCGTGCCTTCGAAGAGGCGGCCGCAGCCGCCCGAGAACAGCGTGTCGCCGCAGAAGACGAGCGGCGCCGGCGCACCGGCGGCGGTGTTTGCCGCATCGGCCGGCAGGAAGTAGGCGATGTGCCCCGCCGTGTGGCCGGGCACCTCGATCACCTCGAAGCGCAGGCCCAGCACCTCGGCATGGTCGCCTTGCGAGAGGCGCGTGAGGGGCTCGGGAATCGCTTCGGTCGCCGGACCGAAGACCGGCGCGCCCGTGGCGTCGCGCAGGGCCGCGACACCGCCGGTGTGATCGGCATGATGGTGCGTGACTAGAATCGCGGCCAACTGCAGATGGCCGCGGGCGAGTGCATCGAACACCGGCGCGGCGTCGCCCGGGTCGACCACGATCGCGTTGCGCCCGTCCTGCAGCATCCAGATGTAGTTGTCGGCAAAGGCGGGCAGTGGAACGAGCTTCATGAGCGGTCAAATTATAGGTTTGCACGAGTGGTTCCAGACCCCTCCCGGCCGCTACCTGCTGGCGTGGGAGCAGTCCCGCTTCGACCAGGCCGTGGCCGACGTCTTCGGCTATCACGCGCTGCAGCTCGGCCTGGCCGAGGTCGAGGGCCTGCGTGCCAACCGCATGCCGCATCGCTGGCTGGCGCTGGATGATCCGGCGGCGGCTTGCAAGAGCGCCCTCGTCACCGACTTCACGGCGCTGCCTTTTTCGGCCAACAGCCTGGACCTGGTGGTGCTGCCCCATGCGCTGGAACTCAGCCACGACCCGCACGGCACCCTGCGCGAGGTCGAGCGCGTGCTGGTGCCGGAGGGCCGCGTGGTCATCTGCGGGCTCAACCCGGCCAGCCTGTGGGGCATGCGCCAGTGGCGCGCGCACCTGTATCGGCGGCTGGGCTTCGGCGAGCTGTTCCTGCCCGAATCGGGCGACTTCATCGGCTACCGGCGCATGCGCGACTGGCTGCGCCTCCTGAGCTTCGAAGTCGAGTCGGGGGACTTCGGCATCTACCGGCCGGCCGTGCGCAGTGAGACCTGGCTCGAACGCTGCCGCTGGATCGACACCCTGGGCGAGCGTTGGTGGCCGATCTTCGGCGCGGTGTACTTCGTGGTCGCGGTCAAGCGGGTGCGCGGCATGCGGCTGCTGTCGGCCGACTGGCGCCGGGCGGCGCAGCGTGCGAGCGCGCCGGTGCCGATCGCCGGCAAGGTGCACCGCGGACATCACCATCACCGGACACGACAACGACAAGGAAACGGTTCTTGAACGAAGTGCAGATCTACACCGACGGCGCCTGCAAGGGCAACCCAGGCCCTGGCGGCTGGGGCGCCTGGCTCAAGTCGGGGACGACCGAGAAGGAGCTTTTCGGCGGCGAGCTCAACACCACCAACAACCGCATGGAGCTCAAGGCGGTGATCGAGGGACTGGCCGCGCTCAAGCGACCCTGCAAGGTGCTCCTCTACCTCGACAGCCAATACGTGCGCATGGGCATCACCGAATGGATCCGCGGCTGGAAGGCCAAGGGCTGGGTCACCTCGACCAAGCAGCCGGTGAAGAACGTGGAGCTGTGGAAGGAACTGGACAAGCTGGTGTCCGAAGGCGGCCACCAGATCGAATGGCGCTGGGTCAGGGGCCACTCGGGCGATCCGGGCAACGAGCGCGCCGACATGCTGGCCAACAAGGGCGTGGAGCGCGCGCTGGGGCGGCTCTAGGGCGCTGCCGGCAGGGTCCGGCTACAGGTCCGCCGGACGTGTGACGAGACGCTCCGGCGCCTCCAGCACCTCGCCCATGCGGGCGCGGAACAGCAGGGCGTCGGTGTGGCGCAGGCGCCGGCTGAGCTCGCGCCCGATGTTCATCTGGATCAGCGCGAACTGCGTGGCATCGTGCTCGAACAGGCGCAGCAGGTTGTCGGAGGTGAGCCGAATCGCGCTGCAGTCCTCGTCGGCCCGAATCGAGGCGCTGCGCGGGAACAGGTCCAGGAGCGCCATCTCGCCGAAGCAGTCGCCCGGCCCGAGCCGGCGCAGCAGCAAGCGCTGGTCTTCCCAACTCTTCGACACGGTCACGCGGCCGCGCTCGAGCACGTACATGCCGTCGGCCAGATCGCCCTCGCGGCAGAAGTAGTCGCCGGCCGCGACCTCGATCACCGGCGCCGGTTCGAGCAGGAACTCGAGGGTTGCGGCATCGATGGCGCCAAAGATCGGCATCTGCTGCATCAACTCGATTCTGGCTGCGAGCATGCGCGCCTCCTGCACGGAGTGGGGTTCGCGTGTCCTAGATCACGCCCTCGAACATCATCACGTCGACCAGGTCACCCGCCGCCACGCTGCCCTGCGCGTGGTGCAGCACGACCAGTCCGTTGGCCTCGACCATCGAGCTGAGCACGCCGGAGCCCTGGTTGCCGGCAATGCGCACCTCGGGCAGCGCGCCCGGCACGGCTTCGACGCGGCCGCGCTGGTACTCGGTGCGGCCCGGCTTCTTGCGGATCGCATCGACGCTCCTGGCGCGCAGCAGGGGCGGCGGCGCGCAGGCCCTTTCGTGGCAGCCCATCATGCGCAGCAGGGCCGGCCGCACGAAGGCGAGGAAGGTGACCATCACCGCCACCGGATTGCCGGGCAGCCCGAACAGCACGGCCGTACCGCCGGCGCCGCGCGGCCTGGGGATGAGCCCGACCGCCATCGGCCGTCCGGGGCGCATCGCGACCCGCCAGAAGGCCATGTCACCCTGCTGCTGCATCACGGCGCGCGTGTGGTCGGCCTCGCCCACGCTGACGCCGCCGCTGGTGATGATGGCGTCGGCCTCGGTCGCGGCGCGGCGCAGCGTGTCGGCCAGCGCGGCGGGATCGTCGCGCACCAGGCCGAGGTCGATCACCTCGCAGCCGAGGCGGGTGAGCAGGCCGAACACGGTGTAGCGGTTGCTGTCGTAGACCGCGCCTTCACGCGGCAGCTCGCCCAAGCTCAGGATCTCGTCGCCGGTGGAAAAGTAGGCCACGCGCAGGCGCCGCAGCACCGGCACCATCGGCAAACCGAGGCTGGCCACCATGCCCAGCGCAGCCGGCGACAGGCGTTCGCCACGCAGCAGGGCGGGCTGGCCCTGCTGCAGGTCCTCGCCGGCCAGGCGGCGGTTGTCGCCCCGTCGCAGCGCCTTGGCAGGAAAGCGCACCTGCTCGCCCTCGACGAAGCAGAACTCCTGCGGGACTACGGTGTCGAGGCCGGCCGGCATCACGGCACCGGTCATGATCTTGACCGCATCGCCGGGTGCCAGCGTGCCGCGCCAGGCCGCGCCGGCGAGCGCTGTGCCGACCACGCGCAGGCTCACCGAAGCATCGCTGGCCGCGCCCGTCGGCAGCACGGCGCCGTCGAAGGCGAAGCCGTCCATGGCCGAGTTGTCGTGCGGCGGCACGCTCACGGGCGAGACGATGTCCTCGGCCAGCACCCGGCCCAGGGCATCGCGCAGGGCGATCCGCTCGGTCTGGGTGACGACGGCCGATTGCGCGAGCCGCGTCAGGAAGGCCTGCACCGCGTCGACGCCGAGCGCCTTGGGGTCGTAGCCCGCCAGTTCGGCGGCAATCTCGGCGATGCGGCTCATTGGGGGAACCCGGATCAGCGTCGCTGGCCTTCGAGCGCGTGCAGCTCGGCCAGCGTGTTGGCGTTGAAGAAGGCATCGGGCGCATCGCCCGGGCGGTCGAAGGGCACCAGCGCCGTGCGGTGCCGGGCGGTCCAGCGATCGATCTTGCGGCCGCCCTCCTGCGTAAAGCGCACCAGGCTTTCGAGCAGGGTGGCGCGCAGCAGGCAGAAGACGGGCTGCGGCCGCAGGGCCGAGGCGCCGTCCGCTTCGGCGGCGGCCTCGGGGGCGTTGACCATGGCGATCTCGGCGTCTTGCACCAGCAGCGCCTCGCCCAGGCGCTCCGCCAGGTCGAAGGGGAACAGCGGCGTGTCGCAGGGCACGGTGAGCAGGTAGGGCGTCTCGCAGCGCTCCAGCCCGGTCAGGAAGCCGGCCAGTGGCCCGGCATAGTCGGCCAGGCCATCCGGCCAGACCGGCACGCCGAAGGATTCGTAGGCCGAGAGGTTGCGGTTGGCGTTGATCATCAGCTCGCCGACCTGCGGCTGCAGCCGCATCAGCGCGTGCAGCGCGAGCGGCGTGCCGTTGAAGTTCTGCAGGCCCTTGTCGACACCGCCCATGCGCGAGCCGCGGCCGCCGGCGAGGACGAGGCCGGTGATCTCGCCGGGGGCGATGGCGGTCGGTGTGTTCATTCGGGCGACCGTGCGGGGCTCATCCGCCGATGTAGCTCATCTCGACACGGCGCGCGCCGCTGGACGCCTCCGTGTCGGGACCGCGCAGCGCGCGCAGCTCGGAATAGCGGTCGGCGCGGCCCTGCCAGATATGGCCGATCGCGGAGGCGATCTGCGCATCGTCGGCATCGCCGCGCAGCAGCGGCCGCAGGTCGTGGCCGGCGGTCGCGAAGAGGCACAGGTAGAGCTTGCCTTCGGTCGACAGGCGCGCGCGGGTGCAGTCATGGCAGAAAGCCTGGGTCACGCTGCTGATCACGCCGATCTCGCCGCCGCCGTCGCGGTACGCCCAGCGCTGGGCGGTCTCGCCCGGGGCCGTCGCTTCGAGCGGCTCGATCGGGAACTCGGCGGCGACGCGCTGCAGCACCTCGGCCGAGGGGAGCACCTCGTCCATGCGCCAGCCGTTGGTGGCGCCGACGTCCATGTACTCGATGAAGCGCAGCACGACGCCGGTGCCGCGGAAGCGCCGGGCCATCGGCAGGATCTCCTGCTCGTTGGTGCCGCGCTTGACCACCATGTTGACCTTGATCGGGCCCAGCCCGGCGGCGTGTGCTGCGTCGAGGCCGGTGAGCACTTCGGCGACCGGGAAGTCGACGTCGTTCATGCGGCGGAACACGGCGTCGTCCAGGCCGTCGAGGCTGACGGTGACGCGCTGCAGGCCGGCTGCCTTGAGCGCTTCGGCCTTGCGCGCGAGCAGGGAGCCGTTGGTGGTCAGCGTCAGGTCGAGCGGCTTGCCTTCGGGTGTGCGGATCGCCGCCAGCTGCTCGATGAGCAGCTCGAGGTTCTTGCGCAGCAGCGGCTCGCCGCCGGTGAGCCGGATCTTGTGCACTCCGTGCGCGGCGAAGATGCGGGCCAGCCGGGTGATTTCCTCGAAGCTCAACAGTGCGCTGTGCGGCAGGTACTGGTAGTCCTTGTCGAAGACTTCCTTGGGCATGCAGTAGCTGCAGCGGAAGTTGCAGCGGTCGGTGACGCTGATGCGCAGATCGGTGAGCGGGCGCGCAAGCCGGTCGAGCAGCACTCCGGTGGCCGGTACCGCGTGCGTCGGCAGCGGCGCGGCGCGTTGTGCGCGACCGATCTGGGAGACGGGGACGATGTGCTTGCTGCTCATGGGGAAAGGGCAATTTACCCCATTGCCGGGCCTGCCGCCCCTTTTCGGCTGAATAGCGGCCTGGTGAAAGCGGGCATGCGGACGCAGGGGACGCTTCGCGCACTCCGCGTCCGGATGCCCGTTCCCGCTTCCCCGGAATCTAGACGCAGCGCGCCCCGTCCACCTCGATGCACACGCCGCTGATGAACGCCGCCTCGTCGCTGGCCAGGTAAAGCGCCGCGTTGGCCACGTCGAGCGCGGTGGAGAAGCGGCCCAGCGGGATGGTGGCGAGGAACCTGGCCTTGCGCTCCTCGGTGATCGGGCCGCCGGCGAACTCGGCCGCCAGCCCCGTGTCGGGGTTGAACACGGGGTTGATGCAGTTGACGCGGATGTTGTCAGGGCCGAACTCGGCGGCCAGCGACTTGCTGGTGGTGATCACCGCGCCTTTCGAGCCGTTGTACCAGGTCAGGCCCGGGCGAGGACGCACGCCCGCCGTGGAGGCGATGTTGATGAAGGCGCCGCCGCCATTGGCGCGGAAGGCCGGCACGGCGTGGATGGTGGAGAGATAGATGCTCTTCATGTTGACGGCGAAGCAGCGGTCGAACTCTTCCTCGCTCACTTCGAGGGCGGGTCGGTTGCGGTGGGTCCAGCCGGCGTTGTTGACCATCACGTCGAGCTTGCCGTGGCGCTGTACCGCGGCGGTGACCAGGGCCTGGACCTCGGCCGACTTCGTGACATCGGCGGCGAAGAAGGAGGCCTTGCCGCCGGCGCGCCGGATGGCCTGGACCACCTGTTCGCCGGGCTCGCTGGCGATGTCGTTCACGATGACCTGCGCACCTTCGGCGGCCAGCCGCTTGGCGATGCCTTCCCCGATGCCGCCGCCGGCGCCGGTCACGATGATGGATTTGTCTTTGACGCGCATGCCTTGGGTCTCCGGGGATGAGGGAAGAAACGGGGAGTGTAGGCACCCCGTCGAAGGGATCAGCCGTGGCGAACCGCCACGGTCTTGAGCGTGGTGAAGCCGTAGAGCGCCTCGAAGCCCTTCTCGCGGCCATAGCCCGATGACTTGACGCCGCCGAAGGGCAGCTCCACGCCGCCGCCGGCGCCGTAGTTGTTGATGAAGACCTGCCCGCTCCTCACCCGCTTGGCCATGCGGAACTGGCGCCCGCCGTCCTTCGTCCAGATGCCGGCGACCAGGCCGAACTGGGTGGCGTTGGCCAGTGCCACCGCCTCGTCCTCGTCGCGGAAGGACATGGCAGCGAGCACCGGGCCGAAGACTTCCTCCTGCGCCAGGCGGTGCGTCACCGGCACGTCGCGCAGCAGCGTGGGCGCCTGGTAGAAGCCGGTCTGCGGCGCTTCGTCGACCACCACGCCCTGGGCCACCATCGGGATGCCGGCGTGCTGGGCGTCGGACAGGAAGTCCCAGACGCGCTGCTGCTGGGTCTGGCGGATCAGCGGGCCCACGTCCAGGTCCATCGCCGCGGGCCCGACGCGCAGCGCCTCGAAGGCCTGGCCCAGGCGTTCCAGCAACAGCTCGTAGATCTCGCGCTCGACCAGAACACGCGAGCCGGCCGAGCAGGTCTGGCCGGCGTTCTGCACGATGGCGTTGATCAGCACCGGGATGGCGGCGCCGAGGTCGGCGTCGGCGAAGATGATCTGCGGGCTCTTGCCGCCGAGCTCGAGCGTCACGGGGCAATGGCGCTCGGCCGCCACCTGCTGGATCAGCGTGCCCACCTTCGGGCTGCCGGTGAAGCTGATGTGGTCGATGCCGGGGTGCCTCGCCAGCGCGTCGCCCACCTCGTGGCCGTAGCCGGTCACGATGTTGATCGCCCCGGGCGGGAAGCCCACCTCCGCCGCCAGCTGCGCCACGCGGATCA
This sequence comes from Variovorax soli, assembly GCF_031454625.1. Taxonomy (GTDB): domain Bacteria; phylum Pseudomonadota; class Gammaproteobacteria; order Burkholderiales; family Burkholderiaceae_C; genus Variovorax; species Variovorax soli_A. The sequence goes on from NZ_JAVDRF010000002.1 coordinate 318,971, forward strand.
GGGACAGGCAAGCATCCTCGGAAGGCTTGACCACGCAGACATTGCCCGCGGCCAGCGCCCCGCCGACGCTGCGGCCGAAGATCTGCATCGGGTAGTTCCACGGGATGACATGGCCGGTGACGCCGTGCGGCTCGCGCCAGGTGAAGACGCTGTAGCCGTCCTGGTAGGGGATGGTTTCGCCATGCAGCTTGTCGCAGGCGCCGGCGTAGAACTCGAAGTAGCGCACCAGCGCCAGCGCATCGGCGCGCGCCTGCTTGACGGGCTTGCCGCAGTCGCGCTGCTCGAGCAGCGCGAGCTCGTCCGTGTGCTCGGCGATCTTCTGCGACAGCTTGTAGAGCAGCCGGCCGCGCTCGGCCGCGCTCAGTTTCTGCCAGCTGCCCTCGAAGCAGTCGCGCGCCGCCCGCACGGCTGCGTCGATGTCGGCGGCATCGCCGCGCTGCAGTTCGTCGAAGGCCTGCCCGTCGGAAGGGTCCAGGACGGGGAGGGTCCGGCCGGAGGAGGAGGGGACGCTTTCGTTGGCGATGTAGTGGAGCTGCATGGCCGAAATTGTGCGCGAAAGCGACAGGCCGCGTCCCTGGGGGAAGGCCTCAGCGGCTGGAGACAGTCTTCGGCAGCGCCTTCACCGCGTTGAGCATGCGTTCCACGTGCTTGTCCGGGTTCAGGTTCTGGTAATAGGAGGCGACCGTGCCGTTGGGCGCGACCACATATGACAGCCGGTTCGCGAAGTCGGGGCGGGTCTGCATCAGCGCGTCGAAACCCTCGATCACGACCTTCGACTGGTCGGCCGCAACCGGGAACTTGCTCTGGCACTGCTTCACCGAGAAGTCCTTCAGCGTATCGATGTCGTCGGCCGAGACGCCGATCACCGTGGCGCCGACCGCTTCGAACTGGCCCATGGCCTCGGCGAAGGCATGCGCCTCGATGTTGCAGTCGGTGGTGCCGGCCGCCGGGAAGAAATACACCACCACCGGCCCCTTGGCCAGTGCGTCCGCCAGCGAATAGCGGAAGGTCTTGCCCCCCAGCGCGGCGGTGGCGGTGAACTTGGGCACCGGATCGCCGATGTCCAGCGCCGCCAGGGCTGGAGAAAGAGCCGTGGCTGTCAATGCGATGGCGGCGATACGCGCGAGAATCCGTCGGGTCATGATGTAACTCCGGGAAGGGGCATCGCGAAATTCTAGAGCCCGGATCGGCTGCGCGGCAGGGTGAAACCGCCAAGGGCCTGCCGCCGTATCCGGAACATGGCAAGAGAGAGGAAAGATCATGAACGCATGGGTCCATCTGCTGCGCGCCGCGCTGCTGTGCGTCCTCGCCGCCGGGCTAGGGGCCTGCGGCTCGCTGCCGCCGGCCCGGGAACGGCCAGCGCAGTACGCGGCGCCGGCCGATCCGTCGACCACGCTGGCCAAGGTGGTGGCGGCCTCGACACCCCCCGGTGAGCACTCCGGGTTTCGCCTGATGCCCCTGGGCGTGTATTCGCTCGATGCGCGCATCCAGCTCGCGCAGCGGGCCGAGCGCTCGCTCGTGGTGCAGTACTACCAGCTCGAGAACGACGCCGTCGGCCGGCTGCTGATGCGTTCGCTGCGGGAGGCCGCGGCGCGCGGCGTCAAGGTGCGCATCCTGGTCGACGACCTCTACACGAGCAAGAGCCAGTACCTGCTGCTCGCCTTGTCCCAGACGCCCAACATCGAGGTGCGGCTCTTCAACCCCTTCTGTTGCGGACGCGACGGCTTTCTTTCGCGCTTCCTCGCTTCCCCGCAGGAGATCGCCCGACTCAATCACCGCATGCACAACAAGCTGTTCATCGCGGACGGCGCGATGGCGGTGGTCGGCGGGCGCAACATCGCCGACGAGTACTTCGTGCTGAGCGAGGCGCAGAACTTCATCGACATGGACGCAGTCGTGGTGGGGAAGGTCGTGCCGCAGCTCGAGACCATCTTCGACACCTACTGGAACAGCGAGCAGGTCTGGCCGATCCAGGACATCGTGCGCGGACAGGGTGGCGTAACGCCGGGCACCGCCGAGTTCGACTCGTGGATCGGCATGGCCGCACCGCCGCCCAAGATCGTGCTGCCGCCCAATGACATCCTGGGTTACGGGCCGATTTCCGAAGAGCTCGACGAGGGGCGCATGGGCCTGCTGTGGGGCGTGGCCCACGCCGTCGCCGACCCGCCCACCAAGCCCGCCACCATGTCGGCCGACGAAGCGTTGGCCACCAGCGTCACGATGCGGATCTGGGAGCGGCTGCTCGAGGCCAAGCAGGAGGTGCAGATGACCTCGCCCTACCTGGTGCCGGGCGAGAAGGGCATGGCCGCCTTCGAAGATCTGGGCAGGCGCAAGATCAAGCTCGTGCTCCTGACCAATTCGCTGGCAGCCAACGATGAGCCGCTGGTACACACCGGCTACATGCGCTATCGCGAGCGCCTGCTGAAATCGGGGGCCGACCTCTACGAGCTGAGCCCCGAACGCACCACGGCCAGCAAGCGCTTCGGCTCCTTCGGCAGCTCGCTGGGCCGGCTGCACGCAAAGACGGCGGCCATCGACCGCTCGCGCGTCCTGATCGGCTCGGCCAACCTCGACCCGCGCTCGGCCACCCAGAACACCGAGATGGGCATGCTGATCGACAGCCCGCAACTCGCACGCGAATTGCTGCGCGTGATCAGCGTGAGCCGGGTGCAGAACTCCTACCGCCTGCGGCTGGCCAAGGGCACCGGTCGCCTCGAATGGCTGACCACCGATGGCGAGAAGGAAATGGTACTGACCAGCGAGCCGGAGGCGACCTTCCTGCAGCGTTTCTACAACCGGCTGATCGCGCCGATCGTTCCGGAAATGCTGCTGTAGCCGGCGCGTGGCGACATCGTTGCGCTCCCCGCCTGCGCGCCGGCTCGTCCTGCCGCGGCTGCGCCACTGGCGCGACTGGCAAAGCCTCGCCTACCTCGCGCTGCTGCCGGCGCTCTCGGCGTGGCAGTGGGTGCACGGCTTCAGTTGGCTGCTCTACGGCCCGATGCTCTTTCTCACGCTCGGCATCAGCGTGATCCACCACAACCATGCGCACATGCGCCTGTGGCGCGGCCGCAGGGCGAACCGCTTCACCGATGTCTGGCTGACCCTGCTGCAGGGCCATCCGACCTTCGTGTTCTGGCCGGCGCACGTGGCCAATCACCACCGCTTCCGGCATGGGCCCCGGGATGCGGCGCGCACCTATCGTTTCGGCGGCGACACGAATCACCTCTGGGGCTACCTGATCCATCCGCTGCAGGCGGCGGCCGTGCTCTACCCCCTGTTCATCGCGTGGCTGGCGACGCTGCGCCGCCACTGGCCCGGCGCATGGCGCTACTGCATGACGCAATATGCGTGGTGGCTGGGCAGCTGGGCGGCGCTGCTGGCGCTCGACTGGCACCGCGCCCTGTTGTTCGTGATCCTGCCGCAGCTGCATGGCCTGCATTGGCTGCTGGCCACCAATTACCTGCAGCACGCGCATGCGGACGGCCGGCCGGGGACGAAGGGCGGCTCCCTCGACTACGCGCGAAACTTCGAAGGGCTGGTCAATCCGCTGCTCTTCAACATCGGCCTGCACACCGCGCATCACGAGCATTCGCACATCCATTGGTCGGAGCTCGGGCGGCTGCACCGCGAGTGCTACCGGGCGCGCGTCCACCCGGCGCTCAACGAGCGTGGCCTGCTGACCTACATGGCGCGGGTGTTCGTGCTGGGCGCGTTGGTGCCGCGCTTTCGCAGCCGCTCGCTGATGCCCGCGAGCGCCCTCCCACCGCCCTGATCCATGCCCGTCCCGTTCCAAAACGTCCATCTCGAAAGCGCCGGCTACTTCATGCCGGGCAAACCGGTGTCGAACGAAGGCATGGACGCCTACATCGCGCCTCTCAACCGCATGTCGGAACGCATCAAGCGGCGCATCCTGGCCGAGAACGGCATCCGCGAGCGTTACTACGCCATCGACCCCGAGGGCCGCACCGTGCACAGCAACGCGCAGCTGGCGGCGGCGGCGATCCGCCACTGCCTGCAACAGGGCGGGGCCGAGCTCTCGCGCGTCTCGCTGCTGGCCAGTGGCTCCTCGGGCGGCGACACGTTGATGCCGGGCTTCGCCAACATGATCCAGGGCGAACTCGCGGCGCCGCCGATGGAGACGCTGTCGGTGCACGGCATCTGCGCGGCCGGCGTGTCGGCCATCCAGGCGGCCGCCCAGGGCGTGGAGATGGGGGCGCACCGCTCGGCGCTGGCCGTGGCGAGCGAAATGCCTTCGCGCCTCTTCAAGCGCTCGCGTTTCGCGGCCCGAGGCTACGACTGCGATTTCGACTCGCACTTCCTGCGCTGGATGCTCTCCGATGGCGCCGGGGCGATCCTGCTGTCGGACGGCGCACCGGCACTGGCCGGGACGCCCGGCGCATCCGCCGTCCGGCTGCGCCTGAAGTGGATCCACCAGCGTGCCTTCTCGGGCGACTACCCGGTGTGCATGCAGCTGGGCCTGACCGAGGACCGCGCCCGCGGGCACCTGGACTTCGCCTCCTGGGGCGAGGCCGAGGCCGCGGGCGCGCTGTCGCTGCGCCAGGACATCCGGCTGCTCCCGCACCTGTTCGACATCGGCATCCACGAGTACGCGGGGCTGGTGCGCGAGGGCTGGCTCGATCCCGGGCGGGTCGATCATTTCCTGTGCCACTACTCGTCGGAAAAGTTCATTCCGGTGGTCGACGGCCTGATGCAGAAGGCCGGCCTCGCCATCCCGCGCGAGCGCTGGTACAGCAACCTGGCCTGGCGCGGCAACACCGGCGCCGCCTCGATCATGGTCATGCTGGCCGAGTTCCTGCATACCAGGCTCGTGAAGCCGGGCGAACAGATCTTCTGCTACGTGCCCGAGTCGGGGCGCTTCATGGCGGCGTACATGCTGTTCGAGGTCGAGGCGGCGGATGCCGCACCCGTTTCCGCTCCGGTGCGCGCGCGGGCGGCGGTCGCTGCCGATGCCGAGGCCGAGGCCGAGGCCGAGGCCGTCTCAGCGCCGCACGATCCGGCCGGCGCGCCCGAAGCCCTGGGCGGCCTGCTCACCGAACTCGCCTCGATCTGGCACGACTACCGCTCGGGCGTCTGGCGCACGCCGCTGGTCCGGCAGATCCGCGAGCGCCGCTTCGCGCTGCCGGACTACCTGAACTGGATGGAGAACTGGATTCCCCAGGTGCGCGAAGGCAGCAAGTGGATGCGCGAAGGCGCCGCCTCGCTGAGCCAGCGTTACCAGGCGCTGGCGTCCCTCATCGGCGTGCATGCCGGCGAGGAGCAGGACGATTTCATGCTCCTGTTCGACGACTACCGCAAGGCCGGCGGCGCGGTCGCCGACATCGACGCGCTGCGCCGCAACCCGGGCGGCGAGGCGCTCAGCGCCTACCTGCATGGCCTGGCCGCGACGCGGAACCCGATCGGCCTGCTGGGCGCGATCTACATCATCGAGGGCACGGGCCAGCGCATCGTGCCGGCCCTGCTGCCGCTGATCAAGGCCGGCGTGAAGCTCTCGCCGGGGGCTTTGCGCTTCCTCGAGTACCACGGGCAAAACGACGAGAACCACCTGAAGCGCTGGCTGGCCGCGGTCGAAATGGCGATTGCGCTGGACGAGGAGGGCGATGCGGCGCGCCGCATCGCCGACACCGCGCGCCACACGGCCGCGCTCTACCTGATGCAGTTCGAGCACGTCAGGCAGCCGCGTTGAAAGTGCGCCTGCGGCCGACGCCCCGTTGCCCGCGCACGCACAGGACTTCGGGACTCGGGGTCCCCGTATTCATCGAGGGGCTGTACTGCCTGCTGCTACAGTGCCAGGTTGCGCAGGAGACTGGCGCTGCCGGCGGTCACTTGTAATCTTGCATCTCCGCCCCCACATCCCCACTCATGAACGCTACCCAAATCTCGGCGCCGAAGACCCAGCGTGCGAAGCGCCGTACCGAGTCGGACACCGCCCATGGCCAAGGCTGAGGTCAAGACTGCCATCGTCGCCGATGGCCTTCGCTACAAGGCCAAGGCCTCGGGCTCCCCCTTCCGCGCCTCGGCTTCCTTCAGCGGTGCGACCATGTCCTGCTTCCTGTGCGGCAAGCACCGCGTGCGCTCGCAGATGCGCACGCGCCAGTTCCTGGGCAAGTCGCAGACGGTTTGCGCACCTTCCTGCAAGGCGCTCGACGAAGCAGAGGCGGCTGCCTCGGCGTAAATCGCGCCGCAAGGTCGCTGCTTGGCGCCGCGGAGCCCGCGCCTCATGGCTCCCGCGGCGCGCTTTAATGGCGCTTTCATGACGTAGTCGAGCGATTCCATTTGGTTCTGCAAATCGACTATCAAAAGCGCCGAAATCGATCTACAGTTGGAAACAATTGATGCAAATATTTGCGTCAATACCTAAGTTCTAATTCACGGTCGATTAATGAATCCGCTTAAAACCATTCACTGCTATTGGTTGCGGCGCCTCCACGCGAGGGGGAAGGGCGATTTGCCATGAGCCGGCCTCCGCGTCATGTCGTCATGCAGGTCGTCAAGCGCTCGGGCGGTGCCACGCACCACGTGGACTTCACCATCGACGACAACTTTGCCGAGCGCCTGCGCCAACTGCGCTCACTGGTCCCTCCGCTGAACGCCCTGAACAAGCAGCGCGATCTGGTGATCGACAAGGTGCGCGTGCGGCTTCCCACCGCCGTCTGGCGCCTCGGAGGCGAGGTGGATGCCGAGGTCGACGGCTCCTGCATCGTCATTGCCGCCGAAGGCTTCTTCAATTGCGGCGGCAAGGACCGCAAGACCAAGGAGAAGCTCGTTACCTACACCTTCCCGATCGCGCGCCTGATCGAGTTGCACACGGAGCGGCCTGCCGGCGAGACCTTCTATATCCGTGACGGCGTCTTCACCAATGACGAGCCGGCCAACTCGGCGGCTGGCCGCTGGGTCGCGGCGCTGCACGAAATGGAGGAGACGCGCCCCCCGGAGTCGCCGTCCGACTTCGACACGCTCCAAGGCGTGCCGCTGCGCACCGAGCAGGGCGCGCTGCCGACCCACGGCGCAACGCTGAACTGAAGCGCTGCCAACGAAGCCGCTTCGCGCCGGATTCGTTGACAAGCCTGGCCTTTGGGTGCGGCGGCCACCGGCCGCCGCAGCTTCCCACTTCTACTGAACCTTCACCTCGGCCGCAGGCGCCGCGGCCGGTGCGGGCGCGAGCGCGGGTGCGACCGCGGGAGCCGGCGAGATCGCGGGCGTGGTCATCGCGCCGACGTCGCCTGCATGGAACTTGACCACCAGCGGGACGATGAGCAGCGCCACGATGTTGATGATCTTGATCAGCGGGTTCACCGCCGGGCCGGCCGTGTCCTTGTAGGGATCGCCCACGGTGTCGCCGGTGACTGCGGCCTTGTGCGCCTCGGAGCCCTTGCCGCCGTGGTGGCCGTCCTCGATGTACTTCTTGGCGTTGTCCCAGGCGCCGCCGCCGGTGCACATCGAGATGGCGACGAACAGGCCGGTGACGATGGTGCCCATGAGCAGCCCCCCGAGCGCCTTTGGCCCCAGCAGCAGGCCGACCAGGATCGGCACCACCACCGGCAGCAGGCTCGGGATCATCATTTCCTTGATCGCGGCGCCGGTCAGCATGCTGACGGCGCGGCCGTATTCGGGCTTGCCGGTGCCTTCCATGATCCCGGGGATCTCGCGGAACTGGCGTCGCACTTCCTCGACCACGGAGCCGGCCGCGCGCCCCACCGCCTCCATTGCCATGGCGCCGAACAGATACGGGATCAGCCCGCCGATGAAGAGGCCAACGATCACCATCGGCTCGCTCAGGTTGAAGCTGATGGCCTGACCGTAGGTCTCCAGCTTGTGCGTGTAGTCGGCGAACAGCACCAGCGAGGCCAGGCCCGCCGAGCCGATGGCGTAGCCCTTGGTCACCGCCTTGGTGGTGTTGCCCACGGCGTCCAGCGGATCGGTGATGTCGCGAACGCTGGCCGGCAGTTCCGACATCTCGGCGATGCCGCCGGCGTTGTCGGTGATCGGGCCGTAGGCGTCGAGCGCCACCACGATGCCGGCCATGCTCAGCATGGCGGTGGCCGCCACCGCAATGCCGTAGAGGCCGGCCAGCATGTAGGAGGCCAGGATCGCGATACAGACGAAGAGCACCGGCCAGGCGGTCGAGCGCATCGACACACCCAGGCCCGCGATGATGTTGGTGCCGTGGCCGGTCGTCGAGGCCTGCGCGATGTGCCGCACCGGCGAGTACTGGGTGCCGGTGTAGAACTCGGTGATCCACACCAGCGCCGCCGTCAGCGCCAGGCCGACGAAGCAGGCGCCGAAGAGCTTGATCTGGCTGCCCGAGGCCGTGATCGCGTTGTCGGGGATGAGCCACTGCGTCACGAACCAGAACGCGATCAGCGACAGAAGGCCGGCCACGGCCAGCCCTTTGTAGAGCGCCGGCATCACGTTGATCATGCCCGGCGAGGCGCGCACGAAGAAGCAGCCGATGATCGAAGCGATGATCGACACGGCCCCCAGCGCCAGCGGATACAGCACCGCATTGACCGGCGCCGCCGCCACCATGAGGGCGCCCAGCACCATCGTCGCGATCAGCGTCACCGCATAGGTCTCGAACAGGTCGGCCGCCATGCCGGCGCAGTCGCCGACGTTGTCGCCCACGTTATCGGCGATCACGGCCGGGTTGCGCGGATCGTCCTCCGGGATGCCGGCTTCGACCTTGCCCACGAGGTCCGCTCCGACGTCGGCGCCCTTGGTGAAGATGCCGCCGCCCAGCCGCGCGAAGATCGAGATCAGCGACGAGCCGAACGCGAAGCCGATCAGCGGATTGAGCAGGGTGGCCAGCTTGGTGCTGGGTGTCAGCTGTCCGTTGCCGGCCAGGAACCAGTAGAAGGTCGAGACCCCCAGCAGGCCGAGCCCCACCACCAGCATGCCGGTGATGGCGCCGCCGCGGAAGGCGACGTCCAGCGCCGGACCGATGCCTTGGGTGGCTGCCTGCGCGGTGCGCACGTTGGCGCGCACCGAGACGTTCATGCCGATGAAGCCGCAGGCACCCGAGAGCACCGCGCCGATCACGAAACCGATGGCGGTGGTGGCGTCGAGGAAGACGCCGATCAGGATCGCGAGCACGATGCCCACGACGGCGATGGTGCGGTACTGCTTGGCCAGGTAGGCCGCCGCGCCGGTCTGGATCGCGGCCGCGATCTCCTGCATCCGGGCGTTGCCGGGGTCTTTCGAAAGAATCCAACTGCGCGCCCAGAAGCCATAACCCACGGCCACGAGGCCGCAGACGATGGCGAGGACGAGTGGGGTGTTGCCGATCATGCCTTGCTTCTCCATTCGTACGTTGTGACTTGTGGAGACGAAAGCACGGAGCCCTGTGCGCAACGCGTACGGGTCAGTGCTTCCGCCGCGTTGCTTCCTCGAAGCCCCGATGCCCGAAGGGCGGGGCCGATTGGCCAACGGGACCAATTTACAGGCAAAAGTCTGGTTTGGTGCGACCGGGCCGTGACACGGAAAGTAAACTTCGGGTTTGTCCGAATCTCTCTAACACCTATCCACTACAGACCGTCCTATGTCCCTCGGCCAAGTTTCCCCCGGCAAAGACGCCCCCGAAGCCTTCAACGTCGTCATCGAGATCCCGATGAACGCCGATCCGATCAAGTACGAGGTCGACAAGGAGTCCGGCGCGATCTTCGTCGACCGCTTCATGACGACGGCGATGCACTACCCGACCAACTACGGCTATGTGCCGCAAACGCTCTCGGGAGACGGCGATCCGGTGGACGTGCTGGTCATCACCCCTTGGGCGCTGGTGCCGGGCGTGGTCGTGCCCTGCCGGCCCATCGGCATCCTGATGATGGAGGACGAGGCCGGCGTCGACGGCAAGGTCCTCGCCGTGCCCACCGACAAGGTACTGCCGATCTACAGCCACTGGAAGAAGGTGGAAGACGTCAACCCGATGCGCCTGAAGGCCATCACGCACTTCTTCGAGCACTACAAGGATCTGGAGCAGGGCAAGTGGGTCAAGGTGCTGGGCTGGGAAGGCATCGATGCAGCCAAGAAGGAGATCATGGACGGCATCGCGAACTACAAGAAGGGCTGATGCCCTTGCGCGGAGCGGGGCGAGACCGCCCCCCCCCTCGCTCAATCGAAGTTCAGGATCACCTTCATCGCCTGCGAGCGATCCGCCGCCAGCGCGAAGGCGCGCGCCGAATCGCGGTACGACAGCGTGGCCGAGATCAGCGGCTTCACGTCCACCAGCCCCTTGTTGAGCAGCTCCACCGCGACCGCGAACTCCTCGTGGAAGCGGAAGGCGCCACGCAGGTCGAACTCCTTGGCCACGATGGTGTTGATGGGGATCTGCATCTCGCCGCCCAGCCCCAGCTGCACGATGATGCCGCGCGGGCGCAGCGCATCGAAGGCGCCGACCAGCGCGCGCTGGTTGCCGCTGGCCTCGAACAGCACGTCGAAATGACCCTTGTCGGCCGTGAAGCGTGAGAGCCCATCGGGCTCCTCCGCCACGTTGACGACCTCGTCGGCGCCGACCTTGAGCGCCTTGCCCAGCGTGTGCGCGCCGACGTCCGTGGCCACGATGTGCGTCGCCCCCGCGCGCCGGGCCGCGATGATCGCCAGCGCGCCGATCGGCCCGCAGCCGGTGACCAGCACGCTCTTGCCCAGCAGCGGCCCCGCGCGGCGCACCGCGTGCAGCGCCACCGAGAGCGGCTCGGCCATCGAGCCCTCGCCGTCGCTCACCGTATCGGCCAGCCGGTGCGCCTGCCAGTGCTCCACCACGATTTCCTGGCGGAAGGCGCCCTGCACGTGCGGCGTGCGCATCGCGCTGCCGTAGTAGCGCATGTCCAGGCAGTGGTTCTGCAGACCCTGCTGGCAGTAGCGGCACAGCCCGCACGGCCGGCTCGGGCTGATGGCGACGCGTTCGCCAGCAGCGAAGCCGCCTGCCGCGGCGCCCACGGCCTCGACCATGCCGGCCACCTCGTGGCCCAGCACCATCGGCTCCTTGATGCGCACGGTGCCGAAGCCGCCGTGCTGGTAGTAGTGCAGGTCCGAGCCGCAGATGCCGCCGCAGCGCACGCGCACGCGCAGCTGGCCGGGCCCGAGCTCGGGAGTGGGGACATCCTCGACGCGCAGGTCGCCGGGGGCGTGGATGACGAGTGCTTCCATGGTGTGTGTCTTCCTTCTTGCGCGCGTTCAGAGGGTCGCGGTGACGCCGCCGTCCACATAGAGGACGTGGCCGTTGACGAAGTTGGAGGCCTCGCTCGCGAGGAACACCGCCGCGCCCACGAGGTCTTCCACATCGCCCCAGCGCCGCGAGGGCGTGCGTCCGACCAGCCAGGCGGTGAACTCCTCGTTCTTCACCAGCGCATCGGTCAGCTCGGTCTTGAAGTAGCCCGGGCCGAGGCCGTTCACCTGGATGCCGTGCTGCCCCCAGTCGATGGCCATGCCCTTGGTGAGCATCTTCACCGCACCCTTGCTGGCGGTGTACGGCGCGATGCCGGGGCGGCCCAGCTCGCTCTGCACCGAGCAGATGTTGATGATCTTGCCGCGCTTGCGCGGGATCATGCGCCGCGCCACCGCCTGACCGACCAGGAACACGCTGTCGACGTTGGTCTTCATCAGCTCGTGCCAGTGCGCTTCCTCGAACTGGTCCAGCGGGCCGCGGCGCTGCATGCCGGCGTTGTTGACGAGGATGTCGATGGGACCGATGTCGGCTTCGATGCGTTCGATGGCCGCGTTCACCGCCGCGCCGGCGGTCACGTCGAAGGCCGCGGTGAAGACCGTGGCGCCTTCCTCGCGCAGCCGGGCGGCCGCCTGTTCGAGCTTGTCGGTGCTGCGCGCGTTGAGGACGATGCGTGCGCCGGCGCCTGCGAGGCCACGCGCGAGCGCCAGGCCGATGCCGGCGCTGGAGCCGGTGATGAGCGCGGTGCGCCCGCTGAGATCGAAGCTTTTGAGGACGGGGTTCAAGGCGGAGTCTCCATCAAGGGTTGGGGCGCGGCATGGCCGAGCCATCGAAGTATCGCCTCGCCTTGCACCGCGCGCGGCTGCATCGCGTCCACCCGCAGCACACCGGGTTCGCCCAGCGGCGGCTCCAGCGCCTCGAACTGGCTCGCCACCAGGCTTGGCGGAAACAGGTGGGCGGGGCGGGCGGCCACGCGCGCGCGGGCTTCCTCGGGGCCGATGTCGATGAACACGGTCTGCAGCGCCGGCACCGCTGCGCGCAGGCGTTCGCGATAACGCCGCTTCAGCGCGGAGCAGCTGAGCACAGCTCCGCCGGGCGCCTCGGCCAGCAGCACGCCGAGCCGGTCGAGCCAGGGCCAGCGGTCGGCGTCGTCCAGCGCGATGCCGTGGCGCATCTTGTGCTGGCTCTGCGGCAGGTGAAAGTCGTCGCCCTCGATCAGCGCGCAGCCGAGCGCGGTGGCGAGCCGGGCGGCGACCGTGGACTTGCCGCAGCCGGCAACGCCCATGACCAGGATCCTCGGCGCCATCGGTCAGCGGGCTTGCGCCAGGACTTCGGGATTGACCGGCGTCGGCGGCCTGCCGGCCTGCCTGCCGCAGCCGAGGGCGGCGATCAGGTTCTCGATGGTCAAGGCCGCCATCGCGCGGCGTGTCTGCACCGAGGCGCTGCCGATGTGCGGCGTCAGCACGACGTTGGGCACGGCCAGCAGGTCGGGATGGACGGCCGGCTCTCCCTCGAAGACATCGAGGCCTGCTGCCGCGATCGTCCCGGAGCGCAGCGCCTGCGCCAGCGCGGCATCGTCCACGATGCCGCCGCGCGCGATGTTGGTCAGCGTGGCCGTGGGCTTCATCTGCGCCAGCTCGGCGGCGCCGATCGCGTGGTGCGATTGCGGCGAATAGGGCAGCACCAGCACCAGGTGATCGGCTTCCTTCAGCAGCGTGGCCTTGTCGACGTAGCGGGCGCCGGATTCCGATTCCGCCTCGGCCGTCAGCCGCGAGCGGTTGTGGTAGATCACGCGCATGCCGAAGCCCAGCGCGCCCCGCCGTGCGATGGCACGGCCGATGCGGCCCATGCCGAGGATGCCCAGCGTCGCGCCATGCACGTCGCCGCCGACGAACATGTCGTAGATGCCGGTCTTCGTCCATTCGCCGCGCCGCAGGAAGCGCTCCGATTCCGCGATGCGCCGGGCCGTGGCCATCATCAGGGCGAAGCCGTAGTCGGCCGTGGTCTCGGTCAGCACGTCGGGCGTGTTGGTAACCAGCACCCCACGCGCGGTGCAGGCCGCGACGTCGACGTTGTTGTAGCCCACGCCGACGTTGCACACGGCCCTGAGCTGCGGGCAGGCGTCGAGCAGGGCAGCATCGATGCGCTCGCTGCCGGTGCTCATCACGCCCTGCTTGCCCTGCAGCCGGCGGATCAGCTCGGCCGGGCTCCACACGGCATCTGTGGGGTTGTCGTCGACGTCGAAATGCTCGCGCAGCCGGTCGGCGAGGTCGGGGAAGGTGGCGCGGGTGGCCAGGACGGAAGGGCGCATCGCGGGGCACCGGCTTCAGTTGTTGCAGCGCGCCTCGAGCGCATCGATGAAGGCGCGGTCCCAGCGGCCTTCCTTCATGGCGCGGATCGTCTCGGCTTCCGTCGCCAGATGGGCGCGCGCTTTCTCGATGAGCAGCTCGGCCTCGTCGCGCGCGAAGGCCATCAGGCCGTCCTGGTCGCCGACCACGATGTCGCCGGGGTTGACGACCATGCCGCCGACCGACACCGGCACGTTGATCTCGCCCGGGCCGTCCTTGTAGGGCCCGCGATGGGTGACGCCGCGCGCGTAGACCGGAAATTCGCGCGAACGGATCTCGGCCAGGTCGCGGATCGCGCCGTCGATCACCACGCCGACGACGCCGATCTGCGCGGCATAGAAAGACAGGATGCCGCCGACCACCGCGTTGTTGAGGTCGCCTCCCGCGTCGACCACTAGCACGTCGCCGGGACGGCAGAACTCGAGCGCGCGCAGGTAGGTCAGGTTGTCGCCGCCGCGCGAGCGCGCGGTGACGGCGGTGCCCGCCATGGTGAGGGCGACAGGGCGGTGGTAGGGATGCAGGCCGGTGCTGCCGATGTTGCGGTGCATGTTGTCGCTCAATGCGGCGACGGGGATCTCGTGCAGCGCGGCGATGATCCTGGCATCGACCTGCGGGGCCGAGCTGTTCTTGCGAAGGGCTTTGTAGGGCATGGGGTTCGGTCCTGAGGGTTCGTTGAATCAGCGCAGCTCGGCCACGGCGCGCGCGATGCGCGCGCAGCCTTCTTCCAGCGTCTCGATGGCGGTGGCGATGGACAGGCGGAAGTAGGGCGAGAGGCCATAGGCGGTGCCCGCGACGGTGGCGACGCCGGCGCTTTCCAGCAGGTACATCACCACGTCCCCATCTTCATTCAAGGTCTTGCCCGCCGGCGTGGACTTGCCGATCAGGCCGCTGCAGTTAATGTAGAGGTAGAAGGCGCCGGGCGGCGTGGCACAGCTCAGGCCCGGGATGGCGTTGACGAGGGCCAGCGTGCGGTCGCGCCGCGCCTTGTAGACGGCCACGCTCTCGGTCACGAAGCCCTGGTCGCCGTTGAGCGCGGCGGCGGCGCCGGCCTGGCTGATCGAGCAGCAGTTGCCGGCGGACTGCGACAGCAGCGTGTCCATGGCGGTGATCAGGTCCGACGGCCCCGCGGCCCAGCCGATGCGCCAGCCGGTCATGGCATAGGTCTTGGAGACGCCGTTGATCGCGAGGGTGCGCTCGCGCAGCGCCGGCGCAACGGCCAGCAGGTGCGGCGTCGCCTGGCCATCGAAGCGGATGTGCTCGTAGATGTCGTCCGTCATCACCATGACGTGCGGATGGCGCGCGAGCACCTCGGCCAGCGCGCGGTATTCGTCGGCCGTGTAGCTCGCGCCCGTGGGGTTGCTCGGCGAGTTGATCAGCAGCCAGCGCGTGCGCGGCGTGATGGCCGCCTCCAGCTGGGCCGGCGTGAGCTTGAAGCCATTGGCCTCGGGGCAGGCGACGGTGACGGGCGTGGCTTCGCAGGCCAGCACCATGTCCGGATAGGAGACCCAGTAGGGCGCCGGGATGATGACCTCGTCGCCCGGCTCCAGCGTGATGGCCAGGGCGTTGTAGATCGCGCTCTTGGCGCCGTTGGTGACGATGATCTCGTTCATGGCATAGCGCAGGCCGTTCTCGCGCTCCAGCTTGGCGACGATGGCCTGGCGCAGCTCCACCGTGCCGGCCATCAGCGTGTAGCGGGTCGCGCCGCGGTCCATGGCGTCGGCGGCGGCGCGGCGGATGTGCGCGGGGGTGTCGAAGTCGGGTTCGCCCACCACGAGGTTGACGATCGACTTGCCCTGGCGGCGCAGTTCGTTGGCGCGGTCGGCGGCGGAGGTGCTGGGTGAAGGCTTGATGCGCCGGACGCGGGCGGCGATGCGGGAGGTGGTCACGGGTCTCTTCCTTGGACGAGGATGCAAGGCCGCAACGGTACGCACAACGCCTCCTCGAGGCCAAGACGAGATCGCTCTGGTTCGATAGGTGGAGCTTATGGTGAGCCCGGGTACGCCGGCGCGAACACCGGTGCTAGGCTCGGCTTTTGCCAGGAGCAAGGCGTGAACCTCAGGCGCCTCAAATACTTCGTCAAGATCGTGGATATCGGCAGCCTCACGCAGGCGGCCGAGGTGCTCTTCATCGCCCAGCCGGCGCTGAGCCAGCAGCTCGCCACGCTCGAGGGCGAAGTGCGCCAGCAACTGCTTGTGCGCACCAAGCGCGGCGTCACGCCCACCGAGGCCGGCAAGGTGCTCTACCGCCATGCGCAGATCATCCTGCGCCAGTGCGAGCAGGCGCGCGTCGACATGGAAGCGGCCGGCGCCGGCCTGTCGGGCCAGGTGTCGGTGGGGCTGGCACCGGGCACGGCCGCCTCGGCGCTGTCGCTGCCGCTGCTGCGCACCGTGCGTGCGCGCCAGCCCGGCATCCTGCTCTACCTCAACGAGAACTACGGCACCACGCTCAGCGAGCTGATCATGAACGGCCGCATGGACCTCGCCGTGCTCTACGGCGACAAGGCGATCCATGGGCTGACCTTCCTGCCCCTGCTCAAGGAACCCCTGTTCCTGGTGGGGCCGGCCTCGATGCCGCCGCCTGCCGAACCGGTGAAGCTGGCCGACCTGGGCGAGATCGAGCTCTTCCTGCCGCGCCCCTACAACGTGGTGCGCAAGCTGGTCGATGCAGCCTTCGTGCGCGCGGGCAAGGTGCCGCGCGTGGTGGCCGAGATCGAGTCGGCCTTCACGTTGACGGCCGCCATCGCCGATGGGCTCGGCGCGACCATCCTGCCGGCCTCGATGGCACGCGAGGTGACCGCCTCCTGCGGGGCCTGGAAGTTCCAGATCGTCGACCCGGTGATCGAGGCGCCGCTGGCGCTGTGCCAGTCGGACCATCTGCCGCTGTCCGAGCCCGCGCAGGCGGTGAAGGACATCCTGCTCGAACTCGTGACCGACCTGGCCGTTCACGTCGCCGCCACGCCCCAACCCGAGCTCAGCGCCTTGTCATAAGGCGCCCTTATTGCGGCACAGCCAATCCGTCTTGGGCTTTGCGCCCGCGGGCCGGTACCGTTCATGCCTGCCGTCACGCGTTCGCCGAACACGTCGGCGTTTCGAGTTCTTCTGTCGCGAGGCGGAGACCGGCATGAATCAGGAACAGATCAAGACGCTCATCGACGCACTGGCTGCCTCGGACCTGTCCGAGCTGGAGTTCAGCGAGAACGGCTGCACGCTGCGGCTGGTGAAGCAGTCGGCGCTGGCCGCGGCAGCGCCGCGGCGCGCCGACGTCTCGACACAGCAGGCCCGCATCCCGGCAACGGACCCCGCTGCGCCGCAACCGGTGGAAGGGCAGCCGCCCGCCTCCATCGAATGCCTGGCGCCGCTCTACGGCGTGGTGCATCTGCAGCCGACGCCCGGCGAGCCGCCCTTCGTGCAGGCCGGACAGGCCGTCCGGGCCGGCCAGACGCTGTGCGTCATCGAGGCCATGAAAGTCTTCAACGAAGTGCGCGCCGAACGCGATGCCACCGTGCAAGCGGTGCTGGTGCGCTCCGGCCAGGAGGTCGAGGCCGGCCAGGCGCTGTTGCGCTTCGACCTTGCATAGGGAGCGAAGAACATGTTCGACACCGTGCTCATCGCCAACCGGGGAGAGATCGCCCTGCGCATCCAGCGCGCCTGCCGCGGCCTCGGGCTCAAGACCGTCGTGGTGCACTCCGAGGCCGACCGCGAGGCGGGCTACGTGGCGCAGGCGGACCAGGCCCTGTGCATCGGCCCGGCCGCGCCCGGCCAGAGCTACCTGAATCAGTCCGCGGTCCTGTTCGCCGCCGAAGTCAGCGGCGCGCAGGCCATCCATCCGGGCTACGGCTTCCTGTCGGAGAACGCGGGCTTCGCCGAGCGCGTCGAGCAGGCCGGGCTGGTCTTCATCGGCCCGAGCGCGGGCTGCATCCGCACCATGGGCGACAAGGTCGCGGCCAAGCGCGCGATGCGGCGCGCCGGCGTGCCCTGCGTGCCTGGCCCGGACGGCAGCCTGCCGGAGGACCCGGCCGAGGTCCTCGCCCTGGCGCGCGAGATCGGCTTTCCGGTGATCGTGAAGGCGGCGGGCGGCGGCGGCGGCCGCGGCATGCGCGTGGTGCACGAGGAAGCGGCGCTGCCCGACGCGATGTCGCTCACGCGCGAGGAGGCGCGCCGCGCCTTCGGCAACCCCGAGGTCTACATCGAGAAGTTCCTGCTGCATCCGCGCCATGTGGAGATCCAGGTGCTGGCGGACAGCCACGGCAACGCGCTGTGGCTCGGCAGCCGCGACTGTTCGCTCCAGCGGCGGCACCAGAAGGTGATCGAGGAAGCGCCGGCCACCGGCATCGACGAGGCGCTGCTGGCCGAGGTCGGCGAGCGCTGCGCCGCAGCCTGCCGGCAGATCGGCTATTGCGGCGTCGGCACTTTCGAATTTCTGTACGAGCAGGGCGCCTTCTACTTCATCGAGATGAACACCCGCCTCCAGGTGGAGCACCCCGTGACCGAGATGACCAGCGGCATCGACATCGTGCAGCAGCAGCTGCGCGTGGCCCGCGGCGAGCGGCTCGCCTTCACGCAGGCCGACGTGCGTTGCCAGGGCCATGCGATCGAGTGCCGGATCAATGCCGAGCACCCCGACACCTTCGCGCCCTCGCCGGGGCGCATCGGCGGCTGGCAGCTGCCGGGCGGCTTCGGGGTACGCGTGGATTCGCATGCCGGCGCGGGCTACCGCGTGCCGCCGTACTACGACTCGATGATCGCCAAGCTGATCGTGCAGGGCAGCACGCGCGAGGACGCGCTGGACCGCATGCGCCTGGCGCTGGCCGAAACGCGCATCGAGGGGATCGAGACCAACGTGCCGCTGCACCGCGAGATCCTGCGCGACGAGGGCTTCGCGGCCGGCGGCGTGGACATCCACCACCTCGAGCGCTGGCTGCAGCAAAGGAGCGCCGCATGAGGGCCGCTGCCGCATCCGTCAGCCTGCTGGGCACCACGGCGCTGTTGTTCGAGGCGCCCGGCGAGCTCGCGCTGCCCTCGCAGCAGCGCATCTGGGCGCTCGCGCACGAGGCGCAGGGCTGGCCCGAGGTGCGCGAAGCCGTGCCGGGCATGAACAACCTCATGCTCACCTTCGAGCGGCCGCCGCGCAGCGCCGCGGCGCTGGACGCGCTGGAGGCCCGCCTGCAAGCGGCCTGGGACGCGGCCTCGCCGCTGCCGCTGGAGGGGCGCCTGGTCGAACTCCCGGTGGTCTACGGCGGCGAGGGCGGCCCGCACATGGCCGACGTGGTGGCGCACACCGGCCTGAGCGTGGAGGAGGTCGTCGAGCTGCACAGCATGCGGGTCTATCCGGTGTATGCGCTCGGCAGCCATCCGGGCTACTGCTACCTCGGCGGCATGGACCCGCGCATCGCCACGCCGCGCCGCAAGGTCCCGGTGCTGAGCATTCCGGGCGGCGCGGTGTCGATCGGCGGCGCGCAGACCGGCGTGTCCGCCTCGGCCGGGCCGAGCGGCTGGAACACCATCGGCAGCACCGCCATGTCCTTCTTCGATCCGTCGCAGGACCCGCCGGCGATGCTGCAGCCGGGCGACATGATCCGCTTCCGGGTCGAGGGAGTCGTCAAATGATCGAAGTGCTTTCCTCCGCCGCGCTGGCCACCGTGCAGGACATGGGGCGCACCGGCAGCCTGCGCTGGGGCGTGGGCACCTCCGGGGCCATGGACAAGCTGGCGCTGGCGGCCGGCAACCTGCTGCTGGGCAATGGGCTCGGTGCGGCCGCCATCGAGGTGCCGGTGTTTCCCTTCAAGCTGCGCTTCGACCAGGACTGCGCCTTTTCGCTCACCGGTGCCGATTGCGCGGCGCGGCTCGACGAAGCGCCGCTGCTGCCCTGGTGGGTGCACCAGGCGCGCGCCGGGCAGACGCTCACGCTGGGCCTGCCGCAAGGCGGCCGGCACCGCGGCAGCCGGGCCATGCTGTGCCTGGCCGGCGGCGTGGACGTGCCCGAGGTCCTGGGCTCGCGCAGCACCCAGCTGCGCGGCGCCTTCGGCGGCCACGAAGGCCGCGCGCTGCGCCGCGGCGATGCGCTGCGTGCGGCCGGCGAGGGGCAGGCCTGCCGGACCGGCTTCGGCCTCGTGCCGCCGGCCCTCAGCCTGCCGCTGCAGGTGGACGGCCTGCCCGCGGTGCGGGTGCTGCCCGCCGCCGAATACGAGGGCTTCGAGGAAGCCTCGCGCGCCGCCTTCTGGGCCGGCCAATGGAAGATCACCGCGCAGAGCGACCGCTACGGCTACCGGCTCGACGGCGAGGCCTTGCGGCCCATCGAGCCGATGGAGGTGCGCTCGCACGGCATCGTGCCCGGCGTGATCCAGGTGCCGCACAGCGGGCAGCCCATCATCCAGATGCGCGATGCCCAGCCCTCGGGCGGTTATCCGAAGCTGGGCACCGTGATCGAGGCCGACCTCTGGCGCCTCGGCCAGGCGCCGATCGGCAGCCGCATCCGCTTCGTCGAATGCAACTGGGACGAGGCCGTGGCCGCACAGGACGAGATCGAGGCCTGGCTCGCGAGGGTGGGGCGCATGGTCGACCTGCAACGCAGCGCGCCGCGCATCCATTGACATGAAGACCCCCGCACAAGTCCAGGAGCTCGCCGCCTGGCTGGCTGCCACCGACATCGGCCTGTTGGAGCTGCGCATGCCCGATGGCGTGCTGCGATTGGGGCGTGCAGGTGCGAGCGGAGGCGAGGTCGTGCAGCTGGATGCGCAGGACGAGGGCGCGCCATCGGCGCCGCCGCCATGCATCGCTGCCGCGCCGTCGGTGGGCGTGTTCCTGCGCGCCCACCCGCTGCACGCCGTGCCGCTGGCGGGCCCGGGCGAGCGCGTGTCCGCGGGACAGGCCCTCGGCTTGATGAAGATCGGCCCGCTGCTGCTGCCGGTGCCTGCGCCGCAGTCCGGCGTGCTGATCGCCTTCCTGGTGCCCGACGGCCAGAGTGTGGGCTGGGGCACCGCGCTGGTCGAACTGCGGCCCGTCGAATGAGGAGTACACCGTCATGGACATCGATCTGAACGCCGATCTGGGCGAGGGCTTCGGGCCCTGGCGCATGGGCGAGGACGAGGCGCTGCTGGAGATCGTCAGCTCCGCCAACGTGGCCTGCGGCTTCCATGCCGGCGACCCGGTCATCATGGACCGCACGGTCCGCCTGGCCCGCGAGCGAGCCGTGGACGTGGGGGCGCATGTGGGTTTTCCCGACCTGCTCGGCTTCGGGCGCCGCCCGATGCAGATCGACGTCGCGGAGCTCGCCACCTACGTCACCTATCAGCTCGGCGCGCTGGCGGGCATGGCGCGCTCGGCCGGCCACCGCATGACGCACATGAGCTTCCACGGCGCGCTGGGCAACATGGCGGCCGCCGATGCTGCGCTGGCCGGCCCGCTGGTGCGCGCGGTGGCGGACTTCGACCCCGGGCTCGTCATCAGCTCCTCGGCCAGCCGCGCCATCGAGGACGCCGCCGAGCGCTGCGGCCTGCGCGTGGCGCGCACCTTCCTGGCCGACCGCGCCTGCGACGACGAGGGCCTGCTGGTGCCGCGCAAGCTGCCCGGCGCTGTCATCCACGATCGCGAAGCCGTGCTGGCGCGCGTGCGTCAGCTGCTGGAGGAGGGCACCGTGGCCAGTCATGGCGGCCGGAAGATCGCGATGAACGTGCGCTCCATCCTCGTGCACGGCGACACGCCCGGCGCGGTCGAACTGGCCCGCGCGGTGCGCGGCGTGGTCGAGGCGGTCGGCCGCGTGGTGCCGATCTCGCGCCAGCTGGCCTGAAGTCCCGCAGGCGGGCGACATAAGGACGCCTTATCTCTCCACAGCCATTCCGTCTTGGCGCCCTTGCGCCCTGCTCGATACAGTGAATTCGTCCTCACGAAAGAAGCCCAAAGATGCCCTTCTCCGATTACAAGACCGCGCTGGTGACGGGTGCCTCCTCCGGCATCGGCGCCGCAGTCGTCGAGCGCCTCTGCAAGGAGGGCCTGCAGGTCCACGCGCTCGCGCGCAGCGCCGACAAGCTGGCCGAGCTCGCCGCGCGCACCGGTTGCATCCCGCACGCCATCGATGTGAGCGACCTCGACGGCGTCACGCGCCTGGCGCAGGAGATTCCCTTCGACGTGCTGGTCAACAACGCCGGCGTCGACCGACCTGGCTCGATCCTGAAAGCCGACGCCGAGGGCATCGACCTGCTGGTCGACGTCAATCTGCGCGCCGTGCTGCACCTGTGCCGGCTGGTCGTGCCGGGCATGGTCGAGCGCGACCGCGGCCACGTGGTCAACATCAGCTCGATCGCAGGCGCCTACAACTTCGGCGGCAACAGCACCTACCACGCGACCAAGGCCGCGGTGAGCATGCTGTCGCGCCAACTGCGCATCGATGTCTTCGGCAAGCGCGTGCGCGTGACCGAGATCTGCCCGGGACGCGTGGCCACCGACATCTTCGCGCACGTGCACGGCAATGCGCAGGAGATGCACGAGCGCTTCATCGAGGGCTTCGAGCTGCCGCAGGCCGAGGACATCGCCGATGCGATCGCCTTCGCCATTGCCGCGCCGGTCGCGGTCAACGTGGGCCACATGGAGATCACGCCGACGCTGCAGGTGCCGGGCGGCCTCTCCACCACGCGGCCGGAAACGCCCCGCGGCTGAGACGCCACCACCACGCGCAAGAGGAGCAGGCATGAAGGATTTCGATCTGCTGGCCGTCCTGCTGAAGCCGGAGTTCGGCGCCATGCTGCTGCACGGCGTGGAGATGACGCTGAAGATCGCGGCCGGCTCCTGGCTGCTCGCGATGAGCCTGGCCCTCGTGCTGCTGACCGTGCGCCTGACCTCCAGCCGCATCGCCGAGCGCGTGGTCGCCGCTTATGTGTCCTACCACCGCAACGTGCCGACGCTGGTGCAGCTGATGCTCTGGTACTTCGGCATCTTCAGCCTGCTGCCGCAGTTCCTGCAGGGCTGGCTGTCCGAGCACAACGCCGAGGCCATCCTCTCGATCGTCGCACTCGGCCTGTGCCAGGCCGCCTACTTCAGCGAGGACATGCGCTCGGGCCTGCGCTCCATTCCGGCGGGCCAGGCCGAGGCCGCGCGTGCACTGGGCCACAGCTACATCGGCTCGATGCGCCACGTCATGCTGCCGCAGGCGGTCCGCAACGCGATCCCCGCGCTGGTCAACCACAGCGTGTCGCTCTTCAAGAACAGCAGCCTGGCCATGGCCATCGGTGTGGCCGAGTTGACGCATGCGGTCAAGGAGGTGGAGAGCCAGAGCTTCCGCGCCTTCGAGGCCTACAGCGTCGCGACGGTGCTGTACCTCGCCTTCTCGCTGTTCATCATGGCCGCGGGTGGCTGGGTGGCGCGGCACTACCGCATTGCCGGGGCGAGGTGAGCGATGTTGAGCGTCTTCGAGATCCTGCGCGACAACTGGCTGCTGCTGCTCGTCGGCCAGTACCCCAACGGGCCGATGGGCGGCATCGTCGCCACGCTGATCCTGTCGGTGCTGGGCATCGTGCTGGCGTTCCCGCTGTCGGTGCTGATGGCGCTGGCGCGGCTGTCCCCCTGGAAGCTGCTGCGCTGGCCGGCGACGGTGCTGGTGTACGTCGTGCGCGGCGTGCCGCTGCTGATGGTGATCCTGTGGGTCTACTTCCTGGTGCCGATCCTGGTCGGCCGCGAGATCTCGGGCTTCACGACCATGCTGTGCACGCTGGTGATCTACGAGGGCGCCTATCTGTCGGAGGTGGTCCGCGCCGGCATCCTGGCCCTGCCCAAAGGGCAGACCGAGGCAGCGCGCGCGCTCGGCCACAGCCACCTCGGGACCATGTGGTACGTGATCCTGCCGCAGGCGCTCTACAACATGCTGCCGAGCATGCTGAGCCAGTTCATCTCCACCATCAAGGAAACGACGCTGGGCTACGTGATCAACGTGAACGAGCTCACCTTCGCGGCCAACCAGATCAACAACCAGCTGCTGACCAAGCCCTTCCAGGTGTTCTTCATCCTGGCGATGACCTACTACGTGGTGTGCTTCAGCCTTACGCAGCTTGCGCAGTGGCTGGAACGGCGCATCGCCCACAAGCGCCTCGGCGCGGCGACGGCGCAGCTGTCGCCGGAGGGCGCTTCGCTGCCGCCGCCGGTCGCGGCCAATCCCTGACGAGCCGCGCAAGACGGCCCGCAACGACATGAACACAGGAGACAGACCCATGCCCAGCCCCGCGACTCGTGACGACGCTCCCATGATCCTGTTTTCCAACATCAACAAGTGGTACGGCGACTACCAGGCCCTGACCGACGTCAACGCCGAGGTGCGCAAGGGCGAGGTGGTGGTGGTCTGCGGACCCTCGGGCTCCGGCAAGTCGACGCTGATCCGCACCGTCAACCGGCTCGAGGAAATCAAGTCGGGCCAGTTGCTCTTCGACGGTCACGACATCCACGCGCCCATGGGCAGCGGGGCGCTCAACAAGCTGCGCAGCCGCATCGGCTTCGTGTTCCAGAGCTTCAACCTGTTCCCGCACCTGTCGGTGCTGGAGAACATCATGCTCTCGCCGATGCGCGTGCTCGGCGTCAAGCGCTCCGATGCCAAGGCCAAGGCGATGCAGCTGCTGGAGCGTGTGGGCCTGGCCGCCAAGGCCGGCGCCTATCCGGCGCAGCTCTCGGGCGGCCAGCAGCAGCGGGTGGCGATCGCGCGCGCCCTCGCCATGGAGCCGCCCGCCATGCTCTTCGACGAGCCCACCAGCGCACTCGATCCCGAGATGGTCGGCGAGGTGCTGGCGGTGATGCGGGGCCTTGCCAACGACGGCATGACCATGATGTGCGTCACGCACGAGATGAACTTCGCCCGCGAGGTCGCCGACCGCGTCTGGTTCATGGACGCCGGCCGCATCCTCGAGAAGGCCGAGCCGGCCACCTTCTTCAGCAGTCCGCAGCATCCGCGCGCGCAGCGCTTCCTGTCCGACCTGCGCGCGCATTGAGACCGCCCATTCCCTTTCCAACAGCACCTCACCAGGAGTTCATCATGTCGAAGAAGACCGTGTTCCGTCTCGCCGCCATCGGTTGCGGCCTTGCCACGCTGTCCCTGCTGGCCCACGCGGACCAATGGGATGAGATCCAGCAACGCAAGGAACTCAAGTGCGGCACCTTCGCCGACGTGCCGCCCTTCGCCGCGCCCGATCCCAAGACGCGCGAGATGGTGGGCTTCGACGTCGATCTCTGCAATGCCCTCGCCAAGCAGCTGGGGCTCACGGCCAAGATCACGCCGCTGTCGGTCGAAGCGCGTGTGCCCGAGGTCAAGCTTGGCCGTGTCGACGTGACGGTGGCCAACCTGGCCTACACCAAGAGCCGCGGCGAGCAGATCCAGTTCAGCGATCCGTACTACGTGGCCAAGGAGATGCTGGCCGTGAAGGCCTCCGATCCCGGCACCACCAAGGCCGACTTCAAGGGCAAACGCCTGAGCTCGACCAAGGGCTCGACCTCGGAGTTGTCGATCAAGATGAACGGGTCCGAACCGGTGACCTTCCAGGACACGGGTTCGGCCTACATGGCGGTGCAGCAGAACAAGTCGGTGGGCATGGTCGCGAACACCATGACCATCACCAAGCTGGTCAATCAGTCGAAGACCTCCGGGGTCGAGCTCAAGATGATCAAGGAGCCGATGGTGCTGCAGCCGATCGGCATCGGCATGAAGAAGGACGAGCCGGTGCTGCTCGCCAAGGTCAATGGAGCGCTGATGGCGCTCGACAAGTCCGGCGAGATCGACCGCATCTGGGCCAAGTGGCTGGGGCCGAACACCGAGTACAAGATGACGCGGGACGAGAAGGTGACGCCGCTGTCGGAGCTGAAGTTCGAATTGCTGCCTTGATTCGAAGCGTTTCGCTACTCGTCGCGGCTGAGGGCGCAAGCGGGCATGCAGCTTGCGCGCCGCGGGAGGTGGTCTGCGGCCCGGGCTCATACTGGGGCGGTCGTCGCTTCGCGCCGACTCCGCTGCGGTGCTCGTCTGGGGGCGGCGCCGCGGAACTCGCTACGCGCTCCTTCGGCGCGCTTCGCTCGAACAGCCGCGGCGAGTCAGATCACGAAGCGCGCCTGTCCTTCGGCAGGCGCGCCCGCCCCCAGACTGCGCTCCTCGCCGCCCCAGAAATCGCCCGGTCCGCAGACCACCTCCCGCGGAGGAAGCGTCAGGGGTTGTTCTGAATACCGCACCCGCTCCGGCATTCGGGGAGACCGGCACAACGCATCCCGCAAAGGTGCCCGCGGGTCCGCTGCGGCGCGCCTCTGTGGCGCCGAGGAGCGCAGCGTCGCCGGCCGCACGCCTGCCGGAGGACAGGCGTGCATCGTTGTCTGACTTGCCGCAGCTGTTTGAACGGAGTGAACGAAGTGAACGCAGTGAGTTCTGCGGCAGGCCGGTGACGCGAGCACCGCAGGGGAGTCGGCGCGAAGCGACGACCGCCACGGTGGCGCGCCGCAGCGGACCCGTGGGCACCTTTGCAGCGCGCAGCCCCATGAGCGCTCTTCTACCTTAGCGGGGTTGGGCGCCTTTGCAATGCGCAGGCCCATGAACGCTCGTTCAATTCGAGTCACTCGGCCGCGATGCCTGCACGGTGGGCCAACGCCCGGTAGCGCGAAATCTCCGACTCCATCAGGCTGCGAAAGGGCGCGGCACCGATCATCACCGGCTCCATGCCCTGGGCGCGGAATTGGTCCTGCAGACGCTTGTCGGCCATGGCGGCACCGACCGCTGCCGTGAGTTTCTGCAGCACCGGCCCAGGCGTACCGGCAGGTGCGGCCAGCCCGTACCAGCCCTCGAAGGTGGCATCCGGCAGCTTGAGTTCCGTCATCGTCGGGACTTCGGGCAGCGTGCTCGAGCGCGTCGTGCCCACGATGGCCAGCGCACGCAGCTTGCCGGAGCGTACATGCGGCGCGACGGCGGCCACGGTGTCGATGACCATCTCGATCTCGCCGCCGATCAGGGCGACCGTGCTCTGGCTGCTGCCCTTGTAGGGTACGTCCTGGAGCTTCACGTCGGCCGCCATCGCGAACATCTCGCCGGCCAGATGCGGGGCGGTGCCGCTGCCGAAGGTGGCGTAGCGGATGCCCTGCGGCCTGGCCTTGGCGGCTGCGGTCAGCTCGCTCACGCTGCGCCAGGGCGAGCCGGCGTTGACGACCAGGACCAGCGGTGCCTTGGCGATGATCGCCACCGGCGCCAGGTCCTTCAGCGGGTCGTAGGGCAGCCGGGCGCGCAAGGCCGCGTTCACGCTGTAGGTGGTCGAGCCCGAGACCAGCAAGGTGTAGCCGTCGGGCTGCGACTTGGCAACGGCGTCGGCGCCGATGATGGTCGCGGCGCCGGGCTTGTTGTCGATCACGACGGGCTGGCCGAGTTGTTCGGCCAGCTTCTGGCCAAGTCCGCGCGCCACGATGTCGGTGCCGCCGCCGGGCGTGAAGGGCACCACCAGCTTGACGGCCTTTGCAGGCCAGGCGTCTACGGCTTGCGCGAGTCCGCTCGCGGCAAGAAGGGCGACGGCGGCGAAGAGATGGGCGAAGGGCTTCATGCGGACTTGGCTTTCGGGGTCGAGGAGAAGGTGGAAGTGCTGGAAGTCGAGGCATGCCACGGCGTGCTCGCAGCCGCATCGCCGAGGTCCCAGTACAGGCCGGCCATGATCTGCAGGCCTTCACGGGCGAGCGGCGCGAGCAGATGTTCGTTGGGCGCATGCTGCGCGCAGGCCGGATACGAGTGCGGCACCCACAGCGTGGGCAGGCCCAGCAGGTCGGCGAACACGTCGTTGGGAAGCGAGCCGGCAAGGTTCGGCAGCACGTCAGGGCGCTGGCCCGTACTCGCCTCGATCGAGCGCTGTGCCCAGCCGACCCAGGGGTTGTCGAGGTCCAGGCGCGTTGCCGCGCCTTCGAGCGTGACCCGCACCTCGACCTGACCGAAGCCCTGCGCATCGAGGTGCGCGCGAAGGATGGCAGCGAGATCGCGCCAAGGCGTGCCCACCACGAAGCGCAGCTGGCAATGCGCCACCGCCTCGCCCGGTATCGCGTTGACCGGGCGTTGCGGCGAGCCCGCGCCGAGAGCGAGCACCTCGATCGTGTTCCAGGCCATCAGGCGCTCGGCCGGGCTCAGGCCGGGCTCGCCCCATTCGGCCTCCACCGCCGGGTCGTCGGCACCGCCGCCGATCGCGATCTCGGCCAGGGCGTCGCGCACCGACGCTGGAATGCCCTTCGGCCGGAGTGCTTCGACCAGGATGCGGCCCTTGGCGTCCACCAGCGTTGCGACGGCATGGCTCAGCACCGTGGCGGGGTTCGCGAGCACGCCGCCCCAGTTGCCCGAGTGGTAGCCGCGCGGCCGCGCGCGCAGTGCGAGGCTGAAGTTGACCGCGCCGCGCGAGCCGAGGAACAGGGTGGGCCGCTGCGCGCTCACGCGTGGCCCGTCGCAGGCGATCAACAGGTCGGCGCGCAGCTTGTCGGCCTGCTGTCTGCAGAGCTCGTGCAGGCCGGGCGATGCCGCTTCCTCGCCCGTCTCGAGCAGCAGCGTCACGTTGTAGCCGAGCTTGCCGCCGCGAGCGCGGATCGCTTGCGCCAGCGCGCCGAGGTTGATGCTGTGCTGGCCCTTGTTGTCGGCGGTGCCGCGGCCGTACCAGCGCTCGCCCTCGACCGTGAGCGTCCAGGGGCCGAGGCCGTCGCGCCACTGCGCATCCTGGCCGCTCACCACGTCGCCGTGACCGTAGCTCAGCACCGTCGGAAGCTCGGGCCCTTCGATGCGGCGAGCGATCAGGAAGGGTCCGCCGCCGGGCGCGGGGTTGTCGATCACCTCGCAGTGGAAGCCGAGCTCCGCGAGCGCCGGCGTCATTTCCTCGCGCAGGTAGGCGCCGAGCGCCGGCGTCACGGCGCCGGTGTCACTCTCGGTGCGAAAGGCGACGCGCCGTTGCAGGTCGGCAAGGAAGCGGCCGTCGTCGAAATAGGCGGCGGCGGCGCGGAGGCAGTCTTGGCGTTGCATGGTCTGGGATTCGGCTGATGGCGGGAGTGCAAGTAAAAGGCCAGATCGCCATTGCGTGAACCACCGAATTCGCAAGCTACCATTGCCTTCAAGGCAAAGCAGAACCGCTCCCCATGGCCACTTCCATCCTCAGCATTCCCATGCGCTACTTCATGGAAGTCGCGGCCCGCGGTTCGGTGAGCCAGGCGGCGACGCGGCTCTACGTGGCGCCCTCGGCGGTCAGCCGGCAGATCGCCAAGCTGGAGGATGCGCTGCAGACCCCATTGTTCGAGCGCAAGGCGCGCGGCATGGCGCTGACGCAGGCCGGCGAGCGCCTGGCCGCGCATCTGCGCACGACCCAGGCGGACACCGAGCAGGTGATCGAGCAGGTGCGCGGCATCGGCGGGCGGGAGGCGGGCCGCGTGCGCGTGGCCTGCACCGAGGGCTTCGCGGCGGGCTTCATCCCGGAGGTGATGCGCCGCTTTCGCGGGGCGCATGCACAAAGCCGGCTGCAGTTGCACATCGGCGCGCCGGACGAGGTCAGCGCGCTCCTGGCGCGCGGCGATGCCGACATTGCGCTGAAGTACGTTGTCGCGCCGGAGCCGGGCTGCCGCATCGAGCACTCGGCGCCGGCGCCCGTGTACGCCCTGATGGCGCCCGACCACCCGCTGGCGCGCCAGCGCGCCGTGAGCGTGGCCGAAGCGGTGCGCTATCCGCTGGCCGTGGGCGCACGGGGCGTCACCGCGCGGCAGCTCTTCGACCTGAGCTGCAGCGTGCAGGGACTGGTCTACGAACCCGTCTTCGTCAGCAATTTTTCTTCGGTCCTGCTGCCGCTGGTGCGCACGCCCGACATCGTGCTGGCGGGACTCCTGACGGCCGTCCACCTGATCGAGAACGGTACCTTGGTTGCGCGGCCCTTCATCGAAGCACAGATGCAGCAGCGCCGGCTGCAGGTGCTGTCGCTGGAAGGACGCACGTTGTCGCCGCTGGCGCAGGCGCTGGTGCAACAACTGGTTGCTGCCATTGCCGGCGGAAGCAAGCGCAGGCTGGGGCGCGCGCGCGCGGTTGCGAGGCGGTGAAGCGGCGGCGCGGTCAGCCTGCCGGCCGCTGCATCTCCAGCAAGCCGCAGGCGGCTTACTCGGCGTGCCGGAAGGGGCTGCGCTCCCCCAGGTGGTCGAGGTAGTTCACGATGCCTTCGTCCTCGCGCTCGAGAAAGCGCTCGACCGCGTCGGCGAAGGCGGGGTGGGCCAGCCAGTGAGCGCTGGTGGTCTTCACCGGCATCAGGGCGCGCGCCATCTTGTGCTCCCCCTGTGCACCGCCCTCGAAGCGCTGCACGCCGTGCGCGATGCACCACGCGAGCGGCTGGTAGTAGCAGGCCTCGAAGTGCAGGCAGTCCACCCGCTCGAGCGCGCCCCAGTAGCGGCCATAGGCGACGGAGGCATCGGCGGACAGTGCGATGAGGCTGCTGGCGATGGGCTTGCCCCCGCGCTCCGCGATGAACAGCAGCCAGGCCTCCGGCAGGTCCTCGGCCATGCGACCGAAGAACTCGGGCTTCAGGTAAGGCGGGTTGCCGTGCTCGCGGTAGGTGCGGGCGTAGCAGCGATAGAAGAAGTCCCAGTCGGCCTCGCGGATGTCGGCGCCGCGTGACCAGCGGAAGCGCACGCCTGCGTCGTGCACCTTGCGGCGCTCCTGGCGGATCTTCTTGCGCTTGTCGTGGGAGAGGCTGGCGAGGAAAGCGTCGAAGTCTTTCCAGCCCGTGATTTCGCCGCCGGGCCGCCCCCGGGCGAAGCGCGCTTCCTGGGGGGACGGCGAGGACACGCCAGGGCCGCTCGCGGGGCCCATGTTCTTCCAATGGAATTGCACGGTGTGCCGCAGCATCAGGCCGGCACCGGCGCAGGCCTCGATGTCCTCGTCGGCGCCGAAAAGCAGGTGCAGCGATGACAGCTCTTCTTGCTTGCACCAGGCGAGCAGCGCCTGCACCAGCAGGGCGCGGCTGGCGGCGTCGCGTGCCAGCAGGCGCGTTCCCGGCACGGGGGTGAAGGGCACCGCCACCACGGCCTTCGGGTAGTAGGCCAGCCCATGCTGCTGGTAGGCGTTGGCCCAGGCCCAGTCGAACACGTACTCGCCGTAGGAGTGGCCCTTGAGGTACATCGGGCAGGCGGCGAGCAGTTCCCGGCCGCGCCACAGTGTCAGGAAACGCGGCACCCAGCCGCTTTCGGGCGAGGCGCTGTTGCTCTGCTCCATGGCGTCCAAATAGGCATGGCGCATGAAGGGGGAGGGCGCGGCCTGCGCGGCCAGCAGGCCGTCCCAGGCGGCGGCGTCGATCTCGGCGGCGGCGCCGTGAATGCGGACGACAGCTTGGGTCAAGAGCGTTCCGTCAGCGGCCGCGCGGGCCGTTGGTCTCGGCGATGTAGATGCCGCCCAGCACCAGGGCCAGCGCCACGGCGTGGTAGGCCGACAGCGGCTCGCCGAGCACGAGCACCGCCAGCAACGGCCCGAAGATCGGCACCAGGTTGAGGAAGACGCCCGCCCGGGCCGGGCCAATCAGGCCAACCGCGCGGATGAAGGTGATCTGCGAAATGAAGGAAGGCAGCAGCCCGACGAACAGGATCAGCGCCCAGCCCGCGACCGTGGGCATGAAGAAGTCGCCCATGGCGACCTCCGCTGCCAGCAGCGGCATCGACACCAGGCAGGCCACCGCCGCGGTCGACGCGAAGAAGACGATGGCGGGCACATCCGGCCGGCGGCGCAGCCCCAGCGCATAGGCGGAATAGAGGAGGCACGCCACGATCATCCAGAGGTCGCCCACGTTGAAGCCCAGCTCGGCCAGCTGCGCCGGATGGCCGCCGGAGGCGACCACCACGATGCCGGCGAGCGTCAGTACCACACCCACCAGTTGCAGTGCCGCGATGCGGGTGCGGAAGAAGAGCAGGCTGCCCAGCAGCACCAGCACCGGAATGGTGCCCTGGATGATCGCGATGTTGATGGCGGTGGTGTGATGCGCCGCGGCGTAGAACAGCGCATTGAAGCCGGTGAAGCCCAGCGTGCCCATCAGCGTGATGAAGCGCCAGGAGGGCAGCAGGGCGCGCCAATGCAGCGCGATCTGCTGACGTGCGCACAGGCCGAGCGCCAGGCAGCAGACGATCCAGCGCGAGAAGGTCAGCATCATCGGCGAGACCTCGCCCACCGCGAGCCGGGCGGCCACGGCGTTCGCGCCCCAGATCAGCGTGGTGAACACCAGCAGCACGTAGGCTTGGTTGTGGAACCAGGGGAAGAAGGAAGAAAAGAGGCCGGTGGAGGAGGAACCTGGGCGCATGGCCCGCCGAGCGTAGCAGCCCGCGCGAACGCGCGTGCGATGCCTTTCCCAAGCCTTCGCCGCTCGGGGGCGAATGACATAATCTTTTTCGGGTCGCGAGCCCTGGCACGCTACATGCAGGACGACGAAGGCATCGCGGGCATCGGGGTAGGCCATCGCAGCGTCGGCGCGGATTGGCGCTACCCTATCGCAAGCAACTTCAACGAAATCGCCGGAAGAAAGAGACCTATGAAGCAAATCACCGCCATCGTCAAACCGTTCAAGCTCGACGACGTGCGCGAGGCGCTGGCCGAAGTCGGCGTCACCGGGCTTACTGTGACCGAGGTCAAGGGTTTCGGGCGGCAGAAGGGGCACACCGAGCTGTACCGCGGTGCCGAGTACGTGGTCGACTTCCTGCCGAAGATGAAGGTCGAGGTGGTGGTCAACGAGGCCGATCTGGACCGCTGCGTCGATGCCATCGTGGGCGCGGCGCGCACCGGCAAGATCGGCGACGGCAAGATCTTCGTGACCAGCGTCGAGCGCGTGGTGCGCATCCGTACCGGCGAGGAAGACGAACAGGCCGTTTAGCGCCTGTCCTCAGAGCACTTCGGCGAGCTTGTCGCCACGGGGGTGGCGGCCGGCCTCCTCGATCAGCGCTTCGAGCAGCGCCGGCACCTCGCTCCCGGAGCGGATCAGGCCCATCTGCCAATCGCCCATGAAGCCCTCACGAACGCTGTGGGCCAGGAAGTCGAGCAGGCCGGCGTAGTAGCCCGCCACATCGAGGATGCCGATCGGCTTGTCGTGGTAGCCGAGCTGGCGCCATGTCCAGATCTCGAACAGTTCCTCGAAGGTGCCGATACCCCCGGGCAGGGCGACGAAGGCGTCGGCGCGCTCGCCCATCATGGCCTTGCGCTCGTGCATGGTGTCGACGACGTGCAGCTCGTCGCACAGCGGATTGGCGAGCTCCTTGTCGACGAGGGCCTTCGGGATGATGCCGACGACGCGGCCGCCGGCGGTGCGCGTTGCCTCGGCCACCGTGCCCATCAGACCGGTGCGGCCGCCGCCGTAGACCAGTTGGCCGCCGCGTTCGCCGATCCAAAGGCCGACCGCGCGGGCCACCGCCGAGAATTCCTGCCGCTCGCCCGGGCGCGAACCGCAATAGACGCAAATCGAAAAAGTAGGGGTCATGCCCCGATCATGCCGGCATCGAATGACGCGCGGCTTGCACGAGGCCGCGTTGGGCGGTGCCTATCTCGCGAAGCGCTGCCACAGCGCTGCGACCCAGACGCCGGAGCACAGGATGATGGACAGCAGCACTGCGGCGCTGCCCACGTCCTTGGCGCTCTTGGAGAAGGAGTGCCATTCCGGGCCTACGCGGTCGATGGCCGCTTCGATGCCGGTGTTGAGCAGCTCCACGACCATCACCAGGATGACCACTGCGGCGAGCAAAGCGGTCTCGACCCAGGTCTGGCCGACCCAGAAGGCGCCCGGCAGCATGACGACGGCGCAGAGCACCTCCTGGCGGAAGGCAGCTTCGCGCCAGCCGGCGCGGAAACCATCGACCGAAATGAGGGTGGCGTGCCAGATTCGGTCCAGGCCGCGTCTCGATTTCTGCGGATTGACGGGATCGAGGGTGCTCATCGGGTGCTCGGCGGTTTGGCTTCCCCTTCGGCTGCAGTGCGAGTGCCTGCGGGACGCCGGGCGGCGCTCATGGATTGGGAGGGGATGAGGCGGGTGCCGGCCCAGGCGTCGTGCCAGAACTGGCGTTCGGAATGAAATCGAGAGAGCAGCGCCCAGACGATCACCCAGCCGAAGATCAGCACAGCAGACTCGCCGCCGCCGAGCTTGAAGGGCGCGATGGCAGCCAGGGGCGGCAGGAACCAGACCCACGAGAGAAGGTAGCGCAGCAGTGCGCGGCCCTGCGTGAGCGGTCGTCCGAGCCGATCGACCACGCGGATGCCCCAGGTCTTCATGGCCAGCGTCTGGCCCTTGGACCAGAACCAGACGAAATAGACGCCGAACACGACGAAGAGGAAAGCCTGCAGCAGGTGCCGGCGCGAATCCATGGCGTCGCGCATCTGGCCCAGCGTGCTGAACAGCCAGCCGGCGACGAACACCACGGCGAACAGCAGCATGCCCTCATAGAGCCAGCATGCCATGCGCCGCCAGAGTCCGGGCGCGCCCAGCGCCGGCGGAGCGGCAGGAGAGGAGGAATCAGGAAAGGCCGTCGCGCGAGCGCCGGCGCTGTCGGGAGAACTGGAAGCCATCGGCAGCTTGTATCACGGCGCGGCGGAGGGCTGATCGCTGGTGCGTACCGGTGGCGTGGCGGAAACCGAAGTGTCGGGCGGAGCAGTCGGCGCGGAAGGCGGCGGCACCTGCGCCTCGGCGGCGACGGGCGGGCTGGCCGGCGGAGCTGCGACCGGGCCCAGCGCCGGACCGGCAGCAGGGAGACGTGCCAGCGACGGCTGCGACATGGGCACGGGCGGCGCCAGCTGGATCCGCGGAGTGTGCTGCGCGTCGGATGTCGCAGTGGGCAGCTGGACCAGCTTCTGGGCGGGCACCGGCCGTATCGACACCGCGGCGCCGGGGCGGGGCTTTGCGCGGGCGGCCAGCTCGCGTCGTTCTTCCTCGCTGAGGGCCTGGTAGGCCTCCCACTTGGCCTTGCGTTCGTCGATCGGTACTTGCTTCACTTCGGCGAAGTTGAGGCGAGCCTGCGAGCGTTGCTGGTTGCTCAGCGTCGCCCACTCGGTCATCCGGCTGTGCAGGACCTCCTGCTCCGCCGCCGACAGCTTGGCGTAATTGCGCGAAAGGGCCAGCCATTTGCGCTTGTGGGGTTCAGTCAAGCTGTTCCACTGCAGCGCGAG
The DNA here is from genome assembly GCF_031454625.1 of Variovorax soli. GTDB lineage: Bacteria > Pseudomonadota > Gammaproteobacteria > Burkholderiales > Burkholderiaceae_C > Variovorax > Variovorax soli_A. The sequence goes on from NZ_JAVDRF010000002.1 coordinate 353,615, forward strand.
CGGTTCCAGGGCGCGCTGTTGACGGGCGCTCAGGTCTCGCCACAGGGGTTTGGAGACGGGCGCCTGTTTGGCCGGGGTCGCGGCGGACGCTGCGCTCTGCGGGTGGACCTGGGCATCGGCAGATGCCATGGCCACGCCGGCGAGCGCCAACACCATCAGCGCGCACGCACCCCCGGCTGCGCCTGGCAGCAGCCGGCGCGGAAGGGCGGGCGCGTGAGCGCGAGGGTGAAGCGGCATGCGAACGGGCGGGATGATGGGGTCAGCGCTGGGCGGCAGCCTCGGTTTTCAGGAACTGGGCGAAACCCGGGTCGGTGTAGGCGGCAGGGGGCAAGTCGTCGGTGAGCAGGGCGGCATCGACTTCGGCGAGTTCATTGGTCCGGCTGTCCTCCTGCAGGGAATTGATCACGATCAGGCCGGCGACCAGCCCGATCAGCGGGATGATCGACCCGATGCGTGTCCACCAGCCTCCGCCGATCACCGCAGTTCGGCCGTTCGGCACCGCAAAGGAGGCCGCTTGCGGCACCAGCACCACTTTGCGGCGTGCCACCGCCTGCATCCTTGCAGCGCGCAGGCGTTCGCTGATCTCGTGCGGCAGATCCTGGGTACCGGCGGACAGACGCGCGGCCACCTGGCGGCCGAATTGCGCCTCCGCAGCGGCAGAGGGTGTCGAAAGCGTTGTATTCATAGCGAAATTCCCTTGGCCTTGAGTGCCTTGCTCAGGGCGTGAACGGCGCGCGAACAGTGGGTCTTGACGCTGCCCTCGGAGCAGCCCATCGCAGCGGCCGTCTCGGCGACGTCCATTTCTTCCCAGTAACGCATTAAAAAGGCCTCGCGTTGACGACCCGGCAATGCGGCGATTTGTTCCTCGATCTGGTGAAAAATCTGGGCACGACGCGTGCTGTCCTCCGCGCTTTCGCTTTCGCGGGTGTCGGTCTCGATCGTGAAATGCTCGAGCAGGTCGAATTCGCCGTCCTCGTTCGACGTCTCGAAGTCGCTCATGTTGGAGAAGAGCGCCCGCCGGGTCTTCTGGCGGCGGAACCAGTCCAGGGTGCAGTTCGAGAGGATGCGCTGGAACAGCAGCGGGATTTCGTTGGGCGGCTTGTCGCCGTAATGCTCTGCCAGCTTCATCATGCTGTCCTGCACGATGTCGAGCGCGGCTTCCTCGTCCCGCACGTGGTAGACGGTGCGTTTGAAAGCACGTCGTTCGACGCCTTTCAGGAAATCGGAGAGTTCTTGTTCAGTGGCCAAGCGAGTCCGGCACATGGGGCGCCGCGTGGGAGGTGTCTCGAGGACGAGATCCTGGTTTTTGTCGCCGCGGATTATGCCTGCGCGCCTGTTACAGCCGTGCCTCGGGTTCGGGCCGTCCTTCCGATGTCATAATCCGCGCTGCAATTCAAAGGCAAACGGGTCACGGTCCGGCGGCACGACAAGTCCGCTCATGGCCTTGGCCTCAAGTTTCGACGCGGCCCCACAAGAGCTTGCGAAGAAGCACCCAAGGTTTTTCGTTCCCGAAAAAACGCAAAGGTTGATCATGGAAATTTCAAAGGCGGAACTCGCTTCCGCAGCAGCCGTGACCGGCAGTCAAACGCAAGAACTCATGGGCGCCGAAGTGCTGGTCAAGGCACTGCAGGCCGAAGGCGTCCAGTACGTGTGGGGTTACCCCGGCGGCGCAGTTCTCTATATCTACGATGCGTTCTACAAGCAGGACACCATCCAGCACGTGCTGGTGCGCCACGAGCAGGCGGCGGTGCATGCGGCCGATGGTTACGCGCGCGCTACCGGCGAGGTCGGTGTGGCCCTCGTAACTTCGGGCCCGGGTCTGACCAATGCAGTCACCGGTATTGCGACTGCTTACATGGACAGCATCCCGATGGTGATCATCTCCGGGCAGGTGCCGACGGCGGCCATCGGCCTGGATGCCTTCCAGGAATGCGACACGGTCGGCATCACCCGCCCCATCGTCAAGCACAACTTCCTCGTCAAGGACCCGAAGGACCTGGCCATGACGATGAAGAAGGCATTTCACATCGCGCGCAGCGGACGTCCGGGCCCGGTGGTGGTGGACGTGCCGAAGGACGTCTCCTTCAAGAAGGTCAGCTACAGCGGCTATCCCGACAAGGTCGAGATGCGCTCCTACAACCCGGTGCGCAAGGGCCATGGCGGCCAGATTCGCAAGGCGCTGCAGCTGCTGCTCTCGGCCAAGCGCCCCTATATCTATACCGGCGGCGGCGTGCTGCTCGGAAACGCGACCCAGGAGTTGCGCACCCTCGTCGACATGCTGGGCTACCCGGTGACGAACACGCTGATGGGCCTGGGCGCCTATCCGGCCTCCGACCGCAAGTTCCTCGGCATGCTGGGCATGCACGGCACCATCGAGGCCAACAATGCGATGCAGAACTGCGACGTCCTGCTGGCCGTGGGTGCGCGCTTCGATGACCGGGTGATCGGCAATCCCAAGCATTTCGCGCAGAACGAGCGCAAGATCATCCACGTCGATATCGATCCCTCGAGCATCTCGAAGCGGGTGAAGGTCGACATCCCGATCGTCGGCGACGTGAAGGAAGTGCTGACCGAGCTGATCTCGATGATCAAGGAAAGCAGCACCAGGCCCGACGCGGCGGCGCTGGCCGGCTGGTGGGACACCATCGAAGGCTGGCGCAGCAAGGATTGCCTCAAGTACGACCGCGGCAACAAGGACGTGATCAAGCCGCAATACGTGGTCGAGACCCTCTGGAACATGACAAAGGGCACCGACACCTACATCACCTCCGATGTCGGCCAACACCAGATGTGGGCGGCCCAGTACTACCGTTTCGACGAGCCGCGCCGCTGGATCAACTCCGGCGGCCTGGGCACCATGGGCGTGGGCATCCCCTATGCCATGGGCATCAAGCTGGCCAAGCCGCAGTCGGAGGTGTTCTGCGTCACGGGCGAGGGTTCGGTGCAGATGTGCATCCAGGAACTGTCGACCTGCCTTCAGTACAACACGCCGATCAAGATCTGTTCGCTCAACAATCGCTACCTGGGCATGGTTCGCCAGTGGCAGGAAATCGAGTACTCCGGCCGCTACAGCCATAGTTACATGGACGCGCTGCCCAACTTCGTGAAGCTGGCCGAGGCCTACGGCCATGTAGGCATGCTGATCGAGCGGCCGCAGGACGTGGAGCCCGCACTGCGCGAGGCGCGCAAGCTCAAGGACCGAACCGTGTTCATGGATTTCCGCACCGACCCCACCGAGAACGTGTTCCCGATGGTGAAGGCGGGAATGGGCATCACCGAGATGTTGCTGGGCTCCGAGGATTTGTAACGGACGACAAGCCGGTTCCGAGGCGGACCGGCTCCTTCATTAACTTTTTGCGGATGAATCTATTGTCCGTCGAGCCCGCGCATTACCGTGCGCGGGGGAGGGCGGCGAAAAGAGGAGTCCCCTGCTGACATGAAACACATCATTGCCGTGCTGCTCGAGAACGAGCCCGGTGCACTCTCCCGCGTCGTGGGCCTTTTTTCCGCCCGCGGCTACAACATCGAATCGCTGACCGTCGCTCCGACCGAGGATGCCAGCCTGTCGCGCATGACGATCGTGACGGCTGGTTCCGACGATGTGATCGAGCAGATCACCAAGCATCTCAACCGCTTGATCGAAGTCGTCAAGGTCGTTGACCTGACCGAAGGCGCCTACACCGAGCGCGAGCTCATGATGGTGAAGGTGCGTGCGGTCGGCAAGGAGCGGGAGGAGATGATGCGCATGGCCGAGATCTTCCGCGGCCGCATCATCGACGTGACCGACAAGAGCTTCACCATCGAGCTCACCGGCGACCATGGCAAGAACGATGCCTTTATCGAGGCCATCGACCGCGGCGCCATCCTCGAGACCGTCCGTACCGGCGCCAGCGGCATCGGCCGCGGCGAGCGCATCCTGCGCGTCTGAGAAGCAACCACACATTCACTGAATTTACGAAGGAGCAAGCACCATGAAGGTCTATTACGACAAGGACGCCGATCTCAGCCTGATCAAGGGCAAGACCGTGGCGATCATCGGCTACGGCAGCCAGGGCCATGCGCATGCGCAGAACTTGAACGACAGCGGCGTGAAGGTCGTCGTCGGCCTGCGCAAGGGCGGCGCTTCCTGGCCCAAGGTCGAGAAGGCCGGGCTGAAGGTCGCCGAAGTGGCGGACGCCGTGAAGGCAGCCGACGTGGTCATGATCCTGCTGCCTGACGAGCAGATCGCCAGCGTCTACAAGAACGACGTGGCGCCCCACATCAAGGAAGGCGCTTCGCTGGTCTTCGCGCACGGCTTCAACGTGCACTATGGCTTCGTCCAGCCGCGCGCCGATCTCGACGTCTGGATGGTGGCGCCCAAGGCCCCCGGCCACACGGTGCGCAGCACCTACACCCAAGGCGGCGGCGTGCCGCACCTGATCGCGGTGCATGCGGACAAGAGCGGCAAGGCGCGCGACCTGGCCCTGTCCTATGCGACGGCCAACGGCGGCGGCAAAGCCGGCATCATCGAGACCAATTTCCGCGAAGAGACCGAGACCGACCTGTTCGGCGAGCAGGCCGTGCTGTGCGGCGGCACCGTGGAACTGATCAAGGCCGGCTTCGAGACCCTGGTGGAAGCCGGCTACGCGCCCGAGATGGCCTACTTCGAGTGCCTGCACGAGCTCAAGCTGATCGTCGACCTGATCTATGAAGGCGGCATCGCCAACATGAACTACTCGATCTCGAACAACGCCGAGTACGGCGAGTACGTGACGGGCCCGCGCATCGTGACCGAGGAAACCAAGAAGGTCATGAAGCAGGTCTTGCGCGACATCCAGACCGGCGAGTACGCCAAGAGCTTCGTGCTCGAGAACGCGGCTGGCGCGCCGACGCTGATCAGCCGCCGCCGACTGAACGCGGAGCACCAGATCGAGGTGGTCGGCGAGAAGCTGCGCGCCATGATGCCCTGGATCAAGAAGAACAAGCTGGTCGACCAGACGCGTAACTGATCGCGCTTTCCGACGCGACAAGGGCCACCCGCGCGGTGGCCCTTTTTCTTGGATGCCGCACGAGCGGCTGAACTACACTGCGCCGATCCATGCACGACGACACGCTCCCCGAAGATCTAGCGCCGCGCAAGCGCCGCAAGGGCATCTACATCCTGCCCAACCTGTTCACGCTGGCGGCGCTGTTCGGGGGCTTCTACTCGGTCGTGATGGCCATGAACGCACGCTTCGACCTGGCGGCGCTCGGTGTGTTCGCTGCCATGATCCTCGACAGCCTGGACGGCCGCGTGGCGCGCATGACCAACACGCAGAGCGCCTTCGGCGAGCAGATGGATTCGCTGTCCGACATGGTGTCCTTCGGCGCAGCGCCGGCACTGATCGCTTACGAATGGTCGCTCAAGGGCCTGGGGCGCTGGGGCTGGATCGCGGCCTTCGTGTACTGCGCGTGCGCCGCACTGCGGCTGGCGCGCTTCAACGTCAACACCGGCGTGGTCGACAAGCGCTGGTTCCAGGGGCTGCCTTCGCCGGCGGCTGCGGCGCTGGTGGCGGGCTTCATCTGGCTCATGACCGAATGGGGCAAGCGCGGCGGCGAGGTGCTGTATTTGTCATGGCACCAGATCACCTGGATCACCTTTGGCTTCACGCTCTATGCGGGCCTCACGATGGTGACTAACGCGCCGTTCTACAGCTTCAAGGACATCCAGGTGAAGAAGAGCGTCCCCTTCGCTGTCATCGTGCTGATCGCGCTGGCGATCGCGGTCATCAACATCCATCCGCCGACGGTGCTGTTCGGCCTGTTCGTGGCCTACGGGCTGAGCGGCTATGTGGTCTACGGCTGGCGCAAGGCCAAGGGCCAGCACGTGAGTGTCATCAGCACCTCGACCGAGGAGCCCGACGAGCGCGGCCTCCACAAGTGATTTGGCCTGTGCTACATTCGCCACTCCCATGAACAAGCTTTCGCTGGCCCTACTACTGATGCCCCACGGGCGGAGACGGTAGCGCGCGCAAGCGAATCCATCACACGGCCCGTTCGCACCAGCAACGGGCCGTTTGTTTTGGGGTTGCTGGTTGTCCATCCAACCACAGCGAGAAATACCAGATGTTGAAGCAACCCGACCGCAAGTACCGCGCCTTTGCACCCATCGGCCTCAAGGACCGGACCTGGCCCGATGCCGTGCTGACCAAGGCACCGATCTGGCTGTCGACCGACCTGCGCGACGGCAATCAGGCGCTGGTGGAGCCGATGGACATCGAACGCAAGATGCGCATGTTCGAGACCCTGGTGGCCATCGGCTTCAAGGAGATCGAGGTCGGCTTCCCCTCGGCCTCGCAAATCGAATTCGACTTCGTCCGCAAGCTGATCGAGGAAGACCGCATCCCCGGCGATGTGACGATCCAGGTACTCACGCAAGCGCGCGATCACCTGGTCGAGCGCACCTTCGAGTCGCTGCAAGGCGCGAAGCGCGCCATCGTGCACCTCTACAACGCGGTGGCGCCCGTGATGCGCCGCGTGGTGCTCGGCATGGACGAGGACCAGATCGTCGATCTCGCCACCTCGCACGCCCGCATGTTCAACGAACTGGCCGCCAGGCAGCCGGCCACGCAGTGGACCTTCCAGTATTCGCCCGAGATGTTCTCGGATACCGACCTGGCCTTCTCCAAGCGTGTGGTCGACGCCGTCACGGAGGTGTGGGCGCCGACGCCCGAGCGCAAGTGCATCGTCAACCTGCCCTCGACGGTCGAGCACGCCACGCCCAACATCTTCGCCGACATGATCGAGTGGATGCACCGCAACCTGGCGCGACGCGATTCGATCGTGCTGTGCGTGCATCCGCACAACGATCGGGGCACGGGCACGGCCGCCGGTGAGTTCGCGCTGATGGCAGGCGCCGAACGCATCGAGGGCTGCCTGTTCGGCAACGGCGAGCGCACCGGCAATCTCGACCTGGTGAACGTTGCGCTCAACCTCTACACGCAGGGCGTCTCGCCCGGGCTGGACTTCTCGAACATCGACGAGATACGCGTCACGGTCGAGCATTGCAACCAGTTGCCGGTGCACCCGCGCCATCCCTATGTGGGCGATCTGGTCTACACCTCCTTCTCGGGTTCGCACCAGGATGCGATCAAGAAGGCATTCGCCGCCCGCAAGCAGGGTGCAATCTGGGATATGCCCTACCTCCCGATCGACCCCAAGGACGTGGGCCGCAGCTACGAAGCCGTGATCCGCGTCAACAGCCAGTCGGGCAAGGGCGGCATCGCCTACCTGCTCGAGAGCGAGTTCGGGCTCGAGTTGCCACGCCGGCTGCAGATGGAATTCAGCCAGGTGGTGCAGCGCGTGATGGACGTCGCCGGCAAGGAGCTCACGGCGGCCGACCTCTGGCAACTGTTCGAGCGCGAGTACCGCATCAGCGATGATTCGGGGCCCCAGCACCGTGTGCTGGAGGAGCGGGGCCAGGGCGCCAATGCGTCGGTGGTGCTGCGCGCCGATCTGCCCTGGGCCGGCGAGATCCGCCGGATCGAAGGCCGGGGCAATGGGCCGATCGACGCCTTCATCCACGCGCTGGCCGACGCCACCGGGCATTCGATCCGCGTCATCGACTACCACCAGCACGCGATCGGCGCCGGTGCCGATGCGCAGGCGGTCGCGTATCTCGAGCTGCGGGTCGACGAGACCCGGACGCTGTTCGGCGTCGGCAGGGACGCCGACATCGTCTCGGCCTCGCTCAAGGCCATCGTGTCCGGCCTGGAGAGGGCGCGGGCGCAGGGCGCCCGCAGCGCACAATCGGTGGTTGAAGCCGCCTGAACCCAAGGAGATCCGCGATGGCCGACAAACTCATCATTTTCGACACCACCCTGCGCGACGGCGAACAGTCGCCGGGCGCCTCGATGACAAAGGACGAGAAGCTGCGCATTGCGCGCCAACTGGAGCGCCTGCGGGTCGACGTCATCGAGGCCGGCTTCCCGGCGAGTTCGAATGGCGATTTCGACGCTGTCGCGGCCATCGCGGGTGCGATCAAGGAGTCGACGGTCTGCGGCCTCTCGCGTGCCAACGACCGCGACATCTCCCGTGCCGCCGAAGCCCTGAAGGGCGCGGCCAGTAGCCGCATCCACACCTTCATTGCGACCTCGCCCCTCCACATGGAGAAGAAGCTGCGGATGACGCCGGACGAGGTGTTCGAGCAGGCAAGGGTCGCGGTACGCTTCGCGCGCAACCTGGTCAGCGACGTGGAATTCAGCCCGGAGGATGGCTATCGCAGCGACGTCGACTTCCTGTGCCGGGTGCTCGAGGCCGTGATCAACGAGGGAGCGACGACCATCAACGTGCCCGACACCGTCGGCTACGCGGTCCCGGAGCTCTACGGGAACTTCATCCGGACGCTGCGCGAGCGCATCCCGAACAGCGACAAGGCTGTCTGGTCGGTGCATTGCCACAACGACCTTGGCATGGCGGTGGCCAATTCCCTGGCCGGCGTGAAGATCGGTGGGGCGCGGCAGGTGGAATGCACCATCAACGGTCTCGGCGAGCGGGCCGGCAACTGCTCGCTCGAAGAAATCGTCATGGCGGTGAAGACACGAAAGGATTATTTCGGGCTGGAACTCGGCATCGACACGAGGCACATCGTGGCGGCGAGCCGCATGGTCAGCCAGACCACCGGCTTCGTGGTCCAGCCCAACAAGGCGGTGGTCGGCGCCAATGCCTTTGCCCACGCTTCCGGCATTCACCAGGATGGCGTGCTCAAGGCGCGCGACACCTACGAGATCATGCGGGCGGAAGACGTGGGCTGGAGCGCCAATAAGATCGTGCTGGGCAAGCTCAGTGGCCGCAACGCCTTCAAGCAGCGCCTGCAGGAACTCGGGGTAGCGATGGAGAGCGAGGCCGACATCAATGCCGCCTTCGCCCGCTTCAAGGAGCTTGCCGATCGAAAAAGCGAAATATTTGACGAAGACATCCTTGCACTTGTAAGCGACGAGGAGCATTCGCACGTTGCGGAGCAGTTTGGTTTTGTATCCTTGATGCAGCACAGCGAAACCGGTGAGCGCCCCCATGCGCGCATCGTGTTCACAGTGGATGGCAAGGAGGTCACGAGCGAGTCGGATGGCAATGGCCCGGTTGATGCATCGCTGAAGGCGATCGAAGCCCAGGTGAAAAGCGGGGCGGAGATGGTGCTCTATTCAGTGAATGCCATCAGTGGGTCGACCGAGAGTCAGGGCGAAGTCACGGTCCGTCTGCAGAACGCGGGCCGAGTCGTCAATGGCGTCGGCGCCGATCCGGACATCGTGGTGGCTTCTGCCAAGGCTTATTTGAGTGCGCTCAACAAGTTACAGAGCCAAGCTGAGAGAGTGGCAGCACAAGGTTAGTTGTTTGGGGGATCCTTTGTTTCGACTGAAGAAGAGGATGCAAGTAACTGATATTGCGTGTTTTTTTTGATTTCGATACACTGCGGTCCTGCTAATCGCCGCTGGAGTTTTTAATGCCCGAAGCCCGTTTCTGCCGAGTTTCCAGCCAGCGGTTCCTTCCCGCTCTTCGTCTTTTCGCCGTCGCGCTTTGTGCCACGGCGTTTTTATTGCCCACGGCCCAGGCCGCCAAGAAAGCGCAGGTCTCCAAGAAGGCCCAGATCGCCGCCGAAAGCAAACGAAGCGCGGACTCCAAGCGCAGCGCCAAGGGCGAGCAGGCCGACCGTGTGGTAAGCGGCGGGCGCAACGTGGTGGCTTCGATCCGCAAGCGGGGCGGCAAGACGGTCGTGGCGGTGCAGCGGCGCTCGGTCGTGCGCGTGCCCGAGGTCGCGGCGCGACAGTCCTTCGGCCAGCTCGCGGGGCTGCACAGCACCGAAGATGCGCTGGACCTGAAGTCCAGCGTGGCCCTGGTGATCGACCAGGACACGCGCGAGGTCCTGTTCAGCAAGAACGACAGCGTCGTGCTGCCGATCGCCTCGCTGACCAAGCTCATGACGGGGCTGCTCATCAGCGAAGCCCACCTCCCTTCCGATGAACTGATCACCATCACGCAGGACGACGTCGATACCGAAAAAGGGAGCCGCTCGCGTTTGACCGTCGGCAGCACGCTGCCGCGCGGTGAGTTGCTCCACCTGGCGCTGATGTCCAGCGAGAACCGGGCTGCCCACGCCCTCGGCCGCACCTATCCGGGCGGCCTGGCCACGTTCGTGAGCGTCATGAATGCCAAGGCAAAGATGCTCGGCATGAAGGACACGCGCTACGTCGAACCCACCGGTCTCTCCAGCCGCAACCAGTCGAGCGCACAGGACCTGGCGCTCCTCGTCAACGCGGCCTCCGCCGACGCCACGGTGCGCCAGCTCTCCACCTCGCCCGAGTACCAGGTCGAAGTGGGCAACCGCGTGCTGCAGTACAACACCACCAATCGCCTCGTGAAGAGCCCCGATTGGGACATCGGCCTCCAGAAGACCGGCTACATCACCGAGGCCGGCCAGTGCCTGGTGATGCAGGCCCGGATCGCCGGGCGCAAATTGATCATGGTGTTCCTCGATTCGGCCGGCAAGCTCGGCCGCATCGCCGATGCCGAGCGCGTGCGGCGCTGGGTCGAAGCCAACCACCACATGATCAACCCGGCAGCGGCAACGCCGCCACAGCCTACGCTTGCCGTGGCCCACGTCGCGAGCTGATCCCCCGTTGTCTCCATCCGGCCCAGGCGCCGGCCCGGCGGCACCTCAGGCCGCCGGCGGCGCGCTCGCGGTGTAGCCGAGCGCGCTGGAGATTTCGTTGGCAGTTGCCTGCAGCTTGGGCAGCCAGCCATCGTCCAGCCGGTCGGCCGGGGCCGAGATCGACAGGCCCGCCACCAGCTTCCCCTGATCGTCATAGATGCCGGCAGCCATGCAGCGCACGCCGAGCTCCAGCTCCTCGTTGTCACGGGCAATGCCGTACTGGCGCGCCTTCGACAGCTCCCGCTCCAGCGCAGGCAGCTGGGTGATGCTGTTGCGCGTGTGGCCGGCAAGACCCGTGCGGGTGGCGTAGCTGCGAACGCGCTGGGGTTCGTCCACCGCCAGGAACAGCTTGCCGGTGGAGGTCAGGTGCAGCGGCGCGCGCCCACCGATGGCGCGCACCACCTGCATGCCGGAGCGCTCGCTGTAGGCGCGTTCGATGTAGACGATCTCGTCCCCCTGGCGCATGCTGAGATTGACCGGTTGCTGGGTGAGCTTGTGCAGCTCGCGCATCGGCGCCATGGCGGCGTCGCGCACATTCAGCCGGCCCTTTACTAGGTTGCCGAGCTCCAGCAGGCGCATGCCCAGCCGGTAGCTGCCCGCCTCAGGCCGGTCGACGAACCGGCCAACCGCCAGGTCGTTCAGAATGCGATGCGCGGTGGAAGGGTGCAGGCCGGTCTTTTCGCTGATTTCCTTCAGCGAGATCGCTTCCTCGCGGGAGGCCAGCACGTCGATCAGCGAGAACATGCGCTCGATCACCTGGATCACGGGCGCGGCAGGAATGTCTGATTGGGGTTTTCTCATGGCAACGCGGTTGGGGGAACCGGTTGCGATTTTACTTGGTGAAATCGATAGGCGCTTGCCAGCGCCCGCCGATCAGCACCTCGTGTGGCGCGAAGCGCGCCTTGTAGTTCATTTTGGCGCTGCCATTGATCCAATAGCCGAGGTAGACGTGGGCCAGGCCCAGCTTGCGCGCCTGCTCTATTTGCCACAGAACGCTGTAGTTGCCGTAACCCGCGCCCGGCTCGGGCTCGTAGAAGGTGTAGACCGCCGACAGCCCGTCGTTCAGCACGTCGAGGATCGACACCATCTTCAGCGCGCCAGCGCTGCCGTCCGGCCGGGTCTCGCGGAACTCTACCAACCTGGAGTTGACCCGGCTCTGAAGGAGAAACTGGGTGTACTGGTCGATGCTGTCGTGGTCCATGCCGCCGCCGGCGTGGCGGCCGTTCTGGTAGCGCAGGTAGAGCTGGTAGTGCTCCGGCACGAAGCAGAGCTTGAGCACCCGCGCCTGCAGGTCGGCATGGCGTGCCAGGGCGCGGCGCTGGCTTCTGTTGGGCTTGAACGAATTGGCCAGCACGCGCAGCGGCACGCAGGCGCTGCAGCCGTCGCAATGGGGACGGTAAGTGAACATGCCGCTGCGCCGGAAGCCGCTGAGCACCAAGTCCGAGTAGGCGTCGTTGTGGATCAGGTGGCTGGGCGTCGCGACCTGCGACCGGGCCTGCCGGTCCGGCAGGTAGCTGCACGGATAGGGCGCCGTCGCATAGAACTGCAGCGTGTGGAGCGGAAGATCCTTGAGGTGCGTCACGTCGAAAGAGAGGTTCGCGCAGGCAGGAGTTCGGACCAGTATACGGGCTCGAAACGCCACTGCGGCCCGCCCAGATGACGTGCCCTTGCCACGTGTGAGACAAAGCGAGCGCGCGGCATTTCGCGGGCGCCCAGGCTGGCCAGGTGGGTGGTGTTCTGCTGGCAGTCGATCATCGCGATCCCGTGCGCGCGGCAGAAGCTGACCAGCGCCGCCAGCGCGATCTTGGAGGCGTCGGGCCGGCGCGCGAACATCGATTCGCCGAACACCGCGCGCCCGATCGCCACGCAGTAGAGGCCACCCGCGAGCTCGCCGTCGATCCAGGTCTCGACGCTGTGCGCATGGCCCGCCCGGTGCAGGGCCGTGTAGGCACGCACCATCTCGGGCAGGATCCACGTGCCGGTCTGGCCGACGCGCGGGGCTTGCGCGCAGGCCTGGATCACCGCTTCGAAACCGTGGTCGATGCGGATCTCGAACCCCGGCGCGGCGCGCATGCGCTCCAGCGTCTTGCGCAGGGAGCGGTGCAAGCTGAAGCGCTCCACCTCCAGCACCATGCGCGGGTCCGGGCTCCACCAGAGGATCGGCTGGCCCTCGCTGAACCAGGGGAAGATGCCGCGCGCATAGGCCTGCAGCAGGCTCGGGACATCGAGGCCGCCGCCCGCGGCCAGCAGGCCGGGAACGGGGTCGGATTCGCCCCATGCCGAAGAGGCGTCGGGCAGCGGATCACCGGGTGCGAGCCAGGGCAGTTGCATGGTCGGAGGTATACACGGCTTCGAGGGGGCGCGATGTCATCGGAAGCCGAATACGCGGGATGCCCATATAGTCATCCCCGGCCAAAACAAATGGAAAGAGGACCATGGTGACAGCAGAAGCAACGAACCCCACGCGTTTCGGCAGCGGCCAATCCGTCCGGCGGCTCGAGGACGAGAGCCTTCTGGCAGGCGCCGGGCGCTACACCGACGACGTCGCGCCAGCCCGTCAGACCCACCTGTTCTTCGTGCGTTCCCCTTATCCGCATGCGCGCGTCGCGGCGATCGACGCCGCTGCGGCGGTCGCCATGCCCGGTGTCCTGCGCGTGCTGACCGGCGCCGAGCTGCAGCAGGCCGGCGTCAAGCCGATGCCCGGGGCCGTGGCCTTCAAGCGCGCGGATGGGTCCGATTGCGCCTCGCCGCCGCGGCATGTGCTGGCGCTCGACACCGTGCGTTTCGTCGGCGAGCCGGTCGCCGCCGTGATCGCCGAGACGGCGGCCCAGGCGCGCGATGCGGCCGAGGCGGTGATGGTCGACTACGAGGAGCTCCCGATGGTGGTCGACACGCAGGCTGCCGTCGCGGAAGGCGCGCCGCTGGTCTGGGGCGAGGCCACGGGCAACATCGCCGCCGAGATGCGCCACGGCAGCGCCGAGGCGGCCAGCGCTGCCTTCGCCCGCGCCGACCACGTGGTGGCGCTGGACGTCGTCAACCAGCGGGTGGTCGCGCTCACGATCGAGCCGCGCTCGGTGCTGGCGGATGCCGACCCGGCCTCCGGGCGCCTCACCCTCCGTTTGAGCACCCAGATGCCCTCGGGCGTGCGCAACTCGGTCTGCGAGGCGATCGGCCTGCCGACCGAGCAGGTGCGCGTGGTCGTGGGCGACGTGGGCGGCGGCTTCGGCATGAAGACCGGCGCCTATCCCGAAGACATCGTGGTGGCCTTCGCGGCGCATACGCTGCGCCGGCCGGTGAAATGGGTAGCCGACCGCAGCGAGGAATTCCTCTCCACCTCCCACGGCCGCGACATCGAGGCGCGGGCCGAGCTTGCGCTCGATGCCGGCGGCAAGATCCTCGCGCTGCGCATCCGCACCCTGGCCAACGTCGGCGCCTATGCCACCGCCACCGGCGTCGTGATCCAGCTGCTGATCGGCCCGTGGGTGCAGACCAGCGTCTACGACATCCAGACTATCGACTTCGATTTCCTCGCGGTGCTCACGAACACCGCGCCGACCGGCGCCTACCGCGGCGCGGGCCGCCCGGAGGCCATCTACACCATCGAGCGGCTGATGGACGAAGCCGCGCGCCAGATCGGCATCGACCGCCTCGAGCTGCGCCGACGCAACTTCATCCAGCCCGCCCAGATGCCCTACACCAATCCGATGCAGCAGACCTACGACACCGGGCGCTTCGAGTCGGTCATGGACCAGGCCCTGGCACTGGCCGACTGGCAAGGCTTCGACGCACGCGTCGCCGAGTCGAAGCGCCAGGGCCGGCTGCGCGGGCTGGGCATCGCGACCTTCCTGGAGTGGACCGGCGGCAACGTGTTCGAGGAGCGCGTGACCGTCTCGGTGCAGGCCGACGGCGTCATCGAGGTGTTCTCGGCGGTCAACGCCATGGGGCAGGGCATCGCGACCACCCTGGCGCAGCTGGTGGTCGACACCTTCGGCGTGCCGATCGAGAAAGTGCGCATCGTGCTGGGCGACACCGACCGCGGGGATGGGTTCGGCAGTGCCGGCTCGCGATCCATCTTCACCGGCGGCTCGGCTGTGCGGGTGGGCGCCGAGCGCACCATCGACAAGGCGCGCGCGCTGGCGGCGCAGGAGCTCGAGGTCGCGGCGGAGGACGTCCGATACGAGGCCGGCGCCTTCAAGGTGGCCGGCACCGACCTCGCGCTCGACCTGTTCGCGCTCGCAGGCCGACAGCCCGAGCGGCAGATCTTCGTCGACTCCACCAGCACCGTCGCCGGTCCGACCTGGCCCAACGGCTGCCACATCTGCGAGGTGGAGATCGATCCCGGCACCGGCGAGGTCGGTGTGGTGGCCTATGCGTCCGTCAATGATGTCGGCCGGGTGATCAACCCGCTGATCGTGCGCGGCCAGCTGGAGGGAGGCGCCGTGCAGGGCATTGGCCAGGCGCTGTGCGAGCGCGTCGTCTACGACGCAGAGACCGGCCAGCCGCTGACCGGCAGCCTGATGGACTACGCCGCGCCGCGCGCCGACATCATGGCCGCGATGTTCAAGACCGAGATGGACCAGAGCACGCCCTGCCTGAACAACCCGCTGGGCGTGAAGGGGGTGGGCGAGCTCGGCACCATCGGCGCCACGCCGGCTGTCGTCAACGCGGTGGCCGACGCCTTCGCGCGCAACGGCATGGCCGGGCTCACGCCGCGCCTGGACATGCCGTTGACGCCCGCGCGGGTGTGGCAGCTGATGCAGCCGGGGCCCTGAGGGTCAGAAGTCCTCGAGCGGCAGCCCGACGTAGTTCTCGGCGACCGAGGTGGACGCCGCGCGCGAGTGCACCAGGTAGTCGAGCTCGGCTTCCTGGATCTTCTGCCCGAACTCGCCGGTGTCCGGGAAGCGGTGCATGAGCGAGGTGAACCACCACGAGAAGCGCTCGGCCTTCCAGATGCGGCGCAGGCACAGCTCGGAGTAGCGGTCGAGCGCCGATGCGCTGTGCTCGCGGTAGAAGACCTCGAGGGCGCGCGACAGGTAGCCCACATCGGCGGTGGCTAGGTTCAGGCCCTTGGCGCCCGTCGGCGGCACGATGTGAGCTGCATCGCCGGCCAGGAACAGCCTGCCGAAGCGCATCGGCTCGGCAACGAAGCTGCGCAGCGGCGCGATGCTCTTTTCCAGCGAGGGACCGGTCACCAGATGATCGCGGGCCTCGGGATCCAGGCGCAGGCGCAGCTCGTTCCAGAAGGCCTCGTCGCTCCAGTCCTCCACCCGCTCGTCCACCGGCACCTGTACGTAGTAGCGGCTGCGTGTCGGGCTGCGCATGCTGCACAGGGCGAAACCGCGCGGCGTGTTGGCGTAGATCAGCTCGTGCGACACCGGCGGCACGTCGGCCAGCACGCCCAGCCAGCCGAAGGGGTAGACCTTCTCGTACGTGTGGATGGCCCCGGACGGCACGCTGGCGCGGCTCACGCCGTGGTATCCGTCGCAGCCGGCGATGAAATCGCATTCGATCTCGTGGGTGGCGCCGTTCTTCTCGTAGCGCACGGTCGGGCGCTCGCCGTCGAAGCCGTGCAGGCTGACCTGCGAGGCGCTATAGATCGTCGTCAGGCCTTCTGCCTCGCGCGCGTTCATCAGGTCGTGCGTCACCTCGGTCTGGCCGTAGACCGTGACCTGCTTGCCGCCGGTCAGGCCGAGCAGGTCGATGCGGTGGCGCGCGCCCTTGAAGAGCAGCTCGATGCCCTCGTGCGGCAGCCCTTCCGCCTTAGCGCGGGCATCGACGCCGGCGCGGGCCAGCAGGTCCATCGTGACCTGCTCCAGCACGCCGGCTCGGATGCGCCCCAGCACGTACTCGCCGGTCTGGCGCTCGATGATGACGTTGTCGATGCCGGCCTTGAAGAGCAGCTGGCCGAGCAACAAGCCGGCGGGGCCGGCCCCGATGATGGCGACCTGGGTACGCATGGATGTCTCCTGGATGTTGGGCCAAGCGTAGGACGAAGGAGCCGTTCCTGCATCACCCGGCGCCATCCTCTGTGCGATGATGGGGCCGCCTGCGCGATGATCGCGCAACACCTGATTCGCTTCGCCGCCATGACCATCGCCAAGCCGGACTTCATCGAGGGCATCGCCAAGGGCATGGCCGTGCTCGAGAGCTTCGACACCGAGCGCCAGCGCCTCAACGCGACGCTGGCGGCCGAGCGTGCCGGCCTCACGCGCGCCGCCGCCCGGCGACACCTGCTCACGCTTGCTCACCTGGGCTATCTCGAGACCGACGGCAGCTACTTCTGGATGTCGCCGAAGGTGCTGCGCTTCTCGGGCAGCTACCTGGCCTCCTCGCGGCTGCCGCGCGCGCTTCAGCCCACGCTGAACCGGTTGGCTGCGCAGACGGGGGAGTCCTTCTCGGCCGTGGTGCTCGATGGGGAGGAGGCGGTCATCATCGCGCGCAGCGGCGCCTGGGGCACGCCGACCCGCGTGCTCGCCTACGGCCTCCACCTCGGCGCGCGCCTGCCCGCGCACGCGACCTCGACCGGCTGCGTCTTGCTGGCGGCGATGAACGCGGCACAGCTCGCGAGCTGGCTCAAGGGCCGCGTGCTGCCGCGCCTGACGCCGCACACCATCACCCAGGCGCGAATGCTGCGCCAGCGCATCGCCCAGGTCCGGAAGGACGACTGCTGCTTCGCCAGCGAGGAGCACGAGCTGGGCGTGCAGGCGCTCGCGGTGCCGCTGCGCGACATGCAGGGCCACACGGTGGCGGCGCTCAACGTGGTGCTGTCCGGCGGCCGTCATCAGGAAGATGCGCTGCGCCGCGACCTGCTGCCGCTGCTTTTCGAGGCGGCGCGCGAGGTGCGCGCGCTGCTCTGAACTTCGCCACCCCCTACGATCTCGAACGATCCTTTGCCGGATGACTCCACCATGCGACTGCTGCTGCTCGAAGACGATGTGATGATCGGCGAGGCCGTGCTCGACCTGCTGCGGGCCGAGAACTACGCGGTCGACTGGGTCAAGGACGGCGACGCGGCCGACACCGCGCTCAGGACGCAGCAGTACGACCTGGTGCTGCTCGACCTCGGCGTGCCGCGCCGCGACGGGCTCGAGGTGCTGCGCGCCCTGCGTGCGCGCAAGCAGCGCATGCCGGTGCTGATCGCCACCGCGCGCGATTCGGTGCAGCAGCGCATCGAGGGGCTGGATGCCGGGGCCGATGACTACGTGCTCAAGCCCTACGACCTCGACGAGCTGTTGGCGCGTATCCGTGCCTTGCTGCGCCGCGCCTCGGGCCGGGCCGAGCCGGTCTACGAGCACATGGGCGTGAGCATCCATCCGACGACGCGCGAAGTCACCGTCAATGGGCAGCCGACGGTGTTGTCGGCGCGCGAATGGGCGGTGCTCGAGCCCTTGATCGCGCGGCCCGGCATGGTGCTTTCGCGCGCGCAGCTCGAGGAAAAGCTCTATGGATGGAAGGACGAGATCAGCAGCAATGCCGTCGAGGTCTACGTGCACGGGCTGCGCAAGAAGCTCGGCGCGGACCTGATCCGCAATGTGCGGGGGGTGGGATACATGGTGCCCAAGGAATGATGCGCGCAGCGCCGGGCCGCCCCAAGCAAGCGCGCGCCCCCTCGGGGGGCAGCGAGGACACGCAGTGCCCAGCGTGGGGGCGGGCATGAAATCCTTACGCGCCAGGCTCCTCTGGTTTCTGCTTGCTGCGATCCTGCTCGCCGCCGGCACCCAGGCCTTCGTCGCCTATCGCACCGTGCTCAACGAAGCCGACGAGATCTTCGACTACCACATGCAGCAGATGGCCTTGTCGCTGCGCGCCGGCTTGCCGCCCAGTGCCGCCGTCAGCGGGCTCAGCGACGGCGAGGAGAACTTCGAATTCGTCGTGCAGGTGTGGACCATCGACGGCCAGCGCATCTTCGAATCGGCCGCGCAGGCCGCCTTGCCGCAGCGCGCGGTGTTGGGCTTCTCGAACGTGCGGGCACGTGGCACCACCTACCGGGTGTTCTCGCTTCAGAGCCGTACGCTCGTGATCCAGGTGGCGCAGGACATGGCGGCGCGCCGCCACATGGCCGGCACGCTGGCGCTGCGCACCGTCGGGCCGATCGGGCTCGCGGCGCCGCTCCTGATGCTGGTGGTGTGGTGGGTGGTGAGCCGCTCGCTGGCGCCGGTGGCACGGGTGCGCGGCCAGGTCGCGGCGCGGCAAGCCGACGACTTGTCCCCGGTGAGCGAGAGCGGCCTGCCGGAGGAGGTTCGCCCCCTGGTGCACGAGCTCAACCTCCTGTTCGAGCGCGTGCGTCGGGCCTTCGAGGCGCAGAAGCACTTCGTGGCCGATGCCGCGCACGAGCTGCGCTCGCCGCTCGCCGCGCTCAAGCTGCAGGTGCAAGGGCTGAAGCGAGCGCCCGACGAAGCCGCGCGCGAGCTGGCGGTCAACCGCCTGGCGGCGGGCATCGACCGCGCGACGCGGTTGGTCGAGCAGATGCTGGCACTGGCGCGGCAGGAAGCCAGCGCCACCGCCGAAATGCCGCCGGAAGCGGTGGAACTGCAGGAGGTCGCGCGGCTCGCGCTGTCCGACGCGATCGCGGTCGCCCAGGCGAGGCGCATCGATATCGGCATCGCCGCCGCAGACGCGGCACGGGTGCGGGGCCGACCAGAGGCCTTGCGCACGCTGCTGCGAAACCTGCTCGACAACGCCGTCAAGTACACGCCCGAGGGCGGGCGGGTCGACATCCGCATCGCGTCGCAGGCGGGCGGCGCCGAGTTGGTCGTGGAAGACAGCGGCCCGGGGCTGCCGGTCGAGGAGCGCGAGCGCGTGCTCGACCGCTTCTACCGCGCGGGCGAGCCGCAGGCGCCGGGCAGCGGCCTGGGGCTGGCGATCGTGAAATCCATCGCCGACCAGCATGGCGCAACGCTGGACATCGGCCGCTCGGAAAGCCTCCGAGGCTTGCGGGTGAGCGTGCGTTTCCCCTCCGATTTTTAAGGCGGGCCTAAGCGAAGCGGACGACATTCCTTTCATCGTGTTTTCCACTGACACATCGAAAGGAACTGCCATGAATGTCCGTCTGAACTCGCCCCGTGCTCTCGCTGTCGCTCTGGCGGCCGCCGGAGTGATCGGCGCCGTCGGCGCGGGCGCCTACACCAGTGCCAGTGCCGTGGGCGCAACGGCTGCGGCGCCTGCCGCCGCGGCGCCCCTGGTCACCATGCCCGACTTCTCGACCATCACCTCGCGCGACGGTCCGGCCGTGGTCAACATCAGCGTGACCGGCACCACCAAGACCGCGATGGAAGGCATCGATCCGGACGACCCGATGTTCGAGTTCTTCCGCCGCTTCGGCGGCCAGTTCGGCCCCCGTGGCCCGCAGCGCGACGTTCCCGTGCGCGGCCAGGGCTCCGGCTTCATCGTCAGCCCCGATGGCGTGATCCTGACCAACGCCCATGTGGTGAAGGATGCCAACGAAGTGACGGTCAAGCTCACCGACCGCCGGGAGTTCCGCGCCAAGGTGCTGGGCTCGGATGCGAAGACCGACGTCGCCGTGCTGAAGATCGACGCCAAGAACCTGCCAACCCTGCAACTGGGCAACACCAAGGATTTGAAGGTGGGCGAATGGGTGCTCGCCATCGGATCGCCCTTCGGCTTCGAGAACACGGTGACGGCCGGCGTGGTGAGCGCCAAGGGCCGCTCGCTGCCCGATGACAGCTACGTGCCCTTCATCCAGACCGACGTCGCCATCAACCCCGGCAACTCGGGCGGGCCGCTCTTGAATGCGCGCGGCGAGGTGGTGGGCATCAACTCGCAGATCTACAGCCGCAGCGGCGGCTACCAGGGCGTGTCTTTCGCGATCCCGATCGACGTCGCGATCCAGGTGAAGGACCAGATCGTCGCGACCGGCAAGGTCAGCCATGCGCGGCTTGGCGTCGCGGTGCAGGAGGTCAACCAGACCTTCGCCGACTCCTTCAAGCTCGACAAGCCGGAGGGCGCGCTGGTGTCGAACGTGGAGAAGGGCGGCCCCGCCGACCAGGCCGGCCTGCGCTCGGGCGACGTCATCCGCAAGGTCGATGGCGAGCCCATCGTCTCTTCGGGCGACCTGCCGGCGCTGATCGGCCAGAAGAAGCCCGGCAGCCGCATCACACTGGACGTGTGGCGCCAGGGCGAGCGCCACGAGATCAGCGCGCGCCTCGGCGATGCCAGCGACAAGACGAGCGCCGTGGCCAAGAATGACGCCGGCGCCGGCAACGGAAAGCTCGGCCTTGCGCTGCGACCCTTGCAGCCGCAGGAAAAGCGCGAGGCTCATGTGGACAGCGGCCTGCTGATCGAAGATGCAGGCGGCCCCGCGGCCCTGGCTGGCGTGCAGGCCGGCGACGTGCTGCTGGCGATCAACGGCACGCCCGCCAAGAGCGTGGAGCAGGTTCGCGAGGTGGCGGCGAAGGCCGACAAGTCGATCGCGCTGCTGATCCAGCGCGACGGCGACCGGATCTTCGTGCCGGTTCGCCTCGGTTGAGTGCAGGGCGCCGCAACTGCGGCGCCCTTCACGCTATTTCCCCCTGCCTACCTCAGCTGGAGGATGCATCGTGCGAAAGTACCTTTGTCGATCATTATTCAGCTGTAACAATTCGTTGAAACAGTTGAATAAGAGGTTTCCCCCATGGCACTGCGCGATCTTGCCCTCACGGTTCTCGAACTCGAACCCAATGAATTCCATTGGGTGCTGATGGAGGCTGTGCAGGCGGACTCCGACGAGTGCCTGGTCTATCGGCCGGTGGACTCCTCGACCCAGGGCCTGCCCGATTATTCGGAGGCCCTGATCCAGGGCGCATCGGCGCTGCGTGTGGTGCAGGGCCTGGCGCCTTTCGGCAAGCCCCCGGCGCCGATGGGCATCGGCGATGAGGGCGAGGCGCCGCCGCCGGTCACGCGGCACGCTGCTGCGCACGACCCGCAGGAGCCTCCGTCCGACGCGGATTCCTGCCTGTTCACCACCGATCACTCGATCCTCTAGGGCCTATCGGCCCTGCGTCCCGAAATGCAGCGCGGTGACCGCGATCACCTTGGCTGCGTGCGCGCGGATCGTTCCCTGCTGGGACACGCCGCGCAGCACCAACAGGGGCGGCCGGGGCGGTTTGCACGGCGGGGTCGGGCGTGCCTCGATGCAACTGCGCGCAGAAAAGGGCGCCCGGCACCGGGCCGCGAACTTGAAGAAGGAAGGCATGCAGCGAAGGTAGCTGCCGCGGCGCCCTTGGCCCATCCGTCAAAGGTCGCATCGCGGCACAGCCGGGCGGCATACGCCGAAAGCGCGGTCAATGGGCCGGTACTTCGGCGCGGCGCGGCAGCTCATTCATTCCTGGCGCCGAAGAGCGGGCGCAGCCCAGCGTAGAGGGCCTTGGAGCGGGCGTGCCGGGCGCGAAGCCAATCAGCCGGCGCGCGATCGGACTCGAAGCGCTGCCGCAGCTGGGGGCGGCGGCAGACCTCGGCCAGGCTGCCGCCATCGGCGAGCCAGGCGAGCCGCGCCGCGCCGAGTGCGCCACCGGCCTCGCTGCCTTCGCAGATCGCCAGCGGCGTCTCCAGCACATCGGCCAGCAGCTGCGCCCACCAGGTGCTGCGCGCGCCGCCGCCGACCAGCACCAGGTCCCCGGCCGGCCGTGCGAGGGTGTCGAGGCCGTCGCGTAGCCCGAAGCTCACGCCTTCGACCACCGCATGCGCGATGTCCGCCGGGCCGTGCGCATGCGTCAGGCCGAACAGCACGCCTTGCGCGTCGGCATCGTTGTACGGCGAGCGCTCCCCCGACAGGTAGGGCAGGAACAGCGGAGCGCGCTGCCGCGCCTCGTCGCCGAGCGAAGCGGCCGCGGCCAGGAGCGCCGCCTCGTTGCCGAGACCGAAGCTGCGCGCGGCCCAGCTGACCGCGCTGGAGGCGGACAGCATCACCGACATCTGGTGCCAGCGTCCCGGCAGTGCATGGCAGAAGGCATGCACCGCCGCCTCGGGACGAGGCTCGAAGCGCTCGCCGCCGATGAAGATCACGCCCGAGGTGCCCAGGGAGACGAAGCCCTGTCCCGCTTCCACCAGTCCCATGCCGACGGCGCTGGCCGCGTTGTCGCCACCGCCGCCGGCGATGGTCACGCCCGGCGCCATGCCCCAGCGCTGGGCCAGTTCGGCCTTGAGTCGCCCGGCGGCAGCGCTGCCCTCGACCAGCCGCGGCATCTGCGCACGCGACAGGCTGCACGCGGCCAGCAGTTCGTCGGACCAGTCGCGCGCGCCCACGTCCAGCCACAGCGTGCCCGAGGCGTCCGACATGTCGCTCGCGAACTCGCCGCTCAACATGAAGCGCAGCCAGTCCTTGGGCAGCAGCACATGCGCGACGCGCGCGAACAGATCGGGCTCGTGCTCGCGCATCCACAGCAGCTTGGGCGCGGTGAAGCCCGGCATCGCGAGGTTGCCGGCGATGGCGGCCAAGCGGGGCACGTGGGCGGCGAGGTCGCGGCACTGGGCGGCGCTGCGCCCGTCGTTCCAGAGGATGGCGGGGCGCAGCACCCGGTCCTGCGCATCCATGGCGACGGCGCCGTGCATCTGGCCCGACAGGCCGATGGCGCGCACCGCCGAAAGCGCTGGCGCCTCCCTGCGCCGCAGCTCGGCCATGACCGCCTCCAGCGCTTCCCACCACTGCGAAGGCGCCTGCTCAGACCACAGGGGCGCGGGCCGGTCGACCGTGAGCGGCGACCGCGCCAGCGCGACGATGCGGTGGTCCGGCGCCAGCAACAGCGCCTTCAGCTCCGAAGTGCCGAGGTCGAGTCCGAGGTACAAGCGCGGGTCCCTTGGCGTTGTCAGCCGCTGCCGAAGCGGTGGTCGCTCTGGCGCCGGAACTCGGTCGGCGTCATGCCCTTGATCTCCAGGAAGCGACGGTTGAAATTGGCGACGTTGTTGAAGCCGACCTGATAGCAGATGTCGGTCACGTAATGGTCGGTCTGCATCAGCAGGTGGCAGGCGCTGTTGATGCGCACGCGGTTCACGAAATCGGTGAAGCTGTTGCCGGTCGAGCGCTTGAAGAAGCGGCTGAAGCGGCTCTCGCTCATGCCCAGCTCGGCGGCGATGTCGGCCATCACGATCGGCTCGGCCAGGTTGGAGGTGATGCGGTCGACGATGACATTGATCTGGTCCACACCGGCATCGCCTTCCACGCCCTGCATCTGCACGTTGGAGAGCAGCCGGTAGTCGGTGCACTGCGCGAGATCGGCCAGGTAGCCGCAGAAGAGCGCGAAGCGGCGCAGCCCGCGCGCACCCTTGACCGCGTCCCAGTGGGCCTGCGCGCGCTCGGCGAGCCCGAAGAACTCGATGCCGTGGCGGGAGCGCTCCAGCAACTGCATCACCTCCTGCAGCTCCGGGATCTCCGCTGCCGCGCGTTCGATCGGCTCGTGGCGAAACTGGATCACGCGGTCGCGCCCGGCCGCGCCATCCGCCGGCGCGTCGAGCGAGATCCAGTTGTGCGGCAGGCGCGGACCGCACAGCACCAAGTGGCCCGGCTGGAAGGGACCGATCCAGTCCCCGATGAAGGCCTTGCCCGAGGTCTCGGTGATCAGGTGCAGCTCGTACTCGTCGTGGAAATGCCAGCGCACCAGCGGGCTGGGGAAGCCATGGGCCAGGCAGCGCACCAGGCCGGTCTCCTCGGGCGCCTCGTAGCCGAGCGAGGGCGACCGCGTGATGTCGCGTTCGAGCTCGGGTCCGCGGTGTCGGGGCAGGTGGCGTTGGCGCACCGATGTCATGGAAGGCTTCCTTCGATCTACCTTCAGCTCATGACGTTACCACCGTCGACGTTGAGCGTCTGCGCGGTGATGTAGCGGGCTTCGTCGCTGGCGAGGAACACGGCGGCGCCGGCAATATCGCCCGGCGTGCCCATGCGGCCCAGCGGCACCTCGAGGCCGACCCGGCGCTTCTTCTCCCCCGGCGCGAGGCCTTCGTAGCGGGCGAACAGCGCATCCACGTGCGCCCACATCGGCGTGTCGACCACCCCGGGCGCAATGGCGTTGACGCGGATGCCCCGCGGCGCCATCGCCAGCGCCGCGCTCTGTGTGTAGCTGATGACGGCGGCCTTGGTCGCGCAGTAGTGCGAGACCAGCGCCTCGCCGCGGCGGCCGGCCTGCGAGGCCATGTTGATGACCGAGCAGCCCGCCTCGCCGTGAGCCACCATGTGCTGCAGAACGCGCTGCATGACGAAGAACAGCGCCTTCACGTTGACCGCGAAAAGCCGGTCGAAGGAGGCCTGGTCGCTCTCCAGCAGCGGCGCCATGTCGAACACCGCGGCGTTGTTGACCAGGGTATGGATCGAGCCAGCGGCGGCCTGGGCCGATTCGAGCAGTTGCGCGACCGCATGATCGTCGGTCACGTCGGCCGGCAGGTAGATCACGCGGCCGGGATGGCTGCGCTGAAGGTGCGCCACGCCATCGGAGGGCGCGGGCGAGCGATCGACCAATGTGCATCGAGCGCCCTCCTGCAGGCACGCTTCGGCGATGGCGAGGCCGATCCCGCCGCCGGCACCGGACACGAGCACATGACGTTGCGCGAGACGGCTGCTCATCTGCTTTTCTCCTCGATGAAGGTGCGCACGCGCTCCGAGGCCGCGCGTACCGCGTCGACCAGGCGAAGATCGCCCGCGACATCGCCCCACAGGCCCGCGTCGCTGCACATGGCGGTGACCGGGTCGGGCGCGTCGCAGATCGCATGGGCCACTGCCTCATCCATGCCCTGGTCCTGGTACCTGTAGGGCAGCGTGCCTGCATGCCAGCGGCGCAGGAAGAACAGGAAGAGGGCGGGCAGCACCGCGACGCCGGCGATGCCCTCGCCGCGCGCCAGGCGCTCGCGCACCGTGGGCGCGATGAAGCCGGGAATCTTGGAGAAGCCGTCCATCGCCACGCGCTGGTTGGTGTCGCGGATCGCGGGGTTGCCGAAGCGCTCCAGCACCACGTCGCGGTAGGCCGGCAGGTCCACCGGGCTCGGGTGGCCGGGTGTGTCCAGGCACGGGATCACGTCCTCGGTCACGTAGTCGAAAGCCATCCGACGGATCGCCGGCGTGCGCGTGCCTTCGTGGATGTACTGCAGGCCGACCAGCGTCCCGGCCCAGGCGATGCAGCTGTGGCTGGCGTTGAGGATGCGGATCTTCGCCTCCTCGTACGGCGCCACCGAATCGACCAGCTCCACGCCCACGCGCGCCCAGTCCGGGCGGCCGTGGATGAAGTCGTCCTCGATCACCCATTGGGTGAAGCGCTCCGCCGTGACCGGTGCGGCGTCGTCCCAGCCGGTGGCCTCGCGCACGCGCGCGCGCAACTCGGGCGGCGGGCGCGGCGTGATGCGGTCGACCATCGCGTTGGGGCAGGTGGTGTTCTCGCGCACCCAGGACGCCAGTGCAGGCATGCCGGCCTCTTCGATGAAGGCCAGCAGGCCCTGCCGGAAACGCCGGCCGTTGTGGCGCAGGTTGTCGCAATTGAGCAGCGTCACCGGGCCGGCACTGGCGTCGTGTCGCGCGCGCAGGATCGCGCAGACCGCGCCGTAGATCGTCTGTCCAGCCTCGCCGCGCCGGGCCCGCGCGAGGTCCTCGGCCAGCTCGGCGGCGCCCGTGTCGAGACGGTCCTGCGGATCGAGGTAGTAGCCGGCCTCCGTGACGGTGAAGGACACGATGCGCGTGCGCGGATCGGCCCCGCGCGCGACCACCGCCGCCAGCGACGGCTCCCAGGGCAGCACCTCGCGGATGGCGCCGATGCGCTGGTAGCGGTAGTCGCCGGCCGGTGAGACGGTCTCCACCGTGTAGCAGCCGTCCTGCGCCCGCAGCGTGGCCAGCAGCTCGGCCATGTCGGGCCGCAGGTTGGCGCCCGAGAGCGACCAGCGGGCGTCGCCGGCCTCGATCAGCTGCTGCAGGTAGACCGCCTGGTGGGCGCGATGGAAGGAGCCGAGTCCGAGATGCAGGATCACGAACTCCGAAAGAAGCGGAAGGGACATGGGACGAAGCAATTCAGGCGGCGACCGCACGGCCTTCCCGGTTGAAGAAATGCAGCACCGAGGGATCGAGCTCCACGGTCACCGCGTCGCCCGGATGCAGCGGCGTGCGCTCGTTCTGGCGGGCGATCAGCGGCACGCCGGCGACGTCCACGTGGATCAGCGTGTCGGCTCCGAGCGCCTCGACCAGCTCGACGCGCGCGGGCGCGCCAGGCGCGGCGCCCGGGTGTACGCGCAGGCCTTCCGGCCGCACGCCCAGGAAGCCGTCGGTCGGCAGCCGCCCGTTCACCTGTGCGGCGAAGCTCGGGATCGCGCGGGCCTGCACCATGTTCATCGAAGGCATTCCGATGAACTGGGCCACGAACTGGTTGGCAGGCCGGTCGTAGAGTTCCATCGGCGTGCCGACCTGCTCGATCAGGCCGTCGCGCAGCACCACCACGCGGTCGGCCAGCGTCATGGCCTCGACCTGATCGTGCGTCACGTAGATGCTGGTGGCGCCGAGCGCGCGGTGCAGCTTGCTGATCTCCACGCGCGTGTTGCCGCGCAGCGCCGCGTCCAGGTTGGACAGCGGCTCGTCGAACAGGAAGACCTTGGGCGCCCGCACGATCGCGCGGCCGATCGCCACGCGCTGCCGCTGTCCGCCCGAGAGCTCCTTGGGCGTGCGGTGAAGGTACTGCGTGAGGTTCAGCGTCTTGGCCGCGTGGTCGACCTTGGTCTTGATCACGTCCTTCGACACCTTCGCCAGCTTGAGCGCGAAGGACATGTTGTCGAACACACTCATGTGCGGATAGAGCGCATAGCTCTGGAACACCATGGCCAGGTCGCGCTTGCCCGAAGGCGTGCGCGTGATGTCCCTGCCGTCCAGCGACAGCGTGCCGCTGGTGATGGGCTCGAGCCCGGCGATCAGGCGCAGCAACGTCGACTTGCCGCAGCCCGAGGGGCCGACGAAGACGACGAACTCGCCCTTGTCGATCTGCAGGTCCACGCCCTTGATGACGTGGGTATCGCCGAAGCTCTTCTTGATGTTGTCGAGTTGGAGGTAGGCCATGGAGAAGTCCTTTACTTGACGGCACCGAAGGTGAGGCCCTGCACCAGCTGTTTCTGGCTGAACCAGCCGAACACCACGATGGGTGCGATGGCGAGCAGCGAGGCGGCCGAGAGCTTGGCCCAGAACAGGCCTTCGGGACTCGAATAGGAGGCGATCAGCACCGCCAGCGTGCCCGCCTTGGCCGAGCTGAGGTTGAGCGCCCAGAAGGCCTCGTTCCAGCTCAGCACCAGGCACAGCAAGCCGGTGGAGGCGAGCCCGCCGATCGACAGCGGCATCACCACGTGGCGGAACTCGGTCCACAGGTTGGCGCCGTCCATGCGCGCGGCTTCCAGGATCTCGGGCGGGATGTCCTTGAAGCTGGTGTAGAGCATCCACACCATGATCGGCAGGTTCGACAGCGTGAAGACGATGGTGAGCGCGGTGCGCGAGTCGAGCAGGCCGGCGGTCTGCGCGAGCACGTAGATGGGCACCAGTGCGCCGACCGCCGGCATCATCTTGGTCGAGAGCATCCACATCAGGATGTCGCGCGTGCGCCGGGTGCGGAAGAAGGCCATCGAATAGGCCGCCGGTGCCGCGATGAGCAAGCCCAGGATGGTGGAGCCGATGCTGGTGATCAGCGAGTTCTTCGCGAACAGGAGGTAGTCGCTGCGGCGCTGCACTTCCGAAAAGTTGTCCAGCGTCGGCTCGAAGACGAAGAGCGGCGGCACGTGGATCGCCTGCAGCTCGGTCTTGAAGGAGGTCAGCACCAGCCAGCCCAGCGGGAAGAAGAGCAGCAGCGAGACGGCCCAGGCGCCGGCGGTGCGCAGGACGAGGGGGATGACACTGTCGGTTTGCATGTGCTTCCCCTCAATCCAGGCTCTTGCCGATGATGCGGATCAGGAAGGCCGCCACGATGTTGGCCAGGATCACCGCGAACAGCGCGCCCGCCGAGGCTACGCCGACGTCGAAGTTCATCAGCGACTGCTTGAAGATCATGTAGGTGAGGTTGGTGCTCTCGTTGCCCGGTCCGCCATTGGTCGTGACCGCGATCTCGGCGAACACCGAGAGCAGGAAGATCATCTCGATCATGATCACCACCGCCATCGGCCGGGCGAGGTGCGGAATCGTGAGGTAGCCGAAGCGCTGCACCGCACTCGCGCCGTCCATGCGCGCGGCTTCCATCTGCTCGCGGTCCAGCGACTGCAGCGAGGTGATGAAGATCAGGCAGGCGAAAGGCAGCCACTGCCATGCCACCATGATGATCACGGACAGCAGCGGCACGTCGGTCAGCCAGTCGATCGGCTCGGCGCCGAAGGCGCGCCAGAGGTCTGCGAGCACGCCGTAGATCGGGTTCATCATCATGTGCTTCCACAGCAGTGCGTTCACCGTGGGCATCACGAAGAAGGGCGAGATCAGCAGCACGCGCACGATGCCGCGGCC
The DNA here is from genome assembly GCF_031454625.1 of Variovorax soli. Lineage (GTDB taxonomy): Bacteria > Pseudomonadota > Gammaproteobacteria > Burkholderiales > Burkholderiaceae_C > Variovorax > Variovorax soli_A. Next base: position 382,705 of record NZ_JAVDRF010000002.1, read on the forward strand.
GGGGAAGGGCTCGTTGACCAGCAGCGCCAGCAGCACGCCCAGCACCACGGTCGACACGATCACGCTGCCGATCAGGAGCAGGGTGTTCCACACCGCCGGCCAGAAGTCCGGGTCGGTGATGAAATATTGGAAATTCTCGAAGCGGGCGAAGGGGTGGTCGCCAGGCTGCATCAGGTTGTAGTTGACGAACGAGAAGTAGATCGTCATCGCCAACGGCACGATCATCCAGAGGAAGAGCGTGAGCACCGCCGGCGCCATCAGCAGCCGGGGCAGGAAGCGGTCGCTTGCGGTCTTCTTGTTCTTCTTCTTCCCGCTCTGGGAGAAGCCGGGAAGCGGGGCGGCGGTGTCCGCGCCCGGTGCCCGGCCCTCCCCGGCGGGGGAGGGCGTGAGGGTGCTCACTTGTAGTACCCGGCCTTCTTCATCTCGCGCTCGGCCGCCGTCTGCGAGGTCTTGAGCGCCTGGTCGACGCTGGTCTTGCCCGAGAGCGCCGCGCTCATCTGCTGGCCCACCGCGACGCCGATGGCCTGGAACTCGGGGATGGCGGCGTACTGCACGCCGACGTAGGGCGACTTCGGCAGCGTGCTGTCGTTCGGGTTGGCGGTATCGATCGCCTTCTTCTCGGCTTCGGCGAAGCGCGCCGCCTTCATGAACTCGGGCGTGGCATAGGTCGACTTGCGCGTGCCGGTCGGCACCGCGTTCCAGCCCTGTTCCTTGGCGACCAGCTTGATGTAGTCCTTGGAGGTCGCCCACTTGATGAAGGTCTGCGCTGCGTCCACCTTCTGCGAGCCGGCGGGGATCGCCAGCGCCCAGGCCCAGAGCCAGTTGGCGCCCTTGGGCGTCACAGCGACGGGCGCCTGCGCGAAGGCCACCTTGTCGGCCACCTTGGATTGCTTGGGGTCGCTCACGAAGGAGGCGGCGATGGTCGCATCCACCCACATGGCGCACTTGCCTTCGTTGAAGAGGGCGAGGTTCTCGTTGAAGCTGTTGGCCGAGGCGCCGGGCGGGCCATAGGCCTTCATGAGGTCGACGTAGAAGGTGATCGCGTCCTTCCAGGGCTTTGTGTCGATCTGCGGTTTCCAGCTCATGTCGAACCACTGGCCGCCGTTGGTGTTGACCATGGTCGTGAGCAGGGCCATGTTGTCGCCCCAGCCCGGCTTGCCGCGCAGGCACATGCCGTAGACGCCGCTCTTGGGGTCGTGCACCTTGCCGGCCAGCTCCTTCACCTGCGCCCAGGTCGGCTGCTCGGGCATCTTGAAGCCCACCTTGTCGGCCAGGTCCTTGCGGTACATCAGCATCGAGCTTTCGCCGTAGAAAGGCGCGGCGTAGAGCTTGCCGTCGGCCGACAGCCCGGTGCGCATCGCCGGCAGCAGGTCGTCGACGTCGTAGGCAGCGTCGGTGGCGATGGGATGGAGCCAGCCCTTCTTGGCCCAGATCGGCGTCTCGTACATGCCGATGGTCATCACGTCGAACTGGCCGCCCTTGGTGGCGATGTCGGTGGTGACGCGCTGGCGCAGCGTGCCTTCCTCGAGCGTGACCCACTTGAGCTTGATGTCGGGGTGCGCCTTCTCGAAGACCGGCGTCAGCTTCTGCATCTCGATCATGTGGCCGTTGTTCACGGTGGCGACGACCAGTTCGGTCTCGGCATGGGCGGCCAGGCCCGCGCCGGCGAGCGCGAGCACCAGTCCCGCCTTCAGAAAACGCTTCATGGGGATGTCTCCTTGTGGTTGGCGACGAGGCAGTCGCTTCAACCGATTCTGGAGACCTTGGCTTGCAGGATTGGTACTCGAATCGACGATTTCTGTACTCGGATGCACTGATTGATCAGTGACTTCCCTAATTCAAGCAAGCAGAGATGGACGACGGCGCTTCGCTCAAAGGTCCAGCGTGTCCTGCAACTGGCCTTCCAATGCCTTTTGCCCCTTGGCGGTGATGGCCAGGACCTGAGCCGGCCTGTGGCTTTCGCATCCGCTCGGCAGGGACTCGGCGGGCGGAATGAAGGCGCTGACCAGCTCCGCGGCGCGCAGGACGCGCAGCTTGTCGATCTCGGCGGGTGCATAGATCGTGCATGGCAGCGGCTGCTGGGCGATCTGCCGAAGAAGCTCCATCGGCATGGGAGGCCTCCTTTCATGAAGGGCAGTTCAATTCTGCGCAAACATCGGCGTGGCGCAAGAGGGCGCCTGACGCGCGCGCCCGCGTGCTGCACTGCAGCGAAACACTTGCTGCGGGGCAGCCTCAGACTTCGTGGACCTCGGCCCGGCTGTCAGCCCAATGGACGGCCTGCTGCTCCGCGTGTCGAAGTGCTTCCGCCTCGGTGCGGCAAAGGTCGGAGTCGTTCATCAGCTGCACCTCCTTTTCGCTGGGGAATCCGAGCTGCCGGATGACGACCGGCCGGAACCGGCCCGGGCGCTCCTTCTCGGCCCTGCAGAGAAAGTGATAGCCCCTGTACACCAACACGACGTTCCTGGACATCGCTGGCTCCATGCCGCCAATCCTTGCTGCTGCTACTTCCCGAGGTATTGGCGGACGGCCTCGACCGAAGTGCCTGCGGCGGCGACTGCCGCCCTCAATTGCGCCTCGCTGACGCCCAGCTCTTTCGTCCAGTAGCGAAGCTCGTGCGTCTCGCTGACGTTGATGCGCGACCGATCCTGCGGGCCGCGGTTGCTCAAGTCGTCCGGCATGCTGTGTCTCCTGTGCGTTTCTGTATTTGGAGTGTTGGCGCGGGGCAAAAGTGCCGGCGACGGACGCGGTCGCGAGGCCTTGCGGGAAGGCGCCTGACACGGGGGACGGCCGGGAGATGCGCGGCCCGTCGGCAACGAGCGGGCCTCGTCGTGCGCGGGAGCGAATGCGTCGATGACTCCTGAAGACAGCAATGGCCCGCGTGCGGAATTCTTCTGGCTTTTCGAGACAGGGCGCCGAGCCCCTGTCTGACGGCGCAGCGGCAGGCGTGCCGGGTAGCGTGGATCGATTCGTGCAAGGAATCGACCATGCCAACGACTCGACAAGCACAAGCCAAGAGCGACGACCGCGACGACAAGCGCGTCTTCCGCTGGGGCGCGATCATGGTGATCGTGCTGGTGGTTCTCGCCGTCCTCGCCTTTTTCCTGCTCTCGAAATCCAGGGAGCGTTCACCCGTCATGCAGGAGCAGACGCAGCAGGCGCCGCAGAAGCCCGCGGCGCCGCCGCAGTAGGCGAGGCGTCTTGCCCGTGCCATGGTCCGTCTCCAAGACTTCAAGCCCATGCTGGTGTCGGAGCGCTCGATGGGTCTCCACGAGCCGGGGTGGATCTATGAGCTCAAGTACGAGGGCTATCGCGTGACCGCCGCGTTCGGCAGCACCATCGTCCAGCTGAGAACGCGCCATGGGGCCGATGCGACCAAGTGGTTTCCCGAGATCAGCGACAGCCTGGCCGAGGTGGGCGGCGGTCCGTGCGTCGCCGACGGCGAGATATGCGTGCTGGACGACCAAGGCCGAAGCGATCTGAAGGCACTCCAGGAGCGGGCCCGCCATCGCTGCTGGTACCTGGGGGCCAGGGCGGTCGTCTACTGCGTGTTCGACCTTCTGGTTCATCGCGGCGAGGACATCACGGCCCTGCCGCTGATGCTGCGCAAGGCCGCGCTCGGGCAACTGTTGGTGGAACCCCCCTGGGGCATCCTCGTGGTGCCTTACGCCGAAAAAGGAGGGGCGCATCTGCTGAAGCTGGCGGGAGGCCTTCCCGGCCACCAGGCGTTCATCGCGAAGCGCCGCTCGAGCATCTACCTGCCCGGTCTGCGGACCAGCGAATGGGTCAAGGTCAAGCCCAAGCCACCTCGGGAAAGAAGGACCCACGACCCAGCCGGCGCTGCCGCGGTCATGGCCTGTGCAGCCAGCCCTGGCAGCTCGAGCTGGACGCGAAAGAGGCCGAAGCCGTAGAGGTGCCTATGCCGGAGCTGGACGCCGAGTTTCACTACAACGGTCACGACGTCGTGATCGCCTGCATCGAGCGAGGCCGGGCCTGGCACTGGTCGTACGTCTTGGACGGCACGTCCCGCTTCGAGTTGGAAGGGACCGGCTTGGCCTCGAGCGATCTCGCCCTACAGGAGGCGACCAGGGATGCGAAGGAGCGCATCGACCAACTGCCTTAGGCGAGGCCGTTCGGCTCCACAGGAAAAAAGCCCTGCTACCGAATTCGATAGCAGGGCTCTCAATGTGGCTCCTCGACCTGGGCTCGAACCAGGGACCTACGGATTAACAGTCCGGCGCTCTACCGACTGAGCTATCGAGGAACAAGCCTCAGATTATAGCGTGACTTTTCGGCCCTCCCGGCGGGGTCGCATTGCCCTGCCCGGGTGCGCTAAAAAATTTTCTCAGGCTTCCATGGCCTTCATCAGCCGGGCTGCCGCGGCCTCGGGATCGGCCTCGGCCACCAGCGCCCGCACTACGGCCACCGAGCCCACGCCGGTCGCCAGCACTTCAGGCAGCCGCCGGGCGTCGACGCCGCCAATGCCGACTTGCGGATAGCCGCGCATCAATCGCGCGTATACGGCCAGGCGCGCCACCCCCTGCGGCGCGGTGGCCATTTGCTTCAGCGTGGTCGGGTACACCGCGCCCATGGCGAGGTAGCTCGGGCTCACGGCGTCGGCGCGCACCATCTCCGCGTACCCATGGGTGCTGACGCCCAGGCGGAGGCCGGAGTCGCGGATCGCCTGCAGCTCCTGCGGAGCCAGAGCGTCGAGATCCTCCTGGCCCAGGTGCAATCCGTAGGCCCGCGCCTCGATGGCGGCTTGCCAGTGGTCGTTGATGAAGAGCAGGGCGCCCGTGCCGCGCACCGCCTCCACGGCCGCGTGCACTTCGCGCTTCACCGCATCGGCATCGCCGGACTTGAAGCGCAGCTGCACCGTCGGCACGCCCGCGCGCGCCATGCGTCCCACCCAGGCGCCGTCGGGCAGCACGGCGTAGAGGCCGAGCTTCTCGGGGCAGGGCGGGAACGCATCGGCACGGGCCGACGGGGGGAAGGGGCGCATGCCGAAATCGGCCGGGTGCTCGGGCCAGGCCTGGGCATCGAAAGCGCCGGTGCGCAGGGTCTGCGCCTGCCAGGCGCGGGACAGGCACTCGGCATCGACCTCGATGAAACCGAGCGCCGCGCAGGCGGTCTTGGCGCCACGGTACACCGCGTCCTCAGAAGAGAAGGAGCCTGGGCGGTCGCCTGTCTCGCCGAAGCGAGCGGCATGCGCCGCCACGATGGCGCGCGCGACGTCGTTGGGGTCGTTGATGGCGCTCATCGCGGTCATTGAGCGTTGGCGTGATGCCAGAAGGGCGTGCCCAGCACGGGCGTGCTGGGTTGCGCGGAATCCTGTGCGGTCATCGCGCCCGCCAGCCGCGCGCTGCGGCCGGCCTGCACCGCGTCGGCAAAGGCACCGGCCATCGCGACCGGGTCCTGCGCGAGCGCCACGGCGGTGTTGAGCAGCACGCCGTCGTAGCCCCATTCCATCACCTGGCAGGCGTGCGAGGGCAGCCCCAGGCCGGCATCGACCAGCAGCGGCACCGCGAGCCGCTCGCGCAGCACCTGCATCGCATAGGGATTGACCGGCCCGCGGCCGGTGCCGATGGGCGCGGCCCAGGGCATCACGGCCTGGCAGCCGACATCCACGAGGCGCTGGCACACCACCAGGTCCTCGGTGCAGTAGGGCAGCACATGGAAGCCGTCGCGGATCAGCTGCGCGGCCGTCTCGACCAGGCTGAGGGTGTCGGGCTGCAGCGTGTAGTCGTCGCCGATCAGCTCGAGCTTGATCCAGGGCGTGTCGAACACCTCGCGCGCCATCTGCGCGGTGGCGATCGCCTCCTGCACGCTGTGGCAGCCGGCCGTGTTGGGCAGCACCGGCACGTCCAGGCGCCGCAGCAGGTCCCAGAAGCCGTTGCCGTCGCCATTGCCGGCCGTCGGGGCCTGGCGGCGCAGCGAGGCGGTGAGCATCGCGGGGCGGGCGCGCCTCACCGCGGCTTCGAGCACGTCGGGCGAGGGATAGCGCGAAGTGCCGAGCAGCATGCGGCTCTGGAAGGCCTGGCCGTAGAGCACCAGGGGATCGGCGGCGTTCGTGTTCGTGTTCGTGTTCATGTCCATGATGGGTGTGTCTCCGGTTCAGCCGCCCGTCACCGGGCGGATCACTTCGATGCTGTCGTCGGGATGCAGTACATGCGATGCGTAGTTCGAGCGCGGCACGAACTGGCGATTCACTGCAGCGGCAAAAGGGGGCTTCGCCTCGATCAGCGCGATGGCGTCGGCCAGCGTGGCGTTGTCGGGCAGCGTCTTGGCGTTGTCGTTGATCAGGACGTTCATGGTGCCATCTCCTCCAGGCTGGGCGCCAGCGCAAAGCGTTCGGCCAAGGGCGAGCGGCCTTCGCGCAGCAGCTCCAGCGCCACGTCGAGCATGACCGGCGCGATCATGAAGCCATGGCGGTAGAGGCCGTTGATCTGCATCACGCGGGCGCGCGGCTGCCGAAATGCCGGCAGGTTGTCGGGCAAGGTTGGGCGGCACTGCGTCGCGACCTCGAGAATGCGCGCTTCGGCGAAGCCGCTGTGCACCGCGTAGGCCGCGCTCAGCAGCTCCAGCGTGGAGCGCACGCTGGCCGGCGACATGTCCTCGGACTCGATCTCGGTGGCGCCGATCACGTACACCCGGTTCGGCTTGGGCGCGACATACAGCGGGTAGCGCGGATGCACCACGCGCATTGGCCGCGTCAGCGCCACCTCGGGCGCATGCACGCGGATCACCTCGCCGCGCACGCCGCGCAGCGCGCTCCACTGCGGCCGGGCGCCCAGGCCGCGGCAGTCGATCACGCGTTCGCCCTCGGCCGGCTGGAAATCGTCGAGGCTGCGCGGCGTGTGCCAATGCAGCTCGACGTTCGGCAGGGCTGCCAGCGTGGCGAGCAGGGACGCGAGCAGCTCGCGGTTGTCGAGCTGGGCTTCCTCCGGCAACAGGAGGCCCTGCGCGAAGCGACGGCCCAGCGCGGGCTCCAGCGCGGCGATGCCGGCAGCGTCCAGCGTCTTCATCGGCGCCAGCTCGGGCACGAGCTCACCGGTGCGGGTCATCATGCGTGCGAGCCGCGCGGCCTCGGCCGCATCCTGGCGATGCCACAGCACCAGCGTGCCTTCGCGCTGGAAGAACACGGGCTGCGCCAGCTCGCCCAGCAATTCCGGCCAGCGCGTGAGCCCGTAGTGCCCCATGCGCACCACCGTCGGCGGTGCCACGGCCGATTCCGCCAGCGGTGCCAGCATCGCGGCCGCGACGCGCGCGGCCGATCCGTCGGCATCGGGCCCGCCGGCATCGAAGAGCTCGACGCGGCAGCCGGCGCGCGCCAGCGCCAGCGCCAGCAGGCGGCCCATCAGCCCGGCGCCGAGGATCGTCGCCGAGTCGAAAGGAAGGGTTCTGCGCGCGGTCATCGATTCGTTCTCCTGTAGTGCCCGTGGTGGCGTGGACCATAATTTTCGGCATGACCCCAGCAACTTACCGCTATGCGCGCGTGCTCTCGATCGCCGGTTCCGACAGCGGGGGCGGCGCCGGCATCCAGGCCGACCTCAAGACCTTCTCGGCCCTGGGCTGCTACGGCATGACGGCCATCACCGCGCTGACGGCGCAGAACACGGTGGGCGTCTCCGGCATCCACGGCGTGCCGCCGGAGTTCCTCAAGGCCCAGATCCGGGCGGTGGTGGAAGACATCGGCGTCGACGCGGTCAAGCTCGGCATGCTGCATGCCCCCGAGGTGGTGGAGGTGGTGGCCTGGGCGATCGACCACTACAAGCTGGACAAGGTGGTGCTCGACCCGGTGATGGTGGCCACCAGCGGCGACCGCCTGATGGCCGCCGAGACGGTGCAGGTGCTGGTGCGAGAGCTGTTCCCGCGTGCGACCGTGGTCACGCCCAACCTGGACGAGGCGGCGCTGCTGGTCGGCCACGCCGTCGACGGCGTCGACGCGCTCGACGGGGCCGCGAGCGAACTGCTCGCGCTGGGCGCGCGCGCCGTGCTGCTCAAGGGCGGCCATTTGCCGGGCAAAGATGTGGTGGACCTGCTGGCCGAGGCCGACGGCGAACGGCTGCGCCTGGCGTCCGAGCGCATCGCGAGCCGCAACCTGCATGGCACCGGCTGCACCTTGTCCTCGGCCATCGCGGCGCACCTGGCGCTCGGCTATGCGCTGCCGGAGGCGGTCGAGCGCGCGCGCGGCTACGTGGTGGCCGCGATGGCAGCCGGTGCGGATGTGCAGGTCGGTGCGGGCCATGGACCCCTCAACCACGGCTTTGCACCAGTGCCGACGGTCCGCCTGCCGCTGCCCGGCGCGTGAACCAGGCCAGCACGAAGGTGAAAGCCAGCGCGGGCACGGCCGCACCGAGCTGAGGCGCCCATCGGGCGCAGCCGTGGTAGAGCGCGATGCCCGCGATCCAGATCAGCGCGGCGCCCAGGTCCACGCGGCGCGTGCCCGCCGACGCCGGTGCTTCGCCCGTGCCCAGGCGCCCGAGGATCACGCCGTAGAGGGGCACGAAGACCGAGCTCAGCAGCAGCAGGAAGGGCTCCAGCGTGTGCATCGGCAGCACCAGCGCGAAGCCGATGCACAGCACCGCGAGCAGGAGGCCCCAACGCTTCACGCTCCAGCGCGGCTGCAGGCTGTGGGCCGAGACCGAGCCCGAGTAGACGTCGCCATAGGCGTTGTCGAGCTCGTCGATCAGGATCAGGCCCAGCGCCACCAGGCCGCCCTGCGCCAGCAGCAGGGCTGTGACCAGGTTGCTGCCCGGCTCGGCCGCGCTCGCCACCATCACGCCCAGGCCATAGCACCAGATGTTCGCCAGCGCATAGCCCAGCCAGGTGCCCGAGAAAGCGCCGCCCAGCCCGCCGCCGCTGCGTCGGCCGTGGCGCGCGTAGTCGGCCACCAGCGGCAGCCAGGAGACGGGCATCGCGATCACCAGGTCGAGCGCGCCGAACAGGCCCATGCTGCCGTCGCCCGGGCGCGACCAGAAGGCCTCCAGCCCTTTGGCCTGCAGCTGGACTGCGAACTGCCAGCTGAGCCACAGCAGCGACAGCAGCACCAGCGGCAGCCCGAAGCGGCTGACGAAGCGCCGCACCAGCGTGACCATGGAGCCCGCCAGCAGCGCCAGCAGCACTGCGCCCCACAGCAGCGTGGTCAGCACGCCGCCGAGGCCGCTCTCGAGCGCCCCCCCGAGGGCCTGCTTGCCGATGGCCTGCGTGCCCTCGCGCATGATCACCAGCTCGAAGGTGGTCCAGCCGATCAGCTGCACGATATTGAGCACCACCGGCAGCCGCGCGAAGGCGCTGCCGTAGGTCGCATGCATGAGGCCGGCGCTGGCGAGGCCGCTTTCGCAGCCCAGGCGCGCGGTCCAGGCCAGCAGGCCGGCGCCGATGCAGGAGCCCAGCACGATCGCGAGCAGCGCGTCGCGCGTGCCGACTGCCGGCACGAGGTAAGCGCCGATCTGCATGACCAGCAAGCCGACGCCGAGGCTGAACCACAGCGACAGATGGTCATGCCAGCGGAACACGCGCCCGCTTTCGGCGAGCGGCGTGAGCGCTTCATTCGTTGCGGAAGTCATTGCCATCCATTTGCTCCGTTGCAAAGTGTTTGGCAGGTGGGCGAGGCCACGGCGACACGACCACCGCGCGACAAGGGGCGAAGACGCGGCGGCCGCCGGACCAGCTTCCCTGCGCGAGGATTACCTCAGTCAGGTTCAAAGGGACTCTCTCAGCCGGCCTGTGCGACCTTGGGCCGCGGGCTGGCACCCCTAGCGTTTGCTTCAGTCGGTCTGGCGAAGCAGGGCCATTGTAGGCCCGTCGTCACGGGCGCCGGCTCAGAACTTGTCGAGCACCGCCCCCGAGCTCGCGCTCGAGGCATTGAAGGCGAACTTGGCCTGGACCCCGCGCGTGTAGCGCGGCGCCGGCGCCTTCCAGCCCTCGCGGCGCTTGGCGATCTCGGCCTCGGGCACGTTGAGCTCCAGCTTCAGCTGGTGCGCGTCGATGGTGATGGAGTCACCCTCCTTGACGAAGGCGATGGTGCCGCCGGCCGCGGCTTCGGGCGCCACGTGGCCGACCACCATGCCCCACGTGCCGCCCGAGAAGCGGCCGTCGGTGATCAGGCCCACGCTTTCGCCCAGGCCGGCGCCGATCAGCGCGCCGGTGGGGGCCAGCATCTCCGGCATGCCGGGGCCGCCCTTGGGGCCGAGGTAGCGCAGCACCATCACGTCGCCGGCCACGATCTTGCCGTCGAGGATCGCCTGCAGCGCCGACTGCTCGTCGTCGAAGACGCGGGCCGGGCCGGTGATGACGGGGTTCTTCAGGCCGGTGATTTTCGCGACCGCGCCCTCGGGCGACAGGTTGCCCTTGAGGATGGCGAGGTGGCCCTCGGCGTACATCGGGTTCGCGATCGTGCGGATCACGTCCTGGTCCGCGCGCGGCTGGTCCGGCACGTCTTTCAGCACCTCGGCGATGGTCTGGCCGGTGATGGTGATGCAGTCGCCGTGCAGGAGGCCGGCGTTCAGCAGGATCTTCATGACCTGGGGGATGCCGCCGGCCTGGTGCAGGTCGACCGCGAGGTACTTGCCGCTGGGCTTCAGGTCGCAGATCACCGGCACCTTCTTGCGCATGCGCTCGAAATCGTCGATGGACCATTCCACGCCGGCCGCGTGTGCGATGGCGAGGAAGTGCAGCACCGCGTTGGTCGAGCCGCCGGTGGCCATGATCACGGCCACCGCGTTCTCGATCGCCTTCTTGGTGACGATATCGCGCGGCTTGATGTCCTTCCTGATCGCCTCGATCAGCACCTTGGCCGATTCCTTGGCGGAATTGGCCTTCTCGTCGTGCGGATTGGCCATGGTGGAGGAGTAGGGCAGCGAGATGCCCAGCGCCTCGAAGGCCGAGCTCATGGTGTTGGCGGTGTACATGCCGCCGCAGGAACCGGTGCCGGGGATGGCGCGCTGCTCGATCTCCTTCAGGTCTTCGTCGCTGAGATTGCCGGCCGCGTTCTGGCCCACGGCCTCGAACACGCTCACGATGTTGAGGTCCTGCCCCTTGTAGCGCCCGGGCAGGATGGTGCCGCCGTAGACGTAGATGGCCGGCACGTTGGCACGCAGCATGCCCATGAGGCCGCCTGGCATGTTCTTGTCGCAGCCGCCGACCACGAGCACGCCGTCCATCCACTGGCCGCCGACGCAGGTCTCGATGCAGTCGGAGATCACCTCGCGGCTCACCAGCGAGTACTTCATGCCCTCGGTGCCCATGGCCATGCCGTCCGAGATGGTGGGCGTGCCGAAGACCTGGGCGTTGCCGCCCGCTTCCTCGATGCCGGCGATGGCGGCGTCGGCCAGTTTCTGCAGGCCGGAGTTGCAAGGCGTGATGGTGCTGTGGCCGTTGGCCACGCCGACCATGGGCTTCTTGAAGTCGCCCTCCTGGTAGCCCATCGCATAGAACATCGAGCGGTTGGGCGCGCGCGACTTGCCTTCGACGATGTTGGCGCTGCGGCGGTTGATCTGGATTGCTTTGGTGTCCATCGTGTCTCTGCTCGTGGGGAATCGGGGAGCACAAGTATCGGACGATTGACTGATTGCTTCCAATCCGATTTTTGATGCCGATTGATATGCTCGGTGTATGAGAGAAGCCTCCATCGAGCTGCGCGCCTGGCGCCAGTTCCTCGCCGTCGCCGAGGAGCTGCACTTCGGCCGCGCGGCGCAGCGCCTGCACATGACCCAGCCGCCGGTCACGCAGGCGATCGCGCAGCTCGAGAAGACGCTGGGCGTCGTGCTGTTCGACCGCACGCGCCGCCGCGTCGCGCTCACGCCGGCCGGCGAGGCGCTGCTGCCCGAGGTGCGCGAGCTGCTGGCGCGCGCACAGGCGCTGCCCGGGCGCGCCCGCGCGGCGGCGGCCGGCGAGCTGGGCCGGGTGCGGCTGGCCTTCGTCTCGACCATCGGCTTCGAGCGCCTGCCGGCCTGGGTGCGCGAGTTCAGACTGCAATGCCCGGAGGTCGCGCTGGAGCTGGTCGAGGCGACCGGCGACGTGCAGTTGGAGGGCTTTGCGCGCGACGAGATCGATGCCGGGCTGATGCTGCATTCGCCCGGCTTCGCGCCGCCGGGCCTGGAGCGGCTGGCGGTGTCGGAGGAGCCGCTGGTGCTCGCGCTGCCGTCGCGGCATCCGCTGGCGCGCCGCGCCAGGCTGCCGCTGGCGGAGGCGCTGGCCGAGCCGCTGGTGATCTTCCCGCGCCGCATCGTGCCGTCCCTGCACGACGCGATCTTCGGCCTCTACCACGCGGCCGGCCGCGCGCCCCAGGTGGCGCAGGAGGCCATCCAGATGCAGACCATCGTCAACCTGGTCTGGGGCGGCCTGGGCCTCGCCTGGGTGCCGGAGAGCGTGACGCAGTTTCGCCGTGCCGGCGTGGTCTACCGCGCAGCGGCCGAGTTCGCACCGGCGGCGCGGCGCCGGCCGCCCGTGCTGCCGGCCTGCGAGACCAGCCTGGTCTGGCCCGCCAGCGGCGCCAATCCTGCGCTCGGGCGCTTCGTGCAGTTCATCGACGCGCAATTGCGCCACGACCGCGCGGCACAATAGCCCGATGCTCATGTACCCCCAGATCAACCCCGTGGCCTTGCAGCTCGGGCCGATCGCCATCCACTGGTATGGCCTGACCTACCTGGCCGCCTTCGGGCTGTTCTACTTTCTCGGCACGCGCCGGCTGCGGCACGAGCCCTTCCGTTCCATCACCGGGCCCGGGGCCTGGACGCGCAAGGACCTGGAGGACATCCTCTTCCTCGGCGTGATGGGCGTGATCGTCGGCGGCCGGCTGGGCTACTGCCTGTTCTACAAGCCTGGGTTCTACCTCACGCACCCGCTGGAGATCTTCTTCGTGTGGCAAGGCGGCATGAGCTTCCACGGCGGCCTGCTTGGCGTGATCGCGGCGATGGCCTGGTTCGCGCGATCGCGCGCGCGGCCGTTCTGGCAGGTGATGGATTTCGTTGCGCCCTGCGTGCCCACGGGCCTGGCTGCGGGCCGCGTCGGCAACTTCATCAACGGCGAGCTGTGGGGGCGCTTCAGCAGCCCCGACCTGCCCTGGGGCATGGTGTTCCCGCAGAGCGGCTCGATGCTGCCGAGGCATCCGTCGCAGGTCTACCAGTTCCTGCTGGAAGGGCTGCTGCTGTTCGCCATCCTCTGGCTCTATGCGCGCAAGGAGCGGCGCGAGCGCCGCGTCTCGGCCGTCTTCCTGATCGGCTACGGGGTGATGCGCTTCACCGCGGAGTTCTTCCGCGAGCCCGACGACTTCCTCGGGCTGCTCGCGCTCAACATGAGCATGGGGCAGTGGCTGTGCGTGCCGATGATCCTGTTCGGGGCCTGGCTCTATGCCAGCGCGCCGGTGGCGCGGCCCGCGTATGGAGCGCGGCGGGCGAGTTGATCGGCCTCAGCTCTTGTTGTCTTGAACACGCTCCTGTGCCGCCAGGGGTTTGGCACGGGTTTCCCTCTCCCTTTCAAGGCGCGCCAGCGCTGCCGATCCTTCCTGATCGGCGCTCCTGTTGAGGCGGTGCAAGACGACGGCGTCCTGCGCGCCATTCCTCGAGACGGCGACGTCCGCGGCATAGCGGGCGATGTCGTAGGGGACACGGTTCAATCCGACACCGCCCAGGTTGCCCAGAAGCACCCTCATGCCGCCTTCGATGAGCGCGAATCTTTCCTCATCCCATTTCCGCCAGTTCCGTGCGACGCGGTCCATAAGAGCCACATAGTTCGGGTACTTCCGATCGAAGATCTCCGGCGTTTCCAGGAGGCTCTCCCGCTCCTGTTCCAAGGCCGGGATGGACAGGCAGCGCAGCGTGCAGTTCTTATCCATGGCAATGGCCAACGTCTCGAAGTCGCTGTCCGGCCAATCCGGGAGTTTCAAAGAGATGAGCTTCTGGTTGGCTTCCAGAACGATGGGCAACACCTTGCAAACGAGTTGGCGATCCGCTTTGACATCCTCGAGATCGAAATGCTGCAGCCGTGGATGGGAGGCAACCGCCATCATCACAGGCGACATCGAGTGAGCTAAGACGTTGCCTGAAAGATCGAGGCTGACAAGGCTTTCAAGGGTGACGAGCTTTGCGAGCCCCGTCCAGTCCAAGGCTTCCTCGTGCTGGCCTGGCCAACAGCCTGCGAGCGTCAGGCTGGTCAACGTCACTTTGCCCTCGAGGGCGTCGCGCAGTTCGACGCAGATTTTCGGACTCAGGCGATTGAAGGAAAGATCCAGCCTTTCAAGCTTGGTCTGGTTCTTCAAAGAGGTGGCGTAGGAGCCCAGCGCAAGATTGCCGTGAAACCAGTCGGCTCGTAGGTCCTTGAGTGTCAGCTCGCGAAGCGTCGTTTGACGCGCGAGGCTCCTTGCAAGGTTGCCGTGCAGCTCCCCGTCCAGACCGGAATCCTTGCAATCGCTCAGATGGAAGGTGGTCAAAGACGAAGTCTCGAGAATGTGCATCAATAGGTTGTATGGCTTCTGCATCGCCTCGAAGTGCAGATGCTGCAGGCGGGTCAGGGCCGGCCAGTACTGGATGACCTCGCTCAAGGTGCAGTTCGTCAGGCGCAGGGATTCCAGGTGGGGCATCCGGTCCAGGCATTCGCCGAACAGATGGCTTGTCTGAGGGCCGAATACCTGGCCCGACAAGACCAGCTCGATGATTTCCGAGGGAGCGGGCAGGGCGTCATGCAAGGTCTGCCACGCGGATGCATCGGCGCGCTCCAGGATGCACAGCGTCCGCGGGGATTCCTGCGCCAGGATGGCGTTGAGCGCTTTGGTCTCCCCATGGCGCATGCATTCGCAGATGAGACTGTTCAACTCATCCTCTGTCGGGACGGCGGCGGAGTCGAGTGCGAACCTGGCGATCATTTGATTGAACAAGGCAGATCTCTTCCGGGCGGCGGTTCTGAGCTCGCACAGCTCCTCTCGCCAGTCGCTGGTGGGTAAAGCCTGGTGATAGTGTCGGCGGGAGGGGCTGTATCGGTTGGATGCGGGGCTGGTCATGACTGAGCGCCTGGTAGGTCTGGAGCCTGCTGCGAATGCAGGGGACCGCACTGAGTGGCCGTGGCTTGCGGATGGTTCCAGGCGCGGAGTGCCGGGCATTGCTGGACGCGGCACACATAATTACGCGTAATTACCAATAATGATGCGCGCGGCCGCCTGCTACAACGGCCCCATGGGCATCGTCCACAACTCCCTGCACGACGAAGTCGCTGCCACGCTGCGCGAGGAGATCTTCTCCGGCACGCTCGCGCCCGGCAGCTTCATCGACGAGGCCGCGCTTTGCGAGCGGTTGTCGATCTCGCGCACGCCGCTGCGCGAGGCCCTCAAGGTGCTGACCGCCGAGGGCCTCTTGCGCCACGAGCCGCGGCGCGGCTGCTTCGTGGCCGAGGTCACGCAGAAGGACCTCGACGAGATCTTCCCGGTCATCGCGCTGCTCGAAGGCCGCTGCGCCTGGGAAGCGGCGCGCAAAGCCAGCGATGCCGAGCTGGATGCGCTGGAGGCCCTGCACGACAAGCTGGCCCGCCATGCGCGCGCCAAGCGCATCAACGAGTACTACGCCACCAACTACGCCATCCACGAAGCCATCATCATGCTGGCCGACAACCGCTGGCTCGCGCAGGTGATCGGCGACCTGCGCAAGATCCTCAAGCTCGCGCGTCTGCAGCAATTGCACGCACCGGGTAGGCTGGAGCAAAGCCTCTCCGAACACCTGGCCGTCTTCGCCGCGCTCAAGGCGCGCGACAGCGACGGCGCGGAGGCTGCGATGCGTACCCACCTGAACCGCCAGCGCGAAGCCCTCCGGGCCGTCGCTGCCCAACAGAAAGCGAAGCTGATTTCATGATCACCCATGCCTCCGACTGGATCACGCGCAAGGTATCGCGCCTGCGCCCCGGCCTCGATGCCGAAGTCAAGAAGGACGCCGGCGCCAAGACGAAACCCGTGCCCAGGGCCGACGGCGCCGGTCCGCGCCCGCTGACCGAGCGGCTGGAGGCCACGCTGCGCCGCAACGGCGAGGCGCTGGCGCCGCGCGCGCTGCGTCGCGCGCTGGCCGAACTCGAAGCGGTGACGGACCCGCGCATCAGCGAGGTCGAGGCCGGCCGCCGCGCCCACGCGGTGGTGCAGTGGTATGCCGGGCGCGAGCTCGACGAGCGGCGCGACGTCTGGCTGCTGATGAGCGAGCGCTTCGCGCCCGACGTGAAGAAGGTCAGCCATGCGCGCGACAGCCACCAGGCCGCGATGGGTACGTCCGAGGAGGCACAGGCCGAGGTGCACCTGCGCCGCGCCCTGGTCTCGCCGCGCCTGCGCCTGCTCCAGCGCTTTGCCATCGAACCCGAGGGCATGCGCTTCCTGGTCGACCTGCGCGCGCAGCTGCTGCCGCACCTCAAGGGCGACCGCCGCCTGCTGCCGCTCGACGCCGAGCTCGAGCACCTGTTCTCCACCTGGTTCGACGTCGCCTTCCTGGACCTGCGCCGCATCAGCTGGGACTCGCCGGCGTCGCTGATCGAGAAGCTGATTCAGTACGAGGCGGTGCACGACATCAAGAGCTGGGCCGACGTCAAGAACCGGCTCGACAGCGACCGCCGCTGCTACGGCTTCTTCCATCCGCGGCTGCCGAACACGCCGCTGATCTTCGTCGAGGTGGCGCTGGTGGACCGCATCAGCGAGGGCATCGTGCCGCTGCTCGACGAGGCGGCGGCGCCGGTCAGGGCCGACCGCGCCACGACGGCCATCTTCTATTCGATCAGCAATACGCAGGACGGGCTGCGCGGCGTGAGCTTCGGCGATTCGCTGATCAAGCGCGTGGTCGAGACGCTGCAGCAGGAACTGCCGCGCCTCAAGCACTTCGCCACGCTGTCGCCGATCCCCGGCTTTCGCGGCTGGCTCGCGAAGAACGTCGGTTCGCTGCTCGCGCGCCTGGACGAGAAGCGCCAGACCGAGCTGGGCCGCGCGATCGGCTCGCTGCCGCCGACGGCCGAGCGCGTGCTCGCGGCGGCGGAGGAGGCGGGTGCGCTCGATGCCCGCTCGCCGGTGCGTCAGCTGCTGATGAACGCCGCCGCCGAGTATCTCGGGCGCGCCACCGCGGAGGGCAAGCCGGTCGATCCGGTGGCGCGCTTCCACCTGGGCAACGGCGCGCGCGTGGAGCGCCTCAACTGGGCCGGCGACCCGTCGCCCAAGGGGCACAAGCAGTCGTACGGAATCATGGTGAATTACCTCTACGATCTCAAGCGGCTGGACAAGCACCGCGCCCTGCTCGCGCAGGGCAAGGTGGCGGTGTCGGGGGAACTGGACGATCTCTTTCTCAAGGGTTGATCCCTGGAGGGGCCGTGTGCGGCGCCGTGGGCCCCGGCGCATTCGTAGTCGTTTCAAAATCAGGAGACACAGCAATGAGCTCAAGCTTTCAACGGCGCGACGTCCTGCGCCTGGCCGCGGCCGGCGCCGCTGCCATGCTCGGCGGGGCCGCGTACGGGCAATCGGCCTGGCCGGCCAAGCCCGTGACGCTGATCGTGCCGTTCCCTGCCGGCGGTGGCACCGATGCCTTCGCACGCCCGCTCGCGGCGCAGTTCTCGAAGATCGCCGGGCAGTCCCTGGTGATCGACAACCGCGGCGGTGCCGGCGGCACCCTGGGCGCGACCATCGCGGCGCGCGCGCAGCCCGACGGCTACACCCTGTTCATGGGCGCGGTGCACCACGCGATCGCCCCCTCGGTCTACCCCAAGCTGGACTACGACCTCGAGAAGGACTTCGTGCCGCTGATGCTCCTGGCCAGCGTGCCGCAGGTGCTGGTGGTCAACCCCAGGCGCGTGACGGCCACCACGCTGAAGGACTTCGTCGCCGATGCCAAGAAGAACCCCGGCAAGCTCAACTACGCCTCGGCCGGTGCAGGCACCTCGCACCATCTGGCCGGCGAGCTCTTCAAGCTGCAGACCAACACCTTCATCACCCACATCCCCTACCGCGGCGCGGGGCCGGCGCTGCAGGACCTGATCGCCGGCAACGTGGACTGCATGTTCGACGGCCTGGGCTCTTCGGCGCAGCACATCAAGGCGGGGCGCATCAAGGCGCTGATGATGGCGGGCGGCAAGCGCAACCCCGCCTTCCCCGACGTGCCGAGCGCATCCGAGGTCGGCCTGCCGGACTACACCGTCACCACCTGGTACGGGCTGTGGGCGCCCAAGGGCACGCCGGCCGACGTGCAGGCGAAAGTCGTGGAGGACATGCGCAAGGCGCTGGCCACCGAGGAACTCAAGACGATCTGGGCCACCAACGGCGCCGAGATTCCCAACCTCGTCGGCAAGGCCTACGGCAGCTTCGTGAGTTCCGAGATCAAGCGCTGGGCCGGCGTGGTCAAGGCTTCGGGCGCGAAGATCGAATGACGCACGCGGACGAAGCCTCCCTGCGCGATTTCCGCGAGAACGCGATGATGCCGACTCGCCCGAGCACCGCGAGGGCATCGCCGCCTTCCCGGCCAAGCGCCCGCCCGTCTTCCGAAACTCCGACGCCATGACCGACCCGAACGCCAACCTCTTCGCCGCGCTGCGCGCTGCCTTCCCCTCGGACCTCGATGCCATCGCGGTCGAGACCGACGACGGCCTGTACTACTCCTGGCGAGACCTGGACCGTGCCAGCGCGATGATCGCCAACCTGTTCGATGCGCTGGGGCTGAAGGCGGGCGATCGCATCGCGGTGCAGGTCGAGAAGTCGGTCGAGGCCATGATGCTTTACCTCGCGACCTTGCGCGCCGGCTATGTGTTCCTGCCGCTCAATACGGCCTACCGAGCGGGCGAGATCGAATACTTCATCGGCAATGCCGAGCCCGCCGTGGTGGTGTGCAGCAGCGCCAATGCGGACTGGGTCGCGCCCCTGGCCATCGCCGCCGGCACGCAGCACGTCTTCACGCTCGACGACGACCGCAAGGGCACGCTGCTCGAGGTCGCGGCGCAGTGCAGCGATCAGCACAAGGTGGCGCAGAAGAAGCCCGACGACCTGGCCGCGATCCTTTACACCAGCGGCACCACCGGGCGCAGCAAGGGCGCGATGCTCACGCACCGCAACCTGCAGTCCAATGCCGAGGTGCTGAAGGACTACTGGGGCTGGCGCCCTGGCGCCGACGTGCTGATCCATGCGCTGCCCATCTTCCACGTGCACGGGCTCTTCGTCGCCATCCACGGTGCGCTGATCAGCGGCAGCCGGATGATCTGGCTCAGCCGCTTCGACCCGAAGCGCGTGGTGGCCCGTCTGCCCGACGCGACGGTGTTCATGGGCGTGCCCACGCTCTACACGCGCCTGCTGGCCGAGCCGACGCTGACGCGCGAGATCTGCAACGGCATGCGCCTCTTCATCTCCGGCTCCGCGCCGCTTTTGCTCGAGACCTTCGAGGCCTGGCGCGAGCGCACCGGCCACACCATCCTCGAGCGCTACGGCATGAGCGAGACCGTGATGCTCACCTCCAACCCCTACAGTTCGGTGCAGGGCGAGCGGCGTGGCGGGACCGTGGGCTTCCCGCTGCCGGGCGTGCAATTGCGTGTGCGCAACGACGCCGGCGAGCCATGCGTCGCCGGCGAGATCGGACACATCGAGGTGGCCGGCCCCAATGTGTTCGCAGGCTATTGGCGCATGCCCGAAAAGACCAGGGAGGAGTTCACCGACGACGGCTACTTCAAGACGGGCGATGTCGGGCAGGTCGACGGCCTGGGCTACGTCACCATCGTGGGCCGCAGCAAGGACCTCATCATCAGCGGCGGCTACAACGTCTACCCGGCCGAGATCGAGGGCTACATCAACGAGCTGGCCGGCGTCGCCGAAAGCGCGCTGATCGGCGTGCCGCACCCCGACTTCGGCGAGGTGGGCGTCGCGATCGTGACGCCGAAGCCCGGGGCGGCGCTGGACGGCGAAGCCATCGTCGCCGAACTCAAGGGCAGGCTCGCCAACTTCAAGGTCCCCAAGCGCTGCTTCGTCGTGCCCGAGCTGCCGCGCAACGCCATGGGCAAGGTGCAGAAGGCGCTGCTGCGGGAGCAGCACAAGTCGCTGTTCAAAGCGGGCAGGAAGCGCTAGGCCAGGCCGTTCAGCAGTCCAGTGCGCGGGTGGCAGTTGACGTACTCGTAGCTTTGCTCGTCGGTCTTCAGCACCGAGACCTCGTGGTACACGCGCAGCTGCAGCTGGAAGTTCAGCGCCTGCACGTAGCGCATGAAGCCGCCGAAGATCGCCACGTGCGTGGGATGCGACTCGGCCCAGCGCTCGAGATCGGCGAGCGAGCGCCAGAAGCTCAGGCCGAAGGACTTCTCGAGCGGGGCGCCCGTCCCATCGAGGTGGCGCATGTAGCGGTTGCTGTAGCAGCCGATGCCCAGCCCGCGATCGCGCAGGAAATCCATCCCCTCGCGCAGCACCGGTTCCATCTCGTCGAGGTAGAGCGTGCGCTCCTGGCCGCGCGTGTCGGCCCATTCCTGGCCGGAGCGGATCATCGCGAGATGCTCGTGTCCGGCCACGCGCACGCGCCGGCCCGGCTGTGCAGCCTGCGCGATGATGGCGCGTGCACCCGAAGGCGCCATCGCGTCGGTCTGCGACAGCGGGATGCGGTCGCGCATCGATCCCCAGTAGGCATGCTCCTGGATGTCGCCGCTCGCGCTGCCCATCACCACGCCGACGCCTTCGAAACGATCGGGCGTGTTGAAGAGCGTTTCGTAATGGGCGAGCCGCGGCGAAACGATCTCGCGGAAGTAGCCCAGGCCTTCGTCCAGCCGCTGGTCGGATCGCCACCAGTCGTCGATCTCGGGCGCGGCGCGCCAGCGCGCGAACGGGGCGGGATCGTTCCAATACGCGACGGCCATCATGTTGTCGAAGCCGTCCGCGTCGACGAAGTGCGCGATGTCATGGTGACCGGGACCGTCGGGGCGGCTGAATCCGCGCACGATGCCCGCCAGCGCGGCGCAGGCCCGGCCCTGCATCGCGGCGCCGCGCGACTGCACGCCGAAATAGCCCATGACCACCTGCGACACCGCGCCGGCGGCGGCGCGCGCCGACCACGCGGGGTAGGGCGGCACGTAGTCGTCCTCGATGCGGCGATGCCGCGTGCGCGGGCACTTCAAGTGTTCGGCAATGGCGGATTCCATGGCGCGAGCTCTCAGGCGGCGAGCGGCTGCTGGGCGATGGCGGCCTCGGGCTCGCCCTTGGCCAGCACCGCCTCGAAGGCGCCGGCCTCCGCGTCCGGCTGCCGCTGCAGAACCACCGGCTCGCGCCGGGCCTTGTTGAGCAGCAGCCGCGTGACGTCCGGCCGCGCATAGTGGCCGCTCGGATCGCCGGCGGCCTTGGCCAGCGAGATCATGCCGAGGTCGATGTCGGCCACCACCAGTCCTTCTTGGTCCTCCGCCAGCGGCGTGCCCATCGGTGCGCCGTCGGGACCGTAGATGCGCGCGAAGCCGCCGCCGACCCGCAGCATCTGCTGCTTGCCCGTGTCGGTGCACAGCATCTCGCTCATGGCCGTGGAGACGGTGGCGCAGGGCGCGATCACGAAGCATTGGCCTTCGGCGGCATAGACCTGGCTGGCCGCGTTGTTGACCTCGGGGCCGAGCGCGTAGGCCGCGCCCCGGTAAAGCGAGAAGCTGGGCCAGGCGGCGCAATGGATCTGCTCGTTCTGCGCATACAGGGCGTACTTGCTGAGCGGCTGCAAATGCTCCCAGCAGGACAGCGACCCGATGTTGCCGATCGCCGTCTGGCACACGTCGAGGTCCGAGCCGTCGCCCTCGCCGAACACCGTGCGCTCCACGTGCGTGGGCTTGAGCTTGCGGCGCGTCTGCACCGTGCGGCCCTGGTCGTCGATCAGCGCCTGTGCGATGTACAGACTGCCGGCGGCCTTCTCGCTGTAGCCGAGCGAGACCCAGATTCCGTGCTTGCGCGCGGCCTCGCGCACGCGGTCGAATTCGGGCGAGCCGACGACCAGCGAGTTGTCGTGGTAGCGCTGCACGAACTGCATGCCCCATGCCGGCGAATCGAGCCAGATCCACCACGGGTAGCCCGGCGCCCATGTCTCCGGAAAGGCGACCAGCCGGACACCCTGGGCGGCCGCCTGGGCGATCAGGTCGACGGTCTTGTCGAGTGTGCCGTCGAGATCGAGGAACACGGGCGCGGCCTGGACGGCGGCAACGCGAAGTCGGGGATGGGTCTTGCTGCTCATGGCGGGCTCCGAAGATGGAAGGGAAGGGCACCGTCGCCAGCGCGCATCGGGTTAGCGCGGTGGCATGCGGGTTGCTTGAAGCGTAAGTTCGACCCCGCCATTCATCTTGTCCCGATCTCGCGGCGTTCTTGTCTCTGCGTTGCGCGTCGCCTCGGGGGGAAACCCATGACCCAGCTGCTCAGCACCGATGCCGTTCCCCGCAACCAGCGCCTGGCCTACTGGACCGACATGATCTGCAACGTCTACGTGCAGCTCGGCTGCGATCCTGTGCGCGAGGGCCCGGCCGGCGACTTCGCCGGCAGCATCCGCCGCCACGCGCTGCCCAGCCTCGACGTGTCGGTGGTGAATTCGGGCGCGCAAAGCGTGATGCGCACGCCCGGCCACATCGCGCGTTCGACCGACGCCTACTTCCTGGTCGGCATCCAGACGGCGGGCCGCGGCGTGGTGCGGCAGGATGGGCGGGATGCCGTGCTCTCGGTCGGCGACTTCGCGCTCTACGACAGCACGCGGCCCTACCACCTGCAGTTCGACGACGACTTCGAGCAGATCGTGCTCAAGCTGCCGGGCGAGCGCCTGCGCAGCGAACTGCGCGACACCGAGGCGCTGACGGCCACCACGGTGTCAGGGCGAGAAGGCGCCGGGCATCTGCTGATCAGCATGATCCGCACGCTGCGCGAGGACATCGATGCGCTGCAGCCGGCGTCGGCGCTGGCGGTGGCCAACGGCGTGCTCAGCATTCTCGTGGCGGGCCTGCAAACGCTGCCCGCGGCGCGCTCGCCGGGGCTGAGCCAGCTCGCGGCCTTCCACCTCGCGCGCATCAAGCGGCACATCGACGAACAGCTGGCCGATCCCGCCCTGTCGGTCAGCAGCCTGGCAGCGCAGCTCGGTCTGTCGGCCAGCCAGATCCATCGCGTGTTCGCAAGCGAGCCGCTCACGCCCGCGCAGTACATCTGGGAACGCCGGCTGGAGGCCTGCAGCCGCGACCTGCGGGAGCCGCGCCTGGCCGGCCGCACGGTCAGCGAGATCGCCTTCGGCCGCGGCTTCAGTGACGCGGCGCATTTCAGCCGCGTCTTTCGCGAGCGCTTCGGATGTTCGCCGCGCGAGTGGCGGTTGCGGCACTAGGGGCTGCCGAGAACGGACCTCCGGACGCAGGGGGCGCGAAAACCGTCCGGATGGCCGATCCCGATCGCGCGCCGGCTACTGCACCAGCAGCACCGAGGTGTCCGTCTCGGACAGCACCTTGGTCGCCACCGAACCCATGAGGGCGCGGCCGAGGATGCCGTGGCCGTGCGTGCCCATCACGATCAGCTCGGCGCCGGATTCGGTCGCGGTCTTCAGGATTTCCTCGGGGGCGTGGCCGTGGCGTGCCTGCATGCTGAAATTGGCGATGCCGTGCTTCTCTAAGAAGGCCTTGACGGGGCCGAGGACCTTCGCGTTCTCCTCGGTGTAGTAGTCCGTCACCACATCGCGGCTCAGGTGGCGCGCCACGTGGCCGGGCACGCCGGTGCACACGTGCACCACCACCAGCTCATTGCCTTCGACGAACATGGCGCGATGAGCGACCAGGTAGTCGAGGGCCTTCTGGGTGTGGGAACTGCCGTCGACGGCGACCAGGATCTTCATGCGCTGCCCCTCGTTGGTTGACCTGCGGCCAAGCGCCGCAAGCAAGGTTATACGGCCAGGGGTCGCGTGCGTACAGAGAAGCCGAGCGGATGCAGGGGCACTTGCGCTCAGCCGTGCAGGCCCTTCCACAGCATGTAGGCTGCCAGCACGTACAGGATGCTCGCGAACACGCGCTTGAGCTTCGACACCGGCAGGCTGTGCGCGGCCTTGGCGCCGAGCGGCGCGACGACGAAGCTGCACACCGCGATCACGACCAGCGCCGGCAGCCAGATGTAGCCCACCGAGCCGTCCGGCAGGCCCTGGACCGATTGGCCGCTCACCACGTAGCCGGCCACGTTGGCGACCGCGATCGGAAAGCCCAGGGCAGCGCTCGTCGCCACGGCGTTGTGGATGGCGATGTTGCACCAGGTCATGAACGGCACGCTGATGAAGCCGCCGCCCGCCCCCACCAGGCCCGAGACGAAGCCGATGGCGCCGCCGGCCGCGAGCTGGCCGGCCGTGCCCGGCATCTGGCGTGTGGGCTTGGGCTTGCGGTCGAGGAACATCTGGGTGGCGGAGAAGCCGACGAAGAGCGCGAAGAAGACCGCCAGGGCCTGGCCCTTCAGCAGCGCGAACACGCCCAGGCTGCCCACGAGGCTGCCGATCACGATGCCTGGCGCGAGCCGCCGCGCGATGTCCCAGCGCACGGCGCCGCGCTTGTGATGGGCGCGCACGCTCGAGATCGAGGTGAAGATGATGGTGGCCATCGAGGTTGCGATCGCCATCTTGACCGCCAGGTCGGCCGGTACGCCCCGGTGCCCGAGGATGATGGTGATGAAGGGCACCATCAGCATGCCGCCGCCGATGCCCAGCAGGCCGGCGAGGAAGCCGGTGCCGACGCCGAGTGCGGCGAGTTGGGCAACCAGCAGGGGGGCGATCGTCATCGGAGAGGTCTTGGTCTTCAGAAAAAAACCACGGCCCCGTGAGCGGGGCCGTGGCCGTCGTGAAAAGGTGTCTGCGAGTGGGGCCGGACTCGCATCCTGAACCGGGGTTCAGGTGGGCGAGGGCAGCAAGGCTTCGGGTTCATCTGACGCGAGATGATCACACCCACCGAGCGATATACCAAGCCCTGCTCCGTAGAGCATTGGAACAAGGACATATAGAGCCCGACGCACACCGCAGACGAAGCGGATTTTACGCCCGCGGCGGCGCCGGTGGGCACGCCTCAGAGCAAATGTCCGTCGCCGGCCAGGGCTTGGTCGAGGCGCTGGATCAATTGCAAGGCGCGGGCCTCATCGGCGTCGCTGGTGCCTGGACCCGCAGCCGTGGCGGGCGCCGGTGGCACGGGTGCAGCAGGTGCCGCCATGGCTGCGAGCGAGGCCTCGCGCTGGGCCAGGTCGAAGGCCAGGTTCAGCGAAGCCAGTACCGCGATGCGGTCGCGCGCCTTGACCTTGCCCGCATCGCGGATCTTGCACATCGCGGCATCGACGCGCTCGACCGCTTCGCGCAATTGCGGCTCCCCGCCTTCGGGGCAGCCGAGCAGGTAACTCTGGCCCATGATCTGGACTTCGATTTGTTTCATCGGTGGGAGGGGGCGTCTTGGGAGGGGTCTGCCGGCAGCTGTTCGAGCAGCGCATCGAGCCGGGTGCGCGCCGTGGTCAGGCGCGACTTGAGCGCATCGCGCTCGCGCGTGAGCGCATTCACCTGGTCTTGCAGCAGCGCATTGGTTCGCTGCACTTCTTCGTGGCGCACGAGCAAACGTTCGACGCGCTCGGCGATCTGTTCAATACGGCTCGGTGCAGGCATGGGGGGCGATTGTAGTTTCCGGGGGCCTCTGGGTTTACAACTAAAATCCCGGGCGTTGGTGCTCGCGCCGCGGTTCACGCGGCGCAGTTCAACGGGAAGCAGGAGTCGAAGCCCTTCAGGGTCCAGCCAGCCTGCGCTGCCCCCGCAACGGTCAAACAGCCGGCACTCTCGTGCCACCCTCGTCAAGAAGCCACTGGGCGCCCTGAAACAGGTGCCTGGGAAGGCGGCGGGGGCGTGCTGCCAGCCCGGATACCGGCCAACGAGGCGGCTGCCGCGTGCGCGAGCAAGCGGCGGCCATGACGTCCAAGCACCGGCGGGGAAGCCGGTGGCGGGCATTGATGATCTCCTGTGTTCCCATGACGAATCCCTGCGTTTCTTCCACGCGCGCCGAGGCCCGCGTCCTGCCGCGTGCCTGCCCGGCGCCCAGCCTCCTGTCCCTCTCGATCGCTGCCATGCTCGGCGGCCTCGCTTGCGCGCCGACGCTTGCGCTGGCGCAAGCCTCGCCCGCGTTGGCCGAAACGGTGGTGACCGCCACGCGCACGCCCACCCGCGCGGACGAGCTGTTGTCGGACACGGTGGTCATCGATCGCGCACAGATCGAGCAGCAGGCCAGCCGAACGCTGCCCGAGATCCTGGCGCGCGTCGCCGGCGTGCAGATCTCGGCCAACGGCGGCGCCGGCAAGGCCAGCAGCGTGTTCATCCGCGGCGCGGAGGCGCGCCACACGATCCTGCTGATCGATGGCGTGCGCTACGGCTCGGCCACGCTCGGCACGCCGGTGTGGGAGAACATTCCGGTCGACATGATCGAGCGCATCGAGGTGGTCAAGGGCCCGGCCTCGGCGCTGTACGGCAGCGACGGCGTCGGCGGCGTGGTGCAGATCTTCACGCGCAAGGGCAAGGCGGGCGAAGACGCTTTCGTTCCGCGCGCCTCGACCACCCTCGGCAGCGAAGGCTACAAGCAGATCACGGGCGGCTTCAGCGGCGCGTCGGGGCCCTTCACCTACTCGCTCGATGCGCAGCGCACGCTCGACAAGGGCTTCTCCTCGACCAACCGCAAGGTGCCTTTCGGCAACTTCAACCCCGACCGCGATCCCTTCTCGCAGAGCGCGCTCAATGCCTCGCTGGGCTTCCAGATCAATCCCGACTGGAAGATCGACGGCGGCCTGCTGTATTCCGAGGGCATCAACCACTACGACGACGGCCCCGACTGGGACACCCGCAGCCGGGTGCGCACGCAGATCGCCTACATCGGTGCGACCGGCGCGGTGACCTCGGCCTGGAAGACCCAGCTGCGTTATGCGCAGAGCCGCGACTACTCGCGCAACATCGTGGCCGAGCCCTTCAACCTGCCGGGCCTGTTCGAAACCACGCAGAAGCAATATCTCTGGCAGAACGATATCGCCACGCCGATCGGCACCGTGGTCGCCGGCCTGGAGCGCACCGTGCAGGAGGTGAACAGCGACACGGCCTACACGGTCACCCATCGCGACATCGACTCGGCCTTCGTCGGGCTCAACGGCAATGCCGGCAATCACAGCTGGCAGCTCAACACGCGGCACGACCGGAACTCGCAGTTCGGCGACAACAACACCTGGTTCGCGGGCTACGGCTACCGCATCTCGCCGAACTGGCGCATCCATGCGTCGCATGGCACCAGCTTCGTCGCGCCCTCGTTCAACCAGCTCTACTACCCGAACTTCGGCAACCCCGCGCTGCAGCCGGAAGAGGGCAAGAACACGGACGTGGGCATCACCTGGAGCCAGGACGGCCACAGCGTGAAGCTGGTGCGCTACGACAACGAGATCCGCGGCTTCATCACCAGCACCACGCGCCCGGAGAATGTGCCGCGCGCGCGCATCGAGGGCTGGACGCTGGGCTACGACGGCCAATTCGGGCCGTGGGCCCTGCGCGCGAGCATCGATTCGCTCGACCCGCGCAACGAGCTCACCGGCAAGCAGCTGCCGCGCCGCGCGAAGAACCAGGCCTCGGTCGGCGTCGATTACGCGATCGGCCTCTGGAAGTTCGGGGCCTCGGCCCTGCACGTGGGGCAGCGCTTCGATGACTCGCGCAATACCATGCGGCTTGGCAGCTTCACCACCGTGGACCTCTATGGCGAATACAAGGTGTCGAAGGACTGGGCCCTGCAAGGCCGGATCACGAACCTCAACGACGCGAACTACGAGACCGTCTATGGCTACAACCAGCGCGGACGCGCGGTCTACCTGACGCTGCGGTGGCAACCGAAGGCCTGATGCCCCGTGAGCGTGAGCTGATCCTCGGCGGTCAGCGCAGCGGCAAGTCGCGCCGCGCCGAACAGCGCGCGGCCGACTGGCTGGCGCTCGACCCGGCGCACCGCGCCGTGCTGATCGCGACCGCGACCGCGCACGACGAGGAGATGCGCGAACGCATCGCGCGCCACCGTGCCGACCGGGCCCAGCGCGTGCCCGGGCTCGTGACGGTCGAAGAGGCGGTGCGGCTCGGGCCCGCCCTGGCCCGGCACAGTGAGCCGGGCACGCTGGTGCTGATCGACTGCCTGACGCTGTGGCTGACCAACCTGCTGATGCCCGCCGAGTCCGGCAGCGCTTCACCCGCGCTTGCCGAGACGGCGCACGCCGGCCTGCTGCATGCCCTGCACGGGGCACGCGGGCCGGTGCTGCTGGTGAGCAACGAGATCGGCCTGGGCGTGATCCCGATGGGCCGCGAGGCGCGCGCCTTCGTCGATGCGCTGGGCCGGCTCAACCAGGCGGTAGCGGGTGCCTGCGATCGCGTGACGCTGATGGCGGCCGGCCTGCCGCTGCGCCTGAAAGAACCCGGATGAACACCTTCGCGCGGTGCCTGGTCGCCGGCTGGCTGGCCTTGTGGGCGCTGGCGGCGCACGCCCTCGTCGTGAGCGACGAGCGCGGCGTGCGCGTGGAACTGCCGCGGCCGCCGCAGCGCATCGTGACCCTGCTGCCGTCGCTCACCGAGTCGGTCTGCACGCTGGGCGGCTGCGATCGGCTGGTCGGCGTCGACCGGTATTCCAATTGGCCGGCGGCGGTGCGCGCGCTGCCGCAGCTCGGCGGCGGCATCGATCCCAACGTCGAGGCCATCGTCGCGCTCAAGCCCGAGGTGGTGCTGCTCGCCAAGTCCTCGCGCGCCACCGAGCGCCTCGAGGCGCTGGGGCTCAAGGTGCTGGTGCTCGAGCCCAAGAGCCATGCCGACGTGCGGCGCGTGCTCGACACGGTGGCCCAGGTGCTGGGCAGCGGCGATGCGCAGCAGGTGTGGCGCGCCATCGATGCCAGTGTCGCGGCGGCGGCGCAGTCGCTGCCGGCCGGGGCCGCGCGCACGCGCGTGTACTTCGAGGTCAACAACGCGCCGTACGCGGCGGGCGAGAGCTCCTTCATCGGGGAAACGCTCACGCGGCTGGGCGTGAAGAACATCGTGCCGGCCTCGCTCGGGCCCTTTCCCAAGCTCAACCCGGAATACGTGGTGCGCGCCGATCCGGATCTGATCATGGTCGGCGCGCGCAGCGCGCAGGCACTGGAGCAGCGGCCGGGCTGGGGCCGCATCCGCGCGGTGCGCGAGGGGCGCATCTGCCGCTTCACCGCCGAGGAGTCCGATGTGCTGGTGCGCCCGGGTCCACGCATGGGCGAGGCCGCGCGCCTGATGGCGGATTGCCTCCGGCAGAAGGCGCGTGGAGGCGCCGGCGGGTGAGGGGCGAGCACCATCGCGCGCTGGCGCTGGGCCTCGTGCTGCTGGCTGCGGGCGCGGCGCTGCTGGCGCTTGGCGCGGGCATCGGCAGCACCGGCTTCGAGAGCGTCCTCGCTGCGCGCCACGATCCGGTCGCGCTGCAGATCGTTTGGGACATCCGACTGCCGCGCACCCTCGGCGCCTGGCTCGCGGGCGCGCTGCTGGGCCTGGCGGGCGCGGTGGCGCAGGGCCTGTTCCGCAATCCGCTGGCCGACCCGTACCTGCTCGGCAGCGCCTCGGGCGCGTCGCTGGGCGTCGCCCTGGCCCTGGCGATGTTCGGCGTCTCGCCGACCAGCACCGAATGGGTGGTGCGCCTGGGCCTGACCGGTGCGGCCTTCATGGGCGCAGTGCTGGCGGTGCTGCTGACGCTGCTGCTCGCGCGCGGCGTGCAGCAGACGCTGCGGCTGCTGCTGGCGGGCGTGATCGTCGGCGTGGTGCTGGGGGCCGCCAAGGACCTGATCACCATCGCCTCGGCCGACATCCTGCAGGCGATCACGGGCTTCATGCTCGGCAGCACCGGCCTGGTCGGATGGAGCGCCTGCGCCGTGATGGGCGCGCTCGGCGCGGCCTGCCTGCTGCTGGGCTGGATGCTGGCGCCGCTGCTCGACGGGCTCGCGCTCGGCGAGGCCACGGCGGCCAGCCTGGGCCTGCCGCTGCCCGCGATGCGCGCGGCGCTGGTCGTGGTGCTGGCGCTGGCCACCGGCGCCGCAGTGGCGCAGACCGGGCTGATCGCTTTCGTGGGCCTGGCCTCGCCGCACCTGGTGCGCTCCGCCGTCAAGACCACGCACGCGCGGCTGCTCGTGCTGTCCAGCGCCATGGGCGGCCTGCTGCTGACGGCCGCGGACCTGCTCGCGCGCTGGCTGATCGCGCCACAGGAACTGCCGGTCGGCGTGCTGACGGCGGTGCTCGGCGGCAGCTACCTGCTGTGGCTCATGCACCGGCGCAGCGCGCGCGGAGGCTTCTGATGCAGGCGACGGTGCTCGAAGCCAGGCAGCTGAGCGCCACCCTCGGCGGCGTCGAGGTGCTGCATGCCATCGACCTCGCGCTGGCGGCGGGGCGCTGGACCAGCATCGTCGGGCCCAACGGCGCCGGCAAGTCCACGCTGCTGAAGGCACTGGCCGGGCTGCTGGCGCATCGCGGCGAGGTGCGGCTGGACGGCCAGCCGCTCTCGGCCCTGTCGGGCCGGGCGCGTGCGCGGCGGCTGTCCTGGCTGGGCCAGGGCGGGCCGGGCGAGGGCAGTGCCGACGACCTGACGGTGTACGACGTCGCCATGCTCGGCCGCCTGCCGCACCAGCGCTGGCTGGCGGCGCCCAGCGAGGCCGATCGCGCCGCCGTCGAGCGGGCGCTGCGCAGCACGCAGGCCTGGGAGTGGCGCGCCCGCCCGCTCGGCCAGCTCTCGGGCGGCGAGCGCCAGCGCGTGCTGCTGGCGCGCGCGCTCGCCGTCGAGGCCGGGCTGTTCCTGATGGACGAGCCCCTGGCCAACCTCGATCCGCCGCATCAGGCCGACTGGATCGCCGTCGCACGGCGCCTGGTGGCCGAGGGCCGCACGCTGATCAGCGTGCTGCACGAGCTCAACGTCGCGCTCGCCGCCGATGCGATGGTGGTGATGGCCGGCGGCCGCGTGCTGCACCAGGGCGGCTGCCACGACCCCGCGACCCACCAGGCGCTGGAGTCGGTGTTCGACGGCCGCGTCGTCGTGCACCGCGTCGCCGGCCAATGGATCGCGATACCGCACTGACACACATCGACAAGGAGCGCCATGCAGATCGAAACCCCACCCAGCGAGAAGCCCTACGAGAAGCCCGAGGGCGAACGCCGCGGCCTGGTGATCGTCAACACCGGCGACGGCAAGGGCAAGAGCACGGCCGCGTTCGGACTGGCGCTGCGCGCACACGGCCGCGGCAAGGCGGTGAAGATCTTCCAGTTCATGAAGGTGCCGAGCGCGCGCTTCGGCGAGCACCGCATGTTCGAGCAGATCGGCATCCCCATCGAGGGCCTGGGCGACGGCTTCAGCTGGAAGAGCCAGGACCTCGAGCGCTCGGCGCAGCTCGCGCGCGAGGGGTGGGAGAAGGCGAGGGCGGCGATCCTGTCGGGCGAGCACTTCCTGGTCGTGCTCGACGAGATCACGTATCCGCTGATCTACGGCTGGCTGCCGCTCGAGGGCGTCCTCGAGACCCTGCGCACGCGGCCGCGCGAGGTGCACGTGGTGCTGACCGGCCGCCGCTGCCCGCCGGAAATCATCGAGTTGGCCGACACCGTGACCGAGATGCAGATGGTCAAGCACGCCTTCAAGGCCGGCATCCCCGCGCAGCGCGGCATCGAGGATTGAGATGCCCTGGCTCCTGCTCCCTCCCGCCCTGGGGGAGGGTTGGGCTGCGGGCACCGTCGCTCTGATCCACGCGGCAGCCCTCGTCCTCGCCCTGGGAATCGACCGCGTGCTCGGCGAGCCTCCGGCGCGCTGGCACCCGGTCGTGTGGATGGGCGGCTGCCTCGGCTTGACCGGGCCGTGGATCGCGCCGCGCATCGGTGGCGCACCATCCGCGCGGGCCGGTCCCTTGGCTGCCGGCGTGCTGGCCTGGTGCGCCGGCGGCGCAGTGGTTCTGCTGGCGGCGGCAGCCCTGAGTGCTGCCGCCGCTCGCCTGCCGGAGTGGGCCGCGGCGCTGCTGCTCGGCCTCGCCCTCAAGCCCCTGTTCGCCTGGCGCATGCTGCGCGACGAGGTGCTGGCGGTCGAAGCTGCGCTGGCGTCCTCGCTGGCCGATGGGCGCAGCCGGCTCGCGCATCTCGTGAGCCGCGATGTCACGACGCTGGACGAAGCCCGGGTGCGCGAGAGCGCGATCGAATCGCTGGCCGAGAACCTCAACGACTCGGTGGTCGCGCC
Source organism: Variovorax soli (assembly GCF_031454625.1). Taxonomy (GTDB): domain Bacteria; phylum Pseudomonadota; class Gammaproteobacteria; order Burkholderiales; family Burkholderiaceae_C; genus Variovorax; species Variovorax soli_A. The sequence goes on from NZ_JAVDRF010000002.1 coordinate 414,883, forward strand.
GCTGTTCTGGTTCCTGCTGCTGGGCCTGCCCGGCGCGGCGCTCTATCGCTTCGCCAACACGGCCGACGCGATGTGGGGCTACCGGGGCGAGCGCCAGGGCCGCGTCTGGGACTGGGCCGGCAAGTGGGCCGCGCGCGCCGACGACGTGCTCTCCTGGCTGCCGGCACGCATCACGGCGCTGCTGCTCGCCCTGTCTTGCGCCCTCTCGCGCGAATCGGAGGGAGCCGGGATGAGGGGGCTCCGATGCCTTCCCGGCCAAGCCCGCCTCACCCCCTCCCCCAACAGTGGCTGGCCGATGGCCGCGATGGCCTTGCTGCTGGCCGTACGCCTCGCCAAGCCCGGCATCTACGTGCTGAACCCGGCCGGCCGCGAGCCCGCGGCCGCCGACACACGGCGCGCCGTGGCGCTGGCCGGCCGGGTCGCCTGGATGACCGTCGGCCTGGCGGCGACCGCACTCCTTCTCTTTGCAGCATGGCGCAGCGCATGAGCTCCTCCTCCTTCCACGACGAAGAAGCCCTGCACGGCGGACCCGACGCCCGCGGCGCGGCACTGCACGACTTCTCGACCAATGCCAACGCCTGCGGTCCGTGTCCGATGGCCTTGCAAGCGCTGGCGCAAGCCGATCCGAGCCGCTATCCCGACCCGCGCTACACCGCGCTGCGCGAGACGCTGGGCCGCTTCCATGGCGTCGCCGCCGAGCGCATCGTGATCGCCGCGAGCGCCAGCGCGTTCATCGCGCGCATCACGGGCGCGGTCGCGCAGCAGGGCGGGCGCAAGGTCTGGCTGCCTCGGCACAGCTACGGCGACTACGCGCGCGCCGCAGCGGCCTGGGGCCTGGAGCTGCATCGTGAGCCCGAGGCGCCGGCCGGCAGCGCGCTGGCCTGGTGCTGCGATCCGTCCAGCCCGCTGGGCCAGGCGCAACCCGGCTTGTCGGCAATGGTGGATGCGGCGGCGCCGGGGGTCTGCGTGCTCGATCTGGCCTATGAGCCGCTGCGCCTCGAAGGCTGCCTGGACTTGAGCGCGGCGCAGAAAGACCGCGTCTGGCAGCTGTGGACCCCGAACAAGGCCCTGGGCCTGACGGGTGTCCGCGCGGCCTACGCGATCGCTCCCCGCGATGCGGCCGGCAGGGTCGAGCCGTTGAACCGGCTTGCGCCTTCCTGGCCCCTCGGCGCACACGGCGTTGCATTGCTCGAGGCGTGGGCGCTGCTTGAAACGCAAGACTGGCTCGCCGCCAGCCGCGAATGCCTGCGCGGCTGGAAGCACGAGCAGCAGGCCTTGTGCGCCGCGCTCGGCTGGTCCGTTCTGCCGAGCGTTGCCAACTACTTCTGCGCCCGCCCCGATGTCCCTTATGCGCGACGGGCGGCGGCCTTGCGCGAGGCCGGCATCCAGCTGCGCGATGCCTCTTCCTTCGGCTTGCCGGGCCACGTCCGCCTCGCGGTGCTGCCGCCCGGCAGCCAGGCGGCGCTGGTCCGCGCCTGGCAAGCCGCGCGGGCATGATCGGCCTCAGCGCCGCTGCAGCTTCGGATTCTTCGCGAACAGATCGGCCGCCCAGTCCACGAACACCCGCACCTTGGCGCTCAGGTGCCGGTTCGGCGGGTACACCACATGCACCGGCAGCGGCGGCCGTGTCCATTCGGGCAGCAGCTCGATCAGCTCGCCGCTGGCGATGTGCGGGTCTGCCATGAAGGTGACGCACTGCGAGATGCCGAAACCTCCCAGCACCGCCGCCAGGTGCGCATTGGCCTCGTTGACCGACACGCGGTAAGGCCCGGAGATCTCGATGTGCTCGTCGCCCTGCTGGAATTCGTGCGGGTAGATGCGGCGCGAGCCCGCCGCGAAATAGCTCACGACATGGTGCCGCTTCTCGATGTCGCTCGGATGCTGCGGCATGCCGTAGCGCTTGACGTAGGCCGGTGAAGCCACGGTCACGAAGGCGAGGGTGCCGATGCGCCGCGCCACCAGCGACTGGTCGGTCAGGTCGCCGGCCCGGATCACGCAGTCCACGTTGTCGCTGATCAGGTCCACCGGCCGGTCGCTCACGCCGAGGTCCACCTGGATCTCCGGGTAGCGGTCGCAGAAGCTGGCCAGCGCCGGCAGGATGATCATCCGCGCCGTGGACGAGCCGACGTCGATGCGCAGCCGCCCGGTCGGGTTGGCCTGCGCGTTGGTCATGCTGGCCTCGATATCGTCGAAGTCGTTCAGCAGCCGCGCCGTGCGCTCGTAATAGGCGGCGCCGTCGGGCGTGACCGTCACGCGCCGGGTGGTGCGGTTCAGCAGCTTCACATGCAGACGAGACTCCAGCGCCTGGATCTGCTTGGTGACCGTGCCTTTGGGCAGGCCCAGCGAGTCTGCGGCACGGGTGAAGGTGCCGGCTTCCACGACGCGGACAAAGATCCGCATGCCTTGGATCTGGTCCATCGATGCTCCTAGGGAAAAACCCGCGTGAACGGGCGGGGGCGGATTCTGACATGCGCCGTCTTAGCCGATTGTTAGTCGATTGGAAACAGAGTGAGGATGTCGATCCTGTTGCAGGCGCCGATGAGGCCCTTAATATTCAACCCATCGTCACCCACCGAGGCTGCTCCCCATGTCATCCCGCCCCATTCCGCGTTCCGCTGAAGCCGCCCAGGCCCCGGCGATCGCCGCTGCGCCGGGTGCGGAGACCGATGTCAGCATCCCGCTGCCGCAGCGCGATCCGGTGCAGGCGCGGCTCTACGGCCAGCGGGCCAAGGGGACGGCGGCGCCGCTGGTGCTGCACTTCCATGGCGGCACCTTCGTCAGCGGCAACCTCGATGACGGGCGCAACGTGTCGCGGCTGCTGGCTGCGGCCGGCGCAGTGGTGGTGTCGGTGGCCTATCCGCTGACGCCTTTCCCCGAACCCATCGAAGTCGGTTTCGCGGCGCTGGAGTGGCTCTACAAGCAGCGCGTCAAGCTGGCCGGCAAGGGTGCCCGCCTGTACCTGGCCGGCGAAGAGGCGGGCGGCAACCTGGCGGCCGCGGTGGCACTGATGGCGCGCGACCGCGCCCATCCGCCGCTGGCCGGGCAGATCCTGCTGTCGCCGATGCTCGACCCCTGCGCCGGCACGCTGTCGCTGCGCCAGGCCTCCGGCGACGTCGCCCGATGCCGCTGGGCGTCGGGCTGGCAGGAGTACCTGAGCTGCCCGATGAACGCGACGCACCCTTACGCCGTGCCGGGCGCATCGCTCAGGCTGGCCGAACTGGCGCCGGCCCTGGTGCTGGTCGGCGAGGACGATGCGATGCGTGACGAGGCCCTGAGCTTCGCGCGGCGGCTGCATGAGGCGGGCATCCCGGTCACCAAGGCAGTCCTGCCCTCGGCCGCGAAGTGTCCGGACGAGTTGTATGACCCCGCCTTCGGGAATTGCGCGTGCACGGAGACAGTCGGTAGGCATCTGCGCGCGTTTTTCGCTTCCACGGTGCCGCCGGTGCCTCCCCCGGCCTAGGCCCCAACCGGCTGCGCCGGTCGACTTTTTTCTGAACCCCTTCCTGGGTCCGCCGGCCTGACCGGCGGGGCCGGATTTCGCCTTCCTGCTGCCACGTGGCCGCGGGCCGGGCTGTTGTTTTTTCAAAGTTATTCAACGAGGACCTTCATCATGCAAAGCAACAACAAGCCATCGAATGCCCGCCGCCTGTGGCCCGCCGTGACCGGCATCACCGCCCTGGTGGCGATCGCCTCGGCAGTCCTGCTGGGCCTGCCCAGCTTCAAGGCCGAGGCCAACGATGCGCCCGCGGTCGCCGCGCCGCGGGCCACGCCGGTGTCGGTGGCCGTCGTGGCCGCGACCCAGGTCAACACCTGGGACGAGTTCTCGGGCCGGCTCGAAGCGGTCGAGCGGGTCGATGTCCGGTCGCGGGTTGCGGGCGCGGTGCTGGCGGCGCACTTCCGGGAAGGCGCGCTGGTCAAGCAGGGCGATCTGCTGATCACCATCGACCCGGCGCCTTACGCGGCCGAAGTGGAGCGCGCCGAAGCGCAGGTCGCCTCGGCGCAGGCGCGTGCCGCCTTCACGCGCAGCGAGCAGGAGCGCGCGCGCCGGCTGTGGGACGACAAGGCCATCGCCCAGCGCGAGCTGGACGAGCGCGTCAACGCCGGCCGCGAGGCCGAGGCCAACCTGCGCGCCGCGCAGGCTCAACTGCAGAGCGCGCGCCTGAACCTCGGCTACACGCAGGTGAAGGCGCCCGTGTCCGGCCGCATCGGCAAGCTGGAAGTGACCGTGGGCAACCTGGTCGCCGCCGGGCCGGGGGCGCCGGTCCTGACGACGCTGGTGTCGGTCAGTCCGATCTACGCGAGCTTCGACGCCGACGAGCAGGTGGTGGTCAAGGCCCTGAAGGAGCTGCCGCCCGGCGCCGGCGCGCGCGGCAAGCTGGACGGCATCCCGGTGCAGATGGGCACCGCCGGCCTCGATGGCACGCCTTACGAAGGCCGGCTGCAGCTCATCGACAACCAGGTCGACGCCAAGAGCGGCACGGTGCGCGTGCGCGCCGCCTTCGACAACAAGGACGGCACGCTGATCCCCGGCCAGTTCGCGCGCATCCGCATGGGCCAGGCCCGCAGCGACACCGCGCTGCTGGTGAGTGAGCGCGCGGTCGGCACCGATCAGAACAAGAAGTTCGTGATGGTGGTCGGCGAGGACAACAAGGCCGAGTGGCGCGAGGTCACGCTGGGCGCGCCGGTCAACGGCCTGCGCGTCGTGACCAAGGGCCTGAAGGCCGGCGAGCGCGTGGTCGTCAACGGCCTGCAGCACATCCGTCCGGGCGCCCTGGTGGCGCCGCAGGCAGTCACCATGGACGCCAAGGCCGACGCGCAGGCGCAGCAGCGCGTGGCCACCGCCACCAAGTCCTGAGCGGCCGTGGCATCCCCGAGGGAAACATCATCATGAATTTATCGAAGTTCTTCATCGATCGGCCGATCTTCGCGGGCGTGCTCTCGCTGCTGATGCTGATCGCCGGCCTGATCGCCTTGCGCGGCCTGCCGATCTCGGAATACCCCGAAGTCGCGCCACCCTCTGTGGTGGTGCGCGCCCAGTACCCGGGCGCCAACCCGAAGGTGATCGCCGAGACGGTGGCCACGCCGATCGAGGAGCAGATCAACGGCGTCGAGGGCATGCTCTACATGGGCAGCCAGGCGACCACCGACGGCGTGATGACGCTGACGGTGACCTTCAAGCTCGGCACCGACCCCGACAAGGCCCAGCAGCTGGTGCAGAACCGCGTCTCGCAAGCCGAGCCGCGCCTGCCCGAGGAAGTGCGGCGCCTGGGCGTGACCACGGTCAAGAGCGCGCCGGACCTCACGATGGTGGTGCACCTCGTGTCGCCCAACGACCGCTACGACATGACCTACCTGCGCAACTACGCGGTGCTCAACGTCAAGGACCGGCTGGCGCGCATCGAAGGCGTGGGCCAGGTGCAGATCTTCGGCGGCGGCGACTACTCGATGCGCGTCTGGCTCGACCCGCAGAAGGTGGCGCAGCGCGGCCTGTCGGCCAGCGACGTGGTGGCGGCGATCCGCGGCCAGAACGTGCAGGCGGCGGCCGGCGTGGTCGGCGCATCGCCGGGCCTGCCCGGCGTCGACATGCAGCTGTCCATCAACGCCCAGGGTCGGCTGCAGAGCGAAGAGGAGTTCGGCGACATCATCGTCAAGACCGGTGCCGGCGGCGAGGTGACGCGGCTGCGCGACATCGGCCGTCTCGAACTCGGCTCGGCCGATTACTCGCTGCGCTCGCTGCTCAACAACGACGCGGCGGTCGGCATCGGCGTGTTCCAGGCGCCGAACTCCAACGCGCTCGACATCTCGGCCAACGTGCGCAAGACGATGGCGGAGATCAACAAGAACATGCCCGAGGGCGTGGAATACCGCATTGCCTACGACCCCACCCAGTTCGTGCGCGCCTCCATCGAATCGGTGGTGCACACGCTGCTCGAGGCCATCCTGCTGGTGGTGCTGGTGGTGATCCTGTTCCTGCAGACCTGGCGCGCCTCCATCATCCCGCTGCTGGCGGTGCCCGTGTCGGTGATCGGCACGTTCGCGGTGCTGCATGTGCTGGGCTTCTCCATCAACGCACTGTCGCTCTTCGGCCTGGTGCTGGCGATCGGCATCGTGGTGGACGACGCCATCGTGGTGGTCGAGAACGTGGAGCGCAACATCGAGGCCGGGCTCACGCCGCGCGAGGCCACGTACCGCGCCATGCGCGAGGTCTCGGGCCCCATCATCGCGATCGCGCTGGTGCTGGTGGCGGTGTTCGTGCCGCTCGCCTTCATCAGCGGCCTGACGGGGCAGTTCTACCGGCAGTTCGCGGTCACGATCGCGATCTCGACGGTGATCTCCGCGATCAACTCGCTGACCTTGTCGCCCGCGCTCGCCGCGCTGCTGCTCAAGGGCCACGACGAACCCAAGGACGCGCTGACGCGCGGCATGGACCGCGTCTTCGGCTGGCTGTTCCGCGGCTTCAACAAGCTCTTCCACCGAGGTGCCGAGGCCTACAGCGGCGGCGTCAAGGGCGTGATCTCGCGCAAGACGCTGATGCTGGTGGTCTACCTGGCGCTGATCGGCGTGACCTTCGGCCTCTTCAAGGCGGTGCCCAGCGGCTTCGTGCCGGCGCAGGACAAGCAGTACCTGATCGGCTTCGCGCAGCTGCCGGACGGCGCCACGCTGGACCGCACGGAAGAGGTGATCCAGCGCATGGGCGAGATCACCAGGAAGAACCCCAATGTCGAGGACGCAGTCGCCTTCCCCGGCCTGTCGATCAACGGCTTCACCAACAGCTCGAACTCGGGCATCGTGTTCGCCACGCTCAAGCCCTTCGCCGAGCGCCAGCGCGCCGACCAGAGCGGCGGCGCGGTGGCGGGCCAGCTCAACCAGCAGTTCGCCGGCATCCAGGACGCCTTCATCGTGATGTTCCCGCCGCCGCCGGTCGCGGGCCTGGGCACCACGGGCGGCTTCAAGCTGCAGCTGGAGGACCGCGGTTCCGTGGGCTACGAGCAGATGGACGCGGCCGTCAAGGCCTTCATGACCAAGGCGCGGCAGGCGCCGGAGCTGACCGGCATGTTCACCAGCTGGCAGGTCAACGTGCCGCAGCTCTATGCCGACATCGACCGCACCAAGGCGCGGCAGTTGGGCGTGCCGGTGCAGGACATCTTCGACACCATGCAGATCTACCTCGGCAGCCTGTATGCGAACGACTTCAACAAGTTCGGCCGCACCTACACCGTGCGCGTCCAGGCGGATGCGCCGTACCGTGCTCGCGCCGAGGACGTCGGGCTGCTCAAGGTGCGCTCCAACACGGGCGAGATGGTGCCGCTGTCCGCGCTGATGAAGGTCAACTCGAGCTTCGGCCCCGAGCGCGCCATGCGCTACAACGGCTACCTCTCGGCCGACATCAACGGCGGGCCCGCGCCCGGCTTCTCCTCGGGCCAGGCGCAGGACACGATCGAGCGCATCGCGGCCGAGACCCTGCCCAAGGGCGTGAGCTACGAGTGGACCGAGCTGACCTACCAGGAGATCCTGGCCGGCAACTCCGCGGTGCTGGTGTTCCCGCTGGCGATCCTGCTGGTGTTCCTGGTGCTGGCCGCGCAGTACGAGAGCCTGACGCTGCCGCTGTCGATCATCCTGATCGTGCCCATGGGCCTGCTGGCCGCGATGACCGGTGTGTGGATTTCCGGCGGCGACAACAACGTGTTCACGCAGATCGGGCTGATCGTGCTGGTGGGGCTGAGTGCGAAGAACGCGATCCTGATCGTGGAGTTCGCACGCGAGCTGGAGTTCGCGGGGCGCACACCGATACAGGCCGCGATCGAGGCCAGCCGGCTGCGGCTGCGCCCGATCCTGATGACCTCGCTGGCCTTCGTGATGGGGGTGCTGCCGCTGGTGCTGGCCAAGGGCGCGGGCTCCGAGATGCGCTCGGCGATGGGCGTGGCGGTGTTCGCCGGGATGATCGGCGTGACCGCCTTCGGCCTGTTCCTGACGCCGGTGTTCTACGTCGCGCTGCGCAAGCTCACCGGCAATCGGCCGCTCAAGCTGCACGGCGAGGTGCCGCACCTGGCGCAGGAGAACAGCTTCGTGTCGGCTGCGCATCCGGCGGCGCCGCATGGCGCGCCCCACGACAGCGCTTCCGGCGCCGGCGGCAGTGGCCTGCGGCCGCAGCCCGCCGCACCGCTCGGAACGCACGACTGATGGCGCAACGAGCCTCACGACAAGAAAGAGAAAGCAGATCATGAAACTCGATCGAAGCACCTTCACCCGGCCCTGGCGCGCAGCGCTGGCGCCGCTCATGGCGGCCCTGGTGCTGGCCGGCTGCGCGACCGCGACGCCGGAAGCGCCGAGCTTCCAGGCGCCGGCCCAGTTCAAGGAACAGGCCGTCGCGCCGGCCGAAGGCCAATGGACGCGCGCCAAGCCTGCCGAGGCGCAGCCGCGCGGCGAGTGGTGGCGCGCCTTCAACGACCCGGTGCTCGACGCCCTGGTCGCGCGGGCCGATGCCAGCAACAACAGCATCCAGGTCGCGGCAGCGCGGCTGGCCGAGGCCCGCGCACTGGCGCGCAGCACCGACGCGGACCGCGCGCCGCAGCTCGGCCTCGGCGCGGGCGCGAGCCGGCAGCGCGGGCTGGACCGGAACCAGAGCACCACGCCGTCCACGCTGATCACGGCCGGCCTCGACTTCTCGTACGAGCTCGACCTCTTCGGGCGGCTCTCGAAGGCCAGCGATGCGGCCCGGCTCGATGCCGAATCGCGCGCCGGCCTGCTGCAGAGCACGCGCCTGCTGGTGCAGGCCGAGACGGCGCAGACCTACCTGGCGCTGCGCGCGCTCGACGACGAGCGGCAACTGGTGCGCGAGACCGTCGAGGCCTACCGCGACACGCTGCGGCTCACGCAGCAGCGCCACCGGGCAGGCGATATCGCCGAGCTCGACGTGGCGCGGGTGGAGACCGAGATGGCCTCCACCGAATCCGAGGCGCTGACGCTGGACCGGCGCCGCGCCGAGCTCGAGCATGCGCTGGCGGTGCTGACCGGCGAGGCCGCCTCCAGCTTCGAGATGAAGCCCGACAGCTGGGCCACCGCCTTGCCCGCGATCCCGGCCGGCGTGCCAGCCACCGTGCTGACGCGCCGGCCCGATGTCTCTGCCGCGCAGAGGAGCGTGCTGGCGGCGCAGGCCCGCGTGGGCGTGGCCCAGGCCGCATGGTTCCCGAACATCGCGCTGACCGGCGGCGCCGGCTATGCCTCTTCGGACCTCGGCGATCTCTTCAAGTGGTCCGCGCGTTCCTGGGGCATCGGCGCGCTGCTGTCGCTGCCGCTGCTCGATGGCGGCCGGCGCGAAGCTGGCGTGCAGGGCGCCAGCGCGCAATTGGACGGCGCGCTCGCGAGCTACCGCGACCAGGTGCTCACGGCCTTCAAGGACGTGGAGGACCAGCTGTCATCGCTGCGCATCCTGGAGGCGCAGTCGGACGTGCAGGCCAAGGCGGTCGCCTCGGCGAGCCGGGCCACGCAGCTGTCCGACACGCGCTATCGCAACGGCTACATCAGCCAGCTCGACCTGCTCGACGCGCGCCGCAGCGAACTGCGCAACCGGCGCCAGGCGCTGCAAGTGCGGTCGGCGCAATACCAGTCCACCGTGGGGCTGATCAGGGCCCTGGGCGGCGGTTGGAGCGATCCGGCGATGGCCGATGCCGCACCTGCGGGCGGCGCGAGCGCGCAGGTGGCGGGGCGCTGAGGCTTCGGCGCCGTTTGCGCGTCGACGCCCCGGGCGTCGACGACAATCCGCGCATGAATCAGAAGGTCGGGCGCGAGAAGGCCCGTTGCGTCATGGTGCTGGGCACCACCAGCGGTGCCGGCAAGAGCTGGCTGGCCACCGCGCTGTGCCGCTGGTATGCGCGCCAGGGCTTCAAGGTCGCGCCCTTCAAGGCGCAGAACATGAGCAACAACGCGCGCGTGGTGGCGGGTGGCGAGATCGGCAGCGCCCAGTACTTCCAGGCGCTGGCGGCGCGCGCCGTGCCGGATGTGCGCATGAACCCGCTGCTGCTCAAGCCCGAGCGCGACACGCACAGCCAGGTGATCCTGATGGGGCAGGTGAATGCCGAGCTCACGGGCTTGCCCTGGCGCGGGCGCAGCGAGCGGGTCTGGCCGCAGATCGCGCAGGCCCTCGATGAACTGCGGGCCGGCAACGACATCGTCGTGATCGAAGGCGCCGGCTCGCCGGCCGAGATCAACCTGATGGACAGCGACATCGTCAACCTGCGCGTGGCGCGGCATGCCGATGCGCGCTGCCTGCTGGTGACCGACATCGATCGCGGCGGCGCCTTCGCCCACCTCTACGGCACCTGGGCCCTGATGCCCGAGGCCGACCGTGCCCGGCTGGCCGGCTTCGTGCTCAACAAGTTTCGCGGCGATGCCGCACTGCTGGCGCCCGCGCCCGAGCGCCTGCGCGAGCTGACCGGGGTGCCCACGCTCGCCACGCTGCCCATGTGGTGGCAGCACGGCCTGCCCGAGGAAGATGGCGTGTTCGACGAGCGCAGCACGGCCGGCGGCGAGGTCCGCCTGACGGTGGCCGTGGTCGCCTATCCGCGCATCAGCAACCTCGACGAATTCCAGCCGCTCAAGAACGTGGCCGGCCTGCGCCTGCGTTGGGCGCGCAGCCCGGCCGAGCTGGCCGACGCCGACTGGATCGTGCTGCCCGGCTCCAAGAACACCAGCGGCGACCTGGCCTGGCTGCGTGCCCAGGGACTGGACCGCGCCGTGGCGGAGCACGCGGCGCGCGGCGGTGCGGTGCTGGGCATCTGCGGCGGCCTGCAGATGCTGGGCGAGGCGCTGATCGATCCGCATGGCGTGGACGGCAACGGGCCCGGCCTCGGTGTGCTGCCGCTGGTCACCGTGTTCGAGGAAGACAAGACCGTGCGCCGGCGCGAGGCGCGCTTCGGTGCGCTGAAGGGGCCCTGGGCCGCGCTGTCGGAGGTGCCGGTGCGCGGCTACGAGATCCATCACGGCCGGACTGCGCCGCATCCCGCGATGGCTGCCGTCGGCGATCGGGCGCAGCCCGTCATGGCGCATGACCTGGCCTGGCAGAACGGCCAAGGCAACGTGCTGGGCCTTTATCTCCACGGCCTGTTCGAGAACCCTGCCGTGCTGCAGGCGCTCTTCGGCGCGCGTGCGCGCACGCTGGAGGCCGTGTTCGACGGCCTGGCCGATCACATCGATTTCCACTTCGAAGCGGACGCGCTGCGCTCCCTGATTGCATGACACTTGAACTTCCCGTCGTCGAATCCATCGACGATGCCGCGCTGGCAGCGCGGCTGCAACACCTGCTGGACCACAAGACCAAGCCGCTCGGCGCGCTCGGGCGCCTCGAGGCATTGGGGCTGCGGCTGGGCCTGATCCTCGGCAGCGAAGCGCCCGCTTTCTCGGCGCCGCAGATGCTGGTGTGCGCCGGCGACCACGGTCTCGCGGCGCGCGGCGTCTCTGCCTATCCGAGCGACGTGACCTGGCAGATGGTGGAGAACTTCCTGGACGGCGGCGCGGCGGTCAGCGTGCTGGCGCGGCAGCACGGGCTGGCGCTCACGGTGGTGGACTGCGGGGTGCGGCATGACTTCGCTCTCGCCGGGCCGCGCGAAGGCTTGCGCATCCTCAAGATCGCGCCCGGCACTGCCGACGCCTCGGCCGGTCCGGCCATGAGCATCGCCCAATGCCGGGAGGCTATCGCGAACGGCATGGCGCTGGTGCGCGAGCTGCCGGGCAACGCGCTCCTGCTGGGAGAAATGGGCATCGGCAATACCTCGGCCGCCTCGCTGCTTCTGGCGCGGCTGGCAGGCCAGGACATCGATGCCTGCACCGGCAGCGGCACGGGCCTCGATGCGGCAGGACTGGCGCGCAAGCGCGGCCTGCTGCGCGAGGTGCTGGCGCTGCATGCCGATGCAGGCACGCCGCTGACGGCCCTCGCGGCCTTTGGTGGCTTCGAGATTGCCACGCTGGTCGGCGCCGTGCTGCAGGCGGCCGAGGAGCGCCGCGTGATCGTGGTCGACGGCTTCATCGCCAGCGCGGCGGTGCTGGTGGCGCAAGCCCTGCGGCCGCACGTGGCGCAACGCTGCGTCGCGGCACACGAATCGGCCGAGCCGGGACACCGGCTGCTGCTGGAGGCGCTCGGCCTCGAACCCTTGCTGAAGCTGGACCTGCGCCTGGGCGAGGGCTCCGGCGCCGCGCTGGCCTGGCCGCTCCTCGATTCGGCCTGCCGCATCCTGCGCGAGATGGCCAGCTTCGAGTCGGCCGGCGTGTCGCAGCGGGAGACGTGATGGACGGCGTGCGCCATTTCCTGCTGGCGCTGCAGTTCTTCACGCGTGTGCCGGTCACGGGGCGGCTGGCAGCCTGGGTCGGTTTCAGCCCCGCGATGCTGCGCGCCAGCGCGGCGCATTTTCCAGGTGTCGGATGGCTGGTCGGCGCGGTCGGGGCGGGGGTCTTCGTGTTGGCGCAGTCGGGCCTGCCCGGCATGGCCGGCGGGGTGGCGGCGGCGCTGCTGTCGACGATCGCGACGGTGCTGCTGACCGGCGCCTTCCACGAGGACGGCCTGGCCGACGTGGCCGATGGCCTCGGCGGTTCGGTGGAGCGCACGCGTGCGCTGCAGATCATGAAGGATTCGCGCATCGGCGCCTTCGGGGCGCTCGCGCTGGTGCTGGCGCTGGGCCTGAAGATCGCGCTGCTGGCGACACTGGCGGGGCAGGGCGCGATGAACGTCGCCACGGCGCTGCTGGCGGCGCATGTGCTGTCGCGGCTGGCGCCGCTGTTCCTGATCCGATGGCTGCCCTATGTCGGCGACGAGGGTGCGAGCAAGTCCAAGCCGCTGGCCAATGCGATCGGCGGCGGGGCCTTGCTCGTCGGCGTGCTGTATGCGCTGCCGGCCGTCCTGCTGCTGCTGTTCACGCAGCCGCTCGCGCAGGCCCTGGCTGCCTTGGGGGGCTGCGTCCTCGCGGCGTCGTACATGGGCGCGCTGTTCGCGCGCCGGCTCCAGGGCTTCACCGGCGACGGCCTGGGCGCCACCCAGCAGCTGTGCGAGCTCGCCATCTACCTCGCGCTCGCCTGGCAGGCATGAAGCTGGGACTGGTGCGTCACGCCCAGACCACCGCGGTGGCCGGCGCCTGCTACGGCCGCAGCGACGTCGGCGTGCCCGAGGAGGCGACACGCGCCATCGCCGAGCGCATCGCGCCGGCACTGCCTGCAGACGTCGCGCTGGTCTGCTCGCCGCTGCAACGCTGCGCGGTGCTGGCGCAGGCCATCGTCTCGTTGCGGCCCGAGTTGACGCTGCGCGTCGATCCGCGCATCGCCGAGATGGACTTCGGCAGCTGGGAAGGCCGCGCCTGGAAGCGCATCGATCGCGCCGAGATCGATGCCTGGACACGTGCTTTCGCGGACGCGCGCCCGGGCGGCAGCGGCGAGAGCACGCGCGCGTTCATGGGGCGGGTGGGCGAAGCCTTCGACGAGTGGCGCCGGGCCGGGCGCGATGCCTTGTGGATCACGCATGCCGGCGTGATCCGGGCCGTGTGGCTGCTGCGCGATGGCCTGCGCTGCGCGGAGCGTGCCGACCAATGGCCATCGCAGCCGATCGCGTTCGGCGAGTGGGTGATGGTCGAAGCTTGAAGAAGCGCTAGCGCGGCTGCGGCCGCCATTCCTTGAGCCACAGCCGCTGCAGGTCGAGCGCCACCTCCGGGGGCGGATTGCCGATCAGCATGGCGCCTCCGGCCCGGTGCACCAGGCCGTGGATGCGCCCGTCGTAGGGGTTATAGAGCAGCACGACATTGTTGTCGTGGCAGCCGTGCGGCTGGCAGAAGGCATGCAGCACGAAGCGGCCGCTGCTCGTGTTCACCCAGCGCGGTGCGCGTGCGGGTCCGTTCATTTCGCCGAGCCAGGGTTCGCTGGCGTGCGCACCGAGCAGGAGGCGCCAGTTCCTGCGGAAGCGCTGGTCGGCGATCAGGGCCGCGGGGTCCTTGCGGGCTGCGGGGCGCTGGGGCTCGGCCTGGTCGCTGCCGGTGTGCCCGGGCGCGGCGGGCTCGGACGGCTCGCGCGCCCAGCCGGTCGACGCAAGCACGCCCCAGGCACCCACCAGGAGAAGGCGGCGGAGGCTACGCATGGCGAATCGATGCTGGCGCCGTGCGCCGGTCGCGGCAAGAGGAAAAGCCCGAGACCCGCCGGCGAACGCCTCGCCGCGGATCGGCCCTGCGAAGGGCTCGGCGCTCAGGGCGGCGGCGTCTTCGGCTTGTAGTCGCAGTAGGGCGCCACCGCGCACTTCCAGCACAGGGGCTTGCGCGCCACGCAGACGTAGCGCCCGTGCAGGATCAGCCAGTGATGCGCGTGCAGCCGATAGGCCGGCGGCACACGCTTCTCCAGCTTGAGCTCGACCTCCAGCGGTGTCTTGCCGGGCGCCAGGCCGGTCCGGTTGGCGACGCGGAAGATGTGCGTGTCCACCGCCATGGTGGCCTCGCCGAACGCCACGTTGAGCACCACGTTGGCGGTCTTGCGGCCGACGCCGGGCAGGGCTTCGAGCTCGGCACGCGTGCGCGGCACCTCGCCGCCGTGGCGCTCGATCAGCATGCGGCAGGCCTCCATCAAGTGCCTGGCCTTGCTGCGGTACAGGCCGATGGTCTTGATGTAACCCTCCAGCCCTTCGATCCCGAGGTCGAGGATGGCCTGCGGCGTGTTCGCGACCGGAAACAGCTTGCGCGTCGCCTTGTTCACGCCCACGTCGGTGGCCTGGGCCGACAGCAGCACGGCGGCCAGCAGCTCGAAGGGGGTGCTGTATTCCAGCTCGGTCTCCGGCTCGGGATTGGCCGCCTGCAGGGTCGCGAAGAAGGGTTCGATCGAAGTCTTTTTCATCGTTGGGCGGCAGTGTAGGCATGTTGCGCCCGCGCCGCGGCCCCGGCCGAACTTGCGACAATGGCGGCCCTTCCGTCATTCGCAGCAGGTTCCCATGCAATTCGCCACCCGTCTCGACAACGTCGAAACCTCCGCCATCCGCGAACTCTTCAAGCTGCTGGGCAAGCCCGGCATCATCAGCTTCGCGGGCGGCTTCCCGGACAGCGCGATGTTCGATGTCGAGGGCCTGAAGGAGGCCAGCGCGAAGGCGCTGGCCGAGGAGCCCGGCGGTGCGCTGCAATACGGCGCCACCGAAGGCTACGAGCCGCTGCGCGCCCAGCTCTCGGCCTTCATGAAGGGCAAGGGCGTGGAGGTCGCACCCGACGGGCTCATCGTGACCACCGGCAGCCAGCAGGCCCTGGACCTGCTGGGCAAGACCCTCATCTCGCCCGGCGACAAGGTGATCGTCGAGGGACCGACCTTCCTCGCGACCATCCAGTGCTTTCGCCTCTACGGCGCGCAGCTGATCAGCGCGCCCATCGACGCCGAGGGCGTGCAGGTCGACCGGCTGGAGCAGCTGATCGTCGAGCACAAGCCCAAGTTCGTCTACCTGATCCCCACCTTCGGCAACCCGAGCGGCGCGATGCTCAGCCTGGAGCGCCGCAAGAAGGTGCTCGAACTGGCGGTGAAGCACGACACGGTGATCGTGGAGGATGACCCCTACGGCGATCTCTACTTCGGCAAGGCGCCGCCGCCCTCGATCCTGTCGCTCACGAAGGAGGTCCCCGGCAGCCGCGAGCGCGTGGTGCACTGCGGCAGTCTGAGCAAGGTGCTGAGCCCGGGCCTGCGCATCGGCTGGATGATCGCGCCGCCCGAGCTGCTGGCCAAGGCCACCATGTGCAAGCAGTTCAGCGACGCCCACACCAGCACCTTCGCGCAGGCCACTGCCGCCCAGTACCTCAAGAGCGGGCGCATGCCCGACACGCTGGCGCATGTGCGCAAGGTCTATGCGGAGCGCGCGGCCGCCATGGGTGCGGCGCTGAAGCGCGAGCTCGGCGATGCGATCTCGTTCACGCAGCCGGGCGGCGGGCTGTTCTTCTGGGCCCGGCTGACGGGTGCGAAGGGCAAGCTGGCCGATGCCAATGTGCTGGCCCAGCGCGCGATCGAGAAGGGCGTGGCCTTCGTGCCCGGCGCGCCCTTCTTCGCCGAGAAGCCCGACCTGGCGACCTTGAGGCTGAGCTTCGCGACCGCCAACGTCGAGAAGATCGAGGAAGGCATCGCGCGCCTGGGCGCGGCGCTCTGAGCTGCTTCTGCCCGGCTCAGCGCAGCGCGTCGGCCAGCGTCAGGCCGTAGCGCTGTTCGGCCGCCTGGAGTGAAGGCGCGATCGAAGGCGCCAGGCGCACGCCGGCCGCGAGCTGCTCGGCGCGCCGGTGCAAGCCGCGCTCGCCCGGCAGCCGCACCGGGTGTGCCGCATCGACGGGTACGTTGGCGCGACACTGCGCCGCCACATGGTCCATCTGGCGCAAGAAGGCCGCCTTGCCGCCGAAGGCATCCAGGTCGTGCAGCGTGAGGTAGACCGTGGCGCCCCAGCCCTCGGGCGGATCGGCCCGGCCATGGCCGGCCAGCCCGGCGGTCAGCGATTCCACCAGCAACGCCAGGCCGTAGCCTTTGTGGCCGTGGGTCGCGCCGCCCACCGGCAGCAGCGTGCCGGGCGGCTGCTCGAAGAGCACGGCCGGATCTTTCGACGGCCGGCCCTTTGCGTCGATGAGCACCTCGTGCGCGAAGGTCTCGCCGGCCTGGTGCTTGCGGTTGCTCATGCCATTGGTGGTGATGGAGGCCGAGATGTCGACCATCGCCCCGCCATGGCCGAGCGGAAAACCCAGCGCCAGCGGATTGGGCGTGAACACCGCCTGCGTGCCGCCGAAGGGCGCAACGCTGGCCGTGTTGGGATCGGAGCAGGCCAGCAACAGCAGCATGTCTTCGTCCAGCGCGCGCAGCAGGTAGGCCGCGAGGCAGGCGATGTGGTGGCTGCGGCGGATCACCAGCGACGCGGTGCCGAGCTCGCGCGCCCGCGGCAGCAGCAGGTCCAGGGCCTGGTGCACCAGCCAGGGCCCCGGCAGGCGCTGACCGTCCCACAGCACGGCCGCGGGGCGGTCGGAGACCACGATCGGCGCGCCCTCGCGACGCATGCGGCCGGATTCCAGTTCCTTCACGTAGCCGGGCAGGAGCGCGAGGCCATGCGTGTCGTGGCCCAGCAGGTCGCCCTGCACCAGCGTGTCGGCCACGGTGCGGGCCATGGGCTCGGCCAGGCCTGCGCGCTGCAGGAGTTGCGCCGCGTAGCGGGTGAGGGCGTCGGCGTCGTAGCGAGGAGCTGGGGAGTCGTTCATGCGTTTTCAGTGTGCTGCGGCAGGATTGGCTCCAGGTGTCGATGCCGGCGCCGCCAGGCCATGGCAGCCGATCCGAACCAGACCAGCAGCGTGGCCACCGCCAGTCCGGCGGCGATGGGCCGCTCGACGAAGGCCAGCCAGCTGCCGTCGGACTTGATCATCGAGGTGATGAAGTTCTCCTCCAGCATCTTGCCCAGCAGCATGCCGAGGATGGCCGGCGCGACCGGAAATCCGTTCTCCTCCAGCAGCCAGGCCGCGACGCCGAAGCCGAGCAGCACCCAGAGGTCGAACAGCGCGTTGTTGATGGCGAAGGCGCCCACCAGGCAGAAGACCAGGATGATCGGCATCAGCACGTTGCGCGGCATGCGCAGGATGCGTGCCGAGGCCTTGATGCAGGCCCACCCGAGCGGCAGCATCAGCAGGTTGGCGAGGATGAAGACGATGAACACCGCATAGACGTTGTGCGGGTTGTTCATGAAGATCATCGGCCCCGGGTTCATGTTCTTCATGTAGAGCACGCCGATCACGATGGCCGTGATGGAGTCGCCCGGGATGCCGAACACCAGCGCCGGCACCCAGGCGCCGGCGAGCGCGCTGTTGTTGGCGGCACCCGCCTCGACCAGGCCTTCGGGATGGCCGGTGCCGAACTTCTGCGGCTCCTTCGAGAGCTTCTTGCTCATCGCGTAGGACATCCAGGCCGCGATGTCGGCGCCCGCGCCGGGCAGGATGCCGACCGCGGTGCCCAGCGCGCTGCCGCGCAGGGTCTGCAGGGGGTACTTGCGCATCATGGCGCCCATGCCGTCGAAGACCGAGCCGATCTGCTTCTTGAAGCGCGTGAGCTCCTCGGCCGTGATCGTGAAGCGCAGGATCTCGGAGATTGCGAACATGCCGATCATCGCGGGGATCAGGGTCAGCCCGCCCAGGAGATCCGCATTGCCGAAGGTGAAGCGCGGATGGCCTGCCGGATTGTCCAGGCCGACGCAGCCCATCAGCAGGCCGAGGAACAGCGTGATCAGCCCCTTGAGCGGCGTGTCGCTGGTGATGAAGACCGCGCAGGTCAGGCCCAGCAGCACCAGCCAGAAGTATTCGAAGGAGCTGAACTTGATCGCCACCTCGGCCAGCGCGGGCGCGGCCAGGATCAGCACGGCCGTGCCGAACAGCCCGCCGATGCAGGAGAACACCAGGCCGATGCCCAGCGCCATCTCGCCCTGGCCGTTGCGCGTCATCGCATAGGACTCGTCGGTGTAGGCCGCGGAGGCCGGCGTGCCCGGGATCCGCAGCAGGGCGCCCGGAATATCGCCCGCGAAGATCGCCATCGCGGTGGCGGTCACGATGGACGCGACCGCCGGCACCGGCGGCAGGAAGAAGGTGATGGGCACCAGCAGCGCGGTCGCCATGGTGGCGGTGAGGCCGGGGATGGCACCGACGAACATGCCGAACAGGCCCGACAGCAGCATCACGACCATCACGGTCGGCGTGGCGACGGTCTGCAGGGCGAGGAGGACGGAATCCATCAGCGTGCCCTCACCACGCGAAGCGCTGCAGCACGCCCCAGGGCAGCGGCACCTTGAGCAGCTTGTAGAAGCAGGTATGGATGACCAGCGTGGCCGCCACGGCCACCGCCAGCGCGATCGGCAGGCGCACCCCACAGGCCCATTGCAGCAGCGTCAGCACCAGCAGGCTGCACAGCACGAAGCCGAGCCGGTCGGCCATCAGGATGTAGAACGCCATGCTGGCAATGACGATCGTGAAGGCAGCGAGGCGCCGCGGGGAACGCAGGCCCTCGCCGAGCACGAGCAGGGGCTGGCCGCTGCGCAGGCCCTGCCACATCAGCGCCAGCGAGCACAGCGCGAGGCCCGCCGCGGCGAGCCCCGGAAACAGCGCAGGCCCGAAGTTCTGGCCGGCCGCCGGCGGGAAGCTCTGGATGTGCCAGAGCACCGCGATCGAAAGCAGCAGCAGGACGGCGCCGATCAGGCTGTCGTGAATGCGCATCGGCTACTTCGCGATGCCCACCGCTTTCATCGCCACGGCAAAGCCGGCGTCCTTCTCGGCCATGAACTTGCCGAACTCCTCGCGGTCGGCATAGATCGCGCCGAAACCGCGCGAGGCCAGGAAGTCCTGGTAGGCCTTGCCATCGAAAATCTTCTTGAGCGTGGCGGCGAGCAGGTCGGCCTGTTCCTTCGGCAAGCCTTTGGGCGCCGCGACGCCGCGCCAGGCGCCGGCATTCCATGTCTTGCCCGTGGCGTCGGTGTAGAGCGGCACCTTCGGAAAGATGCGGTCTGGCTTGGCGCCCAGCAACAGCAGCGGGCGCACCTTGCCGGCGTCGATCAGCGAACGCGCTTCGGGCAGGGAGCAGGACACCACGTCCACGCCGCCGGCCATCAGGTCCTGCAGCCCCGGCGCGGCGCCCTGGCTCGGCACCCAGGCGATCGCATTGCCGGGCAGCTTGTTGTCGACCAGCCATTGCGCGAGCCCCAGGTGCCAGATGCCGCCCTGGCCGGTGCCGCTGGCCTTCAGCTTGCCCGGGTTGGCCCTGGCGGCGTCGAGCAGTTCCTTGGCGTTTTTGATCGGCGAATCCTCGCGCACGAAGATCGCGTTGGCGTCGAAGTTCATCAGCGCCAGCGGCGTGTAGTCGGCACCCGAGAGTTGCGTCAGGCCGGCGTGGCGCATCATGCCGATCTCGACCGTGATGAGGCCGAGCGTGTAGCCGTCGGGCGCGGCGGAGGCGATGGCCTGGTGCCCGACCACGCCGCTGCCGCCGGTACGGTTCACCACGTTGATCGGCTGCTTGAGCTCCTTCTCGAGCTCGGCCGCGATGATGCGGGCCACGGCATCGGTGCCGCCGCCGGCGCCCCAGGGGACGATCAGGGTGATGGGGCGCTCGGGGTAGGCTGCATAGGCAAGCCCCGGAAGGACCATGGCGATGGCGGCTGCACCCAGTGCGGCCAGAGACTGACGGCGCTTCATTTCGTCTCCTTCGTTGTTGCCCGGGCATTCAAGCATCCCGGGCGCCGCCCGCGAAACTGAAGATAACCCTAGGACCGCGCCGACCCCTTTTGCCTTAGGAGGAAACCGGTTTCGCCCGATGCCTCAGCGCAGGACTTCCAGCAGCCGGTCGAGGCCGCCGTCGTTGATCGCCACCATGGCCTCTTCGCGCACCTTGGGCTTGGCGTGGTAGGCCACCGAGAGGCCGGCCTCGCCCATCATCGGCAGGTCGTTGGCGCCGTCGCCCACCGCGATGCATTCGGCGGGGGAGATGCCGATCAGGGAGGCGACTTCGAGCAGGGTGCGGCGCTTCTCCGCGCCGTCACAGATGTCGCCCCAGGACTGCAGGGCCACGCGGCCGGTGAGCTTGCCGTCGGCTTCGTCGAGCAGGTTGGAGCGCGCGAAGTCGATGCCGAGCCGGTCCTTCACGCGGGTGGCGAAGAAGGTGAAGCCGCCGGAGACCAGCAGCACCTTGAGCCCCGCCGCCTTGCAGGCCGCCACCAGCGCCTCGGCGCCGGGGTTGAGGCGCAGGCGCTGGTCGTAGACCTCCTGCAGTGCCGAGACCGGCACGCCCTGCAGCAGGGCGACGCGGCGCCGCAGGCTTTCCTTGAAATCCTTGATCTCGCCGCGCATCGTCGCCTCGGTGATGGCGGCGACCTCGGCCTTCTTGCCGACCGCGTCGGCGATCTCGTCGATGCACTCGATGTTGATCAGCGTCGAGTCCATGTCGAAGGCGATCAGCTTGAAGTCGGCGAGCTTCAGGGGCGGGGTGAAGCGCTGGATGGCGAGGCCGGGCGAAATCTCTCGGGCTGCTTTCATTCAGTCGTACCGGTTGGCGACATGGAACATTTTCGCGAACTATAGAAGGAGAAGGACGGCACTCATGCCGTGGCGCTCGGCTCGGCAACCTTCGGCTGCCCGAGGCTCCTGAGCACATCGCGCACCATCTGCGCCCGCTCCTTCGGCTCCTTGAGCTCGCGTTCGATGCGCAGCTTCTCGTTGCCGGCCAGCTTGATGTGCCTGTTCTTCTGGATCAGCTGGATGATGGCCATCGAATCCACGGGCGGGTCCTTCTTGAAGCTGATGTGGATCGCCCCCGGCGCGGCATCGACCTTGATCACGCCGTAAGGACGCGCCAGCACGCGCAGACGGTGCACGTCGATCAGCGTCTGCGCCTGCGGCGGCAGCTTGCCGAAGCGGTCGACGATCTCTTCGAGCAGGGTGTCGATCTGGTCGGAGGTCTTCGCGGTCGCGAGCTTCTTGTAGAAGGACAGGCGCAGGTGCACGTCGCCGCAGTAGTCCTCGGGCAGCAGGGCGGGGGCGTGCAGGTTGATCTCGGTGGTGACCGACAGCGGGGCCAGCAGGTCGGGCTCCTGGCCGGCCTTGAGCGAGCGCACGGCTTCGGCCAGCATCTCGTTGTAGAGCTGGAAGCCGATCTCCATCATGTTGCCGCTCTGGCTTTCGCCCAGCACCTCGCCGGCGCCGCGGATCTCCAGATCGTGCATCGCGAGGTAGAAGCCGGAGCCGAGCTCCTCCATCTGCTGGATGGCGTCGAGGCGCTGCGCGGCCTGCTTGGTCAGGCCCTCGATGTCCGGCACCATCAGGTAGGCATAGGCCTGGTGGTGGCTGCGCCCGACACGGCCGCGCAGCTGGTGCAGCTGCGCCAGGCCGAACTTGTCGGCGCGGCTCATCACGATGGTGTTGGCGCTCGGCACGTCGATGCCGGTCTCGATGATGGTCGAGCACAGGAGGAGGTTGTAGCGCTGGGCGACGAAGTCGCGCATCACGCGCTCCAGCTCGCGCTCGGGCATCTGGCCGTGGGCGACCGCGATGCGCGCCTCCGGCAGGATCTGCTCCAGCTTCTGGCGCCGGTTCTCGATGGTCTCGACCTCGTTGTGCAGGAAGTAGACCTGCCCGCCGCGCTTGAGCTCGCGCAGCACGGCCTCGCGGATCACGCCGGTGCCTTCGTTGCGAACGAAGGTCTTGATTGCCAGGCGGCGCTGCGGCGCGGTGGCGATCACGCTGAGGTCGCGCAGGCCTTCCAGCGCCATGCCCAGCGTGCGCGGGATCGGCGTGGCGGTGAGCGTGAGCACGTCCACCTCGGCGCGCAGGGCCTTCATCGCTTCCTTGTGGCGCACGCCGAAGCGGTGCTCCTCGTCGATGATGAGCAGGCCGAGGTTCTTGAACTTCACGCTGCTGGAAAGCAGCTTGTGCGTGCCGACCACGATGTCCACGCTGCCATCGGCCAGGCCCTTGGCCGCGGCATTGATCTCCTTGGTGGAGCGGAAGCGGCTCATCTCCGCAACCTTGATAGGCCACTTGGCGAAGCGGTCCACCAGCGTCTGGTAGTGCTGCTCGGCGAGCAGCGTGGTAGGCGCGAGGAAGGCCACCTGCTTGCCGCCGGTCACCGCAACGAAAGCGGCGCGCAGGGCGACTTCGGTCTTGCCGAAGCCGACGTCGCCGCAGACCAGGCGGTCCATCGGCTGCGGCGAGATCATGTCCTGGATGACGGCGTGGATCGCGGCTTTCTGGTCGGCGGTCTCGTCGAAGCCGAAGTCGTTGGAGAAGACCTCGTAGTCGGCCGCCGAGAAGCGGAAGGCATGGCCCTCGCGGGCGGCACGCCGGGCATAGATGTTGAGCAGCTCGGCGGCCGAGTCGCGCACCTGCTCGGCGGCCTTGCGCTTGGCCTTCTCCCACTGGCCCGAGCCGAGCTTGTGCAGCGGCGCCTCGTCGGCGCTGACGCCGGTGTAGCGGCTGATCAGGTGCAGCTGCGCGACCGGCACGTAGAGCGTGGCCTTGTCGGCGTATTCGAGGTGCAGCATCTCCTGCAGCATCGGCTTGCCGTCGGCGCCGGTGCCCTGGCCCAGGTCCATGTGGACCAGGCCGCGGTAGCGCCCGATGCCGTGCGCGGAATGGACCACCGGGTCGCCGACGGCGAGTTCGCTCAGGTCCTTGATCAGCGCCTCGACGTCGCTCACCTGCTCCTGCTTGCGGTTGCGCCGGCGGGCCGAGGGCGCGGTCGCGAAGAGCTCGGTCTCGGTGATGAAATCGATGCCCTGTTCGGTCCAGGCGAAGCCGGCCACGAGCGCGGCGGTGGCGATGCCGGTCTTCTCGTCGGACGAAGCCTCGAACTCGGCCAGCGAGTCGAAGGCGGGCGGATTCACGCCGCTCGCGCGCAGGAAGTCGAGCAGGCTCTCGCGGCGGCCGTCGCTTTCGGCGAGGAAGAGGACGCGGTGCGGGGTGCCGGCAATGTGGGCCTTGAGCCTGACCAGCGGATCGTCCGCGCCGCGAACCACGGCGAAGGGAGGCAGCGGCTGGAATTCGGCGTAGGGGCTGCCCTCGTCCCCGCCTCGGATCGCCAGCTGGGCATGCGGCTTTGCCCGCTGATAGAACTGCTCCGCGTTCAGGAACAGTGCCTCCGGCGGCAGCGCCGGGCGCTCCGGATCGCCCCGCACCAGCCGAAAGCGCTCGCCGGTGTCCTGCCAGAAATGCTGGAAAGCCGGTTCGAGATCGCCATGCAGCACCACCGTCGTGTCCGCCCCGAGGTAGTCGAAGACGGTGGCCGTTTCCTCGAAGAAGAGCGGCAGGTAGTACTCGATGCCCGCGGTCGCGACGCCGTTGCCCATGTCCTTGTAGAGCCGGCTGCGCGTGGGATCGCCCTCCAGCAGCTCGCGCCAGCGGCTGCGGAAGCGCGCGCGGGCCTCGTCGTCCATCGGGAACTCGCGCCCGGGCAGCAGGCGTACCTCGGGCACGGGGTAGAGGCTGCGCTGGGTGTCGGGGTCGAAGGTGCGGATCGAGTCGATCTCGTCGTCGAACAGGTCGACGCGGAAGGGCACCTCCGAGCCCATCGGGAACAGGTCGATCAGCCCGCCGCGCACGGCGTACTCGCCGGGGCTCACGACCTGGGTCACGTGGCTGTAGCCCGCCAGCGTGAGCTGGGCCTTGAGCTTGGACTCCTGCAGCTTCTGCCTGGTCTTGAAGTGGAAGGTGTAGCCCGCCAGGAAGGCCGGCGGCGCCAGCCGGTAGAGCGCCGTGGTGGCGGGCACCAGCACCACGTCGGCCTCTTTCTGGCTGATGCGCCACAGCGTGGCGAGGCGCTCGCTGATCAGGTCCTGGTGCGGCGAGAAGCTGTCGTAGGGCAGCGTCTCCCAGTCGGGGAAGAGGGCGCAGCGCAGCTCGGGTGCGAAGAAGGCGAGCTCGTCGATCAGCCGCCGCGCGTCGTTGGCGTCGGCGGTGAAGACGGCGCTGGCGCGGCCGGCCGATTTCTCGCGTTCGGCCAGCTGCGCCAGCAGCAGCGCATCGGCCGAAAGAGGAGGGCGCGGCAGGGTGAAGCGCTTGCCTGCAGTGAGAAGGGGGAGGTCCATGTGATGCCCGGGAAATGCAGAACACCCCGCGCCGGCCGGCGCGGGGTGTGAGGCCCGATTTTAGTGGCCCCTGCAACTCTAGAATGGCTGCCCTTTTCGCCGTTGGCTGCAGCCGGACTCCATGACCCCTTCCCGTCTTTTCGTCCTGATTCCATGCGCGGGCTCCGGCAGCCGCGCCGGCGGCCCGGGCCCGAAGCAGTACCAGCGCCTGGCCGGCCGGCCGATGGTGCGCCACACGCTGGAGGCCTTTCGCGCCCTGGCGAGCCGCTTCGCCGGCATTGCGCTGGTGGTCTCGCCACAGGATCGCGAGGTGGCGGCGGCCCTGCCGCGCTTTCCTGCCGAGGGCGAACACCTGCTGCAGGTCGGCGGCGCGACGCGTGCGGCCACCGTGCGCAACGGGCTGGTGGCGCTCAAGCAAGCGGCCGGCGCCGGCCCGCACGACTGGGTGCTGGTGCACGACGCGGCGCGCTGCCTGGTAACGC
This sequence comes from Variovorax soli, assembly GCF_031454625.1. Lineage (GTDB taxonomy): Bacteria > Pseudomonadota > Gammaproteobacteria > Burkholderiales > Burkholderiaceae_C > Variovorax > Variovorax soli_A. Next base: position 439,933 of record NZ_JAVDRF010000002.1, read on the forward strand.
CGACGCAGATCGAGGCCCTGATCGCGGCGTGCGAGCACGACGCGGTCGGCGGCCTGCTGGCCCATCGTCTGCCGGACACCCTGAAGGTCGCCTCGCCCGAGGGACGGGTGGCGGGCACGCTGACCCGTGCCGACAAATGGCTGGCCCAGACCCCGCAGATGTTCCGCATCGGCATGCTGCTCGATGCACTGGAGCGCGCCGGGGACGCGGTCACCGACGAAGCCAGCGCGATCGAAGGCCTCGGCCTCGCGCCCCTGCTGGTGCCGGGGAGCGCGCAGAATTTCAAGCTCACCTATCCGGAGGACTTCGCGCTGGCCGAGGCGCTCTTGCAGAGCCGGCGCGGCGCATCGACATGACCGCATTCGACATTCGCGTCGGCGAGGGTTGGGATGTTCACCAACTGGTCGCGGGCCGCAAGCTGATCCTGGGCGGCGTCGAGGTCCCGCACGGCACGGGCCTGCTCGGTCATTCCGATGCCGACGTGCTGCTGCATGCCATCACCGATGCCCTGCTGGGCGCGGCCGGGCTGGGCGACATCGGCCGCCACTTCCCCGACACCGACGCGCAGTTCCGCGGTGCAGATTCGGCCGTGCTGCTGACCGAGGCGGCACGGCGAGTGCGCGCGGCGGGCTGGCAGATCGGCAACATCGACAGCACCGTGATCGCTCAGGCGCCCAGGCTGGCGCCGCACATTCCCGCGATGTGCGCGCGCATCGCGGCCGCGCTGGCGCTGGCGCCGGATCAGGTGAACGTCAAGGCCAAGACGGCCGAGAAGCTCGGCCCCGTGGGCGAGGGTCGCGCGATGGAAGCGCGCGCGGTCGCGCTGCTGTACCGATGACGGCGCTCATTTGCTCGCCGGCAGGGCTTTGCTCGTCGGCGCGGCGTCGGGCTTGACCGAAGCCGCACGCGGCATGCGGATATGTGCCGCGAGCCCGCGGCCCGGGGTGCTGGTGAGTGCGAAGGTGCCGCCCATGCGCTCGATGTTCTTGGTCACGATCGACAGGCCCAGGCCCGCGCCGGCCGCCGAGGTGCGCGCCACGTCGCCGCGGAAGAAAGGCTTGCTCAGTTGCGAAAGCAGGGCGGGCGCCACGCCGGCGCCGTGGTCGCGCACCTTGATCAGCACGGCGTCGTTATGGGCCTGCGCCTGGATCGTGATGTCGGCCACGCCGGTGGAGGGCGTCTTGCCGTAGCGCCGCGCGTTCTCGACGAGGTTGGAGATCACGCGCTGCAGTTCGACTTCGTCGGCCATCACGCGCAGGTCGGCGGGCACGTCGACCGTGATCTTGATGTCCTCGTGGTCCTGCACGGCGTAGGTGCAGGCGTCGATCACGTCGCGCAGGAGCACGGGCTTGAAGTCCACGTGGTCCGGGCGCGCATAGTCGAGGAACTTGTCGATGATGGCGTCGAGCTGCGCGATGTCGGCCGCCATGTGCTCGCGCGCGTCTTCGTCGGTCACGCTCATCTCGGTTTCCAGGCGCAGGCGCGCCAGCGGCGTGCGCAGGTCGTGCGAGATGCCGGCCAGCATCACGGCGCGGTCCTGCTCGATCTTGGCGAGCTGGTCGGCCATGCGGTTGAAGCCGACATTGACCGCGCGGATCTCGTTGGTGCGGGCGCGCTCGTCCAGGCGGTGCGCCTCGTACTCGCCTTCGCGTACCTGCATGGTGGCGCGCGAGAGCTGCTTGAGCGGCAGATTGATCAGGCGCGTGATCAGCGCCGCGCCGGCCAGCGAGAGGGCCATGGTGGTCGCCAGCCAGATCAGCCAGGTGCGGCCGCCGAAGCGCGTGAAGCGCGTGGGGTCGAGCAGGAGCCAGTAGGCATCGCTCTCGATCGTGAAACCGATCCAGAGGCCGGGCTCGTCGTTGACGCGGCTGGCCACGGTGGTGCCTTCGCCGAGGCGGTCGATCAGCTCTTCGGTCACGCGCGCATCGAGGGCGCCGGTGGTGTAGGGCAGAAAACGGTCGTGGGGCTCGCGCGGCAGGATGCGCACGCCTTCCTGGTCGGCCAGGGTCTTGATCAGCGAAACGCGGGTGATGGCGTCGGAATAGACCAGCGCCGCACGCGTGAGGTTGACCAGCGAGGCGATCTGGTGCGCCGTCTGGATGGCCCGCGGCTCGTACTCGAGGGCGCGGAAGGTCTGCAGCCAAGCCACCGTGCAGCCGACCAGCAGCAGAACCAGCAGGAAGAAGGTGCGCCAGAAGAGACTCAGGCCGAGTTGCAGGCGCGGCTTGCGCCGAGGCTGCCCGAGGCCCTCCAGCGGGCTCGGCAAGGTGACCTGGGGGCCGTCTTCACCCAAAGGGCCGGGCGTTGTCGTCTTGGGGCCGAAAGTGGCGGCCACGAAAGCTCAGCGCCTCAAGTGGTGCCGTCCGGCACGAACACGTAGCCCACCCCCCAGACCGTCTGGATATAGCGGGGCGCCGCGGCATCGGACTCGACCAGCTTGCGCAGGCGCGAGATCTGCACGTCCAGGCTGCGGTCGAAGGGCTCGAACTCGCGGCCGCGCGCCAGCTGGGCCAGCTTCTCGCGCGAGAGCGGCTGGCGCGGGTGCCGCACCAGGGCCTTGAGCATCGCGAACTCGCCGGTGGTGAGCGAGAGCTCTTCGCCGTCCTTCTTGAGCGTGCGCGAGCCCAGGTCGAAGCTGAAGGGACCGAAGTTCACCGTCTCGTTGTCGGTGGAGGGCGCTCCGGGCGCCTCCAGCGGCGGCCGGCGGCGCAGCACGGCGTGCACGCGCGCCAGCAGCTCGCGCGGGTTGAAGGGCTTGCCCAGGTAGTCGTCGGCGCCGACCTCGAGGCCGACGATGCGGTCGACGTCCTCGCCCTTGGCGGTCAGCATGATGATGGGCGTGCGGTCGTTGGCGGCGCGAAGTCGTCGACACACCGAGAGGCCGTCCTCGCCGGGCATCATCAGGTCGAGCACGATCAGATCGACCGTGTCGCGCAAAAGGATGCGGTTGAGGGCCTTGCCGTCTTCCGCCACGATGACCTCGAAGCCTTCCTGGGTCAGGTAGCGGCGCAGCAGGTCGCGGATGCGAGCGTCATCGTCGACGATCACGATCTTGTCTGTGCGCGCGGGTGCTTGATTCATTTCTACAACGCCGAATTTGTAACAACGCCAATTTTGAGGGTGTTGCCGGGCCATTGAGGCGCTTTTCACAATGGTTTGACACTAAGTTACAAAACTTGCGGGCGTTAGCCCTCCAGACGCCAGAGCCATGGGTAGCGATGGCACAGTCGTTCGAAGCTCGACGCCTCGCCATGAAATTCTTTTTTTTCGCCTCTTCCCTTGTGCTGCCGTTGTGCGGCTCGCTGCCGGCCGCCGCAGAGCCTTCGGGCCTCGTCCGGGTGAGCGACCAGCGGCGCAACGAAGTGCGCGATGCGGTCGATGCCCACCGGGCGGCCAAGCGCGAGGAGGTGCGGCGCCAGGAGGCGGCGGCTGGCCGCAGGCTCACGCCGGCCGAGTTGGCCGAGCTGAGACAGCAGGTGCGCCAGCAGTGGGTGCCGCGGCCCGACACAGTGCCGGAACTCCGATCGGAGCTCATCCATTCGGCAGAATCGCAGCCGGCCGAGCGTCTGGTGCCGGGCCCTTCGCCAAAAGGCAATGTGCTGACGGCGCCGCGCAGCCAGCGTCAGTGAGCACGGCCCTGCGGGGCGCGCTGCTTTTTCTCTTTTTGATGGAAGTGCTCGCCTTGAAAAAAATCAAGAAGCTCGCGGCCTGGGCCGCATTGATGAGTGCCGGTGTGGCCATGGCCCAGAGCGCGCCATGGGCCCCACCGCAGAACGTGCTGCAACTGTCGGCGACCGGCACGGTCGAAGCGCAGCAGGACCTGCTGTCCATGACGCTGAGCACCAGCCGCGATGGAGCCGACGCGGCGACCGTGCAATCCCAGCTCAAGACCGCACTGGATGCAGCGCTGACCGAGGCGCGCAAGAACGCCCAGCCCGGGCTGCTCGACGTGCGCACCGGCAACTTCAGCCTGGTGCCGCGCTACACGCGCGACGGCAAGATCTCCGGCTGGCAGGGCACGGCGGAGCTGGTGCTGGAGGGCAAGGATTTCATGCGCATCACGCAGACGGCCGGCCGCATCTCCACGCTCACCGTGGGCGGCATCGGGTTCGGGCTAAGCCGCGAGCAGCGCGCCAAGGTCGAGGTCGAGGCGCAGACCATCGCGATCGACAACTTCAAGCAGAAGGCCACAGAGCTGGCCAAGGGCTTCGGCTTCGGCGGCTACACGCTCCGCGAAGTGTCGGTCAATGCCAACCAAGGTCCGCCGATCCGCCCGCGCATGATGGCGGCGGAGGCTGCGTCGAAGATGTCGTACGACGCGGCGGTGCCGGTCGAGGCCGGCAAGACCAGCGTGGTCGTCAACGTGTCGGGATCGGTGCAGCTCAAGTAGCGCGGCCGCGTCGCGGATGCGCTGTTCTCATTACTGCGCCGTCCAGCCGCCGTCGACCTGCCAGGCCACACCGCGGACCTGGTCCGCGGCCGATGAGCACAGAAAGACCGCGAGGCCGCCCAACTGCTCGACCGTGGTGAACTGCAGCGAAGGCTGCTTCTCGCCCAGCAGGTCGTTCTGGGCCTGTGCGACCGAGATGCCTTCGCGTGCGGAGCGGTCGTCGATCTGCTTCTGCACCAGCGGCGTCAGCACCCAGCCCGGGCAGATCGCATTGCAGGTGATGCCGGTGGTGGCTGTCTCGAGCGCCACCGCCTTCGTGAGCCCGACGATGCCATGCTTGGCCGCCACGTAGGCGGACTTCTGCGCCGAGGCCACGAGCCCGTGCGCCGAGGCGATGTTGACGATGCGGCCCCAGTTGGCCTCCCGCATGGCAGGCACCGCGAGGCGCGTGGTGTGGAAGGCGCTCGTGAGATTGATGGCGATCACCGCGTCCCAGCGATCGACGGGAAAGTCCTCGACCTTCGCGACGTGCTGGATGCCGGCGTTGTTGACCAGGATGTCGACACGGTCGAACCTGGCGGCCGCGAACTTCATCATGTCTTCGATGTCCGACGGCTTGCTCATGTCGGCACCGTGATGAACGACCCTGGCGCCCAGCGATTCGATCTCGGCCTTGGGCTTGTCCGCGTCGCCGAAACCGTTGAGCACGATGCTGGCGCCCTGTTGCGCCAGTGCCTTCGCAATGCCGAGCCCGATGCCGCTGGTGGACCCCGTGACAAGCGCGGTTTTGCCTTTGAGCATGATGATCAATCTCCGGATGAATTAGGATGCAACGAGCCCATTATCTTCATCGTGACTGCCCGCGTTCCATGATCGAGTCTGCCGTTTATCGCACCCTCTGGGAGGGATTGAGCGAGTGAAGCGCGAACAACCCGGCCTGTCGATGTCCGGTGCTTCAGTGGTCGACTATCCGCTCTCGGCCGCGACCGCGGAGCGCACCCCGGTGCAGGAGAACATGCTCGCGCGGGCGCGTGCGTTCGCCGAGCCCCTGATCGCCGACGAGACGCTGGACACCGGCGAGAACACGCTCGCGCATGCCGACGCCGTGGCCGCCATCGTTGCGGCGATGGGCGGGTCGGAGGCCATGCAGGCGGCCAGCTACCTGGTCTATTCCTGCCAGCACCTGAACCGGCCGCAGGAAGTGATCGCCAAGGTCTTCGGCGACAACTTCGCGTCGCTCGCCGTCGAGACCACCAAGCTCGTGCACGTGCAGAAGCAGGCGCGCTCGGTCACGGCCAACGCGCATCTCGGCGACGGCGCCGGCACGCAGACCGAGTACGTGCGCAAGATGCTGCTCGCGTTCTCGCGCGATCTGCGCGTGGTGATGTTGCGGCTCGCGTCGCGGCTGCAGACGCTGCGCTATGCGGCCGCCTCGAAGCAGCCGGTGCCCGAGAGCGTGGCGCGCGAATCCCTGCAGGTGTTCGCGCCGCTGGCGAACCGGCTGGGCATCTGGCAGGTGAAGTGGGAGATCGAGGACCTGTCTTTCCGCTTCCTCGAGCCGGAGACCTACAAGCTCATCGCGCGACTGCTCGACGAGAAGCGCGTGGAGCGCGAAGGCTATGTGGAGCAGCTGCGCGCCCGGCTCGAGCGCGAGCTGGCCGCGGAAGGCGTCAAGGCCACGGTGCAGGGGCGCCCCAAGAACATCTACAGCATCGTCAAGAAGATGCGCGGCAAATCGCTGGACTTCGCGCAGGTCTTCGACATCCTGGCGTTGCGCGTGGTGGTGGCCGACGTGAAGGACTGCTATGCGGCGCTGGCATGGGTGCATTCGCACTTCCAGCCGCTGGATGAGGAGTTCGACGACTACATCGCGCGCCCCAAGCCGAACGGCTACCAGTCGCTGCACACGGTCGTTCGCGAGGTGGTGAACGGCCAGGCAGGCAAGCCGATCGAGATCCAGATCCGGACCGAGGAGATGCACGATCACGCCGAGCACGGCGTGGCTGCGCATTGGGCTTACAAGGAAGCGGGCCACAAGGGCTACGCCGGCGTCTGGGCGAGCGGCGAGTACGACGCCAAGATCGCGGTGCTGCGCCAGCTGCTGGCCTGGGAGCGCGACCTTTCGGGCGGCTCGCAGGGACAAGGCCTGTTCGACGATCGCATCTACGTGCTGACGCCCGATGCCGCCATCGTCGAGCTGCCCCAGGGCGCGACGGCAGTCGACTTCGCGTACACGGTGCACACGAGCCTGGGCCATCGCTGCCGCGGCGCGCGCGTCGACGGCGCGATGGTGCCGCTGAACACGCCGCTGCAGAACGGGCAGACGGTCGAGATCATCGCGGCGAAGGAGGGCGGTCCTTCGCGCGACTGGCTCAATGCGGAGCTGGGCTACCTCGCAAGCCATCGCGCACGTGCCAAGGTGCGGGCCTGGTTCAACGCGCAGATCACGCACGAGACGGTGGCGCGCGGTCGCGAGGCGGTCGAGAAGGTGCTGCAGCGTGAGGGCAAGACCGCGCTCAAGCTCGACGACCTGGCGTCGCAGCTTGGCTTCAAGTCGGCGGACCACTTGTTCGAGGTGGTCGGCAAGGACGAGTTTTCGCTGCGCAACATCGAGATGCTGCTGCGTCCGCCGGAACCGGCGCCGGGACCCGACGACGGCGTCATCATCAAGAAGGCGCGCGCGGGCGAAAGCTCGGGCAAGGGCGGCGTGCTCGTGGTAGGCGTTTCTTCGCTGATGACGCAGCTCGCCAAGTGCTGCAAGCCGGCGCCGCCGGATCCGATCCGCGGGTTCGTGACGCGCGGCCACGGCGTCAGCATCCATCGCGCCGACTGCAGCAACTTCCGCATGATGGCGGGGCGCGATGCCGAGCGCGTGATCGACGTCGAGTGGGCCGAACCGCGCGCCGGGAGTGCCTCGGTCTATGCGGTCGACGTGGCGGTGGAGGCCACCGATCGCCAGGGACTGTTGCGCGACATCTCCGATGTGTTCGCACGCGAGAAGATGAACGTGATCGGCGTGCAGACGCAGTCCGTGAAGGGAACGGCGTGGATGACCTTCACCATCGAGATCGCCGATGCCGGGCGACTGACGCAGGTGCTGGGCGTGGTCCGCGCGGTGGCCGGCGTACGTTCCGCACGACGCCGCTGAGGTGACGGGAAAAAGCGCTCTCGCTGCCTGCTATACTTCGGCCTCTCGAACAAACTCACAGGCGCGTAGCTCAGCTGGTTAGAGCACCACCTTGACATGGTGGGGGTCGTTGGTTCGAGTCCAATCGCGCCTACCAATCTTTCCCCGATCGCAGCAGCCGCACCAACCAAGCGGTTGCCTAGCGGCTGCGGCCCTTCGCCGTACTTCTGCCGCCCGGTCGGGAGCGTGCACCCCGCATGGTCTACTGCCTTCGTCGACTGGCGGGTACGCCGACAGTTGTGGTAACTTGGCCGTCCACATCACCACTTCATTCGACCCAGGGAAACGATGACCACGCCAGAGGCTGAGGCCGGTCCGGCACTCGAGGAGCACCGCCTCGCCGCCTTGCTGCGGCAGGCTCCACTGGAGTTCGCGCGCGTGGTCTACGGACTGAACGACCGCGCCAATGGGCGCGCCGGCACCATGGCGGCCGAGGACGTCGCGCGAACGGTGCGGCAGGGATCGCCCGTCACGCGGGAGCGTGCAGAGCAGCGTGCGCGCGGCTATCTGCCACTGGCCGGCCATGAGCATTGCCCGCGCTGCTGGGTCTTCAACGGCGTCAAGAGTCCCTTGCACTTCCGCGAGGCCAGCGATGAACGTCCCGAGTCGGCGGTGTGCAAGGTGTGCGGCGCCGAGTACGCCACCGCGCTCGATTGAAGGCCATTCCGGTCAGGGTAAACCTTGGCGCGGTGCAGCAAAACCGCTCCCTAGAATGGTTTGCGCATGAAGGCGATAAACCTCAAGGAGTCCGTAGTGCAGAGCAAGAAATCCGCCGGCGAAACACCGACGCAGCGGGTGATCAAGAAATATCCCAACCGCAGGCTCTACGACACGGAAACCTCCGCCTACATCACGCTCACCGAGGTGAGGCAGCTGGTCATGAGCAAGTCGCCATTCGTGGTGCGCGACGCCAAGACCGGCGACGATCTCACGCGCAGCATCCTGCTGCAGATCATCCTCGAGGAGGAGGCCGGCGGCGCGCCGATGTTCACCGAACAGGTTCTTTCGAACATCATCCGCTTCTACGGCCATGCCATGCAGGGTTACATGGGGCCTTACCTCGAGAAGAACATCCAGGCCATGGCGGAAGTGCAGGCGCAACTGGCCGAGAAGGCGCAGGCGCTGACGCCCGAGATGTGGGCACGCTTCATGACCATGCAGTCGCCCATGCTGCAGGGACTGATGGGCAACTATGTCGAGCAGTCGAAGAACGTGTTCCTGCAGATGCAGGAGCAGATGCAGAAAAACACAGAGCAGGTGCTGGGCGCGTTCGGCATCAAGCGACCCCCGGGCGGCCAGACGGACCGTTAGCTGGGACAATAGGGGGTTATGAGCGAAGTCGCCTCCCCTGAACCTATTGCCGTCCCGGCCACCCCCAAGGTCGGTTTCGTGAGCCTCGGCTGCCCCAAGGCACTCACGGACTCCGAACTGATCCTGACCCAATTGAGCGCCGAGGGCTACCAGACCTCCAAGACCTTCGAGGGCGCCGACCTGGTGATCGTCAACACCTGCGGCTTCATCGACGATGCGGTCAAGGAGAGCCTGGACACCATCGGAGAGGCGCTGGCCGAGAACGGCCGAGTGATCGTGACCGGCTGCCTGGGCGCGAAGGCAGGCGAAGGCGGCGGCAACCTGGTGCGCCAGATGCATCCCAGCGTGCTGGCCGTTACCGGCCCCCATGCAACGCAGGAGGTGATGGATGCGGTGCACGCCAACCTGCCCAAGCCGCACGACCCCTTCATCGACCTGGTGCCGCAGGCCTTCGGCATCGCCGGCCTGAAGCTGACGCCGCGGCACTACGCCTATCTGAAGATCAGCGAGGGCTGCAACCATCGCTGCACCTTCTGCATCATCCCCTCGATGCGCGGCGATCTGGTGTCTCGCCCCGTGGGCGATGTGCTCGCCGAGGCCAAGGCCCTGTTCGAAGGCGGCGTGAAGGAACTGCTGGTGATCAGCCAAGACACCTCCGCCTACGGCGTCGATGTCAAGTACCGCACCGGCTTCTGGGACGGCAAGCCGGTCAAAACGCGCATGCTGGAGCTGGTGCGCACGCTGGGCGAGATCGCCGAGCCCTATGGCGCCTGGGTGCGGCTGCACTATGTGTACCCCTATCCCAGCGTCGACGAGATCATTCCGCTGATGGCAAGCGGCCGCGTGCTGCCTTATCTCGACGTGCCCCTGCAGCACAGCCATCCCGAGGTCCTGCGCCGCATGAAGCGGCCGGCCAGCGGCGAGAAGAACCTGGAGCGCATCGCGCGCTGGCGCGAGGTGTGCCCCGAGCTGGTGATCCGCAGCACCTTCATCGCCGGCTTTCCCGGCGAGACGGAAGAGGAGTTCGAGCATCTGCTCGACTTCATCCGCGAGGCTGAGATCGACCGCGCGGGCTGTTTCGCGTACAGCCCCGTCCAGGGCGCGGCCGCCAACGACATCCCGGGCATGCTGCCGGGGGGGGAACGCGAGGCGCGGCGTGCGCGCTTCATGGAAGTCGCCGAGGCGGTGTCGATCGCGAAGCTGCGCAGGCGCATCGGCGCCACCATGCAGGTGCTGGTCGATTCAGCGCCGGCCCTCGGGCGCAAGGGCGGCGTCGGGCGGACCTATGCCGATGCCCCCGAAATCGACGGCACCGTGCGGCTGCTGCCACCCGAGAAGATCAGCAAGACCATGAAGGTCGGCGACTTCACGCGTGCGCGCATCGTGGGCGCCGAGGGGCACGACCTGATCGCGCTGCCTGTCTAATGCGGTTTTTGACAGACAAGGAAAAAGCCACCGGAGGCCGGTGGCTTGAATCGAAGATGACCCGATGGGTTTATCTAAACTTGGTGCCCAGAAGAGGACTCGAACCTCCACGATGTTACTCGCTAGTACCTGAAACTAGTGCGTCTACCAATTCCGCCATCTGGGCCCACTTGCTGCTTGGAGGCTAGCCCCTCGCAACAGGTTTTGAATTTCAGGAAAGAAAGAGAGTATATATCAAGAATTTGAGTCAATCCGGCGGACTGCTGGACGAAGTCGAAGGCACGGTGCAAGGTCATCGCGACGGGCACGGTTTCGTGCAGCGCGACGACGGCGAAGCCGACATCTATCTGCCTTCCAACGAGATGCGCGCGGTGCTGCACAAGGACCGTGTCAAGGCGCGCGTCGTGCGCCAGGACCGCCGCGGCCGGCCCGAGGGCCGCGTGGTCGAGATCATCGAGCGGCCCGAGCAGCCGATCATCGGCCGCCTGCTGCACGAAGGGGGCATCTGGCTGGTCGCGCCGGAGGACAAGCGCTACGGCCAGGACGTGCTGATCCCCAAGGGCGCGACCGGCACTGCCAAAGTCGGCCAGGTGGTGGTCGTGCAACTCACCGAGCCGCCCGCATTGTTCGGCCAGCCGGTCGGCCGCGTGAAGGAAGTCCTGGGCGAGATCGACGATCCCGGCATGGAAATCGAGATCGCCGTGCGCAAGTACGGCGTGCCGCACGAGTTCTCCGAAGCCTGCCTGGCCGAGGCCAAGGCGCTTCCCGACAAGGTGCGCGCGATCGACAAGAAAGGGCGGGTCGACCTCACCGATGTGCCGCTCGTCACCATCGACGGCGAGGACGCGCGTGACTTCGACGACGCCGTCTACTGCGAACCCGCGAAGGTGGGCCGGGGCAAGGGGTGGCGCCTGCTGGTCGCGATCGCGGATGTCAGCGCCTATGTGCACACCGGTTCATCTATCGACATCGATGCCTACGATCGCGCCACCAGCGTCTACTTCCCGCGCCGTGTGATCCCCATGCTGCCCGAGAAGCTGTCCAATGGCCTGTGCTCGCTCAACCCCGAGGTCGAGCGCCTGTGCATGGTGTGCGACATGCTGGTGGCGGCCGACGGCGAGCTCTACGCCTACCAGTTCTATCCGGCCGTCATGTGGAGCCATGCGCGCTTCACCTATACGGAGGTGGCCGCGATCCTCGGCAACACGCGCGGGCCTGAGGCGGCCAAGCGCAAGGAGCGGGTGAAGGACCTGCTGAACCTGCACGATGTGTATCGCGCACTGCTCTCGCAGCGCAGCAAGCGTGGCGCGGTCGACTTCGAAACGACTGAAACGCAGATCATCTGCGACGAAGCCGGCCGCATCGAAAAGATCGTCCCGCGCACCCGCAACGAGGCGCACCGCCTGATCGAAGAGGCCATGCTCGCAGCCAACGTCTGCAGTGCGGACTTCATCGCCGAGGGCAAACATCCCGGGCTGTACCGCGTGCACGAGGGCCCGACGCCCGAGAAGAAGGAGATCCTGCGCGGCTACCTCAAGGCCATGGGCGTGGGCCTGTCGATCACCGACGACCCCAAGCCCGGCGAGTTCCAGGCCATCGCCCAGGCGACCAAGGAACGGCCTGACGCGCAGCAGATCCACACCATGCTGCTGCGCTCGATGCAGCAGGCGATCTACACGCCGATCAACAGCGGGCACTTCGGGCTGGCCTACGAGGCCTACACGCACTTCACGAGCCCGATCCGGCGCTATCCGGATTTGCTGGTGCATCGGGTGATCAAGGCCATCCTGGGCAAGACCAGGTACCAGCTGCCGATGCTGCCGACGCCCGGCGAGGCGCATGCCAAGCTCGCGAAGCGCCTGGCATCGCGCGTGAAGGCCCCGACGGCCAAGCCCCAGAAGGCGACCGTTGCGCCGAGCAAGGAGGTGCTGGCCTGGGAAGCGGCCGGCCTGCATTGCAGCGCCAACGAACGGCGCGCCGACGAGGCCAGCCGTGACGTCGAAGCCTGGCTCAAGTGCAAGTACATGCGCGAGCACCTGGGCGAAGAGTACGGCGGCGTGGTCACCGCGGCCACCACCTTCGGCATCTTCGTCACCCTCGATGCGATGTACGTCGAAGGCCTGGTGCACATCACCGAGCTGGGTGGCGAATACTTCAAGTTCGACGAGCAGCGGCAGGAACTGCGCGGCGAGCGCACCGGCATCCGCTATGCCATCGGCACCCGCGTGCGCGTGCAGGTGAGCCGCGTCGACCTCGATGGCCGCAAGATCGACTTCCGCCTGGTGCGCGAGGGCGAGGAGCTGAGTGCCCGTGCCTTGAAGGACAAGGGCGTCGCGACCGGCGGCATGCCGGCCAAGGCCTCGACCAAGCGCGGCGCGCGCAAGAAGCCCGAAACTCAGTCGGTCGAGCGCAGCGAACACGCCGCCGGCGCGGCTCCGCAGTCGGCAATGCAGGCTTTCCGCTCGGCCGTCAAGAAAGCGGCCAACAAAATGAAGGGGCGCAAGCCGCGCCGTTGAAGGAGAAGCGAAGATGAGTGCAGAGAAGAAGAGCCGCATCGCGATCGTCACGGGCGCGGGCAGCGGCATTGGCCGGTCTGCCGCTCTGGCCCTGCTGGGCGACGGCTGGAGCGTGGTGCTCGCGGGCCGCAGGCTGGAGCCACTGGACCAAGTGGCCGGCGAGTCGGGTGCCGGCGCGCGTGCGTTCGCGGTGCCGACGGACGTGGCCGATCCCGAATCGGTACAGGCTTTGTTCGCCGCCGCGGTGGAGCGCTTCGGCCGTGTCGACCTGCTGTTCAACAATGCCGGCGTCGGCAATCCGCCTGGACCTTTCGAGGCGTGGACGCCCGAGCAATGGCGGGGCGTCGTCGACATCAACCTCAACGGGATGTTCTACTGCATCCAGCAGGCCTTCCGCACCATGCAGGCGCAGACGCCGCGCGGCGGCCGCATCATCAACAACGGGTCGATCTCCGCCACTGCGCCGCGGCCCAATTCCATCGCCTACACCGCGACCAAGCACGCGGTGGAGGGACTGACCAAGACCGCCTCGCTCGACGGCCGCAAGCATGACATCGCGGTCGGGCAGATCGACGTGGGCAACGCCATGACCGACCTGGCCGCGCGCATGGCCAAGGGGGTGCCGCAGGCCAACGGCGAGATCGCGATCGAACCGGTGATGGACGTGTCCATCGTCGGCCAGTCCGTTCTGTACATGGCGAACCTGCCGCTGGAAGCCAACGTGCTGTTCCACACGGTCATGGCGACCAAGATGCCCTTCGTCGGGCGCGGCTAGGCGCGCTCTTCTTCAGCTGCGCGCCAGCGCGCCGGCGGTGAGCGGCAGGCCTGCTGGCCAGCGGTCGGCGCGGTCGCCGTGCAGCCATACGGCCTCGCAGGCGGCAACCATTGCGGGTCGGCCGGCCGCCAGGCTGGCGCCGATCATGCCGGCCAGCACGTCGCCCGTGCCCGCGGTCGCGAGCCGCGCGTTGCCGGTGGGATTGATCACCGGCGTCTCTCCCGCCGCTGTCACGAGGGTGCCCGAACCCTTGAGGACGACCGTGGCGCCGAAGCGTTCCGCCAGCCGTTGTGCGGCGTGCAGCCGATCCGCCTGCACCTCGGCCGCGCCGGTGCCCAGCAGGCGTGCGGCTTCGAGGGGATGCGGCGTGAGGACCGTGGCGCGCCCGGCGCGCGCGCGTGCGCCGAGCAACGCCTGCAGGGCGCCATCGCCGGCGATGGCGTTGAGCGCATCGGCATCGAGCACCAGCGCCCGGGCCTCTGCAAGCACCCGCGGCAGCAGGTCGTGCACCGCCGTGCCGCCGCCGCAGCCGCACACCACGGTCATGGCCGCCAGCTCGAGCGCCTCGGGGCGCCGGAACATCAGCTCCGGCTGCGTCGTGTCGAGCGGCACGAGCCCGGCATCGAGCGGCGCGACATAGACGCGGCCGGCGCCGGCATGCAGCGCCGCCGTGGCCGCCAGCAGGGCGGCTCCCGCCATTCCCGGAGCGCCGCCGATCACTGCGACATCGCCGTAGCTTCCCTTGTGCGAGGCATGCGGCCGCGCCATCACCGGCAACTCGCCGGGCAGCCGGGCAGTGGGCGGCTCGGCCCCGGGTGCCGCCTCCAGATCGTCGAACCAGAGCTCGCCGCTGGCGTCGCGTCCTTGCGCCATGAAAAGGCCCGGCTTGAGCGTCAGCAGACTGAGGCACAGGCGGCGGGGCTCGCGTCCTGATCCGCCAGGCGAAGCGAGGAAGTCCAGCGACAGCACGCCGGTGTCGGCATTCAGACCCGAAGGCGTGTCCACGCTGAGCACGGGTGCGGTGCCGGCATGCATGCGCCGCAACCAGTCGGCCATAGGCCCTTCCGGCGCGCGGGTGGCGCCCAGGCCGAGCAGGGCGTCGACTGCGAGATCGGCATGCGCGGGCGGCGCGTCCGCGAAGCGCACGCCGGCATCGAGCGCGCGTTGCAGCGAGGCGGCTGCGTCGGCCGGCAGGCCAGCGTCGTTGCCGACGCGGGTGACGACCGGCGCGAAGCCGCGCTGCTGCAACTGCGCGGCCGCCTCGAAGCCGTCGCCCCCATTGTTGCCGGGGCCGCAGGCGATCCAGATCGTGCGCGCGTGCGGCGCCGTCGTTATGGCGAGCCGCGCGACGGCGAGCCCGGCCCGCTGCATCAGCATGTGGCGCGGCAGAGTGGCTGCTGTCGCCTGCTCGATCCGGCGCGAAGCGGCGATGCCGAACAGCGGGGCAGCGGTGGCGGCGGTGATGCGTTGCATGTCAGGCCCTTCCGTCTTGCCGTCAGTGGGTCCCTAGTGTTGCAGCAAACGCTCGATGCCCAGGCCCTCGAGATCGATCCCAGGATCGCGGCCTCCCATCAGGTCGGCCAGCAACCGCGCGCTGCCGCAGGACAAGGCCCAGCCGCTCGAGCCGTGCCCCAGGTTGAGCCAGATGCCCGGCACGCCGCTCGGGCCGATGATCGGCGGACCGTCGGGCAGCATCGGCCGCGCGCCCTTCCACTGCTGGACGCCGGCCTGCAGGGTGACCGCGCCCGGGAACCAGTCATGGAGCACCTTGTAGAGCGTACCCAGCGCGTCGGGGTGCATGCTGTCGAGCGAGCCGCCCAGTTCGGCACTGCCTGCCACCCGCACGCGCAGGCCGAGACGGGAGATCGCGACCTTGTAGCGCTCGTCCATCACGGCGCTGCGCGGCGCGTTGAGCGGTTCGCGGATGTTGGCGCTGATCGAATGGCCGTAGACCGGCGCCAGCGGGATGTGCAGGCCCAACGGCCGCAACAAGCCGGCCGAGGCCACGCCGGCGCACACCACCACGGCGTCGAAGCGGTGGCCTTCGGAGCCGCTGGCCAGCCGCAGTTCGGTCGGCGCGGCGCGGTTGAGCGGCGCGAGATCGCAGTTGAAATGGAACTGGGCGCCCAGGGCCTCGGCCTCCCACTTCAGCAGCAGGGCGAACTGGCGGCAGTTGGCCACTTCGTCGTCCGGCAGGTGGATGGCGCCGGCCAGCGCGGTGTCGGTGCTGAGCGCGGGCTCGATGCGCCGCGCCTCGTCGGCATCGACTTCGCGAAAGCTGCTGCCGGCCTGCCGCAGCACCTCGAGCCCGGCCTGCACCAGCTTCTTCTCGCGCTTGGACCGCAGCAGCACCAGGTAACCGTCGCTGCGCTCGTAGCTGAGTTCCCGCGCCTCGGTGATCTCGTGCAGCCGTGTGCGGCTGTAGAAGGCCAGCCGCTGCATGCGCGCGCGGTTGGCCAGGTAGCTTTCGAGCTGGCAGGCGCGCTGCCAGCGCGCCATCCAGCCCAGGTCGCGCCGGCTGAGGGGCCAGCGCAGCTTGACCGCGCCGTGGGTGGAAAGCAGCGAACGCAGCACCTTGGCGCGCATGCCCGGCGCCGCCCAGGGCGTGACATAGCCGGGTGCCACGACGCCGGCATTGGCGAAGCTGGATTCCTCGGCGGCGGCGCCGCGGCGCTCGAAGACCATGACTTCATGTCCGTCCGAGGCCAACTCCCAGGCGGTGGTGACGCCGATGATGCCGGCGCCCACGATCGCGATTTTCATTCGGTTCTTCGGGTGAGATGAGAGGCGTTGCCCGCGGGGCGCGCTAATGCGTGGCTTGCAACGCGCGCTCCACCTGCAGCGCGATCGCCAGCACCGCATCGTCGTGCAGCGCGGCATGCCAGAGCATGAAGCCGACCGGCAGTTCGCCCTTGGCATGACAGGGCAGGGAGAGCGCGCAGCCGTCGAGCATGTTCACCACGGACGGGTTGCGCAGCAGCAGTGCGTTGATGCGAAAGAAGGCCTCGTCGCGCTCCGCGCCGGGCGCCACGTTGGCCAGGGGCGGCGCGACCATCGGTACCGTGGGCGAAAGCAGGGCATCGTAGGGTGCGAGCGCGCGTTCCATGCGGGCGATCCAGCCGCGGCGCGCATGCACGAGCTCGATGTATTCGTGCGCCTTCATCGTCGCGCCCTTCAGGATGCGCTGCGCCACCCGAGGGTCGTAGCCGGCGCCGCTGCGTTCAAGCAGCAGGCGGTGCCAGGCATAGGCCTCGGCGGCGGAGAAGCCACCTGTGGCATTGATCGAGCGCAGATCCGCAAGCTCCGGCAGCGCGATTTCCTCGATGCGGGCGCCGGCGGCACTCAGCGTGCGCAGCGTGCGCTCGAAGGCGCGGGCGACGGCGGGCTCGATCTCCTCGAAGAACAGATCCTTGACCACCGCCAGCCGGTAGGCGGACAGCGGCGCCGTGCCGGCGGTGACGCGGCGGGCCGCCAGGATTTCGTGGGCGGTGATCGCGTCGCGGACCGAGCGCGTCATGGCGCAGACCGTGTCCAGCGTGGTCGACAGAGGCAGCGCGCCCTCTGTGGGCACCAGTCGCGCCGTGTTCTTGAAGCCGACGACGCCGTTCAGCGCTGCCGGGATGCGGATGGAGCCGCCGGTGTCGGAACCCAGCCCGATGAAAGCCGCGCCGCTGGCCACCGAGATCGCGGCGCCCGAGGAGGAGCCGCCCGGGATGCGCGGCGTGGCGGAATCGCTGAGATTCGCGGGGGTGCCGTGGTGTGGATTGACGCCGACGCCTGAAAAGGCGAATTCGGTCATGTTGGTCCGGCCCAGCAGGCTGCCGCCCGCGGCACGGAGGCGGGCCACGGCGGGGGCGTCGGCCTTCGCCGCCGGGGCGTGGGCCAGCACCACCGAGCCGGCAGGCGTCGGCTGCCCGGCGAGATCGAACAGGTCCTTGGTCGAAAAAGCAAGCCCGGCCAGGCGCTGCGCGGGCTGCGCCAGCGCGGCCGCTTGGCGCGCCGACTCGAACATCGTCCTGGTGAAGGCGTGCTGGCAGGCCGGGGCGCTGGCCGCCGCGATGGAATGCTCCATCTCGGTGCGCGCGTCGGAGGCGCCAGCCAGCAGGGACAGGCGGATGGCGTGCAGGTCAGGGCGCATGGTGTGGAGTGGCTGCGAGCAAGGAGGAAGGGGTGGTGGTGCGTGCTATACTCTGCGGGTTTCACCCTGGGTCTTTTCCCAGCGCAAAACACATCCGCAAACCAGCCCATTCGAGGTGTTGCGGGCCTCACGAGAGGACCGCAAAACGGGCTGGATTTTAGACCCAACCTTTGGAGTTATTCCTATGTCGACGACCATGCGCGAAATGCTGGAAGCCGGTGTCCATTTCGGGCACCAGACGCGCTTCTGGAACCCCAAGATGGCCCCGTACATCTTCGGCCATCGCAACAAGATCCACATCATCAATCTGGAAAAAACGCTTCCGATGTTCCAGGAAGCGATGAAGTACGCCAAGCAGCTCACCGCCAACCGCGGCACCATCCTGATGGTCGGTACCAAGCGCCAGGCCCGTGAGATCGTGGCGGCCGAGGCACGTCGGGCCGGCGTCCCCTTCGTCGACACCCGCTGGCTCGGCGGCATGCTGACCAACTTCAAGACCGTCAAGACCTCCATCAAGCGTCTGAAGGACATGAAGGCCCAGCAGGAAGCCGGCCTCGACAGCCTCAGCAAGAAGGAGCAGCTCACCTTCAACCGCGAGATCGAGAAGCTCGAGAAGGACATCGGCGGCATCCAGGACATGGCCGCGCTGCCCGATGCCATCTTCGTGATCGACGTGGGCTTCCACAAGATTGCCGTGGCCGAGGCCAAGAAGCTGGGCATTCCGCTGATCGGCGTGGTGGACTCCAACCATTCGCCCGAGGGCATCGACTACGTGATCCCCGGCAACGACGACTCGTCCAAGGCCGTCACGCTGTACGCCCGCGGCATCGCAGATGCCATCATCGAAGGCCGTGCCAGCGCCGTCAGCGATGTCGTCAAGGCCGTGGCCGAGGGCAATTCCGATGAGTTCGTCGAGGTCGAAGAGGGCGCTTCGGCCTGATTCGCGCCCGCGAGCGCCTGAAGAAGGGGCTTCGATGCCCCTTTTTTTTAACTTGATTTTCGCGGCGCCCCGTGCGGGCCGCCGCAGCTGCTAAACCGAACGGAGAAACGAGATGGCAACAATCACCGCAAGCATGGTCGGCGAACTGCGCGCAAAGACCGACGCCCCGATGATGGAGTGCAAGAAGGCGCTGACCGAGGCAGACGGCAACATGGAAAAGGCCGAAGAGCTGCTGCGCATCAAGCTGGGCAACAAGGCGGGCAAGGCTTCGAGCCGCATCACGGCCGAGGGCGTGGTGACCGCCTATGCCGAAGGCGGCGTCGGCGCCATGGTCGAGATCAACTGCGAGACGGACTTCGTGTCGAAGAACGACAGCTTCCTCGCGCTGGCCAACGCCGCGGCGATGCTGGTCGCGAAGCACAACCCCCCGGATCTGGCTGCCCTGGCAGCGCTGCCCTACGAGCAGGACAGCTTCGGCCCGACGCTGGAAGACGTGCGCAAGGGGCTGATCGGCAAGATCGGCGAGAACATGAGCTTCCGCCGTTTCAAGCGCTTCGCCGGCAACGGCAAGCTCGCCTCCTACCTGCACGGCACGCGCATCGGCGTGATGGTCGAGTTCGAAGGCGACGACACGGCAGCCAAGGATGTGGCGATGCACGTGGCCGCCATGAAGCCGGTCGCGATCACGAGCTCGGACGTCCCCGCGGAGCTGATCGAAAAGGAACGCGCCGTGGCAGCTGGCAAGGCCGAGGAGGACCGCAAGGCCGCCGAAGCCGCCGGCAAGCAGCCGCAGCCGGCCGACATCGTGGCCAAGCGCATCGAAGGTGGCGTGCAGAAGTACCTCAAGGAGGTCTCGCTGCACAACCAGCCCTTCGTCAAGAACGACAAGCAGACCGTCGAGCAGATGCTCAAGGCCGCCAGCACGTCGATCAAGAGCTTCACGCTCTACGTCGTCGGAGAAGGCATCGAGAAGAAGGTCGACGACTTCGCTGCCGAAGTGGCGGCGCAGGTTGCGGCCGCCAAGGCGGCGGCTGCCTGAGCGGCACGACCTGGCGGCGGCGCGCGAAGCGCGTTGCCGCTTCTTCACACTCACGTTTTAAACTCGGCCCGCCTACCTCAAAGGAATCCCCTCATGCTCGAAACCCGTCCGGCCCACAAGCGAATCTTGTTGAAGCTGTCGGGCGAGGCCTTGATGGGTGACGATGCTTTCGGCATCAACCGCGCGACCATCGTGCGCATGGTCGAGGAGGTGGCCGAGGTGGTGAACATGGGTGTCGAAGTCGCCATCGTGATCGGCGGCGGCAACATCTTCCGCGGTGTGGCCGGCGGATCGGTGGGCATGGACCGCGCCACCGCCGACTACATGGGCATGCTGGCGACCGTGATGAACGCGCTGGCCCTGGCCGATGCCATGAACAAGCAGGGGCTGATCGCACGTGTGATGTCGGCCATCGCCATCGAGCAGGTGGTGGAGCCCTACGTGCGCCCCAAGGCCCTGCAGTATCTCGAAGAGGGCAAGGTCGTGATCTTCGCGGCCGGTACCGGCAATCCCTTCTTCACGACCGACACCGCAGCGGCGCTGCGGGGCGCCGAAATCGGCGCGGAGCTCGTGCTCAAGGCCACCAAGGTGGATGGCGTCTATACCTCCGACCCGAAGAAGGACCTGGACGCGAAGCGCTACGCGCGCCTGAGCTTCGACGAGGCCATTGCGAAGAATCTCGGCATCATGGACGCCACGGCCTTCGCGCTGTGCCGCGACCAGAATCTGCCGATCAAGGTGTTCTCGATCTTCAAGAACGGCGCGCTCAAGCGCGTCGTGATGGGCGAGGACGAAGGCACGCTCGTGCACGCGTAGGAGCAAGACAAGATGACCATCGCCGATATCCGCAGTGCGACCGACGCCAAGATGAACCAGTCGATCGCCGCATTCCAGAACAACCTCACCAAGATCCGCACCGGCCGCGCCAATCCTGCGCTGCTGGATTCGATCCACGTCGACTACTACGGCTCCTCGGTGCCGCTGTCGCAGGTGGCGAACGTGTCGCTGATCGACTCGCGCACGATCAGCGTCCAGCCTTGGGAAAAGGGCATGGGCGCGAAGATCGAAAAGGCCATCCGCGAGAGCGACCTGGGCCTGAACCCGGCTTCGATGGGCGACCTGCTCCGCGTGCCGATGCCTCCGATGAGCGAGGAACGCCGCAAGGAGATGACCAAGCTGGTTCGCACCGAGGGCGAGAACGCCAAGATCGCCACGCGCAACCTGCGCCGTGATGCCAACGATGCGATCAAGAAGCTGGTCAAGGAGAAACTGGCGTCGGAAGACGACCAGAAGCGCGCCGAGGCCGAGATCCAGAAAGTGACCGACCGCCACATCGTCGAGATCGACCGCCTGGTGGCGGCCAAAGAGGCGGAGATCATGGCTGTCTGAGATGAGCAATCCGAACGCCGCCGTGCCCCACCACATCGCCATCGTCATGGACGGCAATGGGCGCTGGGCCACGCGCCGCTTCCTGCCACGGGTGGCCGGCCACAAGCAGGGCGTCGAATCGCTGCGCCGTTGCGTGAAGGCCTGCGCCGATCGCGGCGTCGGTGTGCTCACGGTGTTCGCCTTCTCTTCCGAGAACTGGAATCGGCCCATCGAGGAGGTGTCGGGCCTGATGGACCTGATGGTCCTCGCCCTCGGCCGCGAGGTCCCGAAGCTGAGCCAGGACGGGGTGCGCCTGCACTTCGTCGGCGAGCGCGGCGGCCTTTCCGAGAAGATCGCCGCCGGGCTGCTGCAGGCGGAAGCCGCCACCGCTCACAACACGCGGCTGGTGCTCAACGTCTGCTTCAACTACGGCGGACGCTGGGACATCGCGCGGGCCGCGGCCCAACTCGCTGCGCGTGGCGAGCCGCTGACCGAAGCCAACCTCGACGCGGCGATGGCGCTGTCGCACGTGCCCGATCCCGACCTCTTCATCCGCACCGGCGGCGAACAGCGGCTGTCGAACTTCCTGCTGTGGCAGAGCGCCTACGCCGAGCTCTTCTTCAGCGACCGCCTCTGGCCCGAGTTCGACGAGGCCGCGCTGGATGAGGCCATCGAGGTCTACCGGCGCCGCGAGCGCCGCTTCGGCAAGACCTCTGCGCAAGTGACGGGCGGTGCGCGCCACGATCCCCAGGCCGCCTGAGCGCGATGCTCAAACAACGCATCATCACCGCGGTCGTCCTGTTGGCGATCCTGCTGCCTGCGCTGTTCTATCCCTCGCCGCTGCCCTTCGGCTGCGTGATGCTGGTGCTGATCGCGGCTGCGACCTGGGAGTGGGGCCGGCTCAACGGCTATTCCTCGCGCATGTCGGTTTTCTTCGGGATCGAAATGGCCTTGCTCTGCGTGCTGTCCTGGTGGCTCGGGCTGCTCCAGCGGCCGCTGCTGATCGTCTGGATCATCGCCAGCGGCGCCTGGGTCCTGGGCGGTGCGGCTTTGCTGCGCGCCGCCGTGCCGGGTTGGCCGCGCGTGCCTCGCGGCCTGCGCCTGGTGGGCGGGATGCTGATGCTGTGGGTGGCCTGGCTCGCCGTGGTGAAGGCCCGCATGGAGGGCGTCAATTTCCTGCTGTCGATCCTCGTTCTGGTCTGGGTGGCCGATGTGTTCGCCTATTTCGCCGGCCGTGCCTTCGGCCTTCGATTCACCCGGGGCAAGCTCGCGCCCAGCATCAGTCCCGGCAAGAGCTGGGAGGGCGTCTGGGGCGGCATGATCGGCGTCGTGGTGCTTGCGCTGGCCTGGGTCTGGGCAGACGCGGCTGCGCGCGCCGGCGTGGCCAGCCTCTACACGCGGTTGGCCGAGCGCGGCTGGTGGCTGCTGCTGATCGGCGTCCTGTTCCTGGCCGCGATGAGCGTCGTCGGTGACCTGGTCGAATCGCTGGTCAAGCGCAGCGCCGGCGCAAAGGACAGCAGCGCACTGCTGCCCGGCCATGGCGGCGTTCTCGACCGTGTCGACGCGCTGCTGCCCACGCTGCCCATCGCCATGATGCTGGCCTTCCTATGAATGGCATGAAACGCCAGCGCATCACCGTGCTCGGTTCGACCGGCTCCGTCGGCGTCAGCACGCTCGATGTGATCGCGCGGCATCCCGAACGCTTCGAGGTGTTCGCGCTGTCGGCGTCCACCAAGGTCGACGAACTGCTGGCTCAGTGCCGGCGCTTCGCCCCGAAGTTCGCGGTCATGGCCAGCGCACCGCATGCGCGGTTATTGGCCGACAAGCTCCGGCACACCGGGCTGCCCACGGAAGTGCTGCAAGGCGCGAGCGCCATCGAGACCGTTGCCTCGCATGAGGACTGCGATGCCGTCATGGCCGCCATCGTCGGCGCCGCCGGACTCGGGTCCTGCCTGGCCGCCGCCCGCGCCGGCAAGCGCCTGCTGCTCGCCAACAAGGAGGCGCTGGTGGTCGGCGGCGAGCTCTTCATGCGCACGGTGCGCGAGGGCGGGGCGACCTTGCTGCCCATCGACAGCGAGCATTCGGCCATCTTCCAATCGCTGCCGGAAGACCCGGCCACCTGGGCGCGGCGCATCGACAAGATCATCCTGACCGCCTCCGGCGGCCCGTTCCGTACGCGTGCGCCGGAAACACTCGCGACAGTCACGCCCGAACAGGCCTGCGCGCATCCGAACTGGGTCATGGGCCGCAAGATCTCGGTGGATTCGGCCACCATGATGAACAAGGCGCTCGAGGTGATCGAGGCCCGCCACCTGTTCGGCGTGATGCCGGAACAGATCGAGGTGGTGATCCATCCGCAGAGCGTGGTGCATTCGATGGTGCAGTTCACCGACGCCTCGGTGATCGCACAACTCGGCACGCCCGACATGCGGGTACCCATCGCCGTCGGGCTGGCCTGGCCCGAGCGCATCGAGAGCGGCGCGGCATCGCTCGATTTCCGTCAATTGGCCGCGCTGACCTTCGATGCGCCCGATGCCCAGCTCTTCCCCGGCCTGGGACTTGCCTGGGACGCGCTGCGGGCAGCCCCAGGCACGACCGCGGTGCTCAATGCAGCCAACGAGGTCGCGGTCGAGGCCTTCCTGCACCATCGCCTGCGCTTCGACCGCATCCATGCCGTGAACATGGAAACTTTGGAGATGGTCCTGCCCTCCAATCCGGCATCACTGGCCGACCTGCTGGCCCTGGACGCCAGCGCGAGGGCAGCGGCCAATGCGGCGGCACTGCGCTTTGCAGCCTGATGCTTTCCGAGCACACTGAAACCAGGGGACTTCCATGCTCACCGCTGTCGCCTTCATCGTCGCCCTGGGTCTGTTGATCGCCGTGCACGAATACGGCCACTACCGCGTGGCCGTGGCTTGCGGCGTCAAAGTGCTGCGTTTCTCTGTCGGCTTCGGCCACAAGCTCTTCAGCTGGAAGCCCCGGCGCCAGCATCCCGGGCAGGACACGGAGTTCGTGATCGCGGCTTTTCCTCTCGGCGGGTACGTGAAGATGCTCGACGAGCGCGAGGAGCCGGTGGCGCCGGAGGAGCGGCACCGCGCCTTCAACACCCAGCCGCTGCGTTCGCGCGCAGCCATCGTGGCCGCGGGCCCCATCGCCAACCTGCTCCTTGCCGTCGTGCTCTACACGGCGGTCAACTGGATCGGCGTCGAAGAACCCATCGCCAAGCTGGCACGTCCGGTGGCCGCTTCGCTGGCCGAGCAGGCCGGGTTGCGCGGCGGAGAGCACGTCGTGCGCGCCGGCTTCGGTGAAGACCTCGAACCGGTGCAGTCCTTCGAGGACCTGCGCTGGCGCATCACGCGCGGCGCGCTCGATGGCCGCGACCTCACGCTCGAGATCGCGGGCGAGGGCGGAGGGCCGGCGCGCGAGATCGCGCTTCCGCTCAGCCGGCTCGGCGCCAAGGATGCCGACGCTCAGATGTTCCGCAAGATCGGCGTGGTCGCGCCGCTCACCCGGGCCGAGATCGGCGAAGTGGTGGCAGGCAGCCCCGCTGAGCGCGCCGGTCTGCGCAACGGCGATCTGGTGCGCGCGGTCGGGGCGACCGCCATTGTCGATGGCCAGCAGTTGCGCGATGTGATTCGCGCCTCGGTCGACAACGGCCAGCCGCGTACCCAGGTGTGGCAGGTCGAGCGGCGTGGCACGCTGCAGCGCATCGAGGTCACACCCGAGGTGCGCGAGGAGGGTGCCAGCAAGTTCGGCCGCGTCGGCGCCTACGTGGGCTCGCCGCCGGAGATGGTGACCGTGCGGCAGGGCGTGGTGGATGGCGTCTGGCGAGGCGTGGTGCGCACCTGGGAAGTATCGGCGCTCACCGTGCGCATGATGGGCAAGATGCTGACCGGCGAAGCCTCGATCAAGAACCTGAGCGGACCGCTGACCATCGCCGACTATGCAGGCAAGTCGGCCAGCCTCGGACTCACGCAGTATCTCGTGTTCCTGGCACTCATCAGCGTGAGTCTTGGGGTGCTGAACCTCATGCCGCTGCCGGTCCTCGATGGAGGACACCTGATGTATTATCTTTGGGAGGGCCTGACCGGCAGGAGCGTCTCCGACGCTTGGATGGAACGGCTCCAGCGCGGCGGTGTCGCGTTGCTGCTGGTCATGATGTCGATCGCCATCTTCAACGATGTGACTCGACTCTTTGGTTAACTATCTGTCGGCCCTTTCGGCGCCGGCTCAAATCACAGATGAATAAGAAATTCAGTCGCTTTCGCCTGCGCAGCGTTGCCATGCTGGTCGCCAGCGCGCTCTCGGCCACTGCCGCCTGGGCCATCGAGCCCTTCACGGTGCGCGACATCCGAGTCGAAGGCCTGCAGCGCGTCGAGCCCGGCACCATCTTCGCTTCGCTGCCTCTTCGCGTGGGCGACACCTACAACGACGAGCGCGGCTCGGCTGCCATCCGCGCCCTGTTCGATTTGGGCCTGTTCAAGGACGTGCGCATCGACGTGGTCGACAACGTCCTGGTCGTCATCGTCGAGGAACGCCCCACCATCGCCGACGTGGACTTCGTGGGCACCAAGGAGTTCGACAAGGCTGCCTTGCAGAAGGCGCTGCGCGAAGTGGGCCTGGCCGACGGCCGCCCCTACGACAAGGCCTTGGCCGACCGCGCCGAGCAGGAGCTCAAGCGCCAGTACATCAGCCGCAGCCTCTACAACGCCCAGGTGGTGACCACCGTCACCCCGATCGAGCGCAACAGGGTCAACCTCACCTTCACCGTCACCGAGGGCGAGCCCGCGCGCATCCGCGAGGTCCACATCGTGGGCAACAAGGCCTTCAGTGAAGGCACCCTGCTCGACCTCTTCGACCAGGACGCGGGCGGCTGGATGAGCTGGTACACCAAGAGCAACCAGTACTCGCGCGCCAAGCTCAATGCCGACCTGGAGACCCTGCGCTCGTACTACATCACGCGCGGCTACCTGGAGTTCCGTATCGACTCCACGCAGGTGGCCATCTCGCCGGATCGCCAGGACCTGAGCATCACCGTCAACATCACCGAGGGCGAGAAGTTCGTCGTCGCCGGGGTCAAGCTCGAGGGCAACTACCTGGGGCGTGACGACGAGTTCAAGTCGCTGGTGACGATCAAGCCGGGCGAGCCCTACAACGGCGAGCAGGTGACCGAGACCACCAAGGCCTTCACAGACTACTTCGGCACCTTCGGCTACGCGTTCGCGCGGGTGCAGGCGGAACCGGAAATCGACCGGGTGAACAACCGGGTGACGCTGACCTTGAAGGCCGAGCCTTCGAGACGGGTGTATGTACGGCGCGTGGCAGTCGCGGGCAACAACAAGACGCGCGACGAGGTGATCCGGCGGGAGTTCCGCCAGTACGAGGCCTCGTGGTACGACGGCGACAAGATCAAGCTGTCGCGCGACCGGGTGGACCGCCTGGGCTTCTTCACCGACGTGAACGTGGAGACGCAGGAGGTGCCCGGCTCGCCGGACCAGGTGGACCTGGCGATCAGCGTGACCGAGAAGCCCACCGGTACGCTGCAGCTGGGTGCTGGTTTTTCGAGCGCCGAGAAGGTGTCCCTCACCTTCGGCATCGCGCAGGAGAACGTGTTCGGATCGGGCAACTACCTCGGACTTCAGGTCAACACCAGCAAGTACGCGCGCACGCTCTCGCTCACCACCACCGACCCGTACTTCACCAAGGACGGAATCTCCCGCACCTTCGGTGTGTTCCACACCACGACTCGTCCCTACTACAGCGTCGACGGCGACTACCGGCTGGTCAACGAGGGCGGCTCGGTCCGCTTCGGTGTTCCGTTCAGCGAGGTCGACACCATCTTCTTCGGCATCGGCCTCGAGCGCTACCGCTTCGACCCGGGCGGCAACGTCGCCTACCTGACGCCGCAGTCGTACCGCACCTACTTCGGCTGCACCGCCAATGCGTCGACGGGCTTGGTCACCGCTTGTGCCAACGACAGCGTCTGGGGCGTGCCGCTGTCCATCGGCTGGTCGCGCGACGATCGCGACAGTGCGCTGGTGCCGACTCGCGGCAAGCTCCAGCGCGCCAACCTCGAGGTCGGCGCCGGCGGCGACATGAAGTATTGGAAGTCCAGTTATTCGTACCAGCAGTTCTTCCCGATCAGCAAGCAGTACACCTTCGCGATCAACGGAGAAGTCGGCTACGCCAAGGCCTATGGCAACAAGCCTTATCCGATCTTCAAGAACTTCTATGCCGGCGGCCTGGGTTCGGTGCGCGGCTTCGAGCAGAACTCGCTCGGCCCCCGCGACGTGCCCTTGTTCGGACAGACCGAGGGCGCCGCGCTCGGCGGCACCAAGAAAGCCATCTTCAACATGGAGCTCAGCACGCCTTTCCCGGGCGCCGGCAATGACCGCACGCTGCGCCTCTATGGCTTCTTCGACGTGGGCAACGTGTTCGCCGGCTCGCGCGATTCGACCCTCTCGGACGCGCAATGGAAGGCCCAGCAGAAGCTGCGCGCCTCGGTCGGTCTCGGCATCAGCTGGATCTCGCCGCTGGGGCCCCTGCGCCTGGCCTATGCCATCCCGGTGAAGCAGCAGAAGGAAGACCTCACCGACCCATCGCATCCCATCCCGAAGGATAGAATCCAACGCCTGCAATTCCAGATCGGAACCTCCTTCTAATGACTCCTTTGCTTCGCGCCGCCGGTGCGCTGCTGATCCCCGCCTTCGCGCTCGTGGGTACGCCCGCGCAGGCGCAGGAAACCTTCCGCATCGGTTTCGTCAATCCCGATCGCGTGCTCCGAGAGGCCCAACCGGCCAAGGCCGCGCAGGCAAAGCTGGAGTCGGAATTCCTGAAGCGCGAAAAAGACCTGCAGGGACAGGGCGAGGCGCTCAAGGCCGCTTCCGAGAAGTTCGAGCGCGAGGCGCCGACCTTGTCCGAAAGCCAGCGTACCGCGCGCCAGCGCGCCTTGGTCGACCAGGACCGTGATTTCCAGCGCCGCCGCCGCGAGTTCCAGGAAGACCTCAACGCCCGCAAGAACGAAGAACTGCAGCAGGTCTACGAGCGCGCCAACCGCGTGGTCAAGCAGGTGGCCGAGGCCGAGAAGTACGACGCGATCCTGCAGGAAGCGATCTACATCAATCCCAAGCACGACATCACCGAGAAGGTGATCAAGGCGCTGAACGCGTCCGTTACCAACGGCAAGTGACGCCGTGAACCCGTGTGGCACTGCGGCTAGGCGCAATCGTTAAAGCCCTCGGGGGCGAACTCCAGGGAGATCCTGCGTTGTCGATCGAGCGCCTCGCGCCGCTGGCGACCGCGCAAGCCGATGCGCTCAGCTTCCTGAGCCATCCCAAATACCAGAAAGAGCTTGCGGCCTCGAAGGCCGGCTGCGTCATCGTGTCGCCGGCGATGCGCGATGCGGCGGCGGGGCGCGGCGCGTTCATCGTGACGCCCGATCCCTACCTGTACTTTGCCCGGCTGACGCAGCTCTGGAAGCAATCCCATGCGAAGCCGCAAGGCGCGCGCATCCATCCGAGCGCGGTGATCGACCCGGATGCTCAGATCGATTCGACGGCCCGCATCGGCGCGCTGTGCGTGGTCGAACGCGGCGCTCGCATCGGCGCGCAGACGGTGCTCGAGTCCAGGGTGACGGTGAGCGAGGACTGCGTCATCGGCGCGCGCTGCCTGCTGCATCCTGGCGTGGTGATCGGGGCCGATGGCTTCGGGCTCGCGTCGCACCAGGGCGCCTGGATCAAGATCGAGCAGCTGGGCGCGGTGCGCATCGGCGACGACGTGGAGATCGGTGCCAACACCTGCATCGACCGCGGTGCGCTCGAAGACACGGTGATCGAGGATGGCGTCAAACTCGACAACCTGATTCAGATCGGCCACAACGTGCGCGTGGGCCGGAACACCGCCATGGCCGGCTGCGTCGGCGTGGCGGGCAGTGCCGACATCGGCGCCAACTGCACCATCGGCGGCGGCGCGATCGTGCTGGGCCACCTCAAGATGGCGGACGGGGTGCACATCTCGGCCGCGACGGTGGTCACGCGCTCCATTCTCAAGCCGGGCCACTACACCGGCGTGTTTCCCATCGACGACAATGCCGCCTGGGAGAGAAACGCCGCGACCCTCAAACAACTGCACGCCCTGCGGGAACGCCTCAAGGCGCTGGAAAAATCGGCGATGCAGGACAAGCCATCATGAAGCTCGACATCCATCAGATCCTCAAACTACTGCCCCACCGTTACCCGTTCCTGCTGGTGGATCGTGTGCTCGAGATGGAAAAGGGCAAGCGCATCATGGCGCTCAAGAACGTGACCATGAACGAACCTTTCTTCAACGGTCACTTCCCGCACCGCCCGGTGATGCCCGGCGTGCTGATGCTGGAGGCGATGGCGCAGGCAGCGGCGCTGCTGTCCTTCCATTCCCTGGACATCGTTCCGGACGACAACACCGTGTACTACTTCGCTGCCATCGACGGCGCACGCTTCAAGCGCCCGGTGGAGCCCGGCGACCAGCTCACGATGGAGGTCGAGATCGAGCGCATGAAGGCCGGCATCTCCAAGTTCAAGGGCAGGGCACGGGTCGGCAGCGAGCTGGCCTGCGAGGCCAGCCTGATGTGTGCGATGCGCCAGATCAGCTGACGCTTCTCGAAAAGGCATGACCCAGGTTCATTCGACGGCCATCGTCGACCCCCAGGCCGAACTCGATCCGACGGTCAGCGTCGGCCCGTATTCCGTGATCGGCCCGCATGTGCGCGTCGGCGCCGGCACCACCATCGGATCGCACTGCGTGATCGAAGGCCGCACCACCATCGGCCGCGACAATCGGATCTTCCAGTTCGCATCGCTCGGGGCGATCCCGCAGGACAAGAAATACGCGGGGGAGCCCACCCGACTGGTCATCGGCGATCGCAACACCATCCGCGAGTTCTGCACCTTCAACATCGGCGTGCCGGGCGCGGGCGGCGTCACGCGCGTGGGCAGCGACAACTGGATCATGGCCTACACGCACATCGCGCACGATTGCCGGGTCGACGACCACACCACGCTGGCCAACAACACGACGCTGGCCGGCCACGTGCACCTGGCCGACTGGGTGACGGTGGGCGGCCTGACCGGCATCCATCAGTTCGTCTCGGTCGGCGCGCACGCCATGATCGGCTTCGCCAGCGCGGTCGCGCAGGACGTGCCGCCTTTCATGCTGGTCGACGGCAATCCGCTCGCGGTGCGCGGCTTCAACGTCGTCGGCCTGCGCCGGCGCGATTTTTCCGCGGCACGCCTTGCGGCCGTCAAGCAGATGCATCGGCTGCTCTACCGCCAGGGCAAGACCCTGGAGGAAGCGCGCGCCGCCATCGAGGTCCTGGCCACCGAGGTGCCCGAAGCGGCGGCCGACGTCGCCCTGATGAAAGCCTTCCTGGCCAGCGCCACGCGCGGCATCGCGCGCTGAGGAGCGGCATGGCGCAGGAGACACAGCGGCGCTTCGCGCTGGTCGCGGGCGAGGCTTCGGGCGACTTGCTCGCCGGCCTGTTGCTGGACGGCCTGAAGACCCGCTGGCCGGAGATGGGGGCGGTCGGCATCGGCGGACCGCAGATGCAGAAGCGCGGCTTCGAAAGCTGGTGGCCGCAAGAGAAGCTGGCCGTGCGCGGCTACGTCGAGGTGCTGCGCCACTACGCAGAAATTGCCGGCATCCGGCGCCAGCTGAAGGCGCGGCTGCTTCGCGAAGGAGCCGGGCTCTTCATCGGCGTCGATGCGCCGGACTTCAACCTCGACCTCGAAGCGGCGCTGCGCAAGCGCGGCATGAAGACGGCCCATTTCGTCTGCCCCTCGATCTGGGCCTGGCGGCCGGAGCGCGTGGAAAAACTGCGCGCCGCCGTCGACCATGTGCTGTGCATCTTTCCCTTCGAGCCCGCCTTGCTGGCGAAGCAGGGCATCGCCGCCAGCTACGTCGGCCATCCGCTCGCCAACGTGATCCCGATGGCGCCTGATCGGATCGCCGCGCGCGCCGCGCTCGGGCTGGACGCCGAAGCGCCGGTGGTGGCCCTGCTGCCGGGCAGCCGGCGTTCCGAGCTGCGCTACCTGGCCGACCGCTTCTTCGCCGCTGCGGCGTTGATGCAGCAAGCCCGGCCCGAGCTGCGCTTCATCCTGCCCGCGCTGCCGAGCCTGCGCGGCGACGTCGAGCAGCTCCTTGCGGCGAGCGGGATGAAGGACCGGGTGCAACTGATCGACGGCCGCTCGCATGTCGCGCTCGCCGCCTGCGATGTCACGCTGATCGCCAGCGGCACCGCCACCCTCGAGGCCGCGCTCTTCAAGCGGCCGATGGTGATCGCCTACAACATGAATCCCATGTCCTGGGCCCTGATGCGCCGCAAGCAACTGCAGCCCTGGGTCGGCCTGCCCAACATCCTGAGCGGCGAATTCGCCGTGCCCGAGCTGATCCAGGAGGCGGCGACGCCGCGGGCCCTGGCCGAGGCGACGCTCGCCTGGCTGGCCTCGCCTGACAAGGTTCACGCCTTGCAACAACGTTTTTGCGCGCTGCACGCCGAATTGCAGCGAGATACCCCGACACTGTGCGCCGATGCGATCCAGAAAGTTCTTGAAGGCTGAGCAGGCCAAGCTCGCATGGGATGCGCCGGGCCTGGTGGCCGGCGTCGACGAGGCCGGGCGCGGCCCGCTGGCCGGACCGGTGGTGGCCGCCGCCGTGATCCTGGACGACCAGCGCCGAATCCGCGGCCTGGCGGACTCGAAGGTCCTGACGCCGCTGCAGCGCGAACGCCTGAACGACCAGATCCTCGCCAAGGCCCTGTGCTGCTCGATCGGCCAGGCCAGCGTCGAGGAAATCGATGCGTACAACATCCTCGGCGCAACCATGCTGGCCATGAAGCGGGCTGTCGAGGGCCTGCGGCTGAAGCCGTCGAAGGTGCTGGTCGACGGCAACCGGCTGCCGCAGCTGGACGTGCTGGCCGAGGCGGTCATCGGCGGCGATGCCACGGTGAAATCGATCTCGGCCGCCTCGATCCTGGCGAAGGTGCATCGCGACCGCCTGTGCGAGCAGCTGCATCTCGAGTTTCCCCATTACGGTTTTGCCTCGCACAAGGGCTACAGCACGCCCGAGCACCTGGAGGCGCTGTTGCGCCACGGCGCCTGCGTGCACCACCGGCGCTTCTTCAGCCCCGTGGCCGCGGCGCTCGCGCGCGCCGCCGGCGAGGAGATCCCGATCGCGGTCGCATCGGGCGAACTGCTCGTCGAGACGGTGCAGATCGAGACAGAGCAGGTCGAGCTGCGGCCCGCGCCATGAGCGCGGCCGAACCCAGCCACATCAGCTCGCGGGACAACCCCCTCCTCAAGGACCTGCGCAAGCTGACGCACGACCCGGGCGGCTACCGCAAGTCGGGCCGCGTGTGGCTTGAGGGCGATCACCTGTGCCGGGCGGCGCGAGAGCGCGGTGTGCGCGCGGCCATCGCGGTCTTCACGGAGACTGCCTGGCCGGCGGCACGCCACGCGTGGGCCGGCGCGGCGAAGAAGTACGTGGTGGTCGCCGACGCGCTGCTGGCGGGCGTGAGCGGCCTGGAGTCGCCCGCGGCGATGGGCTTCGTGCTCGACCTGCCGGCGCCGCCGCCGGTCGCTCCCGACGCGGCCACCGTGGTCCTCGACCGGCTGCAGGACGCCGGCAACGTCGGCTCCATCCTGCGCAGCGCGGCGGCCTTCGGCTTCGCCCAGGTGATCGCGATCAAGGGCACGGCGGCTTTGTGGTCGCCCAAGGTGCTGCGCGCCGGCATGGGCGCGCATTTCGGGTTGCGGCTGATCGAGGGGGCCGAGCCCGACGCGCTCGAGGCGCTGGCCGTGCCCTGCGTCGCAACCAGCTCGCACCGCGGCGAATGGCTGCACCGGGCGCGACTGCCGCATCCCTGCGCCTGGCTGATGGGGCACGAAGGGCAGGGACTTTCGCCCGCCCTGGAAGCTCGCGCAGGCCTGCAGGTGCGAATCGCCCAGCCGGGCGGCGAGGAGTCGCTCAACGTCGCGGCAGCGGCGGCCATCTGCCTGCACGCAAGCGCTGCGGCCGCCGGGGGATAAGCGGGCCCGGGCTATAATCAAGGGCTTTTCCGCCCACACCTCGCCCATAGCGCACGCAAGCCAACTCCTCGACGAAAGTCGCGACCAAGAGCCACATCTTGGGTCCGCCGTGGGCGTCATCCATTCGGAGATCCCAGTGCTTTTGTCTCTCAAGGGAAATTTCCCGCCCGCCATCCTGGCGCTTGCAGACGGCACGGTCTTTCTCGGCAACTCGATCGGCGCCCAGGGCGCCACGACCGGCGAAGTGGTGTTCAACACCGCCATGACCGGTTACCAGGAAATCCTGACCGACCCCAGCTATTGCCAGCAGATCGTGACGCTCACGTATCCGCACATCGGCAACTACGGCGTCAACGAGGAGGACATCGAGGCCGACAAGATCCATGCTGCTGGCTTGATCGTCAAGGACCTGCCGCTTCTGGCATCCAATTTCCGCAAGACCGCCACGCTGGCCGAGTACCTGGTGCGCGGCAAGACGGTCGCCATCGCGAACATCGACACCCGCAAGCTCACGCGCCATCTGCGTACGCATGGCGCTCAGAACGGCTGCATCCTGGGCCTGGCGACGGGCGAGAGCGTCACCCAGGCGCTGATCGACAAGGCCATCGCCGCCGCCAAGGCTGCGCCCAGCATGTCGGGCCTGGATCTCGCGAAGGTCGTGTCGGTCAAGGAGACCTACGAGTGGACGCAGACCGAATGGAAGCTCGTCCACGTCGACGGCAAGCCGGGCTACGGCGTGCAGATCACGCCGAAGTTCCACGTCGTGGCGTATGACTACGGCGTCAAGAAGAACATCCTGCGCATGATCGCGCAGCGCGGCGCGCGCATCACCGTCGTGCCGGCCCAGACATCCGCGGCCGACGTCCTCAGGCTGCGTCCCGACGGCATCTTCCTGGCCAACGGCCCCGGCGACCCGGAGCCGTGCGACTACGCGATCGCGGCCACGCGCGAGCTGATCGAGACCGGCATCCCGGTGTTCGGCATCTGCCTGGGCCATCAGATCATGGCGCTCGCTTCGGGCGCGAAGACTTTCAAGATGAAGTTCGGCCACCACGGCGCCAACCATCCGGTCAAGGACCTGGACAATGGCCGCGTGAGCATCACGAGCCAGAACCATGGCTTCGCGGTCGACGAGAAGACGCTGCCCGCCAATCTGCGGCCCACGCACGTCAGCCTGTTCGACGGCACGCTGCAGGGCCTGGCGCGCACCGACAAGCCCGCCTTCTGCTTCCAGGGGCACCCCGAGGCCTCGCCGGGCCCGCACGACATCGGCTACCTGTTCGACCGCTTCACCGCGCTCATGCAAAGTCACAAAGAAGGGCAGAAGAATGCCTAAGCGCAACGACATCAAGAGCATCCTCATCATCGGCGCGGGCCCGATCATCATCGGCCAGGCCTGCGAGTTCGACTACTCCGGCGTGCAGGCCTGCAAGGCGCTGCGCGAGGAGGGCTACAAGGTCATCCTGATCAACAGCAATCCCGCGACGATCATGACCGACCCTGCCACGGCCGACGTGATCTACATCGAGCCGATCACCTGGCCCACGGTCGAGAAGATCATCGCCAAGGAGCGCCCCGACGCCATCCTTCCCACGATGGGCGGACAGACCGCGCTGAACTGCGCGCTGGACCTCTGGCGCAACGGCGTGCTCGACAAGTACAAGGTCGAGCTGATCGGCGCCACGCCAGAGGCCATCGACAAGGCCGAGGACCGCCTGAAGTTCAAGGACGCGATGACCAAGATCGGCCTGGGCTCGGCGCGCTCGGGCATTGCCCACTCGCTGGACGAGGCCTGGGCCGTGCAGAAGACCGTGGGCTTCCCCGTCGTGATCCGCCCGAGCTTCACGCTCGGCGGCACCGGCGGCGGCATCGCCTACAACCCTGAAGAGTTCGAGACCATCTGCAAGCGCGGCCTGGAAGCCTCGCCCACCAACGAGCTGCTGATCGAGGAATCTCTGCTCGGCTGGAAGGAGTACGAGATGGAGGTGGTTCGCGACAAGGCGGACAACTGCATCATCGTCTGCTCGATCGAGAACCTCGATCCGATGGGCGTGCACACCGGCGACTCCATCACGGTGGCTCCGGCCCAGACCCTGTCGGACAAGGAATACCAGATCCTGCGCAATGCCTCGCTGGCCGTGCTGCGCGAGATCGGCGTCGACACCGGCGGCTCCAACGTGCAGTTCTCGATCAACCCGAAGGACGGGCGCATGGTCGTGATCGAGATGAACCCGCGCGTCTCGCGTTCCTCGGCGCTGGCCTCCAAGGCCACCGGCTTCCCGATCGCCAAGGTCGCGGCCAAGCTGGCCGTCGGCTACACGCTCGACGAGCTGCGCAACGAGATCACGGGCGGCGCCACGCCGGCGAGCTTCGAGCCCAGCATCGACTACGTGGTCACCAAGATTCCGCGCTTTGCCTTCGAGAAATTCCCGCAGGCGGACTCGCGCCTCACCACGCAGATGAAATCGGTGGGCGAGGTGATGGCCATGGGCCGCACCTTCCAGGAATCGTTCCAGAAGGCGCTGCGCGGCCTCGAGGTCGGCGTGGACGGCTTGAACGAGAAGACGCAGGACCGCGAAGTGCTCGAGAAGGAGCTGGGCGAGCCCGGCCCGGACCGCATCTGGTACGTGGGCGATGCCTTCGCGATGGGCCTGACGGTCGACGAAGTGCATGCGCTGACCAAGATCGACCCATGGTTCCTGGTGCAGATCGAGGAAATCGTGAAGATCGAGCTGGAGCTGGAAACCAAGTCGCTCGATGACATGGACCGCGCCACCCTGCTCGCGCTCAAGAAGAAGGGCTTCTCCGACCGCCGCCTGGCGCGCCAGCTCAAGACGACCGACACCGCGATCCGCGAGAAGCGGCGCGCACTCGGCGTGCGTCCTGTCTACAAGCGCGTGGACACCTGCGCGGCCGAGTTCGCGACCAATACCGCGTACATGTACTCGACCTACGAAGACGAGTGCGAGGCCGATCCGGGAAGCAGGAAGAAGATCATGGTGCTAGGTGGCGGTCCGAATCGCATCGGCCAGGGCATCGAGTTCGACTACTGCTGCGTGCATGCCGCGCTCGCGTTGCGCGAGGACGGCTACGAGACCATCATGGTCAACTGCAATCCCGAAACGGTCTCGACCGACTACGACACCAGCGACCGTCTGTACTTCGAGCCGCTCACGCTGGAGGACGTGCTCGAGATCGTCGACAAGGAAAAGCCCACCGGCGTGATCGTGCAGTACGGCGGGCAGACACCGCTCAAGCTCGCGCTCGACCTGGAGGCCAACGGCGTGCCCATCATCGGCACCAGCCCCGACATGATCGATGCGGCCGAGGACCGCGAGCGCTTCCAGAGGCTGCTCAACGACCTGAAGTTGCGCCAGCCGCCGAACGCCACCGCGCGCACCGAGGCCGAGGCGCTCGAGAAGGCGGCGCAGCTGGGTTATCCGCTGGTGGTGCGCCCGAGCTACGTGCTGGGCGGCCGGGCGATGGAAATCGTGCACGAGCAGCGCGACCTCGAGCGCTACATGCGCGAGGCGGTGAAGGTCAGCAACGATTCGCCGGTGCTGCTGGACCGTTTCCTCAACGATGCCGTCGAATGCGACGTCGACTGCCTGCGCGATGCCGACGGCGCCACCCTCATCGGCGGCGTGATGGAGCACATCGAGCAGGCCGGCGTGCACTCGGGCGACTCCGCCTGCTCGCTGCCGCCCTACAGCCTCAAGGCCGAAACGATCGCCGAGCTCAAGCGCCAGAGCGCCGCCATGGCGAAGGCGCTCAACGTGGTCGGCCTCATGAACGTGCAGTTCGCGATCCAGGAGAAGGACGGCCACGACGTGATCTACGTCCTCGAAGTGAACCCGCGCGCTTCGCGCACCGTGCCCTACGTGAGCAAGGCGACCGGCATCCAATTGGCCAAGGTGGCGGCGCGCTGCATGGCCGGCCAGTCGCTGGCCTCTCAGGGCGTGACGAAGGAAGTGACGCCGCCTTACTTCAGCGTGAAGGAAGCGGTGTTCCCCTTCGTCAAGTTCCCTGGCGTGGACACCATCCTCGGCCCCGAGATGAAATCCACCGGCGAGGTGATGGGCGTGGGCAAGACCTTCGGCGAAGCGTTCGTGAAGTCGCAGCTCGGCGCCGGCACGCACCTGCCGAAGTCGGGGCGCGTTTTCATCTCGGTGAAGAACAACGACAAGCCGCGTGCAGTGGAGGTTGCACGCGGGCTGGCCGCACTGGGCTTCGAGCTGATCGCGACCAAGGGCACGGCCGCCGCCATCAACGCGGCGGGCATCGCCTGCGCCACGGTCAACAAGGTGACCGAAGGCCGACCTCACATCGTGGACATGATCAAGAACAACGAGATTGCCCTGGTCATCAACACGGTGGAAGAGCGTCGCAACGCGATCACCGATTCGCGCCAGATCCGCACCTCGGCCCTGCTGGCACGCGTGACCACCTTCACCACCATCTTCGGCGCCGAGGCCGCGGTGGAAGGAATGCGCCACATGAAGGACCTCGACGTGATTTCGGTGCAGGAGATGCACGCCCAGCTCGCCCTGGCCTGAGCGCCTGAAGGCCATGGATACGCAGCTCGTCGAACTCGACCTGGCCGACTGGGCCGGCGCCTCGGCCAACGAGGCGTGGATCGCCGCGCTCGAAGCCGGCAAGGTGCTCTACTTTCCGCGGCTGGTCTTCGACCTGCTGCCGCGGGAGCGCGAGCTGCTGACGCCGGCCGTGCTGTCGCCGGACGTGCGCAACATCAGCCTGGACGCCAACGGCCGCCTCAAGGGCGTGGCCGGCGACGAGGCCCGGCAACAGGCTGTGGCGGCGATGGTGGGGCGTTTTCGTGCCCAGGCCCAGGCGTTGATCCATGGCCTGCTGCCGCACTACACGCCGGCGCTGCGCCTGGCGCCGACCAGCTACCGGCCGGCGCAGGTGGAGACACGCGTGCAGTCCTGGCGGGCCGACGACCGCCGGCTGCACGTCGACGCTTTCCCTTCGCGGCCCAACTACGGCGAGCGCATCCTGCGCGTCTTCACCAATGTCAATCCGGAGGGCGTGCCGCGCGTCTGGCGGGTGGGCGAACCCTTCGAGGCGGTGGCGAAGCGTTTCCTGCCTCGCGCCAAGCCTTATTCGCGCTGGCAGGCGCGGCTGCTGCAGTCCCTGCACGTGACCAAGTCTTTCCGCAGCGAGTACGACCACTTGATGCTGCAGCTGCACGACGGCATGAAGTCGGACCTCGACTATCAGAAGAGCGCTCAGCAGCAGACTGTCCCGTTCCCCGCCGGGTCGGTGTGGGTGTGCTTTTCGGACCAGACTTCGCACGCCGTCATGTCGGGCCAGTACATGCTGGAGCAGACGCTGCACCTGCCCGCTGCAAGGCAATACAATCCTGATTCGAGCCCGCTCGCCATCCTGAGCCGGCTGACCGGACGCACGCTCGTCTGATCAATTTCCTTCCATGAACCGCCGAACGGCAGCGTTCGGCGGTTTCGCTTTCTGAAGAGACAAAACATGGCTGCAACCACCATCCCGATTACCAAGCGCGGCGCCGAGAAGCTGCGTGACGAACTGCAGCGGCTGAAGTCGGTCGATCGGCCGGCGATCATCACCGCGATCGCCGACGCGCGGGCCCAGGGCGACCTGAGCGAGAACGCGGACTACGACGCCGCCAAGGAGCGCCAGGGCTGGATCGAAGGCCGAATCAAGCAGATCGAGGGCATGTTGTCGAACGCGCAGGTCATCGATCCCTCCGAACTGGACGCCGGCGGCCGGGTCGTCTTCGGCTCGACGGTGGAGCTCGAGGACGAGCACACCGGCGAGGCGCTCAAGTACCAGATCGTGGGCGAGGACGAGGCCGACCTGAAGCTGGGCCTGGTCAACGTCTCCAGCCCGATCGCGCGCGCACTGATCGGCAAGGAGGAGGGCGACACCGCCGAGGTGCAGGCCCCGGGTGGCGTCAAGCGCTACGAGATCGTGGGCGTCAGCTACCTCTGAGCCTTGGTGAAGGACCGCATCGCACTGCTGGTGAGCGCCCTGTGGTGGGGCAGCCTGACGACCATCGGCTTCCTGGTCGTGCCGATGCTCTTCGCCCATCTGGGCAACCCCGCCCTCGCGGGCAGCCTGGCCGGCCGGCTGTTCTCGGCCCAGAGCTGGGTGTCGCTGGCTTGCGGCCTGGTGCTGCTGGCCTATTTCAGATCGAAGATCCAGACGCGTGTGGATGCGCCGTCTCGCATTTCGATCGCCTGGGTGGTCGTGGCCCTTCTATTGGCGCTGCTGCAGGAGTACGCGGTCGCGCCGCGCATCCTGGCGCGCGAAAACCTCCGGCTCTGGCACTCGCTCGGCAGTGCCATGTACCTTGGCCAATGGCTCAGTGCCGGCGTGCTGCTGTGGCGCCTGGGGCGCCGCGAAGGCTGATCAGGCGTTCCAGAAACGCGTGATCCAGCGCGCGGGCCGGATGAAGCGGAAGCGCCGGTTGCGCCGGCCGGCCAGCGCATCGGGCGGATTGCATTCCCCGTGGAAGACCATGATTCGCGCGCCCCGCGGCACGAAGGGCTCGCGCCAGTAGTTGGTGGGCCAGGCCGGGATGCCGTGGTACTTGAAGCTCGGGCACCACTCGGCCGGCCAATAGGCCAGCGTGCCCTTGCGGTGCATGAAGGCCGACAGGTAGGTCTGCTCATTGCGGTACGTGGCCTGCACGGCGTCCATGTTCTCGCGGAAATGCGCGAGCACGTCCGGGTGGGCGCCGATCTCGAAGCGGTAGACCGAGGAGTTGCCCGTGATGCGTCGGCGCCGCCACGGACGGGCGTAGTCATGGATGATGAGGAACTCGCCCGGA
Organism: Variovorax soli; assembly: GCF_031454625.1. Classification (GTDB taxonomy): domain Bacteria; phylum Pseudomonadota; class Gammaproteobacteria; order Burkholderiales; family Burkholderiaceae_C; genus Variovorax; species Variovorax soli_A. Next base: position 479,910 of record NZ_JAVDRF010000002.1, read on the forward strand.
TACTCGAAGAACTCGTCCAGGCTGCCGACGATCACCACGTCGAGGTCGATGAACAGCGCCCGGCCGCGCAGGCCGTAGAGGTTCTCTTCGAAAGTGGTCAGCTTCTTCCAGGCGCGGTCCACCTGGCCCGGCGCCAGTTCCAGGTCCAGCGGCGGGATCGGAAAGCATTGCACCTCGCTGCGGATGCCCTTCGGGTCGTCGGTCAGGCAGACGAAGTTGAAGTCGCCCGACAGGTGCCGGCGCACCATCGCATAGAGGCGATTGACGTACTCGGGGCCGTACTTGGTGCCCCATTTCATGCAGAGAATGTGGCGCTGCGGGAGGGCCGCCTGTTCGTGGCTCGGCATCCTTCAATCCGCCTGATGGCGCTTCTTGACCGAGAGGCTCTTCTTCGCCTTGGCGCGCTTGATGTTGCCGCCGGGGGTGAGCCGCTGGTTGCCGAGCACGCGCAGGGTCTTGATCTCCGGCCGCTGCCCGCCGCGCTTGCTGTACTTGATGACCTTCACGTCGCGCGGGCCGGGCATGCGGTCCTCGTCCGTCGCGCGCTCCTTCTCGGGGATGGGGCGCCAGAGCACCAGCAACTTGCCGATGTGCTGGATCGGCGCGGCGTTCAGGTCTTCGGCCAGGGACTGGAGCATGGCCTCGCGCGCCGGGCGGTCATCGGAGAAAACGCGAATCTTGATCAGGCCATGGGCCTTGAGCGCGGCGTCGGCTTCCTTCTTGACGGCCGGCGTCAGCCCGTCGTTGCCGATCATGACGATCGGGTCGAGATGGTGCGCTTCGGCGCGATGTACCTTGCGCTGGGCAGGGGTCAGTTGAATGGCGGGCATCCCCGTATTATCGAGTGTCGATGAATCCCAAACCCAAGAGCAGCAAGGTCAACCGTGCGTGGCTGCACGACCATGTGAACGATCCCTACGTCAAACTGGCCACGAAAGAGGGGTACCGGGCGCGCGCAGCCTACAAGCTCAAGGAGATCGACGAGGCGCTGGGCCTGATCCGCCCGGGTCAGCTGGTGGTCGATCTGGGCTCGACGCCCGGCGCCTGGAGCCAGTACGTGCGCCGCAGGCTGTCACCGGGCGGTGCTGCCGCGGGGCAGCTGGAGGGCAGCATCATCGCGCTCGACATGCTGCCGATGGAGCCGATCGAGGGGGTGACCTTCCTGCAGGGCGATTTCCGCGAGGACGAGGTGCTGGCCCGGCTGCAGGAGGCGATGGCCGGCCGGCTGGCGGATGTGGTGGTGTCGGACATGGCCCCCAATCTGTCGGGCATTGCTTCGGCCGACGCGGCACGCGTCAGTCACCTGATCGAGCTTGCGATCGCCTTCGCTCGCCACCACATGAAGCCGGAAGGCGCACTGGTCGCCAAGCTTTTTCATGGCAGCGGCTATGCCGAGCTGACGCAGCTATTCAGGACGAATTTTCGGGTCGTGAAACCGATCAAGCCCAAGGCGTCTCGCGATAAATCCGCGGAAACCTTCATGGTCGGCATCGGCCTGAAGCCGATCGATACGAATTGATACCTCGCCTTGGCGAGGCATTCGGCTCAAAACCGTGCGCGTCCTATGGCTGCTATAGGGAAATTCCGGCATTTCGCAGGTTGAAAAGCCTAAAATGGACGCCAATTGCGTGCCCTAGCGCGTTTCTTGTTTTTGTGCCTCACGCGCTTTCGACTGGAGCTTCGTTTGAACAATCAGTGGTTTTCCAAGGTCGCCGTCTGGCTGGTCATCGCGATGGTGTTGTTCACTGTGTTCAAGCAGTTCGACACCCGCGGCGTCGCCGGGGCCGGCAGTGTGGGCTACTCCGACTTCCTCGAGGAAGTCCGCAACAACCGCATCAAGAGCGCCACCATCCAGGAAGGGCAGGGCGGCAGCGAGATCGTCGCCATCACCAATGACGACCGCAAGATCCGCACCACGGCCACCTATCTGGACCGCGGCCTGGTCGGGGACCTGATCGCCAACAACGTCAAGTTCGACGTCAAGCCGCGCGAGGAAGGCTCGCTCCTCATGACGCTGCTGGTGAGCTGGGGGCCGATGCTGCTGTTGATCGGCGTCTGGGTCTACTTCATGCGGCAGATGCAGGGCGGTGGCAAGGGCGGCGCCTTCAGCTTCGGCAAGAGCAAGGCCCGAATGCTGGACGAGAACAACAACCAGGTCACCTTTGCCGACGTCGCGGGTTGCGACGAGGCCAAGGAGGAAGTCAAGGAAGTCGTCGATTTCCTGAAGGATCCCGCCAAGTTCCAGAAGCTGGGCGGTCGCATTCCGCGAGGCCTGCTGCTGGTCGGCCCCCCCGGCACCGGCAAGACGCTGCTCGCCAAGGGCATTGCCGGCGAAGCCAAGGTCCCCTTCTTCTCGATCTCCGGCTCCGACTTCGTCGAGATGTTCGTCGGCGTGGGCGCGGCCCGCGTGCGCGACATGTTCGAGAACGCCAAGAAGAACGCCCCCTGCATCATCTTCATCGATGAAATCGACGCGGTCGGCCGCCAGCGGGGTGCCGGCCTGGGCGGCGGCAACGACGAGCGTGAACAAACCCTCAATCAGATGCTGGTCGAGATGGATGGCTTCGAGACCAACCTCGGCGTGATCGTGGTCGCGGCCACCAACCGCCCCGACATCCTGGACGCCGCGCTCCTGCGCCCCGGCCGCTTCGACCGCCAGGTCTACGTGACGCTGCCCGACATCCGGGGTCGCGAGCAGATCCTCAACGTGCACATGCGCAAGGTGCCGCTGGGCCAGGACGTGAACCCGAGCATCATCGCGCGCGGCACGCCGGGCATGTCGGGCGCCGACCTGGCCAACCTGTGCAACGAGGCCGCGTTGATGGCCGCGCGCCGCAACGCGCGCGTGGTCGAAATGCAGGACTTCGAGAAGGCGAAGGACAAGATCTTCATGGGCCCCGAGCGCAAGAGCATGGTGATGCCCGAGGAAGAGCGCCGCAACACGGCCTACCACGAGTCCGGCCATGCGCTGATCGGCAAGCTGCTGCCCAAGTGCGACCCGGTGCACAAGGTCACCATCATCCCGCGGGGCCGCGCCCTCGGCGTGACCATGAGCCTGCCGGCCCAGGACCGATACAGCTATGACCGCGAGTACATGCTGAACCAGATCAGCATGCTGTTCGGCGGCCGCATCGCCGAAGAAGTGTTCATGCATCAGATGACCACCGGCGCCAGCAACGACTTCGAGCGCGCCACCCAGATCGCGCGCGACATGGTGATGCGCTACGGCATGACCGAGTCGCTGGGCCCGATGGTCTACGCCGAGAACGAGGGCGAGGTCTTCCTGGGCCGCTCGGTCACCAAGACGACCAACATGAGCGAGTCGACCATGCAGAAGGTCGATGCCGAGGTGCGCCGCATCATCGACGAGCAGTACGCCCTGGCGCGCCGCCTGATCGAAGAGAACAGCGACAAGATGCACGTGATGGCCAAGGCCCTGCTCGAATGGGAAACCATCGACACCGAGCAGATCGACGACATCATGGCCGGCCGCGAGCCGCGCCCGCCCAAGGACTGGACGCCGCGCACCCCGTCTTCGGGCAGCGGTGGCAGCGGTGGCACGCCGGCGGTGAACCCCGACCCGGCGCCCACTGCGGCCTGAGCATGAGGCTCGGGCGATCGACGGGGCCTCTGGCCCCGTTTTTCTTTTCCGGAAGGCTCGCATGACGAAGACCTGGCGCACCGCGCGCTTCGAGATCGATCTCGCACAGCCGCGCGTCATGGGCATCGTCAATGTCACGCCCGATTCCTTTTCCGATGGCGGGGCGCATGCCTCGACCGGGGCGGCGCTGGCCCATTGCGCCCAATTGGTGAAAGAGGGAGCCGACATCCTCGATATCGGGGGCGAATCCACCCGGCCCGGCAGCCCGGCCGTGCCGCTCGACGAAGAACTGGCGCGTGTGCTGCCGGTGGTGCGCGAGGCGGTGAAGCTGCAGGTGCCGGTCTCGGTCGACACCTACAAGCCCGAGGTCATGCGCGCGGTGCTGGACCTCGGCGCCGACATCGTCAACGATGTCTGGGCGCTGCGTCAGCCAGGCGCGCGCGAGGCGGTGGCGGCGCACCCGCGTTGCGGCATCTGCCTGATGCACATGCACCGCGATCCGCAAACCATGCAGGCGGCACCGATGGAAGGGGACGCAGTTCCCGCCGTGCGCGCCTTTCTCGAACAACAGGCGCAGGCATTGCTGGCGCTGAAGATCGCACCCGAGCGCATTGCAATCGACCCAGGTATCGGCTTCGGCAAGACCGTGGCGCAGAATTTCGCCTTGCTGGCGCGCCAGCAGGAACTGCTCGTTGCCGGCTGGCCTCTCCTGGTCGGCTGGTCGCGCAAGTCCTCGGTCGGCGCGGTCACCGGGATCGCGTTGGCGGCCGGACGTTTGGTCCCGAGTATTGCGGCCGCGGTGCTGGCCGTCGAGCGCGGGGCGTCGATCGTGCGCGTCCATGATGTGCGCGAAACCGTGGCGGCCCTGGCCGTCTGGCGGGCCATGCGTTCAGAACAACAGGGGCTGGAGAAGCAACCATGACAAGGCATTATTTCGGCACCGACGGCATTCGCGGCACGGTCGGCCAGGCACCCATCACGCCCGACTTCGTGCTGCGCCTGGCGCATGCGGTCGGCCGCGTGCTCAAGAAGGCGGAGACGCGCCCCTCCGTGCTGATCGGCAAGGACACGCGCATCTCGGGTTACATGCTCGAATCGGCCCTCGAATCGGGCTTCAATTCCGCCGGCGTGGACGTGGTGCTGCTGGGGCCGCTGCCGACGCCCGGCGTGGCCTATCTCACGCGCGCCCAGAGGGCCAGCCTCGGCGTGGTGATCAGCGCCAGCCACAACGCCTATCCGGACAACGGCATCAAGTTCTTCAGCGCGCACGGCACCAAGCTCAGCGACGACTGGGAGCTGGCGGTCGAGGCCGCGCTCGAGGAAGCGCCGGTGTGGGCCGATTCTGCGCAGCTCGGCAAGGCGCGACGCCTGAACGACGCGCCGGGCCGCTACATCGAGTTCTGCAAGAGCACCTTTGCCAACGACCTCACGCTGCGAGGCCTGAAGCTGGTGGTCGATGGCGCCCACGGCGCGGCCTATCAGGTGGCGCCGAACGTCTTCCATGAGCTTGGTGCGGACGTGATCAGCATCGGCTGCGCCCCCGATGGCCTCAACATCAACAAGGACGTGGGCGCCACGCATCCGCAGGCGCTGATCGATGCGGTGCGGGCCCACGGCGCGGACTATGGCATCGCGCTGGACGGCGATGCCGACCGCTTGCAGCTGGTCGACGCGAGCGGCCGCCTGTTCAACGGGGACGAACTGCTTTACCTGATGGCGATGGAGCGAATCGCGCGCGGCGAGAAGCTGGCCGGCGTGGTCGGCACGCTGATGACCAACAAGGCGGTCGAGATGGCGCTGCGCGCCCAAGGCATGGAGCTGGTGCGCGCGCGCGTGGGCGATCGCTATGTGCTGGAAGAGCTCGAAAAGCGCCGCTGGCTGCTCGGCGGCGAAGGCTCCGGCCACCTGCTCGCACTCGACCGCCACACCACGGGCGACGGCATCGTGAGCGCCCTGCAGGTGCTGCAGGCCTGCCAGCGCAGCGGCAAGAAGGTGGGCGAACTGCTGGCCGATCTCGCGCTGTTCCCGCAGACGCTCATCAACGTGCGCCTGGTCGGGGACCAGGACTGGAAGGCCAACCAGGGGCTCGCCGCCGAGATCCGGCGCTGCGAGGCGGAGCTGGGCGATGCCGGCCGCGTCCTGATCCGTGCAAGCGGCACCGAGCCGCTGCTGCGGGTGATGGTGGAGGCGCGCGACGCAGCGCAGGCCGATGCGTGTGCGCGGCGCCTGGTGGCGGCGGTGGAAGCGGGCGCGGTGGCGTGATCGAGATCCTGCTCGCGGACTACCGCGACCCGGCGCATGCGCGTGCACTGGTCGATCTGCTGGACAGCTACGCGCGCGACCCTGCCGGCGGCGGCACGCCGCTGGCGGCTGAGGTGCTTGCGGAGTTGCCCGAAGCACTGGCTGCGCGGCCGCAGGCCTTCAGCGTGCTGGCCTTCGACGGCCGCGAGGCCATCGGCCTGGTCAACTGCATCGAGGGCTTCTCGACCTTCGCCTGCAAGCCGCTCGTGAACGTGCATGACGTGGTGGTGCGGCCGAGCCATCGTGGCCGGCGCGTGACCCAGCGCATGTTGGCCCGCGTGGAGCAGGAAGCTCGCGCACGCGGCGCCTGCAAGCTCACGCTGGAGGTGCTGTCTGCCAACCACAGCGCACTGCGCGCCTATGTCCGCGAAGGCTTCGCCAACTACCAGCTCGACCCGGCCTTCGGCCAGGCCATGTTCCTGCAAAAGAAACTGTAGGCAAGAAAAAACCGCCGGCGCCCGAGGCGCGAGGCGGTCTGCAGATGCCGGAACGCCATCAGAAGCGGGTGACGGGCATCTCGTCATCGACCTTGCCGGCGGCGTACTTGCCCAGTTCCCACTTGGCGATCGCATTGCGGTGCACCTCGTCCGGGCCGTCGGCGAAGCGCAGCGTGCGCGCGCCGGCATAGGCATAGGCCAGCGGGAAGTCGTCGCTCATGCCGCCGCCGCCATGCACCTGCATGGCCCAGTCGATCACCTGGCAGGCCATGTTGGGCGCCACCACCTTGATCATCGCGATCTCGGTCTTGGCCACTTTGTTGCCCGCCACGTCCATCAGCCAGGCCGCCTTGAGGGTGAGCAGGCGCGCCATGTCGATCTTGCAACGCGCCTCGGCGATGCGCTCCTGCGTCACGGTCTGCGAGGCAACGGTCTTGCCGAAGGCCACGCGCGAGGAGGCGCGCTTGCACATCAGCTCGAGCGCGCGCTCGGCCAGGCCAATCGTGCGCATGCAGTGGTGGATGCGTCCCGGTCCCAGGCGGCCCTGGGCGATCTCGAAGCCGCGGCCTTCGCCCAGCAGGATGTTGTTCACGGGAACGCGCACGTTCTCGAAGTACATCTCGACGTGGCCGTGCGGCGCGTCGTCATAACCCATCACGTTGAGCGGGCGCACGATGTGGATGCCCTTGGCATCGGCGGGCACCACCACCATGCTCTGCTGCGAATGGCGGGGTGCCTCGGGATCGGTCTTGCCCATGGTGATGAAGAGCTTGCAGCGCGGATCGGCCGCGCCGGAGATCCACCACTTGCGGCCGTTGATCACGTACTCGTCGCCCTGGCGTTCGATGCGGGTGGCGATGTTGGTCGCATCGCTCGAGGCCACGTCGGGCTCGGTCATCGCGAAGGCCGAGCGGATCTCGCCTTCCAAGAGCGGCTTGAGCCAGCGCGCCTTGATCTCGTCGGAGCCGTAGCGCGCGATGGTCTCCATGTTGCCGGTGTCCGGCGCCGAGCAATTGAAGGCCTCGCTGGCCCACGGCACGCGGCCCATGATCTCGGCCAGGGGCGCGTATTCCTGGTTGGTGAGGCCTGCACCCCTGTAGCCCGACACCTCGGCGCTGTCGACCGGCAGGAAGAGGTTCCACAGGCCCTGCGCCTTGGCTTTCTGCTTGAGCTTCTCGACCGTCTGGAGTGCAGTCCAGCGCTTGCCGGCCGCGGTGTTGGCCGCCAGCTCGGCCGTGTACTCGGCCTCCGCAGGGTAGATGTACTCTTCCATGAAGGCGCTGACGCGCTTCTGCAAGTCTTTTGTCTTGGCCGAGTATTCGAAATCCATGGAGTCTCCTGTGGAGTAGGGGTAGGGGAGGGCGCGGACCGGTCGGAAGCCGTGGCTTCTCAGGACCGCTGGGCGAACTGCCAGGCCATCTCGGCCATCGGCCGCGCACCGCGGCCCGAGGCCACGGCCTGCTCGCTCGACGCAGTACCGGCCTCGACCCGCTTGGCGATGCCTTGCAGGATTGCAGCCATGCGGAACAGGTTGTAGGCCTGGTAGAAATTCCAGTCGGGCGCCAGCGCCTCCGGCGTGGTGAGCCCGGTGCGCTCGCAGTACTTGCGGATGTACTCGCCCTCGGTCGGGATGCCGAGGCTCTTCAGATCGAGCCCGCCGATACCGCGGAAGGCGCCCGGCGCGATGTGCCAGGACATGCAGTGGTAGCTGAAATCGGCCAGCGGATGGCCCAGCGTGGAGAGCTCCCAGTCCAGAACCGCAATGGCGCGCGGCTCCGTGGCGTGGAACATCAGGTTGTCCAACCGGTAGTCGCCGTGCACGATGGATGTCATCTTGTCGTCGCGCGCGCTGTCGGGCATGTGTGCCGGCAGCCATTCCATCAGGCGGTCCATCTCCGGGATGGGCTGCGTGACCGAGGCCACGTACTGCTTGCTCCAGCGGCCGATCTGGCGCTCGAAGTAATTGCCGGGCTTGCCGTAGTCGGCCAGTCCGCGCTCGGTGAATTTCACCGTGTGCAGCGCGGCGATGACGCGGTTCATTTCGTCGTAGATCGCGGACCGCTCCGCGTTGCTCATGCCGGGCAGGGACTGGTCCCAGAGCACCCGTCCTTCCATGAACTCCATGACGTAGAAGGCGCGGCCGATGACGCTCTCGTCCTCGCACAGGCAGTGCATGCGCGGCACCGGCACGTCGGTGCCGGCCAGCCCGCTCATGACCTTGAACTCGCGTTCGACCGCATGGGCCGAGGGCAGCAGCTTGGCAACGGGGCCCGGCTTCGCGCGCATCACGTAGCTCTGCGTCGGCGTGACCAGCTTGTAGGTCGGATTGGACTGGCCGCCCTTGAACATCTCGACCGTGAGCGGCCCATGGAAGCCTCCCAGGTTCTTCTCGAGCCAGGCGGTCAGCGCATCGATGTCGAAGACGTGCTGCTTGGAAACGGCGCGGGTGCCAACGAAGTTGTCGAAGTCCTGGGTCATGTCACTGGGCGGCTGCTGTTATTGGTCGTCGGCTTCCGAGATGCGCATCAGCGCGGCACGATCCAGCACCACCAGGCCGCCCGGCTCGATGCGGATCGCGTCCTCGCGCTCCATGGCCTTGAGTTCCTGGTTGACGCGCTGGCGCGAGGCGCCCAGCAGCTGCGCCAGTTCTTCCTGTGCCAGGTGCAGGCCGATGCGCATCTGGCTGCCGTCCGCGAGATTCGGCACGCCGTAACTGCGCACCAGGTGGATCAGCTGCTTGGCGAGCCGCGCGCGCAGGGGCAGGGTGTTGAGGTCCTCGACCAGGCCGAACAGTTGCCGGATGCGCCGCGCCTGCAGCCGCATCAGCGCCTCGTAGAGCTCCACGTGGCTGGCGAGGATCTTCTGGAAATCGGCGCGCGCCACGCAGACGATGGTGGTGTCGCCATGCGCATAGGCATCGTGCGTGCGACGGTCCCCGTCGAACATGGCCACATCGCCGAACCAGATGCCGGGCTCCACGTAGGTCAGCGTCACCTGCTTGCCCGACACCGCGGTCGAGCTCACGCGCACCGCGCCCTTGGCGCAGGCGATCCACTGCTCGGGCGGATCGCCGCGCGCGCAGATCAGGTCGCCGTCCTTGTAGCGTTTGACGAAGGTGCATCGAAGAATGTCGTGACGCAGGGATGGGGAAAGAGAAGAAAACCAGCGACCAGCATTGATCGCCTCTCGTTCTTCGATGGTAAGAATGGGCTCGTCCATGGTCTGTCCTGTGCGTGACTGAAAATGCCTCGGCTTGTCGCCCGGGCGACGCGCCGCTATTCGTAGCGTGGCGTCTCTTTGGCGAGAAAGGCGGCGATGCCGATGCCCGCGTTGGGGTGGTGCAGATTGCGCACGAAGTGGTCGCGCTCCTGCGACAGCTGCGAGGCGAAGGTCGCGCTGCGCGCCTCGCCGAGCAACTCCTTGATGCTGGCCAGCGAATTGGGCGCACGCGCGTTGAGACGATGGGCGAGCGCGAGCGCCGCCGACAGGGCCTGGCCGCTCTCAGTCACCTCGTTGATCAGGCCGAGCGCGTGCAGGCGTGCCGCGTCGATGCGGCCGCCCAGCATCAGCCACTCGCTGGCGATCTGGCGCGGCAGGAATTGCGCGAGATGCCAGCTCAAGCCGCCATCGGGCGAAAGCGCGACGCCGCTGTAGGAGGCCGCGAACACCGCATCGCGCGCTGCGACGATGAAGTCGCAGGCCACCGCGAGCGAGAAGCCGGCACCGGCCGCCGCGCCTTCGACGGCTGCGATCACCGGCTTGGGAAAGGTGCGGATCGAGTCGATCCAGTTGTGCAGTGCCTCGATGCTCTCGGCCTGCACCGCCGGCTCGCGCTCGCGGTTGGCCGACAGCCGCTGCAGCGAGCCGCCGGCGCAGAACCATGGGCCTTCGCCCACCAGCACGACGCTGCGCACCTCGTTGCTGTTCTCTGCGCCGTTGAGCGCCTCGATGCCCGCGGCGTACATCTCGGGCCCTAGCGCGTTGCGCTGCGAGGGGTTGGAGAGCGTGAGCACCATGGTGCCGCCCTCGGTCGTGCTCTTGAGTTCTGCTGTCATTCGAATGCCTGTCTCTTACGCTTGCGTTTCGGGGTGGGTGAGGCTCAGGCCCAGCGCGCCGCGTCGGCGCAGCCAGGGGCTCGGACGATAGCGGGGATCCCCGTATACGGTCTGCAGGTTGAACAGCACTTCCAGCACGTTGGTGGGGCCGTAGAGATCGCCCATCGCGAGCGGGCCCTGCGGGTAGCCCAGACCCAGCTTCACGGCCAGGTCGAGGTCGGCGGGCGAGCAGACCTGCTGCTGGCACATGTCGGCCGCGATGTTCACGATGGTGCCGACCACGCGCTGGGTAACGAAGCCGCCGCTGTCACGGATCACGCTCACGGCCTTGCCGTCGCGTGCGAAGAGGGCATGGGCGGCGTCGCGCACGTCGTTGCGCGTCGCCGGATTGGTGGCGAGTACGCGGCGCCTGGTGGCAGCGTCATCCACCATCAGGTCGATGCCGATGGTGCGCGTGGCGTCGAGCCGCTCGACGGCCGCGACAGTGGTGACATCGAAGCCCAGTGGCGCGACCAGGATCAGGGCTGCGGAGGAGGGCGTGGCCCCGCTTTCGAGCTGGGCACCCAGCGTGTGGACCAGCTTCAGCAGCTCCGGCCGCCGTGCCGCGCGTGGCGAGACCCAGACTGCCGGGTTGCCCTCGAACACCGGCGCAGGTGCCTCCGGCGCCTGCTGCGCGACGCCGTCCACGTAGCGGTAGAAGCCTTCGCCCGTCTTGCGCCCGAGCGCACCTGCTGCGAGCCGCTGCGCGGTGATCACGCTCGGGCGATAGCGGGGCTCCTCGTAGTACTGGTGATAGATCGACTCCATCACCGGGTGGGAGACGTCGAGGGCGGTCAGGTCCAGCAGCTCGAAAGGGCCGAGGCGGAAGCCCGCCTGGTCCTTGAGGATGCGATCGATGGTCGCGAAATCCGCCACGCCTTCGCCGGCGATGCGCAGCGCCTCCGTGCCATAGCCGCGCCCCGCATGGTTCACGATGAAGCCGGGGGTGTCCTGGGCCTGCACGGCGGCGTGCCCCATCTGCGCTGCGTAGGCGGTGAGTTGCCGGCAGACCTGCGCGTCGGTCTTGAAGCCGGCGACGACCTCGACCACCTTCATCAGCGGCACCGGGTTGAAGAAGTGGAAGCCCGCCATGCGTTGCGGCTGCGCCATCGCGGCGGCAATGGCCGTGACCGAGAGCGAGGAGGTGTTGGTCGCCAGGATGGCCGAGGGGGCGACCACCGCTTCGAGTTCGCGAAACAGCTTGCGCTTGACCTCCAGGTCCTCGATCACGGCCTCGATCACGAGATCGCAGCCGGCGAGCGCCTGCATCGAGTCGACGGCGTGGACACGTGCCGACAAGGCATCGCGCTGGGCTTCGTCCAGCTTGCCTTTCTCTTGCAGCTTCTGCCACTGGGCCACGATCGCGTCGCGGCCGCGAACAGCGGCGCCCTCGAAGCTATCGAGCAGCAGAACCTGGCTGCCGGCCTGCGCGGCAATCTGGGCAATGCCTCGGCCCATTGCGCCAGCCCCGATGATCCCTACGTTGGAAAACTGCACAGTCATTTGATAATTGTCTCTCCGAGAAAATGGCATCTCCGGCGTGCATGCCAGAATGTGTCTACTTTCGATTACTTCTTAAGCTTCTATCCATTTTGCAACCACCACGTTTGGCTGCGGCCCTGTTTCTACTCGGGCTCGCATTTGAATCGTCTGCCTTGACCATCGGGCGGCCCCAGGGCGCCGTCTGGATCGGCAAGCCGCTGGACTTGGTGGTGCCGCTTTCGGTGGACGCAGCCGAGACCGGCGGCGGACTGTGCCTGGAGGCCGAAGTGGTTCAAGGCGACACGCGCCTCACCGATTCGAACGTGTCTGTATCGCTCGAACCCGGACCCACCGCAGCCAGCTCGCGCATGCGCATCCGATCCACTGCCACCATCGACGAGCCGGTGGTCAACGTGAACGTGCGCGCGGGTTGCCAGACGCGCTCCACGCGCAGCTATGTGCTGCTTGCCGACGTCCCGACGGCGACCTCCTTGCCGAGTGTGCCCGTGCCGAGTGTGACCGGGCCGCGTGCGGCCGCCGAGCCGCCTGCGCGCGCGTCATCGCGCATGGCGGGCGCAGGCTCCTCTTCAGGTCTCGAGAGTGGGGCCTCGGCGCGGCGCAACAGTGCTGCCGCGGCGGGCGCAGGCACCCAGGTTGACGAGGCGCCGGCGCCGCGCCGAAGCGCGTCCACGCCTCGCAAGCCTGCGGGCGTACAGGCGCCGCCGTTTCGGCGTGCTGCTGCTGCGCCGCGCGCGTCTGCTGCCCCTGCGGCCGCGCCCGCGCCGGCACCGGCACCAGCCCGTGCAGCCGCGCCCGGCGGATCGCGCCTGCAACTCGAGGCGGTGGAGCCGATCCCGGTCGCGCAGCCGAGCCTCAAGGCCACGCCCCAGCTGACGCTCCCCGCGGTGCAGGAGCCGGCTCGCCGCAGCGCCGCCGCCGCCGAATGGCGTGCCCTCAACGGCGAGCCCGAAGCGGCGCAGCGCGAGGCCCAGCGCATGCAGACGCTGGAGGCCACGCTGAGTGCGCTGCGCGAGCAGACGGCGCAGAACCAGCGTGCCCTGCTCGAATTGCGAACCGAACTCTCGCAGGCGCGGGAGGAGCGCTACCGCAATCCGCTGGTTTACGCCCTCGTCGGCCTGCTGCTGCTCGCGCTGATTGCGATCCTGCTGCTGTGGCGCCTCGTCGCGCGCAGGGCCGAGCCGGCCTGGTGGCGCGAGGCCGCGCCGACGCGCGACCAGGGGCCCACGCGTCCTGACGCATTGGGCGAATTGCATGACGATGGCGAAGAAGATGTCAGGGCTCCGGGGCGTCGGAGCAGCGCGAACGCCACCAACTTCGGCGCAGCCACCTTCGCAGACCTGGAACCCGAGGACGAGAGCGGTTTCGTCGAGTCCCATCCTCCCCATGCAGCGCGCGCCGCCGACGGCACGCCCCTGCGGCCCGTCAACACCGAAGAGCTCTTCGACGTCCAGCAGCAATCCGACTTCTTCCTTTCGCTCGGCCAGCACGACCAGGCGATCGCGGTGCTGCGCGAGCACATCGCCACCAACCCCGGCACCAGCGCCCTGGCCTATCTGGACCTGCTGCGCATCTACCACTCGCTCGACCGCAAGGACGACTATGCCCGCCTGGCCGACGAGTTCGAGCGGGCCTTCAATGCCTACGTGCCGCCTTTCGAGCAATTCGATCAGACGGGCAAGGGACTCGAGCATTACCGCAGCACGCTGGCGCGCATCGAGTCGCAATGGCCGGCGCCCGGCACCCTGGCGCTGATCGAGGAACTGATCTTTCGCAAGCCCGGAGTGAGCGAAGACGAGGCCTTCGATCTCGCTGCCTACCAGGAACTGCTGTTGCTCTATTCGGTGGCCAAGGAGGTGATCGATCCGGACAGCGCGCCGCCCGCGCCGGTCACGCCGCATTCCTTTGTCGACACCTTCGGCCACGAGCAGATGGCCACGACGCCCGCGCCGCTCGCAGGCGAGCGCCCGCCCGAGCCCGTCGAGGATGGGCCAATGCTGCCTGACTCGATCTACGATGCGATCGACGACACGCTGGAGCACGAGACCGTGCTGGTCCCGGATGGCCCCAGGCCAGTGCCGGATGGCCGAAGTAGCCGCGAGTCGGTACGCGTCCAGCCCGACGCCAGCCTGGACTTCAGCGACTTCGACAGGACTGCCTTCGAAACGATGCGCGCTCCGCTCGACACACCCAAGCCACCGCCGGCGCCTTCGGCCGATCCGCATGTGATCGATTTCGAACTCTTCGATCCGGACACCGAGGCCGAGATCGCGCCGAAGCCGGTTAAACGCTGAAGGCAGCGCGTCGCGCCTGGGCGCGGTCGACAGCCAGGCTCAGCACCAGTGCGCAAATGAGCATTGCGAATCCGGCCCAGCTCATCCCGGCGATCGCGTCGTTTGCCAGAAGCCAGCCGCCGGCCGCGGCACCCACGGCCTGCCCCACGTAGATGCCGGAGCTGTTGAGGGCCACCGAGCCGGGGGCGAGTGCCGGAGCCATCGACACCAGGCGCGCCTGCTGCGCCGAGTTGGTGGCGAAGCAGCCCAGGCCCCAAGGCACCAGGATCAGCGCCAGCCCGATGAGCGTGACGCCCAGCGGCCACAACAACAAGCTCAGCGCGATCAACGAGGTGGTGATGAGCACCATGCGCGGGGCGCCCACGCGATCGATGCTCCGGCTCACGAGCATGTTGCCCAGCAGGCCGCAGACGCCGAACCAGCCCCAGATGAATCCGAGCGCCGTGGCGTCGGCGCCGAGGGTCTCGCGCAGCACGGGAGCGAAGTAGCTGAGCAGCACGAACTGGCCCGAGCCCTGGAGCGCAGTGACCGCCACCACTCCCATCAGCAGCGGACTCTTGAGCACTTGCGCCCAGGCGGCCCGCGTCAAGGCCGGCGGTCGGATGCCGCTCGGCAACTGGCGCCAGATCCAGGCCGCGCTCAGCAGCGACAGCACCGCGATCACGACGAAGGCGGTTCGCCAACCGAAATGGCCCCCGATCAAGGTGCCCAGCGGCAGGCCGAGCACCGAGGCCATGGACCAGCCCAGGAAAACAAAAGTCACGGCACGGCCGCGCTGCTCCGGCGGCACCAGCAGGCCGACGCAGGCGGCGGCCTGAGGCGTGAAGATGGCGGGGGAGAGGACGGTCAGCATGCGCACCGCCAGCAATCCGCCGAAACTCGGCATCAGTGTCGCGACCAGATGGCCGGCCGCGTACCAGAGCATGGTGCAGGCCAACAGCAGCCGCCGGTCCCACCCCGCAACCGCGGCGGCAAGCAGCGGCGCGCCGAAACACACCACTGTCGCCCCGGCAGTGATCAGCTGGCCGGCCGTGGCCGCGCTGACCTGCAGCGAACCGCTGAGCTCGTTGAGCGTCCCGGGCACCACCATGATCCCGGTGCCGATCACGAAGTTGCCCGCCAGGAGGGCCCAAAGCGGCGCCGACAGGCCGGGGCGCTTCAACGTCGCACCTGCAGCGCGCCCGGATTGACGATGTTGGTCGGACTGCCCTTGATGAAGCTGACGACGTTGTCGAACGCCTGGCCGAAGTACATCTCGTAGCTGTCCTGCTCGACATAACCGATGTGCGGCGTGCAGATGCAGTTCTCCAGCCGCAGCAAGGCGTGGCCTTGCAGCGGCGGCTCGCTCTCGAAGACGTCGATGGCTGCGAGGCCAGGCCGGCCGCGGTTGAGCGCGGCGAGCAAGGCGTCCTGCTCGACCAACTCGGCGCGCGAGGTGTTGACGAAGAGCGCGGTAGGTTTCATGCGCGAGAGGTCCTCGAGCGTGACCAGGCCGCGGGTCTCCTCGGTGAGCCGCAGGTGAACGGACAGCACGTCGGCCGCGGCGAACAAGGCTTCGCGGTTGGGGGCCACCTGGAATCCGTCGGAGCGCGCGCGCGCGCAGCTCTCCTCACGGCCCCAGATCACGACCTGCATCCCGAAGGCCTGCCCGTAGCGTGCGACCAGTTGGCCAATGCGGCCATAACCCCAGATGCAGAGCGTCTTGCCTTTGAGCACGGAACCCAGCCCGAAGTTGGCCGGCATGGACGCGGACTTGAGGCCCGACTGTTGCCAGGCGCCGTGCTTGAGGTTGCTGATGTATTGGGGCAATCGGCGCATCGCCGCCATGATCAGTGCCCAGGTGAGCTCGGCCGGCGCAAGCGGCGAACCCGAACCCTCGGCGACCGCCACGCCATGCTCGGTGCATGCATTGACGTCGATGTGATTGCCGGCGCGACCGGTCTGCGAAATGAGCTTGAGCTTGGGCAGCTTCTCGATCAGCTGGCGTGAGATCTGGGTGCGTTCGCGGATCAGCACGATCACGTCGGCGTCCTTGAGCCGCACCGAGAGCTGCCCGATGCCTTTGACGGTGTTGGTGTAGACCTTGGCGGCATACGCGTCGAGCTTGGAGGCGCAGCGCAGCTTGCGCACTGCATCCTGATAGTCGTCGAGGATCACGATGTTCATGGCGTGCCATTGTGCCTCGCACCATCCACGTGGCTGCGTGCCGTGCGCCAGAAAGCGCAGGGCGCTCCTGGGGTATGTCCGCGCTTCGGGCGTCCGGGTCCGTGCTTCGGGCGCTCAGCGCGCCAGCCGGCGAAGCGTGGGCCTCAGTGCAGGCGGCCGGACGGCGTGGCGCCGGCTGCCTCCAGCGCTGCCAACCGATCGAGCTCAGCGCACACGTCGGCCATGCGGCCGGAGATCACGACGCGGCCTCTGCCCGTACCGTTGGGTTGCGCATCGACCGTGCGCACCACGCGCAACGGACGGGCGGGCGCCGAAAGGCGTGACGCCGGCACGGACGGACGCGCGGCACAACCGGGACGGATGCCGACGTAGCGCAAACCGGAGACGCTGCGGCGGCGCGACGGCATCCAGCGGCTGGCCAGCGATTGAAGGGGCGTGAAAAAGTCAACGAGGCTGAGCAGAGCGATTCCCATGTGAACTCCATGAAGGTCAGAGATTGAACACAGGCAGGATTGCTTGGATCGGCCGCGACAGGGTGATGGCCCTTGGCCATACGCCCGCCACCTGTAGCAGCCGCTTTGACGGCACGGGCGACTTCGCCGACGCCGCTTGTGCGGGGCTACATCAGCATCGTGTTGCGGATGAGGCCGACGGCGAGACCTTCGATCTCGAAGGGTTCGCCCGGCTGAACAATGATGGTGGGGTAGTCTGGATTCTCGGCATGCAGCTCGATGACCTGCTTGTTGCGCTTGAGGCGCTTGACGGTGACTTCGTCGCCCAGGCGGGCCACGACGATCTGGCCGTTGCGGGCCTCTTTGGTGGCCTGCACGGCCAGCAGGTCGCCGTCCATGATGCCGGCGTCGCGCATGGACATGCCGCGCACTTTGAGAAGGTAATCGGGTTGGCGCTGGAACAGCGTGTTCTCCACGTAATAGGTCTGGTCCACGTGCTCCTGCGCCAGGATGGGCGAGCCTGCGGCAACGCGGCCAATCAGTGGCAACGCAAGCTGTGCCATGCCGGGCAGTGACAAGGAGAACTGGCTGTTGCGCGATTCGTTCAGCGAGCGCAGTGCGTCGCCCTTGAGGCGGATGCCGCGTGAGGTCCCGCTCACGAGTTCGATGACACCCTTGCGTGCCAGCGCCTGCAGGTGTTCCTCCGCCGCGTTGGCGGACTTGAAGCCCAGCTCGGCGGCAATCTCGGCGCGCGTGGGTGGCGCGCCGGTGCGCGCGATGGCGGCCTGGATAAGGTCCAGAATCTGTTGCTGGCGGGCGGTAAGCTTGACGGCAAACTGCATGGGTGACTCCTTGCGGCACTGGCTGCATATCCAGTAGCTGTATTTTTAACCAGTTTCCGGAGCTTTGGCAAGCCATGGCCGATAACAATACCGAAAGCAGGCGCCGCGTGATCGTGCTGGGCACGGGCGGCACGATCGCGGGGCGCGCTGCACGCCCGGCCGACAACGTGGGCTATACCGCCGGCCAAGTGGGCGTGACCGAACTGCTGGAGGGCATCGTCGCGCCCCCGGGCGTCGCGTTGCAGACCGAGCAGGTGGCGCAGGCGGACAGCAAGGACATGAGCTTTGCGATCTGGAGACGGCTGGCCGAACGCTGTGCCCATTGGCTGGCCCAGTCCGACGTGGCCGGCCTGGTCATCACCCACGGCACCGATACGCTGGAGGAGACGGCATTCTTCCTTCAATCGGTGTTGGCGCCTTCCAAGCCGGTGGTGCTGACCTGTGCCATGCGACCGGCCACAGCGCTGACGCCCGATGGGCCGCAAAACATGCGCGATGCCGTGGCTGTTGCGGCCACCCCCGGTGCTCGCGGTGTGGTGGCCGTCTGTGCGGGCTCCGTGCATGGCGCCTTGGACGTGCAGAAGGTCCATCCCTACCGGGTCGACGCTTTCGACTCGGGCGATGCAGGTCCCGTGGCCTATGTGGAGGAGGGCGCCCTGCGCGAGCTCAGGAACTGGCCCCTTTCCCCGCCGGAGCCGGCACGCCATTGCTTCGTACGGATGCAGCAGATTGAACACTGGCCGCGCGTGGAGATCCTGATGAGCCACGCCGAGGCACGCGGCAGTCTCGTCGATGCCCTTGTGCGGGAGCGGCAGGCAGGGGCCGCGGAGCCGGTCCAGGGTCTGGTGCTCGCGGCAACCGGCAACGGCACTTTGCACGAGTCCCTTGAAGCAGCCGCGCTGCGGGCGCAGGCGGCGGGCGTGGCGGTTGTGCGTGCCACGCGCTGCCCGCAGGGCCGCATTCTTCCGGCGCCTGGTGCCGTGCTGCGCGACGCCGGTGCGCTGTCCCCGGTGAAGGCGCGCATTGCCCTGATGCTGGAGTTGATGGCCACCCAGCCCTGAGCACTTGTTGGAGGCCCTGCGCTCGGGCGGATGGATCTACCTGGCGTCGGAGTTGATGCAAGCTCCCGGTCGAGATAGGCTTGCTGCTGCCCGCCACCTGGGAGGCCGGGCAATTCCAGGCGCGCAGTCGCTGCGCAGCTCAGCGGATCAGCTCGACAGGGCGGCCAGGGCGCGTTGGGTGATCTCTTCGACCGTGCCGACGCCGCTGATGGCGCGGTACTTCGGCGCGGCCTCGGGCTCTGTCCTGGCCCAGGCCGCATAGTAGTCGACCAGGGGCCGGGTCTGCTGGCTGTAGACGTCGAGCCGGTGGCGCACGGTCTCTTCCTTGTCGTCATCGCGTTGGATCAGGTCTTCGCCCGTGACGTCGTCCTTGCCCTCGACCTTCGGCGGATTGAACTTGACGTGATAGGTGCGTCCGGACGCCGGGTGAGAGCGGCGTCCGCTCATGCGCTCGACGATGTCGGCAAAGGGCACATCGATCTCGAGCACGTAGTCCAGCTTGACGTTGGCCGCGCGCATGGCGTCGGCCTGCGGGATGGTGCGTGGGAAGCCGTCGAAAAGGAAACCCTGGGCGCAATCCGGCAGCGCAAGTCGTTCCTTGACAAGATTGATGATCAGATCGTCGCTCACCAGTGCCCCGGAGGCCATCACCGCCTTGGCCTGCAGGCCCAGCGGCGTGCCGGCCTTGACCGCGGCGCGCAGCATGTCGCCGGTCGAGATTTGAGGAATGCCGTATTTCTGGCAGATGAAGGCGGCCTGTGTGCCTTTGCCCGCCCCGGGGGCGCCCAACAAAATCAGTCTCATGGTGTCCTCGGACGGTTCTTCGATCTTCTGTCGCGCTCGGCATACCGGGAACGGCGTTGCATGGGCGGAGTTGTTTCGAGGATAGCATGCGCTCTCGCCCGAAACCGGCCCGTTCGCGGGCGAGATCAAGCGGCGGCGAAAAGGGCGCGGACCCTTGCGAGATCTTCGGGCGTATCGATGCCCGGACCGGGCGCATGCGCGCTCACGTGCACGGCAATGCGGTATCCGTGCCACTGGGCGCGCAACTGCTCCAGCGCCTCCGTGGCTTCGATCGGCGATGGTGGGAGGGCCGGGAACCGGCGTACGAAGCCCGCGCGATAGCCGTAGATGCCGATGTGGCGCAGCGGTGCCGGTGAGGTGGGCAGGGCCGTCGGTCCGTTCCGGGCGAAGCCGTCGCGCCACCAGGGGATCGGCGCCCGGCTGAAGTAAAGCGCATTGCCTTGGGCATCGAGCACCGTCTTGACGACATTGGGATTGAGGAAGTCCTCGAGGGAGTCGATCGCGTGCGCGGCCGTGCTCATCGCGGCATTGGTGCGCGAGGCCAGGGTCGCGGCCACCGCGTCGATGAGCTCCGGATCGATCAGCGGCTCGTCACCCTGGACATTGACGACGATCTCGTCATCCGTCAGGCCGAGCTGCACGCATGCCTCGGCGAGCCGGTCGCTGCCGCTCGGGTGGTCGGTACCGGTCAGCAGAGCCTCGATGCCGTGCGCCCCGCACGCGGCGACGATGCGGGCATCGTCGGCCGCCACCACCACGCGCTCGGCGCCCGACTGGCGCGCACGCTGAGCGACGCGCACGACCATCGGCACGCCGGCGATGTCCGCCAGAGGCTTGTCGGGCAGCCGCGTGGAGGCGAGCCGTGCCGGAATCAAGACCAGGAAGCGCAAGCTCAGAGTCCCAGTTCTTCGTCGGACAGCGTGCGGGCTTCGGTCTCCAGCAACACAGGGATGCCGTCGCGCACCGGGTAGGCGAGCCGTGCACTGCGCGAGCGCAGCTCTTGCTTCTCGGGATGCCACGTGAGCGGGCCCTTGGTTACGGGGCAGACGAGCAGTTCAAGCAGCTTGGTGTCCATCGACAGATGATAGCTTTGCGTCGAGTGCACGGAAGAAGGCAGCCTCGGGTTCGAACACCAGCGGCAGCGCTAGCGCATCGGGCGCGCGGTGCCACAGCTTGAGCGCGTCCTTCTCCGTGCAGAGCAACGTGTAGCCGTTACCCGGCGGCGGACGCCAGCCGGCGAAGTCGTAATGGTCGGGCAGCCCGATGCACTGCTGCGGCAGCAACCCGCGCTCGCGCAGCATCTGAAAAAAAGCCTCCGGCTTCGCGATGGCGGCGACCGCCACCAACGGCCGGTCGGCGAGGGCAGCCAGCGGCACCGGCGTGCCGTCCAGCCGCACGGCCTGCTCGGCCAGCGAACGCTGCGCCGTGAAGCCAGCGAAGGCAGGCCGCGAGCCGGTGTGGAGCACCAGGTCGCAGCGGCGCGGCCATCGCTCGCGCAGCGGGCCGGCAGGCAGCAGCCAACCATTGCCGGCGCCGCGGTCGTCGAAGACGCAGATCTCGATATCGCGCGCCAGCGCCAGGTGCTGCAGGCCGTCATCGCTCACGATGCACCGTGTGTCCGGATGGCGCGCCAGAAGCGCGCGCGCGGCCTCGATGCGCCGGCGCGCCACGAAGACGGGCGCCCCGGTCGAACGGCGGATCAGGGCCGGCTCGTCGCCGACTTCATTGGGGTCGCTGCCCTCATGCACTTCGCGGCAATCGTCGGTCGTCCGGCCGTAGCCACGCGACACCACGCCGACCTTCAGCCCGCGGGCCTGGAGATGGCGCACGATCGCCATCACGACCGGCGTCTTGCCCGAACCGCCGGCGATCACGTTGCCGACCACGATCACTGGCACGCCCGCGCGCTCGGTGGCCAGGAGGCCAAGCCCATAGAGCACTCGGCGGGTGGTTGCCAATGCGCCGTAAAGAAGGGAAAGAGGCCACAGCAGGCCCGCGAGTACGCCGCGCTGCAGCCAGATCCGCTGCAGGTTCAACTAGCGTCCCGCTCCTGCGGCCGATTGGGTGGCAAAGGTGATCTGCATGAGGCCGGCGCGGCGGGCGGCCTCCATCACCGTGATCACCGACTGATGTGCAGTGCTGGCATCGGCGCTGATGATGACGACGCTGTCCTTGCCGCCGTTCGCCGCGGCGCCCAGGGCCTCGGCCACGGCTTCCACGCTGCGCTCGGGCAGCACGGTCTTGTTGATCGAATAGCGCCCGTCCGCGGAGACGCCGACGATCACTTCCTTGGGATAGTCGCGCTGGGCGTCTACGTCGGCCACCGGCAGGCGCAGCTGCATCTCGGTGAACTTGCTGTAAGTGGTCGACAGCATCAGGAAGATGAGCACGACCAGCAGCACGTCGATGAAAGGGATCAGGTTGATCTCGGGCTCTTCCTTGGAGCCGTGGCTGAAGTGCATTCTTCTCATGGCCGCCCTTCGTCGGGCCGCCCCGGGGAGGCTGGACCCCCCTCGGGAGGGAGCGCTGCACACGAAGCGGCAAGCATGGGGGCGTTCATGACCGCAGCGTATTCAGGTGGCGCGCGAAGCGCTCGCCGGCGAGCTCGAGATTGAGCAGGTACTCATCGACGCGGGTGCGGAAGTAGCGCCAGAAGATCAGGGCCGGGATCGCGACGATCAGCCCGAAGGCCGTGTTGTAGAGCGCAATGGAAATGCCGTGCGCCAACTGCGCGGGATTGCCGGAGCCAACCGCGCCGCTGGTCGGCGACTGCGAGCCGAAGATCTCGATCATGCCGATCACGGTGCCCAGCAGGCCGAGCAGCGGAGCCGCCGAGGCGATGGTCGCCAGCGCGGGGAGGTAGCGTTCGAGCCGGTGAGCGACGATGCGCCCGGCTGCTTCCATCGAGGCCCGCAGGTCGTCCTCGGTCGACTGGGGGTTGGAATTCAGATGGCGGAACCCGGCCGCGAGGACCTCCCCAAGTCCCGAATTTTTTTCCAGCTTGGTCACCACGTCCGGCCCGGGAATGGCGTTGCGCGAGACCGTGATGGCCTCGTCGAGCAGCTTGGGAGGAAGGATCTTTGAGGTCTTCAGACTGGTGAATCGCTCGATGACCAGCGCGAGCCCCACCACTGAACAGGCGAGCAGCGGCCAGATCGGCCAGCCCGCAGCAACTATGATCGAAAACAAGAAAATCCTCCGGCCCGTGGACTGCAGATGCGCGGCGATTATCCACCGTCAGGGCAGATGTTGCGATTTGTATTTGCCTGTCAGCCGTGGCCCACAAATTCTGTGGATAACTTTGTGGCTAACCCGCCAACCAACCTGCACCCGGCCCCATTCCACGGCCCTCGCGCTGGATCGATTGAATTTTGAGCAGTACTTTTTTCAATCAAATCAAGGTCTTGTACGTGAACTCATGCATTGCCTGCCAATGCCTCGCAAGGAGCAGGGGCCAACACCCTGCTTGTGGACGACTGGCCGCTCGTGATGCTTTCGACCTATGAGCGAATTTGAGACGCAGAGGGCGGCGCCACGGGTGTGGGCCGTCGGGGCGCTGTGCCACGCCGTTGCGGATGCGCTCGATGCCCGCTTCAATCCGGTCGCGGTGCGCGGCGAGATCAGCGGGTTCTCGCGTGCCGCCAGCGGCCACTGTTACTTCGCGCTGAAGGACGAAAGCGGCCAATTGAGGTGCGCCATGTTCAGGCGTGCCGCGGTCCTCCTTGATTTCTCGCCGCGCGACGGCGACCGGGTCGAGGTCCGCGGGCGCTTGGCGGTGTACGAGCCGCGCGGCGATTTGCAATTGGTTGTCGAGAGCCTGCGCCGGGCCGGGCAGGGCGCGCTGTTCGAGCAGTTCCTGCAGCGCAAGGCGCGTCTGGAGGCCGAAGGCCTGTTCGAACCCGAGCGCAAGCGGGCGCTGCCGGCCATGCCGAGGGCCATCGGCCTCGTGACTTCGCTCGGCGCCGCCGCGCTGCACGACGTGGTCACCGCCCTGCGGCGACGCGTGCCGCACATTCCCGTCGTGCTGGCACCGGCCGCCGTCCAGGGTCCTGGCGCGCCGGCAGAACTGCTGCGTTCGCTGCGGTCGCTCTATGCGCTGCGGCGGCCGCAGGTCGACGTGATCCTGCTGGTGCGCGGAGGCGGCTCGATCGAGGATCTCTGGGCCTTCAACGACGAAGTGCTGGCGCGCACGATCGTGCAAAGCCCGGTACCGGTCGTCAGCGGTGTCGGCCATGAAACCGACTTCACCATTGCCGATTTCTGCGCCGACGTCCGCGCGCCGACCCCCACCGCCGCGGCCGAGCTCGCAGCCGCTCCGCGCGAGTTGTGGGTGGCGGCGCTGGCCTTGCTCGAGCAGCGGCTGCGCCGGGCGCTTTCGAGGCGCGTGGACCAATTGAACCAGCGTGTCGACGACGCAGCGTCCCGTCTGGCGCGCCCGTCGACGCTGGTTCTGCGCCAGGAATTGCGTCTGGTGCAGCATGCCCAGCGCCTGCGCCATGCGGCGTTGTCGCGGACAGAGCGGCTAAACCATGCACAGCAAGCGTTGCAGGCCGAGTTGCCGCTCAAGTTCGCCCGCGCGTTGGCGCGGCGCAGGGAACGGCTGGAACGGGCAACGCTGCGATTGCAACTGCTCGATCCCGCGCTGGTGCTCGAACGCGGCTATGCATGGCTCACCGGCGCCGATGGCAAGGCCATCACCCGGGCACAGCATCTGGCGCCCGGCGACCCCGTCCAGGCGCGCCTGGCCGACGGCACCGCCGATATGACCGTTGTCGGAACGGACACGAGACTGCGTCCGACGCGAGTGACGTGATTCCTTTCTAGAATGCTTCGTCCCACAACCAACCTGCGAGAAAAGACATGGAACACGTCCTTCCACCCCTCCCATATCCGCTGGACGCGCTGGCGCCCGAGTACTCCAAGGAAACGCTGGAGTACCACTACGGCAAGCATCACAACGCCTATGTGGTGAACCTCAACAACCTGCAGAAGGGCACCGAGTTCGAGAACATGGAACTCGAGGACATCGTCAAGAAGTCCAGCGGCGGCATCTACAACAACGCCGCGCAGATCTGGAACCACACCTTCTTCTGGAACTGCATGAAGCCCTCCGGCGGCGGCGAGCCCACCGGCGCACTGGCCAAGGCGATCGAGGCCAAGTGGGGCGGCTACGCGGCCTTCAAGGAAGCTTTCGTGAAGTCGGCGGTGGGCAACTTCGGTTCGGGCTGGACCTGGTTGGTGAAGAAGGCCGACGGCGGGGTGGACATCGTCAACATGGGCGCCGCGGGAACGCCGCTGACGACCGGCGACAAGCCACTGCTGACGGTGGACGTCTGGGAACACGCCTACTACATCGACTACCGGAACCTGCGTCCTAAATACGTCGAGACCTTCCTCGCCAAGCTCGTGAACTGGGACTTCGCCGCGAAGAACTTCGGCTGACCTGATTTGCTGTTGCAACAAGAAAGCCGACCCGCGAGTCGGCTTTTTATTTGGGCGCCGATGCGGCTCAGCGCTTTTTGGCGAACAGCTCGCCGCCCAGCTTTGCGCCCTTCTTGATGTTCTTGTGGGCGAACCAGCCCTGGTTCATTTCGAGCACGAAGCGCACCGGTTCCTCGGAGCAATGGGAGTCGTCGGTCTGCGGCTTCATGTCTGCCAGGTTGACGATGCGTCCGTCATCGGCGATGAACGCGGCAGTCAGCGGCAGCAGGGTGTTGCGCATCCAGAAGCACTGGGTGGCTGGCTGCTCGAATACGAAGATCATCCCCTCGGTCTGGGGCATTTCATTGCGAAACATGAGGCCGATCTGCCGCTGCTCCGGGGTCTGTGCCACCTGCGCGTCGATCTGGTACATGCCGGCCGAAAGCCTCACGCGCTGGAGACCGGTTTGGGCTTGCTGGGCGAGCGCTGATGCAACCAACGAGGCGAACAGGGCGAGCAGGACGATGAGGCGCTGGAACATGGGACGACTCGGGTGCAAGGTGCGGCGCAAACAAAAATGCCCGCACAGGCGGGCATGGGCGATGGGTGCAGGAGCTTACACCTTCTTCACGGCATGGTGCGACTTGTGAGCGACGTGGCGGACCTTTTTCTTGGTCACTTTCTGGGTCATCTTCACCGCATGGACCGAGGCGCTGGGAACGACCACAGGCGCGGAAGCGTCCTGGGCGGCAAAAGCGCCGACGGCAAAGAAACCGGCGACCAACGCGGCGAGCAGCTTATTCATGAAAAATCCTTTGAATTTCGAAAATATGGATTGCATCCCTCGTCGAGGGCGCCCGCGTTCAACGACGTGGAAGATCGGCAGTTGACAGGACTGCAACAGCGGGCAAAAAAAAGCGCTCCAACGAGCGCTTTTTTGCTGGGTTCAGAGCCTGGCGGCTTACTGAGGCGTGCCGCCTTGGGCGGGAACCGGCCTCTTGCCGCCGCCCTTGGCGGGACGGCGCGTATCGCGAGAATCGCGGCGGGCCTGGGCGGCCTTGTCGGCGCCGGTGGCGGTCACGCCGCCGCTGCCTTCCGCCACTTTGCCCTGATCTCCCGCGGCAGGCTTGACCTGACCAGCAGGCTTGGAGGCCTTCCTGGCTTCGGCTCGATCAGCGGCCTTGCCCTGACCCTGGGGGTTGACTTCAGCGGGTTGGGTCTGCGCGAATGCGGCGGTGGCGAACAAGCCGGCCATCATGACTGCGAGAACTTTGCTCATTACAGGATCCTCTGTGGAAATGGATTGAAAACGCCTCCCGGCCAGCAGAAGGTCCGTCAACAACGAGGGCTATATAGCCGCGGTTGACAGAACCTTCCACCTCCTCCGGTTGCGTCTAAAATTCTACGGCTATTCAGCCGGCTGGAAACATGGTGTCTTCCTGCCTTAATTCAGACCCGGAGTTCTCGCTCTCATGTCCAGTTTCCAACACATCAAAGTCCCGGCCGAGGGTCAGAAGATCACGGTCAATGCCGACAATTCCCTCAATGTGCCTGACCAGCCCATCATCCCTTTCATCGAGGGTGACGGCACCGGCGTCGACATCACGCCCGTGATGATCAAGGTGGTCGACGCGGCCGTGGCCAAGGCCTATGGCGGCAAGAGGAAGATCCGGTGGATGGAGGTCTATGCCGGCGAAAAGTCGATCAAGGTTTACGGCCCGGACGTCTGGCTGCCGGAGGAAACGCTGCAGGCAGTGCGCGACTACGTGGTTTCGATCAAGGGCCCGCTGACGACGCCGGTCGGCGGCGGCATCCGTTCGCTGAACGTGGCGCTGCGCCAGGAACTCGACCTGTACGTCTGCCTGCGTCCCATCCAGTACTTCGAGGGCGTGCCCAGCCCGGTCAAGGAGCCGCACAAGACCCATATGGTGATCTTTCGGGAGAACTCCGAAGACATCTACGCCGGGATCGAGTTCGAAGCCGAGAGCGACAAGGCGAAGAAGCTCATCAAGATCCTGCAGGAGGACTTCGGCGTCAAGAAGATCCGTTTCCCCAGCACCTCGGGCCTGGGCATCAAGCCCGTGTCGCGCGAAGGCACCGAGCGCCTGGTACGCAAGGCCATCCAGTACGCGATCGACAACGACAAGCCGAGCGTGACCATTGTCCACAAGGGCAACATCATGAAGTTCACCGAGGGCGCCTTCCGCGACTGGGCGTATGGGCTGGCGGCCAGGGAGTTCGGTGCCGAACTTGTCGACGGCGGCCCCTGGATGAAGTTCAAGAACCCCAAGAGCGGCAAGGAAATCACGGTGAAGGACTCGATCGCCGACGCCTTCCTGCAACAGATATTGCTGCGCCCCGCCGAGTACAGCGTGATCGCCACCTTGAACCTGAACGGCGACTACGTCTCCGACGCCCTGGCGGCCCAGGTCGGCGGCATCGGCATCGCGCCCGGCGCCAACCTGAGCGACACCGTCGCCATGTTCGAAGCGACGCATGGCACGGCGCCGAAATATGCCGGCAAGGACTACGTGAACCCCGGCTCAGAGATCCTTTCGGCCGAGATGATGCTCCGCCACATGGGCTGGACCGAGGCCGCCGACCTGATCATCCGCTCGATGGAAAAGTCCATCGCCAGCAAGAAGGTGACCTACGACTTCGCCCGCCTGATGGAGGGCGCCACCCAGGTGAGCTGCTCGGGCTTCGGCCAGGTCATGATTGACAACATGTAAAAGCGGTCCGCGAGGCGTCTGTGGATGCTTCTGCGCCAAGCCTCGGTCTCCGCAAGGCGCCGAGGCTTTCTTTTTGCTGCAGCGCCAGATGCGCCCAGCAAAGGACGGCACGGCGCTTGCATGCACTTTCCCTGCAAACCTGTCGCCCTGCGTCTTGAATGTCACAAAGCCGCCACCAGTTGTCCGATCACGGGCGCTGCAAGCGGCGGTCGGCTCGATAAAATGAATTTCATGGCTACCAGAATCCCTTCGACCCCCCCCACGCCGCCGGCCGTGACGCCGCGGCGGGACGACGGTGATGCGGTCGTGATCGAGCGGCGCCCGCAGAAGACTGCGCCGCCGCAGATGTACCAGGTGGTGATGCTCAACGACGACTACACGCCGATGGAGTTCGTGATCGTCGTGATCCAGGAGTTCTTCAACAAGGACCGGGAGACCGCCACCCAGATCATGCTCAAGATCCATCTCGACGGCCGCGGCATCTGCGGCGTCTATTCACGCGACATGGCGGCCACCAAGGTCAATCAGGTGATGGAAGCGGCCCACCAGGCCGGGCATCCCTTGCAGTGCGTCAGTGAACCGGTTGAATAAATTGCGCTCCAACCCATCTGAGAATTAAATTTACAGCAAAGCCAAAGGAAATCACATGATTGCCCAGGAACTGGAAGTCAGCTTGCACATGGCTTTTGTGGAAGCAAGGCAGCAACGCCATGAGTTCATCACGGTGGAGCATCTGCTGCTCGCTTTGCTGGACAACCCGAGCGCCGCCGAAGTTCTGCGCGCCTGCTCGGCCAATGTGGACGACCTTCGCGCGTCGCTCACGAATTTCATCAAGGACAACACCCCGCAGGTGGCCGGCACCGACGATGTGGACACGCAGCCCACGCTCGGTTTCCAGCGCGTGATCCAGCGCGCCATCATGCATGTGCAGTCCACCGGCAACGGCAAGAAGGAAGTCACCGGCGCCAACGTGCTGGTCGCGATCTTCGGCGAGAAGGACTCGCATGCCGTCTACTACCTGCACCAGCAGGGCGTGACGCGTCTCGACGTGGTGAATTTCATTGCCCACGGCATCAAGAAGAGCGACCCGCCTGAAGCTGCCAAGAGCAGCAGCGAATCTTCGTCCGAAGGCGAAGAGAGCGGTGGCGAGAAGAACGAGAAGTCGTCCCCGCTCGAGCAGTTCACCCAAAACCTCAACCAGATGGCCAAGGACGGCAAGATCGATCCGCTGATCGGCCGTGAGTACGAGGTCGAGCGCGTCATCCAGATCCTGTGCCGCCGCCGCAAGAACAACCCGCTGCTGGTGGGCGAGGCCGGCGTGGGCAAGACCGCGATCGCCGAGGGCCTGGCTTGGCGCATCACGCAGGGCGACGTGCCGGAGATCCTGGCCGAGTCGCACGTGTACTCGCTCGACATGGGCGCGCTGCTGGCCGGCACCAAGTACCGTGGCGACTTCGAGCAGCGCCTGAAGGGGGTGCTCAAGTCCCTCAAGGACAAGCCTAACGCGATCCTCTTCATCGACGAGATCCACACGCTGATCGGTGCCGGCGCCGCCTCCGGCGGTACGCTGGATGCCTCCAACCTGCTGAAGCCCGCCCTGTCTAGCGGCCAGCTCAAGTGCATCGGCGCCACCACCTTCACCGAGTACCGCGGCATCTTCGAGAAGGATGCGGCCCTGTCCCGGCGCTTCCAGAAGGTGGATGTGGTCGAGCCGACCGTGCAGGAAACCGTCGACATCCTGAAGGGCCTGAAGTCGCGCTTCGAAGAGCACCATGGCGTGAAGTACGGCGTGGCCGCACTGCAGGCCGCGGCGGAGCTGAGCGCCAAGTACATCAATGACCGTCACCTGCCCGACAAGGCGATCGACGTCATCGATGAGGCCGGCGCCGCCCAGCGCATCCTGCCGGCGAACAAGCGCAAGAAGACCATCAGCAAGAGCGAGGTCGAGGAAATCGTCGCCAAGATTGCGCGCATTCCCCCGGCCAACGTCTCGAACGACGACCGCGGCAAGCTGCAGAACATCGAGCGCGACCTCAAGAGCGTGGTGTTCGGCCAGGACAAGGCGCTCGAGGTGCTGGCCTCGTCCGTCAAGATGGCACGTTCCGGCCTGGGCCGCGACGACAAGCCAATCGGCTCCTTCCTGTTCAGCGGCCCCACCGGCGTCGGCAAGACCGAGGCGGCGAAGCAACTGGCCTACATCATGGGCATCGAGCTGATCCGCTTCGACATGTCGGAGTACATGGAGCGCCATGCGGTGAGCCGGCTGATCGGCGCGCCTCCCGGCTACGTCGGTTTCGACCAGGGCGGCCTGCTCACCGAGGCGATCACCAAGAAGCCGCACGCGGTGCTGCTGCTCGACGAAATCGAGAAGGCGCACCCGGACATCTTCAACGTGCTGCTGCAGGTGATGGACCACGGCACGCTGACCGACAACAACGGGCGCAAGGCCGACTTCCGCAACGTGATCATCGTGATGACCACCAACGCGGGCGCGGAGACCATGAACAAGGCGACCATCGGGTTCACCAATCCGCGCCAGGCGGGCGACGAGATGGGTGACATCAAGCGCCTGTTCACGCCGGAGTTCCGCAACCGCCTGGACGCGATCGTGAGCTTCAAGTCGCTGGACGAGCAGATCATCCTGCGCGTGGTCGACAAGTTCCTGCTGCAGCTCGAAACCCAGTTGGCCGAGAAGAAGGTCGACGTCACCTTCACCGACACGCTGCGCAAGCACCTGGCGAAGAAGGGCTTCGATCCGCTGATGGGTGCACGGCCGATGCAGCGCCTGATCCAGGACACGATCCGCCGCGCCCTGGCCGACGAGCTGCTGTTCGGACGCCTGCAGGAAGGCGGGCGTCTCACGGTGGACCTCGACGACAAGGAAGAAGTCCAGCTGGACATCCAGCCGGTTCCCAAAAAGGAAGGGCGCGCCAAGCCCGAGGCCGAAGAGGCCGCCACGGGCTGACCCGCGATCCTGGGGGACTCCGTCCCGAGGCCGGTAGCATTCGCGCTACCGGCTTTTTTTTGCACGAATCTCTCTTCTCCCTTTGATCCTCCCCCAGCTCAGCCAGGAATGGAAGACCGGCCTCTCCCTCGCGTGGAGCGGCTACATCGCGGTGCTTTCCGTCTGGATCGTGATGCAGAAGCGTGCGCCGGTCTCGACGATGAGCTGGATCCTCTCGCTGGCGCTGCTGCCTTTTGCGGGATTTCTCATCTACTACTTCCTCGGGCCGCAGCGGCTGAAGAAGCAGCGCCTCAAGCGGCTGCGCAGCCGGGCGATCGCACAGGCGCCGGCCGACGTGGCGAGCTTGCGCGCGGCGGCCGAGCGGGCGCCGCCGGCGTTGCGGCAGATGGCCGCGCTCGGCACGGCGGCCTGCGGGCTGCCGGTATCGAGTGCGACCGCCACCGAGCTGCTGTCCGGCGGCGCCCGCACCTTCGATGCCATCTTCGAGGCGATCCGCCAGGCGCGCGACCACATTCACCTCGAGTACTACATCTTCGAGCCTGACAGGACCGGAACGGCCCTGCGCGACCTGCTCATCGAACGCGCGCGCGGAGGCGTCACCGTGCGCCTGCTGCTCGATGCGCTGGGCTCCAAGCGCATCGGACGCCGCTTCATGGCGCCCATGCTCGAGGCGGGCATCGAGGTGGCGCTGTTCCACGACACCCGCATCGGCCGGCGGCTGCGGCCGGTGACCAACTACCGTACCCACCGCAAGATCGTCGTGTGCGACGGCCGCGTCGGCTTCACCGGCGGCGTCAACATCACCGACGAGGAAGACCGCCGCATCCGGCCCGACGCCTACCACGACGCCCACCTGCGCATCGAGGGCAGCGCCGTGCGCTGGCTGCAGACCACCTTTCTCGAGGACTGGACCTACGCCACCGGCGAAGACCCGCGCCGCATCAACGAGACCCTGGACGTCCTGCTGCCGCGCCTGCCGGGCCAGGAAGGCGCGGGCG
Organism: Variovorax soli; assembly: GCF_031454625.1. Taxonomy (GTDB): domain Bacteria; phylum Pseudomonadota; class Gammaproteobacteria; order Burkholderiales; family Burkholderiaceae_C; genus Variovorax; species Variovorax soli_A. The sequence goes on from NZ_JAVDRF010000002.1 coordinate 511,578, forward strand.
ACATCCCCGTTCAGATCGTTACCAGCGGCCCCGACAGCGCCCTCGAAGCCATCCACCGCATGCACGTCGCGGCCATCCACTCGGCTTCGCATCGGGCCTGGCTGACCACGCCGTACTTCGTGCCCGGCGAGCCGGCGCTGATGGCCATGACCAGCGCTGCGCTGCGCGGTGTGGACGTGCGGCTGCTGGTGCCGCGGCGCAGCGATTCGCTGATCGTGAGCGCCGCGGCGCGCTCCTACTACGACGAGCTGATTGCGGCCGGCGTCAAGATCTGGGAGTACAAGGCGCGCATGCTGCACTCCAAGACGCTGGTGGTGGACGACCACTGCGCGATCATCGGCACCGCCAACTTCGACAATCGCAGCTTCCGCCTCAACTTCGAGGTGTGTGCCGTGATCTACGGGCCGGCCCTCGCCAAGCCACTGGCGGCGCAGTTCGAGACCGACCTGCACAGCGCTGCCGCGATCCGTGGGCAGCGGCGCGAAAGTTTCGCGCGCCGGCTCGGCGATGCGGCCGCGCGGCTGTTTTCGCCGCTTCTATAAAGGCGGGAACGGAATCGGATTGCCGGACGCGAAGGTTCGCGAAAGGCGCAAAAGCAAGAAGAGGGAGAAACACTTTTGATGACGACGCAGACTTTTCTTTGGCACGACTACGAGACCTTCGGCGTCGAGCCGCGGCGCGACCGGCCGTCGCAGTTCGCCGGGGTTCGCACCGATGCCGAGCTCAACGAGATCGGCGAGCCCTTGATGATCTACTGCAAGCCCGCGCCCGACTACCTGCCGAGCGCGGAGTCGTGCCTGATCACGGGCATCACGCCGCAGCTGTGCCTCGAGCGCGGCCTGCCCGAGCACGAGTTCGCCGCGAAGATCGAAGCCGCGTTCTCGCAACCCGGGACCATCGGCGTGGGCTACAACACCATCCGCTTCGATGACGAGGTGACGCGCTTTCTGTTCTGGCGCAACCTCATCGACCCCTATGCGCGCGAGTGGCAGAACGACTGCGGCCGCTGGGACCTGCTCGATGTCGTTCGGCTCTGCTACGCCCTGCGGCCCGATGGCATCGAGTGGCCGACGAAGGAAGACGGCTCGCCCAGCTTCAAGCTCGAAGACCTCGCGCGCGCCAACGGGCTGCTGCACGAGGCGGCGCACGATGCGCTCTCCGATGTGCGCGCCACCATCGCACTGGCGCGCCTGATCCGCACGCGCCAGCCCAAGCTCTTCGACTTCGCCCTGGGACTGCACAGGAAAGACCGCGTCACCGGCGAGCTGGGCTTGCCGGCCACGCGCGAGACGGCGCGGCCCTTCCTGCACGTCTCGGGCATGTTCCCGGCCGAGCGCGGCTGCCTCGCCGTCATGTGGCCGCTGGCGACCCATCCGACCAACAAGAACGAGCTGCTCGCCTGGGACCTCGCCCACGACCCCAGCGAGCTGCGCGACTTGGATGTCGCGACCCTGCGCCTGCGCCTCTTCACGCGCAGCGCCGACCTGCCGGAAGGCGTGCTGCGCCTGCCGCTGAAAGGCGTTCACCTGAACAAGTCGCCGATGGTGGTCGGCAACCTCAAGACGCTCGCGCCGGCCATGGCCACGCGCTGGGGAATCGACCTCGAAGCGGCCATGCGCCATGCGACGCTGGCGGCGGCCTTGCCCGACATGAGCGCGATCTGGCCGCAGGTCTACGAGCGGCCGCGCGCAGAGACGCCCGATGTCGACGAAGACCTCTACGGCGGCTTTGTCGGCAACGGCGACCGCCGGCGGCTCACGCAGCTGCGCGGCCTGTCGCCGGCCGAGCTGGCGCGTTCGCGCACGGGCTTCGACGACCCGCGGCTGGAGGAACTGGTGTTTCGCTACCGCGCCCGCAACTTTCCCGACACCCTCGATGCGGAGGCGCTCGCGCGCTGGGAGGCGCATCGTACGGCACGCCTGCTCGAAGGCGAGGGCGGTGCGCGCAACGTCGATCGGCTCTTCGCCGAGATCGATGCCCTGGCCGAGACCGCGGACGAGCGCGGCGAGGAGATTCTCGGTGCGCTGTACGAATACGCCGAGGCCATCGTCCCCTCCGCTTGAGGTGCGCCGTCGCGCCGCTCGGACGAAGCGCCGGGTCGCTCAGCGCGTTGACGGCATCCAGCTCGTCGATGCCGGCCGACCCGGCAATTGCAGTGCCGCCGTCGCCGCCGGCGTCTCGGCCAGCAGCCGCCCCTTGCGCCAGACCTTGAGCCGCGGCGCGCGCAGCCGGATCGCCTCGACCGGATCGCGCGCCTGCAGCAGCACGAAACTCGCATCGCAGCCGGCGTCCAGGCCGTAGCCTTCGAGCCCGAAGACCTTCGCGGCATTCAACGTCACCGCGTCGAAGCACTGCCGCATGCCCTGCTGGCTGGTCATCTGCGCCACGTGCAGCCCCATGTGCGCCACTTCCAGCATGTCGCCGGAACCCATGCCGTACCAAGGGTCCATGACGCAGTCGTGCCCGAAGGCCACGTTCACGCCCTGCGCCATCAGCTCCGGCACGCGTGTCATGCCGCGGCGCTTGGGGTAGGTGTCGTGCCGGCCCTGCAGCGTGATGTTGATGAGCGGGTTGGCCACGACCGCGACGCCGGCCTCGGCGACGAGCGGCAGCAGCTTGCTCGCGTAGTAGTTGTCCATCGAGTGCATCGAGGTGCAATGCGAGCCCGTGACACGCCCCTGCAGGCCGAGCCGCTGCGCCTCGAAAGCCAGCGTCTCGATATGGCGCGAGAGCGGGTCGTCCGATTCGTCGCAATGCATGTCCACCGGCAGCGCGCGCTCGGCGGCCAGCTCGCACAGCAGCTTGACGCTGGCGGCGCCGTCGGCCATGGTCCGCTCGAAATGCGGAATGCCGCCGACCACGTCCACGCCTTTGTCGAGCGCGCGCTTCAGGTTGTCGACGCCGCCCGGCGTGCGCAGCACGCCATCCTGCGGAAAGGCGACCAGCTGCAGCGTGAGGTAGGGCGCCACGCGCTTCTTCACCTCGAGCAGCGCGTCGACCGCCAGCAGGCTCGGGTCGCTCGTGTCGACATGGCTGCGGATCGCCAGCAGGCCCTTGGCCACCGCCCAGTCGCAGTAGGCGAGGGCGCGCTCGATCAGCGCTTCGGCGGTGAGCAGCGGCTTCAGCTCGCCCCACAGCGCGATGCCTTCGAGCAGCGTTCCGCTCTCGTTGACCCGCGGCAGGCCGTAGCTCAGTGTCGCGTCCATGTGGAAATGCGGATCGACGAAATGCGGCGCGACCAACAGGCCTTGCGCATCGCACTTGTCGTGCGCCGGTGCATCGAGGCCCGCCGCCACCTCGGCGATGCGGCCGTCCTGCACGGCAATGGACATGCCGCTGCGCCCATCGGGGAGCGTGGCGTTGTGGACGAGTAGATCGAGCATGGCGTCAGCGTTCTCCCTTGCGATACGGCTTCATGAGAGCCTGCGGATAGCCCGCCTTGCGCGCCACCAGCACCAGCGCCACGATCGACAGCACGTAGGGCAGCATCAGGTACAGCTGGTATGGCAGCAGCGCGTCGCCCGATTGTTGCAGCCGCAGCTGCAGCGCGTCGAAGAAGGCGAACAGCAAGGCGCCCAGCAGGGCCTTGCCCGGCCGCCAGGAGGCGAAGACCACCAGGGCCACGCAGATCCAGCCGCGGCCGTTGACCATGTTGAAGAAGAAGGCGTTGAAGGCCGAGAGCGTGAGAAAGGACCCGGCCACGCCCATCAGGGCCGAGCCGGCCACGATCGCGCCGGTGCGTGCCGCCGCGACCGACACGCCCTGGCCCTCTGCCGCCTGCGGGTTCTCGCCCACCATGCGCAGCGCCAGTCCCATCGGCGTGCGGTAGAGCAGGTACGCCAGCAGCGGCACCAGCAGCAGCGCCAGCAGCGTGAGCGGCGTCTGCGCGTCGAGCACGGGGATGGGCAGCCATTCCATCGGCGCGAAGGGCGTGACCGTCGGCGGCGTGTTCACCTTCGGGAAGCTCACGCGGTAGCCGTAGTAGCTGAGCGCCGTCGCCAGCAGCGTGATGCCCAGCCCCGACACGTGCTGCGACAGCGCGAGCCCCACGGTGAGCAAGGCATGCAGCAGCCCGAAGACCGCGCCGGCGATCGCCGCCACCGCCACGCCCGCCCACAGCGGCGCGCCGGCATACACCGCGAGCCAGCCCGCGAAGGCGCCCGCGACCATGATGCCTTCGATGCCGAGGTTCAACACCCCCGCGCGCTCGCACAGCAGCACGCCCAGCGTGCCGAAGACCAGCGGCGTCGCGATGCGCAGCACCGCCACCCAGAAGGCCTGGTTGGAAAGGATCTCGGCTATTTCCATCGTGCCCTGTATTGCGTCAGCAGCGTGGCCACCAGCACCGCGATCAGCGAGGCCGCGACGATCACGTCGGCGATGTAGGTGGGCACGCCGATCGCGCGGCTCATGGTGTCGGCGCCCACCTGCACGCCGGCCACGAACACGCCCGCGGCCAGCACGCCCAGCGGATGCAGCCCGGCCAGCATCGCGATCACAATGCCGCTGTAGCCGTAGCCCGGCGACATGTCCAGCGTGACATAGCTGGTGCGGCCCGCGACCTCGATCGCGCCGGCCAGCCCCGCCAGCGCGCCCGAGATCAAGGCCACCAGCACCAGGGTGCGCGTGACCGGCACGCCGGCGAAGGCCGCCGCGCGCGCGTTGGCGCCCAGCGCGCGGATGTCGAAGCCGATCACCGTGTACTTGAAGAGCACCCAGGCCAGCAGCGCCAGCACGCCGGCCCACAGCAGCCCGGTGTGGACGCGGGTCTGCGCGACCAGCCGACTCAGCTCGAGCTCGGGTTGCAGCGACACGCTCTGCGGCCAGCCCATCGCGCTCGGGTCCTTCATCGGACCATCGAGCAGCGCCGAGGCGCCGAGCAGCACGATGAAGTTGATCAGCAGCGTGGTCACCACCTCGTCCACGCCCAGCTTGTTCTTCATCAGTGCGGGGCCCAGCAGCAGCAGGGCGCCCACGCAGGCGGCGGCCGCCATCATGAGCGGGAACAGCAGCCAGGCCGGCAGCGCGAAGCCGGTGCCGCCGTGCAGTCCGCCCACCGCTACGGCAGCGAGCGCGCCGCCGTAGAACTGCCCCTCCGCGCCAATGTTGTAGAGGCGGGCCTTGAAGGCCACGGTGGCGGCCAGGCCGGTGAGGATCAGCGGCGTGGCGCGCGTCAGCGTCTCGCTCCAGGCGAAGACCGACCCGAAGCCGCCTTGCAGCAGCAGTGCGTAGGTGCGGCCCACCGGCGCGCCGGCCCACAGCACCAGCAGCGCGCTGACCAGCAGCGTGAAGCCGATCGCGCCGACCGGCGCCAGCAGCAGCGCGGCGCGCGAGGTCTCGTGGCGGCGCTCCAGCCGCATCACGGGTGCGGTCCCCAGCTTCGGTGCTCTGCGGGGCAACGCGGAGCGCTCATGCGCCCGCCATGGCGAGCCCGATGGCTTCGCGCGTCCAGGCCGAGGCAGGGCGCGGCTCACCCAGCCGGCCGCCGTGCATCACGGCCACCCGGTCTCCCAGGGCCAGCACCTCGTCGAGGTCGTCGGAGATCAGCAGCACCGCGGCGCCGGCGTCGCGCGCCGCGATCAACTGTTGCTGCACATAGGCGACCGCGCCGACGTCCAGGCCCCAGGTCGGCTGGTGCGCAACGATCAGCCGCGCCGTCTTGTTCTTCGCCGCATCCGGCGCCAGCAGCGCACGGCCGAGGATCAGCTTCTGCATGTTGCCGCCCGACAGTGCGCGCGCCGGTGCGTCCAGCCCCGCGCCGCGCACGTCGAAGGCTTGCTCCACGCGGCGTGCGTGGGCACGCGCTGCCGCCCGCCGAACCCAGAGCCAGCGCGAGAAGCCGGCGTTGCGAAGCCGCTCGGACACGGCGTTCTCCCACACCGGCAGGTCGCCCACCACGCCGACCGCGTGCCGGTCCTCGGGAATGCGGGCCACGCCGCGCCGGACCAGGCGCGCGGGCGAGGCGGGCAGGGCGCGTCCCATCAGCTGCACGCTGCCGCCGGTCGCACGCCGGGTGCCGCTGAGCAGCTCGGCCAGCGCGACCTGGCCGTTGCCGGAAACGCCCGCCACGGCCGTGATCTCGCCGGCGCGCAGGCTCAACGAAACATCGAGCAGCCGGTCATGCCCCCTGCCCGCCGTGCGCACGTGGTCGAGCACGCAGACCGCATCGCCCACCTGGAGCGCTGGCGTGCGTTTCACGCCCGCCACCGCATGGCCGACCATCCACAGCGCCAGCTGCGCCCGCGTGGTCTCGCGCGTCGGCGCCTGCGCCACCAGCCTGCCGCCGCGCAGCACCGCGATGCGGTGCGAGACGCGCAGCACCTCGTCGAGCTTGTGGCTGATGAAGATGATCGAGAGCCCGCCGGTCACCATCTGCGAGAGCGTGCCGAACAGCGCCTCGCTTTCCTGCGGGGTGAGCACGGCGGTGGGCTCGTCGAGGATCAGGATGCGCGCGCCGCGGTACAGCGCCTTGAGGATCTCCACCCGCTGCCGCTCGCCCACCGACAGGCTGCCGACCCGGGCCTCCGGCTTCACCGGTAGCCCGAAGCGCGCCGAGACCTCGAGCAGCCTGGCGCGCGCCGCGCTTCGCCGCGAGAACGGTTGCCACAAAGGCTCGGTGCCCATCATCACGTTGTCGAGCACGCTCAGGTTGTCGGCCAGCGTGAAGTGCTGGTGCACCATGCCCACGCCGGCGGCCAGCGCAGCCTTGGGCAAGCCGGGCGCCAGGGGCCGGCCGAAGACTTCGATGTCGCCGGCGTCGGCGGTGTAGTGGCCGAAGAGGATCGACATCAGCGTTGACTTGCCGGCGCCGTTCTCTCCCAGCAGCGCGAGCGCCTCGCCGGCACCGAGCTCGAGCGAGATCGCGTCGTTGGCGACCAGGCTGCCGAAGCGCTTGGTGATGCCGCGCAGCCGCAGCACGGAATCACCCATCGTGTTTACTTGGCGGTGGACTTGGGCTGGCTGTCGTCCACCTTCACCGTGAACTTGCCCGCAAGGATGTCCGCTTCCTTCGCCTTGACCTTGGCGACGATCTCGGGCGGTACCTTTTTCTCGAAGGTGCCCAGCGGCGCCAGTTCCGAGCCCTTGTGCTTCATCATCGAATAGGGGCCGTAGTCCTCGGCGACGAACTTGCCTTCCTTCACGAGCTTGATCGCCCGGTTGGCCGAGGGCTCGAAGTTCCAAAGGGCCGAGGCGACCACGGTGTCGGGGTACTTGTCCTGCGTGTCGATCACGTTGCCGATGGCGAGCTTGCCCTTTTCCTTGGCCGCGTCGCTGACGCCGAAGCGCTCGGCGTACATCACGTCGGCGCCCTTGTCGATCATCGCGAAAGCGGCCTCCTTGGCCTTGGGCGGATCGAACCAGCTGTTGATGAAGCTCACGCTGAACTCCACCTTGGGGTTGGTTTCCTTCGCGCCGGCCATGAAGGCATTCATCAGGCGGTTGACCTCGGGGATGGGGAAGCCGCCCACCATGCCGATCCTGTTGGTCTTCGTCATGCCGCCGGCCACCATGCCGGACAGATAGGCCGGCTCCTGGATGTAGTTGTCGAAGACCGAGAAGTTGGGTGCCTGCGGCTTCAGCGAGGAGCCCATCAGGAAGGCTGTCTTCGGGAAGTCCTTGGCGACCTTGCGCGCCGCGGCCTCGACGCCGAAGACCTCGCCCAGGATCAACTGGTTGCCGGCCTGTGCGTACTCGCGCATCACGCGCTCGTAGTCCGCGTTGGCGACGTTCTCGGTGGCCTTGTACTCGATCTCGCCGCGCGCTTCGGCCGCCTTCAGCGCCTTGTGGATGCGGCCGACCCATTGCTGCTCGAAGGGCACGGTGTAGACCGCCGCCACCTTGAGCTTGGCCTGCGCGAACGCAAGGCCGGGCGCGCCGCCTGCGAGCGCTGCGGCCAGGGCGATGGAGCGGACGATCAATCGGCGGCGTGGGGGCACAGGCTTCTCCTCGGGTTGGCAATTCATTCGGGAACACCGCGGAACCGGCTTTGCCGGGCCGCTGGTGTTGCCCCCGGTAGGGGGTGGGCGCCCGGACACGAAGTGCCGGGCAACCTGGGGGCGAGCGTCATTTCGTCCCGAAGATGCGGTCGCCGGCATCTCCGAGCCCCGGCAGGATGTAGCCATGGCTGTTCAGCTCGCGGTCGATGGCCGCGGTGTAGATGGGCACGTCCGGATGCGCCGCCTGCATGGTGCGGATGCCCTCGGGGCAGGTCAGCAGACACACGAACTTGATCGACTTCGGATTCAGTTCCTTGAGCCGCTCCACCGCAGCGACCGCCGAGTTGCCGGTCGCCAGCATCGGATCGACCACGATGCAGTCGCGCTCGCCCATCTCGCCCGGCATCTTGAAGTAGTACTCGACCGCGGTGAGCGTCTTCGGGTCGCGGTACAAGCCGATGTGGCCCACGCGCGCGCCGGGCACCACGCCGAGCATGCCATCGAGGATGCCGGTGCCGGCGCGCAGGATGGAGACAAGCACGACCTTCTTGCCGTCGATCACCTTGGCGTTCATGGTCTCGAGGGGGGTCTCGATCTCGATGTCCTGCATCGGCATGTCGCGCGTGACCTCGTAAGCCATCAGCATGCTGATCTCGTTGAGGAGGCGCCGGAAGCTGTTGGTGCTGGCCTCCTTGCGGCGCATCAGCGTGAGCTTGTGCTGGACGAGAGGATGGTCGACGAGGTGGACGTTGCTCATGGGAAGGGCTGGTTGGCGTTTTTCGAAAGAGAGAGTCTAGAAGACAGTGCCGTCGCTTTCGATGCGCAAGGGTGGCGTGCCGCCACGCAAGCGCTGTGCCAGCACGCGGCCCGCGGCCCACGTGCCGCCTTCCAGCACGCGGGCCAGGGGCAGCTCGTCCTCGTTGCGGTCCAACGCCTTGCGCACGCGCGGCACCAGCTCGTCGAGCAGCGCGATGGTCAGCGCGCGCCATTCGACGATGAACTCGTCGCCGACCTTCCAGGTGCGCTCCAGCAGGTCCTGGTCGCGCGGCACGATGACGCCGCTGTCGATGAGCAGGCCGCCATTGCGGTATTCGGGCAGCGCGGTGAGCGCCTCCAGGTGGCGCACCTTGACGCCGGCCCACTCGAAGGGCTCGATCAGCGAGTAGGTGAGCCACTGCGAAAGCTTGTGGAAGGGCATCCACCCGTTGGTGAGCCCGGGCCCGCGCACGGCGTGGTGGCGCCAGCAGTCGCCCAGTGCCAGCGCCGGATCGCCGCTGGGGAGGCCGCCCGCTGCGTCGCTGCCGTCGGTCGCGAGGCTGTCGATGCTATTGGCGGCCGGCCAGATGGACGAGAGCGACTCGAGCAGCAGCGAGAGGATCTCGTGCGCCGTGACCTCGGCCGTCGGCGGCGCGGTGGGGCCGAGCGGGCTCACCAGCGCGTTGAAGATGCCGCCCGGGCGGCCGTCCTCGCCGAAGGTCTCCGGCTGCTCGCTCATGGCCTCGCCCAGGCGGCGCAGCAAGGTCGCGCGGCCGGCGAGGCCCACCAGCGGGTTCATGTCGCTCACCTGGAACGCATCGCCCAGCCGGTCGGTCACGAGGCCGCGCAGCCCCGCGGCGTCGGCCTGCAGCGGGCGATCCGGATCGGAGGAGAACAAGCCGCTGGTGAAGGCATGGAAGGTCGCGACGCCCAGTCCCTCGGAGCGCGTGAAGCGCTTGCCGCTGGCAGGCTCGGTGTAGTGCCAGTAGGGACCGGCGCCGGCATCGAGCAGCACGCTGACCAACACCAGATCGATATGGGCGCGGGCGCGCTCCGTCGGGTTGAGGTTGCCCAGCAGGCGGTCGAGCTCCTCCATCCGGTTGACGTCGCCGGCCTCGAAGTGCCGCCAGCGGCTGTGAAAGGGGATGGGACCGGAGGGGTAGCGCTCGTTCGTCACGCCTGCCACGGTGCGCGCGGTCTCTTCGAGCGCTGCCTCGTCGCCGATGGTGAACCACTCCGACTCGCCGCGCCGCGCACGCGCCAGCAGCGCCGCGGCGCGAATGCGGATCGCGCGGGTGGAACGCAGGAACGCCACGGCGCCGGCGGGCCGGGTGGTGTCTTCCACGAACTCGAGGGCGGGGTCCACATGACCATCGGCATCGGCATGGCGCACGGCGGCGTTCGAAGTGGGCCGGTCGGGGTCGAGCCCGTAGTTGTCCTTGCTCATGAATCGAGATTCCTTCCCTTGGCTTTCTTGAGTTCCTCGGCGTCGGGAACCACGCCCGGCGTGAAGTAGCCTGCCGCCATCTTGGCGTCCATCTCGACGCGCGCGTCGGCGGGGATCAGCTCGTCGGGGATGTTCACCCGCTCGCCGATCTCGATGCCCGAGCCGGCGATGGCGTCGAACTTCATGTTGCTCATCGACACCAGGCGGTGGATCTTGCGGATGCCGAGCCAGTGGAACACATCGGGCATCAGCTCCTGGAAGCGCATGTCCTGCACGCCGGCCACGCATTCGGTGCGAGCGAAGTACTGGTCGGCCGTGTCGCCGCCGACCTGGCGCTTGCGCGCGTTGTAGACCAGGAACTTGGTCACCTCGCCGAGCGCGCGGCCTTCCTTGCGCGAGTAGGCGATGAGGCCCACGCCACCGCGCTGCGCGCCGCGGATGCACTCCTCGATCGCATGCGTGAGGTAGGGCCGGCAGGTGCAGATGTCGGAGCCGAAGACGTCGGAGCCGTTGCATTCGTCGTGGATGCGCGCCGTGAGCTCGACCTCCGGATTCGCCAGGTCGCGCGGATTGCCGAAGATGTACAGGGTCTGGCCGCCGATGGGCGGCAGGAAGACTTCGAGGTCGGAGCGGGTCACGAGCTCGGGGTACATGCCGCCGGTTTCCTCGAAGAGCACGCGGCGCAGGTCGGTCTCGGAGCAGCCGAAGCGGCGCGCGACCTCGGGCAGGTACCAGACCGGCTCGATCGCGGCCTTGGTGACGATGGCCGCGCCGCCGGGGGTGAGGAACTTGCCATCGGCCACGAGGCGGCCCTTCTGCAAGGCCTCGATGACCTCGGGCAGGATCACATGCGCCTTGGTGATCGCGATGGTGGGGCGGATGTCGTAGCCCGCTGCCAGCTCGGCCGCGAAGACGTCGGCCACCACGGCGCCCCACGGATCGAGCGAAACGATGCGGCCCGGCTCGCCCCATTGCGGATAGGGCCCGATCACGTCGGTGGGCGCGGTGTTGGTCAGGTCGGCCTTGTGCTCGCGCTTGAGTGCACCCGCCGCCACGGCCAGCGCGCGATAGACGCTGTAGGAGCCGCTGTGCGTGCCGATCACGTTGCGGTGCGCGCGCTTGGTGGTGGTGCCGACCACCGGGCCGCGCTCGGCGGCGTTGGCGGCGCCCCACTGAATCGGCAGCGCGCCCATGCCGCCGGCATGCGAGGTCAGGCGGATATGCGGCCGCTGCGGGGAAGAGGAGGCCGGCGAGGTGGCGACCGGCGCGGAGGGGGAGGGCTCGGAAGGATGCGGGGAAAGCGTCGGCGAGGAAGGAGTCGGAACGGCGTCAACGGACATTGCGGGCCCTCAAAAAACACAATGTAGCGAGGGCTCCTGCGGCTGGCAAGCCGCGCGCCGCGGGCCTTCACGCGATGCGCAACACCCGGTCGAGCGCCAGCGCACCTCCGCCGCGCCCGACGAGGTAGAGCAGCAGCGCCATCCACGACAGGTGCGTGGGCCATGCGTCGGGATAGACGAAGAGCTGGATCACCAGCGTCATGCCCAGCAGCGCGAGGGCCGACAGCCGGGTGAAGAGGCCCAGCACCAGCAAGACGGGGAACAGGTGCTCGGCATAGGCCGCGAGATGCGCCGCGAGCTCGGGCGGCAGCAGGGGCAGCTTGTACTCGGTGCGGAACAGCTCGTAGGCGCTGGGGGTCAGCGTGAGGAAGCCCTCGACCTTGGTGCGTCCCGAGAGGAAGAAGATGGCGGCAATGCCAACGCGTGTGGCCAGCGCCAGCAGGTCGTGCGGCACGAGGCGGGTGAGCAGTTCCGCGAGGCGGTTCCAGCGTGCGCGCAGGCCGTGCGCATCGGGCGGCGCGAAGGAGTCGGCGGCGGCGGTGTTCGTGCTCATGGTCATGGTGTGCTTTCGATGAGGAGATCGGTGTTGATGAAGGCCCCGGCACGCAGCAGGGTTTGGAGCAGCGTTGCGAGGTCGCAGTCGGCATCGAGCATCAAGGCCTGCTCGGCGGCCTCGCCCAGTGGCAGGCCGCTGGCACAGGCATCCAGGAAGGCGCAGCCGGCTCGGTCGATGGAATGCCAGGTCACGGCATCGGCAGGTCGCGTGAGGAGCGCGCCTTCCCCGTGCCAGGCGAGTTCTTCGTCTGCAGCTTCGTGGGTGGTGCCGCGATTGCGCGACCAGATGCTGTAGATCGGCTGCTCGGCGAACCAGGCCCAGCGCGCGGCCGGATGGGGCTGAAGCGACAGGGATGCGAGGCGCTCCGGTGCCAGGCGCGACAGCCGCGCTGCGTCGAGCGGTGCTGCGTCGGGGGCGGCATGGACCTCGCGCCACAGCGCGTCGAGACGCGCGACATCGGGCAGGTAAGGCAGATCGGCCGCCGGCTCGAAGCGCCGGAGGAAATCGGCGAAGCCTTCGCCGTAATGCAACAGCCTTCCATCGCGCGGCGGGCTGGCTGCCGCATGCAGTGCGGCCGCGGCGCGGAACCATTCACGGCCGACCAGCCGCGCAACGGCCGGGAAGTTGGCCTCCAGCGCGTCGAGGCAGCCCTTCATCATCGTGTTGCGATAGACCGCGAAGGCGGGCTGACCGATGAGCTGCCGCACGGCCGGGTCGGTCGCCGCATCGGGGTCGAACAGGGCCTGGGCGAAGGCAGCCTGGAAGCTCATGACCGGGCCTCCAGTGCGCCGGCGCTTTCGCGCAGCGCCGCTTCGGCCACGTCGCGCTCGTGCATCAGCTCGCGGAAGCCGGGCACGTTGCCGTCACGCTCGATCAGCGTGGGCCTCGCGCCGGCGCGCGCGATGAAGCGGCGATAGAGCGCCCAGACTTCCGGCGCGACAGGCGCATCGTGCGAGTCGATCAACAAGGCCTCGCCCAGCGCGGGGTCGTGCGAATGGCCGGCAAGATGGACTTCGCTCACCAGCGCCTGCGGAAAGCGGTCCAGCCAGGCCTCGGCCGAGTAGCCCAGGTTGCGTGCCGACACGTGAACGTTGTTGATGTCCAGCAGCAGCGTGCAGCCGGTGCGCCGTGCCAGCTCGGCGAGGAAGTCGATCTCGTCCCAGCCGTGGCCGTCGAAGCGCAGGTAGTGGGAGGGGTTCTCGATCGCGATCGCGGTGCCCAGTGCGTCCTGCGTGCGGCCGATGTTGGCCGCGATGCGATGCAGGGCCTCGGTGCTGCGCTCGAAGGGCAGCAGGTCGGGAAAGTAGTGCCCGTTCCAGGCCGACCAGGCCAGGTGTTCGGAGATCAGCGCGGGCCGGATGCGATCGGCGAGCGCGGCCAGCCGCTGGAGGTGCGCGGCATCGGGCTCGCTCTCGCCCGCCAGCGAGAGCGACACGCCGTGCAGCGAGACGGGATGGTGCTCGCGCACCGCCTCGAGCCAGCCGAGGCGCGGCCCGCCCGCCACCATGTAGTTCTCGGGATGCACCTCGAACCAAAGGCCCTCGGCCTGCGCCGACACGGCGGCGTCGTAGTGTTCGGCCTTGAGGCCGAGCCCGGTGCTGAGTGCAGGGGAGGGCATGGCGCGGCGGGCTGCGTGGTCAGGACTTGATGGGCGTCAGCGAGCCCATGCCCTTCGGCGTCTTGATCGTGGTGCAGGTGCCGGCCGGCACGTTCTTCCAGGAGTTGCCCTGGTAGTCCACCTTCGAGGTGCCCGCGCAGGTGGTGCCCGGGCCGGCGGCGCAGTCGTTCTTGCCGGCCATCGAGACGCCGTAGCATTTCTCCATGGTGGCCATCTTGTCGCCCATGGGCTTGGTGTCTTGGGCCATGGCGGAACCGGCGGCGAGAGCGCCGAGGGCGAGGGCGGTGATGGCGAGGGGACGAGTGATCATGGACGAGCTCCAGTAAGTGAGTGAAGGTTGCAACCGCGCCGCTCGGCGCAGTCGTCTCTACTTCGCCGGCCCTGCGGTCGCCGTTACAGCGCACGGCACAATCCGCCGGATTTCTTTTTTTGCGCAGTGCTGTAACCGGCACGCGCCGAAGCCCGAATGACCACTGGGAGCCCGATGGCAAAGAGCGATGCGGAGACGGTGCTGCACGAGCTGTTCGTGCGCGGCCTGGATGGCGATGCCGTGGCCTATCGGGACTTCCTGCAGAAGCTCAGCGCGCACCTGCGCGCTTTTCTGGCCAGGCGGCTGTTCGGTTGGCCCGATGAAGTGGAAGACCTTGTCCAGGAATGCCTGCTCGCCATGCACAACCAGCGCCACACCTACCAGAGCGACCAGCCGCTGACGGCTTGGGTGCATGCGATCGCGCGCTACAAGATGATCGACCTGCTGCGTTCCAAGGCCGGCCGCGAGGCACTGCACGAACCGCTGGACGACGACCTTGCCGTGTTCGCCGATTCGGCCACCGAGGCCAGCGATGCGCGCCGCGACCTGGCCGGATTGCTCGACACCTTGCCGGACCGGCATCGGTTGCCGATCGTCCACGTCAAGCTCGAGGGCCTGTCGGTGGCCGAGGCGGCACGGCTGACCGGCATGTCGGAGTCCGCGGTCAAGGTGGGCATTCATCGCGGGCTCAAGGCGCTGGCGTCGAAGATCGGAAGATCCCCCTCATGAAAACAGACGAGCTCGTCGCGCTGCTTGCTGCCCGAGCGGAGCCGGTGCAGCGGCATGCGGCTGCGCGACGCCTGGCGCTGGCGCTCGCCGTCGGGCTGCCGCTGTCGGTTGCCACGATGGTCTTCGAATACGGCGTGCGGCGCGACCTCGTGCAGACCCTGTTCTGGCCGATGTTCTGGGTCAAGCTGCTGTTCCCGGCCTGTGTCGCCGTCGCCGGCTTCGTGCTCGTGCAGCGGCTGGCGCGGCCCGGGGTACGCGTGCGCGCGGCCTGGCTGGGCGTGGCCGTGCCGGTGCTGCTGGTGTGGGCGCTGGGCTTGGCGGCCTGGCTGATGGCGCCGGTCGACGAGCGCGCGGCGATGGTGTGGGGGCAGACCTGGCGGACCTGCGTCTTCAACATCGCGTTCATCGCGCTGCCGGTGTTCGTGGCCTCGCTGGTGGCACTGAAAAGCCTCGCGCCGACGCGGCCTGCGCTGGCCGGCGCAGCGGCCGGTGCCATGTCGGCGGGTGCGGGGGCCGCGGTCTATGCCTTGCACTGCCCGGAGCTGGCAGCACCGTTCCTGGCGATCTGGTATGTGATGGGGATGGCGCTGCCGGTGGCGGCGGGTGCGCTGATCGGGCACCGGATGCTCCGGTGGTGAAGGACGCTGCGGGCAGCAGGATCGGGTGAGGCGGTCGCACCGATTCCCGCGTTCTGCGGCGCCCTCAGCGCCGCGACTTGGCCCCGAAGATCCCTCCGAGCACCCCGCGCAGGATCTCCTTGCCCACCTGCGTCCCCATCGTGCGCATCGCGGACTTCGCCATGGTCTGGGCCAGGCCGTCGCGCTTGCCGCCGCGCGGTCCGGTCGAGCCGAACAGGATCTCGTTCAGGCTGCCCATCACGCCGCCCGATTCGGCCGGTGTCGCGGCGCCGGGCTTGCCGGCAGCCACGGGCGGCGCATCGGGCGCCGACTCGGCGCGTCCCTTGAGCTTCTCGTAGGCCGAATCGCGGTCCACCGCCTTCTCGTAGACGCCGGCCACCAGCGAATTCGCCATCAACGCCTGCCTTTGCGCCGGCGTGATCGGCCCGATCCGGCTGCCCGGCGGCAGCACGTAGACGCGCTCGGTGACGCTGGGCCGCCCCTTGTCGTCGAGGAAGCTCACCAGCGCTTCGCCCACCGCCAGCTCGGTGATCGCGGCCTCGATGTCCAGGCCAGGCTTCTGCCGCATGGTGGTGGCGGTCGCCTTCACCGCCTTCTGGTCGCGCGGCGTGAAGGCGCGCAGGGCGTGCTGCACGCGGTTGCCCAGCTGGGCCAGCACCGAATCGGGAATGTCCAGCGGGTTCTGCGTCACGAAGAACACGCCCACGCCCTTGGAGCGCACCAGCCGCACCACCAGTTCGATGCGCTCGACCAGCGCCTTGGGCGCCTCGTTGAAGAGCAGGTGCGCCTCGTCGAAGAAGAACACCAGCTTGGGCTGCTCCGGATCGCCGATCTCGGGCAACTGCTCGAACAGCTCCGACAGCAGCCACAGCAGGAAGGTCGCATAGAGCCGGGGCGAATTCATGAGCTTGTCGGCCGCCAGGATGTTGACCACGCCCTTGCCGCCCTCGGTCTGCATGAAGTCCGAGATGTTGAGCATGGGCTCGCCGAAGAACTTGTCGCCGCCCTGGCTCTCGATCTGCAGCAGCCCCCGCTGGATCGCTCCCACGCTGGCGGCGCTGATGTTGCCGTATTCGGTGGTGAACTGGCTCGCGTTCTCGCCCACGTGCTGGAGCATCGCGCGCAGGTCCTTGAGGTCGAGCAGCAGCAGGCCGCTGTCGTCTGCGATCTTGAACACCAGGTTCAACACGCCGGCCTGGGTTTCGTTGAGGTCGAGCATGCGGCCCAGCAGCAGCGGCCCCATGTCCGAGACGGTGGCGCGCACCGGGTGGCCTTGCTCGCCGAACACGTCCCACAGGGTGGCGGGGCAAGCCAGCGACTCGGGCGGCTCGAGGCCGCGGTCCTTGAGGGTGGCGGCCATCTTCTCGCCGATGCTGCCCGGCTGGCTGATGCCGGTCAGGTCTCCCTTGACGTCGGCCATGAACACCGGGACGCCGATGGCCGAGAGCTTCTCGGCCATGGTCTGCAGGGTGACGGTCTTGCCGGTGCCGGTGGCGCCGGTGATCAGGCCGTGGCGGTTGGCGAGCCCGGGCAGGAGATTGCATTCGATGCTGTCGTGGCGGGCGATCAGGAGGGGGGCGGCCATGGGGTGCTCCGGCGGTTTGAGGATTGAGCGCAGTCTATCCAAGCCATCCGGGGCCGCCTCCTATAATTCCGACCCCGTGCGATAGTTCATTCCAAAGTTCTCGGAGCCTCTTTTGTCATCGACCCAGCCCCCCATTTCCGCTCTTGACGATGCACCCGAACAGTCCGCTCTGGAGAACGAGCTGGCCGTGCTTCTGGTGGAGTCGCTGAATCTGGAGATCGCACCCGCCGAGATCGTGCCGAAGGCGCCGCTCTACGGTGAAGGGCTGGGGCTCGATTCGATCGACATCCTCGAGGTCGCGCTCGAGGTCTCGCGCAAGTACGGCTTCCAGCTGCGCTCGGACGACGAGCGCAACCAGCAGATTTTCCAGTCGCTGCGCAGCCTCGCAGCCCACGTCGCCCAGAATCGCGGCGACTCCTGACCCATGTCTCGATGGCGCATGGCGCTCCTGCTGCTCGCGGGGGTGGGCTATGCCGGCGTTTCCCATTGGATGATGCTCTTCCACGCCGCCGAGCCCTGGGCGGTGGGAGTGCTGCTCGGTCCGCTCTGGCTGACGGCGCTGGGCATCGCGGGTAGCCGCTTCGGCAGCTGGGGCCTTGCGATCGCGGCGCTGGCCGGCGTGCTGGGCTTCGCCTTGGTGCTGCGCGGCGATGCGGGCGATCCCAACCGGCTCTACATGCTGCAGCACGCGGGCATCAACGCGCTGCTGTGCGGCTGGTTCGGCGGCACGCTGCGGCGCGACCGGCTCTCGCTCATTGGCCAGTTCGCCGCGCGCATCCATCCGCTGTCGCCCGCGATGCGCGACTACACCTGCCGCGTGACCTGGGTCTGGACCGTTTACTTCGCACTGATGGTGCTGGCCTCGGTGATCGTCTATGCCACCATGTCCTTCGCCGCCTGGTCGGTGTTGGCCAACCTGCTGACGCCGCTGATGGTGGGAATTCTCTTCGTGGGCGAATACCTGCTGCGCTACCGGCTGCACCCCGAATTCGAGCGCACGCGCCTGATCGACGCGGTGCGTGCCTTCTACAACGCGCCAGCCGATCCGGCGCCGCGGCCATGAAGGCGACCCGAGCTTGAGCCCCGAACTTCTTCCGCTGCTGGCCGAGCGCGATCTCGATGCGCCGCTCGCCTGGCGTGCAGGCGTGCCGGTGAGCGCGCGCGAGTTTCTGGCCGACGTGGCGCGCCTGGCCCCGCAGCTGCCGGACGGCGGCCCGGTGGTCAACCTCTGCACCGACCGCTACGCCTTTGCGCTGGGCCTGGCCGCGGCGCTGGTGCGCGGCCAGGCCAGCCTGCTGCCGCCCGACGCGCGGCCCGACACGCTGGCGCGCCTGGTCGAGCCGGGCTCCCTCACCTATGCCGTGGCGGACGATGCGGGCCTTGCGACGCCCGGCATGCCACGCGTCCTGATCGAGCACCGGCCGCCCCCGGCAGGCCCAGGCGAGCCCTTCGTGCCCACGATCGCGGCCAGCCTGCATGCGGTGAGCCTGCTGACCTCCGGTTCCACCGGCACGCCGCAGCCGCACGCCAAGTCCTGGAAGACGCTGGTGGGCGACGTGGCCGCCGCGGTTGGGCGCCTGTCGGCGCTGCTCGGGCGCCCTTCGCTGGCCGGCCTCACGCTGGTGGCGACGGTGCCGGTGCAGCACAGCTACGGGCTCGAATCCTCGGCGCTGCTCGCGATGCTGGGCGGTGCCGCCTTCGAAAGCGGCCGGCCCTTCTTCCCGGCGGACGTGGCCCAGGCCCTGGCCTCGGTGCCGCAGCCGCGAGCGCTGGTGACCACGCCCTTCCACCTCAAGACGCTGCTGCTCTCGGGCATCGCGCTGCCGCCGGTGGATCTCATCCTCTCGGCCACCGCGCCGCTCTCGCCGCAGCTCGCGGCCCAGGCCGAGCAGGCCATGGGCGGCCGGATGATCGAGATCTACGGCAGCACCGAGTCGGGCCAGGTCGCGACCCGCCGGCCGACCCGCAGCGAGGTCTGGGAGACCTTCGGCGAGATCCGCGTGCATGCCGAGCACGACGCCGCGGGCGCCGAGCGCTTCGTCTTCGCGGGCGACTTCGTGCCCGAGCCGACGCCGATGGCCGACGTGCTGGAGCTCGTCGACGACCGGCACTTCCGCCTGCTCGGGCGCGCCAACGACCTGATCCACGTGGCGGGGCGGCGCAGCTCGCTGGGCTACCTCAACCACCACCTCAACAGCATCCCGGGCGTGGAGGACGGCGCTTTCTGGCTGCCCGACGACGTCACCGACGGCGTGGTGCGCCCGGTCGCCTTCGTGGTAGCGCCCACGCTCGATGCCCACGGCATCATCGCCGCGCTGCGCGAGCGGCTCGAAGCCGTCTTCGTGCCGCGCCGCGTGGTGCACGTGAACGCCTTCCCGCGCGAGGGCACCGGCAAGCTGACGGCGCGCGCGCTGCGCGAGTTCGCGCTGGCGCAGCTCGCGTCCGACGGCACGCCGGTGCAGCTCACGCACGAGGTGCCTTTGGACCACCCGGCCTTTGCCGGCCATTTCCCGGGCCAGCCGCTGCTGCCCGGCGCCTTGCTGCTGGCCGAGGTGCTGGAGGCCGCGCAGGGCGTGCCCGCGCTGGCGGCCCGGCTGGGCCCGCGGCCCACGCTCGCGGCGGCCAAGTTCCTCGCGCCGGTGCGCCCGGGCAGCACGCTGCGGATCGACCTCAGCCCCGAGAGCGGCGCCTCGCGAGGCCTTCGCTTCGAGGTGCGGGTGGCGGAGGTGGTCGCGGCCAGCGGGCGCTGGACACCGGGCAGCGAGGCATGAACGCCGCCCGGCCGTCCGAAGGTGCCCGCAGCGCAGCCGCAGGCGAAGGGACGCCGCCCATGGGCGGTGCGCAGCCGCCCGAGGCCGGCAAGGCGAAACCGCGCCAGGCCGACTGGTCGCGCACGCCCGAGCGCAGCAACATGCTGGCGCTGCGCGTGATCTGCTGGATCGCCATTCGCTGCGGGCGGCCGCTGGCGCGGCTGGTGCTTCATCCGATCTGCCTGTACTTCCTGCTGTTCTCGCCCGCGCCGCGGCGGCACATCAAGCGCTACCTGTTCCGCGCCATCGGCCCGCGCGCCGGCTGGGCCGATGGCTACCGCCTGCTGCATGCCTTCGCGTCCACGGTGCTGGACCGCATCTACTTCCTGCGCGGCCGCATGGACCTGTTCGACGTGCGCGTGCAAGGCAACGAACCGGTCGAGGCCGAGGTGACCGCGGGGCGCGGCGCCTTCCTGCTCGGTGCGCACGTCGGCAGCTTCGAAGCCATCGGTGCCTGCAAGCACCAGAGCGGCTGTCCGAAGGAACTGCGGCTCGCGATGCTGATGTACCGGGACAACGCGCAGCAGATCACGGCGGTCCTCGAGGCGATCGCCCAGCCCGGCCTGCGGCCGCACATCATCGCCCTCGGGCGGCCGCATTCCATGCTGGACCTGCGCGACTGGCTGGATGGCGGGGGCCTTGCGGGGCTCCTGGCCGACCGCACGCTGCCCAGCCCTGAAGATGCGGGCCAGCAGCGCGGCAACAGCATCACGCTGCCTTTTCTCGGCCATCCGGCGGTGATCGATGACGGTCCGTTCCGGCTGGCGGCACTGCTGCGGCGCAAGGTGTTCTTCATGGCGGGCCTCTATATGGGCGGCGCCCGCTACGATGTCCGTTTCGAGCCGCTGGCCGACTTCAGCGAACGCGTGCCGGACCTTGCCGAGCGCGAACGCCGCATCCGCGCGGCGCTCGAAAGCTATGTCGCGCGGCTCGAAGCGCTGTGCCGCGCCTACCCGTACAACTGGTTCAACTTCCATGATTTCTGGCTCGAAGATTGAGCATTGGCGCCGCTGGCTGGTGGCTGCGCTCTGCCTCTGTGCATCCTCGGCGTGGGCCTTCGATTTGCCCGAGCTGATGGGCCTGCTCGCCCGGCAAAAGAATGGCGAGGCGCGCTTCACCGAGCAGCGCTTCGTGCGCGGCCTCGAAGGGCCGCTGGACGCGAGCGGCACGCTGAGCTTCCAGGCACCCGACCGGCTGACGCGGCGCACGCTCACGCCGCGGCCCGAGACCATGGCGGTCGACGGCAATACCCTGACCCTGTCGCGCGGCGGCCGCACCCGCACGCTGACGCTGGACAGCATGCCGGAACTGCTGGGCATGGTCGAAGCCATGCGCAGCACCCTGAACGGCAACACGCAGACCCTGCAGCGCTATTTCCGAAGCACGCTCACGGGCTCGGCCGACAAGTGGGCGCTGGACCTCGTGCCCATCGACGAGAAGCTCGCGGCCCAGGTGCGCTCGCTGCGGCTCACGGGCAAGGGGGGCGAAGTGCTGGGCATCGAGATGGAATTCATCGGCGGCGACCGCTCGGTCATGGTGGTCACGCCGGTGCGCGGCGCATCGTGACCGCGCCCCAGGCAGCCGCGTCGGGCCGGCAGCGCCATGCGCTGGCCCTCGTCGTCTGGCTGCTGGCGCTGGCGGCCGGCAGCGCGCTCATTGCGCGCACGCATTTCAGCGCGGACCTTTCTGCCTTCCTGCCCGCCAGCCCGGACCAGCGGCAGCGCGTGCTGATCGAGCAGCTGCAAAGCGGCATCGCCTCGCGCACCCTGTTCATCGGCATCGAAGGCGGCAAGGATTCCGCCCAGCGCGCGGCGGTGTCGCGCGCCGTGGCGTCATCGATGCGCGAGAGCAGGCGCTTCGACCAGGTGCAGAACGGCGAGACGGGCGACTGGAAGGAGGCCGGCACCTGGCTCTTCGAGCATCGCTACCAGCTGGCGCCCGACATCGCGCCCGAGCGCTTCACGGCCGCGGGCCTGCGCGATGCCCTCGTCGACACGCTCTCGCAGCTGGGCACGCCGGCGGGGCAGATCACCCGGCCCCTGCTGGAGCGCGATCCCACCGGCGAGACGCAACGCATCGCCGAGGGCCTGATCCCCGCGAGCTCGCCGCGCAGCGAGCAGGGCGTGTGGGTCTCGCGCAGCGCGCCGCGGGCGCTGATCCTGGCCACCACCCACGCGGCCGGCAGCGACCTGGACGCGCAGGCGCAGGCCATTGCGCAGATCCAACAGGCCTTCGACGCCGCCACGCGCGAGATGAACGGCGCCGGTCCGCGGCTGCAGCTGACCGGCGCACCGGTGTTCTCCGTCGAGAGCCGCGATCGCATCAAGCACGAAGCCATCCAGCTCGCCACCATCGGCGGCCTCGTGATGGGCGCCCTGCTGCTGCTGGCCTTTGCCTCGCCGCGCGCGCTGGTGGTGGCGCTGCTGCCGGTCGCCACCGGCGTGGTCGGGGGCACGGCGGCGGTCAGCCTGGTGTTCGGCGAGGTGCACGGCCTGACGATGGGCTTCGGCAGCACGCTGATCGGCGAGACGGTGGACTACGCGATCTACTACCTGATCCAGGCGCGGGGCTCCGCCGTGCCCGGCACCGGCTGGATGCGCTGGCGCGAGATCCATTGGCCGACCGTGCGGCTGGGCTTGCTGACCTCGGTCTGCGGCTTCGCGGCGCTGGTGTTCTCGGGCTTTCCGGGGCTGGCGCAGCTGGGCGTTTTCTCGCTGGCCGGGCTGATCGCCGCCGCGCTGGTCGCGCGCTTCGTGCTGCCGGTGCTGGCGCCCGATGGCGCGACAGGCATGGGCATGCGGCGGCAGATGGCGCAGATCGCGGGACTCATCGTGCGCGCCCTCCCGCGGCTGCGCCTGCTTTTTGTCGGCCTCGGAATCGGTGCGCTGGCCCTGGTGCTCTGGCAGGGCGGCCACCTCTGGCGCGCCGACCTGAGTGCGATGAGCCCGGTGCCCAAGGCCGCGCAGCAGCTCGACGAAGCGCTGCGCGCCGATATCGGCGCCAGCGACGGCGGCACTCTGGTGGTGGTGCGCGGCGCCGACGAGCAGGCGGCCCTGCGCAACACCGAGGCCGCGGCCGCGAAGCTCGAGGCGCTGGTGGGGCAGGGCGAGCTCGCCGGCTTCGAGAGCGTCACCCGCGTGCTGCCCAGCGAGGCGGCGCAGGCGGCGCGCCTCGCCAGCCTGCCCGATTCAGCGACGCTGAAGGCGCGGTTGGCCGAAGCCACGCAGGGCCTGCCCTTGTCCGCCAGCCGGCTCGGGCCCTTCCTGGCCGATGTCGAGGCGGCGCGCGGCCAGCCGATGATCCACCGCGCCGACCTGGCCGGCGGCCCGCTCGGCGCGGTGGTCGGCGCACTGATGTTCGAGCGCCCCGGCGGCGGCTGGTCGACGCTGATCTCGCTGCATCCCGGCGAGCGCTTCGATGCGAAGCGCCTCGAGGCCGCGCTCGCCGGCATGGCCGAGGTGCAGGTGGTCAACGTCGGCGACGAACTGCGCAGCCTCTACCGGCGCTACCTGCACGAGGCCTTCGTGCAGGTGATGCTGGGTGCGCTCGCGGTGGTCCTGCTGCTGGGCGCCTGGCTGCGCTCCGGGCGCCGGCTGCTGGCCGTCTGCGAGCCGCTGCTGGTCGCCGTGCTGTTGACGCTGGGCGGCCTCGCCGTGCTGCAGGTGCCGTTGGGCATCCTGCACCTGGTGGGCCTGCTGCTGGTGGTGGCGGTGGGCTCCAATTACGCGCTCTTTTTCGACCAGCTGCGCGAGACCGGCCGCGCCGACGAGGACACGCTGGCCTCGCTGATGCTGGCCAACCTGACGACGGTCGTGTCCTTCACGTTGATCGCGGTCTCGGACATCCCGGCGCTGTCGGCCATCGGCCGCGTGGTCGCGCCGGGCGCGCTGCTGGCGCTGCTGCTGTCGGCCGCATTCGCGCGCGGGCCCGCGGGCGTCTCGGCGCCACGCCGCTGATGGGAGAATCCACGCCGATGTCCCAAGCCCTTCCCGCCTCCGGCTCATGGCCTTGGCCGCCCGTCGTGCGCGCCAGCGTCGGCTGGCACCTGCTGGCGCTGGCGGCGGCGCTCTTCGTGCCGGGGGCGATGCCCTGGGCGATCGGGGCAGTGGTGCTGAACCACGTGCTGATCACGGCCGCCGGCCTCACACCGCGCAGCAGCCTGCTGGGGCCGAACGTCACGCGGCTGCCGGCAGCCTCGGCCGCGCGCTGCGAGATTGCGATCACCATCGATGACGGACCCGACCCGGACGTCACGCCGCAGGTGCTGGACCTGCTCGATGCCGAGGGCCAGCGCGCTACCTTCTTCTGCATCGCCGAGCGCGTGCGCGAGCACCCGGCCCTGGCGCGCGAGATCGTCGCGCGCGGCCACAGCATCCAGAATCACACGGCGCGGCATCGCCACAACTTCTCCCTGCTCGGACCGCGCGGCTTCCACGCCGAGATCGAGCGCGCGCAGCTGCTGCTGCAGGAAGCGACGGGCCAGCGTCCCATCTGCTTCCGCGCGCCGGCCGGGCTGCGCAACCCTTTTCTCGCGCCGGTCCTGCGTCGCCTGGGGCTGGTGCTGGTGAGCTGGACACGCCGCGGCTTCGACACGCGCGAACGCGATCCGGCCACGGTGCTCGCGCGTCTCACGAAAGGCCTGGAGGCGGGCGACATCCTGCTGCTGCACGATGGCCATGCCGCCCGCACGGCCGCAGGACGTCCCGTGGTGCTCGAGGTCCTGCCGCGTCTGCTCGAGCGCCTTCGTGCCGAGGGCCTGCGCGCCGTGACACTGCCGCAAGCGTTGAAAAGCAGTGACAGCTCCTGACCCGCTCATGAAAGACAAGCCCTCCACGGACGCCGCCTGGCGTCAATTGCACGACGCCGCGACCCAGCCCTACAAGCAGGCCGGCAACTTCGCCTGGCATTTCGCGCGCGGCAAGCTGGGACACGATCCGGTGTTCCGCGGGCTGATCGAACGCGGCCTGATCGGCGAGCGCCGCCGCGTGGTGGACATCGGATGCGGCCAGGGCCTGTTCGCCAGCCTGCTCTCGGCGATGGCCGCGATGCAGGCGCAGCCGGGCCGCTGGCCGGCGGCCTGGGCCGCCACGCCGGCCGCGGCCCACTACACCGGCATCGAGCTGATGCCGAAGGATGTGGCGCGCGCCGAGGCTTCCATCGGCCACCTGCGGCCGGCGCCGCGCTTCGCCTGCGAGGACATGCGCAAGGCAGCCATGCCGGCCTGCGACCTGGTCGTGATCCTCGACGTGCTGCACTACGTGGATCACGGCGCGCAGGAAGGCGTGCTGCGCCGCGTGCACGGCGCCCTGCAGCCGGGCGGGCGGCTGTTGCTGCGCGTGGGCGATGCGGCCAGCCGGCGCGGTTACGCGATCAGCCAATGGGTGGACCGCACCGTCACGCGCGTCCGCGGGCACCGTGTCTCGCCGACCTGGGGACGCCCGCTGTCCGAGTGGACGGCGCTGTTGCAGCGCCTGGGCTTCTCGGCGGTGCAGAGCGTCCCCATGAGCGCCGGCACGCCCTTCGCCAACGTGCTGCTGGTGGCCGACCGCGGCGCGGAGACGTCATGAGCGTCGCCCCGCCGCCCGAAGGCGCTCGGCCGCAGCCGAACGCGAAGGGACTCCGATGAACGCGGCGCAACAGCTCGACCGGGCCGGCATCGCCCGCCTGATCCCCCACAGCGGCAGCATGTGCCTGCTGGAGCGGCTGGAATCCTGGGATGCGCACGAGATCCATTGCACGACTGCCACGCACCGGCGCGCGGACAACCCGCTGCGCACGGCCGGAGGCCTGCTGTCCGCCAATGCGATCGAGTACGCAGCCCAGGCGATGGCCCTGCATGGCGGCCTGATTGCGCCGGAAGGCAGCGAGCCCTCGGCCGGCTTCCTCGCGAGCGCGCGCAACGTGCGCATGGCCGTCTCGAGGCTCGACGAGGTCGAGGGAATGCTGCATGTGCATGCACGTCGTCTCTCGGGCGATGCGAGCCAGATCCTCTACGAATTCGCGGTCAAGGACGAAGCAGGGCGCGCGCTGGCCGAAGGCCGCGCCGTGGTCGTCCTCAACACGCCGCCTGCCTTGGAAAGCCGATCCTCATGAGTCTCGACGGAAAGCGCGCATTGATCACCGGCGCCAGTGGCGCCCTCGGCGCGGCGGTGGCGCAACGCCTGGCGCGCGATGGCGCCGTGGTGCTGCTGCATGCCAACAGCAGGCCGGAGGCGGTCGAGCAGCTGGCTGCCGCCATCACCGCCGCCGGCGGCAAGGCCGAGTGCCATGTCTTCGACCTCGGCAGCGATGAAGGCACGCGTACCGCTTGCGAGCGCCTGCTGGCGGGCGGACCCGTGCAGATCCTCGTCAACAACGCCGGCGTGCACGACGACGCCGTGCTGCCCGGAATGCGCGCGGCGCAATGGCACAAGGTGATCGACGTCTCCCTCAACGGCTTCTTCCGCGTCACGCAGCCGCTGCTGCTGCCGATGCTGCGCACGCGCTGGGGGCGGATCATCAACATGTCGTCGGTGGCTTCGCTCACCGGCAACCGCGGGCAGGTCAACTACGCGGCGGCGAAGGGCGCGCTCAACAGCGCGACCAAGGCGCTTTCGCTGGAGGTGGCGGCACGCGGCGTGACGGTCAATGCAATCGCCCCGGGCATCATCGCCTCGCCGATGGCCGACGGTGCTTTCGACAAGGCCATGATCGACCAGCTGGTGCCCGTGAAGCGAGCGGGCCGGCCGGAGGAGGTGGCGGCGCTGGCGGGCTTCCTGGCAAGCGAAGAGGCGGCCTACATCACGGGCCAGATCATCTCGATCAACGGCGGGATGGTCTGAGGGCTTGAAGGCGGACAGACGGTGTCCGCATTCGTCAGCGCTGAAAGGGCGGCGCCCCTCGCACCCTGCGCCACACCAGGCTCGGCAAGCGCAGCACGAACTCCACCATCAGCCGCGTGTGCATCCACGTCAGCAGGGCGTTGTCGCGCAAGTAGCGGAAGTGCGAGACGCCGCCTTCCTCGGCGCTGAGGTACTTGACCGGCGCGTCGATGTTGACCGGCTTGACGCCGCGCCAGGCCAGGCGCACCACGGCCTCGGTGTCGAAGTCGAAACGGCGCATCCACGGCTGGCGCTCCATGACCGCGATCAGCGCCGCCACCGGGTAGACGCGGAAGCCGTAGAGCGAGTCGCCGATGCCGGCGAAGAGCGTCTCGAGCTGGGTCCAGCCGTTGGACACCTTGCGCCCGCGCACCCGCAGCAGCGGCGCCGAGGCGTCGAACACCGGGCGGCCCAGCACCATCGTCTCGGGCCTTGCCTGCGAGGCCTGCATGAAGGCCGGGATCAGCTCGGCGGGATGCTGGCCGTCCGAATCCATGGTGAGCGCATGCGTGAAGCCGGCCTCCCGCGCCGCGCGCAGCCCGTGCAGCACGGCCGCGCCCTTGCCCTGGTTGTGCGGCAGCAGCCACACGCGCAGGCCGGGATCGGCGCTGGCCATCTGCTGCAGCCGCTCGCCGGTGCCGTCGGTGCTGCCGTCGACCACCACCCACACCGGATTCCATTGGGCGCGGGCCGCGCTCACGGTGGAGAACAGGCGCTCGCCGGTGTTGTAGCTGGGGATCAGGACAAGGTGGGTGCGCGAGGCTGCTGGCATGCGGGCTGCGCGTCGGTGGCGCGCTGTTCCAGGGGATGTCGGAAGTATTGTTCGATCTCTCGCAGCAGCGCGTCGCTGTCCTGCTGAGGCGCGAAGCGCCGGCCCAGCCGCAGGGTGAAGACGATGGGCAGCGGCGGCACCCGCCACAGCGGCCAGCCCTTGGCGAGGTAGGGCGAGTCGGTGTCGATGAAGACGGTCTGGATCGGCGCCTGCGCCAGCTTCGCGATGAGCGTGACGCCGGGGCGGAAGGCATTCAGCGGCGGCGTCACCGTGCGCGTGCCCTCGGGGAAGATCACCAGCTGGCCGCCGGCCTTCAGGTCTTCGACGGCGAGGCGCACCATGACGCGCGCCGAGTCGTTGCGGATGTAGCGCGCCAGCCGCGCGCCCGCGCCGAGAAAGATGTTGCGCATCAGGTCGGCCTTCATGATGCAGGCGCTGCGCGGCAGGCGCGCCACCAGCAGCAGTGCGTCGAGCATGGTCGGGTGGTTGGCGACGAAGACCACGCCGCGTTCCTCGCGCAGCGCGTCGAGGCAGCCGGCGTCGATGCGCATCATGCCCACGGCCGAGGCGGTGGCCCAGAAGGCGCGGTAGGCCAGCGCGATCACGCGGCGGCCCAGTGCGCGGCCGGTGCGCGCGGGCAGCACCGGGTAGAGCAGCATCGCGATCAGGTTCCAGGCGAGCGAGATTCCGCCCAGCAGCGCCAGCAATGCATAGAGCAGCACGGCGAGGGGAACGGAGACGATCCAGCGCAGCAGGCGCTTCATGGTTTGCCGGTACGGTCAGGCCCCAAGGAGCCGGCGGCGACGGCATGGGCCTCGATCTCCACCAGCAGCTCCTGGCGGCAGATGTCCGCCTCCAGGCAGATCGCGTGGCGCAGCATGTGGGAATGGGCGCCCAGCTTCTGTTCGAGCACCTGGCGCACGGTCGGCGTGTCGGCGGCATGGCGCACGTAGACCACGGCATCGATGCGCTCCAGGCCGAAGCGCGCGGAGCCGCGCGCGTTGGCCGCGGCGATCACGGCCTCGAGATTGCGCAGCGTTTCTTCGGTCTGCGCGCGCACGTCGCCGCGGTGCACCGTCTCGTGCCCGACGATGCTCGCCGTGCCGGAGATGAACAGCGCCACGTCGCCGCCGCCGATTTCGGCCAGTGCGGCGCGCGAGAAGGTGGGCGAGCGCGGGCCATAGGCTGGCGGGTAGTGGTACGCCGAGACCTGGCGCGGGTTCTCGACCGGCAGCGGCGCGACGCGGCCGGCCAGGAAGCGGATGCCCAGGGCACCCTGGTGGATGCCCAGGGCACAGGCGGCCGGCGCGCCTTCGAAGGCGGCCTGGCCGGCCTCGACGAAGGCTTGCTGGCGGCCCAGGTTGAACTGGCGGTAGCGCTCGAGGCCACCGCCATCGGCGTTGATGCGAGGCAGGTAGTTCCAGACCCGCAACAGGTGCGTGCAGCCGGTGTGCGCGAGCGACCGGAAGAGGTCGCGGTAGGCCCGGTGGGCCGGCTCGGCGAGGTCGGATCCTTCGCTCGTTTCGTCGAGGTCGATGGCCCCCAGCATCCAGTGGCCGTCGCAGCGCCAGCGCACCGCGCCGGTGGTGCCGGATTCGATGTGCTCGCTGGCGTGCCACACGTCGGCCATGGCGCCGGCGTCCGAGAGTACGCGGGCATTGACCGTCGGCATCCAGGCCAGGTCGTTGGGAGTGCCGTAGCCGAGCGCGCCGAAGGGTGCCTGCCCGGCCAGCGGCAGCGCCAGGCTCTGGGACAGCGACAGTCGCTCGACGCGCAGGGGCGGCACCCCGTTGAAGTCGCGCGCGCTCACAAGAGAACCTTCCCCGGGCTCGTCAGGAGGGGGCGAGCGCCTTCGGGCGTCCGGGTGGCGCTCACCGGGCCTCGACGATGTTTTCGCCGGCGAGCGGCCCGAGGTCGCGGACGTTGCGGCGCCGCCGCTGCCAGGCCTGCCAGGTGCGGCGCGGATGGCCGGCGGACACCAGGTAGTACAGAGCCTTGAGCACCCGCAGCGAGCGCCAGATCGGCGTCTTGCCGTAGATGTCGCCGGCCAGGAGCGACAGCAGCGCTTCCTTCACGCGGAACGGGTTTTGCGGGTACATGAAGAATTCGCGGATGGTGGGATTGGTCACGCGGAAGATGAACCAGGAGAACTCGCGCGGGCCCTTGCGCATGTCGCGCTCGAAGCGCTGCCGCGCCGCGGCGGCCTCGGCCGGGCGGTCGAGGGCCGCCGCCACCACGTCGGCGCCTTCGAAGGCGCTGTACATGGCGAGGTACACGCCCGAGGAGAACACCGGGTCGATGAAGCTGTAGGCGTCGCCCAGCATCAGGTAACGCTCGCCGCTGCAGTGCGTGCTGGTGTACGAATAGTTGCCGGTGGCATGGACCGCGTCGTCCACCAGCGTGGCCGAGGACAGGCGCGCGGCCAGCTGCGGGCACAGCGCGATGGTGTCGGCGAAGAAATCGTTGAGGGGCTTGCTGCGCGACTTGAGGTAGTAGGGCCAGCAGACGGCGCCGATGCTGGTGGTGCCGTCGGCCAGCGGGATGTACCAGAACCAGCCGTGCGCGAACCAGAAGATGGTGATGTTGCCCTCGAGCTTGCCCGGCAGCCGGTCGGCGTTGCGGAAATGGCCGAAGAGGGCCGAGCTGTTGTGCTTGGGGTTCTTCTGCTTGGCCTTGAACTTGTTCGACAGGAAGGTGTCGCGGCCGGAGGCGTCGAGCACGAAGCGGGCGCGCCAGCTGCGCGCGGCACCGTCGTCGAGACGGGCGCTGACCGTGGCGCCCTCGGCGTCGAACTGGACTTCGCGCACGCGGCAGCCCTCGAGGGTCTGCGCGCCGCGGGCGCCGGCGTTGCGGAACAGGATCTCGTCCATCTCCGAGCGCCGCACCTGCCACGCATAGGGCATGGTCTTGTCCCAGGCGTCGGCGAACTCGACCATGGCGTTGTGGTCGTGGTCGGGGGAAACGAATTCCACGCCCCACTTCGGCATGCCGATGCGCTCGATCTCGTCGCGCAGGCCGAGCCGGTCGAACAGCTGCACGTTGGCCGGCAGCAGCGACTCGCCGATGTGGAAGCGAGGATGGTGTGCCTTCTCGAGCAGGACCACCTTGCGGCCCTGCTGCGCCAGCAACGCCGCGGCCGTGGAGCCGGCCGGGCCACCGCCGATCACGAGCACGTCGCAGTGCTCCTCGGCGGGCGTTGCGGCTTCGGCATTCGTTGTTGGAGGAATATTCATGCGCTGTGAGGGATGGAAACCGGAGATGCCCGACCTGGCCCGGCGCATCAGCGGCGGATTATCCCAAAAAGGATCTGTGCTCCCCCTGTAGGACGCGGGGCCGTCGTACCGCGCCGGACAGTAAACTCCCTACCTGCTTCGAAAACACGAGATAGCGAGAACGACTGCCATGGCCGGACACAGTAAATGGGCGAACATTCAGCACAGGAAGGGCCGGCAGGACGAAAAGCGCGGCAAGCTCTGGACCCGTGCCATCCGTGAAATCATGGTCGCGGCGAAGGCCGGCGGCGGCGATCTGAGCGCCAATCCCCGGCTGCGGCTGGCGGTCGACAAGGCCAAGGCCGTCAATCTGCCGGCCGACACCATCAAGCGCAACATCGACAAGGCCACCGGCAACCTCGAAGGCGTCAGCTACGAGGAGATCCGCTACGAGGGCTACGGCATCGGCGGCGCCGCGATCATCGTCGACACCATGACCGACAACCGCGTGCGCACCGTGGCCGAGGTGCGCCACGCCTTCGGCAAGCACGGGGGCAACATGGGCACCGAAGGCTCCGTCGCCTTTCAGTTCAAGCATTGCGGGCAGCTCGTCTTCGCGCCCGGCACCAGCGAGGACAAGGTGATGGAGGTCGCGCTCGAGGCCGGCGCCGAGGACGTGCTGAGCGATGAGGACGGCGCCATCGAGGTGCTCACCGCGCCCGGCGACTTCGAGGCCGTGCGCGACGCGCTGGAGGCGGCAGGCCTCAAGCCCGAGATTGCCGAGGTGACGATGCGCGCCGAGAACACCATCGAGCTGGCCGGCGAGGAGGCCGCGAAGATGCAGAAGCTGCTCGACGCGCTCGAGGACCTCGACGACGTGCAGGATGTCTATCACAACGCTGCGCTTTCCGAATGAGAAAAGCGACCATGAAAGCCTGCGAATGAAGGTACTGGTGATCGGGGGAGGGGGCCGCGAGCACGCACTGGCGTGGCGCCTGGCACAGGCTGCGCGCGTGAGCCGCGTCTACGTGGCGCCGGGCAACGGCGGCACGCACGCGGATTCGCGCTACGAATGCATCGACATCGCCGAGCCCGCCGCGCTGCGGGCCTGGGCCTTGAAGGAGAAGATCGCGCTGACCGTGGTCGGCCCCGAGGCGCCGCTGGCAGCGGGCGTGGTGGACGAATTCCGCGCGCACGGGCTGCGCATCTTCGGCCCCACCAAGGCCGCGGCGCAGCTGGAGAGCTCCAAGGCCTTCTCCAAGGCCTTCATGAAGCGCCACAACATTCCCACGGCCGAGTACGAGGCCTTCACCCATCCCGGGGCCGCCCATGCCTACGTGGACGCCAAGGGCGTGCCGATCGTGATCAAGGCCGACGGCCTGGCGGCCGGCAAGGGCGTGGTGGTGGCGACGACGCTGCAGGAAGCGCATGAGGCCATCGACTTCATGCTGGTGGACAACAAGCTGGGCATCTCGCACAACGAGGGCGGCGCGCGCGTAGTGATCGAGGAGTTCCTGCAGGGCGAGGAGGCCAGCTTCATCGTGCTGTGCGACGGCGTGAACGTGACGGCGCTCGCCACCAGCCAGGACCACAAGCGCCTGCAGGACGGCGACCAGGGCCCCAACACCGGCGGCATGGGCGCCTACTCGCCGGCGCCGGTGGTCACGGCCGAGGTGCACGCGCGGGCCATGCGCGAGATCATCCTGCCCACCATCCGCGGCATGGAGAAGGACGGCATTCCCTACACCGGCTTCCTCTACGCCGGGCTGATGATCGACGCCGCCGGCCACCCCAAGACGCTGGAATTCAACTGCCGCATGGGCGACCCCGAGACCCAGCCGATCATGATGCGGCTGAAGTCCGACCTGTTCGAGGTGTTCTGGCACGCGACCGACGGCACGCTCGACCAGATCGAGCTCGACTGGGACCGCCGCGTCGCGCTCGGCGTCGTGATGGCGGCGCACGGTTATCCCTTGTCGCCGCGCAAGGGCGATGCCATCCACGGCATCCCGCCCGAGACGTCCGATGCCGTGGTCTTCCATGCCGGCACCACCTTCGAAGAGGGCGAGCTCAAGACCAGCGGGGGGCGCGTGCTGTGCGTCACCGTGCTGGCCGACAGCGTCAAGCAGGCGCAGCAGCGCGCGTACGCGGTGGCGGCGCGCATCCATTTCGATGGGGCGCAGTACCGCAAGGACATCGGGCACCGCGCCGTCCAGGCGCGCACGCCCCCAGGCTGATGCGCGACGACCCCCAAGCCGTCGGCGACTACCTGCGGGGGCTGCAGCAGCGCATCGTGGCTGCGATCGAGGCGGCCGACGGCCATGCCTGCGTGCGCGATGCCTGGGAGAAGGGGCCCGGCGAACCCCTGCAGGGGAGCGGCCTGACCTGCATCCTGGAGGACGGTGCCCTGTTCGAACGCGCGGGCTGCGGCTTCTCCCAGGTGCGCGGCCCGAAGCTGCCGCCTTCGGCCACCCAGCACAGGCCCGAGCTGGCCGGCGCTCCCTTCGAGGCCATGGGCGTCTCGCTGGTGTTCCATCCGCGCAACCCCTACGTGCCCACCGTGCACATGAACGTGCGCATGCTGGCGGCGCTGCCGGCGCAGGGGGAACCGGTGTGCTGGTTCGGCGGCGGCATGGACCTGACGCCCTATTACGGCTTCGAGGAGGACGCGGTGCATTTCCATCGCGCCTGCCGCGATGCGCTGGCGCCCTTCGGCGATGACAAGTACCCGCGCTTCAAGACCTGGTGCGACGA
Organism: Variovorax soli; assembly: GCF_031454625.1. Lineage (GTDB taxonomy): Bacteria > Pseudomonadota > Gammaproteobacteria > Burkholderiales > Burkholderiaceae_C > Variovorax > Variovorax soli_A. The sequence goes on from NZ_JAVDRF010000002.1 coordinate 544,902, forward strand.
GTATTTCTTCCTCAAGCATCGCAACGAGCAGCGCGGCATCGGCGGCATCTTCTTCGACGACTTCGCGGAGCTCGGCTTCGAGCGCAGCTTCGCCATGCTGCGTTCGGTCGGCGATGCCTTCCTGCCGGCCTACCTGCCGATCGTCGAGCGCCGGCGCGCCACGCCTTCCGGCGAGCGCGAGCGCGCGTTCCAGCTCTACCGGCGCGGACGCTACGTGGAGTTCAACCTGGTGTGGGACCGCGGCACGCACTTCGGTCTTCAGTCGGGCGGACGCACGGAATCCATCCTGCTGTCGATGCCGCCGCAGGCCAGCTGGGCCTACCGCCGCGAGCCGGAGCCGGGCACGCCGGAAGCCGCGCTCTACAGCGATTTCATCGTGCGCCGCGAATGGCTGTGACCGCGCCTCGCATCGGCGTGTTCGGCGGCGCCTTCGATCCGCCGCACAACGCACACCTCGCCCTGGTGCAGGCCGCGCTCGCGCAGCTGGGCCTGGCCGAGCTGCGCATCTTTCCCACCGGTGACGCCTGGCACAAGGAACGCGCGCTGAGCGCTGGCGGGCATCGCCTCGCGATGGCGCAGCTGGCCTTCGAAGGCCTGCCGGGCGCCATCGTCGACGCGCGCGAGCTGCGGCGCGCCGGCCCCACCTACACCCTCGACACCTTGCGCGAGTTGCAGCAGGAGCACCCGGGCGCCGAACTGGTGCTCATCCTGGGCGCCGACCAGGCGGCCTCGCTGCCGCAATGGCACGGCTGGCGCGAGATCCTGCAGAGGGCCGTCGTCGCCGTCGCGCAGCGTCCCGTCGCGACGCACGGAAGTCCCTTCGATCCTCGTGGGTTGGCGGGACTCCCGCCCGACGCACGCTTCGAGACGCTCGCGCTCGCCCCCATGGACACCAGCGCCACCGACGTGCGGATGCGCGCCGCGCAGGGCCAGGACTTCTTTCGTCTGGTTCCGCCGGCGGTTGCACGCTATATTGACCAACACCACCTCTACCGTTCCACCTGATGAGTACTGAAGCCGCCGCCAAGAAAGACACCCAGAAACTCCAGAGAGCCATCATCGATGGACTCGAGGACGTCAAGGCGCACGACATCCAGGTCTTCGACACCGAGCACCTCTCGCCGCTGTTCGAGCGCGTGATCGTCGCTTCGGGCACCTCCAACCGCCAGACCAAGGCGCTCGCGGCCAGCGTGCGCGATGCCGTGCGCGATGCCGGCTTCACCAAGCCGCGCGTGGAGGGCGAGGAAAACGGCGAGTGGATCATCGTCGACTGCGGCGCCGCGGTGGCGCACATCATGCAGCCGGCCATCCGCCAGTACTACCACCTGGAAGAGATCTGGGGCGACAAGCCGGTGCGGACCAGGCTCGGCGCCGCCAAGCCGATGGCGCCCCGCGCGGTCGAAGAAAAGGCGCCGGCCGCCAAGAGCCCTTCGCTCCGGCGCTCCAGCGCCGCCAAGACCGCCCAGCGCGCTGCCGACGCGGCCGCCAAGCCGAAGCCGGCGGCCAGGAAGACCGCCGCCGGGAAGACGCCAGCCAGGAAGGCGCCGGTCAAGACCATGGTCGTGAACAAGGCGCCCGCCAAGAAGGCCGCTGCGAAGGCCCCGGCCAAGAAAGTGACCGCGGCGAAAAGGGCCCCGCGCAAGACCGCCACGGCACGCGCATGAAGTTGCTGGTGGTCGCGGTCGGGCAGCGAGTGCCCGACTGGGCACAGACCGCCTGGGACGACTACGCCAAGCGCTTTCCGCCCGAGCTCAAGCTCGAGCTGCGGGCGGTCAAGACCGAGCCGCGCGCCTCCAAGACGCTCGAGACGCTGCATGCCGCCGAGCGCGAGCGCATCGAGGCGGCGATCGCCAAGGGCATGCGCATCGTGGTGCTGGACGAGCGCGGGACCGCCCTCACGACCAAGGCGCTGGCGGCCCGGCTGTCGGCCTGGCAGGGCGGGGGCGACGACGTGGCGCTGGTGATCGGCGGCCCCGACGGGCTGGACCCGGCCTTCAAGGCCGCCGCGCACGAACGCATCCGGCTTTCGGATCTCACCTTGCCCCATGCAATGGCGCGTGTGCTGCTCGTCGAGCAGCTCTACCGCGCCTGGTCGATCAACGCCGGCCATCCTTACCACCGCGAATGACGGACCCCTTCATCTATCTCGCCTCGCAGAGCCCGCGCCGCGCGCAGCTGCTGGGCCTGCTCGGCGTGCGCCACGAGCTGCTGCTGGCCGGTCCCGAGGAGGACACGGAGGCGCTGGAGCACGTGCAGCCGGGCGAATCGCCCACCGCCTACGTGCAGCGCGTCACCGCGCTCAAGCTGGATGCGGCGGTGGCGCGCCATCGCCGCCTGGGACTGCCGCCGGCGCCGGTGCTGTGCGCCGACACCACGGTCGCCTGCGGGCGAGCCATCCTCGGCAAACCCGCCGATGCACAGGACGCGCAGCGCATGCTGGCGCTGTTGTCCGGCCGCACGCACCGCGTGCTGACGGCCGTGGCGCTGCAGCACGGCAAGCGCCGGCATGCGGCGCTCAGCGTATCGCGCGTGCGCTTCGCCGCGGTCGAGAAGCGCCGCATCGCTGCCTACGTTGCCAGCGGCGAGCCCGAGGGCAAGGCGGGGGCCTATGCCATCCAGGGGCGGGCGGCCGCCTTCGTCGAGCACATCAGCGGCTCGCATTCGGGCATCATGGGCCTTCCGATGTTCGAGACGGCCCAGTTGCTGCGCCTGGCCGGCTTTGCGCTTTAGGTAGACGAAGATGCAAGACATCCTGATCAACTGGTCCCCCCAGGAGACCCGCGTCGCCGTGGTCGAGCACGGCGCCGTGCAGGAGCTCCACGTGGAGCGCACGCTGGAGCGCGGGCTGGTCGGCAATGTCTACCTGGGCAAGGTCTCGCGGGTGCTGCCCGGCATGCAGTCTGCGTTCATCGACATCGGCCTGGACCGCACGGCCTTCCTGCACGTGGCCGACATAGTGGCGCCGTTCACGCCCGGTTCGCGGCCGAGTGCGACGGCGATCGATCGCGACCCTCGCAACGGCAGCGGGGTGGTGCCGATCGAAAAGCAGGTGTTCGAGGGCCAGTCGCTCCTGGTGCAGGTGATCAAGGACCCGATCGGCACCAAGGGCGCCCGCCTGTCCACGCAGATCAGCATTGCGGGCCGGCTGCTGGTCTTTTTGCCGCAGGACAACCATGTGGGCGTGTCGCAGAAGATCCCCTCCGACCTGCGCGATGCGTTGCGCGCCCGCATGCAGGTGCTGATCGAGGCGGCCGCCGCGGCCGGCAGCGGCGGCGTGGTGCCCGAGGCCACCGGTGGCTTCATCCTGCGCACCAATGGCGAGGATTCGAGCGATGCCGAGCTGGCGGAAGACATCGCCTACCTGCGCAAGACCTGGTCGCGCATCCGCGAGCTGTCGACGCGCATGCCGCCGATGTCGCTGCTGCACCAGGATCTGAGCCTGCTGCAGCGCGTACTGCGCGACATGACCATCGAAGACACGCAGACCATCCGCATCGACTCGCGCGAGCAGTTCGATGCGCTGCTCAAGTTCGGCCTCGAATTCATGCCGCAGGCCGCGGGCAAGCTGCAGCTCTACAAGGGCGAGCGGCCGATCTTCGACCTCTATTCGATCGACGAGGAGATCGCCAAGGCGCTGGGGCGCCGCGTCGACCTGAAGTCCGGCGGCTACCTGGTGGTGGACCAGACCGAGGCGCTCACCACGATCGACGTCAACACCGGCGGCTATGTCGGCGCGCGCAACTTCGACGACACGATCTTCAAGACCAACCTGGAGGCTGCGCAGGCCATCGCCCGGCAGCTGCGCCTGCGCAACCTGGGCGGGATCATCATCGTCGACTTCATCGACATGGTGCGCGACGACCATCGCGAGCAGGTGCTGGCCGAGTTCCGCAAGCAGCTGGCACGCGACCGCGTCAAGACCACCGCAGGCGGCTTCTCGCAGCTCGGCCTGGTCGAGATGACGCGCAAGCGCACCCGCGAGTCGCTGGCGCACATGCTGTGCGAGCCCTGCCTGGCCTGCGGCGGGCAGGGCATCGTCAAGACCGCACGCAGCGTGGCCTACGACGTGCTGCGCGAGATCCTGCGCGAGGCGCGCCAGTTCACGCCGCGCGAGTTCCGCATCGTGTCCTCGCCGCAGGTGATCGAGTTGTTCCTCGATGAGGAAAGCCAGCACCTGGCGGGGCTCAGCGATTTCATCGGCAAGCCGATCTCGCTTCAGGCGGAGCCGGCGATGGGGCAGGGGCAATACGACATCGTGCTGCTCTGAGGCACGCCGCTTGCCGCTCGTCTTTCCACGTTTCCGGACGTCCTCATGAAACTGCTCTCCAAATCACTGTCGCTCGCCCTCGCGGCCTGCATGGCAGCGGCGCCCGCGCTCGGGCAGAACGACAAGCCTCTGCGCATCGTCGTGCCCTTCGCCTCCGGCGGCGCGCAGGACGTGATCGCCCGTTACCTCGGCAGCAAGCTCGGCGACAAGCTGGGCACGCCGGTGGTCATCGACAACAAGGCTGGCGCCGGCGGCATCGTGGCGGCGGACGCCGTGGCCAAGTCGACCGATGGCGCGACCGTGCTGCTGGCCACCGGCGGTGCCATCACGATCGCCCCGCACCTGCAGCCCAAGCTGCCCTACGACCCGCGCCGGGACTTCGCACCGGTGGCCTTGATTGCCGACACCCCCATGACGGTGGCGGTGCGCGCCGAGAGTCCCTACAAGACCTTGGCCGATGCCTTGCGCGACGCAAAGAGCAGGCCCGGCCTGGTGAGCTACGCCTCCACCGGGAACGGCACCGTGTCGCACCTGACCGGCGCACTGCTGGCGCAGGGCGCCGGTGTGGAGCTGCTGCACGTGCCGTACCGCGGCGCCGCGCCCGCCTTGACCGACCTGCTGGGCGGGCAGGTGGCGCTGATCGTCACCAGCGCAGCTTCCATCGAGCCCATGGTCGAGAGCGGCAAGGCCCGCGTGCTCGGCACCTTCTCGCGTGCGCCCTTGCCCAAGCTCGGCAATGCCAGGACGGTGGGCGAGGCGATCGGTGCGGGCGGCATGGACGTGCCGGTCTGGGTGGGCGTGATGGCGCCCGCGAGCATGCCCGCGGAGCGGGTCAAGGCGCTCTCGGCGGCATTGCTCGAGGTGTGCGGCATGCCGGAGACGCGGCAGCACTTCGCGCAGCTGGGCGCCGTGGACACCTGCGGCGGCAGCGCGGCGCTGGGCAAAGTGGTGGAGGAAGACAGCCAGCGCTGGGCGCGCGTCATCAAGCAGGGCGGGATCAAGGTTGACTGAGCCCGAGCGGCCTGCTTCGGAGCGGACGGATTCATTCGGCAGCGCCGCCGGTGGCCGGCTGCGCGTCGGCATCGTGGGAACGGGTGCGATCGCGCTGGCCAGCGCGGTCTGGTTGAGGCAGGCAGGGCACGAAGTCCTGCTGTGGTCGCCGCGCGGCACCGAGGCCGGGTTGCCGGGAACCCACGCGCTGGCGTGCACGGGCCTGCATCCGTGCACGGTGGCCGCCGGCTTCGTGCACGGCCTGGCCGAGCTCTGCGGCGATGCCGACGTGCTGCTGCTCGCAATGCCGGTCAATGGCCATCGCCGGGTGATGGACCGGATGCTCCCCTTCGTTCGGGACGGGCAGGTGGTCATCGTCAGTTCCATGGCCTCGCTGTCCTCGCTCTACCTTTACGAGAACGCCAAGCGGGCGGGCCGGCAGTTGACGGTCGCGAGCCTGGGCACGACGGTGCTGACCGCCCGGCGCGAGTCCGCGTTGCAGGTGCGGGTCATGACGCGCCGTGGCCGCGTCGGCGTCTCGGCGCTGCCCGGCGCGGACATCGCCTCCGTGCTGGCCTTGTGCACCGCGATGTTCGGGGAGGGCTTCCATGCGCAGGACGATGCGCTGCAGAGCGCGCTCGCCAATGTCAATGCGATCTCGCACGCGCCGCTCGCGGTCTACAACTGGACCCGGATCGAGCGTGGCGAGCCCTGGGCCCAGTACCACTGCATGACGCCCGCGGTCGCGCGCGTGATCGAAACGCTCGATGCCGAGCGGCGTGCGCTGGCCGGCGCGTACGGCATCGAGGTCGGCAGCGTCGAGGAGCACTTCGCGCGCTCCTTCGGCGTGGCTTCGACACGGCTGGCGGATATCGCCTCCGAGCTCCATGCGAAGCGCGGCGGACCGCCGGGCCCGATCCGCGTGGATACCCGGTACGTGACCGAGGACATCCCGTACGGCCTCGTGTTCCTCGAAGCCCTCGGCCGCATGGCCGGCTTGCCCATGCCCGCCACCCGCACCCTGGTGGACGCCGCCTCGCTGATCGCCGGCGTCGACTTCCGCGGCGAGAACGACCTGCTCGCGCCGCTGGCGCTGGAGCGCGAGACCGTCACCGGGCTGCGCGAGCGTCTGCGCTGAGCCGGTGGCTCAGGCGCCGGCCGCTTCGCTTGCAGGGTCCTCGGGAAAGATGGGCTCGCCGAGGTTGAGCATCAGGCGATTGGCCCACGCGAAGAGCGCCACCGAATGGATCAGGTCGAGGATCTCCAGCGCCGAGAGCCCGACCTCTCGCAAGGCGCGAATGTCTTCGGCCATCACCTCGTCGGGCTTCTCCGTCAGCCGCATCGAGAAACGCACGATGGCCTGCTCCCTCGGCGTGGTGCCGGCGGAGGCGGGCTCCTCGAACACCTGCTCGATCACGTCGCTGCGCCGGGCGAGCTGCTGGAAGCGCTGCGCATGCACCGAGGCGCAGTACACGCAGCCATTCACGCGCGACTCCACCGTGGCGCCCAGCTCGCGCTCCGCGCGCGGCATGCCGCCGGGCGCGAACATGATCGCGTTGAAGGCGATGGAGCGCTGCAGCAGCATCTCGGGCTGGTGCGCCAGCAGCAGGAAATAGGGCGAGGTCCTGGCCTGCGGGCTCATCGCGTCGAGCGCCGCCAGCTGCTCGGGCGTGGCGCTGTCGAGCGCCACGCCCTCGAGCCAGGGTTGCCAGCGCAGGACCTCCGTGGTGAAGCCCTGGATGCGGATCGGTGCCGTCATGCCGCGGCCTCCGCATCGGACATGGCCTTCAACCCCGCGGCCAGCCGGACCTGGTAGGACAGGAAGGCCACCAGCTGCGCCAGTGCAACGATGGCGGGTGTGCTCAGACCGGCCTCGCGCAGCGCCTGGACCGCGGCCTGGTCGCCGTCCAGCGGGCGCCGCATCAGCGTGGCGGTGAAGCTGAGCAGGCGCGCCAGGCGCGGGTCGCGCAGCGAAGCGATCCCGCCTCGGTCCACGGCATCGACGAGCGAAGCCTCGGCGCCCTCTGCGAGAAGACGCTCGCGGTAATGGTCGCCGAACGCAGCGGCCCTGCCGATGCGGCAGGCATGCAGCGCGACCAGCAAGCGCTCGATGACGGCGAGGCCTTCCACGGCCGGCGAGAACAGGGCCTCGTAGCTGCCTTGCGTGGCTTCGACGACCTTGGGGCGCTCGTGGCGGATCTTCCAGGTGGACTGGCCAGGGGCCAGGGGCACGAGCCGATCGACCAGGTCGAAAGGCGTGGAAGGTGTCGAGGGAGTGGGTGCGGAGGTCATCGTCGTGTGATCGAGGGGTGCGGCTTGTTCAGCTGGCGGTGCGCCGCAAAGGTTCGCCAGGATTCGCGTCGGCGGGCGCCGCGGGCACCCATTCGTCGCCCATCAGTTCCGGCTCGTCGAAAGCTTCGAGCCGCGCGAAGTGGTACTCGAAATCCTCGCGATAGAAGAGGCTCGCGATGCCGCCGGCCAGCCGCCGCGCGCCTTCGCTGATGGCGGGGATGTCGCCGGAGACGGTGCCGTGCGACATCGCGGCGGGGTAGCAGAAGCAATGGATGCGATCGAGCCCGGGGCAGGCGCCCGCGACCCTTTCCTGGAGTTCGAACGCGGGCCCGAGGTCCGGCGAGTCGGCCAGCTCGGTGTCCTCTTCGCCCGGTGGCGGCGTGAAGCGCTCCTTCCATGCGCGCACATGGGGGGCAATGGCGGCGAACTCGGGGCGGCTGCCCCAATCCACCTTGAAGCCGGTGGACACGATCAGGAAGTCAAACTCGAACTCGCCGCGTGGCGTCGAGACGCGCAGCGCGCGGTCGTCGGCTTGCCAGGCGACATCGAGAATGGGGCAGCCGAAGTGGAAGCGTGCGCCGGGATGCCGCGAAACCCGCAGCGTGCTGCCGCGCGGCGGCGGCACGCTCTGGCGGTTGATGTAGTGCCGCACGCGCCACTTGTGTTCATCCGGCAGGTCGTAGTGTCCGTGGGTCAGTCCCGGTGAGCCGGCTCCCTTGCCTTTGTTGACGCGGGGCAGATCATCGCGGCGGATCAGCAGGTCCACACTGCGCGCGCCGGCTTCCAGCGCGGTGGCGGCGCTGTCCATCGCCGAGGCGCCCGCGCCGATCACGCCGACGCGCAGGCCATTCAACCGGGCGTAGTCCATGTCGTCGGAGGAATGCGCCCAGGCCGACGGCGGCAACCCGGCGACGAAAGAGGGAACGGCCGGGCCACCGAGGCCATCGCGCCCTGTCGCCAGCACCACGCGCCGCGCCAGCACGCTGCGTGCGCCCTCGGGCGTCTGCAGCGCGAGCCGCACCATCGCATCGGCGCGCGGATGAAAGGCGGTGACCGTCGTTTCGTTGCGCACGTCCACCGCCATCACGCGCCGATACCAGCGCAGGTAGTCCATCCATTGAAGGCGCGGGATCTTGTCGAGGAGAGCCCAGGCCTCGGCGCCGAACCGGGCCTCGAACCAGGCGCGGAAGGTGAGGGCGGGCAGCCCCAGCGCCGGGCCGGTGAGCTCCTTGGGCGAGCGCAGCGTTTCCATGCGCGCCGTGGTCGCCCAGGGCCCTTCGAAGCCCTCGCGCGCGCGGTCGAACACCACGGCCCGTATGCCTTGCTGCGCGAGTGCGGCTGCGGCAGCGAGGCCGGCCTGGCCGGCGCCGACGATGGCGACGTCGAGCACCTCGGCACCGTCATGCTGGCGCTCGCGCATCCAGGGCCGCGCTGGCCAACCCAGGCATTCGAGATCGCCGGCGAGCCGCTGCTCCAATGCAGCGAGGCCGGCAGGGGGAAGGGGCAAAGCGTAGATGGGGGCGGCTGTCATCAGGGGGGTGGTTTCGCGCGCGCCGGATGCCTGCCGTCCCGGCAGGCTCCGACCACTCGGCCGATTGTCGCGCACTGCATCGCCCCGCCTGCGCTCGACTTCGGCCAGCCTCACGAGCGCCCAGCCGCTGTTGCGCACGCGAATCCCCTGAAGGCCTGCTGCGCCTCGTCGAGCCTGCCTTGCCGCAGCCGGACCGCGCCGAGCGATTGACGTACCGGGTGGTACCAGCAGGGCGTAGCTGAGGCTGGCCTGCATGGCGATGGCCTCCTCGCAGGCCTTGGCGGCGGCATCGAGGTCGCCGCTCGCATCGGCGAAGCGTCCGGTGGCCACCCGGCCCGCGGTGCGCACGATCGCCTTGGCGGGCAGCGTCCATGCTTCGAAGGGCTTGAAGTCGGCCGCGCTCGATCTTCGCAATGGCGTCGATCTCCTGCAGTGCACCGGCGGCAGCGAGCGCAAGGCGGCCAAGCCTCAGAGGCTGGGCTCGCCGCCTTCCGGCGCCGAGCGCACCGCATGCGCCTGCAGCCGCGAATAGAGGCCTTCCAGCGCCATGAGCTGCGCATGGCTGCCTTGCTCGACGATGCGGCCGTGCTCCATCACCACGATGCGGTCGGCGTGCTGGATGGTCGAGAGGCGGTGCGCGACGATCAGGGTGGTGCGATTGCGCATCAGCCGCTGCAGCGCCTCTTGCACCAGGCGCTCCGATTCCGTGTCGAGCGCGGAAGTGGCCTCGTCGAGCAGCAGCACGGGTGCGTCCTTGTAGAGCGCGCGCGCGATTGCCAGGCGCTGGCGCTGCCCCCCGGAGAGCTGGGTCGCGTTATGCCCCAGCACCGTGTCGATGCCTTGAGGCAGGCCCTCGACGTGCACCGCCAGGTTCGCGGCGGCGATGCAGGTCAGCACGCGATCGCGGTCGAGGTCGGCGCCCAGCGCCACGTTGGCGGCCAGCGTGTCGTTGAGCATGACCACGTCCTGGCTGACCATCGCGAATTGCGATCGCAGGTTCTTGAGCTCCCAGTCGGCGACGGCGTGCCCGTCCAGCAGCACCTCGCCCGCGCTCGGCAGCACGAAGCGCGGCAGCAGGTTGACCAGGGTGGTCTTGCCCGAGCCGGAGGGCCCGACGAAGGCCACCACCTCGCCGGGTGCGATCGTCAGGCTCACGCCGTCCAGCGCGCGGGCCTCCTGCGCGCCGCGGTAGTTCACGTGCACCGCGCGCAGCTCGATGCGGCCCACCACGCGCGGCGTGCGGAAGCTGCCTTGCGATTCCGGCGCCACTTCGTCGATGAGCGCGAGGCCGCGCTCCAGCGCTGCGAGTCCGCGCGTGATCGGGCTGGTCATGTCGGCCAGGCGGCGGATCGGTGCGATCAGCATCAGCATGGCAGTGATGTAGGCCACGAACCCGCCCACCGTGAAGCCCTGCTTGCCGCTTTGCCAGAGCGCGATCATGACCACTGCGGAAAGCGCGACCGCTGCGACGATCTGCGTCAGGGGCGTGGTCGCGGCCGAGGCGATGGTGGACTTCACGGCCAGTCGGTTGAGGTCGTGGCTCAAGCGGTCGAAGCGCCGGGTCTGGCTGGCCTCGGCGTTGTGCAGCCGGACCATGCGGTGGGCGAGCACGTTTTCCTCGACCACGTAGGCCAGCTCGTCGGTCGCCTGCTGGCCGAGCAGGGTGAGCCGATAGAGACGCTTGGAAAACGCCTTGATGATCCAGGCCACCCCCGGCACCAGCACGCCGACGATCAGCGTCAGCTTCCAATTGAGATAGACCAGGTAGAGCAGCAGCGCAATCAGCGTGAAGCCGTCGCGCGACAGGCCCAGCAAGGCCTGCACCAGCAGCAGGGCGCCGGTCTGCACCTCGTAGACCACGGTGTTCGATAGCGAGCTGGCCGACTGGCGCGAGAAGAGGGCGAGCTCGGCCGCCAGCAAGCGCTGGAAGAGCACACGCCGCAGCCGCTGCATGCCTTCGTTGGCGATGCGCGCGAGCGCGTACTGGGAGATGAACTGGGCCAGGCCGCGCACCGCGAACAGCAGGATCACGGCGGCCGGGATGGCCCAGAGCGGCAGCTGGCCGCGCGTGAAGCCGCGATCGAGCAGCGGCTTGAGCATGGCGGCCATCAGCGGTTCGGTCACGGCGGCGATGAGGGCGCAGACGAGGCCCAGGGTCCACCAATGGCGCGAGCCTCCGAACCAGGTCATGAGTCGCGCGAGTCGGCGCGTGAGAGTAGGGCGCGCGGACTCGGCGGCGGGGGAAGGCTGCATGGCGGCGGATTCTAAGTTCTCGCCTTCCTGTAGGACCGCGCCGGCACATACACGTTTTGTGACGGCCGGTGCATCGCTATGTGTACCATGTGGCCTCGTTTCATCCGGGCAGGAAACTAAATTCCCGGAAAGCTCTCCGAACCGCATGAAAAAGCAGTTGCAAGAAATCTCCCCAACCCCTTCTTCATCGTTCTTCGTTCGCCGCACTTTGATCGCGGCCCTGGCTGTCTCCCCTCTCGCTCCCGCGTTCGCCCAGTTCCGGGTGGAAGTCTCGGGTGTGGGCCTGACGCAGCTGCCGATCGCGCTTGCGCCCTTCAGGGGCGAGGACGCCTCGCCGCAGAAGATCTCGGCCATCGTGCAGGCCGACCTGGAACGCAGCGGCCAGTTCCGCGGCGTCGATGCCAGCGGCCAGTCGCTCGACGAGTCCTCCCGTCCCGATCTGAGCCTGTGGCGGCAGCGCACTGCCGATTCGCTCGTCGCGGGCAGCGTGACCCGCCTGGCCGACGGCCGCTTCGACGTGAAGTTCCGCCTGTGGGACGTCGTGCGCGGCCAGGACCTCGGCGGCCAGAGCTACACCGTGCCGCAGGGCGACCTGCGGCTCGCGGCGCACCGTATCGCCGACTATGTCTATGAAAAGCTGACCGGCGAGAAAGGCATCTTCTCGACCCGCATCGCCTACGTGACCAAGGGCGGCAGTCGCTACACCCTGTGGGTGGCCGATGCCGATGGCGAGAATGCGCAGGCCGCGCTCGCCAGCCCGGAGCCGATCATCTCGCCGGTCTGGTCCGCCAATGGCAGTCAACTGGCCTATGTGTCCTTCGAGTCGCGCAAGCCGGTGGTCTATGTGCACACGGTGGCCAGCGGGCAGCGCCGGCTGGTGGCCAACTTCAAGGGCTCCAACAGCGCGCCGGCCTGGGCGCCCGACGGCAACACCCTGGCCGTGACGCTGAGCCGCGACGGCGGCTCGCAGCTCTATACCATTCCTTCGGGCGGCGGCGAGCCGCGCCGGCTGACGCAGAGCAACAGCATCGACACGGAGCCGGTGTACTCTGCCGACGGTGGCACCATCTACTTCGTGAGCGACCGCGGCGGCGCGCCCCAGATCTACAAGATGAGCGCCAGCGGCGGCAATCCCACGCGCGTGACCTTCAGCGGGACCTACAACATTTCTCCGTCCATCAGCGCCGATGGCCGGTGGTTGGCCTACATTTCGCGGGTCGGCGGCGCCTTCAAACTCCATGTGATGGAGCTGGCGACCGGCAACGTGACGGCGCTCACCGACACGACCGCCGACGAGAATCCCAGTTTCGCCCCCAACAGCAAGCTGATCGTCTACGCCACACGGCTGGGAGGCCGCGAGGCGCTGATGACGACCACGCTCGACGGAAAAATAAAGGCACGGCTGGCCGGGCAGGCAGGAGACATCCGCGAACCGGACTGGGGTCCGTTTCAAAAGCAATGAATGATCAACACCTGAGGAGTTCGAAATGTTAAGACGTACGATTTATTCGCTGGCCATCGTGGCGCTCATCGCCGGGTGCTCGTCCGGCACCAAGCTCAACGATGCGCCGGTGGTGGATCGCTCAGGCGGCACGGGCTCCGGCGGTGCGGCCAGCGGCGTCGCGCCGGTCAGCATCGACCAGAGTGCGCAGACTGCACAGGGCCCGGTCGGCGTGGCGCGCATCGTCTATTTCGACTTCGACAGCTACACCATCAAGCCGGAGTTCCAGTCGCTGATCGACGGCCACGCCCGCTTCCTGAAGGCCAACCCGCAGCGCCGCGTCTCGATCGAAGGCCACACCGACGAGCGCGGCGGCCGCGAGTACAACCTGGCGCTCGGCCAGAAGCGTTCGGAGGCCGTGCGCCGCGCACTCGTCCTGCTCGGCGTGCCGGACAGCCAGATCGAAGCCGTGAGCTTCGGCAAGGAAAAGCCGGCTGTCCAGGGCAGCGGTGAAGACGTGTGGGCGCAGAACCGCCGCGCCGAGATCACCTACCGCAGATGATGCGAGTCGTTGCCCCGCTGCGTGGTGCGGCGATTGCCGTCGCTCTGCTGTGCGCCTCCCTCGGCGCGCAGGCCGCGCTGTTCGAGGACGACGAGGCGCGTCGCGCCATCCTCGATCTGCGGCAGCGGGTGGAGGCGATGCGCCAGCAGTCCGAGCAGCGCCAGAACGAAGAGAACGCGCAGCTGCGGCGCAGCCTGCTCGAGCTGCAAACGCAGATCGAGCAGATGCGCGGCGACCTGCAGCGCATGACCGGGCAGAACGAGCAGCTCACGCGCGCGGTCACCGAGATGCAGCAGCGCCAGGGCGAGATCGACGATCGGCTCAAGAAGAGCGAGCCTTCGAAGGTCTCGGTCGACGGGCGCGAGTTCTCGGCCGATCCACGCGAGAAGGCCGACTTCGAAGCCGCACTGGGCATCTTCCGCGGCGGCCAGTTCGCACAGGCGCAAACGGCCTTCGCCGAGTTCGTGAAGCGTTATCCGCAGAGCGGCTACAACGCGTCAGCGCTGTTCTGGCTGGGCAATGCGCAGTACGCCACGCGCAACTACAACGAGGCCATCGCGAACTTCCGTTCGATGCTCTCGCTGGCGCCCGACCACGCCAAGGCGCCCGAGGCCGTGCTGTCGATCGCGAACTGCCAGATCGAATTGAAGGACACGCGGGCGGCACGCCGTACGCTGGAAGACCTGACCAAGGCCTATCCCCAGTCCGAAGCCGCACAGGCCGGGCGCGAGCGCCTCTCGCGCCTGCGCTGAAGCAGGGGCCGCGAGGTGAGCGTCGTCGGCCCCGTCGTCGAGCTGGACGACGCCGACTTGGCCCGCCGCTTCGGCGGCCTGGAGCGCCTGTATGGCGTGCCGGGCGCGGCCCGCATCCGCGATGCCCACGTGCTGGTCGCCGGCATCGGCGGCGTCGGCTCCTGGGCCGTAGAGGCGCTGGCGCGCAGCGGGGTCGGGCGGCTGACGCTGATCGACCTCGACCACATTGCCGAATCCAACATCAACCGCCAGATCCACGCGCTCGACAGCACTGTCGGGCAGGCCAAGGTCGAGGCCATGCGCGAGCGCATTGCGCACATCCATCCTGGCTGCGAGGTATTGGCCATCGACGACTTCGTGGAGCCGGGCAACTGGCACCAACTGCTGGCGAGCGCGCAGGCCGCGAATGGGCCGGTGGCCGCCGTCGTCGATGCCTGCGACCAGGTGCGAGCCAAGCTGGCCATGGCCGCCTGGGCACGAGCAACCGGCGCCGCTTTCATCACGGTGGGTGCGGCGGGCGGCAAGCGCCTTGCGCACAAGGTCGACATCGACGACCTCGCCTTGGTCACGCACGATCCGCTGCTGGCGCAGTTGCGCCAGCGCCTGCGCAAGGAACATGGCGCGCCGCGCGAGGGCCGCAGGATCGGCGTCACCTGCGTCTTCAGCCGCGAAAGCGTCGCGCCGCCCGATGCCTCCTGCGCCATCGAGGCAGCCGACGGTTCGCTCAACTGCCATGGCTACGGCTCCGTGGTCAGCGTGACGGCCACCTTCGGGCAATGCGCGGCAGGCTGGGTGCTCGATCGGATTGCGCGCGGCGGCACGCTATAATTTCGGGCTTTGCCGAATGGTCCGAAGCCGGCAAAAACCAAAGAAAAAAAGCGTGGGACGTTAGCTCAGTTGGTAGAGCAGCGGACTTTTAATCCGTTGGTCACAAGTTCGAATCTTGTACGTCCTACCACCCCGTTTACAGGAAAGTCTTCTCACCCCTATTTGCGTCAGAGCGCCTTCTTGTCCGCGCCGCTTTCCACGGCGCAGGGACGCGGCAGGGTCAACGCGGCTGCCGGTCTCCCCTCAGCAAAGTCGATACGAGGCACCGCACATAGCGCTCCCGGGCCTGTTGCTCCGCTCGCTCCAGGGAGGACAGGGTCTGGATCTGTTCGGGCGTGGGGCCCTCGCCGCTCCCGCACAGGCGGTCTCCCACGGATTCGATCAGCAGTTCGCGCCATGCCACCACCGCGGCCCTGCTGCTCACCACGCTCGCGCGCAGCTTCTCCAATTCGTCCCGGTCGGGTGATTCCATGACCTCACCTTGAATTGAGTGCTTAAGTTTTAATTCCAGGATCGGGGAAGCGTCAAGCTCCGTCTGTAGGCGAACAGCCGAAGCGGAAGCGAGTGGTGGAAGGCGCGGAGGCGGCGCCGATAACGGAACCAGGAATGCAGCCTGGGCTGCCGCGCCGTTGAGCGCTGAAGCAAGCTTCAGTTAACGAGCCGGCTCAACGCCTTGCTCAGCGGTTGGGGCGGGCATAAGCCAGCGCCTTGAAGTCTTCGAAGCTTGGAATCTCCCAATCGACATCGCTGGAGAAACGATGGCTGTCCAGCCACGCCGACCAGCAGGCGAACTGCGGCGGCGAAGGCGAGATGACAGGGCGCTGCTTCTTCATCAGGGCGAGCGCTTCGAGTGGCGCATGGCCGCGATGCACGAGCACGCACAGCGCCAGCGTCGCACTGCGGCCGATGCCGTACTCGCAATGGATCAGCACGCGCTGCTCCTGGTCCAGGAATTCGTTCGCAAAACGGATGCCGTGCTCGAGGTCCGGCGTCGCTACCGGATGCATGTCCGAGGTGGGCAGGTGCAGCAGGGTGATGCCGTGGCGCCTGAACAGCTGCGGGTCGGGCATGGCCTCGCCGCGCAGGTCGATCACGGCCTGGATGTGATGCTCGCGCGCCAACAGCTCCGCGCATTCGGAGGGGTAGCTGCCGCCGACGGCCAGCAGCTCGGTGATCCAGTTGAAATTGGGTTGCCAAGCGTCCACGGAAAAACTCTAGCGCGATTGGTTCGGTTGGAGTGCAGGGATATCACAGCTCTCCCCACGTTGATGTAGGTCGAGTCTGTAAACCAAAGCGTGCATTTCTACCTATGTTCAAAGGGCAAAAAGTAAGCGCAATGGTTTACATGAAAACCACTACCCAAGCCACGCCCCGCGAATGGTGGAAGGATCAGGCCAATCCTGACGAGCAGCGCGCCTTCCTGGCTTTCCATCGTTCCGTCCGACGCATCGAGCACGCGGTGGTGTGGCGCCGCAACGTGATGCTGGGCCTTCTTTTCGTCGCCATTCCGATCCTGGTGCCCCTGATCAGCAGCCTGTGATGAAGGAAAGACCTCCATTTCGGGCGTCGGAGCATCGACGAGCTGGAGGAACTCGCGCGGTGTTGGCGACGCGCGCAGAAGTGGGGAACAAGGGGAACTCCGGCTGGCTTGGCATGCAGCCGGATCAGGTGGAGAGGGAAAGGGATAGAACGCTCAGTCGGGGTCGCGGCCGCTCAGCACCTGCTGGCCACCCGCGATTGCGGAAACGAGGCCGACGGCGCCTGCGCGCAGCAACTCTTGCCGCAGTGCCGCCTCCAGCTGACGGCGCGCCGTGTCGGGCCGGTCGTGGTCGTACTCTTCGTCCAACTCGCAGTGCAGGTAGTAATCGACCCGTGCCATGAGCCGTTCCAACGATGCTGCGAGATCTGTCTCATTCATCTGTTAACTCCTCACCTCGATCCCCTGACTGGACGCCGGACCGCCAACTTTCCCGGTCTTTCGCTGTCATTATGAGCTTGACACGTGGCCAGCCCGGATTTCGTCAGATGGTATGCCATCAATGCGTGGGGGCAAACAGACGGTTTTGGCGGCCGACGCCGCTCAATTGGCCCGCAAGCGCGCCCAGCCGAAGCGGCTGCGGGGAGCGCCTGTCGCGCCGAGCGGCTGCACTTCTTGTTCCGTCACCGCCCCTGGAAGCAAGTGCTTCACCGACTGCGCCACCAGGACGCAGTCGCGGATATGGAGCTCGCCCAAGGCCCGGAGGGCGGCGTAGCCGATCGCTGCCGAGACCACTTGGCCCGCAATGGGCACGTACTTGGTGGCCTGTTTCGCCGTCAGGCGGATGCCGGCGTGGCGGGCGAGTTTGATCAGCAACTCCCGCGTCACCAGTTTGCCGACCAGCAGGGCGCCTGCCGCGGCGGCCGCTTGGTGAATTCGTTCGCGCTGGTGGGGTGCCAGTCCTTCGATCTGAGTCACGGAGAGGCCGAATTGGGCGCTGATCCGCGGTATCAGCCGCGCCAGCAATGCGGCATCGGCGGCCCAATCGATTCCGGGGACGGGAACGGCGCTCGCGACGGCGGCGATCAGTGCGTTGCGGCCGAGCATGCGCCGGCTGCGCTGGATGGCCGCGATCAGCTGAGGGTCGCCGCGGGCGAGTTCGAGGGCCGAGGGCATGGTTCGGCGGAGGCTAGCACGTCGATCATGCGGCGGCCAGTGCCTCGATCTGGTCCGACAGCGCCAGCCAGCGCTCCTCGAGTGCATCGATCTGGTCGTTCAGTGCCTTGAGGCGCCGGCCTGTCTCGGCGATCTCTGACGCCGGCAGCGAAGTCGATAGCCGTGCTTCCAGGGAGGTCTTTTCGGCGCCGGCAGCGGCCAGCTGCTCGTCGATCTGCGCGAGCTCGCGCTTCAGCGGCTTGGCCTGGTTGCTGCGCTGCTGGCGCTCCTGCGCCGCCGCCTGAGACGAGGGCGCGGCGGCGACGGCAACGGCAACGCTCTCTGCCTCGCGTGTGGCCAGCCGGGCCTCCTCGCGCACGCGCTTCGCCTCGTCCAGGAGGTAGCGCTGGTAGTCGTCGAGGTCGCCGTCGAAGTCGCCGACCCGGCCGCGGCCGACCAGCCAGAACTCGTCACAGACGGAGCGCAGCAGGGCGCGGTCATGGCTCACCAGCATGAGCGTTCCCTCGAACTCGTTGAGGGCAATGGCCAGGGCCTCGCGGGTGGCCAGGTCCAGGTGGTTGGTCGGCTCGTCGAGCAGCAGCAGGTTGGGGCGCTGCCAGACCATCATGGCCAGCACCAGGCGCGCTTTCTCGCCGCCGCTCATGGTGCCGACCGCCTGCTTCACCATGTCGCCGCTGAAGTTGAAGCTGCCCAGGAAGCCGCGCAGGTCCTGCTCTCCAGTGCGCTCGCGGGCATTGGGCCCGAGCTCGCGCGCGAGGCGCACCATGTGCTCCAGCGGCGTGTCCTGCGGGCGCAGGACGTCGAGCTCCTGCTGCGCGAAGTAGCCGATGTTGAGGCCCTTGCCTTCGGTCACGGTGCCGGCGAGGGCGCCCATCTCGCGCGCGATGGTCTTCACCAGCGTGGACTTGCCCTGTCCGTTGGCGCCCAGGATGCCGATGCGCTGGCCGGCCAGCACCGAGCGGTTGACGCCGGTCAGGATGGTCTTCGGCGGCTCCCCGGCCACCCGATAGCCGAAGCTCGCCGCGCTGATCGTGAGCATCGGATTCGGAATGTTGCCCGGCTCCTTGAACTCGAAGCTGAAGTCGGCCTCCGCCAGCAGTGGCGCCACTTTCTCCATGCGCTCCAGCGCCTTGACGCGGCTCTGGGCCTGCTTGGCCTTGCTCGCCTTCGCCTTGAAACGATCGATGAACTTCTGCAGGTGGGCGATCTTGTCCTGCTGCTTGGCAAAGGCCGCCTGCTGCAGCTCGAGTTGCTGGGCGCGCAGCGTCTCGAAGGCGCTGTAGTTGCCGCCGTAGCGCGTGAGCTGCTCGTGCACGATGTGCAGGGTGACGTCGGTCACGGCATCGAGGAACTCGCGATCGTGGCTGATCACGATCATGGTGCCCGCGTACTTCTGCAGCCAGGCTTCCAGCCAGACCAGCGCATCCAGGTCCAGGTGGTTCGTCGGTTCGTCGAGCAGCAGCAGGTCGCTCGGACACATCAGGGCCCGCGCCAGCTGCAGCCGCATGCGCCAGCCGCCGGAGAAGCTGTTGACCGGCTGATCAAGTTCGTGGACCTTGAATCCCAGGCCGAGGATGAGCGCCTGCGCGCGCGGCACGGCATCGTGCTCGCCGGCGTCGTGCAGGTCGGTATAGGCATGGGCCAGGGCCATCCCGATCTCGGCATCGTCTGGATCGGCGGCGTGGTCGGCCTCGGCGCGCGCGAGCGCCTCGCGCAACGCCACCAGCCGAGTGTCGCCGCCGACCACGAAGTCGCTGGCCGATTCCTCGGTCTCGGGCATGTTCTGGGCAACCTGGGCCAGGCGCCAGGACGTCGGCACCGAGAAATCTCCGCCGTCCTCGTGCAGGGTGCCGTTGAAGAGCGCGAAGAGAGTCGACTTGCCGGCGCCGTTGCGCCCGACAAGCCCGACCTTCTCGCCGGGATTGATGGTGACGCTGGCGCCGTTCAGCAGGACCTTGGCGCTGCGGCGCAGGATGACGTTCTTGAGGGTGATCATGAAAGAAGTACTTCGCGGGTGACCAGGAGCACCTGGTCCTCGCCAGCGCTGGTGGCGAGCCACACCACCTCGAGTTTCGGGAACGCCGCCTCGAAATGCGCGCGCTCGTTGCCGATCTCCAGCACCAGCACGGCGTTCTCACGCATGCAGGCCGGCGCCTCGGCGAACAGGCGGCGCACGAAGTCCATGCCGTCGGCGCCGCCGGCCAGCGCCAGCTCCGGCTCGGCGCGATATTCCGCGGGCAGGGCGGCCATGCTCTGCGCGTTGACGTAGGGTGGGTTGCAGAGGATCAGGTCGTAGGGGCCCCGCACGGCGGCAAACCCGTCCGATTCGACGAGGGTGATGCGGTCGTCGAGCTGGTGGCGCGTGACATTGATGGCCGCTACCTCCAGGGCCTCGGTCGAAAGATCGGCGGCATCGACGGCGGTGTCCGGATAGGTCAGGGCAGCCAGCACTGCGAGGCTGCCATTGCCGGTGCAAAGGTCCAGCACCCGTTGCGTGTGCGCGCCGAGCCAGGGGTCGATGCTGTCGTCGGCCAGCAGCTCGGCGATGAAGCTGCGAGGCACGATGGCACGCTCGTCCACGTAGAAGGGCACGCCTTGCAGCCATGCCTCCCTGGTGAGATAGGCCGCGGGCTTGCGTGTCGCGATGCGCGCGGCCAGCAGTTCGGCCACCCGCGCCTCGTCCGCCGGCGAGACCCGGCCTCCGGCCACTTCGTCCAGACCGTCGAGCGGCAGGCCCAGGCGCCACAGCACCAGCCAGGCCGCTTCGTCGAAGGCATTGGTGGTGCCGTGGCCAAAGGCGACACCGGCGGCGGCCAGTTGCCTTTCGCCGGCCTCGATCAGTTCGATGACGGTGCGCATTGGAATGCCTTCGTCTTCGCCTCCGCTTACGGTGCGAGCCCCGTTCGGAACGGCCCTGGGGCTCATGCCGAAATCAGCGCTTCGAGCCGGTCCAGCGTGCGTTGGTAGATGTTCTTGAGCTGCTCGATCTCGGCCACCGCAATGTGCTCGTCGATCTTGTGGATGCTGGCGTTGACCGGGCCCAGCTCCACCACCTGCTTGCAGATCTTCGCGATGAAGCGCGCGTCGCTGGTGCCGCCGCTGGTCGACAGCTCGGTCTCGATGCCGGTCTCGTCGCGGATGGCCTGCTGCACCGCGGCCACCAGTTCGCCGGGTGGCGTGAGGAAGGGCAGGCCTCCCACGGTCCAGGACAAGGTGTAGTCGAGGCCGTGCGCATCGAGCACCGCCTTGACCCGCGTCTGCAGCGACTCCGGGGTGGCCTCGGTCGAAAAGCGGAAATTGAAATCGATCACCGCGTTGCCGGGGATGATGTTGCTGGCCCCGGTGCCCGCGTGGATGTTGCTGATCTGCCAGCTGGTCGGCTGGAAGTACGCGTTGGGCGATGCGTCCCAGCCCCCTGCGGCGTTGATCGCGACCAGTTCGGCCAGTGCCGGCGCAACGGCATGCACCGGGTTCTTGGCGAGGTGCGGGTAGGCGATGTGGCCCTGCACGCCCTGGATGGTGAGCCGCCCGCTCATGGTGCCGCGGCGGCCGTTCTTGATCATGTCGCCGCAGCGCTCGACCGAGGTCGGCTCGCCGACGATGCAGTAGTCGATGCGCACCCCGCGCGCGGCCACCGCATTGCAGACCACCACCGTACCGTCGACGGCGGGACCTTCCTCGTCGCTGGTGAGCAGGAGGGCGAGCGTGAGCCGCGGGTCCGGCCGGCTGGCCAGGAAGTCCTCGATCGCGACCACGAAGGCGGCCAGCGATGTCTTCATGTCGCAGGCGCCGCGGCCGTAGAGGCGGCCGTCGCGGTGGGTGGGCGTGAAGGGGTGGCTCTTCCACTGCTCCAGCGGACCGGTGGGCACCACGTCGGTGTGGCCCGCGAAGGCCAGCGTGCGCGCGGCACCGGCGTCCGCACTGCCCGGACGCACGGCCCACAGGTTGGTCACGCGGAAGTCGGCGGGGCCGCTTTCGAGCGTTTCGAGCCTGAAGCCCAGCCGCGCCAGCCGCTCACCGAGGATCTGCTGGCAACCCGCATCGTCGGGAGTGACCGAGGGGCGGGAGATCAGTTGTTCGGCAAGTTGCAGCGTGCGGGACATGAAAAAGAAGCTAGTGGCGGACGTCGAGCGTGATGTCCGTGAAAGAAGGTTCGTCGAGCGGGTCGAGCGAGGCCTGCTCGTCCTTGCGCGACGGGGACGCGTTGCGGTTCTGCAGGCGCCACATCAGGTTGGTCGGCGAGTCGGCCTGCGACAGGCCTTCCTCGCGGGTGGTGCGGTTCTCGATGATGAGACGGGCAATGTCTTCCTCGAAGGTCTGCGAGCCTTCGGCCATGGACTGCTCCATTGCCTCCTTGACGCCGGAGAAGTCGCCCTTGCCGATCAGCTCCGCCACCAGCGCGGTGTTGAGCATCACCTCCAGCGCCGGCACACGGCTGCCGTCCGGCGTGCGCAGCAGGCGCTGAGCGACGATGGCGCGCAGCGCGCCGCTCAGGTCGTTCAACAGGGTGGGACGCACCTCGACCGGGTAGAAGCTCAGGATCCGGTTGAGCGCGCGGTAGCTGTTATTGGCGTGCAGCGTGGCCACGCACAGGTGGCCCGACTGGGCATAGGCGATCGCGGCCGTCATGGTCTCGCGGTCGCGGATCTCGCCGATCTGGATCACGTCGGGCGCCTGGCGCAGCGCGTTCTTGAGCGCGATCTGCAGCGATTGCGTGTCGCTGCCGACGTCGCGCTGGTTCACCATCGACTTCTTGTTGGTGAAAGTGAATTCGATCGGCTCCTCGACCGTGAGAATGTGGCCGCTGGCGTGCGCATTGCGGTAGTCCAGCATGGAGGCCAGCGTGGTGCTCTTGCCGGCGCCGGTGGAGCCCACCATGAGGATCAGGCCGCGCTTCTCCATCACCAGGGTCTTGAGGATCTCGGGCAGGTTCAGTTCGTCGAAGGAAGGGATCTCCGAGGCGATGTGGCGCACCACCACCGCATAGCTGCCGCGCTGCCGCATGGCGCTGATGCGGAAGTTGCCCGCGCCCTCGAGCGCGATGGCCATGTTGAGCTCGCCGGTGCCTTCCAGCTCGGCGATGCGGTGCTCGGGTACCACCTCGGCTAGCAGGGCCAGCGGCGCCTCGGTCGGAAGCACCTGCGCGTTGATGGGCACGCAGTTGCCGTTGATGCGGATCAGCGCCGGGGAATGCGCCGACAGGTAGATGTCGGATGCCTTGCGTTCGGCCATCAGGCGAAGAATTCGCTCCATCGTCTTCATCGGCTCTCTCCTCCAGCGTGGTTGTGAAAAGGGGCGGCTCAGTCGCGCAGCAGGTCGTTCAGCGAGGTCTTGGCGCGCGTCTGCGCATCGACGCGCTTGACGATGATCGCGGCATAGAGGCTGTACTTGCCGTTGTCCTTGGGCAGCGTGCCGCTGATGACGACCGAGCCCGAAGGCACGCGGCCGTACGTGACTTCGCCGGTGGTGCGGTCGTAGATCGGGGTGCTCTGGCCGATGTACACGCCCATCGAGAGCACGGAGTTTTCTTCGATCACCACGCCTTCGACCACTTCGGAGCGCGCGCCGATGAAGCAGTTGTCCTCGATGATGGTGGGGCCCGCCTGCAGCGGCTCCAGCACGCCGCCGATGCCCACGCCGCCCGAGAGGTGCACGTTGGCGCCGATCTGGGCGCAGGAGCCGACGGTGGCCCAGGTGTCGACCATGGTGCCTTCGCCGACGTAGGCGCCGATGTTCACGTAGGAGGGCATCAGGATCGCGCCCTTCGCGATGTAGCTGCCGCGGCGCGCCACGGCCGGCGGCACGATGCGCACGCCGGCTTCCTTGAGCTCGTTGGCCGAGAGGTGCGAGAACTTGGTGGGCACCTTGTCGTAGAAGCCGAGCGAGCCGGCCTGCATCTGCTCGTTGTCCTTGAGGCGGAAGGACAGCAGCACCGCCTTCTTGATCCATTGGTGCACGGTCCACTGGCCCACGGCCTCGCGGGTGGCGACGCGCAGGTGGCCGTTGTTGAGCTCGGCAATCACGTGTTCGACGGCTTCGCGCACTTCTTTCGGGGCACTGGTGGCGGAGAGGTTGGCGCGGTCTTCCCACGCGGCGTCGATGGTCTGCTGGAGTTGCTGGGTCATGGATGGGCTCGGTTCTGGATGAAGTTCACGATGCGCTGGGCGGCTTCGGTGCATTCGGCGGTGTCGGCCACCAGTGCCATGCGGATGCGGCCGCGGCCCGGGTTGGCGCCACCTGCCTCGCGGGCGAGGTAGCTGCCGGGCAGCACGGTCACATTGTATTGAGCGTAGAGCGCCCGGGCGAAGGCGGCGTCGTCGCCTTGCCACGCCGCGGGAATGCCGGCCCACAGGTAGAAACCGGCGTCGGGGAGGCGGACGTCCAGCACCTTCTCGAGCAGGGGCGTCACGGCCGCGAACTTGGCGCGGTACTGGGCGCGGTTGTCCACCACGTGCGCCTCGTCGCCCCAGGCGGCGAGACTGGCCGCGGCCACCGCGCCGCTCATGGCGCTGCCGTGGTAGGTGCGGTAGAGCAGGAAGGACTTGATGATCGCGGCATCGCCGGCCACGAAGCCGCTGCGCAGCCCTGGCACGTTGCTGCGCTTGGACAGCGAGGTGAGGGCAATGAGACGGCGGAAGTCGCCGCGGCCCAGCTTCGCCGCGGCCTCGAGCCCGCCGAGCGGCGGCTCGTCTCGGAAGTAGATCTCGCTGTAGCACTCGTCGGCCGCGATCACGAAGCCGTAGCGGTCCGACAGGGCGAAGAGCTTCTGCCATTCATCGATCGGCATCACCGCGCCGGTCGGATTGCCGGGCGAGCACACGAAGACCAGCTGGGTGCGCTCCCACACGGCGGCGGGCACGCTGTCCCAATCGACCGCGAAATTTCGCGACGGCACGCTGGGCACGTAGTACGGCTCGGCGCCGGCCAGCAGGGCTGCGCCTTCGTAGATCTGGTAGAAGGGATTGGGCGAGAGCACCACCGGCGCCGGCGTCTTCGACGCATCGACCACGGTCTGCGCGAGCGCGAACAGCGCCTCGCGCGATCCGTTGACCGGCAGCACCTGCGTTGCCGGGTCCAGCTCGAGGGCATAGCGGCGCTGCAGCCAGCCGGTGAAGGACTGGCGCAGCTTCAGCTCGCCGGCGGTCGCGGGATAGACCGCCAGCGCGCCCAGGCCGGCCGACAGCGCCTGCTTGATGAATTCCGGCGTCGCGTGCTTGGGCTCGCCGATGCCGAGGCTGATGGGGGCGAATTCAGGATTCGGCGTGACATCCGCGAAGAGCCGGCGCAGCCGCTCGAAGGGATAGGGCTGCAGCTTGGAGAGCAGGGGGTTCATGTTGTCGGTGTCCGGGGGGCCCGTTCAGAGCTTCTTGACCAGGACCAGGCTCTTGCGGTCCCAGTTGTACTTGCGCTTGCGCGCCTCGGGCAGCCAGTCGGGGTTGACCTGCTGGAAGCCGCGCTTGAGGAACCAGTGCATCGTGCGCGTGGTGAGCACGAAGATGCTTTCGAGCCCGCTGGCCTTGGCGCGCTGCTCGACGCGCTTGAGGATGCGCTCGCCGTCGCCTTGCGACTGCGATTGCGGCGACACCGTGAGCGCCGCCATCTCGGCGGTCTTCGCTTCCGGATAGGGGTAGAGCGCTGCGCAGCCGAAGATCACGCCGTCGTGTTCGATCACCGTGTACTGGCCGATGTCGCGCTCGATCTCGGTTCGGCTGCGCTTGACCAGCGTGCCGTCGCGCTCGAAGGGCTCGATCAACTGCAGGATGCCGCCGATGTCATCTGCGGTGGCCTCGCGCAGCGATTCGAGCTTCTCGTCGATCACCATGGTGCCGATGCCATCGTGCACGTAGACCTCGAGCAGCAGCGAGCCGTCGACCGCAAAGGGGATGATGTGGTTGCGCTCCACGCCCGCTTCGCAGGCCTTGACGCAGTGCTGCAGGTAGAAGGCCGTGTCGGTCGGCTTCTGCGCCGGCGGCAGCGAGGCCAGCAGCTTTTTCGCGCTGTCCAGGGGCAGTTCGGTGTCGATGGGGTTGTCCTCGCCGATGGGCTGGGCCGGGTCCTGCGGGATGCCGGGCACTTCAGTCAGGAAGATCAGCTTGTCGGCCTGGATGGATATCGCCACGCTGGTCGCGACTTCCTCCATCGTCAGGTTGAAGGCCTCGCCGGTGGGCGAGAAGCCGAAGGGCGACATCAGCACCATGGCGCCGAAATCGAGCCCGCGGCGGATGCCCGCGGCATCGACCTTGCGCACCAGGCCCGAATGCTGGAAGTCGACGCCGTCGACCACGCCGACGGGCCGCGCGGTGATGAAGTTGCCGGAGATCATGCGCACGGTCGAGCCCGCCATCGGCGTGTTCGGCAGGCCCTGGCTGAAGGCGGCCTCGATCTCGTAGCGCAGCTGGCCGGCGGCCTCCTGCGCGCAGTCGAGTGCCACCTCGTCGGTGATGCGGATGCCGTGCGAGTACCTCGCTTCGTGGCCCTTGGCGCGCAGCTGTTCGTTGACCTGCGGCCGAAAGCCGTGCACCAGCACCACCTTGACGCCCATGCTCTGGATCAGCGCCAGGTCCTGCGCGATGTTGGGCAGCTTGCCGGCCGCAATCGCCTCGCCCGCCATCGCCACCACGAAGGTCTTGCCGCGGTGCATGTGGATGTAGGGCGCCACCGAGCGGAACCAGGGGACGAAGGTGAAGTTGAAGACGGTGGACATGGGATGGTCAGGCAGGCGTGAACGAGGAGCGCAAGATAATGGTCGATTTTCCCCGAACTGCCGCCTTGTCTTCGACTGCGCTCCGAATCGAATTTCCAGAATCCCTGCCGGTGTCGGCACGGCGCGACGAAATCATGGCCGCCATCGCAGGCCATCAGGTCGTCATCGTCTGCGGCGAGACCGGCTCGGGCAAGACCACCCAGCTGCCCAAGATCGCACTGGCGATGGGCCGCGGCAAGCTCAATGCGCCGCCTGGCCAGGGCCGGCTGATCGGCCACACGCAGCCGCGGCGCATCGCTGCTTCGTCGGTCGCAAAGCGCATCGCGGAGGAGCTCAAGACGCCGCTGGGCGAGGTGGTGGGCTACAAGGTGCGCTTCCAGGACCGGCTGTCGCGCGACGCCTCCGTGAAGCTGATGACCGACGGCATCCTGCTGGCCGAGACGCAGACCGACCCGCTGCTCAAGGCCTACGACACCCTGATCATCGACGAGGCGCACGAGCGCTCGCTGAACATCGACTTCCTGCTGGGCTACCTGCGCGAAATCCTCCCGCGGCGCCCGGACCTCAAGGTGATCGTGACCTCGGCGACCATCGATGCGGACCGTTTCGCGAAGCATTTCGCGTCGGCTCCCCGGGCGCCCGGCCGACTCGAGGGCGGCGGCGACGCGCAGCGCGGCGCGCGGGGGCCCATGACGCCGGCGCCGACGATCATGGTGTCGGGGCGGATGTACCCTGTCGAGCAGCGTTACCGCCCCTTCGAGGAGTCGCGCGACTACGACCTCAACGATGCCATTGCCGACGGCGTCGACGAGCTCTGGCGCGATCCGCGCGATGGCGGCGACATCCTCGTTTTCCTGCCCGGCGAGCGCGAGATCCGCGAGGCGGCCGACCACCTGCGCAAGCACCTGAGCCACCAGCCGCTGCTGCGCAACGCCGAGGTGCTGCCGCTGTTCGCGCGGCTGTCGCAGGCCGAGCAGGACCGCATCTTCGACAGCCACAGCGGCCGGCGCATCGTGCTGGCGACCAACGTGGCCGAAACTTCGCTGACGGTGCCTGGCATCCGCTACGTCATCGACGCCGGCACCGCGCGCGTCAAGCGCTACAGCTTCCGCAGCAAGGTGGAGCAGTTGCTGGTCGAGCCGATCAGCCAGGCCGCGGCCAACCAGCGCGCCGGCCGCTGCGGGCGGGTCGCCAACGGCATCTGCATCCGGCTTTACGACGAGAAGGATTTCGAGGGACGGCCGCGCTTCACCGACCCAGAGATCCTGCGCTCCTCGCTGGCCGGTGTGATCCTGCGCATGAAGTCGCTGCACCTGGGCGATGTGGAGCGCTTTCCCTTCCTCGAAGCGCCGCAGCGGCGTGCGATTGCCGACGGCTACCAGCTCCTCAATGAACTCGGTGCGGTCGACGACGCGAATGAACTGACCGCGATGGGCGCGGAGCTGGCGAAGCTGCCGCTCGATCCGCGCGTGGGGCGGATGATCCTGGAGGCGCGCAGCCGCGGCGCGCTCGAGGAGGTGCTGCTGATCGCCAGCGCGCTCTCGGTGCAGGACGTGCGCGACCGGCCGCTCGATGCGCAGCAGCAGGCCGATCAGGCGCATGCCAAGTTCGACGACGAGAAGAGCGAATTCAGCGGGTACCTGCGGCTGTGGCAGTGGATTCACGATGCGCGCGGGGGGATGCCCCCACCCCAGCTCTCTGCCGGAAAGGAGCGGGGAAAGACCAGTCTCGCTGTCCCTCGGCGCGAGGGCGGGAGTGCGAGCGCGCCAACCCACAAGCTGAGCAATCGTCAATACGAAACGCTGCTGCGCCAGAACTTCATCAACGTGCGCCGCGTGCGCGAGTGGCGCGACATCCATTCGCAGCTGCTGACGGTGGTGACCGAGCACAAGTGGCGCATCAACAGCACACCGGCGAGCTATGAGGCGCTGCACCTGTCCATGCTCTCCGGCCTGCTCGGCAACGTCGGCTGGAAGATGGAAGAGGAGGAAGCCTACCTCGGCGCGCGCGGCATCAAGTTCCACCGTCATCCGGGCGCGCACCTCAAGAAGAAGCCCGGCCGCTGGATCGTCTGCGCCGAACTGGTGGAGACCACGCGTCTGTTCGGGCGCGGCATCGCCAATATCGAGCCCCAATGGCTGGAACAGGTGGCGGGCCACCTGCTCAGGAAGCAACTGCTCGATCCGCACTGGGAGAAGAAGAGCGCGCAGGCCGTGGCGCTGGAACGCGCCACGCTCTATGGCCTGGTGGTCTACAGCGGAAGGCGCGTGGAATTCGGCCGCGTCGATCCGGTGGCCGCACGCGAGATCTTCATTCGCGAGGCGCTGGTCGGCGGGCAATGGGAGACCAGGCTGCCTTTCCTGGCGGCCAACCGCAAGCTGGTGCGCGAGATCGAAGGGCTCGAGCACAAGGCCCGCCGCCAGGATGTGTTGGTGGACGACGAGCTGATCTACGCCTTCTACGACGCCCAGCTGCCGCCCGACGTTTCCAGCGGCCTGGGCTTCGAGAACTGGTACCGCCAGGCCTCGAAGGAAGCGCCGAAACTGCTCTACCTCACGCGCGAGGAGCTGATGCGCCACCAGGCGGCGGGCATCACGACGCAGTCCTTTCCGCCGACCCTGCGACTGGGTGGCGTGGACTGCGCGGCCACCTATCTGCACGAGCCCGGCGACCCCAGGGACGGGCTGACCGTGACCGTGCCGCTCTTCGTGCTCAACCAGGTGAGCGAGGAGCGTTGCGAGTGGCTGGTCGGCGGCATGCTCAAGGACAAGGTGCAGGCGCTGCTCAAGAGCCTGCCGCAGAAGCCGCGCGCGCGGCTGGTGCCGCTGCCGGATTCCGCCGCACGGCTGGCCGGCGTCCTGGGCGCGCCGGAGCTCTTCGGCCTGGGCTCGCTGACCGACGCGCTGCTCAAGCGCGTGCGGGACGAGACCAGCCTGGACGTGAAGCGAACCGATTTCAAGCTCGACATGCTGCCGCCGCATCTGTTCATGAACCTGCGCGTGGTCGACGAGCACGGCCGACAGCTGGGCATGGGCCGAAATCTCGGCGCGCTGAAGGCGGAGCTGGGCGCGAAGGCGCGCGGCGCCTTCCAGGCTCTGGCGGGGCTGCAGGTCAAGGCCTCGCCCGATGTTCCCGCCGCGGACGCACAGGCCGTGCGGCCTGCGGCTCGCGCCGCGTCGGCAGCCGATGCCGCGCCGGCGCTGTCCGCCGGCCAGCGCTACACCAGCTGGAGCTTCGGCGAGCTGCCGGAGCTGATGGAAGTGCGGCGCGGGGCCCAGTCGCTGATCGGCTTCCCGGCCCTGGTCGACGACGGCGATGCCGTGACGATCGAGGTCTTCGACGAGCCGGCGGTGGCGGCCGCAAAGCACCGCGCAGGACTGCGCCGCCTGTTCGCGCTGCAGCTCAAGGACGCCCTCAAGTACCTCGAGAAGAACATCCCGGACCTTCAGAAGATGGCGGTGGCCTACATGCCGCTGGGCACGGCCGAGGAACTGCGCGCGCAGATCATCGACGTGGCGCTGGAGCGGGCCTTTCTGCAGGAGCCGCTGCCGGCCGATCGGCAAGCCTTCGAGCGTCGCGTAGAGGAAGGCCGCGGGCGTCTCACGCTGATCGCCAACGAGATCGCCCGCCTCGCGGGCACCATCCTCGTCGAGTACACGCTCGCCGCACGCAAGATCAAGGACACCAAGGTCCAGCCCGAAGCGACGGCCGATGCCGCGCAGCAGCTGCAGCGCCTGATGGGCAAGCGCTTCATCGCGCAGACACCCTGGCCGCGGCTGGCGCATTTCGCGCGCTATCTCAAGGCCATCAGCCTGCGGCTGGACAAGCTGCGCGCCGATCCGGCCCGCGACGCCCAACGGCTGGCGGAACTGCGCCCGCAGGAGCAGCGCTACTGGCGCCTGGTGGCCGAGCGCAAGGGGGTGGTCGACGAGCGCATGGACGAGTTCCGCTGGTTGCTGGAGGAGCTGCGCGTGAGCTTTTTCGCGCAGGAGCTGCGTACGCCGCAGCCGGTCAGCGTCAAGCGGCTCGACAAGCTCTGGGCGCAGCTGCAGGGTTGATGGCGGCCGAAAAAAAGCCCACCGAAGTGGGCTCTTCCGAGGCGGCGCCGGGCACCGCGTGTTCTATATGCGCCCCATGAGGAGCAGCACGATGACCACCAGCACCACCAGGCCAAGGCCGCCGCTCGGCCCGTAGCCCCAGCTGCGGCTGTAGCCCCAGCTCGGCAGCGCCCCAATCAACAGCAGGATCAGGACGATCAGCAGGATCAGCGAGAGCGACATGGAAGACTCCTTGGTGTTGTAAACCTAGGCCTTCATGGTCGAGGCAAGCCGGACCGTCCCTCGCCGGAAGGCGCGCCCTCCGGCGGTCAGGACTCTCCTACCATTCGTGTCAGAGCCGCGCCAGCCGCTCCAGCGCCGTGCGCAGCGTCTCGTCCTTCTTGGCGAAGCAGAAACGCACCACGCGCTGGTCGAAACCCTCGGCATAGAAGGCCGACAGCGGGATGGCGGCCACGCCGAGCTCGCTGGTGAGCCACTGGCAGAAATCGGCCTCGCCGAGGTCGCTGACCTCGCGGATGTCGACGCACTGGAAATAGGTGCCGGCGCTCGGCAGCAGCCTCAGGCGCGTCTTGGCCAGGCCCTCGGCGAACAAATCGCGCTTACGCTGGTAGAAGGCCGGCAGTTCGAGGTAGGGCGCCGGGTCTGCCATGTAGCTGGCGAGCGCATGCTGCATCGGCGTGTTGACGGTGAATACGTTGAACTGGTGCACCTTGCGGAACTCGGCCGTGAGCGGCGCCGGCGCCGCGACGTAGCCGACTTTCCAGCCCGTCACGTGGTAGGTCTTGCCGAAGCTGCTGACGATGAAGGTGCGCGCCGCCAGGCCGGGGAAGCGCGCCGCGCTCTCGTGGCGGGCTCCGGCATAGACCATGTGCTCGTAGACCTCGTCGCTGATCACCAGCACGTCGGTGGGGGCCAGCAGCGCCTCGAGGCGCTGCATCTCGGCCTCGGTCCAGACCGTGGCGCTGGGATTGTGCGGCGTGTTGACGACGATGGCGCGCGTGCGCGGCGTGATGGCGGTCGCGATCTTGTCGAAGTCGGGCCTGAAGCTGCCGGGCGTGAGCGGCACGCGCACCACCGTGCCGCCGGCCAGTTCGATGTTGGGCGCGTAGCTGTCGTAGCAGGGCTCGAGAACGATCACCTCGTCGCCGGCGCGAACTACGGCGAGGATCGCGGTGATGATGGCCTGCGTGGCGCCGGCGGTGATGGTGATCTCGCTCGCCGGGTCGTAGCGGTGGCCGTACAGCGTCTCGATTTTCGCGGCGATCGCCTCGCGCAGCGGCAGGATGCCTGGCATCGGCGGGTACTGGTTGTGGCCCGCGGCCATGGCGGCCGTCACGGCGTCGAGCAGCTTCGGATCGCAGTCGAAATCCGGGAAGCCCTGGCCGAGATTGACCGCGTTCTTCTCGACGGCGAGCGCCGACATGACGGTGAAGATGGTCGTTCCGACGCTCGGCAGCTTGGTCTGCACGTCGGGGGTGCGCGCGACAGGGGCTTTCACACTTGCGCCCACGCTCGGCGCTTCCTGTACTCGCTGCCCTCCCGAGGGGGCTTTCGCCACTTGGGGCGGCCCAGCGTTGCTCATAGTTCGTAGTCCTGGTTGTGACCGGCCAAGGCCTTGGCGATCAGGTTGCGGTCGAGCCGGTCGGAAAGCAACTCGGCGAATTTGAAGACGAAGTTGCGCAGGTAGGCGCTGCGCTTGAAGGCGACGCGGGCGATGTTGGTGCCGAACACATGGCCCATCGGCCGCACCACGAGATCGGCGTTGGAGTCGTCGCGCACCGCCATCTCCGCCACGATGCCGACGCCTAGTCCCAGGCGCACGTAGGTCTTGATCACGTCGGAATCGATGGCCTCCAGGGCGACGCGCGGCGTGAGCTTCTTCTGCGCGAAGGCATGGTCGATGCGCGTGCGGCCGGTGAAGGAGGGGTGGTAGGTGATGATCGGCTCGGCCGCGATGTCCTCGAGGTGAATGCGCTCCTTGTCCGCCAGAGGGTGGGTCCTGGGCAGCACCAGCACATGCTGCCACTCGTAGCAGGGGAGGGTCACGAGTTCGGTGTAGTCGGACAGCGACTCCGTGGCGATGCCGATCTCCGCGATCTCGTCCATCACCATGCGGGCCACCTGGTCCGGCGAGCCCTGGTGCAGGCTCACGTTCACCTTGGGATACGCCTCGCGCAGTTTGGCCACCGGCACCGGCAGCACGTAGCGGGCCTGCGTGTGGGTGGTGGCGATCGAGAGCGTGCCGCTGTCCTGGGCGCTGAACTGTTCGCCGATGCGCTTGAGATTGCCCACCTCGCGCATGATGAGCTCGATGCTCGCGAGCACATGCTGGCCCGGCTCGGTCACGCGCTTCAGGCGCTTGCCGTGGCGCGCGAAGATCTCCACCCCCAGTTCCTCCTCGAGCTCGATGATGGCCTTGGACACGCCCGGCTGCGAGGTGTGCAGGGCCTTGGCCGCCTCGGTCAGGTTGAGGTTGCGACGCACCGCTTCCTGCACGAACTTGAACTGGTGAAGATTCATAACAAATTCCGTCTTATTCCGGAATTTATTATGCCGTCCTCGTCTATCGAAAACGCCGAAAGTTCAGGATTTCAGTGCGATGCGTGCCAGCAGGTCGAGCACTTCGGGCTCCTCGCCGATGGCGCTCGCCAACTCCAAAGGCACATGGGGATGCCGGGCGCGCAAGTCGTCGAGCAGCCGCGGGAGGTCTTCGCGCAGATGCTTGCCCATGCCGAGAAAAAGCGGGACCACGCGAACGCCCACGGCCCCGGCGGCCACCATGTCCGCCATGGCGCTGCGCAGGTCGGGTTGCGACAGCTCGAGGTAGGCGCAGCGCACCAGCGTGGCCGGTGCGCGCTCGGCCACGCGCCGCGCCACGGCCTCGATGGGCTCGCGCCAGCGCGCATCGCGCGAGCCATGTGCGAGCAGGACGATGCCCCATGTGCCTGCCTGCTGCGCGATGCCTTGCATAGCCGTCCACAGGCCCTCTAACGCCGGAGCACCAGCCAGGTGAAGGCTGCCAGCGACATCACGGAATAGATCAGGCCAGGAGCCGCGGCCGTGATCCAGGGCAGCCAGTTGCTCAGGTTGCCCAGGTAGCCGAAGACGTTGTTCAGCAGGAAGAAGCTGATCCCGATCATCACGCCGCCGAACACGTAGGCCGTGATCCCCGCCTGGCGGAAATGCAGGTAGGCGAAGGGCAGGGCGAGCACGACCATCACGAGGCAGGACAGCGGGTAGAAGACCTTGCGCCAGAACTCGATCTCGTAGCGCTGGGCAGTCTGGCCGTTGGCGTCCAGATGCTGGATGTATTCGAACAGGTCGATCGTGCGCATGCGGTCGGGCCGCAGCAGCGCGACCGACACCATCTCGTTGGTGAGCGAGGTCGGCCAGTTCACCACGGGCGTATGTGTCGTGGTGACGCGGACCTTGTCGGCGTTGCCCGTGTCGTACTCCTGCCGCTCGACACCGACCAGCGTCCAGACGCCGTTCGAGATGTGTGCCTGCGCGGCGGAGGTATGCGAAACCAGCAGGCCATTGGGGCCGAATTCGAAGATGCGCAGGTCCTTCAGCATGGCGTTGCGGGAGATGGATGCCACGTTGACCGCATAGGACTTGTCCCCCTGCTTTTCCCGCAGCCAGGCACCGGTGTAGCCCACCAGCGAGTAGGTGCCCTGGTAGCGCGACTTCAACAACTGGGCAACGCGTCCCGACGCCGGAGAGACATAGTCGCCCACCGCGAAGGTCAGGACCACGAAGCCCAGGCCCAGCACGAGCAGAGTGCGCAGCGCGCGCCAAGGGCCGAGGCCGCTGGTACGCAGGATCGTGTACTCCGAGCTCTGCGCCAGCCGCGCCATCACGAAGATGGTGCCGATCAGCACCGTGATCGGCAGCAACTCGTAGAGGTGGCTCGGAATCAGCAGGGCCACGTACATCAAGGCCTGGGCGGCGCCGTAGCCCGGCGTGCCGGGCTGGCCGATGGACTGCAACTCGTCGACGAAGTCGAAGAAGAAAAACAGGCTCAGGAAGCCCAGTGTCACGAAGGCCACGGCCTTCAGCACCTCGATGTAGATCAGTCGGCGAATGGTCTTCACGTGGAAGAGCCCTTCGGCGACCCGCGGCGCACGCGCAACGGCCGCCAGCTCCAGTTGAAATGGCGCTTCGCGAGCCAGAGCAGGCCGAGCAGCAGCGCGCCGCCATGCAGCGCCAGCATGAAGCCGCCCATGTCGTAACGGCCCGAACTGACCCAGTTCTGTCCGAGATTGAGCATGTTGTAGTAGAGGACGAAGGCGCACAGCGCGAACAGCAGGTTGCCGCTGCGGCCCACCCGCGGGTTGGCGCTCGATACCGTCAGCGCCAGCACCACGAAGTTGATGGCGGCGAGCAGCATGCCGACGCGCCAGGCCAGCTCTCCGTGATTGACCGCGCCGGGCTCACGCAGGAGGCTCAGGGTGGTCTTGGCACGCGCCGGCGCAGCGCCTTCGGAGGGGTCGATGTCGCCGCCGACCTTGGCGCCGTAGCTGCGGAACTCGCTGATCTTGAGCTCCCCCGGGGTCAGCGGGCGTTCGAGCCGCTGGCCGTTGCTGAGCATCAGGTAGCGGGTATCGCCGACGTTCTCGATGCGGCCGCTCTGCGCGGAGGTGATGATCTGCAGGTTGCGCTCGATCGAGGAGATGAACACGTTGCTGGCGGTGGCGCTGTTGGGTGCGTCCTTGTCGATGAAGAAGACCCGCAGGCGTCCGGCCGACTCTCGGAACTCGCCGGGCGCCACGCGTTCGATATCGCTGCGGCGCTGGTACTGGTCGCGCATGCCCTCGGTCTGCGAATTGGCCCAGGGCCAGCCGACCAATGCGAACACGGCGATCAGCAGCAGGATCGGCCAGGCGAAGCGGAACAGCGGCGCCACGAAATTGCCGAGGCCGCGGCCGCTGGAGAACCAGATCACCATCTCGCTGTCGCGGTACATGCGCGATAGCGTGCCAACGATGGAGACGAACAGGCTGAGGCTCAGGATGGTCGGCATGTAGCCGAGCACCGTATAGGTCATCACCAGGAAGACCTCGGAGGGATTCACGCTGCCCCGGGCCGCCAGGCCGAGCGTGCGGATCAGCATCATGGTCATCACGATGGTGATCAGCACCACCAGCGTGGCCCCGAAGCTGCGCGACAGCTCCTTGCGTATGGAGGAATGGAATAACATCGTCGAGGGAAAAAAAGGATTATGGACTTTCAACTCAAGACCCTCTCCACCGCCCAGGCTGCCACCGAAAAATGCGACGCGCTCATCGTGCTCGCCGCAGCCGGAAACTCCCCCTCCAAGGACCCGATCGCAACGCTGGTCGCCGAAGCCCGCAAGGCCGGCGACCTGGGTGACAAGGCCGGCAAGCTGCTGGCGCTGTACCGGCCTGCGCGCGTGGCGGCAGCGCGCGTGCTGCTGGCCTCGGCGGGCGACGGCGAGCCCGCCTCGGTGCGCGCCGCCGTGCTGGCCGCGATCGCGGCGGCCAAGGCGGCGGACCCCAAGCGGGTGGCGATCGTCTTCGCCGAGCCCACCGATGCGGTGGGTCTGCGCAGCGCGATGATCGCGGCCGCCGACGCGAGCTATGTCTACACCGCCACCAAGTCCAAGCCCGAGCCGCGTTCGATCCGCCAGCTGAGCTTCGGCGTGGCCGACGCGGCCGCACTGCGGGAAGCCTTCGACGAGGCCGCGGCGACGGTCGCGGGCATCGAATTGGCCAAGGAATGGGCCAATCGCCCCGGCAATCACTGCACCCCCACGATGCTCGCGGAGGCGGCGCAAGAGCTCGCCGCGCTGCCGCACCTGAAGTGCGAGGTGCTGGGGCCGAAGGAGGTCCACAAACTCGGCATGGGCGCCTTCGCAGCTGTGGCGCAGGGTTCGGCCGAGCCGCTGCGCTTCATCGTGCTGCGCTACCAGGGCGCGCCCAAGGAAGAGGCGCCGGTGGTGCTGGTGGGCAAGGGCATCACCTTCGACACGGGCGGCGTCTCGCTCAAGCCGGCGGCCGAGATGGACGAAATGAAATTCGACATGTGCGGCGCCGCCAGCGTGCTGGGCGTGTTCCGCGCGCTCGGCGATATCCGTCCGGCCCTCAACGTCGTGGGCCTGATCCCCACCTGCGAGAACATGAACGACGGGCGTGCGATCAAGCCCGGCGATGTCATCACCAGCATGAGCGGGCAGACCATCGAGATCCTCAACACCGATGCCGAGGGGCGCCTGATCCTGTGCGATGCGCTGAGCTACGCCAAGCGTTTCGAGCCTGCGGTGGTGGTCGACATCGCCACGCTGACCGGTGCCTGCGTGGTGGCGCTGGGCGGCGTGCGCAGCGGCCTGTTCGCCAGCGACGACGCGCTGGCCGACGCGCTGCTGGCGGCGGGCGAGGAGTCGCAGGATCGCTGCTGGCGCATGCCGCTCGACGACGACTACGCCGAGGGCCTGAAGACCAACTTCGCCGATGTCGCCAACGTCGCGGGCCGGGCCGGCGGCGCGGTCACCGCGGCCAAGTTCCTGCAGCGTTTCGCGGGAGACTTCCCCTGGGCGCACCTGGACATCGCGGGCACGGCCTGGAAGAGCGGCGCGGCCAAGGGCGCGACCGGTCGGCCGGTCGGACTGCTGCTGTCCTATCTGCTGGCGCGCGCCCGCAAGGACGCTGCAGAGCCGGCCCCGCGCAAGGCGCGCAAGCCTTCAAAGGTGCGGTAGGCCACCATGACCGGCATCGACTTCCACTTCAACACGCCGGACAAGCTGGGCTACGCCTGCCGGTTGCTGCGCAAGGCCGTTGCCACCCATGGCGCGCGCGTGGTGGTGGTGGCCGACGCGCAGATGCTGGAGGCGATCGATCTCGCGCTGTGGACCTTCGCCCCGGCGGAGTTCATCGCCCATTGCCGTTGCGACGGCGAGCCGCACACCGTCGCGCGTTCGCCGGTGGTGCTGGCCGAGAGCGGCGATGCGCCGCTGCCGCACCGCCAGGTGATGGTGAATCTGGGCCACGGCGTGCCCGGCGGCTTCGAGCGCTTCGACCGCCTGATCGACATCGTGAGCGCCGACGAGGCCGACCGGCAGGCGGGCCGCACGCGCTGGCGGCACTACGCCGACCGCGGCTACGCGATCCAGCGCCATGACTTTGCCGGGAGCGCTGGCTGATGTCCACGCGTACCCCGCCACGCTTCGTGCCGACGCTGACGACCGTGCTCGAGCTGCCGGCCGAGCCGGTGCCCACGAGCGCGCCGGTGCCCACGAGCGCGCAGATGCCAACGAGCGGGCCGATCCCTCCGAGCCTGCCGGCGGCCACGAGCGTGCCGGTGCCAGAGGCTGCCGCTGCGGGGCCGGCTGCCGCAGCGCCGCCTGCCGCAGCCGCCGTGGACCCGGCGCAGGCGGTGGCGCTCAGCAAGCAGGCGATGCTGACCGAGTCCGAAGCCTTCCGGCTCGAGGAGCAACTGCTGCACCGCCTCCTGCAGCGCATCGACCTCTCGCTGGAGGAGCGCCTGAGCGACGCGGTGTCGGCCGCCGTCCAGCAACAGCTCGACAGCATGATCCCGCGCCTGCGCAACGAAATCGAGGCCGAACTGCGCGCGCTGGTGAGCGAGGCGCTGGCCCAGGAACTGTCCGACAACCCCGGGTCAATGCCAGCGTTTGGCCCTTGATCCTTGGGCTACACTGCGCGCCAGGTCGAAAGCGCGAGGGCGCTGCGGGTCTGAGGCGCGGAACTTGCTGAGGGTTCGCGCACGGATCAAAAGGCCGTTTTTACTGTACTT
This sequence comes from Variovorax soli, assembly GCF_031454625.1. Classification (GTDB taxonomy): domain Bacteria; phylum Pseudomonadota; class Gammaproteobacteria; order Burkholderiales; family Burkholderiaceae_C; genus Variovorax; species Variovorax soli_A. Next base: position 583,003 of record NZ_JAVDRF010000002.1, read on the forward strand.
ATCCACCAATACCTGGAGGTTCCTCATGCAATTGAAATGGACTGCAGTCACGCTGGCGGCGCTCGCGCTCGTGGCTTGTGGCAAGAAGGAAGAAGCAGCGGCTCCGGCGCCCGCGCCGACCACCGCGGCAGCGCCTGCGCCCGCGGCTCCTCCGGCCGATGCATTGGTGGTCAAGATCGGTCACGTGGGCCCGACCAGCGGCGCCATCGCCCACCTGGGCAAGGACAACGAGCTCGGTGCGCGCATGGCCATCGAGGACTTGAATGCCAAGGGGGTCAAGATCGGCGACAAGGTCGCCAAGTTCGAGCTGCTGGCCGAAGACGATGCGGCCGACCCGAAGCAGGGCACCGCGGTTGCCCAGAAGCTGGTCGACAGCAAGGTCAACGGCGTGGTCGGCCACCTGAACTCGGGCACCACGATCCCCGCTTCCAAGATCTACAGCGATGCCGGCATCCCGCAGGTCTCGCCTTCAGCGACCAACCCCAAGTACACCCGCCAGGGCTTCAAGACCACCTTCCGCGTGGTGGCTGACGACACGCAACTCGGCGGCACGCTGGGCAAGTACGCGGTCGACACGCTCAAGGGCAAGAACATTGCCGTGATCGACGATCGCACGGCTTACGGCCAAGGCGTCGCCGAGGAGTTCGAGAAGGCCGTCAAGGCTGCCGGCGGCACGATCGTCGGCCACGAATTCACCACCGACAAGTCGACCGACTTCAACGCCATCCTGACCAAGCTCAAGGGCGCCAAGCCCGACGTCCTGTTCTTCGGCGGCATGGACGCCGTGGGCGGCCCGATGCTCAAGCAGGTCAAGCAGCTGGGCATGAACGTCAAGTTCATGGGCGGCGACGGCCTGTGCACCGGCGAGCTGGCCAAGCTGGCCGGCGATGCGATCGGTGAAGACATGGTGGTGTGCGCGGAAGCCGGCGGTGTCGAGGGCGACTTCAAGCAGCCCCTGGAAGACTTCAAGGCCAAGTTCAAGGCGAAGAACGGCGTCGACGTCCAGATCTATGCGCCGTACGTGTACGACGCGGTCAACGTCCTGGCCGAGGCCATGGTGAAGGCCGGTTCGGCCGAACCGGAGAAGTACCTGCCGGAGCTCAGCAAGATCCAGTACAAGGGCGTGACCGGCCCGATCGCCTTCGACGAGAAGGGCGACATCAAGAACGGCGCGCTGACGATCTACACCTACAAGGGTGGTGCCCGTACGCAGATCGCCGTGGTGCGCGGCGCGAGCTGAAGCAAGAAGCGCTTCCAAGGAAAAGGGCCCCTTCAGGGGCCCTTTTTTTGTTCCTTGATTTCGCGGTGGCTGGCGTCGTTGCAGTAGTCGAAAAAGGCCTCGAGCTCCTTGGACTTGTCGAACACGGCATCCGCGCCCAGGGCCGTGCAGCGCGCACGGATGTCGGCGTTGACGTAGTTGCTGAGGACCACCGCGCGCTGGCTGGCGCTGCGCTGTTTGCAGGTCCGGAGGACGCCGAGTCCCGAGCCCTGCTTGAGGAACACGTCCACCACCACCAGCTGCCAGTCTGCGGTGTGGGAGGCGAGCCAGGCGGCCGCCTCGTTCTCGCTCTCGGCGCAACCGACGACCTCGGCACCGACCAGGTCCTCGAGGGCGGGGATCAGGTTGTCGCGGATTGTCTTGTTGTCTTCGACGAGGAAGGTGAAGAGCGCCATCGGCTTGCTTGCCTGTTGAAGGCTGCAGCCTACCGCGATGCAGCATGTGCGTCCCGCCGAAGCCGCCCGCTGTTGCGTAGGAAAAGTCGCACGCGAAAGAGGCCGCTGGAGCGGTTGCGGGACATCGCCGCGGACCCGCAAAAAAGCCCGCTTTCGCGGGCTTCTTCAACTTGAGTGGCGGAGCAGGCGTCCCCAAACCTACCGTGCCGTGGAGTACCGTTCAAGGCCGAAAGAGGCCAGTTTCAGAGGGAAAAACTACAAGACGCCGTGCCGACGCGTACCTTGCAATACCGTTCGGTGCTGGCTAGTATTGTGGGAACCAATGCCACAAGGAAACTGAATGCCAAAGAAGGCGGTCGAGATCGGAGCGCTGCGGGTGAGTAGGCTGGCAAAGCAGCCCGGGCGCCATGCTGTCGGCGGCGTCGCCGGCCTGCATCTTCTGGTCAAGTCCAACGGCAATGCCGCTTGGCTGCTCCGGTCGCTCGTCGGCGGCAAGCGCAAGGACATCGGGCTCGGCGGCTATCCCGACGTGACGCTGGCAGGCGCCAAGGAGGCGGCGCGCCGGTCCCGTGACCTGATCGTGCAGGGCGTCGACCCGGTGGAGCAGCGGCGACAGGCGAGGGCGCTGCTGATGGCCGAGAACGCCAAGGCCAAGACCTTCGCCGACTGCGCCACGATGTTCATCGATGCTAAGGGAGACGAATGGCGCAACCCGAAGCACCGGCAGCAGTGGGAGAACACGCTCAAGACCTACGCGGAGCCGGTGCTCGGCGAGTTGATGGTCCGCGACATCTCCCTTGCGCACGTCCTCGAAGTGGTCGAGCCGATCTGGAAGACCAAGACGGAAACCGCCACGCGCGTCCGTGGTCGCATTGAGGCGGTGCTCGATTGGGCGGCGGTGCGCGGCTACCGCGAGGGCGACAACCCGGCCAGGTGGAAGGGCCACCTTGAGCAGTTGCTGCCGAAGCCTTCCAAGGTGTCGAAGGTTGACCACCATCCCGCGGTCCCTGTCGACGAGGCCTCGGCATTCCTGGAGGCGCTCCGAAGGATGGAAGGCATGGGCGCGCGGGCGCTTGAGTTCCTGATTCTGACTGCCGCGCGCTCCGGCGAAGTCCGCGGCGCAACGTGGGACGAGATCGACATGGACGCTCGGCTCTGGACCGTGCCGGCCGATCGCATGAAGGCCAAGAGGGTTCACCGCGTGCCGCTTTCAAAGCAGGCTATCCGCGTCTTGGAGGCGCTGCCCAAGATCGAAGGCGGCAAACTTCTGTTCCCCGGCGCCAAGGGCAAGCCTCTGAGCCTCATGAGCATCAGCGCGGTAATGCGTCGCATGGGCCTCGAGGCGGTGCCTCACGGCTTCCGCTCCACTTTCAGGGACTGGGCGGCCGAGCGGACCAACTTCCCGCGCGAGCTCGCTGAGATGGCTCTGGCGCACACCATCGAGAGCAAAGTCGAGGCCGCATACCGGCGCGGCGACCTGCTGGTCAAGCGATCCCAGATGATGCAGGCCTGGGCCGACTTCTGCGAAACCCCAGTCAAGAAAGGGAATGTCGTGCCGCATGCACGAATAGGGTGACCGCCGCGCCTCAGGGCGTAGCTAGTCGCCTCGTGCGACCAGTTGGCTGAGGCAAAAAAACGGCCGGAAGGGTGTTCGAGCACCCGACCGACCTCACCACAACGTGCACAAACTTTGAGGAGATGCACACCATGGCTACCGATACTGTAAGCCGTAAGGCCACAACCCGCCGCTACGAGCGCAAGGGCTACACGGTGCGGGCCGAGGACGGGGAGATCTACTTCTGCCCAGCTGGCGATTTGCTTGACCTGAAAGGCCGTCAGCGCCATCTGCAACTCGTCCAGCCGGCAGCCAAGACTCGCCGCCAGCCGCTGAAGGCGACCCATGCCTAAGCTCAGCTCAAACGACAAGGCGTTCCGGCGCGCCTGCGCGGTCGCGGTCCTGAATGGGATCTGGACCTCGCACGGCGGATCGATCATGGATGCCGACAACGAAGGGTATGCACTGGCCATCCGCTCTGCAAGCCGCATGGCGTACCAGCAAGCCGACGAGATGCTTCGCCGCGAGCAAGCAGAAGAGGGCCTGCCCGCGAGAGAGCAATGAAAAAGCCACCGAAGTGGAAGGTCGTTTTCAAGTATCGCGACGGATCGACGGACTCACTACCTCTCGAAGAGGTCGAGCGTCAGCGCTTGGCGCAATTCGCCATGATGGTCGCTTCGGGTGACGCAGAGTTGCGCGCCGCAGGGATGGCGGGATTGACCGAAGCGGCCGAGGCGAGCGCGAGAAGCAGGATTTCATCCTTCCAGCAAAGTGAGCGCGCCAAGGGACCGAGAAAGCGCACAGCGGCCGATGAAAAGCGTTTGGCCCGGCTCTATTGGACGCACGTCGCCAACCATGGGAAGTACGGCGCGCAGAAGGCTTTCTCGGCCGAGTACGACATCCCGATTTCAACGCTCAAAGAGATCCTGAAAAAGCACCCAAAGGACTCAATTAGCTAGAAGCGGCGCTTCCGGCTAGTCCTTCAGCAAAGTCCTCTCCATGCCCGCAGCGCACCGTAGCGCACATCGGGTCTAACTGGAGTTGGACTAATGGACAAAAAGATTTCGCGGTCGGTTAGGCCGCCGCAGGCTCGTCAGATCCTCGGCGGCATTGGCAATACGACCCTTTGGCGTTGGGTTAGGGAGCGTGAGGATTTTCCGCGACCAAGAAAGATAGGCCCGCGCGTCACCGTCTTCAGTCTTGATGAATTGATTGCCTGGCGGGATGCGCAGAAGGAGACGGCATGACAACGGCTGTCGACCAAAAGCGCCTCGCCACGCTCACTGCGACCGCCGCCCTTGCCGGCATCATCCTGCACCACACCGAAGGCGACTTCGTTCCAAACATCTTTATCGTCAGCCGGTGGGCGCTGACACGCGAGTTCACCGACCTAGACGCCGTTGAGGCTTGGCTCGACCTGGTGACCGGAAAGAAGGTTGCGTGAGCGTCGCAGACATACAAGCTGAACTGCGGGCACGCATGGAGTCGCTGCCGCCGCTGCCGGCCTATGTCGAGCCGCTGGGTGTGGTGCTCGAACGCGGATCGGAGATCACCTTGCAGCCGATCGAATGGCTCTGGCATGGCTGGCTTCCCCGCGGCAAGCTCTGCCTGTTGGCGGGCCAGCCTGGCACCGGCAAGACCACGCTCGCGCTCGCGATGGCCGCCACGGTGACTATCGGCGGGCGCTTCCCAGATGGCTCGACCTGCAAGCCCGGCAACGTGCTGATCTGGAGCGGCGAAGACGACATCGCGGACACGCTGCTTCCGCGCCTAGTGGCCGCAGGCGCCGATCCGGAGCGCTGTTACTTCGTGCGCTCCGCGCTGGTCGACAGCGAGATCGTGCCTTTTGACCCGGCGCGCGATCTGCTTGAACTGCTGAGCGCCATTCAAAGCATCAAGGGGATCGATCTGCTGATCGTCGACCCGGTGGTGAGCGCGGTGACGGGCGACAGCCACAAGAACACCGAAGTTCGGCGCGCGCTGCAACCCTTGGTTGACCTGGCTGCGGTCACCAACGCCGCCGTGTTGGGCATCAGCCACTTTTCGAAGGGTGGCCAGGGCCAAGACCCGACTCAGCGGGTGATCGGCTCCGTGGCCTTCGCTGCCGTGGCGCGCGTCGTCATGGTGGCCGCCAAGGTCAAGGGTGAGGAAGGCAAGGACGCCCGGATCTTCGCCCGCAGCAAGTCGAACATCGGCGCGGACGACGGTGGTTTCGAGTACTTCCTCGAGCAGACCGAAGCCAGGCCCGGCATCGAGGCCTCTCGCGTGGCATGGGGCGACCCGGTGCAGGGCAGCGCCCGCGAACTGCTGACCGACCCAGCCGACGAGGCCGAGGACGCCGGCAGCGACGCGGTAGAGATGCTGCGCGCCGAACTGACCGGACAAGGCTGGTTTTCGGCGAAGACAGCCACTCAGCCACTGAAGGATGCCGGCTTCACCAAGAAGCAGATCTGGGCCGCATCCAACAAGCTGAACGTCAGCCGCAAGAAGGGCGCCATGAACGAGGGCTGGTACTGGCGGATGCCCGGCGTCGAGTCCGCCTTCACCTGGGGCAACACCGAAGGTTCCGTTGAAGGCTCCGAAGGTTCAACGTTCAGAAACCTGGAATCTTCGGAATCTTCGGAATCTTCGGAATCTTCGGAATCTTCGGAATCTTCGGAACCTTCGAAGGTTCCATTTCACCCCGAAGGTTCCGAAGGCTCCATCAATGAAAACGTGGAACCTTTGGAATCTTCGGCACAGCCCGGCGACGTGGAGGCCATCTGATGAACCCCGCCGCCATCCTCGATTTTCTGTGGGCGCAGGGCTTCGCGGTCGACCTGGGCCAGGACGATCGCCTGCTGGTCAGCCCGGCCAGCACGCTCCATGACAGCCAGCGCGAGATCCTGCGGGCGAACAAGTCGGCGATCGTCGCGCTGCTGAAGGAGGAGAGACAGGTCACTGCCGATCTCCTCGCGGCGGCGATGCGCGTCTGCGACCGGCACGACGACGGAGAAGAAGCCCGCGAAGAGATGCGGCGCGACTGCTTGGCGCTCCACATCGTCCTGCAGCGGGATCTGCTCGAGCACTTCCGTGGGCGCCCCCAGCCATGAACGCCGATCAGACCCAAGCCGATCGGGCCGCAACATGCGAAACGATGTTGCGCACTGCCGCCCGGGAAGCCGGCGCTTTCATCTCTGGCGATGGTCGGGTGCATGAGGAGGTCGCTGCTGCACTGCTGGGCATCGCGCCCGGCACGCTTGCAAACCAAAGGAGGGCCGGTACTGGGCCAATCTTCTACCGTGTGAGCGGTCGCCCGACCTACCGGCTCATCGATCTGGCGGAAGTGATCGAGCGGGGCCGTTGCGTCTCCGGCTGGTAAGTCGCTTCACAGAAGGCCACGAAACCCAACGATGGCCCATGCCTCTTGATCGACCGAAATCGCGCCACATCGAATGATCACGGTCATGAACTCCATTTCACTTCTTCCCCCTGGTCGCACCTTCGTGCGCGGTTTGATCGCCCGATCGCTGGTCGGCTTCGACCCTGAACATTTGCACGCTTTCGCCCGCACCCGCTGGGGCGACGCCCATGCCAATGACGTGACAAAGGCCGCTGTGGCCTCTACCGGGACTGGCGACACTGGTGGCGTTGACATGGCCCGCGCCTTCTTCGGCCTGGCTCGCGAACAATCGATCGTCGGCCGCCTTGTGGGCCTGCGCCGCGTGCCGTTCAACGTCCGCATGCTGGCCGTGCAGACCGGTGCCACGGGCTACTGGGTCAGCCAGGCCAAGAGCAAGCCGCTGTCCCGCGTCGCTCTCGATGGCAGTCAGCTTGATCCGCTGAAGGTGGCCGCGATCCTCGTGGTCACGAAGGAGGTGCTGAAGACCAGCGACCCTACCGCAGAGGACACCTTGCAAGACGACTTGGTCCGCGCCGTAACTGGCGTGCTCGACGAAGCGTTTCTTGACCCGGACAACGCAGGCATCTCCAACGCCATGCCCGCTTCGATCTCCAACGGTGCAACGGTCTTGGCTGCAACCAGCGACTTCGGCGGCGACCTGCGCGCGATGATCAAGGCCTACCGAGGCGATCTCGGGCTCGCTACCTTCGTGACCGATCCCGGCACTGCGACGCGCATCGCGACCATGACCGACGACGGCGGGCGCTACCTCTTCCCCAACATCGGCCCGCGTGGTGGCGAACTGCTGGGCATTCCCGTGCTCGCGACCCGCTCCAGCAACGAAGACAGCTCGGGCGGCAAGCTGTCGCTGATAGACCCATCCGGCATCTCTGCGGCTCTCGGCGGGCTCGAGGTCGACATGAGCGAACACGCAACGCTCCAGATGAGCGATGACCCCAACGACGCCGGCTCGCCCGTCTTCAATGTGTCGCTTTATCAGACGAACAGCATCGCCTACAAAGCCGAGATCTTCGCCAACTGGAAGCGCCAGCGGCCGGCCTCGGTGATCGTGCTGGAGGGACTGTGATGCTGCTGACACGCGACATGAGCGCGCTGCACCGCATTCGAGCGCGCCGGGCAGAGATGGCCGCCGTGTCGCCCAACGCCATCAATGTCCGAACTGGGATGACTGCGGCAGAGGAATATCGCAAAGACTTTTCCCCCGCGCCGGCCTCAAACCACAGCGGAGGCTTTGACCCCGAGAAGTTCGGTGAGGCTATCGGCGAGCTCATCCGCGAGACCGTCGAACCACTACAGAAGCGCATTGCCGAATTGGAGAAGCAGGCCGGAGAGCGGCGTCGCAGTCTCTCGTTCAAGGGTGAGTTCCAGCGCGCGCTCGACTACACAGAAGGTGACATCGTGACCCGCAACGATCGCATCTACCTCGCAACGAAGGACATGCCCGCTGGTGATCAACTGCGCGATGGCATGCACGGTTGGGTTCTCATGTTCAAGGGAGTTTCGTGATGGACGAGATCGAGATCGAACGCGATGCCATCAGAGAGATCTATCGCCAGCAGAACCTCGCCGCAATGCAGGCAGCCGTCGCGCACGAGGGATGGTCTGAGCGGGAGGCAGAGTTGGCGCATCAGGCGTTCATGTCGTCCAACGTTTTGGAGAAGCTGATCGAGATCGACTACCAAGTGGTAGTCGCCTTTATGAAAGGTCAGGTGCACTGATGAGCACACTCCGATCCGTCGAGCAATTGGCCGACTATGCCGGCCTCGTGCTGACTCGAGACGAAGAGCGCCGGCAATGGATTGTGCAGCGCGGCGCGAAGGTCGTGCATCGCGCCCGCGACCTGGACGACGTGCAAGGCTTTCTCGTTGCGTGGTCTCGCTATGTTCGATGACACACCGGGCCGCTTGCGTGGCCGCAAGGCCCAGGCTCGTCGACTTCGGATCTGGGCGATCGATCCGTACTGCGCCGGTTGCCAGACCCTGACCAACTACCCCGAGGGCTTTGAACTCGACCACGTCGAACCGCTGTTCAAGGGCGGTGCTGACGCCGACGAGAACCTCCAAGTGCTCTGCCTGCCGTGCCACGAGCGCAAGACCAATGCAGACCTTGGACGTCGCCACAAGGAGGCCGTGGGCCTCGACGGGTGGCTGGAAGACAGGGGGCGGCGGTGTGGAAAGCACTGACCGCCTCCCGTGGACACCGTGTCCATAGGTTCGTTTTTTCATGTGACCTTGAACCCTAGAGACCATGGCAGCCCTGACCAAAGGCCGGCTTATCACCGGCAAACCCCGCATCAAGTCATTGAACAACCTGTCGGAAGGCCCGGCGCGGGTGTTCGCTCATGTGGTCAATTCAGTCGATCCGTCGCATTTCTCCGACGTGGATCTTCCTTTGCTGGAGTCCTACGCCGTCGCCGCCTATCTGACGAGCGAGGCGGCAGAGCACCTGGCCGAAGAAGGAACCGTCATCGGCGGCCGGGCCTCCCCATGGCTTGCGGCGAAGGAGAAGGCAGACAAGCTGCTGGTCGCGCTCTCGGCCCGGTTGCGGATTTGCCCGCAGTCTCGCTTCGATCGGCTGGTCGCGGGTGCCAATTCCCGTTCGCAGCCAAACAGCCGGCGCCCATGGGAATCTGATCCCGACGGCCTCCTCGCTGGTGATGACGACGAAATCGGAAACAAGTTCTTCAACCGCGGACGGAAGCCCCGATGAGCCTTGTAGACCAACTCACGAGAACCGAAAAGAGCGTGCTGGATGCCCTGGACGGCGTCCTTGCCGAGCACATCAGTACCTCCGGGCGGTTGGACGATCTGGACTTCCAAATTGGCGAGTTGCGCGACCTGTTGACGCGCGTCCTCGCGCTGCTTGAGCCCGAGGACGACGCGGCGTCGCCGTGATTCCATCGCGCGGCAATGCTGCCGTCAGGCTACACTTCGTCCTGATCGAGGCCCGAAAATCTCGACAGTGTGGGTTGTATAGCCCGCGCCGCCAGCCGTTCGAATGACCTGGCGCCCGTATATGCGGTCATGCCGTCACGGGAGATTCACAACAGTGGAACTCTATGACGACAGCAAAGATACGCAAACACCGAAATCACGCCTTCATCTCGCAGCGAGGACGCTGCTACTACTGCGGTTGCCCGATGTGGCTCAAAAGTCCCGAGCCCTTCGCGGGGGGATTTGGCATCAGGCCTGAGCACATGCACCTATTCGAGTGCACTGCCGAGCACAAGATCGCTTGTCAGGACGGCGGCAAGGACACGCGCGCCAACATCGTGGCGGCGTGTTGGCATTGCAACCATCAACGACATGCCAATCAGCCGGCAAAGGCGCTCGATTCGCTCAGCTACGCGGTCTTTGTGGCTTTCGCAGTGCTCGAGCAAACCTGGCCGACCTTTGTTGCTACTGGGGGTGACGGTGATGTGCGAAGGTGCGGTGCCGGCTGAGCGGTCAGGCGGACTTAAAAAAAGCCCGCGCACTGCGGGCTATGCGCAGCGTGCGGGCTCTTCCTCTTCCCGTATTCACTTCGAGGCTGACAGCAGATCCCCGAAAAGTTTCGTCCATCTCGCAAGAGTGGGCTCGTCAAACGAAGAAATGCCGGCATTCAGTGCAGACTGCTTGACCCTCTTGGCGACTTCAACCTTCCAACCGAGCTGCAAAGAGATGCTGTGACTCTTTGCCCAAGCCTCAATCTGGGGAACTATCGGCTTTCCTGATTGAACGACATCCGCGAATAACGTGTCTGCGCTACGTTCATATCTATCCACCGCCTCGGCAACCAGTTTCGGGGGGAATAGATCTTCCACTTCCGACCCCGAAAATTCCACATAGTCATCCGTGCAGAAAAGTTTTTTCTTCTCGCTCGAATAGAGACTGGTGCTCAGTTCGCTGATCATGCGCAAGCCCGGCGTATCGCCGTCAAGCAGCGTGACTGGCAGAACCTCATCGCGACCGGTCAGGATGCCTGCTGTGATTCTCAAGGTCTTGGTGCCGCCGCCAGGCGGAAATACCAACTCGCGCACCGGCGAGATCCGTCCGCCCGAAATCAGTAGAACTTTGATTGCGGTCAGATAGTGTTGATCCGACGGCCCTTCGACAACCACCGGTTGGCAGCCAAGTAAGAGGCTCTCGGACACATTGAGGTTGAGCGCCGAATAGACAGCGTAGGCCGCGCCCGCCTGAGCGTTCTTGCCGGTGCTTTGGCGAAGGTCAGGCGACGCCTTGGTCGTGCCGTCGTCATCAACGTATACCTTGCGAACACGATCCAACCGGTCAGCATCAACCAAGAAGGGTGAATGAGTAGTGAAGATGATTTGGTTCGTTTTCGAGAGGCCATCGAAGAAGAGCGCCAAATCCCGTTGCGCAAGAGGATGGAGCGAAAGGCCAGGCTCGTCGAGAAGTAGGATGGCACTCTGGTGCGCACCACCTTGGCTCTCAACCAGGAAAACCAAGTAGAAGCTGAGGAACCACTGGAGCCCAGTGCTTCTGCTTTCCAGTTCAATTTCTTCCGGTCGTCGATCGTCGGCAACCCAGATGCGGAAGTGGTCGCCGTCTGCTTCGAACCTGAAGCGGTAGTCCCCCTGTTTCCACCACTCTTTAAACCGAGTTGTGAGCGCTGTTCCGGCGGATTGCAACAAGATCGAACGTTCCCGCTTTTTTTCTGCGATCGCTTCTATCTCGGCGTGAGTAGGCTGTCGAGTCGGATCGTTGAAGTCCTTGCCGAGCTGCAAGATTTCGTCCGGTTGCAGGCTCACGAATTTGAAAAGAACACGAAGCGTGCGCGACTTTGCCGCCTCTTTGGCGCCAAGGTCTGCCCTTTTAAGATTCTCCACAACGTGGGGCAAGTAGATCTCAGAGTCGAGATTGCCGTAGTTGGAGTAATAAAGGAACTTGGGCAGTGCCTCAACCACTGCTTCAAGAACGCCTTCTTTATCTGAAGGATCGGGGGCGGTGGCTTCAGAGAGAACGGCTTGAAGTTCTTCAACGGCTTGGGTGAGCCGTGGATAGATAACGCTCGTCTTGGCGACGGATTCAGGAATCTGTTGCTTCACGACACTCAGGACTGTGCGAAGCCTCACAACGACGCTTCCAGTTCCATGGAGCATTTCTTCTTGCAGCCTCGCGAGTCGCTCGAGCAGGCCGCTGTGCGCTGACTCTTCGGCCTTCAGCGGCGCGAGCGTCGCCAACTGATCCTTGGCGGCGGCGAGCACTGCGTTAACCCTCTCCGGCATGAGCGGAGCGCGCGAGTACAACGGAAACTCTATCGTGTACTCACCGTCGAAGTACCGAGTAACGTCCACTTGGGCTGAGACGTTGCTCGCGATGCCGGCCATTTCACCGATCTTGGTTGCAAACGGCTCGTCCAACGTAAATCGGACGGTGATGAACTGGTAGCTTCCTGGGTCGTCTCGGATCTTGCCGAAAAGACGCTTGGGGTAGTCAGCGGTTGGTTGGAGTTCGCCTTCCTGGGCAGGGTTGAATTTCCACAAGGGGATCAGTAGGTTCGTCTTGCCTGATTCGTTCACTCCGATCAGCGAGGTAACGCGGTCAGCGTCAATCCATCCACTATCGCCAACGGAACGAAAGTTCGTTACCCGATACCCGATGAGCTCCATAGCTCCTCCAAAGTTTTGTGGTTCTTTATGTGGGAACTGAAAGCAAAACGGGCCGCAAAGGCCCGTGTTTACTAGGTGGTTGGCGGAGCAGGCGGGATTCGAACCCGCGGAGGGCTATTAACCCTCACACGCTTTCCAGGCGTGCGACTTAAACCACTCATCCACCGCTCCGAAGCCCGCGATTGTAGCAGCGGGGAGGGGCCGTCCTCAGGCGGAGCCCGCCGTCTTTCCGGCCTGCACCATGCGCATCGCGGAGGCGATGAGCGCCGCGGTTTCGTTCATGTTGCTCGGAACGATCAGCGTGGTGGTGGCATCGGCCGCGACCTTGCCGTAGGCATCGACGGCGCGTTCTGCCACCTTCAGCTGCACCGCCTGCTCGCCGCCCGGCTGGCGGATCGCCGCGGCCACGCGCTCGATCGCGCCGGCGGTGGCTTCCGCCACGGCGGTGATGGCCGCGGCCTCGCCCTGCGCATTGTTGATCTGGGCCTGCTTCTCACCCTCGGAGCGCGCGATGAAGGCTTCGCGCTCGCCGGTCGCGATGTTGATCTGCTCCTGGCGGCGGCCCTCGGAGGCCGCGATCAGCGCCCGCTTCTCGCGCTCGGCCGTGATCTGGCGCTGCATCGCCTGCAGGATCTCCTTGGGCGGCGTCAGGTCCTTGATCTCGTAGCGCAGCACCTTCACGCCCCAGTTCAGCGCCGCCTCGTCGATGGCGGCCACCACCTGCGCGTTGATGATGTCGCGCTCCTCGAAGGTCTTGTCGAGCTCGAGCTTGCCGATCACGCTGCGCAGCGAAGTCTGGGCCAGTTGCGTGACGGCCACGATGTAGTTCGACGAGCCGTAGCTCGCGCGCATCGGGTCGGTCACCTGGAAATAGAGAATGCCGTCGACTTGCAACTGCGTGTTGTCGCGCGTGATGCAGATCTGGCTCGGCACGTCCAGCGGGATCTCCTTGAGGCTGTGCTTGTAGGCGACCTTGTCGATGAAGGGGATCAGAAAGTTCGGTCCGGGCGTCATGGTGCCGTTGTACCGACCCAGGCGCTCGCGCACCCAGGCGTTCTGCTGCGGCACGAACTTGACCGACTGGCTGATGACGATGATCGCGATGACCAGGATGACGAGCGGGACGGTGATTTCCATTGGCGTGTGTTCCTCGGTTGCTTTGTTGCTTGTTGCTTTTTGCTTGTACTCAGACCTTGTCGACGACCAGCCGGCTGCCGACCACTTCGGCCACCCGGTGCTCGCCGGCTGCCGGGATGGCGCCGGCGCGGGGCACCACGGTCCACTGCGCGCCACGGTAGCGCACGGTGGCGGTGCCGTCCGGGTTCCATGCGTCGACGTAGATCCGCTCGCCGATATCGAGGTTGATGTCGCGATTGGCTTCGGCCGGCGGCTCGGCCGGGCGCCGGCGGCGGACCAGGTGCCATGCGAGCACGGCGCCGACGCCGACCACCGCGGCCACGACCAGCTGGGCGGCCAGTCCCGCGCCGGCATGCGCCGAGAGCGCCGCTGCCGCGAAACCCGCGCTCAGCAGCAGCAGGTAGACGGTGCCGGACATCAGCTCCAGCACGATGGCTCCCCCCGCAATCAGCCACCAGACGGTGGAACTCGCCATGACACCACTCCTCTCTAAGTGAAGGCAAGACATTCTGTGTCAAAAGGACTGCGGTTCCTTCATTTGAATTCCGTACACTTCGCGCCTGTTTGCTTGTCCCGCCCCCCGGAGCCCGCCATGAAATTCCGCTTTCCGATCGTCATCATCGACGAGGACTTCCGCTCCGAGAACAGCTCGGGTCTCAGCATCCGCGCCCTGGCGCAGGCTTTCGAAAGAGAGGGCTTCGAGGTCCTGGGCGTCACCAGCTACGGCGACCTGAGCCAATTCGCGCAGCAGCAGAGCCGCGCGAGCGCCTTCATCCTGTCGATCGACGACGAGGAGTTCACCCCCGGTCCCGACCTCGATCCGGCGGTGCTGAACCTGCGCAACTTCATCGGCGAGGTACGGCGCAAGAACGCCGACGTGCCGATCTACATCTACGGCGAGACCAAGACCTCGCGCCATCTCCCCAACGACATCCTGCGCGAGCTGCACGGCTTCATCCACATGTTCGAGGACACGCCGGAGTTCGTGGCGCGCCACATCATCCGGGAAGCCAAGTCCTACCTCGAGGGGGTGCAGCCGCCCTTCTTCAAGGCGCTGATCGACTACGCGGAGGACGGCTCCTACTCCTGGCACTGCCCGGGCCATTCCGGCGGCGTGGCCTTCCTCAAGAGCCCGGTCGGGCAGATGTTCCACCAGTTCTTCGGCGAGAACATGCTGCGCGCTGACGTGTGCAACGCCGTGGAGGAACTGGGTCAACTGCTCGACCACACCGGCCCGGTGGCGGCCAGCGAGCGCAATGCGGCGCGCATCTTCAACGCCGATCACTGCTTCTTCGTGACCAACGGCACCAGCACCAGCAACAAGATGGTGTGGCACCACACCGTGGCGCCGGACGACGTGGTGGTGGTGGACCGCAACTGCCACAAGTCGGTGCTGCACGCGATCATCATGACCGGCGCGATTCCGGTCTTCATGAAGCCGACGCGCAACCACTTCGGCATCATCGGACCCATCCCGCAAAGCGAGTTCGAACCGTCCGCCATCAGGGACAAGATCCGCGCCAATCCACTGCTCTCGCACGTCGACGCCGGCAAGGTCAAGCCGCGGGTCATGACGCTGACGCAGTCCACCTACGACGGCGTGATCTACAACACCGAGACCATCAAGGGCATGCTCGACGGCTACGTCGACACGCTGCACTTCGACGAGGCCTGGCTGCCTCACGCGGCCTTCCATCCGTTCTACGGCGCCTACCACGCGATGGGCAAGCGGCGCGTCCGGCCGAAGGAGTCGCTGGTGTTCGCGACCCAGTCCACCCACAAGCTGCTGGCGGGCATCAGCCAGGCGAGCCATGTCCTGGTGCAGGACTCGCAGAACCGCGCACTCGACCGCGACCTCTTCAACGAGGCCTACCTGATGCACTCCTCGACCAGCCCGCAGTACGCCATCATCGCCAGCTGCGACGTGGCCGCCGCGATGATGGAGCCGCCCGGCGGCACGGCGCTGGTGGAAGAGAGCATCCTCGAGGCACTCGATTTCCGCCGCGCGATGCGCAAGGTGGAGGAGGAGTTCGGCAAGGACGAGTGGTGGTTCAAGGTCTGGGGGCCTGAGAAGCTGGTGGAAGAGGGCATCGGCCGCGCGAGCGACTGGATCATGCAGGGCGAGTCGCGCAGCAACGCGAACGGCAAGAACGGCTCGCGCCACTGGCATGGCTTCGGCAAGCTGGCCGACGGCTTCAACATGCTCGACCCGATCAAGTCGACCATCGTGACGCCGGGCCTGGACCTGAACGGCAAGTTCGCAGGCACCGGCATCCCGGCCAGCATCGTCACCAAGTTCCTGGCCGAACACGGCGTGATCGTGGAGAAGACCGGGCTCTACAGCTTCTTCATCATGTTCACCATCGGCATCACCAAGGGCCGCTGGAACACGCTGCTGACCGCGCTGCAGCAGTTCAAGGACGACTACGCGCGCAACCAGCCGATGTGGCGGATCCTGCCGGAGTTCTGCCAGAGCCATCCGGGCTACGAGCGCCTGGGGCTGCGCGACCTTTGCCAGCACGTCCATGAGCTCTATGCACGCTATGACGTGGCGCGGCTCACCACCGAGATGTACCTGAGCGACCTGACGCCGGCGATGAAGCCGAGCGACGCCTTTGCCCACATCGCACACCGCAAGACCGAGCGGGTGGAGATCGACGAACTCGAGGGGCGCATCACCACCAGCTTGATCACACCGTATCCGCCGGGCATTCCGCTCCTGATCCCGGGCGAGGTCTTCAACAAGAAGATCGTCGACTACCTCAAGTTCGCGCGCGAATTCAACAAGGAGTGCCCGGGCTTCGAGACCGACATCCATGGCCTGGTGGCGCGCATCGACGAGAACGGCAGGAAGCGCTACTACGCGGACTGCGTGCGCGCCGGCTGAGCAGCGAGCCAATAGTCTCCGCCCCGCGCGCTGCGGCCTTCGTCCTGGAGCGGGCCCGGTGGCTCAGCCCAGGCGCAGCATCATGACACCGGCCACGATGACCAGCGTGCCGGCTGCGCGTTGCCAGCCGAAGGCCTCGCGCAGGAACAGCGCGCCGATCAGCGCAGCAAACAGCACCGAGGTCTCGCGCAAGGCCGCCACGATCGCGATCGGCGCGCGGGTCATGGCCCACAGTGCGATGCCATAGCTGCACAGCGAGGCCGCGCTGCCCACCAGCGCCGGCTTCCATCGCCCCGCCATGTAGGCCAGGGCGGCCCGGCGCTGGCCGCGCCGGCGCCAAAGGACCAGCAGCAGGAAGGGGATGCCGTCGAACAGGAACAGCGTGGCGACATAGGCCAGCGCATGGCCCGAGATGCGCACGCCGATGCCGTCGACGACGGTGTACAGGGCGATGATGGCGGCGTTGGCCAGTGCGAAGCCCAGGGCCTTGCCGCGACGGCCCTCGTCCTTTCCGTGCAGGGCGGAGGGCGACAGACCCAGCGTCACCACCCCCATGCACAGGAGGGCGATGCCGGCCCAGGCGATCGTCGAGATCACTTCGCCGATGACGCTCAGGCTGCCCATCGCGACCAGCAGCGGCGCGCAGCCGCGCATCACCGGATAGGTGAGGCTCAGGTCGCCGTGCTTGTAGGCGCCGGCAAGGGCGATGTAGTAGCCGACATGGATCAACAGCGAAGTGGCCATGTAGGGCCAGGCGGCCACCGGCGGCAGGCCGGTCACCATCACCAGTGGAACGGCGATGAAGATGCCCAGGCTGTGGACCAGCGCCGTGTCGAGCGCCTTGTCTCGCCCGGACTTGATGAGCGCATTCCAGGCGGCGTGCAGCAGGGCGCCGAAGAGCACCGCCAGGACGATGGGGCCGCTCAGCGCCACCGTGCAGGCGCTTCGAAACAGCGCGAGCCGGTGCGCGCGTCGTGCGTCGAGACGGGACTGGACATGCGCCGATGGTAGCGGGGCAGAAATGCAGCATCGCGCGCCATGCAGCGAATCCGGTACGGAGCGGCTCCCGTACTGGTTACAGCCGCCGCCCTTCCGGCGCCGGTCTCAACCCCCACAAGGTGCTGCTGCCCAGGCGAGGGTTCTAGGAGGACCCGAGGTCGTCGCGCACTCGCAGGAAGCGCGCGAACCTCGGCAGCCCGCCGGGGTTCGTCCCGTTGAAGCGATAACTGACCCAACTGCCCACCGCAGGCGGATGCTCGCGCTGCGCATCGCTGAAGCCGCCCCCGAGCTTGAATCGCCGGCCTTCGGGCGTCTCGACCAGCAGCGCGCCCATGCGGCCGGTGTGCCGGCCGCGACCCGGCACATGCGCCAGCACGCGGGCATCGGCATCGTCGTAGGGCTTGAACTTCAGGAGGTCGGGCGATCGTTCGCCGCGATAGAGGGAGGCGCCCCGGTGCAGCATCAGGCCTTCGCCGCCCATGCGCACCGTCTTGTCGAGCAGCGCCTTCAGGTCTTCGTGCGTGGTGGCGCGCGCCTGAGGCACCGGCAGCACCCAGGGCGCAGCCGTGAGGGGCAGCAGCTTGCGCAGCACCGCCAGCCGTGCGGTGAAGTCGCCGGGCTGTTCCGGCAGGTCGAAGACCATGAAGCGGATGTTGCGCCAGGCCGGGTCGTTCGGCGTCTGGTCGCGGACGGTGGACACCGCGTCGGTGAAGCGCCCCCGGCCGGCCCACAACTCGCCGTCCATCGGCACGGCCGGCAGGGGTGCGGTGAACCAGGCGGGAGCGGCCACGCGCTCGCCGCTGCGGGTCCAGAACTGCTTGCCGTCCCAGTAGCCGCGCATCCCGTCGTATTTCTCGCTGACCCAGTAGTCCGCCAGCGGCATGCCGCGGCGGTAGACATCGGACAGCATGAGGGCTCGGGCGGCTGCATGCGCGAGGGTGAAGGGCGCCAGCGCGAGTGCCGGGCCGAGAAGCAGAAGCTTTCGACGATCCATGTGTTGTTCCCTGAGTGATCTTCTTGTTGCTGCGAAGCCGGTCCGCCGCCGGCAGAGTGCCGCGGGCTGCGCGGCTACTCGGCGGTGCCGCCCACCACCTGGCTGAAGCCGCCGTCGACGTAGGTGATCTCGGCCGTCACGCCGCTGGCGAGGTCGCTCAGCAGGAACGCAGCGACGTTGCCCACTTCCTCGATGGTCACGTTGCGGCGGATGGGCGAGAACTCGGCCACCGCCGAGAGGATCTTGCCGAAGCCCTTGATGCCGCTGGCCGCCAGCGTCTTGATCGGCCCGGCGCTGATGCCGTTGACGCGCATGCCCTTAGGGCCCAGTGACTCGGCCAGATAGCGCACCGAGGCCTCGAGCGAGGCCTTGGCCAGGCCCATGGTGTTGTAGTTGGGCAGCGCACGCACCGAGCCGAGGTAGGTCAGCGTCAGCAGGGCCGACTTGTCGTTGAGGTAGGGCAGCGCGGCCTTGGCCATGGCCGGGAAGCTGTAGGCGCTGATGTCGTGCGCCACCTTGAAGCCCTCTCGCGACAGGCCGTCGAGGAAGTCCCCGGCGATCGCCTCGCGCGGCGCGAAGCCGATGCTGTGCACGAAGCCGTCGAACTTGGGCCAGGTCTGCGACAGGTCGCCGAACAGCCTGGCGATCTGGTCGTCATCGCCGACATCGCAATCGAACACCAGGCTGGAGCCGAAATCGGCGGCGAACTCCGTGATGCGGTCCTTGAAGCGCTCGCCCACGTAGCTGAAGGCGAGCTCGGCGCCTTGCTCGTGGCAAGCCTTGGCGATGCCGTAGGCGATGGAGCGGTTGCTCAGCACGCCCGTGATCAGGAATTTTTTGCCGGAAAGAAAGCCCATGAAGCGACCTCGTGAAAATCTTGGGCAGAATTCTCGCATGCGAGGTTGGCTGCTCTTGGTGTTGGCGCTCTCGGCAGCTCCCTCGTGGGCCGCCTATGCGTATGCACAGTTCGGGGACATCAAGTACCCGCCGGAGTTCACGCATTTCGACTATGTGAATCCGCAAGCCCCCAAGGGCGGCGAGATCCGCATGGTGCCGCCCATCGTCTCCACCAACTTCGACAAGTTCAATCCCTTCACCCTCAAAGGCACGCCGCCGGCCGGGCTGACGCAACTGGTGTTCGAGAGCCTCCTCATCGGCAACGACGAGGAACCCACCACCGCTTACGGCCTGCTGGCCGAGGACGTGGAAGTGGCGCCGGACAAGCTGTCGGCCACCTTCAGGATCAGGCCCGAGGCACGCTTCAACGACGGAACGCCCGTGCTGGCGGCCGATGTGGTCCATTCCTTCGAGACCTTGACCGGCAAGCTGGCGGCGCCGCAGTTCAAGACGATCTATGCCGAGGTGAAGGGCGTGAAGGCGCTCGGCGAGCGCAGCGTGCGCTTCGATTTCACGCGCAGCAACGCGGAGCTGCCGCTGGTCGTGGGCGGCATGGCGGTGTTCAGCCGCGCCTGGGGCGGCGGCAAGCCTTTCGACCAAATCAACACCGACCTGCCCATCGCATCCGGGCCCTACCGGCCGTCCAGTGCTCGCCTGGGGCGCGACATCACCTATGTGCGCGATCCCAAGTACTGGGGCGCGGCGCTGGCTGTGCGCAGGGGCCAATTCAATTTCGATCGCGTCACTTTCAAACTCTACCTGGACGAGACGGCGCGCTTCGAAGGGCTGAAGGCCGGCGAGTTCGACTTCATGCGCGAGTTCATTTCGCGCAACTGGGCCCGGCAGTACTACGGCAAGGCCTTCGACACCGGCGAGCTCAGGAAGCAGGCGTTCGAAAACCGCAATCCCGGCGATTTCCAGGGCTATATCCTCAATCTGCGAAATCCGAAGTTCCAGGACATACGGGTGCGGCAGGCACTGGGCCTGACGATGGACTTCGAATGGCTCAACCGCCAGATGTTCTACGGCCTGTACAAACGGGCGGTGGGCTACTTCCCGAACAGCGATTTCCATGCCGAAGGCTTGCCCGGCGCGGAAGAACTGGCGTTGCTGGAGCCGCTGCGCAAGCAGCTTCGCCCCGAGGTCTTCGGGCCGGCGCCGGTGCCGCCCAGCACCGATCCGCCCTCCAGCCTGCGCGAAAACCTTCGCAAGGCGCGTGCCTTGCTGGGCGAGGCCGGCTGGACCTATCGCGACGGCGCCCTGCGCAACGCCAAGGGCGAGGCGATGACCATCGAGTACCTGAACGCACAGCCTTCAGGCAATCGGCTGGTGCTTCCGATGCAGGCCGCCATGCGCAAGTTGGGCATCGAGCTCACCATTCGCAACGTGGACGCCTCGCTGTACCAGCAGCGCATGGATGTCTTCGACTTCGAGCTCGGCAGCCTGCGCAAGCCCGGCACGGCGGCGCCAGGCGGCGAGCTGTTCGACTATTTCGGCTCCAAGGCTGCCGAGACCTCGGGCTCCGCCAACCTCTGGGGCATTCGCGATCCGGCGGTCGATGCGTTGCTGCAGAAGGTGGTGGAGGCCACCACTCGCCCGCAGCTGGCAGCGGCCATGCGTTCGCTCGACAGGGTGCTCTCCCACGGCTACTACTCGATTCCGCAATGGACCAGCAACAGCTTCCTGGTCGGCTATCGGCCGGGGCCCTTCGTGCTTCCCAAGGTGCTGCCGCCGTACTATGACGTGGGGGCCTGGGCCGTATCGACCTGGTGGGCCTCGCCCTCGAACAAGTAGAGCACCCCATGGCCAGCTACATCTTCAAGCGTCTGCTCCTCATGCTGCCCACGCTGTTCGGCGTGCTGCTGCTGACCTTCGTGGTGATCCAGTTCGTGCCCGGGGGGCCGGTGGAGCAGATGATGGCGCAGCTGCAGGGGCGCGACTCGGGTGGCGAACGCGCGGCGGCTGCGGGTGCCGGCTATCGCGGCCGCCAGGGCGTGGACCCGCAGCGCATCGAAGAAATCCGCAAGCTCTATGGCTTCGACAAGCCGGCGCCCGAGCGCTTCTGGAGCATGCTCAAGTCCTTTGCGCGTTTCGACCTGGGCGCCAGCTTTTATCAGCGCAAGGCCGTGTGGGAACTGATCAAGGAAAAGATGCCGGTCTCCATCAGTCTCGGACTCTGGACTTTCTTCATCAGTTACCTGATCGCGGTACCGCTGGGCGTGGCCAAGGCCGTGCGCGCGGGCAGCCGATTCGATCTCGCGACCACGCTGCTCGTGCTGATCGGCTATGCCATTCCAGGTTTCGTGCTCGGCGTGGCGCTGCTGGTGATCTTCGGCGGCCAGCTGCAATGGTTTCCGTTGCGCGGGCTCACCTCGTCCAACTGGGAGAGCATGGGCTGGGGTGCCCGCATCGTCGACTACCTTTGGCACATCACGTTGCCGGTCACGGCCATGGTGCTGGGCAGCTTCGCCGTGACCGCGATGCTGACGAAGAACTCCTTCCTCGAGGAGATCCGAAAGCAGTACGTGCTGACCGCGCGCGCCAAGGGCCTGAGCGATCGCAGCGTGCTCTGGAAGCATGTGTTCCGCAATGCGCTGATCCCCATCATCACCGGCTTCCCGGCCGCCTTCATCGGCGCCTTCTTCACCGGCTCGCTGCTGATCGAGACCCTGTTTTCGCTCGACGGCCTGGGCCTGCTGAGCTACGAGAGCGTGATCCGGCGCGATTACCCCGTCGTGTTGGGCACGCTCTTTCTCTTCACGCTGATAGGGCTGGTGACCAAGCTGATCAGTGACCTTTGCTACGTGTGGGTGGATCCGCGTGTCAAGTTCGATTGAGTCGCCTCTCGCCCAAGGGGCCGTCTCGGCGTCGACAGGTTCGGCACGGACGGGCGGGGCGGCGCCGGCGGTCAGTCTGAGTCCCGGCCGCCGGGCCTGGCTGCGCTTCAAGCGCAACAGGCTCGGCTACTGGAGCCTGGTGCTCTTCAGCGTCCTGGTCGTGCTGAGCCTCTTTGCCGAGCTGCTTTCGACCGACAAGCCGCTGGTGGTGCGCTACGACGGCCAGATCTATTTCCCCGTGGTGCGCGACTACTCCGAGAAGACCTTCGGCGGAGACTTCGAGACCCCGGCCGACTACCTCGATCCATTCATCCGCGACCGCATCACACAAGGCAGCAACTGGGCGATCTACGCGCCGAATCACTATGGCCCCCGGACGCTCAACTACTTCGCCAAGTCGCCGAATCCCGCGGCACCGTCCGGCGAGAACATCTTCGGCACCGACGACCGCGGCCGCGACCTGCTGGCTCAGCTGATCTACGGCTTTCGCGTCAGCGTGCTGTTCGCGCTGGCCCTCACGGCCATCGGCGTGGTCCTCGGCATCGTCGCGGGGGCGATCCAGGGGTACTTCGGCGGCAAGACCGACCTCGCCTTCCAGCGCTTCATCGAAATCTGGGGATCGATGCCCGAGCTCTACCTGCTGATCATCTTCAGCGCCATCTTTGCGCCCAGCGTGGCGCTCCTGCTGATCCTGCTGAGCCTGTTCGGCTGGATGGGCCTGTCCGACTACGTGCGCGCCGAATTCCTGCGCAACCGGCAGATGGACTACGTGCGGGCCGCGCGCGCGCTCGGCGTGGGCAACCTGCAGATCATGTGGCGCCATATCCTGCCCAACAGCATGGTGCCGGTCGTGACTTTCCTGCCTTTCCGGATGAGCGCGGCGATCCTGGCGCTGACCTCGCTGGACTTCCTGGGCCTGGGCGTGCCGCCCGGTACCCCGTCGCTCGGCGAACTGCTGAGCCAGGGCAAGGCCAACATCGATGCCTGGTGGATCTCGATCTCCACCTTCGGCGTGCTTGTCGTGACGCTGATGCTGCTGACCTTCATGGGCGACGCCCTGCGCGATGCGCTGGATCCGCGAAAGGCCGATCGATGAGCACCGCGCCGGGCCGCTCCAAGGGGTTGGTATGAGCGCGGCATTGCTCGAGGTGCAAGGCCTGCGCGTCGCCTTCGGCGGCAAGGAAGTGGTGCACGGCATCGATTTCAGCATCGCGCCCGGCGAAAAGCTGGCCCTGGTGGGCGAATCGGGCTCGGGCAAGACCGTGACCGCGCTGAGCCTGCTTCGGCTGGCCCTCAACGCCGACGTGTCCGGGCACGCGCGGCTGGCCGGGAGCGGGGAGGGTGCCGGTCCGCGCGATCTGCTGTCTCTGCCCGAGCGTGCGCTGCGCGCGATCCGGGGCAAGGAGATCGCGATGATCTTCCAGGAGCCCATGACCGCGCTCAACGCGCTCTACACCGTCGGCGACCAGATCGCCGAGGTGCTGGAACTGCACGAGGCGCTGCCGAAACGGGCGGCGCACGAAGCGGCAGTGCAGCTCCTGGCCGACACCGGCATCCCTGAGCCGCAGCGGCGGGCGAGGGCCTTTCCGCACCAGCTCTCGGGCGGCCAGCGCCAGCGCGCCATGATCGCGATGGCCCTGGCCTGCAAGCCGCGCCTGCTGCTGGCTGACGAGCCGACCACCGCCCTCGACGTGACGGTGCGCGCGCAGATCCTGGAGCTGTTGGCCGAGTTGCAGGACAAGCACCGCATGGCGGTCCTGATCATCACCCACGACCTGAACCTCGTGCGCCGTTTCGCCGATCGCGTGGCGGTGATGGAGGACGGGCACATCGTCGAGCAGGGGACGGTGGGCGGCGTGTTCGGCGCGCCGCAGCACCCGTACACCCGCAAGCTGATCGACAGCCGGCCAGTGCGCGACGTGCCGCCCGTGCCCGCCCAACAGGAGCCGCCGGTGCTCGAGGCACAGGGCCTGCGCGTGAGCTACCCGGTCCCACGGCCGGGCCTGGCCGGCTGGTTCCGCAAGGGCGAGTTCGTGGCGGTTCACGACGCCGATTTCCGCATCGGGCAGGGCGAAACGCTGGGCGTGGTGGGGGAGTCCGGCTCGGGCAAGTCGACGCTGGCGCTCGCCGCGCTGGGCTTGCTCAAGCACGGCGGAACCCTTGGTGTCGCGGGCCATCGCTGGAACGCCGGCCGGGCGAGCAACCGCGCATTGCGCCGGCAGATGCAGGTGGTCTTTCAGGACCCGTTTTCCTCCCTCTCGCCGCGCATGACGGTGGAGCAGATCGTGGGCGAGGGCCTGACGGTGCATTCGCCGGAACTCGACGTCGCCGCCCGCCGGTCGCGAGCGCTGGCGGCGCTGGCCGACGTGGGGCTGGGCGAGGCGCAGTTCCCCTCGCTGCTCGACCGCTACCCGCATGAGTTCTCCGGCGGCCAGCGCCAGCGGCTGGCCATCGCGCGTGCGCTGATCGTCGACCCGCGGCTGCTGGTGCTGGACGAGCCCACCAGCGCCCTGGATGTCACCATCCAGAAACAGGTGCTGGCTCTCCTTCAGCGCCTGCAGCGCGAGCGCGGGCTCAGCTATCTCCTGATCACGCACGACGTCGAGGTGATCCGCGCCATGGCGCACCAGGTCATCGTCATGAAGGACGGCGCGATCCTCGAATCCGGCGCCGCCCTGCGGGTGCTCGATGCGCCCGAACATCCCTATACCCAAAAGCTGGTCGCCGCTGCCGTCGGCTGACTGCAAGGACGCAACGAACCCATGAGCACCATCGCAAGCGACCGGCGCAACGCCTGGCGGGCGGCGCTCGCCTGCATGGTGACCTTGGCGGTCGCCATGGGCCTGGGCCGCTTCGCCTTCACGCCCATGCTGCCGGTCATGCTGCACGAGGGCAAGCTGGACCTGGAGGAGGGCGGGCTGCTGGCCTCGCTCAACTACCTCGGCTACTTCGTCGGCGCGCTGTCCTGTGCGGCGATCCGGCTCGAAGCCGCTGCCATGGTGCGCGGCGGGCTGGTCGCCACCGCTGCCCTGCTGCTCGGCATGGGGCTCTGGGACGACTTCACTGCTTGGGGCGTGCTGCGCGCGGCCGCGGGCGTCGTGAGCGCCTGGACCTTCGTTTTCGCTTCGGGCTGGGGCCTGCGCCGGTTGGCGGAAACCCACGCGCCGACGCTGCAGGGCGTGATCTACACGGGGCCCGGGATCGGAATCGCGGTAACCGGCCTGCTGGGCGGCGCGATCGGACGCTGGGGCTCGGAAGCCGGCTGGATCGGTTTCGGGCTGCTGTCGGCGCTGCTGATCGCCGGCGTCTGGCACATCTTCGGCGACGGCGCACATTCAGAGGCTACCGCGCCTGCCGCAGGCGCAGCGGCCGCGGCCCAAACCGGGGGCGCCACGGCCCGCAGCGATGCGGGCTGGCTGATCGTGCTGTACGCCCTGGCGGGCTTCGGCTACATCATCACCGCCACCTTCCTGCCCGTGATCGCGCGCCAGGCCCTGCCGGGGTCATCCTGGCCCGATCTGTTCTGGCCGATGCTGGGTCTGGCGGTGGTGCCCGGTGCGCTGATCGGTGCGCGGGCGCCGGTGCATTGGGACAACCGGCTGCTGCTCGCGCTCGCCTATGCGTTGCAGGCGCTCGGCGTGCTGTTGTCGGTGGCATGGCCCAGCATCGCAGGCTTCATGCTCGGCAGCCTGCTGCTGGGCCTCCCTTTCACGGCAATCACCCTGTTCGCGATGAGGGAAGCGCGTCGCCTGCGCGGCAACGCGGCGGCCGGACTGATCGGCTATGCGACGGCTTCCTACGGCGTCGGGCAGATCCTGGGACCGCTCTTCGCCGCGCCCCTGGCCCAGCGCACCGGCTCCTTCACCGTGCCGCTGCTGGCGGCCGCCGCCGCGCTCGCGCTGGGCGCGCTGCTGTTCGCCTGGGTCTGGTGGCGCTCCAGGCGGCCGGCAGGCGCGTTCGCCGCGTAGAAACCGGCGCTTCCTGACGTGTTTGGCATATAATTCGAGGCTCACGACCAAACGGGCGGGTACCTACCGCCCGTTTTTTATTGGTCGAAGCATTTCCCGGAGCGCCGAGCGGGCGGCGCACCGGGCACACACTCAGAAGGCTCACTCAAGCACGTGGCATTGCAGCAGACAGTGGAACGCACCGTGGCCGGCCTCGGCTACGACCTGGTCGAGATCGAACGCTCGGCGGGAGGACTGCTGCGCGTCACGATTGATTTCCCCTGGAGCGGCCCCACATCGGATGCGGTGGCTCCGGGGACGCCAGAGGCTTTCGTCACCGTCGAAGACTGCGAAAAGGTCACTCGCCAGCTGCAGTTCGCGCTCGAGGTGGACAGCGTCGACTACAAGCGGCTCGAGGTTTCTTCGCCGGGTATTGACCGGCCGCTGCGCAATGAGCAGGATTTCGAACGTTTCATCGGCGAGGTGGTCGACATCACGCTGAAGGCGCCCATGGGCGCCGCCGCGGGTGGCCAGGTGGCGGCCAACCGCAAGAAGTTTCGCGGCACGCTGGAGCGGGTCGCAGGCGCCGACGGCGCCCAGGGCTGGCAGATCGTCTGGAACCAGGAGCCCGAAGGAAAGACGGCGCCGAAGCCCGGCCAGAAGATCAGCAAGAAGCGCGCGCCCGCCCCGATGCAGGCGCTGGGCTTCACCCTGGACGAACTGCGCGAGGCGCGGCTCGCCCCGATCGTGGATTTCAAGGGGCGCAGGCCCAAACCCGACATGACGGCGTCGGAATGAACAAGGAGAGTGGTGGCATGAATCGCGAAATGTTGATGTTGGTGGATGCGATCTCGCGCGAGAAGAACGTCGAGCGCGACGTCGTCTTCGGCGCGGTCGAGTCCGCCCTGGCGCAAGCCACCAAGAAGCTCTACCAGGGCGATGTGGACATCCGCGTCGCGGTGGATCGCGACAGCGGCGACTACGAGACCTTCCGCCGCTGGCACGTGGTGCCCGACGAGGCCGGCCTGCAATTGCCCGACCAGGAGATCCTGCTGTTCGAGGCCAAGGAAGAGATGCCCGACATCGAGGTCGACGAGTACATCGAGGAAGCGGTGGAGTCGGTGCCGATCGGCCGCATCGGCGCGATGGCGGCCAAGCAGGTGATCCTGCAGAAGATCCGCGATGCCGAGCGCGAGATGCTGCTCAACGACTTCATGTCGCGCGGCGAGAAGATCTTCACCGGCACCGTCAAGCGCCTCGACAAGGGCGACATCATCGTCGAGGCCGGCCGCGTCGAGGGGCGCCTGCGCCGCAGCGAAATGATCTCCAAGGAGAACCTGCGCAACGGCGACCGCGTGCGCGCCATGATCATGGAGGTCGACCTCACGCTGCGTGGCGCACCCATCATCCTGTCGCGCGCGGCGCCCGAGTTCATGATCGAGCTGTTCCGCCAGGAAGTGCCCGAAATCGAGCAGGGCCTGCTCGAGATCAAGAGCTGCGCCCGCGACCCCGGCTCCCGCGCCAAGATCGCCGTTCTCTCGCACGACAAGCGGGTCGATCCGATCGGCACCTGCGTCGGCGTGCGCGGCACGCGGGTCAACGCGGTCACCAACGAGCTCGCCGGGGAGCGCGTCGACATCGTGCTGTGGAGCGAGGACCCGGCCCAGTTCGTGATCGGCGCGCTGGCCCCGGCCAACGTGTCCTCGATCGTGGTCGACGAGGAAAAGCACGCCATGGATGTGGTGGTCGACGAGGAGAACCTCGCGATCGCGATCGGCCGCGGCGGCCAGAACGTTCGGCTCGCCTCCGAACTGACCGGCTGGAAGATCAACATCATGGACGCCAACGAGTCGGCCCAGAAGCAGGCGAGCGAGACCGACGCCAGCCGCAAGCTCTTCATGGAGAAGCTCGACGTCGACGAGGAAATCGCCGATATCCTGATCGCCGAGGGCTTCACCAGCCTGGAGGAGGTGGCCTATGTGCCGATCTCCGAGCTGCTCGAAATCGAGAGCTTCGACGAGGACACGATCAACGAGCTGCGCTCGCGCGCCAAGGATGCGCTGCTCACCATGGAAATCGCCCGGGAAGAGAACGTCGAGAGCGTCTCGCAAGACCTGCGCGACCTCGCGGGCCTCGACCCCGCCCTGATTCCGAAGCTGGCCGAGGCCGGCGTGCACACGCGCGACGACCTGGCCGACCTCGCGGTCGACGAACTCACCGAAATCACCGGCCAGAGCGCCGATGAAGCCAAGAACCTCATCTTGAAGGCCCGCGAACATTGGTTCGCCGGCCAAGAGTGATGGTCATGGAGGCACGAAAGCAATATGTCCAGTACCACTGTCGCCGAGTTCGCGAACGAGCTCAAGAAGACGCCCGAAACCCTGCTTGACCAGCTCAAGAGCGCGGGCGTGCCCAAGGTTGCCGCCACCGACGCGCTCACCGAGGCCGACAAGCAGCGCCTGCTCGGCTTTCTGAAGGCCAGCCACGGCACGGTCGAGCCCGAGCGCAAGAAGATCACGCTGACCAAGAAGTCGACCACCGAGATCAAGCAGGCCGACGCGACCGGTCGTGCGCGCACGATCCAGGTCGAGGTGCGCAAGAAGCGCACCTTCATCCAGCGCGACGAGGGACATCCGGCCACGCCGGAGCCGGTGAAGGCGGTCGCCGCCGCCCCGGCGCCTGTCGCGGCCGAGCCCGCCACGCCGCGCGTCGACGAAGTCGAGCTCGCGCGCCGCGAGGAAGAGGCGCGCCGCCAGGCCGAGCTGATCCGCCGCCAGGAGGAAGAGCTGGTCGAGAAGCGCCGCCTGCGAGAGGAAGCCGAAGCGCGCGAGCGCGAGAAGGCCGAGCGCGCCGAGCAGGCCGAGCAGCAGGCCCGCGCCGCGCGTGCGAAGGCGGCCGCGGAAAAGGCTGCCGCTGCCGTGACCGAAGGGGCGCCCGAAGCGCCCGAAGAATCACCGGCCGTGACCGACCGCAAGGCTGCTGCCGAAGCCGCGGCCGCCCAGGTCAAGGAAGATGCCAGGGCCAAGGCGGCCGCCGAGTCCAAGGCCCGTGCCGACGAGGAAGCCGCGCGCGCCAAGGACCTCGACGAGCGTCGCCGCAAGGCGCTGGCCGAGGCAGAAGCCATTCGCGCCATGATGAACGCGCCGGCCCGCGTGCTGGTGCCGCACAAGGCGCCCGAGAAGCCGGCGCCGGAAGCCAAGGCCGCAGGGGTCAAGGGAACGCTGCACAAGCCGACGGCACCGGCAGCGCGCACCGCCGCGCCGGCCGCACCCGGCACCACGGCGCCCGGCGCAGGCAAGGAAGTCAAGTCGGCCAAGCTCTCCTCGAGCTGGGCCGGCGACACCGCCAAGAAGAAGGAAATCAAGACCCGCGGCGATGCCAGCGGCGGCGTCGGTCGGGGCAACTGGCGCGGCGGTCCGCGCGGGCGTCGCGGCAGCGACCGCGGCGGCCAGGAAGAACGTGTGCAGGCCGCGCCGGTCGAGGCGCGCGTGCTCGAAGTGCACGTGCCCGAGACCATCACCGTGTCCGAGCTGGCGCACAAGATGGCCGTCAAGGCGTCGGAAGTGATCAAGCAGCTGATGAAGCTGGGGCAGATGGCCACCATCAACCAGTCGCTGGACCAGGACACCGCGATGATCATCGTGGAGGAAATGGGCCACAGCGCAGTCGTCGCCGCGCTGGACGATCCGGAAGCTTTCACCGACGAGGACGTGTCGGCGCAGCTGGCCGAGGCGCTGCCGCGCGCACCGGTCGTGACCGTGATGGGTCACGTCGACCACGGCAAGACCTCGCTGCTGGACTACATCCGCCGCACCAAGGTCGCTGCGGGCGAGGCCGGCGGCATCACGCAGCACATCGGTGCCTACCATGTGCAGACCGAGCGCGGCATGGTGTCCTTCCTCGACACCCCGGGCCACGAAGCCTTCACCGCGATGCGGGCCCGCGGCGCGCAGGCGACCGACATCGTGATCCTGGTGGTCGCTGCGGACGACGGCGTCATGCCCCAGACCAAGGAAGCCATCAGCCACGCCAAGGCGGCCAACGTGCCGATCGTGGTGGCGATCAACAAGATCGACAAGCCCGATGCCAACCTCGATCGCGTCAAGCAGGAACTGGTGGCCGAGCAAGTGGTGCCCGAGGAATACGGCGGCGAAACGCCCTTCGTGCCGGTCTCCGCAAAGACCGGCCAAGGCGTGGACGACCTGCTCGAGCAGGTGCTGCTGCAGGCCGAGGTGCTGGAGCTCACGGCGCCGGTCGATGCCGCCGCCAAGGGCCTGGTGATCGAAGCGCAGCTGGACAAGGGCCGCGGCCCGGTCGCGACCGTGCTGGTGCAGTCCGGCACGCTCAAGATCGGCGACGTCGTGCTGGCCGGCTCGACCTATGGCCGCGTCCGCGCCATGCTGGACGAGGATGGCAAGCCCAGCAAGGCGGCCGGCCCCTCGATCCCGGTGGAGATCCAGGGCCTGACCGAGGTGCCGCAGGCGGGCGACGAGTTCATGGTGATGGGCGACGAGCGCCGTGCGCGCGAGATCGCAACCTACCGTGCCGGCAAGTTCCGCAATACCAAGCTGGCCAAGCAGCAGGCCGCCAAGTTCGAGAACGTGTTCTCGGAGATGGGCGGCGGCGAGGTCAAGACACTGCCCATCATCATCAAGGCCGACGTCCAGGGCTCGCAGGAAGCGCTCGCGCAATCGCTGCTCAAGCTCTCGACCGACGAGGTCAAGGTGCAGGTGGTGTACGCGGCCGTGGGCGGCATCAGCGAGTCGGACATCAACCTCGCGATCGCCTCCAAGGCGACGGTCATCGGCTTCAACGTGCGCGCCGACGCCGGCGCGCGTCGGCTGGCCGAGGGCAACAACGTCAGCATCAGCTACTACAGCATCATCTACGACGCGGTGGACGAGCTGAAGACGGCCATGGCCGGCATGCTGGCGCCCGAGCGGCGCGAAGAGATCATCGGCTCGGCCGAGATCCGCACCGTGTTCGTGGCGTCCAAGATCGGCACTGTCGCGGGCTGCTACGTCACGTCGGGCTACGTCACCCGCAGCGCGCATTTCCGCCTGCTGCGCGACAACGTGGTGGTCTACACCGGCGAGCTGGAGTCTCTCAAGCGCCTCAAGGACGACGTGCGCGAAGTGCGCGAAGGCTTCGAGTGCGGTATCAAGCTCAAGAACTACAACGACATCAAGGAAGGTGATCAGCTGGAGTTCTTCGAGATCAAGGAGATTGCGCGGACGCTTTAAATCGGAGTCACCGAACGCAACCCTGACATGCCCAAGAGAAAAGCCGCCACGCCCAATCGCGCATTCAAGGTCGCCGATCAGATCCAGCGGGATCTGACGGAACTGATCGCGCGCGAGCTGAAGGACCCGCGGGTGGGCATGGTCACGATCCAGGCGGTCGAGGTCACGCCCGACTACGCGCACGCGAAGGTCTTCTTCAGCCTGCTGGTGGGCGACCCGGTGGAGACCACCGAGGCGCTGAACCAGGCCGCCGGCTTCCTGCGTAATGGCCTCTTCAAGCGGCTGCACATCCACACGGTGCCTACGCTGCATTTCCAGTTCGACCGCACCACCGAGCGCGCCGCCGACATGAATGCGCTGATTGCGCAGGCCGTCGCCTCCCGTTCAAAAGACGACTGAGCATGAACGCGCCACGCACACGGGTGCAGCGGCGCCCTGTGCACGGGGTGCTTCTGCTCGACAAGCCGCTGGGCCTGTCCAGCAACCAGGCTTTGCAGAAGGCCAAGTGGCTGCTGCGCGCCGAGAAGGCGGGGCACACGGGCACGCTCGATCCGCTCGCGACCGGCGTGCTGCCGCTGTGCTTCGGGGCTGCGACCAAGTTCAGCCAACTGCACCTCGACGCGGACAAGACCTACGAGGCCATTGCACGCCTGGGGATCCGCACCTCCACCGGCGATGCCGAGGGCGAGGTGATCGAGGAGCGGCCGGTCGCCGTCACGCCTGAGGACCTGGCGCGCGTCCAGGCGCAGTTCACCGGCCCGATCCGCCAGGTACCGCCGATGCACAGCGCCCTCAAGAAGGACGGAAAGGCGCTGTACGAGTACGCGCGCGAGGGCGTCGAGGTCGAGCGCGCGGCGCGCGAAGTCGTGATCCACGCGCTGGAGCTCAGCCGGCTCTCGGCACACGAGATCCGCATCCGGGCGCGCGTGAGCAAGGGCACCTACATCCGCACCCTCGGCGAGGACATCGGCGCGGCGCTGGGCTGCGGCGCTCATCTCAGCGCACTGCGCCGCACGGCCACGGGCGGATTCGAGGTCTCCCGGTGCGTGACGCTGGAAGCCCTGGAGACCATGAGCGAGGCGCAGCGTCTCGACCAACTGCTGCCGACGGAGGCCCTGGTCGCCGGCCACACCCACGTCATCCTCGGCGCCGAAGATGCGGCACGTTTTCTGTCGGGCCTGCGCCGCCGCGGCCCCTGGCCCGACGCCGCGGAGGTCGCCGTCTTCGGCGAGGCCCCGCCCGCCTTCCTCGGCACGGGCCACGTCAAGGCCGGCGAACTCATTCCGGGGCGCTTGCTGAACCCCATCGAAATCCAGCAGACACTTTTGACCGAAGCCACACCATGAGCACCAACCAGATCCGCAACATCGCCATCATTGCCCACGTGGACCATGGCAAGACCACGATGGTCGACCAACTGCTGCGCCAGTCCGGCACCTTCGCGGCACACGAGAAAGTGGTCGACACCGTGATGGACAACAACGCGATCGAAAAAGAGCGCGGCATCACGATCCTGGCCAAGAACTGCGCCGTGACCTGGAAGGGCATGCACATCAACATCGTGGACACCCCCGGCCACGCCGACTTCGGCGGCGAGGTGGAGCGTGCGCTGAGCATGGTGGACGGCGTGGTGCTGCTGATCGACGCGCAGGAAGGCCCGATGCCGCAGACCCGCTTCGTCACCAAGAAGGCGCTGGCCCTCGGCCTCAAGCCGATCCTGGTGGTGAACAAGGTCGACAAGCCCGGCGCGCGCCCCGACCACGTGGTCAACGCCGCCTTCGACCTGTTCGACAAGCTGGGCGCAACGGACGAGCAGCTGGATTTCCCCGTGGTCTACGCCTCGGGCATCAACGGCTGGTCGTCGCTGGAGGAGGGTGCGCCGGGCGAGCAGTGGGGCCCCGACATGTCGGCCCTGTTCGACACCATCCTGAAGCATGTGCCGGCCCACGCGGGCGACCCGGATGCGCCGCTGCAGCTGCAGATCTCGGCGATCGACTTCTCGACCTTCGTGGGGCGCATCGGTGTCGGCCGCATCAACGCCGGCACCATTCGACCGATGATGGACG
Organism: Variovorax soli; assembly: GCF_031454625.1. GTDB lineage: Bacteria > Pseudomonadota > Gammaproteobacteria > Burkholderiales > Burkholderiaceae_C > Variovorax > Variovorax soli_A. Next base: position 616,253 of record NZ_JAVDRF010000002.1, read on the forward strand.
TGGTCGTGATGGAAGGCCCTGACGGCAAGTCCTTCAAGGGCCGGGTCAACCAGGTGCTCACCTTCCAGGGGCTGGAGCGCGTGCAGGCCGCCGAGGCCGGCCCGGGCGAGATCGTGCTGATCAACGGCATCGCCGACATCGGCATCGGCGTGACCGTCACCGATCCGGTGACCCCCACGGCGCTGCCCATGCTCAAGGTCGACGAGCCGACGCTGACGATGAATTTCTGCGTCAACACCAGCCCGCTGGCCGGCCGCGAAGGCAAGTTCGTCACCAGCCGCCAGATCTGGGACCGCCTGCAGAAGGAGCTGCAGCACAACGTGGCGCTGCGCGTGAAGGAGACCGACGAGGAGGGCGTCTTCGAGGTCATGGGCCGGGGCGAACTGCACCTGACCATCCTGCTCGAGAACATGCGCCGCGAAGGCTACGAACTGGCAGTGTCGAAGCCGCGCGTGGTGTTCCGCGATATCGACGGTGTCCGGCACGAGCCGATCGAAATGGTGACCGCCGATATCGAGGACCAGCACCAGGGCGGCGTGATGCAGGCGCTGGGCGAGCGCAAGGGCGAGCTGGTCAACATGGAGCCGGACGGCCGCGGACGCGTGCGCCTCGAATACCGCATTCCGGCGCGGGGCCTGATCGGCTTCACCAACGAGTTCCTGAACCTGACGCGCGGCTCGGGACTGATTTCCAACATCTTCGACAGCTACGAGCCGCACAAGGGCGAGATCGGCAGCCGCAAGAACGGCGTGCTGATCTCCATGGACGACGGCGAGATCTTCACCTATGCGCTCGGCAAGCTGGACGATCGCGGCCGCATGTTCGTGCGGGCGAACGACCCGGTGTATGAGGGCATGATCGTCGGCATCCACAGCCGCGACAACGACCTGGTGGTCAATGCCACGCGCACCAAGCAGCTCACCAACTTCCGGGTGTCCGGCAAGGAAGACGCGATCAAGATCACGCCGCCGATCGACCTGACGCTGGAGTACGGCGTGGAGTTCATCGAGGATGACGAGCTGGTCGAGATCACGCCCAAGAGCGTGCGCCTGCGCAAGCGTTACCTGAAGGAACATGAGCGCAAGCGCGCAAGCCGCGAGTCCACCGTCTAGAACGGTGCTCACCCACGGCCGCGCCGTCTGGCTGATGATCGCCGTGACCCTGATGTGGGCCACGGCTGGCGTGGTCACGCGCCATCTCGAGCATGCGCGCAGCTTCGAGATCACCTTCTGGCGCAGCTTCTTCACCTTCGCGGCGCTGCTCGTGATCCTGCCGGCCTGGCAGGGCCGGGCCGTGTTCGCCAGGATTCGCTCAGGCGGCCGCGCGCTCTGGATCTCCGGCATCTGCTGGTGCGTGATGTTCACGGCATTCATGGTTGCGCTCACGCTGACCCGCGTGGCCAACGTGCTGGTGACCATGGCGCTCGGGCCGCTGCTGACGGCGCTCGCGGCACGCATCTTCATCGGCCACCGACTGCCGCCGCGCACCTGGGTGGCGATCGTGGTGGCCGGTCTCGGCATCGGCTGGATGTACGGCACCCAGCTGGGTGACGGGCTGCTGGCCGGGACGCTGGTGGCGCTGTGCGTACCGCTGGCCGGCGCCTGCAACTGGACGGTGGTGCAGCATGCCCATGCGAAGGGTCACGATGTGGACCTGGTGCCGTCGGTGCTGGTGGGCGCCGCGATGTCCACGCTGCTCACGCTGCCGCTGGCCTGGCCCTTCCAGGCCAATGCGCACGACGTCGGCTTGCTGGCCTTCCTGGGCTTGTTCCAGCTCGCGATTCCCTGCGTGCTCTCCGTGCTGTGTGCACGGGTGCTGAAGGCGCCGGAGGTGGCCTTGCTGGCGCTGCTGGAGATCATCTTCGGCATCACCCTGGCCTGGATCGGCGCCGGCGAAGAGCCGTTGCCAAGCGTGCTGGCCGGCGGCGCGCTGGTGATCGGCGCGCTGGGGTTCAACGAATGCCTCGGCCTGCGCGACCGGCGTGCGGCGGCCGTGGCGCTGCCCGGAACCCGTTAGCATCCGGGCTTCTACCTGTTTCGCGCTCGAGATCTGGCGCGTTCAAGGTGTTCCATCCAATGAGGGAGATTGCAATGCGACTTTCCGCCATCTTGCTGGCCGCCGTGGCGGCTGCGGCATCCGTCGGGGCCTCGGCACAGGTGTCTGTCAACATCAACGTGCCTGGCCTCATCACGGTGGCGCCGCCGCCACCGCGCTACGAGGTCGTGCCGGCGCCGCGCGCCGGCTTCGTCTGGGTGCCGGGCAACTGGCATTGGCAGCAGAACGCCTATGGCTGGCGCGCAGGGTACTGGGAGCGTGCGCGACCGGACTATGTCTATGCACCCGGCCGCTGGGTGCGTGCGGATGGAGGCTGGCGCTGGGACGAGCCCAATTGGCGCCGTGCCGAGGGACGTGCCTACCGGCAAGACCGGGATGACGACCGGTATGACGATCGTCATGGTCATAGCGGCCATGACGACGGTCGCCACGGCGGCTACCACTGCCCACCGGGTCAAGCCAAGAAGGGGAACTGCTGAGCGCAGAACCCCCGAGCCGGTCAGGGCCGTGCGACCTTCCAGACGTTGTTGAAGCCGTCGCCCGTCTTGTCGCCGGCCTTCATGTCCTTGGACCAGTAATGGAGCGGCCAGCCCTTGTAGGCCCACTGGCGCTTGCCGTCTTCGCGCACGATGATGGTGTAGGCGCCCATCGGCTTGGCGGTGTCGGCCGCGATCAGGGGCGGCCAGTTGGTTGCGCAGGGCCCGTTGCAGGCTGACTTGCCGCTGCCCGCGGTATCACGGCCGAAGGTGTAGAGCGTCATGCCGGTCGGACCGATCAGCACGCCGTCGGCGGTGCGGGTCGGGGTGTCCGGCACCGATGCGGTCCTGGACATGCCGCCGCAGCCGGCGAGCAGGGCGGCCGCGAGGATCGAGGCGCTGAGCAGTTTCATGATGACGTTTCTCCTTCGTTGAACAAACAGGTTGAAAAAGGCTGCGGCGGCATGGCGTCCCGGCCTAAAGCTGGCGGTACACCGCGCCGGCCAGGTTCAGCAGCACCTCGCGGGGCAGGTTGCCCGTCAGTGCATAGCCAAATCCCTGGTCGACCCAATAGAAGCTCCGCACCGCTCCTTCCTGCGAATAGCGGAATGCGCTTTCTCCCGCCCGCCCTTGCGGCGCCGAACCGGCGTTCAGGCTGCCGATGTAGAGGGTCAGGCGCTCGCCGTCGCCGCGCTCGAACATGAACTGTGCCCGTGCCCCCTCGACACCGGGCAGCAGACGGCCGCCGACGAGCGCGTAGCCCTGCGCCGACAGATCGGGCACCTTGAGCGGCTTGTCGAGCCGTCTGGAGAGCCACTGCACCAAATGCTGTTGCTCCGTCGCGGCCACTTCGACGGGGTGGCGCTTCTCCGGCGCATAGACGGCATGTGCGACGGTGGCGGCATGCACGAACTCCCGGGTCGCGGGCGCGCTGGCCCGCAAGGCCGTGCGCTGGTTCTCCCACGCCAGGCTCCCCAGCCAGCCGACGCCGAAGGCCACCAGCAAGCCTGCCGCGATGCCGCTCCATCGCATCCAGCGCGCATGCTGGCTCTGGCGCGCCGCGACCATCTCCGCCGCCGCGAGCAGCGAAGGCGGAATGGGCTCGTCGAGGACCTCCCCATGCAGCCGGCGTAGCGCGTCACGCTGGGCACGCCAGGCGGGCTGATCGGTGTCGGGCGTCGAGGAAGAGGGCGGCTTCATGGCGATGCGTTTCACTTGAGACGCCGCAAGCCGGCACGGCCCGCTGCCGGCGGCGGGGCGCCTTCCATCAGGTCCTGCAGGCGTACGCGCGCCCGGGCCAGCCGCGACATCACCGTGCCCAGCGGGACGTTCAGCACCCGGGCGAGCTGGGCATAGGACATGTCTTCCAGGGCCACCAGCAACAGCGCGGCGCGCTGCTCCTCGGGCAGCAGCAGCAGGCAGCGCTGCAGGTCGATGGCGCGGTCGCGGGCGCCGTCGGCGCCGGGCAGCTGCGCAGCGACCTCGTCGATGTCCACCGTGGCGCGCGGCGGCGCGCGCCGCACCTGGCTCGCGAACACGTTGTGCATGATCGTGAAGAGCCAGGCCCGCAGGTCGCTGCCGACGATCCACAGCTGCCACTTGTGGCAGGCGCGCTCCAGTGTGTCCTGGACCAGGTCATCGGCCGCCCAGGCGTCGCCGGTCAGCGCGCGTGCATAGCGCCTGAGGCTGGGGATCTGGTCGATGAGCGCGCGTGAATCCATCACTGCATGAACGCCGGGAAGCCGCAGCTTATTCCCGGCGCCGAGAAAAAAATTCGATCAGCGCTCGGCGGCGCGCAGCACCCGCGGCTTGATCGCCTTGGCCGGGTTGCCGCCATAGACGGTCCAGGCTTCGAGCGAGCGAAAGGCCACGCCGCGTGCGCCGAGGACGGCGCCTTCGCCCACCTCGACGCCAGGGCCGACGAAGGCCTCGGCCGCGATCCAGGCGCCAGCGCCGATGGTAATGGGGCTGGCCTTCAGCTGGAAGGTGGCCGATGCGATGTCGTGGGTGCCGGCGCACAGGTGAGCGCCCTGCGAGACCAGCGCGGCACGCCCCAGCGTGATCGGCGCCATGTTGTAGCAATTGACCCGCTCGGCCAGCAGGGCGCGGTCCGCCAGGTGCAAGTGGGGCGGATACCAGACGCGCGCGCTGCCGCGCACGTCGCAAGCCTCGCCCAACTGCGCGCCGAAGAGCTTGAGCAGGAAGCGCCGCCAGAAGCGCATCTGCGGCGGTGTCCAGGAGGCCAGCAGCGCCCAGCTGACGTTCCAGGCCGCGCGCAGCAGGCGGTTGCGCAGCGAAAAGCTGGGGCCGCCCTGGAGGGGATTGGTTTGCTCGGCGTCGAGGGGTTGGGCGGCCATGGCGTCGTTCCTTTCGGGGCCGGTCAGCGGTGCCGGCTCTTCATGGCCCGCTCGACTTCGCGCTTGCCTTCGCGGTCCTTGATGGTGTCGCGCTTGTCGTGCTCGGCCTTGCCCTTGGCCAGCGCGATCTCGCACTTCACCTTGCCGGCCTTCCAATGCAGGTTGAGCGGCACCAGGGTGTAGCCCTTCTGCTCGACCTTGCCGACCAGGCGCCGGATCTGTTCCTTGTGCAGCAGCAGCTTCTTGGTGCGCACCGAGTCGGGGTTGATGTGCGTCGAGGCGGACTTCAGCGGATTGATCTGGCAGCCGATGACGAAGAGTTCGCCGTCGCGGATCACGACATAGCCGTCGGTCAGCTGCACCTTGCCCTCGCGCAGGGACTTCACTTCCCAGCCTTCCAGCACCATGCCGGCCTCGAAGCGCTCCTCGAAGAAATAGTTGTAGGCGGCCTTCTTGTTGTCCGCGATCCTGGAGGAGGTGTCTTGTTTCTTGGTGGCCATGGCTTCGTTATGTAGGGGCGCATGGCATCCACACAACGGTCAAACGCACGCACTCGCGCGATTCTATGAAATGAAGCCGTGCCCCTCGGGTCGGCCGCAACCGCGGCGGCGGGCCGCGGCGGCCTTCATACAATCCAAAGCAGCCTCCGATTCTTTTTCATGAAAGCAGTCCACAAGTCCATCCTGATCTGGTACAGCGCCGAGGAGATGTACAAGCTGGTCACCGACGTGGCGAGGTATCCCGAGTTCCTCCCGTGGTGCGACAAGGCCCGCGTGATCGAACAGGACGAAGGGGGCATGACGGCCGAGGTCGGCCTGGCCTTCAGCGGCTTCCACCACAGCTTCACCACCCGCAATACCCATGTGCCGGGGCGCGAGGTGCATTTGCGGCTGGTCGACGGGCCCTTCTCCAACCTCGATGGCGTCTGGAAGTTCACGCCCGTGGGGGAAGAGGGCGAGCGGGCCTGCCGCGTCGAGCTGAACCTCAGCTACGGCTTCAGCAACTTCGCGCTGCAGGCCTTGGTCGGGCCGGTGTTCGACAAGATCGCGTCGAACCTCGTCGAAGCGTTCGTCAAGCGCGCCGAGCACATCTACGGCCAGAGCTGATGCTCCAGGTGACGGTCGCGTATTCGCCGGGGCCGCGCGAAGTGTTCGAAGAGGAACTCGGCGTCGCAGAAGGCACCACCGTGCGCGAAGCGGTGCAGGCGAGCAGCCTGCCCGCGCGCTATCCGCAGCTGGCCTGGCAAGACCTGACGCCCGGCATCTGGGGCCGGGCCGTGGAATGGGAGCAGCGGGTGCAGGCGCTCGATCGCATCGAGCTGTGCCGTCCGCTCACGGTCGATCCGAAGATCGCGCGGCGCGAGCGCTTCCGGCAGCAGGGGGCGAGGGGGACGGGACTCTTTGCACGCCGGCGCAAGGGCGGCAAGCCGGGGTACTGACGCCGCGCCGGTTATTTGCAGTCGCTGTCGATCACCGACTGCAGGCGCTGGTTCTCCGCGGCGCGCATCTTGTCGTCCATGATCTCGCGTTCGCCCTGCGCATTGAGGCGGGCGACGCGCATGCCGCTGTCCATCGTGGCCTTGCCCTGTCGTGCGCGCTGGCAGTTCTCGGTCTTGGCCTGCGCCACCTTCTGCGCTTCGGCAGCCTGCTTGGCCTTCTCGGCTTCCTCGGCTTTGCGGGCTTTCTCCTCGAGTTCCTTGTCGATGCCAGCGGGCTTGGGACTGCTGGCGGGCCGGGGCGCAGCGGTCGACGCTGCAGCCTGGGCACCCGCATCGGGTGCGGCCCCTGGCACGGGGCTGAAGGTGGCGCGTGTCGAAGGCGCGGGGCCGGGGCGGCGGAGGATGTTCTTTTCCGGAATGTCCGGCGGGGGCGCGGTGTCGCTGAAAACTTTCTTGTTGTTCTGGTCGATCCATTGCCACTGGGCCTGGGCGGCCGTGACCGTGAGGAGGCAGGCCGATCCGAAAACGAGCAGGTGCGCGAGCTTCATGATGGCAGTTTAGCTTCGACTTACGTTTTGCAACGTCTTGCGTCGCGCTTTCGCGGGATTCGCGAGGCAATTGACCAACATCAGGATGGACCCGCGCGCCGGGCGGGCATGGCGCCATCGTTACAATCCGTCTTTTGGAGCTTCACCCATGCGCCTTCTCGGCAAAGCGCTCACCTTCGACGACGTGTTGCTGGTGCCAGCCTTCTCCCAGGTCCTGCCCAAGGACACCTCCCTCGCCACCAAGTTCTCCCGCAACATCACGCTGAACCTGCCCCTGGTCTCCGCGGCCATGGACACGGTGACCGAAGCCCGCCTCGCGATCGCCATCGCGCAGGAAGGCGGCATCGGGATCGTGCACAAGAACCTCACCCCCGCCGAGCAGGCCGCGCACGTGGCCAAGGTCAAGCGCTACGAATCCGGCGTGCTGCGCGATCCGGTGGTGATCACCCCGAGCCACACCGTGCTGCAGGTGATGCAGCTGTCCGAAGAGCTCGGCATCTCCGGCTTCCCGGTGGTGGACGGCGGCAAGGTGGTCGGCATCGTGACCGGCCGCGACCTGCGCTTCGAGAACCGCTACGACGTGCCGGTGAGCGAGATCATGACGCCGCGCGAGAAGCTCATCACCGTGCCGGACGGCACCACGCTCGCCGAGGCCAAGGCGCTGCTCAACAAGCACAAGCTCGAGCGCCTGCTGGTGATCAACAGCGCCTGGGAGCTCAAGGGCCTGATCACTGTCAAGGACATCACCAAGCAGACCAGCTTCCCGAACGCCGCGCGCGATGCCAGCGGACGGTTGCGCGTGGGTGCGGCGGTGGGCGTGGGCGAGGGTACCGAGGAACGCGTCGAGGCGCTGGTCAAGGCCGGCGTCGATGCCATCGTGGTCGATACCGCGCACGGCCACAGCGCCGGCGTCATCGAGCGCGTGCGCTGGGTCAAGAAGAACTATCCGCAGGTCGATGTGATCGGCGGCAACATCGCCACCGGCGATGCCGCGCGCGCACTGGCCGATGCGGGCGCCGACGCGGTCAAGGTCGGCATCGGTCCGGGCTCCATCTGCACCACCCGCATCGTGGCCGGCGTGGGCGTGCCCCAGATCATGGCGGTGGACAGCGTCGCGACGGCGTTGCAGGGCAGCGGCATCCCGCTGATCGCCGACGGCGGCATCCGTTATTCGGGCGACATCGCCAAGGCCATTGCGGCCGGCGCCAGCACCGTGATGATGGGCGGCATGTTCGCCGGCACCGAGGAGGCGCCCGGCGAGATCGTGCTGTTCCAGGGCCGCAGCTACAAGAGCTACCGCGGCATGGGCTCCATCGGCGCCATGCAGCAGGGCAGCGCCGACCGCTACTTCCAGGAGTCGACCACCGGCAATCCGAACGCCGACAAGCTGGTGCCCGAGGGCATCGAAGGCCGCGTGCCCTACAAGGGCTCGATGGTCTCGATCATCTACCAGATGTCCGGCGGCCTGCGCGCCAGCATGGGCTACTGCGGCTGCGCCACGATCGAGGACATGAAGAACAAGGCCGAGTTCGTCGAGATCACCACGGCCGGCATTCGCGAGAGTCACGTGCACGACGTGCAGATCACCAAGGAAGCGCCGAACTATCGGGCGGAATAAGTCTGCCCATGCAACATCAGAAAATCCTCATCCTCGACTTCGGTTCCCAGGTCACGCAGCTGATCGCCCGCCGCGTGCGCGAGGCGCACGTGCTTTCCGAAGTCCATCCCTGCGACGTCAGCGACGAGTGGGTCCGCGAGTATGCGAAGGACGGCACGCTCAAGGGCGTGATCCTCTCGGGCAGCCATGCGAGCGTCTACGAGGAATCCACCGACAAGGCGCCGCAGGCGGTGTTCGAGCTCGGCGTGCCGGTGCTCGGCATCTGCTACGGCATGCAGACCATGGCGCACCAGCTGGGCGGCAAGGTCGAAGGCGGCCACAAGCGCGAGTTCGGCTTCGCGGCCGTGCGTGCGCGCGGCCACACCGAGCTCCTGCGCGACATCGCCGACTTCACCACCGACGAGGGGCACGGCATGCTCAACGTCTGGATGAGCCACGGCGACAAGGTGACCGAGCTGCCGCCTGGCTTCAGGCTGATGGCCTCGACCGATAGCTGCCCGATCGCGGGCATGGCCGACGAAGAACGGCATTTCTATGCCTTGCAGTTCCATCCCGAGGTCACGCACACCCAGCAGGGCAAGGCGATCCTCGAACGCTTCGTGCTCGGCATCTGCGGTGCCAGGCCCGACTGGGTGATGCGCGACCACATCGCGGAGGCGGTGGAGGCGATCCGCCGGCAGGTCGGCGACGAGGAAGTGATTCTCGGACTGTCGGGCGGCGTCGATTCTTCGGTGGCCGCGGCGCTCATCCACCGCGCCATCGGCGACCAGCTCACCTGCGTCTTCGTCGACCACGGCCTGCTGCGGCTGAACGAGGGCGACCTGGTGATGGACATGTTCGTCGGTCAGCTGCATGCGAAGGTGATCCGTGTCGACGCCAGCGAGCTCTTCCTCGGCAAGCTGGCCGGCGTGAGCGATCCGGAGGCCAAGCGCAAGATCATCGGCGGCGAGTTCGTCACGGTGTTCAAGCAGGAGGCCGCCAAGCTCACCAGCGCCGGGGCCAAAGGGGCGAAGTGGTTGGCGCAGGGCACGATCTATCCTGACGTGATCGAGTCCGGCGGCGCCAAGAGCAAGAAGGCCGTCACCATCAAGAGCCACCACAACGTGGGCGGCCTGCCCGAGCAGTTGGGGCTGAAGCTGCTGGAACCGCTGCGCGACCTGTTCAAGGACGAGGTGCGCGAGCTCGGCGTGGCGCTCGGCCTGCCGCCCGAGATGGTTTATCGCCACCCCTTCCCGGGACCCGGCCTGGGCGTTCGCATCCTCGGCGAGGTGAAGAAGGAGTACGCCGACCTGCTGCGCCGCGCCGATGCGATCTTCATCGAGGAACTGCGCAACTTCAAGGACGCGTCGAGCGGCAAGAGCTGGTACGACCTGACCAGCCAGGCCTTCACCGTCTTCCTGCCGGTGAAGAGCGTGGGTGTCATGGGCGACGGCCGCACCTACGATTACGTGGTTGCGCTGCGCGCGGTGCAGACCAGCGACTTCATGACCGCCGACTGGGCCGAGCTGCCCTATGCGCTGCTCAAGAAGGTGTCGGGGCGGATCATCAACGAGGTGCGCGGGATCAATCGCGTGACCTACGACGTGTCGAGCAAGCCGCCAGCGACGATCGAGTGGGAGTGAGGAAAGCCCTGGACGCTGGCGGCAGCGCCAGGTGCCCGAGGGCCGTGGCAGCACCAGCCGGTCGCCGGCGTGCTGGACTGCGTAGCGCTTTTGTGGGATACCCCGCGCTTCCAATCGTGGGGCGACAGCCTAGACTACGAAGGTACTAGGTTTCGGCGTCGCAGCGCAGGCGGGCGCCGACCGCACGCTCTCCCTCGGCCCTGACCCATGCCCCGACCCTTCGAAGAAGATCCCGCAGCAGAGGATGACCCGACCGACGAGACCCCCGGGCGGCGCCGGTACCTGACCATCCTTTTCTCGGACCTCTCCGACTCCACCCGCCTCGGCGAGCTGATGGAGTCCGAGCTCTACGCCGGCATGCTCGCCCAGCTGCGCCGCCTTTGCCGGGAGATCATCCCGCGCCACGGCGGCAACATCGCCCGGATCCAGGGCGATGGCGTGCTGGCCTTCTTCGGCTACCCCGAGACGCGCGAGGACGACGGACGCCGCGCGACCGAGGCCGCGCTCGAACTGCACGCGGCCGTGAGCCGGATGGGCATCGCGGGCGCCCGATTCCCGGCCGGTGCGCTCACCTTGCATTCCGGCATTCACGCGGGGCTGGTCCTTCTTTCGGAGGGCGACGTGGAGCGCGGCCGCTTCGAGCTGCTGGGCAACGTACCGAACATCGCCGCGCGCCTGTCGGACCTTGCCGAGCGCGACGACATCTGCGTCAGCGACGAGACGCTCGGGCCGCATGTCCAGTTCTTCACCTGCAGCGAGCCGGCACTGGTGCAGCTCAAGGGGCGCGCGCAGCCCCTCGCCATGCGCCGGGTGCTGGGCCGTGCCCCGGCGCCGCAGCGCTTCGAAACCATGGAGCGGCGCAGCCTCTGCCCCTTCGTCGGCCGCGAGGCGGCGTTGCGCCTGCTGCGCGACCGCCTGCGCATGGCGATCGCCGGCGATGCGCAGTGCGTCGTCGCGTCGGGTGGCCCCGGCGTCGGCAAGACGCGCCTGATCGACGAATTGCGCCGCCATGCCGCCGCCGGCGAATGCCTCACGCTCCAGGGCTACTGCGGCACCTATCTCGCGGAACCGTTGCAGCCCTTTCTGCAGATGCTGCGCACGCTGTTCGGCCTCTCGCCGGGCCTGCCGGCAGAGCCTGCGCAGGCCCATCCGCTCCTGGCGGCGCTGGAACAGGAAGAGGGCGGCGCGGCCGTGCTGGCCCAGGCGCGTCAGCTCGTGGCGCCGCGCGAAGAGGCGCGCGCCCCCTCGAGTGCCGGTGCCGCGGTGCCGGCGCTGCGAAGCCTGTTCCAGCGGCTCGCGGCGCGCCAGCCGCTGATGCTGGTGGTGGACGACTGGCAATGGGCAGACGAGGCCAGCCAGCAGGCCCTCGATGCGGTGCTGTCGCTGCGCGGCCCGATCTTCGTCGTCGCCGCCACGCGGGCGGCGGTGGGTGAGAGCCTGTTCCTCGCGCCCGTCACCACGCTCGAGCTGCAGCCGCTGGACGATGACGAGGCGGCCAAGGCGACGCGCCACCTGCTGCCGGGTGCCGATCCCTTCGTGGTGGCCGAGATCCAGCGCTATGCCGGGGGTATCCCGCTGTTCATCGAGGAGCTGTGCCACTCGGCTTCGGCGCAGGGAGCACAGTGGCTGCGCGAGCTTCGGCTGGGCAGCGCGGCCTGGCTCACCGCCCTGATCGAGTCGCGCGTCGAGCGGCTGCCGCCCGAGCAAGCCGAACTGTTGCGCGCCGCGGCCGTCATCGGCGGCGTCTTCCCGGTCTGGCTGCTGGAGCAGCTCACCGGGCATGGCGCGGACGATCCGCTGGTCGTGGCGCTGGCCGAGCAGGATTTCGTCTTCGCGGGCGAGCAGCCCGGGACGCTGCGCTTCAAGCACGGCATCACCCGCGACGTGATCTACGAGGCGGTCGGCCTGCACCGGCGCCGCGAGATGCATCGCCGCATCGCGCAGGTGCTCGAGAGCCGCGGCGAAGGGGCGGCCCGGGAGGAACTCTACGAGGCCCTGGCCTACCACTGCGCCGCCGCGGCGCTGGACGAGCCGGCGGCGCTTTATGCCGAGCGGGCCGGCGACAAGGCCATGGCCGCCTCGGCACTGGACCGTGCGCGGGCGCAGTACTCGGCCGCCCTGACGGCACTGGATGGACTGGTGTCGCATCGATACCCCGATGCCGGCGTTGCGCCCGGAGCACGTGCTGGCGTTGCTCCTCCTCGCCATGGCGAAGGCCATGACGCAACGCCCCCGCGCGCGCCCTCGCGCGAGCTGGCGCTGCGCTGGTGCGCGATCGCGCAGAAGCTCGGCATGGCCTGCGTGTTCGATCCGCTGGGGCTGGCAGACGGCGTGGCGATCTTCGAGCGCGGCCTGACGCTGGCGCGCCAGAGCGGCAGCATGGATGCCATCGCGCGCGCCTCCTACTGGCTCGGCTACATCTGCTATGCCAAGGGCATGTCGAAGTCAGCGATCGCGCATGGCGAAGCCGCGCTGGACCTCGCCACGGAGATCGGCGATGCGCGGCTCGCCGCGCAGGTGCGCGCCACGCTCGGCCAGGCGCTGCTGGCCGCCGGCGATTACCGCCGGGCCTTGGTGCTGCTGGACGCCGCGGTGGACAGCAAGCGGCGCCAGAGCCGTCCCGGCAGCAGCCTGGCCGTCGGCTCGGCCTATGCGCTGGCCTGCAAGGGCTACCTGCTGGGCGACCAGGGGCACTTCGCGCAGGCCGATGCGTGTTTCGCCGAAGCCCTGCACCTGGTGGGCGATTCGCTGCACCAGGTCTCGGCCTCGGTGCGGCACTGGATCAGCGTGGTCTACCTGTGGCAGGGGCGTTGGGAAGAGGCGCTGCGCGTGGCCGAGCGCGCGTCGGAGATCGCCGAGCACGTGAAGAGCCGCCAGCAGCTCGCCATGGGCCGTGCGCTGGCCGGCTACGCGCAGTGGACCCTCACGCGCGACCCGGACGCCCTGCAGGCGGTCCGCGATGCGACCGCGTGGATCGACGCGCGCAAGGGTGGCCTTGCCACCTCGCTGAACCACGGCTGGCTGGTCGACGGCGCGGTCGCCACCGGCCGCACCGAGGAGGCGCGGCGCCACGCGGCGAGGCTGTTCATGCGGGTGCGCCAGCAAGACCGCATCGGCGAGGCCCTGGGCTGCCGTGCCCTGGCCCGCGCCGCCGCCAAGCTCAACGACTTCGCGCGCGCGGAGCACTACCTCGCCGGGGCCGAGCGCTCGGCGCAGGCGCGCGGCTCTGCGCACGAAGCGGCGGTGAACCAGCTGTGCCGTGCGCAGATCGAAGTGGGCCGAGGCCGCGTCGCCGAGGCCCAGCGGCTGCTCGATGCGGCCTGCACGGCGTTCGAGCGCATGGGCATGCGCTGGCACCTCGAGCGCGCGGAGCGCACGCGCGACATGCTCTAGGGCCTGTTGACAGGCCCTGGTCACACGGGGATCTTCGCGGCCACCTTGTCGGCCACCAACCCGAACCCGGTCGGAATGGTGGGATGGAGCTCGTTCTGCCAGAACTCCTGGTAGTCCGCGTCCAGCGTGGACAACGTGCCGCGCAGGTTCGCATGCAGCACGTGCTGGAACTCGGGGTTCTGCAGGAGCGCGATCTGCATGGCGTTGAGCCGGTCGATCAGCGTCTTCAGGATCTTCTTGCGATCCTCCAGTGCGTCGTAGCCCAGCTCGACCAGGCCCGGCTTCAGCCAGACGTTGAGGAAGACGCCGCGGCCATCGGGCACCGGGTAGTCGTAGCCGTGGATCAGGATCGGCACCTTGCGCCCGACGGAGGCGAGGCTGACGGTGGAGATGGCCGAGAGCATGACGGTCAGCAGCTCGCGCAGGCGGCCGTCGACGATCTTCAGGAGCATCTCCTCCTTGACCGGCTGTGCGTGGCCCTCCGCCGCCGGATGGATCATCGACTTGAGCGTCTGCTTGTCCCCCACCACGTCGTTGCCCCCGCCCGAGAGCAGGATGGCCTTCAGGCTGCTCTTCTCGTCCGGGCTCAGGCCCTGGATGCGCGCGGTCAGCCATTTCAGCTGTTCGCCGCGGGTCGTGTCGTCGAGGTCGGGGAGGACGTCGCCCGGCGGCACCTCGAACACCATCTCCGCGAGCGTGCTGCCGGCGCGGGCGCGCGAATCCACGGTGTAGTGGAACTTGCGCTCCAGCACGTCGAGCACATCTCCGCGCGGCCAGTAGGCGAACCAGGAGTCGCCGACCGCGAGGAGCATCTTCTGCGCCACGGCGAGCGGCGCGACCCCGACGCCGCGCGCCAGCCTCCGGCGCTGCCCCTCCACCAGGAAATCGCCGAGCCGCCGACCGCGCTCGATCGCCGGCTGGTCCTTGTCGTACGTGCCCATGTCGCGCTCCTTTGCAGCCGCTGCTGCTGTGACGTTCAACCGTCGAGGCGGCCCTCGAAGGTAAAGGCCAGCGGCGCCGGGCTGGGCCGCATCCGTTCCTTCACGTCCGCGAGTGCGGCCAGCATGCCCAGCAGCACGCCCATGCCCGCGTGGTAGCCCGGGCAGGCATGCGCCGGATGCGCTCCGTCGTCGGTGCGCATGCCGCCGAAGATCGGCGTCACGTCGAACTTGTCTTCGCGCAGGTTCTGCTGCGTGGCCGAGACGAGCGACAGGACCACGGTGTCGCCGTCGACGAGCTTTTCGCTGCCGATGCGGGCGCCGCCGCCCTTGACCCGGCGCCACACGAGTTCCGGCGACGGCCGCAGCTGCATGACCTCCTTCAATGGTCGCTCGAGCAGCGCCTTCGCCTTGTCGTAGGCATCCACCTCGGTGCGCTGCGCCCAGGCCGTGCGCAGCGCCCAGAAGGTGCCGTCGCGCAGCCACTCGTTGAGCGACAGGCGCAGGTTGCCGTCGACGGTGGGCAGGAAACCCATCAGCACGCCGGCGAAGGTGCGGGCCATGAAATCGTCGTCGACCTTGGCGTCGGGGAAGGCGCCGAGGATGGCCGAGGCGAGGACGGCGTCCTCTCCCTGCGGCGTCTTCGGCACGGACTTGCCTTCCTGGAAGGGGCGGATGAAGGCATGCAGCGATTCGGTCAATGCCTTGCCGTACCGTTCGCCGTAGGCTTTCACGTGGTCGTTGGGGCGGGGCTGGAAGATGTAGCGCGAAGGCGCGGTGAACTGGCTCGGATAGATGGCGGCGTCGCCTTCCTTCCAGTCCCAGCGCCAGCTGCCGGGCACCAGCGGCGGCGTCGGCTCGCCGGGCCTCGGCGCGGGCAGGCCAAACCATTCCTGGCACAGCAGCGCCAGCACCTTGTCGCTGATCTCCTTGACGTCGAGGTTGAGCTCCCAGCGCCTGCGGCGCAGCATCGGGGCGATGTTCTTCTCGGCCTCCATGAAGCCCTGCAGCACCCGGCCGGTGAAGTCGAAGGCCGATCGGAAGGCGCTCTTTTCGTCGATGCGGCCGATCGCCTTGTTGACCTCGCTCGACTGCCGTTCGTACTCGCCGCTGCCGTCGCGGTCCAGGCCCAGGTAGATCTGCCGGATCGATGCGTCCATCCGCTCGCGGTAGCCCGCCACCGTGTAGTGCCGGTCGTCGCCGAGCACCTCCAGCACGCGCTCGCGATCGGCCACCAGCACGCCGTAGGGCGTCCGCAGGACGCCGGCGTGGCGCTCGCGGATGGCGGCCCAGATTCCGGCGCTGATGAACTTCTCCTGCGCCTCCGGGTCTTCGAGCGCACTCTTCCAGGCCCGGACGGCCGCCTCGGGACAGGGCGCCCCATCGAGCTGCAGCAGCGCCTGGATGCGTTGCTCGCCTTCGTCGGCCGACCAGACGGGCAGGGCGCGCGGACCGAGGGCGGCCAGGCGGACGAGCTGCCGCAACGCCTTCACCGATGGCGTGAACAGATAGGCCCCCCATTCCACGCGCACGTAGGGCCGCGACTCCTCGGTGAGACCGGGCGCCTCGTCCAGCGCGATGCGATGGCTGCGCGCCACGCCATCCACCGGATGCTCGAATCGGTAGCTGCGGTTCTCGCCCACTTCCGGCACGCCGAGCAGCACATCGCTCTGCCCGGAGAAGTTGCCGGCGCTGTTGCCGCCGACCAGCCAGCGCTGGATCACCTCGAACTGCTCGCTGATGCTGGCGTTGTAGGCCATGAACATCAGGCCGCGCTCCTGGCCGTCGTCCAGGTAGCCGCCTTCCGGGACGGCCTCCGGGAACGCATAGCGCGGACCATAGGACATGCTCCGGCGCATCAGCCGCGGGCGCCGGCGCCCCGGCGGGTCTTGCGGCGCGTCGGGCGTCTCGTCCTGCCGCGGGTTGGCGCGGCGGATGTGCGCGTGGAAGGGGCAGACCTTGCCCTCGGCGTCGCCGCGATAGTCGAAGTCGTTGATCGCCTCGGCATCGATCAGCGGCCGGCCGTTCCGGTGCCGTCCCATCAGCTTGGCGAAGATCAGGTCCTCGCCGAGCCCGGTATCGCGGCTGGCCCGGCGCACGGTTTCGTAGAGCGCGGCCACGTCCTGCCGCAGCTTGCGCACCACCAGGAAGCTGCCGTTGTGGAAGAAGTCGAGGCGCTCGCGCTCCGCTTCGCTGTCACCCTGCGGCTTCGGGTCCGCTTCGTTCGGATAGCCGAGCAGCAGCTCGCCCAGCTGGACCTGGTTGCGGTAGACGGCGCCTTTCGGCACGGCATCGAGCACCGGCTGGCCGTCGCCATCGGCAAAGCCGAAATGCTCCTGGATGCGGTCCTTGTCGTTGAGGTAGCGGCGCAGCGGTTCGATGGCGAGCAGGCGCACGTCCGCGCGTGTACCGCCCTGGGCGGGATCGCCGAAGAGCTTCCGGATCGCGCCGTTCAGCGGATGCTTCGCGTCCATGGGGTCGCTCACGTCGTTGCCCGGAATCCCGATGCGCAGCTGGATGACGAGGTGGACGGCCGCCATCTCGACCGATGCGTCGCGTGCCGGGGCGCCGGCCTGCGCGATACGCTGTGGCAGGCGCCAGCGGCGCGGATGGTTGGCGCGGAAGTCCCCCAGCATGCTGGCGCGCGCCTCCATGCCCTCGCGGAACTCCTGCGGGAACCAGGCCAGCTGCTCCTCCGGCATGCCGAGGAAGCGCAGGCCCTCATAGGTGAGCGCCACATTGACGATCGGCTGGCCGGCCGGAGGCTGGCCGGTGGCAGTCGTCAGCATCTTGCCGAGCTCGTCGAGCAGCCCCGCGCCGGCGCCGCGCTTGTCGAAGGCGACCAGCAGCAGGCAGCCATGGGTGATGCTTTCGTACGGCCGCAGGATTCCGCCCTGGACGTCGGCGGGGTCGTCCACCTGGGCCGTCTGCGGGAGCGCGGGCACCTCGCGCGGCCGCGTGACCGCCGGATCGTCCGCCGGCATCAGCCATCGCAGATGGCGTTCGAAGCGCACCTTCATGCCTTCCTTCAGCTGCTCGGGCAGGTCCGCGTCCTCCATCAGCGACACGAACTCGCGCAGGATGTCGCGTGCGGCCCGCTGCAGGACCTGGCCGTCGGGCGTGCCCGGCAGGTACATGTCGGTGAGCCGGAACAGCACGGCCAGCGACTGCAAGGCCTGGCGGCTCGCGTCGACGGCCAGCTCCGTGCTCCCGGTGGCCGCCTTCCACGCGATCTCTTCGGGGGTTCGCACGCGCAGGCGCGTTGCCGCGAGTGCCTCGGCCTGCGCGTCCGGCGAGGAGGGCGCCGGCGGCTGGCGATGCAGGCGTTCCTCGTCCCGCAGATAGCGGGCATCCTCGACCGTCAGCCCATGGGTGTTGTAGTAGAAGGCGGTCTCGATCTGCACCTTGCGCACCCAGCCGGCCCAGGCGTCGAAGCCCGCGTCGTGCGACACCACATAGCCCTCGGTGTTGCAGAAGATCACGTCGAGCAGGGTGCCGACCTTCTGCCACAGCACGCGGATGTAAGCCTCCCAGGTGCCGTCGAAGGTGACGGCCAGCAGCACCTTGTCCTCCGGCTCGAGCACCGCGACGCGGAAGGAGTGGATCTTGGCCACGCGCTCGACGGCGTCGGAGATGGGGCGCAGCAGGGCGTATTCGTGCAGCGAGGCGCGGCCGCCCTGCAGCGTCTTGAGCAGACGCTTGGCGCGGGTCTTGTAGGTGATGGCTTCCAGCGAGGGCACGAGGCCGGGCTTGATGGGCGCCAGAAGTGTCAGGTCGCTCGAGCCGGTCAGGCTCCTGCCCTTGATCACCAGTTCTGCTCGCATTGTTGCCTCCTCCGGTGGGCGGCCGCCCGGCGCGCCGCGGTACGCCATGCGAGGCCATGAAGTGGTTCGGATTTTCGTGCGCGGCCGCCGTTGGGTGCAAGGCCCGCCCAGGCCTTGCGTGACAGCAGGCGCACGATACCGTCCGTCGTCCAAACACCGCATCCTCCCGGATGGGGAGAGGTGTCTCCCGGTGTCCTGCGCCCGCGCGCAAGCGTAGGATCGGGATCGTCGGCACCGCCGCCTCGAGGAGGCATCATGAGCGAACCGGATTTCACGACCCTGCATCAGCGCATGCTCGCCGAGATCGCCGCCAAGACCATCTTCGCGACCACGTACCTGGGCAAGGCGGCCCTCGACGGGCGGGTCATGGAGGCCCTGGCCAAGGTGCCGCGCCATGTCTTCGTGCCGATCGAGCTGCGGCCTTACGCCTATGTCGACACGCCGCTGCCGATCGGCTACGGCAAGACCATCTCGCAGCCCTTCATCGTCGCGGTGATGACCGACCTGCTTCGCGTGCGGCCGACCGACACCGTGCTGGAGATCGGCACCGGCCTGGGCTACCAGTCGGCGATCCTGTCGGAGCTCGCGCAGCAGGTCTACAGCATCGAGCTCATCGAGGAGCTGGCCCGGCAGGCGCGCCAGCGGCTGGCCCGGCAGGGCTGCGCCAACGTCGAGGTCAAGATCGGCAACGGCTGCCACGGCTGGCCCGAGCGCGCGCCGTTCGACCGCGTGATCGTCACCGCCGCCCCGGAGCTGATCCCCCCGGCGCTCATCTACCAGCTCAAGCCCGGTGGGCGGATGGTGATCCCCGCCGGCCTGCCGGAGGCGCAGCAGCTGCTGCTGGTCGAGAAGGACGATGACGGCGCCATCTCGACACGGGAGATCTTTCAGGTGTTGTTCTCGACGCTGGAGGACACCGAGGCCGAGTGAACCTGTTCACTCGGCGAGCCGGCCGGCTACTTGACCTGCTGCTTCCCCAGCTTGCGCGCCAGCGTGCGCCGGTGCATGCCCAGGCGCCGGGCAGTCTCCGAGATGTTGAAGCCCGTCTCGGCCAGCACCTCGTGGATGCGCTCCCATTCCAGCGTCTTGATCGAGGTGGAACGCTCGGTCAGCGCCACCTCCGCGTCGCCCTGGGCACGGCCGAAGGCGGCCTCGATGTCGTCCGTGTTGGAGGGCTTGGCCAGGTAGTGGCAGGCGCCCAGCTTGATGGCCTCGACCGCGGTGGCGATGCTGGCGTAGCCGGTGAGCACCACGATCAGCATCGTGGGGTCGTGCTCGTGCAGCATCTGCACGCAGGCCAGGCCGGAGGCACCACCCGCCAGCTTGAGATCGACCACCGCATAGCCGGGCGAATGATCTTTCAGCAGCGCCGTCACCTGCCCGGCATCGGCGGCCATCAGCACCTCGTAGCCGCGGCGCTCGAAGGAGCGGCTCAGCGTGCGCGCGAAGGCCGCATCGTCCTCGACGATCAGCAGCAG
Source organism: Variovorax soli (assembly GCF_031454625.1). Classification (GTDB taxonomy): domain Bacteria; phylum Pseudomonadota; class Gammaproteobacteria; order Burkholderiales; family Burkholderiaceae_C; genus Variovorax; species Variovorax soli_A. Next base: position 636,000 of record NZ_JAVDRF010000002.1, read on the forward strand.
CCGTTGCTCATCAGCTTCCATGGCCCACCTCCTCGAGCGTGATCGCGGCCAGCGGCAGGCGCAGGGTCACGGCGGCGCCGCCTTCGGGGCGGTTGCGCGCCGACACGCTGCCGCCCAGCGTGCGCGCGACATTGACCACCAGGAACAGGCCGAGCCCGCCGCCGGGCCGCCCTTTGCTCGACTGGTAGGGTTTGCCGAACTGCGCCAGCATCTCGGGGGCGAAGCCGGTGCCGGCGTCGGTCACGGTCAGGCGCAGCCAGTCGCCGTCGCGCGCCGCCTCCAGGCCGACCCAGCGCGGCGAGGCTTCCAGCGCGTTGTCGAGCACGTTGTAGATGGTCTGCTTCAAGGCCGGATCCGAGACGATGGCCACATCGTCGCCGAAGGCATTCGAATAGGCCAGCGCTTCGATCGATCGGGTGGCGCGCCATTCGGCCACCAGCTCGTCCAGGAAGGCGTTGACCGTGGTCTGGGCCGGCGCCTCGCCGCGCGCCTCGCCGGCCGACAGCAGGATGCCCGTGACGATGGTCTTGCAGCGCGCCACCTGGGCCTGCATCTCCTCGATCTCCTGGCGCAGCTCGGGCTCGGCGGCGAAGGGCTGCATGCGTTGCCAGTCGCCGAGGATCACCGCCAGCGTGGCCAGCGGCGTTCCGAGCTCGTGGGCTGCGCCCGAAGCCAGCAGGCCCATGCGCACGATGTGCTCCTCCTCGGCGGCGCGCTGGCGCAGGTCGGCCAGGCGGGCGTCGCGCGCGCGCAGGTTGCGGTTGATGCGGGCGATGAAGATGGCCAGCAGCGCGGCGTTGAGCGCGAAGCACAACAGCAGGCCCTGGATGTACGGGCTGGCGAGGCCGCGGCTGTTGTCCGGCGCGAGCGCCAGCGGCCGGTGGAACAGGATCAGCCCGACGAAGCAGGCCACCGTCACGCCAATCAGGGTGCGAATGTAGACCGGCCCCAGCAGCACCGCACCCAGGCAGACCTGCAGCAGGAACAGGAAGATGAAGGGATTGGTGACGCCGCCGCTCAGGTAGAGCTGGACGGTCAGTGTGCCGACGTCGGCCAGCAGCGCGACGAAGAGCTCCAGGTCCGTCACGTCCTCGTGGCGATCCCAGCGCCACAGGCTGACCAGGTTGAAGATGGCGAGGAAGCCCAGCGCGCCCAGCATCGGCTCCAGCGGCAGCCGGATGCCCAGACCGAAGTGGACGACAAGGATGGTCGCGACCTGGCCGACGACCGCGATCCAGCGCAGCTGGATCAGCTGCTGCATGTTCTTCAGGCCCGTGGCGTCGGCTTCACTCAGCGGCTGCATGGCGGGCTTTTCCATCGTGGTCCTCGCCCAGGGCGCGCGCCCTGCGCAGGCGGCGCTCCGCGCGCGTCACCAGCCAGGCAGCCAGCAACACGCCCAGCGCCAGCGCGAACCAGGTGAAGGCGTAGACCAGGTGGTTGTTGTGGAAGGCGATCACCGTCAGGCCGCCCACGGGCCAGCGCGGCTCGGCGCCCGCGGACGGCGGCGGAGCGTCCTCGTCCACGAAGAAGGGGGCGACGTCCGCCAGCCCGCGCGCCGCAGCGATGGCCTGCACGTCGCGCGAGAACCAGCGATCGGCGCCGGGGTCGTTGCGGCGCAGGAAGCCGCCGCCGGGCTCGCTGATGCGCAGCAGTCCGGTGAGGCGCACCTCGCCGGCGGGCTCGTCGGCGCTGCGCGTCGCACGCTCGCGCCGCTCGGGCGGAACGAAGCCGCGGTTGACCAACACCACCGGGCCCTGCGCGGTGCGCAGCGGCGTCAGCACCCAATAGCCAGGGCCCAGCGTGGTCGAGGCCTGCACCAGGGTCTCGCGCTCGTGGAGAAAGACGCCCGCGAGCCGCACGTGCCGGTACTCGTCGCCGGCTGCGCTGATGTGTGGCCATCGCGCGGGCTCGGGCACATCGACCGGCGGAGCGTGCACGCGTGCCACCACGCGTTCGATGAGGGCCAGCTTCCAAGCCCTGCGCTCGAGCTGCCATGCGCCCAGCACCGCGAACAGCGCGAAAAGAAGAACGCCGGCGAGGGCGAGCAGCGCCAGCGCCGGCGTGGAACGCGGTCCCCGGTTCGGGTCGGGCAGCGTCCGGCTCAAGGCATGTTGCGCATCTCGTGCATGGATGCCGGCATCATGTTGTTGTTGAGGTGGAACATCACCCACAGCGAGCCGCTCAGCGTGATCACCACCAGCACGATGGTGAAGATCAGCGCCAGCATGTTCCAGCCGCCCTGCGACCGGGCGTTCAGGTGCAGGAAGTAGACCATGTGCACCACGATCTGCACAGCCGCGAAGGCGAGGATGACGATGGCCGTCGTGCCGGGCCTGTCGAACACCTTGCCCATGACGAGCCAGAAGGGAATGGCGGTGAGGATCACCGACAGGATGAAACCCGTCATGTAGCCCTTGAGGCTGATGTGCAGGTCTTCTTCGACGTGCGGGTCGTGGTCGTGAACGTCGTGCGCTGCGCTCATTTCAGGCTTCCCATCAAGTAGACGAAGGTGAAGACGCCGATCCACACGACGTCAAGAAAGTGCCAGAACATCGACAGGCACAGCAGGCGCCGGCGGTTCTCGGGGATCAGCCCGTGCTTGCCGACCTGGATCATCAGCGTGATGAGCCAGATGATGCCGAAGCTGACGTGCAGCCCGTGCGTGCCCACCAGCGTGAAGAAGGACGACAGGAAGGCGCTGCGCTGCGGGCCCGCGCCGTCGTGGATCAGGTGCGCGAACTCGTACAGTTCGATGCCGATGAAGCCGGCGCCCAGCAAGCCGGTGATGGCCAGCCAGGCCAGCGTTGCGCCGACGCGCTTCTTCAGCATCTCCAGCATCGCGAAGCCGTAGGTGATGGAGGACAGCAGCAGCAGCGAGGTGTTGAGCGCCACCAGCGGCAGCTCGAACAGATCGGCGCCCGAGGGTCCCGCCGCATAGCTGCGGCCCAGCACGCCGTACATCGCGAACAGGCAGGCGAACACCAGGCAGTCGCTCATCAGGTAGAGCCAAAAGCCCAGCAGCGTGCCGTTCTCGGGATGGTGCTCGTCGAAGGAGTGGAAGTGCGCGTGCGCGGCGGCTGCCGCGGCGCGAGGGGAGGGGGCGGTGATCTCAGACATGGCCGGCCATCAGTCGGGTGCGGGCTGCTTCGGTGCGGACGACTTCGTCCGCCGGAATGTGAAAGTCGCGCTTGTAGTTGAAGGTGTGGACGATGGCCGCGAGGATCAGCGCGGCGAAGGACACGCCCGCAATCAGCCACATGTGCCAGATGAGCGCGAAGCCCATGACCCCGCTGATGGCGGCCAGCACGAAGCCGGCGGCGGTGTTCTTCGGCATGTGGATCGGCGCGAACCCTTCCAGCGGCCGCTCGTAGCCGCGCTGCTTCATGTCCCACCACGCGTCGTTGTCGTGGATGCGGGGCGTGAAGGCGAAGTTGTAGGCCGGTGGCGGCGAGGAGGTCGACCACTCCAGCGTGCGGCCGTGCCAAGGGTCGCCGGTGGTGTCGCGCAGCGCCTCGCGGCGCATGAAACTCACCACCAGTTGGATGATGAAGCAGAGGATGCCCAGTGCGATCAGCACCGCGCCGAAGGCGGCGATCAGGAACCAGATCCGCAGCGAAGGGTCCTCGAAATGGTTCAGGCGGCGCGTCACGCCCATCAGCCCCAGCACGTACAGCGGCATGAAGGCGAAGTAGAAGCCGGTGAGCCAGAACCAGAAGGAGGCCTTGCCCCAGAACGGGTCGAGCTTGAAGCCGAAGGCCTTGGGGAACCAGTAGGTGATGGCTGCGAACACGCCGAACACCACGCCTCCGATGATCACGTTGTGGAAGTGCGCGATCAGGAACAGGCTGTTGTGCAGCACGAAGTCGGCCGGCGGCACCGCCAGTAGCACGCCCGTCATCCCGCCGATGACGAAGGTCACCATGAAGCCGATGGTCCACAGCATCGGCACCTCGTACTGGATGCGGCCGTGGTACATGGTGAACAGCCAGTTGAAGATCTTCGCCCCGGTCGGGATCGAGATGATCATCGTGGTGATGCCGAAGAAGGAGTTCACGCTCGCGCCCGAACCCATGGTGAAGAAGTGGTGCAGCCACACCAGGTACGACAGGATGGTGATCACCACGGTCGCATAGACCATCGACGCATAGCCGAACAGGCGCTTTCGGCTGAAGGTGGACACGATTTCCGAGAACGCGCCGAACACCGGAAGAATCAGGATGTACACCTCCGGATGGCCCCAGATCCAGATGAGGTTGACGTACATCATCGGATTGCCGCCGAGCTCGTTGGTGAAGAAGTTCGTCCCGACGTAGCGGTCCATCGACAGCAGCGCCAGCACGGCGGTCAGCACCGGGAAGGCCGCCACGATCAGCACGTTGGTGCAGAGGGAGGTCCAGGTGAAGACGGGCATCTTCATCAGGGTCATGCCGGGTGCGCGCATCTTGACGATGGTCGCGATCAGGTTCACGCCGGAGAGCAAGGTGCCGACCCCCGCGATCTGCAGGGACCAGATGTAGTAGTCCACCCCGACGTCCGGGCTGTAGAGGATGCCCGACAGCGGCGGGTAGGCCAGCCAGCCGGTCTTGGCGAATTCGCCGATGAACAGCGATGCCATCACCAGCATCGCGCCCATGGTGGTCATCCAGAAGCTGAAGTTGTTCAGGAAGGGGAAGGCCACGTCGCGCGCGCCGATCTGCAGCGGCACCACGTAGTTCATGAGTCCGGTGACCAGCGGCATCGCGACGAAGAAGATCATGATCACGCCGTGCGCCGTGAAGACCTGGTCGTAGTGGTGCGGCGGCAGGTAGCCCGCGGAGTCGCCGAAGGCGATGGCCTGCTGCAGCCGCATCATGATCGCGTCCGAGAAGCCGCGCAGCAGCATCACCAGGCCGAGCACGATGTACATGATGCCGATCTTCTTGTGGTCGATGCTGGTGATCCAGTCGCGCCACAGCGTGCCCCAGACACGGAAGTAGGTCATGGCGCCCACCAGTGCGAGGCCACCCAGCACGACGGCGATGAAGGTCGCCACCAGGATGGGCTCGTGGTAGGGAATGGCCTCCCAGGTGAGGCGTCCGAAGATCAGCTGGGTCAGGTCGGGGTGGTCGGGCATCGCGGATACCTAGGAGTGAAGCGCCGCCCGGGGCCGCGCCTGGAATCTGTGATCGATTGGGTGGGTTACTGGAGTGCCGTGCGCGCCGGCAACGGGGCGCCGGTCGGATTGTCGGCAGTGCAGATCTCGGCGGCGACGGTGCGCATCGGCAACTGCTGCTCGCCGCGCGGGACCTCGGTGATGGCCAGGGGCGAGAGGCCGGCCTTGCCGGTGCCGCCGCTGGCATCGACCGCCATCATCTGCCGCATGCACATCTTGCCGGGCTCCACGCAGCGGTTGAGGATGGCGTCGTACAGGCCGGGCGCCACGCTGGCGTAGCGGCGCACGGGCTCGCGTTCGCTGGGGCGCTCGAGCTGCAGGTAGTCGCTGCGGCCGAGCGTCTTGCCTTCGGCCTTGGCCTTCTGTACCCACTGGTCGAAATCGGCGCCCTGCAGGCCGTGGAACTTGAAGCGCATGTCCGAGAAGCCGGCGCCACTGTAGTTGGCCGAGAAGCCCTCGTATTCGCCGGCCTGGTTGATGACCGCGTGCAGCTTGGTCTCCATGCCGGGCATGGCGTAGATCTGCCCGGCCAGTGCGGGCACGTAGAAGGAATTCATCACCGAGGAGGCCGTGATCTTGAACTGGATCGGCCGGTCCACCGGCGCGGCCATCTCGTTCACGGTGGCGATGCCCTGCTCGGGGTAGAAGAACAGCCATTTCCAGTCGAGCGCCACCACCTCGACCACGAGCGGCTGCGTGCCTTCAGGCAGCTGGCGGCCCTTGGTGATCCGATCGAGCGGCCGATAAGGGTCCAGCGTATGGGTGCTGATCCAGGTCAGGGCGCCCAGGGCGATGATGATCAGCAGCGGCGCCGCCCAGATCACCAGCTCCAGCTGGGTCGAATGGTCCCAGTCCGGCTTGTAGGTCGCCTCGGTGTTGGACTGCCGGTAGCGCCATGCGAAAAGGAAGATCAGCGCGATGACCGGCACGATGATCAGCAGCATCAGCAGCGTTGAGATCACGACCAGCCGGCCCTGCTGCGCGGCCACGTCGCCGGAGGGATTCAGCACCACCATGTTGCAGCCCGCCAGCAGCAGGGCGAGAACGAGCAGGGCCGACCGGCGAAGGATGGAGAGGAGTGGCATGCCAGGATGGGAAGAAAAGTGCGCGCCGCGGGGGAACGCGGATGGCCAATGCGCGCAAAATGTATCCCCATCGGGCGCGCTTGGCGATTGGACGTTTTGTCCTATGGCGCAAAACTGCATCTGATGCGACCCTCATCGATTCCTGCAAGGCTCCCTCACCCGTAGCACCGCGATGTCAAGCATCAGTCATACCCATCCCGAACCCTCGTCCGAATCCCTCGAAAGGGACGCACGGCTCATCACCGCCGACCATTCCAAGGTCGCGCCCGGCGAAATCGCAGTCGGCGTGGTCATCGGCCGTGCTTCCGAGTATTTCGACTTCTTCGTCTACGGCATCGCTTCGGTGCTGGTGTTTCCGGCGCTCTTCTTTCCCTTCGAGCAGCGGCTGGAGGGCACACTCTACGCCTTCGTCATCTTTTCGTTCGCATTCATTGCGCGGCCGATCGGCACGGTGATCTCGATGCACGTGCAGCGCCGCTGGGGGCGCGCCACCAAGCTGACCATGGCCCTCTTTCTGCTGGGCACCTCCACGGTGGGCATCGCCTTCCTGCCCGGTTACGAGAGCGCGGGCCTGCTGTCCATCGTGCTGCTATCGGTCCTGCGGATCGGGCAAGGACTGGCGCTCGGCGGCTCGTGGGATGGGCTGCCCTCGCTGCTCGCGATGAACGCGCCGCCGAACCGCCGGGGCTGGTACTCGATGCTCGGCCAACTGGGCGCGCCGGTGGGCTTCGTCGTCGCGAGCGGCCTGTTCGCCTTCCTGTATGCCAGCCTGTCGCTGGACGATTTCCTGGCCTGGGGCTGGCGCTACGCCTTCTTCGTGGCTTTCGCGATCAACGTCGTGGCCCTGTTCGCGCGGTTGCGCCTGGTGGTCACGCACGAATACGAAGAGCTGATGGAAGAAGGCGAGCTGGAGCCCACCAGCGTGATCGAGCTGGTTCGCACGCAGGGCGGCAACCTCCTGATCGGCGCCTTCGCGGCCCTGGCGAGCTACGCGCTGTTCCACCTGGTCACGGTCTTCCCGCTGTCGTGGATCCGGCTCTACTCGGACCAGTCCATCACCCAGTTCCTCATGATCCAGGTCGTCGGCGCATTCCTCGCCGCCGGCGGCATCGTCGCTTCGGGCTGGATCGCCGACCGCGTGGGGCGGCGCCGCACTTTGGGCACCCTGGCCGTGATGATCGCCGTCTTCAGCGGCTTCGCGCCCACGCTGCTGGGCGGCGGAACGCTGGGGCAGAACGTGTTCATGCTGGTCGGCTTCGTGCTGCTGGGCCTGTCCTATGGCCAGGCATCCGGCACCGTCACGTCGAACTTCATCCGCAAGTACCGCTACACCGGCGCTGCGCTCACGGCAGACCTCGCCTGGCTGATCGGTGCCGCTTTCGCGCCGCTGGTGGCGCTGGGCCTGTCGGCCAACTTCGGGCTCGCCTACGTCAGCGTCTACCTGCTCTCCGGCGCTGCCTGCACGCTGGCGGCGCTGAGCATCAACCGGGCGCTCGAGGCGCGCGGCGACGAATCGTGACGCCGGCGCGGGGCGCGCGGCAGCCTTCGCAGGAAGGCGCCGCGCCCGCGCCGCCGAACACCGACCGACTGTTCTTCGCGCTGCTGCCGGATGCGCCGGCCCTCGCGCGCATCGAGCGGCTGGTCGATGCGCTTCGTCGCGAACTCGGCCTCAGGGGCAAGGCGCTCGGGGCTTCGCGCTTCCACGTCACCCTGCACCTCCTGGGCAACTTTCCGGGGCTCCCCAGGGATGTGATCGACGCGGCCTGCGCAGCGGTCGAGGCCCTGACCGTCATCCCCTCGTTCAAGCTCGCCTTCGACCGCGCAGGAAGCATCGCCCGCAGGCCGCGCAACATGCCCCTGGTGTTGCTGGGCGATGAGGGCGTGATCGCGGCCAAGGCCTTCCAGCAGGCGCTCGTCAAGACCATGGCCCGCGCCGGTGAAGGCCACGGCGACGCGGCCCCCTACATTCCGCACCTCACGCTGCTGTACGACGACACGCACGTGGCCCCGCGCCCCATCGAGCCGATCGGCTGGACTGCGCACGACTTCGTGCTGGTGCGCAGCCTGATCGGCCAAGGCCGCCACGAGGTGCTGGCGCGCTGGCCTCTGCACGGCTGAGGAGCGGACGCTACTCCTCGGGCACGTATTTGTTGCCGGCCGCCTTGTAGTTGTCGATGGCCTTGCTGAGCTTCTCGAGTTGCTCGCAGGGTGGGGCGCACAGGCGCGCCAGCCGTTCGCGGCGCTCCTCGGCCTTCGGCAGGTTGCCGAGGATGAGATAGAGCTCGCCGGAATACTCGAGCGCACCGCGGTGGTTGGGATCGATGCGCAGCGCCGTGTCGTAGAAGCGCTCGGCCGCCGCATAGTCGGGAGTCTTGCTCTTGCGCAGGCTGTAGCCCATCAGGTTGTTCCAGTCGGCACTGCCCGGGTCGTTGACCTGCTCGAGCTCGGCGATGGCGCGTGACCAGTTCTTGGCCTCGATCTGCGAGCGGGCCGCTGCAAGCTTCAGCGCGGGCGGCGTGGAGTCGCTGTCGGCCGCAAAGGCCGGATGAAGGGAAGCCGCGGCCAACGCCGCGGAGGCGAGGAGGAGTCGGGCGGAGTTCATCCGCCCATTGTGCAGCGCGCGTGCTGTTTTGAGCGGCCTCTTCGGGCTCCGCACGTACTTGTTGCCGGCCTCCTGCTTGCCCCAGCCCAACTCGGCGAGCTTGCGCATCATCTCGGCCTCCTCGCGCTGCTCGGGCGTGGGGTTGCGCACCAGGCGGCCGCGCGCATAGCCGCCATGCAGCACCAGGTGGCTCACCCGCTCCGGATGCCGCGCCGCGCAGGCGATGGCGAAGGAGGCACCCTGCGAGATGCCGAGCAGGCCGAAGCGCTCGGCGCCCAGCGCTTCGATCAGGGTCTCGAGGTCGGGCAGCCAGTAGTCGAAGCCCAGATCCTCGACCTCCCGGTCCGACAGGCCGCAGCGGGTTCGTCGTAGCGCACGAATGTGGCATGGGCGGACAGCCCGTCGAGCAGGTGGCGCCACACTGGGCTTTCCCAGTCGAACTCGAGGTGCGAGAGCCAGGTGGCGGCCTTGATCAGCAGCGGGCCCTGGCCGGAGAACGCATAGGCCAGGCGCACGCCATCGTGGCCGCGCGCGAAGCGGAATTGCTGCGTGGCCAGCGGCCGGCCGGGGGAATCGTGGGGCGGTTCTGCACAGCCCTTAGTGAAGAAGCTTTGTGCCGGTTGTCAATAAACCTCGGTTTGGGAGGTCGCCGTAGCGCTGAAAAGAATCTGAGGAAATGTCGCGCCGAAATCTGCGCCGCGCGATTCAAAACCAGAATTCGGCGCCGCGGCGGGTGCCGCGCTTTTTCTGAACAACAACAATGAACAAGCATCTTCACCGCATCGTCTTCAACGCCGCGCGCGGCCTGCGCATGGTGGTGCAGGAGACGGCCATGGCCGCAGGCAAGGCCTTGGG
>NZ_JAVDRF010000003.1:0-639771 GCF_031454625.1 Variovorax soli
GTCGACGACAAGGAGCTGCTGGAGCTCGTCGAGATGGAGGTGCGCGAGCTGCTCGACAAGTACGAGTTCCCCGGTGACGACACCCCCATCATCCATGGCTCGGCCAAGCTGGCCCTGGAAGGCGACAAGGGCGAGCTCGGCGAGGGCTCCATCATGAAGCTGGCCGAGGCGCTGGACACCTACATCCCCACGCCCGAGCGTGCGGTGGACGGCACCTTCCTGATGCCGGTCGAAGACGTCTTCTCCATCTCCGGGCGCGGCACGGTGGTGACCGGCGCGGTCGAGCGCGGCGTCATCAAGGTCGGCGAGGAAATCGAGATCGTGGGCATCCGCCCGACGCAAAAGACCACCTGCACCGGCGTGGAGATGTTCCGCAAGCTGCTCGACCAGGGCCAGGCGGGCGACAACGTCGGCGTGCTGCTGCGCGGCACCAAGCGTGAAGAAGTCGAGCGCGGCCAGGTGCTGTGCAAGCCCGGCTCGATCAAGCCGCACACCCACTTCACCGCCGAGGTGTACGTGCTGAGCAAGGACGAGGGCGGGCGTCACACGCCGTTCTTCAACAACTACCGTCCGCAGTTCTACTTCCGCACCACCGATGTGACCGGTGCGATCGAGCTGCCCAAGGACAAGGAGATGGTCATGCCCGGCGACAACGTGTCCATCACGGTGAAGCTGATCAACCCCATCGCCATGGAAGAAGGCCTGCGCTTCGCCATCCGCGAGGGCGGCCGCACCGTGGGCTCGGGCGTGGTGGCGAAGATCCTCGACATCTGATCGAACGCAAAGGAATCACCATGGCCACCAAGCAAAAAATCCGCATCCGCCTCAAGGCGTTCGACTACAAGCTGATCGACCAGTCGGCTGCCGAGATTGTGGACACCGCCAAGCGCACCGGCGCGATCGTCAAGGGCCCCGTCCCCTTGCCGACCCGCATGAAGCGGTTCGACATCCTGCGTTCGCCGCACGTGAACAAGGCGAGCCGCGATCAGTTCGAAATCCGCACGCACCAGCGCTTGATGGACATCGTCGACCCGACCGACAAGACCGTGGACGCGCTGATGAAGCTGGATCTGCCGGCCGGCGTGGACGTCGAGATCAAACTGCAGTAAAGCCACTTTGGCTGTGTAGGAATAGGCCCGCCCGCGGAAGCGCCGGCGGGCTCCTTTTTTTGTTCGCGAGTGTGGCATCCTTCGGCGACGGCAATCTGCCGGGCATGGACACTCAGGGGTGAGAGATCATGAAGACTTGGTTCCTGCGGTCCTCGGCATTGGTTGCAGTGGTCATGCTCGGAGCGTGTGGCGGTGGAGGCGGCGGTGGCGGCTTCTTCCCGATTGCCGCCTTGCCCGGGTCCGGCACAACAACGGTGACGCTGAACGGCAAGGCGACATTTGATTCGGTGCCCAATACCACGGGCGCGCTGGACTACGCGGCCACGAGCCCCAAGCCGGTCCGGGGCGCTGTTGTCGAGGTGCTCGATGCGAATGCGGCCGTGCTGACCAGCACGACCACCGACGGCGACGGCGCCTACTCCGTCTCCGTTCCCGCCAATACGACCGTCAGCGTGCGCGTCAAGGCCCAGATGTTGCAGAGCGGCTCCGGAGCGAGCTGGGACATCAGCGTGCGCGACAACACCCAGAGCGATGCCCTTTATTCGATGGAGAGCGGCACTTTCTCCACCGGCGGAGCGGCGCTGACGCGCAACGTGCATGCGCCTTCCGGCTGGAATGGTTCGAGTTATGGGTCGACTCGCGTGGCCGGGCCGTTCGCAGTTCTCGACACCGTTTATGCGACCCAGGCCAAGGTCCTCTCGGTCGCGCCGAGCACGGCCTTTCCCCCGTTGCGCGTCTTCTGGAGCATCAACAACGTTCCGGCTTCCGGCAATCCGGCGCTGGGGCAGATCGGAACGACCTTTTTCACCAGTTCGACCGCATCAGGTTCGTCGCGCGCCATTTATGTATTGGGCAAGGAGAACGTCGACACCGACGAATACGACAGTTCGGTCGTCGCCCACGAATGGGGACACTATTACCAGTCGGCCTTCAGCCGTGACGACTCGCCGGGGGGCAGCCATTCTCTGAACGAACTGCTGGACCGGCGCCTGGCTTTCTCCGAGGGATGGGGCAACGCCTGGTCGGGGATCGCGCTGGCGCGCAGCAACTACACGGATTCGGCCGGTGCGAACCAAGCCTTGGGATCCAACCTCGACCTGACCACGGGGGCGGCATCCAATCCTGGCTGGTACCGCGAGGGCTCGATCCAATCCATCCTGTGGAACCTCAACAACCAGGTCGGATTCAAGCCGATCCATGACGCACTCACCGGCTCCTTCAAGACCGGTACCGCGGTGACTTCTATTCATCCCTTCTCCGTCGCCTTCAATGCCGCGGCGCCTGGCAGCGCTTCGGCGCTGAACGCGCTGCTCGCCGGCCAAGGCATCACCGTTCCGAACAGCCCCTTCGCCGACAACGAGACGAACAGTGGCGGACTCGGCACCTTCGCGATCCCGATGTACAAGCTCGCGACGGTTGGCGCCGGCACGCAGGCCTGCGTGACGAACCAGGCCGATCCAGGACGCGCCGGCAACAAGCTGGGCAGCTACGCCTACCTGCGCTTCACCGCCCCGACACAGAAGAACTACAGCATCGCGGTCACCGGTGGGCCGCCCTCCTCGGACCCGGACTACGTGGTCTACCAAGGAGGCCGCGTCGGGCAGGGCCTTTCCACGGTGCCCGGCAGCGAAGCCGGCTCTGTCGGCCTGTCGGCCGGCGAGGCCGTTCTGGTGGTCAATGACTTCAACAACTCGACGGCGAACACCTGCTTCACCGTCACCATCAATTAAGGAGCACAGCCATGCGTGCATCTCGCAGGCTCGGAGTCATCGCCATGTCGGCGCTGGCCATGGGCGTCTCCTTGCAGGCCTGTGCCGACGCCAAGCCCGCCCGCGCCTCGTCCGCGGGGATGACGGCCGCGCCGATGAAGCCGGGCGGCTCCGGCATCGCCGTTCAGTACCGCATCGATGGCACGCCGCAGGCAGGCAGTGCTGTCTCGGTCGTCCTGAGCTTCGACGGTGTCAGTGATCCTGCCGGTGGCACCGTGAAGCTGACGGCTGATGGTGGCCTCGCCATCGCTGGTTCACCCGGCCCCCACGCGCTTCCAGCCGGCAAGGCCTCGACACTGACGGTCCAGGTCGTTCCGGATGCCGACGGCACCGGTTACCTGCATGTGTTTACCACCCAGAACGGCGCGACCAGCGCGACGTCGGTTGCCATCCAGGTTGGCAAGGCACCTTCCGCCATGCCCGCCGGCAGTGGGCTGAAGCAGACGCCCGATGGGGACAAGATCATCTCGATGCCGGTCAAATGAGCTCAGCCGGCCAAGCCGGCCGGCTGCTTGCATTCTCGGATTCTTGCCGGCTATAATCGACGGCTCTGCCCAAATTGCGCCTTCTGGCGTTCCTTGGCGTAGAGCTTTATCAACCTTCTTCCGCATATCAAACGCTGTCGCCAATTGAAGTGGCAGCGGCGGGAGTCTTGGAGAAAAACCATGAGTCTGAGCAACTCCCTCGGGTTGCTGGGCCGCAAGGTGGGGATGATGCGTCTCTTCACCGATGACGGGGACGCCGTTCCCGTCACGGTGGTGGATGTGTCCAACAACCGTGTGACCCAGATCAAAACCCAAGAGACCGATGGCTACGTCGCACTGCAAGTGACGTTCGGCGCGCGCAAGGCATCGCGCGTGACCAAGCCCGAAGCAGGCCATCTCGCCAAGGCTGGCGTCGAAGCCGGCGAAATCATCCAGGAATTCCGCGTCACCGCCGATGCGGCCGCCCAGCACAAGGCTGGCGGCGCAATCGCCGTTGGCAGCGTGTTTGCGGTAGGCCAGAAGGTCGACGTGCAGGGCACCTCGATCGGTAAGGGTTACGCAGGCACCATCAAGCGCCACAACATGTCCTCTCAGCGCGCCTCGCACGGCAACAGCCGTTCGCACAACGTACCGGGCTCCATCGGCATGGCGCAGGACCCGGGTCGCGTGTTTCCGGGCAAGCGCATGACCGGCCATCTGGGCGACGTCACCGTGACGACGCAGAACCTCGACGTGATCCGTATCGACGAAGCGCGCCAGCTGCTTCTGATCAAGGGCGCGATTCCCGGTGCCAAGGGTGGCTTCGTCACCGTGCGCCCGGCCGTCAAGGCCAAGGCTGCACCGGCGGCCTAAGGAGCAAAAGAAATGCAACTCGAACTCCTGAACGAACAAGGCCAGGCCGCGTCCAAGTACGACGCGCCCGAGACCGTGTTCGGCCGTGACTACAACGAAGATCTGGTGCACCAGGTCGTCGTGGCCTACCAGGCCAACGCCCGCCAGGGCACGCGCGCCCAGAAGGACCGCGAACAGGTCAAGCACTCGACCAAGAAGCCGTTCAAGCAAAAGGGAACGGGCCGCGCCCGTGCCGGTATGACGTCCTCGCCGCTGTGGCGCGGGGGTGGCCGCATCTTCCCGAACATGCCTGACGAGAACTTCTCGCAGAAGATCAACAAGAAGATGTACCGCGCCGGAATGGCATCCATCTTCTCCCAGCTGGCGCGCGAAGGCCGCGTGGCCGTGGTCGATTCGATCAAGGTCGACTCGCCCAAGACCAAGGCGCTGGCTGCCAAGTTCAAGGCGATGAATCTCGAGTCCGTGCTCGTGATCGCCGAGGAAGTCGACGAGAACCTGTACCTGGCCTCGCGCAACCTGGTGAACGTGCTCGTGGTCGAGCCGCGTTACGCCGATCCGGTGTCGCTGGTCCACTACAAGAAGGTGCTGGTCACCAAGGGTGCCGTCGACAAGCTCAAGGAGATGTTCGCATGAGCCGCATGAATCCCACGCCGCAGCAGCGTCAGTTCGACGAAGGTCGCCTGATGAACGTGCTGGTCGCACCGATCGTGTCCGAAAAGGCCACGATGGTCGGCGAGAAGTCGAATGCAGTCACTTTCAAGGTGTTGCAGGACGCCACCAAGCCCGAGATCAAGGCGGCCGTCGAACTGATGTTCAAGGTCGAAGTGAAGGGCGTGTCGGTGCTCAACACCAAGGGCAAGACCAAGCGCTTTGGCAAGTCGGTCGGCCGCCGCGATAACGTTCGCAAGGCCTACGTGACGCTCAAGGCCGGTCAAGAGCTCAACCTGGTCGGGGAAGGCGCTTAATCATGGCCGTCATCAAGATGAAACCCACTTCGCCGGGCCAGCGCGGCGCGGTGAAGATCTCGCGGGATCACCTGTACAAGGGTGCGCCGCATGCAGCGCTTCTGGAGCCCCAGTTCCAGAAGGCAGGCCGTAACAACAACGGCCACATCACGACCCGCCACAAGGGCGGCGGCCACAAGCACCACTATCGCGTGGTGGACTTCGTGCGCAACAAGGACGGCATCCCGGCCAAGGTCGAACGCATCGAGTACGACCCGAACCGCACCGCCCACATCGCGCTCGTGTGCTACGCCGACGGCGAGCGCCGCTACATCATCGCCCCGCGCGGCTTGGAAGCCGGCGCGACGCTGCTGAGCGGCTCGGAAGCCCCGATCCGCGCCGGCAACACGCTGCCGATCCGCAACATCCCCGTGGGTTCGACCATCCACTGCATCGAGCTGCAGCCGGGCAAGGGCGCGCAGATCGCTCGCTCGGCGGGCACCTCGGCCACGCTGCTGGCCCGTGAAGGCGTCTACGCCCAGGTCCGCATGCGCTCGGGCGAAGTCCGTCGCGTCCACGTCGAGTGCCGCGCAACCATCGGTGAAGTCGCCAATGAAGAGCACAGCCTGCGCCAACTCGGCAAGGCCGGTGTGAAGCGCTGGATGGGTATCCGCCCGACCGTTCGCGGCGTCGTGATGAATCCGGTCGATCACCCGCACGGTGGCGGCGAAGGCAAGACCGGCGAAGGCCGCCATCCGGTCGACCCCTGGGGCAATCTCACCAAGGGTTATCGCACCCGCAACAACAAGCGCACGCAGGTCTTCATCGTGTCGCGTCGCAAGAAGTAAGGGACAGCACAATGACTCGCTCTCTCAAGAAAGGTCCCTTCGTCGATCACCATCTGGTGGCCAAGGCCGACAAGGCCGTGACGAACAAGGACAAAAAGCCGATCAAGACCTGGTCGCGCCGCTCGATGGTCCTGCCCGAGTTCATCGGCCTGACGATCGCCGTGCACAACGGCAAGCAGCACGTGCCTGTCTACATCACCGATCAGATGGTCGGCCACAAGCTCGGCGAATTTGCGCTCACGCGCACGTTCAAGGGCCACCCCGCGGACAAGAAAGTCCAGAAGAAGTAAGGAACGACCATGTCTGAAACACGTGCAGTCCTCCGCGGCGTCCGCCTCTCGGTCGACAAGGGCCGTCTGGTCGCCGACCTGATCCGCGGCAAGAAGGTCGATCAGGCGCTCAACATCCTGCAGTTCACGCAGAAGAAGGCCGCCGTGATCGTGAAGAAGGTGCTCGAGTCGGCCATCGCCAACGCCGAGCACAACGACGGTGCCGACATCGACGAGCTGAAGGTCAAGACCATCTACGTCGAACAGGGCGCCACGCTCAAGCGCTTCACCGCGCGCGCCAAGGGCCGCGGCAACCGCATCAGCAAGCCGACGTGCCATGTGTACGTGACGGTCGGCAACTAAGAAGGCCTGGAAGAATATGGGACAGAAAATCCACCCCACCGGCTTCCGGCTCTCGGTGAGCCGCAACTGGTCCAGCCGCTGGTATGCGAGCAACCGCGACTTCGCGGGCATGCTGGCCGAAGACATCAAGGTGCGCGAGTACCTGAAGAAGAAGCTCAAGAATGCGTCCGTGTCGCGCGTGCTGATCGAGCGCCCCGCCAAGAACGCGCGCATCACGATCTACTCGGCACGTCCGGGCGTCGTGATCGGCAAGAAGGGCGAGGACATCGAGAACCTGAAGCGAGAGCTGGGCAAGCAGCTGGGCGTTCCGGTCGCCGTGAACATCGAGGAAGTGCGCAAGCCCGAAATCGATGCGCAGTTGATCGCCGACAGCATCACGCAGCAGCTCGAGAAGCGCATCATGTTCCGCCGCGCCATGAAGCGCGCCATGCAGAACGCCATGCGTCTGGGTGCGCAGGGCATCAAGATCATGTCGGCAGGTCGCCTGAACGGCATCGAGATTGCCCGCACCGAGTGGTACCGCGAAGGCCGCGTGCCGCTGCACACGCTGCGCGCGGACATCGACTACGGTACCTCGGAAGCCAAGACCACCTACGGCGTCATCGGCGTCAAGGTCTGGGTCTACAAGGGTGACACGCTGGGCCGCAACGACCTGCCGGTCGTCGAGACCCCGCGTCCCGAAGAAGAGCGCCGCCCGCGTGGCCCGCGCCGTGACGGCCGCCCCGGTGGCGACCGTCCGGGCTCGGACCGTCGCGGCCTCCGCGCCGGTGCCCGCGGTCCGATGGGCGGCAATGTCGCCCCGGCCGATGGCAGCGACAAGCCCGCCGAAGCCACCGGCGCACAGCCGGGTGCAGACTCGAAGCCCGCCGTTAAGCGCGTCCGCAAAGCCGCGCCCGCTGCAGCAGCGGACGGCTCCAAGACCGAGTGATCGGTCTTAGAACTACGGAGTAAGAAACATGCTGCAACCTGCACGCAGAAAGTTCCGAAAGGAACAGAAGGGCCGCAACACCGGCATCGCGACCCGCGGCAACGCGGTGTCCTTCGGTGACTTCGGCCTCAAGTCGATCGACCGCGGCCGCCTGACGGCACGCCAGATCGAAGCCGCCCGTCGTGCGATCTCGCGTCACGTCAAGCGGGGTGGCCGCATCTGGATTCGCGTGTTCCCCGACAAGCCGATTTCCACCAAGCCCGCCGAGGTGCGGATGGGTAACGGCAAGGGCAACCCCGAGTACTACGTGGCCGAAATCCAGCCCGGCAAGGTGATCTACGAGATTGTCGGTGTGCCCGAGGAACTCGCCCGCGAAGCGTTCCGCCTGGCTGCTGCCAAACTGCCGCTGCGCACCACCTTCGTCGCGCGCCAGCTCGGCGCCTGATCGAGGAGAACACTCATGGCAACACGAAAGAAGAAGGACACGGCGGCTACGGCCAAGGTGTCGAAGGCCGCAGCGCTGCGCGACAAGGACGTCGCCGCGCTTCAGACCGAAATCAAGGATCTGCAGAAGGCCCATTTCGGCCTGCGCATGCAGAAGGCCACTCAACAGCTGTCGAACATGGCAACGTTGCGCGTCACCCGTCGTGACATCGCCCGCGCCAAGACCATTCTTGCGCAGAAGCAGCAAGAAGCCGCCAAATAAGGAGTGAACATGACGGAAGCTAAAAAATCCCTCAAGCGCACCCTGATCGGCAAGGTGGTCAGCGACAAGCGCGAGAAGACCGTGACGGTGCTCGTCGAGCGCCGTGTGAAGCACCCGATCTACGACAAGATCGTGATCCGCTCGAGCAAGTACCACGCCCATGACGAAAAGGGCGAGTACAAGATGGGCGATCTGATCGAGATCACCGAGAGCCGGCCGATCTCCAAGTCGAAGAACTGGGTGGTGACCCGCCTGGTCGAGAAGGCCGTGCTGGTCTAATCAGACAGCGGCAACGCAGCCCATCGAAAGCGGCCCACAATGTGGGCCGTTTTTCATTTTCAGGAGCACTTTCCATGATCCAAGTCGGCGACACCCTTCCTTCCGCGACCCTGCAGGAGTATTCCGAGGTCGAAGGCGAGAGCTGCAGCATCGGACCCAACCCGGTCGACGTGCGCAAGGCTGCGGCGGGCAAGACGATCGCGATCTTCGGCTTGCCGGGCGCCTTCACGCCGACCTGTTCGGCCAAGCACGTGCCGGGCTACGTGCAAAACCATGAAGCATTCAAGGCCGCCGGCGTGGACGAGATCTGGTGCGTGAGCGTCAACGACGCGTTCGTGATGGGCGCCTGGGCACGCGACCAGAAGACCGGCACCAAGGTTCGCATGCTGGCCGATGGCAGCGGCGTGTTCGCGAACGCAACCGGGCTGACGCTGGACTTGACGGCCCGCGGGATGGGTGTGCGCAGCAACCGCTATTCCATGCTGGTGAAAGACGGCAAGGTCGCCGCGCTCAACGTCGAAGAGCCCGGCAAGTTCGAGGTCAGCGACGCCGAGACCTTGCTCAAGCAGGCGCGCGGCTGAACGAGCGCCCTCAAAGCTCTGCCTTGAGGTAGTGCGCCCCCGGAATCGGGTTGTGATAGTAGGGCGGCACCTCGACGAAGCCCAGGTCTTCGTAGAGCGCCCGCGCCGATTCCATGTCGTCCAGCGTGTCCAGTAACACGCAGGCGTAGCCGGCGCCGCGTGCTGCGTCCAGCATGGCCTCGGCCATCTGACGGCCGAGCCCGAGGCCGCGGAAGGGAGGGCGCACATAGAGCCGCTTCATCTCGGCGGCATTGGGATAGTCGGCCGTGTCCAGGGGACGCAGCGCGCAGCAACCGGCCACGTAGGCCATGCTGCCCTGCGCGCGCCGGATCATCGGTGCGTCGATCCGCTGCGCGGCGGCGTCTCGGCTTTCGGCATCGGCCAGCGCCAGCAGCAACGCGCCGCGCGGCTCCGCGTAGTCCCCGGGCAGCGTGGCCAGTTCCTCGTCGAAGTTCTGAAAGCACAGGTCGATGCCCAGCGAGTCCGCGTAGTCCCTGAAGATCGCGCGGGTTGCCTCCAGCTCATGCGGGTCGTCGGGCGTCACCAGCACGATGTCCGGCGTTCCTTCCAGCGGCAAGGGTCGGGAGACGGAAAAACTCATGCTCTCAGTGACGCGATCCACGCCGCGAAGGCGGCTCAGGCCGTGACAATGCCCCGAGCGGCGTGCGCCCGATGAGATGGTCCGGGTGCGGCCGTCCGCACAGGTCGTTCATGACCGAGACGATGGCCGGTGAATGGGCAAAAGCAGCGAAACGCGACCAGCGTCCTCCGACGAAGCCCCAGATCACACGAAAAAGCAGCAGCAAAAGCACCGCGTAGCCGATTCGAAAGTGCCACTCCATGACGCCACCGAAGCCGGTCGCGAGCTGCCCGGTCACCGCCACCGCGACAACCCAGTGAAACACGCGCGTCGGCAGATCCGACATCCGCGTGCGGGTTGCGCTCGCGTCGTCCAGACTCGCGGGTCGCGTGGCGGACTCAAGGGCGGGTGGCATCGAGGGAGGCTGGCGCGAAGCGTCGGAACGCGCAGATTAGCAAAGTCGCAGCCCTCGTGCCTACGGGTTGTCGCTAAGGATCCTTCGCCGTCACCAGCCCCTCAACTGCCCGCGCCGCCGCGTGTCATGGGCGATGCACCATATCGGCTTCGGCCCGGCACCGAAGGCGGCAAGGCCAAGCCGGAGATCTGGAAGGAGCAGGCGAAGTTCAAGGAACTCGACGAGAAGCTGGTCAGTGAGACCGGCAGGCTCCTCGCGGCTTCGAAGGCCGGCAACCTGGACACGCTCAAAACTGCAGTCTCGGCCGTGGGCGAGACATGCAAGTCTCACGACATTTTCCGCAGCAAGTAAAAGCCAGGGCCGCTGTCGAAGCCCCTTTTGCCGGACTATGCCTCGGCGAGCAGCTTCTCGATCAGCCGGTGCAGCTCGGCGAAGTCGGGCTCGCCGACATAGCGCTTCACGATCTCGCCGCGCTTGTTCACGATGTAGGTGGTGGGCGTCAGCTGGACGTCTCCCCAGGCCTGAGCCACCGTGCCGGTGTTGTCGATCGCCACCTTGAAGGGCAGCTTGCGCGTCTGCGTGAAGTTCACCACGTAGCTGGGCGGGTCGTAACTCATGGCCACCGCCAGCGTGTCGTAGCCCCGGTCCTTGTACTTGTCGTAGGTGGCGATCACCTTGGGCATTTCGGCCACGCAGGTGACGCAGCTGGTGGCCCAGAAATTCACCAGGGTCACCTTGCCCTTGAGATCATCCGTGCTCTTCTTGCTGCCGTCGAGCAGCACGAAGGTCGAGGCTGGCGCGGCCGACACGCCGGTGCTCAGGTACACGCCCACGCCGGCAGCCAGGGCAATGGCAAGTGCGGCGGGAAGGACAAGCTTTTTCATGGACAGCAGGATGGAGGAGCGGCACGATTTTAGTCCCGTCTGCTGTGCCGCGCCAGTCGGCGGCCGTTCGTCGCGGTGGTGCGCGGGGGCGGTTCGATAATCGGCCCTCGATGCCCCTGCCATTTCGTTCCCGATGGGCGCCGCTCATCCTGCTTGCCGCAGCCCTTGGCGCGTGCAGTCCGGTCTTCAACTGGCGTGAAGTCCCGATCGCGGACGACGGCCTGGTCGCGCTGCTGCCCTGCAAGCCCGACCACGCGACACGCAACCTCCCCCTGGGCGGCGGCAGCGTATCGGTTGCCGTGGACGTGACGGGCTGTGAGGCCGGAGGTGCCACCTTTGCGGTGGCCCATGCGACCGCCGAGGACGCCGCTCAGGCGGAAGCCTGGATGCACGCTTGGCGCGCCGCCACCCGCAGTCAGTTGACCGGCGCCGCGATCGCGGAGACCCAGGCCACGCTCCCTCGAGCCGCAGGCTCCCCGGCGCCTGTGCGCTTGGAGGCGCCGCAGCAAGGGCCCGGCGGTCCGATGCCCGCCCATGTGCTGTGGTTCGCCCAGCAACGGGCCGGCAAGATGGCGCTCTACCAAGCGACCGTGCTGGGCCGACCCACGTCGGCCGAGGCGCCGGGCGTCTTCTTCGAGGGCCTGCGGCTCCCATGAACGCCTGCTCACGGGGTCTGGCGGCGGCATGGCGGTTTCCAGGCCTTTGCTCCGCCTGCTCCGGGTGCTGATGGCGGGGCGCATCGTCTTCTGCGGCGCGCTGGGGGCTGCTGCCGGTGGTGCTCTTTGTTATCTTATTTCTACTTCCTCCGGGCGCCCCCGCATAATCGACGAACCAGCCTCTGACTCGCATGAACAGCATTTTCATCATCGCCCACTCGCCGCTCGCCCATGCGATGCGGCAGTGCGCGCTGCATGTGTTCCCCGACAGCGAGTCCTCGATCGCGGCGCTGGACGTGCTGCCCAACGTATCGCCCGACGAAACCCTGGCGGCGGCGCGCATCACGCTGGCCCAGTTGCAGCGCACGCCGCGCTCGCAGGTGCTCGTGCTGGCCGACGTGTTCGGCGCCACCCCTTGCAACGTGGCGCAGAAGCTGGTCGATGGCGTGCGTTCGCGGCTGGTGGCTGGCGTCAATCTGCCGATGCTGCTGCGTGCCGTAAGCTACCGCAATGAACCGCTGGATACCCTGGTGCAGCGCGCGCTCACCGGCGGCACCGCGGGCGTGATGCAGGTGGCGGTGGCGGCACCCCAGAATCAGGCAAGAAGAAAGCACAGTGATCAAGACATCCGTGACCATCAGCAATAAGCTGGGCCTGCACGCGCGGGCCTCGGCCAAACTCACAAAACTTGCAGGCAGCTATCCGTGCGAGGTCTGGCTGGCGCGCGGAGACCGCCGCGTCAATGGCAAGAGCATCATGGGCGTGATGATGCTGGCCGCAGGGATCGGAGCGACCGTGGAGATCGAGACGGACGGCGAACAGGAGCAGGAGGCGCTCGACGCCATCGTCGCATTGATGAACGACAAGTTCGGAGAAGGCGAATGACCTTTGCCGTCCATGGGCTGCCGGTTGCCCGTGGGATCGCGATCGGGCGCGCCGTGCTCGTGGTCTCGAGCCG
This sequence comes from Variovorax soli, assembly GCF_031454625.1. Taxonomy (GTDB): domain Bacteria; phylum Pseudomonadota; class Gammaproteobacteria; order Burkholderiales; family Burkholderiaceae_C; genus Variovorax; species Variovorax soli_A. Next base: position 12,627 of record NZ_JAVDRF010000003.1, read on the forward strand.
CCTCGATGTGGCGCATTACTTCATCAAGCCGGAAGAGGTGGAAACCGAAATCGATCGGGTGCGCATCGCGCGCAATGCGGTCGCCGAGGAACTGCAGAAGCTGCAGGCCAGCGTGGCGCTGATGGGTCCCAACGACGCGCCGCACGAGCTCACCGCGCTGCTCGAAGTGCACCTGATGCTGCTGCAGGACGAGGTGCTCACCGGCGGCGTCAAGCACTGGATCGTCGAGCGCCTGTACAACGCAGAGTGGGCGCTGACCACGCAGCTGGAGGTGGTGGCGCGCCAGTTCGACGAGATGGAGGACGAGTACCTGCGCGAGCGCAAGGCCGACCTCGAGCAGGTGGTCGAGCGCCTGCTGCACCGCATGAAGGGCACGGCCGCAGTGCTGGCGCCCACCCCGCCGCGGCGCAAGCGCACGGCCGAAGACGAGGACAGCGACCCCACCGCCCGCGATGCCATCGACGCTCCGCTGGTGCTGATCGCCCACGACCTTTCTCCGGCCGACATGCTGCAATTCAAGAAGAGCGTGTTCGCCGGCTTCGTCACCGACGTCGGCGGGCGCACGTCGCACACCGCGATCGTCGCACGCAGCATGGACATCCCGGCCGTGGTCGGCGCCCGCAGCGCCAGCCAGCTGGTGCGGCAAGACGACTGGGTCATCATCGACGGCGATGCCGGCGTGGTGATCGTCGATCCCTCGCCCATCATCCTGGCCGACTACGGCTTCAAGCAGAGACAGGGCGACCTGGAGCGCGGGCGGCTCGCGCGGCTGCGCCACAAGCCGGCCATCACGCTCGACGGCCAGAAGGTCGATCTCCTGGCCAACATCGAAATGCCCGAGGACACCCTGGGCGCCGTCAAGGCGGGCGCGGTGGGAGTCGGGCTGTTCCGCAGCGAGTTCCTGTTCATGGGCCGCGAGGCCCAGCGCCTGACCCGCCTGCCCGACGAGGAGGAGCAGTACCAGGCGTACCGGCGTGCGATCGAGGGTATGCAGGGCATGCCGGTCACCATCCGCACCGTCGACGTGGGCGCCGACAAGCCGCTGGACGGCAGGGCGGTGCGCGACGACGAGGCCCACCTCAACCCCGCGCTGGGCTTGCGTGCCATCCGCTGGAGCCTGGCCGACCCGGCGATGTTCCTGACCCAGGTGCGGGCCATCCTGCGGGCGGCAGCGCACGGCGAGATCCTGCTGCTGATCCCCATGCTCGCGCACGCCAGCGAGATCCGCCAGACGCTGGCGCTGATCGACTTTGCGCGCGCCGAGCTCGACAACCGCGGCGTTGTCTACGGCAAGGTCAAGCTGGGCGCCATGATCGAGGTGCCGGCCGCCGCGCTCACGCTCAAGATCTTCCTCAAGCATTTCGACTTCCTGTCGATCGGTACCAACGACCTGATCCAGTACACGCTGGCCATCGACCGCGCCGACGAATCGGTGGCGCATCTCTACGACCCGGCCCATCCGGCCGTGCTTCGCCTGGTGGCCGAGACCATCGCCGAGTGCCGGCGCCAGGGCAAGGGCGTGAGCGTGTGCGGCGAGATGGCCGGCGATGTCGCCTTCACGCGGCTGCTGCTGGGCATGGGCCTGCGCAGCTTCTCGATGCATCCTTCGCAGATCCTGGCGGTCAAGCAGGAGGTCCTGCGCGCCGACACGAGCAAGCTGGAGGCCTGGACGCAGGCGGTGCTCGAGGCCGACGACCCGGCCGCGCTGCTGGCGCCCGCGGCCGCGCCGCAATAAAACGAAACACGCCGAAACTGCCGCGAAAGGACTTCGCGGCTGCCGGCTCGCACCATCGAGTCTCCCTGATCGATCCCGATCGCACTGAAGGAAGACTCCCATGAAACCCTGGTTCAAACGTTCCCTCTTCGGTTTTGCCGGCGCGGCGCTGCTCGCCGGCAGTCTGGCCGGCTGCGCCAGCCATCGCCACGGCTGGAGCGGCGGCTCCGAGCAGGACCGCGCCGAATTCCGCGCGCGCATGGTCGAGCGCGTGGGCAGCAAGCTCGAGCTCGATGCCACGCAGAAGCAGAAGCTCAACGTATTGGCCGAGAAGATCCAGGCCCAGCGCCAGGCGCTGCGCGGCGGCGGCGATCCGCGCGCGGAATTCCGGGCCCTGTTCGCAGGTGCCAAGCTCGACCAGGAGCGCGCGAAGAAGCTGGTCGAGGACAAGACGGCCGCGATCCGCTCGGGCAGCCCCGAGGTGATTGCGGCAGCCGCCGACTTCTTCGACAACCTGAATCCGACTCAGCAGCAGAAGGTGCGCGAGTTCATGGAGCGTGGCCGGCGCTGGGGTCGTGGATGAGCTCTCCCAGCCTTCACTCGCTTCGTGTCGCAACGCCGACCCCCGCCCCGGGGGCAACGCCGGCAGCCCGGCAAAGCCGATTCAGCGGTGCTCCCCGAACGGGCCTGGCTTCGCCAGCCGGTGCGGTCGTGGGAGCGCCGCGATCCGTGCTGCGCCTCGAAGGCCTCGCCGTGCTCGCAGCGGCCGTGGCGGCCTACCAGTACCTCGGCGCGAGCTGGGGCGCCTTCGCGATGCTGTTCCTGCTGCCCGATCTGAGCTTCCTCGGCTACCTGGCCGGGCCGAGGGTCGGTGCCGCCGCCTACAACGCCGCGCACTCGTACATCGGCCCGGTCGCGCTGCTGACGTCGGGACTGGTCGGCGAGAGGCCTGCCGTGCTCGCCTTCGGATTGATCTGGGCCGCGCACATCGGCCTGGACCGCGCCCTGGGTTACGGACTCAAGTACGGCAGCGAGTTCGGGGCCACCCACCTTGGCCGCATCGGCCGCACCGACCCATGGTGAGCGCCGCGATGCACGTCGGCGCCTGCCAGCGGGACCATGTGCCGGTCTTCGCGCAGCAATGGCGGCCAGCCTGATCACCAGCCTCCTGTTCGCGGCTAGGCACAATCGCACTCGCATGCCCCGCATCCTGCTGATCGACGACGACGAGCACCTGGCCGCGCCGCTGGCGAGCTACTTCGCGCGCTTCGACTGCGTGCTGGAAAGCGCTCAGCGGCCCAGCGAGGGGCTGGCGAAGCTGCGGGCCCAGGCCTACGACGCCGCCATCCTCGACGTCATGCTGCCCGAGATGGATGGGTTCGCGCTGTGCCGCGAGATCCGCAAGGAGAGCGACATCCCGATCGTGATGCTGACGGCGCGAGGCGACGTCATGGACCGGGTAGTCGGCCTCGAGCTCGGCGCCGACGACTACCTGCCCAAGCCCTTCGAGCCACGCGAGCTGGTGGCGCGGGTGCAGACCATCCTGCGTCGCCAGCGCGCCTTGCCGGCTGCGGCGCCTGCGCAGCGCCGTGTGTTCGCGGGCCTGTCGATCGATCTCGACCGGCGCGAGGTGCTGCGCCAGGGCGAGCGCGTGGAGCTGACCGGCACCGAGTTCGAACTGCTGGCGCTGCTGGCCGATCCGCCCGGCAAGGTCTGGAGCCGTGACGACATCCTGAACCGCCTGCGCGGGCACGAGGCCGAGCTCTACACGCGCGCCGTCGACATCGTGGTGAGTCGTCTGCGCAAGAAGCTGGAGCCGCTGGATTGCATCAAGACCCTGCGCAACGCGGGCTACATGCTCGCGGTCGGCAAGAGCGATCCGTGACCCGGCTCCAGCCCTCCCATCGCCGCTGGCGCCATCGCTGGCGGCACTCGCTGCGGCTGCGGCTGATCACCGTCTTCGTGCTGCTCGCCATGGCGATGGCGGCGGTGTTCCTCGGCGGGATGCAGCGCGCCTTCTCCACCGGCTGGCGCGGCGCGGCGCAGCCGCTGGTCGGCGACTACCTGGACCGCCTGGTGGCCGAGCTCGGCACGCCGCCCGACGTGGCGCGCGCAGAGGCGCTGGTGAGGCGGCTGCCGATCTCGATCCGCATCGAGGGTCCGGTGGTCAATTGGGACTCGCATCCGCAGCGCCGCTGGCGCGACTACGGTCCCCGCAGCGGCGACTGGCTCACGCGCAGCACCGCCGACGGCCATCGCGTGACCTTCGGCCTCGGCACCCTGCCGTGGCAGCGCGAGCCGCACGGGATCGGATGGATCACGCTGGCGCTGCTGCTGGTCTTGATCGTGATCGCCTACGCCTACGTGCGGCGACTGCTGCGGCCGCTGGACGACATCCGCGATGGGGCCGAGCGCTTCGGGCGCGGCGTCTTCGACCAGCCGATCCCGCTGCGGCGGCGCGACGAGCTCGGCGATCTGGCGCAGCGCATCAACACCATGGCGCACGACATCCAGGGCATGCTGGACGCCAAGCGCGCGTTGCTGCTCGCCCTGAGCCACGAGCTGCGCTCGCCGCTCACGCGCGCGCGCCTCAATGCCGAACTGCTGCCGGCCACGCCCGAGGGCGAGACCGAGCGCGCCGCGCTTTTGCGCGACCTCGCCGAGATGCGCGACCTGATCAGCGACCTGCTCGAGAGCGAGCGCCTCGCCAGCCCGCATGCAGCGTTGCAGCGCGAGTCGGTGGACCTGGCGGCGCTGGTGCGCGACGTGGTGGCCGAGCATCCCGAGGGCGGGCGCGTCGTGCTCGACCTGCCCGAGGGCTTGCCTGCGCTGGCGGTGGACCGCCTGCGCATTCGTCTCCTGGTGCGCAACCTGCTCGAGAACGCGCTGCGCTACGGCGGCGATGCGTCCGAGCCGCCGCGCATCGCGCTGCGCGCGGCAGAGCAAGGCGGCCTCATGCTGGAGGTGCGCGACTTCGGCCCCGGCGTCGATGCAGCGCAGCTGGAGCGCCTGACCGAGCCCTTCTACCGTACCGACAGCGCGCGCCAGCGCGCCACCGGCGGGGTCGGCCTGGGCATGTACCTCTGCCGCCTGGTGGCCGAGGCGCACGGCGGCACGCTCGCGGTGCGCAATGCCGAGCCGGGCTTGGCGGTCAGCGCCGTTCTGCCTGGCGCCTGAACGCCGGCCGTCCGCGCGCGGCGGCCACGGCGCGGTCCACTTTCGAGCTGTCGCGTGCGCTACGCCCGCGCTTGCGGGTGGCGGCTACGATCCCTTCCCCTTACATCGCAGGCAGGAGATACGCCCATGAGCAGCACCCTCAGCAATCGCCAGGTCCGCCTCGCCAAGCGCCCCGAAGGGGCCGCCACCCGCGACAACTGGCAGTTCACCACCGAGCCGGTCGGCGAGCCGGCCGAGGGCGACGTCCTGGTCAAGATCCTGTCGCTCTCGCTGGACCCGGCCATGCGCGGCTGGATGAACGAGGGCAAGAGCTACATCCCGCCGGTCGAGATCGGCGCCGTGATGCGCGCCGGCGGCGTCGGCCGCGTGATCGCCTCGCGCAACCCGGCCTTCGCGGTCGGCGATACCGTCTACGGTACTCTGGGCGTGCAGGAGTACGTCCTGATCCCGCAGGAAGAGATCAAGCGCAACGGGCTCGTCAGGATCGACCTGCGCGCCGGCTCCATCACCCAGTGGCTCAACGTGCTGGGCATGCCGGGCATGACCGGCTATTTCGGCCTGATGGACATCGGCCAGCCCAAGCCTGGCGAGACCGTGGTGGTCTCGGGCGCCGCGGGCGCGGTCGGCCAGACCGTGGGCCAGCTGGCGAAGATCAAGGGCTGCCGCGCGATCGGCATCGCCGGCGGCCAGGAGAAGTGCGACTGGGTCGTCAAGGAGCTCGGCTTCGACGCCTGCATCGACTACAAGGCCGGCCCCTCGGCCGTGCGCGATGGCCTCAAGACCCATTGCCCCAAGGGGATCGACATCTACTTCGACAACGTGGGCGGCGAGATCCTCGATGCCGCGCTGGCCCGGCTCGCGCGCGGTGCGCGCATCATCATCTGCGGTGCGATCAGCCAGTACAACAATGCCAACAGCGCTCCGGCGCAGGGCCCGAAGAACTACCTGAGCTTGCTGGTGAACCGGGCGCGCATGCAGGGCATGGTGGTGTTCGACTACGCCGACCGCTACCACCTCGCCGTCGCCGAAATGGCGGCCTACCTGAAGGACGGCCGCATGAAGAGCCGCGAGGACGTGGTCGAGGGCATCGAGACCTTCCCCGAGGCGCTGACGCGTCTGTTCACGGGGCAGAACTTCGGCAAGCTGGTGTTGCAGGTGGCTGCCGACTGATCGAGGGTTCGGGAAGGCCTTCGCGTGCCCTTGGGTCCTGGGCGCAGGGATGTCCGGTCAAGCCCGTATGCGAGCCCCCATCACCGCCGCCGACAGGATCAGGAACGCCGCCAGCGCAATGGTCCAGCTCAGCGGCCGCTGCGTGACCAGCATCAGCAGCGCCGTCGAGGCCAGCGGCGTGATGTAGCTCAGGATGCCGATCTGCCGCGCGTCGCCGCGCTTGAGCGCCATGTCCCAGAGAAAGAAGGCCGCGCCGAGCGGCCCCAGGCCGCACAGCGCGACCAACAGCCAGTCGCGCGTCGACAGCGCCGCCTGCGGCTCCAGCAGAGCGTGGCAGAGGAGTGCGAGCACGCCCGACACCAGGCCGAACAAACCGATGGCCGCAGTCGGGAAAGCGGCCACGCGCTTCGTCCACAGCGAATAGCTGGCCCAGATGAAGGCCGAGCCCAAGGCGGGCAGGAAGCCCCAGTAGCCGGCATCGGCCGCGCCGGATCCGGCGCCGCGCGCGCCGAGGATCGCGATGGCCGCGCCCGAGAAGCCGAGCATGGCCGCCGCCACGTGCAGCGGGCGCAGCCAGGTCCCCGGCAGCAGCAGCGGCGCCAGCACCACCATCAGCAGCGGCCAGAGGTAGTTGACCAGGTTGGCCTCCACGGGCGGCGCATGCCGCAGCGCGATGAACAGCAGGAAATGAAAGCCGAACAGTCCGTACACGCCCAAGGCCAGCGTGCGCCCCGGCACGGCCCAGGCCCGGCGGTTGTGCAGCACCCGCGGCCAGCTCATGACGCTGCCGATGATGAGGGCGAGGCCGGTCAGCAGGAAGGGCGGCAGGTGCGAGAGCGCGGTGCCCAGCGAGGCGAGCGTGGCCCACAGCGCGATGGCAGCGAGGGCGTAGAGCGTGGAGGACATGGGCCGTGAGCTTAAGCGACGCGGCTTTCGCGAAGGCCCGTCAGCCCGCCAGCAAGGAAGCGGTCCGTTCTCCGGGCGCCGGCCTCCGTCACCCGAGCCGCAGCAGCAGCGCCGAGGCCGCGCAGACCACGAGGAAGGGGATGCCGAGGCGGTGGAACTCGCGCAGCCCGTGCTGCACCTTGGCCAGCCGCAGCGCGATGAGGTTGGCGAGCGAACCCAGCACGCAGCCGAAGCCGCCCACGCTGACGCCGGCGGCCAGTGCCGGCAGGTCGTGCAGGTAGCGGTCGAGCAGGATGGTGGCGGGGACGTTGCTGATGAGCTGAGAGACGGCGATCGCGGCCAGGTAGGCGCGCCAGCCTTCGCCGATCGGCCACTGCTGCAGCAGCGCGGCAATCGCCGGCAGCTCCGCCAGCTGACGCAGGTCCACGAACATCAGCGCGATGATCGCGAGCAGCGCCCAATCGATGCCCAGCAGCACGCGCGGGCGCAGCAGCAGAAAGGCGCCGAACACCAGGCCGAGGCCGGCCGCCAGCCAGCGCTGGTCGAGTGCGATCACGAAGGCCACGAAGAGCAGGGCCGACAGCGCCAGCAGCCGCGGCTGCACGCGCTCGGGATCGCTCGCGGGCTTGAGCCGAATCTCCACCCGAGGCACCAGGAAGCGCACCGCGGCGAAGAGCCAGAACAGCATGACCGCCACCGTCGGCGCCATCATTCCCATGAAGCCCAGGAAGCTCTCCCCCGAGCGGTGCCAGAGGTACAGGTTCTGGGGATTTCCGATCGGCGTGAGCGCCGACCCGGCGTTGACGGCCAGCGCCTCCAGCACCACCAGCCGCGCCAGCGGCAGGTGGGCCTGCGCGGCCAGCACGCGGGTCAGCGGCACCAGCAGGAACAGGCTGACGTCGTTGGTGACGAGGGCCGAGAGTCCCGCGGCGCTCGCGACGAGGAAGAACACCAGGTGGCGCAGCTCCGTGGTGCGCGCGAGCAGCCGCGCGGCGAGGGACTGCAGCATGCCGCTGCGCTCGACGCCCTGCGTGATGGCGAGCAGGCCGGCGAGCGCGCCCAGCGTCTGCCAATCGACCAGGTTCAGGTAGTCCAGCGGCGCGCGCGGACGCACGAGGGCAAAGACCGCGGCGACCGCCAGCAGCACCCAGAGCAGGCCGTGGCCGCCGCCGTGCTCGGCCGCCGCCGTTTCGGCCCCGGCTTCAACGCGCGTCGAACTCACGCAGCTCGCGCTTGAGCACCTTGCCGATCGCGCTGCGCGGAAGCTCGTCGATCAGGTGCAGGCGTGCCAGCCGCTGCGTCTTGCCGAGCTGGGCGTTGGCCCATTGCAGCAGCGCCTCGCCCGAGGTGTCGTTGCCGGCGCGCCGCACCACGAAGGCCACCGGGGTCTCGCCCCATTGCTCGGAGGGGGCACCGACCACCGCGGCCTCGGCCACCGCCGCGTGGCTGCGCAGCACGGCTTCGAGGTCGCTCGGGTAGATGTTGAAGCCGCCGCTGATGATCATGTCCTTCTTGCGGTCGAACAGGGTGAGGAAGCCCTCCTCGTCGAAGCGGCCCACGTCGCCGGTGCGGATGAAGCGCTTGCCCGTCGGGTCGAACCACTCGGCCTCGCGCGTCTTCTCGGGCTGATGGTGGTAGCCGGTCATCATGCCGGCCGAGTGGCCCACCACCTCGCCGGCCTCGCCGCGTGCGACCTCGCGGCCCGCTTCGTCGATCAGGCGGATGTCGCTGCCCTCGGCTGGCTGGCCCACCGTGTGCAGCTTGTCGGGATGCAGGTGCGCTTCCAGGATGCAGGTGCCGCCGCCTTCGGTCATGCCGTAGAACTCGATCAGGCCGCCCGGCCAACGCTTCAGCACGTCGGCCTTGAGCGCCGCGCCGAAAGGGGCGCTGGTGCTGAACTTGAAGCGGAAGCTGGAGAGATCGTGCCGGTCGAAGTCCGGGTGCGCCATCAGGCGCTGGTACTGCACCGGCACCAGCATCGTGTGCGTGACGCGGTGCCTTTCGGCCAGCGCCAGGTAGCCGGCCGCATCGAACTTCGGCATCAGGATCACGCAGCCGCCGAAGGCGATGGTCGGGAAGAACACGACCAGCGTGGTGTTGGAATAGAGCGGCGTCGACAGCAGCGTGACCGTCTCGGGCCCGTAGCCGTACTTTGCTCCGCGCCGTACATGGGCCCAGCGCATGCCGTGGCCTTGCACGATGCCCTTGGGTTCGCCGGTGGTGCCCGATGAATAGATGATGTTGAAAGGCCAGGCGGGTTGCGGCGCCACCGCCGCGGGCTGCGACCCGGCCGGTGCAAGCCAGGCCTCGAGCGCGAGTCCGGCCCGGGAGCCGTCGAGCGCAACGCGCGGGATGGCGCCATCGGCGGGCGGACCGATCGCCTCGGCCGCGGCCGCATCGAGGAACAGCATGCGCGCTTCGGCGTCTTCGATCATCCGCGCCAGGCTGGCGGGCGTGGAGCCAGGCGCCAGCGGCGCGACGGCGACGCCGGCGCGCAGGGCGCCGAGGAACAAGGCCGCGTAGTTCACACTCGATGCGGCGCAGATCGCGATCGCATCGCCGGCGCGCAGGCTGTCGCGCTGCAGGCTCGCGGCGACGCGGTCCATGAGGGCGTCGAGATCGCCGTAGGCCAGGGTGCGCGTCGGATCGACCAGGGCGGGCCGCTCGGGCGATGCATGCGCATGCCACCGCACCAGGTCGGCGATCACGCCGAAGTCGCGGTCCATCGCCGCTTGGAAGTCGCTCATGTGCGCAGGATACCGAAGTCGGGCTTCGGCATCCGCTTCTCAGCGGTCCGTTTCGCGGTACCAGTAGGTTCTCTTGCGAATGTTCTTGACGGGGATGACCGGCTTTTGCGCCCCGAGGCCGGACTTGCCGTCGGCGCCGGTACCGCCGCCGCCGCCGATCAGGAAGGGCAGCTTGCGCTCGGTGCCGCCGACGTTGACGGTGACGATGCCGAAGACGGGCGAGGGCGCCAGACCGCCGCCGTCGAGCGTGCGGAAGCTCGAAGCGCCGGTGAGGAAGTTCACCGCGTAGCTGCGTGCCGTGCCGAGGTTGGCCTGGCAACTGGTGCTGCTGGGGACGATCGGTTGATTGGTGCCGAAGTAGACCAGGCCGCCGACGGTGGTCGGTGCGTTCACGCCTTTTTCGCCGGCACCGGCCAGGGTGACGAAGAAGCCGCTGAGCGACCCGTCGTAGGGGATGGTGTTGGTGGCCCTGAAGAGCGCCGTCGGTGCCACGTCGGCGCTGCTGCTCGTATCGTCGCGCACCGTCGTCCAGCCGCTCGCGCTCATGCCGACCTTGGTGTCCTTGATCATGTAGAAGCGGTTCACGATGCTGGTGGCCTGATGGCTCAGCAGCGGGTGCTCGCGGTCCCCGGTGATGTCCAGCAACACGTCGTAGGTCTTCGTCAGCACCACGTCCGGGGGAAAGAAGAACTTGCGCTTGGTGGTACTGCTTCCGCCCAGGGCGGCGACCTGGGTGGCCTGCCAGGTGCTCACGTCGCCGGTGCCGGTCGGCTGAAGGTCCACGCGCCAGATGTTGCCGCCGGTGTCGGCTGCGTAGAGCCGGTCGATGTAGCCATCGAAGTCGCGATCCACCAGCGTGACGTCGGCCGGGATCGCATAGTTCATCTCTGCCAGCTTGCATGGATTGCCCGTGCAGGTGCTGCCTGTGCCGCCCGGGCCGGCCTGCCACACGATGTCGCCGGTCACCGCATCGACGATGAAGATCCCGCGGCCCATCGTGTCGGTGTTCGGCGGCTCGGCATCCTCGTTGGTGTCATAGCCGGCGCCGAAGATGAGCACCGGGTTCGCATGGCCCTTGATCATCGCCACCTTCGGCTGCGACCATGTCTGCCCGAGTTCCGCGAAGCCGGTGCTGGTATTGCTGCGCTTCCACATGAACTTGGGGTTGGTCGGATCGCTCACGTCGAGCGCGTAGAGCAGGCGGCCGCCGCGCCGGGCCGAGAGGAAGATGTAGGCCTTGCCGGTGACGCTGTTCTGGTAGACGCTGGGCGCGCCGTCGAAGAAGTAGTTCTTCGCGCTGCCGGTGCTCAGGGTGCCCAGTTTCAGGGTCGGGCTGTTCTGGTAGAGCCGCTGCAGGCCCGGGTAGAACTCCGGCGGCACGAAGCTCCACAGTTCGCCGCCCGGCGGAACGCTGGTGGTGGCGCCGGTGGCGTCTTTCATCGTGAGCGCGCAGGTCGACGACACCGTGCAGTTGCCCATGGGCTTGCTGCTGTCGGTCGTGTTGTTCGGCTGGTTGCCGTTGATGGCGCGGAACATGCCGTCGTTGGCACCGTAGAACACCACCACGCCGGTACTGCCGCCGTAGTTGATCACCGCCGGGCGGGAGTGCAGGACGTCGCCGTGGACGGAGCCGCGGACCGTGATGCTCGCGTCGGGCGGGCTGCTTCCTTCACGGCCCGCTGCGACGTCGCCGGCCGCGTACGTGTCGTCTCCGCGTACCCAGTTGATGAGGTTGGCGGCTGTCACGGTGCTGGCGGTGATACCCAGCGCCGTCGACGTGAGATTCGTGTTGCCTACCGCAAAGGGCATGGAGCTCAACGACGCGTTGGCGCTGCAACTGCTGCCGATGCAGGTGTAGACATTGCGCGCGGTCGTGGCCGTGGTGGTTGCCGCGGTGGCCGGGTAGCTGTCGCTCAGGTACTTGAGCCGGATCTGTTGACTGACGCCACCTTTCTCCACGACCTGCCCATCCGCCCAGTCGTAGCCGTCGCTGGCGCCCTGCGCCTTGAAGGCGTTGAGCCAGAAGCCGCCCTTGGAGTCGGGCAGGGACGCGATGGACTTGGAAGTCCAGAAGCTCACGGCGGAGGGCGAGATGAAGCCGGTGCCTGCTGCGCTCAGTGCCCGGTTGGCGTTGGTACCGATCGAGTAGGTGCCCCACGACGCATCGGCCAGGAACAATTGCGGCGCCGACGGGTCGGTGATGTCCACGCCGAACTGGTACTGCTTGAGGTTGCCCAGCCAGCGGGGATTGACGTCGGCGTCGGGGCGAAACATGCCCATGTAGATCTGGTTGAGGTACGTGCCCTGCGTGTTGGCGCTCACCGGCAGTACCGGCGCCGCGAACACGCTGTTGACGGCCTGCACCTCGTTGAAGACCTGGCCGAGCGCGTCGATCAGGGCCTGGACGTCTCCGAGCTTGACCAGGAAATACTTGCCGCCACCCTGGTTGGCCATGCTGACCATCAGCTGTTCGTAGTCCGGATTGCTGCCGTCGGTAAGGATGATGGTGTAGGTCGTGATGCCCGGGTACGGCGTTGCAAGATTGGCCGAGGTCCCCGTGTACATGAAGTTCGCCCATTCGTCGGCGTAGTCGCTACGGTACTTGCTCGAGGCCGTGCTGTAGGGCGAAAGCGGCGACTTCCAGTTCGGCAGCGCCAATTGCGCGGGCAGTGCGCTCAGGCCTTCTGCGCTCTGCAGGGCCATGCCGCCCATGTTGCCGCTGTCCTGCGGCTTCTGGTTGTTGGTCGCGAGCGTGATGTAGAGAACGAAGTTCCTGGCGCAGGCCTGCTGGTTCGCCAGACCCGGGTAGGTGGTGCCGGACAGGCCGGTCTTGCCCTGGTAGAAGGCCCAGGCTTCCTGCATCGCCTGCGCGATCTGGTTGTTGTTGCCCTTGTCCTGGCTGAGGCTCAGCGACTCGATGCGCCGGAGCATCTTGCCGACGCCCTTGGTGTTATCGGTGGTGGTGCCATCCATGAGCTGGAGCGAGCCCGGGGCCGGCGATGCCGGAGGCACGACGAAGGTCCCGCCATTGGTAGGGCCGCCCGGAAAGTACATCAGGCCCAGGTTGATGTTGCCGTTGAGGGCCTTGTTGGTCCCGATGGCGGAGACCGCGCCGTACAGTCCGCACTGCTCGAAGCCCAGGTTCTTGCCGGGATCGTTGACCGTCAGGGAGGGGCACGTGAAGCTCGAGCTCGCGCTGGCCGCCGCCGCGTTGTCGAGAATGATCAGCATGTTCGGCGCGGCTCCGCTGGACGTGCCCTGGTAGATGTCGATGTCCTCGGCCCTGACCGCGGCGCTGGCCAGCGTGAGCAGGGCCAAGGCGCCCAGTTGGGAAATTCGTGAAGGGCGCATGGGGTCCTGCTCCTGATTGATCAACACGCGGCGCCGACGGCCACGCGCACGGCGATGCCCTGGTGCACAGTCGGGGCCGCTTCCGTGCTCGAGGGCGGCGTGGCGGCGGCGTTCACTTCCCAGTTCGAGTTCGAGCACAGCGAATTGCCGCTCGCGCCGGAACCGACGATGCCGGTGTTCTGCGAAGCGCCGCTGGCGTAGCAGGGCTGGTCGTCCGTGTTGGTGGCGTCCAGCTCGCTCAGCTTGATCGGCTTGACGCCGCTGCAATACGGCGCCTGCACGAAAACGCTGTAGGCCGCGCCGGCCTGGCCGCTGTCGATCACCGACGTGCTCTGCACCGGCATGGCCGTGAAGTCGGTGCTGATCGTGTTCTCGATCGCCTGCTGCGCCGCCGCGCCGGCTTCCTTCTGGGCCTGCATGTTGCCGACCAGCCTGGTGTTGACATTGACGGCCTTGATGGACGAAACGACGATGAGCGTGATCACCATCAGAAAGATCATCGAGATCAGCAAGGTGGCGCCTGCCTGCTTGCATTGCGCGCCGATGCGCCCGGAACGGTTCATGGTATTTCTCTCTGCCCTGAGCTGTTGTACAGGCGGGCGACGGTGCTGTAGACGTGGCGCTTGATGCGGTCGTTGAAGGGGCCTGCGGATGGCACGGCCAGCCCCATGTCGTAGGTCCGGGTGTCCGTCCAGGTGCCGCTGGTCTCGGTGTTGCGCGCCAGCACGTGAATGCGGATGGCCATCACGTTGGCCCAGTTGCTCATCGCCGAGGTCCAGTCGTAGGCCGGCGTGGTTTGCGGGCACACCCCGACGGCGATTTCTGCGGCGGGCGGGCTGGCCGGGTTGCTCGTGTAGCAGTCCGGCGATCCATTGGCGTCCATGTCGATGCCGTAGTCGAGCTGCAGGTTCTCGATGCCTTCGGCCAGCGGAGTGATCTTCATCTCGCCGTTCAGGTACTCGGCCATCTTGAGGGTGGGCGTGGTGTCGGTGCCGCACACATTGCAGGTGCTCACGAAGTACACGTGCTGCACGATCTTGCGCAGCGGCGCAAGGTTGCTCGTCAGGCAGTCCTTCTGCATCAGCGGAAAGCTCGCTGCGGAGGCGCCGGAGGCGACTGCAAAGGGAACCGTGTCATTGGCGCAGGTGGAAACCTGCAGGTAGGTCTCCGTCGCCACCGCCGCTGCAGGAAGCACGGGGTTGGTGTTGACCCGGGTGACGACGAGCATGGCCGTGCCTGCCATGACGTTGCTGATGCAGCTCGGCGTGCTGCTCAGACCCTGCACCGGCAAGGGAACGTTGGAGGTGCCCGGGCTCGTCGTTGCAAAGTAGCCGAGGGCGGCGACATTCGTGGGGCAGGCCGTCGGCGCGACGGTTGCGAATGCAGTGCTCGCCGAAGCGCCGACGAAGCCGGCCATCTGGATGTCTTCGCTGAGCACCTGGAGTGCGTAGCGGCCGTTTTCGATCTGGCGGCCGGTCTTGTCGAGCTCGGAGCGCGAAGTCACGGTGGAGACCAGCAAGCTGATCAGACCGATGATCAGGAACAGCCCCAGCAAGATGGCCACCATCAGTTCGACCAGCGTGAAGCCGCGGGTGTGCCGCCGGTTGCCGGGGAAGGTGCAGGCTCTCACGACAGCGCTCCGATGCGCACCTTGGTCGTGACGACCCGGTGCAATTTTTCGTCGCCGTAGGCGCCATTGCCGCAGGGAAAAGCGGTGCTGCCATCGATCAGGGTCGGCGCGACCGTCTTTTGCAGGCCTTGCCACGACACGGCGACCAGATAGATGTTGTTGGCCGCGTCGAACTGGGTCACGCAGCCGACCGCGCCGATCATGGCACCGAGCTTGGCGCTCGACTGGGTTTCGGCTTGTCCCTTGATCATGTTGCTCCACGCCGTGAGATCCGCCGCGGCCTGGGTTTGCTGCTGCACGTTGCCGGCAGTGCAGACCGGCACCGTGGTGCTGCTCGCACTCAATTGCAAGCCGGTGGCACCGTTCGAATAGCAGCTCGCGACCTTGCGGTTCGCGTTCAGGCGGTCCGCCATGTCCTGCACGAGCTGCAGGGCCTGGATCCGCTGATAAGCCTCCATCTCGGCAAGGTTGGCGCGGCTGCTCACGCCGGCCAGGCCGAGCAGACCGAAGAGAAGGATCACGAGCGTGACCAGCACTTCGATCAGCGCGATCCCGTGCGCGGAGCGAGGCGAGTGGGAGGCGCGAGGCCGAATCCGCGTCGACATCTAGCACGCCCCCATGCTGCTGCTCGGCATGCCGCTCGGGCCGATGGAGATGCAGCGCGAGCTGACGCCCGTCATCGTGGTCGAGGGCGCGATGGTGAATTGAGTGCTCGCGGTCGTGGTACGGCCGTCCTTGCCATAGGTGATGACGCCCAGATCGCTCGAGTCGCTGATGGCCAGGTTCTTGTAGGCCTGCTGGTCGTGCAAGGTGTTGCTGCCATCGAACACTTTCCAGCCCTGGTCCCAGGCGGTGCCTGTCTTCTTCAGGTCGATGCTTCGATTGCGGGTCACCGCTTCGCTTCGAGCGAGCGTGAGCGCCGCCATCAAGTCGAAGGACACGTTCCGGATGCGCTGGTTCGCAACGAACTCGCGAAACGACGGAAGTGCAAGGGAGGCGAGGACACCCATCACCGTGATCACGGTGATCAGCTCGATCAGGGTGAAGCCGCGGACGCGGCGCTGCGTTCTGCGACGGCTTACCAGCATCCTGCAGCTCCGCTGGTGCCCGACGCGGTCTTTGCTCCCGCTTCGTCGATCGTCAGCGTCCCACAGGCAGTGTCCCTGGCGAGCTGGTTGCCGACCGGCGTGGCGGTGATCGTGAATCCCGGCAATGTCGTTCCGGTCTTGAGCGCGGTGGCGACGGTGTAGTTGGACGACACGTTCGACGGCGCGGACGACGAATTCAGGGCGGTGAGGTTTGCAGCGTAGGTCCGCGCGTCGAGCAGGTAGCGCTGCTGCAAATTGCTGAGCTCGAGCATGTAGCCCTGGGCGGCCGACCGATTGGAACGAACGATGTAATTGGTGTACGAGGGATAGGCGATCGCAGCGAGGATGCCGATGATCGCCACGGTGATCATCAATTCGATCAAGGTAAAGCCGCGCGATTGCAGTCGCCCGCTGCGGCGCGCGGGCAGGCTTGCCGGCGTCGAGGCATGGGGGCGTTGCTGAAAATGAGGCATCGGGCCGGTCCTTTCGAGTGCCCAGGGAAATCTTGCGAAACGTGACTATATGTTAAGAATGTGAAAAAATCACATCAACCGCCCCTGACGCGCACGGTCTGTTTGAGGCACAAATTCACGGGCGGTGCAATGACTGTTGCGAGGGGGGCTTTTGGCCGCGGCCGAATGAAACAGTAAGTACTCAGGCAGGACGCGGCTTCACGCAACCCACGTTGTGCCATGGGCGTGTGTGAAGAGGCAAGCCGGCTGTTCGAGCCTGGCGCACTGCCGTTCGGAGCTAGACCCCGGCGGCGTGCGCCTGCTGATCGGCGTGGTAGCTGCTGCGCACCATCGCGCCCACTGCAGCGTGGCTGAAGCCCATCTTGTAGGCCTCTTCCTCGAACATCTTGAAGGTGTCGGGATGCACGTAGCGGCGCACCGGCAAATGGCTGCTGCTCGGCGCGAGGTACTGGCCGATGGTCAGCATGTCGATGTCGTGCGCCCGCATGTCGCGCATGACCTGCAGGATTTCCTCGTCGCTCTCGCCCAGGCCGACCATGATGCCGCTCTTGGTCGGCACCTTCGGATGCAGCGCCTTGAACTTCTTCAGCAGGCTGAGGCTGAATTGGTAGTCGCTGCCCGGGCGGGCTTCCTTGTAGAGGCGCGGCGCGGTCTCGAGGTTGTGATTCATCACATCGGGCGGTGCGGCCTTGAGGATCTCGAGCGCACGGTCGTCGCGGCCGCGGAAGTCCGGGACCAGGATCTCGATCTGCGTTTGCGGCGAGAGCTCGCGGATGTTGCGAATGCAGTCCACGAAGTGCTGGCTGCCGCCGTCGCGCAGGTCGTCCCGGTCCACGCTGGTGATCACCACGTACTTGAGGCGCAGCTTGGCAATGGTCTTGGCGAGGTTGAGCGGCTCGTCCTTGTCGAGCGGGTCGGGCCGGCCGTGGCCCACGTCGCAGAAGGGGCAGCGCCGCGTGCACTTGTCGCCCATGATCATGAAGGTGGCCGTGCCCTTGCCGAAGCATTCGCCGATGTTGGGGCAGGAGGCTTCCTCGCAGACCGTGTGCAGATGGCTCTCGCGCAGGATCTGCTTGATCTCGTAGAAGCGCGTGCTCGGACTGCCGGCCTTGACGCGGATCCAGTCGGGCTTCTTGAGCACCTCGCCTTGCACCACCTTCACCGGAATGCGCGAAAGCTTGGCTGCGGCTTTCTGCTTGGCCAGCGGGTTGTAGGTCTCGGGGCCTTGGGCGTCGCGGACGACTTCGGGAGTGCTCATGGGGCGGGGGCGGGGCTCAGGGCGCGAGGTAGATGGCGAGCTTGCTGGCCAGCACCTGCGCGGCTTCGTCCCAGGTTGTTTGAACGCCGATTGTAGAAAGGTCGATCGTTTCCAGGCCCGGATAGCCGCAAGGGTTGATGCGGGAGAAGGGTTCCAGGTCCATCGCGACGTTGAGCGCGACGCCGTGGTAGGTGCGGTGGCGGGTGATCTTGATGCCGAGGGCGGCGATCTTGCCAAGGCCTTGGAAGGGAGGGGCCGCATCCTGAAGCCGCGCATGCGAGAACGGATCGTCCAGGCGCACATAGATGCCCGGCGCACCGGAGACCCGATGCCCCGTGACTCCGAAATGCATCAGCGTGCGGATCACCGACTCCTCGATGCGGTACACGTACTCCTTGACGTAGTAGCCCGCCCGTTTGAGATCGATCAGCGGATAGGCCACCACCTGTCCGGGCCCGTGGTAGGTCACCTGCCCGCCGCGATCCGTCTGCACCACGGGAATGGCGCCGGGGTTCAGCACATGGTCGGCCTTGCCCGCCAGGCCCTGTGTGTAGACCGGCGCGTGCTCGCACAGCCACAGCAGGTCCGGCGACTCGGGCGTGCGGCCTTGCGTCAGGCGCTGCATCGCCGCATAGGTGGGCGCGTAGTCGACGTGGCCGAGCCAGTCGACTTCGAGCGTCACAGCACCACCTTGACCATCGGATGCGCGGTCAGCGCGCGGTAGATATCGTCCAGCTGTTCGCGGCTGGTAGCCGTCACGGTGATGGTCACGCCGAGGTAGTTGCCGGCCTTGCTGTTGCGCAGCTCGACGGTGGTGGCGTCGAAGCTGGAGTCGAACTGCTCGGCGATCCGCGTGATGGCATGCACGAAGCCGTCGGCCTTGGCGCCCATCACCTTGATCGGGAACTTGGACGGGTACTCGATCAGCGATTCCTTGCGCGCATCGATCGGGGTGTCGGAAGGGGTGGTCATGCTGTTACTCCACGTTCGAGCGCGCTGCGTTCCTTGGCGCGCCTGTAGCCGGCGTCGATGGCCTGGAAGATCGGGCCGGGGCGGCCCGTGCCGATGGGCTGGCCGTCGAGCGTGACGACCGGAAGCACCTCCTTGCTGGCCGAGGACAGCAGCAGCTCGTCGGCGCGCAAGACCTCCTCGCGCGCGATGCGACGCAGCGAGAACGGTATGCCGGCCTCTTCGCAGATGCGCTCGATCAGGCCGTAGCGAATGCCCGCCAGGACCAGCTCGTCCTTGGGCGGGCCGCTCACGGTGCCGTCCTTCACCACCCAGACGTTGCTCGACGAGGCTTCGCTCAGCCACTCGCCGCGAAACATGATGGTCTCGGCTGCCCCGGCCTCCACGCTGATCTGCCGCGCCAGCACCGCGCCCAGCAGGCTGGTGCTCTTGATATGCGCCTTCTGCCAGCGGAAGTCCTCCGCGCTGACGCATGCCACGCCCTTGGCCCGGACCGCATCGGGCACCGGCTTCATCGGGTTCAGCATCACGAACACGGTGGGCACGAGGCCCTGGGGCATCGCATGCTCGCGCGGCGCGACGCCGCGCGTGACCTGGATGTAGAGCGCCTGCACGGCCCTGCGCTCGTCCGTGGGACTGGCTTCGATCAGGCGCATCGCAATCGAGTGCCACTCCGCATGCGTGAGCGGATTGGCGATGCGCAGCTCATTCAGCGAGCGGTCCAGCCGCGCCATGTGCTCCTCGAAGCAGAAGGGCGCGCCGCCATAGATCGGCACCACTTCGTAGACGCCGTCGCCGAAGATGAAGCCGCGGTCCAGCACGCTGATGCGGGCGTCGCGCAGCGGCGTGTAGGTGCCATCGAGATAGCAAAGAGAGTCGGGGAGGGCTTCGGTCATCGGGTGCATGAGGGATTATGGTGGGGGCTGTGCGGCGCTTTCCAATGCGTGCGCCGGCGCCCGCATGCTGTCAAGGGTGTTGTCAAACCTGACGGGAAGCTGGCGGATGGTCGTGGGTTTCTACTTATAATCAGTGGCTTTGTAGAAATTCTGGGTCGTCATCCGGGCTTCATTCGATATGAAAACAATTGCCCGCGATGTGCATGTTCATGAGGATGAACAAGACCCGGATGCCGACTTCAAGCCGCTGACTGCCGAGGAGGCCCGGCGGCTGCGCGAACGGAAGCCGCTGATCTCGCCCTGGCGCGTGATCGCGATTCAGGTTGCGGCGGGGCTGCTGGTGGCTTTGGCCGCCTGGGGCTTGTCGGGGAGGCAGAATTTGGGGTGGTCCGCCGGATACGGCGCACTGGCGGTGGTGATCCCTGCCGCGGTGTTCGCAAGAGGACTGACGGGGAGGTTTTCTTCGCTGAATGCGGGCACTGCGGTGCTCGGATTCTTCTTGTGGGAAATGGTCAAGCTGGTCTTGTCGGTGGCGATGCTGCTTGCCGCGCCGAGACTGGTAACGGCGCTGAGCTGGCCGGCGATGCTGGTGGGCTTGGTGGTGACAATGAAGGCGGCGTGGGTGGCGGTGATGCTGGCGCCCGAACGCCCGAAAATTTAAGACGAGTAACGGATGGCTGCTGAAAACGCTGCGGAACATGGTCAAACCGCTGGTGAATACATCGTTCACCACCTGACGCATCTTCAAAGCTCCAAGCCGGCAGGTGTTGCCGATTTCTCGGTTTTCAACTTCGACTCCCTCTTCTTCTCGATCCTGCTGGGCGTGGTCGGCTGCTGGCTGCTCTGGCTGGGTGCGCGCAAGGCGACGTGGGGCGTTCCGGGCCGTTTTCAGGCCGCGGTCGAGATCCTGATCGAGGTGGTCGACCAGCAGGCCAAGGGCATCGTCCACAACGCCAAGAGCCGCAAGTTCGTTGCACCGCTCGCGCTCACGGTCTTCGTCTGGATCGTCATGCTCAACGCCATGGACCTGCTGCCGGTCGATCTGCTGCCTGCCCTCTGGGCCAAGCTCTTCGGCGCCGTCGGTGGCGACCCTCATCACGCGTATCTTCGCGTGGTTCCCACGGCCGACCTCTCGGTGGCTATGGGCCTGTCGGTCTCGGTGCTGCTGATCTGCCTCTACTACAACGTCAAGATCAAGGGCATCGGCGGCTGGGTGCATGAGCTTTTCACCGCCCCATTCGGCAACCACTGGGCGCTCTACCCCTTCAATTTCGCGATGCAGATGATCGAGTTCATCGCCAAGACCGTCTCGCACGGCATGCGACTGTTCGGCAACATGTACGCGGGCGAGCTGATCTTCCTTCTCATCGCGCTGATGGGCGGGGCCTGGACACTGTCGGCCACCGGCATCCTGCTCGCGCTCGGCCACATCGTCGCGGGAACCGCGTGGGCCATCTTCCACATCCTGATCATCATCCTGCAGGCCTTCGTCTTCATGATGCTGACGCTCGTGTACGTCGGCCAGGCGCACGACCACCACTGATCCCCATTTCCGCTTTCGTTTTTTCTTTTTCTCTTCAACCATCGTCCTTAGGAGTCATCATGGAAGTTATTAGCTTTGTCGCCCTGGCCGCCGGCCTGATCATCGGTCTGGGCGCCGTGGGTGCCTGTATCGGCATCGGCATCATGGGCAGCAAGTACCTCGAGTCGGCTGCCCGCCAGCCCGAGCTGATGGGTGAACTCCAGACCAAGATGTTCCTGCTGGCCGGTCTGATCGACGCCGCGTTCATCATCGGTACCGGTATCGCGCTGTGGTTCGCCACCGCGAATCCCTTCCTCTCGCAAATCGCCAACCTGCCGAAGTAATCAGGCGCAGGCTTCTCGTCGAAACCGTTGCAGACCTTCTTCTCCATGAAGAACGGCGCCGGATTTCAATTCCAAAGAGAGGGTGAAAAGTGAGCATTACCGGTACCCTGATCGTCCAGATGATCGTGTTCCTGATCCTTGTCGGGTTCACGATGAAGTTCGTGTGGCCGCCGATCGCCAAGGCGCTGGATGACCGTGCCCAGAAGATCGCCGAAGGCCTGGCTGCGGCCGACAAGGCCAAGGTCGCCTTGTCGGAAGCGGACAAGCGGGTGGAGGTCGAGTTGGGCAAGGCGCGCAACGATTCCGCGCAACGCCTGGCCGATGCCGAACGCCGTGCGCAGGCCATCGTTGAAGAGGCCAAGGCCCGCGCCACGGAAGAAGGCAACAAGATCGTGGCGGCGGCCCGCGCCGAAGCCGAGCAACAGGCCGTGAAGGCGCGCGAGGCGCTGCGCGAGCAGGTGGCCGTGCTGGCCGTCAAGGGCGCCGAGCAGATCCTGCGCAAGGAAGTGAATCCGGCCGTCCACGCCGATCTGCTTTCGCGCCTGCAGACCGAACTCTGAAACGGACACCATGGCTGAACTCGCCACCATTGCACGCCCCTACGCCGAAGCGCTGTTCAAGGCGTCTTCGTCGGACCTCGCCGGCGCGAGCGCATGGCTCGAGAGGGTCGCGGTCATCGCCGCGAGTCCCGAGCTGCAGCAGTTCGCCGACAATCCCAAGGCCACGCCGGAACAGGTGCTGGGCGTCATTGCCGGCGCCAACGGCACTGCGCTGCCCCCCGCCGCCAACAACTTCCTGATGGCGCTGCTCGAGAACGGCCGCTTCACCGCGTTGCCGGAGATCGCCAGGCAGTTCCGGGCCCTGGCGAATGCGCAGAGCGGCTCCTCCGATGCGGTGGTGTACAGCGCCTTCCCGATCGACGGCGCCGCGCTCAATGGCGTGGCCGACGCGCTCCAGAAGCGCTTCGGCCGCAAGCTGCAGATCATCGTCGAACAAGACCCGTCCCTGATCGGCGGCATTCGCGTGGTGGTGGGTGACGAGGTGCTCGACACCTCCGTCAAGGCTCGCCTCGAACAAATGAAAGTTGCGCTGGCAGCCTGAGGCCGCCAGCCCCCTCAACGAAAGAAGGAAAGAGTCATGCAACTCAATCCCGCAGAAATTTCCGAGCTGATCAAGAGCCGCATCGAGGGCCTCGGCGTCAGCGCGAACATCCGCAACGAAGGCACCGTGGTGTCGGTGACCGACGGCATCGTGCGCGTGCACGGCCTGTCGGACGCGATGCAGGGCGAAATGCTCGAGTTCCCGCCCACTGCCGACGGCACCCCGTCCTTCGGCCTCGCACTGAACCTCGAGCGCGACTCGGTCGGCGCCGTGATCCTGGGCGAGTACGAGCACATCTCCGAAGGCGACACCGTCAAGTGCACGGGCCGCATCCTGGAAGTGCCCGTCGGTCCCGAGCTCATCGGCCGCGTGGTCAATGCCCTGGGCCAGCCGATCGACGGCAAGGGTCCGGTCAACGCCAAGCTGACGGACGTGATCGAAAAGGTCGCCCCGGGCGTGATCGCCCGCAAGTCGGTGGACCAGCCCATGCAGACCGGCCTCAAGTCCATCGACTCGATGGTGCCGATCGGACGTGGCCAGCGCGAGCTGATCATCGGCGACCGCCAGACCGGCAAGACCGCGGTGGCGATCGACACGATCATCAACCAGAAGGGTCAGAACATGACCTGCGTCTACGTCGCGATCGGCCAGAAGGCTTCGTCGATCAAGAACGTGGTGCGCTCGCTGGAGCAGGCCGGTGCGATGGACTACACCATCGTGGTCGCCGCATCGGCTTCCGAATCGGCCGCGATGCAGTACGTCGCTGCCTACTCCGGCTGCACGATGGGCGAGTACTTCCGCGATCGCGGCCAGGACGCGCTGATCATCTATGACGACCTGTCCAAGCAGGCCGTCGCCTACCGCCAGGTCTCGCTGCTGCTGCGCCGCCCGCCGGGCCGCGAAGCCTACCCCGGCGACGTGTTCTACCTGCACAGCCGTTTGCTGGAGCGCGCCGCGCGCGTGAACGCGGACTACGTCGAGGCCTTCACCAAGGGTGAAGTCAAGGGCAAGACCGGCTCGCTGACGGCGCTGCCGATCATCGAGACGCAAGCCGGCGACGTGTCCGCCTTCGTGCCGACCAACGTGATCTCGATCACCGACGGCCAGATCTTCCTGGAAACCAACCTGTTCAACGCCGGCATCCGTCCCGCCATCAACGCCGGTATCTCGGTGTCGCGTGTGGGCTCGTCGGCGCAGACCAAGGTCATCAAGGGCCTGTCCGGCGGTATCCGTACCGACCTCGCGCAGTACCGCGAACTCGCGGCCTTCGCCCAGTTCGCCTCCGACCTGGACGAAGCCACTCGCAAGCAGCTGGACCGCGGCGCGCGCGTGACCGAGCTCCTGAAGCAGGCGCAATACAGCCCGCTGCCCATCTCGCTGATGGGCGCGTCGCTGTTCGCGGTGAACAAGGGCTTCATGGACGACCTCGAGGTCAAGCAAGTGCTTCCGTTCGAGCACGGCCTGCACCAGTTCCTCAAGTCCAGCCACGGAGCGCTGCTCGACAAGATCGAACAGGCCCGGGCGCTCGACAAGGATTCCGAGGCCGAGCTGATGGCGGCGATCACTTCCTTCAAGAAGTCCTTCGCCTGATCGAGAAGGAGTAGCCAATGGCAGCCGGCAAGGAAATCCGCGGCAAGATCAAATCGGTGGAGAACACCAAGAAGATCACCAAGGCCATGGAAATGGTGGCCGCGTCGAAGATGCGCAAGGCGCAGGATCGCATGCGCGCCGCCCGGCCGTACAGCGAGAAGATCCGCAATATCGCGGCCAACCTCGGCCAGGCGAACCCGGAATACACGCACGCCTTCATGAAGGTCAACGAGGCGAAGGCCGCGGGCTTCATCGTCGTGACGACCGACAAGGGCCTGTGCGGCGGCATGAACACCAACGTGCTGCGCGCCGTGACCGCCAAGCTGCGCGAGCAGCAGCAGGCCGGCAACGCGGTCGAGGCGGTGGCCATCGGGAACAAGGGCCTCGGCTTTCTCAACCGCATCGGCGCGCGCGTGGTTTCGCATGTCACCCAGTTGGGCGACACGCCGCACCTCGACAAGCTGATCGGCCCGATGAAGGTGCTGCTCGACGCCTACGCAGAGGGCAAGCTGAGTGCGGTCTACCTGTGCTACACCAAGTTCATCAACACGATGCGCCAGGAATCGGTGGTCGAGCAGCTGCTGCCGCTCGCCGCCGACTCGCTGAAGATGGAGAAGGGTCAGCACTCGTGGGACTACATCTACGAGCCCGACGCGCAGAGCGTGATCGACGAGCTGCTGGTGCGCTACGTGGAGTCGCTGGCCTACCAGGCCGTCGCCGAGAACATGGCCTCGGAGCAATCCGCGCGCATGGTCGCGATGAAGGCTGCCACCGACAACGCCGGCAACGTGATCGACGAGCTCAAGCTGGTCTACAACAAGACCCGCCAGGCCGGCATCACCAAGGAACTGTCGGAGATCGTGTCGGGCGCCGCGGCGGCCGCCGGTGTCTGAGCCTCGGGCCGACCTCAAACAGATTCAATTTTTATCGGAGCAGATGATGGCTCAAGAAGCAGCAGTTCAAGGCAAGATCGTTCAATGTATCGGTGCCGTGGTGGACGTGGAGTTCCCGCGCGACCAGATGCCCAAGATCTACGACGCCCTGAAGTACGAAGAAGGCGGCCTGACGCTCGAAGTGCAGCAGCAGCTCGGCGACGGCGTGGTGCGCACCATTGCGCTGGGCTCGTCCGACGGCCTGCGCCGCGGCATCGTGGTCACCAACACTGGCGCGCCGATCACGGTGCCGGTGGGCAAGGCCACCCTGGGCCGGATCATGGACGTGCTCGGCCGGCCGATCGACGAGCGCGGCGAGGTGGGGCAGGAGCTCACCGCTTCCATCCACCGCAAGGCCCCCGAGTACGACGAGCTGTCGCCCTCCCAGGACCTGCTGGAAACCGGCATCAAGGTGATCGACCTGGTCTGCCCTTTCGCCAAGGGCGGCAAGGTGGGCCTGTTCGGCGGCGCCGGCGTGGGCAAGACCGTGAACATGATGGAGCTCATCAACAACATCGCGAAGGCGCACTCGGGCCTGTCGGTGTTCGCCGGTGTGGGTGAGCGCACCCGCGAGGGCAACGACTTCTATCACGAGATGGCCGAATCCGGCGTCGTGAACCTCGAGAACCTGCCCGAGTCGAAGGTCGCCATGGTCTACGGCCAGATGAACGAGCCGCCGGGCAACCGCCTGCGCGTGGCGCTGACCGGCCTGACCATCGCCGAGTCCTTCCGTGACGAAGGCCGCGACGTGCTGTTCTTCGTCGACAACATCTACCGCTACACGCTGGCCGGTACCGAAGTGTCGGCACTGCTGGGCCGCATGCCTTCCGCCGTGGGCTACCAGCCGACGCTGGCCGAGGAAATGGGCCGCCTGCAGGAGCGCATCACCTCCACCAAGGTGGGCTCGATCACCTCGATCCAGGCCGTGTACGTGCCCGCCGACGACTTGACCGACCCCTCGCCCGCGACCACCTTTGCCCACCTGGATTCCACCGTGGTGCTGTCGCGCGACATCGCCTCGCTCGGCATCTATCCCGCCGTGGACCCGCTGGACTCGACCTCGCGCCAGCTCGATCCGCACGTGGTCGGCGAAGAGCACTACAACGTCGCCCGCGCGGTGCAGGGCACGCTGCAGCGCTACAAGGAGCTGCGCGACATCATCGCCATTCTCGGCATGGACGAACTGGCACCCGACGACAAGCTGGCCGTGGCCCGGGCCCGGAAGATCCAGCGCTTCCTGTCGCAGCCTTTCCACGTCGCCGAGGTGTTCACCGGCTCGCCCGGCAAGTACGTGCCGCTGGCCGAGACCATCCGCGGCTTCAAGATGATCGTGAACGGCGAAGCCGACCACCTGCCGGAGCAGGCCTTCTACATGGTGGGCAGCATCGACGAAGCCTTCGAAAAGGCGAAGAAGGTCGCCTGAGCGGCTGCATAGGAATCCAGATGGCAAACACCATTCACGTCGACGTGGTCAGCGCCGAGGAGTCCATCTTCTCGGGCGAGGCCAAGTTCGTCGCGCTGCCGGGTGAAGCCGGCGAGCTCGGCATCTTTCCGCGCCACACGCCGTTGATCACGCGCATCCGCCCTGGTGCCGTGCGCATCGAGACCGCCGACGGCGGCGAGGAATTCGTCTTCGTGGCCGGCGGCATCCTGGAAGTGCAGCCCAACACCGTCACCGTGCTGTCCGACACCGCGATCCGCGGCAAGGACCTCGATGAAGAGAAGGCCAACAAGTCCAAGGCCGCCGCCGAGGAAGCGCTGAAGAACGCCAAGAGCGACATCGACATCGCGCTGGCCCAGTCGGAGCTGGCCGTGATGGCCGCGCAGATCGCGGCGCTGCGCAAGTACCGCCAAAAGAAATAAGCGCGCTCAGGCTGCACATACTTCGCGTCGCCGCGTCAGCCCCATCAACCGGCGCAACCAACGTTCCGGCGAGCCCGGCACCGCGGGGTGCACCCACCACAAGGCCGCCTTCGGGTGGCCTTGTGCTTTGGCGCGGGCGCATTCACTTCGGTCTTGACCAGGCCGAAGTTCAATCTTGTTCGGCTGAACCCGAGCGCCTAGTATTCGCCTTCGCCCGGTGGCTGCGCCCTTCGGGCCGACGACGAACCACGGAGACAAGCGCTTGGCACCCTGGAGCGGCCTCACTGCCGACGAGTTGGCGCTGCTGGAAACGACCTTCTGGTCCGCCGGCGGCTCGCGCCATGCCATGGCCGAGCGGCTGGGTTTCTCCAAGAGCAAGGCCAATGCGCTGATCGCCGGCCTGGTCGAGCAGGGCCTGCTTGCCGAGGCCGGCCTGCAGCGCTCCTCGGGCGGACGACGTGCCGAGAACCTGCAGCTGCATGAGGGCCTTGGCGTGGTGCTTGGCGTGGACATCGGCGCGACCAGCCTCGATGTCGCGGTGCTGCGGCCCGACCTCAGTGTGCTGGCCCAGCATTGCGAGCCGGCCGACGTGCGCGAAGGCCCGGGTGTGTTGCTGGCCCGCGTGCGCGTACTGATGCGCGAACTGCTGGCCCGCTGCGGCTTCGGCCCGAAGCAGGTGATCGGCATCGGCATCGGCGTGCCGGGTCCGGTCAATTTCGAGATCGGTCAGCTCGTGAACCCGCCGCTGATGCCGGCCTGGGACAGCTTCTCGATCCGCGATTACCTGCGCGAGGACTACGCCGCGCCGGTCTTCGTCGACAACGACGTGAACCTCATGGCGCTGGGCGAGCTCTGGCGCCTGAAGCGCTCGCTGCCCAACTTCCTCGTCATCAAGGTCGGCACCGGCATCGGCTGCGGCATCGTCTGCCATGGCGAGGTGTACCGCGGCGCGGCCGGTTCGGCCGGCGACGTGGGCCACATCTGCGTCGACCAGGAAGGGCCGCTGTGCCATTGCGGCAACCTGGGCTGCGTCGAGGCCATGGCGGCCGGTCCCGCCATCACCCGCATGGCGGTGCAGGCCGCGCAAGCGGGGGAAAGCCGCGCGCTGGCCGAGCGGCTGCGCGCGCAAGGGCACATCGACGCGGTCGACGTCGGCCAGGCCAGCCGCGCCGGCGACGCGGCGGCCAATGCCATCGTGCAACGCGCCGGCCAGCTGATCGGGCAGATGCTGGCCTCCATCGTCAACTTCTTCAATCCCTCGCATGTGTTCATCGGGGGCGGCATCACGCGCATCGGGCCGCTGTTCCTGGCGGCACTGCGCCAGAGCGTCTACCACCGCTCGCTGGCCCTGTCGACGCGGCACCTCGAGATCCAGTACACGCCGCTGGGCGCGCAGGCCGGCCTGGTCGGCGCAGGCGTGCTGGCGATGCACGAGGCGCTCAAGGCGCGAGGCGTGGCGCCATGACGCAGCAATCGCCCCGGCGCAGCGTCGCAGTCGAGTTCGACAACGTCGTCAAGGCGTTCGGGCCCGTCCAGGTGCTGCACGGCGTGAGCTTCTCGCTCGAGCCCGGGCGTATCTACGGCCTGCTCGGCGAAAACGGCGCCGGCAAGTCCACGCTGATGAAGATCCTGGCCGGCTACGAGCCGATCACCGGCGGCACCGTGCGCGTCAACGGCGAGCCGCAGCAGTTCGCCAGCTCGCGCGACGCCGAGGCGCTGGGCATCGTGCTGATCCACCAGGAGTTCAACCTGGCGGAAGACCTGAACGTGACGCAGAACATTTTTCTCGGGCACGAAAAGAAGAAGGGCTTCTGGCTCGACGACACCGCGATGGAGCGCGATGCCGCGGCCGCGCTTGCCCAGGTCGGCCTGAAGGTCGATCCGCACACCAAGGTGCGCCGCCTGATCGTGGCCGAGAAGCAGCTGGTCGAGATCGCCAAGGCCGTCTCGCGCCAGGCCCGCCTGCTGATCATGGACGAGCCCACCGCCACGCTCACGCCCGGCGAGACCGAGCGGCTGTTCCGCCTGATCGCGCAGCTGCGCGCCGACGGGGTGACCATCGTCTACATCTCGCACAAGCTCGACGAAGTCGAGCGCGTGACCGACGAGGTGATCGTGATGCGCGACGGCCGCTTCGTCACGCGCGCGCCCACGGCGGAGCTCACGCGCCACCGGATGGCCAACCTGATGGTGGGCCGCGAGCTGGCCGACCTGTACCCGCCGCGCGACCCCGTGGCGATGGCGCAGTCGCCCGCGATGCGGGTGCGCGATTTCAGCGTCCCGGGCTGGGCCGATAACGCCAGCTTCGAAGTGCGCCCCGGCGAGATCCTCGGCTTTGCCGGCCTGGTGGGTGCCGGCCGCACCGAGCTCTTCGAGGGCTTGCTGGGCCTGCGGCCGGCCGGCGGCAGCATCGAGATCGGCGGCAAGCTGGTGCAACTGCGCCATCCCCGCGATGCTGCGCGCCATGGCCTCACCTATCTCAGCGAAGACCGCAAGGGCAAGGGCCTGCACGTGCACCTGGGCCTGCGCCAGAACCTCACGCTGATGGCGCTGGAGCGCTATGCCCGGCCCTGGCTCAGGCCCGAGGCCGAGCGCAGCGCGCTGGCCGCCGCGGTGAAGGACTTCGGCATCCGCACCGGCGACCTGGACGCGCGCGCCTCCTCGCTCTCGGGCGGCAACCAGCAGAAGCTCGCGCTGGCCAAGGTGTTGCAGCCCAGGCCGAAGGTGGTGGTGCTCGACGAGCCCACGCGCGGTGTCGACGTCGGCGCCAAGCGCGACATCTATTTCCTGATCCAGCGCCTGGCCCGCGAGGGGCTGGCCGTGATCGTCGTCTCGTCCGAGCTGATGGAGCTGATCGGCCTGTGCCACCGCGTCGCCGTGATGCGCGCGGGCCGGCTCGTCGCCACGCTGGACGCGAACCAACTGACCGAAGAGGAACTCATCGCCCATGCCACCGGAACCGCAGCAAGCCACGCCTGAGGCCGCGGGCGCCATGCACCGCAGCGAAACGCGGCCGCGCTGGACCGAGCGCCTGCACGGCCTCGGCCCCGTCATCGGCCTGGTGCTGCTGTGCATCGCCGGCACGCTGCTCAACAGCGACTTCGCCACGCTCGACAACGCGATGAACGTGCTCACCCGCACCGCCTTCATCGGCATCATCGCGGTGGGCATGTGCTTCGTGATCATCTCGGGCGGCATCGATCTCTCGGTGGGCTCGATGGCCGCGCTGATCGCGGGCTGCGTGATCATGTTCATCAATGCCATGGGCCCGGCACTCGGCTCGCCGCTGCTGGCGGTGCTGCTCGGAGCGCTGCTCGCGGTGGTGCTCGGCGCGCTTTTCGGACTGGCGCACGGCCTGCTCATCACCAAGGGACGCATCGAGCCCTTCATCGTCACGCTCGGCACGCTGGGCATCTTCCGCGCCTACCTGACCTACTTCGCCGACGGCGGCGCGCTCACGCTGGACAACGATCTTTCCGACCTCTACGCGCCGGTGTACTACGCGAGCCTGCTCGGCATCCCGGTGCCGGTGTGGGTGTTCCTGGTGGTCGCCGTGGTGGGCGCGCTGATCCTCAACCGCACCGCCTATGGCCGCTACGTGCAGGCCATCGGCTCGAACGAGCAGGTGGCGCGCTACGCGGCGGTGGGTGTCGACGGCGTGAAGATCATGACCTACATGCTGCTCGGCGTGTGCGTGGGCATCGCGACCCTGCTCTACGTGCCGCGGCTGGGCTCGGCGTCGCCCACCACCGGCCTGCTGTGGGAGCTCGAGGCCATCGCCGCGGTGATCGTCGGCGGCACCGCTCTCAAGGGCGGCGCGGGCAGCATCACCGGCACGGTGATCGGCGCCATCCTGCTCTCGGTCATCAGCAACATCCTCAACCTCACCAGCATCATCAGCGTGTACCTCAATGCCGCGGTGCAGGGCTTCGTGATCATCGTGGTCGCCTTCCTCCAGCGCGGACGGCGCTAGCGCCCCTTCCCGAGAAGTTTTCCAACGCCCGTTTTTCTACAAGGAGACAGCAAATGAACCCCATCACCCGACGCCTCGCACTCGGCGCGATCGCCGCCGC
The DNA here is from genome assembly GCF_031454625.1 of Variovorax soli. GTDB lineage: Bacteria > Pseudomonadota > Gammaproteobacteria > Burkholderiales > Burkholderiaceae_C > Variovorax > Variovorax soli_A. Next base: position 43,431 of record NZ_JAVDRF010000003.1, read on the forward strand.
GGCACTCGCCGCCGGCCCGGCCCTGGCCGCCGAGACGGTGAACCTTGGCGTCTCGATCCCGGCCGCGACGCACAGCTTCATGGGCGGCATCAACTACTGGGCCAACCAGGCGAAGAAGGACCTGGAGAAGGAGCACAAGGATCTCAAGATCACCATCAAGACCGCGGCCAATGCGCCCGAGCAGGCGAACCAGCTGCAGGACCTCTCGACGGTGACCAAGATCAACGCGCTGGTCATCTTCCCCTTCGAGTCCGCCGCGCTCACCAAGCCCGTGGCCCAGGTCAAGGCCAAGGGCACCTACGTCACCGTGGTGGACCGCGGCCTGACCGACACCAGCGCGCAGGACGCCTACGTGGCCGGCGACAACACCGCCTTCGGCAGGATCCCGGCCGAGTACATCGCCAAGAAGCTCGATGGCAAGGGCGAGATCGTCGCGCTGCGCGGCATTGCCACCACGCTGGACAACGAGCGCATGGACGCGTTCAACGGCGTGCTCAAGAACTACCCCGACATCAAGCTGCTCGATGCCAAGTACGCCAACTGGAACCGCGACGACGCCTTCAAGGTCACGCAGGACTACCTGACCCGCTTCAAGAAGATCGACGCCTTCTGGGCCGCGGACGACGACATGGCCTTCGGCGTGCTGAAGGCCATCGAGCAGGCCAAGCGCGACGACATCAAGGTCATCTTCGGCGGTGCCGGCGCCAAGGGCATGGTCAAGACCATCCTGGACGGCAAGGACCCGCGCATCCAGGCCGACGTGAGCTACTCGCCCAAGTTCATCTACGACGCCATCAAGCTCACGGCCGAGGCTCGGCTCAAGGGCGAGAAGCTGCCGGCGACGACCATCATTCCCTCGGTGCTGATCACCAAGGAAAACGCCAAGGACTTCTACCACCCGAACTCGCCGTTCTGAGCTTCGTGAATGCGGACATCCATCAGTGAAGAACGCGAAGGTCGCGCATGGATGTCCGATCGCCACACCCTATGACTCTCCCACCTTCCCGCAAGCTGCGCTACGCCATGGTCGGTGGCGGGCGCGATGCCTTCATCGGCGCGGTGCACCGCAAGGCGATCGCGCTCGACGGGCAGGCCGAGCTGGTGGCCGGCGCGCTGTCGGCCAGCGCCGAGAAGGCCAAGGCCTCGGGGCGCGAGCTCTGGCTGGCCGACGAACGCAACCATGGCGACTGGCAGGCCTTGCTGGACGACGAGTTGAAGCGGCCTGCCGAGGAGCGCATCGACTTCGTCTCCATCGTCACGCCGAATCATCTGCACTTCCCGGTGGCGCAGGCTTTCGTCGACGCCGGCTTCCATGTCGTGTGCGACAAGCCGCTGGTGCACACCGGGGCGCAGGCCGACGCCCTGGTTGCGGCGGTGGCGCGGCAGGGCACGGTGTTCGCCGTGACCTACAACTACACCGGCTACCCCATGGTGCGCGAGGCGCGCCACCTGGTGACGAGCGGCCGCCTCGGCGAGGTCCGCAAGGTGGTCGTCGAATACAACCAGGGTTGGCTCGCGACGCGGCTCGAGCAGGATGGCAACAAGCAGGCGGCCTGGCGCAGCGATCCCGCGAGGAGCGGCGCGGCCGGGGCCATCGGCGACATCGGCTCGCATGCCGAGAACCTGGTCGCGACCGTGACGGGGCTCGAGATCGAAAGCCTCTGCGCCGACCTGAGCGCGCTGGTGCCCGGCCGCCCGCTCGATGACGACGGCAGCATGCTGCTTCGCTTCAAGGGGGGCGCGCGCGGCGTGCTGGTGGCGTCCCAGGTCAACACCGGGCTGGAGAACGACCTGCGCCTGCGCGTCTCCGGCACGCTGGGCACGCTCGTGTGGCGACAGGAGCAGCCGAGCGAGCTGCTGCATTGGCCGCACGACGGGCCCATGCGCGTGCTGACGCGCGGCTCGCCATGGCTCGGCGAATCGGCGCGCCGCGCGAGCCGCCTGCCCAGCGGCCATCCGGAGGGCTTCATCGAAGCCTTCGCCAATGTGTACGGCGGCGTCGTCGCGGACCTGCGCGCGCGGCTCGCGGGACTACAGGCCGATGCGCTGGAGGCCGACTACCCGCGCGTGGAGGACGGAGCGCGCGGCGTGCGCTTCATCGAGCGCGTCGTGGCTTCGAGCCGCAGCGAGGCGAAGTGGACGGCGTGGTGATCCTGTCTTGCTCTCTTCGCCGAAGAGAGAGGGGACAAGTCAACCAGCCTCTCCATCGGAGAGCGGTGCCATCGGCGACCGGCGATCGGCCCGCAGCATCTTCGCCAGCCGCGCCAGTGCCGCTTCCGCGGTCGGCTCGATCGACGTCGAGCAGGCCAGCATCAGGTTCAGCCGCTGGCCCAGTCCTTCCACCATCACGCCGCTGTCGCGTTCCCGCGTGACGCCGGCGGCATCCTGCGTGCAGGGCACGGCCGCGCAGACGCGACTCGCATAGCTGCCCGCCGGCACGCCATAGACCACCACCGGCTTGCCCAGCGCCACGGCGAAGCCGACCTCGAACACGGTGCCCGAATCCGGCTCGAGCCCGCGGAAGTTCATGAGGTTGGCAATCACGCCATCGGCCTGCCGGATGAGGGCGACGTTGCCCTCGCAGATGCGGCGCGCCCGCTCGTCGTCGCTGCCGGAGAAATCTGCGCCCAGGCCGCCGTCCGACGGCGCGATGCCCTCCAGGTCCAGGCGCTCGCAACGGGCCTTCAGCGCCTCATAGCGCCGCTCGCAGTCGCGAAAGAAGATGTCCGGGCCCGCGAGGTAGACGCGAGGCCGGGGAGAGCGGGGCTGGGGCATGGCGGCGTCGCGAGTCGTCGGGTCTTCACGCAGGATGGGTCCGCATTCTGCGGCACGCAAGGGCCCGGCGCGCGCGCGCGCGGGGTGTAGGCGCGCTCCCACATCGGAAACGCCCCTGCGCTGCCGACAGCGCGCCGCAAGCGATTCAGCATGGAGACATCCGCACATGCTCGCTGCTGCATTCGCGGCACGCATGCGCGGTTCTTCGATGTGAAGGGAGACGCGTATGGACGCCGTGAACATGCAGGCCGGGTGGGCGGTGGGGATCGTCGTGGTCCTCGCCCTCGTCGCGCTGGCCGCCTATTTTCTCATTCGAAAACGACAGTCCGATCGGCTTGCGCAGCGCTTCGGCGACGAGTACGAACTGGCCGTCAGGCAACACGGCAGCCGTGCCAAGGCCGAGGCCGAACTCCGGCAGCGCGAGGCGCGCGTGGGCCAGTTGCACATCGTCCCGCTGGCGCCGGGCGAGGGCGCCCGCTTCAGCAGCGCGTGGAACAAGGTGCAGGCCGAATTCGTCGACAACCCGGCCGGCGCGGTGACGCAGGCGGACCAGCTGGTCCGCGAGCTGATGCAGAAGCGCGGCTATCCGATGAGCGACTTCGAGCATCGTGCGGCCGACATCTCGGTGGACCATCCCGCGGTGGTGAGGAACTACCGCGCGGCGCAGGCCATCCATGCGCGCACCCTGAGTGGCGAGGTGGAGACCGAGGAATTGCGCAAGGCGGTGGTGCATTACCGCGCGCTGTTCGACGAACTGCTCGAAGTCAGCATGGAAGAGCCGCGGCGGATGCCGGCGAGGCCAGTGGAGGCACGATCATGAATCTCGAAACCGTTCAAGGCGAGCGGGCCGTTGCAGCCCGCCCCACCCAGGCCCAGGCTGCGGAAGCCAACGTCGCACCGGACGACCTCGAGCGGCCGGTCGTTCAGAAGCCGTTGCCGGCGGACAGCGCCGACGAGGCGCCCGCCTCGCTCTTCACGCCCGACGCGGCGCGGGATTTCCGTGCCAGCTGGGACGCCGTGCAGATCGGCTTCGTCGACGATCCGGAACGGGCCGTGCGCCAGGCCGACGAGCTGGTGCGGCAGATGCTGCAGAACCTGCAGCAGACCTTCTCGGAAGAGCGGGCGGGACTCGACGCGCGCGGCGAAGGAGCGGCGGATGCCGCGTCCACCGAGAAGCTGCGCCTGGCACTGCGCCGTTATCGCGCCTTCATGCAGCGGCTGTTGTCGCTGTGACGGCGTTCAGCGCGCGGGCCGCGGCAGCTCGAACGCGGGCGCGTTCGCCTGCAGCTGCGCCCGTGCCGCGACCTGCCACCCTCCCATCCGCTTGAAAAGGAGAGCCGCATGAGCAAGCCCCAAGATCCGAAGGACCCCGACATCCAGGGCGAAGGCAACTACGACGCCACCCGGCGCTACGACAAGGCCGCCACGGACTTCGTGAAATCAGGCAAGGTCGAGCAGGCGGCGCGTGACGCGCGCCCGAAGAATGAGGCCGAGGCCGAGGCCTTGCGCAAGGCCGAGCAGGAGGGCAAGTCCCACGCGAAGGGCGAGGACCCGGCCCTGCGCAAGGGCAGCTGAGCGTGCGCCGGACGGGCCGGCCTCTTTGGGCCGCACGGGCGGCATCGGCCGCGTGAGGCCACAATCCGGCCATGACCGAGCACGAGTTCTTCAATCCCTACACCCACGGCTTCGCGCGCGTGGCCGTGGCAGTGCCGCGCAACCGCGTGGCCGACCCGGTGTTCAACACGACCGAGACCCTGCGGATGTACCGCGAGGCCGCGGCCGACGGCGCCGTGCTGGTCGCGTTCCCGGAGCTGGGACTCTCGGCCTACACCTGCGACGACCTGTTCCACCAGGCGGCGCTGCTCGATGCCTGCGAGCGCGCCCTGCTCGAAGTGGCCGCCGCCTCGCACGATGTCGGCGCGGTGGCCGTGGTCGGCCTGCCGCTGCGGGTCGACCACCGCCTCTTCAATTGCGCCGCAGTGGTGGCCGATGGCCGCGTGCTCGGCGTGCTGCCCAAGACCTACCTGCCGAACTACGGCGAGTTCTACGAGGGCCGCCAGTTCAATGGCGCCGACACGGCGCTCTCGACCGAGATCGTGCTCGGGGGCCAGCGCATCCCCTTCGGCACCGACCTCCTGTTCCAGTCGCGCCAACTGCCGCTCTTCAAGCTGCACGTGGAGATCTGCGAAGACGTGTGGGTGCCGATCCCGCCCTCCAGCTATGCCGCGCTGGCGGGTGCGACGGTGCTGGTCAACCTCTCGGCCTCGAACATCACGATCGGCAAGTCGGACTACCGGCACCGGCTCGTCAGCCTGCAGTCCGCGCGCTGCCTGGCGGCCTACCTCTATACCTCGGCCGGGATCGGCGAGTCGACCACCGATCTGGCCTGGGATGGCCAGGCCCTGATCTACGAAAGCGGCGACATGCTGGCCGAGAGCGAGCGCTTCCGCAACAGCTCGCACCTCGTCGCGGCCGACGTCGACCTGGAGCGGCTCTCGCGCGAACGCATGCGGCAGAACAGCTTCGGCACCTCGGTGCACAAGCATCACGGGGCGCTCGCGGGCTGGCGCACCGTCGAGTTCGAGCTGCCGGTGCCGGTCCAGGTGCCGCACGGCCTGCTGCGCCAGGTGGCGCGCTTCCCGTACGTGCCCTCCGATGCGGCGACGCGCGATGCGCGCTGCAGCGAGGTCTTCAACATCCAGGTTCAGTCGCTCGTGCAGCGCATCGAGGCGGCCCGCATCGGCAAGCTGGTGATCGGCGTTTCCGGCGGCCTCGACTCCACCCATGCGCTGCTGGTGTGCGCGCAGGCCATGGACCGGCTCGGGAGGCCGCGCTCCGACATCCTCGGTTTCACCATGCCCGGCTTCGCGACCACCGGTCGCACGCTGCAGCAGGCACACCGGCTCATGGACAGCATCGGCTGCACCGCGCGCGAGATCGACATCCGCCCCAGCTGCCGCCAGATGCTGGAGGACCTGGGCCATCCCTTCGCGCAGGGCGAGCCGCAGTACGACATCGCCTTCGAGAACGTGCAGGCCGGCGAGCGCACCAGCCACCTGTTCCGGCTCGCCAACTTCCACGGCGGCATCGTGGTGGGCACCGGCGACCTGAGCGAGCTGGCGCTCGGCTGGTGCACCTACGGCGTGGGCGACCACATGTCGCACTACAACGTGAACGCGAGCGTGCCCAAGACGCTGATCAAGCACCTCGTGCACTGGGTCGAGACCACGAAGCTGCTGGGCGACGCGGGTAGCGCCGTGCTGCGCGACATCCTCGAGACCGAGGTCAGCCCGGAGCTGATCCCGGCCGATGCGCCGGCGGCCGGCGAGGGCGCTTCGGCCCAGCCGGGACAGCGCACCGAGGACACCATCGGCCCCTACGAGCTGCAGGACTTCCACCTCTACTACACGCTGCGCTACGGCTTCAGGCCGAGCAAGGTCGCCTTCCTGGCGCACGCGGCCTGGGGCGACCGGGCGCGCGGCCGCTGGCCCGACGATCTGCAGCAGCAGCGCAACGAGTACAGCCTCGCCGACATCAAGCGCCACCTCGGCACCTTTCTGTTTCGCTTCTTCAAGACCAGCCAGTTCAAGCGCTCCTGCGTGCCGAACGCGCCCAAGGTGGGCTCGGGCGGTTCGCTGTCCCCGCGCGGCGACTGGCGTGCGCCGAGCGATTCGGAGGCCGAGGTCTGGCTGGAGGACCTGAAGCGCGTGCCGGCGCCCTGAAGAAGTCTGATTCGTTGGCGGAATCGCCGGCGCCCTACAGGCCTTCGCTCGGATGGATGACCGCGGACCCGCGCCGCAGTGCCAAAGCTGTGCTGCGAAAGGACCGCGCATGGAACGCCAGATCGGCCCCGGCAGCGAGCGCAAGAGTGCCTTGCGCATCGTGGGCCCCGGCAAGGACGAGCAGGATCAGCTCAAGACCGCGCTGCAGCATGCGCTGGACGAGGCGCGCATGGTGCTGCCCGGGGCCCAGGCATTGTTCGGCTTCCAGCTGATCGCAGTGTTCAACCAGCGCTTCGAAGATCTCGGCCCCGTGCTGCAGCGCGTGCACCTGGGGGCGCTGTGCCTCGTCGCCCTCGCCGTCGTCCTGGTCATGAGTCCGGCCGCGTTCCACCGGCAGACGCATCCGCACCACGTCACCGATGGCCTGTTGCGCGTCACGACGGGCTTCATCAATGCCGCCCTGGTCCCGCTGATGCTGGGACTGGCGGCGGACCTCTACCTGGTGGCCGTGATGGTCACCGGCTCGGTGCCGTTCGCCGCGCTGGCGGCCGGCGCGGCCGTCGGGGGCGCCGGCTTCTTGTGGTTCGTCTTCCCGCGCGTTTCCTCTGCGGGACGCGCGCGCTGAGGCCGCCTCAGGGAGGGTGCACCGCCGATGCGGTGCGCAGGGTGATCGAATAGCGCAGCGACTGGACCGGGGTCACGCGGTGCTGCCAACGCCAGCGCGCCGGCCCGCGCATCCGGTAGAGCGAGCGCGGCTCGATCACGACATCGATGTGCGGGGCCGGTCGGCCCCGTGAATCCCTGGCCGGCGGATAGGGCCGGAACTGCATCAGGCCGGCGCCCAGCAGCGAGACGCCCACGACCTCCTCGAAATCCGGCACGTCGCGGTGCCAGCCCAGCGGCGTGCCCGGGCGGTACTCCGCCACCAGCACGTGCACCAGCATCTCGGGCGCCACCTGCATCCAGCGCGCCACCTTGTCGCGCAGCGGCAGCAGCGCCGGCGGCAGGTCCGGCGAAGGCTGCAGCCGGTTGGCATCGAAGTCGTAGTGGCCGCCGAAGCTGATGCCCCGGCGCCGCGCCGTGTAGTCCTTGTAGCGCATCTGCTCGAGCGGCAGGGCCTGCACGATGCGCAGCAACTCGCGTTCCTCGTGTTCATCGAGGAAATCCTTTTCGTAGCTCCAGCCCTCCAGCAGGGCGGCAGGAGGCTCGTCGAAGAGCGAGGGCTGGGCGGGATGCGCCGCCGACATGCTCATGCTGCCTGGCCTGTGAGCGCGCGTCGCTAGGCCGAGGCGTTCGTCTTGCGGACGTGGGGCGACCGCACGCTGCGTCCCGCTTTCAGGTGCCACTCGATGTCGGCGGCGCGGCTGCCGACGGCGCGCACGGCCTCGCGCAGCCGGTCGTGCGTGACGTCCAGCCGGCGCGACCATTTGTCCAGCTCGCGGGCGTTGCTGATGTCGATGCGTTCGGGCGGAGCGCCGCTGCGCGCGCCGTCTGCCGGGGTGTTCATGGCTTCGCTCCTGAGTGCCTGTGGGGTGCTCGTGCTTCGTCGAGAAGGGCCACCGTAGGTGCCTCGGCCCGGGGCTGCTGTAGGAGATCAGCCATCCGGCCTGCCCGCCAAGCCGAACAGGCCGATCGCGCTATTTCGCCGGCGCGGCGGACGGGTTAGAAAGCGGCACCTTTTCTTCGGAGCCTTCGATGACGACCTTCGCCCGACTCCCCCGGATCGCCGCCGTGGCGGCGACCTGCCTGCTACTGGCCGGCGCGGCCGGCGCGATGGACTACCCCGCGCGCAAGCCGGGCCTCTGGGAAATGACGATCCAGGGAGACGGCGGCGCCAGGACGCCCGCGATGAGCACCCAGCAATGCATCGATGCCGCCACCGACAAGGCGATGCGCGAGATGGGCGGCGGCATGGAGCGGCAGAACTGCGCGAAGCAGGACATGCGCAACGAGCCGGGCCGCATGGTGATCGACTCCGTCTGCAAGATCGGCACCACCACCTCCACCACGCATGCGGTGGTCACGGGCGATTTCGGCAGCGCCTACCGCATGGAAACCCGCTCGACCTACAGCCCGCCGATGATGGGCCGCAGCGAAGGCACGGCCGTCATCGAGGCCAGGTGGGTCGGGCCCTGCAAGCCGGGCCAGAAGCCGGGCGAGGTCGTGTTGCCCAACGGCATGAAGATGAACCTGCTCGAGATGCCCGCGGCGCGCGGCAAGTAAGGCGGCGAAAGCCCGGCGCCGCGCGCGACCCGGACCTACACGCGCGCCGGCCGACCCGGGACTAGCATGGCGGGCCCATGCCCTCCGCAGATCTCGTCATCGCGCGCCCCGAAGGCTTGTATTGCCCGCCCGGCGATTTCTACATCGACCCGTGGCGGCCGGTGGACCGGGCCGTCATCACGCATGCGCATTCGGATCATGCGCGCGTGGGGCATGGGCACTACCTCGCGCACGTGCACAGCGCCGGCACGCTGCGCGCGCGGCTCGGCGACATCACGCTGCAGACGCTGCCTTACGGCGAGGCGATCGTCCATCGCGGCGTGCGCCTGTCGCTGCATCCGGCCGGCCACGTGCTGGGCTCGGCCCAGGTGCGGCTCGAGCACGAAGGGCGCGTGTGGGTCGCCTCGGGCGACTACAAGACCGAGCCCGACGGCACCTGCACGCCTTTCGAGCCGGTGCCCTGCGACACCTTCATCACCGAATCCACCTTCGGGCTGCCGATCTATCGCTGGCCGGCGCAGGCGACGCTGTTCGCCGAGATCGATGCGTGGTGGCGCGCCAATGCGGCGCAGGGGCGCGCCTCGGTGCTGCTGTGCTACGCCTTCGGCAAGGCGCAGCGCATCCTGCACGGGGTCGACGCGGGCATCGGGCCGATCGTGGTGCACGGCGCCATCGCGCCGCTGAACGCGGTGTACCGTGCGGCCGGCGTGGCGCTGCCGCCCACGCTGCGCGTGGCCGACCCCGGGGTGGATGCCGCATTGCTCAGGCGCGCGCTGGTGCTGGCACCGCCTTCGGCGGCCGGCACGCCGTGGATGCGGCGCTTCGGCCAGTACTCGGATGCCTTCGCCAGCGGCTGGATGCAGCTGCGCGGCACGCGCAGGCGGCGTGGCGTGGACCGCGGCTTCGTGATGTCGGACCACGCGGACTGGCCAGGGCTGCAGCAGGCGATCGCCGCCACGGGGGCCGAGCGTGTGTTCGTGACGCATGGGAGCGTGGCGGTGATGGTGCGGTGGCTGAGCGAGAGCGGGCTGGAGGCGCGGGCCTTCCAGACCGAATACGGCGACGAGGACATGGAAGGCGAGGGGAGCGCTCGCAGCCCCGACCCCGGCCTTCCTGCCGAGGACGAAGGAGAAATTTCAGGAGGAGGAGCGACAGCCGTGCCATGAAGCAGTTCGCCGCCCTGTATCGCGAGCTCGATGCGAGCACCTCCAACCTCGTGAAGCAGGCCGCGCTGCAGCGCTATCTCCAGGCCGCTGCGCCTGCCGATGCGGCCTGGACGGTGTACTTCCTGGCCGGCGGGCGGCCACGGCAGCTGGTGCCGACCAAGCTGCTGCGGCTGCTGGCCCAGCAAGCCGCCGGCCTCCCGGAGTGGCTGTTCGACGAGAGCTACGAGGCGGTCGGCGACCTGGCGGAGACGCTCTCGCTGCTGCTCCCGCCGCCCACCGAGGCGCACGACCTGAGCCTCGCGACCTGGATCGAGCAGCACCTGCTGCCCCTGCGCGGAATGCCGCCCGAGCAGCTCGCCGATACCCTGCGCGCCCAGTGGCGCCAGTTGCCGCCGGAAGAGCGGCTCGTCTATTTCAAGCTCATCACCGGCGCCTTCCGCGTCGGCGTCTCGCGCCTGCAGGTCACGCAGGTGCTGGCGGCGATGAGCGGGCTCGATCCCAAGCGCGTGGCGCAGCGGCTGATGGGCTACACGCACATCACCGGCCGCCCGAGCGCGGCCGACTTCGCGGCGCTGATTGCGCCCGAGAGCAGCGGCGAGCAGGACCGCCAGACCGGCGGACAGCCCTATCCCTTCTTTCTCGCGCATCCCTTCGCGCTGCCGCTCGACGAATTCGATGCGGTGCTCGGTCCGCCCTCGCAGTGGCTGGTCGAGTGGAAGTGGGATGGCATCCGCGCGCAGCTGGTGCGGCGTGCCGGCCAGGTGTGCCTGTGGTCGCGCGGCGAAGAGCTGGTGACGGACCGCTTCCCAGAGCTGGCCGAGATGGGCCGCACCCTGCCCGATGGCACCGTGCTCGACGGCGAGATCGTCGTCTGGCGCAGGGAGGCGGCCTCGCCGCAGGGGCCGGGTCGCGTGCAGCCCTTCTCCGAATTGCAGAAGCGCATCGGCCGCAAGACGCTGACGCCGAAGCTGCTGCGCGAGATCCCCGTGGTGCTGCTGGCCTATGACCTGCTCGAATGGGGGGGGCGCGACCTGCGCGCGATGCCGCAGCAGGAGCGCCGCGTGCTGCTCGACGAACTGATCGCGACGGCGCAGCATCCCTCGCTGATCGCGAGCCCCGTGCTGCATGGCGAGAGCTGGCAGGACCTCGCGCGCCAGCGCGAGGCGGCGCGTGCGATGGGCGTGGAGGGCATGATGCTCAAGCAGCGCCATGCGGCCTACGGCGTCGGCCGCACCAAGGACGTGGGCCTGTGGTGGAAGTGGAAGATCGACCCGCTCTCGGTCGACGCCGTGCTGGTCTACGCGCAGCGCGGCCACGGCCGGCGTGCGAGCCTGTACAGCGACTACACCTTCGCGGTGTGGGACGCGCCGCCCGAGGTGCCCGATCGCAAGCTCGTGCCCTTCGCCAAGGCCTACTCGGGCCTGAGCGATGCGGAGATGGCCCGCGTCGACGCGATCATCCGCCGCACCACGATCGAGAGCTTCGGGCCGGTGAGGAGCGTGACGCCCACGCTGGTCTTCGAGCTGGGATTCGAAGGCATCGCGCGCAGCACCCGGCACAAGAGCGGCATCGCGGTGCGCTTTCCGCGCATGCTGCGCTGGCGCGAGGACAAGCCGGTGGAGGAGGCGGACAGCTTGCAGACGCTGGCGGCGCTGTTGCCCGAAGCGGCGTCGACTGCGCCATGAGCGGCACGTCCATGCGCCGTCTCGACGATTGGTTCGCCTCGCGCGGCTGGGAAGCCTTCGACTTTCAACGCCGCGTATGGCAGGCCCTCGCCGAAGGCCGCTCCGGCCTGCTCCACGCCACCACCGGCGCGGGCAAGACCTACGCCGTGTGGCTGGGCGCGCTCCAGGCCTTTGCCATGGCGCCCGCCAGCAAGGCCAAGCCGCCGCCGCTGACCGTGCTGTGGCTCACGCCGATGCGCGCGCTCGCGGCCGACACGCTGCGCGCGTTGCAGCACGCCCTCGACGCGCTGCAGCCCGACTGGAGCGCCGGCGCCCGCAGCGGCGACACCTCCCCGGCCGAGCGCAGCGCGCAGGACCGGCGCCTGCCGACGGTGCTGGTCACCACGCCCGAGAGCCTGTCGCTGCAGCTCTCCCGCGCCGATGCCAGCGAGGTCCTGGGCACGCTGCGCCTGGTCGTCGTCGACGAGTGGCACGAGCTGATGGGCAACAAGCGCGGGGTGCAGGTGCAGCTCGCGCTTGCGCGGCTGCGCCGTTGGAATGCGGGGCTCTGCATCTGGGGCATGTCGGCCACGCTGGGCAACCTGCAGGAGGCGATGCGCACGCTGCTGGCCCGCGGCGAGGGCGTGCTGGTGCAGGGCGAGGTGCCGAAGGAGCTGCGCATCGACTCGCTGCTGCCCGGTCGCGCCGAGCGCTTTCCCTGGGGAGGGCACCTCGGGCTCACGATGCTGCCCCAGGTGGTGGAGGAGGTCGCCGCCAGCGCGAGCACGCTGGTCTTCACCAACACGCGCTCCCAGTCCGAGATCTGGTACCAGGCCTTGCTCGAGGCGCGGCCGGAGTGGGCCGGCCAGATCGCGCTGCATCACGGCTCGCTGGACCGCGCAGTGCGCGACTGGGTGGAGCTGGGCCTGAAGTCCGGTGCGCTCAAGGCCGTGGTCTGCACGTCGAGCCTGGACCTGGGCGTGGACTTCCTGCCGGTGGAGCGGGTGCTGCAGATCGGCTCGCCCAAGGGCGTGGCGCGGCTGCTGCAGCGCGCCGGCCGATCGGGCCACGCGCCGGGGCGGCCTTCGCGCATCACGCTGGTGCCGACGCACAGCATCGAGATCGTGGAGGGCGCGGCTGCGCGCGAGGCCGTGGCCCGAGGCCACATCGAGGAACGCCGCTCGCCGGCGCAGCCGTTGGACGTGCTGGTGCAGCACCTGGTGACCGTCGCGCTCGGCGGGGGCTTCGTGCCCGAGGACCTCTACGCGGAAGTGCGCGGCACCGTCGCCTATGCCGGGCTGTCGCGCGCGAGCTGGCAGTGGTGCCTGGACTTCGTCGCGCAGGGCGGGCCCTCGCTGTCGGCCTACCCCGATTACCGCCGCGCGGTGCCCGACGCCGACGGCGTCTGGCGCGTGCCCGATGCGCGGCTGGCGCGCCGGCACCGCATGAACATCGGCACCATCGTCAGCGACGCCAGCATGGCGGTGCAGTACCTGCGGGGGGCGAGGATCGGCAGCGTCGAAGAGAGCTTCGTCGCGCGCATGAAGCCGGGCGACTGCTTCCTCTTCGGCGGCCGGCTGCTGGAGCTGGTGCGGGTGCACGACATGACGGCCTGGGTCCGGCGCGCGAGCGGCCGCAAGCCCTCCGTGCCGCGCTGGAACGGCGGGCGCATGCCGCTGAGCAGCACCCTGGCCGACGCCGTCGTCCGGCAACTGGCGCTGGCGGATGCCGGCCTTTACGACACGCCCGAGCTGCAATGCGTGCGGCCGCTGCTCGAGATCCAGCAGCGCTGGTCGGCCCTGCCCACGCCCGGCACCTTGCTGGCCGAGCTGTTGAAGACGCGCGAGGGCTGGCATCTCTTCCTCTACCCCTTCGCGGGGCGGCTGGTCCACCTGGGCCTGGCCAGCCTGGTCGCGTGGCGGGTCGCACAGCGCCAGCCGCGCACCTTCTCGATCGCTGTGAACGACTACGGCTTCGAGCTGCTCTGCGCGGCCGAGCTGGACTGGCCGGCGCTGTTGCCGTCCGTTCTGGCGCCGGTCGACGAGGCGCAGTTGCTGCGCGAGGTGCTGGCCTCGCTCAATGCGAGCGAGCTGGCGCGCCGGCGCTTCCGCGAGATCGCGCGCGTCTCGGGCCTGGTGTTCCAGGGCTATCCCGGCGAGCGCCGCAGCAGCCGGCAGCTGCAGGCCTCGTCCTCGCTGTTCTGGGAGGTCTTCCGCAAGTACGACCCGGCCAACCGCCTGCTGCAGCAGGCCGAGGAGGAACTGCTCGCGCAGGAGCTGGAAATCGGGCGGCTGCGTGCCGCGCTGGCGCGCATGGCTTCGCAGCGGCTGGTGGTGCAGGCGCCGCAGCGGCCCACCCCCTTCGCCTTTCCGCTGATGGTGGAGCTGTTCCGCGAGAAGCTGTCGAACGAGAGCGCGGCCGAGCGTATTGCGCGCATGGTCGCGCAGCTGGAGCAGGCCGCCGGCGGGCCCGTCGAGGCCGCGGACCCGGAGCGCGTGCGCAGGACGCTGGCCTTCGAGCGGCCCGTCGAAGACGGCGACGCGGGCACGGACGGAGGCGCGCGGCGCGGCGCTTCACGCAAGCGCGGAAAAAGTCCTGGCCGGGCGGGTGCGGCGTGACAATTTGCGAGCTTTTGCCGTACACGCTTCTGGGACACTGGCTCTCGTGCATGCCGCCTCCCCATCCTGCCGGCTCGACGTCGCCGGCGAATCCATCGACCTCCTGCCGGAGCGGGCGCTCTGGTGGAGCGCAGGCGAAACGCTCTTCGTGGCCGATCTTCATCTGGGCAAGGCGGCCAGCTTTCGTGCACTGGGCCAACCGGTGCCGCATGGCACCACCGGCCAGAACCTCGGGCGGCTCGACGACCTGATCGAACGGCACCGGCCGCGCCAGCTCATCGTGCTCGGCGACTTCCTGCATGACGCGCAGGCGCGCACGCCGCAGCTGCTGGCGAGTCTCGAATCCTGGCGCGAACGGCACGCGGGACTCCGCTGCACGCTGGTGCGCGGCAATCACGACAGCCGTGCCGGCGATCCGCCGACCTCGCTGTCCTTCGAGGTGGTCGACGAGCCTCATCTCGCCGGCCCCTTCGCCGCCTGCCACCACCCGCGGACGCACGCCACGCACTTCGTGCTGGCGGGCCATCTGCATCCTGTCTGCAGGCTCCAGGGGGCTGGCCGCGACAGTCTGCGCATGCCCTGCTTCGTGCGCGAGGAACGGCGCCTGATCCTCCCCGCCTTCGGCGAATTCACCGGCGGCTGGCACATGGACGCGGCGCCGGGCCGGCATCTCTATGGCATCGGCGGCGGCATCGTGTGGCCGCTGCCGACCTGAACTCCCCGACATGCCCCAAGCACCCGTGCCCCCCCGCCGCAACGACCTGCGCGAACACGCCATCGATCTGATGGTGCAAGCCGCTCCCCTGGCCGGCATGAGCCGCGCCGAAGCGGAAGTCGTGGTCGACGCCATGAAGCCGCTGCACGTGCTGGCCGACACGCTGCTGTTCGAGGAGGGCGACTCGGCCGACAACGACTACATGGTGCTGGTGCTCGAAGGCCAGCTGCGGGCGGTGAGCAGCGCCGGCATTCCCGACGGCGAGGTCGTGATCACGGTGGTCGGCGCCGGCAGCCTGCTGGGCGAGATGGGGGTGATCGACGGCGGGCCGCGCTCCGCCAGCTGCACGGCGCTCACGGACGTCAAGCTCGGCGTGCTCTCGCGCGAGGCGCTGCTGGGGTTGATCGAGGCCCACCCGATGGTCGCGGCCCGCATGACGCTCGGCATCTCCACCGTCCTCGCCGGACGGCTGCGCGAAGGCAACCGCCGCTTGCGCACGCTGTCGCAGGTGTCGCGTGCGCTCCAGCTGGAGCTGGATGCGGTCCATGCGGTCAACCGGCGGCTGCTGGAAGAGCAGATCGGGCGCGGCGCATAGCGTTAACAGGCCCTAGATCAGCACCGGTTCGTCGGGCAGCTCGTTGCGGTCGGGCTCGCCCTCGGCCAGCGGGAAGTGCGCGACCAGCAGCGCCGAGACTTCTTCCAGCGCCTGCGTGAGCCCGTCCTCGAAGCGGCTTTCGCGGAAGGCGGCGGCCATCCGCCCGGCCATGGCCGCCCAGTCCTGCGGCTTCACACGGGCGTCGATGCCGCGATCGGCCACGATCTCGATCGCGTGCTCGGCCATGAGCAGGTAGATCAGCACGCCGTTGTTGTGCGCGGTGTCCCACACGCGCAGCTTGCCGAACAGCGTGATCGCGCGCTCGCGCGCCGCAGCGCCGCGCCGGATGTAGGACCAGGGCAGGCCGGCCTCGATGCAGATGCGCACCTCGCCGCTGTGCCGGCGCTCGCTGGCCGCGACACGGTCGCCCAGGCGCTGCAAGGCCTCGGGTGGCAGCGCACGCCGCACGTCGGCTGCATCGATCCAGCGGTGGCGCCAAAGGCGCACGAGCCTGGAGAAGAAGGATGGCGTGGCCATGGCTACCAGTCCCCCGAGGCGCCGCCGCCGCCGAAGTCGCCGCCCCCGCCGGAGCTGAAGCCACCGCCGGACGAAGATCCGCCGCTCCAGCCGCCGCCGCCGCCCAGGCCCCCAACGCCCGGGCCCCAGCCGCCCCCGCGCCCGAGGCGCCGACCCGGGCCGGCGCCGAAGGCGCTCGACAGCAGCGTGAAGAGCAGGGCTGCCAGCCCGGCCAGCACTGCGACCACGAGGCTTGCGGTCAGCATCATCACGACGACGCCGGTGACGCCGCCCAGCGCCAACGGGCCCAGCACCTTGCCGAGGATGGCGCGCGCGATCGGCGCGCCGATCATCACGCCGAAGAAGAGGAAGATGGCCAGGTCGCCCCAGTCGAAGCCGCGCTCCTCCTTCCCGCCGCCGAAGTCGCCGCTCTTCGCATCGACCTCCGGCAGCGCCTCGCCCTTGACGCGCGCGATCAGCTGGTCGGTCGCGGCATCGAGCCCGCCCGCGAAGTCGTTCTGGCGGAAGTGCGGCTTCATCGTGAGGTCGATGATGTGGGCGGCGGCGATGTCGGGCACCGCGCCTTCCAGCGCCTTCGCGACCTCGATGCGCATCTTGCGGTCGTTCTTGGCGACGATCACCAGGATGCCGTCGCCCACCTCCTTCCGGCCGATCTTCCACGTGTTGCCCACGCGGTTGGCGTAGCTGGCGATGTCCTCCGGCGCGGTGGTCGGCACCATCAGCACCACGATCTGCGAACCCTTCTGCTGCTCGAAAGCGGCCAGCTTGGCCTCCAGCGCCTGGCGCTGGGCCGCGTCGAGCGTGCCCGTCTGGTCGATCACCCGGGCGCTGAGCGGCGGCACCGGCAAAAGATCCTGGGCCAGCGCGCCGGCCAGCGCGCACGCCATCAGCAGGAAGGCGGTCAGCGCGCGCCGGATGCGGGCGGCCGTCATGGAGCGGCTACTTCTTCTGCGTGCCGAAATCGACTGTCGGCGGGGTGGAGATCTGGGTCTCGTTCTGCACGCTGAAGTTGGCCTTGGGCTGGTAGCCGAACACCTTGGCCGTCAGGTTGGTGGGGAAGCTGCGCGCGAGCACGTTGTATTCCTGCACTGTCTTGATGTAGCGGTTGCGCGCCACGGTGATGCGGTTCTCGGTGCCCTCCAGCGTCACGCGCAGGTCGCGGAAGGCCTGGTTGGCCTTCAGGTTGGGGTACTGCTCGGCCACCACCATCAAGCGCGACAGCGCGCTGGAGAGCTCGCCTTGCGCCTGCTGGAACTTGTTGAAGGCCTCGGGGTTGTTGAGCGTCTCGGGCGTGACCTGGATCGAGGTGGCCTTGGCGCGTGCCTCGATCACCCTCGTCAGCGTCTCCTGCTCGAAGTTCGCCTCGCCCTTGACCGTGGCCACGATGTTGGGCACCAGGTCGGCGCGGCGCTGGTACTGGTTGAGCACCTCGCTCCAGGCCGACTTGCTGGCCTCGTCGAGGCGCTGGAAGTCGTTGTAGCCGCAGCCCGAGAGCGCGAGGACCGCGAGAAGAACCAGGAGCCAGCGTTGGATGATCGGCATGTCGAAGCCTCTTCTTCGTTCTTGCGAAGGGGTGAAGGTAGCATAGCCCGATGGCGCTCGATCCTTTCCAGGCCTTGCAGTCCGCGAATCGCGCGGCCCCGCCGGAGCGCCGCGACGAAGGCACGCTGTTGATCGCCGGCGCCACCGGCGCGCTGGGCCAGGAGCTGGTGCGGCGGCTGGCCGGCCGGCATCGCTTCGAACATACGCGCGTCCTGGCGCGCGAGCCCATCCGCGACGGACTGCGCGGCGTCGAGACGCTGCTGGCGCCGGGCGCCGACATCGCGCAATGGCCGCGCATGGCGGCCGATACCGCGCTGGTCCTGTTCGAGCCGCCGCGCCTCTACTACGACCGCGAGCGCGCGCTGTGGACGCCGGAGCCGGCGCAGCTGCCCGCGCTCGCCCGCTGGCTGAAGGCCTGCGGCGTGCGCACGCTGGCCGTCGTGCAGCCGCACGACCAGGGCCGGCTGCCCGAGGCGCTGAAGCGCGGGCTGGCCAGCCTCGACGAGGAGGCCGTGGTGGCGCAGGGCTTCGAGCGCGTGATCATCGTGCGCTCGGCCCGCAAGCCCGCGGCCGGGCGCTTCGCGAATCCGGCCGAGCGGCTGGCGGCCTGGATGCTGTCCATCGCCCGCTTCATGGTGCCGGCCAGCGAGCAGCCGGTGCGCGCCGGAAAGGTGGCGGAGCTGGTCGACGTGGCGCTGCGCATCGCGCCCCCGGGCGTGCACGTGGCCGCGCCCGAACTGGTGTGGCAGGCGTCGCAGGGCGAGCTGCAGGCGGTGGCCGAGGCCTGGCTGCTCGGGTGACGCGCAGCGGCCGATGCGCATCGAGCGCCCGAGGCAAAATCTGAATTTCCAGTCGTACTCGCCATGCCCAAGAGCCAACTTCGCGCCGCCGCCCTCGCAGGCACTGCCGACGATGTCGAGGCCGCCTTCTACGAGGCGCTGCAGCGCGGCGACATCGACGCGCTGATGGCCTGCTGGGCCGACGAGGACGAGGTGTTCTGCGTGCATCCTGGCGGCCCGCGCCTGGTGGGCAGCAGCGCGATCCGGGCCGCCTTCGAGCAGATGTTCGCCAACGGCGCGATCCATGCCACGCCGGCGCACGTGCGCCGGGTGGAGTCGCTGGCCAGCGCGGTGCACAACGTGCTGGAGCGCATCGAGGTGCTGACGGCCGAGGGGCCGCGCCACGCCTTCGTGCTCGCCACCAACGTGTACCACAAGACCGCGCTGGGCTGGCGCATGGTGGCCCACCATGCGAGCCCTGGCATGGTCCATGCGCCCGACGCACCGGACGAGACTCCGCAGATCCTCCACTGATGCAATACGTTGCGCCACTCTGGTTGCCCGGTGGCAACCTCCAGACCATCTGGCCCGCGCTCTGGGCGCGTCGCGTGCCGGCGCCCCTGCCGGCCTACCGCCGCGAACGCTGGACCACGCCGGACGGCGACTTCATCGACGTCGATTTCCTGGCCGCCGAGGGGCCCGCGCCGAAGCCGCTGCTGGTGCTGTTCCACGGCCTCGAGGGCTCGTCGAAGAGCCACTATGCCGAGGCCTTCGCGGCCCACGCGCTGACGCGCGGCTGGGACTATGCGGTGCCGCATTTCCGTGGCTGCAGCGGCGAGATCAACCTGGCGCCGAGGGCCTACCACTCGGGGGACTTCGAGGAGGTGGGCTGGATCCTCGCGCGCCTGCGCGAGCGGCATGCGGGCCCGATGCTCGCGGCCGGCGTCTCGCTGGGAGGCAATGCCTTGCTGCGCTGGGCTGAGGAGATGGGCGCGGAGGCTTCGAAGGTGGTGGATGCGGTGGCATCGGTCAGCGCGCCGCTGGACCTCGCGGCCGGCGGCGCTGCCATCGGGCAGGGCTTCAACCGGCTGGTCTACACGCGCATGTTCCTGTCGACCATGAAGCCCAAGGCGCTGGCCAAGCTGGCCCAGCATCCGGGTCTGTTCGACCGCGAGGCGCTGCTCGCCGCCGCGGACCTGCACGCCTTCGACAACGTGTTCACCGCGCCGCTGCACGGCTTTCGCGACACCGACGACTATTGGCGCCGCGCTTCGGCCAAGCCGCACCTGGGCGCGATCCGCATCCCGGCGCTGGTGGTGAACGCGACCAACGATCCCTTCGTGCCGGCCGCCAGCCTGCCGCGCCCGGAGGAGGCCGGCCGCCACGTCACGCTGTGGCAGCCCGCCCATGGCGGCCATGTCGGCTTTCCGATGGGGCCGCCCCCGGGCCATGTGCTCG
Organism: Variovorax soli; assembly: GCF_031454625.1. GTDB lineage: Bacteria > Pseudomonadota > Gammaproteobacteria > Burkholderiales > Burkholderiaceae_C > Variovorax > Variovorax soli_A. The sequence goes on from NZ_JAVDRF010000003.1 coordinate 63,225, forward strand.
GCATGCCCGAGCGCGTCGGCGACTGGCTGGCGCAGCATCTTTGAGAAGGTGTGACGCGGCGTCGGCCGATGGCGCGGGGGCCTGTTCCGCGCCAGAATCCCCGGCATGGACGACATCGTCAGACAGGCGCTCGCCAAGTGGCCCAACGTGCCGCACTGCTACGGCTGGCTCGGGCTCGATGCGCGTGGCAACTGGTACCTGCGCGACGACCGCACGCAGGCCATGGGGCCCTTTCCGGCCGCCAAGGGCTCGCTGCTCCGGCACGAGAAGTTGATCGACTTCATTCAGCGCAACTACGAGCACGACGAGCGCGGCCAGTGGTTCTTCCAGAATGGGCCGCAGCGCGTCTACGTGGAGCTCGAGGCGGCGCCCTGGGTGTGGCGGATCGGCGAAGACTTCAGCGTGCGCTCGCATACCGGCGAGCCGGTCGAGCCCTCGGCCTGCCTGGTCGATGAGCAGGGCCGGCTCTACCTGGCGGCGCCGCTCGGGCTGGGCCTGGTGCACACGCAGGACATGGGCATCGCGGCCGAGGCGGTCGAACAGGGGCGCTGGGTGCCGGAGCACGTGCGTGCGGAGGAACTGCCGGTGCGTTTCGGCCACGTCATGAGCCCGGCGGCGGGGCAGCCTGGCCAGGCGGGGCCTTGAAGGCGACCAGCGCACGCCCATGAAAAAGAGCCCGCATGCGGGCTCTTTTCTTGTGAGGGCCGAAACCCCGACTACGGCTTGGCAGCGGGTGCCGAGGCCGGCGCCGCTGCCGCCTCCGTGGCCGCGGCCCCTGGAGCGCCGGCGGCGGTCGGGCGGTCCGGCACGGGGAACTTGGCGCCGCCGGCATTGGCCATGTAGACCACGGCCCGGCCGATCTCGACGTCGTCGAAGTCGCCGCCGCCCTGGGGCGGCATGGCGCCCTTGCCATGGAGCGCATGGTCGAGCAGCGTGGCGTAGCCCTGGCCGATGCGCGGGCCCCAGGCTGCGGCGTCGCTGAAGTGGGGCGCGCCCGGGATGCCGGGGCTGCCGTGGCACGCCACGCACTGGGCCTTGAACACCGTCTCGCCAGTGGCCAGCGGCCGGTCGGCGTCGCGGATCTCGATCGAGCCGACCTTCTTGAGGCGCTCGAAGACTTCGCGATCACGCGCGTCCTTCGATACACCGTAGAGCGCCATGCCTGCGCCCTTGGCTTCGCCCGACGGACGATTGGCGGAGGTCACGTACGAGACCAGACCGACAATGATCAGGATCGGCGCGATGAAGGAGAAGAAGACCGCCAGCAGAAGTTGTTTGGGGTTCTTGATCGGGCCCGTGTGGGCGTCTTCTGTGGCCTGGTAGTGCGCGTCGTCGCTCATTGGGTCCTCAGTGTGGGGGCTCGTCGGGGGCTTTTCTAACCAACCGGCGATTATAGAGAGGCGCCCGAGAGCGCCCGTTGCGGTCCTCGGGCGCTCAACGCGTGGCCCAGCCGCCGCCGAGCGTCTTGTACAGCACCACCTGGTTCTGCAACTGCGCGAGCTGGGTCTGGACCGCCGCCTGCTGCGCGCTGTAGAGCGAGCGCTGCGAATCGAGCAGGTCCAGCGCGCTGGCGATGCCGTTGCGGTAGCGCAGGTCCGAGAGCCTGAAGCGCGCCGCTTCGGCGTCCGACTGCGCGCGCAGGGCGCGCAGCTGCTCGCTCAGCGTGACGCGGCCGGCGAGCGCGTCGGCGACTTCGCGGAAGGCGGTCTGGATCGACTTTTCGTACTGCGCGACCGCGATCTCGCGGCCGGCCTTGGCCGAATCGAGCCCGGCCTGGTTGCGACCGGCGTCGAAGATCGGCAGCGTCAGCTGCGGCGAGAAGGCCCAGGCCTTGGTGCCGCGGTCGAAGAGGTTCGAGAACTCGCTGCTGGCCGTGCCGATCGAGGTGGTCAGCGCCACGCGCGGGAAGAAGGCCGCGCGCGCCGCGCCGATGTTGGCGTTGGCGGCGATCAGCTGCTGCTCCGCGGCGCGGATGTCGGGCCGTTCCCCCAGCAGGTCGGAGGGCAGGCCGGCCGGGAGCTCTGCCATGGGCGCGACCGCATCCAGGCCACGCGCGCCGCCCTCGGTGGCCTCCGGCGGCACCGGGGCGCCGAGCAGCAGGGCCAGTGCGTTCTCGTCCTGCATGCGCAGGCGGCGTTGCTCCGCGTAGGAGGCGCGCGCGGTCTCGGCCAGCGAATCGGCCAGGCGCAGGTCGATCTCCGAGACCACGCCGCTGTCGAAGCGCATGCGGGTGAGCGTCTGCGACTCCTCGCGGGTGGCCAGCGTCTGGCGCGTGAGCGCCAGCAGCTCGTCGTCCGCGATCAATGTGAGCCAGCCGCTGGCCACGGCGCTGATCAGGCTGATCTGCGTGGCCTTGCGCGATTCCTCGGTGGCGAGGAACTGCGCCAGCGCTTGTTCCTTGAGGCTGGCGACACGGCCGAAGAAGTCGAGCTCCCAGGCCGTGATGCCGAGGTTGACCGAATAGCTCGAGGAGACGCTGCCACCCACGCCCACCGCCTGCAGCGGGTTCGGGCTCGAGCGCGAGCCGCTGGCGGTCGCGTTGAGCGCCGGGAACTGCGCCGCGCGCTGGATCTGGAACTGAGCGCGGGCCTGCTCGATGTTGAGCACGGCCACGCGCAGGTCGCGGTTGTTGGCGAGGGCGGTCGTTATCAGTTTCGCCAGCCGCGGATCGGTGAAGTAGTCCTGCCAGGCCAGCGTCGAGGCCGGCGACGTGCTCGCGGCCGCAGGCTGCGCGCCGGGGTAGCTGGCCGGCACCGGCGCCGCGGGGCGCTCGTAGGCGGGGATCAGCGAGCAGCCGGCCAGGACCAGGGCTGCGGCGCCGGCGAGGGCGGTGGAGACGACGTTCTTTTTCATCATGGGGCGGGGCTTTCTTCAATGCCTGCGGCCTGCGCATGGCGCCGGTCGACTTCGTGCTGCCGCTCGCTGCCCTTGAACAGGCTACGCACGACCACGAAGAACACAGGCACGAAGATCACGGCGAGCGCCGTGCCGGTCACCATGCCGCCGATCACGCCGGTGCCGATCGCGCGCTGGCTGGCCGAGCCTGCGCCCGAGGCCAGCACCAGCGGCAGCACGCCGAGGCCGAAGGCCAGCGAGGTCATGATGATCGGCCGGAACCGCAGGTGGGCAGCGGCCAGTGCCGACTCGACCACTCCGCGGCCCTGCGCCTGCAGGTCCTTGGCGAACTCGATGATCAGGATCGCGTTCTTCGCCGACAGGCCGATGATGGTGATCAGGCCGACCTGGAAGTACACGTCGTTGGCATAGGCCCGCATCAGCGTTGCGAGCAGCACGCCCAGCACGCCCAGCGGCACCACCAGGATCACCGACAGCGGGATGGTCCAGCTCTCGTACAGCGCGGCCAGGCACAGGAACACCGCCAGGATCGAGAAGGCGTAGAGGATGATGGCCTGCGAGCCCGCGAGCTTTTCCTCGCGTGACTGGCCGGTCCATTCGTAGCCGAAGCCCGGGGGCAGCTGCGCGGCGAGCTTCTCCATCTCGGCCATCGCGGCGCCCGAGCTGTGGCCTGGCGCGGCCGAGCCCGAGATGCGGATCGCCGGATAGCCGTTGTAGCGCACCGTCTGTTGCGCGCCCGTGACCCAGCGCGTGCTGGCAAAGGCCGACAACGGCACCGGCTCGCCCTTGGTGTTGCTGGCGTTGAGGCGCAGCAGGTCGTCCGGCTGCATGCGCGCCGGCGCGTCGGCCTGCACCACCACCCGCTGCAGGCGGCCCTGGTTCGGGAAGTCGTTCACGTAGGTCGAGCCCAGCGCCGTCGACAGCGTGCTGTTGATGGCGTCGAAGCTCACCCCCAGCGCGTTCGCCTTGTCGCGGTCGATGTCGATCTGCAGCTGGGGCGCGTCCTCCAGGCCGTCCGGGCGCACCTGCGTCAGGATGGCGCTCTTGCCGGCCATGCCGAGCATCTGGTTGCGCGCGTTGACCAGCGCCTCGTGGCCGGCGCCGCCGCGGTCCTGCAGTCGGAAGCTGAAGCCGCTGGCGTTGCCCAGCTCCGGAATGGGCGGCGGCGATAGCGGATAGATGAAAGCATCGCGAATGCCCGACAGCGCCCCGAAGGCGCGGCCGGCCACCGCCTCCGCCGAATGGCTCGGGTCGTGGCGCTGCTCCCAGGGCTTCAGCGTGACGAAGGCGAGGCCGGCGTTCTGCCCCTGCCCCGAGAAGCTGAAGCCGAGCACGCCGACCATGCTCTCGACCTCGGGCTGCTTCAGGACGTACTTCTCGACGTCCTGCATCACCGACAGCATGCGTTCCTTCGTCGCGCCCGGCGGCAGCTGCACGTTCACGATGATGTAGCCCTGGTCTTCCTGCGGCAGGAAGGAGGTGGGCAGCTGCCGGTACACCAGCAGCACCGCGCCGATGATGGCCACGTAGATCACCAGGTAGCGCGCCGCGCGCTTGAGGATGCGCGCCACCAGGCTCTCGTAGCCCTTGGCCGTGCGCGTGAAGCCGCGGTTGAACCAGCCGAAGAAGCCGGTCTTCTCGTGATGATGGCCGGCCTCCACCGGCTTGAGCAGCGTGGCGCACAAGGCCGGCGTGAGCGACAGCGCCATGAAGGCCGAGAAGCCGATCGCCGCCACCATCACCGCCGAGAACTGGCGGTAGATGTTGCCGGTCGAGCCGGCGAAGAAGGCCAGCGGCACGAACACCGAGATCAGCACCACCGTCACGCCGATGATGGCGCCGGAGATCTGGCGCATCGCCTTGCGCGTGGCTTCGAGGGGCGAGAGCCCCTCCTCGCTCATGATGCGCTCGACGTTCTCCACCACCACGATCGCGTCGTCCACCACGATGCCGATCACCAGCACCATGCCGAACATGGTCAGCACGTTGATCGAGAAGCCGAGCGCCAGCAGGACGCCGAAGGTCCCCAGCAGCGCGATCGGCACCACGATGGTCGGAATGAGCGTGTAGCGCCAGTTCTGCAGAAACAGGAACATCACCAGGAACACCAGCGCCACCGCCTCGAACAGCGTCTTCACCACCTCGGTGATGGAGATGTTGACGAAGCGTGAGCTGTCGTAGGGAATGGTCCACTTCACGCCTTGCGGGAAGTAGCGCTCCAGCTCGTTCATCTTGGCGCGGATCGCCTTGGCCGACTGCAGCGCGTTGCCGCCGGGCGCGAGCTGCACGCCGATGCCCACCGCCTGCTGGCCGTTGAGGCGCGCCGAGGTCGAGTAGGCCTGGCCGCCGAGCTCGATGCGCGCCACGTCCTTGAGCCGCACGGCGGAGCCGTCGGTGTTGGCGCGCAGCACGATGTCGCCGAACTGCGAGGTCGAGGTGAGCTGGCCATTGACCACCACGGTGGCCGCGATCGCCTGGCCCGGCACGTTGGGCAGGTCGCCGATGGTGCCGGAGGACACCTGCGCGTTCTGCGCGCGGATGGCCGCGTTGACCTCGGCGGCCGACAGGTTGTAGCCCTGCAGCTTGGCCGGTTCGATCCAGACGCGCATCGCGCGTTCGGTACCGAACAACTGTGCCTGGCCGACGCCGGCCACCCGCTGCAGCTCGGGCACCACGTTGCGCGAGGCGTAGTCGCCCAGGGCCGTGGTGTCGATCGCCGGGTTGTCCGAGGACAGCATCGTGAACAGCAGGAAGTTGTTGCGCGACTTGTCCACGCGCACGCCCTGCTGCGTCACTGCCGCCGGCAGCCGCGGCGTCGCGCGCGACAGCCGGTTCTGCACGTCCACCTGGGCGAGATCGGCGTTGGTGCCGGTCTCGAAGCTGATGGTGATGGTGCCCGTGCCGTCCGCCTGCGCCACCGACTCCATGTAGATGAGACCCGGGGAGCCGTTCATCTCCCGCTCGATGACGGAGAGCACGCTGTCCTCCAGCGTCTGGGCCGAAGCGCCGGGATAGGCCACGTTGACGACGATGGCCGGCGGCGCCACCGGCGGGTACTGCGCGATCGGCAGCTGCGTGATGGACACGGCGCCCACCACGATCACGAACAGTGCGATCACCCACGCGAAGATGGGCCGGTCGATGAAGAACTTTGCCATGCGGGCGCGCTCCTTACGGCTTCGCGGCCGGAGCCGACGCCGCGTTCGCGGAGGCAGCCGGGGCTGCGGCGGCGGGTGCCGGCGGCGTCCACGGCACGGCCTTCACCGCCGCGCCGGGCGGCATCATCATCAGCTTCTGGAAGCCGTCGACCATGACCTGCTCGCCGGCATTCAGGCCTTCGGTCACCACCCACTGGTTGTTCTGGGCGGCGGTGATCTTCACCGTGCGCTTGCTGAGCTTGCCGTCGGGTCCGACCACGGTCAGCGTGTCGCCCTGCTGCGTGCGGGTGACCGCCTGCTGCGGCACCGTGATCGCGTTGGTGGCCTGGGCCTGTTCCACCTTGACGCGAACGTAGAGGCCGGGCAGCAGCTCGCCCTTCGGGTTCGGCACCTCGGCGCGCAGCGTCACCTGGCCGGTGGTCGAATCGACCGTGAGGTCCGAGAACAGCAGCTTGCCGGGCAGTTCGTATTCGGCGCCGCCTTCCAGCTGGATGCGCACGCTGGCCGCATCGCTGCCGCTCGCGCGCTTGAATTGGCCGGCCTCCATCGCGCGGCGCAGCTTGAGCACCTCGTTGGCCGATTGCGTGAAGTTCACGTACATCGGATCGATCTGCTGGATCACGGCCAGCGCGGTGGCATCGCCCTGGCCCACCAGCGCGCCTTCGGTCACCAGCGCGCGTCCGATGCGGCCGGAGATCGGCGCCGTGACGCTGGCATAGCCGAGGTTGATCTTGGCCGTCTGAACGGAGGCGCGGGCCACCGCGATGTCGGCATCGGCCGTCTTCGCGGCGGCCACGGCGTTCAGGTATTCCTGCTTGCTGACCGCGTTGGCTTCCACCAGCGGCTTGTAGCGCTCGGCCAGTGCCTTGGCCTGCACGGCATTGGCCTCCGCGCGCGCCAGGCTGGCCTGCGCGCTCTGGGCCGTGGCCAGGTACGGCGCGGGGTCGATGTGGAACAGCGGCTGCCCGGCCTTGACGTCGCTGCCTTCGCGGAACAGCCGCTTCTGCAGGATGCCCGCGGCGCGGGCGCGCACCTCGGCCACGCGCGAGGCCTCGAGACGGCCGGGCAGCTCGGTCAGCAGGCCGACGTCGCTCGGCGTCGCCACCACCACGCCGACTTCGGGCGGCGGCGGTGCCCCGCCACCGGCACCGCCGGCGTGCGCGCCACCGGCCGGGGCCTCGCTCTTTCCGCAGGCGGCGAGCGCCAGCACCGCGGCGGCAGCAAAGGCGGCAAAGGCGGGGCGGCGCGACAGGGACAACAACGAATGACGCGGGACATGCAGGAGAGGCATGCGAATCCTTTGAAGCAGAAACGGGGAATGGCGCGCGGTCGCGGCGGCTGCCTAAAGCAACACGGCGAGCTTGGCCATCGGGAGGGGCCCGAGTTTACATACATTCGTGAATGTATAGTGGCAACCCTCACCGGATCGATTGTTTTACAGGTTTCACGCAAAGGGGGCAAAGTGGTCCGTCGTACCAAGGAAGAGGCGCTGGCGACCCGGCATCGGCTGCTCGATGCCGCGGAAGTGCTCTTCCAGTCGCAGGGGGTTTCGCGCACCTCGCTGCAGCAGATCGCGCAGGAGGCCGGCGCCACGCGCGGCGCGATCTACTGGCACTTCAAGGACAAGCCGGACCTCTTCAACGCGATGATGGAGCGCGTCACCCTGCCGCTGGAGTCCGCCACCCGCGAGGCCAGCGTGGAAAATGAGGACCCGCTGGCGGCGATCGAGCAGGTGATGGTGCAGGCCCTGAGCCTGATGACCACGGACATCCAGGTGCGGCGGGTGTTCGAGGTGGCGACCCTCAAGGTCGAGTACACGGACGAGATGGCGCCGGTGCTGCAGCGCCATCGCAGCGCGCGCAACGAATGCGTGACGGACTTCGTCCACGCGCTGCAGCACGCCGCGAGCCGCGCGGGCATCGAACTGCCCATCCCGGCCAAGACCGCGGCCTATGGCTTGCATGCGGTGATCAGCGGGCTGATCCAGGACTGGCTGCTGGAGCCCGGCGCGTTCGACCTCGTGCCGGCGGGGCGCCACCTGTTCAACGTCTATCTCGCGGGGCTTGGATTCGAGCGCCGGTCGGCGGCCGCAGCGGGGAACTGCAAGCAGGCGGCGTGATCAGCCATAATGGCGGGCTTCGGCCGCAGGGCCGGAGCCCCATCTCGCTGTATTTCAATGGATAGAATTCGGCCCTCCGAAGGCTGAGATCCAGGTTCGATTCCTGGCGGCGGGACCAAACATCGGTTTTACGACGTCTCACCAAGCATCACGACCCGCCCGCTTCCCCAGCGTGGCGGGTTTTTCTTTGCCTCGCGCTGCTTCGCAACTCCTTCATGCCAGGAGCAGGCATGCACCCCGCAATGCCTGAGGTTGCCCGCGTCAACCAAGCGCCTCGAAGCGCCACTGCATCCGCATCGTCAGCGCCTGGCCGCATACCAACGTCCGCAGCCCAGGCCGGCCTTCGAGATGGAAGGCATCGATGGGCTGCGTGATGGGCTCGAAGCAGAAGGCGGGTCCGTCGAGCGGTCGATACACGAGGCAGTAGTGCGTGGCCGCGCCGCCGTCCTGCTCGAAGTCCGGCATGGCCAGCTGCAGTTGCAGGCCATGCTCAGGCCATTCGATGCGCGCATGCCCGCCCCAACCCGTGTAGCCGTTGTCGACGAAGCTGCCGAAGGCCGGCGCGCCGCGCGTCAGGTTCCAATCCTCGGGGATGTGCGCCGTGTGCCGTGTCGGCAGCGGGTCATCGCCGCACAGCCAGACTCCCTGCACCGGCGCGACGATGCGCGTGTGCGGCGTGCGCAGAAACCACGGATGCACGCCGAGGCCATAGGGCAGCGGTGTCGAACCCAAATGCTGCACTTCGAGCGTCTGCTCGAGCCCGTCGTCGACCAGGCGAAAGCGCTGCACAGCGCGGTATTCGTAAGGATTGCCGTCGAAGCGCTGCGAGTGCAGCGTCATCGTCGCGGCGTCGTCGGCCAGGCTGTCCAGCTGCCATGCCTGCAGCCAGCCGTCGCCGTGGATCGGGTAGGGCTCGCCAGCGCGATTGGGCCGCATCGGATGAAACTCGCCCGCCGCCTCGAAGCCGCCGCCGCTGATGCGGTTGGACCACGGCACCATCGGAAACGAGGCCGTGCGGTACAGGTCGGCGCTGCCGTCCCAGGGGCGCCAGAGATCGAGCGGGCCGCCGGCGCGCTCGAGCTGCCAGGCTGCGACGCTGCCGCCGAGCGTGGGCACCAGGCCGAGACGCTGGGTGCCTCGGCGCAGCCAGACGGTGGGGTGAAGCGGTGCTGTCGTCATCGGGCTCAACCTCCGAATCGAAAGGCCGGCAGGCCGGGGCTGTCGACCTCGATGGCGAACAGCCCGCCGGCCAGCGGCTCGGCAGCGCAGCGGGCCTCGTCCAGCCCGACCTTGGCCGAGCTGATGTAGAGGGTTCGCAGCTCGGGCCCGCCGAAGGCGCAGTTCGTGACCTGGCTCACCGGCAGCTCGACGCGCCCCAATTCGTCGCCGCTCAGCGGATGGTGGCAGCTGACGCAGCTGCCGGCCCAGTGCGCGATCCAGAGCCGCCCCGCCGCGTCGGTGGTCATGCCGTCCGGCAGGCCGTCGCCGCGGGCAAAGCGAAGCCAGAGCCGGCGATGGGCAAGGGTGCCGCGCTCCGCATCGAAGTCGTAGGCGTGGACGCCGCCCTTGACCGTGTCGTTGAAGTACATCGTGCGGCCGTCGAGCGACCAGGTCGGCCCGTTGGTGACCGCGAAGCCGCTGTCGTGCTGCGTGCATTGGCCGTCCGGGTCGCAGCGGTACAGCGCACCGGTCGGTGCCACGCAGTCGAAGTCCATGGTGCCGCCCCAGAAGCGGCCGCGGGCGTCGCACTTGCCGTCGTTGAAACGGTTGGTGAGCAGTTCCGGTTCGGGCCGGTTGAGCCACCGCGGTCCCGCGCCGGCATCCGCCGGATCGAAGAAGGCGAAGCCGCGCCGCAGCGTGACGATCAGGCCGGGCGCGTTCTCGCGTTCGGCCAGCGCCGAGATCTCCTCGTCGAAGCGCCACTCGTCCTGCTTGCCGCTCGAAGGATCGAGTCGCCAGAGGCGCTTCTCGAGGATGTCGACCCAGTACAGCGCCTGCTCGCGCACCGACCACATCAGCCCTTCGCCAAGGCTCGCGCCGGCGGGCTGGATGCAGCGCAGGGCGCCTTCGAAGCGAGGCGCGGGAAATGTCGAGGAGTGATTCATGCGTGTCTCCAATCGAAGCAGGGGGTCCGCCTCCGGACGCTTGACGCGCCGCATCGTAGCAAGGCATATTGATAAGCGAAAGTGCGCAAGTGCGTATATATCGATACGCAATTTGCAATGTCATATCACCAGGAGACTTTCTTGACCGCCACCGCCGAGCGCGCCGACGCGCCTGCCTTTTCCACCTACCCCAGCCTGCGCGACAAGACCGTCTTCGTGACCGGTGGCGGCAGCGGCATCGGCGCCGCGATCGTGGCCGCCTTTGCAGAGCAGGGCGCCCGGGTCGCCTTCGTCGACATCGCGCAGGAGGCCAGCGCCGCGCTCGCGAGGCAGATCGGCGAGACGGGACGACCCGCCCCCTGGTGGCGAACCTGCGACGTGCGCGACATCGCCGCGCTGCAGGCCGCGATCGCCGACGCGGCGCGCGAGCTCGGCGACTTCGCCGTGCTGGTCAACAACGTCGCGAGCGATGACCGCCACACGCTCGAATCGGTCACGCCCGCGTACTACGACGAGCGGATGGCCATCAACGAGCGCCCGGCCTTCTTCGCCATCCAATCGGTGGTGCCCGGCATGAAGCGCCTGGGCGGCGGCTCGATCGTCAACCTGGGCTCGACCGGATGGCAGGGCAAGGGTGGCGGCTATCCCTGCTACGCCATCGCCAAGTCCTCGGTCAACGGGCTCACGCGCGGCCTGTCCGTGGACCTGGGGCGGGACCGCATCCGCATCAACACCGTCTCGCCGGGCTGGGTCATGACCGAGCGCCAGGTCCGCCTGTGGCTCGACGCCGAGGGCGAGCAGGCGCTGGCGCGCAACCAGTGTCTGCCCGATCGCCTGCAGCCGCACGACATCGCCCGCATGGTGCTGTTCCTGGCGTCCGACGATGCGGCCATGTGCACGGCGCAGGAATTCAAGGTCGACGCCGGCTGGGTCTGAGGCCGTCCTCTGCGTGCGGAGGTCCCGCTTCCGCGTTCAATCGCTCTCCAGCCGCCGCCCGTAGACCGTCAGGCTCGCCGCCTTCAGCGCCCGCATCATCACCTTCGCCGCCGGCGACAGCAGGCGGTCCGTGTGGGTGATGATGCCGAAGGCGTCCATGTGGCAGGGCACGGCCACCGGCAGCACCGAGCCCAGGCCGTGCGCGGCGTAATAGCGCGCCACGTCGGTCGCCAGCACCGCGAGCATGTCCGACTGCTGCAGCATGCGGGTGATGAAGAGCAGGGCCGAGGTCTCGATCACGTTGATGGGCGGCGCGAGCCCTTCCTCCCGGAACATCAGCTCGAAACGGTGCCGCAGCACGCTGCCGGAAGGCGGCACGATCCAGCCGGCGCCCACCAGGTCGCGCAGCGTGAGCCCGGTCATCGCCAGCAGCGGATGGCCGGGGCGCACCAGCGCCGACACGGGCTCCTCCGTCAGCGGCTCGTAGTGCAGCTTGGCCTTGTCGTGCTCGGCGGACAGCCGCGCGACGAGGATGTCGAGCTTGCCCTGCTCGAAGCGCTCCATCAGCACGGCGCTGGTCTCGATCTCCAGCGCCACGCGGAGGTTGGGCTGGTCCCGCTTGACGATCGCGATGGCCGGCGGCATCAGCGTCAGCCCCGGCGCCGTGATGGTGCCCACGCTCACCTGGCCGAAGCGGCCGGCCTTCAGCGCCATGAGTTCGTCATGCGCCTCGTTCAGGCTGGCCAGGGCCATGCGCGCGTGGCGGATCATGCTCTCGCCGTACCAGGTGGGCCGCATGCCGCGCGGCAGGCGCTCGAAGAGCGGGACCTCCAGCACGTCCTCGAGGTCCTTGAGCAGCTTGGAGGCGGCTGGCTGCGTCATGTTGAGCACCTGCGCGGCGCGGTGGATGTTGCCTTCCTCCGCCAGGGCGACCAGCAGCAACAGCTGGCGCGTCTTGAGTCGGGCACGGATGAACCAGTGCGTGTAGTTCGTCATGGGGTTTTCCTGAATCCTGTTTTCGGCATCGATTCGATCCAAATCTTCATTGGAAAGATATCAGTGCGATTCCTACACTCCGCCGCACTTGCAACAAATATCACAGGAGCCCCAACGTTGAAGCGCAGTTCCGAGGTCCAGCTCAGTGCACGGCACTACATCAATGGCCGCTGGGAAACCGGCGTGACCAGCGGGCTGAGCACCAACCCTTCGGACCTGCGCGAGACGGTGGCCGAATACGCCCGCGCCGACCGCAACCAGACCGAGCAGGCCGTCCGCGCCGCGGCCGACGCCTTCCGGGCCTGGAGCATGACCACGCCGCAGCGCCGCGCCGACGCGCTGGACCAGATCGGCAGCGAGATCCTGGCGCGCAAGGACGAGCTGGGCCTGCTGCTGGCGCGCGAGGAGGGCAAGACCCTGCCCGAGGCCGTGGCCGAGGCCGCGCGCGCCGGGCAGATCTTCAAGTTCTTCGCCGGCGAGGCGCTGCGCGTGGGCGGCGAGACCGTGGCCTCGCTGCGCCCCGGCGTGCACGTGGACGTCACCCGCGAGCCGGTGGGCGTCGCGGCCCTGATCACCCCTTGGAACTTCCCGCTGGCGATTCCCGCCTGGAAGATCGCGCCGGCGCTGGCCTGCGGCAACGCGGTGGTGTTCAAGCCGTCCGAGCTGGTGCCGGCCTGCGGCTGGGCGCTGGCCGAAATCATCGGCCGCGCCGCCCTGCCCGCGGGCACCTTCAACCTCGTGATGGGCAGCGGCCGCGAGGTCGGCCAGGCCCTGATCGAGCATCCGCTGGTGGACGCGCTGAGCTTCACCGGATCGGTCGCGACCGGCGAGCGCGTGCTCCAGGCCGCGACCGCGCGGCGCGCCAAGGTGCAGCTGGAGATGGGCGGCAAGAACCCGCTGGTGGTGCTGGCCGATGCGGACCTGGAACTGGCCGTGGACTGCGCCGTGCAGGGCGCCTTCTTCTCGACCGGCCAGCGCTGCACGGCCTCGAGCCGACTCATCGTGGAGGCGCCGGTGCACGACGCCTTCGTCGCGCGGCTCAAGCAGCGCATGGCTGCGCTGAAGGTCGGCCACGCGCTCGAACCCGGCGTCGACATCGGCCCGGTGGCCGACCGCGCGCAGCTCGAAGACAACATGGCCGCCATCGCGACTGCGCGCGAGGAGGGCGCCGAGCACGTGTGCGGCGGCGACCTGCTGCAGCGCCCGAGCGAGGGCCACTACATGAGCCCGGCGCTGTTCCTCGCCCAGCCCGGGCACCGGATCGCCCGCGAGGAGGTGTTCGGCCCGGTGGCTTGCGTGCTGCGCGCCGACGATGCCGAGCACGCGCTGGTGCTGGCCAACGACACGCCCTTCGGCCTGTGCGCGGGCATCTGCACCAACTCGCTGCGCCATGCGATGCACTTCCGCCGCCATGCCCGCGTGGGCATGACGATGGTCAACCTGCCGACCGCCGGCATCGACTACCACGTGCCCTTCGGCGGGCGCAAGGCGTCGGGCTACGGCGCGCGCGAGCAGGGGCGCCATGCGGCCGAGTTCTACACCACGGTGAAGACCGGCTACATGAAAGCCTGAAAGAGTCCCGGAGGGAACACTGCCACCCACAGCAAGACACCCGTCTGCCGCCATGACAGTGCGTATCGTCGTTTTCAACCATACCAACCAGGAGACATCCGCATGAAACTGAACCGCCGCACATTGACCACCGCCATCGCCGCCGCCTCGCTGGCCGCGCTTCTGCCGGCCACCGCGCTGGCGCAGAAGAAGATCGTCCTCGGCTTCAGCCAGGTCGGCGCCGAAAGCGAATGGCGCACCGCCAACACCGAGTCGATCAAGGCCTCCGCCAAGGACGCCGGCATCGAGCTCAAGTTCTCCGACGCGCAGCAGAAGCAGGAGAACCAGATCAAGGCCATCCGTTCCTTCATCGCGCAGAAGGTGGACGTGATCGCCTTCTCGCCGGTGGTCGAGTCGGGCTGGGAGACGGTGCTGCGCGAAGCCAAGGCTGCCAACATCCCGGTGGTGCTGACCGACCGCTCCGTCAACACCAAGGACGACTCGCTCTACGTGACCTTCATGGGTTCCGACTTCGTCGAGGAAGGCCGCAAGGCCGGGCGCTGGCTGGTCGACAAGATGAAGGACGAGAAGGGCGAGGTGAACATCGTCGAGCTGCAGGGCACGGTGGGCTCGGCGCCCGCGATCGACCGCAAGAAGGGCTTCGAGGAAATCATCAAGGCCGACCCCAAGTTCAAGATCATCCGCTCGCAGACCGGCGACTTCACCCGCGCCAAGGGCAAGGAGGTGATGGAGGCCTTCCTCAAGGCCGACGGCAAGAAGATCAATGTGCTCTATGCGCACAACGACGACATGGCCATCGGCGCCATCCAGGCGATCGAAGAGGCGGGCCTGAAGCCGGCCAAGGACATCACCATCATCTCGGTCGATGCGGTCAAGGGCGCCTTCGAGGCCATGATCGCCGGCAAGCTCAACGTCTCGGTCGAGTGCAGCCCGCTGCTGGGCCCGCAGCTGATGTCGGCCGTCAAGGACATCAAGGCAGGCAAGACACTGCCCAAGCGCATCGTGACGGAAGAAACCATCTTCCCGATGGAAGTCGCCGCCAAGGAATTCCCCAAGCGCAAATACTGATAGGAGGCGAGGGCGCGCAGCACCCGCTGCGCGCTCCGCCGAACAAACCCAGGAGACCCAGCCCATGAAACGCAACTTCCTCAAGTCCACCCTCGCCATCGCGGCCCTCGCCATCGCCGGGACGGCCGGCCTTCCCTCGCTCGCCCAGGCCCAGGACAAGGGCCCGATCGCGATCTCGATGCCCACCAAGTCCTCGGCGCGCTGGATCGCCGACGGCTCGAACATGGTCAAGTACTTCAAGGAGAAGGGCTACAAGACCGACCTGCAGTACGCCGACGACGACATCCCCAACCAGCTCGCGCAGATCGAGAACATGGTGACCAAGGGATCGAAGGTGCTCGTGATCGCAGCCATCGACGGCACCACGCTGTCCGACGTGCTGCAAAAAGCCGCCGACAAGGGCGTGAAGGTCATCGCCTACGACCGGCTCATCAAGGGCTCGAAGAACGTCGACTACTACGCCACCTTCGACAACTTCCAAGTCGGCGTGCTGCAGGCGCAGTCGATCGAGAAGGCGCTGGACTTGAAGTCGGGCAAGGGTCCCTTCAACATCGAGCTCTTCGGCGGCTCGCCGGACGACAACAACGCCTTCTTCTTCTACAACGGCGCGATGTCGGTGCTGGAGCCGTACATCAAGAGCGGCAAGCTGGTGGTGCGCAGCAAGCAGATGGGCATGGACAAGGTCGGCACCCTGCGCTGGGACGGCGCGGTGGCGCAGTCGCGCATGGACAACCTGCTGTCGGCCTACTACACCAAGGACCGCGTCGACGCGGTGCTCTCGCCCTACGACGGCCTGTCGATCGGCATCCTCTCCTCGCTCAAGGGCGTGGGCTACGGCACGCCGCAGCAGCCGATGCCGGTGGTGTCGGGCCAGGATGCGGAAGTGCCTTCGGTCAAGTCGATCCTGCGCAAGGAGCAGACCTCCACCGTGTTCAAGGACACGCGTGAGCTGGCGAAGGTCACGGTCGCCATGGTGGACGCCATGCTGGCCGGCAAGACGCCCGAGGTGAACGACACCAAGACCTACAACAACGGCGTGAAGGTGGTGCCTTCGTACCTGCTGAAGCCGGTGAGCGTCGATGTCACGAACTGGAAGCCGGTGCTGGTCGACAGCGGCTACTACAAGGAAAGCCAGATCAAGTGAGCGTGCGGCACGGCGGGCGGGCACGCCCGCCGGCCGATGCAAAGGAGACCGATTGAGCGACGAGGCCATTCTTCTGGAGATGCGCGGCATCACCAAGACCTTTCCCGGCGTGAACGCGCTGGACAACGTGAACCTCGCGGTGCGCGCGGCGCAGATCCACGCGGTGGTGGGCGAGAACGGCGCGGGCAAGTCCACGCTGATGAAGGTGCTCAGCGGCGTGTACCCCTGCGACTCCTACAGCGGCGAGATCCGTTTCGACGGCGAGCTGCGGCGCTTCCGCGACATCGCCGACAGCGAGGCCCTGGGCATCATCATCATTCACCAGGAGCTGGCATTGGTGCCGCTGTTGTCCATCGCCGAGAACATCTTCCTCGGCAACGAGACCGCACACGGCGGCATCATCGACTGGGGCGAGGCCTGGCGCCGCACCGGCGAGCTGCTGGCCAAGGTGGGCCTCAAGGAGCGGCCGACCACGCTGGTCACCGACCTGGGCGTGGGCAAGCAGCAGCTGGTGGAGATCGCCAAGGCGCTGTCCAAGCGGGTGCGGCTCCTGATCCTCGACGAGCCCACCGCCAGCCTCAACGAGAGCGACAGCGACGCGCTGCTGGCGCTGCTGCTGGAGCTCAAGGCGCAGGGCATCGCGTCGATCCTGATCTCGCACAAGCTCAACGAGATCGCCAAGGTGGCCGACGCCATCACCGTGCTGCGCGACGGCAGCACGGTCGAAACCATGGATTGCCGCAACGCGCCGATCAGCGAGGACCGCATCATCCGCGGCATGGTCGGGCGCGACATGGCGCACCGCTACCCGCAGCGCACGCCGTGCATCGGCGAGCGCGTGCTGGAGGTGAGCAACTGGCGCGTGCACCATGCGCAGCACGCGGACCGCGAGCAGATCAAGGGCGTGGACCTGCACGTGTGCCGCGGCGAGATCGTCGGCATCGCGGGCCTGATGGGCGCCGGCCGCACCGAGTTCGCGATGAGCGTGTTCGGCCGCTCCTACGGCCAGCGCATCAGCGGCACGGTGCGCATGCATGGCAAGGAGGTGGACGTGAGCACCATCCGCAAGGCCATCGACCACGGCATCGCCTACGTCACCGAGGACCGCAAGGGCGCCGGCCTGGTGCTGGAGGAGGACATCCGCACCAACATCAGCCTGGCCAACCTGGAGGCGGTGTCGAGCGCGATGGTGATCGACGAGGGCCTCGAATACAAGGTGGCCAGCGAGTACCGCAGGGCACTTCGCATCCGCAGCGCCGACGTCTACCAGCAGGTGGTGAACCTGTCGGGCGGCAACCAGCAGAAGGTGGTGCTGAGCAAATGGCTCTTCGCCAAGCCGGAGCTGCTGATCCTCGACGAGCCGACGCGCGGCATCGACGTCGGGGCCAAGTACGAGATCTACACCATCGTCGACCAGCTCGCGAGCGAAGGAAAGGGCATCTTGATGATTTCCTCGGAGATGCCGGAGCTGCTCGGCATGTGCGACCGGATCTATGTGATGAACGAAGGACGCTTCGTCGCCGAATACCCGGCGGCGGAGGCGTCGCAGGAGCGCATCATGCGCGCGATCGTGAACTCGGGAGGTGGCATCCATGGCCAATGAAATGCAGGCGGCCGAGGCCGCGCCGGGCGTGGAGAGCGCGGCCGCCAAGGCCACCATCCATCCCGGATTCTTGAAGAGCAACCTGCGCGAATACGGCATGCTGATCTCGCTGGTCGCGATCATGGTGCTGTTCCAGGTGCTCACCGACGGCACGCTGCTGCAGCCGCTCAACCTCACGAACCTGGTGCTGCAGAACAGCTACATCGTGATCATGGCGCTGGGCATGCTGCTGGTGATCGTTGCCGGCCACATCGACCTGTCGGTGGGCTCGGTGTGCGGCTTCATCGGCGCGCTGGCAGCGGTGCTGATGGTCGAGTACGAATGGCATTTCGTCCCCACTTTCATCGCCTGCCTGATCGCCGGCGGCGTGATCGGCGCGGCGCAGGGCTGGTTCGTCGCCTACTTCCGCGTCCCTTCCTTCATCGTGACGCTGGCCGGCATGCTGGTGTTCAAGGGATTGGCGCTGGCGCTGCTGGCAGGGCAATCGGTCGGACCCTTCCCGGTCGCGTTCCAGCGGCTGAGCTCGGGCTTCATTCCCGAGGCGCTGGCCACCGACGGCCTGCGGCTGACTTCGCTGCTGCTGGGCGCACTGGCCGCCGCGGCGCTGGTGTTCTTCAAGCTGCGCGGGCGCACCCAGCTGGCGCGGCACGGCATGGAGGCAGAGCCCTTCGCCTTCTTCCTGCTGAAGAACGTGATCTTCGCGGCCATCATCCTGTTCTTCAGCTGGCTGCTGGCCTCGTACAAGGGGCTGCCCAACGTGCTGATCGTGATGGCGGTGCTGATCGTGGCCTACGACTTCGTCACCACGCGCACGACGGTCGGGCGCCGCATCTATGCGCTCGGCGGCAACGAGAAGGCGGCACGGCTCTCGGGCATCAAGACGCAGCGGCTGGCCTTCCTCGCCTTCGTCAACATGGGCGTGCTGGCCGCGCTCGCGGGGCTGGTGTTCGCCGCGCGCCTCAACACCGCCACGCCCAAGGCGGGGTTGGGCTTCGAGCTCGACGTGATCGCCGCCTGCTTCATCGGCGGCGCCTCGGCCTCGGGCGGCGTGGGCAAGGTGATGGGCGCGGTGATCGGCGCCTTCGTGATGGGCGTGATGAACAACGGCATGTCCATCCTCGGCATCGGCATCGACTACCAGCAGGTCATCAAGGGCCTGGTGCTGCTGGCGGCGGTGTTCGTCGATGTCTACAACAAGAACAAGTGAGGCCGGCATGAGCGGGGACATCCGGCCGGTCCTGGAGCTCGCGGGCATCCGCAAGCAGTTCGCCGGCGTCGACGCGCTGCGCGACGTGCAACTGCGGCTGTACCCGGGCGAGATCCACGCCCTGATGGGGCAGAACGGCGCGGGCAAGTCCACCCTCATCAAGGTGCTGACCGGCGCGCTGCCTTCCGGCGGCGGCAGCATGCGGCTGGACGGCCAGGCCATTCATCCGGCCTCGCCGCTGGAGGCGCAGAAGCTGGGCATCAGCACCGTCTACCAGGAGGTCAACCTCTGTCCCAACCTTTCGGTGGCCGAGAACGTGTTCGCAGGC
The DNA here is from genome assembly GCF_031454625.1 of Variovorax soli. Taxonomy (GTDB): domain Bacteria; phylum Pseudomonadota; class Gammaproteobacteria; order Burkholderiales; family Burkholderiaceae_C; genus Variovorax; species Variovorax soli_A. The sequence goes on from NZ_JAVDRF010000003.1 coordinate 82,317, forward strand.
CGCTATCCGCGGCGCGGCGCGGCCGAGGGCTTCCGCATCGACTGGGCGGCGGTGAATCGGCGCGCGCGCGAGCTGCTCGCGCGCATCGGGCTGGACATCGACGTCGCGCGCCTGCTCTCGAGCTACCCGGTCGCGGTGCAGCAGATGGTCGCCATTGCACGGGCACTGGGCGTGTCGTCCAAGGTGCTGATCCTCGACGAGCCGACTTCCAGCCTCGACGACGACGAGGTCCGCAAGCTCTTCGAGGTGCTGCGCAAGCTGCGCGGCGAGGGCCTGGCGATCGTGTTCGTCACCCATTTTCTGAACCAGGTCTATGCGGTGTCGGACCGCATCACCGTGCTGCGCAACGGCACCTGGGTGGGCGAGTGGCGTGCCGCCGATCTCGGCCCGCAGGCGCTGATCGCCGCGATGCTCGGGCGCGAGCTGGCGGCGCAGTCGGGGCGGGCGGCCGCGCTGCCTCCCTTCGACATCGCCGCGCCGGCCCTGCTGGAGGCGCAGGGATTGGGCCAGGCGGGGCTGCTGCAGCCGATCGACCTGCTCGTGCGCGCCGGCGAGATCGTCGGGCTGGCCGGCCTGCTGGGCGCCGGGCGGACCGAGCTGGCGCGCCTGCTCTTCGGGCTTGAGGCGCCGGACCGCGGACAGCTGCGCATCGACGGCGAGGTGGCGAGCTTCGCCAGCCCGGCCGACGCGATCCGCCACGGCCTCGCGCTGTGCCCCGAGGAGCGCAAGACCGACGGCATCGTGGCGGAGCTGTCGGTGCGCGAGAACATCGCGCTGGCGCTGCAGGCGCGGCTGGGCGCGCGGCGCTTCCTGTCGCGCGCCGAGCAGACGGCACTGGCCGAGCGCTTCGTCGAGGCGCTGGGCATCAAGACGGCCAGCGTGGAGACGCCGATCGGGCTGCTTTCGGGCGGCAACCAGCAGAAGGCGATGATCGCGCGCTGGCTCGCCACCGAGCCGCGGCTGCTGATCCTCGACGAGCCCACGCGCGGCATCGACGTCGGCGCCAAGCAGGAGATCATGGCCCAGATCCTGCGCCTCGCGAAGGGCGGCATGGCCGTGCTCTTCATCTCCTCCGAGATGAGCGAGGTGGTGCGCGTCGCGCATCGCATCGTGGTGCTGCGCGACCGTAGCAAGGTCGGCGAGCTGCCGGCCGGCAGCAGCGAAGACGAAGTCTGTGAACTGATTGCAGCCACCCATGAGTGACGCTCCCGCCCCTCACTTCGCCGCCGCGGCGCTGCGCCACCGGCTGGCCTGGCCGCTCGTGACGCTGGTGCTGCTGCTCGCGCTCAATGCGGCCTTCAACCCGGGCTTCCTGCACCTCGAATGGCGCGACGGCCATCTCTACGGCAGCCTGGTCGACATCCTCAACCGCGCGGCGCCGCTCGTGCTGGTCTCGCTCGGGATGACGCTCGTGATCGCCACGCGCGGCATCGACATCTCGGTGGGCGCGGTGGTGGCCATCGCGGCGGCGGCCGCGGCCTGGATGATCGGCGGCTCGGTTTCTGGCAACGTCAGCCGCTTCCCGATGCCGGTCGCAATCGTTGCCGCCATCGGCATCGCGCTGGTGTGCGGGCTGTGGAACGGCCTGCTGGTGGCGCGCGTGGGCATGCAGCCCATCATCGCGACGCTGATCCTGATGGTGGCGGGGCGCGGCATCGCGCAGCTCATCACCAACGGGCAGATCATCACCATCTACTACCAGCCCTTCTTCTTTCTCGGCAGCGGCTATCTGCTGGGACTGCCCTTCTCGCTCTTCGTGGTGGGGCTGGTCTTCGTCGCGCTGTACCTGGCGATCACGCGCACCGCGCTCGGCCTCTTCATCCAGGCGGTGGGCATCAACCCCACGGCAGCGCGCGTGGCCGGTGTGCGGGCGCGGCGGCTGGTGGTGGGCGCCTATGCCTTCTGCGGCGCCTGCGCGGGTGTCGCCGGCCTCCTGATCAGCTCCAACGTGAAGAGCGCGGACGGCAACAACGCGGGCCAGCTGCTCGAGCTCGACGCCATCCTCGCCGTCACGCTGGGCGGCACCGCGCTGACCGGCGGGCGCTTCAGCCTGGTGGGCAGCGTGATCGGCGCGCTGATCATCCAGACCCTGACCTATGCCATCTATTCGCTGGGCGTGCCGCCGGAGATCAACCTGATGGTGAAGGCAGTGGTGGTGTTCGCGGTGATGCTGCTGCAGTCGCCCGAGTTCCGCGCCACCCTCGTCTCGCTGGCGCGGCGCCCGGCGCCCGAAGGAGCAACGCGATGAGCGCCGTGATGGACAAGCGCGAGACGCCCGTGGCCGCCACCGCGCCGGGCACCGGCCGCCGCGCGCGCTTCAATGCCAAGTACCTGCCGCTGGCCGCCACCGTCTCCCTCTTCGTCGCGATGGCCGCGCTGGGCTCGGTGCTCTACGACGGCTTTTTCTCCGCGCAGGTCTTCCTCAACCTGCTGATCGACAACGCCTTCCTGATCGTGGTGGCGATCGGCATGAGCTTCGTGATCCTGTCGGGCGGCATCGATTTGTCGGTGGGCTCGGTGATCGCGCTCACCACCATGGTCTCGGCCTCGCTGGTGGAGAAGCACGGCTGGAACCCGGCCGCGGTCATCCCGCTGGTGCTGCTGATGGGCACCGCCTTCGGCTGCCTGATGGGCGTGCTGATCGAGCGCTTTCGGCTGCAGCCCTTCATCGTCACGCTGGCGGGCATGTTCCTCGCGCGGGGGCTGTGCTACCTGATCAGCATCGACTCGATCAGCATCACCAACGAGTTCTATGCTTCCGTCTCGCAGCTGCGCATCCCCGTGGGCGGCGGCGCCTCGCTGTCGATCAGCGCCGTCATCGCACTGGCGGTGCTGCTGGTGGCGGTGTTCGTCGCGCACTGCACGCCCTTCGGCCGCACCGTCTACGCGATCGGCGGCAGCGAGCACTCGGCCATGCTGATGGGGCTGCCCGTTCGCTCCACGCTGGTGGGCGTGTATGCGCTCTCGGGCTTCTGCTCGGCGCTGGCCGGCGTCATCTTCACCTTCTACATGCTCTCGGGCTATGGCCTGCACGCGATGGGGCTGGAGCTCGACGCGATCGCGGCCGTGGTCATCGGCGGCACGCTCCTGACCGGCGGCGTGGGCTATGTGGCCGGCACGCTGTTCGGCGTGCTCACGCTCGGAATCATCCAGACCCTGATCGCCTTCGACGGCACGCTGAGCTCCTGGTGGACGCGCATCGTGGTGGGCGCCTTGCTCTTCTTCTTCTGCCTGCTGCAGCGCTTCTTCACGGCGCGCGCGCCGCGGCGCTGAGTTCTTCCAACCACGTTCCCGAGAAAGCCCGCGCCATGCCGGATGCTCCCAAGAAACTACGTTCCGCCCAATGGTTCGGCCCGGCCGACAAGAACGGCTTCATGTACCGCAGCTGGATGAAGAACCAGGGCATCCCCGACCATGAGTTCGACGGCCGCCCGATCGTGGGCATCTGCAACACCTGGTCGGAGCTCACGCCGTGCAACGCGCACTTCCGCAAGATCGCCGAGCACGTGAAGCGCGGCATCTCGGAGGCGGGCGGCTTTCCGGTGGAGTTCCCCGTGTTCTCCAACGGCGAGTCGAACCTGCGGCCGACCGCGATGCTCACCCGCAACCTCGCGAGCATGGACGTCGAGGAGGCGATCCGCGGCAACCCCATCGATGCGGTGGTGCTGCTCACCGGCTGCGACAAGACAACGCCCGCGCTGCTGATGGGCGCGGCCAGCTGCGACATTCCCGCCATCGTCGTGACCGGCGGGCCCATGCTCAACGGCAAGCTCGAGGGACGCGACATCGGCTCGGGCACGGCGGTGTGGCAGCTGCACGAATCGCTCAAGGCCGGCGAGATCAACCTGCACCAGTTCCTCGCTGCCGAGGGCGGCATGTCGCGCTCGGCCGGCACCTGCAACACCATGGGCACGGCCTCGACCATGGCTTGCATGGCCGAGGCGCTGGGCACCTCGCTGCCGCACAACGCCGCCATCCCCGCAGTGGATGCGCGCCGCTACGTGCTGGCGCAGATGTCGGGCGCTCGCGCCGTCGCCATGGCGCGCGAGGGCCTCACGCTGTCGAAGATCCTCACGCGCGAGGCCTTCGAGAACGCCATCCGCGTCAATGCTGCGATCGGCGGCTCGACCAACGCGGTGATCCACCTGAAAGCCATCGCGGGGCGCATCGGCGTGGAGCTGGAGCTGGAAGACTGGACACGCATCGGCCGCGGCACGCCGACCATCGTCGACCTGATGCCCTCGGGCCGCTTCCTGATGGAAGAGTTCTATTACGCTGGCGGCCTGCCCGCCGTGCTGCGCCGGCTCGGCGAAGCGGGGTTGCTGCCGCATCCGGGAGCGCTCACGGTCAACGGCCACACGCTCTGGGACAACGTGCGCGAAGCGCCCAGCTACGACGACGAGGTCATCCGCCCACTCGACCGGCCGCTGATGGACGACGGCAGCATCCGCATCCTGCGCGGCAACCTGTCGCCGCGCGGAGCGGTGCTCAAGCCCTCGGCCGCGACGCCCGAACTGCTGCAGCACCGCGGGCGCGCGGTCGTGTTCGAGGACTTCGATCACTACAAGCAGCGCATCGGCGACGAGTCGCTGGAGGTCGATGCCAGCTCGGTGCTGGTGATGAAGAACTGCGGCCCGCGGGGTTACCCCGGCATGGCCGAGGTCGGCAACATGGGCCTGCCGCCCAAGCTGCTGCGCCAGGGCATCAAGGACATGGTGCGCATCTCCGATGCCCGCATGAGCGGCACCGCCTACGGCACGGTGGTGCTGCACGTGGCGCCCGAGGCCGCGGCCGGAGGGCCGCTGGCAGCGGTGCGCGACGGCGACTGGATCGAACTCGACTGCGAGGCAGGCCGGCTGCACCTGGATATCAGCGACGAGGAGCTGGCAGCGCGGCTGGCGAGTCTCTCGGCGCCGGCCGCCGCGGCCGAGGCCTTGGCTGCGACGAAGGCGCGAGGCGGCTACCAGCGCCTCTACATCGACCATGTGCTGCAGGCCGACGAAGGCTGCGACTTCGACTTCCTGGTGGGCTGCCGCGGGTCCGAGGTGCCGCGTCACTCCCACTGATCAACGCCTGACGGCGCTTCACCCCTGGAATCTGCATGACTCTCGACAATCCACGCCACCGCGGCATCTATCCGGTGGCGCCCACCACCTTCACCGAATTGGGCGAGCTCGACCTCGAGAGCCAGAAGCGCTGCATCGACTTCATGATCGATGCCGGCTCCGATGGCATCTGCATCCTGGCGAACTTTTCCGAGCAGTTCCTCGTGTCGGACGAGGAGCGCGAAGTGCTGACACGCACGGTGCTCGAGCACGTGAAGGGCCGCGTGCCGGTGATCGTCACCACCACCCACACCAGCACCCGGGTGTGCGCCCAGCGCAGCCGGCGCGCGCAGGACATGGGCGCCGCGATGGTGATGGTGATGCCGCCTTACCACGGCGCCACCTTCCGCTTCGCCGAGCCGCAGATCCAAGCCTTCTACGCGGGCATCTCGGACGCCATCGACATCCCCATCATGATCCAGGACGCGCCCGCGAGCGGCACGGCCCTGTCCGCTCCTTTCCTCGCGCGCCTGGCGATGGAGATCGAGCACGTGGCCTACTTCAAGATCGAGACCGCCGGCGCCGCGGCCAAGCTGCGCGAACTGATCCGCCTGGGCGGCACGACCATCGAGGGCCCCTGGGACGGCGAGGAGGCGATCACGCTGTTGCCGGACCTCGATGCCGGCGCCACCGGTTCGATGACGGGCGGCGGCTATCCGGACGGCATCCGGCCCATCATCGAAGCGCATCGCAACGGCGACCGCGAGCGGGCCTATGCGCTCTACGAGCGCTGGCTGCCGCTGATCAACTACGAGAACCGGCAGGCCGGCTTCCTGGCGGCCAAGGCGCTGATGAAGGAGGGCGGCGTGATCGCCTGCGAGGCGCCGCGCCAGCCGTGGCCGGCGATGCATCCGGAGACGCGCAAGGGGCTGATCGAGACGGCGAAGCGGCTCGATCCGATGGTGCTGCGCTGGGGGCTTTGACGCGAGGCCGTGCGCCGGTAGCATCCGGCTCGGAGGCCTTGTCTTGACTTACCAACTCCACTACTGGCCCACCATCCAGGGCCGCGGCGAATTCGTGCGGCTCGCACTGGAAGCCGCCGGCGCCGAGTACGTCGACGTGGCGCGCGAGCCGTCCGGCCAGGGCGGCGGCGAGGCCGCGCTGGTGCGGCGGCTGCACGATCCCGGCAACCCGCGCGCTTCCTTCGCGCCGCCCTTCCTGGTCGACGGCGATGTCGTGGTCGGCCAGACCGCCGCGATCCTGCTCTACCTGGGGCCGCGCTTGGGGCTGGCCGGCACCGGGGAGCGCGACGCGCTGTGGACACACCAGCTGCAGCTCACCATCGCCGACGTGGTGGCCGAGGCGCACGACACGCACCACCCGATCTCCGTCGGTGCGTACTACGAGGAGCAGCGCGAGGCGGCGCAGGCGCGCGCCAAATGCTTTCGCGAGGAGCGCATCCCCAAGTACCTCGATTGGTTCGAGCGGGTGCTTCAGCGCAATCCGGCGGGCGACGTGCATCTGGTGGGTGAGAGCCTGTCGTACGCCGATCTGTCGCTGTTCCAGCTCGTGGCGGGGCTGCGCTATGCGTTTCCCAAGGCGACGGCGCGTGCCTTGGCGCGTACGCCGGCGGTGGTGAAGCTGCATGGCAACGTGGGGCGGCGGCAGCGTGTGCGGGAGTACCTGCAGAACCCGCGGCGCATTCCTTTCAACGAGGAAGGCATCTTCAGGTGCTATCCCGAGTTGGATGCCTAGTCAGCGCGCGTCTTCGCGCAAGCGCAGCGCCAACTCGTAGAGCGCATTCCGTGGCGCCCCGCTGATCTCGGCGGCGAGCCGCACCGCGCTCTTGAGCGGCAGCTCGGCGAGCAGCAGGCGCAGCACGCGCTCGCCTTCCGCACTGTCGTCGGAGGCTGCAGCCAGGGGATGCAGCACCAGCGCGAACTCGCCGCGCGTGCGGTCGCGGCTGGCCGCCAGCCAGTCGGACAGTGCGGCGGCGGCCACGGTGGCGATCTCCTCGAACTGCTTGGTGAGCTCCCGTCCCACCGTCACGCGCCGTTCGCCCAGCACGGCCAGAGAACGCGCCAGGGCTTCGATGCGATGCGGCGCTTCCAGCAACACGACGCTGCGCGCCTCGGCCGCCAGGGCCTGCACCGCGGTCTCGCGCTCGCCGGCCTTGGCGGGCAGGAAGCCGGCGAAGACGAAGGCGCTCGCGGCTTGGCCGTCCGCCACCAGCCCCGCGGCCGAGACCAGCGTGGTGACGCTGCTCGCACCGGGCAGGGGCAGCACGCGCAGGCCTGCCGCGCGCACCGTCGCGGCCAGGCGGGCGCCGGGGTCGCTCACGCCGGGCGTGCCGGCATCGCTGACGTAGGCGATGCGCTCGCCGGCCGAGAGGCGCGCAATCACGGCCTGCGCCGCCTCCGCCTCGTTGTGCTGGTGGAGCGCGAGCAGCTGCCCCGCGGGCCGCTCGATGCCGTAGGCGCGAAGCAGGCTCTGCGTGTGGCGCGTGTCCTCGCAGGCCACCGCGTCGACGATCTGCAGCACGTGGAGCGCGCGCAGCGTGATGTCGGCGAGGTTGCCGATCGGCGTGGCGACGACGTAGAGCGCGCCTTCGGGATAATGCTGCGCGCCCGCGGCATCGCGTGCGGCCTGCAGGGCCGCGCCGAAGGAGGCCGGGGCAAGGGAGGTCAAGCGTGTTTCTCCAAAACAAGAAGGCGGCCCAGGCCACCACCAAGCAGCGCGGCGATGCGGCCGAGGCGGCCGCGCTCGCGCATCTGCAGGCGGCCGGCCTGGTGCTGGTCGCGCGCAATTATCGAACCCCGGGCCGGGGCGGCGGCGAGATCGACCTGGTCATGCGCGACCCGCGCGACGGCACCCTGGTGTTCGTCGAAGTGCGCCAGCGCGCCAGCGCGAGCCATGGGGGCGCGGCCCACAGCATCACGGCCGTGAAGAAGCGGCGCATCGTGTTCGCGGCGCGGCATTACCTGAGCCGCTTGCGCGCGCTGCCGCCCTGCCGCTTCGACGTGGTGCTGGTGGAGGCGCGCATCGAATGGATTCAGGCCGCTTTCGATGCAGATTGAGCTCACGCCCGGGGGAACCGCGGGTCGCCTGCGGCACTCAACGGGGGCAATAACCTTTTGTTGCCCGGCCCGCAGTTATCATCCCGCCCCATGCTCGAGCAACGGATCCAGCAGCACTTCATCGACAGCGCAGACCTCAAGTACCAGGCCGGCCCGCTTCTCGGCAAACCGATCTCGCAGGCCATGCAGGCGCTGCTCGCCTGCGTCACCAGCGGCGGCAAGATCCTCGCCTGCGGCGCCGGCGTCTCGGGCCTGCTGGCCGCGCAGTTCGCCGCCCAGTTCGTCGGCCGCTTCGAACGCGATCGTCCCGGGCTGGGCGCCATCGCGCTGCCGCTCGATGCCGTCGACCCCGCCGCCGACACGGCCGAGGTCGGCGATCCCGACCGCTTCGCGCGCCAGGTGCGCGCGCTCGGACAGGGCGGCGACGTGCTGCTGGCGCTCAGCGCGAGCGGCCAGTCGGCGGCCGTGCTGGCTGCCGTCGAGGCCGCGCATATGCGCGACATGACCGTGGTGGCCCTGCTCGGCAATGCCGCGGGCGGCGTCGCCAGCAGCGGCAATCCCGGCGGCGCCGTCGGGCGGGCCTTGCGCGAAACCGATGTCCAGGTCTGCGTGCCGCACGAGCGCGCGGCGCGCATCCACGAAGTCCACGTGCTCGTGTTGCACTGCCTGTGCGACGGCGTGGACGCTCAACTACTCGGAGAACAGGAAGCTTCCCTATGACGACGACATCCCTCCGGCGCCTCGCGCTGGCTCTGGCCACGGGCAGCGCCCTGGCCGCTGGCCTCTCCGCCTGCGTGCCGCTGGTGGTCGGCGGTGCGGCGGTGGTCGGCGCCGGCATGGTGGCGACGGACCGCCGAAGCTCGGGCGCGCAGATCGACGACCAGGCCATCGAGTTGCGCGCGAGCGCGCGGGTGCGCGAGATCGCCAATGACCAGATGTACGTCAGCGTCACCAGCTTCAACCGCCAGGTGCTGCTGACCGGTGCGGTGGGCAGCGAGGCCGACCGGCGCCGCGTCGAAGAGGTGGTGCGCCGGGTCGACAACGTGCGCTCGCTGGTCAACGAGCTGACGATCGGACCCCCCAGCACCTTCCAGGAGCGCTCCAACGACACCCTGATCCTCGGCAAGATCAAGGCCTCGCTGCTCGACGCCAAGGACGTCTTCGCCAACTCCTTCAAGGTGGTGGTCGACCGCGGCACCGTCTACCTGATGGGCCTGGCGACGCGGCGCGAGACCGATCGCGCCACCGACATCGCGCGCGGCGTGTCGGGCGTGCAGAAGGTGGTGCGCGTGGTCGAGATCATCACCGAGTCGGAGCTCGCAGGGCAGCCGCAGCAAGGCGGCGCCGGTCCCGCGCCTGGCTCGCGCTCGAACGTGCCGCTGCCGCCGATGGAGCCGCTGCCTGCAGCGGGATCGCCGCAGGGCGGGAGCGCGGTCACGACGCCCGTGCGGTAGGAATTCGGACGTCCGTACGCGAAGGGCGCGAAAGAGCAGCCTTCGCGTTCTCTCGCGTGCGGAGGCCCGCTCTCAGCAGCCCCTATTTCAGGCGGGTGATCAGGCTGGACGTGTCCCACCGCCGCCCGCCGGCCTGCTGCACGTCGGCGTAGAACTGGTCGACCAGTGCGGTCACCGGGAGCTGCGCGCCGTTGCGCCTCGCCTCGTCGAGCACCAGGCCGAGGTCCTTGCGCATCCAGTCGACGGCGAAGCCGAAGTCGAAGCGGCCTTCGATCATCGTCTTGCCGCGGTTGTCCATCTGCCAGCTCTGCGCGGCGCCCTTGCCGATCACGGCCAGCACCTCGTGCATCTCCAGGCCGGCGCGCTGCCCGAAGGCGATGGCTTCCGACAAGCCTTGCACCAGCCCCGCGATCGCGATCTGGTTCACCATCTTCGCGAGCTGCCCCGCGCCGCTCTCGCCGAGCCGGGTGACGGCGCGTGCGAAGGCGGTGATCACCGGCTTTGCCCGCTCGAAGGCCGCCGCATCGCCGCCGCACATCACGGTCAACGCGCCGTTCTGTGCGCCGGCCTGCCCGCCGGAGACCGGTGCATCGATGAACTGAAGGCCGCGTTCGAGCGCGGCCTTCGACAACTCGCGCGCCACGTCGGCCGAAGCGGTGGTGTGGTCGACGAAGACCGCGCCCTTGGCCATCCCGGCGAAGGCGCCGTCCTCGCCCAGGACCACCGAGCGCAAGTCGTCGTCGTTGCCGACGCAGCAGAACACGATGTCGGCGCCGGCCGCTGCCTCGCGCGGCGTCGGCGCGTGGCGCAGGCGGCCCTTGGCCTGGGCGGCGAATTCCTGCTGCCACGCGGCGGACTTGGCGGGCGTGCGGTTGTAGACCGCGACGCCATGGCCGGCGAGGGCGAGGTGCCCCGCCATGGGATAGCCCATCACGCCGAGGCCGAGGAAGGCGACCTCGTGCGCTGGCGCGGGGTCGTAGGTTTTGGGGTTGAGACTGTTCATGAGGGCGAGCTTATCGCCCCTCGACGTTCCGCTGCGATCAGACGATCGCGAAGTGCTCGGTGCCGGCCGAGAGGTCGGTCGTGCGTGCCCGCTGGCTGTTGAGCTTGATCTGCAGCCGCAGGTCGTTGGCCGAATCGGCGTTGCGCAGCGCGTCCTCGAAGGAAATCATGTGGGTCTCGAACAGGTCGAACAGCGCCTGGTCGAAGGTCTGCATGCCGAGGTTGCGGCTCTTCTTCATGATCTCCTTGATCTCGCCCACCTCGCCCTTGAAGATCATGTCGCTGATCAGCGGGGTGTTCAGCAGGATTTCCACCGCGGCGACGCGGCCGTGGCCGTCCTCGGTGGGAATGAGGCGCTGCGAGATCAGCGAACGCAGGTTCAGCGACAGGTCCATCAGCAGCTGGGCGCGGCGCTCCTCGGGGAAGAAGTTGATGATGCGGTCCAGCGCCTGGTTGGCGCTGTTGGCGTGCAGCGTGGCCATGCACAGGTGGCCGGTCTCTGCGAAGGCCACCGCGTGCTCCATGGTCTCGCGGTCGCGGATCTCGCCCATCAGGATGACGTCCGGCGCCTGCCGCAAGGTGTTCTTGAGCGCGGCCTCCCAGCTGTCGGTGTCGATGCCGACTTCGCGCTGCGTCACCACGCAATTCTTGTGCGGATGGACGAATTCGACCGGGTCCTCCACCGTCACGATATGGCCGAAGGAGTTGTCGTTGCGCCAGTCGATCATTGCGGCCAGGGTCGTCGATTTGCCTGAGCCGGTGGCGCCCACCAGGATGCACAGGCCGCGCTTGCTCATCGCCACGTCCTTCAGCACCTGCGGCATGCCGAGCCCGTCGATGGTCGGCAGCGTGGACGGGATGGTCCGCAGCACCATGCCCACCTTGCCCTGCTGCACGAAGGCATTCACGCGGAAGCGGCCGATGGCGGTGGGCGAGATCGCGAAGTTGCACTCCTTGGTGCGCTCGAACTCGGCGGTCTGCCGGTCGTTCATGATCGAGCGCGTGAGCGCCAGCGTGTGCTGCGCGCCCAGGGCCTGCTGCGACACCTTGGTGACCTTGCCGTCGACCTTGATCGCCGGCGGGAAGTCGGCGGTGATGAACAGGTCGCTGCCGTTGCGGCTCACCATGAGCTTGAGGAGTTCATTGATGAACTGGCTGGCTTGATCGCGTTCCATGTCGGTACTCCGGTGCGGGCAGGCTTGTTCAGCCTGGGAAATTCTCGGGGATCTTCGCCTTGCCGCGGGCTTCGGCGGGAGAAATGACATTGCGCCGCACGAGGTCCGTCAGGCACTGGTCCAGCGTCTGCATACCCTGGCCGCTGCCGGTCTGGATCGACGAATACATCTGCGCCACCTTGCCCTCGCGGATCAGGTTGCGGATGGCCGAGGTGCCCAGCATGATCTCGTGCGCCGCCACGCGCCCCTGGCCGTCCTTGGTCTTGCACAGGGTCTGCGAGATCACGGCCTGCAGCGATTCGGACAGCATGGCGCGGATCATCTCCTTTTCCTCGCCCGGGAACACGTCGATGATCCGGTCGATCGTCTTTGCGGCCGAGGAGGTGTGCAGGGTGCCGAACACCAGGTGGCCGGTCTCGGCCGCGGTCATCGCCAGGCGGATGGTCTCCAGGTCGCGCATTTCGCCGACGAGGATCGCGTCCGGGTCCTCGCGCAGCGCGGAACGCAGCGCGTTCGCAAAGGACAGCGTCATCGGGCCGACCTCGCGCTGGTTGATCAGGCACTTTTTCGACTCGTGCACGAACTCGATCGGGTCCTCCACCGTCAGGATGTGGCCGTACTCGGTCTCGTTGAGGTAGTTGATCATCGCGGCCAGCGTGGTGGACTTGCCCGAGCCGGTCGGACCGGTCACCAGCACCAGGCCGCGCGGCTTGAGCGCGAGGTCGCCGAAAATCTTCGGCGCGTTGAGCTGCTCCAGCGAGAGGATCTTCGAGGGAATGGTCCGGAACACCGCCGCCGCGCCGCGGGCCTGGTTGAAGGCGTTCACGCGGAAGCGGGCGAGGCCGTCGATCTCGAAGGAGAAGTCGACCTCGAGGAACTCTTCGTAGTGCTTGCGATGCGTGTCGCTCATGATGTCGTACACCATGGCGTGCACGGCCTTGTGGTCGAGCGCGTCGACGTTGATGCGCCGCACGTCGCCGTGCACACGGATCATGGGCGGCAAGCCGGACGACAGGTGCAGGTCCGAGGCCTTGTTCTTGACGCTGAAGGCCAGCAGTTGGGTGATGTCCACGAAGCTCCTCGGTGACGTTTTGATACGTTTTGACGATTATGACGATGATTGATGACAAGCTCCAGCAAGTTCGGAGCCGAATCGTGATGGCATGCACGGCAGCCGGCCGCGACCCGGCGAGCGTGCGCTTGCTTGCGGTCTCCAAGACTTTCCCCGCCGAGGCGGTGCGCGAGGCCCGCGCCGCCGGCCAGATTGCCTTCGGCGAGAACTACGTGCAAGAGGGCGTGGCCAAGATCGAGGCCTTGTCCGACCTGCGCGGCGAGCTCGAATGGCATTGCATCGGCCCTCTGCAGAGCAACAAGACGCGGCCGGTGGCGGCGCATTTCGACTGGGTGCACAGCATCGACCGGCTCAAGATCGCCGAGCGCCTGGCCGAGCACCGGCCGGCGGAACTGCAGCCGCTGCAGGTCTGCCTGCAGGTCAATGTGGACGCCGGCGCCAACAAGTCCGGCGTCGCCCCGGAGGAAGCTCTGGACCTGGCGCGGGCTGTGGCGGCCTTGCCACGTTTGCGGCTGCGAGGGCTGATGGCGATCCCCGAGCCTGCACCGGATTTCGAGGCGCAGCGCGCGCTGTTCCTGCGCGCCGCGGCGGTTTTCCAGGACATGCGCAGCGCGGGGCTGGACGTCGACACGCTTTCGCTGGGCATGTCGGCCGACCTGGAGGCGGCGATCGCCGCCGGCAGCACGATGGTGCGCGTCGGGACGGCGATCTTCGGCGCGCGCTGAGCTTGCCGCAAGCGCATAAGGCCCAACGCATCGCGCATAGACCATGGTGGAGGGCGGCGGGCGAGACTATCGTGCGCGGCATCCCAACAACGCCTGGAGTGCCATGAGCGCCGATCTGTCCTACGTTCACCCGACCGACAACAGCCCCTGGGGCACCTATCTTTCGCAGGTCGACCGCGTCGTGCCTTACCTGGGCGGCCTGGCCCGCTGGGTCGAGACGCTCAAGCGCCCCAAGCGCGCGCTGATCGTCGACGTGCCGATCGAGATGGACGACGGCACCATCGCCCACTTCGAGGGCTACCGCGTGCAGCACAACATGTCGCGCGGCCCGGGCAAGGGCGGCGTGCGCTTTCACCCCGACGTGACGCTGGAAGAAGTGATGGCCCTGTCGGCCTGGATGACGGTCAAGACCGCCGCGGTGAACCTGCCGTACGGCGGGGCCAAGGGCGGCATCCGCGTCGACCCGAAGAAGCTCTCGCAGCAGGAACTGGAGAAGGTCACGCGTCGCTACACCAGCGAGATCGGCATCATCATCGGCCCGCAGCAGGACATTCCCGCGCCCGACGTCAACACCAACGCCCAGATCATGGCCTGGATGATGGACACCTACTCGATGAACGTCGGCGGCACCGCCACCGGCGTGGTCACGGGCAAGCCGCTGCACCTGGGCGGCTCGCTGGGCCGGGTGAAGGCGACCGGCCGCGGCGTGTTCGTCACCGGCCGCGAGGCGGCGCGCCGGCTGGGACTGGACCTGCGCGGCGCGCGTGTCGCGGTGCAGGGCTTCGGCAACGTGGGCTCGGTGGCGGCGGAGCTGTTCGCCGAGGCCGGCGCGAAGATCGTCGCCGTGCAGGACCATACCGGCACCATCATCAACGCCAATGGGCTCGATCTCAAGACGCTGCTGCCGCTGGCACGCACCGAGGGCGTGGTGGGCTTCAAGGGCGGCGACGTGATCGCCAACGAGTCCTTCTGGGACGTGCCCTGCGATATCCTCATTCCCGCGGCCCTCGAAGGCCAGCTGACCGCCGAGCGCGCGCAGAAGACCAAGGCCAAGCTCGTGCTCGAAGGCGCCAACGGCCCGACCGTGCCGGCAGCCGACGACATCCTGGCCGAGCGCGGCGTGCTGGTGGTGCCCGACGTGATCTGCAACGCCGGCGGCGTGACGGTCAGCTACTTCGAGTGGGTGCAGGACTTCTCGTCCTTCTTCTGGGACGAGGACGAGATCAACCAGCGGCTGGACCGCATCATGATGAACGCGCTCAACAACATCTGGGACACCGCCGACAAGCACCGGATCACGCTGCGCACCGCGACCTTCGCGGTGGCCTGCGAGCGCATCCTGATGGCTCGGCAGGAGCGCGGACTCTACCCGTGATCGCGAGCGCCGACCGCTCCCGTCTCGAAATCCTGCTGGCCGATGGCCGGCGCAAGCTGCTCGGCCTGGTCGGCGCGCCGGGCGCAGGCAAGTCGACGGTCGCGCGCGCGCTCGAGCAAGCCCTGCCCGGACGTGCGCAAGTCGTTCCGATGGACGGCTTCCATCTCGCGCAAACGGAACTTCGACGCCTGGGCCGGGCCGAGCGCAAGGGTGCGCCCGACACCTTCGACAGCGCTGGCTACGTGGCGCTGCTGCAGCGCTTGCGCGAGCAGCGCCCGGACGAAATCGTCTACGCGCCCGAGTTCCGGCGCGAGATCGAGGAACCGGTCGCCGGTGCCATCGCGGTCCTGCCCCAGACCCAACTCGTCATCACCGAAGGCAACTACCTGCTGCTGCAGGAAGGTCCGTGGGCGGGTGTCGCGCCGCTGCTCGACGAGGCCTGGTACGTGGAGGTCGACGACGCGCTGCGCGTGGAGCGCCTGGTGTGGCGCCACCAGCAGTTCGGCCGCAGCCGCGAAGAGGCGCTGGCCTGGGTGGCGCAGACCGACGAGCCCAATGCGCGCCGCATCGCCGCCACACGCGAACGCGCGAATCGCGTGATCCGCATCGAAGTTTGAGAGAGGGGAACGCGGCGCTGCCGGCCGCGTCCAAATCGGGCACTGCGGAGCAACAGGCTGCCGCTAGCATTCCGCATCTCCCGACATTGGCTTCTCTCCCATGCGTCCTTTTCTCCCGAACGCAGCCCTGGCGCTGCTGTTCACGCTCGTTCTCGCCGGCTGCGGCATCACCTCGCCGAAGCAGGTCACTTACGACCCCGAGGAGTTCGATTCGACCACCACCCACACGCGCAGCTTCCCGGCCACACAGGCGCAGACCTGCGAGGCCGCGCGCCGTGCGCTGCTGAGCCAGGGCTACCTGGTGACCGCGGCCAACGCCGACCTGGTGGCCGGCCGCAAGAGCTTCCAGCCGGCCAGCGAAGTGCACGTGGAGGTCGAGCTGCGCGTGGTCTGCGCGCGCGACGGCGGCGGCGCGAGCACCATCGCCTTCGCCAGCGCGCTGCAGGACCGCTACAGCCTGAAGAAGCTCAACAACTCGGCCAGCGTGGGCGTGGGCGCGCTGGGTTCGTTGTCGCTACCCTTTTCTTCGAGCGACGACGCGCTGGTCAAGGTGGCCAGCGAGACGCTGACCGACGAGCGCTTCTACGACCGCTTTTTCGTCTTGCTCGACCGCTTCCTCGTGCCCGAGGCGGTGCAGAGCACGCCCGTCGCACCGCCTTCGCTGCCGGCGCCGAGCACCGATGGGCCCCTGCGTCCGGTGCCGCCGTCGCCTTCGCGCGGCTGACCTGCGTTCAGATCGAGACCGAGCGCGCCGCGTTGGCAGGCAGGCCGGTCAGGCCGCAGAGGCGTTGCAGCACGCCATAGCCTTGCGCCAGCGCGGCGGCGTAGGTGGCGAAAGGCCGATCGGCGCGATGCATCGCCTCGAAGTGGCCGTCGTGTCGCACGTCCTCGTGGATGACCCAGTAATAGGAACCATCGAACGGTTGTTCCACCAGCAGCCCGATCTTTCGCACATCCATGTCTTGCTCCTCGCTCTAAAAATGCAAAATGAGTACTTAAGAATGTAAGACGATGTGCCTCATTCGAGGCGCTGAAAAGTTCACGCTTCACTGCCTTTTGCGGCCCTGGCCCTCTCGTTCCGTGGATGAAGCTCGCGGGTGCGCCGTGAAAAAAGTTCTAAGGGCATGCGAGATCGCGTTGTTGCATGCACCGTTTCGTTTTCTTCGGTGATTTATTCACTCTTCCTTCGCGAGGAGGGACGCTACGCTTGTCCCCATCTTGTTCCTCGATGGAGATCACCTTGATGACCTCTCACCCCAAGCTTACGTTCGACGAATGGGCCCGCAGCCTGGAAGAAAGCAATGCCGGGACGCTGCCCGAGACCGGCAAGCCCCTTGTGTCGTCCACCGAGTGGGCGCGGCTGGAGGACGTGGCCGTGCGGCGCAGCCTCGGCATCTCGGTGTGCGTGTTTCCCAGCGTGTTCGCGCGACTGGCCTGAGGCGTTTCAGCGCACCAGCGTCGACTTGCCGAACAGGCTCTCGATCAGCTCCACCGCCACTTCCGCCGTTCGGTTGCGCACGTCCAGCGCGGGATTGAGCTCGACGACGTCGAGCGAAGCCAGGCGGCCGGTGTCGGCGATCATCTCCATGCACAGCTGCATCTCGCGCCAGGTCGGCCCGCCGCGCACGCCGGTGCCCACGCCCGGCGCGTAGTCGGGGTCCAGGCAATCGAGGTCGAAGCTCACGTGCAGGTGGGTGCCCTCATCGATGTCCTGCAGCGCCTCGGTCATGGTGGTGCGCATGCCGTGCTCGTCGATGTGGCGCATGTCGAAGACGTTCAGGCCCAGGGCGCGGATCGCCGCCTTCTCCTCCGCGTCGACGCTGCGGATGCCGAGGAAGCGGATCGCGTCGTGCTCCAGCGCCGCGGCCTCGCCGCTCCAGCCGCTGAGCGCTTCCGGCCCATGGCCCAGCAGGCAGGCGACCGGCATGCCGTGGATGTTGCCGCTGGGGCTGGTGCGCTCGGTGTTGACGTCCGAATGGGCATCCAGCCACAGCACGCGCAGCTTCTTGCCGCGTCGGCGCGCGTGCCAGGCGATCGCGCTGATCGAGCCGACCGCGAGGCAGTGGTCGCCGCCCATCAGGAGCGGGAGATGGCCGGCGGCCAAGGCATGGTCGACCGCCGCGTAGACCGAGCGATTCCACGTGACCACTTCGTCCAGATGGCGCAGCCCGTTGGCCGGCTCGGTCCAGGGCGTGGCCGGCCCCGCGAGGTTTCCGCGGTCCACGATCTCGAAGCCCAGGCGCGAGAGGGTGCCGGCGATGTCCGCCACCCGCAGTGCGTCCGGCCCCATGCCGGCGCCGCGCACGCTGGCGCCGATGTCGGTGGGTGCGCCGATCAGCTCGACCGTGGTGAAGGTGCTCATGGGCGAATCTCCGGAGAGGTCATGCGTGGGCAGGCACGAGGCCGCGCCGCAGGCGGCCGCTCGCGGCGTCGACGATGAAGACCAGCACGAACATGGCGCCGATCACCGTCGCCGCCTGCGCCTGCTGGAACAGCGAGAGATGAAAGTACAGCATCTGCCCCAGCCCGCCGGCGCCGACGAAGCCGAGCACGGCAGCCATGCGGATGTTCATCTCCCAACGGTACAGCGAATAGGCCAGCCATTGGGGCCAGGCCAGCGGCAGGCTGCCGTAGGCGAAGGCCGCGACTGCGCCGCTGCCGGCATCGCGCAGCGCGCGCTCGGGCACGGGCGGGACGTTCTCCAGCGTCTCGCCGAACAGGCGGCCGAACACGCCGCTGGTGTGCAGCGCCAGCGCCAGCACGCCGGCAAAGGGGCCGAGCCCGGCCGCCAGCACCATCAGCGCGGCCCATACCAGCTCGGGCACGCTGCGCAGCAGGTTCAGCAGCAGGCGCGAGACCTGCCGCAGCGCCGGGCCGAAGCGACCCGAGGCGGGCAGCGCCAGCGCGGCGCCGCCGAGCATCGCGATCAGCGTGCCCAGCGCCGAGACCGCCAGCGTCTGCAACGCGCCCCAGGCCGTTCTGCCCAGGAAGTCGGGCGAGAGGTCGGGCGGAAAGAACTCGGCCACGAACTTCGCCATCGACGCCAGCGACTCGCGCGCCACCAGCGCGCGGAAGTCGATGCCGAGATACAGGAAGCTCGCGATCACCGCGAGCAGGATGGCGGCCGTGGCCAGCACGCAGCCGAGGCAGGGCCCGGCGGCGCGCGCGCGTTCCGAGAGCGACGGTTCCATCGGGCTCATGCCAGCGGCCCCAAGCCGCGCCCCGCGAGCGTGGAGGAGCGCGTCGTCATCGCAGCCACCTGCGCAGCACGGCGCTCAAGGCATCGGCCATCAACACCAACAGCAGGAACACGATCAGGATGCTGCACGCCTCGCCGCCGTTGAGCATCTTCATCGACTGGTCCATCAGCTGGCCGAGCCCGCCGGCGCCGACGAAGCCCATCACCACCGAGGCGCGCACCGCGCACTCCCAGCGGTAGACGGTGTAGGAGGCCAGCTCATGCGCAGCGCCGGGCAAGAGGCCGTAGCCGAGCGCGGCAACCCGCCCGCTGCCCGCCTCGAGCAGCGCCCGTGCGGGCCGCGTGTCACCCGACTCGAGGATCTCGGAGTAGACCTTGCCGAGCATGCCCCCATAGGTGATGGCGAGCGCCAGCACGCCGGCGCCCGGGCCCAGACCGAAGGCGCGCACCAGCAGCAGCGCCCACACCAGCTCGGGGATGGCGCGCAGCACGGTGAGCACACCGCGCACGGCCGTGCGCATCGCTCCTCCGCGCCATCGTCCGGGGCCGGGGCCGATGCGCGAGATCGACAGCGACCGTGTCGCCGCGAAGGCCAGCGGCACCGCGACCACGAAGGCCAAGGCCGTCCCTGCGGTCGCCATTGCGAGGGTTTGCAAGGTCGCATGCGCCAGCAGGCCCAGGAAATCGGCCGACAGCGCGGGCGGCAGGAAGCCGGCCAGGAAGCCGCCCATGACGCGCAGCGTGCCCGGCGCCAGCAGCGCCTGGGGCTTGAACTCGGCGATCACCAGCATCGGCCACAGCACCACCAGCGCGAGCAGCAGCGCGCCCAGGCGCCGGCGTGCGAGCGGGTCGCGCGAGGCGGGCGGGGTCGGCAGCGTGCGCATCGATGCGCCTTCGCCTTGGGAGCGGCCCGGCGTGCTCATCGGCAGACGACCGTCGGCGCCGGCGCGCCACGCTCTTCGAGCTCGAAGCCGGGCGTCTGCGTCGGCAGCAGGCTGCCCTCGGTGGCGTAGAGCTCTTGCAGCATGCCGCGGCTGATGGCGGCGGCCGGCGCATCGAAGACCACCACGCCCGCGCGCAGGCCGACGATGCGATCGAACCACTTCAGCGCCAGGTCCACGGCGTGCAGCGAAGCGATCAGCGTCGCGCCGGTGGCCTGGCTCTGCGCGATCAGCTCGCCGACCGCGAGGTCGGCCAGCGCGGGGTCCAGCGCCGAGACCGGCTCGTCGGCCAGCAGCAGCTCGGGCGCCTGGTAGAGCACGCGCGCCATTCCGACGCGCTGAAGCTGGCCGCCGGAGAGCCGGTCGCAGCGGTCGAACAGCCGGTCGGCCAGGTCCAGCCGGGCCAGCGCAGCCTGCGCGCCGGCGATGTCGGCCGGCACCAGCAGCGAGGCCAGGGCGCGGCCGCCCGACCAGGCCCCCAGCCGCCCCGCCAGCACCGCCGTGATCACGCGCAGCCGCGGCGGGATCGGCGGCGCCTGGTGGATCATCCCGATGCGCGCGCGCAGCGCCTTCAACGCCCGGGCGCGCAGCTGCCACGGCCGCGCGCCCAGTAGTTCGATGCGACCCTCATCGGGACGCAGCGCGGTGGCGGCGATGCGCAGCAGGCTGGTCTTGCCGGCGCCCGAAGGGCCGATGACCGCCACGCGCGCACCCGGTGCGACCCGCAGCGTCACCCCGCGCAGCGCACGCTGCCCATTGGCGTGAACCAGGCCGACATCTTCCAGCGCCAGCGCGGCTTCGGCGTTCAACGGCGCGGCCCGCCTACTTGATGAGCCCCGCCGACTTGGCGGCCGCCTCGATGCCGTCGTAGTTCGAGGCCTGGGTCGGGATGAACTTCGAAGCGCGCTGCAGCTCGAGGACTTCCTTTTGCGCCGGGTTGGCGGCGTCGAGCTTGAGGAAGGCGTCGGTCAGCTTCCTCGTGGTGGCGGGGTCGAGGCCGGGGCGCACGGTCCAGTTGTAGTCGTAGTACGGCGCGGTGGTCGCGAGCACGCGCACTTTGGCGGCGTTGGGGTTGGCGGACTCGGCGAGCTTGTCCATCACCGAGGCGTTCAGCACGCCGGCCTCGGCCCGGCCCGAGGCCACGAAGGCGACCGTCGCATCGTGGGCGCCGGAGTAGGCGACGGTCTTGAAGTCCTTCTCGGGGTTGATGCCGGCCAGCAGCAGGAAATGGCGCGGCATCAGGTGGCCCGAGGTCGAGGACGGCGCGCCGAAGGCGAAGGTGGCCCCGCGGAGGTCGGCCAGGGTCTTCGCCTTGCTGTCGGTGGGGACGATGAACTTGCTGGTGAACTTCTCGTCCTCCGCGCGCTGCACGATCGGCACGGCCGCACCGCCGGTACGCAGCTTGGCCTGCACGAAGGTGAAGCCTCCGAGCCAGGCCAGGTCGATCTTGTTCGTGGCCAGGCCCTCGACCACCGCGGCGTAGTCGGTGACCGGTGTGAACTGCACGTCGAGGCCGGTCTCCTTCTTCAGGTACTCGCCCAGCGGCTTGAACTTGCGCTGCAGCTCGGTCGGCGCCTCGTCGGGGATGGCCGCGACGCGCAGCGTGGTCGCGCTTTGCGCATGGGCGGGCACGCCGGCGGCCAGGCCCAGCAGGCAGTAGAGGGTGGTCTGGAGGAACTGTCTTTTCATGATGGGCGACCGAAGGGAAGAAGGCCCGGAGTTTAAGGAGCCGCAGTGCGGAAGCCGGCGAAGACGTCGTTGCGGCCAGGCTGGAAGAAGTTGCGGTAGCGCAGATCATGCATTCGCGCGTGGGTGGCGAAGGCCCCGCCGCGCAGTTCGCGGTGGTCGCCGAACCAGGGAGCCGAGTAGTCGCGGTAAGGGCCGGCCGCGAAGCCGGGGTAGGGCGCGAAGGTGCTGGCGGTCCATTCCCAGACGCTCCTGCCCCAGGCGAAGGCGCTCTGGGTGGCGGCCGCATGCTCCCACTCGGCGGCCGTGGGCAGGCGGCGGCCCGCCCAGCGTGCGTAGGCCTCGGCCTCCCAGGCGTTGACGTGGATCACCGGCTGTGCAGGATCGAGCGGCAGCCAGCGGTCGAACCAGCGGGTCTCCCATTGCTGCGACACGCGCCGCCAGCGCGCAGGGTGGCTGCGGGGCTGCGTCGCGCGCCAGCGCCCTGCCTCGCCGGGCCAGAACAACGGGTCGGCGTAGCCCCCGGCTTCCACGAAGCGCAGGTAGCGGCCTGCCGTGACCGGCGTGGCGTCGATCTCGCATGCCGGCAGGGCGACAGGATGTTCGCCGCACTCGTTGTCGAAGGCGAAGCCGCTGCGGGCCGCCGGCCAGCCCATGCGTGCCTGCGCGGCCGGCATCGCGATGGCGGGCGCCTCGGCCAGGCGCGGCAGGCCGGCCACGCCGGCAGGCGCGGGGTAGCCCAGCGTCGCACGCAGCCAGGCGAAGGCCTCGCCGTGCATGTCTTCGTGGAACAGCGCCAGTCGATGGAAGTACAGGGCCTCGTCGCTGTCCCGGGAGGCGGCGAGCGCGGCCAGGCAGGCCTCGAGCTGGGCATCGAGCCGCGCATCGATCTCGTCGCGCGTGGGCAAAGCCACGGACCAGCGGGCAATGTGGGCCAGCCGGGCCGAGTCGAACAGCGCGTCGGGGCCCGCGATCCGCGCCGGCACAGCGGCCTGCACATGGCCGTTCGCGTCCACTGCGTGCGGGCCGCGCAGCACCCAGAACTCGCCGAACCAGGCGAGGTGCGACAGCTCCCAGGCCACCAGGTTCACGCCGGCCTGGCGCGGCACCCGCCACTGAGCATCGCTCAGGTCGAAGGTCCAGGCCCGGGTGCGGGCGCGGCATTCGCGAAGGGCGGCCGCCAGCGCCTCGCCGGTGAGGGTGCGCGCCTCAGCCATGGCGATGCCGGCCTGACAGAATGCGCCGATGAGCAAGATGCCGCGTGTGTTGATCGTCTCGCCGGCGCTCGCTGACGCCAACAACGGCAACTGGCGCACCGCGTCGCGCTGGGGCCGATTCCTGGCGGGCGTGGCGGAGGTGGAGATCGCGCGAGGCTGGGACGGAATGCCTTGCGACGCCATGATCGCGCTGCATGCGCGCCGATCCGCCGAGCCGATCGCACAGCTGCGCGCAGCGCGACCGGCAGCCCCGATCGCGCTGGTCCTGACCGGCACCGACGTGTACCGCGACATCGAGGAGAACAGGGCCGCGCAGCATTCGCTCGAGTGTGCCAGCCAACTGGTGGTGCTGCAGGCCGATGCGCTCGATCGTCTCGGTCCCGGCGAGCGCGCGAAGGCGCGCGTGATCCTGCAGTCGGCCAGCCGCCTGCGCGCGCGTCCGGCACAGCGCCATGTCGAGCTCGTCGCGGTGGGTCATCTGCGCGAAGAGAAAGACCCGCTCTGCCTCATGGCCGCCGCACGCCGGCTGCCCGCACACACGCCGATCCGGATCGTGCACATCGGCGACGCGCTCGCGCCCGAGCTGGGCGAGGCGGCGCGCCGCACCATGGACGAATGCCCGCACTATCGCTGGCTCGGCGGCCTGCCGCGCGAGGCCGCGCGGCGCTGGATCGCCCGCGCCCGCGCGCTGGTGCACATGAGCCGGATGGAGGGCGGCGCACAGGCCGTGATCGAGGCCGTGCGTTCGGGCGTGCCGGTGCTGGCCAGCCGCATCGGCGGCAACCTGGGGCTGCTGGGCGAGGACTACGAGGGCTGCTTTCCCGCCGGCGACGACGCGGCGCTGGCTGCGCTGATGGAACGGTTTGCAGCCGAGCCCGGCTTCGCGGCGCGGCTGGCAGCGCAATGCGCGCTGCGCGAGCCGCTTTTCACCCCGGCGGCCGAGCGTGAATGCGTTCGGCGCCTGCTGCGCGATCTGCTCGCGCCACCATAATCGGCCAGACTCCGAAAGCGCGAACATGAACGATCGAAGCACTGCCCCGGCCCTGCGTCTCACCAGCTTCTCCCACGGCGGCGGCTGCGGCTGCAAGATTGCGCCGGGCGTGCTGTCTGAAATCCTGCGCAACAGCGGCAGCGGCCTCATCCCGCCCGAGCTGCTGGTCGGCATCGAGACCGCCGACGACGCAGCGGTCTACCAGCTCAATGACGAGCAGGCGCTCATCGCCACCACCGACTTCTTCATGCCGATCGTCGACGATCCCTTCGACTTCGGCCGCATCGCGGCGACCAACGCCATCAGCGATGTCTACGCCATGGGCGGCACGCCGATCATGGCGCTGGCGCTGGTGGCGATGCCGGTCAACCAGCTGCCGCTGGCGGTGATCGGCGAGGTGGTGCGCGGCGGCCAGGCGGTGTGCCGCGAGGCCGGCATCCCGATCGCGGGCGGCCACACCATCGACTCTATCGAGCCGATCTACGGGCTGGTCGTGATGGGGCTGGTGCATCCGAAGCGGCTCAAACGCAATGCCGATGCGAAGGCCGGCGACGTGCTGGTGCTCGGCAAGCCGCTGGGCGTGGGCGTGCTGTCGGCGGCCCTCAAGAAGGAGAAGCTCGACGCAGACGGCTATGCACAGCTGATCGCCAACACCACGCGGCTCAACAAGCCCGGTATCGCGCTGGCCGCGCTCGAGGGCGTGCATGCGCTCACCGACGTGACCGGCTTCGGCCTGGCCGGCCACACGCTGGAGATGGCGCGCGGCGCCGGGCTGCAGGCGGTGATCGATTGGCCGCAGGTGCCGCTCCTGCCCCGGGTCGCCGAGATGGCAGCCGAGGGCTTCGTCACCGGCGCGTCGGGCCGCAATTGGGCCGGCTATGGTGCGGAGGTGCGGCTCGATGCCGGGCTGCCGCCGGTGGCGCAGGACCTGCTGAGCGATCCGCAGACCTCGGGCGGCCTGCTCGTGAGCTGCGCGCCGGACAGCGTGCCGCAGGTGCTGGCGCTGTTCCACGAACAGGGCTTCGAGGCCGCCCGCGCGATCGGTCGCATGGAGGTCGGGCCGGCCGGCCTGCGCGTCAACGCGTAGCGGCGGCGGCTGTTGCACACCGGATTCGACAGCACGAAGGGCATCAGTGCGAGCTTGCGTTCGGGCGAGGGAAAGTGATCTGCAATGTCCGCGGGCCGGGATAGCGGGTAAGCCCGAGGCCCAACGGGCCGGGCAATGGCCTGCTCGTCGTAGCATCGCGGGCATTCGAAGGAATTGGGGCAGTTGGCCTAACTATCCGACGCTTCTAGCTTTAACGGCCTAGGGCTTTGCGAAGAAGATGAGGCCATCGCGTCGGAACCATGACGCGAGTGATGGCGGGATCGGGTCCCGGCGTTATGTGCTCCATCCCACTTCAAGGAAATCATCATGTCCACGCAGAACATCTCCAGCGCCGCCCTCCACGTGGTCGGCCAATACAACGATGCCGGCAAGACCCTGGTCGGCGCCTACCGCGCCGGCGCCCATCGCCTGTTGAACGGCGCCGCCTCGCGCACCAGCCAAATCCTCAACGCCCGCCAACTGCCGCTGCTGAGCGAGACGCTCAAGGTCCGCCTGATCAGCGCGCAGGAGAAGGTCAACGGCTTCCTGGCGAATCGCCTCGACATCGACACCGGCCGCGTCATCGCCGTGATGGACCGCCTCGCCGGCACCACCACCAGCGGCATCGAGTCGGTCACCAACGCTGCCGCGCGCATCGAGTCGCCGCTCGGCAGCTCCGTGCTGCAGGCGCTGGGCACGCTGAACCAGCCGATCGCCGCCGTCTCGGTGCAGATCGCCGACGGTATCGCCGCAGGCGCCAAGAAGATCGAAAGCCGCGTGGCCGGCAGCACCGGCGAAGCAACGCCGGTCAAGACCGTGAAGGCCAAGGCCCGCGCGGCGGTGCGCCGTCCGGTGCGCGCCGCCCGCAAGGCCTGAGCGACGACGCCGTGGCGGACCGGCCGCCTTCCGATTGACCTGTCCTGGAGCAACGCATGGCGACTCGCCGCGATGAAACTCTCAGCGTGAAGAAGAAGGCGGCGGCCGCCGGCAAGAAGGCGGCGCCGACCGGGAAGACGGTGCCACGCAAGAAAGCGGCCCCCACGAAGAAGTCGGCCCCCACGAAGAAGCCTGCGGCCCCCGATCAAAAGGCCGGCGCGCAAGGTTTGTTGCGCGCCGGCCTGAAGGCGCTGGGCAATGTGCGCGACGACGTCGTCAAGCGCCAGACCAATGTCATCGAGAGCCTGCTCGGCATGGGCCAGCCCAAGGGCGATGCGCCGCAGCGCGGCTTCGGGCTGGAGAGCTTCGGCATCCGCAAGTTCGAGGACGTCTTCGACCAGCGCGTCGCCACCGCGATGCAGCGGCTGGGCATGCCGACCGCGCAAGACATCCAGGAACTGCGCGAGCAAATGAAGCGCCTGCTCGAACACCTGGAGCGCATCGAATCGGCACAGCGCAAGCGCTGAGCTCCACCGTCGAGCCCAGAGTCCGTGGCCAGCAACAACACGCGCGAGCGCATCCTGCAGACCAGCCTTGCGCTGTTCAACGCGCAGGGGCTCGCGGCCGTGTCCACGCACCGGATCGCCGCCGAGCTCGAGATCAGTGCGGGCAACCTGCACTACCACTTCAAGGCCAAGCAGCTGATCGTCGATCGCCTGTTCCGGCGCTTCGAGGAGCAGCTGGCACTGCTCAACGCGTCCTCCGGGACGGTTCGCGCCATCGACGATCTGTGGCTCGCGCTGCATCTGCGCTTCGAGGCCATCGACGCCTACCGCTTCGTCTACCGCGACATGGCCTTTCTTGCGGGCGAGTACCCGGTGCTGGGCCAGCGGGCCCAGGCCCTGACGGCGCAGAACCTCCTGGCCGCGCAATCGCTGTGCGAGGCGCTGCGTGCCGCCGGCGTGATCGAGGCGACGGCCGAAGAGGCGCAGATGCTCGCGCTGCAGATGGTCTTCACCACCACCTGCTGGCTCTCCTTCGAGCGGCTGGTGCCGGGGCGCGATGCGCTGCAGCAGGCCGATCCGGGGCTGGCCGCCTTCTACACGCTGACGCTGGTTTCCCCTTATGTTTCCCGCGAATCGAGGGCTTACCTTGATTACCTGCGCGGCAAATACCTCGGATAACGGGGCACGCGCAGTCAAGCAGAACGACAAAGGAGCTATTCATGATGGCAGCCACCCACGACCACGTCGATCCGCCTTCGCGCCTGTTGCTGCTGGCGGAAGGGCGTGCCCTCTGGGAGGCCGGCGCGGCCCTGGCCCTGTGGCCGTTGCTGCAACTCACGCCGCGTGGCGACGGCCACCCCGTGCTGGTCCTGCCCGGCCTGGTGGCCAGCGACTTGTCGACCAAGCTCTTGCGGCGCTACCTGCAAGGACGCGGCTACGACGCCCATGGCTGGGGCCTGGGACGCAACCTCGGCCCGCGCGAGGGCATCGAGGACGGCATGGTCGCCAAGCTCGAAGCCCTGCATGCCGGGACCGGCCGCAAGGTCAGCCTGGTCGGCTGGAGCCTGGGCGGCGTCTATGCGCGCCTGCTCGCCACGCGCCATCCGCAATGGGTGCGCAGCGTGGTCACCCTGGGCAGCCCTTTCACCGGCAGCGCCCGCGCCACCCACGCATGGCGCGTCTACGAAGGCGTGAGCGGCCAGAGCGCGGAGGACCCGCGGCGCATGAAGCATGCGCGCCCCACGCCGCCGGTGCCGACCACGTCGATCTTCAGCCGCAGTGACGGCGTGGTCGCCTGGCGCTGCAGCGTGGAGGCGCCCGGGCCGCAGTCCGAGAACATCGAGGTGATCGCCAGCCATCTGGGGCTGGGCGCCCATCCGGCCGTGCTCTATGCGCTGGCGGACCGGCTGGGGCAGCCGGAGGGGCAGTGGAAGCCCTTCGATCGCAGGCTATGGGGGCCGCTGGTCTATCCGGATCCCACGCGGCCGGCGTAGGCGCGGCGCCCGCGCTACTTCGGCGGCTGGTACTTGACCTTCGCCGCTTTTTTCATTGCCTCCATCGCCTCGCTCGGCGTGAGCAGGGGCGTCGTCTTGAAGGTGCGCAAGGCGCCGCTCGCGCCGATCGCCATCGAGATGGCGGCGGCGCTCGCGTTGTCCGGCAACTCAGCGATCGCCACCACGTCGTAGTCGCCGAATGACAGCCACAGCCCGTGCAGCTTGCCGCCGGTACTTTCGAACACCGGTGCGACAGCGGCGGCGCGGTCCTGCGGGTTCTTGATCAGGCTGGCCGTGGCGCTCGTGTCGTAGGACGCTTGAACCAAGTAGAAAGACATGATGTCTCCTCGGTGTGAAGCGGAAGATCCGCCATGCCATCCTAGGCCGTGGCAACGCGAATTCAAGCGACGAACGCAAGCGCCTTTCCTGCGCGGGAAAATCCCCGATCTCCGAACTTCGAGCAACCCCCATGACACGCAGACTCATCAGCTCCGGCTCCACCTTCGAGCAGGAGATCGGCTATTCGCGGGCGGTGGTGGACGGCGACTGGGTGTTCGTCTCCGGCACCACCGGCTTCGACTACGCGACCATGACCATTCCCGAGGGCATCGTCGAACAGGCCGAGCAGTGCCTGCGCAACATCGGCGCGGCGCTGGCCGAGGCCGGCGCCTCCTTCGCGGACGTGGTGCGGGTCAACTACGTACTGCCGGAGGCGGGGGACTTCCCGCCCTGCTGGCCCGTGCTGCGGAGGCGAGTGCAGGCCGGCAGCGATGATGATCTCCGCGGGCCTCGCCGATCCGCGCATGCGCATCGAGATCGAGGTCACGGCGCGCAAGCGCGGTTGATTCGCATCGAGGCGCGCCCGGTTGTGTCCCGGACGCCGATCTCCGCGAGGGCTCCGGGGAATCGGGTCGTCTCAGTTGCCCGCCCAAACGTCCAGCACGTAGCGCTTGTCGGCGATCATGCGTTCCAGCCAGGCCTCGCCGTCCTGCCCATGCTCGCGTGCGATGTCCGACAGCGCGCGCCGCACATCGGGCTCCATGCGCGAGCCGTCGCCGCACACGTAGACGATCGCGTCCCGGTCCAGCAGCCGCCAGACCTCGGCGGCCTGCTCGCGGATGCGGTCCTGCACATAGACCTTGCGCTCGCCGGCGCGCGAGAAGGCGGTGAAGAGCCGCAACACGCCGCGCCCGGCCCAGGCCTGCAACTCGTCCCTGTAGATGAAGTCCTGCTCCGGGTGCCGGCAGCCGAAGAAGAGCAGGGCCTCGCCGAGCGTTTCGCCCGCGTCGATCCGCGCCTCGCGTTCCTGCAGGAAACCGCGGAAGGGGGCGAGCCCGGTGCCCGGCCCGACCATGATCACCGGGCGTTGCGGATCATCGGGCAGGCGGAAGCCCTCGGCCGTGGTCTCGCGCACCACGCCGTGCACCAGTTCGCCGGCCTCGGCGCGCGCCAGGTAGCTGGAGCACACGCCCTCGAATTGCCCGAAGCCCGAGCGCGCCGGGCCCGCCACCACGCCCACGGTGATGCTGCAGCGCGATTCGTCGACACGCGGCGAGGACGAGATCGAGTAATAGCGCAGCGACAGCGGCGACAGCATCTCCAGGAACGCGGCAAAGGGCGGCTGGCTCGCGGGAAACTCGTCGAGCAGGTCCAGCACCGACTTGCGCTTCTGCAGCACCTCGCTCTTGTAGAGCCCCATGGAGGCTTCATCGGCGCTCGACAGCGCTTCCAGCCTGGGCCGCGTGGCGGGGCATGGCGTATGGGCCGCGAGCTGCGCGATCTGCTTGCGCGTGGCCACGTCCTGCAGCTCGACATAGTCGGCGAGCAGCCGGTCGACCGCGATCACCTCGTTCACCGGCAGCGCGGCCTTGCGTCCCGGCGCCGCCTGCAGCCGCACATGGGCCTGGCGTTCGAAGCGAAAGCGCGCCATGGCGCGCTCCACCTGCGCGGCGCCATTGCGCGGCACCACGCTCAGGTGGTCGCCGGCGCGGTAGCGCACGCCTTCGGGCAGCTGCAACTCGACGTGGCGGGTGGAACGGTCGTTGCCGACAAGGTCGCCGCCGTTCTGCAGCTCGCGGTTCTGCAGGATGCGCATGCCCACTGCGCCGAGCGCATCCACCAGCGCGTTCTTCTGCGGCGGCGGCATCTCCTCCAGCGTGTAGAGCGGCTCGATCTGCAACGGCGCCGAATCGGTGGCCTTCAGAGCGAAGGCCTTGGCGAGCTGCGGCCACAGTGCGTCGCTCCAGTCCTGGAAGGCGCCGTCCATGTCCTCGCGCGCATCGCCTTCGCCGCGCGTGTGGACGCGCGTGGCGCCCAGCGCTGCCAGGCGCTCGTCGATGCGCCGCGGCACGGCCTGGTAGGTGGAGGCCCAATCGGTGTTGCCGCAGCCGAAGACGCTGAAGCGCACGCCCTTGAGCGCATCGTCGGCCTGGTCCAGCCAGCGGTGGAACTCGGCCGCGTTGTCGGGCGCCATGCCGTTGTAGGAGGCGCAGACGATCGCCACCGCGCCTTCTGCGGGCAGGCGCTCGGCATAGTCGTCCAGGGAGGCGAGCTGGGTCGAGAAGCCGCGCATCTCGCCGGCCTCGGCCAGCTGGCGCGCCAGGTCTTCGGCACTTCCCAGGTTGGAGCCCTGCAGCACCAGCAGCGGCGTGCCATGGCGCGCGGCCTGCGGCCTTGCGACAGGGCGCTCGGTCGCAGTCGCCACGGGTTGCACGGCCAGGGCGGCGTCGCTGCGCGGGCGAGTGGCCGGATCGCGCGGCACCGCCCGGATCTTGAAGCCCTCCGGCTTGATCGTGAGGGCCTCGCGGATCTTCAGCTTGTAGCCCGTGTGGTCGACCAGGTCGAAACGCTGCAGGATCATGCCCAGCGTGAGCACCGCCTCCTGCAGCGCAAACTGGCGCCCGATGCAGGCGCGCTGCCCGTTGCCGAAAGGCTTGAAGGCGTTGGCGGGGCGTTCGCGCTCGGCCTCGCGGCTGAAGTGGTCGGGGTTGAAGCGGTCGGCGTCCTCGCCCCACACCGTCTTGTCGCGGTGCAGCGCGAGCGCATGCATGATCACCATGTTGCGCTTCTTGATGGTGTACTGGCCGCCGATGGTGGTGTCTTCCTTCGCGGCCATCGCGATGGCCGGCGCGGTCGGGAACATGCGCAGCGATTCCTTGAGCACCTGAAGCACGTAGACGAGCCGGTTGACCTGCGCGTAGGTGGGCTTCACCGTCGGATCGGAGCCGAACACATGGTCCACCTCGGCCTGGGCCCTGGCCATGGCGTCCGGGTTGTTCAGCAGGAAGTAGAGCGCGAAGGACAGCAGGCCGCTGGTGGTCTCGTGGCCCGCGATCAGGAACTCGATGCACTCGTCGCGGATCTGCCGGTCGTCCAGGCGCTCGCCGGTCTTCTTGTCCACGCCCGCGATCATGTAGCTCAGCAGGTCCGGCTTGGCCCCGATGTCGGCCCCGCTCTGGCGCCGCTCCTGGATGATGTCCTCCACCATCTTGTGCATGAAGCGGATGTCCTTGCGCTGCTGGGCCAGCTGCTTCTTGAGCATCAGCGCCTCGAGCGGGATGCCGCGCCGGTTCTGCACCGTCTCCAGCGTGCGCACCATCGCGTCGACGAAGGGATGGAAGCCCTCGCGGTAGAAGGAGTTGAAGCGGTAGCCGAAGCCGCACAGACCGATGGTGTCGAGCGTGAGCGCGGTCATGTCGCGCACCACGTCCACTTCCTCGTCGAAGTTCAAGCGCTCCCACTTGGTCACCAGCTGCTCGGCGATGTCCAGCATCATCGGGTGGTAGGCCTGCATCGCGCGCTGGCTGAAGTTGGCCAGCAGGATGTTGTGCGGCTTCGACCAGGTCGACTCGTGCGTGTCGGAGGTGAACAGCCCGTGCGAGAGCGCGCGCAGCCGGCGCAGCGTGCCCTTGGTGCTCTTGTCGAAGCGCTTTTCGTCGCACAGCTCGTCGACCAGCGCGGCTGACGAGACCACGATCACCGGCATGCCCGGCATGTCGAGCCAGTAGATGGCGCCTAGCTCCTGCGCGATCTTCCACATGTCGAGCACCGGCGACTCGGAGCCGATCGACAGGAGGTTGCCGACGAAGGGTTTCCTCGCGGGGTGCGGGATCGGGTAGAGCGGATTCTTGCCTGCCATGGTGTTCTTCGACCTCCGGTCCGCCCTTTGCGAGCGACCTCGCAGTATCCCGATGCCGCCCCGCGCGGCAGGCAGGGCTATCCCTTAGCGCGGGGCATCAGGAGGCAGGCCGCACCATCTTGCATTCCGTCCCCTGCGCCAGCTCGTTGCCGGTGTAGACCGCGTCGGTGCGGAAGCCGTAGTTCGTGCCTTCCCAGCCCACCTTGACCGCCTTGCCGTCCACCGGCGCGATGGTGTTGACCACCTGCGGCAGCAGCAGCTGGTGGTCCTCGGCGCGCATGCGAACGGGGCCGACCACCGAATCAAAGCTCAGGTCTTCCATCGCGCGCGCCACCTTGGTGGCGTCGGTGCTGCCGGCCTTGTCGATCGCCGCGGACAGCAGGCGGGGCGTGAACTCGATGCGCGGCGCGAGGAAGTCCTTGCCGGTCTTGGCCTTGTAAGCCTTGGCCAGCGCGTCGGCCCTGGGCACGCCAGCCTCGCCCGGATGCCATTCGGCCACCCAGGTCAGCTGACCCAGCTTGGCCTGCGACACCGCCAGCACCGTGCCCGGCACCGAGCCGGCGCTGTGATTGAAGTAGCGCAGGTTGTACCCGGCATCGCCCGCGGCCTTCAGCAGCAGCGTCATGTCCTGGCCCCAGTTGCCGGTGATCACCGTATCGGCACCGGCCTGCTTGACGTTCGCGATGTAGGGCGCGAAGTCCTTCACGCGGCCGATCGGGTGCAGCGTCTCGCCGACGAACTGCACATCAGGCCGTGCCAGGCCCACGAGCTGGCGGCCGTAGTTCGCCCATTGCCTGCCGTGCGCATAGTCCTGGTTGAGCAGGAAGATCTTCTTGATGTCCGGCGTCTTCTTGATGTAGTTGGCCAGGGCCTTCATCTTCATCGCCGTGTTGGCCTCGGTCTGGAAGTGCCAGAAGCTGCAGCCCTTGCCGGTCATTTCGGGGTCGATCGAGGAGTGGTTGAGCACGATCAGTTCCTTGCCCGGGTTGCGCTGGTTCCACCGGTTGACCGACTGCACCAGCGCCGTCACCACGGAGGAGCCGGAGCCGCCGGTGACGATCGCCTGCGCGCCCTGGTCGATCGCGGCCTGCAGCGCACTCTGGCTCTCCTGCGCCGAGAGCTTGCTGTCGAACTGCAGCAGCTGCAGCTTCGTGCCGCCGAGCACGCCGCCCTTGGCGTTGATGTCCTCGATCGCATACTGCGTGTGCGTCAGCATCAGCTCGCCGACGTTGGCGAAGGGACCCGAGAGCGGGTCGATGTAGGCGATCTTGTAGGTCTGCTGGGCCTGGGCCGCGCCGGCCGCGAGCAGCATGGCCGCGGCCAGCGGCGCGAAGGCGAAAGAGGGCTTCATCGCTTGTCTCCGGAAGGGGTGGAACGAAAGGGAAGGGCGCAGGGCAGCCGCTCAGCCGCCCCGATCGCGCAGGCCCAGCACGCGCCACGCGAGCTGCGCCAGTTCGGCCACCACCTCGTCGGGCGAGAGCCTGCCGTCGGGCCGGTACCAGCTGTAGAGAAAGCCCGGCAGGCTGAGCGCGGCCAATGCGGTGATCTTGGTTTCGCGGAAATGCAGGTCCCCGTCGCGCCGCGCCTCCTCGAGCAGGGGGCAGAGCCGGTCGTAGAAATGGTGCGCCAGCTTCTTCTGCGCGGCGATGTACTCGGGCCGGTAGACCTGCGGCTCGCGATAGGGGAAGAAGGCGCACGGGTGGTGGGCCACCGTGGCACGGATCAGGCGCTCGATGCCTTCCTTGACCTTGTCGACCGCGGGCCGCGGATCGCCCTCGGCGAAGTCCAGCGAGGTGAAGCAGTCGACCGCGGGCTGCCACGAGAGCGTCTCGAAGATCTCCTGCTTGTCGCGGAAGTAGTAGTAGACGAAGGGCTTGGTGACGTCGAGCGCGCGCACGATCTGCGCCATCGTCGTATTGGCATAGCCCTGCGCCGCGAACAGCTGCGCGGCTGCCTGCAGGATGCGTTCGCGCTGCACGTCGGTCCCCGCGGTGGCGGCGCGCTGGCGGCCGGTGCCCTGGGGCAGGTCGGTGCGCTCAGAGGGTTTGTGCGGTGTCGCCGAGGTTATACCCATCGGTAGGATTGTTGGAGCACCATGCGGCCATGGCAAGCGGCCAACCCTATCGATAACCCTGTGAGAGTGACGCCATGGAGACAATCACCGCGCTTCCCGATCGCCCTGTTCAACCCCTGCACGAGTACCTGCGCACGCATGCGCGCGAGCGCGGCGGGCATCCTGCCTGCATCTGGTACGGCCATGCGATGAGCTATGCCGAACTCGATGCCGCCAGCGATGCCTTCGCGGCGCGGCTGCAGGCCGCCGGCGTGAAGAAGGGCGACCCGGTGGTGCTCTTTCTCAACAACTGCCCGCAGTACCTGGCGGCGCACTACGGCATCCAGAAGATCGGCGCGATCGTGTGCCCCAGCAGCCCGCTCAACAAGGAGCACGAGCTGGCCTACCAGGTCGACGACCTGAAGGCGCGCGTGATCGTCGCGGCCTCCTCGCTGCTGCCGGTCGTCGACAAGGTGCGTGCCCGGAGCGCGCTGCAGCACGTCTTCGTGGTGCACTACGCCGACCTGCTGCCGCAGGCGCCCACGCTGGACCTGCCCGCCGACCTGGCAGCGGCGCGCGACGAGCCGCGCAGCGTGCCCACCGGCTGTGAGGATTTCCTGGCCGTCATCAAGAGCGGCGAGCGCCCGGCGCCGGTCGCGCTCTCGATGGATGACGTCGCCCTGATGACCTACACCTCCGGCACCACCGGTCTGCCCAAGGGCGCGATGCTGAGCTACGGCAATGCGCTCTTCAAGACGCGCGCCGCGGCCGACTGCAACGGCGTCGCGGGCGGCGATGTGCTGCTGTCGGTCGCGCCGCTCTACCACATCGCCGGCATGCTGATGGGCGTGAACGTGCCGGTGCTCACCGGCGCGACCTCGGTGCTGCTGCACCGCTTCGAGCCGCGCGCGGTGCTGCAGGCCATCGAGCGCTACCGCGTCAGCTGGTGGTACAGCATTGCGCCGATGAACGTGGCCTGCATGCAGGTGGAGGGGGTCGCGGACTTCGACCTGTCCAGCCTGCGCATGAACCCGGTCACCAGCTTCGGCATCACCTTCACCGAGCCGTTGGCGGCGCAATGGCGCGGCTTCGCGAAGAACTGCACCTCCTTCGAGGCGGCGTACGGCCTGTCCGAGACCCACACCTGCGACACCTACACGCCGCACCACGCGCCGCGCTGGGGCACGCAGGGCATCGCAGTGCCGGGTGTCACCATCCGCATCGTCGACCCCGACACGGGTGCGGACCGGCCGGTGGGCGAGATCGGCGAGATCGTGCTCGCGAGCCCCGGCAGCTTCAAGGGCTACTGGAACAAGCCCGAGGCGACGGCCGCCACCCTGCGCGGCGCCTGGGTGCATACCGGCGACATGGGCAAGCTCGATGCCGACGGCTACCTGAGCTTCATCGGCCGCTTCAAGGAAATGATCAAGGTCTCGGGCTACAGCGTGTTCCCCGAGGAGGTGGAGACCATCCTCACCAAGCACCCCGCCGTGGCACAAGCCGCGGTCATCGCGGAGCCCGACGCGGAGAAGGGCGAGGTGGTCAAGGCCTTCATCGTGCGCAAGCCCGGTGCCGCGCTCGAGGCCGAGGCGCTGGTGGCCTGGGCGCGCGAGAACATGGCTCCTTACAAGGCGCCGCGCACGGTGCGCTTCATCGACACGCTGCCTGCTACCGGCGCCGGCAAGGTGTTGCGCCGGCTGTTGAAAGACCATCCCTGAAAGGCCCGCGTTGTTCAAGAAGATTCTCGTGGCCAACCGCGGCGAAATCGCGGTGCGGCTGGTGCGCGAGCTGCGCGACCTGGGCATCGCGAGCGTGGCCGTGCATGCGAAGGACGACGCCGCTGCGCTGCATGTGCAGCTGGCCGACGCGGCCGTGCCGCTGGCCGCGACCGGGCCCGCGGCCTACCTCGACGGCGCTGCGCTGATCGCAATCGCGCAAGCCCAGGGTTGCGATGCCGTGCATCCCGGCTATGGCTTCCTGAGCGAGCGCGCTGATTTCGCACAGGCCTGCGCCGAGGCGGGACTCTGCTTCATCGGCCCCACGCCGGATCAGCTCGCGCTCTTCGGCGACAAGGCACGCGCCCGCGCGCTGGCGCAGCAGTGCGATGTGCCGGTGATGCCGGGCAGCGCCGGCGCGGTGACGCTCGCAGAGGCGCAGGCCTTCTTCGCGGCGCAGCTGGCGGAGGATGCCCCCGGCGTCATGATCAAGGCCATCGGCGGCGGTGGCGGCCGCGGCATGCGCGCCGTGCTGCGGGCATCGGATCTGCCGGAAGCGCATGCGCGCTGCATGTCAGAGGCCAAGGCCGCGTTCGGCGTCGAGGGCGTGTATGTCGAGCGCCTGATGCGCAACGCACGCCACATCGAGATCCAGGTGCTGGGCGACGGCCGTTCGGTCGCCAGCCTGGGCGAGCGCGAATGCACGCTGCAGCGGCGCTTCCAGAAGCTGGTCGAGATCGCGCCCAGCTCCTCGCTGCCGCCGGCGCTGCGCGAGCGGCTCACGCAGGCGGCGCTGCGCATGGCAAAGGCCGTGGGCTACCGGAGCCTGGGCACTTTCGAATTCCTGGTGGACGAGGCGTCGACGCGGCTGCCCTTCGTCTTCATCGAGGCCAATCCGCGCCTGCAGGTGGAGCACACGGTCACCGAGGCCGTCACGGGGCTCGACCTGGTGCAGCTGCAGATTGGCGTCGCGGCGGGGCAATCGCTGGAAGCGCTCGGCATCGACGCCGACCGCTGTGCCGCGCAGCGCGGCTTTGCCGTGCAGTGGCGTCTCAACGCCGAGACGCTCGATGCGCAAGGCCACGCACGCCCGGCCAGCGGGAGCCTGTCGCGCTTCGACTTGCCGGCGGGACCCGGCGTGCGCGTCGATACCCATGGCTACGCGGGCCTGGCGCCTTCGCCGCACTACGACACGCTGCTCGCCAAGGTGATCGTGCACACGTCCTCGCCGCGCTTCGACGACGTGCTGCGGCGCTCGCTGCGCGCGCTGGAGGAATGCCGCATCGAAGGCGTCGAGACCAACCTCGCGTTGCTGCGCGCAATCGCCGAGCGGCCCGAGTTCGCGACGCAGAAACTGCACACGCGCTTCGTCGAGGCGCATCTTTCGGACTTGCTCGCCGCGGCTTCGCGCATCGACGCGGCCGCGGCCCGGGCGGCGCACCCGCCGGCGGTCGAGCCGAAGGCCATGCCGCCGGAGGAAGACGCGGCCGGGCTCGTCGTCAAGGCGCCGATGCCTGCGCGGCTGGTGCAGTTCGAGGTCGAGGTGGGCGATGTGCTGCCCGCCGGCGCGCAGCTCGGCGTGCTCGAGGCGATGAAGATGGAGCACCTGCTGCACGCCCCCGCCGCCGGCCGCGTGAGCGCGCTGCTGGCCGCGCCGGGCGACTACCTGGTCGAGGGCCAGTCGCTGCTGCGGCTCGAGGCGATGGAGGCGCAGGACGTCCACGCCGAAGCGAAAGGCGAGCAGGACCTCGATGCGATCCGGCCCGATCTGCAAAAGGTGATCGACCGCCATGCCTTCACGCTCGATGCGAACCGCGGCGCCGCGGTCGCGAAACGGCAGGCGCAGGGTGGCCGCACGGCGCGCGCCAACATCGCGGACCTGTGCGACCTTGCCGCAGACCCGGGCAACTTCAGCGAATACGGTGCCCTGGCGATCGCCGCGCAGACGCGCCGCCGCACGCTGGAGGACCTGATCGCCAACACGCCGGCCGACGGCATGGTGACCGGCATCGGCAGCATCAACGCCAGGCAGTTCGGCCCCCAGAAGTCGCGCTGCGTGGTGATGGCCTACGACTACACCGTGCTCGCCGGCACGCAGGGAATGCGCAACCACCACAAGACCGACCGCATGCTGGGGATCGCGCACCGGCTGAAGCTGCCGGTGGTGCTGTTCGCCGAAGGGGGCGGCGGGCGGCCGGGCGACACCGACATGCCGATCGTCGCCGGCCTCAACAACCACACCTTCAGCCAGTTTGCGGCGCTCTCGGGCCAGGTGCCGGTGGTGGGCATCGCGCACGGGCGCTGCTTCGCGGGCAATGCGGCGCTCCTGGGCTGCGCCGACGTGATCATCGCCACCGAAGCCAGCAACATCGGCATGAGCGGACCCGCCATGATCGAAGGCGGCGGGCTCGGCACTTTCGCGCCCGAGCAGATCGGGCCCAGCGGTGTGCAGTCGCGCAACGGCGTGATCGACCTCCTCGTGAAGGACGAAGCCGCGGCAGTGGCGGCGGCGAAGCAGTACCTCTCGTACTTCCAGGGTGCGACGGACGAATGGCAGTGCGCCGATCCGCGTGCGCTGCGCCATGCGGTGCCCGAGAACCGGCTGCGCGTGTACGACGTGCGCGCCGCGATGCGCGGCGTGGCCGACACCGGCTCCCTGCTCGAGCTGCGCGCGGGCTTCGGCGCCGGCATCGTCACCGCGCTGGCACGCATCGAGGGCAGGGCCGTCGGCCTGTTGGCGAACAACCCGCATCACCTCGGCGGCGCCATCGACGTCGAAGCGGCCGACAAGGCCGCGCGCTTCATGCAGCTGTGCAATGCGCATGGGCTGCCGCTGGTCGCGCTGTGCGACACGCCGGGTTTCATGGTCGGCCCCGAGATCGAGGCGCAGGCGCAGGTGCGCCATGTGTGCCGCATGTTCATGGTGGCCTCGCACCTGCGCGTGCCGTACTTCGCGGTGGTGCTGCGCAAGGGCTACGGCCTGGGTGCGCAGGCGATGACCGCCGGCGGCTTCGATGCCCCGGTCTTCACCGTGGCCTGGCCGACCGGCGAGTTCGGCGCGATGGGGCTGGAGGGCGCGGTGCGCCTGGGCTTCCGCAAGGAACTCCAGGCCGCAGCCGAAGGGGCCGAGCGCGATGCCCTGTTCAAGAAGCTGGTCGCGCAGCAGTACGCGAACGGCGAGGCAATCCACATGGCGCAGACGCTGGAAATCGACGCGGTGATCGACCCCGCCGACACGCGCGCCTGGCTGGTGCGCGGACTCGCGTCTGCTGCAGCGGCACAGCGGCCTGCCACGCCCTACGTCGACACCTGGTAGCGCCTTCGGCCCTCCGTCCGACAATGGCCGGGCCGGGCTTGCGTAAACTGCCTCGCTTTGCGCATGAACCTGGTTTCACGACGACGCTTCACCCAGGCCGGGCTCGCGCGCTGCGCGGGCCTGTGTCTCCTGGGCGTCACGCCCCTGGGCCTTGGCGCCAAGCCGAAGCACGCGGAGTCGCCGGGCTGGGCTGCGAGCTGGGCCGCGGCGCCGTTCGACTACATGCCGGCGCCGCTGTTCCCGGGGCTGCCCTCGCTGCCCGCCAAGCCGCAGCACTTCGATGGGCGGAGCTTGCGCCAGCAGATGGTGTCCGGCCTGGGAGGCGAGCGCGTGCGTGTGCGTTTCTCGAACCTGTTCGGGCATCAGCCGCTGCACATCGTCGATGCCAGCGTGGGGCTCTCCGCCGGTGCCGATGCGGTTGCGCCGGACAGCCTCCAACGCTTGCGTTTCGGCGGCCGCGCCGGCGTCACCATCGCGCCGGGCCGCGAGGCCTGGAGCGATGGCGCCCGGCTCGCAGTGGAGCCCGGCCAGAGGGTCGCCGTGGGCTACCAGGTCGAGGCTGGCACGCCCTTCGCCACCTTGCATCCACTGGGCGCGACGGTGATGCTGCCGGGCGCCGCCGTGATGCGGGCGAAGTGGCCTGGCGCCGAGCCTTCGCCCATCAACCACATCGTGACCGGGCTGGACGTTGCCATGCAGGTCATGCCGCGCGTGGTGGTGGCCTTCGGCGATTCGATCACCCAGGGCACGGGAAGCGCCGAGGCCCCGCCGGCGAGTTATCCGGACCGGCTGGCCGCGCGCCTGCGGGAGCAGCCCGGCGGCGATGGGGCCTTCTCGGTGATCAATGCCGGCATCGGGGGCAACCGGCTGCTCGTGGACGGTACGGGCCCGCGCGGCATCGACCGCTTCAGGCGCGACGCGTTGGGGCAGAGCGGCGTGACGCATGTGCTGATCCTGATCGGCATCAACGACCTCGGCGTCAGCCTGCCGGTTGCGATGCAGGGGCTGTCGCCGGCCTTCAGGCCGGCCAGCGCCGAGCAGCTCGCCGCCAGCCTGCAGCAGTTGATCGAGCAGGCGCGCGGCCGCGGCGTGAAGGTGCTGCTGGGCACGATCACGCCCTTCAAGGGCGCGGCCTACTGGAGCGAGGAGAAGGAGTT
Organism: Variovorax soli; assembly: GCF_031454625.1. Taxonomy (GTDB): domain Bacteria; phylum Pseudomonadota; class Gammaproteobacteria; order Burkholderiales; family Burkholderiaceae_C; genus Variovorax; species Variovorax soli_A. The sequence goes on from NZ_JAVDRF010000003.1 coordinate 122,234, forward strand.
GCGGCGGCAGGCCCTGAACCGCTGGATCCGGGGCCGCCAGGACGTCGACGCCGTGGTGGATTTCGACCAGGCGCTGCGCGATCCCGGCGATCCTGCCGCGATGGACCCGCGCTACGACAGCGGCGATCACCTGCATCCCGGCCCGGCGGGCTATGCCGCCATGGGCGATGCGGTCGACCTGCGCGAGCTGCAGGAGTAGGCCCGGGGCGGCAACAAAAAGCGACAGCGCTTTACAAAAAGCTTCGGGCCGGGCTTACAAGGGCTTCACAGGGCGCAGGGAGGATGAAGGCTCCAATCACTCATGAGGGCATCCCCATGAAAAAACTCGCGATCTCTTTTGCTGTAGGCGCCGCGTCACTCCTGTCGGTGGGTACCGCCGTCATGGTTCCAACCACCGCGCAGGCGCAGCCCGCCGTCATCGTGCAGACGCCGCCGCCCCCGCCGCGCTCCGAGCACGTGCCACCGCCGCGCCGCGGCTATGTGTGGGCACCGGGCCACTACGAGTGGCACCGCGGCCGCCACGTGTGGGTGGCCGGAAACTGGGTCCGCGCACGGCCGGGCTACGCCTACCGCGCGCCGGAATGGCGTGAGCGCGACGGCCGCTGGGAGTACAACCGCGGCCGCTGGGACCGCGACCACGACGGCGTGCCCAACCGCTACGACAGGCGGCCGGACAATCCGAACCGCAGCTGATCCTTGGACTCGCCCGTGAGTCGCTTGAAAAAGCCCGCCCCACGTCGGCGGGCTTTTTCTTTCCAGAAAAGCCGGGAGACCGGCGGCATCGCGAGCGCTGCCAGAACCACGCCCTGCCCCGGCCGCCCAAGCCCTCATGGTCAGAAGCGCGGCAGCTCGGCGTGGGGAATGATCCGTCCCCCACGAAACACCTGCTTGCCGTATTCGGCGCAGCGCTGCAGCGTGGGGATGGCCTTGCCTGGATTGAGCAGCCCTGCCGGATCGAAGGCGCGCTTGACGCCGAACATCTGCTCGTTCTCCTCGGCCGTGAACTGCACGCACATGCTGTTGAGCTTCTCGACGCCCACGCCGTGCTCGCCCGACACCGTGCCGCCCATGGCGACGCTGGTCTCCAGGATGTCGGCGCCGAAGAGCTCGCAGCGGTGCAGCTCGTCCGGGTCGTTGGCATCGAAGAGCACCAGCGGGTGCAGATTGCCGTCGCCCGCGTGGAACACGTTGCAGCAGCGCAGGCCGTACTTCTTCTCCATCTCCTGGATCGCCAGCAGGATGTCGGCCAGGCGCTTGCGTGGAATCGTCGAGTCCAGGCACATGTAGTCGGGGCTGATGCGGCCCGAAGCGGGGAAGGCGTTCTTGCGGCCGCTCCAGAATTTCAGGCGCTCGTCCTCGCTGGTGCTCACCGAGATCGCGGTGGCGCCGGAGGCGCGCAGCACCTCGCTCATGCGAAAGATCTCTTCCTCCACCTCTTCCGGCGTGCCGTCGGATTCGCACAGCAGGATGGCCGCGGCCTCGAGGTCGTAGCCGGCGCGCACGAAGTCCTCGACCGCGGCCGTCATCGGCTTGTCCATCATCTCCAGGCCGGCCGGGATGATGCCGGCGGCGATCACAGCGGCCACCGCGTCGCCGGCTTTGCGCACGTCGTCGAAGCTGGCCATGATGCAGCGCGCCAGCTGCGGCTTGGGCACGAGCTTGACCGTGACCTCGGTGGTGACCGCCAGCATCCCCTCGCTGCCCACCACCAGGGCCAGCAGGTCGAGACCGGCGCAGTCCAGCGCCTCGCTGCCGAATTCGACCGGCTCTCCCTCGGCGGTGAAGCCGCGCACGCGCAGCACGTTGTGCAGGGTCAGGCCGTACTTGAGGCAATGCACACCGCCCGAATTCTCGGCCACGTTGCCGCCGATGGTGCAGGCGATCTGGCTCGACGGATCGGGTGCGTAGTAGAGGTTGAAAGGCGCGGCCGCCTCGCTGATCGCGAGGTTGCGAACGCCGCACTGGACCACGGCGGTGCGGCTGACCGGGTCGACTTTCAGGATGTTGTTGAATTTCGCCAGCGAGAGCGTCACGCCCATCGCATTCGGCATCGCGCCGCCGGAGAGCCCCGTGCCCGCGCCGCGCGCCACCACCGGCACACCCAGTGCGTGACAGGTCTGGAGCACGGCTTGCACCTGCGCCTCGGTCTCGGGCAAGGCCACGGCCAGCGGGCGCTGGCGATAGGCGGTGAGGCCGTCGCACTCATAGGGCGTGGTGTCCTCGGCCTGCCAGATCAGGGCATGCGCGGGCAGGCGGGCCTGCAGTGCGCGGACCACCTCGGCCTGGCGTTCGGCGGCCTGCAGGGGGTCGCGCTGGGTCGTCGTGGTGGGCGCGTTCATGGGTGGGGCTCCGAGGCAGGTGGCGATGCGCGCTACTTGAAGACCACCGTGCGGTGCCCGTTGAGCAGCACCCGGTGCTCGCTGTGCCACTTGACGGCGCGGGCCAGCACCTGGGTCTCGGTGTCGCGGCCGCGGGCGGTGAGGTCCTCCACCGTGTCGGTGTGGTCGGCGCGTTCCACGTCCTGCTCGATGATCGGGCCCTCGTCGAGGTCGGCCGTCACGTAGTGGGCGGTGGCGCCGATCAGCTTCACACCGCGGTCGTGCGCCTGGTAGTAGGGCTTGGCGCCCTTGAAGCTGGGCAGGAAGGAGTGGTGGATGTTGATCGCGCGGCCGGCAAGCTGCGTGCAGAGGTCGTTGCTCAGGATCTGCATGTAGCGTGCCAGCACCACCAGCTCGGCACCCTCGGCCTCGATGATTTCCAGCTGCCGGGCTTCCGCCTGGGCCTTGGTGGCGGCCGTCACGGGGATGTGGTGGAAGGGCACGTTGTAGCTGGCCGCCAGCTGGTAGAAGTCGCGGTGGTTCGAGACGATGGCGCGCACGTCGATCGAGAGCAGGCCGCTCTTCCAGCGGAACAGCAGGTCGTTGAGGCAGTGGCCTTCCTTGCTGACCAGGATCACCGTCTTCATCGCCTCGGTCGCCACGTGCAGCTTCCAGCACATGCCGAAGCTCTGGGCCAGGCCCGCGATCTGATCGCGCAGCGCAGCCTCGCCATGGTCGCTGCAAGCGAAGCGCACGCGCATGAAGAACAGGCCGGTCCCGTGGTCGTTGTACTGCGCTGCTTCTTCGATGTTGCCGCCGCGCTCGAGCAGGAAGCCGGACACGGCATGGACGATGCCGGTGCGGTCGGGGCAGGAAAGGGTGAGGATGTACGCGGGGGTCATAAGGGCGAGGATTGTCGCAGGGCTGCCGAAGATTGCGCCCGGTGCCAAAATGCCCTTCCCCCAGCATCCACCCTGCAGGAGCGAAGAAGATGGCCTACAACGACTTCAGCATGGACAACCAGTGGTTGCCCTTCACCCCCAACCGCCACTTCCGCAAGGACCCGCGCGTCTTCGTTGCGGCCGACGGCATGGAATTCACCACGCACGACGGCCGCAAGGTGATCGACGGCATCTCCTCGCTGTGGTGCGTGGGCGCGGGCCACAACCGCAAGCAAATCAACGAGGCGATCAAGAAGCAGCTGGACACGCTCGACTACGCCACGGCCTTCCAGGTCAGCAATGACAAGGCCTTCAAGGCGGCCGAGCTGATCGCCGCGATGGCCCCGGGCGACCTCAACAAGGTGCTGTTCTGCAACTCGGGCAGCGAGGCCGCCGACACCTCGCTGAAGGTGGCGCTGGCCTATTACCGCGCGCGCGGCGAAGGGCACCGCAACGTTTTCATCGGCCGCGAGAAGGGCTATCACGGCGTGGGTTTCGGCGGCATGTCGGTGGGCGGCATTCCGGGCAACCGCAAGGTCTTCGGCTCGGCCTTCCTGCCGCGCGTGGATCACATGCGCTTCATCCACGATCCGGTGAATCACGCCTACATCCACAACCAGGAGCCCGTGTGGGCCGAGGACGCGCTGGCCGATCTGGAGCAGCGCATCCTGCCGCTGCACGACCCGAGCAACGTGGCCGCGATCATCGTCGAGCCGGTGGCCGGCTCGGCCGGGTGGTACCTGCCGCCCCAGGGCTACCTGCAGAAGCTGCGCGAGATCTGCGACAGGCACGGCATCCTGCTGATCTTCGACGAGGTCATCACCGGCTTCGGCCGCATGGGGACGAACTTCGCATCGGACTTCTACGGCGTGGTGCCCGACATGCTGAACTTCGCCAAGTGCGTGACGAACGGCGTGATCCCGCTCGGCGGCGTGATCTGCCGCGACAAGCTCTACGACCAAATGATGAACACCTCCGCGCCGGAACACGTGGTGGAGTTCTTCCATGGCTACACCTACTCGGGCCATCCGGTGGCCTGCGCCGCGGCGATCGCGACGCTGGATCTTTTCGCGAAGGAAAAGCTCTTCGCGCGCGCCGGCGAGATGGCCCCGGTGTTGGGCGATGCCTTTCACGCCACCTTCAAGGGGCTGCCCAACGTGATCGGCATCCGCAGCCTCGGCCTGGCGGCGGCGGTGGAGTTCGCGCCGATCGCGGGCGCGCCGGGCAAACGCGCCTACGACATCTTCCTGGACTGCTTCCACCACGGCGCGCTGGTGCGTCCGGCCGGCGACGTGATCGTGATCGCGCCGCCCTACGTGGTCGAGAAGTCGCACATCGACACGCTGGTCAACACGCTCGCGGATTCGATCCGCAAGAACGCCTGAGACGCCTGCGCGGTCCTCAGCCCGGGGGGCGTGCCTGCGCCCGCAGCGTTGCGCAGTAATCCTTCTCGGGCAGCGCGGGCGTCTGCCACACGGCGTCGAAGGCGTCCGGCTCGCGCGGCAGCACCGAGGGGAGGCCGGCCTGCAACCGCACCGTCTTCACCGAGAGGTCGCTGGGCAGATGCTGCGGCACGCCCAGCGCCTTGGCACTGTGGCCGGCGCCGCTCACGAGCAGCACCGTCTTGCCCGGCATGCGGGCCTTGAGGAGGGTCTGCGCCATGGCGCGGTCGCGGGCGATCTGGATGCGCGTCATGGGGCCGATCTGCGACTCGGGGAGCAAGCGGCAGTGGCCCTCGCGCACGGCCTCCTGCTGGACCTTGAGCGCCTCGGCGCCGAGCTGGGCGTCGAGTGATACGTCGGCCATCGCATCTTTCATGCGTGCATGCCCGAGGTTGGCGCCGAGCACCGGAACGCCGGCACGCACCGCGGCCATCACGACCGGCCCGTAGTCGCTCCAGGGCCATGCCTTCTCGTTCCAGCCCAGGGCGGTCTGCACCTGGGCCTCGGTCGCGTCGGCGCCCAGGTGGGCGGTGCTGTTGCCTTCCTCGGCCATCTCGATGGCCAGCGCCGCCAGGCGCCCGCGCGCCGCCAGCGCCTCGACCATTTCGCGCTCGATCGCCTGGTGTTCGCTGGCGTCATGCTGTTCGCCCAGAAGCACGGCGTCGGCCGGCAGCAGGGCCAGGGCACGGCGGGCAACAGGCGCATCCGCCGGTGGCCCGAAGGCCGCGCAACCGGGGAGTAGGGCCACCGCCAGAAGGGCGGCCGGCCAGGCAGGCAAGGAGAGGGAGGGACGCGCCATCGAGGCATCCTACGCGAGGGCGGCGCGCCGAGCGCCATCACGCGCGTTCAATGGGAGCGTGAGCGAATTTTCGGGACGCGAAAGCGAAGTTGGCCGAGGCCTTTGGCAAAGCGAGGAGGGCGCCGGTGCTTAATGGACCAGCACCGGCGTATGGGCGAGTTCGGCATAGCCTTCGAGCGTGTCTTCGACCTCTTCCTGGGTCGGTGTATTGAGTTGCCACGCGGCGATCTGCTGCTGGAAGAGCTCCGCCCAGGAGCCATCGAGATAAACCTCCTTGCCGGAGCGCTTGTCCACGATTTCGAAGCCATGACGCGCGAGCACGGGAATGTTCGGCGCCACGGGCACGTCGCCTTCGGTCGGCTGCACGTGCACGACGACAAAGGAGTCGGAGTCGTAAAGCATTTGCATGGCGGGTCCAGTGAGGATGTCTGTGGCCTTCATGTTGGTTAGATAGCACTGAACGCGCCAGTTTCAATAAGAGCTGTTGTTTTGTAGGCACGCGCCGTCATTTTTTGTGCTTTTATTGGCTTCAGGGGCGGGCACCTTGAGCCTCCCGCAACTGGAAATCCGCGAAATCGCCATTGGCCTGGGTCTGCCGGATCCGCACCGGCAGATAACCGAGTTCGGGCGCAATCCAAAGCTCAACCTTGTCGTCATAGGGCTTGCGCGGGTTGCGCGTGACCTTGCGGGCGTTGAACTCGCCGGCCGGCAGGGTCAGATGCTCGTCCTCCTCGACCTTGAAGATCCAGAGGTCCGCATCGCGCGGTCCCACCGTCTGGATCGCGAAGGCCGCGCCGGGCGGATAGCGGCCCGGATCGCCGGCCATCAGCGCGCCGAGCTGAAGGATCACGCTGAGCCGGTCCTGCGCACCCGGCAGGAGCGGCGCGCTCGGCGCGTTGTTGCTGAACACCACCTGGCCCTGTTCACGCAGGAAATGCGCGGCCACCTCGTTGCGGCGTGTGTCCGAGAAGCGCGCGGGTTCGATGCCGCCGGGGCCGATCGCACCATGGCTGTGCTGGCTGCGGAGGGTCTTGAAGAGGAAATTGAGCGCGAGCTGCGCGTCGTACTGCTGGCCATCCTGCTGCCAGAGCAGTTTGCCGAACACGCCCTGCATCGGCGCGGTGCCGATCTGGCCCGTGACCGCAAACGCGAGCTGCACCGACCCCGGGATATGGATTGGAGCCGGCGCCTCCGCCTGGCCCGGGGTGGCACCGCTTCCGGCCGCGGCCGCCGGTGCGGAGCCCGTGCCTGCAGGGTCGCCCGTGGCCGCGCCTGGAGCGGCTTCGGCGGGGCCGGGCTCCGCCGGCGCCTCGGCCGCCGCGGACGCTGGCGGCTCGGCTGCCGGTCTTTCGGGGGGCACCGAATTCGATGCCGCGGGTGCAACCGATCGGGGCGCCGGCTTGGGTCGTGCGGGGCGGGGCGGGGCGGGCTTGGCGGCGGGCGGCGGTGGCGCTTCCGCCGGCGCTGCCGCAGGCGGTGCGACGACGATGGTCCGCGTGATGAACTTGCCGGCCAGCGGCGAGGGATGCGGCCCCCCCGCCAGGGGCGCCAGGCCCAGCAGGGCCAGGTGCGCGAGCAGCACGGCGGCTGCCAGCAGCAGCAGCACGCGCCAGGGCGGGCGCGGGACGCTGGGCGGGGCGGGAGCGGCGAAGCGCGGGTGCATCGGGAGTGGATCGGAGGCTGCTGCCAAGGTTCAGCTCGGTACACTGCCGCCCGTCCAACCAGTTTAGTGGCAGCGGTGCCGTGCCGGCATCCGCGCCCGTCTCACCATGAAACTCGCCACCCTCAAGGACGGCTCTCGCGATGGCCAGTTGGTCGTCGTCTCGCGCGACCTGGCCAGCGCCCACTACGCCACCGGCGTTGCCAACCGCCTGCAGCAGGCGCTCGACGACTGGGGCTTCGTCAGTCCGCAGTTGCAGGACCTCTCGGACGCCCTCAACGCCGGGCGCACGCGGCATGCCTTTCCCTTCGATCCCGCGCAGTGCATGGCGCCGCTGCCGCGCGCCTACCAGTGGGCCGACGGCTCGGCCTATCTCAACCACGTGGAGCTGGTGCGCAAGGCCCGCAACGCCGAGGTGCCCCAGAGCTTCTACACCGACCCGCTGATGTACCAGGGCGGGAGCGACGACTTCATCGGCCCCTGCGACCGCATCGTCGTGGCCAACGAGGCCTTCGGCATCGACTTCGAAGCCGAGATCGCCGTGATCACCGGCGACGTGAAGATGGGCGCCACGCCCGCGCAGGCGCTCGACGGCATCCGCCTGGTAATGCTGGCCAACGATGTGAGCCTGCGCAACCTGATCCCGAACGAATTGGCCAAGGGCTTCGGCTTCTTCCAGAGCAAGCCGGCCACCGCCTTCAGCCCGGTGGCCGTCACGCCCGACGAACTGGGCGAGGCCTGGGAGGGCGGGCGCGTGCACCTCACGCTGCAGAGCAGCTGGAACGGGCGCAAGGTCGGCATGTGCGACGCCGGTGAGGAAATGACTTTCCACTTCGGCGAGCTCATCGCGCACATCGCCAAGACGCGCAACGTGCGCGCCGGCAGCATCGTCGGCAGCGGCACGGTGAGCAACAAGGGCGTCGAGAAAGGCGGGCGGATGGAGTGGCCCAAGGGCTACAGCTGCATCGCCGAGAAACGCTGCATCGAAACGATCCAGGACGGCCAGCCGAGCACCGAATTCATGAAGTACGGGGACACGATCCGCATCGAGATGAAGGGGCGGGATGGGCAGTCGGTGTTCGGGGCGATCGATCAGGAAGTGGCGGCGCCCTGAACACCCGCCGGTCGCTTGGGCGCAGGGCGACATGACAAGGCACTGCGCCGCAAATCTCCATCTCGACGACACATCAGGCCGAAGCACCGCGCAGCAAGTCCTTCAAGCTCCGGATCCCCAGCCGCCGAAACGCCCTGTACTGGTGGGTCCGCACCGTGGTCAGCTCGATGCCGATCTCGCGTGCCGTCTCCTTCGCGGTGCGTCCGGCCAGCAGGTGGCCGATCACCTCCCGCTCGCGCAGGCTCAGGGCCAGCAGGCGCGTGCCCAGGCTGGGCTCGGCCGCCTCGCGTGCCGCCATCGCGCTGCGGCCGTGCGCGAGAGTGGCATCGGCGAGCAGGGTCGCGTGGGCCTCCAGCAACGCGAAGTCGCGGGCATCGAACTCCGCTTGCGCGAGGCTGCGGTAGAAGCTCACCGCCGTGCGCTGCCCGGTGGGCAACAGCAGCAGCACCGAGGCGCGTTCGCGGATGCCCACGTCGCCATAGCAGGCCGCGCGGTAGGCCGGGTCCGCCACCTCGTCGGCGCGCTGGTGTCCCATCCAGAGCTGGGGGCGCTTGGGCAGCTTGCGCCCGGCGAGCCACACCATGTTGGGATCGAGGCGGTCGAAGCGCTGGGCCACGTAGCGCTCGGCCGTTCGCTCGGCCGTGCTGCCGTAGCTGCTGGCGGCCGACACCGTCTCGATTCGGCCGCTGGCGCCGACGGCGAAAACGGTGCAGAAGGTAACCGGCAGCACCCGGTGCAGGGCGCCGAGGTAGCTGGCGGCCAGATGCGGCGTGCCGATACCGGCGAGCACGTCGCTGACCACGGGGGCCGCGAAGGCCCGCTCCTCGACACTGCGCAGCGGCCAGCGCCTCATGGGAATCTCAGGGTAAGCACGTCGTACAAAGTTAGGACATCGGCGCTCCCGAGGCATCGGGACAATCCCTTCGCATGAACACCGCTGTCCTGTCCCCACCGGCCGCCCGCCCGGGCCATGCCGCCACCGGCCCGCTGCCGCCTGCGGCCGGCGGGATGCCGCCGCAGGTCGGCGATTTCCGCTACACGCGCTTCGCGCCCGCGCTGCCGCCCCTCGAGGACGGCGTCGAAGCCCGCCGCCATCCGGTGGCGATCGCCGGCGGCGGCCCCGTGGGAATGGCGCTCGCCCTGGGCCTGGCCAACCATGGCGTGCGCAGCGTGATCCTCGAAGCCGACGACACCGTCTGCGTCGGCAGCCGCGCGGCCTGCATTTCGCGCCGCAGCCTGGAGATCGTCGAGCGCCTGGGCGCGCTGCCGGCCTTCTTGAACAAGGGCCTGCCTTGGACCGGTGGCCGCAGCTTCTACAAGACCGCGGAAGTGTTCCGCTTCGAGATGCCGCATGACGAGCGGCAGAAGCTGCCGCCGATGATCAACCTCGAGCAGTACTACATCGAGCAGTACCTGCTGGACGAGATCGTGCGCCGCAACGTTGCGGAGCCGGGGCTGATCGACATTCGCTGGGGCACCGAGCTCACCGGCTTCACGACGGGCGCCGAAGGGGTCATGCTGGAGGCGCGCAATGCCCTGGGCGGGTATGCCGTGAATGCGCAATGGCTGGTCGGCTGCGACGGCGGCCAGAGCTTCGTGCGCAAGTCGCTGGGCCTGAACCTCGAAGGCACGGCCTACGAAGGCCGCTACGTGATCATCGACATCGAGCTGCACAGCACCCACCCGACCGAGCGCCGGGCCTGGTTCGACCCGCCTTGGAACCCCGGTTCGACGGTGCTGATGCACCGCCAGCCCGACGACATCTGGCGCATCGACTACCAGCTGCGCGCCGGCCAGAGCACCGAGGAGGCCCTGCAGCCCGCCGCCGTGGCCGAGTTCGTGCAGCGCCACCTCGACGCCATCGGCGAGGGCCACCTCCCCTGGAAGACGGTGTGGACCTCGGTCTACCGCGCCGGCGCAATGACGCTGCAGAGCTACCGCCATGGCCGCGTGCTCTTCGCCGGCAATGCCGCGCACGCGATGCCGATCTTCGGCGTGCGCGGCCTCAATTCGGGCTTCGACGATGCCGACAACCTGGCCTGGAAGCTGGCACTGGTGGCGCGTGGCGTGTCGGACGCGTCGCTGCTCGACAGTTATTCGCAGGAGCGCATCGCCGCCTTCCACATCAATGCCGAAAGCGCGATGCGCAGCACCGAGTTCATGTCGCCGCCCTCGCGCGGTTTCGACCTGCTGCGCGAGGCGGCGCTGTCGCTCTCGGGCGCGCATCGGGGCATCGCGAACCTGATCAACCCGCGGCAGACGCAGGCCGTGTGCTACGAAGCCTCCGCGCTCTCCAGCGAAAGCGATGCGCTGCCCGCCGGACCGCGCCCCGGCGAGACGCTGCCCGAGCAGCCGCTGGCGCCCGGGCTGCATCTCTCCGACTGGGCGGGGCCGCAGTTCACCGTGCTCGTGCTCAACATCGATCGCCCGGACGCCGGCTTCGAGGCCGAGCTCGCCGCCGCTCAGGCCGGCCCTTTGCAGCCGGTGCTGCGCGTCCTGCCGCCGGGCGCGGAACATGGCGCCGTCTTCGCAGCGCTGGGTGCAGCGGAAGGTGCGGTCTATCTGCTGCGCCCTGACGGCCACGTGGCCGCGCGTTGGCGCCGCGTACCGCCGGGCGCATTGATGCGTGCGCTCGCGCGCGCATCGGCGCTCGCGACCCAGGAGATCGCATGACGGCCGCGCTGACGCTCGAAGCCCGCGACCGGCTCTACGCCGAATGCGCCAACGCCATCAGCGAAGCCGGTGCCGACCGAGAATCGCTTTTCCTCGCGCGGCTCGTGCTGCTGCTCTTCGAGCAGCTCGGCGACGAGGCGCGTTGCCGGGCCGCGCTCGCCGAAGCGTTGCGCGAGCTGCCGGTGCCTTCGCTGTCCGCATCGCCGGCCGAGGCGGGCAAGGCTTGATCCCAAGAAATCACTCAGGAGACTTCATTCGATGGACCGCAGAACCCTGCTCACCACCCTCGCCGCCACCGCGGCCGCCGGCGCCGCACCCTGGGCGCGCGCGCAGAACTACCCCGAACAGATCATCAAGTGGGTGGTGCCCTATCCCGCCGGCGGCGGTACGGACGTCATCGCGCGCACCCTGGCCGAAGCCATGCGCCAGCCCCTGGGGCAGCAAATCGTGGTCGACAACCGGCCCGGCGCCTCGACCAACATCGGCGCCGAACTGGTCGCCCGGGCCAAGCCCGACGGCTACACCATCATGTCGGCCGACAACGCGGTGCTGGCCTTCAACGAGTACCTGTTCAGCAAGCTGCCCTTCAACCCCGAGAAGGACTTCAGCTACATCGGCGCGATCGGCAAGTTCCCGCTCGCGCTGGTGGTGCATCCGGATTTTCCGGCCAAGGACTTCAAGGCCTTCCTGGCCTACGTGAAGGCCAATCCCGGCAAGGTCAACTACGCCTCGCCGGGCAACGGCTCGCCGCACCACCTGGCGATGGAGATGTTCAAGAACCGCACCGGCACCTTCATCACGCACATTCCCTACCGCGGCGCGGCGCCGGCGATGGCGGACGTGATGGGCGGCCAGGTGCCGTGCATGTTCCTCGACCTGGCCTCGGGCCTGCCGATCATGCAGGGGCACAAGGTGCGGGTGCTGGCGATCGGCTCGGGCGCGCGTTCGAAGCTGCTGCCCGATGTGCCGACCCTGGCGGAAGTGGGTGTGCCCAACACCAAGGTGTTCGCCTTCCAGGGCATCCTGGGCCCGGCCGGACTGCCCGCGCCGGTGGTGAGCAAGCTCAATGCCGAGCTCAACCGCGCTTTCACCGTGCCGGCGGTGCAGAAGCGCTTCAATGATTTCGGGATGGAGGCGATGCCCGGCACGCCGCAGCAGTTCGCCGCGCTGTCGCGCGCGGAGTCGAAGCGCTGGGGGCCGATCATCAAGTCGGCAGGGATCAAGCTCGATTGAGAACCTGAAGGCCTACCTTGCGTAGGCCTTGCGCGAGCCGTCCTCGAAGACCTCGTCGTCGCGCTCCAGCTTGCCCTCCGTATCCCAGCTGCGTTCGCGCGTCACGCGGCCCTTGTCGTCGTAGCTCGATTCGGCGCGCAGCGCGCCGCTGTCGCTGAAGCGCTGGTGCAGGCCGATGGGGACCTGCCTGAAGCGGCTCACGACGGCGAAGCGTCCCTGCGCGGCGCGCTGGCCGTTGTCATGGAACTCGGTGATCTCGACCGTGCGCGCCTCGTTGCCCTCGCCGTAGGTCGCCTTGCTGCGCGGCTGGCCGTTGAGGTAGTAGCTCTCGTCGGAAAGGGGCTCGCCCGCGGCGCCCCAGCGCTGGTCGCGCACCAGCGTGCCCTTCTCGGAGAACGCCTGCTCGCGCCGCTTGATCGCGCCGCGTTCGAGCAGCAGATAGACGATCTCCCGCCGCTTGATGCCCTCGGACGACCAGTGCCGCTCGACGCGTTGATCGCCGTTGATCTCGTCCTGCACCGAGGGCTTGCCGTTGTCATAGAGCTCTTCGCTTCGCACCCGCTTGCCAGCCAGGTAGGCGAGCCGCGTGCGCAGGATGCCCTTGGCGTCGAAGAGCTCGACTTGCGAGGGCGTGCTGCCCACGAAACCGCACAGCCGTGCATCGTCGGCCGCGGGCGCCAGCAGGGGCTTGTCGCCGCAGCGCAGTGCCGAGAGCTGGCCGCGCTCGGTGAACTCGGCGTACGCGCGCTCGCCCGGCTCGGCGTAAAAGGTGGCGCGGCGCAGCTGCCCGTTGGGATGGAAGCTGCGCGTCAGGCCGGTCTCATGGCCGTTGTCGAACACCGCCTCGCGCAGCACCCGGCCCGTGGCCGGCGAGAACTCGCGCGCCGGGCCTTCCATGTTGCCGCGCGCGTTGACGCTGTGCTCCTTCAGGAGCTTGCCCTTTTCGTAGTGGCGCACCACGCCCGTGAAGGCGCCGTTCTGGAGCTGCTGCTCGCGCACCAGCTCGCCGCTGTCGCGGTCCTTGCAGCGCATCAGGCCGCTCTTGCCGGCCGTGGTGTGGCCGTTGGCCGGATTCACGCTCTGGCCATTGAGCTCGCAGTCCTGCACTGCGTGCGCGCCCAGCGGCAGCAAGGCGAGCAGGGCGGCTGCCAGGCCGAGCGGACGCGCGAACACGGGCATGGATTCAGCTGGCGTAGACGGTATCCAGCGAGCGAAAGCCTTTGACCTCGATCGGATTGCCGGAGGGGTCGCAGAAGAACATCGTCCATTGCTCGCCCGGTTGCCCCTCGAAGCGCACCTGCGGCTTCAGCACGAACTCGGTGCCGGCTGCTTCCAGGCGCTCGGCCAGTGCCTGCCAGTCGGGCAGCTCCAGGATCAGGCCCAGGTGCGGCATCGGCACCATCACATCGCCCACGTGACCGGTACGCGCGGTGGCGAAGGGCTCGCCCAGGTGCAGCGAGATCTGGTGGCCGAAGAAGTCGAAGTCGACCCAGGTGCCGGTGCTGCGGCCTTCGGCGCAACCGAGGCGGCCGCCGTAGAAGCGCCGGGCCTCGTCGAGATCGCGGACGTTGAAGGCGAGGTGAAATATGCTGCGCATTCGAAGAGCATAGCGGCGCCGCCGCGGTCCCGATACCTGTGGATACAGACACCCTGAGATCACCATCCGACCCATCGCCGATGTCGCGGCGGCACTGGAGGCCCGAATGAAGCCTGGCGCCGCCCTGACCGGCTGGCGGCGGGCCCTTTGTGCGCTGGCCCTCGCCGGCCTGTGCGCCGGCGCCGCCCCTGTGTTCGCGGGCGGCGAGGCGGGAGCGCCGATGGCCTGCCCGCCCGCGGCGCCCGTGCCCGATCTCTCGCCGGCTGCCCTGTCGCGCGCGATGGCGTCGGGCACAGACCGCGGGCTGCTGTGGCGCATCGAGAAGGACGGCCACCGCTCCTGGCTCTACGGCACCATGCACCTGGGCAAGGCCGAATGGATGATTCCGGGCCGGCGCGTGCTGCGCGCGCTGATGCAGAGCGACACCCTGGCGCTCGAGCTCGACCTGGAAGACCCTGCGACCGTGGCCGTGTTCAGCACCCCGGCCGATGCCGCCGCCAGCGCGCGCCTGCTCACGCCGGAACGTCAGCGCCGGCTGGACCGCCAGGTGGCGGCGGCCTGCCTGCCGGAGGGTGCGCTCGCCAGCCTCAGGCCGATCCTGCAGGTCACGACGCTGGCCATGCTCGCGGCACGTGCCGAAGGTCTTTACGGCGACTTCGGCAGCGAGCCTGTCCTCTCGGGGCTGGCGCGGGCCCGCGGCAAGCCGGTGGTGGCGCTCGAAAGCGCCGCGTCGCAGTTGAAGATGCTGATGGGGGATTCGGAGGCGGAGGAGGGCGAGCAGGTCGACCAGGCGCTGGACGAGCTCGAATCGGGCCGGGCCGGCGCGCTGGCCGGGGAGCTGGCGCAGGCCTGGGCGCGCAATGACGGGTCGCGGCTCGAAAGCTACGCCCAATGGTGCGACTGCGTGCGCACGCCGGCCGAGCGGCGCGCGCTGCTGCGACTGCTCGACGAGCGCAACCCCGGCTTGGCCGAGGGCATCGCGCGGCTGCATGAGCAGGGGCGGCGCGTGTTCGGCGCCGTCGGCGCGCTGCACATGGTGGGGCCGGCCGGCCTGCCCGCGCTGCTGGCGGCGCGCGGCTTCCGTGTCACGCCGGTGGTGCCCGTCCCGGCCTCTCCCTCGCTTTCCGCATCCCCATCGGCGGAACCGGTCGAAGCCGCGAGCGCACCGCCTCGCCGATAATCGCAACCCCATGTCCTGCCTGCGCCACGCCCACCACCTCGGCCGCCTCGTGCTGCTGTGGTTCGCGCTGTCGCTGGGCGCGGCGATCGCATCGCCGGTCGTGCATCCGCAAGCGCTGGAGCTGGTGTGCTCCAGCGTCGGCGCCATCAAGGTGGTGGTGCAGGGCGAGGACGGCGCGCCGCAACTGGGCGCCACCCACATGGATTGCCCGCTGTGCCTCCTGACCGGCGCGCCGCCGCCGGCACCCGTGGCGGCGCGCCCCCATCCCCTCCCGCTGGGCCACGCGGTCCAACCCATCCCGGCCGCGCGCATCGCAGCGGCCACCGCGGCCCCGCTGCCCGCGCGCGGCCCGCCTGCGCTCTGAGCTTGCTGTCGATCCGGTAGCGGGAGCGCGCACCCCCGGCGCGCTCTCGCCGATCTCCTTGCAATGCACCGGCGCCGCGGCGCCGAGGAGCGCTCTTCATGAACAAGAAAACCGTGCTGAGGCTGGCCCTGGGCGCAGCCTTGCCCTGGCTCGCCGGGCCGGCGCTGGCCGAGACCCCGCCGACGCCGCTCGACGACCGGGCGCGCGATCGCACCAAGTCGCTCGGCATCGTGACCGTCACCGGCGGCCAGCCCACCTCGCTGCCCACGCAGATCCCCACCACCATCGAAGGCATCACGCGCGAGGACATCGAGACCCGCATCAACGCCACCGACAGCGAGGATGCGCTCAAGTACCTGCCCAGCCTGCTGGTGCGCAAGCGCTACATCGGCGACTACAACCACGCCATCCTTTCGACGCGCGCCTCTGGCACCGGCAACAGTGCACGCTCGGCGGTCTATGCGGACGGCATCCTGCTGTCCAACTACCTGGGCAACGGCATCGCCAACGGCACCAACTACGCGCCGCGCTGGGGGCTGGTCACGCCCGAGGAGATCGAGCGCGTGGACGTGATGTACGGGCCCTTCTCGGCCGCCTACCCCGGCAATTCGGCCGGCGCGGTGGTCGACTACGTGACGCGCATGCCGACGAAGCTGGAGGCGCACGTGAAGGCCGGCTACGCGTCGCAGCCCAACCGCCTGTACAACACCCACCAGACCTTCGACAGCTGGCAGACCAGCGCTTCGCTCGGCAGCCGCAGCGGCGACTGGTCGTGGTGGATCGATGTCAATCGCACCGACAGCCGCGGGCAGCCGCTGACCTTCACCACGGCGACCGTCACCTCGGGCACGCCGGGCAGCCGCGGCACCCCGGTGACGGGGTTCGTGCCGGGACGCAACACCACCGGCACGCCCTGGTACATCCTGGGCACCGGCACGGCCTATCACACGGTGCAGGACCATGCCAAGCTCAAGCTGGCCTACGACTTCTCGCCCACCGTACGCGCCGCCTACACGCTGGGCTGGTGGCAGAACACGTCGCAGGGGCGGCCCGAGAGCTATCTGTTCGACGGGGCGGGCCAGCCGGTCTACAGCGGGCCGGTCAACATCGGCGGACGCAGCTTCACGCTCGCGCCGACAGCCTTCCCGCTGACCAATGATGCCCAGACGCACTACATGCATGGCCTGTCGGTCAAGAGCAACACCAAAGGGGAGTTCGACTGGGAAGTGGCCGCGAGCCTGTACGACTACGCGAAGGACCAGCAGCGCGCTCCCACGGTCGCGTTGCCCCTGGCGGCCATCGGTGGCGTCGGCACGCTGCAGGACCAGGACGGCACCGGCTGGAACACGCTGGCGGCCAAGGGCACCTGGCGGCCGCAGGGCGTGGGCGGTGCGCACATCGTCGACTTCGGTGTCGGGCGCGATGCGTACAAGCTGGCGATCGCGAAGAACAATGTGCTGGGCAGCTGGCTGGACGGGCCGGCCGTGCCGGGGTCCGTCGTCAGCAATGTCGGCGGCCGCACGCAGACGCAGAGCGCCTGGGTGCAGGACAGCTGGGGCTTCGCGCCGCAATGGAAAGCCGTGCTCGGCCTGCGCTACGAACACTGGCAGGCCAAGGATGGCTTCACCGCCACCGGCGCCAGCGCGCAGGGCTATGCCGCGCGCAGCGTATCGGACCTCTCGCCCAAGGCCGCGCTCGCCTACCAGCTGACCAAGGACACGGTGCTCAAGGCCTCCGTCGGGCGCGCGGTGCGCTACCCGACCGTGGGCGAGCTCTACGGCGCGACCTCGGGCGGGGCGCTGTCCTTCATCAACGACGCGGGCCTGCAGCCCGAGAAGTCGTGGACCGGCGAGCTCTCGGCCGAGAAGGACATGGGCAGCGGCCTGGCGCGCGCCACGCTGTTCCACGAGACCACCATGGATGCGCTCTACAGCCAGCTCATTGCGAACTCGAACGTCTCGCGCGTGCAGAACGTCGACAAGGTACGCACCACCGGCCTCGAGTTGGCCTACACCGGCCAGGATGTGTTCGTCAAAGGCCTGGAGTTCGGCGGCAGCGTGACCTATGCCGATTCGAAAATCGTGGCCAACGCCGGCTTCCCGGCCAGCGTGGGCAAGTGGCAGCCGCGCGTGCCGCGCTGGCGCTCCACGGTCTACGCCGCCTACAAGCCCGATGCGCGTTGGGCCTACACCGTGGCGGCGCGCTACAGCGGACGCCAGTATTCGAACCTGGACAACAGCGACGTGAACGCCTTCGCCTACTTCGGCGCCAGCAGGTACTTCATCGTCGACCTGCGGGTGGTCTACCGAGTGGACAAGCACTGGTCGGCCGCCTTCGGCATCGACAACGCCGGCAACGAGCAGTACTGGAATTTCCACCCCTACCCGCAGCGCACCTACAGCGCTCAACTCCGCTTCGACCTTTGATTCACACTTCCCCAAGGAGCCATGCCATGAACAACCAGCCATTTCTTCCCCGGAGCCTCGCCTTCGCCCTCCTGCTGGCAGGCGCCGGCAGTGCCCTGGCCCATGTGGCCCTGCCGCGCGGCGGCGCGACCGCCGGCAGCGACTACGAAGCCGCCTTCCGTGTTAGCCATGCCTGCAAGGAGGCCAAGAGCACCACCGGCGTCGCCGTTCGCCTGCCCAAGGGCTTCTCCTTCAGCGATGCGCAGGCGCGCAAGGGCTGGAAGCTCGATGTGCAGAAGGCCACCGCCGACAACGGCGGCGAGGTGCGCTGGACCGCCGAGAGCGCGCAGGCGGTGCTTCCGGGCAGCGAGGCGGGCGAGTTCGTGCTGCGCGGCAAGCTGCCCGCGGCACCCGGCGTGCTGTGGTTCAAGGTGCTGCAGACCTGCGACACCGGCAGCACGGACTGGGCACAGGTGCCGGCCAGCGGCACGTCGACCGAGGGCCTGCAAAACCCGGCGGCGCGGCTCGAGGTGCTCGCGCCCGGCGTGGCACCGGTCGAGGTGCGCGATGCCTGGATCCGCGCCTCGGTGCCCGGTCAGAGCGGTACCGGCGCCTTCATGAAGCTGACCGCACCCACGGGCGCGCGCCTGGTCGGCGCATCCACGCCCGTCGCCGGCGTCGCCGACGTCCACGAGATGAAAATGGAAGGCGACACCATGCGCATGCGCGCGGTGGAAGGCGGCCTCGAACTGCCGGCTCGGCAGACCGTCGAGCTCAAGCCCGGCGGCTACCACCTGATGCTCACGGACCTGAAGCAGCCACTGGCCAAGGACAGCAGCGTGCCGCTGACCCTGCGCTTCGAGGATGCCAAGGGGCAGAAGAGCACGCTGCAGCTCGACGTGCCCGTGTTGTCCGGCCCCGCAGGCTCCGCGGGCGGCACACACAAGCATTGAGACAAGCATTGACCCGGCCCCAGGGCCGTGCGCATGGAGTAAGCTGGCCGAATACAAAAACCCTCGCAGGAGACCGCCCATGAGCGACGCCAAGCCCTTCGCCTTCAGCCAGTTCGTTCCGGGCTTCGACTTTCTCCAGAGCCTCGCGAGCGGTGCGTCGGGCGGTGGCTCCAGCGCGGTGCCCGGCATGCCCAGCCTGTCGAGCTGGGTGGCGCCGACGCTGAGCGTCGAGGAAGTCGACAAGCGCATCCAGGAGCTCAAGACGGTGCAGTACTGGCTCGAGCAGAACGGCCATGCGCTCAAGGCCACCATCCAGGCGCTGGAGGTGCAGAAGATGACGCTGTCGACCCTGCGCGGCATGAATCTGCGCATGGAAGACCTTGCCAATGCCTTCACCCGATCGGCCGCGACACCGCCAGTCGCGGCGGCACCCGCGCCCCGTGCGCAGGAACGGGCCCCGGAGCCCGAACCCGAAGTCGCCGCCGAGCCCGACGAGGCGGCTGAAGTGCCGGCGCCCAAGCGCGCCGCCAAGTCCCGGAAATCCAATGGCCCCGCCGCGCAGGAGGCTGGCGGCGGGGGCGTGGTGGACCCGCTGCAGTGGTGGGGCGCGCTCACGCAGCAGTTCCAGCAGATCGCCAGCTCGGCGCTGAAGGATGCCTCTCAGCTGAAGATGCCCGCCGCGGCCCAGCCGCTGGCCGAGGCGGTCGGCCAGGCAATGGGTGCCCCGGCGCCTACGCCGGCCAGCAAGACGGCCACCGCCATGAAGAAGGCACCGACCGCGGCCAAGAAGACGACGACGGCAGCGCGCAAGCGAACGCGCGCGCGCTGATTTCCAACCACGTTGCGGGGAGTCCGAGTTTATGAAGCTGTTTCCCACGGGCCACGCCACCCATCCCCAATGGCGCATGGCAGCCGGGCTGGTGCTCGCGCAGCTGCGTGCGCAAATGGCGCTGCCGGACTATGCGCGTTCGCCCACGCTGGGCCTGCTCTACATCACGGACCACTACGCGGCCGAGGCGCAGCAGATCCTCGATCATCTGGGCGCCGAGCTGCCCGAGATCACGGACTGGTCGGGCACCGTCGGCATCGGCGTGTCGGCCAACAACGCCGAGTACTTCGACGAGCCGGGCCTTTCCGTCATGCTGTGCATGCTGCCGAGCGACCAGTACCGCGTATTTTCGGGCGTGGCGCCCCTGGCCGGCTCCGAGATGAGCGGCTTCGCGGCGCACACGGCGCTGGTGCATGCCGACCCCGCGACGCCGGACCTCACCGAGCTGATCGCCGAGATGGCCGGGCGCACCGACACCGGCTATCTCTTCGGCGGACTGTCCTCGGGCCGCGGCGGCGCGCTGCAGTTCGCGATCGGCGGCAACGGCAACATCCGTGGTCATGGCGCCGCGGGCGGCGTGTTCTCAGGCGGCCTGTCGGGCGTGGCCTTCGGCGAGGCCGTGCGCCTGGTGTCGCGCGTGACCCAGGGCTGCCAGCCGGTGTCGCGCGAGCGCGAGATCACCGAGGCCGAGGGCAATCTGCTGCTCGAGCTCGATGGCCAGCCCGCGCTGGACGTGCTGCTGGCCGAGCTGGACGTTTCGCTGGAAGCGCCGCAGGAGGCGATCGAGGCGGTACGCGGCACCCTGGTCGGCCTGGTCGACGCAGGCAGCGACGGCATCCGCCGCACCGGCGACCTGGGGGCCGACGTGCTGGTGCGCCACATCATCGGCCTCGACCCCACGCGGCGCGGCATCGCGATCGCCGACGTGGCCGAGTCCGGCATGCGCATGAGCTTCGTGCGTCGCAACGCGCAGGCCGCGCGCGCCGACCTCATGCGCATCTGCGCCGAGATCCGCGAGGAGCTCGAGCCCCAGGAGCAGACGCTCGCCACCGCGCGCGCGGTGGCGGCCGGCGAGGCCGAGGCCGCGCCTCATCCGGCGCGACGCATTGCGGGCGCGGTGTACGTGAGCTGTTCCGGGCGGGGCGGGCCGCACTTCGGCGCGCCCGGCGCCGAACTTCAGATCGTGCGCCATGCGCTGGGCGACGTGCCGCTGGTCGGCTTCTTCGCAGCGGGCGAGATCGCACGGCACCACCTGTACGGCTACACCGGCGTGCTGACGGTGTTCGCTGCCAACGACTAGCGCAGAAAGCGCTCGGCCATGAGCACCCAGCAGGCCGCGCCGACGACGACGTTGCCGTCGGTGAAGTCGTAGCCCGAGTTGTGCGCCATCCTGCGCACGCTGATGGAGGCCTTGATGCGCGACGACTGAGGCGCAGGGAAGGTACCGGCGATCGGCTCAGGATCGCCGAAGCCGCGTGAAGAGCTCGAACTCCCAATTGCGCATGCCCAGCAGGAGGGTGTAGCCCTCGCGCTCCTTGGGCGAGAGCTTCTGATCGGTCTGGTGCTGCTGGGCGAAGTCCTGCGCCACGCGCTGGAGGCGGTCCAGGAAGGCCGGGGCCAGCGACCTGCTGATCGAGCCGTGCACCAGCAGCAGGCCTTCGGCCGGCCCGTCGAATCCGCCGCGGTAATAGTCCAGCACGACGTTTTCGCGGAAGAAGTCCATCACCGGCCCGTGCGGACGCCAGCGGAAGGTCTTGGCGAGCTTGAGCCGGTAGCGGTTGAGCGGTCGCAGCTCGATGATGCCGATGCGATCCAGCTGCGCCAGGTAGCCGATGCATTCGGCCTCGTTGATGCGGTAGGCCGCCACGATCTGCTCCAGCGTCCACTGGCTCAGCACGCAGATGGCCAGGAGCAGCAGCTTCTTGTCTTTCACCACGGCCTTTTCCTGCTCGAGCGTCAGCTCCTTGAGCAAGGGCTGGGCATCGGCGACACGCCGCGCCAGCTCGGCGAAATCGATCTTCAGCGCACGGCAGATCGCATCGACGCGCGTGAGCGGCATGTCGCCCTTGGCGAGCATGCGCTTGACGCTGGACTCGGCCATGTCCAGCGACTTGGCGAGATCCGCATAGGTCATGCGGGCGGTTTTGAGCTCGTTCTTGAGAGCCTGGATGAGGTCGACGGTGGTGCTCATGGAGTCGGGTATTGGCTCTCGATACCGATAGGCGTGAAAAAGTACGCCGTATCGATTCTCGATGCTCCCCCGTTGCTTGACAACCTACATTCCGCGGCACCGATCTCTCACCCGGAACTCGCCATGTCCCTCACGCTTCTCTCCCGCCGCGAACGTGTTCTGCTCTCCTTCTTCGCCTTGCTTCTGCTGCTGGCCATCGCCGGGCCCGCGCTGCCGTCGCCAGGGGCGGGCGGCGCTCCCTTTGCGGATGAGCGCGGCTGGCTGGGCCTGCCGCACGCGATGGACGTGCTGAGCAACCTGCCCTTCGCGGCATTCGGCGTCTGGGGCCTGCGCTGGCTCCACTGGCACGATCGGGCGCACGAGCATGTGCAGGACGCGGTGCCGCTGCAACAGGCCGTGGTCCAGCCGCCCGTCAACCTGCTCGACTGTGCCTGGATGTTCTTCGCCGGCCTGGTCATCACGGCGGCCGGCTCCGCCTTCTACCACTTGCAGCCCGACGCCTTGCGCCTGGCTGCGGACCGTGCCGGGATGACGGTGGCCTTCGCCGGGCTGATCGGCTGCGCCGTCTGCGAGCGGGTCAGTTCGCGCGCGGGCTGGCCGACCGCCTGGTTCGTGTTGGGTGCCGGCTTGCTGGCCGTGGCCGTGTGCCAGGAAACGGGCAATGCGATGCCCTGGGCGCTGGTCCAGTTCGGCGGCATGCTGCTGGTGCTCGTGCTGGCGCTGGCTCGGCCGGCTCAGGGAGCCATCGGTCTGCGGCTGGGCTGGGTGATCTTCTTCTATGCCCTGGCCAAGCTGTTCGAGCTGTCGGACCACGCCATCTACGAGGCCACGCACCATCTGCTGGCCGGCCACAGCCTCAAGCACCTGACGGCGGCCCTGGCGGCGCTGCCGGTGCTGCATGCATTGCAGGCCATGGGACGGCAGACGCTGCGGCACAATCCGGGCGCGGCCGCGGTGACGGCCTGAGGAGCCCGCCAGGGACATTCGAATGACGACACCCGCCGATGCCTCCACCCTCGCCGTTGCGCACGAGCCGAATCCGCACGCCAACCAGTTTGCCCTGCTCAAGCAGCGGCGCTTCGCACCCTTTTTCTGGACTCAATTCGAGGGCGCGGCGAACGACAGCCTTTTCAAGTTCGCCTTCACCGTGATGGTGACCTACCAGCTCCAGCTGAGCTGGCTGTCGCCGGTGATGGCGGGCCTGGCGATCGGCGCGCTCTTCATCCTGCCCTTCCTGCTGTTCTCGGCCACAGCGGGTCAGCTGACCGACAAGTACGACAAGACGAAGATGATCCGCTTCGTCAAGAACCTCGAGATCGCCATCATGGCGCTGGCTGCCTGGGGCTTCCTGCGCGCGGATGCGGTGCTGCTGCTGGCATGCGTGTTCCTGATGGGGCTGCACTCGACGCTGTTCGGTCCCGTCAAGTTCGCCTACCTTCCGCAGATGCTCGATGCGCGCGAGCTCACTGGCGGCAACGGCATGGTCGAGATGGGCACCTTCGTCGCGATCCTGTTGGGCCAGGTGGCCGGCGGCCTGCTGGTTGCGCTGCCGGGCATCGGCCACACGACCGTGGCGGTGGCCTGCCTGCTGCTGGCGCTGGCAGGGCGCGTCGTCGCCCAGGCCATTCCGCAGGCGCCGGCAACCGATCCTGGCCTGGTGATCAACTGGAACCCCATCAGCGAGACCTGGCGCAACCTGCGTCTCGCGCATGGCAACCTGGTGGTGTTCCGCTCGTTGCTGGGGATCTCGTGGATGTGGTTTTTCGGGGCGGTCTTCCTGAGCGAATTCCCGAGCTTCGCCAAGGAGGTGCTGCACGGCAACGAGCAGGTGGCCTCGCTGCTGCTGGTGGTGTTCTCGGTGGGCATCGGCATCGGCTCGCTGCTGTGCGAAACCATGAGCCGTCGCCAGGTGGAGATCGGCCTGGTGCCGCTGGGCGCGATCGGCATGAGCGTGTTCGCGATCGACCTTTACTTCGCCTCGCGCAACCTGCCGCCCGCGGCGGACATGGGCCTGGCGGGCTTCGTCGCGCAGCCGGCCCACTGGCGCGTGATGGCCGACCTGGGCCTGCTGTCGCTCTTCGCCGGCCTCTACAGCGTACCCATGTACGCGCTGATCCAACTGCGCAGCCAGCCCACGCACCGCGCACGCATCATCGCGGCCAACAACATCCTCAATGCGCTCTTCATGATCGCCAGCGCCGTGATCGCGGGCGCGCTCCTCAAGGCCGGCTGCACGATCCCGCAGATCTTTCTCTTGACCGGCATCGCCAATGCGGTGGTTGCCTTCTACATCTTCATGCTGGTGCCGGAGTACCTGCTGCGCTTCGTCGCCTGGATGCTGTCGCACCTGGTCTACCGTTTCGACGTGAAGGGCGATGAGCACATTCCGGCCGAGGGAGCCGCCGTGCTCGTCTGCAACCATGTGAGCTTCATCGATGCGGTGCTGCTGATGGCCGCAAGCCCGCGGCCGATCCGCTTCATCATGGACCACCGCATCTTCCGCGTGCCGGTGCTCGGCTGGCTGTTCCGCCTGGCCAAGGCCATTCCGATCGCGTCTCAAAAGGAAGATCCGGCCGCCTACGAGGACGCCTTCGCCCGCGCGGTCCAGGTGCTGCGCGAAGGCGACCTGCTCGCCATCTTTCCCGAGGGCGCCATCACGCGCGACGGCACGCTGCAGCCCTTCAAGGGCGGCGTGATGCGGATCCTCGAAGACGCTCGCGCCCAAGGCATCGACGTGCCGGTGATCCCGATGGCGCTGACCAACCTCTGGGGTTCGTATTTCAGCCGCATCGAAGTGCGCGACGGCGAGCGCGTGGCGATGGTGCGCCCCTTCCGGCGCGGCTTCTTCAGTCGTGTCGGGCTGCGCGTCGGCGGCGCGATGGCGCGCGCCGAGGTACAGCCCGAGGCT
This sequence comes from Variovorax soli, assembly GCF_031454625.1. Classification (GTDB taxonomy): domain Bacteria; phylum Pseudomonadota; class Gammaproteobacteria; order Burkholderiales; family Burkholderiaceae_C; genus Variovorax; species Variovorax soli_A. Next base: position 146,841 of record NZ_JAVDRF010000003.1, read on the forward strand.
CTGCAGCGGCGCGTCAGCGGGCTGCTGGGCAGCCAGCCGACCTGATGCTGTTTCTGCCCGACGACGCCTGGCAATCGATCACCTGGTTCGGTGACAGCGGCTTCCTGCTGCCCGTCGCGGCTTGGATTGCCGTGTGGCTGGGCGTGCGGACGGTCACGCGGCCGATCGCATGGCGCTGGCTCGTGCTGTTCGGCTCCGCCGGTGCCCTCGTTGCGGCATCGAAGATCGCTTTCCTGGGCTGGGGCATCGGCAGCGCGATGCTCAACTTCACCGGCATCAGCGGCCACACCATGCTTTCGGCCAGCATCTGGCCGGTCGCCTTCTGGCTGGTCGCTGCCCATCGGGCGCCGCGCGTGCGCGCCTCCGCCGCCGCGCTCGGCTGGGTCTTCGCCGCGCTCATCGGCCTGTCGAGACTGGCGATCTATGCCCATTCCAAGTCGGAGGTTGCGGCGGGGTTCGCGGTTGGCGCGGCCGTCAGCGCGCTGTTCCTGTGGCGGCAGCATCACCGGCCGCCGCCGCGGCTCCACTGGCTCCTCCTCTTGCTCAGCATCGTCTCGCCGATGCTGTTCCTTCGCCCAGGCACGCCGGCGCCCACGCAGGACGCGCTCGGCCTGGTCGCCGTGCGGCTGGCCGGTATCGATCGCCCCTTCACGCGCGAGGACCTGCTGCGGCGCCGGCAGCGCATCGGTACCGATTGAAGATACCGGGAGCGGCGAGTTTCGCCACCGGCGCGGAATCTGCGCCCCGCGGTGAACGCGCGAACCATCATTCGCGCACCTTCACTACGCCGCGAGGCATCCATGCAACCCTCCACCCCCATCGTCTCCCTCCAGCGCGACACCCGTGCCTGGCAGGTCCAGGTCTGGATCTCCTTCGGCTTGGCCGTGTTCCTCTGCGCGACCGGCCTGGGCTGGCTGCCGGGACAGGCGCTGGACCGGGCGTTCATGGTGATGGGCTACGTGTTCTGCTTGTCGGCGGCCTTCGTGCTGGCCAAGTTCGTGCGCGACAACCAGCGCGGCGCGCTGCCCGGCGCCGGCGACACGCCGATGTGGAAGCTCGTGGTCTGGGGCGGCTTCTTCACCGCGATGGGCCTGACCGGCTGGGGCCTGCTGCGCATGGAGATCAGCGAGACCTACAAGGCCTTCCTCGGCGTGAGCTGGCTGTTCCTGATCAGCAGCGCCTTCACGCTGGCCAAGACCTTGCGTGACCGCCACGAGGCCGACATCGCCGAAGCGCGCCTGCAGGGCCGCCGCGAAGCCCGCGCCGAAGCGGAGCGTGGTGAATGAGAGCGCAAGCCCTTCAAGCCCTTATCCTGGAGAGCACATCATGACGAAGTCTTTGGTCCAGGCCGTGATCGCAGCGTGTGCCGCGCTGGCGGGCATCGCCGCCCCGCTTCAGGTTCATGCGCAGAGCGAGGCTTCGGCCGCTCTGTCGATGTTGCCGGTGGCCTCGGTCGTCGGAACCGCCTCGCTGGCAGGGAGCGCGGCGACTTCGGCGGTGGCGGTGCCGGCAGCGCTGTCGGTGGCCGGTTCGACGCTCACGGTGGTGGCGATCGAGGCTTCGGCGGATGGAACCGTTTATCTGCTGGAGCGCGCATCCGATGGCGCCCGCGCGAGCGTCAAGGTGATTGGCCGTGCCGTCCTTGGCAGCGTGGTCGTGGCCGGCACCGTGGTGACGGTCAGCGTGATCGGCACCGGCGTCGTGCTGTCGGCGGCCGGCGAAGTGCTGGCCTTCGTCCCGAATGCCCTGGGCCGCGCGCTGCTCTACAACGAGAGGCTGTCGTGAAGCGCATTCCTACCAACTTCGGCAACTACGAGACCGAGTACCGAAGCCGCGTGCCGCATGTGCGCCGCTGGCTGCGATCGGTCCTGCACGTGCTTGCGGCGGCGCTGGCTGTGACCCTGGCCGGGCTCTTCCTGTTCCCGCTCAACGCGCATGCCGGCCGATCCTGCGAGGAGCACCGGCCGAACGCGGCTTCCATCATCAAGGGCATGGAGCTTGCCCAGCGCACCGCGCAGCAGCTCGACGCCAGCGGCGCCCAGGTGGTGCTGCTGGCGCGGGCGGGCCAGGACCTGGGCAAGTACGGGCTGCGCTACTCGCACATGGGCCTGGCCTACAAGACCGAAGCCGGCCTCTGGCGCGTGGTGCACAAGCTGAACCAGTGCAACACGGCGACGGCGGCGGTCTACCGCCAGGGACTGGGCGAGTTCTTCCTCGACGACCTGTGGCGCAACGAGGCCGCCTGGGTCGTCCCGACGCCGGCCGTGCAGGCGCAGCTGCGGGCGGCGCTCGGCGAACCGCCTTCGCGCATCACGAGACTGCACATCCCTTCCTACAGCATCGTGAGCTATGCCTGGGGTGACAAATACCAGCAGTCGAACCAGTGGGCGATCGAGACCCTGGCGGCGGCGATGGAGCCCGCGACGATCCGCACGCGCGCGCAGGCGCAGGCATGGCTGAAGTTCAAGGGCTACGAGCCCACCACGCTCAAGCTCGGGCCGCTGACGCGGCTCGGCGGGCGCCTCGGCGCGGCCAATGTGGCCTTCGACGATCACCCCAACGAGAAGCGCTTTTCCGACCGTATCGAAACCGTGACGGTCGACTCGGTCTTCGCCTGGATGCCTCGTGCGGGACTCGGCGCGGCCCCGGTGGTGCTCGGGCTCTGATGCAGCAGCTTCAACAACAACGAGGAATCGGATGAGCAGCAAGTCCCTGCGTCTGTCGGAGAAATGGTTCCGACGCGGCCTGTGGGTGGTGGCCCTGGTGTTCGCGAGCTTCCTCATCGGATTGGGCAGCACCGTCGTTGGCGACCTGCCGCGCGTGGAGCGCACGCTCACGCTCGATGACTTCATCGATCGCCAGGCTGCCGAACCGCTGCGCCAGACGATCCTGGCCAGCGAGCGTACCGAGCAAGAGGCCACGCGCGAGCGCGAGCAGGCCGAGCTCGCGCTGATGGCCGCCCAGCAGGCCAGCCGCACTTCGCGGGAGACCTTCGGCAATTGGCTGGCGACGCGGCGCGTGACCGCGCAGCCGGACCAGGACACCGAGCTGATCGCCCGCACCAGGGCGCTGGACGCGCTGAAGGCCAAGGAGAACGAAGCCGAGCGGGCGGTCGGGGCGCAGCGGCAGATCGCGCTCGATGCACGCCAGGCCCGCCAGAGCGCCCAGGAGAAGCTTGCAGTGCTCGAAGCGTCGGCGCGCAAGTCGCTGGAGGCGGAGAGCCGGCGCGTCGAACTGCGCGTGTTCGCCTATCGGCTGGCGCTGACCCTGCCGCTGCTGGTGGTCGCGGGCTGGCTGTTCGCGAAGAAGCGCAAGAGCACCTGGTGGCCCTTTGTCTGGGGCTTCATCTTCTTCGCGTTGTTCGCCTTCTTCGTCGAGCTGGTGCCCTACCTGCCGAGCTATGGAGGCTACGTGCGCTACGCGGTGGGCATCGTGCTGACCGTGCTGGTGGGGCGCTACGCGATCATCGCGCTCAACCGCTACCTGGCGCGCCAGAAGCTCGCCGAAGCACAGCCCGACACCGTCCGCCGCAACGAGTTGAGCTACGACACGGCGTTGGCGCGGCTGGCCAAGAGCGTGTGCCCGGGTTGCGAGCGGCCGGTGGAACTGAAGAACACCGAGATCGACTTCTGCCCGCATTGCGGCATCGGCTTGTTCGACCACTGCCGGGCGTGCAAGGCGCGCAAGAGTGCCTTCTCGCGCTTCTGCCATGCCTGCGGTACCGTCGCGGCATCGCCGCCGGCCGATGGTCTGCCGCCTCAGGTCCAGCCGGCATCCACCACGTAGTCCTGCGCGCTGCACATCCGCGAATCGTCGGCGGCGAGGAAGAGCGCCATGCTCGCGATGTCCTGCGCCATCACCCGGCCGGGCAGGCATTGGGCAGCGTCGATCTGGGCCTCGGATTCAGGCTTGACCCAGAGCTTCAGCTGGCGCTCGGTCATCACCCAGCCCGGCACGATGGAATTCACGCGGATGTTGGCCTTGCCGAGGTCGCGCGCCAGCGAGCGCGTGAGCCCGCGCGCGGCGGCCTTGCACGCCTGGTAGACCGGGTAGCCGGCGCCCTTGATCATCCAGCTGATCGAGCCGAAGTTGATGATCGAGCCGCCGCCCGCTGCACGCATGTCGTCCGCCACGGCCTGCGCGGCGAAGAACTGGTGCTTGAAGTTCATCGCCACCAGCGCATCGAAGTCTTCGCTCGTGACATCGGCCATCTCGTGGCGGCGGTCGTTGGCGGCGTTGTTGAGCAGCACGCGGATCGGCCCGAAGCGCGCCCGCACCGCGGCGATGGCCGCCTGCAATGCGGCGACGTCGGTCACGTCGCATTGATGGAACAGCACTTCGTTGTCGCCCTGCAGTGTGGCCGCCAATGTGTTGCCGGCCGCATCGTCGATGTCGCAGAAGCCGACGTGAGCGCCCTGCGCGTGAAAGGCACGCACCAGGGCCTCGCCGATGCCGGTGGCGCCACCCGAGATGAAAACGCTGCGGCCGGCGAGTGATGGATAGCGCGCGGAATAGAAGGAGTTCGTTGCCGTCATGATCAGGATTCCTGCGATTGGAAGGGGCTGCCGCGGAGGGCGCGGCCGGGTGATTCTCTACGGCGGGGACGGCGCGCGCCAGTGCGCGCACCGCCCTCGCGCATGCGGCGTATGGCTTAGGTCGTGTTCCCGCGCGCACTGCTTCTGGCTACGCTCGATGCCTTCGATACGAGACGTGCCACCATGTTCAGCCAGCTCCTTCATCGCCACGCCGCCGCCGGCCTGTACCTTGCGTCCTTTCTCATCGCACTGCTGTCGGCGGTGAGTCTGGTCGCCAACGCACAGGAGCCGGGCATCCGGCTCTTCAAGGTGGTTTCGCCGCGCGACGATATCGTGGTCGGCATCGAGGCCGTGCAGTTGGGCTCCGGCAGCACGCCCGAGGTGCAGCGCTTCGCAGCACTGGTTCAGGCCAAGAGTCCCCTGACCGTGTGGCAGTACGCCTCGCAAAAGGACGCGGGCGGCGCCCTGGTCCAGGCGCCCATCCGGCAGGTCGCCTTGTTCGGGAACGAGCTGCTGCGCGTCGAGCCCTACAGCACGCCCTTGCCCATCAAGACGCCGAGCGCCGCGAAATAGCCGCCGACCGGTTTTGCGCTAAACGCCGCGCGCCCGATCGGCCTTGAACTGCACGCGGAACTGCGAATAGGTGCCGGTGTCGAGCGCCGCGCGGATCTCGCGCATCAGGTTCAGGTAGTAGTGCAGGTTGTGGATGGTCGTGAGCATCGGCCCGAGCATCTCGCCGCAGCGATCCAGGTGATGCAGGTAGGCGCGGCTGAAGCCCTCGCGTCCGCCGTCGTTCCAGGGCACGCCCGAAGCGCCGGCGCAAGCATGGCAGCTGCAGCTCGGATCGATGGGCTGCGGATCGTTCTTGTGGCGCGCGTTGCGCATCTTCAGGTCGCCGAAGCGGGTGAAAAGGGTCCCGTTGCGGGCATTGCGCGTGGGCATCACGCAGTCGAACAGGTCGACGCCCTGGGCCACGCCCTCCACCAGGTCCTCGGGTGTGCCCACGCCCATCAGGTAGCGCGGCTTGTTCGCCGGCAGCCGGTGCGGCGTGTGCGCCATGATGCGCAGCATCTCCTCCTTGGGCTCGCCGACGCTGACGCCGCCGATCGCATAGCCCGGGAAGTCGAGCTCGACCAGCTGGGCCAGCGATTCCTCGCGCAGGTGCTCGTACATGCCGCCCTGCACGATGCCGAAAAGCGCGTTCGGGTTCGCGAGCCGCGCGAACTCGGCCTGGCAGCGCCGGGCCCAGCGCAGGCTCAGTTCCATCGACGAACGCGCCTCGGCTTCGGTCGTGACGTGGCCGTGGGTGTCGTAGGGCGTGCATTCGTCGAACTGCATGACGACGTCGCTGTTGAGGATGGTCTGGATCTGCATCGAGACCTCGGGCGTGAGAAAGAGCTTGTCGCCGTTGACGGGCGACGCGAACTTCACGCCCTCCTCGCTGATCTTGCGCATGGCGCCCAGCGACCAGACCTGGAAGCCGCCCGAGTCGGTGAGGATGGGCTTGTCCCATTTCTCGAATTGATGCAGGCCGCCGAAGCCGGCCATCACGTCCAGGCCCGGGCGCATCCAGAGATGGAAGGTGTTGCCCAGGATGATCTGCGCGCCCATTTCCTCGAGGCTGCGCGGCATCACGCCCTTGACGGTGCCGTAGGTGCCCACGGGCATGAAGATCGGCGTCTGAACCACGCCATGGTTGAGCGTGAGTTTGCCGCGGCGCGCATGGCTGCCGGGATCGGTGGCGAGGAGTTGGAAGTTCAGCATGCGTTGTCTATTGATCGTTCGCGCGGGCCAGCAGCATCGCGTCGCCATAGCTGAAGAAGCGGTAGCGCTCGCGGATCGCGTGGGCATAGAGCGCCATCACGCGTTCGTAGCCGGCAAAGGCACTCACCAGCATCATGAGCGTGCTCTTGGGCAGGTGGAAGTTGGTGACGAGCAGGTCCACATGCGCGAAGGCGAAGCCCGGCGTGATGAAGATGCGGGTGTCGCCGGCGGCCTCACCGCTCTTGGCCCACGATTCGAGGGTGCGCACGGTGGTGGTGCCGACGGCGACGATGCGGCCGCCGTGCGCCTTGGTTTCTGCGATTGCGCGCTGCGTCGCCTCGGGCACCTCGTAGCGCTCGGCATGCATCTGGTGCTCGGCGATGTTCTCGGTCTTGACCGGCTGAAAGGTACCGGCGCCCACGTGCAGCGTGACGCTGGCGCGTTGCACGCCCCGCGCCTCGAGCTCGGCGAGCAGTGCCTCGTCGAAGTGCAGTGCCGCCGTCGGCGCGGCCACCGCGCCCGGCACGCGGGCGAACACGGTCTGGTAGCGCCGCTCGTCGTCCTGCGAGTCGGCGTGCTCGATGTAGGGCGGCAATGGCACATGGCCGCAGCGCGCCATCAGCGCATAGGGGTCCTCGCCGGCGGGGCTGTCGAAGCGCAGGCGGAACAGCGCGCCTCGTTCGTCGGGCCACCGGCCCAGCAGCGTTGCCTGGAAGCCGCCGCCCATGGCGAGCACGGTACCCACCGGCGGCTTCTTGCTGACCTTCATATGGGCCACCACCTCGTGGTGCTGCAGCACACGCTCCACCAGCAGCTCGAGCTTGCCGCCGGTGGGTTTCTCGCCGAACAGGCGCGCCTTGACCACGCGGGTGTCGTTGAAGACCAGCAGGTCGCCCGGGCGCAGCAGCGAGGGCAGGGCCTTGAAGATGCGGTCGGAGGGTGGGTCTGTCCTGCCGTCGAGCAGGCGCGAGGCGCTGCGCTCGGCGGCCGGGTGCTGGGCCACCAGCTCGGGCGGCAGATCGAAATCGAAGTCGGAGAGCGTGAAGGCGCGCATGGATCTTGAGGGCCGGACGGGCCCGTGCCAAGGAGGCGGGGGAAAGGAAAGGGGGCCGAAGAGGCGGGCAGAATTGTCCCATGCCCGCCGCCGCCAAGTCCTTGCCTCCGGAAAAGCCCGTCGCGGCGCCCGGCACCGGCCTGAGCGCAGTGCAGCGCGCGCTGCGCAAGCTGGGCCTGGTGCGCGACATCGACTTCGCGCTCTATTTGCCGATGCGCTACGAAGACGAGACCCGCCTGGTGCGCCTGGCCGACACGCGCGATGGCGACGTGGCGCAGATCGAGGCGGTGGTGACCGGGAGCGAGGTGGTCTTTCGCCCCCGCCGCCAGCTCATCGTGACGGTGGACGACGGCAGCGACACCTGTCAGCTGCGCTTCTTCAATTTCTATCCTTCGCAGCAGAAGCAGCTGGCGGTGGGCGCGCGGGTGCGCTTGCGCGGCGAGGTGCGTGGCGGTTTCGCCGGGCGGCAGATGATGCATCCGAACGTCAAGGCAGCGGGCACGGAGCTCCCGCAGGCGCTGACGCCGGTGTACTCGACCGTCGCCGGCCTGCCGCAGCCGGTGCTGCGGCGCGAAGTGCGATCCGGCCTGGCTCGCGCGGCGCTCGACGAAACCATTCCCGAGGGGTGGGCGCCGCCGAACGCCTGGGACCTGCGGCGAGCACTTCATTTCCTGCACTATCCGGCGCCCGATGTCGCAATGGCCACGCTGGAGGACCACAGCCACCCGGCCTGGCAGCGGCTCAAGGCCGACGAACTGCTGGCGCAGCAGCTGTCGCAGCTGCAGGCGCGGCGGGCCCGCGGCGCGCAGCGGGCGCCGGTGCTGTCGGCGGCTGCCTCGAAGAACTCGCTCGGCGAGGCGTTGCGGGCCGTTCTCCCGTTCGCGCTGACCGGCGCCCAGCAGCGCGTGGTGGAGGAGATCGCCCGCGACCTCGCGCGCGAAGTGCCGATGCACCGGCTGCTGCAGGGCGACGTGGGCTCGGGCAAGACGGTGGTCGCGGCGCTCGCGGCGGCGCGCTGCATCGACGCCGGCCACCAGTGCGCCCTGATGGCGCCCACCGAGATCCTGGCCGCGCAGCATTTCGGCAAGCTGGTCGGCTGGCTCGATCCGCTGCTGGCCGAGCGGGGCCTGCGCGTGGCCTGGCTCACCGGCAGCCAGAAGAAGAAGGAGCGCGATGCGATGTCGGCCGTGGTCGAGAACGGCGAGGCGGCATTGGTGATCGGCACGCATGCCGTCATCTCCGAGAAGGTTCGCTTCCGCAACCTGGCCCTGGCGATCATCGACGAGCAGCACCGCTTCGGCGTCGCCCAGCGGCTGGCGCTGCGTGGCAAGGCCGGGGGGCAGCTGGAGCCGCATCTCCTGATGATGAGCGCCACTCCGATCCCGCGCACCCTGGCGATGAGCTACTACGCCGACCTCGACGTCTCGACCCTCGACGAGCTGCCGCCGGGCCGCACGCCCATCGTCACCAAGCTGGTGGCCGAGCATCGGCGAGACGAAGTCATCGATCGCATCCGCGTCCAGCTGGAACAGGGCAGGCAGGTCTACTGGGTCTGTCCCCTGATCGAGGAGAGCGAGGCCGTCGACCTGCGCAATGCGACGCAGACGCGCGACGAACTGGCCGGCGCGCTCGGGGCGGAGGTGGGCGTCGGGCTCCTGCACTCGCGCATGCCGACGGCCGAGAAGCAGGCCGTGATGGAGGCCTTCACGGCCAACCGGCTGCAGGTGCTGGTGAGCACCACCGTGATCGAGGTCGGCGTCGACGTGCCCAATGCCTCGCTGATGGTGATCGAGCATGCCGAGCGCTTCGGTCTGTCGCAACTGCATCAGCTGCGCGGCCGGGTCGGGCGCGGCGCGGCGGCCTCGGCTTGCGTGCTGCTGTACGCGCCGAACGAGGGCGGCCGGGTCGGCGAGTCGGCCCGGGCGCGGCTCAAGGCGATGGCCGAGACCAGCGACGGCTTCGAGATCGCGCGGCGCGACCTCGACATACGCGGCCCCGGCGAATTCCTCGGCGCGCGCCAGTCGGGCGCGCCGCTGCTGCGCTTCGCCGACCTCAGCACCGATGTGCTGCTGCTCGACTGGGCGCGCTCACTGGCACCGCGCATGCTCGACCGCCATCCCGCGCTGGCCGAGAAGCATGTCGACCGTTGGCTGGGCAGCAAGGCCGAATACCTCAAAGCCTGAGTGATGGCCTCCATCGGGCCGGGCGGTCACGGGTTGAATCCCCGTTATGAAATTTGGCGCTCTGTCAAAAGCCCTTAGCGATGCTCCCGGCACGCGTCGGGAGCTCTTGCGCATAATTGACGGAAGCTATGACCCTCACCGAACTCAAATACATCGTTGCGGTTGCGCGCGAGCGGCATTTCGGCAAGGCGGCCGAGGCCTGCTACGTCTCGCAGCCCACCCTGTCGGTCGCCATCAAGAAGCTGGAGGACGAACTCGAAGTCAAGCTCTTCGAGCGCAGCGCAGGTGAGGTCACGGTCACGCCGCTGGGCGAGCAGATCGTGCAGCAGGCCCAGAGCGTGCTCGACCAGGCTGCCAGCATCAAGGAGATCGCCAAGCGCGGCAAGGACCCGCTGTCGGGTCCGCTGAATCTCGGCGTGATCTACACCATCGGCCCCTACCTGCTGCCCGACCTGGTGCGCCAGAACATCGCGCGCACACCCCAGATGCCGCTGGTGCTCCAGGAGAATTTCACCGTCAAGCTGCTGGAGATGCTGCGTTCGGGTGAGATCGATTGCGCGATCATGGCCGAGCCTTTCCCGGACACCGGGCTCGCGGTGGCGCAGCTGTACGACGAGCCTTTCATGGCGGCTGTTCCGGTCCACCATCCGCTGGCGGAGCGCGAATCCGTGAGCTCCGACGAGCTCAAGAAGGAAACCATGCTGCTGCTCGGCACAGGCCACTGCTTTCGCGACCACGTGCTCGAGGTGTGTCCGGAATTCGCCCGCTTCTCGAGCGATGCCGAGGGCATTCGCAAGAGCTTCGAAGGCTCCTCGCTGGAGACCATCAAGCACATGGTCGCGGCCGGCATGGGCGTGACGCTGGTGCCGCGCCTGTCGGTTCCGGCCGATGCACTCAAGCCTCGGGGCGCGAAAGGACGCAGCAGAGAGCCAGAGCAGATCGTGCGCTACCTGCCTGTGCGCGACATCCAGGGCGGCGAGCCGCCGACGCGCCGCGTGGTGCTGGCGTGGCGCCGCAGCTTCACGCGCTACGAGGCCATCGCGGCGCTGCGTAACGCCATCTATGCCTGCGAGCTGCCGGGCGTCAAGCGGCTTTCGTAGCCGACCCGGCTTCTCAAGTTTTCACCCGTTCAACGACCTCGAAGAAGGAACTCGCCATGGCCAAAGTCCACAAGAAATCCAAGTCCGCTGCTGCCGACGCACCGGCCGCTTCCGCCGGCAAGGTGCCCACGAAGGGCGACACGCTGGTGGCCCAGGAATCGGGCAGCCGCAATGCGCCGATGATCAACATCGGCATCGACCGTGAGGACCGTGCCGCCATCGCCGAGGGCCTGAGCCGCGTGCTGGCGGACACCTATACGCTCTATCTCACGACGCATAACTTCCACTGGAACGTGACCGGCCCGCACTTCAACTCGCTGCATGCGATGTTCATGGCGCAGTACACAGAGCTGTGGGGCTCGACCGACGTCATCGCCGAGCGCATTCGCGCGCTGGGCCACTACGCGCCGGGCTCCTATGCGGAGTTCAGCAAGATCGCGACTGTGCCCGACGTGCCCAGGGACCCGCCCAAGGCCATGGAGATGGTGCGCATCCTGGTCAAGGGCCACGAGACTGTCTCGCGCATCGCGCGCGAGTTCATCCCCGTCGCCGAAGAGGCCGGCGACGATCCGACCGCCGACATGCTGACCGCGCGCTGCACGGTGCACGACCAGACGGCCTGGATGCTGCGTTCGCTGCTGGAGGATTGAGCGAGGTCGCTCAGAACTTGGCGCGCAGCGTCAACTGCAGCTCGCGCGGCGGCCCGGGGATGATCAGGTTGTCCACGCTGCCGTGGGCCGATACATAGTGCTTCTTGTTGGCGAGGTTCTTCAGGTTCAGTGCCAGCTCGTAGCGATCGGTCTTGTAGCTGCCTGCCAGGTCGGCCGTCACGTAGCCCGGCAGCGTCACCAGGTTGGTCAGCGAGGCGTAGCGCGCCGCCACGTAGTTCAGCCCGCCGCCGGCGCTGAAGCCGTGCCCCAGGTCCTTCATGAGCCACACGAAGGCCGAGTGCCGGGGCGTGAGCGGCGCCACCTTGCCCTGGACCGGCATCGGTGCGCCCACGGGCAGTTGCAAGCCGCTGACGGTGGCGAGCGACTTCACCATCCGTCCATCCAGGTAGGCATAGCCCGCGCTGATGTCCCAGCGTCCCGGCAGCTTGCCCGCGACCGTGAGCTCCAGCCCGTTGGTGCGCTGGGTGCCCACGTTGATCTGCCGTGCCGGATTCGCCGGGTCGCTGTTCTTGATGCCCGAGCGCTCCAGGTTGAAGAGCGCGGCCGTGAAGCCGAGCGCGCCTTCCAGGAAGTCGAGCTTGGCGCCGATCTCCTTGTTGACCGTGATCTCGGGCGCGTTGTCGGCGTTGTTGGCAGACAGCGCGAAGTTTTCCGCCGAAGGCTGGAACGAGCGGCTGTACGACACATAGTACGACTGCGCGTCGCTCGGCTGCCAGACCAGGCCGGCTCGCGGGCTGAACTTTTTGTCGGTCCGCGTGAGGGTGGGCAGGCTTCGTTCGAAGGACGTCTCCTGGTCGAACATGTCGTAGCGAGCGCCCACCAGGGCCTTCCATTGCGGCGCCAGCGTGATCTGGTCCTGCGCATAGAGCGCCGTGGTCTCGAAGGTGGAGTTGCTGGGGATGGCGCTCGTCGCCAGGTAGCTGGCGAGTGGAATGGGCGGCGGGACGGAGACCGGGTCGAAGATGCTCACGCGCTGAAAGCCGACGCTCGACGAGACGGAATAGGCGCGCTTGTTCTGCACGCCGAGCTCCGCGCCGACCAGCCACTCCTGCTTGAAGCCACCGAGCTCGTTGCGCCAGCTCAGGTCGCTCTGGTTGAACCAGCCGTCTTCGTCGCGATCGACGAAGCCGCGCGTGCGGCCGACGGTGAGGCGCACCGGGTCGGTCGTGCCGCTGGGCAGCGTGTTGAAGCGGTCGAGCTTGTAGCTGTAATAGCGGGTGGTGTTGCGCAGGCTCAGCGTGTCGCTGAAGCGGTGGTTCAGCGTGGCGGTGAAGGACTGGACCTTGGAGGTGCTGGTGTCGTCGCGCCGGGCGAGGGCAGAGCCGTAGTAGGTGCCGATCGGCACGTCGACCGGGCGGCCGTTGAGTGCCGGAATGCCGAAGTCCGTCAATCGCTGGTCATGGGCGTTGGTGTACTGCAGCAGCAGGTCGGTCTGCGGGCTGAACTTCATCGCCAGGGAAGGCGCGATGCTGTAGCGGTCGATGAACTGCTGGTCGCGATAGCTGCCCGACTTCTCACGGGCGACGTTGAGCCGGAACGCCATGTTCTCGCCGATGGGCGTGTTGAGGTCGGCGGTGGCGCGCTTGAAGTCGTGGCTGCCGAGCCCGAGCGAGACTTCGCCGAAGGACTCCCCGAATACCGGCTTCTTGGTGACGCGATTGATCAGGCCGCCCGAGGACCCGCGGCCGTAGAGCACGGCAGCCGGACCTTTGAGCACCTCGATGCGCTCGGTGTCCGACAGGTCGCGAAAGTAGAGCGCATCGTCGCGCACGCCGTCCACGAACCAGTCTGCGATGGCCGTGAAGCCGCGGATGACAACCTGGTCTCGCTGGCCGTCGCCGCTGCTGAAGGAAACGCCGGGCGCGTTGCGCAGTGCATCCTGCATGGAGGTGGCGCCCTGGTCGCGCAGCAGCTGCGCCGGCAGCACATTGACGGCCTGTGGAACGTCGCGCAGCGGAGCGCTGCCCTTGGTGGCCGTGCTGCCGACGGCGGTCGCGTAGCCGGCCTCCTGGTCCGTGCTGACGGTAACTTCCTTCAAGGTGTTGCCCTGTTGCTGGGCCTGCGCCGCGCCATGAAGCAGGGCCAGTGACGCTGCAGTAAGTGGCAGAAGGCGCAGCCGTGAGCGCGTGCGGGGGAGGGACATGACATTTCCTTTCAGGCAAGAACAGCATGCGAAGCGCCGTGCGGTCTGCCATCGAAGCGATGGCGAACCGACGGGGCCCTGCCTGGAAATATCTGGGTTGGGTGCCTTTGCGCGGCGACCCGGCAGGGCAGCCGAGGCCTGGAATGCAAAGGGAATCGCGTCGCGCGAAGCGTCGGATTCTAGCGGGCCCCCTGGCGAGCGGCTGTCCTGCGTGGCGCAAAATCGCGGCATGTCCGCCTCTACCGCCGTCGCGCCTCGCGGCCGCTTTTCGCTCTACCTGGATCTGATCCGATGGAACCGCCCGGCCGGCTGGCTGCTGCTGTTGTGGCCCTCGCTGGCGGCGCTGTGGTTTGCGGCGGACGGCTTCCCCGGCTGGCACCTGTTGACGGTCTTCGTGCTCGGCACCATCCTGATGCGCAGCGCGGGCTGCTGCGTCAACGACGTCGCCGATCGCGACTTCGATCGGCACGTCAAGCGAACCGCCCAGCGGCCCGTCACCAGCGGGGCGGTGTCAGTCAAGGAGGCGCTGACCCTCGGGGCGGTGCTCGCGCTGATGGCCTTCATGCTGGTGCTCACGACCCGTCGCGCGGCGGTGCTGTGGTCCTTCGCAGCGTTGGCCGTCACGCTGGTCTATCCCTTCGCAAAGCGCTTCGTCGCAGTCCCCCAAGCGGTGTTGGGCATTGCCTTCAGCTTCGGCATTCCGATGGCCTTTGCGGCCGTGCAATCCTCGGTGCCGGCCTTGGCCTGGTGGCTGCTGGCGGGCAACCTGTTCTGGGTGCTGGCCTACGACACCGAATACGCCATGGTCGACCGCGACGATGATCTCAAGATCGGCATGAAGACCTCGGCCATCACCTTCGGCCGCTTCGATGTGGCCGCGGTGATGGCGAGCTATGCGATCTTCCTGGTGATGTGGGCTGTTGCCAGCGCGAGCCGGCAGCTGAACCCTGTCGTCTACGCGGGCGTTGCTCTCGCAGCGGCGCAGGCGCTGTGGCACTGGCGGTTGATCCGCGAGCGTACGCGGGAGGGCTGCTTCAAGGCCTTTCGGCTCAACCATTGGCTGGGCTTCACCATGTTTGCCGCCGTGGTGGCCGGGCATCTGCTGCGCTGAATCCGAGGGAGCGCGCTTCAGCCGCGGCCGAACTCCTCGGCCAGTTCCGCCGCGCGCAAGTGGGCGGCGCGGATCGCGGCCTTGAATTTGCCTTTGACGTCGGCGCTCTCGAGCGAGGTGATCGCGGCGTACGTGGTCCCGCCCTTGGAGGTCACGCGCTCGCGCAGTACGGCGGGCGGCTCGCTTGCATCATTCGCCAGGGTCGAGGCGCCGGTGAAGGTGCCGACGGCCAGCCGGTGTGCCTGCTCGGGCGTGAGACCCAGCTCGATGCCCGCTTCGGTCATGGCCTCGATGAAATAGAACACGTAAGCGGGCCCCGAGCCGGACACCGCGGTGACTGCGTCCAGCGCGCTCTCGGCGTCCACCCAGATCAGCTCGCCGGTGGCTTCCAGGACCTGCTCCACCAACTTGTGCCCGGCCGCATCGACGGCCTGCCGCGCGAACAGGCCGGTCATGCCCTTGCCGACCAGCGCCGGCGTGTTCGGCATGGCGCGTACCACCTTCTCGGTGGCGAGCCAGCGCGCGATGCTCTCGGAGGGGATGCCCGCGGCGACGCTGAGATGCAACGCGTCCTTGGCCAGCCCCCGGACGGCCTGTGCGGCTTGCGCAAAACTCTGCGGCTTGACGGCCCAGACCACCACCCCGCAACGCTCGAGCGCCGCGCCCGCCTCGGCCTGCGCCGTGATGCCGAAATCGTGGCGGAGCCGCTCGCGGGCTTCGGCCAGGGGTTCGACCACCTCGAAGGCCGTGGCCGGGATCTGTCGCTTGATCAGCCCGCCGATGATGGCGCTGGCCATGTTGCCGCCGCCGATGAAGCCGATGGGCGGCAGGGGAGCCCGCTCCTGGCGGGGCAGGAAGGTGACGGCGATGTTCATGATCTATCCATTGAAATGAACGCTGCGAAGTGCAGAGCTGAAGCGGATGGAAATTGTCGCCGCTCGTCATCCTGGAGGTGCTCGCCACTCGGCCTCGGCGCGCGAAGTCTATCGTGATGGAAGGGAGACTGAACAGAGGGCAGCCTCCATCGGTCGTATTTAGGAAGCGTGCACTCACCTTGCAAGCCTCGCGTTTGCCAGATTGGGTTCGACGCATCGACAACGCGCATCCCCGGGAAGGTCGCGGCACAATGGCGGTTTGACACCCGTGCACTCTCGTGCCACAATCGCGGGCTTCGCTTTAAAAGGCGAAAAACAGCGATAGAGCTTCCGCCCAACGGAGACGCATCGAAGTGGTTTCGATGCGAGGACGACGGGCCCAAGACTGACCGCAAGCTGCTTCCGGCATTTCGGAGTGGCGACCGGTACAAGTTGGGAATACACGAAATGATCCAAACTGAATCCCGGCTCGATGTGGCCGACAACACGGGCGCGAAATCCGTCCTGTGTATCAAGGTGCTCGGCGGCTCCAAGCGGCGTTATGCCAGCGTGGGCGACGTCATCAAGGTCAGCATCAAGGAAGCCGCTCCGCGGGGTCGCGTCAAGAAGGGCGAGATCTACAGCGCAGTGGTGGTTCGCACCGCCAAGGGCATCCGTCGCGCCGACGGCTCGCTCGTCAAGTTCGACGGCAACGCCGCCGTTCTGCTCAATGCCAAGCTGGAGCCCATCGGCACCCGCATCTTCGGACCGGTCACGCGCGAGCTGCGCACCGAGAAGTTCATGAAGATCGTGTCGCTGGCCCCCGAAGTTCTCTAAGGACAACTCGCCATGAACAAGATTCGCAAGGGCGACCAGGTCATCGTGCTGGCCGGGCGCGACAAGGGCAAGCGCGGCACGGTGTCGCTGCGTAAGGATGACTCTCATTTGGTCGTCGAGGGCGTGAACCTCGCCAAGAAGCACACAAAGCCGAACCCGCTCAAGGGCACGACCGGGGGCATCGTCGAGAAGGCCATGCCGATTCACCAATCCAACGTGGCGATCTTCAATGCCGCGACCGGCAAGGCCGATCGCGTGGGCATCAAGGTCACGGACGGCAAGCGCGTGCGCGTCTTCAAGTCCAGCGGCGAAGAAATCAAGGCCGCCTAAGGGGTACTCACATGGCACGTCTCCAACAACACTACCGCGAAAAGATCGCGAAGGACCTGACCGAGAAGTTCGGCTACAAGTCGCCCATGCAGGTTCCGCGCCTGACCAAGATCACGCTCAACATGGGTGTGGGCGAAGCGGTCGCCGACAAGAAGGTGCTCGATAACGCGGTGGCCGACCTGACCAAGATCGCCGGCCAGAAGCCCGTCGTGACCAAGTCGAAGAAGGCGATCGCCGGCTTCAAGATCCGCGAAAACCAGCCGATCGGCTGCATGGTCACGCTGCGCGGCGTCCAGATGTACGAATTTCTGGACCGCTTCGTGACCGTGGCGCTGCCGCGCGTGCGCGACTTCCGTGGCATCTCCGGCCGTGCCTTCGACGGCCGTGGCAACTACAACATCGGCGTGAAAGAGCAGATCATTTTCCCGGAGATCGAATACGACAAGGTCGACGCTCTGCGCGGTTTGAATATCAGCATCACGACCACGGCCAAGACCGACGAGGAAGCCAAGGCGCTGCTCGCGGGCTTCCGTTTCCCGTTCAAGAACTGAGGTGACTTGTGGCTAAAGTAGCTTTGATCGAGCGCGAGCTCAAGCGAGAAAAACTGGTCGCAAAGTACGCCGCCAAGCACGCGGAACTGAAGGCGATTGCCAACGACGCGAAGAAGAGCGATGAAGAGCGTGCGGCTGCGCGCCTGGCTCTGCAGAAGCTCCCGCGCAATGCCAACCCGACCCGTCAGCGCAACCGCTGCGAAATCACCGGCCGTCCGCGTGGCACCTTCCGCCAGTTCGGTCTGGCCCGCGCCAAGATCCGTGAACTGGCCTTCAACGGCGACATCCCCGGTGTCACCAAGGCCAGCTGGTAAGCCAGGCAGGAGCAAAGAACATGAGCATGAGTGATCCCATTGCCGACCTGCTGACGCGTATCCGCAACGCGCAGATGGTGGCGAAGCCCACCGTCTCGGTCCCGTCTTCCAAGGTGAAGATTGCGATCGCGCAGGTGCTGAAGGACGAGGGCTATATCGACGGCTTCCAGGTCAAGACCGAAGCCGGCAAGAGCGAGCTCGAGATTGCGCTGAAGTATTACGCAGGCCGTCCGGTCATCGAGCGCATCGAGCGCGTGAGCCGCCCCGGCTTGCGTGTCTACAAGGCCAGCGCTGCAATCCCGCAAGTGCAAAACGGGCTCGGCGTCGCCATCGTCACCACTCCCAAGGGCGTGATGACCGACCGCAAGGCTCGCGCCAGCGGCGTGGGCGGCGAAGTGCTGTGCTACGTCGCCTGACCGAGACATCGAGGAGTAACTGAAATGTCCCGAGTAGGAAAAATGCCGGTCGCCATCCCCCAAGACGTGGATGTGGCGATCAAGGATGACCAGATCAGCGTCAAGGGCAAGGGCGGCACGCTCAGCCTGGCGCGCAATGCGCTGGTGAACGTCGTCAACAAAGACGGCAAGCTGAGCTTCGAGCCCGCCAACGAATCGCGCGATGCAAACGCGATGAGCGGCACGGTGCGCCAGCTGGTGAACAACATGGTGGTCGGTGTGACCAAGGGCTTCGAGAAGAAGTTGAACCTGGTCGGCGTGGGCTACAAGGCCCAGGCACAAGGCACCAAGCTGAACCTGCAGGTCGGTTATTCGCACCCGGTCGACAAGCTGATGCCCGAAGGCATCACGGTGGCGACGCCCACCCCGACCGAAATCGTGATCAAGGGTGCCGACCGCCAGCGCGTCGGCCAGGTGGCCGCTGAGATTCGAGCTGTTCGTCCGCCCGAGCCCTACAAGGGCAAGGGGATCCGTTATTCGGACGAGAAGATCGTGATCAAAGAGACCAAGAAGAAATAAGGGGCAGCAAAATGATGTTGACCAAGAAAGCACAGCGTCTTCGCCGCTCGCGTCAGACTCGCATCCGCATTGCGACGCAAGGCGTGGCGCGCCTGACCGTGAACCGCACCAACCTGCACATCTATGCTGCCGTCATCTCCGACGACGGCACCAAGGTGATCGCCTCCGCGTCCACCGCGGAAGCGGAAGTGCGCACCTCGTTGGGCGGGTCGGGCAAGGGCGGCAACACCGCCGCCGCCACGATCATCGGCAAGCGCATCGCCGAGAAGGCGAAGGCCGCCGGTGTCGAGAAGGTCGCTTTCGACCGCGCGGGTTTCGCCTACCACGGCCGCGTCAAGGCGCTGGCCGATGCGGCTCGCGAAGCCGGCCTGCAGTTCTAATCGGACACGAGATTCAACATGGCAAAGATTCAGGCAAGAACGCAAAGCGAAGGCCCCGAAGACGGTCTGCGCGAGAAGATGATCGCGATCAACCGCGTCACCAAGGTGGTGAAGGGTGGTCGTATCCTCGGTTTCGCAGCACTCACCGTGGTCGGTGACGGCGATGGCCGCGTCGGCATGGGCAAGGGCAAGTCGAAGGAAGTGCCGGCCGCAGTGCAGAAGGCGATGGAAGAAGCGCGCCGCAATCTCGCGAAGATCTCGATCAAGAACGGCACCTTGCACCATCGCGTGACGGGCCATTGGGGCGCCGCTTCGGTGGTCATGATCCCGGCGCCGAAGGGTACCGGCATCATCGCCGGCGGCCCGATGCGCGCCGTGTTCGAAGTGATGGGCATCACCGACATCGTGGCCAAGAGCCACGGTTCGTCGAACCCCTACAACATGGTTCGTGCCACGCTGGACGGCCTGCGCAACTCGACGACGGCTTCCGAAGTCGCTGCCAAGCGCGGCCTGACCGTCGAGCAACTCTTCGCCTGAACGGGAGCATCGACATGACGACGCAACAACAAACGCTCAAGGTGCAACTGGTCAAGAGCCCGATCGGCACCAAGCAATCGCATCGCGATACCGTGCGCGGCCTGGGCCTGCGCAAGCTCAACAGCGTGAGCGAACTGCAGGACACGCCCGCGGTGCGCGGCATGATCAACAAGATCAGTTATCTGGTCAAAGTGCTCTAAGAGAGACGGATATGGAACTCAATGGCATCAAGCCGGCGGCGGGCGCCAAGCACGCCAAGCGCCGCGTCGGCCGCGGCATCGGCTCCGGCCTGGGCAAGACCGCGGGCCGCGGTCACAAGGGTCAGAAGTCCCGCGCGGGCGGTTTCCACAAGGTCGGCTTCGAAGGCGGCCAGATGCCGCTGCAGCGCCGGCTGCCCAAGCGAGGCTTCAAGTCTCAGTCGCTCAAGTACAACGCCGAAGTGACGCTCGCTGCGCTCGAGAAGCTCGGGTTGACCGAAGTGGACCTGCTCGCGCTCAAGCAAGCCGGCCTGGTGGGCCAGATCGCGAAGGTCGTGAAGGTCATCAAGTCGGGCGAGTTGACCAAGGCCATCAAGCTGACGGGCATCGGCGCGACTGCCGGCGCCAAGGCCGCGATCGAAGCGGCCGGCGGCAGCGTGGCCTGATCACGAGCGAAAGAAGGTCATAGTGGCAACGAACGCGGCGACGCTCGCAAAGACAGGCAAGTTCGGCGACCTGCGTCGCCGGCTGGTCTTCTTACTGCTCGCCCTCGTGGTCTACCGCATCGGAGCGCACATTCCGGTGCCGGGCATCAACCCGGACCAACTGGCGCAGCTGTTCAAGGGCCAGCAAGGCGGCATCCTGAGCCTGTTCAACATGTTCTCGGGCGGCGCGCTCTCGCGCTTCACCGTGTTCGCGTTGGGCATCATGCCGTACATCTCCGCGTCGATCATCATGCAGTTGATGACCTATGTGGTGCCGACTTTCGAGCAGTTGAAGAAGGAAGGCGAGGCCGGCCGTCGCAAGATCACCCAGTACACCCGCTACGGGACGCTCGGCCTGGCCCTGTTCCAGTCCTTCAGCATTGCGGTGGCGCTGGAATCTTCCGCAGGGCTGGTGATCTCGCCCGGTTTCGGTTTCCGGCTTACGGCCATGGTCAGCCTGACGGCGGGCTCGATGTTCCTGATGTGGCTCGGCGAGCAGATCACCGAACGAGGCTTGGGCAACGGCATCTCGATCCTGATTTTCGCGGGCATCGCTGCCGGTCTGCCGAGTGCCGTCGGCGGCCTGCTGGAACTGGTGCGCACCGGCGCCATGAACGTGCTCGTCGCACTGTTCATCGTCGCCGTGGTGATCCTGGTCACCTACTTCGTGGTGTTCGTCGAGCGCGGTCAGCGCAAGATCCTGGTGAACTATGCGC
Organism: Variovorax soli; assembly: GCF_031454625.1. Lineage (GTDB taxonomy): Bacteria > Pseudomonadota > Gammaproteobacteria > Burkholderiales > Burkholderiaceae_C > Variovorax > Variovorax soli_A. Next base: position 167,577 of record NZ_JAVDRF010000003.1, read on the forward strand.
GTCGGCAGGTGGGGAACAAGGTCTATGGCGGCCAGTCCTCGCACCTGCCGCTGAAGCTGAACATGGCCGGCGTGATCCCCCCGATCTTCGCCTCCTCGATCATCCTGCTGCCGACCACGGTGGTGAGCTGGTTCAGCACGGGCGACAGCATGCGCTGGATCAAGGACATCGCGAGCGCGCTGACGCCGGGACAGCCGATCTACGTGCTGCTCTATGCCGCCGCGATCGTGTTCTTCTGCTTCTTCTACACGGCCCTCGTGTTCAACAGCCGCGAGACTGCCGACAATCTGAAGAAGAGCGGTGCGTTCATCCCAGGCATCCGCCCGGGTGACCAGACCGCGCGCTACATCGACAAGATCCTGGTTCGCCTCACGCTGGCGGGCGCGGTGTACATCACCTTCGTCTGCCTGCTTCCGGAGTTCCTGATCCTGAAATACAACGTGCCGTTCTATTTTGGCGGCACCTCTTTGCTGATCATCGTGGTTGTCACGATGGACTTCATGGCCCAAGTGCAGAACTACATGATGTCGCAGCAGTACGAGTCCCTGCTAAAGAAAGCCAATTTCAAGACTTCGTAGCAGCCAAAGCGAGATGTCGGTGCGGATGCAATGCATCCGCATCCTTACAGGTGACAAGGTCACCATCGAGTTGACGCCCTATGACTTGAGCCGGGCGCACATTGTGTTTAGGGCGAAGTGAGTCGCCGGGTTGAACAGAGTTTTAGGAGAGTGAAATGAGAGTTTCGGCTTCGGTCAAGACCATTTGCCGCAATTGCAAGATCATCCGCCGCAAAGGTGTCGTGCGCGTGATCTGCACCGACCCGCGCCACAAGCAGCGCCAGGGTTGAGCTAGAGATTTAAGAGGACGCACATGGCACGTATTGCTGGCATCAACATTCCGCCGCACAAGCACGCTGAGATCGGCCTGACCGCCATCTTCGGCATCGGTCGCACCCGCGCTCGCAAGATCTGCGAAGCGAGCGGCATCGAGTACTCGAAGAAGATCAAGGATCTGACCGACGCCGATCTCGAGAAGATCCGCGACCAGATCGCGCTCTTCACCATCGAAGGCGACCTGCGCCGCGAAACGACGATGAACATCAAGCGCTTGATGGACATCGGCTGCTACCGCGGCTTCCGTCACCGTCGCGGCCTGCCGATGCGCGGCCAGCGCACGCGCACCAACGCCCGCACCCGCAAGGGTCCGCGCAAGGCCGCGCAGTCCCTGAAGAAGTAAGGATAGACAAGCATGGCTAAAGCTCCTGCCAACAACGCCGCACAGCGCGTTCGCAAGAAGATCCGCAAGAACGTGGCGGATGGCGTCGCGCACGTGCATGCCTCGTTCAACAACACGATCATCACGATCACCGATCGCCAGGGCAATGCCCTGTCGTGGGCGTCGTCGGGTGGCCAGGGCTTCAAGGGCTCGCGCAAGTCGACGCCCTTCGCTGCGCAGGTCGCTTCCGAAGTCGCCGGCCGCGCTGCGGTGGAACAAGGCATCAAGAACCTCGATGTCGAGATCAAGGGCCCCGGCCCCGGTCGCGAATCGTCGGTGCGCGCACTCGCCGCACTCGGCATCCGCATCAACTCGATTGCCGATGTGACGCCAGTTCCGCACAACGGCTGCCGTCCCCAAAAGCGCCGTCGCATCTGAGGCGAAGGCGTTCGGCGCAGCCAGCTTCCGGGCCGGCTGCGCGTTTTGTTTTTAACAAGCCCACCGCCATCGGCACGCCGCTGATGGCTCCCGCAGTCCCCTGCGGAAGATGACACAAAGGAAGATCAAGTGGCACGCTACCTCGGCCCCAAGGCCAAACTTTCCCGCCGCGAAGGCACGGACCTGTTCCTCAAGAGCGCGCGCCGCTCCATCCAGGACAAGGCCAAGTTCGATTCCAAGCCCGGCCAGCATGGCCGCACCTCGGGCCAGCGCACCTCCGACTTCGGCCTGCAGCTGCGCGAGAAGCAGAAGGTCAAGCGCATGTACGGCGTGCTCGAGAAGCAGTTCCGCCGCTACTTCGAGGAAGCTGACCGCCGCCGTGGCAACACCGGCGCCAACCTGCTGTTCCTGCTCGAGTCCCGCCTGGACAACGTGGTCTACCGCATGGGCTTCGGCTCCACGCGCGCCGAAGCGCGCCAGCTGGTGTCGCACAAGGCGATCACGGTCAACGGCAAGTCCGTCAACATTCCGTCTTACCTGGTCAAGACCGGCGACCTGGTCGCAGTGCGCGACAAGTCGAAGAAGCAGAACCGCATCGTCGAGGCGCTGCAACTGGCCCAGCAAGTCGGCATCCCGGCATGGGTCGAAGTGAACGCCGACAAGGCCGAAGGTACCTTCAAGAAGGTGCCCGATCGCGACGAGTTCGGTGCGGACATCAACGAATCGCTGATCGTCGAGCTGTATTCGAGGTAACGAGCGATACGTGCCGCCCACCGGTGGCCCGAGCCTTAGATTCTTGTTCCCTGCCGCGAGCACTGCGGCCGGGCACTTCACCAGCCTTACCGGTGTAACGAGCCGGGGGTATTGAGAGGAAGTCTGCATGCAAACCACCCTGTTGAAACCCAAGACCATCCAGGTCGAGCAACTGGCCGCCAACAAGGCCAAGGTCACGCTCGAGCCTTTCGAGCGCGGCTACGGCCACACGCTCGGCAACGCGCTGCGCCGCGTATTGCTGTCCTCGATGGTCGGGTACTCCGCCACCGAAGTGACGATCGCCGGCGTGCTGCACGAGTACTCGTCCATCGATGGCGTGCAGGAAGATGTCGTCAACATCCTGTTGAACCTCAAGGGCGTGGTGTTCAAGCTCCACAACCGCGACGAAGTGACGCTGAGCCTGCGCAAGGACGGCGAGGGCGCGGTCACCGCCTCGGACATCCAGACCCCGCACGACGTCGAGATCATCAACCCCGACCATGTCATCGCCCATCTGTCGCAAGGCGGCAAGCTGGACATGCAGATCAAGGTCGAGAAGGGCCGCGGCTATGTCCCCGGCACCATGCGCCGCTATGCGGACGAGCCGACCAAGTCGATCGGCCGTATCGTGCTGGACGCCTCCTTCTCGCCCGTCAAGCGCGTGAGCTACACCGTCGAGAGCGCCCGGGTGGAGCAGCGCACCGACCTGGACAAGCTGATCGTCGAGATCGAGACCAACGGCGCCATCACCGCAGAAGACGCGGTCCGCGCCTCGGCCAAGATCCTCGTCGAGCAGCTGGCCGTATTCGCGCAGCTGGAGGGTGGCGAGCTCGCCGCCTTCGACCAGCCCGCGCCGCGCAGCGCTCAGCAGTTCGACCCGATCCTGCTGCGCCCGGTCGACGAGCTCGAGCTCACGGTGCGTTCGGCCAACTGCCTGAAGGCAGAGAATATCTACTACATCGGCGACCTGATCCAGCGTACCGAGAACGAACTGCTCAAGACCCCCAACCTGGGTCGCAAGTCGCTCAACGAAATCAAGGAAGTGCTCGCCTCGCGCGGCCTGACCTTGGGCATGAAGCTCGAAAGCTGGCCGCCCGCGGGACTGGACAAGCGTTAACTCACAAGGGCTGCCGCGCGCGGCAAGCCTTGTTTTCTAGCAACGGTGAACGCGAGGTACCTGATACGGCCGCGCGGATTTGATAAGGAAAGGAACTCACCATGCGTCACGGACACGGACTCCGCAAACTCAACCGCACCAGCTCGCACCGCCTGGCGATGCTGCAGAACATGATGAACTCGCTCATCGAGCACGAGGCCATCAAGACCACGGTCCCCAAGGCCAAGGAACTGCGCCGCGTCATCGAGCCGATGATCACCCTGGCCAAGAAGCCCACGGTGGCCAACAAGCGGCTGGCGTTCAACCGCCTGCGCGACCGCGACAGCGTGGTCAAGCTATTCGCTGAACTCGGCCCGCGCTACCAGGCGCGCCCGGGTGGCTACACGCGCATCCTGAAGATGGGCTTCCGTGTCGGCGACAACGCCCCCATGGCGTTGGTCGAACTGGTCGATCGCCCCGAAATTGCCGATGTCGCTGCCGACGAGCAGGCCGGCGAAGAATAGGCTATAATATTAATCTGCCGCGCGATGGAGCAGCCTGGTAGCTCGTTGGGCTCATAACCCAAAGGTCGCAAGTTCAAATCTTGCTCGCGCAACCAGATCTTTTGCGAATCCGAGGTTCGCAAATATAAAACGCCCACTTTCGAGTGGGCGTTTTTGTTTTTGCTTCAGGCAATAGAAATTGGGCGGCCTCGCGGGCTCAACGATTTTTACCGATTAAATATGCCGGCTAGAAATGTCGGCCGCTTGGCGCGACCCCGCCCTCCCTCCTTAAGAAAAAACAATGCCTTCATCGCCGCGGTACGGCCGCGAGCGCCGAGGGACAAAAAAAGTTGTGGATTTTCCCCCTGCCATGTGTAACATTTGGTCAACAAACACCGAGCAACGGCGGAAAAGTCCATGAATCCCGGGCACATAGAATTTCATGATTGACCCTTCGATTTCCCGCGATCTCGTCGAGAACGCGATGGATGCGGTCCAGCGGGTCGTCCATTACATTTTCGACAATCAGCCTGCTGTTCCATTTCATCCGACGACTGATCTTCTTTCCCTGGATGAGAATGAGCAGGAGCGGATTCGTCGTGGGGAACAGGCCAATTACCGAGGTCGGCCGACGATGTCGGCTCTCAGTTTCTGTCTGACCTCGGCCATTTCCGTGCTGGCCATTGCGCATTCCTTGATCGACCAACCGGACAGTCTCTCTCCGGTCGAGCGCGACCAGCTCTGGAAAAAGCTGGCCGCCGAGACCAAGGTGGCGGGGCGGGCCGCCTACCGTGCGGCGCTCATTCTTTCCGACCCCGGCGCGGAGGACGGCGCCTTTCTCTAGCGGTCGGCGTCGGCCGCTCAGTCGGGCACGACAGCCGTGACCTCGATCTCCACCTTGGCGCGGGCCTCCACCAGCGCCGCAACCTCCACGCAAGTCATCGCGGGGAAGTTGCGGCCCATCGCATCGCGGTAGACCGGCCCCAACTCGCCCAGGCGCCGGTTGTATTCGTCGCGGTCGGTCACGTACCACGTCATCCGCACCATGTGCTCGGGACCGGCGCCGCCCTCGCGCAGGATCTCGGCGATGTTGCGCAGCGCCTGACCCGTCTGCTCGATGAAGTCGTCGGAGACGAACTGCTGCTGGGCGTTCCAGCCCACCTGTCCGCCGACAAAGATCATCGTGCCGCGCGCGGCGACTCCGTTCGCATAGCCTTTGGGAGGCGCCCAGCCCGGGGGCTGCAAGAGTTTGTTCATGGTGTCATCTGCCTCAGTTTGAATCGTTGGAGCTTCCCGGTTTCGGTGCGCGGCAGGCCGGCTACGAACTCGATCTCCCTTGGGTACTTGAAGGGAGCGATGGTGGCCTTGACGTGCTCCTGCAGCGCCTTGACCATCGCCGCATCGCCGGTGTGGCCGGGCTTGAGCACGCAGAAGGCCTTGACGATCATGCCGCGCTCCTCGTCCGGCTTGCCGATCACGCCGCACTCGGCGACGGCGGGGTGCTTGAGCAGCGCATCCTCCACCTCCGGACCGCCCACGTTGTAGCCGGCCGTGATGATCATGTCGTCGGCGCGCGATTGGTAGAAGAAGTAGCCGTCCTCATCCTGCACGAAAGCATCGCCGGGGTAGTTCCAGCCATTCTTCACGTAATCGGTCTGGCGCGGGTCGTCCAGGTAGCGGCAGCCGACCGGGCCGATCAGCGCCAGCTTGCCGACGGTGCCGCGCGGCACTTCCTTGCCTTCGTCGTCGACCACCTTGGCGGTGAAGCCAGGCACGACCTTGCCGACGGCGCCGCGCCGCACGTCCTCGGGGGCTGCCGAGATGTAGATGTGGAAGACCTCGGTGCCGCCGATGCCGTCCAGCATTTCGATGCCGGTGGCGTCTTTCCAAAGCTGGCGCGTCGCATCCGGGAGCGCCTCGCCGGCGCTCACGCTGATGCGCAGCGTGGGAACGCCCAGCGTCTTCGCGAAGGGCGCCATCTGCCTATAGAAAGTGGGGGCCGTGTAGCAGATCGTGGCGCCCACATCGCGGATGGTCTTGACCATGTTCTCCGGTGTGTAGGGCCCATCGTTGAAATAGACCGAGGCGCCGGCCCACATCGGAAAGACCAGCAGCCCGCCGAGCCCGAAGGTGAAGGCCAGCGGCGGCGAGCCCAGCACGATGTCCTCGCTGCGGGCGCGCAGCACGTGGCGTGGCCAGGTCTCGCAAATGCACAGCACGTCGCGGTGCGTGCTTACCGGCGCCTTCGGCTTGCCCGTGGTGCCGGACGTGAAGGCCAGCAGCGCGATATCGTCAGCGGCCGTGGGGCAGGCCTTGAACACGCCGGGCTTGGCGGCGGCGCGCGCCTCCAGCGAGTCGGGCCCCTCCGGCTGGTTGAAGGCAATCAAGGTCTTGAGCACCGGATGGGCCTGCTGTGCGGTCCGAAGCTCGTCGAGCAACCGACCGTCGCACAGCGCGACCACGGGCTGCGCCTTCTCGATGATGTCCCCCAGCTCCTTGGCGCGCAGCAGCGGCATGGTGGCGACCGCGATCAGGCCTGCCTTCACCACCGCAAGCCAGCTCAGCGCCATCGCAATCGAGTTGCCGCCGCGCAGCAGCACGCGGTTGCCCGGCACCAGGCTCAGGTCCTCCGTCAGTACCTGCGCGATGCGATTGACTTCCTTTGCGGCATGGGCATAGCTCAGCGTGCGCGACGGCGAGCGCAGCATCGGCCGGTCGGCCCAAGGCTTGGAGGCGGCCTTGTCGAGCAGTTCCTCCACCAGGTTCAATTGGTCGGGCAGCTGCAGTTCGGGGAGGTCATAGCGCAGCGTCGGCAGCTGGTCTGCCGGCGGCAGGCGGTCGTGGACGAAACGGTCGACCTGCGCACTCATGTCACGCTCCGCAGCACCGACTTGCCGATGATCAGCTGCTGTACTTCCGTCGCGCCCTCGTAGATGCGCAGCGACCGGATGTCTCGGTACAGGCTCTCGACCTTGGTGCCCACCTTCACACCCAGGCCGCCGTGCATCTGCAGCGCCATGTCGATCACGCGGCTTGCGTTTTCCGTGGCGCACATCTTGGCCATCGCTGCGGCGGCCGTGATGTCGCCGGCCGGCGGCACGCCGCGCTTTTCGCTGTCGTCGCGCATCCAGGCGGCGCGGTAGGTCAGGAGCGCCGCGCTGTCGATCAGTGCGGCCATTTCACCCAGCTTGGCCTGCGTGAGCTGGAAATCGGCCAGGGTCTGGCCGAACATGCGGCGGGTGCTCGCATGGCGCACGGCCTCGGCCAGGGCGCGACGCGCCATGCCGAGCGCGGCGCCGGCCACCGAGGCGCGGAAGATGTCCAGCGTGCGCATCGCAAGCTTGAAGCCGCCGTTCACCTCGCCCAGCTGGGCTTCGCGCGCCACCGTGCAATTCTCGAAGCGCAGCGTGGCGAGTGGGTGCGGCGCCATCACCTCGATATGCGCGGAGCTGTCGAGCCCCGGCGTGTTCGCATCGACGACGAAGGCGCTGATGCCGCGCGATCCTGCCGCCGGATCGGTCTTGGCGAACACGCAGTAGAAGTCCGCGATGCCGCCGTTGCTGATCCAGGTCTTCTGGCCATCGAGGCGCCAGCCTTGCGGCGCGGCAACCGCCTGCATGGCCATTGCGCCCACGTCGGAGCCGGCCTCCGGCTCGCTGAGGGCGAAGGCCGCGATCTTGTCGCCGCGCGCCACGGCGCCGAGGTAATCGCGCTGCTGCGCGGCACTGCCCGCCAGCGTGATCGCACCGCTGCCCAAGCCCTGCATCGCGAATGCGAAATCGGCCAGCGGCGAATGGAAGGCGAGCGTTTCGCGCAGCAGCACCAGCGCGCGCGAATCGAGGCGCTCCAGCGCGCCGCCCGCGGATGCCGGCACGCAATAGCGCAGCCAGCCGCCCTGGCCCAGGCGCTTGACCCAGTCGCGGCAGGCGGCGCGATCATCGCGTTCGTCCACCGATTGCGCGGCCACCCAAGGCAGCAGGTCGCGCGCCAGCGCACGATGCGCGTCGTCGAAGAAGGGAAGCGCCAGGTGCGCCGTGTTGGGGGATGAAGCCGATGCAGCCATTTCGTCAGTCTCCGCCGAACACCGGTTTGCGCTTGGCTGCGAAAGCCTCGAAGGCGCGCTTGAAGTCCTCGGTCTGCATGCAGATCGCCTGCGCCTGGGCTTCGGCCTCGATCGCCTGGTCGATGGTCATCGACCATTCCTGCGAAAGCATGGTCTTGGTCATGCCGTGGGCAAAGCTCGGTCCTTCTGCGAGCTTGCGCGCCATGGCGGCCGCGGCGGACAGGAGCGCATCGCTTTCGTGCAAGGCGTTGAAGAAGCCCCAGGCCTGTCCCTCCTGCGCCGTCATGGCGCGCCCGGTGAACAGCAGCTCCGAGGCGCGGCCCTGGCCGATCACCCGCGGCAGCAGCGCGCAGGCGCCCATGTCGGCACCGGCAAGCCCGACGCGGGTGAACAGGAACGCAGTGTTCGTGGACGGCGTGCCGTAGCGCAGGTCGCAAGCCAGCGCGATCATCGCGCCGGCACCGGCGCACACGCCGTCGATGGCGCCAACGATGGGCTGCGGACAGTGGCGCATGGCCTTCACCAGGTCGCCCGTCATGCGGGTGAACTCCAGCAGCTCGGGCATGCGCATCTTCGTCAGCGGACCGATGATCTCGTGGACATCGCCACCCGAGCAGAAGTTGCCTCCCGCGCCGGCCACGACGATCGCCTTGACATCGGTCGCGAAGTACAGAGCGCGGAACAGATCGCGCAGCTCGGCATAGGAGTCGAAGGTCAGCGGGTTCTTGCGCTCGGGCCTGTTCAGCGTGATGGTGCCGACGCCGGCTTCGAAAGCCCAGCTGAAGTGCTCGGCCCGGTAAGCCGATTTCGATTCGAAGTGCGCATGCATGGGATTGCCTGCGCCGATGTAATGCTTCATAGGGCCTCCGCCAATTGCTGATGAGAATGCTGCTTGACCTTGCCGAGCAGCTTGTGCAGCTGCGCGATCTCCTTGGCATTGAGCGCCGCGAAGGCGTCGACGATCCATGCCTCGTGCTGCTGCGCCATGTCATTGAAGAGCCGGCGCCCGCGTGCGGTCAGCCGAACGCGCCAAGCTCGGCGATCGCCCTCGACGTCGACGCGCTCGACCAGCCCCTCGGCCACCAGCTGGTCGGTGATGCCGGTGACGTTTCCGCCGGTCACCATCATGCGGCGCGAAAGCTCGTTCATCTTGAGCCCTTCGGGCGCGCGCTCCAGCTGCGACATCAGGTCGAAGCGGGGCAGGGTGGTGCCGAACTGCTCGCGCAGCTCGTTGCGCACCTGCTTCTCGATCAGCTGGGTGCAGGTCAGGAGACGCAGCCAGAGACGCAGTTCCTCCGGGTGCTCGCTGTGGCCGCGTGCTTCGAGGTCCATGCTATTGCTCCTCTTCCGGATTGCGCGGCGCGGCGCTGTGGGCCATGGCGGCGGCGAGCTGTTGCTGCTTGGCGATCTCGCGGTACAGCTGATCGCGACCGCTCAGATACTGCTTCGGCCAATCGACCTCGCGGCTCTGCAGCCTGGCCGCTTCATGCAGCGTCCAGGCCGGGTCGGCCAGGTGGGGACGCGCGATCGCGCAGAGGTCGGCGCGGCCTGCGGCGATGATGCTGTTGGCCTGGTCGGCATCGGTGATGGCGCCCACCGCAATGGTCGCGATGCCCACCTCGTTGCGGATCCGGTCGGCAAACGGCGTCTGGTACATGCGGCCGTACACCGGCTTGGCAGCGCGGGTGGTCTGGCCTGAAGAAACATCGATGAAGTCGCAGCCTGCTTCCTTGAAGAGGCGTGCCACGACCACCGCATCCGCATCGGTGTTGCCGCCGGGCACCCAGTCGTGGGCCGAGATGCGCACGCTCATCGGCTTGTCCGCGGGCCACGCCGCGCGCATGGCGCGGAACACTTCCAGCGGATAGCGGCAGCGGTTCTCCAGGCTGCCGCCGTAATCGTCGGTGCGCAGGTTGGTCAGCGGGCTGATGAAAGAGGCCAGCAGGTAGCCGTGCGCGCAGTGGAGCTCGAGCCAGTCGAAGCCGGCCTCGGCCGCGCGCCGCGTCGAGGCCACGAACTGGTCCCGCAGCGTGTTCATGTCTTCGCGCGTCATCGCGGCCGGCAACTGGTTCTGGTCGCCGTAGGCCAGCGCGCTGGCGGCCAGCAGAGGCCAGTTGCCCTGCGGCAGCGGCTCGTCCATTTCTTCCCAGCCCAGCTGGGTCGAGCCCTTGGGGCCGCTGTGCCCCAGCTGCATGCCGATCTTGGCAGTGCTCTGGGTGTGCACGAAATCGACGATGCGCCTGAAGGCCGCCGATTGCGCATCGTTGTAGAGGCCGGTGCAGCCCGGCGTGATGCGGCCTTCGGGCGTGGGGCTGGTCATCTCCACGAACACGATCGCCGCCCCGCCGAGCGCGCGCGCGCCGAGATGGACCAGCAGGAAGTCCTTCGGCACGCCGTCGACGGCGCTGTAGGTTGCCATCGGCGAGACCATGATGCGGTTCTTGAGCGTGAGCCCGCGCGCCTTCAGCGGCATCAACATCGGTGGGATGGCCTTGCCGCCCGACAGCCACCGCTCGTAGCCGCCCAGCCATTGCGTGTCGCGCAGTCGCAGGTTCTCGTGGCTGATGCGCTGCGATCGCGTGAGCAGCGAATAAGCGAACTGCTCGATCTCCATGCCCGTATAGCGCTTCACGTTCTCGAACCACTCGGTCGAATTGCGGGCCGCGTTCTGGATCTTCAGCACCTCGACGCTGCGCCGCGCCTCGTAGGCCTCGAGCACGGCATCGACATCGCCGCCGCGCTCGAATTCGTTGCACAGGTCGATCGCGTCCTCGAGCGCGAGCTTGGTGCCCGAGCCGATGGAGAAGTGGGCGGTATGCGCCGCATCGCCCATCAGCACCACCGGCACGCTCTTGCCGCCGATGTCGACGCGGTGCGTCCAATGCTTGCAGACCACGCGCGGAAAGCGGATCCAGTTGGCCGACCCGCGCAGGTGGGTGGCGTTGCTGATCAACGCGTGGCCGCCCAGGTACTTCGCGAACATCTTCTCGCAGAAGGCGATCGCCTCGGGCTGCTCCATCTGGTCCAGCCCGTGGGCCTTCCAGACCTCTTCCGGCGTCTCGACGATGAAGGTCGAGGTCTTGTCGTCGAACTGGTAGGCATGCGCCTGGAACCAGCCATGCTCCGTCTCTTCGAAGGCGAAGGTGAAGGCGTCGAAGGTCTGGTGCGTGCCGAGCCAGACGAAGCGGCATTGGCGCAGGTCGATGTCAGGCTCGAAGACCTGGGCGTAGCGCTGGCGGATGCGGCTGTTGAGGCCATCGCTGGCGATCACGAGGTCGGCGTTGTACTGCTCGGCCAGCGCCTGATCGTCCGTCACGTCGGTCTCGAACACCAGCTTGACGCCCAGGGCCAGGCAGCGCTCCTGCAGGATGTTGAGCAGCCGCTTGCGCCCGATGCCGCAGAAGCCATGGCCGCCCGAGCGCACCTGTCGGCCCTTGAAGAAGACCTGGATGTCGTCCCAGTGATGGAACTCGTTGCCGATCAGCGCGGCACTCGGGGGGTCGGCCGCGCGGAGGTTGTCCAGCGTCTGGTCGCTGAGCACCACGCCCCAGCCGAACGTGTCGAAGGGGCGGTTGCGCTCGACCACCGTGACCTCGAGGCCGGGCTGCCTGGCTTTCATCAGGAGCGCGAAATAGAGGCCGGCGGGCCCGCCGCCGATGCACAGGATGCGCTGCAGGTTGGGTGCGAAGCTATTCATGGATCAATAGTTTAGGCCTAAACAATTTGATGTCAACTCCAGCAAGGGTTTCCCTGAGGGTCGGTTGACGACTTTGCGCGTGCTGGCAAGAATGGCTCCATGCCCAGTCTGATGCCAAGCTCCCTGCCAAGCCTGATGCCGAAGATCGAGTCGCAGCTCTCCGACTTGCCGGTCCCCTTGACCCTTCAGCTGCCCGACGGCCGCCAGGTCAGCCGGCCCGGATCGCGCATCACGCTGGCCTTCTCGGACTGGTCGGCCCTCGCCAAGCTGGGCGCACGGCAGCTCGGCGCCATCGGCGAGGCCTATGTCGAGGGCAAGGTCCAGATCCAGGGCGCCATGCGCGACCTGGTCGATGTCACGGTCGGGCTGCTGCCGGGCAATCCGGCGGAGATCACCCACAGCTGGTGGAGCAAGCTGCAGCGGCACGCGCGTTCGCGCGGCTCGCATTCGCTCGGCAAGGATGCGGAGCAGATCCAGTTCCACTACGACGTGTCCGACGACTTCTATGCGCTGTGGCTGGACCCGCGCCGCGTCTATTCGTGCGCCTATTTCCGCGACGCCGCCATGACACTGGCGCAGGCGCAGGAGGCCAAGCTCGACCACATCTGCCGCAAGCTCATGCTGCAGCCCGGCGACCGCTACCTGGACATCGGCTCCGGCTGGGGCGGGTTGCTGCTGTGGGCGGCCGAGCACTACGGCGTCGACGCGACCGGCATCACGCTGTCGAAGAACCAGCACGCCTACGTGACGCGGCTGATCGAGGAAAAGGGCCTTTCGGGCCGGGTTCGGGTGGAGCTGCGCGACTACCGCTTGCTCGAGGAGGACAAGCCCTTCGACAAGATCTCTTCCGTGGGCATGTTCGAGCACGTGGGCAGCGCCAACATGGGCACCTACTTCCGCAAGGTCCATGCCCTGCTCAAGCCCGGCGGCTTGGCGCTGAACCATGGCATCACCTCGGGCCAGCTCGAGTATGCGCAACTGGGCGCCGGCCTGGGCGACTTCATCGAGAAGTACATCTTCCCGGGCGGCGAGCTGCTGCACGTCACCCGCATCCTGCACGAGACCTCTGCCGCCGGGCTCGAGATGGTCGACACCGAAAACCTGCGGCCGCACTACGCACGCACGCTGTGGCATTGGTCGGATGCGCTCGAGGCGCGCTTCGACGAGGCACGCGAGGTCCTGGTGCGCACCAGCGGCACGGACAAGGCCGAGCGCATCCTGCGCGCCTACCGCTTGTACCTGGCAGGCTCGGCGATGAGCTTCGAGCAGGGCTGGATCGCGCTGCACCAGATGCTGTCCACCAGGCCCGACGGGAGGGTCAAAGAATGGCCGCTGCGCGGCGCACAGTCGGTGTACCCTTTTGTGCGTGACTACATCTACAAGTAAGCGAGGCACCCATGCTGTATCGATTCAAATCCCGCGCCAGCCCTCCCTTCGTGATGCTCGAGACGCACGCGCGGCAATTGTTCGACATCATCGGCAAGGCGCCCGCGCCCAAGGGCGTCATCACCGGTGAGCAGATGCCGGCCGCCATCTCCGCGCTCGAGTCCGCCATTGCGCGCGAGGGTCGCAACGCGCACAACTACGACGAATATGCCGTCGAGGGTCACGACAACGAGGCCGAGAAGCAGCACATCGGCTTGCACCAGCGCGCCGTGCCGCTGCTGCACATGCTCAAGGAGTCCCTGGCCGATGGCAAGGACGTGACCTGGGAGGTTTAGTTCGCAACCCTCGTCCGGGGGCGAAACCGGCGGTCCGGCAAAGCCGGTTCCGCGATGTCTCCTGACCGGGCCACTGGGCGCGGCCCGGGGAAGGCAAGTTCGAGGTCAGTCGACTTTTGCGCCGGAGGCCTTCACGACCTTCGCCCACTTGGCGTGCTCGCTGTCGATCAGCTTGGCGAAGGCGGCCGGCGTGTTGCCGCTCGGAATCGCGCCCTGGGCCTGCAGCTTCTCCTTGATGGCCGGTGTACTCAGCGATTTGGCGACTTCCTGCTGGATGCGGTTGATGATCTCGGGCGAGGTGCCGGCCGGCGCGAGCAGGCCGAACCATGAGCTCGCCTCGTAGCCTTTGAGCGCGGGGCCGCCGGCCTCTTCGACCGTGGGCACGTCGGGCAACGCCGGCGAGCGCTGCGCGCTGGTGACGGCCAGGGCCTTGAGCTTGCCGCCCTTGATCTGCTGCATCGAGGAGGGCAGGTTGTCGAACATCACGTCGGCATTGCCGCCGACCAGGTCCAGCAGGGCCGGGCCCGAGCCGCGGTAGGGGATGTGCGTCATGAAGCTGCCCGTCATCGTCTTGAAGAGCTCGCCGGCCAGGTGGATCGACGTACCGCTGCCGCTCGAGGCCATGTTGAGCTTGCCCGGGTTGGCCTTGGCGTACTTGATGAAATCCGCGACGCTGTTGATGTTCAGCGCCTTCGCCTTGTCGGCATTCATCTCCATCACGTTCGGGACCGCGGCCACCAGCGTGATCGGCGCGAAGTCCTTGATCGGGTCGTACGGCAGCTTGGGATAGAGCGCGCGGTTGATGCCGTGCGTGCCCACCGTGCCCATCAGCAGCGTGTAGCCGTCGTTCGGTGCCCTGGCGACGATCTCTGCGCCCACGTTGCCGCCGGCGCCCGCACGGTTGTCGACGATGAACTGCTGGCCGAAGGCCTTCGACAGCTCCGGCGCGACGGCGCGCGCCAGGATGTCGGTGGTGCCACCGGCCGCGAAGGGCACGACGATGCGCACCGGCTTGGTGGGCCAGGTGCCTTGCGCGCCGGCGGTACCTCCGGCCAGCAGCAGGGTGATGGCCGCAGCCGCCAAGGCGTTGCGACGTGAAAGGGACGGAAAAAATGTCATGTTGTGATCCTGTTGATCCGGTGGATGCCTGGCGCCGTGTTGTACATGGTGGGCGTCACATCCGCCGCAGGGAATAACCCCGTGTTCATGCAGGGGCCATGCACGCGCCCTGCATGCGCTCGGCGAAGCGCTGCGCCCGGAAGCGCTCCACCACGAAGTCGATGAACACCCGCGTCTTCGCCGGCAGCAGCTTCTTGCTCGGGTAGTAGAGCGAGAGCGGGCCCGAATCGGCATACCAGCCGGGCAACACGCGGACCAGGTCTCCGCGCTGCAGTCCGGGCAGGGCGAAGGGCATCGGCACCAGCGCGATACCGAGGCCCAGCATGGCCGCGCGGCACATGGCCTCGGGATCGCTGAAGATCACGCGCGGCCGGCCTTCCACCGCGGCCTCCTCGCCTGCCGCGCTGCGCAGCGTCCAGCTGCGCAGACGCCCCGTGGGGGAGGACCGTCGCACGATGCTGTCGAAGGCCGCCAGCTCGGAAGGGTGGGCCGGCGCCGGCCTGCCGGCGAGGTAGCGCGGCGCCGCCACCGCGACCACGTGGATGCGCGCCAGCTCGCGCGCCACGACGCCGGGCGTGAGCTGGATGCCGCCACCGATCGCCGCATCGAAACCCTCGCCGATCAGGTCCACCTGCCGATTGTCGAAATGCCAATCGGGCACCACGCCCGGGTAGCGCGCGAGGAATTCGCCGAGCAGCGGCACCACGTACTCGCGCCCGAAGGCCTGGCCCATGCTCACCTTGAGCGTCCCCGCCGGTTGCCGGTTGGCCTCGGCGGCGCCGGCCACTGCGTCCGCCAGGGTGCCGAGCGGGCCGGAGATCTGCTGCAGCAGCCGTTCGCCGCCCTCGGTCAGGGTCAGCTTGCGCGTGCTCCGCTGGAACAGGCGCAGGCCGAGGCCGGCCTCGAGCCGCGCAACGTTCTTGCTCACCGCCGCCGGCGTCAGGCCCAGCTGCCGCGCCGCCGCGGAAAAGCTGCCGCTCTCGGCGCTGCGCAGAAAGGATTCCAGGTGGCTCAAAGGTTGCATGAAGCGGATTCTCAACCCAAGGTTGAAATTGATAGGGCCTTTTAGTGGCTACCGCCAATGCAATCGAGTCGCGACACTGGAGACATCGCAACACACATCGGAATCCACCATGTCCCCCACCACCTCCCCCAGGCCCCTCTTCAGCGGCAAGGCCGCCTTCGTCACCGGCGGTTCGCGCGGCATCGGCGCCGCCATCGTGCGGCGTCTCGCCGAGGACGGCGCCGCTGTCGCCTTCAGCTACGCCAGCAACGATGCCGCAGCCAGGGACCTCGTCGCGAGTATCGAAGCGGCCGGCGGGCGCGCGCTCGCGCTGCGCGTCGACAGCGCCGATGCGGATGCGCTGCGCTCGGCCATCGACCAGGCTGCGGGTGCGTTCGGCCGGCTCGACATCCTGGTCAACAACGCAGGCGTTCTCAAGCTCGGTGCCGTCGACCAGATCTCGCTCGACGATTTCGACCTCACGCTCAACATCAACGTGCGCGCCGTCTTCGTCGCCATCCAGGCAGCGCTGCGCCACATGGGCGAGGGCGGCCGCATCGTCAACATCGGCAGCACCAATGCCGAGCGCATGCCCTTTGCAGGCGGCGGCGTCTACGCCATGAGCAAGTCTGCACTCACCGGCCTCGTGCAAGGATTCGCGCGCGACCTCGGGCCGCGCGGCATCACGATCAACAACGTCCAGCCCGGCCCCGTCGACACCGACATGAACCCGGCCGATGGCCCGATGGCTTCCACCATGCACAGCTTCATGGCCGTTCCCAGACACGGCCGCGGCACCGAGATCGCCGGCATGGTCGCCTACCTCGCCGGGCCGGAGGCCGGGTTCGTGACCGGCGCGAGCCTCAACATCGACGGCGGCTTCGCCGCCTAGGCACCGGGCGATCTCATCCTCGAAGAGGAGGGGCTCTGCAGAGCGCCCGGGCCGCCTCGGCAATCTGCGCGACGCCCACGCGCGACTGCGCTTCGAGCACCGGCGCATAGCCCACCGGAATGCGCGGCGCGCCCACTCGCGCGATCCGGCAACCGGTGGCCTCGGCTGCGCTCGCGGCGATCTCGGCGCCGAAGCCGGCCGCCTGCACCGCCTCGTGCACTACCAGCAACCGCCCGGTGCGCGCACACGACCCCAATACCATCGCGCGGTCCCAAGGCCACAGGGTGCGCAGGTCGATCAGATCGACCGCGATGCCCTCGGCGGCGAGCACATCGCAGGCGGCGTTGCAGGCCTGCAGCTGTCGGCTCCAGCTGACCATCGTCAGCGCATCGCCCCGGCGCAAGGTGGCGGCCTGTCCGAGCGGCATGTCCAGCGACTCGTCCACCGCGGCACGCAGGTTCCACAGGTTCTTGTGCTCGATATAGACCACCGGGTCGCCGCACTGCAGCGCCGCGCGCAACAGCGAATGGTTGTCCTGCGGCGTCGACGGGCACACCACCACCACGCCCGGCAGGTGCGCGAACCAGGCTTCGAGCGACTGCGAATGCTGGGCGGCCGACGCATCCCAGATGCCGCCCGGCATGCGCGCCACCAGCGGCACGCGGCCCTGACCGCCGAACATGAAGCGGTTCTTGGCGGCCTGGTTCACCAGCTCATCCATGCCGCACAGCGCGAAGTCCACCACCCGCATCTCGACCACCGGCCGCAGCCCTGCGAGCGCCATGCCCACGCCGGCGCCCATGATCGCGGCCTCCGAGATCGGCGTGTCGATGACGCGTTCGACGCCGAAGCGCTGCTGCAAGCCTTGGTACTGGCCGAAGATGCCACCGCGGCCCACGTCCTCGCCAAGCACCACCACGCGCGCATCGGCTTCCATCTCGCGCCGAAGGGCCAGCGCGGCGGCCTCGGCATAGCTGAGCGCCTGCACGGCGGGCAGCGCGTCACGGCCCGGTGCCACGTCGCTCGTCATGTCCATTGCCCGGCCCCCGTGGTCTGCACGTCCGTGAAGGCCGCCGCGGCCTCGGGCCAGGGCGCGGCATCGGCCGCGGCCACGGCAGCCTCGACCTCCTGCCGCGCGTCGTGCTCGATCGCATCGAGCAAGGCCGCGTCCAAGCCCTCGGCCAACAGGCGCGCGCGGGCATGCGCGAGCGGATCGGTCCGCAAGGCCGATGCCAGTTCGGACGGATCACGGTACGCGGCTCGATCGACCGACACATGGCCTTTCACCCGGTAGGTCAGTGCATGCAGCAGCCGCGGCCCCAGGCCCGCGCGCACTGCCGCCACGTGCGTGCGCGCTGCCGCGTGCACGGCGAACACGTCGTTGCCGTCCACCCGCGTCGCCACGATGTCCAGCGCATGGGCGCGTGCGGAGGCCCCGTCGCCCGCGATCATGGGACCGCTCGCGGTGGTTGCGCTCCAGCGGTTGTCCTCGCAGACGAAGAGCACCGGCAAGCCGTAGACGCGGGCCCAGTTCAACGATTCCAGAAAGGGGCCGCGGTTGATCGCACCGTCGCCGAAGAAGCACACGGTGATCGCCGCCTTCTTCTGCAGCTTCTGCGCATGCGCCGCGCCCACGGCGATCAGCAATCCGGCCGCGACCACGCCGTTGGCGCCCAGCATGCCCACCGAGAAGTCGGCGATGTGCATGGAGCCGCCCTTGCCGCCGTTGAAGCCGGTGGCCTTGCCGAAGAGCTCGCACATCATGCGCGTGAGGTCCGCGCCCTTGGCCAGCGTGTGGCCGTGGCCGCGGTGCGTGGAGGTGAGGTAGTCCTCTTTCGTGAGATGGGCGCAGACGCCCGCCGCCACGGCCTCCTGTCCGGTCGACAGGTGCAGCGGGCCGCGCACCCGGGCCGTCCCTGCGGCTTCCTGGCCATAAGCGCTCACGCCGCCCTGGCTCGCCGCCTCGGCGGCATTCTCGAAGGCGCGGATGCGCTGCATCGTCCGGTAGAGCGCCAGGCGCTCGGCTTCAGGAAGGGGTGGGTTCATCCCGACGGGTTCTCCTGCTGCCAGCCGCGCAGGCGCCGGTACAGCGTGCCGCGCGACACGCGCAACTGGCGCGCGGCCTGCGAGATGTTGCCGCCGTGCGCGGCCAGCGTGTCCTCGATGAGCTTGCGGCTGTGGTCGCGCAGCGTCGTGTCGCTGCCGGCCGCAGCTTCGGGAGCCACGGGCTGCGGCGCCTCGATCGCGGGCGGGCTTGCGTTCTCGACGCGCGTCACGCCCACGGCATGCCGGAAGTCCACGCCGTCGTGCCCCTGCAGCCGCACCTGCAGCCACACGCCCAGCCCGCTCGCGAGCCGCACCGGCTGCGCCGCCTCGCGCCGCCCCAGGCGCAGCAGCGCCGCGAGCTCGAGCCCGAACACCCGCTCCACATCGCGCGGCCCGCCTTCGGGCAGCCGGCCGACCAGGCGCGCGCCGGCCGCGTTGAGCCAGTCGACGCGGCCGTCGGGCCCCACGCCGGCCAGCGCTTCGAGCGGTGTCGCCAGCAGGGCCGGGCTCGCCTGGAAGCGCAGCACCAGCCCGTCGGGCGACTGCGCCAGCAGCAGCCGGTTCTCGATGGTGGTGGCGTAGAGCGCCACCATCGTGGCGGCGTCGAAGCCGAAAGGCCGGGCCTCCGCCGTGATGTCCAGCACCGCGGCCAGCCTCCCGTGCACGTCCCGGATCGGCGCGGCGGCGCACTGCATCTCGCGCAGGTAGTCGAAATAGTGCTCCGCGCCATGCACCGCGCAGGCCTGGCCGGTGCAGGTCACGATGCCCGGTGCGGTGGTGCCGACCACGCTCTCGGCGATGTTCACGCCCAGCCGCGCCGTCTTGCGCAGGATGGGCTGCTGCGCGCCCGCGGGGTGGTGCGTCACATGCACGATCACGCCCTGCGCGTCGGTCAGCAGCACGCGCGAGTCGGTGCCGGCGAGCGAGCTCTCCATGCTCTGCAGTTCGGCACGCGCGGCATCGAGCAACTCGCGGTTGCGGTTCAGCGTCGCGTGCAGCCGGCTCGGCGTGACGGCATCGAAGGCGATCATCCGGTCGCGGTCGCCGTGCGCGCGCGTGCAGCGCATCCACGACTGCAGCACCGCCTCGCCGACCAGGCCCGACGGGCGAACCCCTTCCTCGAAGAACTGCTGGCGCGCCAGCGCCACGCGCTCCGCGTGCGTGCGCGAGAACAACTGCCGCGGACCGCCGGCGGCGCTGCTGCGGCGCGAGGGCAGGGACATGGGGTTTTCTCCTCCGGATGGGGCGATTCGAATGCCGGTCGAATGTGTTCCGCAATGGAACACTCGGGCGCTAGGGAAATCCCGAGGGTGAACAAAGCCAGCCGGCGAAGGATTCTTCGTCCCACAACGACACCGGAGACCCCACGATGACGAAGCTCCATGCCGCGCTTGCGCTCGGCGCCTTGCTGTGCCTTGCCATGGCGCCCGCGACGGCGCAGGACAAAGGCTCCGCAGACCACATCAAGGCCGCCACCGGCCGCGTGGACGGCGCCTTCATCCGCGCCAACGCGGCCAAGACGCCCGACTGGCCCAGCCATGGCCTCGACTATGCGGAGACCCGCTTCAGCAGGCTCGACCAGATCAACGCCGGCAACGTCAAGGACCTGGGCCTGGCCTGGTCCTACGACCTCGAGTCCACGCGCGGCGTCGAGGCCACCCCGCTGGTGGTCGACGGCATCATGTACGTCAGCGCCTCCTGGAGCGTGGTGCATGCGATCGACGTGCGCACCGGCAAGAAGATCTGGAGCTTCGATCCGAAGGTGGACCGCTCCAAGGGCTTCAAGGGATGCTGCGACGTGGTGAACCGCGGCGTCGCGCTCTACCAGGGCAAGGTCTTCGTCGGTGCATTCGATGGCCGCCTGATCGCGCTCGACGCCGCGACCGGCCAGCCCGTCTGGGAGAAGGACACGCTGATCGACCACAAGCGTTCCTACACCATCACCGGCGCGCCGCGCGTCTTCAAGGGCAAGGTCATCATCGGCAACGGCGGCGCCGAGTACGGCGTGCGTGGCTACGTCACCGCCTACGACGCGAATTCCGGCGAGCAGAAGTGGCGCTGGTTCACCGTGCCCGGCGATCCTTCGAAGCCCTTCGAGGATGCCTCCATGGCCAAGGCCGCCAAGACCTGGGACCCTTCCGCCAGGTATTGGGAATCCGGCGGCGGCGGTACCGCGTGGGACACCCTCGCCTTCGACCCCGAGCTCAATCTCATGTATGTGGGCACCGGCAATGGCTCGCCCTGGGCGCGCAGCAAGCGCAGCCCCAAGGGCGGCGACAACCTCTATCTCGGCTCCATCGTCGCGCTCAACCCCGACACCGGCAAATACGTCTGGCACTACCAGGAGACGCCCGGCGACAACTGGGACTACACCTCGACCCAGCCGATGATCCTGGCCGACCTGAAGATCGACGGCAAGCCGCGCAAGGTCATCCTGCATGCGCCGAAAAACGGCTTCTTCTTCGTCATCGACCGCACCAACGGCAAGTTCATCTCCGCCAAGAACTTCGTCGATGTCAACTGGGCGACCGGCTACGACGACAAGGGCCGCCCCATCGAGGTCGCCGCCGCGCGCGAGGGCGACAAGCCCGGCGACAGCATCCCCGGACCCTTCGGCGCGCACAACTGGCATTCGATGTCCTTCAATCCGCAGACCGGCCTCGCCTACCTCCCCGCGCAGAACATCCCGTTGAACCTCATGGACGACAAGGACTGGAAGTTCAACGAGAACAAGCCGGCCCGTCCGCATGCTGCACTGGGCTGGAACACGGCGATGTTCGTCAATGTCGAGCCGCCCAAGAGCAAGCCGATCGGCCGCCTGGTCGCCTGGGACCCGGTCGCGCAGAAGGAGGCCTGGGCCGTCGAGCACGTGTCGCCCTGGAACGGCGGCACGTTGACGACAGCCGGCAACCTGGTGTTCCAGGGCACGGCGGACGGCCGCCTGGTCGCGTACAACGCGAAGACTGGCGAGAAGCTTTGGGAGACCGCCACCGGCACGGGCGTGGTCGCCGCGCCCGCCACGTACATGGTGGACGGCAAGCAGTACGTCTCGATCGCCGTCGGCTGGGGCGGCGTCTATGGCCTCGCAGCGCGCGCCACCGAGCGCCAGGGGCCGGGCACCGTCTACACCTTCGTGGTCGGCGGCAATGCGCCGAAGCCGGAGTTCGTGCAGTACCGCATGGACAAGCTGCTGCAGGGCGTGAAGTACGACCCGGCCAAGGTGCCCGACGGCACCCTGCTCTACGTCAGCAACTGCGTCTTCTGCCATGGCGTGCCGGGCGTCGACCGGGGCGGCAACATCCCGAACCTCGGCTACATGAACGCGGCCTTCATCGAGAACCTGGACAAGTTCGTCTTCAAGGGCCCGGCCATGGAGCGGGGCATGCCCGACTTCAGCGGCAAGCTGAGCGCCGAGGACGTGGAGAAGATCAAGGCCTTTATCCAGGGGACGGCGGACGCCATTCGGCCGAAGTAGCTGCCGCGCTCGTGACAACGGCGCCGAGAGGCGCCGCGTCGATGGGAGGGGTGGTTCCTGATTTACCTGCCGGGGCCGCCACCACCACCCGGGCCGCCGCCACCGGGGCCACCACCGCCCGGACCGCCACCACCGCCGGGACCGCCACCACCGCCGGGGCCACCACCGCCGGGACCGCCACCACCGCCAGGGCCACCACCGCCGGGACCGCCACCGCCGGGACCGCCACCACCGCCAGGGCCACCACCGCCGCCGGGGCCGCCACCAGCACCACCGCCTGCGCCACCACCGGCACCACCTGCGCCACCACCGGCACCACCTGCGCCGCCGCCAGCACCACCTGCGCCGCCACCGGCACCACCTGCGCCGCCGCCAGCACCACCTGCGCCGCCACCGGCACCACCTGCGCCGCCACCAGCACCACCTGCGCCGCCACCGGCACCACCTGCGCCGCCACCGGCACCACCTGCGCCGCCACCAGCACCACCTGCACCACCACCAGCGCCACCGCCAGCACCGGCACCACCACCAGCACCGGCACCACCGCCAGCACCGGCACCCGCACCGCTACCAGCTCCGGCACCACCGCCAGCACTTCCACCCGCGCCGCTGTCGCCTCCCCCGGAAGCTCCCGCTCCGCCGGCGGCAAAGACAAAGCGGTCGTTGTAGCCGACGCCCGGCCCCTTCGAATTTCCGGAACGTGCCACCGAGCCCGAGCCGGATGGCCTCGCATTCAGGCAGGCAGCTTCGCCGAAGGGGTTGTAGCGGTCGCAGTTGCCCGGGGAAATCGAGCCCCGGGGCACGGCGGCCTGAATCTGCGGAGCCGGCATTTGCCGGGGCCGGGCCTCTGCGGTCGCCGGCCGCGGCGCAGTGACCGGCTGCTGAACCAAGGCGGACAGCGCCCGACCGTCGACGTCGCCCTGGGCCCTGGGCTCGGCGGCCCTGGCCGGCTCAGCGAGTTTCATGGGCTCGGGCGGCCTGGCAGGCTCGGCGAGTTTCATTGCTTCGCTGCCCCTGGCCGGCTGGGCCGGTCTGCGATGGGCATCCGCTCTCGCAGCCGCCGGGGCCTTGGCCGTCTCGACGGGCGCCGTCCTCTCAAGGGGAACGGGCGTCGCTTCGGGTGGCGCGGCTTCTAGGACGGCGGGGGGCGTAGCTGCTGCCGTCTCGACAGGCGAAGAAGGCACCGCGTCATCCTGCAGACGCGGCGCAGGCTGAGCCGTCGAAGTCGTCGGTTCGGTCGCAGCTGTCGGTCCCGTCGGTTCCGTTGCAGCCGTCGCCGCTGTCGCACCCGTCGGTTCCGTTGCACCCGTCGGTTCCGTCGCGGCCGTCGGTCCCGTCGCAGCTGGCGCGGCAACGCGTGCTTCCATCTTCGACGCCGGCCGCGGGTCTGGCTCGCGCCTGGCCTCGGTCACCGGCGCGGCGGGCTGGGAAGGCACGGTCGCTGCCGTTCGGCGCTCCGGCTCCGCCGCCGGCTTCAACGCACTCGTTGCCGGAAGCGATTGCGCGGGCCGGCCTGGCGGCGCCGAGCGGCCGAGATACCAGAGCACGAAGGCGACGTGCGACACGGCCAGCACGATCAGCAGCCATACGATGGAGGCATCGACGCCCGGCGGGACGGGAATTCCCAGCACGCGTCGAGCCGTCCTGCTCCCGTGCTGCTTGCGCACCGGCGGCCACGCGTCCAGCGCCGCGCCAGGCGCCGGCCGCGCGTGCGGATCGCTGCGCGCCTTTTCCGTGTTCGTCTCGATCGGTTCGGTGACGCCATGAGGCAACAGCTTGCGCGCGCAATGCCGGCAGTACTGGGCCGTGTCCCTGTTGAGCGTCTGGCAGGATTCGCAGACGCGCGTCAGCTGGTGCGGCGGAATGGCCGGCCCGGGCGGCGTCCAGTCCGTCCAGTCGGGCTGTCTCGGCGGCGTGCGCGATAAGGGCGGGGCGTCCGGGAGCAACGGCTCGTTGGCGGCCGGGGCGGGCGCGTGATCGAAAGGCGAGCGGACTGCCGCTTCGCTCATGCCGGTGACCGGCTGGTTGGCTTTGGTTCGCATGGCATCGGACCGGTGACGACCGCTACCAGACGTTGCCGAGCGCCGTCGCACCCGCCAGCGAGTTGATGACGAGCCAGAAGGCCGCCAGATCCCATGTCCATCCGCGCCTCAGCGCCATGCGCGCCTCGCCGAGCGGCACCGCCGTGTCGCGCGCGGGCTGTTCGCCATAGAACGCCGGCAGCTTGTGAGAGCAGCCCTTGCACAGTCGCGCGCCGCCGAGATTGATGGTGCTGCATGCTTCGCAGATCTCTACCGAGACCGCGCCCGTTCGGACCATTGCCAGGTCGATCAGGCTCCCAAAGGCGACGTCCGAGGGGCCCGACGGACGGGCGGAGGCGACAGAGGTCATGGCTGCGCTCCTCGAGAAGGAAGGATGGGTGGCGGCCAGCGAAGCCGGCGCTCGAGCCGGTGCTCCGCGATCGCCAGTCTTGCGAAGGTCAGAAGCTGTTCGTCCGTGGGCCCCGGGCCTGCGCCGTCCACGTACCGCCCGAAAGCCTCGGCGATCTTGGCCTGCACCGCTTTCCTCGCGCGCATGGCAGTGATCCAGTCGCTGCGGACCTTCTTCTCGCGCGGCTCCGCGGAAGTGCGCGCCGATGCCCTCGCGTACCGGGCGGCGCCGTTCGCGCGATCGCCCAGCCAAGCCACCGAGCCCTTGTTGTGTGTGACAGACTTTGACATTTGTGCCTCTGCGATCGACGGAACGGGCATGTGAAAACTTCACATCAATAATGCTCTTGTCTTATAGTCACAGCCACCGTTGTGTCAGACGGTTACGCATCTCATCGTCCCTTTGGTAACCGCATGTCAATGACCGTCTTCTTCTGCACTGGAGAGCACCGTGTCGCCTAAGACCTTGCGCGCCCTGTTCGAGATCAGGCTTCGCTGGTCCGACGAAGTCGTGCAGGAGCAGCCTGCCCGATGCGACGGTCTCTGGCTTCCCGACCTACCCCGCAACCGAATCCTTCTCAACGAGGCCATGGCCTTGGGTAACAGGCTTTATGGCGACGAAACGCACTGGATCGAGCAGCGCCAGGCCTGACAAAGGCGGCGCAGCCATGCAGGTCGGGGGCGCGGGCCCGCCGGCCGAGGGCACGATGGGCTGGGCGCTCGAGGCCTGCGCACGGGTCATGCGTCCCATGATCCGCCTCGCGCTTGCGCTGGGCCTCAAGCACGCGCAGCTCGAACTGATGCTGCGCGAGCTTCTGATCGACGAGGCGCGCCGGGCCTGGCTCGACAAGGGCGTCGAGCCGAACCTCAGCCAACTTTCGGTGACCACCGGATTGAATCGCAAGGCGGTGACGGCTAAGGTGCGTGAAGCAGAAGAACCCCTGCCGCACACCGAGATGTCGGCCGCGGCCAAGACCCTCACACTCTGGCTCCAGATGTCCACCGACGACCCTGCCTTGCTGAGCTTGCCGATCACGGCAGGAGGCGAGACGGCCTCTTTCGAGGCGGTGGCCCGGCATGCCAGCCGCGGGAACGTGCATCACCGCACCATCCTCGACGAGCTGGTGCGGCTGAACATGGCCACCGAGCGCGAAGGCCGCGTCGACCTGAACGCCGCCGGATTCGTGCCCGCCACGGACATGAAGGGGATGCTCTCTTTCCTCGGCGACAACGCGCGCGACCATCTCCTGGCCGGCGTGAGCAACACGCTGGGCGCGCCCAAGCCCTTGCTCGAGCGCTCGGTGTTCGCCACCGGCATCTCGCTCGAGGATTGTGAGCGGATCCACCAGCTGGCACGGCAGCGCTGGAGCGCGCTGCACCACGAACTGACGCGCGAGATGACGCGTGCCTTCGAGGCGGCGGAGAGCACGGCCTCGGGTCGCATCCGGGTCGGCATCTACACCTACTATGAAGACGCCGGGGACGTGGCAAAAGCGTCCCCTGCGCCTGCCTCGAAACCATCGGATAAAAAAGCATGAAGTACGCATTCCTGCGCGCCGGCTTGCTGGCGCTGTCGACCGCGCTGCTGCTCTCGTGCGGTGGTGGCGGTGGCGGGGGGGCTGCCTTCGGGAATGTCGGCACCGCGGGATCGGGGACGGCGCTGATATCGGGCGAGGGGAGCCCGTCGGCAGGCGGGGCCGACGGCCAGGGTGGTGCAGCGACCGGCTCCGACGCAAGCGCGTCCGGCGCCGGCGGAACAGGCACGAGCGCCGGCGGCACCAGCACCGCCTCCACCGCCGGCGATGGATCGGGCGTGGGGTCCGGCGGCACCGGCGTGAGCACCGCCGATGCATCCGGCGTCGGCGCGGTCGACGGGGCCGGCAGCATCATCGTCAACGGGCTGCGCTACGACACCGACACCGCCATCCTGAACATCGAGGATGCGGCCGCACTGCAGCTGGGCATGAGCGCGAAGGTCACGGGCCCGTTCAACGCCGACTTCACGAGCGGCGTCGCCCGCCGCGTCGATTCCGCCGCGGATCTGCGCGGGACGGTGTCCTCGATCGATCTCACGCAGGGCAGCTTCGTCATCCTCGGCACCACGGTGACCACGGACAGCGCCACCGTGTGGGCCGATACCAGCGGTCTTGCCGCCCTCGTGCCCGGCAGCACGCTGCAGGTGTGGGGCCTGCCGGGCGCACCCGGCGTCCTGCGCGCCACGCGCGTGGCGCAGCGCGGCCCCTCCGCGGCCATCCTCACCGGCACGGTGCAGAACCTCGACGTCCTCCGGCATACCTTCACCCTCGGCGGCTTGACGGTCGACTATGGCGCGGCCGTGATTGCCGGCAGCCCGGACGGCAGCGCCCTGGCGAATGGCATCCTGGTGCGCGTGCGCGCGAATGCCGTGCTGCCGGGCCGCCTGCCGGCCACCCTCGTGCAGTGGTGGTATCCCGTGCCGCGGGCGAATGCCACGCCGGTCCAGATCGCCGGCATCGTCACCGACTACGCCGGCCTGGGGTCGCTGCGCGTGCTCGGCGTCCCGGTGAACGCCTCTTCGGCGACCATCACCGGCGGCCTTGCCAGCGCAGTGGGCAACGGCGTCAAAGTGGAGGTCGGCGGCGTCATGTCCAACGGCGTCCTGCAGGCCACGAAGCTCAAGATCCGCAACGTGCCGGGCACCGGCGGGCCTTCGTCCTTCAACCTGATCGGCGCCATCGGCAACTTCAGCTCGGCCGCGAGCTTCTGGGTGAAAGGCCAGCCCGTCGATGCCAGCGGTGCGGGCGTCGTGTTCGTCAACGGCACCGCGGCAAATCTCGGAAATGGCGTCAACGTCAACGTCCTGGGGTCGCAGGTCGTGAATGGCGTGCTCATCGCCACGCGCGTCACATTCGAGTGACGCGCCTTTTCACGGACATGCCCGCGCAAAAATCGCCCTTCGATCCGGAAGACGCCGCGGGAAATGCCGGCACGGCCGGTCTGCGAAAGGGCCTGACCAGCTATGGCGACCAGGGCTTCTCGCTCTTCCTGCGCAAGGCTTTCATCAAGGGCGCCGGCTACACCGACGCGGCGCTCGACCGACCCGTGATCGGCATCGCCGGCACCGGCAGCGCCTACAACCCCTGCCATGGCAACGCGCTGCAGCTCATCGAAGCCGTCAAGCGCGGCGTGATGCTCGCCGGCGGCCTGCCGATGGAGTTCCCGACCATCTCGGTCCACGAGAGCTTCGCCTCGCCGACCAGCATGTACCTGCGCAACCTGATGGCAATGGACACCGAGGAGATGGTGCGCGCGCAGCCGATGGACGCCGTCGTCCTCATCGGCGGCTGCGACAAGACGGTGCCCGCGCAGCTGATGGGCGCCGCATCGGCCGGCCTCCCGGCGATCCAGCTCGTCACCGGCTCGATGCTCACCGGCAGCCACCGCGGCGAGCGCGTCGGCGCGTGCACCGATTGCCGCCGCTACTGGGCGAAGTACCGAGCGGGCGAGATCGAGGCCGAGGAGACCGTCGACGTCAACAACCAACTGGTGGCCAGCGTCGGCACCTGCTCCGTCATGGGCACCGCCAGCACGATGGCCTGCATCGCCGAGGCGCTCGGCATGACGGTGCCTGGCGGCGCGTCGCCGCCCGCCGTCACGGCCGACCGCATCCGCATTGCCGAGCAATCCGGCGCGCAGGCCGTGCAAATGGCGCGCGACGGACTCACCATCGACAAGGTGCTGACGCCCGAAGCCTTCGAGAACGCGATGCGCGTGCTGCTGGCGATCGGCGGCTCGACCAACGGCATCGTCCACCTCACCGCTATCGCGGGCCGCATGGGGCTGGATGTCGACCTCGCCGCGCTCGACCGCATGGGCCGCGAGACGCCGGTGCTGCTCGACCTCAAGCCCTCCGGCCAGCACTACATGGAAGACTTCCATCGAGCCGGCGGCATGCCGGCCCTGCTGCGCGAACTCAAGCCGCTGCTGCAGCTGAATGCCCTGACCGTCACCGGCCGCACGCTGGGCGAGGAGCTGGAGCGCGCCGGCGCGGGCTTCGCGCAGGACGTGGTTCGCACCATCGCCGATCCGATCTATCCGCAGGGCGGCATCGCGGTGCTGCGCGGCAATCTCGCGCCCGGCGGCGCCATCATCAAGCAGTCCGCCGCCGACCCGGCGCTGATGGAGCACGAAGGTCGCGCTGTCGTCTTCGAGAACGTCGGGGACCTGGCCCGCCGCATCGACAGCGACGCGCTCGACGTGACGCCGCAGGATGTCCTGGTGCTGAAGAACATCGGCCCCAAGGGCGCGCCCGGCATGCCCGAGGCCGGCTACCTTCCCATCCCGCGCAAGCTCGCGCGCGCCGGCGTCAAGGACATGGTGCGCATCTCCGATGGACGCATGAGCGGTACCGCCTTCGGCACCATCGTGCTGCACGTGACCCCTGAATCGGCCATGGGCGGATCCCTGGCCCACGTGCGCAACGGCGATCGCATCCGGTTGAGCGTCTCGAAACGCGAGATCGCCTTGCTGGTGTCCGACGACGAACTCGCCCGCCGCGCGAGCGAATCGCCGGTCGTCGCGCCCAGCGCCGAACGCGGCTACCGCAAGCTCTTCCTGCAGACCGTAACGCAGGCCGACCGGGGCGTGGACTTCGACTTCCTGCGCGCACCCCGGACCATCGGCAAGGTCCCGCGCTGATATCGCAGCGCCGGCCGCGCGATGAGTGCGTTCGCGTTCATGTCTTCATCCGCAACAGCGCCATGAAACGGCTGTCGAGGGGCAGTTGCCGTCGATCCGAAACGCGCGGCGCAGGAAGCCTCGGCCTCATCGCCTTTTTCACGTGAAGCCTGCACTCGTCGGCCACTGACGGTCGGTAACAGCTCGGTCGACTGAATACATTGGTTTGCGGATCGCCTTGTTCCACAATCGGGAGTCGAACAAGACGGAGCGTCGACATGAATGAACCCTCCGACAGGGCGGCACCGCGGCTGCGGGAGCGCCGAGACCTGTTGCATCGACTGTGGGCACTGGCGACGGTCGGCATCGCATCTGGAACCGCAACGCTCACGGCCTGTGGAGGCGGTGGCGGGGGCGGTGGCGGCGGCGCAGTGGCTGCCGCGGCGATCGCCACGGCCGGTGCTGCTCCTCCCGCTCCGCCTCCTGCCCCTGCACCCGCGCCTGCACCGGCGCCTGCGTCTGGTTCCGACGCGCCAGGCCTCGGCGCACATGCGCTCGCCTTCAACCGTGATGAAGTGACGTCCTCGTCCTTGCCCATCTCCGGCGTGACCACGCGCCCGTCCGGCAGCACCCTGCTGGTCTGCATCGGGCGGGGCGTGCTGGCGGACTCCGCGCCGACGGACAACGCGGGCAATGTCTTCGTCCAGCTCGGCGTGCCGCACACCTACACGCTCTGGCCGAGCTCGGGGACGGCCTTGTATGCCTGTGCGCAGGCCCGGGGCATGGCAGGGCACGTGGTCACTGCGGCGAAACCCAAGGTCACCGACGAAACGACCCTGACCCTTGTCGAGGTCGCCAACGGTGGTGTCATTCGCGATGTGCAATGGCGGGAGGTGCTGTCGGGCCAGCCCCTGACCAGCGCCAGTGTCAGCACCACCGGCCCTGCGCTGCTCGTCGCCTGGTGGTGGGGCGATGCCGGTGTCGACCTGGACAAGACGGCCGTGCCGGACAACGGCTTCACCGTGATCGATTCGGTGCTGGCGTCAGGGGCACTGGTGCAGTGCGCCGTGGCCGTCAGGCAGGTGGACGCGGCCGGCAGCTACAACGTGACCTGGACCTCGACGCCGCAGCAGGGGGCGCAGCTCTGGCTCGTTGCCGTTCAGGCGGCTTGAGGCGAGCGCAGCCTACTGGCCGGTCAACGCCTGCTGAATGGGCGCGATGATGAGCTTCCTGCTGCCCAGGATCAGCAGATTGTTGCCGTCCGGGGTGAGGCGCATCTTTGGCCGGTAGCAGTCATAGTTGGGATAGCTGGAGGTCTGGCAACCGGGCACGTCCGGAATGGTGAAGCTCCCGACCAGCGGCAGATCGATCTGCGTGCCCGCCGCTGCGCTGGTGTCGAAGACCTGGACCACGGGCGGGGACGCATCGCCCGGCTCGACTGCGTAGCTCAGCACGTATGCACGGCGCCCGTCCGGCGACATTTGAGCGGCTCTCACGCCCTTGGGCGGCTGCGGCACTTGGCCTACCGTGCCGAACGCGCGGTCGTAGACCGTGCGGCCCATCATCAGGAAGCGGTCGCCGCTGTCGCTGAGACTCGTCAGGTAGTAGAAGAAGGTCAGCCCGATGGGATTCGGTTTGAAGGTGCCATCGGCCGTGTCCCTGTAGAGCATCGGCGGCGCCGGCGATATCGACGCCGACTGCGTGAACATCAGCCGGGAGCCATCGCGCGAAACCGCGAAGAACTGGCCTCCATAGCAGTGGGCACAAGGAGGCGACGCGTTTCCGAAGGTGGACGTCCGCAGATCGAAGTAGCCCAGCCCGTGCCAGCTGCTGCCCGTGCCCGTCGCCATCCACAACTTGCCGTCGCTGGTGAAGGCGATGTCCACTTCCTCCAGGTTCCCCTGGTCGGCGATCCCGGAGGGCGAGACATGGCTGCTCTTCACGCTGAAAGTCACCGGATCGATCAGGTTGACCTTGTCGCTGGTGTCGGTCGCCGCCAGCACGCTGCCATCGGTTGCCAGGGCAATGTCCTTCAAGCCGGGAACGGAAAGCGTCGAGCCTGCCCAGCCCGCGATGCCCGAGCGGAATCGCGCCACGGCACTCAGGCCGACCCCGCCGTACGGCGTCGGGTACGAGGCGTAGATGTCGCCATGCGCGGCGTCGTACACCATGGTCTTGGGAGCGCCGAAGCTGCTGGTGTCCAGCGCTGCGTACACCATGGTCACGGTCAGCGTGTAGCTGACGGTCCAGGGCGAGCCGGCATAGACCACAGCGCAGGCCGAGTCGGAACATGCGTGAAGGACCAGCTTGCCTTTGTAGACGCCGGGGGCCAGGCCGGCCTTGGGTTTCACAGCGATACGCCCCGACAGGCCGGTCAGGGCCACCTGCGTGCTCTCGACGTAAGGGTCGGCTTGGCCGTCCGGCGTGGTTACGCGCACGAACAGGCCACTGGCCGTTGCGCCTTCAGCGAAGGCGTTGATGAGCGCCTCGCTCGGTGCGGTGGCGCCCATCTGGTAATTCATCGTCAATGTGGAGGTGTCGAAGGTGACCTTCACGTTGTTGTCGACCGACGCCGTGGGCGTTGTCGTGGGCGTCGTGGATATGGACGACGTCGCCGCTGGCGTGGACGTCCCAGCCGTCACCGGAAGAAGGCCGCCGCCCCCGCCGCCCCCGCCGCCACCGCACGCACTCGCCAAAAGCACTGTGCCGACACCAAGCAACCTCGCGGCCGTCAACGCGGCCGAGGCCCATTTTTTCAGATACATCCTCTCACCCTCGAAAGCAACAATTAGTCTCTAATTCTTACATACTAATCATGCATTCTGAAAACGGATGTACTAATGAAAGAATGATGCCCGCCCAGCCAGTCCCTATCCAATGCCCCACCAGCAGATGGCCGCCACCGCGTCACCATGGGTCGACACCCTGACCGAGATCAACCTCGTCGACCTGCTGGATTCGGTGGGTTTGTCACGCCTGCGTGGCACATCGTTGTGCCGCTTGTTTCTGCCTGCGGCCCGCCGCTTTGCCCGCACTGCGCACGAGTTCGACACGCGCGTCGGCACGCATGGCCTTGCGCAAGGCAGTGCGTGGCTGATGAGCCGGATGAGCGCCGGCATCGTCGCCTCCGGCCTCGAACACGTTCCGCCGCAAGGCCCGGTGGTCATTCTGGCAAACCACCCCGGCATGACCGACACCGTCGCGCTCTTTACCAGTCTCGCGTCACGTCCCGACCTTCGGGTGATTGCGCTGGATCGCCCCTTTCTTCGTGCCCTGCCCAACGTCGCGCGGCAACTGATCTTTCTGCCGGATGAAGAAGGCGGGCGCATGGCCGCGATACGTGCAGCCGCCAGGCATCTGCAGGAAGGCGGCGCCCTGCTCACCTTCCCGGCAGGAGAGATCGAACCCGATCCCGCCCTCTTCGGTCCGCAGCGGGCAACAGCGTCATTGCAGAACTGGTCCGGCAGCTACACCTTGCTCGCACGGCTCGTGCCCCGCACACGTTTCGTGCCCGCGCTGGTGAGCCATGTCGTCTCGCCGGATGCACAGCGGCATCCGCTCACGCTATTGCGCCGCGCGGCGCGCGACAAGGAGAAGCTCGCTGCAGCCTTGCAGGTGGCGCTGCCGCGCTACCGCGATCAGGTCGCCAGGGTCGCCTTCGGCCATTCGCCGGACGTGGAAGCGGACGGGGCGCAGGCACTCGGCGCGCGCATCGCGGCGCAGATGCGCCAGCTCATCTTTGCGGACGCGTCGGCCGAACGCATGACAGGGCCCCGGGAGCCACTCGTTCTGCGTGGAAATTGACTGCTGAGCGGTGTGCAGCACTGGGAAAAGTTCCAACCGCGAAGTGCGGCATCGGGCCTTGCAACGAGTCGAACATGTCGAAGTTCTTATGACTCCTTCGAGGAGCTGTTCGTCCGATCGATCCGCCAGATCGATGCCGACACGGTCGAGGCGAGTTACCGGCACCGGGATCGCTCGTGTCCCGGCGGCCAGGGAATGCGTCATCGACCAGCGTAGGGTGCCTCCGACAGCAAACGGGGCGGGCCTCGCACAGCACGGGCACAGGGCAGGCGCCAAATGAAGTCATTGCTTGGCTTCAAGGAGACGCACGATGTCCACGATCAGCACTGCGCTAGTGGCGACTTGCCTGGCGCTCGCATCCTTCTGTGCCACGGCCCAGACGGCAGCACCGGGAGCACCCCCCACCCACCCGGCGACCGGCGGCAGCGACGAAACGTCGACGCCGAGTCCGACCACCCCTCCGACGCATCCGGCGATCGGCACCAGCGGCGCCACCCCGGAGATCGCGCGCAAGCAGAACCCTGTGCTCAACAGCTCCAGTTCGGGGGATGTCGAAAGGCCTGCCGCTGCCCGCTCGAAGTCGAAGCCCGCCCGGGCCGGCGCCGAGCGCAATTCCGCGAGCACGGATTCGATGGCAAAAGACAAGATGAAGAACCCAGCTTCGGAATCGAAGTAGACGACGCGGCGGGAGCATCGAACGCATCACCGTCAGCCGCGGCTGATGCTCACGCCTGAGCCGTCGACTGCGGAGCGCTCTATTTCCCTCCCCGACCGGACGCAGTGTTGAACCTCGCTGTGACACAAGGCGCATCGCACGATGCCACGACAACACCAACGTTGATGAACTCGGCCGTGACGATGTCGTGTCGTAGCGAAGAACCGTGTAGACGTAGGGCCCCTCCGCCGCGGTGGTTGGCTCGGGAACCTGGATTGAACGCGTCGTCGCCGTCCCTTCGATGGTCCACGAATGCCTGCGCGTCCGCTCTACGAATCACGTAGATCCGCAAGCGGCCGAGCCCGGCCAAATCGCCACAGGGGCCAGGCAGATGCGATGACGCAACACCGCCGACCTTCATCACCCCTGTACCACCTTCTCCCGCAGGGATTCCCCCGATAGCCCCGCCCAAACGGGCTAGCCATAGTCAATCCGCCGCCGCCACCCAGCGCCTCCGCGCGGCGACGCCCGCGGCAACAAGCCCAACAATCCCCGGAGATCTGCCCATGAACAAGCCTCTTCGCGCCCTCGGCGCCCTGGCCCTCGGCCTTTCCGCCATCGCCGCTTGCGCTCAGACCGTGGTCGGCGTGAGCTGGTCCAACTTCCAGGAGGAGCGCTGGAAGACGGACGAGGCCGCGATCAAGGCGCAGCTCGAGAAGCTGGGCGCCAAGTACATCAGCGCCGACGCGGGCGGCTCGCCCGAGAAGCAGCTGGCCGACATCGACGGCCTGATGTCCAAGGGCGCCAAGGCGCTGATCGTGCTGGCGATGGACAAGGACGCGATCCTGCCCGCGGTCAACAAGGCAGTGCGCCAGAAGGTGCCGGTGGTGGCCTACGACCGGCTGATCGAAACGCCCGGCGTCTTCTACATCACCTTCGACAACGTGGAGGTCGGCCGCATGGAGGCGCGCGCGGTCTACAAGGTGCAGCCCAAGGGCAACTACGTGTTCATCAAGGGATCGCCCACCGACCCGAACGCCAACTTCCTGCGCGCCGGGCAACAGGAGATCGTGGCCGACGCAGTGAAGAAGGGCGACATCAAGATCGTCGGCGACGAGTACACCGACGGCTGGAAGCCCGAGGTGGCGCAGAAGAACATGGAGCAGATCCTCACCAAGGCCGGCGGCAAGGTCGATGCGGTGGTGGCGTCCAACGACGGCACGGCCGGCGGGGCGGTGGCGGCGCTCACGGCCAAGGGGATTCGCGGCATTCCGGTGTCGGGGCAGGACGCGGACTTCGCGGCGCTCAACCGCGTGGCCCTCGGCTCGCAGACGGTCACGGTGTGGAAGGACTCGCGCGAGCTCGGCCGCGAGGCCGCCTCCGCCGCGATGGCACTGGTGCAGGGCAAGACGCCGGACAAGGCGTCCAACTGGAGCGGCGGCGAGAAGAAGGTGGCAATCTCCTCGCGCCTGCTCACGCCGGTGCCGATCACGCGCGACAACCTCGACGTGGTGGTCAAGGCCGGCTGGATCAAGAAGGACGAGCTCTGCAAGGGCGTCACGGGTGACAAGGCCCCTGCCGCCTGCAAGTGAAGCCCGGGTCGTGACGGGCGACTCGCCGGGCTTCTGGCGGCGCAGCGGCATCGACCTGCGCCTCTTGCTGATGTGCGCGCTGCTGCTGGTGATGGCGCTGGCCTTCCACTGGCTGTCGGGCGGCTTGTTCCTCACGCCCGAGAACCTCTACAACATCGCGCAGCAGACCGCGGTGGTCGGCATCGTCTCCACGGTGATGGTGCTGGTGATCGTGGCCCGCCACATCGATCTTTCGGTGGGCTCGGTGATGGGCTTCGTGGGCGTGCTGGTGGCCTACCTGCAGTACACCTCGGGCTGGTCGTGGCCGGCCTCGTGCCTGGCGGGGCTGGCGGTGGCGCTGCTGGTGTCGCTCTACCAGGGCGGGCTGACGGCGATGCTGGGGGTGCCGTCGTTCGTGGTCACGCTGGGCGGGCTGATGTCGTTTCGCGGCGCGGCTTTCCTGGTGGCCGACGGCAAGACGCAGCCGGTCAACGACGAGTTCTTCCAGCGCCTGGGCGGCGGCTACGACGGCGGCATCGGTGTCACGGCGACGTGGGCGCTGGCGGCGCTGGTGGCGGTGGTGCTGTTCGCGCGCATGCTGCAGCAGCGCCGCGCGCGCCAGCGGCACGAGATGCCGGTGGAGCCGCTGGGGCTCGATCTCGTGCTGACGGCGGTGCCGGTGCTGGTGGTGTTGGCCTTCGCGTGGACCATGAACAGCTACCAGATCTCCTCCAAGCCCGAGCCGCAGGGCCTGCCCATCCCGGTGCTGATCTGGGCGGTGGTCGCGGTGGTGCTGTCCTTCATCGTGCACCGCACGCGCTTCGGGCGATACGTGTTCGCGATGGGCGGCAATCCCGATGCGGCGGCGCTGGTGGGCATCCCGGTCAAGCGGGTGACGATGATGCTGTTCGCGCTGCTGGCGGTCCTGGTCACGCTGGCGGCCATCGTGTCGATCGCGCGGCTCAACGCCGGCACCAACTCGCTGGGCTCGGGGATGGAGCTGTACGTGATCGCGGCCGCGGTGATCGGCGGCGCCGCGCTGGCGGGCGGCAGCGGCTCGATCTTCGGCTCGGTATTGGGCGCGCTGATCATGCAGTCGCTCGACAGCGGCATGCTGCTGCTCGACGTGACCATCGGCAAGCGGATGGTGATCATCGGGCAGGTGCTGATCGTCGCCGTCGTCTTCGACGTGCTGTACCGCCGCCGCTTCGGAGAGACTCGATGAGCAGCGCCGCGGCGCCCCTGGTCGAACTGCGCGAAATCCGCAAGGCCTTCGGCGGCGTGAAGGCGGTGGACGACGTCAGCGTCAACCTCTATGCCGGCGAGGTGGTCGCGCTGCTCGGCCACAACGGCGCGGGCAAGTCCACGCTGATGAAGATGCTGGCCGGCGCCTACCCTGTCGACTCGGGCGAGACGCGCGTCGCGGGCGAGGTGGTGCACATCCGCACGCCCTCGGAAGCGCAGGCCCTGGGCATCGAGACCATCTACCAGACGCTCGCACTGGCCGACAACCTGGACTCGGTGGCCAATCTCTTCCTCGGCCGCGAGAAGCTCACGCCCTGGCGCACGCTGGACGACCACTTCATGGAGACCGAGGCGCGCAAGGTGTTCCGCCGCCTCAACAAGAACTTCACCAACATCCGCGTGCCGGTGCGGCGCCTCTCGGGCGGCCAGCGGCAGGTGGTGGCGATTTCGCGCGCGCTCTATTTCAACGCCCGCATCCTGATCATGGACGAGCCGTGCGCCGCCCTCGGCCCGGAAGAGACGGCGATGGTCGGTTCGCTGGTCAAGCAGCTCAAGGCCGATGGGGTGGGCATCTTCCTGATCACGCACGACATGCCCGATGTCTTCGGCCTCAGCGACCGCGTGGCGGTGATGAAGAACGGCCGCCTGGTCGGCACCTACCGCACCGCCGACGTGAACGAGGACGAGGTGCTCGGCATGATCATCGCGGGCAAGCGTCCCGCGGGCAAAGCGCAGGCCGAACACAAGTCTTCGTGAGGCCCCGGGCTGCCGGAGGCGGCGGCACTCGCATTGCACGAGTGCCTCGGGCCGCTGCGTCCGGCTTCGAAGGCGCAGCGCCTGCGCGCCGCACCTTCGTCATCGAGACCGGGTCAATCCGCGTAGACGCCGGCGGCCTTGATGATCGGGCTCCACTTCGCGATCTCGGCGGCCACGAACTTCTTGTGCTCGGCCGGCTCGATGCGCTTGTCGCTGGCGACCACGGCGCCCAGGCCTTCCTGCTTCTTGATGAAGTCAGGGTCCTTCAGCGCGACCTTGAGCGCGTCGTTGATCTTCTTCGTGATGGCCGGCGGCGTGCCCTTGGGCGCGTAGAGGCCATGCCAGATCGTGATCTGGAAGTCCTTCAGCCCCGACTCCTGCAGCGTGGGCAGGTCCTTGAGCAAGGGCGTGGTCAGGCGCTTCGAGGTGGTCACCGCGTAGGCCTTGACCTTCTTGGCCTCGATCTGCGGCGAGGTGTTGGTGGTCTGGTCGCACAGCAGGTCGATCTGGCCGCCGATCAGGTCGGTGATGGCAGGCGCCGTGCCCTTGTACGGCACGGGCGTCATCTCGGTCTTGGTCGCGCTCTGGAACAGCAGGCCGCACAGGTGCGATGCCGAGCCGACGCCGGCGTTGCCGAGGTTGATCTTGCCCTTGTTCTCCGCGAGCCAGGCCGTCAGCTCCTTGTAGTTGTTGGCCTTCATCGAAGGCTTGGCGATGAGCGTCATCGGCACGTCGTTGACGATGCCCAGGTACTCGAAGTCGGTCTCGACCTTGAAGGGCACGTTGCGAACCAGGGTCGGGACGGTGGCCATGCCGATGTGGTTCAGGAGCAGCGTGTAGCCGTCCGGCGCGGCGCGCGCCACCTTGGCCGCGCCGATGGAACTGCCGGCGCCGGGCACGTTGTCGATCACGATGCTGCCGCCGCCCAGCGGCTTGCGCAGGGCCTCGGCCAGGTCACGCGCGACCCGGTCGGTCGGACCGCCGGCGGAGAAGGGCACGACGATGGTGATGGGCTTGCTGCCGGGGAAGTCCTGTGAATATGCGCCGGTGACAGCTGCCGCAATGGCCGCGAAGGCCAACAGTCTCTTCATGTGCTCTCCTGGATGAGTCCGGGTTAAAAGGCCGCGATCTTATCGTCGTCAGCAGGGCAGGAAATACCGGAATGCCCTTAGGTAATCCACGCTCATTGGCTGCGAGTCCGCGGGTGACGAGAGCTGGTGACCGAACCATCAGGCATGCCCGGCGAGGCGGAAGTGCGCGAGGATCTTGCCTAGCGTTCCCGCGTCGTCGTCCAGTTGTAGACCGGCCCCGGTCCGGCGACGACGGGTGGCCCGGCATCGCCAGTGGCCACGGCCGGCGCGCCGCGCGTGCTGCCGAACAGCGGGCCCGGCCCGGGCACCACCGGCGGGCCCCCGTCACCGCGTGACGATGCGGAGCTGCCGGGCGAACTGAAGTTGTAGACGGGGCCCGGACCCGCCGCGACCGGCGGGCCGCCGTCGCCGCGGGTTGCGGCTGCCGTGCGCGGCGCGACCACCGGCGCAGGGGCGGGAGCGACCCGCTGGCCCGGATCGTCGCGCGTCCATCCCGGGGGACGCACCCAGGCGGGCATCACAGGCA
The DNA here is from genome assembly GCF_031454625.1 of Variovorax soli. Lineage (GTDB taxonomy): Bacteria > Pseudomonadota > Gammaproteobacteria > Burkholderiales > Burkholderiaceae_C > Variovorax > Variovorax soli_A. Next base: position 206,331 of record NZ_JAVDRF010000003.1, read on the forward strand.
CGGCGGCCAGTGCCGGCTCCGGATCGTTCTCCCATCCAGGCATGCGCGGCGGTGGGCGTCCCGTGGAGGTCGGCTCGCTGCGCCTGCGCTCCGGCGGCGCCACCGAGGCGGTGCGCGTGGGCGGCTCCGGGGCTGCGGCGGGAGGCGCGGCCCTGGCCGGTGCCGGCGCCTGCGCCTGGGCCTTCGCCTTGGGTTGAGCTTGGTCCTGGTCCTGAGGGGGTGCCGGGGACTTCTCGGTCGCTGCAATCCCTGCGGCCGGTGCTGGCTTGGCAGGCGCAGGCTCCGGTGCGGCCTTGGCAGCGGGCGCGGGTGCCGTCGGCTGCGCCGGCGCTGGCGTCATCGCAGCCAGCGTCGCTGCGGAAGGCGCAGCCAGGGCCTGCTGTTCATCCGTGGCCGGCCGTTTGTCTTCCAGCTTGAGAGCCGCGCTGACCTGGTTCAGCAACGACGGCGCGGTCAGATCGCGCGTCACATACATGTACCAGCCGATGAAGGCCAGGCCCATCCCCACGCCCAGCAAACCCAGTCGCAGCCAGAAGCCCGCCGTTTCTGCCGGCAGCAGCGCCGCCGGGTCGTCACGGCGCCAGACGCGGCCCGGGCGGGCGGGTGCGCGCGGGTGCGCGTGGTTGATGGCCTCGAGGGCCGAGGGGCCCGTGGGCACGAAGCCGGGTAAGCGGCGCGCGCAGCCGATGCAGAACTTCGCGTTCTCCCGGTTCTCGCTTCCGCAAGCCGCACAAACGACGGGCATGGACAAATTCCTCCGTGAAACGCCAGAAGCCCCCACTGTCCACGCGAACTCGCGCCTGTCTGTCAGCGATCTCCTACCCCATGCTTCGGAGACGGGCGCTTGCCAGCCGTGCGATCCTGGATGTGAGCACATCCACACTTGCCGATTTGTCTGACACGGGGTGTCGGCACAGGCGCATCCGGCGGCACGCGCGCCGGCCTAGCGTGGAACGCCTACTTGCACGAAAGGACTCCCATGATCAAACGCCAACTCGAGGGCATGAAGGTTGCCATTCTCGTGACGGACGGCTTCGAGCAGTCCGAGATGACCGAGCCGCGCAAGGCGCTGGACGCCGCAGGTGCGGACACGAGCCTCGTGTCGCCCGGCAACGGCGGCGTGCGCGGCTGGAAGCATCACACGCCGGCCGACCGCTTCGATGTCGATGTGCCGCTTCAACAGGCGGCCGCCCACGAATACGATGCGCTGGTGCTGCCGGGCGGCGTCATGAACCCCGACGCGCTGCGCATCGACGAACAGGCGGTGAGCTTCGTGCGGGACTTCGTCAAGGCCGGCAAGCCGATCGCCGCGATCTGCCATGGACCCTGGACCCTGATCGAGGCGGACGCCGTCAAGGGCCGCACCATGACTTCATGGCCTTCGCTGCGCACGGACCTGAAGAACGCGGGCGCGAAGTGGGTCGACCTGGAGGTGGTGGCCGACGGCCCGCTGATCACCAGCCGCAAGCCCGCCGACCTGCCGGCGTTCAACCGCGTGATGGTCGAAGCCTTCGCGGGCGTGCGTACGCACGCCTGAACGAAGCCGCGGCGCCCGTGCCGTCGCGGGAGCCTGGTGTGGTGGTCCCGGCCGGTGCGGAAACCTCGGCGGGCGAACAGGCGCAGCTTAGCGGTAGCTGCGCGCGTCCTCGATCACCTTGCCGTCATTGGGCAGGCTTCCGGGCTCCATCAGCTCGACGTCGCCGCGCAGCTTGGTGACATCGCGCATCGCCTCCGCGATGCGCTCCGCCAACCCCTCGGGCTCCGATGCGCATTCGAGCCGGAGCGTCATGCGGTCCTCGCCCATCTCGCCCTCGACCACCAGCCGTGCGCGCCGCACTTCCGGAAAGCGCCGCGCGATCTCGGCCACCTGGCCCGGATGCACGAACATGCCGCGCACCTTGGTGGTCTGGTCGGCGCGGCCGAGCCAGCCCTTGATGCGCGAGTTGGTGCGGCCGGTCGGGCACCGTCCCGGCAGCACGGCCGAGAGGTCGCCGGTGCCGAAGCGGATCAGCGGGTAATCGGGGTTCAGCGTGGTGACGACGATCTCGCCGACCTCGCCCTCGGGCACCGGGTCGCCGGTGCCGGGACGCACGATCTCGACGATCACGCCCTCGTCGAGCACCAGGCCTTCGTGCGCCGAGGTCTCGTACGCGATCAGGCCGAGGTCGGCGGTGGCGTAGCACTGCATGCCGGCCACGCCGCGCTCGACGATCCAGTCGCGCAGGCTGGGCGGAAAGGCCTCGCCCGAAACCAGGGCCTTGGTCAGCGAGGGCAGGGCGATGCCGCGCTCGGCGGCCTTTTCCAGAAGGATCTTCAGGAAGCTCGGTGTGCCGGCATAGCCCGCGGGCTTGAGCTCGGCGATCGCGTCCACCTGCTGTTCGGTCTGGCCGGTGCCGCCGGCGAACACCGTGCAGCCCAGTGCGCGCGCGCCGCTTTCCATGATCGAGCCGGCCGGCGTCATGTGGTAGCTGAAGCTGTTGTGAACCAGCTCGCCGCCGCGAAAGCCCGCGGCATGCAATGCGCGCGCCGTGCGCCAGTAGTCGCTCGCCTCGCCCTCGGGCTCGTAGATGGTGCCGGGGCTGGCAAACACGCGCGTCATGCGTGGACCGAAGCGGATCGCGGAGAAGCCGCCGAAGGGGTCGCGCGCACGCGCGGCCTTCTGCCGCTCGAGCAACTCGGACTTGCGCGTGACGGGCAGACGCGCCAGCGCCTCGCGGCTGGCAATGTCGGCGGGCTTCACGCCGTCAAGGATCTTGGCGAAGGCGGGCGCGGCGGTCTGCGCCTGCGCAATCTGCTTGGGCAGCGCGGCCAGCAGATCCTGTTCACGCTCCGCGGGATCGCGGACTTCGAGCTTGTCGTAGTAGTCGTTCACGCGAGCCACCTCTTGCGCCGCTTGTAGCTCTTCACGTCGCGGAAGCTCTTGCGGTCGGCGCCGCCGACGCCGAGGTAGAACTCCTTGACGTCCTCGTTCTCGCGCAGGCTCTGCGCCTCGCCGTCCATCACGATGCGGCCGTTCTCCAGGATGTAGCCGTAGTCCGCATAGCGCAGGGCCATGTTGGTGTTCTGCTCGGCGAGGAGAAAGGTCACGCGCTCCTTCTCGTTCAGGTCCTTCACGATGCCGAACACCTCCTCCACGATCTGCGGCGCCAGCCCCATCGAGGGCTCGTCGAGCAGCACCATGCTGGGGTCCGCCATCAGCGCGCGGCCGATGGCGCACATCTGCTGCTCGCCGCCCGAGGTGTAGGCCGCTTGCGAGCTGCGCCGGACCTTCAGGCGCGGGAAGTAGGCGTAGACCTTTTCCAGGGTCTGCGCCACCGCGGCCTTGCCGTCGGTGCGGGTGTAGGCGCCGGTCATCAGGTTGTCTTCGATGCTGAGGTGGGCGAAGCAGTGGCGGCCCTCCATCACCTGGATCAGCCCGCGCTTGACCAGCTCGGCCGGCGACAGCGCCTCGATGCGCTCGCCGCGCAGCTCGATGGTGCCCTTGGTCACCGCTCCGCGCTCGCCCGCCAGCAGGTTGGAGACGGCGCGCAGCGTGGTGGTCTTGCCCGCGCCGTTGCCGCCGAGCAGGGCCACGATGCCGCCTTCCGGCACCTTCAGCGAGACGCCCTTGAGCACCAGGATGACGTGGTTGTAGATGACCTCGATGCCGTTGACGTCGAGGAGGGTGGTGGCTGGACTCATGGTGTATTCATCAGCATTCGAAAAAGCGGGAGGGCCGCACTTTCAGATGCCGCCCGATCGGGCGGGACTTCCCTCCCGCGCGGGCGGGAGGACAGCGGGCGGTGCCCTCAAGGCGGGCACCGCGTTCCGCCCAGCAGGCTAAGCCGCGCAGTCGGAGGCCTCGCGCTTGGGAAGCTTCTTCTCGGCGGCGTACTTGTCGCCCGCGGCCTTGACCATCGGCTTGATGATCTGCTCGTCGGCCTGGTACCAGTCGCTCATGCCGCCCCACTTGCTGCCGTCCCAGGTATGGACGCGCGCCCAGGTCGAGCCCATGTGGTCCTGGCAGGAGGTGCTGATCGGCCGCAGCACGCCGGAGAAGCCGAGCGCGTCGAGCTTCTTCTGGTCGAGCGCGAGGTTCTCCAGCCCCCAGCGCACCTGCTCGCCGGTCATGACCTTGCCCTTGCCGAAGCGCTCCTGCGCGCGGCGCACCGCTTCCACGCCGAGCATCTGGATGATCAGGCCGCGCGTGTAGAGCACCGAGCCGACCTCCTCGCGCGGGCCCGTGCCCTGGCCCTTGTCGTGCACGACCTTCAGGATGTCCTGGATCACCTTGGGCTGCGTGCCCGAGGTGTTGAGCGCCAGCGCGTTGTAGCCCTTCGCCGATGCGCCGACGTCCTTCACGTCGGGTTCGGCGCCGGCCCACCACACGCCGTACATCTTCTCGCGCGGGTAGCCGGTGGCCACCGCCTCCTTGAGCGCGGTCGAGTTCATCACGCCCCAGCCCCACAGCAGCACGTAGTCGGGGCGCTGCTGGCGCACCTGCAGCCAGGCCGACTTCTGCTCGATGCCGGGCGCGGCCACCGGGATCAGCGAGAGCTCGAAGCCGTTCATCTTCGCGCGCTCCTGCAGCAGCGGGATCGGCTCCTTGCCGAAGGGCGAATCGTGGTAGACCAGCGTGATCTTCTTGCCCTTGAGCTTGTCGAAGCCGCCTTCCTTCTTCGCGATGTGCTGGATCAGGATGTCGGCCGCGGTCCAGTAGCTGCCCATCAGCGGGAAGTTCCACTTGAACACGCTGCCGTCCTGCGAGGCCGAGAGGCCGTAGCCCAGCGTGATGAGCGGGATCTTGTCGACGGGGGCCTTGTCGGTCAGCGCGAAAGTGATGCCGGTGGCCTGCGGGTCGATCAGCGTGGCGCCCTTGTCCTTCAGGCGCTCGTAGCATTCCACGCCCTTGTCGGTGGCGTAGCCGGTTTCGCATTCCTCGTAGCTGATCTTCACACCGTTGATGCCGCCGGTCGCGTTGATGAGCTTGATGTAGTCCTGCTTGCCGTTGGCCCAGGGGGTGCCATTGGGCGCGTAGGGCCCGGTGCGGTAGACCAGCAAGGGAAAGAACTGCTCCTTCGCCTGCGCGAATGCGGGGACTGCGCCTGCGAGCGCAGAGACCGCAGCAACGGCGAGTGCAAGTGACTTCAGCTTCATGAATGCCTCCTTTGAAAAGGTAAGTGGTTGCCGGTGAAATCAGTGGGGGAAAGGCCAAAGGCGCAGCTTTTCTTTTGCGGTGGACCACAGCCGCGCGAGCCCGTGCGGCTCCACGATCAGGAAGAACACGATCAGCGCGCCGAAGATCATGAACTCGAGGTGCGAGGCCAGCGCCGTCGAGATGGACAGGCCGAACCAGCCCGGCATCTGGTTGAGCACGAGCGGCAGCAGCACGATGAAGGCAGCGCCGAAGAAGCTGCCCATGATCGAGCCGAGGCCGCCGATGATCACCATGAACAGCAGCTGGAAGGAGCGGTCGATGTTGAAGGCCGCGGGCTCCCAGGTGCTCAGGTGCACGAAGCCCCACAGCGCGCCCGCCACGCCCACGATGAAGGAGCTCACCGCGAAGGCCGTGAGCTTGGCGTAGACCGGGCGGATGCCGATCACCGCCGCCGCCACGTCCATGTCGCGCATCGCCATCCACTCGCGGCCGATGGCGCTGCGCACCAGGTTCTTCGCCAGCATCGCGAACAGCACCATCAGGGCGAGGCACAGGAGGTACTTCTGCACGGCCGTCTCGACCGGCAGCCCGAAGAGGTTGAGTCCCGCCACGCTGACCGAGCCCGAGGCCGAATTGTTGGTCAGCCAGTTGATGCGAAGAAAGGCCCAGTCGACGAAGAACTGCGCGGCCAGGGTCGCGACCGCGAGGTAAAGGCCCTTGATGCGCAGGCTGGGAACGCCGAAGAGCACGCCGACCACCGTCGCGCACAGCCCGCCGAGGAGCAGCGAGAAAAGGAGCGGCATGCCCTCGATGCGCACGTGGAAGTTGTAGGCCGCATACGCCCCGACCGCCATGAAGGCGCCGGTGCCCAGCGAGATCTGGCCGCAGTAGCCCACCAGGATATTGAGGCCCAGCGCGGCGAGCGACAGGATGAGGAAAGGGATGAGGATCGCGCGCAAGAAGTATTCGGACGCGATGAAGGGCACCACCGCGAAGGCGAAGGCCAGCAGCAAGAGCATGAGCACCCGGTCCTGCAGGATCGGGAAGATCTGCTGGTCGGCGCGGTAGCTGGACTTGAACTGGCCGTTTTCTCTGTAGAGCATGGTGCTTGCCTAGACGCGATCGATGATCTTCTCGCCGAAGAGGCCCTGCGGCCGCACGAGAAGGAAGATGAGCGCCAATACATAGGCGAACCAGATCTCGATGCCGCCGCCCAGCAAGGGCCCGAGATAGATCTCCGACAGCTTTTCGCCCACGCCGATCAGGAGCCCGCCGACGATCGCGCCGGGGACCGAGGTCAGCCCGCCCAGGATCACCACCGGCAGCGCCTTCAGCGCCACCAGCGAGAGCGAGAACTGCACGCCCAGCTTGGAGCCCCAGATGATCCCGGCCACCAGCGCCGCGAAGCCCGCCACCGACCACACGATCACCCAGATGCGGTTGAGCGGGATGCCGATCGACTGCGCGGCCTGGTGATCGTCGGCCACCGCGCGCAGTGCGCGGCCGGTCGCCGTCTTCTGGAAGAACAGCGCCAGCACCGCCACCAGCGCGGCGGCCACGCCGGCGGCGATCAGGTCTTCCCGGCTCAGCAGCAGGCCGCCCTGGAAGGTGCCCTCCAGCACCATCAGCGGCTCCTTGGGCATCCCGACGTCGATCTTGTAGATGTCGTTGCCGAACAGGCTCTGGCCCAGGCCGTCGAGGAAGTAGGCGATGCCCAGCGTGGCCATCAGCAGCGTGATGCCTTCCTGGTTGACCAGCTTGCTCAACGCCAGCCGTTCGATCAGCCAGGCCACGACGATCATCACCGCCATGGCCGCGACGAAGGCCAGCAGATTGGCGAGCACCAGGCTTTCGAAGCCCAGCCACCGCGGGAACCATTCGGCGAAGCGCGCCATCGCCAGCGCCGCGAACAGCACCATCGCGCCCTGCGCGAAGTTGAAGACGCCGGAGGCCTTGTAGATCAGCACGAAGCCGATCGCGATCAGCGAATACAGCATGCCGACCATCAGGCCGCCGAAGAGGGTTTCGAGGAAAAAGCCCATGATCAAGCCTCCCGCCGGGCCGGGCCGAAGGACGCTTGCGCCACCTCGGGCGGCAGCGAACAGAAGAAGCGATGCGCGTGGGGGCTGTTCAATTCAATGCTCCGTCCCGAGGTATGCCCGGATCACGTCCTCGTTGTTGCGTACTTCGTCGGGCGTGCCGTCCCCAATCTTCTTGCCGTAGTCGAGCACCACCACGCGGTCGGAGATGTCCATCACCACGCCCATGTCGTGCTCGATCAGCACGATGGTGGTGCCGAACTCGTCGTTCACGTCGAGGATGAAGCGGCTCATGTCCTGCTTCTCCTCCACGTTCATTCCGGCCATCGGCTCGTCCAGCAGCAGCACCTGCGGCTCCATCGCCAGCGCGCGGCCGAGGTCGACGCGCTTCTGCAGGCCGTAGGGCAGGCGCCCCACCGGCGTCTTGCGGTGCAACTGGATTTCGAGGAAGTCGATGATGCGTTCGACGAACTCGCGCTGCGCGATCTCCTCGCGCTCGGCCGGGCCCCAGCGCAGCGCCTGCGCGAGCAGGCCGCTCTTCATCTTGAGGTTGCGCCCGGTCATGATGTTGTCGAGCACGCTCATGCCCTTGAACAGGGCCAGGTTCTGGAAGGTGCGCGCCACGCCCATCTCGGCCACCTGGCGCGAGTTCATGTGCTTGAACTGCCGGCCGCGGAAGGTGATGGAGCCTTGCTGCGGCTGGTAGACGCCGTTGATGCAGTTGAGCATCGAGCTCTTGCCCGCGCCATTGGGCCCGATGATGGCGCGCACCTCGTGCTCCCGCACGTCGAAGCTGATGTCGGTCAGCGCCTTCACGCCCCCGAACGACAGGCTGATGTTCTGCACGTCCAGGATCACCTCGCCGATGCGGCGGCCGCCCTGGGTCGCGCCGGCGAGCATGGCCGTCTCGGCGATGTTCTGCGCGTTCATGCAGCGGCTTTCATCGGCGGGAAGCGCTTGGCCTCCACGATTTTCAGCGTGGCGCTCACCACGCCCGTGCGTCCGTCCTCGAACTTGACCTGCGTCTCGATGTACTGCTCGGTCTTGCCGCCGTACAGCGCATCGACCAGCACGCGGTACTTGTCCGCGATGAAGCCGCGCCGCACCTTGCGCGTGCGGGTGAGCTCGTCGTCGTCGGGGTCCAGCTCCTTGTGCAGCACCAGGAAGCGTGCGATCTGGGTCTCGCCCATGCCCTCTTCGCTCGCCAGGTCGGCGTTGACCTTCTCCACGCATTCGGCCACCAGCCGCAGCACCTCGGCCTTCCCGGCCAGGTCCACGTAGCCGCCGTAGGGCAGGCCGCGCCGCTCGGCCCAGTTGCCCACGGCCTCGTAGTCGATGTTGATGGCGGCGCAGACCTGCTCGCGCCCGTTGCCGAAGCACACCGCTTCCTTGATCTGCGGGAAGAACTTCAGCTTGTTCTCGATGTAGTTGGGCGCGAATATCGCGCCGCGCGAGAGTTTGCCGACGTCCTTGGCGCGGTCGATGATGCGCAGGTGCCCTTCGGCGTCGATCACGCCCGCATCGCCGGTGTGGAAGTAGCCCTCGGCATCGAGCACCTCGGCCGTGGCGTCGGGCCGCTTGTAGTACTCCTTGAGCACCGACACGCCCCGCACCAGCACCTCTCCGTCCGGCGCGATGCGCAGCTCGATGCCGGGCGCCGCGCTGCCCACGGTCTGCAGCTTGACCTTGCCGTCCTGCTGCAGGCAGACGTAGGCGCAGGTCTCGGTCTGGCCATAGAACTGCTTGAGGTTGACGCCGATCGAGCGGTAGAAGCGGAACAGGTCCGGCCCGATCGCCGCGCCCGCGGTGTAGGCCACGCGGATGCGGCTCATGCCCAGCACGTTGCGCAGCGGCCCGTAGATCATCAGGTCGCCCAGTGCGTAGAGCAGCCGGTCGCCCAGGCCCACCTTCGCACCGTTCAGGATATCGGCGCCCACGCGCTGCGCCAGGCGCATGAACTTCGCGTAGAGCCAGCGCTTGGGCGCCGCCGCATCCTCCATGCGGATCGACACGGCGGTCAGCAGGCCCTCGAAGGTGCGCGGCGGGCCGAAGTAGTAGCTGGGCCCGATCTCGCGCATGTCGTTCATCACGGTCGCGGCGGACTCGGGGCAGTTGAGCGTGAAGCCGCCCACCAGCCACTGCGCCACCGAGAACAGATGGTCGCCGACCCACGCCATCGGCAGGTAGCTCATGATGTTGTCGCCGGGGCCCAGGCGGTCGGTCTCGACGCCGCCGCGCCCGGCCGCGATGAAGCTGGCATGGGTCTGGCACACGCCCTTGGGGCGGCCGGTGGTGCCGGAGGTGTAGAGGATCACTGCGACATCGCCGGGCTCGACGCCGTTCAGGCTCTGTTCGAAGAAGGCGGGCTGCGATGCATCGAAGGCACGGCCCAGCTCGCGCAGGCGCTCGTAGCCCATCAGGCCCGGCTGGTCGTAGTGACGCAGGCCTTTCGGATCGTCGTAGACGAGGTGGCGCAGGCCCCGGGTGCCCTTGGCCGCCATCAGCTCGCGGCACTCGAGCAGCTTGTCGACCTGCTCCTGGTCCTCGGCGATCACGAAGTCGATGGCAGCGTCTTCCAGCATGAAGACCATCTCGCCCGCCACCGCGTCCTGGTAGAGCGGCACCGGCACGCCGCGCAGGCTTTGCGCCGCGAGCACCGCCATGTACAGATGCGGCCGGTTGGCGCCGACGATCGCCAGGTTGTCGCCCGGCTTGAAGCCCAGGCTGGCGAGGCCGCAGGCGATCTCGCGCACCTCGCGGGCGACATCCGACCAGCGCCAGGTCTGCCAGATGCCGAGATCCTTCTCGCGCACGGCGGGCGCGTCGGGCTGTCGCTCGGCGTGGGCCAGCAACAGGCGGGGAAAGGTGTTGGCGGTGGTTTGCACGATGGGCGGACTGTAGATCTTGCGCTTGTCGTCAAGTTGTCGTTTCAACGACAATCCTAGGGACACTACTCCCCGGAGTTTCCCGATGAGCCACGGCATGTCCAACGGCGCGTCTTCCCTGCGCGAGCGCGTGCGGCCGGCCACCGCCGAGGAGCTGCGCAACATCCCCTGGCTTCACACCCTCACGCCCACCGAGCGCCGCCGCGCGGAGACCGCGGTGGTGGTGGGCGACGCCGAGCCCGGGGAGCTCGTCTGCCGCATCGGCCGCCCGCCCACCTTCTGGTTCGGCGTGGTCGAGGGGCTGCTCAAGATGAGCAACGACAACGCCGACGGCACGTCCATGACCTACAGCGGCCTGCCGCCCGGCGGCTGGTTCGGCGAGGGCACGGCGCTCAAGCGCGAGCCCTACCGCTACAACATCCAGGCGCTGCGGCGCAGCGTCGTCGCGGGCCTGCCGGTGGATGACTTCCATTGGCTGCTGGACCACTCGATCGGCTTCAACCGCTTCGTGATGAACCAGCTCAACGAGCGCCTCGGCCAGTTCATCGCGGCGCGCGAGGCGGACCGGCTCAACAACCCGGACACGCGCGTCGCGCGCAACCTGGCGGCACTGTTCAACCCGGTGCTCTTCCCCGGCGTCGGCGAACTGCTGCGCATCACGCAGCAGGAGCTGGCCTACCTGATCGGGCTCTCGCGGCAGCGCGTCAACGAGGCGCTGCGCACCTTGCAGGCCGAGGGTGCGATCCGCGTCGAGTACGGCGGGCTGCGCGTGCTCGACCTCGCGGCCTTGCGGGCGGGCGGGCATGGGGCGATCAGCCGCTGATGTCCGATCCCCGGTGCTCGGCTCAGCCTGCAGGCGCCCGCTCCGGCAGGGGAATGCCAGGGTCGCGCACGATCTCGCGGCGCACCAGCTTGTCGAGGTCGTAGGGGCGCAGGTACGCGGCTGTCTCCTCGACAGGGCAATGCAGCCAGTCGTCGATCCAGGCGTCGCGCAGGAACACCACGCGGCGTTGCGAGGGCTGCTCCACCGCCGGCAGCGTCAGCAGGGCGAAGCTCTCGACGCACTCGCCGTCCGGGGCACGCCAGCCGTTCCACAGCCCGGCCATCGCCAGCGGCTGGCCGTCGCCACGGGTGACGCGCACCACCGTGTGCTCGCTGTCGCCGCGGCGGTACAGCGCATCGGCGAGGACCACGCAGCGATGGCCGCGTTTCCAGGGCTGGTAGAAGTTGCGCTCGCTTGCGGCCGTCTCGCCGCGGGCCTCGAATGTATAGGGGTAGTCGCGCTCCTTGGCGAACAGGGGGACCAGGCCCCAGCGGCCTTCGGCCGCCTCGAAGCGGGCGGCAATGACGCTGTCGTCACGGTCGCCTCGCGGGCGGCGGATGAAGAGCCCTTGCGTCCCGGGCCGCACGATGGACGGCTGCGCGGGCGTCGCCAGTCCGAAGCGCTCGGCAAAGTGGCGCACGTCGCTTGCAGGCTCGTACTGGATGGGCATGGCCGAATGTAAGAAGGCGCGTTGCGCTTCGTCAATCCGCCGGTAGCATGCGAGCCACGAGGCATGCCGCCATCGATGACGCATTTCACGAGACCTCCATGAATTCACGCCGACTCACCATCATCACCGGCGCCTCGCGCGGCCTCGGGCGCGCCATGGCCGAGCAGCTGCTGGCGCAGCCCGGGCAGCGCCTGCTGTGCATTTCGCGCCGGGCCGACGAGCAGCTTGCCGCGCGCGCCCGCGAGAGCGGCGCCGAGCTCGAGCAATGGCAGCAGGACCTCGCCGACCCGGTGCCGGCGGCGGCGCGGCTCGCGGCCTGGCTGCAGGCCCTGGATGGGCAGGCCTTCGACGGCGCCACGCTGATCAACAACGCCGGCACCGTCGGCCGCACGGGGCCGCTGTCGCGGGCGGCGCCGGCCGAGCTCTCGCAGGCGTTGCGCGTCGGGCTGGAGGCGCCGCTGCTGCTGACCTCGGCCTTCCTGGGCGCGACCCGCGATTGGCGCGGGGAGCGCAAGGTGCTCAACATCTCCTCGGGCCTGGGGCGCAATGCCATGGCCAGCCAGGCGCCTTACTGCGCGGCCAAGGCCGGCATGGACCATTTCTCGCGCGCGGTGGCGCTGGAGCAAGAGGCGCTGGGCGGCGGCGCCAAGATCGTCTCGCTCGCGCCCGGCGTGATCGACACCGACATGCAGCTGCAGCTGCGGGAAAGCGATGCGGCCTTGTTCCCGGACCGCGCCCGTTTCGAGCGCCTGAAGGCGCAGGGGCAGCTCGATACGCCCGCCGAAGCGGCGGCGAAGGTCCTGGCCTATCTGCAGCGCGCAGACTTCGGCAGCAAGCCGGTGGCGGACGTCCGCGACGCCTAGGCTGCGCGCCTCGTTCGGAGGCGGCCACATGAAGCGGGCAGGGCAGGCCTGGGTTACTCGATCGTGGCGCCAGACGCCTTCACGATGTCGCGCCACTTCAGGTAGTCGGTCTTCAGCAGCGCGCCGAACTGCTCCGGTGTCATGCTCTGCGGCTCGGCGCCCTGGGCGACGATGGCTGCCTTCATCTCGGGCGTAGACAGGAGCTTGTTCACCTCGGCGTTCAAGGTGGTGACGATCTCCTTCGGCGTGCCCGCCGGCGCGAAGAGGCCGTACCAGGTGCTAACGTCGAAGTCCTTGTAGCCCAGCTCGGCCACCGTGGGCACCTCGGGCAGCGAGCTGCTGCGCCTGGCGGAGGTGACGGCGAGTGCGCGCAGCTTGCCGGACTTGATCTGGCCCATGGCCGAGGGCAGCGAGGACACCATCAGGTCCACGTTGCCGGCCAGCACGTCCATCATGGCCGGGTTGGAGCCCTTGTAGGGCACGTGGCGGATCTTGATGTTGGCGGCGTTCTTGAAGATCTCGCCGGCCAGGTGGATGGTGGTGCCGTTGCCGGGCGAGCCGTAGGTGATGGTGTCGGGCGCGGCGCGGGCGGCCTCGACCACATCCTTGAGCGTCTTGAACTTCGATTCGGTGCGGGTGACGATCACCACCGGCGTGTAGGCCACGTGGGCCACGGCCGTGAGATCCCTGGTCGGGTCATAGCTGAGGTTCTTGTAGAGCCAGGGCGCGACGACCATGTTGTCCTTCTGGCCCATGACGATGTCGTAGCCGGTAGGCGCGGCGCGCACGGCTTCCGCGATGCCGATGGTGCCGCCGGCGCCCGCGCGGTTGTCGGGCACCACCGTCCACTTGCTCACCTCCGTCAGCTTGGTGGCCACCAGGCGGGACAGGATGTCGGTGCCCCCGCCGGGCGGGAAGGGCACGATGAGGCGCACGGGCTTGGCGGGATAGGGCTGGGCCTGCACGGCGGCAAAGGCCAATGTCAGGACCACGGAGGTCAGCAGCTTTCGGATCATGGGTTTGTCTCTTCGTTCAGGCGCAGCCTGAAGACTGCGCGGGATGGGCAGGCAGTGTGCCGGATCGGGAGCGATGGAGGGTGCGCGGTTCGAGATGGGCATCTTATCGAGGCGCGAGGCTTGGGGGGCGGGTATACGCGCGGGGCCCTGTATCGACGGGCGGCGCGGGCCCGGAACGGGTGGGGCCTTTGGCGGGCCGAGGGCGGCGGGTGGCCAACTCCGCTCATGTCCCCCGCCGGCCTGCGGCCGGCTCCTCCTCGATACCCGCGTCAAGAAAACGCGCGTGAATTCAATGAATCGTGGACGACCCAGCGCGCGCATCGTTGCGCCGCTGCAGCGCCGCGATGCCGGCCATCATGGCAGCGCCGTAGGTGGGCATCGGCCCCTCTGCCGCTTCGATGGGGCGGCAGTCGTTGCCGTCCTGCTTCTGCAGCACCCAGTAGAAGTGGCCGGCAATCGGTTCGTCCACGATGAGTGCGATGGCTTCCGTGTCCATGTGAGTCCTCGTCTTTCAGTCCATGCCTCGGTTGTACGCAGGCACAGGACGAACGCCTAGCAAGGAATTCACAAAGCGGGGCGCGACGCGCCACAAAGACGCGGCGAGTGTGCAAATGCGCACGGCCCGGGCGGGGGCGGGCTGCTGACCGAGACGCGGTGGGCTACCGGCTGGTGGGCTGAGTCACTCAGCGGTGGTGGGGCCGATGACGGCGCGCACCTGCGACACGCTGTCGGCCGGGAAGCCGCCGCGCCTGGCATGCTCGCGGATCATCTCGTCGTTGGGCGCGACGTAGACGCAGTAGATCTTGTCGTCGGTGACGAAGCTTTCGACCCAGTTGATCTCGGGCCCCAGCTCGCGCAGGACGCCGTTGGACTTGATGGACAGGGCCTTGAGGTCGCGCTCCGACAGCTTTCCGGCGCCCGGGAGCGTGCGTTCGATGACATAGCGTGGCATGGTGTGTCTCCAAAGGAAGGGTGGTGAACGGGGTCGCGCCAGTATGGTCGCCTCGCCGTCGAATTGCGATGTGCCATCCGGCCTGTGCCCGCGGCGCCGGCGCTGTCGAATGGCGGACAATGGCGCGCCGCCTCCCGAGCCTCCGACCCATGTCCGACAGCCCCGAACCGATCCGACTCAACAAGCGCATGGCCGAGCTCGGCCTGTGCTCGCGCCGCGAGGCCGACGACTGGATCGCGCAGGGCTGGGTCAAGATCAATGGGCGGGTCGCGGAGATGGGCGTCAAGGTCGGCCCCGCCGACCACATCGAGGTCGACCGCAAGGCGCAGACCCACCAGCAGCAGCAGGTCACCATCCTTCTGCACAAGCCCATTGGCTACGTCAGCGGCCAGGCCGAAGACGGCCACGAGCCGGCCGTGGTGTTGATCAATCCGCGCACGCACTGGCGCGAGGACCCGAGCCGCATGCGCTTCTCGCCGCCGCATTTGCGCGGCCTGGCGCCGGCCGGCCGGTTGGACATCGATTCGGTGGGCCTGCTGGTGCTCACGCAGGACGGCCGCGTGGCGCGCCAGCTGATCGGCGAGGCCTCGGGCATGGAAAAGGAATACCTGGTGCGCGTGAGCTACGGCGAGGTGGCGCAGAACCCGCAGGCCACGTTCCCGCGCGAGCAACTGCAGCGCCTGCGCCATGGTCTCAGCCTGGACGGCCA
This sequence comes from Variovorax soli, assembly GCF_031454625.1. Classification (GTDB taxonomy): domain Bacteria; phylum Pseudomonadota; class Gammaproteobacteria; order Burkholderiales; family Burkholderiaceae_C; genus Variovorax; species Variovorax soli_A. The sequence goes on from NZ_JAVDRF010000003.1 coordinate 221,425, forward strand.
GCCGCTCAAGCCGGCGCTGGTCGACTGGCAGAACCCCGAGCAGCTGCGCTTCGTGCTGACCGAGGGCAAGAAGCGACAGATCCGCCGCATGTGCGAGCTGGTCGGGCTCAAGGTGGTGGGCTTGAAGCGCATCCGCATCGGGCGCGTGGTGCTGGGGCACCTGCCCGTGGGACAGTGGCGCTACCTGGGGCCGCAAGAGCGCTTCTAGACAGGCGGCCGGGACCGCGGGCGGGATCGGTCCGATGCAAAGTCTCATGACATGCTAAGAATCCGCGTGTAGCCTTCATCGCTTTCGCGAAAAGGAGGCGCCGTGCGCACGCTGCTGGTGGAAGACGACGAGATGATCGGGAGCAGCCTGCGGCATGCACTCGAAGGCGCCGGCTGGTCGGTCGACTGGGTCCGCGACGGCGCGCTGGCGCAGAGCGCCTTCGCCGACGGCGGCTACACCTGCGTGCTGCTCGACCTCGGCCTGCCCAGGCAGGATGGCACCGAGGTACTGCGCCGGGCGCGCGAGCGCGGCGACACCACGCCGGTGCTGGTGCTCACCGCGCGCGACGGCCTGGAAGACCGCATCCAGGGCCTGGATCTCGGCGCCGACGACTACCTGCTCAAGCCCTTCGAATTCCGCGAGCTGCTGGCGCGCATGCGCGCGGTGATCCGCCGCCGCGACGGCGCCGCGCATTCGGTGATCGGCGGCGCCGGCCTGCAGCTGGACCTGACCACGCGCGAGGTGCTGCGCAATGGCACGCGCGAGGCGCTGACGGCGCGCGAGTTCGCGCTGCTGCATGCGCTGCTGGAGAGGCCCGGCGCCATCCTGTCGCGCGAGCAATTGGAGAACCGCATCTACGGCTGGGGCGAGGAGGTCACCAGCAACGCGGTGGATGTGCTGATCCATGGGATGCGGCGCAAGCTCGGGCCGGAGGCGATCCGCAATGTGCGCGGGCTCGGATGGCGGGTGGCGGCGGCATGAGGAAGAAGATGCATCCGCGTCCGTGGTACATGCCCTGCTCGCTGCGAGGCAAGCTGCTCCTGTGGCTGGTCTCGCTGCATCTCATCGCGGCCTTCGTCGCGGCCTGGGCTTCCTACATGAGCTACGGGCGCATGGTCCACACCTTCATGGACGACCAGATGCAGCTGCTGGCCAACTCCTACGCGGCCAACGACGGCACGCCGGTGCTGCAGCCGCTGGCGGACGAGGGCGTCTTCAAGTGGGGTTCCTTCATCGTCCAGATCTGGAGTCCCGACGGCCGACTGCTGGCCAGCTCCTGGCCGAGGCTCTCCCTGCCCCTGCAAGCCGAGCCCGGCCTGCACAACGTGCGCACCGGCGCCGGCAGCGACGAGGACTGGCGCGTCTACACCGCCGAGGCCGGCCTGCGCGCCAGTCAGCCGCGCGTGCAGATCGCGCAGAACGGCAGCTTCCTGCGCCACGAGGTGGCGCATCGCGCCCTGTTCGCGGCGCTGCCGATCGCGCTCCTGCTGCCGGTCTCGCTGGCGGTGCTGTGGCTGGTGGTGTGGCTCAGCTCGTACTCGCTGCGCGCGGTAGCACGCGAGGTGGCGGCGCAGGACGAGCGCAGCCTCTCCGAGCTCTCGCTGGCACGCGTGCCCGATGAAATCGCGCCGCTGGTGAGCGCCTTCAACAGCCTCCTGGCGCGCCTGCGCGCCGCCTTCGCGGCCCAGCGGCGCTTCGTGCAGGACGCGGCGCACGAGCTGCGCACGCCGGTCGCCGCGATCGGGCTGCAGCTGGAGAACCTGCGCGCCCACGTCCCGCCCGGCGATGCCGCCGAGCGCTTCGCGCAGCTGGAGGCGGGCGTCACCCGCGCCCAGCATCTGATCGAGCAGCTGCTGAGGCTGTCGCGCCAGGAGAGCGCTGCGCCGGCGGCCGGCGCCGAGCCGGTGGACGTCGCCGCGCTCCTGCGCGAGAGCCTGGGCCAGCTGATGGTGGTGGCGGACCGGCGCCGCATCGATGTCGGCTTCGACGGCACGGTGGCGCCGGTCGTCAGCGCGCCCGCGGCCGAGCTGCGCAGCGTGTTCGACAACCTGATCGACAACGCCCTGCGTCACGCGCCGGAGGGCGGGGTGGTCGACGTGCGCCTGCACGAGGTGCAGGGCCAGCCGGTGGTGGACGTGGTCGACAATGGCCCCGGCATCCCGCCGGAGTTCATGCCGCGCGTCTTCGACCGCTTCTTCCGCGTGCCGGGCACCTCGCCCGGCGGCAGCGGACTGGGCTTGGCCATTGCCCGCACCGCGGCCCTTCGGCACGGGCTGCGCATCGCGCTCAGCAACCGCAGCGAACAGGAGGGCGGCACCGGTCTGATTGCCCGGGTTTACCTGCCGACCTGAGTCAGGGGGGAGTAGGCGAAAGTAGTAAAAAGGTGAAGAAGTTTGCTTGTTACTTTATGTTTAACTAGGCACAATGTATTACATGCAAGTTCACACCGACACCCAAGCCCAGTGGTCCTCGAACGGCCTTCTCCGTCTGCTGCGCGCCACGCTGCCGTCTTCAGGCGGCCGGCGGTCGCGGATGGACTCGCCGCCTGAGCTGGACTCCCCGCCGAAGCGCCTCAGCAGCGATCAGCTGTCGGCACTTGCGCAGAAGTGGCGCCGCCGCTCTCAGGAAGGCGACGAGGGCGCCGAGTCCGTGGCCATGGCGCTCGAGCAGTTGGCGGAGCGTCGCGCCGGCAAGAAGAGCTCGCGGATGCAGGCGGTCGGCCGCCGGCTGTCGGAGCTGATGCAGCTGAGCTGAAGCGTCGGCATCTCCGCCCTGGCGGTACTTGGCAGAGTCGAGATCATGAAGACCCAAACCGAAGCAATTTGCGAAGGCTACGACGTGGATCTGTCCGGACCGGGCCGTCCCTTGGGCGCGCGCGGACGCTATCCCCGCTACGAGGTGATCCCGCTGCTGACGGACATGGAGGCAGAGCTGCTCAACACGCTGGGCCTGATCCGCCAGTTGCTGGTCGAAGGCGCGCCCACGCCGGAGGCACGACAGGGCGTGGTCCACGCCATCGACGGCCTGCTGTCCGTCGCGCGTTCCTGAACGAGCGCCCGCCAAGGGGCTAAGACTCGGCTAAGTTTTCCCTAACGATCGGCTCAGTGGGGCTGCCTAGAGTGCAACCCAGGTCAGCCGAGGCGCATGTCGCACCCGGCGCGAGACCTGCCAGTCACCCCGGAGTTCATCGCCATGCAAGCCTCCCTGAAGTTCCTCGCCGTCACCACCCTGAGCGCCCTCGCGGGCATGGCCCCGATCGCGGCCCAGGCCGAAAGCTACGACGGTGTGCTCACGCACGCCTCGGCCCTGAGCCGCGCCGAGGTCGACGCGGAAGCCGTCCGCACCGCCTCGGCTCCGAATCAGAACGTGGTTCGCGGCTCGCGCGGCGCGGAGCCCTTCAAGGCCGTGGCCGATTCCAGGGCGGTGGCGCGGGAGGCCATGCGCGCGGCCGCGGCGCCGGATCAGAACGTGTCCTCCGGCTCGCGCGTCAACAGCAAGGTCATCTCGACGATGCCGCATCCGATGGATGTGCGCACCTCCAACGCCAACGGCGGCAGCCGGCTCTGATTCGAGAAGGTCTGCGCGGGACGCAAGACCTCGCCGGTCGCACGCGAATGCCGCGCGGGCAAAGAACGAGAGCAGGACTGACCATGTCACAGGTGAATTGGGATCGCAGCACCATCGGCGGCGCCGGGCCGGATGCCAGCCGCCGCCGCATGCTGCGCACGGCGGCCGCCGGCCTTGCCGCGGGGCTCGTCACCGGGGCCGCGCTTGCCTTCGTGGCAATGAAGCACGAGGCGCCGCAAAGACCGAAGGACGGCAGCGGCAACGCCGCCGTGGGCGCTGACTTGAATGCGCAGTCGCAACTCGGCCCCTCGTGAGCGCCGTGGCAGGAAACGGAGCTGGCCTCCCATCCCGCTCGCGGCACTAGAGCCCGTGCACCAGGTACAGCGCTGCGGGGGCGGCCGGCACCCGCAGCGTGCTCTCGCCCACCTGGCTGAAGCGGAACTCGCGCCCATCGAGCACCACCGAGCGCTGGTTGGTCCAGACGCGGTACTCGTAGCCGCCCGCCACCGGCGTCACCTGCAGTACCCGGAACACCGGCGGCACGACGACCGTGAAGTTCAGCCGGGCCGCCACGCTGTTGGCGCCCACCCGCGTTTCCGCCATGCAGGCCAGCGGCAGCAGGAGCATGGCGGACAGGGCGCTTTTCAGGCAAACACCCTTGAACAACCGGCTGGCGGACATACGGCCCTCGTCGAACGAACACAAGCAGGGCGTCCCCATTGACGGCCCGGCATTCGCATATCGGCAGCAGGACGGAAAAGCTGAAGCCTTTCCGTAGTGCAGCGCAACGTGTTCGAAAGTAAATACGAGGCCAGGATGGCCGGCAATCAGCCAAAAGGCTTCAGGCGCGGGCAAAAGCCGCAGTTTTCGGCTCAGCGCTCTTTGTGGACCGGGAACTCGGCCATGGCGGTGTCGCGCACATGCACGTCGACGCGCTGCGAGGGCGGGCCGGCGCTGCTCCACGGCAGGGGCAGGTTGTCCTGGAGCAACTCGACCTCGTGCGGGCCGGCCGCCACCTGCGGGAAGCTGTAGAAGCCCTGGGCGTCGGTGCGCGCGATGTAGCGCCGATCGAGCACCACGGTGACGTTCGGGACGCCGCCCTCGCTGGCCTCGCGCCGGCCGTTGTTGTCGTGGTCGAAGAACACATGGCCCTCGAGCCGGCCCGCGCCGCTGCCCGGGGCACCTCCGATGGGCGCGCTGGCGAGCCCGGCGCGGCTCTCATGGCGCAGCGCGATCATGAAGCTGCGGTTCGACGGCGTGACCAGCACCGGCGCCAGCGTGGCCGCCGCCAGGGCCGACACGACTGCCGGATTGAGCGACTCCTGCCCGCGCGCCGCGGCGTATTGCGCGATCAGCGACCAGCCGAGGCCCAGCGGCCAGCTCAGGCGGGCATTGGCGCTCAGGAAGCGTGCCTTGTTGTCACCCGTACCATTGCTGCCGCGCACGCTGAGGTCCAGGCGCGCGCCGCCCGGCAGCGGCGTGGTGCCGAGCACACCCCAGTGCACCGTGCTCCGGTCGACACCTTGCTCGCGCGCGTGCTCCAGGGCCAGCGACGTCGACAGCGACTGCGTCTCGCCCACGTTCCAGGCATGGTCGACGCCGCTGCGCAGCACGCGCAACTCGGTCCCATGGGCGAGGTCGGTGCGCCACTGGGTGTAGCCCCAGTCGGACTTGTGCTCCCACGTGACTTGCGCGGACTGTGCGGCGAAGTTGCCGCTGCGCGCGGCCAGGGTGCCGGAGATCGCGTCGCGAGAGTCGAAGCGCCAGCGGCCGAAGAGGTTGCCGAAGACCGAGCTGCGGTGCAGCCCGCTGACGCTGTCGCTGAACTCGACGTGGGTGCCCAGCTGCCACTGGCGCGTCGAGATGTCGCCGCGCCAGGAGGCGCCGCGCAGATCGTTCGGCAGCGTGTCGCCGCCCCATCGCAGCGAAGGCTCGAAATAGAACACCGAGGCGGCCTGCTGCATCAGCGCGCTGCGCCAGGCGGCGTCGACCCAGGCACCGTTGGCCGAGTCGCGCGGTGCCAGGGAGCCGGCCTCCGAAGGCCGGCCCTCGCTGCGCGCCAGGTTGGCCTGGATGCGCATGCCGCCCACCTTGTCGGCCAGGCCGCCGAAGCCGTTGCCCAGCGTGTCGGCCCACGGCGCCAGGCCCTGCCAGGCCACGGCGGTCCAGATCGAGCGCGTGTTCTGCGCATAGCCGGCGACGCCGTTCTGGTTGAGGTCGCGCGTCTCGACCATCTGCACCGCCGCGTCCACCCGGTTCGGCGCCAGCGCGCCCTCGGCACCCGCCAGCTGCGTCTGCGCGCCCATGCCGGCGGCGGTGCCGCGCCCGGTCGTGAAGCCCTGGAAGTTGAGGCCGTCGAAGTACCCGAGGCGGCCGGCGGACGCATTGAAGCTGGCGCGCCCCGGCCGCTCCAGGGTCGCCGCCACGCCCTCGATCGGCAGGCTGGGTAGGTAGACCCGGCCGATGCCGCGCGCCAGCGGCGTGCTCGCCATGTTGATGTTGCCCACGCTGTTGTTGCCGAACCAGCCGCCGTCGAAGGGCATGCCGCGCTGGTCGATGCGCCAGGTGCTGCCGCTGCGGTAGCTGTAGGGCACCACGGTGGTGGGCAGTCCGGTGCTGCCGAGAACGCCGAAGCCGGTGACAGGCGCGGTGTCGCGGTTGAGGTTCAGGTTGGCCGAGAAGCTGCCGTAATCGGGCGTGTCCAGGTAGCCCGAGAACAGCAGCGACTGGCTGTTCTGGCGCACCACGCCGCTCTGCCGGGTGGACTGCGCCTCCGCGCTCCAGCCGCGCGGCCATCCGGTGTCGCGGGCGGGCGGCTCGTCAGCCTCCGCAGCGGGTTGCGGGCTGGCGTCGAGCACGCGGTCGACGTACTCGGCGCCTGCCGCTACCGGCAATGCGGATTGCGCCCACGCCGCGGCGCCGGCCAGGGCGGAGCCCGCCCAGCACAGTTCGAGGGCGTGGCGCGCGATCCTGAAGCTCATGGTGCGAATCGCTGCTCGACGGGCATCGAGCCCTTGCGGCCCCATTCCAGCGAGCCTTCGATGGCAATGGGATAGCGGATCGCGACCGCCGTCTCGGTGTCGCCGGGCCGGGTGGCCACCAATGCGATGTCGCGCGTCTCGCCCGGCATGATGGGCGTGGTGGCGGCCTGCACCTCCAGCAGGGTGCCGTCCGCATCCTTGCCCTTGAGGAAGCCGGCCAGCCGGCCGTGCGCATTGCCCGTGTTGCGGATCTTCAGCACCGGCGTCGGACGGCCGTCGATGGTCTTCACCGCGATGCCGGCCAGTTCCAGCACCGGGGCCACCTCGCCCACCGCGACGTACACGATGACGCCGATGCGCGCGCCCAGCGCAATCGGCATGCCCGGCGCGGCCGCCGGCTGCTGGCCTTCGACCATCACGGCGAAGCGGCATTCCGTCGGCGGCGTATTGGCCGGCGGCGCGACCTCGAAGCGGAAGCGATAGGGGCGGCCGGGCGTGATGCTGAGTTCGCGCCGCTCGATCGCGACCCAGGGGCGGCAACTGCCGGGCAGCAACTCGTCGCTGAAGTCCACCGATCCGTCCGGGCGCAGCGTCCAGTCGGCGGTCTTGAGCTTGTAGGCGCCGGCCCGCACGTCGCTGTGCGTCAGCTCGATGACCTCGCGCACCTGCTCGCCGGGCTTGACGGAGAGCTCGAAGCGCGGCGGCGAGACCGCCAGCGAGAACTGGGCCCGGGCCGGAACAACCGCAGTCGCCGTAACGGCGATCAGGACGGCGAGGCGGAAGGCGGCGCCGTTGCGGCGCAGGAAAACGGCAAGGCGCGTCACGGCGTGACCTCGATCTCGAAAAAGAATTGCAGGGATTGCGCACGCTCCAGGGTCCGGCCGTCCGCCATTAGCTCGAGCACGATGCTTTCCTGCAAAAAGGGATCGCGCACCACGCCATCGAACACCAGGGTGCGGCCGCCGCCGCGCACCGTGCCCGGCTGCAGCCGGCCTTGCGTGCGCCAGATGGCAACCATCTGCTCGCCCTCGGTCGGTGCCAGGCTCATATAGAGACGCGCCGGCCGGTTGAGCCAGGGCGAGAGATTGAGCCGCAGCGCGACGGTGACGCGGCCTTCCACCGTGTGATCGCCGGCGCGGCCCGGGGCCAGTTGACGCCAGCGCATCTGCGTGGTGGGTTGGCTTGTGTACGTGCCGGTGTCGTCGACGCGGTAGGTGGCAGCGCTCGCCGGGAGCCACAGGGCCAGGGCGAGGAGGGCGGCGGTCCGCCGGTGGAGACGGCGGACCTTCATGGCGTGCTGAGTGTGAAGGTCGCGACCCCATTGAAGGTGCCCGCGGGCACCAGCTGGGTGTTGAGGTAGCGGAAGGCCAGGCAGCTTTCGAACCAGGTGTTGCGCGTGACCGAGAGCAGGGTCTGTGCGCCGCCCGTGAAGGCGCCGCTCGGGATGGTCGGCGTCGCATCGCCGTTGCCGGAGGAGGTCCAGGCGATGCTGCTGAACGCCAGCGTGTCGCCGTTGGCGTTGGCGAGGCTGACCGGCGTGCTCACGCTCAGCGTGGCGGCGGCGCCCGTGGTGCCCGGCACCCGGTAGAAGCCGCCCACGTACACCTGCCCCGTGGTGGCCGGCGAGGTGCAGAACGCAAAGCCGTCCCAAGGGCTGGCGGTGACCGTGCTGCTCGTCGTCATGGCCTGCGCGGTGCCGGACCCCAGCTGCGCGCCCGGCACCGTGACCGAGGCCGTGTTGACGGTGCTGTTGTTGCCGGGCGTCGCGTTGTTGTTGAAGGTGCCGCCCGTCATCGTGCCCGCGCCCACCTGCAGGAACAGCGCCCGCGTCCCGGCGGTGATGCCGACCGTGAAGCCGTGCGCCGCCGGCAGGCAGGCGGCGCACAGCACGAGGGCCAGGCCCCGTGGGCGACCTCTGGTGCAATGGAAGAAGGCAAGCGAGGTTTTCACGGTCGGCGCTGTGGCGCGGCGGCCTGCCCCCGCGAGCTCTCGATCAGGGCGTGGTGGCGGTGTAAGTGACGACGCCGTTGTTGCCCGCCGTGTTGCCGTAAGTGCCGGCCGGCAGCGTCGCCGTGTTCGCGTATGCGAAGGTCCATTTGCCTTCCTGGCGCACCAGGCCGCCGGTGGCCGTCAGCGTGGTGCCGGTGGTGGAGGTCCCGCCCCCGGCGCTGGTATTGAAGGCCGGGTGGGCAATGCCGGTGTTGGTGAATCCGCCGGTGGTCGACGACAGAGGGGCTGACGCCACCGTGATGTCGCTCCATGGCACCGTGGGATTGCCTGCGACGCCGGTGCCGAGGGGGCCGGTGACCGCGTTGTTGAGCGTGACGGCGCCGCTGTTGCCGAGCACACGGACCGTGACGGCGCCGGCCGTCTGGTCGCCGCCCGCGCCCGCCACCGCCGTGCCGTTGCCGACGCTGCCCGCCGGCACTGCGAACGAAATGTTGTCCACCGTCGCGTTGCTGGAGTAGCTCGTGCCCGTACCCACCTGCAGGAACAGCACCTTCGGAATGGTGACGCTGAAGTTCAGTTTTGCGCTGGCCGACAGGGCGCCGGTGCCCGTCACGAAATTCGATTCGGCCTGCGCGGCCAGCGGTGCAATGGCGGCAAGGACGGCGACCAAAAGAAGTTTTCTCATGCTGCTCCTGAAGATGGATTGAGATTCGGGTCGCTGAAATGTAGGCGAAGGACTACATGAATTGTGAATACTTAAGTCCTCGCCATTCTCCTTCTGAATACTTCCGTTAAAAATTAACGGTAGGGGTTTCCACGAGGTCGCTTGCGGCGGCGCCGTGCGGATCTGACCGGCGTCCCACAGCGTCCCGCCACGCCCGTGGCCCTCCCGCGCACGGTCTTGTAAAGTTCTCTGTTCGCCCGAGGCGACCTCTTTCCTCTCTTTCGCTTACCGAGTCATGACGCTTTCCAAGACCAAACTCCCCTTCCAGGCCGAAGTCGCGCAACTGCTCCACCTGGTCACCCATTCGCTCTACTCGAACAAGGAAATCTTCCTGCGCGAGCTGATCTCGAATGCCTCCGACGCCTGCGACAAGCTGCGCTTCGAGGCGATCGACCAGCCGGCGCTCTACGAAGACCAGCCCGCCCTGGAGGTGCGCGTGTCCTTCGACCCGGCCGCCAAGACCCTCACCATTGCCGACAACGGCATCGGCCTGTCGCAGCAGGAGGCCATCGACAACCTGGGCACCATCGCCAAGAGCGGCACCAAGGAGTTCATGAGCAGGCTCTCGGGCGACCAGAAGGCCGACGCGCAGCTGATCGGCCAGTTCGGCGTGGGCTTCTATTCGGGCTTCATCGTGGCCGACAAGATCACGGTCGAGTCGCGCCGCGCGGGCCTGCCGGCCGAAGAGGGCGTGCGCTGGGTCAGCGCGGGTGCCGGCGACTTCGAGGTCGACACCATCACCCGCCCGCAGCGCGGCACCAGCGTCACGCTGCACCTGCGCGACGACGCCGAGGAGTACCTGAACCTCTGGAAGCTCAAGTCCATCATCTCCAAGTACTCCGACCACATCTCGCTCCCCATCCTCATGGAGAAGGAAGAATGGAAGGAAGGCGAGGACAACAAGGGCGGGCGGATGGTCAAGACCGGCGAGTGGGAGCCGGTCAACCAGGCCAATGCGCTGTGGAGCCGGCCCAAGAAGGACATCACCGACGAGCAGTACGTCGAGTTCTACAAGAACATCAGCCACGACTTCGAGGCCCCGCTGGCGTGGAGCCACAACCGCGTCGAGGGCAATACCGAGTACACGCAGCTGCTCTACATCCCGGCCAAGGCGCCGATGGACCTGTGGAACCGCGAGAAGAGCGCGGGCGTCAAGCTCTACGTCAAGCGCGTCTTCATCATGGACGACGCCGAAGCGCTGCTGCCGACCTACCTGCGCTTCGTGAAGGGCGTGATCGACTCGGCCGACCTGCCGCTCAACGTGAGCCGCGAGCTGCTGCAGGAGAGCCGCGACGTCAAGGCCATCCGCGAGGGCAGCACCAAGCGCGTGCTCGGCATGCTGGAAGACCTGGCGAAGAAGCAGCGCAAGACCACCACCAGCAGCGGCGATGACGGCAAGCTCGACATCGGCTCCGGCGAGTCGGTGCCCGCGCCGAACCCGGCCGACGGCGTGACCGATGTCGTCGACAAGAACGCCGACACCTCCCTGGCCGCCGAGGCCGCGGCCGAGTACGGCGACGAATCGGGCAAGTACGCCAAGTTCTATGCCGAGTTCGGCGCCGTGCTGAAGGAAGGCCTCGGCGAGGACTTCGCCAACCGCGAGCGCATCGCCAAGCTGCTGCGCTTCGCCTCCAGCACCAGCGACACCGTGAGCGTGTCCTTCGCCGACTACAAGGCGCGCATGAAGGAAGGCCAGGAGGCGATCTACTACATCACCGCCGAGACCCTGGCCGCGGCCAGGAACAGCCCGCAACTCGAGATCTTCAGGAAGAAGGGCATCGAGGTGCTGCTGATGACCGACCGCGTCGACGAGTGGGCGCTCAACTACCTCACCGAGTTCGAGGGCACCCCCCTGCAGAGCGTGGCCAAGGGCGCGGTCGACCTGGGCAAGCTGCAGGACGAGGCCGAGAAGAAGGCGGCCGAGGAAGCGGCCGAGTCCTTCAAGCCCATGCTGGAGCGGCTCAAGGAGGCGCTCAAGGACAAGGCCGAGGACGTGCGCGTCACCACCCGGCTGGTCGATTCGCCCGCCTGCCTCGTGGTGCAGGACGGCGGCATGAGCACCCAGCTCGCGCGCCTGCTGAAGCAGGCCGGCCAGCCGGCGCCGGAACTCAAGCCGGTGCTGGAGGTGAATGCCGAGCATCCGCTGGTGAAGAAGCTCGAGACTTCGCCGCACTTCGAAGACCTCGCCAACATCCTCTTCGACCAGGCCTTGCTCGCCGAGGGCGGCTTGCCGGCCGACCCCGCCGCCTACGTGCGGCGAGTCAACGCACTGCTGGTTTGATTTCGGGCTGACCGGGCAGGGAACGCAAAGAGGCGCAAGGGCGCGAGAAAGACAGGGGAGAAATAGCCGATGTCTTCTCTGGTGTCCTTTGCGAAGCCTTTGCGTCCTCTGCGTCCGGATGTCCGGTCTTCAAAGGAGCGCCCGACATGAATCCGCCCGACCTGTCGGGCTTCGACCTGCGCAGTCCCGATCCGGCCTTCTACGAAAACCCCTACCCCTGGTACGCCGCGCTGCGCGAGGCAACGCCCGTGCGGCACATGCCCGACGGCTCGCTGCTGCTGACGCGCTACGCCGATTGCGTGGCGGTCTACAAGGACACGCTCAGCTTCAGCTCGGACAAGCGCGCCGAGTACGCGCCGAAGTACGGCGTCGGCAGTCCGCTCTACCAGCACCACACCACCAGCCTCGTGTTCAACGACCCGCCCTTGCATACCCGCGTGCGCGGGCTGATCGCCGGGGCGCTCACCGCACGCACCATCGAGTCGATGGAAGACGGTCTCGCACACCTGGTCGCAGGCCTGCTCGATCGGATGGAAGAGCGGCAGCACGCCGGCGGCGAGGTGGACCTGATCGAGGACTTCGCCGCGGCCATCCCGGTGGAGGTCATCGGCAATCTGCTGGGCGTGCCGCGCGAGGAGCGTGGGCCCTTGCGCCACTGGTCGCTCGCCATCCTCGGCGCGTTGGAGCCGCAGCCCAGCGCCGCGCAGCTGGAAGCCGGCAACCGCGCGGTGGTCGAGATGGTGGCTTACCTGCGCGCGCTGGTGCTGGAGCGCCGCCGGCACCCGGGCGACCCGGCGCACGACGTGCTCACACGCCTGATTCAGGGCGAGCAGGACGGCGGCGACCGGCTGACCGAGAACGAGCTCTACCAGAACTGCATCTTCATCCTCAACGCCGGTCACGAGACCACCACCAACCTGATCGGCAACGGCCTGGTCGCGCTGCACGAATGGCCCGCGCAGAAGCAGCGGCTGCTGGACGACCCTTCCCTCATCCGCGGTGCGATCGAGGAGTTCCTGCGTTTCGAAAGCTCCAATCAGCTGGGCAACCGCATCGCCACGGTGTCCGCCCACGTGGGCGACGTCGAGATCCCGGCGGGTACTCGCATCACGCTGTGCATCGGCGCGGCCAATCGTGATCCGGCGGTGTTCGCCGAGCCGGATCGGCTCGACATCACGCGCTCGCCCAATCGCCACTTGGCCTTCGGCTCCGGCACGCACCAGTGCGTCGGCATGAACCTCGCGCGGCTGGAAGGTCGGATCGCCATCGCCGCCTTTCTGGCGCGTTTTCCGGACTACCGCCTCTGCGGCCCGGCAGTGCGCGGAGGGCGCGTTCGCTTTCGCGGCTATCTGCGGGTGCCGCTGAGCCTGGGGTTGCCGATCGAGTCCTGAGCGCCGGTCAGAGCCTGCTGCGGACGGCATCGCTCGTGACTTGTAGGCCTACCAGCGCGCACCAACCCGTGCGCGCGGACCCCGCGCTCACGCGTACAGCGGCTCCTCCGCCATCGCCTCGCACTGGTCGTGCAACATCTGGATCTGCTCCTTCCAGTAGTCGCTCGAGCCGAACCAGGGGAAGTTGATCGGGAAGATCGGATCGCGCCAGCGCCGTGCAAGCCACGCGCTGTAGTGGATCTGTCGCAGGGTGCGCAGCGGCTCGATCAGCGCCAGCTCACGCCGGTCGAAAGGCCGGAATTGCTCGTAGCCCTCCAGCAGGCCGCTGAGCTGCGCGGTGCGCTGGGCGCGGTCGCCCGACAGCAGCATCCAGAGGTCCTGTACCGCGAAGCCGGTGCGGGCGTCGTCGAGATCGACGAAATGAGGGCCGCCGTCGGGGCGATCGGTGGGCGTCCACAGGATGTTGCCGGGGTGGACGTCGCCATGCAGTCGCAGCTTCTGCAGCTCGCTGTAGGTGTCCGCGCCCAGCGCCGTGACGGCGATCATCTCGAAGGCTTCGCTGCAGGCCTTCTCCCAGTCGCGCTGCACGTCCAGCGGAATCATCTCGTGCGCGAGCAGCCAGTCGCGCGAGGCCAGGCCGAAGCTCTGCAGGTCCAGCGCCGGCCGCTCGACGAAGGGCCGCGCCGCGCCTACCGTGTGGATGCGCGCGAGGAAGCGGCCCACCCATTCGAGTACCTCGAAATCGTCCAGCTCCGGCTGGCGTCCGCCGCGGTAGGGACTCACGCTGAAGGCGAAGCCGCTATGGTGGTGCAGCGTCGAGCCCTCCAGCGCGAGCGGCGCGACCGCCGGGATCTCGGCTGCGGCCAGCTCGGCGGAGAAGCGGTGCTCCTCCGCGATCTGCGTGTCGCTCCAGCGCCCCGGCCGGTAGAACTTGAGCACCACGGCGCGGCCGTCTTCCAGGTAGGCCTGGTACACGCGGTTCTCGTAGGAGTTCAGTGCCATCAGGCGGCCGTCGCCATAGAGGTCGAACCCGGCGAGCGCGTCCAGCACCACGTCGGGCGTGAGTGATTCGTAGGGATGGGCGGCAGCTTGCTGCTCTGCGGAAGTCATCCGCCCATTGTCGCCACACTACGAGGAGAGCGACAGGATATGCCCGATGCGCGGATCACCGCGGCCCGACAGCACCTGCGCATAGGCGGCCTGCACCGCCTCGGCGCCCTCGTGATGCTCCACCGTCAGCCACGGCACCGCGGGCTGCGCGACCTTCGCGATGAAGCCCTGCCAGGCCCGCGCCATGCGCTGGCCGAAGCCCTCCGGGCCCCATTCCTCGGTGCGCTTCTTGATCTGGGCCGGCGCAAAGAAGAAGGCGGCGCGCGGACCGGGCAGCTCCTTGGCGGTGCCCGCCGGCGCGAGCTGTTCCACATGCGTGCCGCCGATGACGCAGTCGTGCCGCAGCAGCGAAAAGCGCGTGTGAATTGCACGCCGCAGCGCGCCGTTGCCTGCGAAATCCACGTAGACGCAAGGCACATCGGCCGCGACCTGGTCGAGCTCGTCGTAGGCCAGCACGCGGTGGTAGCAGCCCAGGCTTTCGCAGAAGGCCTTGTTGGCGGCCGAGGTCAGGCCGACCACCTCGATGCCCTCGCGCTGGTGCATCTGGAAGGCCGTGCCGTAGGCCGTCTTGCTCGAGGCGCTGGAGAGCAGGGCGACGCCGGGCCGCGCGCCGAAGAAATCGTTGTCGTCGAAGAAGTCGTCGATCAGCCAGGAGGTGATGAACAGTGGGCGCAGCAGGGCCTGCAGGTCTTCGGTGTCGGCGGTGTAGAGCGGGTCGCTGGCGCAGCGGAAATACTGGTTGTAGACCGGCGGCAGCGCGGCCCGGTGCGCCGCACCGTCGACCAGGCGTGCGGCCGAGAGCCGCTCGGGCGCCAGCACCACGCTGGAGGCCATCGGCACGTAGCCGTAGAGCCGCTCGCCCACCGCCACGCCCGGATGCAGCGACTGCACGACCGAGGCGAAGCCCCAGACCGGAATGCAGCCCCAGCCGTCCTCACCGGTCGGAAAGAACTGCCAGTAGTTCATGGACTCGCCGAAGGCGGCGTAGGTGATGTTGTTGGATGTGAGCGCGAAGCGCTCGATGCGCAGCCGGACCTGCCCTTCGGCGAGCGCCGGGTCGTCGGTCGTGCGCACACGGGTGGAGGAGAGTTCGTCCTTGCGGACCAGCAGCTGGGTGGTGGTGCTCATGAAAAGCACCTTATCGCGAAGCCGCGTCCGGTGCATGAAAAAAGCCCGGCGCCACGTCACCCAGGTGACGCGGCGCCGGGCCGAACGAAGCTCGGTTCGCCTTCGCGATCAGGCGATCGCGAGCTCGACCTCGACGTTGCCGCGGGTGGCGTTGGAATACGGGCAGACCTGATGGGCGGTCTCGACCAGCAGCTTCTTCTGCGCGTCGTCCAGGCCCGGCAGCGAGATCGCCAGCTTGACCGCGATGCCGTAGGCCTTGCCGCCATCCGTCGGGCCGAGCGAGACATTGGCGTCGATCGCGACGTCCTCCGGCACCTTGACGTTGATCTTGGGCGCCACCGCCTTCATCGCGCCGATGAAGCAGGCCGAGTAGCCGATCGCGAACAGTTGCTCGGGGTTGGTGCCAGGCTTGCCGGAGCCGGGGGGGTTGAGCTTGACGTCGAGCGCGCCGTCGCTGGACTGGCCGGCGCCGCCGTCGCGGCCGCCGGTGGTGTGGGACTGGGCGGTGTACAGGACCTTGTCGAGCTGCTTGACCATGATGATTCCTTCAGGTTGGTGGTTGCGGAGAAAGATGCTTCGATGCCGAAGCGGTCGGGGAAACGAAAAAAGCTAGGCGGCCGCCTTCACGCGGTCGCGCAATTGCTGGATCTGCTGCGTGAGTGCCACCAGCTCTTCGATCGAGCATTGGCTCGCGGCCATGAGGCAGGCCGGAACGGTGGCCGCGCGCGCCTTGAGGCGGCGCCCCGCGGTGCTGAGGCTCACGTGCACGCGGCGCTCGTCGGCCATGTCGCGGATGCGTGCCACCAGGCCATTGGCTTCGAGGCGCTTGAGCAGCGGCGTCAGCGTGCCGGAATCGAGCGACAGGCGCTCGCCCAGCTCCGACACCATCAGGCCGTCACGCTCCCACAACACCAGCATCACAAGATACTGGGGGTAGGTGAGCTTGAGCTTGTCGAGCAGCGGCTTGTACAGCTTGGTCATGGCCAGCGAGGCGGAATAAACCGCGAAGCAGAGCTGGTTGTCGAGCCGGAGCATCTCGTCGGCGGTCGGTGCTTTGGAGGGCATGGCAGAATTGTAGTGCGTTATTAAATTGTGTGCAATCTAATTGCTGAATTACGTCTTGCTGCATTTCCCGGGCGGGCGAATCATCAGTGTCCGGTGAAGCGCGCCGGCCTTCGCTCGACGAAGGAGCGCACCCCTTCCGCCGCGTCCTCGCTGTTCGCCAGCCGTTGCTGCACGGGGATGAAGTCCGCCACCGCCGCCAACGGCCCTTGCTCGATCGCCTTGATCACATTGAGCCGCGTCGCCACCACCGCCAGCGGCGCCTGCGCGGCAATGCGCTGCGCGATGCGCAGGGCTTCGTCGAGTTCCTGCCCGGCCGGCACGACCCGCTGCACGAAGTTCAGGCGCAAGGCCTCGGCGCTGTCGAATTCGTCAGCCGTCAGCAGATGCAGCATGGCGTTGCCGAGGCCTGCGCGCTCGGCCATGCGCAGCGTGGCGCCGCCGGTGGCCATGATGCCGCGCTGCACCTCCATCTGCGAGAAGCGGCAGTTGTCCGCCGCCACCACGATGTCGGCACCCAGCATCAGCTCGATGCCGACCGTGAAGCAGATGCCCTTGACCGCCACGACCATGGGCTTGGTGCGGCGTCGGTAGTTGGGCAGCCCGAAGTCATGCGGTTCCACCAAGCCCTCGGGGACCGCCTTCTCGCCGCGCTTCATGTATTCGGCCACCGCGGGCAGGTCGAGGCCGGCCGTGAAGTGGTCGCCGAAGGCATGCAGCACACCCACGCGCAGACCGGGCTCGTCGTCCAGACGCGTGTAGGCTTCCGCCAGTTCGCGGAACATCTTCGGCGTCCAGCCGTTGCGCTTGGCGGGCCGGTTGATGCCGATCAGCAGCACATGGTCGAGCACCTGGGTGTCGATGCAGCCTTCGGCTGGGGGCGTGGTGGGGATGGCGGTCACGGTTGTCTCCAAGTCGGGTTGTGTTTTCTTTCGTGCCTTTTGCGAATCCGTCGCGTGCGGTAAGCCCGTTCTCAGTAGGTGTAGACCCCGCGGCCGGTCTTGCGGCCAAGCTGCCCTGCGGCCACCATCTCCTTCAGCAGCGGGCACGGCCGGTACTTGGAATCGCCGAACTGCTCCAGGTACACCTCCATCACCGCCAGGCACACGTCCAGCCCGATCATGTCCGCCAGCGCCAGCGGCCCGATCGGCTGGTTGCAGCCCAGCTTCATGCCGGCATCGATGTCCTCCGCGCTGGCGATGCCTTCGGCCAGCACGAAGAAGGCCTCGTTGATCATCGGTACCAGGATGCGGTTGACTACGAAGCCCGGCGCGTTCTTCACCGTGATCGGCGACTTGCCCAGGCGCTCGGCCAGCGCCTTCACCGCATCGTGCGTGGCATCGCTGGTGAGATAGCCGCGGATGATCTCCACCAGCGCCATCATCGGCACCGGGTTGAAGAAGTGCATGCCGATGAAGCGATCCGGGCGCGAGGTGGCGGCGGCCAGCTGCGTGATCGAGATCGAGGAGGTGTTGGAGGCGATGATCGCCTCGGGCGCCAGCATGGCGTCGATCTGCTGGAGGATCTTGAGCTTGAGCGCGTGGTTCTCGGTGGCGGCCTCGATCACGAGCTCGGCGCTCTTCAGGTCCTCGTAATTCGTCGACCCCCTGATCAGCGCCAGCGCCGCGTCCTTCTGCGCGCTCGTGAGCTTGTCCTTCTTGATCAGCCGGTCAAGGCTGCCCGCCACCGTGGCCACGCCCTTGTCGACCGCGGCCTGCGCGATGTCGACCATGACGACGTTGACGCCCGCGACGGCGCAGGCCTGGGCGATGCCGTTGCCCATCGTGCCGGCTCCGATGATGCCGACGGTCTGGATAGCCATGTGAAATGCTCCTTGAACTGAAAGCTGCGATTGTGGAACAGCGCGCGCGGCGCGCATGTTGCTGCCGGTGACAGCCGCAGTGATTTAAAGTGCCGGCTCCCTCCCTTCTTAGCGCGACCACCGCCCATGACCACCCTCGGCACGCCTTTATCCCCCACTGCCACCCGCGTGATGCTGCTCGGCTCCGGCGAGCTGGGCAAGGAGGTGCTGATCGCGCTGCAGCGCCTGGGCGTCGAGACGATCGCCGTCGACCGCTACGAGAACGCCCCCGGCCAGCAGGTGGCGCACCACGCGCGCACCATCGCGATGAGCGACCCGGCGCAACTCAAGGCGCTGATCGAGGCCGAGAAGCCCCAACTGGTGGTGCCCGAGATCGAGGCCATCGCCACGCCCATGCTGCAGCAGCTGGAGGAGGCCGGCACGGTCCGCGTGATCCCGACCGCGCGTGCCGCGCGCCTCACGATGGACCGCGAAGGCATCCGCCGCCTCGCGGCCGAAACCTTGGGACTGCCCACCAGCCCCTACGCGTTCTGCGACTCGCTGGCCGAACTGCAGACAGCGATCGACGGCGGCATCGGCTATCCCTGCATCGTCAAGCCCGTCATGAGCAGCTCCGGCAAGGGACAGAGCAAGATCGACGGCCCCGCAGACGTGCAGAAGGCCTGGGACTACGCCATGGCCGGCGGCCGCGTGAGCCACGGCCGCGTGATCGTCGAGGGCTTCATCGACTTCGACTATGAGATCACCCTGCTGACTGTGCGTGCGCTCGCGGCGGGCGGCGCGGTGCAGACCCAGTTCTGCGAACCCATCGGCCACGTGCAGGTCAGCGGCGACTACGTCGAGAGCTGGCAGCCGCATCCGATGTCTCCCGTCGCCCTTGAAAAGGCCCAGCGCATCGCCCAGGCCGTGACGGCCGACCTGGGCGGACAAGGCCTGTTCGGTGTCGAGCTCTTCGTCAAGGGGGAAGCGGTCTGGTTCAGCGAGGTCAGCCCGCGCCCCCACGACACCGGCATGGTGACGATGACGACGCAATGGCAAAACGAATTCGAGCTGCACGCCCGCGCCATACTCGGCCTGCCGGTGGACACCACGCTCAAGAGCCCGGGCGCCAGCGCCGTGATCTATGGCGGCATGGACGCGCAGGGCATCGTCTTCGACGGCGTCGACCACGCGCTGCAGGTGCCCGGCAGTGACGTGCGCCTATTCGGCAAGCCCGAGAGCTTCGTCAAGCGGCGCATGGGCGTGGCCTTGGCGCGCGCCGGCGACGTCGAGACCGCCCGCCGCAACGCCAAGGAAGCTGCCTCGCGCGTCAAGCCGCGCGCTGCCTGAATCCCCGCGACAGGAGTACGCCATGCTGCATCCCCAGGCCCAGGCCTTCATCGATCTGCTCGTCGAACGCGAGGTGCCGCCCACCCACACGCTGACGCCGGCCGATGCACGCAAGTTCTATCGCGAGCGCCGCGCGTTCGCGCAGCCCGAGCCGAGCCAGGTCGCCGAGGTGCGCGGGCTGAGCGCGCCGGGCCCGCATGGCCCGATCCCCCTGCGCCTCTATCGCCCGCTCGGCAGCGCGACCGGCGCCATGCTGCCGGTGCTCGTCTACTACCACGGCGGCGGCTGGACCATCGGCGACCTCGACACGCATGACACCCTGTGCCGCGAGCTCAGCAATCTCTCCGGGTGCGCGGTGGTGGCGGTCGACTACCGCATGGGTCCGGAGCACCGCTTCCCCGCGGCGGTCGACGACGCGCTGGCGGCCACGTACTGGGTGCGCGCGCAAGCGGCCGAACTCGGCATCGACGCGAGCCGCCTCGCGGTCGGCGGCGACAGTGCGGGCGGCAACCTCGCAGCCGTCGTCGCGATCGCTGCGCGCGATGCGGGCGACCTGCCCATCGGCTTCCAGCTGCTGATCTATCCCGCCACCGACATGCGCTGCGTGCACCCATCGCACACCAGCAACGGCCAGGGCTATGTGCTGACCCGCGACAGCATCCGCTACTTCCACGATCACTACATCGACGATCCGCGGCACGACCTCGACTGGCGCGCCTCGCCGCTGCTGCATCCCGACCTGTCGCGCCTGCCGCCGGCGCTGGTGCTGACCGCCGGCTATGACCCGCTGAGGGACGAAGGGCTGGACTATGCGCGCGCGTTGACCGCGGCCGGCAACCGCGCCACCTACGTCTGCTTCGAGCGCCAGATCCACGGCTTCATCACCATGGGACGGCTGATCGACGAGGCGAACGCTGCGGTGTCGATGTGCGCGGCCGAGCTGCGGCGGGTGCTGGGAAGCAGCGCTGCGCGCTGAAGAGGGGCTGGCCCCGGCGGGCGTGGAACGGTTCACGCACTGACGTCACCAAGAAGGGTTCTCGCGAGGTACGCGGGGACGCTTTCATGAACCGTCAGGAATTTATCTTGAGCATTCCCTCCTCTCGTCAAAAGAACGCTCCGCTTTCGTTGCCGAACTCGCTACCGGCTGTCCTTCCCCCGACAGAGAGCGACAACCGGAAGCTCGATCTTCTCTCGGAATGTACGGTCAACCCGTGCGATTGGAATCCCGAGTTCAACTCACTGTTTCAAGACTCCGTCGCCGAGGACCCCAAAGGCACGGTTCGGCGCCGGCGACGGTCGGGCGAGCAAATGAGCCCCAAGGAGTGCGTACCGTGCATTTGACCGTGAATCAAAAGATAAATCTCCGGGTTCAGCCGAACGCGGTCGAGGCCCCAGCCGTGGATCGCGGTGCCAGGCTGGCGATGTTCGCCAGGTACTTGGAGCCCCATCGGCATTCGAGGTCCATCGCCTTCAATGAGTTGGTCGACGAGTACCTCGCCAAAGGCGCCACCCCGGACCCAGGGCCTCTGATCCACGGATGCATGGCGCACACGGAGGTGGCAGCGCTGCGGGAAATCCTTGACTTGGAGCGCATGCATGAGGGGATGAAGAGCCTCTGGCTGCTGGGCGAGCTTGGCGAGCTGGAGTGGCAGACCTTGATCGATGCGATGCCAGCCGATTTTCCTGCCAAGACGTTGAAGCTGTCGAAGATGTGCTTCGACCATTCCACGGGCCCCCTGCTGTTCGCGGCGTTGCATCGAATGCCTGCATTGGATAGCCTGTTCCTCGAGGGGATCGGCGTGGAGAATGAAGACTTCTTCGCCCTTTTGAGTTGTCCGGCCTTGAAGCTCGAGACGCTGGACGTCGTCACGACAAGCGATCCCGCGATTGACGTCTGCCCGCTGCTGCGCAAGCTCCTCGGAGCTTGCCAACTGGAGAGCCTGAGCATCGAGGACCAGGGGGCGATCACTCTCCAGCAGCATGCAGGCCTGGCCGAGGCGCTCAGCCAGCAAACCCGGCTTGATTCGCTCCAGCTGAGTTTGGCGAAGCGCAGAGCGGCAGAGGAAATCGAATGCTATATGCCATTCCTCTACGACCAGACGCCACGCGCTGTGCTGGATCTGAGTGGCTCCAAGCTTGGAACGCATCACCTCGCACTTGTCCTCGAAGCGCTGTCGCGGAACAAGGTCGCTTTGGAGGGTCTCTTCCTGCGTGGGTGTTGGCTATCGCTGCCTTCAGAGTCTTGCGAGTGGGCCGACATCTTGCCGAGGGTCGACATGAGCCGACTTCAGTACTTGGATCTCTGCGAGAACTTCCTCACGGACGCAGCGGCAGCGGCATTGGTCGGCAACCTGGAAGAAAAGGCCACCAAGCTCAAGGCTCTGGACATGAGCGACAACTGGATCGGATCGAAGACCATCGCTGCGATGTCGTCCCTGCTGAAGACGAACAAAACGCTCGTGTCGCTATCGTTTCAGCCTTTCACGATCCAGCCCAAGGGCTACAACGCTGCCGCCCTGGAGGCGCTGGCCGATGCGTTAGAGCGCAACACTTCATTGCGGCGCCTCGGTATTCGCTGGGATGCTGTCCCCGATGCCCAATGCGAACGCATGGTCCGTTTTCTCGCTCGCAACGAACAAGCATTCGAGCTTTCTTACATGGAGGGCGGCATGCGTGCGGTCCTCAATAGCTCTGGGCATCTATTTCCGCAGGAGCTGGTCCGGCGCGTCGCTGGGCTGGACCTGGACCAGGGCGACGCCTTGAGCCTGTCCTCGGTCAACACGGACGCCTGGAAATGGCGCACAAGAATCTTTGATGGGGACGACTCTTCGAGGTGAATGGGCGGATGGACGGTAGGCGTGCTCCGTGCCAACCGAGCAAAGAAGCCTCGGGTGGTAGGGCGTGCCGCGCCGGGCAGCCGGAGAGGGCACTTGCAAGTGATGCCGGCGAAGAGCGGCGCGGCCTAGGGAAACTCCCTGCGTTGCTTCGCCCGTCCGCCCGCCCCGCCCCGCTACGATGAACCGTCGCGATGCCGTCCCGGCCCCGCGACCGGCACAGGAGAACGCCCACCGTGGCAGCCCGGCGAACGACAACGGCACTGCGCAGCAGCGAGGGGCGGCTCATGTGGCTCGGCCCCACGCGCGTGTTCTACGCCGGCCTTTTGGGCGCGACCTCGTATCGCAGCCTGGGCGGCCATGGCGTCTATGTCTCTCCCACCGGCGAGCCGCTGCGCATGCGCGTGGCCGGCGGGGCCTGGCACTGCGGCGAGGTGCTGGTGGTGCCGGCCCGCGTGTCGCACCAGGTCGCGACGGCGCATCCGCAGATCCTCAACCTGCTGCTCGAATCGGAGTCGCTCGACAGGGCGCGCCTGCCGTCCTTTCTGCGTCACTGCGGGCCGGTCGATGCACCCGGTTTCGCGCAACGCGTGCGGGACGGGCATGCGCGCCTGCTTGCGCTCGCGGACCAGGACGGACCGGCGAGCTTCCCCGACTTCGACGCGCTCTTCTTCGGCGCCACGCTGCCGCCGCCCGTGCTCGACGCCCGCATCCGCGCAGTGATCGAGCGCATCGTCGCCGACCCGGCCGCGCCGAGCCCGGCGGAGGCGTGCGCCGCCGCAGTGGGCCTGTCCTTCTCGCGCTTCCTCCACCTGTTCAAGTAGCAGACCGGCGTCACCTTCCGCGCCTTCCGCGCCTGGAAGCGCGCGCAGCCTGCTGTACCACGTCGATCAGGCGGCCAGCCTGACGGACATCGCGCTCGACACCGGCTACCCCGACTCCACCCACTTCAGCCATTCGATCCGGCAGGTGTACGGCCTGCGGCCCAGCGACATCCTCGCGGGCTCGCGCCGCCTCGCGGTGCACCGGTAAGAGGCGGCGGCCGGCGACCGCCCGCGCCATGCGGGACAACCCTGTGCGCGGCACGGGCAGGCGACCGATATAAACCGCCAACCCCTTCGAGGCCCCGTTGCTTCAAATCCTCCAACTCCTGCTCTCGGGCATTGCGCAAGGCTGCATCTATGGCCTGATCGCGCTGGGGTTCGTGCTGATCTACAAGGCCACGGAGACGGTGAGCTTCGCCCAGGGCGAGCTGATGATGCTGGGCGCCTTCTGCGCCTTTGCCGCCATGTCGCTGGTGGGCCTGCCCTTCTGGGGGGCGGCGCTGCTGGCGATCGCGGCGATGGCGGCGTTCGGCGTGCTGTTGGAGCTGGTGGTGATCCGGCCCATCCTCGGGCAGCCGCAGTTCTCGATCGTGATGCTGACCATCGGCATCGGCTACGTGGCGCGCGGGCTGATCACCATGATCCCCGCCATCGGCACCGACACGCACAGCCTCCCGGTGCCCTACAAGGACGAGATCTGGAAGCTCGGCGCGCTGGTGGTCAACGTGGAGCAGGCGGTGATCGTCGGCGCCACCGCCGTCCTGTGCGGGCTGCTCTACGCGATGTTCCGCTACAGCAAGCTGGGCATCGCGATGCAGGCTGCCTCGCAGAACCAGCTGGCGGCCTACTACATGGGCATTCCGGTCAAGCGGCTCAACGGGCTGGTGTGGGGGCTGGCGGCCGCGGTGGCGGCCATCGCCGGCATGCTGCTCGGGCCCATCACCTTCGTGCACGCCAACATGGGCTTCATCGGGCTCAAGGCCTTCCCGGCGGCGGTGGTGGGCGGCTTCGGCAGCCTGCCGGGCGCGATCGTCGGCGGGCTGGTGATCGGCATCGTGGAGTCCTTCGCGGGCTTCTACCTCCCGGATGGCTTCAAGGACACGGCGCCCTACATCGTGGTGCTGGTCATGCTGATGGTGAGGCCCAATGGTCTCTTCGGCGAGAAGCTGCGGAAGAAGGTCTAGGACATGTGCCCCCACGCTCGTCATTTCATGGACTCGCTGCCCCTCGAGGTGGCGCAGGCCTGCCTTGGGGCGGCCCGGCGCCAGGCCTGATGCGCTTCATCTTCAAGACCAGCTACGCGCAGGACATCGCGCTCGCCAGGCACGGCGGCCATGTGTTCTGGTACGGGCTGCTCGGCGCGGCGCTGATCGCGGCGCCGTGGGTGCTGCCTGAATACTGGCTCGCGCAGCTGACCTTCGTGCTGATCTACGGGATCGTCGGCCTTGGGCTGATGCTGCTGGCCGGCTTCACCGGGCAGTTCTCGATCGGGCATGCGGCCTTCCTGGGCACCGGTGCCTACACGCAGGCGGTGCTGGCCAACGCGGGCGTGCCCTTTCCCCTGGCGCTGGGTGCGGCGGCGGCGCTGTCGGCCGCGGTCGGCGTGGTGGTGGGGCTGCCGGCACTGCGGGTGAAGGGCATCTACCTGGGCATCGCGACGCTGGCTTTCGGCTTCATCGTGGAAGAGGTCTTCGCGCGCTGGGAGCGCGTGACCGGCGGCAACTCGGGCCTGCACGTGAACTCGCCGCAGCTGTTCGGGCTGGACATCGGCTCCAGCGAGAACTTCTACGTGGTGTGCCTGCTGATCGCGGTGCTGTGCACCTTCGCGATCCTGAACCTGCTGCGTTCGCCCACCGGCCGCGCCTTCGTTGCCATCCGCGATTCGGAGATCTCCGCGCAGAGCATGGGCATCCACCTGGCGCGCTACAAGACGATGTCCTTTGCCATCTCGGCCGCGCTGGCGGGCCTGGGCGGGGCGCTCTATGCGCACAAGCTGAGCTTCATCGCGCCGGACCAGTTCAACATCGTGCAGTCCATCGACCTGCTGCTGATGGTGGTGATCGGCGGGCTGGGCTCGGTGCACGGCGCCTTTCTGGGCGCGATCTTCCTGATCGCGATGCCGCAGCTGATCTCGCTGGGCAAGGACTGGCTGCCGCCGGCGATCGGCCAGGCGCCAGGGCTGCAGGGGCTGGTCTACGGGCTGGTGCTGATCGGCTTCGTGCTCTTCGAGCCGCTGGGGCTGTATGGGCGTTGGCTCAAGGTGCGCACGTACCTGCAGCTCTTTCCGTTCTACCGCCGGGGGCTGTTCAGGCGGCAGAAGGCTTTCACGAAGTCGGACCGCTTGAGATGACGACGGCCCCCGGGCTTGCGACCTTGTCTGCTGCGCCGGGCGCGCAGGCGCAGGCCCGTCCGACTTCGGGCGGCCCGGCGGCGGTCAACGCCGATGTCCTGCTCTCGGCCAGGGAACTGAGCGTGCGCTTCGGCGGCGTGCTGGCGGTCAACAAGGTGAGCTTCGAGGTGCGGCGCGGCGAGGTGTTCACGCTGATCGGGCCCAACGGCGCCGGCAAGACCACGGTCTTCAACCTCATCAGCCGCATCTATACGCCGACCACCGGCGAGATCCTGTGGCATGGCGGGGGCGATGCGCCCACGGCGCTGACCGCCCACGCGCCGCACGAGATCGCGGCCCTGGGCATCGCGCGCACCTTCCAGAACATCGAGCTCTTCGAGCATGCGACCGTGCTGCACAACCTGCTGATCGGCCGCCACACGCACCGCTGCACCGGCTTCTGGCGCGAGGTCTTCTTCACCCCGGGCACGCGGCGCGCCGAGATCGAGGCGCGCGAGAAGGTCGAGCGCGTGATCGAGCTGCTGGACCTGCAGCACCACCGCGATGCGATGGTGGCCGGGCTGCCCTACGGCGTGCGCAAGGTGGTGGAGCTGGCGCGGGCTCTGTGCACCGAGCCGAAGCTGCTGCTGCTGGACGAGCCCTCGTCGGGCCTCAATGTCGAGGAAACGGCGGACATGGCCTTCTGGATCCAGGACATCCAGCAGGAACTCGGGATCTCGGTGCTGATGGTGGAGCACGACATGTCGCTGGTGTCGAAGGTGTCGGACCGCGTGCTGGCCATGAACATGGGCGAGGCGCTGGCGTCGGGGACGCCGCGCGAGGTGCAGTCGGACGCGCGGGTGGTGGAGGCGTATCTGGGGGCGGTGGACGATCTCAGCAGCTTGAGGAGGAGGCCTCATGAATGATGGCGACACCGTCCTCCAACTGCTCAACGTCGAGAGCGCCTACGGCCCCATCAAGGCCATCCGCGGCGTCAGCCTGAAGGTGCGCCAGGGCGAGATCGCCACCGTGCTCGGCGCCAATGGCGCCGGCAAGACCACCATCCTCAAGACCATCTCCGGCATCATCGACCCGAGAAAGGGCAGCATCGAATTCGAGGGGCGCAACATCACCGCCCAGGACCCCGCGCAGATCGTCCAGCAGGGCCTCTGCCACGTCCCCGAAGGCCGCGAAGTCTTCCCGCTGCTGTCGGTCAGGGACAACCTTCTGATGGGCGCCTACACCCGCAGCGACCGCGACGGCGTCGCGCGCGACATCGAGACCGTCTATGGTTATTTCCCCATCCTGCGCGAGCGCGCCGCGCAGCACGCCGGCCTGCTCTCCGGCGGCCAGCAGCAGATGCTCGCCATCTCGCGCGCCATCATGGCCGCGCCCAGGCTGATCCTGCTCGACGAACCCAGCCTCGGCATCTCGCCCAAGCTCACGCGCGAGATCTTCGAGATCGTGGTGCGCATCAACCGCGAGCGCGGCACCACCATCCTGCTGGTCGAGCAGAACGCCAACATGGCGCTCAACGCCGCCGACTACGGCTACGTGCTGGAGAACGGCCGCATCGTGATGGAAGACAGCTGCGAGCGCCTGCGCGAGAAGGAGGACATCAAGGAGTTCTACCTCGGCCTCAAGGACGAGGGCGTGCGCGGCGAGCGGCGCTGGAAGAAAAAGAAGACCTGGAGGTGAAGGCGATGCAGGGACTCTGGGACACCAGCGGCATCCAGCCGTGCCATGACCTGATCGTGCCGGGGGACACCGTCCCGTCCGTCTTCTGGAACGCCGTTGCGATGCGCGGCGACCAGGTCTGGATGCGGCAGAAGGAATTCGGCATCTGGCGCAGCTGGAGCTGGCGCCAGACCGCCGAGGCGGTGCGCGAGATCGCCGGCGGCCTGATGGCGCTCGGCTTCGCGCCCGGCGAATGCGCCTCCATCCTGGCCAACACGGTGGTCGAATGGGTGCTGGCCGACCTCGCCGTGCTCAGCTGCGGCGGCGTGGCCAACGGCATCTACCCGACCGATGCCGCCGCCCAGGTGCACTACCTCTGCGAGGACTCGCGCACCACCGTGCTCTTCGTCGAGGACGACGAGCAGCTCGACAAGGCGCTGGAGGTGCGCGCCGGCCTGCCGCTGCTGCGCAAGGTGATCGTGTTCGACATGAACGGCCTGCGCGATCTGCACGACCCGGACGTCATGAGCCTGGAGGCCCTGCGCGCCCTCGGCCGCGAGCATCTGCAGGGCCATGCCCAGGAGCTGGAGCAGCGCATCACCGGCTGCACGCCCGGAGACCTGGCGATCCTGGTCTACACCTCCGGCACCACCGGCAAGCCCAAGGGCGCCATGCACTCCCACCGCGGCCTGGTCTACACGGTGCGCGGCTACAACACCCTGGTCGCGCAGGACGCGCACGATGAGCGCATGTGCTTCCTGCCCCTGTGCCACATCGCCGAGCGGCTGGGCGGCGAGTACTTCGCGATGTACACCGGCGCCATCCTCAACTTCGTCGAGAACCCCGAGACCGTGCCCGAGAACGTGCGCGAGATCGCACCCACCGTCTTCACCGCCGTGCCGCGTGTGTGGGAGAAGTTCTACTCGGCCGTGATGATCGCCCTCAAGGAAGCCAGCGGCCTGCAGCAGGCGGCCTACGGTTGGAGCATCGGCGTGGGCAGCGCCATCGCCGAGCGCGTGCTGGCCGGCCAGCCGGTGGGCGCCGGCCTTCGCCTGAAGTTCCGCCTCGCGCGCTGGCTGGCGCTGGACAACGTGCGCAAGCTGATCGGCATCCACCGTTCGCGCTACCTCGTTACCGGCGCGGCGCCGATCTCGCCCGAGCTGGTCAAGTGGTACCTCGCGCTGGGCGTCCCCATGCTCGAGGTGTGGGGCATGACCGAGACCTGCGGCGCCGCCACCGGCATGCCGGCGGGGCGCATCAAGCCCGGCTCGATCGGGCCGGCCGCGGCCTACAACGAGGTGCGCATCGACCCCGCCACGGGCGAGATCCTGGTGCGCGGCACCAACGTCTTCATGGGCTACCTCAATCTGCCGGAGAAGACCGCCGAAGCCATCGACCCCGATGGCTGGCTGCACACCGGCGACGTCGGCGCCATGGACGAGGACGGGTATTTCCGCATTACCGACCGCATGAAGGACATCATCATCACGGCAGGCGGCAAGAACGTCACGCCCAGCGAGCTGGAGAACGAGCTGAAGTTCAGCCCCTACATCACCGACGCCGTCGTGATCGGCGACGCCCGGCCCTACCTCACGGCGATCGTCATGATCGACCAGGAGAACGTCGAGAAATTCGCGCAGGACCACGACGTGCCCTTCAGCAACTACCAGAGCCTCACGCGCGCACAGGAAGTGCAGGACCTGATCCAGGCCGAGATCGACCGCGTCAACGCCAGGTTCGCCCGCGTCGAGCAGATCAAGAAGTTCTTCCTGCTCGAGACCCAGCTCAGCGCCGAAGACGAAGAACTCACGCCCACCATGAAGCTCAAGCGCAAGCTCGTGCAGGCCAAGTACCGCGAGCGCATCGACGCCATGTACGCCTAGTTTTTTTGCGACCGAGGAGACACGCGATGAAGATCCAGGCTCTGATCCCGCTGGCCGCGATGGCCGGTCTTGCACTGAGTTCCGGCCTGGCCGGCGCGCAGTCGCAGGGTGTTACCAAGGACGAGATCCGCATCGGCACCATCCAGGACCTCTCCGGTCCGCTCGCCGGCTACGGCAAGCAGGCGCGAAACGGCATGCAGCTGCGCGTGGACGAGCTCAACGAGCAGGGCGACGTGAACGGCCGCAAGCTCAAGCTCTTCGTCGAGGACTCGGGCTACGACCCCAAGAAGGCCGTGCTGGCGGCGCAGAAGCTGGTCAACCAGGACAAGATCTTCATCATGGCCGGCCACCTCGGCACCGCCCAGAACATGGCGGCGATGCCGGTGCAGTTCGAGAAGAACGTGGTCAACTTCTTCCCCATCACCGCGGCACGCGAGATGTACGAGCCGCTCCACCGGCTCAAGTACTCCTTTGCCGCCACCTACTACGACCAGATCCGGCTGGCGCTGCCCAAAATGATCAAGGACAAGGGCGCCAAGAAGGTGTGCACCATCTACCAGGACGACGAGTTCGGCCTGGAAGTGGAGCGCGGCGCCGAGGCCGGCCTGAAGACCGTGGGCATGGAGCTGACGGAGAAGACCTCGTACAAGCGCGGCGCCACCGACTTCTCATCGCAGGTCGCGAAGATGAAGGCAGCCAACTGCGACCTGGTGGTGCTGGGCACCATCATCCGCGAGACCATCGGCACCGTGGGCGAGGCCCGCAAGACCGGCTTCAATCCGGTCTTCCTGGGCTCCAGCGCGGCCTACACCGACCTGATCCACAAGCTGGGCGGCAAGGCCATGGACGGCATCTACGCCACCCACACCGCGCAGCATCCCTACCTGGACGAGGCTTCGCAGCCGCTGCGCTTCTGGGCCAACAAGTACAAGACCAAGTTCAACGAAGACCCGACCGTGTTCTCGGTCTACGGCTATTCGATCATCGACGCCTTCATCAAGGCCGCGCAGAAGGCCGGTCCCAATCTCACGACCGACAGCTTCGTCAAGGCGATGGACACCATGACCTTCGAGCCCGACATGTTCGGCGCACCCAAGAGCACCTACACCGCCACCAAGCGACTGGGCAACGACCAGTCGCGGCTGTCGCAGATCGTGGACGGGAAGTGGAAGGTGGTGTCGGATTACGTGGCGCCTTGAAGGGGGAACTGCTTCGATCGCTGAGAACGGGGAGCGGGTCAGCGGCGATGGGGGCTGGCGTGCTATCGATCGATACGAAAGATCTCGCGCCCGTCCTCACAAAGTGAATGACCTCCGAATGCCGAGCAGGCCGACTTACTTGTTCAAGTATTCTGTCTGGCGGCGATAGATGAATTCCTCCATGATATCGTTTGGAGCCAAAGCACTCGAGATCTGTCTCCTGAGAATCCGAGACTGATCGAATTCGATTTCACGAGATAACTTTCCGACGCGTCTGCCCCGCGCAATGTCATTCGAAACAATGGACCATGGGACGCCAGTTTCACTGTACGCACATTGGAAAGTCCACGGTATACAGATCGAGGAACAAATAGCGCATGTCCCGAAACCTCGATGCCGATCGCTTCCATGAGACTGCACGGGGGCTCTCCCCAAGGGCAGTCCTGCGCCAGCAGAAGCTTCTCATTCGGCGACAAGTTGCCGTCGATTCGCCGATTTTTCAGCCTGATTTCAACAGTGGACTTTGCAGTTGACATCGAAAGCAATGTTTCCCCATCGAGAGCCACATTCCGACGACTCTTCGGCAGCGTTAGCCCCTATGGCAGCGCACATCCAGATTGCAAGAAGAATCAGGCGATTTGAAAAACTTTTCATGGGGTGACGCTTAGCTGGCGATCTGAGCTTCTTCCGACTTCGAGCGAATGGAACTGAAAGCGCAGCGCGCACGCGTGCGCGCCGTTGACGGCTTGCCATGGGTTCTCCCTGGTTGTTTGATCTTCTCGCTGCGTGCCCTCGGCACGCAGCGGCGCGATTCAATGAAAGGGAGTGCGTGGGCAACGATGTCTTGCCGCCGCATCCACTTCATTGGCGGTGCGGATCGTAGCCATGCAAGCCACAGCAGCAAAGACAGCAGAAGTTCAAGCCACGTCGATTTCGAGTGCGAGCGAGTAGTACTTCCCGCGTTTTTGAAACGCGGATGATCCCTTCGCACGCTGATTGCATGCCTGCCTGGTGCCTACGGCGGCTGGGGCCCGAATCCCGCGCCGTGACGCCGCTCCGTCGCGCGCACATCCAAAGCGATCTCCCCGGCCTCACCTGATTTCAGTGGGGGATAGCGCCCCAGCGCTGTAGGAGAATGGAGGCCCCCGACAGATCCATTCCGAGCACCGAGCATGACCGCAGCAAGCCTGGACGAGCTGTTCGCCGAGAACCATTCGCTGCCCTCGGTCCCGAAGGTGGTTCGCGACCTGATCGAGGTCCTGAGCAACGACAACGCAACGCTGTCGCAGGTGGCCCGCAAGATCGACGTCGACCAGGTGCTGACGGCCAAGATGCTGCGCCTGGCCAACTCTCCCTTCTACGGCGTGCGCCGGAAGATCTCGACCATGGAGGAGGCCATCCGCATGCTCGGCCTGTCCGCCATCCGCACGCTGGTGATCAGCTCCAACCTCACGGGCGCCTTCAAGAAGGTCCCGCATGTGGATCTGCCCGGCTTCTGGCGCCACAGCCTGCGCGTCGCGTCCGCCGCCCGGCACCTGGCCGGCGAGTCGCGCGCCGTCGACCCGAACCTCGCCTTCACCGTGGGCAGCATGCATGCGATCGGCCACCTGATCATGTGCATCGTCATGCCCGAGGAGATGGGCCCCCTCAACGCCGCCTGTCCGATCGATACCGTGAAGCGCCTGGGCACCGAAGAGCAGGCCTTCGGCTACCACTTCGGTGACGTCAGCGCCCGGCTGGCCTCGCGCTGGAATTTTTCCGACGAGTTCGTCACCGCGCTGGGCGGGTTCGCGCGGCCCTTGAGCCTGCAGCCTTTCGACCCGCTGTCCGGTGTCGTCCACCTGGCGGTGTGGCGGGTGGCGGTCGATCGCCAGGAAGACCCGGCAGGCCCCGGCTGGCCCGCGGAGGTCGTCGAGGCGCTGGGGCTGTCGGCCGGGAAGCTGTTGCAGATGCCGACGCCGGCCGAGCTCGCGGCCGATCTCGAGCTCATGATCGCCTGAGCCGAGCGGCCTCGCGCCAACATCGGTTTCAAGCGACCGGCGCCATGAATCGCCGCATGTGACCAGCAAAAAGGCCGCCTTTCAAGGCGGCCTTCGCGCTCGGGGAACGCCGCGCGCAGCGGCGTTGCCGGGCCGCTCAATCCTCCACGAACGCCTCTTCCCGCTTTGCCTTGATCGAAGGCAGCAGCACGATGCCCAGCAGCAGCAGCGCCGCGACCAGCAGGCCGGCCGACAGGGGCCGCGTCACGAACACGCTCCAGGTGCCGCGCGACAGCAGCAGCGCGCGGCGCAGGTTCTCTTCCATCATCGGCCCCAGGATGAAGCCCAGCAGCAGCGGGGCCGGCTCGGTGCGCAGCTTGAGGAAGAGGTAGCCGACGAAGCCGAAGATCCCGACCATCCAGACGTCGAAGGTGTTGTTGTTGGTCGAGTACACGCCGATCGCGCAGAACAGCACGATGGCCGGGAACAGGAACTTGTAGGGCACCGTCAGCAGCTTGATCCACATGCCGATCAGCGGCAGGTTCAGGATGATCAGCATCGCATTGCCGATCCACATGGAGGCGATCAGGCCCCAGAACAGCTCGGGGTTGCTGGTCATCACCTGCGGGCCCGGCTGGATGTTGTGGATGGTCATGGCACCCACCATCAGTGCCATCACGGCATTGGGCGGAATGCCCAGCGTCAGCAGCGGGATGAAGGAGGTCTGCGCGCCGGCGTTGTTGGCCGACTCGGGCGAGGCCACGCCGCGGATGTTGCCCTTGCCGAAGGGGACCTCGCCGGGGCGCATCTTGATCTTCTTCTCCAGCGCATAGGCGGCGAAGGCTGCCAGCAGTGCGCCACCGCCCGGCAGGATGCCGAGGGCCGAGCCGAGGAAGGTGCCGCGCAGCACGGCCGGCGCCATGCGCTTGAAGTCGTCCTTGGTCGGCCACAGGCCCTTGACCTTGGAGGTGAACACTTCGCGCTCGTCGTCGGGCTGCGACAGGTTGCCGATGATTTCGCCGTAGCCGAACACGCCCATGGCGATCACCACGAAGCCGATGCCGTCGGTCAGCTCGGGGATGTCGAAGCTGAAGCGCGCCACGCCCGAGTTCACGTCGGTGCCGACGATGCCCAGCAGGAGGCCCAGCACGATCATCGCCACCGCCTTGAGCAGCGAGCCCGAGGCCAGCACCACGGCGCCGATCAGGCCCAGCACCATCAGCGAGAAGTACTCGGCCGGGCCGAACTTGAAGGCCAGTTCGGTCAGCGGCGGCGCGAAGGCGGCCAGGATCAGCGTGCCCACGCAGCCGGCGAAGAAGGAGCCCAGGCCGGCGGCCGCGAGGGCGGGACCCGCGCGTCCCTGCCTGGCCATCTGGTAGCCGTCGATACAGGTCACCACCGACGACGACTCGCCGGGCAGGTTGACCAGGATGGCGGTGGTCGAGCCGCCGTACTGCGCGCCGTAGTAGATGCCCGCCAGCATGATCAGCGCGGACACCGGCGGCAGCGCGTAGGTGGCCGGCAGCAGCATGGCGATGGTGGCGACCGGGCCGATGCCCGGCAGCACGCCGATCAGCGTGCCCAGAATGCAGCCGACCAGGCAATAGAGCAGGTTGGTGAAGGTGAAGGCGACGCCGAAGCCGGTCGCGAGGTTTTGAATCAGGTCCATGGTGTCTCTCAGCCCGAAATGAAGGTAGGCCAGACCTGGATCTGAAGCTTGAGCGCCCAGATGAAGGCCACGTAGCTGCCGGCCGCCAGGATGGTGGCGAGGATCAGCACGTCGCGCAGCTTGAAGTGCGAGCCGGCGAGGCTCGAGATGATGGTCAGCGCATAGATCGCGAGGATCATGCCCATGGCCGGCAGCCCGATGCTGGGCAAGCCGCCCAGCAGCACGCCGAAGGCGAGGTTGGCGGCGATCACGTAGAACAGCGGCTTCCAGGCCCACTTGCCGATCTTGTCGCCGTCGATCGTCTCCACCACCAGCGACTGGAACATGATGACGACCCCCAGGAATGCCAGCAGCACGCCCAGCATCAGCGGGAAGTAGCCAGGCCCCATGCGGGCGCCGTCTCCGATGGTGTAGCTGGTGGAGCCGATGGCAAACGCCCCGCCCACCGCTGTGAACATGACTCCCGAATAGAAGTCAGCCTGACTCTTGATACGCATTGTCTCTACCCTCGTTTTGGAGCCTTCGAGGGTCGTTCCCGGAGCCTGACTGCTGGCTGACCAGTACTGTACGGACTTCCACGTACCGGGCGTCAGCGGGGCAGGCGAAGGGGAGGGCGCAGGGCGCTCGATCCCCCGGCGGCCGCTTGGCGATGCCCATCGCGCGCGCGGCTCTTGAGGCCGGCCACGTCGCTGCCGGCGCCGGGCTCGCTGACGCCGAGGCAGCCCACGGTCAGGCCCCCGATCGCGGGGGCCAGGAACTCGCGCCGGAGCGCGTCGCTGCCGAAGCGCGCCAGCGCCGGCGTGCACATGTCGGTCTGCACGCCGATGGCCATCGGCACGCCGCCGCAGCCCACGTGGCCCAGAGCCTCGGCCATCGCCATCGCATAGGAGTAGTCGAGGCCTGCGCCGCCGTAGTCCTCCGGCTTGTTGAGGCCCAGCAGGCCCGGGGCACCGAGCTTTCCGAACACCTCGTGCGCGGGGAAGCTCTCGGCCGCCTCCCACTCGTCGACGTGCGGGTTGATCTCCTCGTCGATGAAGCGCCGCAGCGTCTTCTGGATCTCGAGGTGCTCGTGGGTGTACTGCATGCGCCACTCCAGGCGCACCCCTCGGCGTGCGGCTTGCGCCAATTGGCTATGCGTGGCGAGGCCGGCCTGGCCACGCCTTGGGCGCGCGGAGGCCGGCGATCAGCGCTGCGGCCGGATCCGGTAGAGCGCGTTGTTGCGGTCGGCGGACAGGTAGATGCTGCCGTCGGCGCCCACCGCCACGCCGGTCGGCACGTAAGGCGGGGGCAGGCCCGGGCCCGGCGGCAGGCCGATCGGCAGGTTCTCGGCCACCGTACGCCGCTTGCCGTTCGACGGATCGATCTCGACCAGCCGCCGCGCGGCGCTTTCCGCGACGATGAAGCTGCCCCAGGGCGTCTGGGCCAGGCCTTCGGGCAGCGCGAGCCCGTCGGCCAGCACGCGCAGCGGGGCACTGGCGTCCAGCGGAATGCGCGTGAGCTTGCCCGTGGCTTCGGTGACGTAGAGGGCGCCGTCGTGGCCGAGCACCATCTGCACGGGGCCGCCCAGGCCGCTGACGATGAGCTGGCGGTTCTCGAACTTCGGGCCGCTCGCGCGGGTCACGCTGCCGGTGGCGAGCTCGGCGTACACCAGGCTGCCGTCGGGCATCGGGATCGCGTCCACCGGGGCCTTCAGGCCGTGCAGGATGGCGGTGGTTTTCCAGGTCTTGCGGTCCACCAGCTGCACCGAGCCGGTGAACCAGGAGGACAGCGCGATCTGCGTGGCCGAGAGGCCGACGCCGAAGGGGTAATCGAGTTCGGGATCGCGCTGCATGCGAAAGATGTCGCGCACCTCGCCGGTCCGCGCGTCGACCTGGCGGAAGCTGAAGATGTCGGCCACGAAGAGCGCGTCGCCGTCGATCTTCAGGCCAGCCGGCACTGCCAGCTTGCCGCCCGTCAGCAGGCGCGAGGTGCCCGTCTCCGGTTCGAAGGCCTCGATCGAGTTGTCGGCCATGTTCGAGACGTAGATCGTCCCCTCGGGCGCGATCGCGAGGTTGTCGATGGAGGGCTTGAACTGCCTGACGACCGTCTTGCGGCCGCTGGCCAGTTCCACGCGCACCAGCTCGCCGCTGCGGGCGTCGACCACCCACAGGTTGCCCTTGCCGTCCAGGTTGGCCGCGGCCGGGACCTGGAAGCCGTCGGCAATCACGGTGAGCCGGCCATCGGCCGGGTCGATCTTCACCACCTGGCCCTTGAACCACAGCGGGCCGTAGAGCAGCCCGTCCGGCCCGACCTCGAAGCCGTTGAAGCCGCCCATGTCCTTCTTGATCAGGCGCGGCGGCTTCTGGCCGGCGACGTCGATCTCCCACAGCGCATCGCCGAGGAAGACCTGGGAGGCGTAGAGCTTGCCGTTCCTGCGGTCGAAGTCGAGCGAGTTGATGCCGGGCAGGTCCTTGGCGAGCACCTGCATCGGCGCGCCGTCGTTTTCGCGCAGGCGCACCATGCCCATCAGGTAGTTGGTCCAGGCGAGCTCGCCCTTGGGGCCGATCGCGATGTCGTCGGCCTGGCCGTCGGGCGCATCGATCAGCACGTGGGCGGCGCCGGTCCGGCGGTCGACCTCCCACAGCTGGTTGCCGACCACCGTGCCGGCGAGCAGCCGGCCCCGGCGGTCGATCGCGAGGCCGTGCACGCCCGAGAAGGAGGAGGGCGCGACCAGCGCCTCGGGCGGGCCCCAGGCAGCGGGGCGGGTGGGCGGGGCGATGGCGGCGGTGCGTGGCGCCGGCGTGGTGCAGGCGCCGAGGGCGAGCACGGAAGAGAGCAGGACAGCGGCGAAAGCACGTGGCACGCTCGGACTCCTTGGTTTGCCGAGGGAAGAAGACATCAGGAAGCCAGCAAGCGCTCCTGCGCGATCACCAGCAACCCGTCCATGATCAGGCTGTCCACCTGCTCGAAGTTCCCGTTCATGCTCGGCGCCATCTTCCAGGCCGCTCCGCCCGTCATGTAGCAGGCCGGCTCGGCGCCGCAATGCGCACGCACATGCTGGACCATGCGCTCGATCGCGCCGGCGATGGCATAGGTGCCGCCACTGGTCAGCGCATCGCTGGTGTTGGTCGGAAATTCGCGCACATCGCCGGTCGGCACGTGCAGCCCCGCGGTGCCCGACTCGAGCGCGCGCAGCATGATGCCGTGGCCGGGCAGGATCAGGCCGCCCAGGAACTTGCCATGCACATCCACCGCCTCCACCGTGACCGCGGTGCCGATCATCACCACCACCATCGGCCGGGCGGGGCCCTCGGCGAGCATGCGGTGGCGCGCGCCGATCATCGCGACCCAGCGGTCGGCGCCCAGCCGCGTGGGGTGGTCGTAGCCGTTGACGATGCCGGCCTCGGCGGCGCTGGACACCACCCAGCGCGCGGCGCAGTCGAAGCGCTCCGTCAGCTGTTCCTCCGCCCGACGCCGCACGGCATCGCCCGCCACCACGCAGCCCAGCATCGAACTGGGGGCGGGCAGGTCGGCCCAGGGCCCCTCGGCCAGCCGTTCGATGTGATCGAGGAACTCGGCGCCGTGGGCCAGCAGCGATGCGCCCGGCCGAGCCGCGTCGTAGAGCGACCACTTGAGCCGGGTGTTGCCGATGTCGATCGCGAGGAATGCCATGCGCGGCATTATTGCGACTGTGGGCCGCCAGCGTCGAATCCGCTGTTCCTCCGCCTTCGCCGGCGCCTGCAGTAGCGACCCCGGCCTACGCGTGGCCGTCATTTGCTGCCGTTAAAGTGACCCTCCCTCAACCAAGGCACAAGGAGAGCCCCATGGGATTGCTCAGTTTCATCAAGGAGGCGGGAGAAAAGCTGTTCGGCGGCTCCTCTGCCCACGCCGCGGAGCCCGATGCCAACAAGGCCGCGGCTGCTGCCATCAAGACCTACATCGAGACGCAGAACCTCGGGCTGACCGGCCTCGAAGTGAGCTACGTCGCCGCCGAGGGGCTGGTCACGCTCAAGGGCAACGCGCCCTCGCAGGAAGCCAGCGAGAAGGCCTCGCTCGCGGCCGGCAACGTGGCCAACGTGACCAAGGTCGACAACCAGCTGGTGGCGCCGGCGGCGGACCCGGCGCAATACCACGACGTGGTGAAGGGCGACACGCTGTCGGCCATTTCCAAGAAGTACTACGGCGACGCCAACAAGTACAACGCGATCTTCGAGGCCAACAAGCCGATGCTGACGCACCCGGACAAGATCTATCCAGGGCAGAAGCTCAGGATTCCGCCCCTGAAATAGTCCGGCCGCGCTGCCTTGTCGACGCGCTTTTCCCCGAGCGCTCCTGGCGAGGACGCGCGCGGGTCGTGCATCGGCCGGCGCTGTTCAGTTCTGCTTCCACGGCAGGCCGCGCAAGCGCCAGCCGCCCTTGCGGCCGCGGTGGCCCTCAGCGTCGGCATCGCCCTCGAAGCCCTCGAGGATGTTGTAGGCCTCGAAGCCGAGCTCGGTGGCACGCCGCGCCGCGGCGATCGAGCGCACGCCGCTGCGGCACAGCATCAATGCCTTCTTGCCGGCCGGCACATTGGCGCGCAGCCCGGCATCGAAGCCGGGATTGAAGGCCATCCCGGGCCATTGCTTCCACGCCAGGCCGACCGCGCCGGGCACATAGCCCACCCACTCGCGTTCGGCATCGCTGCGCACGTCCACCATGACGGCCTCGCCGTTCGTCATCCATGCATGAGCCAGCTCGGGCAGCACGTCGCCGGCATAGCCCTCGGCGGGCCGGATGCCTTGCTGTTCACCGGCTGGTGCATGGCTCGCACCGGAGGGGTTCTGGGCTGCTTGGGTCATAGGCTTTCTTTCCTTCAGGTCGCTGCAGTTTCAGGGTTAGTGCGTAGGGCGGTGCGCGGCTCGATCGATGATTTTTCACCAGTTCGTGAAAACCCTCTTTGTCACGCTTGTTCACATGTCCAAAGATGGCAGTCTGGGGTTTTCCAGCCACCTATGGAGACACGCAATGACAGCCTCCCAATCGAACCGCCGCCGCAGCCTGCTCAAGGGTGCGGCCGTGGCGGCCGGCGCCATGTCGGCGCCGATGGTCAGCATGGCGCAGACCACATCGTTCCGCTTCCAGAGCACCTGGCCGGCGAAGGATATCTTCCACGAATACGCCAACGACTTCGCCAAGAAGGTCAATGACATGGCCGGCGGGCGTCTCAAGATCGAGGTGCTGCCTTCGGGTGCCGTGGTGCCCGCTTTCCAGCTGCTCGAAGCGGTGAACAAAGGCACGCTCGACGGCGGCCATGGCGTGGTGGCCTACCACTACGGCAAGAACTCGGCGCTCGCGCTGTGGGGCTCGGGCCCCGCCTACGGCATGGACCCCAACATGGTTCTGGCCTGGCACAACTACGGCGGCGGCAAGGCGCTGCTGGAGGAGATCTACAAGGCCATCAACATGGACGTGGTCTCCTACCTCTACGGGCCGATGCCCACGCAGCCGCTGGGCTGGTTCAAGAAGCCCATCGCACGGGTCGAGGACCTCAAGGGCCTGAAGTACCGCACCGTGGGTCTGGCGGTGGACGTGTTCACCGAACTGGGCGCGGCGGTGAACCCGCTGCCCGGGGGCGAGATCGTGCCGGCGCTGGACCGCGGGCTGATCGATGCCGCCGAGTTCAACAACGCGTCCAGCGACCGCGCTCTCGGCTTCCAGGACGTGGCCAAGAACTGCATGCTGCAGAGCTTCCACCAAAGCGGCGAGCAGTTCGAGATCCTGTTCAACAAGACCAAGTACAACGCGCTGCCGCAAGAGCTCAAGTCCATCATCGACTACGCGGTGCAGGCGGCCAGCGCCGACATGAGCTGGAAGGCGATCGACCGCAACACGAAGGACTACGAGGAACTCAAGAAGGCGGGCGTCAAGTTCTACAAGACACCCGACGCCATCCTGCGCGCGCAGCTCGCTGCCTGGGACAAGACGATCGCCAAGAAGTCGGCGGAAAACGCGCTGTTCAAGAAGGTGCTCGAGTCGCAGAAGGCCTTCGCCAAGAGCGCAGGCCAGTGGCAGAGCGATTACATGGTCGACTTCAAGATGGCCTACAACCACTATTTCGGCGCAGGCGCGTCCCAGAAGAAGGCGTGAGTTTCGGTGTGGACCAGCAAGCCTTCCGGCCATCACCGGAAGGCTCATTTTTTTGCCTGTCGCAGGGGCATCGATGAACACCCAACAACTGCTGCATGTTGCCGACCGGATAAGCACCTGGGCCGGCAAGACCTTCGCGTGGCTCATCGTCGTGCTGATGCTGGTGGTCTGCGCCGAGGTTTTCAAGCGCTATGCCCTCAACGCGCCCACGGCCTGGATCTACGACGCCAACAACATGATGTACGGCACGCTCTTCATGATGTGCGGTGCCTACACGCTCTCGCAGGACGGCCATGTACGCGGCGACTTCCTTTACGGCAGCATGAAGCCGCGCACCCAGGCCACGCTGGACCTGGCGCTCTACATCCTCTTCTTCCTGCCCGGCATCGGGGCCCTCACCTGGGCCGGCTGGGACTATTTCCACGATTCGCTTGCCATGCGCGAGCAGACCTTCAATGCCACGCCGCTGCCGGTGTATCCCTTCAAGTTCGTGATCCCGGTGGCGGGCGCCGTCGTCATGCTGCAGGGGCTGGCCGAGATCCTTCGCTGCGTGGTGTGCCTGCGCACCGGCGAGTGGCCGGCGCGGCTCAAGGACGCCGAGGAGATGGACGTGGTCGAGCAGCAACTGGCCGGCAGCACCTATGTCGACGAGGAGTCCCGGCGCGACGTGATCGAGCGGGCCAAGGAAGTGGACGAGGCGGCGCGTCAGCGCGGAAGGGAGTCCACATGAGCCTTCGCCCGGCCGATCCGAAGGAGGCCCGCACCGCAGCGCGGCGCACGGAGCTTGCCTTATGAGCAATGCCGCACTCGGCCTGACCATGCTGGGCCTGATCGTGGTCGTGATCATGATGGGCTTCCCCACCGCCTTCACCCTGATGGGGCTGGGCATGCTGTTCGGCTTTGCCGCTTTCTACGACCCGGCCACGCCCTGGTTCGACAACCATGTCTTCGACCTGATGGTGCAGCGCACCTACGGCGCAATGACGAACGAGACGCTGCTGTCGATCCCTTTGTTCGTGCTGATGGGCTACGTGATGGAGCGCGGCGCGCTGGTGGACAAGATGTTCCACAGCGTGCAGCTGGCCTTCCGCCGTGTGCCCGGCTCGCTGGCCGTCGCGACGCTGATCATCTGCACGTTCTGGGGCATCGCCAGCGGCCTGGTCGGCGCGGTGGTGGTGCTGATGGGCGTGATCGCGATGCGGCCGATGCTCAACGCGGGCTACGACACGCGGCTGGCGGCCGGCGTCATCACTGCCGGCGGCACGCTGGGCATCCTGATCCCGCCCTCGGTGATGATCATCGTCTACGCGGCGGTGGCCGGGCAGTCGGTCGTCAAGCTCTACGCGGCGGCGATGTTCCCCGGCTTCTTCCTCGCCTTCCTCTACCTGATCTACGTGGTCGGCTGGGCCCTGATCCAGCCCAAGGTGGCGCCGAAGCTGCCGCTGGAGCAGCAGCGCGCGCCGATCACACCTGCGGTGGCGCACATCGCGCAGCGCTACTCGCAGCGCATGCTGCCGGCGCTCGCTGCCGCCGTGCTGGCGCCGGGCCGGGCCCTGGCCGGCGCCGCCGAAGGCGTTCGCCTGCGCTGGCTCACGCTGGTGGGCTTCCTCGGCACTGCGCTGGTTCCCGTGCTGCTGGCGGTGGTGACGCTGGGCTCGGTCTGGTGGTACGTGACCATCTATTCGCAGCAGACCGACACCAGCGCGCCGGTGGCGGCCGAGGCGCCGGCGGAGGAGCATTCCGGTGCCGGCCTGGCCGAGCCGTCCGCGCAGGGACTGGAAGCGCCGAAGCCCGAAGGCCTGCAGGAGCCGCCCACCGAAGGCCTTCAGGAGCCGCCGTCTTCAGGCGGCGCGCAGGAGCCGCCCGGCGCCGAGCCCGACACGCCGCAGCCCGCGGGCGGGTTGCAACAGCTCGGCGAGCCGGTGGCGGCACCGCATGCCGAACCGGTGCCCGAATCTTTCTACACCGGCTTCTGGATCACCTGCGCCATCACCCTCGCGCTGCTCGCGCTGTACTACTGGAAGATGGACGCCGAGCAGTTCGAGATCCTGCGCTTGCTGGTGTCCTCGGTCATGCCGCTGGGCGTGCTCACGCTGGTCGTGCTGGGCGTGATCCTGTTCGGCATCACCACCGCTACCGAGTCGGCGGCGGTCGGTGCGGCCGGCGCCTTCCTGATGGCATGGCAGGCGAAGACGCTGAACTTCCAGCGCATCAAGGAGGCCGTCTTCCTGACCGCCAAGACCACCGCCATGGTCTGCTGGCTGTTCGTCGGCTCCGCGCTGTTTTCGGCGGTGTTCGCGCTGCTGGGCGGCCAAAGCATCGTCGAGCACTGGGTGCTCTCGATGAACCTGTCGCCGCTGCAGTTCCTGCTGCTGTCGCAGGCCATCATCTTCGTGTTGGGCTGGCCGCTGGAGTGGACCGAGATCATCGTGATCTTCATCCCGATCTTCCTGCCGCTGCTGACGCACTTCCAGATCGATCCGCTGCTCTTCGGCGTGCTGGTGTTCGTGAACCTGCAGGCCGCCTTCCTGTCGCCGCCGGTGGCGATGTCGGCCTTCTACCTGAAGGGCGTGTCGCCCGCGCATGTCACGCTCAACCAGATCTTCGCGGGCATGATGCCCTACATGCTGATCGTGATCCTGTGCATGGTGTTCATGTACATCTGGCCGAGCCTGACGCTGTGGCTGCCCAAGTATCTCTACGGAGGTTAGGGCGCTAAGCGCCGGCAATGGCCTCCCTGTTCGATGAATGGAAGCGCCGCTTCGGGCGCCTGGCCGATGCGCTGCTGCAACCGGTGCGGCGCATCGGCCTGCTGCCGACTGCGCCAGCCGACCAATGGCTCGACGGCCGCTTCGAGCACCAGCACCGCACGGTCGACTACAAGCTCTTCGTGCCCGGGCGGGGCATGGGCAGGCCCCGCCCGCTGCTGCTGATGCTGCACGGCTGCACCCAGCACCCGGAGGACTTCGCCGCCGGCACGCGGATGAACCGGCTGGCCGCCGAGCTCGGCTTCCTCGTGCTCTACCCGAGCCAGACCCAGAAGCACAACGCCGGCAGATGCTGGAACTGGTTCCTGCCGCAGCACCAGCAGGCCGGGCGGGGCGAGCCCGCGCTGCTGGCCGCGCTCACGCAGGCGGTGATGCACGAGCACGGGGCCGATCCGGCACGCGTCTACGTGGCGGGCTTGTCCGCCGGCGGCTCCATGGCCGACATCCTGGGCCGGGTCCATCCCGAGCTCTTCGCTGCCGTCGGCGTTCACGCGGGCCTGCCGGCCGGCGCGGCGCACGACCTCGTTTCCGCGATCGGCGCCATGAAGAACGGCCCGGACAAGGCCACGCTCAGCGGCCCGATGCGCCCCACCATCGTCTTCCACGGCGATGCCGACGAGACCGTGCATCCGCGCAATGGGGAGCAGGTGGCGGCGGATGCGGTGGCGGGGCTGCTGGCGGCGGGCGAGCGTGCGCCCGCCCACGAGATGCGCGGGCGCTCCGAGGGCGGCCGCGCCTTCACGCGCTGGACCTATGCCGATACCCGCGGCCGCATCGCGGTCGAACACTGGCTCCTGCATGGCGCCGGCCATGCCTGGGCCGGCGGCAGCGCCGATGGGTCCTTCACCGACCCCGCCGGGCCGGACGCGAGCGCCGAAATGCTGCGTTTCTTCCTCAGCCATCCGAGGACACGAT
The DNA here is from genome assembly GCF_031454625.1 of Variovorax soli. Classification (GTDB taxonomy): domain Bacteria; phylum Pseudomonadota; class Gammaproteobacteria; order Burkholderiales; family Burkholderiaceae_C; genus Variovorax; species Variovorax soli_A. The sequence continues at coordinate 264,941 of NZ_JAVDRF010000003.1, forward strand.
AAGTCCCTTGCTTACACGCGGTTGCGCGGCGCGCGGGATAGTTCCAAAAGCTTTGCAATCCGGATGCCAGCGCAGCGCACTGCTGGCGCGTTGCATCGACATCGGCATCGATTCGAGGACGATCATGAAACATCGCACGCATCCGCGCGCCCGCGGCCGCACCGCCGGCTGGCTGCTGCTGGGCCTGGTGCTGCTGCTTTTCTCCAGCGCCGCCGCCTGGGCGCAGCAAGACCCCCCGGGCCGCGTGGCCCGCCTCAACGAGCAGCAAGGCACCGTCAGCTTCTCGCCGGCCGGCGACGACAGCTGGTACGAGGCGGTGCCCAACCGGCCGATCACCACCGGCGACCGGCTCTGGACCGATCGCCATGCCCGCGCCGAGCTCTATGTGGATTCCACCGCCGTGCGCATGGATGAGCAGACCCAGCTGGTCATCTCCGAACTCGACGACGACAGCGCCCGCTTCACCATCAACCAGGGCCGCCTGCAGCTGCGCGTTCGCGAAGCCCCGGCCGACCAGCGCCTGGAGATCGGCACTGCCAACCTAGCGATGGTGGTCGACACCCCCGGCGACTACCGCATCGACGTCGATCCGGCCGCCGGCACGACGAACGTGGCGGTCGCCGCCGGCGGAGTCACGCTCTTCGGCGACAACGGCGAATCGGTGGCGCTCGGCGCCCACCAGCAGCTCACGGTCTCGGGGCGCCAGCTGGCGGCGGTGAGCGGCACCGCGGTGCGCGCCGGCGACGACGCCTTCGACCGCTGGGTGGCGGAGCGCGACCGATTGGAAGACCAGTCGATCTCGGCGCGCTATGTCTCGCGCGACATGCTCGGCTACCAGCAGCTCGACCGCTACGGCGACTGGCAAACCGATCCCACCTACGGCAACGTCTGGTATCCGCGCAGCGTGGATGCCGACTGGGCGCCTTACCGGGACGGCCAATGGGTCGACATCGCGCCTTGGGGCTGGACTTGGATCGACGCGGCGCCGTGGGGCTTCGCGCCTTCGCATTACGGCCGCTGGGCGCGCATCGGGCCGCGCTGGGCCTGGGTGCCGGGACGGGCGAATGCAAGGCCGGTCTATGCGCCGGCACTGGTCGGTTTCGTGGGTGGCGCCGGTGCCCAGGCGAACGTCGTGGCCGGCGGTCGGCCGGGCGTGGGCTGGTTCCCGCTCGCGCCGGGCGAAGCCTGGCGGCCGGGCTACCGCGCCAGCCAGCGCTACATCGACGAGGTCAACCGCGCCATCGCGTACCAGCGGCAGCTCGCGCGCGCCGACTACCTGCACCGCAACACGCCGGGCGCGCTTTCGCTGGTGCCGGTGGACATCTTCGGACGCGGCCCGATCGCCCGCCGCGATTTCCTGCGCGTGCCGGAGGACCGGGTCGCCCAGTTGCCGATCACCACGGCCGTGCCGATTTCGCCGCGTGGCGACCGGCACTTCGGCGGCTTCGGGCGCTCGGCCGCGGCACTGCCGCCCCCTGACCTGCGGCCACGGCAGATCCAGGCGCTGCAGGCGCGCCAGCTGCAGCAGGCGCAACAGGGCCAGCAGCAGCTTCAGCTGCAGCAGCAGGCCGTGCGCGCCCAGCAGGAGATGCAGCAGCGTGCGGCCCAGGCCGCGCAGGCCCAGCAGTTGCAGCAACGCGCCGCGCAGGGCCAGGCCCAGCAGCAATTCCAGCTGATGCAACAGCAGCAGCAGGCCGTGCGCGCGCAGCAGGAAATGCAGCAGCGTGCAGCCCAGGCCGCGCAGGCCCAGCAACTGCAGCAGGCGCAGCAGATGCAGCAACGCGCCGCGCAGGCGCAGGCACAGCAGCAGCTCCAGTTGCAACAGCAACAGCAGCTACAGCTGCAGCAGCAGCAGGCCCTGCGCGCGCAGCAGGAGATGCAGCAACGCGCCGCGCAAGCGGCGCAGGCCCAGCAACTGCAGCAGATGCAGCTGATGCAGCAGCAACAGGCCCTGCGGCAGCAGCAGATGCAGGCGCAACAGCAGGCCCAGCAGCTCCAGATGCAGCAGCTCAACGCGCAGCGCCAGGCGCAGGAGAACCAGCAGCAGCGCGCGCAGCAGCAGATCCAGCAGATGCAGCAGCGCGCCGGCGAAGCGCGCGCCCAGCAGCAGCAGCGCTACATGTCGAGGGATTCCAACCAGCAGAACGACCGGCCCTGAGCCCAGCGCGTTCACCTCGCGCGGCAGCCCTTCCTGTGGCCGGCTACAGTCGGCCGCAAGGAGCGGCCTTTCATGCGCACATTCGACTTCGACCTGTTCGTGATCGGCGGCGGCAGCGGCGGCGTGCGCGCGGCACGCATGGCCGCGCAGCGCGGTGCCCGCGTGGCCCTCGCGGAATGTGCCGAGCTGGGCGGCACCTGCGTCAATGTCGGCTGCATTCCCAAGAAGCTCTACAGCTACGCGGCCGGCTATGCCGAATCCTTCGAGGAGGCGCCCGGCTACGGCTGGACCCTCGACGGCCCGCCGCGCTTCGACTGGCGCCGGCTCAAGGCCAACCGCGCTCGGGAGATCGCGCGGCTCAACGGCGTCTACCGCGGCCTGCTCGAAGGCGCGGGCGTGACGCTGATCCAGGGCTGGGCCTGCCTGGCCGATGCGCACACCGTGCAGATCGGCGAGAAGAAGCACACCGCGCGCCACATCCTGGTCGCCACCGGCGGCATGCCCTTCGTGCCCGAGCTCAAGGGCCGCGAGCACGTGGTCGTGTCGGACGCGATGTTCGATCTCGATCCTTTTCCCGAGCGCCTGCTGGTGGTGGGCGGCGGCTACATCGCCTGCGAGTTCGCCTCCATCTTCAACGGCCTGGGCGCGAAGGTGACGCAGCTGTACCGGGGCCCGCACCTGCTCAACGGCTTCGACGAGGACGTTCGCCAGTTCCTGGCCAAGGAGATGGGCCGCGCCGGTGTCGACATTCGCGTCAACAGCGAGATCGGCATGATCACGCGCCAGGAGAGCGGCCTGTGCGCGCTGAGCTCGCGCGGCGTGCGCACGGAGGCCGACGTCATCCTGTATGCCACCGGCCGGGTGCCCAACACCCAGGGCCTGGGCCTGGAAGCCGCCGGTGTCGAGCTCGACCCGCGCGGCGGCGTGGTGGTCGATGCGCACTACCGCAGCTCGGTGCCCTCGATCCTGGCGGTCGGCGACGTGTCGACCACGCAACAGCTCACGCCGGTGGCGCTGGCCGAGGCCATGGTGGTGGTGGACATGCTGTTCGGCCAAGGGCCGCGCGAGCTGGACTATGAGTTCACCCCCACGGCCGTCTTCACCCATCCCAACATCGGCACCTGCGGCTACACCGAGGCCGAGGCGCGTGCGAAGTTCGGCAAGGTCCGGGTGTTCTCGAGCGAGTTCAAGGCGCTGCGCCACACGCTCTCGCAAAGCGGCGAGCGCACCTTCATGAAGCTGGTGGTCGAGCAGGCCACCGACCGCGTGGTCGGGCTGCACATGGTGGGTCCCGATGCGGGCGAGGTGGTGCAGGGCTTCGCCGTCGCGATGCGCGCGGGCGCGACCAAGCGGGTGTTCGACAGCACCATCGGCATTCATCCCACGGTCGCGGAGGAGTTCGTCACCATGCGGGAGCCGATGCCGGGCTGAGGGAGCGGCGGCGCGCGTTGCACAATCGCTCGCATGCCCTACATGCCTGCTTTCATCGCCCCGGCCCGCTTCACCGACCCCGTTGCCGCGCTCGAGCAGGTGCGGCTCATCTACGACAGCGGCCTCACGCATCTGCGCGAGGCGATGCAGCGCTTCGTTGCCGGCGAGAGCATGCCGGGCCGGGTGCGGGCCTGCTACCCCTTCGTGCGGGTGCACACGCACACCGTCTCGCGCCGCACGCCGGCGGCCAACGCCTGGCTCAGCTACGGCTTCGTGGCCGGGCCGGGCCGCTACGAGACCACGCTGACACGCCCCGACCTGTTCGAGCGCTACTACCGCGAGCAGTTTCGCCTGCTGCTGGAGAACCACGAGGTCGAACTCGAAGTCGGCACCAGCACCCAGCCGATCCCGATCCATTTCTCGTTCGCCGAGAACGACCATATCGAAGGCACGATGGATGTCGCGCGCCGCGTGCTGATGCGCGACGTCTTCGACCTGCCCGACCTCGGCGCGATGGACGACGGCATCGCCAACGGCACCTTCGAGGCCCGGCCGGGCGAGGCGCAGCCCCTGTCGCTCTTCACCGCGGCGCGGGTGGACTATTCGCTGCACCGGCTGCGCCACTACACCGGCACGGCGCCCGAGTGGTTCCAGAACTTCGTGCTCTTCACCAACTACCAGTTCTACATCGACGAGTTCGTGCGCCTGGGCCGCGAGGCGATGGCCGACGAGCACAGCGAGTACATCGCCTTCATCGAGCCCGGCAACGTGGTCACGCGCCGGCGCGGCCTGGCCGCGGGCACGAGCACCTTCTATGGCTCGCTGCTCGACGGCAGCCAGGGCACGCCGCCCGGGCGGCTGCCGCAGATGCCGGGCTACCACCTGGTGCGGGAGGACTGCAGCGGGATCTCCATGGTCAACATCGGCGTGGGCCCGGCCAATGCCAAGACCATCACCGATCACGTCGCCGTGCTGCGGCCGCACGCCTGGATGATGCTCGGCCACTGCGCCGGCCTGCGCCAGGGGCAGCAGCTGGGCGACTACGTGCTGGCCCACGCCTACGTGCGCGAGGACCACGTGCTCGACGAGGAGCTGCCGCTGTGGGTGCCGATCCCGGCCCTGTCGGAAATCCAGCTGGCGCTCGAGAAGGCCGTGGCCGACGTCACCGGCATGCAGGGCACGCAGCTCAAGAAGATCATGCGCACCGGCACCGTGGCCAGCACCGACAACCGCAATTGGGAGCTCCTGCCGGGCAACCAGCCGCAGCGCCGCTTCAGCCAGAGCCGCGCGGTGGCGCTGGACATGGAAAGCGCGACCATCGCCGCCAACGGCTTCCGCTTCCGCGTGCCCTACGGCACCCTGCTGTGCGTGAGCGACAAGCCGCTGCACGGCGAGATCAAGCTGCCGGGCATGGCCAACCATTTCTACCGCGAGCGCGTCGAGCAGCACCTGCGCATCGGCATGGCCGCCATCGACGTGCTGCGCAGCGAGGGATCGAGCCGGCTGCACAGCCGCAAGCTGCGAAGCTTCGCCGAAGTGGCCTTCCAGTAGTTACGTTTCTGGCAGGGCATTTCGTGAATTCCTGAATCCGGCGCGACGTTTTCGTGCCGCGGGCCCCGGCCGGGCGCGGAGATCCGTGGCTACGATTTCTCCGATCCAAACTCCCGGAGACCTCATGGTTCACACGACGCGGCGCCTCTTCACTTCGTGGCTCGCCGCCACGGCCGCCGGCGCCTTGCCGGCCGTGGCCTCGGCCCAGGCGGCACGTCCCGCCCTGCCCGCAGCGCCGGCCCTGCCCAAGCTGCGCATCGTCATTCCCGCCAACGAGGGCGGCGGCTGGGACCAGACCGGCCGCGCCCTCGGCGCCGCCATGGTGGCCGCCGGCGCCGTGGGGCAGATCGAATACGAGAACATCGGGGGCAAGGGCGGCACCATCGGCCTGGCGCGCTACGTCGAGAAGTACGACGCCGATCCCGACGCCCTGCTGATGAGCGGCATGGTGATGGTCGGCGCCGTCGCGCTGCAGAAGCCCGCGGTCGACATGAGCCGCATCGCGCCGGTCGCGCGGCTGACCAGCGACTATGAAGTGGTGGTGGTCCGGGGCGACTCCGCGATCATGACCGCGAAGGACCTGATCGCGAAGATGCGCGCCGATCCCGCCAATGCCGGCATCGCGGGCGGCTCCGCAGGCGGCATCGACCACATGTTCGCCGGCATCCTGGCACGCGCGACCGGCAACACCGCCGCGCTGGTCTACCAGCCCTTCGCGGGCGGCGCGCAGGTGGTGTCGGCCGTGGAGTCGGGCAAGGCCATCGCCGGCATCTCCGGCTACAGCGAGTTCAGCGAGCACATCGCCAGCGGCAAGCTGCGCGCGGTCGGCGTGTCCTCGCGGAATGCTTTCATGGGCGTGCCCTCGGTGCGGCAGCAGGGCGTCGATGCCGACCTGGCCAACTGGCGCGGGGTCTTCACCGGCAAGGGCGTGCCTGCGGCGCGGCAGGCCGTCCTGCTCGATGCCGTGCGGCGCGGGGTGGCGAACGATGCGTGGCAGAAGGTCGTCAAGCGCAACAACTGGGACAACTACTGGATGGAGGGCAAGGACTTCCAGTCCTTCCTCGAGCTGGACCAGTCGATGGCGGGCGTGCTGACCTACATCCTCAAGCTCAAGACCTGATCGAGCAGCGCGGCGGTGCCGGGGCGCGAGCTCCGTGCGGCGCACTGCAGTGCAGGCCGCTTCAGAGAGGCCGGCCGGGCTCAGGCCAGCCCGAACAGCTCCGGCATCTCGCGCTGCGCCCTGGGCGTGAGCGCGAGCTCGCGGCCGTCGAGCGCCTGGCGCACCCAGCCGCGGCGCAGCGCGAGCTGCAGGCAGGCGGCGCCCAGTGCGCCACCCAGGTGCGGGCGCCGCTCGCTCCAGTCGAGGCAGGCACAGGCGAAGCGGCGGCGCGAACGGCGCGCGTCATCGATGTCCAGGCCCAGGCTTTCGAGCGCCACCGCGCCTTGCGCCGTCAGTTCGTAGACATCGCCATCGGCCTGCAGCCAGCCCTGCGCATGCAGCCGGTCGTGCAGCGCGACACCGGCCTTGCCGGCCATGTGGTCGTAGCAGGTGCGGGCGGCGCGCAACCGGCTCGGCGTCCTGGGCTGGAACTCGCCGCGCGGTGCGCCGGCCACCACCAGCAGGCCCTCGAGCATGGCGGCGACGTCGCTGCCGGCCAGGCGGAAGTAGCGGTGCTTGCCCTGTGCCACCGATTCCACCAGTCGCTGTTCCTTGAGCCGCGCCAGGTGCGCGCTGGCGGTGGAGGCCGCGACCTCGCCGACGGCCGCCAGCTCGGTCGCGGTGCGGGCATGGCCGTCCAGCAGGCAGCACAGCATGCGGGCGCGGGCCGGTTCGGCAATCGCGCCGGCCAGGCGCGCCAGGTGGGTGTCGGCGGTTGGTGCATCCATGCTTCGATGCTAAGCGAAGTGTGGACGTGCGCGAAGGGCCACACTGCCGGCATGGAACAAAGACACATCGACCCACCCGCCGACGCCATCGCGGCCGTCACCCACCCCGATCCCTATCCCTGGTACGCACGGCTGCGCGCGGGACCGGCGCTCGTGCGCGACGAGGGCCTGCGCCTCTGGGTCGCGAGCCGCGCCGACGTGCTGCAGGAGGCCTTCGCGAACCCGGCGCTGCGGGTGCGCCCGGTGGCGGAGCCGGTGCCGCGGGCGATTGCCGGCACGCCGGCCGGCGAGCTCTTCGGCCGGCTGGTGCGCATGAACGACGGTGCGGCGCATGCCGCCCACAAGCCGATCCTGCAGCGTGCGCTGGGCGGGCTCGACCTCGGTAGCGTGCACACGGCCATGCCGCGCATCATGGCGCAGCGCCCGGTGCCGGCCCTGTCCGAAGCCTGCTTCGCCTGGCCGGTCGCGGGCGTGGCCCACCTGCTGGGCTTTGCCGACGAAGCGCTGCCGCGCATCGCGGACTGGACGCGCGATTTCGTCGCCTGCCTTTCGCCGCTCTCCACCGAGGCCCAGTTGCGTGCCGCCAGCGAGGCCGCGGCCGCGCTGATGGCGCGCTTCGAAGCCCTGGTCGCGGCGCGGCCGGCGCGCGACGGCAGCCTGCTCGCGGCCGTGCGCGCGCAAGCGCCCGGCGACGCCTCGCGTGCGCTGCTCGCCAACCTCGCCGGCCTGTTGTCGCAGACTTGCGAGGCCACGGCCGGCCTGCTGGGCAACAGCGTGGTGGCGCTGGTGCGCGAGCCGGGCCTGGCCGATGCGATCGCCGCGCGGACGGCATCGATCGGGGCACTGGTGGAAGAAGCGGCGCGCCACGATCCCTCGGTCCAGAACACCCGCCGCTTCGTTGCCGAACCCACCACCGTGGCGGGTACGCGGCTCGAAGCCGGCGATGCGGTGCTGCTGGTGATGGCTGCGGCGAACCGCGATCACCGGCTGAACGCGCAGCCCGATCTATTCATGCCCGGGCGCAACGATCGACGCATGCTCGGCTTCGGCCACGGCCCCCACAACTGCCCCGGCCAGGCGCTGGCCTGCGCGCTGGCGGCGGCCGGCGTCGAGGCGCTGCTGGCGCGCGGGCTGGACCTGCCTGCGCTGCGCGCGCAGGGCTGGCACTACTCGCCCTCGGCGAACGCGCGCATCCCGGTCTTCCACTGAGCTTCACAGCCGGTTCAGCGCTCGGCCGGCCAGCGGCCCGTCGCCTCCAGGAAAGGCGACAGGCTCGCTGCCCCGAAGCGCAGCGGCAGCGCGGCCGGCGCGTGCTGCGCGGCCAGCACCTCCATGCGCAGCAGGCGTTCGGCGCCCTCGAAGGCGTCGACCTGCGGGCCATCCCAGATCACTTCGGCCTTCACCGACAGCTGCAGCAGGTCGCCATGGTCGAAGTCGACGAAGAGCAGGCCGGCCATCGGATTCAGCGCGATGTTGCCCAGCGTGTTGAAGAAGGCGTTGCCGATGAAGTCCGGCACGATGAGCGAGCCTCCATCGACCCGTACGAAGCCCGGACGCCCACCGCGGTGCGAGACATCGACGCCTTCCGCCGGCGAGCGTGCCGCGCCCGCCGAAGGATGCGCCGTGGCGATGAAGAAGGTATCGGCCGCGCGCACCATGCGCCGGGCTGCGGCGTCCAGCCCTTGCATGCGCGGCCCGAAGCCCGCAGCCGGCGCGCCGCCGACGAACAAGGGCTCGCGCGCCTGGATGTACTTCGGGCAGTTGCCGAAGCTCTGGCCCACCTGCACGGAGAAACCTCGCGCATCGAGCGCGTCGACCGTGCCGTTCATGCGATTGCGCCGCCGCGTGTGCGGCTCGATGCCGAGCAGCCCGATCGGCGCGCCGACCGCGAGCGCGGCTGCCAGCGGATCGCCGGCCGGAGGCCGTGCATCGATGCGCAGATGCCGCGGGTCGGGCGAGTGCGCGAAGCCGGGCGCCGCGGCGAGCACGCTGGCCCAGGGGCGGCCTTCGCCGTCCAGGCTGCCCGCGATCAGGAAGGGCAACTGGGCGAAGAAGCTGCGATGCTGATCGGGCATGTGGTCGCGCAGCACGCGCGGCCCGATCTCGGCCATGCGCTCGGCGATGCCGGCACGCGCTTGCAAGGCGCGCTCGCCTTCGTGCCATGCGGCGGCGTTCATGACGCCACTCCGATCGGCGTGGCCACCACCGGTACCCAGGCGCACGCCTGCAGCGGCGGGAGAAACAGCCGCATGCGATGGCTGCGGCCGGAGATGGACGAGCTGTCGTCGGCGACGGAATGGGTGGCGGGCATCGGCGGTCTCCTGGGGTGCTTCGGCCCGATTGTTCTTTGATCCGGCATTCGGAGTAATGGCGCGACTCGCATTTCACTGTTGCGATCTGCGGTCTAATCATTTCCATGGACCGCCTCAAAGCCATGCAGACCTTCGTGCAGATTGCCGACCAGGGCAGCCTGACCAAAGCCGCCGACGCGCTGGAGAGCTCGCTGCCCGCGGTGGTGCGCTCGCTGGCCGCCTTGGAGGCACACCTGGGCGTGCGGCTGTTCCATCGCACCACGCGGCGCATCTCGCTGACCGAGGAAGGCCGCCAGTACCTGCAAAGTGCGCGCGAGGTGCTGGCTGCGGCCGATGCTGCCGACAGCGCGCTCACGCGCGAGGCCGCCGAGCCCGCCGGCCAGCTCACCGTCACCGCGCCCGTCCTCTTCGGCCACATGTACGTGGCGCCCGCGATCGTGCGTTTTCTCCAGCGCCACGACAAGATGCGTTGCAGCGTGCTGCTGCACGACCGAACGGTGAATCTGCTGGAGGAGGGCATCGATGTCGGCATCCGCATCAGCCCGCTGGAAGACTCGTCGCTCGTGGCCCAGCAGCTCGGCACCATCCGCCGCGTGGCCGTCGCCAGCCCGGACTACCTGCGCGCCCACGGTACGCCGCGGCATCCGCGCGACCTGCTCCAGGCCAACTGCGTGCGCATCCATCCCGGCCCACCGGTGCACTTCCGCGAGAACGGCCGCGACTTCGCGGTCGCCGCCCGCGGCAACCTGGAGTTCAACCACATTGCGCCCGCGGTGGAAGCGTGCGCGGCCGGCATGGGCTTCGGCTTCTTCTTCTCGTACCAGGTGCTGCCGCTGGTGCAAGCGGGGCGGCTTCGCATCGTGCTGGAAGACTTCGAGCTGGCGCCGCGGCCGGTGAGCGTGATCTATCCGCACGCGCGCCTGCTGCCGGCGCGCACCCGGGCCTTCATCGACTGGATGAAGAACGAGTTCCACGGCTTGCGCCTTTGAGTCCGATGGCCTCGGGGCCTTGCGCCACAATGCCTTGGTGCTCAGCCCTCCCGCCCCTCTTTTCCAAGCCAGCCACCTGTGCAAGCGCTACGGCGCGACGACCGTGGTCGACGACCTCTCGTTCACCATCGCGCCGGGCGAATGCCTGGGCGTGATCGGCCCCAACGGCGCGGGCAAGACCACCACCATCCGCATGTGCCTGGGGCTCACCGCACCCGACGGCGGCAGCATCGATGCGATGAGCGGGCTCTCGATGCCGCGCGACGCGCGCGCCATCAAGGCACAGCTCGGCGTGGTGAGCCAGTTCGATACCCTGGACCCCGACTTCAGCTGCGCCGAGAACCTGATGGTCTATGCGCGCTATTTCGGCATGCGCCGGCGCGAGATCACGCCGCGCATTCCGCAGCTGCTGGAGTTCGCGGCGCTGTCGCACAAGGCCGACGTCAAGCCGGGCGAGCTGTCCGGCGGCATGCGGCGCCGGCTGTCGCTGGCGCGGGCGCTGGTCAACGACCCGAAACTCCTGATGCTCGACGAGCCCACCACCGGCCTGGACCCGCAGGCCCGCCATCTCATGTGGGAGCGCCTGCAGCTGCTGTTGCAGCAAGGCAAGTCGATCCTGCTGACCACGCACTTCATGGACGAAGCCGAGCGCCTGTGCTCGCGCCTGATCGTGATCGACCATGGGCGCAAGATCGCCGAGGGCCGCCCGCGCGACCTGATCGCCGAGCATCTGGAGCCCGACGTGGTCGAGGTCTACGGCAACGGCGCGCTGGGGCTGGCGCAGTCGCCGCTCAAGGACCACGCCGCGCGCGTCGAAGTCAGCGGCGAGACGGTGTTCTTCTACACGCAGGACGCGCGCGGCCTGCTGAATGCGCTCGACGGCCACAAGGGCTTGCGCACCTTTCATCGGCCTGCGAACCTGGAGGACCTGTTCCTCAAGCTCACCGGCCGGCAGATACGTGAAGACGGTTGAAGATGAAGCTCTCCCCCAGGTTGGCTCACTTCGTGGAGCCGACCAACGTTCCGCGGCACAGAGGCCTTGTCTCTTCAGGCCGTCCAAGCCTGCGCAGGCAGGCTTGGAGCCGCGGCCCTCAGCCCTCACCGGGGCAACACCAGCGGCCCGGCAAAGCCGGTTCTGCGGTGTTCCCCGCAATTTGGAGCAAGTACGTGAGTGCCCTGATCAATGATGCACTGCCGGCCGCGCCTTCGGTGTGGCGACCGCCCGAGCTGTCGATGCGCTGGTGGCCGGTGTTCCTGCGCAACCTGCTGGTGTGGCGCAAGCTCGCGATCCCCAGCCTGATCGGCAACATCGCCGAGCCGCTGATCTGGCTGGTGGCCTTCGGCTACGGCATGGGAGCGCTGGTGGGGCAGGTGTCAGTGGAGGGCGTCCAGGTGCCCTACATCCTGTTCCTCGCCAGCGGCTCGATCTGCATGAGCTCGATGAACGCCGCCTCGTTCGAAGCGCTCTACTCGGCCTTCTCGCGCATGCACGTGCAGAAGACCTGGGACGGCATCATGAACGCGCCGGTGGGGCTCGACGACGTGGTGCTGGCGGAGATGCTGTGGGCCGCCTTCAAGGCCATCTTCACCACCACCGCGATCCTGTTCGTGATGCTGGGGCTGGGCATCAGCCACAGCCCGAAGCTGCTGGTCGCGTGGCTGGTGTTGGCGGGGGTGGGCGTGACCTTCTCGTGCATCGCGCTGATCTTCAATGCGCTGGCGAAGAGCTACGACTTCTTCACCTACTACTTCACCCTGTTCATGACGCCGATGATGTTCCTCTCGGGCGTGTTCTTTCCGCTGGAGCAGCTGCCGGAGGTGGTGCACCGGATCGCCGACTGGCTGCCGCTCGCGAATGCGGTGGCGCTGGTGCGGCCGCTGTTCATGGACCAGTGGCCGCAGGGGTGGTGGCGGCATGCCGTCGTCCTGGTGGGGTACACGGTGATTGCGTTCTGGGCGGCTCTGGCGTTGACGCGCAAGCGCTTCCGGGCCTGATCCTCGACGCGCTCCCTCCCTGTCCGGGGAATGAGCTCAGGCGAAGGCTTGCGTGAGGGTGTGAATGGCGAGGCCGACCAGCCCGCCCACCAGCGTCCCGTTGACCCGTATGAACTGCAGGTCCCGCCCGATGTGCTTCTCCAGCTCCACGCTCATCTCCTCGGCGTTCCATTGGCCGACGCGCTCGACGATGTAGCGGCGGATGTCTTCCCGGTAGCGTTCGATGGCCTTCGGTGCCGCATCCACGATCTGCTCGTTGATCCAGCGCCGCATCGCCGGGTCGGCCTCCAGGCGCGCGCCGAGCGTGCCGGCCATCGCGACGATGCGTTGCCGGATCGCCGAGTCGCTCTTCGCCAGGTCCTCGTGCAGCCAGCCCAGCAGCTCGCTCCACAGCCCATGCAGGTATTCGCCGATGGCCGGGTGCGCCTGCAGCTCCGCGCGGATGGCCTCGCCGCGGCGCTGGAACTCGGGGTCGGTCTTGAGCTTGCGGACGAACTCGTGCATGAAGGCATCGAAGCGCTGCCGCATCGGATGCGCGGGATCGCCGGCCATCTCGGCCACGGTGCGTGCGGCGGCCGCCACCACCTTGCGCGTGGCCAGCCGGGCCGTGACCTGGTCCAGGCCCACGTAGCGCAGCGCGCGGATTTCGCGCGCGATCGCCTCGGTGATCTGCACCTGCACTTCCTCGCCTTCGACCGCGGCCGCCACCTGCGCGAGCACGTCGTCCAGCAAGGCCTGGTGTCGCCCATGGGCGGTCAGCGCATCCAGGGCCTGCCCCGCCAGCCGCGCCATGTCGAGCTGCGCCAGGCCGGCTGCCGCCGCGCGGCCCAGGAATTCGCGCACGCGCGCATCGTCGAAGGCTGCCAGGCCGAAGCGCGCCGCGGCCACCAGGTGCCCGCCCAGCGTGGCGGCATGCGCGGGTTGCGCCAGCCAGTGGGCCAGCCGCGCGGCCGGATCGAGCTGCTCCAGCTTGGCCAGCACCTGCGGCGTGCTCAGGAAGTTGTTGCAGATGAAGCCGGCCAGCCGGGCGCCGATGCGGTCCTTGTTGGACGGGATGATTGCGGTGTGGGGGATGGGCAGCCCCATGGGGTGCCGGAACAGCGCGACCACCGCGAACCAGTCGGCGATCGCGCCCACCATCGCGGCTTCGGCGAAGGCCGCCACGTAGCCCCAGGCCGGATGCCGCGCCGCCAGCGCCGTCGCCGCCGCATACAGCAGGGCGGCGGCGCCGAGCAGGCCAAGGGCGATGCGCTTCAGCGGAGCTCCCGGACCGCTGCGAGCCCCTGCAGGAACTGCTCGCAGCGCGCGAGTTGGGCGAGCGTCACGTACTCGTCCGGCTGGTGCGCCTGGGTGATGCTGCCGGGGCCGCACACCACGGTCGGGATGCCGGCCTGCTTGAACAGGCCGGCCTCGGTGCCGAAGGCGACCAGCGTGGTGCCTGCTTCGCCCGCCAGTCGCTGCGCGAGGCGGGTGACCGGGTCGTCGGCCGTGGTGAGGAAACTGGGGATCTCGCAGATGGTCTCGAAGCTGAAGCCGGCCTCGGGTGCGATCTTCTTCATGCCGGCCTCGAGGCGGTTGGCATGCAGCAGGATCTCCTTTTGCATCTTCTGCGCGTCGGCCGTGGGCAGGTCGCGGAACTCGTAGCGGAACTCGGCGTCGCGCGGCACCACGTTGTCGGCAATGCCGCCGTGGAACTGGCCGACGCTGGCGGTGCTGTACGGCACGTCGAAGCCCGCATAGCGGGGCTCGTCGCGCTCGAAGCCCTCGGCCATGTCGCGCACCCTGCCGACCAGGCGCGCCGCCATCTCGATCGCGTTGACCGAGCGCGGCGTGAGCGAGGAATGCGCCTCCTTGCCGCGCACGCAGCAGCGGTAGCGGTAGACGCCCTTGTGCGCGATGGCGGGCACCATCATCGTCGGCTCGCCGACGATGCAGGCCAGCGGCCGGATGCCCTGGTCCTTCATGTCGGCGAGCAGTTCGCGCACGCCGAAGCAGCCCACCTCCTCGTCGTAGCTGAAGGCGAAGTGCACCGCGAAGGGGGAGTCGCTCTCGACGAAGCGCTCGGCGTTGGCCAGCGCGATCGCAATGAAGCTCTTCATGTCGGCCGAGCCGCGGCCGTAGAGGCGGGGCTCGACCTGCATCGCCTCGCCGTCGTGCTCGTCCTGCGGCCAGTCCTGGACGAGTGCCGACAGGGGGTCCACGCTCCAGGCCTGCCCGTCCCAGGGCACGGTGTCGGTGTGGCCCGAGACGATCACGCCGGCCGGCTTGCCCGCGCCCAGCGTGGCGAACAGGTTGGCCTTGGTCTTGTCGGCGTTGTAGGTGAGGCGGCTGCGCACGCCCAGGCCGGCCAGGTGGTCGCGCGCGAAGTCGATCAGCTCGAGGTTGCTGTGGGTGCTCACGGTGTTCATGCGCACCAGCGTCTGCGCGAACTCGAGGCTGCGGCTGGAGAGGGAAGCGGTCGGCATGCGGGCCATTTTGTCCCGGAAAGTCCTGCATCGGCGCGCTGCAATGCAGTCAAACTGTCACCCGGGCCGGCTAGGCTGCGCCTTTTTTTCAACCTGACGGAGAAGAAGACCTTGAAGCAATCCCAGACCGCGAAGTACGTGCTGACCGCCGCCGCTGCCTTCACCCTTGCCGCCTGCAGCATGCCCGGCGCGGGCCCGTCTGCCAGGCTGCCCACCCTCGACGGGCAGCCGCCGCTGGTGGTGGCGCACCGCGGCGCCTCCGGGTACCTGCCGGAGGAGACGCTGGAGGCCTATGCCCGGGCCATCGAGCTGGGCGCCGACGTGATCGAGATGGACCTGGTCTCCACCAAGGACGGCGTGCTGATCACCCGTCACGACCCCAACCTGGCGATCAGCACCGACGTGGCGAAGCACCCCGAGTTCGCGCAGCGCAAGAAGACCATCCAGGTCGACGGCGAGACCCAGACCGGCTGGTTCAGCAACGATTTCACCCTTGCCGAGATCAAGCGCCTGGGCGCCATCTCCACCGATGCCGAGCGGCCGCAGCAGTTCAACGGCCAGTACAAGGTGCCGACCTTCCAGGAGGTGATCGACCTGGCCAAGGCCAAGTCGCGCGAGACCGGCCGCACCATCGGCATCTACCCCGAGACCAAGAACCCGACCTACTTCCGCGACCTCGGAATGCCGATGGAGGACAAGCTGATCGCCCTGCTCGAGGCCGCTGGCTGGAACAGCCGCGGCGCGCCGGTGTTCGTGCAGTCCTTCGAGCCGGGCAGTCTCAAGTACATGAAGAGCAAGGGCCTGAAGACGCGGCTGGTCCAGCTGATCGACGGGGACGGCATCGACATGGCGACCGGCCGCATGACCTACGCTGTGCCGGTGGACCGGCCCTACGAGTGGACCAAGGCCGGCGATCGCCGCAACTTCGACGTGATGGTCACACCTGCCGGGCTCGCCGAGATCAAGACCTACGCCGATGCCATCGGCCCGTGGAAGCGCTACATCGTCAGCATCAAGGGCACGGTCGGCGCCGACGGCAAGCCGGTGGACGTCAACCGCGACGGCAAGGTCAACGATGCCGACGCCACCTCGATGGCCCCGACCAACCTGGTGGCCGAGGCGCACAAGGTGGGACTCCTGGTGCATCCCTTCACCTTCCGCAACGAGTCGCGCCGGCTGGCCTCCGACTACAAGGGTGACGCGGCGAACGAGTACCTGGCGTTCTACCGGCTCGGCGTCGACGGCGTGTTTACCGATTTCACCGACACCGCGCTGGCGGCGCGCAAGGCCTGGCTGAAGGAAAACGGGCGCTGATCTCGGGGGAGGCACGGGCTTTGCGGGCAATTCCCGCTCAGCCTAGACTCCTTTCCATGAAACTCATCGACTCCCTGGTCACCCAGGCGGCGGGCATCGCGTCCGTCCGGCGTGACCTGCACGCCCATCCCGAACTCTGCTTCCAGGAAGTGCGCACCGCCGACGTGGTGGCGGCCAAGCTCACCGAGTGGGGCATCCCCATCCACCGCGGCCTGGCGACCACCGGCGTGATCGGCATCGTGAAGAACGGCAGCAGCCCCCGCGCCGTCGGCCTGCGCGCCGACATGGATGCGCTGCCGGTCACCGAGCTCAACACCTTCGCCCACGCCAGCAAGCACCCCGGCAAGATGCACGCCTGCGGCCACGACGGCCACACCGCCATGCTGCTGGCGGCGGCCCAGCACCTGGCGAAGCACCGCAATTTCGACGGCACGGTCTACCTGATCTTCCAGCCGGCCGAGGAGGGCGGCGGCGGGGCGCGCGAGATGGTCAAGGAGGGCCTCTTCGAGCAGTTCCCGATGGAGGCCGTGTTCGGCATGCACAACTGGCCCGGCATGAAGGCCGGCCAGTTCGCCGTGAGCCCCGGGCCGGCGATGGCCTCGAGCAGCGAATTCACCATCACCATCCGAGGCAAGGGCGGCCACGCCGCGCTGCCGCACACCGGCATCGACCCGGTGCCGATCGCCTGCGAGATGGTGCAGGCCTTCCAGACCATCCTCACCCGCAACAAGAAGCCGACCGAGGCCGGTGTGATCTCGGTGACCATGATCCACGCCGGCGAGGCCAGCAACGTGATCCCCGACCGCTGCGAGCTCAAGGGCACGGTGCGCACCTTCACGTTGGAGGTGCTGGACCTGATCGAGGCGCGCATGAAGAAGATCGCCGAGCACGTGAGCGCGGCCCACGATGCCGGGTGCGACTTTTACTTCCACCGCAACTACCCGCCCACCATCAACACCGCGGCAGAGGCGAACTTCGCGCGCCGCGTGATGGCCGGCATCGTCGGCGAGCAGAACGTGCTGGTGCAGGAACCGGCCATGACGGCCGAAGACTTCGCCTTCATGCTGCAGGCCCGGCCCGGCGCCTACGCCTTCATCGGCAACGGCGACGGCAGCCACCGCGAGATGCACCATGGCGGCGGCCCCTGCATGCTGCACAACGCGAGCTACGACTTCAACGACGAGCTGATACCCCTGGGCGCGACCTGCTGGGTGCGGTTGGCCGAGGAGTTCCTGAAGAGCCCGACGCTCGTCGAAGGCAGCGCCGCATGATCGGCGTCGGCGAGGCCTTTGCATCGCGCTACGCACAGGCACGCAGCAAGTTTCTCCAGGGATGCGCCGAGGCAGGCCTGGCCGTGCAGTCCCATGTTCATCCGTTGCGGGGCCGCGATGGCGAGGCGCTGGCGATCGACGTGGCGCTCGATGGCGACGCGGATGCCGGCAAGCTGCTGATCGTGAGCAGCGGCTGCCATGGCGTGGAGGGGCACTGCGGCAGCGGCGTGCAGGTGTTCGCGCTGCACGACGCCGAGTGGCGCGAGAAGGCGCGGGACCAGGGCGTGGCGGTGCTCTACATCCATGCGCTCAACCCGCACGGCTTCTCGCACGGGCGGCGCGTCACGCACGAGAACGTGGACTTGAACCGCAACTTCCTCGACTTCTCGAAGCCGCTGCCGGTGAACGAGGCCTATGCCAGCCTGCATGCGCTCTTGCTGCCCGAGCAGTGGCCGCCCTCGGCAGCCAACCAGGCGGCCATCGACAGCCTCATCGCCCGCGAGGGCCTGGGCTTCTACCAGGCGGCCGTGTCACGCGGCCAGTACCAGTTTGCCGATGGCCTGTTCTATGGCGGCGACGCGCCGACGTGGAGCAACAGGACCGTGCGCGAGGTGCTTCGCAGCCACGCGGCGCCGGCGACTCGCCTGGGCTGGATCGACCTGCACACCGGGCTCGGCCCCAATGGCATCGGCGAGCGCATCTTCGCCGGCCGGGACGACAAGTCCGCCTATGCGCGGGCCAACGCCTGGTGGGGCAGCCCGGCGGCGCCGGTGACCTCGATGTACGACGGTTCGTCGACTTCAGCCTACCTGACCGGGCTGATGTGCTACGCGCTCGACGACGAATGCCCCCAGGCCGAGCACACCTCCATCGCGCTGGAGTACGGCACCGAGGCGATGCTGGAAGTCACGGCCGCGCTGCGCGGCGACCACTGGCTGCACTGCCATCCCGAAGCGCCCGCCGAGCTGGCCGAAGCGATTCACGCGCGCATGCTCGCGGCGTTCTACTGCGACACCGATGCCTGGCGCGGACAGGTGATCAGCCAGGCCAGGCAGGCGATGTTTCAGGCGGTCGACGGTCTTGCTTCGGGGAAGTGACTTTCCTCAAGTCCGGATCCGGCCGTCGGCGGTGATCATCGACAGCTCCACGAACTTCGACCCGACGTGGTTGCGCGGCGAGAAGGAAACTTCGAAGCCGCCGAACTGCTGCCGGTCGATGCTTTCCAGCCCCGCGATCAGGCTCTCGCGCGTGAGCTTGCCGGGCGCGCGGCGCAGGCCTTCGGTCAGCACTTTCGCGGCCAGGTAGCCCTCCATGCTCGAGAAGTTGGACTGGACCGTGCCGCCGCTCTTCTTCACCGCCTCGTTGAATTCGCGCGTGATGCCGTTCGCGGCGTAGTAGGGGGAGGGCACGACCTGGGTGACGACCACCCCGGCGCCGTCCTTGCCCAGTTCGTCGGCCAGGGCCTGCGTGCCGACGAAGGACACGTTGTAGAAGGTGCCGCCGTAGCCCGCCTTGCGTGCCTCGCGGATGAACGCGGCGCAGGACTTGTAGGCGCTGACCTGGACCACGGCGTCGGGCTTGGCGGCGACGATGGTCTTCACCGCCGCGGCGACGTCGACCGTGTTGCGCTCCACCGTGGCCAGGGCCGCCGGCTTCAGGTCGAGCTGCGAGAGCGCCAATGTCACGCCGTCCAGCCCGGCCTTGCCGTAGGCGTCGTTCTGGTAGAAGACCGCGATCTTCTTCAGGCCCAGGTGGGTGAGCTGCTTCACGATCAGCGCCGTCTCGTCGTTGTACGAGGCGCGCAGGTGGAACACGTTGCGATGGAAGGGCTCGCGCAGCGCCATGGCGCCGGTGAAGGGCGCGATGAAGGGCACCTTCGCATTCACCGCCAGCGGCAGGGCCGCCAGGCTGGTGGGGGTGCCGATGTAGCCGAAAAGCGCGAACGCCTCCTCGTCGATGAGCTTCTTGGTGTTGGCGGCGCAGCGCTCCGGCTCGTAGCCGTCGTCCAGGAACTTGATCCGGACGTCGCGGTGGCCCGGCATCGCGTTGTACTGGTCGAGGTATAGCTTGGCGCCCTGCTGGAACTGGATGCCCAACTGCGCCGCCGGCCCGGTGAAGGGCGCCGACTGGCCGAGCACGATGGGCGCTTCGCCCTGCGCTCTCGCCAGGCCGAAGCCGCCGAGTGCCGCGGCGCCTGCCGCGATCGAAAATTGCCTGCGTTGGATCATCGTGAAAACTCCAGAGCGCCGCTGCGGCGCAGAACTTAGACTTGACCGGTCCCTCTTGTTGCCCGGTCCATTCCCATGAACTCCCCGACCCAGGTGCTCGGCGCCTGTCCTCACGACTGCCCCGACACCTGCTCCCTCGTGACCACCGTGCAGGACGGCAAGGCCGTCAAGCTGCAGGGGAACCCGGCGCATCCGCATACGGCCGGCGTGCTCTGCACCAAGGTCTCGCGCTACATCGAACGCAACGACCACGCCGAGCGGCTGCTGCAGCCCCTCAGGCGGGTCGGTCCCAAGGGCAGCGGCCGCTTCGAGCCTGTAAGCTGGAATGCTGCACTCGACGACATCGCCGAGCGCTTGCATGTACTAAAAAGTAACAATCCGGAAACGATTGTGCCCTACAGCTACGCCGGAACCATGGGGCTGGTGCAGGGCGAATCGATGGACCGTCGTTTTTTTCACAAGCTCGGGGCTTCGCTGCTGGATCGCACCATCTGCTCGACGGCCGGCAGCGAAGCCCTGGGTTTCACCTTGGGTGGCAAGGTCGGCATGCGCGTGCAGTTCTTCGCCGAGGCGAAGCTGATCCTGATCTGGGGCAGCAACTCGATCGCGAGCAACCTGCATTTCTGGCGGCATGCGCAGGCGGCCAAGCGTGCCGGCGCCAGGCTGGTGTGCATCGATCCTCGCAAGACCGAGACCGCCGACAAGTGCGACGAGCACGTGGCGCTCCTGCCGGGCACCGATGCCGCGCTGGCCTTCGCCCTGATGCATGAGCTGATCGTCAACGGCTGGCTGGACGCCGACTACCTCGAGCGCTACACCTTGGGCTGGGAGCCGTTGCGCGAACGCGCGCTGCAATGGCCGCCGGCACGTGCGGCCGCCGTCTGCGGCGTGCCCGAGGCGCAGATCGTGGCACTGGCGCGCGCCTACGGCACCACGCGGCCGGCGGCGATCCGGCTCAACTACGGCATGCAGCGGGTGCGCGGCGGCGGCAATGCGGCGCGCGCCATCGCCTGCCTGCCCGCGCTGGTGGGCGCCTGGCGCGATCGCGCCGGCGGGCTGCTGCTGAGCAGCTCGGGCCAGTTCCCGGTGGACCGCGCCGCACTGCACAGGCCGGACCTGCTGGCCGGCCGGCGCCCGCGCACCATCAACATGAGCACCATCGGCGATGCCTTGCTCGACACCGCCCATCCGATCCGTGCGCTGGTGGTCTACAACAGCAACCCGGTCGCGGTCGCGCCGGACTCGGCGAAAGTGGTGGCCGGCTTCGCGCGCGAGGACCTGTTCACCGTGGTGCTGGAGCAGTTCCAGACCGA
The DNA here is from genome assembly GCF_031454625.1 of Variovorax soli. Lineage (GTDB taxonomy): Bacteria > Pseudomonadota > Gammaproteobacteria > Burkholderiales > Burkholderiaceae_C > Variovorax > Variovorax soli_A. The sequence goes on from NZ_JAVDRF010000003.1 coordinate 285,855, forward strand.
CACCGCCGACTTTGCCGACTACGTGCTGCCGGCCACCACCCAGCTGGAGCACTGGGACATCCACACCAGCTATGGCCATACCGACGTGCTGCTGAACCGGCCGGCGCTGGCGCCGCGCGGGGAGGCGCGCAGCAATGCCTGGGTGTTCCGCGAGCTGGCGCGCCGCATGGGCTTCGACGAGCCCTGCTTCTCCGACGACGACGAGGCGCTGTGCCGCAGCGCCTTCGCGCCTGGCGCCATCGATGTCGAGGAACTGCAGGCGCAGGGCTTCAGCAGCCTCAAGCTGCCCGATGCACCCTTCGCCGAAGGCGGCTTCCCGACGCCCTCGGGCCGATGCGAGTTCTTCAGCGAACGCCTCGCGGCGCAGGGCCAGGACGGGCTGCCCGACCACCTGCCCAACTACGAGGCGGCCGGCAGCTCGACGGAGTTCCCGCTCGCGATGATCTCGCCACCGGCGCGCAACTTCCTCAACTCGAGCTTCGTCAACGTCAGGAGCCTGCGCGCGATCGAGGGCGAGCCGCTGCTGGAGATCCACGAGGACGACGCCGCCGCGCGCGGCATCGTCGATGGCGCGATGGTGCGCGTCTTCAACGGTCGCGGCGAGCACCGCTGCCGCGCCGAGGTCTCGCGCCGCGCCCGGCCCGGTGTAGTTCATGGGCTGGGCATCTGGTGGCGCAAGCTCGGGGCCGACGGCACCAATGTCAACCAGCTCACCAGCCAGCGCCTGACGGACATCGGCCGCGGGCCCACCTTCTACGATTGCCTGGTCGAGGTGGCTTTGGATGCCTGACGAGGGCGAGAGATGAGCCGCCGGCGCGTGGTCTTCGCCGCCTTGGCGGTCCTGGCGCTTGCGGGTTGCGCCGAGGTCGGCTATTACTGGCAGTCGGCCGCCGGCCACCTCGCGCTCATGCGCGCGGCGCGGCCGGTGCCGGAGGTGCTGCAGGACCCGGCCACCTCCGAGGCGCTCAAGGCCAAGCTGGAGCTCACGCAGCGCATCCGCCGCTTCGCGGTCGCCGAGCTCGGCCTGCCCGACAACCCGAGCTACAAGGCCTATGCCGACCTGCACCGGCCCGCGGCGATCTGGAACGTGGTGGCGGCGCCGCCCCATTCGCTCACCCTCAAGACCTGGTGCTTCCCGGTCGCCGGCTGCGTCGGCTACCGCGGCTATTACGACCAGGCCGCGGCCCGCGCCGAGGCGGCCGCGTTGAGCGCTCAGGGTCTGGAAGCGGCCGTGTACCCGGTTCCCGCCTATTCCACCCTGGGCTGGATGAACTGGGCCGGCGGCGACCCGCTGCTCTCCACCTTCATCGGCTACCCCGAGGGCGAACTCGCCCGCATCGTGTTCCACGAGCTCGCCCACCAGGTGCTCTACGTGCCGGGGGACACCACGTTCAACGAGTCCTACGCGACGGCGGTGGAGCGCATCGGCGGCGCTCGCTGGCTGCAGTCCCAGGCCAGCGAGGCGGCGCGGCTCGAGTACGCCCAGTTCGATGGCCGCCGCCAGCAGTTCCGCGCCCTCGCGGCGCATACGCGGCAGGTGCTTTCGGACATCTATGCCTCGAAGGAGGCGCAGGCCGGGGACTGGGCGGCGGTCGATGCGCGGAAGAAGGCCGCGATGGACGACTTCCGCCAGCGCTACGCCGCACTGCGCGCCGGCTGGAGCGGCCCCCGGCAGGGCGCCTACGATGCCTGGGTGGCGCGCGCCAACAACGCCCTGTTCGGCGCGCAGGCGGCCTACGATGAACTGGTGCCGGGCTTCGAGGCGCTGTTCGACCGCGAGGGCCGGAACTGGCCGCGCTTCTACGCGGCCGTCAAGCGCCTGGCCCGGCTGCCCAAAGACGAGAGAATGCAGGCGCTGGGAGCCGGGGATGCCGTGGCGCCCGCGGCCCGCAGGCCGACCGAAGAACCGAATCATCCAAGCCGACAGGGGGGGCCAGGTGCCTGAGATCCATATCGAACGCAGTCATCAACTCGGCATCGAGGCCGCGCGCACGATCGCGCGCAAGTGGGTCCGCCAGGTCGAGCGGGACTACGGCCTCGACTGCAGCTACGAGGAAGGCCCGGCACGCGACCTCGGCCATTTCAGCCGCACGGGCATTGAAGGCAGCGTCGAGGTCAGCGGCGACACCTTCAGGCTGCAGGCGACGCTGACCGGCCTGTTCGGAGGCTTCAGCGGGCCGATCGAGCAGCGCTTGCGGCAGAAGCTCGACGACCTGCTGAGCAGGCGCGGCGACGAAGACGAGAACGCCTACAACGACAACGATTGGCTGTAAGGCTCGTCCCGGGCGCATCGGCGGCGGTTGGCGCTCAGCGCAGCGACTCGATCAGGTCGATGTATTTCTGCTTGGCCTCGTCGGCCGAGAGGCCCTTCTGCGCGGTCCATGCCTCCCACTTGGCACGGGCGACGACGTCGCTGAAGCTGGGCTTCTTCTCGGTGTTGTCGCCCAGGGTCGCCTGCTTGAACAGGCCGTAGATCTTGAGCAGCGTCGGGTTGTCCGGACGCTCCGGGAGCAGCTTGGCGTTGGCTTGGGCGGCTTCGAAAAGCGCGTTCAGGTCGGACATGGTGGCGGCGATCGCGTGGCTGGGGCCTGCATCTTAAGTGACGACGCCGTTGATAAAGCGGCCGCGATTCAGTCGGACAGGCCGGCACGGGCCAGCTCGATGTCGAGCCGCTCCCGCGCGTCGAGCGGCTCGAGGGAGGCGGCCCGTTCGTAGAGCGCGGTGGCTTCGGCCGTGCGCGCTTCGCCTTCGAGCATCAGCAGGCCGCGGGCATATTCCATCAGTGCGCCGGGCGAGTTCGGGTGGAGTTCCAAGCCGTGCTGGAAGAGCGCCATCGCGGTTTCGGCCCGCACGCCATAGGTCATGCGCCCGACCAGTGCGCCCACCTTGTCGATCACTTCGGCATGGAAGGCGGCCAATGCCACGTGGGCGGCGGCGTGCCGCGGCTGCAGCTCGATCACGCGCTCGAGCGCACCCTTGACCTTGGAGCCCAGGCCCTGCGCCAGCGCCCTGGCCACGCTGATCCCCTGGCTGTAGCGGCCCAGCGCATAGGCCTGCCAGTACAAGGCCTGCCAGTTCTCCGGTTCCTCCTCGACCTGGGAGGCGGCGCGCTCGGCCACCTGCTTGAACAGCGCCTGCCGGCATGCCTCGCGCGGCTCCAGGTAATTGGCATAGATGGCCGTGGCCTGGTTCGCCAGCACCAGCCCTTCGCCGCCGATTCGCAGCCCGATATTGGCGGCCAGCTCGAATTCGCCGCTGTGGTAGAGCGCCCAGCCCTCGGCCAGCGGGCCGGGTGCCGGCGGCGGCATCCCGTGGCCGACATGCAGCCGTCGCCAGTGCTGCAGCACCGTCACGGCATCGAAGCGCGGCGCGTCGCGGTAGGGCATCGCAACCCAGGGTTCGGAGCCTGGCACGGTGTCCGCGGCCTGCAACGAGAAGGAGTGGAGGTCGGGATGGGCCATGCGCGATGTTCAGACGGTTGCCGGTTGATCTTCGCCGCTGTAGGCATTGCTGAGTGTCAGCAAATGCCGCCGTTGTTCAGCGGCGAGGTAGGGCGCGAGCAGATGCAGCGTGTGGCGCGCGCCGCGCAGCAGGGCCCCCTGGGCATGGCCCGGCTCCAGCGCCTCCCGCGGATTGCGCACGTACTCGAAACTCAGCCAGTAGGTCAGCACCACCACCATGCTCTGCGCCAGCGGGTCCACCTCGCGCGCGTCGATGTCCAGGTGGCCGGCCCGGCTCAGTCCGGCGAGCAGGGTCCGGATGGCGCGTGCCTTGTTCTGCAGCACCAGCTTGAACTGAGTTTCCAGATGCCGGTTCTTGGACAGCAGGTCGTTGAGGTCGCGGTAAAGAAAGCGGTAGCGCCAGATCAGCTCGAACAGGCTGTGCATGAAGAACCAGGCGTCTTCCACGTCGTGCACGCCTTCGCTCGCGTGCAGCAGCTCGTTGAGCTCGGTCTCGTAGCTCTCGTAGAGCCGGTTGATCAGCTCGTCCTTGGCGGGGTAGTGGTAGTAAAGATTGCCGGGGCTGATGTTGAGCTCGCCCGCCACCAGCGTGGTCGAGACGTTCGGCTCCCCGAACCGGTTGAACAGGTCCAATGCGGCTTCGAGGATGCGTTGCGCAGTGCGGCGTGGCGCCTTCTTGGCCATGTACTCGTAGCCCCCGGGGTTTGTCTCTGGAGGCCACTCTAGCGCAACTCCCGGGCCATGGGGCGATTGCTGCGCTGCGGCGAGAACGCTGGCGGCCTGCCGGGCCGCAAGGGTTCAAGCGTCGCCGCTCGGCTTGCGTCGCCGCGAAGGCTTGGCCGCGGCCTCGGCCGGATGGCGGGCAGCCGTCTTGCGCGGCGTGCGTGCCGGGCGCCCGGCATGCGCGGTGCCGTCCTTGTGCTTGAGCTGGGCTTCGAGCGCCTGGACGCGCGCCTGCAGCGCCGCGACCTCCTCCGCCGAGGGAATGCCGAGCTTTTCGAGCGCGCGGGCAACGCGGTCCTCGAAGATGGATTCCAGCTTGCCCCAGCCGCCCGCTGCCCGGTTTCCGAATTCGCTCGCGAAGCCGCTCATCCGGGCCTGAGCCTGGGCCATGGTTTCCTCCGCCGCGCGCTGGGTCTTCTTCTGGACGCCGAGCCCGTCCTTCACCAGCGCTTCGAAGGCCTTGCTGCCTTCCTGCTGCATCTTGGCGAAGGCACCCAGGCCGGCGAGCCAGATTTGCTGGGCGGAATCCTTGATGCGGTCGGCTTTGTCTTCCGGCTTTTCATCATCCTTGGTGGCCATGGTCTTTCCTCGATAACTACATCGGCAGCACTCTAGCTGCGCTTCAGTCCATCTGTTAGTGGCCGGTCTCTAGCAGCCTCTCGATACATCGGCAATGGGATAATCGCAGGTCGACCGCCTCCTGGCGGTTTTTTTCCACAACAAGGAAAGACCTCATGATCCTGGTCACCGGCGGCGCCGGCTTCATCGGCGCCAACTTTGTCCTCGACTGGCTGGCGCAAAGCGATGAGCCCGTCGTCAACCTCGACAAGCTGACTTACGCCGGCAACCTCGAGACGCTGGCCTCGCTCGCGAACAACCCGAAGCACGTCTTCGTGCAAGGCGACATCGGCGACAGCGCCCTGGTCGACCGGCTGCTGGCCGAGCACCAGCCGCGCGCAGTGCTCAACTTCGCGGCGGAGTCGCATGTGGACCGCTCGATCCACGGGCCCGAGGACTTCGTCCAAACCAACGTGCTGGGCACCTTCCGCCTGCTCGAATCGGTCCGGGGCTACTGGGGCGCCTTGCCCGCCGAACAGAAAACCGCCTTCCGCTTGCTGCATGTGTCGACCGACGAGGTCTACGGATCGCTCTCCGCCAGCGATCCCGCCTTCACCGAAGAGAACAAGTACGAGCCCAACAGCCCCTACTCGGCCAGCAAGGCCGCCAGCGACCACCTGGTGCGCGCCTGGCACCACACCTACGGTCTGCCGGTGCTCACCACCAATTGCTCGAACAACTACGGCCCCTTCCATTTCCCCGAGAAGCTGATCCCGTTGATGATCGTCAACGCAATGGCCGGCAAGCCCCTGCCCGTGTACGGCGACGGCATGCAGGTGCGCGACTGGCTTTACGTGAAGGACCACTGCAGCGCCATCCGCCGCGTGCTCGAGGCCGGGCGGCTCGGCGAGACCTACAACGTCGGCGGCTGGAACGAGAAGCCCAACATCGAGATCGTCCACACCGTCTGCGCGCTGCTCGACCAATTGCGCCCGCGCGCGGACGGCCGCAGCTACAAGGAGCAGATCAGCTTCGTGACCGACCGCCCCGGCCACGACCGGCGCTACGCCATCGACGCGCGCAAGCTCGAGCGCGAGCTCGGCTGGAAGCCGGCCGAGACCTTCGACAGCGGTATCCGCAAGACCGTCGAGTGGTACCTGGACAACGCGGCGTGGGTGCGCAACGTGCAAAGCGGCGCCTACCGCGACTGGGTGAAGAAGCAGTACGAGGCCGCATGAAGCTATTGCTGCTCGGCAAGACGGGGCAGGTGGGATGGGAGCTGCAGCGCAGCCTGGCGCCGCTCGGCGAACTGGTCGCGCTGGACGCCAGGAGCACCGAATTCCCTGCGGACTTTCGCCATCCCGAACGCGTGGCGCAGACGGTGCTGGCCCTGCAGCCTGACGTGATCGTCAATGCTGCCGCCCACACCGCCGTCGACAAGGCCGAGAGCGAGCCCGAGCTCGCGCGCACGCTGAACGCGACCACGCCCGGCGCCATCGCGCAGGCGGCCCGGCAGATCGGCGCGCTGATGGTGCATTACTCCACCGACTACGTGTTCGACGGCGGCGGCGAGCGGCCCTGGCAGGAAGACGATGCCACCGGTCCCCTCAGCGTGTACGGCCGCACCAAGCTGGAGGGCGAGCAGCTGATCGTCGCGCAGGGCCCGAAGCACCTGATCTTCCGCACCAGCTGGGTCTATGCCGCGCGCGGCGGCAACTTCGCCAAGACCATGCTGCGCCTGGCCAGGGAGCGCGACCGGCTGACCGTGATCGACGACCAGTTCGGCGCGCCGACCGGCGCCGAGCTCCTGGCGGACGTGACGGCCCATGCGATCCGCGACACGCTGCGCGATCCGGCCAAGGCGGGGCTCTATCACCTCGCAGCCGGTGGCGAGACCACCTGGCACGGCTACGCGCGCTTCGTGCTCGAGCAGGCCGAGGCGGCCGGCGTCGCGCTGAAGGCCGGGCCCGCCATGGTCGACCCGGTGCCGACCCGCGCGTTTCCGACCCCGGCTGCGCGGCCGCACAATTCGCGCCTGAATACCCTCAAGCTGCGGTCCGCCTTCGGCCTCAGCCTGCCGTCCTGGCAGACCGGCGTCGCGCGCATGCTGCACGAGACGCTCTGACCCACAACCGGAACAAGAATCCATGACGCAACGCAAAGGCATCATCCTCGCCGGCGGCTCCGGCACACGCCTGCATCCCGCCACGCTGGCGCTCAGCAAGCAGCTGCTGCCCGTGTACGACAAGCCGATGATCTACTACCCCCTCAGCACCCTGATGCTCGGCGGCATGCGCGACATCCTGGTCATCAGCACGCCGCAGGACACGCCGCGCTTCCAGCAGCTGCTGGGCGATGGGAGCCAGTGGGGGATCCACATTCAGTATGCGGTGCAGCCGAGTCCGGATGGCTTGGCGCAGGCTTTCATCATCGGCGACAAGTTCGTGGGAAATGCGCCGAGCGCGCTGGTGCTGGGGGACAACATTTTCTATGGACACGACCTCGTGCCGCTGCTCTCCGCGGCGGATGCCAAGGAGAAAGGCGCCACTGTTTTCGCGTACCACGTGCACGACCCGGAGCGCTATGGCGTGGTCGCCTTCGATGCGAAAGGCAAGGCCAGCAGCATAGAAGAGAAGCCGGACAAGCCCAAGAGCAGCTATGCGGTGACGGGGCTGTACTTCTACGACAACCAGGTCGTCGACATTGCCAAGGCGGTGAAGCCCAGCGCGCGGGGCGAGCTGGAGATCACCGCGGTCAACCAGGCCTACCTGGAACGCGGCGAACTCAACGTGCAGATCATGCAGCGCGGCTACGCCTGGCTGGACACCGGCACGCACGAAAGCCTGCTCGAGGCCGGGCAGTTCATCGCGACGCTGGAGCACCGGCAGGGGCTCAAGATCGCGTGCCCCGAGGAAATTGCGTGGCGCAATGGATTCATCACCACCGACCAGCTCGCGGTGCTGGCGAAGCCGTTGGAGAAGAGCGGGTATGGCAAGTATCTGAATCGTCTGATGACCGACGAGGTGCACTCGTGAAGGTCACGCCGACTGCGATTCCCGATGTGCTCGTGATCGAGCCAAAGGTGTTCGGCGATGCGCGCGGGTTTTTCTACGAGAGCTTCAACAACAAAGCCTTTGACGAGGCGGTGGGTCGCCACGTGGAGTTCGTGCAGGACAACCATTCGCGATCGGTCAAGGGCGTGCTGCGCGGGCTGCACTACCAGATCCAGCAGCCGCAAGGGAAGCTGGTGCGCGTGGTGCGTGGCGCGGTGTTCGATGTGGCGGTGGATATTCGAAAGTCCTCGCCGACCTTCGGGCAGTGGGCGGGGGTGGAGCTCACGGAAGAGAATCACAAGCAGCTGTGGGTGCCTGAAGGCTTTGCGCATGGGTTCCTGGTGGTGAGCGAGTCGGCGGACTTCTTGTACAAGACGACGGACTACTATGCGCCGGCGCATGAGCGGTGCATCAGATGGGATGACGAGCGCTTGAACATCCGCTGGCCTGACCTCGGCGTGGCGCCGCAATTGTCGGCAAAGGACCAGGCGGGCGCTGCTCTCGCCGAGGCCCAGCTCTTTGCCTGAGACAAGGCCAAGGTCAGCGGCGTTGCCGCCGCTCGTGCTGGGACTCTGCGTCGCGGCACTCGTCTTTCGCATCACTCTCGGCGTCGACTTGAGCGATGAGTCCTACTACGCCGCCTTCGTCGACGGATGGTTGAAGCGGGGCGTGGGGGACTCCCCTTTCCTCATGATCCACCAAACCGCCGATCTCCTCGTGTACCCGCTGGCACTCCTCTATCGCGAGGTGCGGGGCGATGCGGACGGGCTTGTTCTGTTCCTGCGGAGTGTCTATCTGGCCATCTCCGTGCTCTCCGCGACATGCCTGTACCGAGCGATCGTGCCCTGTTGGGGCAGGACGGAAGGCACCTTGGTCGCTGCGTTCGCGCTTCTGTTCGTCCCCTTCGGCCTGCCGGCCCCTTCGTACAACACGCTGGGTATGTGCTCGCTCGTCGGGGCCCTGTCACTGTTTGCGGTCGGGATGGGGCGTTCGCCGTCGGAGCGCAGTCCTGCCGGGGGCTGGCTCGCTCCTTCACTGTGGCTCTCGGCCGTTTGGTGGGCCATCGCATGCACCGCTTATCCCCCTTTGCTGGTGCCGCTGACCGCCCTCGTTCTTCTTACGCTGGCTGCCTTACGAGCGCCGGCCGAGCGATTGCTCGTGACCCGCTATGCGACTGCGTGCGCTTCGCTTCTTTCCGTGGCACTGATCGCGCTCTGCTGGGTGCTGGGACCCGCGCGGCTGCTAGAGATGGTGCGGTTCACCAATGCATTCAACAATGTTTCCGGCGGCCTGAGCGGCAAGTTGGGCTTGGCCTTGGATGCATTCGCGGCACATCGGAACTTTGCGCTGATGTGCCTGGCGGCCGTGGCACTCGCAGCCGCTCGATGCCTGAACACTCCGCGGTTTCAACTGCTTGGCGATATGGCGCTGGGGCTGCTCGTCTTGGGGGTGGCCGCATCGGACGCACCGACGTTCTTCAGCCGCGCACACGACCTTGTGGTCTTGCTCTCCTTGACCGGCGTTTTCGCAGCGGCCCGCATCCTGCTCTCACCCGCTGCAGACAAGCGCCCTTGCGTCATCGCCATCGTCTATGGAGCCAGCTTTGTCGGTGGGTTCACCACCGCTGCCATGGCATTCAACGGCTTGTTCAATTTTCCCATCGGCGGCTTCCTGGCTTCTTGTCTCGCGTTGGTGTTGCCCAGATCGGCGACTGCATATTCCCGTGTTTCGCGGCGGGTGGTCATGGCGATCGCATGTGCGACGATGGCAACGGCGACGTTCAGCCACTACTATGGGCAGATCGGCGGATTCACGTACCGGGATTCGGTCCGCGTGCCTGGCGGCGCCTTCGCCGGGCTTCGTACCGATCCAGACCAGGCGAGTTTCATTGCCCAGATGACTGAAGCCATCGAGCGGCAGCGCGGTTGCGGGAACAAGCTTGCAGTGCTCGGTACAGGGCCTGGTTTTTATCTCATGACGGGCATGTCGCCCAGCGCTCTATCGACCTGGAACTACCCCGGTGACGAGCAGAACTACGCAACGAATGCAGTGAAGTCGTTCTATGGCATCCCGGCGAACCAGCCGGATGTGCTGGTGGTCAACAACTGGCAGTGGGCAACGCCATTGTCAGCGGCAGACCGCGCACTGTTGGACAACTACATGCCTGTCCAAAACGTCGTCGTCGGCTTGCGCAAGGCTTCCGTCTACCGACGACGCGACTGCACTTCGCAGCGATAGGCCGGCGAGGCACTCCGCCAGGCAAGCCACCGTCTCGCCGAGAATTCGCTCACGGTTCCTTGAGGCATGCCACCGGGACGATGGCAAAGGTGGCGCTTTCCGCAAACCGCTCTTTGCATGCCGCGTCGAGTTGAGGCGAGCGCTTCACCATCACGAACGCGGCGATATCGACCGCCTTGGTCTGTCGCTGCAGCCAGGCGATTCCCTTGGCATCGAATGGAAATTCGAAAGAAGTGAAGGAAACGAGGCCATCGACGAAATCCGAATGAAATTCCGCCAACGTGGTTCCGGGCTGGTACGCAGGCCATCGAAACTGCGCCGCATTGTTCGCATAGTTGATCGCGTCCACGATGGGACGCACGGGCGTCGTGAACGAGTGGAGTATCACGAGTGATGCAAGTCCTGCAGCGATCGGCGACAACAACTGCGCGGAGACAAGTCCCTGGCGAAGATGAATGCGCAAGGCCACCAGCCTCGCGGCGTTCATGGCCCCCAGAGTCACAATGAGGAACATGTGCTTCTTGACCGCGTACAGCGAGCCATCGTGATTCAATTTCCAGGCAACGAACTGCAGCAGGGCCATGCTGCTCGCGGCGATCACGGCCGATCCGAGCACAGCGTCAGTGAAGTCTGCCGTCTTCGCCAGCCATCGCCAAAGGTTCAGTGCGCCGATCGCGGCAGATGCAGAAGTGACGAGCATCAGATCCGAATAGCCGAGATTGAGCCCACCGTTGTTGGCCGAGATCATCCGCATCACCTGGAAAGCAGGGTGAATCGCGACGACGACCACGCCCGCGGCCAGGACACCCAGCAATGCAAGGACGCACCATTTGAGCGAGCTCGCTCTGGCGCGCCACAGGGCGAGGCACTCGAGCGCCAGCAATACGGCGCCGGCAGCGAATATGTGAAGCGCCACCAAAGGCTGGATCCACATGGTCGCCACACCGGCACTCACGACGATGATGGTGCGCTCCAGAATGGTCGAACTCCTCGTCAGCCAGAGAAGCGTTCCGAGATAGACGACGTCCGCGACCAACTGAGGGTAGAAGTAATTCTCGATGACCTCCCACCCGATCAGGGAGCGCGACCGGATCAAGGCAACGAAGAAGATGCCGAAGACGATGATCGCGATGGGCTTGTGCGCTCCCACCAATCGTGCAATCAGGAGGTAGGAAAGGAAGACGGCCGAGATGGTCACCAGCGTGATGGCCACCAGGCCCGACCCGCCGATCCAACCAATGACTGCTGCCATCCAGTGCGACGCCGGAGGATAGATCGCCATCGTCGTGATGTTCGGGATCGGCGGCGGCCGGATGGTGCCGTGCTTCATGATCTCGTCGACCAGGAAATAGTGCTGGGCCAGATCGAAGCTGAGCGACTGAATATACGGCGCGAACCGAAAGCACAATGCCAGGAGAATGGCAAGTGGAAAGACCACGTGGAGAACGACGGGGCGCTGCATCGCGAACGCGCCTTCAAAGGTCGGGCGCTTGGTTCATGTTGATCCTCTCGCGTTCCACGACCAGCGGTCTCTTCATCACGTGAGTAAGAATCGCCCCCACATATTCCCCCAGCAATCCGATAAAGAACAGTTGCACCGACGCGAAGAAGAACATGCCGATCAGAATGGGCGCAGTGCCGGCGGAGAACTCGTTCCAGAAAGCCAGCTTCAGTACGAGGTAGACCAGCGAGACGAACAGGCTCAAGCCGGAGAGGATGAAGCCCGCCATGGTTGCAATCCGCAGGGGCACGCGCGAATGCGATGTGATGCCCAGCATCGCGATGTCGTACAGCGTATAGAAGTTGTTCTTCGTGATGCCTCGCCTGCGGCGTGGCTGGTTGTACGGGATCTGTACCGGTTCGAAGCCCACCTCCGAGATGAGGCCCCGAAGATAGGGATAGGGATCGTCGATCCTGCGCAGTTGCTCCAGCACTTTTCGGTCGTAGAGACCGAAGCCCGTGAAGTTCTGGATGAGCTTCACGTCTGCAATGCGGGTGACCATCCGGTAGTACAGGCGCCGAATCGCAAACATCAGGCTCGATTCATCCGCACTCGGCTTGACGCCCACGACCAGCTTTGCGCCTTTGCGCCATTCCTCCACGAAGCTGCGCATGAGTTCCGGTGGATCCTGGAGGTCGCAGACCAGCAGGATCGCCGCATCGCCGCCGGCCTGCAGCAGCCCGTGGTACGGCGATCGGATGTGGCCGAAATTGCGCGCATTCAGAATCACCTTGACCTTGGGGTCGCTAGCGGCCATGGCGCGCAGCAGGTCCGGCGTGCGGTCGGACGAACAGTTGTCGATGAAGAGATGTTCGTAGCTCACACCCTCGATCGTCGCGAAGACCTCCCGAGTCTGCCGGTAGACCTCCTCGACATTGTCTTCTTCGTTGTAGCAAGGAGTGACGACGGTGATGTGCTTCATGAAACTTCAAAGACGAAACGGCGCTGCAGCAGAAAGGCGATCAATGCCAGCGGGAGGATGACCAGGGCGTTCGCGAGATAGACATTCAGTCCCGCGCGGAGCAAGGCCGCGACGGAGCCCACGTTCAAGAGATACACGACGCCATAGACGGCGACGAAGCGGCCGATCCGGGACAGAGGCGCGCCCCCGAAGACGAGCCGCCCCGTGCTCTGGAAATTGAATGCGATGCCCAACACGGTCGCAAGGCCGATCGCGATGGGGTAGGGCATTCCGGCCCAGATGAAACCGGCGAAGATCCCATAGCCTACGACGGTGTTCAGCCCGCCGACCATTAGAAAGCGAAACAGCTGCGAACTGATCACCTCAGGATGCCTTCCAGCGGGCAGCGAAGGGGAGGACCCGCTCGCGGACCGACGCAAGATCCAGCCCGTGCTCGCGCATGGCGTGCGCGTAGCTGCCGCAAGTCTGGGAGAAGCGTTCTCCGATACCCACACGCAGCATGGGAAGCGGGCGCGTTTCGGACAACGCCTCCAGCACCGCACCCCCGAGTCCACCCGCCGCAGAATGCTCCTCGAACGTGACGAAGGCGCTGGCACCCGCGGCCAATTCGGCAACCTGCCGTGTGTCGAGCGGCTTGATCCACGGCGCACTCCACACGGAAGCAGCGAGTTCGTCGCCCAGCGCGCAAGCCGCCTTGACCATGGAGCCTGTGGCGATCAGCGCTACCGGATGATGTCCTTCGCGAACCCGAACGAGTTGGCCGCGCCGCAGGTCTGGCAGGGATGCATGAACCTGGCCGACATCGGCTTTGCCCATGCGGAGGTACACCGGGCCTTCCGCGCGCAAGGCCATTCTCATGCAGGCGGTCAGTTCGTGCGCATCGCAGGGGGACATGATCTCGATGTGCGGCACCGACCGCAGACAGGCGATGTCCTCGAAGCTCTGGTGGCTGGTGCCTAGCGTGCTGTAGACCAGGCCGGCCCCGTCGCCCGTGAAGACGACCGGAAGCTTCTCGTAGCACACGTCGATCTTGATCTGTTCCAGCACCCGAACGGGAATGAACGCGCTGAGGCCGTACACAATGGGCCGCAGCCCTGCCTTCGCGAGTCCGGCCGCCACGCCCACCATGTTCTGTTCGGCAATGCCGGCATTGATGTACTGGCCGGGGCACCGCTTGCGGAACTCGTCGAAGAGCGCGTAGCCGTGGTCTCCGGTCAAAAGGACAACGCGCTCATCTTGTGTGGCCGCCTCGACGAGGGCATTGGAGAACGCCGTTCTCATGCCATCGCTCCTTCGATTTCGCGCAGGGCCTGCACATACAGATCAGGTGTGAGCCGCGAGTAGTGCCACGCATTCACGTTCTCCATGTAGGAGACGCCCTTGCCCTTGACGGTCTTGGCCACCAGCGCCTTGGGCCGGCCATTCTTCTTGGCCTCAAGAGCCTCGATGGCGGCGGAGATTGCGTCGAGGTGGTGGCCATCGACCGGCAGGACGTCGAAATCGAAGGCGGAGAACTTCGCGCAGAGGTCGCCGAGCTGCATCACCTCGTCCGTGGTTCCCATGGCTTGAAAGCCGTTGGCGTCGACGATGATCATCAGGTTGTCCAGCTTCGCGTGTGCTGCAAAGAGCATTGCCTCCCAGATCGGACCTTCGTTGATCTCTCCGTCTCCGATGATCGCGTAGCACTTCTGTCCCGTCTTCTTCCGCGCCGCGGCCATCGCCAGGCCCACGCCGACCGAGAGTCCGTGCCCGAGAGTTCCGGATGTCACTTCGCAACCCGGCACGTGGGCATCGGAAAGCCCCTTGAGCCGCGACCCATCATGAAAGTAGTTGTCGATGTCCTTGCGGTCCAGCCAGCCCAGCTCGTACAGACAGGCGTACTGCGCCATCACGCCATGCCCCTTGCTGAGCACCAGATAGTCGCGCATCGGGTCGTCCGGGTTCGTCTCGTCATAGCGCAGGTGCCGGCCATAGAGCCGCGAGAGCAGCTCGATGATCGAGAAGGCACAACCCAGGTGGACGGCGTTGCCGGCGAAGGCCATTTCGACGACTGTTTTCCGCAGGTCCGCGGGATGGAAGGAGGGTTTCATGTTGAAGCCGTTGAAGTTGCGGCTGGCGCTTGCCGGCGCCAGGCGAGAGTTCGTTGGATTCCCTCTTCGAGGTCTACAGCATTGGTCAGTCCGAGCTCGGCGCGCGCGCGCTGCACACTGGGGACATAGCGCTGTCCCGCGAGGCCCGGCTTCGGCTGGCCGGCAATGCGCAGTGGAACACCAGTGCCCGAAAGCCGCGTTATCTGGGCCGCCAGGGCTGCGATTGTGACCGTCCTGTCGCTGCCAATGTTGTAGGCGCGCCGGGGCGCGCCGAGGACGAGGCAGCTCAATAGCCAGCGGGCCATGTCAGCCGCGTACTGGTAGCTGCGGACTGCATCGCCAGTGCCCTGCACGATGATACCTTGGCCGGCCGCCGCCTCTTCGATGAACTGGGCAGCTGCAGCACCGCTCGATGGAAGGAGGTACGGGCCGATGAAGGCGAAACAGCGCGCGATCACGACGTCGAACGGCCAATGCTGCAGCATCACAGCCTCCGCAAGACGCTTGGCCCGCGTGTAGTCGTTGGCCGCCTCCGACGCGTTCCATGCCATTTCCTCGGTCAACGACTCGGCGGATTGCTGCCCTCCGTAAACGGCGCCGGAGCTGATGTGCAGGAGCCGACCGGCCCGGCACGACGCGGCGAACTCGCACACGCGCCGCGCGCCTGCTTCGGCCAATGCCTGGAGCGCGCTGCCACCGGCCTGCTGCGGCGCGACTGGGAGGGCCGCGTGAATCACGCAGGAGAACTCGCCGGCCGGAGCTGCAAAGTCCTGCACGTCTCCGCGGATCAGCGTCACTGCGGGTGCGTGCGCGAGATGCGGGCTGGCCCGGCCGAACGCGTCCGGGTCGCGCGTCAGTACCGTCACGGCGATTCCCAGCCTCAAGGTGCGCTCCGCGTGCAGCAGGCATTCGAGCAACCACTTGCCCACGAAACCCGTGCCCCCGGTGATGAACAGCGACTGCTTGCGCATTCCGTTCCATACATCCGGAGAGGTCAGGCGCAGGACCTCATCGAGATCCGTTACCGGCACGGGCGAAACTGTGTCAGTCAAACCGCAGGCCGAGATAGGTTTCGATGCTGTCGATGGTGTGGTCGAGCATGGCTTCCGTGAGCCCGGGGTAGACACCGACCCAGAAGGTGTCGTTCATGATGCGGTCGGTATTCTTGAGCTCCCCCACCACGCGATAGTTGCGCCCGGCCATGTAAGGCTGGCGAACGAGGTTCCCCGCGAAAAGGAGTCGCGTGCCGACTTTCTGCTGATCGAGATAGGTCAGCAAATCGACGCGACGGGTGTTGGCTGCGTCGCGCAGGGTAATCGGAAAGCCGAACCACGAAGGCTCCGAACCAGGGGTGGCTTCGGGTAGCTCGAGAAACTCTTCGGCTCCGCGCAGACGGTCCTTGAGATAGTCGAAGTTCTTCTTGCGTGCAGCCACGAAGCCATCCAGCCGATCAAGCTGGGCCAGTGCGCAGGCGGCTTGCATGTCGGTGATCTTCAGGTTGTAGCCTAGATGCGAATAGGTGTACTTGTGGTCGTAGCCTTCAGGCAGGTCGCCGAGCTTCCAGCAGAAGCGCTTGCCGCAGGTGTTGTCCTTGCCGGGCGGGCAATAGCAGTCGCGGCCCCAGTCGCGGATGGATTCGGCGATGAGTCGAAGCTCATCGTTGTTGGTGAACACCGCGCCGCCTTCGCCCATCGTAATGTGGTGGGCCGGGTAGAAACTCAGGGTGCCGATGTCGCCGAAGGTCCCGACCAACTGGCCGTCGTAGCGTGACCCGAGCGCATCGCAGCAGTCCTCGACCAGCCAGAGCCCGTGCTTTTCGCAGGCGGCCTTGACCACCTTCAGGTTGTAGGGGTTGCCCAACGTGTGGGCCAGCATGATGGCCTTCGTGCGCGGGCCGATGGCTGCTTCAAGAAGATCGGCGTCGATGTTGTAGGTCGGAATGTGCACGTCCACGAAGACAGGCACCGCTCCGCACTGAAGGATCGGATTGACCGTCGTCGGGAAACCGGCCGCCACGCCGATGACTTCGTCGCCCGGCCGGATGGCGCGCTCGCCGAGCTTGGGCGACGTCAGCGTCGTGAACGCTACCAGGTTTGCGGACGACCCTGAGTTGACCGTGATCAGGTGCTTGACGCCGATGTAAGCCGCCAGGCGGCCTTCGAACAAGGCGTTGAACCGACCCGTTGTCAGCCAGGCGTCGAGCGATGCATCGACCATCAGTTGCATTTCAGGCGTACCGACGACTTTGCCCGATGGCGGAATCAGCGTTTCGCCAGGAACGAAGGGTTGTGGCTTGCCGGCCAGTTCGCCGTATTCAGCGACCAAGGCCAGGATCTTCTTGCGGAGCTCGTTTTTCTGGAATGAGACTTCAGTCATGGAGGGGGGTGCTTTCGTATTGCTGGATCTGTTCGAGGGTGAAGTCGGTCATGTCGCGGCCCGCGAGCCAGGCTTGCTGCCATTCGACAATCGCGCCGAGGCTTCGAGGCAAGTCCCAACGTGGAATCCAGCCGAGGGTCTGCCGAGCCTTGGAGCAATCGAGCTTGAGCCAATTTGCCTCATGAGGTTGATCCTCGCGCACTTCGCTGCGCCACTTCGCACCGCCGCCCCACATTGTTGCCAGCTTGTCGGCGATCCAGGACACGGGCCGGGCATCCGAATCGTGGGGCCCGAAGTTCCACGCCTGAGCCCATCGCGGACCTTCGGCGTGCAGCTTCTCTGCCAGCATCATGTAACCGTGCAGCGGCTCCAGCACGTGCTGCCATGGACGCACGGCAGAGGGATTGCGTATGTCCGCGATTCGATGTTCGCCGAAGGCGCGCAGCAGGTCGGGCACCAGCCGGTCGTCTGACCAGTCGCCGCCACCGATGACATTGCCTGCGCGCGCCGTTGCCAAGGCGACGCCGTGCTCGCCGTGCCGGCTTTCGTTGAAGAACGACAATCGATAGGAAGCAGAGACAAGTTCCGCGCAGCCTTTGCTGTTGCTGTATGGGTCGTACCCGCCCATCGGCTCGTTCTCGCGATATCCCCATTGCCATTCGCGGTTCTCGTAGCACTTGTCGCTGGTGACCACCACCACCGAACGCACGGAGCTGCACGAACGAACGGCTTCGAGCAGGTTGACGGTGCCCATGACGTTGGTCGAATAGGTTTCGACCGGATCCACATAGGAGCGACGCACGAGCGGCTGCGCGGCAAGATGGAACACCACTTCGGGTGCGCAAGCCTGCATGGCCTGGCGCACGCCAATCAAGTCCCGAATGTCCCCGATGACGGAACTGGCAGTTGCCGACGCCGTGGTGAGCGCATGCAGGCTGGGTTGCGTCGAGGGATCGAGCGCGTAGCCTGTCACGATCGCGCCTTGCCTCGTTAGCCAGAGCGCCAGCCAACCTCCCTTGAAACCGGTGTGGCCCGTCAGGAAAACCCGTTTGCCCGCCCAGAAAGAGTCGCCGCGCATCACCAGATCTTCCACGGCGCCTTGCCGCTCTGCCACAGTTCTTCGAGGTGGGTCTTGTCGCGGAGCGTATCCATCGGCTGCCAGAAGCCCTCGTGCCGGTAGGCGCCGAGCTGAGCTTCTTCTGCAAGGCGCTCCAAGGGGTCTCGTTCCCAGATCGTGTGATCGTCGGCGATGTAGTCGATCACCGACGGCGACAGCACGAAGAAGCCGCCATTGATGAGGCCGCCATCCCCCTGGGGCTTTTCCTTGAAGGCCATGACCTTGTCTCCGTGCAGTTCAAGGGCGCCGAAGCGTCCTGGCGGCAGTGTGGCCGTGAGCGTCGCCTTGCGACCGCTTGCGCGATGGAACGCCACGAGTTTCGTGATGTCGACATTGCTGACGCCATCGCCATAGGTAAAGCAAAAGTCCTGCTCCCCCTGCAGATGGTCCACCACCCGCTTGAGACGCCCTCCGGTCATCGTCTCCTCGCCGGTGTCGACGAGAGTCACCTTCCAGGGTTCGGCATAGCGCTGGTGCACTCGCATCTGGTTGTGCTCCATGTCGAAGGTGACGTCGGACATGTGCAGGAAGTAGTTTGCGAAGTACTCCTTGATGACGTAGCCCTTGTAGCCGCAGCAGATGATGAAGTCATGGATCCCATGGGCGGAGTAGATCTTCATGATGTGCCAGAGCACGGGCTTTCCGCCGATCTCGACCATGGGCTTGGGCTTGAGATGGGTCTCTTCGGAGATCCGGGTTCCTAGGCCGCCGGCAAGAATGACTGCTTTCAAAAATTTCTCCTATGGGCTGCCGTTGAAGTTAAGACTCGGCGTTGGGCAAGGCGCGGACCAGCGGAGCGCTAGTCGAGGACGAAGAACACGACACGGCCATCGTTGCGGGTGAGCGTGGGAGCACGCCCGAGGCGGCGAGTCATCTCGTCGACGACGCTCGCGCCATTATCGGCGTACCCGTTCCTGTCGATGTACACGCCGGAGAAGCCCAGCGCTCTCACGCATTCCAATTGTTCTCCAAGGGGTTTCTTCGACAGCTCTCTATAGAAGAGATCTGCTTCCCTGCCTCGCGTGCCGCCTGAACTCCATCGAAGATCCCTGGAATTCAAGAAGCCCACGAGCAAGTCGTAACCGCCGAGGTTGAACAGGTTCGCCGATTCGGGAAAGGAAAGATAAGGCAGCTGGTAGACTGCCGCCCCCTTGGGTAAGGCGCTTTCAATTGACGCAATGAATTGCCTGTCCTGAAAAAACCTCGCCTTGGAAGACAAGGCCAAGTTGTAGGACGGCTTGGCCGTTTGGTCGTAGAGCCCGATGGTCGTAATGATGAGAAGAACAATCGCCATGGCCCATCTGCCGAGGCGCGCGGTCCTTCTCGCTCGGTCCGCCAGCAGGAAGAATGCTCCGATCGCGAAAAAGGCAATGAAGATGCTGATGCGATCCCACCCCCTGATCAAGGGTGAGACCAAGGTGGCAAAAAGAACGTTCAAGCCGCCGACCGTAGCGATCAGCAGAAGAAGAAACGTCAAGAGCGTGAAGATCCTCAGTCGCTGATCGATCTGCTGCCCAGCCGCAGCTCGAAAAAGAGCGACTGTCATCCACAAGAAGCCCAATACGCCAATGATGCCGAGTGACGAGACGGTGTTCGTGAGGGGGAAGGTGGTGTTGTACCGTTGCGTGAAGTCTCTGAGCGCCTTTATCCGATGCTGTTCGTACGGAAGTAGCAGGTGCACAGGCTTGAGCGAATAGACCTCGGTTTCCATCGGCACCCGCCGCGCGACTTCAACGTTTCTGCCGCTTTTCTGGATTTCGATGAGATGGGGGGCGACATTGGCAAGCACACCTGCTCCTATAGAACCGCACAAAGTCAATGCAATTAAAAAAGCGCGCGTACTCTTCGCCTGGACAGAGCCTGCAATGCCGCAGGTCAGAATGACGATCACGCCGAAGAAGGCAAAGTAGACACCGAAGCAGCTTGCAGTCGGCAGCAACACGGAAAAACCTGCCCAGCTCGATCTTTCAATACCGTGCAGTCCTGCATCGAAGACGCGGAAGCCGGCATAACAATAGAGCGGAACGACAAAATACCAGGTGTAAAACAGGTGCCCCATCTGCAGCCGAGCGAAGTGATAAGGCATGAATGCAAAAAGAAGGGCACCCGCAAATGCAGCGCCGGGTGCAATGTCGATCTTGCGGAGGGCAAAAAAAGCCGTGCCAAAAGCCGCTGAAAAGCCAAGGAGGATATAGAGATTGACTGCCGCAAAATAGGAGCCAGATGCAAGGCCGAGGAGCTTGAGCAGCAACAGGTTTCCGGCGTCGGACGCCGGGAAGTCCAGGAACGAGGATCCGAAGGGGAAGCCGCTTCTGTCGTTCTGAAAGAGCCAGCCCTCCAGGACTCGTTGCCCCATCCAGAACTGAAATAGCCCATCGCCCCCATAGATGAACGGGTATTCCAGATTGGGTTTGAGCCCCGCAGGCCATCCTGACAAGAAGACGCTTGCAAGGACGAACGAAAGCACCGCCCCGAATAGCAGAACGCCACGGTCTGCGGGTCTGAATGCAGGATTTCTCATCTCGAGGTCGGCGATCCGTGCGTGCGGGTTGCACGCCTGAGCAGCATCGCCTGCCGCTCGAACCGGCCCGGCTGGTCGCCCGGCAAACTGACTTGAACCGGACGCCCATGGAACGTTGCGGTGAAAGTCGCGGCGGACAATGCTTGGAGCGCGGTCATTGATGAAGCTGGAAGATGAAAGAAGCAGGGCGCACGGTGTTGCCCGGCGCTGAGCGAAGCAGTGCCGGGTCCACTGGCCGAAGCACTATGCAAGGCAATCCTGCCGAGTCCTGCAGCAAGCGCCGGCGATTATTACAAGTGTCCTGGCATGGTTTGCGCGCGTCTGCCAGCTTTCGTGGATCGGAAACGGCGCCGAGGGCCCTGCTACCATCCTCTTCTTCCCCTAGATGCCGAAGCGCTGTTCCGCGGACCAACCCGCGTTCGCGGGGCAGGATGCCCGCTTGAAAGAATGCAGACGGAGACTTTCCACAATTGAATACGCCACCGCCACAAGAGCCTTTGAGCTTTTTTCGACGCGCGGGACGCAGGGGTATGCGCGGCATTCGGCCATTCGTCCTACCGCTCCTCAATCGCTTGCAGACGCGCCTCCAATCCGCCATCGACCAATCGTCGATTCCGGCCAGGCTGGATGCCAGCGATCGGGCGCATGCCGCACGCTTCGATGCAATCGATCGCCAAGGTGCCGCGATGCGCGCATCGCTCGAGTCCGGGGAAGAGCTTTCGGCCCTTCGGTTCGAAAGCCTTCGCGTGGCCATCGACGCTTTGCGAAGAGATCAGGCGGAGACGGTAAGCAGGATCGAAGCGGCGGCTGAGCGTGTGTCGGATGCATTGGCGGGCGTCTCCGCTGCGAGTTCCGAGGGGGCGACGGCCGGCGCACTGCTTTCGCGCGTCGACACGCTCCTGCAGCGTTTGTCTCTGCCCCTCGGCAACGAGGTGATGTTGCAGACTCCCGATGGGTTCCTGCTTGTCCCGGCCGAGGACAGGACCTTGCTGGCCGCCGTATGGGAATCGGGCGGCCGCCTCGAGCCGGGAACCATCAAGGTCATGAAGGCGCTGCTGCGCGAGGGCGACTATGTCGTCGATGTAGGAGCCCACATCGGGCTGACCGTGCTCCCGGCCGCCAGGAAAGTTGGCCCTCACGGCCGCGTCCTTGCCATCGAACCGGGTTCGCGCGTGGCCTCCTTGTTGCGGCAGAGCATTGCGCTGAACTTTCTCGGCGACAGGGTGGTCGTGGAGCAGTGCGCTGCCGGCGACCAGCCAGGAACCGCTCGCCTTCATCTTTCCGACATCCTGGGTGAGTCGTCGCTGCTGAGCCTGCCGACGACCCGTGAGGCCGAGGACGTGGAGGTGAAGACGGTCGATGCCCTCGTTGCTCCGCAACAGCCGGTGCGCCTCGTCAAGATCGATGCGGAGGGCTTCGAGCCGCACGTCTGGCGGGGGATGCGTCGGGTCGTTGACGAGAATCCCGAACTGTTGCTGCTGGTCGAGTTCGGCCCCATCCATCTTCAACGGGCGGGTGTTTCGGTCGAAGCGTGGCTCTCTGGGTTCAACGCAGCCGGATTCACGCCCCATGAGATCGACGAGATGAGTGGCGAGATACGTCCGCTGCGGCCTGCGGCTGCGCTCGGTTCAGTTGCTTCGCTCAATCTCCTCATGTTGCGGCGACCGCTCGAGATGTATCCGGAGCTCCTGTTGGAATGAAGAAAACATTGAGTCGACGCATCGTCGTCGTCGGAGCGGGAGGCCACGCCAAGGTGGTGATCGAGCTGCTCCAGGTTTCCGGAACGTGGGACATCGTCGGCCTGGTCGATCCCTCTCCTGCTGGAGATGCCGTCTTGGGGGTTCCGGTCCTGGGGGGCGATGAAGTGCTGCCGGATGTTCTGGCGGGCGGTGTGTCTTCCGCGGTCATCGCCCTTGGAGGAAATCGGCTGAGGGAGCGCCTGGGCCGCCGGGCGCAGGCCCTCGGCTTCGATCTTCCGGCCATCGTGCATCCTTCGGCGCTGGTTTCGCCGAGTTCGCGCCTTGGCGCAGGGGTCGTGGTCATGGCGCGTGCCGTGGTCGGCACCGAAGCCTTCATATCGGACCTGGCGATCGTCAACACCGGTGCCGTGCTCGACCACGACAATTTCGTGGGCATTGCCGGACATGTAGCGCCCGGTTGTGCATTGGCCGGCAACGTGTCGGTGGGAGACCGGACACTGGTGGGGGTCGGCAGCGCCGTTCGTCCTCAGGTTCGCATCGGCGCAGACGTCGTCGTCGGCGCAGGCTCGGCTGTCGTGGCCGACGTCCCGAACGGCGCCATGATCGGCGGCGTTCCCGCCCGCCCGCTGCGCAAGAAAGAGTCGGCGTGAAGATCGGGATCATCTCGACAGCGGTTCCTCTGGTGATGGGGGGCGGCCGCTTCATCGTCGACTGGCTGCACGAGAAGCTGATCGAGCGGGGCCACCAGGCAGAGATCGTCTACATCCCGTATACGGACGACGTGGAGCACATACTTCCCCAGATGGCGGCGATCCGCATGATGAAGCTCGACGACTATTTCGATCGGGTGATCACCATCCGGCCGCCGGCTCACGTGGTTCGTCATCCGCGCAAAGTGGTGTGGTTCATCCATCACATCCGCATGTTCTACGACCTGTGGCAGACGCAGTACTGCCCTGTGCCCGATGACGCCCGCGGGCGCGCCATGCGAGCGGCAGTGATGGATGCCGACAACGTTGCGCTCGATGAGGCCTATGCGGTGTTCACGAATTCACGCGTCGTTGGCGATCGTTTGCGCAATTTCAACAGGATTGAGAGCCAAGTCCTGTATCCGCCTATCCTGCGGCCGGAGATTTTCCGCAGCGGCGAGTACGGGGACGAGATCGTGTCCGTATGCCGCATGGAGCATCACAAGCGCCAGCACTTGCTCGTGCAAGCGCTTGCCCACACCCGAACGCCGGTGCGCCTTCGCCTTTGCGGCACTTCGATGAGCTCGGCTTACATCGACGAGTTGAAGAGCACCGCGCTGCGGCTCGGCGTCGAAGAGCGGGTCACGCTCGAGGTCCGTTGGATTACAGAGCAGGAAAAGGCGGCCCGACTCGAGACCGCGCTGGCTTCGGCCTATCTGCCTTTTGACGAAGACAGCTACGGCTATCCCACCATCGAGGCCGCTCATGCCAAGCGATGCACGATCACGGTGACCGACTCCGGCGGGGTACCGGAGTTCGTCACGGATGGCGTGACCGGCTTCGTCACAGAGCCGACGCCGGATGCGGTCGCGCTTGCCTTCGATCGGCTCTACGAGGATCGCGGCATGGCGGGTCGCATGGGCGAGGCGGCGAGCGACCGCGTCTACGAGCTCGGCATCGACTGGGACACTGTCATCTCCAGGTTGCTCGCATGAAGGTCCTTGTGCTGAGTACCATGGTGCCGTTTGTCCACGGTGGCGCCGAGGAGTTGTTCTTCCATCTCGTCGACAACCTTAAAGCGGCCGGCGTCGAGGCGGAGGGATTCCGGATTCCGTTTACCTGGAATCCCGCCGAGCGCCTGATCGACGAGATGCTGATTGCAAGGCGATTGCGGCTCTACAACGTCGACCGGGTGATCGCACTGAAGTTTCCGGCATATCTGGTGCCGTGGAACGACAAGGTGCTCTGGCTTCTCCATCAGTTCCGCCAAGCCTATGACCTGCTCGATGCGGGCCAAAGCAACATTCCGCCCGATGCGCGCGGAGCGCAGATCATTCGCGCCATACGGGCCGCCGACAACGCTGCCTTCGCGGAATCGACGCGAATATTCGCCAATGCTCCGACCACTGCACGGCGTCTGGCGCACTACAACGGTGTCGCCAGCGAGGTGCTTCGGCCACCGCTCAACGACCCGGAACTCTTTGCCGGAGCCGAAAGCGGGGGCTACGTCCTGGCGACAGGACGGGTCAACGCCGGCAAGCGCCAGCACCTGCTGATCCGCGCGCTTGGTCATGCCCGCTCGACCCGGCTCGTGATCGCAGGACCGCCAGACTCGGCTGAAGACGCAGCGCTCTTGAGACGCCTCGCGGCCGAGGAGGGAGTGGCAGACCGTGTGGACCTCCGGCTCGGCTTTGTGCCTCGCCTTGAACTGGCCGAGCTCGTTAACCGTGCTCTCGCAGTTGCTTATCTGCCGTTTGATGAGGACTCGCTGGGCTACTGCACGATGGAAGCCTTCCAGGCCGCCAAGCCGGTGTTGACCACGAACGACGCGGGCGGCGTCCTCGATATCGTGCATCACGACGAGACCGGACTGGTGTCGGCACCCGAACCCGAGGCTTTGGGCGCTGCCCTCGCTGCGCTTTCGGGTGATCCGGCCCGGGCCGCCCGGCTCGGTAGCGCCGGACGTGCGGCCATGGAGGCGGAAGAGCTGACGTGGCCCGCCACTATCGAGAAGCTGGTCTCATGAGTCGATTGAGAATCGCTTGGCTCACGCCCTGGAATGCCGAGTCCGCAATCGCGCGGTCGGCGTCGGAGGTGGCTTCCGAACTGCAGCGGCGCGGACACGAACTCACCGTGTTTCGCACCGAGGTAGGCGATGCGCTGGACTTGCCTGCGCTGCCTTCGACCTGCAGGGTCGAGCGGGCCGCACATTGGTCAGCGCGCGACATTCGACATCAATTCGATGTCGCGGTGGCGCAGATTGGCGACCATCTCGGTTTCCACGGCGCGCTGCTGCCCAAGCTCCCCGACCTGGACGCAGTGGGGGTCTTCCACGACGCATTTTTGGCGGATCTTGCCTATTGCTGGCTTGACGGCGACGAAGCGGCGTTGCGGGAGCTGACCGCGCGGACCTACGGCGCAGACGCATGGCCGAGCGGCGAGCCCTACCTGCGCGACTTGGCAGATGTCATGAAGCGTCGGCCGATGCTCGAGTGGCTGGCTCGTCAGACCCAGGCGGCCGTTGCGCATGCGGAATACTATGCGCCGCGCCTGCGCCAATCTTGTCCCGGTCCTGTTGCGGTCATCCCTCTGGCCCTGACCTATCCCGGCCTGCCGCCGGTGCCTCCCGTCTGGCGTGGGATCACGATCGCCACTGTCGGACACGCCAACGCGAACAAGCGGATCGACCAGATCGTGATGGCGGTGGCTTCGTCCTACGAGTTGCGCTCGTGCTGCAGGATCAAGGTCATCGGCGCGATCGTCGAAGCCGAGCGTGTCCGCCTGGAGCGCCTGGCCTGGGCCGTGGGGATTGCGCCGCTGATGTTCACTGGCTGGTTGACGGACGATGACCTGCCGTTTCAGTTGCGCGACGTCGATGTGATGTCCTGCCTGCGCAATCCCGTGCTGGAGGGCGCGTCCGCGTCGCTGATTCTGGCCATGTCCTCCAAGCGGCCCACGCTTGTAACGAACCACGGCTGCTACGCGGAGCTGCCCGATGACACGCTCCTGAAGTGTTCGCCCGTCGACGAAGCGGTCGATGTGATGCGGCACCTGGAACGCTTGCTGCGCGATGCCTCCCATTTCAAGGCGCTGGGCGAGCGAGCCCATGCTCTTGCGGTCCGCCGTCATGCGCCCTCCGCTTACACTGATGCGCTCCTGCCTCTGCTAGAAGAGGTTGTCGAGCGACGGCCTGCAATTGATGCTTCGCGTGAACTCAGAGCCACTCTGGCCAGTTTCGGGCTGGATGCGGCAGACCAGGCAGTGGCGCGTGCGCAGGACGCGCTGGCCCAGCTGGTCAGAAGACGAAGTACATCTTTCAATATTCGCCATGACTACAAGCCAACTTCTTCCAACGCAGAACCAGGCCATGCGTAACATCCCCGTCTACGAACCTGATCTTTCCGGAAACGAGCGCAAGTACGTGCTCGAATGCCTGGATAGCAGCTGGATTTCGTCCATCGGCGCATTCATCGGGAAGTTCGAGGCTGCCATTGCGTCCACTACCAGCGCACCGCATGCCATCAGCGTCTGCAACGGAACAGTCGCCCTGCACCTCGCACTTCATTGTCTCGACATCGGCCCCGGTGACGAGGTCATCGTTCCAACGTTCACCTACATTGCATCGGTCAACACGATCGCACAGACGGGAGCGACGCCGGTGTTTGCCGAAAGTCGTGCGAGCGATTGGCAGCTGGATGCGGCGGATGTCGAGCGCAGGATCACGCCAAGGACCAAGGCCATCATGCCGGTTCATCTGTTCGGAGGCGCCTGTGACATGACTGCGTTGATGAAGATCGCCGATCGGCATGGATTGAAAATCGTTGAAGACTGTGCCGAGTCGCTGGGAACCACCATCGGGGGGAGGCATGTGGGCACCTTCGGCGATATCGGTACCTTCAGCTTCTTTGGCAACAAGACGGTGACGACCGGCGAGGGCGGCGCGGTGATCGCGACGGACGACGCTTTGGCTGCACGGCTGCGCATGACCAAGGGCCAGGGCCAATCGCTGACGCGCCGCTATTGGCATGAGGTATTGGGCTTCAACTACAGGATGACGAACATTGCCGCTGCCATCGGCCTTGCGCAGATCGAGCGTCTCGAGCCCGTGCTGGCTCGTAAACGCAACATTGCTGCCGCCTACCGCGAACTGCTCTCGCAGCTGCCTGTCAGCTTTCAAGCCGCCAACAACGATGTCGTCGGCTCCGACTGGCTGGTCAGCATGTTGCTTCCGCAGGGCACAGACCGGGATCGCCTCATGCAAGACATGGCAGAGGCCGGCGTCGATTCCCGGCCCGTCTTCTACTGTGCGCATACCATGCCGATGTATCGTAGCGACGAGGGGTTTCCGATCGCACAGGATATTGCGGCACGGGGACTCTCCGTTCCGAGCTATCCGACGATGACCGATGGCGACGTGGCGCGGGTTTGCGACGCACTTCAGAGCGCGCTGCGGCGGCAAGGGAAGGGCGCGCTTGACAATCGGCCAAGACTCAGGACCGAAGCGATCGGAGGGTAGGCGCGGCCCCAAGGGCCGCCCGGGACGATCAGAACGAACGGCCCTCGGCGTTCCGCCGCAGATCCGCCTCCACCATCATCGTGCACAACTGCTCCAATGTCGTCGTCGGCTCCCACCCCAGCTTTTCCTTCGCCCGCGCCGGGTTGCCGATCAGGAGATCCACCTCCGCGGGACGGTAAAACTTCGGGTTGACGCGGACCAGCGTCTTGCCGGTCTTGGTGTCGATGCCGATTTCGTCCTGCTCCTCGCCTTCGAAGCGCAGCTCATAGCCAGCCGCCTTGAAGGCCATGTCCACGAATTCCCGCACGGTCTCCGTCCGGTTGGTCGCAAGGACGAAGCTGTCCGGCTCCTTGGCCTGCAGCATCAGCCACATGCCCTCCACGTATTCCTTGGCAAAGCCCCAGTCGCGCTTGGCGCCCAGATTGCCCAGTTCCAGCACGGGGGCCTTGCCCAGCCTGATCTTGGCGACGCCGTCCGTGATCTTTCGCGTGACGAACTCGCGGCCGCGAAGAGGGCTTTCGTGATTGAAGAGGATGCCGCTGCAGCCGAAGATGTCGTAGCTCTCGCGGTAGTTGATCGTCATCCAATGCGCGAACAGCTTGGCGACGCCATAGGGGCTGCGCGGATAGAACGGGGTGTCTTCCACCTGGGGAATCGCCTGCACCTTGCCGAACATCTCGGAGGTGGACGCCTGGTAGAAGCGGATCTTCGGGTTGGTGAGGCGAATGGCCTCGAGCAGATGCAGCGCGCCCATGGCGGTGATCTGGGCCGTGGCATCGGGCTGGTTGAAGCTCACGCCCACGAAGCTCTGGGCCGCCAGGTTGTAGACCTCGTCCGGCGCGGCTTCCTTGATGAGGGTCAACGAGCTGCCGAGGTCTGTGAGGTCATACTCGATCAGGTGCAGGTCCGGATGATCCTGAATGCCGAGCTCCTCGATGCGCCAAAAGTTGACGGAGCTGGTCCGGCGGTACGTGCCGTAGACGACATAGCCCTTGTTCAGCAAGAGTTCGGCGAGATAAGCGCCGTCCTGGCCGGTGATGCCCGTGACTACTGCACGTTTCTTCATGAGGTCCTTCCGAAAGATACAAGCAAGCGCGCCATCCGCATGGCGCTGAACCCGGGGATTTTGCCCTAAAGCACGAAGCAGCCTTTTCGCCATTCGTGACGTGAAAATCGAGGCCCCTCCTGCGTGTCCCTTAAAATCGGGCGCAGACGGTGAGGCTGAGGAGCGCCCTGGGTCGCGAGGAAGAAACCATGGCTCGATCCGAAATGGCGATGCGTAGAAAAAGACGATGCTTCGGGGGGCGATCGAAGCGAGCGTCCACGATCCACACTGCTGGATACATTTCTTCCGATGTTTTTCGTTTGGGTTCGTGGGTGTGGCCCGAACCATGCTCCGCCTTATGTGCCAACGGCGTGCATTGCGGGGGGAGCTGCGTGCCTTTGGCGAAAGTCGTCGTGTACCCGCCCCGGCGTGTTGCCTTGTATCTGTTCAATGATGAGTGAAATGACACCGCGCCTGGCGCTTGATATGTACGTACTTGCGCAGGGCGTGAAGACCGGCGTCTACCGCGTTTGCGACGAGCTCTATGGGAGGCTGGCGGTTTCTCCGCGATTCAGCCCGCGCCTGTTTGTGAGGGCAGGCGATGAGCTCAAGGCTGGCGAATACATTGCGGCGAGGCATCTGCCCGGAAAACTGCACGAAGGTCGACTCGCACCTTCGGGCGACGCCGACATCCTGCTTTCTCCCTTCGGCGTGGCCCCACGCGCGTGGTTGGACGACGACAACGTCGTTCATGCGCACATCATCTACGACCTGATCGCAATCCATCGGCCCGAGTACTTCAGCCTCGAAGCCGCGACAGAAGTACGCAACATCATCGCCAGCCTCGACGAGCGCACGGTGGTCTTCGCAATCTCCGAGCACACCCGCAAGGAACTGCTGGCATACCGTCCGGACCTCAGTCCGGCGCAGGTGACCGTGATCCCCCTGGCCGCCGGCGAGCGCTTTCAGCCTTGCAGCGACGCCGACGTGCGAGCGAGGGTGCGCGCAAGGTACGGCATCCCCCTTGGCGTGCCCTATGTCCTGAGCCTCGCCACGCTGGAAATCCGCAAGAACCTGGACCAGGTGGTCAACGCCTTCGTTCGATACATGGAGCAGCATGGCGCGAGTGACATGCACCTGGTGCTTGCGGGCATGTCCGGGTGGAAGCTCGAGAAGCTCCACGAAGCGCTCGGGGCCGCTGGACCGTGGCGCGACCGAATCATTCTGACCGGCTTCGTGGACGACGAAGACCTGGCGGCGCTCTACAGCGACGCCCTTTGCTTCGTCTACCTGTCGCGCTACGAAGGATTCGGCCTACCTGCTCTGGAGGCGATGGCCTGCGGCACGCCCGTCATCAGTGCGGACAATTCGTCGCTTCCCGAAGTTGTAGGCGACGCTGGCCTGATGCTGGGTGCCGACGATATTCAGGGTGTCGCCGACGGCCTCCACGAGATTGCCGCCTCCGACACCTTCAGGAAAGAGCTCTCCCGCAAGGGCCTCCAAAGGGCCTCCCTCTTCGACTGGAACCGCTGCGCCGAAATCGTGATGGATACGCTGGCTGCTGCATACGAACGGCATGCTGCCAGGCCCGCGCATCAAAGGCGCCGGCCGGCGGTGTTGCCTGCCACGCCCGAAGGGCTGGAAGCGGTCAGCGTCGACAGCCTGACCGAGGCCAGCTTCCTCGGCTATCGGAATGGCAGTCTGGGGCCGTCCTTTGTCGCACACGGCGCTCCGCTGTCAAGCCGTATCGACGCCGCATGGCCCGCGTGGGCGGATCACCTCCCGGACCAGGGCGTGGAAAACCGCGTCGAAGGCGGGCTGCGAACCCAAGGCCGGCTGAAGTCAGGCCGCCCGGATTTGCCATTGATCAGCTATGTCACCGTGGTCCGCAACAACAAGGCCACGCTGGCCCGGACCATCGAGAGCGTCCAGCAGCAGACCTACGGCAATGTCGAGCATATCGTGCTGGACGGCGCCTCGACGGACGGCACGCTCGATCTCATCCGGCAGTACGGTGACAGGCTGGACTACTTCGTGTCCGAGCCCGACGCCGGACTCTACGACGCCATCAACAAGGCGGTGCCGTTGGCGCGTGGGCAGCTGATCTGCATCCTGAATTCGGACGATTGGCTGGAGCCGCATGCGGCGGAGATCGCGGCTTACCGCATGCGCGACATATGCGACGACCCGGCATTGCTGTTGACGACTGCACTGGTGCGCGACGGCGCGGTCATCCACGAATGGCATCCCGCCTTCGTACACCCGGGGAGCTATTTCACCTGTGCGAACGATTGCCACAACGGCATCTATGCAACGCGGGCCGCCTATGAGGGCTCCGGGCCTTACGACAGCACCTACAAGATCGCCGCCGATTTCAAGTGGATCATGACCTGCCTGGAGTCAGGTGCGCGCTTCGTCTATACGCGAGAGCCCACCGTGAACTACTCGATGGGCGGAACTTCGGGCGATGTCCGCAAGCACAGCATCGAATGCATGCGTGTGGTCAGCGACCGCTTCGAGTTCCTGTCTCCAATCGAAGTCAGTGGGCTTTATCACAGCTTCTTCGTGCTGGCGGGCGCATTTGCCGCCGAGCAGAGCGGCCGCCCGAGCAACCACACCCTGTTCCTGCGAAGAGTCTTCGCGGCCCATGAGGGCAAGCCCGATTTTCTGAGCGCATTGGGCTGGGCCTCGATGGCGACCCTCGAGCACCCGGTCGATGTGGCCGTGGCGCCTCAGCCTGCGCCGGCAGTCGAAGCCGCGCCGCCGTCGGTGCCGACCTTCAAGCGTTCCGTCAAGGAATTGGCCAAAAGTCTGCTCTACAAGCACCCTGGCCTGTATGGCGCCGCCGCGCGCGGATACCGGCGGCTCAGAGGGTGAGCGACGTGGCGCGAATTGCCTATATCGACCACTCGTTCCACCGAACCACCCGCTCCACCGAATTCCTGCCGGAAATACTGCGGCGCCACGGACACGTCGTCGAGCAGTTCTGGGACGATGCCTGGCAGGGCGGCCCGCCCGTGGCGTGGCGCGAGGTTGCCTCGCACGACGTGGTGATCATGTTCCAGTCCTTCTGCCTGCCGGACGGTCCTTATTTCAGACAAGCGCATCCGAACGTCGTCTATATTCCGATGCTCGACCAGTTCGGCCTCTGGCAAGGGCCGATCTACAACCTGTCCGCGTTCTGGGAGCCTTTCCAAGGCTCGAAGGTGCTCAACTTCTCGAATGCGCTGCAATCGATGACGACAGCATTCGGCATTGCAAGCCATTTCGTTCGCTACTACCAGCCGGTAACGCCCCCGCCCGCACCAGTGCAGGCGGGCCTGCATGGCTTCTTCTGGCTGCGCCGGGAACTGCAGCTGCCATGGAAGACCATTCGCCAGCTCATCGAGGGCGCGCGCTTCGACAGCTTCCACATCCACCTCGCGACCGATCCGGGCACGCCCGCGCCGCAGTTGCCCTCAGCCGAAGACATCGACAGGCATCACATCACGACATCCACGTGGTTCGAGCACAAGGCCGATCTGCTTGCGGTGATGGAACGCGCGAACGTCTACTTCGCACCCCGCGCGGAGGAGGGAATCGGCCAGTCGTTTCTGGAAGCCATGGGGCGCAGCCAGTGCGTGGTGGCGCCCAACCAGGGCACCATGAACGAATACATCCTGCCCGGCGTCAACGGCCTGCTCTTCGACATCCGGAATCCGCGGCCGCTCGATTTCTCCGACATTGCCCGGTTGGGCGCACGGGCCAGGGAGAGCACGGTCGCGGGCCGCGCCGCGTGGGAGCAGGCCGAGGAGGATCTCGTGCGCTTCATCCTCACGCCGAGCGCGCGGCTGTACGAAGGTCGTTATCAGCATGCGTTCGCGGCAGCCAGTGCGCCATCGGATGCCCCGAGCGCCGAGCCGGTCGCTGCATCGCCCTTTGTCCGCTTGCGCGCGTTCTCCCAACGACACGCCTTCTTCCGATCGACGCGATTCATCTGGCATCCGATGATCCGGCTGGCCCGGCAACTCCTCGGCCGCTGAGCGTGTCGATGCGCTACTCTTGATCGCATTCACTGCGAGTTTTCATGGAATCCACGATGGAAAAGAAAAAGCTATTCATTGCCGGGCACAGAGGCCTTGTCGGCACGGCCACGCTGCAGGCTCTGAGCGCTCGCACCGACTACGAGGTGCTCACGCGTACGCACGACGAGCTGGATCTCGAGGACCGCGATGCCACGAGGGCGTTCTTCCTCGAGCACCGCCCCGACCATGTCGTGATGTGCGCGGCCAAGGTCGGCGGCATCCTCGCGAACTCGAATTTCCCGGTCGACTTCCTGCACAACAACCTGCGCATCCAGCTCAATGTCTTCGATGCAGCGCATGAGGCCGGCATCGATCGAATGATCTTCCTGGGCTCCTCGTGCATCTATCCGCGCGACTGTCCCCAGCCCATCAAGGAGGAGTACCTCCTGACAGGGCCGCTGGAAGCCACCAACCGACCCTATGCACTGGCGAAGATTGCCGGCGTGGAGTCATGCTGGGCCTTCAATCGCCAGTACGGCACGCGCTATCTCGCCGTCATGCCGACCAACATGTACGGACCTGGCGACAACTACCACCCCGAGCATTCGCATGTGCTGCCCGCGTTGATCCGGCGCTTCCACGAAGCCAAGACCAAGGGTGATCCCGCCGTGGTTGTCTGGGGCTCCGGTACGCCGCGCAGAGAGTTCATGTATTCGTCGGACCTGGGTGAGGCCATTCTGTTTCTGCTCGGGCTCCCCGAAGAGAAGTTCGCCGAACTCACCCGTGCGAATGCGACGCCTCTGATCAACATCGGCGTGGGAGAGGACGTCACGATCCGCGAGGTGGCCGAACTCGTGAAGGCGACCGTCGGCTACACAGGCGAACTCCGGCTGGATGCCACCAAGCCGGATGGGACGCCGCGCAAACTGCTCGATGTAGGGCGGCTGGCCTCCCTCGGATGGAAGGCCAGGACACCGCTTGCCGTGGGCCTCAAGAACGCGTACCGGGACTTTGTCGAGCGCCATGGCTGAACAATTGTTGAAGCGCTATGCGAGGCGCGTCGCCAAGGGCGCTTGGTGGATCGCTACGCCCTGGCGCATGGGTGCAAGGCTGGCGTTCTTGCGCGAGCGTGCGGCAGCGCAGGCGCGCGCGGCCGAGTTCGAGCTTCTGGTCGACGCCGAGCGGACGCGGCGGGCACTGCGGGAGCGCGGAATGCCGGTCCCAGCGGTGGCGCCGCTCGATCTGTTCGACGATGCCGCTGTGTGCGAGGCGGCCGGGCTGCCGTTGGAAGGCGTCCTGTGGACTCCCGTGGGGCCTCAGGACGTCACGGATCGCTGGTCGGCCGCGCGTTTCATGATCGACCTGTGGCGCAAGCGGGGAGACCTGCGGACACGCTATCCGAAGGCGATCGAGATCGGCAGCTGCGGCGAATTCGCGCGATGGCTGCAGAACGAAGGTGCAACGGAGCTGCGACTCGGCGAGCCGGCCTTGGCGCTGATCCTCGATGTGCTGGATGCAGGGATGGCCGATCCCGCGCGGCAGGCGCTGCTCGCCGATCCGATGCTGTTGCCCGCGTGGCCGCACGGCTTGACGCCGGCCGGCATGCCGCGCTTTTTTCGATGGCTCATGCACCACGGCGTCAGCCAACCCGGTATTCGGCGCGAAGAACTCTGGTGGCTCTTTCTCCAGGCAGCTCAGAATCCGGCGCGCGAACTGATGCTGGCCTGGGCCTTCACGCCCGCATGGCAGGAACTGCACCCCGACGCCCTCACGGTTTTCGGGCGCGAGGGCTTCTGTGAGTGGTTTGGCTCGGAGTACGGCGCCTCGGGCCACTGGGCCGACCCCTCCACCTGGGCGGAGTGGGAAACCCCCGCCGTGCAGATCCGAAGCGCCTACTGGGCGCGCGATGCCTGGCGTGCGGCCCACCCCGAGGCGTTGACCGATGAAGACCACGCGCGCGCGCTGCTGACGTGGCTGTCGTCGCCGGCAGCCGGACTGACCGATGCGGCGCATGCCTGGTGCGCAAGCCTCGATACGACGGGGGTTGCCCGCGAGCTCGCCCGGCCCGGGGTGAACATGATCGGCCACTTCTGCTATGCCTCCGGGCTGCGGGTCTCGGCCGAATCCATGGTCCAGGCCATGGACCGCGTCGGCGTATCAGCCTCGCTGCGCGATGTCTGGACCGACGCCAGGGATGACCCGCATCACGTCGATTTTCACGGAATGGAGGTGCACGACGTCACCGTCATCCACACGCAGCCCGAACCCTTCTTCGACGAGGCTTACCAACGCGCCCACCTGTTCGAGCGCAGTCCCCGTACCTATCGCATCGGCTACTGGTACTGGGAGTTCGACTCGATTCCCGATTCATGGGTCGGGCATGCCGAGAAGGTCGACGAAGTGTGGGTCGCCACCGAGTTCGTCGCCCGTGGATTTCGGGACAAGCTCGCCATTCCGGTTCGCACGCTGTTCCCCGGTGTCAAGCTGGCGCCGTACGAGAGGCGCAGCAAGAGCTACTTCGGGCTGGAGGAGAGCCCCTTCACCTTCCTCTTCACGTATCACATGATGAGCGTGATGGAGCGCAAAAATCCCAAGGGCCTGATCCGCGCATTCAAACAGGCTTTCCGCCCGGACGAAGCCGTGCGTCTGGTGCTCAAGAGTTCCTTCGGCGATCGGCACCCCGAGCAGATGCAGGAACTTCGCGATGCCGCTGCCGGGGCCAACATCACCATCATCGACGAGGTCTACAGCCCCGATGAAGTCCTATCCCTCATGGACGCCTGCGACGCCTACGTCTCCCTCCACCGCAGCGAAGGCCTCGGCCTCACCATGGCGGAGGCCATGCTCATGGGCAAGCCGGTGATCGCCACCAATTTCTCCGGCAACGTGGACTTCATGGACGAGAGCAACAGCCTGCTCGTGCCCTACAAGCTCGTGAAGCTGGGCAAGCCCATCCCGCCCTACGATGCCGATCTGGAATGGGCCGAGCCCTCGGAGCAGCACGCGGCCGAACTGATGCGCCGTGTCTACGACAACCAGGCCTGGGCGAAAGAGGTGGGAGCGCGGGGCAAGGCCAGCGCCGAGGCCAACCTGTCGCTGGAGGCGGCGGGCCGCCGCATCGCGGCCCGCCTGAAAGAGATCAAGTCGCTACGGCGGCGCTCACCGGCAGGCTGACAGGCCCGCTGGCCGACTGCTCGACGATCCGCCCGTGCTCCAGGTGGATCACCCGGTTGCACTCCTTCGCGATCAGCTCGGTCGAGTGCGAGGCCAGCACCAGGATGCCGGACTTGGCCACCACGTCCTTCATGCGCTGCTCGGCCTTTTCGGTGAACTCGGCGTCACCCACCGAGAGCCACTCGTCCATCAGCAGGATATCGGCTTGCACGCTGGTCGAGATCGAGAAGGCCAGCCGCATCAGCATGCCGGTGGAGTAGGTGCGCACCGGCATGTTGACGTACTCGCCCAGGCCGCTGAACTCGCAGATCTCGGGCGTGAGCGCGTCGATCTGCTTCTTGCTCATGCCCATCACCAGCCCGCGCAGCATGATGTTCTCGATGCCGGTGGCGTCGTGCTCGATGCCGAGCGCTGGATCGATCAGGCTGGAGACGGTGCCCTGGCGGGCGAACTCCCCGGAGGACGGCTCGTAGACGCCCGCGAGCGCGCGCAGCAGCGTCGACTTGCCCGCGCCGTTGTGGCCCAGCAGGCCGAGGCGATCGCCGCTCTTGAGTTCCAGGTTGATGTTGCTCAGCGCCTGCACCACATTGACGCCGGTTTCCTTGCCGAAGCGCCCCCCGGTGACGGAGGCCGCCAGCGTTTTCTTCAGCGAGGCGGCGCCGGCGCCATAGATGGGGAAGTTGACCGAGACGTTCTTGAGGGAGATGAAAGCCATTGTTCTTTCAGAGCCAGTAGACGACGCGGCGGCGGTATTTCGCGAACAGCAGCCCCGACACGGCCACGCTCAGCGCCGTCCACACGAGAATGCCCCACCAGTTGTGGGCATCGGCCACGCCGCCCATCAAGGGCGTGCGCACCAGCTCGAGCATCTGCGCGAAGGGGTTGTAAAGGATGTACTGGGCACGGCCCGGCAGGCTCTCGGGCAGCCAGAAGACGGGCGTCAGGAACATCAGCATCTGCATCACGCTGGTGACGATCTGGGTCACGTCGCGAAAGCGCGTGCAGACCAGGCCGAGCGCCAGTCCCAGGGCCTGCGCATTGATCATGAGCAGCAGGAAGGCCGGCACGAAGAGCCAGGCCGGCCACGACAGCGAGATGCCCGCCCACAGCGCGACCGGCACGTAGAGCACGATCTGGTGCGCGAACTGGATCAGGTTGCGCGCCATGCTCCGCCAGACGAAGAGGCTGATCGGGAAATAGCCCTGCTTGAGGTAGTTGCTGGAGCCGATGAAGGCATTGCACGAGTCCGTCACCATGCTGGAGAAGAAAGTCCAGAAGATGATGCCCAGCGCCAGGTGCGGAAAGAACTTCGACAGCTCGGTGCCGAACAGCGAGCTGTACAGCGGCCCCATGCCGCCGATCATGGCGCCCATGCTGAG
The DNA here is from genome assembly GCF_031454625.1 of Variovorax soli. Lineage (GTDB taxonomy): Bacteria > Pseudomonadota > Gammaproteobacteria > Burkholderiales > Burkholderiaceae_C > Variovorax > Variovorax soli_A. Next base: position 322,922 of record NZ_JAVDRF010000003.1, read on the forward strand.
GGTCAGCCACAGCGGCCCGAGCATCGAGCGGCGGTAGCGCAGCACGATGTCGAACCAGGCCAGCGTCCACCAGATGTCGGTGCGGCGGGTGCCCTCCCACCAATCGGACCACGCGCTGCGATGAAGGTTGGAATGCGCCTGTGTCATACACGTCCGTAGGTATCCACCAGGCGCACGATGTCGTCTTCGCCGAGGTAGCTACCGCACTGGACTTCGATGAGCACCAGTTCATCCTGTCCGATGTTCGTCAAACGGTGTTTCTCCTTGAGCGGGATGTAGCGGTATTCGCCGGGCAGGGTCTTGTGCTCCACGTCGCCGATCTGCACGATGGCCGTGCCTTGCACCACCACCCAGTGCTCCGCGCGCTGGTGGTGGTACTGCAGCGACAGCGCCTCGCCCGGCTTCACGGTGATGCGCTTGACCTTGTAGCCATCTTCTTCCTTGAGCGAGGCATAGGTGCCCCAGGGGCGGTGGACCGTGGCAGGCAGCTGCACCGTCTCGTGCTTGCGCGCCTTGAGGATGTCGACCACCTTCTTGACCTGTTGCGCGCTGTTCTTGTGGGCCACCAGCAGCGCGTCGGGCGTGTCGACGATGACGAGGTCGTGCAGGCCCAGGGCTGCGACGATCTTGGGCCCATGGCTCTCGATCTGGATGTGGGTGCCCGTGGTGTCCACGGCCACCACGTGGTCGTCCGGGAAGGTGTTGCCGCTCGAATCCGAAGGCTGTGCGCTGGCGACGGCCGGCCATGAGCCGACGTCGCTCCAGGCAAACCTGGCGGGCACGACGCGCACGTTGTCGGCGTGCTCCATCACTGCGTAGTCGATGCTGATGTCGGGCTGCAGGCCGAAGGCGTGCAGGTCGAAGCTGATGGCGTTGTCCTTGGTCTGCGCCGTGTCCAGCGCATGGCGCGCCGCGTTCATCACGTCGGGCGCGTGCCGCTCCAGCGCGGAGACGATCGCCGAGGCGGTGAAGCAGAACATGCCGCTGTTCCAGTAATAGCGGCCGGTCGCCAGGTATTCCTGCGCCGTGGCGAGGTCCGGCTTCTCGACGAAGCGCTTGGCGAGCTGGCTCGCGCGCGAGACGCGCTCGACCTCCACGTAGCCGAAGCCGGTATCCGGCGCGGTCGGCGAGATGCCGAACAGCACCAGCGCGCCTTCCTGCGCCAGGCGGAAGGCCTCGCTCGCGCTGGCGACGAAGGCCTCCACGTCGGGCACCAGGTGATCGGCCGAAAGCACCAGCATCACCGTGTCGCCGCTGAACTGGCGCTCGCACTGCAAGGCCGCCAGCGCGATGGCCGGCGCCGTATTGCGGCCCCTGGGTTCGAGCAGGAAGGTGGCGGATGGCGGGTCGCTCATCTGCCGCAGCACATCCTTGGTCAGGAACTGGTGGTCCTTGTTGGTCACGACCATCAGGTCGCCGGTGCCGCACGCCTGCCCCCGCTCGATGGCCTGCTGGAGCAGCGTGGAATCGCCAAGCTTCATGAAGGGCTTGGGGAAGGCTTGCCTGGAGAGTGGCCAGAGCCGTGAGCCGGATCCTCCGGAGAGCACCACGGAGAGCAATCGCATGTTTGTCCTTCTCTTTGAGAGAGCGGGCGATTTTACCGGCCTGAGTTGGGCCCGCCCATTTGCCGCGTCGGCGGGCTTCGGCGCGCACAGGGCAAGCTCCCGGCTTCGCATTGCGGTGCGAGCGCCTTCGCGGCGGGCGCGGGTGTTGCGAAGATAATCACGCGCTGCGCCGCGACGCCGAGTCGCCGGCCGACCCGCCCCCGCCCAGACAGCGCTCGCATGCCGCCACAAGAAGAACAGCCCCAACTCGCCCACCCCAAGTACCGGCCGGACATCGACGGCCTGCGCGCGATCGCGGTGCTCTCGGTCGTGGGCTTCCACGCCTTTCCGGCCTGGGTCAAGGGCGGCTTCATCGGCGTCGACATCTTTTTTGTCATTTCTGGTTACCTGATCTCGACGATCATCTTCGGCAGCCTGGCGGGCGAGGGCTTCAGCTACGCGGAGTTCTATGCGCGGCGCATCCGGCGCATCTTCCCCGCACTGCTGGTGGTGATGGCCGCGACCTTCGTCTTCGGCTGGTACGTGCTGCTCGCCGACGAGTTCCGCCAGCTCGGCAAGCATTTGCTGGCCAGCGCCGGCTTCGTCGTGAACCTCGTGCTGTGGGGCGAGGCCGGCTACTTCGACACCGTCGCCGAGACCAAGCCGCTGCTGCACCTCTGGTCGCTGGCGGTCGAGGAGCAGTTCTACATCGTGTGGCCCGTGCTGCTGGGCCTGGCCTGGCGCTTCGGCGGCGGCAAGGGCCGCAGCATGCTCGCATGGATGTGGGCGGTGACGCTGCTGTCCTTCCTGATCAACGTGCTGGGGGTGCACCGCCATGCGACGGCCACCTTCTATTCGCCGCTCCCGCGCATGTGGGAACTGGCCGCCGGCGCGCTCCTGGCCTGGGACGCGCTGCGCCGCGAGCCGCATCGCAACGTGTTCCGGCGCGAGCTGCGCAGCGTGTCGGGGCTGGTGCTGATCGGACTGGGCCTGGTCCTCATCAGCAAGGGCAAGGCCTTCCCGGGCTTCTGGGGCCTGCTGCCGGTGCTGGGCGCCTGCCTGTGCATCTCTGCCGGGCCGGGCGCCTGGCTCAACCGGCACCTGCTGGGATCGCCGCCCATGGTCTGGGTCGGCCTGATCAGCTATCCGCTCTACCTTTGGCATTGGCCCCTGCTGGCCTTTGCGCGCATCCTCGAGGGTGGGGAAGCCACGCGCGAAACCCGCATTGCGGCCGTCATCCTCTCGATCGCGCTGGCCTGGCTCACGTACCGCTTCGTCGAGCTCGGGCTGCGCAGGCGCCGGGGCGGCGCCGTGGTGCAGGGGCTGGCGTCGGGGATGGTCGCGCTGACCGTCGTGGGGCTGGTGCTCTACGGGCGCGTCCTGCCGCCGCGCAACAACGACCCGACGGTCCAGGCGATCGTCGCGGCCAATGCCGACTGGGCCTACCCGGACGGGCTGAAGGAAGTCGCGGTCAAGGGCGAGACGCTCTACCGCATCGGAGAAGGCAAGGAGCGCGTGCTGCTGCTGGGCGACAGCCACGTCGAGCAGTTCGGCCCGCGCGCCGTGGAGCTGGACCGGGTCGCACCGGAGGCGCTCAAGACGCTGTACTTCGGCACGCGCGGCGCCTGCCCGCCGGTGCCGCAACTGTTCGAGGACCGCGATCCGGGTTGCGGCCCGCGGCGCGAGCAGCTCTTGAAGTTCGCCTTCAGCGCCGACATCGACACCGTCATCCTCGGCGGCTGCTGGACCTGCTATTTCGACATCGGAGAGACGACCCCGGGCTCCAGCGCGCCGCCGCCCCCGGACCACTACTATTTCCTCGATGTCCAGGGCCGCCATCTGCTGCGCGGCGGCGACGGCGTGGCGCGTTCGATGACCTCCCTCGAGACGCTGATCAAGCTGCTGCGGACCGCCGGCAAGAAGGTCTACCTGATCCTCAATCCGCCGCTCTCCGCGAGCTTCGAGCCGCGGCTCCTGATCCACGGCAGCCGCCTCGGCACCATGACCGCGTCGACAATGCCTTTGTCGGCCCCGTTCCCGCCGGCCCAGAAGCGCCTGCAGGAGCAGATGCGCCAACTGGCCGAGCGCGCAGGCGCCATCGTCCTGGACCCGGCACCCGCGGTCTGCGTCAGCGACCAGCAATGCATGCGCAGCGGCGCCGGCGGCGACCCCGTCTACAAGGACGGCGCCCACCTGCGCGCCGGGTTCGTGCGCGACGGGGCCACCTTCCTCGACCCGGCGATCACCGTATCGCGATGAAGCGCCTGCGCATCAAGGACGACCGCACATGAAGAACCTGGTCTATCGTTTTCTCGTCTTCCCCCTCGCATTGCTGCGCGGTCCCGGATTGTTCGGACGCGTGCAGCGCGCCTGGCGCATCTTCGGCAAGTCCGGCTGGGCCGGCGTGCAATGGGAGCTGGGCCGCCGCATCGGCGGCTACAACAACTACGACAACTGGGTGCGCAAGCACGACACGCTGACGCCGGAGCTGCGCGAGCGGATTGCCCGGCGCGTGGAGGCGATGACGGAGCGCCCGCTGATCTCCGTGATCATGCCGACCTACAACCCCAACCCGGCATGGCTGCGCGAGGCGATCGAGTCCGTCCGCGCGCAGATCTATCCCGACTGGGAGCTGTGCATCGCCGACGATGCTTCGACCTCAAGGGAAGTGCGTGAAACGCTCGAGGCCTACAGCCGCAGCGATGCGCGCATCAAGGTCATCTTCAGGCCGCAGAACGGCCATATCTCGGCGTCCTCGAACAGCGCCATCGAGCTGGCCTCCGGCCCGTGGCTGGCGCTGATGGACCACGACGACCTGTTGCCGGCCCACGCGCTGTCTTGCGTCGCCGAATGCATCGCCGCGAATCCGGGCGTGCGCCTGATCTACTCCGACGAAGACAAGATCGACGAGGGCGGCCACCGCTTCGGTCCCTACTTCAAGCCCGACTGGAACATCGACCTGTTTCGTTCTCAGAACATGTTCAGCCACCTGGGCGTGCTGTCCACCGATCTGGTGCGTGCCGTCGGCGGCTTTCGCGTCGGGCTGGAGGGTTCGCAGGACTGGGACCTCGTGCTGCGCTGCATCGAGCGCGTCGAGCCGCGCCAGATCCGGCACATCCCGCGCGTGCTGTACCACTGGCGCGTGCATGGCGAGAGCACGGCCAAGTCGATGCAGGCCAAGCCTTACGCCGCCGTCGCCGGCGAGCGTGCGCTCGACGAGCACTTCGCACGCACGGGCGTGCAGGCGAAGGCGGAGTATCTAGGCTACGGCTTCCGGGTGCGCTATGCGCTGCCGCCCGCGCCGCCCCTCGTGTCGTTGATCATCCCGACGCGCAATGCACAGGCGCTGGTGCGGCAGTGCGTGGACTCGATCGAGGCGAAAACGGATTACGCGAACCACGAGATCATCCTGGTCGACAACGGCTCCGACGACCCGGCCGCGCTGACGTATTTCGAGGAGCTCGCGAAGCGGCCGAACGTGCGCGTGCTGCGCGACGACCGGCCCTTCAACTACGCCGCGCTCAACAACGCGGCCGTGGCGCAGGCCAGGGGCGAGCTCGTCGCACTGGTCAACAACGACATCGAGGTGATCACGCCGGACTGGCTGTCCGAAATGGTGTCCATCGCCTTGCAGCCCGGCGTCGGCGCGGTGGGCGCGCGACTGTGGTACCCGGGCATGACGCTGCAGCATGCCGGCGTGATCCTCGGCATCGGGGGTATCGCGGCCCATTCGCACCGCGGCATGCCTGCCGGGCGCGAAGGCTATGGGGGCCGCGCCGGTTTGATCCAGTCCTTCTCTGCGGTCACGGCCGCCTGCCTCGTGATCCGTAAGTCGATCTACGAGCAGGTGGGCGGCTTCGACGAGGTCAACCTGCAGGTGGCCTTCAACGACGTGGACTTCTGCCTGCGCCTGGGCGAGGCCGGCTACCGGAATGTCTGGACGCCGTTCGCCGAGCTGATGCACCACGAGTCCGCGACGCGCGGAAAGGACCTGTCGCCCGAGAAGCGCGCGCGCTTCGAGCGGGAGGTGGCCTACATGCACCAGCGCTGGGACCCCATCCTCCAGAACGACCCGGCCTACAGCCCCAACCTCATGCTGGCGCGCGAGGACTTCAGCTACGCCTGGCCCCCGCGCCTCGCGCCGCTCTGATGGCGCTGGGCATCTCCGTCGCGCTGTGCACGCGCAACGGCGCGCGCTACCTGCCGGCGCAGGTGCAGAGCATCTGCACGCAGGAGCCGCTGCCGCGCGAGATCGTGCTGTCCGACGACGGCTCCAGCGACGGCAGCGTGGCGGTCGTGCGCCAGGCCATCGAGGCCTGCGGCGTCGCCTCGCGCGTCGCGCTCACCGTGTTCGAGAACAAGCCGGCCCTGGGCGTCACCCGCAACTTCGAGCAGGCGATCAAGGCCTGTCGGCACGAGCTGATCGCTCTCAGCGACCAGGACGATGTCTGGCATCCGGGCCGCCTCGCACGGATGGCGGCTTGCTTCGACGCCCGGCCGGAGCTTCTGCTGCTGCACACCGATGCCCGGCTGGTGGACGGCGAGCTCCGGCCTCTGGGCGACACGCTGTTCCATGCGCTGGAGGTACAGCCCGGGGAGCTCGAGGCCATCGCCCAGGGCCGCGCCTTCGAGGTGTTCCTGCGGCGCAACCTCGTGACCGGGGCGACCGCCATGTTCCGCCGCAGCCTGCTCGCATCGGCGCTGCCCTTTTCCGACGAATGGGTGCACGACGAATGGCTGGCGGCGCTGGCCGCCGCCACCGGCCGGGTCGACGTGCTGCCCGAAGCCCTGATCGACTACCGCCAGCACGGCAGCAACCAGATCGGCGCCAGGCGCCCTTCATTCGCCGACAAGCTGCGCAAGGCGATGGACACGCGCGGCAGCAAGCACGTGCAGCGCTGGCGGCGCGCGCAGGCGCTGCTCGAACGCCTGCTGGCGCTGCAGGGCGTGGTGCCGCAGGCCGTGCTGGAAGCCCAGCGCGGCAAGGTGGCGCACCAGCGCTTCCGGGCCGAGCTGCCGGCCTCGCGCCTGGCGCGTTGGCTGCCGGTGCTGCGCGAGGCGGCCAGCGGCCGCTACGCGCGTTTCGGCCGCGGCAAGCAGGCCATCGTGCAGGACCTGCTGGAGCGTGGCTAGGCCCTAGCGCGCGCCGGGGCGCGAAGCCGCATCCAGCCGGCGGTAGCGCCAGAACGCGGCCGAGCTCCACACCTTCAGCAGGCTCGTGAGGTGCCAGTACAGGTGCCGCTTGCTGCTGTGGCTCGCACGCTGCGCGTCGTGCCGGGTCTGCAGGTGCTCCGCGATCGACAGCGTCCAGCCGGCCAGGCGCAAGCGCGCGCAGATGTCGAAGTCCTCCCCGTACATGAAGAAGCGCTCGTCGAAGCCGCCGATCTGGCGATAGGCCTCGCTGCGGAACAGCATGAACAGGCCCGGAATCCAGGCCGGTTCCGCCGGTACCGCGTAGCCCGGACGCCGCCGCGTGAGGATCTCGCGCGGCGTGATGATCGCGCGGTGCTGCTCCGGCGTGTTCTTGCCGGGCTCCAGGATGCGCGGCGCCAGCAGGCCGGCGCTTGCCGTCGCGAAATCGACCAGCGGCGCCAGCACGTCGGCGTCGAAGCGGATGTCCGGATTGAGCACCAGGAACCACGGCGTCTCGCAGCGCGCGAAGGCCTGGTTGTGGTTGGCGCCGAAGCCCATCGGGCGGCGGTTCTCGATGCGCTCGATCGGAAAGCCCCAGCGCCCGCCCGCCAATGCATCGGGCTCGGGGATGTTCAGCGTGAGCAGCACCTTGGCCGTCGCGGCGCGGCTGAAACGGTCGAGCTGGTCCAGCAGCGGGCGGATGAGTTCGAGCTGACCATGGCTCACGATCGAGACCGTGACGGCGGGAGAGTGGGGCGGGGATGTGGACATGGTCTAATTTCGCCCGGGGATTCTAGGAGCAGGCTCCTGGGTTCCCGCTCACGCCCATGCTTACCCTGATCGTCATCAGCTTCCTTCTGTCCGCCATCGCCGTGCAGCTGTTCATGCGGCGCGCGCGCCGCCATGCGCGGCGCTATGGCACCGACATGCCGCAGCGCTTCCACAAGGGCCATGTGCCGCGGCTCGGCGGTGCCGGCATGCTGCTCGGCACCGGCGTCGCCTGGCTGGTGGCGGGGCTGCCTTCCGATCCTTTCAATGTGAACTGGCCGGTCAAGGTTTCCGGCATCGCGCTGCTGTGCATCGCGCCGGCGGTGCTCGCCGGCATCGTCGAGGACCTGACCCAGCGCGTCTCGGTACGCTACCGGCTCGGCATCACCATCGGCTCGGCGCTGCTCCTGTGCTGGTTGCTCAAGCTGGGCGTCGCGCGCACCGGCATTCCCTTCGTCGACAGCTGGCTTCAGGCCTGGCCCTATGCCGCGATGCTGTTCGCGGTCGTCGCCATCGGCGGCTTGCCGCACGCCTTCAACATCATCGACGGCTACAACGGGCTGGCCGGCACGGTCGCCATCCTGGTGTGCCTGGCGATCTCGCACGTGGCGCTGCAGGTGGGCGACCGGCAGCTCGCCGCCATGGTGATCTGCCTGGTCGGCGCGACCGCGGGCTTCCTGATCTGGAACTACCCGCGCGGCAAGATCTTCGCCGGCGACGGCGGGGCCTATGTCTGGGGCATGGTGATCGCGCTGGCCGCGGTCACGCTGGTGCAGCGGCACCGGGTGGTCTCGCCGTGGTTCCCGATGCTGCTCCTGATCTACCCGGTGTGGGAAACGGTTTTCTCGGTCTACCGCCGCTTCGTGCGCGGCCAGTCGCCGGGCGACCCCGACGCGCTGCACTTCCACCAGCTGATCTTCCGGCGCATCGTGCGCGTGGCCTTCGCCGACGACGAGGCCCGCCAGCTGCTGGCGCGCAACAACCGCACCTCGCCCTACCTGTGGATCTTCGCGGCCCTCACCGTGGTGCCGGCCGTGCTGTTCTGGAACAACACGCCGGTGCTGATGGCCTTCAGCGCGCTGTTCATCGCCACCTACGTCCTGGCCTACTTCATGATCGTGCGCTTCAAGGTGCCCCGCTGGCTGCGCCCCTGAACCGCTAAGCTCTCCCCCAGGTTGGCTCACTTCGTGTAGCCGCCCACCCCCTCACCGGGGACAACACCAGCGGCCCGGCAAAGCCGGTTCCGCGGTGTTTCCCGAATTTGCCGGCAAAATCCCGTCGTCTTTCAGCGTGAGCACCATGACCGATCCTGTCCTCAATATTCCTCCGCGCGACAAGGCCGAGATCCTGGCCCAGGCGCTGCCCTACATCCGCAAGTTCCACGGCAAGACCATCGTCATCAAGTACGGCGGCAATGCCATGACGGACCCGGCCCTGCAGGCCGACTTCGCGGAAGACGTCGTGCTGCTCAAGCTGGTCGGCATGAACCCGGTGGTGGTCCATGGCGGCGGCCCGCAGATCGAGGCCGCGCTCAACCGGCTCGGCAAGAAGGGCCATTTCATCCAGGGCATGCGCGTGACCGACGCCGAGACCATGGAAGTCGTCGAGTGGGTGCTGGCCGGCGAGGTGCAGCAGGACATCGTGGGCCTGATCAACCAGGCCGGCGGCAAGGCGGTCGGCCTGACGGGGCGCGACGGCGGCCTGATCCGCGCCCAGAAGCTCAAGATGGCGGACCGCAACGACCCGAACATCGAGCATGACGTCGGCCAGGTGGGCGACATCGTCGCCATCGATCCCGGCGTGGTCAAGGCGCTGCAGGACGACGCCTTCATCCCCGTCGTGAGCCCGATCGGCTTTGGCGAGGAGAACGAGAGCTACAACATCAACGCCGACGTGGTGGCCGGCAAGCTGGCCACCGTGCTCAAGGCCGAGAAGCTGATGCTGCTGACCAACACGCCCGGCGTGCTCGACAAGGACGGCAAGCTGCTGACTAACCTCAGCGCGCGGGAGATCGACGACCTGTTCGCCGACGGCACCATCTCCGGCGGCATGCTGCCGAAGATCGAGGGCGCGCTCGACGCGGCCAAGAGCGGCGTCAACGCGGTGCACATCATCGACGGGCGGGTGCCGCACGCGATGCTGCTGGAGATCCTCACGGATCAGGCGTACGGGACCATGATCCGGGCTCGCTGAACATTCAAGCGCTGGCTCGTGACAGCCGGCTACGAGGTCTTGCCCAGATTCAACGCGCAGGGCTTGCTGATCCTCAAGGAGTCTTTCGCCTACCTGCCTGGAGGCCCGCTTCCAGGGCCGCTGCCTGGGGGCGGGCCTCTCCCTGCGTCGCCGTTCTACATCCCGGCGAACCCCGCGCCACTGAATCCGTTCATGACGCCTGCCTTTCCATTTCAGACGCCTTCATCGCTGCCGGCCATCGACGATGACCCCTATCCCAATGCGTACGTGGATGTAGGGCCCTTGGAACCCTCGTGGGACTGGTAGGACACTGCCTTCCGGCCCTAAAGCTCACCGGCCGGCGCTTGTACCTTCAGTGGCGAAGACGACTCCAGCGATCCAGAGCCCACGAGACGTGCCAGGTCGCGCTTCATCGCTTCGGGCATGGATTCACCTTTGACCGTCGTGTTCGTCGGCACACAGATCGAATTCGGAAAGGTGATCGGAGGCAGGTCCGAGTACCCACCCGTCCTGGCGAGATCCAGCATGTAGGCGCGGTAGGCCTGTCTTGCCTTCTCCACCGCCGAGTCCAGGTTGATCAAGGAATAGATCAACTGCCCGGCGTCCCCGGATTTGCCGGCCCGTTCCATCTGGGTCTGAATTGCCGAGAGGTCGCTCACGGTGATCTTGTCGAGGTTGCCGGCGTGGTACTTGTCCGCATACGCGCGGACCTGCTCCATGACGGGATTGTTCTGCAGGTCGTTCCCGTCGAGGGCCACGGCCCAGTGCCGGCCCTCGGCCTGGAAGGTGCCGATCACGAGAATCGCGTGGTGTCCCGCGTACTGCGTACCGCCCTGGTCGGCTGGCAGCATTCGTGCGAGGTTCAACACGCACGGGCCGTGCAGTTCCACCGTCGCGACGATGTCTTCGACCGTCGGGTCGTGACGGTACTCTCGATCCAGTTCCGGCGCTTTGTCGAGGCCGAGCCTCCGTTGCAACTGCCGAAGCAACCCTCCGCCACTGCCGTTGCCCGCGATCTCGACCTGGCGCTGGTCATGCAGGGTACCCAGGATGTTCTCCTGCATTCCCTCCGAATTGGCCACGCACTCGCCCGGGCTCTGGAGCCGATAGTTGTGTGCGAGGGCCGCTGCCCAAGGGCTTCGCTGGAGGACCCTGAGCACGGCCTCATTCACGAACCGGCGACCCTGCTGGCCGGGCTGCGCTTGCAGTGGGTGTGAGGCCGGTGCGCGCCGGCTGAATGCCGGCACCTGAAGATGCGCTGATGATCTGGTGAACATGGGCTTGTCGTGTCTCCTGTGGGGTCCCTGCCTGGGTGGCCGCGGCACGGACTTGGTTCCACGCTGCCCGCGCTCCCCGATCAGTCGTAGCCCTTCGGATTCCCCTGCTGCCACCGCCAGCTGTCCGCGCACATCTCATCCAGCCCGCGCCGCGCACGCCAGCCCAGGAGCGATTCGGCGAGCGCTGGATCGCCCCAGTAGGCCGGCACATCGCCCGGGCGCCGCGGCCCGATCTCGTAGGCGATGGTCTTGCCGCTCGCCCGCTCGAAGGCCTTCACCACGTCGAGCACCGAGGCGCCCTGGCCCGTGCCGAGGTTCAGCGTCACCAGTCCGGGCTGGCGCTCGGCGTGGCGCAGCGCCGCCACGTGCCCCTCGGCCAGGTCCATCACGTGCACATAGTCGCGCACGCCGGTGCCGTCCGGCGTCGGGTAGTCGCCGCCATGCACCGAAAGCTTCTCGCGCAGCCCCACCGCCACCTGGCTCACGAAGGGCATCAGGTTGTTGGGCTTGCCCTGGGGGTGCTCGCCGATCAGCCCGCTCTCGTGCGCGCCTACCGGGTTGAAGTAGCGCAGCAGCGCGATGCGCCAGGCGGGGTGCGCGCGATGCAGGTCGCGCAGCGCCTCCTCCACCATCAGCTTCGACCGGCCGTAGGGGTTCTCGGGCCGCAGCGCTGCGCTTTCGGGGATCGGTGAACGGTCCGGGTCGCCGTACACGGTCGCCGAGGAAGAGAAGATCAGCGTGCGCACGCCCGCCGCCTGCATCGCCTCGGCCAGCACGAAGCTGCCGTGCACATTGTTCTGGTAGTAGGTGATCGGGTCGGCCACCGAGTCGCCCACGGCCTTGAGGCCGGCGAAATGGATCACGCCGCCGATGGCCTCCTCGCGGAACAGCCGGTCGAGCAGGGCGCGGTCGCGCACGTCGCCCTCGATGAAGCGCGGCGCGGTGCCGATGATCCGGCCGAGCCGATCGAGCACGCGCACGTCGCTGTTGCCGAGGTTGTCGAGGATCAGCGGCACGTAGCCCGCCGCTGCCAGCGCCACGCAGGTGTGGCTGCCGATGAAGCCGGCCCCGCCGGTCACAAGAATCGTTGGGCTCATCGTTCTCTCTTGCCGGTATCGTTAAAAAACCTGTTGATTCTGCGCGACGTACAGTGGAAGCCCGGTTGGCTCGCGCTGACGTCGCTATGCGAGAATCATTTTTTTACATTTTGCACGCGCCCATGCAGAACGATGACGAGACAAGCGCCCCTGGTGCTCCGCTGAGTTCCGTGAGTCCCGAGCCGGTGGCCGCAGCACCGACGCGCAAACGTCCGAAGCCGGGCGAACGGCGTGTGCAGATCCTCCAGGCCCTGGCGGCCATGCTGGAGCAGCCGGGCGCCGAACGGGTGACGACCGCCGCCCTGGCGGCCCGGCTCGAGGTCAGCGAGGCCGCGCTGTACCGCCACTTCGCGAGCAAGGCGCAGATGTTCGAAGGCCTGATCGACTTCATCGAGCAGAGCGTCTTCACCCTGATCAACCAGATCACCGAGCGTTCTGCGCCGGGCCAGGAGCAGGCCTCGCGCATCGTCGCGATGCTCGTCCAGTTCGCCGAAAAGAACCCGGGCATGACCCGCGTGATGGTGGGCGACGCGCTGGTCTTCGAGAACGAGCGCCTGCAGAACCGCATGAACCAGTTCTTCGACAAGATCGAGGCCACGCTGCGCCAGGCCTTGCGCGGCGCTGCCGCGGCCGAAGGCTCGGCAACGCCCAGCGTCGATGCGCAGGTGCGCGCTTCCGCGATCACGGCCTTCGTGGTCGGACGCCTGCAGCGCTTCGCCCGCTCGGGATTCCGGCGCCAGCCCTCGGAGCATCTCGAGGCCGCCGTCGCGCTGATGCTCTGAAGCGCAGCCGCCGGGACGAGCGCTGCTGGCCCGCTTCTCCTCGGTGGCGCCCGAATCCGGCGGCGCCGACACTCAGCGCGACCCGCGCGGCTTCGCGCTGAAGTTCCCCGACTTCATCGATACGCAGAAGCGCGATCCCTACAGCCGTGTGCAGGAGCCCGACAACGTCTGGGATTTCGCCGTGCAGGCGCGCACCAGGGGCGAAGAAGTGGCGCTGCAGACCGGCAAGCCGGCGCAAGCCACAAGTTGAAGCGGCCGGCGCGCGCCGGCTTCAGTTCGTCACCGTGATCTGGTTGTCGACCTTGTCGACGCCGTTCACGTTGCGCGCGATCTGCTCGGCGCGCTGCTTCGCCTCGGCGCTCGGCGCCGAGCCGCTCAGCCGCACGGCGCCGGCGTTGGAGGCCACCTCGATGCGCCGCGGGCCGAGTTCCGGGTCGCGCGCGATCGCGGCCGATACCGACGCGGTGATCGCCGTGTCGTTGGCTGTCGAGCCCAGCTTGCCGCCGGCGTTCTTCAGTGCCTGCTTGGCGGCTTCCACATCCTCCTTCACGGCCGGCGACTTGAAGTAGTTCACCGTGTTGTCGCGGGCCTTCTCCGCCAGGTCGGCGGCCTTGCGCGCGGCGGCGACGGTGGCATCCTCCGTCTTCTCGACCGCTGTATCGACGTTCTTCCGGCTTTCGGCCTTCTCGCTTTCGCTGCAGGCCGCCAGCGCCGCCACGAGGGCGCCCGCCAGCAGGAAGGCGCAGTTCAGGCGCACGAGCCGAAGCAGCAGCGCGTTGTCCCATGTCATCGCAGTTCTCCTTGCCGAGGGCGCCGGGTGCCGCGAAGCTCCTCCAGCATCCGCGCCAGCCGCGCCACGCCGCCGGTGCCGCTGGCCGCGCGGCCGATGAAGGCGCCGGCCGCGGCGGCGACCAGCGCGCGCCCGATGAGCGAGCGGCTGCGGCCGGTCGCCATCAACAGCAGCACGCCGGTGGCCAGCACGATCAGGTGTTCGCCCGGCAGATCGGGCCGGCGCGCATCCGCTTCCTTCAGCGATGCGAGCCACGGCTTCAGTTCCATGAGCACTCCTCTTTGCAGCGTTCTTCATAGCCGCGGCGCCGCACGGCCGGTGTAGGCCGGCTTCGACGATGAAAAGGGGAGCTCGCCGTCATCCGCCCTTCGATCAGGGCCGGGGCGGGCGCGCAGTCTCACTCCGTGTCGCGCACCTTGTGCTGCGACGTCAGCTGCTGCTGCATCGTGGGCGGCACCGCCTCGTAGTGCGACAGCTCGATGGTGTAGCGCCCCTGGCCGCTGGTCATCGCATTGAGCCGCGACTGGTAGCCCGACAGTTCCGACATCGGCACCTGGCCGCGGACCAGCACCGTGCCGGCCGCTGCATTGGCGGTGCCGGTGACCAGCCCGCGGCGCGATGACAGGTCGCCGGTAATGTCGCCGATGGCGAAGTCGGGCGCGGCGATGTCGATCTTCACCACGGGTTCCAGCACGATCGGCCGCGCCTCCTGGATCGCCGCGATGAAGGCCTTGCGCCCCGCGGTGGCGAAGGCGATGTCCTTGCTGTCCACGCTGTGGCTCTTGCCGTCGTACACCGTCACGCGCACGTCCACCACCGGGTAGCCCGCGATCGCGCCATGCTCCAGCACCTCGCGCACGCCCTTCTCGACGGCCGGGATGAACTGGTAGGGAATGGCTCCGCCCTTGACTTCGTCCTTGAACTCGAAGCCCGTGCCGCGCGCCAGCGGCTCGACGCGCAGGAAGACCTCGCCGAACTGGCCGGCGCCGCCGGTCTGCTTCTTGTGGCGATGGTGGCCCTCCGCCGGCGCCGTCACCGTTTCGCGGTACGCAATGCGCGGCGGCCGGGTGTTGACCTCGAAGCGGTACACCTCGCGCAGCCGCTCCAGCAGCACGCGCAGGTGCAGCTCGCCTAGGCCGTAGACGATGGTCTCGTTGGTGGCCGCCACGTGCTCCACGCGCAGGCAGGGGTCCTCGTCCACCAGCTTGCCCAGGATCTCCCACAGCCGCTGCTCGTCGCCGTGCCGCTGCGGCTCGATCGCCAGTCCGTGCACCGGGATCGGGAAGTCCAGCGCCGCAAGGTGCACGTGGTCGTCCTCGGCCGCGTCGTGCAGCACGGCGTCGAAGTGGATGTCCTCCACCTTCGCCACCGCCGCAATGTCGCCCGGCAACGCGCGCTGCACCTCCGTGTATTCCTTGCCCTGCAGCATGAAGAGGTGCCCCACCTTGAAGGGCTTCCGGCCGTCGCCGATGAAGAGCTGGCTGTCGCGCGAGATGGTGCCCTGGTGCACCCGGAAGATGCCCATCTTGCCCACGTACGGATCGACCGTGACCTTGAACACATGCGCCAGCACGTGCAGCGAGGGGTCGGGCTTCGCCTCCATCGGCCGTGCGTCCTCGCCCTCGCCGACCAGGAACGCGGGCGGATTGGCCTCGGTCGGGTCGGGCAGCAGCTTGACGATCACGTCCAGCAGCTCGCCGAGGCCGGCCCCGTTGCGTGCCGAGACGAAGCACACCGGGATCAGGTGCCCTTCGCGCAGCGCCTGCTCCAGCGGCGCATGCAGCTCGCTGGGATCGAGGTCGCCTTCCTCGAGGTAGCGGTCGACGAAGGCTGCGTCCACCTCCACCACCTGCTCGACCAGCGCGCGATGCGCCGTCTCCACGTCGCCCATGGTGCAGCCGCCCTCGCGGTTGTAGAAGCAGTCCAGCACTTTCGTGCCGCCGTCATCGGGCAGGTTGACCGGCAGGCACTCGCGGCCGAAGGCGGCCTGGATCTGCGCCAGCAGGCCCGCCATGTCCACGCCCTGCGAGTCGATCTTGTTGACGATCACCATGCGCGCCAGCTTGCGCGCCGCCGCATGCTCCATCATGCGCACCGCCATCTGCTCGATGCCGGTGGCCGCGTTGATCACCACCGCCGCCGTCTCCACCGCCTCCAGCGCCGGCAGGCTCTGGCCGAGAAAGTCCGCGCCGCCGGGTGTGTCGATGAAGTGGATGCGCGTGCCTGCATGCGTGAGATGCAACACCGAGGAATTGAGCGAGTGCTGCATTCGCCGCTCGAGCGGGTCGAAGTCGCTCACGGTACTGCCGCGCTCCACGCTCCCCGGCGCGCCGATGGCGCCCGACTTGAGCAGCAAGGCCTCGGCCAGGGTGGTCTTGCCCGCGGCAGACGGACCGACGAGCGCGAGGGTTCGCACCGCTTCCATCTCGGCCACGAGGCCGTTCGATCGGCTTGGCATGGACATCTCCTTGTGCGCCTCGGAAGGCGCTTTGGGCGGTCCGGTGGGAAAAGCGCGCTCCGCCCGGTGGCGGTCCAGGGTACGGGATTGCCCAGCGCGACGCAAGGCGGAGAACCTGAGCGGGCGCCTCGCCAGGCCGCGGCGGGGGCATCTCGTATAAGCTCCCTCGCTTCGACCCCGACCCCGAGGACCTCGCCATGCTCCAAATGCGCCCTGGTTGCGAGTGCTGCGACCGCGACCTTCCGCCGGATTCCCCCGACGCCCGCATCTGCACCTTCGAATGCACCTTCTGCAGCGAGTGTGCCGACCGGCGCCTGGCCGGCCACTGCCCCAACTGCGGCGGCGAACTGGTGCAGCGCCCGCGGCGGCCGGCGGCCAAGCTCGGCCAGTACCCGGCCTCGACCACCCGTGTCTTGAAGCCCGAGGGCTGCGGGGCGCCGGCATGAGACGGCCGGCCTTCTCCATGGCGAATCCCGCAGGGCGCAGCGCGGAGCTTGTCCCATGAGTACCGCGACCCTGCTCGTCTTCGCGCTCGTCGCGCTGATCGCCATCGCCACTCCCGGCCCGACCGTGCTGCTGGCCTTGGCCAACGGCTCGCGCTTCGGCGTGCGTCGCGCGCTGCCCGGCATGCTGGGCGCGGTCGCTTCCGACTTCGTGCTGGTGGGCGCCGTGGCGCTGGGCCTGGGCGCGCTGCTCGCCGCCTCGGAGTTCTGGTTCTCGGTGCTCAAGTGGGCGGGCGCAGCCTACCTGGCGTGGGTGGGCTTGCGCCTGCTGCGCTCGCAGGGCGGACTCGACCTCTCACCGCAGGATGCGGCCGGCACCCGCGGCAGCCCGCGCGCCATCTTCGCCAAGTCCTTCCTGGTGGCCGTGACCAATCCGAAGGGCTACCTGTTCTGCTCGGCGCTGATGCCGCAGTTCATCGATCCGGCTGCGCCGCAGTGGCCGCAGTACGCGCTCATCGCCATCGTTTTCGCGGGGCTCGATTTCTCGGTGATGCTGGCCTATGCCGTGATTGGCGCGCGCGCCGTCAAGCTGCTGCGCCGGCGCGCCGTGCTGTGGCTGGACCGTCTGTGCGGCGGGGCCCTGCTGGCCTTGGCCGGCTCGCTCGCCTTCTATCGCCGCAGCGCGAGCTGATCGCCCGGTATCGCTTCTCTTCCGCCGGCGGGAGAGAGCCGGGCCGAGGGTGGCTCACCCTTCCTCGAGCTCGAAGGCCGGCACCCGCCGCCCATCGACATCCGTGAACCCATACTCCCGCGCGAGGTCCGCGACCCGGTGCACCGCGCCGCTCTTACCCAGCACGCCGGCATCCCCGCCCAGTGCCGCCACAGCCCGCCCCAGGTAGCGCGGCGATTCCGTCCGCGCGAGCGCGGGCCGCTCCTGCCAATGCGACTCGTCGGTCTTGTGTGCGGCCAGGACGAACTCCGTACGCATCCACCCCGGCGATACCGCCAGCGAGGCCACGCCATGCGGCCGCAGCTCCTGCGCCATTCCGAAGGCCAGCCGCGTCATGCTCGCCTTGGCCAGGTCGTAGAACAGATTGCCTCGCAGGTAGCGGTCGCGGTCCCAGAAGGTCGTCGTCACGATCAGCCCTCGCTTGCGGCGCACCATCATCGGCGCCGCGAAGCGGCTGGCCAGCAGGTGATTGCGCACGCCGTGGTCGAACATCGACTCCCAGTTCGCGAGTGGATGCTCCCAGAAGGGTGCGTCGAACACGCCGTTGAAAGTCTCATGCCCGCCCCAGGCGTTGTTCACCAGCAGGTCGACGCGGCCGGCCTCGCGCTCCACGCGTGCGAACAGCGCCTCCACATCGTCTTCGCAGGTGTGGTCGCAGCGCACCGCGATGCCGCGCCCGCCCATGCGCGTGACGGCCTCGGCCGTCTCGTCGATGCTGCCGGGGAGCGCGTCGAGCCCTGACAGGCCCATCAGCTGGGCATAGGTGCCGGCCGGTTGCGCACGCGTGCTGCGCCCTGTGACATACACAGTCGCGCCCGCCGCGCCCAGCTCCTGGGCGATGCCGCGCCCCGCACCGCGGCTGGCACCGGTCACCACTGCCACGCAGTCCTTCAGCGTTGGTTGTTGCTGCATCCGTTGTTCCTTCTTCGCGTGTGTATCGAGTGCGGCAACGATAGGCCGCCTTCAATCCGCCGTCTTGGAAGAACCCGAAAGCGCGCGCCCGAGGAACTCGGTCGGCGTCAGGCCGCACAGTGTCCGGAACTCGTTGGCCAGGTGTGACTGGTCGTAGTAGCCGTGCTCGATGGCCACCGCCGCCCAGTCGGGTGCCGCCTGACCGCGCAATCCGCGCAGGCAGTCATGCAGCCGCGCGAGCCGGGCCCAGGCGCGCGGCGACAGGCCCACCTGCGCGTGGAACAGCTGTTGCAGCCGCCGCTCTCCGACGCCGACAGCGGCAGCCACCTCGCGCAGGGGACGACGACCGCCCGAGGTGGCGATGAGCCGAGCTGCATGTGTTGCGGCCTGTTGTGCGGCGGATGCGCGCCTGTCCCCGGTCACCCGGCGCTGCAAGGCGGCCTGCAGCCGCGCGACGCGGGCGGCATCGTCGGGCGCCTCGGCCATGCGCTCCAGCAACTGCATTCCTTGGCCCTGCCACAGCATCTCCAGCGGCACCGCCGTACCTGCGAGCTCGCCCGCCGGTACACCCAGCAGGTCGGCCACAGCGCCGGGGCGCAGCGTGACGGACACCCCATCCATCCGGCCGCGCAGGCGCACCAGCGCCGGTGCCGTCGCCGCACCGACGACGAATGCGCAGGGGCTGGCGATCTCGCCCAGGTCGAAGATCAGCCGCACCGCTCCGTCGGGCAGCACGCGCTCCATCACCTCATGCCCGGCCGCGAAGTCCTCACGGCACAGCAGCACGTGCGAGACATGCGCCCGCAGTGCAGCGCTCACGGGCGAGGCGCGCAACGTGCCGGCGGGCGCATCCGCCTCCGGCCCTTGCACAGGGTCGTCATCGAGCCGGAGGAAAAGGCGTTCGCTCATGATGAAAGGCCGCACCGCATGCCCTCGCCGTTCCTTCTTCTCCAAAAAAACCAAGACTACTGACAGGTTCTGACAGTAGCTCTTCCTAGCATCGATCGCTCCACCCCCACCGATCGCAGGAGCGTTCCATGTCCGACCCCAACTTCCTCATCCTCTACGTCCGCAGTCCCATCGAGAGCGTGGCCTTCTACAGCGGCCTGCTCGGCAAGCAGCCCGCCGAGGCATCGCCGACCTTCGCCATGTTCCCGCTCGACTCGGGCGTGATGCTCGGCCTGTGGGCCGCGCACACCGTGCAGCCGACAGCCACCGCGGCGGGCGGCACCGAAGTCGCCTTCGCCGTCGACGACAACGACGCCGTGCGCACCCTCCATGCGGCCTGGTCCGCCAGGGGCATCCCCATCGCCCAGCCGCTCACCGAGATGGACTTCGGCTACACCTTCGTCGCGCTCGACCCGGACGGACACCGGCTGCGCGTCTTCGCGCCGAGCACCCCCTGAGCCTACGGCTGCGCGGCATCGGCGGCCAGCGGCTCGTCGTCGCGCAGCCAGGCGGTGACCAGCGTGTACGACACCGCCAGCATCACCGGCCCCACGAAGATACCGACCAGCCCGAAGCCCAGCAGCCCGCCGATCACGCCCGCGAAGATCAGCAGCAGCGGCAGGTCGGCGCCGCGGCGGATCAGCAGCGGGCGCAGGAAGTTGTCCATGGTCCCCACGATGACGGTCCACACCAGCAGGAAGATCCCCCAGCCCGTCGACCCGCTCCAGAACACCCAGATCACGGCAGGCGCCAGCACCAGCGTCGGCCCGACCTGCACGATGCACAGGATGAACATCACCGCCGTGAGCAGCGCTGCGAAGGACACCCCCGCGATCGCCAGCCCGATGCCGCCCACCACGGCCTGGATGATCGCAGTCACCCCCACGCCGAGTGCGACGCCGCGAATCGCCTTGCCCGCCAGCACCACCGCATCTTCCCCGCGCTGGCCGCCGAGCTTGAAGCCGAAGCGCCGCACCACCGCCGCCGCCGACTCGCCGCTCGCGTACATCATTCCGGCGATCACCACCGTCAGCAGGAACTGCAGCGTCAGCGCCCCCAGCACGCCGGCCTGCGCGAGCAGAAACGAGGTGACCTGCCGGATATACGGCGTGACCTGGGCCTCCAGCCCCGAAACGCCCGCGGCCACCAGATCATTCCAGGCCTTCGTCGCTCGCGTCCCGATCAGCGGGAGGCGCTGCACCCACCCGGGCAGCGTGGGCGGGCCCTGGCTGATCAGCATGCGGACCCAGGCGACGACTTCCTCCGCGTTCGAGGCAATCGTCGAGATCGCCAGCGTGAGCGGCAGCACGAAGAGCAGCAGCAGGATCACGACCATCACCAGCACCGCGAGGCTGCGGCGCTTCCACAGGCGGGCCTGGATCCAGAGGAAGGCCGGCCATGTCGCGACCACGACCATCGCGGCCCAGATGGTCGCGCCCAGGAAGGGCCGGAGGATCCAGAGGGAGGAGCCGATGAGGAGGGCCAGCGTGAGTACGCCGAAAGTTGTCTTGGCGAGATCGGGACGGGGAGCGGTCATGGTGCAGGGGCTGTGGTGCGCGATCCGCAGTGTGCGCGAACTGGCCGGCCGATGGATGCCTTTGGCCCGGCTCAGCCGCACAATTCAACCATGACCTCCACCGCGCTCGAATCATTCATCGCCCAGGCCACGGCCCGGAGTCGCCTGCAACCCGATCCGGCGGACTGCGTGCTCGCGCTTGCACCGCTGATGCTCGATCTGCTCGATCAGGCCGGCACCTTCCTCGAACCTCAGCACTATCGCAGCAGCACCACGGGCTACACCCGCAATCTCATCTTCGATGCGCCGGATGCAAGTCTCTCCCTGTACTCCATCGTGTGGCTGCCTGGCCAGTGGACGCCCGTGCACGACCATGGAAGCTGGGGCGTCGTGGGCGTACTGGAAGGCATCCTGGAGGAGCGCGGCTACGTGAGGCTGTCGCCTGATCGCGGTGCCGACAAGGAGATCGACCTGGCGCGCGGCGGCACCGTCCTGCTGCGGCATGGTGCCGTGACCAGCTTCGTGCCGAACCCGGACCACATCCACGTCACCGGCGTTGCCGCGGATCGGCCTCGCGCAGTCAGTCTCCACCTCTATGGCAGGACGATGAGCAACTTTAATATCTACGACGTCGGCGCGCGGACGCGCCGGCGCATCGAGGTGGCCCACAACGAAAGTTGATTCACTCACCCAAGGAGCTTATGCATGGAAACACAGGAACTGCATCGCGGGCGCTTGATCGATCACCTGCAACTCGTCGTGCGCGATCTCGCCGCCAGCCGGGATTTTTACAGCGCAGTGTTCGAGGTGCTGAAGATCCCCATGGCCGGCGCGGGCGACGACTATTTCTGGGCCGACGAGCTTTTCGTTTCGACCGCTGACAGCAAGGACGCGCTGGGCCAGCTGACCGGTCGCCACCACCTGGCGTTCCAGGCCCGGGACCGCGCCATGGTCGATGCTTTCCACAAGGCCGCGCTTGCGCACGGGGGCACGGACAACGGAGCACCCGGCGAGCGGCGGTATCACCCGGGCTACTACGCGTGCTTCGTGCTCGACCCCGACGGCAACAACATCGAGGCCGTGTTCCACGGCGCGGCCCAGCGCAGCGCGGACTCCGTCAAGGTGACGTTCTGAGCGGCCTCGGTGCGGCCCGCAAAAGAGCGGAGGCGACCAGCAAGTCGAGCGCCGAGATTCGGGCTCAGCGGGGCGTGAAGCCGTCGTCGCTCCAGTCCTCGCTGCCCACGCCGTGGTGCACGAAGAACAGGCCCTCGGGGTCGTACTGCGACTTCACCGCGCGCAGCCGGGCGTAGTTCGAACCCCAGAAGGCCTGTTGCCAGTCTTTCTCGAAATAATTGCTTTCCGAGACATAGGCGCCGGGGTTCGGCGCCAGCTTGCGGAGTTCGCCCATTGCCCGGCCGATGGCCTGCGATCGCCGGCGCGCTTGGGCCACATCGGGCTCGTGGCCCTCGATGCCTGGATACGCGGGTTGCTCCTCCGCGCCGAGGATCACCAGCGCAAAGGCATCGAGCACGGCCGGGTTCATGGCGGTGTCGCGCGCTGCCGCGATCGCGTCGGGCGGCGCGCCGGCCAACCCTTTGTTGAAATGCAGCGACAAGGGCCAGTGCCGCGTCGCGGCAAAGAGCGCATCTGCCAGAGCCTCGCGCCGGTTCTCTCGCAACAGTGCGGCGGACAGCCAGGCGGACTCGAATCCGTGCAGCACCTGGCCCGCCTGGGTTTGATCGCCGGGCCAGAATACGTTCGTCTTCGGTGCGCCCGGTCGGTCATCGCTGCGGATAAAGCCGAGCGTGCGCTTGACGAGCGTCGGCGACCAGAACTCCTGCGCTGAAAACCGATACGAAGGCGAACATCCCGGCGTCGACGCTGAAATCCTCCGACGCGGCCGCCAGCGCATCGAGAAACGGCTGCCACACGGCCCGCGCCTCGCTGCGCTCGAGGCCTTGAAAGACCATCGACACGGCGACCGTGTTGTCCGCGCGGAATCGGATTTGCTCGCCCCAATGGGGGTTCATCAACGCCTCGCCATAGAACGCCAGGACCCTCGCGATCAGTCGGCGGAACGCGGTGGGCGAATGGGCCTTGATCGTCAGGTTCACCGCGCCGAAATTCTCGGGCAATGCGTGCACGCGCAGCGTGACCCTGGTCACGACACCGAAGCTGCCACCGCCTCCGCCTTTGAGGCTCCAGAACAGCTCCGCGTTGGTACAGGCATTGGCGATGCGCACCTGGCCATCCGCGGTGACCACTTCGGCTTCGAGCAGGCTGCCCGATGCAAGACCGTAGCGTTTCGAAAAGCTGCCGAAACCGCCGCTCTGGATCAGGCCCGCCACGCCGACCGTCATGCAGCCACCGCCCTGCACGTAGCCACCCGCCTTGGTCGTCACCGCGTCGTACACCTGAGACCACATGGCCCCCGCTTCGACCGTCACGGCACGCTGCGGCGCGGAAGACGCCGCGCAGCCCTGCGCGACGAAGGCCTCGTGCAGCGCGACCGCGTTCATGCGCCGCGTCCAGATCAGCAGTGAATCCGGCGCGTTCGACGTGCCCTGATAGCTGTGACCGCCGCCCTTGACGACGAGGCGCAGCCGGTGTTTGCGCGCGAAGTCGACGGCTGCCACCACGTCGCTCGTGTTGCGCGCCGCGACTGCATAGACACTCGGCGATGACGTCCAGGCGTCGACCCAGCCCAAGGTCTGCGTCAATGCCACCTCGTCGCCGATGAAGTAAGGGTTCTTGATCGCCTTGAAAAGTTGCGCGCATTCGGCGCTGGCCGGCGTGGCGCGACAGTCGACGAGCGGCGACCGCACCGCGATCAGGCGCCCGCTGACCTGATCGTTCAACTGCTGCCACTGCGCGCTCGATGGCCAATCCGGGTCGCCGGGCCGAACCCGTGCGCGAGGCGATGCTTGCACGGCCCACACGCTGCGTGGCAGCGGCGGTGCGAATGGCAGCACAGCAGCCGCCTGCCAGAGGCGCCGGCGGATTTTCGAGTCGAGCGTCATCGGGCCATTGTGGCTGCGCGATCAGCCGACCGCTGCACCGGTGCCTCTGACGAAGCCGCCCACGCCGCGATGTCCGGCGACGGCGCCACGTGCGCCAATCGGCGAAGCTTCTCCAGCTCGGACGCGTCGAACTGCGGCGAGGTCATGCAACCAAAGGCCATCGCCTCGCCCGCGAACCGGCTGGCTGCGTCCGGCAGTGCGTCGCGGCCTTGCAGGCGAAATGAAATGGGCGCAAGCGGCCCGAAGAGCAGCGCACGCTGAAGCTCGGGCCAGCGCGCGGGCTCGGGCTCGACGCCCGCAGCGCGCGCGAACAGCAGCGCCATCAGGTTCATCTTGGTCTTCGGCGGCACGGCTCCGCCGGCGCGGCACTCGGCAAGACCGAGCTGCATCGCTTCGGGCCTCGGGGATGCGACGGCGCCGCTCCACACATAGGCGAGCCACCGCGCCTGATTTTCCAGGGGCGGAAACATCGGCCCGGACTGATCCCACAGCCCCACGAAGGCCAGCCCCGGCAGTTCGGGATGGAAGGTGTGCTTGTAGAGCTCGATGCGCTGCGCACCCAGGTTGAGCGTGCGGCGGATCGGCTCGCTCAGAAAGGGCAGGCTCAATTCGAAGCCCGTGCCGAAGAGAATGCCGTCGAAGTCTTCCACCCGCCCGTCGACGAACCGGACCTGCGTGTCGGCAACACGATCGAGCCATGGGCGCACCTCGATGCGACCCTCGGCGACCAGCGGCAGGTAGTGCTGGCTGAGCGTCAGGCCTGCGTCGAGGATGTTGTCGGCGGGCTTCGGCGCGCCGTATTGTTCGGGACTGCCCACCGCGTCCAGCACCAGTTGCTTCAGCATCGCGCCGAACTCGTCGCGGGGCAGCGACTCCTCGGCCAGGGCCTGGTAGCGCGTGAATGCGCGGTGGTCCGACGGGACGCCCGCCATCAACTTCGGCAGCACGTAGCGCTGCCGCCGGTGGCAAACGACGACGCGTGCCGCGCCGAGCATGCAGAGGTCGCTGGCGATCTCGAGCGCGCTGATGGCGCAGCCCGCCACCAGCACGCGCTTGCCGCGGTAGCGCTCCGGGTCCTTGTACGCGAAGGTATGCGCCACGCCGGCGTTGCCGGAGAACGACGCCAGGCCCGGCACCTCGGGGATGCATGCATGCTGGAAGCGGCCAGTCGCGACCACCACCTTCTCGAAGACTTCTTCCTGGTTCCCATGCCGAACTGCCCACCCGCCGGGCACGGCCGCGATCTCGCGCACGGTGGTCCGCAGCTTCGTCCGCGCGCCCAGGTCGAAGCGGGCGGCATAGCGCAGCAGGTAGTCGCCGATCTCGCGATTCGAAGGGTAGGTCGCCAGGCCCGGCGCATGCGGCAGATCGCTGAACTGCGTGAGCACGCGGCTGGTGTTCGTGCGCATGGAGGGCCAGACGCCGCTGCAACGCGCGTCTCCGCTCCACTGGCCGCCGGCCGACGCCGCCTGCTCGAACAGCACGGGCGCGAAGCCTTCCGATTGCAGGTAGCGCGCGGCGACCAGCCCGCCCGGACCGGCCCCGATGACAGCGACTCTTTGCATGGCCTTCACCCTCCTTGGCTCGTTCTCGACTCAAGACGGATGGCGTGCGCTTTGAACCTGACCCGTTGGATACCTCAGCATGGCTATGAAGAACTGCCGCGCCCGTGGCAACGACTCGGCGTGGCCCTCACTTCTTTAGCTTTGCCTCTGCCCGCATCACAAGCTGCGATGTCTGGATACCAAGCGCAGCCGCCAGCTTCGCTGCGCTAAACACGGTGAGATTCCGCTGACCTCGTTCCAACAGGCTCACGTAGCTCAGGCTCAAATCTGCTGCCTCAGCCAGCTTCTCCTGGCTGACCGACAACTCCGACCGGCGCTCCTCGATCGCAGTGGCAAACGCACGGCGCAAGTCCTTCTGCGTAGGGGGCTTGACGCGGGAACTCTGCATCCGCGCAGTTTGCGTGGACGTACTATGGTACGCCAGAGACTATAGTACGTGTTCGAGGATCGCCCTTGTGACCTCTTTGAAGGGAGTTGATGTGAGCACCAGATGCAAGAAGCAGCGGATGGACGTCCGGGCCGGGTCAAGAGCTGGAGCGCAGCTCGCCTGTGCCAGGAGTCTCGAACCATGACAGTCCGGGCGTCATCGCCAAGGCCCATGCGCGAGTTGCTCGCACAACTTCAGCGCCTTCAGCTGACGGACAACACCGGCGAAGTCGATTTGCGCGTATGCAGCAGCGTCCTTCTCGCGGACGTTGCCGAAGACGCAGAGACCACGATATCCACGATCCACCAAGGGCTAGGCGCCATAGGCCACCTCCTGGCCCACTCCGCCGTCCCCATCGAAGACGGCACCATCGGCGCCGACTCCATGGAGAGCCTCGGTTTCCTGATGGCTGAGCTTGGAGACTTGGCAGCGGCCTGTATGACCCTCGCCGCCCGGTGCCGCCGCGCCATCCAAGCGAGCGGGCCACCCCCTCCAGGTTGGCCGCCGCCGTCGCCAGGATGAAGACCCGCTTTACCCGAGTGACAGCATGTTTGGCCGGCAGCGCGCCGACCGTAAGGCGCACGACGAGCACGAATGTCCGAAAGCACCGCCCCTGGCAAACGGCCCGCCGCGCGGGCCGCGCGCGCCTCAATTCAACGTGTCGCCGCGGTACTCCGCCAACTCGGTGCGCTGGAACTCGCCGATGGGCACCCGCTTGTCGTCCATGCCCGGGAAGCGGGCGACGATCTCGCCGCGCTCGCGCATCCAGCAGCCCTTCAAGGTTTCGAGGCCCCACCAGGTGAGGTAGGCCACGCGGGCGAGGCCCTCGCAGTCGCCCTGGGCGTCGGTGAGGCTCATCACGTCGAACCTGGCGCCTTCGGTGGTGTAGAGGATGCCCGGCTGCGCGTTGCAGGCCGCGAGCAGCGCGCAGCTCAGGGCGAGTGCAGGCGCGGAAAGAGATGCATTCATGAACACGCTCCCTCGCGGCCAAATCGTTGACCGCCAGGGCCGATTGGACGCCCTGGCGGCCCGTGTGTCATCCCCCGGCAGGACGAGAAAACACCGGCGCGACAGCCGCAGGCGGACAGAAGGATGGGGATGACCCCCTACAACGAGCGCTTTCGCCAGGGCTTACATTCAGCGACTCCTCGTTCATTCATCAGAACGCTTTTCGGGAGCCGAAATGAAGGCAAGCAACCCGCCCGCGGGCGGCAACAAGCAGCAGGAACCCGGGGTGCTGAAGGTGGGCGTGCCCGGGCTCGACGATGTGCTGGGCGGCGGCCTCACGGCCGAACGGCTCTACCTGCTGGAGGGCGCGCCCGGCGCGGGCAAGACCACGGTGGCGATCCAGTTCCTGCGCGAGGGCGTGGCGCAAGGCGAAGCAGTGCTCTATGTCACCCTCTCCGAGACGGCGGTCGAGCTGCAGGGCGTGGCGGACTCGCATGGCTGGGACCTGAAAGGCATCCAGGTGCGCGAGATGGTGCCCGCCAAGGACGCGCTGGAACCGGACGACCAGTACACGATGTTCCATCCCTCCGAGGTGGAGCTCGGCGAGACCACGCTGCGCATCCTGGCCGAGGTCGACAGGATCAAGCCCACCCGGGTGGTGTTCGACTCGCTGTCCGAGTTGCGCCTGCTGGCCGGGGGCTCGTTGCGCTACCGCCGGCAGATCCTGGCGCTCAAGCAGTTCTTCACCGGCCGCCAGTGCACGGTGATGCTGCTCGACGACCTGACGTCCACCGAGCAGGACCTGCAGCTGCAGAGCATCGCGCACGCGGTGATCAGGCTCGAGCAGATCACGCCCGACTACGGCGCATCGCGCCGCCGGCTGGTGGTCACCAAGTACCGGGGCAAGGAGTTCCGCGGCGGCTACCACGACTACAAGATCACGCGCGGCGGGTTGCAGGTGTTTCCGCGGCTGGTGGCTGCGGAACACGCGCAGCCGCTGACGCAGTCGCGCATCCCCAGCGGGCTGAAGGCGCTCGACGACCTGCTGGGTGGCGGCATCGAGAAGGGCACCAGCACACTGTTCGTGGGCGCGCCGGGCACGGGGAAATCGAGCCTGGCAACGCAGTTCGCGATCACCGCGGCGCGCAACGGGCAGTGCGCGGCCCTCTTCATCTTCGACGAGAGCGTCAATACGCTGCGCACGCGCTGCGAGGGACTGGGCATGGACCTGGCGCGCTATGTCGAGTCCGGAAACATCCGCGTGCGCCAGATCGACCCCGCGGAGCTGTCGCCGGGCGAGTTCATCCACGAGATCCGCACGGCCGTCGAGGTGCACGGCGCCTCGGTGGTGGTGATCGACAGCCTCAACGGCTACCTCAATGCCATGCCGGACGAGCGCTTCCTGATCGTCCAGCTGCACGAGCTGCTCACCTACCTCGGGCAGAACGGCGTCGCCACCATGCTGATCGGTGCCCAGCACGGCCTGATCGGCATGAACATGCAGACGCCGGTCGATGCGAGCTACCTCGCCGACTCGGTGGTGCTGCTGCGCTACTTCGAGGACGAGGGCGAGGTGAAGCAGGCGATCTCCGTGCTCAAGAAACGCGGCGGCGCGCACGAGCGGGCGATCCGCTCGTTCTCGCTCGATGCGAAGGGCATCCACGTCGGCGCGCCGCTGCGCAACTTCAGGGGCATTCTCACGGGAGTGCCCGTCCCGATCGACGGGGTGCGCGCGCCATCGTGAGCCCCGTTTCGCCCGAGCTCGACGAGCGCATCCTGCTGCGGATGGCGACCTCCAGGGACGCCGCGATGGCAAGCGCCGTACTGGAGCGCGCGCATTTCATTCCCCATGTGTGCGACAACGTGGGCGCGCTGGTGCAGGCGCTGTTGCGCGGCGCGGGCGCCATCATGCTGGCCGAGGAGGTGCTCGTCGGCCCGGCGCTGGTCGAGCTCACCGGCGCGCTGGCCGCGCAGCCGCCCTGGTCCGACGTGCCGGTGCTGGTGCTGGCGCGCCAGGGGGCGGATTCGCGCGCCGTCGCCAATGCCATGGACGAGTTCGCCAACGTCACGGTGATCGAGCGGCCGATGCGCGTGGCCGCGCTGGTGAGCGCCGTGCGCACCGCGCTGCGGGCGCGGCGCCGGCAGTACGAGCTGCGCAACCTGCTGGAAGGCCTGCGCGACGCCGACCAGCGCAAGACCGAATTCCTCGCCACGCTGGCCCACGAGCTGCGCAATCCGCTGGCGCCCTTGGGCACCGCGCTGTCGCTGCTGCAGCGCAAGAGGCCGGTGCCGGAGGAGGCCGCGAAGTACTACGAGCTCATGACCCGGCAGGTGGAGCACATGGTGCGCCTGGTGAACGACCTGATGGAGGTCTCGCGCATCACGCGCGGCAAGATCGAGCTGCACCTGGGCCCGGTGCTGCTCGATGCGGTGATCGACGACGCGGTCGAGCTGAGCCGGCCGCTGTTCGATCGGGCCGGGCATTCGCTGACGGTCGAGGTGGCGGGCGATCCGCTGGTGGTGCGCGGCGATGCGGTGCGCCTGACGCAGGTGTTCTCGAACCTCATGAACAACGCGGCCAAGTACACCCCCGCGGGCGGCCGGGTGACGGTGACCGCGCGGCAGGAAGGTCGGCAGGCCGTGGTGTCGGTGAGCGACACCGGCACCGGGCTCGAACCGGACATGCTGAAGGCGATCTTCGAGATGTTCGTGCAGGTGAGCGGCACGGCCCGCGATGCGCAGGGCGGGCTTGGCATCGGCCTGACGCTGGTGAAGAGCCTGGTGGAGTTGCAGGGCGGCAGCGTCGAGGCCGCGAGCGAGGGCCTCGGCCGCGGCGCGACCTTCACGGTGCGCCTGCCCCTGATGAAGAACTCGACCCTCTCCGTGCGGCAGACGCCGATGTCGCAGGACGGATGGGGGCCTTCGATCGAGGGCACGATCCTGGTCGTCGACGACAACCGCGACGCGGCCGACAGCCTGGCCGAGCTGCTGGGGTCCATGGGTGCGACGGCGCTGGTGGCCTATGGCGGCGAAGAGGCGCTCGAGCTGGCGCGGGAGCACGACATCGACATCGCCGTGCTCGACATCGGCATGCCGGGCATGGACGGCTGCGAACTCGCGCGCCAGCTGCGCGCCCAGCCCCGGGGCAAGGAGTTGAAGCTGATCGCGCTGACGGGATGGGGGCAGCAGGGCTACCGCGAACGTATCGCGGCGGCCGGCTTCGACCACCACTTGCTCAAGCCATTGAGCCTGGACGAATTCATGGCGGCGCTGTAAGCGCGCGGCCGGTCAGCCGATCGTCACGCCGACCTTGGCGCCCGCCGCCACGATCTCGTCCCAGGTCGCGTCGTCGATCCAGATGCCGTCGCGCTCGCGCGCCGCTCGTGCCTTGCGCTCGGGTTCGCCGGCGATCTGCACGCCGTCGAAGCCCTGGCCCGGCGGACTCCGGCGCAGCCAGTCGACGAAGGCCTGCGCCTCCTGCTCGAAACTCGCTTGCGTGCCGAGCTTGCCCGGGTCGATCACGATGGCCAGCATCCCGTTGAGCACCGTGCGCGCGGTGTCGGCCGGACGGTGCCAGGTGCCGCCGCCGGTCAGCGCCCCGCCCAGCAGTTCGCAGGCCACCGCCATGCCGTAGCCCTTGTGCTCGCCGAAGGTCATCAGCGCACCGAAGAGGCCATTGCTTTGCGGCACCACGACCACGCCGGGGTCGTCGGTGGGCGCGCCGTGCTCGTCGATCAGGGTGCCGGGCGGCACGCGCTCGCCCTTGTTGTGGGCCACGCGCATCTTTCCCTGGGCCACGCGGCTGGTGGCGTAGTCGAGGATGAAGGGATCAGTCCCCGCGATCGGGATGCCGATGCAGCACGGATTGGTGCCGAAGCGCCCGTCGCCCCCGCCCCAGGGCGCGACCACCGGCCGCGAGAGCACGTTGACGAAGTGCATCGAGACCAGGCCTTGCGCCGTGGCCATCTCGGCGAAGTGGCCGATGCGGCCCAGGTGGTGGGCGTTGGCGAGGGACAGCACGCAGCTGCCGTGTTGCTTCGCGCGTTCGATCGCGAGCGCCATGGCCTGCACGCCGACGATCTGGCCGTAGCCGCGCTGGCCGTCGAGGGCGAGCATGGTCCCGCTGTCGAGGTTGATCCTGACGGATGCGTTGGGCTTGAGCCCGCCCTCGGCCGCCGCATCGACATAGCGCGGCACCATGCCCACGCCGTGCGAGTCATGGCCGCTGAGGTTGGCGAGCACGAGGTTCGCGGCCACCTGCTCGGCCTCGCTCGGGGTGCTGCCGGTGCCGGCGATGATGGCCGCGACCTGCGCGCGAAGGGTGGAGGGGGAAAGTGTTCGGGGCATGATTCTTTCAAAGGCTTCGAATTCGCGTCCGGCAAATCGCTCTTCTCACATCACCGCCCCCACCTGCCACGGCACGAATTCGTTCTGCCCGTAGCCGTGCTTCTCGCTCTTGCTCGGCTCGCCCGACGCGGTCTTCAGCACCAGCTCGAAGATGCGCTGCCCCATCTCCTGGATCGATGCGCTGCCCTCGACGATCTCGCCGCAGTTGATGTCCATGTCCTCTTCCTGCCGCTGCCACAGCGCCGAGTTGGTCGCGAGCTTGAGCGAGGGGGAGGGCGCGCAGCCGTAGGCCGAACCGCGGCCGGTGGTGAAGCAGATCATGTTGGCGCCGCCGGCGACCTGGCCGGTGGCGCTGACCGGGTCGTAGCCCGGCGTGTCCATGTAGACGAAGCCGTGCGCGCGCACGGGCTCGGCGTATTCGTACACGGCCTCGAGGTTGCTGGTGCCGCCCTTGGCCACCGCGCCCAGGCTCTTCTCGAGGATGGTGGTGAGCCCGCCGGCCTTGTTGCCGGGCGAGGGGTTGTTGTTCATCTCGCCCTCGTTGATGGCGGTGTAGTGCTCCCACCAGCGGATGCGCTCGACCAGCTTCTCGCCCACCTCGCGCTTCACCGCGCGGCGGGTGAGCAGATGCTCGGCGCCGTAGATCTCGGGCGTCTCCGAGAGGATGGCGGTGCCGCCGTGCGCCACCAGCAGGTCCACCGCCGCACCCAGCGCCGGATTGGCGCTGATGCCCGAGTAGCCGTCGGAGCCGCCGCACTGCAGCCCGATGGTGATGTGCGCCGCGCTGCAGGGTTCGCGCTTCACCGCATTGGCGCGCGGCAGCATCTCGTTGATGAGGGCCACTCCCTTCTCCACCGTCTTGCGGGTGCCGCCGGTGTCCTGGATGTTGAAGACGCGCAGGTTCTCGCCCTCGCGCAGGTTGCCGGTGGCGAGCCAGGCGTTGATCTGGTTGGCCTCGCAGCCCAGGCCCACCACCAGCACGGCCGCGAAGTTGGGATGCGTGGCGTAGCCGGTGAGGGTGCGTTCCAGCAGCTGCATGCCCATGCCGCCGGTGTCCATGCCGCAGCCGGTGCCGTGCGTGAGCGCGACCACGCCGTCGACCATCGGGTAGGGCGCGAGCGCCTGCGGATGGGTCTGGCGCGAGAAGTGGTCGGCGATCGCGCGTGCCGCGGTGGCGGAGCAGTTCACGCTGGTCAGCACCCCGATGTAGTTGCGCGTGGCCACGCGGCCGTCGGCACGCCGGATGCCCATGAAGGTGGCCTCGCGGCGTGGCGGGGGCGCCTTGACGTCCGCGCCAAAGGCGTAGTCGCGGTCGAAGTGGCCCTTGTCGGGGCCCATGTCGAGGTTGTGCGTGTGCACATGCTCGCCGGGCGCGATCGGGCGGCTCGCGAAGCCGATGATCTGGTTGTAGCGGCGCACCGGCTCGCCCTGGGCGATGGCGCGCACGGCGACCTTGTGGCCGGGCGGGATCAGGCCGCGCGTGGCCACGCCTTCGATCTGCGTGCCGCCGATGAGCTGGCCGCGTGCGATGACGACGTCGTCGGCGGGGTGGAGGCGAATGAAAGGGTTCATCGAGAGGGTCCTGGCAGGGTCATCAGGGAAGTATTGTGGGCAGGCGAATCACGGACGGGGACAGGGTCTTGCCGGCCGGGGGAAGGGCGCTGAAGTCCTCATCGCCTGGCCTCCATGGGTGCTTGCGTCGGAAGGTTGGCGCGCCGCCAGCTGGCACTGAAGCGCTGGTGCGACCTGTCCATGTGCGCGTGCATCGCCGCCCGCGCGCCCTCGGCATCGCCCGCGGCGATGGCATCGCGGATTGCTTCGTGCTCGGCAATGGCGCAGCGCCAGGACTTCACGCTTTCGAAGTAGCCGCCCAGGCGGGTGAAGATCGGACCGCGGCGCGAATCCCAGAAGCCCTGCACCGTCTCGGACAGCACGACGTTGCCGCAGCACTCGACGATCGCCAGGTGGAAGGCGCGGTCGCCGTCCAGCGGCATCACGTGGCGGTCGGCGAGCTCGCGCATGATCGCGATCGCGTGCGTCATCGCCTCGATGTCCTTGCGCCTGGCGGTGGCGGCGGCGATGGCCGCGGTCTCGCCCTCGACCACGCGGCGTGCGCGAATCAGCTCCAGCGGGCCCCACTCGGTGCTGGCCACCGGCGCTGCGGCGTGCTGCGAGCGGTCGAGCACATAGACCCCGGAGCCGGTGCGCACCTCGACCCAGCCCTCGACCTCGAGGGCGATCAGCGCCTCGCGCACGGAGGGCCGGCTCACGCCCAGCTGCTGGGCCAGGTCGCGCTCGGCCGGCAGGCGCGCGCCTGCCGCGAACTCGCCCTTGGCAATCAAGGTGCTGAGCTGGTCGGCGATCTGGCGGTAGAGACGCCGGGGTTCGAGGGTCTGGAGCGGCACTTAGGGGTTGTCCTGGATTGGCCAGGTGGTCAGGCCAATTCAGAATACGAGGCTCCGGGCGATGCAGCCATCGGGCCTAACCCTGAACGCCGCATCGCCGAGCCATCCATCAGCGAGAAGGACATCCCATGAGACTCCAGGGCAAGACCGCGCTCGTCACCGCGGCCGGGCAAGGCATCGGCCAC
The DNA here is from genome assembly GCF_031454625.1 of Variovorax soli. GTDB lineage: Bacteria > Pseudomonadota > Gammaproteobacteria > Burkholderiales > Burkholderiaceae_C > Variovorax > Variovorax soli_A. The sequence continues at coordinate 356,410 of NZ_JAVDRF010000003.1, forward strand.
GCCAGCGCGCTCGCACTCGCCGCCGAGGGCGCGCAGGTCTGGGCGACCGACGTCAACGAGACGCTGCTGGCGCGCTTCGCCGGCGTCGCCAACGTCACCGCCGCGAAGCTCGACGTGCTCGACAAGGCGGCGATCGACGCGTTCGCGAAGACCTTGCCCGCGCTCGACATCCTCTTCAACTGCGCGGGCGTGGTCCACAACGGCGCCGCGCTGCAGGCCAGCGACGATGACCTGGACTTCGCCTTCCGCCTCAACGTGCGCGCGCAGTTGTGGACCATCCAGGCCGTGCTGCCGGGCATGCTGGCCGCGGGGCGCGGCAGCATCATCAACATGGCCAGCGTGTGCTCCAGCATCAAGGGCCTGCCCAACCGCTGCGTCTACGGCACCACCAAGGCCGCGGTGCTGGGGCTGACGAAGAGCGTCGCGGCCGACTACGTGGGCCAGGGCATCCGATGCAATGCGGTGTGCCCGGGCACGGTGGACACGCCCTCGCTGGCCGAGCGCATCAACGCCAACGCCGATCCGCTCGAGGCGCGCAAGGCCTTCATCGCGCGCCAGCCCATGGGACGGCTCGCGCAGGCCGAGGAGATCGCGCCGCTGGTGGTGTTCCTCGCGAGCGACGAGTCGCAGTTCGTCACCGGCCAGGCCTATGCGGCCGACGGCGGCATCACCATATGAACCAGCTCGACTTCCGGGAGCGGCATGCGGTCGTGACCGGTGGCGCCACGGGGCTGGGCCGCGGCATCGCGCAGCGGCTGATCGAATCGGGCGGCAGCGTCACGCTGTGGGACCGCGATGCCGAAGCCGCCGAGAAGGCGGCCTGGGCGCTGGGCCCCAGGGCCTTCGCGCTGAGGGTCGACGTGGCGCAGCAGTCCTCGGTGGCCCAGGCCGTGGCGGCCACGCTGGCGCAGGCCGGTCGTATCGATGCGCTGGTCAACAGTGCCGGCATCACCGGGCCCAACGCCAAGCTGTGGGACTACCCGGCCGATGCCTGGCGCGAGGTGATGGACGTCAACCTCAACGGCGTCTTCCTCTGCTGCCGCGAGGTGGTGCCGCCGATGCGCCGGCAGGGCTACGGGCGCATCGTCAACATCGCCTCGGTCGCCGGCAAGGACGGCAATCCCAATGCCAGCGCCTACAGCGCGAGCAAGGCGGCGGTGATCGCGCTGACCAAGTCGCTGGGCAAGGAGCTGGCCGACACGGGCGTGCGCGTCAATTGCGTGACGCCGGCGGCGGTAAAGACGGCGATCTTCGAGCAGATGACGCCGGAGCACATTGCCTTCATGCTTTCGAAGATCCCGATGGGCCGGTTCGGCACGGTGGAGGAGGTCGCCGCGCTGGCAGGCTGGCTTTGCACCGAAGATTGCTCTTTTTCCACGGGTGCCGTGTTCGACCTGTCCGGCGGCCGCTCGACCTACTAACAAAGAAAGGACTTCATGAAACTCGTTCGCTATGGCAACCCCGGCAAGGAAAAGCCCGGCCTCATCGACGACAACGGCCAGCTGCGGGACCTGAGCGCGGTCGTCAAGGACATCGGCCCCGAGCAGCTCGGCGACGCCGCTCTCGCCAGGCTGCGCAAGCAGAAGACCGACAAGCTGCCGCTGGTCAGGGGCAAGCCGCGCTACGGCTGCCCGGTGGCGGGCGTGGGCAAGTTCATCGCGATTGGCCTCAACTACGCCGATCACGCGGCCGAGTCGGGCCTGCCGATCCCGGCCGAGCCGGTGGTCTTCATGAAGGCCACCAGCTGCATCCAGGGCCCGAACGACCCGGTCATGCTGCCCAAGGGTTCGGTCAAGAGCGACTGGGAGGTGGAGCTGGGCGTGGTGATCGGCGCGACCGCGCGCTATGTCTCGCAGAAGAGCGCGCTCGATTTCGTGGCCGGCTACTGCGTGATCAACGACGTGAGCGAGCGCGAATTCCAGATCGAGCGCGGCGGCACCTGGGACAAGGGCAAGGGCTGCGACACCTTCGGCCCCATCGGCCCCTGGCTGGTGACGCGCGACGAAGTGCCCAACCCGCAGAAGCTGTCGATGTGGCTGGACCTGAACGGCAAGCGCATGCAGACCGGCAGCACCAGGACCATGATCTTCAACATCGCCAAGATCGTGAGCTACCTTAGCCAGTTCATGACGCTGATGCCCGGCGACGTGATCACCACCGGCACTCCGCCCGGCGTGGGGCTGGGCATGAAGCCGCCGCTGTACCTGAAGAAGGGCGACGTGATGACGCTGGGCATCGAGGGGCTGGGCGAGCAGCGGCAGGACGTGATCGGCTTCAGGGCCTGAAGCCCGAACGGCAAAACGGCGGCCGGGTGGCCGCCGCTTTTTAGGGTGGTGCCAGGCTTACTTTGCCGTCGGCATCACGAACTCGGCGCCCTTGCCGATGCTCTCCGGCCAGCGCTGCATGATCGACTTCTGCCGCGTGTAGAAGCGCACGCCTTCCTCGCCGTAGGCGTGCATGTCGCCGAACAGCGAGCGCTTCCAGCCGCCGAAGCCGTGCCAGGCCATCGGCACCGGGATCGGCACGTTGATGCCCACCATGCCGACCTCGATGCGCCGCGAGAACTCGCGCGCCACATTGCCATCGCGCGTGAAGCAGGCCACGCCGTTGCCGAACTCATGGGCGTTGACGAGGTCCACCGCCTCCTTGAGGTCGTGCACGCGCACGCACGAGAGTACCGGGCCGAAGATCTCTTCCTTGTAGATGCGCATCCCGGGCGTGACGTGATCGAAGAGCGTGCCGCCCATCCAGAAGCCGTTGGCGCATCCCTCGCCGGCCTGCTTGCCGTCGAACTTGCGGCCGTCATGAACCAGCTTGGCGCCTTCCTTCTCGCCCTGCGCGATGTAGCCGGTGATGCGCTCGTGCGCGGCACGTGTGACGATCGGGCCCATCTCGGCGTCGAGGTTCTTGCCGTCGAGCACCTTCAGCGTGCGGGCGCGCTCGGCCAGCATCGGCACCAGCTTGTCGGCCACGTCGCCCACCAGCACCGCCACGCTGATCGCCATGCAGCGCTCGCCGGCCGATCCGTAGCCCGCGCCGATCAGCGCGTCGACCGCCTGCTCCAGGTCGGCATCGGGCATCACCACCATGTGGTTCTTGGCCCCGCCCAGCGCCTGCACCCGCTTGCCGTGGCGCGCGCCGGTCTCGTAGATGGAGTTGGCGATCGGGGTGGAGCCGACGAAGCTGATCGCCTTCACGTCGGGATGCTCCAGCAGCGCGTCGACCGCCTGCTTGTCGCCCTGGACCACGTTGAACACGCCGTCGGGCAGGCCCGCTTCCTTCAGCAGCTCGGCGATGCGCAGCGAAGGGCTGGGGTCGATCGGGCTGGGCTTGAGGATGAAGGCGTTGCCCGCCGCGATTGCCACCGGGAACATCCACATCGGCACCATCACCGGAAAGTTGAAGGGCGTGATGCCCGCCACCACGCCCAGCGGCTGGCGCAGGGTCCAGTTGTCGATGCCGGTGGAAACCTGGTCGGTGTAGTCGCCCTTGAGCAACTGCGGGATGCCGCAGGCGAACTCGACGATGTCGATGCCGCGCGAGACCTCGCCCTGCGCGTCGGTGAAGACCTTGCCATGCTCGGCCGTGATGAGATGGGCCAGCTCGTCCTTGTGCTCGTTGAGGAGCTGCAGGAACTTGAACATCACCCGCGCACGCCGGATCGGCGGCGTGTCGGCCCAGGCCGGGAAGGCGGCGCGGGCGGCAGCGACGGCGCCCTCCACGTCGGCGCGGGCGGCCAGCGATACGCGGCCGGTGACGGCACCGGTGGCGGGATTGAAGACGTCCTGCGCGCGCGCGGACGCGCCGCCGGCGCGCTGGCCGCCGATGAAATGCGTGATGGGGGTCGGGACGGAGGGCTGCTTGGTCATGGCGGGTCCTGTGGGGGGCTGGGAGTTCCGCGAGTCTAGGAAGGGCGAGGCCTGTTGCCAAGGCGGCAGGCTTGAACTGATTGTTCGCAATCGTGAACAATCCACCCCATGAACGGCAAAAATATCGAGCTGCTCTGGACCCATCTCCATTGGCTGACAGTCCTGGCGCAGCAGGGCAGCTATACGGCGGCCGCGGCCCGGCTGAAGGTGAGCAAGGCCGCGATGAGCCAGCGCATCGCCGAGCTGGAGCGCGCCGCGGGCGTGCCGCTGGTGCGCCGCACCACCCGCAGCGTGCGCCTGACGGATGCCGGGCAGCGTCTGGTGGACGACACCCGCGCGCCCTTCGAGCAGATCGCCCACAGCTTCGCGGGCGTGCGCGACCTGGCCGGCGTGCCGCGCGGGCTGCTGCGCGTGACGGCGCCGGTGGCCTTCGCGCGCCAGCAGCTGGTGCCGCGGGTCGCGGATTTCCTGCGTGCCAACCCGGAGGTGCGGCTGGCACTGGACCTCTCCGACCGGCTCAGCGCACTGGCGGTGGAAGGCTTCGACCTCGCGATCCGGCACGCGGCCTCGGTGCCCGACACGCATGTGGCCTGGCAGCTGTGCGCCACGCGCTCGGTGCTCGTCGCAAGCCGGGCCTACCTGCGCCGCCGCCCCGCGCCGCAGACGCCGCAGGCGCTGTCGGAGCACGACTGCCTGCACTACCCGCGGGCGGACACGCCGGCCTGGACGCTGGAGTCCTCGCACGGGCGCCGCGCGCCCGAGTGCGTGACGATTCCGGTCGCCGGCCCCTTCGCCGCCAACAACAGCGAGGCCCTGCGCGACGCGGCGCTGGCCGGGCTGGGCATCGCGCTGGTGCCCGACTTCAGCGCCCAGGCCGCGCTGCAGGCGGGCAGGCTGGTGCAGGTGCTGCCGCAGTGGACCCCGGTGGGCGCCTTTGCCGGACAGCTCTATGCCGTGCGCCCGTACGCCAGCCACGTGCCGCGGGCGGTGACGGTGTTCGTGGCATGGCTCAGGGCGTCGTTGAAGGACGGCTTTGCGGCTTGAACGCCGAGGTCCCTGGTGGCGAGGTCGTCACTGCCCGGCGCGCGGCACGCAAAACCGACCTGGTCGACGCCGTCCGTGCTTCGCCAGTGACAGCGGACGCGAGGGCGTTCAAAATAGCCCTCGCCACTATCCAAGGAGGAGCCGGCTTACCACCGGCCACGCGAGATGCTGCGGCTCACGTGCCGCGACGCCGATCGGAGTCGCTCGTGACGAAATGTAAAGACGACGAAACGCTGTCGCGCGCTGCGCATCAGCCTTTCGAGCGGCAGGCAGCAGCTTTGCCGCGCGAGCATGCCGACCTGCTGAATCTCACGCACGACGCCATGATCGTGCGCAACATGGACGCTGCGATCACGTACTGGAACCGTGGCGCCGAGGAGATGTATGGCTGGACCGCCGAAGAGGCGCTCGGCCAGTCCGCGCCCGAGCTGCTCAAGACCCTCTCCGCCGTCCCGTTCGAGCAGATCGTGTCGCAGGTGCTGAGCATCGGCCGCTGGGAAGGCGAGCTGGTGCATTACAGGCGCAACGGAACGCCGGTGGTCGTGGCGAGCCGCCTGGCCTTGCAGCGTGACGAGCACGGCAAACCCGTGGCGATCCTCGCGACCAATACCGATATCACGGAGCGCAAGCGTGCCGAGGAGGCCCGGCAGGATCTCGAGGAGCAATGGCGGGCCGCCTTCGAAGCGAATCCCACGATGTACTTCATCATCGACGAGGGCGGCGCCATCCTGTCGGTGAATCCGGTCGGCGCCGAGCAGCTGGGTTGGCGCGTGAACCAGCTGATCGGCCAGCCGGTGCTGAACCTGTTCTACGAAGCCGATCGTGCATTCGTCCAGGGAAACGCCGATGAGGCTTTCCAGCGGCCGGGTCACGTGATGCGCTGGCAGGCCCGCAAGGTCCGCAGGGACGGCACGTTGCTGTGGGTCCGGGAGTCGGCGAATGCGGTGATGCTCCGGGGCGGGCCGGTGCTGCTCGTGGCGTGCGAGGACATCACCGAGCGCAAGCACGCCGAGGAGGCCTTGCGCGAGAGCGAGGAGCGCTTCCGAACGCTCGTGCAGTTCTCTTTCGACGTGTATTGGGAGAGCGACGCCCAGCATCGCTTCACGCGGCAGGAATATTCCGCGAAGTTCGACCGAGCGCCCGCCCCCGGCTCGGAGATCGGCAAGACGCGATGGGAGGTGCCCTATCTGGAGCCGGACGAGGAGGCCTGGCGCCGCCACCGCGCCATGCTCGATGCCCATGTTCCGTTCCGCGACTTCGAACTCGCCCGGGCCACGCCCGACGGCGGCATACGGCACGTGGCGGTATCCGGACTGCCGATGTTCGACGAGGCGGGGCGCTTCCTGGGCTACCGCGGCGTCGGCCGCGATATCACCGAGCACAGGCGCGCCGCAGATGCGCTGCGCCGCAGCGAGAAGGAGCTTCGGGAGGTGCTCGACACGATGCCGGCGATCGCCTTCGTCACCAATGCCGACGGCTCCGGTGTGCTCGTCAACCGGCGTGGGAGCGAGTACACCGGCCTCTCGCTGACCGAGGCGAACTGGCTGGATGCCATCCATCCCGAAGACCTGCCCGGCTACGTGCAGCTGCGGGCGCATCACATGGCGACCGGCGAGCCCTTTGAGCAGGAAGCGCGCGTTCGCCGCGCGGACGGCGAGTACCGCTGGTTCCTGAGCCGTTCCGAGCCGATGCGCGGCGAAGGTGGAACGATCCTGAAGTGGTATGGAATCCTGACCGACATCGAGGATCGCAAGCGCGCGGACGAGGAGCTGCGCGAAAGCGAAAGCCGATACCGGCACATCTTCCAGGGCGCGGGCGTCTCGATCTGGGAAGAGGACTTCTCCGCCGTCCAGGCGGCCATCGACGAACTCAAGGCGCAGGGCGTGGGTGACTTGCGCGGGCACCTTGCGACGCATCCCGAGTTCATCCGGCGGGCCATGGCCCTGGTGAAGGTGCTCGACGTGAACGACGCGACCCTCGAGATGTTCGGCGCGCAGAGCAAGGAAGAGCTCCTGGGGTCGATGCGCAAGGTGCTCCTGCCGGAGAACATGCAGGTGTTCGCGGAAGAGCTGTGCGCTTTCGCGGAGGGCCGGCCTTCCTTCGCGGCCGAGGCGGTGCTCGGAACCTTGAAGGGCGACACCCTGTCCGTCGTCTTCACGATGGCCTTCCCGCCGCGGGCGGCCAAGTTCGGCAGCACGCTGGTGAGCATCATGGACATCACCGAACGCAAGCGGGCCGAGTACCTGACGCGCCAGGTCTTCGAGAGCGCCTCCGATGGCGTGGCCGTGATCGGCCGGGATTACCGCTATCAAAGGGCCAATGCGGTCTACGCGCGGACTTGGAGGGTACCGGCCGAGAAGATCGTCGGCATGCATGTGGCCGACATCTTCGGGACCGACTTCTTCGAGCGCACCGTGAAGCCGAGTCTCGAACGCTGTTTCGCCGGGGAGCAGTTCACGTTCGCAGAATGGTTCACGACCGAACAGGGGCGTCTTTACCTCTCGGTGTCGTATTCGCCGCTGCGGCTCGGGTCGGAGCGGCTCGAGGCGGCGCTCGTGATCACGCGCGATCTCACGCACCACGTCCTCGCCTCGGAAGCCCTGCGCGAGGCGCAGGCGGCGCTTGCGCGGGTCAACCGCGTGACCACGCTCGGCGTGCTCGCGGCCTCGATCGCGCACGAGGTCAACCAGCCGCTCGGGGCGATGGTCGCAAGCGCCGGGTCCTGCGCGCGCTGGCTCGCGGCCCGGCCGCCGGAGCTCGACAAGGCACAGCGCTCGCTGGAACGCATCGCCAGGGACGGCAAGCGCGCGAGCGACGTCATCGACCGCATCCGCGCCCTCGTCATGCGCCAGCCGCCGCGGCGGGATCGGGTCGACGTCAACCAGGTCATCCTCGACGTGATTGCGTTCACGCGCGACCAGATCCGCCGCAACGACATTGCGCTCGAAACGACGCTTGCCGATGGCCTGCCGCCCGTGTGGGGCGATCGGGTGCAGCTCCAGCAGGTGGTCATGAACCTCATCGTCAATGCCATCGAGGCCATGAGCGGTCCGGGCGATCGCCCGCGGGAGTTGGCCATCGGCACGAGCGAAGCGGAGGGCGGTGTGTGCGTCGAGGTGCGCGACTCGGGCCCCGGCATCTCGGCGGCGATCGGGGACAAGCTGTTCGAGCCCTTCCACACCTCCAAGGCGCAGGGCATCGGCATGGGCCTTTCGATCAGCCGGTCGATCATCGAAGCCCACGGCGGCCAGCTCTGGAGTGCACCCAACCAGCCGCACGGCGCCGTGTTCCGGTTTTCGCTGCCGGCGGGCCAACGGGAGCCGTAGTGGCGACCGAGCGGCCCGTCGTCTTCGTGGTCGATGACGACCTGGCCATGCGCGAGGCGCTGCAGGACCTCCTCGCCTCGGTCGGCATGGACGTGCGGCTCTTCGCCTCGACGCAGGACTTCATGCAGGCGCAGCGCCCCGACGCGCCCGGCTGCCTGGTGCTCGACGTGCGGCTGCCCGGCGCAAGCGGCTTGAGCTTCCAGGAAGAGCTTCCGCGCGCCGGTGTCGACCTGCCGGTGATCTTCATCACCGGCCACGGCGACATACCGATGACCGTGCGCGCCATGAAGGCCGGCGCGGTCGAATTCCTCAGCAAGCCCTTCCGTGACCAGGAGCTTCTCGACGCGATCGACGCCGCGATCGAGCGGCACCGCGCGCAACGCCGCGAGAAGGCGCTGGTCGCGGAACTCCGGCAGCGCTTCGCCACGCTGACCCAGCGCGAGCGCGAAGTCATGGCGCTGGTGAGCGCCGGGCGCGTGAACAAGCAGATCGCCGCCGAGCTGGGCATCAGCGAGGCCACTGTCAAGGTCCACCGCGGGCAGATCATGCGCAAGATGGGCACCGCATCCCTGGCGCAGCTCGTGCGCATCGCGGACACGCTCGGTCCCTCGAAGGCTTCCGGCGCCTGACGGGCCTGCCGGCCCTAAACCAAAGTCGTAGAGCGCGCGACGCATGTGCAATGGTCTTGCGCGGGCGATCGGCCTACTCTTGCGCCAACGCTCAAGACCCCCAAGGAAATCCAGTGCCCAACAACCCGTGCATAGCCATCGTGGACGACGATGAATCGGTTCGCGACACCACCAAGGACCTGCTCGAATCCGCCGGCTTGTCCTGCGCCGCCTTCGACTCCGCCGAGAGCTTCCTGCAATCGAAGGGCACCTGCGCCGTCCGGTGCCTGGTTGCCGACATGCGCATGCCGGGCATGTCCGGGCTCGAGCTGTACACCCACCTGGCCTGCGCCGGCACCCCGATCCCCACGGTCCTGATCACCGCCTACTCCGACGAACAGGCGTGCGTGCGCGCCTTGAAGACCGGCGTGACCTGCTTTCTGGCAAAGCCCTTCCGGCCGGAGGACCTCCTCGCCTGCATCGAAACCGCCATGCGCCAGCTCGATCCCGCGTGAGGCGCACGACATCCCTTCCTGGAGCTGCTTCATCGAAATGAACCACGAGGACACCATGCACGCCGCCCCCAATTCATCCGTTTCACAGCCCGCATTCGAGCTGCGCTTCCCTTCTCTCAGCGGCACCGGCCGTGCCCTGTCGTTTCCCTGCGATGCCAGCGGCTCGGTGCACATGGACAGCTTGAGCGCGCGTGCACTGAACAACTACCTTCTTGCGCGTGCATTGATGGGCCGCGACTACGGTTGGCCCAGCGTGCAGGCCTCGTGCCAGGCGCAATCCTGAAACGACCGGGCAAGCGATGAGCGATCGCCGTGTCGACATCCCGGGCGGCGGGGTGCCGTTCCAGAATTGGCCGCCGCAGGTCTCGCTCGGAAGCGAAGAGGAGGCGGAGGCCGATGGCGCCGTGAAGGTGATCATCGGCGTCGCATCGCCCGCGCTTCTGAGCGGCCTCGAATCGCTGGTGAGCGACACTGCGGGCCTCGTTCTCGGGTGCTCGGCGCCCACGACGGACCGCCTGCTCGCCTGCTGCATGGAGGCCGAGGACTGCATCGCCCTGGTGGATCCCACGCTCGGTCCACAGGGTCTGCGCGCGTTCATGCAATTGCTCCGCATGGTGGCGGCCAGGGTCCGCGTCGTGCTCATCAGCGACATGCATTCGCCGCACATGGTGCGGGAAGCGCTCCGCTGGGGCGCCAGCGGATTCGTCGAGAAGACCGCCCAGCCCGCCGAGATCCGCGCCGCGCTGGTCGCGGCCGCCCGTTCGCAACGCTACCTTTCGCCGGGAATGGCAGCGGACCTGGCCGATTCCTCCGTGCTGCGGGACCTGAGCCCCCGCGAGAGGCATGTGCACGCCCTGCTCACGCGCGGCGACTGCAACAAGCTCATCAGCTCATTGCACCCGAACTGGCAGTGAGGGCGCGCCTGCTGGCGGGCTGAAGGCGACGGACCCAGCCGCCCGCAAGCCGCTCGTCTCACGGTGCATGCCTTCCACGGCGACGGCTCGCAGATGCCGGTACTGCGCGGCCGATAACCTTCCGGCGCTGTCGGGCTTTCATCGAGGCGGCGGTCAAAGCCCTGCAAAATAGAACGATCGTTCGTTTTATTCCAGGTCAACCGACACCATGCCCGCCGCCGCGCCTCGCAAGGCCTCCCGTGCGCCCCAGAAAGGCCAGCAGACCAAGGCCGTCATCGTCGACGCGGCCCTGAACCTCGCCGCCCAGATCGGGCTCGAGGGCCTGTCCATCGGCGCCCTGGCCGAGGTCACCGGCATGAGCAAGTCGGGCGTGTTCGCCCATTTCGGCTCGCGCGAGGAACTGCAGATCTCGGTGGTCCGCGAATACCACGCGCGCTTCGAGCAGGAGGTGTTCTACCCGGCGCTGCAGGCGCCGCGCGGACTGCCGCGGCTGCGCGCGCTGTTCGCCAACTGGATGAAGCGCACCTCTGCCGAGATCGACTCGGGCTGCATCTACATCAGTGGCGCCGTCGAGTTCGACGACCGGCCGGGACCGGTGCGCGATGCGCTGGCCGAGTCGGTGAACATCTGGCTGGCCGCGATGCTGCGCGCCGTGCTGCAGGCGCAGGAGGAGGGACAGGTGCGCGCCGAGGCCGACGCCAAGCAGATCTCCTTCGAGATCCACGCGCTGATCCTGGCGCTGCACTACGAGGCGCGCTTCCTGCGCTCGCCCGATTCGCTGGCCCGCGCCAACGCCGGCTTCGACAACATCCTCGCGCGCTGCGCCATGCCGGAAGCGCTGGCCGCTCCGGATTCCGCAGCGGCCGCTTCGCGCCGGCTCAAGCCGGTGCGCTGAGCGGCACACCGTCGCTTTTTTTCGAACTCTTTTTTCTTTCCCGGAGATCCTTTCATGCCCGCCTACAACCCGCCCCTTCGCGACATGCAGTTCGTGATGCACGAAGTGCTCAAGGTCACCGACGAGTTCAAGGCGCTGCCCCGGCACGCGGAGGTCGACGCCGACACCATCAACGCGGTGCTGGAGGAGGGTGGCAAGTTCGCCGCCGAAGTGACCTTCCCGCTCAACATCCCGGGCGACGAGGAGGGCTGCGTGCTCGACAAGACCACGCACGAGGTGAAGACGCCCAAGGGCTTCAAGGAGGCCTACGCGAAGTACGTCGAAGGCGGCTGGGCGGCGCTGTCCTGCGATCCGCAGTATGGCGGCCAGGGCCTGCCCTTCGTGGTGAACCAGTGCTTCTACGAGATGCTCAACTCGGCCAACCAGGCCTGGACCATGTACCCCGGCCTTTCGCACGGCGCCTACGAAGCCCTGGTCGCGCACGGCACCGAGGAACAGAAGAAGACCTACCTGCCCAAGCTCACCAGCGGCGAGTGGACCGGCACCATGTGCCTGACCGAAGCGCACTGCGGCACCGATCTGGGCCTGCTGCGCACCAAGGCCGAGCCGCAGCCCGACGGCAGCTACAAGCTCACCGGCAACAAGATCTTCATCTCGGCGGGCGAGCACGACATGGCCCGGAACATCATCCACCTGGTGCTGGCTCGCCTGCCGGATGCGCCGAAGGGCAGCAAGGGCATCAGCCTGTTCGTCGTGCCCAAGTTCAACGTCAACGCCGACGGCTCGCTGGGCAGCCGCAACGGCATCTACTGCGGCGGCCTAGAGCACAAGATGGGCATCCACGGCAACGCGACCGCGCAGATCGTGCTGGAGGCCGCCACCGGCACGCTGGTGGGCGAGCCCAACAAGGGCCTGGCCGCGATGTTCGTGATGATGAATGCGGCGCGCCTGGGCGTGGGCAACCAGTCGCTCGGCCTGACCGAGGTGGCCTTCCAGAATGCGCTGGCCTATGCCAAGGACCGCGTGCAGATGCGCTCCCTGTCGGGCGTGAAGGCCAAGGACAAGGAGGCCGACCCGATCATCGTGCACCCCGACGTGCGCAAGATGCTGATGACCGCCAAGGCCTATGCCGAAGGCGGCCGCGCGCTGCAGATCTTCTGCACGCTGCTGCTGGACAAGGAGCACCACCACACGGACGAGAAGGTGCGCAAGGACTCGGGCGAACTGGTCGCGCTGCTCACGCCCATCGTGAAGGCCTTCATCACCGACAACGGCCACATCTCGACCAATGCCTGCATGCAGGTGTTCGGCGGCCACGGCTTCATCAAGGAATGGGGCATGGAGCAGTTCGTGCGCGACAACCGCATCAACATGATCTACGAGGGCACCAACACCATCCAGTCGCTCGACCTGCTGGGCCGCAAGGTGCTGGGCAACAACGGCGCCACGCTCAGGAAGTTCGGCAAGCTGGTGGCGAAGCTGGTGGAGGAGGAGGGCGTGAACGAAAAGATGAGCGAGTTCATCACGCCCATCGCGGTGCTGGGCGAGCAGCTCACCAAGTTCACGACCGAACTGGGCTTTCGCGGGTTCCAGAACCCCGACGAAGTGGGTGCCGCGGCGGTGGACTACCTGCGCGTCGCCGGCCACTTCGTGTTCGGCTATTTGTTCGCGCTGCAGGCACGCGTGGCGCTCGCCGCGATCGCGGCCGGCAACACCGATCCTTTCTACCAGGGCAAGCTGCAGACCGCGCGCTTCTACTTCGCGAAGCTGTTCCCCGAGACCGCGACGCTGATGCGCACCGCCCGGGCCGGCGCCGCGCCGCTCATGAACACCGACGCGGCCCTGGCATGAGACGCCGGGCCGCTCCCGGGGCGACGACCGCAGCGCGCAGCGCGGGGGGTTGCTCCATGACCGCCATGAAGCGCCTTCTTCTTGCGACGGCCGCCCTGGTGTGGACCGGCTCGGCCCTCGCGCAGATGACGCCGGTCGGCGTCTGGCAGAGCATCGACGACAAGACCCACGAAGCCAAGTCGCAGATCCGCATCGCGGAGTCGGGCGGCGTGCTCACCGGCCGCATCGAAAAGCTGCTGCGCAAGGAAGCGAAGCAGGATGCGGTGTGCGACGAATGCACCGACGACCGCAAGGGCAAGCCGCTGCTGGGTCTGGAGATCATCCGCGGCGCCAGGAAGGCCGAGGGCAAGGAGGTCTGGGAGGACGGAAAGATCCTGGACCCCGAGAACGGCAAGAGCTACACGCTGCGACTCACCCCCGTCGACGGCGGCAACAAGCTCGAAGTGCGCGGCTCGGTGCTGGGCATCGGCCGCACGCAGACCTGGGTCCGCGTCCAGTAAGACATCTATTTGTTGGAAATTCCATGTCCAGATTCCAAGTGAAAAAGGTCGCCGTGCTCGGCGCCGGCGTGATGGGCGCGCAGATCGCGGCGCATCTCGTCAATGTGCGGGTGCCGGTGGTGCTGTTCGATCTCCCGGCCAAGGGAGACGGCGCGTCAGCCCCGTCTTCTTCCTCCAAGAACGCCATCGTGGCGCGCGCGATCGACAACCTCAAGAAGCTCAAGCCCGCGCCGCTGGGCGACGCGGACGACGCCGCGCTGATCGAGCAAGCCAACTACGAAGACGACCTCGCGAAGCTCGGCGAATGCGATCTGGTGATCGAGGCGATCGCCGAGCGCATGGACTGGAAGCTCGATCTCTACAGGAAGATCGCGCCGCATGTGGCCAGGCACGCGATCCTGGCCTCGAACACCTCGGGCCTGTCGATCACCAAGCTGAGCGAGGCGCTGCCCGAGGCGCTCAAGCCGCGCTTCTGCGGCATCCACTTCTTCAACCCGCCGCGCTACATGTTCCTGGTCGAGCTGATCGATACGCCGACCACCGAGCCGCAGGTGCTGGACCAGCTCGAGGCCTTCGTCACCAGCGCGCTGGGCAAGGGCGTGGTGCGCGCGCACGACACGCCGAACTTCATCGCCAACCGCGTGGGCATCGCCGGCATGCTGGCGACCCTGAAGGAGGTGGAGAAGTTCGGCCTCACGCCCGACGTGGTGGACGACCTCACCGGCAAGAAGCTGGGCCGCGCGAGCTCGGGCACCTTCCGCACGGCCGACGTGGTCGGCCTGGACACCCTGGCCCATGTGGTGAAGACGCTGCAGGACAACCTGAGTGCCGAGACCGATCCGTTCTACGCCAACTTCGCGACGCCGCCGGTGCTGGCCAGGCTGCTGGCGTTGGGCAACCTGGGGCAGAAGACCCAGGCGGGCTTCTTCAAGAAGGCCGGCAGGGACATCCTGCGCTTCGACCTGCAAGCCAACGCAGGGAAAGGCGACTACGTGCCCTCGGGCGAGAAGGCCGACGAGGTCTACGGCCGCATGCTCAAGAAGCCGGCGGCCCAGCGACTGAAGCTGCTGCGCGAGAGCGAGGGTGCGCAGGGCCGCTTCCTCTGGGCCATCCTGCGCGACAGCTTCCACTATGCCGCCGTGCATCTGGCGACGATCGCCGAAAGCGCACGCGACGTCGACCTCGCGATGCGCTGGGGCTTCGGCATGAAGCAGGGCCCGTTCGAGCTCTGGCAGGAAGCGGGCTGGGCACAGGTCGCGACGTGGATCCAGCAAGACATCGATGCCGGCGAGGCGCTCGCCAGCGCACCGCTGCCCAAGTGGGTGTTCAAGGGTCCGGTGCCCCAGGCCGGCGGCGTACACACGCCCGAGGGCTCGTGGAGCGCCTCGCAGCAACGGTTCGTTCCGCAGCGCCGCCTGCCGGTGCACGCGCGCCAGCTCTTCCCCGAAAGCGTGCTGGGCAGCAACGCGCCCGACGCCAACCAGGCCGGCACGACGATCCAGGACGAGGGCGGAGTGCGGCTCTGGACGCTGGACGGCGAGGTGCTGATCGCCAGCATCCATTCGAAGATGCACGCCATCAGCCCCGACGTGGCCGATGCGCTGGCGGCCGGCGTCGAGCTGGCCGAGCGCGAGTACAAGGCGATGGTGATCTGGTCGCCGGACGAGATGTTCTCGGTCGGGGCCGACCTGCAGGCCATGCTGCCGGCCTTCGTGGTTGCCGGCATCGGCGCGGTCGAGGGGGCGGAGCAGGAGCTGCAGAACGTGATGCTCAAGATCCGCTACGCCGGCGTGCCCGTCGTGTCCGCCGTGCGCGGCATGGCGCTGGGCGGCGGCTGCGAGCTCGCCATCCATTCTGCGAAGCGCGTCGCGGCCATGGAAAGCTACATCGGCCTGGTCGAGGTCGGCGTGGGCCTGGTGCCCGGCGCCGGCGGCCTGACCTACATCGCGCGCCGCGCGGCCGAGAACGCGGAGACTTCCACCGGCAGCGATCTGCTGCCCTTCCTGACCGAAGGCTTCACGGCCGCGGCCATGGCCAAGGTCGGCACCAGCGCGCTGGAGTCGAGGAAGCTTGGCTACCTGCTGGACAGCGACGTGATCGTGCCCAACAAGGACGAGCTGCTGTACGTCGCACTGCAGCAGGCGAGGGCGATGGCGGATGCCGGCTGGCGGCCGCCGATGCGGCGGCTGTTCAAGGTCGCGGGCCGCAGCGGCGCCGCCACCATCCAGGGCCAGCTGGTCAACATGCGCGACGGCGGCTTCATCAGCGCGCACGATTTCCACATCGCCGGACTGATCGCGCACGTGGTCACGGGCGGTGATGTCGACGCCGGCAGCCTGGTGAGCGAGGAGTACCTGATGGCGCTGGAGCGCAAGGCCTTCTGCTCGCTGATTCTTCATCCCAAGACGCAGGAGCGGATCATGGGGATGCTGAGCACGGGGAAGCCGCTGCGCAACTGAGCACGGGACATGAGCCCGCCCCCTCCCCCGCAGTCGGACGAGGGGGCAAGACACCAAGGACCTTTCGCCATGAATCAACGCCAAGACGCCTACATCGTCTCCGCCACCCGCACCCCGATCGGCCGCTCGCACCGCGGCTTCTTGCGCAACACGCGCCCCGACGACCTGCTCGCGACCACGCTGAAAGCGGCACTGGCGGCCGTGCCGGGCCTGGACCCGAAGGCCATCGAGGACATCGTCTGCGGCTGCGCCATTCCGGAAGCCCAGCAGGGGCTCAATGTCGCGCGCATCGGCGCGGTGCTCGCGGGCCTGCCCACCAGCATCGGCGGCATCACCGTCAACCGCTTCTGCGCCTCGGGCCTGTCGGCGGTGCAGATGGCGGCCGATCGCATCCGCGTCGGCGAGGCCGAGGTGATGATCGCCGCCGGCGTCGAGAGCATGAGCATGGTGCCGATGATGGGCAACGCGCCCTCGCTCTCGCCCTCCATCTTCGAGCGCGACGGCGACATCGGCATTGCCTACGGCATGGGCCTGACCGCCGAGAAGGTCGCGCAACAGTGGAAGGTCGGGCGCGAGGCGCAGGACGCCTTCGCGCTGCAGTCGCACCAGCGCGCGCTGGCCGCGCAGCAGGCCGGCGAGTTCGCTGGCGAGATCACGCCGATCGAGGTGACCGACCGCACGCCCGACCTGGAAAGCGGCGAGGCCGTCGCCAGGTCGCGCACCGTGTCGCTCGACGAAGGCCCGCGACCCGACACCAGCCTCGAAGGCCTGGCCCGGCTGCGCACCGTGTTCGCCGCGCGCGGCACCGTCACCGCCGGCAACAGCTCGCAGACCTCCGACGGCGCCGGTGCGCTGATCCTGGCCAGCGAGAAAGCCTGCAAGCAGTTCGACTTGCGTCCGCTGGCGCGCTTCGTGAGCTTCGCAAGCAAGGGCGTGCCGCCGCACATCATGGGCATCGGCCCGATCGAGGCCATTCCGGCGGCGCTGCGCTACGCCGGCCTCCCGCAGGACGCGATCGACTGGATCGAGCTCAACGAAGCCTTCGCCGCGCAGTCGCTGGCGGTGATCGACACGCTGGGCCTGGACCCGGCCAAGGTCAACCCGATGGGCGGCGCGATCGCATTGGGCCACCCGCTCGGCGCGACCGGCGCCATCCGCTCGGCCACCGTGGTGCACGCGCTGCAACGCAGGAAGCTCAAGTACGGCATGGTCACCATGTGCGTGGGCATGGGGCAGGGCGCAGCCGGCATCTTCGAGCGGGTCTGATCGCGTCACGCACACGACTGACCGAGCGCCTTCGACGGAGCACACTGCGACCATGAGCAGCCGAGCCGTTCACAACGCGAATACCGGAGCGCGAAGCGCGGAGGACACCGAATGACCACACACCCCCTGGACCGGGCCCTGGCGCTGGCGCACAGCGACATCCGGGCCGGTCTGTTCACCGGGGCCACCAGTGCCGACTACTGGAACATGGTGGGGCCCTTCGGCGGCACGACCGCGGCGGCGATGCTGCAGTCGGTGCTGAAGCATCCCGATCTGCTCGGTGCGCCTGTCGCGCTGACGGTGAACTACGCAGCGGCGCTGGAAGCCGGCGCCTTCGAGCTCCTGGCCGTGCCGGTGCGCACCAATCGCTCGACGCAGCACTGGACGATCCAGATGTCGCAGGCCGACGCCGAGGGCCGGCCGCAGGTGGCGAGCACCGGCACCGCCGTCACCGCCCTGCGGCGCGAGACCTGGGGCGCGAGCGACCTGCCCATGCCCGAGGTGCCGCCGCCGAGTGAGGTCGAGCGCCTGAGCATCGGCCCCGGCAAGGTGGCATGGCTGGACCGCTACGAGATGCGCCCGATCAGCGGCACGATCCCGACCCATTGGGACGGCAGCGGCGACCACAGCGAGACCCGCATGTGGCTGCGCGATGCACCGGCCCGCCCGCTCGACTTCGCGGCGCTGGCGGCGCTGTGCGACTGCTTCTATCCACGCGTCTGGCTGCGCCGCGCCAAGCCGGTACCGATCGGCACGGTGTCGATCACCACCTATTTCCATGTCGACGCCGCGCAGCTCGCCGGGGTGGGCGACGGCTATCTGCTCGGCCGCGCCACCGGACAGCAGTTCAGCAACGGCTACTTCGACCAGGCTGCGCAACTCTGGAGCGAGGCCGGCGCGCTGCTGGCGACCTCGAACCAAATCGTCTATTTCAAGGAGTGAAGGCCGCGGGGCCGACGACTTCTTCCACTTCTTTGCAGCAAGGAAAAAACATGAGCGACATCCTCGTCCACGTCGAAGCCGGCGTGATGACCCTGACCTTCAACAGGCTCGACAAGAAGAATTCGATCACCAGCGCCATGTATGCCGCGCTGGCCGACGCGCTTTCGAAGGCCGCCGAGGACGGTGCGGTGCGCGCCGTGCTGATCCAGGGCGATGCCACCATCTTCAGCGCCGGCAACGACATCGGCGACTTCCTCAACGCGCCGGCGTCGACGCCGGAGTCTCCGGTGTTTCGCTTCCTGCATGGCATCGCGAGCTTTCCGAAGCCGCTGGTGGCGGCCGTGTGCGGCCCGGCGGTGGGTATCGGCACCACGATGCTCTTCCACTGCGACCTGGTCTATGCCGGCGATAACGCTGCCTTCTCCATGCCCTTCGTCAACCTGGGCCTGTGCCCGGAGGCGGCGTCCAGCCTGCTGGTGCCGCAGATGTTCGGCTACCACCGTGCGGCCGAGGCGCTGCTCCTGGGCGAGCCCTTCATGGCCGAGGCGGCGTTGGAGGTCGGCCTGGTCAATCGCGTGGTGCCGCCCACCGAAGCCAATTCCATCGCCCAGGCCCAGGCGCGCAAGCTGGCGGCCAAGCCGCTGTCGGCGCTGATCGAGACCAAGCGGCTGATGAAGAAGGCGCAGCAACCGGCCGTGCTCGAACGCATGGACGAGGAAGGCCAGTGCTTCGGCCGCATGCTGCGCGAGCCGGCGGCGAAGGAGGCGTTCACGGCTTTTATGGAAAAGCGGAAGCCCGATTTTTCGAAAGTTTGAAACTGACGACCACACGCAGGGTGGCCATAAAAGCCGAAGGCGAAGTCATTCGTCGTACCGCGACGACGGCCGGTATCTCAGTCCTCGAAGAAACGCGGTAGGTTGGAAATCAGCCCACTAGCCTTCAGACTGTCGACATGCCGCTCTCGAAACTCCCCCCAAAGAGTATTCATGGCCTTGGCGACTTCTTCATAGCACGCCTCCTTTGCCTTGCGAGGCGTGGTTTGGTCAATGCGTGGAATGAGAAAGCCCGACTTGTTCAGCAGCGGGATCGCGTCGGCTACCCAAAAATCTTTATTGAAGACATTCCTGACGCGTTCAAGGAAGGAGGACTTTGAGTTCGGAGGCGGACGAAGCATCGCCTCGAACGTGGGGCTCTCGTGGAGCATGTAGTGGAGCACTACCAGATCTCTCTTCACGTTCATAGCAGACAGGTTGCATTCCGGATCCAGGATTCTGACAAAGATCGGCTTCAACTTCTGGGCAATGTGCGTTAACACCGGAGTCTCGTTCAGCATGAAGTCCAGATGTCCGTCCTCGTGGGTCAAGAGGGCAAAAAAAGAGCCCATGATGAGATTGTCATGAAAGGAGTAGGGCTTATCGATAGCCGCGCTCAGCAGAACCTTGCCATGAGAAACGGCATACAACATAGCCACCAAGCCCTGCGCGCCGCGGGGCAAAGCGGAAGGAATAACAGAATTTTTTACTACCTCAGGGTCCGATTCGTCGTTCCGGCACAGGCAATTCTCGTAGAGCGTCATGTCTGCGGGCGTCAACGGCTCCGGCGAGAAGAGATTGCTCCTCATCTCATTGCCGGTCACATAGCTAAATATCGACCCGGTCCACGGCGCCGCCACCTTCTCCGCTTCAACGTCATCCAGTTCATTCATCCACTTCTGCGTCTGGTTCGCGGCGTCCGCAAGCATGGCATGCACAAACAGCAGGAAGCAGGCTTTGTCCCGCGTCGGCCGGAAGTCACCAGGCTTGACCAGCACATCCAGCAGGTTCCTCTCGAGAGTCGATAACCTCTCCACCATGCTCGTGATGAACCCCACTTGCTGTTCCAGCTTCGTGTGCAGAGGGGATCCAAGTGACGATTCCTGAAGCAAGTTCTTGTACCGCTGATTCGCCTCGCTGATCTTGATGCCCAGGGGCTGGAGCAACTCGACAGATTTTTTCAGCAAGTAGCACGCCGGCCGGTCATGCTCGGGCTGGCCGGGTTGAATCTCACCCTTTTCGATCTTGTCGAAAAGTTCCATGTTCAGCATGCATTGGAAGCTGCCGTTATCAAAGGTGCCCTCACCCATTTCGCAGACCTCGTGGTCATGGAGGTATCGACTAATATCGTCTTTTGTGTAGGGTGGCTCCACCTCTTTGACATCCTTCAGGCTGTGGATCGGCGCAGATAGCTGGCCGTGGCCGGGTACGTCCTTCAGGGTTATCTTCCAAGCGGAAGGGGAGAAAGCAATTTTTTGGGAGAGGGAGTTCAAGCAAGGCTCCGTATCGTGATCCACGACAGTTTGTTGGATCGCTCAGTTCGTACCGCGAAGAATCTGCGTTCCCTCAGTTCATGCCTCAAACGGGCTTTTTGCACGGAAAAATCACCCGAAGAATCCAGTTGTCATCGATCGCAAAATTCGGTACGCCGACATTGCAGCGTGACTGTCGTTGCCTACGGGGAGTTGCTCAGAAGAATGCTCACTACCTTGTTGTTTGCATCGACACCGTATTCGTTGATCCAGAGAGATTTTTCCTCGGACTCGTAGTACAAGCGCATTGCCCCGAACTTGCTTCCGTACATGGTCTCTGCATATCGCGTGTCCGTCTGTTGTTTGCCCAGGATTTTGTTGCAACCAGTCTTTCGAGCGACGGCACGGGTCTTCGAGCGCACTGATGCTCGTGACCCTGGACGAGATGAAAGCGGAGCACGGTAGTCTTCTTAGGGGGAGTCGCTGATCCAGATGCTGACTACTCTTCCCTCGGCATCCATCCCGAACTGATTGAAGAGGAGTGAGTCTGGCAGTTGCTGGTAGTGCAAGCGCTGCCGCCCAAAGCGACTCCCATAGAGGGAGCCCTGGTAGCGGTGATCTTTTATTTCTCTCTCAACCGCATCGTCAATTCGCG
The DNA here is from genome assembly GCF_031454625.1 of Variovorax soli. GTDB lineage: Bacteria > Pseudomonadota > Gammaproteobacteria > Burkholderiales > Burkholderiaceae_C > Variovorax > Variovorax soli_A. Next base: position 377,538 of record NZ_JAVDRF010000003.1, read on the forward strand.
CTGGACTGCCAAGCAGATGTGCGATGTCGTGCCGGGAACTGCCCAACTTCAATCCGCGTTCGGTATTTGCGTTCTGGAATGTCCTGGTTCCATCTCGATCGCAGACCGCTTGAGTTGTCAAGAACAGACTGTCTAGCTTGCTGTAGCGTATCGGTCCGTCGCCAGAGAAGCCAAGAATGAGGTATGCCTTCGATCGATGATCCCGGATGCAGAGCGTGCGCCGGGCATCCTCGCCCGGCACAGCAGCTCCTGTGCGCGATCCGAGGCTGGATGCCCACACTTCGTATGTCTTGGCTCGCGGGCCCACACAGAAGCGGTCAATGCACTGCTCCAACCTTTCCGCGAGTGACTCGTGTCCAGTGACCGTCGCCATCAGGACAACTATGGCCGTGACGACTCTGACGCACAGGGTGGCGGCATCTACCATCTTGAGTAGGGGATAGTTTGGCCTGGGTTTCGCTGAAGCCAACCATCAGATCTTCGGCAGAGATCTTCCACGTCCACGTTCTGTGCGCGGGTGCAACCGTATGTCGGAACCCAGCCTTGCCGCGGTGCCAACGGGTCGGCCAATCCAGTACCGCCGCCATGAATCCATCTGTACCGTGTATCTGTCGTGCGCCACTTGGCCGTCCCGAATACTTTTGAGTTCGGATATTCGCAGTAAGTGAACTCGCCGCTATAGGGGCCGCCTGCACCAGGAGCGGAACTGCGCGCTATCGCGTTGTTCGAATCGTAAATTGCCAACTCTCTTGTCACGGGGTCGTAGAAAGTCGTCGTCCCGCCAGCCATGTCCGTGTAGACACGTGCAGGACCGCTCGCCTGTCGATCAAGGCCGGTCGGATCGCTGTAGGTCAGTGGATTCCCATCCAAATAGGGAATCCGATTCCACCCTCCATCGAGTCCAATCGGATCAGTTTGGGTGTATCGCGCCGAAGCGATGTTCCAGCAAGCCACGAGGGCTGTCATCAACAGGCCGGCGCGAGTGAGTTTGAACATTTGCATGCTGCCTCTTTGCTCAGTTCGGTTTCGCCGCCTTCACAATTTCCTGATACCTGGCGTCGGCGCCGGCATCTGGCTCGCGCCACCCCAGCGCCTCCGCTTTTTCGTACCAGAGTCGGTTGTTGAGCTCCAGTGCCTGAAAGAGCAGCCTGCCCTCGATGGGAGCGTCGCTGGGCCTTGGGTACTTCTTCCGGAAATCTCTTAGGAGAAGGTAGTAGGCATAGCCCTTTCGAAGCATGGCATTGATGTCGCTCGGGTAGTGCTCAAGCGCAACATCGGCGATTGCGATGACTCTCTCGGGCCTGCCGGTATTCGTGTAGTGGTCCAGCAGCACGCCGATCATGACTGCCGCGACGGACTCTTTCCTGGAGAGCGGCCGCAAGTAGATCCCGTTCTTGAGCGCCTGCGGTGTCATCGGGGTGTCCCGCTGGTAAGACTCGTCTTTCCGGGGATAGCCTCCCGATGTGGTTTCCAGGTTGTACCAGCGTCCGGTTTCGTCCCGGTACTTCACGAAGACATGGCCAGGTGAAGCCGCGAAGGTCGCTTCGAGTCCCAGTTTTTGAGCCAGGAGGACGAACAGCGTAGGCATGGAAACGCAATTGCCCTTCCTGGTTCTCAGATACGTGGCCAGCAGCTTGCCTGAAATGCTGTGCCCGAGGGGGTCGCCTTCCAGGTCATACCGGAAGGGTTGCTGGTTGTTCCATGGACCTGCGTCATACAAGTACGAACGGAGCACCCGCGTGATTTCCGAGCTCTTAGCCCGAGGGCCGGCCAACGCCTTGACCGTTGCAGCCATGGCGTCGAGCTTGGCGAGTGTGCCCTCGATATCGACTGCCGGATCGATGATCCGGTCGATGGTTAGCTTGGCCCGAGCAAGATCGATTTCAGTCTCTGGCTTCTCGATGATGGCTCTCAGCGCCCGAACATCCGGGTCCACGCGTTGCGCATGCACCGGCGTGGCCTGCATGCAAGTCACCATCGCCATAGAGGCCAACATCACCCTCGCGACGATAACCCTTCCCGTTGCCAAGTTCATTGATCCCTCTGCTGTTTCCAGGCCGAAGGAGTAGATGTGAAACAGGGTGCCGGGGCAACTACCAATATTGGTAGGTTCGATCAGTAGGAAAAAAGTGAAAAGGAGGCCGCGGATTGGGATGGCTCTTGGGGCTCCCGTGAGCCGGCGCAGTCCCGATCAGGTCTTCGCGATCGGCCGCGGCCTCCCGTTGTCATCGATCGCAACGTAGGTGAACGTGGCCTCCGTCACCTTGATGTACTCCCCCTGCGGCTGGTTCAGTGGATCGTCGCTGATGCGTGGTCCGGGCGCTTTCGAATGGAAAACGTGACGGTGTAGTGCGGGTTGATCACCACCTCGCCCGTGGCTTGCAGCCGGTACTCGCCGGGCTTGGCCCTGCGGAATGAGCGGGTGTCCGGCGGGAGCGCGTATCTCTCGCCGCCGCGGCGCCCCTCCAGCAAGAGCAGGATGCCTGCGCGCGGCGTGGCCGTCATGACGCGACCGAAGAACTGCTGCTGTCGATCAATGCACCGTCGGCGTCGAGGTAAGTCAGGCCCACCAGGAGCAGCTTGCCGGGAAGCGTTGCTGCCAGGGTGGCATTCCAGGGGGAAAGTGCGTCGAGTTCATTGCCCACTTATGAGGCTCCTTTCTATTCACCAGGAATCGCGGGATCGGAGTGCAATCCAAGATACGCGGCCGAAGAGCTTCAACCTCGAAGAAGATCGGTGTCCTTGTTGAACATGGATACGGCAATACCCCAACAAAGTGCCAGCAAGAATTCCAAGAGGCCGATGGGAATCCATAACAAGCCGCGTCCGCCTCGCAGATCTTGGAGGGCCATCTCTCGCAATGCATAGGCATGCCCTCGACTTGCCGCTGCTTTCAACATTGTGTATGCGTCGCGCAAGTCGACATTTACGCCTTTGCCGCGTGCGAGCGAGTACCCGACGCGGAACATGGACGGAAGATGTTTGGCCTGCGCGCCCTTGGCATAGCAGGCATAGGCTTGGGCGTGCTCGCCTGACTTGGTGAGCCAGCGGCCAAAGTAAAAGCAGCCGGCCGGATGGCCCAGCGCGGCGGCGCGTTCATAGTAGATGGCTGCCTGCGCCTCGTCTCTTGTACAGCCCACTCCTTGGCTCAGCATCCATGCAGTGAAGATTTGGCTCTCGGCATTCCCCTCGTCCGCCAACTGCCTGTAGAGGTCGTAGGCTAAATTGACCCGGCCCCCCTTGTAGGCGGCAAACGCAGCTTGAACTCGTTCCGCTTGATCGGTATGCATGTACTCAGAGTCTCGGGCACAACGCAGCAGGAGGGGCAGGCGGATCGAACCCTCCCGGGCGGACAATGGCCGGCGGGGTTGGCACGGGCGGCTGCGGCGGCGTGGGGGGCGGAATTGCATCGTCGCTCAAGCCTTTGAGCAACCCGATTGCCGTACGTGCCGGGGCCGGAACGTACGTCATGTAAGCGGCACCGAGACCAGCGGCCGCTGCGCCCCCCAGAGCTCCGGCCGACCCTGCGGCCATCGCAGCATTGCCAGCCGCGCCGAAGGTGCCTGCCTGATCGAGCGTCGTGTTTCGCTGCAATCCGCCGACTGTCGACATGAATAGCAATCCCGTCGGATCAGTGAACGTCAGGGGGTTCGAGTTCGCGTAGACAATCCTGTTCCACCCCCCATCCAGTCCAATGGGATCGCTTTGCAGATACCGCGCCCAATTGAGGCTGCTGTAGGCGAGGATCGCGGCAATCAGGCCGATGCGAGCGAATGTGGAGATTTGCATGCTTCCCTTTCGATCAGTTTGATTTCACGCTCTTCAACATCTCCATGTACCGGGCGTCCGCTCCGGCATCCGGCTCGCGCCACCCCAGCGCCTCGGCCTTCTCGTACCAGAGCCGGTTGTTTCGTTCCAAGGCCCGAAACCGCTGCCGCTCCTCGGGAGGAATGTCCCTGGGCATCGGGTACTTGTTCTGAAAGTCTCGGATGAGAAGGTAGTAGGCGTAGCCTTTGTCAAGCATGGCGTCGATGTCGCTCGGGTAGTGCTCGAGCGCAAGATCGGCGATGGCAATGACTTTCTCGGGCTTTCCGGCATCCTTGTAGTGATCGAGGAGCACGTCCACCATGACGGTGGCCACGGACTCCTTTTTGGAGAGCGGCCGCATGTAGATCCCGTTCTTGAGCGCCTGCGGTGTCATCGGCGTGTCCCGCTGATAGGACTCGTCTCGCCTGGGATGACCGCCGGATGTCGTCTCGAGGTTGTACCAGCGCCCGGTTTCGTCCCGGTACTTTACGAAGTAGTGGTTTGGCGAAGCCGCGAAGGTCGCTTCCAGCCCCAGTCTTTGAGCCAAAAGGACGAAGAGCGTGGGCATCGAAACGCAGTTGCCCTTCTTCGTCGCCAGGTAATTGGTGAGAAGCTTGCCGGCAATCTTGTGCCCGAGTGGATCACCCTCCAAGTCAAACCGGAAAGGCTGCCGGTTGTTCCATGGGCCCGCGTCATAGAGGTACGAACGGAGCACCTGCGCGATTTCCGAGCTCTTGGCCCGCGGTCCTGCCGACGCCCTCACCGCTGCAGCCATGACATCGAGTTTCGCAAGCGTGCCCTCGATGTCGATGGTCGGGTCGATGAGCTGATCGATCACCAGCTTGGCCCGGGCAAGATCGATCTCCGGTTCCGCCTTCTCGAGGAGGGCCCTCAGCACCCGAATATCCGGGTCCACGCGTTGTGCGTGCGCCGGAACGATCCCCATGCAGGCCAGCATCGCCATGCAGGCCACCATCGCCCTCGCGACCTTAGCCGCGCCCTTTACCAAGTCCATCGATCCCCCTGCGGTTTTCCAGGCCGAGGGAGTAGATGCGAATCAGAGCGCCCGGGCAACTACCAACATTGGTAGGTTCGGTCGGGGGCAAGCAATGGACAGGAATGGCCAGGATCGGAGGGCTCGGGGTGGCCCGCCGCGATCACCCGCTCAGGCCTGCGCGATCGGCCGCGGCCTTCCGTTGTCGTCGATCGCGACATAGGTGAACGTGGCCTCCGTCACCTTGATGTACTCGCCCTGCGCCTGGTGGCGCTCGGCGAAGACCTCGACCGTGACGGTCACCGAGGTGCGGCCGATGCGGACCAGCTTGGAATAGAAGGAAAGGATGTCGCCCAGCCGCACGGGCTGCTTGAAGACGAACTCGTTGACGGCGACCGTGGCCATGCGGCCCTTGGCGTGGCGCGCCGGAATGACGGAGCCGGCCAGATCGCACTGGGCCATCACCCAGCCGCCGAAGATGTCGCCGTTGGCGTTGACGTCGGCGGGCAGCGGGATCACCTTGAGCACGAGTTCCATGTCGGCCGGCAGGCTCTTGATGGGGGCGGTGACGTTCGAAGAAGCAGACATGGGCACAATCCGGGAAAGCAACAGCCACGATTGTCTCCTCATGCGCCGTAGCGGCGAAACCCTTTCCTCTGCCCATCACGCCTCGGCCAGCGAGCCGGCGCGCACCGACCGCTCCGACTGGGCGACGCTGCGCCGGCTGTTCCCTTATCTCTGGCGTTACAAGTGGCGCGTGCTGGCCGCGCTGGTCTTCATGGTAGGTGCCAAGGTGGCCAACGTCGGCGTACCGGTGCTGCTGAAGACCCTGGTCGACACCATGACGCCCAAGCCGGACATGGCGCAGGCGCTGCTGGTGGTGCCGATCGCGCTGCTGGTGGCCTACGGGCTGCTGCGCTTCTCGACTTCGCTGTTCGGCGAGCTGCGAGAACTGGTCTTCGCCAAGGCAACCGAGGGCGCGGCGCGGAGCATCTCGCTGGAGGTGTTCCGGCATCTGCATGCCTTGTCGCTGCGCTTCCACCTGGAGCGGCAGACCGGCGGCATGACGCGCGACATCGAGCGCGGCACGCGCGGCGTGCATTCGCTGATCTCGATGTCGCTCTACAGCATCGTGCCCACCATCATCGAGCTCACGCTGGTGCTGAGCATCCTGGGCATCAAGTTCGATGCGCTCTTCGTCTGGATCACCGCGTGCGCGCTGGTGCTCTACATCGCCTTCACCGTCACGGTGACCGAATGGCGCACCCAGTTCCGCAAGACCATGAACGAGCTCGACTCGGTGGCGCAGAGCCGCGCCATCGACTCGCTGCTGAACTACGAGACGGTCAAGTACTTCAACAACGAGGAGTTCGAGGCGGGCCGCTACGACGCCAGCCTGGACCGCTATCGCCGCGCTGCCATCAAGAGCCAGAACACGCTCAGCCTGCTCAACACCGGCCAGCAGATGCTGATCGCGGTGAGCCTGGTGCTGATGCTGTGGCGCGCCACCTCGGGCGTGGTCGACGGGCGCATGACGCTGGGCGACCTGGTGATGGTCAACGCCTTCATGATCCAGCTGTACATCCCCCTCAACTTCCTGGGCGTGATCTACCGCGAGATCAAGCAGAGCCTGACCGACCTCGACAAGATGTTCGTGCTGATGGAGAAGGAGCGCGAGGTGCGCGACGCGCCGGGCGCGCGGCCGCTGGCAGGGCGCGATGCCAGCGTGCGATTCGAGGACGTGAGCTTCGCCTACGAGGCGGCGCGGCCGATCCTGAAGCATGTGAGCTTCGAGATCCCCGAGGGCAAGACGGTGGCGGTGGTGGGGCCCTCGGGCTCGGGCAAGTCCACGCTGGCGCGGCTGCTCTACCGCTTCTACGACGTCCAGCAGGGCCGCATCCTGATCGGGGGCGAGGACATCCGCGAGGTGACGCAGGCCAGCGTGCGGCAGGCCATCGGCATCGTGCCGCAGGACACGGTGCTCTTCAACGACACCATCGAATACAACATCGCCTACGGCCGTCCGGGCGCCAGCCGCGCCGAAGTCGAGGCGGCGGCGCGGGCCGCGCGCATCCACGACTTCATCGCCGCCACGCCCAAGGGGTACGAGACGGCAGTCGGCGAGCGCGGGTTGAAGCTTTCGGGCGGCGAGAAGCAGCGGGTGGCGATCGCCCGCACGCTGCTGAAGAACCCGCCGATCCTGATCTTCGACGAGGCCACTTCGGCGCTGGACTCCGCCAACGAGCGGGCGATCCAGTCCGAGCTCAAGAGCGCGGCCCAGAACAAGACCACCCTGGTGATCGCGCACCGGCTCTCGACGGTCGTCGACGCGCACGAGATCCTGGTGCTCGAGGGCGGCGTGATCGTGGAGCGCGGCACGCACGCACAGCTGCTCGCCAGGGACGCGCGCTATGCCCAGATGTGGGCCCTGCAGCAGATCGAAGCTGCCGAGCCCGTTCTTTGATTCCCACTGTCCACGGAGCCCGGATGCCCGACAAGATCCCCCTCCTGGTGCTCAACAGCCTGTCGAGCGCTCACCAGGCCCAGATTGCCGCCGTCTACGACCTCACCTACGCGCCGACCGCGGCCGAGCGGGCGGCGGCCATCGCGGCGCATGGCGCCCGCTTCCGCGCCGTGCTGACCATCGGCGTGGTCGGTCTCACCCCGGAAGAGCTGGCGGCGATGCCGAAGGTCGAGCTGGTCTGCGCGATGGGCGCGGGCTACGAGGGGCTGCCGCTCGAGGCGGCTCGGGCGCGCGGCATCGCGCTCGCCAACGGCGCCGGCACCAACGACGATTGCGTGGCCGACCATGCCTTCGGCCTGCTGATCGGCATCGTGCGCGGCATCCGCACGCTCGACCGGCTCTGCCGCGAAGGTGTCTGGCGCGAGGCGATTCCGCAGCCGCCCAACGTCTCGGGCAAGCGCCTGGGCATCCTCGGCCTGGGCACCATCGGCCAGAAGATCGCCAGGCGCGCCGCCGGCTTCGACATGGCCGTCGGCTATCACAATCGCAAGCCGCGCGAGGGCGCCGCTCAGCGCTACTTCGACAGCCTGCAGGCGCTGGCCGCCTGGGCCGATGTGCTGATGGTCGCCACGCCCGGCGGCCCCGGCACGCGGCACCTGGTCGATGCTGCGGTCCTCGACGCGCTCGGCCCGCAGGGTTTCCTGGTCAACATCTCGCGCGGCAGCGTGGTCGACACCGAAGCACTCGCGGGCGCCCTGCGCGAAGGCCGCATCGCCGGCGCGGGGCTCGACGTGTACGAGAGCGAGCCCCACCGGCCCGAGGTGCTGATCGGGCTCGACAACGTCCTGCTCACGCCGCACATGGCCGGCTGGTCGCCCGAGGCCACGCAGGCCTCGGTGGACCGCTTCATGGCCAACGCCGAAGGGCACTTCGCGGGGCGCGGGGTGGTGTCGCCGATCTAGCTCGGCCGGAGGTCCTTTTTCATGGCGCGGACATAATCCTCGCCCATGGAAACCAAGTGGCTTGAGGACTTCGTCAGCCTTGCAGAGACACGCAGCTTCAGCCGCTCGGCCCAGCTGCGCCACGTGACCCAGCCGGCGTTCTCGCGCCGTATCCAGGCGCTCGAAGGCTGGGCCGGGACCGACCTGGTCGACCGCAGCTCCTATCCCACGCGCCTCACGCCGGCCGGCCAGACGCTCTACGGCCAGGCCATCGAGATGCTGCAGGCCCTGCAGAGCACGCGCGCCATGCTGCGCGGCCATTCGGCCGCGGCGCAGGACGTGATCGAGGTCGCGGTGCCGCACACCTTGGCCTTCACCTTCTTTCCCGCCTGGGTCACCAGCCTGCGCGAGCAGTTCGGACCGCTGAAGAGCCGGCTCATCGCGCTCAACGTCCACGATGCCGTGCTGCGCCTGGTCGAGGGCAGCTGCGACCTGCTGATCGCCTATCACCATCCCTCGCAGCCGCTGCCGCTGGACGCCACCCGCTACGAAATGGTGAGCCTCGGCCAGGAGGTGGTCGCGCCCTGGGTCAAGCCCGATGCCGAGGGCGCGCCGCGCTACCGGCTGCCCGGGCGCCCCGGCCAGCCCCTGCCCTACCTGGGCTACGCCCCTGGCGCCTACCTGGGCCGCGTGGTCGACCAGCTGCTGAAGGAGTCGCGCACGGCCATCCACCTCGACCGCGTCTACGAGACCGACATGGCCGAGGGTCTCAAGGTGATGGCCCTCGAAGGGCACGGCATCGCCTTCCTGCCGCAGAGCGCGGTGCGCAAGGAGGTACGCGCGCGCACGCTGGTGAGCGCCCTGCCGCCCGAGATCGAGAGGCTCGAGGCCACCATGGAGATCCGTGCCTATCGCGAGCGGCCCGCAGCGGCAGCGCAGGCCAGGCCCGGCGCGCGCGCGGGCAAGGGCGAGGGCGCGACGTCGCGCGCCAACAAGGGCACGGCCGACGCGCTGTGGGCGTACCTGGTCGGCACCCAGCCTGCCACTTGAACGGCCTGTGCCTTGAACGACCTGTTTTTGTGCAATGCACCAATCTATAACCCGCTGGCATACCGTCCGTCGCAATGGGCATTTGCTTGAGGCCGGCGGGCCCTCTACAGTCTGGCCCCACGTTGCAGCTGCCGCAGGACCAGAAAAAGCACGCGCCTCCCGCGTGCTTTTTTTCGGGCACAAAGGCTGCTATATGTCATCTCGTGAATGGTTTTGCGACTCGGTGCACCGCCTCGGAACTGCTGCACGCCGGGGTGGCCCCGGTGGTGCGCTGCGCACCGGGTTGGTCCGGGGTATGCCGCAGAATGCGGGTGTCTAGAATTTGTGTATCTCTCAGTCACAGGAGTTTTCCATATGAAGAAGCAAGTATTGGCACTGGCCGTGATCGCGCTCGCAGCAGGAGGCGCCTTCGCCCAGGCCAATGACACCCTGGCCAAGATCAAGGCCAGCGGCAGCGTCACGATGGGGGTGCGCGACTCGTCCGGCGCGCTGGCCTACACCATCGGCGACGGCAAGTACGTCGGCTTCCATACCGAGATGGCCCGCAAGATCCTGAGCGACATCCAGAAGCAGCTCGGCCTGCCCAAGCTGGAGGTGAAGGAGCAGCTGGTCACCTCGCAGAACCGCATTCCCCTGGTGCAGAACGGCACCGTCGACCTCGAATGCGGCTCCACCACCAACAATACCGCCCGCCAGAAGGACGTGGACTTCGCCGACACCACCTTCGTCGAGGAAGTGCGCATCGCCGTCAAGGCCGACTCCGGCATCACCAAGATCGCCGACCTCAACGGCAAGAGCGTGGCAACCACCACCGGCACGACCTCCGTGCAGACACTGCGTAAGAACGAGCGCGCCCAGGGCATCGACTTCAAGGAAGTCATGGGCAAGGACCACGCCGACAGCTTCCTGCTGCTCGAATCCGGCCGTGCCGACGCCTTCGTGATGGATGGCCAGATCCTGGCCGGCAACATCTCCAAGTCCAAGAACCCTGCCGCCTTCAAGATCGTCGGCGAGCCCCTGTCGGTCGAGCCGATCGCCTGCATGGTCCGCAAGGGCGACAAGGCATTCCTCGAGGCGGTGAACAAGAGCATCGAGGCCCAGATCAAGGACGGTTCGCTGGCCAAGCTCTACGACAAGTGGTTCATGCAGCCGATCCCGCCGACCAACACCAAGGTCGGCCTGCCGCTGTCGGAGGCCACCAAGGCCGCGTGGGCTTCGCCGAACAACAAGCCGATGGAAGACTACGTCAAGAAATGACGGGCATGGGCTGAGTCGAAACGCCCGCCCTTTGCGGCGGGCGTTTGTTTTCAGGTTTCTTTTTTCTTCTTCGAGCAACAACGACTGAGGAGGTCCCGATGGGAAGTTGGGATTGGCAGGTCTTCCTGCAGGACCCGGGGGGCAAGGACCCGACGTATTGGCAATGGCTGCTCTCCGCATGGGGCTGGACGGTGTCCGTGGCCCTCTCGGCCCTGGTGGTGGCGCTGGTGCTCGGCTCCATCGTCGGCATGATCCGAACGCTGCCGAACAGCCCGGGCTGGGTGCGCTTCGGCAATGTCTGGGTCGAGCTGTTCCGCAACGTTCCGCTGCTGGTGCAGATCTTTCTCTGGTACCACGTGGTGCCGGCGCTGTTTCCGGCCATGCGCGACGTGCCGCCGTTGGTGCTGGTGGTGCTGGCGCTGGGCTTCTTCACCTCGGCGCGGATCGCGGAGCAACTGCGCTCCGGCATCCAGGCGCTGCCGCGCGGGCAGCGCTACGCCGGCATGGCGGTGGGCTTCACCACGCCGCAGTACTACCGCTACGTGCTGCTGCCGATGGCCTACCGCATCATCATTCCGCCGCTGACCAGCGAGTCGATGAACATCTTCAAGAACTCGTCGGTGGCCTTCGCGGTGTCCATTCCCGAGATGACGCAGTTCGCGATGCAGGCCGGCGAAGAGACGGCGCGGCCGATGGAGATGTACCTGGCCGTGACGGCGCTCTACATCATCTCGGCCTTCGCGATCAACCGCATCATGGCCGTCATCGAAAAGAAGACGCGGGTCCCGGGGTTCATTGTCTCGGCCGGCGGGGGAGGGCACTGAGCATGAATCCCCACGCGCTTCACTCCATGTATTCGCTGCCCTTCGCGGGAGCGCTGGCTCCCTTGGGGCAGCCGGGCGGGAGGCCCTGACATGCTGACGAATCTGGACTTCTCCTTCTACAACTGGAACGTCATCACCGGCTTCCTGTTGAAGGGCCTGTACTTCAGTGTCTTCCTCACCATCGTTGCGACGCTGGGCGGCATCATTTTCGGCACGCTGCTGGCGCTGATGCGGCTGTCGGGCAAGAAGTGGCTGGACGCACCGGCCGCAATCTACGTCAACGGCATGCGCAGCATTCCGCTGGTGATGGTGATCCTGTGGTTCTTCCTGCTGGTGCCCTTCATCATCGGCCGGCCGATCGGCGCCGAGGTTTCGGCCATCGTCACCTTCGTGGCCTTCGAGGCGGCCTACTTCAGCGAGATCATGCGCGCCGGCATCCAGTCGATCCCGCGCGGCCAGGTCTACGCGGGGCAGGCGGTGGGCATGACCTACAAGCAGAACATGACGTTGGTGATCCTGCCGCAGGCCTTCCGCAACATGCTGCCGGTGCTGTTGACGCAGACCATCATCCTGTTTCAGGACACCTCGCTGGTGTATGCCATCGGCGCGTACGACCTGTTGAAGGGCTTCGAGACCGCGGGCAAGAATTTCGGCCGGCCCATCGAGTCCTACCTGCTGGCGGCGGTGCTGTACTTCGCCATCTGCTACGCGCTCTCATTCATGGTCAAGCGTCTTCACAAGAAGATCGCGATCATCCGCTGAACCTCGAAAGGCAAAGTCATGGCCGACAAAATGATCGAAATCAAGAACGTCTCCAAGTGGTACGGCCCGGTCCAGGTGCTCAACGACTGCTCGGTCAGCATCGCCAAGGGCGATGTGGTGGTGGTGTGCGGTCCCTCGGGCTCGGGCAAGTCGACGCTGATCAAGACCGTGAACGCGCTCGAGCCCTTCCAGAAGGGCGAGATCACGGTCAACGGCACGCCGCTGCACGACCCCAAGACGAACCTGCCGAAACTGCGCTCCAAGGTAGGCATGGTGTTCCAGCACTTCGAGCTGTTCCCGCACCTGTCGGTGACGGAGAACCTCACGATCGCGCAGATCAAGGTGCTGGGCCGCTCGCCCGACGAGGCCAAGACGCGCGGCCTGAAGATGCTCGACCGCGTGGGCCTGATGGCGCACAAGGACAAGTTCCCCGGCCAGCTCTCCGGCGGGCAGCAGCAGCGCGTGGCGATCGCGCGGGCGCTGAGCATGGACCCGATCGTGATGCTGTTCGACGAGCCCACGTCCGCGCTGGACCCGGAAATGGTGGGCGAGGTGCTGGACGTGATGGTCGCGCTGGCCAAGGAAGGCATGACCATGATGGTGGTCACGCATGAAATGGGCTTCGCGCGGAAGGTGGCGAGCCGGGTGATCTTCATCGACGTCGGCGGCCGCATCCTGGAGGACTGCTCGAAGGACGAATTCTTCGCGCATCCTGAGAACCGGCAGGCGCGCACCAAGGACTTTCTCAACAAGATCCTGGCGCATTAGCGCGCGCGAAGTTCCCGTGGGGCGAGAACGGCTACATCCGGCGCTCATTCGGCGAAAGTCAAAAGGACGCTAACGATGACCATCGCCATCACCGCCTTCGAACGATCGCCCGATGGCGGCAAAGGTCTGGCACGCGACACGCGCGTGCGCTGGGCGCTGGAGGAAGTCGGCCTGCCGTACGAGGTGCGCCTGGTGTCCTTCCGCGCGATGAAAGAGGCCGCGCATCTTGCGCTGAATCCCTTCGGCCAGATCCCCACTTACGAGGAAGGCGACCTCACGCTGTTCGAGACCGGCGCCATCGTGCTGCACATCGCCGAGTGCCACCCGGGCCTGTTCCCCGCCGATGCCAGCGCAAGGGCGCGCGCCATCACGTGGATGTTCGCGGCGGTCAATACGGTCGAGCCGCCCATTCTCGAGCTCGTCACCGTCAAGCTGGTGGAAAGCGACAAGCCCTGGAAGGCCGACCGACTGCCTCTCGTCGAGGACCGTGTGCGCGCCCGACTGAGCCAGCTGGCCGCCCGCCTGGGCGACGGCGACTGGCTGGACGGCGTCTTCAGCGCGGGTGACCTGCTGATGGTGTCGGTGTTGCTCCGGCTGAGACCGTCCGGCCTGCTGGACGAATTTCCCAACCTGGCCGCCTATGTCGCGCGCGGCGAAGCGCGGCCGGCTTACCAGCGGGCCTTCGCCGCGCAGTTGGCGATCAACACGGCCCCCTTGCCGGCCGGCTGACCCGGAATGCAGACTGCGGCCCGGAGCGACCGGTCGGTACGGTGCGACGATCGGCCGGTACACCATGACGACAGCCGCACTTGGAAGGTCCCGCAGCGGAGGACACCCATTGGCAGGCAGCCGATGGAGCCATGGAGGCCCGGGAGCGACTTGGGACCGTGCATTCGCCTACCATCGCTGCATGGACGCACGAGAGACCGCCCCCTCCCCCGAGCGCAATAAGCAGCCGATCCTCGAGGTGCTCGCGCGCGTCTTGCCTTCACGCGGCCTCGTGCTCGAGATCGGCAGTGGCACCGGGCAGCACGTGGCGCACTTCGCAAAGGCTTTGCCCGCTCTCACTTTCCAGCCCAGCGAGATGGACGTGGAGCGCCATGCTTCCATCGAGGCGTGGGCGTCCGCAGGCAAGCTGTCGAATGTCAGGCCGCCCCTCGCCATCGACGTCATGGAGCAGCCCTGGCCGATTTCCGCGGCCGAAGCGATCGTCTGCATCAACGTGATCCACATCTCCCCGTGGGAGGCGACGCTCGCGTTGATGGCGGGCGCCGCCAGGATCCTGCCTGCCGGGGGCGTGCTCGTGACCTATGGCCCGTACATGCGCGGCGGCGCGCATACCTCGCAGAGCAATGAAGCGTTCGACGCGAGCCTGCGCGCCAGGAATCCGCTCTGGGGCGTGCGCGACATCGGCAAGGTGGCGGAAGTCGCGGGCCATGAAGGCCTTGCGCTGGAGGAGGTCGTACCGATGCCGGCAAACAATTTCACGCTGGTCTGGCGGAAATCGAAGGGCGCATTCCGCGGCGCGCAGGACGTCGTCGACGGCGCGCCTTGAGACGTCGATGCCCATTGAGAGGCTTGTGAGCATCCCCATGATCCGAATAGCAAGACCCGAAGACGTGCCCCCGGCGCTTGAAGCCGCTTGGAACAGCCACGACATGCAGTCCCTTGGGGCGCTATTCCGAGACGATGCGACATTCGTTAATCGATTCGGGCATTACGTGCGCGGCGCCGAGGAGATCGTCAAGCTGCATGCCCCCATCCACGCGACCATCTACAGCGACTCCACGTTGAAGAACGAACTGATCGACGTGGTCCCGATCAGCGACGACGCGGCAGTCATGCATTTCTGGAGTCGCCTTGCGGTCGGTGCGGCTCATCCGGCGGGCCCGCATGCTGTCGACACGTTGATCCTTGCTGTTCTGACGCGACAGGCGAGCCAGTGGCGAATCATGGCGCTCGAGAACGTCACCCTGACAAATCCTCGAACGGGAGAGGCCGTGTTGAGAGCCGAACAGGGTTCTTGATCGAGCGGCAGAATGCCGCAAGGAGTGGCTGTGCAGATGCTCCGTGGCAGCAGATATGGATCGCCAGATCCCCCTCAAGACATTCACAAACAAACAAGGTTAGGTATGGATCAAAGTGGCAACGAAGTCAGTTTTCCAGTAGCTCGCCAATTTGCGCTCCCAGTGCACGCCACGTTTGCCCTGGGAGATCACGTACGCAAGAAATCCGGCGCCGCTTGGCAGGGCCAAGTTGTCGGCTGGTACTGCACAAAACTGACCCCTGAAGGCTATGCAGTCGAGTCCGAGTCTCACCCGGGCTCAGTACAAATCTATCCTGTGGCTGCGCTTGAACGCGTGGCCTGACCGATCAATCGAGATGACGTCGCCCGGCATTGTCGATGTCGGCCCCGAGCGCCCGCGCGACTTCGTCGGCGTCCTTCGTTGACGGGTCAGCGTCGACCTTCACGCACCGGCCCACTCGTACGCGACAAGCGTCACATGTCCGCGGAAGTAAGGCTTCGGACCTTCGGGCGTGATCCATGTCACTTCACAGCTCAATGGCACCTGCATGCCGTCGCGCTGCGCGTAGCCCCACCATCGTCCTTCCCATGGTGTCGGCACCACCCCGCCGTTCAGCATGCGGCCGCGGGCATCGGCATGGACGGAGTCGATCAAGCCGTCCGGGCTGAAGCGAAACAGCAGCGTGACCTGGATGGTCCCATCCTGCAACGTGGCCACTGCCGATCGATCGTCGACCTCCTGCCAGCGCACCCCCTGGCTGGGCAGGAGGGCGGTCGGATACCAGGGCGCCTCGGCCAGGAAACGCATGAGCTCACCTTGCGCCATCTCGGGAGTGTCGCCAATGTCGGCGAGCATGATCAAGCCGCTCAACGCTGCGCGCAGATGGCCCTGGCCCGCAAGATAGGTGTCGTTGACGTGCACAGAAAGGAATGGTGCGAAGCCGATGCGCGCGAACCAGTCGAAGCCAGGTCGCTGAAGCACGACGCGTTGCGTGGCCGCGAAAGGCCGCCATCGTTCTGCGCTCTCGCTCAGGTTGAAGCTGCCGATCTGCTTCAGGGTGAGCGCAGCCAGCCTGCGTCGCACAGGCCCAAGCGCCGCCTGAAAATAGCGCTGCACCGGAGCGGGCAGTCCGTCCAGCTCGCGAGGGTCGTATTCGGCGGGCCGCACGGCGACGCGTTCGGCGTCGAGGCTGGCACGAAGTACGTCGGTGTGGCGTCGGGACCGCCGATTGCCGTGACGCAACGCCGCCGCGGCGCCGCCGATGAACAGCGTCGCCACCCCCGAGACGAGCATCCATGTCTTCAGGTTGATCGCCATCGCCATGGGACCGTCAGGCCGCCTGGGTCATGTACTCCATGGCGAATACCGTGGGCTCAAGCGATCGCCGATGCCGAATGCAGTTGCTCGCGCAGCACGAACTTCTGGATCTTTCCGGTCGAAGTCTTCGGCAACACGCCGAAGATCACCTGCTTGGGGACCTTGAAGCGGGCCATTTCGGAGCGGCAGTGTTCGATGATCTCCGCCTCGTTGGCCGTGGCGCCATCAATCAGTTCGACGAAGGCTGCTGCCACCTCGCCCCATTTCGGGTCGGGTTTGGCGACCACCGCTGCCGCCAGCACGGCGGGGTGGCGGTAAAGCACTTCTTCGACCTCGACGCTGGAGATGTTCTCGCCGCCCGAGATGATGACGTCCTTGCTGCGGTCCTTGATCTTGACGTACCCATCGGCGTGCATGACTGCCAGGTCCCCGGTATGGAACCAACCGCCCGCAAAGGCCTCTTCCGTGGCCAGGGCGTTTTTCAGGTAGCCCTTCATGACCAGGTTGCCGCGGAAGAATATCTCGCCCATGGTCTCGCCGTCGGCAGGCACCGGCTGCAGGGTGGCCGGGTCCAGCACGGCGATGGCCTGCTGCATCGGGTAGGCCACGCCCTGGCGTGCGTTCAGGCGGGCGCGTTCGCCGATCGGCAGTCCTGCCCAGTCTTCCTGCTGGGCGCACACGGCCGCCGGACCGTAGACCTCGGTCAGGCCGTAGACATGCGTGATGGCGATGCCGATGCGTTCGCAGCCTTCGATGATGGCAGCCGGCGGTGCGGAGCCGGCGATCAGGCCGTTGACCGGGTGAGCGATGCCGACGCGCTGGGCCTCGGGCGCGTTGATCAGCATCCCGTAGATGATGGGGGCGCCGCAAAGGTGCGTGACGCGGTGCTCGCGGATCAGATCGAAGATCAGCGCGGTGTCCACCTTGCGCAGGCACACGCTGGTGCCGGCCTGCAAGGCCATGGTCCACGGAAAGCACCACCCGTTGCAATGGAACATCGGCAGCGTCCACAGGTAGACGGGGTGCAGCGGCATGGCCCAGGTGACGACGTTGGACACCGCGTTCAGGTAGGCGCCGCGGTGATGCGTCACCACGCCCTTGGGATTGCCGGTGGTGCCCGAGGTGTAGTTGAGCGCGATGGCGTTCCACTCGTCGGCGGGCAGTTGCCAGGCGAAGTCAGGGGCGCCCTGGGCGAGGAAGGACTCGTACGAAACATCGCCGAGCGACTTGCCGGCGGGTGCGTCCTCGTCCTCGACTTCGATCACGAACGGCCGCCGGCCGCCGAGCATCGCCAGTGCTTTCTCGATCACGCCGGCGAATTCGCGATCGGTCAGCAGCACCTTGGCCTCGCCGTGCTGCAGCGCGAACGCGATGGCCTCGGCGTCCAGCCGGGTGTTGAGCGTGTTGAGCACCGCGCCGATCATCGGCACGCCGAAATGCGCCTCGAACATGGCCGGCACGTTGGGCAGCATCACGGCGACGGTGTCGCCGACACCGACGCTGCGCTGCGTCAGCGCACTCGCAAGACGGCGGCAACGCACATAGGTGTCGCGCCAGGTCTGCAGCCGCGATCCGTAGATGATGGCGGTGCGGTCCGGATAGACGCCGGCCGAGCGTTCGATGAAGCTCAGCGGCGACAGGGCGACGAAGTTGGCCTCGTTCTTCTCCAGGCCGGAGTCGTACGGATGGGTTCGCGTCATATCGTCCTCATGCTTGGATGATCACCTTCAGTGCCTTGGTGTCGGCGGCCCGGGCGAAGGTGTCGTAGGCTTGCAGAATCTCACCGAGCTTGAAGTGGTGCGTGATCAACTGCTTGGCGTCGATGCGTTGGGACCGCACGGTCTTGAGCAGCATCGGTATCGAGAAAGTGTCGACCAGCCCGGTCCTGATCGTCACGTTGTGCGACCACAGCCGCTCCAGGTGCAGATCGACCTTGGTGCCGTGCACGCCGACATTGGCGATGGTGCCGCCCGGCGCCACGATGGCCTCGCACAGCGCGAAGGTGGCGGGGATGCCGACCGCTTCGATGGCGGTGTCCACGCCGCGCCCGTCGGTGAGCTTCATCACCTGTTGCGCCGCGTTGCCATTGGCACTGTTCACGGTGGCGGTTGCGCCGAAGCGCTTGCCGACGGCGAGCCGGTTGTCGTCCAGGTCGATCATGATGATCTCGGCCGGCGAATAGAACTGGGCGGTGAGCAACGCGGCAAGCCCGATGGGCCCTGAACCCACGATGGCGACGCTGGAGCCCGGCTCGATCTTGCCGTTCAGCACGCCGCACTCGAAGCCGGTCGGCAGTATGTCGCTCAGCATGACCAGCGCCTCTTCGTCCGCACCTGGTGGAATCGGGTACAGGCTGGTCTCGGCATAGGGAATCCGCACGAACTCGGCCTGGGTGCCGTCGATGCGGTTGCCCAGGATCCAGCCACCGGTCGTGCAGTGCGAGTACATGCGCTTGCGGCACAGGTCGCAGCGGCCGCAGGCGGTGATGCAGGAGATCAACACCCTGTCCCCCGGCTTGAAAGTGGCGACGCCCGAACCCACGGCATCGACGATGCCCACGCCTTCGTGGCCCAGCACGGTTCCGGGCCGGCAGGTCGCGACGTCGCCCTTAAGGATGTGCAGGTCCGTCCCGCAGATCGTTGTCTTGGTGATCCTGATGACCGCGTCCGTCGGCTCCTGGACGGCTGGCTTGGGGCGGTCTTCCAGGTTCTTTTTTCCTGGGCCGTTGTATACGAGTGCTTGCATGATGGTCTTTCTAGGTAGGTCGCGCAGCGCTGCACGGCCCCGCATTGATCGCACCTGCGATGGCCGCGAGGATGCCGCCCAGCGGGCGGTTGGCTGACGGGGGTCCGGTGCCTGCCGACGAGGCTGTGCAGCAAGGTCGAGTCCCGGGTCGAGGGAGCAGTCATGGGAAGCCTGCTTCAAAGCCGGCCGTCATCGCGCCGCCGTTGCCCCTTCGACCAGCCCCGCCAGCAGCTTCAGCTGCTCCTTCTGGATCTTCAGCAACTCCACCCACTGCGTCTCCCGCAGCATGTCGATCTTTTCGTGCAGCAGCATGATCTCCAATTCAGCCTTGAGGTTCACCTCGTAGTCGTGTTCGGCGGTGATGCGATCCTTTTCGGACTGGCGGTTCTGCGACATCAGGATGATGGGAGCCTGGATGGCCGCAAGCATGGAAAGAAAGAGATTCAGCAGGATGTAGGGATAGGGGTCGAAGGTCTCGCCGCGGCTCAGAAGGAGGAAGGCGTTGAGTCCCACCCAGACAAGCATGGTGGCCGCGAAGAGGCCGACGAAGACCCAGGACCCGCCGAAGGACGCCACCGCATCCGCAGCACGCTGGCCGAAGGACGGCTTGACATCGAAGTCCTTCGCGATGTTTCGCGCAATGTGCTTGCGCGCCGCAACGTGCCGGGCGACTTTCTTGGCGCGCTCGTCCAGGGCCTCGTAGGGCTGACCCAGAAGCTTCGATGCGATTTCATCGGGCTTGTGCATGGGAAGTCCTTGAATGCGTTATAGCCAGTTCGAGAGCCCTTCGTCTGTGCGACAGCGCACATGCGAGCCGGCAAACCTTTTTATCGCGCGCGGGCATGCAATGACTTGCGCTGCATCAAGCCAGACGCCGATCGCGTCCAGCCTCAGGCTTCAGCAAACTGGCGCTCTCCCTGGGCGGTGCCGAGAAGAAGAAGTTGCGCCGGACGCAGCGTGCGCTGGAGGATGCGTTGATGGCAACCAGTGCTCGGCACCGGTGCGCCGCGCGTCGAATGGGTCGATGGACGTTCGTTCGAATGGCAGAACTGATCAGTTGCCCCGTGTCTCCGCCGCTTTCACAGCGGCCCAGCCCTCACGGCTTCTTGCGCGCAGCGACGGCCTGCTCAGCCTTCGTCACCAGTTCGTTGCCGATCTGCGGCTTCCACTTCGCATAGACAGGCCGCGTTGCCTTGACGAAGGCCTCGCGCTCTTCCGGCGTGAGCTGGGTCACCGTCACCCCCATCGCCGCGATGTCCTTGAGCACGGGCTTGTCGGGTTCGACCAGCCCCTTGCGCGCGAGGTCGATTTCCTGCTTGCCGGCGTCGATCGCGGCCTGGCGCACGATTGCCTGGTCGGCCGGCGTCCACGAGGCCCAGATGTCCTTGTTGACGACGAACACCAGCGGATCGGCCATGTAGCCCCAGGTCGTCACGTACTTCTGCCCCACGGTGTGCATCTTCAGCACGGTAAAGAGGAACAGCGGGTTCTCCTGGCCGTCGACGGCGCCGCTGGCCAGCGCCGGTTGCGCGTCCGCCCAGCTCATCTGCGTCGGGTTCGCGCCCAGCGTGCTGAACATGTCGGAGAAGATGGGCGAACCCACCACGCGGATCTTCATGCCCTTGAGGTCGTCGGGCGACCTGATCGGGCGCTTGGAGTTGGTGATCTCGCGGTAGCCGTTCTCACCCCACGCCAGCGGCACCACGCCGGCCTTGTCCAGCGTGCTGAAGATCTCCTTGCCCACCTCGCCCTGCGTCAGCGCATCGACGGCCGCGTAGTCCGGCATCAGGAAGGGCAGCGAGAACAGGTTGAGCTGCTTGACCTGCGGCGACCAGTTGATGGTCGAGCCCACCGCCATGTCGATCACCCCCTGGCGCAGCGCGCTGAACTCGCGCGTCTGGTCGCCCTGGATCAGCGAGACGCCCGGGTACAGCTTGATGTTGATGCGGCCCTGCGTGCGCTCCTTCACCAGGTCCGCCCAGATCTTGCCGGCCTGACCCCAGGGCGTGGGCGGACCCAGCACCAGCGACATCTTGTACTCGGCCTTGTAGCCTTGCGCCGGCGCGGAGACCGAAAAGCTGCCCAGCGTGGCAGCGACGGCCAGCAGGCCGAGCAGGGTACGACGGAACTTCATCTGTGTGTCTCCTTCAAGTGAACAAAAAATCGGGGACGTTCGGGAGGTCTGCTTTCATCCGCGCGTCCTAGTACCCCAGTGCATGCGGCAGCCACAGCGCCAGCTGCGGCCAGGCGATCACCGCCACCATCACGAGGAACATCGCGAAGAGCATCCAGCCCACCCAGCGCACGGTCTCTTCCATGCGCACGCCGGCGATGCGGCAGGACACCATGAGGTTCACCGCCAGCGGCGGCGTGAACTGGCCCAGCGCCACCTTCAGCGTGAGGATCACGCCGAACCACACCGGGTCCCACTTGTAGTGCTGCACGATGGGCCACAGCAGCGGCACGAAGATCAGGAAGATCGACACGCCGTCGAGGAACATCCCCACCGTGATGAGCAGCAGGATCAGCAGCGACAGCACGCCGTACTCGCCCAGCCCCGAGTTCACGATCGCGGTCGCCACCGGATCGATCACGCCCAGCGTGGAAAGCGAGTACGCGAAGATGCCCGCGAGCGAGACCACCAGCAGGATCACCGCCGACAGTTCGCCCGACTCGCGCAGGATCGCGAACAGGTCCTTGACCTTGATCGTGCGGTGCACCGCCATGCCGATGAAGAGCCCGTAGAACACCGCGACCACGGCGGCTTCGGTGGGCGTGAACCAGCCGGCGCGCATGCCGCCGAGGATCAGCACCGGCGCGGCGAGTCCCCAGGTCGCTTCGCGCAAGCTCTTCCAGAAGGGCGGACGCGGCAGCGTCGCCTCCAGCGCGCCCATCTGGTGGCGGCGCGCCATCCACACGGCCGGCACGATCAGCGCGAGGCCGGCCAGCACGCCCGGCACCATGCCGGCGGCGAACAGCGCCGGCACCGAGGCGCCGGGCACCAGCACCGAGTAGACGATGAAGGCCACC
This sequence comes from Variovorax soli, assembly GCF_031454625.1. Lineage (GTDB taxonomy): Bacteria > Pseudomonadota > Gammaproteobacteria > Burkholderiales > Burkholderiaceae_C > Variovorax > Variovorax soli_A. The sequence continues at coordinate 399,524 of NZ_JAVDRF010000003.1, forward strand.
GAGGGCGGGATCAGGATGTCGGTGGCGGCCGCAGCGCCGACCACGCTGGCCGAGTAGGCGGCGGGATAGCCGGCGCGCGACATCGCGCCGATCATCACCGCGCCCACCGCCGCGGCATTGGCCGGCCCCGAGCCCGAGATGCCGCCGAGGAACATGGCCACCACGATCGCCACCAGCGGCAGCATGCCGGGCCCGCGCCCGACGATCGCCACGGCGAAGTTGACCAGGCGCAGGGCCACGCCCGAGCGGTCGAAGATCGAGCCGACCAGCACGAACATCGGGATCGCCAGCAGCGGGTACTTGCCCAGGCCGGCATAGAAGTTCTGCGGCACGGCCAGCAGGCCGAACCACTGCGCGTCGGCATTGGCCAGGCCGATGGCGACCGCGCCCGCGAGGCCGAGCGCCGCGCCGATCGGCACGCCGACCAGCATCATCAGGATGAAGGCGACGAAGAGCAGCGTCGGGATCATGCGCCCGCGTCCTCGGCGCGACGCTCGCGGCTGCGCCGGATGAACAGGCCCACCGCGCGCAGCCCGATCGCGCCGCAGACGACCGGCAGCCAGATCGAATACCACCACTGCGGCACGCCGATGCCGGGCGAGGTCTCCTCGAAGCGGTAGTCGTCCCACACCACGCGCACGCTCAGCGCGGCAATGAGGAAGAAGAGCGCGGCCACCATCAGCGCCCCGAACTGCGCGAGGCGCTTGCGCCGGCCCATCGAGCCGCCCTCGGCGAAGTACTCGATGCGGATGTGGCGGTCGCGCGCCACGGCGGCCGAGCCCGCGACCATCGCCAGGAGGATCATCAGGAACACCGAGAACTCCTCGGTCCAGGCGAAGGAAGAGTCGGTGAAGTAGCGCACCAGCACATTGGCGAAGGTGATGCAGGCCAACAGGCCCATGATGATCACCGTGGCCCAGTCCTCGATGGCCAAGGGCACGCGCGTGGGCTCGTCGGCGGCTTCGATCTCGGGGGGCAGGGGGCTGGCGGCGTCCAGCGTGGGGCCGGACTCGGGCGGAGAAGGCATCAGGGGGAACGGAAAACGACGGCCAGGATTGGGCCAGGTCGGATCGTAACGAGCTACAACGGCTCGCCCCATCGGGGCTTTCCTTACTGCACGAGCACCTGCACCTTGAGCGGCAAGCGCCCGAGCGCGTCCTGCAGCCGGGCCCGCAGCGCCTGCACGGCCGGCCCCGTCGCGGCGGCATCGATGGTCACCGTGAGCGCCTTCTCGCCCTCGGTCTGAACCCGCGGGCGCGCGGCGCCGGGCAGGTCGAGGTCGGCCCAGGCCTCTTCCACCAGCGCCTCGGCCACGTGGCGCGCGGCCAGCGCGCGCAGGTCGGGCTTGAAGATCTTGCCGACATTGGTCATCGGCATGTGCTCGATCACCACCACCGACCTCGGCTTGGCCGGCGCCTCGTCCACGCGCGCCGCGGTGAAAGCCAGGAGCTCGGCCTCGCTCGCGGTCGCGCCCGGCACCAGCGTGGCGAAGGCCACCGGCAGCTCGCCCGCATAGGCATCGGGCGCGCCGACGGCGGCGCACAGCTGCACCGCGGGATGCGCGCCCAGCGCGTCCTCGATGGTTTTGGGGTCGATGTTGTGGCCGCTGCGGATGATCAGGTCCTTGGAGCGGCCGCTGAGGTTGAGGCGCTCTTGCGCATCGATCCAGCCCAGGTCGCCGGTGGCCAGCCAGCCGTCGGCGGTGAAGGCCTTGGCCGTGTCCGCCGGATCGACGAAGCCGGAGAACAGGTTGGGCGACTTGAACAGCACCATGCCCTGCTCGCCGCGCGGCAGTTCCCGATCGCCGGCATTGCCGTGGGCGTCCAGCGCCACGATGCGGATCTGCGACCAGGGCAGGCGCAGGCCCACGCAGCCCGGCGGCCCGATCACGCCCGGCGGCGTGATGGTGGAGATGCCGGCCATCTCGGTCATGCCCAGGCTCTCGTGCACGTGCAGGCCGAACAGGCGTTCGAAACGCGCCGCGAGCTCGGGCGGCAGCACGGCAGCGCCGGTACGGCAGTAGCGGATGGAAGAGATGTCGGCGCCGTCCAGCGGCACATTGGCCAGCGCCGCGAGCACCGTGGGCACCGCCGACAGCGAGGTCGGGCGGTGCTTCTCCACCAGCTTCCAGTAGTTCGCCATCACCTGCCTGTTGCGCAGCAAAGTGGTGGTGGGAATGATCACCTCCACGCCGGCCGACAGCGAGGCCAGCGAGGCCGGCAGCACGCCGGCCACGTGGAACAGCGGGTAGCCGTTGATCGTGATGTCCTGCGGCCCCTGGCCGGTCATTTGGATGCTGGCGAAGGCGGTGAAGACCTGGGCGCCATGGCTGTGGCGCGCCAGCTTGGGCGCGCCGGTGGTACCGCCGGTGTGGAAGTAGGCGGCGATGTCCTCCGGTGCGATGTCGCGGCCGCTCGCAAGGTGGTCGTCGGGCTCGGCCGCGCGCAGCGCCGCGAAGTCGGCGACGCCGGCGGGGAGCTCGCCGGCGCTGCCGGGGCGCTCGTCGTGCGGCGCCACGCGCAGCACGGTGGTGAGGGTCGGCACCTGGCTGCGCAGCCGCATCGCCTTGGACCACATGCCCCCGTCATCGTCCGCGCCCCAGGCGATCAGCACCTTGGCGCGGCCCGCCGTCATCAGCGAGGCCAGCTTCTCGTCGGTGAGCAGCGGATTGAGCGGCTGCGCGATGCCGGCCGCGGCGCCGCCCCACAGGGCCAGGTGGTACTCGAGGCAGCCGGGCAGCAGGATGGCCACCGCGTCCTCGGGGCCGACGCCGAGCCGGTGCAAGGCGTTCGCGGTCTGGTGGATGCCGGCGAACAGCCGCGCGTACGACCAGCGGATCGGCTCGTCCGCCGGGTCGCCGCTGCGCAGGAAGGTCAGCGCGGTCTTGTCGTCGAAGGCCGCGGCGGCGTTGCGGAAGATCTCGTAGGTGCTGCGCACCGTCAGCGCCTCGGCCAGCGGCGTCTGCTCGAGCCGGCGCACGTCCTCGATGCTGCGGATGGGAAAGGACGCGCTGAAGGGCGCGGCCGCGCCGCGTGTCTCGCTCATGCTCATGGACAGTCTCCTCGTTCTGGCGTGGGCCGATGCGCGCCGCGAGCGCGCGGGCCCGCCTCGACCCATTGTCACAAGCTCAGTGCGCCGTGGCGAGCGCCTGCCGCCCGAGCGCGGCGAAGCGCTGCAGATGGTGATCCTCGTCGCCCAGCTGGTGGTCGATCATCACCAGCCGCTTCGCATAGTGGGCCAGCGGCAGCTCCCAGGTCATGCCGATGCCGCCGTGCATCTGGATGCTTTCCTCGGCCACCCGCGTGCCGATGCGCCCGATGCTGGCCTTGGCGGCCGACAGCGCGCGTTCGCGCGCCACGCGGTCCTCGCCGTCGATGGCCGCGGCGGCATTGATCACGGCCGAACGCGCCTGCTCCACGTCGAGCAGCAGGTCAGCCATGCGGTGCTGCAGCGCCTGGAAGCTGCCGATCAGCTGGCCGAACTGCTTGCGCGTGCGCAGGTAGTCGAGCGTCGCCGTCTTGGCCGCCTCCATCGCGCCCAGGCTTTCGGCGCACAGGGCGAGCACGCCACGGCCGATCGCGCGCTCCAGCGCCGGGTAGCCCTGGCCTTCGCTGCCCAGCAGCGCGCCGCCTTCCAGCTTCAGGCCGTCGAAAGCGACTTCGGCCACCCGGCCGCCGTCGATGGCGGGGGCGCCGCGCACGTACAGCCCCTGGGTCTTTGCCGGCACCAGGAAGAGCGAGATGCCGGCCTCGTCGTCGTCCGCGCCGCCGGTGCGGGCCGACACCACGAACAGGTCCGCCCGCTCGCCCTGCGGCACCACGGCCTTGGCGCCGTTCAGCAGCCAGCCGTCGCCGCTGCGCTCGGCGCGGGTCTGCACATGCGCGAGCGCGTAGTGCGCGCCGGGCTCGTCGTGCGCCAGCGCCGCGATGGTGCTGCCCGCGATGATGCCGGCGAGCTGCTCCTTGTGCGCCTCGCTGCCCGCGGCGGCGATTGCCTCGCCGGCCATCACGGCACCCAGCACCGGCTCCACCACCAGGCCGCGGCCCAGTGCCTCGAAGACGACCGCGACATCGAAGCCGCCGCCGCCGAAGCCGCCATCCTTTTCGCGGAAGAGTGCGCCGATCACGCCCAGCTCGGCGAACTGCTCCCAGATCCTGGTGCTGAAACCCTGCTCCGACCTGGCGATCTTGTCGCGCGCCTCGAAGGCGTACTGCTCGGCGATGAAGCGGTCGAGGCTGTCGGCGAGCATGCGCCGGTCTTCGGTGTGTTCGAAATTCATGATGCTGCGCTCACAGTCCGAGGATCATCTTGGAGATGATGTTCTTCTGAATCTCATTGGAGCCGCCGAAGATCGACAGCTTGCGGTTGTTGAAGTACTTGGCCGCCGCCGGCGCTGCTTCGGCCGGGCCGATCGACACGCCGCTGAAGCCGTCCTCCAGCGCGGCTTCGACAAAGGGCCGCGCATACGGTCCCATCGCGCGCCGGATCAGCGACGAGATCTCCTGCCGGATCTCGGTGCCGCGGATCTTGAGCATCGAGCTCTCCGCGCCCGGCACGCCGCCGCCGGCCACCGCTGCGATCACGCGCAGGTTGGTGGTCTTCATGTTCTCCAGGTCGATCTCCACCCGCGCCATGCGCGCCGCGAAGGCCGGGTCTTCCGACAGCGGCCGGCCGTTCTTCGTCTGCTTCGCCGCGATCGCCTTGAGCTGCGCCATCGCCGCCACCGAGAAGCCCACGCCCGCGATGTTGGTGCGTTCGTAGGTCAGCAGGTACTTGGCGCAGGTCCAGCCCTTGTCCTCCTCGCCCACCAGGTTCTCGGCCGGCACGCGCACGTCGGAGAAGAAGACTTCGTTGACCTCGTGGTCGCCGTCCAGCGTGATGATCGGCCGGACCACGACGCCCGGCGAGTTCATGTCGATCAGCAGGAAGCTGATGCCCTCCTGCTTCTTCGCCTCGCGGTTGGTACGCACCAGGCAGAAGATCATGTTGGCGTGCTGCCCCAGCGTGGTCCAGGTCTTCTGGCCGTTGACGATGTAGTGCGGGCCCTGCGCATCCACGCCGCGCACGGCCGAGGTCTTGACCGAGGCCAGGTCCGAGCCGGCGCCGGGCTCCGAGTAACCCTGGCACCACCAGTCCGAGCCGTCGAGGATGCGCGGCAGCCAGTGCCGCTTCTGCGCCTCGCTGCCGTACTTGATCAGCACCGGCCCCAGCATGTTGACGCCGAAGGGCACGATGCGCGGCGCATGCGCGAGCGCGCATTCGTTCTCGAAGATGAACTTCTCGACCGCCGTCCAGCCCGGGCCGCCGTACTGCTCGGGCCAGTGGTTCGCGAGCCAGCCGCGCGCGTTGAGGATGGCGTGCCATTCCTCCATGTCCTTCTTGGCCAGGTGCTTGCCGTTGGCCACCTTGTCGGACAGGCGCCGGGGCAGCTTCTCCGCGAGGAACCGGCGCACCTCGTCTCGGAAGGCTTGTTCTTCGGGGGTGAAGTTCAGGTCCACGTCCGTCTCCTCAGAAGATTTCGAACAGGCCCGCGGCGCCCATGCCGCCGGCGATGCACATCGTGACGACGGCGTACTTCGCGCCGCGCCGCTTGCCCTCGATCAGCACGTGGCCGGCCAGCCGCGCGCCCGTCATGCCGAAGGGGTGGCCGATCGAAATCGCGCCGCCGTCGACATTGAGCCGCTCGGCCGGAATGCCGAGCTTTTCCTGGCAGTAGATGGACTGCGAGGCAAAGGCCTCGTTGAGTTCCCAGAGGTCGATATCGTCGACCTTCAATCCGTGGCGCGCCAGCAGTTTCGGCACCGCGAACACCGGGCCGATGCCCATTTCGTCGGGCTCGCAGCCGGCCAGCGCGAGGCCACGGAAGGCGCCCAGCGGTGCGATGTTGGCGCGCTCCGCGTCCCGCGCCTCCATCAGCACGCAGGCCGAGGCGCCGTCGGAGAGCTGCGAGGCATTGCCCGCGGTGACGAACTTGCCGGCACCCATCACCGGCTCCAGTTTGGCCAGCGCCTCGTAGGTGGTGCCGCGGCGGTTGCAGGTGTCGACGTCGATCGTCACCTCCTTGTGGCTGACCTGCCTGGTTTCCTTGTCGGTCACGGCCATGGTGGTGGTGCAGGCCACGATCTCTTGCTTGTAGCGGCCTTCGAGCTGCGCCTCCTCGGTCTTGCGCTGGCTCTCGGCCGAGAAGCGGTCCTGCGCCTCGCGGCCGATGCCGTAGCGCCTGGCCACGATGTCGGCGGTCTCGATCATCGCCATGTAGAGCGCGGGCTTGTGTTCGACGATCCACGGGTCCATGCCGCTTTCATTGTTGTCTTTGCCGCTGTCGCCTGCGCTGCGGGTCCGGATCTGCGAGATGCTCTCCACGCCGCCCGCGATCATGACCGGCGCGCCCTCGACCACGATGCGGCCTGCCGCCATCGCGATGGCCTGGAGCCCCGAGGCGCAGAAGCGGTTGACCGTGGTGCCGGCGATGGTGATGGGCAGGCCGGCCCGCACGACGGCCTGGCGCGCCACGTTGCGCCCGGTGGTGCCTTCGGGGTAGCCGCAGCCGAGGATCGCGTCCTCGATCTGCGCCGGGTCCAGGCCCGAGCGCTCCACGGCGGCGCGCACCGCGAAGGCGGCCAGCGTCGGGCCGGGCGTGATGTTGAACTCGCCGCGGTGCGCCTTGGTCAGCGGCGTGCGGGCGGTGGAAACGATGACGGCTTCGCGCATGACGGATGTCTCCTTATTCGGATTGATCGAGGCTCGAGAAATCGGCGCCGCGCTCCACCAGCGCCACCAGCAACGGCGAGGGCTGCCAGAACAGCGGGTCTTCCTTGGCGAACTCGCGGATGTCGGCCAGCACCTTGGGCAGGCCCACGGTGTCGGCGTACTTCATCGGGCCGCCGCGGTGCCGCGGAAAGCCGTAGCCGTAGAGGAAGGTCACGTCCACGTCCAGCGGGCGCAGCGCGATGCGCTGGTGCACGACGTTGGCGCCCTCGTTGATCATCGCGGCCATGTAGCGGCGCATGATCTCCTCGTCGGTGAAGCTGCGCGGCGTGATCCCGGCGCGCCGGCGCTCGGCGTCGATGATGGCTTCGACCTCCGGATCGGGCGTGCCGGTGCGGGCACCTTCCGGGTACAGGTAATAGCCGCGTCCGGTCTTCTGGCCGAACCAGCCGCGCTCGCAGATGCGGTCGGCGATCTGCACGTAGCGCGCCTTCGGGTCGCGCGTCGCGGCCTTGCGCTTGCGCGTGGCCCAGCCGATGTCCCCGCCGGCCAGGTCGGACACCTGGAACGGGCCCATCGGGTAGCCGAAGTCGCGCACCGCCTTGTCGATCTGGTAGGGCGAGGCGCCGTCCTCCATCATGTGGTCGGCCGCCTGTCGGTACACCGCGAGGATGCGGTTGCCGATGAAGCCGTCGCACACGCCGGCGCGCACCGGCGTCTTCTTGAGCTTCTTCGCCAGCTCGAAGCCGGTGGCGACCACGTCGGCGCTGACCTTCGCCGGCACCACGATCTCCAGCAGCTTCATGATGTTGGCCGGCGAGAAGAAGTGCAGGCCCAGCACGTCGCCCGGGCGCGAGGTGCCGGCCGCGATCTCGTCGATGTCGAGGTAGGAGGTATTGGTGGCCAGCACCGCACCGGCCTTGCACACGCGGTCGAGCTCGGCGAAGACGGCCTTCTTGACCGCCATGTCCTCGAACACGGCCTCCACCACGAGGTCGACCTTCGCGAGCGCGTCGTAGGCGGTCGAGCCCGAGAAGCGCGCCATCACCGCCGCCTTGGCCTCGGCCGTCATGCGGCCCTTGCCGATCAGTCCGTCATAGACCTTCTCGACGTGGGCGCGGCCGCGCGCGAGGCTGGGTTCGTCGCGCTCGATCATGGTCACCGGCAGGCCGGCATCGAGCATCGCGACGGCGATGCCCGCGCCCATGGTGCCGCCGCCGACGATGCCGCAGGACTCGATGGGGCGCGGCTTCGCCGCCTTGGTCTCGGGTGCCTTCAGCACTTCGCGCTCGGCGAAGAAGGCGTGGATCAGGCCGGCGCGCTGCGGGCTGTCGACGCATTGCAGGAAGAGCTTGCGCTCCAGGGCCATGCCCTGGTCGAAAGGCTGCGAGAGCGCGGCCTCCGTGGCTTCGATGATCTTCATCGGCGAGAACAGGCCGCGGCTCTTCTTCGCAGTATCGGCACGGGCGGCTTCGAGCGCGGCGCGCTGTGCATCCTTGTCGGCCAGCGCCTGGCTCGCGTCACGCGTGCGCCGCACCGGCGCCTTGGCCACGGCCAGCGCCTGCGCATAGGCCAGCCCTTCGGCCAGCGCATCGGCGCCTTCGCCGAGCCGGTCGACCAGCCCGATGGCCAGCGCCTCCTTCGCGCCGGCATGGCGGCCGCTCAGCATCAGGTCCAGCGCGGCCTTTACGCCGATGAGGCGCGGCGCGCGCTGGGTGCCGCCGGCGCCGGGCATCAGGCCCAGCTGCACCTCGGGCAGGCCGAGCTTGGCGGAAGGCAAGGCCAGGCGGTAGTGCGCCGACAGCGCGATCTCCAGCCCGCCGCCCAGGGCGGCGCCGTGGATGGCGGCGACCACCGGCTTGCTGCAGTTCTCGATGCGGCCGCAGACCTCGGGCAGCGAGGGCTGCTGCGGCGGCTTGCCGAATTCGCGAATGTCCGCACCGGCAATGAAGTTGCGGCCGGCACCCACCAGCAGCACCGCGGCTGCGGCGCCATCGGCCTCGGCCGCCTCGATGGCGGCCACCAAGCCGCGGCGCACGTCCACGCCGAGCGCGTTGACCGGCGGGTTGTCGATGGTCACGACCAGCACATCGGCCTGGCGCTGGAAGGTGACGGGTTGCGGCGAAGGGGTGGTAGCCATGCTGGGGTGTCTCCGTGGGAGCGAACTGCGTCGGTTCGCGTGGGCTGGGGGGTGAACCCAGCATTCTTGGACAGCCACCGCGCTTTGACAATTGCATTGGCCGTTGACAGACTGTCAAAGAATTTTTGACACAATTCCGGCTTCACCATGGACCTGCAATCCCTGACCCTGCTGGTCGAAATCCTCGATGCCGGCAACCTCAGCGAGGCCGCGCGCCGCCTGAAGATGAGCCGCGCCAACGTGAGCTATCACCTGAACCAGCTGGAGCGCTCGGTCGGCGCCCAGCTCGTGCGCCGCACCACGCGCCGTGCCGAGGCCACCGAGATCGGCCAGCGGCTCTACCAGCACGGGCTGGCGATCCAGAACGAGCTGCAGGCCGCGCGCGAGTCGGCTTCGGCCCTGGGCGAGGGGCTGGTGGGGCGGGTGCGGCTCAGCGTGCCCAGCGGCTACGGGCAGCTGGTGATGTCGGACTGGCTGATCGATTTCAAGCGCCTCTACCCCGGCATCGTGCTGGACGTGCTGTTCGAGAACCGCATCGAGGACCTGCTGCGCGACGAAGTCGACATCGCCGTCCGCGTGATCCCCGAGCCGCCGCAGAACCTGGTGGCGCGCGCGCTGGGGCCGGTGCGCTACGTGGCCTGCGCCTCGCGCGCCTACGCGCAGGAGCACGCGCTGCCCACGCAGCTCGACCAGCTGAGCGGGGCGCCGGTCGTCACCGCCGCGGTGATCGGCAAGCAACTTCGCATCTCGGCCTACCAGGGCGAGGAGCGGCGCGAGGTGGTGCTGGAGCCCACGCTGATCTCCGAGAACTTCCTCTTCCTGCGCCAGGCCATCCTGGCCGGCCTGGGCATCGGCCTGGTGCCCGACTACGTGGTGCAGGAGGACGTGCGCCGCGGCGAGGTGCTCACCACGCTGGACGACTGGCGCCTGAGCATCTTCGGCACGCAGATGTTCATGCTCTACATGCCCAACCGGCAGCACACGCGGGCGAGCCGGACCTTCATCGAGTTCATCCTGGAGCGGGCGCGGGGCGCCGGGGCAGGAGGGTCTTCCTGATTTTCTCGCGTGACATTGCAGTCGATCAGGCCATTGCAGCGCGGACTACGAATGGTGAGATGGCTCAATGCGGTATCGGATCAAGCAGTTGCCGGAGCTTGAGCAGCAAGCAACTTCTGGCGGATGTGCCGAGGAGCAGGATGCCAAGTCCTGCCGCGATCTCAAGCCGCTTCAGCGTGCAGCCGCATTCCCAGTGCCCGGGCGACCTTGAGGAAGGTGGCAAAACTTCTGGACATGCGGCTTGCTCCTAAAGATGCTTGGCAAGCGCAATGGCCGCCTCGATGTCACGTTGCTGCGTCGTTGCGGGCGCCGCATCGCAAGTACGGGACCGGCCTTTCCGAGCACGCAGCGACAATTGTTCAGACCCGCTGCCTTCTCAGACCCAATGGGACAATCCGCCCCATGACCAACCCCGCCCAGACCCTCACCCTCACCCGCCCCGACGACTGGCACCTGCATGTGCGCGACGGCGCTGCGCTGCAAGCGGTGGTGCCGCATTCGGCGCGCCAGTTCGGCCGCGCGCTGATCATGCCCAACCTGCGGCCGCCGGTGACCACCGCCGAGCAGGCCAAGGCCTACCGCGACCGCATCCGCGCCGCCGTGCCCGAGGGCCTGGACTTCGAGCCGGTCATGTCGCTGTACCTGACCGACAAGCTGCCGCCCGAGGAGGTCGAGCGCGCGGCTGCGGCCGGGATCTGTGCGCTCAAGCTGTACCCCGCCGGCGCCACCACCAACAGCGATGCCGGCGTCACCGACATCCGCAAGACCTATCCGACGCTGGAGGCGATGCAGAAGCATGGCCTGCTGCTGCTGGTGCACGGCGAGGTGACCGACCCCGCGGTCGACCTGTTCGATCGCGAGGCCGTCTTCATCGAGCGCGTGATGATCCCGCTGCGCCGCGATTTCCCCGAGCTCAAGATCGTGTTCGAGCACCTGACCACGAAGGAAGGTGCCCACTACGTGCGCGACGCCGACCGCTTCACCGCCGCGACCATCACCGCGCACCACCTGCTCTACAACCGCAACGCGATCTTCACCGGCGGCATCCGGCCGCACTACTACTGCCTGCCCGTGCTCAAGCGCGAGACGCATCGCGTCGCCCTGGTCGAGGCGGCCACCAGCGGCAGCCCGCGCTTCTTCCTCGGCACCGACAGCGCGCCGCATCCGGCGCACCTCAAGGAGCATGCGCTGGGCTGCGCCGGCTGCTACACCGCGCTGACAGCGCTGGAGCTGTATGCGGAGGCCTTCGACAACGCCGGCGCGCTCGATTCGCTCGAAGGCTTCGCCAGCTTCCACGGCGCCGACTTCTATGGCCTGCCGCGCAACACCGACACCGTGACGCTGAAGCGCGAAAGCTGGACCGTCCCCGAGACCCTGCCCTACGGCGAAGCGACGCTCAAGCCGCTGCGCGGCGGCGAGCCGATGGCGTGGAGGCTGGCATGAGCACCGCGGCGCGGCGCGTCATGCTGCTGATCGATGCCGACAACGTCTCGAGCGACGTCATCGAGCAGGCCGTGCAGCGCACGCTCGCCGACCAGGGCGCCATCCATGTGCGCCGCGCCTACTGCAATGCCGAGACCGCGCTCAAGCAGCAGACGCTCTTCAAGCGGCTCTCGGTGCGCCCGATGGTCAACCTGTCCGCCGGCAAGAACAGCACCGACATCGCGCTCGCGGTCGACGCGATGGACCTGGTCGTGGCCGAGCGCCCCGATCTGGTGGTGCTGGTGTCGTCCGACTCCGACTTCGCGCCGCTGGTGATCCGCCTGCGCGAGAAGGGCTGCCGCGTCTGCGGGATCGGCCAGCAGGGCAAGACGGGCGAGGAGACGGTGGCGGTGTACGACAGCTTCATCGACCTGCAGCACCAGTCGACCGCCCGGCCCGCTGCTGCCAAGCGGGCCGCACGCGCGCCGCGGCGCACGAAGGCGCTGGCGCCCGCGCCGGCACCGGTGACGCTGCCGGAGGACGTGCTGCACATCCTCGATGCGCTGCCCGAGCTCGCCGGCGGCGGCAAGGTCGAGCTCAACCATGCAGCCGAACGCCTGCGCGGCGCCAAGCTGCTGGGCAAGAGCGCGAGCTCGCCCAAGCTGTTCAAGAAATTCCCCGCGCTGTTCCTGCTGACGCCGGAGAAGACACCGAACAAGGTGCAGTACGTCGGCCCCGCCGCGGCGTGAACCCGACCCTGGGCTTCGATCCCATCCGCCCCTGGCTCGCGCCCTACGCGCCGCGGGCCGCGGCGATGGCGGCATCGCTGGCGCGAGGCGCTGGCGTGGCGGCCGTGCTCTCGGGCCAGGGCGCGGACATCGCGTTGCCGACCGGGCCCTTGCGCTTCGCGCCGCCCGATGCAGCGCCGCCCGGCGAAGCCTACGAGGCCTTCATCTTCCGCACCGCGCAGGTCCCCACGCGCGACAACCTGCACGACTTCTTCAATGGCCTGGCCTGGCTGCATTTCCCGCATGCGAAGCGCCGGCTCAATGCATTGCAGGCGGCCGAGATCGCGCGCGCCGGCATCGGCGCCACGCGCGGGCCCCTGCGCGATGCGCTGACCCTCTTCGATGAAAACGGAGCGGTGCTCGATGCGCCGCAGGCGTTGTGGGCGGCGCTGCTCGCGCGCGACTGGCAGCGCCTCTTCGTGCGCGCACGGGCGCTGTGGCGCGAGGCCCGCCTGCTCGTCTTCGGCCATGCGCTGCTCGAAAAGCTCGTCGCGCCGCGCAAGTCGCTCACGGCGCACGTGCTGTGGGCGCCGGGCGCGCTCCGGTCGATCGCCATCGAGGATGCGGCGATCGCGGCCGCTCTGGAACCCGCGCACCTCGCCGGCAAGCCCTTCGCGCCGCTGCCCGTGCTCGGCGTGCCCGGCTGGTGGCCGGCCAATGAAGCGCCGGACTTCTATGACGATGCGACGGTTTTCAGGCCACCTCGCTCCCCACGGCACTGAGCATGGGCCGCTTGGCGAACAAAGGCTTTATCCCGAGTGAGCGTAGTGGCGTGTCCCGGGCCTGCGAACTTTTGCTCCTATGATCGATCCGAAGCCGGGCGTTGCGCGGAGAGCAGACCCACGACCACGAAGCGTCCGCGCCGCGCTTGAAACGTCATTGCCGGGCCTCATTTGCTCGCCAGGGCGAGCGCTTCGCCCGAACCCCACGGAGAAATCAGTTTGAAACGCATCCTTCTGTTCGTCCTGACCAACGTGCTGGTGGTCGCGGTGCTGGGCGTCGTCGCCAGCCTGCTCGGCGTCAACCGCTACCTCACGGCCAACGGTCTCAACCTGTCGGCCCTGCTGGGCTTCGCGCTGGTGATGGGCTTCGGCGGCGCGATCATCTCGCTGCTCATCAGCAAGCCCATGGCCAAGTGGACGGCCGGCGTGCGCATCATCAACGAGCCGCAGTCGCCCGACGAAGCCTGGATCGTGCAGACGGTGCGCAAGTTCGCCGACAAGGCCGGCGTCGGCATGCCCGAGGTGGGCATCTTCGAGGGCGAGCCCAATGCCTTCGCCACGGGCGCCTTCAAGAACTCGTCGCTGGTGGCCGTGTCCACCGGCCTGCTCGCCAACATGACGCGCGAAGAGGTCGAGGCCGTGATCGGCCACGAGATCGCCCACGTGGCCAACGGCGACATGGTGACCCTGACCCTGATCCAGGGCGTGATGAACACCTTCGTCGTGTTCCTTTCGCGGGTGATCGGCTATGCCGTCGACAGCTTCCTGCGCCGCGGCGACGACCGCTCCTCCGGCCCCGGCATCGGCTACATGATCACGACGGTGGTGCTCGACATCGTGCTGGGCTTCGCAGCGGCGATCGTCGTGGCCTGGTTCTCGCGCCAGCGCGAGTTCCGCGCCGATGCCGGCTCGGCCCAGCTGATGGGCCGCAAGCAGCCGATGGTGAATGCGCTGGCGCGCCTGGGCGGCCTGCCCCCCGGCGAGTTGCCCAAGGCGGTGGAAGCCATGGGCATCACGGGCAGCATCGGCAAGCTGTTCGCGACCCACCCGCCGATCGAGGAGCGGATCGCGGCACTGCAGAACGCACAGGCCTGATCGCTCGACCTGATCCGCACAAAAGCCGCCGTCGTCAGGCGGCTTTTTTCATCGGCGCGGCGAGTTCTCGCGCCACCGCCTCCGCAACCTTGATGCCGTCCACGCCGGCCGACAGGATGCCGCCCGCATAGCTCGCGCCTTCGCCCGCCGGGTAGAGGCCGCGCACGTTGAGGCTCTGGAGATCGTCGCCGCGCGCGATCTTTATCGGCGAGGAGGTGCGGGTCTCGACGCCGGTCAGCACCGCGTCGTCCAGGTCGAAGCCCTTGATCTTTCGGCCGAAGGCCGGGAAGGCCTCGCGCATGGCCTCGACGGCGTAGGCGGGCAGGGCCGCATGCAGGTCGCCCGGCGTCACGCCCGGCTTGTACGAGGGCACCACGCTGCCGAATGCCGTCGATGCCTTGCCGGAAACGAAGTCGCCGACCCGCTGGCCCGGCGCCCGGTAGTCGCTGCCGCCGAGCACGAAAGCATTGGACTCCAGCGCGCGCTGCAGCGCGATGCCTGCGAGCGGCGAGCCGGTGCGGCCGTTCTCCCAGCCCGGGTAGTCGCGCGGATCGATGCCCACCACGATGCCCGCATTCGCGTTGCGTTCGTTGCGCGAGTACTGGCTCATGCCGTTGGTGACGACGCGCCCGGGCTCGCTGGTGGCGGCGACCACCGTGCCGCCCGGGCACATGCAGAAGCTGTACACCGAGCGCCCATTGCTCGCGTGGTGCACCAGCTTGTAGTCGGCCGCACCCAGCAGCGGATGGCCGGCATGCCGGCCCCAGCGCGCGCGGTCGATCAGGCCCTGCGGATGCTCCACGCGCAAGCCGATGGAGAAAGGCTTGGCCTCGATGTGCACGCCGCGGGCATGCAGCATCTCGAAGCTGTCGCGCGCGCTGTGGCCGAGCGCCATCACGACGTGGTCGGCGCGCAGTTCATGGCTTTGCCCGGTGCGCTGATCGAGCACGGTGAGGCCGCGCAGGTGGCCGTTCTCGATGCGCACGTCGGTCACGCGCTGCTCGAAGCGCACCTCGCCGCCGAGCGCGACGATCTGCTCGCGGATGTTCTCCACCACCTTCACCAGCTTGAAGGTGCCGATGTGCGGGTGGGCGACGTAGAGGATCTCGGGTGGCGCGCCGGCCTTGACGAACTCCTCCATCACCTTGCGGCCGAGGAAGCGCGGGTCCTTGATCTGGCTGTAGAGCTTGCCGTCCGAGAAGGTGCCGGCGCCGCCTTCGCCGAACTGAACGTTCGACTCGGGGTCGAGCACGCTCTTGCGCCACAGCCCCCAGGTGTCCCTGGTGCGCTGGCGCACGGTCTTGCCGCGCTCCAGCACGATCGGCCTGAAGCCCATTTGCGCCAGCATCAGCGCGCAGAAGATGCCGCAGGGGCCGAAGCCGACGACCACCGGCCTCGGCGCGTTTTCGTTCGCGCGCGCCGGCAGGCGGTAAGCCATGTCGGGTGCGGCCTGCACATGCGGGTGGCCGGCCTGCTTCGCCAGCACGGCGGCCTCGGCTTGCGCATCGGCCAGCGCCACGTCGACGATGTAGACCGTGAGCAGCTCGGCTTTGCGGGCATCGAAGCTGCGCTTGTAGACGATGTGCGAAGCGATGTCGGCGGGCGCGATGCCCAGGGTGGACGCGATCAGCGCGGGCAGCGCATCGGTCGCATGGGCGAGGGGAAGCTTGAGTTCGGAGACACGGATCATGGCGGACGGCCCGTGGTGATCGGGCAGGTGGCGCTGGAAGAGGGTTGCGATTGTAAATTCCGCGGCACTGGCGCCGAGCCATGCCCTTGTCCATCGCTGGCCGCGCGGCAGGTGCGCTTGCCGACCCAACAGCGACGGACGCGCCCATGATGGATGCCGTCCTACACGTCCCGAAGGCTGGACGAAACACGATGGCGTCTCCGCAACCCACGTCAAAGCAAGTCATGAAAACCCAGCGCTTCGTCTTGTCTCTTGCCATTGCTGTCTGTGGCTTCGCGTCCTTCGTGCCCACGCTTGCGTCCGCTGCCTCTTACCGGCACGGTCACAAGGTCTGTCATTACGACCGCCATCATCATCATCGGGTCTGCCACTGGGTCCGCTGAGCCTGCTCGCGAATCGGCGAGATAATCACGCCCGTGAAGCGCGCTGGATCGCCGCTGGTGCAAGTCCCGAAAGGGCGCACTGGAGGAAAGTCCGGACTGCACAGGACGGCGCAGGAGCTAACGGCTCTCCACCGCGAGGTGAGGATCAGAGCAACAGAGACGAGTCGGCCGGGGCGACCCGGCCGGGTGAAACGGGCAATCTCTGCGCGCAGCAACACCAAGTAGGCCAGCCGGGAGTGGCGCGGTTCGCCGCGACGCTCCACCTTGTGGCTCCGCAAGGAGAGCTGGCGGGTAGGTGGCACCGAGCCGTTCGGCGACGAACGGCCCAGAGTAATGGCGGTCACGTTGGGGGAAACTCCAACGCACAGAATCCGGCTTACAGGCGCGCTTCACACTTTTTCAGTGCGCTTCTTCTCCCCCTCGAAGTTCAGAAGCGCTCGTGCGGCAGCAGGTAGCGCCATTGCCCCGGCAGCAGGCCCGACAGCGCGACGCGGCCGATGCGCAGGCGCCGCATGCCCAGCAGTTGCAGCCCGGCGGCCTGGCATTGCCGCGCGATCTGGCCCGGCTGCAGGCCCTTGACGGCGAATCGAAGGCCGGTGTGCCCTTCGGCCTGTTGGCTGATGCTGACGCGCGCGGGCGACCGGTCCAGCTGCCCCAGCGCCTCCGGTCCCACGGGGCCGGCCACGTCGGCGATGAGCTCGTGCTCCAGCAGCGCCGCGTCCTCCAGCAGCCGGCGCTCGATGCGCCACTCCTGCGTGAAGACGACCAGGCCGCTGGCCTCGGTCTCCAGCGGCGTCATGCAGCGCTGCGCCGCCACGTGGCGCGGCAGGAAGCGCAGTCCCGCGCGCTCCGGCGCGTGATGGTTCGCGGGCACCAGCAGGCGATGCGCCTGCTCGATCGAAGTGCCGGCCGGCTTGTGCAGCAGCAGCGTGACCGGTACCACGGGCTCGGGCCGGGCGCCCGTCTCGATCTCGACGTGCTGGTGCGGCTGCACGCGCGACTGCGGCAGCAGCGCCGGCTGCCCGTCGACGCGCACTGCGCCGTTCTCGATCAGCAGCTCGGCCTCGCGCCGCGAACAGCCGACCTGCGCGGCGACGCGCTTGGCCAGGCGAATGCCTTCCCCTGCCTCGTTCATAGCGGGGCGCGCTGGCGAATGCGCTCCACGTGCGCCGCCAGCGAGCGGGCAGCCACCGGCCACAGGCGCTGCGGCACGTCGTCATAGGCGAGCGGCAGCCAGTCCTCGAGGCTGCCCTGCGGCAGGCGCTGCATCGCCGCGGCGATGCGGGCCTCGCGCTTCAGGCGGTGCGCCTTGAGGCGGGCGATGGCCGCGCGCGCCTCGCCCAGCACATAGCCGTGCGCGGGCAGGATGAAGCGAATGCCGCCCTCGGCGCAGATGGCATCGAGCCGGTCGAGCGAGTCGAGGTAGGCGTCCATGTTGCCGTCGGGCGGATCGACGACGGTGGTGCTGCCGTTGAGCACATGGTCGCCGGAGAAGAGCAGGGCGTCTTCCTCCAGCACCAGGCACAGGTGGTTGGCCGCGTGGCCGGGCGTGTGCACCGCGCGCAGCGTGTGCGTCGTGCCCTGGCCATCCTGCAGCAGCAGGCGCTCGCCGTCGTGCAGCACACGCTCGGGCGCGAAGTGCGAGGCGGGACGAGCGGTCGGGGCCGAGGGCAGGCCGAGGATGGGTGGCTTCGAGCCTGCTGCGCACAGCGCCTGCAGCGGCGCCGCGCCCGGGGAATGATCGGGATGCGAATGGGTGCAGACGATCAGGCGGATGTCGCCGCCGGTGGCCCGGTGCAGCCGCTCCAGGTGCGCGGCATCGTTCGGCCCGGGGTCGATCACGATGTAGCCCGTGGCCGCATCGCCCACGATGTAGCTGTTGGTGCCGGGGCCGGTCATGGCGCCGGGGTTGGGGGCCGTCAGTCGCCGCAGGTTCTTCAGCAGCGCGACCGGCGCCTCGGTCTGCCAGCCGAGCTCGTGCACGATCTGGCCATCGGGGCAGGCCAGGGCCAGCTCGCCGAAAGGGGACTCGTGCTCCATGTAGCGCGCTTCCTTGCCCCGCAGCAGGCCGGCGCGCGGGCAGCTGGTCCACAGCGGGCCCTCGCCGCCGGGGCGGTTGGCACAGGCATCGAGCACCGCGTCGACGGTCGCGTAGGAGGCCAGCCGCTCCAGCGTGCGCAGCGTGGGGAAGATCATGAAGAAGCTGCCGGCCTGGTGCCGCGCCAGCGCGTCGGCCGGCCGCACCCAGCAAGGCTCGAACTGCTCCGCCTCATCGGCCACGGGCGTCTGTCCCGCGGGCATGCGCGCGACCAGGAAGGGGACGTCGAAGCGCTTGGGCAGGTCGCGGTCGGTGATCCAGTGGGCGAGGGTGTAGACCGCGTCCGTCGCCAGCAGCAGGCCGCGCGCCGCGCACTGCGCCGCCAGCGCGACGGCGGAGGTGGTGCTGCGGTCCATCGCCTCGACCACGCCGGGATCGACCGGGCGGCCGTCCGGATGCCGGGCGAGCAGCACGCCGAGCTCCTCGAAGCATTCGCGCACCGCGGCGACCGACTGGGTGAGCTGCAGATCGCCCTGGGCGGGCCGGCGGGTTGCCACGGCGTGGGCCGCGGCATCCGCGGCCTCGATGCGCCCGCCCGGAAACACATAGGCGCCGGGCGCGAAGCTGGCGCCGGCGGAGCGCCGGGTCATCAGCACCTCCAGGCCCTCGGGCGCATCGCGAAGGAGCAGCACGGTGGCGGCGGGCAGCACGGCGGCCGGCTCGCGAGGAGGATGGAGTTGTTGCGTGGGGCGGACCATGGGCCGTCATTATCGGGAGGCGGGCAGCGGGCCGCACGAAGGCACGCGGATGGCGGCATAAGCTTGGTTCGCATTGCGAATGAACCGCGCGCCACAATGCGCGCTCGCTTCCCCTCTGCTTTCAAGTGCTTTCAAGGATTGCCATGCCTGCTCGTCTTCTCCGCCGCCCCTTCCTTGCTTTTGCCGGCCTCGCGCTGGCGGCGCCGCTGGCCTGGGCCCAGGCCGACTGGCCGCAGCAGCCGGTCACGCTGATCATGGGCTTTCCGGCCGGCTCCGGCGTCGACGTGGTGGCCCGCACCATCCAGGAGCCGCTCTCGCAGAAGCTCGGCCAGCCGGTGATCATCGACTACAAGTCCGGCGCCGCCGGCAACATCGCCAGCGAGTACGTGGCACGCGCGAAGCCGGACGGCTACACCCTGGCCTTCGGCACTGCCGCCACGCACGGCAGCAACGCCGCCCTCTACAGGAAGCTGCCCTTCGACGTCGAGGCCGATTTCGTGCCCGTCGCGCCGGTGCTGGACGTCTCGAACGTGCTCACCGTCAACCCGGACGTGGTCAAAGCGAAGACGCTCAAGGAGTTCGTCGATCTCGTCAAGGCCAATCCCGGCAAGTACAACTACGCCTCCACGGGCAATGGCGCCGGCACCCACATGGCCTTTGCCGAGTTCAACGCGCGCCTCGGCCTCGACATGGTCCATGTGCCTTACAAGGGCGGGCCGGAGGCCATCACCTCGGTGGTGCGCGGCGAGACCTGCTGCATCATGAACCAGGTGCAGACCGTGCTGCCGCAGTACAAGGCGGGCAAGGTGCGGCTGCTGGGCGTGACCACGGCGAAGCCGGTGGCGGCCGTCAGCGAGGTGCCGACCATCGCCTCCAGCGGCATCCCCGGCACGCAGGGCTTCGACAGCTCGATCTGGTTCGGCGTCTTCGCCCCGAAGGGCACCGACGCGCACATCGTCGAGAAGCTCAATGCCGCCATCCGCGCGGTGCTGGAGCAGCCCGAGATCCGCGAGAAGTTCGAGGCGCAGGGCAATACGGTGCGCATCGAGACGCCGGCCCAGTTCAAGCAGACGGTGCATGCCAACCGCGTGAAGTGGGCAGAAGTGGCGAAGGCGGCGAAGGTCAGCATCGACTGACGTTGGCGCGCAGGCGAGACGCAGACGACCATCACTGGCTCTTCTTTCGACTCGCCCGACTGAATGGTTTGATCCGCGCCTCGGCATTCGCGGGGTGTCCATGCGACTTCGCGCAGTTGCCCGGCTGCGCAGATGCCCGAATTTCGCTAGGCTTTGCCTTGCAAGCCGACAACAACGAGCTCGGAGACAAAGCGATGAGCCAGGGCGCACCCCCCCTTCGTCTGCACGTGCCGGAGCCCACCGGGCGGCCAGGCCGCGAGACCGACTTCTCCTACCTGCATCTCTCGGGTGCCGGCGAGGTGCGGCGGCCGCCGGTGGAGGTCGCGCCGGCCGACACCAGCGACCTCGCCTACACGCTGGTGCGCGTGCTCGACGAGGAGGGCCGCGCAGTCGGACCCTGGGTGCCCGAGGCCGACGCCGCACTGCTGCGCCGCGGCCTGATCGCGATGATGAAGACGCGGACCTTCGATGCCCGCATGCTGATCGCGCAGCGGCAGAAGAAGATCTCCTTCTACATGCAGTGCCTGGGCGAGGAAGCCATCGCCACCGGCCATGCACTGGCGCTGCAGCAGGGCGACATGTGCTTTCCCACTTATCGACAGCAGGGCCTGCTGCTGGGACGCGATGACGTGCCGATGGTGGACCTCATTTGCGAGCTGATGTCCAACGAGCGCGACCCGCTCAAGGGACGGCAGTTGCCGGTGTGCTATTCGATGAAGCGCGCCGGCTTCTTCTCGATCTCGGGCAACCTGGCCACGCAGTTCATCCAGGCGGTGGGCTGGGGCATGGCCTCGGCGATCAAGGGCGACACGCGCATCGCCTCGGCCTGGATCGGCGACGGCGCCACCGCCGAATCCGACTTCCACACCGCGCTGACCTTCGCGCACGTGTACCGCGCGCCGGTGATCCTCAACGTGGTCAACAACCAGTGGGCGATCTCGACCTTCCAGGCCATCGCGGGCGGGGAGGCCACCACCTTCGCCGCGCGCGGCGTCGGCTGCGGCATCGCCTCGCTGCGCGTGGACGGCAACGACTTCCTGGCCGTGCTGGCCGCCTCGCGCTGGGCCGCGCAGCGGGCACGGGGCAACCTGGGTCCCACGCTGATCGAATGGGTCACCTACCGCGCGGGGGCGCATTCCACCTCCGACGATCCCTCGCGCTATCGGCCGGCCGACGACTGGCAGCACTTCCCGCTGGGCGATCCGATCGCGCGGCTGGCACAACACCTGCGCGGCATCGGCGCCTGGTCGGAAGAGGAGCACCAGAAGACGCAGTCGGAGCTCGAAGCCCAGGTGAGCGCGGCCCTGAAAGAGGCCGAACGCTACGGCTCGCTGGCCGACGGCCACCTGTTCGGCGCGGCGGCGATGTTCGAGGATGTCTACCAGACCATGCCGCCGCATCTGCAGGAACAGCGCCGGCAGCTTTCGCAGTTCCAGAAAGGCTGAAGCACATGCCCGCGATGACCATGATCCAGGCGCTGCGCTCGGCCATGGACCTGATGCTCGCGCGCGACGACAACGTCGTGATCTACGGGCAGGACGTGGGCTACTTCGGCGGCGTGTTCCGCGTCACCGAGGGCCTGCAGGCCAAGTACGGACGCTCGCGCGTGTTCGACGCGCCGATCTCCGAAGGCGGCATCGTCGGCTCGGCCATCGGCATGGGCGCCTATGGGCTCAGGCCGGTGGTGGAGGTGCAGTTCGCCGACTACTTCTATCCGGCCTATGACCAGATCGTGTCGGAGGCGGCGCGGCTGCGCTACCGTTCGGCCGGCGACTTCTTCGCGCCCATCACCATCCGCATGCCCTGCGGCGGCGGCATCTACGGCGGGCAGACGCACAGCCAGAGCCCGGAGGTGCTGTTCACCCACGTCTGCGGTCTGCGCACGGTGATGCCCTCGAACCCGCGCGATGCCAAGGGCCTGCTGATCGCTTCCATCGAGAATGACGACCCGGTGATCTTCCTGGAGCCCAAGCGGCTCTACAACGGCCCCTTCGACGGCCATCACGACCAGCCGCTGGTGCCCTGGTCGCAGCACCCGCTGGGCGAGGTGCCCGAGGGCTACTACACCGTGCCGCTGGAATCGGCCGCGGTGTTCCGGCCCGGCAGCGCGCTCACGGCCCTCACCTACGGCACGATGGTCTTCGTCTGCGAGGCGGCGGCGCGCGAGACCGGCCTCGACGTCGAGATCATCGACCTGCGCAGCCTGTGGCCGCTGGACCTGCCCACGCTGGTGGCCTCGGTGAAGAAGACCGGCCGCTGCGTGATCGTGCACGAGGCCACGCGCACCAGCGGCTTCGGCGCCGAGCTGGCGGCGCTGATGCAGGAGCACTGCTTCTACCACCTCGAGGCGCCGATCGAGCGCGTCACCGGCTGGGACACGCCCTACCCGCATGCGCAGGAGTGGGCCTACTTCCCCGGGCCGGCGCGTGTGGGCGCCGCCTTCCGGCGCGTGATGGAGGACTGAGCGAATGGGCGAGCTCGCGATCAAGGTGCCGGACATCGGCGAAGGCATCGCCGAAGTGGAGCTGGTCGCCTGGTGGGTCCAGCCGGGCGAGACGGTGGCGGAAGACCAGGTGCTGGCCGACGTCATGACCGACAAGGCCACGGTCGAGATCCCTTCGCCGGTGGCCGGCAAGGTGCTCGCGCTGGGCGGCACGGTGGGACAGCTGATCGCGGTGGGCGCGGAGCTGATTCGCATCGAGGTCGAGGGAGACGGCCGTGCCGAGGTGAGCGCCACGCAGACGACGGGGCCCGCGCTCGCGCCTTCGCCCGCACCAGCACCTGCACCGGCACGTGCACCTGCACTCGCCCCCGCCCCCGCCGCCGCAACTGGGCTCGCACCCGCGCCCCCTCAGGCGCGCGCACCCGCGACCGCGGCCGTTGCCCACGCGCCCGCGCAGCCGGGCGAGCGCCCCATCGCTTCGCCGGCCGTGCGTCGCCGGGCATGGGAGCTCGGCATCGACCTGCGACAGCTGCCCGCCAGCGGCACGGCAGGCCGCATCGTGCAGGCCGACCTCGACGCCTGGCTGGCCCGCCATCCCGGGGCGCAGCGTGCGCCGCAAGCCGCCACGAGCGCACCGCTCGGCACCGAGCGCCACGACGAAGAAGCCGTGCCCATTACCGGCGTGCGCCGCCGCATCGCGCAGCGCACCCAGGAGTCCGCGCGCCGCATCCCGCACTTCACCTACGTCGAGGAAGTCGATGTCAGCGACGTGGAGCGCCTGCGCGCGCAGCTCAACGAACGATGGGACGGCAAGCGTGCGCACCTGACGCTGCTGCCCCTGCTGGTTCGCGCGCTGGTGCTGGCGGTGCAGCGCCATCCGCAGGCCAATGCCCGCTTCGACGACGAGGCCGGCGTGCTCACCCGCCACGGCGCGGTGCACGTGGGCATCGCCACCCAGACCGAGGCCGGCCTGATGGTGCCGGTGCTGCGGCATGCCGAGGCCCGCGACCTGTGGTCCAGCGCAGCCGAGATCGCCCGCCTGGCCGCCGCCGCGCGCGCCGGCCATGCCACGCGTGACGAGCTGAGCGGCTCCACCATCACCATCACCAGCCTCGGGGCGCTCGGGGGCATCGCCTCCACGCCGGTCATCAACCTGCCCGAGGTGGCCATCGTGGGCGTCAACCGCATCGTGCTGCGGCCGGTCGTGCGCGACGGCGCGATGCTGCCGCGCAGCATGATGAACCTGTCCTGCTCCTTCGACCACCGCGTCATCGACGGCCAAGGCGCGGCCGAGTTCGTGCAGGCGATGCGTGCCGCGCTGGAGTCTCCGGCCCTGCTTTTCGTCGATTAGGGCCTGTTAACGCACGGCGTCGCGCGCCTTGACGGGCGGGCTGTGGTGAGCTTCGCGACCCCTTGCATCGCGTCGACAGGCCCTGGCAGCGGGTTTGCGAGCGTGTGACATCGGTGCCGCGACTCCTAGAATCCGCCGCATGGGGTCCACCAGAGCATGGTTGATGGGACTGGTCCTCCTGGCTCATGCGGCAGCGGCGGCCAGCGCTGAAGCCGTGTCTCCCGCAGCGCCTCCCGCCGCCGCACCCCGTACCGTGGTCCTGATGCAGCTCGATGGCGCCATCGGCCCGGCCTCCGCCGACTATGTGCACCGCGGCCTCGCACTGGCCGCCGCCAAGGAGGCGCGGCTCGCGGTGCTGCAGATCGACACGCCCGGCGGGCTCGACACTTCGATGCGCAGCATCGTCAAGGACATCCTCGCATCGCCCGTGCCGGTCGCGACCTTCGTGGCACCCAGCGGCGCGCGCGCCGCCAGCGCCGGCACCTACATCCTCTACGCGAGCCACATAGCCGCGATGGCGCCGGCCTCCAACCTGGGCGCGGCGACGCCGGTGGCGATCGGCATGCCCACACCGGGCGGCCGGCCGGATTCGAAACCGGTCGACGGAGACAAGAACGACAAGAACGACAAGAGCCCCGAGCATGCAGGCGACACGATGACGGCCAAGCGCCTGTCCGACGCCTCGGCCTACATCCGCAGCCTCGCGCAGCTGCGCCATCGCAATGCCGAATGGGCCGAGCAGGCGGTGCGCGAGTCGGTCAGCCTGTCGGCGCAGGAGGCCCTGCAGAAGCGGGTGGTCAACTACATCGCGCGGGACGTGGCCGACCTGCTGGTCCAGGTCAACGGCCGCGACGTGGAGATGGACCGCGGCACCGTGCGGCTGGCCACGCAGCGCGCGCAACTGCTGGTGTTCGAGGCCGACTGGCGCAGCCGCATGCTGTCGGTGATCACCGAGCCCAGCCTGGCGCTGATCCTCCTGATGATCGGCATCTACGGCCTGCTGTTCGAGTTCTCCAGTCCCGGCTTCGTGCTGCCCGGGGTGGTGGGTGCGATCTCGCTGACGCTGGCGCTCTTCGGCCTGCAGATGCTGCCGGTCAACTACGCGGGCCTGGCGCTGATCCTGCTGGGCGTGGCCTTCCTGATCGCCGAGGCCTTCCTGCCGAGCTTCGGTGTGCTGGGCCTGGGCGGCATCGCCGCCTTCGCTTTCGGCGCGGTGCTGCTGATCGACAACGATGCGCCGGGCTTCGGCGTGCCGCTGTGGATGGTCGCGCTGAGCAGTGCCGTCTCCGCACTCTTCATCATCGTGGTGGCGGGCATGGCGGCGAAGGCGAGGCATCGTCCCGTGGTCAGCGGCGTCACGACCCTGGTGGGTACCACGGGCGAGCTGGTCGAGTTCGCCGATGGCGAGGGCTGGGCGCAGATCCAGGGCGACTACTGGCGCGTGACCGGCACCGGCGACCTGTACGCGGGCCGGCGGGTCCGCGTGAGCGGCGTGCAGGGCAGCGCCTTGCAGGTGGCGCCGGAAGGCCAGGAGGCGGCCGCCAAAGCCTGAATGCGCTGACTATGTTCCTCAATCTCAGCATCGCGCTCGTCGTCCTCATCGTGGTCTTCGCGGTGGTGATCATTGCTGCCTCGCTGCGCATCCTGCGCGAGTACGAGCGCGGCGTGGTGTTCCAGCTCGGCCGCTTCTGGCGGGTGAAGGGGCCGGGGCTGGTGATCCTGATCCCGGGCATCCAGCAAATGGTGCGCGTGGGCTTGCGCGTGATGGTGCTGGACATCCCGAGCCAGGACGTGATCACGCGCGACAACGTCTCGGTGAAGGTGAATGCGGTGCTGTACTTCCGCGTGGTCGATGCCGAGAAGGCCATCATCCAGGTCGAGAGGTATTTCGAGGCCACCAGCCAGCTGGCGCAGACCACGCTGCGCGCGGTCCTGGGCAAGCATGAGCTCGACGACCTGCTGGCCGAGCGCGAGCGCCTCAACCTCGACATCCAGAAGACGCTGGAGTCGCAGACCGACGCCTGGGGCATCAAGGTGACCAACGTCGAGATCAAGCATGTGGACCTCAACGAGAACATGGTGCGCGCGATCGCGCGCCAGGCCGAGGCCGAGCGCGAGCGCCGGGCCAAGGTGATCCACGCGGAGGGCGAGCTGCAGGCCTCGGTCAAGCTGGCGGAGGCGGCCGAGATCCTCGCGCGCGCGCCGCAGGCGCTGCAGCTGCGTTACCTCGAGACGCTCACGGTGATCGCAGCGGACAAGAATTCGACGATCATCTTTCCGTTGCCGCTCGATATCGTGGGGCCGCTGTTGCGGTGGCTTGACAAGAAGCCCGAGGCTTGACCGGCGGGAGACAGAAAAGCTTCGGCGCCGCATGGCAAGATGCCCGATCCTGTTCTTCCATCGCCCCTGGCCCTCGCATGCTCATCAACTGCGTCGTCTACGAGAACGGCACGAAGCTGGCCGACATTCCCGTTTCCGAGATCAGCGAATACACCTCGCTGCCCGGCTGCTTCGTCTGGGTCGCGCTGCGCGATGCCTCGTCCGAGGAGCTGGCCGAAGTCCAGGCGGAGTTCGGCCTGCACCCGCTGGCGGTCGAGGATGCGCAGCACGGTCACCAGCGGCCCAAGGTCGAGGAGTACGCGGACTCGCTGTTCGTGGTGATGCACCTGGTGGAGCCGGGGCCTGCCGAGTCGCCGGCCGCGCTGTCCCTGGGCGAGGTCGACGTCTTCGTCGGCCGCAACTACGTGGTCTCGGTGCGCAACCGCAGCGGACATGGCTTCGTCGAGGTGCGCGAGCGCTGCGAGCGCGAGCCCGAGCTGCTGCGGAACGGGCCGGGCTTCGTGCTCTATGCGCTGATGGACGCAGTCGTCGACCGCTACTTCCCGGTCATCGACGCCTTCGAGGTCGAGCTCGAGGCCATCGAGCAGCGCATCTTCACCAAGGGGTCCGCGCGCGAGAACATCAAGCAGCTCTACGAGCTCAAGCAGCGCCTCACGCTGCTCAAGCACGCCGTCGCCCCGCTGCTCGAGGCCACCGGCAAGCTGCATGGCGGGCGCGTGCCGCAGATCTGCGCCGGCTCGCAGGATTACTTCCGCGACGTGGTCGACCACCTGGGCCGCATCAACAACACGATCGATGCGATGCGCGACACCATCGGCACCGCCATCAGCGTCAACCTCTCGATGGTCACCATCGAGGACAACGAGGTCACCAAGCGCCTCGCAGCCTGGGCCGCCATCTTCGCCGTGTGCACCGCCTTCGCCGGCATCTGGGGCATGAACTTCGAGCACATGCCGGAGCTGAAATGGCGCTACGGCTATTGGGTGGCGCTGGGCCTCATCGCGAGCTCCTGCGGTTACCTGTACTACCGGTTCCGGCGCGCCGGGTGGGTCTAGCGGGCGGTCCTGAGCTAGGAATCCCGGGCGCCTGCGAACAGGTCGAGAACCTTCCGGAACAGGGCGCTTCCGGCCGACGCGAAGGGTTCCAGCAAGCTGAAGTGATCGGCCCCGGGTTCGATGTGCAACGCAGATCGATTGCCGGCAGCGCTCCACGCCGCATGGAAGTCCCGGCTCTGCGCCACGAAAGCCGGCGTTTCCGCTTCGCCCACGACGACCAGTGCCGGCGCGGCGCCCGCGTGCACGCGGTGCAGGGGCGAGCAGGCACGCGCACTGGCCGCGTCGAGCTGCAGCTTGTCATTGAGCGTGGTCTCCACCAGCGGAGCCAGATCGTAGATGCCGCTCAACGCCGCCACGCCCGCGAACGGTGTTGCGCCGTCGCGCTGCGCGAGCGCCAGCTCGACCGCGATATGGGCCCCGGCCGAATGGCCCGCGAGCACCAGCGCGCCATCATGGCCGGCCTGCGCGCGAATCGCCGGCACGCAGGCGCGCGCCGCCTCGACCAGCGCCGCCACCGAGACCTCCGGACACAGCGGGTAGTTGACCAGCGCAACGTGAATGCCGGCCTGCGCATAGGCCGGCGCGACGAAGCGGAAGGTCGACTTGTCCCGCGATTGCCAATAGCCGGCGTGGAAGTAGGCCAGCGTCCCGTGCGGCCTGCCGCGCGCCGGAAAGAAATCGAAGCTTTGGCGTGGATGCGGGCCGTAGCGCAGGTCGATCACGCAGTCGCCGGCGGCCACCGCGGCGCGGCTGCGGGCCTCGTAGTCGGCGAGCAGGGCCGGGAAGCCGGGGCGCGCCTGCCCGTGCACGTACTGGTACTGGAAGTCGTCGTTCATGGGGGTCGCCCGGTCTCGGTTCGAAGCGCGCTCATCGTCCGAAGCGCCACGTGTCTTGATGCATTCTTCCAGATGCAGCGCTCGCGCGCGCCGGAGCAGGAGGCCCTCTCCTACATGGCAGCGCACGTGTGCGCGCCCATACTTCGGAGCACTTTTTCCTGCGGAAGCCCTTCGATTGAAAGTCAAAGCCTCGCCCGGAGCCAGCAGCTGGATCGTCGCCGGGGTGCGGCACGAACTGCTCACGCGCGCCCTGCCGGCGCTGCGGCACGACATGGCAGCACCGCTGTCGGTGATGCGCATGAGCCTGCTGCTGCTGAGGCACCGCGTGGCCGCGGGCGACGAGAGCGCCTCGGAGGAGCCGCTCGAAGCGATCTCCCAGCAGGTCGACGCCCTGGCCGAAGGCGTTCGTTCGCTGCGCGACTGGGAACTCGCCGCGAGCGATGACGGTGTCACGCGCAGCGCGCTGGTTCAGCGCTGCACCTCGTTGATGCGCGCGGCCTTCGAGCTGCACGGCATCGGTCTCCACGTGGACGATGCGCTCGTCGCCGGCACGCCGGACGAGCCGCGCTTCCCGGAGGGCGCAGCCCTGCGCTACATGGTGCTGGGTGCGCTGGGCTATCTGCATGACACCACCGAGCGGCTCGCCGCGGTTCGCATCGAGGCCGACGGGCCCGAAGGGCTGCGCTTCGTCGCGACCCGTGGCGACGCCGTCTCGGCCGATCCGATGCCCATCGCGGGCGCCTTGCGCGCGCCGCGCAAGCTGGCCATCGATGCCGTCGCACTCCAGGCGCTGGCGGATGGCCTGGGCCACGCGGTGACAGTCGAGCGCGACACGGTTCGGCTCGCCCTGCGATCCGGCTGAAGCCTGAGTTGCCGCCGGCCGCCGGCCGTCGGCTGAGGCATTTGGTTGTCTTGCACTGCAGCAAAAGCTCGCGTAACTTCCAGTTACCAGCCTTTGCAACACTTCGAGCCTTCATGATCACCAAACGCCGCTTGCTCCAGAGCGTCGCCGCCTCCCTGTGCGGCACCGCCGCGTGGGCCCAGCAGACCCCATCGACCTCCGTGCCGCGTGCCGTCGCACGCGCCGGCGCAGCCCCCGGCGCCTGGCCCAGCCAAGCGCTTCGCGTGCTGGTCGGGTTTCCGGCGGGCGCCTCGCCCGACCTGGCAGCGCGGGCGATCGCCGAGCCGCTTGCCAAGCTCCTGGGCCAGCCGGTGGTGGTGGAGAACAAGCCGGGCGCCAGCGGCAACCTCGCGGCCGACCTGGTGGCGAAAGCGCAGGACGACCACACCATCGGCGCGCTGATCAACGGCAATCTCACCATCGCCAAGCTGCTCAACCCGGCCACGCCCTTCGATCCCGAGAAGGACTTCGCGCCCGTCGGCCTCATCGGCACCGCGCCGCTGGTGCTGGCGGTCGCCGGCAACGCCGTCGGCAAGACGCCGACCGAGCTGCTGCTGTGGGCGCGCAACCTCGGCGACAGGGGCAGGTACGGCACCCCCGGCGTCGGTACGGTGGGCCACCTGGGCATGGAGCTCTTGAAGGCCCGCACCAGCATCGCGCCCCAGCACGTTCCCTTCAACGGCAACCCGCAGGTCATCGAGGCGATGCTGGCCGGCAAGATCCAGCTGGCGCTGCTGCCGCCGGGTCTCGCCAAGCCGCACGTGGCCTCCGGCAAGTTCAAGGCCATCGGCGTCACTTCGCCGCTGCGCAGCCCGCTCTTCAGCGAACTGCCGACCTTGCGCGAAGCCAGCGTGCGCGGCGCTGACCTGGAAATCTGGACGGCCCTCGCCGCGCCGGCCAGTTTGCCCAAGCCCGCGGTGACGAGGCTCAACGCCGCCATGAGCGAGGTGCTGCGCGCCCCCGAGGTCCAGGCGCAACTGCTGAAGGCGGGCTGGCAAAGCCAGGCCGGCACGCCGCAGGCGCTGGCCTACCGCATGCGCACCGACACCTCGCAGCTGGGCGGGGTGATCCTGATGCGGGGCATCCGCTCCACCACTTAGCGCGCCCGCAGGCTGCGCCCACCATAAGGGGCGCTTATGCAAAAACAACGGGCAACGGCGTTCCCCTGGGAACCGCAGGTGTCGATACTCGGGCCAACCCCCCATCGAGGGGCATCCCTTTCAGACATCCTTCGGAGACATCGCCGTGCATCTTTCCCGCAGCCTCATCCTGCTCGCCGCGCTGGCCGCCGCGACCGCATCCGCCCAGACCTGGCCCACCAAGCCGATCCGCCTCGTCGTGCCCTTCGCGGCCGGCGGCGCCAACGACCTGATGGCGCGGGCCGCGGCCGAGGGCGCTTCCAAAGCCCTCGGCCAGCCCATCGTGGTCGACAACAAGCCGGGCGCCGGCGCCACGCTGGGGGCGGATCTCGTCGCCAAGAGCGCGCCCGACGGCTACACCTTCCTGGTGAGCGCGGCCGGTGTGATCTCCAACAGCATGATCAAGAAGAGCCTGCCCTACAAGGACAGCGACCTGGTGCCGGTGAGCATGATCGGCCTCGCGCCCTCGGTGATCCTGGTGCCGGCCAATGCCCCCTACAAGGACCTGAAGGAATTCATCGCCGCCTCCCGCACCGGCCCGGGCTTCCACTGGGCCACCGCCGGCACCGGGAGCACCCCGCATTTCGTCGAGGGCATGCTGGAGACGAAGTACGGCGCCAAACTCGACGTGGTGCCCTACAAGAGCGGCTCGGAATCGATCACGGCGGTGCTCGGCAAGCAGGTCGACGCCACCTCGGAAGCCAGCATCGTCGCGCTGCCCTATCTCAAGAGCGGCAAGCTGAAGGCGCTGGCCAACACCTGGACCACGCGCATCTCCGCCTATCCCCAGCTGGCCACGGCCACCGAGCAGGGCTTCCCGGACGTGCGCATCGCCCACTGGGCGGGCGTGCACGCGCCGCACGGCACGCCCGAGGCGGTGCTCGACAAGATGAGCGCCGCCATCGATACCGCCATGAAGACCCCGGCCATCGCCGAGCGGCTCAAGGGGATGGGCATCGAGCCGATCGGCGGCACGCGCGCCTCCTTCGTCCAGTTCGTCGATGCCGAGCGCGCGCGCCTGGGCGCGGTCGTCAAGGCCACCGGGATGAAGGATGAGTGAGCATGCGCCGCGGGCCCGCCCCCAAGGCGAACACCGCAGCGGCGCAGCGCGGAGCCTCCGAATGAGCGACGCCCGGCTGCGCGCAGGCGCTCGCACCGCAGCGCGCAGCGTGGAGCTTGCCTGATGAGCCCCGGCTTGGCGGCTCCCCGCCATCCCGGCACGCTGCTGCGGCAAAAGATCGAAGCCAGGCGCGGACTGGTCGTGCCGGGCGCCGCCAATGCGCTGGCGGCGCGCGTGATCGAGGACCTGGGCTTCGAGGCGGTGTACCTGAGCGGCGCCGGCCTGACCAACACCTTCTACGGCATCCCCGACCTGGGCTTCGTCCACCTGGGCGATCTCGCGCAGCACACCGCCGCGCTGCGCGATGCGGTCGCGCTGCCCATCGTCGTCGATGCCGACACCGGCTTCGGCAACGCGCTCAACGTGCAGCACGCGGTGCGCACCCTGGAACGCGCCGGCGCCAACGCGATCCAGCTGGAGGACCAGGTCAGCCCCAAGAAGTGTGGGCACTTCGAAGGCAAGGGCGTGATTGCGCAGGACGAGATGCGGGGCAAGGTCAAGGCGGCGGTCGACGCCCGGCTGCATGCCGACTTCCTGGTGATCGCGCGCACCGATGCCGCCGCGGTCGAAGGCCTCGATGCCGCCATCGCCCGCGCCGCGGCCTACGCCGAGGCCGGCGCCGACATCACCTTCGTCGAGGCGCCCGAGTCGGTGGAGGCACTGCGCCGCATCCCGCGCGAGCTGGCCTGCCCGCAGGTGGTCAACGTGGTGATCGGCGGCAAGACGCCCACGCTGGACGCGGCCGAGTTCGGTGCGATGGGCTTCGGCCTGGTGCTCTATGCCAACGCCGCGCTGCAGGGTGCGGTGCGCGGCATGACGCTGGCGCTGCAGGCGCTGCGCGATGGCGGCCGCCTCGATGAGGCGAGCGGACTGGTCGCGACCTTCGCCGAGCGCCAGGCGCTGGTGCGCAAGAAGGAATTCGACGCGCTGGAGCAGCGCTATGCCTGAGCCGATCACCGCGATCGACAGCCATGCCCACGTGTTCCGGCGCGACCTGCCGCTGGCGTCGGTGCATCGCCACGCGCCCGACTACGACGCGTTGCTGACCGACTACCTCGCGCTGCTCGACGCGCATGCGGTCTCGCACGGGGTGCTGGTGCAGCCGAGCTTCCTGGGCACCGACAACAGCTACCTGCTCGAGGCCCTGCGCGCTTGCCCGCGGCGGCTGCGCGGCGTCGTGATCGTGGAGCCCACCTTTGACGACGCCGCGCTGGCGTCCTTGGACCGGCAAGGCGTGCGCGGCATCCGGCTCAACCTCGTGGGCCTGCCCATTCCCGACTTTGCGCAGGCCGGATGGCAGCGCCTGTTCGAGCGCGTCAGCGCCCTCGACTGGCATGTGGAACTGCACCGCGAATCGCGCGACCTGCCGCTGGCCGGCCAGGCCATCCTCGATGCCGGTTGCAAGCTGGTGGTGGACCACTTCGGGCGCCCGGCCCCGGTGCCGGGCGATGACGAAGGCTTCGCCTGGCTGCTGCGACGCGCCGCGACCGGGCGCGTGTGGGTCAAGCTGGCGGCCGCCTACCGCAGCTGGCCCGACGCGCGCGGCAGCGCCGCCTGCGCCGCGGCCCGGGCTCTGCTGCAGGCGCTGGGTGCGGACCGCCTCCTGTGGGGCAGCGACTGGCCGCACACGCAACACCAGGAACTCGCGGATTTCGCTTCCGCCCGGGCCGTGCTGGCCGACTGGGTGCCCGATGCCGTGGCGCGCCGCCGCATCCTGGTGGACACGCCGGCGGCGTTGTTCCGCTTCGCCTGAGCTTTCAAGACAAGAGGCGCCTGCTGGCGCCCGAAGGAGACACCGCCATGTTCCATTCCACGCGCCTCGCGCGCCGCACTTTTCGCGTCGTCGCTGCCGCCGGCCTGCTGCTCGCGGCGGCTGCTGCGCAGGCCCAGGCCGCATCCACATCGACAGGCTCGGGACCGGCCTGGCCGTCCAAGCCGGTGCGCCTGGTCGTGACCTATCCGCCCGGCGGCACGGTCGACGCGGTGGCCCGCATCATCGGGCCCAAGCTCTCGGCGCGGCTGGGGCAGCCGGTGGTGATCGACAACCGCGGCGGCGCGGGCGGCGCGATCGGCGGCGAGCTGGTCGCCCGGAGTCCGGCCGACGGCTACACCGTGATGCTGGACGCCTCCAACCACGCGCAGAACCCGGCGCTGCGCAGCAAGATGCCCTTCGACACCTTGCGCGACTTCGCGCCGGTGTCCCTGCTGGTCAAGGTGCCCAACATCCTGGTGGTGCATCCCGCCGCCCCGATCCGCAGCGTGAAGGACCTGATCGCGCAGGCCAAGGCGCGGCCGGGCGAAATCAACTACGCCTCCTCGGGCAACGGCTCCTCGCCGCACTTGGCCGCCGAGCTCTTCGATTCGATGGCGAAGACGCGCATGACGCACGTGGCCTACAAGGGCGGCGGCCCGGCGCTCACGGACGTGATGGCGGGCCAGGTGCCGGTGTTCTTCGCCAGCCTGGGCTCGGGCCTGCCCTACATCCAGGGCGGCAAGCTGCGGCCGATCGCGATCGGCGGCCGCACGCGCTCAGCGGTGCTGCCGGAGGTGCCGACCATCGCGGAGTCGGGCCTGCCGGGCTACGAGATGTACGAGTGGAATGCGCTCTTCGTGCCGGCCGGCACGCCTGCACCGGTGATCGAGCGGCTGTCGAAGGAAATCGCCGCGACGCTCCAGGACGCCGAAGTGCGGCCGCGGCTGGAAGCCCTGGGCGCCGAGGTGATCGGCAGCACACCGGCCGAGCTCGATGCCTTTCGCCGCGCCGAGCTCGCCAAGTGGGCCCGGCTCGCGAGAGAGAACAAGCTTCAGCTCGACTGAAGCGAAAGCTTGCCGGCGAAAACGTCGGCAAAGGTCGGCCGCGAGCGGGCCAGCCACATCGCCGCCAGCTCGAAGGCCGGCAGGTCCGCGCCGTCGCGCACCTCGGCATAGCGCACGCCTTCGTGGCGCAGCGCATGCACCGAGCGCGGCAGCAGCGACCAGCCCAGCCCGGCGGCCACGCAGGCCAGCACGGTCAGCGTGCGGTTCGCGTCCTGCACGACCTGCACCGGATGGCCGGCGCGCCGGATCGCGCCCAGCAGCTGGCTGCGCAGGGCGGGGATCTGCTCTTCGGGAAACCAGACCAGGCCGTGCCGCGCGATCTCGGCCAGCGACACGCGGCCGTCCTGCGCCACTTCGTAGCCGGCCGGCAGCGCCGCCACCATCGGTTCCTGTCCGAGCCGCAGCTCGTGGACAGGGGCGTCGATGGAGACCGGCGGATGCAGCAGCGCGACATCGATGCGCCCGCCCGCCAGCGCGTCGACCTGCTCGGCGTTGCTCATCTCGCGCAGCACCACCTCCAGCTGCGGATGCTCGGCGCGCAGCAGGCGCAGCGCGCGCGGCAGCACCTCGTAGATGGCATGCGTCACGAAGCCCACCGTCAGCCTTCCCGCGCGGCCCGCGGCAATGGCCCGCGCGCGGTCGGCCGCGGCATCGCCATGGGCCAGGCTGGCGCGCACATCGTCCACGATCGCGAGGCCGGCCTCGGTCAGCGTGGCGCCGCGCCGCGTGCGGGTGAACAGGGGCGTGCCGATCTCGCGCTCGAGCCGGTTCAGCGTCTGCGTGAGGGCCGGCTGCGCGAGCCCCAGCCGCTCGGCCGCGCGGGTGAGGCTTCCGGCCTCGCTGATCGCGAGGATGCAGCGCATCTGGCGCGTGTCCATCAGGGCCTTTCGCGCCGGTCCGGCGGAACGTACCAGCGGGTCGGGGCCAGTTCCGGTTCGTCATGCGCCTGCAGCCGCGCCCAGTGGCGATCGGCGTCTTCCACGAACAGGTCGCGCGCGATCGCCTGGGCCAGGCGCGTGGCGCCGATCGCGAGGCCGGGAATGTCGCCCGCCAGCGCGCCGTGGCTCATGGTTGCGCCCCAGTTGAAGAGCCGCATGCGCGAGAGCGCGGCGGCCGCGTCCGGCGCACCGGACGCACGAGCGCGCAGCTCGAAGCCGGCGCCCAGATAGGGAAAGCGCGTCGGCTCGGGATGGCGCTGCGCCTCTTCGGGCGGCACGTGGCACGCCCAGGTGTCGACCAGCGGTGTGTAGCGCGCGAGCTCGGGCCGGTCGAGCAGGTCGACGTCGAAGCCGGTGCCGAAGATCACCGCATCGAAGCGCTCGATGCCGCCGTTCGGCAAGGTGACCGACACGCCGTCCTCGTCGGGCGCGACGTCCAGCCAGGGTGTTCCCAGCGAGAGTGTGAAACCCGCGTGCGCATCGCAGCGGCGCACGCTTTCCCAGGGCGGCGGCACCTGCTCGTCGAAGATGTAGGTGTAGACGCGCCACTTGCGCGCGTCGTCCAGCCCCTCGAAGCCGCGCAGGAAGCCGTGGCTGGACGCGGCCTTGCTCTTGTTGACCTGTGGCAGGTGAGCCCGGCGCGCGAACAGCTGGACCTCGGCAGCGCCGGCCTCCAGCGCACAGCCCGCGTTGTCGAAGGCCGATGCGCCGGCGCCCAGCACGCCGATGCGCTGGCCTTCCAAGGCCGCGAAATCGATCGCGTCGGCCGAATGGAACACGCGGCCGGCCGCCAGCGGGTCGTCGCGCCGCAGCGATGGGAAGTCGGGCCAGCGCGGTGCGCCGCTGCCGTCGCGTCCCAGCGCGAGCACCAGCTGGCGCGCGCGCACGGTCTCGCGGCGGCCGCCGGGGGCTTCCAGCTCGATCGAGAGCAGCCGGCCGCCCTCCGCGTGCGAGACGGAGCGCAGGCGGACGCCGTTGTCTACCGCCAGGCCGGCGGTATCGCGCACCCACAGCAGGTAGTCGCGCCAGTCGATCCGGCCGATCTTGTGCAGCGCCTGCCATTCCTCGCTGCCGTGCTGCGCCTCGTACCAGGCTCGGAAGGAAAGCGAAGGCACGCCCAGCTCGGGCCCGCCGACCTGCTTGGGGCTGCGCAGCGTCAGCATCCGCGCATAGCTGCCCCAGGGGCCTTCTTCACCGCGGGCGGCGCGGTCGACCACGCGGATGTTGGTCAGGCCCTCGCGGCGCAGCGCGAAGGCGGCGGTCTGGCCGCACATGCCGGCGCCCGCCACCAGCACGTCGAGCACCGGCGAGGCGTCGGTGGCGGATTCGGCGGAGAGCATCCAGGCGGCGGGCGGGACATTGATGCGTTCGAGGTCGGCCCGCGCCTGGCGGGCAAGGGCCTCGAGCGCGGCCCGGTCGCGTTGGCTGGCCGTGAACTGCATAGGCACCGGCGGCAGCGCGGTGGCGGAGGAATCGTCAGGCATGGCCTGAAGATAATCCAGAAGATGATCGCCCTCGACTGCTACTACAGCCTCTCCTCGCCCTGGGCCTACCTCGGCGGCCCGCAACTGCAGGACATCGTGCGCCGCCACCACGTGCGCCTCACGCTCAAACCCTACGACTTCCAGGCCGTGGTGCCGCAGACCGGCGGCATCCCGTTGAAGACGCGGCCCCAGGCGCGCCGCAGCTACCACGCGCTCGAGCTCGTTCGCTGGCGCGAGTACCTGGGCATGCCGCTGGTGCCGGAGCCGGCGCACTACCCCAAGGGCAAGCCCGCCGATCCGGACTGGAACAAGTACCCCGGCTGGATGGTGATCGCGGCCCAGCTGCAGGGGCTGGACGCGCAGCCGCTGTCGCACGCGCTGCTGCGCGCGCTGTGGGCCGAGGAGCGCGACACTTCGGATGCCGAGGTGCGCATCGCGGTGGCCGACGAGAACGGCTACGACGGCGCGGCGCTGCAGGCCCTGGAGCAGGGCGCCGAGACGCAGGCGGTCTATCGCGCCAACAGCGCCGAGGCGGTGGAGAAGGGCGTGTTCGGCTCGCCGACGTACATCCTCGACGGCGAGCGCTTCTGGGGCCAGGACCGGCTGGCATTCCTGGACCGGGCGCTCGATCGGCGGCGCAGCTGATCGCAGACACCGCTGCGGCAGATAATCCCCCGATGCGAATCCGCTTCACCAAGATGCAGGGCGCCGGCAACGACTTCGTCGTGCTGGACGAGACCCGCGGCGCGTTGGGCCTCGACGCGACGCAGTACCGCTTCCTGGCCGACCGCCATTTCGGCGTCGGCGCCGACCAGATCCTCAGCGTGCGGCCCGCGCCCGGCGAGGGCGTCGACTTCCAGTATGTGATCCACAACGCCGACGGTGGCGAGGTGGAGCAATGCGGCAATGGCGCGCGCTGCTTCATGCGCTTCGTGCGCGAGCACGGCCTGACCGACAAGGACCAGGTGCGGGTGCAGACGCTGTCGGGCGTCATCGAGCCCAGGATGGGCGCCGACGGCCGCGTGACGGTGGACATGGGCGCCCCCATCTTCGAGCCGCAGCGCGTGCCCTTCGACACCGCCGGCCTCGACCCGCAGCATGACAACGGCTGGCACACCTGGCACCTCACCCTGGGCACGCACGCCGAAAGCGCCAAGGTGTCGGTGGCGGTGCTCTCGATGGGCAATCCGCACGCGGTGCAGATCGTGCCGGATGTCGATACCGCGCCGGTGGCGAAGCAGGGTCCGGCGATCGAGCACCATCCGCGCTTTCCCCAGCGCGTCAATGCCGGCTTCATGCAGATCGTCGATCGCAGCCATGTGCGCCTGCGCGTGTTCGAGCGCGGCGCCGGCGAGACCCTGGCCTGCGGCACCGGCGCCTGTGCCGCGGTGGTGGCGGGCATCCGGCTCGGACGGCTCGATTCGCGCGTCGACGTGCAGACGCACGGCGGGCTGCTGACCATCGAGTGGACCGGCGACGGCGCCCCGGTGCTGATGACCGGCCCTGCCGTCACCGTCTTCGAGGGCGACATCGAGGTCCCCGACGCCCCGTGAAAGCGCCATGAACTTCCATCGACGAGACCCCATGAACCCCATCACCGAAGACGACATCGCCAACTACCTCTCGAACTCGCCCGACTTCTTCGAACGCCATGCGCAGCTGCTCGCGCAGGTGCAGCTCACCAGTCCGCACGGCAACCGCGCCGTCAGCCTGCAGGAGCGCCAGGCCGAGATGCTGCGCGAGAAGATCAAGGCGCTGGAGCACCGGGTGATGGACATGGTGCGCCACGGCACCGAGAACGTGGTCACCGCCGACCGCCTGCAGCGCTGGACCCGCGGCCTGCTGACCGCCCGCGATCCGCGCGCGCTGCCCACGCGCATCGCGAACGACCTGCAGACGCTTTTCGTGGTGCCCCAGGTCGCCATCAAGATCTGGGACTGCGACAGCAGCTATCTCCAGGAGCCTTATGCGCAGCAGGTCAGCGATGACATGAAGGCGCTGGCCACCTCGCTGACCGCGCCCTACTGCGGCCTCAATGCCGGCTTCGAGGTCGCGGGCTGGCTGCCCGAGCCGCAGGCAGCGGTGTCGATCGCGCTGATCCCGCTGCGGCCCGAGCCCGATGCGCCGGCTTTCGGCCTCCTGGTGCTGGCATCGCCCGATGCGCATCGCTTCAACGCCGAGATGGGCACCGACTTCCTGGAGCGCATCGCCGAGCTGGCCTCGGCGGCGCTGTCGCGGCTGCGCGCTTGACCGCTGGCCTTCGGCGCGCGCTGCCGGGCGCGCTGCTCGTGCTGCTGCTGGGCTATGCCGCGATCCACGCCACGATCTGGCTGCATGCGCGCGAGCGGCTCGCGCATCCGCCGGCACGTGCGGCCGACGTGGCGCTGGTGCTCGGCAATCGCGCCTACCGCGACGGCCGCCCGAACCCCTGCCTCACCGGGCGCGTCGATGCCGCCCTGGCCATGGCGCGCGCCGGCCTGGTGCGCCAGCTCGTGTTCTCGGGCGGCGTCGACCGGGAGGACGGCCGCATCGAGGCCGAGGTGATGCAGCAGCATGCACGCGCCGCGGGCTACGCGGGTGCGCTGCTGCTGGAGCCGGTGTCGCAGTCCACGCGGGAGAACCTCTCGATGTCGCGGCCGCTGCTCGAGGCGGCGGGCGTGCAGCGCGTGATCATCGTCTCCGAGCCTTACCACCTCTGGCGCGTCGAGCGCCTGGCGCACGCGCTGGGCTTCGATCGGCGCTTCGAGGTGCAGTACGCCGCTGCTTCCACCACGTGCTGGCAGCGCTGGGGGATGGCCTTCCGGGGCGCGTTGCGCGAGCCGCTGGCCATCGTGAACAATGCCGCCCATGGATACCTCCGCTGAATCGCCGCTCGTCGAGCGGTATCTCGAACATGTGCGGGTGGAACGCCGGTTGGCGGCGCGCAGCGTCGAGCTCTATGCGATTCACCTGAAGACGCTGGTCGAGAAGGCCCGGGCCGCGGGATTGGCGCTGGACCAGGTGCAGACCGCGCACGTGCGCCGCTGGATGGCGCAATTGCACAGCGCGGGCCGCGAGTCGCGCGGCATCGCGCTGGTGCTGTCCTGCTGGCGCGGCTTCTACCGCTGGCTCGGCCACGAGGGCCGCATCGTTGCGAACCCCGTGCAGGATGTGCACGCGCCCAAGTCCGGACGACCGCTGCCGAAGGCACTGGCGGTCGACGAGGCGGTGCAGCTCGCCGAGTTGCACGACGACGCGGCCGACCCGTGGACCGAGTCGCGCGACCGCGCCATCGTGGAGCTGCTCTATGGCTGCGGCCTGCGCGTCAGCGAACTGACCGGCCTCGACTTGCGCGCGAGCAACACGGCACGCGGCTGGGTCGATCTCGATGCGCGGGAGGCCAGCGTGCTCGGCAAGGGCAGCAAGCGGCGCAGCGTGCCGGTGGGCGCCAGGGCGGCCGAGGCGCTGGCGGCCTGGCTGGCGCGGCGCGAGGACTGTGCGGCGCTGCCGGCCGCGCGGCTGCGCGATCCGGCTGGCGCCGCGGCGCTCTTCATCGGCCGCACCGGCTTGCGCCTGTCCTCCCAGGCCGTCTGGCGCCAGCTGCGCCAACGCAGCCTGAAGGCCGGCCTGGCCGCGCCGGTGCATCCGCACATGCTGCGCCATTCCTTCGCCAGCCATGTGCTGCAGTCGAGCAGCGACCTGCGCGCCGTGCAGGAGCTGCTGGGCCACGCCAGCATCTCGACGACGCAGGTCTACACGCGCCTGGACTTCCAGCACCTGGCCAAGGCCTACGATGCAGCGCATCCGCGTGCGCGGGCGCTGGAAGACGGGAGCGGGCAGGCGAACGCAGAAGGCGCGAAGGTGTCGCGGAAGACGCAGAAAAGACCCGCATGAAATTTTTTCTTCATCTCTGCGCCCTCTGCGTTCGGCTGCCTTTCCGCGTCTTCGCACCCCTCCCATGAAAACACTCCGTCTGCGCCCCGGCAAGGAACGCTCGCTGCTGCGCCGCCATCCCTGGGTCTTCGAATCGGCCATCGCCAAGGGCGGCGGTGACGCCGGCGAGACGGTGCGCATCGAGGCCGAGGACGGCCGCTTCCTGGCCTGGGCGGCCTTCAGTCCCCATTCCAAGATCCGCGCGCGGGCCTGGAGCTTCGACGAGGCGCAGCGCATCGACGCCGGCTTCATGGCGGCGCGGGTGCAGGCCGCCGTTGCCGCGCGGCAGCTCTTCGACATCCACAGCGACGGCCTTCGCCTGGTGCACGGCGAGGCGGACGGGCTGCCGGGCCTGATCGTCGACCGCTACGGCGATACGCTGGTGGCGCAGTTCCTGTCGGCCGGCGCCGAGCGCTGGAAGAGCGTGCTGGCCGATGCACTGCTGGCCGCGTCCGGGCTGGCGAAGCTCTACGAGCGCTCCGATGCGAGCGGCCGCGAGCGCGAGGGCCTGGCGCCTGCGGCCGGCTGGCTGCGCGGCAGCGGGCCCAGCGAGCTCGCCATCCGCGAGCACGACTGGCAGCTCACGCTGGACATCGCCACCGGCCACAAGACCGGCTTCTATCTCGACCAGCGCGACAGCCGCCGGCGCTTTGCCGAGCTGGCGCGGCACCGGCGCTTCCGGCGCGTGCTCAACTGCTTCTGCTACACCGGCGGCTTCACGGTGGCGGCGCTGGCGGGGCTGAAGGCCGCCGGTGCGCTCGAGGGGGCG
Organism: Variovorax soli; assembly: GCF_031454625.1. Lineage (GTDB taxonomy): Bacteria > Pseudomonadota > Gammaproteobacteria > Burkholderiales > Burkholderiaceae_C > Variovorax > Variovorax soli_A. The sequence goes on from NZ_JAVDRF010000003.1 coordinate 440,565, forward strand.
GAGCTGCTGTCGATCGACTCCTCGCTGCCGGCGCTCGAGCGCGCCCAGAGCCATGTGGCGTACAACGGCTTCGAGCAGGCCCGCACCGAATTCCTCGACGCCGATGTCAATGCCAGCTTGCGCCGCTTTCTCGACGAGGGCCGCAGCTTCGATGCCATCGTGCTCGACCCGCCCAAGTTCGCCCCCACCGTGGCCCACGCCGAGCGCGCGGCGCGGGCCTACAAGGACCTCAACCGACTGGCCCTGAAGCTGCTCGAGCCGGGCGGCGTGCTGCTGACCTTTTCGTGCTCGGGCGGCATCGGCGGCGACCTGTTCCACAAGATCGTGGCCTCGGCCGGCATCGATGCCGGCGTGGACGGCTACATCAGCGAGCGCCTGGGCGCGGCGCCGGACCACCCCATGACCATCGAGTTCCCGGAGGGCGAGTACTTGAAAGGCCTGGTGGTGGTGCGCAAATAGGGCACAAGGCACGCACGGCCCCTTTGCCCCTGCCGGAGCGTGGCTTGGGGCGCATGGCTAAACTTCCCGCCTTCCCCCTCGTCCCCCTTCCCGGAGCATCCATGGCCCTGATCCCCGCCACCATCCTCACCGGCTTCCTCGGCTCCGGCAAGACCACGCTGCTCAAGCGCATCCTGACCGAGGCGCACGGACAGAAGATCGCCGTGATCGAGAACGAGTTCGGCGAGGAGAACATCGACAACGACATCCTGGTCACCGAGTCCAAGGAGCAGATCGTGCAGATGAGCAACGGCTGCATCTGCTGCACCATCCGGGAGGATCTGCGCGAGGCCCTGCAGCTGCTGGCCGCCAAGAAGCGCAAGGGCCTGCTCGACTTCGATCGCGTGGTGATCGAGACCACCGGCCTGGCCGACCCGGGTCCGGTCGCGCAGACCTTCTTCATGGACGACGAGATCGCCGAGAGCTATCTGCTCGACTCGATCCTCACGCTGGTCGACGCCAAGCATGCGCCGCAGCAGCTCAACGACCGTCAGGAGGCGCGCCGCCAGGTCGGCTTTGCCGACCAGATCTTCATCAGCAAGAGCGACTTGGTGGCGGCCGAGGAAACCGAGGCGCTGATTCACCGCCTCAAGCACATGAACCCGCGTGCACCGCAGCAGAAGGTGCATTTCGGCGAGGTGCCGCTGTCGAACGTGTTCGACCTGCGCGGCTTCAACCTCAACGCCAAGCTGGACATCGACCCGGACTTCCTGAAGGAGGAAGAGGCGCACGACCACGACCATGCGCACGGCGAGCACTGCGACCACCCCTCGCACGGCGGCGAGGGCCATGGCCATCACCATCACCACGACGACGACGTGAAGAGCTTCGTCTTCCGCGCCGACCGCCCCTTCGACCCCGCGCGCCTGGAGGACTTCCTGGGCGCCATCGTCAACATCTACGGCCCCCGGATGCTGCGTTACAAGGGCGTGCTGCACATGCAGGGCACCGAGCGCAAGGTCATCTTCCAGGGCGTGCACCAGCTGATGGGCAGCGACCTCGGCCCGGCCTGGGGCCCCGACGAAAAGCGCAACAGCCGCATGGTGTTCATCGGCATCGACCTGCCGCGCGAGATCCTGGAGCAGGGCCTGGAGCAATGCCTGGTCTGAAGCCCGCTTCTTCCTGACCCCGTCGCGGCGCCGGCGATCGCGTCCGAGGTGACTGCTTCCGCCGATCGCGCCCATCCCTTCGAGTTCTCTATACAATCGCGCGCCTGTTCCGAGGCCAGGCATCGTCCTTCCCGGGACGATGTGTGACTTTCGGCATAGCGCTGCGCACGTTTACGGCATGCTTTCGGGGGTATAACCCCTGGGTTCGCCACTGGCGAGCCCCTGACAAGGCGGGGTTCCGCGAAGCCCTCGGGCAACAGTGGTTCCCATGGGAGTAAATCCCCATTGAAAGCGCGTACCAGTTCGTCGAAGGAGCCAGTCACCGTGAAGAAACCAGTCGCCAAGGCAATGCCCGTGTCCAAGCCAGCCGTCAAGAAGACGGCGGTTGCCAAGCAGGCTGCGCCCGTCGCGAAGAAGGTTTCAGCGTCCAAGCCCGTGAGGCCTGACGCGCCGCCGAAGCCCTCTGCCGTGAGCAAGGCCAAGGCTGCGGGTGCAGGCGCTTCCCCATCAACCAAGGCGGCCGGTACCCGCGCCGCCGCACCTGCTTCATCGAATCCCGTTAAAAAGGCGGCTGCGGCCCCCACGCCCGCGGCGACAACTGCTATGACCACTCCGACCAACCCCACCAGCACCCCTCCCTCCACCACGGCCGCTCCCGCACGCGGCGGGCGCGTTTCGCGGTTGTCGCAAGTCACCGTGCCTTCCATGCCGCAATCCGTGGCCTCCACCGCGGCCAAGTCCAGCTTCGTGCAGGTCGCGAACACCGCGCTGGTGCCGCCGCCGCCCATCGCGGTCAAGAAAGACCCCAAGCTGGCGAACAACTGGAAGACCAAGGCGCCGGAGGAGCTCAGCGATGCCGAGGTGATCGCGATGCCGGACTCGGAGTACATGAACGACAAGCAGATGGCCTTCTTCCGGCTCAAGCTGCAAGCATTGAAGCGCGGCATCCTCGAGAACGCCGGTGAGACCACCGAGCATCTGCGCGAAGACACGGTGGTGGTGCCCGACCCGGCCGACCGCGCCACCATCGAGGAAGAGCATGCGCTGGAGCTGCGCACCCGCGACCGCGAGCGCAAGCTGCTGAAGAAGATCGAGCAATCGATCCAGCGCATCGACGCCGGCGACTACGGCTACTGCGACGAGACCGGCGAGCCGATCGGCGTCGGCCGCCTGCTGGCCCGCCCGACCGCCACGCTGTCGCTCGAAGCGCAGCAGCGCCGCGAGCTCAAGCAGAAGATGTTCGGCGACTGAGCGCCGGACGGATCGAGGGGAGTCGCCGCGCATGGCCAAGGAAGACACCGGGCGCCTGCTGTCCAAGGTGGCGAAGTTCGTCCGCAATCCGCTCAAGGATTGGTCCGAGCTCGACGCCGAGGAGTCCTCGCAGCTCGAGAACGGCTACAGCCGCGAGATGCTCAAGGAAATGATCGAGCGGCGGCAGCGCAACGACTTCGTGCGCCGCCGGGAGTTCGACATGCTGCGCAAGCTGCGCCGGCGCGAGGCGGCCGGCGAGCGCGATGGGGCGGCTACGCCGTCCTCCTTCAACATCAGCAGCACGACCGGCAAGACCGAAGGCCGCGCACTCACGCTCAAGAAGATCGCCGAGATCGAAGAGCAGATGTCGCAGCAGTGGTGGAAGAACCGCGGCCCCGGCGGCCAGGCGGCCGAGGACGGCAAGGCGAGCTCCAGCGGCGACATGGCGGCTCAGCACGCACGCGCGTATGCCGACACCGTGCCCGGCGTGCAGCCGCCCCGGGGGGGCGCCGCTGCGGCCGCCGTGCCCTCTGTGTCCGACGGCTGCATCGAGGAGGCCGCGATCCGCTTCGCCCACGGCGACGATGCCGGCACCGAGGCCATCCTGCTGCAGGCGCTCGCGCCGGAAGCCTCGAGCGCCGATCACGACGACACGTGGCGCGCGCTGTTCGATTTCTACCGCGCCCTGGGCGATCCCGAGAAGTTCCAGGCGGCCGCGGTGCGCTATGCCCAGCGCACCAGGCGAAACGCGCCCGAATGGATCTCGCTGCGCGCAGTGGCGCGCCATGCCCAGGTCGTGGCAGCAGCCACCCCCAGCCTGCCGGAACCGGCGCCCGCCGGCGGCGCCGACTGGGCCAGTCCGGCGGTGCTCAAGCGCGAAAACCTGCTTGCCCTGACGCGCGCCCTGGGTGCGGCCGGCCCCATCTGGAAGCTGGACTGGAGCGCGCTCGATGCCATCGAGCCCGACGCCGCCGGTCCGTTGCGCGCGCTCTTCAACCACTGGGCCGACTCGGCGGTGCAGCTGCGCTTCGCCGGCGCCGACCGGCTGCTGATCGTGCTCACCGAGGCGACGCCGGTCAACGAACGCCGGGTCGATGCCGCCTGGTGGCAGCTGCACATGGCGGCCCTGCGGGTCATGCACCGGGCGGACGAATTCGAGCTGCTGGCGCTCAACTACTGCATCACTTACGAGGTGTCGCCGCCGCCCTGGGAAGACCCCAAGGGCGACTTCGGCGAGCTCGAAGCGCCGGCGGCGACGCCCCGGCCGTCGGTATCGTCCGGATTCTCGATCTCGGGCCACGACGACGAGCTGATGGGCGCGGATGCCGCGCCGACGCCCGCCGCGGCGGGCCACGGCTCGCTGGCGGGGGAGCTCGCCGGCGAATCGCTCTCGACCTGGGGGCGCCTCGACACCGAGTTGGCCGATGCGCAGGGCCTGAGCATTTCTTGCGCCGCGCTGGTGCGCATCGACTTCGCGGCCGCGGGGTCGCTGCTGAACTGGGTCACCGCCCGCGACGCACGCGGCCAGCGCGTCGCCTTCGTCGATGCACACCGTCTCATTGCCGCCTTCTTCGGCGTGATCGGGATCGCGGACCACGCCGAAGTGGGCGTCCGGGCGAACTGAGGCGCCTCTGGCGCGCGGGCGCCGCCGATCTACCGGCGGAGGAGGGCGCCGCGACGCGCTATTCTGTTTCCGGCCCTGCCTTCCGCTTTTCGGCTTGCATTCAGGCGGGCCATCGCCATATTGCTTCGATGGAACAATTTCACGGAACTACGATCATCAGCGTGCGCCGCAAAACCCCGAACGGCGACCAGGTCGCGATCGGCGGTGACGGCCAGGTCACCTTGGGCAACATCGTCATCAAGGGCAGCGCGCGCAAGGTGCGCCGGCTCTACCAGGGCAAGGTGCTCGCCGGTTTCGCCGGGGCCACCGCCGATGCCTTCACCCTCTTCGAGCGCTTCGAAGGCAAGCTCGAGAAGCACCAGGGCCACCTGGCGCGCGCCGCCATCGAGCTGACCAAGGACTGGCGCACCGACCGCGTGCTGCGCCGCCTGGAAGCGATGCTGGCGGTGGCCGACGCCCACAGCTCGCTGATCATCACCGGCAATGGCGACGTGCTGGAGCCCGAGAACGGCATCATCGCGATCGGCTCCGGTGGCGCCTACGCGCAGGCCGCGGCCAAGGCCCTGCTCGACCACACCGAGCTCAGCGCCGCCGAGATCGTGAAGAAGTCGCTCGAGATCGCAGGCGAGCTTTGCATCTACACGAACATGCACCACACCATCGAGACGCTCTGAATGTGGGCTTGACCGCGCGCAGAGCTCGCGGATACGCAGAAGTCGCAGAGAAGAACTCAGAATCCCGGCATTCCTTCTGCGCCTTCTGCGAAAGCTTCGCGTCTTCTGCGTTCGGTCGTCCGATCCCGTCTTCCAAGGCCCCAATCCCATGCCCATGACCCCCCAGGAAATCGTCTCCGAGCTCGACAACCACATCGTCGGCCAGCCCGACGCCAAGCGCGCGGTGGCCATTGCGCTGCGCAATCGCTGGCGCCGCCAGCAGGTCGACGACAAGCTGCGCGCCGAGATCACGCCCAAGAACATCCTCATGATCGGCCCCACCGGCGTGGGCAAGACCGAGATCGCGCGCCGTCTCGCGCGCCTGGCCGACGCACCCTTCATCAAGGTCGAGGCCACCAAGTTCACCGAGGTGGGCTACGTCGGCAAGGATGTGGACTCCATCGTCCGCGACCTGGCCGAGATGGCGGTCAAGCAGACGCGCGAGAGCGAGAGCGCCAAGGTCCGCATGCGCGCCGAGGACGGCGCCGAGGAGCGCATCCTCGACGTGCTGCTGCCCCCGGCCCGCACCGCCGACGGCTCCAACGCAGAGAGCAGCAATGCCACCCGCCAGGCCTTCCGCAAGAAGCTGCGCGAGCACCAGCTCGACGACAAAGAGATCGAGATCGAGCTGGCCGAGAACCGTGCCCCGCTCGAAATCATGGGCCCTGCCGGCATGGAGGACATGACCGAGCAGCTGCGCGGCATGTTCGGCCAGCTGACCCAGGGGCGGCGCAAGACGCGCAAGCTCAAGATCGGCGAGGCCATGCGCCTCCTGATCGACGAGGAGGCCGCCAAGCTGCTCAACGAGGACGAGATCCGCACCCAGGCGATCAACAACGCGGAGCAGAACGGCATCGTCTTCATCGACGAGATCGACAAGGTCGCCACCCGCAGCGAGACCCAGGGCGCCGACGTGTCGCGCCAGGGCGTGCAGCGCGACCTGCTGCCGCTGGTCGAGGGCACGGCGGTGAGCACCAAGTACGGCGTGGTGCGTACCGACCACATCCTCTTCATCGCCAGCGGCGCCTTCCACCTGAGCAAGCCGAGCGACCTGATCCCGGAGCTCCAGGGCCGCTTTCCCATCCGAGTCGAGCTGCAATCGCTGTCGGTGGCGGATTTCGAGAGCATCCTGACCCAGACGCGCGCCTCGCTGGTCAAGCAGTACCAGGCGCTGCTGGCGACTGAAGGCGTGACGCTGGAGTTCGCGCCCGATGGCATCACGCGGCTGGCCAGCATCGCCTACGAGGTCAACGAGCGCACCGAGAACATCGGCGCGCGGCGGCTCTCGACGGTGATGGAGCGGCTCCTGGACGAGGTGAGCTTCGACGCCACCAAGCTGGAGGGGCAGACCGTACGCATCGATGCGGCTTATGTCGACGCTCGCCTTTCGGCACTAAGTCACGACGAAGACCTTTCCCGATTCATTCTCTGAGCGGGGCTTTCGCACTCGAACGGTTCACGCAACACATTCATTGCGTGAGCTAAGTGCTTCATCTGCAACGGAATTCGATGTTTTTGAGACTTCAAAAACACTGCTAAGTCGTTGATTCCATTACAAAAAATAGCCGCGACGCCTGGTTGCAGGGTAGGTGTTTCCTGCTACAGTGCAAAAAAGTGCAGTTAAGTGGGAAAAAGTGTCCGATCGTGCCTCGCCGAGGTGCGCGGCGCCTTCCAAGACAGGGGTTTCGCGGTCGTGTTTCAAGGGGCTTCTTCGCTCAGTCTGGATGCCAAGGGGCGGCTCTCCGTGCCGACCCGGCATCGTGACGTGCTGAGCGCGACCGCGGCCGGCCAGCTCACGATCACGAAGCACCCCCATGGCTGCCTGATGGTGTTCCCCCGTCCGGAGTGGGAGAAATTCCGCGAGCGCATCGCGGCGCTTCCGATGTCGGCACAGTGGTGGAAGCGCGTCTTCCTGGGCAACGCCATGGACGTGGAAATGGACGGCACCGGCCGTGTCCTCATTTCGCCCGAGCTGCGAGCGGCGGCAGGCATCACGCGCGATGTTCTGCTCCTGGGCATGGGCAACAACTTCGAGCTCTGGGACAAGGCCACCTACGATGCCAAGGAGGCCGAGGCGACCCAGGGCGATATGCCCGATGTGTTCCAGGACTTCTCGTTCTGAGGCCCGCAGTGCAAACGCCATGGAGCCATACGACCGTGTTGTTGAAGGAGGCGGTGGAAGCCCTCCTTCCCGGGGACGCGCGCGGCTCCGGCACCTACGTCGATGCGACGTTCGGGCGCGGGGGGCATTCCCGGGCCATCCTGGAAAGACTGTCAGAAGCCGGCCGGCTGATCGCGTTCGACAAGGACGCGGAAGCGGTGGCCGAGGCAGCGCGCATCGAGGATGCGCGTTTTTCCATCCGGCACCAGAGCTTCGATCATCTGAGGGAACTGCCGCCGCGCAGCGTCGCCGGCCTTCTGATGGACCTCGGCGTGAGCTCCCCCCAGATCGACAACCCCGTACGGGGTTTTTCTTTTCGTTTCGACGGCCCGCTCGACATGCGCATGGACACCACGCGCGGCCAGAGCGTGGCCGAGTGGCTGGCAACGGCCGAAGTGCAGCAGATGGCGGAGGTGATTCGTGACTATGGCGAAGAACGGTTTGCTGTTCAGATTGCAAAGGCGATTGCAGCTCGCCGACAGGAACGGGGCCCAATTTCAACCACCGCCGAGCTGGCCGAGCTCGTGGCTGGCACGGTCAAAACCCGCGAGCCGGGCCAGAACCCTGCAACGCGCACATTTCAGGCTCTTCGGATTTTCATCAACGCCGAGCTTGAAGAGCTGCAACAGGCGCTAGAAGCGAGTCTTTCCGTGTTGCAACCCCGGGGCCGGCTCGCGGTGATCAGCTTCCATTCGCTCGAAGACCGCATCGTGAAGCAGTTCATCGCCAGGCACTCGCGCGAGGTCTACGACCGCCGCGCGCCCTTCGCTGCGCCGCGCGTGATGGCGCTGCGGGCCCTGGGCCGCATCAAGCCGTCGCAGGCCGAGGTGGAAGCCAATCCCCGGGCACGCAGCGCAATCCTGCGCATCGCCGAACGCACGGACGAGATCTGACCGTGGTGCGCCTCAACCTCCTCCTGCTCCTGGCTGTGCTGGCCTCGGCGATCTACCTGGTGCACACGCAGTACCTGTCGCGCCAGCTCTTCACGGAGCTGTACCGGGTGCAGAGCGAGACGCGCCGACTGGAGCTCGAGCACGATCGGCTGGAGGTGGAGAAGCGCGCCCAGGCCACGCCGCTGCGCGTGGAGCGGCTGGCGAAGGAGCAGCTGAAGATGCGCACCACCACGCCGGCGATCACGCAGTACGTGCGCGCCGACGGCACGGTGATCCCGGCTGTGGCGGCACCGACACCGGCCCCAGTGACAGGCACCGCAGCGCAACGTAGCGGCGCGCCGGCGACGCGAGGGCCGACGCCGTGAGCCGCCGCAGCGTCCAGTACACCACCAGCCCCTTGCTGGCGAGCAAGACGCCGGTCTGGCGCAGCAAGTTCATCGTCGGCGGCATCGCGTTCGGCTTCCTGGTGCTGGCCGGCCGCGCTGCCTATGTGCAGGTGTTCGACAACGCGTTCTTCCAACGCCAGGGCGAGGTCCGCTTCGCCCGCACGCTGGAACTGCCCGCCAACCGCGGCCGCATCCTGGACCGCAACGGCCTGCTGCTCGCCTCCAGCGTCGTGGCGCCCAGCATCTGGGCCATTCCCGAGGACATCGAGCGCGACGATCCCGAGGTCAAGGCCAAGCTGCGCCAGGTCGCGAAGCTGCTGGGCATGGCGCAGAAGGACTTCGACAAGAAGCTGGAGGACGAGGACAAGACCTTCGTCTGGATCCAGCGCCAGGTCGACGAGCCCATCGCCAAGCAGATCGCAGAGCTCAACATCAAGGGCCTCTACCAGCGCAAGGAATACAAGCGCCAGTATCCCGAGGGCGAGGCCGCCGCGCACGTGGTGGGCTTCACCAACGTCGAGGACAAGGGCCAGGAAGGCATCGAGCTTGCCTTCAACCAGGAGCTGGCCGGCCGGGCCGGCTCGAAGCGCGTGATCAAGGACCGCCTCGGCCGCGTGGTCGAGGGCATCGGCGAACAGGTACCGCCCGTGGATGGCAAGGACATCCAGCTCTCCGTGGACAGCAAGGTCCAGTTCTTCGCCTACCAGAAGCTGCGCGACGCGGTCACCACCAACAAGGCCAAGGCGGGCAGCGTGGTGGTGCTGGACGCCATCACCGGCGAGGTGCTGGCGTTGGCCAACTACCCGAGCTACGTGCCCGACAAGCGCCAGAACCTCACCGGCGAGCAGCTGCGCAACCGCGCGCTCACCGACACCTTCGAGCCGGGCTCGACCATGAAGCCCATCACGGTGGCGATGGCGCTGGAGGCGGGGCGCATCAAGCCGCAGACGCCGATCGACACCTCTCCGGGGCGCTACAGCATCGGCGGCTTCACCATCAGCGACACGCACAACTACGGCCTGCTGACGGTGGAGGGCGTGATCCAGAAGTCCAGCAACGTGGGCGCGCTCAAGATCGCCCAGAAGATGTCGCCGCACGAGATGTGGGACACCTACACCGCGCTCGGCTACGGCCAGAAGCCGCAGCTCCAGTTTCCCGGCGCCGTGACGGGGCGGCTGCGCCCGTGGAAGAGCTGGAAGCCGGTGGAGCAGGCCACCATGGCCTACGGCTACGGCCTGTCGGCCTCGTTGTTCCAGATGGCGCATTCCTACACCGCCTTCGCGCACGACGGCGACATCATTCCCGCCACCATCCTCAAGAATCCCGACCCCGCCGTGGGCGTGAAGGTGTTCTCGGCGCAGAACGCGCTGGCGGTGCGCAAGATGCTGCAGATGGCCGCGGGCCCCGGCGGCACGGGCCAGCGTGCGCAGACCATCGGCTATTCGGTGGGCGGCAAGTCGGGCACGGCGCACAAGCAGGTCGGGCGCGGCTATGCCAGCAACAAGTACCGCGCCTGGTTCACCGGCATGGCGCCGATCGAGAAGCCGCGCATCATCGTGGCGGTGATGATCGACGAGCCGAGCGCCGGCCAGTACTTCGGCGGCATGGTGGCGGCGCCCGTCTTCAGCGAGGTGGTGCAGCAGACGCTGCGCATGATGAACGTGCCGCCGGACCTGGCAGTCAAACCGCTGGTCGTCACCAATGGCGTGGAGGAGAGCTTCTGATGCTGGCGCTCCACAACCCCCTCGAAGCCTCGGCCTGGCTGAAGGCCCGCGTGCGCGGCGCGCTGCATGCCGACAGCCGGCCGGTGGGCGCGGGCGACGGCTTCGTCGCCTGGCCGGGCGCGGCGACCGATGGACGGCGCCACGTCGCGGCCGCACTGGCCCAGGGCGCAGCGGCCTGCCTGGTCGAGGCCGAGGGCGCCGAGGCCTTCGGCTTCGACGCGGGCGACGTGCGCATCGCCGGCTACGCCGGCCTGAAGGCCGCGACCGGACCGATCGCCGCCGCCTTCCACGACGACCCGTCGTCGCGCCTGGACGTGCTCGCCGTCACCGGCACCAACGGCAAGACTTCCACCGCCTGGTGGCTGGCACAGGCGCTGGCGGCGCACGACGCCACGCGCCCCTGCGCGGTGATGGGCACGCTCGGCATCGGCGTGCCGCCCGACCTCGCCTACACGGGCCTCACCACGCCCGACCCGGTGATGCTGCAACGCGAGCTGCGCGCCTTCGCCACGCGCGGCTTCGGTGCCTGCGCCATCGAAGCGTCCTCGATCGGCATCGCCGAGCGCCGCCTCGACGGCACGCGCATCGCGGTCGCCGTGTTCACCAACTTCACCCAGGACCACCTGGACTACCACGGCAGCATGGATGCCTACTGGCAGGCCAAGGCCGAGCTGTTCCGCTGGCCCGGCCTGCGCGCCGCGGTGGTCAACATCGACGACGTTCACGGTGCCAGCCTGGTGGGCAACCTGGTCGAGCGCGGCGAAAGTGCCCCGGATCTCTGGACCGTCTCGGCTGCCGGCGCGCCGGCCCGCCTCGCGGCGACGGAGGTCGGCTACGACGCCGAGGGCCTGCAGTTCACCGTGGCCGAGCGCGGCGTCGCGCCCGAGCGCCTGCGCACCCGCCTGATCGGCCAGTACAACGTGGCCAACCTGCTGGGCGTGCTCGGCACCCTGCGCGCGCTGGGCCTCACGCTGGCGCAGGCGGTGGCGGCCTGCGCCCGGCTGGACAGCGTGCCGGGCCGCATGGAGCGCGTGAGCCTGCCGGGACGGCCGTTGGCCGTGGTCGACTACGCCCACACGCCGGACGCACTGGACAAGGCCCTGGCCGGCCTGCGCCCGCTGGCGCGGCAGCGCGGCGGGCAGCTCTGGTGCATGTTCGGCTGCGGCGGCGACCGCGACCGCGCCAAGCGGCCGATGATGGCTGCGGTGGCCGAGAAGCAGGCCGACCGCGTGGTCCTGACCAGCGACAACCCGCGCAGCGAGAAGCCCGGCGCCATCATCAGCCAGATCCTGCTGGGACTGGCGCGCCCCGAGGCGGCCCAGGTCGAGCCCGACCGCGCCGAGGCCATCCGCCAGACCCTGGCCCAGGCCGCGCCCGAGGACGTGGTGCTGCTGGCGGGCCGCGGCCACGAAGCCTGGCAGGAGATCGCCGGCGAGCGCATCGCGTTCTCCGACCGGGCGCACGCCGTCGATGCACTGACGCGAAGGAGTGGGCAATCATGAGCCGCCGGGCCGTTCCCCAAGCGAACATCGCAGCGCACGTCGTGGAGGCGATCCAATGAGCGCGCCGCACGAAGAAGCACCGATGATGACGCTTCGCCAGGCGCTGGCCTGGATTCCCGGCGCGCGCCTGGTCGGCAATCCGGACGTGGCGGTCTCGCGCGTGCACACCGACACCCGCACCCTGGCGGCCGGCGACCTGTTCGTCGCGCTGAAGGGCGAGCGCTTCGACGCCAACGATTTCCTGGCCGATGCGCGGGCGCATGGCGCGTCCGCGGCCATCGCCCACCGCGGGCTCGAGGCAGCCGGCCTCCCGGGCCTGGAAGTGCCCGACACCCTGGCCGCCCTCGGGGCCCTGGCCGCGGGCTGGCGGTCCCGGTTCGACCTGCCGCTGGTGGCGGTCACCGGCAGCAACGGCAAGACGACGGTCACGCAGATGATCGCCTCCATCCTTCGGGCCGCAGGCGTGGACCGGGCGCTCGCCACCATCGGCAACCTCAACAACGAGATCGGCCTGCCGCTGACCCTGCTGCGCCTGCGCGAGCGCCACCAGCTGGCAGTGGTCGAGCTGGGCATGAACCATCCGGGCGAGATCGCTCGGCTTGCGGCGATCGCGCGTCCCACCATCGGGCTGGTCAACAACGCGCAGCGCGAGCACCAGGAGTTCATGGCCACGGTCGAGGCGGTGGCGCGCGAGAACGGCGCCGTGTTCGCCGCCCTGCCGGACAACGGCACCGCCGTCTTCCCCTACGGCGACGCCTTCAGTGCGCTGTGGAACGAGATGGCGCACGAGGGCGCGCCGCGGCGCTGCCTGAGCTTCGGCGAGCAGCCCGACGCCGACATCGCGCTCGGGCGTGCCGAGTGGAAGCATGGCGCCTGGCACTTCGAGGCCCGCACGCCGCTCGGTGAGATCCGGTCCACCCTGCGCATTGCCGGGCGCCATAACGTGGTGAACGCGCTGGCGGCCGTCGCCTGCGCACTGGCCTGCGGGGTGTCGGTGGAGAAGATCGCCGAAGGCCTCGCCGCCTTCGAGCCGGTCAAGGGTCGCTCGCGGGCGAGCGAGCTGCTGCTGGCGGACGGCCGGGCCATCACCGTGGTCGACGACACCTACAACGCCAATCCCGATTCCGTGCGCGCCGCCGTCGACGTGCTCAGCGGCCTGCCGGGTCCGCGCCTGCTGGTGCTGGGCGACATGGGCGAAGTCGGCGACCGCGGCCCGCAATTCCACGCCGAGGTCGGTGCCTGGGCGGCCGAGCGCGGCATCGAGTCGCTGTTCGCCCTGGGCGACGCATCGATGCACGCCGCCACCGCCTTCACGCGTGCCGGCGGGGCGGATGCGCGCCACTTCGGCGACATCGCTGCGCTCGATGCCGCGGTGCTCGCGCAGCTGCCGCGCATCGCCAGCGTGCTGGTCAAGGGCTCGCGCTTCATGCGGATGGAGCGCGTGGTCAACGCCATCGCCTCCGCTTCGGCACCTCGGAACAACGACAACAACAAGGAGGGCCGGCCGTGATCCATGTGCCGTGCGCGTTCGCACCATGCTGATGAGTCTCGCCCAATGGCTGCAGACGCTCTCGCCGGAACTCGGCTTCCTGCGCGTCTTCCAGTACCTCACCTTCCGCGCGCTGATGGCGGCACTGAGCGCGCTGCTGCTCGGGCTGGGTGCCGGGCCGTACGTGATCCGCCGGCTGGCGGCGCTCAAGATCGGCCAGCCGGTGCGCGGCTATGCCATGGAGACGCACCTGAGCAAGAGCGGCACGCCAACCATGGGCGGCGTGCTGGTGCTGTTCTCGATCGCCTTCGCGACCTTCCTGTGGTTCGACCTGTCGAACCGCTTCGTGTGGATCGTGCTGTGGGTCACGCTCGGCTTCGGCACGATCGGCTGGGTCGACGACTGGCGCAAGGTGGTGCGCAAGGACCCGGAGGGCATGCGCTCGCGCGAGAAGTACATCTGGCAGTCGGTGGTCGGCCTGGTCGCGGCCGTCTACCTGCTCTTCAGCATCTCCGAAAGCTCCAACTGGCGCGTGCTCGAACTGTTCTACGCCTGGGTGGGCTCGGGCTTCGCGCTGGACTTCCCGCCCAAGATCAACCTGCTGGTGCCCTTCTTCAAGGAAGTGAGCTATCCGCTCGGCGGCATCGGCTTCGTGATCCTCACCTACCTGGTGATCGTGGGCGCCAGCAACGCGGTGAACCTCACCGACGGCCTCGACGGCCTGGCGATCATGCCGGTGGTGATGGTCGGCTCCGCCCTGGGCGTGTTCGCCTACGTGACCGGCAGCGCGGTGTATTCGCGCTACCTGCTGTTCCCGCACATCCCGGGCTCGGGCGAGCTGCTGGTGTTCTGCTCGGCGATGGCCGGTGCGGGCCTGGCCTTCCTCTGGTTCAACACCCATCCGGCGCAGGTCTTCATGGGTGACGTCGGTGCGCTCGCGCTGGGCGGCGCGCTCGGCACCATCGCCGTCATCGTGCGCCAGGAGATCGTGTTCTTCGTCATGGGCGGCATCTTCGTGGTCGAGGCGATCTCGGTGATGGCGCAGGTGACCTACTTCAAGTACACCAAGAAGCGCTTCGGTGAAGGGCGGCGCGTGCTCAAGATGGCGCCGCTGCACCACCACTTCGAGAAGAGCGGCTGGCGCGAGACGCAGGTCGTGGTGCGCTTCTGGATCATCACCATGCTGCTGTGCCTGGTGGGCCTGTCGACCCTGAAGCTGCGGTGACGTCGATGCGGCATCTTCAAGACCAACACGTGCTGATCCTGGGCCTGGGCGCCTCGGGCCTGGCCATGGCGCGCTGGTGCGCGCGCCATGGAGCGAAGCTCACGGTGGCCGACACCCGCGAGGCGCCGCCGCAGCTCGAAGCGCTGCGCGCCGAGCTGCCCGATGCGGTCTTCATCGGCGGCCCCTTCTCGGCTGCGCTGGTCGAAGGCACGGGGGTGCGCGCGGTGTACCGCTCGCCGGGCTTGTCGCCGGCCTCGGTGGCCGTCGTGGTCGACGCTGCCAGGGCCGTGGGCCTGCCCGTGGGCGGCGAACTGGACCTCTTCGCGCGCGCGCTGGCGGATCTGCGCGTGGCCAAGCGCGCGGAGGACGCCGTGCCGTCGGCCGAGCCGGAAGCGGCGCAAACGGCGGCGGCGATGCCGCAGACCGCCGCCACGCCGGAAGCGCCGTCTGCCGAGGAGACCGCGGCCGCCAACGAGCCGCAGCTCGTCCCCGCGCCGGACCCCGTCGCCGTCGATGACGATGACGATGCCGAGGCCCCGCCGCCCCCGGCCGAGCCCGTTCCGCCGGCCCCCCAGGGCTACCAGCCCGCCGTGCTGGCCGTGACCGGCACCAACGGCAAGACCACCGTCACTGCGCTGACCGGCCAGCTGGTCGCGCGCGCCGGCAAGACGGTCGCCACGGCAGGCAACATCGGGCCCACCTTGCTCGACACGCTGGCCGCGCACATCGACGCCGGCACCCTGCCCGAGGTGTGGGTGCTCGAGCTCTCCAGTTTCCAGCTCGATGGCGTTCAGGGCTTCGAGCCGACCGCTGCCACCGTGCTGAACGTG
This sequence comes from Variovorax soli, assembly GCF_031454625.1. GTDB lineage: Bacteria > Pseudomonadota > Gammaproteobacteria > Burkholderiales > Burkholderiaceae_C > Variovorax > Variovorax soli_A. Next base: position 455,970 of record NZ_JAVDRF010000003.1, read on the forward strand.
ACGCAGGACCACCTCGACTGGCATGGCGACATGGCCGCCTATGCCGCTGCCAAGGCGCGCATCTTCGGCAGCAAGAGCACCATGGTGCTCAACCGCGAGGACGAGGTGGTGATGGCGATGAGCGGCGCCGGGACGTCCCAAGCCGCAAAGGCCCTCTCCGGGAGCAGCGACGAAGCGTCGGCGCGAAGCGTGGGGAACAGGCGGCCTCCGACCGCCAAGCTGGCCAAGGGCCAGTCGCCGCGCCCGGTCGTGACCTTCGGCGCCGGCATGCCCCTGCGCCCCGGCGACTACGGCATCGAGCGCGTCCACGGCATGGCCTGGCTGGTGCGCGCCCTCGAAGCCGACGAAACGCAGAAGCGCAAGCGCGGCGCCGCGGTCGAGGAGGAAGAGATCCACATCCAGCGCCTGATGCCGGCCGACGCGCTGCGCATCCGCGGCCGGCACAACGCGCTCAACGCATTGGCCGCGCTCGCGCTCGCCACGGCCGCGGGTTGTCAGCTCGGGCCCATGCTCTACGGCCTGCGCGAATACCGCGGCGAGCCGCACCGCGTGGAGCCGATCGCCATCGTGGACGAGGTCGAGTACTTCGACGACAGCAAAGGCACGAACGTCGGCGCGACCGTCGCCGCGCTGAGCGGCCTGGGCGAGGAGCGCCGCGTGGTCGTGATCCTCGGCGGCGAAGGCAAGGGCCAGGATTTCGCGCCGCTGGCCGCGCCGGTGCGTCAGTACGCACGCGCCGTGGTGCTGATCGGCCGCGATGCGCCGTTGATCGAGGCGGCGCTCGCGTCCGCCGGCGTGCCGCTGCTGCACGCCGCGTCGATGCAAGAAGCCGTCAAGCTCGCGGCCGCGCAGGCCCGGCCGGGCGATGCGGTGCTGCTGTCGCCGGCCTGCGCCAGCTTCGACATGTTCAAGGACTACGCGCACCGGGCCGCGGTGTTCTGCGAGGCCGTGCAGGACTGGGCCGAGTCGCCGCGCGGCGCAGGCGTCGATGCCGGCCTGCCGGAGGGGGGCGCATGAGCCGCCGCCTGGCCGCTCCGAAGGGGGCTCGCACCGCAGCGCGCAGCGCGGAGGTCGCCCTATGAGCGCGAACGCCGCCGCCACGCCCAACAAGCGCCCCGTCTTCTGGCAAGGCTGGTTCAGCCGCGCCAAGAGCGGCATGGACGCCTTGCCCATGCACCTGCCGGTGCGCCTGGGCAATGCCGGCATGACGCAGACCAAGGCCGCGCCGGTGCGCGTGCTCGGCTTCGACCAGGCGCTGGCCTGGGTGACCGTCGCGCTGCTGGCCTGGGGGCTGGTGATGGTCTACTCGGCCTCCATCGCGCTGCCCGACAACCCGCGCTTCGCACGCGCCGGCTACAGCGCCAGCTACTTCCTGACACGGCACATCGCCTCGATCGTGATCGCCTTCGTCGCGGCGCTGCTGGCCTTCCAGGTGCCGATGCGCACCTGGGAGCGCGCCGCGCCCTGGCTCTTCGTGGCTTCGCTGCTGCTGCTGATGGCGGTGCTGATCCCGCACATCGGCATCAACGTCAACGGCGCGCGCCGCTGGCTGCCGATGGGCTTCATGCGCTTCCAGCCTTCGGAGCTGGCGAAGCTCGCGATGATCCTCTACGCCGCCAGCTACATGGTGCGCAAGATGGAGATCAAGGAGCGCTTCTTCCGCGCCGTGCTGCCCATGGGCGTCGCGGTGGTGGTGGTCGGCATGCTGGTGATGGCCGAGCCCGACATGGGCGCGTTCATGGTGATCGCCGTGATCGCGATGGGCATCCTGTTCCTCGGCGGCGTCAACGCGCGCATGTTCTTCCTGATCGCGGCGCTGGTGGTGGTGGCTTTCGGCACCATCGTGGCCAGCAGTCCATGGCGGCGCGAGCGCATCTTCGCCTACCTGGACCCGTGGAGCGAGGAGCACGCGCTGGGCAAGGGCTACCAGCTCTCGCATTCGCTGATCGCCATCGGCCGCGGCGAGATCTTCGGCGTCGGACTGGGCGGCAGCGTCGAGAAGCTGCACTGGCTGCCCGAGGCGCACACCGACTTCCTGATGGCGGTGATCGGCGAGGAGTTCGGGCTGGTCGGCGTGCTTCTGGCCATCGCCCTGTTCCTCTGGCTCACCCGCCGCATCATGCACATAGGCCGCCAGGCCATCGCATTGGACCGCGTCTTCGCCGGCCTGGTGGCACAGGGCGTCGGCATCTGGATCGGCTTCCAGACCTTCATCAACATGGGCGTGAACCTGGGTGCGCTGCCGACCAAGGGACTGACGCTGCCGCTGATGAGCTTCGGCGGCTCGGCCATCCTGATGAACGTCATCGCGCTGGCAGTGGTGCTGCGCATCGATTACGAGAACCGGGTTCTCATGCGTGGAGGCCGCGTATGAGCGCCGCGCAGGGCCGCCTCACCAGGACCGCGCTCGTCATGGCAGGCGGCACGGGCGGCCACATCTTCCCGGGCCTGGCCGTGGCCGAGGCCCTGCGAGAGCGTGGCTGGCGCGTGCACTGGCTGGGCGCGCCGGGCAGCATGGAAGAGAAGCTGGTGCCGCCGCGCGGCTTCGCCTTCGAACCCGTGCAGTTCGGCGGCGTGCGCGGCAAGGGGCCGATCACGCTGGCCCTGCTGCCCATGCGCCTGCTGCGCGCCTTCTGGCAGAGCCTGGCCGTGGTGCGCCGCGTGCGGCCGGACGTGGTGCTGGGACTCGGCGGCTACATCACTTTTCCCGGCGGCATGATGAGCGTGCTGCTCAACAAGCCGCTGGTGCTGCACGAGCAGAACTCGGTGGCCGGGCTCGCCAACAAGATCCTGGCCGGCGTCGCCGACCGCGTCTACACCGCCTTCCCGAACGTGATGAAGAAGGCGCAATGGATTGGCAATCCGCTGCGCGCGGCCTTCCTGGCGCAGCCCGATCCGGCCGCGCGCTTCGCCGGCCGCAGCGGCCCGCTCAAGCTGCTGGTGGTGGGCGGCAGCCTGGGCGCCAAGGCGCTCAATGCGGTGGTGCCGAGGGCCCTGGCACGCATCGCGCCGGAGCAGCGTCCGAGCGTCACCCACCAGAGCGGCGCCAGGCAGATCGACGAGCTGCGCGCCAACTACGCCGCCGCCGGCGTCGAAGGCGAGCTCACCCCCTTCATCGAAGACACCGCGCGCGCCTATGCCGACGCCGACCTGATCGTCGCGCGCGCCGGCGCGAGCACCGTCACCGAGATCGCGGCCGTCGGCGCGGCTGCGCTGTTCGTGCCTTTCCCTTCCGCCGTGGACGACCACCAGACCACCAACGCCCGCTTCCTGGTCGACGCGGGCGGCGGCTGGCTCGTTCAACAAACAGAACTGACGCCCGAATTGCTGGCCGATTTGCTACAGAAGACCGGGCGCCCCGCGCTCATGGAACGCGCCGTGAAGGCCAAGACGATGCAGAAGACCCAGGCCGTCGAGGTCATGGTGCAGGCTTGCGAGGAGCTGGTCGATGCTCCGGCGACTGGAGGCCGTGTATGAAGCATGCCATCAGGCACATCCACTTCGTCGGCGTGGGCGGCTCCGGCATGAGCGGCATCGCCGAGGTGCTGCTCAACCTGGGCTACCGGATCACCGGCTCCGACCTGGCCGACAGCGCCACGCTCAAGCGGCTCGCAGGCCTGGGCATCGGCACCTTCGTGGGCCACGACGCGTCGCATATCGCCGGTGCCGACGCGGTCGTCACCTCCACCGCCGTGCATGCCGGCAACCCCGAGGTGGTGGCGGCGCGCGAGAAGCGCATTCCCGTGGTGCCGCGCGCGCTGATGCTGGCCGAGCTGATGCGTCTCAAGCAGGGCGTGGCCATTGCCGGCACGCACGGCAAGACCACCACCACCAGCCTGGTGGCGAGCGTGCTGGCCGCCGCCGGGCTGGACCCGACCTTCGTCATCGGCGGCCGGCTCAACAGCGCCGGCGCCAATGCGCAGCTGGGCAGCGGCGACTACATCGTGGTGGAGGCCGACGAATCCGACGCCTCCTTCCTGAATTTGCTGCCGGTCATGGCGGTGGTCACGAACATCGACGCCGACCACATGGAGACCTACGGGCACGACTTCGCAAAGCTCAAGAAGGCCTTTGTCGATTTCCTGCACCGCATGCCCTTCTACGGCGTGGCGATCCTGTGCGTCGACGATCCGGCGGTGCGCGAGATCGTGCCCGAGGTCTCCTGCCCGGTCACCAGCTATGGTTTCCGCGAGGACGCCCAGGTGCGCGCGATCAACGTGCGCGCGGTGGGCCAGCAGATGCACTTCACGGCGCAGCGGCGAAACGGCGTCACGCTGCCCGACCTGGACATCGTGCTCAACCTGCCGGGCGAGCACAACGTGCGCAATGCGCTGGCGGTGATCGCGGTGGCGGTCGAGCTCAACGTGCCCGACGAGGCGGTGCAGCGCGGCCTGGCCGACTTCAAGGGCGTGGGGCGGCGCTTCCAGCGCTACGGCGACGTCAAGCTGCGCGGCGCCCAAGGCCTGGGCAGCTTCACGCTGATCGACGACTACGGCCACCACCCGGTCGAGATGGCGGCCACCATCGCCGCCGCGCGCGGCGCCTTTCCCGGCCGCCGCCTGGTGCTGGCCTTCCAGCCGCACCGCTACACGCGCACGCGCGACTGCTTCGAGGACTTCGTCAAGGTCATCGGCGGCGCCGATGCGGTGCTGCTGGGCGAGGTCTACGCCGCGGGCGAAGCGCCCATCGTGGCGGCCGACGCGCGCTCGCTGGCGCGGGCGATCCGCGTCGCCGGCAAGGTCGAGCCCGTCTTCGTCGACGACATCGCCGCCATGCCGCAGGCGATCCTGGACAACGCCCGCGACGGCGACGTCGTGATCTGCATGGGCGCGGGCTCCATCGGCGCCGTGCCGGCCAGGGTGGTCGAGCAGGGCGGTTCTGTTTCTACCGGGCACGCCATGGGCGAAGGGAGGTCCCAGTGAACCCGCAGGACTTCGGCAAGGTTGCGGTGCTGTTCGGCGGCACCTCGGCGGAGCGAGAGATTTCCATCATGTCGGGCACCGGCGTGCTCGAGGCGCTGCGCTCGCGCGGCGTCGATGCGCATGCCTTCGATCCGGCCGAGCGCGAGCTGGTCGAGCTCAAGCACGAGGGCTTCGCGCGTTGCTTCGTGGTGCTGCACGGCCGCCACGGCGAGGACGGCACGGTGCAAGGCGCGCTGGAGCTGCTGGGCATTCCCTACACCGGCTCGGGCGTCATGGCCTCGGCCGTGGCCATGGACAAGGTCATGACCAAGCGCATCTGGCAGGCCGACGGCCTGCCCACGCCGCGCTATGTGCGCCTGGCCTTCGACCAGCAGAGCCGCGAGCAGATCATGGCCGTGCCCGACGTACTGGGCCTGCCGCTGATCGTCAAGCCGCCGCGCGAGGGCTCCTCCATCGGCGTGACCAAGGTCCAGGGCCCGAACGACGTGGACAGGCAGATGCAGGACGCGGTGGCCCTGGCCGTGCGCTATGACACCGACGTCCTGTGCGAGGAGTTCATCGAGGGCGAGGAGGTCACCTGCGCCGTGCTGGGCAGCGGGCTGAATGCGCAGGCGCTGCCGGTGGTGCGCATCGCCGCGCCCGAGGGCGCCTACGACTACCAGAACAAGTACTTCACCGACGATGTGAAGTACCACTGCCCGAGCGGCCTGCCGGAGGCGGAGGAGCAGGAGATCCGGCGCATCTCGCTGGCGGCCTACCACCAGCTCGGCTGCCGCGGCTGGGGCCGCGCCGACCTGATGATCCGCGCCAGCGACCGCAAGCCCTTCCTGCTGGAAATGAACACCTCGCCGGGCATGACCAGCCATTCGCTGGTGCCGATGTCGGCGCGCGCGGCGGGCATCTCCTACGAGGATTTGTGCCTGCGCGTGCTGGCCTCTGCCACGCTCGACTCGAAGGCGGAGGTCTAGTGGCCGATAGCATCCCCGTGCCCTTCGACGTCAAGCTCATGAACGTGACCGCGACCCTGGTGTACGCGTTGTTCGCGCTCGTGCTGCTGGCGGCGGGTGCCTGGTGGGTGCTGCGCCAGCCCTTCTTCCCGCTCGCCGGTATCAAGGTCGATGGCGAGGTGACGCACAACAACGCGGTCACGCTGCGCGCCAACGTCGCGCCGCAGCTGGCGGGCAACTTCTTCACCGTCGACCTGGCCAAGGCGCGCGCTGCCTTCGAATCCGTGCCCTGGGTGCGCAAGGCAGTGGTGCGGCGCGAGTTCCCCAACAAGCTGCGCGCGACGCTGACCGAGCACGTGCCGGTCGCGCACTGGGGCGACGAGGCCGAGTCGCGGCTGATCAACGGCTTCGGCGAAGTCTTCGATGCGAACGTCGCGGAGGTCGACGACGACCTGCCGAGCCTCAGCGGTCCGCCCGAGCAGGCCAGCCAGGTGCTGGGCATGTACCGCGTGCTCCAGCCGCTGTTCGCGCCCTACGAGCTGGCGATCGATCAGCTGAAGCTGTCGAGCCGCGGCAGCTGGAGCGTGGTGCTCGATAGCGGCGCCGTGCTCGAACTGGGCCGCGGACGCAGCGAGGAAGTGGCGGCCCGCACGCAGCGCTTCCTGGTCACGGTCGCCCCGGTCGCCAGGCAATACGGGCGCACCGTCGCCGCCGTCGAGGGCGCCGACCTGCGGCACAACGAAGGCTATGCATTGCGGCTGCGCGGCGTCACCACGGTCACCACAGAGCCGCCACCACCCAGGAAGAAATAGAGAGCAGAGGAACTTCATGTCCAAGGAATACAAAGACCTGGTCGTCGGACTCGATATCGGCACCGCCAAGGTGATGGCGGTGGTGGCCGAGGTGCTGCCGACCGGCGAGCTCAAGCTGGCGGGGCTCGGCATCGCGCCCAGCAACGGGCTGAAGCGCGGCGTGGTGGTCAACATCGACGCCACGGTGCAGAGCATCCAGCAGGCGCTCAAGGAAGCGGAGCTGATGGCCGACTGCAAGATCAGCCGCGTCTACACCGGCATCACGGGCAGCCACATCCGCGGCATCAATTCGAGCGGCATGGTCGCGGTCAAGGACAAGGAAGTCACGCAGGCCGACGTGGCGCGCGTGGTGGAGACCGCACGCGCGATCAACATCTCCAGCGACCAGCGCCTGCTGCTGGTGGAGCCGCAGGAGTTCGTGATCGACGGCCAGGACGTGAAGGAGCCGATCGGCATGAGCGGCATGCGGCTCGAAGCCAAGGTGCACATCGTGACCGGCGCCCAGAGCGCGGCCGAGAACATCATCAAGTGCGTGCGCCGCTGCGGCCTGGAAGTCGACCAGCTGATGCTGAACCCGCTGGCCTCCAGCCAGGCGGTGCTGACCGAGGACGAGCGCGAGCTGGGCGTGGTGCTGGTCGACATCGGCGCCGGCACCACCGACGTGGCGATCTTCACCAATGGCGCGATCCGCCACACGGCGGTGATCCCGATCGCCGGCGATCTCATCACCAGCGACATCGCGATGGCGCTGCGCACGCCCACCAAGGACGCCGAGGACATCAAGGTCGAGAACGGCTATGCCAAGCAGCTGCTGGCCGACCCGGAGACGCAGGTCGAGGTGCCCGGCCTGGGCGACCGCGGCCCGCGCATGCTCAGCAAGCAGGCGCTGGCCGGCGTGATCGAGCCGCGCGTGGAAGAGATCTTCTCGCTGGTCCAGCAGGTGGTGCGCGAGTCGGGCTACGAGGAGGTGCTGTCCTCCGGCGTCGTGCTGACCGGCGGCAGCGCCGTGATGCCGGGCATGGTCGAGCTGGGCGAGGACATCTTCCTGAAGCCGGTGCGCCGCGGCATTCCCAAGTACTCGAGCGCGCTGTCGGACATGGTCGCGCAGCCGCGTGCCGCGACCGTGATGGGCCTGCTCGAGGAGGCGCGCTATGCACGGCTGCGCGGCTTCAAGGTCGCGCAGAAGAACGGGTCGGTGAAGACCGCCTTCGGGCGCTTCAAGGACTTCATCGTGGGGAACTTCTGACGATGAACAGCACACCACTTTGGCTCGTGCGGGGCAGTCCCCCTCGGCATTTCAACGAACGATGGCGGCGCACCGGACCGCCTGGGGAGCGAAGACAGTGACCCTCAAAACAACCCATTCGTACAAACAAGGCAACTGCAAATTGAAGGAGTCAGAAATGGCCATCGAAATGATCGAGATCGAAGAGTTCAACCAGGGCACCCAGATCAAGGTGATCGGCGTGGGCGGCGGCGGCGGCAACGCCGTCTCGCACATGATCGAACGCCGCGTCCAGGGGGTCGAGTTCATCTGCGCGAACACCGATGCGCAGGCGCTCCAGCGCAGCAACGCGCACAAGACCATCCAGCTCGGCACCAACGGCCTGGGCGCGGGCAGCAAGCCCGAGAAAGGCCGCGATGCGGCCGAGGCGGCGGTCGACGACATCCGCGGCGCCATCAACGGCGCCCACATGCTGTTCATCACCGCCGGCATGGGCGGCGGCACCGGCACCGGCGCGGCGCCCGTGATCGCGCGCGTGGCCAAGGAGATGGGCATCCTCACGGTGGGCGTGGTGACCAAGCCCTTCGACTGGGAAGGCGGCCGCCGCATGACCAACGCCGACGCCGGCCTGGCCGAGCTGGAGGCGAACGTCGACTCGCTGATCGTCGTGCTCAACGAGAAGCTGCTCGACGTGCTGGGGGAGGACGTCACGCAGGACGAGGCCTTCGCGCACGCCAACGACGTGCTGAAGAACGCGGTCGGCGGCATCTCCGAGATCATCAACGAGTACGGCGGCGTGAACGTCGACTTCGAGGATGTGCGCACCGTGATGGGCGAGCCCGGCAAGGCCATGATGGGCACGGCCGCGGCCTCGGGCCCCGACCGCGCGCGCATCGCGGCCGAGCAGGCGGTGGCCTGCCCGCTGCTCGAAGGCATCGACCTCTCGGGCGCCAAGGGCGTGCTGGTGCTGGTGACGGCCTCGAAGGGCTCGCTGAAGCTGAGCGAGTCGAAGCTGGCGATGACCACCATCCGCGCCTTCGCGGCGGAAGATGCGCACGTGATCTACGGTGCCGCCTACGACGACAGCCTGGGCGACGAGATGCGCGTGACCGTGGTCGCCACCGGCCTGTCGCGCGAGGAAGCGCGCCGCCAGGCACCGACGCTGGAAGTGATCCGCACCGGCACCGACAACATCCCGTTCAGTGTGCCGACGCTCGGCGGCACGGTGCAGGGCCACCCCAGCCAGCCCAACTACGACGGCATGGCCGTGCCCAGCGTGTGGCGCACCAACCGCACCATGGCCGCGGCCAAGGTGGATGCGCTGTCGACGGGCGGGATGGACGACATCGAGATCCCCGCTTTCCTGCGCAGGCAGGCCGATTGATGGCGCGTAGAGCGGTTGCGCGGCCCGATCCATCATCGTGATCCCAAGATGACGGCTATAGCGGAGATAGCGAGGCGCACGGCGCGCCGGATGCCTCGCGCTCCTAAAATCGCTGCCGTGCTCCAGCAACGAACCCTCAAATCCATCACCCGCGCCGTGGGCGTGGGGCTGCACAGCGGCCAGCGTGTCGAACTGACGCTCAGGCCGGCGCCGGTCGATGCGGGCATCGTGTTCCGCCGCATCGACCTGCCCGAGCCGGTCCAGATCCCGATGCGGGCCGAGGCCGTGACCGACACGCGGCTGGCTTCCACCGTGTCCACCAACGGCGCCAAGGTGCAGACCGTCGAGCACCTGATGTCGGCCTGCGCGGGCCTGGGCATCGACAACCTGATGATCGACATCACGGCCGACGAGGTGCCGATCCTCGACGGTTCCGCATCGTCCTTCGTGTTCCTGCTGCAGAGCGCGGGCATCGAGCTGCAGAACGCGCCGCGCCGCTTCATCCGCGTCACGCGGCCGGTCGAGGTGCGCGAGGGCGAGGGCCACGATCTCAAATGGGCGCGGCTCGTGCCCTACCACGGCTACAAGCTGAGCTTCGAGATCGATTTCGACCACCGCGTGGTCAACGCCAGCGGCCAGCGCTTCGAATTCGACCTGGGCTCGGGCTCCTACAGCCGCGACATCGCGCGCGCACGCACCTTCGGCTTCACCAAGGAAGTCGAATACATGCGCTCCAAGGGCCTGGCGCTGGGCGGCGGGCTCGACAACGCCATCGTGATGGACGACACGAAGGTGCTCAATGCCGGCGGGTTGCGCTACGACGACGAGTTCGTCAAGCACAAGATCCTCGACGCCATGGGCGACCTCTACGTCATCGGCCGCCCGCTGCTCGCGGCCTACAGCGCCTTCCGGTCGGGCCATGGGCTCAACAACAAGCTGCTGCGCGAGCTGCTGGCCCAGAAGGACGCCTACGAGATCGTCAGCTTCGACGACCAGCGGCAGGCGCCGGCCGGCTTCGCCGAAGTCGCGCGGGCCTGGTAGGCGCGACGAGCCGCGATGCTGCTGTTCCGCTGGGCCATCCTGCTGCTCCTGCTGGTGGCCGGCGCTTCTTTCGCCTTCTATGCCGGGACCGGCCAGCCCAAGTACAAGCGCTTCGGCTGGATCGTGCTCAAGTGGACGCTGCTGGCGGCCTTCGGCTTCTTCGCGGTGCTGATCGCCGAGCGGGTGCTCTGAAGGCTCGATCTCCGCATTCAGCAGCCACTGCTAGCGCGTCCGCCCCTTCCGATACATGCCGCTGGTGCTGCGCGTCAGCACCGCGGCCTGCCCGATCCGCGCCATGGAGCTGCCGACGTGCGCATGGGTGATCGCGATGCCCAGCGCGTCGGCCGCATCGCTGCCGGGCACGCCGGGCAGCGACAGCAGTCGCCGCACCATCTCCTGCACTTGCGCCTTCGCGGCGCGGCCATGGCCGGCGACGGCCTGCTTCATTTGCAGCGCCGTGTACTCGGCCACCGGCAGCGCGTGGGTCACCAGCGCCGTGAGACAGGCGCCGCGCGCCTGGCCGAGCAGCAGCGTGGATTGCGGATTGACGTTCACGAACACGATCTCGACCGCCGCCGCGTCGGGCTTGTAGCGCGCCACGATCTCGCCGATGCCGTCGTACAGCACCTTGAGCCGCGCCGGGAGCTCGCCCTGAACCACGCTTCGGGTGCTGATGGTGCCGCTGGCGACGTAACGCAGCGCATGGCCTTCCATGTCGACCACGCCGAAACCGGTGGTCTGCAGGCCGGGGTCGATGCCGAGAATGCGCATGCGGGTCCGTGCCTCAGGCGCCGAAATACCAGCGCACCGAATGGAAGAACACGGGCGCCGCGAAGCACAGTGCATCGACGCGGTCGAGCAGGCCGTTGGCACCCGTCACGCCCACGCCGCGGCGGCCCCAGTTGGGAATGCCGCGGTCGCGCTTGAGCGCCTTCATCACCAGGTGGCCCATGGAGCCGGCCACGCAGGCGAGCAGCGAGACGGCCAGCGCCTGGCCGAAGCGAAAGGGCGTGATGAAGGAGAACAGCGCGCCCACCACGCTGGCGATGGCCATGCCGATGGCCCAGCTGCGCCAGTTGAAGCTGCGGCTCACGTGCGGCGCGGCAGGCGCGTCCCTGAAGAGCCAGTGGCCGACGCGCTTGAGGTGCGCCCCGGATGCGCCGGCGTCCTCCGCTGCCGCCTTTTCTTCTTCGCCGGGCAGGCTCCCGCGCCGCGCGATCAGATGCTGCACCAGCACGCAGGTTTGCACCACGAACACCAGGAAGAACACGAGGAAGGCGCTCTTGCCTTCGTAGCCCGGAAAGGAGAGCAGCAGCAGCGCCGGCACATGGCTCATGCCGTAGACGCAGACCATGATGCCCCATTGCAGCTTGGCGTTGCGCTCGAGAAAGTGGTTCGGATCGTCGGCCAGAGCGCTCACCACCGGAATGGCGAGGAAGACATAGACCGGAATGAACACGGTGAAGAGGTCGAAGCGTGCCGTCGCCACCAGCCAGAACTGGATCGGCAGCACGATGAAGAAGGCCAGGATCAGGCTGCGGTGATCGCCGCGCCGCGTCGGCGACAGCGTGATGAACTCGCGCAGGGTGAAGAAGGAGATCAGCGCGAACAGCACGGTGGCCACGGTCTCGCCCAGGGCCCAGCCGATCCAGAAGATCACCGCCATGAACCAGGTGGTGCCCAGCAGCCGCCGGAAATGCGCAAGCTCGCGTTGCCACCGCTCGTCGCCCCGGGGATTGCGGCGCTCGCGAAAGGTCAGCAGGAACGCCGCGGTGCTCACGACCACGAGCAGGCCGAAGACGATGAAGAACAGTGCCGCGACCTGCTGCGTCGGCGAGAGCTGGCGAAGGTATTCGTTCATACGTGACGCAATGCGATCACCGCTTCGCGGGCGCGATCGAGGAAGGGGCGGCGCTCTTCGCCGTCCTCGAGGCGGATCGGCTCGCCGAAGGTGACCGAGCAGAGGATGGGCACGGGCACCACCTCGCCCTTGGGCATCACGCGCTGCACGTTGTCGATCCAGGCCGGCACCAGCACCGCCTCGGGGAACATCTGCGCCAGCGTGAAGAGGCCCGACTTGAATTTCTGCGGCTCGCCGGTGTGGCCGCGCGTGCCCTCGGGGAAGATGATGATCGAGTCGCCGCTTTGCAGCGCCTCGATCAGCGGCTGCAGCGGCACCAGCGCTTCGGCGCTGCCCGGCTGCGGCGAGGGCGGGGGATCGGCCGGCGGCGATGCCGGTTGTGATGCAAGTGGCAGCTCCCGTTGCAGGGCGTCGACCTGCATCGCCTCCTCGAACATGGGCTCGATGCGCTCGCGGGACGCGGCCGGCACAGGGGCGGCTGCGGGTACGGGGGCGCTGCCGCCGCGCTCCACGTAGATCGCGTTGAACACTTCGGTCGTGATCCAGCGCTTGAAAGGCGTCGTGGCCCAGTAGTCGCGCGCCGCGATCGGCCGCGTGATGCTGCGCAGCTCCTCGGGAAGCGCGGCCCAGATCATCACCAGGTCGAGGTGGCTTTGATGGTTGGCGAAGTAGATGCGCTGCTCGGCCTTGGGCGGGCAGCCCCACCAGCGCGCCTGCGCACCGGTGAGGAGCCGGATCAGGCCCAGCAGCACCCACCCCGTGAACTTTGCAAGCATGGCGGCGATGATACGGGCGGCGCATGCAGGTTTTTCTCCTCACGCGACCGAAGAGGGCACGCGAATCCGTTATGATTTGCACCCTTCAAACGCGGGAATAGCTCAGTTGGTAGAGCGCAACCTTGCCAAGGTTGAGGTCGAGAGTTCGAGACTCTTTTCCCGCTCCAGATTTCCCCCTCCAGCCCCAGCGCTGTCTTGACGAATCAAGGCAGATCGGCCGACGGCATGCGCGCCGCGATGGTGGCCGCGCGGCCTGCAAGATAGGCCGATTGGGGGCGCCGCTCGAAGAACTTCGGGCTGGGCAGCATCACCGCGAGTCGCGCCGCCTCGTTCGCACCGAGCCGCGAAGCGGGCTTCTTGAAGTAGTGCTGCGCGGCTGCCTCGGCGCCGAAGATGCCTTCGCCCCACTCCACGTTGTTGAGGTAGATCTCGAGGATGCGTTCCTTGTCCAGCAGCAGCTCCAGCGCGACGGCGAGCAGCAGTTCCTGGCCTTTGCGCAGCAGCGTGCGCTCGCCCGACAGCAGGAGGTTCTTCGCCAGTTGCTGGGTGATGGTCGAGCCGCCGCGCAACTGGACCGGGCGCGGCTCCTTGCCGCGTGCGCGCATTTGCGCCGCGCGCCGGGCCGCGATCTGCTCGGCCTTCGCATTGCGCTGGCGCGCGCGCTCGATCGCTTCCCACTCGACGCCGTTGTGATAGACGAATTCGCCGTCTTCGCTCGCGATGACCGCGCGCTTCAGGCTGTCGGCGATCTGCGCGTACGGAACCCATTCCTGCTTCCAATCCTCGAAGCGCCCACGTTCCCCACCGGCCTGTCCTCGCTGCCCGCCGTGAGGGCGCTCGCCGTTGCTGCGCCCTTCTGTCGCGAGCTGCCAGGCCTCCGAGCGCTGGAAGGCGGTGGACTGCGGATCGATCACCGCCATCGCTGCAATGCGGCCGATGAAGAAGACTTCGAGCGCGACCGCTGCGAACAGCAGGCACAGCACCCAGCGCAGCAGGGCCTTCACTTGCCTTCGACCAGCGCGCGCAGTTCGGCCAGCACCTGCGACGAAGGGGGCCGCACGCCGCGCCAGAGGGCGAAGGACTCGGCCGCCTGCTCGACCAGCATGCCGAGCCCGTCGCGCGGCACGGCACCGTGCGCGCGTGCCCAGTCCATGAAGCCCGCGGCGGCCGGCCCGTACATCATGTCGACGGCCAGTGCGCCGTGGCGGAGCACGCGGGCCGCCACCGGCACCTCGCCGCCGGCGAGGCTGGAGGCGGTGCCGTTCACCAGCACGTCGAATTCGCCCGGCACCGACGGCAGGGCATGCGCCTCCAGCGTGATGCCGTGCTGCAGCGCGAGCGCCGCATGGCGCTGCACCACGGCGATGGCCTTGGACAGCGTGCGGTTGGCCACCACCACGCGGCGCGGGCCGGCCTCCAGCAGCGGGCCCAGAACGCCGGCCGCCGCTCCGCCGGCGCCCAACAGCAGCAGCTCGCTGCCGGCCAGCGCCACGCCGGCATGCAGCGTGATGTCGGCGACGAGCCCGGCACCGTCCGTGTTGTCGCCATGAATGCCGTCGTCGTCGAAGCGGAGGGTGTTGACCGCGCGCGCGAGCATGGCCCGCGGGCTCAGGTGCTGCGCCAGCGCCGCTGCCTCGAACTTGAAGGGCACGGTGACGTTGCAGCCGCGCGCCGTGCCGGTTGTCTCGGCGCGGAAGGCGGCCACCGCGGCCTCGAAGCCGCCCAGCGGCACCAGGCGGCGGCTGTAGTCCAGCGCCTGGCCGGTGAGCTCGGCGAAGCGCGCATGTATCCACGGCGAGCGGCTGTGCTCGACCGGGTTGCCCATTACGCAGTAAAGGTCCATGGCGTCCGGCTCGGAAGGCTCAAGGCTTGGACGACGAGGAAGAGGAGACCTGGGTCTCGAGCGTCTCGTCACGGGTGAACTTGAAGCGCGAGGGCAGCACGATCTGGTCGGTCTGCCTGCGCATGGCGTCGGTGAATTTGCCGAAGTTGCCGATGCTGCGCACGATGGCTTGCGCGCGCCGGTCCAGCGTCGTGTTGCCCGAGCCCTCGATGATCTCGGTGCCGAGAATGGCGCCGTCGAAGTTGACGGTCACCAGCATCGTGAGCTCGCCGTAGAGCTTCTTGCCCGAGAGCACGGGGAAGTTTTCGGTGCCGCGGGCCTCGATCTTGCGGCGCAGTGCATCGACATAGACGGCATAGGTGGCCTCGCGCGTCGCGGGGCTGAGGTAGCGCTTCTTGGGCCGCGCGTTCTCCTCGTTCACCCGACGCTCGATCTCGGCCAGCATCTCGATCAGCTGGCGGCGCTTTTCCTCGCGCGCCGCGGCCTCGCTGGGGTTGCCCTTGTTGCGCGGGTCGGGCAGCGGCATCGCGGCGAGCTGCTGCTTGATCTGCGCGAGCAGCAGCATCTGCTGGGCCTGCATGGCCTCGACCTGGCGCTGGGCGTCTTCCATCGAGTCGCCGATGGTGGTGAAGGTGGAGGGCGGCAGCGGGCTGGTGGCGCGGCCGCGGTCGAGGTCGCCGCCGCCGGCCAGCGAGCTCTGGGCAATGGCCAGGGCCTTGTCGGGCCGCTCTTTGGTCTTGGCGTTGACCAGGATGACTTCGAGCGGGGACTCGGTGAAGACCCGGTTGAAGGACTCCGGGTCGGCGAAGCGGAACGCGAGCAGCAGGGCATGCGCGGCGACCGAGATGCCGAGCGCGATCTGCAGGCTGCTCAGGTCGCGCAGGTTCATGCGGGAACCTTCTCCGGAGGCGCAGCCTCGTCGCTGTCGGCCAGATCCACCGCAATGGCGATCGGCCCGGCGACCTCTTCTTCCTCGCCTTCGTCTTCCGAAGCCGCCTCGGCCGGCGCCGTGTCGAGGCGCTCGATGACGGTGCCGTGCACATCGAGCGCGATTTCGTCGACCTCGCCGAGCCTGACCCGCACGCGGGCCCCGCGCGCGAGCCCCTGGGTGCCCGTGACCTGGAACACCAGCGGGAGCGTGTCGGCACGCGCGAGGGCGCCGTTGGGCGCGTCCTTGATCAACGTGGCCTCGAGCTCGGTGATGTTCTCCTGCTCCAGGTACTTGAGCGTCCAGAAGCGCTCCATGCCGCCCTGGTGCGCGTTGTAGGCGGCGTAGGCGGCATCGAAGCCGGAGAGGATGGAGAACAGGTCGGCGTCCTTCGGCTTGAACGGCGCAGCCAGCGCGGCGGTCTTGCCGTGGCGTGCGGCCGCGATGATCTGCCACTGGTTCACCAGGTCGGTGTAGCGGCGCAGCGGAGAGGTGCTCCAGGCATAGCTCTTCACGCCGAGGCCGGCATGCGGCAGGGCTCGGGTGCCCATGCGCACCTTGATGCCCGGCGCGAGGCTGGCCTGGCTGCGGTAGAGCGCGGGCACGCCGAGCTCGCCGAGCCAGCCGCCCCAGCTGCTGTTGGCCAGGATCATCGCCTCCGACACGATCAGGTCCAGCGGCGCGCCGCGCTGCCGGGTCGTGATCTGGACCCGCTCGTTGCCGGTGGGTTCGCCCTGCGCGTCGGGCAGTCGGAAGTTGTAGTCGGGCCGGTTGAAGCTTTCGGGCTTGCCGCGCACCACCTCGCGCTGCGCCTTGAGCTGCTTCGCCAGGCGGAACAGGAAGGACAGCGGTTCGCGCAGCCGCACGGCGATCTCCGGCGTGCCCGCGTTGTCGACCGCGGTGTCCTCGAGCCAGGCCTGCGTGATGAAGCCGTCGAGCTGGTCGTGGCGCAGGTTGGCGACGATGGGCACGCGCTCGAGCCGGGTCTCGCTGGCCTTCAGCGCCAGCGTGGCCTCGTCGAAATCGGCATAGAGCGAGACGGCCGGGCAGTCGCGCCCTTCCTGCAGGGTGTAGGTCTCGACCACCTCGTCGGGCAGCATGGTGATCTTGTGGCCCGGCATGTAGACGGTGGACATTCGCGCGCGCGCGACCTGGTCGATCGGGCCGCCCGGCGCCAGCGCCAGGCCTGGCGCCGCAATGTGGATGCCGACGCGCACCGTGCCGCTGCCGAGGCCCGTGACCGAGAGCGCATCGTCGATCTCGGTGGTGTGCGAGTCGTCGACCGAGAAGGCCTGCACCGCGGCCAGCGGCAGCGCGTCGGCGATGGCGGGCGCCTTGAGTGCCGGGAAGCCTGTGCCCTTGGGGAAGTTCTCGAACAGGAAACGCCGCCAGTGGAACTGGTAAGGCGAGTCGATCGCGCCCGCGCGCTGCAGCAGCTCGAGGGGAGGGCGCTGCGTGGCGCGCGCCGCCTCGACGACGGCCTTGTACTCGGGCGCATTCTTGTCGGGCTTGAACAGGATCTTGTAGAGCTGCTCGCGCACCGGCGCCGGGCACTCGCCGGCGCCGAGCTGCTCGGCCCATTCGGCGATCTGGGCCTGCACTTGCTTTTTCTTCTCGATCGCGGCCAGCGCCTGCTGCACGATCTCGGCCGGTGCCTTCTTGAAACGCCCCTTGCCGGCCCGGCGGAAATAGTGCGGCGCCTCGAACAGCGCGAGCAGCGATGCGGCCTGCTGGGCCAGCGTGGGCTGGGCCTGGAAGTAGTCGGCGGCGAGCTCGTCGAAGGCGAATTCACCCTCGGGGGCGAATTCCCAGGCCAGGTCGAGGTCCATGCCGGCAGCGAGCGCGCGTGCCTCGTCCAGCAATGCCGCCGGTGCCGGCTTCTCGAAACGCAGCACGATGTTGGCTGCCTTGACCTTGACGCGCTTGCCGGAATCGAGCTCGACCTGTGCCGAGGCCTCGGCCTCCGACAGCACGCGCCCGCCCAGGTACTTGCCGGCTTCTTCGAACAAAACAAACATGAGGCGGATTGTCCCATGCGCCGCACTGCGCGCCGGCTCTCAGGCAGGGGCGATGAAGGCCATCACCTCGTCCAGGTGGTGACGCTCGAAGTCGGACAGCGCGTGGTCGCTGCCTTCCAGCAGCTTGATGCGGCTGCCAGGGTAGCGGGCCGACATTTCGCGCCAATCCAGCAGCTCGTCTCCCTTGGCGATCACCGCGAAGATGCGTTCCGGGCCTCCCAGCGGGCCCACCTCGAGTGCGCGCAGTTCGTCGATGTATTCGGGGCGGAAGTGGAAGTGCTCGGCCGGCTCGTGCCAGGACGTCTGCTCGCCGATGTGCTTCGCCAGGTCGCGCGCAGGGTGGACGGCCGGGTTCAGCAGCACGGCTCGGCAGCCGGTCATGCCGGCGACGTAGGTGGCATAGAAGCCGCCCAGGGAGGAGCCGACCACCGCCATCGTGTCGCGCGGCCACTGCGCAATGCCGCGCATGATCAGGTCGATCGCCTCGTGCGGGGAAGGCGGCAACTGCGGGCACCACCAGTGCAGCGCGGGGTGCCGCTCCCGGACGCGTCGTGCCACCTGCCGGGCCTTGGTCGACTGCGGCGACGAGCGAAAGCCGTGGAGGTACAACAGATGCGTCGCGGGTGGGGAGTTCATGCCTTTTGTCTTCACCGAGGACTTGCGGATGCTGCCGGGATTGTCCGTGAAGCTGGCGCAGCGCTGCCGCGGGCGGATAATTCGCGCCCATGTCTGCCGTGCTCCACCAGCCGTCCCTCGCGCGTCGCATCGCGCCCGTGTTCCAGGGCTTCGATGGCTTTCTCGCCTTCGCCGTGCTGCTGCTGGCCTGCGCCGGGCTGCTGACCATGTACTCGTCGGGCTACGACCACGGCACGCGCTTCACGGACCATGGCCGCAACATGCTCCTGGCCGGTTTCATCATGTTCGTGGTCGCGCAAGTGCCGCCGCAGCGGCTGATGTTCTTCGCCGTGCCGGTCTACGTCCTCGGCGTGTCGCTGCTGGTGGCGGTGATGCTGTTCGGCGTCACGAAGAAGGGGGCGACGCGCTGGATCAACGTCGGCGTGGTGATCCAGCCGAGCGAGATCCTGAAGATCGCAATGCCGCTGATGCTGGCCTGGTGGTTCCAGCGCCGGGAGGGCCAGCTGCGCACGCTCGACTACGTCGTGGCGACGGTGCTGCTGGCGGTGCCGGTGGGGCTGATCATGAAGCAGCCCGACCTGGGCACCGCGCTGCTGGTGCTGGCGGCCGGCCTGTCCGTGATTTTTTTCGCAGGGCTGTCGTGGAAGCTGATCGTGCCGCCCGTCATCATCGGGCTGGTCGCGGTGTCGCTGATCGTCGGCTTCGAGTCGCAGCTGTGCGCCGACGGCTTCGACTGGCGGGTCCTGCACGATTACCAGAAGCAGCGCATCTGCACCCTGCTCGACCCCACCAAGGACCCGCTGGGCAAGGGCTTTCACATCATCCAGGGCATGATCGCGATCGGTTCCGGCGGCGTGGGGGGCAAGGGCTTCATGCAGGGCACGCAGACGCACCTGGAGTTCATTCCCGAGCGCACCACCGATTTCATCTTCGCGGCCTACTCCGAGGAGTTCGGACTGGCCGGCAACCTGGCGCTGATCGCCGGCTTCATTTTCCTGATCTTCCGCGGACTGGCGATCGCGCTGGACGCGCCCACGCTGTTCTCGCGCCTGCTGGCCGGCGCGGTGACCATGATCTTCTTCACCTATGCCTTCGTGAACATGGGCATGGTCAGCGGCATCCTGCCCGTGGTGGGGGTGCCCTTGCCATTCATCAGCTACGGCGGCACGGCCATGGTGACGCTGGGGCTCGGGCTGGGCATCCTGATGTCGATCGCGCGGGCCAAGCGATTGATGCAGAGCTGAATTCGGAATTGCCCGGCCGTTGCTGTTACCCGCGGTGAGGGCTTGGCGAAGCGGCGCGAAGTACGCGCAGCCCTGGTGCGAGCCTAGAATCTCCCGATGATTTCCCGCGAACCCACCCTCGAGCGCCTCGCCACGGCGCAGCAGCTCCTGCTCACGCCCTTCGGCCTGGACGAATCGCATCTGCTGCGCGCCCTGGCGGAGATCACGGCCCACAAGGTGGATGACGCCGATCTCTACTTCCAGTACACCCGCAGCGAGGGCTGGAGCCTGGAGGAGGGCATCGTCAAGACCGGCAGCTTCAGCATCGACCAGGGTGTGGGCGTGCGGGCGGTCAGCGGCGAGAAGACGGCCTTCGCCTATTCGGACGACATTTCCGAGGCCTCCCTGCTCGATGCGGCGCGCACGGTCCGAACGATTTCCGCCGCTGGACGCCATGGCAGGGTCAAGGCGCCGTCGCGCAAGGTCGCGACCAGCCGCTCGCTCTATGGGGGCGTGGATCCGATCACGACACTCGACAGCACAGCCAAGGTCGAGCTGCTGGGCAAGGTCGAGAAGCTCGCGCGCTCGCGCGATCCGCGGGTGGCGCAGGTGATGGCGGGGCTGGCCAGCGAATACGACGTTGTGATGGTGGCGCGCGCCGACGGCACCCTGGCGGCCGACGTGCGGCCGCTGGTGCGTCTGTCCGTCACGGTGATCGCCGAGCAGAACGGCCGGCGGGAGATGGGGTCGAGCGGCGGCGGTGGCCGCTTCGGTCTTGCCTACTTCGACGAGGCGCGCATTTCTGAATTCGTCGACCAGGCGGTCCAGCAGGCGCTGACCAACCTCGATTCGCGTCCGGCGCCCGCGGGTGAAATGACCGTGGTGCTCGGCCCGGGCTGGCCCGGAATCCTGCTGCACGAGGCGATCGGCCACGGGCTCGAGGGCGATTTCAATCGCAAGGGGTCGAGCGCCTTCTCCGGCCGCATCGGCGAACGTGTCGCCGCCAAGGGCGTCACCGTGCTGGACGACGGCACCATCGCGGACCGCCGCGGCTCGCTCAATGTCGACGACGAGGGCAACGCCACCCAGCGCAACGTGCTGATCGAGGACGGCATCCTCAAGGGCTACATCCAGGACTCGCTCAATGCGCGGCTGATGAAGGTCAAGCCCACCGGCAACGGCCGGCGCGAGAGCTATGCACACGTGCCGATGCCGCGCATGACCAACACCTACATGCTGGGCGGCGACAAGGTGCCCGCGGAGATCGTCGCCAGCATCAAGAAAGGCCTCTATGCCACCAATTTCGGCGGCGGCCAGGTCGACATCACCAGCGGCAAGTTCGTGTTCTCGGCCAGCGAGGCCTTCTGGGTGGAGAACGGCAAGATCCAGTACCCGGTGAAGGGCGCGACCCTGGTCGGCAACGGTCCCGATGCGCTGACGCGCGTCACCATGATCGGCAACGACATGGCGCTCGATTCCGGTGTGGGCACCTGCGGCAAGGAGGGCCAGAGCGTGCCGGTCGGCGTCGGCCAACCCACGCTGCGCATCGACGGATTGACCGTCGGAGGCACTGCCTGAGGCCTCCTTCCACGGTTGTTTCGTTTTTCCTGTGCTACATTCGGCCCCTATGTCTTCGCGCATCGCCTTTTTCTTTTCGTACTTTTGGTTCCCGGACTCCGGCGGACGAGAGGCGAGCGCGTAAAGCACACTGAAACACCTCCCAAGACCGCCGGCGCCCCGAGCCCCGGCGGTTTTTTTATGCCCCGTTGAATTTCATCCCTTGAAGGAACGACCCATGAGCACGAGCAACGTCCCCGCCACCGAGAACTGGTATGCGAGCGTCGAAAAAACCAGCCGAACCGACGACGAACGCATCAAGGACATCACCGTGCTCCCCCCTCCCGAACACCTGATCCGCTTCTTCCCCATCCGCGGTACGCCGGTCGAGACACTCATCACCGGCACCCGCCGCGGCATCCACAACATCATGAGCGGCAAGGACGACCGGCTGCTGGTGGTGATGGGGCCCTGCTCGATCCACGACCCGACCGCGGCGCTCGAGTACGCCCGGCGCCTGAAGGCCGAGCGCGAGAAGTACGCCGGCACGCTGGAGATCGTGATGCGCGTCTATTTCGAGAAGCCGCGTACCACGGTTGGCTGGAAGGGGCTGATCAACGATCCCTACCTCGACGAAAGCTTCCGCATCGACGAAGGGCTGCGCATCGCGCGCCAGCTGCTGATCGAGATCAACCGGCTGGGACTGCCGGCCGGCAGCGAATTCCTCGACGTGATCTCTCCGCAATACATCGGCGACCTGATCGCATGGGGCGCGATCGGTGCGCGCACCACCGAGAGCCAGGTGCATCGCGAACTGGCCTCCGGGCTGTCGGCACCGATCGGCTTCAAGAATGGCACGGACGGCAACATCCGCATCGCCACCGATGCGATCCAGGCGGCGGCGCGCGGCCACCACTTCCTCTCGGTGCACAAGAACGGCCAGGTCGCCATCGTGCAGACCAACGGCAACAAGGACTGCCACGTGATCCTGCGCGGCGGCAAGGCACCCAACTACGACGCGGCCAGCGTGGCCGCCGCCTGCAAGGACCTCGAAGCCGCGAAGCTGCCGGCGACGCTGATGGTGGACTGCAGCCACGCCAACAGCAGCAAGCAGCATCAGAAGCAGATCGACGTGGCCAAGGACATCGCTGGGCAGATTGCGCACGGCAGCCGCAGCATCTTCGGCCTGATGGTCGAGAGCCACCTGAATGCCGGCGCCCAGAAATTCAGTGCCGGCAAGGACGACGTCGCCAACCTCGAGTACGGCAAGAGCATCACCGATGCCTGCCTCGGCTGGGATGATTCGGCGCAGGTACTGGAGCTGCTGTCGCAAGCCGTCAAGGCGCGCCGCGGCTGAAGCGATTCAGATCAGTTCGACCAGGGCAGGCCAGTGGTGACGCAGCAGCGAAGCCTCCTCGCCGTCAGGCTGCATGAACGAGAAGTCGCTGAAATCGAAGCCTGGACCGACAGTGCAATGCACCAGCGTGTAGTCGGGGCCGTCGGGCGCCAGCAGCGGCTTGGCTGCCTGCCAGTGGCCGGCCGGCACGGTGTGCTGCGGATGCGTGCCATGCACGTCGACCGGCCCGAGCCTGGTATGGGCAGGCGGCGTGCGCAGCGCAGCATCGCTGGTCCAGAGCGAGAGCGGGGCGCCTTCGAGGTGAACCCAGACTTCGTCGGAAAGCACCCGGTGCCAACGTGAATGCTGGCCGGCTTCCAGCAGGAAATAGATGGTCGTGAGCGCCTGCCGCGCCGACCGGCCATCGGCCGGCGAAACCTGGGCGGTCGAGCGGAACAGCTCGCGAAACCAGCCGCCCTCGGGATGAGGCGCCAACTGCAGGGTCTCGATGAGCTGTCGCGCGCGCATGGAACTATTGTGCCGCGCGCAGGGCCGACAGAAGCTTTTCGTGGACGCCGCCGAAACCGCCGTTGCTCATGCAGACGATGTGGTCGCCGGGCTGCACTGCGGCCACGATCTGCCCCACCAGCGTCTCGATCCCGCCGGCCACCCGTGCACGCCCGCCCATCGGCGCAAGCGCGGCCGCGGCGTCCCAGTCCAACCCTCCGCTATGGCAGAAGGCCAGGTCGGCCTGCTCCAGGCTCCAGGGCAACTGGGCCGCCATGGTGCCCAGCTTCATGGTGTTGCTGCGCGGCTCAAAGGCTGCCAGGATGCGCTCGCCGCGATGGCCGCCGGCGTCGAGCTTGCTGCGCAGGCCCTCGATCGTTGTGCGGATGGCGGTCGGGTGGTGGGCGAAGTCGTCGTAAACCGTGATCGGCCCACCGGACCGCTCGACCGTGCCGCGCACCTCCATTCGCCGGCGCACATTGCGAAAGCCTGCCAGCGCCGCCGCCGCTTCGGCCGGCGCCACACCGACGTGTTCCGCCGCGGCAATGGCGGCCAGGGCGTTCATCTGGTTGTGGAGCCCGGACAGCGCCCATGCGACCCGGCCGACGGCCTCGCCTTGCCGCAGCACGTCGAACGCGTCGTGCGTCCCCTGCGCCTGCCATTCGCCGCCGGCGCCGAAACGGGCCAGCTCGCTCCAGCAGCCTTGGGCCAGCACCCGCTGCAGGCTGTCTTCGGTCGCGTTGAGCACCACCCGGCCGCTGGCCGGCACCGTGCGCACCAGATGGTGGAACTGCCGTTCGATCGCCGCCAGGTCGTCGAAGATGTCGGCGTGGTCGTACTCCAGGTTGTTGAGGATCGCGGTGCGCGGACGGTAGTGGACGAACTTGCTGCGCTTGTCGAAGAAGGCGGTGTCGTACTCGTCTGCCTCGATGACAAAGAGCTTCTGGGTCCCGCCTCCCAGCCGCGCCGAAACGCCGAAGTCCAGCGGCACCCCGCCCACCAGGAAGCCCGGCGAGCGGCCGGCTCGCTCGAGAATCCAGGCCAGCATGGAGGTGGTGGTGGTCTTCCCGTGGGTGCCGGCCACGGCCAGCACATGCCGGCCCTGCAGCACCTGCTCGGCCAGCCATTGGGGGCCGCTGGTGTAGGGGGCACCGGCGTCGAGGATCGCTTCCATCAGCGGGAACTTGGGCCTTTCGTTCGCGAGCCGGACCCGCG
This sequence comes from Variovorax soli, assembly GCF_031454625.1. GTDB lineage: Bacteria > Pseudomonadota > Gammaproteobacteria > Burkholderiales > Burkholderiaceae_C > Variovorax > Variovorax soli_A. Next base: position 480,201 of record NZ_JAVDRF010000003.1, read on the forward strand.
ACACCACGTTGCCGATGACGAAGACATCCGGCTGAAGTGCCATCTGATCGGCGCCGAAGCCCTCGATCAACTCGATGCCGAGCGCGCGCAACTGGTCGCTCATGGGCGGGTAGACGCCTGCATCGCAGCCGGTGACCCGATGCCCGGCCTCGCGCGCCAGGGCGGCCAGCCCGCCCATGAAGGTGCCGCAAATGCCGAGGATGTGGATGTGCATCCGGTCGATTCTAGGGACGCCCGAGCGTCGCTCTTCTGCGCACGCCTTCCTTTGTGCAAAATGGGCCATGGATGTGCCCAAGCAGGAAATCGCCGCCGCCGCCGCCCGCCTCATCGTCGAGGAGGGGCTGGAGTACGGTCCGGCCAAACGCCGCGCGCTGCGCGACCTGGGCTTGCCAGCGCGCACGCCGCTGCCGCACAACGACGAGGTCGAGAACGAGGTGCGGGACTACATTCAGCTCTATTGCGCCGACACGCAGCCGAAGGAGCTTCATGCCCTGCGCGTGCTGGCGCTCGAATGGATGGAGCACATGGCGGAGTACCGCCCACATATCGGCGGCGCCGTCTGGCATGGAACGGCCACCCGGCTCTCGGACATTTATATCCAGCTGTTCTGCGACGACCCGAAGTCGGCCGAGATCACGCTGATCGACCATCATGTCGACTATGAACCACGGATGGTGACCGGCTTTCATGGCGAGCAGGTCGAGGCGCTGAGCATCCATGTGGCGAGTCGCGCCCTCGGCGAGGAGATCGGAGTGCACCTCCTGATCTACGATCTCGACGATCTGCGGGGCGCCCTCAAGCCTGATACCCAGGGCCGCGCGCCGCGTGGCAACCTGGCCGCGCTGCGGCGGCTGATCGAAAAGGAAAGCGGATGACTTCGAAGCCAACGCGACGCAGCTGGCTCTACGGCGGCGTGGCTGCGGTGGCGGCGATGGCCGGACTCGGGGGTGCGGTCTGGCATCGGCGCGCCGATGGCGGCCGTGAGCAGCTGGACGCCGCTTTCTGGGGCCAGCGCTTCGAGCGGCCGGAGGGAGGGGAACTGCTTTTCGAATCGCTCCGAGGCAAGCCTCTGCTGATCAACTTCTGGGCCACGTGGTGTGCGCCCTGTGTGGAAGAGATGCCGCTGATCGACGCCTTTTTCCGCGAAAACGCTGCGAACAGCTGGCAAGTGGTCGGACTTGCCATCGACCAGCCCAGCGCAGTGCGGAAATTCCTGACCAAGACGCCCGTCAGCTATCCTATCGGGCTCGCCGGCCTCCAGGGCACGGAAATGGTCAAGAACCTGGGGAACACGGCTGGCGGCCTGCCGTTCAGCATCGTGGTGGATGCCGGGGGCGCGGTCGCGGCGCGTAAAATGGGCAAGATCGAGCCCAACGACCTCCAGGCGTGGCGCCGGGCATAGTTTTCCCAGCTAGAATTCGGCGCCCGATCGGGCATTTGACAGCCGAACGCCGAAGTACACCGCTTTTCAGGCGAAATAATCCTCAAAGCCGGCATGGCCGGCGCTGGAGTCCCATGGATCTGCGCAAGCTCAAGACACTGATCGATCTGGTGTCCGAATCGAATATTTCCGAACTGGAAATCACTGAAGCCGAGGGCAAGGTCCGCATCGTGAAAGGCGGAGTTGCAGCGCCGGTCCAGTATGTGCAGACCGTGGCGGCGCCGGTTCAGGGCGTCGCGACCGCGGCACCGGCAGGCCCCATTGCTGCGGCGCCGGCGGCGGCTCCAGCGGAGGCAGCACCATCCGGGCACGTCGTGAAGTCGCCCATGGTCGGCACTTTCTACCGCTCCTCGAGCCCCGGCGCTCCCGCCTTCGTCGAAGTGGGCAGCCAGGTGAAGGAGGGCGACACCATCTGCATCATCGAGGCGATGAAGATCCTCAACGAAATTGAGGCCGACAAGAGCGGCACCATCACACAGATCCTCGGCGAAAACGGTCAGGCGGTCGAATACGGCCAGCCGCTGTTCATCATCGAGTGATCATGTTCAAGAAGATTCTCGTTGCCAATCGCGGGGAAATTGCACTTCGTATCCAGAGGGCCTGCAGTGAACTGGGCATCAAGGCCGTCATGGTCTATTCGGAGGCCGACCGGGAAGCCAAGTATGTGAAGCTGGCCGAAGAGGCGGTGTGCATCGGCCCGGCATCGTCGTCCCAGAGCTATCTGAACATGCCGGCCATCATCTCGGCCGCCGAAGTGACCGACTCCGAGGCCATCCATCCCGGCTACGGCTTCCTGAGCGAGAACGCCAACTTTGCCGAACGGGTCGAGCAGAGCGGCTTTCAGTTCATCGGCCCCTCGCCCGAATCGATCCGGATCATGGGCGACAAGGTGTCGGCCAAGCAGGCCATGATCAAGGCCGGCGTGCCCTGCGTGCCGGGCTCCGAAGGTGAACTGTCCGACGATGCAGCCATCAACAAGCGCATCGCTCGCGCCATTGGCTACCCCGTCATCATCAAGGCCGCCGGCGGCGGCGGTGGGCGCGGCATGCGCGTGGTGCACACCGAGGCGGCGCTGGTCAATGCGATCCAGATGACCAAGGCGGAAGCCGGGGCGGCCTTCAACAATCCGTCGGTGTACATGGAGAAGTTTCTCCAGAACCCGCGCCACATCGAGATCCAGGTGCTGGCGGACAAGCACAAGAACGCGGTCTACCTGGGCGAGCGCGACTGCTCCATGCAGCGGCGCCACCAGAAGGTCATCGAGGAGTCGCCCGCGCCCGGCGTTCCGCGCAAACTGATCGAGAAGATCGGTGAACGCTGCGCCATGGCCTGCAAGAAGATCGGCTACCGGGGCGCCGGCACTTTCGAGTTCCTGTACGAGAACGGCGAGTTCTACTTCATCGAGATGAACACCCGCGTGCAGGTCGAGCATCCGGTCACCGAATTCACCACCGGCATCGACATCGTCAAGACGCAGATCATGGTCGCGGCCGGCGAGCGGCTGCCGTTCACGCAGCGCCAGATCGAGATGCGCGGCCATGCGATCGAGTGCCGCATCAATGCCGAGGACCCCTACAAGTTCACGCCGTCCCCGGGCCGCATCACCATGTGGCATCCGCCGGGCGGGCCGGGCGTGCGGGTCGACTCCCACGTCTATACCAACTATTTCGTGCCGCCCAACTACGATTCGATGATCGGCAAGATCATCGTGCACGGCGACACCCGCGAACAGGCGCTCGCACGCATGCGCACTGCGCTGAGTGAGACGGTCGTCGAGGGCATCCAGACCAACATCCCGCTGCACCGCGAACTGATGGTCGACGCGAAGTTCATGAGCGGCGGCACCAACATCCATTACCTCGAAGAGTGGCTTGCGGCGCACAAGCGCTGAGCAGCCAGGCGGCCTGCCCGATGTTCGAACTTCGTTTCCTGGTCCCGCAAGACCGTGTCGAGTCCGTCAGCGACGCGCTCGAGGCGCTGGACGCGCTGAGCGTTTCGGTCGAGGATGCCGACGCCCAGACCGATGCAGAGCAGGCGCTCTTCGGCGAGCCGGGAATGCCGCCGCCGAAGGAAGGTTGGCAGCGCTCGCGCGTGATCGGCCTGTTTGCCGAGGAGACGCAGGCGCGCGAAGCAGCGACCGTGTTGGCGGCGCAGGACTTTTTCGACGGCTGCCAGCTGCTGGGCATGGTCGACCTGCCGGAGCAGGACTGGGTGAGGCTCACGCAGTCGCAGTTCGCGCCGGTGGAGATCACCCCGCAGTTCTGGATCGTGCCCACCTGGCATGAGCCCCCGGCCGGGGCGCGGCAGGTGATCCGGCTGGATCCGGGGCTTGCCTTCGGCACCGGCACCCATCCGACCACGCGCATGTGCTTGCGCTGGATCGCCTCACGCGCGGAGCTGGCGGGCCAGCGCGTGCTGGACTATGGCTGCGGCTCCGGGATTTTGGCGATCGGGGCGGCAAAGTACGGCGCCGCGGAGGTGGATGCCGTCGACATCGACGAAGCCGCGGTCGAAGCGACCCGCCTCAACGCCGAGGCCAATGGGGTGCAGGTGAAGGCTGGGCTGAGCGAACTCGCCCAGGGCCGCTACGACATCGTGCTTGCGAACATCCTCGCCACCCCGCTCAAGGTGCTGGCGCCGCTGCTGTGCGAGCACGTGGCGCCGGGCGGGGCGCTGGTGCTGGCCGGCATCCTCGAGCGCCAGGCCGATGAGCTGAAGCTGGCCTATGCGCCGTACGCGGCGCTCGAAGTGAGCGACAGCGAAGACGGCTGGATCCTGATGACTGCTCGCTTCTAGGCCCGCTCTCGGGGGTCGCGCGCGCTTCCCCTGCCGACGCCCCAATGGCGAGCGCCAATACAATCGGCGCCTCATGAGCCTGGTCACCCGCTGCCCCGCGTGCGGCACCACCTTCAAGGTGGTGAGGGACCAGCTTCGCATCTCTGATGGCTGGGTGCGCTGCGGCCGCTGCAGTGAAGTCTTCGACGCAACCCTGGCGCTGCAGGAGGCGCCCCACTCGATCCCGGACTCCGGGCCGCCCGCGCCTATCGGCGCATCGGCAACCCCGCCCTCCCCATCACTGCCCAAGCAACATGCGGCTGCACCGCCTTCGGAAAATGCGGTAGTGGACATGGAGGAGACGGACTTCCTCGACGATGAGCACGAGCACGAGCACGAGCACGAATCGCAGCCGGCCGAACCGCAGGTCGACGCACCCGCGACGCCCGAGGCGCGACGGAAGCCTGAGCCGCTGCCCTTCGCCGGGATCGTCACCGACGAGCCTTGGCCGCAGGCGTCGAACTCGATCGTCGAGCCTGATTCGCACGTAGTACCGCCGTACCCGTCCTTCCCGCCCTTCCCGGATATCGACTTGAACCTCGCGGCCGCGTCGTCTGTCGGCGGCGGAGCGCTCCGGGCAGACTCGGCGCGGCCCGAGTCGAAGACCGCGTCCGCGACCCCGGCCGACGAGGACGCTGCCAATGTGCAGCTGCAGAAGGCCTTGCGCCGCGCGCGTGCCAAGTCCGCCAAGATCGCCCGAGCCAAGGCGCGCGGCGAAGAGCGCGCCGCCCGCGAGTCGGCCCCGGTCGTGCTCGCCGCCAGCGAGCCCGAGCCCGTGCCCGAGACCGCGCGGCGCCTCCCGCGCTTCGCTGCGGCCGCGGAAGGGGCGTCCTTCTGGGAACGCACCGGCGTGCGGCGCGCGCTGGTGGCGATGGCCGCGGCAGCGGCGCTCCTGCTGGTGTTGCAGGTGCTGCATCAGGAGCGCGACCTGATCGCGGCGCGCCAGCCTTCGTTGCGCCCGGTGCTCGCGGCCTTGTGTGGGCTGACGGGTTGCGAAGTCTCGGCCTTGCGGCAGATCGGCGACATCACGATCGACGGCGCCTCGTTCGCGCGCGAGAAGACCGGGGACGCCTACAGGCTGAACTTCACCTTGCGCAACGCGGCGCCTGTGCCGCTCGCGATGCCGGCCGTCGAGCTGTCCCTGCTCGACACCCAGGAGCGCGCCGTGGTCCGGCGCGTGCTTCTGCCTTCGGAGTTCGGCGCGCCGTCCGTGCTGCCGGCGCGCGCCGAGCGCGCGGCATCGCTGCCGCTCGCGCTCAGCGGCCCCGAAGCCTCGGCACTGCCACCGGTCGCCGGATTCCATCTGTTGGCCTTCTACCCCTGAAGCCGGCGCCTCGTTTTTTTCAACCCAACCAGTGGTTCATTCATGGCAGCAGTGATTTGCGGTTCTCTCGCGTTCGACACGATCATGACTTTCGAGGGCCGGTTCGCCGATCAGATCCTTCCTGATCAGCTGCATATCCTCAACGTGTCCTTTCTGGTCCCCGGCCTCCGGCGCGATTTCGGGGGCTGCGCCGGCAACATCGCCTACAGCCTCAACGCCCTGGGCGGCCGCGCGCTGCCGATGGCCACGGTCGGCAGTGACGGCGGCGACTATCTGGAGCGGCTGCGTTCGCTCGGCATCAGCACGGAATTCGTGCGGCAGGTCGACGACAGCTTCACCGCCCAGGCGATGATCATGAACGACCGCGACAACAACCAGATCACGGCCTTCCATCCCGGTGCGATGCAGCAGGCGCACATCACGCGCGTGACGGCGCGCGACGACATCCGGCTCGGCATCGTTGCGCCGGACGGGCGCGAGGCAATGTTGCAGCATGCCGAGCAGTTCAGGGCAGCGAACATCCCTTTCGTTTTCGATCCAGGCCAGGGGCTGCCAATGTTCGATGGCGAGGCGCTGCGGCATTTCGTGGAGCTGGCGAGCTGGGTCGTCGTCAACGATTACGAGGGCAAGATGCTCTCGCAGCGCACGGGGTGGAGCTTCGCCGAAATCTCCGAGCGCGTGCAGGGCCTGGTCGTCACTCTCGCGGCCGAGGGGTGCGAGGTATGGACGCGGGGCGAGCGCGAGCATGTGCTGCCCGTCAAGCCGACGGCGGTTGTCGAGCCCACCGGCTGCGGCGACGCGTGGCGCGGCGCGCTGCTGTACGGGCTGGAGCAGGGCTGGGCGCTGGCGCGCTGTGCCGCCCTGGGCAACCGACTCGGTGCGCTCAAGATCGCGCAGCGAGGCCCGCAGAACTACCAGGTGGATCGCCAGGCGCTCGGGCTCTGAGCCTGGATCTGCCAAGAAAAAAGCCCGGCACGAAAGTGCCGGGCTTTTGCCTTCAACGCTGCTGAGCGACTCAGGGCTTGCTGGCCGTGGGGAACGGCCAGGCTGCCTGGGGGTTCAGCGTCGTTTGCGCTGCGGGCGCAGGCGCAGCGGCAGCGGGCGCTTTCGCGGCCTTCTTGGCAGCAGGCTTCTTCGCTGCTTTCTTGGCGGCGGGCTTCTTTGCCGCAGCCTTTTTCGCCGGCGCCTTTTTCGCAGGCGCCTTCTTTGCTGCGGCCTTCTTCGCCGGCGCCTTCTTGGCTGCTGCCTTCTTGGCAGGCGCCTTCTTCGCTGCGGCCTTCTTCGCCGGTGCCTTCTTGGCTGCTGCCTTCTTGGCAGGAGCCTTCTTCGCTGCGGCCTTCTTCGCCGGCGCCTTCTTGGCCGCTACCTTCTTGGCAGGAGCCTTCTTCGCCGCGACCTTCTTGGCCGGTGCCTTCTTGGCAGCAGCGACCTTCTTGGCCGGGGCCTTCTTTGCTGCGGCCTTCTTAGCCGGCGCTTTCTTTGCAGTTGCCATTTCTCTTTTCTCCTTGATCAAGTTGAAAAAATCAACCTTTTGAAGCACTCCACGCATGTTGGTAGCGTGAAGCGATTCATGGCGTTGGATCGAGCTCCAGCGCCATGAACACCTGCGCCTTCACCGCCGCCGCACTCTCCGGTGCTGGGTCGTGGTGAGAGCTATTCTTGAATTCACTTTTCTTGTCGGAACAATTCAATCCCAGGAGAGCGCGCCACCCGATTGATACTCGATCACACGGGTCTCGAAAAAATTGCGCTCCTTCTTCAGGTCGATCATTTCGCTCATCCAGGGGAACGGGTTTTCCTCGTTCGGGAAGAGCGTTTCCAGGCCGATCTGCTGCGCGCGCCGGTTGGCGATGTAGCGCAGGTAGCCCTTGAACATGGAGGCATTCATGCCGAGCACGCCGCGAGGCATGGTGTCTTCGGCATAGCGATACTCGAGCTCAACGGCCTTCAGGAAGAGGGCCTTGATCTCCGCCTTGAACTCGGCAGTCCAGAGGTGCGGATTCTCGAGCTTCAGCTGGTTGATCAGGTCGATACCGAAATTGCAGTGCATCGACTCGTCGCGCAGGATGTATTGGTACTGCTCGGCAGCCCCGGTCATCTTGTTCTGGCGGCCCAGCGCGAGGATCTGCGTGAAGCCGACATAGAAGAACAGGCCTTCCATCAGGCAGGCGAAGACGATCAGCGATTTGAGCAGCTTTTGGTCGTTCTCGTGCGTGCCGGTGTGGAAGTGCGGGTCGCTGATGGCGTCGATGAAGGGGATCAGGAACTGGTCCTTCTCGCGGATCGACGGCACCTCGTTATAGGCGTTGAAAATCTCGCTCTCGTCCAGGCCCAGCGACTCGACGATGTACTGGTAGGCGTGCGTATGAATCGCTTCCTCGAAGGCCTGGCGCAGCAGGAACTGGCGGCATTCCGGCGCCGTGATGTGGCGGTAGGTGCCCAGCACGATGTTGTTGGCGGCGAGCGAATCGGCCGTCACGAAGAAGCCGAGATTGCGCTTGACGATGCGGCGCTCGTCTTCGCTCAGGCCGTTCGGGTCTTTCCAGAGCGCGATGTCGCGCGTCATGTTCACTTCCTGCGGCATCCAGTGATTGGCGCAGGTGGCCAGGTACTTCTCCCAGGCCCACTTGTACTTGAAGGGGACGAGCTGGTTGACGTCGGTCTGGCCGTTGATGATGCGCTTGTCGGCGGCCTTGACGCGGCGGCCGGCTGGCATCGCCGATGCAGCCGGCTGCGGCGCGGGGGTGGCAGCGCCGTCATCCAGCACGCGTGGATGGGCCGTGGGGGCTGTTTGCGAAGTCGGGAACTCCAGCGAGCGGCCCGCTTGCGCGTCGCTGTTCGATGGCTGCCGCATGCCTTGTTGAAGATCCTTTGGCAAGGAGGGCTTGACTTCTTCGTCCCAGGTCAACATAGAAAAATCCAATGCTCAAATTATGTGAGCAACGATGTGAGTTGCAAAGTGCTCTTCACATCGCGCTCCTATTTATGTTGCCGTTATGTTGTTCGCATGCATCGCCATTTGTCGGGCGATGCCGCGAATCGCTCTCGTCTTCAAGCCGACATCACTGGCACGCTTCGCAGGTCGGATCGTCGACGCCGCAGAAGGCGATGTCGGTTGCAGGCATCGCGCCGAGTTGCGCCTGCGCAGCCGCCGCGGCTGCTTCGAGCGCGCTCATGCCCGATGAAGACGCATCGTTCGAACCCGAGGACACCGCGTTGAGCCGGCCCGATTGCACCGTCGACTTCTCGGCGTGCGTGGCGCTCTGCGTGCGCAGGTAGTAAGTGGTCTTCAGGCCGCGCAGCCAGGCGAGCTTGTAGGTGTCGTCGAGCTTCTTGCCCGAGGCGCCGGCCATGTAGATGTTCAGCGACTGCGCCTGGTCGATCCACTTCTGGCGACGCGCGGCGGCTTCGACCAGCCAGGTGGTCTCGATCTCGAAGGCGGTCGCGTAGAGCGCCTTCACATCCTGCGGGACGCGGTCGATCGGGCGCAGCGAGCCGTCGAAGTGCTTGAGGTCCATCACCATCACGTCGTCCCACAGGCCCAGGCGCTTGAGGTCGCGTACGAGGTAGTGGTTGATGACGGTGAACTCGCCCGACAGGTTGGACTTGACCGAGAGGTTGCCGAAGCAGGGCTCGATCGAAGCGTCCACGCCGATGATGTTGGAGATGGTGGCCGTCGGGGCGATGGCGACGCAGTTGGAATTGCGCATGCCGTCGGTTTTGATCTTCTGGCGCAGCGCGTCCCAGTCCAGCGTCGACGAGCGGTCCACCTCGACGTAGCCGCCGCGCGCCTTCTCGAGCAGGTCCAGCGTGTCGGGCGGCAGCAAGCCCTTGTCCCACAGCGAGCCCTTGTAGCTGGAATAGCGCCCGCGCTCGCGTGCCAGCTCGGTCGAGGCCCAGTAGGCGTGGTAGCAGATCGCTTCCATCGACTCGTCGGCGAACTGCACGGCCTCCTGCGAGGCGTAGGGGATGCGCAGCTCGTACAGCGCGTCCTGGAAGCCCATCAGGCCCAGGCCGACGGGGCGGTGGCGCAGGTTGGAGTCGCGCGCCTTCTTGACCGCGTAGTAGTTGATGTCGATCACGTTGTCGAGCATGCGCATCGCGGTCGACACGGTGCGCTGCAGCTTCTCCTGGTCGACCTTGCCATCCTTCAGGTGCTGCAGCAGGTTGACCGAGCCGAGATTGCAGACGGCGGTCTCGGTGTCGCTGGTGTTGAGCGTGATCTCGGTGCAGAGGTTGGACGAGTGGACGACGCCGGCGTGCTGCTGGGGCGAGCGAACGTTGCAGGCGTCCTTGAAGGTGATCCAGGGATGGCCGGTCTCGAACAGCATCGTCAGCATCTTGCGCCAGAGATCGGTGGCCTGGACCGTGCGGCTGGGCTTGATGTCGCCGCGCGCGGCCTTTTCTTCGTAGGCCACATAGGCGGTTTCGAAGTCGGCACCGAACTTGTCGTGCAGGTCCGGCACGCTGGACGGCGAGAACAGCGTCCAGCTGCCCTTTTCCATCACGCGGCGCATGAACAGGTCGGGGATCCAGTTGGCCGTGTTCATGTCGTGCGTGCGGCGACGGTCGTCGCCGGTGTTCTTGCGCAGCTCCAGGAACTCCTCGATGTCGAGGTGCCAGCTTTCCAGGTAGGTGCAGACCGCGCCCTTGCGCTTGCCGCCCTGGTTGACCGCGACGGCGGTGTCGTTCACCACCTTGAGGAAGGGCACCACGCCCTGCGATTCGCCGTTGGTGCCTTTGATGTGGCTGCCCAGCGCGCGCACGCGGGTCCAGTCGTTGCCGAGGCCGCCCGCGAACTTCGAGAGCAGGGCGTTTTCCTTGATCGACTCGTAGATGCCGTCCAGGTCGTCGGGCACGGTGGTCAGGTAGCAGCTGGAGAGCTGCGAGCGCAGCGTACCGCTGTTGAACAGCGTGGGCGTGCTCGACATGAAATCGAAGGACGACAGCACCTCGTAGAACTCGATGGCGCGCGCCTCGCGGTCGATCTCGTTCAGCGCCAGGCCCATGGCCACGCGCATGAAGAAGGCCTGCGGCAGCTCGATGCGGGTCTTGCGCACGTGCAGGAAGTAGCGGTCGTAGAGGGTCTGCAGGCCGAGGTAGTCGAACTGCAGGTCGCGCTCGGGCTTGAGCGCGGCGCCGAGGCGGCCCAGGTCGTACTGCAGCAGCTTCTCGTCCAGCAGCTCGTTGTCGACGCCCTTCTTGATGAACAGCGGGAAGTAGTCGGCGTAAGCCTGGGCCCGCTCCGCGGCCGGCACTTCGCGGCCGGCGACTTCCTTGAAGATCGTGTGCAGCAGCAGGCGTGCGGTGGCGAAGGTGTAGTCGGGGTCTTTCTCGATCAGCGTGCGGGCGGCCAGGATCGAGGCTTTGTAGACCTCGTCCAGCGGCACGCCGTCATAGAGGTTGCGCATGGTTTCGGCCACGATCGGGCCCGCCGTGATGCTCTCGCCCAGGCCGGAGCAGGCGGATTCGATGAGGCCCTTGAGCTCGCTGAGATCGAGCGCCACGCGCTCGCCGCGGTCGATCACGTGCAGCGTGGAGACGGCGATCGGGGCTTCGAGCTCGCCTTGCTTGGAGCGTTCCTGGGCGCGGCGCTCGCGGTACAGCACATAGGCACGCGCGATTTCGTGATGGCCGCCGCGCATCAGGCCCAGCTCGACCTGGTCCTGCACGTCCTCGATGTGGAAGGTGCCGCCCCCCGGACGCGAGCGCAGCATGGCGCGCACCACGCCCTGGGTCAGGGTGTCGACCGTCTCGCGCACGCTGGCAGAGGCCGCGCCCTGCGTGCCGTGCACAGCGAGGAAGGCCTTCATCATTGCGATCGCGATCTTGTTTGGCTCGAAGGGAACGACGGCGCCGTTGCGGCGGATGATCTGGTAGTTGGCGAGCGCATGGCCGGCGGGCGAGCCGGCCTTGTCTCCGTGGCGTTGCGGCGTCGAGGCTACGGCGCGAGACGTGTCGGTGTAATTCAGGGCAGTTTGCATTCGATCCTCTGTTGGCAAATTCTTGTTGGGGGCGCCGGTGCCGCACTGGGCCGGTTGCATGGCTCGAAGCACCGGAGGCCAGGGCACACTATATCTGGGGTCCAGGAGGGCTACAACCCACTAGATATAGTGTTTTCCTTGTAGATCAATGGTCCCAACCGCTGCGAGGAGGGCACTCGATCGGCGGGTTTGCCGCGCCGTTGCTGAATCACCATAGCGGGTGCCGCTGTTCATGCGCCTCGCGCGAGTTTTTGGGCCTGGAAGGCGCATGGTTGCTGCATGGTTGCTGCAAGGAACGAGTGCACAAGCATCGCCGGCTCGGCCGTGGCGCCCGCGCATCAGCGGCTCCACGGCGATCTAAAAAAATTCAGCGCGCAACGATTGTGTCCGGGAACATCGTGCGTGGCCACGCCAACTGCTGTTGCAGCAGAAGCCAGTCGAAGCCGCTGCCGGGGTCCGCCTTGCGGCCCGGCGCGATGTGCTCGTGTCCCGCGACGAAGGCGATCGCATAACGCTGCGCAATCGCAGGGCAGAGACTGGCCAGCGTTTCGTATTGCGCGAGCTCGAAGCGATCGCCTTCCAGGCCTTCGAGCTCGATGCCGATCGAATCGTCATTGCAGTTGGCACGACCTCGCCAGAAAGATGGGCCGGCATGCCACGCGCGGTCATCGCAACTCACGAACTGCCAGAGCTCGCCATTGCGGCGCACGTAGAAGTGTGCCGAGACCTCGATGCCACGGATGCTCCCGAAGTACGGATCGGCATTCCAGTCCAGCTGGTTCGTGAAGAGCCGCTGCACCTGGTCGCCGCCATAGCGGCCCGGCGGCAGGCTGATGGAATGCAGAACGATCAGGTCGATCTGCGCACCGGCCGGCCGCGGTCCGAAGTTCGGCGAGCGCAGCGATCGGGCGAAACGGTACCAGCCGTCCTGCCAGAGGTCGGCGCCCGTTTCTTTACTCGTCGGCAGCGTTGCCATGGGCGTCGTCGCCGCCCGGCGTTGCAATGCCCAGGCGTGCGATGCGATAGCGGATCTGCCGCAGGCTCAGGCCCAGCCGCGCCGCGGCGGCGGTGCGGTTGAAGCCGCTTTCCTGCAGCGCCCGCACGAGGATCTCTCGCTCCTGCTGATCCAAATAGCTTTGCAGATCGCTGGGTACCGCAGCGGCGGGCCGCGTCGCGGCAGGCGCGGCCTGCGGCTGCTCCGCCGCCTGCGCTGCGGCAACCGGCGGCGCGCTCGCGTGCTCGAGCGGTGCCGCGGCGCTCGAGACGTCGATGTGCAGCACATCGCCATCGCTCAGGGCGACGGCGCGGTGCAGCAGGTTCTCCAGCTCGCGCACGTTGCCGTGCAAGGGATGCTGCGACAGCCGCTGCAGCACCTCGGGCGACAGCGCGGGAATCGGCATGCCGGCGTCACGCGCGATGCGCGCCAGCAGCGCCTCGCAAAGGGCCGGCAGGTCCTCGCGACGCTCGCGCAGCGCCGGCACCGCGATCTCGATCACGTTGAGGCGATAGAACAGGTCCTGTCGGAAGCGGCCGGCCTGCACCTCGGCCTGCAGGTCCTTGTGCGTGGCGCTCACGATGCGCACGTCGACGGCGTCTTCCTGGGTCGAGCCGATCGGCCGCACGCTGCGCTCCTGGATCGCGCGCAGCAGCTTGGACTGCATGGGCAAGGGGAGATCGCCGATCTCGTCGAGGAAGAGCGTGCCGCCGCGTGCGGCCTGGAAGTAGCCATCGCGGTCCTGCGAGGAGCCGGTGTAGGAGCCTTTTCTCGCGCCGAAGAACTCGGCTTCGAGCAGGTTCTCGGGGATGGCACCGCAATTGACGGCGACGAAGGGTCCATCGCTGCGCTGGCTGCACGCGTGCACCGCGCGCGCCGCCAGTTCCTTGCCGGTGCCCGACTCGCCACGCACGAGCACCGGCGCCATGCCGCGCGCCACCTTGGCAATGCGGGACTTGACCAGGCGCATCGGCTCGGAGCCGCCGACCAGCCGTTCGAGCGCCGCCATGCCGGCGTTACTCGTAGTGGCGGCCAGTTTGCTGCCGCTGTCCTCCGCCTGGCGCGCCGGACGCGCGGGGGCGGCCTGTGCCTGCACTGCCGAAGCCACGACGCTGCGGAACTGCTTCAGGTCCACCGGCTTGGTGAGGTAGTCGAAGGCACCCGCCTTCAGGGCCTCGACCGCGTTCTCGGCCGAGCCGTAGGCCGTCATGACCACGCAGCGCTCGCTGCGCTGGTCCTGCTGAATGCGCTGCAGGATCTCCATGCCGAGCCCGTCGGGCAGCCGCATGTCGGTGATCACGGCATCGAAGCGGCCCGCATCCAGGTGCTCGCGCGCCTCCGACACGCTGCCGGCCGCTTCGACGCGATAGCCCTCGCGCAGCAGCGTGAGCTCGTAGAGCGTGCGCAAGTCGGGCTCGTCGTCGACGACCAGGATCTGAGCGGGGCGCGGGGCGGACGGATTGGAACTGCTCACGGCACTATTGTGTCAGCCCGCCTTCGCCCGGCATGAAGGCGACCGCGAATTCGTTGCCCTCCGGCTCGCCTGCACCCAGGCTGCGGCGCTCGTAGCCGATGGTGGCGCCGTGGCGTTCGCACAGCTCCCGGCACAGGTAGAGGCCGAGCCCGCTGGAGCGGCTTTCGGACGAGAAGAAGGGCTCGAACAGGTGGCGCTGCACCGCGGGCTCGAGCGGCGCGCCGTCGCTCCACACCTGCAGGGTGGCGCGGCCGGCGGCGTTCAGCCGGGTCGTCACCTGGATCGAGCCCTCGCGCGCGCCCGCGTAGCGCGCGGCGTTGTCGAGCAGGTTCACCAGGATGCGGCGCAGGTGCTCGATATCGAAGCGCACCACGCTGCCGGCCGCTTCCAATACCAGCAGCACGCCCTGGCGCTGCGTTTGTCGCACCCATTCCTCGGCCAGCGTGCGCACGGTCGGATCGAGCACCAGCTGCTCGCCCATCGGAAGCACGCGCTGCTGGCGGGCGCGGGCGACGTCGAGCACGTCGTCGACGATGCGCGACAGGCGCTGCGCATTCTGCTGGACCATGGTCGTCAGCCGGCGATGGGCCGGATCGACCAAGTCCTCGCCCAGCAGTGCGCTGGCCTGGGTGATCGCGGCCAAGGGGTTGCGGATCTCGTGTGCGACCGCCGCGGACATGCGGCCCATGGCCGCCAGCTTCTCGGTGCGAATGCGCGCCTCCAGTTCTCGCAGGTCCTGCAGGAACATCACGCACAGGCTGTCGATGCCGCGTTCGGCGGCGCGTGTGAGGCGGGTCCGCACGCGTACTTCGCGCGGCGCGCCCTGGGCTTGCGCGATCGGAATTTCGCGTGCCTGCGAGGCGCGCCGTGCGAAGGTGTTGCGCGCGATGGCCGCCAGCGGCGCCCAGGCGGGGTGCGCGCTCAGGGCGAATGGCAGTGCGAGCTGCGCCAGGCCCTGGCCGAGGATCGCGTCGGCCGCCGGGTTGGCCGCGTGCACCTGGCCCTGGGCGTCGACCACCAGCACGCCTTCGCTGAGCGTCTCGATCACCAGGTCGTTCACCAGGGCATGCATCTGCGCCGCGCCGCGGTTGCTCTGCGCCAGCGCCTCCTCGCGCATGAGGCGCCGGGCCAGCTCGTGCGCCAGCAGCGCCACCACGAAGAGACCGGTGCCGGTGAGCGCTGCCTGCACGAAGCGCGCCGAGGGCTCGGCCTGCTGCTGCAGCCAATACCAGCCGGCGTGCGCCAGCAACAGCAGCGTGACCATTGCCGTGGTGCCCAGGCCGACCGCGCCGGTGCCCAGTACGGCCCCCATCAGCACCGGCAATGCGAACAACGGCGTGTAGTTGATGCTGCCCACTTGCAGCAGTTGCAGCGTGCTGAAGACCACCAGGTCGACGCCGATGGTCGACAGCCAGGCCGTGCCGAAGCGCCGCACCGGCGGCTGGAACAGCGAGAAGCGCGCGGTGAGCAGAGTGACGACCAGGTAGCCGCCCGTCAGCGCGACCACGATCGGCTGCAGCACTTGGCCAAGCGCCAGCACCACGGCCTGGAGCAGCAGCAGCACGACGGCGATGAAGCCGCGCGCGGTCATGAAGCCGCGCCACAGGCGCAGCAGTGCCGAGCTTTCGCGGCCGGCCGCCCGATCGAGGGGCGTCCAGTCGGTCCCGGGCTCGGCACGCGACCAGAGGAAGGTGCTCATTGGCGGGTCTCGCTCGTGCCTTCTCAGTGCGTGGCGGCCTGGCGGTGCGCCACGCTGCAATACACCGTGCCGTCGCGGCCGCGCACCGCGTCCGCAGCCGGGAGGTGCAGCCCGCAATGGGCGCAGCGCAGCATGGCCTGCGGCGGCTCAAGCGTGCCCGGTGCTGGAGGCGGCGGCGGCGTACGAGACTGCAGCTCTTCGCGGCGCGCCTTGCGCCAGAGCCAGATCGCCACCAGGACGACCGCGAGGACGAGCAGGTATTTCATGCCGCCACGCGCCCTAGTACCACCTCGAGCACGAAGCGCGAGCCCACATACGCCAGCAGCAGCAGGCCCGCGCCGGCGTAGAGCACGCGTCGCGCGGTGCGGCCGCGCCAGCCGAAGCGTGCGCGCCCGATCAGCAGCACCGCGAAGCTGATCCAGGCCAGCACCGAGAACACCGTCTTGTGGTCCCATTTCCAGCCGCGCGCACTGGCACCGTACAGCTGCTCGCTGAACAGCAGGCCGGCCAGCAGGGTGGCCGACAGCAGCACGAAGCCGGCGGTCACGAAGCGGAAGGTCAGCCGCTCCATGGTGAGCAGGGGCACGCCGGCCTGCGGTTCGGCCGCGAGCCGGATCTGCTTCTCGGCGCGGGTCATGAGCCAGGCATGGATCACCGCCGCGCCGAACAGCCCGTAGGAGGCAATGCCCAGCGCGAGGTGCAGCGGCAGCCAGGGCGAGGCAGACACATGCAGGGGCGTGCCCGGAAAGACCAGCGCCAGCACCACGGCCGCGGCGCCGAGTGCCGCGAGCATGCGGCGCACCTTGAGCTGCGGATACAGGCGGCTCTCGATGGCGTACACCGTCATCACCAGCCATGCGGTGACCGACAAGGCGGGCGCGAAGCCGAAGCGCGGTTCGCCGCCGGCCAGCGCCCAGGCCAGCACGCAGGCGTGCAGCACCCAGGCGAGACCCAGCGTCCATTGCGTGGAAGGCCTTCCGAGCCAGGAGGCCGCGGCGGCCGTCGCGGCGTAGGCGGCGGCGGTGGCGATGCCCAGCGCCACGCCGAGCGGGGAGGGGATCGCTAAAATCATCGCTCGGAGTTTAGCGTCTCGCCCTTGCGTGCTCCTTCGCGAAGGCGCCCCTGCTCCCCACCTACCAGTCCCGTCCGCGGGAAGCACCATGGCCAGCGCCCTCACCGAAAAATTCTCACGCCTCGTCAAGCAGGTCAGCGGCCAGGCCCGCATCACCGAAAGCAATGTGCAGGACATGCTGCGTGAAGTACGCATGGCCTTGCTCGAAGCCGACGTTGCCCTGCCCGTCGTACGCGACTTCGTCGCCCGGGTCAAGGACAAGGCGATGGGCCAGGAAGTGCTGGGCTCGCTCAAGCCCGGTCAGGCGCTGGTCGGCATCGTCAACCGAGAGCTGGCTGCGACCATGGGCGAGGGCGTGGCCGACATCAACCTCGTGGCCCAGCCACCCGCCGTGATCCTGATGGCCGGCCTGCAGGGCGCCGGCAAGACCACCACCACCGCCAAGCTGGCCAAGCACCTGATCGAGAAGCGCAAGAAGAAGGTGCTCACCGTCTCGGGCGACGTCTACCGGCCGGCGGCCATCGAGCAGCTCAAGACCGTCACGAAGCAAGCCGGCGCCGAGTGGTTCCCCAGCACGCCGGACCAGAAGCCGCTGGACATCGCCCGCGCCGCGCTCGATCACGCCAAGCGCCATTTCTTCGATGTGCTGCTGGTCGACACCGCCGGCCGCCTCGCCATCGACGAAGTGCTGATGAACGAGATCCAGCAACTGCACGCAGCGCTGAATCCGGTGGAGACCCTGTTCGTGGTCGATGCAATGCAGGGCCAGGATGCGATCAACACCGCCAAGGCCTTCAAGGACGCGCTGCCGCTGACCGGCATCATCCTCACCAAGACCGACGGCGACTCGCGCGGCGGCGCAGCACTGTCGGTGCGGCAGGTGACCGGAGTGCCGATCAAGTTTGCCGGCACCAGCGAGAAGATCGATGGCCTCGAGGTGTTCGACGCCGAGCGCCACGCCGGCCGCATCCTCGGCATGGGCGACATCGTGGCGCTGGTCGAGCAGGTCACGGCGGGCGTCGACGTGGCGGCGGCGCAGAAACTGGCGGCCAAGGTCAAGAGCGGCGCTGGCTTCGACCTCAACGACTTCCTCGGGCAGCTGCAGCAGATGAAGCAGATGGGCGGGCTCTCCAGCATCATGGACAAGCTGCCGACGCAACTTGCCGCGAAGGCCACCGACGCCGACATGAGCCGCGCCGAGCGGGACATCCGGCGCAAGGAGGGCATCATCAACAGCATGACGCCGCTGGAGCGGCGCAAGCCGGAGCTGCTCAAGGCGACGCGCAAACGCCGCATCGCAGCGGGCGCGGGGGTTCAGGTTCAGGAAGTGAACCGGCTGCTCAACGAGTTCGAGCAGATGCAGCAGATGATGAAGAAGATGAAGGGCGGCGGCCTGATGAAGATGATGAAGCGCATGGGGGGCATGAAAGGTCTGCCCGGGATGGGCGGCGGAGGAGGAATGCCGCGGTTCTGACGAATCGAACTTCCGATGCCCCGACCCTGGCCCTTCCCCGGAGGGGACGGGAAAAGAAAAAAGCCCGCTCATCGAGCGGGCTTTTTCGTGGTGGCAAACCGTCAGGACCGCGCGAGGCGCACCGCGTGCATCCAAGCCCTGCGCAGCACTGCCGGCGAACGTGACTCTTCCGGAATCACGAGGAAGCCCCGATCGCGCATCGCGTTGCCCAGCGAGATCTGGCTGGTCAGCACGGTCAGCGGGATCGCCAGCAGCAGCGGCAGCCCCACCGGCATCAGCCAGGCCAGCGCGCCAACATCGATCAGCGCGATGCCTACCGCCAGCAAGGCGATGACCAAGGTCATCGGCGCCAGCTGAGTGAAGGCGATGCGCCAAGGCACGGCAGCGGCTTCCCGCGGAGGCGACTTCCAGTCCAGCTTGATGCCGGTCAGCGCCACCACCACGAACAGCGAGTGGGCCAGCATGCGCACAGGGGCCTGCACGATCGCCAGGGTGCTCTCCAGCGCGGCGCTCTTGAGCAGGCCGCCGACGCCGCCGTACTGGCGCTGCTCGCGGCGCATCACCACGGCCGCGATGCCCAGGATGCGCGGCAGGAACAGGAGGCACAGCGTCCACAGCCACAGGCCGGCGAGTTCCATCGGCATCACCAGCCAGTGCGCCATCACGCTCGAGCCGGTGAGCCACAGGGCCGTGCCCAGCGTCAGGAAAGCCAGCCACAGCGGCGCCGAGGCGTATGCCATGGTGCCGGTGGCGAACATGGCCCGGTGCACCGGGTGCAGGCCGGGCTCCGCCATCAGACGGGCATTCTGCAGGTTGCCCTGACACCAGCGGCGGTCGCGTTGCAGCTCGGCCAGCAGGTCCGGCGGCTGCTGCTCGTAGCTGCCCACCAGGTCGGCCACCAGCCACACGTGGTAGCCGGCACGGCGCATCAGCGCGGCCTCGACGAAGTCGTGCGACATGATGCCGCCCGACATGCCGCCGGTGCCCTTGATCGGCGCCAAAGCGCAGTGCTGCATGAAGGGCTCGATGCGGATGATCGCGTTGTGGCCCCAGTAGTGCGACTCGCCGAGCTGCCAGAACTGCATGCCGAGCGTGAACAGGCGGCCTGTCACGCGCGAGGCGAACTGCTGGGCGCGGGCGTGCAGCGTGACGTGGCCGATGGCCTGCGTCGCGGTCTGGACGATGCCGGCCGTCGGATTGGCTTCCATCAGTTTGACCATCGAGGTCAGGCAGTCGCCGCTCATCACGCTGTCGGCATCGAGCACCACCATGTAGCGGTAATCCTTGCCCCAGCGGCGGCAGAAGTCGGCCACGTTGCCGGCCTTCCGGTGGGTGCGGCGCTTGCGCAGGCGGTAGTAGACCTCGACCTGCGGCTGGTTCGGGCTGTCGGCCAGCGCGGCACGCAGGTCTTCCCACGCTGCGCGCTCGGCCGCGGCGACCTCGGGCGTGTAGCTGTCGGACAGCACGAAAACGTCGAACTGCTTCGCATGGCCGGTCGCCGCGACCGATTCGCAGGTGGCGCGCAGGCCGGCGAACACCGTGGCCACGTCCTCGTTGCAGATCGGCATGATGATCGCCGTGCGCGCTTCAGGGTTCATCGGATGGTGGGCCACCTGTTTGGCCGACAGCGCATGCTTGTCGCCGCGCACCGACACATAGAAACCCATCAGCGCAGTCACGAAGCCGGTCACCACCCAGCCCGAGAGCAGACCGTAGAGGGCGATCTGGCCATATTCGAGCCAGAGGTTGTCGTAGTCGGGCTGCACGCGGGCGAACAGCGTGGAGGCGATGACCGTGCTGAATACGGTGAGCGCCATGAAAGCCATGCGCCGCTGCTGGGCGGCCCGTTGCCAGGCCTGCGTGGGCTGCGGTGTACGCGACGCCCGGGTCGCCTTGCCGCCGGCGCCGAGCTTGACGAGCAGCGCCGTGCCGATGCTGTTCCAGAAGCCGCGCCAGGGGCGGGGGGTCATCGAGCCGCGGTTGATGGGCGGCGCCGTGACGGAGTTGGGATGGCGTTCCTCACGCAGGATGCTGCGGCGGGAGAAGTCCGCTTCGGTGAGAACGTTGAGCTGGGAGAAGTCGTTGGGCTTCATGCGTGACTCACCACCGTTGCTTTTCGATGGAAGGCGTGTCGCCAATTGCCGGAAGACGCTTGAAGACGCAGTCCGGTGCCGCGCCGCCGGCGCTGGCGAGACCGGCCGGCGGATGACCCGCGGCACGCGACCGCGAGAGGGAAAACTGCTTTTGACGCAGGCCGTCGCGCTGCGGACGCAGTGCGAAAGATGGGCTGGTAAGTGCTGTCATGCCCTTCTAAGGGCAAACCCCGTGCCAGGGCGAAAAATCCTTTGCAGATCAACCGCTTAGCGAGGTCCCGCGCTGCTTGGGCCAGCCTTTGAGGTCTAAAGACCTCCAAAACCACTGAATTTGTCGCCGGAGCCCGACAAGCCTTGTGAACGGCAGGTCAATCTCTAATGAAATCAACAACTTAGGGCCGTCGCCCCTCGGCGACAGGATCGCCGCCCGGCGACGCGGCGTCGGATTTGAAGTGCCCCGGCGTGAGCCCGTGCTTCTGCAGCAGGCGGTAGAACTCGGTGCGATTGCGGTCCGCCAGGCGGGCCGCGTCGGCCACGTTACCGTCCGTCAGCTTGAGCAGGCCCACCAGGTATTCGCGCTCGAAGCGCTGCTTGGCCTCGGCATAGGTCTGGACCTCGACGCTGGGCGAACGCAGCGCCCGCTGCACCAGGGCCAGGGGGATCAACGGCGAGCTGGACAGGGCACAGACCTGCTCGACCACGTTGAACAGCTGGCGGACGTTGCCCGGCCAGGGTGCGGTGGTCAGCGCCTTCAGTGCCTCCGGCGCGAAGCCCGAGAGCCGTTTGCCGTACTTGCTCGAGAGCCGGTGCAGGAAATGATTGGCCAGGAGCGGGATGTCCTCGCGCCGTGCCGACAGGGGCGGCAGGTGGAGTGTCACCACATTGAGCCGGTAGTAGAGGTCCTCGCGGAACTGCCCGGCCTCCATCGCGGCATCAAGGTCGCGGTGGGTGGCGGAGATGATCCGAACGTCCACGGCGATCGATTGCGTCGAGCCCACCGGGCGCACCGCGTGCTCCTGCAGCACCCGCAGCAGCTTGACCTGCAGAGCCGGCGGCATGTCGCCGATTTCATCGAGCAGCAGGGTGCCGCCGTCGGCCTGCTGGAAAAGGCCCTTGTGGTTGGCGACCGCGTCGGTGAAGGCGCCCTTCACATGGCCGAACAGCTCCGACTCCAGCAGAGCCTCCGGAATGGCGCCGCAATTGACCCCCACGAAGGGCTTGTCGGCGCGCGCACTTGCGCGGTGGATGGCGCGGGCCAGGAGTTCCTTGCCGGCACCGCTGTCGCCGCGCAGCAGAACGCTGGCGTCCGACTTGGCCACCATCCGGGCCTCAGCCAGCACCTCGGCCATGCGGTTGCTGCGGCTGACGATCTCCGCGCGCCAGCTCTCGTCGCCCACCTTGCCGCCGCTGGGCGCGGGCGAACCCAGCGCCAGCGCCTGCGCGATCTTGTCGAGCAGCTCGCGAGCGTCGTAGGGCTTGGTGAGGTAGGTGAAGACGCCTCGCGCGGTGGCTTCGACCGCGTCGGGGATGGTGCCGTGCGCGGTCAGCAGGATCACCGGCAGCGTGGGATGGCGCTTGCGGATCTCGTCGAAGAGCTGCAGGCCATCGCGGCCGGGCAGCCGCACGTCGCTCAGCACCAGCTGCGGGTGCTCGATCTCGAGCTGCGTGAGAGCCGATTCGGCCGAGGTCACGGCCGTCACCTGGTAGCCCGCGCCCGTGAGCCGCATCGACAGCAGGCGCAGCATGTCCGCATCGTCGTCCACCACCAGCAGGCGGGCGCCCGGCGGGTCTTTCGCGGCGTCGGGGGTGGCGTTCATGGCGCGGGCTTCGGGGCTGCCGGCGCGACGGGCGGCGGCGGGTTGTTCGGACGCGCGAAGCTGCGCTCGATGGCCCGCAGCGCCTCGATGCGGTCGCTCAACTGTTCGATGCGGCGCTGGCTGTCGCGCAGCTGCTGCGCCTGCCGGTCGCGCTCGTCCTCGACGCGGCGCTGCTCCTGGTAGCGCGCGGCCAGCAGCCGGGCCAGCGGATGCAGGGGCTGAGCGTCGTTCGAGGAGTTGGCGATCACGCGCTGCAACAGGCCGAGCGCGCGCGCGAGGTCGGCCGACGAGCGGGTCTGCGACAGCACCAGCGCCAGCTGCATCTGGACCAGGGGCTGCTCGCCGGGCTCGCCCAGGCGTGAAATTTCATTGGCGAGTTCGTTGCCGCCCAGCGGGCGGACCTTGTCGGCGTACCCGAGCAGGGCCGCCACGGGGCCTTGGGTGAGCTGCGTGAAGACCAACGCCGGCTGCGTCGCCGGCGCCATCGGCTCGGCCTCGACAGGCTGCACCGGCGGCGGGGGAGGAGGTGGAGGGGGCGTCTGCACGGCCACGGCTTCGGCCGGCGGCTTGGGCGGAGCGGCGCATGCAGCCAACAGCAGCGGCATGACGATGGCCGTCATGGCGAATGCGGATCTGCGAGCGATCGAGGGGAAGAACATGGGTCGGGAGAAAACGCTTGGAGCGGGCGATGGTCAGGCGGAGCGCGGCAGCTCGATGCGAAAGCGCGCGCCCGGCCCCTCGGGCAGCAGCGTGATGCGACCGCCATGGGCTGCAATGTACTCCTGCACGATGGACAGCCCGATGCCGGTGCCCTTGACCGTATGCTGGGGTTGGCGCTCACCACGGTAGAAAGGCTCGAAGATGCGGTCGCGGTCGCTCTCGGCGATGCCGGGCCCGGCGTCCTGGATCTCGATGCAGGCGAGGTCGGGCGTGCTCGACACGGTGATCGCGATGGCCCCGCCGCGTGCCGAATAGCGGATCGCGTTGGACAGCAGGTTGGCCAGCGCGGTGCCCAGCTTCACCGGGTCCACCACCAGGGTGAGCGGCTCGCCCTCGGCCCGTACCGTCAGGCCGTTGGCCTGCCATTGCAGGCGTTGGCTCTCGATCTGCTCCTCGATCAGCGGCAGCAGCGGCGTGCGCTGGCGGCGCAGCTCTCGCGCCTCGAAGGCCGCCGCGTTGAAGCGCAGCAGCGCCTCGATCTGGCCTTGCAGCGCGACCGTGTTCTGCTGCAGGATCTGCGCCACCTCGCGCTGCGCCGGATTGAGGGCACCGGTCACGCCATCCTCCAGCAGCGAGACGCCTTCTCGCAGCGCGGCCAGCGGGGTCTTGAGCTCGTGCGAGACATGGCGAAGGAAGCGCGCCTTGTCGGCGTCCAGCTCGGTCAGCCGCAGCCGCAGCCATTCAAGTTGCTGCGAAATGCGGCGCACGTCGGTTGGACCGCCGATGTCGATCGGTTCGTCAAGCCGGTTCTCGCCCAGTCCTACGATGGCGCGTTGCAGCCGCTTGAAAGGCCGTGCCAGCCAGACGCCGAACGCCAGCGCCAGCGCAACGGCCAGCGTGCTCGCGGCCAGCACTTCGCGCATCAGCCGCCGGCGCGCGTTCTCGATGCGCTGCGCCAGCGCATTGTTCTGCGCCTCGATCAGGATCTGCGCCTGCTGCGCGATGTTGGTGTTGAGTGCGTCGAGGTCGCGGAACTGCATCGCCATCGAGCTCTCGCGTGCGAGCGCGGTTTCGGGCGCGCCGCTCATGAGTCCCTCGATCACGGCGAGCTGGGCCCGCCACAGGTCGAGACCGGTGGAGGGCAAGCCATTCGCGCCCAGGCGGTCGAGCGCGTGATGGGCGTCGCGCGCCGCATCGTCGAAGCGTCGGCGCAGCACTGCGTCGTTGAGCACCAGCGACTGGCGCCCGGCGCGTTCCATGGCGGCGCTGCGCTCGGCCAAAGACTGCGCCGCGCCCGAGAGCGTCAGCGCGCGGCCTGCGGCATTGCGGCTCTGGGTCATCAGCACGTCGTACTGGAACACCGAGCGCAGCGCCACGCCCACCAGCAGCGCGGTGATCAGCAGGAACGCGAACAGCAGCAGTTGCTGAAACGAGCCGCGCGCCGATTTCAGGCTCGCCATCAGGCGGCCGGCGCGGCAAGAACTGCCGATGACGCGGTCGATTCCGCCGTGGGGACCTCGCCGCGCAGCGTGTAGGCCATCGAGCGGGTGATGTTCACCTCGATCATCTGCCCGACCAGCCGCGGGTCGCCTTCGAAGTTGACCACGCGATTGCACTCGGTGCGGCCCATCAGCTCGCTCGCATCCTTGCGCGAGCGGCCTTCGACCAGCACACGCCGGGCGGTGCCCACGAGCGCCTGGCCGAAGCGCTTCACGTTGCCGTCGATCGCCGCCTGCAGCTGCTGCAGCCGCGCCAGCTTGACCGCGTGCGGGGTGTCATCGTGCAACTGCGCGGCTGGCGTGCCCGGACGCGGGCTGAAGATGAAGCTGAAGCTGTTGTCGAATTCCAGCTCGTCGATGAGCTTCATCATCTTTTCGAAGTCGGCCTGGGTTTCCCCCGGGAAGCCGACGATGAAGTCGCTGCTCAGCGAGAGCTCCGGCCGTATGGCGCGCAGCTTGCGCACCGTGCTCTTGTATTCCATCGCCGTGTAGCCGCGCTTCATCGCCATCAGGATGCGGTCGCTGCCGTGCTGCACCGGCAGGTGCAGGTGGCTCACCAGCTTGGGCACGCGGGCGTAGGCCTCGATCAGCCGCGGCGTGAACTCGTTGGGATGGCTGGTGGTGTAGCGGATGCGCTCGATGCCGGGGATCTCGGCGACGTACTCGATGAGCAGCGCGAAATCGGCGATCTCGGCCGTGTCGCCCATGCGGCCGCGGTAGGCATTGACGTTCTGACCCAGCAGCGTGACCTCGCGCACGCCCTGGTCGGCCAGCCCGGCGATCTCGACGAGCACGTCGTCCAGCGGCCGGTTCACCTCCTCGCCGCGGGTGTACGGCACCACGCAGTAGCTGCAGTACTTGGAGCAGCCTTCCATGATCGAAACGAAGGCGGTCGCGCCCTCCACCCGTGCCGGTGGGAGCTTGTCGAACTTCTCGATCTCCGGGAAGCTGATGTCGACCTGTGGCCGGCCCGCGCGCTCGCGCTCGTGCAGCAGCTCGGGAAGACGGTGCAGGGTCTGGGGGCCGAAGACCACGTCGACGTACGGCGCGCGCGCGATGATCGCCGCGCCTTCCTGGCTGGCCACGCAGCCCCCGACGCCGATCTTCACACCGCGCGCCTTGAGGTGCTTGACGCGGCCGAGGTCGGAGAACACCTTCTCCTGCGCCTTCTCGCGCACCGAACAAGTGTTGAAGAGGATCAGGTCGGCCTCTTCCACGTCGGTGGTCGGCTCGTAGCCCTCGGCGGCGCGCAGCACGTCGGCCATCTTGTCCGAGTCGTACTCGTTCATCTGGCAGCCGAAGGTCTTGATGAAAACTTTGGGGGTCATGGGGAGGCTCCGTGGAGGTGCCGTCGAAAAGCGGACGCCCGGACGCAAAGGATCCGCGAAGGACGCAAGAAAACAAGAAAAGTCGACGGATGCCTTTCGCGACCGGCGCGCCCGGTATCCGAATTCGACCGCTACTGGCCGTACCTCGGCAACTGGTCGAACGGTGTCTTGCCGTCGTCCCGCGGCCCGGTGTCCGCCACGAAGGGCCAGAAATTCAGGAGCGGCCTCTCGGCGGTCTCGCGCTTGGCCTGGGCTTCCTCGGGCGTCAGGACCCAGACCTCGCTCACCATCCCGGCGGCGTCGCGCTTGTAGTTCACCAGCAGGTTCTGGCCGGTGAGGGCCGCCGGCATCACCAGCATCTGCTGCGCGCTGCGGATGCGGGCGCCCGGCGAGAGCCGTTCGGCCTGCCCATCGAGCTGAATTTCGGGCGCATTCACGACCATGAAGCGGCCGCGCAGCGTGCCGATGGGGAAGTTGCGGCCGCCGAGCGCGGCCTCGTTCTGGGTCTGGACCGGCTCCTGGGCGGCAGCCGGCGCCAGAACGGCGCAAAGTGCTACCAAAACGAGAGCGGACCAGGGGGTGTTGCAGCGGTTCATGGTGTTCATCCAGAGGCTGTGAGGCAGCGGCGATTCTAGCGGCCGCCTCCTGCACGAGCCGGAGAAGGCGGCGCCTACCGTGCGGTGCTTCATATCTGCTTTACTTATCTTTACGGCACCGATGGACGGCAGTCCACGACCCCTGCTCCAATAGCTGTTGTCAGGCAAAAGTGCGCCTCGAAGAACCGTGGCTGGCTTCTACCCAATCCAAAAGCGCTCATGAACAAGAAACTCGTCCTTGCCCTCGCGGGTGTGCTGATCCTGACCGCAGCCGCCGCGTGGCGCTGGGCCGGGAACAGGCCCCAAGGCATGGCGCAATCGGGCACACCGGCGGCGGGCAGCACCGCCGCGCCGGGCGCGGGTGCGAAGCCGGGTGCCGGCGCACGGGCCCTGGTCACCCTGGCAGCGGCGCAGAAGCAGGACGTCCCGATCACGGTCCAGGTCAACGGCAACGTCGTCTCGCTCAACAGCGTCGAACTGCGCCCGCAGGTGACGAACACGGTGCGCGAGGTTCATGTGAAGGAGGGGCAGTTCGTCAAGGAAGGACAGCTGCTCTTCACGCTCGACGACCGCCCCGACCAGGCCAATCTCGCCAAGGCCCGCGCCCAGCAGCAGAAGGACGAAGCCACGATGGCAGACCTGGAGCGCCAGTACCGGCGCAGCCAGGAGCTGGTGGCGCAGAACTTCATCGCCAAGGCGGCCGCCGATGCCACGCTGTCGCAGCTCGAAGCTCAGCGCGCGGCGGTGGCGGCCGACAAGGCCGCGGTGCAGTCGGCGCAGGTCGCCTTGGGCTACGCGACCCTGCGCGCGCCGATCGCCGGCCGCATCGGCGCCGTCAACATCTACCCCGGCACCCTGGTCCAGCCCAGCCTGACGCTGGTGACCATCACCCAGCTCGATCCGATCGCGGTGAGCTTCCCCGTGCCCGAAGGCAAGCTGCAGGACCTGCTGGCCGCGGCGCGCTCGCACACGCCGGTCGAGGCGCTGGTAGCCGGGCGCAAGGCGCCGTTGAAGGGCACGCTGAATTTCGTCGACAACACCGTCGATCCGCTGATCGGCACCGTGCGCGCCAAGGCCGTGTTCGACAACGCGGACCAGGCTCTGTGGCCCGGCCAGTTCGTCGAGACCCGCGTGACCGTGCGCACGCTCGAGGGCGCCACCGTGATTCCCGCGGCCGCCATCATGATGCTGGCCGAGGGCAGCTCGGTCTACGTGGTCGGCGCCGACCAAACCGCGGCGCGTCGCAAGGTCCAGGCGCTGCACACCTTCGGGACGCAGGTCGCGGTGCGCGGCGTCGAGCCCGGCGAGCAGGTCGTCATCGAAGGTAAGCAGAACGTGCGCCCGGGCGGCAAGGTGCGGCTCGACAGTGCCGCCCAGCCTCAGCGCTCCAACGGCAATGCGCCCGAAACAACGCCGGGCAGCGCCGCCTCCGCCACGCCCGGCACCGCCAGCGTGATCGCGGAGCGGGAGCGCACATGAACATTTCCGAGCTCTGCATCCGTCGTCCCGCGATGACGGTGCTGCTCTCTGCCGCCGCGGTGGTGGCCGGCATCTTCGCGTACTTCCAGATTCCGGTCGCGGCCTTGCCGAGCTACAACACGCCGGTCATCAACGTCAATGCGCAGCTGCCGGGCGCCAGCCCGGACACCATGGCCTCCTCGGTCGCGCTGCCGCTGGAGAAGCAGTTCTCCACCATTCCCGGGCTGCAGACCATCAGCTCGGTCAACACCCAGGGCGTGAGCTCGATCACGCTCGAATTCGTCAGCAGCCGCGACATCGACGCCGCCGCGGTCGACGTGCAGGCGGCGCTGCTGCGCGCGCAGCGCCAGCTGCCGGTCGAGCTGACGCAGATGCCTTCGTACCGCAAGGTCAACCCGGCCGATGCGCCGGTGCTGTTCATCT
Organism: Variovorax soli; assembly: GCF_031454625.1. GTDB lineage: Bacteria > Pseudomonadota > Gammaproteobacteria > Burkholderiales > Burkholderiaceae_C > Variovorax > Variovorax soli_A. Next base: position 508,393 of record NZ_JAVDRF010000003.1, read on the forward strand.
CGCTGGTCTCGCCCTCGATGACGCCGGCGGAGCTCAACGACTACGCCGAGAACCTGATCTCCCCGACGCTCTCCACCATCGATGGCGTGGCCCAGGTGGCGGTCTACGGCCGCAAGGCCTTCGCGGTGCGCGTGAAGGCCGACGCCGATCTCCTCAACGCCCGCAACATCACCCTCGACGAGCTGGCCAATGCGGTGCGCCTGGCCAATGCCAACACGCCGGTGGGCGTGCTCGACGGCCCGCGCCAGACGCTCACCATCCAGGCCAACGAGCAGATGCTCAAGGCGGCCGACTTCGCCAAGGTGATCGTCGGCCAGCGCAACGGCGCCCCGGTGCGCCTCGACGAAGTGGCCACCATCGAGGACAGCTTCGAGTCGGTCAAGACCGCCAGCAGCTTCAACGGCCAGAGCTCGATCTCGCTGGCCGTGCTGCGCCAGCCCAACGCCAACACGGTGCAGGTGGTGGACGCGGTGCGCGCGCTGATGCCGCGCTTCCGCGACGAGCTGCCCCAGTCGGTCGAGATCAACATGGTGAACGACCGCTCAATCTCGATCCGCGAGGCGGTCCACGACGTGCAGCTCACGCTGCTGGGCACGGTGCTGCTGGTGGTGCTGGTGATCTTCCTGTTCCTGCACCGCGTGGTGGCCACGCTGATCCCAGCGGCCACCATCCCGATCTCGCTGATCGGCGCCGTGGCGCTGCTCTACGCCTTCGGCTACAGCCTCGACAACGTCTCGCTGCTGGGCATCACGTTGGCCGTGGGCCTGGTGGTCGACGACGCCATCGTGGTGCTCGAAAACATCATGCGCTACGTCGAAAAGGGCATGGAGCCGATGGCCGCCGCGCTGCGTGGGGCGCGCGAGGTGGGCTTCACCATCATCTCGATCTCGATCTCGCTGGTGGCGGTGTTCATCCCGATCTTCTTCATGCCCGGCGTGATCGGCCTGCTGTTCCACGAGTTCGCGGTGGTGGTGGGCCTGGCGGTGCTGGTGTCGGCGGTCGTGTCGCTCACCCTGGTGCCGATGCTCGCCAGCCGCCTGGTGCGGCACACGCCGCGCGCCGACGGCGCCGACGACCACGAGGACGGCCACCCCGAGCCCGGCACCGCGATCGGCCGCGGCTTCGAGCGCGGCTACCGCTGGGTGCACGGCGGCTACATGCGCACGCTCGACTGGACGCTGCACCATCGCCACACGATGCTGCTGGTCGCGGCCGCGACCTTCGCGCTCACGGCCTGGATGTTCATCACCATCCCGAAGGGCTTTTTCCCCGAGGAGGACATCGGGCAGATCCAGATCACGACCGAGGCCGCCGAGGACATTTCCTTCCCCGCGATGAACGCCCTGCAGAACCGCGTCTCCGATGCGCTGCAGGCCGACCCGAGCGTGGCCTACGTGAACTCCTTCATCGGCGTCGGCGGCCCCACCGCCACGCAGAACGCCGGCCGCCTGTTCGCAGTGCTCAAGCCGCGCGCCGAGCGCCCGCCGATGCCGCAGGTGCTGGAGCAGCTGCGCAAGCGCTTCCGCGAAATCCCCGGCATCGCCGTCTACATGCAGCCCGTGCAGAACCTTCGCCTGGGCGGCCGCCAGAGCAAGGCGCGCTTCCAGTACACGTTGCAGAGCGTGAACGCCGGCGCCACCACGGAGTGGGCCGAGAAGCTCATGGAGCGCATGCGCGCCGACGCGGACTTCCGCGACGTCACCAGCGACTCGCAGAACCGCGGCTTGCAGGCCACGCTGGAGATCGACCGCGACAAGGCCGGCGTGCTCGGCGTCGCGGTCGGCGACTTGCGCACCGCGCTCTACAACGCCTACGGCGACCGCCAGATCGGCAGCATCTACGCGCCCAGCAACACCTACCAGGTGATCCTCTCGGCGGCCGACAACGACCGCCAGTTCGAGGAGGACATGTCGCGCCTGTCCGTGCGCAACAAGGCCGGCCAGCTGGTGCCGCTGTCGGCCTTCTCGACCGTCAAGCGCACGGTGGGCCCGACCTCGGTCAACCACCAGGGGCAGCTGCAGGCGGTGACGGTCTCCTTCAACCTGGCGCCCGATGTGCCACTGGGCAACGCGACCGCGAAGATCGACCGTTTCAAGGCCGAGCTCAAGATCCCGCCCTCGATCATCACCAGCTATGGCGGCGACGCGGCGGTGTTCCAGAGCTCGCAGGGCAGCCAGGCGGTGCTGCTGATCCTGGCGGTGCTGGTGATCTACGTGCTGCTCGGCGTGCTCTACGAAAGCTACATCCACCCGCTCACCATCCTCGCCGGCCTGCCCTCGGCGGCGGTGGGCGCTCTGCTGTCGCTCAAGCTCTTCGGCTTCGACCTGACGCTCATCGCGACCATCGGCATCCTGCTGCTGATCGGCATCGTCAAGAAGAACGCGATCATGATGATCGACTTCGCGCTGGACGCCCAGCGCACGCAGGGCCTGCAGCCCGTGGACGCGATCCGCGAGGCCTGCCGCCTGCGCTTCCGCCCGATCCTGATGACCACGCTGGCCGCATTGATGGGCGCGCTGCCGCTCGCGCTGGGCCTGGGTGCCGGCGCCGAGCTGCGCCAGCCGCTGGGCGTCGCGGTGGTGGGCGGCCTGCTCTTCTCGCAGGTGATCACGCTCTACATCACGCCGGCCATCTACCTCGCGCTGGACCGCTACAGCGGCACCGGGCCGATGCAGGAACTGCCGGACGAGAAGATCACGCACGCGGTGCCGGGCACGGCCGGCTGACCCCCGCGCCTACTTCGCGAACAGCCGGCCGATATCGGCGAAGGCCTTGAGCTCCAGGGCGTTGCCGGAGGGATCGAGGAAGAACATCGTCGCCTGCTCGCCGGGCTCGCCCTTGAAGCGGATGTAGGGCTCGATCACGAATGCCACCCCGTGCGCCTTCAGGCGCGCCGCCATGGCCTCCCAGTCGGCCATCGGCAGCACGATGCCGAAGTGCCGCACCGGCACGCCGTGGCCGTCGACCGCGTTGCGCTGCGTCGCGCCGGTTTCGCCGGGCGCGAGATGCGCCACGATCTGGTGCCCGTAGAAGTTGAAGTCCACCCAGTCGTCGGCGCTGCGGCCCTCGGGGCAGCCCAGCAGCTCGCCGTAGAACCGGCGGGCCTGCGTCAGGTCGTGCACCGGGAAGGCCAGGTGGAAGGGGGACAGCAGGGCGGGGTTGGTGGTGGGGAAGATCATCGCAAGGCCGGTCCGGAATGAGGAGGCGCGATCCTAGGCCTGGATGAGAGAAAGAAAAATCAATATATTTTTGCCATGAGCATCAACAGAATTTGTGAATGATCCGCGAGCTCAGAACGCTCGTCGCCGTCGCCCGCGAAGGCACCTTCGCCGCGGCCGGCCAGAAGATCGGGCTGACGCAGGCGGCGGTCAGCGCGCAGATGCAGCGGCTGGAGACCGAGCTCGGCTTTTCCCTGTTCGACCGCAGCGCCCGTGCGGCTCGTTTGAACGCGGCCGGGCAGGAGACACTGGCCCGTGCCACGGAGCTGATCCGGCTCTATGGCGAACTGGGCTCGCGGCACGCGGCCTCGGGCGCCGCGATGCCGCTCGATATCGGCGCGATCGCATCCGCCCAGCGGGTGCTCCTGGCCGAGGCGCTGGCCAGCTTCCATCGGCAATCGCCGGGCTGCCGCACGCGCGTGATGCCCGGCGTCTCCATGGAGCTGCTCAACCGCGTGGACGCCGGCGAGCTCGAGATGGCCGTCATCATCCGCCCGCCCTTCGCGCTGCAGAGCGACCTGCGCTGGACCACGCTGGCGCACGAGCCCTTCCGCCTGCTGGTGCCGCGGCAATTGCCGGGCAGCGACTGGGTCGAACTGCTGTCCAGCCATCCCTTCGTGCGCTACGACCGCGCCTCGTTCGGCGGGCGGCAGGTGGACCGCTTCCTGCGCGCCACGCACCTGGTCGTGCGGGATGTCTGCGAGCTCGACGAACTGGACGCGATCGTGAGCCTGGTCGCCAAGGGTCTGGGCGTCGCACTGGTGCCGCAGACCGCGACCCACCGGCGCTGGCCCGCCGCGGTGCGCGCCATCGACCTGGGCCGCCACACCTTCCACCGCGACATCGGGCTGGTGCATCGCGGCAGCCGCTCGCCCGCCGGGCCCGCGGGGCTGCTGGCGCGGCAGATCCGCGCCGCCTATGAAAGCCTGGGAAAGACCACGGGCGCGGTGTGAACGGGTCCGTCGTCCACGACAGCTCAGATCACCGGATCCCGCTGCAACGCCACCGCCTGTCTGCTACTGGCGAACTGCCCGCTGGTGCGTGCTGCCGGCGCAGCATGCGGCGAAGAAGCCACCGCCGTGCCCTGCACCACCCGCAGCGCCCAGTCGCACACCACCTCCATGAAGGTTCGCTGCGATTCCATCGAGGTGAGGCTGTGGTCGATGTCGCCGATGAAACGGTACTCGAAACGCTGCGTGAAGGGCTCGCTGGCGAAGGGGCCGAGCTGGTCGCGGCCGCGGTCGACCACGTGCATGGTGCCGGTGTAGAACAGCAGGACCGCGACATTGCGCTCCGCGACCTGCGTCATCGAGCGGCGGAACACCGCGGCCGTGACTTCCGGCGGGTCGGACTCGAAGATGTGCGGCGCGGCGGCGGCGGCGGCCTTGGCGGAGAACTTGCGCTGCAGCCAGCGCGCCGTCTTGCCGATCACCGCCGGGTTGGTCGGCGCGGCGAGCGCGCGGCGGATCTGGCGCTCCAGCTGCACGCGCCGGCCGGGGAAGGCATAGCCGTCGAACATCAGGAGGCCCACCACGCGGGGGTCGGCCACGGCCAGCGACAAGCCATTGGTGGCGCCGGAGCACAGGCCGATCACGATGAAGCGGCGCACGCCCAGCATGGTCTGGATCAGGTTCATGGCCGCCTGCAGGTCCAGCACGGCCTGCGTGAGGAAGTGTTCGGCGCCGCTCGCCGGCCCGCTGTCGCCCAGGCCGGCGAGGTCCATGCGGATGCAGCTGATGCCGCGGCCCGCCATCTCGCGCGCCAGCTTGACGTTGATGCGCCGGGGTCCGATGCGGTGGTTGGCGCCCATGTTGAGCATCAGGCACGCCACCGGCGCCAGCGGCCCCTCGGCTGGCGTGGTGATGATGCCGATCAGCGAACCGTCGGGCCCGAACTGGACGGGTGTCTCTTTGTAGTCACTCATGTATGACCGCCAGCAATCGCTGCAGCGCCTCCGTGGGAACCATCGCATTATTAGGGTGGGGGTCGGACGTCCATATCAGGGGATGCTCGAACGCCGAAGCCCGCACCGGCATGTTGCGCGCGGCCTCCTGAGCCGCCCACTGATGAGCAGCCTGGTCCTCAGCATCGGCCAGGACCACCGTCTCGTGCAGCGCCGTGAGCTGCAGGCTGGCCGGCGCCAGCGCGCGCAATTGATCCCGCATCAGCGGCGACACGCCGAATCCGAAGATCTCCCCGGTGAATGCGTCAGGGTCCCGGGCCAGCTGGCGGCGCCAGGCCGGGTCGGGCACGCAGAAAGAACGCTCCAGCGCATCGACATGGCCGGCGCGCAGCGTCTCGAGGTAGCGCGCGCCGTCCACGATCGGGTCCCACAGGATCAGCCGCGCCGGATCGCAGCGGCCGCTCTTGGCCGCCATCACGGCCAGCGCCGCACCCAGGCGCGCACCGAGCCAGATGATGCGCCGGGCGCCGGTGCGCCGCCGCAGCTCTTCGTGCGCGGTGCAGACGTCGCGCCGCCAGCCTTCGAGGTCGCCGTCGGTGTCTTCGCCGGGCGAGTCGCCGCTGCCGTGGTAGTCGAAGCGAAGCACCGCCACGCCGGCCCGCGCGAGCCGGTCGGACAGCACGCGAAACAGCCGGTGGCCGCGCACGGCCTCCTGGCCGAAGGGCATGCAGATCAGAACCGCGAGCTTGCCTTGGCGCTCGGGTGCGTGGAACAGCCCGAACAGCTGCCTGGAGGCCGGGCCGAAGAGCATCGGGGTCATGCGCAGATCTCTTGGGGGGCCAGGGGCCGGCACGCTGCCGCGGCCGGCTCGCGCGCCAGCACGCGGGCCACGGCGCACAGCGCTCCCTGGACATCGTGGAAGGAAGACAGCGCCAGGCGAGCGCGGCCGTCCGCTGTATCGATCGCTACTTCACGCGCGTCGGGCGAGACGCCCACCTCGAAGCCGCGCGTGTCCACCGACAGGCCGATGCCGGTGGCCTTGAGGCAGGCCTCCTTGCGCGTCCAACAGCAGAGGAAGGCGCGGTCGCGTGCCTCGGGAGCGAGTGCGGCCAGCGCGCGCCGCTCGGCCGGGGTGAAGTAGGTCTCGGCCAGGGCCTCGGCGTCCGGCATCGGGCGCAGCAGCTCGACGTCCGCGCCCACCTCGCCGTCATCGCAGACGGCGATCAAGGCGAGCGACTGGCTGTGGCTGAGGTTGAAGTGCAGGCCATCGTGCTCGACGAGCCTGGGCTTGCCGAAGGGGCCCAGCGCGAACTCCAGCATCGAGGCCGGGATGCCGCATTGGGTGGAGAGCGTCTCGCGCAAGGCAGCATGCGCGGCGATGAAGCGGTTGCGATCGCGCTTGAAGACGAAGCGCCGTGCGCGCTCCCATTCCGCTTCCGAGAGACACGCCACGGCCTGCGGTGCCGGCGTGGCGTCCAGGTCCACCTGCCACAGGCGGCAGCAGTGCGTCGAGGCGGGGAGCTGCACGGTCGTCATGGCGCCTCTCCTCAGCTCTTGCGGCCCCAGCCCAGCACGCGACCGAGCAGGCCTCCACGCTTCGTGCCGCTGTTGGCCGACCCGGCCGCCGCTTCCACCGGGGCGCCGGCGGCGGCCGAGGCCAGCTGTCCCAGGCTCTCGAACACATAGCGCCGGGGCTCCACGCGGAAGCCCATCACCTGCTCGGCCTGCTGCACCACGCGCATCGCCAGCAGCGAGTCGCCGCCCAGGTCGAAGAAATTGTCGTTGGCGCGGATGTCGTTGACGTCGATGGCGAGTGCGCTGGCCCAGATCTGCGCCAGCTTGGCCTGCTCAGGCAGCAGCAGCACCGGCTGTGCCTGCGCCGGGCGCGCGGCCACGGCCTCGGCTGCGCTGGGCGCCGGGGCTGCGCCGGCCGCAAGGCGCTGCAGGTAGATCGCGCTCTCCGAGCCTTCCGGCGCGGAGAGCGCCGCCAGGGTCGCATCGGGCTGCTGGGCCACCTTGCGCAGCAGTTCCAGGTAGCGCTCCTTGAAGGCGGCACCGGTCTCGCGCTGATAGATGTCGGCGTTGTAGACCACGGCGCCTTCGAGGCCCTGCGGCTTGTCCATCAGCCAGATGCCGAGGTCGTCGGTCGCGCCGCGCTGCGGCAGGTGCATCTGCCGGTGCGCGAGGCCGCCGATGTCGCGCGGCCGCTCGCGTGCATCCTGGAAGGAGAACAGCGCCTGGTACAGCCCCACGCCCTGCGCCCGCTCCGCGAACTCGGGCTCGCTCACCAGGCGCTCGAAGGGGATCTGCTGATGGCTCATCACGGCGATCAGCTCCTGCTTCACGTAGCGCATGAACTCGCCGAAGCGCAGGCCCGGATCGACCTGGAAGGACAGCGGCAGGACGTTGTTGAAGAAGCCCATCACCGGCTCCAGCTCGGGCGCCTCGCGGCCGCGCACCGGCGTTGCGATGACGATCGCGCGGCTGTCGATGATGCTGCTCATCATCACGATATAGATGCCCAGCGTCAGCATGTTGAGCGTGACGTCGTTGCGCTGGCCGATCTCGCGCAGCCGCTCGGTGAGCGCCTTGTCGACGTTGATCCAGTGCGCGCCGCCCTGGCCGCTCATGCCGGCCTTGCGCGGCATGTCGGTGCGCGGCGCCTTGGGCGTGGGCGAGTTGGCGAAGCGGTCCTTCCAATAGCGCAGTTGCGACTCGAACTCGGGCTCGGTCAGCCACTTCGCATACCAGTCGGCGTAGTCGCCGTGGGTCACGGCCAGCTCGGGCAGGCCGTGCGGCTCGCCGCGTACCAACGCGCCGTAGATCGTCGAGAGCTCGCTCTGCAGCACGTCGAAGGACCAGCCGTCCCAGATCAGGTGGTGCGGCACGAAGACGAAGGCGTGGTCGTCCTCGGCGATGCGGAACAGCGCCGCGTGGAACAGGGGCGCCCGATGGATGTCGATGGGCCGGGCGGCCAGCGCGTGCATGCGCTCGACCAGCTCGGCCTCGCGCTGGTCCTCGGGCAGCGCGCCCAGGTCGAAGACGGGCAGCTCGTAGGCCAGCTTTTCCGCGATCAGCGCGGCGGGCTCGCCCGTGGCAGGGTCGGGACCGACGGCGGTGCGCAGCGAGGGCTGGCGCTCGATGATCATGGCCAGCGCCGCCTTGAACTTCTGCACGTCCAGCGGGCCGCCGAGTCGATGCGCCGAGGGCGCGTTGTAAGTCGGCCGGCCCGGATGCAGCTCCTCGACGAAGCGGATGCGCTCCTGCATCGGCGTGAGCGGGGCGCTGCGGCGATCGGCCACATGCGCAATCGGCGCGCTGCGCGGCGCGTTGCTGCCGTCCAGGCCTTCGATGGCGGCGGCCAGCCGCTCGGCGGTCGGCGCCTCGAAGAGCAGGCGCAGCGGCACCGTGCGCTCGAACTCTCGGCTCAGCAGCGTCGTCAGCCGCGCCGCCAGCAGCGAATGGCCGCCCAGCGAGAAGAAGTCGTCGCGGATGCCCAGGCCCGGCAGGTTGAGCACGCGCTCCATGGTCTGCAGCACGATGCGTTCGCGCTCGTTGCGCGGCGCCAGGCGCTCGGCCGCGTCCTGGTGCGTGGCGCTGGGCTTGGGCAGGGCCTTGCGGTCGACCTTGCCGTTGGGCAGCAGCGGGATGGCATCCAGCAGGACCACGTGCTGCGGAAGCATGTACTGCGGCAGGCGGGCGCGGAGGTGGCTGTCGAGTGCGGCCAGGTCCACCGTGGCGCCTGGCGAAGCGGCCAGGTAGGCCACGAGGCGCACGTCGCCCGGCTGGTCCTCGCGCGTGATCACCACGCTGCGTGCGACGCCGTCGACCTCGTTGCAACCGGCCTCGATCTCGCCGAGCTCGATGCGGTAGCCCCGCACCTTCACCTGGAAGTCGAAGCGGCCCATGTGCTCCAGCAGGCCGTCGTTGCGCCAGCGGCCGCGGTCGCCGGTGCGGTAGACGAGTGTTCGCTCGCCGTCGATGGGCGTGGTGACGAAGCGCTCGGCCGTCAGCTCGGGCCGATCGAGGTAGCCCAGGGTCACGCCCAGGCCACTGATGCAGATCTCGCCCGGCACGCCGATCGGGCAGGGCTGCAGGTTGGCGTCGAGGATCCAGACGCCGGTATTGGCCATCGGCTTGCCGATGGAGACGCCGCGCGCCGCGACGATCGGGCGCTCCATGCGCCAGACGGTGGACCAGACGGTGGTCTCGGTCGGGCCGTAGAGGTTCCAGAGCTCGCTGGTCCGGTCCATCAGCTCGAGCGCGAGGTCGGCCGGCACCGGCTCGGCGCCGATCCATGCGCGGAAGCCGCGCGGGCCCGACCATTGCGCATCGAGCAGCAGCCGCCACATGCCGGGCGTGGCCTGCAGGATGGTGACGGCTTCGGATTCGAGCAGCGCGCGCAGCCGGTTGCCATCCATCGCGACCTCGCGCTGCACGATCACGATCTCGGCGCCGGCGGCCAGCGGCAGCATGACCTCGGGCACCGCCATGTCGAAGGACAGGGTCGTGACCGCAGCCAGCCGGTCCCCGGGGCCGATGCCGGGCTCGCGCTGCATGGTCAGCAGCAGGTTGGCGACCGCGCGGTGCGGCACGCACACGCCCTTGGGCTTGCCGGTGGACCCGGAGGTGTAGATCACGTAGGCCGTGTCTTCGGCCTGCGCGTCCTGCGCGCTGGCGGGCAGGGCGGTGGCGGGCTGATCCAGCCAGGCGGTGTCGCGGTCCAGCAGCAGCACGCGCTCGGCGGCGTCCTCGCGCCAGGCATGGGGCGCGGCGGCGATGGCGGAGGAAGTCAGCAGCAGGCCGAGCTTTGCATCCTCGGCGTAGTAATCCAGCCGGGCTTGCGGGAAGGCCGGATCCAGCGGCGCGTAGGCCGCGCCGCTCTTGAGCACCGCGAGCAGGGCGACGAACATGTCGAAGCCGCGGTCCAGGCACAGGCCGACGCGTTCGCCGCGGCCCATGCCGCGCGCACGCAGCGCATGGGCCAGGCGGTTGGAGCGTTCGTCGAGCTCGCGGTAGTTCAGGCGCTGGGTGCCGTCGCGCAAGGCGGGGCGTTCGGGCTGCGCCGCCGCCTGCGCCAGGAACCCGGCATGCATCAGCGGCGCGCCTTCGATCGGCGTCGGCGCCGGCTGCAGGGCCGCGAGCTCGTGCACCTGCGCGTCCGACATCAGCGTGAGCCGGCCCACTTGCTGCGCGGGCTGCCGCACCACGTCGCGCAGCAGCTGCTCGTACATGCCGAGCCAGCGGCGCACGGTCGCATCGTCGTAGAGGTCGGCGTTGTACTGGGCCTCCATCTGCATGCCGCCCACCACGGGCGTGATGTTCAGGAACAGCTCGAAGTTCTCGTAGCGCCGGCCGATGGTGCTCTGCTCGACCTTGAGATCGGGGAAGTTGCCGTCGTTGGGCGCCGCATCGCGGTCGACGTTGAACAGCACGTTCACCAGCGGCAGGCGGCTGGGATCGCGCGGCACCGGCAGCTTCTTGAGCAGCGCGCCGTAGGTCAGGGTCTGGTGCTCGAAGGCATCGAGCAGCGTGCTGCCGCATGCGCGCGCCAGCTTGTCGAAGGGCGCCTGCGCATCGACCGCGACCCGGATCGGCAGCAGGTTGACGCAGTGGCCCACCAGCGAAGGCATGTCGCTCGGCATCTGGCCGGCGGCGGCGATGCCGACCACCAGGTCGTCCTGCGCGGTGAGCCGGTGCAGCATGGCGGCGAAGGCGCTGAACATGGTGGCGAACAGGCTGGTGCCGGCGGTGGCGCCGAACTTGCGCAGGCCGTCGATCAGGCCCTGGTCCAGCACGTGGTCGATGCGGTAGGCATTGAAGGTGCGCACCGGCGGGCGCGGACGGTCCAGCGGAAGCTCCAGCACCGGCAGGCTGCCGCCGGCATAGCGCGAGAGCCAGTAGCCGGTGTGGGCGTCCATCTCGGGGCTGTTGGCCTCCTGGATTTCCCAGGCGGCGTAGTCGGAGTACTGCGCGGCCGGCTCCAGCGACGGGCCGGCGCCGATCTGCTCGGCATAGAGCGCGCCCAGGTCCTGGCTGATCACGCCCCAGGACCAGCCGTCGCAGATCGCGTGATGGGCGCTCAGCACCAGCACATGGTCGCTCGGCGAGAGCCGGTAGAGCGCTGCGCGGAACAGCGGCCCCTGCTCGAGGTTGAAGCGCTCGAGCACCACGGCCACGCCGTCGTCCTCCAGGCGGCGCTTCTGGGCGGCCGGATCGAGCGTGCCCAGGTCATGCTCCACCAGCGCGACCGGGGCCGGCTCGCCGATCAGCAGCTGCGTGCCGTCCGGCGAGATGGTGGCGCGCAGCGACTCGTGGCGCGCCACCAGGCGGTCCAGCGCCAAGGTCAGCGCGGGCGTGTCCAGCGGGCCTTTCAGGCGCAGCCGCATCGATTCGTTGTAGGCCAGCGACGCCTCGGGACTCAGACGGTCGCCGAGCCAGACCTCGCGCTGCGCCTCAGTGGTGGGGACGATGCGCTCGATCAGGCCCGTGGCGAAGGGATCGAAGTCCTCGGCAGCGTCCTCGGCGGACAGGATGGCGACGGCAGCGTTGCTCATGCTTGGTACTTGGTGAACTTGCCTTGGGCCTTCGGATCGGGAACGAACCAGGCCGGCTGCCCGTCTTTGTCGCGTCCCAGGCGGGCATTCGGCGTAGGAGGATGTGCCGGATCGAGCGCCATCTTCGGCGCGGCGCGGCGCGGCAGCAGCTCGGCTTCCTGCATCTCGGCGATGGACTCCTTGAAGGCCGACTTGATGGTCGCGATGTCCTGCTGCGTATGCGCGGTGGTCATGAAGCAGGGGAAGTTGTCCAGGATGTGCACGCCGCGGCTGCGCATCATCGCGAACAGCAGGTCCTGCAGCGGATGGTCTTCCAGCCAGCTCACGCGCCACAGCGACGAGAAGTAGCGGATCTCCAGCGGCGCGCCGACCTCGCGGCAGAAGGCCGTGAGCTCGTCGGCCATGGCCGCTGTGTGCAGGTTGAGCTGCGTCTGCAGCTTGTTGTTGTCCTGCTTGAGGTGCTCCAGCGCGGCCTTGGAGGCGGCCAGCGCCAGCGGATGCCGCACGAAGGTGCCTGCGAAGTAGGTCACCCCCACGGTGGGCACGGAGTCGTCCCCGTACTGCCAGGGGCCGCCGTCCAGCGCATCCATGTAGGTGCGCTTGCCGGCGATCACGCCGACCGGGAAGCCGCCGCCCAGCACCTTGCCGTAGGTGGCGAGGTCGGCGCGGATGCCGAACAGCGCCTGCGCGCCGCCCAGGTCGCAGCGGAAGCCGGTGATGACCTCGTCGAAGATCAGGCAGGTCTCGGACTTCTCGGTGATGGCGCGCACCTCGCGCAGGAACTCGCGCGGCTGGAAGTCGGGCCGGCGGCTCTGCACCGGCTCGACCAGCACGGCGGCCAGGTCGTCGGCGTTGGTGCGGATGAATTCGAGCGCCTCGGGCGTTCCGTAGTCGAGCACCCGCACATCGCCGAACATGCCCTGCAGCACGCCGGGCGCGGCCGACATGCCCTTGCCATTGCGGCCGGCGCGCACCAGCACCTCGTCGAAGGTGCCATGGTAGGAGCCGGTGAACAGCACCACGGTGCTGCGGCCGGTGACCGTGCGCGCGATACGCAGCGCCGCCATCACGGCCTCGGAGCCGGTGTTGCACAGGGCCGCGCGGTCGAAGCCGGTGAGCTCGCACAGGAGCCGGGTCACGTCGGCCGCCAGCGGATGCTGCGGGCCGATCTCGTAGCCGAGGTCGAGCTGCTTCTTCACCGCTTCGTTGATGAAGTCGGGCGTCCATCCGAACAGGTTCATGCCGAAACCGTTGAGCGTGTCGACGTACTCGTTGCCGTCGATGTCCCACATGCGCGAGCCCTTGGAGCGCTCGACCACGATCTGGTAGGTGATCTCCTTGGTGGCAGGGCGGAAGCCATTGACCACGCGCGGGTCGGCCATGTGCGGGCGGTTGCGCTCGGTGAAGGCCTTGCTCTTTTGCGTGCGCTCCACGTAGCGCCGCATGAAGGCGGCCAGCCGCGCCTTCTGGCGCTCGGTCGGTTCCTTGCTTTGGGTGTGGATGCGGGCGATCGCGCCGAAGGCCTTCTTGACGTCGTACTTCGGCGCCGGGACCGGCTCCTCGGCCGTCGCCGGCTCAGGGGTGTTGGACGCCGTGGCCGCGGCGGTGGCCATGGGCGTGGGTTGCTCCACCGACGGGACCGGCAGCACAGGGCTGGCCGGCACCATCGGCGCCGCCGACAGCAATGCGAGTTGCTGTTGCATCAGTTGCATCTGTTGCGCGATGACCTGCTGGACTAGGCTGCCGCCGGCCGCCGTGGCCATGGCCAGGGGCTGCAGGACCTGCACCGCCGGCATTGCCTGTGCAGGCACGGGCGTCACCGCCATCGCCTGCTGCGGCGCCACGGCCGCGGGCATGGCCACAGCGGCAGGTGCCGCGGGCGCCGCCTCGGGCGGCAGCGTGGCATCGAGGAACTCGGCCAACGCATCGAAGCTGCGATAGCTCTCCATCAGCTGGCGGAAGCTCAGGTTGACCTTGAAGGTCTTCTTCACCTGCAGCGCGGCCTGCGTGAGCGTGAGCGAGTCCAGCCCGATCTCGACGAAGGGCGCGGACCCGTCGACCTCGGCCATGTCGGCACCGGAGAGGTTCTCGAACAGCTCGCGCAGGCGGGTGACGAGCGAGGCGCGGCGCGCGGGCGGCGCGGAAGTGGCGGCTGCAGCAGACATTGGAGACTCCGGAATCAGGGGGCTCGGTGCGACGGGAAGGGAAGAAGAAGCGAGCGCAGGCGCGACCGATGCCGACGATGCGATGTCGACCCAGAAGCGCTTGCGCTCGAAGGGGGTGGTGGGCAGGCGCACGCGGTGCTTGCGCGCGCGCCGGTCCAGCGGAGCGAGATCGATCTCGGCGCCCTGCGCCCAGAGCCGGCCGGCGGCCAGGCGCCAGGCGGCGCATTCGCTCGCCGGCTGGTCGGCCAGCAGCGAGACGGCGGGCGCGGGCAGGGCCTTGGTCGCGTGCTGGCGCACCAGCGTGGCCAGGGTGTTGCGCGGTCCGAGTTCGATGAAGAGCGGATGGGCGAGCTGGGCCAGCACTTCGCGCACGGCGGGCGAGAAGCGCACCGTTTCGCGCAGGTGCCGGGCCCAGTAGCGCGGGTCGGTCGCTTCCTCGGCGCTCAGCAGGCGGCCGGTCAGTGTCGAGTAGATCGGCAGGCGCGGCGCCGAGAGCGTGAGTTCGCCGACCAGCGCCTCGAAGGGCGCGACGGCGGGTTCCATCATCGCGGAATGGAAGGCATGCGAGGTCTGCAGCGCCTTGGCGACGATGCCCTTGGCTTCCAGCGCGGCGCGCAGCTGCTCGATGGCCTCGGCCGGACCGGCGGCGACCGAGACGGCCGGGCCGTTGTCTGCGGCCAGCGAGATGCCTTCGGGCAGCAGCGGCAGGAGCTCGGCGGCGGCCAGGCGCACCGAGAGCATGATGCCCGCCGGCTGCGCCTGCATGAGGGCGCCGCGGCGCGCGACCAGCCGGGCCGCGTCTTCCAGGCGCATCACGCCGGCCAGCACCGCGGCGGCGAATTCGCCCACGCTGTGGCCGATCATGGCCGCGGGCGTCACGCCCAGCGACATCAGCTGGCGGGCCAGCGCGTATTCGAGCGCGAAGGTGGCGGGCTGCGTGACCGAGGTCGGGGACAGCGCGGCCGCGTCCGTCGAGGCGATGCGCTCGCGCAGGTCGAAGTCCAGCACGCCTTCGAAGGCGGCGAGGCATTCGTCGAAGGCGGCGCGGAACACGGGCTCGGCCGCATGCAACGCCAGACCCATGCCGGCGTACTGCGCGCCTTGGCCGGGGAACATGAAGACCGGCTGCGGCACCCATGCCGCAGCGGCGGCGCCGGCGCGCGCCGGGGAGTCCGCGCTGCGCAGGGCGGCCACGGCCTGATCGATGGATTCGGCCACCACGCAGGCGCGCTGGGCAAAGGCCTTGCGGCCGACGCGCAGCGTGTGGGCGACGTCGGCCAGCGAGAGATCGCGGTGGGTGTCGAGATGGTCGGCCAGCTGGACCGCGGCGGTCGCGAGCGCGGCCGGCGAGCGCGCCGACAGCATCAGCAGCTGCGGGCCGGTGGCGGGCTCGGAGGGCTCGCGCGGCGGCGCCTCTTCGACGATCACGTGCGCGTTGGTGCCGCCCACGCCGAAGGCGCTGACGCCCGCGCGGCGCGGCTCGGCGCCGCGCGGCCACGGGCGCAGTTCGCTGTTGACGCTGAAGGGCGTGGCGGCGAAATCGATGGCCGGATTCGGCGCTTCGTAGTGCAGGCTGGCCGGGATCGCTTCGCAGTGCAGCGCGAGCGCGGTCTTGATCAGCCCCGCCGCACCGGCCGCCGTGACCATGTGGCCGACGTTGCTCTTGACCGAACCGATCGTGCAGAAGCCCTTGTCGGCCGTGTGCGCCGCATAGGCGCGCACCAGGCCCTCGACCTCGATCGGGTCGCCCATCGGCGTCGCGGTGCCGTGCGTCTCGACATAGGAGATGCTGCGCGCGGCCACGCCGGACTGCGCGAGCGCGGCCTCGATCACTGCCGCCTGGCCGTCCACGCTGGGCGCGGTGAAGCTGGCCTTGGCGCCCCCGTCGTTGTTGACGGCCGCGCCGCGCAGCACGGCGTAGATGGTGTCGCCGTCGGCGATCGCATCCGACAGGCGCTTGAGCAGCACCACCGTCGCGCCATCGCTGAAGACGGTGCCCTTGGCCTTGGCATCGAAGCTGCGCGTGTGGCCGTCGGGCGAGAGCATCGAGCCCTCGTTGTAGAGATAACCGCTCCTCGGCGGGCAGGTGACCGAGGCGCCGCCGGCCAGCGCCATGCGGCATTGGCCGGTGCGCAGCGCATGGAAGGCCTGCGCCACCGCCACCAGCGAGGTCGAGCAGGCGGTGTGCACGCTGACGGCCGGGCCGGTGAGGTTGAGCTTGTTCGCAACGCGGGTGGTGATGTAGTCCTTCTCGTTGGCCAGCATCACCTGGAATTCGCCCACCATCTCCACCAGATCGGGCCGCGTGGCGACGTGGCGCTGGAAGTAGGTGGCGTTGTACATGCCGGCGTACACGCCGACCGGGCCGGGCGCCTGGTCCGGCGCATAGCCGCCGCGCTCCAGGCATTCCCAGCAGATCTCGAGAAAGACGCGCTGCTGCGGGTCCATCAGCTCGGCTTCCTTCGGGTTGATGCCGAAGAAGGCGGCATCGAAGTTCTCGATGCCGTCGAGCACGCCGCGGGCACGCACATAGAGCGGGTCGGCACGCAATGCCGCGCTCACGCCGGCATCCAGCGCGGCATCGTCGAAGAAGCTGATCGACTCGCGACCGGCCATGAGGTTGTCCCAGAACTGCTCCACGTCCGCGGCGCCCGGGAAGCGGCCGGCCATCGCCACCAGGGCGACGGCTTCGCTGTCGCTGCGGGCAGCGGGCCGGGCGGGCGCGCGTTCGGCGGAAATCGCGACCGGCGCCTCGGCGGCCTGCATGTCGGCGGCCAGCGCAGCCGGCGTCGGCTGGCGGAAGAACAGGTTGGTGCCGAGACGCCGCGCGCTGCCCTGCTGCAGGTCCTTGAGCACGCGCAGCACCAGCAGCGAATCGCCGCCCAGGTCAAAGAAGTTGTCGTCGCGCCCGACCAGGTCGATGCCCAGCGCGCGGGCGAAGGCGGCGCAGACGCGGCGCTCCGCCTCGTTGCGCGCTTCCGCATAGGGCTGCGCGAGTTCGGGCCGCTCTCGCGCGGGCTCGGGCAGGGCGCGGCGGTCCAGCTTGCCGTTGGTGGTAACGGGCAGCTGCGCCAGCCAGACGGCCGCCGAGGGGATCATGGCCTCCGGCAGGTGCTCGGCCAAGTGCTGGCGCAGCGCGCTCCAGGGCAGCTCGGCGCCGCGGGAAACCAGGTAGGCCACCAGGCGCAGGCGGCCGGCCGCGTCCTTCTGCGGCACGACGGCGCAGGACTTGAGCGCGGGGTGGGCCAGCAGCGCCGCCTCGATCTCGCCGGTCTCGATGCGGTGGCCGCGGATCTTCACCTGGCCGTCGATGCGGCCGATGTACTCGATGGTGCCGTCCGGCAGCCAGCGCACCTGGTCACCGGTGCGGTAGAGGCGCTCGCCGGGGACGAAGGGGTCGGCCACGAAGCGCGCGGCCGTGAGCTCGGGGCTTTGCAGGTAGCCGCGCGCCAGGCCGCGGCCGCCGATGCACAGCTCGCCGACCAGTCCGGCGGGCAGCAGCGCCATCGAGGGGCTCAGCACGCGCAGCACGGTCTCATTGATGGGGCGGCCGATGGGCACCGAGCGCGCATCCGCCGGCAGGTCGCGCGGAATGCGGTGGGTGGCGGCGAAGGTGGTGCACTCGGTCGGGCCGTAGCCGTTGATCAGCGTGGTGCCCGGCAGGGCGGCCAGCGCGCGCCGCACATGCGGCACGGACAGCGCCTCGCCGCCGGTCAGCAGATGGCGCAATCCGGCGAGTTGGGCCGGGTCGTCGTCGACGATGGCGTTGAAGAGTCCGGCCGTCAGCCAGGCGGTCTTCACCCGGTGGCGGGCGATGGTGCGCGCGAGGCCGGCGCCGCTGGGCACTTTCTCGTCGTGCACCACGCAGACACCGCCGTTGAGGAGCGGGCCCCAGATCTCCAGGGTCGAGGCATCGAAGCCCAGCGGCGCTGCGTGCAGCATGGCCTCGCCGGGGGGCAGCTCGACGTAGTTCGCCTCCATCACCAGCCGCAGGATCGAGCGGTGGCAGATCTCGATGCCCTTGGGCGTGCCGGTCGAGCCCGAGGTGTACATCACGTAGGCGACCGATTCGCCATCCGCTGCGGCCGGCGCGAAGGGCGGCAACGTGGCTTCGGCGGCCGCGGGCGCCTCGTCGATCACGAGCGCGGGCCGCTCGGCGGGCACCAGCGCCGTATAGGCAGCCTGCGTCAGGACCAGGCCGACGTCGGAATGGGCCAGCATGAAGGCAATGCGCTCGGCCGGGAAATCCGGCTGCACCGGCACATAGGCCGCGCCGGCCTTCAGGATGCCGAGCAGCGCCACCACGGCGGCGCTCGAGCGGTCGAGCAGCACGCCCACGGTGTCGCCGGCGCGCACGCCCCGGGCCTGGAGGCGGCGGGCCAGGCGGTCGGCCTCCTGGTTCAAAGCCCGGTAGCTCAGCGCACCGGTTTCGCCGATCAGCGCGACTGCTTCGCCGCGTGCGGCCACCTGGCGTTCGAACAGGGCGTGGACGGTCAGCGCCGGGTCGAAGGTGCCGGGCGCGGCGTTCCAGGCGTCGAGCTGCCGTTGCCGGTCGACAGCGGCCAGGGTGCGGATCTCGCGCAGGCGGGACTCGGGGCGGTCGAGCAGGTCGGCGGCGGCTTCGGCCAGCGCCAGCAGCAGGCCGGTCTCGAGCGCACTGTCCGTCAGGGAGGCGGCACCGGACAGCCGCAGCGAGGCCGGCTCCTGGAAGCCCAGCTGGAGCATGGCCGGCGCGCCGGCGTCATGGGCCGCGCCGGCGCGCAGCCAGCGCGCAAAAGGGAGCTCGGAGGTCCCGGCCGGCCGGGCCTCCCGGCGAGCGCGGTCGACCTGGGCAATCCATTGCCAGGCCGAGTTGTCGGGGTCGCAATGCAGTTCGAGCCGGGTCGAGGCCCCGGCACCCAGCGACTCATGGAATTCCACCGATGGCGTGCCCAGCCAGCGGGATTGCAGCAGCACCCAGGCCGCGGCGAACAGCGTGTCCGGGAGGTAGCCACCTTGCCGGGCCTCCGTCGCCCACAGCGAGGCCAGGGAGGGCGGGACGTCCAGGCTGGAGGCCTGCACCGCGTCCTGCGCGGGCTTGCCGGCACGTGGCGCGAACAGGTCGGCCAGCGAAAGCATGGCGGGCTCGTTCGACGAGGAGGGCAGAGGTTCGTGCTCCATGAACTGTTGATTCCGCATTGAACTAGCCCTTCCCGTCGTAGCCCCGTGTGTGTGTCGATGTCGCCACGTTCGCCCGGCAACACATGTATCCGTCCCCACGGCGAGTAATTACAAAGCATTCAAAACCGCTCGGGGCCGATATTGCTCTCTGGCGGCGTATTTCGCCACCGTACGAAAGCCATGCCGGTTGCCTATGCCATTCGGAAGCTCTGCAACATTCGACGCATCTGGTTGCGGATCAGGGCGTCGCCCGGAAGCCCGTGCGGACACGATTCTGCCCGTCTTTTTACAATTTGAATACAAACGGGCTACCGCAATGCCTTGAAAGCGGTAGGAACTCATAGAAAAGTTCTATTTAGGAGGCCTCCATGGGCCGGCGCCGAGTCAAGCCGTCGCTTCGTCCAGCGAACCCTGATCGAGGTGCCCGGTATCGCCCCAGCCGACGAGCGTGAAACCCTGGGGGGTCCAGAGAAGGCGGTTGATGGCGGCATTGCCCAGGTGCCAGGTGCGCGGCGCTTGCAATTCCTGGCCGGTGGCAGCGCGGTAGAGCACGTCCATCACGCCGCCGTGCGCCACCAGCGCCACCAGCTCGCCCGGGTGGCGCGCCGCCAGCTGCGCCGCGACGTCGGTAACGCGCGCCCTGAAATCCAACAGCGATTCGCCGCCTTCCGGCGCGAACGCCGGATCGCGGGTGCGCCAGAGCCGGGCCTGCTCGGGCAGGGTGGCGTCGATGTCGGCGAAGGTGCGGCCCTCGAAATGGCCGAAGGCGCGCTCGCGCAGCCTGGGCTCGGCCTGGACCTCGATGCCGAGCGGGCGTGCGATCTCGAGCGCGGTCTGCCAGGCACGGGCCAGGTCGCTGGCATAGATGGCGGCGATCGGCTCCTCCGCCAGCGCCTCCCCGACGCGCCGGGCTTGCCACAGTCCGGTCGCGTTGAGGGCGATGTCGAGCTGTCCCTGGATGCGGGTGTCGACGTTCCAGGCGGTTTCGCCGTGACGCACGGCGATGAGTCGGGTGACCTCCATCAGGGAAATTCTAGGGAGAACCTGGCCCGGACATCCGTACGCCAAGGGCGCGAAGCGGCGACGGTGCCGGGAAGTCGGGCGGGTCGAAGGCCTTGTCGCCCTCCTCGTCGGCAACGCCGGTCGCCTTCAGCCCCTTGAAGTCGAACGACGTTCCGTCCAGCAGATGCGAGGGCACCACGTTCTGCAGCGCATTGAACATGTTCTCGATGCGCCCCGGGTGCTTGCGCTCCCATTCGCGCAGCATCTCGCCGACCTGCTTGCGCTGAAGGTTCTCCTGGCTGCCGCAGAGGGTGCAGGGAATGATGGGGAAGGCACGGTGCCGGGCCCAGCGCACCAGGTCCTTCTCGGCCACGTAGGCCAGGGGCCGGATCACGACGTGCCGGCCGTCATCGCTAACCAGCTTCGGCGGCATGGACTTGAGCTTGCCGGCGAAGAACATGTTCAGGAAGAAGGTCTGCAGCATGTCGTCGCGGTGATGGCCCAGCGCGACCTTGGTGGCGCCCAGTTCGTCGGCCACGCGATAGAGGATGCCGCGGCGCAGCCGGCTGCACAGGCCGCAGGTGGTCTTTCCCTCGGGAACGACCCGCTTGACGATCGAGTAGGTGTCCTGCTCCTCGATATGGAAAGGCACGCCCAGCGCCTTCAGGTAGGTGGGCAGCACCTCCTCGGGAAAGCCGGGCTGCTTCTGGTCAAGGTTGACTGCGACGATATCGACATGCACCGGCGCGCGGGCGCGCAACTTGAGCAGGATGTCGAGCAGCGCATAACTGTCCTTGCCGCCCGAGACGCAGACCATGACCTTGTCGCCGTCCTCGATCATGTTGTAGTCGAAGATGGCGCGGCCCACCTCGCGGCACAGCCGCTTTTCGAGCTTGTGGTTCTCGCGCTCGATCTTCAGGCTGTTGTTGCTGGACGAGGATGCTTCGTCATCGATCCATACGGCACTCATGGCTCATTTGCTCCGGAAAACTTCGACACCCACCGCGTCGCAGTCGGGGTACACGTCGGGCTTGGCGGTCGACACCCGCGCCGCCTGCACCTTGGGATGCGCGAGCACCTGCTCGAGGATGTCGTCGCACAGCGTTTCCTGCAAGTGGATGTGGCCCTTGGAGAGGCGCGTGGCGACGGTGCGTCGGATGAAGTCGTAGTCGACCACCTCATCGAGCTCGTCGGACTTGGGCGTCGAGACATCCAGCGGGACATAGAGGTCGACATTGATGATCACGCGCTGCTCCGCGCGCTTCTCGAACTCATGGACGCCGATGTTGATCCACACCTCGTAGTCGCGCAGGAAGAGACGCCGGCATGTGGCGAGCAGCGGGTCGATGGGGGGATGGCTCATGGCGTGGGGCCTTTCAGCAGCTCGTCGACGACGAACATGATGTCGCGCGGCAGCGGAACCAGATGCTGGCCGTTGTCCACGCTGAGGGTGGTGCCGGTCACGCTGGGCGTGCCGGCGAGAAAGACGCAGGCGCGCGCGACGTCGGCGGGGTCGATGGGCCGGCGCATCGGGTTGGCGCGTGCGGCCTGCAGGAAGTTGGCCTCGTCCTGCGGCCCGCTCTGGAAGAGGATGCCCGGGGCCACGCCGCACACCCGCACGGCCGGCGCCAGCGCCTGCGCCTGCAACGCCACTGTGCGCTCCAGGGCCAGCTTGGACACGGTGTAGGAGAAATAGTCGGGGTTCAGGTTGTAGACCTTCTGATCGAGGATGTGGAGCGCGCAGCGGTCGATGCCGTCGCCCTCTGCGGCGTGCCGCGCCAGCAGGCGCGCGAAGTCCAGCGGTGCAATCAGATTCAGGCCGATCTGGCGCAACGCCGTGGCCTCGTCGAAATCCAGTCCGGTGTCGGGCTCGAAGCCCGAGGCGTTGTTGACGATGCAGCCCAGCGGACCTTCGGCGCAGAGCCGGTCGACCAGCGCGCGCCGCCTGGCCTCGCTGGCGATGTCGGCCTCCACCGCATTGGCGCTGTGGCCCTCGCCCCGCAGCCGCTCGCACAAGGCCTCGGCTTCTTCGCGCGAGGCGTAGTACTGGCACCACACCGGCCAGCCCGCGCGCGCGAAGGCTTCGCAGAGCGCGGCGCCGAGCCGTCGGCCGCCGCCGGTCACGAGCACGCCGGGTCGTGGGGTGGGTTCGCGCATGCTGATAGATTTCCTGTCTTATGAACGAGGAGCCGGGCGCCGAGCGCGCCAACCCCCTGATCCGGATTATCGATGCCGCCTTGCAGCGCGACGGTGGCTGGCTGCCCTTCGACCGCTTCATGGCCCTGGCCTTGTACGCGCCGGGCCTGGGCTATTACGCCAACGCGAGCCGCAAGTTCGGCCACATGCCCGAATCCGGCAGCGACTTCGTCACGGCGCCCGAGCTCACGCCGCTGTTCGGCCGGACGCTGGCGCTGCAGCTCGCCGAGGCGCTGGCGCACACCGGCACCGACGAGATCTGGGAATTCGGCGCCGGCTCGGGCGCGCTGGCCGCGCAGCTGCTCGGGGCACTGGGCGAGCGCGTCGTGCGCTACCGCATCGTCGACCTGTCCGGCACGCTGCGCGAGCGCCAGCAGCAGGCGCTCGCGCCCTGGGCCGCCAAGGTCGAATGGCTGTCGGAGCTGCCGCCGCGCATGCGCGGCGTGGTGGTGGGCAACGAGGTGCTCGATGCAATGCCGGTGCAGCTGCTGGCGCGGCGCGGCGGGCAATGGTTCGAGCGCGGCGTGGTCGCGCAGGGTGCTGGCTTTGCCTGGGACGATCGGCCTACGGCCCTGCGTCCGCCGCAGGAGATCGCCGGCGCGCACGACTACCTGACCGAGATCCACCCACAGGTCCGCGCCTTCATCGCCACGCTGGCGGAGCGCCTGCAGCAGGGCGCCGCCTTCTTCATCGACTACGGCTTTCCCGAGGCCGAGTACTACCACCCGCAGCGCCATATGGGCACCGTCATGTGCCATCGCGGCCACCGGGCCGACGCCGATCCGCTGGCCGACGTGGGCATCAAGGACATCACCGCCCACGTCGATTTCACCGGCATCGCGCTGGCCGGTCAGGATGCAGGGCTGGCGGTGCTGGGGTACACCAGCCAGGCGAGATTCCTGCTCAATGCCGGCATCCTGCCCATGATGGAAGCGGCATCGCTGGCCGAGCGCACGCTCGCCGCGCGGCTGATCCACGAGCACGAGATGGGCGAGCTGTTCAAGGTGATCGGCTTCGCGGTCGGCGAGGGCTGGACGGCCTTGGGCTTCGCCGAGGGCGATCGCAGCCATACGCTGTGAGTCCGGGGCAACCGGTCGGCAAGCAACGATTCCTTGGCAATCGCCCATGACGCTCCTACAGTGGTCGGCTCCTCGATGAATCCTTCGAATGACAGCCACCTCTGACACCACGCCGGCCCAGGACTTCGAGATCCGCCGCTTGGACGCGCCGGTCGGCGCCGAGGTGCTCGGCCTGGATATCGGCAAGCCCATCAACACGGCGGACTTCGCGCGCATCCACCGCGCGCACCTGGACCACCATGTGCTGGTGTTCCGCGACCAGCGCGTCACGCCCGAAGCCCATATCGCCTTCAGCCGCCGGTTCGGCCCTCTCGAGATCCATGTGCTGCACCAGTTTCACCTGGCGGGGCATCCGGAGATCCTGATCGTTTCCAACATCAAGAAGCCCGACGGCGAGCCGCTGGGGCTGGGCGATGCCGGCGCCTACTGGCATTCGGACCTCTCGTACAAGCCCAAGCCCAGCCTGGGCTCGCTGCTGCATGCGCAGGAGCTGCCCAGCGAGGGCGGCGACACGCTGTTCGCCGACCAGCACCTGGCCTGGGAAGGCCTTTCGTCCGCATTGCAGCAGCGCATCCTGCCGATGAAGGCCGAGCACAGCTATCTGGCGAAGTACGAGGAGTTGCGCGCGAAAAATCCCTGGCGCCCGAAGCTCTCGCAGGCGCAAGTCGACCAGGTTGCACCGTCCGTGCACCCGGTGGTGCGCACCCATCCCGAGACCGGACGCAGGGCCCTGTTCGTCAGCGAGCACTTCACGACTCGCATCGTCGGGTTGCCGCAGGGCGAGGGCGATGCGCTGTTGGGCGAACTGTTCGCGCACAGCGTCCGGCCCGAGTACGTGTACCGCCACCGCTGGGCGCCGCACGACCTGGTGTTCTGGGACAACCGTTCGCTGATGCACCTCGCAGCGGGCACACCCGACCACCTGCGGCGCAAGCTCTACCGCACCACCATCGAGGGCGATGCGCCTTTCTGAGGCTTCTCAGCCCTTGACCTGCCGCCTCACCTGGCGGAGCTCGTCGTGCAGGAATTCGGCAGAGTCGCGCGTGCCCGAGCTCGCGGTGCGGACCTTGTAGGGGGCCTTCGTCACTTCGGAGCGCGTGCCGCAAAGCCTGATGAAGTCCTCCGCGGTCACGATCCTCTCCTTGAAATGGTCGTACTTGGCGCGCAGGTGCCGGGCGGCTTCGGCTGCGTCGTGCTCCTCGCCGTTGCGCATGAAGGTCATCGACTTGTGATCGGCGACGCGCTCGATCAGCGTCTCGATGACCTTCTGCTCGGAAGCCGACGGGGTGGCGTACGCCGGGCCCGCTGCGCAGAGGGCGACGGCGGTTGCGGCCAGCAGGCGTTGCAGGAAACGAATCAGGTTCATGGCGTGAACTCCGGGAAGGTGAATGCCCATTGCGGCGATTGGACCCGACGCCGGCGCAGCCCTGCGTGGGGCGCCGAGGCCGCCTGGCGTCAGGTTTAATCTGATCTTTGCCTTGTGTTCTCGCGCCATGAGCTCTTCCGACACGCCTCAAGACCCGCTGCGCATCGCCAACGCGCTCGCCGACGCCGCAGCCGCCCATTCGCTGCGCCTGTTCCGCACACCGCTGGAAGTGGTCGCCAAAGCCGATGAAAGCCCGGTCACGCAGGCCGACCGCGCTGCCGAGGCCGCGATGCGCGAGATTCTGGGCCGGGAACGCCCGGCCGATGGCATCTACGGTGAGGAGCACGGCCTGGAGCGCGTCGACGCTGCCGACGTCTGGGTGCTGGACCCGATCGACGGCACGCGCAGCTTCATCACCGGCTCACCACTGTGGGGCACGTTGATCGCCCTGGTGCGCGGCGGCCGCGTCGAGTTGGGGATGGTGGACATGCCGGTGCTGGGCGAGCGCTGGGTGGGCCAGCTTGGCCTCGGCGCGCAGCGCAACGGCCAGGCGGTGCGCGTGAGCGCCTGCAGTGCCGTCGCGGCGGCGCGCATCTTCACCACCTCGCCGGACATCTTCGGCGCCACTGACTGGAAGGCCTTCGACCGGCTGAGCCGGCGCTGCGCGATGCGCCGTTTCGGCGGCGACTGCTACAGCTACGCCCAATTGGCCGGCGGCACCATCGACCTGGTGGTGGAGGCCGGCCTTCAGCCCTACGACTACCTGGGCCCTGCCGGCCTGATCGAGGCTGCGGGCGGCGTCATCACCGACTGGGAAGGCCGCGCGCTGGACCTGGGCTCCGACGGGCGCGTCGTCGCCGCGGCCACGCCTGCGCTGCACCGGGAGGCGCTGGCGATCCTGAACGCCTGAGGCCATGATCGGGACGGATGTCCCGTTCCGCGCGCCCTGCCGAGGCCTGGCCGGCCCGAAAACAGGATCGGCGCACCGGAGGCAGCCGGCGCCCGGCCATCAACAATCGAAGCTCCACTCATGTTTACTCGAGAACGGCATCGGCGAGCGCCGCCCGCTGGCCCCCGCAGGCCGAGCGCGTGGCGGCGGCGACGTCGCTGCCGGAGGCGCCCGAACTGTCTGTCGATGAGCTGGCCCGCCAGCATCGCGTGAGCCGTCGCGAGCTGGAGCGCGACTTTCGCCGCTGGCTGGGCATCGCGCCGGCCGGTTGTGCGCGGCTGGTGCGCTTCCAGTGCGCGGCCCGCGCAATCGCCGATGGACGTGTTCATCGCCTGGGTCGGATGCGCTCATCGATGTCCCGCCCGCGGCGCTTTGCGTCTTCCAGATTTGCGGCGCGCCAGCTGCGCTGGACTAGACTGTTCCAATGATCCGCTGGCTGATCGTCGTCGTCCTCGCACTGCTCCTCATGAGCGGTCTGACGCAATGGCTGCGGCGCTTCGGCTTCGGGCGCCTGCCCGGAGACTTCGAGTTCCGCGCTTTCGGCCGCGAGTGGCAGCTGCCCATCGGCAGCACCGTGGTGCTCAGCCTGATCGCGGCCTTGATCGCACGATGGATCTAGCGGCCGCTCAGGCCTGCAGGAACAGGCGGTAGACGGGATTGGCGGTTTCCTCCACGAACGGATAGTCGAGGGTTCGCAGGAACTCCTCGAAAGCCCCATGGTCGGCCGCGGGAACCTGCAGACCGACCAGGATGCGGCCATAGTCCGCGCCCTGGTTGCGATAGTGGAAGAGGCTGATGTTCCAGGTAGGCCGCATGAGACTCAGGAACTTGAGCAGCGCGCCGGGCCGCTCGGGGAAGACGAAGCGCAGCAGCCGCTCGTCGTGTGCCAGGCCGCTTCGGCCGCCGACCAGGTGGCGGATGTGCTCCTTCGCGAGCTCGTCGTGCGTGAGGTCGATGGCGCCGTAACCGTGGGCGAGGAAAGTCTCGGTGATGGTCTTCGACTCGCCGCGCGTCTGGGTCGTCAGCCCCACGAACACATGCGCCTCCTTCGCATCGCTGATCCGGTAATTGAACTCGGTGACGCTGCGCGACGCGCCCGGCAACTGGCCCACCAGCTCGCAGAACCGGCGGAAGCTGCCGCGTTCCTCGGGAATGGTGACGGCAAACAGGGCTTCGCGTTCCTCGCCCACCTCGGCGCGCTCTGCCACGAAGCGCAGCCGGTCGAAGTTCATGTTGGCGCCGCAGAGGATGGCCGCATAGGTCTGGCCCCGCGTGCCGTGCGCCTCGACGTATTGCTTGATCGCCGCCACTGCGAGTGCGCCGGCGGGCTCGACGATGCTGCGAGTGTCGACGAACACGTCCTTGATGCCGGCGCAGACGGCGTCGGTATCGACAGTGATGAACTCATCCACGAGCTCGCGGGAGATGCGGAAAGTTTCCTCGCCGACCAGCTTGACCGCGGTGCCGTCGGAGAACAGGCCGACGTCGGGCAGCGTCACCCGTTCGCGCGCGGCGACCGAGCGCATCATCGCGTCGGAGTCGTTCATCTGGACGCCGATCACCTTGATCTCGGGCCGCACGGCCTTGATGTAATTGGCAACCCCGGAGATCAGTCCGCCGCCGCCGATGGCGACGAAGACCGCATCGAGAGGGCCCTGGTGCTGCCGCAGGATCTCCATCGCGATCGTCCCCTGGCCCGCGATCACGTCGGGGTCATCGAAGGGGTGCACGAAGGTGAGGCCGTGCAGCTTCTGCTGCTCCAGCGCGTAGCCATAGGCGTCGGAGTAGCTGTCGCCGTGCAGCTGCACCTCGCCGCCGAACGCCCGAACCGCGTCGATCTTCAGCTGCGGCGTGGTCACCGGCATCACGATCACGGCGCGTGTGCCGAGCTTGCGCGCGCTCAGCGCCACGCCCTGGGCATGGTTGCCGGCCGATGCGCAGATCACGCCCTTGGCGAGCTGCTCCGGGCTGAGTTGCGCCATCTTGTTGTAGGCACCGCGCAACTTGAAGCTGAAGACTTCCTGTTGGTCCTCCCGCTTGAGCAACACGGTGTTGCCCAGGCGAGCGCTCAGCGCCTGCGCCGGTTCCAACGCGGACTCGACCGCCACGTCGTAGACGCGTGCCGTGAGGATCTTTTTCAGGTAGTCGGCGGGCGAAAGCGGTGCGGAGGGTGTGGACATAGGGCCGCGATCATAGGCCCGCCGTGCTCGCCCAATACGGGCCCAAGAAAAAAGCCCCGGGCCTTGCGGCTCGGGGCTAAATCCACCAATTGGGAGGGTGGAGGAGACAACTGGTGCACACGTATTCGTGTGCGATGAAATAAAGTATACCGGCTCATTGTTGCGATGCAACAAGCGAGTGACGCTTTTCCAACACAAATCGACGCCTGCGTGATTTTTCTGCCGCGCGTCACGACTTATGGAGCCTCCGAGGATGGAATGCACAGTGAGCTGGACCGGCAACGCGGGAGCGCGATCGGCCATGGGCTTCGTCGCAGAGACCGGCAGCGGCCACGTCCTAATGATGGATGGGGCGCCGGACCCTGCGAAACCTGAGAACGGCGGCCAGAACCTTGCTGCGAGACCCATGGAAACCGTGCTGGCCGGCACGGGCGGCTGCACGGCCTATGACGTGGTACTGATCCTCAAACGTGGCCGGCATCAGGTCGAGCGGGTCAGCGTCAAACTGAGCAGCGATCGCGCAGAGAAAGACCCGAAGGTCTTCACCAAGATCCACATGCACTTCACGGTAGCGGGCAAGGGCATTCCGGCCGCCGCCGTCGAGCGTGCGATCGCCCTGAGTCACGACACCTACTGCTCGGCCAGCGTGATGCTGGCGAAGACGGCCGAGATCACGACCAGCTTCGACCTGATCGAGACCTGAGCGCGGCCGGACCTCGCTCAAATGCGATGAGCGACCGTGGTCATCACACGAGCAGCAAGGCGCATCAGGGCCTTCGCCGGCGCCGGCAGTTCGTGCGCCCCGGCACTCCAGGCTTGCGCCGCATGGCGCGCTTCGTCCAGCTTCATCTGATTGACAACTGCCCGCGAGGCCGTATCGCCGGCTGGAAGCCGGTCGAGATGTCCATCCAGATGGGCCTCGACCTGCCGCTCGGTCTCCGCCACGAAGCCCAAGCTCAGCGGATCGCCGAGCCGCCCGGCCACGAGGCCAAGCCCGAAGGCGCCGAGGTACCACAGCGGATTGAGCACCGACGGGTGCGCGCCCAGTTCCTCGAGCCGCTGCTGCGTCCAGGCCAGGTGATCGGTTTCCTCGCGCGCAGCCTCGTCGAAGTGCGCCCGCAGCTTCGGATCTCGCGCGACTGCCGACTGCGCCGTATACAAGGCTTGGGCGCACACCTCCCCCACGTGGTTCACCCGCATCAATGCACCGGCTTCCCGGCGCTCGGCTTCACTCAGCTCCCCGGCCGGGGCGGCTGGGGGAGGTGCGGCGCGAGTCGCATGGGGCCTGGCAAATAGCGTGCGCAGGGCTGCATCCGCGGTGCCCAGGACAGTGTCGAGCAAGGGGGTCATGGACCGATTGGAACCGATGCGCAATAGGTCACTTGCACGGCAGGTCTTGTTTCATATTGCGAGATCTCGCAGGCGCCCGGTGCTTTGTTGCAAAGCTGCAACGAAAGGGCGGAGCGGGCCGCGTTTTCGGGCGAATTGTTTTGCCCAGACGAAGCCGCTCTGGTGCAATAGCGACAACTTCCCAAAAGGAGGTTGGCCCGGGGTCCGGTGGGTGCACAGAAGTGCCAGTCACGGTGAGCCCTTCGCACCGGAGCCCTATGTTTAACCTTGGAGAAACTTGCAATGAAAAAATCTCTAGTTGCCCTGGCTGCTCTGGCTGTTGCCGGTGTTGCCTCGGCCCAGTCGTCCGTGACGCTGTTCGGCGTGGTTGACGCTGGTGTCAGCAGCTACTCGAACAAGTCGGACCTCGCTGTTCCGTCCCTGACCGCCCCCTTCCTGCCGGGCAGCGTCAAGGTGAGCCGCACCGCATTGTCGAACTCGGGTTACAACTCCAGCCGTATCGGCTTCCGTGGTACGGAAGATCTCGGTGGCGGCCTGGCTGCCAGCTTCTGGCTCGAAGCCCCGATCTCCAACGACGACGGCCAACAAGGTATTGCGACCTTTGCTCGTCGCTCGACCGTGAGCCTGTCGGGCGGTTTCGGTGAAATCCGTCTGGGCCGTGACTACACCCCGACGTTCTGGAACGACACCGTGTTCGATCCGTTCGGCACCAACGGCGTTGGCACCAACCTGATCAGCACTGCCAACACCAGCTTCGGCACTTGGCTCGGCGGCGGCACGACCAGCGTCCCCGGCTTCACCAACGTGACCGGCAGCAACTACGTTCGCGCCAGCAACTCCGTCGGCTACTTCCTGCCCCCGAACCTCGGTGGCTTCTACGGCCAGCTGATGTACGCTTTCAACGAGCGTGACAAGTACGATCCGGGCGCAGCCACGCCCACCGCGCTCAACACGCAGCGCACCGGTCGTTACGTCGGCGGCCGCTTCGGTTACGCCAACGGCCCGCTGGACGTTGCTGCCTCCTATGGCAACAGCACCATCGGCGACAACTTCTTCGTCGGCACCACGACCTCGGTCAAGACCTTCAACCTGGGCGCTTCCTACGACTTCGGCGTCGTGAAGCTGTTCGGCGAATACTCGAAGGCAAAGAACGAAGTTGACGTCGAAAACGCCTTCCTCGTCGCCGCTCCTGACGTCGACCTGAAGGGTTGGCTGCTGGGTGCGACCGTGCCTGTCGGCCCGGGCCTGATCCGCGTTGCGTACTCGGCTGTCAAGTACGACTTCAACCTGCCGACCACTCCGTTCTTCACCACCGACGATCCGAAGGCCAACAAGTTCGCCATCGGCTACGTGCACAACCTGTCGAAGCGTACGGCTCTGTACGCGACGGTGGCTCGCGTTCGCAACAAGAACGGTGCTGGCCTGAACCTGGGTGGCCCGGCCTTCGTGACCACCCTCAGCGGTGCGGCCTACGCGCCGAAGACCTCGACGGGTTACGACTTCGGTATCCGTCACGCTTTCTGATCTTGAAGCTGGCGTGAGCCAGCTTTGAATGGGAAGTTCTTGAAAGCCGTCCGACGAAAGTCGGGCGGCTTTTTTCTTTTCCTGCTTTCACGAACAGGGTTCCTGGATCTGCGCTGAGCCGGGCACTTGCGATGGGTGCCTCAGCAAGGTGAATTGAGCCACGGCGAGACCGTGCAGTCTGCGGCCGAGTCTCGGGCTGGGCCGCAACCCCCGGGGAACCACCTCTTGGGCATGCGGCTTGCTCTGCTAGCATCGTTTGAACACGTGCCCTGCTGAATGATTGCCTTCGTACTGCGTCGCCTCATCCAGGCCGTGATCGTCATGGTCGCGGTCGCTTTCATCGCCTTTCTCCTGTTCCAGTACGTGGGCGATCCAGTGGTGTTCCTGCTCGGGCAGGATGCAACGCCCGATCAGATCCGGGAACTCCGTGTCGGCCTTGGGCTGGACAAGCCCTTCTTCGTGCAGTTCTGGCACTTCCTGGTCAACGCCTCGCAAGGCGAGTTCGGTCTGAGCCTGCGGCAGGGCAGCAAGGTCTCGCGCCTGATCGGCGAGCGCTTCCCGGCAACGCTCGAGCTGTCACTGGTCGCCGCCTTCCTGGCGCTGGTGGTCGGCATCCCGATGGGGGTCTATACAGCGCTGCGGCGGGGCACCTTCATGAGCCAAGTGTTCATGATGATCTCGCTGCTCGGCGTCTCGCTGCCCACTTTCCTGATCGGCATCCTGCTGATCCTGGTCTTTGCCGTGCTGCTCGGCTGGTTTCCCAGCTTCGGACGCGGCGAGACCGTGCAACTGGGCTGGTGGAGCACCGGCCTGCTGCGCGCCGACGGCTGGATGCACATCGTGCTGCCGGCCATCACGCTCGCCATCTTCCAACTCACGCTGATCATGCGGCTCGTGCGCGCCGAAATGCTGGAGGTGCTGCGCACCGACTACATCAAGTTCGCCCGGGCACGAGGCCTGTCGGACCGCGCCATCCATTTCGGCCATGCACTTAAGAACACGCTGGTGCCCGTCATGACCATCACCGGCCTTCAACTCGGCGGCCTGATCGCCTTCGCCATCATCACCGAGTCGGTCTTTCAGTGGCCGGGCATGGGCCTGCTCTTCATCCAGGCCGTGACCTTCGCCGACATTCCGGTGATGGCCGCCTACCTGTGCCTGATTGCACTCATTTTCGTGGTCATCAACCTGGTCGTGGACCTCCTGTATTTCGTGGTCGATCCGCGGCTGCGCATCGGAAGGGCAGGAGGGCATTGATGGCGGACAGCAATCCCCGCTTCCAGGCTTCGGGACGCGCCTTCGCGCACATCGCGCGCTTCCATCCCGAGATCACCGCATTCCGGCGCGACCTGCACGCGCACCCCGAGCTCGGCTTCGAGGAAATCTACACCTCCGGCCGCGTGCAGGAGTCGCTTCGGGCCTGCGGCGTCGACGAGATCCACCCCGGCATCGGCAGGACCGGCGTGGTCGGCGTGATTCACGGCCGCTCCACAGCCAGCGGCCGCATGATCGGCCTGCGCGCCGATATGGACGCGCTGCCGATGTGCGAGGAGAACGATTTCAATTGGCGCTCCGCGAAGAAGGGCCTGATGCATGGTTGCGGCCATGACGGCCACACGGCCATGCTAATCGGCGCCGCGCGCTACCTCGCCGAGACCCGCGACTTCGACGGCACCGCCGTGCTGATCTTCCAGCCTGGCGAGGAAGGCTTCGCCGGCGCGCGCGCAATGATCGAAGACGGTTTGTTCGACCGCTTCCCTGTCAGCTCCGTCTACGCGATGCACAACTGGCCCGGCCTGCCCGCGGGTACCGTGGGCATCAACCGTGGCGCCATGATGGCGGCGGCCGACCGCATCACCATCGAGATCACGGGAAAGGGTGGCCACGGTGCGCACGCGTACCTCACCGTCGACCCCGTGCTCGTGTCCGCCCACATCATCACGGCGGTGCAGAGCATCGTCTCTCGCAACGTGCGGCCCATTGACGCCGCGGTGATCAGCATCTGCGCAGTCCAGGCTGGCGACACCGGCGCCATGAGCGTGGTGCCCGGCAAGGCGACACTGGTGGGCACCGTGCGCACCTTCAGCATCCGTGTGCAGGCGCAAGTCGAGCAACGGCTGGTGGAGCTGTGCTCCGCGGTGGCGGCCGGCTTCGGCGCCACGGCGCAGGTCAGGTTCGAGCGTATCTATCCCGCCACCATCAACACCGCACCGGAGGCCCTGTTCGCCGGCGACGTCGCGCAGTCCCTGGTGGGCGCGCACAACGTCGAGCGCAACATGGAGCCGAGCATGGGCGCCGAGGACTTCTCCTTCATGCTGCAGAAAAAGGCCGGCGCCTACCTGCGCATCGGCCAGGACGCCCGCGGCGGCGCCTTCCTGCACAACAGCCGCTACGACTTCAACGACGAGATCCTGCCGCTCGGCGCCGCATTGCATGCCGGCCTGATCGAGCAGGGCATGCCCCTGGATGCCGTGGACCGGCCCGCCAAGAGCGCGGCTGCATCGGTAGCGTCCTGAATCTTTCCAACCCGAGGAGTGCTTCCATGAACCTGAAAAACAAGCTGGCTGCGATGGCCGTCATGTCTGCATTGGGCACGCTCTGCCTGTCGGTGGACGCGCAAACCATCCGTGTCGCGAATCAAGGGGATGCGCTGTCGCTCGATCCGCACTCGCTCAACGAGTCGCTGCAGCTCTCGGTCGATCTCAACGTGTACGACGCGCTCACCGATCGCAACAAGGACCTGAGCCTTGCGCCCTCGCTGGCCACCTCCTGGCGGCAGACGTCGCCGACGGTCTGGCGCTTCGAACTGCGCAAGAACGTCAAGTTTCACGACGGCACGCCCTTCACCGCGGATGACGTGCTCTTCAGCATCACGCGTGCTGCCGGCGACGGCTCGGACGTGAAGGCCAAGGTGAACGACATCAAGGACGTGCGCAAGGTCAACGATTACGCGGTCGACATCGAGACCAAGGGGCCGTTCCCGATCCTGCCCGACGTGCTGTCGGACCTCGCGATCATGAGCAAGAAGTGGTGCGAGGAGAACAAGGCAGAGAAGCCTGTCGATCGCCGCAAGGGCATCGAGAACACCGCCTCGTTCAAGGCCAACGGCACCGGGCCTTTCCGCGTGCGCGAACGCCAGCCCAATGTGCGCACGGTGTTCGTGCGCAACGGCACCTATTGGGGCAAGATCGACGGCAATGTGCAGGAGGTGATCTTCACCCCCATCGCCAATCCGGCGACACGCGTGGCGGCGCTGGTGTCGGGCGAGATCGACGTGATGGAGCCGGTGCCGGTGCAGGACATCGCCCGCATCAATGCCAGCCCGAATGCGCAGGTGGTGGTCGGCCCCGAGCTCCGCACCATCTTCCTGGGCATGGACCAGAAGCGCGATGAGCTGCTGTACTCGAGCGTCAAGGGCAAGAACCCCTTCAAGGACAAGCGCGTTCGCCAGGCCTTCTACCAGGCCATCGACATCAACGGCATCCAGCGCACCGTCATGCGCGGCGCCTCGCGGCCCACGGCCCTGATGGTCGGGCCCGGCATCAATGGCTGGACTGCCGAGCAAGACAAGCGACTGCCTTACGACGTGGACGCCGCCAAGAAGTTGCTGTCCGATGCCGGCTATCCGAACGGCTTCGAGGTGACGATGAACTGCCCCAACGACCGCTACGTCAACGACGCGCAAATCTGCCAGGCGGTCGCCGCCAACCTGGCACGCATCGGCGTCAAGATCAACCTCGCGGCCGAGACCAAGGGCACGTATTTCCCCAAGATCCTGCGCCGCGACACCAGCTTCTACTTGCTCGGCTGGACGCCGACCACCTACGACGCGCACAACGCGCTGGACGCGCTGATGCGCTGCCCCGACGACAAGACGGGCGACGGCCAGTTCAATCTCGGCTCGTACTGCAACCCCAAGCTCGACGAACTGATCGGAAAGATCAAGTCGAGCACCGACAAGAACGAGCGCATGGCAATGATCAAGGAAGCCTTCACGATCCACGCGGACGATATCGGGCACCTGCCGTTGCACCAGCAGTCACTGGCCTGGGGCGTGAGCAAGAAGGTCGCGCTGACGCAGCGGGCCGACAACTTCATGCCCTTCAAGTGGATGAGCATCCAGGCGCCCGCCAAGCCTTGAAGCTTGACGCCCCATGACTTCGAGGGGCCTGCGATGCAGGCCCGCTCTTCAGGCTCCCGATGAAAAAAACACTGGCTCGCTGGCTCGACAGCGACGTCGGCCACAGCTTCCGCACTTCGCCGGTCGCATTGCTCGCGGCGTCGATCGCCTTCGTCTGCATCTTCTGTTCGGTCTTCGCCGGATGGGTATCACCGCACAACCCTTTCGACCTGGCCGCGCTCGAGCTCGGCGATGCACGCCTGCCGCCCGCCTGGGCGGCCGGAGGCACGAGCAAGTACCTGCTGGGCACCGACGACCAGGGACGCGACATCCTCTCGGCGCTGATCTACGGCGCCCGCATCTCGCTGGTCGTCGGCGTGGTCTCGGTGGTGCTGTCGGTGCTCATCGGCGTGCTGCTGGGCCTGCTGGCCGGCTTCTGGGGCGGATGGCTCGACGCCTTCCTGATGCGCGTGTGCGACGTGATGCTGTCCTTCCCGCCCATTCTGGTGGCGCTGCTGATCGCCGGCGTCGGGCGCGCGCTGTTCCCCAACGCGCACGACACGGTGGCCTTCGGCGTGCTGATCATCTCGATCTCGCTCACCGGATGGGTGCAGTACGCGCGCACGGTGCGTGGCTCGACCCTGGTCGAGCGCAACAAGGAGTACGTGATGGCGGCGCGCGTGACCGGCGTCGCGCCGCTTCGCATCATGCGCCGCCACGTGCTGCCCAATGTGCTGGGCCCGGTGCTGGTGCTGGCCACCATCCAGGTCGCGACCGCGATCATCACCGAGGCGACGCTGTCCTTCCTGGGCGTCGGCGTGCCGCCCACCTCGCCCTCGCTGGGCACCCTCATCCGGGTCGGCAACGACTATCTGTTCTCGGGCGAATGGTGGATCACCGTCTTCCCCGGCTTGATGCTGGTCCTGATCGCATTGAGCGTGAACCTCCTGGGCGACTGGCTGCGCGATGCCCTCAATCCGCGGCTGCGCTGAAGACAGGGAGCACACCGAATGAGTCTTCTGCAAGTCCGAAACCTGATGGTCGAGTTCCCGCATCGTCGCGGCACGCTGCGGGCGCTGGACGACATCAGCTTCGAGATCGCGCCGGGCGAGATCCTCGGCGTGGTGGGCGAATCGGGCGCGGGCAAGTCCCTCACGGGCGCGGCCATCATCGGCCTCCTGGAGCCGCCCGGGCGGGTGGCCGCCGGCCAGATCCTGCTGGAAGGCCAGCGTATCGACAACCTGGGCCACGAGGCCATGCGCCACATCCGCGGGCGCAAGATCGGCGCCATCTTCCAGGACCCACTGACCTCGCTCAATCCGCTCTACACCATCGGCCGGCAGTTGACCGAGACCATCCGCACCCACCTGCCCGTGAGCGAGCAGGAGGCGCGTCGCCGCGCGATCGGCCTCCTGCAGGACACCGGCATTCCCGGCGCCGCGCAGCGCATCGACCACTACCCGCACCAGTTCTCCGGCGGCATGCGCCAGCGGGTGGTGATCGCCCTGGCGCTAGCCGCGGAGCCCAAGCTGATCGTGGCCGACGAGCCGACCACCGCACTGGACGTCTCGATCCAGGCGCAGATCATCACGCTGCTCAAGCGCATCTGCAAAGAGCGCGGCGCGGCGGTGATGCTGATCACCCACGACATGGGCGTGATTGCCGAGACCTGCGACCGCGTGGCCGTGATGTACGCGGGCCGCATTGCCGAGATCGGCCCCGTGCAGGAGGTGATCCACCAGCCCGCCCATCCCTACACCTCGGGATTGATGGCCGCCATCCCCGACATGACGATGGACCGCGAACGCCTCAACCAGATCGACGGCGCCATGCCGCGCCTGAACGCCATTCCGCCCGGCTGTGCCTACAACCCGCGCTGCCCGCGCGTCTTCGACCGCTGCCTGGTCGAGCGGCCCGACCTGCTCAATGCCGGCGCGACCCGGGCCGCGTGCTGGCTGCACGATGCACACAGCCTGAGCTCGACGGCGGGGATCGCCGCATGAGCCGCAGGCCCGCTCCCGAGGGGAATCGCACCGTCGCAGACGGCGAAGGTACTCCAGTGAAGCGCATGCGCCGCAGGGCCGACGCCGTTGCGACGGCGAGTGCCGCAACGCGATGCGCGGAGGTGATCGCATGAATGCCCTGGTGCAGGCCAATGATCTGGCCAAGGTCTTCGACGTCTCCCCGCCCTGGCTCAACCGCGTGCTCGAACGCAAGCCGCGGCTGCTGCTGCACGCGGTGGATGGCGTGAGCTTCTCCATCGAGCGCGGCAAGACACTGGCCCTGGTCGGCGAATCCGGATGCGGAAAGAGCACCGTCGCGCGCCTGCTCGTCGGCCTGTACGAGCCCACGCGCGGCGGCATGCACTTCGATGGCCAGGACGCCCATGCCGCCTTCAAGAGTGCGGGGGGGCGCAAGCTGCGCCGGCGCATCCAGATGATCTTCCAGGACCCCTACGCCAGCCTCAACCCCCGCTGGCTGGTGCAGGACATCGTCGGTGAGCCCTTGCGCGAGCACGAGATCCTGAAAGAGGGGCCGGCGCTCAAGACCCGGGTGGGCGAGTTGCTGCAGTCCGTCGGCCTGAGCCCGCTGGACATGGCCAAGTACCCCCACCAGTTCTCCGGGGGTCAGCGCCAGCGCATCTCCATCGCCCGCGCCCTGGCCACCCAGCCGGAGTTCCTGGTGTGCGACGAGCCCACCTCCGCCCTCGACGTGAGCGTACAGGCCCAGGTGCTCAACATCATGAAGGACCTGCAGCGCGAGCGCGGCCTGACCTATCTCTTCATCTCCCACAACCTTGCCGTGGTGCGCCACGTGGCCGACCAGGTCGGCGTGATGTATCTCGGGCGCCTGGTGGAGGTGGCGGACAAAGCGAAGCTCTTCGTGTCGCCGCAGCACCCCTACACCCGCATGCTGCTGGCGGCGATCCCGAAGATGAAGCACGCCGGCGAGGCGCGCACCCCGGTGCAGGGCGAGGTCCCCAACCCGCTCGACCCGCCCACCGGCTGCACGTTCCATCCGCGCTGCCCGCATGCCAACGCGCGCTGCGTGGCGGAGCGCCCGCCGCTGCAGATGCTGCGCGGCATTCAGGTGGCATGCCACGCAGTGGAGGAGGGGCGGATCTGAAGACGGGCATCCGTGCGCGAAGGGCGCGAAAGAATGCGTGCTTCGCGCCCCCTTCGCGCCCTCTGCGTACGGCGTCCGTATCTACTGCTCTTCGCTCCAGGCGAACCCATCGCGCGCAATCATGGCGCTCGATGCACTCGGCCCCCACGTGCCCGCCGCATACGGGCGGGGCGGGCCATCTGCGGCCCAGCTGTCGATCAGCGGCTCGACCCAGCGCCAGGCTTCTTCCTGCTCGTCGCTGCGCACGAAGAGATTGAGCCGGCCGTCGATCACGTCCAGCAGCAGGCGCTCGTAGGCGCCCACGCGCTCGGAGCCGAAGCGCTTGTCGAAGTCGAGGTCCAGTTGCACCGGCGCCAGCTGCGGACCGGCGTAGCGGTGGCCGTTGCTGCTGCGTTGGCGGCCGTCCTGCGCCTGCGCGAGCATGTGCAGCTCCAGGCCGTCCCGGGGTTGCAGGTTGATCACCAGCTTGTTGAAGGCATTGGTCGGCGCCCGGAAGATCGCATGCGGCGTCGGCTTGAAGTTGACCGCGATGTGGGCATCGCGCGACGCCAGCCGCTTGCCGGTGCGGATGTAAAGCGGCACGCCGGCCCAGCGCCAGTTGGCGATCTCGGTGCGCAGCGCGACGAAGGTCTCGGTGCGGCTGTCCGGGTCCACGCCGGACTCCTCGCGGTAGCCCGGCACGCGCTGGCCGTAGGCCGTGCCGGCGGTGTACTGGCCGCGGATCGCGTGCAGCCCGATCGATTCGGCCGTCCATGGCTTGAGCGCGCGCAGCACCTTGAGCTTCTCGTCGCGGATGGCGTCGGCATGAGCGTTGATCGGCGGCTCCATTCCGATCGCGCAGACCAGCTGCAGCGCATGGTTCTGCACCATGTCGCGCAGCGCGCCGGTCTGGTCGTAGAAGGCGCCGCGCTTCTCGACGCCCAGGTCCTCGGCGATCGTGATCTCGATGTTGGCGATGTGCTCGCGGCGCCAGATAGGCTCGAACAGCGCATTGCCGAAGCGCATCGCGAACAGGTTCTGCACCGAGGGCTTGCCCAGGTAGTGGTCGATGCGGAACACCTGGTGCTCGGCCAGGACCTTGCACACGGCCTTGTTGATGGCGCGGTTGGAGGCCAGGTCGTGGCCCAGCGGCTTCTCGAGCACCACCCGCGTCTTCGGGCCGTTGAGCCCGGCTGCGGCAATCTGCTCCACCACCTGCGTGAAGAGGGCCGGCGCCGTGGCGAGGTACATCACGACCGTGCCCGCGTCGCGCTGCTTGAGCAGGCCGGCGAGCTTGGCATAGTCCTGCGCCTTCGACAGGTCCATGCGCAGGTAGTACAGCATGGCGGCGAACTTCTTGAACTCCTCCGGCGTCGGCCGCTTGGCGCCCTCGACCGCGGCGAAGCGCGACTGGATCAGCTCTCGGTACCCGTCGTCGGACAGTTCGTCGCGCGCCACGCCGATGATGCGGCCGTCCTCGGGCAGGCTGCCGTGCCGGAAGGCCTGAAACAATGCCGGCATCAGCTTGCGCCATGCAAGGTCGCCGGTGCCGCCAAAGAGGACGAGATCGAAACTCATGAATGAACCTGTGTTGTCGTAGTGATGTTCCGTGCTTGAAAGCCCGCCTGCGAATGTTAACGGACGCTGTCGCGCCGGCGACTTCGCTTAAGCTTCGGGCCGGTCCCCGGGGACCTTTTTCTTTTTGAACGAGCAGGCATGAAGAACGTTGTGTTCGATCTCGGCGCGGTGCTGCTGAGCTGGGAGCCGGTATCGCTGGTGCATGCGGTGCTGGCGCCCCACACGCCCACGGCGCAGGCGGCGCACGCCCTGGCGCGCGAGATGTTCCACCACGAGGACTGGCTGGGCTTCGACCGCGGCACGCACAGCCTGGAGGACGCCATCGGCCGCATGGCGCTGCGCCTGTCGCTGCCGGTGGAGCGGCTCAACAGCATGCTCGCGCCGATGGGCGAGCGCCTCGAACCCATCGCCGTGACCTTGGAGCTGCTGGACGCGCTGTGCGAGCGCCGCGATGCCGGCGAGCCGCTGCGGCTCTATTACCTGTCCAACATGCCCGCGCCCTATGCGCGGGTGCTCGAGCAGCGGCACGCCTTCCTGCGCTGGTTCGACGGCGGCATCTTCTCGGGCGACGTGCGCATGCTCAAACCGCAGCCCGAGATCTACCAGCTGCTCGCGACGCGCCATGGCCTCGAGGCATCCGAGACCGTGTTCATCGACGACTCGGCCGCCAATGTGGCGGCAGCGCGGGCGCTGGGTTGGCAGGCCATCCACTGCGAGGCGCCGAGCGCGCTGCCGGCGCAGCTCGCGGCTTACCTGCCGGTGCGTTCGATCTTGTCGACCTCGAAGCCCAGCGAACGCGCGTAGTCCAGTTCGGCCTCCAGCGCAGCGTCGTCCAGCCGCGGTTCGCGCGACAGCACCCACAGGCAGCGGCGGTCCGGCGTGCCGACCAGGGCCACCTGGTAATCCCGGTCGAGCCGGAGGATCCAGTAATCGCCCCAGGCCAGCGGCAACCAGCGCAGCCATTCCGGGGCGAAGGATACTTCGAGCCGGCCGGCACCGGGCTGCCCGGCGACCGGTGCGACGCGCGCCACGCCGGCCGATTCCTCGAAGCGGCCGCTCGGCAGCCTGCAGCGGTTGAGCACGTGCAGGCCGCTGCCGTCCTCCATCAGCGTGTATTCGGCCGTGACCGGACCGGCGCAGCCTTTCTCGAAGCGGTTGGGCAGGCGCGCCTGCTCGTGCCACAGGCCCGCATAGCGCTGCAGGTCCACCGGCGCGACCACCTGCAGCGGCGCGCGCATGAGCGGCGCCCCATCGGCCGGGCCGGCCAGGCGTGCGCTGCGGGAAGCGCGGACGGTATTGAACGCCAGCAAGGTCAGCACGCCGCCGACGCAGAAGGCCGTGGCGAGGGTGCCGATCGAGGCGCTGTGGACGCGGTCGTCGAAGACGACGCGGGTTCCCGATTCGGGCAGTGGACGGCGGGGCATGGGCATTCCTTCGATTCGGTCGAAGTCCGAACGTAGCCGGGGGCGTTCGCCGGCTCCGTCAGCCAGGGACCACACGAACTGTAGTTTTGCGGCGGGATAATGGCCGCATGAACCAACTCGATGCACTCCGACAGTGGACCACCGTGGTGGCCGACACCGGCGATTTCCGCCAGCTGGCCCAGTTCAAGCCCCAGGACGCGACGACGAATCCCTCGCTCATCCTCAAGGCGGTGCAGAAAGCCGAGTACCGGCCCCTGCTCGACGAGGCGGTGAAGAAGCACGGCAGCCTCGCGACGGACGAGATCATCGACCGCTTGCTGGTGCGCTTCGGTACCGAGATCCTCTCGCTCATTCCGGGGCGCGTCTCGACCGAGGTGGACGCGCGGCTCAGCTTCGACACGGCGGCTACCGTTGCAAGGGCCGAGCGCATCGTGGCGCTCTACCGTGCCGCGGACATCGACACCGAAAAGCGCGTGCTGATCAAGATCGCCGCCACCTGGGAAGGCATCGAGGCGGCGCGCCGGCTGGAGCAGAAGGGCATCCACACCAACCTGACGCTGCTCTTCTCCTTCGCACAGGCGGTGGCCTGCGGCGCGGCGGGCGTGCAGCTGATCTCGCCCTTCGTCGGCCGCATCTACGACTGGCATAAGAAGGCAGCCGGAAGCGCCTGGGACGAAGCAGCCCGCGCCGGCGCCAACGACCCCGGCGTCAGGTCGGTGCGTCAGATCTTCGACTACTACAAGAAGCACGGCATCCGGACCGAGGTGATGGGCGCGAGCTTCCGCAACATGGGCCAGATCGCAGCGCTGGCGGGTTGCGACCTGCTGACCATCAGCCCCGAGCTCCTGGCCGAGCTCGCTGCCAGCGAGGCACCGCTGGCGCATGCGCTGGACG
Organism: Variovorax soli; assembly: GCF_031454625.1. Lineage (GTDB taxonomy): Bacteria > Pseudomonadota > Gammaproteobacteria > Burkholderiales > Burkholderiaceae_C > Variovorax > Variovorax soli_A. The sequence continues at coordinate 550,163 of NZ_JAVDRF010000003.1, forward strand.
CCGACGCTGCGCAGGCCCTCGACATCCCGAAGCTGGTGCTGGACGAGCCGGCCTTCCGCTTCGCGCTCAATGAGGACGCGATGGCCACGGAGAAACTGGCCGAGGGCATCCGCGCCTTCGCGGCCGACGCGGTCAAGCTGGAAACCTTGATGGAGGAGGTCGCATGACGCGAACACGCTGCGATCGCACGCCGGCATGGGGCCGGCTTCAGGCGCACTACGAGGCGGCGGGTCGCAATTTCGACCTCCGCCAGGCTTTTGCCGCCGATGCGCAGCGCTTCGGCGCTTTCAGCCAGTCGGCGCCGCATCTCTTCGCCGATCTGTCCAAGAACCTGATCGACGCGAAGACCGAGGACCTGCTCCTGGCGCTGGCCCGCGAGACCGGACTCGAAGCCCATCGCGACGCGATGTTCGCCGGCGAGCACATCAATGCGACCGAGGACCGCGCCGTGCTCCACACCCTGCTGCGCGCACCGGCTTCGATGAACGTGCCGCCATCCCTCGCGGGTGAGCTGGCCCAGGTGCACGCCACGCTCGACGCCATGCTGGCCTATGCCGAGCAGGTGCGCACCGACCACACCATCACCGACGTGGTCAACATCGGCATCGGCGGTTCGGACCTCGGGCCCCAAATGGCCGTGCGCGCCCTCGATGCCTACGTGGCGCCTGGCAAGCGCTTTCATTTCGTTTCCAACGTGGATGGCCACGAGCTCGCCGGCGTGCTGCGGGGGCTGGCGCCCGAACACACGTTGTTCCTGGTGGCCTCCAAGACCTTCACCACGGCAGAGACCATGGCCAACGCGCATTCGGCCAAACGCTGGTTCGAGCAGTCCGGCAACGTCGACATCGCCCACCATTTCGCCGCGCTCACCACCAACGTCGAAGCCGCGCGCGCCTTCGGCATCGAGACCACCTTCGGCTTCTGGGACTGGGTGGGCGGACGTTATTCGCTGTGGTCCTCCATCGGCCTGCCGATCGCGCTGGCCATCGGGGCCGAGGGCTTCCGCCGTCTCCTGGCCGGGGCCCACGCGATGGACGAGCATTTCCGCAGCGCCCCGCTCGCCCGGAACCTGCCGGTGCGACTGGGGCTGCTCGATGTCTGGTACCGCAACTTCCATGGCTTCACGAGCCGCAGCATTGCGCCCTATCACAGCGCGCTGCAACGTCTGCCGGCCTACCTGCAACAGCTGGAGATGGAGAGCAACGGCAAGCAGGTCGACGCCAGCGGCGCCACGCTGCCGCTGGGCACCTCGCCGGTGCTGTGGGGCGAGCCCGGCACCAACGGGCAGCATGCCTATTTCCAGATGCTGCACCAGGGCACGGACGTGATTCCGCTGGAGTTTCTCGCCGTGCGCGAGCCCGCGCACGACCTGGAGGGCCACCATTCCAAGCTGCTGGCCAATGCGCTCGCGCAGGCGCAGGCGCTGATGATCGGCCAGCAAGATGCCGGCGGGCACCGCAACTTCCCGGGCAACCGGCCCAGCAGCTTCTTCGTCTTCGACCAGCTGAACCCGGAGGCGCTGGGGGCCTTCCTCGCGATGTACGAGCACCGGGTGTTCACCAGCGGCGCGCTCTGGGGCATCAACAGCTTCGACCAGTGGGGCGTGGAACTCGGCAAGGTGCTGGCCAAGGACATCGAGCCGCGGCTGGCCTCCGGCGACACGGCCGGCCTGGACGCCTCCACGGCCGGCCTGCTGGCCCGGCTGCGCTAGCGCATCGTCATCAAGAGCTGGTGGACCCCCCCTATGATGGCCGCGGGAGTTTTCCCGTGGGAACTATCTAGAGGAGTTGTTCGATGAATTTTCAAGAAGCCGTCAAGACCTGCTTCAGCAAATACGTGGACTTCAGCGGCCGCGCCTCGCGGTCCGAGTATTGGTGGTTCGTGCTGGCTTACGTGATCACCGCGATCGTGGCCGGCTTCATTCACCAGGTCGTCTACGGCCTCGTCGTTCTCGCCTTCCTGCTGCCGCTGCTGGCGGCCGGCGCGCGCCGGCTGCACGACATCGGCAAGAGCGGGTGGTGGCTGTTGCTGGGCCTGATCCCGCTCGTGAACCTGGTGCTGTTGTACTTCACCGTGCAGCCGAGCCAGACCGACAGCAATGAATACGGCGCACCGCCTCTCGCGACAGCCTGAGCCTTTCGGGCGGCCCCAAATAAAAAAACCCCGCGGTTTGCGCCGCGGGGTTTTTGTTGGCGAAAGCGCCGGGCCTTCTTACATGCCCATGCCGCCCATGCCACCCATGCCGCCCATGTCGGGCATGCCGCCGCCGGCAGGCGCTTCGTCCTTCGGCGCTTCGGCGACCATGGCTTCGGTCGTCAGCAGCAGCGAGGCCACGGAAGCAGCATTCTGCAGTGCGGTGCGGGTGACCTTCGTCGGGTCCAGGATGCCCAGCTCGAGCATGTCGCCATAGGTGTCGTTCTGCGCATTGAAGCCGTAGTTGCCCTTGCCGGCCAGCACCGCGTTCACCACCACGCTGGCTTCGCCGCCGGCGTTGAACACGATCTCGCGCAGCGGCGCTTCGATGGCCTTGAGCACCAGGCGGATGCCGGCGTCCTGGTCAGCGTTGTCGCCCTTGAGCTTGTCGCCCACGGCTTGCTTGGCACGCAGCAGCGCCACGCCGCCGCCGGCCACCACGCCTTCTTCCACCGCAGCGCGGGTGGCGTGCAGGGCGTCTTCGACGCGGGCCTTCTTTTCCTTCATCTCGACTTCAGTGGCGGCACCGACCTTGATCACTGCCACGCCGCCGGCCAGCTTGGCCACGCGCTCTTGCAGCTTCTCGCGGTCGTAGTCGCTGGTGGCTTCCTCGATCTGCACGCGGATCTGCTTCACGCGGGCTTCGATATCGCCTGCAGCGCCGGCGCCGTCGATGATGATGGTGTTTTCCTTGCCCACTTCGATGCGCTTGGCCTGGCCCAGGTCAGCCAGCGTCACCTTCTCGAGCGTCAGGCCCACTTCTTCGGCGATGACCTTGCCGCCCGTCAGGATGGCGATGTCTTCCAGCATGGCCTTGCGGCGGTCGCCGAAGCCGGGCGCCTTGACGGCCACGACCTTCAGGATGCCGCGGATGGTGTTCACCACCAGCGTGGCCAGGGCTTCACCTTCGACTTCTTCCGCGATGATCAGCAGCGGGCGGCCAGCCTTGGCGACTTGTTCCAGCGTCGGCAGCAGGTCGCGGATGTTGCTGATCTTCTTGTCGAACAGCAGCACGAACGGGTTCTCGAGAATCGCGCTCTGCTTGTCGGGGTTGTTGATGAAGTAGGGCGACAGGTAGCCGCGGTCGAACTGCATGCCTTCGACGACTTCCAGCTCGCTGTCCAGCGACTTGCCGTCTTCGACGGTGATCACGCCTTCCTTGCCGACCTTGTCCATCGCGTCAGCGATGATCTTGCCGATCGTCTCGTCGCTGTTGGCCGAAATAGAGCCGACCTGCGCGATTTCCTTCGAGGTGGTGGTGGCCTTCGAGGCCTTCTTCAGCTCCTCGACCAGCGAGGTGACCGCCTTGTCGATGCCGCGCTTCAGGTCCATCGGGTTCATGCCGGCGGCCACGTACTTGAAGCCTTCGCGCACGATGGCCTGGGCCAGCACGGTCGCGGTGGTGGTGCCGTCACCGGCGTTGTCCGAGGTCTTGGAGGCCACTTCCTTCACGAGCTGGGCGCCCATGTTCTGGAGCTTGTCCTTGAGTTCGATTTCCTTGGCGACCGACACGCCGTCCTTGGTGACGGTGGGAGCGCCGAAGGAGCGCTCGAGCACCACGTTGCGGCCCTTGGGGCCCAGGGTGACCTTGACCGCGTTGGCCAGGATGTTCACGCCTTCGACCATGCGGGCGCGGGCTTCGCCGCCGAAGACTACGTCTTTTGCTGCCATGAGATTTCTCCGAAAAAATGTTGACTAGTCAGTGGAGGACGGAGCGGGCCAGCGCTTTGCGCTGGCCGCGTCCATCCCACAAGATCACTTCGCTTCGACGACTGCGAACAGGTCGTCTTCCTTCATGACCAGAAGCTCGTCGCCATCGACCTTGACGGTCTGGCCGCTGTACTTGCCGAACAGGACGCGGTCGCCGACCTTGACGCTCATCGCGGCCAGATCGCCCTTGTCGGTCTTCTTGCCAGGACCGACCGCCAGCACTTCACCCTGGTCGGGCTTCTCGGCGGCGTTGTCGGGGATCACGATGCCCGAGGCGGTCTTGGTTTCGCTTTCAATGCGCTTGACGATCACGCGATCGTGCAAAGGACGAAGTTTCATTGCATCTCCTGGATAAGAAACGGGGGGGTCGGTTCGAGCGGCGACCTGCGGCCGACTGCTCAGCCACTGGAAGGGTGTTGTTAGCACTCCTGTCCAGCGAGTGCTAATCATAAGGGCAAATCTGACGCTTTCAAGCGGGAAAGGCGCCTTCGCTCTCGCTTTTCAACTTACCTGGAATTTCTTGTCGCCCGGGTCGCGACGATCTCGCCGACCTCGGCGCAGATCCATGCGCGCGAGCGTACGCGCGCGAAAACGCGGCGGCGCTACCGAAGCCGGCGCGCCGGGCCACGGACTTGACGGTGTCGCCGGCCTGAAGTTGGCGACGTGCCAAGGTCATGCGCCAAGCCGTGAGATAGGCCATGGGGGTCGTGCCGACCACCGCGTGGAACAACGCCATGAAGTGACTGCGGGACATTCCGGCCTGCATGGCGAGGTCGTCGACCCTCCAGGCGCGCGACGGCATGTCGTGGATCGAGACCAGGGCTCGATGCAGCGACGGATGGGCAAGCGCTGCAAGCAGGCCCGACTCGGTTGTGCCCGAATCAATTGCCCTTCTCAGCACCATCAGCACGATCACCTCGGCCAGCCGGTCCAGTGCGGCGGTACGCCCGCACCGGCTGCCGAAGGCTTCGGCCAGGAAAGCAGCCACGGTGGCCCGAAGCGCAGGCACCTCATCCAGTTGGATCGAGACCTCCTCTGGCATCGCATTCATCAACGGGTTCGTGTCATTGTCGAATTCGACCTGCACGGCGACCAGCCCGTCCTGCGGAAATCGGTCGAACCCTTCCGATCGGAAAACCACCCGGCCCAAGCGCCCGTCTGCCGTGCCGGCGACGACGAGCGCCGGCCCTCTCGCCACCATCGGCAGTGGGACGACCGTGGCCGCCAGCTTGAAGGTCTGAACGAAGGCCGTGAGCCGGTCGACCTTTCGACTCGATTGCGGATTCTGGATCATGTACTGTGGAGCATTGATTCCCCAAAGTATGAAATCCTCGGCGCTCATCTGCAACTTTGCGACCCACGCTGAGGGACATTCAATGCTCATTCCCCGACAACCAGCTCCCGCGCTGGCGCTCGACACGCTGGAGCACGGCCGTTTCGACCTCGCTGAAGAACGTCCGAACTTCATGACGCTCGTCTGCTTCTACAGAGGGCTGCACTGCCCGATCTGTGCCAACTACCTGAAGGAACTGGAGCGGCAGACCGCTGCATTCGCGCAGCGCGGCGTTACCACCATCGCCATCAGTTCAGACGAAGAACCGCGCGCCCGGGCCATGGCAGAAAAGGTGGGCGCCAAGGACCTGCGCATTGGATGGGGCCTGAGCCTGGCCGACGCGAGGAAATGGGGGCTCTACATTTCCGCATCTCGGGGCAAGACGTCCATTGGCATCGAGGAACCGGCCCTGTTTTCGGAACCTGGTGTGTTCCTGGTCCAACCCGACCGCACCATCTACTACTTGTCCGTGCAGTCGATGCCATTCGTGCGCCCGAACTTCGGGGAGATGGTCCAGGCTATTGATTTCATCATCAAGAACGACTATCCGGCACGTGGCGAGTATGTCGGCGCTGTGTGAACCACAGCTTGCAAGGGGCAAGTGGCGCAGGCCCGGAGAGCGGCAAGTCGAGCCGCAGCTCCGAAGCCCGCCAACGATCAGTGACGGCAGCGCTTACTGCCAATGGCCATTGATCCACACCCAATCGTTGCCTGCGAAGTTCCAGTAGCCCGGCACCCAACGTGCACCCGACTGTGGCGGCGACGGTGGCGTTTCTTCGCGCATGGGCGGCATGGCGCGTATGGTGCCGGTTCGCCATTGGCCGGACTCCCACTGCCAGCCGCCGTTGCGCCAGACGTAGTGCCCAGGCACCCAGCTATAGCCGCTGGGGGCGGGAGCGGGCGGCACCGTCTCTTGCGGAGGCGGCGGTGGCTGGACGATCGCGACGCGTTCGACCACGGTCGATTGCGGCTGCACGATGGGTTGTTCGCGCACGACTTCGTGGGTGACGCGGGTGGAGCATGCGGCAAGGACCGTGGCCGCTGCGGCAAGACCGATGACGTTCAAGATGGCTTTCATGAAGACCTCCAGTAGTGCATCCGCACACAAGACAGGGTTTGTCGCCCCGTCCAGCCGACCAGTCGGTGCGTTCGAGACGATGCGGTAGGACGCTGGCCGCAGTCGGCGAAGGACATCTTCTGGCCGGGGTTTCTCCTACGAATCGCTACCGTTTTTGCCCACTGTCACGGTCACCGACGCGAACGACACTCACGAGTTCGAGCATCGCAAAGGAACTCAAATGAAACTGCATCAACGGCTTGTTGCCCCCGCGCTCATTGCAATCTTTCTGGGTGCCAGCATGGTGCCCTCGGTTTACGCCGCCGGCGGCGGCGGTGGTGGCGGGGGAGGTGGCGGAGCGGGCGCAGGCAGCGGTTCCGGCGGCGGAGCTGGAAGCGGCACCGGGGGTGCGGCTGGAGCCAGCGCTGCTTCCGGAAACGGCCCTGGAAACTCTGCAAGCTCCAATGCCAGCGCCACCGGCTCGGCCAACGCCGCCACGCCTGCGACACCCGCAACCCCAGCGACGCCGGCCAGCCCTGCCACGGCAACCACGCCAGCAGTTCCTGCCACACCGGCCACACCGGCAACGCCCGCAACGCCGTCGGCCGCATCGACGAAGAAATAGCCTGGCATCGCGCCCTGGGCCCCTGCCTCGGTTCAGCTATCGGCCTCGGGATGAACGAACCGTCATCCCACCTTCCGCTGCATTCCCCGCGCCGTCGCCACCACCACGGCCCGCAGCGACTGCACCATCGGATGCCCTTCCAGCTCCTTCAGCGTGAAGAAGCTCACCGGAGGTAGGTTCCAGCTCAGGCGATACGGCAGCGCTGCCCAGTGTCCGGCCTGTTCCATCTCGGCCACCACATCGCGCGCCAGGATGGAAATCGCGTTCGGCTCCGTTCGCAGCACTGTCTCCATGCTGCGGATGGAGGTCGTCTCTAGCATCGGCACCGGGGGCTGCACGCCGGCGCCGACGAAGATCGCGTTGTAGGTCCGGCGCATCGGCGTGTTCGGCGGCGGCAGGATCCAGTCGAGTTCGGCCAGCCGCGCCCAGTCCAGGGGGCCGCGCGACAGCCGCTTGACGCTCTTCGCAGCCACCACCAGGCAGGGCTCCTGCTCGTGGATCGCCTCTTGCACCAGGCCCGTCGCATCGCCGTCGTAAGAGCGTCCGATCGCGCAATCGAGCTCGCGCGCGACGAGGCCGGCGACGAGTTCGTCCGTCGTCCCCTCGCGCGTCATCACGGCCATGCGTGGCGTCCGGTCCAGCAGATGCGTGAGCGCCGCGGACAGGAGCCGCTGCGGGACCTGCTGCGTCAGCCCCAGGCGCAGGCGTCCGCTGCGGCCGGCCTCCAGCGACGTGAGCACGCGCGTGGTGGCCTCCAGTTCCGCAAGCCAGCGCTGCGCATAGCGAAGCACCGCCTCACCCGCCGGCGTGGGCACCAAGCCACGGCTGGTGCGCTCGAAGAGCCTGCCGCCGAAGATATCTTCCACCTCGCGCAGCGCCTTCGTGATCGCCGGTTGGCTGAGGCGCATCTCGGCGGCCACGCGCCCCAGGGTTCGATGCCGGTCGACGGCTTGAAGCAGCGAGAGCTGGCGCAGCCGCAAGCGGGTGAGCAGCGCGTGCTGCAGGTCGGCGGCGGGGTCTCGTGCGGTCGGCAAGGCCATAACTCCACGGTTATCGGGTCATCAGAATTTAGTCGAAATTGGTGAATTGCGGCGCCTAGACTTTCTCCATGCCCGCAGCCACCGCATCGACGCTCACGGCCCTCGTGGCCAACTTCCTGGACGTGCTCGCCGAGGCACCCAGCGCCGACGCTGCACTGCGCCAGGTCGACCTCGTCCGGCGCGTGATCGCCGGCGGCGGCATCTTCAGCATCCAGCAGAACGTGACCACGGAGTGCGACCCGGCCGACGAAATCCGCCTCTGCCGCTTCTACTCGTCCGAAGGCGGGCGCTACCCGGTCAACGGCACCAAGCGCAAGACGCTCACGCCGTGGACCGAATGCATCTTCCTGCGGGGCCGCGTGTTCGTCGGCGAGGGCAAGGAAGCGCTGGCGCGCCATTTCGACGACTTCGAGGACATGCGCATTCATGGCTTGCAGAGCGTGGTCAACGTGCCGCTGCTCCAGGGCGGGCTCTGCTACGCGACCTTCAACGTCTTCGGCACGCGCCCGCAGTGGCTGCCGCACGAAATCCTTGGCATCCGCCTGCTGGCCCTGGCGGCGGCGCGCTGGGTGCCGGCTGCGCCCGGCCTGGCGTACCGCTTCACGGCCGCGTCCCTCACTTCGCCCCTGGAGGCTTGACCATGCAAAGCAAAGTCCCTGTCGTGATCGTCGGGGGTGGCCCGGTGGGCCTCTCGATGGCGATCCTGCTGCAGCGCTTCGGCATCGATTTCGTGCTGCTCGAACGCAGTCCGACGACCACCGATCATCCGAAGGCGCGCGGCACCTACACCCGCACCATGGAGATCTTCCGCCAGTGGGGCATCGACGGCCTCATGAAGCGCCACGCGCTGCCCGACGGCGCCGACTTCTTCGCCTTCTGCGAATCCATGACAGGGCACGAGTGGGGCCGCACCAACCCCGAGCCGAACATCGGCCACTCGCCGTGCTGGAAGATCATCCAGTCGCAGGACACCGTCGAACTCGAGCTGCTGGCTCATGCACGCAAGAGCGAGCTCGGCCGCATTTTGTATGGCCACGAGTTCTTGCACTATGACGAAGGTGCGATCGGCATCGCCGTGACCAGCCGCCAGCTCGACACCGGCGAGACCACCACCTGGCAGGCCCAGTACCTGATCGCCGCGGACGGCGCCGCCAGCGCGGTGCGTCGGCAGGCAGACATCGAGATGCGCGGCCCGGCGACCTTGGCGGTGATGGCCAACGAGTTCTGGCAGGCCGACCTCTCGCACGTGCGCGATGCCGCCACCTGCGCCGGCTGGCGTGTGTACGCGAAGGATTCGCCGTACCCGATCACCACCGTGCTCAACACCAACGGCAAGGACCGGTGGCTGAACCTCCTGCCCGTGGGCCGCGAGACGGACGAGCGCGTCGGCGAGCGAACCGACGACGAGGTGGTGCGGCTCGCCCGCACCGTCGCCGGCGTGCCCAACCTCGAGGTCAAGGTCATCAACCGCTCGGTGTGGCGCATGAGCCGACAGGTCGCCGCGCGCTTCCGCAAGGGCCGCGTGCTCCTGGTGGGCGACTCGGCGCATCGCTTTCCGCCGAACGGCGGCTACGGCATGAACTCCGGCATCCAGGACGCGCACAACCTCGCATGGAAGCTGGCCTTCGTGCTGACGGGGCGCGCCGGCCCGCGCCTGTTGGACAGCTACGAACGCGAGCGCCGCCCCGTCGCCGAGTCGAACGCCGACTTCAGCCTGCACAACGCGGCGCGCTTCGTCCAGTGCGACGAGGCGCTGCGTTCCGGCAACGCGGACCGGATCGACTTCTGGATCCGCGACAGCGACAACCACATCCACAGCATCGGGCAGTCCTTGGGCTTCTGCTATGAAGACGGCGCGGTGATCGACGATGGGACCGGCCGGCACGTGATGCGGGCGCGCTGGTACGAGCCCACCGATCGGCCCGGTGCGCGCTTTCCGCATCTCTGGCTGGACCGGGCGCGCCGCCACACCACCCTCGACTGGTTCGACAAGGCGTTCGTGCTGGTCGCGGGGCCGAAGGCCGATGCGTGGATGGAGGCGGCGCATGCCGTTTCCGGCCGGAACGGGCGCGTCGTGCAGGCACGCCAGCTGGAGGACTCGCACGAGAAGGACGGCCTCCTGCTCGGCCTGCGCGGCGCAGTGCTCGTGCGGCCGGACGGGCACGTCGCCTTCCGCATGCCATGGACGCCCCCGGACCCCGCGGCCGAGCTGTCCGCCGTGCTCGCCAGGCTGCTGGATTGATGCCATGCCCGTCAACGCACTGCATCACTTCACGATCCGCTGCACGCCGGACGAGCTGCCGCCGCTGGTCGACTTCTACACGCGCGTGATGCGCCTGCAGGCCGGCGCGCGGCCGGAGATCCCCGCGCCCGGCGCCTGGCTCTATGCGGACGGCCAGCCGATCGTGCATCTGTATGCGCACCTTGCAAGGCCTGACGCGGCGATGCAGCCAGCCACCGGCCACGTGGACCACATTTCGTTCCGCGCGCGAGGCCTGAGGGAGATGCGCGAGCACCTCGCGGCGCTGGGCGTGCCGTTCAGCGAGGCGCCGATTCCGGGCTGGGGTATCCATCAGCTGTTCCTGCACGACCCCCGGGGACTGAAGATCGAGATGACCTTCTGGATGAGCGAGGAAGAAGGGGGCGCGCCATGACCGACTTCGTGCAGGCCGGCGAGGTGCGCGTCGCCTTCGACCGCGAAGGCAGCGGCCCGGCGCTGCTGCTGATGCACGGCGCGGAGGCCACGCGCCAGATGTTCCGCGCGCTGGTGCCCTGCCTCGCCAGGCGCTTCACCGTGATCTCCTATGACCAGCGCGATTGCGGCGAGACGGAGGGCCCCGAGCGCACTGCGACGCTGGTCGACCTGGCGAACGACGCGCACCGCCTGATCAAGGCGCTGGGGCTCAAGCGGGCGCATGTGTTCGGCTCGTCGTTCGGCGGGCGGGTGGCGCAGGCCCTGGCGCTGCTTCATCCCCGTTCGGTCGACCGACTGGTGCTGGCCAGCACCTGGCCGCTGCCCCGGCCCTACGAAGAGCTGTGTCCGGACGGGCGCCGCCTGGCCGAGTTGCGGCGCGGCCTGCCGGCGACAGCGGAGGAACTGGCGACCTGGTTCTTCCCCGAAGCCTTCCTGCAGCAGCGGCCGGAGCTGCGGCGCGTGTTCGCGGATGCGAGACCGGCGTCGTCGCGATCCGCACGGCGTGCCGCGACCGTGGCGACGACGCTGGAGAAAGGCGTGGCCGACATCGTTGCGCCGACCCTCGTGCTGGCCGGCGAGCTCGATCGCGTGGTGCCGCCCACGGTGACGCTGGCGATGGCGGGCCGCATCCGCGGCGCCGACGCGGTGCTGCTGCCGGCCATCGGCCATGTGACGGCGATGCAGGCGCCGGAGGTGCTGGCGCGCCACGTGGTTCGCTTCCTCGACCCTGCAGGAGACAAGGCATGAACACGATCCTCACGGCCGCAGTTGCTGCGGGGCGGCCCCAACCCGGCTTTCACCGGTCGGGGGAGGGAGCAGGACCCAGGTCCGACTACATCCGCATCGAGAAACTGTCGAAGCTCTTTGGTGGCGGCGGCGAAGGCGTGCTCGCCCTGAAGGACATCGACTGCACCATCGGCCAGGGCAGCTTCGTCACCATCGTCGGCCCCAGCGGCTGCGGCAAGAGCACGCTGCTGCGCATCCTGGCCGGGCTGCTCGACTACGACGCCGGCAGCGTGGTGCTCGATGGCCAGCCGATCCGCGGCACGCGGCGCGACGTCGGGGTCGTGTTCCAGAGCTCCATCCTGCTGCCCTGGCGCACCATCCTCGAGAACGTGATGCTGCCGGCCGAAGTGCTCGGCCTGAACAGCAAGCAGGCGCGCGAGCGCGCCATGCAGTTGTTGCACATGGTCCGCCTCGACGGCTTCGAGCACAAGCTGCCGCGCCAACTGAGCGGCGGCATGCAGCAGCGCGCCTCGATCGCGCGGGCGCTGCTGCACGACCCCAAGATCCTGCTGATGGACGAGCCCTTCGGCGCGTTGGACGCGATGACCCGCGAGCGCATGAACCTCGAGCTTCAGCGCATCTGGATGGAAAGCGGCAAGACCGTGGTGCTGATCACGCACTCCATTCCCGAGGCCGTGTTCCTCGGTGACAAGGTCTTCGTGATGTCGCCCCGCCCGGGCACGCTGGAGCGCGTGCTGCACATCGACCTGCCGCGCCCGAGAACGATGGAAGTGATGTCGCATCCGGCGTTCGCGTCGGCCTCCGCTTCGATCCGCGAGCGCTTCTCGCATGCCGCTTCGTTCGACTGAAAGGGTGCCCGCCATGACGACCGCCATGTTCACCGCTCCCGCCGCCGCGCAGCCCGGCGACGCCACCGCCCGGCCGATCACGGCGCGGCGCCCGCGCCGTGCGAACCCGCTCGCATCCGCCCGCGTGCAATCCCTCCTGCTGCTGATCACGCTGCTCGGCGCGTGGGAGGGGGCCGTGCGCCTCTTCAAGGTGCCCAGGCACCTGGTCCCGCCGGTCAGCGACATCGGCGTCGCGCTGTGGCGCGGCCTCGCCGCCGGCCCGATGGCGAAGGACGGCTTCTGGTACCACGGCGGGGTCACGCTCGCCGAGATCCTGCTGGGCTTCTTCGTCGGCGGCGGCATCGGCCTGGCGATCGGCATCGTGGTCTCGCAGATGCCGAAGCTGGAGGCGCTGCTGGAGCCTTACGTGGCCGCGCTGCAGAGCGTGCCCAAGGTGGCCGTGGCGCCGATCATCGTGGTGTGGCTGGGCTTCGGCATCGGCTCCAAGGTGGTGATCATCTGCCTGCTCACCTTCTTTCCCGTGCTGGTGACCAGCATCGCCGGCTTCAAGGCGGTGGACCCGGACCGCATCGACCTGCTGCGCTCGCTGTCGGCCACGCCTTGGCAGATCTTCCGCAAGGCCAGGTTCCCGAGCGCGCTGCCCTACATCTTTGCCGGCTTGAACATGGCCGCCGCCTTCAGCGTGGTCGGCGCCGTGGTGGGCGAGTTCGTCGGCGCGCAGGCCGGCCTGGGCGTGCTGATCCTGCAGATGGAGGCACAGGCCGACACCGGCGGCAGCTTCGCGGTGTGCGTCGTGCTCTCGCTCATCGGCATCCTGCTGACGAGCCTGCTGCGCCGCGTGCAGCGGCGGGTGCTGCACTGGATGCCCGCGGACAGCGCGCAACGCACCGTGAACGCCTGATCGCCCCGTGATGCGGCGGGCGCTTCCAGCCGCACGACCTGAACGCTTGGAGTGGACCATGTTGACACGACGTGATTTCGGACGGGGCCTCGGTGCCCTCGGGCTGGCCGGCGGCTTGCCGGCTCTGGCGCAGAAGCTGCGCGTGATGAAGGTGGCGAACACCGCGGCGGTCAACGACCCGCAGCAGTGTTTCGTCACCGCCGGCCAGCATCCCAAGCTCGACTTCTACAAGCCCGCCGGCGTGGACGTGGAGTACGTCAACATGTCGAGCATGACGCAGGCGCTGCAAAGCCTGCGCGGCGGGCACGTGGATTTCGGTCCGGCCGTGCCCGGCATCCTGCTGCCGGCAATGGCCAAGGACCCGACGCTGGACCTGGTGAGCGTTTACAAGTGGCTGCCGCGCAATGCCAACGTGATCGTGGTGAAGCCGGGCAGCCCGATCAAGACCGCGGCCGACCTGGCCGGCAAGCGCATCGGCGTGCGCAGCCAGGGCGACAGCGGCATCGTCATCACCAAGACCATGCTCGCCGAGCTCGGACTGAAGGACGACACGTGCGAGTACATCGCCATCGGCGACGGCGCGCCCGCCGGCGCGGCGATCGACAACGACCGCGTCGATGCGATGGTGGCCTTCGACACCGCGGCGGCCCGCATCGAACTCGTCGGCACCGCGCTGCGCTATGTGCCCCTCACGCCGAAGTTCGCCCAGGTGGGATCGGGCTGGATCTGCGTGCCGCGCGAGCTGCTGAAGAAGGAGCGCAAGAACCTGGTGGCGCTGTTCCAGGGCATCGCCAAGTCCACCCTCTTCGCGCACCACAACCTCGATGCCGGCATCGATCTGCACTGGGCCGTGTACCCCGAGAGCAAGCCCAAGGGCCGCACCGAGGAAGAGGCGCGCAAGGAGCTCGTCTTCATCCTCAAGGACCGCAAGAACAGCTGGATGCGGCGCCCCGACGACCCGGACCAGCGCATGGGCGCGTCCTCGCTGGCCGAATGGAGGGCCAACATCGAGATGAGCGCCGACAGCAGCAAGAACCCCAGGCTGCCCGAGGCGTTGGGCGATCCGAACCGTCTGTTCTCCAACGAACTGATCGACGACATCAACGCCTTCGACAAGCGGGCGGTGGTGGAGATGGCGAAAGCCTTCAGGCTGTAGCCGTCCCGGCAGGCGCGCCGCGCCGGGCCGGCCTTGCGACCGCGGAGATCGCCCTGCGGCTACGGCGCCGATGTGGATCGCGGCAACAAGGCCGGCACCAGCGGCCGGCTCAGCCGCTTCACCCACCACTGCAGCGCCTGACCCTTGGCGCCCGTCTTCCACGCCAGCCAGAAGGCTTCGGGCGCGCGGGGCTCCTCGATCTGCAGCGCGACCAGCGTGCCGTGCGCCAGCTCGCGCTCGATGCACGCGCGCGGCAGGAAGCCGTGGCCGAGGCCGGCCACCTGGCAGGCGATCTTCGCGGTCATCGACGGCACGGCGATGCGAGGCTGGCCGGCCATGAGGCCGACGGTGCGGTCCGACAGACTGCGCGCGCTGTCGCCGACCACGATGGCGTTGTGCTCCAGCAGGTCGCCGCGCTGCAGCGGACGGCCCACGCGGGTGAGCGCATGCCCGGGCGCCACGCAGAACACGAAGTCGAGGCTGCCCACCTGGACGGCCTGGTAGCCGCCGCCGGCCGGGCCTTCCCCGGCGGCGATGACCACGTCGGCGCGCGCCTCGCGCAGTGCTTCCCAGCTGCCGGTGAGTGCCTCGCAGCCGATGCGCAGCCGCGTGCCGCAGCGCAAGGCCTCGAAGGCGCGCACGTCGTCGATGAGCGCCTGCGTCGGGATCAGCGAGTCGTGCACCAGCCGCAGCTCCGACTCGAAACCGGTGGCGATCTGCCGCATGCGCGATTCGAGCTCGCTCGCGGCCTCCAGCAGCCAGCGCCCCTCCCTGAGCATCTCGCCGCCGGCGGCGGTGAGCGTCACGCGCGGCCCCTTCCGCTCGAAGAGCTGCATGCCGAGCTGCTCCTCGAGCTTGCCGACCGCGTAGGAGATGGTGGAGGGCACCTTGTTCAGGCGCGCGGCGGCGGCCGCGAACGAGCCGTGGCGGTCGATGGCATCGACCGTCTCGATGGCTTCCAGGCTGAGCTTGAGCACGCAACGCTCCTTTCGACGATCCATGTTCGACAGATTCGATGATAGGGGCCAAAATGTTTCGCCAATTGGCCCCGCACAAAGCCCGATGATTCATGCCGGCCCTTGGAGATGACTCCGAGCCTCATTGTGAATTCAATCGAATTCGAACTTTCCCACCCCCTTCATCGCGGAGTCCCTTCATGTCCATCAAAGCCACCCCTACCGCCGGCGCCAAGCTGCTCACGCCCAAGGACCACACGCTGGTCATGATCGACTTCCAGTCGCAGATGGCCTTTGCCACGCATTCGATCGACGCTGTCAACCTTCGCAACAACGCCGCGCTGGTGGCGCATGCCGCGGCCGGCTTCGGCGTGCCGACCATCCTCACGACCGTGGCCGAGAAGAGCTTCTCGGGCCCGATGTTCAGCGAGATCACCGACGCGTTCCCGGGCCAGAAGATGCTCGACCGCACCTCGATGAACACCTGGGAAGACGCGGCCGTGATCGACCGCGTGAACGAGATCGGCAAGAAGCGCATCGTGTTTTCCGGCCTGTGGACCGGCGTGTGCATCGTGGGGCCGGCGCTCTCGGCACTCGACCAGGGCTTCGAGGTGTACGTGATCGCCGACGCCTGCGGCGACGTGTCCGCCGAGGCGCACAACCGCGCGATGGATCGCATGGTGCAGGCCGGCGCGCAGCCGATGACCTCGCTGCAGTACCTGCTCGAGCTGCAACGCGACTGGGCCCGCACCGACACGTACGAAATGACCACCGGCATCGCCAGGAAGCTCGGCGGCGCCTACGGCCTGGGCGTGACCTACGCCAAGACCATGTTCGGCGCGCACGAAGGCTGAATCGGGCGGTGAGCACGAACATGAAGCCCTACGTCCTGTCGCTCGCGCTCGGCCTGCTGGTCGGCGTGATCTACGCACTGTTCCAGGTGCGCTCGCCGGCACCGCCGGTCATCGCCCTCGTGGGGCTTCTCGGCATCCTGCTCGGCGAGCAGATCCCGCCGCTCGTCAAGAGCATGATCAGGCCCGACGCTGCGGCCACCTCATGGCTGCAGCACCAGGTGAAGCCCCATGTGTTCGGCGAGCTGCCGCAATGCACCCGGGCCGCCGGGACGGTCGAGGCCGCCGCCATCACCGAACGCAAGGCGTCATGAGCGATCCCTTCGACGAACGGCGCCGCCGGTTGTGCCTCGGCACGCTCGGTGCAGCCCTTGCCGGGACGGCAACGTCTCCCTCCAACGCGCAAAGAACTTCCGACATGACAGGCTCCGCCATCCCCGACCTGATCCTGCACAACGGCCGCTTCACCACGCTGGACCGCGCCAACCCCACCGCCGGCGCCGTGGCCATCAAGGACGGCCGCTTCACGCGCGTCGGGCGCAGCGAAGAGGTGCTGCCGCTGGCCGGCGCCGGCACCCGCGTGATCGACCTGCAGGGCAAGCGCGTGCTGCCGGGGCTGATCGACAACCACCTGCACATCATCCGCGGCGGCCTCAACTACAACATGGAGCTGCGCTGGGACGGCGTGAAGAGCCTCGCCGATGCCATGGGCATGCTCCGCCGCCAGGTCGCCAACACGCCCGCGCCGCAATGGGTGCGCGTGGTGGGCGGCTTCACCGAGCACCAGTTCGTGGAAAGGCGCCTGCCCACCCTGGCCGAGCTGAACGCCGTGGCGCCGGACACGCCCGTGTTCATCCTGCACCTGTACGACCGCGCGCTGCTCAACGGCGCCGCGCTGCGCGCCGTGGGCTACACCAGGGACACGCCGGCGCCGCCCGGCGGCGAGATCGTGCGCGACAGCGCCGGCAACCCCACGGGGCTGCTGCTCGCCAAGCCCAACGCCTCCATCCTCTACGCCACCCTGGCCAAGGGCCCCAAGCTGCCCTTCGAGTACCAGCTGAACTCCACGCGGCATTTCATGCGCGAGCTCAACCGGCTCGGCGTGACCGGCGCGCTCGATGCAGGGGGCGGCTTCCAGAACTACCCCGAGGACTACCAGGTGATCCAGCAGCTGGCCGATGCCGGGCAGCTCACCATCCGCCTGGCCTACAACCTGTTCACGCAGAAGCCCAAGCAGGAGAAGCAGGATTTCCTGAACTGGACCGCCACCTCCCAGTACAAGCAGGGCGACGACTACTTCCGCCACAACGGTGCGGGCGAGATGCTCGTGTTCTCGGCCGCCGACTTCGAGGATTTCCGCCAGCCTCGCCCCGACATGGCGCCCGAGATGGAAGGCGAGCTGGAGGAAGTGGTGCGCGTGCTCGCGCAGAACCGGTGGCCCTGGCGCCTGCATGCCACTTACGACGAGACCATCGAACGCGCGCTCGACGTGTTCGAGAAGGTCGATCGAGACACGCCGCTGGCCGGCCTGAACTGGTTCTTCGACCACTGCGAAACTATCTCCGAGAAGTCGATCGACCGCATCGCGGCGCTCGGCGGCGGCGTGGCCGTGCAGCACCGCATGGCCTACCAGGGCGAGTATTTCGTCGAGCGCTACGGCGCCGGCGCGGCGGAAGCGACGCCGCCCGTAAAGCGCATGGTCGAAAAGGGCGTGAAGGTTTCGGCCGGCACTGACGCGACCCGCGTGGCCTCGTACAACCCCTGGGTATCGCTGTCATGGCTGGTCACCGGCAAGACGGTGGGCGGCATGCAGCTCTACCCGCAGCGCAACTGCCTCGACCGCGAAGCGGCGCTGCGCATGTGGACCGAGAACGTCACCTGGTTCTCCAACGAGGTCGGCAAGAAGGGCCGCATCGAGGCCGGCCAGCTGGCCGATCTGATCGTGCCCGACCGGGACTTCTTCGCCTGCCCCGAGTCGGAGATCGCCGACATCACCGCACTGCTGACCATGGTGGGCGGCAAGGTGGTCTTCGGCGCCGGCCCGTTCGCGCCTCTGGATGAAGGCACGCCGCCCGCGGCCATGCCCGACTGGTCGCCGGCACGCACCTTCGGCGGCTACGCGGGTTGGGCCGACACCGCCCACCGCGCGGAAGGCGCGCCGATGCAGAAGGTGCTGCACAAGGCGGCGGCCGCATGCGCCTGCGCCAACGACTGCAACGTGCACGGCCACCGGCATGCGACGGCCTGGAGCAGCAAGCTGCCCGTGGCCGACCTGAAGAGCTTCTGGGGCGCGCTGGGTTGCGCCTGCTGGGCGGTGTGATGGGCGCGACCGCATCACGCTTGCAACCCGGAGCCGCCCTGCGCTGGTTCGCCTTGCTGCTGCTGTGCGCCGCTTACCTGCAGGGCGGCTTCAACAAGGCCACGGACTTCGCATCGGCCATCGCCGAGATGAACCACTTCGGCCTGTCGCCGGCGGCGCCGATGGCCGTCGCAGTGATCGTGCTGGAGCTGGGTGCCGCGGCGCTCATCCTCACGGGCTTCTATCGCTGGCTCGGCGCGCTGGCGCTGGCCGGCTTCACGCTGCTGGCCACCTTCGTCGCGTTGCGCTTCTGGGAGATGACGCAGCCGGAGCGCTTCATGGCTGCCAACTCGTTCTTCGAGCACCTGGGCCTGGTCGGCGGCTTCCTGCTGGTGGCCTGGCACGACCTGCAGGGGCGCGGCCATGACTGAGTCCGTCAAGAGCGGGCAGGGCGCCACCGCGCGCGCCAGCAGCTTCGCGCCGCTGCGGCAGTCGGTCTTCGCGGTGCTGTGGGCCGCCACCGTGCTGGGCAACATCGGCAGCTTCATGCGCGACGTGGCCAGCGCGTGGCTGGTGACCGATCTCTCGGCCAGCCCGACGGCGGTGGCGCTGATCCAGGCCGCAGCCACGCTGCCGGTCTTCCTGCTGGCCATCCCGGCGGGCGTGCTGTCGGACATCCTCGATCGCCGGCGTCTCCTGATCTTCGTGCAGCTGATGCTGGCCGGCGTCAGCGGCGTGCTGCTGGTGCTCTCGCACACGGGCACGCTCACCGTCGAATACCTGATCGCGCTGACGTTCCTCGGCGGCGTCGGCGCGGCGCTGATGGGGCCGACCTGGCAATCGATCGTGCCCGAGCTGGTGCCGCGGGAGGAGCTGAAGAGCGCAGTGGCGCTGAATTCGCTGGGGATCAACATCGCGCGTTCCATCGGGCCGGCGGCCGGCGGGTTGATCCTGGCGAGCTTCGGCGCGGCCGTGACCTACGGTGCCGACGTGCTGAGCTACGCGCTGGTGATCGCCGCACTGATCTGGTGGAAGCGGCCGGCCGCGGTCGACAGCGGTCTTTCCGAGAACTTCCTGGGCGCCTTCCGCGCCGGCGTGCGCTACACGCGCGCCAGTCGCGAACTTCACCGCGTGCTGCTGCGCGCGGCCGTGTTCTTCCTGTTCGCCAGTTCGGTGTGGGCGCTGCTGCCGCTCGTGGCGCGCCAGATGCTGGGCGGCACCGCGAGCTTCTATGGCGTGCTGCTGGGCGCGGTGGGCGCGGGTGCCATCGCCGGCGCGCTGGTCATGCCGCGGCTGCGCGAGCGGCTCGACGCCGACGGGCTCGTGCTGCTGGCCTCGGTGATCACCGCTGCCGTGATGGCGGCGCTGGTGTTCGCGCCGCCGAAGTGGCTGGCCGTGCTGCTGCTGTTGCTGCTGGGGGTGGGCTGGATCATTGCGCTGACCACGCTCAACGGCGTGGCCCAGTCGATCCTGCCGAACTGGGTGCGGGCGCGCGGCCTGGCGGTGTACCTCACCGTGTTCAACGGCGCGATGGCTGCCGGCAGCCTCGGCTGGGGCCTGGTCGCGCATCAGATCGGCGTGCCCGCCACGCTGGTGGCCGGTGCTGCCGGCCTGGTGGTGGCAGCGCTGCTGTTGCATCGCGCGCGGCTGCCGGCCGGGGAGCAGGACCTGCAGCCCTCCAACCACTGGCCCGAGCCGCTGGTGACCGAGCCCATTGCGAACGACCGCGGCCCCGTGATGATCCAGGTCGAATACCGCATCCGCAAGGAAGACCGGCCGGGCTTCCTCGAGGCGATGAAGCGCCTGTCGCTGGAACGCCGCCGCGACGGCGCCTACGCCTGGGGCCTGACAGAGCACACCAGCGATCCCGAGCGGGTGATGGAGTGGTTCCTCGTGGAGTCGTGGGCGGAGCACCTGCGCCAGCACCACCGCGTGTCGCATGCCGACGCCGACCTGCAGAATGAAGCCCTGCGCTTCCACATCGGTCCCGGGAAGCCCGAGGTGCATCATTTCCTTTCGCTCTGATGTCTCCTTTGAACGGTGCGTCGAAGTCGAGCCCGCGCCTTCATTCATTTCCGATTTCCCTCCACTCCACTCCACAGGAAAACCATGACCACTCTCACTCTGCGTGACGGCACCGAGCTTTACTACAAGGATTGGGGCTCGGGCCAGCCCATCGTGTTCAGCCATGGCTGGCCGCTGAGCGCGGACATGTGGGACGCGCAGATGCTGTTCTTCGCGGAACGCGGCTACCGCACGATCGCGTTCGACCGCCGCGGTTTCGGGCGTTCCGGCCAGCCGTGGACCGGCTACGACTACGACACCTTCGCGGACGACATCGCCGAGCTGATCGAGAAGCTCGATTTGAAGGACGTGATCCTCGCGGGCTTCTCCATGGGCGGCGGCGACGTCACGCGCTACGTGGCGCGCAAGGGCACGGCGCGCATCGCGAAGCTGGCGCTCATCAGCGCCGTGACGCCGCTGTTCATGAAGACGGGCGACCATCCGGTGGGTCCGG
The DNA here is from genome assembly GCF_031454625.1 of Variovorax soli. Classification (GTDB taxonomy): domain Bacteria; phylum Pseudomonadota; class Gammaproteobacteria; order Burkholderiales; family Burkholderiaceae_C; genus Variovorax; species Variovorax soli_A. The sequence goes on from NZ_JAVDRF010000003.1 coordinate 571,092, forward strand.
ACGCGTCGTTGTTCGCCGGTATCCGCGCCGGCCTGGTCGCCGACCGCCCGCAGTTCCTCGACGACTTCAGCACGCTGTTCTATGGCACGAACCGTCCTGGCGCCAAGGTTTCGCAGGGCGTGTTCAAGCAGACGCTGCAGATCGCGCTGCAAGCCTCCATCAAGGCCACCATCGATTGCGTGACCGCATTCTCGGAAACCGACTTCCGTCCCGACATGGCCAGGATCGACGTGCCCACGCTCGTGATCCACGGGGATGACGACCAGGTCGTGCCCTTCGAGGCGACCGGCAAGCTCGCGGCCGAGATGATCAAGAACAGCCAGCTCAAGGTCTACGCCGGCGCGCCGCATGCCACCTGCAACACGCATGCCGACCAAGTGAACGCCGACCTGCTGGCGTTCATCAAGGGCTGACGACAAGGTCGCCCGTCATCGCGACGCTGAACGAGTCGACGAACGGCGGGCTGACCTCCATGTGCCGGGCGGCACACGGGCATGCATGCGGCTGCGGGGTTGACCAGGGCCCCGCATTGTCAGATTCTTGACAGTCGAGCACCAAGCGCAGGTCTACAGTGAGGCCCGACCCACTTCGAAGGAGACCCATGAACGCCAACGCACCGTCCGAAATCCAGAAGCTCGTCTCCGCCGAAGAATGGCAGCTGCGCGTGGACCTCGCGGCCTGCTACCGGCTGGTCGCCCTGCACGGCTGGAGCGACCTCGTCTTCACCCACATCAGCGCGCGCGTGCCGGGGCCTGAACACCATTTCCTGATCAATCCCTATGGACTGATGTTCGACGAGATCACCGCATCGAGCCTGATCAAGGTCGACCGGGATTGCAACAAGGTGATCACTTCGCCGTACCCCGTCAACCCCGCCGGCTTCGTGATCCACAGTGCGGTGCACGCGGCGCGGCCGGACATCCAGTGCGTGCTGCACACGCACACGCGCGCCGGCATCGCGGTCAGCGCACAGAAGAACGGCGTGCTGCCGATCAGCCAGCAGTCGACCTTCGTACTGGCCTCGCTGGCCTACCATGACTACGAGGGCGTGGCCTTCCGCGACGAGGAGAAGCCGCGCCTGCAGGCCGACATGGGCGAGGCCAACTTCCTGATGCTGCGCAACCACGGCCTGCTCACGGTGGGCAAGACCATCGCCGATGCCTTCCTCTCGATGTACACCTTCGAGAACACCTGCCAGATCCAGATCGCCGCCCAGGCGGGCGGTGGTGAACTCACGCAGGTCGATCCAAGGATCGTCGAGGGCGTGGGCCAGGCGCTGAAGGTGCAGACCGGCGGCCTCGGCGGCGCCTTCGTCTGGCCTGCGCTGATCCGCAAGCTGGATCGCGTCGACGACAGCTACAAGCTGTAGAGCTTCGCGCGCGGACGGAGCCGGAGCCCCCGCGGAGCTTCCGGCTCAGCCTTGCCAGGCCGCGCCCTGCAGCGCGAGCAGGCCGGAGCGGCCGGGGACGCTGCCGAGCGCGAGGCGGTGGCGCGGCAGCGTCTCGGTGCTGCGCGCGCCGTGCAGCGCGCCCAATGCGACGAGCTCGTGCCCCTGCGCGCGCCAGCCGGCGATCAGGCGCTCGAAGACATCGCGCAGCTTCATGCCCTCGAGTTCGGCGTGCAGCGTGTAGACCTGGTCCTGCGCTGTCCGCTCGGTCCGTTCCAGCAGGTGCTGGTGCACGTTGTCCGCCGTGGTGCCGTCGACGCCGATGAGTTCGTCCAGCGTCGGCAGGGTGGTCGGGTACTGCGGCGGTCCGAGGGCAGTGCCGTCGTCCGCCACCGGGACGAAGGCATGGCTGCCGCGCGTGTCGGAGGCGAACTCGATGCCCAAAGCCGTTTCTGCTCGCGCCGCCGCCGGATTGAACTGCCAGCCCGCGGCGCCGTGCAGCCGGGCCGGGGCACCGAACACCTCGGCATGACGCTGCAGCGCCCGGCGCATCTCGCGCTCGGCCCAGGCGTCGTCCCGGCTCAGCAGGCGGTCCTGCCAGCGCACGTGGTCCCAGCAATGCACGCCCACTTCGAATCCGGCGTCGCGAACGCTGCGCAGCGTGGCGGCTTCGCGGCGGCCGATGTCCGGGCCCGGCAGCAGCACGCCATGCAGCAGGGTGCGCAGGCCATAGTGCTCGAGCACCGAGGTGCGCGAGACCTTGCCGAGGAAGCCCGGGCGCAGCACCCGCAGGATGGCGCGGCCGGTATGGTCCGGTCCCAGGCTGAAGAGGAAGCTCGCGCCGCAGCGCTCCGCCGCCAGCAGGCGGACCAGGGCAGGGACGCCTTCTCGTGTGCCGCGCCAGGTATCGACGTCGATCTTCAGTGCGATCCGCGCCATCGCCCTCAGGCTTCCAGGTCGGCGGCGGCCGCGGCCTGGTCGCGGTAGTAGGCGAACATCTCGCGCAGTGCCTCCGGCATCCCGACGGTGGGCTTCCAACCCAGGTCGGCGGTGGTGCGGCGGATGTCGGGCACGCGGTACAGCACGTCCTGGTAGCCGCTGCCGTAGTAGTCCGCCGACGCGATGTCGACCAGGTCCACGGCGGCCGCCGCGTCGCGGTATTCGGGCAGGGTGCGCGCCAGATCCAGCATCATCTGGGCGAGCGTGCGGATCGACAGGTTGTTGTCCGGATTGCCGATGTTGTAGATCTTGCCGTCGGCGATGCCGCCCTCGTTCGCGATGATCTTGACCAGCGCCGAGATGCCATCGTCGACGTAGGTGAAGGCGCGCTGCTGGCTGCCGCCGTCGACCAGCCGGATCGGCTCGCCGCGCACGATGTGGCCGAGGAACTGCGTGAGCACGCGGCTGGAGCCTTCCTTGGGCGCATGCAGGCTGTCCAGCCCGGGGCCGACCCAGTTGAATGGCCTGAAGAGCGTGTAGCGAAGCCCCTCCTGCTGGCCGTAGGCGTGGATCACGCGGTCCATCAGCTGCTTCGCGCAGGCGTAGATCCAGCGCGGCTTGTTGATCGGGCCGTACACCAGGTGGGAGGACTCGGGGTCGAAGCTCTCGTCGCTGCACATGCCGTAGACCTCGCTGGTCGAGGGGAAGACCACGCGCTTGTTGTAGCGCACGCACTGGCGAACGATCGGCAGGTTGGCCTCGAAGTCGAGCTCGAACACGCGCAGCGGCTCGCGCACGTAGGTCGCCGGCGTCGCGATCGCGACCAGCGGCAGTACCACGTCGCATTTCTTCACGTGGTATTCGATCCACTCCTTGTTGATGGTGATGTCACCTTCGAAGAAATGGAAGCGCGGGTTGTCGAGCCAGGGCGCAACGCGGTCGGACTGCATGTCCATGCCGTGCACCTGCCAGTCGGTGCGCTCCATGATGTGGCGCGTCAGGTGGTGGCCGATGAAGCCGTTGACGCCGAGGATGAGGACTTTGAGCATGGTGTTTGCTTCGGAGGAGAAGAAGAGAGGTTCAGGCGTCCGCCGGGACCCAGCGTCCCCGAAAGATGCCGTCGAAGTTGCGGGCCGTCAGCGGCTCGGCGCTGCCGTCGCGCTGCGCTGCGAGCACGCGCAGCGCGCTGCCGTCGGCCGCGATCAGCCACAGCGAATCGCCCTCGCGGAGGAGCCGCAGCCCGCTGCCGGGCGCACCGGCCGGGGCCGGGGCCGGCAGGGTGCGCGTGATGAAGACGGTCTGCCCTTGCAGCCGGAGGAAGGCGGGCGGGTAGGGCGGCGCGAGCGCGCGCACCAGGTCGTGGATCTGCCGGGCTCCCGCATCGCCGGGAATGCGCCCGTCCTCCGGTTTGCGCCCGCCGAAGTAGCGGCCCTGCGACAGGTCCTGGGGGCGCTCCACCGCGGTACCGTCGAGCAGTGCGGGCAGGCTGCGCGCCAGCACGATCTCGGCCGCGACCGTCACCTTGCCGAACACCTCGCTCGCCGTGTCGTCGCGCAGGATGGGCACGGCGCACTGGTCGACGATGGCGCCGTTGTCGGGCTTTTCGTTCATCCGGTGCAGAGTCGCGCCGGTCTCGCGCTCGCCATGGATCACCGCCCAGTTGACGGGGGCGCGCCCCCGGTAGCGCGGCAGCAGGGAGCCGTGCATGTTGAAGGCGCCGCGCCGCGGCAGCGCGAGCCAGTCGCGCTTCAGCATCTGCCGGTAGTAGAAGGAAAACAGGAAGTCCGGTTCGGCCGCGCGCGCGGCGACGAGCAATGCCGGGTCGTGCGGGTCCGCGGGGGTGACGCAGTGCAGCCCGTGCTCCGCGGCGACTGCAGCCACGCTGCGGAACCAGATCGTCTCGCCCGGCGCGTCGGCGTGGGTGACGACCAAGGGGACCTCGACGCCCGCATCGAGCAGCACGCGCAAGCAACGCACGCCGACGTCGTGGTAGGCGAAGACGATCGCGCGCGCGGGACGGTTGCGGTTGCCGCTCACCGCTCGCGCTCCAGGATGGCGCTGACCTGGTAGCGCGGTCGCGCCCGCACTTCCTGGTACATGCGGCCGATGTACTCGCCGAGCAGGCCGATGCCGAAGAGCGCGAGCCCGACCAGCAGGAACAGCAGCGCGAACAGGGTGAACAGGCCGCCCTCTTCGGGGCCGAGCACCAGGCGGCGCGCAACCAGCAGCACGAACAGCGCGCCCGAGAGCAGCGAGACGACGATGCCCAGCATCGAGAAGGCCTGCAGCGGCACCACCGAGAAGCCGGTGACCAGGTCGAAGTTGAGCCGGATCAGGCTGTAGAGCGAGTACTTGGATTCGCCGGCATGCCGGGCCTCGTGGCCGACCACCACCTCCGTCGGGTTCTTCGCGAACTGGTAGGCCAGCGCCGGAATGAAGGTGTTCATTTCGTTGCACTGGTTGATCAGCTGGACGATGTCGCGGCTGTAGGCGCGCATCATGCAGCCGTGATCGGTCATGACGATGCCGGTCAGGCGGTAGCGCAGGCCGTTCATGGCGCGCGAGGCCCAGCGGCGCCAGGCGGCGTCCTGCCGGTCGCGGCGGATGGAGCCCACGCAGTCGTACCCGAGGTCCATCGCCTCGACCAGCAGCCGGATGTCCTCCGGCGGGTTCTGCAGGTCGGCGTCGAGCGTGACCACCCGCGCGCCTCGGCAATGCTCGAAGCCCGCGAGGATGGCGCGGTGCTGGCCGAAGTTGCCGTTCAGCAGGATCACGCGGGTGACGTCGGGCCGGCGCTCGAACTGCGCGGCCAGCAGCGCGGCCGAGCGGTCGCGGCTGCCGTCGTCGATGAACACGATCTCGTAGTCGACGGCCAGCGCGTCGAGCGCCGGATAGAGGCGTTCGAAGAGGGCGGACAGGCCGGCCTCCTCGTTGTAGACCGGGATCACGACGCTCAGGGACCGCCCCTCGGCGTATTCGAGCGGCGTCGCGCTCGCGATGGAGGGGGCCTCGTTGATGTTCATCGGACCTCCTTCAATCCAGCGCGGCAACCGCCGCCGCGACGGCCGTGCACACGCGGTCCACGTCGGCGTCGTCCATGGCCGGGAACAACGGCAGCGTGACGGTGCGTGCGCCGATGTCCTCGGCCACCGGGAAATCGCCGGGGGCATGGCCGCGCCGGCGGAACAGGGAAAACAGATGCATGGCAGGGTAGTGCACGCCGACGCCGATGCCCTGCTCGCGCATCGCGGCGATGAAGTCGCCGCGGCGCGCTGCCAGCCGGCGCGGCAAGAGCGGCTGGAACATGTGCCAGTTGCCATGCTGGGCGGCATCGTCGGGCGGCAGGTCGAAGCCGAGCGAGGCGTCCCAGCGCGCAAAGTAGCGCTCGGCGAGCGCGCGCCGCCGCGCGGTGAATTCGTCGATCCGGCGCAGCTGCCCGAGTCCGATGGCGGCAGCCACGTCGGTCAAATTGGCCTTGCTGCCCCAGTCCTCGACGTCCATGGTGCCGTCCGGCAGGCGGGCCACACCCTGCAGCCGCAGCTTCTCGAAGCGGCGGGCTTCCACCTCGTTGTTGAGCACCAGGCAGCCGCCCTCGGCGGTGCAGAGGTTCTTGTTGGCATGGAAGCTGAACGACACCAGGTCGCCGAAGCTGCCGATCTCGCGGCCGCCCCAGCGGGCGCCGAAGGACTGGGCAGCATCCTCGATCACGCGCAATCCGTGCCGCCGGGCGATGGCATCGAGCCGGTCGCGATCGACGGGCAGGCCGGCCAGGTCGACCGGAATCAGCGCGCGCGTGCGCGCGGTGATGGCGCGCTCCACCAGCCGCAGGTCGATGTTGCGGGTGCTCGCCTCGGCGTCGACGAAGACCGGCGTCGCGCCGACCGCCAGCACGACGTTGGCCGTCGCCACCCAGCTCAGCGGCGTGGTGATGACTTCGTCGCCCGGGCCGATGTCGCACAGCCGCAGCGCCAGCTCCAGCGACGCGGTGCCCGAGTTGACCAGCCGCACCGGCCGGCCGTTCAGCCGCTCCGACAAGGCGGCCTCCAGCTCCTGGCAGCGCGGCCCGGTGGTGATCCAGCCCGAGCGCAGCACCTCGCCCACCTCGGCGATGGTGCGTTCGTCGATGAGGGGACGGGTGAAGGGGAGGAAAGGTGCGGGGGTCATGGGGTCAGGTTCTCACGACGCGTTGCGGTGCGAGTCTCCTCGAACGGTCGGGCGGCCGCGCGGGGGCTCATGAACGGTTTCCGCTGTTTGCCACCAGCAGCACGCCGATGATGATGACGCCGATGCCCAGCCAGCGCTGTGCGTTGACGGCTTCGCCGAAGAGCCACCAGGCCAGCGCCGCGTTGACGACGTAGCCGATCGAGAGCATGGGGTAGGCGATGCTCACGTCGACGCGCGACAGCGCGATGATCCACACCACCACGCTCACGACATAGCAGGCCAGCCCGCCCAGGATGCCGGGGTGCTGCGCCAGCCCCAGCGCCGTGCGCCAGAGGGCGGGAGCACCGGCCGAGAGCACGATCTCGCCGCTGCTCCTCGCGCCGGCCTTCAGCAGCAGCTGGGCTGCCGCGTTGAGCAGCACGCCGCCGAGGACCCACAGGAAGTCGAGTGCTTTCATGGCTTGACGACGACGACGCGCCGCGGGTCCTGGAACACGATGCGCATCGGCAGGCCGCGCTGGTGCAGCTCGACCCAGGCGAAGGGGCTCATGTAGGCCGCCGCATGGGGGAGTGAATTCCACTGTGCGACGAAGCCATCGAGCGTCGGGATCCACCGCGCGGGCTCGCGCTGTTGGCCGAGGGCGAATTCGTCCTCGAAGTCCACCAGCACCACGTCGCGCTGGAGGTAGAAGGGCAGGGTCTGGTCATACGCACGCACGGAGAAGACAGGGGTCTGCGGGGTGATCAGTGGCCGCAGGACGGCGGCGATCCCCGCCGCACTCTTGAGCTGGCCGTAGGCGTTGTGTGCCTGGAGCACCACGGCGGTGGCCGTCACCTGGCTGAGCGCCAGGCTCAGCACTGCGGCAGTGATGCGCCGCCGGCCCAGGCACCACCAGCTGATCGCAAGGCCGACCAGCATGAGCGCGGCACCGATGCGCAGGGCCGAGGCCAGCGGCGCCAGGACTTCCGCAGGCGACAGGATCGAGACGAAGCGGGCGCTTTGCGTGGAAGCAAGCGCCGCAAGCCCCCAGACCAGCGCCGGGAACAGCAAGTGCCGGCGCAAGGTGCCGGCTTGCGCATTCCGCAGCTGCATCGCGACCAGAAGGGCCAGCGCCGGGAACATGGGCAGGATGTAGGACGGCAGCTTGGAGCCCGACGCGCTGAAGAAGAGGAGCACGAAGACGCACCACGCCGACAGCAGGTGGCGGGGCGCGATCGCGGCCTCGTCGCTATCCTTGCGCAACAGCCAGGGCAGGGCGCCTGTCCAGGGCAGCATGCCGAACAGCACGAAGGGCAGGTAGTACCACCAGGCGCCTTCGCGCTGGTGCACCTCGGTCAGGTAGCGCGCGAAATGCTCGTGGATGAAGAAGAAGCTCGCGAAGCCGGGATTGCGCAGCGACACCAGCACGAACCAGGGCGCGGTGATGGCCAGGAAGATGAAGAGGCCCGAGGCCCAGTGCAGGCCCCGCCACAGCGATGTGTCGCGCCGCCACAGGCTGACCAGCACCAGCACTGCGCCGGGGATGACGATGCCGACCAGCCCCTTGCTCAGGACGGCGGCGCCCATGGCCGCCCAGGCGAGCCAGATCCAGCGGCGGCGCTCGCGCGCGTCGGGTTGGCCGCTGTTCGCCAGCAGCACGGCGCACAGTGCCAGCGTGAGGAACAGCGTCAGCCCGGCATCGAGCGTGAGGAAGTGGCTGTTGACCTGAATCCAGGCCATGGAGGCCGCGATCGCCAGCGCCCGCACCCCGGTTTCGCGGCCCCACAAGCGCGCGGCGGTGAAGCCGACCACCAGCACCGTCAGGAAGCCGGCCAGGCCCGGCCACAGGCGAGCCGAAAACTCCGAGACGCCGAAGCTCAGGAAGGACAAGGCCCCGATCCAGTACTGCAGCGCCGGCTTCTCGAAGTAGAGCAGGCCGTTCAGGCGCGGGGTCACCCAGTCTCCGCTGCGCGCCATTTCCAGCGCCAGCGTGGCGTAGCGCCCCTCGTCCGGGTGGATGAGCGAGCGGGTGCCGAGAGTGCCGAACCAGATCAGGCCGAGCAGGACCAACAGCGCCGCTGCGGTCCAGGAGGCGAGGTCATGGGAGCGTGCCGCGGCATGCGGCGTTGCGTGAGGAACGGGCGGCAGCGCAATGGCGGCGTGGTCCTGACGCCGGCTGGCGACTGACTTCATCGATCTAGGCAACCAAGGGATCTGGGAGAGCAACCCTCGAATCTACCTCATGCGGCTGAATAAGGCGTGAAAGGCCCGATGGGCCTCGCCGCCGGAGAGCCGGTGCGCGCGCATTCTGTGGGGGCCGATTTCGGGGCCCGCCCGGCCGATCGCGGCGCTCAGCCGTTGCGGAACAGAAAGCTGTAGGCATTGAGCGCCGGCACGCCGCCCAGATGCGCATAGAGCACCTTCGAGCCTGGCTCGAACTCCCCGCGTCGCACCTTGTCGATCATCCCGTGCATGGACTTGCCCTCGTAGACGGGGTCGGTGAGCATGCCCTCCTGGCGGGCGCACAGGCGGATGGCTTCCAGCGTGCCCTCGTTCGGCAGGCCGTATTCGGGGCCGCCGTAACGCGTGTCGAGCACCACGTCGGTGTCGGCGATGTCGCGGCCCAGCTCCACCAGGCCGGCGGTGTTGCGCGCGATCCGGAGGATCTGCTCGCGTGTCTGCTCGGGCTTGGCGGAGGCGTCGATGCCGATGACCCGCTGCGCGCGTCCGTCGGCGGCAAAGCCGACCACCATGCCGGCCTGCGTGCTGCCGGTGACGGAGCAGACCACGATGTAGTCGAACTTGAAGCCGAGCGCGGCCTCCTGCTCGCGCACCTCTTCGGCGAAGCCGACGAAGCCCAGGCCGCCGTAGGGATGTTCGGAGCAGCCTGCGGGGATCGGGAAGGGCTTGCCGCCGGCGCGGCGCACGTCTTCCATGGCCTGCTCCCAGCTCGGCCGGATGCCGATGTCGAAGCCGGCCGCGTCCAGGCGTACGTCGGCGCCCAGGATGCGCGACATCTCGATGTTGCCCACGCGGTCGTAGACGGCGTCCGAGTAGTTGACCCAGTTCTCCTGCACCAGCACGCACTTCATGCCCAGGTGGGCCGCGACGGCGGCGACCTGGCGAGTCTGGTTCGACTGGATGCCCCCGATGGACACCAGCGTGTCGCAGCCCTGCGCGAGCGCCTCGGGGATGAGGTATTCCAGCTTGCGCGTCTTGTTGCCGCCGAACGCGAGGCCGCTGTTGCAGTCTTCGCGCTTGGCGTAGAGCTCGACCTTGCCGCCCAGGTGCGCGCTCAGGCGCTTCAACGGCTGGATCGGCGTCGGGCCGAAGGTCAGGGGATGGCGGGGAAAGCGCTGGAGTTGCATGGCGGTGGTTCTCGAGGTGATGACGATGCATCGTAGGAAAAAGGCGGATTCACAGGGTTGCGAAGATGGGCATGCTCGCGCACGATCGAGCCTCGATGAACCATCTATCAAGGGATCGATTGCACAATGGCCGCATCTCGCGCAACAAAAGTTCGTCCACGCCCTGAGGCGCCCGTTCCGCCCCTGCCCGGGCTCGATCGCACCGACAGATCGATCCTGCGGGCGCTGCAATCCGACGCGTCGATCTCCAACGTGGCATTGGCCCACAAGGTTCATCTGAGCCCGCCGGCCTGCCTGCGCCGCGTCGATCGCCTCAAGCGCGCGGGGCTGATCGATGCGACGGTGGCGCTGCTCAATCCGCAGGCCCTCGGCGCCGGCATGCTGGTGATGATCGGCGTGGTGCTCGACCGCTCGACGCCGGAGTCATTCAGCGCGTTCGAGAAGGCGGCGGCGAAGATCTCCGGCTGCATGGAATGCCATGTGGTGACCGGCGAGTTCGACTACTTCATGCTCGTGCGCACGCGCGACGGCGAGAGTTTCAATCGCCTGCATGCCGAGCAGCTGCTCTACCTGCCGGGCGTGCGGCAGATCCGTTCTTTCATCGTGCTCAAGCAGGTGCTGTCGACGACGCAGATTCCCTTGTGATCGGGAAGGCGTCGGCCAAGACCACCGCCATGCTGCGCTTCAGAGCTGGTCCGTCGGCACGAACCAGGAGAACAACAGCAACTGCAGCCGGGTCAGGAGGCTCGACTCGGGCTCGTCGTCGAGCACCTCGTTGACTTCGTCGCCGGTGCCCACCCATTGCACGTTCTCGCCGTCGGGCTTGAGGACGACGCGGTAGACGCCCTCGGCCGCATCCAGCGAATAGGCGAACAGCAGGGCGTGCGCGAGCTCGAAGCTCTGCACGCGCACGCCGAACTCGGTGTTGAGCCGCTCCGAGCGCGGATCGAGATTCATGGAGCCGAGCAGCACCCACTCGCGGTCGATCAGGGCCAGCTTGGCATGCAGCCGCCCGCGGGCCTGGCGCAGCAGGCGGCGCAGCTGCGGATTGCGCTTGAGCTGGCGGGTGCTGACTTCGAGCAGCTCCACGCCTTCCTTCAGCATCGCGACGCGGTAGCGGTTGTAGTTGACGTTGACCAGCGGCTCGTCGCTGTCCGCCAGCGAGTTGGTGACGACCGTGATCTTGATGCCACGGGCGCGGGCCGCGCGGATGCGCGCCATGCCTTCGTCACCTGGGATGAAGTAGGGCGACACGACCAGTACCTGCGACTTCGCGGTGGACGCCAGCGTCGCGTAAAAGTTCTGAGCCAAGGTCTGTGTACCGGGTGGCCGGATGCCGAGCGCCTTGTTCGGACTGTCCGCCATCGCGTGGGCTTCGGCGCGTATCCAGTGCAGTTCGCCGCGCGCCAATTGCACGGCCAGGCGCGGCTCGCCGAAGACATCGGTGTCCGGCGGTGCCGGCGGTCGCGGCGCATCGCGCTCGGAGGTGGCGGCGTCGAAGGCGGCGATCAGCCGGTCCGTGGGCTGCGCCGCGCCCGCCACGCGCTGCACCGGGTAGACCACGTCGCTGTTCCAGTAGCTGTCGAAGGCGCGCGCGGACTCGGCCACCACCGGGCCGGCCATCAGCAGCTCGAAGTCGATGAAGTTCGCGAGCTCGCTGCGCAGGAAGTACTCGTCCGCCAGGTTGCGGCCGCCCGCGATCGCGAGGGCGCCGTCAGCGATGAAGAGCTTGTTGTGCATGCGGTGGTTGAGCCGCCGGAAATCCGTGAAGAAGTCCAGCCAGCGCGTCGTCATGTGCTCGCGCCCGTTCGCGAAGGGATTGAAGAGGCGCACTTGCGCCTTTGGCTCGGCCGCGAGCGCCAGCAACAGGGGGTCGAGGCCCGCAGTGTAGAAGTCGTCCAGCAGCAGGCGAACCCGCACGCCGCGGCGGGCTGCGTCCCGAAGCTCGCGCAAGATCAGCCGGCCCGTCTTGTCATTGCCGAGCTGGTAGGTCTGCACGTCGAGCGAGGCCTGGGCGCGGCGGATCAGCTCGAGCCTGGCGTCCAAAGCGAAGTTGGCCTGCGGCAAGGGACGCACCGCGGAGAGCGCGCCGGCCCCGCGCGCGGATGCGGTCACGCGGCCGAGTTCGGTGGCCGAGGAGGCGGGCATCGCCGCTTCGGGCGCCGGCGCCTCGGGGGGCGGCAGGCTGGCGCAGCCGGCGGCCAGGGCGGCGAGGGCGATCGCGGCGCAGCGCAGGCGCAACAGCAGGAAGCGGACAAGGACGGAGGTCATCGGGGCATCGCGTCGCACGGGAGCGGGCGCAGTCGGAGCGCATCGTAGCCGCGTTCGCCGCGGCCAAATACGCGGGCGAGTCGAGGGGAAATCGTTTCAAAGTCAAACAATCGCTCAATAGAATGCGAATCACTCTCAATTGCATAACGGGGCGGAGATTTGACTTCCAGCTTTTCCAAGCGGCGAAAGGCCGCATCGCTTCTGGCGGGGACGATGGCCCTGTCCACTTCATCGATGGTGCTTGCGCAGACCGGCAGCGGCGGTGCCCTGCCCGAGGTGCGCGTGGACGCGAGCGCCGAGCACGAGACCGCCACCACCTCGGTGATCGGCTACCGCGCGAAGAATGCCGCCACGGCGACCAAGACCGATACCCCGCTCGCAGAGACGCCCCAGGCGGTGACCGTGATCACGCGCGACCAGCTCGTCGACCAGGGCGCCACCAACCTGCAGGACGCGCTCACCTACGCCGCCGGCGTGCGCTCGGACGCCTACGGCCTCGACGCACGCACCGATTCGTTCCGCGTTCGCGGCGCCTATCCCGACGTCTACCTCGACGGCCTGCGCCAGGCCTACGGCTACTACACCAGCACCACCCGTACCGAGCCCTACACGCTGGAGCGCCTCGAGGTGCTGCGCGGGCCCTCGGGCATGCTGTTCGGATCGGGCACCGCGGCCGGCATCGTCAACATGGTCAGCAAGCGGCCGCTGCAGGAGACGCAACGTGAAGTGGGCGTGCAGCTGGGCAGCTGGAATCGGCGCCAGCTGCAGGCCGACTTGGCGGGCCCGCTGACTGCCGACGGCCAATGGTCCTACCGGCTGATCGCGGTCGCGCGCGAGGCCGACACCCAGGTCGACTTCGTGCCCGACGATCGCAAGCTGATCGCCCCCTCGCTGACCTGGCGCCCGAACGCGGCCACCTCGCTCACGCTGCAGGGCCTCTACCAGAAGGACAAGAGCGGCACGACCTCGCAGTTCTTCCCGTGGGAGGGTACGCTTCTGCCCAATCCCAACGGCCGCCTGCCGGCCAGCCGTTTCATCGGCGAGCCCGGCGACTACTACGACAGCGAGCGCAAGTCCCTTGGCTGGCTGTTCGAGCACAAGTTCAACGACACTTTCACCTTCCGCCAGAACTTCCGCCACGCGCAGAACGAGAACGACAACAGCTACCACTGGGCGGATTCCTTCACCATCCCCGGCGGCTGGGGCGCCGATCCGGTGGGCAAACGCATCCTGTCGCGCTACCTCGACAGCTCGCTCACGCGCAACCGCATCGACACGCTCGACAACCATGTCGAAAGCCGCTTCGGCACCGGCGCGCTCGGGCACACACTCCTGCTCGGGGCCGACTACCAGCGCCAACGCGAGAACGTATGGTCGGGCATCGCCACCAGCGAGATCGATGCCTATGCGCCCCTCTACGGGAATCGGGTCGAGCCGGAACGCACGGCGCGGCCGCGGACCACGCAGCGCGCGATCGGTGTCTACCTGCAGGACCAGATCAAGCTGGGCAACTGGAACTTCATCGCCGGACTGCGCCACGACCGCGTCGTTGCCGGCGCCGAGGGCAGCGAGGACGCCAGGGCCAGCGCGACCAGCAAGCGCTTCGGCGTGCTGTATGCCTTGCCGTCGGGCTGGTCGCCGTACCTGAGCTATGCCGAGTCCTTCACGCCGCAGTCGCCGCGCGAGGGCCGGGTGTTCGAGCCGCTGCGCGGCGAGCAGTGGGAAGTCGGCGTCAAGTACGAGCCCGCCGGCCGCAGCCTCGCCTTCAACGCCGCGGTCTACGATTTGCGCGAGAAGAACCAGATCGCGCAACCGATCCCCAACGTCTATACCCAGCTCGGCCAGACCAGGACGCGCGGCGTCGAGCTCGAGGCCAAGGGCTCGGTCACGCCGAACCTGGAGGTCACGGCCCACTACAACTACACCGACCTCGACCCGCAGCTCGAAGGCCTGCCGCGCCATCAGGCGGCCGTGTGGACCCGGTACCGCTTCACGATCGCGGGCGTGCCGGGCTTCTCGGCCGGCGCGGGCGTGCGCCACATGGGCGCCTTCCGCGACGTCTCCTTCGGCGGCTACGGCCCACACATCCCGAGCGTGACGCTGCTCGACCTGGTGTTCGCCTACGAGACCGCGAAGTGGCGCTATGCGCTCAACATCAACAACGCGACGGACAAGGCGTACTTCAGCACCTGCCTCGCGCGCGGCGACTGCTGGTGGGGCACGCGCCGCAACATCGTGGCCAGCGCCACCTATCGTTTCTAGAACGGAGGAACCCTCGCGATGAACAGCCGACGAGTCAAGGCCTGGGCGTGGGTGCACAAGTGGAGCAGCCTGGTCTGCACCGTCTTCATGCTGCTGCTGTGCATCACCGGTCTGCCGCTGATCTTCCACCACGAGATCGGTCACCTGCTGGGCACGGAAGTCGAGGCGCCCAAGATGCCGACCGACACGCCGCGCGCCAGCCTGGATCGCGTGATCTCGGTGGCGCACGCACTGCACCCCGAACGCGTGGTGCAGTTCGTCTCGCAGCCCGAGGACGACGACGGCCTCTGGTTCGTCACCCTCACGCCCACGCCCGCGCCCACCGAAGACTTCAAGTCGGTGGCGGTCGACGCCCGTACGGCCCAGGTGCTGGCGCAGCCCAAGTTCGACGAAGGCTTCATGTGGGTGATGCTCAAGTTGCACGTCGACCTCTTCGCAGGGCTGCCTGGCAAGCTGTTCCTGGGCTTCATGGGCCTGCTGCTGCTGGTCGCCATCGTCAGCGGCGTGGTGCTCTACGCGCCCTTCATGCGCAAGCTGGAATTCGGCGCGGTGCGGCGCGAGCGCCGCCCCCGGCTCAAGTGGCTGGACCTGCACAACCTGCTGGGCATCGTGACGCTGGTGTGGGCCTTCACGGTGGGTGCCACCGGCATGATCAACACCTGGGCCGACCTGGTGATCAAGTACTGGCAGTACGACCAGCTCAGCGCATTGCTCGCGCCGTACAAGGGCCAGGCGGAGACGCCGAAGGCCGAGCGCGGCTCGGTGCAGCGCTCGCTCGAGGTGGCGCTCGAGCGAGCGCCGGGGATGAAGATCAATTTCATTGCCTTCCCCGGCACGGCCTTCTCGAGTCCGCACCACAACACGGTCTTCCTGCGCGGCAACGAGCCTTTCAGCGCGCGGCTCCTGCAGCCGGTGCTGGTCGATGCCAGGACCAACGACGTGACCGCCGCGCCCAAGCTGCCCTGGTACCTGGCCGCCTTGCTGGTGTCGCAGCCGCTGCACTTCGGGGACTATGGTGGCATGCCGATGCAGATCTTGTGGGCGCTGCTGGACGTCGCCACGATCATCGTGCTGGGCAGCGGCCTTTATCTGTGGCTCAAGCGCGGCAAAGCCGTGCCGGCGGTGGCGCCTGCGAAGGATGCAAGGCAGGGCGCTCCCAACGCCCCGAGCACACGGCCGGCGGTGGCGGCGAAGGTGGGCTCATGAAGCAGCGCCATCCCTTCTGGCGCCTGTGGGGGTGGCCCATCGTGATGGGCGTGCTCAGCGCTGTCGGCCTGGTGTCGGCGCTCTTCAGCGACGGGGGCGTGGGCGACGCGGTGGCCTGGGTGGCGCTCGGCATTCCGACGCTCGTATGCCTCTGGTACGGCAGCGTGCGCAGGCGCTCCTAGTGCGTGCCGCACTGGCTGCGCCATAGGGGCTTGCCCCTCGCGGCGCGGCGATGGCTGGCCGCAGAATCGCGGCGATGAAATTCCGCGTCGCCACGGCCGGCCTGCTCGCCGCCGCTTCATGCGCCGCGCAGACGCAGGACGCCCCGCCCGCGCCCACGCTGCGCGAGATCACGGTGTCCACCCCGCGCGGGGAAGCGCGGCCCTTCGATGTGCCGGGGTCGGTGGACCGCGTCGAGGGCAGCGAAATGCGCGACGCGCGCCTCGGAGTCAACCTCTCCGAGAGCTTGGGCACGGTGCCCGGGCTGCAGGTGCAGAACCGCCAGAACTACGCGCAGGACCTGCAGCTGTCCATCCGCGGCTTTGGCGCGCGCTCCACCTTCGGCGTGCGTGGCGTGCGCCTCTACGTGGACGGCATTCCGGCGACGCTGCCCGACGGCCAGGGCCAGACGTCCAACATCGACATCGGCTCCGCCGATCGTGTCGAGATCCTGCGCGGGCCCTTCTCGGCGCTCTACGGCAATTCCTCGGGCGGGGTGGTGCAGGTCTTCACCGAGGAGGGAGAGGGGCCGCCGACGCTCGGCTTCTCGGCGGCCGGCAGCAGCTTCGGAACATGGCGGGTCGGCAGCAAGCTCGGCGGCTCCAGCGGGGCCGTCGACTACACCCTGAGCGCCAGCCGCTTCCACACCGATGGCTGGCGCGAACACAGCGCGGCGGACCGCGAGATCCAGAACGGCAAGCTGGGCTTCCGACTGGACGATGGCAGCAAGCTCATGCTGGTCTTCAACAGCGTGCACATCTACGCCCAGGACCCGCTGGGCCTTTCCGCCGAGCAGTACGCGCTCAACCCGCGCGGCGCGGACCTGGCGACGCAGTTCGACACGCGCAAGACGGTCGACCAGCAGCAGCTGGGCCTCACGTACGAGCGCCGCATCGACGCCCGCAGCGCGCTGCGACTGATGGTCTACGGCGGGCAGCGCAGCACCGTGCAATTCCAGTCGATCCCGCCTTCCGCGCAATCGAGCCCGTTGCACGCCGGCGGGGTCATCGACCTCGCGCGCGATTACGGCGGCTTGGACCTGCGCTGGAGCGCGAATCTGCAGCTGGCCGACCGGCCCTTCGACCTGGTCGCCGGCCTGGCCTACGACAACCTGCGCGAACAACGCCGCGGCTTCGAGAATTTCCTCGGCCGGGCCGCCGCGCCGATGGCTCTGGGCGTGGAGGGCCGGCTGCGCCGCGACGAGCGCAACGAGGTGCGCAACCTCGATCCCTATGTGCAGGGCAGCTGGCGCTTCGCCGATGCGTGGACGCTGGAAGCCGGCGTGCGCCGCAGCAACGTGCGCTTCTCCTCGCACGATCGCTACATCCTCGGCCCCAATCGGGACGACAGCGGCAGTGCGCGCTACGGCAAGACCCTGCCCGTGGCCTCGCTGCGCTACCAGGCGACGCCGGGCCTGGCGCTCTACGCCTCCGCCGGGCGCGGCTTCGAGACCCCGACGCTCAACGAGCTTTCCTACCGGGCCGACGGAATCGGCGGCCTCAACTTCGGGCTGCAGCCTTCGGTCAACACCAGCGTCGAAGTCGGCGCCAAGGCGCGACTGGCGGTCGGCCTGCTCACCGCGGCGTTGTTCGAGACCCGCACGCGCGACGAGATCGTGACCAACACCAACGTTGGCGGACGAGCCACTTTCCAGAACGCCGGCCGCACCCGCCGCGATGGCTTCGAGCTCGCCTGGCAGCACGAAACCGCCGATCACTGGCGCACGCAGCTGGCCTACACCTGGCTCGATGCGCGCTACCGCGATGCCTTCTGCTCGCCTTCGCCCTGCGGCACCGGGACCACCGTGGCGGCAGGCAACCGCATCCCGGGCATTGCCGAGCATGCGTTCTTCGCCTCCTTCGGCTGGGCACCGCCCGAGGGCTGGCGCGCGGGCGCAGAGATACGCGCGCTCAGCCATATCGCGGCCAACGATCGCAACACCGCCGAGGCGCGGGGCTATGCGGTGGCCGCGCTCTACACGGGCTATGTCAGGCGCTGGGCGCGCTGGGACTTCAATGCTTTCCTGCGCGTGGACAACCTGTTCGACCGGCGCTACATCGGCTCGGTGATCGTCAACGAGGGCAATGCGCGCTACTTCGAACCCGCCCCGGGACGAAGCTGGACGCTCGGCATGGGGGCGGCGTATCGTTTCTGAATTGCCGCTGCCACGACGAGGAGCGCAGATGGAATTCAGGGATCGACACGAGGCGGGCCGCGTGCTCGCGAAGGCGCTGGCCGCCTGGCAGGCCCAGCCGGAGGTGGTGGTGCTGGCGCTGCCGCGCGGCGGGGTGCCGGTGGCCTGGGAGGTCGCCAGGGCGCTCGGGGCACCGCTCGATGTGCTGGTGGTGCGCAAGCTCGGATTCCCCGGCCAGGAGGAACTCGCGATGGGCGCGATCGGCCCCGGCGGCGTGCGCGTGATGTCCGATGTCCCGCGGCTGTGGGCGGTGTCCGATGCCGACGTGGAGCGGGTGGTCGAACGCGAGCAGGCCGAGCTGGCGCGCCGCGAGCGGCTCTACCGCGGCGAGCGCCCGCCGCTGGTGCTGGCCGGGCGCGTCGCGATCCTGGTCGACGATGGGCTGGCCACCGGTGCCACCATGCATGCGGCCGCGCTCGCGGTGCGCGCGATGCACCCGCAGCGCATCGTGGTGGCGGTGCCCGTGGGATCGGCCGAAGCCGTGCAGCTGCTGAACACGGTGGCCGACGAGGTGGTCTGCGTGCACGTGCCCGAGCCGTTCCGCGCGGTCGGCCTCTGGTACCAGGACTTCGGACAGACCAGCGACGAAGAGGTGCGGGCGCTGCTGCAGGGCGAGGGCGCCTCGCCCTGATCGAGGGTTACAGGCCGGCGGCGGCTCGGAGCGCCGCGGACTTGCTCGTGTCTTC
This sequence comes from Variovorax soli, assembly GCF_031454625.1. Taxonomy (GTDB): domain Bacteria; phylum Pseudomonadota; class Gammaproteobacteria; order Burkholderiales; family Burkholderiaceae_C; genus Variovorax; species Variovorax soli_A. Next base: position 589,767 of record NZ_JAVDRF010000003.1, read on the forward strand.
CCAGGTGAACTCGGGCTCTTCGCGGCCGAAATGGCCATAGGCCGCGGTCTTGCCGTAGATGGGGCGCAGCAGGTCCAGCATCTGGATGATGCCCTTGGGACGCAGGTCGAAATGCTCCTGCACGAGCTCCGCGAGCTTGCCATCGGGAATGACGCCGGTGCCTTCGGTATAGACGGTGACGTTCATCGGGCGCGCCACGCCGATTGCGTAAGCCACCTGGATCTGGCACTGGCGCGCCAGGCCTGCAGCCACGATGTTCTTGGCCACGTAGCGTGCGGCATAGGCGGCCGAACGGTCCACCTTGCTCGGGTCCTTGCCCGAAAAGGCGCCGCCGCCGTGCGGGCAGGCGCCGCCGTAGGTGTCGACGATGATCTTGCGGCCCGTCAGCCCGCAGTCGCCCTGCGGGCCGCCGATGACGAAGCGGCCGGTCGGGTTGATCAGGTACTTGGTGTTCTTCAGCCATTCCTTGGGCAGGACCGGCTTGATGATCTCCTCGATGATGGCTTCATTGAACGAGGCCTTCATCTTCGTCGGCGTCTCGCTCTGGTCGGGGTGGTGCTGGGTGGAGAGCACGACGGTGTCGATGCTGTGCGGCTTGCCGTCCACGTAGCGCATCGTGACCTGGCTCTTGGCGTCGGGGCGCAGGAAGGGCAGGCGCCCGTCCTTGCGCAGCTGGGCCTGGCGCTCCACCAGCCGGTGGGCGTAGTAGATCGGCGCGGGCATCAGCTCGGGCGTCTCGTCGCAGGCATAGCCGAACATCAGGCCCTGGTCGCCGGCGCCGGTGTTGAGGTGGTCGTCGCTTGCGTGGTCCACGCCCTGGGCGATGTCGTTGGACTGCTTGTCGTAGCAGACTATCACGGCGCAACCCTTGTAGTCGATGCCGTAGTCGGTGTTGTCGTAGCCGATGCGCTTGATGGTGTCGCGCGCGACCTGGATGTAGTCGACGTGCGCGTTGGTCGTGATCTCGCCTGCGAGCACCACCAGGCCGGTGTTGGTCAGCGTTTCGGCGGCCACGCGGCTGCGCGGGTCCTGGGCGAAGATCGCGTCGAGGATGGCATCCGAGATCTGGTCCGCGACCTTGTCGGGGTGGCCCTCGGAAACCGATTCGGAAGTGAAGAGAAAGTCGTTCGCCATTTCGATAAAACTCCGTTCAAGTGAATTGGCGCGTTGCCAACTCGAAGGAGCCTTGGCGAACGCTTTAGCAGTGATGTTTAACGTCGCCCTGCAAGTAGTTCCATAACTCAGCGACAATTTCGATTGTATTCGAGCCTCGCGATAGCCCGCGTGCGCGTCCTGGTTTTCACCCCCTCCGACCGGATGATTCTTCTGTTTCGATTGCTCGCCCATGTGCCGCTGCGCTGGATGCATGCCGCCGGCCGCTGCCTGGGATGGCTGGTGTGGTGGGGCTCGCCCACCTATCGCCAGCGCTTCAAGGACAACGCCGAGCGCGCCGGCTTCACGCCCGCGCAGTACCGTCCCGCCATCGGCGCCGCCGGGGCCATGGCGGCGGAGCTGCCCTGGCTGTGGGCACGGCCGCAAGGCGAGAGCGTGCTGCCGCGCATCGTGCGGTGGGAAGGCACGGCCGAGCTGGAGGCGGCGCTGGCCGCGCGCAAGGGCGTGATCATCGCGTCGCCGCACATCGGTTGCTGGGAGATTCTGGGCCAGGCGGTCGGCGAGCGCTTCGTCGACACCTACGGTCCGATCACGGCGCTATTCCGGCCGGCGCGCAAGAAATGGATGGCCGAGCTGATCGGCGCCGGCTCGCGCGAGCGGCGCGGCCTGCAAATGCTGCCCACCAGCGTGGCCGGCGTGCGCGGGCTGATCCGCACGCTGCGGGCGGGGGGCTACACCGGCATCCTGCCGGACCAGGTGCCGCCGCTGGGGCAGGGCGTCTGGGCGCCTTTCCTCGGGCGGCCTGCCTACACCATGACCCTGCTGCCGCGCCTGGCGCAGCAGACCGGGGCGCGCGTCTTCTTCGGCGTGTGCGAGCGACTGCCGCGCGGCAAGGGTTACACCATCCGGCTGATGCCTTTCGACGGCACCGCCCTGGGCGACCCGAAGGCCACGCCGGAGGCCGCCGCCGCAGCGATGAACGAGGGGATCGCGGCGCTGATCAAGGCGCTGCCCGGGCAATACGTCTGGGACTACGCGCGCTACAAGCAGCCGCGCGGCGATGCGGCTTCCGCGACCCGAGCGGAGGCGGCGCGATGAAGGCCTGGTCGTCCCTGGGCGCTCGCCGCCTTCGTCAGGAGGCGCTGTGCGCGGCAGACGAAGCCACGAGCCCGGCGGAGGTTCTGCAATGAGCCTGATCTCCCGCCTCGGCATCGTCTTCATGCGCACCCTGGCCCATGTGCCGCTGCGCGTGACGCGCGGTTTCGGCACCGGCCTGGGCCATGCGCTGTACGCCCTCGCCGCGCCGCGCCGGCGCGTGGTCGACGCCAACCTGGCGCTGTGCTTCCCGGACAAGTCGGCCGCCGAGCGGCGGCGCATCGCGCGCGAGACCTTCGTCTACGTGGCGCAGTCCTGGTTGGATCGCAGCTGGCTCTGGCACGCGCCCGAGGAAAAGGTGGCCGCCCGGCTTCAGGTGAAAGGCTCGCCCGCGGAGATCGACGAGATCGCCAACGGACGGGAACCGATGATTCTTTTCGCGCCGCACTTCTACGGCCTCGATGCGGCGGCCACCGCCCTGACCATGCACACGGCGCGGCCCTCCACCACCATCTACACCACGCAGCGCGACCCGATGGTGGACGAATGGATCCGCGAGGGCCGCAAGCGCTTCGGCAACGTGATCGCACTCAACCGGGTCGACGGCATCAAGCCGATCATCGCCGGGCTGCGCAAGGGCGGCCTGCTGTACCTGTTGCCCGACATGGACTTCGGACGCGACCAGACCGTCTTCGTGCCCTTCTACGGCGTGCCGGCCGCGACCGTGCCTTCGCTGTCCCGCTTCGCGCGCCTGGGGCGGGCCAAGGTGGTGCCGATCGTTTCGAAGCTCACGCCCACCGGCTACGAGATCGAGGTGCTGCCGGCCTGGCGGGACTTTCCGACCGAGGACGTGGTGGCCGACACGGCGCTGATGAACCGCCGCCTGCAGGGCTACATCGACACCATGCCCTCGCAGTACTACTGGGTCCACCGGCGCTTCAAGACACGTCCCGAGGGCGCTGAGCCGGTCTACTGAGTCCGTTGCAGGAAGGCCTCGATCTCGCGTGCCACGAACGCCGGCTGCTCGTGCACGATCCAGTGCGTGGCATCGGGCACTTTCTTGAGATCGAGCTTCGGCACGTAGTCCTCCAGCCCCTCGAGGAGCCCCGGCAGCAGCGCCGTGTCGTCCAGGGCCCAGAAGACGAAGGTGGGCACCTCCACCGTCAGCCGCTCGCGCGGCAGCTCGGGGATTTCAGGGGCGGGCTTGCCGGGAACGGCCGGCTTCAGCGGCGTCACGCGGTAGAGGTTCAAGGCGCCGGTGAGCCCATGGTCCCAGACCTCGCGGTACTTGGCCTTCACGGCTTCTGTCAGCCAGCCGTAGCCATCCGGCCCGGCCTTCTGCATCGTGAACGAGAGCCACATCCGCTTGTAGTCGTCGGCCGACATCAGCGCCTCCGCGTCCGGCCGCGCGAGGTAGTTCATGTAGGCGCTTGCGGCCTGCTGGGCGGGGTTGCTGCGCAGCTCGCGCATGAAGGTGCCCGGATGCGGCGAGTTGATGATGACCAGCCGGCCCAGCTTGTCGGCATGCTGGTTGCCGTAGCCCCATCCGAAGGCGCCGCCCCAGTCGTGCGCGACCAGGGCCTCGATGCGGCCATCCGCGCGCTCGCTCTCGGCGAGCTGCTCGATGTCCTGGATCAGCAGGTGCGCGCGATAGGCCGACACCTCGGCGGGCGCGCTCGACTTCTCGAAGCCGCGCAGGTTCGGCGCCACGCAGCGCCAGCCGCCGTGCTCCGGCCGGCTGAAATGCTCGAGCAGGTCATCCCAGATGAACGCGGCTTCCGGAAAGCCGTGCAGGAACACCATCAGGGGGCGGCCGGGCTCGCCGGCGGCACGGCAGCTGAGCGTCGTGCCGTTGGGCAGTTCCCGGGCAAAGGTCTGGATCATGGCGGGCTGTCTCCTTCGGTCGGTTCTGCGGGCGGCTCGTCCTGCGGATGGGCCCAGCGCCACAGCAGTTCCGCCGCCTCGTCGACTCCCTGTTGTTTCAAGGCCGAGAACAGTTTGACCTCGCCGCCGCCGGCCTGCAGTCGCACGATGGACAGCGCCTTGGCGCCGTCCGACCGCGTGAGCTTGTCGGCCTTGGTCAGCAGCACGAGGAATTTCAGGCCCTGCTCGACCCGCGGGCGGATCACCTCGAGCAGGATCTCGTCCAGCTCGGTGAGGCCCTGGCGCGGGTCGCACATCAGCACCACGCCGCGCAGGTTCTCGCGCGTCATCAGGTAGTTGCCCATGACGCGCTGCCAGCGCAGCTTGGCCTCGCGCGGCACGGCCGCGTAGCCGTAGCCAGGAAGGTCGGCCAGCACGGCATCGTCCACTTTCTGCTTGCCGACGCCGAACAGGTTGATGTGCTGCGTGCGGCCGGGCGTCTTGGAAGCGAAGGCCAGGCGGGTCTGCTGCGTGAGGGTGTTGATGGCGGTCGACTTGCCGGCGTTGGAGCGCCCGACGAAGGCGATCTCCGGCAGTTCCAGCGGCGGCAGGTGCTCCAGTTGCGGCGCGCTGGTGAGGAAGTGGGCGGTGTGCAGCCAGCCGCGCGCGATGCGGATGCGTTCGGCAGCTGCGGCATCCACGACAGCGGCCGTGCGTGGGAAAGGGGCGGCCGGCTTGCGGCTCGGGGTGGTCATGGGTGGAGCCTCTGTAACGGGGCGCCATTGTAGAATCGCGCGGTTTTGCGCCATAAATCCAGAGCCCCCGATATGAAGTTGTTTGCCCGTCTCCTGCTTGCAGCCCTCGTGGGCGCCGCCGCCAGCGCCAGCTTCGCGGCCGACGATCCGGAGGCCAAGCCGGCTGCCGCCGTGGCCCCCGTGAAGGCCGCCAAGCCCGATCCGGCCAAAGGGGACACCCTCTTCAACAACGCCCCGGCCAACAGCCAGAGCTGCGCTTCGTGCCACAACGCCGACGGCAACTCGGCCATCGCGGCCAACCCCAAGCTGGCGCAACAGCACCCCGAATACATTCTCAAGCAGTTGCAGGACTTCAAGTCCGGCAAGCGCAAGAGCGCGATCATGAAGCCGCTGGCCTCGGCCCTGTCCGACGAGGACATGCGCAACGTCGCCTGGTTCGTCGGCTCCAAGAAGGTCAAGCCCGGCTTCGCGAAAGAGAAAGACCTGGTCGCGCTGGGCGAGAAGATCTACCGCGGCGGCATCGCCGACCGCCAGATCCCGGCCTGTGCAGGCTGCCACAGCCCGAACGGCGCCGGCATCCCGGCCCAATACCCGCGCCTGGGCGGCCAGCACGCCGACTACACGATGGCGCAGCTCACCCTCTTCCGCGACGGCACGCGCCAGAACAGCCCGCAAATGAACGGCGTGGCCGCCAAGCTCAACGATCGAGAAATCAAGGCCGTGGCCGATTACATTGCCGGGCTGCGTTGATGATGATCCCCGGCGCCCCAGCGTGAACTAACCGCCGATAACAAACCCCAACAGGGCGGGCCGATCCCAGCGAGGATGGCCCGCCTTTTTGCTTTCCACCGTCCTTTTCCATGTCAGCAGTCTCCACCCACGGCCTTCGCGTCCGCCGCGGTCCCCACGCGGTCCGCGCGGCCGTGGAGCTGCTGTCGTCGATGCGCTTCGCGATCGCACTGCTGACCGTCATCTGCATCGCCGCCATCATCGGCACCGTGCTCAAGCAGCACGAGCCGATGAACAACTACGTCAACCAGTTCGGTCCCTTCTGGGCCGAGGTGTTCCGGGCGGCCCGGCTGGATTCGATCTACAGCGCCTGGTGGTTCCTGCTGATCCTGGCCTTCCTGGTGATCAGCACCTCGCTGTGTATTGCGCGCAACACGCCGCACATCCTCTCCGACCTCAAGAACTTCAAGGAAAGCATCCGCGTTCAGGGCTTGCGCGCTTTCGGCCAGCGCGCCGAAACCCGCCTCGACGAGGCGCCGGAAGCCGCGGCCAACCGCATCGGGCAACTGCTCGCGGGCGGCGGCTGGAAGGTCAAGCTGCAGCACCGGGACGGCGACGGCTGGATGGTGGCAGCGCGCGCAGGCGGCGTGCACAAGCTGGGCTACATCGCGGCGCACAGCGCCATCGTGCTGGTGTGCCTGGGCGGGCTGCTCGACGGCGACCTGGTGGTGCGCGCCCAGACCTGGTTCAACGGCAAGAGCATCTACACCGGCGGCGGCTTGATCGCAGATGTGGCGCCGCAGCATCGCCTGTCGCCCGGCAACCCCACCTTCCGCGGCAACATCCTCGTGCCCGAGGGCGGGCAGGCCAGCGTCGCCATCCTGAACCAGGCCGATGGCGTGCTGCTGCAGGAATTGCCCTTTTCCATCGAGCTGAAGAAGTTCATCGTCGACTACTACTCGACCGGAATGCCCAAGCTCTTCGCCAGCGAGGTGGTGCTGCATGACCGGGAGACCGGCAAGCAGGTGCCGGCGCGCATCGAGGTGAATCACCCGGCCAGCTACAAGGGCATCGAGATCTACCAGTCCAGCTTCGACGACGGCGGCTCCAGCGTGAAACTCAAGGCCGTGCCGATGGCGGCGGCGGCCAAGCCCTTCGAGGTCGAGGGCGTCATCGGCAACAGCTCGGAGATCACCAACGGCAGCGAGCGGCTGACGCTGGAATACACGGCGCTGCGCGTGATCAATGTCGAGAACTTTGGCGAGGCGGGCGCCATGTCGAGCGGCGCCGACGTGCGCAAGGTCGACCTGCGCAACGACATCGAGTCGCGCCTGGGCGCGGCAAACAAGACCCAAAAGCCGAAGATGCTGCGCAACATCGGACCGAGCATCGGCTACAAACTGCGCGACGCCGCGGGCCAGGCCCGCGAGTACCAGAACTACATGGTGCCGGTGGACACCGGCGATGGTCAGCCGGTGTTCCTGCTCGGCGTGCGCGAGCGGCCGGAAGAGCCCTTCCGCTATCTGCGCGTGCCCGCCGACGAGCAGGGGTCGATGGACGGCTTCGTGCGCATGCGCGCGGCCCTGGCCGATGCCGACACCCGCGCCCGGGCGATCGAGCGCTACGTCGCGCGCGCCGCCGATCCCCAGCGGCCCGAGCTGGCCGGGCAACTTCGCGTTTCGGCCGGCCGAGCGCTTGCGCTGTTCGCGGGGGCGGAGCGCGCCAAGGCGGATGCGGTGAGTCGCGGCGGCTGGCAGGCGATCGCCGAATTCATGGAGGCCAACGTACCCGAAGCCGAACGTGAGCGGGCCGGGGCGGTGCTGGTGCGCATCCTCAACGACGTGCTGTTCGAGGTGCTGAACCTGAGCCGCGAGCGAGCCGGGCTGGCGGCGCTGCCGCCCGACGAGAAATCGCAGGCCTTCCTGACGCAGGCGGTGCTGGCCGTCAGCGACGCCTACTTCTACCCGGCCCCGGTGGCGATGATGATGACCGACTTCAAGCAGGTCCAGGCCAGCGTGTTCCAGGTCGCGCGCGCCCCGGGCAAGAAGGTGGTCTACCTGGGCTGCCTGTTGCTGATCGTGGGCATTTTTGCCATGCTGTACGTGCGCGAGCGCAGGCTCTGGGTGTGGCTCGCGAAGGATGCGGACGCCGGCGGCACGGCGGCCACCATGGCCTACTCGGTCAACCGCAAGACCATCGACAGCGACCGCGAATTCGAGCGCCTGAAAGACAGGCTGCTCGCCCTCAGGAAGGACAGTGGATCATGAACACCACCACCCTCACGCTCAACGAGAGCTGGTTCTCGCGCCGCAACGCCTTCGACTGGGTGTTCGCCGCGCTGGTCGTGGCCGGTGGCCTCTTCGCCTTCTCGCGTTATGCGGGCGCGATGGACATCTACGAGAAAGTCATCCTGCTGGCGGCCATTCCCTTCGCCATCTGGCTGGGCTGGTTCTGGCGGCCCCTGCGCGTGCTGGCCATCGTGGTGGCCGCGGCGGCGCTGCTGGGCGTCGTCTCGTACCAGGGCGACCTGGCGCGCGCCGACACCGTGTTCTGGCTCAAGTACTTCCTGTCCAGCCAGTCGGCCATCCTCTGGATGAGCGTGCTCTTCTTCATGAGCACGCTGTTCTACTGGATCGGCTTCTTCGGCGGTCGGCAGGCCGACGCCATGGACCTGATCGGCTCGCGCCTGGCCTGGGCAGCGGTCACGATGGCGCTGATCGGCACCATGGTTCGCTGGTACGAAAGCCACCAGCTCGGCCCGGACATCGGCCACATCCCGGTCAGCAACCTCTATGAAGTCTTCGTGCTGTTCTGCTGGCTGACGGCAGCCTTCTACCTGTACTTCGAGTCGCGCTACGGCACCCGCGCTTTGGGCGCGTTCGTGATGCTGGTGGTCAGCGCCGCCGTCGGCTTCCTGCTCTGGTACACGCTGGTGCGCGACGCCCACGAGATCCAGCCGCTGGTGCCGGCCCTGCAGAGCTGGTGGATGAAGCTGCACGTGCCGGCCAACTTCATCGGCTACGGCACCTTCTCGCTGGCGGCCATGGTTGCTTTCGCCTACCTCATCAAGGAGCAGGCGCAAGAGACGCGCTGGTACAAGCTCACGCCGATGTGGCTGCTGGGCGTGGCACTGTGCTTCGTGCCCGTGGCCTTTCGCCAGCGGGTGCAGGAGGCAGGCGGCAGCTACTGGTTCGGCTACGCGGCCATTTCTGCCCTGATTGCGGCCGGCATCCTGCTGGGCCGCAAGCGCATCGCGGCACGGTTGCCGGCCAACGAGGTGCTGGACGATGTGATGTACAAGTCGATCACGGTCGGTTTTGCCTTCTTCACCATCGCCACCGTACTCGGCGCCTTGTGGGCGGCCGATGCCTGGGGCGGCTACTGGAGCTGGGACCCGAAGGAAACCTGGGCCCTGATCGTCTGGCTCAACTACGCGGCCTGGCTGCACATGCGGCTGGTCAAGGGCCTGCGGGGCACGGTGGCCGCGTGGTGGGCGCTGGGCGGGCTGGCGGTGACCACCTTCGCCTTCCTGGGCGTCAACATGTTCCTGAGCGGCTTGCACAGTTACGGGACTCTGTGAGCGAGCGCGCCGGCCGCCGGGCCGGCCGGCCGAGCGAAACCGATCGAAGGTCCGGCGCGTAACCGAATCGGCACTGGGAACGAATTGAATCCAGTACAGCAAAAGGTGAAAGGCGTTCCATGTTGATTCGATCCAGCAATCAGGGCTTCATCCATCCGTGTTCGAGCGAGATCACGCCGCGCGCTGCCTATGAAGGACGGCGCGACATGCTCAAGCTGCTGGCGACCGGCGTTGCCGGCGCAGCCATGGCGTCCTGGGCCGGGCGCGAGGCACTGGCCCAGGCCGCCGCACCGGGCAAGCTGGCGCCGCTGAAGGGCGAGAAGTCGGCGGTGGCCGGTGCGCAGACCATGGAGAAGCTTACCGAATACAAGGACGCCACCAGCTACAACAACTACTACGAATTCGGCACCGACAAGGGCGATCCGGTCAAGAATGCCGGCACCCTGAAGACGCGGCCCTGGACCGTGGAGGTCGAGGGGCTGGTCAAGAAGCCGGGCAAGTACGGCATCGACGACCTGATCAAGCTCAGCGCCCAGGAGGAGCGCATCTACCGCCTGCGCTGCGTCGAGGGCTGGTCGATGGTGATCCCGTGGGTCGGGTATTCGCTGGCCGAGCTCATCAAGCGCGTCGAGCCGCATGGCAATGCCAAGTACGTCGAGTTCGTCACGCTGGCCGATCCCAAGACCATGCCCTTCGTCGGCTCGCGCGTCCTCGACTGGCCCTATACCGAAGGCTTGCGCATGGACGAGGCGATGCATCCGCTGACGCTGCTGAGCTTTGGCATGTACGGCGAGGTGCTCCCCAACCAGAACGGTGCGCCGGTGCGCATCGTGGTGCCGTGGAAATACGGCTTCAAGAGCGCCAAGTCGATCGTCAAGATCCGCTTCGTGGAGAAGGAGCCGGGCACGGCCTGGAACAAGGCGGCGGCGCAGGAGTACGGCTTCTATTCCAACGTCAATCCCGATGTCGACCATCCGCGCTGGAGCCAGGCCACCGAGCGTCGCATCGGCGACGGCAGTGGGCTTTTCGCCAAGCGCCACAAGACGCTGCTCTTCAATGGCTACGAAGCGCAGGTCGGCCAGCTCTATGCCGGCATGGACCTGAAGAAGTTTTATTGAGGCGAGCATGAACAAGCTGCTTTTGCACCCGGCGGCCAAGCCGCTGGTGTTCGTGCTGTGCCTCCTGCCCTTCGCCTGGCTGGCCTATGGCGCGTTCACCGACGGGCTAGGCGCGAACCCGGCGGAGCACCTGATTCGCTCGACCGGCGACTGGACCCTGCGCTTCATCTGCATCGTGCTGGCGGTGACGCCGCTGCGCGTGATGACCAGGACCAACGCACTGGCGCGCTTTCGCCGCATGCTGGGCCTGTTCGCCTACTTTTACGTCGTGGTCCACCTGCTGAGCTACAGCCTGTTCGACATGGGCTTCGACATCCCGGCGATTGCCAAGGACATCGCCAAGCGGCCCTTCATCCTGGTGGGCTTCACCGCCTTCGTGCTGCTCACGCCGCTCGCGGCCACCTCTTTCAACCGCGCGATCAAGGCGCTGGGCGCGAAGCGCTGGCAGACGCTGCACAAGCTGGTCTATGGGATCGCCGGCTTGGGCCTGCTGCATTTTTTCTGGATGCGGGCCGGGAAGAACAACTTCGCCGAAGTCTTCGTCTATGCCGCGATCGTCGCGACGCTGCTGGGCTGGCGGGTCTGGAACTCCGCGAGGAACAGGAAAGCGCCGCGCGCCGTGCCGACGGGGCGCGTGCAGCTCAGCAAGTGAGGGTGCTCAGCCGCGGTCGAACTGCTCGGTGCGCAACTGGTCCTCGATGCTCTCGCGGCGACGGATCAGTGTGGCGCGGTCGCCGCTGACCAGCAGCTCGGCCGCTCGGCCCCGGGTGTTGTAGTTGCTCGCCATCGCCATGGAATAGGCGCCGGCCGACAATATCGCGAGCAGGTCGCCCGCCTGCACATCGAGCGCGCGGTCCCGGCCCAGCCAGTCGCCGCTCTCGCAGACCGGGCCGACGACGTCGTAGGTCACGGCTTCGCCCTGCCGCGGGGCGAGCGGGACGATCCGGTGGAAGGCCTGGTACATCGCGGGCCGCGGCAGGTCGTTCATCGCCGCATCGACGATGCAGAAGTTCCTCGCCTCGCCGGGCTTTGTGTAGAGCACTTCCGTCACGCAGACGCCGGCATTGCCGACCAGCGAACGGCCCGGCTCGACGATCAGCCGGCGCTGGCCGAAGCCGCGCGCATCGAGGCGCCCCAGCAACTGCTGCCACAGCGCATCGGCGGCGGGTGGCGTGTCGCCGTTGTAGTCGATGCCCAGGCCGCCGCCGAAGTCCAGGTGGTGCAGCGCGATGCCAGCCTTCTCGATGGCCTCGACCAGGTCGAGCACCCGCTCCAGCGCCTCGAGGTAGGGCGCGGCGTCGGTGATCTGGGAGCCAATGTGGCAGTCGATGCCGACCACTCGGAGTCCCTCCAGCGATGCAGCGTGCCGATAGATGGCGAGGGCACGGTCGTGCGCGATCCCGAACTTGTTGCCCTTCAGCCCGGTGGAGATGTAGGGATGCGTCTTCGGGTCGACGTTGGGATTGATACGCACGCTGATCGCGGCGCGCTGTCCCGATTCGAGCGCGACCGAATTGAGAACGTCGATCTCGGCTTCGCTCTCCACGTTGAAGCAGCCGATGCCGGCCGCCAGCGCTTGCCGCATTTCCTGCCTGGTCTTGCCCACGCCCGAAAAGATCACCTTGGCCGGATCGGCGCCCGCCGCGAGCACGCGCGCGAGTTCGCCGCCGGAAACGATGTCGAAGCCGCAGCCCGCCGCGGCAAAAACGCGAAGCACGCCCAGCGAGGAGTTGGCCTTGATGGCATAGCAGACCAGCGCATCGCGCCCTTCGAAGCCGCGTTGATACGCCCCCAGTGCGTCGAGCATCCATTGCTTCGAATAGACGAAGAGCGGCGTGCCGTGCTGGCGCGCCAGCGTATCCAGTGCGACACCCTCGACATGCAGCGCGCCATTCCGGTAGGCGATGTGGGGTTGACCCGGGAGGCTCTCGGCGTTCGTCACTTCGTTCCTTCGCGGGTCGTGGGCGCGCTGCCGGCGGCGTCGGGAGCGGGTGCGGCCGCGGGCCCGGCGCTCGCTGCATCGTCGTTGCTGCCCGAGCGCGGGACCAGCAGCCCCGGGAGCGTGGCGCGATTCTTCGCGGCCGGATCGGTAGGCAGGTAGAGTGCACCCTTCTGACCGCAACCAGCGAGGGCGACCCCGACGAGTGCGAGGCCAATCGCGCTCACTAGAATTTGACGAACTTTCAGCATGCAGAAATTGTAATGACCGACCCCGAGTACATGGATCGAGCGGAAGCCGTACTGGCCGCGATTGAACGCAGCTGCGACCGCATCAACGATGCGACCGATGCCGATATCGACAACCAGCGCGTGGGGGGGATGATCACCATCAGCTTCCGCAACGGCAGCCAATTGATCGTCAACCTGCAGAAGCCTCTGCAGGAGATCTGGCTCGCGGCGCGCTCCGGCGGCTACCACTACCGGCACGACGGCCGTGAATGGGTCGACACCAAGACCAGCGAGGAATTCTTCGGCCAGCTTTCGCGCGAGGCGAGCGCACAGGCCGGAATGGCGCTCCAGTTCACGGCCGGCTGAGGGCGATCAGTTTCGGAAGAGTTCGAGGATGCGGTTGCGCTCTTCGGGCTGCGGCGCCGGCCCGATGGGGGCGCCCGAAATCGCTTCGGCCGAGGGTGTCGGGCCGGCCTCGATGCCCAGGTTGGCGACACCGCGGCCTGGCGCGTAGTCGTCGTAATACCACTCGCCGCCCACGTTGACCACGCCGGGCGGTGCGGTGGCCGTGAGCTCCGTCACCGGAACGCCCTTGATGGCTGTCTCCATGTAGTTGATCCAGATCGGCAGGCTCAGGCCACCACCGGTCTCGCGGTCGCCGAGCTTGCGCGGCGTGTCATAGCCCATCCAGGCCACTGCCGCCATCGTCGGCTGAAAGCCGGCGAACCAGGCGTCCAGGGAGTCGTTGGTGGTCCCGGTCTTGCCGTAGATGTCGGGGCGCTTCAACGTGGCCTGCGCCTTGGCGGCCGTGCCGCTGCGCGCGACCTCCTGCAGCAGGCTGTCCATGATGAAGGCGTTGCGCTGCGGTATGGCGCGCATCGTCTCGTTGAGCAGCGGCGGCTGAGTCTCCACGAGCACCTTGTCCTTATGGTCAGTGATGCGTGTCACGAGATAGGGGTTGACGCGATAGCCACCGTTGGCGAAGACCGAGTACGCGGTCGCCATCTGCATCGGCGTGACCGCGCCGGCCCCCAGCGCCATCGGCAGGTAGGCCGGATGCTTCTCGCGCTCGAAGCCGAAGTTCCCGATCCAGTCCTGCGCGTAGCGCGTGCCGATCGACTGCAGCACGCGGATCGAGACCATGTTCTTGGACTTGGCGAGCGCGCGGCGCAGGGACATCGGGCCTTCGAAGCTGCCGTCGTAGTTCTTGGGCTCCCAAGGCTGACCGCCGGTGGTGCCGGCATCGAAGAACAAAGGCGCGTCATTGACCACCGTTGCAGGCGTGAAGCCCTTCTCCAGTGCCGCCGAGTAGATGAAGGGCTTGAAGCTCGAGCCCGGCTGGCGCCAGGCCTGCGTGACGTGGTTGAACTTGTTCTTGTCGAAATCGAAGCCGCCGATCATGGCCTTGACCGCACCGTCGCGCGGATCGAGTGCGATGAAGGCGCCTTCGACCTCGGGTAGCTGCGTGATCTCCCAGGTGTTCTTCGGCGTCTTGACGACGCGGATCACCGCGCCGCGGCGGATCTTGATGTTGGGCGGCGCCTTGTCCGACAGACCTGATTGCGCCGGGCGCAGCCCCTCGCCGATGATCTGCAGGGTGTCGCCATTGGCACGCACCGCGTCGATTTCCTTGGCATTGGCCTTGAGCACGACGGCCGACATCACGTCGCCGTTGTCCGGATGCTCGGCCAGGGCGTCATCGACGGCCTCGTCCAGCTCCTTGGGATCGTTGGGCAGGTCGACAAACTTCTCGGGGCCGCGGTAGATCTGGCGGCGCTCGTAATCCATGATGCCCTTGCGCAGCGACTTGTAGGCTGCCGCCTGGTCGGCCGCCACGAGCGTGGTGTAGACCTTGAGGCCGCGGGTATAAGTGCTGTCGCCGTATTGCGCGTACATCAGCTGCCGCACCGTCTCTGCCACGTATTCCGCGTGCAGGCGGGTGGGATCGGCGGCGTCGCGCAGGTGCAGCTCTTCCTTCTTGGCCTCGGCCGCCTGTTCGGCGCTGATGAAGCCCGCTTCCTGCATGCGGTCGATCACGTAGAGCTGGCGCCCTCGCGCGCGTGTCGGGTTGTTGACCGGATTGTTGGCGCCCGGCGCCTTCGGGAGCCCCGCGAGCATGGCGGCCTGGGCGATGGTGATGTCCTTGAGCGGCTTGCCGAAATAGGCTTCCGAGGCGGCCGCGAAGCCGTAGGCGCGATTGCCGAGGTAGATCTGGTTGAGATAGATCTCGAAGATCTGGTCCTTGCTGAGCAGGTGCTCGAGCTTGAAGGTGAGCAGGACCTCATAGATCTTGCGGGTCAGCGTCTTCTCGGAGCTCAGGTAGACGTTGCGCGCCACCTGCATGGTGATGGTGGAGGCGCCCTGGCTCTTCACCCGGTTCATGTTCGCAATCCCGGCACGCAGCAGGCCCTTGTAGTCGAGCCCGCCGTGGTCGTAGAAGCGGGCATCCTCTGCGGCCAGCACGGCATCCTTCATCACTTTGGGGATGGTCGCGATGGGCGTCAGGTTGCGGCGCTCCTCGCCGAATTCGCCGATCAGGATGCCTTCGGAGGAGAACACCCGCAGCGGCAGCTTGGGCCGGTAGTCCGCCAGCTCGGAGATGTCCGGCAGGTTCGGGTAGGCCACGGCGAGAGCGACAGCGATCACGCAGAGCAAGGACACCACACCTGCCGCGGCGATGCCCAATCCCCACATCACGAAGCGCAAAAACCAGGTCAGCCAGGCAGGGCGCTGAGCAGGCGGGGGATTCTTGGCGGGCCCGTTCGGGCGAGTTTTTTCGGGCATGAAGCGAGGGTGAAGTCAGCAGCAATTATAAAAAGCGGGCTCCTCCGGACGGCACTTCGAACCGAGATAAAACCCAAGTACTCGCCTTAGTGACGTAAGTTGTGAATCGGCCCTGTTACGTTCCCTTTTGACAACGCTTCGTGCCACAGTTGCGGCCAAGGCCCTTGGTTGGCGCTGCTCCTCCTGCTAGCATGCAACCACACGCAAATATTTCCAATCGTTACAAACACAACGGGATATAACTTGGCTGCTCTGGGATCGCTGTTTAGCCGTCAACCCGCGCCGCTGCTCGGGCTGGACGTCAGCTCATCCAGTGTGAAGCTGGTCGAGCTCGGCCGCGACGCCAGCGGCAAGTTGATTTTGGAACGCTGCGCGATCGAGCCGCTGGAGCGGGGCTGGATCACCGATGGGAACGTCGAGAAGTTCGACGAGGTGGCCGAGGCCGTTCGTCGGGCCGTGCGCAAGAGCGGCAGCCGCACCAAGAACGCCGCATTGGCCTTGCCGCCTTCGGCCGTCATCACGAAGAAGATCGTCCTGCCTGGCGGCATGAGCGAGCAGGAGCTCGAGATCCAGGTCGAGTCCGAAGCCAACCAGTACATCCCCTTCTCGCTCGACGAGGTGAGTCTGGATTTCTGCGTCATCGGGCAGAGTGCCAGCGCAGCAGGCGATGTCGAGGTCCTGATCGCCGCCTCTCGCAAGGAAAAGGTCCAGGACCGCCAGGGCTTGGCCGAAGCAGCCGGCCTCAAGGCCGTGATTCTCGATGTCGAGTCCTATGCCTCGCGGCTGGCCACGGCACGGCTCATCGAGCAATTGCCAAGCCAGGGCCGCGACGCCGTGGTGGCCCTGTTCGAAGTGGGTGCCTTCACCACCAGCATGCAGGTGCTGCGCAACCAGGAAGTGCTCTACGACCGTGACCAGGCCTTCGGCGGCGCCCAGCTCACGCAGTTGATCGTGCGGCAGTACGGCTTCTCCGCCGAGGAGGCAGAGACCAAGAAGCGCAGCGGGGACCTGCCCGACGATTATGGTTCGGGCGTGCTCAAGCCCTTCGTGGCCAGCATCGCCCAGGAAATCGCGCGTGCGCTGCAGTTCTTCTTCACGAGCACGCCGCACAACCGTGTCGACTACGTGCTGCTGGCGGGCGGTTCGGCCGCGCTGCCGGGGCTCACCAGCGCAGTGACACGGCAGACCTCCTTCGCCTGCTCGCTGGTCAATCCCTTCGACGGCATGGAGATCGGCAGCGGCATCCGCGAAAAAAAGGTCCGGCGCGAGGCGCCCTCGTACCTGACCTCGTGCGGGCTTGCGATGCGGAGGTTCCTTCAGTGATCTTGATCAACCTCCTGCCGCATCGCGAAGCCGCGCGCAAGCGCCGGCGCGAGACCTTCTATGCCACGCTGGGGGCCTCGGCCGTGGCGGGTTTTCTGATCGCCGGCGGTGCCTATCTCTGGTATCAGGCCCAGATCTCCAGCCAGCAGTCAAAGAACGGCTTTCTCCAAGCCGAGATCAAGAAGCTCGAGGCCGAGATCAAGGAAATTTCCACTCTGCAGGCCGAGATCGCGGCCTTGCGCGCCCGCCAGCAAGCCGTCGAGGATCTGCAGGGCGACCGCAACATGCCCGTCCATCTGCTCAACGAGCTCGTGCGGCAGCTGCCGGACGGCGTGTACCTCACGAGCATGAAGCAGGATAACCAAACCGTCACTCTCCTGGGTCAGGCGCAATCCAACGAGCGGGTCTCGGAACTGCTGCGCAACCTGGGCAATAACAGCCCCTGGCTCGTCAAGCCGGAGCTGATCGAAATTACCTCCGGCAATGTCAGCCTGAGCGCGCGCGACCAGCGTCGTGTGGCGAACTTCACGATGCGCATCGGGCTCAAGCGGCCCACGGATGCGCAGAAGGCCGAGACAGGGTCGGGTGCGGCTGCATCGGTGGCAGGCAAGGGCTGAGCGTCATCATGGCAACCCAACGCGCATCCTCCAAGGTCGACATCGGCGGCGCCCTGCAGCGCTTCGGCGACCAGTTCCGCGGACTGAATCCGAACGATCCCTCGGTCTGGCCGCCGGTGCCGCGCTACGCGCTGTGCGTGTTGGTCACTGCGCTGGTGCTGGTGGCCTTGTGGTTCGTCTGGCTCACCAGTTCGAACGACGAGCTGGAGGCCGAGCGTGCCAAGGAAGTCACCCTCAGGGCCGACTACCAGAAGAAAGTGGCACAGGCCGCCAACCTCGAGTTGCTGAAGAAGCAACGCGAGCAGGTGCAGCAGTACGTCACGCTGCTCGAGAAGCAATTGCCGAGCAAGGCCGAGATGGATGCCTTGCTCTCGGACATCAACCAGGCCGGCCTCGGCCGCAGCCTGCAGTTCGAGCTTTTCCGGCCGGGCCAGGTGGTCGTGAAGGACTACTACGCCGAGCTGCCGATCGCCGTGCGCGTCACCGGCCGGTACCACGACATGGGTGCCTTCGCAGCGGACGTCGCCAATCTCTCGCGCATCGTGACCTTGAACAACCTGGCTGTCACGCCCGGCAAAGACGGAGTCCTGACGATGGACGCCACGGCGCGGACCTTCCGCTATCTGGACGAGGAAGAGCAGCAAGCGCAAAGACGTGCCGCGGCGGGGGCGAAAAAGAAATGATCAGGCTTGCTTTTGTGCTGTGCGTCGGCCTCGCGGCCGTCGGCCTGAGCGGCTGCGCTGGCTCGGAACAGGAAGAACTCCAGCAATGGATGGCCCAGCAGCGGGCGCAGGTGCGCCCGACGGTGCCGCCCATCACGGAACCCAAGAAGTTCACCCCCCAGGCCTACACCGAAGGCAATGCGTTCGAGCCCTTCAACATGCAGAAGCTCACGCAGGCCCTGCGCCGTGATTCGGCCCAGCCGAGCACTTCGGGCCTCATTGCCCCGGAGCTGGCACGCCGCAAGGAGGCGTTGGAGGCTTTCCCACTCGATTCGATGGCGATGGTGGGGAGCATGAACCGCAATGGTCAACCGGTGGCACTGGTCACCGTCGACAAGCTGCTCTACCAGGTTCGGGTGGGCAACTATCTGGGACTCAACTACGGGCGCATCACCCGTATCAGCGAAACCGAACTCGCCTTGCGTGAAATCGTGCAGGACGCCGCCGGTGAATGGATCGAACGCGTGGCGACGCTGCAGTTGCAAGAGAGGTCGAAATGAAACCCAAGAATTCAAGGTTCGCGCAGTGGCTGCGCGTGGTCGGCGCGAGCCTGCTCGCGCTCGGCGCGGTCGCGGCGGCGCATGCGCAGAACGCGATCGAGTCGGTTACCAGTTCGATGCAATCGGGTGCCGAAGTCATCCGGGTCGATCTGACACAACCGCTCTCCGCCGTGCCCACGGGCTTCGCCATCCAGACGCCCGCGCGCATCGCGCTCGACTTTCCCGGTGTGACGAATGCCATCGGCCGCTCGGCGATCGACGTGAATCAAGGCAATCTGCGCTCCATCAATGTGGTGCAGGCGGGTGAGCGCACGCGCCTGGTGCTGAACCTCAAGCAGGCGACGGCGTACAAGGCCGAGATCCAGGGCAAGTCGCTCCTGGTGTCGCTGGAGCCCGTCGCCGGTACTGCGCTGGTTGCCTCGACCCCGCAAGCCTTCGCCGAGAACCGCAACCGCGACACCCTGCCGCTGCGCGACGTCGATTTCCGCCTCGGCTCGGACAACGCCGGCCGCGTGGTGGTCGACCTGGCCAACAACCAAGTGGGCGTCGATATCCGCCAGCAGGGTCGCAACCTCGTGGTCGAGTTCACCAAGTCGACCCTGCCGGAAGGCCTGCGCCGCCGCCTCGACGTCTCCGACTTCGGCACGCCGGTGCAGACCGTGACCACGCAGCAGGTCGGCGACCGCGTGCGCATGACCATCGAGCCCAAGGGGGATTGGGAGCACAGCGCCTACCAGAGCGAGAACCAGTTCGTGGTCGAGGTTCGTCCGCGCAAGGTGGACCCGACGAAGCTGACGCAGGGCGTGGGTTACACCGGCGAGAAGCTGTCGCTGAACTTCCAGAACATCGAGATCCGTTCCCTGCTGCAGGTGATCGCCGACTTCACCAATTTCAACATCGTGACTTCGGACTCGGTGACCGGCGCCCTGACGCTTCGCCTGAAGGACGTGCCTTGGGATCAGGCCCTGGACATCATCATGCAGGCGAAGAACCTGGGCATGCGCAAGAACGGCAGCGTGCTGTGGATCGCACCCAAGGACGAGATCAACGCCAAGGAAAAGCTCGAGTTCGAGGCGCAGGCTGCGATCCAGAATCTGGAGCCCCTGCGGACCCAATCCTTCCAACTGAACTACACGAAGGCGGTTGCCATTGCGCAGGGCCTGACGGGCGCCGGCCAGGCCAGCGGCGGCGGCTCAGGCACCACCACCCGCATCCTGAGTGCCCGTGGCAGCGTGATCGCCGAATCGCGTACCAACCAGCTCTTCGTCTCGGACATCCCGGCGCGCCTCCAGCAGGTCGCCGAGCTGATCCAGAAGCTGGATGTGCCAGTGCGCCAGGTGTTGATCGAGGCGCGCATCGTCGAGGCCTCCGACACCTTCGGCAAGTCCCTGGGCGTGCGGCTGGGGGGCGGCATTTCCGGCGGCACGGTGGGTTCCAACAACGGCCGTCCGGTGTTCGGCAACGTCGGCGTCATTCCGGCCGTCACAGCGGGGACGGCGACCACGCCGGCGAGCGCGCTGACCACCTTCACGAACTCCAACTTCGTGAACCTGCCCTCGACCGGCGTGGCCGGCAACGGCAACGCGCCGGGCACCTTTGCCATCTCGCTCTTCAACTCCAGCTTCTCGCGCATGCTGAACCTGGAAATCTCGGCACTCGAAGCAGACGGCAAGGGCAAGGTGGTGTCCAGCCCCCGCGTCGTGACGGCCGACCAGACCAAGGCGCTGATCGAGCAGGGCACGGAACTCCCCTACCAGGTCGCGACCTCCAGCGGCGCTACTTCGATCGCCTTCCGCAAGGCGAACCTGAAGCTCGAGGTCACGCCGCAGATCACGCCCGAGGGCAACATCATCCTGACGCTGGACGTCAACAAGGACACGGTCGGCCAGGCGACGACCGCCGGCTTCGCGATCAACACCAAGCACGTGCAGACCGAGGTGCTGGTGGAGAACGGTGGAACCGTGGTCATCGGTGGTATCTTCGAGCTCACCGAAACCAACGACGAATCGCGCGTGCCGGTGCTGGGTGAAGTGCCTTATGTGGGGGCACTGTTCCGCAAGCGCGAACGTGTTGCCAACAAGACCGAAATGCTCGTCTTTATCACCCCGAAGATGATTACCGACCGTAACGCCGCGCGCTGAAGCGCGTTGGCGTTCGCAGCACCGCGTGGCGGTCGCACTCGTCGGCCTGCCCGGCGCCGGAAAGTCCGCAGTGGGCCGGCGCCTTGCCCAGCGCCTCCAGTTCCCGTTCATCGACAGCGATGACCTGATCGAGCGGCGTATCGGCTGTTCCATCCGCGACTACTTCGAGCGCGAGGGAGAGCAAAGCTTTCGCGATGTCGAGCAAACAGTGATCGCCGAGCTCGCGGCGTCGGCAGAAGGCATCGTGTCTACCGGCGGCGGGGCCGTGCTGCGCGAGGCCAACCGGCTCCAGCTGCACAACCACTTCCACGTGATCTACCTGCGCTCGTCGCCCGAAGACCTGTTCAGGCGCCTTCGCCACGATGTCAAGCGGCCGCTGCTGCAGGTGGCTGATCCGCTGGGACGGCTGCACGAGCTCTACGCCGCGCGCGACCCCCTCTACCGCCAGGCTGCCCATGACGTGGTGGAGACCGGCCGGCCTTCGGTTGCGATGCTGGTGAACATCATCGTGATGCAGCTGGAGCTGGCGGGTGTGATACCCCCCGGGTCCCGGAGCGATCCGACCGGCTGAGCCGGGACCGGGGCGCCATGCGCCTAAACTCGGAGCCATGCGAGTGTCCGCCTCCCCCGAACGCGTCGAGATCCAGCTTGGCGAGCGCAGCTATCCCATTCTGATCGGCACCGACCTGCTCGGTGACCCCGGTCACTTCGATGCCGCTCCCTCGGCCGCCACGGCCCTGATCGTCACGAACACCACGGTGGCCCCGCTCTATGGCGAGGCGCTGCGCCGGACCCTGGCTGGTCGCTTCGCAGCCGTGCACCTGCTGGAACTTCCCGACGGCGAGACCCACAAGGACTGGCCGACGCTGAACCTGATCTTCGACGCCTTGCTGCGCCATGGCTGCGATCGCAAGACGGTGCTCTTCGCGCTTGGCGGCGGGGTGGTGGGTGACATGACCGGCTTCGCCGCCGCCAGCTACATGCGTGGCGTGCCTTTCGTGCAGGTGCCGACGACGCTGCTCGCGCAGGTCGATTCGTCCGTGGGCGGCAAGACGGCGATCAACCATCCGCTCGGCAAGAACATGATCGGCGCCTTCTACCAGCCGCGGCTCGTACTGTGCGACCTCGCCACGCTGGCCACGCTGCCGCCGCGCGAGCTCAGCGCGGGCCTCGCCGAGATCATCAAGTACGGGCCCATCTACGACATGGCCTTCTTCGACTGGATCGAGGCAAACGTCGACGCGCTGGTGGCCCGCGAGCCGGCGGCGCTGGCCCATGCGGTCCGGCGCAGCTGCGAGATCAAGGCGGCCGTCGTCGGGCAGGACGAGCGCGAGACCGGCTTGCGGGCGATCCTCAACTTCGGCCACACCTTCGGACACGCCATCGAAGCCGGGATGGGCTACGGCCGCTGGCTGCACGGCGAAGCGGTCGGCTGCGGCATGGTCATGGCTGCCCATCTGTCGCAACGGCTCGGTGGCGTCGACGTGGCTTTCGTCCGTCGGCTTTCGGCGCTGGTAGAGCGCGCGGGGCTGCCCGTGACCGCTCCCGCGCTCGGCGCCGAGCGCTACATCGAGCTGATGCGCATCGACAAGAAATCGGAAGCCGGGGAGATCCGCTTCGTGGTGATCGACAAGCCCGGCTCGGCCGTCATGCGCAGTGCCCCCGACGCCCTGGTGCGTGAGGTGCTCGCGCAGTGCTGTGCGGACTGACTCGGGCAGCAAGGCATGAGCCTGGCACGCTACGCCAGCCATCCCGCGCAGTCCCGCGGCCGGCGCCATGCCGAGGCGCCGGCCCCCACGCGCGACGCTTTCCAGCGCGACCGCGACCGCATCGTTCATTCCACTGCCTTCCGACGGCTCGTCTACAAGACCCAGGTCTTCCTCAACCACGAGGGCGATCTTTTCCGCACCCGCTTGACGCATTCCCTCGAAGTTGCGCAACTCGGCCGCTCGATCGCGAGGTCGCTGCGGCTCAACGAAGACCTGGTGGAGGCCATCGCGCTTGCACATGACCTCGGCCACACGCCCTTCGGTCATGCCGGCCAGGACGCACTGGATGCCTGCATGGCGGAACACGGCGGCTTCGAGCACAACCTCCAGAGCCTACGCGTGGTGGATGCGCTCGAGCATCGCTACCCCCAATACGACGGGCTCAACCTGAGCTTCGAGACCCGCGAGGGCATCCTCAAGCATTGCTCGCGCGCCAATGCCGAGCGCCTGGATGCCGCCGAGCCGGGCGGGGTGGCGCGGCGTTTCCGCGATCGCACCCAGCCGAGCCTCGAGGCACAGCTGTGCAACCTGGCCGACGAGATTGCCTACAACGCGCACGACATCGACGATGGTGTGCGCTCGGGGCTCGTCGGCCTCGAAACGCTCGGCGAGGTCGCGCTGTTCAGCCGCTACCTGCGCGAGACCCTCGAAGAGCATCCGCAGCTGCAGGGCCGGCGCGTGCTCTACGAAGCCATCCGCCGCATGCTCAGCGCGCAGGTCTACGACGTGATCGACGCCACGCGCGGCGCGCTCGAAGCGGCAGCGCCCGCCGATGCGGACGCCGTGCGCCGTGCCGCGCCGCTGGTGCGCTTCAGCGAGACCATGCGTGCCCAGTCGACCGAGCTCAAGCAGTTTCTCTTCCGCAACCTCTACCGGCATCCCCGCGTCATGCAGACCACGAGCCGCGCGAAAGAGGTGGTGCGCGAGCTGTTCGCGGCCTATATCCAGGATGCGCAGCAGATGCCGGCCTCGTATGCACAACGCGACGACCGGTACCGCGCTGTCGCCGACTACATCGCCGGCATGACGGACCGCTTCGCGATCCGCGAGCACGAACGCATCACGGGACGGCAATGGCACGAATGAGCGCCATGGCTTCTCATGCACGCATCCCGGGTGCCGCGCTGGCCGTGGTGCTGGCCGGCGTGGCCGCTGCCCTGCACCTGGGCAAGTTGCCGCCGGCCGTGCCGGCGCTGCAGGCGACACTCGGCGTCGACCTGCTGCAAGCAGGCTTCCTGCTGTCGTTGGTGCAGGTCGCCGGCATGTGCCTGGGCATGGTGTTCGGGCTCGCGGCCGACGCCATCGGACCGAGGCGCAGCATTTTGGCGGGCCTGGCCCTGGTGACCGTCGCCAGCGTGTTCGGCGGCCTGATCGGGCGCGCGGATGCAGGCGCCGGCGCCATTCCCTGGCTGTTCGCCTTGCGCGCACTTGAAGGCGTGGGCTTCCTGCTGACGGTCATGCCCTGTCCCGGCCTGATCCGTGCCCTTTCGCCACCGAACGCGGAGAAGAAGGCGCTCGGCCTCTGGGGTGCCTACATGCCGCTCGGCGTTGCGCTGGCGCTCCTGCTCGGTCCGGCACTGATTGCCTGGGTCGGATGGCCGGGGTGGTGGTGGGTGTTGTCGGGGGTCTCCGCCGCCGCGGCACTTTGGGTGCTGCTGGTCGTGCCGGCGGACGGGCGGCTGCCCGTTGCGACCGAGACGCCTTCGACATCGCGCTGGTCGGCCCGGCTGTTCGACACGGCGCGCGCCGGCGGCCCCCGGACGCTGGCGGCGGCCTTCGCCGTGTACTCCTCGCAATGGATGGCGGTGATCGGCTTCCTTCCCGCGATCTACGCCGAAGCCGGCGTGCCGGCCGCCTGGAATGCGGGGCTGACCGCCCTCGCTGCTGCGATGAACATCGTCGGAAATGTCGGCGGCGGGCGCTTCCTGCAGCACGGCGTCGCGCCGGAGCGTCTGCTGCGCTGGGGTTTCGTGGCGATGGCGCTCGGCAGCGTTGCGGCCTTCGCGCAGATCGGCCCGGGCGAAAGCGCCGCGAGCCTGCCGCCCGCGCTGCGTTATTTGGCTGTGTGCCTGTTCTCCCTGGCTGGCGGAATGATTCCGGCGACGCTCTTCATGCTTGCCCCCCGGCTTGCGCCCGGACCCTCGACCGTGTCGACGACCGTGGGGATGATGCAGCAGGCCTCCTCGCTCGGGCAGTTCGTGGCGCCGCCGGTGGTCGCCTGGATCGCCCACCGGGTTGGCGGCTGGCAATGGACCTGGGTCGTGACCCTGGCCTGTTCGCTGGCAGGGCTGGCGTTGGCGACACGCGTGGCGCCGGCCACATCCCGGAGGGGGACCGCCATATGAACAGCTATCCCCTCGTCACTGCCGGGCAAGCACAGGCGGACACGCAGCGCTGGCTCGAGCGCGCCGTGATTGGGCTCAATCTCTGCCCCTTTGCCAAGGCCGTGCATGCGCGAGGGCAGATCCACTACGCCCTGTACATGCACGACGAGGAGGGCGGCTTGATCGACGCATTGCTGGACGAAGCGCGGGCCCTGGCGGCCTGCCGCGCTTCCGAACGCGACACGACGCTCCTGATTGCGCCGAACACCTTGGCCGACTTCCTGGATTTCAACGATTTCACCGCACGCGCCGAGCGCCGCCTGGCGCGCGAGGGCTTCGAGGGCCGGTTCCAACTGGCCAGCTTTCATCCGCGTTTCCAGTTTGCCGGCACCGAGCCCGACGACATCACCAATGCGAGCAACCGCGCGCCGTACCCGACACTGCACCTGTTGCGCGAGGACAGCGTGAGCCGTGCCGTCGAAGCCTTTCCGGATGCACAAGCCATCTTCGGGCGCAACATGCAGATCCTGCAGCAGCTCGGCACCGAGGGCTGGGCGGCTCTGGATGTCGGCCCGGGGGGAGGGCAGCGATGAACGGCAAGGCCGTCGCCAAGGCCTCGAAGGCCGAAGCCGAGCTCCAGGAGCTGCTGCGCCCGGGCCAGTCCATCGAGCTGCTCAAGGCGCTGCATATCCTCACGCGCGAAGGGCGGCTCAACCAGGATTCGCGCCGCAAGCTCAAGCAGGTCTACCACCTGTTCCAGTTCATCGAGAAGCTGCTCCTCGAGCTGCCGGAGGAGGGGGCGCACGCCAGCCTGGCCGACCACGGTGCCGGCAAGTCCTATCTCGGCTTCATCCTCTACGACCTGTTCTTCGGTCCGCGCGGCGGTGGGCGGGTATACGGGATCGAAACGCGCGCCGACCTGGTCGACAAGTCGCGTGCACTGGCAAAGCAGCTGGGCTTCGATCGCATGGCTTTTCTCAACATCAGCGCGGCCGAGTCCGCAGACGCAGCCGAGCTCCCGCTGCAGATCGACGTGGTGACCGCATTGCACGCCTGCGACACAGCCACCGACGACGCCATCGCCTTCGGGCTCGCGAAGCAGGCGCGCTTCATGGTGCTGGTGCCCTGTTGCCAGGCCGAGGTCGCTGCCTGCCTGCGCCAGACCAAGGCGCTGGCGCTCACGCGCACGCCCCTGGCTGAGCTCTGGCGCCATCCCTTGCACACGCGCGAGATCGGCAGCCAGCTCACCAACGTCCTGCGCTGCCTCTACCTGGAGGCCCACGGCTACCAAGTCACGGTCACCGAGCTGGTGGGCTGGGAGCACAGCCTGAAGAACGAGCTGATCATTGCGCGCCGTACCGGTCAGCGCAAAGCCAGCGCCGCGGCCCGGCTAAAAGAACTGCTGGCCCAGTTCGGGCTGGCGTCGATGCTGGAGACGCGCTTCCCCATGGGCTGATCTCGCCATGGCCCGCCTTCCTCGTCTCACCCTGGCCGAGCAGCCGCACCACGTGATCCAGCGGGGCAACAACCGGCAGGCCATCTTCGTCGACAACGCCGATCGCGAGATGCTGCTGGCGCTGCTGGGCGAGAACGCCGTGCGCTTCGGCATCGCGCTGCATGCCTATGTGCTGATGGACAACCATTACCACCTGCTGGCGACGCCTGCGAGCGCAGACGGGCTTCCGTTGTGGATGCAGGCCATCGGCCGGCGCTATGTGCGCTACTTCAACGACCGGCATGGGCGCACCGGCACCTTGTGGGAGGGGCGTTACAAGTCCACGCTGATCCAGACCGATCGCTACCTGCTGACTTGCATGGCCTACATCGACCTGAACCCGGTGCGGGCCGGCATCGTTGCCGAGGCGCGCGACTATGCCTGGTCGAGCCATGGCCACTACGTCGGACTGCGGCACGACAAGCTGCTGACGCCGCACCCCCTCTACTGGTCGCTCGGCAACACCCCCTTCGCCCGTGAGGCGGCCTACGCCGAGTTGGTGCGCGGTGGCGTGACCGGTGCCGACCAGGTCTTGTTGACGGAAGCCACGTTGCACGGCTGGGCGGCCGGCGATCGTAATTTCCTGGAGGCACTGCAGAAGAGCACCGAACGGCGCGTCTTGAAGGCGCGGCCTGGACGTCCGCCGTCCGCCCGGCGCTGACCGCGCCAGCCTTTCCTTCGCACGCTTTTAATGTGTCCCCATTTATTGTGTCGCCCCGATTGATCGGATTTAATGGTGATCTGACCCCCAATAAAAAGCTTGGCATCGTTTGTGCAACGCAATATCCTTCCCCTCCCTGCGAAAAACTGAAGGAGTGCGCCCATGACCACGGCTGCCGAGATCGAGTATCTCCAACAACACGGTCTTTATTCCGCCGCTGACGAGCACGATGCCTGCGGCGTCGGCTTCGTGGCCCACATCAAGGGCGAAAAAAGCCATTCGATCGTGCTGCAGGGATTGAAGATTCTCGAAAATCTCGATCATCGCGGCGCAGTGGGCGCTGACAAGCTGATGGGTGACGGCGCCGGCATCCTGATCCAGCTCCCCGACCACCTGTACCGCGACGAGATGGAGAAGCAGGGCGTGACGCTGCCGCCGCCCGGCGAATACGGTGTCGGCATGATCTTCCTGCCCAAGGAGCACGCCTCGCGCGAAGCCTGCGAGCAGGAGCTGGAGCGCGCAATCAAGGCCGAAGGCCAGGTGCTGTTGGGCTGGCGCGATGTCCCGGTCAACCGCGAGATGCCGATGTCGCCGGCCGTGCGCAAGAAGGAGCCGCTGCTGCGCCAGGTCTTCATCGGCCGCGGCAACGACGTGATCGTGCAGGACGCCCTGGAGCGCAAGCTCTACGTCATCCGCAAGACCGCCAGCGCTGCCATTCAGCGCCTGAAGCTCAAGCACAGCAAGGAGTACTACGTTCCCAGCATGTCGAGCCGCACGGTGGTCTACAAGGGCCTGCTGCTGGCCGACCAGGTCGGCACCTATTACCTCGACCTGCAGGACAAGCGCTGCATCTCGGCCCTGGGCCTGGTGCACCAGCGCTTTTCCACCAATACCTTCCCCGAGTGGCCACTGGCCCACCCGTACCGCTACGTGGCCCACAACGGCGAGATCAACACCGTCAAGGGCAACTACAACTGGATGAAGGCGCGTGAGGGCGTGATGTCCTCGCCGGTGCTGGGGGCCGACCTGCAGAAGCTCTACCCGATCAGCTTCGCCGACCAGTCCGAT
This sequence comes from Variovorax soli, assembly GCF_031454625.1. GTDB lineage: Bacteria > Pseudomonadota > Gammaproteobacteria > Burkholderiales > Burkholderiaceae_C > Variovorax > Variovorax soli_A. The sequence goes on from NZ_JAVDRF010000003.1 coordinate 617,593, forward strand.
ACCGCCACCTTCGACAACTGCCTCGAGCTGCTCACCATGGCCGGCTACCCGATCAGCCAGGCCGTGATGATGATGATCCCCGAGCCCTGGGAGCAGCACGCGACCATGGACCCGCGCCGTCGCGCCTTCTACGAATACCACGCGGCCATGCTCGAGCCCTGGGACGGCCCGGCCTCGATCGTCTTCACCGACGGCCGCCAGATCGGCGCCACGCTGGACCGCAACGGCCTGCGCCCGTCGCGCTACTGCGTGACCGATGACGACCTGGTCATCATGGCCTCGGAATCCGGCGTGCTGCCGGTGCCCGAGCAGAAGATCGTTCGCAAATGGCGCCTGCAGCCCGGCAAGATGTTCCTGATCGACCTGGAGCAGGGCCGCATGATCGACGACGAGGAGGTCAAGGCCACGCTCGCCAACAGCAAGCCCTACAAGCAGTGGATCGAAAACCTGCGCATCAAGCTCGACAGCGTCGAGGCGAAGGCCGCGCAGCCGCCGGCGAGCCCGGTCGCCTTGCTCGACCGCCAGCAGGCCTTCGGCTACACGCAGGAAGACATCAAGTTCCTGATGAGCCCGATGGCCGCGGCCGGCGAGGAGGGCATCGGCTCCATGGGCAACGACAGTCCGCTGGCCGTGCTGTCCAACAAGAACAAGCCGCTCTACAACTACTTCAAGCAGTTGTTCGCGCAGGTCACCAACCCCCCCATCGACCCGATCCGCGAGGCGATCGTGATGTCGCTGGTGTCCTTCATCGGCCCGAAGCCGAACTTGCTCGACATCAACCAGGTCAACCCGCCGATGCGGCTGGAGGTGAGCCAGCCCATCCTCGACTTCGCCGACATGGCGAAGCTGCGCGACATCGGCACCTACACGCAGGGCAAGTTCAAGAGCTACACGCTGGACATCACCTATCCGCTCGCCTGGGGCGAGGAGGGCGTCGAGGCCAAGCTGGCCTCCCTGTGCGCCGAGGCGGTCGACGCGATCAAGGGCGGCCACAACATCCTGATCGTGAGCGACCGTGCCCTCAGCGCCGCGCAGATCGCCATCCCCGCGCCGCTGGCGCTGTCGGCCATCCACCAGTACCTGGTGCGCGAAGGCCTGCGCACCACGGCCGGCCTCGTGGTCGAGACCGGCTCCGCGCGCGAGGTCCATCACTTCGGCGTGCTGGCGGGCTATGGCGCCGAGGCGGTGCACCCGTACCTCGCGATGGAAACGCTCGCCGCGATGCACGAAGACCTGTCCGGCGACCTGAGCGCCGAGAAGGCGATCTACAACTACGTCAAGGCGATCGGCAAGGGTCTGTCCAAGATCATGTCGAAGATGGGTGTCAGCACCTACATGAGCTACTGCGGCGCCCAGCTCTTCGAGGCCATCGGCCTCAACAGCGACACGGTGGCCAAGTACTTCACCGGCACCGCCAGCCGGGTCGAGGGCATCGGCGTGTTCGAGATCGCGCAGGAAGCCATCCGCATGCACAAGGCGGCCTTCGGGGACGACCCGGTGCTCGCGCACATGCTGGACGCCGGCGGCGAATATGCCTGGCGCACCCGCGGCGAAGAGCACATGTGGACGCCCGATGCCATCGCCAAGCTGCAGCACAGCACGCGCGCCAACAACTTCAACACCTACAAGGAATACGCGCAGCTCATCAACGACCAGAACCGGCGCCATCTCACGCTGCGCGGCCTGTTCGAGTTCCGGATCGATCCGGCCAAGGCGATCCCCGTGGACGAAGTCGAGCCCGCGAGCGAGATCGTGAAGCGCTTCGCCACCGGCGCGATGTCCTTGGGCTCGATCAGTACCGAGGCGCATTCGACGCTGGCCGTGGCGATGAACCGCATCGGCGGCAAGAGCAATACCGGCGAGGGCGGCGAGGACCCCGCGCGCTACCGCAACGAGCTCAAGGGCATCCCGATCAAGCAGGGCGACACGCTCAAGAGCGTGATCGGCGAAGCCAACGTCGAGGTCGACCTGCCGCTGGCCGACGGCGACTCCCTGCGCTCGAAGATCAAGCAGGTGGCCTCGGGCCGCTTCGGCGTCACTGCCGAGTACCTCTCGTCGGCCGACCAGCTGCAGATCAAGATGGCGCAGGGCGCCAAGCCAGGCGAAGGCGGCCAGCTGCCCGGCGGCAAGGTCTCCAACTACATCGGCCAGCTGCGCTACTCGGTGCCGGGCGTGGGCCTGATCTCGCCGCCGCCGCACCACGACATCTACTCGATCGAGGATCTGGCGCAGCTGATCCACGACCTGAAGAACGTGGCCCCGCATGCCAGCGTGAGCGTCAAGCTGGTGAGCGAGGTCGGCGTCGGCACCATCGCGGCCGGCGTGGCCAAGTGCAAGAGCGATCACGTCGTGATCGCCGGCCATGACGGCGGCACCGGCGCCTCGCCCTGGTCCTCGATCAAGCATGCGGGCAGCCCGTGGGAAATCGGGCTGGCCGAAACCCAGCAGACCCTGGTGCTCAACCGCCTGCGCGGCCGCATCCGCGTACAGGCCGACGGCCAGATGAAGACCGGCCGCGACGTCGCGATCGGCGCGCTGCTGGGCGCCGACGAGTTCGGCTTCGCGACCGCGCCGCTGGTCGTCGAGGGCTGCATCATGATGCGCAAGTGCCACCTCAACACCTGCCCGGTCGGCGTCGCCACGCAGGACCCGGTGCTGCGCAAGAAGTTCTCGGGCAAGCCCGAGCACGTGGTGAACTACTTCTTCTTCGTCGCCGAGGAAGTTCGCCAGATCATGGCGCAGCTGGGCATCCGCAAGTTCGACGACCTGATCGGCCGCGCCGACCTGCTCGACACCCGCAAGGGCATCGAGCACTGGAAGGCCCGTGGACTGGACTTCGGCCGACTGTTCGCGCAGCCCAACGTGCCGGCCGATGTGCCGCGCTACCACGTCGAGGCGCAGGACCATGGCCTCGCGAAGAGCCTGGACAACAAGCTCATCGAGAAGTCGCGCCCCGCCATCGAGAAGGGCGAGAAGGTGCAGTTCATCGAGGTGGCACGCAACGTCAATCGCTCGGTCGGGGCCATGCTCTCGGGTGCGCTGACCAAGGTGCATCCGCAGGGCCTGCCCGACGATTCGATCCGCATCCAGCTCGAGGGCACGGGCGGCCAGTCCTTCGGGGCCTTCCTGGCGCGCGGCATCACGCTCTACCTCATCGGCGATGCCAACGACTACACGGGCAAGGGCCTCTCGGGCGGCCGGGTGGTGGTGCGCCCCAGCCTGGACTTCCGCGGCGAGGCGACGCGCAACACCATCGTCGGCAACACCGCGCTCTACGGCGCGACCACCGGCGAGGCCTTCCTCAGCGGCGTCGCCGGCGAGCGCTTCGCGGTGCGTCTGTCGGGTGCTACCGCGGTGGTCGAAGGCACGGGCGATCATGGCTGCGAATACATGACCGGCGGCACGGTGGTGGTGCTCGGCAAGACCGGTCGCAACTTCGCGGCCGGCATGAGCGGCGGCGTCGCCTTCGTCTACGACGAGGACGGCCAGTTCGCCTCGCGTTGCAACCTGGCGATGGTTTCGCTCGACAAGGTGCTGACCTCCGCCGAGCAGACGGCCAGCGTGCATCGCAAGATCTGGCACGAGGGCGAGACCGACGAGGCCAAGCTCCGGAAGCTGCTCGAAGACCATCACCGCTGGACCGGCAGCAAGCGCGCGCGCGAGCTGCTCGACACCTGGGCCGTGGCGCGCACGCGCTTCGTCAAGGTCTTCCCGAACGAGTACAAGCGCGCGCTGGCCGAGATCCACGATCGCAAGGTCGAGCTCACCAGCAGCGGCAACAACGCGCACGTGGGCCTGGAGCCGCATGCCATGACGAAGCCGGCCGTTGCGGCCTGAGCGCCGCGAGAACGAAGAACAGAACCAGGAAAACACGATGGGAAAAATCACCGGCTTCATGGAGCACGAGCGCATCGAGGAGGGCTACAAGCCCGTCGCCGAGCGCGTCAAGCACTACAAGGAATTCGTCATCGGCCTCGATGCGCAGCAGGCCAAGGTGCAGGGCGCGCGCTGCATGGACTGCGGCACGCCTTTCTGCAACAGCGGCTGCCCGGTCAACAACATCATTCCGGACTTCAACGACTTGGTCTACCGCGACGACTGGCAGAGCGCCTTCGCGGTGCTGGACTCGACCAACAACTTTCCCGAGTTCACCGGCCGCATCTGCCCTGCACCCTGCGAGGCGGCCTGCGTGCTCAATGTCAACGACGACCCCGTCGGCATCAAGTCCATCGAGCACGCGATCATCGACCGCGCCTGGCAGGAAGCATGGGTCGTCCCGCGCCCGGCCAGGCACAAGACCGGAAAAAAAGTGGCCGTGGTGGGCTCGGGGCCGGCCGGCATGGCGGCCGCGCAGCAGCTCGCCCGCGTCGGACACGACGTGACCCTGTTCGAGAAGAACGACCGCATCGGCGGCCTGCTGCGCTACGGCATTCCAGACTTCAAGATGGAGAAGACGCACATCGATCGGCGCGTCGAGCAGATGAAGGCCGAAGGTGTGGTGTTCCGCACCGGCGTGGTGGTCGGGGCCGCGAAGGACCCGCTGGGCAAGGGCTCCAAGGTCACCAACTGGGCCAAGGAGACGGTGACGCCCGAGCAGCTCGACAAGGAGTTCGACGCCGTGCTGCTCACCGGCGGCGCCGAGCAGTCGCGCGACCTGCCGGTGCCCGGCCGCGATCTCGACGGCATCCATTTCGCGATGGAGTTCCTGCCGCAGCAGAACAAGGTCAATGCGGGGGACAAGGTCAAGGGCCAAATCCGCGCGGACGGCAAGCACGTGATCGTGATCGGCGGCGGCGATACCGGTTCCGACTGCGTGGGCACCAGCAACCGGCATGGCGCGGCGAGCGTCACCCAGTTCGAACTGATGCCACAGCCGCCGGAGGAAGAGAACCGGCCGCTGACCTGGCCGTACTGGCCCTACAAGCTGCGCACCAGCTCCAGCCACGAGGAGGGCTGCGAGCGCGAGTTCGCGATCTCCACCAAGGAATTCATCGGCGAAAAGGGCAAGGTCACCGGGCTCAAGACCGTGCGCGTCGAGTGGAAGGACGGCAAGATGGTCGAGGTCCCCGGCTCCGAGACGATGCTGAAGGCCGACCTGGTGCTGCTGGCCATGGGTTTCGTGAGCCCGGTCGCCGGCGTGCTGGATGCCTTCGGTGTCGAGAAGGACGCCCGCGGCAATGCCAAGGCCAGCGTCGACTTCGTGGGCGGCTACGCGACCAACGTGCCCAAGGTGTTCGCCGCCGGCGACATCCGCCGCGGGCAGTCGCTGGTGGTGTGGGCGATCCGCGAAGGGCGGCAGGCGGCGCGTTCGGTCGACGAGTTCCTGATGGGCTACAGCGACCTCCCGCGTTGAGTTGGGCCGCGATTAGCACCTTGGTTCGTGCACGGGCATGGCCTGTGCTTCATTTATCATGGATGCCCACCGCAAGCCGGGGATGCCTCAGGCGCCCCGGCTTTTCTGTTGTCCATGAACCCACCCGAGTCCTCACTGGTTGAATTCCGCGATGTCCGCTTCGGCTACGGCGATCGCGCGATCCTCGACGGCGTCTCCTTCACCGTCCCGCGCGGCAAGGTGACGGCGCTCATGGGTGCATCCGGCGGCGGCAAGACCACCGTGCTGCGCCTGGTCGGCGGCCAGGTGCGCGCGCAGCGCGGCGAAGTGCTGTTCGATGGCCAGGACATCGGCAAACTGGGCAGCGACGCGCTCTATGCCGCGCGCCGACGCATGGGCATGCTGTTCCAGTTCGGTGCCTTGTTCACCGACATGAACGTATTCGACAACGTCGCCTTTCCGCTTCGCGAGCACACGCGGCTGCCCGAGGCGCTGGTGCGCGACATCGTGCTAATGAAGCTCGACGCCGTCGGCCTGCGCGGCGCACGCCAGCTGATGCCGAGCGAAGTCTCCGGCGGCATGGCCCGGCGCGTGGCGCTGGCCCGGGCGATCGCGCTCGATCCCGACTTGGTCATGTACGACGAGCCCTTCGCCGGCCTCGATCCGATTTCCCTGGGCACCGCGGCGCGCCTGATCCGCCAGCTCAACGACACGCTGGGGTTGACCAGCGTGGTGGTGTCGCACGATCTGGAAGAGACCTTCCGCATCGCCGACCACGTGATCATCCTGGCCAACGGCGGCATCGCCGCGCAGGGCAGGCCGCAGGACGTGCGTGCGAGCAGCGATCCGCTGGTCCATCAGTTCGTCAATGCGCTGCCCGACGGGCCGGTGCACTTCCACTATCCGGGCGTCGATGTGGAAGAGGACTTCGGCAACAACGCACATGGGGATCGGGGATGAGCTGGTACCGGCCGGCCGACCTCGGATTCGCCGTGCGCTCCAAGCTGGGCGATCTCGGCTTGGGCGCCCGCCTGTTCCTGCGCCTCACGCTGGGCGGCGCGCGCAGCCTGCGCCGCTTCGGCCTGGTACGCGACCAGATCCATTTTCTCGGCAACTACTCGCTGGCCATCATCGCGGTCTCGGGCCTCTTCGTCGGCTTCGTGCTGGGGCTGCAGGGCTACTACACACTGCAGCGCTACGGTTCCTCGGAAGCGCTGGGCCTGCTGGTCGCGCTGAGCCTGGTGCGCGAACTGGGTCCCGTGGTTTCGGCGCTCCTTTTCGCGGGCCGTGCCGGAACCTCGCTGACCGCGGAGATCGGCCTCATGAAAGCCGGCGAGCAGCTCAGCGCCATGGAAATGATGGCGGTCGACCCGGTGCAGCGCATCCTGGCGCCGCGGTTCTGGGCCGGCGTGATCACCATGCCGCTGCTGGCAGCGGTGTTCAGCGCGATCGGCGTACTCGGCGGCTGGGTGGTCGGCGTGCTGATGCTCGGCGTCGACCCCGGCGCGTTCTGGGGCCAGATGCAGAGCGGCGTCGATGTCTGGCGCGACGTGGGCAACGGCGTGGTCAAGAGCATCGTCTTCGGCTTCACCGTCACGTTCGTCGCGCTGCTGCAGGGCTTCGAGGCCCAGGCGACCCCCGAGGGCGTGTCGCGTGCCACCACCCGCACGGTGGTCGTCGCATCGCTCGCGGTACTGGGGCTCGACTTCCTGCTCACCGCGATGATGTTCAGCATCTAGCAAACAAGGTAGAAAACAAGGGCACTCCATGCAACGTTCCAAGAATGACGTCTGGGTCGGCCTGTTCGTGCTCATCGGCGCGGCAGCGCTGCTGTTCCTCGCGCTCCAGTCCGCCAACCTGTTGAGCCTGAGCTTCCAGAAGACCTACTCCGTCACCGCACGCTTCGACAACATCGGCGGGCTGAAGCCGCAGACCGCCGTCAAGAGCGCGGGCGTGGTGGTCGGCCGTGTCGAATCGATCACGTTCGACGACAAGAATTTCCAGGCCAGCGTCACCTTGGCGTTGCAGAGCCGTTACAGTTTCCCCAAGGACAGCTCCCTCAAGATCCTGACCAGCGGACTGCTCGGCGAGCAGTACGTCGCCATCGAGGCGGGGGCTGAGGAGAAGACCCTTCAAGCCGGCGACACGATCACCGCGACGCAGTCGGCAGTCGTGCTGGAGAACCTGATCGGGCAGTTTCTCTACAGCAAGGCGTCGGAAGGCAGCACGCCAGCGGGCAACGGCAACAAGAAATGAAAACACGATTTCCCCTCGACCTGCGGTGCGCGCTGCGCGGCACCGCCCCGGCCCTGCGCGGCCTCGGCGCCATGGCGGTGCTGGCGCTGGCCACCGGCTGCGCCTCCGGGCCCAAGGCCAATCCGGCCGATCCCTTCGAGCCGCTGAACCGCGAGGTCATGCGTTTCAACGACGTCGTCGACGATGCCTTGCTGATTCCGGCGGCGACCGCCTATCGCCGGGTCTTGCCTTCCTTCGTGCGCACGGGCGTCAACAATTTCTTCGGCAACCTGTCCGACGTGTGGAGCTTCGCCAACAGCGTGCTGCAGCTCAAGCTGGAGAACAGCGCCCAGACTTTCATGCGCGTGAACGTCAACACCGTCTTCGGGCTCGGCGGGCTGCTGGACATCGCCACCGAGGCCGGTATCGATCGCCACACGGAAGACTTCGGCCAGACCCTGGGCCGCTGGGGCGTGCCGAGCGGCCCCTACGTGGTGCTGCCGTTGCTGGGCTCTTCGACGGTCCGCGACACGGCCGCCCTGACACTCGATCGGCGGGGCGACCTGCTCAACCAGGTCAACGACATCCCCTGGCGCAATTCGCTCTATTTCCTGCGCGTGATCGACACCCGCTCGAACTTCCTGCGCGCGAGCCAGCTCCTCGACAACGCGGCACTCGACAAGTACACGTTCACGCGCGATGCGTATCTGCAACGCCGGAAGAACGAGGTGCACGACGGGGACTTGCCGGACGACGGCAATTGACCTCGGTCGAGATGGCGGGCCGTGTTCGAGTGCGTTTCGGCGCTTGCATCCCGTTGCGCGCTTTGCACAGGCGCGGGAATTCCGTTCACAGGCCTCGGCTCCAATTCGCACGGGTCACAATGACTCGAAACTTTCGATAAGGGAACCATCGATGAATCAGATCCTGCAACGACGCTCCGTTGGACGCCTGATGCTGGCCGGCTTGCTGCTCGCGGGCGCCGCCGCCTTCGTGCGGCCGGCCCATGCCGCCGACGAGGCACCGGACGCGCTGGTCAAGCGCCTCTCGACCGACGTGCTCGAAACCATCAAGGCCGACAAGTCGATCAAGGCCGGCGACGTCAACAAGATCATGGTCCTGGTCGACACCAAGATCATGCCGAACGTCAACTTCCAGCGCATGACCGCCTCGGCCGTCGGCCCGGCATGGCGGCAGGCCACGCCGGAGCAGCAGAAGCGCCTGCAGGAAGAGTTCAAGAAGCTGCTGGTGCGCACCTATGCCGGCGCGCTCGACCAGGTCAGCGATCAGACCGTCGCCGTGCGTCCCTTCCGCGGCTCCCCCGACGACAAGGAGGTGCTGGTGCGCACGGAGGTCCGCGGCAGCGGCGATCCGGTGCAGCTCGACTACCGGCTCGAAAAGACGCCCGGCGAGGCGGGCGGCTGGAAGATCTACAACCTCAACGTCCTGGGGGTGTGGCTGGTCGATACCTACCGCAGCCAGTTTGCCCAGGAGATCAATGCCAAGGGCATCGACGGCCTGATCGCGACGCTGGCAGAGCGCAACAAGCGCAACGGCAAGAGCTGAGACGCCGAAGCCCGATGCTGGTGCTGCCGCCCAAGCTCACGCACGACGAGGCGCCGGCCTGCGTGCTCATGCTGCGCCAGGGGCTCGCGGGACAGGCTGCTTCGTCGATGGTCGTCGATGCCAGCGCGCTCGCGCAGTTCGATTCGTCGGCGCTCGCGGTGCTGCTCGAATGCCGGCGCGAAGCCAGCGCGCTGGGCCGCGGCTTTGCGGTGAAGGGCCTGCCGCCGCGCCTGCGCGAGCTCGCATCGCTGTACGGCGTGGCGGGTCTTCTGCCTGCAGCGCCCTGACTTGCCGACCTGACGCAGAGCGCCGGCAGGCCTTTGTCCCGCCCGGAAGCGGAAAAGCGGCAGGGCCCTAAAATCGCGGGCTCCCATGCCTGCGATCTCCTTCCAATCGGTCTCCAAGACCTATCCTGCCTCGCGCCAGCAACGTGCCCTGGGGAAACCCGGGCTGCGTGCCGTTGACGGGGTCACGTTCCAGATCGAGGAGGGCGAGTTCTTCGGTCTGCTGGGGCCCAACGGCGCCGGCAAGACCACGCTGATCAGCATGCTGGCCGGGCTGTCCAGGCCGAGCGCGGGTGCCATCAGCGTCCATGGCTTCGACGTCCAGCGCGACTACGGCCAGGCGCGCCGCCAGCTCGGCGTGGTGCCGCAGGAGCTGGTCTTCGACCCTTTCTTCAACGTGCGCGAGTCGCTGCGCATCCAGTCGGGCTACTTCGGCATCAAGAACAACGACGACTGGATCGACGAACTGCTGAGCAGCCTGGGACTGGCCGACAAGGCCCACGCCAACATGCGCCAGCTCTCGGGCGGCATGAAGCGGCGGGTGCTGGTCGCCCAGGCGCTGGTGCACAAGCCGCCGGTGATCGTGCTGGACGAGCCCACGGCCGGCGTCGACGTCGAGCTGCGCCAGACCTTGTGGCAGTTCGTCGCCAAGCTGAACAAGCAGGGCAGCACGGTGCTGCTGACCACGCATTACCTGGAAGAGGCCGAGGCGCTGTGTCACCGCATCGCGATGCTCAAGCAGGGCCGGGTGATCGCGTTGGACCGCACCAGCGAGCTGCTGCGTTCGGCCGCCAGCAACGTGCTGCGCTTCAAGACCGATGGCCTGCTGCCCTGGGAACTGGCTCGGAACGCGCGCATCACCGGCCGCATCGTGCAGTTGCCGGCGCAGAACGCACGCGAGGTCGAGCAGTTGCTGGCTGCGATCCGCGAGGCTGGCCTCGATGTGGAAGATGTCGAAATGCGCAAGGCCGATCTGGAGGACGTGTTCATCGACCTGATGGCGGGCGAGCAGACGCCGCTGGAGGTGACCCGATGATGGTCCACGCGCTCGGCTGGCGCGCGCTCCTCTACAAGGAAACGCTGCGCTTCTGGAAGGTCGGCTTCCAGACCGTGGGCGCGCCGGTGCTCACCGCGCTGCTCTACCTGATGGTCTTCGGCCATGTGCTGGAAGGCCGTGTCACGGTCTACGGCTCGGTCAGCTATACCGCTTTCCTCGTGCCGGGCCTGGTGATGATGAGCGTGCTGCAGAACGCCTTCGCGAACAGCTCGTCCTCGATCATCCAAAGCAAGATCATGGGCAACCTGGTCTTCATCCTGCTCACGCCGCTGTCGCACTGGGGATGGTTTCTCGCCTACGTGGGTTCCTCCGTCATCCGGGGGCTGGTGGTAGGGCTGGGCGTGTTCGCGGTGACGGCCTTTTTCGCCGTGCCTGGCTTCGTCGCGCCGGTGTGGATCGCGGTCTTCGCCTTCCTGGGGGCGGCCATCCTCGGCACACTGGGCCTGATCGCCGGGCTCTGGGCCGAGAAGTTCGACCAGATGGCCGTGTTCCAGAACTTCCTCATCATGCCCATGACCTTCCTGTCCGGCGTGTTCTATTCCATTCATTCGCTGCCGGCCTTCTGGCAGACGGTCAGCCACCTGAACCCCTTCTTCTACATGATCGACGGCTTCCGCTACGGCTTCTTCGGCATCAGCGACATCTCGCCCTGGGTGAGCCTGTCCATCGTCGGCGGCGCCTGGATGGCGGTCAGTGCGGTCGCCATCCACCTCCTGCGCATCGGCTACAAGATCCGAGGCTGAAGCCATGACCGCCGACGAACTGCAATCCATCATCCAGGCCGGCCTGCCTTGCGAGCACATCGCGCTCGAGGGCGACGGCCGCCACTGGTATGCCACCATCGTGTCCTCCGAGTTCGAGGGCAAGCGCGCGATCCAGCGACACCAGCGCGTCTACGCCACCCTCGGTGCCAAAATGCACACGGACGAAGTGCACGCGCTCTCGATGAAGACCTTCACGCCCGCCGAATGGGCGGCTCAAAACACCTAGTTCGCTCGCTGGATCTTTCATGGACAAACTTCTGATTCGCGGCGGGCGCCAGCTCCGCGGCGAGGTGCTCGTTTCCGGCGCGAAGAACGCAGCCCTGCCGGAGCTCTGCGCGGCGCTCCTGAGCGATCGTCCCGTCACGCTGCACAACGTGCCGCGCCTCAACGACGTCACGACCATGCTCAAGCTGCTGCGCAACATGGGCGTGGCGGCCGAGCGCGACGACGGCGGCACGGTGCGCCTCGACGCCGGCCCGCTGCACACCCCCGAGGCGCCCTACGAACTGGTGAAGACGATGCGGGCCTCGGTGCTTGCGCTGGGGCCGCTGCTGGCCCGTTTCGGCAAGGCCCGGGTCTCCCTGCCCGGAGGCTGCGCCATCGGCTCGCGGCCGGTCGACCAGCACATCAAGGGCCTGCAAGCCATGGGCGCCGAGATCGTCGTCGAGCACGGTTACATGGTGGCGAGCATCGCCGGCGGCGGCCGGCGCCTGCACGGTGCGCGCATCACCACCGACATGGTGACCGTCACCGGCACCGAGAACTTCCTGATGGCCGCCGCCCTGGCCGAAGGCGAGACCGTGCTGGAGAACGCCGCGCAGGAACCCGAGATCGCGGACCTGGCCGAGATGCTGATCGAGATGGGCGCGAAGATCGAAGGCCACGGCACCAGCCGCATCCGCATCCAGGGCGTCGAGAAACTCCAGGGCTGCACCCATCGGGTGGTGGCCGACCGCATCGAGGCCGGCACCTTCCTCTGCGCCGTGGCGGCCACGGGCGGCGAGGTGCTGCTGCGCCATGGCCGTGCCGACCACCTCGATGCGGTGATCGAGAAGCTGCGCGAAGCCGGCGTGCAAGTGGACGCGGTGGAAGAGGGCATTCGCGTGCGCAGCCAGGGCCGCTTGAAGGCGCAGAGCTTTCGAACCACCGAATACCCGGGCTTCCCGACCGACATGCAGGCCCAGTTCATGGCGCTCAACGTGATCGCCGACGGCACCTCGACCGTGACCGAGACGATCTTCGAGAACCGCTTCATGCACGTGGACGAAATGCTGCGCCTGGGCGCCAAGATCCAGACCGACGGCAAGGTGGCGGTGATCGAGGGCGGGCACCAGCTCTCCGGCGCGACTGTCATGGCCACTGATCTGCGCGCCTCCGCCAGCCTGGTGATCGCCGGCCTGGTGGCCGAGGGCGAGACCCTGGTCGATCGCATCTACCACCTGGACCGCGGCTACGACCGCATGGAAAGCAAGCTGCGCGGGCTGGGCGCCGATATCGAGCGCGTGGCCGGTGCTGCGGAGTACCAGCCGTGATCACGCTCGCGCTGTCCAAGGGCCGCATCTTCGACGAGACCCTGCCGCTGCTGGCGGCAGCCGGCATCGAAGTGAGCGAAGACCCCGAGAAGTCGCGCAAGCTGATCCTCGCGACCTCCCGCCCCGAAGTGCGCGTGGTCCTGGTGCGCGCCTCGGACGTGCCCACGTACGTGCAGTACGGCGGCGCCGACCTGGGCGTGACCGGGCTGGACGTGCTGCTCGAGCACGGCAACCAGGGCCTGTACCAGCCGCTGGACCTGCGCATCGCCGCCTGCCGGCTGAGCGTGGCGGTTCGGGCCGACTACGACTACGCCTCGGCCGTGCGGCAGGGCTCGCGCATCAAGGTCGCGACCAAGTACGTCGGCCTGGCGCGCGAGTTCTTCGCCAGCAAGGGCGTGCACGTGGACTTGATCAAGCTTTACGGAAGCATGGAACTGGCGCCGCTCACCGGCCTGGCCGATGCCATCGTCGATCTCGTGTCGACCGGCAACACGCTCAAGGCGAATCACCTGGTCGAGGTCGAGCGCATCATGGACATCAGCGCGCGCCTGGTGGTCAACCAGGCCGCGCTCAAGCTCAAGCAGGCGCCGATCCGGCACATCATCGACGCCTTCGCCTCCGCCATCCCCTCTGCCTGAGATGATGAACGTGAAAGCCACACCCGTCCGCCTGTCTACCGCATCGAGCAGTTTCGAAGCCGACTTCCAGGCGCGGCTGCATTGGTCGGCCGACACCGATGCCGCCATCGAGCAGGTGGTGGCCGACATCCTGGCCGACGTGCGCCGGCGCGGCGACGCGGCGGTGCTCGAGTACACGCGGCGTTTCGACCGGCTCGACGTCGACAGTCTCCAGGCATTGGAGCTCGAGGCCCGCGAGCTGCGCGCCGCCTTCGACGCGCTGCCAGTGGCCCAGCGCGAAGCGCTGGAAGCCGCCGCGAGCCGCGTGAGGAGCTACCACGAGGCGCAGAAGAAGGCCAGCGGCGAGAGCTGGCAGTACCGCGACGACGACGGCACCCTGCTCGGCCAGAAAGTCACGCCGCTGGACCGCGTCGGCATCTACGTGCCGGGCGGCAAGGCGGCCTACCCTTCGAGCGTGCTCATGAATGCGATCCCGGCGCACGTGGCCGGCGTCGGCGAGATCATCATGGTGGTGCCGACGCCGAACGGCGAGAAGAACCCGCTGGTGCTCGCTGCCGCCCACGTCGCCGGCGTGACGCGCGCCTTCACCATCGGCGGCGCGCAGGCCGTGGCCGCGCTGGCCTACGGCACCGCCACGATCCCGGCGGTCGACAAGATCACCGGCCCCGGCAATGCCTACGTGGCCGCCGCCAAGCGCCGCGTGTTCGGCACGGTGGGCATCGACATGATCGCCGGCCCGAGCGAGATCCTGGTGCTGGCCGACGGCAGCACGCCGCCCGAGTGGGTCGCGATGGACCTGTTCAGCCAGGCCGAGCACGACGAGCTCGCGCAAAGCATCCTGCTGTGCCCCGACGCCGCCTACATCGAGCAGGTGCAGCAAGAGATCGACCGCCTGCTGCCCTCGATGCCGCGTGCCGCGATCATCGCGGCCTCGCTCAACGGCCGCGGCGCGCTGATCCACACGAAGAGCATGGAAGAAGCCTGCGCCATCAGCAACCGCATCGCGCCCGAGCACCTGGAGGTCAGCAGCCGCGAGCCGCACCGCTGGGAGCCGCTGCTCAGGCATGCGGGCGCGATCTTCCTCGGCGCCTACACCAGCGAGAGCCTGGGCGACTATTGCGCCGGCCCCAACCACGTGCTGCCCACCAGTGGCACCGCGCGCTTCAGCTCGCCGCTGGGGGTCTACGACTTCCAGAAGCGCTCCAGCCTGATCGAGGTCAGCGAGGCGGGCGCGCAACCGCTGGGCCGCATTGCCGTGATCCTGGCCGAAGGGGAGGGCCTGCCGGCGCACGCCGAGGCCGCCCGCATGCGCCTGCGCTGAGAGGTCGGCATGGCGAATCCCGTGCTTCGGTCCGCCCGCTGCATCGCCCTCCTGGGCCTGTTGGCGGCCGCTGCCGCTTGCCAGGCCATGAGCATTCGCGAATTGCGCATGCTCGAGGCCAACGAGAAGGACGGCCAGGTCTACGCCAACTACTACCTGGTCGGCGTGGTCGAAGGCTTGCGCGAAGCCAGCGAGGCGGAGCAGCGTGCCGGCCAGAAGCCGCTGTTCTGCGTCAACGGCCGCCGCCTCGAGCCTGTGATGGCGCGAACGCTCTACCAGGCCGAACTGACACGCAACGCCGACAGCTACGAGGCCGACATGCCCGTGCAGCTGGTGATCTCGGCCGCCCTTCGCAACAGCTACCGCTGCCCCTGAGCCCCATGTCCCCTGCCTCCGAAGCCACTGCCCGCGCCCTGGGCCGCATCCGCACCGATGTTCAGTCCATGCATGCCTACGCCGTGCAGGACGCGCGCGGGCTGCTCAAGCTCGACGCCATGGAGAACCCCTATGGCCTGCCGCCCGCCCTGCAGGCCGCGCTGGGCGAACGCCTGGGTGCGCTGGCGCTGAACCGTTATCCGGGCCCCCGCAGCGCCGACCTGCAGCGCGCACTCGCGGCCTATGCCGGCCTGCCCGAAGGCTTCGGGCTGATGCTCGGCAACGGCTCGGACGAGCTGATCTCGCTGCTGGCGATGGCCTGCGACCTGCCGGGGGCCGTCGTGCTGGCACCCGAGCCCGGCTTCGTGATGTACGCGATGAGCGCCCGACTCCAGGGCCTGCGCTTTGTCGGTGTGCCGCTCACCGCCGATTTCGAGCTCGATGAAGCCGCCATGCTCGCCGCCATCGAGCGCGAGAAGCCGGCCATCGTCTACCTCGCCTATCCCAACAACCCGACCGCCAACCTGTGGGACGACGCCGTGATCGAGAAGATCGTCCAGACCCAGGGCGCCCAGGGCGGCCTGGTCGTGATCGACGAGGCCTACCAGCCCTTCGCGGCGCGCAGCTACATCGATCGCGTCGCGCGCCACGGCCACGTGCTGCTGATGCGCACCCTCAGCAAGTTCGGGCTGGCGGGCGTGCGGCTGGGCTACCTGATGGGGCCGCAGGCATTGATCGCCGAAGTAGACAAGGTTCGACCGCCCTACAACATCAGCGTGCTGAACTGCGAGTGCGCGCTGTTCGCGCTCGAGCATGCCGAGGTTTTCGCGGAGCAGGCGGCCCGGATTCGCGCCGAGCGCGCCGGCATCGTCGAGGCGCTGGCCCGCCTTCCCGGCGTGAGGACCTGGCCCAGCGACGCCAACATGATCCTGGTGCGGGTCCCCGACGCCGCCAGGACTTTCGAGGGCATGAAGGCGCGCGGGGTGCTGATCAAGAACGTTTCTAAAATGCACCCATTGCTCGCGAACTGCCTGCGCCTGACCGTCGGAACCGTCGACGAGAATGCCCGGATGATCGCGGCCCTCGAAGCCTCGCTATGAACACCCCCTCGGCCCCTGAACCCGTCTTCTCCGCCGCTGCCGGCGCGCGGACCGCTTCCGTCACGCGCAACACGGCCGAGACGAAGATCACCGTCCGGCTCAACCTCGACGGCAGCGGCCGCGCGAAGCTCTCCACCGGCATCGGCTTCTTCGACCACATGCTCGACCAGATCGCGCGCCATGGCCTGATCGACCTCGAGATCGACTGCCAGGGCGACCTGCACATCGACGGCCATCACACCGTGGAGGACGTGGGTATCACGCTGGGGCAGGCCGTCGCCGAGGCGGTCGGCGACAAGAAGGGCATCCGCCGCTACGGACACGCCTACGTGCCGCTGGACGAAGCACTGAGCCGCGTGGTGATCGACTTCTCCGGCCGGCCGGGGCTGGTCATGCACGTGCCCTTCACCAGCGGCATGATCGGCGGCTTCGACAGCCAGCTTACCTACGAGTTTTTCCACGGCTTCGTCAACCACGCCTTCGTCACCCTGCACATCGACAACCTCAAGGGCGTCAATGCGCATCACCAGTGCGAGACCGTCTTCAAGGCCTTTGCGCGCGCGCTGCGGGCCGCGCTCGAGCTCGATCCGCGCTCGGCCGGCGTCATTCCATCCACCAAGGGCTCGCTCTGAACAGCAGCAAGAACACCGTCGCCGTCGTCGACTACGGCATGGGCAACCTGCGTTCCGTTTCGCAGGCGGTGCAGCATGCGGCCGACCAGGTCGGGGTGGAGGTCTTCGTGACCGCCGATCCCGAAGTGGTGCGCCGCGCCACCCGCGTGGTGCTGCCGGGGCAGGGCGCCATGCCGGATTGCATGCGCGAGCTGCGCGACTCCGGCCTGCAGGAATCGGTGCTGGAGGCGGCCGCTTCCAAGCCGCTCTTCGGCGTTTGCGTCGGCATGCAGATGCTGCTCTCGGCGAGCGACGAAGGCCCGACCGAGGGCCTGGGCCTGATCCCGGGCCGGGTGCTCAAGTTCGAGCTGGCCGGGCGTACCCAGCCCGACGGCAGCCGCTACAAGGTGCCGCAGATGGGCTGGAACGAGGTCCTGCAGACCCGGCCGCACCCGGTGTGGGCCGGGGTGCCGGACGGCAGCTACTTCTACTTCGTGCACAGCTTCTACGCCCGGCCGGCCGATGCCCTCCACAGCGCGGGCGAGGCGGAATACGGCGAGCGCTTTACCGCCGCCATCGCACGCGATAATATTTTTGCGACCCAGTTCCACCCCGAAAAGAGCGCGGAGCATGGGTTGCAGCTCTACAGAAACTTTCTCCACTGGAATCCCTGAAGCAGTTTTCACGCTGCGCTTCATCGCTCGCGCTCTGCGCAAATCCCGCACCATGCTCCTTATTCCTGCGATCGATCTCAAGGATGGCCACTGCGTTCGCCTCAAGCAAGGCGACATGGACCAGTCCACCACCTTCAGCGAAGACCCGGCCGCCATGGCGCGCAGATGGATCGAGGCCGGCGCGCGGCGGCTGCACCTGGTCGACTTGAACGGCGCGTTCGCTGGCAAGCCGCAGAACCACGCGGCGATCAAGGCGATCCTGCGCGAGGTCGGCGACGACATCCCGGTGCAGCTGGGCGGTGGCATCCGCGACCTGGACACGATCGAGCGTTACATCGACGACGGCCTGCGCTACGTGATCATCGGCACCGCCGCGGTCAAGAACCCCGGCTTCCTGAAGGATGCGTGCAGCGCCTTCGGCGGGCACATCATCGTGGGGCTCGACGCCAAGGACGGCAAGGTCGCCACCGATGGCTGGAGCAAGCTCACCGGCCACGAGGTGGCGGACCTGGGCAAGAAGTTCGAGGACTACGGCGTCGAGTCGATCATCTACACCGACATCGGCCGCGACGGCATGCTTTCGGGCATCAACATCGACGCCACCGTCAAGCTCGCGCAAGCGCTCACCATTCCGGTGATTGCCTCGGGCGGCTTGTCGAACATGGCCGACATCGACAAGCTCTGCGCCGTCGAGGCCGACGGCATCGAGGGGGTGATCTGCGGGCGCGCGATCTATTCGGGCGACCTGGACTTCGCCGCCGCGCAGGCGCGGGCCGACGAGCTGGCCGAACAGTAGCCTCGGTCAGGCAGATCTCGCGCAAGTCTGCCGGACTCGAAAGGGCACGCATCGCGTGCCCTTTTCTCATTCTGCAGGCGGCGGTATCCGGAGCGAGCGTGCCGGACGCCGAATGAATTCTCGCTTTTTGTCGCCTCCATCTCATCGGGACGGCCCGAATTCCTAGGATTCCACGGCTGCTGATTCCCCCCTGGGTTTCACGAACTGCGGCCTGAGCTTTCGGCCTTTTGACGGGAGCGCACGGCCTCCGCTCAGGCGGCATTGCCCGCCACGTGTGCATCGCGCGCGTGGGTCCCCCGAACGACCCGTGAACCCCCCAATGAACAAGATGCATCGCACCCTTTGGAACCCCGCGCTAGGCGCCTGGGTCGCCGCTCCGGAGAACGTCCGTGCGCGTGGCAAGCGCAGCGGCATCGCGAGGGCTTCCGCGCTGACGGCCGCCCTCTTGTGCGCCGGCATGCCTGCCGCCCAGGCGTGTACCGCGGGCAGCACTGCCGAGTTGGCCGCCTGCATCGCGGGAACTGACGCGGTCATCGATCTGACCGGGTCCATCACGCTGAGCACGCATCTGCCCGTGGTGGAGCGCAGTGTGACCATCAACGGCCACGGCTTCGCGCTCGACGGGGCCGGACAGTTCCGGGGCTTCTTCATCGGCTCGGGCGCCACGACGATCAATAGCCTGACGATGCAGAACCTGCTGGCCCAGGGGGGGCAGGGTGGGCCGGGCAACGCCGGAGCCGGCGGCGGCATGGGCGCAGGCGGTGCGGTGTTCGTGGGCAGCGTGGCGGGGGCCAACTTGAACGACGTGCTGATCGTCGACAGCCGGGCGATCGGCGGTAACGGCGGCAATTTTGATCTCAACAGCGGCACTGGCGGCGGTGGTGGGATGGGTGGCAATGGTGATGGAGCTCTCCCCTCAGGCTGGGGCGGCGGCGGCGGTGGTTTGTTCGACGATGCCAGCGGTGCGAACGGTGGAGGGCCGAATAGCGGCGCCGGTGGCGGCGGTAATGCAGGCAGTGGCGGCGACGGCGGCCTCTACAGCGGTGGTGGTGGAGGCGGTTTCATTGGTTTATCTGCAGGCACCAATGGTGGAAGCGGTGGCTGGGGCGGCGGTGGCGGCGGCGGTGGCGTCTGGGGGCCCGATCACGGAGGAGACGGAGGATTTGGAGGTGGTGGTGGCAGCGGCAGCACTTGGGGGGGGGCAGGGGGCTTTGGCGGTGGCGGCGCCGGCGGCGCTTCTGGCGGGGGGATTACCGGTGCTGGCGGTTTCGGCGGAGGCAATGGCGGAAGTCTTAGAGGCGGCGGCGGTGGCGGCGGCGCAGGCATGGGCGGTGCCATCTTCGTCATGGACGGTGGCTCGCTCACTTTGACCGGCAACACCGAGGTGCGCGGCAACAACGTGACGGGCGGCGCGAGCGGCGGCAATGGTGCGCAAGCCGGCTCGGCCTTCGGTTCCGGCATCTTCATGCAGGGTACGAACAGCGCGCTCGCCTTCGTGCCCGGCGCTGGCGCCACGCAGACCATCGCCGACGCCATCGCTGACCAGACCGGCTCGGGCGGGATCGGCACCGACGCGGGCAGCATCGGCGTCACCAAGAGCGGCGCTGGTCGCCTGGTGCTCTCGGGCGCCAACACCTACAGCGGCGGCACCACCGTCACCGGCGGCACGCTGTCGATCTCCGCAGACCAGAACCTCGGCGCGGCGTCGGGCACGCTGACCCTCGATGGCGGCACGCTGCAGAACACCGCGGCGATCACGACTGCGCGTGCCATCACGGTCGGCAATGCCGGAGGCACCTTCCAAACCGATGCCGACCTGAGTTCCACCGGCTCCATTTCGGGGACGGGCGGCGTGATCAAGACCGGTGCCGGCGCCTTGACGTTCGCCGGTACCAACACCTACACCGGCGCGACGACTGTCGGCGCAGGCACGCTGCGAGCCGGGGCGGCGAATGCCTTCAGCGCGGCCAGTGCGGTGACGCTCGGTGGCGGCGTCGTTCTGGACCTGAACAACTACAACCAGGCCATCGGCAGCGTGGCGGGCTATGGCTTCGTCACGCTGGGTACCGGCACGCTGACAGTGGGCGGCGACAACAGCAACACCACCTTCAACGGCATATTTTCCGGAAGCGGCGAACTGATCAAGGTCGGCACCGGAACCCTCACTCTGACCCGAGACAACCAGAACACCGGATTCGTCACGGTCAATGCGGGCACGCTGCGTCTGAATAACAGCTTCTATGCGCTCGGGGCAAACAGCGCCACTGCCCGCGTCAACACCGGCGGCACTCTGGACCTTGGCGGAATGTATGGAGTGGCGCAACACATCAACCTGAACGGAGGGACGCTGACCGACAGCGTCGGGCAAGGCTTGCTGCGGGGCGGGATCACATTGAGCGCAGGAGGCACCAACACGATCAGCAGCTACAACAGCCGACTGACGCTGGCCGGGGTCATCGACGGCGACAGCGTCACGATCGATGGCACCGTCGGCTATCGCGCAGCCAACACGTACACCGGAACAACGACGATCAACCCCGGTGCGGCTTTGTTCACCGACGCGGCCGGAGTCGGCAGCGGCAGCGGCATTGTCAACAATGGCGCCCTTCTCTTCGATCAGCAAAGCGCTGGGGTCGTCAACCAAGCCATCAGTGGCAGCGGTTACGTGAGCAAGTCAGGCGGCGGTACGCTCACGCTCTCCGGCGCCAACAGCTACAGCGGCGGCACCGAGATCTGGCAGGGGGCGCTGGCCATCTCCTCAGACCAGAACCTGGGCGCGGCTTCAGGCTCGCTGGACTTCTGGGGCGGCACGCTGCGGAACACTGCGGCCCTCACCACCCCGCGTGCCATCTACATCGGGAGTCCCGGAGGCACCCTTCGGACCGACGCGGACCTGACCGCGACGGGCTCGATCTCAGGGAGCGGCGAGTTGATCAAGACCGGCAGCGGCACCTTGACCCTCACCGGCGCCAACACCTACGGCGGCGGTACCACCGTCCTGGGGGGTACTCTGTCCATCTCCGCGGACCAGAACCTCGGTGATGCTTCGGCCGCGCTCAATCTCGACGGCGGCACCACACTGCGCACCACCGGCGCCTTCACCATGGGGCGAAGCATCGATTTCGGGAGAGGCGACGTCACCCTGCAGACCGATGCCGATCTCACGGCGAACGGCGTCATCAGCGGCCGGGGGACCCTCGTCAAGACGGGGGGCGGCACCTTGACGCTCAGCGGCGCCAACACCTATTGGGGCGGCACCACTGTCACGGCAGGCACGCTGGCCGTCTCCGGAGACCAGAACCTGGGCCGAGGGTCGGGCGGGCTGACGCTCGATGGGGG
This sequence comes from Variovorax soli, assembly GCF_031454625.1. Lineage (GTDB taxonomy): Bacteria > Pseudomonadota > Gammaproteobacteria > Burkholderiales > Burkholderiaceae_C > Variovorax > Variovorax soli_A. The sequence continues at coordinate 639,217 of NZ_JAVDRF010000003.1, forward strand.
CACCCTGCGCACCACCGGCGCCTTCACCACCGCACGAAACGTCATCCTCGGCGCGAGCGGCGGTACCTTGCAGACGGATGCCGATCTCACGGCCATCGGCATCCTCAGCGGCGACGGTTCATTGACCAAGACCGGTGCCGGCACGCTCACGTTGACCGGCATCAACACCTACACCGGGGACACCCGGCTCGATGCCGGGGCGCTGGCCGTCTCGGCCGATGCCAACCTGGGGAATGCATCAGCGGCGCTGAACTTCAATGGCGGCACCCTGCGCAGCACCGGTGCCTTCGCCACTGCGCGAGGCATCAACCTCGCGGCAGGCGGCGGTACCGTGCAGACCTACAACGACCTTGCGGCGACCGGCACCGTCAGCGGCGGGGGCGCCTTGATCAAGACCGGGTCCGCAACCCTCACCCTCACCGGCGAGAACACCTACAGCGGCGGCACCGATCTCAAGCAGGGCCGCCTGGCTGTCGGCAACAACCGCGCCCTGGGCAGCGGCGAGCTCGCCATGCACGAAGGCACGATCCTGCGCTTCGCCGCCGATGGGCTCAG
>NZ_JAVDRF010000004.1:0-594790 GCF_031454625.1 Variovorax soli
AAAGTTGGACATCGGGGGACTTGGTTGGGCAAAGTGCGCGTGCGGCGGGGGACCCAACTCGCGGGGCAAATTTTAGGGGAGAGGAAATTTCCCCAGTTCGACGCGGAGATTGAAATGCCTCCCGCAATCGAATACACGTCAAGTGGGAGCCATGGATGCTTCATCCATGGCAATAAGGAACGGTCAGGCACATAGCGTGACAGTGCACGTAAACGGTCCCGTTCATTTCTCGTTAGTTGACCCCGGGGAGCCGGAGCTCAGGGCAAATCAGGGCTCATCGTCGAATGACTGGCCTCAAGGCCGTATTTCGCAGCGATATCCTTGGCCTCCTGCGAAGCCTGGCGCGTCGGGCTGCCGGTATCGAGCGCTGAGACTTCGGCTTGAGCAGCTTGCCGTCGAGGCGGAAGTCGTAGTGCCCTTCGCAAATGACAAACGTCTCGTCGTAAGTTGCGTGACGGTGATAACCAGGACCAGAGTCCGGCGGCTCGATGACTTCGCAGACCGTATGCATTCCAGCACTCTGCAGCGGTCGTCTTGAACGTCATCGTCATCCTGCCGAGCCAGGCGGCTGTCCGAGCTTCAACTGCTCGCTCCTGAGCCGGAGCATATGCACAGCTACTACCCAACCCTGGCCGAGTTCGAGCAGGGGCAGTTGCCGGCTTAAGACTCGCAAGGGACCGACGCGACGAAGTGAGCCATACCTGCTGAGCGACTCAAGCGGCAGTTACCGTAGTTCGGCGGGCATCGTCTCGACATACCAGTCGGCGCGGATGCCTGATAGCACGGCTCTTGCGCCACTTCGCGCTGTTCGGTGCCAGCGTAGTGCTGCCGAGCCCGCGTCCGCGGCCGCTCTGTGCGTCGGCATTGGGCCGTGCGCGAAGTCCACGACGGACGGATCCTTCCCCGGCGCCTCGCGCACCGAGAGAAGCCAGTAGAAGTGGCCCTTTATCGGCTCGTCGACGACAAGTTCGTAATCGATTTCCATTGCCTGCCCTCAAAGATTGGGAGGTCATGTTGCCGTTCCACATGCGGACTGAGAAAGCGAAAAGTTCACGTTACCGAACTATCGGTTCCCCGAAACCGGATCTGCCGTGAAAAGCTTCACGCACAAATTAGTTCTTAGGTACTACATTTGGCGACATGAAACACGTTTGGGAACCACGCAGGGCCAGGAAACGGAAGCGCAGCCGTCCCTCCATTGTCCTCGCCTCCGAAATGGTGCACCTCGTTTTCCCGCCGACCGGACCTCTCGTCAGCCTGCCAGACACCCACCAATCCCTTGCAGTCATGGCCTTCAATTCGACCCCCACAACCGCTTCGTCGAGGAACTCAAAGGGCGCCCGCTCTCAGGTAGCACCTTTGACCCTCCCCCAGCACCTCAAAGAGCGCGAGCGGCAGGCTGACAACGCCGCGGCTTGGCGGCAGAACCTGTGTCTCGCCGCACTTGCAATCGAGGTTGTAGTCGTCGCATTCCTTATCGCGCGGCGCTGGGGCATGCTGTGAGGGTCTGCAAGGCGATTGCTCACGCCAAGTCGCCGGGAAACCCGACCGGCATCGGCAAAGGGGCCCGCCAGCGAGTGCACCCGTGAGCGGTCTCGATGTGCTCGCCGCTCGGCTCCAGGACGCGGAAGCGATCGTGCTGCTGCGCGAGAGAACGCCGGTCGGCGAGACGCTGCTGCAGCGATCCTGACGTCGCGGCCCTCTTACGCGGCGGCGGAGCTGACTCGGGGCTTGATGATTGCGGCTCTGCGCCACATTCCATTTGACGTCGAAGCACTGAAGCACTGAAGCACTGAAGCAGGGGAGCTGGCAGCGGACGCGATAGGACGCGGCTTGCGGGGCCGCACGCTGGGCATCCTCGGCTACGGCCACATCGACAAGGTAATTGGCGGCTACGCCAAGGCATTCGAGATGCCGGTGCTCATGTCGGGGCGCGGAGGCAGCCGCAGCGCAGCCGAGGGTGACGGGCTCGCGATGGCAAGCGACCGCGCCGACTTTTTTCGGCGCTCGACGTGATCTCGCTGCACCTACACTCAACGATGAGACGCGCGGAGGCAGCTAGCCGAACCTCGAATTTGATTAGCGCTGGTCAGGCACCTCTCGGACGTGTGGACCTTCGTACGTCGGGATGTACTGCCGCGGAATTGGTCCTTTAATGCGCCCGCCTTGCTGGGTCTGCTCCCATGCGTGAGCAAGCACCCCGACAGACCTTGAGAGACAAAACAGTCCGCGGGCCAAGGGTGCGGGAAAGCCAAGCTCGGCGTAGATGACTGCCGTCGCTCCATCGATGTTCATCGGGATGGGCTTGCCCTTGCTTGCACTCAGCTTCGCTTCGACGGCCCGGCCGATATGCGCGAATCGTCCACTGACCTCACCGCGGCCAGCCGCCTCGTCAACGAGTTCCAGAAGTGGTGCACTTCGCGGGTCGACGGGGTGGAAGCGATGGCCGAATCCTGAGATGACCTTGCCGTGCACTTCAACGAATGCCCAAAGCCCTGCGTCGACAGCCTCATCCTCGGGCGAGCCGGCGTCGATGCGCGCAGCGATGTCCTCATAGAGTTCGACGGCCTGCTCGCCAGCGCCGCCATGGACATCGCCAAGGACGTTGACCGCAGATGCCATCGCGCTGTTCAGCCCCACGCCGCAGGTCGCGGCCATACGTGCAATCGCAATGCTCGGCGCCTGTGGGCCGTGGTCGACCGCGGACATCAGCGCAGCCTCCAGAAGCTGGCCTTGGATGCGGGTCGGCAGCTCTCCCCTTGTCATCAGCCAAATCATCTGGGCCAGGCTCACCTTCTGGCGAATCAAGTCTTCGATGGGGTACCCGCGGTAGCGGATGACCCCGGGGGACATGTCGATGATGCTCGTGCGCCACCAGTCTTCCGTGGCCTTTCTAGCGTCCGGGAACGTGGCATCGGTCATATCGCATTCTCCATTCTGAGCGCTTCGATTTCCGAAGCCGAGTAGCCAAGGCTCGCCAGGATTTCCTCGGAATGCTGACCCAGCATCGGCGGAGGCGAGTCGACCTGCGGCGTCTTTCCATTGACCTTGAAGCCCGTGCGGAGGAGCCGGATGTCGCGACCGACACCCGGCGCGTCCGGGAAGGTTCCAACCATGCCGCGCTCGGCAACCTGGGGATGCTCCAGCGCCTGCGGCACGCTGTAGACCGGCCCTGCCGGCACGCCGGCCTGATTGAAGAGCTTCCACCACTCGTCGGTGGACCGAGAAGCCATGGCCTCCTCAAGGATGGCTTTGAGCTCGAAGCGATGCTGGAGCCGATTCTGGCGCTCGCTGAAACGACCATCTTGAATGAGTTCCGGCCGACCGACCACATGGCAGACGGCCTCGAATTGCTCTTGCTTGTTCGCTGCAATGTTCAAGAGTCCATCGCCCGTTCGGAAGGTCCCCGACGGACTCGCAGTGACGTTCTCATTGCCCATCGGCTTGGGTTCGCGTCCAGCGACCAGGTGATTCGAGACTGCCCAGCCCATGGTCGACATCACGGCCTCCAACATGGAGACGTCGATGAACGTGCCACCCTCGCGGCTTCTGTCCGCCAGCGCTGCAGCAACAGCGAACGCGGCTGTGATGCCTCCAATGGTGTCCGCCATGGGATAACCGACGCGATACGGTGCGTTTTCCGGCGCGCCCGTGATGCTCATGACACCGGACATGCCCTGGATGATTTGGTCGTATGCCGGCAGGTCCCGAAGAGGCCCCTCTTGTCCGAAGCCGGAGATGGCGCAGTAAATGAGCTTTGGGTTTTCCTTGAGCAGCTCTTCGTAGCCAAGGCCCAGGCGCTTCATGACCCCCGGCCTGAAGTTCTCCACGAGCACGTCGGCGGTGCGCACGAGCTTACGAAAGACATCCTTCCCCGACGGATGCTTGAAGTCGATGGTGATGGAACGCTTGCCGGGATTCTGCGCCAAGAAGGACACCCCCATATGGCGCTTGTTCAGGTCGGCGTCGGCGCCGAGCTGGCGTGCCAGGTCTCCACCATTGCGGGTCTCGACCTTGACGACGTCGGCGCCCATGTGAGCGAGCTGGTGACAGGCGAAGGGACCGGCGAGCACGTTGGTCAGGTCCAGAACGCGGATGCCGCGAAGTGCGTTGGTCATGTCGGCCTCTTCAGTCGGCTTTGATGCCGGCCTGCTTGATGACGGTCGTCCAGCGCTGGATTTCGCTGTTCACCAGTTGAGTGGCCTGTGCTGGCGTGTTGGCGACGACGGTCATGCCCATCTCGGCGAACTTCTTCTTGGCCTCAGGTTGAGCGAGCGCAGCGTTGAACGCCTTGTTGAGCTTGTCCACCGTCGCCTGGGGCGTACCTGCCGGCGCACCGATGCCAATCCAGTAGTCGATGTCCATCTTGGGGATGCCGGCTTCCTTGGCGCTGGGTACATCGGGGAGCATCGCGTTGCGCTCGGCGCCCGTCACCATCAGGGCGCGCAGCTTGCCGCTCTTGATGTGCGGCAGCGCGGTGGGGACGGAAGTGATGAGCGCCTGCACCTGGTTGCCCATCAAGTCCGTCAGCACAGCGCCGGCGCCCTTGTACGGAACGTGCACGATGTCCACGCCCGTGGTGCTCTTGAACAGCTCGCCTGCAAGGTGGGTGTTCGTGCCATTGCCGCCCGAGCCGTAGTTGAGCTTGCCGGGCTGCGCCTTGGCCAGTGCGATGAACTCCTGAACGTTCTTCGCGGGCACGGCGGGGTTGACCACCAGCACGTGGGGAACCTTGACCGCCGTCGTGACTTGCGTGAACGCCTTCTGTGGGTCGAACGGGAGCGTGGGAATCAGCCCGGCAGCGATGGCATAAGACAGCTCGACCGTCAGCAGAGTGCTTCCGTCTGGCGCGGAGCGTGCGGCCGCGCCCCAGCCAACTACACCACCGCCACCGGTGCGGTTGTCCACCACCATGGGCGCACCGACGCCAGGTGCGGCGAACTGAGCGAGTGCGCGCGTTGCCAGGTCGGCGCTTCCGCCGGCTGCGTAGGGAACGATGATGGTGATGGGTTTCTGAGCAAGTGCCGATGCACTGAACAGGCCGGCCGCACCGGCAAGAACCAAGGCGCGACGGATCGTGCTGAATTTCATAATGGTCTCCTGAATCGGTTGAAGGAAATCTCAGTCGAGCTTCGCGCCCGACTCCTTGACCGCGGCGCCCCAACGGGTGTTCTCCGTCTTTAGGAACGCACCGAGTTCTGCAGGCGTGCCGCCGCGCGCGACGCTGCCCTCATCCTTCAGGCGGGCAACGACCTCGGGGCGGGCCAGCGCGGCGTTCATGACCTGGTTCATCTTGTTGATGGCGTCGGGAGGCGTGCCGGCCGGTGCGACCACAGCCTTCCAGTCTTCCGCAACAAAGCCGGGGTAGCCGGATTCGGCGACCGTGGGCACGCTGGGCAGGACGTCGATGCGCTTGAGCGACGTCACCGCGACGGCGCGCAGCTTGCCGGCTTTGACCATGGAGATGACGCTGGACGGCGTGGCGAAATAGATGTCGGTCTGCCCGCCAAGCAGGTCGGTCGTGGCCGGGCCGGCGCCCTTGTAGGGCACATGCATGACCTTAATGCCCGCGCGCTTGGCAAACATTTCGCCGCCGACGTGACCGACAGTTCCCGTACCCGCGGAGGCCATGGTGAGCTGTTTCGCCTGGCCCTGAGTCTTGAGGTCTGCCAGGTTCTTGATGGGCGAATCCGCACGCACCACCAGGACCAGCGGCTGCGATGCGAGCAGCACCACAGGTTCGAAGTCCTTCAACGCGTCGAAGGGCATCTTTGTGTAGAGCGTCGGGTTGATGGCCAGGTTGGCCGTCTGTCCGGTGCCGAAGGTGTAGCCGTCCTTCTTTGCCTTGGCGACGGCATCCATGCCGATGTTCCCGCCGGCGCCGGGCTTGTTGTCGACGATGAAGGTCCACCTGTTGTCCTGCAGGGTTACCTCATTCGCTACCAGACGCGTCAGCACATCCGTGCCTCCGGCAGGCGGGAATGGCACAACGACCTTGATGGGCTGTGATGGATAGTTGGCTTGGGCGCTGGCGGCCGTTGCGCAGAGTGCGAGTGCGGCGCAGACGGCGAGGCGGAAGGCGTGCTTCTGGGATTTCAAGGGAAGTCTCCTGATGGATATAGACAGCGGGAAAGGGCCGGGGCGTCAGGCAAGTCGGTACACGCGACTTGCCGTCCCCTCGAACAGCGCTCGCCGCTCATCGGCACCTGCGCTGGAGGTCAGTCGTTTGAAGGCGTTCCAGCACGTCGCATAGCTGTAGGAACCCTTGTCGACAGGGAAATTGCTTTCGAACATGCAGCGGTCTGCACCGAACAGCTCTATGCAGGGCTCCATCCATGGGCGCCATGTGTCGACCAGTTGGTGGGAAGTAGGCGGTGTTGCGCCCTTCTCGAACTCGAAGCCGTTCATGCGCATGCCGAGGCCACCGAGCTTCACGTAGACGTTCGGCAGCTTCGCGAGTTGGCGCATACCTTCCAGCCATGTCTCAAACACCTGAGAGCGGAAGCTCTCGTAGGCTCCAATTCGAACGATGCCGCCGCAGTGGTTGATGACCACGGGGGTGTCTGGTACGGCTTTGGCGAGCTCGAACAGCTCGGGCAGTTGGTGAAAGAACAGCCAGGCGTCGTAGGAAAGGCCAAGCTCGGCCAACTGCGCGACGCCCTGGCGGTAGCCCTTATCCGCGAGCAGGCCTTTCGGCGCGACGGACAACGGGTTGACGAGGGACGAATCCGCGTCCCAGGTGCTCAGATGGCGCACGCCTCTGAACCGGCCTTGGCCCGCCCGGACATGAGCTTCGAGGACTTCGCGCACAACAGCGCCCAGACGAAGGTCGGCATGGCCAACGATGGCCTTGGCAACTTCGGGAACGCCACTGGCGTGCTGCTGGGCAACCGCAGAAACGAATTCAGTTTCGCCAACAGGCTTGAGGGCGGCGGGCCCATCCGCTCGATAGCGGGTTTGAGCCTGCATGTAGACCGAGGCGACGACGTTGTGGCCTGTGCGGGTGTCGTCCAGGAAGTCGTCAGCCAGGTAGGTCCAGTCGGGTCGTTCGTAGAAGTGATGGTGGGCGTCGACGATGCGAAGGCCAGGCTCAAGGACTTCCTCCTGGTGCATAGCCAGCCAATCGGCGCGAACGGCGAGGTAGTGGGTACTGCTCATCTTGAGTTCTATCCAATAGAACCATAGTCTGTTAGATAGAACTATAAGCGCGAACTCGTGCTTTTCGGATGCGGGTAAACCCTTTAGTAGGTGTGTGCTTAGCCGCGGTGGTGGCCATGTCAAACTGCGGTCCGCAGCTCTGAAAGAAGCGCGTCCCCGATTGCCTGGTGATTCCCATGACCGAACCAAAGCCCACCGCTCAAACTGCCGACAACGCCGAATCCAGCGGCGTTGCGGTGTTGGACAGGGCCTTTTCGCTGCTCGCCGCCTTTGGCGCAACGGACGCGGCGTTGACACTCACCGAGCTGTCGAAGAGGACCGGGCTCTACAAGAGCACGGTGTTGCGCTTGCTATCGGCGCTCGAACACGGTGGCTTCATTCGCAAGCTGGCCGATGGGCAGTACGCCATCGGTCCGCAGCCGCTTCGCTTGGCTTCGATATATCAGCGCTCGTTCCAGGTAGGGCATGTCATCGAGCCCATCCTGAAGCAGTTGAGCGTCGCGACGGGCGAGACCGCATCCTTCTACGTCAGGCACGAGGACAAGCGAATCGCGCTCTTCCGGGTCGAACCTTCCAGAGCGGTTCGTGCGTCGGTGCAGATAGGCCAGGAATACGCGGTCGCGCAGGGTGCATCGGGCAAGGTGCTGCTTGCGTTCTCGCTACCTGCACGCCCCGAATTACAAGCCGTTCGCGAGCAGTACTGGGCAGTGTCTTATGGGGAGCGAGACCCCGAGACCGCATCAGTTGCCGCGCCGGTGTTTGGCGTGACCGGAGAACTCCAAGGGGCGTTGGCTATTTCGGGGCCGCGGGCGCGACTCGCACCTTCCGAGACCATGTACGAAGCATGTCGTCATGTGCTGGAGGCTGCTCGCGAGGCAACGATGGCCCTCGGAGGGCCTGCGATTCACTATGCGCAGAGTCTTGAGCGGATGACTGCCGAAAGCTTCGATGCACCCACAGCAGCCTTGGTCAGCTGACAACCGCGTCACCGCCAGGAAGCGACCGACGTTCTGTGCAAGCTCCACGGGACTATGAAGGTCGGTCTTTTGGCCGGAATCTGCCCTCGTTAGGCGCGGACGCAGAATTGAGCCTGCTCGCGAACTTGCGGACAAGGACGAACTGTAGTCTTCGCAGCATCAAAGGCAAGCTAACCCGACGTTCCCAGGGACGTCTGCGCCCGGCCGCATTCCGATGGGCGTCCCTCTGCAACTCGGCTTTTGGCCTGTAGCCGGTCGGCGCCCATAGATTGCGCTGTATCGTTAGCCATGATGATTTGTGTGGAGTGTTGCGTCGGCTATCGCGGTGAACCGGAACCATCCGCTTTCTGGCTTGGTGAGCGCCGACGTACGGTGCGTGGCATCGTTGACCGCTGGTTTGGGCCCGCACAGCGTTGGTTCAAGGTTGACGCAGATGACGGGCATCTGTACGTCCTCCGGTGCGACGAGAACACGGGAGACTGGGAGCTTGCTGCTTTTACGCAGGGCGCCGGCTAGGTCCGGCAGCTCTGCCGCCCCAAGGCGTTTTTCGTCGCCAGCTTGCAAGATTGGGGCTTGGGGAGCGCGGGCGCATCGAGCGCTTCCTGCCAGCGCGGGTCGACCAGCTCGATCGACACGGCCATCGCATCGACCAGCTGCGCCGCGCTCGCCGCATCGAGTCGCGCGGCCTGTGCAACATCGCCGGCGCCGAGCCAGTCGGTCAGGCGGGTCTCCACCACCTCAACACCGGCAGCACCGATTCCGCGCCTATCCGATGCGCGTCTCGCTCGGCAGCCTGGCCGCCGGCGACCGTCGCATGCGCTCAAGTCAGAGAAAGACCGTCGATAGGCCATGGTGCTAATTGACGCCTTGATAGAGAAGTTTCCCGACTGGCTCACAGCAGCTGTCGTCGACCTGGATGAAAGCGCCCGTCCTCGGATTGCTTTGGCCGCTACCCAAGCCATGAATCTTGTCACCAACTCGTCAGAGCGCGCTCCGGATTTTCTGGCTGATTTAGGCTCCCACCCGTAGCGCTAAGCGTGCGCCGTGCGCCGTGCGCCGTGCGCCGTCGGCGACTGCGTATCTATGGATTGCGCACGCACCGTCGATGTCCGCTTCTCTGATCGGGCCCGTCGGTCAACAGCGGGGGCTGGCTCTGTATTGTGGGACTGTGCTGGAATCGTCTCGCGGATATGGTCAACGGATACGTCAAACCCAACCGGCGCCGGGTCGCCGTCCAACCCGGCAAAGAACCATTGCAGCGTCACGTCCTTGATCGTGCAGGATCATTTTGGCGGTGAGATTCTCAGTACCAGGACTCCAGGCGGAACCCATTTCCACAATCTTGTCGACGGCGCGAGGTGGGATCTGACGGTCAGTCAGTTCGCAGAGCCGGTGCCATATGACGATGCGGCCACGTCGCGCGCTGCAGCACTCGCGTCAGGCTTGCGCAAGCCATTTAGCGCCTTGCCGTCTGCCCAGTATGGCCAGAACCGAAAGCGTCGTAGCTCCGGCTTCGGCAAATTCCACTACTGAATCACCTCATCCGCTCGCAGCAGCACCGACTGCGGGATCGTAAGGCCGAGTGCCTTCGCGGTCTTCATGTTGATGACCAGCTCGAAGTTGGTCGGCTGTTGGACGGGCAGGTCGGCAGGCTTAGCGCCCTTCAGTATCCTGTCGACATAGCTGGCGGCACGTCGGAACAGGTCGGGGAGATTCGGCCCGTAGTGGATGAGGCCTCCGGGATCTACCATCTGCCTGACCCCATGCATCGACGGCAGCTGGTTCTTTGCCGCGAGGTTTGCGAGCCGTGCTGCGTGAAGACCAAACATCGGGTCGGACACAACGAGGAGTGCCCCCACGCGCTCTTTGACCATCGCTGCAAAGACGCCGTCGAACTCGTCGGGATCTCGGGCCTCCAGGATTTGAAGCCCTACTCCCAACGACCGGGCCGCGGCCTTCATGTTGATTATCGCGAGCGCATGACTCGGATTGGCCGGGTTCGAGAGGATCGCCACACGGCGGACCTTGGGGACGACCTCCTTCAACAACTCCAGCTGTTTGCCGAATATTTCCATGTCCACGTTGAAGGCCTGCCCCGTGACGTTCCCGCCTGGGTGCGCAAGGCTCGAGACGAGTCCCAGTCCAACAGGATCGCCCACACTAACCATGACGATGGGGATCGTCGCAGTGGCGTCCTTGGCTGCCGCCGCCGCCGGCGTCGTTGTTGCAACAATTAGGTCCACCTCGAGCCGAACAAGCTCGGCCGCGAGATCGGGCAGCCTGTCGAATCTGCCCTCCGCAAATCGATAGTCGATGACGATATTCTGCCCTTCAACCCACCCGAGCTCGCGCAGCCCTTGCCGGAAGGACTGGAACGCCCTGATGCCGGCGGCGTCGGAGGGCGACGATGGGCCGGGCGCGAGATAGCCTATCCGGCGGACGCCGCCCGCCGGCTGGGCGTGAGAGTTCAAGGGTCCGGCGACAAGCCCGAAAGCAACGCGGGTGATAAACGTCCGCCGATCCATCACTGAGTCACCTCATCGATGCGAAGTACCAGCGCCTCTTGAATCGCGGCATCCGACCACTTTCGAGTCCATGGCTTCTGGAACGAACATCGCGACGCTACGTCGCCTGCCATCAGAAGGTCGAGGAATGCGCCTCGTGCATCCCGTTGAAAGTCACGCGCGGTTTGCCGAATTATAGAGACACCTGAATGTTGCCGTGTCGGCAAGCCACGCTCAACTGCCGACGTAATGCGCGCCGCTCGCAATCGTCGATCAGGGACGTGAGGCGGTCGACTTTCCTGTGTCGAGCGGCGCAATGGGCGCAAGCTGCCGTTGGGAGTGAGCGGCTGTATGCAGAAGCACAAGAAGAAGAAGCGTAGGCAACTTGGTCATGACAAAGCTTTTTTGGCTGAGCCTGCGAAGGTGGAGCGCTGCCGAGCGCCAATCGTGCGCAGGCGAGCTCGGATGACCGCCCTACGGCATGCTTTACGCTCCGTCCTCGGTCATTCGCCCAGTACGCACAGGCGGTGCCACTTCACCACGCGATGAGTGCAATATTCCGCGACGATACGGCTGACCATTTCCGTGTGGTCAGACACGTCCCGGCGCCTGTCGATCCATTCCAACGCCTCATAGAGGTCGTTCGAATCGCCCGCCAAGTCGTACCTGTCCATCAAGGCATTGCTGAGTTAGAGATTAGAGCGTTCGTCACCGCTCGCTGCCTGGTTGCGAAGTGAATCGAAGCGGGAACTCATGGAAACGGATGCGGCGCCGCCGTTGGCCAGAGGATGCCTCATCGCTGCCTCGAGATTGCCGGTCGGAGCGCGCCAGGCAAGCGCTAACAGAACGCCGGCGAGCAGCGCCACGAAGTAGCGTGGGGAGGTCCACCTTGCGGCAGTGGTCAGGTATCGAAGGGTTCGATCGAACATTGACAAGCTCTCCTTGCGAGGCCCTATGTGGAGTTGAAGCAACTTCGTTCATCAAAAAAGCGAGAACAAGCAATAAGGCCGCAGGATTGATGTGTGGTCGGGGACGGCGGGCGCGTGGTGGAGCTCAACACGCTGCACGCGGGTGAGCTCTTTGGCGAGCTGATGCTCAGTGGTGAACTGCGCTCCGCCACTGTGCAGGTCACCACGCGAGCGCGGCTGACGCGCGTGACCCGGGCCGCGGCCGAGCGCGTGCTGGCGCAGCGGCCCGAGCTCGCGTTCGAATTGATCCGGCGCCTGGTGCAGCGCGTGCGCACCCTGACACGCACGGTGGGCCGCCTGGCTTCGGTGGACGTCTACGGCCGGGTCGTGGGGCTCTTCGACGCCTTGGCGGTCGACGACAAAGGCCTGCGCGTGGTGCCCGGGCCGTTGAGCCAGCAGCGCATCGCTGAGCGCGTGGGCGCTTCGAAGGCGATGGTCAACCGGCTGCTGACCGATCTGGCCAAGGGTGGCTACATCGAAGTCTCGCGCGAGCGCATCGTGCTGCTCAGAAAGTTGCCGCCGAAATGGTGAGTCAATTGCTGACTGACACGCAAATGCCATAACTCGTGCAGCGACCTCGACGTCTGACGCCAATCTAGGGGTGGTCTGCAGACACGCGCAGCGCCCTTTGACCCGGACTGCGACGGTCTTGTTGCCCCAGTCGACGTTGCGCAATGCATCGATGGCCAGCTTGCGCGCGGCGTCCCTGCCATTCTGGCGAAGGCTTCACTGGCCACTCGCGCGGACGCGCCTCCGCTGCCCTATGCATACTTTCCGGGATTGGCCTTGGCGAGGGCGACTTCCCTGGTGCAAACGGGTCACCGTCGTTCGTTCGGAATCGTCGAGAGTGCCTTCAAGGCAGCCTCTACTCGAGGCCTTTCACGCGATGTCTGCTTTCGTCGCCTGCCTAGGCCGCTGAGCGCCGCCTTCCAGTCACTCGCCTGCCGCAAGGCCAGACGTTCAGCTAGCGAAGCCGGCCTGCGCTGAATAGAGGCTGTACGTCCTCTATTTCACAATGACCCAGCTCCCATGGGCAATCCCCCTCGATGGCATCAAGAGGTTGCTTGAGCGCAGCAAATCGCTCTTCGATTCATTGGATCACCTCATCAGCACGGAGCAGCAGCGACTTCGGGACAGTGATTCCGAGTGCCTTCGCAGTCTTGAGATTGATCAACAGCTCGAACTTGGTTGGCTGTTCCACAGGAAGCTCGCCGGGCTTCGCGCCCTTGAAGATCTTGTCGACGAAGCTCGCAAATCGGTAATAGAGGTCGGGATAGTTCACCGCGTAAGCTACCAATCCACCGGCCTCGACGAACTCGCGGGCGGGCCAGGCGGCAGGCAGCGTATTGCGGTCCACCAAGTCGAGGATCGTTCGCTGGTGCATCTGGATAAGACCGTCTGCCCCGATGACAAGCGCGTCGACATGCTGTCGAACTGCCTGCTCGAATGCGCGGCTTAGGTCGCCTTGGCTCCGCACGTCGAGAAGCTCGGCGTGGAGACCTAGCGCGCGAGCCGCCCTCTTTGTCTCTTCCCATTCGGGTGGAGCAGCTGGATTGCCCATGTTGTGAAGCAACGCAACGCGCGAAAGATTCGGAACCATCTCTTTGATGAGTTCAATCCGTTTCGCTGTCAGCTCGGTACTGAAGGTGGTCACCCCCGTAATATTGCCCCCGGGATGGGCGAAGCTTGTCACGATGGCACGCGGGTCGCCCATCGTCGCCATAAGCAATGGAATTGTTCTCGTCGCGTTCTTGGCCGCTATCGCGGCAGGGGTCCCCCTCGTTACGATCAGATCGACCTTGAGACGCACCAGTTCGGATGCGAGATCCGGGAACCGCTCGGCACGACCTTCTGCCGATCGATATTCAATGATCAGGTTGCGCCCTTCAACGTAACCGAGATCCCGCAGTCCGTTACGCAGGGCGTCAAGATTGGCGGCGTTCTGTGCGGCGGGGATCGTCTCCAGAAGCCCAATGCGATAGATCTTCCCCAATTGTTGCGCGCGCGCGGCAAGCGGTGTGCCGACCAGGCCACCCGCAACACCGCCGATGAACGTCCGCCGGTCCATCACTGAAGAACCTCGTTGACGATACAACGCCGAAACATACCACGCCTGCCGCCGAGGACCGGGTATGCACCGGATGCCAACGGCCGGCGTTTGAGGCGCGGGTGAAGTTCCGCTTCTGGCCCAACTGTAGCCTGTCGCCGGCCCGCGGCTCCGAGCCCTTGCGGTTGATGTCGCGGCTAACGGGCTGGCGCGGGATGAGTCGCGATGCAGCGTAGAGATTCACGATTTTCAATCGGCTTTGCCACCGCATCATGGGTGCGGCAATTGACGACATGCCAGCATGCCTTATTGACACGACAACGTGACATGATTATTCTGCTGTCATGCGCACGACCACGTACGAAAGCCCGCTCCGCGCAGAGCAGATGGAGCAGACGCGCCTCCGGATACTGGAGGCGACGGCAGATGTGCTGGCGGACGAGGAGGTCAACGAGGTCACCGTTCCGCTCGTCGCCGTGCGCGCCCGCGTGTCGGTCCGTACCGTCTACCGGCACTTTCCGACCAAGGAGGCGCTCTTCGACGAGTTCGGTGAATGGGCGGAGGAACACCTCCGGGTCGTCCTCCTTTCCTACCCAGACACGCTCGAGGGCGTCCGCGAGATGGCGCCTGCGCTCTATCGCATGTACGACGAGCGAGCGCCGCTGATCCGCGCCCTCCTATCCAAGCGCGGACAGGAGATCCGGGCCCGCACGCGGCGCCGGCGACTGGCGACGTTCGAGAAGGCGATGCGGGAGGTCACCGACGGGCTCGGTCCGGCCGAGCGCCGACGCGCCCTTGGGGTGATCTATCTGCTCGTGAGCGCGCCCGCTTGGCAGGCGATGCGCGAACAGTGGGACCTCGAGGGCCAGGAGGCCGGCAAGGCCGCCGCCTGGGCCGTACGCGTGCTGACGGACGAACTTCGCCGCAATCCGGCAAGCATGAAGGAGGTTGGTAACGATGACACTCGTCGCTGAGCAGACCTTCGCCCCACCCGGACCGGGATCGTGGTTCCTCGACCCGACTCACTGGACGCGGCCGGTGACCCGCTTGCACGTGGAGATCTTTCCCGACGCGTTCCAGCGCGGCTTCGGCGAGAGCCTCCGCCGCTACGGATCGTTGCTCGAGTACCTGGAGGCGGGCTTCGTCAACGGGTTCCCGTACTACTGCGCACGTCCCGTCGGCGCGCCGAAGGAGGCGGTTGGTCACCCTCCGAAAGAGGTGTGGGACGAGCTCGCGCGCAGCCACCCAATGATTCGGCGCCGGCTCGAGACGAGCGCGACCGTGTTCGAGCGCAAGCTCTGGCGTGAGGACCTCGTGCGCTGGGACCGGGAGGTGAAGCCCGCGGCGATCCGAGCTCACCTCGCGCTGCTCGCGGTTGATCCGGCGGCGCTCGACACGCCTGCGCTCCTCGCATACATCGATCGCTGCCGCGAGAACCAGATCCATGGCGCGTACATCCATCACCTCTTCAACGTGCCGGCGCTCCTGCCTGTGGGCGACTTCCTCGTGCACGCGCAAGAGTGGACAGGCCGCTCGCCGGCCCAGTTGCTCGGTCTCCTCCAGGGCGCGAACCCCGATCCGCTCGGTGCAGACGAGGAGCTCGAGCGACTGGTCGGCGCTCTCCGACTGGATACGGCGGCGACGGCCTTGCTCACGTCGCCCGGAGAGCCGGGCGAGGTGGTCGCGGCGCTTCGCTCGCTGTCCGGCGCCACGGGCCGACTCGCTTCGGCATATATCGACCGTGTCGCCTACCGGCCGGTTAACGGCGAGGACGTGGGCGACCCGTCGGTGCACGAACTTCCCGAGCTGATCGTCGGAGCGATCCGCACTGCATTCGATCGCCTCCAGGGTCCACCGGCGAACGATCTGGACCGGAAGACGTCTGAGTTGCGCGACGCAGTGCCTGCTCGGCATCGCGGTGCCTTCGACGCGCTGCTCGAGGAGGCTCGGGCGACCTACCGGCTACGCGACGAACGGGGCATCTACGCCGACCTCTGGGCGATCGGGATTATGCGGCGCGCGATCCTGGCAGCCGGCCGCCGGCTTACGGCGGCGGGGCGGCTCGCCGATCCGGGCCATCTCGTCGAGGCTGGCTACGCGGAGCTGCGAAGCCTCGTCGAGTTCGGCGACGGCCCATCGGGCGAGGAACTGGCCGAGCGTGCGCGCTATCGGCTCAAGGCGCGCTACGCGGATGCGCCGGCGTTTCTCGGCGGCGAGCCGGGCGACCCGCTGCCGGCCGAGTGGCTGCCGCCCTCGGCGGCAAGGCTGGAGCGCGCGATCGGTGCAGCCGTGCAGGCGATCTTCGCCGCGCCGAAGCCACGCACCGAGGAGCGAAAGGTTCACGGTCTCGGCGTCAGCCCGGGCGTGTACGAGGGCACCGCACGGGTGATTCGCGGCACCGAGGAGTTTGGTCGCATCGAGCGGGGCGACATCCTTGTCACGAACTCGACGACGACGGCATTCAACATCGTGCTGCCGCTCCTCGGCGCGATCGTGACAGACCGGGGCGGGCTGCTCTCGCATGCCGCGATCGTCGCGCGCGAGTACGGGCTGCCAGCAGTCGTCGGGTGCACCGATGCGACCTCCGTGCTCCTGGACGGTGCGAGGATCACCGTCGATGGCACCGCGGGCGAGGTCGAGCTCGTCGCATGACGGAAGCAGGCGACGATGAAACCGGCAGCACTTACCGAGGAGCTCGAGGAAAGCCTGTTTGGCGGCAAGGCCGCGCAGCTAGCCGCGGCCACGCGTGCGGGCCTGCCCGTTCCCGCGGGTGTCGCGCTTCCGTACGGGTTCGTGGATGCACTCGCTGCCGACGAACGCGATGCGAGGCAGCGGCTGGCTGCAGTCTTTTGCACGCTCGGCGCCCCGCTCGCGGCGCGCTCGTCCGCAGTGGGTGAGGACTCCGAGCAGGCGAGCTTCGCAGGACAGCATCTGACGCAGCTGAACCTGCGCTCCGAGTCCGAACTCGTTGACGCCGTGTCCGCCATCTGGCGCTCGGCGCGCTCGCCTTCAGCGTTCGCGTACCGCGAGCGCCTTCGGCTGCCCCGCGAGCCGAGAATGGCCGTCGTCGTGCAGGAACTCGTCGATGCGGACTCCGCCGGCGTGCTCTTCAGCCGTAACCCCGTCAACGGGTCGGACGAGATCGTGATCGAGGCGGCCTGGGGGCTCGGGGAGTCGGTCGTTGCCGGTCTCGTCATCCCAGATCGGTTCCGCTTGAGGCGTGACGGCGCCGTCGCCGAGCGAATCGCGGGACTGAAGGACGTCGCCATACGCACCGACCCGGAAGGCGGCACAAGCAGCACACACGTTTGCGAGGGGCTCACCCACGTGCTCTGCCTCGACGATGCACAGCTCGCCGCGCTTCATGCGCTCGCGCTCCGCTGCGACGAGGTGTTTGGCGGGAGCCACGACATCGAGTGGGCGTTCGCCGGCAGCCGGCTCTATCTCCTGCAGCGGCGAGCGCTCACGGCGATCCTAAGTCCGGCTGCAGGCGACCACACGGACGAGCACGTGCGCTGCGCCGCAAAGTAACTAGCGTAATGCGCCACTCAGATATGTACTTATCTTTTGTTTCTTGCCCCGCGGCCTTGCGCGCGTGACCTTGGCCAGGATGTCGTTGGCGCTGGCAGTCCAGATGAAGGGCTTGGGATTGGCATTGTGGTGCTCGACATAAAGGTCGATCGCCAACTCCAGTTCAGGCACGCTGGTGAAGCTGTCGCGTCGGATGCGGTTCTCGGAGATGTTGCGGAAGAACCGTTCGACCCTGTTGAGCCACGAGGCGCTGGTGGGCGTGAAGTGCATGACGAACCGCGGGTGCTTGGCCAGCCAGGCCTGCGTCGGGGTACGCGTGCGTGCCGTGGCGCTTGTAATCATGGGTGACGTGCCGGCGCGGCCTTTCTTCATCGGCAAGCCCGGCTGGTCAACCTCGACGGCGATGTCTTTGTTCTGCAGGCCCTGGGCGGCGAGCAAAACGACCTTGGCCCTTTGCTGTACGTGCGCCTCGATGCGACCTCGCCGCGCCAAGGCCCTCAGCTCTCGTTGGGCAACGGCATCCAGTTCGATTTTGGGGCAATGCGCATGGCTGCGACCTCCATCGAGGATGGAGTGTGCCGCATCAAATAAGTCCGACTATTTCGAGCGCACTGCCCTAGCCCAGGAAGTCGATCAAAGCCGGAATGACTTGCTCTGGCGCTTCTTCCATGAGCCAGTGTCCAGAGCCCTTGACGATCACGCCCTGCACGTTGGTCGCAACCATCTTGCCCTGCTCTATCAGGAAGGTTCCGCCGGCCTTTTCACCAGAGAGGACCAGCATGGGCATGGGCAGGGGCGTTTTGCCCAATTCGGCGAACTCGGCCGCGTCCTGCTCGAAGGCCTTGAAGTATTCGAATCCGGCGCGCATGCCGCCGGGTTGCGCGTAGGCATTGGCGTAGAACCGGCGATCGGCTTCGGGCACCGAGTGCTTGGCGTCGGCCGCAAAGTCGTTCCAGAAATGCTCGAAATAGATGCGCTCGCGCCCCTTCACAAGCGCCAACGGCGTCGGGCCGTGGAAATGGAAGTGCCATAGGTCGCGCAGCAGCCAGACGTTTTGCCATTCGCCGATGCCAGGAAGAAAGGCATCCATGAGCACCACCTTGTCAGTCTCCGAAGGGAACTGTGCGGCGTACGCATAGGCCACCATCAGCCCGATGTCATGGCCGACGATGCTGGCGCTGCGGATGCCGAGCGACCGGACGAGCTCGTGGATGTCGATGGCCATGTTCTTCTTGCCGAAGCCGGTCTCGGGCTTCGACGAATCGCCGGCACCCCGGAGATCGGGCACGACCACGGTGTGTGTTCTCGCCAGCAGCGGCATCAGCGGATTCCACATGTGCCCGGTCTCGGCGTAGCCATGCAGCAGCACGACGACCGGCCCGCTGCCACCAATGCGGTAGTGGATGCGGGTGCCGTTGACCTCGACGCTGCCTGCGCGAAAGCCAGGCACCGCGTCGGCGGCCGGTGCGGCGTGCGCCGTACGACCCATGGTCAGAGCGGCGCCAACGGCGACTGCGCCCGCGATCAGTGCGCGGCGGCTGGGGGCGGGAGGGGTGTCGATCATGGGAACGTCCTTCGGTCGATTGGGGTGACGCGAATTTATGATTCAGCTTCGCTTTCAAAAAGAACCCGAAAGTGGTTTACTCATTCAGCTTTGCTGAATGATTGGAGCAGTCCCGATGGACCGTCTGCGTGCGTACGAGGTGTTCGTCACCGTGGTGGCGCGGGGCAGTTTCACCAAGGCGGCCGACGCGCTGGACACCTCTCCGGCCAACGTGACGCGCTACGTCAACGAGTTGGAAGCGCACTTGCGCGCACGGCTAATCAACCGCACCTCGCGCCGCTTGTCGCTCACGGAAGGCGGCGAGGCGCTGTTCGACCGGGCGAAGTCGATCCTCGAGGAAGTGGCGGAGACGGAGGCGCTGGCGACCACCGCGTCGCTGCAGCCGCGCGGGCGCCTGCGCATCAACGCGCCGCTGAGTTTCGGCAGCCTGGTGCTGGCGCCACTGTGGCCGAAGTTCATGGCGAAGTACCCCGACGTCGAACTCGACATCGCGCTCATTGACCGTGTGGTCGACATCGTCGAAGAAGGCTACGACCTTGCGATCCGGATCTCGCGAACCACGTCGGGCAACCATATCGCGCGCCGCCTGGGCTGCTCGCAGAACCTGGTCTGCGCCTCGTCCGATTACCTTGCCCTCCATGGAATGCCCAAGGTCCCGGCGGATCTTGCGCGGCATCTGTGCCTGGGCTACACCTACGGCGCCACGTCCGATGAGTGGCAGTTCGCCGGCCCCGACGGAACGCTGGAATCCGTGCGCGTGCGCTGGGCCTTGAGGGCCAACAACGGCGATACCGCCCGTGCCGCGGCGCTCGCCGGTAGCGGCGTCATCTGGCAGCCGCGTTTCGTGATCGGCCAAGACGTACAGGCCGGTCGGCTGGTCGAGGTCATGCCTGGCTACCGCATGCCCCCGATCGACATCCTCGCCATCTACGCAAGCCGCCGCCATCTCAGTGCGAAGGTGCGGGTGATGGTGGATTTCCTGGTAGAGGCCTTTCAAGATTCGCCGCTGGCGAAAGGCGAACTGGCGGGGGTTGGCAAGTGAGTTTCTGCCGATCTCTTGCCTGGAGTTGGCGCACTTGCGTTCGCTCTGTGAGCCACAGCACGCGGCATCGGACTCTGAACGAAACGGAGCAGATGCGTTTCGCAACTCCCACTGGCTTCACGGCAACGTTGGCGAGCACCCCGACCGGCGCGCAACCTGGTCACTGCCTTGACCAACTGCGGCGATCGGCTGCGTCACGGTCGCTGCGTCATGATCACGGGGCGACCGGCGTCAGCAAGTGCGCCGAACTCGGAACATGGGCTTCCCCATTCCTCTTCCTGGCCAGAGTTGGCGCCCCGACGGATGCACAAGACTGCCTTCCAGGCGGCACCGGCCGGTGCCCCCGATCCTGCCTCCGCCTCATTGCCGATGTGACCCGCCAGCTTCTTCAGCCAGGTGCATGAAACCGCATCTGATGACGACGGCCGATCTCCGGGATCTTGCTACGGTCTGACGGTGATTTGACCTCCCGATCGACTTCCCTGAAAAATCCCTCAGCCGTGGCCGGCGCATCCAGCACGAGGACACGCGCCGGCTCGGGCAGCGCACCCTTGAACGCGTGCAGCGTGCCCCCGGGTGCATAGATGAAATCGCCCTTGCGAAAGACCTCTTCCTGCTCGCCGAGCAGAAATCGCACCTCGCCCTCCAGGACGTAATAGGCTTCGTCCCATGGATGGTCGTGCGGCGGCGGTCCCTGGTCCTGCGGCAAGACGACTTCCATCAGCGAGAAGGCGTGGCCGGTGCGCTCTGCCTCGCACAGGAATCGCACCTGTGTGCCGAGTACCGAAAGCGCTTCCGCTGTGCCACAACGCACGGCGATGGCTTGCTTGTCCATGTTCACTCTCCTTTGAGACGTGTGCTAGGATGTCATGCAGTATGACACCTAGGCATGATGTATGTCAACACCACCATCGCTTCTTGATCGCCACGCCGACGCAACGCAGAAGCTGATTCTCAGCTCTTCCATTGAACTGCTCGAGCGGTACGGTGTTTCCGAGCTCACGATGCGTGCGGTCGCGCGGCATGGAGGGATGTCCGAGCGCACGCTGTTTCGCTACTTCGCGTCCCGAGAGCAGTTCCTGGATGCCGTCGCCGCGGAAGTCACGCGCGAGATTGACGCTCCCGCACCGCCGCGGAGCATCGACGACTTGCGCACTTATCCGGGTGCACTGTTCTCGAGGTTCGAGGAGAAGGCGGAGTTGGTGAAGGCGGCATTGCACACCGAGCTGTACGATCGCCTGCGCCTGGGCATTGCGAACGAGCGCTGGGCGGGCGTGCGCCGCATCGTCGACGAGCACGCCCCCCACCGAACGGCACGAGACCGCAAGCTCGCGGCGGCTAACATCCGCTTCTATCTTTCGGGTAGCAGCTGGCACTACTACCGGTTTCACTTCGGCTTCACGCTGAAGGAGACGATCGACAGTGCACAACTGGCGATCCGGCTCGCGCTTGATGATATTGGCAACGGCGATGCTCCCGGTCTGCGGCGTGAGGCTGTTCTGACCTGAACCCAGACGATGTGTCTTCGGGTCCTTTCCCTCCTTCGCCGCGGCATGCGCGCACCGATTGCGTTGCCGGGCGCCAGTCGTTGATGCACTGCACGCCACTTTCAATTGCAGTAGACAGCCTTTGAGCCGAGTGGAGGTCTCGCGTGAACGCGTACGTGGGGGTCATTTCCTCGGGAAGGTGAAAGTAAACATCGTGCCAGCGGACCGGGACGAGCTCACTCTCACGTCTCCACCATGCGCACGAGCGATGGCGCGCACGATGAAGAGGCCCAATCCCACGCTGCGTGCGGCGTTTCCCGCAGAATTGCCTCGCACCATGGGTTCGAAAAGCGATGACTGCATCTCGGGCTCGATGGGCTCGCCCCAGTTTTGGACGGAGAGACTCGCCGAGTCCTCCCCAAGTGTCGAGGTCACGGTCACGGTGCCGCCAGGCTCGCCGTAGGTCATCGCGTTGCCCACCAGATTGCCGAGGAGCTGGGCCAAGCGGTCCGCATCGGCAATGCAGTTGCCTGCGCCTTCTGCGCGGTGAACGATGACGCGGTCGGGGAACGCAAGTGCGAGTTCGCCCACGATCTTGGCGACCAAGGCATGCAGGTCCAGGCTCGCGGGGGCAACCGCGAGGCCCCGCCCTACCCGCAGGAGCGTGAAATCAAGCAGTTCCTCAATCAGCCGCTGGGCACGCTGCGCCGAGCTGTTGACATGGCCGAGCACGCGAAGCCTGTCGGGGGAGGTCTCGCCACGTGCGAGCAGCTTCGCGCCCATAAGGATGGCGGACAACGGATTCCTCAAGTCATGGCTAACGATGCCCACCATCTGTTCCGCGAAAAGCGCCCTGTCGTGGGCACGCGCGCGCTCATGGGTGGCTTCGGTGATATCGCTCAGCACGCCGATGAAGTAGGCCAGGCTACCGTCATCGTTGAAGAACCCCTGTCCAGTGGAGGCCACGGTCCGTTGCACGCCATCGACGCCGAAGAGCCTGTAGGTGCAGTTGTAGACGTCCTCCGTCCGCCCCAGCGCGCATTCCAAGGCGTGACGCTCGCTCTCCCGGTCGTCCGGCGCGACCGCGGCGGCATAGAGCGTGTCGCTCACGGGGCGTGGCGCATCGAATCCGAGCAGCCGCGCCACGTCGTTATCGTAGCGACGCGCGCCTGTGGCCACATCGACGTCCCACAGGAAGAGATTGCCCAGCCTCAAGGCCTGCCTCAGCCGGGCCTGCGTCACCTTCAGTGCGGCCTGGGCTTCGCGTTCCATCGTCACCAGGTCGTCGGCGCGCTTGCGCGCGGCGAGGAGCTCCCGCTCGTACTTGTTGCGCTCCTCTGCGACCACCATCGAGACCTCGTCGTAGCTGCCGGACTTCGTGGTGCGCCGAATCGCGTTGAGCATCATCGGAAGGGTGTGCCCGTCCTTGTGGCAAACATCGAGCTTCACTTCGGACAGGGAGCCCTGCATGTCCATGGTCGGCAGCCAATGTGTCTGATGGAAGATGCGCCCACCCATCGTGAAGAGTTCCTGGAGCCGCTTCCTGCCGACCAGCTCGTCGCGCTCCATGCCGAGCCAGTTGCAGAAGGTCTTGTTGACCTTCAGGATGGTGCCGGTGACGGTCGTTACGAGCAGACCCGTCGGAAACTCATCGAAGAGCTGATCGGCATTCGGTAGTTCAGGGGCCATTCATCGGATGGAGAGTGTCGCGAGGAATTCATCCACCGCTTCTGCGCATGCGCAGGGTGCGCTCAGGTGTGGGCAGTGGCCCACGTTCTCCACGATCCGCAGCATGGAGTTCGGCAGATGGCGCTGCATGTACTCGCCAACGGCGATGGGTGCGATGAGGTCGTCGCTGGACTGGACGATGAGAGTGGGCGCGGTGAGCTTGGGCAGATCGGCCCTGTTGTCCGACAGGAAGGTGACGCGAGCGAACTGCCTGGCGATGTCGGGGTCGGTGCGGCAGAAGCTATTCGTGAGCTCGACACCCAGCTCCGGCTGATCGGGCGCACCCATGATGGCCGGCGCCATGCTGCTGGCCCAACCCAAGTAATTCGATTCCAGCGTGTCCAGGAGCGAGTCGATGTCTTCCCGGGTGAAGCCGCCGACGTAATCTGCATCGTTGATGTAGCACGGCGATGGCCCCATCATCACGTGGCCGGCAAAACGCTCCGGAGCGCGAATGCCGGCCAGCAGGCCGATCATGGCGCTCACGGAGTGTCCGACGAAGATGACCGGCCCGGTGGCGAACTCGTCGATCAGCTCCAGCAGGTCGTCGGCGTAGCCGGACAGATGGTCGTACTTGACGGGGTCGTAGGCCGCGATCTCCGACTGCCCGGCGCCGACCAAGTCGAAGACGACTGTGTGGAAGCGCGAGGAATACTGCGGCGCGAGGAATCGCCACATGTTCTGGTCGCAGCCAAAGCCGTGCGAGAAGACCATCGTGGCGGGCCCATCGCCAAGAACCTTGACGTTGTTCCGCTTTTTGACCGACATGCCCTGTCCTTTGCCGAAGGTACCGGTTCGCCCAGTGGAGCGGCTAGCGGCAAAGGTCCATTATTCCCCATACGTGCAGCCCGGCCTCTCCAGCAGCCTGTCGAAATTCGCCGAGAAGCACCCCACGCCATCACCGGCCTGGACTGTGCCGACGAACATGGCCCAGCCGAAGCTCTGCTCGATGAGTTCGCTTGCGCGCGGACGACCGGCGAACTCGAAGCGGATGACGTTGCGTCGATCCGCGAGCCAAGGCTGGCGTTTACTGGACCACAGCGTGCCTGCGCTGCGCGATGAAGGACCAATGCTTCTCGCTCAAGCCCGGGGCAGGACAAGACGGAAGGCACTGCCGCGCGCCGGCGCGCTGTCCAGCAGCACCTTGCCGCCATGCCGCTGGGCCACGGTCTTGACGAAGGCCAGTCCGAGGCCCGCTCCCTCGACGTTGTCGCCCGTCGTTCCCCTTGAAAAAGGTTCGAACAATCGGGCCTGGAGTTCCTCGCCGATGCCCTCCCCCTGGTCCTGCACCAGCACCGCCCACTCGAGCGGGAGCGGCTCGACGGCGCAGGTGATCGACGATCCCGCCGGCGAGAACTTGAGCGCGTTGCCCAGCAGATTGCCGATGGCGCGAGCGACGAGTTCCCGGTCGATCACGCTGTGCGCCTCCTCCGGCGAAGGCGCCATGGTGATGCGCACGCCATGCCGGCGGGTCGCTTCCCACGCATCGTCGACGCACTCGAGCAGCACGTCGACCAGGTTGTAGCGTTCGACCCGATAGCTGCTCGACTGCGCCCTCACCAGCTGCGTGAAATCGTCGGCAAGGCCCAGCGCCTTGCGCGCGTGGCGCTCGATGCGGTCGTGAAACTGCGGCTGCGTCATCGCCGATGGGCTCTGCCGCTGCAAGCTCAGCAACGTGAGGATGGAAGCCAGCGGTGCGCGCATGTCGTGGCTCAGGAAACGCATCGCGTGGTCCCGTTGGCGCTGGGCCTGGCGGATCTCGGTCACGTCCACCAGCGAGACGATCCACCCGAGGTGCTCGCCGCTGCCGCTGAATGAGGGCGCTTGCTTGACGAGCAGGTCGCGCTCGGACCCGTCGCGCGCGGCCGCAGAGACCGTCGCCCGCGCAGCCAGGCTGGTGGCGCTGATGACCGGCTGGTGGTCCGCTTGCGACAGCACGTCCGCCATCAGGACGGGCGCCGGGGCGCCCTGCAGCAGGGCGCCGGAGTCGGCACCGAAATGACGGGCCGCTGCAGCGTTGGCCAGGAGCACGATCCCTTCCCGGTCGCAGACGAGGGTCGCGTCGGGCAGGCCTTCCAGGCTGTCGCTGACGAAGCGCTGCAGGTTGCTCAATTGCTCGGCCACCTGTCGCAGCGCGTCGATGCGGCGGCCCAGGAAATCGCCCGAAGCGGGCGCGTTGCCGGACAGGGCTCCCATACGCTCGCTGCGACGCAGCCGGCCGAGCTCGTCCACGAGGTAGCGCGAGGCCACGTCGAGTTTTCGCCAACTCCACAACGCGTAGCCCGCGCCTACGCCGAGCATGCCCGCCACCGGCGAGCATTGAACGCCGAAGGATGCAGCAGCCGCCGTCGCGGCCAGGGGCAGCGCCATCATCGCCACCGTCAACAGCAGCGCCGGCAAGGGGCCGACCAAGGCCATGCCCGCCAGCGCCAGCAGCACGGGAAGAACGTTGAGCGCCGCATTGAGCCCACCGGGCAGCGGGGCCATGCTGCGCTGGACCAGCAAACTGTCGAGCACGTTGGCCGAGAACTCGACGCCGGACATCAGCTTCGAGCGGCCCGAGAGCGGCGTGGTGTACAGGTCGCCCAGGCCGGCCGCTGTGGCGCCGATCAGCACGTACTTGCCTTTGAAGGTGTCTGGGGCCAAAGCGCCATCCAGCACGTCCACGTAGGACAGCTGCCGAAAGTGCCCCGGCGGACCCGCGAAGGGCACGATCATCCTGCGTGAGCGTTGCCAGGCGGGAACGCCGTCTGCACCAGTGCCCGCCGCATCGGCCTCGGCCTGGGGCGAACCCGACCCTGCTTCGCCGATCCTGCGCATGGCGAGGCTGAAGTGATCCCACTGCCGGCCGGCGAGGCCCTCCTGCAGGTACACGCTGCGGGCCACGCCATCGTCGTCGACGGCGAGATGCACATGCCCCAGCGCCGCGGCACCACGCCGCAGCGCGGGCAGCGGCTCGACGATGAAAGGCTCCGCGTTGTGGCTTTGCATCATCAGCGGGAGCACCACCTTGCCACTGCGCGACACGGCGGCGGCCAGCGCGGCATCATCGGGGGGGAAGTGCTGTTCCGGCTCGATGAAGAGCAGGTCCATGCCGATGGCGGCCGGCGCGTCCTTGCTGATGCGGTCGATCAGGTTGGCATGAAAGGATCGCCGCCACGGCCATCGTCCCAGGGCCGCGACGCTCTTGTCGTCGATGGCCACGATGACCACCTCGCTGTGATCGACCGGTCGCGCCTGCAGGAACATCAGCGCGTCCTGCAGCGATCGGTTCGGTCCCTGCAGCGTGCCGGAGCCGTCCAGGGCGAGCACCATGCCCGCGATGACGACCGCCAGCGCCAGCCATTCGAACCGGCGCCAGGGCAGGCGAAGACCTGCGGCGAAGAGGCGACGGACCAGCATGGTTCGCAGCAAGTCTTGGGCGCAGCTACTGCCGGCCGATGGGCCGGCCGCCGCCATCGCGCACGGTGCCGCCGCCGGCGTCGTGCAGCACGGCCTCGATCCGCACGGCCTGGGCGGGAGAGAAGGCGCCGCTCTCGCCTCCGGGCGCGATCGCCTGCATTCGCACGTAGTAGGTGCCGGGGGGCAGGTCCTTCAGATGCAGGAGGCCTTCGGTTCCCGTCGCGTCGTGCACGCGCTCTGCGAAGTCGCGGTCGCGCGCGACCTCCACGTGGTACCGGAAGCCGGGCACCGCGGTCCAGTAGACCTGCAGCGCGCCGTCTTCGCCGCCCACCTTGGGCACCGGCGGCGGCTCCGCCACCTCGAAGCGCTGGCTCGCGCTGAAGGGCCCCTGATCGGAGCTTCCGTCCGGCGCCAGGCCCACGGACGCCACGCGCCAGAAATAGCGGCCCGGAGGCAAGGCGGCCGAGTGCCGGCACTCGGAGAGTGCCTCATCGTCGACCCGCACGGCCTCGAAGGCCTCGTCGCTTGCGACCTGCAGCCTGAAGCGGCGAACGCCGGCGGGTTGCGTGCAGCTGAACTCGACCGCGCTGCCCGCGATCTTCTCTCCGGGCGCCGGTCGCTGCGAAAGCGGCGCCACCGGCCGTGCCTTGACGCGAAGCGCACGCCTGCTCTCCAGGCCCGAGAGACCTTCCGCGTCCACCGCGCGTGCACCGACCCAGTAGTTGCCGTCCTCGAGGCCGGCGAACTGCAGCTCGGCGCCCGTGAACACGCCGTTACGCACCACCTGCTCCATCGCCTCGTCTCTGGCGATGCGGACCCGATAGGCCGCAACGCCTGCATCGACAGGCAGCGGCAGGCGAACGAAATCGACCTCGGTCACGGTCGCGGGCAGACCTGCCAGCCGCGGGGGACCCGGCAGCTTGCGCACGGGCCCCATCGCGCCGTCGCTGCTCACGCGCGCGCCCTCTCCCTCACGCAGCTGTTGCTGCTGCCGGGCGGGGCGTCGGCCCGCATCGGGCCTCAGGCCTTTCAGGTCCACGGCGCCGTGAGTGACCTCGCCGGTGACGGCGGCGTCGGGCTGCAGAGCCAGGCCGAACTCGGTGCCGCGCACGCTGGCCACCGCCAGGGGCGTACGGATCTCGAAGCGGCTGGAGGGGCTGCGCTGCGGCTGCGCGGAGGCATCCACGCGGCCTGCTTCCAGCTGGATCAGGATCTCGCTGGCCTGCAAGGCCTCCTGCTGCCGCACGCCGACCAGCCGCACCTGCGAATTCGCAGGGATGCGTACCAGAGAGCCGTCGTTCATCTGAAGCCGGACATAGCCGTCGGCACCGACCTCGATGCGCGTGCCCTCCGCCAATCGTGCGCCCGCCTGCAGCGGCTGGGGCAGCCGGTCCTGCGCAGCGAACTGGCGCGCCTCGCCCGTCACGTAGGCCACGGTCGCAAAGCTCGGGGCAGCGGACAGCAGCACGGCGGGAATGCGCACACGAGTGCCCGGATCGAGACGATGTGGATCCGCGATGCCGTTGTGCCGCTGAAGCAGGGGCCAGCGATCGGAACGCCCTGTGTAGCGCTCGGCCAGGCCGAACAGGGTTTCGCCCGCCCGCACCGCATGCACCAGGTCCGGCAGCGCGGTGGGCCGGGGCTGCGAGAAGGCCAGCGCGGCCTGCAGCGCCAGCAGCACGCCCGCCATGCACCGCCCGATGCGCCCTGCCCCGCGGCGTGCGGCCCGCGCCGCGAGTTCAGCCGGCATGGCTGTCATCGGTGCCGAGCATTTCGAATCGATAGCCTTGCCCGTAGATCGAGGCCAGGCGATAGCCGCTCGCGGGGCGCAGCCCGAGGATCGTGCGCACGCGGGAGATGTGCGTGTCGAGCGAACGCGACATCAGCCCGGTCCCCGGCGGATTGCTCACGCCCCAGATCGTCTCCAGCAGATGCTTGCGCGAGATGAGCCGCCCCGCATTGCGGAACAGGAACAAGGCGAGGTCGAACTCCTTTTGCGTCAGCGCCACCGGCTTGCCCTCGATTTCCAGTTGCCGGCTCGCCAGCACGAACCGGTAGCGTCCCCAGCTCTGCTCGTCGGGCTGCGGGTCCGCGTAGGCCCGCCGCAGCAGCGCGCGCACGCGCGCCGCCAGCTCGCCGACGCGCACGGGCTTGACCATGAAGTCGTCGGCGCCCGCGGCCAGGCCCTCGATGACGTCGCGCTCTTCGTGACGGTTGGTCACGAAGAGAATGGGGATGCGGGCCTGCAGGTTCGAGCGGATCCAGCGCACGATCTCCGGCCCCGTGATGTCGGGCAAGTGCCAGTCCAGCACCAGCAGATCGAAGGTCTCGCGCTGCAGCTCCCGCCGCAGTGCAGCGCCCCCGGAGAAGACATGGCAGTCATGCCCGATGGCCTGCAGCGTGCACCTGACGAGGTCGAGCTGATCGACGTCGTCGTCCAGTGCGGCAACTCGCATTTTTCTGATACCCCTTTAGTGAGTGCCCAGCGAAGACTGCCGGGCGCCGATCGGCAACAAAGTGTACCGGGGCACCTCGCGCGAACGCGGCCGGGGATTGTCAAGCAATGTCAATTCGGGGTCCTTCGTTGTAGGAGGAAACTGCCGCCCGGCCTGCCGCTTGGACTGCACGGCCCGCGCATCTCGTGCGCATGAATTCTCATGCTTTGTCAATTCGATTGTGGAGCGCAGGCAGCGTCACTACATTCGCGCTCCATAGACGCACCCGGTCCGGATGCGCGATCCCGAGATCCTTCAACGTATGCACGAGTTTCCTCGCCCCATCGACCTGCTGCAGCGCCTGGCAAATACCAGGCTGCCCATCCGTATCGTCGACCACAGTGAAATCGAGACATTGAGAATCCTGAAGCTGAGCGGCTCCATCAAGGCCGCCATCCCCGACGCAGGGCGGCCGCCGGGCGGACTCCAGCGCGCCCAGGCGCAATCGCCCGCGACCGTCGACGAGATCACCCGGCTCGGACGCATCCTGCTGGAGCGCTTCGCGAGTCGCTCTCCAGGCAGAACGCTGGCGCGTCCGCACACGCAGTGCCTGTAGGCACCACCCGCTCACCGCCCTATGACCAGCATCTTCAATCCCCAGGAAAAGGCCGCGCCCTGCCGGCCGGCCACGACGATGGATCTCCTGAGCATGGCGCTTGAAAAAAACAACCTGCGCGTCTGGGCGTTGCGCCTGGGACTGTCGGACGAAGCCTTGCGCACGGCGCGCAGCCGCGGCCGGCTCTCGCCGGTGATCGCCGGTGCGCTGGCCGAAGACCTGCAGCTGGACCCGGCCCAGTGGATCATCATCGCCGCGCTCGAGACCGAGCGCGAGAGCGCATGCAAGACCCGGATGGTCCAGCGCTTCAGGAAATCGTGGCCCTGCCTGCGCGAGCCGCGCGACTCCTCCAGGGCTTGAGCGCCGATCGGGCTGCGCGCATCGGGTCGTCACTCAGAAGCCCGACTGCTGGATCACGACCGAGAGCGCATTGTCGATCCAGTTGCGCGCGAGGCTCTCGCGCGTGCCCTCGAAGTGCACTTTCACCTCGCCCACCGCGGCCAGCGAGGTCTCCGACTCGCCCTCCACCAGCACGCGAAACCACGCCTCCGCCGGCCGCAATTCGGCCTTGGGCCGGGTCGGGTTGAGCGCGATCGGGCCGCCGTGGTCCCGCGCAAGCAGCATGTGCGGCAGTCGCTTGACCGGGCTGTTGTCGATTGCGCGCACCTGCCCTTGCAGCTTGCGCGTGCGCCCTTTCACGATGACGGTGGCCGTACTGCCCAGCGACAGGCGCTGGCGGTCGCGCTCCGGCACCAGTACCTCGACGCGCCAGCGCCGCCCGTCCACCACCATGGCGATGAGTTGCGACGGCGCGACCCAGGTGCCCGGGCCGACCAGCGGATCGACATCGCGCACCTCGCCGGGCATCGAAGCGACCAGCTTCAGCCGCAGCAGCTCGGCCTCCCGCGCGCGGCGCTCGGCGTCCCATCGGCTTGCCTGCTGTTCGGCCACCGCCAGCTGCGCGGCGGGGCCTTCATCCAGTCCCAGCGCACCGCGCGCGGCGCGCGTGTAGGCATGGGCCAGGGCGCGCGCCTTGTCGCGCTCCTCGGCCTGGTTCGGCGCATCGAGGATCATCAGTTCGCGGCCGGACTCGATGTTGAGTCCGTCGGCGAGATCGAGCGCCGTCACCCGCGCCGCGAAGGGCGAATACACAGGCTGCTCCGCGCCGGCCTTGATCACCCCCGGCGCCGTGATGCCGGCGTGCCACGGCAGCCAGAGCACGAGCGCCGCCGCTGCGAGCGCCAGCAGCCAGCCGGCCTTGCGCCGGCGCGGGATCTCTGCGCGGCGCCGCATCCACACACGCAGTTCCGCGACCACGGGCCGGCCGACGAAGACGCCAATCTCGACGAAGAACATGAACACGCCAAGGGCCTTGAAGAAGGCGTGATAGACCACCACCGCGATGCCGACGAACAGGACCAGCCGATAAATCCAGGTGGCGAAGGCGAAGGCGATCAGGAAGCGCCGGAAGCCGACCGAGAGCGTCTCTGGCAACGGGTCGTCCAGGCCCAGCAGCCACCGCCGCAGGAAGCGGCGCGCCTGCTGGCCGGCGCGTTCGTGCAGGCCCGGGAAGTCGATCGCGTCGGCCAGCATGTAGTAGCCGTCGAAGCGCATGAAGGGGCTGGCATTCACCAGCAGGGTCAGCACCCAGGCCGTGGTCGCGAGAAAGAAGAGCGCGTTGCGCAGGTCGCTGTCGGGCAGGAAGGCCCACAGCAGGGTCGACCAGGCCGCCAGCACCAGCTCGGACGCGATGCCGGCCGAGGCGATTGCGAAGCGATGGCGCGAGCGCGCGAGCTTCCAGCTCTCGCCGGTGTCGGTGTAGGCCATGGGCCACATGACGAGCAGCGCGACGCCCATGTGGCCGACGCGCACGCCGTGGCGCGTGGAGACCAGCGCATGCCCCAGCTCATGCAGCAGCTTGGAGACGATCAGCGCGCCGGCGAAGCCCAGCACGCCGTCCCAGCTCAGCGCGCCGCGCAAGTTGGCTTCGACCGTGTCCCACTGGCGCGCTGCCAGCACGAGGCCGGTGAATGCGGCGAGCGCGCTCAGGCCCGCGAACCAGCGCGTGAACAGCCAGCGCACCCAGGGCAGGAGCCGCTCCAGCCAGTGCGCCGGTCGCACCAGCGGGATGCGCACGAACAGGTAGTTGTTGAGCAGCCAGCGCCAGGCCGGCATCGGCGCCTTCTGGCGCACCGCGCGCAGCAGCTGGTGGCGGGCCAGGAAGGCCTGCAAATCGTCCACGTCGTCGGGCGCGGGCGCCAGCGTCGTGGCGTCGGCGACCTCCCGTGCGATGCGCTGCGGATCGGCCAACCGCCAGCGCTGCAGGATCTCGAATTCGAGCCAGCCGATGCGGAAGAACAGGTTGCGCACCGGGTCGCAGATATGCCAGGCCGGCGAACCGTCGCGGTTCGCCCCCGCCGCGTGGATCTGCAGTTCCTCGCGCAGCGCGGGCCAGGAGGCGGTGCCGGCGGCGGGGCTCAGCATCCGCACCACTCCCGCACCGCGGCGAAGGGGCGCCGGAACATGAGATAGCCCAGCACGGTCCAGTCGCCCGACACGCGTGCGGTGCCGCGCAGCCCGATGCGGGCGATCGGTGCCGCCTCGTCGAGGTGCCCGCGCAGCAGGTAGCTTGCGATGCCGTTGGGCGCCTCGACCGCCTGGTAGCCGGCGTAGTCGAGCCGCGCGGAGACGGGATCGAGCGGCGCCACGCGCAAAAACAGCGTCATCGGGGCACCGGACGCAAGGTTGACCGCCTCGCTGACCGGCGCCCACGCCTGCACGCCCAGCGAGGACGGATCGGCGAGCAGGCCGACGCGCTCGCCGGTCTGTACCGGTCGGCCGGCCCAGTCGTCGGGATCGGAATAGACGAACACGCCCTTGGCTGGCGCCTTGATCGAAAGCTGCGCCACTTCGCGCTGCAGGCCCGCCACCTCGACCTCGCGCTCGCGAAGCTTGCCCTCGGCCAGGTTGAGCTCGGCCTTGGCGCCCTGCGATTCGATCGCGCGCTGCGAAGCCTGGTGCAGCTCGAGCCGGGCACTGGCCAGCGCCGCCTGTGCGACCGCGAGGCGGTTGAAGAGCGTGGTGTCGTCGAGCTCGGCAATGGTCTGCTGGGCCTCGACCGGCGTGTTGGGCGGAACCACGATGCGCTTGATGACACCGTCACGCGGCGACGCGATCACCTGGCTGCGCAGGGAGACCACCTCGGCCTGAACCAGCGCGTATTCGCGCACCGGCACCAGCAGCAGCAAGGGCAGCAGCACGAGCGACCAGCGCAGCGCCTTGCGGGCCCAGAGGCCTTGCCAGAGCGCGCCGATGGAGCGGCGGCGGCCGGTCAGGGCCCACCAGGCGTGACCATAGGTCGCGGTCGCCTGCAGCAGCAGGTACTCGGGCGACTCGGCATCGAACTCGGCCGGCCATGGGTCCTCGCGCGCCAGAAACAGCACGGCGTGCGCGCGGCCATCGGGGTCTGCGAGCGGCAGCACCCAGACATGGTCGGGCAGCCAGTCGGCCCAGGAGGCCGCCAGCGCGGCCGGCAGCATGGCCGGGGACAGCGCCAGCACGGGCGCAGCCGCGGGAAGCGCATCGAGCTGCGGCCGCAGATGATCGGCCAGCTCGGCCAGCCACAGGGCATAGGGTGAGTCCGCCTCGATGTCCGCCAGTCCCGAATGGCCGACGAGCCGGGTGCGCCGGACGCCGAAGTAGCCGACCAGCGCCGCCTGCCGGTAGCTGGCGAGCGCGTGGGTCTCGTTGCAGATGACGAAAGCGAGATCGGCGGCGCGGCCGGCCGCGCGCACTTTCGCGGCCAGCGCATAGAAGGCCAGATGGGTCATGGTGTCTTTCCGCCCGGAAGCCGGCTCAACGCCCGGCCGGCACGCGAACCTGGCCGCTCATGCCGGGCAGCACCTGGCCGGCGGCGCTGGCCAGCTCGGTCTCGATCTCGACCGTCTGGCTCACCGCATCGACACGGCCGGCCACGCGCGTGACCTTGAGCTCGCAGGCGCTGCCGGTCTCGTCGACCGTGCCTTGGAGGCGCTCGCCCGGCTTGAGCCAGGCCAACCACTGCGAAGGCACGTTCATGCGCGCCTTGAGCGGGCCGCTGCCGACGAGCTCGATCACCGGCGCGCCGGGATTCACGCCCTGCCCGACCTTGACGTGCACGCGCGCCACCTTGCCGGCGAAGGGCGCCACGAAGGCGCACTGGGCCAGCTGCGCGTCGAAGATGCGGATCTGGCTTTGTGCCTTGTTGACGTTGGCCGCCGCGAGCTCGACCTCGACCTCGGCAGCCGACTGCAGGCCCTGCAGCTTCATCTTGGCCTCGTACTGCACGCGCGCCGACTCTGCCTCGGCACGTGCCGCATCGCGCCGCGCCTGGACCTCGGCGCAGTCGAAGGCGGCCAGCACCTGGCCGGCGCGCACCGGGTCACCCAGGTTCGCCGACACCTTGGCGAAGCGTCCTGCGACCGACGCCGAGAGAATGCTCTCCTGCGCTGCCACCACGAGAAAGCGCACCGGCGCGGCGCTGGGGGCGCCCTGCATGGGCGCGCGGCCCGGCACCGGTTCGGCAGCGGCCTGCTGCAGGCCGAGCCCGGACAAGGAAAGAACGAGCAGCCCGACGGCCTTGGCAGCCCGCTTCACGGCTGCTGCGCCACCGAGGCGCCGCTGCGCGACAGGCGTCGCACGTCGGAGATCACCGACAGCGTCGCCGCCTCGGCGAAGGCGCCGAGCGCGCGCTCGGTCGGCGCATTCGGCAGGAAGCTCGCATAGCTCTGCGACAGCAGCTGCCGCCCGCCCGGCTCGGACAGCGTGACACGCCATTGCGCACGCGTCGTGGCACGCGAATCCATGCGCTCGAAGGCGAGCGTCAGCACCAGGGCCTCGCCGCCCTGCGCGATCGCCAGGTCGTTGCGCGTGACGATGCGCTCCACTGCGCCGCGCACCGCGGCTTCGCTCACGCCTTGCGGCAGGTTCTGCACACGCACGGCGACCGGGCGGCTGGGCGTCTGCACCGCGGCGGTCTGCACGAATGCCCCCTTCTCGCCTTCCATCAAGCTCTGGTCGATGGCTTTGGCCAAGGTCGGGAGGTCGGTGCCCGTCACGGCATCGGGCAGCAGGTCGATGCCCACCGAATTGAGCACGCGGGCATAGGACGCCTGCGTCGCCGCGTAGGCCGTGGCAAGCTGGAAGCGCGAGACCAGCGCGCGCGAATCGGTGCGCAGGGCTTCGAGCTCGCTTTCCAGCCGGTTGCTGCTGCCCGCGCGCGAGACGCTCGCGAGCCGCTGGTCCACGCGGCTCGACTCGGCTGCGAGCTCCTGGTCGACCAGTGCCAGCTTGTAGCGCTCGACGGACACGCGCACCTGCGTGATGACGGCCATCGACAGCGCCAGGCGCCGCGCCTCGTCGTTGCGCAGGCGCGCTTCGTTGGTGCGCTTGATCGCGGGAATGGCTGCAAGGCGGAACAGGTCTATCGACACGCTCACGCCGACGTCGCTCCAACTGTTGTTGTAGAGCAGATCGTTGGAGTCGTAGCGCGGGCCGGCGTAAAGGTTGAGGCTCGGGAACAGCGCCGCGATCTGCTTGCGGGTCTCGTTGACGCCGACGCGTGCCTTGTAGTCCTCCTCACGCAGCTCGGGCCGGCTCTCGAGCGCCGCGCGCTCGAGCTTGTCGATGTCGAGCGTGGCCGGCACGGGCCTGTCGCCCGCGCTGTCCACCAGCGTGAACTCGGTGCCCGGCGGCAGGTTCATGAGCGCCGCGAGCTCGCGCTTGGCAAACTGCATTTCCTGGCGCTTGAGGTTGACCAGCGTCATCGCATCCAGCAGCGCGCGCTGGTAGGCCAGGCCCTGGGTCGGCGGCAGGACGCCGGCGCGCTCGGCCTCGCGCGATTTGGCCAGTGCGTCCTCGATGCGGGTGGCGAGCTGGTCCGCGTCGGCGAGCAGGCGCTGCGCGCCGAGCGCGCGCCAGTACGCGTTGCGCACGTCCTGCACGATGTTCTGCAGGATCTTGCGGCGGCGCTCCTCGGCGATGTTGACCTCGTCCGCCGCCTGCTTGGCGCGAAAGTAGGCCAGGCCGAAGTCGAGCGCATTCCACGACAGCGTGGCGCGGCCGTAATAGCGCGTGCGTTCCTCCGAGGTCGAGGGCCGCAGGCTGACGATGCGGTCCTCGATGCCGATGCTGGTGCCGCCGGAATCGTTGCTGCGGTCGTTGTAGCCTGCATCGGCGACCAGCTTGGGGAGCATGTCGGCGGCCGAGACGTCGAGCAGGCCGCGTGCGAGCGCGCTCTCCATCAGCTTGAGCCGGTAGTCCAGGTTGTACTTGAGCGCCCGCGCCAGCGCCTCGGAATAGCCGATGGGCGCGGCGACGGGCGCCTGGTCCTTGTACATCTGCGCCTGGTCACCCGCGACGCGCTGGGCGACTTCATCCGGCGTCACCTGGACCGGACTGACGCTGCAGCCGGCCAGCAGCACGGCGACGGCCGTGGCGGCCAGGATGGGCGTGCCGGGGAGTTTCGATTTCTTCACGTTGACTCTCTCATGTTGTGTTTCGAGGATGGATCCGATAGCGCGCGATGGCCGTGGGCCGGTCAGGAGCGGGCCTGCGGTACCTTGACGCGCGGCACCTCGCGCTGCTGCAGGCGCACGACGTCGCGCACGGTGCCGCGTTCGGCGGCGCTGGCGGCGAGTCGGACGGAAAAGGATCGCGCGGCGTCGGCCGGCCGCGCCGAAACGCCTGCGAGGTCGGGCATCGCCGGCAGCCGGATCGCTTCCGCCTGCTGCGCGCGCTCGTCGAGCGGCGCGGCCGAGGTCTTCGCCCCCGGCACCACGATCCGCTCGCCGGCGCGCGGCGAAGGCGGCTCGGGTTGATCCTCGGGCGCGGCGAAGCCCGGAAAGTCGCCGAACAGCGCGTTGCTGCCATCCGGCAAACCGGCGCCCAGTCCACGCAGCGCCAGCGACTGGCGCAGGTCCTCCAGCAAACGCAGGGAGGACGAGACGCCATCGCGGCTCACGTGCTGGACGTTGCTCATGTCCTGCCCGATACCGAACGGCTCGCCCTGGTCGAAGGCGCCGTACGACGCGCCGCCCGCCACGCGTGCGGCGACGGAGGCCAGCGCTTCCTGGCTGACGCGCTGCGATTCGTGCACGGAGAACTGCACGTAGAGCGCGGGCGCCATGCCCTGCGTGATCGAGCGCTGCTGAGCCGGGTACTCGATCGGGAAAATCCGGTCACCCGCCAGCGGGCGGAACTGAGAGGCACCGCGGATCGTCACCACCAGCCGGGCCGTGCTGGTGCTGCCGTCCGCGTCGGTGATCGTGTAGCTGAACACCTCGGTTAGCGTCTGGCCATCGCCGAGCGAGGCCACGCGCGAGTTATTGGCGTCCACCGCGTAGCTGTAGCTGCCGTCTGCATTCATGCGCAGACTGCCGTAGGCGCCGGCGAGCGGCGCGCCGCCGATCACGCCCGGCCGGCCCTCGAAGGAGAAGCCGGTCACGGGCTCGGCCACGACATCGGCGTCGATGCGGTCGCTGACGTCGCCCGGCCCGCGCCCGCCGGGTCCGAACACGTTGCCGCCGACGGTGGAGGTACCCGGGCGCTCGGTATTGACTGATGCGGCATCGTCGCGTGCGGTCGGCACGTCATCGATCACCAGCACCCGCAGCGTGCCCGCGCTGCTGTCGCCGTCGCGGTCTCGCACGACGATGGCGATGTCGTCGGTCACCTCGCCGCCTTCATGCGTCTGCCGGCCCGTCAGCGTGTAGCTGTAGTTGACGGCGCCGGTCGCCGGGTCGTAGCCGGTCAGGGTCAGCAGCCCCTTGTCGGTCAGGAGGGTGAGCGGCGTGGTGCCCAGGCCGGCCAGCTGCGCCGGCGTCACGGTCGTGCCGCCGACCTCGATGCTGCCGAGACCATCGGGCGTGCGGACCACGAAGCGGCCGGTGGTGGTCTCGCTCGCATCGCCGCCGTCGCCGAGCCCGCGCTCGTTGACGCTCGCCTCACCGGTGCCGGCGGGGCCGTTGCCGTCTTCGAGCGCCAGCGCCACGCCGTCGTCGGCACCGCGGATGGTGATGGTGATCGTGGCCGTCGAGCTGTCGCCGTCGGCATCGGTGATGGTGTAGTTCACTGCCTCGGTCAGCGTCTCGCCCGGCAGCAGATGCTGGACGGCGGGGCTCGCATTGTCGAGCGTGTAGGTATAGCTGCCGTCCGCGTTGACGACGATGCTGCCGTAGGCGGTCGTGAGTGGGCTGCCCACGCTGCCGCCCGTGCTGCCGAAATGCACGCCGGTGACCGGCACGCCGTTCGCATCGTCCGCGCCGTTGGCATCGTTGGCCTTCACGTCGCCGCTCACCGTATTCGGCGTCGCGTCTTCGGTGATGCTGGCCCCGTCGCCGGTTGCCAGCGGCACGTCGTCGACGATGCGCACCTGCAGCGTGCCGGTGCTCGAGGCGCCGCCCGCATCCCTGACCTGCAGCGCAACGGCATCGAAGCTCTCCGGGGCGCCGGGCTGGCCGATCGGGTTCTTGAGCGTGTAGGTGTAGCTCAGCTCGCCGGCCGTCGGCACGCCGCCGACCGAGCTGGTGGCCGTGAAGCCGGTGAGCACGAGCGTGCCCTCGCCGGTGTCGATCCGGGCCGGCGTGGTGCCGAGCGCCTGCAGCTGCGCCACCGTCAGCGTGGTGCCGCCGACCGTGACCGAGACCAGGCCGTCGGCCGCGCCGATGGCGATGGTGCCGCCACTGGTCTCGCGCGGGTCGGTGCCCCCGGGGCCATCGGTCAGACCGCTTTCGTGGACCTCGGCCTGGCCGCTCGCGGCGCCGTTGCCATCGACCGGGACGATCGACGGAGCGCCGGCATCCGTCCGGCCGTTGATGGTGAGGGTCAGCGTGGCGGTCGAGGTGTCGCCGTCGGCGTCGACGATGGTGTAGCTCAGGGTCTCGGTCAGCGTGTCGCCGTCTTTGAGTGCGTTGACGACGGGGTTGTCGTTGTCGAGCGTGTAGGTGTAGGTACCGTCGGCATGGACGACGATGCTGCCGTAGGCGGTGGCGAGCGGACTGCCCAGGGTGCCCGGCGTGGCGCCGAAGTTCACCGAGGTGAGCGGCACGCCGTTGCCGTCGTCGGCGCCGTTCCGGTCGTTGATCTTCAGGTCGCCCTCGACCGTGTTCGTCGAGGCGCCTTCGCCGATGCTGTTCGCGTCGTTGGCCGCCAGCGGCACGTCGTCGGCGATCAGCACCGTGAGCGTGCCGTTGGCGACATCGCCGTCGCGGTCGATCACGGTCAGCGCGAACGGATCGGTGACCTCGCCGCCGCTGTG
The DNA here is from genome assembly GCF_031454625.1 of Variovorax soli. Classification (GTDB taxonomy): domain Bacteria; phylum Pseudomonadota; class Gammaproteobacteria; order Burkholderiales; family Burkholderiaceae_C; genus Variovorax; species Variovorax soli_A. Next base: position 38,755 of record NZ_JAVDRF010000004.1, read on the forward strand.
GTCCTGCGGCTGCAGCAGCGTGTAGGTGTAGCTGACCTCGCCGGCGGTCGTCAGGCCGGCGGCCATGCCGGTCGGAGTGAAGCCGGTGATCTCGAGCACGCCGTCGGCGGTCGTGATGGTCAGCGGCACGCCGGGAGTGGCGGCCTGCAGCTGCGCAAGGCTCAGGGTGGTGCCGTTGACGGTGATGCCGCTCAGGCCGTCGGCGGCGCTGATCGCGAAGGTGCTGTCCGCCGTTTCGCTGGTGTCGCTGGCGCCGGTGAGACCGGCCTCGTTCACGCTGAGGTTCCCGGTGGCGGCGCCGTTGTGGTCGCTCGCCACGATGGTGGGCAGGTCGTCGGCCGGGCTGCCATCGGCGGCGCCGGTGATCGTGATCGTGAGCTGGGCGGCGTCGGTGCCGCCCGCGCCATCGGAGATGGTGTAGGTGTAGACCTCGGTCAGCGTCTCGCCGGCCGTCAGCGCCTGCACCCGCGGATCGGCATTGTTCAGCGTGTAGCTGTAGCTGCCGTCGGTCTGGAAGACGACGCTGCCGTAGCTGCCCGCCAGCGGGTTGCCCACGCTGCCCGCGGTGCCGGTGCCGGCCTCGGTGCCGGTGCGCACGGCGCTCACGGTCAGCACCAGATCGTCGGGGTCGGTATCGCCCTGTCCGGGCAGGCGTCCGGTGATGACGTTGGCGCTGACCGAGACCGAGTCCTCGGCGATGCTGTGCGTGTCGTCGTTGGCCGTGGGCGGGTCGTTGGCGGCCACGATGGTGAGCGTGCCCGTGAGCACGTTGCTGTCGAGCGCGGGGCCGCCGGCATCGCCGCCCGCCTGCATGTTGTTGCCGTCGTTGACGACGATGGTGTAGACGCGGTCGGGGTCGGCGCCGAAGTTGCTCGGGCTGTCGCTGGTGCTGCGGTACGAGAGCGCGTTCAGCACGCCCTGCACTTCGGCCAGCGTGGTGTCGGCATGGAACTGCACGACCAGCGGGGCGCCGTTGCCGCCGGAGATCGACACGCCGGGCGGAAGTGCGCCATCGACGAGCAACAGGTCGCCCGGCCGGTAGCCGTCGAGACTGACCGTGATGCGGCCCGCGCCGAAGATGCCGGCCGCCAGGCCGGGGGTACTGGCGAGGTCGAGATCGGCCACGCCGGCACCGCTGAGCAGCGCCACCGGCGGAATGCTGTCGCCGCTGCCGGTCTGCCCGTTCTCGACCGCGCTGGCGTTGGTCGGGGTTCCGGCGAGGACCGGTGCGTCGTTGCGCGGCGCCACGCTGGTGGACAGCGTGTGGGTGGCGGACCACTGGCTGGCGGCGTCGCCGACCGCGGCGCCGATGTCGCCGGCGCCCGCACCCACGGGGGCGTCGGACACACGCACGGTCAAGGTGCCGGGCGTGCCGTTGTAGTTGGCCGCAGGCACGAAGCGCAGCTGCGCGTCGGGCGGCAGCAGGATCGCATTGCTGTCGGAAGCGCCGGCCGGGACGGCGGTCCAGCTGGCGCCGTTGTCGGTCGAGTATTGCCAGCTGCCCTCTGCCGCGATGGCGGCGTTGCCGACGATGGCAATGCCGCCGAAGGCCGTGGCTGCATTGCCGCCGCCGGCGATGGCGGTCCGATCGTCGGTGGCGTCGCTGTAGCCCGTGCCGCCGAACAGGCTGGCGGCGCTCGCCGCCGGCGCGGGCTGTCCCTGCTGGTCCTCCACGCCGGCAGCGAGCACGGCGTCGGTGGCTGTCGGCCGGTCGTTGACGTTGGCCACGCTGGTGGACAGCACGACGGTGGCCGCGCTGTAGAGGGTCGTGCCGCCGTTGCCGGCCGCGGCCACGTTCACGCTCGAGCCGGAGACCGGGTCGGGCGTGGCGCTGTCGGCGTTGGCATCGGTCTCGACCAGGCGCACCGTGAGGGTGTTGGGTGTGCCATGGAAATCGGCGGCCGGCACGAAGCGCAGCTGCGCGCCCGCCGCGAGCACCAGCGCATTCGCGTCGCTGCGCGCGCCGACGGCGGTCCAGGTCGTGCCGTCCAGCGAGTATTGCCACTCGCCCTGCGCGGGATTGGGCGCGAGGCCGCTGATCGCCACGCCGAAGAAACCGTCGGACGTGCTGCCGCCTGTCGCGCCGGTGCCGCTGTTGTCGATCAGGTCGGCCGCATCGCCGAAGTGGCTGCCGAACAGTGCCGCGACCGTGCTGCCGGCTGCCGCGTTGCCGGCGTCCTCGCTGACGACCGGCAGGGTTTCGGCATTGCCGTTGACCACCACCGGCGCGTCGTTGAGCGGGCCGACCGTGAAGCTGAAGCTGCGCGTGGTGACGAGGTCGGCGGCCACGCCATCCTGGTAGGCGAAGGTGCCCGTGGTGCTGTTGTCGCCGGGTGCCAGGGTGGCCGGCCGGCCGCCGGTGTTGCCCTCGTCGTCGACCACGACAGTGACCGTGAAGGAGCCATTCCAGTCCGGGCGCCCGGCGGCACCCAGCGCATCGGGCAACTGCACGGCGATGGTGTTGACGCGGCTGTTGATCTCGGCCAGCGTGCCGGTGATGGTGACCGACAGGCCGTCGCCCGCGATCACCGCGCTGCCGCCGCTGCCGGAGCCGATGCCGGTGATCGTGAAGCCCGCGGGCACCGACACGGTGGTGCTCAGGATGCTGGTCTCCAGGGCGTCCTGGTCGGTCACCGTGATGCCCGTGATCGTGACGCTGCCGCTGCCCTCCCCGGCGTTCAGGTTGCCGGCCGCGATCTGCGCCGGATCGTTGATCGACGACGGGAACAGCGTGCGGTAGGTCGAGGCGACATTGCTCGCGAGTCCGCCGGGCGTGGCCGCGTAGGGATCGATCGCGGTCGCGGGCGGCACGACGGTGCCGTTGCCGGCGTTGTCGTTCTGGCCGCCGTTGGCACCGGTCACCACGCCGCCGCCGTCGCGCACGCGGTCGTCGGCGATGACCTCGACGCGGTACACCACGTCGCCATTGGCCAGGACGCCGGTGAGCGCGACAGCCAGGCCGTCCAGGTAGGCCTGCACCTGAGCGCGGGTGCCGCTGATCACCAGTGCACTGCCGGTGCCGTCGAAGGCGCCATCGATCGCCACGCCGGACGTGCCGGCGTTGCTCGAAGTGATGGTGACCTCGCCGTTGGTGCCGTCGTAGGAAGTCGCGGGCAATGCGTTGCCGTCGGCATCGGTGATCCGAATCGTCACCTGCAGGAAGTCCGTCTCGCCATCGCTCACGTCAGACGCGGCGCCGTTGCCTGCGATGTCGCCGTCGACGTCGACGTCGCCGACCGTGAAGCCGGGCACCGACGTGGGCGTGGCGCCGCCGGTCAGGACCAGCGGCGTGGTCGGCGTGACGCCGCCGCCGAGCGACACCGTGGGTGCGTCATTCACCGGCGCGATGGTCAAGGCCACGGTCACGTCCGGCGCATTGTTGGCGACGCTGCCGGCGCCGACGTCGTCGCCGATGCGCGAGCCCGCGTCGTCGAAGGACACGGTGAGCGTCACATCGCCGGCAGCGCCGCCGTTGCTGTCGTGATTGACATTGGCCGCGCTGCGGTAGGTGAGGCCCGTGCCTGCGCCACTGTTGAGCAGCGCCTCGATGTCGCTGGCGCGGCCGGTGAGGACGAGCAGGCCGGTGTTGTCGCCGGTGATCGTGACGGCCTGGCCGCCGGCCGGCGTGGCGCTGCCCTGCACGCCGGCACCACCGATGCCGAGCGTGCCGCTGGGCACCGACAGCCGCAGCGTGATCGGCGTGTCGAAGGCGGCCGACTCCGGGTCGGCGACGACGAAGCTGCCACCGATGTAGCTGGCCTGGTCCTCGAGCACGTTCGCGCTGGTCGCAGCGCCCAGCGTGGCGGGGTCGTTCTCGCTGGAGGCATAGATGCGCACCGAGGCGGCAGACAGGTTGCCCGCGATGGCACCCGCGGTCGGCACCGTCGCGCTGTACCAGTCGTACTCGGTCGCGGGGATCGCGATGCCCGCCGTGCCCTGCGGGTCGGATTCGTTCATCGGACCGCCGTTGGCGCCAGGCTGAACGCCGCCGGTGCCTGAATCGGTGTCCAGCAGCGCGCCGGCCGCATCGCGCAGCCGGTCGTCGGCGATGACCTGCACCTGGTAGACGGCATCGCGGTCGTCGCCGAAGCTCACGTTGAGGCCGGCCAGGGCCGCGTTGACTTGCGCGCGGGTGCCGCGCAGGGTCAGGAAGTCGCCGGCGCCGTTCTTGTCGCCGTCGACCGTCACGCCGCCGAGCGAGGTCGAGCCGATGGTGACGCCGGCGTAGGCGCCGGCGCCCAAGGCGTTGCCGTCCGCGTCCAGCAGGCGCACCGTGACCTGCACGAAGTCGCTCTCGCCGGCGGTCGCCGTGTCCATGTCGGAGTCGGCCACGCTGAAGCCCGGCACCGGATTGTTGGCACCATTCGCGCTGTCGACCTCGACCGGGCCGGCCGGCGCCGTCACGACCGGCGCATCGTTGGCCGGCGTCACGTAGATCCAGAACTGGTTGCCCGGCTGCTCCTTGTCGCCATCGCCCAGGCTGAAGGTGAACGAATCGCTTGGCGCGCCCGGATAGGTGGCGCCGGTCGACTCGTCGCCCCCATGCAGGTAATAGATGCGCCCTGCGCGCACGTCGGCCTCCGAGAAGGAGGAGCCGACGCCCAGCCGCAGGAAGGTGACGCCGTTGGTCGAGTAGGCGATGCTGCCGTGTGCCGTGGCGCCGGTGATGGTGTATTGCACCTGCGTCGTGCTGCTGTCCGGATCGAATGCCGAGAGCATGGACGTGGAGATCTGCGCATAGCCCCCCTCCGCCACCGTCAGCGGGTTGTTGACCGAGGTCGCGGGATCGGCCTGCGTCGGATCCGGCGCGATCTGCGGCGCATCGTTGAGGTTGGTGATCTGGATGCCGATGGTCGCCGTGTTCGAGGTGGCGCCCCAGCGATCGACCGCGCGCACGTCGAAGCCGGTGTTGCGCAGCTCCGAGCCGTCGTTCACGAAGCGCAGCCCGGTGGTGCCGGCCGTGCCGGTGATCAGCGCCGCGTCGATGAACTGGCCCGCAGTGACGTTGAGCCAGCTGGCGCCACCATCGGTCGAGTACTGCAGCGTGCCGCCCGGCGGCAGCGACAGGACCTCGAACTGCAGCGCGCCCCCCCCGCTGGCGGCGTTGTCGAAGGCATAGTTGTTGCCGCCCCCCGGCACCGCGGCGGAGCTCTCGAGGTAGCTTTCGCTGGCGGCATCGTCCCGATCGCTGATCTGCAACTGCCCGGTCGTGATGTAGGCCGTGCCACCTTCAGGAATGACCGTGTTGGACGAACCGACCGTGACCGGCGCGTCATTGACCGGCGTGATGAAGAAGGCGAAGCTGGTCTCCCACGCATCGGAGGTGAGCCCGCCCGCGCCGTCGTCGACCAGCACGCCCGCCGATGCGGACAGTCGCACGCTGGATTCGAAGTCTTCACTGTCGCCGTTGTGCTGGAAGCGGATGCTGCCGGCATCGAGGTCGGCCTGGGTGAAGGTGTCGTACACCCCCATGGCCACCCAGCTCGTGCCGTTGAAGCGCTGCAGCGTGCCGTTCCATGCGCCACCGCTCACGCCGTCGAAGCCGAGGATGGTGTAGACCACCTGCTCCGGGGGCACGCCGTCGGCCGTGTAGCTCAGGCCCGGCGTAACGCTGAAGTCGCTGCCGGTGCCGGCCAGGACGATGGTGCCGCCCTCGCTCAGGCTTCCGCGCGAGATGCCGCTGACGTTGGTGCCGGCGTAGTTGGAATCGGCGTGCGTGGTAGCGTTGTCGAGGGGCGGGAAGCTGCCGCCGTTGCCCGTGGGCGTCTCCGCCAGGTGGAAGGTGAAGCTGAAGCTGCGCAGGCTGTCGTCGTTGTAGTTGCCGGGCGTGCCGCTGTCGTCGTAGTCGCCGCCGTCGCGCTGGGTGCGCGTACCGTCCGCATTCCAGCGCACGCTGGTGGTGTTGTCGCGCACCTGGAACTGGAAGCTGTCCGTCTGGTTCGCTCCCGCACCGGCCTGCTGCACGTACTGCACGCGACCCGCCTTGACGTCGGCCACGGTGAAGGTGCCGCCGTTGGGCAGCACCTGGCCGTTGAGCAGCAGGCGGCCTTGGTCGAGCAATGCCTGCGAGGTCACGGCGATGGTCAGGCGATCGTCGCTCGAATCGACGTCGAAGGCGTTCAGCATCGCCTCGGTCAGGGTGACCGTGTAGGGGCCGCCAACACCGCCGGCGGCGGTGACAGTGGCCTCCCGGGTGCTCGCCGGATCCAGCGTCGGATCGTCGTCGGTGGGCTGGATGGTCAGTGCGATGGTCGCGTTGGTGGTCTGCACCGCGCCGGCGCCGGCGCCGCCGCCGGCGTCGCTCACCGCCACGCCGAAGCCGTCGGCGTAGGGATAGGGCGTCGCGGGATTGGTGTCGCGGTTGCCGGAATTGGCGTAGGTCAGGCCGCCACGCGCGCCGTAGGTGAAAACGAAGCCGGCGTCGATGTCGGCCTGCGTCACGGCGCGATTGCTGACGGTCTGCGACACGCCCCCGATGGTGACCGTCCCGCTGAAGAACAGCGTGCCGTCGCTGGGCAAGGCTGTCAGCCGCACGGTGAGCGCCGTGTCTGCATCGTCGCCGCCGCCTTGCGCGACGATGAAGTTGCCGACCACCGACGCCGGATTGCCGTTGGGATCGAGTGCGTTGGCGGGCTGGCCTTCGAGAACGACGCCCGAGCCGCTCACGGTCGGCCCCTGATTGAATGGCGTGACGTCCAGCGTGATCGTGGCCGTGTCCGAGCGGCTCGATGGCGTCGCGCCGTCGTTGATCTGGACGGCGAAGCCGTCCTGCGTGTTCTGGTCCGCGCCCGTGGCGGTGTGGACGTACAGCACGTGGCCGTCGATCACGTCCTGCTGCGTGAACACCGCGCCGATGCCCAGGCGCGCTCCGTTGAGCGACAGGTAGCCGTGCGCCGTATCCGCGGTGAGGGCGTACACCACCTGGCTCGGAACCTGCGTGCCGAGCGTCACTTCGGGATCGAGCGCGTTCAGCGTCGCGACGGTCAGCACGGTGCTGCCGATCTCGTTGACGGACTGCGCCGCATCGGCGACGGCCACGGGGTCGTTCGACGGGGTCACCGTCACGTCGAGGGCGTGCGTCGCCGTCAGGGCCGGCGCTTCCGAATCGGTGACGGTCACGACGATCCGGGTGCTGGCCGCGGTGGTGCCGAGCTCTGTGTCGGCCGAGGTGAACACCAGCTGGTTGACCCAGGCGCTGGCGGCCGCCACGCTGCCGGTGAAGCTGTAGCCGCCGGCGATGCCCGTCACGCCGGTGGTGCTGGCCGAGGACAGCGCGCCCTTCGCCGTGTCTTCCACCACCACGGTGACGGTCACGTTGCCGGAGCCGTCGTCGGTGATGGTCCAGCCGCTCAGGGTCGCGCGGTCGGCCCCCGGCGCGTTGAGGCTGCTCGGCTCCGCCACCACCAGGCGCGTGGCGGTGGTGGCGACCGTGGGCGCGGCCATGACGCCGTCGAAATCCGCGTCGGCGAAGCTGCGCGCCTCGATGCGGCCACTGGCGGATTCGAGGGTCCAGTTCGCGCCGCGCGCGGCAGCGCCTGTGGCATCCGTGGACGATGCCACGTCTGCGCCGGTCAGGTTGCCGAGCGCCTGGGAGAACTGCGCCCCATCGGCGGCCACGTCGCAGCCGTAGAGCAGGATGTCGCCGTCGGCGGTGAGGCTCGCGCCGATCGTTCTCCACAGTTCGGCGGAGCGGTCAAGGCTGGCGGTATCCACCTGCTCGTTGCCGAGCGTGATTTCGCCCGCGCTGCCATGGCTCAGGATGTGCAGCGCGGTGATGCCGGTTTGGCCCCTGAGCGCGTCGGCGAGCTGCTGCACGCCGGAAGAACCGGTGTCCAGCAGGATCAGCTCGGCACCCGCGGGCACGGCGGCGGCGAGCTGCTGCCAGTCGGTCACGTTCTGGTCGACGACGTACACCTCGTGCGGCGCCGCCGCCGCGGACTCCGGCATCGGAGCCGATTCGGTGGCAACCCGGTCGCGCTGTTGCGGCGCCGGCTGCGGCAGCTCCGCGTGGTGCTGCGCCTCGGCCGGAGCGCTGCCGGCCTGGGGGGCCTCGGCTGCATGCGTGGCTGCTTCGACGAAGGCGGCGCCGTCGAACAGCTGGCGGCTCTCCAGGGCGAAACGATGCGTGCGCGGACGTAGAAAATCGACCTTGGGATCTGGCATGAGGGGCTTTCAGCTTTCGGGAGGCGATGGCACGCGCGAAGCCTTCGTTGTGCACGACGCGACGGTCGTGACGAAGCGGATTCGGGACGGGTATGGATGCAAGCGAGATCACACGAAGTGCAACTCCGCGGGCTTCGCCGTCGTCGGAGCGTTTCCAACCCTGAGAGCGCACGTGATGCCTTCTCGGCAGCGGCGCAGAGGGGTGCGATCGTATGTGTTGCTAATGAATGTTACGCGATGTATGTAGGCGCTTAACAACAATGCGCCTCATTTGCTGACAAATGCCGCGCAATGCCGTAGCCCTCGGCGGCCGCAGGTTCACCACCGGCAAGACGCACGTCAGTGGCAGATCGCGAGGGCGTCAGAGCCCGCGAACCTGACGCGCCCCGCCACGGGCAAATGGCACGAAAGCGCTACGACTGCGATGCGGTGCAATCAGCGGATCGCGACCGGCACCGCCAGCGCCGGCAATGGGCGGTCCGCTGTTCGGCGCCGCCGTCGCCGAGCTGAGTGCTGCGAGACTGGAAGGAATGTCACGCCCCAGCGAGTTGCTGGGTAGGGTCGCCACCACTGTCGGGCACGACGGCGCCTGCCACCATGTGGCTTGCCCGCGCTTGCGGGCGACCAACAACTTGCAGGAGGTCTTCATGAGAAAGCTGGTTCTTACGATAGGCATGGCCCTGGCCTCGATGATGGCTACGACCGCCTTTGGCCAAGGCGGCGAGGCGGACCCCGCGCAAGCGAAGGCACGGCCCGCGCCCAAGACGAGCGCGACGCAACGCGCTGCTGCGCGGAACGAGCGCAAGGCTGAGGGTGCAGAAGCCGCACGCGGCCCGCAGATCGGCGAAGGCGTCAGCAAGCCCGAGCCAGAGGTCAAGGTCTCCAGCGAAGAGCGCCGGGCCGCAACCGCCAAGCGCCGGGCCACGAACCGCGCGGCCAACAAAGCGGGCGCATTCTCGCGCGGCGGCAACGTCGACGCGCCGGAGAGACAGAAGCCACCGGTCTCGCCCCGCTCGCCCTGAGCGTTCACGCAGCGGCGCTGGCCGCAGTCACCACGTGCTTGCCTGCCGTCCGGCCTGCAGGGCGCGCCAGGCGGCGCTCGATCGGCTGCTGAAGGTCGGCTGCTTCGAGGATGGCCGCGGCGACAGGTAAGCAGCGTCGGGGCCGGCGCAGGAGGTCGTCGAAGGCCAGGAAGAGATTTGGGAAAGGGGCGCGCGCATCGGCGGTGCGCCCTTGTGCCCAGCAGCGACTGACGCTGATGTGCCGGCTAAATCAGCCGAGAATCCGGAGTGTAGCGATTGGCACTTGTGAGCGTCCCACTTTTGTCGGGCGCCGAGGTCCATTGCGCAGGTGCGCATCTTTTCACCTCGGTGCCGCCATCCTAGGCGAGCAGCTACTGCTTTTTCGATTGGTCAGGATTGTCTGCAGGGCTCAAGTAAATGATGTCGAAGGGGCCATTGCCGTTCACCTGGACCACTGTCGGCACCTTCGTGAACGCGTAGTGGGGCGTCTTGGCGGGCAGCGAGTGGAAACCGCCAGCCTTGAGCGCGTGCTCCTGTGCTTTGTCGACCTTCTCGCCCATGCCGAGGTAGAGCGTCCCCGAAATCACTGTCAGCTGTTCTGCCTGTGAATGGGTGTGCGGCGCGATCCTGTAGTTGGCCGGCGTCTTCAAACGCATGACGAAGGGCCCCTCCTTGGATGGATCCCCGGAAAGCACGGCCAACTTAGCGCCCTTTGGCATAGAGGGCGGCGCATCGCTCCATTGGATGGCCCCAGGGTCGATCATCGTCATGTTGGCCTGCTCGTTGGCGGCAAGCGCGGCAGGTAGCGCGAGAAATGCCGAAGCGGCGGCCAAAAGTGCCAGTCGCCAAGAAAATCGAACTGGCGTGCGAAGCGTCGTTTGATCCCGTAGAAGCGCAGTTTGCAGCATGGAACCTCCTGATGGCCAAAAGGCCTCGTGTCATGTCTACTCTTCTGGCGGGAAGAGGTCAAGCTGCCGTCGGTCTCGAGAAGTACGCCGTAGAGAGATTCGTAGCTTGGGCATTCTGCTGCTCGATGGCAAAGATCGTCGAGGGTAGAAGGCCCGCCGGGAATGGAGTGCCGGTCACGATGCCGGAATCGGTGGTCTCGTTGCGCCGAGAGACGCAGTGTCAAGCCACACTTTGGAACGCGGTTCAAATCATTGATCTGGTGCATCCGACGTCCAAGTTTCTCAGACACAGCGAAGGACCTGAATGCTTGGTGAGAGAAGCGCCCGGCGTCCCGTGGCGGGTGCTGCGTCACCACGGCGAATCGTCGGCGTCGACGCCTTCACGGTGCGCCGCAAAGCCGTCATGCAGGAACTCGACCAGCGCGCGGGTCTTGGCCGACAGATTTGCCTTGGTCTGGAAGACCATGAAGATATCCGCCGGCGGCGGCGCCCAGCCGCCCAGCACCTGCCGCAGCCGCCCCGAGCGCAGGTAGGGCGCGGCGTCCCACCGCGAACGCATCAGGATGCCGTGCCCGTCGAGCGCCCAGGCCAGCGCGCACTCGCCGTCGTTGCTGCTCAGCGCGCCGCGCACTTTCACCGTCTCCTGCTTTCCGCCGGAGCGCAGGTGCCATGAGCCGAAGGCCTCGTCACCCTCGCGGATGAACAGGCAATGGTGCTGCGGCAATTCGCGCGGGTGTGCGGGCTCGCCGGCCTTGGCCAGATAGCGCGGCGACGCACATAGCACGCGTGCATTCGAGGCGAGCTTGCGCGCCGTCAGCCGCGCATCGGGCAGGGTGCCGATGCGCACCGACAGGTCGAAGCCCTGCTCCACCAGATTCACCGGCCGGTCGGTGAGGTGCAGTTGCACCTCCACATCGGGAAAGGCGCGCGCGAACTTCGACAGCGCCGGCGCGATGAAGCGCCGCCCGAAGCCCAGGGTGGCGCTGACCTTGAGCAACCCGCGCGGCACCACCTTGGCGCCCGAGACCGCGCGCTCCACCGCGTCGAGCGCCTCGAGCACGCGCGCGCCTTCGGTCAGGTAAGTCTCGCCTTCGGGCGTGAGGCTGATGCGCCGCGTAGTTCGATTGAGCAAGCGCACGCCCAGGCGCGTCTCCAGCGCGGCTAGGCGCTTGCTGACCGAAGGCGGCGTGATGCCCAGCTCTTGCGCGGCGGAACTGAGGCTGCCCTGCTTCATGAGCACGGCGAAAAAGGAAAGGTCCGAGAGCGAGTCCATCGTCAGATATTAAGTCGCCAGGAGAAAGAATCAATTGCCTTGGGCGACTTTGTGGCGCGAGAGGAACTAACTACGATCCATCGCAGCGGCACAGCACCTTGGCGAGACATCGAAAGACACCCCATGAATGAGCTCTTTCCCGGCTTCGAGCGGCACCACGTCGAGGCAGGTCGCGGCATCGTCATTCCGGCAGTCGTCGGCGGCCGCGGCGCGCCATTGCTCCTGTTGCACGGCCACCCGCAGACGCACGCCATCTGGCACCGCGTGGCACCAGTGCTGGCCGAGCACTTCACGGTGGTCGCGGCAGACCTGCGCGGTTATGGCGATGCGTCGAAGCCGGCCGGCGATGCCGATCACGGCAACTATTCCAAGCGCGCCCTCGCCGCGGATCAGCTGGCGCTGATGCGCCACCTCGGGCATGCGCGCTTCGACGTGCTCGCGCACGACCGCGGCGCGCGGGTGGCGCATCGCCTGGCCATGGACCACCCGGAGGCCGTGCGTCGCCTGGTGCTCCTCGACATCGCGCCGACGCTGAGCATGTACGCGCAGACCACTGATGCCTTTGCGCGTGCCTACTGGCACTGGTTCTTCCTGATCCAGCCAGCGCCTCTGCCAGAGCGCCTTATCGAGGCCGACCCCGCCGCCTACGTGTGCGAGGTGATGGGCCGGCGCAGCGCGGGCCTGGCGCCGTTCGATCCGCGCGCACTGGCGGAGTACCAGCGCTGCCTGGCATTGCCGGGCGCGGCGCACGGCCTGTGCGAGGACTATCGAGCATCGGCCAGCATCGACCTGGTCCATGACCAGGCCGACCGCGACGCCGTTCGCCTGTTGCAGCCGCCGCTGCTGGCCCTGTGGGGCGAGCATGGCGTGGTGCATCGCTGCTTCAAGCCGCTCGACGAGTGGCGCCGCGTGGCGCGACAGGTCGAAGGCGAGGCGCTGCCCTGCGGTCACTACATCGCGGAAGAAGCGCCGCAGGCGCTGCTCGCGAAGGTGCTGCCCTTTCTCGCGCAAGGAGAAGAAGGATGATTGCAAGCCCATCGAAAGGTCACAGCGCGGCTTTTGCCCCATTCGTAGGTCACGGGCACCACGCCGGCTTCGGCGGCGAGCTGCTCCACACCGACGAAGACGCAATGATTCATAGACAAGCTCCACGGCTTAGGGGTAAGACTGTCCTTGTCGGAAGCCGCGGCGGGAAGCTCATTGATGGGCGCTCTGGCTGGTCAAGCGTGGCGCTACATCCGGTGGCCCGTTGCGGTCTTCCGGCACCTCGGGCGCTGCAGGACTCATGCGGGCTGTCAAGCAGCCAGCGCCGCGGGCAGTCACCACGAGGGCACGGAAGTCGGCTCGCCACCTCAGCACTCGACAAAGGCAGCGTCAAGCAGGAGGTTGCCCAATGAGCGCCCCGGCCACCCTTTACCGCAAGCTGGTCGACTCGCACACCGTGGCGCAACTCGACGCGCAGAACGTGCTGCTGTTCTGCGATCTTCACCTGATGAACGAGTACACCAGCCCGCAGGCCTTCGCGGGCCTGCAGGAGCAGGGCCGCGGCGTGGCGATGCCGGGACAGAACGTAGCGACCGTGAGCCATATCATCCCGACCCATCCGGCGCGCTACCGCGTGATCCAGGACCCGGCGTCGGCGTTGCAGGCAAGCAGCCTGAAGCGCCACTGCCAGCGCCATGACATTGCGCTGTTCGACACCAACGACGCGCTGCAGGGCATCGAGCACATCATCGCGCCCGAGCACGGCATGGTCCGCCCCGGCATGGTGGTGATCTGCGGCGACAGCCACACCACCACCTACGGGGCGCTCGGCGCGCTGGGCTTCGGCATCGGCACGTCCGAGGTCGAGCATGTGCTGGCCACGCAGACCCTGGTGTACCGGCTCGCGCAGGACATGCGCATCCGCGTCGATGGCCGGCTGTCGGCAGGCACCACTGCCAAGGACCTGGTGCTGATGATCATCAGCCGCATCGGCGCCCAGGGCGCGCGCGGTTTCGTGGTGGAGTTCTGCGGCGAGGCCATCGAGGCGCTGTCGGTCGAGGCGCGCTTCACGCTGTGCAACATGGCGGTGGAGGCGGGTGCGCGCGGCGCGCTGGTTGCGCCGGACCAGAAGGCCATCGACTACGTGTTGGCGCGCGCGCCGGACATCGACGGCCTCGAGCGCGAACGCGCGCTGGCGCACTGGGCCACGCTGCGCAGTGACGAGTGCGCCCGCTTCGACGCGGAGCACTGCTTCGACGCCACGCAGGTCGCGCCTTACGTCACCTGGGGCACCAGCCCCGACCAGGCGGTGGCTATCGACGGCGTCGTGCCGGGCGCCGAGGGTGCGCAGCGCACGAGTGTCGAACGGGCACAGCGCTACACCGGCCTGGCGTCAGGCACGCCGCTCGAAGGGCTCCCGGTGCAGCATGTGTTCATCGGCTCCTGCACCAACGGGCGCATCGAAGATCTGCGCGCCGTCGCGCAGGTGGTGAAAGGCCGGCACGTGGCGCCGGGTGTTCGGGCAATGGTGGTGCCGGGCTCCGGTGCCGTGCGCGCGCAGGCCGAGGCCGAAGGCATTGCCACGCTGCTGGTGCGCGCGGGCTTCGAATGGCGACAGCCCGGCTGCTCCATGTGCCTGGCGATGAACGATGACGTGCTCGCGCCCGGCGCGCGTTGCGCATCGACGACCAACCGCAACTTCGAGGGACGCCAAGGGCGCGGCGCCATCACCCACCTCATGAGCCCGGCCATGGCCGCCGCCGCCGCCCTCACCGGCCGCATCACCGACGTCCGCAAACTGGAGCCGCTGCAATGACCGACAAGTACACGCACGACGTGATCGAAGGCATCGCCGCACCCATTCCCATTGCCAACCTCGACACCGACCAGATCATGCCGAAGCAATTCCTGCGCGGCATCGGCAAGGCGGGCTTGTCGAGCGGCCTGCTTTGGGACCTGCGCTTTCATGGCGACGGCAGCCCGCGTGAGGCGTTTGTGCTCAACCGCGCCGCCTACGCAGGCACGCGCATCCTGGTGGCGGACGCCAACTTCGGTTGCGGCTCCAGCCGCGAGCACGCGGTGTGGGGCCTACAGGAGTACGGCATCCAGGCGGTGATCGCGCCGAGTTTCGGCGAAATCTTCTATTCGAACGCCATGAACAACCGGCTGCTCGCGGTAATGCTGCCGGAGGCCGACGTGCACGCTCTGCTGGGTGCCGCTGCCGCGGCGGAAGCGCCGCTGCAGCTGCAGATCGACGTGCGGCGCCTCGAGGTGCGCTCGCCGCTAGACACGCATGCATTCGTGCTGTCGGATCGCCATCGCACCATGTTCCTCGAAGGACTGGATCTGATCGGGGCCTCGCTCGCGCATCGCTCGGCCATCCAGGCCTTTGCACAGCGCCATTGGGCCGACAAGCCCTGGACGCACGACGTCGCGCGCCGCACCAAGGCGCGACTCGACCTCTTCAATTCAACACTGGAGACAAACCAATGAAGAACAGACGCCTGCTGTTGCGAGCGCTCCCTGCAATCTCCGTGATTGCAACGATACCCTTGGCGACAGGCGCGATGGCCCAGTATCCCGACAAGCCCCTCACGCTGGTCGTGCCGTACACGGCGGGCGGCCCGACCGATCGCGTCGCGCGCGACTTCGCCGAGGCGATGCGTAAAGCCTTGGGCGGGCAAACGGTCATCATCGACAACGTGGCTGGTGCCGGAGGCAACATTGGCGCAGCCAAGGTAGCGCGTGCCGCGCCCGATGGGTACACGCTGCTCCTGCACAACATTGCCATGGCCACTTCGCCAGCGCTGTATCGCAAGCTGGCGTACAAGCCCCTGGAAGACTTCGAGTACCTGGGCATGATCAGCGAAGTGCCCATGACGTTGGTGGGGCGCCCCGACTTGCCCGTGGCGAACCTCGCGGAACTCACAAGGATGGTGCTGGCCGAGCCCGGCAAGCTCACCATCGGAAATGCCGGCGTGGGCTCGGCGGCGCACCTGTGCGGCCTGCTCTTCCAGCAGGCCATCAAGGGCAACATGGTGGCCGTGCCCTACAAGGGAACGGCGCCCGCAATGTCGGACCTGCTGGGCGGGCAGGTCGACCTGATGTGCGACCAGACTACCAACACCAGCGCTCAGATCGCGAACGGAAAGCTGAAGGTCTTCGGCGTGACCACCGCCGCGCGCATCCGCACGCCGCAACTGGCCGCAGTGCCCACTTTCGACGAGGGCGGGCTAAAGGACTTTCGCGTGGCCGTGTGGCACGGCCTGTATGCGCCCAAAGGCACGCCGCCGGCCATTCTGAACAAACTCAATGGCGTGTTGAAGACCAGCCTGAGAGATCCCGACTTCCTCCGCCGCGAAGCCGACCTCGGCGCCGTGGTCGTCACGGACGAACGCTCGGGCCGTGAAGACCACAAGCGATTCGTGATGCAGGAGACCCAGCGCTGGGCTCCGGTACTGAAGGCCGTGGCGTCAGCCGCAGACTAGTCGCCGCCAAGCGCGGCCCAGCAGGGGCTGGTCACGGTATGAAGCAACGTCCGCGAACGCTGCATCGACAGCTCGTGGACCTGGATTTCGGCCACGCGCCAGGTGAGACACCGCATGAGCGCTGCGTCCGTGCCGGTCTTTGAGGGCGAGTCGTGGTCCTGCTCGTCGAAGCGCGCTGCCTATCGGGGGCGCGTGACGGCCTGCACGATCACGTGCGACAAGACGTCCACCGCGGTCTTGTCGTCAATGACCCGATCGGGGAAGTCTCCTCCTCGGGCTGTCCAGTTGTAGCAGGCGTACTCGATCATCGACGTGACTGCGGAGGCGATCAGCTCCGGGTCCAGGCCTGGAGCGCCACCGGCGGCCTGCCCCTTGCGAACCATGGTCGTGAACCCGCGGATTCCCTGTTGTCTGATGTTGTGCCAGGCGCGGGCGAACTGCTGGTCGGTCATCGACATCTGGAAAGCCGCCGTGGCGATGGGCCACTCCTCCCGATAGATACGCCAAAACGCCTGCAGCCGACTCGTCAAGTGGTGAGCGATGTCCTCGCTTCGTGAAGGCGCTGCATTGACCTCGGCTAGCAACTTGCGCGGTATCAACGCCCAATGCGCGCGCGCAAGTTTCTAGGCTGAAGAAGGAATGGAACTGCTTCATGAGTGAGCAGCCTTGTGCGTTTCGATGCACCCATGATCGTCAACCAGGGAACCGCGCTTGGGGACTTCTTCGAGATCGCCGCTTGGGCGTCAAAGCCGGCCTGAATCCAGCGCGTCGATCAGGTCCATATCCACGAGGTGCGGGCTGCGACCGACGTTGATCAGGGCCGCTCCGGAAGGCAACTAGGCAAAGAGCTCTCTGTTCAAGATGCCCTTGGTGGCCGGGGTGAGCGGCAGGAGGCAGACCCGGACGTTGCAGCCGTCCAGGAAGGGCGGCAGCTGCTCGACCGTGAATTTCGGCTCCCGCTTGCCGCGTTGCGCACGGGCGAGAACGTGACTTCGACGCCAGCGCTGTGCTGAAGCCATGCACGGAATCAAGGTCGCCGCGGCCCTTAGACCCCCGTCACCGAATCCCCCGCCGCGAACCGCGGCTCGCGCTCCGCCTCGGCCTTCGCCGGTCCGAAGCTGAAGCTGGCATACCCATCCTGCACGGCCGCCGCCGTGTACTGGCGGTAGGCATGGAAGCCCCCGGTGAAGAGCGTGAGTCCCTGCGGCTTGTCCTTCACATTCGCACCGACCCACCAGGTCTTGGCCTTGTTGATCAGCGAGCGCTTGGCCAGGTTGCGCACGATGCCCATCCAGTCCTCCTCGGCCTTGGGAGTCGGTTCGATGGTGGTGAGGCCATTCTTGTGCATGTGGGTGATGGCCCCGGCAATCCAGTCTACGTCGTGCTCGCTGATGCGGATGATGTTGGCGAGTGCCGCCGGACCGTTGGGGCCGGTGGTCATGAAGAGGTTCGGGAAGCCTTCCATCATCAGGCCCAGGTACGAACGCGCGCCCTCCTTCCACTTGTCGTTGACCTTGCGGCCGCCGCGCCCGACCACGTCGAAGGCCGTCAGTGCGCCCGTGAGTCCGTCGTAGCCGGTGGCCAGGATCAGCATGTCGAGTTCTACCTCGCCCGACTCGGTGCGCACGCCTTTCTCGGTGATCTCGACGATCGGGTCGGTGAGGCAATCCACCAGGTGCACGGTCGGCAGGTTGTAGGTCTCGTAGTAGCTGGAATCCAGGCAGGGCCGGCGCGCGAAGATCGGATAGCCCTTCGGCTTGAGCTTCTCGGCAGTGACCGGGTCCTTCACGATCTCGGGGATCCTGTTGCGCACGAATTCCGCCACTTGCTCATTCGCCTCCTCGTTGAGCATCAGGTCCGAGAAGGTCCCGAGCATGGCCAGGCCACCCTGCTTCCAGGCGTCTTCGAGCAAGGCCTGGCGCTGGGCGCGGGTCACGCTGAAGAAGGCCCGGGTCGATTGCGGCCGCGTTCCCCCGACCGCGCTGTTGCGTGCGGCTTCGCGGATGCCCGCGTAGTGGCGCTTGACCTCGGCCATGTATTCGGCGTCAAGGTCGACATTGCGCATCGGCATGGTGAAGCTCGGCGTGCGTTGGAAGACGAAGAGTTCGCCGGCCTTCGGCCCGACCTCCTGCACGATCTGGATACCGGTCGAGCCGGTGCCGATGACGCCCACACGCTGGCCCTCGAAGCTGACGGGTTCGTGCGGCCACTTGGCGGCATGCAGCAGGCGGCCCTTGAAGCGTTTCACCCCGGGGATGTCCGGCTCCTTCGGAATCGACAGCGGGCCGGTCGCCATGACGCAATACGGCGCCTCCCAGGTCTCGCCGCGGTCGGTCTTGAGCACCCACAGCGCGCGCGCCTCGTCCCAGCTGGCCCGGTTGACGCGCGTGTTGAACTGGAAGTGCGGGCGCAGGCTGAGCTTTTTCGCGACGAAGTCGATGTAGCGCAGCAGCTCGGGCTGGGCCGCGAACTGCTCGGACCAGGTCCATTCCTGCTCGATCTCGGGAGAGAAGGAATAGCTGTAGTCGATGCTGGGCAGGTCGACGCGTGCGCCCGGGTAGCGATTCCAGTACCAGACGCCACCCACGTCGCCCCCGGCCTCGAAGGCCTGCAGGCTCAAGCCCATCTCGCGAAACCGGTAGACGGCGTACATGCCTCCGAAGCCGCCGCCGACCACGAGGACGTCGACCCGTCGGGTGCCTGGACTCTGACTGGAGGCGGAGTCGGAATTCTTTGAAGTGTCGGCGTTCATAGGCATCTCCATGCAGGTTCTGGTCAACAAAGGGGTTCCGCGCCAAGGCGATCTCGTGCGGTCACGAGCTCGAGTCAGCCGGTCATGTCCTCGGGTCCTCGCGTCATGCAGCCAGCACCCCGCCGTCCACCGGCAAGGTGACGCCGGTGATGTAGCTGGCCATCGGAGAAGCCAGGAACAGCGCCGGCTCGGCGATCTCTTCGGGCTGGCCGACGCGGCCCATCGGCGTGCGGCGCAGAAAACTCTGCAGCCGCTGCGGATCGGCACGGGTGGCATCGGTCATGGACGTCTCGATCACGCCGGGGGCGATCGCGTTCACGCGGATGCCATCCGGCGCGAGATCGACCGCCATCGATTGCGTCAGCATCTTCACCGCGCCCTTCGAACCCGAGTACCCGATGCAGCCGGCCTGCGCGATGAACGCCGCGCCCGAGGCAATGTTGATGACGCAGCCTCGCGTCTGGCGCAACGCCGGCAGGAAGGCATGCAGCACGTTGAAGCCGCCCAGCACGTTGACATCGAAAACGCGGCGGATCTTGCGATGCGCGTCGGGCGTGTCGATGCCTTCGCGCAGGAGGATGCCGGCGTTGTTGACCAGCACGTCCAGCACGCCGATCTCGTTGCCGATCCGTTCGGCCAGGGCGGCGCAGGCCGCCACGTCGGTGATGTCCAGCGCGAAGGCCCAGGCGCTGCCGCCCGCTTCGGCGATCTCGCGCACGGCGGCTTCGCAGTCCTCGGCGCGCAGATCGGCCAGCACCACGCGAGCGCCGGCTCGTGCATAGCGCAGCGCGATGGCCCGGCCGATGCCGCCGGCGGCGCCGGTCACGAGAGCGAGCCGGCCGCGCAGCAGAAGGACGTCGGAACGCTCAGACATGGACAGCTCCAGTGTGTGTCGCGAGAAGCTGGGTCATGGGGTTCCCTCACGCGCCGTTGCGGAAGCGGCTGGGCCGGCGCGTGGGGCCCGGGGAGGCGTCGAGGACACTTCGGGAGGGGTGTTGCCGAGTCTCGTGCGACGGGCCAGGAACGCATTGATTTCGCCCACGATGCCCCGGCGGAACAGCATGACCACCACCACGAAGACGGCGCCTTGCACGATCAGCACCGCCTCCGCGAATCCGGAGAGCTCGTTGGCCATGGTCACGACCACCATGGCGCCCACCACCGGACCGAACATGGTCTGCAGGCCTCCGACGATGCCCATCAGCAGGGCTTCGCCCGAGGTGACCCAGCTCACGTCGGTGAGCGTGGCGATCTGGAACACGATGCTCTTCATTCCGCCGGCCAGTCCGGCCAGCGCGGCCGAGAGCGTGAAGGCCAGCAGCTTGTAGCGGTTGACCCGGTAGCCCAGCGAGATCGCGCGCGGCTCGTTGTCGCGGATCGCGGTCAGCACCTGGCCGAAGGGCGAATGCACCACGCGCCAGATCAGCCAGAAGGCGGCCACCACCGTGACCATGACCACGTAGTAGAGCGTGAGGTTGTCCTGCAGGCTCAGCAGGCCGAGGAGCTTGCCGCGCGGTACGTTCTGGATGCCATCCTCGCCGCCGGTGAAGGGCGAACGCAGCGCGATGAAGTAGACCAGTTGCGCGCAGGCGAGCGTGATCATCGAGAAGGCGATGCCCGCGCGACGGATCGCCAGCGCGCCGGTGGTGGCACCGATCGCCGCCGCCACGGCCGCACCGAAGAGCACGCCCAGCGCGGGATCGAAGCCCCAGACCTTGACGGCATGCGCCGTCGCGTAGCCGGCCGAGCCGAAGAACATCGCATGCCCGAAAGACAGCAGCCCGACGTAGCCAACCATCAGGTTCAGCGAGGCCGCGAGCAGCGCGAAGCACATCAGCTTCATCAGGAAGACGGGGTACGCCACGAACGGCGCCAGCACCAGCGCGAGCGCGCCAGCGACCAGCAGGGCCGCCCAGTGGCGCTCGGAGAACGAGGGGGTTGCGGTCACGTTGTCTCCTTCGACCGATTTCAACGCAGGCTGCCGAACAGGCCCTGCGGACGCACGGCGAGCACGATGAGCATCACCACGAACACCACCATGCCGGCGCCGTCCGGGTACACGAGCTTGGTGATGCCTTCGATCACGCCCAAGCCGAAGCCGGCCACGATCGCGCCCATGATCGAGCCCATGCCGCCGATCACGACCACCGCGAAGACCACGATGATCAACTGGGAGCCCATCAGCGGATTGACCTGGTAGATGGGCGCAGCCATCACGCCGCTGAAGCCGGCGAGCGCCACGCCCAGGCCGTAGGTCAGCATCAGCATGCGCGGCACGCGCACGCCGAAGGTCCGCACCAGATTCGGGTTCTCGGTGGCGGCGCGCAGGTAGGAGCCGAGCTTGGTCCGCTCGATGACGAACCAGGTCAGGATGCACATGCCCATGGAGGCGGCGATCACCCACAGCCGATACCAGGGGAAGAAGGCCATCGGCGTGTCGAGCCCGCCCGCAATCGGGTTCGGATAGGGCTGGCCGGTGGCGCCGAACTTGTAGCGGAACACGCCTTCGAGAATCAGCGCGAAGCCGAAGGTCAGCAACAGCGCGTAGACATGGTCGACGTGATAGAGCCGGCGCAGCAGCGTGCGCTCCAGCGCGACGCCGCTCAGGCCGACCAGCAGCGGCGCCAGCACCAGGGCCCACCAGTAGTTCAGGCCCAGGTACTCGAGGAGGCCCCAGGCCACGAAGGCGCCGAGCATGTACTGCGCGCCGTGCGCGAAATTCACCACGCGCAACAGCCCGAAGATGATCGCCAGGCCCAGGCTCATCAACGAATACAGCGAGCCGTTGATCATGCCCACCAGCACCTGGCCCGCGATGGCGGCCAGTGGGAATCCAAACAAGGTGTCCGGCATAGGTGTCTCTTTGTTCGCTCGTTTCTGGTCGGCTCGGTCAGACGCCGAGCAGCGCCTCGATCCGCGCGTGGTCGGAGGCCAGCGTCTGCCGGTCGAAATGCTCGGCGACCCTGCCTTCCTCGATCACGTAGAAGCGGTCGCCGACACCCGAGGCGAAGCGGAAGTTCTGCTCCACCATCAGGATGGTGAAGCCGCGCTGGCGCAGGATGCCGATGGCCTCGCCGATCTCCTCGATGATCACGGGTGCCAGGCCTTCGGTGGGTTCGTCCAGCAGCAGCAGCTTGGCGCCGGTGCGCAGGATGCGGGCGATCGCCAGCATCTGCTGTTCGCCGCCCGAGAGCCGCGTGCCGGGGCTCTTGCGACGCAGCTTGAGGTTGGGGAACAGCATGTAGATCTCGTCGATCGTCATGCCGCCGGGCATCAGCACCGGGGGCAGCAGCAGGTTCTCTTCCACGTCCAGGCTCGCGAAGATGCCGCGCTCCTCGGGACAGTAGGCGACGCCCAGGCGCGCGATGTCCTCGGGCGCCATGCCCTGGGTGGGGCGGCCGTCGATCGCGATGTGGCCCCGGCGCTTGGCCAGCAGGCCCACCACCGCACGCAGCGTGGTGGTCTTGCCGGCACCGTTGCGGCCGAGCAGGCACACCGCTTCCCCCGGCTGCACCACGAAATCGATGCCGTGCAGCGCCTGCGTTTCGCCGTAGAAGCCGGTGAGGCCACGCACCTCCAGGCAGGGTACGTTCTGCTCAGGCATGAGCGCCTCCCACGTAGGCCGCGCGCACGCGCGCGTCGTTCGAGACTTCTTCGTAGCTGCCTTCGGCCAGCACCTCGCCGGCCTGCAGCACCGTGATGCGGTCGCACAACTCGGCCACGACCTTCATGTTGTGTTCCACCATCAGCACCGTGCGGTCCTTCGCGACCTGCGCGATCAGGCGCGTCACCGGCCCGATGTCCTCGTGGCCCAGGCCGGCGATCGGCTCGTCGAGGAGGATGAGCTCGGGCTCCAGCGCCAGCGTGGTCGCCAGCTCCAGCGCGCGCTTGCGGCCGTACGACAGGTCGGCGGCGGAAAAGTTCGCGTAGGGCTCGAGGTTGACCGCAGCCAGCAGTTCGCGCGCGCGTCCGGTGTAGCGCTCCAGCACCCGCGCGCTGCGCCAGAAGGCAAAGGTGCCGCCGGCCTTGCGCTGCAGCGCCACGCGCACGTTGTCCAGCACGCTCATCTGGCCGAACACCGCCGAGATCTGGAAAGAACGCACCATGCCGCCGATCGCGACGCTGGCCGGGTCGCTCTTGGTGATGTCGTGCTCGTTGTAGTAGATGCGTCCGGCGCTGGCCGGGATGAAGGTGGTCAGCAGGTTGAAGCAGGTGGTCTTGCCGGCGCCGTTGGGGCCGATCAAGGCATGGATGCTGTGGCGCCGGATGTTCAGCGACACGTTCTTCACGGCATGGAAGCCGAGGAACTCCTTGCTGAGCCCTTCGGTGCGAAGAATGCAGTCGCT
This sequence comes from Variovorax soli, assembly GCF_031454625.1. Taxonomy (GTDB): domain Bacteria; phylum Pseudomonadota; class Gammaproteobacteria; order Burkholderiales; family Burkholderiaceae_C; genus Variovorax; species Variovorax soli_A. Next base: position 61,691 of record NZ_JAVDRF010000004.1, read on the forward strand.
GGCGCGCGCGGGGTTCGTCATGCGAGCCTCCCGTCGTCGAAGAGCACCTCGGGCAGGCCGCGCACACCCAGGCCGTGGAAGGCGAACAGCGCGCCAGCATCCGGATGGTCGCTGCGCAGCAGGTTGCCGGTGTTGCGGATGCTGGTCAGGTACAGGACATCCAGGTCCGGCCCGCCGAAGCAGGGGCAGGTCGGAAACGGCGTGGGCACGTCGAGCAGCGTGAGCAGCTTGCCGTCGGGCTGGAAGCGGCCGAGCTTGCCGCACTGCACCAGCGCGATCCACAGGCAGCCTTCGGCATCCACCGTGGCACCGTCGGGCGCCGAGCCGTGCGGCTTCGTGCTGAAGAGCGTGCGGCGCGGCCCGACCGCTCCGGTCGCCGGTTCGTAGTCCACCACGCTGACGTTGCCGCTCAGGCTGTCGGCGTGATAGAGCCGGCGACCGTCGGGGCTGAAGCAGGTGGCATTGGCCAGCGCGATGCCGTCGAAGAGCGGCGTCGCGCTGCCGTCGGCCTCCAACCGGTAGTAGCCGCCATCGGTGTCGTGCCGGCCCATCACCATCGAGCCGGCGACGAAGCGGCCCTGCCGGTCGGTGCGGCCGTCGTTCATGCGCATGCCCGGGCCCTTGTGCCGCACCTCGGCCAGCCGCCGTACCGCGCCCGTGGACAGGTCCATCAGGTGGAAGCCGTCCTCGAGCGCCAGGACCAGCCGGCCGCTGCGCGTCAGCGCGATCGAGCCCACCTCACTCGGGGTGCTCCATTCGCTATATCGGCCTTCCGACATGCGCCGAACCAGCCTCGCCTTGGAATCGACCCAGTACAGCGACTGGTCGCGGACGTCCCACACCGGACACTCGCCCAGCCTGTCGCGCGTGTCGCCGATGATCTCGTGTCGTAGTTTCATGAAAGTACCTTCGCCTTCGTCTGCGGTACAAGCCCCCTTCGGAACGGCCGGGCTGGGGCGCATGTGGCACCCTGCCCCGCCCGCCGCGCCTACTTCTTGACGAAATCGCAGCCGCCTTCGGACAGCGGACGGAAGATCTTCTCGGCGGGGATGGCGGTGCCGATCGTGTAGAAGTCGTACTTGCCCTTGGACTGCGCGGGGGTCTTCACCTCCACCGGATAGACCGGGCGCATCACCTGGCCGTCCTCGCGGATCTTCACGTCCTTGGACATGAAGTCATTCACCGGCGTCGCCTTCATCTTCGCCACCACCGCCGGGCCGGCATCGGTGCCGGCCGCCTGCACGCTCTTCAGGTAGTGCGTCACGGCGCTGTAGACGCCCGCCATGATGTAGGTCGGCACCACGCCGTTGTTGCGCTCCATGAAGCGCTTGCTCCAGGCACGCGAGGCTTCGTCACGGTCCCAGTAGAAAGGCACGGTGATGTTCAGGCCCTGCGCGGTCTCCAGGCCCATCGCGGCGACGCTGTTGATCGTCATGCCGAACACGCTCACGCTCTGGCCGCCTTTGGTGATATGGAACTCGGCCGCCTGCTTGAGCGAATTGGACAGGTCCAGCCCCGCATTCAGGATCACGATCGCCTTGGCGCCGCTAGCCTGCGCCTGCAGCAGGTACGACGAGAAGTCGGTGGTGCCCAACGGATGCTTGACCGAACCCACCACCTTGCCGCCCGCCTGCTCGATGAAGCGCGTGGCCTCGGTCTGCAGCGCCGTGCCGAAGGCGTAGTCCACGGTCACGAAGAAGAAGGTCTTGATGCCCTTGTCGATCAGCGTCTGCACGCCGGCCTTGGGCAGCGAGTAGGTGTCGACCAGGAACTGGAAGGCCATCGGCGAGCAGGCCTTGCCGGTGAGGTCGGAGGTGACGGTGCCGGCGATCAGGTAGGGCTTCTGCTTCTCTTTCATCAGGGTCTGCACGCCCAGCGCAATCGACGAGGCCGAGCCGCCCACGATCGCGTCCACCTTGTCCGTCTCCAACCATTTGCGCGCGGCGTTCAGACCGACGTCGGGCTTGTTCTGGTCGTCCAGCGTCAGCAGCTCGACCGGCTTGCCGTTGACCTTGCCGCCGAAGTCCTCGATGGCCATCTTGGCGGCCAGCACGGAACCCGGTCCGCCGTTGCCGGAATAGGGGCCGCTCAAATCGCCCATCAGGCCGATGCGCACCATGTCGTCCGAGATCTGGGCATGGGCCAGGCCGGCGATCGCGGCCAGGCCGGCTGCGGCGAGCACGGCACGCAAGGCCGCGAGGGAGTGCCGAAAGTCATTCATTCCTGTGTCTCCTGTGCTGTCGTTGGTGAATGGTTGGCCGGGGTATCAGGCGCGGCCCGAAGGCAGCGCCAGGATCTGCTTGGCGAGGATGTTGCGCTGGATCTCGTTCGAGCCGCCGAAGATGGCGGGCATGCGCGAGTCCAGGTACTGGTTCATCACGTCGGCCGCAATGCCGCCGATGACCACGTCGTCGATCTGGCCGCCGTGGTCGCCTGCGAGCTGCACGAGTTCGTCCGTGATGCGCTGGTAGGTCTCGGTGCCCCAGACCTTGAGGTAGGAGACCTCGGGCCCGAGCTCTTCGCCGCTGCGCAATCGCCCCATGAAGAGTTCGAAGGCGGACTTGAGATCGCGCACATCGAGCACCAGCTGCGCGTAGCGGTCGCGGAAGTCGCCCATCGCGAGCGCATTCGTGGCCTCGGCCAGCCGATCGAGCTGTCCCAGTGCGTATTCGCACTGGCGAGGCGTGCCGAAGAAGATGCGCTCCTCGCGCAGGAAGGAGTTGGCCACGCTCCAGCCGTCGTCGATGCGGCCCACGACGTTCGAGACGGGCACGCGCACGTTGTCGAAAAAGACTTCGCTGAACTCGCCCTCGCCCTTGAGGTTGACGATGGGGCGCACCTTCACGCCGGGTGTCTTGAGGTCGATCAACAGGAAGGTGATGCCACTCTGCTTGGCGCCGTCGACCTTGCTGGTGCGCACCAGCGCGAACATCCAGTCCGCGCCCGGACCCAGCGTGGTCCAGGTCTTCTGGCCGTTGACCACGAGGAAGTCGCCGTCGCGCTCGGCGCGCGTGCGCAGGCTGGCCAGGTCGGAGCCCGCATTGGGCTCGGAATAGCCCTGGCACCACATGATCTCGCCGCTCAGCACGCGCGGCAGGTGGTAGTCGATCTGCTCGGGCGTGCCGTGCAGGAGCAGCAGCTTGCCGATGGCCAGGCCGTGGTCCGGAATGCGCGCGCAGCCATGGCGTGCGATTTCCTCGGCGTAGATCACCTGCTTGGTCGCCGACAGGCCCATGCCGCCGGCCGTCTTGGGCCAGGAGGGTGCGAGCCAGCCCTTCTTCGACAGCGCCTGGTACCAGTCGGAGATGTCGGCGTAATAGGCGCGCTTCTTCATGAAGCGCTTCTCGGGCGGGTAGTTGGCGGCGATCCAGGTCGCCAGCACGCGACGGAACTCCTCGTCCGGCAGCTCGGCCACGTCCACGTCGTCGGCCACCACCAGGGGCGCGTTGTCGGACTGGCGCACGCGGCCGGTCTTCATCATTTCGTCCAGGAAGCGGGCGCGCTGCCAGAGCGGATTTCCGAGCCAGGCCGACAACGCCAGCGCACGCTTCAAGCACAGGCCGATGTCCGTTTCATCGGCGATGCCCATGCCGCCGTGCAGTTGGATGGCCGCCTTCCCAACCAGCAGCGCGGTGGCGCCGGCGCGTGCGCGCGCCGCGCGCAGCGACTGGATTCGCGTGCCCTCGTCGGCCGGGCGGGCCCAGTCCAGCAGCGCGTTCTCGGCCGAGGCGCGCGCCAGCTGGCAATGCATCCACATGTCGACCATGCGATGCTGCAGCGCCTGGAACGAGGCGATGGGCTTGCCGAACTGGACGCGCTGCGAGGTGTAGGCCACGGTGGCGTCCAGCGCGCGTTCGGCCACCCCCACGAGTTCGAAGGCGCTGGCCAGGCGGCCCAGCTCGATGGCCTGTGCGACGGCATCGCGCACCACCGGGCCGCTGGCGAGCCGGGCATCGGCCGAGAGCACCAGGCCCTCGACGTCCACCTCGCCGAAGTTCAGTCCATCGACGGTGCGGGTCGTGCGAATCGCCGCCGGTCGCGTGATCCAGAACAGCACCGGGTTGCCGTCCTCCAGCGCGTAGACAAGAAAGCCGTCGGCGGCGTCGGCCAGTGGCACGAAACGCTTGACCCCCCCTTCCAACTGCCAGCCCTCGCCCTTTCGGACGGCTCGCATCCGGACATCGTCGATGCCCAGCTCGCCGGCGGCTTCCTGCCAGGCCAGCGCGACCAGCGTCTGCCCGGCGAGCACCTGCTCGAGCAGCGCACGTGCAGGCGCCGAGTCGGTGGCGATCGGCACCAGCGCCTGCACCACCATCAAGCCGCAGGCGACGTAGGGTTCCGGTGCCAGGCCGCGTCCCAGTTCGCTCGCGATCAGCATCGCCTCCGCCGCGCCGAGGCCGTGACCGCCGAGCGCTTCGGGCACCAGCACGCCACTCCAGCCCGCCTCTGCCATGTCGCGCCAGATGCTTCGGTCGAAAGGGATGGCCTGGTCGCGCAGGCGGCGCACGCGTGCCGGGGCCGGGTGTCTCTCATGGAATGCCTGCACGCTGTCGCGCAGCATCGTCTGGGTTTCGTCGAGATGAGTCATGGGTGGGGAGCCTTGGTGCTGTGCGGAAGGTCGCGCGTCTCATTCGGCGGGGCCGCTTCGGGCCACGTCCGTCGGAAGCTGGTGATCTCTGTACTGCTCGCGCAGCTTGAGCTTCTGCAACTTGCCGGTGGCGGTGTGGGGGAGCGCGTCCACGAACAGCACGTCGTCAGGCATCCACCACTTGACGACCTTGCCCGCCATGAAGGCGAGGATGTCCTCGCGTGTGGGCTGCGCGTCGGCCTTGGGCACGATCAGGAGCAGCGGGCGCTCCTGCCAGCGCGGGTGGGACACGCCGATCACGGCGGCCTCCTGCACGTCGGGATGGGCCACGGCCGCATTCTCGAGGTCGATGGACGAAATCCATTCGCCGCCGGATTTGATGACGTCCTTGGAACGGTCGGTGATCTGCACGAAGCCGTCGGCGTCGAGCGTGGCCACGTCGCCGGTCGGGAACCAGCCCGCGGCGTCGGTCGCGTCGCCGTCGGCGCGGTAGTAGCCCGAAGCGACCCAGGGCCCGCGCGCCTTCAGGTCGCCGAAGACCTTGCCGTCGTGCGGCAGCGGCTGGCCGTCCTCGCCGAAGATCTCGATCTCCACGCCGTAGATCGCGCGGCCCTGCTTCGCCTGCACGTCATAGCGCTGCGGCAGCGGCAGCTCGCGGTGCTTGTCGAGCAGCGTGCCGATGGTCGCGAGAGGACTGGTCTCGGACATGCCCCAGGCATGGATCACGTAGGCGCCGAAGAGCTCCTCGAACTTCTGGATCATGGCGCGCGGCGCCGCCGAGCCGCCGACGATCAGCCGTTTGAGCACGATCTCCGACAGGTCGAGCGCGGCGCGGTTGCGCTCGATGTAGTCGAACAGGCCCAGCCACACCGTGGGCACACCCAGCGAGAAATTGCAGCGCTCGTCGCGCAGCAGCCGATAGATGTTCTCGCCCGACAGATGCGGCCCGGGCAGCACCAGCTTGGCGCCGCACATCGCGCCCGCGTAGGGCACGCCCCAGGCGTTGACATGAAAGAGCGGCACCACCAGCAGCACGCTGTCGCGCGCGGAAATAGCCAGGCCATCGGCCGCGCATGCGGTGAAGGAATGCAGCACCGTCGAGCGGTGGCTGTACAGCACGCCCTTCGGGTTGCCGGTGGTGCCCGAGGTGTAGCAGAGCGACGAGGCAGTGTTCTCGTCGAAGACCGGCCATTCGAAATCAGCGGATGCCTGGGCCAGCAGTTCCTCGTAGCACAGCAGGTTGGGCAGCTGCACGTCCGGCATCTGGGAACGCTCGCAGAGCGCGACGAAGCCCTTCACGCGGCGCAGCTGCGGCGCCAGTTCGGCCAGCGTCGCGGCGAAGCTGTTGTCGAAGAAGACATAGCCATCCTCGGCATGGTCGAGGATGTAGGCGATCTGCTCCGGAAAGAGCCGCGGGTTTACCGTGTGCAGGATGGCCTGCATGCCCGAGACGCCGAAGTACAGCTCCAGGTGGCGGTGCGTGTTCCAGGCCAGCGTGGCGACCCGGTCGCCCGCGCCGACACCCAGGCCGGTCAGGGCGTTGGCCAGGCGCTTGGCGCGCTGTTGCACTTCGCGCCAGTTGCTGCGGTGGGTGCTGCCGTCCGGCATGTGGCTGACGATCTCGCGCTCGCCGTGGAAGGCGGCAGCATGGTCGATGAGTCCGGACAGCAGCAGGGGATGCTGTTGCATCAGGCCGTTCATGAAGTCTCCTTTTGTCCGGTCCAGCTCAGTGGTAACTGCGCCCGCCATCGACCGCCGGCACGATGCCGGTGACGAAGGAGGATTCGGCGCTGCTCAGGCAGGGCGCTTCCGACTTCAGGAAATTACCGGCCGACCGGTCAATAACGAAGCCGAGATGGGTGGAGGGCATGGTCCTGATCCTCATGGGTCAAGCGTCGGTCGTGATGGGGGCGCTGCGACTTCTGGTCGAGCGCGGCTTGGCGCGCGAGGTCGGCGACGGCACCATCGACGAGGCGGACGCGGACTGCGCTGCCGGCGGCCGGTTGTCTGCCGCCTGCGCCGGACGCGCTTCGACCAGCAAGCCGTACAGCGCCATGTCCAGGAACTGCTGCATCACCTCGGTGACGCCCAGGCGCCCATCGGGCCGGTGCCAGTTGGTCATCTGGTTCAGGCCGGAGAGCAGGAACCGGCCCGCGATGGCTGGATCGATGGCGCGCACCTCGCCGCTGGCGATGCCCTCGGCAATGCACTGCCGCAACAGGCTCTCGTAGCGGTCGCGTAGCGCGATCGCGGCCAGGTGCTGGCCTCTTCTGCCGCCTTCGCGAAAGGCCCGGGAGCCGGCGATCCACCGGTCGCGCGCCAGGTCGAACACGTCGGCCGAGGACTGCATGAAGGCGCGGATGCGCGCCGTCGGCGAGGACTCGGCGGCCACGGCGGCCGAGACATCGTCCACCAGCGACTGCATCGACTCCAGCACCACTCGCTCGTACAGCGCCTCCTTGTTCGGGAAGTAGTAGTACAGCGCAGCCTTGGTGATATCCGCGGCTTCCGCGATGTCCCGCAGCGAGGTGCGCTCGTAACCGTCGCGCGCGAACAGGCGGCGCGCGATGGCCAACAGCTGGTTCTCGCGCGTGTCCGGCGCACCGGACTTGCCCGCGCGAGCGGGTGGCGAAGAGGCAGTTCGGCGGGACATGATGATGCGATGGGGGCGACGGTGGAACGCGAACGCAGTGCCCGGCTCAGCGCCCGGTGAAAACCGGTTTGCGCTTCTCGAAGAAGGCGCGCTGCGCTTCCTTGGTGTCTTCGGTCTTCGACAGCGCCACCGTGTTGCCCTGCTCGTATCGATAGGCGTCGCGCGGCGGCATCGTCAACGTCATGCGGGCGGCTTCCTTGGCCAGACGCACGGCGATCGGGCTCTTGGACGCGATCTCCCGCGCGATGCCCATCGCGTAGGGCATCAGCTCGGCGGCCGGCACGCAGGCTTCGATCAGACCGAGGCGGTACAGCTCCTGCGCCGACACCTGCATGCCGGTGTAGAACATGCGGCGCGCGCGCGACTGGCTGAAGAACTTCTGCAGGAAGGTGACGCCGCCGGCCAGGCCGACGTTGATCTCGGGCATGGAGACATAGGCGTCCTCCGAGGCGACCCAGATGTCCGAACCCATCACCAGGCCGAAGCCCGCGCCGAGCGCGGCGCCGTTGATGGCGGCGATCACGGGCTTGGAGCACTCGACCACCGCGTAGTACGACTCACGCACCAGCCGGTTGTGCCGGCCATAGGCGCCCGGCGTGGCCGCCAGGTTGGGCCGCTCGCGGATGTCGGCGCCGGCCGAGAACACCTTGCCGGCGCCGGTCAGCACGATGGCGGCGACATCGTCCATGTCGCTGAGCGTGTCGAACAGCTCGGTGATCTCCGCGCGCATCTCGGCGTTCTGCGCATTGACCGGCGGGCGGTTCAGCGTGACGACGGCGATGCCGTCCTCGATCGTCAGAAGGAGTGTCTTGAGTTCCATCATGTGTGTTCTCTCGGGCTGGGGTTGGCGGGGGCTTGTCGCATGGAGATCAGGGCATCCAGGCACACGGCTCCCTGCAGGTTGACGACAAAGGGGTTGATGTCGATGCCGGCCAGCTGGTCGGCATGGCGCACCGCGAATTCGGACAGGCGGCTGAGCGCATCGGCCAGGGCCTGCGTGTCGTAGGCCGGCCCACCGCGCCAGCCCTTGAGCAGGGCCGATGAACGCACCGCGTCGATCAGCGACATCGCGTGCGCGGCGGTGAGCGGCGCGGAAGCAAAGGCCACGTCCTTGAACAGCTCCACCGCGGTGCCGCCCAGGCCGAACATGACCATCGGGCCGAACACCGGATCCATGTGGATGCCGATGATGGTTTCCACGCCGCCGCGCACCATCGGCGCGATCAGCACGCCATCGATGCGGGCCTGCGGCGCACGCTCGGCCGCTCGGGACATGAGCGTGCGGTAGGCGGCAGAGACCGCGCTGGCATCCGGCAGGTCCACGAGTACGCCGCCGACCTCGGTCTTGTGCGGAATGTCGGCCGAGACGATCTTCGCGACCACCGGGTAGCCCATGCCGTGCGCGGCACGCGCGGCCGACTCGGCACTGGTGCAGGTCTGTTCGGGCAGCACGGGGATGCCGGCCGCGCCGAGGAGCGCCTTGGCCTCGGCCTCGGTCGAGGCCGGCGGCAGGGGCTGCGAGCCGCTTGCCGCTGCGATGCCGCTGCGCATCCCGCGCCGCAGTCTCGCCATGCGAGCGGCACCGGCGATCGCGCGCACCGCCCGGGAGGGATCGGCGAAGACAGCCACGCCCGCGGCCTCGAGCCGCTCGGTCACGCCCTGCTCTGACAGCATCACCAGCACCAGTGGCCGGTCCGGATGCGCCGCCCGGATGTCGATCATTCGTCGCTCCGTCGCCGCGAAGCGCGACGGCGACAGGCCGACATGGGCCAGGTAGGCGAACAGGGTGCCGAAGGGCGAGCCGGGCAACAGCATCGCATCGAGCACGCGGGCCACGCCATCGGGCACCGAGGTGACCTGCGCGGTGGTGTCGTAGGGGTTGGCCGGCACCGCGAAGGGCAGCAGCTCGCGCAGGGCCTCGGCCGATTCGGTGGCGAGCGGCGGAAGCACCATGCCCAGATCGGACGCGTCGTCCGCCATCAGGATGCCGATGCCGCCGGAGCCGGTCATGATGCCGATGCGCTCGTTCGCCGGCAGCTGGCCGGTGACGGCGCACAGGTGCGCGATGTCGAGCATCTCCTCGATCGAGGCCGCGCGGTGCGCGCCGCATTCCGCGAATACCGCGTCGTAGATCGCGTCATTGCCGGCCAGCGAGCCGGTGTGCGTCGCGGCAGCGGCCGCGCCGACCTCGGTGCGGCCGATCTTCATGATGACCAGCGGCTTGCCGGCGGCGGCAGCCTTGCGCAGTGCCGCGCGCAATCGAGCACCGTCCTTGCAGGCCTCCAGCGCGGCGCAGATCACGCGCGTGTCGGCGTCGTCGGCCAGGTAGTCGATGCACTCCGCCACGTCCACGTCGGCCTCGTTGCCGGTCGCGATCACGCGGCTCAGGCCGATGCCGCGCAAGGTCGCCATGCCGTACGCCGCCGAACCGAAGGCGCCGCTCTGCGTGGCCATGCCGATCACGCCCGGCTTGGGCCGCAAGCCATTGAGGGCGGTGGAGAAGGTCGCGTAGAACTTGGCCGATGGATTGAGCAGCCCGAGCGCGTTCGGGCCGACCATGCGCATGCCTGCTTCGCGGCAGATGCGCACCAGCCGGGCCTGCAGTTCGGCACCCGCGGCATCGGCCTCGGCGAAGCCTGCGGTGAAGATCTGGACCACCTTGACGGCCTTGCGGGCGCAGTCCTGCAGTGCGGCCTCGACGCCGGGTACGGGCACCGCGACGATGACATGGTCCACCGGGCCGGGCACATCGGCCAGGCTGGCGAATGCGGGCAGGCCCTGGATCTCGGCGGCGCCGCTTCGGTTGACGGGGTACAACGCGCCGGCGAAGCCCGCTTCGACCAGGAAGCGAAGCGGCCGGCCGCCGATGCGCTCGGGGTCGGACGACGCGCCGATGATCGCCACCGATGACGGGAAGAAGAGAGGATGGAGCGAATGCATGGACGGTGTGCGATCAGAGGAATGCGTGCGTCACACCGCCGTCGATCAGCATCGATTCGCCGGTCATGAAGCCGCTGTCATCGCCCGCCAGGAACACCGCGGCATTCGCGATGTCGTCGACCTGGCCCAGGCGCCCGACCGGCGTGCGAGCAATGCGCTTCGCCATGCCGGCTTCGTCGACGTTGATGCGCACACCCTCGGTCATGATGGTGCCGGGCGCAATGGCGTTGACGCGGATCTTCTTCGGTCCGAGCTCGACCGCCGAGGCGCGCGTCAAGCCCAGCACGCCGGCCTTGACGCCGCAATAGATCAGGCTGTTGGGAATGCCGAGAAAGCCGGCGGCGGAGGCGATGTTGATGATGGAGCCACCGCCGCCCTTTGCCATCGAGGCAGCGGCGATCTGCGTGCCCCAGACCACCGACTTGAAGCCGGTGCCGACCATGCGATCGAGCATCTCGGGCGTGATCGCATCGATGGGACCGTAGCGCACCCAGATGGCGTTGTTGACCAGCACGTCGAGCCGGCCGTACAAGCCTTCGAGGGTGGCGACCGCCGATTCGAAGGTGGCACGCTCGGCCACGTTGCCGGCGCAGGCCACGGCCTGCCCGCCCTGTTCGCGGATCGCCTGCGCGGCGCGCTCGGCATGGTCGGCCTTGATGTCGAGCACCGCGACGATCGCGCCCTCCGCCGCAAAGCGATCGCAGATGGCGCGCCCGATGCCTTGTGCGCCGCCGGTCACCAGGGCAACCTTGCCTTCCATGCGTAATGCCATGCTTGTCTTCCGTGCTCTATTTGCACAAAATTCTACCGGCCGGTTAGTAAGTTGCGCAGCCCCATTTTGATCAGGAATTACCCTATGGACACCCTCGATATGACCCGGAAAGTAGGCGAGCTGATGGACCGCGAGGCCATCCGCGAATGCATGTTTCGCTATTGCCGCGGCATCGACCGCCAGGACGAGGCGGCCCTACGCAGTTCCTATTGGCCGGACGCCACCGACCGCCACGGCCCCTACCAGGGTAGCGCCATGGGCTTTGTCGACTGGGCCTTGGCCAAGCTGCGCACACAAGGCGAACGCTCGGTGCACAACGTCGCCAATCTGTCGATCACCTTGCGCGGCGAACAGGCGGCGGTGGAGACCTACTTCATGGCGCTGCAGCGCGACCGCGATGCGCAAGGCACGGCGCGCGAGGTCTTCTTGGCCGGTCGCTACCTCGATCGCTTCGAGAAGCGCTCGGGGGAGTGGCGCATCGCGCAGCGCACGGTGGTGTACGACTGGGTGCGGCCTCTGGGCACGCCCGAGGGGACAGAGGCGGAGCGCTTCGGTCCGCGGCAGCCGATCGGCGGGGTGCAGGGCAACGATCCGATCCACGCGTTCTTGGCGGCAGTGGAGCAGCCGGGCAGTTAGGAGCCTGCGCGGCAGAAGACCGCCGAAGCGAAAACGCGCGTCGAGCCATAGCCCGGTATGGACGACCGCTCGGCGCGGGATTACCGCCTCAAGACTTCGCTGTCTGCCGCCCCGCCATCGATCTCGCTGGCTTGGCCGCGCCGGGCGCCTTCATCCCGATCAGGACGATGTCGAGGTATTGCTCGATCACCTGCCTGGGCGTCAGCCGCCCGTCCCGCTTGATCCATCGCGTCATCTGATTGAGTGCCGATAGCAGCAAGCGCCCGGCCGTCGCTGCGTCGACCTCGCGAAACTCGCCCGAGGCGATGCCTTTGGCGATGCAATCGCGCAGCAGCTTCTCGAACCTGTCGCGGCGGCTGACCGCGGCCGAGCGGATCTGTGGGCCCATGCTGGACCAGAAGACATTCGATCCGGCGATCCAGGCATCGGGCGCTTCGGCAAAGACATCGGCCGCGGTGACCATGAAGGCGCGCACCTGCTCGGTCGCGCTGTCGGCCTGATCGATCGCGTCGCTGACGCGATCGATCAGGGCCTGGAGGTTGTCCACCACGATCTGCTCGTAGAGCGCTTCCTTGTTGGGGAAGTGGTAGTAGAGCGCGGCCTTGGTGATCTTGGCTTGCTGCGCGATGTCGCGCAGCGAGGTGCCGGCGTAGCCATGTGTGGCAAAGAGGCGGGACGCGATTTCGATCAGCTGGGTCGGTCGGTCCTCGACCGCGGCGCCACGGTTCGTCTTCGTCTTTGCTGCTCTATCGGTTGCCATCCATGCCTTCGTAGGTGGCCTTGAATATACTTCATGGCCTCGGGACGGAAGGGGCCGCTGTCGCCGTTTTGGCCGAACCGCGACCCGGGCGTCCACTGCGGGATGACTGACGATTCGGTCGCCATGCCCCCGTCAAGACATGATGGTCGCTCGGCATTGGCCGGCGAACCGAAAGTCACCATGCATGCGGGCCATCGGCGCTGAAGAACCCGGGGAGATCCTTCGCCATGGATGGAGCCCGACGCCGGTTCGAGCCGACCCTCGCCAGCCTGCCCCGTCTGATTCGGATCAGATCAGCGCTTGCGGGCCTTCGTCTCATCTGTCCCACCACCACTCGGGACGTAGCTCACACCATGATGGGCCAAGTAATCGCGAATCAGGCGCCTCACCACTTGAGAAGGCGTCACGTCCTGTTGCGCGCAAAGTGTCTCGAAGGCCTGTTTCTTGGCCGGATCAATGAGGACCGTAAGACGAGCAGTCTTGAGCTCCATGACGACTCCAAGTATGTCAATGTATGTTAATCCAACACACATACCAGTCAATCTATCAGCGAGGCAGCATTCTGAGTTCCTCAATCGCATGGCGTTCATATACTATGTGCATCGGGTACCTATTGCATTGCCATGCTGAGGATCCATGGAGCTCAAACCTGCGCGCTTGACCCTGCTCGCCGCCCCTCATGGGAGGGAAGCCTTCGAGCGGCCTTGTGCGCCGCAGGATGGGACGGCATCGCAGAGGGTGCGCCGGCTGCCCGGTGAGCCTGCGCAGCACGGTACCTGAGTCATGAGTGGCCTGCCCCCCATCGCGCAATGGATCCATCTCGATTGGATGCTTGTTGTGACGATGGCCTGGTTGGTCGTGGGGGCCACCGGGATCTTCGCCTTGCGTCGATTCAGCCTGGTGTCGCAGGTGCTCTTCCCCATCGGGGGACTGCTCGGGCTGGTGCTCTTCGGGCTGGCCCTGGACGCACTGTTCAGTCGCCCCGAGGTCGCCGTGTTGCCCATCGGGCTGCCGGCACTGCCCTTCCATCTCCGCCTGGACAGCCTCTCGGCCTATTTCCTGATGGTGATCGGTGGCGCGTCAGCCGGCATCTCCGTGTTTGCGGCCGGATACTTCCGCAAGGGCGAAGGCACGCCCCCCGGCCTGCTGTGCCTGGAGTACCACCTCTTTCTGGTCAGCATGGTGGGGGTGGTCCTCGCCGACGACGCCTATTCGTTCATGGTGATGTGGGAGACGATGGCACTGTCGTCGTTCTTCCTGGTGACCGCGAACCACCGCATGGCCGAGGTGCGCAGCGCGGGCTATCTCTACATCACGATGGCGCGAATCGGCGCGATCGCTGTCCTGCTGTGCTTCGGTGTGCTGCAGGCCAACACGGGCGACTACACCTTCGCCAACATGCGTGCCCAGGTGCTTTCTCCATCCTGGGCCTCCGTCGGCTTCTTGCTCGCCTTGCTGGGCTTCGGCGCCAAGGCCGGCATCCTGCCGCTGCATGTTTGGCTGCCCGAGGCCCACCCCGCCGCGCCGTCCCCCGTCTCGGCCATGATGAGCGGGGTCATGCTCAACACGGCCATCTACGGGCTGTTGCGCGTGTCTTTCGACCTGCTGCATGTCCGCCTGTGGTGGTGGGGCGGGCTGCTGCTCGGGGTCGGCCTGGCGACCGCCCTCTTCGGTGTGATCTTCGCGGCGGTACAGACGGATATGAAGCGGCTGCTGGCCTATTCGTCGATCGAGAACATGGGCCTGCTGTTCGTCGGCATGGGCCTGACCCTGATTTTTTCCGCCTACGGCATGCAGCCGATGGCCGCGCTCGCGTTGACGGCCACCCTCTATCACGTTGCAGGCCACGCCTTTTTCAAGAGCCTGCTCTTCCTCGGGACCGGCTGTGTGCTTCATGCCACGTCCGAGAGAAGCCTCGGCAAGATGGGAGGGCTGATCCGGATGATGCCCTGGGTGGCCTGGCTCACGCTGCTGGGCGTGTTGACCAGCGCGGGCCTGCCGCCGCTGGGGGGCTTCGTGTCGGAATGGCTGCTGCTGCAGAGCTTCCTCTTCACGCCGGGGCTGCCGGTGCCCTTGCTGACCATGCTGATTCCGGTCGTGGCCGCGCTCATCGCCCTGGTGGCCGCGCTGGCCGGGTACACCATGGTCAAGTTCTTCGGCGTGATCTTCCTCGGGCAGCCGCGCGAGGAGAAGCTCGCCCACGCCCACGATGCGGGCCACTGGGAGCGAGTGGGCATGGTGTGGCTGGCGCTTGGCTGCATCGCGTTGGGACTGCTGCCGACACAGTTCATTCAATTGATCGATCCGGTGACGCAGCAGCTTGTCCAATCGGGTCTCGGCGCCAAGGCGGCAGCCAGCGGCTGGCTGTTGGCGCCGAGCAGTCTCGCGCAGGCCAGCTACGGTCCCGTGATCTTTCTGCTCGGAATCCTGGGAAGCTTTGCGCTCGCCTTCCTGCTGGTCCGCAGGCTCTACCACGGTCGCATCCGCCGCGGCCTGCCCTGGGCCTGCGGCTTCCCGTGGGGCACGGCCCGCATGCAGGACACCGCCGAAGGATTTGGTCAGCCGATCCGCCAGATCTTCGAGCCATTTTTCCTGATGCGACGCGATCTGCCCACGCCCTTCGATGCGAAACCGCACTATCGCGTCACGATCGAGGATCACTTCTGGCGCTGGCTCTATGTCCCCGTGGCGGACCTGGCGGCGTACCTCGCTCGGCTGATCGGCCTGATGCAGCAGGGCCGGATCTCGGTGTACCTGCTGTACAGCTTCCTGACGCTCGCGGCCACGCTGCTCGTGGTGATGCGATGAGGTCGCCATGAGCTTCTCTGCCTTCATGTCGCAGTTGCTCGAGATCGTCATCGCGATCGGGCTGGCCCCCCTGCTGACCGGCTGGGTCAACCTGTGGCGCGCGTGGCTCCAGAACAAGACGGCACCCAGCCTCTGGCAGCCCTATCGGATGCTGCACAAGCTGTTCAACAAGGAGTCGATGCTTGCCGACCACGCATCGCGACTGTTTCGCGTCACGCCCTACGTGATGTTCGGCTGCATGGTGCTGGCTTGCGCCATCATCCCCACGCTGTCGACCGATCTGCCGTTGGCGCCGGCGGCCGATGCGATCGCACTGGTCGGCCTGTTCGCCCTGGCGCGGGTGTTCGTATCGTTGGCCGCCATGGACATCGGCACCGCATTCGGCACCATGGGGGCACGGCGCGAAATGCTGATCGGGTTTCTGGCCGAGCCCGCGCTGTTGATGGTCCTGTTCTCGGCTTCGCTGATTTCCCAGTCGACCTCACTCACCACCATTGTCGAGACGCTGACGCAGCGCGAACTCGCGATCTATCCCGGCATGGCCTTTGCCGGGGTTGCATTCACGATGGTGTCGCTGGCCGAGAACGCGCGCGTACCGGTGGACAATCCGGCCACGCACCTCGAGCTGACGATGATTCACGAGGCGCTCATCCTCGAGTACTCGGGTCGCCACCTGGCGCTGATCGAATGGGCGGCCAGCCTGAAGCTGTTCGCCTATTCGTGCATCGGCCTGGCCCTGTTCTTCCCATGGGGCGTCGCGCAGGCTCAGGCCCCGCTGGAGATGCTGTTGGCCCTGCCCGTATTGGCAGCCAAGCTCGCCGTGGGCGGCTTTCTGCTTGCCACGCTGGAGACGGCAAGCGCCAAGATGCGCATCTTCCGCGTGCCCGAGTTCCTGGCCACCGCCTTCCTGCTCGCGGTGATCGGCATGCTGGTACACCTGCTCCTCCATCAGTGACATGAGCAGCAGCATCCTGACCCAACTCGTCAACCTGCTCGGCGCGGTGCTGCTGATGCTCGCCTTCGCGATGATCTCGCAGCGGCGCATCCTCACCCTGATTCACCTGTTCACCATGCAGGGTGCGACGCTGGCGCTCGCGACCGCGGTGGTCGGCTATGCGACCGACCAGCACCACCTGTACCTGTCGGCCGGGCTGACCGTGGTGCTCAAGGTGCTGTTGATCCCGTACCTGCTGCACCGGGTGATCGACCGCCTCGACATCCGCTGGGACGTCGAGACGCTGATCAACATCCCGACGACGATGCTGATCGGCATCGGGGTCGTGATCTTCGCGTTCAATCTGGCGATACCCATTTCCCAGTTGTCGTCGGCGCTGGCCAGCGGCACGCTGGGCATCGCGCTGGCCTGCGTGCTGCTGTCGTTCCTGATGATGATCGCGCGCGCGAAGGCGGTTCCGCAGGTGATCGGCTTCCTTGCGATGGAGAACGGCCTGTTCTTTGCCGCCACGTCGGCCACCTACGGTATGCCGATGGTGGTCGAGTTGGGCATCGCGCTGGACGTGCTGATCGGCGTCCTGATTCTGGGCGTCTTCATGTTCCAGATTCGCGAGCAATTCGACAGCCTGGACATCCGCCACCTCGAAAAGCTGAAGGAAGACTGAGTTGCTCGCATTGGCCTTCCTACTCGCAACCCCGCTGGCCGGCGGGCTGGTGCTGGCGCTGGTGGGCCAGCGCGACAACGCACGCGACGTCAACGTCGCCTTCAGCCTGGGCACCTTCGTCGCCGCCTGCGTCCTCACCGCGCAGATCGTCGAAAGCGGGCCGATGCTGGTGTGGGACCGCGAGTTCTATATCGATCCGCTGAACGTCTTCCTCGTCACGCTGACCGCGTTCGTCGGACTGACCACGTCCATCTTCTCGCGCCCCTACATGCGCGTGGAGCGCGACCACGGCAAGATGACGCCGCCGCGCCTGCGCCTGTACCACAGCATGTACCAGCTGTTCAGCTTCACGATGCTGCTGGCATTGACGACCAACAACATGGGCATCATCTGGGTCGCGATGGAGGCCGCCACGCTGACCACCGTGCTGCTGGTCAGCGTCTATCGCACTGCGGCCAGCCTGGAGGCCGCATGGAAATACTTCATCCTGTGCGGCGTAGGGATTGCGCAGGCGTTGTTCGGAACCGTGCTGCTGTACATGGCGGCCGAGAAGGTGATCGGCCCCGAAGGAGGCGCCTTGCTCTGGACCAACCTCGACGCGATGAAGGATCAGCTCGACCCGAACATCATCACGCTGGCATTTGCGTTCCTGTTCATCGGCTACGGCACCAAGGTCGGTCTGGTGCCGATTCACAACTGGCTGCCGGATGCCCACGCCGAGGGCCCAACGCCGGTGTCGGCCGTGCTGTCGGGCCTGCTGCTGAACGTCGCGCTCTATGCAATCTTGCGCTGCAAGGTGTTGACCGACGGGGCGCTGCACTACCCGCTGGCCGGACGGTTGATGATGGGCTTCGGCCTGCTGTCCGTCGTGGCGGCGGTGTTCTTCCTGATCCGGCAGAAGGACGTGAAGCGCATGTTCGCCTACTCGTCGATCGAGCACATGGGGATGATGACCTTCGCTTTCGGCATGGGAGGGCCGATTGCCAGCTACGCCGGGCTGCTTCACATGACGGTGCATTCGCTGGTCAAGTCCGCGATCTTCTTTGCCGTCGGCCACGCCGCGCAGAAGGCCGGCACGCAGCTCATGGAAAACATCCGCGGGCTCATCAAGGTCAGCCCGACGGTCGCCTGGGGTCTGATGCTCGGGTCGCTCGCCATCCTGGGCATGCCCCCGTTCGGGGTCTTCGCCAGCGAGTTCCTGATCGTCACCACGGCGATGCGCGAGCAGCCCTGGGCGACCCCATTCCTGCTGATCGCGCTGGGTCTGGCGTTTGCATCCGTCTTCAGCCGGGTCCAGCCGATGGTGTTTGGCGAGACCAACGTGAAGCCCCTGACGCATCCGCCGGCCCTGGTTCCGGTGTTCATGCACCTGGCGCTTGGCCTGATGCTCGGTGTCTACATCCCCCCCTATCTCAATGCCTGGTACGTCCAGGCGGCGGCGATGCTGGGGAACTGATCAAATGACGCGGCCGGAACTCGGAACCGATCTGCGACGCCTGCCGGCGCCCCTGCCTGCCTGGCATGCGCGGGTGAGTCGGGACGCCTGGGGCACCGCGGCGCGCAGCATCGCGCACGCGGGTGGACGGCTGGTTTCGGTCTGGGGCGTTGACCGCAGCGCGTCCGGCGACGGAATGGCAGCCTGTGCAGCCTATGCCGTTTCCGAGGGGCTGGTCTGGGTCGAACTGAAGCTCGACGACGCGGCGCAAGGGTTTCCCGATCTGGCCGTTGCATTCCCGTGCGCGGAGCGCATGCAGCGCGCCGTGGCCGACCTGTCAGGCATCCGGGCCGAGGGCAGCCGTGATGATCGCCCTTGGCTCAACCACGGGGTGTGGCCACCCGGATCATCGCCGCTGCAGCACGCGCCCCAGCCCGACGCAACTGCTGCCGCCGGCGCGCTACCTGCCAACTACCCCTTCGTGCGCGTCGACGGCGACGGGGTACACGAGATCGCCGTCGGGCCCGTGCATGCCGGCATCATCGAGCCCGGCCACTTTCGCTTCTCTGTCGTGGGCGAGAAGGTGCTCAGGCTGGAACAGCATCTTGGGTACACGCACAAGGGCATCGAGCGCCGGTTCACGGAACTGATGCCGCTCGAGGGGCACCGCCTCGCGGGACGAATCTCGGGCGACACGACGGTGGCTTACGCCTGGGCCTACAGCATGGCGCTCGAGACGGCGTGGAACTGCGAGATCCCGCCTCGCGCCGCCTGGCTGCGCGCGCTGATGCTGGAGCGCGAGCGTGTGGCCAATCACCTGGGCGATCTCGGCGCTCTCGGGAACGATGCAGCCCTGGCCTTCGGGCTGGCGCAGTTCTCTCGCCTGCGCGAGGACTGGTTGCGGCTGTCCAAGGAGATCTTTGGCCACCGCCTGATGATGGATGCCATCGTGCCCGGCGGCGTGGCGACCGATCTGACACCCCCGATGCGGGCTCGCCTGAGCACGCAGTGCGACGCGATCGAGCGAGAGGTGCGCGCGCTGCGTCGCATCTACGATGAACACGCGGGCCTGCAGGACCGCTTTGTCGGCACCGGACGGGTAATGCCTCAGCTGGCTGCACAACTCGGCCTGACGGGCCTCGCGGGGCGCGCCAGCGCGCAGATGGCCGACCTGCGCTGCGACTTCCCATGGCCGCCCTACGATCGGTTGAAGGCCACGATCGTGACGCACAGCGACGGCGATGTTGCCGCACGCGTGGCGGTGCGGTTCGAGGAAACATTCGAGTCATTGCGGCTCATCCGCGCCATCTGCTCGGGCTTGCCGGACGGCGCCGCTCATGTCGAGCTTCGGCCCCAGGCCTCGGCATCGCTGGGTGCAGGCTGGGTCGAAGGCTGGCGGGGCGAGGTTCTCGTCGCACTGGAGATCGATGGAGATGACCGCATCGTGCGATGCCATTGCCATGATCCGTCCTGGCAGAACTGGCCGGTGCTCGAGCACGCCATCATCGGCAACATCGTTCCGGACTTTCCGCTGATCAACAAGTCCTTCAACCTGAGCTACTCGGGTCACGACCTCTGATGTGGCACATCCTCAAGCAGATCGTCCGTACCGGCATCGTCACCGAGCCGGCACCCCAGGTTGATGAGGCCGACCACGCCGCTGTCGATCGCATCCAGCGCGACATCCTCGCCATCCTGGGTCAGGCGCTGACGATCCGCCAGGTCGATGCCGGCTCATGCAACGGGTGTGAGCTCGAGATCCACGCACTCAACAACCCTTACTACAACATCGAGGGACTCGGCATCAAGTTCGTCGCCAGTCCGCGCCACGCGGACATGCTGCTGGTGACCGGGCCGGTGTCGCGCAACATGGAAGAGGCATTGCGGCGCACCTACGATGCCACGCCGGAGCCGAAGCTGGTGGTCGCCGTGGGCGATTGCGGCTGCACCGGCGGCGTTTTCGGCGAGAGCTACGCCAGTTGCGGCAAGGTGGCGAATGTGATTCCTGTGGATGTGGCGGTACCCGGCTGTCCCCCGCCGCCGATCGAGATCCTGCGTGGGATCCTTGGCGCTGTTCAGGAGCGACAGCAGGTCCATCGCCGTAGGCGCTCTCCATGAAGATACCGGGCAGTGGCATGGCCGAGGGGATTCTTGCGAATGCAGCGCAAGGCCCTGATGCCTTGCACCGTCGGCTGCAGGAGGATCAACCCAAGTCGCAAAGTTGGAGGCTGAACCGGCTTGCCCCGACGGAGAGCGGGAAGAGCGCGGGCAGCAAACCTGAAAACGAAAGATCGAAATGGATGCGCAGCGATTTTCTGTCCTGAGCAAGCGTGCCTTGGATGAAGTACGTTTGCAGGATGCGCGGATGGGCTTGCGGGAGATTCCGTCGTGCGCACTTCAACGCCTTGCCGCAGCACTGGACTGTGACTGGGCGACGTACTGGAAGGTCGACGCGGTCACCATGACGTTGCGCGCAGCCGTCGTCTGGTCCAAGCCAGGTTTGCAGACGGCGTCGCTGCAGTCGAACACTGTTGCTCGCAGACTCTCGCTGAGCGAAGGCACAGCAGGTCACGTTTGGCGAAGTCGACGCTCGATCTGGACAACTGATCTGGTGAGGGACATGTGCTTGCCGCGATCGCTGGACGCTCGGGCCGCCGGCATGCAAGGTGGCATCTGGATCGCAGTGCAAACCGACGCGGAGGTCTTGGGGGTCGTGGAAATGCTCGGTACCAAGATCCCACCTCCCAGCCGAGCCTTGCTGGCGGCGGCCGATTGCCTAGGACTTGAGTTGGCGACGCTTTTGGTGTGATGTCGGTCGACTCGCGCATCGTTCGGCTGGAGCCCATGGGCTGAACAACGGCGCTTTTGCGCACCAATGCGAAGTCATCCATCGACACGAATCGACGCCGCGACGGACATGCCGACGCGCAACCTGGCCGCCGCCGCTTGCCCTGGGTCGATGCGAATCCGCACAGGCAGGCGCTGGACGATCTTCGTGAAGTTGCCGGTGGCCTCGTGGGGGGCGACGGCGGAATAGCTGACACCACTGGCCGGGCCCAGGCTTTCCACGACACCCTTCAGCTTCTCGCCCGGCAAGGCGTCGACCTCGATCTGCACGGCCTGCCCCGGCCGTACACGCGCCAACTGGGTCTCCCGAAAATTGGCGGTGATGTAGGCATCTGCCAGCGGGACGATCGCCAGCAGGGGCTGGCCGGCGTTGACGAAGGCGCCGACGCGAACTGATTTGTGATCGACCGTCCCTCCGATCGGCGCCGTGATTCGGGTATACGAATGCTTGAGTTCAGCGGCCGATTCTGCAGACCGTGCCTGGTCGAGAGCTGCCCGCGCGTTTTCCAAGTCCGCATTGAGAATCGTCACTTGCTGCCGGGCGGCCGAGACGCCCGCCTGGTTCTTCTCGCGGATGGCCAACTGGATGCTGACCTGCGCATCGGCCTGTTGCAAGGCCTGCACCGTACCGGCCCCGTCCTTGGACAGATTGCGATAGCGCACCTGGTTTTCCCTGGCCAACTGGAGCGAGGCATCGTCTGCTGCAAGCGCCGCTTGCGCCTGGCGAATGGCAGCCTCCTGCTGAACCAGGTGCGCCTGCAGGCTTCCGATGCTCGCCTGGGCACTGGCGACCCGGGCCTTCGCCGCATTCAGGGCCACGACCAGGTCACGGTCGTCGAGCACGGCCAGGAGATCGCCTGCCCGGACCGGCTGATTGTCCTTGACCAGCACGTTGTTCACGATGCCGGGCACTTGCGGCGCAACCATCGTGAAATCCGCCTGGACGTAGGCGTCATCCGTGGACTGGGTTGATGCGCTGGATTCGGCCCGATTGAGGTAGAGGGTGCAGCCGGTCGCCACCGCGAGCAGCAGCGCAACACCGGTGATCTTGGCCTTTTTTGGTGATGCCATGGTGGTCATCCTTGCGAAGGAGATGGGACAGGGGAGGTCGCGGAGGGCGCGCGCGTGTCCGGCGGGGGAACGTAGCTGAGCTTGAGGACCATCGGGATCAGCAGCAGTGCCAGCACGCCAAGCACGAGATAGGCATCGCCGACTGACATCACCAGCGATTGCCGGCCGACGATTCCCAACAGTTGCGAAGGGGGCAATGCATCCGGGACCGAGTGGGCCACCCGCGCCGCGTGATCGAGGAGCATTTCGGCGTGAAAGCGCTTGCGGACGATCATGAGCTGCGCGACCAGTGCCACGCCGGCCAGCGACCCGAAGGCGCGCAAGGTGTTGATCAGTCCGGACACATAGGGGCCTTCGTGGGGCTGCACGACGCTGGTCGCCAGGAACAGCATGGCCACGACGGCCATGGGCTGGCCGACGGCCTGCAGCGTTTGCGCCATGACGAACTGGTCTCGGTTCCAGTCGGAGCTCAGATGCATGCCGAAGAAACAGGCCAGGGCAATCAGCGCCAGCCCTGACGCGAACACGATGCGCGCATCGACCCACTTCTGGTACAGCAACACCGCGACGGCCGACCCCAGGATCAGCTGAGGCAGCGCGACGAGCAACGCGACAGGCGCCATCTGCACGGGGCGGTAGTCCTGCACGTTGCCCAGGTAGTAGGCCGGCAGCAGGGAACCGGATGTCAGCGTCACCAACAGGAAGAGGAAGAGCGTGAAGCCCAGCCCCAGGTTGCGGCGCTCCAAGATCTGCAGCTTGACGAAGGGAGATGGGTGGTACCACTCGGTCAGCAGGAAGACGGCGAACAGAACCGACCCGGCCACCAGCGACACGGCGATCAGCGGCGACTGGAACCAGTCCAGCCGTACGCCCTGGTCCAATGCAACGACGATGAGGCCGAGCCCGGGCACTCCGCACGCCATGCCGGACCAGTTGCCTTCCCGGAAGCGTCCGATCTGGATCGGCTCGCGCGGCAAACCCCATGCCACCAGCGATGCCGCGATGCCTGCGAGAGGAATGATCTGCCAGTACACCCAGCGCCAATCGAACAATCCATCCGTCCAATGCCCGGCCAGCCAGGTCGACAGCTGGGGCGCGAAGGTCGCGGTCAACGCATAGAGTGCCAGCCCGTGCAGGCGGATCGATGGTGGCAGGGACTTCAAGGCCACCATCATCAGCAATGGAATGAGCGTGCCGCTTGCGAGACCTTGCAGGAATCGCAGGGCCAGCAACAGATCCAGGTTCTGGAGAAGGGGAAGGGCCACCGCGACGGTGGCGCAGACGCCCAGCGTCCAGAGACTGAAGCGGCGGACCGAAAGCGTGATGGCAAACCATGCAGCGAATGGCATGGCGATCAGCTCGCCGGCGTTGTAAGCGGTGGTCAACCAGGATGCGTCATCCAGGCCGAGGCCGAGTGCGCCGCGGATATCCGCGAGCGCCAGCGAAGCGACGCGGCTGTTCAAGCCTGCCATCAAGGCGGCCAGCAGAATGCCTGCGAGCCCGGCCAGCGCCCGCTTCGAGGGCTTGGCGGCGCCCGCTTCAGCGGCGGGCATGCCGGCGGGCTCAGGCCATGCGGCAGTGTTCATGGCCGCGCCTCCGGGTCCCAGCCGCCCCCCAGCGACTTGTAGAGATGCACCAGGGCGAGCGTCGCACCGGTTGCACTGGCGTTGAGGCTGCTCTGGCTGGCAAACACGTTGCGCTGCGCCGTCAGTACGCTGAGGTAGTCGGCGGCTCCCTCCTGGTAGCCCCGCTCGGCAACATGCAGGGCCTGCCTGTTCTGCTCATACGAAGCCAGCAGCTCGGCGTACTGCCGCTCCCGGGCCGTCAAGGCATCCAATGCGTTGTCGACTTCGTGCCACGCGCGCAGCACCGTTTGCCGATAGGCGAGCGCGGCCTCCCGTTGCCGCGCTTCGCTGAGCGCGAGGCGTTGCACCAACCGGCCGCCCTGGAAGAGGGGGAGATACACGGTCGGGCCCACGGAGAAGAATCGCGAGTCCCAACTGCCAAGGTCGCCGAGCTCGAACGCTTCCAGGCCAACCCGCCCCCGCAATCCGATGCGTGGATAAAAATCAGCCTTGGCGACCCCGATGGACGCCACCGCAGCATGAAGTTGTGCTTCGGCGCGCAGGATGTCGGGCCGGCGATGCGCCAATTCGGAGGTGATGCCTACCGGCACGCTTGCAGGAAGCGAAGGCAGCGGCATGGTTCCGCGCAATTGAGCGTCGAGTGCGCGCGGCTCCTCGCCCAGCAACAAGGCAAGGGCGTTCATGAGTGCGTTGCGATGCTCGGTCAGCCCGGGGATCGTGGACTTGATCGTCCCCAGCTGCGCGAGAGCCGAAGAGATCTCGAACCGGGTCGCGATGCCGTTGCGCCCGCGGCTTTCCGCCAGGCCAACGAGGCGTTCCGCGACCGCAAGGTTCTGCTGCGCAATGTCCAGTTGCGCCTGCGTGCCCCGCAACTCCAGGTACGTGCGTGCCACTTCGGCGGACAGCGCCACCCGCGTCGCTTCACGGTCGTACAGCGTGGCTTCCAGCGAAGCCGTGGCTCCCTCGCGGGCGCGTCGCGCACGGCCCCACAGGTCGATCTCCCAGCTGGCATCGAATCCAAGCTGCCAGAAATCGCTGGGGCGCGTAGGCGCTCCCAGTGCGGCGAATTTGCCGTGTTCGCTGAGCGCCTCACGGACGTAGCTCGCCCCGGCTCCCACGCTGGGCAGTAGATCTGCGGAGGTGATTCCCAGTTGCGCACGGCCTTGTTCAATGCGTTCGGACGCCATTTGCAGATCGAGGTTGTGGCCTTGGGCACGCAATTCGAGGTCCGCCAGCACGGCATCGTTGAACAGCATCCACCATTGAGAGGGAACTCCGGCGTCGGAAGTCGTGGGAACGCTTGCGCCCTCTTGCCGGGGCGTCAGAGCCATGTCATGAAGCGCGGTCACCGGCTTCGCGAAGTCGGGGCCGACCGCGCAGCCGGCCAGCGACGCTGCGCACAGCGCCGCGCCGATGCACCGCTGCAGTTGTGACAGAGCCCACGGCAAGTTCATTGGTCAACTCCGTGGCTTGGGCGCCGTGACCGGCCCACCGTGAAGGCAAGCATGGCGTCGACCGGCTGTCCAGGCGGCGAATCCATGGAAGTCTCGAACTGGCCGCCGAGACGATTCCCGGCCGAGTCCTCCAAAGTGCCGCGGGCTACGAGCTGGTACGTGCCTGCTCGCCAACGCGCGTTCGGCGTGAACGTCCAGGTGTTTTCGCCGTCCGTGAGCCGGGCACGCCCGGGCACTCGGCGCTTGTGGGCGTCGGCGACCGCCAGGTAGTCGGCGTCCCGTCCGTCGATCGGCGCGTCGAGCCTCACCACGAGGGGTTCTTTCGACTCGACGCGCACGTCGGACACCTTCCACGCCGACGCCACCGGGCCGGTCTCATCCGCGGGCCCGACCCTCCATCGCTTGATGGGACGTCCATCGAGCGCAAGCGCCACCTCGTCTCCCGTCGAGAAGATCGGACCCATCGCCGCGCGTGCGTTCAGTCCGCTCTTGACGCGTCCAGGATGCATCATGATCGTCAGCACCTTGCCGCCTGGAGACCAGAGCTCCTGCTCGAGAAAGGGCTCCTCGATCGGCCTTCCGTCGGCACGCATCAAGGAGAGCCTGGGAAGCAATGCGCCTTCGACCGACGCTGCAAAGCGCATCGAGATGCGAAGAAGGTTGGCCGGGACCTCCGGCCCCGACGGTTGAACCTCGACGACGCGTGCCGTTGGCTGCCGGGCCTGCGAAGGACCACAAGCGAGCGCAATCGCGAGACCGGTCACGCCGGCCCATCGATGCAGCTTCATGGCTAGTTCGACGGTTTGATCTGATCCGCGAAGCCCTCCTCCTGCAGGAGGATGTCCTGTCTGGGCTTGATGTACTTCAGCTGAAAGTCATCGCCCTTGAAGCTGTACTCCTGGAAGGCGTACTCGGAAACGAAGTCGCTCAGCCTGAAGCTCAGGTCCTTCCCGATGGTCACCAGCTGCAACGCGTCCTTCTCGAGCTGCCGGCGAACGACGATGAACGACTTCTCGTCGAGGTTGTCGATGCGCATCGCACCGGCCAGCGGTGCCGGCGTCGTATCGAGGCCTGTGAGCTGCCCGAACGGGACCACGGTCTCGATGCCTGGCCGGGCGCTTGCGTCCTGCACTTGGGACACCGGAATGACGCTCGCCCCTCGTTCGAAGTTGACCAGCATCAGGAGGTCCTCGGTCTTGCCCTGGTCGGTCTTCGTGTAGGCGACCATCCCGGCCGGGGTGTTTCCATAGCCGAGCTCGGCAATCGTCTTGCCACGAATGTGCGCGCCATCCTTCAGATCTTCGAGCGGGATGGTGACGATCGGCGTGCAGGTATAGGCCGCCACGAGGTAAGGCTTGCCGCCCCAGCTCGCAAAACTCATCGCCCGAATCGGGGCGCGTGTTTCGACCAGGTTGTGACCGGTGTGGTAGATCTCCACCGACGTGGTCGACTGTTGCGAGTCGAACGGGTATTTGACCCGGCGCAGCGTCGACGTAAAGTCCTGGTTGGACAAGCCGGCGATGAAGAGTTCGCCCTCGCGCCACTTCATGTCGGTGACCGTGTAGCTTCGCTCGGGCGCGTCTCTCCAGAACTTATAGTCCGTGTCAGGCGCGTCGCGAAGGGCGATCGAAGTCGACTTCGCCGCCTTCAGGTCGACGCGGCGAGCCTTCTGATCGCTGGTGATCACGAACAGCGCCGGCTCCTTCGCGGCACCGTAGCTGACGGCAACATAGACCTCGGCGGTTCCCGGACGGGCGACCATGTCTTCCACGCTGATCTTGGCGCGACCCACCTGCTTCGAGAGAAGCGCTTCGAGATCGAGGATGTTGAAGGACGCGCCTGCCGGCTTCTGCGCCGCTTCCGGAAGGGCGATCGCGTGCACGCGCGCTGTCTTCCAGTCCGCGACGAACAGCACATTGTTCGGCCCGGCGGAAAGGCGCGATATCGACTTGATGTCTGCCGCAGACGCATTGACGGCAGCACCCAGGCAGCAGGCAACGGCAATAGCAAAGTGACGCATAAATACTCCTCTGAGCAATGATTGAATGACCAATGAGCCTTCTTGAAAGGCACTAGACGAGCACCCGGACGGAACTCACGATGCCCTGGCGAACCAGCTTGGCGTAGGGGCAGATGCGCTCCGTCGCGCGGACCAGTTCCTGCGCGACCTTCAGCTCGAGACCCGGTAGCCGCACCATGACGTGCGCGGTCAGCGTGTGCTGGCCGTCGATCGGGTCCCGGCCGAACGCGACCTCCACCTCCACCGAAAGGTCCGGGATTGCGATCCTGTGCTTGGTGGCAAGCAGGCTCAGCGCGCCATGAAAGCAGGCGCCGTAGCCGGCGGCGAATAACTGCTCCGGATTCGTGCCGCCCCCCTCCCCGCCCATCACCACGGGCAGGCGCAAGTCGAGCTCGAGCTCGCCATCGTCCGACCGGACCTTGCCCGAGGCACGGCCATGCCGCGCCTCTCCGCCGGTGACGGTGACCTTGGTCGCATAGACCGGCTCGAAGGTCGACCCGCGGTACCTGTCCAGCAGGCTGGCGGGCGGGGCCATCAACTTCTTCACCGCGCTTCAGTCCAGCTTGGCCTTGTCCAGGCCCCAGGCTTTGTCGTGCGCGCCGGGCACCATCCTGAACCCGACGTTGAGCCGGTTCCATGCGTTGGTTGCCGCGACGACGAAGCTGAGGTCGGAGATTTCCTTCTCGGACAGCTGTGTGCGAACGCGTTCGTAGATCTCGTCCGGCACGCCCTGCTCGGAAAGCTTCGTCAACGCCTCGGTCCAGGCCAGCGCCGCGCGTTCGCGCGGGTTGAACAGGGGCGATTCGCGCCACACCGCCAGATGGTGGATGCGCAGCTCACGCTCGCCATGGATCTTGGCTTGCTTCACATGCATGTCGACGCAGAATCCGCAGACGTTCAACTGTGATGCGCGAACGGCGACCAGATCGCGGATCGATGCTTCGATCGAGCTGCGCTCCACCAGGTAGTTGAAGTCGATCAGCTTCTTGAAAAGTTCCGAGGACTGCTGCATGTAGTCGAGGCGTTGGGTCATGTCTTTGCTCCTTTGCGATTGGTAAACAGGCCGCGTTCAGCGCGGCGACTTGGGAAGGGCGAACCAGGCGTCGAAGCCCAGTGCGCCGATGCGCGGGTTGGCTCCCGGCACCAGGGTGTCATCGTCCAGCAGTGCGCCGAAGTAACGCGCCTGCGGATCGCGCACCACGATGCGAGAGTCCTGAGTCCGTGTGAGGAACCGCTCGACGAGATCCGCCAGCCGAACGCGTTCCGGGCCGGCGATTTCGATAAAGCCGTTGGCAGGCTGGCCCAAGGTGGCGTCGGCCATTGCAGCGGCCACATCGTCGGAGGCGATGGGCTGCACGAAGGCGGTGGACAGGCGCACCTGCTGGCCTTCCGTCGCCGCCTGCGCAATGCTCCCCAGGAACTCGAAAAACTGCGTCGCGTGGACGATGGTGTAGGGAATGCCTGATTCGCGAATGAGCTTTTCCTGCGCGATCTTTCCGCGCATGTAGCCGCTCTCCACAAGGCGCTCGGTACCCACCACGGACAAGGCCACGTGATGCTTCACGCCGGCGGCGGTTTCTGCCGCCAGCAGGTTGCGTCCGGAGGTCTGGAAAAACTCGAGCACGGCCCGGTCCTCGAAGGAGGGGGAGTTCGCGACGTCCACCACGACCTGGGCTCCGCGCAGGACCTCGACCAGCCCTTCGCCCGTGATCGTGTTCACGCCCGATGCCGGCGACGCCGCGATGGCCTCGTGATGGCGGGCGCGCAGGAGGGAGACGAGCTTGCTTCCGATCAGGCCGGAGCCGCCGATGACAACGATCTTCATGATCACTTTCCTTGAGAGGCCCAGAGGGCGGTGGTTGAGGGAAAAACCTTGCATGAATCCTAGGGACCGTGCCTTCGCTGCACTAGGCCCGAGGGAGGCGCCATGGTGTTGATCGCGATGCATCAATGCCGGCGGCGGACGCTCAGCGCATTTCCTCCGCATCGCGTGCCATAACGAGGATTGACATGCATTAACTGGATCTCGTGGGGGGTCCGCGAGCAGAGTTGGCAGGACTCGAACAGCGGATCGCCCCATGACCATCACTGCCCTGCCCCTCTCCTCGAACGCGCCTGCCAAGCCGCACCCCGACCCTTTGGCCTCGAGTTTTGCGACCACCTATGCGGGCGTGGTCGCCTTCATTGCCGTTGCGACGGAAGGGAGTTTTGCACGCGCCGCCGACCGGCTGGGAGTGGGCCGCTCCGCCGTCAGTCGCAGCGTTCAGAAACTCGAAGACCAGCTGAACGTCCGCCTTTTCCGTCGAACCACGCGCAGCACGACCCTCACGCACGAGGGCGACCTGTTCTATGACAGGTGCCACACCGGCGTCGACCGGATCGTGGAGGCGGTCGAGGAAATGCGGGATCTTCGAGAGGGTGCCCCCCGCGGTCAGCTGCGCATCAATGCAGCGGTCGGCTTCGGCCGCAAGGTCATCGCCCCCTTGCTGAGCGAGTTTCAGGTCGCCTACCCGGGCGTGTCGCTCGACCTGGTGCTGAGCGACAAGCCGATGGACTTCATATCCGACCGAGTGGACATTGCGTTCCGCAACGGCCGCCTGGAGGATGCGGAGATCATCGCGAAGCAGATCGTTCCCATGCAGATGCTGGTCTGCGCTTCCCGCGAGTACGTGCGCAATCACGGATTGCCCTCCACCGTGGACGACCTGGCGCAGCATCGCTGCATCAACTTCCGCCTGCCCTCCGGCCGGGTCTTCGAGTGGGAGTTCAAGGTCGACGGTCAACTGCGCAAGTTCCTGCCGCACGCGAAACTCGCCTTCAACGACGCTGATCTGGTCCTCCAGGCCGTCCTCGCCGGGCAGGGGATCGCCCAGATGTCGGGCTACCTGATCTGCGACGCGCTCAAGACCGGAGCGCTGGTTCCGTGCCTGGTGCAGTACGCCCCCGATGACAGGGCCCATTACATCTGCTACCTGAGCCGGCAGCACCTGCCGTCACGCATGCGAGTCTTCATCGACTTCATGACCGCCAAGATTCGCGCGGCCGACCTCCAGTGCCTCGCCGACCTCGGCATCGCTGCCTGAAAGGAGCTCGACATGGGTCACCTCTTGCATCAGACCCTCCGGCAGGAAAACATCGCCTACGAAGGAAGCGGTGGAGTCAGTGCGGGCAATCGCTCACTCGGATTCCGGCCCGCCTTCCGCAACCTGGAAACCGGCCATGTTTATCCATCCTGCTTCGCCGATGGCCGGCCGGCACCCATCCACATGATCGATGGACTGCCCGACGAATTGGTCGTCACGCGGTCCCCGGCGGGCAAGGTCACGGCGGTGAGTGATTCCCTGCAGTCCGGGTTCCTGCTGGACGGCTGCTTCTACGACCGGCAAGAGGCGGCGGAGTTTGTGCGAACGGCCTCTCGCGCCCCTGCACACCAGGCGGGCGCGTATTAACAAAGCTTGACAAACGCTCGAGGCGCGGGGATGTCGTGTTCACCGATGATGGACCGACGTCCTGGAGGATCACCATGACACTTTCACGCGAGCCGGGGCCCGTCGATGCGCCTGCCGGCATGTCAGTGCCCGTTGCGGCTTATATCGCTGCCACCAATGCCGGCGACGCCGATGCGCTGATCGGCTGCTTTGCCGAAGGCGCCTTGGTCAATGACCAATTGCGAGACTACTGGGGCCTGGGCGCGATCAGGTCGTGGGCCGAGCAGGAGATCATCGCGGACAAGGTGAAGATGAGCGTCGTCAAGGTGGTCGAGCACTTCGGGGATGCGATCGTCACGGCCCGCCTGGATGGCGACTATGACAAGACCGGCCTGCCGGGCCCGTTGGTCCTTGCGTTCCATTTCACGGTCAGGGCGGACAAGATCGTGCGCTTGCTCATCCTCAACAATCGCCCTGTCGACTCCCTCGACCTTCGAAGTCTGCGCGCCGCGCTCGCCGATCGAGCTCCGCCTGCGATGCCAGAGGACTGAAGGTCGCGCTGAAGTCATTCGCGGCGCGCTGAATTTACGGCGCCAGGCGGGTATCCGACAATGGGGCTCGATCCCGTTCGAGAGACCCCGAAGATGACAAGACCGACGAGCGACGGCGCCGAGCGCGACAGCCAGGCCACTTGGGTTGCCTCGTTCGGCCCTTTCCAGCTTTCCGCATCGCCCGGGCTCCTCGCCAAGGATGGCGTTCCCGTCCATCTCGGCAGCCGTGCGCTCAGCCTGTTGATCGCCCTGGTCGATTCGGCGGGACGGATCGTCAGCAAAAAGGAGCTCATGGCGCGAGCCTGGCCCGACGTCATCGTCGATGAAGGCAGTCTCCGGGTCCACATGGTCGCGATACGCAAAGCGCTGGGCGACGGGCTGTCGGACGCAAGGTACGTGACGAACGTGACCAGCCAAGGGTATTGTTTTGTGGCACATGTTACGCGCTTGCAACCCGTCGTCGCTCCGAATGCGGCGGCCGTTCCTTCCGATGCCGCCAACGGCCTCCCCCCGTTGCCGGTACGCATGGTGGGCCGCGAGACGACGGCGGCTCTGATTCAGGCCGAAGTGGAGCAGAAACGATTCGTGACCATCGTCGGGCCCGGCGGCATGGGCAAGACCACGATTGCCGCTGCAGTTGCGCACGCCATGCTTCCCGGCTTCGATGGCGCGGTCCGCTTCGTCGACATGGCAGCAGTGACCGACGGCGCTTACGTGGCCGGCACGATCGCAGCGACGCTGGGACTGGCTCACTCCGACGCGGCTTCGGGCATCGTCACCTACCTGCGCGACAAGCGCATGCTGCTCGTGCTGGACAGCTGCGAGCACGTCATCGGCCCGGCGGCTGAACTTGCCGAGCGAATCTTCATGGAGGCGCCTCAAGTCCACATCCTCGCCACCAGCCGCGAGGCATTGCGCGTGCAGGGCGAGCAGGTTCATCAGCTGCAACCCCTCGCTTGTCCGCCGGACAGCGACACGCTGAAGGCCGAAGAGGCCCTGGCTTACGCCGCAGTGAAACTGTTCGTCGACCGCGGCGCCGCCGGTGCCAACCGGTTCGAGCTTACCGACGCCGACGCGCCGGCTGTCGCCAGGATCTGCCGCGAGCTCGACGGCATCGCGCTCGCCATCGAAATAGCGGCCGGACGGCTCGATGCCTACGGTGTGCAAGGCATCGCGGCCCTGCTCAACAAGAGCATCACCATGCTGTGGCACGGCCGCCGCACCGCGGTGCCGCGGCACCAGACGATGAGCGCTGCGCTGGAATGGAGCTACAACCTGTTGCCGGACGCGGAGCGGATCATCCTGCGACGCCTTTCGGTGTTCGTCGGGGCCTTCTCGCTGGAGGGTGCCCGGGCCGTGGCAGGTTCTGGCAAAACCGGCGACGCGGAGGTCGTCGAAGCTGTGGCCAACCTGGTCGCCAAGTCCTTGCTCGTGGGCGATGCCGGCGGCAAGGCCATGCGCTATCGGATGCTGGACAGCACACGGGTCTATGTGCTGAGAAAGCTGGTCGACTCCGGCGAAAGCTTCGTCGTCGCCTCGCGCCACGCATCCCACTACTGCCAGCTCCTCGAAGGCGCGCCCCTGCCCGCTGTCGGCACCGACAGGGACAGGCTGGTCCAGCAGGCGGAGATACTCGGAAACGTCCGGGCCGCGCTCGACTGGAGCCTGTCCGACGGCGGCGACGTGCAGATCGGCACGGCGCTGGCCGCGAGCGCAGCGCCGCTGCTGCTGGAGATGTCGTTGCTGAGCGAATGCCGCGACTGGATGGAGAAAGCCATCGCGGGGCTGGGCGACGAGATGCGCGGTACCCGGCGGGAGATGGAACTTCAGGCGTCGCTCGGCCAATCGCTCATGTTCACCGGCGGCGACGGCGAGGAGGCCACCCGCGCCTTCTCGCGCAGCCTGGAGCTTGCGGAAGCGCTCCACGATCTCCCATTCCGATTCAGGCTGCTCGGCGGGCTTGGGACCTTGCTGGCCAGGACGGGGGACTTCCGAGGGGCCCTGGCGCTTGCGCGACTCGCCAAATCGGTCGCCCAGGAAATGGATGATCCGGCGGCGCAGGCAACAGCCGATTCCATGCTGGCGGTGGCCCTGGACCTGAGCGGAGACATCGTCGAGGCCGAGCAGCATTGCGTGGCTGCACTCCAGGCTGCCGCCGGGGCGCTCCGTACCCGCGCGATACGTCCTGGCTTCAATCACCGCATCTTTTCCTTGTGCGGCAAGGCGCGCTACCACTGGCTTCGCGGCGAGTGCGACCATGCGGCAGTCGTGGCCCAGTACGCCATCGAGCAGGCCGAAATGTTGAAGCACCCGGTCTCCATGTCCATCGCACTGATCTGGGCGGGCTCCGTATTCCTGTGGCGGGGAGACTGGTCAAAGGAGGAAGAAATCCTCGATCGGCTGGTTGCCCTCGCGACGAAGCATTCACTGTCGCCCTATGCAGCGGTTGCATTGGGATTGAAAGGCGAGGTGCATGTCAAGCGCGGAAGGCCCGAGCTCGGCGTGAATCTTCTGCAGGAGAGCCTGCGCGCCGTGCGCGCCAACGGCTATGAAATGCGGACCGGCGCATTCATGCATGCGTTGGCGGAGGGGCTGAGCCACCTGCAACAACATGCGCATGCCTTGGGAACCATCGACGAAGCGCTCCTGCTGGCCGAACGGCAGGGCGGCTATCTCCACATGCCGGAAATGCTGCGCGTGAAAGGAGAGATCCTGGCCAGCACCCCCGGAGCCGATGCGCAACTTGCCGAGCAATGCTTCGTAGAAGCGATTCAATGGTCGCAGCGCCAGTCGGCGTTGTCATGGGAACTGCGCGCGGCCAGCAGCCTCGCACGCCACTGGTCGAATCAGGGCCGGATCGATTCGGCCCTGCGCCTGCTGGCGCCGGTCTACGGCCGATTCACCGAAGGACATGGAACAGAGGACCTGGTCGCGGCGAGGAGCCTCTTCGCGAAGCTGGGATCGCCCGTCCAACCTATTTCGCAAGGCTAGGGGGCCGAGCCCATGGGGTGGTTCAACTCGATCATCAGCCGCTCGGCCATTTCGAGATCGGGCGTCCCGAAGCCCTCATTGAAAGAGCGATAGACGCCGGAAAGAAGCTCATGCGCCTCCTCGCGGCGACCTTGGGTGATTCGCAGCCGCGCGAGCGATGTGGCCGTTCGCAGCTGCCAGGCCGATGCATGCTGGCGACGGGCGCACTCCAGCGAACGCATGAAGCAGTCCTCGGCTTGCGACTCGCCCTGACCGGGCATGAGGAGGAGGACGGTGGCCCGAAGCCGGAGCAACTCGGGCAACTCCAGCGCCTCTTCGCCCCGCTGCATCGGCGCCAACGCGTCGGCGATGACGGCGAGCGCCTCGTCGAGCTCTCCGCTTCTGATGAGTCCTTCCGCGAGCGCGCAAGCTGCCCGATTGACGAGCACCGCATGTCGCTCGGCCTTCATGGCCCTCAAGGCCTCGCGCAAGATCGCCGTACCCCTCTCGGTCTCTCCACGATGGACAAGGAGTTCGCCTTCCAAGGCAAGGCCGGTTGTGTGAAACGACAGCAAGGCCTGCCAGTTCGAGTGTTGTTTCAACTTCGCGAGCGAGGTCTCCGCGGCGCTCCAATCACCGCACCAGAGGAACACCGGAGCGCTGTAAAGAAGGGCGAAGCAGACATCGACCGACCTTCCGGAAGCGGCCGCCTCGCCGATCGCATCTTGCGCGATCACTTTCGCGCGATCGGGGCGGCCCGCGAGCCAAAGGACACGGGCGTACGTCACCAGCGCCCGCACGTGGTAATCGAGCCCGAACAAATGCAGGTTGCGGGGCCCCGCGCGCCCGAATCCTTCCTGGAAGTCGCGCTCCGCGGCCTGTTGGTCGCCGAGAAAGTGATGCGATCCTCCCAGCATCCAGTCAGCCACGACCCTGTACGACAAGTCGTTCGAGGTCCGGGCCGCGGTTTCCAATTCTTCGGCCACGGCGAGGGAAGCTCGAAAGTCTCCCGCGCGGACGAAAAAGATGTGCAGCCCCACCAGCAGTCGCAGGCGATTCGAGGTCTCCCCGAGCTGATGCGCAATAGCCAAAGCGCGCGTGATGGCAGCACGTATGTCCGTGCCGCCTCCTTCAGTCCACATCGCCGCTGCGGCGAGCGTTTCCTGCAGAAGCATCTCTTGCCTGCTGCCGCGATCGGCATCGCCCAGCAGTGAAAGGGCCTTCGCGCTCCATTTGTGGCACTCGGTCAGCAAGAGGCGCTGCAGAAGCGCGGGGGCTGCAGCGACCGCCAGATCGATTCCGAGGGCCGCATCGCGAGGCCGCAATCCGACATCGCCGAAGCACCAGTCGAGCGCCGCCCGCACGTTCCCCAAGTCTTCATTGAGGACGAGCGCCCGAGAGCCCCGGTACAGCTCGATGCGCCCGCCGGAAGCAGAACCCAGAAGTCGCGAGAAATACCTGGCGTGGCTCTCCGCGACGGCACGCATCTCGCCGCTTGCTTCCAGCTTCTCCGATGCGTAGGCCCGCGTCGTCTCGAGCAGCCGATAGCGCACGGCTCCATCTTCCGCGGTCGCCGTCGACACGAGAGACTTCGCGATCAGGTCTCCGACATGGATGACAACCTCGTCTTCGTCGATTCCCTTGCGGTGCGCGATTGCCTGAGCGGCCTCGAGGGTAAAAGTGCCGACAAACACGGCCAGCCTTCGCAGCACGGCCTGCTCGCTCCCGGAAAGGAGCTCGTGACTCCAATCGAGCGTTGCCTGGAGTGTCTGCTGCCGCGGCAGGGCAGTGCGTCTGCCGCCCCAATCCAGACCGAAGCGGCTGTCCAACAGACTGGCGACGCCTTCGATGCCATAGGCACCGACCCGGCCTGCTGCGAACTCGATGGCGAGCGCGATGCCATCCAGCCTGCTGCAAATGCCGGCCACGACGACCGCATTCTCATCGCTTAACTCGAATCCGCTTCCGCTGGCAGCCGCGCACGCCATGAAGAGCTGGACCGCCGGGAACGCCTGTGCTTCGTCGGCACGCGGGCCGGGACCTGGTGGCGGACACTCCAGCGGGGGCAGCAGGTAGGTGAACTCGCCATCGACCCGCAAAGCCTCGCGGCTGGTCGCCAGGATGTGCACCTGGGGTGCTTCGCGGAAGATCTGCTCGGCGAGGGCAGCCGAAGCCGAGATGACATGCTCGCAGTTGTCGAGGACAAGGAGCATCCTCGCCCCCCGGAGCGATTGCTTCAAGCCCGGCAGCGCATCTTCGGCCTGGATCGTCACCCCGAGCGTCGACGCGACGGTGGAAGCAACGTGCGCCGGGTCCGAGAGTGCGCCCAGGTTCACGAAGCACACCGCTTCGGGAAATTCCCGCAGCATGGCGTGGGCAACGGCAACGGCCAATGTCGTCTTGCCCATGCCTCCAGGTCCGACGATCGTCAGGAAACGATGTGACATCAGGTCTGCGGCGATCGCGCAAGCTGCGCCTTCGCGCCCGATCATCCGCCCGGGAGCCGGTGGCAGGGCCAGCTTTGACAGGGTGGCGCTCTTCGAGGAGGCCGCCCTCGAATCCACCGGCGGCGCGCTATTCAGGGGGCTGACCGGCGCCACGAAGCAGTAGCCTCGGCCCCGGACAGTTTCGATGTATCGAACGCCATCCTCGCCGTCACGCAGCGCTTTGCGCAAGCTGGTGATCTGCATCCTGAGGCTTCCCGAGTCCACTACCAGTCCGCGCCACACACGCAAGGTCAACTCTTCGTGGCCGACGGTCTCACCGGCATGCTCGACGAGCACGATCAGCAGATCGAGAGCCCGGCTGCTCAATGGAAGCGGAACGCCCTCCCTCTCGACCTTGCGCTCGGCAGGAAACAGCCGGAACGGCCCGAATGACGCGTTGGCGCCGCGAGCAGGCGAAATATCGATCGCTTTCTCAGCGTTTGAACGGCCTACCAATGCGAGCGCCCCCCAGTTTCGGGACTAGAAAGAACGTTTGACTTATTGTAGATGCCCGACCCGATGGGTTCCGCGCGATCAACACGCCTGGAACCCGACGCTGACGTGGCCAAGACCTCTCTTCACTCGGCTGTCACACAGGGCGCACGCCGTCCCTCCGACACATCACGAGGAGAATCTGTCCATGACCGCCTGAAGAGCCTCTGTTCCGCCCTGCTGGGCCTGCTGCTGGCTGCTGCCGCGCCGGCCGCCGCACATGACGAGAGCGTGCGTCGGCGCGCTGACAACGCGCCGCTGGTGATCGGCCACCGCGGCGGCGTCAGCGCCTACCTGCCCGAGCACACGCTGGAGGCCTTTGCGCTGGGCATCGAGCCGGGCGCCGACTACATCGAACCCGACCTGGTCGCCACCAAGGACGGCGAGCTGATCGCGCGGCACGAGCCCAACCACTCATACCAAAGCCGTGGCGGCAGGCTTCACAGCATGCGGCGCAACAGCCCGTCGCGTCGGATGAAGGTATGGTGCACGACGCCCGCCAGATGTCCCAGGATCATCAGCCCGATCGCGATCGCCCCGCACAGGTGCAGGAACGACAGCACCTTGGCGAGCGCCTCGTTTTTGCCTACCGGGGACGGAATCGGCAACACATTGAAAAACGAAAGGGGAAAGCCCCAGGCGTTGGTGGCAAGGAAGCCGATCAGCGGCATCAGGACCAGCAGCGCATACAGGCCGATATGGTTTGCATGAGCGACATGGCGCATCCATGTCGGCATGTCGCTCGGCAGCGGTGGCGGAGGGTTGAGGCGGCGATTGACGATGCGAATCAGCACCAGCACGAACACCAGCACGCCCACGCTTTCGTGCACGTTGTACAGGCGCAGCTTGAAGTGCTCGTCGGCCGGCTCGAAGAAGGCGATCCAGATGCCGAATGGAATGCTGACGAGCAGCAGCAGCACGGTCAGCCAGTGCAGCCAGCGGGACGAAGCAACGTAGCGCGACAC
This sequence comes from Variovorax soli, assembly GCF_031454625.1. Taxonomy (GTDB): domain Bacteria; phylum Pseudomonadota; class Gammaproteobacteria; order Burkholderiales; family Burkholderiaceae_C; genus Variovorax; species Variovorax soli_A. The sequence continues at coordinate 99,772 of NZ_JAVDRF010000004.1, forward strand.
AGGTGTCATGTCAGACCTCCAGATTCTTCAAAGGCTGCCCGAAGCGCGCGCATGAGCGGCGTCATTCGGACCCTGTCGAGGGCAACTGACCCTTGCACCGCCGGTTCAATGGCAAGGGAGATCGGCACGCGATTATCCGCGGCCGGGATCATTGGGAAGAAAGCGGCTTGGCCGAATTCTGACCTACGCAGGCCAGCACGCACAGCATGAGCGGCCAGGCGCGCGCAAACTGTGGATGCCCTCCCCTCACCGATTCAGGAACTCGGCTCGCAGCAATTGAGCTGCCTGCTCACGAACGCCACATGCCCTGCTGCGCCATCTCGCCGACGATGCGCACCAGGTGGCCCGCAACGGCGGTGACGGCTCGCGATGGCCCCTTGGCCTTGGCAAAGGCCATCGCCACGGTGCGCTGGAACGGCGGCTCGACGATGCGCGCCGCCTGCAGCTTGCCCTCTTGCACTTCCTGCCAGACGGCATGCAGCGGCAGCACCGTGTACAGCCGCTCCTGAGCGGTCAGCTGCTTCTGCAGCGGCAGCGAGTCGGCCTCGATCACCGGTGCCAGCGCGATGCGCGCCAGGCGCGCGCCCGCGTCGAGCGCGGTGCGCAGCCCGTTGGGCGCGCCCGGGAGGATGAAGGGCAGCCCATTCAGGCTGGCGAAGGGCACCGAGCCGGCCGCGGTCAGGCGGTCACCGGCAGGGCCGATGAGATAGCTGTCGACCGTGGCCAGGGCCTGCTCCTGCTCGGGCAGCGTGGGGCCGTAGCGGTACAGGATGGCGATGTCGACGCGGGCATCGGTCAGCCATTCCTCGACCTGGCCGCTGGAGCCTTCCAGCACCTTGAGGCTGACGCCGGCATGGCGGGCGCGCAGCTCGGCGAACAACCGGCCGATCAGGATGGTGCCGATCGAGGGCAGGCCACCCAGGGTCACGGTGCCCACCGGTTCCCGCAGGTCGGCGCGGATGCCGTGCTCCAGCGCCTGCGCACGCTCCAGCAGTTCCTTCACCTGCGGGAACAGGCGCTGTCCGGTCTCCGACAACTCCACGCCGCGGCCGGTGCGGTTGAACAGCCGCGCGCCGCATTCGCGCTCCAGCGCGTTGACCTGGCGGCTCAGGAACGACTGGTTGCTGTCGAGGAACAGCGCGGCTCGCGTCAGGCTCCCCAGCTCCCCGATCGCGACGAACGAACGCCACTTGTGGAGGTCGGCAGCGATGTCCAGTGCGAAGTCGGTAGCCTTGGGCTTGTGCATCAGGCCGGATTATCGAGCCGTCGCACCCATTCGGCGATGGCGGCTGCGACCGCGTGCGGCTGCTCCGGCACCAGCGCATGGCCGGCACCGTCGATCACCTGCACCGTGGCCTTGGTGCCCAATGCGTCCGCCAGCTCGGCGCGCGTGCCCGGCGGCCGCCATGCATCTTCTGCTCCTTGCAGGTCCAGCACCGGTGCATGGCTGCGGCCGAACCATTCGTCCTTCGGTGGATGCCGTGCGGCCTGGCGATAGGCTGCGCGCCATTGCGGATACCAACCCTGCAGCCAGGGCCGCGGGTCATTGCCCGGCGCGAACATGCAAAACCGCAGGGCGTCGAGCCGCTCCCGCTGCGCGCACGCAGGATCGGAAGCGATCGCCAGCGCCTGCGCCAGGCCGGCAGGGAAGTCGCGAGCGGCGGCCCCCAGCACCACCACGCCACGCACGCACGCGGAATGGCGCAGATCGGTGACCCGCGCCACCCAATGGCCGTAGGCATGGCCCACCACGACCGCCGGGGCAGCATCGAGCTGCGCGATCACGCCGGCAACGTCGGCTGCCAGCGTCTCCAGCGTCATGCCCGCGGGTGGCGCACTGCTGCGGCCCATGCCGCGCGGCTGCGGCCGCAGCACGACGAAGCCCTCGGCCGCCAGCAGTTCGGCGAGCAGATCGAAATCCTCCGAGTCCCGCAACGAAGACGGCAGCAGCACGATGGCCGGGCCCCTGCCCTCGACGATCACCTCGATGCGTGCCGGCCCGAGCTGCAGCAGTTCGCGCCGGCGGCTCATTCCACCGTCGCGCCGGAGGTCTTGACGAGCTGGGCCCACTTGGGGATCTCGCTGCGGATCAGGGCGGAGAACTCGTCCGGTGTGGACGCCGCGGGCTCGATGCCGAGGGCGGTGAGCTGCCGCTTCATGCCGGCGTCCGACATGGCGCGGATCACCGCCGAATGCAAGGCGGTCACGACCTCCTTCGGCGTGCCGGCCGGCGCGAGCACGCCCAGCCAGTTGGAGACTTCGTAGCCGGGCAAGCCTGCTTCCGCCAGCGTGGGCACCTGCGGCAGCGCCGCCATCCGCGTGCGTGAGGTCACCGCCAAGGCGCGCACCCGGCCCGACCTGATGTGTTCCTCGTACACCGTGAACGAGTCGAAGGTCGCGTCGACCCGGCCAGCCAGCAGGTCGGTGAGCAGCGGCGCACTGCCCTTGTACGGCACGTGCACCAGGTCGACGCGGGCGAGACTTTCGAACAGCGCGCCGGACAGGTGGCTGGAGCTGCCGTTGCCGGCCGAGCCATAGGTGAGTTGGCCGGCCTTGGCCCGCGCCAGCGCCACCAGTTCGCCGACCGTGCGCGCCTTCACCGAGGGGCCCACCACCAGCACCCGCGGCGTGATGTGCGTCAGCGCGATCGGCGCGAAGTCCTTCAGCGGGTCGTAGCGCAGCTTCGAATAGAGCGCCGGATTGATGGCCTGTGTGCCCATGGTGCCGAACAGCAGCGTGTAGCCATCGGCCGGGGCGCGTGCCACGATCTCGCAGGCCACCGTGCCGCCGGCGCCGCCGCGGTTGTCGATCACCACCTGCTGCCCGAGTTGCTCGCCCAGGTGCTGCGCCAGGCCGCGCGCCATCATGTCCGCGGCGCCGCCGGCCGGAAAGGGCACGACCAGCCGCAATGGGCGCGCGGGGAACGCGGCCCAGGCGGCCAACGGCGCGCCCGAAAGGGCGGCGGCCAGCAGGATGCGGCGGCGAGTCGGGCTGTGCATGGTCTTGTCTCCTGGGTTCACGGCGACTCTAGCCCTCGGTTCGGCGTGCGCCCATGCGGGCACGCACAAGGCTGCTATGCAGGACGGATCAGGTCGGCCTGCATAGCAGCCTTGCGCGAATGGTGCATGGCTGGCATGGGTCGTCGCTCCTAGACTGCCCCATCGCCCCATTCGGCCCGACCGCCGGACCCACCGCATCCCAGGAGACAACACCATGGCACTGAGCCGCCGCCCGTTTTTCGCCAGCATCGCCCTGACCTTCATGGGCGGCCTTTTCATCGCCGGTACCACCGCGCACGCCGAGGACTGGCCGGCCAAGCCCATCAAGCTCATCGTGCCCTATGCGGCGGGCGGTCCGACCGATGCCATCGCGCGCCTGCTGGCGACGAAGGTCGGCGCCACCCTGGGCAAGCCAGTGGTGGTCGACAACCGAGCCGGTGCGGGCGGCACCATCGGCGTCGATGCGACCGTCAAGGCGCCCGCAGACGGCTATACCTTCGCCCTGGTGGCGCCCGGCCCTCTCGCCGGCATGCCCAACCTGATGAAGGCGCCCTACGCGCTCGACGACCTCCAGTACCTGACGCTGGTGGCGAAGATCCCCAGCGTGCTGGTGGTCAACAGCAAGTCGGGCATCGATTCGCTCGAGACGCTGGTGAAGAAGGCCAAGGCCGAGCCCGACAAGCTGAGCTACAGCTCCGCCGGGCCCGGCACCACGCCGCACATCGGCATGGAGATCTTCAAGGACCAGGCCAAGATCAACATCCTGCACGTCCCGTACAAGGGCGCTGCACCGGCCATCACCGGCTTGCTGGGTGGCGAGGTGCAGGTGGCCATGGTGGACCTGCTGCCGGTGATGGCACACATCAACAACGGCTCCCTGAAGGCGCTGGCGGTGGCTGCCGCCAGCCGCGCGCCGCAGCTACCCGACGTGCCGACCACGGCCGAGAAGGGATTGCCCAAGGTCACGATGGAAACCACCTACGGCATCGTCGCGCCCAAGGGCGTGCCGGCCGCCATCGCGACGCGGGTGCGCGAGGCGTTCGTCTCCGCCGTCAACGCGCCCGAGATGAAGCAGCAGTTCCTGCAGCAGGGCGCATTGCCGGTTACCGCCACCGGTGCCGAGTACCGGCAGCTGATGCAGGCCGAATCGGCCAAGTGGAAGGACATCATCAGCAAGGCCAAGATCACGCTGGAGTGATGCACTTCCCGCTGGACGCCTTGCCATGAAGATCACCACAGCCACGCTGCAACCCTGCACGCAGGCGCTGGCCGACCCGCAATGGAAGTTCGCGCGCGCCCAGCTGCCGCGGCTGGAGGGCTGGGTGCTGCGCCTGTCCGATCAGGATGGGCATGTGGGCCTGGGCTATTGCCATGCCATCCCCGCCATCTCGACCCACGGCGCCGGCGCCGAGGCCGCCCTCGCCTTCCTGACGCGGGGGCTGGTCGGGCGGCCGGTGGACGACCTCGCCGGCACGATGGAAGAGATCGACACCACGCTGGCCTGCCAGCCCACCGTGAAGGCCGCGATCGACATGGCGCTGCACGAACTGCTGGCGCATCGCCTGGGCGTGCCGGTGCATGTGCTCCTGGGCGGCAAGCTGCGCGACGCAGTGTCGCTGTCGCGCATCCTGCCGATCAAGACGCCGGACGAGATGGCCGCCATGGCCGCCCGGCTGGCCGAAGAAGGCTACAGGCAATTGAAGCTGAAGCTCTCCGGGGACACCGACCTCGACGTGCTGCGCGTCGCGGCGGTGCGCGCCGCCGTCGGCGAGGGAGTGGCACTCACGCTGGACCCCAACCAGTCGTACAACGCCAAGCAGATGATCGCCGCCTTCGGCCGCATGGAGCGCTATGGCATCGCGCTGATCGAGCAGCCGGTGCCGGCTGCCGATGTCGCGGGCCTGGCCTTGCTGACGCGCACCTTGCCCGTGGCGATCGAGGCCGACGAAAGTGCCCAGAGCGTGCGCGACGTGTTCCGCCTGGTTTCCGAGCGTGCCGTGGACGTGATCAACCTGAAGCTCACCAACCTCGGCGGCATCCGCCGCTTCCTGCAGGCCGTGCGCATCTGCGAGGCCGGCGAAGTCGGCTGCCGCATGGGCGCGGCCTTCGGGCCCGCGCTGCTGCAGGCCATGAGCCTGCAAGCCGCCAGCGTGATCCGGCGCTTGCCGCATGCCTGCGAGCTGTCGGAGCACCTGCACCTGCAGGACGATCCTTTTACGCCGCTGCCGGTGCACGGCGGACAGCTGCGGCTGCCGGAAGGCCCCGGCTGCGGCGTGCGCTACAAGAACTGAGGAAGACATGAAGACAAGTATTCGCCGGAGCGCTGGCCTCCTCCTGGCCGCATTGGCCATCGGCGCCGCGGCGCAGGACTATCCCAACCGGCCGCTGCGCCTGGTGGTGCCCTTCGCGCCGGGCGGCGGCGCCGATATCGTGGCCCGTGCCGTGGCGGCCCCGCTCGGCAAGCGGCTCGGGCAGCCGGTGGTCGTCGACAACAAGCCGGGCGGCGGCGGCACGCTGGCCGCCGACCTGGTCGCCAAGGCGCCGGCGGACGGCTACACGCTGCTCTACACCACGCCAGGCCCGCAGATGACCAACCCCTACCTGATGGCAAGGCTGCCCTACGACGCGGTGCGTGACCTGGTGCCGGTGTCGGAAGTGGCCATCGTCCCCAATGTGCTGGTGGTGAACAAGGACCTGCCCGTGCGCACGCTCGAGGAGTTCATCGCTTACGCCAAGTCCCATCCCGGCAAGGTCAATTTCGCCAGCGCCGGCCAGGGCGCCAGCAGCCACCTGGCCGGTGAGTCGTTCAAGCAGGCGGCCGGCGTGTCCATCGTCCACATCCCCTACCGCGGCACCGGACCGGCACTGACCGACTTGCTGTCGGGCCAAGTGCAGATGGCGATCGACAGCATCGCGGTTTACAAGCCGCACATCGACAGCGGCGCCTTGCGCGCGCTCGGTGTGGCCACTCCCAGGCGCTCGCCACTGCTTCCCGACGTACCACCCATCGCCGACGAGCTGAAGGGCTTCGATGCGGCGCCGATCAACTACATCTCGGTGCCGGCGAAGACGCCGCAGGCGGTCATCGACCGTTTGAACCGGGACATCAACGCCGTGCTGGAGTCGAAGGAACTCAAGGAGCAACTCGCCGCCAGCGGTGTCGTTCCCCAGGGCAGCACGCCGGCCGAGATGGCCGCGCTGATCCGCAGCGAGGCGGCCAAGTGGAAGAAAGTGATCGAAGTCTCCGGCGCCAAGCTCGATTGATCCGAACAAGGAAAGGAACCCTCATGAACGACCTGACGCAACTCGAAGTGCGCATCGAGGACTTCGTCGCAACCCTCACGATGAACGCGCCGCCGGTCAACGCATTGACCCGCACGCTCAACGACGAACTCACGCTCGCGCTCGATCGCATCTCCGAGATGGACGAGGTGCGCGCGGTGGTGCTGACCGGCGCCGGCAATGTGTTCTGCGCCGGCGCCGACCTCAAGGGCCGGGCCTCGGTGATCAAGGGGCCGGGCGACCTGCCGGCCCATTCGCGCCGCACCCGCGAGTGCTTCCATGCGATCCGCGAATGCGCGAAGCCGGTGGTGGTCGCCATCAACGGCGCGGCCCTGGGTTCCGGCCTGGCCATGGTGGCTTCGAGCGATGTGCTGATCGCCTCCGAGAAGGCATCGCTGGGCCTGCCCGAAGTGGACGTCGGCCTGCTGGGCGGCTGCCGCCATGCCATGCGCCTGTTCAGCCACTCGCGCCTGCGCCGCATGGCACTCACCGGCATGCGCGTGGACGGCGCCGAGCTGTACCGGCTCGGCGTGGTGGAGGCTTGCGTGCCGCCCGAGGCGCTGATGCCCAAGGCGCTGGAGATCGCGCGCACCATCGCCTCGAAGAGCCCGGTGTCGACACGGATGGGCAAGCACACCCTGAACGTGATCGAGGACATGAGCCTGCGCGACGGCTACCGCTACGAGCAGGACATGACGGCGCAGATCGGCAAGACCGACGATGCCAGGGAAGCGCAGCGCGCCTTTGCCGAGAAGCGGGCGCCGGTCTTCACCGGCCGCTGAGGCGAGACCCGCTCGGCCTTCCTGATGACGCAGCCCGCGGTGGCCTCGCCGAGGCCTCTGTCACGAGCGCACCGTAGAGTTGCGCGCGGGCGCATCACAGGGTTGACGCCGGGGCGCTAGTCGGGCGGCACGGCGACTTCGAGAATGCAAGGCATCAAGGAGATTCGCCCCATGAGCACTGCCACCGGCCCGCTGTCCCACGTCAAGGTTCTCGACCTCAGCCGCATCCTCGCCGCCCCCTGGGCGGGCCAGATCCTGGCCGACCTGGGCGCCGAAGTCATCAAGGTCGAACGGCCCGGCACCGGCGACGACACCCGCACCTGGGGCCCGCCCTTCCTGAAAGACGCCGAGGGCCATGACACCCGGGAAGCCGGCTACTACCTCGCGGTCAACCGCGGCAAGCGTTCGATCACGGTCAGCCTCGAGAAGCCGGAAGGCCAGAAGATCGTGAAGGAGCTGGCCTCCCGCGCCGACATCGTGCTCGAGAACTACAAGGCCGGCACGCTGACGCGCTATGGCCTCGACGAGGCCTCGCTGCGCGAGATCAACCCGCGCCTGATCTACTGCTCGGTCACCGGCTTCGGCCAGACCGGCCCGCGCCGCGACCAGCCCGCCTACGACTTCCTGATCCAGGCCATGGGCGGCCTGATGAGCGTGACGGGCGAGAAGGACGGCAAGCCGGGCGGCGGACCGCAGAAGGTGGGCGTGCCCATCGTCGACATCATGACCGGCATGTACGCCGCGGTGTCCGTGCTGGCGGCGCTGGCGCGGCGCGACCGGACCGGCGTCGGCGACACCATCGACATCGCCATGCTCGACGTGCAGGTCGCGACGCTCGCCAACCAGGCCATGAACTACCTGGTCTCGGGCAAGGTGCCGCGCCGCAACGGCAATGCCCACCCCAACATCCAGCCCCAGGACGTGTACGCCTGTGCCGATGGCGATGTGATCCTGGTGGTGGGCAACGACGGCCAGTTCGCCAGGCTGTGCCAGGTGTTCGACCAGCCTGAGTGGGCGGCCGACCCGCGCTTCGCCACCAATGCCCAGCGGGTGCGCAACATCGGCGAGCTGTCGGCGCTGCTGCGCGACCACTTCGCCGAATGGGAGCGCGAGAAGCTGATCGCCGCGCTCGACGGCGCCGGCGTGCCTTGCGGGCCCATCAACACCGTGGCCGACGTGTTCAAGGATCCGCAGGTCAAGGCGCGCGGGCTGCTGCGCCACGCGCCGCATCCGAGCGGCGTGGATGTCCCGCAGGTCGCCAGCCCGATGCGTTTCAGCGGGGAGGCCCTGCCGGCCGGCAGCGCGCCGCCCGTGCTCGGCCAGCACAGCGAGGCGATCCTCTGCGAACTGGGCTACGGCGGCGCCGACATCGATGCGCTGCGGAAGGCGGAGGTGATCTGATGGCGGCCTCCCTGACCCTGCACTGGTCGCCCAAGTCACCCTACGTGCGCAAGGTGATGGTGTGCGCGCATGAGCTGGGCCTCTTGCCGCAGCTGAAGCTGGTGCGCTCGGTGGCTGCCATGCTCCGGCCGAACCCCGAGGTCATGGCGGTCAACCCGCTGTCCAAGATCCCGACGCTGGTACGCGAGGACGGCTCCGTGCTCTTCGATTCGGTCGTGATCTGCGAGTACCTCGATGCGCTGGCCGGCGGAACGCTGTTCCCCGCGGAAGGCGAGCGGCGCTGGCAGGCGCTGCGCTGGCACGCCTTCGGCGACGGCCTGCTCGATGCCCTGATCCTGTGGCGCAACGAGCGCGAGCGCCAGGTGCCGCTGCAGCCGCTGCTGGAGGCCTTCGAGCTGAAGACACACGCCTCGCTAAGCATGCTCGATGCGGAAGCGGCGTCGCTCGCGTCGGAGCCCTTCTCGATCGGCCAGGTCACGGTGGGCTGCGCGCTCGGCTACCTCGACTATCGCTTCGACGCCTTCGGCTGGCGGGCGCAGGCACCGCGCCTGGCGGAGTGGTTCGCTGCGCTGTGCGAGCGGCCCTCCTTCGAGGCGACCCGGCCGGTCGATGGGTGAGAGGATCAGCGGTAGAGGCTTCCGGCATTGGTGCTCAGAACCTGGCGCACCACGGCATCGCTACCCGCCCATTCCATGAACATGTCCAGCAGTTGGACGGGATCCGGAGCCGGCGTCACGCGCAGGTGGGGCCAGTCACTGCCCCACACCAGCCGCTCCGGATTGGCGGCGATCATCTTCTGCTGGAACTCGCGCCCCACCCCCCAGTCGCTCTCGTTCAACAGGTTGCGGTAGGCGCACAGCTTCACCCACACTTTTCCGGTCTCCAGAAGGCCGAGCAGGGCCCGGAAGCCGGCGTCGTCGACGCCTGCCTTCGGATCGAAGCCGCCCATGTGGTCGATGACGAGGGGGACCGGCAGCGCCCGCAGCTGCGCTGCGATCTCGACGAGTGCGCGGCAGTCGGTCCAGAGCTCCGCATGCAGCCCCACATCGGCGAGCCGGGGCGCGAGCGCGTGCAGGTCGGCCAGCGACGCGCTGCCCGCGAAGTTGCCGCCGGCGCCGCTGCGATGACTGAAGCGGGCGCCACGCACGCCCTGCGCACGCAGGTTCGCCAAGTCAAGAGAACTGCCGGGCCGCACCACGACCACGCCACGCAGCGCAGGCTGAACCGCCAGTGCATGCAGCAGCAGCGAATGGTCATCGCCATAGGCGCTGGGATGGACCAGCACGCCGTTGCTGAGGCCGAGGCGTCGCAACAACGCGGTGTACTGCGGCTCGATCGCCTCCGGCGGCGTGTAGCTGCGCTCCGCCGCCAGGGGGAAGCGTTCGTAGGGGCCGAAGAGGTGGGCGTGGCAGTCCCAACTGCCCGGCGCGTCGGCGGTGTTCATCGGAGCGCTTCGTGCTGCGGCAGCGGGAAGGCAGGCTGCACACCTTCGGGAAGCGGAATCTCGTGGCAGTTGAGCGTCATGGCGACCATGGTGTAGTAGCCGATCAGCGCCGTGAGTTCGACCACCGTGCGCTCGCCGAAGCGCTGCAGCACCGCGGCATACGTCGCGTCCGACACCGACTTGTCGCGGTTCAGCTCCACCGCGTAGCGCCACACGCGCGCATCGTCATCCGACATCCCCGGCGGCTTGGTCTGCGCCAGCAAGGCATCGATGATGAGCGGCTCGATGCCGGCCTTCTCGCCCTCGAGGCGATGCGCGTACCACTCGAAGGGCGAGCGGCAGGCGCGCCCCGTCACCAGGATGGCGATCTCCGACAGCCGCGGAGGCAACGAGGTGCCATAGCGCAGCAGCGCGCCGAGCGCCTGCCACCGGTCTGCGAGTTCGGCGTTGTGCAGGACCGCGCGCAACGGTCCCTGGATCTTTCCGCGCGGGCCGGAAACGATCTTCTCGTACACCGCCCGCTGGGCAGCGTCCATGGTGTCTGGGGAAGGGAGTGAGATCCGTGGCATGGCATGTTCCAGAGGACGCGACCGGAAGGTCGGCACGATGTGGCCATCATAGGCAACGACGCCGCGCCGGCCTCGAAGTCGACGGCAACGCTGCTATGCGGAAACTCGCAAGGCGAGGCAGTCGACCCGTTGCGCCCGTGGTCTTGGATGCGAGGTGGGGCGATGGGCCTGCCAAGAGCGACGGTCACGATGACCATGCGCGACGCGCGGTCGGACTTGCAGCAGCACTCAACAGCAAGACGTCGCGCGCCGGGGCTTCAGCAAGGCGGACACTCAACTCGCCCCCGAGAAGGGGTAGCGACTTCCTGCCGGCTTGATGGCCTGAGGCATGGGCGTGACCATGACACTTGCATTCTCTTGGGCCATGGTCTCTTGCGTCGCCTCGGGGCCGAGATAGGCAAGGCGTGCAGTGCTCACGTGCTTCCCAACCTCCAGCGTGATCATGACGGGCGTACGCACCGGCATGTTCGTTTGCTTGGCCGTGACGAGGATTTCGTTTCCCGCGGCCGAAAGGCGGGCCACACTGTCGTCATTCAACTTCACCGCGTACACGAGATCGAGCCGGTTGCGACCGACAACCCGGTATTCGCACCGCGCGTTGCTCGGGCAAGAAGGTCGGGCGCCATCCACGGGCGTCTCCCCGCCAGCCCTCACGCTGGAGATCTTGGCCGTGACGGTTGCATAACCGACCCCCCGCACCGGCGGGAGTTCCAGGGACGAGGCCTGAACTCCGTCCGGGCTCAACACCTGGAGATGCACGGCAGACGCTTCGCTTGCCGGTTCCTCCGACACTGATCGAAGAATACTGCCGGGTATTGCGACTGGACTCGCGCGCACGGGAGACTGTGCAGCAGCGGGTTGATGCTCGGCTTGCTTGAAAGCCCCGCTTTCAGGCGAAGCTGTCAGGCCCAGCGGCGCCAGAACAACGCCTGGCGCTTCGCTGCTCCCGCCGCCACAGCCGAACAAGACAGGCAGGATCGCGAGGGCGCTGAGCCTGACGGTCCAGCGGAGGAAAATCGACATGGCAGTTCCATGGAGAAAGAAAGATGGCCGGGGCATGACGCGCCCCGGCTCATCCCGATCAGATGGCTGGCGGCCAGATCTTGACGGCCAGGCCACTGTAGACGGCGTTGAGCGCTACGCTGGAGGAGGTCAAGGACACTGAAGTCCATACGCCGTCCGTCCCCTGATTTCCCGGGCACACGCCACCAACGACGGGAACGCTGCCCGTGGACGTCGGGGTTCCCGAGAAGCCTGTCAGGTTGAACCCCGTGATCTGATTTCGAACCCGGACGTCATACGCAATCGTGCCGGCCACACCCACCGTCGTGGTGTGCCCGACATTGTGAGTCTGCTCTCCGCGGGTTCCTTCGCCGGTGGTCCAGGTGCAGACGGCGGTATAGACCTCGGATGCCACATACGTGAACGTCACGCCCGCTGCCCTGGCTTGCAATTGCGCGTTGTTCCAGCCGAAGGCCAGTTGCACATCGCCTTTGCCGGCGAAGCCGGTACCCGTTTCCGGGTTGAAGGTCACCGTTGCACTGGCGAGGCCTGCGGCTGCCATCAATGCCAAGGCGGCGCTCATCTTGAATAACTTCATCTGCTTCTTCTCCAACGGGTCCGTGTTGCTGTAGGTGGTGCGCCGGCCCAAGCGCATTGGCACTTTAGTTGTACTTCCGACCGATTCAGTGCCGGCAACGATTTCTCTGCAATGAATAGGGCAAAAGTTCACACTCAGTTCGATCGGACATCGAGCACGTCAGTGCCCAGGTCAGGCAAATGAGCCAAATGTCATGGGTCGGACCTCACGATGCTGAAGCCGGGAGCAACCAACTGCGACGGCATCGGGCCGGTGGAACCGGACGGAAACAGGACGGCCGATCCTGGCCGTTGTGGGCTCCTGGCGACAACGACGACAAGTCTCGTGGTACGTGCGAAATTGCTCGGGTTGCGGCGGGCAATGCAGCTCACAATTTCTTCCATGCCCTCCCCTCGCCTGCCGCTCTGGTATCGCCATTCCTGGTGGCTTCCAGGCGCGTACTCCGCATTCGCGGTCGCGCTCGCGGCCTCGGCGCTGAACCCTACTGAAGGTAGCGTACTGCTGCCTCTGGCGATCTTGTGCGCGCTCCCGTGGTCACTGGTTCTGCTCTTGCTGGATGTCGAAAGAGGACTCGCGGACATCGGCGCAGTCATTGTTCTGCTCGGCCTGTACGCAAACGCTGCGCTGCTATGGTGGTCGATCGCCCTCCTGCGCGCGCGTTTCCGCGAACGGCAAAGCGCGGATCTGCATGCTGCCGAAGCCTGACCAGTCCTGAAGGATGAGCTTTCTGCCGTGCGCCGTAAGACCGGATGGACTAGCGATTCAGCCCGCACCCTACAGGCTGTGATTGCACCTGCCTACCGGCTGAATCGCGCCGACTGGACAGACTGCCTGCGGTGCCGCGAGGGCAGCATCAGCGGTGCGGGGCCGCTCGGAACAATGCCTCGCCAACAGACATCAAGGACGACTCCAATGAAAACACTCCTCACGCTCACGGTGGCTGCTTCCTGTTTCGCCATGACCGGCGCCTTCGCAATGACCAGGAGCGAATACAAGGTCGCCAAGGAAAAAATTGAAGCCGACTACAAGCTGGCGAAAGCGAAGTGCGACGCACTGAAGGACAACGCCCAGGATGTCTGCATGAAGGAAGCCAAGGGCAGGGAAAATGTTGCCAAGGCGGAGCTGGAGCAGCAGTACAGGCCCAGCGCGGGCCACGCGCGCAAGGTTGCCGAACAAAAAGCGAACATGAGATACGAAGTGGCCAAGGAAAAGTGCGATGACCAGGCTGGCGACGCCAAGGATGCCTGCGTCAACCAGGCCAAGGCCGATCACGACAGGGCGAAGGCATCCATGAAGAAGACGAAGGGCTGAGCCGCTGGCCCGCATTCTTGGCAAGGGCGTCGATGGCGTTCTTGTCCCTTTCTGCCAGATGCGCCTAGCACGGCTGTCAGTTCGCCGGGCCACAACTGCACAGTGTGAAGAACTCGCAGGGAGGCGAACGCAATCCTTCCCGATCCGACAGACCACGATGTACGGCGTGCCGCGAACGACCTATGCGCGATACCGAACAGACGGAGTGCGCGCTTCCGGTCACAGTGACTGATGCGGCCTTTTCGAGCTCAATCAGGGGCCGGGCGTGTGCACCTCGCTCCAATCTGCGCTGTTCGCATCACTCACTGAAAGGTGGACATCATGAAAACATCCTGGATGACGGCTGCGGCCATCAGTTCCCTCTTGACTTTGGCCGGATGTGCCGGGACCGGCCCCAACCAGCAGCTCGGCATCGCCGGCGGAGCGGTCGGCGGCGCGGTGCTTGGCAATGCGATCGGCGGCAATGCAGCTTCTACATTGGGAGGAGCCGCCGTCGGTGGCCTGATCGGCAACGAAGTCGGGAGAAATGCGGACGAGCGCAACTACTACAACAACCGTGGCTACTATCCAAACAACGGTCCACGCTACTGAACGCTTCCGCTTTGACAGAGACGTGCCACCTGGCACGTTTTTTTTCGCGATCCATTCGTCGCAGGCATTCCCTCGCATCTGTTTGCATCAGGCACTCGACCGGGTCGCGCGCCGACCGCATTGGCGTTTGTACGCTTGCGCACAGACGCGAGTGAAAAGTTCGACGATATTGGCCTTGGCGACAGAAAAGAGGAAACAAGAATGATCAAAATCGGCGTCGTGGACGACCACGCCATCGTGCGCTCCGGCTTGCGCCAGTTCTTCTCGGAGTACGTCGATCTGCGCGTGACGGGCGAAGCCGCCAGTGGTCGTGAAGCGATCGAACTTGTGCGCACCACGGAACTCGATGTGCTCGTGATGGATCTCGCGATGCCCGGGCAAAGCGGCATTGACGCGCTGGCGATGATCCATGCCAAGGCGCCGGACGTCGGCGTCCTCATCCTGAGCGGCTACCCCGAAGAGCACTTCGCGATGAACCTGATCCGCCAGGGCGCGAGCGGCTACCTCAACAAGGAATGCGAGCCGATGGAGATCGTGAACGCGATCCGCGCCATCTCACGAGGCCGCCACTACATCACGCCAGGTGTAGCCGAATTGTTGGTGCGCCAGCTTGACCAGAAGGACGACGCGGCACCGCATGAGCAACTGTCGGAACGCGAATTCCAGGTCTTCCTCAGGCTCGCCAAGGGCGAGACGACGGGAGACATCGCCAAGACCCTGTCCCTTTCCGTCAAGACGATCAGCACCTACCGCACGCGGCTGATGGAGAAGCTGAATCTCTCCTCCAACAGCGAGCTCACGTACTACGCCTTGAAGAACAAGCTGATCGATTGAGCCTCTGCGCAACTCTCATCCGGCTTCAGGACCGGTTGAACTTCCATTTCCATCGTTCGCTCCTTGGCATTGATGGGTGGGGAAAATTCCCATACGGCGGCCGAGCCGTACGGACGGTCTGTGCGCCAACGCACAGACGGCGTGTGCAGCGCGTTCTACAAGTAGTCTTTGAATCTCCGTGCGAGCAATACATGGCCCATGACCCCGATTTCGTTCTTCTTTCTATCACGGGTGGGAGGTTCGCGGCAGCCTGGCGCACGTTTCCTTTGGCGCACCGTGGCAGCGGGGGCCATGCTGTACTTCGAAGAGGCTTGTGACATGAGGATTGCTCAGATCGCACCGCTTTACGAAGCGGTACCACCACGCCTGTATGGTGGTACGGAGCGGGTCGTGGCCCATCTCACCGAGGCGTTGGTGGAGCAGGGGCACGAGGTCACACTCTTCGCATCCGGCGATACGGTGACCTCGGCCAAACTGGTCGCCACGCGGGCTCTGCCGCTGCGGCTCGATTCGGCGCCGCTGAAGTCTGACCTGGCGAGCCACCTGACGCTGCTGCACGAGGTGCGGCGACGGGCCCACGAGTTTGATGTGCTGCATTTCCATATCGACTTGCTGCACTTTGGGATGTTCGAGCACATGCCCGAGCGCACGCTGACGACGCTGCACGGTCGACTCGACATTGCGGACCTTCTGCAGGTGTATGAGCGCTGGCCCGACTACCGCCTCGTGTCCATCTCCGACCATCAGCGCACGCATTTGCCGAACGCGAATTGGTATGCGACCGTGTACCACGGTATGAGCCCGCGAGGCTATCAATACAGCGCGCAAGGCTCGGGTGGGTATCTTGCGTTCCTGGGGCGCATCTCGCCCGAAAAGCGGCCCGACCGCGCGATCGAGATTGCCAAGGCCGCTGGCGTTCCGATTCGAATCGCCGCCAAGGTGGACGAGGTCGACCGCGCCTATTTCGAGCAGCGAATTCGGCCGCTGCTGGACCATCCCCTGGTGACTTACATCGGGGAGATTGGAGACGAGCTCAAGAGTGACTTTCTCGGCCAGGCCCGCGCGCTGCTGTTCCCAATAGACTGGCCTGAGCCTTTTGGGCTGGTGATGATCGAGGCGATGGCCTGCGGCACCCCTGTTATCGCTTGGCGCTGCGGCTCGGTGCCCGAAATCGTGGAACCTGGCATCACCGGCTGGATCGTCGACGATATCCGGCAGGCGGTCGCTGCGGTCGATGCGGTGCGCCATTTGCCACGGGCGCGCATTCGCGCCACGTTCGAACAGCGTTTCACGGCGCACGCCATGGCAACGCGTTACTCGCAGCTGTATTGGCAACTCGTGCGAGCCAGTCGCAGCGGGCATCTGGAAGGCGAAGCCGCATGAGCGCATCACGACCTGGCAACCCAGGCCACACAGGCAAGGAGATCCATCGCCACAGGATGCCTGGCCAGCCCCGCTAAGGGGCATCTTCCGAAGCGCCGCAGTGTGTCGAGAGGCGTTCCTCATCTTTTGAATCGCCTGGCGAGAACGGTTTCTACTGTGCGCTAGCGCACGGACGAATGTCATGGATCGGTCCATGCTTATGGTTGACAGTCCGCCGGCGCTGGTAGAGGTCGCTTTTGCACTCGCCCGCAGTGGGCGGTTCCTCGATGCTGACGACTGTCCCTATCATCGCCTTCGTGGCTCGCCACAGGGCCGCTCCCAGGCGTGAACCGAGGGCGGGCGGTCGATCCATCCCATCTGGAGTTCAGTCATGTCACAGGCGCCTTTTTTTCACGAGGCTTCGCGCACCGTGCGCTTCTGGGTTCAAGTCGACACGCAGTGGATCGGTGCCAGCATCGGCAAGGAAACGCTGCACTACCGCTACCGTCCCGATGGCCGTGACGAGGATCCGATGGAGACCTACCAAAGCCATGCAGAGGACATCGAGGCGGCCGTTCGCCGCCGGCTGGCTCAAGGTGCCAGGGAACCGGTGATGCTGCGAGAGTTCGACCTCCCTGTGGCTTAGGCGTTGGTGCTGACGATCCGATCGATAAGGTCTGGTGCCCATGTGCGGCAACGAACAGGCTGGCGCCAACAGGCGCAGCTGTTTGCCGCGCCCTAACTAATGGAATCCGACCCAGCCCAGGAGCAGTGACGCCCATGCAACTATTGGAGCGCCTCTGTTCGGATCAGCGCAACAGTTCCGCGTAACTGTGCCGGTCGGCGGCATAGCACCCGCACGCTATTGCCTCGAGTCCGCCACGGTCGAGCACCGTCAGGTCGCCGCGGTGGTATTCGATCAATCCGCTTCGCTGCAAGGCACTGGCGGCCGTCGTGATCCCGACCCGACGCACGCCGAGCATGAGTGCCAGGAACTCGTGCGTCACATGGAAACTGTCGGAGTGGGCACGGTCCTGGCTCATCAGCAGCCAGCGCGCCAAGCGGGGACCGATCAGATGAAAGCGCAGGCATGCGGCCGAGCCGGCCAGTTGCGACATCAATACGTAGATGTAGCGGTTCAGGCTGCGCCGCAGCGCCGCGCTGCGCACCAGCTCGCCCTTGAAGTCGGCCGTGGCGATGCGCCATGCCGCGCCCGGGCCCTGCACCATCGCATGCAGCGGCACCGTGGGTACGCCCAGTACCAGCTGCGCACCCATCATCCCCTCACGGCCGACCAGGCCGACCTCCAACCCCGCATCGCCGTCGATCTGCGCCACGAGCGAGATGAAGCCGTCGATGGGGAAGTAGACATGCCGGGTTGGCTCGCCGGGCTCGCACAGGACCTCGGCCATCACCAATTGAACGGGCTCGCACAGGGCCAGCAAGCTTCGGCGATCGTGACGCGGAAGCAGTTCGATGAGATGGTTCTCGACAGTGGCCACGGGGTTCTCCAGCTTGCTGCGGCCACTTCAGGTGACGCAGGATCGCATTGCCATCGGACACATGCCCGACAGTGCCACCAGTCTGAGGCAGCTGCCTCAACGTGACTGTCTGGTGGCGCACAGAGCAGCAAACAAGGACTCAGCTCGCCAGCTTCTCCGGTAGCAGCCGGTCGTACTCCTTCTTGACTACGCCATAGCACTCGCACGTACGCTCCTCCAGGCCAGGCCGGTTCAGCACCGAGATGCGCCCGCGCGCGTATCGGATCAGGCCGGCTTGCTGCAGCTTCAGGGCGCCCTCTGTCACACCCTCGCGGCGCACGCCGAGCATGTTGGCGATCAGCTCCTGCGTCATCACGAGTTCGCTTCCCTGCAGGCGGTCCAGACTCAGCAGGAGCCAGCGGCACAGCTGCTGGTCCAGCGAATGGTGCCGGTTGCAAACCGCGGTTTGCGCCATCTGCGTAATGAGCGCCTGGGTGTAGCGCAGCAGCAGATGCAGCACCGGGCCGGCCTGATCGAACTCTTCTTTCATGACCTGAGCCTTCAGCCGGTAGCCTTGGCCCGCACTCTGCACGACCGCGCGGCTCGGCGTGGATTGGCCCCCCATGAACAGGGAGATGCCGACGATGCCTTCGTTGCCGACGACGGCGATCTCCGCCGAGGCGCCGTTCTCCATCACGTACAACAGCGAGACGATGGATGTGATCGGAAAGTAGACGTGGCTCAGCGTGCCACCCGATTCGTACAGCACCTGGCCCAGCGGCATCTCGACCCATTCAAGCTGAGGCCGCCAGCGCCGCCATTCGCCGTCCGGCAGCGCCGCGAGCAGGCGGTTTTTCCTTGGGTCTGGCGAAGCGGTCATCAGGGTTCTTCCGGTGGGTTCGGCATCGAGAATGGCCGACGCGGTTCTGCTCCAAGCTTACAGAGAATCGGCAGCAGATGCGTGCCTGCCGGCTCCCCGTGGAAAGCGGATCAACCCGCCGGCAGGCACTGCACCGCGCCTGCCGATGCCAGCGCTTCCCGGTGCACCCACCGTGCTCTGTCGGGCGGATCGACGCCTTTGCCGTCCGCCTCGTGCAGATCGAATTGACGCAACACGACCGGTTCGACCGAGCCTTCCGCAACGCGGCGGTGAACAGCCGCGTCGATCTCAGACGCATGAAGTTGATAGGTGTCGAGTGGATCGTCGTTGTCGGCGGTCGGGCGATAGCAATCGTGCAAGGTCTCTCGCCGGATGCTCGCGTTCACCAGGCGCGCGTCGATGAGCACCCAAAATGAAACGGAGCGCAACAGTTCATCGAAGAAGGGCGCGTGTTCGAGGGGGGAGGCCTCCGAACTGGCTTCTCGGACATCGATCCAGCGTGCGGCTCTTTGTTCGATCGCACGAATGGCATCGCAGCCGTTGGCGAATTGCCTGCACGACATGATGTGGCACTTGCAATCGTCACCGACAAATAGCACCGCGCCCGCCGCCACGGTGCCGTCGATTGAAACGGATGTGAGATGGCTGCGTATTTCCCATCCGCGATAGGGAAGCCGGGTGGAGCTGAGGTCGTATTCCATGGTGATCTGTTCGGATTCGGGCTGCGCCCATGTCACCCTTGTAGAGTGCGCGACATCTTCTGTCGGTTCGCTAGCGTACCGACGGAATCCGTGTGGGCTCCTATAAATGGCGCAGAGGTGATCGCCGGCTCGAGTTTGCGGTCTCTCCGGCCAGTGCGGCCCTCATCGCGCGCTTCGTGCAGTCGCCGGAACTTGCCGCGAGCACGCGCAGACCCTCATGGGCATCGCCGCGGAAGCACAGGCCCAGGTAGCCCAGCAGATGGAAACAGCCACGAAGATGGCGAGCCAGGCGCAGGCCAAACAAGGCCTTCACTGATCCTGTTTTCCGAGATCTTCGTCGCCTCGCCCCGGCTGTTCCGCATGCACACCGTAGGGCGCCAGGGTGGTCAGTCGGCTGTCCTGCACCGGGCCACCGACCGTGAAGTGATAGAGCGACTGGAAGGCCAGGTCGCTGAAGCCGAACACCCGGTGCATCGGGTCGTCGAAGAAGCAGCCGATGCCCGTGCCCCGGATGCCGGCGGCTTCGGACTCGAGGTACAACACCTGCCCGATGATCCCGGCTTCCCAAAAGAGCGGGCAATAGAACCAGGGCCCGTGCGTGAAAAGGGCGTCCCGATACTCGGCGATCATGCCGAGCGAAAAGACCCCGTCGCCAGCGATGTCCTGCATGCAGCTCACTTGCGTCGCGAGCTGTCTTGCATCGCCGCTTTCCAGCTTGCGAAGGGGAAGGTCCGCCGGGCATCCGGGTGGGCTGGACCAGTCGAAGTGTCGATGCATGGCACCCTTCAGCTTCTCCAGCTTGCCAGGGTCGCGGACGAGCACGTACAGCCCCGGGTCGAGTGCGTCCACCCGATGAACGAACATCGCGAGGTGGATGCGCGGCTCCCAGGCCATGACGTCCCAGGGCGACGGCCGACGGTTCGCTTCCAGATCCACGCGCGGCATCACGCGCGCGAGCATGCCGTAGAAGCGCTCGGCCGTGATCGAGGTCCGGCCGTCGCAGGCCAGCAGGCTTCGCCGCTGACGGATGATCCGGCCGGCCGGCGGTCCGTCCGTAAGCACCGCATGTCGATGCGCTGGAGCGGGCGCGTCGAACAGCGCCAGGCCCGCGTGCGCTCCGATCGCTTTGCGCGAAGCCAGTGCCACCTCGTCGATGGCGGTCCAGGCGACCGGGTCGTCGCGGCTGAGCCGGTTCGCTTTCCCGCACCAGCCTTGCTGCTTCGCGAGCTCGCGCGCCAGCAGCGGATCGAGGCCGAGCGGCAGCGTGCGCTGCGCGCCTGCACACCATGGCCCGGCCGAGTCGTTCGGCCAGACGAGCATGACGAGTTCCGGCTGTTCGCGCTCGGCGCCTGCGAAATCCTCGGCACGGTCGAGCCCCAGCAAGGCTTCGATGGTCTCATCGGCCACGCCGTGCAACACGACAGCGCTCCATCCGAGGGTCGCAGCGGCGATGCGAAGCGTGGCGATGGCATGGCCCACGTCGTGTTGGCAATAGCGGAACGCTCGCTCGCCGTACTTCCAGGCTTCGCGCCATAAGATCGATGAGAGGCCGACCAGAAAGGCCTGCGGGGGAAACTCGCGCATCAACTGGGCGAACCAGCCGGCGGAGCCGGTCGTGCGCCGTTCCAGAGCGTGCACCCTCGGCGCGTAGTGGTACAGGCCGGGCGGGGGCGCCAGGCCGGGAAGCGCGCCGATCAGCAGGTAGCTCTCGGTGGGATGCAGGTTGCCGCTCGAGGGGTTGCTGCGCAGCGCCCAGCGTGTGTCACCTGCCTGCTTCCAGCCCGACAGTGCAAGCGCGTACTCGAACAGCCGCGACAGCGAGCGCAGGGTGAGGGGCGCGCTCGGCACCGCACCTCGCCGAAAGATGTCCTCGTACGGAGGTGACAGCGGCTCCTCGTCCGCGCCGAGGATGGGCAACTGCGTGAGCGGCGCTCCCTCGTAGCGGCGAAACGGATTGGGTTGGTTCACCCAATCCAGGGTGACCGGGAGCGTGGGCATAACGGTGGAGATGGTGCTTGGTGCGTTCGTGATAGCGCAGCACCGCCTCGAGCTTGTCGGCGTCGTGCATCTCAGCGCCGGCCCGTGGTTGCTAACGGGAGCATCGTCTCGCCCTTCATGCTGGGAATGGAAGCACCACCCTAACGCTGGCGAGCGAGTTGCTCTGTGCGATGCCGCACAGATCGCCATGCGCCTGGCGTCAACAGACCGGGGCAATGCGCAAGAACGGCGTTACATTGTCCGCAAGGTGTTCAATTTGGAGTTCCGATCTTCATGGCCTTGACTGCGACATCGCCCCGCTCCGCTTCAGCGCACAACGGCCTCCTGGAGGTGATGCCTCCGGATGTGTGGGCCGAGGTGGCACCCCTCCTCGAACTGGTTCCGCTCCGGTTGGGCCAGGTTCTCTACGAATCGGGGGTGGCCCAGCAGCACGTGTACTTCCCGACCGACTGCATCGTTTCGCTGCTCTATGTGCTCGAGAATGGGCAATCCGCCGAGATCGCTGTCGTGGGGTTCGAGGGCATGGTCGGTGTCTCGCTCCTGATGGGCGGGGGCAGCACGCCGAACCGCGCGGTGGTGCAAAGTGCCGGCCATGCGTTTCGCATGGGCGCCGGCCACGTCAGGCAGCTGGTCGAGAAGGGAGGGCCCTTGCTCCACCTCCTGCTGCGCTATACCCAGACACTCATCACGCAGATGTCACAGACGGCCGTCTGCAATCGACACCATTCGCTCGAACAGCAGCTGTGCCGCTGGCTCTTGTTGAGCCTCGACAGACTGCCGGGCAACGAACTGGTCATGACGCAGGAACTCATTGCCAACATGCTCGGCGTGCGGCGAGAAGGCGTGACGGAAGCGGCCGGCAAGCTGCAGCGGCTGAATCTGATCCACTATTCACGGGGTCACATCACGGTTCTGGATCGTCCGGGTCTGGAACGGCACGTGTGCGAGTGCTACGAAGTGGTGAAGCGCGAGACCGCGCGCCTGCTCCCCCACGAAATAGCGACCTGATCGGGCGAACGCGGCAATCGCTCTCACCGTGCGCTAGCGCACAGACGATCGTTATCGTTTGGCTAGCATCGCAGGTGCGGCGTCTTGATGGCTTCCGGGATTTCACCGGAGTCACCGTCGTCTTGCCTTGGACCTTGCGAAGAAAGCGGAATTGGTGCACTGCGTGCGTTTTCCCGAACGCTGCGCTGCTACGACTCACTGCTGGAGAGATGAAATGACACTCGGAACAATTCTGCTGATCATCGTGGTCCTGCTGCTCATCGGCGCGATTCCAAGCTGGCCCCACAGTCGGGGATGGGGCTACGGTCCCAGTGGCGGCATCGGGCTGGTGCTGCTGGTCGTGGTCGTCCTGTTGCTGCTGGGCAAGATATAGCCGCGGCTGATCGCACGGGCGAGATCCTCGCTCTCAGGAGCAGTTTCCACCTTGTCGGCCTGTTCAGATTACCGGGGCCAGCTCGGTTCGTCGGGTATCCGATGCTGAGGGTCAGCCGATCAGTGAAAGGCCGAGTCACTTGGACGTTAGGTGGGACATAGCAAGCTTCAAACCTTGGTCAAAGGCATCTTGCAAGCTGTTTGCCCGGTGGCTTGTCGGCAGTTCGGTCAAGCGATCGGCGTGTCCCTGGCTGTGGTGAAGATACACGTGAAACAGCCACTCGTCGGCATCGATGCTGTAGCCGGCAATCACTTCAATCCGGGTGCCTTGGTACGTGCCCTGAATAACGTGACGCGGGCCAGTTTCGGTTTGCTCAAGATTCTCAACGCTTTCCATTTGCGCCTCCCGTAGGCCATCGCAGTATGGGTCTTTTCTGCCTGCCAGTCCAACATGCGAGGGGATGCAATGCCTGCGCTTCCGGAACGATGTCGAGACGATCGATGCTTACATCCGCAGTACATGCGGTGTCGAAAGGGCAGGCATACTGATCTGAGGCCGTCCCTGGCGCCTTGACATCTCGCTTCCGCCCCCGTGCGTCACCCCTCGTCACTCGCAGAGGGGCAATCGGAGCACACATCGTGTCATTGCGAACTTGGCAGCTGGCGTGACAGATGCCCGCCGTCGTCGATCGGCGGAAGTGCGCCAGGCCTCGGCTCCGTTCCTGGCAGCGGTCCCTTGGCGGAGCCGCGGGCTGCGCGACATAAGAGTTGCATTTTGTGGTTACTGCGGTGTAACCGCCATGAATACTCGAGGAGATGACCTGGCTGAGCAGACTTGTCGAAGAAGGCCTTCGCCGTCGCGCATGCCTCAACGCGACGGACCCAAGTTTTGGTCGAGCTTGCCCCGTTGTTCGAGCGACGTTTCCGGCAACGTCACGAAGGGGCCGTCATGTTCACCCGTTGCCTCATCCGCGTGCTGTTGTGCATCGCTGTCGTTCCCGCCATCTCCGAGGAGCCGGTGCCAGCCCAGGATCGCGTGTTCCTGAGCAAGGCCGAAATCGAGAGAACCTTGATTGGCAAGGCCATCGTTTCGAACAATCTTGTGACCGGAATGATTTCGCGCTGGGAATTCCATTCGGACGGCCACGTCGACTTTGTCAACCTAAGCGGCCCCGGCAGCGCGTCGGGTAGGTGGAACCTCAAAGCCGATGGCCATATGTGCGTCACGATGCTGATGCAAACAGGTTGCCGCTACTGGTTCACAAAAGACGGTGCCATCGCCAATGCGAATACCAAGGGACCGGATGCCCCGACGGTGGCCCAGATACGGTTTGAATAGCACGGCGAGTTCGGCGATCCATCTCAAGAATCCCCGTCGGAATTGCGAATCAAGGCGCATCATGGGGCTCATGAACATCCATCTTGGTTTTGAAATCGCCTACAAGTTTCCCCAGCCGACGCCGATGATCCTGACCCTCAGTATTCATTACTCGCGCGCCTCGGACCTTCTGCACCCTGACCATCTGCTCACGACGCCGGCCGTACCCACCACCGCGTACCGCGATCTGTTCGGGAACTGGTGCACACGCCTGGTCGCCCCCAGGGGCCGCTTCGTGTTGGGCGCGAATACCGTGGTCCACGACAGCGGGGAGACGGACCTCGTGGTGCCCTCGGCGCCGCAGACGCCGGTGGAGTTGCTGCCCGAGTCCACCCTGCTCTACCTGCTGGGCAGTCGCTACTGCGAAACCGACCTGCTATCCGATTTTGCTTGGCAGCGCTTCGGGAGCGGCCCGACAGGCTGGGGCCGCGTGCAGGCGGTCTGCGATTTCGTGCACCAGCACATCGAGTTCGGCTACCAGCACGCGCGGCGCACCCGTTCGGCTTTTGAGGCTTTCAAGGAAAAGCAAGGCGTGTGTCGCGACTATGCGCACTTGGCGGTCACGCTCTGTCGCTGCCTGAACATTCCCGCGCGCTATTGCACCGGCTACCTCGGCGATGTCGGGACCCTGCCGCCGTACGGCACGATGGACTTTGCGGGCTGGTTCGAGGCTTTCCTGGGCGACCGCTGGTACACCTTCGATGCGCGCAACAACGTGCCCCGCATCGGCCGCGTACTGATTGCGCAGGGGCGCGACGCCAGCGACGTGGCGTTGTCCAGCACCTTCGGCCCCAACGAGCTGGACGGATTCAAGGTCTGGTGCGACGAGGTCCAGTGATTCCCCCCGCGTTCGCATGGCAAGCCATTCAGATGGGCTGCTGTTCGTTTGCATCCGGAGGATCTGTGCAAACGCGCCTCTGAAACCGGTCTTCTTGTTCGCTTGGCCCGAGGGAGTGCTGGGTCGCAATCGGCCTTGAGCAACGTGCCTTGCTCCCTGTGGTCTGCCATCCCTGGCCGACCGGACCGCACTTTCCCCATTCGGGCAAGCTCCGATGCATGATCCTTTAGGGCATAAAAACGGCGCTAGCGAGCATCGTAATTTACATTCCCGGATCTTAAAGTTGCGGCTCCTACCAACGAAGAGCCCAACCATGAGTGATATTCCTGCCATCGAATCTCCCAGCGGCGCCAACGCGAACGCCCGCGCCCGGGTCCAGGACGGAATCCCTTCGGCCAACCCCATCGTCGAAACCATCCTGAGTCGGAGCGCCGCCAAGTACTACGACCCGGCCGCGACCTTGAGCGACGAACAAATCGGCGAGCTGGTGCGTATCACCACCACCGCACCGACGTCCTTCCACTTGCAGAACTGGCGCTTCATCGCCGTGCGCACGCCCGAAGCCAAAGCTCGGTTGCGTCCGATTGCTTGGAATCAGCCCCCGATCACGGACGCTGCCGTCACCTTCATCATCTGCGGCCAGTTGGCCGATGCCAGCGTGATTCCCCGGCGCCTGGCCCCGTTGGTGCAGGCGGGCGTCATGCCGGCGACGATGGTGCCGGAGTGGGAGAACCCCGCTCGCAGTCTCTATGACGAGGACCCGCAGCAGCAGCGGGACGAGGCGGTGCGCACAGGCGCCATCGCCGCGACGGCACTGATGTACGTGGCCCGGTCTTGGGGACTGGGCTCGACGCCCATGATCGGTTTCGACGCCGAAGCGCTGATCCGCGAGTTCGCGCTGGCCGAGAACGAAGTGCCGGTCATGTTGGTAACCGTCGGAGCGGAGCGGCCGGGAAATTGGCCGCAAAAGCCGCGCCGTCCGGTGGCCGATGTGCTGGATCTCGTATAGCCAGGCACAGACCCTCGCCCCCCCGATTTCCCAATCTTTGAAAACCCAAGGAGCCTGCGATGCCCAGAACACTACCCACGCCGCGACAAGTGCCGGCAGAGTCGAAACCCACCCTCGATATGTTCACCAAGAACATCGGCTTCACCCCGAACATGATGGCCACCTTCGCGCTGAGCCCGATCGCGTTCAACGCATGGGCCACACTGCTCGGCTCGCTGAGCAAGGTGCTGGACGTGAAGACGCGCGACAGCATCGGCCTGGCGGTCTCGGAAGTGAATGGGTGCGACTACTGCCTCACGGTTCACAGCTTTACGGCCGAGCGGATGGCGAAGATGTCAGCCGACGAAATCATCCTCGCTCGGCAGGGACATGCCACTGATTCGAAGCGGCACGCTGCCGTCCAGTTCGCGCGCAAAGTCATCGAGAGCCGCGGCAGAGTCAGTGACGACGATCTGCAAGCCGTTCGCGATGCTGGCTACACGGATGCGCACGTCATCGAGATCGTCGCGCTGGTGGCCATGTACTCTCTGACGAACTTCTTCAACAACTTGTTCGATCCTGAGAAGGACTTTCCCGCCGTTGCCCCGGCCGGCTCGATCTGAATGCAACCCATAAGGAGAGATCTCATGAAAGCGATTGTTGTGACGGACCCGGCTGCCGGAAAAGCCGGAATGAAGCTGGTGGAGCGTTCCGACCCTGTGCCTGCGATCAACGACGTCGTCGTTCAGGTTCATGCGTCGGGATTCGTGGGCACTGAGTTGGCGTGGCCTTCGACCTGGACCGATCGCGTCGGCCGGATCCGAACACCGTCCGTCCCGGGACACGAACTCGCCGGGGTCGTCACCTCTCTCGGCTACGGCACGACGGGACTCTCGGTGGGCCAGCGGGTATTCGGCATCACGGATTGGTATCGCGACGGTACCCTGGCGGAGTATGTGGCGGTCGAGGCCCGCAACCTGGCGCCGCTGTCGAACGACATCGACTTTACCGTGGGGGCCAGCCTGCCAATCTCGGGTCTCACCGCGTGGCAGGGACTGTTCGATCATGGCCGGCTTCGTGCTGGCCAAAGGGTACTCGCCCATGGCGCTGCCGGGGCTGTGGGATCCATCGTGACGCAACTCGCGCGTGAGTTCGGTGCCTATGTCGTGGGTACGGGGCGCGCCGCTGACCGTCAGGCTGCGCTGGATTTCGGCGCGCACGAGTTCGTCGACCTCGATCACGAGGTCCTTGAAAACATAGGCGGAGTGGATCTGGTGTTCGATCTCATCGGTGGCGAGATCGGGGAACGGTCCGCGCGCATGGTGCGGACAGGAGGAACGCTGGTCTCCGTCGTCGGGCCTTCGGAAGTGCGGCCCACCGACGGCCTGGCGGTCGACTTCGTTGTCGAGTCCGACCGTACACAACTGGGTGAGATCGTCCGGCGGGTCCGGGACGGACGACTGCGGACGCACATCGGTAGGGTCGTGCCCCTCGAAGATGCTGTCACTGCCTTCAACCGCACCGAGAGGATCAATGGGAAGACGGTCATCCGGATTCGTCCGTGACGACCTGGCAGGAGCGCAGTTCCGTGTCCCTCGCGAATGATCAGAACGGCGCTGGTCGGCTTGGCGGGCGATCGTCTTCAGGAGAATCTGATTTGCGGTCGCTTCCTCTACATCGGCGATCTGTTGCGACGGCCAATGCGATTCTATTTTTCGAACAAGTCCCGAGATTCCCATGTCCGAAGTCGATTGGCTGAGCCAGCTACTGCGAATGATCACCGTCACAGGCAGGCTGGAGGTCCGCTGCGCTTACGGCGTGCCTTGGCGCGTCTCCTGGCCCCAGGCCGCGGCAGACGAGATTCCCTATCACATCGTGCTCAAGGGCCGGGCCATTCTCAAAGACTCGAAGTTGGAGACGATCACGGAGCTGGTTGGCGGAGACATTGTGCTGCTGCCTCATGGCTCGGAGCACGTGCTGGACGACGGCAGTGGACGGGCCCCGGCACCCACACACAATCGCCGAGATTCTGCAGGTTGGATGCTCAGCGAGAACGATGGCTCGGGCGAGCGTCTGGATCTCTTGTGCGGCAGGTTCTTCGTCAGGCAACCGCATGACCGCTTGGTTCGCGATTACCTGCCCACGAATGTTGTCATACGGGCGTCCGACGGCAATGCCGACGAAGGTGTCAGCTCCGCTTCGCAGCACCTGACCGGTCTGATGAATCTGATGCGGCTGGAGTCGACCAGCGGCAAATTGGGCGGAAATGCCGTGCTGAACGCGCTGTCCTCTGCGCTGTTCACAATCGTCTTGCGCGCAGCCAGCGAATCCGAGCATGCGCCCGCTGGCTTGCTGGCGTTGGCCGGTCATCCTCGCCTGGCGCCGGCCATTTCAGCCTTGTTTGCTGATCCGGCGCGCCCCTGGAAGCTGCATGAACTGGCCGACTTGTGCAGCATGTCGCGCGCTACCTTCATGCGGCACTTTCAGGACAAGCTGGGGCGCTCGGCGATCGACCTGTTGACCGATATCCGCATGACCCTGGCCGCCAACGAGTTGAGGAAGCCGGGGATCACGACCGCGGCCGTAGCCGAGTCCGTAGGGTATCAATCCGAGGCGGCATTCCGGCGTGCGTTCGCCGAATGGATGGGAATGACGCCCGGGCAATGGCGCCGTTCGGCCAGCGAGGGTCAATAGTGGCGAGCTCTCTTTTATGGGGTCGCTGGAAGTGCCGCTCCTCGAACCCGAACTTTGTGCCGGCGCGATCAGATCAACGCAGCAGACCGAAGTCTTACGGTCAGCGTCTGGCGATCACGCACTGGCCTTGAATCCGGCCTCGGGCGAAGCGCAGGGCGGTTGTTGCCGCCCTCCGCCGGCCCTACCAGCTCACCCGCACGCCCATCGTCCCCTGCACCGATGACTTCACCCGGGCCTCGCCGCCGTTGCTGGTGGTGCGCCCGACTTCGCCATACAGCGTCATGGCTGGCGTCAGCGCCAGCGACAAGCCGCCGGCCACTTCGGTCGCCGTGTAGCCGCTGGCGCTGGCAATGCGCGTGACGACTGCCGGACCGACGAAATCGACCAGGTCGGCGCCGGAGCTCGCGCGGTAGACGTTGATCCGCGCATAAGGTTGCAAGCGGCCCAACTCGGTAGCGATGCTGCCCTTGATGCGCAGGCCAACCCGGCCGATCCATCCGCCATTGGCATCCTGGTGGACGCGTGCGCCGGCGATCGTCACATCGTCGAGGTGGTTGCGCTGATGGATCAGCTGGACCTGCGGCTCGATACTCCAGCCCTCCGCCAGTGCGAAGGACTTGCCCGCTTCCACCGAGGCCGAGACGCTGCGCGCCTTGCCCGACACCGTGAAGCTAGCGTCCGGGCGCACGGTGTAGCGGTGGCTGCCCGCCTGCACCACGGTATCGACGTACCAGCCGCTGTCGGCGTCCCGCCAGCTCGCATAGCCACCGAGATAGCGAGAGCGCAGATCTGTGCTGCCAACTCGGCCGATGGTGCTGTTCGCGAAGCCACTCACGTCGGCACTGCCATCCAAGCCGCCGACATAGAGACCGAATCGCCAGTTGCCGCTGACCAGCAGGTCGCTGCCGGCCTGCAGGCCGCTGAGGTGACCATCACTGTGCGCGAGGGTGTTGCCGCTCTGCCGGATGTCCAGGTCTTTGTGCACTGCGCGCACCCAGGCTCGGCGGTCCGGACCGGTGCCGCTGTCGCCGAGACGGCTGTGCAGGTTGCCCAGCATTGCGAGATCGCCCTGGCGAAGTTGCGCAGGCAGGGCAGCAAAGAGGGGCATCTCGGTGCGATAGGCCTGGAGGACGATGGCTGGCGCGACGGCACTCGGCGCCTGGGTGGCGGCCTCGGTCTGCTTGGGTGTTTCGGCGGCTGCCGAGGCATGTGCTTCTGCCGACGCAGGTGCAGCAGCAGGCGCGGGAACAGCTGCGGGTGCGGCTGCGGGTGCAGGAGCAGCTGCGGGTGCGGCTGCGGGTGCAGGAGCAGCTGCGGGTGCGGGTGCAGGTGCAGGTGCAGGTGCCGGTGCGGGTGCAGGTGCGGGTGCCGGTGCGGGTGCGGGTGCCGGTGCGGGTGCCGGTGCGGGTGCGGGTGCCGGTGCGGGTGCGGGTGCGGGTGCGGGTGCAGGTGCAGGTGCAGGTGCAGGTGCAGGTGCAGGTGCAGGTGCGGGTGCGGGTGCGGGTGCGGGTGCGGGTGCGGGTGCGGGTGCAGGTGCGGGTGCGGGTGCAGGTGCGGGTGCGGGTGCGGGTGCAGGTGCGGGTGCAGGTGCGGGTGCAGGTGCAGGTGCAGGTGCAGGTGCCGGTGCGGGTGCAGGTGCCGGTGCCGGTGCGGGTGCCGGTGCGGGTGCCGAGCAGGTGGCTTTACCGACATCCTTGTCGTTGCCGCAGTTCGCCGCCGGGGCGGCGCTCGCAAAGGAGAGAAGTGCCAAGGCTATGCAGGCTTGCGCCCCCATCGCTCCGGCGAATCCAGGCATCCGGTCTTGCGACTCGCACCGGGCCTGGTCATCGGCCGCCGAACGGGCCACCCCGTTGGCGAGCTCCGAGGCCACCGCCCACGAGCCTTTCGATGCATTCCAGATGATCCTAAATACGTGGTTCATGTCTTCCTTCCTCTGTTGAAAACCGCCGAAACGGTAAATGAATACTTTCGAATGTAGAACCGAGGTACTCATCTGACTAAGGAAGGAGTTAACACATTTGGTTTCAATTTACCAAAAGCTATGCTTTTGATAGCAGTGGACTGGCACCACTAGGGGCGCGGGCGCAATTTCACATCGCAAAAATTGCTGCACGAATCCCTCGTCAAAGAGGGTGCGGTGCGCCGAACCACCGCAAGCTGGTGGCGGCGGTTCGAACGCGATTGGGGCGACCGCTAGTGCCCGGCTGGATCAGAAGTCGGCGTGTCGCGGCTTTGAGGCCTGCGCGCTGATGTCGCTACGCCGCCGTCTCAGCCGCGGCAGCGCCCGGGTCGATCATTCGATCGCCCTCGGGCACCCCAAGGGATTGCTGCTACGTGCAAGCGCGATCAGCACCTGCAGAGCCTGAGCTGTGGAAAGTCAAGGACTGCATGGCACCGGCGACGTGCAGCTATGGGACCTCTTGTCGGAGGTCGATGCGCCCCGGCTCTTCGTCGCCGACCGACTCGGGCGACTCGCGAGTCGGCGCGCTCAGCCCCTCGCCTTGCTGACCAGGCGCAGCCCCGGCATGAGCTCGGCGGCGAGTTCCGGGCGCTCGAGCGCGTAGTCGAGGTTCATGCGGGCGATCTCGACATGCTCTTCTCCCAGCGCCTGGGCGCGCGAGCCCTGCCCGCGTTCGATGGCTTGCACCAGGGAATGGTGCGTGCGATGCGCCTGCTTCATCCATTGGTGCCCTTCTTCCATGGATGACTGCATGGGCAGCATCGCGCTCGGGGAACCAAAGGGCTGCCGATCGAGCATCTCCATCACCCGCTGCAATGCAACGTTGCGGCAACCCTGCATGATGAGCTTGTGAAAGCGGTCGTTCATTTCGACATACGCCGTGTAGTCGTCAAGGTCCATCTCCGGCTTGTTCACGGCCTTGTCGCCCGCCTCGAGGCATTCATGCAACTCGCGCAGCAACTGACGTGATGCGCCGTCTTCCGCCAGGAGCCGTGCCGCGAAGCCTTCGACGACGCCGCGCACGCGAATGGCGTCGGCGATTTCCTGCGAAGTGAAGCGCCGCATCTGGTAGCCGCCGCCCGGCGACTGCTCGATCAATCCCTCGTGCTCCAGGCTGGCGAGGGCCAGCCTCACCGGCGTGCGCGACGCACCCAGTTTTTCCGCCAACGGGATCTCCGCCAGCCTCTCCCCGGGCACGAATTCGCCCTTGAGGATCAGGTCGCGAAGTTGCACCAGCACGCGGGATTGTTGGGAGTCCATGGGTTTCTCAAGGAGCAGGAAGCCTTGATTGTACAAAGATGATCGACCCTGCACTCAATCACTGGCATTCACGCTTTTCATTGCATGCAAGCAGCCATGAGCCTCGCCAAATGCCGGATCAAATCCGCGATTTGATAAGCGTAAACCCTAGTATTTAGGGCAAATTCGGGCCTGGCCCATTGACTCCAGGCAAATCGTCCAAAGACAATGCATCCCGTTGTATGCAGTCTTGAACTTGACCTTGATGGAGCACCCATGATCAGCGCGGAACAAAACGACCTCATGACCCGCATCGGCCGCGGCACGCCGGCGGGCCAACTGCTGCGCCGCTATTGGCAGCCCGTGGCCCTGGCCGATGAACTGGCGGGCCCCCGCCCGCTCAAGCCCGTGCAGCTGATGGGCCAGCACTTCGTGCTGTTCCGCGACGAGACCGGCCGGCTCGGCCTGCTCGATCGCGACTGTCCGCATCGCGGCGCCGACCTCGCCTTCGGCCGCCTCGAGAACGGCGGCATTCGCTGCGCCTTCCACGGCTGGCTGTTCGATGCCCATGGCCAATGCCTGGAGACGCCGGCCGAGCCGGCCGGCAGCAAGCTGTGCAGCCGCATCCGGCAGGCCGCGTACCCCGTGGTGGAGAAGAGCGGCGTGGTGTTCGCCTACATCGGCGAGGGCGAGCCGCCGGCCTTCCCGGACTTCGACTGCTTCGTCGCGCCAGACACGCACACCTTCGCCTTCAAGGGCCTGTTCGAGTGCAACTGGCTGCAGGCGCTGGAGGTGGGTATCGACCCGGCCCATGCGTCCTACCTGCATCGCTTCTTCGAGGACGCCGACACGTCCGAGAGCTATGGCAAGCAGTTCCGCGGCGCGTCCGCCGACTCCAGCATGCCGATCACCCAGGTTCTGCGCGACTACGACCGCCCGGACATCAGCGTGGAGCCCACCGACTACGGCATGCGCCTGACCGCGTTGCGCAAGCTGAGTGAGTCGAGCACCCATGTGCGCGTGACCAACCTCGTGTTCCCGCAGGCCTTCGTGATCCCCATGAGTGCGGAGATGACCATCTCGCAGTGGCATGTGCCGGTCGACGACACCCATTGCTACTGGTATGCGATCTTCACCAGCTTCACCGGCCCTGTGGACAAGCAGCAGATGCGCGAGCAGCGGCTCAAGCTGTACGAACTGCCCGACTACACCTCGCGCAAGAACAAGCGCAACAACTACGGCTTCAGCGTCGAGGAGCAGCTGAACGAAACCTACACCGGCATGGGCGACGACATCAACGTGCACGACCAGTGGGCCGTGGAGTCGCAGGGCCCGATCCAGGACCGCACGCGCGAGCACCTGGGCTCGACGGACAAGGGCATCATCACCTACCGCCGCATGCTGGTGCGCGCGATCGAGAGCTCGCAAGCCGGCGAAGGCGCGCCGATGCTGATCGACGCGCAGCAGGCGACCGCGCTGACCGGCCCGCCTTCGATCGACGGCATCGGCGAGGGCGACACCGACGCCTACTGGCAGGGTGCCGACCGCGAACGCCGCATGAAGTCCGACTGGGCCCGCGCCCGTCTCGGCGCCTGAGGCGGGATGGCCATGACACGATTCGTGGACCGCTTCGGCCTCTGGACCGACGACCAACTGAAGCAGGCGCACGACCTGGTTCGCCGCATCGATGCCGGGGAGTTCGATGTCGTGCGCTTTGCCTGGCCCGACCAGCACGGGCTGCTTCGCGGCAAGACCCTGGTCGCGAGCGAAGCGCGCGCGGCGCTGTGGGAAGGCGTGAACCTCACCTCCACGCTGCTGGCCAAGGACACCTCGCACAAGACGGTGTTCCCGGTTTTCGCGACGGGCGGCGGCTTCGCCATCGAGGGCTTCCAGGGCGGCGCGGACTTCACCATCGTGGCCGATCCGTCCACCTTCAAGGTCCTGCCCTGGACGCCGCGCACCGGCTGGGTGCTGTGCGACGCCTACATGGGCGACGGCAGCCCTTGCCCCTATGCGACGCGGCAGATCCTTCAAGGCGCCTTGCGCCAACTCGATGCGCTCGGGCTCGAATTCATCGCCGGACTCGAAGTGGAGTTCCACGTCTTCAAGCTGGAGGACGAACGCATGGGCCTGGCCGATTCGGGCCAGCCTGGCGAGCCGCCCCGTGTTTCGTTGCTGTCCCATGGCCACCAATACCTGACCGAGCTGCGCTATGACCGCGTCGATTCGGTGATGGAACTGCTGCGCTCGCAGCTGATCGCGCTCGGCCTGCCGTTGCGCTCGCTGGAGATCGAGTTCGGCCCGAGCCAATTCGAGCTCACCTTCGGCCCCACGTCCGGCCTGCTGCCGGCCGACACGATGGTGCTGTTGCGCAGCGCGATCAAGCAGATCTGCCAGCGTCACGGCTACCACGCCACCTTCATGTGCCGCCCGCGCATCCCCAACGTGATGTCCAGCGGCTGGCACCTGCACCAGTCGCTGCGCCGCAAGAGCGATGGCGTCAACGCCTTCATGCCGGAAGCGCCCGGCCAGGACCTGAGCGATCTGGGGCTGCACTACCTCGGCGGACTGAAGGAGCACGCCTGTGGTGCCGCAGCGCTGGCGAGCCCGACGATCAATGGTTACCGCCGGTACCGCCCCTTCTCCCTCGCACCCGACCGGGCGATCTGGGCGCGCGACAACCGCGGCGCGATGCTGCGCGTGCTCGGTGGACCGGGCCAGAGCGCAACACGCATCGAGAACCGCGTGGGAGAGCCGACCGCCAACCCCTATCTCTATCTCGCGTCGCAACTGTTCTCGGGCCTGGACGGCATGCGCAAGGAGACGAATCCCGGTCCGTCCGCGGACGCGCCCTATGAGACACCCGCGGAGCAATTGCCCCGTTCGCTCGACGAAGCGCTGGCATGTCTGCGCGGGAACGCGATGCTGAACGAGCAGATGGGCAAGTCCTTCATCGACTACCTCTGCCACATCAAGCAAGCGGAGATCGCCCGCTTCAACCTCGAGGTCAGCGAGTGGGAACACCGCGAGTACTTCGACATGTTCTAGGCCCCTCATGCCCACGATCAACTACATCCTCAAGGACGGCACGATCCGCAGCGTCGAGGCCCAGGTGGGTTCCAGCGTGATGGAGAACGCCATCCGCGGCAACGTCCGGGGCATCGACGCCGAGTGCGGGGGCTCCTGCTCCTGCGCGACTTGCCATGTCTACGTCGAGGAGGCCTTCTTCGATCGCCTTCCGCCGCCGGACGACATGGAAAACGAGCTGCTGGACGGCGTCGCATCCGAGCGCCTGCCCTCCAGCCGCTTGAGCTGCCAGCTCTCGGTGACGGCCGCGCTGGACGGCCTGACCGTGCGAGTGCCGGAGACGCAAAGCTGATGTCGCCCGCCCCTGCCCTCGTGATCGTCGGCGCCTCGTACGCGGGCGTCCAGATCGCTGCCGCTGCACGCGAACTCGGCTTCGCGGAGCGGATCGTGATCGTCGGAGACGAACTGCACGCGCCCTATCAGCGTCCGCCGCTCTCCAAAGGCTTCCTGACGGGCAAGACCAGCATCGACAGGCTGGCCCTGCGGGGCCCGGACTTCTATGCGCAGAACGACATCGAGCTCCTGCTCGGGCGCCGTGCGGAAGCGATGGACATCGGCGCGCGCACCGTGACGCTCGATGACGGCGCGAAGCTCGACTACGGCTGGGTGGCCCTGGCCACCGGCGCACGCTGCAGGCGGCTGCCGATCCCAGGCGCGACCTTGGAAGGCGTCTTCGACCTGCGCACCCTCGATGAGGCGACGCGGATCGCCGAGGCGGCGAACCAGGCGCAGCGCTGCTGCGTGATCGGAGGCGGCTTCATCGGCCTGGAAGTGGCCTCGGCACTGTGCTCGCGAGGCGTTGCCGTCACGGTGATCGAGGCCCAGCCACATCTTCTGACTCGCGCCCTGCCACCCGCGATGTCGGCCTACGTGGAAAGCGCGCACCGGCGCCGAGGCATCGATCTCCTCACCGGCCGCGGCGTGCGCGCGCTGCACGGCAGTCGGGGGCGCGTCGAGGCGGTCGAGATGGACGACGGCAGCCGCATCGATTGCGACATGGTCGTGCTCGGCATCGGCGTCGCACCCAATGTCGAGCTCGCGCAGCAGGCCGGCATCGCCATCGACAACGGCATCGTGGTCGATGCGCTGGGGCGCAGCTCCGCGCCGCACGTGCTTGCGGCGGGCGACGTCGCCAACATGGCGCTCGCGCCGGTACCCGGCGGCCCGACACGCATGCGGCTCGAGTCCATCCAGGCGGCCAACGACGGAGCAAGAGCACTGGCTTCGCTGCTGGTCGGCAAAGAGCAGTCCTGCACGGCAGTGCCGTGGTTCTGGAGCGATCAGTTCGACCTGAAGTTCCAGATGGCCGGCTTGCCGGTGCACGGCGACGAAGCAGTGTTGCGCGGCGACATGCGTACCGATCGTTTCAGCATGTTCTATCTGCGTGGCGGCGCGCTGGTCGCCTCCCATTCGGTCAACAGGCCCGCCGAGCACATGCTGAGCCGCAAGCTGATCGCTGCGCGGGCGCGCTTCACCGCCGCACAGCTCGCCGACGAATCCTTCGACCTCAAGGCGGCCACGGTCCCGTCCTGAACCTCCTTCTGCTTCCACTCCCCTCCCCCCGCCGGTACGCCGGCTTTCCTGAACTGAACGGAGCTTCCCCGATGATGAACAACAGAAACGTGCTCGCGACCCTGACCCTGGCCCTGGCCTGCATCGGCGCCATGGGCGTGGCAGGCCACGCCAACGCAGCCGACGAGCCGCTTCGCATCGGCCTGATCGCGACCTACTCCGGCCCCTACGCCGACTACGGTCGCCAGTTCGATGCGGGCATTGCCCTCTACCTCAAGGAACACGGGGGCAAGATCGCGGGCCGCAAGGTCGAGATCATCAAGAAGGACACCGGGGGTCCGGCACCCGACGCGGCCAAGCGCATTGCCCAGGAACTGATCGTCCGGGACAAGGCCAGCATCCTCACCGGCCTGGACTTCAGCCCCAACGCCTATGCCGTGGGGGCGATCGCCACGCAGGCCAAGACCCCCGCCATCGTGATGAATGCCGCCTCCTCGGCGATCACGACCAGCTCTCCCTATGTCGCGCGCCTGTCCTTCACGGTGCAGCAGGTCACCGAGCCGATGGCCAAGTACATGCTGAAGCAAGGCGTGAAGGAGGCGTACACCGTGGTGGCCGACTACGCCCCCGGCGTCGACGCCGAGACGGCCTTCAAGAAGGCCTTCGCTGCAGGTGGCGGCAAGATCGCCGGCGAGCTCCGCACGCCGATGAACAACCCGGACTTCTCGGCCTACGTGCAACGCATCAAGGACGCGAAGCCGCAGGCCGTGTTCTTCTTCTTTCCCTCGGGCGTGATGCCACCTGCCTTTCTCAAGGTGTGGAAGGAGCGCGGCATGGAAGAAGCGGGCATCAAGCTCTTCGCCACGGGCGAGGCGACCGACGACAGCTACCTCGATGCCACCGGCGACGTGGCGCTGGGCCTTCTCACGAGCCATCACTATTCCTATGCCCACAACTCGCCGAAGAACCAGAAGTTCGTGAAGGACTTTGCGGCCGAGTTCGGCGGCAAGCTGCGCCCCAGCTACTTCGCAGTCACCGCCTACGACGCAATGGAGGCCATCGAGCTCGCACTGGCGAAGACCAAGGGCGACATCGCCGGCGACAAGGTCATGGAAGCGCTCAGGGGCATGAAGTTCGAGAGCCCGCGGGGCCCGGTCGAGATCGACCCTGCCACGCGCGACATCGTGCAGACGGTCTACATCCGCAGGACCGAGCGCGTCAAGGGCGAGCTCGTGAATGTCGAGTTCGACCAGTTCGAGCGCGTGAAGGATCCGGCCAAGGAAGGCAAGTAGTCGAACCCGGCGCCAGCACGGCATCGCACTGCACCGACGCATTGGGCAATCCATGGAAATCGTGATCTTCGACGGGGTGGCCTACGGCATGCTCCTGTTCCTCATCGGCGTGGGCCTCTCCATCACGATGGGACTGATGAACTTCGTCAACCTCGCGCACGGCACCTTCGCGATGGTGGGCGGCTATGCCGCCAGCGTACTGATGAGCCGCTTCGGCATGGGCTTCTTGCCCTCGCTGGCGACCGCCTTCGTGACGGCCGCTCTGGTCGGGGCGGTGCTGGAGCTGGTTTTGTACAGGCGGCTCTATCGCGCGCATCCGCTGGACCAGGTGCTGCTGTCCATCGGGATCGTGTTCGTCTCGGTGGCCACCTTCACCTACTTCTTCGGGCCGACCATGCAGGCCTTCGAACTGCCGGCGGTGCTGGACGGCCGCGTCTCGCTCCTCGGGGTGGAGGTAGGCCGTTATCGCCTGTTCCTGATCCTGTGCGGCACGCTGGTGCTCGCGACACTGCTGCTCGTGCTGGGCAGGACGCGCTACGGCGCGATGGTGCGCGCTGCCGTGGACAACCAGCGCGTCGCCGGCGGCACGGGCATCCACGTGCAGCGACTGTTTTTCCTGACCTTCTCGCTGGGCTGCGGCCTGGCAGGCCTCGGCGGTGCCCTGAGCCTCGGCATGCTGGGGCTGGAGCCGTCCTTTCCGCTCAAGTACCTGGTGTATTTCCTGATCGTGGTGTGCGTCGGCGGCGCCGGCACCATCACGGGTCCCTTCATCGCCGCGCTGCTGGTCGGGGTGGTGGACGTCGCGGGCAAGTACTACCTGCCGCAGGCAGGCGCATTCCTTATCTACGTCGTCATGATCGTCATGCTGCTGCTGCGACCGAACGGCATCATCCCGCGCAAGGGGCTCGCATGAGAGCCATCTCCCTCTCGGCCGGGCAGCTGCGCATCGCAGAGATCGCCTTCTGGCTGGTCCTGGCCGCCAGCTTCTTCCTGCTGCCGGACAAGCTCACGCTGATGAGCCAGATCCTGATCTTCGGCTTGTTCGCAGTGGCGCTCGACCTGGCGCTCGGCTACGCAGGCATCCTCACGGTGGGCCATGCCGCCTTCTTCGGCGCGGGCGCCTACACGGCCGGCTTGCTGGCCAAGCATGGCTGGGGCGAGCCGTTCTCCGGCCTGCTGCTGGCCCTGCTCGTGTGCGTGGCGCTCGGCTACATGCTGAGCTACCTGGTGGTCCGCGGCGCCGATCTCACGCGGCTCATGATCACCATCGGCGTCTGTGTGCTGCTGGCAGAGCTGGCCAACCGCCTGTCCTCCATCACCGGCGGCACCGATGGGCTGCAGGGCATGGTGGTCTCGCCGGTGCTGGGCCTGTTCGAGTTCGACCTCTTCGGCAGGACCGCCTTCGTCTACGCCTACGGCGTGGTGCTGGCCGTCTTCGTGGTGGTGCGGCTCGTCACCCGCTCCCCCTTCGGACTGGCGTTGCGCGGCATCCATGACAGCCGCAAGCGCATGCTGGCCATCGGCTCGCCGGTCGAGTCACGGTTGCGCCTGGCCTACGCACTGTCCGCGGGCGTCGCAGGCATCGCGGGCGCGCTGCTGGCACAGACAACGCAGTTTGTCGGCATCGAGTCGATCGGCTTCAACCGCTCGGCCGAGGTGCTGATCATCCTGGTGCTGGGCGGCACCGGCCGCCTCTACGGCGGGCTCGCAGGCGCGATCGTCTACATGCTGGTGCACGACTGGTTCGCCGACCTGAACCCACAGTACTGGATGTTCTGGCTGGGCATCTTCCTCATTGCCGTCGTAATGCTCGGCCGCGGCGGGATCATGGGCGCGCTGTCGCGCCTGGTGAAGACACGGAGGCCCTCATGAGCGGCGCGACAACACTGCGCACGCGCGCCCTCGGCATCTCCTTCGGCGCCTTCCGGGCCGTGAGCGATGTCAATCTCGTGCTGGAGCCCGGCGCTCGCCAGGCGCTCATCGGCCCGAACGGGGCGGGCAAGACCACGCTCATCAACCTGCTGACGGGTGTCTTCAGGCCCACCGCCGGCAGCATCCACATGGGGGAGCACGAGCTCACGACGCTGTCTGCCGACAAGCGCGCGCGGCTCGGGCTCGCGCGCACGTTCCAGATCAATACGCTCTTCCCCAGCCTCACTCCGCTGCTGTCCGTCGTGCTCGCCATCAGCGAGCGCGATGGCCTGGGTGCCGTCTGGTGGCGGCCGCTCGCCCGCCACAAGGCGGTGTACGACGAGGCGCACGCCCTGCTCGGCCGGTTGAAGCTCGACGCACTCGCCCATGTGCCGGTGGCCGAGCTCGCCTACGGAAAACAGCGGCTGCTGGAGATCGCCATCGCCATGGCGGCCCGGCCCCGCATCCTCCTGCTCGACGAGCCCGCCGCGGGCGTCCCGCAGGACGAAAGCGGCGAGCTCTTCGAGGCCATCGCCGAGCTGCCCCAGGACATCAGCATCCTGTTCATCGAACACGACATGGACCTCGTCTTTCGCTTCTCTCGCCGCATCTCCGTGCTCGTGGCCGGCCAGATCCTGATCGAAGGCACGCCCGCCGAGATCGGCGCCGACGCTCGCGTGCGCGAGGTCTATCTCGGGCAAGCGGGTGCCGCGCATCGCGGAGTCGCCCATGTCTGAGATGCTCGCTTTCGACCAGGTGGTCGCCGGCTACGGGAGCGCGGTTGTGCTGCACGGGCTGAGCTTCTCTCTGGCCCAGGGCCAGAGCCTGGCCGTGCTCGGGCGCAACGGCGTCGGCAAGACCACGCTGCTGGAAACGCTGATGGGCAACACGCGCGTGATGCGTGGGGCTGTGCGCTGGTGCGGCGAGGATCTGGGCCGCTGGCCCTCGTACCGCCGCGTGCGCGCCGGCCTGGGCTGGGTGCCGCAGGAGCGCGAAGTCTTCCCATCCCTCACGGTCGAGGAGAACCTCACCGTGGTGGCCCGGCCGGGCCCCTGGCACCTTCGGCGCGTGTACGAGTTCTTTCCGCGCCTGCGCGAACGCCGCGGCAACTATGGCAACCAGCTCTCCGGCGGCGAGCAGCAGATGCTGTCCATCGGCCGCGCGTTGATGACCAACCCGAAGCTGCTGCTGCTCGACGAGCCGATGGAGGGGCTGGCGCCCATCATCGTCGAGGAGCTTGCCCGATCGATTCGCCGGCTCTGCGAGAGCGAGGGCCTGCCCTCGATCGTGGTCGAGCAGCACCCCGTGCTCGCACTGGAGATGACGCACCAGGCCATCGTGCTGGAGCGCGGCACCGTGGTACACGCCGGGTCGAGCGCGGCGCTGGCCGGGAACGCCCGCCTGCTCGAAGGCTTTCTCGGTGTCGGCGCCGCTGAAGCGCACATCCACAACAACACAGGAGCTTCCAATGATTCCAATGACCTCGACGATCGCCTCGCATAACGCGCGCAAACCGGCGACAGGCCGCAGGCTGCTCTTCAAGGCACTCGCCGCCTTGTCGGCGGCGGCCACGCTGGCCTCGTGCGCCAGCATTGCAGCGACCAGCGCAGACACCGTGTATCTCGACGGCAAGGTGATCACGGTCGACAAGCGCTTCTCCATCGCCCAGGCGCTGGCGATCAAGGACGGGAGGTTCGTCGCCGTGGGGTCTTCCGACGAGATTCGGAAGTACGTCGGGTCCGGCACGCGCGTGGTCGACCTGCACGGCAAGACGGTCATTCCCGGCCTCATGGACAGCCACAGCCACATGATCGGCGCGGGAACCGCGGAAACCACCGCACAGGTGATCAAGGCCAAGACCGTGGCCGACGCTCAAGCCATCATTGCCGACTTCATCAGGTCGAAGAAGATCCCTGCCGGCGAATGGGTGCAGACCAGCCGCTGGCATCCGCCTTCGCAATTGCGCGAGCAGCGCTACCTGACGCGCCAGGAGCTGGATGCAGTTTCACCGGACAACCCGGTCTTCGTGCAGACCGTGGGCCATTTCGCGATGGCCAACACCAAGGCCTTGCAGCTGGCCGGGATCTCGCGCACGACGAAGGATCCGGTGGGCGGAAAGATCTTCCGCGACGCGAACGGCGACGCGACGGGGGTGCTCGAGGAGACGGCCATCGACCTCGTCGCCGACAAGATCCCGAAGCCGAACTTCGACCAGCTGCTCACCCAGCTCGCCGCCGCGCAACGGATCTACAACGAGTCGGGCATCACCAGCACCGTGGACGCAGCGCTCACGGAGGAGCAGATCGACGCCTATTTCACGCTGGCGCAACGTGGCCAATCATCTGTTCGCACGGGCGTGATGTGGATCAGCCGCGCCTCCACCGCGGCCGAGTTCGAGCAGATGCTCAAGCGCGCCAAGTACAAGGACAACAGCGGCAACGACTGGGTGCGCACGGCGGGAATCAAGATCGTGGCGGACGGGGGCATGACGCTGAAATCGGCGCTCGTGCGCGAGGCGTATGCAGACGACGCGCACAACCACGGCACGCTCGCGCTCGACCCCGAGGCCTACAAGCAGAGCGCCGTGCTGGCCAACAACTACGGCTGGCGGGTCGGCACCCATGCCGTCGGCGATGCCGCGGTTGACCTCGTCCTGGATGCCTACGCAGGCGCAGACAAGCAGAAGTCGATCATGGGCCGGCGCTTCATCGTGATTCACGGCAGCCTCATGACCAAGGAGCAGATCCTTCGCGCCAAGCAGCTGGGCGTGCGCGTCGACGCGCAGAACGTCTTCATGTGGGACAAGGCCGCCACGGTCGAGCGATACATGGGTCCCGTGCTGGCCAACCGCGCAGTGCCCACCCGCTGGCTGTTGGACACGCTCGGCGTAGAGGGCACCGCGGCCGGCACGGACAACCAGGTGAACATCCTCGATCCGTTCGTCGGCCTCTACATCATGGTGACGCGCAAGGACCCGAACGGGAAGGTCTACGGTGCCGAGCAGGCCCTCACGCGCGAGGAAGCACTGCGCCTGTACACGAACGCGGGGCCCTACTACACCTTCGAGGAAAAGAAGAAGGGATCGATCGAGGTGGGCAAGTTCGCGGACATGGTGGTGCTCTCGGCGGACTACCTGTCGGTGCCGGACGCACAGATCAAGGACATCAAGCCCTTGCAGACGATCGTCGATGGCAAGGTCGTCTACGACGCCAGCGCGCGGCCCCAATGAGGACACGGCGCCCCATCGCGGTCTTCCAGCACACCGAAGTGGGCGCGCCGGGTGCGGCCGTGCCCATCCTCGAGTCGCTCGGCTGCCAGGTGGAACTGATCCGCATCATGGACGGCGATGCCGTGCCGCCGGACGCGTCGCGCTTCGGAGGGCTGGTGTTCATGGGCGGCAACATGAGCGCCGGCGACCCGCTTCCGTGGATCGCCGCCGAACTCGCGCTGATCCGCGATGCCGACAGGCGGCGCATTCCGGTGGCAGGACACTGCCTCGGCAGCCAGATCATCGCCGTGGCGCTCGGCGGCGCCGTGCGAACGCTCGAGAGGCCGGAGATCGGCTGGTGCGAGATCACGGCCGACGCGTCCCCCACCGCAAGCGAATGGTGGGGCGAGCATGCGGGCCAGGTGCTGCCGACCTTCCAATGGCATGCCGATACCTTCCAGCCGCCGGCGGGTGCCGTGTCCTTGGCAACGGGCGTGCATTGCCGCAACCAGGCCTTTGTCCTCCAGGGCATCCACCTGCTGATCCAATCCCATCTGGAAATGACGCCGGCGCTTGTTCAGCTGGCGGTCGAGCGCAACGGCCACCAGATGCTGCGGCAGAACGCGCTGGCGAACCCGGCCACCAGCGACTATCTCGAGGTTCTTCGGGACTTGCCTCGCCGGACGCAGCAGATGCACGGCCTGCTCCAGCGCCTGTACTCCCGCTGGCTTGCGTGACCCCTTCCGGTGATGGGGGGCGGGGCCAAGGACGGACTCGGACGCGAGCGGGCGTCGCCGGCGTGTTTCCCGCATGTATCCGCGCCGTATCGCCAAGGCAATATCGTGCGTACGAGCGCGCGGCGCCCTAGACTGCGGGCCATGGCCTCGGAACGCCGCCTTCGCTCTACCGACGCTCCCGCGTGGACCGACGCGGCAGAAGCGATGTACCGCGCCGCACGGGCCGTGGCGGGCGCCAGTGGCACGGGCACCATGGCCGCGCTGGTGCACGAGCTTGCGCAGATCCTGCGCGTGGCGACTGTGTTCGTGGCGGTTTTCACCGACAACTCGCGCCGCACGCTGCGGACGCTGGCCTGCGTGCTCGATGGCAAGGCGTTGAGCAACTTCGAATACCCGCTTTCCGGTTCTCCTTGCGCGCAGGTGGTGGGCCATGGCTACCGCTTCGTCTCCCATGGCGTCGCCGCCGAATTTCCCCCTGGCGCGATGTTCGCGGCCGGGTGCATGGAGTCGTACGCCGCGTTTCCCCTGAACGGCGCCGACGGCGATCCGCACGGGCTGCTGGTGGCGATGGACCGCCAGCCGATCCCGGATGCCACCTTGGCCGAGGCGCTCCTGAAGATCTTCGCCAGCCGCATCAGTGCCGAGATCGAGCGCAGCAGGGCAGACGAGGCGCTGCGCGCGGCGGCGCTGGCGGTGTCCGCGGCCAGTGGCGAATCGGTGTTTGCCGAGTTGGCCCGTTATATGACGACGATCCTGCGCGTCGAGATGGCGTTCATTTCGCGCCACCGGCCCGAAGACGGCGATTTCCTGCACTTGCTGGCGATGGTCAGCGACGACGAGGTGCTGCAAGGCCATCGCTACCCGGTCAAGGGAACGCCATGCGAGCATGTGCTCGGCCGACAATTTCGCGCCTTTCCGTCGAAACTGCGCGAGTCGTTCGCGTTGGACGAGAACGCGTGGCTGTCAGGGGCCGAAAGCTATGCCGGCCTGCCATTGAACGATGCGCAGGGCCGGCCGCTGGGCACCATCGGCATCATCTCGCGACACCCGTTGGCGAACGTCGAGCGCATCGAGTCGATGCTGCGCATCTTCGCCGTGCGTGCCGCGGCCGAGATCGAACAGCTGGGTGCCCGCGAGGCCCTGCAGCGTTCGGAGTCCAGCTACCGTGCCATCTTCGAGGCGTCGGAGGATTCGATCTTCATCCACGACTGGGACAGCGGGGTGATCCTGGACGCCAATCCCAAGGCCTGCGAGGTCTACGAGTACAGCCGCGATGAACTGTGCCGGTTTTCGCTGACCGACATCAGTTCGGGCGAGGCGCCCTACACGGCCGAGCAGGGACTGAAGCACATGCAACTGGCGAGGCTGGGGCGCTGCCCGCCGTTCGAGTGGCACCGGCGCAACCGCGACGGGGCCCTGCGCTGGGACGAGGTCCGGCTCAAGCCCGCGATGATCGACGGACGCCCTCATAT
Source organism: Variovorax soli (assembly GCF_031454625.1). Taxonomy (GTDB): domain Bacteria; phylum Pseudomonadota; class Gammaproteobacteria; order Burkholderiales; family Burkholderiaceae_C; genus Variovorax; species Variovorax soli_A. Next base: position 144,703 of record NZ_JAVDRF010000004.1, read on the forward strand.
CGTGACGTTCGCGCGCGACATCACCGATCGCAAGGCGGCCGTCGAGGCCTTGCGATCGCGCGAGGAGCAGTACCGGGTGATCTTCGACGGCAGCGCCGATGCGCTGGCCTTGTGGAATGACGCGCTGTGCATCGTCGACGTCAACCCGGCATTCGGGCGCATGTTCGGCTATGCGCGCGAGCAGATCATCGGCAAGTCCCTCCCGTCCAACATCGAAGCCCGTGAGCGCGATCGGCGCATAAAGCTCATACGCGCCGCGCTGGCTGGCCAGGAAGGGGCGATGGAAACGCGCGCCGTACGCCAGGACGGCAGCGTGTTCGACCTCGAGTTGCGCTACTTGCCGATCGGCTACGCTGGCGCGCCGCATGTGCTGGCGGTCGGGCGCGACATCACGGAGCGCAAGGCGGCGCTGGCGGCGCTGGAAGCCCAGGAGCAGAAGTACCGGGCCATTTTCGACGGCAGCGTCGATTCGATGGTGCTGTGGAGCCAGGAGCTGCACACGGTCGATGTCAATCAGGCCTTCCTGCGCATGACCGGCCTGACGCGGGAGCAGGTGATCGGCAGGCATTGGACGCAACGCCCCGATGCGCAAGACATGCAGCGCCTGATCGGCTACATCGAGGCGGCATTGCAAGGGCGCGAGACGCAGGCCGTCGAACCGGTGACGCGCGCCGACGGCAGCTCGTTCCACATCGAACTTCGCTATTTGCCGGTGCGCCTGGGCAATACGCCCTACGTGCTGGGTGTCGGCCGCGACGTGAGCGAGCGCATCGTGAGCGAACGTGCGCTGCGCGCCAGCGAAGCGCAGTACCGCGGCATTTTCAACGCCTCGGCCGACGCCCTGGTGCTGCGCGCAGCCGACTTCAGCATCGTCGATGCCAACGCAACCTACGAGCGCATGAGCGGCTACCGGCTGGCGGAGGTGCTGGGTGTCGACCGGGTGCTGGCGAACCCGCCCGAGATTGCGGCGACGATCCGTCGCCTGCACGAGCAGGCGTTGGCCGGGGAGCCGATCCGGCTCGAGACCGAGCTCGTGCGACGCGACGGCGAACGCTATGACCTGGAGTTGCGCGGCGTCCCGATCCTGCACCACGGCGAACCCCATGTGCTGTACATCGGGCGCGACATGACGCAGAGCAAGCGCGCCGAGCGGGCCTTGCGCAACAGCGAGGAGCAGTACCGGGCGATCTTCAACGCTTCCGCCGATGCACTGGTGGTCCGCGACGCCGACTACCGCGCGGTGGACGTGAATCCGGCCTATCTTTGCATGAGCGGCTACTCGCGCGAGGAGGTGTTGAGTGCGGCCACGGTGCTGACTCAACCGGACACGTCGCTGCGTCAGCGGCACCGGGAACAGCACGCCGCCATCCTGGCCGGCGAGCCGGTTCGCTTCGAGGCGCCTGGCGTGCGCAAGGACGGCAGCGACTTCTACCTCGAGGTCAACGGCATGCCGGTGACCTACCGCGGTGAGCCGCATGTGCTGTATGCGGCGCGTGACATCACCGAGCGAAAAGCCGCCGCGGATGCGCTGCGGATGCGCGAGCAGCAGTACCGGGCCATCTTCGACGGCTCGGCCGACGCGATGGTGCTGTGGAATTCGGAGATCCGTTTCGTCGACGTCAACCGGGCCTACACGCAGATGTACGGCTTCTCGCATGACGAGGTGATCGGCACGACCTTGGACGGCCGCCTGCCGCCGGAGCTGGTGGCGCAACGCTCGGCCTGCATACGCGCCGCGCTCGCCGGCAAGGAAAGCGTGCTCGAGACCACGACCCTGCGCAAGAACGGCGAGTCCTTCGATGTCGAGCTGCGCTACCTGCCGATCGTGCACCTGGGCAAGCCGCATGTGCTGGCGATCGCGCGCGACATCACCGAACGCCGCGCCGCCGAGGTCCAGCGCGAGCGGCTCGAAGCACAGCTGCGCCAGGCGCAAAAGATGGAGGCCATCGGCCAGCTCACCGGTGGCATCGCGCACGACTTCAACAACATCCTCACCAGCATCATCGGCTATCTGGTCCTGGGCCAGGAGCGCGCCGAAATTCTCGGCGACGCCAAGCTGCAGCACCAGCTGGGGCAGGCGCACATCGCTGCCCAGCGCGCGCGCGAGCTGATCGCGCAGATGCTGGCCTTTGCGCGGCGCCAGCGCGGCCAACGGCGGGCTCTGGCATTGGGCCCGCTGGTCGACCAGACCCTGCAACTGCTGCGCGCCACGCTGCCCTCCTCGGTGTCGCTGGACTTTGCCGCGCCTCCCTCGACCGGGGGCGCCGAGCTGCACGTCGCCGTCGATGCCGTACACCTGGAACAGGTGCTGTTCAACCTGTGCATCAATGCGCGCGACGCCATCACCGGATCGGGGTGGATCCGTGTGCGTCTGGGCCGCAATCGCGGTGAGTGGACCTGCGCGTCGTGCCGCGCCCACATCGACGCCGGCCACTGGGTGGAGTTGAGCGTGGCCGACAGCGGCAGCGGCATCGCGCCGGATCTGATCGAACGCATTTTCGAGCCCTTCACCTCCAGCAAGGAGGTCGGCCGAGGCTCGGGCATGGGCCTGGCGATGGTGCACGGCATCGTGCATGACCACGGCGGCCACGTGCTCGTCGAGACCTCGCCGGGCGCCGGCTCCGTGTTCCGCGTGCTGCTGCCGCCGGCCAGCGGCGCGGAGGTCGACGCCGATGACGCACCGGTTGTGGCCGCCGGCGGCGAGGCGCTCTGCGCCCGCGTCATGGTCGTCGACGACGAAACCATGGTTGGTGACTTCATGGTCGAACTGCTGTCCGGCTGGGGTATCGAGGTGGTGCTGCATCGCAGTCCGCTGCAGGCGCTGGCCTGGCTGGGCGACCCGAGCCAGCCGCTCGACCTGCTGCTCACTGACCAGACCATGCCGCAGCTCGATGGCCTGCAACTGGCGCAGCGTGCCAGTGCGCTGCGACCGGGCCTGCCGGTCTTGCTGTACACCGGCAATGCCGACGGCATTGACGACGTCGAAGCGAAACGCCACGGCGTTTGGGGCGTGCTGCGCAAGCCCGTCGACAACGAGGCACTGCACGCGCTGATGAAATCGTGCCTTCACCAGGCGCGCGGCAGCACCCTTCCCTGTCGCTGAGCCAGTCGCGGGCCGATACCGCGTCAATACAAAGATGCGGCTGCGCGACAAGTGGTGAATACCAACGCCTCGCAGAATTCGTTTCACGCAGTCGCACCCCGCATCCGCCCGGTCGTCGGCGAAGTCTGGATGCATCCAATCAGCGGCACCCTTGTCGCTTCGCCAGCGCGGCCGGACGCTGCGCGATGGACGTACCTGCCCCGGCCGCACCTTCGAGGAGAGCACTTCCATGGTTGACTTTCAAACGACCCAAGGCGACATGGTCGCCATCGCCGACGAGCCCCTCGCGGCGCTGCGTGCAGCGCTGCGCGGCAGCTTGCTGCTGCCGGACCATGCCGGCTATGACGTGGCGCGCACGCTGTGGAACAGCATGATCGACCGCCGGCCGGCTGCGATCGTGCGCGCCGCTGGCGCGGCCGACGTGATACAGGCGGTGAACTTCGCGCGCGAGCACCGGCTCCTGATGGCCGTCAAGGGCGGTGGCCACAACATCGCTGGCAAGGCCGCCTGCGATGGCGGGCTGATGATCGACCTGGCGGCAATGAAATCGGTGCGCGTCGACGCGGCGGACCGATTGGCGCGTGTGGAGCCCGGTGCGCTGCTGTCCGACTTCGACCGCGAGACGCAGGCCTTCGGGTTGTCGACCCCCATCGGCATCAACTCGACCACCGGCATAGCCGGGCTCACGCTCGGCGGCGGCTTCGGCTGGCAAAGCCGCAAGCACGGACTGACCATCGACAACCTGAACGCGGTCGATGTGGTGCTCGCATCCGGCGAGCTCGTGCAGGCGAACGCAACGCACAACGCCGATCTGTTCTGGGCGGTGCGCGGGGGCGGCGGCAACTTCGGCGTCGTCACCTCGTTCGAGTACCGCCTGCATCCGCTCGGCGCCGAGGTGGTGGCCGGGCTGATCGTCTATCCGCTCGCCCAGGCGAAGCAGGTGTTCGACGGCTACCGCAAGTTCACCGCCGCAGCGAGCGACGAGATGACCGTCTGGATGGTGCTGCGCAAGGCGCCGCCGCTGCCATTCCTGCCACCCGACGTGCATGGCAAGGAGGTGGCCGTCATCGCTTTCTGCTGGATGGGCGAACCTGGCCGGGGCGAGGAGATCGTCACGCCGCTGCGTCGGCTGGGAGAGCCCGCGGGAGAGCATATTGGGAGGATGCCCTTCGCCGGCTGGCAAACCGCCTTCGACCCACTGCTCCAACCGGGCGCACGCAACTACTGGAAGTCGCACGACTTCAAGGCGCTGAACGCCGATGTCGAGCGCATCCTGTGCGACGCCATCGTCCGACTGCCCAGCGACGAGTGCGAGGCCCTCATCTGCCAGCTGGGCGGGCAGATCAATCGGGTGGATGTCGGTGCCACGGCCTATCCGCACCGCGACGCCGAGTTCGTCATCAACGTGCATACGCGCTGGCGCGACGCCGACGGCGACCGCAAGTGCATCGACTGGGCGCGCGCACTGTTCGATGCGCTGGCACCGCATGCCACCGGCGGCGTCTACGTCAACTTCATGCCCGAGGACGAGATGCAGCGCGTGGCCGCGGGCGCCTATGGGCCCAACTATGCGCGCCTGGCCGCGCTGAAGGCAAAGTTCGATCCGGCGAACCTGTTCAGCCAGAACCAGAACATCCGGCCGGAGGCCTGAGCGTTCGAGGAGCCGGCGCGCAGCCCGGGGCATTGCGCCAGCGCCGCGACCGGAGTACGGGTCCCACGACGCTGGAACGACGGCCGGCCGGCTCGTCTCACCGCAGCGCCTGCCTCGCAGCGGTGATGAACGGCTCGATGAACGGGCTGTCCACGTCGTGGCGCCGACAGGCGACGACATCGAAGCCTTCGCTCACCCCCGTCAACTTGCGGACGACGACACCTGAAGGCAAACCCGCGGCAGCGCACGCGGGAACCACGGCGCAGCCCTCGCCGGCGAGCACCAGAGCCAGCGCAGCGTGCACCGTCTCCACGCGCTCGACCACCTGAACCGTCACCTGGTGCCGCCGGAACAGGGCCGCCACCATCGAGGTGTCCACGTCCTCCCTGAGCGAAGGCAGGGCAATCATCTTCTGGCCCTGAAGCCGTTGCATCGGGATCGAGGCGAGACGGGCGAGCGGCGAGCGTGACGGCACGGCGAGCCGCAGCGGCTGCGCGCCGACGATGGTGTTGGCCACTTCGGCACGCTGGATCGCCGGCATGCACAAGCCGACGGTCACCTTGTGTTGCAGGACCTGCGCTTCACAGGTGGCGGCACTCATCTCGACGAATTGCAGTTCGACGTCGGGCAGGGTGCGATGAAGAAGCGGGACGAGCTTGGGCAGGATGGCGTAGCCCAGGGAGAACATGTAGCCCACCGTGAGCCGGCCGCGCCGTCCGGACCCGACCGCGCGAGCGGCCTCGAAGCCTTCGTGTGCCAGGGCCAGGGCTTCACGAGCGCGCGCGAACAGAGCACTGCCGGCGTCGGTGAGCCGCATTCCCGTCGATTCGCGCAGGAACAGCGGCGTCCCGACCTGGGCCTCCAGGTTGCGAATCTGGACGGACAAGGGCGGCTGCGCCATGTGCAGCCGCAGGGCGGCCTTGCCGACGCTGCGGGCCTCCGCCACGGCAACGAAGTAGCGCAAGCTCTTGAGGTCCATGCTCATACGATTCCGGTATGTGCGGATTGTGAACGAGTATTGGACCGGCAAGCGGGGAGCCGGCACTCTTTGTCCTGTCGCCGGCTGAAGTGGCCGGCATCTGACAGAGGGATGCTGGATGACCGAGGAACTTTGCTTCTGGACTGCAGTGCGGCTTCGCGAAGCGATCGCGCGCCGCGAAGTCTCGCCCGTGGAAGTGACCCGGGCGGTCCTGGACCGCGCCGCGCGGCTGCAGCCGAAGCTCAATTGCTTCATCACGCTTTGCGCGGACGAGGCCATGCGCGAGGCGAAGGCTGCGGAGCAGGCCGTCATGCGCGGCGAAGCCACGGGGCTGCTCCACGGCATTCCCTATGCGTGCAAGGACCTGGTCAACACCCGAGGCGTGAAGACCACCTTCGGCTCGCTGCTGTTCGCCGACAACGTCCCGGCCGAGGACGCGGCGGCCATCGCGCGCCTGCGCCGACAGGGTGCCATCCTCATCGGGAAGACGACGACCTCGGAGTTCGGCTCGAAGTGCCTGACCGATGCGCCCTTGTTCGGACGCACGCGCAATGCATGGCACCCGGATCGCACCAGCGGCGGATCGAGCGGCGGCGCGGCCGTGGCAGTGGCGACCGGGCTCGCACCGATCGGCATCGCCACGGATGGGGGCGGCTCCACCCGGATCCCGGCGGCCTGCAACGGGGTCGTGGGCCTGAAGCAGTCGATCGGCCTGGTTCCCCATTCGCAGGCGGAGGACGTGATCGGCAATCTCACCTACGTCACGCCCATTTCGCGCACGGTCGCCGACACCGCGCTCATGCTCCAGGCGATGGCGGGCGAGGATGCCTGCGATCCCTGGTCTGCCGGCGCCCAGGCTGAGGACTATCTGCAGGCCGTGCAATCGGCGAGGAACCTGCGCGGCAAGCGCATCCTCTTCGCGGACGTGCCGTCCGGGAGGCCGATCTCTGCCGACGTTGCGTCCTGCTTCGAGTCTGCCCTGGGACTGCTGCGGGACCTGGGCGCGGAGCTGGCCGAGATGCCGCCGGCGTCGGACTTCGACATCGAGCCGTTTTGGCGCACCATCAATCACACGGTGTGGAAGGCCCGCTTCGGCAAGATGGCGGAGGAGCAGCCGGATCGGATGAGCCCCTCGCTGCTGCAGCAGCTCGCGCTCGCGAACGACTACACCGCCGTGGACTACCAGGAGGCGAACTTTGCTCGCACCCGGCTCTTCCGCCATGTGCAGGCGCTGCTGCGTGACCACGATTTCATCGTGGTGCCCACCCTCGCGCGAACCGCCCTGCCCCTCGACCAGGACCTGTTCGGCAAGCTCGAGATCGACGGCCGGCTCTTCGACGAGGTGCGCTCCAACTGGTTCCCCTGGACCATGCCCTTCAATCTGACGGGCCACCCCGCGATCACCGTTCCCTGCGGCTTCGGGCGCGACGGACTCCCGATCGGGCTGCAGCTGGTGGGACGCCTGCGGCAGGAGTCGGACCTTCTTGCAGCAGCGGCGGTGTTCGAGGCTGCCGGCAATCTTTTGGCCCGTTGGCCGTCTCTAGAGGTGCAGTGATGAATGTCTTGCAATATTTCCGTTCCTCCTTGTGGCTCGCTGGCTTTGCGGCGCTTGCAGTCGCCTCGGCGCCGGCGCAGGCGCAAGCCCCGGCGGGAGGCGCCCATCCGCTGCGCCTCATCGTCGGGTTTCCACCCGGCGGCGCACTGGACACGCTGGCGCGGGCGCTCGCCGAGCAACTGCGCACCGGCGGCGAGGAACAGGTGATCGTGGACAACCGGCCCGGCGCCGCCACGCGGATATCCATCGAGTACGTGAAGCGTGCCGCGCCCGATGGGAGGACCGTGCTCCTGTCTTCCAATGCGCCGCTGGTCATCTTCCCGATGACCTACCGGCAGCTTGCCTATGACGTCGATCGCGACTTCGTTCCCGTCGCCCACCTCGCCGAGGTCCCCACGGTGATTTCCGCCGGCGCGGACCGGCCGTACAAGACCTTGCCGGAGTACGTGAGCTGGGTTCGCGCCAACCCGTCGCAGGGGAGCGTGGGTCTCACCAACCTGGGCGGGACACTGCACTTCGCTGTCATCGGCATGGCCAAGACCGTGGGCGTTCCGCTGACGCCCGTGGCCTACAAGGGTGGCGCGCCGCTCGTGACGGACCTGGTCGGCGGCCACGTCCCCCTGAGCGCGGATGCGCTGGCCAGCCAGATGGAGCTCCATCGCGGCGGCAAGGTGCGCATCCTGGCCGTCTCCGGCATGCGCCGCAACGCGTCCCTGCCCGATGTTCCGACCGCGCATGAGGCGGGCATCGATGCCTTCGACCATGCGAACGCCTCGTACAGCGCCTTCGTTCCGGCAGGCACGCCTGCGCCGGTCGTGCAGCGCCTGGAGCGGGCCTTCGTGGCCGCCATGCAGCAGCCGCAGGTGAGGAGCGCCATGACGCGCGCAGGCCTGGAGGCGACGGGCCTGCCCGGCGCCGCGGTGAAACGCATGCTGAGCGAGGAGCGTGACTTCTGGCGTCCCCTGGTGCAGGCCTCGGGATTCCGCAGCGACGAGTGACACCGCCCCGCGCGCCGGTCAATTGAAGGAGATCTCCATGGGCAAAGCAATCAGGAAGACTTCTGCATGCACGCGTCGTCGTGCCGCCGTACGGGCCTTGGCCCTGCTCCTTGCGGCGTATGTGGTGCCGCTGGGACAGGCGGCCGCCGCGGGCTACCCCGAGCGTCCGGTGACGATCGTCTCCGCGTTCCCCGCCGGCGGCATCGTGGACGTCATCGCGCGCCGGATCGCGCAGCATTTTTCCGAGCGCTTCAAGCAGAGCTTCATCGTCGACAACCGCGCGGGTGCTGCCGGCAGCATCGGCTACTCGGCTGTGGCACGTGCGGCCCCCGACGGGTACACGCTGGTCGTGGCCAGCGGCCCCACCACGATGGCGCCACCCGGCGCGGCGGCGCCTTCCTGGCAGCCGCAGACCGCGTTCAGCGCGATCGGGATGATCGGCACGATTCCCCAGGCGATCATCGTGAGCAACGGCTTGCCGGTCCGCTCGCTGCCCGATCTCGTCGGCCACGCCAAGGCACGACCGGGCGAGATCAACTACGGCTCTGCAGGCGCGGGCACGACGCCCTTCTTCACGATGGAACTGCTCAAGCGCCAGCAGAAGATCGATCTCACGCACGTGCCTTATCGGGGCCAGCCCGAGGTGATGACGGACCTGGTGCGGGGCGAGATCGGCGTCACCGCGATGACCGTGCCACTCGTCGTCCAGCAGGTTCAGTCGGGCAAGATCAAGGCGATCGCCGTCACTTCGAGCACGCGGGTCGCGTCGCTGCCGGACGTGCCCACGGTGGTCGAACAGGGCATGCCCGAGTTGGCGATCTCCAACTGGTTCGCCCTGATGGGGCCAGCCAGGCTGCCGCCGGAGGTGGTGGCGACGCTCGCCCGTGCGCTGACGGAAGCGCTCGCGGCGCCCGATGTCCAGGCCAGCCTGAAGGACCTGGGGCTGCTCATCCAACCCGCACCGCCCGCCGAGACACAGGCCTTCGTGCAGGCGGATCTCGCACGCTGGATCGCCATGTCGCGATCGCTCGGCACCGACACCCCGAACACGAAGGAGACCCTGAAGTGAACGACGATATCGCGCGACTTTCATCTCGTGCCATGCCCGAAGGCATGGATGCCGCCGAGTGGCGGCTGCGCTGCGACCTCGCAGCCTGCTATCAGCTGACGGATCTGCATGGCATGTCGGACCTGGCCTCGACCCACATCTCCGTGATGCTGCCGGGGCCCGAGCATCACTTTCTCGTGAATCCGCTGGGAACCCTCTTCGACGAGATGACGGCATCCGCGCTGATCAAGGTCGACCTCGAGGGTCGCGTGGTGCAGGGGGACCCGTCGCTGCTCAATCCCGCGGGGTTCATCATCCACAGCGCCATCCACATGGCGCAGACGGAACTGGTGTGCGTGATGCACAGCCATACCCGTGCGAACAACGCGATCGCGATGCAGGCCATGGGCCTGCGGCCCCTGAGCCAGAAGGCCTGCGTCATGCTGGACTTCCTGGGCTACCACGACTATGAGGGCACGGCGCTCGACGAAGACGAACGCGAGCGCCTCGTGCGCGACCTCGGCCCCGAAGGGCGTGTCCTGGTGCTGCGCAACCACGGCGCCCTGACGGTCGGACGCAGCGTCGCGGAGGCCTTCTGCTGGATGCTGCGATTGGAGACGGCCTGCCAGTACCAGATCGATGGACAAGCCGGCGGCGTGCCGCTGCACGAGCTGTCCGAAGCCACCATCCGGCACACCCGCGCCCAAGGCCGCAAGATGCTGGGGCCCGGCGGCTTCATGGAGGTCGGCACGCTGGAGTGGCCGGGACTGTTGCGCAAGCTGGAGCGCGAGCGCGGCAGTTCCTATAGGACGTAGCACCGGGCCGCGGCGCCGGCCGGTAGCCTCCGTCGGCGTAGTGGAAGCGGAGTCGGCGCGTCCATCCGGGCAATGTCGCAGGCGTCATGCGCCGCTTCCGGCCCGCCGCGGTCGTCGATATCATTCGCCGCATAGCGCGGAGGCTCACGAATGGCAGAAGACGCTGGAGACGCAGGGCCGCCTGCGGGTGTGACTCGTCAGGGGCAGCAAGTCGCTGATCACTGGGCGCGCTTGTCCGTCACGTTGGACGGCGCCCTGGAGACCTTGCGTTCGCGCGGCATACAGCCCGAACAAGCGACGGCCGACGATGTGCACGCGGTGGATATGCTGCACATGGGCGGGTTGGCCGCAACGGATGCACTCGCGGCAATGGCGGGCGTTGGGCCAGGACAGCAGGTGTTGGACGTGGGGGCTGGTGTCGGCGGGCCCGCAAGGCGCCTGGCGCAAAAGTACGGGGCGCATGTGCACGGTCTGGAGTTGAGCGAAACCGTGCACCGAACGGCCGTGGCATTGACCGCGTTGGTACGGTTGCAGGAGCGGGTTCATCACACGCAAGGGAGCGCCTTGGCCCTGCCCTTCCCCGATGGCGCATTCGACGTTGTCGTGATGCAGCACGTCGCCATGCAGATCGCGGAGAAGGAGACGCTCTTTGCCGAGTGCGTCCGCGTTCTCAAGCCGGGCGGTGCCCTGGCGCTTCACGAGATTTTCCTCGGGCAGGGGGGCGAACCACAGTTCCCCTTGGCTTGGGCGATGGACCCGACGATGTCATCGCTGGAGCCCCTGGCGGCATGCACGGCAAGGCTTGCCCGATGGGGGCTGCAAGCGGGCGACTTCGTGGAGCAGACCGAGGAAGGTCGCCGCTACCATGCGGAAAACATGGAGAAGTGGCGGCTGGCCTTGGCACGGCAACAGGGGGCCGACGGCCGCTCTGTCGAGGCTGTCGCCACACGGCTTGCAACTGCGACGTCGATGGAGCGCAACCTGCGTGAAGGACGTTTGCAGGTGGGGATGATCGTGTATCGCCATCGCGCGCGGCAGCCCCGATGACGGAGATCAGCCCAGCCTGACGGGCCGGGTGTGCCAGATCTCGTGCGCGTACTGCGCGATCGTGCGGTCCGACGAGAAGCCACCCATGCCCGCCACGTTGAGGATTGCCATGCGTGCCCATGCATCGGGGTGGCGATACAACGCGTCGACCTTGTCCTGCGTCTTGACGTAGCTCGCGTAGTCGGCCAGCAGCAGATACTGGTCGCCCCAGTTCACGAGGGCGTCATAGATCTCCTGGTAGCGTGTCGGCTCCCCCGCCGAGAAGACACCGTCGCGAATGCTGTCCAGCGCGCCGCGCAGGTGCGGGTCGGATTCGTAGATCGCGCGCGGCTGGTAGCCACCGGCGCGGATCGCGGCCACCTCGGGCGTGGTGTTGCCGAAGATGAAGATGTTCTCCGCGCCCACGCTCTCGCGCATTTCGACGTTGGCGCCATCGAGCGTGCCGATGGTCAGTGCGCCATTGAGCGCGAATTTCATGTTGCCGGTGCCGGAAGCCTCGGTGCCGGCCATCGAGATCTGCTCGGACAGGTCGGCCGCCGGCATGATGATCTCTGCCAGGCTCACGCTGTAGTTGGGCATGAACACGACCTTCAGCAACTGGCCCACCCGATCGTCGTTGTTGACCACCTGCGCCACGTCGTTGATGAGACGCACCACGAGCTTGGCCATGTGGTAGGCCGAGGCGGCCTTGCCCCCGAACACCACCACGCGTGGCACGTGGTGTGCTTGCGGCGCGTCCAGGATGCGTTGGTAGCGCGTGATCACGTGCAGCACGTTGAGCAGCTGCCGCTTGTACTCGTGCATGCGCTTGACCTGGACGTCGAACAGGGCGTCGGTGTCGACGACGATGCCCAGGTTCTGCTCGATCCAATTGGCCAGGCGCAGCTTGTTCTCGCGCTTGGCATGGCGAAAAGCCCGCACGAAGGCCGGCTGCTGCGCCATCGGCCGCAGCGCTTCGAGCTGCGACAGGTCGCGCCGCCAGTCGCGGCCGATGCGCGCGTCGAGCAGGGCCGCCAGCGGCGGATTCGCTTGCGCCAGCCAGCGACGCGGCGTCACGCCGTTCGTCTTGTTGTTGAAGCGCTCCGGGAAGAGGCGCGCGAAGTCGGCGAAGATCGACTGCTTCATGAGCTCCGAATGCAGGGCCGAGACGCCGTTGATCGAATGGCTGGCCAGCACCGCCACGTAGGCCATGCGCACGCGCCGCTCGCCGGACTCGTCGATGAGCGACATGCGCCGCACGAGCTCCACGTCGTGGCCGTTTGCGTGCGCCACGGCGTGGAGGAATCGCGCGTTGATCTCGAACAGGATCTGCAGGTGGCGCGGCAGGACGCGCCCCAGCACCTCGACCGGCCAGGTCTCCAGTGCCTCGTGCATCAGCGTGTGGTTGGTGTAGCTGAACACTTTCTGGGTGTGGGACCATGCCGTGTCCCACGACAGCCCGTGCTCGTCGATGAGCAGGTGCATCAGCTCCGGGATCGCCAGGACGGGGTGCGTGTCGTTGAGATGGATGCTGATCTGCTTGGACAGCGTGTCGAAGCCGGTGTGGTTGCGCAGATGCCGGTGCAGCATGTCCTGCACGCTGGCGCTGACGAAGAAGTACTCCTGGTGCAGCCGCAGCTCGCGCCCCGAGGCCGTCGAATCGTCGGGGTAGAGCACGCGCGAGACATTCTCGGACTGGTTCTTGCTCTCGACCGCCGCCATGTAGTTGCCGCGATTGAAGGCCGACAGGTCGATCTCCTCCGTGGCGCGAGCCGACCACAGGCGCAGTGTCTGCGTGGCCTGCGTGTCGTAGCCCGGAATGATGGTGTCGTAGGCCATCGCCAGCACGTCATGCGTGTCGACCCACCTGGCCGCGTCGTGGGAGGCGCCCTTGCCATCCAGGCGTTGGACGTGGCCGCCGAAGCGCACGCGATAAGTCACCTCGGGGCGTTGGAACTCCCAGGGGTTGCCCCGCGCGAGCCAGTAGTCGGGTGTCTCGACCTGCTGTCCGTCGACGATCTGCTGCCGGAACATGCCGTACTCGTAGCGGATGCCGTAGCCCATGCCCGGCACGCCGAGCGTGGCCATGGAATCGAGGAAGCAGGCCGCGAGCCGCCCGAGGCCGCCGTTGCCGAGCGCGGCGTCGGGCTCGCGCTCGGCGAGCGCCTGGATGTCGATGCCGAAATCGGCCAGCGCTTCCTTCACGGTGTCCTGCAACTCCAGCGCCAGCAGGGCATTGGTGAAGACGCGCCCGATCAGGAACTCCATCGACAGGTAGTAGACCCGCTTGAGCTTCTGGGCGTACTGGGCGCGCGTCGTCGCCATCCAGCGCTCGACGAGCTGGTCACGCACCGCCATCGCGGTTGCGTGCAGCCAGTCGTCGGGGCTGGCGGCCACGGGGTCCTTGCCGACCGCATAGATCAGTTTGTTGGCGACGGAGCGCTTGAAGGCAGCGACGTCGCGGTCGGGATGGTCGTAAGAGAAATCGGCGAGGGACATGATGTCGGAGTATGAGGTGGTGTTCGTCGCCTCAGGCCAGCGCCTGGGCATAGACGTCGAGATAGCGGGCCGCCGCGCTGCCCCAGTCGGCGGGGCGGCCCATTGCAATGGCACGCACGGCGTCCCAGTCGGCCGGGCGGCGGTAGAGGGCGAAGGCGCGGCGCAGCGCGCGCCCGAAGTCGTCGGCGTCGAAGGTGTCGAAGCAGAAGCCGGTGGCGCGGCCGTCGGCCATGTCTTCCAGCGTGGCATCGACGACCGTGTCGGCCAGGCCGCCGACGCGATGCACCAATGGCAGCGAGCCGTACTTGAGGCCGTACATCTGCGTCAGGCCGCAGGGCTCGAACAGCGAGGGCACCAGGGTCACGTCGCCGGCACCGAAGAGCCGGTGCGCGAGCGGCTCGCTGAAGCCCAACGTGACGCTGACCGACCGCGGCGCGGCCGTGGCCCGTTCGCGTAATGCGCGCTCCAGCCCGGCATCGCCGCTGCCGAGCAGGGCCAACTGGCCGCCCCGCGCCAGGATGGCGTCGACCCCGCCGAGCACCAGGTGCAGGCCCTTCTGCTCGGTCAGGCGGCTCACCACGACGAAGAGCGGCGTCTCGGCCCCGGGCGCGAGCCCGAGCTGCGCCTGCAGCGCCGTCTTGCAGCGCACCTTGCCGGCCAATTGCCCGGCTTCGAAGCGGTGCGGCAGGAGCGCGTCGGTGGCCGGGTTCCAGACCTGGTCGTCGACCCCGTTGAGGATGCCGCTGAGAACGCCCGCGCGGCGGCGCAACAGGCCGTCCAGCCCGCAGCCCTGCTCGGGCGTCTGGATCTCGCGGGCGTAGGTCGGACTCACGGTGGTGATGCGGTCGGCGAAGCCCAGACCACCCTTCATGAAGGAGAGCTGGCCGTGATATTCCAGCCCATCCATCCCCCAGGCGGTGGCCGGCAGGCCGAGGTCGGCGAAATCCCAGGGCGCGAACAGCCCCTGGTAAGCCAGGTTGTGGACCGTGAAGACGCTGCCGACGCGCGGGTGCCCGTGGCGCGGCCCGAACGCCAGGTAGGCCGGCGTCAGCGCGGCGTGCCAGTCGTGCGCATGAACCACCTGGGGCTGCCAGGCCGGATCGAGCCCGTGCGCCAGCCGCGCCGCGGCAAATCCCAGCAGGGCGAAGCGCCGGTGGTTGTCCCCATAAGGCTGTCGCTGCGCATCCTCGTACGGATTGCCAGGGCGGTCGTACAGCAGCGGCGCGTCGATCCAGTAAGCCCGCAGGTCCGGCGCGCCGTCGGTCCTGATGCGGCCGAGGCGCAGGCGCACGCGCTCGCCCCAGGGAGCGTCCAGCTCGGCCACCTGGACCGAGTCGGCAACGCCAGCCCGGATCGCCGGAAAGCCCGGCAGCAGAACCCGCACGTCCTGCTCCGCGGCCAGCAAGGCCCGAGGCAGCGCGCCGGCAACATCGGCCAGGCCACCGGTCTTGAGCAGCGGGAACAGCTCGGCGCTGACCTGGAGAATCCTCATTCGGGTGCGAGCCGCTTCAGCATCTCGCGCGTGATCAACACCACGCCCCCTTCGGTGCGCTCGAAACGCGCCGCGTCGGCCGCCGGATCCTCGCCCACGATCATGTCCTCCGGAATCACGCAGGCGCGGTCGACGACGACCTTGCGAAGCCGCGCGCCGCGGCCCACCTCGACGTCCGGCAGCAGCACCGCCTCCTCGATCCTGCAGAAGGAGTGCACCCGCACGCCCGAGAACAGCACCGCATCCTTGACGTGCGATCCGGACACGATGCATCCGCCCGAGACGATGGTGTTGACCGTGACGCCATGCTTCCCGTCGCGGTCGAGCACGAACTTGGCCGGCGGCAGCTGCCGCTGGTAGGTCCAGATGGGCCAGTCGGTGTCATAGATGTCGAGCTCCGGAGTGATCGAGGCCAGGTCGAGGTTCGCAGCCCAGAATGCATCAATCGTGCCGACGTCGCGCCAGTAGGCCTTGGCGTTGGTGCCGTGGCGCGCCCGCGTCACGCAGGACATGTCGAAGGGGTGCGCCACCGCCCGCCCCTGGGAGACCGCGTGCGGGATGATGTCCTTGCCGAAGTCGTGGCTGGAGGCCGGGTCGGCGCTGTCTTCCTCCAGCAGGCGGTACAGGTACTCGGAGTCGAAGATGTAGATGCCCATGCTGGCCAGCGCGACCTCGGGCTTGCCGGGCATCGCCGGCGGGTCGGCCGGCTTCTCGAGGAAGGCGCTGATCCTGCGCTCGCCATCCACAGCCATCACGCCGAAGGCGACGGCTTCCATGCGGGGCACCTCGATGCAGCCGACCGTGCACCCCCGCCCGTGCGCGACGTGGTCGCTCAGCATGATCGAGTAGTCCATCTTGTAGACGTGGTCGCCGGCCAGCACGACCACGTAGTCGTGCGGGGTCGAGCGGGTCTGGATGATGTCCAGGTTCTGGTAGACCGCGTCGGCCGTGCCGCGGTACCAGTGCTCCTCGCCGACGCGCTGCTGGGCCGGCAGCACGTCCACCATCTCGTTGAGCTCGGCGCGCAGGAAGCTCCAACCGCGCTGCAGGTGGCGCATCAGGGAGTGCGACTTGTACTGGGTGACCACCGCCATGCGCCGGATGCCCGAATTGAGGCAGTTGGAGAGCGCGAAATCGATGATGCGGAACTTGCCCCCGAAATACACCGCCGGCTTGGCCCTGCGGTCTGTCAATTGCTTGAGGCGGGAGCCCCGCCCCCCCGCCAGCACCAGTGCAATGGTGCGACGAACGAGCTGGTGGGCCTGAAGATTGGGTTGCGTGCTGCTTGCCATCTCTTGCCTCCGTCGGAGTCTGCCGTCGGTGGCAGCCTAGCATTTCTGGGTGGGTTCGTGCTGCTTCGTCGTCGAGAAGCCAACTCAGGTCAGGTGCTCCTGATTCTCGAGATGTAGTCGGTACCGCTCTCAGGCAGCCACACTTCGCCCGCGCGGCCGTGGATCTGGCGGATGCCGGCGGCGTCTCGTGGAAGCCCGAAACGCTCGAACTTCTCGTCGCCGGGATTGAAACGGAAAACCGCGTTGGCGCCGAAGTCGCTGATCCAGACCTTGTCGCGCTCGTCGACGTAGACGGCATACGGCCGCGGGCGATCGCCGGGGAGTTTCCAACTGCGCCAACGCTTGGCCGAAGGGTCATGCATCGAAAGGTTGCCGCTGAACCATTCGGTGACCCAGATGCGACCCCGGCTGTCACTCCACACGCGGCGCGCGCCCTGGTTCTTTGTCGGTGGCTCGACAATGGTCGAGTTGCCGCTGCGGCGGTCGATACGGGCGATGAAGGAGCCGGCCAACGAGCACCACCACACATCGCCGCTCGGTGTGGTGCACATGCCGTAAGGACCCGGTCCGCGCGGCGCGTCCTTGATCGTCACGACGCCACTCTTCACCGCGAGCCTGCCTACGATGCCGCTCTGCCCGGTAAACCACAGGTCGCCGTCGGCGTCGAATGTCGCGGTGTTCAGATTGGCGCGGGGTGTGCCCTTGGGAAGCGCGAAGGTGCGAACCTCGCGGTCGGGCCATCCCACGCGCACGATGGCGTCCAGACCGCCGTCCGTGATCCATGCCGCCTTGTCGGGGCCCGGGATGACGCCGTGCGGCGCGGCGCCGGCGCCCAGCGCGACAAGCTCGGTGCGTCCGGTGCGCGGATCGAACCAGCCGAGATGGCCACTCTGCTGCGCGGTGAACCACACACCGCCATCGAACGCCGGGGCCACGTCATGGATACCGGTGCGCTGCCGTGTGCCGAGCGGCCAGGATTCCAGCACTGCAGTCTGTGCTGGCGCCCACAGCGGAACGGATGCTGCAAGCACCGTCGTACCCAACACGATCGCGTGGCGCCGAGAAACCGAATCCATGTTGCACCTCCCTGACGCGAAGCCTCGTGGTACGGATGCTGTTCAAGAATGCTGCTCGACGGGCGCCGGATTCAATCGCGCGGGCCGAGGCCCGCCCCGTCTACCCAAGTCAGTTCGTCGCGAAGCAGTACATCAGGCCCGCGCTGCCGCTCTTCTTGAGCTCGTCGACGCTGCAGCCGACCGTGCCGTGCGAAGAGTTCCACGACGCGTTGGCGACCGGGTCGGGATTGGTGCCCCTGTGGTCGTGGTGACCCACGATGGCGGAGCCGCCGTCGCTGCGGGTCCAGTTGCCGCAGGTGGTGTCCTTGCCGGGCTCGGGCACGGCCACCGTGCCGTCGGGGCGCGAGCCGGTGAGGATGTCGTGGCGGTTCACCGGATCGCCGAAGCCGGAGACAACCTCGCCCTTCTCGGTCAGCGAGGTGTCCTTGCCGAGCTTGGCATTGGCGCTGTGCAGGTCGGCCACGCTGGTGGCGACGACGACGCCCTTGGCGTTGGTCCACGGACCGGTGCCGATGCGGTCGCGCGCGTTGACAGCCGGCTGCCCGTTCATCGCCACGGTGCTCAAGTAAGCGTGCCAAGTCCTGTTGCCCGCCCCGGCGCTGGTCGCCAGCGACTGGCAGAAGCGGTCGGCTCCGGCCAGGCCGCCGAGGTCGCCGCCCTTGCCAGGGTTGACGCTGGTGATGAAGAAGCTCATGGGGTTGCTGCCCGACGACCGCATCGCACCGCACCCGACGATCAGGGCGGCAGCTGCAAGGGCGGCGCCGGTGGAAAGAACGAAGCGACGGGGCATCGGAGACTCCTGGTGAATTGGAGCCGGGAGGCTACCGCACCGTCATGTCGGCGGCAACCCGAGCCCGCCACCCATGCCGAGAGTGCTTTCCCCAATGTGTGAGCACCTGGTGCGAGCGGCCATTGGTAGTACATCGCTGGGATTTCGGCGCATTGAACTGGCCGACAGCGTGACATACGCATCCCGGGCGGCTGCATTTTCGAGACAACAGCTATCCGCGAGCCGGAAAATGGGCGAAGCTCTCGACGAACACTCCACTGCTTGCGCTCGCGTCGCGCAGCCTCCATGAAACGATCAGGTCTTCGCAACGTGCGGATCAGCTTGAACACACGCCTGAGCCTCGGCGTCGTGGTGGCGGTGCTGGCTGCCACGCTCGCGGTCGCCACGGTCGCCTTGCACCTGGTCAAGTTGAGCATGCAGTCGTCGATCGCGAACGAACAGTTCGCCCGGGTCACGGCCATCGCTGACGCTGTGGACCAGAAGTTCGTCAGCCGGCGAACGCTCCTGAAGGCATTTGCCGAAAGCATGCGCTCTCAGGCCTTCACGGACATCGAAGCGCTGCAGGCATTTCTTGCAGAGCACGAGTCTCTTCGGGAGGCCTTCGACAACGTTGCGATCTTCGATCTCCAGGGCAACCTGGTGGCGGCTCTGAATGTCACGCCTCAGATGCGGCAAGTGAACATCGCCGACCGAAGCTACTTCAGGGGCACGGTGGCCTCCAAGGTCGGCAGGATCTCGCAGCCCTACAGCAACCGACTCAACGGCCACGCGCAGGTCGCCATCACCCAGCCGGTGATCGACCGTGCCGGCCAGGTGCAGTTCATGATCTCCGGTGCCATCAACTTGGAGGAGCGGAACTTCCTGGGCGAACTCGCGGACATCAGGTTCGGGACCACGGGCCATCTTTTCATGATCACCACGGATGGCGTTGTGGTCAGCCATCCGCGCAGGTCGCTGATCCTGAAGCAGTTCAATGCGGAAGGCGACGAGGACACCGAGACCGATCAGGCGCTGGCCGGCTTCGAGGGCACTGCCGAGGGTTCCAACCGGTCCGGCGCCAACGGCCTGTATTCGTTCAAGCGCATCCGGCAGAGCAACTGGATCATCGGGGCCATGTATCCGCGCAGCGAAGCCTTCGCACCGATCGAGGCCGTCGCGCGAGTCACGTGGGCCGGGGCGCTGGCCCTGTCCCTGCTCACGGGCGCGCTGGCGCTGGCCTTTGTGCGACGGCAACTGAAGCCGGTGGCGGACCTGCACCAGCACATGCGGGTGGCGCAAGCCGATCCGAGGGCAGCCTTCACCGGATCGCAGACGTATGCCAATGACGAAGTCGGAGACCTTGCACGAACGTTCCACCAGCTGATGCAGCAGCAGCGCTCCAGCGAGGCACAGATCCGCACCATCACGGACAACATCCCGGCGCTCGTCTCGCATGTCGACGACTCCTTGCACTACACCTTCGTGAACGCGCAGATCCAGGCTTTCCACGGCGACGAAGTCCTGGTCGGCAAGTCGGTGGCGCAGGTGCGTGGCGCGGCAGAGTTCGGCATCGTGGAACCCTACTACCGCCGCGCACTCGCGGGGGAGACAGTGGTCATCGAAAAGAAAGGAGATCCGGCACGCGGCATCGGCGATCGGACCCACAAGGCGCACTTCATCCCCGACCGGGAAGCCGGCGGCACGGTGCGCGGTGTTTTTTCGATGACTTTCGACATCACGGATGAAGTCAACGCCCGGAAGGCGCTCAGCGAGCAGGAGAAGCGGCTGCGCGACATCACCGACAGCATTCCGGCCCTGGTGGGTTACTTCGACCTCGACGAGAAATGTCTTTATGGCAACAGCCGGGCGCGCCGCATGGCTGGCATCGGAGATGGGCCGCTGGACGGCGTGACCCTACGCTCCTCCATCGGGGACGCTGTCTACGCGCAGCACGCGCCTTACATCCCGAGAGTTCTCGCGGGGAAGCCGGCGCGCTTCACCGTTCATGCTCCCCTGCATGACAAGGGCGGCCACTTCCAGGTGAACCTGATCCCCGACAAGGACCTGGAAGGCCGGGTGCTGGGCTTCTATCTCATGACCTTCAACATCACGCCGCTGAAGGAAGCGGAGCTGCGACTGACCGAGAGCGAAATGCGGCTGCGCACGATCACGGACAGCATGCCCGCGCTGATCACCTACATCGACCGGGACCAGAAGATCACCTTCGCCAATGGCACCTACCGGGAATGGCTGGGGCTGGAGCCTTCCGCGCTGCTGGGCAAGCACATACGCGACGTGGCCGGGCCGGAGCTCTACCTCGCCCGAAGGGCGACCTTGGAGCGCGCATTGGCGGGCGAGCGCGTGGAGTTCGAAGCCGAGACCAAGCGCGGGGACTTCCATCGCATCACCCATGTCATCTACGTGCCGGACAAGGCTTCCGATGGGACCACGCACGGCATCTTTTCGCTGAGCCTCGATATCACGGCGCTCAAAGAGGTCGAGCGCAAGCTCATCGAGCTCGCCCGGGTGGACACCCTCACCGACCTGCCGAACCGGCTCGCATTCAACGAGTACCTTCCGGGCGCGATCGCGCGGGCCGAACGCACCGGGAAGGGGCTCGCTCTGATGTTCCTCGACATCGATCGCTTCAAGTCCATCAACGACACGCTCGGGCACGCCGGTGGCGACAGCGTTCTCACCGGGTTCGCCGAGCGCCTGCGCGACTGTGTGCGGAGCACGGACCTGGTGGCGCGCCTGGCCGGCGATGAATTCGTGATCGTCCTCGAGAATTTGACCACCGAGGATTCTGCGGCGCTGGTCGCAGGCAAGGTCGTCGAGCGGATTCGAGAGCCGGGATTCCGGATCGGTGACCAGCTGCTGGAGGTCACGACCAGCATCGGGGTTGCCTTTCGCAGGCCGACGGATGGCCCCATCACGGCGCCGGACCTTCTGGCGCAGGCAGATGCAGCGCTCTACGACGCCAAGGCCGCAGGGCGCAATCGCTTTGCGATCGCCGTCACCTCCCTGCAGACGGCTTGACCTGGGCAGCCCGGCGCGTGACCGGAGCGCAGCAGCCGTCAGGACCAGCGATGCAGAACGCGATCCGCAGCGGTGCAATCAGGCGATGATCTCGGGGTCGAGCTGAGCTTCGAATTCCGCCAGCGGCACCGGCTTGCTGAAGAGATAGCCCTGATACAGCGTGCAGCGATGCTTCTCGAGAAAGGCCAGTTGTTGGCGCGTTTCGACGCCTTCGGCTACCACCTCGAGTTCCAGATTGCGCGCCATGCCGATGATCGTCTGGATGATCAACTCGACCTTGGGATCGTCGCCGATCTTTTGAACAAAGGACTTGTCGACCTTGATCTGGTTCAGCGGCAACTGCGTCATGTAGGAAAGCGACGAGTAGCCCGTGCCGAAATCGTCCATCGAGAAG
Source organism: Variovorax soli (assembly GCF_031454625.1). GTDB lineage: Bacteria > Pseudomonadota > Gammaproteobacteria > Burkholderiales > Burkholderiaceae_C > Variovorax > Variovorax soli_A. The sequence continues at coordinate 166,439 of NZ_JAVDRF010000004.1, forward strand.
CGAATGCCCATCGCAGCGAGCGATTTCATCTTCTCGGCCGTGGCCGCGACGTTGTTCTGCACCAGGCTTTCGGTCAACTCGAGCTTGAGCCGCGTCGGGTCGGCCCCGGTGCGGTCGAGCACCTCCCGCACCCGCTGCACGAAATCTTCTTCCCGGAACTGCCGCGCGCTCACGTTGACGGCCAGTTCCAGGTCTCGCCGGCCTGGATGATGGGCCCAGTGTTCCAACTGCTTGCATGCATCCTCCAGGACCCAGAAGCCCAAAGGCACGATGAGTCCGGTCTCTTCCGCCAGGTCGATGAAACCGAAGGGCGGCACCAGGCCCCGCGTCGGGTGCTGCCAGCGCAGCAGGACCTCCGCGCCCACGATCCGGCCCTCCGATGTCACCTGGCTCTGGTAGTGCAGCAGGAACTGATGGCCCGCGAGCGCAGCGCGCAGCTCGCTCTCCAGCGTCGCTCGCGCCGTGATCGTGGCCTGCATCGCCGCCTCGAAGAAGCGCATGGCATTGCCCCCTTCGCTCTTCGCGTAGTACTTGGCGATGTCCGCCTGCTTCAGAAGCGCCTCGAGCGAATGCTGCTGCCCGTCGAAAAGCGTGGCACCCATGCTGCAGGTGCCGTGGTACGGCTGGGCGCCGAGCAGATAGGGTTCGTGGAGCTCGGCGAGGATCGCCTCGCCGAGCTCCGCGGTCTGCCGCAATGCCACGGCCGGGTCTTCGCCGAGTCCTTGCAGCATCACCACGAATTCATCGCCGCCGAGCCGGGCGACCGTGTCTCCATCGCGCGTGTTGGCGTTGAGCCGCGCCGCCACATGCTTGAGGAGAACGTTGCCCATGTCGTGGCCACGTGCGTCGTTGACTGCCTTGAAGCTGTCCAGATCCAAGAACAGCAGCGCGCCGTGCCGGCCGTGCCGTGCGTTGGCCTCGACGCCCCCCTTGAGCCGCTGCAACAGGAGCCGGCGATTGGGAAGGCCCGTGAGAACGTCGTAGAACGCCAGGTGCTCGATCTCCCGGGCTGCCAGCTTGGTGTCGGTGATGTTCCGCAGAATGACGATAAAGCGCGGCTCGGACTCGTCATCGAGGTACTTGCGCGACACCGAGATCTCGAACCATGTCGACCCCTGCGCGTTCCGTCGCTCGAACTGGCGGCCCCTGGAAAAACCCAGCGCGTGGGCTTCATGCAGCGCTGCCGTCACCTCGGCGGCGCCCTCGGGGGGCAGGAGCCGGGTCAGCGGTGCGCCGATGGGATCTTGGACGTCGATGAAGGACAGCGCGGCGCGCGGTGTATGGAAGAGATGGCAGCGCCCTTCCAGGCCTACTTCGAGCAGCACGTCCGGAAGCGCATCCAGCGTCGCCTGCAACTGCGCCTTGCCTTCGACGATGGCGGCAGTGTGCCGCTGTTTCTCGGTGACGTCGCGGTACACGCACACGCGCCCGCCGTCGGGGGTGCGGCTCCTGATGCAGAGGATGACCTGGCCGCTCGGCAGCGCGAATTCCTGTTCGCCCTCCATCGGGCTTTGCAGCGCAAGCGCCGCGAAGTCCCAAGGGCGCTGATTCTCGAAACCCTCGACGTCCGGGTACCCACCCGTCTTGTCCAGGATCTGCCGGAAAGGCAGGAGCGTCGCGATCGTGGCTTCGGCCGCGGGAAAGAGCTCCAGGAAGCGACGGTTCCAGGTCACGACCCGATCCTGCGGATCGAGCAGCACGAAGCCATCCCCCATGGATTCCAGCGCCTGGTCCAACGTCCTCTTGGAGCGGACCAGTTCGGCGCGCGCGCGCCACTGGCGCCGCAGTTGAAGGTGGGCGAAGCAGCTGACCAGCAGGATCATCAGCGCAAAGCTCAGCGCGACGCCCAGGATGAACATGCGCTGCTTGCGCCAGTCTTCCAGCACGAAACCGAGAGGAATGCTCGCGACGATCAGCAGATTCCGGTGCAAGGTGGGGCGTGCCACGACGATGGCCGGCTCGCCGCTCAGGCGCGCGGGCATTCGCATGGCCCGCCCGTCGCTGGTCTGCTCGCTCAGTGCCGGCAGGATGGCATGCCCCGAGAGGTCGTCGCGTGCGGGCACGCTGGCCAGGAGGGGCCCGGCATCGCGTTCCAGCGTGACCTCCAATCCCTTGATGTCGGCGCCCTGCGTCAGGATCGTCGTCAGCGGCGGAATCGGCACTTCGGCGACTGCCACGATCCTGCTGCCGTCGGAGAGCCGTATGGCGCGGGCGAAGTAGAGCACCTTCTGCGAGGTCGACTCGCTGACGGACGGTGTGCTGATGGCCAGCGTGGAGACGGGCTGTGCAGCCACGTGGTCCAGGAACTCGGGAGGCAACTGCACGGCGAGTTGGTCCCGCCGCCGGTCGGAGGACGAGAGCACTGTGCCGTCCGGACGCAGGAAAGCGATGTGCCGCACCAACAGGTTCTGGCGTACGACCGCATCGAGCAGCAGCAAGGCATGGGGTCTCATCGTGTCGGCTGCCACGGTTGCGGCGCTGGAGGACTGCAGTGCCTGGCCCTGGGCTGCGAGCACCATGTCGATGCTGAGCAGGCTGCGATTGAGCGCGGCTTCCGAACCGCTCACGAACCGCATCGCGAGGTTCTCGCTGTCGGTGATCGCCTTGTTCCGAATCTCCCACGTCATGAGGGTGGCACTCGCCAGGACAGCCAACAGGAACAGCGCTGCCACACCGTAGATGAATGCGGTGGTGCGGCGGGGCAGGCGCTTCTTCACTGTGCTGCAGCCTTGATGCCCGTGGCGGGGCCGAGGGTCTGGCCCCACACCTGCGCGCAAGAGGACCCGCAGCGCTTCAACCATCCGGGCAGGACCTTCGTCGCGAAGATTTCCCGTCCGCGTTTCTGGTCTTCTGCGGAAGGGCTCGCCTCGACCATCGCGCCCTTCCTGTCGCGGGTGCAGGCGGCGGCACCCGTGTTGCACGCGACGCCTTCACTGGTCTCGCGCTCCGACTCTGCCCACACGGCCTTCTCGAGTTTCGGGAGTTCGCTTCTCAGCAGGGTCTTCAGTTCCGCCGGCAGCGCGTTCCAGGCCTCCTTGTTCGCACCGAACACCGCGATCCCCCAGTTGATGGGCATGGTGTAGATCGAGCTTGTGACGCGGTGCAGGCCCAGGGTGTTGCCCGACATCGCGCCGGTGATCGCGCACTCCGTGTTGCCTGCACGCATGTTGGACATGAGCTCCGCGAACTCGGTGAAGACCGGCGTGCCGTTGAGCGCCCGCACGAAGTCTGCCTGCGCCGCGCCGGAGACCCGGATGCGGCGACCGGCAAGGTCGGACAGGTACTTCAACGGTTGCTTGCAGAAGACGACCTGTGCCGGATAGACATAAATCGCGAGCAGTTCCACGTTATGGCGCTCGCGCAAGGTCTTCTCCAGATAAGGACGGAACGCTGCAACCACGCGCCGCAAGGAGGCCATGTCGGGGTTCAGGCCCGCCAGGTCCGGGGCCACCAGCTCGGGATGTTCGTTGGAGATCTGGCTCAGGAGCGCAGTGCCGAACGGGACCACGCCCAAGGTCATGAGGTTGAGCATCTCCGGCCCTGGAACCCCGGCCTGGTCGAAGGGAACAATGCTGGCGCTGTACTTGCCGCCGCTCAGGCGGGTCAGCTCCTGGCTCCAGAATCGCTCCTCGTGCAAGGTGTACTGGCTCACGCTGGCCAAACCGCCGACGATGCGAAGGCGTTGTTCAGGCACGGACTGCGCGATCGCGGTCGCAGTCGACACCCACAGCGCGAGCGCAGCGGTGTAAGCCAAAAGAATGCGGCGCCCGGAGGGAGAGCCATTGCAAGCGTCCATGGCGAAATCATGGTGCAAATGAAGCGCGCGCGAGCGGCGTTCTCGCCCTGCAGTGTGCTTTTTTTGCAGAAGTCCACGTCGCTACACCGCCTGAACGGCTCTTCTGTTGTTCTATCGCGGCGCAGTACTGACGATGCATGCGGCTTTCGCTCGTCAGCGCGCATCGAGCCGGTAGCACCTGGGCTTTCGCGAATCGGCGTCCTCAGCGCATGCCTCCTGGATCCTCGAGGGCGTTCGCCAGATGTTCCAGCCTGGAGAGCTGCCAGGACTTCTCAGGGCCAAACGACTCCGGATCGCACACGGCGCCGTAGCCCCCGTCACCATAGACAAGGGCGTAGGCTGCGTAGTCTGCAGCTTGAACAGCCCGGCCGGCCAAGGCGTTTGCCACGGCATAGCTTGCCGACACGGCGGCGTGACCCACGCCATCCAATGAACGGGAGCCTTGGTGCTGGCTGGCCAAGGCGGCGGCTTCCAGGGCGGCTCGATCGAGCGCGTGTCGATCTGCCTGCCCTGCCAGGTAGTCGACCAGGGTGTCGAGGCAACGAACGACAGCCTCGTCCTCGAGCAGATGACGGACTCGTTCCACGCACTCGCAGGCAAAGGCGAATCTCAGCGCTTCAGGCTGCGCCGACCGTGATTCGCAGGCCTTCAGGGCGGAAGACAGTGGATCTGTCATCGTGCGTGCTCTCCGTGACTCCGCGCCGCTTGGACGCCCCGGCATGCGGCGTCGTGCTTCGCCAACAACTGAATCCCGTCTGCCATTCCCGCGCCGGGTAGCGAGCCATTCAATGGGTAGGCTAGCGCGGCCGGCGATACATCGACCATTTGACCGTCAGGATGTCAGCGGCAATCTTGGCAGCGTCGACGCCGGCATAGGCTTGTTCCGGATCAAACTGGAATCCCTCCTGGTACCGGACCACTTCCCCGTAGTCCTGATCGAACACCATGGGCCCGGTGAGGGCGGCTGGATCGGTGCCGCTGGGGAGCGCCAGGAATTTCTCAGGGTTGGTGGCGCTCTGGTAGAGATCGACAGTCAGCAGGCTCATGGTGGCGTCTCCGAACTGGGAAAGCGTGAATCGCGCCCAACTGGCGCTCCGCATGGGAATGATTGGGCCATGCCGAGTCCCGCGCAATCAGCGCCGGCCTACAGACTGGCCGAGCCTGTCGGGCGGCATCACTCGGCACGAAGGTCATGGGGACTAAAGTCGAACCTGTCGTCACGACTCGCAAGGCGATTTGATGAGCAAGAGCTACCAGCCGACCCAGTACCCGATCCGGCGCCTCTGCGGTGATGACCTGTCGCAGATGGACGCCCTGCTCTCCGTTTTCGGAGAGGCTTTCGACGATGAGCAGACCTATCGCGCCCAACGGCCACGGCCTTCCTACCTGCGGCAGTTGCTCGCCAGCGACTACTTCTTGGCGCTGGCGGCATTCGAGGGATCGCAGGTCATCGGCGGCTTCGCAGCGTACGAACTGAAGAAGTTCGAGCAGGAGCGCAGCGAGATCTACATCTACGACCTGGCGGTGGCAGCGACGCACAGGCGCAAAGGGATCGCGACGGCCCTTATCCGCGAGCTTCAGCGGATCGGCTCGGAACGCGGGGTCTATGTGATCTTTGTGCAGGCGGACCCTCCGGACAAACCAGCCATCGCGCTGTATGCCAAGCTCGGGGTGCGCGAAGACGTGCTGCATTTCGACATACCCGTGGAGCCGGGGCAGCCGCGTGGGTCCTGAACGCCCCTTAGCGGTGTTGTCGGATGCATGCGCTGCGTGCCGTCACGCCCGCCCTTGACGGCCAGCGCAGGGGCACCGGGAGCGGCGGCGCAGATAACACCATCGTTTGGCTTGCGGCCGAAATTTCCCGCTTGTACGATCCGTTGCCGCGAAATGTGAATTCATCACATTTGCAACCCGTCGATCGCAATGCACCAACGCTCATTCCCATGCACAAACTCGAGCTCTCACTGAGTCATTCACTTCGGGCCCTGGCCCTGGGGTCGGCGGTGGCGCTCGCCGCCTGCGGAGGCGGTGGCGGCGGAGGCGGCGGCTTCGTTCCGACCGGCGCGTCGAGCGGAACGGCCAGCTCGACGGGCAACCTGCGCGTCGCGATGACCGACGCGCCCGCCTGCGGCTTCGACCACGTGTACGTCACCGTCGAAAAGGTGCGCGTCCATGGCAATGCCGATGTGGACACCGGCGGCAGCGGATGGTCCGACATCACCCTGAGCTCGCCTCGGCGCATCGATCTCTTGTCCTTGACCAACGGCGTGATCACGACGCTCGGCGAGACGCCTCTGCCCGCCGGCACCTACCAGCAGATCCGGCTGGTGCTCTCCGCCAACACGGCGAACAACCAGCTCGCCAATTCCGTGGTGCCCACCGGCGCCGCCGAGCTGGCGCTCGACACGCCGAGCGCGGTGCAGTCCGGCATCAAGATCATCCGTCCCTTCACCGTCGCAGCCGACAGCTTGACCGATTTGGTGCTGGACTTCGACGCGTGCAAGTCGATCGTGACGCGCGGCAATGGCAGCTACGGCCTCAAGCCGGTGGTGACCGCGCTGCCCACGGCGGTCAGCGGCAACGTGACCGGTGTGCTCGCCGGCGCGCCGGGCGCCCTGGTCTTCGCCGAGCGCAACGGCGTCGTGGTCAAGGGCACGGTGGCCGACACGAGCGGGAGCTTCAACCTGTCGCCCATCGAGCAGAGCAGCACGGCGGGCCCCGTGGACGTGGTGATCGTGCCCACCGCTGCCAACGGACGCGTCACCGGCATCATCCGCGATGTGCCGGTCACGGCCGGCAGCGGCACTGCCCTGGCCACCAGCGACCACCCGATCTCGTTGCCGACCTCGGCGGTGCGCAAGGTTTCCGGCGTGGTTGCGCCCGCCAGTGCGCAGGCCACCTTGCGTGCCTTGCAGCAGAGCGGCAGCCGCACCTTCGAGATCGCCGCCGTGGCGGCCAACATCGACAGCGGCGCCTATGCGTTCTTCAGCACGCAGCCCGCGCTGCCGGCTGGCCCACCGGTCGTGGGCACCTACCAGGCGACGCTGCCGATTCCGTTGACAGCGGACAGCGCTGCCGCGGGCAAGTACAGCATCCAGGCCACCAGCACCACGGGGACCGTCGGCACGCGGCAGGTCGACGTGACCAGCGGGGACCTGGTCGACCAGAACTTCTCGTTCTGATCGAGCAGAGGCTGCAAGGGGCCGCGAGGAGAAATCCGTGGCTGCAATCGACTGCGTGGGCCTGTGGAGGCGCGTCAATTTCCAATTTCAATAGCACGATGAAAAAGTTCTCGATCACCCTGGCCCTTATCGCATCAATCCTCGCCGGTTGTGTTGCCTACGTCCCGCAGCCGGCACCGCAAGGCGGTCCGGGCAATGGCTTTTGCCCGCCCGGACAAGCCAAAAAAGGCAACTGCTGATCGCCGCTTCGGACACGTCGACTTGGGAGGCCCCAGCTCCGGCGATGCCCCCCGGTGAGGGGCATCCTGCTGCTCGTCCGGCCTACGAACCTGCCGTCAACGCCGACAGCTGATCGGTGTCGTAGCGCGCTCGCAATTCGCCAACGGCTTTCACATCCCCGTGGCGGCCCTGCGCGCCCAGCTCGGCAAGCTTTCTGAAGTAGTGCTCGTGTCCGGGTGGCGAGACGGTCATGAGCACGCGCGCCGATTTGGCACTGACGTTGGTGATGTTGTGCGGCACCCCTGGAGGCACGAACAGATAGGCTCCCGGCGTGGCTCGCACCGCCTGATCGCCGACCAGCCATTCGCACTCGCCTTCAAGCAGGTAGAAGCTCTCTTCCTGCACGCGGTGCACGTGGAGCCCGGTGGCAAACCCTGGCGGGATCGTCCAATCGAACATGCTGGTGTGTTTCGCATCTTTCCCCGTCACGAGGAAGACCATCGGATGGCCCGCCAGCGTGACTTCCTCGTTCCCGGCAAGCTCGGCAGGCATGCGAATGACGGGTGTGGCGTTCATGTGAGCCTCCATGGTTGCTGCTTGTTCCATGAAGCAGTGCCTGGATGTTCGACCTGCGTCGCCGGCAAGTCCTGAATCCCTTCCGAAATACTTGCGAAACATTTGCCAAGCGTATCCTGTCGAGCGATGGCGACGATCCTCGAGTTTGGCCCGTTCCGTCTCGACGCCGATGCAGGACTCCTGTTCCATGGCGCCGAGCCGACGCCGCTCGGCCGGCGCGCCGTCGCGCTCCTTGTCTTGCTCACGGGACGTGCGGGCGCGCCGATCTCCAAGGAAGCCTTGATCGAGGGCGCATGGCCTGGGCTGGTCATCGAGGACAGCAACTTGACGGTCCAGATTGCCGCCGTGCGGCGGGTGTTCGATGAAGTGGCGCAAGGCGCGGACTGGATCGAAACCCTGCCGCGCCGGGGCTATCGCTACGTCGGACCGGCAGTCACCGTGGCGCATCCGGATCCGACGCCAGAGGTTTTGACCCCCCCGGTGCTGGCCTTGCCTGACAAGCCCTCGGTTGCGGTCCTGTCGTTCTCGAATCTGAGCGGTGACACCGACCAGGACTACTTCATCGACGGGATCGTCGATGACATCATCACCGGCTTGTCGCGCATCAACTGGTTGTTTGTCATCGCGCGCAACTCGACATTCACCTACAAAGGTCGAAGGGTCGAGGTGAAGCAGGTCGGTCGCGAACTCGGCGTGCGCTACGTGCTTCAAGGCAGTGTGCGCAAGGCCGATGATCGCGTGCGCATCGCCGCCCAACTGGTCGACGCTGCGACCGGGGCGCATGTGTGGGCCGAACGCTATGACCGCAGGTCGGACGACATCTTCGCCCTTCAGGATGAAATTGCTCTGTCCGTCGTCGGTGCCATCGTGCCGAGGCTGCGGCGCGCCGAGATCAACAGGGTGAACCGCAAACGCCCCGACAGCCTCGACGCCTATGACCTGGTCCTGCGGGCCCAGCCCGACGTCGATTCGGGAATGCCGGAGCAGGTCACGAGAGCGCTGGCGCTCCTTGAACGTGCGATTGCACTCGAGCCTTCTTATGCGCTCGCGCACGGCAATGCCGCGATGTGCCACCACTGCCTGTTCCTTCGCGCCGGCCTGCAGGAGGCCGACCGTGCCGCTTCGATCCGCCACGCGCGATTGGCGATCCTCCATGGGCAGGACGACGCGCTGGCCCTGACCTGGGCCGGATTTTCCATCGGCATGGACGGGCACGATCGTGGCGCGGCATTCACGGCACTGGAAGCTGCACTCGCCATCAGTCCGTCATCTGCACTGACCTACATTCTCGGCAGTGTCATTCTCGCGTGGGGCGGCGAAGCCGAGCGCGCGATCGAGTGGAGCGACCGGGGGCTGCGCCTCAGCCCGTTCGATTCCTGGGCTTGGGCAGCGTTCGACGCGCAGGCATTGAGTCATTTCCACTGCGGCCGTTATGAAGAAGCTGCCCGTGCGGCCTACAGGTCCGTTCAGGCCAACCCGGCACATAGCATCACCTATGTCCAGTTGACGGCAGCGCTCGCCAGACTCGGGCGGCTGGAAGAGGCCAAGGCGGCCGCCGCAAGGGTCCTGGAACTGCACCCTGCGTTTCGTTATGGTCGCCAGTTCCTGGGCGTCGACTGTGCTCCCGCGCTTGCAGCATCTCTTGGCGATGCGCTTCGCGCTGCCGGGTTGCCGGAGTAGCCGTGCTTCGATGAAATCAATCCGGATGAACAGCCACCGACTTCAACTCGGTGGAGCGCTCGCTTCCGGAATGGCCCATCTCGCGTCCTCAACCTGACTGGTTAAAGGCGCCGAAGAAAGTATTTCGGACCTGGCGTGACGACCCGTCCCGGGCACGGCGATGCCGAAGCCGGCAGCGTCCATCCGCGACTTGATGACCAACGAAAGCTCCGCTTGACAGGGCGTGCTCAATTTGCCGAGAATTGCGCAAACGTTAGCACTAGGAGACAAGAAAGATGCGGATTCTCTGCCCCTCACGGTATTGGGACACCTTCATCCTCCCGTTGTAATGCGCGAGCGAACAGGCGCTTTGCCTTAGGTCATCAAGGCTAACGTTAGCCTAAATATCCGCCCGACTCCCCGGGCTTTGTCTTTCGCGGCGACCCGCTTGGCGCGGCCGCCGTGGATTCGTGCGTCAGCCAGATGGGCCTTCCCGGACGCCTCGCGCGGAGGGCCTCCTTTCAACAAACCAGGAGACATGCAATGAGGAAATCTTTGGTGGCCATGGCGGCCCTCGCCGCGGCCGGCAGCGCTTGCGCCCAGTCCTCCGTCACGCTGTTCGGCGTGGTGGATGCCGCCGTCAGCGGCTATTCGGCCAAGAGCAGCTTCTACAGCACCAGCCTGCTGCCCGCCTTCCCGCCGGCCGGCCAGCCGGACACGGTGAAGCGCAGCCAGACGGCGCTGTCGAACTCGGGCTACAACAACAGCCGCCTCGGCTTCCGCGGCACGGAGGACCTGGGCGGTGGCCTGGCCGCCAGCTTCTGGCTCGAGTCGCCGCTCTTCAACGACAGCGGCGCGGCCGGGCTCTCCACCTTCGGCCGCCGTTCCACGGTGAGCCTGTCCGGCGGATTCGGCGAGCTCCGCCTCGGCCGCGACTTCACGCCCAGCTTCTGGAGCGACACGGTGTTCGATCCGATGGGCGCGACCGGCGTCGGCACCAACCTGATCTCATCGATCAACAGTAACCTGGCGATCGCCGCCTCGGGCGGCACCCTGAACGGCGGCCTCTCGGGCGGCACCGACAGCTATGTCCGCACGAGCAACGCGATCGGCTACTTCCTGCCGCCGAACCTGGGCGGCTTCTATGGACAGGTGCAATACGCCCTGCACGAGAACACGAAGTCCACTGACGTGTCGGGCAGCCCCAGCCGGCGTGGGCGCTACATCGGCGGGCGCTTCGGCTACGGCAACGGCCCGCTGGACGTGGCGCTCGCCTATGGCGACAGCACCGCGCAGGATGCGACCACCACCACCGCGGCCGGACTCTTCGCCAGCAGCGCCGAGCGCAAGATCGCGACCACCAACCTGGGCGCCTCCTACGACTTCGGCGTGCTCAAGCTGTTCGGCGAACTGTCGCGCGTCAGGGACGAGGCCGGCACCACCGTGCCGGTCGGCACTTTCGGCCGCGTCTCGTTCGAGACCTCCGACAAGTACGACGGCGCTCTGCTGGGGGTGAGCGTGCCCGTCGGCGTCGGCCTGCTCCGCGCGGCTTATTCGCGCGTGAAGTTCAAGGACGATCCCGGTCTGCAGCCGCCGGGCCTGTTCGCCCCCAACCGGGACGCCTCGGCCGGGAAGCTCGCCCTCGGCTACGTGCACAACCTGAGCAAGCGCACTGCCCTCTATGCGACGCTGGCGCGCATCCGCATCCGCAATGGCCAGAACAACCCGGCCGTGATGGGGGCGACCACCGGCGGCAGCCCGGCCTACCTGTCGACCGGCACCAGCAGCGGCTTCGCGCCGCGCTCGGCCACGGGCTACGACTTCGGCATCCGCCACGCGTTCTGAACCCCGGGTTCAAAGACCGACCGCGACCGCACCTGCTTCATGGCGGTCCGCATCGCAGCGCAGCGCGCCCGCTGCTGCGCTGGGCGCGGCCGGGCGCCACCGGCCCGGCCCGGGACGATGTCAGCGCGCTTGCGCTTCCGCGATCACGGGGTTGCGCAGCACGCCGATCCCCGGGATCTCGACTTCCACGGTGTCGCCGATGGCCAGCGGCCCGACGCCGGCCGGCGTGCCCGTCATGATGAGGTCCCCCGGCAGCAGCGTCATGTACTTGCTGAGATAGGCGATCAGGTAGGGCACCGGGAACACGAGGTCTCGGCTGTGGCCGTCCTGCCGCACGGTGCCGTTGACGCGCGTGATGATGCGCTGCCCGGCAGGATCGAGCCCGGTGGCGATGAAGGGGCCGATCGGCGCGAAGGTGTCGTAGCCCTTCCCGGCCAGCAGGCAGCCGAAGCTGCTCTCGCGCCGCTGCAGCACCCGGTCGCTGACGTCGTTGCCGACGGTGTAGCCGAACACGTGGTCGAGCGCGTGCGCCTCGGGCACGTGCCTCGCGCGCTTGCCGATGACGACGGTCAACTCGCCTTCGAAATGCACGTTCTCGCCATCGGCCGGATAGACGATCGCGTCGTCCGGGCCGATCGCCGAGGTGCTCGGCTTCATGAAGAGCACGGGAATCTCCGGCACCGCCTTGTTCGATTCCAGCGAGTGCGCCTTGTAGTTGTAGCCCAGTCCGAAGATGCGCGGCTGCGGCACCGGCGCCAGCAGCTTCACCCTGTTCATCGGATCGCGATGCCCGGTCTCCTCCAGGCCTTCCCAAGGCAGGCCGCGGACCCGCTTGATCACGTCGTCTTCCACCAGGCCGTAGTGAACGGCCTCGTCCAGCGCGTAACGCGCCACCCTCAGTTGGTTCATGCGAAGTTTCTCCTGAAAATGTGCCAACGTTCGCATTCTGGCATGCGCAGAGACGGCACGATGAACAAATTGATCGTCTTCAAAAAGGATGTTGACACGGCGGAAATCCTCGATGCAGAATATGCTAACGATAGCACAAGGAGACAAATGAACATGCATTGCATCGCCCGGTGGCCGGGTCGGCCGCCGCTCGGAAAAGCGCCGTCGCGTGCCCCGCGCCCGGCCGGCTTCGCAGGAGCGCTCCTGTGAGCTTCGCACTGCTGGCCCAATCTGCCCTGGGTGGCCTTCTGCTCGGCGGGATCTACGGCCTGCTGGCCATGGGCCTGAGCCTGAGCTGGGGCCTGCTCAGGTTCGTCAACCTCAGCCACTTCGCGCTGGCCTTTCTCGGCGCCTACCTGACCTACCAGCTCGGCACGCAATTCGCGATGCCGCCCTGGGCCGCGCTGCTGCTGATCGCGCCCGCGTTCTTCGCGGTCGGCCTGGCGCTGCACGCGGTCTTCGTGCGCTTCAAGGTGACGGAGTTCTCGTCGATGCTGGTGACCTTCGGCGTCACCGTGCTGATCGAGTCTCTGATCCAGTGGATCTGGTCCGCGGACTTCCGCAAGTTCGACACGCCCTATGCGCAAGCGTCGATCCAGTTGGGGCCGATCTTCGTGCCGGTGCTGGAGCTGACCGCCTTCCTGTGCGCGGCGCTGCTGGCGGGCACGGCGTGGCTCTGCCTGCACCGCACGCTGATCGGGCGGGCGCTGCGCGCCGCGGCCCACGACGGCCCGATCGCCGCGGCCTTCGGCATCCATGCCAAGCGGCTGTCGTATGGGCTCGCGGGCCTGTGCTCGGCCTCGGCCGGCGTGGCCGGCGTGTTCATCGCGCTGACCTCGACCCTGGCGCCCTCGCAGATCGAATCCTGGATCGGCGTCGTGTTCGCCGTCGTGATCATCGGCGGCCTGGCCAACGCGCCGGGCGCGCTGGGCGCCGGCATGCTGGTTGGCATCTCGGAGTCGGTGACCATGGCGCTGGTGAACCCGGCCTGGGCGCCGCTGGTGGCCTTCTCCATCCTGATCGCGCTGCTGCTGTGGAGGCCGAGATGGTTGTGAGTTCCAGGTCATTCAGGCTGGCGACCGCCGCCGTCCTTGCCGTGCTGTTCGCGCTGCCCTACACCGGCGCGCCGGACTTCTACCTGTCGTACCTCTACATCGTCTTCTTCTGGGCCGCGCTGGCGACGAGCTGGGGCGTGCTGAGCGGCTATGCCGGCTACTGGAGCTTCGGGCACGCCGCCTTCTTCGGTGCCGGCGTCTACACCGCGGCCGGCTTGGCGGCCAAGGCCGGGTTGCCCTTCCTGCTGACGATCCCGCTTGCGGCGGGCGTCTCGGCGGCGCTGGCCGGCGCCATCGGGCTGGTCGTGTTTCGGCTGAAGTCCCTGCGCGGCGAGTTCTTCGCGCTGCTCACCCTGTCCGTCACCTACGTGGTGGCGGCCATCGTGTCGAACACGCCGATCGATGGCGGCGGCGGGGTCTACATGAGCCAGGTGCCGCTGCCGACGTTCGGCACCTCGGTGCCGGGTGCGATCTACCTGCTCGGGCTGCTGCTGGCGGTCGGCGCGCTCGCGGTCTCGCGCCAGGTGCTGCGCTCCAGGCTCGGCGCGGGCCTGCTCGCGATCCACGACGACGAGGACGTGGCCGAGGTCAAGGGCGTGCCCACCTTGCGCTACAAGCTCGCCGCCTTCGCGATCTCGGGCGCCATCGCGGGCGCGGCCGGAGCGATCCAGGCGGCCTACGTCGGCTACGTCACGGTGGGCGACACCTTCTCCATCACGGTACCGCTGTACGTGGTGCTGATGAGCATCCTCGGCGGTGCGCGCCACTGGGCCGGGCCGGCGGTGGGCGCGACGCTCATCACGGTCGCGCTGAGCCTGTTCGTCGGAGGCAACCATGCCGAGCTCGGCCGCGCCGGCGTGGCGCTCGCCTTGATCGTCGTGATCCTCGTGCTGCCGCAGGGCATCACGCCCCGACTGCTGGCGCGCTTTCGCAAGGAGGAGGCCCAGGCCAGGCCCGCCAGGCCCGCGAGACCTGCTGCCCTGACGCTGGCCGCCGCTCGCCCGGCCTCCGGCAGGCCCGCTGCCGCCGGCGACGGCCCGCTGCTCGAATGCCGCGGCGTGACCAAGCGCTTCGGCGGCCTCCAGGCGCTGGCGGGCGTCGATCTGCAAGTACGGCGCGGCGAGATCCTCGCGCTGGTCGGGCCCAACGGCTCGGGCAAGTCGACGCTGATCAACATGATCAGCGGGCACTTCCCGCTGTCGTCCGGCAGCATCGAGCTCGACGGCGAGCGCATCTCCTTGCTCGAGCCGCACGAGGTGGCGCGCAAGGGCGTCGCGCGCACCTACCAGATTCCCCGCCTGTTCGAGCACCTGAGCGTGTTCGAGAACGTCCGCCTCTGCGCCGTCTTCGGCGGCGAGGGTGACCAGCCCCTGGAGGATCCGGACGCCCTCGCGCGCCACTGGCTGGCCTTCACCGGCCTCGCCGACAAGGCGCAGCAGCTGCCCGCGGCGCTGAACCTGCATGAGCGCAAGTTCGTCGAGTTCGCCCGCGCCCTGGCCGCGCGCCCCAAGCTGCTGCTGCTCGACGAGGTGCTGTGCGGCCTGACGCCCTCGGAGGTCGACCAGGCGGTCGACCTCATCCGGAAGATCCGTGCCGGCGGCACGACCATCGTCTTCGTCGAGCACGTGATGCGCGCGGTGGTCGCGCTGGCGGACCGCGTCGCGGTGCTCGACCAGGGCCGGCTGCTCGCGCTCGGCGCGCCGCAGGAGACCATGCGCATGCCCGAGGTCGTCGACGTCTATCTGGGAGTGGCCCATGCTGCTTGAACTGCGCCACGTCGATGTCTGCTACGGCGACGCGCCGGCGTTATGGGACGCCGCCCTCGCCATCGATGCCGGCCAGATCGTCTCGGTCATCGGGCCCAACGGCGCCGGCAAGAGCACGCTGATCAATGTCATCGCCGGGGTCCTGCGGCCGAGCCGGGGCGAGATCCTGGTCGACGGCGTGGATGTCGGTGCCCTCGCCGGACATCGCGTGTGCGAGCACGGCATCGCGATCGTGCCGGAGGGGCGTCGCCTGTTCACGCACATGTCGGTGCATGACAACCTGGAGCTCGGTGCCTATCGCGCCGGTGCACGTGCGGCGACGCGCGAGACCATGGAGGAGGTGTTCTCGCTGCTGCCGGTGCTCAGGGAGCGCCGCTCACAGATCGCCGGCTCGATGTCCGGCGGGCAGCAGCAGATGGTCGCGATCGGCCGCGCATTGATGGCGCGGCCCCGGCTGCTGCTGATGGACGAGCCTTCGCTCGGGCTGTCGCCGCGCATCGTCGCGGACATGTTCGGGATCATCCGCCGCATCAACGAGCGCGGCGTCGCCGTGATGCTGGTCGAGCAGAACATCCACCAGGCACTGGGCATCGCGCACCATGCCTATGTGATCGAGCACGGCCGCATCGTCACCTCGGGCAGGCCGGAGGCCTTGCTCGGCAACCCGCAGATCAAGGAGGCCTATCTTGGCGTCTGACCTCACTCAGCGCGATGGCGTCCCCGTCGCCCTTCACCGCGTCGTGACCGGCCACGGGCAGGGAGGCGCGAGCCGCATCGCCATGCAATCGACGACGCCGAGGACCGACGTCTTCAAGCACATCCCCGGCATGGTCTCGCGCCTGGTCTGGGCGACCGGGCCGGTTGCGACGCTGCCTTTCGACGGCGTCGACCCCACGCCCGCGACAACGAGCTTCGTGCCGGGCCCCGGCGAGACGCGATTCATCGTGGCGACCTTTCCGCCGGACGCCGTCTTCGGCGCGGCGGACTTCGATGCCGAAGCCGCGGCGCGCGAGAACCTGGCGGTGAGCCCGGGCCTGGCCGAGCGCTTCGAGCCGGACGGCATGCACGCCACGCCGACGGTCGACTACGCCATCGTGCTCGACGGCGAGATCTGGCTGGAACTCGACGACGGGGCCTCGACGCTGCTGCGCCGGCACGAGGTCGTGATCCAGAACGGGACCCGGCACGCCTGGCGCAACAGGAGCGCGCGGCCCGCGACGCTCGCCTTCGTGCTGATCGGCGCGCAGACCGGCGGCGCGAGCCGATGAGCGCAGCAACGGCAACAGCAACAGCAATAGCAACAGCAGCACCAACAGCACACATGGAAAAGCGCATGAGCGACAACAGAATCGAACAGGTACGCGGCCGCCGCGTGTGGGACTCGCGCGGCCGCCCGACGGTGGAGGCGGAAGTACGGCTCAGGAGCGGCGTGCGCGGCCGCGCCATCGCGCCGGCCGGCGCCTCGACGGGGACGGGCGAGGCGCTCGACCTGCGCGACGGCGGCACGCGTTTCGCCGGCATGGACGTCGGCCGAGCCTGCGCCGCCATCAACGAGGAGATCTCGACCGCGCTGGCGGGCTGGGACATCGCTGACCAGCAGGCGCTCGACGATCGCCTCATCGCGCTGGACGGCACCCGCGAGCGCAGCCGGCTCGGCGGCAACGCGATGGTCGCAACCTCGATGGCCCTGCTGCATGCGCGCGCCGCGGCCCATGACCGGCCCCTGTGGCGCGAACTCGCGGGCGAGCGCAAGGTTCGCATGCCGCTGCCGGAGATCCAGATCTTCGGCGGCGGGGCGCATGCGGCGCGACGTGTCGACGTGCAGGACTTCATGATCATGTGCCCGGCGGCGCGCTCCTTCACGCAGGCGCTCGAGTGGACCGCGGAGGTCTACCTCGCGGCCGGCGCGCTGCTCAAGAAGGCGGGGACGCTGCAGGGCGTGGCCGACGAAGGCGGCTACTGGCCTGCGTTCTCCTCCAACGAGCAGGCGCTGGACACGCTGATGCAGGCCATCCTCGATGCAGGGCTGCGGCCGGGCGAAGAGGTCGGCATCTCGCTGGACATCGCGGCCTCCGAGTTCGGCCGCAACGGCCGCTACGAGCTCGCACTCGAGGGCCGCAGCCTGGACTCCGACGGCATGATCGAGATGCTCGGCGGCTGGCTCGAGCGCTACCCGATCCTCTCCATCGAGGACCCGCTGGCCGAGGACGACCCATCCGGCTTCCGGCGCTTCTGCGAGGCGCACGGCGCGCGCTGCCAGGTCATCGGCGACGACTTCCTCGTGACCAACGCCGGCCGGGTGCGCGCGGCGGCCGAGGCGGGCAGCGTCAACGCGGTGCTCGTCAAGCCCAACCAGGCCGGCACCTTGAGCGAGGCCCACGCGGCGCTCGTGACCGGCAAGGCGGCCGGCTTCGGCACCATCGTCTCGGCCCGCTCGGGCGAGACCGAGGACGTGACGATCGCCCATCTGGCCGTCGGCTGGAACGCGGGCCAGCTCAAGGTGGGCTCGTTCTCGCGCTCCGAGCGGATGGCGAAGTGGAACGAAGTGCTGCGCATCGAGGAATCGCTGGGCAGCGAGGCCGGCTTCTGGGGCTGGGATGCGCTGCCGTTCCGGCGCGCGCGCTGACATCGAAGCGGCACCGCTTCCATCGCAAGAGGATCACGACATGAAGAAAGTTCGACTGGCGGGCATCTCCGGCAGCCTGCGCCGGAACTCCCACAACACGGCCATTCTGCAGACGCTGCAGGAGCGCCTGGCGGCGGATGTGGCGCTCTCGCTGCTGCCATTGGCCGAGTTGCCGCTCTACAACCCCGACCTCGAGTCGCCGGAGCTGCCGGCCCCGGTGGCCGTCTTCAAGCAGGCACTGCAGGCGGCGGACGGCATCGTCCTGTGCTCGCCCGAATACAACGCCGGCACCTCCGGGGTGCTGAAGAACGCGCTGGACTGGGCCTCGCGCCCGGCGAACGCCTCGCCGCTCAAGGGCAAGCATGTGCTGATCATCAGCAGCTCGCCGGCCTTCACCGGCGGCGCCCGCGCCCACGCGCAACTGCGCGAGACCCTCGCCAGCACGCTGTCGCGCGTGGTGGTCCATCCGCCGGTGGTGGTCGCCGGTGTCCACGAGAAGATCAAGGAAGGTCGGCTGGTGGACGAGTCCAATGTCCAGTTCGCCCTCGGCGCCATCGCCGCGCTGGTCGCGGAACTGCGGCCCTAGTCACCCCCACTTTTGGAGCTGTCCATGCTGCCCACCGTCAACCTTCGCCCGCCGTTCAACATCACGCGTGCGAGCCATGTCGTGCTCCACGCGTCCGACCTGGCCAGAAGCCGCGACTTCTACGTGAAGATCGTGGGCCTGGTCGTCACGGAGGAAAGCGATGGCGAGTGCTATCTGCGCGGCCTGTCCGAGGCCTGCCACCACAGCCTCGTGCTGGTGCAGGCCAAGGGCGAGGCCACCTGCAGGCGCATAGGCTTTCGCGTCATGTTCGAGGAAGACCTCGACGCCGCCTTCGCATGGTTCAAGGCGCAGGGCCTGCCGGCCGACTGGGTGGAGGTGCCGCACCAGGGGCGCACGCTGCACGTGGCGGACCCGATCGGCACGCCGCTCGAGCTGTGCGCGCAGATGAAGACCTGCGAGCGCCTGTACCTGAAGCCAGAGCGCTTCACCGGCGCCCACGCGCAGCGGCTGGACCACTTCCAGACCTTCGCGCCGGACTGCCGCGCGGCCTGTGCCTTCTACGGCCAGCTGGGCTTTCGCAACTCCGAGTACCTGGCGCACGGCGACAAGCTGCTGGGTGCCTTCATGTATCGCAAGGGCACCTGCCTGGACCTGGCCATCGTCGAGAACGCCGGTCCCAAGCTCCACCACTTCGCCTACATCGTCCCCGAGTCGCACCACATCTTCACCGCCTGCGACCTGGCGGGCAATTTCGGATACGCGGAGGCGATCGATCGCGGCCCCGGGCGGCACGGCCCGGGCGGCATGCTGTACGTGTACCTGCGCGATCCGGACGGGCACCGGGTGGAACTGTGCGACGGCCACTACCAGACGATCGATATCGAGATCGAGCCCGTGCGCTGGGACGCCGCCTCTCTGAGCACCAACGTGCGCTGGGGCCTTCCGGCCACCGAGCGCTGGTACTTCGAGGCGACCGCCTTCGAAGACACGCCGACCATTCCGCCCACGCAAATGCCCAAGCCCCAGACCCTCGAAACCTACATCCAGCAACGGGCCGCCGTGAAGGCCGCCTGAACCAACGACAGAAAGAAACACGACATGGCACGCGTCAAATACCTTCGGCGGGCGGACAGCCCCAACCAGGCGATCTTCGATCGGCTCGAGCGCGAGCGCAAAGTTCCCACCGCGAACATCTTCCTCGCGCTGACGCAGACGCCGGAGCTGCTCGACGGCTTCATCACCTACGCCAACGCGCTGCGCAGCTCGCCGCTTTCCCCGCGCCTGCGCGAGCTGGCCATCCTGACCGTCGGCCACCTGACGAAGTCGCGCTACGAGATCGCGCATCACCAGTCGCACGGGCTGAAGGCGGGACTGACGCAGGCACAGCTCGATGCAGTGCCGCAGTTCGAGAGTTCGCCGCTCTACGACGCGCAGGAAAAGGCGGTGATGGCCTTTGCCAGGGAATCGACGCTGAAGGTGGAGGTCGACCCCGAGACCTGGCGCGATGTCGCGGCCTTCCTGAGCGAGCCGGAGCTGATCGCGCTCGTGCTGGTCGTCGCCTGGTACAACTCGGGCGTGCGGATCATGGCCGGTCTCGACATCGAGCTCGAAGAAAGCCACCGCTGAGGCAGCGTCCTCGGCGAACCAAGGAGACAAGCTTGAACGCATTCGAACGCAACCTGTCCCGCCGCACCTGGGTGCTGGCGGCAGGCGGGATGATGATGGCGGGCGCCCTGCCCGTCCGTGCCCAGGCGCCCGCCGGAGCGCCGATTCGCGTCGGCGGCACGCTGCCGCTGACCGGACCGCTCGCCTCCGTCGGCGCGATCCACAAGCTCGCCGGCGAGGTCTTCGTCGACGGCATCAACAAGCGCGGCGGCCTGCTCGGACGAAAGCTGGAGTGGGTGCTGCTGGACGACCAGTCGCAGCCGGCCAATGCCCGCACCTTGTACGAGCGGCTGGTCACGGCCGAGAAGGTGGACCTGCTGATGGGGCCCTACGGCACCAGCGCCATCATCGCGGCCATGGGCGTCGCGCAACGCTTCGGCAAGCTCTTCATCCAGAGCAGCCTGGGCAATCCGAGCCTCGCGCCCTACGAGCTGCAGTTCCCGGCGCTGCCGCTGGGAGCCGATCCGCGCATCGCGGATACCGAGGTGGTGCTCGATGCCTATGCCAGCCTGCCCTCACCGCCGAAGACCATCGCCTTCGTCACGAGCAAGTTTCCCTCGGCGCTCGATCTTGCCAAGGGCGGCCAGGAGGTCGCGGAGAAGCGCGGGTTGAAGAAGCTGATGTCGCTGGAGTACGAGTTCGGCACGCGCGACTTCGGTGGCATCGCCGCGCGCATCAAGGATGCGAACCCCGACCTGCTGTGGTCGGGCGCGATCGGCATGGAGGCGGTGCAGTTGCTCGACGCGATGAAGCGCATCGGCTACCTGCCCACCCGGCACTTCCACCTGTTCCCCGCCCCGGGGCCGACCGCGGCCCATCCGAACGCGAACGGGCTCACCAGCCTCACCTGGTTCGAGGACCACGAGCCCTTCACGAGCAACGCCGGCGCCGGCGAGTTCGTCGCGGCCTACACGCAGCGCGCCCGGGAGGCCGGGCTGCCCTATCCCGTGGCGGAGTACCAGGCGGCTTCCGAGTTCGCCGCGTGGCAGATCCTGGAGGCGGCGGCCAAGGGCGCCGGCCGCATCGACGACAAGGCGATGGCGGCCTGGCTGAAGGCCAACAAGGTGCAGACCGTGCTCGGCACGCGCGCCTTCGACGGCAAGTTCAACAGCGGCGCGGCCGACACCAAGCTCAAGCAGGTGCAGGGCGGCAAGTGGGTGACGGTGTGGCCCGCGAAGTTCCGCCCACCGGCCGCCACCTTCCTGGCTTCCTGAAGCCAAGCTTTCTTCGAGAGGAATTCACATGAGCAAGACAATGATCGCTGCGCGGCTGCACGAACTGGGTGCGCCGATGACGCTGGACACCATCGCCGTGCCGAAGCCGCGGCCGAACGACGTGCTGGTGCGCGTCAAGGCCTGCGGCATCGTGCCGAACATGGCCAATGTCATCAACAACTGGCCGAGCTGGTTCCCCCACCAGCCGCTGCCGAAGTTCCCCGCGATCTTCGGGCTGGACCCGGCCGGCGTGGTGGAGGAAGTCGGCGAGGCAGTCATCCACGCGAAGCCCGGGGACCGCGTCTACGTGAGCCCGCTGCGCTCCTGCGGCTCGTGCAAGGCCTGTCGCGCGGGGCAGCGCAGCCAGTGCCGCTACTACACGCTGAACGGCTACTTCAGCACCAGCACGGACGGGCAGCGCATTTTCGACCTGTACCCGTACGGCGGCTTCGGCGAATACATGACCGCGCCCGAGTACGCGCTGGTCCACATCCCCGGCAACCTGAGCTTCGAGCGCGCGGGGCGCTTCGGCTACCTGGGCACGTCGTACGGCGCGCTGAAGAATGCGGGCGCGGGTCCGGGGCAGGTGGCGCTCATCGACGGCATCACCGGAACGCTCGGCGTGGCGGCGACGGTGCTCGGACTGGCGATGGGCCTGTCGCGCATCCTCGGCACCGGGCGCGACGTCGAGCTGCTGCGGCGCGTGAAGGCGCTGGCACCCGAGCGCATCGAGGTCATCGAGCTGGGCGAGCGCTCGAGCGGCGCCTGGGCCAGGCAGATGACCGGCGGCGAAGGCGCGGACTTCGCGATCAGCGCGCTCGGCGCGAAGGCGCCGGTCGCGACGATGCTCGACTCGATGAAGGGCGTGCGCCGCGGCGGCAAGGTGGTCAATGTGGGCGGCGTGGCCGACGACCTGCCGATCGACGTCAAGTGGCTGATGGACGAGCAGATCCAGCTCATCGGCTCCAACTGGTTCTCCGCGGCGCAGGGGCAGGAGATGGCGGACATGGTCGCCACCGGAACGATCGACCTGTCCTACCTGGAGGACCGGGTGTTCCCGCTGGCGCGTGTCAACGAGGCGATCTCCGGCCTCAAGGACCGCAGCGGCGGCTTCTCCAACTACGTCGTGGTCCCTTGAGCGCCCGGTGCCCGGCCTTCACCCTTGTCGAAGGCGGCACGACGGCGCCCCGGCGCTGGGCGGACTGCTATCGTTCGTGCACTGTTTGAAAGGGCTCGGTATGGTGACGATCAAGGACATTGCGGCGCGACTGAAAGTCTCCGCTTCGACGGTGGGCCGGGCCCTGGCGGACGACCCGAGGATCAGCGGCGCGATGAAGCAGAAGGTCCACGAGGTGGCGAACGAGATCGGCTACGTCGCCAACCGCGCTGCCCGGATGATGCGCGGCGTCTCGAGCAACCTGGTGGGCCTGATCGTCCCGGACATCCGCAACAACTTCTACTCGACGATCGCGCATGCGCTGTCGAAGTGCCTGGAGCAGGACGGCTTCCAGCTCACGCTGTCGGAAACCGACGACGACCGTGCCGTGGAACTGCGGCATGTACGCGAGCTCATCAGCGCCAACGTGGCCGGGATGATCCTGGTGCCGAGCGCGAAGCTGCTGCCCGAGACGGTGCGCCTGCTCAAGTCGATGCCGCACATCCAGCTGCTGCGCGAGCAGTCGAGCCTCGGCGGGCAGTGGTTCGGGCTGGACGATTCGAAGTCGCTGGCGCTGGCGGTGGAGCACCTGTTGCAACTGGGGCATCGGCGTATCGCCTACATCGGTCCGTCGGAGGAACTGTCCACCGGCGCCTCGCGGCTCAAGGGCTATCGCGACGAGTTGAAGGCCGCCCACCGATGGGATGCACAGCTCGAGATGTGCGGGTCGCCTTCGGATGCGGACTTCGGCCGCGATGCACTGCGCCGGCTCCTGGCGCTGCCGAAGCCGCCGACCGGTGTGGTGTTGGGGGGCGTGCAGCACACCCACAGCGTCGTCGACGAATGCATCGCCCTCGGGATCCGGGTCCCCGACGAACTCTCGATCGTCGGCTACGGCGACGAGGCCGGCTTCCGCTGGTGGGGGGCCGGGCTCACGACCATCAGCCTGCCGGTCTCCGAGCTGGCCACGGCCTGCGGGCTGTGGTTCCTGCACCAACTGCGGCAGCGGCCCGCCGCCATGCCGCGCTATCGATCGGTCTCTTCACCGACGCTCCTGGTGCGCGGAACCACCCGCGCGCTCACCCCGTCGTCTCCTGCCGCCGCGCCGAAGCGCACGCGCGCGAGGGCGGCGGCGACATGACAACACCTTCCCCGAACTGAATCCGCTCCATGGCCCCTACCATCCTGCTCACCGATTACGCCTGGCCCGACGACTCGATCGAACGAAGTGTCGTGGAGGCCGCCGGCATGAAGTTGGTCACCGGCCCCGCTGCGCCGGCCGCGGCCGCGGAGATCGAGACGCTGGTCGCTTTGCATCAGCCGACCGGCATCATGACCTGCTGGGCCGAGGTGTCGGCCGCATCGATCGCCGCCAGCCCGGCGCTGAAGATCGTGGCACGGCTCGGCGTGGGGCTCGACAACATCGCCGTGCAAGCGGCCACCGGCCGTGGCGTCTGGGTCACCAACGTGCCGGACTACTGCGTCGAGGAAGTCTCCGACCATGCCGTCGGATTCGCGCTCGCATGGACGCGCGGCCTGGTCCACTTCGACCGCGAGGTGCGCAAGGGCCGGTGGGACCCCGGCAGCGCGAAGCTGAAGCGCCTGGCCGACCTGCGCTGCGGCATCGTCGGCTTCGGCCGCATCGGTCGGGCGACCGCGCGCAAGCTGGCCGCCTTCGGCTGCCGTGTGGCGGCACACGACCCCATGCTGAAGGGCGAATCCGACGGCGTCGCATGCATCGACCTCGAAGGCCTGCTGAGGCAGAGCGACATCGTCATCGTGCATGCGCCGCTCGTGCCGGGCACGCACCACCTGATCGACAGGACGCGCCTCGCGCTCATGCCGCGGGGCGGCCTGCTGATCAATGTCAGCCGCGGCGGCGTGGTCGACGCGGAGGCGGTGGCCGAGGCGCTGCAAAGCGGCCAGTTGTCGGGGGCCGGCCTCGACGTGCTGGAGTCGGAGCCGGAGGTGCCGCAGGCGCTGTTGGAGCAGCAAGGTGCCATGCTGACCCCGCACGTGGCCTTCTCGTCCGATGCGTCCCTCGCCGAGCTGAGAAGGCGGGCGGCCGAGGAGGTCGTCCGTGTTCTTCGGGGCGAAGCGCCCCGGGAGCCCCGCAACCAGCCCGGGCAGCGAAGCGCATGAGCGCCGCGCCGGACCGCCCCCCGCAAGATCGCACCGCAGAGCGAAGCACCGACATACGCCCATGACCGCAGCATCCGACATCCTGGACCCGGCGCTCAGTGCCTTTCTGGTCGCGCACGCCCTGATCTCGCCCGAGGAACAGGCACACTGGCATCCGCTGTCCGGCGGGGTTTCATCCGACATCTGGCGGGTGGACATCGGTGGGCGCTCCCTGTGCGTCAAGCGCGCGCTCGCGCAATTGAAGGTGGAGGCCGACTGGAAAGCGCCGCTGTCGCGCAACGCCTACGAATGGGCCTGGATGGCCTTCGCGGCGCAGCACTGCCCCGACAACGTGCCGCAGCCGATCGCCCATGACGAAGCGGCCGGGCTTTTCGCGATGTCCTTTCTCGAACCGGACTGCCATCCGGTGTGGAAGCAACAACTGCTGCGCGGGGAGGTCGATCCGACCACCGCCTTCGCCGTGGGCCGGCTGCTCGGGCGCCTGCATGCCGCGAGCGCCGGGCGGGCAGACCTGGCGACCGCCTTCGACACCATCGGCAACTTCTACGCGCTGCGGCTCGAACCCTATTTCGTCGCGACGGCGGAGCGCCATCCCGCGCTGGCACCGATGCTGCTGGAACTGATGGCGACGACGGCGGGCACGCGCTATGCGCTGGTCCATGGCGACGTGAGTCCGAAGAACATCCTGGTCGGCCGTCGCGGTCCGGTGCTGCTCGATGCGGAATGCGCCTGGTACGGTGACCCGGCGTTCGACCTGGCGTTCTGCCTCAACCACCTGCTGTTGAAGGCGACGGTGGTGCGCGAGGCCGGCGCGCAGCTCGCTGCCTCGTTCGCGGAGCTGGTGCGCGGCTACCTCGCGCAGGTGCATTGGGAGCCGGCGGAAAGACTCGAGGCGCGTGCGGCGCGCATGCTGCCGGCGCTCATGCTGGCGCGGGTTGACGGGAAGTCTCCTGTCGAATACATCACCCGTGAACCTGCGCGAGAAGCGATTCGCGCGCTCGCTTCGCAACTGCTTCGCGAGCCCGCCATGAAGCTCGGGCAAGTGAGCCAGGCTTGGCGAGAGCACCGCGCGGCATGCGCGAGTCCTGATTGCAATGCGGCTTGCAATGGAGTAGCTTGAACGGCTTGTCGATGGGCCGAAAGGAGGCCTTTAATGGCTGACATTCCGCAATGGCAAGCCAAGGGTGACTGGTTCGACGTTTGCAAGTGCAACATCCCATGCCCCTGCACGTTTGCACAACCCCCAACCGACAACACCTGCGAAGGCATCCTCGCCTGGCACATCGACGAAGGCCGCTACGGCGAGGTCGACCTGTCGGGCCTGAGCGTGGTCGCGCTCGGCGCCTTCACCGGCAACCTCTGGGCCGGTGCGAAGGCGCAGATGGCGATCTACATCGACGACCGCGCCAACGCTGCGCAACAGCAGGCGATCCAGGCCATCTGGGGCGGGCAGGCGGGCGGCTGGATGGCGGGCTTCGCCGGTCTCGTCGAGACGATGCGCGGCATGGCGACGGCGCACATCGACTTCGACGTCGCGGACGACCTGTCGAGTTGGCGCGTCGAGATCCCCGGCATTGCGCTGGGCGAGGCGCAGGCGCTCACCGGCCCGACCACGGCGCCGGGCCAACGCGTCCAGGTGCACAACGCGCCGGGCGCCGAAGTCGGGCCGGGGCAGATCGCGACCTGGGGTGTGGCAACCACCGATCGCGCCGACGGCTTCGGCTTCAAGTGGGACCGCAGCGGCAAGTCCAGCAAGCACTTCCCATTCGACTGGCGTGGACCCGACGCGGCCTGAGCGTCTGGCGATGAGGGCCGGTTCCTCGCTGATCGAGCACACGCTGCGGCGCGAGCGCGGGCTCGTCATCGCCGGGCTGGCGCTCGCCGTCGTCGTGTCGTGGGGTTATCTGCTGGCCGGCGCGGGGATGCGGCAGGACATGGGCGGCATGCTGATGCCGATGAGCAGCGGGCCGTGGACACCCGGCCATGTTCTTGCCGTGCTGGTGATGTGGATCGCGATGATGGCCGCGATGATGTTGCCCAGTGCGACGCCGATGGTGCTGTTGCATGCGGCGATCGCGCGCCAGCGCCCGGGCGGAAGCACGCCTGCCGGCACATCGTCGGGCGCCTTCGTGCTCGGTTACCTCGCGGTATGGGTCCTCTTCAGCATGGCCGCGACGGCGCTGCAGTACGCGCTCGAGCGCCTTGCACTCCTGTCGCCGATGATGCAGACGACGAGCATCTTCCTTGCGGGGGCGATCCTCGTTGCCGCCGGTGTCTATCAGTGGACCCCACTGAAACGGGCCTGCCTGCAGCACTGCCGCTCGCCCTTGGCCTTCGTCATGGCGCACTGGCGTGACGGCGCCTCCGGGGCGTTCGCGATGGGCGCGCGACACGGTGCCGCTTGCCTGGGCTGCTGCTGGCTGCTGATGCTGCTGCTCTTCATTGGCGGCGTGATGAATCTGGGCTGGATTGCCGGCATCGCCGCGCTCGTCGCAGTCGAGAAGCTTGCTCCCGCCAGCCACTGGGTCAGCCGCGCCGCCGGCGTGCTGCTCGTCGCCTGGGGATTGGCGACCTGGTTATCCGCCGCCTGATCGCACCCTTCTCTTCACCGCCCTGGGACAGGGCGTGACCGAATCGTGAACGCGCGCGCGTCAAGCGTCAAACTTCGCTGCGTCGGCGTCGACCGAACAGCAAGGCCGCGAGCGGAATGGTGGTCAGCACGCCAACCGCCACCAGCGTCCACCCGATGTTCTTGCGTTGCTCTTCACTGAGTTTGTCGGACAGCAGCAGGCCCACGCCGGCTCCCAAGGCGCCGCGGGTCCCCGCCAGCAAGGCCAGCTCGGGCAAATGAATTTCAGTGGTGAACACGATCGAACTCCTTTCGTGCCTGGACCTGTCTTCAGTATGCGCCGGAGGCGCCCGTCCTGTCTTCGTACACATGGGCACGCACCGGGGCAGTGACAAGTCGCGCGAGACCGGTGCGCGGGCCTCGGCGCGGTGCGTTCTCAAGCTCCCCTGGCCTTGACCTTTCCAGGAGCAGAAGAAGCGCTTCCCTCTGAAGCCGCCCCACCACCCGCACTCCTTCGGCCGCTGGCACGCGATCTGCTAGACATAACTCGTCATAACAAGTGGATCCCGCTCCATGAATGCCCGTCGCAAGTCACAGCAGTCCGAGATCGTCGACGCCCGTGTCGTGCCGATGTCATCGGTGCCGCTGCACACGCAGATCCGCGAAATCATTCGGCGGCGCGTGCTCGACGGCACCTATCCGCCGCACTCGCAGATGCCGTCCGAGAGCCAGATGATGGACGCCTTCTCGGTCAGCCGCATCACGATCCGCCAGGCCCTGGGCGACTTGCAAAAAGAGGGCCTGATCTTCAAGGTCGCCGGCAAGGGCAGCTTCGTCGCCAAGCCCAAGGCATTCCAGAACCTGTCGCGGCTGCAAGGCTTCGGTGAGGCCATGGGGCCTTCGGGGTACGAGACGTTTTCGCAAGTGCTCAGCACGCGGCGCGTGGCCGCCAGCGAGATCGTCGCGCGGCGCCTTCAGGTCGGGCTCGGCGAAGCGGTCTACGAAATCCAGCGGCTGCGCTATCTGAACCGGGAACCGATCTCGGTCGACCAGAGCTACTTCCCGCTGGCGCTCGGCGAACGCCTCGAGCAGGAAGACCTGGCGACGCGCGACATCTTCGTGATTCTCGAGAACGACTTCGGACAGCACCTCACGCATGCCGACGTGCAGATCGAGGCGATCTCGGCCGACGCGTTCCTGGCCCGCCAGTTGCGCATCGAGGAGGCTTCGCCGCTGCTGCGGATCGAGCGGCTGACCTACGCCGACGAGCATCCCATCGACTTCGAATTTCTCTACTACCGCGGGGACGCGTTCCAGTACCGCCTGCGCATCGATCGAACCTAGGAGCTGAAGCATGAAGACTATCGACATGGAATTCGACCTCGTCGTCATCGGCGGCGGCACCGGCGGGCCGATGGCCGCGGTGAAGGCCAAGGAGCGCAACCCGAAGCTGCGCGTGCTGCTGATCGACAAGGCCAACGTGAAGCGCAGCGGCGCGATCTCGATGGGCATGGACGGTCTGAACAACGCCGTCATCCCCGGGCATGCGACGCCCGAGCAGTACGTCAAGGAGATCACCGTCGCCAACGACGGCATCGTCGACCAGGAGGCCGTCATGGCCTACGCCGCGGGCAGCTTCGACATGATCCAGGAGCTGGACCGCTGGGGCGTCAAGTTCGAGAAGGACGAGACGGGCGACTACTCGGTGCGCAAGGTCCACCACCTGGGCGCCTACGTGCTGCCGATGCCCGAGGGCCATCACATGAAGCGCATCCTCTACCGGCAGCTGAAGCGCGCGCGGGTGGAGATCACCAACCGCGTGGTCGTGACCCGCGTGCTGACCGGGCCGGACGGCGAGGTCGCCGCGGTGATGGGCTTCGACTGCCGCACCGCCGAGCTCTACGTGATCCGCACCAAGGCCGCGGTGATCTGTACCGGCGCTGCCGGCCGCCTCGGCCTGCCCGCATCGGGCTACCTGATGGGCACCTACGAGAACCCGACCAACTGCGGCGACGGCCATGCGATGGCGTACCACGCCGGCGCCGACCTGGCCAACCTGGAATGCTTCCAGATCAACCCGCTGATCAAGGACTACAACGGCCCCGCCTGCGCCTACGTCACCGGTCCGCTCGGCGGCTACACGGCCAACGCCAAGGGAGAGCGCTTCATCGAATGCGACTACTGGAGCGGGGCGATGATGCAGGAGTTCTACAACGAGCTGTTGAGCGGCAACGGCCCGGTGTTTCTGAAGCTCGATCACCTGGCCGAGGAGACGATCCAGGAGATCGAGACCATCCTGCACAGCAACGAGCGCCCGAGCCGCGGGCGCTTCCACGAAAAGCGCGGCAACGACTACCGCAAGCAGATGGTCGAGATGCACATCTCGGAGATCGGCTTCTGCAGCGGCCACAGTGCGTCGGGCATCCACATCAATGCCCGCGGCGAGACCTCGGTGAAGGGCCTCTACGCGGCGGGCGACTGCGCCAGCGTGCCGCACAACTACATGCTCGGCGCCTTCGTCTACGGCAAGCTGTGCGGCGAGAACGCCGCGGCCTATTGCGCCGAGACCGGCCACGCCACACCGGATGCCGGCGCACAGGCGGCCGAGCGTGCGCGCATCCTCGCACCGCTGCAGCGCAGCGGTGGGCTCACGCCGCACCAGATCGAATACAAGACGCGCCGCCTGGTCAACGACTACCTGCAGCCGCCCAAGATCACGAGGAAGTACGAGATCGGCCTGCGCCGCTTCGCCGAGATCCGCGAGGACATGGAATCGATGTCGGCAGGCGATGCGCACGAGCTGATGCGCGCCATGGAGGCGCACTCGATCCTCGACTGCGCGGAGATGGCCGCGCACGCCTCGATGTTTCGCACCGAGAGCCGCTGGGGCCTGTACCACAACTACGTCGACCACCCCGAGCGCGACGACGAGAACTGGTTCTGCCACTCGTTGCTGAGCCGCGATCCGCAGGGACGAATGGCCCTGCGCAAGAAGGCGATCGAGCCCTACATCGTGCCGGTCGACGACGAAGAACGAACCGCCTACCAGCGCCTGCGCGTCGCGAGCAGCGCCGAGGCCGCCTGAACCAGGAGCTCCGAATGACCATTGCCGCCACCATCTCCCAAGTCCCCGTGCGCGTGGACGAATCCAAGTGCATCGCCGAGAAGGGCTGCACCGTCTGCGTCGACGTCTGCCCGCTCGACGTGCTGGCGATCGACATGCTGACCAAGAAGGCCTACATGAAGTTCGATGAGTGCTGGTACTGCCTGCCCTGCGAGCAGGACTGTCCGACGGGCGCGGTGACCGTCGACATCCCCTACCTGCTGCGCTAGGAGCCGACATGGACACCGGACTTCACACGCTCGCCGAGCGGCTGGCCCACGCGGACGCCACCGTGCGGCGGCTGGCGGTCATCGACCTGCCCTACAGCGACGAGGATGACATCGTGCCGCTGCTGCTGCCGCGCCTCGCTGACAGCGACGCGCTGGTGCGCACGGAGGCCGTTCGTGCGCTCGAAGGTTTCGAGCAGCCGGAGGTCGTGCAGGCATTGGCGCCGCTGCTGCTCGATGCCGACGCCGAGGTGCGCAAGGCGGCCGGCGAGGTGCTGGCCGAACTGAAGGAAGCCGCGTCGGCCGAGCCCTTGTTGCCGCTGCTGCTCGAAGGACCTGCCGAGGTGCGTGCGCTCGCGTTCCGCGCCATCCGCGCGCTGCGCTCGCCGCAGGCTTTCGGGCCTGCCATGCACGCGCTGCGCGACCCCGATGCGGCCGTGCGGCGCGAGGCGGTCGGCGTGCTCGGCTACCTCAAGGACCCGGCGGCCATCGGCGACCTGGCCGAAGTGGCGGCCAACGACCCCGACATCGAGGTGCGCCGCATCGCCGTGGGCGCCCTCGGCTACGCCAGCACCGTCAGCGTGCTGCCGGCCCTGACGCGCGCCCTGGCCGACAGCGGCTGGATGGTGCGCGACGAAGCCGCGCAGACCATCGGCAAGCTGCGCCTGTCGCTGGCCATCCCCGATCTCGTGCATGCGATGCAGGACGACTACTGGCAGGTGCGCGTCAAGGCCGCGCGCAGTCTGGGCCTGCTCAAGGCGGAGGCCGGCCTGCCCTCGCTGGTGGCTTCGCTCACGCACACCATCAGCAACCTGCGCAAGGAAGCGGTGATCGCGCTGGGCGAGATCGGCGACACGCGCGCCATCGCGCCGCTGGAGAGCGCGCTGGCCGACCCCGATCCGGACGTGCGCAAGCTGGCCCGACTGGCATTGACGGCCATCGGCCTGGCGCAGAAGGCCAGGCACGAAGGGGCATCGTCATGACCTTCGTCGTTACCGAAGCCTGCATTCGCTGCAAGTACACCGACTGCGTGAGCGTCTGCCCCGTCGACTGCTTTCACGAGGGACCGAACTTTCTCGTGATCGACCCGGCAGTCTGCATCGATTGCGCGGTCTGCGCGCCCGAGTGCCCCGTGGGCGCCATCGTCGCCGACTCGGACGTGCCAGCAGGGCAGGAGCACTTCGTCGACCTGAACGCCCGCTACGCCGCGCAGTGGCCCGTCATCAGCCAGGCGCGCGAGCCATTGCCGGATGCCGAGCACTGGGCCTCGGTGAGCGGCAAGCTCGACCATCTCGCAGAGCCGGCCTGACGCGGTGGCATCGGTCTTGCAACCGGCAGCAGTGAACGTCTTCCCAATCCCACGGAGATCCAGTCCATGAAGCACATCATCTTGCGAATCGGAGCGGTCCTGGCGTTTGCCCTGGCCGTTGCCCTGCCGGCGCTGGCGCGTCAGGAAGTCGTCATCGGCATCGGCACGCAGAACACCACGACGAACACCGTCACCGGCGGCGTGGTGCTCAAGGAACTGAAGCTGATCGAGAAGTACCTGCCGAAGACCGGGAAGTACAAGGACATCGATTTCAAGCTCGACTGGCAGAACTTCACCTCCGGCCCGCCCATCACCAACGGCATGATGGCCAAGAAGCTGCAGATCGGCATGATGGGCGACTACCCGCTGCTGGTGAACGGCGCGACCGGCCAGTCGCAGCCGGGCAATGAAACGCTGCTCGTGGCCATCATTGCCTACAACGCCTTCGGCTCCGGCAACGGCGTGGTCGTTCACAAGGACTCGCCCTACTACGACCTGGCCGATCTCAAGGGCAAGCTGGTCTCGGTGCCCTTCGGCTCGGCAGCCCACGGCATGGTGTTGCAGGCGATGCAGACCCGCGGCTGGAAGGACGACTACTGGAACCTCGTGAGCCAGAGTCCCGAGGTCGGCACGACCAATCTGCAGGAAAGAAAGATCGACGCACACGCCGACTTCGTTCCCTTCGCCGACATGCTGCCCTACCGCGGTTTCGCCCGCAAGATCTTCGATGGCGCCGAGACCAAGGTGCCCACCTTCCACGGCGTGGTCGTGCGCAAGGACTTCGCGGCCGAGTACCCGGAGGTGGTCGTGGCCTACATCAAGGCCCTGGTCGAGGCCAACGCCTGGGTGCGCGGCAACCCGACGGCGGCTGCCGCGAAGATCGAGGCGTGGACCAAGATCGAGAAGGAGGTGGCCTACCTCTACCTGGGCCCGGGCGGCATCCACACGCTCGACCCGACGATCAAGCCGCGCTGGCTGGACACCATCAAGACGGGGCACGAGGTGCTGACGCGGCTGAACCGCGTCAAGCCGCTCGACATCAACGCCTGGGTGAACGAGAGCTATGTGCGGGAAGCCTTCAAGGAACTGAAGCTCGACTACGACGCGCAAAAGCAGACGCTCGCCAACTACGACATCACCGGCAACGACCCTCTGTGCAAGATGCCGATCACGCGGCCGAAGGAAGCCGGGGAAGTGTGGGTCGAGGGGGCGCCCATCGTCGCCTATGCATCGCCCCTGTGCACGCTGGCCGCCATCAACAAGGCGCAAGGCGAGAACAGGAAGGTCCGCGTCGCCTACCTGAACGACAAGGCGCTGGGCATCAAGGTGTTCGCCGACAAGGCCTTTTATGCGGTCAACGCCGTGGATCCCCGGAAGCCGCTGATCGTGCCCTTCCTGCTGAGAAAGGATGCCCAGGCCGAGGCGAGCGCCATCGGCGGAAAGCTGGCCACCTACACCGAGGCGCTCGCTGCAGCCGCCCTCTGACCAAGAGGAACCCACGATGCCCACTGCTACGCAACGCCTGTTCCACGAAGTACCGGCGCCCGATGCGCTCATGGAAGCCGCGCCGACGCGCGGCCTTGCGCGCCCCGAAGAGGTCCTGCGCCCACCGCTGCCCCTCGCCGAAGCGGCCACGGTGGCGCCGAGCCCGGCCGAACGCGGTCTGCAGCTGCTGCGTCGGCACGCGCCGGCCTACCTGATGGGCGCGTGCTCGCTGCTGGGCATCGTGCTGTTCTGGCACCTCGCCACGACCTATCGGCTGGATTTCTACGTCCGCTTCACCAACATCCCGACGCCGATGGAGGTGCTCTCAAAAGTGATCGAGGTGAACAGCTCGCCGAAGTTCATCAAGAACGTGGGCATGAGCCTGCGGCGCATCTTCCTCGGCTTCGCGATTGCGACGGTGCTCGGCGTGGTGCTCGGCATGCTGATCGGCCGCTATCGCCTGACGCGCGGATTCCTGTTCCCGGCGATGGAGGTTTTCCGCCCCATCCCTGCGATCGCCTGGGTGCCGATCTCCATCATGCTGTGGCCGGACAACGAGGTGAGCATTGTCTTCATCACCTTCATCGGCGCCTTCTTTCCGATCCTGCTGAACACCGTCAGCGGCGTGCAGGCGGTGGACGGCGTGCTGCTGCGCGCCAGCCAGTGCCTGGGCGCGCGCGAGCGCCAGATCATGTGGTACGTGGTGCTTCCCGGCGCAGCGCCGCAGATCTTCACCGGTCTGGCCGTGGGCATGGGTGTGGCCTGGGTCTCGCTGATCGCGGCAGAAATGATCTCGGGCCAGTTCGGCATCGGCTACTTCACATGGGAGGCCTATTCGCTGATCTCGTACCCCGAGATCGTGCTGGGCATGATCACGATCGGCGTGCTGGGCCTCCTTTGCAGCGGCCTCATCCGCTTCGTGGGCAAGTCGATGATGCCCTGGCTGAGCTACGGCGCACGCGCCGGAGGCGCACGATGAGCGCCGGCGACACCACCCCCAAGGGGCATGTGCAGATCCGCGACGTGTCCGTGCGCTTCGGCGTCAAGGGACAGACGACCGAGGCCGCGAGCCGCGTCTCGCTGGAAGTCAAGCCCGGCGAGTTCGTCAGCATCATCGGTCCCTCGGGCTGCGGCAAGTCCACCCTGTTGAACATCGTCGCCGGCTTCATCCGGCCCAGCGACGGCGAAGCCCTGCTCGATGGTCGGCCCATCGGCGGCCCCGGCGCCGACCGCGGCGTGGTGTTCCAGCAGTACTCGCTTTTCCCGTGGATGACCGTGCGCAAGAACGTCGAGTTCGGGCTGAAGATGCAAGGCCTCGGGCAGAACCAGCGCGCGTCGGCCGCACGCTCGCTGCTCGGCATGACCGGCCTGCTCTCGTTCGAGAATCACTATCCCGATCAGCTGTCGGGCGGCATGAAGCAACGCGTGGGCATCGTGCGCGCGCTGGCGACGAGCCCCCAGGTGATGCTGATGGACGAGCCCTTCGGTGCCCTCGATTCGCAGACGCGCGCCGTGATGCAGGAGATCCTCACGAACATGTGGCAGCAGTTGCAGCTGTCGGTGCTGTTCATCACGCACGACATCGAGGAGGCGATCTTTCTCTCCGAGAAGGTCTACGTGATGACGGCGCGCCCGGGGCGCATCAAGGCAGAGATTCCCATTCCCCTGCCGCGGCCGCGCACGCCGGAGATGACGGCCTCGCCCACCTTCCAGGCACTCGTTCGGCAGCTCAAGGCCTTGATTCGCGAAGAGAGCCTGGCCGCGATGGGCGGCGAGCTCGGCAGCGGTGGACTGCAGGGCATGGACCATCACTTCGGCCGTGACGGCATGAAGGCGCTGACATGAGCGACACGTTGTCCTCGCCGGATGCCATTCAGTTTCCCGTCGACATCGTCGACCACCAGGCCAGCGGTGTGCTCGCGCTGCACTGGCAGGACGGAAGCGTGAGCCGGCTGGCGCATGGGCTGTTGCGTGCCCGCTGCCGTTGCGCCGCGTGCGAGCAGGCCTGCCGCGAGCGCGGCCGCCATCCCGAGCCGGGCTCGTCGATCCGGCTCGCGGCCATCCACCCCGTGTCGGACAAGGGCCTGAACCTGGTGTTCTCCGACGGACACGGGCGCGGCATCTTTCCCTGGGCCTACCTGCACGAGCTCGGCCTCCTGTCCATCCCCTGACCCTTCGCGAAACCAGAATGTCCCAACTCGCCACCGAACGCGTCCTGCATGTCCATCACTGGAACGACACGCTCTTTTCGTTTCGCACCACGCGCGACCCCGGACTGCGTTTCCGCAACGGGCATTTCGTGATGCTGGGCCTGCCGGTCGAAGGCAAGCCCCTGATGCGCGCATACAGTGTCGCGAGCGCGAACCACGACGAGCATCTCGAGTTCTTCAGCATCAAGGTGTCGAACGGTCCGTTGACCTCGCGCCTGCAGCACCTGCAACCCGGCGACGAAGTGATCGTCGGGCGCAAGCCGGTCGGCAGCCTGGTGCTCGACGACCTGCGGCCCGGCCGGCACTTGTACCTGCTGTCCACCGGAACGGGCCTGGCGCCCTTCATCAGCATCATCCAGGACCCCGACACCTACGAGCGTTTCGACAAGGTCGTGCTGATTCATGGCGTGCGGCAGGTCAGCGAGCTGGCCTATGCGAGCTTCATCGAGCAGCAACTGCCGAACAACGAATACATCGGCGAGATGGTGCGCGACAAGCTGATCTACTACCCCACCGTCACGCGAGAGCCGTTTCGCAATCAGGGCCGGCTCACCGAGATCCTCGAATCGGGCCGGCTGTTCCGCGACACCGGACTGCCGTCGCTCGACCCCGCGCTCGACCGCGCCATGATCTGCGGCAGCGCCGCGATGCTGGCCGACAGCTGCAAGCTGCTCGATGCGCGCGGATTTCGGATCAGCCCGCGCCAGGGCGAGCTGGGCGACTACGTGATCGAACGCGCCTTCGTCGAGAAGTAGCTGCAAGGTCGCTCCTCATCGGACGGGTACACTTCAAGGAGGGTGTTGCGTTGGTTTGACGCGGCAGGTTCATGCGTTGGTCGGGCCGCCACGCGGCCTTTGACCGCCTGAAGAACGTGACGCCCTCCAACCCCATCGAACTGGTCGCCGCCGGCCTCTTCGCCATCGCGCTGGTCCACACTTTCGCTGCCAAGCAGTTCGAGCGGCTATCGCATCGCTTTCCGCGACATGCGGGGGTCTTTCACCTGTTGGGCGAGGTAGAGGTCGTTTTCGGCTTCTGGGCCATCGTATTGGTCTTGGCCACAGCGGCCCTCAGCGGCGGCGACGAGGCGTTGGCCTATGCGGAGTCGAGGAAGTACACCGAGCCGCTGTTCGTCTTCGTGGTGATGGTCGTTGCCGCTTCGCGGCCCATCCTCCAGACGGTCGGGGGCACGGTCGCCATGATCGCGCGTCGATTGCCGATGCGCACTCCTCTGGCAACGGCCTGGCTCGGCCTCGCCGCTGTGCCGCTGCTGGGTTCTGCAATCACCGAGCCTGCGGCGATGACGATCGCGGCATTGATGCTTTCCCCGCTGATCTTCCGGCCGGATGTGCCCGAGCGAGTGAAGTATCTCTGCCTTGGGGTGCTGTTCGTGAACGTCTCCATCGGCGGCACCTTGACATCGTTCGCTGCACCGCCGGTCCTGATGGTCGCTTCGACCTGGAACTGGGACTCCTCCTTCATGCTGAGCGTCTTCGGCTGGAAATCGGCGCTTGCCGTGCTGGTGAACGCGACGATCGGGGCCATTTCACTTCGACGCCATCTTCATGCAGCACCAGCGAAGGACGCCCCTTCCGTCGAGGTCGCACTTCCGGCAGCGGTGGTGTTCGTTCACCTGGCGTTTCTTGCGGCGGTCGTGGCGCTCGCCCATCATCCTGTTGCATTCCTTGGCATTTTCTTGCTGTTCCTGGGTTTCACCCAGGCGTACGAGCGCTACCAGAACCCGCTCATCATCAAGGAGGCGCTGCTGGTGGCGTTCTTCCTTGCAGGCCTGGTCGTGCTGGGCGGCATGCAGCAGTGGTGGCTTCAGCCGCTCGTGTCGGGCATGTCACCGAAGGTGCTCTTCTTTGGAGCCACGGCGCTGACCGCCGTGACGGACAACGCTGCGCTGACTTACCTGGGCTCGCTGATCACGGGCATCTCGGAGGAGGCCAAGTACAGCCTGGTGGCCGGCGCCGTCGTTGGGGGCGGGCTGACCATGATTGCCAATGCACCCAACCCCGCCGGGGTGGCGCTCCTGAAGCGAGGCTTCTCCGACGAGACGATCAGCGCGGGCGGACTGCTTCTCGGGGCCTTGCTTCCGACGCTGGTCGCGGCGGGGGCGCTCATGCTGCTCTAGCTGGTTGGGGCGACAACGGCGAGGTCGGCTCGCCTTCGAGTTCCACCGTGTGGCGACGACGGCGGTCACGCGCTTACGCACGGGTTCGTGAAGGTGGAGGACGCGACCACTTGGCAGGCTTGCGAACTAAATGCCTCACGGCCACGGTCGAGTGCGCGCTTGTGTTGTCAACGAAACATCGTGCCGCCACAATCGGTGCAAGGCCCGATGAAAGACAAAGCACCCCCTCTCTCTTACCAGCCTGGCGAAAGCGCCACGCGCCCGGTTCCATTCACCGTCCGCCCCCGTGCGGCGACTGCTCGCCTGGCCACCGGGTGACGCAGGCCAAGCACACTGAGCGCGGGACCCGGCCGGCGGCGGGTCATGCGGTGGTTCGCGCGGTGCTGTGGGCCATCACCCTGGTCGCGCTGCCGATACTGGTCATCACGCCCATGACGCTGCACCAGCAGCTCACGCTGTCGGTCGCGATTTTCATCGCCGCGCTGGTGACCAACCGCTTTCCCGGACGCGTGCCGACGCTGGCACTGATCTTTCTGTCGGTGGTGGTGTCCTCGCGCTACCTGTACTGGCGCGTCACCGAGACGATGTACATGGACAACCTGCTGGACCTCGTGTTGGCGGGGTGCTTGTTGATGGCGGAGGTCTACGCCTTCGTGGTGCTGCTGCTGGGCTATGTGCAGACCGCGTGGCCGCTCGAGCGCAAGCCGCAGCCCTTGCCGGCCGACCGAAGCCTCTGGCCCACGGTCGACCTCCTGATCCCCACCTACAACGAGCCGCTGTCGGTGGTTCGCCCGACGGTGCTGGCTGCGATGTCGATCGACTGGCCGCGCGACAAGCTCAACATCTTCGTGCTCGACGACGGACGGCGCGAGGAGTTCCGGACGTTCTGCGCGCAAGCCGGCGTGGCGCACCTCACGCGCGAGGACAACCGGCATGCGAAGGCCGGCAACATCAATGCGGCACTCAAAAAGACGAGCGGGGAATTCGTCGCCATCTTCGACTGCGATCACACGCCCACGCGCTCCTTCCTGCAGGTGACGATGGGCTGGTTCGGCCGCGATCCCAAGCTGGCCATGGTGCAGACGCCGCACCACTTCTACTCGGCCGACCCGTTCGAGCGGAACCTCGGCACCTTCCATACGGTGCCCAACGAAGGCGAGTTGTTCTACGGCCTGATCCAGGATGGCAACGATCTCTGGAACGCCACCTTCTTCTGCGGGTCGTGCGCCGTGCTTCGTCGCACCGCCTGCGAAGAGATCGGCGGCATCGCCGTCGAGACCGTGACCGAGGATGCCCACACGGCCCTCAAGATGCACCGCGCCGGCTACAACACCGCGTACCTGGCCTTGCCGCAGGCCGCCGGCCTCGCGACGGAGAGCCTGTCGGGCCATGTCGGCCAGCGCATCCGATGGGCGCGCGGCATGATCCAGATCTTTCGCACCGATAACCCGCTGCTGGGCCCTGGCTTGAGCTGGGCGCAGAGGCTGTGCTACCTCAATGCGATGCTGCACTTCCTCTACGGCCTGCCGCGCCTGATCTACCTGACGGCGCCACTGGCCTACCTGGTGTTCGGCGCAAGCGTGATTCACGCCTCGGCAGCCATGATCTTTGCGTACGCGCTGCCGCACATCTTCCACGCCAACCTGACGAACAGCCGGATCCAGGGCCGCTTTCGCTACCTGTTC
The DNA here is from genome assembly GCF_031454625.1 of Variovorax soli. Lineage (GTDB taxonomy): Bacteria > Pseudomonadota > Gammaproteobacteria > Burkholderiales > Burkholderiaceae_C > Variovorax > Variovorax soli_A. The sequence goes on from NZ_JAVDRF010000004.1 coordinate 205,557, forward strand.
TGGAACGAGGTCTACGAAGCGGTGCTGGCCTGGCACATCTTCCGTCCGACCCTGGTGGCGCTGATCAATCCGAAGCTCGGCGCCTTCAACGTCACGGCCAAGGGCGGGCTGATCCAGAAGCAGTATTTCGACACGCAGATCGCCAGGGCGAGCCTGCTCCTGCTGCTGTTCAACTTCATCGGCGTCGGCTTCGGCTTGTGGCGGCTGACCTGGGTGGATGAAGAACGCATCGCCACGGTCTGGCTCAACCTGGCATGGACCCTGTACAACCTGGTGATCCTGGGGGCCTGCGTCGCCGCCGCCAACGAGTCGCGCCAGGTGCGTTCGGCGCACCGGGTGGACCTGCGGATGCCGGCCGTCCTGCATGTTCCCGGCGCTGCGCCGGTCGCCTGCCACACCTTCGACTTCTCCACCGGCGGCTTGGGTCTCGATTTGCCCGACGAGCTGCAGCGTGCGATCGGCACGCCGTTGGAGGTGTCGCTTTTCCAAGGCGAGGTCGAGCACCGTTTCCCGGCAACGGTTCGCTTCAGCGGCGGCAAGCGGATGGGCCTGCGCTTCGAGGCGCTGACCCTGAGCCAGGCGCATGCGCTCGTGCAGTGCACGATCTCGCGGCCCGACATCTGGTCGCAGCGCTGGGGCCAACACCCCCGGGTCGCGGCCCATCAGGTCCTCGCGCACATCGCCCGGATCAGCGCCGTCGGATTCCAGGACATGTTTGCACACTACGGCCGAGCCATCGCGCGCAAGCTTCGCCCTTCCAGGGCTGCAGCAGGCGTTTCCCGCGGCGGAGATTCCACGTGATGCGTGCGAAGCACCGGGAACGCGTCGCCGCACTGCTGTTGGCCTGGCTGGCCTTGCTGGCCTGTGGCGACAGCGCCGCCCAGGTCCTGCGCGAGCCCGCAAGCGCCACGCCAGCCGCCCCGGTGCAGGCCGCCGGCGTGCGCGAGATGAACCTCGCGCAACTGGGCGTCGACTATGCCATCACCTTGCGCGGGACCAGCGCGACGGTGGGCATCCCTTTCAGCGTGCGCGCCGACGAGCTGGTCACTTCCGCGTCGCTGCGCCTGGACTACTCCTACTCGCCGGCGCTCATTCCCGAGCTGTCGCATCTGATCGTGAGCGTCAACGACGTGGTCGTGGCCACGCTGCCGGTGGCAAGCAGCGAAGCGGGCAAGCCGCAAAGCACCGTGCTCCCCATCGACCGCCGGCTGATCACGGACTTCAACCGCATCAACGTCGAGCTGGTCGGCCACTACACGCGCGAGTGCGAGGACCCGGCGCACACCAGCCTGTGGGCGAAGGTGGATGCGTCGAGCACACTGCGCCTGACGGTCGAGCCCTTCAAGCTGCATGCCGATCTGGCGACGCTGCCGCAGCCCTTCTTCGACCCGCGCGATGTTCGCCGCCTCGCCCTGCCCTTCGTGTTCGGCAAGGGCGTGACGTTCCCCACGCTCGAAGCCGCGGGCATCGTGTCCTCGTGGTTCGGCGCGCTCGCGAGCTACCGTGGCGCCCTCTTCCCCGTCGCCAGCGGCGCGCTTCCGGCAGGCGCCAACGCGGTCGTGTTCGCGCTGCCCGACACCGCCATTGCCGGCCTGGCGCTCCCACCGATCCACGGTCCGGCACTCGCGGTCGTCGACCACCCGGACGACACGGGGCACAAGCTGCTGCTGGTCATGGGCCGCGATGCGGCCGAGCTGCGCACCGCAAGCGCGGCACTGACGCTCAACAGCCGCGCGCTGACCGGGGCCTCGGCCGCCATCACCGGCTTCGCGGAGCCCGCCGCGCGCCGGCCGTACGACGCGCCGCGCTGGATCGCGAGCGACCGGTCGGTGCAGCTCGGCGAGCTGGCGGCGGCCGAAGACTTCACCGTGGCCGGCTACGCGCCTGACGTGGTCAAGGTCAACCTCCAGCTGCCCCCCGACCTCTTCACCTGGCGCACGCGCGGCATCCCGCTGGACCTGAGCTACCGCTACACCCCGCGCATGCAGGCCGACCAATCCACGCTGAACCTCAGCCTCGGCGACACCTTCATCGGGGCGCTGCCGCTGCGGGCCGCCAACCCGTCGGAAGACCGCTGGTGGAACCCGATCGCGCGCCGGCTGCTGCCCGACGGCTCGGTGGGCGAGCACAAGACGATTCTTCTGCCGCCGCTCGCGCTGGGCTCGCGCAGCCAGCTGCGCATGCACTACTACTTCCAGCCGTCGGCCGGCCCGTGCAAGCCGCTGCTCGACAACGTGCGCGGCGGTATCGATGCCAACTCGACCATCGACATCTCGAAGCTGCCGCACTATCTCGCGATGCCCGAGCTGGCGGCCTTCGCCAACGGAGGGTTCCCCTTCACGCGTCTTGCCGATCTCGCCGACACGGCGGTGCTGCTGCCCGACCAGCCGGCGCCGGCGGAGGTGGAAACCTATCTCGCACTGATGGGGCAGCTCGGCAATGCGACCGGCTACCCTGCGCTCAGGGTCGCCGTCGCAGGCGCATCGAAGGTGTCGCAGTGGGCGGACAAGGACCTGCTGGTCATCGGCAATCTCCAGAGCCAACCCCTCTTCGCGCAATGGGCGGACCGGATGCCGATCCGGCGCGGCGAGGGTGTGCGGGCGTTCCGCCTCGGATCATGGCTCGAGGACACGCTGATGTTCATTTCCGGCACGCGCCAGCGGGAGGACCTCCCGTCCGGCACGCTGATGACCGTGGCGACGGACGGCAGCGATGCCGTGCTGTCCGGCTTCGAGTCGCCGCTCAAGCGCGGACGCAGCGTGGTGGCGGTCGTGGCCGACGGCAGCTCGCAGCCGGCGCTGCTGAACGCGCTGATGTCGCCGCAGCTGGTCAAGGAGATCCAGGGCAGCACCGCGATCGTGCGCGATGCGCAGGTGCACAGCCTGCTCTCCGGCGAGACCTACTACGTCGGCCATCTGCCGCCCATCGACTGGCTGCAGTGGAACCTCTCGCGCAACCCGCTGCTGCTGGCGGGCATGATCGTGGCGCTGGCCTTCATCGGTGCCGGCGCGGCCTTCCTCAGCCTGCGCCTGCGTGCGCGCCGGCGGCTGCGCTAGCGGGCGGCCACCGGCAACCTCGATGACACGCCCCGACCGCGCCTGGACCTTGCCGCACGCCCAGCGGCGCCGCTATCTGGCCGTACTGGCACTGTCTTCCGTCGGCGCGAGCGTGCGGCCCCTGGCGCATTCGGCAAGCAGTGCCTGCCTGGCCGTCGCGGACTGGACCCATTTCGTGGACCGCCACATCCAGCGCGATGGCCGCATCATCGACTTCCATACGGCCGAGCAGCACTCGACCTCGGAAGGCCAGTCCTACGGCCTCTTCTTCGCCCTGGTGCACAACGACCGGTCCACCTTCGACCGGGTCCTGCGATGGACCGATGCCAATCTGGCCGATGGCAGGCTTGCGCAGCGCCTGCCGGCATGGCGGTGGGGCCGCAAGCCCGGCGGGAGCTGGGGCGTGCTCGACACCACCCCGGCGTCCGATGCCGACCTGTGGATCGCCTATGCGCTGGTCGAGGCCGGACGCCTCTGGAGCGAACCGGGCTACCAGGCGCTCGGGCGCAGCGTGCTCGCAAACGCCGCGCGCGAGGAAGTCGTCGCGCTGCCCGGCCTGGGCCGCATGCTGCTGCCCTGGCCGCGCTCGGTCGCCGGCGGCCCGCTGTGGCGCCTCAACGCGAGCTACCTGCCGCTGCAGTTGCTGCGCCGCTTCCAGCAGGAGGACGCGCAAGGGCCGTGGCGCGAGATCGCCGACAACACCGTGCGCATGCTGGAAGCCGTCGCACCGCGCGGCTTCGCGCCCGACTGGTGTGCGTGGTCCGAGAAGGAGCAGGCCTTCGTGGCCGACCCCGAGAAGAGCACCGCCGGCAGCTATGACGCCATCCGCATCTACCTGTGGGCAGGCATGTTGCATGCGCAGGACCCGGCACGCCCGCGACTGCTGGCAGCGCTGCACGGTCCTCGCGGCGTGCTCGCGCAGAACAGGCCGCTGGCGGAATACGTGGACGCGGACACCGGCGCCGCGCGCGGCAACGCACCGGTCGGCTTCGCGGGCGCCCTCCTTCCCTACCTCAAGGCGCAGGGCCTGGAGGGCCCGTTGCGCACGCAGATCGCGCGGATTCGCGAACGCGTGGACAGCCCGGCGCAGCCCGCCTCGGTGCCCCTGCCCTACTACGAACGAATCCTGCTGTTGTTCGGGCAGTCATGGCTCGACGGCCGATATGCCTTCGGCCGCGACGGCGGACTGCAACCGAACTGGAGACTGTTGTGCCCTTCGACGCATCTCGTCTGAGCCGGCTGGCGTGCCTGGCCCTGGGTGTGCTCGGTACGGCAGGACCGGCCGGTGCCCAGGGCGACGCTCGCGGCGTGCTGGTCGAGCAAGGCATCTATTGGCAGAGCGCGGGTCGCATCGAGCTCGCCGAGGCCAGCTGGCGAAAGCTGCTCAGCGCCGATCCTCGGTCGGCCGATGCGATGTACGGCATGTCGCAGGTCGAGTTGGCGCGCGGCAACACGGAGGCGGCGCGCGACTGGATCGCGCGCTTGCGTGCGGCGCATCCGGGCGACCCGAGAGTAGGCCTGTTCGAATCGCGCTTGCGTCAACCCGGTGCGCAGGTGACTGACCTGCAGGCCGCGCGTTCGGCCGCGCGCGCAGGACGCACGGCCGAGGCGCTCCAGCTCTATCGCGCGATGATCGGCAGCCGGCCTCCGCCCGAACCGCTCGCGGTCGAGTTCTACCAACTGCTCGGCGGAAGTCCGGAAGGATGGGACGAAGGCCGCAAGGGTCTCGAGCTGCTGGTGCGGGACAAGCCGGACAACACCGCCTACAGGCTCGCGCTCGCACAGCTGCTGACCTACCGGGAACCGACGCGGCGCGAGGGCATCCGCAGCCTCGTCGACCTCGCCAAGCAGCCTGCCACCGCTGCCGCGGCGCGTGCCAGCTGGCGCCAGGCGCTGCTCTGGCTCGACGCACGCCCGGCGGATGCGCCGCTCTACCGCGACTATCTCGCGCTGCAATCCGATCCGCTGGTGGCGCAGCGCCTGGGGGAATTGGGGGACCTGGGCGAGGCGCGCCGGGACGCCCCCGCGCCACGGGCGGCCGACCCGACGGGACCTGGCTTCGCGGCTCTCGAGAGGGGCGATCTCGCCGGAGCCGAACGGGGGTTTCAGGAAGCGCTGCGACTGCGGCCCGGCAACACCGATGCGCTGGGAGGGCTCGGCCTCGTTCGCCTGCGCCAGCAGCGTTTCGCGCAAGCACAGGATCTGTTGCAGCGGGCCTCGAAAGGAAGCCCCCGGAAGTGGGCCTCCGCGCTTCGAAGCGCCACCTATTGGGACTTGCTGGACCAGGCAAGTGCCGCGCGCAGCAGGAACGATCCGGCCATGGCTCGCAGTCTGCTGGAGCAAGCCGTGCAACTCGAGCCTGGCGAAGCCGCGGGCCGCGCCGCACTGGCGAGCCTGCGGCAGGACCGCATCGACCAGGCGCGCAGCCAATCCCGTCGGCAGGGCGAGGCCGGCCGGCAGGACGATGCGCGACGCACGCTCGAAGCGGCCCTGGCGGCCGATCCGGACAGCGTGTGGATCCGCCATGACCTCGCGCTGGTCTATCGGCGTCAGGGGCTGGACGCGCAGTCGCGCGATGTGATGGAGAGCTTGCCGGCCGATCAGCGCGGCACGCCCGAGGCGCTGTACGCACGCGCCTTGCTCGCGGCCGATGCCGACGACCCCGCGGCGGGCCTGGAGTCTCTCGAGCGCCTGCCTGCCGCAGCGCGAACACCGGACACGAATGACTTGCAGCGCCGCCTCTGGGTGCTCGATCGGGTGCGGCGCGCGCGAGAGCAGGCGCGCCGAGGGCAGGCCGACGCGGCCCGCGAACTGCTGGCAGAGACCGAGTCGACGCTGGGCGCCGACATGCCGCGCGAGGCCCTGGGTCCGCTCGCATCGGCCTGGAGCGATGCGGGCGATCCGGCGCATGCCTCGACGCTCAGTCGCCGGCTGGTGGCGGACGAAGGCGGGACGTCCACCGCCGACCAGTTGCTCCACGCGTCCCTCTTGTTCAAGGCGCGCCACGACGGTGAACTGGCCGCGGTGCTGGAGCGGCTGCAGGCCGCCGACATGACCAGCGCGCAGCGCCAGGATTTCGATGCCCTGCGCACCGGCTACGAAGCGCGCCAGCGCCAGGCCCGGTCGACATTCGCGGGCGAGGCGGCCGATCGCGGCCCCGTCCTGATTGCGGGCACGGTCTATCGGCACCGCAGCGGCGAGGCGGGACTCGGGCGCTTGTCGGATACGCAGATGCCGATCGAGGCGCGCCTGCCCTTGGGCGAGGGCCGCCTCGTGCTGAGCGTCACGCCGACCGAGCTCAAAGCCGGCACGCTGGCAGCCGACCCCGCCACCGCCGGACGCTTCGGCGGCGGCCCGGTGGCGGCGCGGCTTCAGTCGATCGGCGCCGTCGTGCCGCCAGGCGCTCAGACTGCGCGCGGCGTCGGATTCGGCGTCGGCTATGAGAGCGACAAGCTCGAGGCCGGCATCGGGACCACGCCCTTGGGCTTTGCCGAGACGAACGTCATCGGCAACCTCACCTACAAGGGCCAGTTCGGCGACGAGGTCTCCTTGAAGGCCGACCTGTCGCGGCGCCCGGTGACCGACAGCCTGCTGTCCTTCGCCGGCACGCGGGATCCGCGCACCGGCGTCGAATGGGGCGGCGTGGTCGCCACCGGCGGACGGCTGGACCTGGCCCGCGACTTCGGGTCCTATGGCATCTACGGTTACGGCTCGGCCCATTCGGTCACGGGCAAGAACGTGACGAGCAACAGCCGCTACGAGATCGGTGGGGGCACCTATGCGCCCATCCTGCGCAGCGCGGGCGCCTCTTTGACCGTGGGCGTGAATCTGGACTTTCTTTCCTACGACAAGAACCTGAGCCAGTTCACGCAAGGGCAAGGCGGCTACTTCAGCCCGCAACGCTATGCCAGCCTCACCTTTCCGCTCGACTGGAGCGGACGCGACAAACGGCTCTCGTGGCGGCTGAACGCATCGGTCGGTGTGCAGTCGTTCAGGGAAGATCCCGTCGGCGCCATCGCGGCGGACGGCACGCCGCTGCTCGTGGCGTCGGGCACCCGTCGAACCGGCGTGGCGTACAACATCGCCGCGATCGTCGAGTACCAGCTCGCACCGCAGCTCTATCTGGGTGGCGCGCTCGGCCTCGGCAACGCGCGCGACTACCGCCAGTTCACGGGCAATGTCTACCTGCGCTATGCGTTCGGCACGAGCGGCCCGCAGGGGGCTGCGCCCGGCGGCACGACGCTCAGGCCGTTCAGCTCGCCGTACACGCCGCTGTTGTAGATCCGGCGCCAGCAGAAAGAAGTGCCGAGCGCCGGCGTCCGTGCCGCGACGATTCGGGGAACAATAGCGGCCAGTTCGAAGGCGCCCGAGCCTGCGACCCCACCACCCGCCAAGCCACCTTCCCCATGCCTCTTCTCAATCTCGGCGGCCACCTCAAAATTCGCGATGGACAGATCCTCTGGGCCGACGAGGATGCGCACAAGCTGCTTGGCTATCCCCTCGGCGCACTGGCCGACCTGCCCTTCGACGACCTGCTGGCGCAGCCTCCGCACATGCCAGGCGATCCGCAAGGGACGCGAGACGGGGCGATGCAGGTCCCGGCGCGCGGCGCGATCGACGTCCAGGGAGTGACCTTGCTGGACCAGGGCGGCGGTGGTGTGCTGGTCGACATGCGCGCGGAGCGCATGGAGGACGGCTGCACCTTGTGGTCCTTTGCTCTGGCGGCGCGAGGCACACGAGGGGAACGGCTCGGCCTGCTGTCCCGCCACGATGTGCTCACCCGGCTTCCGAACAGGGTCCCCTCCCTCGACGATCTGGGCCCGATGTCCGGCGTGCGGAATGCCGAGCGCCTGCTGGCGGTCTGCTATCTGGACATCGACCGGTTCCGCGACGTCAACGACACGTTCAGCCCCGTCGGCGGCGACGCGGTGCTGCGCGAACTTGCGAGGCGGCTCAAGACGGCGCTGCCGCCCGAGGCCGTCGCGGCGCGTGTGGGCGGGGACGAGTTCGCCCTGGTCCTGTCCTGCGCGGGCAGGCCGCAGTGCGAAGCCCAGTTGCAGCAGCTCCTGGCACGGCTGGCCCATCCGTACAGGCTGCAGGATCGCACGGTGCGCCTGCGCGTGAGCATGGGCGTCGCGCTCGCGACGCATGGCGAGCAGCCGTCGGAGGTGATGCTGCAGCATGCGCAGCGCGCCGTCTTCTTCGCCAAGCGCGCCGGGGGTCAGCAGGTGCATTTCTTCGATGAAGCGCAGGCCCTGGAGGAGCAGCAGGAGCAGCTGCTTCGACAGCGCATCAAGGAGGGGATCGGGCGAAACGAGTTCATCCTGGCCTACCAGCCCAAGGTGGACATGCAGCGCGGGCTGGTGATCGGCGTCGAAGCGCTGGTGCGCTGGCAGCATCCGGAGCGGGGGCTGTTGCAGCCGGCGGCCTTCGTGCCCCTCATCGAAGACCACGAGCTGGTGGAAGAACTGGGCGACTGGGCCATCGGCGAGTCGGTGCGCCAGGCGGCGGCGTGGCTTGCCGCCGGCGTCAAGACCTCGGTCAGCGTCAACATCAGCCCGCGCCATCTGTTGCGAGCGGATCTTGTCGACCGCCTGGCCTTCCACCTTGGACGCTTTCCGCAGCTGCATGCCGGCGTGCTGGAGCTGGAGATTCTGGAGACGACGGCGATCAAGGATTTTGCTGCGGTCGCCGACTTCATCCACGCCTGCAAGAAACTCGGCGTGCCGGTCACGATGGACGACTTCGGCACCGGCTACTCGTCGCTGACCTACCTGCGCCGGCTGCCGGTGTCGGCCATCAAGCTCGACCAGTCCTTCGTGCGCGGGATGCTCGAGGACGCTGAAGATCGCGCCATCGTCGAGGGCATTCTCGTGATGGCGCGTGGCCTGGGGCGAAAGGCCATTGCCGAGGGCGTGGAGTCCGTGGCGCACGGCGATGCACTGATGGCGCTCGGCTGCACGCTGGGGCAGGGTTATGGCATCTCCAGGCCGCTGTCGCCCGAACGAATTCCGGATTGGATCGCGGGTTTCGAGCGCTCCCCCCCCTGGCGCGGAACGACCGTGGCCGAGCAGGGTGCCGGGTGAGCGCAGCCGCGGACGGGTCCGAGCCCGAGCGCGCCATGCGGAAGACGTCGCGGTGTACGATCCCTGCCGCCCATGGAGGTTTCGATGAAGCGTCGACGCGAAGTGCTTCTGGCATCCTGCGCGATGCTCGCGCCGCTGTCGGCCCGTGCCCAACCGGTGAGCCGGCTCCGCGTGATCGGCATCCTCGTCAACCGATCGCCATCGGGCGACCCGACCGACACGGTCCACCTGTTCATGCGCGCAATTCGCGACCTGGGTTGGGACGAGGGCAAGCTCGCCTTCGAACTCCGAGCCGCGGAACAGCGGTATGAGCGCTTTCCCGAGCTGGCGCGCGAGCTGGTCAGGCAGCAGGTCGACCTGATCGTGGTCACCGCCGGAGTCACAGCTGCACTGGCAGCCCGGCAAGCGACCACCACGATTCCCATCCTCGCCGTCGGCATTGCGGACCCGGTGAAGTTCGGGCTGGTCGCCAGCATGGCTCGCCCGGGCGGCAACGTGACCGGTTTCATGGCGACGAACATCGACTGGGGCAAGTATCTCGAGCTTGCACGCGAGGCCACCGGCGCAATGCGCATCGCCGTCATCGGCAATCCGACGAATGTCGTCTACGCCGACTACGTGGCAAAGAATGAGGCCGCTGCGCGTCTGCTCGGCGTGAAGCTGCTGATGATTCCGGTGGCCCAAGCCTCCGACCTGCCAGGGGCTTTCGAGGCGATGTCACGCGAGCGCTCGGAGGCCCTCGTCTTCGGCCCCGACCCCGTGTTTTTCGCCAACGTGAAAGAGATCGTCGAGCGCGCAGGGGCGGGCCGGCTTCCTGTGATCACCCCGTTTCGACTGGCGGCGCTGCAGGGCGCCCTGCTTTCCTACGGCCCGGACGCTCGCGACATGATGCGCCAGGCGGCGTCATACGCCGACAAGCTGCTCAAGGGTGCCAGGGCGGGCGATCTTCCCTTCGTGGAATCGACGCATTTCGAACTGGTCCTGAACCTCAAGACAGCCAAGGCGCTCGGCCTTGCGATTCCATCGTCGCTGCAACTGCGGGCCGACGAACTGATCGAATAATGCCCCTTCGCCCGGCAACGGAGGCGCTTCCCCGGCCCGCTGGCCTCCATGCGGCATCGCGCCCACAATGCCATTCGAATGACGCGCCGTCGGCACCTGTTTCCCAAGTATGCGCTGCTGATCATCACGCTGGTCGGCAGCATGCTCGTCGCCAGTGGCGCGGTCGTCATCTACTTCTCGTACCGCGAAAACCAGGCACACGTGGTCGCGCTGCAAACCGAGAAGGCGCAGGGCGCGGCAACGCGGATCGAGCAGTACGTGCTGAACATCGAGCATCAGCTCGGCTGGACCGCGCTGCCGCGCGTCGATGTGCCCGGCGGCGACCCGCGCGAGGCAAGGCGCATCGAGTACCTGAAGCTGCTGCGCCAGGTACCCGCGATCACCGACGTGGCATGGATCGACGGCGACGGGCGTGAACAGCTGCGCGTCTCGCGCCTGGCGATGGACGAGCTCGGCAGCGCCGCCGATGCTTCGGCCGACCCCGGATTCCGCAGCGCGATCGAGGGCAAGACCTGGTTCGGCCCCGTCTACTTCCGTCGGGGCACCGAGCCCTACATGCGGCTCGCGCGCCCCGCCGGCCCCGGCGGCGGCGTCACGGCGGCCGAGGTCAACCTGAAGTTCGTCTGGGACGTGGTCTCGCGCATCCGGATCGGCGCCAAGGGCCTGGCCTATGTGGTCGATGCCGACGGCACGCTGATCGCGCACCCCGACATCAGCCTGGTGCTGAAGAAGAGCGACATGAGCGCGCTGCCGCAGGTGGCGGCGCAGTTGCGGCCAGGCGCCGGCGCGGAGAAAGAGGGGGCGCGCGATCTCTCCGGGCAGCGGATGCTGGCCGCGCACACGTCCATCCCTTCGCTCGGCTGGACGGTGTTCGTCGAGTCGCCGCGCGCGGAGGCCTTCGAGCCGCTGTACGTCATGCTTCGGCGCATGGGCCTGGTGCTTGCGCTCGCGCTGCTGGTGTCGATGGCGGCGACCTTCTTTCTGGCGCGCGCGCTGGTGCGCCCGCTGCGCGCGCTGCAGGAGGGCGCGGCGCAGATCGGTGCCGGCGACCTGGATCGGCGCATCGAGGTCCATACCGGGGACGAGCTCGAAGGGCTGGCCGACCAGTTCAACCGCATGGCCGGGCAGCTGCGCGAATCGTATGCACAGCTCGAGCGCAAGGTCGAGCAGCGCACCGCCGAGCTCAGCGAGTCGCTCGCGCAGCAGACCGCGACCGCCGAGGTGCTGCGCGTCATCGGCAGCTCGGTGGCCGATGCGCGCCCGGCCTTCGACGCGATCCTCGATGCCTGCCAGCGCTTCTTCGCCGCGACCGGCCAGGGCATCGCCCTCGCCGATGATGCCGGCATGCTGCACAACGGCGGCTTTCGCGGCGCGCACGAGGCGCTGCTGCGTGCGGTCATCGGCTTCTTGCCGCGGCCGCTGGAGGGCAGCGCGACCGGGCTGGCCATCCGCGAGCGCCGCGTCGTCCACTACCCCGATGTGCTCGCAGCGGCGGACGCACCCGCGCCCTTGCACGCGTTGGCCGCTGCCGCCGGCGACTTCTCCATCGCCATCGCGCCGATGCTGTGGGACCAGCGCGGCGTGGGCGCGGTGCTGGTGCTGCGCGATCCGCCAAGCCCTTTCTCCGCCAAGGAGCTCACGCTGCTCAAGACCTTTGCCGATCAGGCCGTGATCGCGATCCAGAACGCGCGCCTGTTCGCCGAGATCGAGGAGAAGGGGCGCCAGCTGGCGCTCGCCAACCAGCACAAGTCGGAGTTCCTCGCCAACATGTCGCACGAGCTGCGAACGCCGCTGAACGCGATCATCGGCTTCAGCGAGGTGCTCGCCGAGCGGATGTTCGGCGAGCTCAACGACAAGCAGCTCGACTACCTGAAGGACATCCACGCCTCCGGATACCACCTCCTGAGCCTGATCAACGACATCCTCGACCTCTCCAAGATCGAGGCCGGCCGCATGGAGCTCGACCTGTCGAGCTTCGACCTGCCGATGCTGCTCGACAACACGACGACGCTGGTGCGCGAGCGGGCGCTGCAGCATGGGCTGGCGCTGGCCCTCGAAGTCGATCCGGCGCTCGGCGACTGGGTGGCCGATGCGCGCAAGCTCAAGCAGGTGGTGATCAATCTGCTGTCGAACGCGGTCAAGTTCACGCCGGCCGGTGGGCGCGTGACGTTGCGGGCACGCATGCTCGAAGAGGCGGTGGAGATCGCCGTGGCCGACACCGGCGTGGGCATCGCGGCCGACCAGCAGGCGCTGGTCTTCGAGGAATTCCGCCAGGCCGGCGGCCACTATTTGCGCAAGGCCGAAGGCACCGGCCTGGGCCTGGCGCTGGCGAAGCGCTTCGTCGAACTGCACGGGGGCACCATCCGGCTGGAGAGCGCGCCCGGCCAGGGCTCGACCTTTGCGTTCGTCCTGCCGCGACTCACGCTCGATGCAGCCAGCCGGGCACGGGATTGATCATGGAAGACAACGGGAGGAACATGGCGTCCGGCCCCCAGACCCCGCGCGCCTGATGCGGCGCATTGACGAGGTGATCGAATGACATCGAACAGACCGAGGATCCCGCTGTCGCGGCGCGCCGCGAGGGCGACGGCCTTCGGCGCGCTCGCCGGGCGTTCGGAGCGTCGCCGAAGGCGGCGGGAGGCAGGCACCCGGTGCAGAGGCGACGGGTCCAAAGGGGCTCTCCTTAGGGAGGCTGGCCCATGAGCACCATCCTGATCGTCGAGGACAACGAGAAGAACATGAAGCTGGTGCGCGACATCCTGCAGCACGACGGCTATGCGACGCTGGAAGCCACCACCGGCCGCGAGGGCGCGCGGCTCGCAGCCGAGGCGCGACCCGACCTGGTGTTGATGGACATCCAGTTGCCCGACGTCGATGGCATCGCCGTACTGCGCGAGATTCGCGCCAACGCCGCGCTCGACGCGATGCCGGTGGTGGCGGTCTCGGCCTCGGTGATGCCGGACGAGCAGCAGAAGATCGTGAGCTCCGGCTTCGACGGCTTCATTACCAAACCGATCCAGCTGAAGCTGTTCCGCGAGGCCGTGCAGCGCTGCCTGGCCGAAGGGCGCCGGCCGCGCTGACCTCACCCTCCGCGCCCGATGACCGCCACCATCCTCGTTGTCGACGACACGCCCTTGAACGTGAAGCTGTTCGCCGACCTGCTCGGTGCCAGGGGCTACCGTACCGTGAGCGCGAGCTCGGGCGCCGAGGCGCTGCAGAAGCTCGCCGCCGAAGCGCCGGACCTCGTGCTGCTGGATGTCATGATGCCCGGCATGAGCGGCTACGAGGTGTGCTCGGCGATCCGCGCCGATCCGGCGCATGCAATGCTGCCGGTGGTGCTCGTCACCGCGCTCGATCCGGCCCAGGAGCGCGCCAAGGGCCTCGAAGCCGGGGCCGATGACTTCCTGAGCAAGCCGGTGGCGCAGGCCGAGCTCCTGGCGCGCGTCAAGTCGCTGCTGCGCATCAAGCAGCTCTACGACGAGGTCCAGCGGCAGAAGAACGAGCTCGCCGAGTGGAACCGCACGCTCGCGCAGCGGGTGCAGGAGGGCGTGCAGCAGCTCGAGCGCGTGGGCAGGCTGCGGCGCTTCTTCTCGCCGCAGCTGGCCGAGGCGATCGTCGACGGTGGAACCGTCGACCCGCTGAAGAGTCACCGCTGCGAGATCACCGTCGTTTTCCTCGATCTGCGCGGCTTCACCGCCTTCACCGAAACTGCCGACCCGGAGGAGGTCATGGCGGTGCTCGCCGACTACCACGCAGCGGTGGGACGGCGCATCCTCGAGTTCGAGGGGACGCTGGAGCGCTTTACCGGCGACGGGATCATGGTGTTCTTCAACGATCCCACGCCGGTGCACGATCCGGCGCCGCGCGCCGCGCGCATGGCGCTGGCGATGCAGGGCGACGTGGCGCTTTTGGCCGAGCGCTGGCGCAAGCGCGGCCACGCGCTGCAGATGGGCATCGGCATCGCGCAGGGTTTCGCGACGCTGGGCGGCATCGGCTTTCCGGGACGCATCGACTACGCGGCGATCGGTACCGTCACCAACCTCGCGGCACGGTTGTGCGGGGAGGCGGCCGGGGGCGAGATCCTGGTGTCGCAGCGTGTCTGGGGGCTGATCGACGGGATGGTCGAGGCCGAGCCGGCCGGAGCGCTGGTGCTCAAGGGCTTTGCGCGCCCGGTGCCAGCGTTTCGGCTGCGTGGCGGCCTGCGGAGCATGGATTCCGCTGAGCGCGCTCTTCCTCGATGATTCGCCCGATCAAGCCGGTCACGCCTCGTGCAATTCGAGCCAACCCCATCGCTGCTTGTACGAAGCAGCCTTCTCGCGGAACAGAGGCAGATGGGGAGTCAGCGGATTCGGCGAAAGCACACCCGCGTAAACCAGCTCCAGCCCATTCGGGGCGTAGACGTCGTAGCCGGTTGCGGTCCTGCGCAGTCCGACGCACGTGGACGGGATCAGGAACCGATCGATGCCGTCTTTCGCGGACGCGAGCTTCGGGTACGGAAAGCCGAAGTACGCCTCGTACCAGAGGTGCACGCGCGCCTGGTTCTTCACCTCGACCGGAACGCCCAACGCACCGATTGCGGCATCGATGCGCCGCTGGACGCGCTCTTCGCCGGCCGCGGAAAGGTCTGCCGGGTCGAAGTAGAAGATGTCGTGGTCCTTGATGCCGTGCTCGGGCGCGTGCCCGGCATGCAGGTTCCACACCGTCTGGAACAGGCACCCGGCCACCAGCCATCCGCCCTTGAGGTCCAGCGAATCCCACGCCTCCATGATCGATCGGTTGTGCCGGTTCGCCAACACATCGGCGATGAATCGTTCTTCGAGCGTGAAGCGCATGATCGGCCCCGCGCGACCGCTACAGCGACAGCGACAGCCCCAGGTGCCGCTCGTACCTCATGTGATGCGCAGGCCGGTGCTGGCCATGGCTTCTTCGACGGTGACGTATTCGATGGTCATGGGCGCATTCTGCGTGATGCCCGGTTTGCCCTCGCCCGCGGGTCAGCCTTCGAGGCGTCATATGAAACCTTTTGGTTGCAAGCGACGGTTGCCTCTCTGATACTTGGCTCCTTTTGATCGGAGAACAACGTGATTCGAAAATTGGCAGCCCTGCTCGGGTTCGGCATCGTCGCGGCCGCATGGATGCCGACCGGAGCATCTGCAAAGGAGAAGGACTACGAAGAGCCTTTGAAAGTGATCGACGCTGCCGGTCGTACGGTCGGGCGCCTGTACGGCAACGACAAGGGCGACCATGCGGTCATCCGCCTCGGGAACGCCATCGGCTCGCTCCGGATCGTGGAGGACAGAGGCAACTTGATCCCTAGGGAGGCCACCGTCTTCTGGACCGGCCCTCGCTGCACGGGTGAGGCGGTCATACCGGCCGGCGGCGCGATCCCTGGTTTTGGCCTGCCTAACATGCCGGCGATCGGCAGCGTCAAGGGGGACGATCAGCGGTTCACGATCTACTTTCCCAGAACCTCGACCGTGGAGAGGATCACGATCCTCTCTCAGGGCGCATACGGCCCTGCGTGCAACTACCAGATCCCACCGACGCCGGTCTACGGCGTGCCGGCCGAGGCTGCCTCGCTGGATTCCTACTTTGTGCTGCCCTTCCACATCGAGTAAGTCCCGCCCTTCCCTGCGGGTTGCTCGTCGTCTCGCTCGATTCCGCTAACTATGTGCGGATAGGTTTTAGCTCATACGCGCCAACACGATCAGCACGATGGTGACCGTCACCGCGCCGCCGATGCGGGTGGCGATCTGCGCAAAGGGCATCAGGGTCATCCGATTGGCGGCGGTCAGGATCGCGACGTCGCCGGTGCCGCCCTGCCCGCTGTGACAGGCGTTCACGATCGCCGCTTCAATGGGATACATGTTCAACCACCGGCCTACCAAGGCGCCGGTCGCCATCAGCGTCGCAACGGTGGCGACGATGGTGATGATGTTGGGCAGCGTGAAAGCGGACACAAGCTTGTCCCATGGCGTGAGCGACACACCGATGGCGAACAGAAGCGGGTACGTCACCGCGGTCGAGAAGAACTTGTAGACCACATAGGCACCGCTCTGCAGTTGCGGGGACACCGCCTGTGTCAGCTTCACGATGACGGCGAGGAACAGCATGGCGACCGGCGCGGGCAACCCGAACAGTCGCGAGCACATGATGCCCAGCAGGTACAAGGTCAGCGCGGTGATGCCCGCAGCGGCAATGTGCGTCACGTCCATGTGGCCGGTGATTTCTTCCTGCTTGGGGTCCATGTCGTCATGTTCGCCGGGCTGCAGCCGGCCCTCGCCTGTGAGGTGCGGCTTCTTCTTGCCGATGTAGTTCAACGTGCCGGCCAAGAGAATGGCCGTCAAGCTGCCGAGCATGACCGGCGGCAGCACCGTGGCGAACAGTGCGCCCTGGTCCTGGTGGAGGATTTCCGCGTAGCCGATCGAAAGCGGAATCGCTCCTTCGCCTACGCCGCCTGCCATGATCGGCACCACGATAAAGAAGAAGGTGTGATACGCGCCCAGGCCCAGCGCGGTGCCCACGGCAGTGCCAACTGCACCGGCTGCGATGGTGCCGACGGCCAGCGGCACGAAAATCTTCAGGAAGCCTTTGATCAGCACCTGGCGATCCATGCCGAGGATGCTGCCCACGATGATCGAGGCGATGAAGAGGTAGAGGAAGTTGGTCTGCTTGGTGAAGTCCGTCGTCACCTTGATCACGTCGACCGGGAGCCAGTGGTAGTACACCAGTGCGGAGGGAATGAAGGTGGCGAAGATGGCACCGGCGCCGATGTTGCGCAGCACCGGCAGACGCTTGCCGATCTCGGCGAAGGTGAAACCGAAGAACGCGAACATCACGATCGCCAACGAAATTTCGCCGGGGAGCTTGCCACTGGCGATGAAGCCTGCGATCAGCGCGCCCGCCAGGACATAGATCGGCAATGGCAGGATGCCGATGCGAAATTCCATCAAGCGCCACCAGCCATGAGGCCAGAAGGCTAGTTTCTTGGGTGCGTGCTCGGCCTTGTCGGCAACGTGCGCTGGTGTGGTGGTGTTCATGCGTGTGTCTCCTGCATGGCAATGTCAGACGGCGCTTCGCAGCGGCAGTGCAAATCGTAAAAGTTGAAGCTGTCGATCCGCCGTCAAGAAGCACCGGGTAAACACAGCTCGAAGAGTCAGGGCTTGGTCAGGGGATTCGCCATAGCCGTACGCCGCGAGCGCGCGTGGTGCACACCTGTTTGCTCGTGTTCGAATGACATGCCTCGCTGATGCGACGGCCGGGCCTTGAACCATCATCGAATGGCAGCGGGCGGTGGAGGCTTGGGGTCCCGCTGCGTGCTCAGCTCTTGCCAAAAGAGAGGACCTCGTTGGCGTTCACGATGGTTTGCGCAACCTCTTCGATGCTCACCCGCTTGCTCATGGCCTGGTCGCGCGCTATCCCGAAGTGAAGCTGGAGCTCCCGGCTTCGCACGCGACGCTGGGGAGGCTGCGCCAGCTCTCGCGCAACAGCAGCATGATCTGCGACTTTCGAAGATGTGCGCTCGGCGTTTTGGATCGGCCCATGAGAAACCTCTCAGCAACTCGCCTGTGCCTCAGGCCGCGTCGCCGGCGCGCGCCAGTGCCACGGCCATGACCGGCTTGGCCCACTGCGGCACCTGATCGAGCGCGATGTGGGAGACGATGCGCCCGCCTTCCATGTGCAGCAGCAGCCGCGGCTTCGGGCGCTGCCCGGCCTTCGGATCGCCTTCGGCGCTGTTGTCGTAGACGCGCAGGCTCGCCAGTTGCGGCAGCAGCCGGATCAGATTGGCGCGGCTGGTCTCGTAGCGTTCGCGGACCTTCGCTTCGGGGATGTCGTGACCGCCAGCGGCCACGCGCGCCTGCACGCGCTGAAGGTGCAGCTCCGGCGATGTCAGCCCTGCGTACCAGAGATGGATCTGCGCACCCTGGCGCGCGCCGTCGAGCAGCATCTGGGGAATGGTCCTGGCCCCCAGCGTCGTCTCGAAGGCGAAGTTCTGGCCTTGCGCCAGGGCACGCTCCAGGCCCTTGCGGCCGAACTCCCAGGCCTGCGCATTGGCCGCCTCGGCCGACAATCCCGGGTTTACATCCAGCAGCGCGCGGGCGGCCAGGTCCGGGTTGAAGTATTCCACCTTCTTCTGCAGCAGCGCGGCGCCGCCCACGCTGCTCTTGCCGGCGCCGTTGACGCCGGCCAGCACGAAGATCCGTGCCGGCATCAGCGGTGTGGCGCCGGTGCCGCCTGGGCAATGGCCGCTTCACCCAGTTCGGCGGGCTCCATGGCGAAGGCGTCGGCCATGGCCTGCGCGGCGGCCTCGCCCTGCATGCGCGCAAACATGCTGTCGAAGTGATGCGTGAGCGCTTCCAGGTTCGGCTCCGACGCCTGCTCCATTTGCAGGTAGCGTTCCACCGACATCAGCACCATCGACGGCTTTTCGTGGCGCGTGATCATGACAGCGCCGCGTGCCATCACTGTGCTGCTGACCGCCTGCATGCCCGAGGCCAACTTGGTGGCGGAGAACGACGGCAGCTCGCGCGCGAGGCGCTCGATCTCGGCAGCGCGGAGAGGGGCGGGATGGGCAGCCACGGACAAATCCTTGAAATTAAGGGGTTTACCCATTTTACCCATTTTGGGTGGGTGTTCCGCTGGTCTGCGCGGGCGAACCGCGTCGAGCCGAGGATTGTCTGGGCACCAACTGCGCCATCGGCCCGGAAGCTGCCTGGCGCGATGTGTCGCCGCGCAGGCGGTCGAACAACAGGTCGATCGCCTGGTGCGCGACCTGGTCGAGGTGCAGGTCCACCGCGGTCAGCGGCGGGTCGCAGGTGCGGGCCCGCACACCGTCGTACCGGGTCGCGACCATCACGTCTTCGGGAATGCGCCGGCCCGAAAGCCGGATCGCCCTGACCGCACCCACCGCGAAGGCATCCACCGGAATGCAGAACGCATCGATGTCGGGATGTGCAGCCAGCAAGGCCGAAGCAACTTCCTCGCCGCCGCTTTCGCCTTGCACCTCCTCGGCGGTGGCAAGCAACGCAGGCTGCCCGTGTTCCGCGGCGAACTCTTCGTAGGCCACCCGGGCCTGCACATAGGAATTTCGTTGTGCCGAGCCCAGGATCATCGCGACCTTGCGCGCGCCCTGCGCGTGGAGGTGGTCGAGCAGAAGCCGGGTGGTCTCCCGGGAATGAATGTCCACGTGAAGGACGGCCTCGTGCACGCCGCAGGGCTTGCCGATCGTCACCGCCGGCAGCCCCCTGCGCTCGAGGTAGTCCAGGTTCGCGTCGCCGGCCGAGGGCTCGATGACCAGCGCGCCATCCACCTCCAGGGACTCGAGCGGCACCTTGCCGCTTTCCATCGGTGGCGCGAGCACCAGGGCGAGGTTGCGATCGAGCGCGGCAGCGGCCGCCACCGCAGCGATTTCCATCATGAAGCCGAGGCGCGAGGGACCGCCCGCAACCGCGAAGGGCATCGAGGACAGCAGCACGATCATGTGCGCCTCGCCGGTGCGCAGGCGCTGCGCATGCCGGTTGGGCCGATAACCGAGCTTCTGGGCAGCCTTCTCGACCCGCGCCCGGGTCTCCGCGTCCACCTGCCCGCGGGCATTGAGCGCATGCGAGACCGTGGTCGGCGACACGCCGGCCTCCCGGGCCACGTCCTTGATGTTGACCCGCCGCGCCGCACTGGGAAACATGCTGTTGACCTTTTCCGAATACAGTGATTCAATTCCCCAAATCGTTTTGGGCCCCACGGCTTGGAATGTACTTCACCCCGCTGCCCGCGGTTTTTTTTGTGCTGGCGCCCAAATCGATTTGGGCGCCCTTCGGTCAAAGGAATCGATCATGTCCAGAGCCTCCGATACCCCTGCCGTGGACGCCGTGCTGCCTTGGTCGCAGATGCTTCTGTTCGGCTTGCAGCACGTGCTCGTGATGGCCGCCGTGCCCATCACCTCGGTCTTTCTGGTCGCCAAGGCGCTGGGGCTGTCACCGGCGCTGACCGTCAATCTGATCAGCGCCACATTCCTGCTGTGCGGCATCGGAACCCTGCTGCAGTCCTTCGGCCCGTGGAAGTTCGGTGCGCGGCTCCCCTTCGTGATGGTGCCCGGCGGCGCACCGATCGTGATGTTCCTGACGATCGCGCAGCAGCGCGACCTGCAGACCGCGGCGGGTGCAGTCATTCTTACCTCGCTGTTCTACTTCCTGGTGCTGCCGGTCTTCTCGCGCTGCATCAAGTACTTCCCGAAGATCGTCATCGGTACCTTGCTGATGCTGGTGTCGATCAACCTCGTCAAGGTGTACGGCGGCATCATCGCCGGCAAGGCCGGCACGCCGGGCTTCGCGAACCCCGCGAACATCGGCCTTGCCCTGGCGACCATCGGTTTCACCCTCCTGTTCGCGCGTGTGTTCAAGGGCATGCTCGGCCAACTCGCCGTGCTGCTGGGCCTGGTGGCCGGCACGGTCCTCTCGGCCTTGTGCGGGATGATGGATTTCGGTGGCGTGGCGGCCGGGCCAGTGTGGAGCGCGCCGACCCTGCTGCCCTTCGGCATCCCCCATTTCGACCTCGTCGCGGCCTTGCCGCTGCTGATCTTCAGCGTCATCTCGATGGTGGAGGCCACCGGCCAGACCATCGCCGTCGCAGAGGTCGTCGGAAAGAAGATCGATCCCCGGGACGTGGTGCCACGCACCATCCGGGGTGACGCAGCGATGTCACTGGTCGGAGGACTGTTCGGCACCTCGATGATCATTACCAGCGGCGAGAACATCGGCATCGTGCGCGCGACCAATGTGCGCTCGCGCTATGTGACGGCCACCGCGGGCGCCATCCTCATCCTCATCGCACTGTCGGCGCCATTGGGCCGCCTGGCCAGCGCCATTCCCGAGGCGGTGGTCGGCGGCACGGCAATGGTGGTGTTCGCGATCATCGGCACCATCGGCATCGACATCCTGCGCAAGGTCGACCTGCACGAGCGCAGCAACATGTTCGTGCTGGCCGGCGCGCTCACGATGGGCCTGCTGCCGATCCTCGTGCCCGGCCTTTACAGCAAGTTCCCTGCAACGCTCCAACTCGTGCTGGGCAATGGCCTGGCGATGGGGGCGATCACCGCCATCGTGCTCAACATCGTCTTCCACCACCTTGCCGCGGCACGCCGCGAAGACAACAACGCAACGGCCGCACCCGAGCAGGAGCCGGCAGCCCAATGACCCATCCCACGACCACCCCATCTCATGGTGACGATGCCGCCACCTTTGCAGCCGACTCGCTGCTGCTCGTTCCCGATCACCTGCTGCTGCGGCAGGGGCCCGTGCGGGAACACGCGGTGCTGGTCGAGGGCGGCAAGTTCCTTGACATCGGTCCCGCGTCCGAGCTGGCCGCTCACCATCCGCACCTGACACCCATTCGCCTGCCTGGCAAGGCGCTGATGCCGGGGATGATCGACGCGCACCATCATCTGACGCAGTCCTTCGGCAAATCGCTGGCCTACGGCGAGCCCTCCGAGATCTTCCGCCGCGTGTGGGTGCCGCTCGAAGCCAGCTTGGACGACGAGTTCGTTTACGCGGTTTCCAAGCTCGCCGCGCTGGAATCGCTGCGTGGCGGCTTCACGACCGTCTGCGACGCCGGCACGCGCGCCAAGGGCGACATCGGCGCGCTTGCCACGGCCACGCAGGAGGCCGGGCTGCGCTGCGTCCTGGGGCTCATCTGCAACGACGGTGGCAACGACAGCGCGCCGGCCGAGCGGCGCGCATTGAAGGCGCGCGCCGAGCAGTTCCTGCAGAAGTGGTCTGGTGCCAAGCTCGTTCATCCGTCGCTGGCCATCTCGGTTCCCGAAGCGGCTTCCGACGAGATGCTGGTCGGCGTGTCCGCGCTGTGCGCCGAGGCGCGCACGATCTTCCAGACCCACGTCAACGAGCATCTCGCCTCGGTCGAGCGTTCGGTCGTGCAGCGCGGCCTGCGCCCGCTGGAGCTTCTTGCGCACCTGGGCGCCCTCGGCCCGCAAGTGCTGATCGCACACGGCACGCTGGTCACGCCGTCGGAAATCAACCTGCTTCGGCAGACCGACACCGCGGTCAGCTACAACCCGGTCGCGAGCCAGTGGAAAGGCAACGCGGTGGCGCCGGCGAACCTGATGGCGGCGCTGGGCATCCGCTTCGGACTGGGCACGGATGCCACCCGCAGCGACGCCTTCCGCCTGATGGATGCCGCCGAAGCGGCCCAGAAGCTGGCCTTCGGGCTGGCCGTCGGCGACGCGTCGAGCGGTGGCGGCTGGACCTGGCTCGACCATGCCACCCATGAAGGCGCGCGCGCCGTCGGCTTGGGCCACCTCATCGGCGAGATCGAGGTCGGCAAGGAGGCGGACTTCCTGCTCGTCGATGTCGACACGCCGGAGCTTTGCACCTCGGTCGACTTGACCTGGGACCTGGTCAGACTGGGCAACCGTGACCAGATCGACGCTGTCTTCGTCGCGGGGCGCCTGCGCCTGTGGAAGGGCTGGCCGACCGACTGGGATGCGCGCGCACTGATGCGAGAGGTCTCGCGCATGGCCGGGGAAGCCATCGCACGTGCACCGATCCAGCGCCTTCATCCGACGGCAGCGCAACATCGCACGCTCGGCGCCATGGTGGCAGGCGGGGCCGCGCAGTGAGCATCGAGCACCTCGTCCTCATTTCGCTGGCCGTGCTCTTCGCCGCCTTCGTCCAGGGCGCGACCGGCGTCGGCTTCGCGCTGATCGTCGCCCCGGTGATCGGCATCCTGCGGCCGGAGCTCTTGCCCGTGTGCGTGCTGGTGCTGATGTTGCCCCTGAACTTCTACGTGGCGTGGCGCGAACGCGCGGCGGTCGATCGCATCGGTGCGAGCTGGATCACGGGCGGGCGCATCCTCGGGACGGCGGGCGGCCTGTGGGTGCTGGCGGCGCTGAGCGCGAACCACCTGGCCATTTTCGTGGGCCTGTCGACGGTTGCCGCGGCGCTCGTCACGCTGATGATGCCGGCCTTCGCGCCCGGTCGACGCGCCTTTGTCGCGGCTGGACTCGTCACCGGTGTCACGGAGACGGCCACGGGGATCGGCGGGCCACCGCTGGCATTGGTCTACCAGCACCAGGCGCCGCCGACCATGCGCTCGACGATTGCCTTGTGCTTTCTCGCTGGCGAACTGGTATCGCTGGCCACCTTGCTGGTTGCGGGCCGCATCGGATCATCCCAGCTCATCGCCGCGGCGAGCTTGCTGCCGGCGCTGCTCATCGGCGCCTGGCTCAGCCGGGTGGTGCATCACCGCATCGGCGGGCGCTTCCTCCGGGCCTTCGTGCAGGTGTTCGCCATCGTCTCAGGGGTCGCCTTGCTGGTGCATGCGGCCTGAGATCGGCGGGGCCACGAACGGGCCCCAGCCGCCGCTGCATTTGCACCCACCGAAGCAGGCCCGAACACAGCGCTGGCGCCGGCGTCTGCAACCCCAGGTCGATTTCCAATGAGTGGAATGGGTGGGGTTACTCTTCAGCCAATTCTTCCTAAGCTTCGGACGCGGTGAAGCGCCGCAATACTGCGGGCCCAAAGAGCCCTGACCTGCCCACCGGTCACCGGCGCGCCTGCCTGAGGCTGGCCGGAAGGCCCGCCCCGCCACCACCACGCACCGAACCCTCATCGCAGGAAACACCGCCATGCACGCCACCGACGTATTCGGCCGCTACGCCCAGGACTACCACCAGACCGCCCTGCCCGACGAGGTCGTCCACCACGCCAAGCGCGCCGTGATCGACTGGTACGCCTCGCTCTTTCCTGGCCTCGCCGCGAACCCGCTGGCCCAGTTGCAGGACGTGCTGGCCGAGGACCTGGACCGCGGCCGCGCACGCCTGGGCAACGGGCGCAGCGCCACGGCGCGCGCTGCCGCGCTGTTCAACGGGACGGCGGCCCACGCGGCCGAGGTCGACGACAGCTTCCGCGACGCCATGTACCACCCCGGCGCCGCCACCATCGCCGCCGCACTGGCGGCCAGCCAGGACGCCGGTGCCGATGGAATGGCGTTCCTGCGTGCGCTGGTGCTCGGCTACGAGGTGTCCACGCGCATCGGCGTGGTCATGGGCCGGCCGCATTACCGCTTCTGGCACAACACCGGCACCGTTGGCACCTTCGGCGCGGCGGCCGCCGCAGCCGGCGTGCTGCAACTGCGCGCCCGACCCTTCGCGCACGCGCTGGCCACGGCGGCCACGTTCGCGGCGGGGCTGCAGCAGGCATTTCGCATGGATTCGATGTCCAAGCCGCTGCACGCCGGTCGTGCAGCCGAGGCCGGCCTGCTCGCGGCGCAGATGGCGGCACGCGGCGTGACGGGCTCGCTCGACGCGCTGGACGGCGAGGCCGGCCTGGGCCAGGCCATGAGCAACGGGCCCGATTGGTCGCAGGTGGGCGCCACGCTGGGTCGCGACTTCCACATCACACGACTGACCTTCAAGGACCACATCGGCTGCGGCCACACCTTCGCCGCCATCGACGCAGCGCTGGCGCTGCGCGCGCAGTACGCGCTGCAACCCGGCGACATCGCGCACGTGCAGGTCGACACCTATCGACCCGCGCTCGACATCGCCTGCTACGAACGGCCCGCCACGGCCAACGAGGCCCGCTTCAGCCTGCATTACGTGGTCGCCACTGCACTCGCGCACGGCAGTGTGCGGCTGGCAGCCTACGAGCCGGCGCAGTTGGATGACAAACGCACGCGCGAACTCATGGCCCGCGTCGACGTGCGGGTCGACCCCGCGATCGATGCGGCCTTCCCGGGCCAGCGCGCGGCGCGCCTGGAGATCACCACGCACGCCGGCGCCAAGCTCGTGCACCTGCAACCCAATCGCAAGGGCGATCCGGAACTGCCGCTGTCCGATGCTGAACTCGAGAGCAAATTCCTGGAGTTGTCGGGACCGGTGATCGGTGCTGCGGGCGCCAAGGACCTGTTGGCGCGCCTGTGGACGCTGGAACGGGCAGTCGCGCTGCCCTGAGCACGCATCCATCGATAGCGTGTCGATCCGCAGGGGCGCTGGTGCACGAACTGAGCGTGCCCCCTTCAGCTCAGCCTGCTACCCGTGACCCATGGCCTATGCGCGTGGCAGGATCTGCTGTAGCGACTCGCACAACCGCAGCCTGCTTTGAGAAAGGCCCTCATTGCAGCACCGGCGCGAAGTGCAGGCGGCCTAGACTTTTGGTCATCCAAAGGCCGCCACATCATGACGCACTTCACCGTATTGCCCAGCATCCATGGCCACGCTTCGAGGGATGGCCATGCGCAACCCTGACGCCATTTTCAAAGGGACCCACGCCGTGAACTCCTCCATCGTCGAGCACCTCCGGAGCGCGGGCCGCCTGGATCGCATGTTCGTTGACGGCGAGTGGGTCGTGCCCGACACGCAAGCTCGTGCCGCCGTTGTCGATCCCTCGACCGAAGCGCCTGTCGCGGAGATCGCGCTCGGCAGTGCAAGCGATGTCGCCGCAGCCGTAGCGGCGGCGCGGCGCGCCTTCCCGACCTGGTCCGTGAGTTCCGCCCAGAGCAGGGGCCTGTTTCTCGATCGCATCCACACCCTGATCCTCGAACGCGCAGAACTGTTCGCTCAGGCGATCTCGCTGGAGATGGGCGCTGCCATCGGCTTTGCGCGCAGCACACAGGTGCCGTCTGCGGCACAGCACATCCGCGTGGCGCGGGACAACCTCGCAAGCTACGCGTTTCTCACCCATCGCGGGGACATGGCCATCCTGCGCGAAGCCATCGGCGTGTGCGGCCTGATCACGCCATGGAACTGGCCGCTCTACCAGATCACCGCCAAGGTCGGCCCCGCCCTGGCAGCGGGATGCACGGTCGTCTTGAAGCCCAGCGAGCTGTCGCCCCTGAGCGCCTTGCTGTTTGCCGAGGTGATGCAAGACGCCGGCATCCCGCCGGGTGTGTTCAACCTGGTGAACGGCAGCGGACCGGAAGTCGGCGCTGCCTTGGCGGGGCATCCTGACGTCGACATGATCTCGATCACCGGTTCGACGAGGGCCGGCGTCCTGGTGGCCCAGGCGGCGGCGCCGACAGTGAAGCGCGTGGCCCAGGAACTGGGCGGGAAATCGCCCAACCTCATCTTGCCGGATGCGGACCTGGCGCGTGCCGTGCCGCCAGGCGTGGCGGCCGCCTTTCGCAACGTCGGCCAATCCTGCAGCGCGCCGACTCGCATGATCGTGCCCCGCGCGCGCCTCGAGGAAGTTGAACGCATCGCGCTCGAAGCGGTGTCCAGGATCGTCGTGGGCGATCCGCGCTCCGAGCGGACGACGCACGGTCCGGTGGCGAATCGCGCCCAATTCAATCGGGTTCAGGAAATGATCGGCGTCGGGATCGCCGAAGGCGCGCGGCTCATCGGTGGCGGCCTCGGGCGGCCAGAGGCTTTGAGCCGTGGCTTCTACTGCCGTCCGACCCTCTTCACCGCGGTGCATCCTCACATGCAGATCGCGCAGGAGGAGATCTTCGGACCGGTGCTCGCGTTGATCCCCTACGACAGCGTGGACGAGGCGGTGGAGATTGCCAATGGCACTGTCTACGGCCTGGGCGCCCACGTGCAAGGCGAGGACCTCGGCGCTGCGCGCGCGGTCGCGGCACGCATCCGCTCCGGGCAGGTGCACATCAACTATCCGGCCTGGAATCCCCATGCCCCGTTCGGCGGATACAAGCGCTCGGGAAATGGCCGCGAATACGGAATCGAAGGGCTCGAGGAGTATCTGGAAACCAAAGCCATTCTTGGCTTTCAGGATGCCTCGACTGCGCCGACGCGAAGTACCGCTTGCTGAGTTTTCGTCATGTCCCCTCCGCTGCACCCTATCCACACCTCCCCGACGCCGCCGACTTCCGCTGACGTCGTCGTGATCGGCGGCGGCATCGTCGGCGTCTTCAGCGCCTACTACCTGGCCCAGCGCGGCCTCTCGGTCGCCCTGGTCGAAAAGGGAAGGATCGGCGCCGAGCAATCGAGCCGCAACTGGGGCTGGTGCCGACAGCAGAACCGCGATGCGCGCGAACTGCCGATGGCGAGCAAGAGCCTCGATCTCTGGGAACGGTTTGCCGCCGAAAGCGGGGAAGACACGGGTTTTCATCGCTGCGGGCTCTTGTATCTCAGCAACGATGAGGCAGAGATTTCGCGTTGGGCCCAATGGCGTGAATTTGCGAAGACCGCCGGCGTGACGACCCACATGCTGAGCAGCCGCGAGGCCGCTGAGCGGGGGCATGCGACCGGCCGCGCCTGGAAAGGCGGCGTCTTCTCGCCCACCGATGGCACCGCCGATCCTGCCAAGGCTGCGCCCGCGGTGGCAGCCGCGCTCATCAAGCTTGGCGGCAGCGTCCACCAGAATTGTGCTGCCCGTGGCATCGAGACCGAAGGCGGACGTGTCAGCGGCGTCATCACCGAAGCCGGGGTCATCAAGACCAGGACGGCCGTGCTCGCAGGCGGCGCCTGGGCGTCGTCGTTCTGCCGCCAGCTCGGCATCCGTTTTCCCCAGGCCTCGGTTCGCCAATCGATCCTGAGCGTGTCTCCTGTGGAACATCGCTTGCCCGATGCCGTGGTGAGCGCGAACGTGTCCGCCACGCGCCGCAACGACGGACGCTACGCACTGGCCATCAGCGGCCGCGCGCGCGTGGACGTGACGGGCCAGTTCATGCGATTCGCCCCGCAGTTCGTGCCGATGTTCGCCAAGCGCTGGCGCAACCTTCGTCCGGGCGGCCTGGAAGGCGTGCGGGGTGGCCACGAAACGCTGGCGCGGTGGCGGCTCGATGCGCCGACGCCCATGGAGCGGGTGCGCATCCTCGACCCGAAGCCCGATCTGCCGACGATCAGGGAGACCCACCGCCGCGCCATCGAACTGCTGCCCCAACTTCGCGACGCAAGGATGACGCACGCATGGGCCGGCTACATCGACAGCACGCCGGACGGTGTGCCCGGCATCGGCGAACTGGCATCCATACCGGGCTTCATCCTGGCTGCGGGCTTTTCCGGACACGGCTTCGGCATCGGCCCTGGCGCCGGCCACCTCATCGCGGATCTTGCCAGCGGTGCCGAACCGATCGTCGATCCCGCACCTTACAGCCCGGAGCGGTTCAGCGGCTCGGCATGGGGCAAGGTCGCCGATTTCTAGGCCGCGCCGGCGACGGGTGGAGCGGGATCGGAGGCCCCCATGTTCTCGCCAGGCGTTCGAGCCGGATCTCGCTGCGCATGGGGCTCCTCGCTGGAGGGCGGTGGCCGGCTGGCCTTCGAGGCATTTGAAAAGCCTCCGGTCTATTGCGCTGCATGCATCAATATGACCAAACATTGCAATTCCGCTAAGGCTTCCTGAGTCGCAAACTTGCTCTCCAGAACTGCAGCCGTTTGGCGCAGTCGACCAAGGAGACGCCAGTGGAAGCACAGAGAGACCCGTTGCAGTCGTGGATCGGACGCAGCGAGACATTCGAAGACACCATCAACCCCACGCCGGTCATCGCACTGACCGCGACGCTGGACCACCCGGCGACGCCGGTCAGTGCCGGCACCCCTCTTCCGCCCCTTTGGCATTGGCTCTATTTCCTGCCGATGCATCGGCAGAGCGAAATCGGCGCCGATGGCCATGCCAAGCGCGGCGGCTTCCTTCCGCCGGTTCCCCTCCCCCGGCGCATGTGGGCCGGTAGCCAGTTCGAGTTCCGCTCCCCGATTCGCGTGGGGGATCGCGTCGTGCGAACCTCGACCATCGATGACGTCACGACGAAGACGGGCCGCACGGGCAAGCTCGTGTTCGTGAAGGTGCGCCACGAGGTGTTCTGCAACGATGCCGCCGAGCCGGCGTTGGTCGAGTTCCACGACATCGTCTACCGTGAAGCTCAAGGTCCCGACGATGTGGTGCCGCCGCCCCAAGCCGCACCGGTGGAAGCCGCGTGGCGCCGCCAGATCGTGCCGGACGATGTGCTGCTGTTTCGCTATTCGGCGCTGACGTTCAACGGCCACCGCATCCACTACGACCGCCAGTACGTGACGCAGGTCGAAGGCTATCCGGGCCTCGTCGTGCACGGTCCGCTGATCGCCACGCTGCTGATGGACCTCCTGCGCCGCAACCTGCCCGATGCCGACGTGGCGAGCTTTCGCTTCAAGGCCATTCGCCCGACCTTCGACCTGAACGCATTTCATGTGAGCGGCCAACCGCAGGCGGACGGCAAATCGATCCGTCTCTGGGCTTCGGACCACGAAGGCTGGCTGACGATGGATGCCACCGCGGTGCTGCGCTGAGGCCCTCCCCCACAACATCGAAAGAGAGCCAAGCATGCAACCCCTCAAGGGAATCACCGTCGTGACGCTGGAGCACGCGATCGCCGCGCCCTTCGCCACGCGCCAGTTGGCCGACCTCGGCGCCCGCGTCATCAAGATCGAGCGTCCCGGGACGGGCGACTTCGCCCGCGGTTACGACGAACGCGTTCGCGGTCTCGCGTCGCACTTCGTCTGGACCAATCGCTCCAAGGAAAGCCTCACGCTCGATGTGAAACACCCCGAGGCTGCCCGCGTGCTCGAGCGCTTGGT
The DNA here is from genome assembly GCF_031454625.1 of Variovorax soli. Taxonomy (GTDB): domain Bacteria; phylum Pseudomonadota; class Gammaproteobacteria; order Burkholderiales; family Burkholderiaceae_C; genus Variovorax; species Variovorax soli_A. The sequence goes on from NZ_JAVDRF010000004.1 coordinate 235,277, forward strand.
GATGGAGAAGGCCGATGTCGTGGTTCAGAACCTGGCACCAGGCGCTGCGACGCGCCTCGGCCTGGCCCATGACAAGCTCTCCGTCTCAAAGCCAGGCTTGATCGTTTGCGATATTTCCGGCTACGGCGACGACCCGCAACGTCCCGGCCCCTACCGCGACAAGAAGGCCTACGACCTGCTGATCCAAAGCGAGGCCGGCTTTGTCTCCGTCACGGGCACGCCCGAAGAGCCTTGCAAGGCCGGCCCGTCGATCGCCGACATCGCCGCCGGCATGTACGCCTACAGCAGCATCCTGGCGGCGCTGTTGCAGCGCGGCCAGACCGGCAAGGGTCAACGCATCGACATCTCGATGCTGGAGTCGCTGGCGGAGTGGACCAGCTATCCGCTGTACTACGCCTTCGAGGGCGCCGCGCCGCCGCCGCGTACCGGCGCCAGCCACGCGACGATCTACCCTTACGGCCCGTTCCCGGCCGGCGACGGCGCCACGGTGATGTTGGGCCTTCAGAACGAGCGCGAATGGGTCAGCTTCTGCGACAAGGTGCTGGAGCAACCCGGTCTCGCCAAGGACCCGCGATTCACCGCCAACTTCAAGCGTGTGGCGGAGCGGGTCGCATTGCGCCAGATCATCGTGGACGCTTTCAAGCCGCTGACCGGCAGGCAGGTGGTCGAACGGCTGGAGCTCGCGCAGATCGCCAACGCGCAGGTCAACACCATGAAGGAAGTCTGGGCCCATCCGCAGCTCGAGGCACGCGGGCGCTGGACCGAGGTCGGAACCGCCGTTGGACCGGTGCCTGCCATGCTGCCGCCGGGCACCTGGGACACCGGGCCGCGGATGGATCCGGTGCCCGCACTCGGTGAACACACGGACGCGATCCTGGCCGAGCTCGGCTACAGCGCGGCCGAGATCGCCGGGCTGCACACCTCCAACGCCGTCTGAGGCCGTTGTCATGTCCGCCGAATCGCTGCATCCTGCTCGCACCTACCTCTTCGTGCCCGGCACGCGCCCGGAGCGTTTCGACAAGGCCCTGGCCAGCGGCGCCGACAGGGTCGTGCTCGACCTCGAGGACGCCGTGGCCGCCGACGACAAGGCCACCGCGCGCGGCGCGATCGCGACGTGGCTGCAGGGCGCAATGCCCGCCGACCGGTCGCGCATCGTCGTGCGCATCAACGACGCCGGCTCGCCCTGGTTCGCCGCCGATCTGGCTGCGCTGGGCGGCGCGCAGGGCATCGACGTGCTCTTGCCGAAGGCCGAGCGGGCCTCGCAGATTGCCGAGACCCGGGCTGCGTTGCCGAATGCCGGCATCCTCGCGCTCATCGAGAGCGCACGCGGTGTGTCCGAAGTGGACGGCATCGCGGCCGCCGGAGCACAACGCCTGGTGTTCGGCACGCTCGATTTCGCACTCGACCTCGACATGGACATCTCGACGGATGCCTGCGGCCTCGGCTATGCCGCCAGCCGTATCGCGATCGCGTCGCGCCTGGCCGGCCTGCCGTCCCCGGTCGCAGGTGTCACGCCGCAACTCGAGGACGAGGCACGCCTGCTGTCGGATCTTGCAGAGGCTCGACGGTTCGGCTTCGGCGCCAAGCTGTGCATCCACCCCCGCCAGGTCCGGCCGATCCACGCGGCGTTGCATCCGAGTGCGCAAGCGCTGGACTGGGCCCGGCGCGTCCTGGCCGCCGATGCCGCATCGCCCGGCGCCGCCCGGCTCGACGGCCGCATGGTCGACCGGCCGGTCGTCCTGCAGGCGCAGCGCACGCTGGACCTGGCTCGCCACTGAGCTCATTCATCACTTCCACGCAGAAAGAGACAAACACCATGGCCTCCACCATCATCGACTCACGCATCTTCGGCGACATGTTCAGCGACGCACGCATGCGCGACGTCTGGTCCGACGAGAACCGTACCGCCAAGTACCTGGACATCGAGCGTGCGCTCGCCAAGGTCCAGGGTGAACTCGGCATCATCCCGAAGGAAGCGGCGGACGAGATCGTCCGCAACTGCAACCTTTCGCAGATCGATTGGCCCAAGTTGAAGGCCAAGACCGAGCAGATCGGCTATCCCATCATTGCCGTCGTCAACCAGATCAATGCCAACTGCCGCGACAAGCTCGGCGAGTTCTGCCACTGGGGCGCCACCACGCAGGACATCACGGACACGGCGGCGGTGCTGCAGATGCGCGAAGGCCTCGCGCTGGTCGAGCAGGATCTGGACGAGATCGGCGATGCGCTCGCCGCGCTGGCAAAGAAATACCGCGATACGCCGGTCATCGGCCGCTCCAACCTGCAGCAGGCCACGCCGATCACCTTCGGCTACAAGATGGCGAGCATCCTGGCCGGCATCGACCGCCATCGCGAGCGCCTTCAACAACTCAAGCCGCGCGTGCTGATGGGAGAGTTCGGCGGTGCGTCGGGCACCTTGTCCTCGCTCGAGAAGGGTGCCATGGAAACCCAGGCCGGGCTGATGAAGGAACTGGGACTGGCCCAGCCGCCGATCTCGTGGCACACGGTGCGCGACACCATCGCGGAGGTCGGGGCCTTCCTCGGGCTGGTCGGCGGCTCGCTCGGGAAGATCGCGATGGACGTCAAGCTGATGATGCAGACCGAAGTGGCGGAGGTCTTCGAGCCCTTCGCGCCGGGGCGCGGCTCGTCGTCGACCATGCCGCAGAAGCGCAATCCGATTTCCTGCCTCTATATCCACGCCAACATCTCGGTGGCGCGGCAGCATGCCGCCGCCCTGATGGATGCGATGGTGGCCGACCACGAACGCTCGACCGGGCCGTGGGAAATCGAGTGGGTGTCGCTGCCGGAGATCTTCTGCCTGATGTCGGGCGCGTTGAAGCAGACCAAGTTCATCCTCAAAGGCCTGGAGGTCGACGCCAGCCGCATGCGCGCCAACATCGACATCACCAATGGACTGGTGATGTCCGAGGCCGTCATGATGGGCCTGGGCCCGCACATCGGCCGCGAATATGCCCACGACCTCGTCTATGACCTGTGCCGCCAGGCGCTGGCCGACAACCGCCCCCTGATCGAGATCCTGGTCGCCCACCCGGAGATCAATAAGCACGTGACACGGGCTCAACTCGAGGCCATGTGCGACCCGGCCAACAACCTGGGCCAGGCCGGCGTCATGGTCGACCGCGTGCTCGGCGCGCGCAGCTGAGCGCAGCCTCTTCCCACGCTTTCGGCCGAACCGGCGCAGACCGGGACGCACTCGTGCCCCTCAAATGGAGACAACCGTGAACATCCGCAAACTTCTGAAACTGCTCTACGTACAGGTCCTGATCGGCCTGATCCTCGGAATCATCGTGGGCCACTATGGTCCCGAATTCGGGGCCGCGCTCAAGCCTCTCGGCGACGGCTTCGTCAAGCTGGTCAAGATGATGATCGCGCCGGTCGTGTTCTGCACCATCGTGAGCGGCATCACGTCGCTGGGCGACTCCAAGGAGATCGGCAAGACCTTGCTCAAGGCGATGGGTCTCTTCTACGCTCTGACGATCCTCGCGCTCATCACGGGCCTGGTCACGGTATTGCTGATGCAGCCGGGCACCGGGATGCACATCGATCCGAAGAACCTGGACGCCTCGGTGGCGACGCGCTTCGCCAATCAGGTGCATATCCACGGATTCACGGACTTCGTCATGCACATCATCCCGAACGCCTTCGTCGGCGCATTCGCGGAGGGCGAGGTGTTGCCGGTGTTGCTGCTCGCGGTGCTCTGCGGATTCGGCCTCACGAAGATCGGGGCCGCCGCCAGGCCGGTGCTCGAAGGCATCGAAGGCTTCTCGCACATGCTCTTCGCGGCCTTCGGCATCATCATGCGGCTGGCGCCGATCGGCGCCTTCGGCGCGATGGCTTTCACGGTGGGGCGCTACGGCATCAAGTCGATCGGATCACTCGGATTGCTGATCGGGACTTTCTACGTGGCCTGCATCTTCTTCGTGGTCGTCGTGCTGGGGGTGCTCTCGCGATTGCACGGGTTCAAGCTGTGGCAGCTGATGCGCTACATCAGGGAAGAGCTGCTGGTCGTGCTCGGCACCTCGTCCAGCGAACCCGTGCTTCCCCGTCTCCTGCTCAAGCTCGAACGGCTCGGCTGCAAGAAGGGCGTGGTCGGGCTGGTGCTCCCGACCGGCTATTCGTTCAACCTCGACGGCACGGCCATCTACCTCACGCTGGCGTCGATGTTCATCGCCCAGGCCTGCGACATCCATCTGTCATGGCTCCAGATCGGCTCGATGCTGGGCATCATGCTGCTCACGTCCAAGGGGGCGGCGGGTGTGACAGGCAGCGGTTTCGTCGCGTTGGTCGCAACGCTCACGGTCATGCCCGATCTTCCGGTGGCCGGCGTGGCGCTGATCGTCGGGATCGATCGCTTCATGTCCGAGGCGCGGGCGCTCACCAGCACCATCAGCAATGCAGTGGCCTGCGTCGTGGTCTCGATCTGGGAGAACGCTTGCGACCGGGACGTGCTGCAGCGCGAATTGGCCGCGAACTACGCCAACACCGAGCACGATCTCGAAGAGGGCTCCGGGGAGCTCCCTGCGCCGCTCGGCCACACAGGTCCGGCGCACTGAAAGCAAGGGTCGGGCTCGGGACCCGACCACTTCCGGCTATTCAGCTCACCGCGCGGCGGCCTTCCGGCTTGCCGCGCTTTGCCTTCATCCCGGAGAAGAAGGCGTAGAGCTGCTGCGCGGCGGGGGACAAGGTCCGGCCCTTGCGCCGGATGAGGCCGATCTTGCGGGTGATCACCGGGTCATGGAGCGGAACGCTCACGAGCAGGGGATGGTCCGCGTCGGGCATGGCGATCGAAGGCACTGCAGCCACGCCGAGGCCAGCCTCCACCAGCCCGAGCATCGTGGTGACGTGCTGGGTCTCGTAGATGCTCTGCGGACGGCCGGGCAGGCTGGAAAGCGCCTGGTCCAGCAGCAGCCGGTTGCCCGAGGACTTGCTGACCGAGATGTAGTCGTACTGCGCCAGTTCGGTCCAGCTCACGCGGCGCTTCCTGGCGAGCGGATGGTCGCGCCTGCAGGCGGCGACGAAACGTTCCTCCAGCAAGGGTTTGAACTCGATGTCCGGCTCCTTGACGCCGACGAAGTTGAGCCCGAAGTCGGCCTCGCCGCGCGACACCGCCGAGAGCACCTCGTTGGCGCTGGCGTCGAAAACCTTGACCCGGATCTTCGGGTAGCGCTCGTGGTAGCGCGAGATCACCTGCGACAGGAAGTAGTAGACGGTCGAAGGCACGCAGGCGATGGTGACCTCGCCCATGCGCGTGGCGGCCACGCCGCGGATGCCCAGCAGGGTGTGATCGAGGTCGTCCAGCAACTGCTGCACCTTGCGATCGAAGTCGCGTCCTACCGAGGTCAGGCTCACGCGCCGGGTGGTGCGGTCGAGCAGGCGCACGCCGAGTGCTTCCTCGAGCTTTTCGATACGTCGGCTGAAGGCGGGCTGGGACACGTGAAGCGCCTCGGCCGCCTTGCGAAAGCTGCTGAGCTCAGCCACCGCCCGGAATGCCTGCAGATCGTTGAGATTGAAGTTGATGGCCATGACGAGAGCTCCTGACGACGCCTCAGTGATCGACAGTGTGCATCAATCGATCATAAACATGCAATTCACAGAAGTCTTCGAAGAGCGGAACATTCAATTCCGGGCCGAGCAAGAGCCTTCCGAACATCCAGATTTCGATCATCCACCGGAGTAGACAATTGAAGTTCCAGAAAACCCATCTCGTTGCCGCCGTCGCGCTGGCGGCATCCCTGGCATGCGGGAACGCAGCCGCCGCTTTCCCGGAAAAGTCGATCACCCTCGTGGTTCCGACAGCGGCAGGGGGTGCGAACGATGCCATGGCGCGCGTCATCGGCCAGGGCATGTCGGCCATCCTCAAGCAGCCCGTCATCGTCGACAACAAGGCGGGCGCCAATGGTTCGATCGCCAGCGAGTACGTGATGCGGGCCGCCCCGGACGGCTACACGCTGATGTTGGGCTACATCGCCACGCATGCCATGAACCCGGCCCTGCAAAAGCTTCGGTACGACCCGGTCAAGGACTTCGAACCTGTCGGCATGGTGGGCTCCTCGGCCACGGTGATGGTGCTCAATCCCGCCGTCAAGGCCGGCAATGCGAAGGAGGTGGTGGCCATGCTCAAGGCGGCGCCCGAAAAGACCAGCTACGCTTCGGCCGGCAACGGGACGGCCCCGCATTTCGCCGCGGAGATGTTCAAGCTTTCCACGGGTACCAGCATGCTGCATGTGCCTTACAAGGGTTCAGCGCCGGCCATCACCGACACCATCGGCGGCCAGACGCAAGTGATGTTTCCCAGCCTCTTCACGGCCATGCCGTACGTCAAGGCCGGCAAGCTGAAGGCCGTGGGGGTCGCGGGCGCCAAGCGCTCGGCGCTCATGCCGGACGTGCCCACACTCCAGGAGCAGGGCATCGCCGACGTCGATGTCTCGCAGTGGTATGGCATCTTCGCGCCGGCGAAGACGCCCAAGCCCGTGATCGAACAGCTCAACAAGGTCCTCAACGAGGTGCTGGCCGACAAGAGCGTGATCAAGCGCCTCGAGGACCACGGTGCCGAAGTCTCGACCATGACGACCGACCAGATGCGCACCTATGTGGCACAGGAGCAGGTCAAGTGGAAGAAGGTGGTCCAGGCCGCCAAGATCACCGCGGATTGAGATGAAGCGCTCGATCCCTTGCGTGCTGATGCGCGCCGGTACTTCGCGCGGCCCCTTCTTTCTGCGCGAGTGGTTGCCCGACGGCGACGAGGCGCGTGACCAGGCGCTGATCGGCGCCATCGGTGCCTCGGACCCGCTGCAGCTGGACGGCGTGGGCGGCGGAAGCACGCTGAACAGCAAGGTCGCCATCGTGTCGCGCTCGTCGCACCCCGGGTGCGACATCGACTATCTTTTCGCGCAGGTAGGCGTCGGCCACCGGTCGGTCGACACGCGGCCGAACTGCGGCAACATGCTCTCTGGCGTCGCGCCCTTTGCGATCGAGCAGGGGCTGGTACCTGCGGCGGATGGCACGACCAGCGTGCGGGTCTACAACGTCAACACCGGATCGCGTATCGACATCACGGTGCTCACGCCCGGCGGCCGCGTGACCTACGAAGGCGACGCGCGCATCGATGGCGTGGCCGGCACGGCGGCGCCCATCCTTCTCAACTTCCTCGACGCATGGGGATCGGTCACGGGGAAGGTCTTCCCGACCGGCGAGCGGATCGACACCATCGACGGCGTCCAGGTGACCTGCATCGATGCGGCCATGCCGCTGATGATCGTTCGCGCCGCCGATCTCGGCGTGACCGGAGGAGAAAAGCCAGCGGCGCTGGATGCGAACATCGCGCTGCTCGAGCGGCTGGAAAGCCTGCGTCTGGAAGCCGGCCGCAGGATGGGTCTCGGGGACGTCTCCAACAGCGTCATTCCGAAGCCGGTGCTGATCAGCGTGGGCCCGTCGAATGACAGCATCAGCTCACGCTACTTCACGCCGCACAAATGCCATGCATCGCACGCCGTGACGGGAGCCATCGGCGTCGCCAGCGCATTTGCATTGCCGGGAACGGTCGCCAGCGGAGTGGCGCGCGAACCGGGCGCCCACAAACTGGTCGTGCTGCATCCGGCCGGACAGATCGATGTCGAAGTCGAACTGAAAGGCAGGGCCGGCGCCGCCACCGTGGAACGCGCCGCGCTCGTTCGCACGGCAAGAAAGATCATGCAGGGCGAACTGCACCTGCCTGACTATGTTTTTTCACCGCCGCAGGCAGGGGACGCCGGGTCGTCGACCTTTCCGCGCCGAACCATGACCCTCATCGTGCCGACGCGCGCCGGGGGCGGCAACGACACGATGGCGCGCATCATCGCCGCCAAGCTGGGGCCGCTGCTCGGCCAGGATGTGGTGGTCGACAACCGGGCCGGGGCGAACGGCGCCATCGCCAGCGAGTACGTGGCACGCGCTGCGCCGGACGGCCACACCTTGATGTTCGGCTATCTCGGTACGCACGCGATGAATCCGGCCCTGCAAACCCTGGGCTACGACCCCGTGAGCGATTTCGAGCCTGTCGGGCTCGTGGGTTCTTCGCCGACCTTGATGGTCACCCATCCTGGAAAGGGCGCCCCCGACGTGCACACGCTGATCGCCCGGTTGAAGGCCGCGCCTCGCTGCTTCAGCTACGCATCCGCAGGCGATGGGACGCCGCCGCACTTCGCAGCCGAACTGTTTCAGCTCAGCAGCGGCACGTCGATGGCCGGCGCCACGTTCGAAGGGGCCGCACCTGCGATTGCCGACACGGCCAGCGGCCGATCGCAAATCATGTTTCCCAGTCTCTTCACGGCATCCCCTTTCATCCGTGCAGGACAGTTGCGTGCCCTGGCCGTGGCAGGACCGAAGCGGCTGGATGACCTTCCTGCCCTGCCCACGCTTGCCGAGTTGGGCTTTCCGGCGGTGGACGTCGTGCAGTGGTACGGGCTCTTTGCGCCGGCCGGCACGCCGGCAGCCGTCCTCGATCTCCTCAACCGGGCGCTGAACGAGATACTGGCCGATCCACAGGTCGTCGACCGCTTCGAGAGCCATGGCGCTCACCCCGAACCGGGAGGCCGCGACGCGCTGGCGCAGCGGGTGAAGGCGGATCTTGCCCGCTGGCGCGAGGTCGTGGCGCGGGCAAAGCTTGCACCGAAGGAGTCGCGCAGTCTTGTCCTGGATTGACTCGCTGCCTGCAACCGAACTGCTGCAGGCGCGCGAGGAAGCGCAGCGAGGCCTGAGACCGGGGCCCGGTGTCTGCCTCAAGTCGCGAGTCGGCGGTGCCCTTGCGCCACTCAAGGCTTCTTTGTGATGTTCTTGGCCGCTTCCTTGACGTCGCCGACCTTCTTCTGGACCGCCCCGGCTGTCTTGTCAGCAGCGCCCTCGGTCCGCAATCTTTCGTTGCCCGTCGTCTTGCCGACGCTTTCCTTGACACTTCCCTTGGCCTTCTCGAGGCCGCCTTTGACTTGATCCTTGTTCATCTCGGTTCCCCTTCAAGTTGCCGGGCCGCGGGTGCCGAAGCACCCCCGTACCGTTGCCACTGCCGCTGCCATCTGGCAGCAGTCGATATGTCAACCCCCGGTGGGGCGGAAAAGGAACTCCTTCGCCCCGTTTTCCTGTAGTACACGCCTGACTTTCCAGGGGGCCCGCGTCCGTCCCTTCCTCGGAAGCAACTCAGTCGATCGTCAAGAAACTCCAGCGTCACTTCCTGGAGAAACTTGAGCTCGGCCGAATCGATGCTAGTCTGGGTTACAGCAGTCCCATGATGTTTCGCATGTAAAGGAAACTCGATGGCCAAGGTGTTGCTGTATTCCGTGACCTTAGACCCCGCTTTCCCCGGCCGTGAACCCGTCCATCCTGACGATCCCCATCAAGGCAAGTTCACGCAGGGAGCACAGATGTTGTTTGCGCAGAGCGCAGCTTCCGATTCCTTTGGCGTTCACACCCTCACGGATGATCCCGAGCAGGCGGACCTGATTGTCTTTGCCGAACTGGGGGCCGAAGGCCTTTTCTCCGAGTGGGTTCGGCATCACCCCTGGGTGAAAAGGTATCGCGAAAAGACTTTTATTTTTGACGTGGGCGATTCTTCCCTGCCTTTTCTTCCCGGGCTGTATGCATCCTTGCGGAAGAGCTATCACAGCGAGGGACGAACCCGTACCGGCTACTACCTGCGACTTGACGAGAATCCCCACATCGATTTTCGCCCGCCTCCGGAGGAGTATCGCTACCTGGCCTGCTTCGTCGGCTCCCTGGCCAACCACTCGGTCCGAGCGCAGTTCAGGCAAATCGCATCCGACAGGATGTTCATCCAGGACACTTCCGAGTTCGCGCAACGGATGCTCTACATGTCGCCGCAGGAGAAGCAGCAGGGTTTCTGGCCCGATTACGCGAACGTCATGGCCTCCGCGGCATTCGCACTCTGTCCGCGCGGACGGGGGCCCGGCAGTATCCGGCTGTTCGAAGCTTTGCGCATGGGACGGTGTCCGGTCATCATCGCGGACGAGTGGATCTATCCCCGGCGTGTCGACTGGCCTGCTTGTAGTCTCTCGGTGGCCGAAGCAGACATTCCGCATCTGGGCGAGATCCTGGAGAGCAACCTGGAAAGAGCGCCCGAACTCGGGCTGCAGGCACGGAAAGAATGGGAGAAATACTATTCTCCCGAAGTGCGTTTCCACTGGCTGGTCGAAGACTGCCTCTCCATCTTGCAAGCGCGGCGCCTGCCGGAAGCAATCGCCGGCCGATGGGCATGGCGGCATCTGTTGAACAAGAGCAATCTCAGGATGTACTGGCTGAGCAAGAAGCAGATCTACAGACGATCCCGCCGCATCGTGTTCTGAAGGCCCATCGGTCGCGTGCCTACGAATCGACGCCGAAGTCCAGGAGCACCTTGCAGCTGTAGCGCGGGTTGCGCTCGGTCTGTTCGAAAGCGCCGGCCACATCGCGGAAGTCGAACTTGTGGCTGATGATGCGGCCGGGGTCGACCAGCCCTCGGGTGATCCAGTCGATCACCGTCGGGAACATCGCGCAGTTGAGCCGCGATGCATACAGCGTCAGCTCCTTCTTGGTGAGCTCCTGCTGGGGAATGGCCGATGGTTTGGCCGAGAAGCCGAGGATGCCGATGCGTCCGGCAGGCGCCGCGATGCGCACGGCTTCCTCGATGATCGACGGATGGCACACCGCGTCGTAGACGAGCGTCGGGCCGCCCTCGACACCGCGCGCGGCCAGGGCCTCGGGCAGTGATTCGTTCAAGGTGTTGATGGTCTCGTCCTCGGCCGCACCGCACGCCCGCGCCAATGCCAGGCGCTCGTCGAAATGGTCGGTGATGAAGGCCCGGATGCCGTAGACGCGCTTGAGCACCTGCATCAGGTTGAGGCCGACGGGGCCGGCACCATAGATGAGTGCCACATCGCTCGGGAACACGCCGGTGCGATGCGTCACGTTCGCCGCAACGGCAAAGGGCTCGATCACCGAAGCACTGGCGTGCGCGAGTCCCTTGGGAATCACATAGGCGTTTTTCGCCGGCGCGCACGCATACTCGCTGAAGCCGCCGTCGCGATGCACGCCGATGACCTGCAGCCGGCTGCAGACGTTCTGCCGGCCGATCAGGCAGGCATGGCATTCACCGCAGCTGATGACCGGGTCGACGACCACGGTCTCGCCCACACGCGACGAGCTCACACCCTCGCCGACCGACTCGATCTGGCCGACGAACTCGTGCCCGATGACACGAGGGTAGGACACGAACGGGTTCTGGCCATGAAAGATGTGCAGGTCCGACCCGCAGATGCCCGCGAAGCGCACGCGCACGCGCACCTCGCCGGCGGCAGGCTCGGGCATGGGCCGCTCGACGACGGCCATGCTGTTGGGTTGATCGACGACGACGCTCAGCATTCGCATATTCCTTCGTTTGAGATGAGGCAGCGCAAGCGCGCGCCTACCAGTTCCACATCGAGCCGTCGGCGAGTCGTGCGACCGGCAGGTAGGCTCTCTCGTAGGGATACTTTGCGGCCAGCACCTCGTCGATGTCGACGCCAAGGCCGGGCACCTCGTCCATGACCAGGTAGCCGTCCTGGTAACGGTAGTTGTGCGGAAACACCTCGTCCGTGAGCGCGCTGTGGGGCATGAGTTCCTGCACGCCGAAGTTGGGCACCCACATGCCGAAGTTGACCGCCGCCGCCATGCACACGGGCGACAGGTCGGTCGCGCCATGAAAGCCGGTGCGCACCTGGTACATGGCCGCGAAGTCGGCAATGCGACGCACGTGCGTGATGCCGCCCGCATGCACGATGGTGGCGCGGATGTAGTCGATGAGCTGTTCGCTGATCAGCTCCTTGCAGTCCCAGATCGAGTTGAAGATCTCCCCGACCGCAAGCGGTGTGGTCGTGTGCTGGCGGATCAGTCGGAAGGCCTCCTGGTTCTCGGCCGGCGTGGCGTCTTCGATCCAGAACAGGTTGAAGGGCTCGAGTTCCTTGCCGAGCCGAGCGGCCTCGATCGGCGTCAGGCGGTGGTGGGCGTCGTGAAGCAGGTGCGGACCGAAGCCCACGGCCTCACGCACCTTGCGGAACAGCTCGGGCGTGTGGCGCAGGTAGAGCGAGGTGTCCCACGGCTCCTCGGGCGGCAGGCCTTTTTCTGCAGGTTCGTAATGGCCCTGGGTCTTGCCGACGCCGTAGGTCTTCGCCAGGCCGGGCACGCCCGACTGCACGCGGATGGCCTTGTAGCCTTGCTCGATGTGCTGCTGCACCGCCTCGATCGCCTCGACATGGTCGCGTCCGTTGGCATGGCCATACACCATCACCCCGTCACGGCTCTTGCCGCCGAGCAACTGGTACACCGGCATGCCGGCGAGCTTGCCCTTGATGTCCCACAAGGCCATGTCGATGGCTGCGATGGCGGTCATGGTGACCGGGCCGCGACGCCAGTACGCACCGCGGTAGAGGAACTGCCAGATGTCCTCCAGGTTGCGCGGGTCGCGGCCGATGAGGCACGGGATCGCGTGCTCGTCGAGGTACGACTTGACGGCCAGCTCGCGACCGTTGAGCGTGGCGTCGCCGAGGCCGTACACCCCGCTGTCGGTCACGACCTTCACGGTCACGTAGTTGCGACCCGGGCAGGTCACGATGGTTTCGATGCGTTCGATCTTCAAGCTTGTCTCCATGGCGTGCGCCGCTCAGGCAGCGAAGTAACTGTCCGGCGCCTGCTCGCGCAGGGCGGCGATGTGCGCCGTGATGTGATTGATGTGGGATGCCACGCTCGCGCCCAGGCCCGCGACGTCGCGTGCGGCCATCTGCGCGAGCATCTGTTCGTGTTCCTGCAAGGCGCGATCGGCATGCCCCGCGACGTGGCCCAGCAGCAGCCAGCGCACACGGTCGAACTGGCGCTTGATCGGTTCCAGCATGGTCCACACGTGCTCGCGACCGGCAAACTCGAACAGCCGCCGATGCATGAGCTCGTCGAGCTCGGAGAACTGGTCGATCTGGCCGCTGCTCACCGCGTCGCGCTGGCGTTGCACGATCTGCCCGAACTCCTGCAGCTGCGCGGGCGTGATGCTCAAGGCCAGCTGCACATGGCTCGCGCATTCCAGCGTGCTGCGCACGAAGCGCCCTTCTTCCAGCAATGACAGCCGGACCGGCGCCACCAGCGTGCCGACCTGCCGATAGATCACGACCATCTGCTCCTCGGCCAGCTGGGCCAGCGCCTCGCGAACGGGCGTGCGACTCACGTTGATGAGCTTCGAGATGGTCGCCTCGGACAAGGCAGTGCGCGGCGGCAGCTTGCCGCGCACGATGGCCTCGAGCAACTGATCATGGACCTGGCCGGCATACGACTGCGCGGGATCGAGCTTGAACTGCGCCAGCGCGCTGACGAGCGGGTTCTCCGCGGCAGGCATGGATTGACCGTCCATGGGCTGGCCGGTGGGGAGGGCGTTGGACGCCAAGGCTTGGGTGGACATCGATGAGGGCCTTTTGTGCGCTGGAGCGACTTTATCACCATGGTAGTGCCCTGCAAAATGAACCGAACCTAGGGGTTTGTACTGGCTCAAGGCGGCCATCCGAGCCCATAGACTCCCCCGGCAGTTGATTACTACCATGGTAGATGCCCATTCACAGGCCCGGCAAAGATCCGAGCCAACGAACATGCCAGAGACAGACACGTGCCTTCCCCCCCTTTCGGCTAGCGCCTTGCGTGGCTTGCCGCCGAGCGTCGCGACACCGGCCTACGACCGCTCGCGCCTGGTGCCGGGCATCGTGCATCTGGGCCTGGGCGCCTTCCACCGTGCACACCAGGCGCTCTACACGGAAACGCTGATCGCGCACGGTGACATGCGCTGGGGCATTCTGGGCGTGAGCCTGCGTGACGCCGGCGTGCCGCGGATGCTGGCGGCACAGGATCACCTCTATTCGGTCACCGAGCGCCACGGCGAGCAGGCCCGCACGCGCGTCGCCGGCGCGCTTCGCGGTGCCCTGCATGCACCCAGCGAATTGCAGGCGGTGCTGGCGGCCATCGCCCATCCGGCCGTCTCCATCGTCACGATGACGGTGACCGAGAAGGGCTACAGCCAGAACCCGGCGAGTGCCGAGCTCGACATCGACGACCCCGCCATCCGCCACGACCTCTCGGCGCCGAACCAGCCGCAGAGCACGCTGGGCGTCATCGCCGCCGGCATTCGGCTGCGCCCTGCGTCGGCGCCGCTGACGCTCGTGTGCTGCGACAACATGGCAAGCAACGGCGACACGCTGCGCAAGCTGCTGGTGCAGTACGCATCGCAGGTCGACGTGCCACTGGCCAACCGCATCGCATCGGACGTTGCCATGCCCAACAGCATGGTCGACCGGATCGTCCCTGCCGCCACGCCGACATCGCTCGACTGGGCGGCGCGGCGGCTCGGCGTGCGCGACGAAGCGGCCGTCGTGTGCGAGCCCTTCACGCAGTGGGTCATCGAGGACCGCTTCGCCGGTGTGCGTCCGGCATGGGAAGACGCCGGCGCGCTGCTCACCAGCGACGTCAGGCCCTACCAGGCGATGAAGCTGCGCCTGCTCAACGGCACCCATTCCGCCATTGCCTACGCCGGCCAGCTGCGCGGCCTCGACAGCGTGTCCGATGCCATGGCGGACCCGCTGGTCGGTGGCTTCGCGCGCCGGCTGATGCTCGAGGACCTGCGTGCCACGGTGGCCGCACCGGCGGGCTACGACGTCCTTGCGTACTGCCACGATTTGCTCGCGCGCTTCGAGAATCCGACCCTGGGCCACCGAACCCGGCAGATCGCCATGGACGGCACGCAAAAAGTGCCCGTACGCTGGCTGCCTGCGCTGCGCGAGAGCCTGGCGCAAGGCATCGAACGCCCCTTGCTCGAACGCGCCCTGGCCGCGTGGCTGCACTACCTGCGCAGCGGCGTGTCCGACAGCGGCACGGCGCTCGTGATCGGCGATGCCGGTGCGCCGGCGCTGGCCGATCGCCTGCGCCAGGCCGCCAACGACACCGATGCGGCCAAGGCTGCGCTGGCGCATGCGAGCGTGTTCGGCAGCGATGCATGGCCGTCCGCCTTCGTCGAACGGCTCGCGTCTCACCTCTCGAAGCTTCGTCAAGGTGGCATGACATTGCTCCTGGCCGGCTGACCTTTCGAAGAACCCTCAAGACCCAACGGAGACCCACCATGATCTTTCAGCCCACCCGCCGCCAGTTCGCCGCCACACTCGCCGGCGCCGGCGTTGCCGCCACCCTGCCCACCCGTTTCGCATTTGCGCAAAGCGAGATCAAGCTCAAGTACGGGACGGCCTTCCCGGCCGATCATCCGGGAACGCTGCGCATCAAGGAAGCCGCCGAAGCCATCCGCAAGGACACCGGGGGCAAGGTCGACCTGCAGGTGTACCCCACCAGCCAGCTCGGCAGCGAGCCCGACATGATTTCGCAGACCCGTGCCGGCGCCATCGACTTCATGTCCACGGCGGGCACGAACCTGCAGACCCTGGTGCCGACCGCCGGCATCAACGGCGTTGCGTTCGCATTCAAGGACTACGACACCGTCTGGGCTGCCATGGACGGCGAACTCGGCGCGTACGTGCGCGCGGCGCTGAGCAAGGTCAACCTCTACGCCTTCGACAAGGTGCTCGACAACGGCTATCGCAACATCACGTCGGCCAGCAAGGCCGTCAACTCGCCGGACGATCTCAAGGGCTTCAAGATCCGCGTGCCCGGCATTCCGCTCTGGATCTCGATGTTCAAGGCGCTGGGCGCGTCGCCCACGGCCATTCCGTTCGGGGAGCTGTACTCGTCGCTGCAGACCAAGGTGGTCGATGGCCAGGAGAACCCGCTGGCCCTCATCCAGAGTGCCAAGCTGTATGAAGTTCAGAAGTTCTGCTCGCTCACCGCTCACACCTGGGACGGCCACTTCATCTTCGGCAACGGCAAGAAGTACCAGGCGCTGCCCAAGGAAGTGCAGGAGGCCTTGAACAAGCACTTCAATGCCGCGGCACTCAAGGAACGCGAAGACATCGCCAAGCTCAACGCCGACGCGCAGGCCCAGCTCACCAAGCTCGGCATTGTCTTCAACAAGCCCAACCCGGCGCCCTTCCGCGACCTGCTCAAGAGCGCTGGCTTCTATACCGAATGGAAGGCCAAGTACGGTGAGGAGGTCTGGGCCAGGCTCGAGAAGTACTCGGGCAAGCTGGCCTGAACGATCAGGGCCGCGCCATGGAATCGCTCGTCGACCCGATCCAAACGATGCCGACCGCCCGATCGCCCGCGGGGCGGTGGATCGACCGCTCGCTGGCCTGGATCACGGAAGTGCCGGCCGCCGCCATCGTGGTGGCGGAGATCTTCATCCTCGGCGGCGGAGCCTTTGCGCGCTACGCCCTGCACGAGCCGCTGACCTGGACCGACGAGCTGGCGAGCATCCTGTTCCTCTGGCTGGCCATGCTCGGCGCCTGCATCGCCTTGCGGCGCACGGCGCACATGCACCTGACAACGTTCGTGAAAGGCATGGCACCGGATCGGCGCGCATGGATCGATGCGCTCGGCATGTGCCTGGTGGTCGCTTTCCTGGTGATGCTGTGCCCGCCCGCATGGGAGCACTGGCAGGAGGAGATGGCCGTGACCACGCCCGTGCTGGGCATCAGCGAAGGCTGGCGCGCGGGTGCCGTCTGCGCCGGAGCCATCCTCATGCTGGTGACCGCGGTCGCGCGCCTGGTCGACACCGCCAGCTGGAAGCAGATCGCCGTCACGGGTGGCGCCGTGGCCATCGGCGGCGCAGCGCTGTGGATGCTCTCGCCGGTGCTCGCGAACCTGGGCAACCTCAATCTGGTGATCTTCTTCCTGCTGATGCTGGTGGGCTGCATCGTCATCGGAGTGCCGATCGCCTTTGCCTTCGGCCTGGCAACCATGTGCTACCTGAGCTTCTCGACCACGACGCCGATGTCGATCATGCCCAACCGCATGCAGGAAGGCATGTCGCACCTGATCCTCCTGGCGGTGCCGCTGTTCGTGTTCCTGGGATCGCTGATCGAGATGACCGGCCTCGCGCGGGCCATGATCAACTTCCTGGTCAGTCTCATCGGCCACGTGCGTGGCGGGCTTCAGTACGTGCTGCTCGGCGCGATGTACATCGTGTCGGGCATCTCGGGCGCCAAGGCGGCCGACATGGCGGCCGTGGCGCCTGCGCTCTTCCCGGAGATGAAGAAGCGCGGCTCGAAGGATGGCGACCTGATCGGCCTGCTGTCGGCATCGGGTGCGATGTCCGAGACCATTCCGCCGAGCATCGTGCTGATCACCGTCGGCTCCGTCACCGGTGTGTCGATCACCTCCCTTTTCATCGGCGGCCTGATGCCCGCCGTGGTCGGGCTGGTGCTGATGGCGGGGGTCGTCTGGTGGCAGACGCGTCTCGAGGACATGACCGGCGTGACCCGGGCCACCCGCCGCGAAATCGGCAAGCTGCTGCTCGTGTCCTTGCCTGCACTGGCCCTGCCGGTGATCATCCGAACCGCCGTCGTCGAGGGTGTGGCAACGGCGACCGAGGTGTCGACCATCGGCATCTTCTACACGCTGATCGCCGGCATCTTCATCTACCGCCAGTTCGACTGGCGCCGCCTCTATCCGATGCTGCTGGACACGGCATCGCTGTCGGGCGCCATCTTGCTGATCGTCGGCTGCGCGACCGCGATGGCCTGGGCGCTCACCCAATCGGGCTTTGCGCAAGACCTCGTCAAGATCATGACCGCGGTTCCGGGCGGCAAGATGGGTTTCCTGCTGGTGTCGGCATTGGCCTTCGTGGTGCTCGGCAGTCTGCTCGAAGGCATTCCGGCCATCGTGCTGTTCGGCCCCCTGCTCTTCCCGATCGCCAAGCTCGTGGGCGTGAACGAAGTGCACTACGCCATGGTCGTGATCTTCGCGATGGGCCTGGGGCTGTTCGCACCGCCCTTCGGTGTCGGCTTCTATGCGGCCTGCGCCATTGGCCGTGTTTCGCCCGACGTGGCCATGCCGCGCGTGTGGCCGCACATGGCGGCACTCTTTCTCGCCTTGCTGCTGCTGGTGTTCGTGCCGTGGTTCTCGGTCGGATTCCTGTGACTCGGGCCATGACGTCATTCCAGCGCCATTGCCGCACGCGCCGGAACTCCCTCGGGATCAGCTTCCGGTAGCGGCGCTGCAACGGAGCGCGCCCGCGGGCACCGATCATCAATCTGTACGGGCTGTCGCAGATCTCGGAGGCGCCGGGGACAAGCTCTCGAAGCCCGGCAGCGACTGGAGCAGTGCAGTCATCGACTTCGCGGCCAGCGCCGGAATCTCGGCGACGTCGACCCACCTGAACCGGTCCACTTCCGGGATCATCGCGCCTGATTTGCGGTGAGGAAAGAAGCTCGTGCACCTGCAGGCAGCGATGTCACAGTCTCGCGTCAGAAGGTCGACACGGAACAGGTGCAGGTCCTTGCGGGAAAGATAAGGCCATCGCCCGAGCTCCTGCAAAGAATCCGCGGCCAGTTCGATTCCCGTTTCTTCCCGCACTTCGCGGATGGCCGCCTCGCGCGCAGACTCGCCTTCTTCCGCGCCACCCTTCGGGATGTCCCAGTGCTTCTGTCCCGTGGCGTGCGCGAGCAGCAGTTGCCCTTGCTCGTTGAAGATGAGCACCCCATAAGAAACGGTCTTCATGCCCACTGGATTCTCGTTGAAGGAGCCAGACCCGGACGCTGCCTGAAGCGCAGCGTATGGATGGCCAGGCCTCCCGCCGCCGAGCCCGGGTCCGCAGGCTCGGAGTCCGTTGCTCAGCGGACGCGGCCGCGGCGCACCAGGTTGACGATCGCGAGCAGGATCACGGCGCCGATGAGAGATGCCGCCAGCCCGCGGATGCTGAAGTCGTTCTGATTGACCGTCCCGGCCCCAAGGAGCGGCGCCACGAACCAGCCGCCCAGCATCGATCCGATGATCCCGACCACGACGTTGAGGAACATGCCCTGCTGAGCATCGGTCCTCATGATCATGCTGGCGACCCAGCCGATCAGTCCGCCCACGACAAGCCAGATGATGAGATTCATGACGTGCTCCTTGGTTGAGATGGCTCAGAGTGGTGCGAGCGGCAAGGCGCCCGTATAGGACAACACCTCCAGTGGAGCGAGGTAAATACGGCGATGCCGACACTGGCCAAATGCCGGCTCGCGCGAGTCGCGGACTACATCGAATCGGCCCCTCGGCTGATCAACCCGCAGGGCGGCAGGAACGACACCTGTCTGGGTTGCGCGATGGCAACCCGAAGTCAGCCCTCTGCCCAATTTCTTCAACGGAGACACCATGGAAACGAACGCATCCAACTCGAGGCCCACCGAGGATCAGACAGACGCCGGCGGGTCCATCGGCGTCGCCGCGGAGGGTACCCCGGCGGCCGGGCCGTCCACCCAGCTCGGCCAGGCCAACACCGGCGATCCGGCGTCGACGCGCAGGAGCACGGAGGACGGCGACAGCGCCGGTGCTGCCGAGGGCTATTTGCAGGAAGCAAAGGCCAAGGCCGCTGGCGCAGCCCAGGCAGCCAAGACCTACGCCAAGGACGCAGTCAACGCTGCCGGCCAGAAAATCGAAAGCATGAAAGGCCAGGCTTCCGAGCTGCGAGAGCGAAGCACGGCGTACGTGAGCGAGGAGCCGTGGAAGGCGGTCGTCTACGCCGCGGCCGGAAGCGCAGTGCTCACCGCGCTGCTGCTGCTCTTCATGCGCGGGCGCCGCTAGCGAGCGACGATGGCGACGACCACCAAGCCGCCGCGCGGCCCACAGGGGGACGGCAAGCGCGCCTCGCGCTGGCTTGCGATCGTCATCGCCCTTTTCATCCTCGGCTGCATCGCCTTCAACCTGCTGTGGGGCCACATCCGTGCGGCAAGCGCAGACATCGCGCCATGGCCTGGGCAGAGCGGGCCGGCCTCGCAGCAACGATCCGTCGCCTAGCGAAGATGTGCAGGACGTCCGGCGCGCCGGCCGATGACCCTGGCGCCGATCCGGCGCCGCCGTCCCCGCTGCGCGTGCAATGACCAGCGCGCCCGCCCATGAGCCGCCTCGGAAATGCCTGGCGCCGCGTCCGACGGGATGCGATGGCGGCGCCAGGCTTGCGCGTCTTGCTGCTGGCCATCCGCAACTACGTCTTGCACCAGAGCGCGAATCAGGCCGGTAGCCTGGCGTTCTCCTCGGTGCTGGCGATGTTTCCACTGTTGATCCTGCTCTCCGCCGGCGCGGGCTTCGTCGGGCAACCCGGCGATGCGGCTGCACTGGCGGGCCGCGTGATGGGCTACGCGCCTCAGGCGGTGCGCGACGCATTGCAGCCGGTCGTCGACCAGGTGCTGGCGCAGCGAAACCAGGCGCTGCTCGCGATCGGCGTGATGGCGACGCTGTGGACCGCTTCTTCGGGCATACAGGCCGTGCGCACAGCGCTGAACCGTTCGTACGGCGTCGATCGGGGCCTGCCGTTCTGGAAGGCGCGCATGAAGGTCGTGCTGTTCACGTTGATCGCGGGCACCGGCATCTTTGCCACCTTCAGTTCGGTGATCATCATGCCGTACCTGTGGCAGTTCCTGGAGATCAGCCTGGGCGAGGGTCAAGAGGCGCCCTGGCTACGCAACACCGTCCGCTACGGCAGCGCATTTCTGGTGCTCACCGCGCTGTACGCGATGCTGTACGGCTGGTTGCCCGATGTGCGGCAGCGGGTGCGCACGGTAATGCCCGGCGCCCTGGTCGGGGCGGCCCTGTGGGTGGCGGCGGCCGCCACGCTGTCATACACCCTGCGCACCGCCGGCAAGCTGGCCCTCGTCTACGGCAGCTTTGCGGGGGTCGTCGCGACCTTGGTCTTCCTCTACATCAGTGCGACCACACTGATCTTCGGCGCCGAAGTCAACGCGGTGCTGCGCCCGAAGGTCCCACCGGCGACGCCTCCGCCGCCACCGGGCGTTCAGCAGGACCCGCTTGGCTGAACGCCGTCCTGCGACGGCGGAGCGCCCCGCAGTGAATTGAACGCCGTGCATTGTGCGAGTGCAGCTTTATCAGTTCCGCCGAGGTGACTTCCCCTGCATGATTGCATCCCAATCATTCAGGAGTGAAAGATGAGCAAGCGTCTCGACTACAACGAGATCGCACCGGTCGGCATGAAGGCGCTGGGCGGGGTCTATGGCTATGTCATGCAGAGCAGCCTTTCGCCTGTTCTCGTCGATCTGGTCTACCTGCGCGTTTCACAGATCAACAACTGCGCCTACTGCCTGGACATGCACACGCACGACCTGCTGAAGAAAGGGCAGAAGATCGAGAAGCTTGCGTTGGTGCAGGCATGGGCAGAAGCCGGACCGCTCTTCGACGAGCGCGAGCGTGCGGCCCTGGCGTGGGCCGAATCCGTCACGCGCGTGGCCGAAACCGGCGTGCCCGAACAGGCCTACCAAGCCGCGCGAACGGTGTTCGACGAACGCGAACTCGTCGACCTCACCATCGCGATCGGCCTGATGAACACCTACAACCGCATCGCCATCAGCTTCCGGAACACGCCGCAAGCTGCGCTGGCGCTCTGAGAGATCATCCCGATGGACCGTCGACTGCTCATGCTCGCGCTCGGGATGTTCGCGATAGGGACGGACAACTTCGTCGTCGCCGGCATCCTTCCCGGCGTCGCTGAATCGCTCCACACCTCCGTCAGCCTCGCCGGCCAGATGGTCACCGTGTACGCGCTTTCCTATGCCGTGATGGCGCCGGTCATGGCGGCCGTGGCCGGCAGCTGGCCGCGCAAGCTTCTGCTGGTTTCCGCGCTCGGCATCTTTGTCGTCGGCAACGTCGTCAGCGCCTTGGCGACCGACCTGAACACGGTCCTCCTCAGCCGCGCGCTCGCCGGTCTTGGCGCTGCGATGTTCGCGCCGACGGCCTTGGGAGTGGCCGCGCTGCTCGCCGATCCGGCAAGGCGAGGACGCGCCCTTTCCACCGTGACCGCGGGCCTGGCCGCCGCAACGGCACTGGGAGCACCACTCGGTACCTTCATCGGCGGTTTCGGCGGCTGGAGGAGCACGCTCTGGTTCGTCGCGGCCCTGGGGCTCGTCTCGATGATCGGCGTGTGGACGATGCTGCGATCCGTTCCTCAGCCTGCAAGCTTCACGCTCCGGGAGCGGGTGGCGCCGGTCCGCGACATCCGCATTGCGCTGACGCTCCTCACGTCGATGTTCGCCTTCGGCGGGTTCCTGATGGTCTATACCTATGCCGGCCTGGTGCTGCGTGGCGTGACCGGCGGCGATGAACGAATCCTCGCCGGCATGCTTCTGGTCTGGGGTGTCGCCGCGACGGCAGGAACCGTGGTGGCCGGCCGCCTGGTCGATCGCTTCGACAGCCGCAGCATCGTCAATGCGGCGCTGGGCGTGGCCATCCTCAATTTCTGCGCCCTGCCCTGGACATCCGTTCACCTGGCCAGCGCCACCATCGCACTGACGATCTGGGGGCTGATCGGCTGGGGACTGATCGTGCCTCAACAGCACCGGCTGGTGAGGATCGCTCCCCAGGTGGCGCCCTTGGTGCTCGCTCTCAACAACACGGCGACCTACACCGGTCTTGCCTGCTCCGGCGTGCTCGGAGGCCTGGTGCTTCTGTTCGTCGATGCAAGATACCTGAGCCTCGTCGGCGCCTTACTCATCGCGATCGCCCTTGTGCTCGCCGCGATGACGCCCGAATCGTCCGGCAGGCGGTCCGTGCAGCGCGAAGGCCGCCAACCGGCGTCGCCACTCGGGTCCCGACAGTCAAGAGCCCGCCACCCCTGATCGGTTCGACCGCGGTGCCTCGGCATGCCCTGCGTTGTTCAGGCCATGACCCACACCTTGCGCACGGTTTCAAGCGTGCGCCAGGTGCCGGTGTAACCGGGCTTCATGATGAAGCAGTCGCCGGCCTTGTAGGTGACGGGGCTGTGTCCGTCTTCCGTGATCTCGACCAGGCCCGACAGGATCAGGCAGAACTCCCAGGTCTCGCCCTTGATGGAGCGGTTGACGCCGGGGGTCGACTCCCACACGCCGGCGCGCACCTTGCCGTCCTTGGAATCGTCGACGTCCCAGTTGCGGCACACGATGTCGCCTTCGATGACGCGTTCGGCCGGCGGCCTGTATTCGCGCGCTTCGCCGAGTTGGTCGAGGTTGAACGTGACGAGCAGATTGTTTGCCATGAAAAAGTCTTGGAGTGGAACAAGGGAGCCTCATGCTAAGTTGGAGCACTCCCATGCCGGTGCCGAAGTCGATGCCGAAAACGGTGGCAAATGCGCGATTGGCGACTCGCCGCAGTGCGATCTGCCTGCCTCATCAAGCGTCCCCCGATCACTCGTGCGCAAACGTATCATTGCAGCGGTGCAACGCTGCATGCTGCCGCGGCCCTTACGGACAGACGCCGCGCTGCGCTGGCTGCAAGCCAACATCGCGGCATTCGGTGGCGACCCCTCCCGCGTGTGCGTGGTCGGGCAATCGGGCGGCGCGATGCACGCGGCCATGCTGGCGCAGAACCCAGCCTATCGCCGCACCTTCCAGAAAGCCGTGTTGCTCAGCCCATCTTCGCTGGTGCCGCCGCCTTGCGCGGACATTCCGTTCTTGTTCGGCACGAACGGGCTCGACGATTACCGCGACGAGGTGGGATCAGGCGCTGACGAAACGAGCCTGGCGAACCAGTTCGCCAGCGCGACCGTGTCGTTCGCAGGCGATGCGCAGCCGAAGCTGGCGAGCGGCGCCGCCTGGCCGGTCGCCGGGCACCGCCACGTCGCTGCGCTGGGGCGAGAGCTCGGGATGCCGTGCTGGGTACAGTCCCGAAGCTGGGCCAGATGGCCGTGTGGGATGCGATCCTGGGCTATTGACCGGTGACCGAGGCCGCTCATTCCCCTGCGATCGCCACCGATTGCCTCGCCATGCGGGTCCCCATGCCGGCGCTGCCGAAGGCCTCGAAGCGATCGACGCAGAGATCGCGGGCGGCTGCGGTCGCCTCCTTCAAGAACTTGCGGGGATCGAACTCGCCGCGATCGCGGCCCATGGCGCGGCGCATCGCGCCCGTCATGGCCAGCCGGATGTCGGTGTCGATGTTGATCTTGCGCACGCCGTGCCGAATGCCCTCCTGGATCTCCTCGACCGGCACGCCATAGGTCTCCTTGATCTCGCCGCCGAATTCGCGAATCACCGCCAGCCATTCCTGCGGCACCGAGGAAGAGCCGTGCATCACCAGGTGCGTCTGCGGAATGCGCGCATGGATGTCCTTGATGCGGTCGATCGCCAGGATGTCGCCGGTCGGCTTGCGGCTGAACTTGTAGGCGCCGTGCGAGGTGCCGATGGCGATTGCGAGGGCATCGACGCCGGTGCTCGCAACGAAGTCCGCCGCCTGCTGCGGATCGGTCAGCAGCTGGTCGTGCGAGAGCAGGCCCTCGGCGCCGCTGCCGTCTTCCTCGCCGGCCATGCCGGACTCCAGCGACCCGAGGCAGCCCAGCTCGCCTTCGACCGAGACGCCCACCGCGTGCGCCATCTCCACCACCCGGCGCGTCACGTCGACGTTGTAGTCGTAGCTGGCCGGCGTCCGGGCGTCTTCCATCAGCGAGCCATCCATCATGACGCTGGTGAAGCCCGAGCGGATGGCCTGCATGCACATCGACGGACTGGCGCCGTGGTCCTGGTGCATCACCACAGGAATCTCGGGGTACATCTCCACCGCGGCCTCGACCATCTTGCGCAGGAAGGCCTCGCCCGCATACTTGCGCGCGCCGGCCGAGGCCTGCAGGATGACCGGGCTGTCGGTCTTCCTGGCGGCCTGCATGATGGCCTGGATCTGCTCCAGGTTGTTGACGTTGAAGGCGGGCACGCCATACCGATGCTCGGCGGCGTGGTCCAGCAATCGGCGCAGTGAAATCATGGCCATGTCAGGCTCCAGTGGGGGTGGGACGGAAACGGGAACGCAGCGTCAGCGCGGGTCGTCGAGCCTCATGCGGGCTCCTTCGCGCCGGCGCGCGTGGCGCCCGCGAGCAGGCGGCGGGCGCGCTCGGCCACCGCCTCGGCCGTGATTCCGAAGAGCCGGAACAGCTCGCCGGCCGGCGCCGACTCGCCGAAGCCGTCGAGCCCGACCACGTCGCCGTGCTCCCCGACGAGCTTCCACCAGAGGCCGGTGCTCCCGGCCTCCACCGCCAGCCGCGGCAGATGGCGCGGAATGACCGCATGGCGCCAATCCGCGCTCTGGCGTTCGAACACGTCGAGGCAGGGCACCGACACGACGCGAGCCGCGATGCCGTCCTCCGCCAGCATCGCCGCGGCGACCAGTGCGACACCGACCTCCGAGCCGCTCGCCAGCAGGGCCACGCTTTCTGCTTCCGGACGCTGCAGCACATAGGCGCCCCGCGCGATAGCTTCGATGCGCTCGCCCCCGCCGGCGTGCGGCAAGGCCTGGCGCGACAGCAGCAGGCAGCTCGGCCCGTCCGTGCGGCGCAGCGCCTGCCGCCATGCCACGGCCGTTTCGGTGGCATCGGCAGGACGCCACACATCCACGTTCGGAATCAGGCGCAGGCTGGACGCATGCTCCACCGGCTGGTGCGTCGGGCCGTCTTCGCCGAGGCCGATCGAATCGTGCGTGAAGACGTAGATCACCGGCAGCTTCATCAGCGCCGACATGCGCACGCCGTTGCGCGCGTAGTCGGAGAAGGTCAGGAAGGTGCCGCCGAAGGGGCGCAGTCCGCCGTGCAGCGCCAGGCCGTTCATGACGGCCGCCATGCCGAACTCGCGCACGCCGTAGTGCACGTGGTTGCCCGTGCCTGCTCCCTTGAGCGCGCGGTGCCCTTTCCAGTCGGTGAGGTTCGAGCCGGTGAGGTCGGCCGAGCCGCCGATCAGCTCCGGCATCGCGGGGCCCACTTCGTCGAGCACCTGCTGCGAGGCCTTGCGGGTGGCAACGGCCGCCTGCCGCTGTTGCGCTGCCGCTGCGGCCGACGCCAGCGCCGCCTCGGCTTCTTCAGCGAGCGGTGCGTCGCTGCGGTGACGGCGCAGCAGCTCGCGCGCAAGGGCCGGGTATTCCTGCGCATAGGCATCGAAGCGCGCCTGCCACGCCGCGTGCAGCGCGGCGCCCGACTCACGTGCCGACCAGGCTTGCGCGACCCGCGCCGGCAGCTCGAAGGGCGGCGCACTCCAGCCCAGCGCCTGGCGCGTGAGGGCGATCTCGGCGTCCCCCAGCGCTTCGCCGTGCGCCTTGGCCGTGCCCGCGCGGTTCGGCGAACCCTTGCCGATGCGCGTCTTGCAGCACACCAGCACCGGGCGATCGGCGGTGGTGGCCTGGGCGATGGCGGCGTCCAGAGCCTGCGCGTCGTGGCCGTCGACATCGCGCAGCACGGTCCAGCCGTAGGCTTCGAAGCGCCCCGGCGTGTCGTCGCTGAACCAGCCGCGGACCTCGCCGTCGATGGAAATGCCGTTGTCGTCGTAGAAGGCCACGAGCTTGTTCAGGCGCCAGGTGCCCGCCAGGGAGCAGACCTCGTGGCTGATGCCTTCCATCAGGCAGCCGTCGCCGAGGAAGACATAGGTGCGGTGGTCGATCACCGAATGGCCGGGCCGGTTGAACGCCTCGGCCAGCAGCTTCTCCGCCAGCGCCATGCCGACGGCATTGCCGATGCCCTGCCCCAGCGGGCCGGTGGTGGTCTCGACGCCGGGCGTGACGCCGGTCTCGGGATGCCCCGGCGTGCGCGAATGCAGCTGGCGGAAGCGCCGCAGCTCGTCCATCGGCAGCGCATAACCGCTCAGGTGCAGCAGCGCATACAGCAGCATCGAGCCGTGGCCGTTGGAGACGACGAAGCGGTCGCGGTCGATCCACCGCGGGTCCGCCGGATCGTGCCGCAGGCGATGGCGCCACAAGGCTTCGGCGATGTCGGCCATGCCCATCGGCATGCCGGGGTGGCCGGAGCCGGCGGCCTGCACGGCGTCCATCGCGAGGACGCGGATGGCGTTCGCGCACTGGGCGCGCAAGACGAGGTTTTCGGCTGTCATGGCGTGCTTCCTAGATGGCATAGGCCTTCTTGCGCCGCTCCATGAGGCGCAGGATCATCGGCGTGAAGATCAGCTGCATCGCCAGGTCCATCTTTCCGCCCGGCACCACCACCGTGTTGGCGCGCGACATGAAGGAGTCATGCAGCATGCTCAGCAGGTAGGGGAAGTCGAAGCCGGCCGGGTTGGCGAAGCGGATCACCACCAGGCTTTCGTCCGGCGTCGGAATGGTGCGCGCGATGAACGGGTCGGAGGTATCGACCACCGGCACCCGCTGGAAGTTGATGTGCGTGCGGGTGAACTGCGGACAGATGTAGTGCACGTACTCATTCATGCGCCGCAGGATCACGTCGGTCACGGCCTCAGTGGAGTAGCCGCGGGTGCTCTTGTCGCGGTGCAGCTTCTGGATCCATTCGAGGTTGATCACCGGCACGACGCCGATCAGCAGGTCGACGTGGCGGGCGATGTCGACCTTGTCGGTGGTGACGCCGCCGTGCAGGCCCTCGTAGAACAGGAGCTCGCTGGCCGGCAGGGTTTCCCACGGCGTGAAGGTGCCGGGCTCCTGCGCATAGGGCGCCGCCTCCTGCGCGTCGTGCAGGTACTTGCGGCTTCGCCCGACGCCCGCCTCGCCGTAATCGCGAAAGAGCGCCTCCAGTTCCTCGAACAGGTTGGCGTCCTCGCCGAAGTGGCTGAAGTTCCGGTTGCCGGCGGTTTCGGCTTCGGCCATGGCCACCTTCATGGACGTGCGGTCGTAGCGGTGAAAGCTGTCGCCTTCGACGATCGCCGCGTTGACGCTTTCGCGGCGGAAGATGTTCTCGAAGGTTCGCGTGACGGACGTGGTGCCCGCGCCGGAGGAGCCGGTGATGGCAACGATGGGGTGTTTGGCTGACATGGTGGCCTCGAAGATGAAGGATTCGTGCGAAGCCGGATTCAAGCCGCGGTCGCGAACAGGCCGCGCTTGCCGAACAGCGGCGCCTGGTAGGTGTCCTGTGGCGCCTCGGCGTGGTAGGCCTCCACGCGCGCCACCTCTTCGGACGAGCCGAAGACCAGGCCGATGCGCTGGTGGATCGACTCCGGCTCCACCGTCATCAGGCGCCGGCGGCCGGTGCTGGCCATGCCGCCGGCCTGCTCGATCAGGAAGGAGATCGGGCTGGCCTCGTAGAGCAGCCGCAGGCGCCCTGCCCGGCCCGACTCCTTGCTGTCGCGTGGATACATGAACACGCCGCCGCGCATCAGGATGCGGTGCGTCTCGGCCACGAGCGAGGCGATCCAGCGCATGTTGAAGTCGGTGCCGCGAGGGCCTTCCCGGCCGGCCAGGCATTCGTCGACATAGCGCTTCACCGCCGGCTCCCAGAAGCGGCTGTTCGAGGCGTTGATCGCGAACTCGCGCGTGCGCGCCGGGATGCGCAGGTTCGGATGGCTCAGCACCCATTCGCCCAGCTGCGGGTCCAGCGTGAAGGCATGCGTGCCGTTGCCCAGGGTCAGCACCAGCATCGTCGAGGGCCCGTAGATCGCATAGCCGGCGCCGACCTGCTGCACGCCGGGCTGCAGGAAGTCTTCAGGCCTGGCATCGCGCTCGGGCGTGGGCGCCCGCAGGATCGAGAAGATGCTGCCCACGGCCACGTTGACGTCGATGTTGGACGAGCCGTCCAGCGGGTCGAACAGCAGCAGGTACTTGCCGCGCAGCTGCGGCTGCGGCGGGGGCAGGTAGGGCGCCTCCATCTCCTCGGACACCATGCCTGCCACGTGGCCACCCCACTCGTTGGCGCGCAGGAACATGTCGTTGCTCAGGACGTCGAGCGTCTTCTGTTCCTCGCCCTGCACGTTGTGGCTGCTGGCGCTGCCGAGCATGTCGCCCAGCGCGCCAAGCGCCACCTTGCGCGAGATCGCCTTGCAGGCGAGCGACACGTCCGTGATGACGGCATTGAGCGCCCCGGTGGCGCCCGGATGGCGGCGGCGTTCCTCGATGATGTACTGGGTCAGCGTAGCCTTGCCTGCGATTGGCATGTCGATCTCCTGGTTTTGACGATCTCTTCGCTTTGCCGGGCGCCCGGCTCGATGGCGCTCAGCAGCAGTTGCTGCGGGGTCGCGAGGCGCCACGCCCGCGGCATTGCATTCGCGGCCGCGTGCCCGCCGTAGCCCCAGGCCACCAGCGCGGCCGGGCATCCGGCCGCCTCGGCGGCGAGCAGGTCGGGCAGCGCATCGCCGACCATCAGCAGCCGCGCCGACGCGACCCCGAGCCGATCCGCCGCGGCGCGCAGCAGAGAAGGCGAAGGCTTGCGCTGGGCGACGGTATCGGCGCCATGCACCCCGGCCAGAAAAGGCAGCAGTCCGGCGGCATCCAGCACGGCGCGTGCCAGGGGCGTCGGCTTGTTGGTGACCACCACCATCGGCAGCCGCCGGCGCAGGCCGGCGAACAGCTCGGCGATGCCGTCGAACACGCGGCCGGATCGCAGGGGCGCGGCCAGCGTGTGCGCATCGAAGGCCTGGCGCAGGCGGGCGCGGGCGTCGTCCCCGGCGTCGATGCCGTGCCGGCACAAGGCCTGTGCGATCAATGCGTCCGGGCCGTCGCCGATCCACGCGCGTACCGTGTCCAGGTCAAAGTGTTCCAGCCCCGCGTCTTCGAGCGCGGCATTCAAGGCATGCCGGATGTCCGGCGCGCTGTCGACCAGCGTGCCGTCGAGATCGAAGGCAATGGCCTCGATGCCGCGCAGATCCTTCATGCCGCGCGACCCGCCAGCGCTGCGGAGCGGATGGCCTGGATGGCTTCGCGGTAGCGCCCGCCGGCGAACACCGCCGAGCCTGCCACCAGCGTGTCGGCGCCCGCGGCGCCGATGCGCCGGGCGTTGTCGGCCTTGACGCCGCCATCGACCTCGAGCCAGATGTCGCGTCCGCTGGCGTCGATGCGGCGGCGCGCCGCCTCGATCTTCGGCAGCACGCTTTCGATGAAGCTCTGCCCGCCGAAGCCCGGGTTGACCGACATCAGCAGCACCAGGTCGAGCTGGTCCAGCACATGGTCGAGCACCTGCAGCGGGGTCGCCGGGTTGAGCACCAGGCCGGCCTTGCAGCCGCTGGCCCGGATCAGGCGGATCGTGCGGTCGACGTGCTCGCTGGCCTCGGGGTGAAAGGAGATGATCGACGCGCCGGCCTCGGCGAACATCGGGATCAGCGCATCGACGGGCTTGACCATCAGGTGCACGTCGATGGGCACCGTGGCATGGGGCTTGATGGCCTGGCACACCAGCGGCCCCACGGTCAGATTCGGGACATAGTGGTTGTCCATCACGTCGAAATGGATCAGGTCGGCGCCGGCTTCGATGACCGCCCGCACCTCCTCGCCCAGGCGTGCGAAGTCGGCCGACAGCAGGCTGGGCGCGATGCGCAGGGTCGAAGCGGACGTGGCCATGGCGGCTTTCTCCTTCTGCATTTCACGGCTCCCGGTAAAGCGCCTGCACCGCGTTCAGCGGCGCCACGGCCGTCGCCCTGCGCGTGAGCTCGTCGACACTGAGCCAGGCCTGCGACTGCAGCCGCTCGCCCGGCTCGCCGGCGAGCGGCTGGTCGCGATCGCCGAGGCTGGGCAGGACCAGCCCCGCGCCGCTGAAATCGCCGCCCTCGCTCCAGTAGGTGGGCGTGACCAGGGTCCACAGGCCGGCGCCGAGGGCCGAGCGCAAGCCGTTGGCCGAGTCCTCGACCGCGATCGCGCGTTCGGGCGGCACGCCCATCGTGTCGATGGCCAGGCGGTAGATGTCGGGTGCCGGCTTCTTCGCGCGCACCTGGTCGCCGCAGGCGATCACGTCGAACATCGACAGGCCGGCCGGGCCCAGCGTGGCCAGCAGCAAGGCGTCGATGTTCACGGCCGTCGTGGTGCTGGCGATTCCCAGGCGCAGGCCGGCGCCGATCGCCTCGTCGAGCAGGCGCGCCACGCCGGGACGCAGTGCGAGGCCGCCCTGGCGCGCGATCTCGGTGTAATGGCGCGTCTTCGCGGCGTGGAGCTCCGGCACGCGCTCCTGCAGGCGCTTCTTCTCGGAGCCGCCAAGGGGCAGGCCGGCGATGTAGGCCTTCAGCCGCTCCTTGCCGCCGGTCACTGCGAGCAGGGCCCGGTACTCGGCGCGCTCCCAGCGCCACCCCATGCCGAGCTCTTCGAAGGCCAGGTTGAAGGCGCGTCGATGCACCTCCTCGGTGTCGGCCAGGGTGCCGTCGACGTCGAACACCAGCGCTTCGATGCTCATCGGGAAACCTCCGTGCTTCGCATCGCGGTGCGAACGCCCTGGGAGCGGCCGGGCGCCGCGGCTTGCGCCCCCTCTGCTGGCGCCGGCGAAGCGAAGACGCGGCTCGCCAGGATGTCCTGCGCTTCCAGCGTGCAGAGCTGCTCGCGCGACAGCGCCTGCTCGCTGCCGAACAGGCGCGTGGCGTGGCGCAGCCGGATGCGGTCGAGCGCATTGCGCACCGACCGTGCATTGGCAAAATGCGGCTGCCGCCGGCGCAGGCTCACGTAGCGCGCGAAGCTGGAGGCCGCGCCGTCGTCGAAGCTGTAGTGCAAGCGCGTGAGCATCAGCTGCGCGATCTGCATCAGCTCGGACTCGCTGTAGTCCGGGAAGTCGATGTGATGCGCGATGCGCGACGCCATGCCCGGATTGCTGCCGAAGAAGGTCTCCATGCGATCCTTGTAGCCCGCAAGAATCACCACCAGGTCGTCGCGCTGGTTCTCCATGACCTGCAGCAGGATCTCGATCGATTCCTGTCCGTAGTCGCGTTCGTTCTCCGGCCGGTACAGGTAGTAGGCCTCGTCGATGAACAGCACGCCGCCCATCGCCTTCTTGATCACCTCGCGGGTCTTGGGCGCCGTGTGGCCGATGAACTGGCCGACCAGGTCGTCGCGCGTCACGGCCACCAGATGGCCCTTGCGAACGTAGCCCAGCTGCTTGAGCACCTCGGCCATGCGCATCGCCACCGTGGTCTTGCCGGTGCCGGGATTGCCGGTGAAGGACATGTGCAGCGAGGGCGGCTGCGATTGCAGGCCCTGCGCCTGGCGCAGCTTGTCGATCAGCAGCAGCGCCGCGACGTCGCGGATGCGGCCCTTGACCGGTGCCAGGCCGATCAGCTCGGCATCGAGCTGGTCGAGCAGGGCCTTCACCCCCGAGGACTCGAAGAGCTGCCTCGGTGCGGTGGCGGTATCGGTGGCGATCGGCGCGGCGCTGTCCATGCGGGTGCCTCGCTTCGCCTCAGTACCGCGCGCCTTCGGGCCGCGCCTGCACGGCGTAGCTCTCGATGCTGTAGCGCATGGTGCGCCCCGCCTCCTCGGTGCGGATCAGGCGGAAGCCCGGCTCGTTCGCCGGCCGGTTGACGATGAAGGACATCACCACCGACTCGGTCCCGTGGGTGGAGTCGAAGGCCGTGACGCGGATGTACTGCTGCGCGAAGGTCTTGCGGCAGGCCGCGAGCTCGAGCATCACTCCGGCCGGGTCCTGGATGTCGAACATCGGATTGCCGAACATTTCCCAGAAGGTGTTGCGCGGGTGCGGGTCGTCGGTGTGCTCGATGCCGATCGCCCAGCCCTTGCCGAGGCAGTACTCGACCTGCCGTCCGATCTGCTCGTCGCTCAGGTCGGGCAGGAATGAAAAGGTACCTTGCGTGATTCGCATGTCTGTTGCTCCTCGTGAACCGGTTCAGGCCACCGACGGCGTCGGCACGTAGTCGGACGTGTCGGTGGAGGCGTAGTTGAAGGAGATCTCGCCCCAGGTGTCGAGCGCGGCCGCGAGCGGCGTGCACCAGCGGGCGGCGTCGCGCAGGATCTGCGGCCCCTCGTTGGCGATGTCGCGGCCCTCGTTGCGCGCCAGCACCATGGCTTCGAGCGCCACGCGATTGGCCGTGGCCCCCGCCTGAATGCCTTGCGGATGGCCGATGGTGCCGCCGCCGAACTGCAGCACCACGTCGTCGCCGAACAGGTCCAGCAGCTGATGCATCTGGCCGGCGTGGATGCCGCCCGAGGCCACCGGCATCACCTTGCGCAGCGCGCCCCAGTCCTGCTCGAAGTAGATGCCGCGCGGCAGGTCGACTTCGGTGTGCGTATCGCGGCAGACGTTGTAGTAGCCCTGCACCGTCATCGGATCGCCCTCGAGCTTGCCGACCGCGGTGCCCGCGTGGATGTGGTCTACGCCCGCCATGCGCATCCACTTGGCGATCACGCGGAAGCTCACGCCATGGTTCTTCTGCCGCGTGTAGGTGCCGTGGCCGGCGCGGTGCAGGTGCAGGATCATGTCGTTCTGCCGGCACCAGTTGCTCATCGACTGGATGGCCGTGTAGCCGATCACCAGGTCGACCATCACGATCACCGAGCCGAGCTCCTTGGCGAACTGGGCGCGGCGGTACATCTCTTCCATCGTGCCGGCGGTGACGTTCAGGTAGCTGCCCTTGACCTCGCCGGTGGCGGCGCTCGCCTTGTTCACCGCGTCCATCACGAACAGGAAACGGTCGCGCCAGTGCATGAAGGGCTGCGAGTTGATGTTCTCGTCGTCCTTCATGAAGTCCAGGCCGCCGCGCAGGCCCTCGTACACCACGCGGCCGTAGTTGCGGCCGGACAGCCCCAGCTTCGGCTTGGTGGTCGCACCCAGCAGGGGCCGCCCGAACTTGTCGAGCCGCTCGCGCTCCACCACGATGCCGGTGGGCGGCCCGGCGAAGGTCTTGACGTAGGCCACCGGGAAGCGCATGTCCTCAAGCCGCGCCGCCTTGAGCGGCTTGAAGCTGAAGACATTGCCGATGATCGAGGCGGTGACGTTGGTGATCGAGCCCTCCTCGAACAGCGACAGGTCGTAGGCCACGTAGCAGAAGTACTGGCCCGGGTTGTTGGGCACCGGCTCCACCCGGTAGGCCTTGGCGCGGTACATGTCGCAGGCGGTGAGCCGGTCGGTCCACACCACGGTCCAGGTTGCCGTGGACGACTCGCCGGCCACCGCGGCGGCGGCTTCGACGGCGTCCACGCCTTCCTGCGGCGTGATGCGGAACAGCGCCAGGATGTCGGTGTCCTTCGGCTGGTAGTCGCCGTCCCAGTAGCCCATCTGCGCGTACTTCAGCACGCCGGCCGAGTAGCGCTTCTTGGCGTCGGTGATCTGGATCGATTCGTTCATGTTGCCCATCGGATTCGCCTTCGAGATGAGTGGCTGGTGAAGCGAATGTAGGCGGCTTCAATGATTAGGAAAAATCAAATCTTTTGACATTGGCATTTGGCAAATCTAATATCAGTCCCATGCCACTTTCCAAGCACGCAAGCTTTCGGCAGCTCACCACCTTCCACGCCGTGGCCCGGCTCGGCAGCGTGTCCCTGGCCGCCGACGAGATGCACCTGACGCAGCCCGCGGTGTCGATCCAGATCGGCACGCTCGAGGAATCGGCCGGCACGCCGCTGCTGCAGCGCACCGGCCGCGGCATCCGGCTGACCGAGGCCGGCGAGCTGCTGGCCGGTTATGCGGGGCGCATCCTCGACCTGTGGCGCGAGGCCGGCGAGGAGATGGCCACCCTGCGGGGGGTCTTCTCCGGCACGCTGCGGGTCGG
Source organism: Variovorax soli (assembly GCF_031454625.1). GTDB lineage: Bacteria > Pseudomonadota > Gammaproteobacteria > Burkholderiales > Burkholderiaceae_C > Variovorax > Variovorax soli_A. Next base: position 269,794 of record NZ_JAVDRF010000004.1, read on the forward strand.
CGCCATCACCACGGCCGAATACCTGCTGCCGCCCATCCTGGTCAACTTCGCAAAAGAACATCCGAAGGTGAAGCTCAAGCTGCAGGTCGGCAATCGCGACGAGATCGTCCGCATGCTCGCGGGCCAGGAGATCGACATCGCCATCATGGGCCGCCCACCCGCCGAGCTGAAGACCGATTCGAGCGCCTTCGCCAAGCACCCGATGGCCTTCCTTGCGGCGCCCGGCCATCCGCTGATGTCGGCGCCCAAACCCAGCCTGGCCCTGCTGTCGGACACGCGCATGCTGGTGCGCGAGCGCGGCTCCGGCACGCGCACCACGGTCGAACGCTTCTTCAAGGACAACGGCCTGCCCCTGCGCATCGGCTCCGAGCTGTCGAGCAACGAGGCGATCAAGCAGATGTGCGCCGCGGGCTTCGGCATCGCCTTCCTGTCGATGCACACCTGCGTGCTCGAGATGAACGCCGGCCTGCTGGGGCTGCTGCCGGTGCCGGACAATCCGATCGTGCGCGACTGGTACGTCATGCACCTCTCGTCGCGGCAATTGCCGCAGGTGGCGCTGGCCTTCGAGGACTACCTGCGCGCCCACGGCCAGGCCCAGATCGAGCAGCAGCTCGGCCGCATGCCGGCCGTGCGCAAGCCGGCGCGCAAGCGCAGCGCGCAGCGGGCCTGAGCCCAGCCACGCTCACGAGGCAGGGTGCGTGCTTCGCTCGGCCGTGCGAGGCCCTCCGCAATGCCCCGGCGCAGAGTCAGGCGCCAAGCTGCATCCGCACCCCGACCCACACGCCGCGCGGCGCGCCCGGGGCCACGAATTGCTCGTTGACCCATGCAGCGGGCAACGCCAGGGCCCCGCTGGCATCGAAGCCGTTGCGCCCGAGCTGGCCGGCGCTGGCATAGCGGCGGTTGAACACGTTGGCCACCTTGGCGAAAAGCTCGAAGTGCGGGCCCAGTTTCCAGTTCGTCGTGAGGTCGAGCAGCGCATAGCCTCCGAGGTGGCCGCTGCCGTTGAAGGCGATGCCGTCGGGCACCTGCGCGCCGTTCTCGTTGCCGCGCACGTTCTGGCGCGAGTAGGCGCGGTACTGCGCCCCGACGCTCCACGCCGGCGTGACCCGCCAGTCGACGTTGAGCTTCAGCTGGTGCGCGGGCAGGCCGGGCAGCCGGTCGCCGCGGCGCACCGCGATCTCGCCCTCGCCGGTGCAGGCCGGGCTGGTCTCGGCACTGCTGTTCGATTCGGACACCAGGCAGGCCGGGGAGTCGTACCGGGCGCGCAGGTAGCTGTAGGAGAGCGACCAGTCCAGGCGCTCTCCTTTCTGCCCCAGCCCGAGTTCCACTCCCTGGCGCAAGGTGCGCCCGAAGTTGCTGAAGTAGCCGCGCGACAGGCCGCTGCTGACGAACAGCAGGTCGTCCTTGTTCACGGTGCGGAACACCGAGGCGTTCCAGCGCAGGCCGGGCGCGAGCGTGCCTCGCAGCCCGGTCTCGAAGGTTTGCGAGACCACCTGCTTCAGCGGGGGATCGGACTGCATCGCATTCGGCAGCAGGCAGGGGTTCAGCGGATCGGAGCAGCCCAGCTCGATCGGGCTCGGCGCGCGGTTGCCCTGGCTCCAGCCGCCATAGGCCGTGAGCTGCGGCGTGGCCTGCCAGGTGAGGCCGGCCGCCGGATTGAACTTGCGGTAGCGCCCCTCGCTGTCGAGCTGGGTGGGAAGCCCGAGCTGGGCCCGCCCCTCGTCGCGCGTCGTGACGCGGGTGTCGTTGTAGCGGCCCGAGAGGCTGAGCTGCAGGTCGGGCCGGAGCATGACCAGGTCGTGGACGTAGAGGCTGGCCGTGCGGCTCTTGCCGGCCAGCAGCGCATCGACCTCGGCCTCCTCCTGCGGCACCACCGCGCGGGTGGCGTCCAGGAAACCGCCCGCTTCGGTCTGCATGAAATGCGTGCGGGCGCGATCCACCGAAGCGCCGAAGGTGAACCGGTGAATGCCGGCGCTCAGGGTCGACTGCAGCGCCACCCCTTCGCCCTGCTGCCGGGTGTGCGTGCGGTTCTCGAGGGCCGAAGCCTCGACCTCGGGCGGCGCGAAGGCGTTGTTGAGGTCGCCGTTCAGCGTCGCATAGCGCGAGCGTCGCGTGTACGCGGTCATCGAAAGGGTCTGCAGCTCGCTCACCTGGTAGCTGGCGTTGAGCGTCAGCATCGACATCCGGTTCTCGGTCCGGTCCGGCCGCGTGTAGACCTGCCTGCGGTCCTGCAGCAGCATGGACTCGGGCAGCAGGCCGTTGCCCACCAGCGTGTTGTCGCCATGGGTGAAGCTCAGGTCCCAGGAGAGCCTGCCGCGGTCCTGCCCCACCTTGGCGAAGAGCTGGCGCACGCGCGACGGCGAATCGTCGCGCCAGCCGTGTTCGTTCAGGCCGCCCAGCGCCAGGAACAGGTGGCCATCCTCCCCCAGCTTGCGGCCGTGCGTGAGCTCGGTGCCGACCCGGCCGAAAGAGCCGGCCTGCAGTTCGAGCTCGGTGCCCGGATGCGTGTCGCCGCGCTTGGTTTGCAGCGACAGGGCGCCGCCCAGCGTGTTCAGGCCGAACAGGGGGTTGGAGCCAGGCAGGAGCGTGATGCTGGAGATCGCCGCCTTCGGAATCAGGTCCCAGTTCACCACGTCGCCGAAGGGCTCGTTGATGCGCACGCCATCCTGGTACACCGACAGGCCTTGCGGCGTGCCGAGCAGCGGACTGGCGGTGAAGCCGCGGTAGTTCACGTCGAGCTGGAACGGATTGCCCTGGATCTCGTTCACGCTGACGCCGGGCAGCTGGCTCGACATGAAATCCGGCAGGTTCAGGCTTTGCGCGCGGCGCAGCTGCACGTCGTCGGCTGTCTGCACGTTCGACGGAATCTGGTCCCTGGGCAGCTCGGTGCCGGGCACCGGCATGGTCCCGACCACTTCCACCGTCGGCAAGGCGCGCTCCTGCGGGGCTTGCGCCAGCGCCTCGGCCTGCAGGGGGCAGGTCACGGCGGCGACGGCCAGCCCGAGGAGCCGGCGGGTGGTCTGGCGGTTCGATGGATTCAAGCGCGCGCTCCTGTCAGGTGCCGGTACGGGCCAGCCCCATCTTTTCGACGATGGCGCGCTCCTGCGCGAAGATCTCGCGGCACGACTGCGCATAGTCCTCGGGGCCCAGGTAGTCGACCTCCTGGTCGTACTTGGCCAGCTCGTCCTTGAAGCGCTGGTCGAACATGGCTTTCTTGAACGCGTCGTGCAGCACCGACAGCACCCGCGGCGGCAGGCCGCGCGGTCCGGCCAGGCCATACGGCGACTTGGCCACGATGTCGAAGCCCAGCTCGCGCAGCACCGGCACCTGCGGCCAGCGCTTCGAGCGCTCCGCGGTGAAGATCACCAGCAGCCGGAGCGTTCCGGCATCGACCGCCGGCCCGAAGCCGGTGGAATTGACGCCGGCCATCACCTGCCCGGAGGCGATCGCGTTCAGCTGCTCGGACGTGCCCTTGTACGGCACGTGGATGTAGCGCAGCCCGCGCGCGGTGAACAGCTCCTCGAGCACCACGTGCGGCGTGGTGCCGATGCCGTTGGTGGCGATGGTCAGCTCGCCCGGCCGCGCGCGCGCGAAGGCGAACAGGTCGTCGAGCGAACGCAGGGGGCTGCCGGCCGCGACCAGCACGCCGAAGGTGAGGCTGGAGACCTGGATGATCGGGGTCACGTCGCGGATCGGGTCCCACAGCACCTTCTGCGTGTGGGGCGCGCGGAACACCGGTTGCGGCATCTGGGCGATGGTGTAGCCGTCGGGCCGGGCCTGCTGCAGCACCGGCATCGCCAGCGTGCCGCCCGCGCCGCCGCGGTTCTCGGTCGTGACCGGCTGGCCCAGCCAGGGCGACGCCAGGTCGGCCAGCACGCGCAGCGAGATGTCGGTGGCGCCGCCGGCCGGCCAGGGCACCCACAGCGTGACGGGCCGTGAAGGAAAGGGTTGCGAGGACGCGATCGCCCGGCCCAGCGGCAGCGCGCCGAGCGCCAGCGCGGCGGCCTGCCGCAGCCAGCGGCGCCGGCCCGGCGGGCTGCATCGCATCACGCCCCCCCTCCCCGCTTGGTCAGTCCGCCGAAGCCGCGCTGCGGGTCGTAGCCCCAGCAGGCCAGGCCGAAGAAGACCACCAGGCAACCGAGCACGACATAGGGGGCGAGCCCCGGGTCCTTGCCGTAGAGCGCGAAGCGCATCCACTCCACCGCGTAGGTGAAGGGATTGAAGCGCGCCAGCTGGTACACCCAGCCGGCCCCCGACTCCTCCAGCTTCCAGAGCGGGTAGAGCGCGGTGGACAGGAAGTACATCGGGAAGATGACGAAGTTCATCGTGCCGGCGAAGTTCTCCAGTTGCTTGATGTGCACCGACAGCAGCAGCCCGAGCGCGCCCAGCATGAGCGCGCCGGCCGCCATCGCCGCGAGCGCGTGCAGGCCGGCGAGCGAGAGCAGCGGCAGATCGGTGCCGATCAGCACGGCGACCACCACGAAGGCGATCGCCTGCAGCACCGACAGCAGCGCGGTGGCGCACAGCTTGGAGAACAGCAGCCACGGCCTCGGCAGCGGCGCCGTGAGCAGCAGGCGCATCAGGCCCATCTCGCGGTCGTAGACCATCGCCAGCGAAGACTGCATCCCGTTGAACAGCAGCACCATGCCGACCAGCCCGGGCACGATGTACACGTCGTAGGGAATGTAGGTGTCGTAGGGCTCGACGATCGCGACACCGAAGACGTTGCGAAAGCCCGCGGCGAAGACGGCGAGCCACAGCAGCGGTCGCACCAGTGCCGACACCAGCCGCCCGGTCTGCTGCGAGAACTTGTACAGCTCGCGCAGCATGATCGCGCGCATCGCCTGCAGGGCATGGGCCAGGCCGCGCCGCGCCATCGGCTCGGCGCTCGCGCCTTCCGGCACCTGTTCCGGCGCTTTCTTCGAGATCTTCAGCGCGCGTTCGGACATAGCTTCTCCGGCGCATCCGCGCCCAGCGTGTCGAGCACGTTGCGCGGATGCAAAACCCCTTCGGCCGGCGCGAGCGAGATCACGCCCTGCCCGTCGCTCAGCAGCATGGGCTGGCGCAGCTGGCCGTCCCAGGCGCGGAAGCTCAGGCCGGTGCCCTTGGAGCCGTCCAGCGCGTTCTTCGCCAGGGCCTCGGCCCAGGCCGCATTCGGCCCCTTGGGCGCGGCGATCGCGGCGGCCGTCAGCGCCTTGCCGGCCATCCACGCCGCCCAGTCGGTCGCCGTCATCGGCCGCTTCGCGGCCTTGGCGAAACGCCGCGACACCTGCGGTGCGCCGTAGCGCTCGAACTGCGCGTGCCAGGCCAGCGCCACCAGGCCGCCATCGCCCACGACCGGGCGCGGCAGCACGGTGCGGTAAGGCAGCGTGCGGGCGAACTCGCCGTCGCTGTCGACCACCCAGACCGCGTCGTAGCTGCTGCCGGCGGTCAGCAGCAGCGGGTTGGCCAGGTCACGCTCGCGCGGGTCGGCCGAGAGCTTGAAAGGCTTGGTGCCCACCACCTGCAGTCCATAGCGCTTGATCGATGCCTGCACGGTGGCGGCACGCGTGGCGTCCTGCGCGCTCGTGCCCACCAGCAGGAGCAGCTTGCTCCACTTGCGGGACACCAGCGTCTGCGCCATCGCATCGCTGCGCATGCGCTCGCTCGGAATCAGATGGAACAGCCGCGCGCGGCAGTCCTGCTGGCGCAGCCGGTCGGAGGCCTCGCTCAGGTTCAGCACCGGCAGCTTCACCGCATCCGCAACCGCCAGCGTCCAGTCGGCCGGCAAGTCGGTCAGCAGCACGGCGGCGCCGTTCTTCTCGGCCGCCACCGCGGCAGTGCGCGCCGCATCGATCGAAGCGGCCGGCACGCTGGCCAGCGCCACTTGCGCACCTGCGGCCTCCAGCTCGAACCCGGCCTCGTCGACAGCCATTTCCATGCCCTCCGAGAGCGGGCCGCCCGGATGCCCGAGGTAGGCGCGCTCGAGGCGCGTGCGCTCCATGCGCGCATCGTCCGCAGGCGTGATCAGCGTGGCCTTGAGCACCGCCGCGGCCGCCGGCGCAGGCGCGGCGAGAAGCGCCGCCAGCCATGCGAACGAAAGCAGGGAGACCGTGTTGCGCTTCCTCATTCGACGATCGCGAGTCCGTAGGGCACGCGTCCGACCGGGATGCTCTTGATCGCCTTGGCGCCTGCCACGTCGACCACCGTCACGTCGTCGGAGAGCCCGTTGACCACGTAAAGGCGCGCCTGCGCCTGGTCGAGCGTGACGTTCCAGGCCCGCTTGCCCACCAGCACCAGCGGGCCCACCTTGCGGCTGGCCACGTCGACGAAGGCGACGTGGTTCGCGCGCCCGAGTCCGACGAAGGCCCGCCGGCCGTCCTTCGAGATCTGGATGCCGACCGGCGTGATGTCCTCCGGGCGTGCGCCCTTCAGCTCGAACTTCACGGTGTCGATCACCTCGTGCGTGGCGGTCGAGACAATGCTGACGCTGGCACCCAGCTCGTTGGTGACCCACAGCTCCTTGCCGTCGGGCGTGATCGCCATGCGCCGCGGCCGCTTGCCGACGCGGATGTTCTTGATGACCTTGCCGCTGGCCGTGTCGATCACATGCACGAGGCTCGCCACTTCCGAGGTGACGTACAGGGTCTTGCCGTCGGCGCTCACCTTGACGCCTTCCGGCTCCGCGCCCACCTTCACCGAGCGCAGCTTCTTGCCGCTCGCGGCATCGACGAAGCTGGCCTCGCTGGCGTCTTCGTTGGAGACATAGATGACCTTGCCATCGGGCGAAAGGTCGAAGGCCTCGGGCTCGTCGCCCAGCGGAATGCGCCGCACCGACTTGCCGCTGGCGGGGTCGATCACGTCGGCCTGGTTCGAGTCGGTACAGGCGACCATCAGCAGCCGCTCGGGCGTCAGCTGGACATGGCGCGCGCGCTTGCAGGTGGGAATCGTGCCCTTCACGGCGAGCGTCGCCAGGTCGATCATCGTCAGCGCGCTGTCCTTCTCGCTGGACACATAGGCAACGCCCTGCGCCGTCGCGATCTGGGTTGCGGCTGCCATCGCCAGCGCGCCGGCGGCGCGAACCAGCGACGACAAGGAAAGTTCCGGCATGCATGTCTCCATCTCTTGTTCTTGGGGGGATTCGGTTTCAACCAGTGTCAAGCGGTGCGCGCGATAAAGCCCTCCTCCAGCGTGGTGCCGCCGAGCAGCGCGCTCACCTGCGCCGGCGTGCCGTCCGCCAGCAGCGCTCCCTTGTGCAGCACGAGCACGCGGTCGGCCTGCTCGGCTTCGTCGACCCGGTGTGTCGCCCACAGCACGCACACCCCGCGTTCGCGCACGTCGGCGCGCAGTGCGGCCAGCAGGTCCTGGCGCGATTTCGGATCGAGCCCGACCGTGGCTTCGTCCATCAGCAGGACGGCCGGGCGATGCAGGCTCGCCCGGGCGAGCTCGACCTTGCGCCGGTTGCCGCCCGACAGCTCGCGCACCTTGCGGTTCAGGTCGGCATCGATGTTCAGGCGCTCGCAGGCCGAGGCGATGCGCGCCTGCGCCAGCCGCCGCGGCAGCCCGTGCAGGTCGGCCTGGAACAACAGGTTGCGCCGGATGCTGAGATCGAGATCCAGCGACATCTGCTGGAACACGACGCCGATGTGACGGAGCGCCGCGGTCGCCGAATGCCGCAGCGAATGACCGGCCACTTCGACCTCTCCCGCGTCGGCGGCGAACATGCCCGTCAGGACCTGGAACAGGGTCGACTTGCCGGCGCCGTTCGGCCCCAGCAATGCCACGAACTGGCCCGCGGCCAGATGCATGGACAAGGACTGCAGTGCCGTGCGCGTGCCATAGCGCTTGATGAGGTCGATGGTTCGCAGCATGGAGGCCGGTGGGATGCGTCGGGCTGTCGGTTATGGAGGGTTGATGGTATTGGTGGTTCGATGAAAGTCCGCAACTTTCGTGCCCCTGCGTGCCCCCGGGTTTTCACGGTGATGCATCCGTCCCCATGGACCCGTGCAATGGCTGTGCCGCCCACGGGGCACTCGTCATCCTTTCATGAGGCGAGACACTTTGCGTCAAATTTGGATGCGCACGCGGCGCGCGGTGCGGCTGCGGTGCTCGATGCGGCGCACGCGAAGGCATCGAACGCCCGGGATTTCCCTAGGTCCGATGGCCTTGCGCGGCCCGCGCGGGTTCGCGCACGAGGGCCTCTCGAAAGGCTCTTCGCCGGAGAGAGCCCGCGGACCGGGCGCACCGCACGCGCATCGACATGCCGGGTGTCCACCTGCGACCCAAGGTGGGCATGGATGTTGCGGTCCGCTGCTTTCGCCGACGTTCGAAAGACCCGAAGGCGGCCATGATCGATGTTCGATACCCACTGTCAAATGTGAGGAGACATTTATGCGATTTTTGAAGCAGATCGTCAGCCGTCTCGTACGGCATGTCGGCTTAGCGATGCTGGTTCTTCCGGCCTTGGCGCATGCCAATGCCGACGTGGAGAAGAACATCGCCAACTCGAAGAACTGGGCGATGCAAGCGGGCGACATGTACAACCAGCGCTACAGCAAGCTGAACCAGATCACCAAGAGCAACGTCGGCAAGATGCAGGTCGCGTGGACCTTCTCGACCGGCGTGCTGCGCGGTCACGAGGGTGCGCCCCTGGTGATCGACGGAACGATGTACCTGCACTCGCCGTTCCCGAACAAGGTCTTCGCGCTGGACGTGGAAACCCAGAAGATCCTCTGGAAGTACGAGCCCAAGCAGGACCAGTCGGTGATCGCGGTCATGTGCTGCGACACGGTGAACCGCGGCCTGGCCTATGCCGAGGGCAAGGTCTTCCTGCAGCAGGCGGACACCACCCTGGTCGCACTCGACGCCAAGACCGGCAAGGTCGTGTGGACGGTGAAGAACGGCGATCCGAAGGTCGGCGCCACCAACACCAACGCGCCCCATGTCTTCAAGGACAAGGTCATCACCGGCATCAGCGGTGGCGAGTTCGGCGTGCGCGGCTTCCTGGCGGCCTACAACATCAGCGACGGCAAGCTGGCCTGGAAGGGCTACAGCACCGGGCCGGACGAAGAGATGCTGATGGACCCGCAGAAGACGATGACCTGGACCGACGGCAAGATGGCGCCGGTCGGCAAGGACTCCTCGCTGAAGACCTGGCAGGGCGACCAGTGGAAGATCGGCGGCGGCACCACCTGGGGCTGGTACAGCTTCGACAAGGCGACCAACGCCGTGTACTACGGCAGCGGCAACCCCTCGACCTGGAACCCGGCGCAGCGCCCCGGCGACAACAAGTGGTCGATGAGCATCTGGTCGCGCGACGTGGACACCGGCAAGGTCAACTGGGTGTACCAGATGACGCCCTATGACGAGTGGGACTTCGACGGCATCAACGAAATGATCCTGGCGGACATCAACGTCAAGGGCAAGCCGACCAAGGCACTGGTGCACTTCGACCGCAACGGCTTCGGCTACACGCTGGACCGCGTGACCGGCGCGCTGCTGGTGGCCGAGAAGTACGACCCGAAGGTCAACTGGGCCACGCACGTCGACATGAAGACCGGCCGGCCGGAAGTGGTGGCCAAGTACTCGACCGCCAAGAACGGCCCCGACGTCAATACCAAGGGCATCTGCCCCGCGGCTCTGGGCAGCAAGGACCAGCAACCGGCTTCCTACGACCCCAACACCAAGCTCTTCTACGTGCCGACGAACCACGTCTGCATGGATTACGAGCCGTTCAAGGTCGAGTACACCGCCGGCCAGCCCTACGTGGGCGCCACGCTCTCGATGTATCCCACCCCGGGAAGCCATGGCGGCATGGGCAACTACATCACCTGGGACGCCGGCACCGGCAAGATCGTGCAAAGCAAGCCCGAGAAATTCTCGGTGTGGAGCGGCGCGCTGAACACCGCGGGCGGTATCTCCTGCTACGGCACGCTGGAGGGTTACCTCAAGTGCGTCGACTCCAAGGACATCACCAAGGAGCTCTTCAAGTTCAAGACGCCCTCGGGCATCATCGGCAACGTGTTCACCTACGAGAACAAGGGCCGGCAGTACATCGGCGTGCTCTCGGGCATCGGCGGCTGGGCCGGCATCGGCATGGCGGCGGGCATCGATCCGGACAAGAGCACCGAAGGACTCGGCGCTGTCGGCGGCTACAAGGATCTGGCCCAGTACACCGAGCTCGGCGGTTCGCTGACGGTGTTCGCGCTGCCGCGCTGAAACGCGATCCGCACCGTGCGGCCGGGAGAGCACTCGTGAGAGGGCTCTCCCCTCTACTTTCCTCAAGTTATCGGAGACCCAGGAGCCATGAAATTTCGTCTGTCAACGTTGTTGCCTTCCTTCGTACTGATCGCCGGCGTGGCCTGCACCCTGGCTGCCGCTGCGACCGACCCCGCGCCCTACAAGGTGAAGGACGGCTACAAGGTCGATTCCGAAACCATGAAGGGATTCCGCGCCTGGCGCTCCGCGGCCTGCGATCGCTGCCACGGGCCCAACCAGGAAGGCCTGGTCGGCCCATCGCTGATCAACAGCCTCAAGACCATGAAGAAGGAAGATTTCATCAAGACCGTGCGCGACGGCCGGCTCGACAAGGGCATGCAGAGCTTCGGCAACAACCACGGCGTGATGGACAACATCGACCAGCTCTACGCCTATCTCAAGGGCCGGTCCGACGGCGCGATCACCCGCGCCCGCGTGGAAGAAGACAAATGATCCGGACGCGGCGTGCCGGCCAGGCCTTCGCCATCGGTGCCCGCCTGCGCGCGGGCGTCCTGGGTGCGGCATGCTGTTGCGCGCTGGTTCCCGCCATCGCCCAGGACACGCCGCCGCGCACGGCGCTGCGCGTGTGCCAGGACCCCAACAACATGCCCTTCTCGAACACCAAGGGAGAGGGCATCGAGAACCGGATCGCCGAGCTGTTCGGCAAGGCGCTGGGCCTGCCGGTCACCTACTACTCGTTTCCGCAGCGGCTGGCCTTCTTCCGCAACACGCTGCGCTTCAAGCTGCCGGGGCAGGACTATCCCTGCGACATCGTGATGGGCGTGCCCGTCGGGCTCGACGAGGTCTCGGTCACGAAGCCCTACTACCGCTCGACCTATGCCCTCGTCTTCCCCAAGGGCAAGGGCATGGACCAGGTCGCCTCGGGCGAGGATTTCCTCAAGCTCGACCCGGCCAAGCTGAAGTCGCTGCGCATCGGCATCTACGACCGCTCGCCGGCCTCGCAGTGGCTCAATCGGCATGGCCTGCTCGAACAAGGCGTGCCTTACAAGATCATGAGCGCCGATCCGGCGCAGTATCCGGGCGAGATCGTCGAGCACGACCTGGCCGAGGGCAAGCTCGACGCCGTCGTCGTCTGGGGCCCCATCGCCGGCTACTTTGCCCGGCGGGTCAAGACCCCGAGCCTGACCGTGGTGCCGCTGAAGTCCGAAAAGGGAATTCGCCTCGACTACCAGATGGCCATGGGCGTGCGCTACGGCGAACGCGAATGGAAGCAGCAGGTCGAGGGGCTGATCGAATCCAAGGCGGCCGAGATCCAGGCGATCCTCAAGGAGTACGGGGTCCCGGTGGTGGATGCATCGTTCGGGGCGCCGACCAACTGAGCGGGTGTTTTCATGCGCTTCGCCCTCACTGCTTCTCTCTGCGCCCTGCTGGCCACGGCCCCGGTCTCCTACGCCGAGGCCGACAAGCAGGACTACTCGACCGCGGAGCGCCTGCTGTTCATGACGCAGCAGCTGCAGAACCTGCAGCCGCCCACCCTGCTGCGCTACACCTTCGGCAAGACAGGCAGCCTGGAAGAGGCCTTCACCGACAACGTCACCGTGGCCCTGAGCGCCAAGGCCGACGGCGGCTGCTGCGATGCCAAGGGCTCGTTCCTGAGCGGAGCGCGCAAGCAGCCCGCGCCCGACGTGGCGTCAGCCGAAGGCAACCCCGTGATCCTCTATTTCCTCGAGCACGACGTGCGCGAGATGAAGCGCCTCACCGGGGGCGCCGAGAACCATTTCCGCAAGCGCTTGCGCATGGCGATCTACCAGAACGCCGAGGTCCGCGACGTGACGCTGAGCTACCAGGGGCACGCGGTGAAGGGCAAGGAGATCGTCTTCAGCCCCTTCCTGGACGACCCGAACCGACCGCGCTACGAGCGCTTCGCGAAGAAGAACTACAGCTTCCTCCTCTCGGCCGCCGTGCCGGGGGGCGTCTACGGCATCCGGACGCAGATCCCCGGCGAAGGCCTGGCCGCCAAGCCCGTGATGGTCGAGGAGCTCCTCATCGACGGCGCCAAGGCGCCGCCACGCTAACTTCATGACAAGAACCCTTCGCCTTCTCTGCCTGCTCGCCCTGCCGATGGCCGCACACGGTGCTGCCCGCCACGCTGCCGCGCCCGTGAACGACTTCCCCACCGTGGACCGCGTGCTCTACGTGCAGGAGTGCATGGCTGCGCATCCCGGCGCGAGCACCTTCGAGATGATCAACAAGTGCTCCTGCGCGCTCGACGCGCTCGCCAAGGAGATCAAGTACGAGGACTACGTGGAGATGAGCACCGCCAGCAAGGCGACCACCATCGGCGGCGAGCGCGGCGGCTACATCCGCGATTCGGAAAAGCTGCAGGCCGAGATCAAGCGCTACCGCGCGCTGCAGGCCAAGGTGAACAAGGGCTGCTTCATCGGCCCGGCCGACGCGCGCTGAACGGCGCCCATGCGCAGCGCCATGTGGGGCCCCTCGACACCCCTGCGCAGCGGATGCCTCGCCGCCCTGATGCTCTGCGCCCCGGCCTGGGCCGCGCCCTTCGCCTACATCACCAACCAGGGCAGCCATGACGTGTCGGTGATCGACCTGGCGTCGCAGCAGGTCGTGGCCACCGTTCCGGTCGGCCGCTCCCCGGCGGGCGTGGTGGCTTCCAGCCAGGCGGGCCGCGTCTTCGTATCCAACCCCGACAGCAGGACCATCTCGGTCATCGACATGCGGCAGCAGAAGGTGGTCGACACCCTGCCGGCGGGAGAGGGGCCTGTAGGCCTGGACGTCTCGAGCGACGGCCGCCACCTGTACGTCGCCGACTGGTACGCCGGTCAACTGCTGGTGTTCGACGCGCGCGGCACCGGCGCCGCCGCGCCGCTGGCGTCGATCCCCGTGGGCCGGGCGCCCGCCGGAGTGGCCGTGCACGACGACGGGACCACCGTGTTCGTGGCCGAGCGCGACGACGACAGCGTGGCGATCGTCGACACCGCGAAGCAGCGGGTGCTCGCGCGCGTGCGCGTCGGCAGCCATCCCTTCGCGCTGCTCTACGACGCAGCGCGCACGCGGCTGTATGCACTCAACGTGCAAAGCAACGACGTCTCCGTGATCGACATGCGCGACACGCGCCGGCCGGCGGTCATCGCCACCGTGAAGGTCGGCAAGGCGCCGTATGGCGCGGCGCTGGCGCTGGGCGGCGCGCTGCTGTACGTGACCAACCAGCACGACGAGAGCGTGAGCGTGGTCGACGCCGAGTCGCTGCGGGTGCTGCGCACCCTTCCCGGCTTCGCCTATCCCGAGGGCGTCGCCGCGCACGGCGACCGCGTCTACGTCGTGAACTGGATGGACGACAACGTGCAGGTGCTGGATGCCGAGAGCGGACGCAAGCGCCAGACCATTGCCACCGGCAAGAACAGCCGCGGCTTCGGCGCCTTCATCGGCGCGCCGATCGATCACTGAGCACCGCCGCAGCCGCCCCTTTTCCCTTCCCCCATTCCCCCGTCAATCCATTTCAGAACCTCCATGACCCATGCTCCCAGCCGAAGGGCCCTCACGATCCTCGCCGCGTCCCTGCTTCTCGCCGCATCGGCGCCCGCCCTGGCCCACGGCCCGACACGCCAGAAGGTGACGGAAAAAGTCGTCATCGAGGCGCCCGCCGAGACCGTCTGGGCCGTGGTCAAGAACTTCGATGCGCTGAAGGACTGGCATCCCGCCGTGGCCGAAAGTCCCGCCGACAAGGGCAACACCGAAGGCTCGGTGCGAACCCTCAAGCTCAAGGGCGGCGGCACGATGATCGAGGCGCTCGAAAACTACGACGGCGCGCAGAAGAAGTACAGCTACCGCGCCAAGGACGGCGGCGCGCTGCCGGTGACGAACTACACCTCCACCCTCTCCGTCGTCGCCGACGGCGGCAAGTCCGTGGTCGAGTGGCGCGGCGCCTTCTACCGCGGCTACCCGAACAACAACCCGCCGCCGGAGCAGAACGACGAAGCCGCGCTGAAGGCCATCACCGGCGTGTACCGCAGCGGGCTGGACAACCTGAAGAAGCTGATCGAGTCGAAATAGCAAGCCCGGGACCGGGACCATGAGCTCGCAGGAACAACTCGAAGACTGGCGCCAGCTCGCGCTTCGCGTCGAGACCGAAGTCGCGAAGGCCGTGATCGGGCAGACGCAGACCATCCGGCTCATCAACGTCGCGCTGTTCGCGCGTGGCCACGTGCTGCTCGAAGGCGACGTCGGCGTCGGCAAGACCACCGTGCTGCGCGCCTTCTCGCGCGCCATCGGCGGCGATTTCGAGCGCGTCGAGGGCACCGTCGACCTGATGCCGGGCGACCTGGTCTATCACACCTACGTCGATGCCCAGGGGCGACCGCGCATCGATCCGGGGCCGCTGCTGCGCCACGGCGAACGCCTGGTCACCTTTTTCTTCAACGAGATCAACCGGGCCCGGCCGCAGGTGCAGTCGCTGCTGCTGCGCGCCATGGCCGAGCGCACCGTCTCCGCCTTCGACCGCGAATACAGCTTTCCGCACATGACGGTGTTCGCCGATCGCAACAAGGTCGAGCGGGAGGAGACCTTCGAGCTGGCGTCGGCAGCGCGCGACCGCTTCATGTTCGAGCTGAACATGCCCAAGCCGGCCGACCCCGGCATCCGCCGGTCGCTGGTGTTCGACACCGCGTTCCACGACACCGAAGGCCTGATCGACAGGGTGGCATCGGGCATCCTGCCCTGGGACCGGCTCAACGCCATCGGCGCGCAGGTGCAGCGCACGGTGCGCGCCAGCCAGACCATCGAGCGCTACGTGCTCGAGCTGTGGGAAGCCACGGAGACGCCGCAGAAGTTCGGCATCCGGCTCGAGGGCGTGGACATGGAGCGGCTGATCCTCGCCGGCGCCAGTCCGCGCGGCATGAGCGCGCTGCTGCGCGCGGCGCGCACCGTGGCCTGGCTCGAAGGGCGCACGCACCTGGAGCCGGCCGACCTGGCCGCGGTGCTGACGCCGGTGCTCGGGCACCGCATCTTCTTCACGCCGGTCTACGAGCTGCGCCGGGCCGAGCTGTCGGAGGCGTTGGCGGCGCAGATCATGGACAAGATCGCCGTCCCCTGAACCGTCGAGCCGGCGATGGAGCGCATCGACGAATTCCACTACCAGCTGCCGCGCCGCTTCGGCGGCTGGCGCCCGGGTGCGCAGCGTGGCCTGAGCCAGGGCAGCGGGCAGGAGTTCGCCGCGCATCGGCGGCTGTTCGACCATCCGGACCCGCGGCGCCTCGACCTGCGCGCCAGCGTCCGCGATGCCCGCGGCGACTGGCTGGTGCGCGTGCATCGGCTGCGGGTGGCCATTCCCGTTCACCTGGTGGTGGATGTGTCGGCGTCGATGCATTTCGGCGAAGGCCGGCGCAAGCTCGACGTGGTGGCCGATCTGGCCGAGGCATTGGGCTACAGCGCCTTCCGCACCGGCGATGCGGTCGGCCTGCTGGCCTTCGACCAGCGCGAGCGCCAGGACCTGTTCGTGCCTGCGCGCCACAGCCGCGGCAACGGCGCGCTGATGGCGCGCCTGCTGCGAGACTGCCGGGCCGCGCCGGCCGCGATGTCGCCCGGCAGCGCGCTCGCCGGCCTGCGCCGCGCCACCGAGAACCTGGTCGGCCGCGGCGGCCTGGTCTTTCTCGCCTCCGATTTCCACTGGCCGATCGACGCGCTCGGCGAGCTGCTGGCGCAACTCGCGCCGGCCTGCGTCGTCCCGATGGTGGTCTGGGACCCGGCCGAAACCGAGCCGCCGCCGGCCCGCGCGCTGCTGGCGCTCAGCGATGCCGAGACGGGCGTCCGGCGCAGCCTGTGGATGCGCGAATCGCTGCGCACGCGATGGCGCGCGGCCGTCGCGGCACGGCGCGCCGAGCTCAAGGCCTTATTCGAAGCCCACGGCATGCCGCCCTTTCATTTGCACGGCCGCTTCGACGCCGAGGCCCTCACGCGGTATTTCATGGAGACGGCGGCATGAAGGCGCTTCGGGCGGTGACGCTGGCGCTGGCCTTCGGCGCGGTCGCGGATCTCGCGCCGGCCGCCGACGCGCCCGCGCCGGCTGCGGCCACCGCCACCGTGGCTGCCACGGTGGAGCAGCCGCGCAGCTTCGGCCACGTCCTGGGCGACGTCCTGGGCCAGCGCGTGCTGCTCGAAGCCGCGGGCCGGCCGCTCCAGCCCGGCACGCTCCCCGCCGCAGGACGGGTCGACCTCTGGCTGGAGCGCAGGCCGCCGCGCATCGAATCGGATGCGCGGGGGCGGCGCTGGCTGGTCATCGAGTACCAGATCATCAACGCGCCGCGCACGCTCAGCGCCATCGCACTGCCGGCCCTGAGCATCTCCACCGCCTCGGGTCCGACGCTCGCCCTGCCCGCCTGGCCGGTCAGCATCGCGGCACTCACGCCGCCCGAGGTCTTCGGCCAGGGCGATCTGCTGCCGCTGCGACCGGACCGGCCTGTCGCGGCGCTTCCGACCGATGCCATCGAGCGGCAACTCGGGCTGTCGCTCGCCGCCCTGCTGACCGTGCTGCTGACCTGGCTCGGCTGGTGGGCCTGGCGCAACGCGCTGGAAGCGCGGCGCCTTCCATTCGCGCAGGCCTGGCGCGAGCTCAAGCGCATCGACGACTCCGAGAGTGCGCAGGCCTGGCGGGTCGTGCACCGCGCATTGAACACGCGTGCCGGGCATGTGGTCCATGGCGCCAGCCTGCCCCGGCTCATGGCAGAGGCCCCCTACCTGCGGCCGCTCCAGTCGCGCCTCGAAGACTTCTACCGCGAATCCACCCGGCGCTTCTTCGCGGGCGACGGCGGCCGGTCGGAGGCAGGCTCGCCCTACCCGCTCAAGTCGCTGTGCCGGGCCCTGCGCGACGCGGAGAAAGCGCAGAGGCATTGATGCGCTTCGACTTCGCCCAGCCCTGGATGCTGCTGCTGCTGCCGATCGCGATGCTGCCGCTGCTGCGCCGGCGCAGCGATACGCTCGCCTTCCCGTCCCTGGCCTGGCTGCCCGCCGACCGTGTCGGGCGCGCGGTGGGTTTTCTCTGGCGCGCCTTCGCGGTCGGTGCCATGGCGCTGGCCGTGCTCGGCCTCGCCGGTCCCGGGCAGACCGGCGCCCAGGTGCAGCGCACCGGTCGGGGCGCCGAGGTGCTGATCCTGATGGACCGCAGCAGCAGCATGGATGCCACGGTGCACACCAACGGCCTGAAGATGGCAGGCCGCATGTCGCAGGAGCCCAAGGCCAAGGTCGTGCGCGACCTGTTGAGCGACTTCGTCGCGAAGCGGCCCGACAACCGCTTCGCCTTCATGACCTTCAGCACCGTGCCGATCGCCGTGGTGCCCTTCACGCAAAAGACGGACACGGTGCAGGCCGCGCTCGCCGCCAGCGCGATCGGCCGCGGCCTGCCCGAAACCCGCATGGGGCCGGCGCTGCTGGCCGCCATCGAGGAATTCGAGAACCGCAGCTACTCGGGAAGCCGCGTGATCCTGATCGTCTCGGACGGCGGCGCCCAGCTCGACGAAGCCACGCGCCGGCGCATCCAGGCGGGACTGGCGCGCGAGAAGATCGGGCTCTACTGGATCTACGTGCGCAGCGGCCCCAACTCGCCCAACCTCAACACCGACACGCCAAGCGCCTACGGCCTGGGCGAGGAACTGGCGTTGCATCGCTTCTTCAAGACGCTCGACACGCCCTACCGGCTGTACCAGGTGGACGACTCCAACGCGATGGCCGCCGCCATGGCCGAGATCGACCGCCAGCAGAACTTCCCGCTGATCCTCCACGAGCGCGTGCCGCGGCGCGACTACGGCGGCGCCTTCTACCTGGCGGCCCTGCTGTGCTGCGCCGGCCTGCTGGCGTGCCGGGCGCTGCAGCTCCAAAGCTGGCGCACGAGCCCATGAAGCGCCGCACCGTCCACCTGCTGTTCGGCCTGCTGAGCCTGTGCTGCGCGGGCACGGCACTGGAGCGGGGCTTGCGCCTGCAACAGACGGCGAGGCTCAACGCCGAGATCGCCCGCATCGCCGCCACGCCCGTGGGCGCCGATGCCGCGGCCCTGCCCCTGCGCTCCGCACGCGAGCTGCAGCTGGCGCAGGCCCTCGCGCTGTCGAAGGCCGGCAACCACGAGGCCGCGCTCAAGGGCTATGCCGGCCTGGTCCAGAAAGGCGAACGCGACCCCATCGCGCAGCAGGCGCTGTTCAACCTGGCCAACATGTACCTGCGGCAAGGCCTGGCGCAGGAGAGCGGCGCCGGTCCGTTCTTCGAACTGGGCAAGCAGCGCTTGCGCGAGCTGCTGCGCGCCGCGCCGCAGGACTGGGACGCGCGCTACAACCTCGAACGCGCCCTGCGCCTGGCGCCGGAAGAGCAGGAGGTCTTCAGCGCCGAGCAGCAGCAGTCGGTCGAGCAGCGCAAGGTGCGTGTGCCGGGCTTCGTCGCCGGAGACTTGCCGTGAACGCCGTCTGGCGGCGCATCGGCAACCGCGGAAGCTGGCCGCTGCTGGCGGCCCTGCTGCTGCTCGCGCTGGCGGCCTGGCCGCCGCGCGTGCAGTTGCAGCGGCCGGTGTTCGAATGGCAGGTCAGCTTCGACATCACGCAGAGCATGAATGTGGAGGACGTGGAGCTCGACCATGCGGCGGTCAGCCGGCTCACCCTGGCGCGCGCCGCGATGCGCGAGGTGCTGGCCGCCCTGCCCTGCGGTTCCAGGGTGGGCTGGAGCGTCTTCGCGGACTATCGCTCGCTGGTGATCCTCACGCCCATCGAGGTCTGCAGCCACTACGAAGAACTGCTCGCCTCGCTCGAACGCATCGATGCCCGCATGCGCTGGGCCAATGCCAGCAACATCGGCAAGGGCGTGACGTGGGCCGTTCGCGGCGCCAGGAGCATCGGCGGGCATACCGCCTTCGTCTTCATCAGCGACGGGCAGGAGGCGCCGCCGCTTCGTGAAAACGATTCGCCGCCGATGATGGACATCACGCCCGGCGAGGTGAAGGGCTGGGTCATCGGCGTCGGCGGCGATGTGCCGGTGCCGATTCCGAAGACCGACAGCAGCGGCGAGAGCGCGGGCTATTGGAAGCCGGAGGACGTGGTGCAGGGCTCCGCCATCGGCGGCACGCAAAACCACGAGCACCTGTCGGAGCTGCGCGAGGATCATCTGCAAACGCTGGCCAAGCTCGTCGGCGTGAACTACCTGCGGCTGGCCACGCCGGAGGCACTGAAGACCGCGATGCTGGACCGCCGCTTCGCGCTGAGCCGGAGGGCGGATGCGGACCTGCGCTGGATCCCGGCGCTGCTCGCCCTGCTGCTCCTGGCCTGGCGCTTCGCACCGGACCTTCGCCATGCGCGAGGCGCGCTCGGGCCGCGGGCGCTCAGCGCCGATTGAGCCTTTCGAAGCGGCGCGCTGCCTGCGGTCAGCCTCGTCAGCTCAGCCATGGATGCCATGGCCCTGGGCCCTTGGCATTTGTGCAAATCCATGTAACAACACGAGGATGAGCACACGGGACGCAGACCGCGGCTTAGCATTTGTGCAAAACACGAATTCTTGAGAGGTGTGCCGTGCATCCCCCATGGCCCTTCGACTCGCAACTCGCGCTCGCCCTCGCTTTGGCGAACCTCCGGTCCGCGGACCCCGGCGACCAAGCGCGCACCCGGCCCCACATCGCGGCAAACGGTTGGGGCGAGTGGCCGTGCCGGGCAGCGGACCGGCCGCTCGAACGCGCCACGCCGCTTGCGCTGCAGGCGGGCGGATAGCGCGATGGCCGAGCCGAAGATCGCCGTGTATGGCGCGATCGTCGCCAACGCCTCCATCGCCGCGACCAAGTTCATCGTGGCGGGTATCACCGGCAGTTCGGCGATGCTGTCCGAGGGAATCCATTCCGTCGTCGATACCGGCAACGGCGCGCTGCTGCTGGTGGGCCTGAAGCGCAGCGAACGTCCCGCCACGGCGGAGCATCCTTACGGCCACGGCAAGGAGCTGTATTTCTGGAGCCTGATCGTGGCCGTGCTGATCTTCGGCGTCGGCGGCGGCGTGTCGTTCTACGAAGGCATCCTCCACATGCGCAATCCGCAGCCGCTGGCGGAGCCGATGTGGAACTACATCGTCCTGGCCGCTGCGATGGTGTTCGAGGGCACCAGCTTTTTCATTGCCTGGCGGCAGTTCGGCAAGCAGCGCGGCGAGACGCCGTTGTGGCAGGCCCTGCGCCGCAGCAAGGACCCTTCCAGCTACACGGTGCTGGCCGAGGACTCCGCCGCGATCGCCGGGCTGATGGTCGCGGCGGCCGGCGTGTTCCTCAGCCACCGGCTGAAGATGCCGGTGCTCGACGGCGCCGCCTCGGCGGTGATCGGGCTCCTGCTGGCAGGTGTCGCGGTGCTGTTGATCCGCGAATCGCGCGGGTTGCTGGTGGGCGAGGGCGTGGCGCCGGAAACCGCGCAGGCGATCCGCGCGATGGTGCGCGAAGAGCCCGCAGTGCGCGAAGTCGGGCCCCTGCTGTCGATGTACGTCGGCGCAGAAGACGTGCTCGTGACCCTGGCCGCCTCCTTCGATCCGGCGACACCCGCAGGCGAAGTGGCCGCGGCGATCGCGAGGATCGAGGAGCGGGTGCGCGGCCGGTTTCCGAAGATCCGAAGGATCTACCTCGAAGCAGTGAATACGGCTGACACGCGGGCGGAGGCGGCGCATTGCCGGTAGCGCATGAGTCCGTCTCCGCAGACGCACGAACAGACCTTCAGCCGCCGGATGGAGCTGGCCGTGAAGCTGGTGATCGCGGGCCTGTTCCTCGTCTTTCCCGCGCTGGTGGGCTTCGCCGTCTGGCGCGAGAGTTCCTACCAGGCGCTGGGCTCGCCGGTCGCGCAGCCGATCCCGTTCAGCCACAAGCACCACGTGGGGGACGACGGCCTGGATTGCCGCTACTGCCACACCACCGTGGAGACCAGCCGCGATGCCGGGCTGCCGTCGACCCGCATCTGCCTCACCTGCCACTCCCAGCTCTACACGGACGCGAAGGTACTTGAACCGCTGCGCGAAAGCGCGCGGACCGGACAACCGATCGCCTGGCGCCGCGTGCACACCCTGCCCGACTTCGTCTACTTCGCGCACAGCGTGCACGTCGCCAAGGGCGTGGCCTGCATCGAATGCCACGGACAGGTGGACCAGATGCCGCTGACCTGGCGCGCGCAACCGCTGCAGATGCAATGGTGCGTGGCGTGCCACCGCAACCCGGCCCCGCACTTGCGCCCGCGCGAGCAGGTGTTCGAGATGCGCGCCAACAGCGTGAGCACGGAGGATGCCGCCGCCCTGGCGCGGCTGATGCAACTGGAGAGCCGGCGGCGCATGACCGATTGTTCAACCTGCCACCGGTGAGCACGAGATGAAGCACGACCACGGCGAGCCGCTCACCTTTCATCGCACCGCGCCCGGCGAGATCAACCGCAGAAGCGCGCTCGGCCTGATGGCGGCCTCGCTGGCGCTGGCCAACGGCGCCTGCACGCGCCAGCCGCGCGAGCGCATCTACCCCTGGGTCGACATGCCCGAAGCCCGTGGCGGCGGCTTGCCCGTCTACTACGCCAGCGCCTTCGTGCGCGACGGCTACGCACTCGGCGTGCGGGTCGGCACCGACGATGGCCGGCCGATCAAGATCGAGGGCAATCCGCTGCATCCCTCCAGCCTGGGCGCCACCGATGTGTTCGCGCAGGCCTCGGTGCTGCAGCTGTGGGACCCGGACCGATCCGCCGCCGTGATGCAGCGGCTGGGCGAGGCCTCCACGGCCGGCGCGTCCGGACACGGCGCCATCTCCAGTTGGGCTGCCTTCGAAAACGCCTGGCGCGAGCGCGCGCCGCAGCTGCAGGCGCGGCGCGGCGAAGGGCTGCGCATCCTCACCGGGCCGGTGACGTCACCGACGCTGCGGACGCAGCTCGCGGCACTGCTGCAGCGCTTCCCCGCGGCGCGCTGGCATCAGCACGCCCCGGTGCGCGACACCGCCGCACAAGCGGGCGCGATCGCCGCATTCGGCCGCACGGTGGAGCCGATCCTGCACCTGGACGCGGCGGCATGCGTGCTCGCGCTGGGCAGTGATCCCTTCAGCGACGGACCCGGCGCGGTGCGCCATGCCGCGGACTGGGCGCGCCGACGCGCCGCCACGCCGCCGAACGCTGCGCCGGCGCGCCTGTTCGCCGTCGAAGCAACGCCCGGCTTGTTCGGCGCGCGCGCCGATCGCAGGATCGCGTTGCCGCCCGCCGAGATCGACGCCCTGCTGTGGCGGGTTGCCGGTGCGGTCAGCGGCGGCGCGGCGCCCGCAGCAGGCGATGGCGTGGTCGCCCGGTTCGAAGCGGAGCTGGTGCGCGCGTTGAAGGCGAACGGGCCGGCCAGCCTCATCGTCCCCGGTGCCTGTCTCTCCTCGCAAAGCCATGCGCTGGTGCACGCGCTGCACCAGCAGCTCGGCGCCCCCGGCCGCACGCTGGCGCTGATCGCACCGCTCGCGTTCGCGCCCGAGGCCGGCACGCTGCCCGAACTGGTCGATGCGATGAATGCCGGTTCGGTCGACACCCTGTTCATCCTGGACGCGAACCCCGTCCACGAATCTCCCGGCATCCTCGACTTCGCGAAGGCGCTGGCCAAGGTGCGCTTCAGTGTCCACAGCGGCTTGTACCGCGACGAGACCGCTCGCACCTGCGCCTGGCATCTGCCGCTGTCGCACGTCTACGAGCAGTGGAGCGACGCGTTGGCGCACGACGGCAGTGCCACCTTGATCCAGCCGGCGATCGCGCCCCTGTACGACAGCCGTTCATTGCACGAGCTGGTCGCGCTGCTCGCGGCCGAAGATGTGCGCGATGGCCATGCATGGGTGCAGCGGCAATGGCGGGAGCAGGGCGGCGCGGACTTCGCCGAGTTCTGGCGCTCCGCCTTGCAACGCGGCGTGATCGCCGGCAGCGCGCCGCAGGCCCTGTCGATGGGCGCCGCGCACCCGCCGGCCGCGGCGCTGGTGCCGGCGGCGACCCCCGGGGCGCTCGCGGCGGTGTTCGCGCCCGATCCGTCGGTGCACGACGGCCGCTTCGCCAACAACGGCTGGCTGCAGGAGTTGCCGCGTCCCTTCACCAAGCTGACCTGGGACAACGCCCTGCTGCTCGGACCCGAGACCGCAAGGCGCCTTGGCCTCACGACCGGCGACGTCGTGCGCGCCACGCTGGCGCAGCAGCAGGTGGATGCGCCGGTCTGGGTGCTGGCTGCCCATGCCGAGGGCGCGGTGACGCTGCCGCTGGGGTATGGGCGGCGCGAAGCGGGGCGCGTGGGAAGCGGCGTGGGCTTCGACGCATTCCGCCTCCAGCCCCTGGATGGGGTGACGGCTCCCGTGCAACTCCGGCCGCTCGGCCGCAAGCACGACTTCGCCGTGACCCAGCATGCGATGGCGCAGCATGGACGGGCGCTCGCGCGCGTGCTCGCACCCGGCGCCCGCATCCCGGAAGCGGGGCTGGAACCTCCATCGCTGTACCCGCGGTTCCCGTCCCCCGGACACGCCTGGGGCATGGCCATCGACCTGGACGCCTGCATCGGCTGCAACGCGTGCACGATCGCCTGCCAGGCGGAGAACAACATCCCGGTCGTGGGCAAGGCCGAGGTGGCCCACGGGCGCGAAATGCATTGGATTCGGGTCGACCGCTACGAAATGCCCGAGGTGGACGGCAGCATCTTCCAGCCGGTGCCGTGCATGCACTGCGAGAAGGCGCCCTGCGAGCTGGTGTGCCCCGTCGGCGCGACGATGCACGACGCCGAGGGACTGAACGTGCAGGTCTACAACCGCTGCATCGGCACGCGCTTTTGCTCCAACAACTGCCCGTACAAGGTGCGCCGCTTCAACTTCCTGCAGTACAGCGACCGGGAGACCGAGTCGCTGAAGGGCCAGCGCAATCCCAGCGTCACCGTGCGCGAGCGCGGGGTCATGGAGAAATGCAGCTACTGCCTGCAGCGCGTGGCGCGGGCGCGGCAGCACGCGCAGAGCACGGGTGTGCCGCTGGCCGACGGCGACGTGGTGACGGCCTGCCAGGCGGTCTGCCCCACCGGCGCCATCCACTTCGGCGACCTGAACGATCCGGCCAGTGCGGTCGCCCGCGTCAAGCAATCGCCACGCCACTACGCCCTGCTCGGCGAGCTGGACACGCAGCCGCGGACCACCTACCTGGCGCGCGTCGCGGCTTCCGACAAGCCCTCTTCGCGTTGACAAGGAGATCACCATGCCCCTGGACGCCCCCGACAGGAATGCCCCGACAGCGATCGCGAAGCGGCGGTGAGTCCGCGAGCACGCGATGAGCACGCCTCCCGTTTCGCGCGACATCGGCGTGCTGCATGCCGGGTGGGGCTACGCCAGCATCAGCGACAAGATCGCCGACCTGGTGCTCACGCGCCCGGTGCGCTGGCCGTGGCTGCTCGCGTTCTTCGGCACCCTGGCCGGCACGGTGGTTTTCGTGGGGGCGATGGCCTACCTTTTCACCACCGGCGTCGGCCTCTGGGGCATCAACATCCCGGTGGCCTGGGGCTTCGCCATCGCCAACTGCGTCTGGTGGATCGGCATCGGCCATGCGGGCACTTTCATCTCTGCCGTGCTGCTCCTGCTGCGCCAGCGCTGGCGCACATCCATCAACCGCTTTGCCGAGGCGATGACGCTCTTCGCCGCGGCGATGGCCGGCCTGTTCCCCATCCTCCACCTGGGCAGGCCCTGGTTCTTCTACTGGATCGCGCCCTACCCCGACCGCATGAACCTCTGGCCGCAATGGCGCAGCCCGCTGGTGTGGGACTTCTTCGCGATCGCGACCTACCTGATCGTCTCGTTCCTGTTCTGGTACATGGGGCTGATCCCGGACCTGGCCACGCTGCGCGACCGCGCGCACAGCCGCTTCAAGCAGCTCGCGTTCGGCCTGCTGGCGCTGGGCTGGCGCGGCGAGGCACGGCACTGGGCGAGGCACGAATCGGCTTACCTGCTGCTCGCGGGACTGGCGACGCCGCTCGTGGTGTCGGTGCACTCGGTGGTATCGCTGGACTTCGCGATCGGCAACACGCCGGGCTATCACTCGACCATCTTCCCGCCCTACTTCGTCGCAGGCGCGCTGTTCTCCGGCTTCGCGATGGTGCTCACGCTGGCGATCCCGCTGCGCCGCGCCTTCGGCCTGCACGATTTCATCACCAGCGTTCACCTGGACCACGCGGCCAAGGTGCTGCTGGCCACCGGTGCGCTGGTGGCCTACGGCTACGCGTGCGAGACCTTCATGGCCTTCTACAGCGGCGACGAGTTCGAGATCGCCATGACGCTCGACCGGTGGACCGGTTCTTACGCGCCGGTGTACTGGTCGATGATGTTCTGCAACGTGGTGGTGCCGCAAATCCTGTGGTGGCGCCGGGCCAGGCGCAACGCGCTGCTGCTGTTCGGCCTCAGCCTCGTCATCAACCTGGGCATGTGGATGGAGCGGGTGATGATCGTCGTGCAAAGCCTGCACCACGACTTCCTGCCTTCGTCCTGGGGCCTTTTCGTTCCGACGCTGTGGGACTGGATCTTCCTGCTCGGCTCGATCAGCACCTTCGCATGGCTGTTCCTGGTCTTCATCCGGCTGCTGCCGGCGATCTCGATTTCGGAGATGCGCCTGCTGGTGCGCGAGAGCGCGAAGGAGCCCGCATGACGGCCGTCTGGGGCCTGATGGCCGAATTCGCGACCGCCGACGAACTGTTGGCCGCGGCGCTGCGGGTGCGGGCGATCGGCTACCAGCATGCCGAGGCGTATTCGCCATTCCCCGTCGAAGGCCTGGCCGAGGCCCTCGGCTTCGAGCGCAGCCGTGTTCCGTTCATCACCTTCCTGGGCGCGGTCCTGGGCGGCGCGGGCGGCTTCTTCATGCAGTGGTACTCGGCCGTGGTCGACTACCCGCTCAACATCGGCGGGCGGCCCCTGAACAGCTGGCCGATGTTCGTGCCGGTGACCTTCGAACTGGCCGTTCTGGGCGGCGCGCTGGCCGCCGTGGCGGCCATGCTGGTCGGCAGCGGCCTGCCTCGGCTGCGGCACCCGGTGTTCGGCGCGCGCGACTTCGACCTGGCGACGCGCAACCGCTTCTTCCTGTGCCTGCGCAGCGACGATCCGGCCTTCGACGCGGAGCAGGCAGCGGCGCTCCTGGACAGCATGAAACCGATCCGCCGCATGGAGGTCCCGCTGTGAGGCTGCGCACGGCCGCACTCGCTGCCTTGCTGCTGTGCGGCGTGTCCGGCTGCGAGCGCGTGATGCGCGGGATGTACGAGCAGCCGCGCTACGACCCCGGCGAGCGCAGTGCGCTCTTTCCCGACGGCCGAGCGACGCGCCCGCCACCGCCGGGCAGCGTGGCCAATGCCATCGGCGATCTGGCCGCGACCAGCAGCGGCAGGCGCGGCCAGGCGGAAGTGGCCGAGCGCGAAGCGGCCAGCGCCGCGGGCGCGCCGCCGCCCCTCACGCGCGCACTGCTGCGGCGCGGCCAGGAGCGCTACGGCATCTATTGCCTGCCCTGCCACAGCCCCGTGGGCGATGGCGACGGGCCCATCGTTCGCCGCGGCTTTCCGCGCCCGCCCTCGTACCATGAGCAGCGCCTGCGCGAGGCCCCGGATCGCCACTTCTTCGACGTCATCACGCAGGGACGCGGCATCATGTATTCGTACGCCGACCGCGTGACGCCCGAGGACCGCTGGGCCATCGTCGCCTACATCCGCGCCTTGCAACTGAGCCAGCACGCGCCGATCGCGGCGCTGCCGCCGGCGTTGCAAGAGAAGCTTGCCGCGATGCCACCCGAGCCACCGGCGGCCAGGGAGCCGGGGCGATGAACCGCGGCAGCCTCGCAGGCCTGGTCCTGCTCGTCGTGTCGTTGGCCGGGTGGTGGGTCGATGCACGCGTGCTGCTCGCGAGCTGGCTGGCGGCGTGGTGGTGGTCGCTGGGCCTGGCCCTGGGCTGCTTCGTCAACGTCTGGATGCACCGGCTCACCGGCGGCGCTTGGGGCGAGTCGCTGCGGCCGGTGGCCGTGCTGCTGGGGCGGCGCATGCCCTGGCTGCTGCTGGCGCTGGTGCCGGTGCTCGCCGGCATGAAGCTGCTTTATCCCTGGGCCGGCGAACCGCAGGGAGCCTGGCTCGAGCCGTTCTCGCGGCCGGCCTTCGTACGCGCCTGGCTGTCCACGCCTTTCTTCCTCGCGCGCGTGGCGTCGTACGCGCTCGCGTGGTGGTGGCTCACGCGACCGGCCTCGCTCGAGCGCAAGGGCCGCGCAGCCGCTTCCCTCGCGCTGTATGCCGTCGTGACTTCGCTGGCCGCGGTGGACCTGCTGATGTCGCTGCTGCCCGGCTGGTACAGCACCGCCTTCGGGCTGATCGCGCTGGCCGTGCAGGCATCGGGCGGCGCGGCGCTGGCCGTCCTGCTCGTTGCCGCATGCGTGCCGCGGCGCCTCGAGGCGCATGCCGAGCGCCGTCCCCCGCTGTCGCGCGACCTGGGCAATCTGCTGCTGATGTGGAGCATGACCTGGGCCTACCTGGCGTTCATGCAATTCCTCATCATCTGGGCCGAAAACCTGCCGCGCGAGATCGCCTGGTATGTGCCGCGGCTGCAGACCGGATGGGTATACGTCGCGATCGCCCTGGTGCTGCTGCAATGGTTCGTGCCCTTCCTGGCGCTGCTGTTTCGCGCGGTGAAGGACCGGCCGGCGCGACTGGCACCGGTGGCCGCGCTGCTGGCGGCCGCTTCGGCACTGGACGTCGCGTGGACCGTGCTGCCCTCCGTGGCGCCGCACAGCCTGCATGGCTGGTGGCTGTTGCCGATCACCTTCGGCGGCATGGGCCTGCTGTGGTTCGGCGGCTTGCCCGCGCAACTGCGCAAGGGCGATGGCGGTCCGGCTTTCAGGGAGCTGCGGCATGCCGGCGCATGACGTCCACGCGCGCGGCATCGCGTGGAGCGGCGCCGCCATCGCACTGGGAGTGGTGCTCGCCGTCGGTGCCGTGTTCCTTCTGCTGCGCCTGTGGAACACGCCGCCGGGCGCCGACCGCGCACGCCCGGGTGACCCGCTCGCCGTTCCGCCACCCGCGCTGCAAAGCGCGCCCCAGCCGGACCTGGCGCAGTACCGCGCGCAGAAGCAGCAGATCCTCGAATCCAGCGGCTGGGTCGATCGGGAACGCGGCATCGCGCGCATCCCGATCGCCACTGCCATGGACATCCTGGTGCGTTCCCGCGCCGCCGCCACCAGCCCGGCGCAGGAGCGGCCATGAAGCGACGCCTGGCGCTCGTCGCAGCCGCGGCCCTCTCGGTCGCCTGCCACCTGCAGGCGCAGCCGCTGGCGACACCCGTGCCGCCGCCCGCATCGATCACGCAGCAGCTGGACGCCGCCCTGTCCATGGACACGGCGCTGGTCGACAGCAGCGGGCGCTCCGTGCGGCTGGGCGACTACTTCAACGACGGCCGCGCCGTCCTGCTGGTGCCGGGCTATTACCGCTGCCCGCAGCTGTGCGGGCTGGTGATGCAAGGCCTGCTGCAAGCGCTGCACGAAGCCAAGGTGCCCCGGCGCACGCTGCGCATCCTGCGCGTGAGCATCGACCCCGAGGACACGCCGGCCACGGCCATGGCGCGGCGCGAGCTCGACCTGGCGTACGCGGACTTCCTGCTCGGCGCACAGCCGGCCGATGCGGCGCTCGAACTGGAGGCACTGATCGCGCCCGCCGCCGACAGTGCCCGGCTGGCGCGGCAGGCCGGCTTCGCCTACTCGCCGCTCGCGCCCGCGAGCGGGGACAGCAAGGCAGAACTGCGCCCGCGCTATGCACACCCGGCCGCCGTGCTGGTGGCGACGCCGCAAGGCCGGGTCTCGCGCTATTTCATGGGCATCGACTTCGATCCGCCCGAGCTGCGCCTGGCGATTGCCGAGGCGGCCGGCGGGCGCATCGGCGGTCTGAGCGACCGGGTCGCGCTGCTGTGCGCGCACTTCGATCCGCAGTGGGGACGGCACTCGGGCGCCATCATGAACGGTCTGCGTGCGATGGGCATCCTGCTGGCAGCCGCGCTGGCCGCCTGGTGCTGGCGGCGGCGCGGCACGGCCACGGAGGGGCCGCGATGAACGGCGACACCGACGCACGCTTGAGCGCCAACTTCCGGCTGCTCGCCGAAAGCGCCTCCACGGTGGCGCAGGACGCCGATCTGCTGTTCACCGCCATGCTGATCCTGTGCGGCGTGGTGGCGCTCGGGGTCTGCATCGCGGTGGTGTTCTTCGCCGTTCGCTACCGCCAGGGCGCCCGCGTGGCCCGAGGCAACGTCGAGCGCCATCTCGGGCTGGAGCTGGGCTGGACCCTGGTCCCCCTTGCCTTGTTCATCGTGCTGTTCGCCTGGGGGGCGCACGGCTTCGTGCGGCTCTATCGCGTCCCGCCCGATGCGCTGCCCGTGTACGTGGTTGCCAAGCAGTGGATGTGGAAGCTGCAGCATCGCAACGGCAAGCGCGAGATCAACGAACTGCACGTGCCCCTGGGCCAGCCGGTGCACTTGCTCATGACCTCGCAGGACGCGATCCACAGCTTCTACGTTCCGGCGTTCCGCCTGAAGCAGGACCTGGTGCCGGGCCGCTACACCGGCCTGTGGTTCACGGCCACCCAGCTCGGCGAGTTCCGCCTGTTCTGCGCCGAGTACTGCGGCACCGAGCATTCGCAGATGCTGGGCCGCGTCGTCGTGATGAACCCCGGCGAGTACGCCCGCTGGCTGGGCAGCGGCAACGAGCAGCCCAGCCTCGCGCAATACGGTTTCGCGCGCTTTCGCCAGCTGGGCTGCAGCGGCTGCCATGCGGCCGGCTCCACGGTCCATGCGCCCGCGCTGGAGGGCCTGATCGGTCGCACGGTGCACCTGCAGGACGGCCGCAGCCTGGTGGCCGACGAGAACTACGTGCGCGACGCCATCCTGCTGCCGAAGAAGGACGTGGTCGCCGGTTTCGAGCCCGTGATGCCTTCCTTCGCCGGCCAGGTGAGCGAGGAAGACATCCAGGCCCTGATCGCGTACCTGCGCTCCACGGCGCAGCCGGCGGGAGCGCCGCGATGAGCTACCTCGAAGACGGCATGACCCTGCGCTCGTGGCTCACGACGACGGACCACAAGCGCATCGCGATCCTCTACGCCATCTCGATCACCGCGTTCTTCTTCGTCGGGGGCGCGGCGGCCACGCTGATCCGGCTGGAGCTCGCGACGCCGGTGGGCGACCTGGTGTCGCACGAGACCTACAACAAGCTGTTCACCGCGCACGGCGTGATCATGGTGTGGCTGTTCCTGATCCCCTCGATCCCGTCGGTGCTCGGCAACTTCCTGATCCCGCTGATGATCGGCGCGCGCGACCTCGCGTTCCCGCGGCTGAACCTTCTCAGCTGGTACCTGTACATGGCGGGCGGGCTGATCATCCTCGCCGCCCTCGCGCTGGGCGGCGTGGACACCGGCTGGACCTTCTACACACCGTACGCCAGCATGTTCTCCAACAGCTGGGTGGCAGTCACGCTGGTGGGCGTGTTCGTCACGGGCTTCTCGTCCATCCTCACCGGCCTGAACTTCATCGTCACCATCCACATGCTGCGCACGCCCGGCATGGGCTGGTTCAAGCTGCCGCTGTTCGTGTGGGCGCATTACGCCACCAGCGTGATCCTGGTGCTGGCGACCCCGGTGCTGGCGATCACGGCCTTGCTGGTGACGGCGGAGCGGCTGTTCCAGATCGGCGTCTTCGATCCCGCGCACGGCGGCGACCCGCTCCTGTTCCAGCACCTGTTCTGGTTCTACTCGCATCCGGCCGTGTACATCATGATCCTGCCGGCCATGGGCGTGGTGAGCGAGATCGTGCCGTGCTTCGCCCGCAAGCGAATCTTCGGCTACCGCTTCATGGCCTACGCGATCCTGGGCATCGCCAGCATCGGCTTCCTGGTGTGGGGCCACCACATGTTCGTCGCCGGCCAGTCGCTGGCGGCGAGCATGGTGTTCTCCCTGCTCAGCTTCGTGGTGGCGATCCCCTCGGCGATCAAGGTGTTCAACTGGACCGCCACCCTCTACAAGGGCTCGATCCGGTTCGACGCGCCCATGCTCTACGCCCTGGGCTTCATCGGGCTCTTCACCATCGGCGGGCTCACCGGCCTGTTCCTCGCATCGCTCTCGCTCGACGTGCACCTCAGCGACACCTACTTCGTCGTCTCGCATTTTCACTACATCATGGTGGGCGGCTCGGTCATGGCGTACTTCGGCGCGCTGCATTTCTGGTGGCCCAAGGTGACCGGGCGCATGTACTCCGATATCTGGGCGCGCATCGCCGCGGTGCTGATCTTCCTCGGCTTCAACTTCACCTTCTTCCCGCAGTACATCCTGGGCGTGCAGGGAATGCCGCGGCGCTACCACGCCTATCCGGCGGAGTTCCAGGTGCTGCACCTGATGTCCTCGGCGGGCGCCGTGGTGCTGGCACTGGGTTACCTGCTGCCCCTGTTCTATTTCGCCTGGTCGCTGCGCGCCGGACGTGCCGCCGCCGACAACCCCTTCGATGCCACGGGGCTCGAATGGCAGACCGCTTCGCCGCCGCCGACGCACAACTTCGACAGTCCGCCCTCGGTGCCGGGGCAGGTGTACGACTACGACCCCGGGCGCCCCGTGAGGGCCGCGCCATGAATCGCGCCGTCGCAGGGCCCACGCCTTCGCCCGAGCTCGGGCAACTGGGCATGTGGATCTTCCTCGGCACCGAGCTGCTGTTCTTCGGTGGGCTGCTGGTCGCCTACCTGTTCGGCCGCGTGCACTGGCCGCAAGGCTTCGGCGCGGCCAGCCGCCACACCGACGTGGTGCTCGGCACGATCAACACGGGCGTGCTGCTGACCAGCAGCGCGGTGGTCGCGTTCGGCCTCGCCTGCACCGAGCACCTCGCGCACCGTCGCTGGACGGGGCGGCTGCTGTGGCTCACCGCCGCACTCGGGATGGTGTTCCTCGCGATCAAGGGCATCGAGTACCGCAAGGAGTGGCACGAGCACCTGTTCCCGGGCCCCGCGTTCGCGCTGGCCGATGTCGGCGGCGCCGAACTGTTCTTCTGGCTGTACTTCGTCATGACGGGCCTGCACGCGCTGCATCTCGTGATCGGCATCTCCGGCGTGGCCGCGCTCGCCTGGGGCGCCGGCCGCGGCCGGCCCTGGGCCGCCGCGCGGCACGTCGAGGCGATGGCGCTGTACTGGCACTTTGTCGACGTCGTGTGGATCTTCCTCTATCCCTTGATCTACCTCGTGGAGCGGCACTCATGAACGACACCGCATTCGAACGCCATTCCCGCCAGCTGCTGTTCGCCTGGGTCGCGCTGCTCGCGCTGATGCTGGCGAGCCTGGCCAGCGCCTACGTCCCGCTCGGCCCCGGCAATGCCTTCGCGAGCCTGGGCATCGCCATCCTCAAATCGGCCATCGTCGTGGGGCTGTTCATGCGGCTGGCGCGCGCCCCGACGATCGTGCGCATCGCCGCGGCCACGTCGCTCGCGACCTGGCTGCTGTTGATCGCCCTGAGCGGCGTCGACGAGGCGACGCGGCCCCACGCGCCGGCGGCGGTGCAGCCCGCGCGGCAGACGCCGGCGGCCAGTGGCGCGGAGGCGCGGTGATGGCGCCGCGGCAAGAACGCGAACGGCGCGTCGCCGTCGTCACCGGCGCCTCGGCGGGCATCGGGCGCGCCATTGCCAGGGCCTTTGCGCAGCAGGGCTGGTGCGTGGCGCTGCTCGCGCGCGGCGAGGACGGGCTGGAAGGCGCGCGCGAAGACGTCGAGCGCCTGGGCGCGGAGGCGCTGGCGATCCCCACCGATGTCGCCGACCAGGCCCAGGTCGAAGCCGCCGCGGCGCAGGTGGAGGCGCAGTGGGGTGCCATCGACGTGTGGGTCAACAACGCCATGGCAACGATCTTCTCCGACCTCCTCGCCATCACGCCGGAGGACTTCCGGCGCGCCACCGAGGTCACCTATCTGGGGGCGGTGTGGGGCACCATGTCGGCGCTCAAGCGCATGAAGGCGCGCAACGCCGGCGTGATCGTGCAGGTCGGGTCGGCGCTGGCCTACCGCTCCATTCCGCTGCAGGCGCCCTACTGCGGCGCAAAGGCAGCCCTGCGCGGCTTCACCGACTCGCTGCGTTGCGAGCTGGCGCACGACGCGAGCCGCGTGCGCGTGACCATGGTGCACCTGTCGGCCTTCAACACCCCGCAGTTCGAATGGGGCCGCACCACGCTGCCCCGGCGGCCGCGCCCGATGGGCACGATCTTCCAGCCGGAGATCGCGGCGCGCGCCGTGGTGTGGGCGGCCACGCATCGCCGGCGCGAGCTGTGGGTGGGGTGGCCCGCCGTGCAGGCCATCCTGGGCACGCGTGTGGTGCCGGGCCTGCTGGATCGCGTGCTGGGCGCGTCCGCCGTCGACGGGCAGCAGACCGACGAGCCGCTGCCGCGCGAGCGGCCCGACAACCTGTGGAAGCCCGTGGCCGGCGATCACGGCGCGCACGGACGCTTCGACGACGAGGCGCGCACGTCGAGCGCGCAGTTCTGGCTCGACACGCACCGCGGGGCCCTCGCGGCGGGTGCGCTCGCGCTGCTGTTCGCCGCATCCCGGGCCTTCGCCCGGCGCAGGGAGTGAGCGCGCTGCCGTGCGGCGCGATCAGGTGCCGGGCCCGATCCTGATCAGCGCCAGGCCGCTGGCCGGGTCGTGTTCGCGCTGCAGGTAGCCGGGCGACTCGATCAGCAGGACCTCCAGCGTGGGCCGCACCCGCGCCTCCAGCAGGTGGCCGCCCAGCGTGCCGCCGTCGCGCCGCCCCAGCACCACGTGCGCGTGGATCCTGGGCTTGCCCGAATCAAGGGCCACGTCGCCGAGCATGGCCAGCACCTCCACCTGCTCGTCGACTGCGATGCGCTCATAGTCCTTGCGCTCCCAGTCGAAGTAGCCCAGCGTGGCGCGCTCGAACGCGCCGATCGCGCTGAAGCGGCTGGCGGCGAGCCCGTGCGCCTCGGCGAAGCGCGTGATCGCGGAAACCACCTCGTCGCCGCGATCGAGGATGAGCGCAATGGTGCGCTCGGGACCTTCGTTGATGACCTTCGCTTTCATGTCAGTTTCCTTTCCTGTCCGGGATCGCGCGCTGCAGCACTTCGGCCAGGTGCAGCACCGGGCGGCCCGTCGACTGCACGATCTGTTCGCGGCAGCTGTAGCCGTCTGCCACCACCAGCGTCTCCGGTGCCGACTGCCGCACCGCCGGCAGCAGCACGCGCTCGCCGCACGCCATGGAGACGGGGTACTTGTGCGCTTCGAATCCGAAGGAGCCGGCCATGCCGCAGCAGCCGCTGTCGGGCACCTCGACGTCCAGGCCCAGGCGCTTGCCCAGCAGCTTGCGCTCCGCTTCGAAGCCGAGCACCGACGTGTGGTGGCAATGCCCATGCACCAGCGCCGGCTGCGCCAACGCGCGGAACGGCGCATCCGGCGCGTGCTGCTCCAGGAAGTCCGCGAGCAGCACGCTCTGCATGCTCAGGCGGCGGGCCTGCTCGTCTCGCGGCAGCATCATGGGCAGCTCCACCTTGAACACCGAGAGGCATGCCGGCTCGAGCACGACGATGGGCGTGCCGGCGCGCAGGTCGTCGCCGAGCGCGTCCACGATGCGCCGCAGGTACGCACGGGCCGCATCCAGGAACCCGAATTCATACAGCGGCCGGCCGCAGCACAGGCCTGCGGGAGGCAGGCGCACGACCTGTCCCGTATGCCGCAGCACCTCCACCGCCGCATGGGCGACGCCCGGGTGGAAGTGGTTGTTGAAGGTGTCGGGCCACAGCAGCACCCCGCGATCGCCCGAGCCCGCGGCCTCCTCGCGGAAGCCTTGCCGAAAGGTCTGCCGCGCGAAGGCCGGGATGCGCCGCTCGCGAGCGATGCCGGCGATGCGCTTGCCGATCGCGTCGAAGGGCGCCGTCTGGGTGAAGAAATTGGCCAGGCCCGGCGCATGGCTGGCCCAGCGCGACCAGCGGTCGATGAAGCCGAAGGCGTGCGCGGAAAGCGGCCGGCGCCGGTGCTCGAAGTAGTGCGACAGGAACTCGGCCTTGTAGCTGGCCATGTCCACCTTGACCGGGCACTCGTGCCTGCACGCCTTGCACGACAGGCACAGGTCCAGCGCCTCTTTGACGGCGGGCTCTTTCCAGCCTTGCTTCAGCACGCCGTCCTCGCGCTCGCCGTTCAGCATCTCGAACAGCAAGTGGGCCCGGCCGCGCGTCGAATGCATCTCCTCGCCGGTCGCCATGTAGCTGGGGCACATGGTCCCGCCTTTCTTGCGGCACTCGCCGACGCCCACGCAGCGCAACACGGTGCGCGCGAAGTCGCCCTTGTCGGCGGCAAAGTGCAGCACCGTCTCCACCGGCGTGGGCCGGTACGCGGTGCCCAGGCGCAGGTTCTCGTCGGCGCCGTAGGCCTGCACCACCTTGCCCGGGTTCATCTTGCCTTGGGGGTCCCAGATCGCCTTGAAGTCGGCGAACGCCTGCACCAGCTCCGGGCCGAACATGATGGGCAGCAGTTCGGCCTTGGACTGGCCATCGCCGTGCTCGCCGGAGATGGAGCCGCCGCAGGCCACCACCAGGTGCGCCGCGTCGTTGATGAAGCGCCGGTACTTCTCGATGCCGGGCGCGGTCTCCAGGTCGAAGTCGATGCGGGTGTGGACGCAGCCCTGGCCGAAGTGGCCATAGAGATCACAGCCATAGCCGTACCGGTCGAACAGCGCGCGCAGCTTGCGCAGGTACTCGCCCAGCCGCGCCGGCGGCACGGACGAATCTTCCCAGCCCTCCCAGGTGATGGGCTGGTCAGGGACGTGCGCGGTCGCGCCCAGCCCCGCTTCGCGCACGCGCCAGATGTGGCGCTCGACCTCCGGATCGTCGATCAGCTTCATGGACGGCGGGGCATCGGCGCCACGCAGCCGGCGCATGAGCTGCTGCGCCTTCTCGTCGGCGGCCTTCTTGTCGTCGGCACCGAACTCGACCAGCAGCCAACCCTCCCCTTCGGGGAGGAGCTCCACGTCGTGGGGATGCAGGTGCACCTGCTTCATGTCCGAGACAAGCCGGTCGTCCAGGCCTTCCAGCGCGATCGGGCCGGCCTCCATCGCTTCGGGCACATGGTCGCCCGCCTCGTACACGGAGGGATAGCCGAGGACCAGCAGCGTGCGGCAGGTGGGGTTGGGCAGCAGGCGCAGCCGCGCCTCGAGGACGACCACGCAGGTGCCTTCGCTTCCGACGAGGGCCTTGGCGAGATCGAAGCCGTTTTCCGGCAGCAGGGCCGGCAGGTTGTAGCCGGAGACACGGCGCGGGATCGGCGGGAATTTGGCGCGGATCGCATCGGCATGCCGATCCGCCAGTTCGCGCAGGCGGCGCACGATGTCGGCGCGCCGGTCCGATGCGTGCAGCAGCCGCTGCATGGCGGCCTCGTCGGTGGCGCCGAGCGTCATGCGCAAGCCGTCGTAGGTCAGCACATCCAGCGCGATCACGTTGTGCACGGTCTCGCCGCCCATCACGGAATGCGGGCCGCAGGAATTGTTCCCGATCATGCCGCCCAGCGTGTTGTGGCTGTGCGTGGCCGGGTCCGGCGCGAAGGTGAGCCCGTGCCGGCCGGCTTGCTCGCGCAGGTCGTCCAGCACCACGCCGGGCTGCACGCGCGCGGTCCGCGTCGCCGGATCGATCTCCAGCACGCGGTTCATGTACTTGGAGAAGTCGAGCACGATGGCGACGTTGCAGCATTGGCCGCACAGGCTGGTGCCGCCGCCGCGCGACAGCAGCGGCGCGCCATGCGAACGGCAGGCCGCCACTGCCGCGACGACATCGTCGGTGTCGCGCGGGATCACCACGCCGATGGGCATCTGCCGGTAGTTCGACGCGTCGGTGGCATACAGGGCCCGGCTGCCCGCGTCGAAGCGCACCTCGCCGCGCACGCTGCGGCGAAGCTCGGCCTCCAGCGCCGCCGCATCGAGATCGCGGGGCGCGGCACCCTTCGGTGTCACAGCGCGTACTCCGCGGCATCAGCGTCGCGGAACGCCAGGCCGATCCCGGGCCGCTGGAGGTCGGGGGCAAGCATTCCGTCCTTCGGCTGCGGTGCGCCGTCGAACACCATGCGCTCGATGCGCTGATGGTCATGGAACCACTCCAGGTGCACGGCGTTGCCGGCGCAGCAGCAGGCCGCGACATGCAAGGACGGCGCGCAGTGGCTGGACAGCGGCACCCCGAAGGCCTGCGCCAACCCCGCCACCCGCATGAAACCGGTGAGGCCGCCGCAGCGCGTCGCGTCGGCCTGCAGGACGTCGACGGCGCCTGCTTCCAGCA
This sequence comes from Variovorax soli, assembly GCF_031454625.1. Lineage (GTDB taxonomy): Bacteria > Pseudomonadota > Gammaproteobacteria > Burkholderiales > Burkholderiaceae_C > Variovorax > Variovorax soli_A. The sequence goes on from NZ_JAVDRF010000004.1 coordinate 307,299, forward strand.
GGCCGCGGAAATGCAGCAGCTCCCAGCCGTATTCGCCCGCGCTGATGTCCATGCCCGCCGGGCCGCGATCGCGCAGCAGGCGCAGGCCTGCGACGTCGTCCGATGGCACCGGCTCCTCGAACCAGACGACATGCTGCTGCGCGAATCGGTTGGCCATGGCCAGCGCCTGCTTGCGGCCGTAGGCGCCGTTTGCATCCACGAAGAGCTCGACGCGATCGCCCACCGCGTGGCGCGCCGCGGCGACACGGGCCGCGTCCTGCGCCGGCTCGCGGCCGACCTTCATCTTCACGCGCGTCATGCCCTGCTCCGCCCAGCCGGCGAGCTGGGATTCGAGCTCTGCGACGTCGTAACTGGTGAAGCCGCCGCTGCCGTAGACGGGAATCGCATCGCGCGCCGCGCCGCCGAGCAAATGCATCAACGGCAGCTGCAGCAGCTTGCCCTTCAGGTCCCACAAGGCGGCATCGACCGCCGAAATGGCCATGGCCGCAATGCCGCGATGACCCAGATTGCGCACCCGGGCGACCATGTCCGCCCAGCGGGCCGCAGTCTTCAAGCCGTCGCGGCCCTCGAGTTCCGGCGCCAATGTGTCGTTCACGAGCACCGCCGCGGCCCGATCCGCGTAGCTGTACCCGATGCCCTCATGGCCGCCGGCCTGCACCCGCACCAGCACCAGCGTCGTCGTGTCCCACGCCAGCGTGCCGTCCGATTCAGGCCCTTCGGTGGGAATGCGGAATGCGGTGCCTCGCACCGCACGGATCGGCGCCTCGGCGGCTGCGCGCATGTCACACCTCCTTCAGCCGCGGTGGTCCTTGCCTGCGAAGACGCCGTCCCACCATTCCTTGGCGGTGGCGATGACCACGGCCGTGGCTTCGGGGTCGCCGTGCACCAATGCCTTGGCGAAGTCCTTGGCCTGCTTGGCACTGACGTGCGGCGGCAGCGGCGGGACATTGGCGTCGGTGATCATCTGTAGGAGCACGGGCCGGTCGGCGCGCAACGCCTCGTCCCACGCCTGGCCGACACGCGCCGGATCGTCCACCCGCACGCCATGCAGCCCGAGCGAGCGCGCGTAGTCCGCATAGGGGAACTCGGGCAGGACTTGCGAGTCGTCGAACTTGCGCTCGCCGGCCGACACCCGCTGCTCCCACGTCACCATGTTCAGGTCGCTGTTGTCCAGGACCATCACCACGAGCCGCGGGTCGGGCCATTCCTTCCAATGGTGCGCGATGGTGACCAGACCGTTGATGCCCAGCATCTGCATGGCCCCGTCCCCCAGGAGCGCGATCACGGGCCGCTCGGGGTAGGCCATCTTGGCCGCCAGGGCATAGGGCACGGCCGGCCCCATGGTCGCCAGGCCACCGGAGAGCGAGCCCATCATGCCGCGGCGCACCTTGAGGTCACGCGCATACCAGGCAGCGGAGGTGCCCGAGTCGCAGGTGAGGATGCAATCGCCGGGGAGACGCGGCGACAGCTCCCAGAACACCCGCTGCGGATTGATGGGCCGGGCCTCGTTCATGGCGCGCGTCTCCAACACCTCCCACCACTTGCGCACCTTGCCTGCGATGTCGTCCTGCCAGGAGCGGTCGTCCTTGCGTTCGAGCAAGGGAATGAGGGCCTGCAGCGTCAGTCGGCTGTCGCCCACGAGGTTGATCTCCATGGGGTAGCGCATGCCGAGCTTGCGGCCGTCCAGGTCGATCTGCACGCCGCGCGCCTGCCCTTCCTTGGGAAGGAATTCCGAATACGGGAAGCTCGAGCCCACCATCAGCAAGGTGTCGCACTCGCTCATCATGTGCCAGCTGGGCTGCGTTCCCAGGAGTCCGATCGCGCCGGTGACGAAAGGCAGGTCATCCGGGACGGCCATCTTGCCCAGCAGGGCCTTCGCCACGCCGGCACCGAGCAGCTCGGCGATGTCGACCAGTTCGTCCGTGGCATGCAGCGCGCCGGCCCCGGCGAGGATCGCCACCTTGCGCCCGGCATTCAGCACGTCCGCGGCCGCGCGCAAGTCGGCCTCCGGCGGCAGCACGCGCTTGCCGGTCATGCCGATGCCGCTGTGCACGGTGCCGTGCTCGCGGGGCGGCTTTTCCACCGCCTCCAGCTCCTGCACATCGTGCGGCACGATGAGGCAGGTCACCGTGCGCTGGTCGCGCGCGATGCGCATGGCGCGGTCCACCAGGTGCCGGATCTGCGCGGGCACCATGGCCGTGTGCACGTATTCGTGGGCCACGTCCTTGAAGAGGCTGGCGAGGTCGACCTCCTGCTGGTAGTCGCCGCCCATGGCGGCACGCGCCGCCTGCCCGACGATGGCGAGCACCGGCTGGTGGTCGGCCTTGGCGTCGTACAAGCCGTTCAGCAGATGAATGGCGCCGGGGCCGGAGGTCGCCATGCAGACGCCGACTTCGCCGGTGAACTTCGCGTGGGCACACGCCATGAAGGCGGCCAGCTCCTCGTGCCGGGCCTGCACGAAGCGCATGCGTTCGCCCATCCGGTCGAACGCCCCCATGAGTCCATTGATCCCGTCACCGGGGTAGCCAAAGACGCGCCGTACCCCCCATTCATGCAGGCGTGCGAGCATCTGGTCACTGACGTTGGTCGCCATCGGGCACCTCCTTGAAAACGCCGGGCGCGCGTCTCCCGCCGAGCGTTGCTCTGCCATTCAGGCGACCAGGGGACTCAGCGTGGGCGCACAGGCTCCAGCTCACTCTGCAAGCGCCTGCGGGGATCGATCTGTAGGACGGCGACCGAAAGAGTCCGGGACAGTCTTCTGTCTTTCGTTTTCGTCGGGGACAGGCTTGCGCATCGGCCGCGGGTGCCGGCGATCATTGGTTCTGTCCCATCCTTGTGACGATGAGAAGCGGAACCGCGGCGACTGCGACCACGCAGATCAGTCCGAAGTAGATCCAGCCGAGACCGTGGATGATCCGGGAGTTGACGTGCTTGCCCATGCGTCCTTTGTCGCCGGCGAGTTGCAGGATCGGGAAATACGTGAGCGGCAACACGACCACCGCGAAGATCACCGAGTACTCCACCACATCGACCGGATTGATACCGCTGACCGCGACCGCTGTTCCGAGGACGATCGCGGCCATCCAGCAGACGGTGAAGATCGGCACCTCGCGCGGCTTCTTGGCCTTGCCCCAGGGCCATCCGAAGAACTGCGTGATGTTGTAGGCCGCTGCGAGTGCAGTTTCGACCGCCGCCCCGCCGACCGCGAAGAAGATGCCCGCCAGCGCCAGCACGAAACCGATCCGGCCCAGCGGCACGGTGGCGCCGAAGACGCTCGAACTGAGCCGTTGCGGGTCGATGCCCTGCGGCAGGAAGAGGATCGCGCCCACCACGATCAAGGCCATCGTCAGGAGCCCGCCGAAGGCGAACCCGACGCCGGCGGTGACCTTGTTGACCGTCAGGTCCTTCGGTGTCCATTTGTCCTCGATGCCGCCGGAAGAATAGAAGTAGATCTCATAGGGCATGAGGATGGAACTGAGGAGGCCGCTCGCGTAGTAGGCATACACGGCGAGGCCGGGGGACTCCTGGCCCGGCAGGTGCGGAACGAGTCCGCGTGCGACATCGTTCCAGTTCGGCCGAAGCTGGACCGCAGCCACCGCGTACACGAGCAGGGTGAGGCCGAGCAGCCCAAAGAGGCGCTCGATCCAGCGGAAGGGCAGGACGAACACCGTAACGAGGAGCAGCCCCGCGGCAGCCAGCAGCATCAGCCGGTAGTCGGAACCGAACAGCAACTGAAGGATCACGGCCATCCCGCCGATCTCCGCGGCGCACGTCAGCAGGTTGACGAGATTCGACGCGATCAGAATGCCCAGGCCTCTGGCAAATCCGAAGCGCTCCCGCACGATCTCGAAGGCGGGTTTCTTGAGCACCGCGGCGATGCGGCCCGACATCTCGCCGAACAGCGCGATGCCGACGGTGCCGACGACCACCACCCACAGCAGCGCATAGCCGAAACGGGCGCCGGCGCCCATGGCGAACACCAGCTCGCCGATGTCGACGAAGCCGCCCAAGGCCGTCATGACGCCCAGCGCGAGCTCGAGCAGCTGGCTCATCGTTCCTCCTGCGCTGCCCGCGCCTGTTGGCGCAGCTGGTCGAAGAGCGCATGGAGCGCCTGCAGTTTCGCGGGGTCGGCTCTCGCCGGCGCCACGCCGTCCAGGGCCGTCTGCAGCCGGGCCAGAATGCCGAGCAGGCGCTCCTGGCGCGCGCGTAACTCTTCCGCCGCGGGTTTATGGAGACTGGCCCAGGTCTTCTGGGCGTCGTCCTGCAACGCGCGCTCGTGGACCCAGATGAAGCCGTCGTTCACCTTGCCTTGGGCGATCTGCTGCGTCAGCAGCGATGCTTCCGCGCTCAGGCTGGTGGTTTGGCGGGCTGCGCGGTCGAGTGCCGAAGGCTCCAGATTCGACTTTGGCGAATCACAGGCGGCCAGCGCCGCCGCCAGGCAGAACACCCACAGCCGCGAGAACGAGCTCGACATCATCTTCTGCTTCTTGTTGTAGACGGCTGCCCACGCAGCCGACTTCATCTTGGCCCGCGTCCGCCGGCTGCAAGTCGGACGGAGCAGAAGATCGACGCAAGAAAATTTCGCCAGGCACCGGCGGTCGGCCGACCTTGCCCGGGTGTTCATGGGGCCATCTGGCGTGCGGACGTCAGAGGCCCGCGAGGTAGTGCGCGAGGTTTTCGATGTCCTGCGCGCTCAATGTGTTGGCGACGCTGGTCATGGTGCCCGCGTCGTTGGTCCGCGTCCTGGACTTGAAATCGGTGAGCTGCTTGACGACGTAGTCGTGGTTCTGCCCGGCCACGCGCGGGATCTCGTTCTGGCCCGCGAATCCGCCGAGGTGGCACATGGTGCACAGCGTCTCTTCGGACTTGGCCTTGCCCAGCTTCGCCTTCTCCGCATCCGGCACGAAGCGCTGCCGCGGCGGCTTCTGGCTCGCGAAGTAGTCGGCGAGCGCGCGCATCTCGTCGCGCGTCATGCCGGCGACCAGCGGCGTCATCAGCTCGTTGGTGCGGCGCCCTTCCTGGAAGTCGCGCAGTTGCAGGTACAGGTAGCGCGAAGTCTGGCCTGCGATGATCGGATAGACGGGCAGGATCGGCTGGCCGTCCGCGCCATGGCAGGCCGCGCAGGCAGCGGCCTTGGGCGGGACCGCGGCCGCGCCCTGCGCGAGCGCAGCGCTGCCCGCGAACGCCATCAGCGTTGCGAGCAAGGCGGCGATCCCTCCGGCCCGGTATGCCCTGTCGGTGTGTTCCAAGGCCGGTGCCCCTCGTTCAGGGCAGTGCGAACACCATCACGGAGTTGCCGCGCTTGAAATCGATCTGCGTATTGCCGCCGGCCGCGACCGCCACGTACTGCTTGCCGCCCACGACATAGGACACCGGCGGCGCATTCACGCCGGCGCCGCACTGGTATTCCCAAAGCTTCTTGCCGGTCTTGGCATCGAAGGCGCGGAACAGGCCGTTGCCTTCGCCGTTGAAGACTAGGTCGCCGCCGGTGGCCAGCACGCCGCCGATCAGCGGCTCGTCCGTGTCGAACTTCCACGCGAGCTTGCCGGTGTCGAGGTTCACGGCCGCCAGCCGGCCCCATTGCTTCTCGGCCGGGATGACCTTGAACGCGCCGCCGAGCCAGAGCTTGCCGCCGGGGTACTTGGATTCCTCGACGTGATAGGTCATCGGCTGGTGCAGGTTCGCGGCGTAGGCCAGGCGCAGCTTCGGGTTGATCGCCATGGGGCTCCACTCGACGCCGCCATTGGCGCCCGGCAGCATGCGCGCGCCGTCCTTCGTCGGGAGGACCCACATGTTCTCTTGCGGCACCATGGCTTCGCTGAAGCGGATCAACTCGCCGGTGGCGCGGTCGTGCACGTAGACGTGACCGGTCTTGCCGCCGTGGATCGCGACCTTGCGCATCTTCCCGTCCTTGCCCATCGCCTCGGTCAGGATGACAGGCGAGACCGCATCGAGATCCCATACATCGTGCGGCACGTACTGGAAGTGCCACTTGTAGGCACCCGTGTTCAGGTCGACGGCCACCATCGAGTCGGTGTAGAGGTTGTCGCCGGGGCGCTCGGCGCCGTAGAGATCGGGGCTCGGGTTCCCCACCACGAAAAATGCCGTGTTGCTTTCCCTGTCGACCGCCGGCGCCATCCACACGCCGCCGCCGAGCGTCTTGTAGAAGTCGCTGCCCTTGGCAAGCTGCGCCTTCTCCGCCTCGATGTTGCGGTGCAGGTCGCGCTGCGTCGCATCGGTCACCGCCCACACGCCCTCGTGGCCTTTCTCCGGGACGGTGTCGAAGGTCCAGAGCAGCTTGCCGTCGTTCGCGTCGAAGGCCTTCACGAAGCCGCGGATGCCGTATTCGCCGCCGTTGGTGCCGATCAGGATCTTGCCGTCGACGGCCACCGGCGCCATCGTCTCGGAATAGCCGAGCTCGGGGTCGCCGATCTGCGTGGACCACAGCACCTTGCCGGTCTTCGCGTCGAATGCGAGCAGCTTCGCGTCGAGGGTGCCCATGTACAGCCGGTCCCCCATGACCGCGACGCCGCGGTTGTTGGGTCCGCAGCAGAAGGTGGTGACGGGTCCCATCTTGTGCTTGTAGTGCCAGAACTCCTTGCCCGTGACCGCATCGAGCGCGTACACATGGTTGTAGGACGTGGTGATGTACATCACGCCGTCGACGACGATCGGCGCGGTCTCCATGGATTCGAGCACCTCGGTCTGGAAATTGAAGGCCGGTCGCAGCCTCGCGACATTGCCGGTGTTGATCAGGGCGGCCGGGTAGAAGCGCGTCTGCGCGTAGCTCATGTTCGAGTGCAGGAAGTTGGCGCCGTCCTTGTCTGCGGCGTCGAGCTGCTTCTGCGAGACCGAAATGGCCTTGGGCACAGGCGTGCCCGTCGCCGCGGCCTGGCCCGCAACCTCGGCCTGCCCGAGGGCGGCGGAGGCCAAAAGGCCGAGGGCCGGGCCTGCAATGAACGCACGGCTCCAGTGGAAGAGAGTTCTCTTGGACATCGCGGGTCTCCTGCGGCCTTGTTGTGCCTCTTTTTGCCACCGCGGCGAGCCGGAGTCCGGCTTCGCAAGGCACTGGAGCGCGACGGTGGATGCACGCTCATGGGTCTCGTTCACTCTCGGGTTCGGTTCCGGACCCCTTGCCTCGCTTGCAAGCGTAGTCCCTTTGAGTTCCACTGAATAGTGAATTCTTAGGGTGCACTGCAGCATTCGCCGATGGGAGACCGAGCCATGACGCGACCCGCCTTGTTGTCCATCCACACGCTGCTGGCCGGCGCGCTCGCGGCCGCGCTCGCGACCTTGCCGATTGATGCGGGTGCGCAGGCCGAAACCCACCCCAGCCTCAACGCGCAACTCCTCGTGGCCGCCCGGCAGGGCGAGGTCGAACGCGCGAAGCAGTTGCTCGCCCAAGGGGCCGTGATCGATTCGCGCAACCGCTTCGGCAAGACCCCCCTCGTCATTGCCTGCGAGAAGGGGGACACCGACATGGGACTCGCGCTGATCGAGGCGAAGGCCGACGTCAACCTCGCGTCGATCGAACAGGTCACGCCGCTGATGGCCGCGAGCTACAGCGGCAACGCGGAACTGGTGAAGCGGCTGCTTGCCTCAGGTGCACGGGCGGAGGCGGTGGACCGCATGCACAAGCCCGCGGCCGTGTATGCCGCCGGGCAGGGCCACGCAGCCGCACTCGATGCGCTGCTGGCATCGGGCATCGACGTCAACGCCACCTACGAGCACAAGCTGACACTGCTCATGTGGGCTGCCGGCCAGGGCCATGCCGATGCGGTGCGCTTGCTGCTGAAGCGCGGCGCGCGTGCCGACCTGCGTGACGATCGCGGGCTCACTGCCGTCGAGATCGCACGTGGCGCCGGCCAGGGTGCGGCGGCGCAGTCGGCCGGGCTGGAGTGACGCATCCGGCCTCGCGTCCCTTACAATCCGCTTCAATGCAGGAGAGCGGGCCGCGAAGGCGGCCCCACCGAAGGCGCAAACTCCCATGAACGCTCAGGTCGGCTCGCAACAACGGGCCTGTACTGCACCAACTGTCAGAGCCGTCTGGAGAGCCATCGCACCACGCGATGCACCGAAGGAGCAAGTCCGCTGCGGGCGCAGCGGATGAATCTCTCAGGTACCGAGGACAGGGGGAGCGGCAACTCGGGCGCGTGCGCCGGTTGCTTTTTGCTTCTTCGCAAGCTGCCGTTGCCTTCACCGCGTCCGAGCGCTGCAACCTGAAAGGTTCCTGCAATGCGTGTGATCGTTCTCGGCGCCGGCCTGCTCGGCGTCACCTCGGCCTATTACCTCCGCCAACTCGGCCACGATGTGACCGTGATCGACCGGCAGGCCACGCCGGCCGCCGAAACCAGCTTCGCCAACGGCGGCCAGATCTCGGTGAGCCATGCCGAACCCTGGGCCAACCCCGGCGCACCGCTGAAGCTGCTGCAGTGGCTCGGCAAGGAGGATGCGCCACTGCTGTTTCGCCTGCGCGCCGACTTGCGCCAGTGGCTCTGGGGCCTGGCCTTTCTGCGCGAATGCACCCCGGGGCGTACCCGGCGCAACATCCGGCAGATCGTGCGCCTGGGCACCTACAGCCGCGAGCAGCTGCAGCAATTGCGCCGCGACAAGGGGCTTCAGTACGAGCAGCGCACCCAGGGCATCCTGCACTTCTACACGACGCAGAAGGAGTTCGACGGCGCACTCAAGCCGGCCGAGCAGATGCGGGCCCTGGGCTGCGAGCGCCGCGTGGTCTCGGCCGACGAGGCGGTGCGCATCGAGCCGGCACTGGCCCATATCCGGCCGCGGCTGGCCGGCGCCACCTACACGGCGGAGGACGAATCGGGCGATGCGAACCGCTTCGCGCGCGAATTGGTGACGCTCGCGCGGGCCGAGGGCGTGCAGTTCCTCATGAGCCACACCATCACCGCGCTGCGCGAGGCGGGCGGGCGCATCGACCACGTGGAAGCGACCGACAGCGAGGGCCGCTTCCAGCGCATCCGCGGCGACGCCATCGTGTTGGCGATGGGCTCGCTGTCCCCTCTTCTTGCCGCGCCGCTGGGCATCCGGCTGCCCATCTACCCCGCCAAGGGCTACTCGGTGACGCTGCCCGTGAAGGACGCCTCGAAAGCGCACCAGGTTTCTCTGACCGACGACGAATACAAGCTGGTCTTCTCGCGCTACACCTCGGAAAGCGGCGACCGTCTGCGCATCGCGGGCACGGCCGAGCTCAATGGCTACGACCGCGACCTCAACCGGGTGCGCTGCGAGGCCATCGTGCGACGCGTGGAAGAGCTCTTTCCCGGCGCCGGCGACACGGCCCGGGCGCAGTTCTGGACCGGCCTGCGTCCGGCGACGCCGAGCAACGTACCGCTGATCGGCCGCACCCGCCTGCCCAACCTGTTCCTCAACACCGGCCACGGCACACTGGGCTGGACCCATGCCTGCGGTTCGGGCCATTCGATCGCGCGGATCGTGAGCGGACTGAAGCCGGAAGTCGACTTCGACTTCGTCGGCGTCTGAGTCGGATCGGTCGCATATCGGCACGCGCGGCCGCGGACCTGGGGAGGCGAACGGCCACTCGGGTTTCGCCGGGCACGGATTCGGCCGGTGCGCCGATCAGCATAGGTGTCGCACAGGGCGCGCACGTCGTTGACCTCGAACGCGATGCGATCGACCTGACGCTGCGAGGGCGCGTGGCCTGCGATGGGAATGCGTGTTCGATTCACGCGCAGACTACGAGCGCGGCCTTGCCGCCCGCGGCGCATCCGAGGAATTCAGGCGGGCACGGCAAAGCATGCACACGCTCCTGGAACGCTTCGAGCGCCATCTGCAGCAGGAGGTGCAGCAGGTCGGCTCTGCCGCGAGCTTCGTGCGCGCGAACGCCAGCCTGTGGAGCGAGACCCGCACACCGAAATCGCACCGGCGCAACCCCATCGGTGAGGTTGGAAAAGGGCCACGGTGCGATCAGAATCTTCCGGTGGCAAAGTCTTCAGGACGACCATTGGCTGGAGAAAGAATGTGACGGTCTCGCAAAAGCATTTCGCGGTCAGTGCCCAAGGCCTGGCCAACAAGCCCTGGCGGCGCATGGTGCGCATCGACACGGTCGGGGCCGACACGAGCGCCGTGATCAAGGCGATGAACCAGTTGGCCTTCGATGCCCTCGTTTACGCCGAAGGCGATTCGTGGTTCGACAAGTTCACGCCGATCCCCAGCGAGGGAACCAATCTGCTCGAGGAGATCCGGACCCCTTTCGTGGCCGGTGTGGTGGACGTGGCGCACATCGGCGACGAGGTGCGCGACATGGTTCGGAGTTGGCAAGCGAGTCGCACGCGCGAGATGTTCAGGCTCTTTTCGTTCAAGGCGATTCTCCTGTCCGCGGGCGGCAACGACTTGAAGAACGTGTTTGCCGACCTCTTCGCGAACAAGGGCCTCGCCAGGGCCGGGCAGAGGTCGCGGGTGTCGGAGGAAGATTTCGAGCGGCTGGCCACACCGGCGAGCTTCACGGAATTCTTCGAGGACGTGATCACGAACATTCAGCGCTTCGTCGACATGCGCGACGAGGCGCAGGACCCGGTGACGCGCAAGGCCCCGATCTTTGTGCACGGATACGACTACCTGCAGCCTCGGCCGGCCGGGGCGTCGATATTCAGCGGAACCCGGATCGGCCGCGGGCCCTGGCTCTATCCGGCGCTCGAGGCGGCGGGACTGTCAGACCCGCAGATGCGTTCGGTCGCCGACGCGATCGTCGATGAGCTCAACAGGCAGTTGCGGGCGGCCTTTCTCGACGTTGCCGACGTTCATGTCATCGATCAACGCGGCCTGCTGACACCGGCCGAGCCACGCACCACGACGAGTTCCAACGACTGGATGGACGAGATTCATCCGACCGAAGGGGGCTTTGCGAAGTTGGCACGAAACCGATGGGATGTCGAGTTGTCGAAGGCGCTGGGTTGGGTGCCGAACGCTGGCGATGTCGAACCGGCGCTGCCGCCCAGCAACGGCAGCACGGCGTTCGGCGGAGGGTTGCCGCCTGTCGCTTGACGGGGCGGCGCCATGGAGCCGGACGCTTCAGCGACCGTACTTTGCTTCGAGCGTGGCCTGGGCAAGCTGGTTGGCACGAACCTCGACGTCCACCACGGCCGCTGAAGCCTCCGGTGGCAGCGCCAGTTTGTCGATCTTCAGTGCGTGCACCGTGAAGCGGTAGCGGTGTGGCTTGTCTCCTGCCGGCGGGCAAGGTCCTCCGTAGCCCGCGGCACCGAAGTCATTGCGGCCCTGGATCGCGCCAGCCGGCAAGCTGCTACCGCCGGTGCGGCCGGCGCCCTCAGGCAATGCGACGGTGTCGGCCGGAAGGTTGTACACGATCCAATGCCACCAGCCCGAGCCGGTCGGGGCATCAGGGTCGTACACGGTGACGGCAAAGCTCTTCGTCCCCTGCGGGGCACCACGCCATCGGAGTGCCGGGGATGTATTCCCGCCGCTGCAGCCCATGCCTTGATAGACGTAGGCCTCGGGCAACTTGGTGCCCGGTCGAAAGGACGAGCTTGTCACGGTGAAGGGCTCGGCGTGGGCGAGTAGCGGCAGGCCGATGACGGCAAGGATGAGCAGGCGGAGGAAGGTCATTCGGGTATCCCCTTCAGAAGAGAAATCCAACATGCCGCTGAGGCTGGACATTTCAACGCCGACGTCCGCGGGCCTCGCGGCGACCGTGATTCGCGAGGGCATCGGCCCACGCAATCACCGTCAGCTGCACGATCGACTCCGTTCATAAATCCGCTAACGCCTTACCGAACTTCGACCAAGCTCACAACCTCCCTTCTCCCCAACACTCGCGCAACCCCGCTCCGTTCAGCATAATACCCCCTCGCCGTTAGCGGATTCTCGATGCCTTCCCTCTCCTTATTTGACGAGGCCCCCGCGCCTTCCCTTCGCGCCGCGTTCGAGCGCTGGCTGGCCCACCGGCGGGCGGCGGGGTCCCTTCGTCAGTCGGCCTCGATCGATGTCTATCGCGACATGTGGGAGGCGTTCTCGGCCTGGTGCCTCGGCCAGTCGCCGGCGCTCACCCTCGCGTCACTGGACCTGCGTGACCTGCACGCCTTCCAGGCGGCCCGTTTCGGACGCAAGAGCTCGGATTTGTCCCTGTCCCCTCGCTATGCCTTGAGACTCATGCGCCTGATCGATCGGGTGTTGCGCCATCACGCCGCCGAAGCAGGTATTCCTCCCAACACGGCGGCGGCAGATTGGATCGCGGAGCATCCGGACGTTCGGTATTCGGAGGCGGCCACGGCGGATCCCCTGCCCGAGTTCCTGTCGGTGGCCGAGGCCAAGCACCTGATCACCTTTCTGTCCGATGCCCGGCCACGAGCGGGTGCCTCGGCCTCGCGCCGCGATGCACACGCTGCCTTTAGCTGGCAGGAGCTTCGCAACCGCACTTCGGTCGGACTGCAGCTGGGTGCCGGACTGACGCCGGGCGACGTGAGGGCGCTGACCCTGGCATCGCCGGTTTCCAAAGGAGGCCGCATTCGCGAGCGTCCGTGGAAGATCAGTGTCCCGGGCGATGGCAATTCGACGCCGCGCGAGACGCCGATTGCACCCTGGGCCGCCGAGCTCCTCCAGCACTGGCTGCTGGTGCGGGCGGAGGCACGGATTGCGGGGGCCTTCCTGTTCCCCTCGACGCGCACCGGCAAGCAGTGGCACAAGGATTCGCAGTACCAGTGCGCCCGGCGGGTGCTCGAGGATGCCGGCATCGACAGCAGCCGAGGCGGCTCGTTTCGGCTGCGGCACACGTTTGCGCTACGGCAACTTCGTCGCGGCTTTGCGCCCGAAGAGGTCGCCCATTGGCTCGGCGTCGATCCTCAGGTGATGGAGAGATACCAGCGCGTCATTACCAGCCCGATCGATGTGGTGTGAACGCTTGGCGATGGGAAAGCGAAGGGCTTTGGCAACCGCCATGCAGGCCTGCCACCGTTCAGGAAGGGTCAAGGAGCGGCGATGGAAAACTGCATCGGCCGCGGATGGCGAAGCGGGCCCTAGCGTCCCTGTCCCAGCCTGTCGGCCCCTTGGTCGGTCAGATACTCGCGGCCCTGGCGGTCCGATGCCACCAGACCGTTCGACCGCAGGCGATCCGAAACCCTGATTGCGCTCGCTGGAAGACGCCGCGCGTTGGCCCTGGCCAAGGCCTGCAGCGTCTTCCATTGCTCGTCGTTGAGTTGAATCTTTTTGACCATGGCCACCTCCGTCGAACGCACCGAAGTGTGACGCGTAATGCACGGAGAAGCCTTCTCATTAGTGCTCTTGCCTCGAGGTCCGCGCAGGCGTATGGAGCGCCGGCAACGCACGCGCTGAGTCCATCAGAAGACGAACTGCAATCGCTCGCTATCGTGCGACAGGAGCACCCGCTCCCGAGTGGTCTTGCAAATCCAGGTCTGTTGCAGCCCCGGCTTGACCATCGAGAGGGTCTGAACGTCGAACACGGCCTCGCAGAGGCCCCCTTCGCGGCGCGCGGACTCGTAGCGGATCGATTGGACCGGTGGCTTCAACGCCCGCGCTTGCGTCGCCAGCGCGTGGCAGTGCGAGTAGTCCTCCGGGTGCCGCCATGCCGACCGCTGCCCGGACCAGGGCGCGCAGGTGATGTCCAACTCCAAGCCGGAGAACTGCGCTTGAAAGAAAGTCAGTTCTGCCAGGAGCTGATCGCCCCGCAAGCCATCGGAGTCCATGAAAAAGCGCCAACGCCAATAGGCGATCTCTGCCGCCACGGTTGCCGGCTCGTCGGCGCCGTACCAGGCGCCCGGCTCATTCGGGCGGCGAAAGCGCGATGGCCACGCCGAGACGTAGCGAAATGGCGTGAACAGGAGATAGTGCATGCCGGCCACAGCGGGCGGAAGCTTCGGCTTGCTCTCTTCGAGCAGCTGCTCCAGCAGCGCCTGCTCTTCGAGATCGTCGACCAGGCGCATGGTGGCCACCTGGTGTTGCGCCTCTACGCCACGCCAAAGGCGGCGCCGCGCGGGCTGCGCCAGGGCGAACCAATCCTTCTCCCACAACATCAGACCAGAGCGCGCGCGCCGTCCAGATAGCTCACCACCCGCACGAGGCCGTCCACTTTCTGGATCGCGTCCCGGGGCACCTCATTGAAGGCCCGATTGAAACTCGTCATCCATGCCTTGCGATGACGGTCGTCATTGCCCACCAGGGCATCGAGCGACCGATAGACGCGCACCAGCAAGGTCGCCAGCTCGGCCGGTTTCGTCCCGACCTCCAGCATCTTCTCGCCTTTGGAAAGGCGGGAGATCTGCGACTCGCTCAGGCCCACGACCCGCGCGAGCGCAGCGTTGTTGAGGCCCAGCAACTCAGCCGCTCGGATCGTCGCCTTCGTCAGCACGGCCGCTGCAGAAGCGCTGTTCTGCGGCGCCGCCTGCTTGGGATGAGCCATGATTTCCGTCCGCTTGCGCATGAGAGAGCCTCTTTACCTACAGCAATTGTAGATATATTTTCTTGCTATAGCAAACGCGCCCCTACGTGGCCGTGCAGCCGAATCCGCGCGTGGCCGACCCTCGCGATGACCCCATTCCATGGATGCACGGAGGTCGCCGGAGGCCGGCCGAGGTGCGTCATCTGAACCTTCGGAAAGGACAAGACGCATTCCTACGCAGCAGCCATGGCGAGACTTTAATCCTGCACGTTCCCAACCAACCGGAGCCCCACCATGCCCACTTCGACCAAGCGCTCAGAGCCCGATGCCTGCAATCTGCTCGATACCGATCACCGCAATGTCAAGAAGATGTTCAAGGAATACGAAACGCTGATCAGCTCGCGTACCGCCGGCGCCGAACAGAAACGGCGCGACCTCGCCAACGAGATCTGCACGGAGCTCACCATCCACGCGCAGATCGAGGAAGAGATCTTCTATCCCGCCGTGCGCGAAGCCATCAAGGAAGTGGACCTGCTCGATGAAGCAGAAGTCGAGCATGCCAGCGCGAAGGACCTCATCGCCCAGATTCAGGAGGCGACCGAGGTCGACGACAAGTTCGATGCGAAGGTCACGGTGCTTGGCGAGTACGTCGATCACCACGTCAAGGAAGAGCGCAACGAGATCTTCGTCAAGGCGCGCGCAGCCCGTGGGCTGGACCTGGTGGCCATGCGAGAGCAACTCGCGGCCCGCAAGGAGGAGCTGATGGGTGAACTCACGGGCGCTCCCGCCTGAAGGCAATGCTTCGTGGGGTGAGCATTGGTGGCGGCCGCATGGGCCGCCGCCCTTTTTGACGATCTTTCGATGGAGATCACCATGTCAAGCATGAAGCCGCAAGGGGATGTCGGCAAGGACGCCAATGCCGGAACTCAGCCGGCACAGCGGCCGGGCGACGAGGCACCGGCCGGCACGCCGGGAACCGGCGAGGCGCTCTGCAGGAAGTGCGGCGGCTCCGGCCGTGCCGACGGTGGTGCGCCCTGTCCGGAGTGCGGCGGTACCGGCAAGGTCAATGTCGGCATCGGCGGCGCGTAGCGATCCAGGGAGCACAGCCATGGGCAAGTCTTCCACGCAGCCTGGGGCGAATCCCCAGATGCCGGCGCAAAAGGCCATGAAGCAGACGACCAAGACCCCGGCCGAGAGCGGCAATCCGCCGGTCGGGCCGAACGACGGGCCGGCCACGACCCACCAGAACCAGCCGGTGCGCCCCGGCGATGCCGGTGTGGGCGATTCCGACAACCAGGGCAGTTCGCCCTATGGGCTGCCCGGCCGTCCCGAAAAGCCGCTGCGCGAACGCTGACGCGCAACCTCGACTCGACCTGGCCGTTCGGGCACAGGAGGTGTTGATCCGACTCGCAGCGGCCTCCAAGCGCATTCCTTCAACGACACGCGGTGGCGTCCCACTTGCCGCGTGCGCGCCGTTGCACGAACGTGGCGGCATGTTCTCCAAAGGCGGGGGTCGCCGTGGCAACCAGAACAAGAAGACCAAAAAAGCAAGCGCACTTTCCGGGTCGAATCCTCATGCTCGGTTTCGGCCTGGTCGGCCAGGCGACAGCGCCGCTGCTGTTGCGACACTTCGACATCGGGCCGGACCGCATCCGGATCGTCAAGCCCAGCGAGGACAGCTCGGGCGTGGCGGCCGAGTTGGGCATCGAGGTCACCGTGGCGCAGGTCGACGAAGGCAATCACGCCGCCATCCTGGGACCGTTGCTCGAGAAGGGCGACTTTCTGTTGAACCTCTCGGTGAACGTGTCGAGCCTGGCCTTGATCCGGCTTTGCCGCGAACGGGGCGCCTTCTATCTCGACACCTGCAACGAGCCTTGGCCGGGACGCTACGACGACCCTGCGCTGCCGCTGTCGCGACGTTCCAATTACAGCCTGCGCGAGGAGGTCCTCGCCTTTCGGCTGGACAAGCGCAACGGCCCCACGGCGATCATCACCCAGGGCGCCAACCCGGGTCTCGCCTCGTCGCTGGTCAAGCAGGCTCTCTTGAACATGGCGGCCGACCTCCAGCTCGAGACCGACGTGCCGGGCAGCTACGAAGGGTGGGCCGAGCTCGCACGCAAGCTCGGGATCAAGGTGATCCACATCGCCGAACGGGACACGCAGGCCGCGCGGCGGCGCAAGACACCCGGGGAGTTCGTCAACACCTGGTCGGTCGAGGGCTTCGTCGACGAGGGCCTGCAGCCGGCAGAACTCGGATGGGGCGTCCACGAGCGCCATTGGCCGGCGGACGCGGTGCGGCATGGCTTCGGCAGCGATGCGGCGATCTATCTGAAGCGCCCCGGCCTCGGCACGCGGGTGCGCAGCTGGACGCCGCTCGAAGGTCCCTATCACGGCTTTCTCGTGACGCATGCCGAGTCGATCTCGATCGCAGATCACCTCACGCTGCGCGAGGACGGCGAGGTCATCTACCGGCCGACGGTGCACTACGCTTATCACCCCTGCGACGACGCGGTGCTCTCGCTGCACGAAGTGGCGGGAAAGAACTGGCAGCTTCAGAAAAAGCACCGGATCATCCGCGAAGAGATCGTCGGCGGCACGGATGAGCTGGGCGTCCTTCTCATGGGGGGCGACAAGGGCGTGTACTGGTATGGATCGCGCCTGACGATCGGCCAGGCCCGGAAGCTCGCGCCTTACAACAACGCCACCAGCCTTCAGGTCGTGGCCGGCATCCTCGGAGGCATGGCATGGGCCCTGCGCAATCCGGATGCCGGCGTGGTCGAGCCGGACGATCTCGACCACCGCGTGGTCCTGGAGGTCGCCCTGCCCTACCTCGGCGACCTGGTCGGGGTGTATGGCGCCTGGACGCCTTTGAAGGACCGCAGTCCGCTGTTCCACGAGCAGACCGACCCGGAAGATCCATGGCAGTTCATCAACGTTCGGGTCGACTGACGTGCTGCTGCAAAAAGAACTCGGGGTCATCGAGAACTCCTACTACGAAGCGAGCACGACCCGGCCGCCGGTGACTCGGCCGCTCGATGAAACGGTGCAGGCCGATGTCTGTGTCGTGGGCGGCGGCTATGCCGGACTCTCCGCCGCGCTGGAACTCGCCATGCGCGGCTATGCCGTCGTGCTGCTGGAGGCGCAACGTATCGGCTGGGGCGCATCGGGCCGAAACGGGGGCCAGGCGATCGTGGGTTTCGGCTCCGACGGCGAACTCGCCATCCAGAAGCAACTTCCCCGCGAGGATGCCAAGAAAGCCTGGGCCATCTCCGAGGAAGGATTGGAACTGATGCGGCAGCGCATCGAGACGCACGCGATCGCATGCGAGTGGCGTGCAGGGTATCTGAGTCTCGCGGTCAAGCCTTCGCGCACGAAAACACTGCGCCAATGGATGGACCATGCATCGGAGCTGCACGACTACCCGCTCGAATGGATTCCGCCTTCAGACATCGGCGAGTGGGTGTCCAGCACGCGTTTTCATTCCGGCGTTTTCGACGCGCGCTCGGGCCACCTCCATCCCTTGAAATACTGCCTCGGGCTGGCCACGGCCGCGCAGGCAGCGGGGGTGCGCATTCACGAGAACTCCGTGGCCTACCTGATCGAACAGGGTGACAGGCCGCTCGTGAAGACGAGCCAGGGCATGGTCCACTGCAGCTTTGTCATCCTGGCCGGCAATGTCTATCTCGCGGAGTATGGCGACACGCTGGCACCATCGATCTCCACGCGCATCATGCCGGTCGGCACCTACATGATCGCCACCGAACCGATGGGGAAGGAGCGCGCCGATGCCTTGCTCCGCGACCGCCCGGCCGCCTCCGACACGAACTTCGTACTCGACTACTTTCGCGTGAGCGAGGATCATCGCTTGCTCTTCGGCACGGGGGACAGTTACAGCGCCAGCACGCCCCGCAATCTGGTGGGCAAGATCCGCGGCAGCATGCTGAAGGTGTTCCCCCAGCTTTCCGATCTCGATGTTCCCTTCGCCTGGGGCGGCTTCGCGGATATCACGATGAACAGGTCGCCCGATTTCGGCCGCATGACGGCCAACATCTACTACCTCCAGGGGTTTTCGGGCCACGGACTCGTCATGAGCGGCATGGCTGGCAAGCTCGCCGCGGAAGCCGTCGCGGGGCAGGCCGAGCGCTTCGACCTTTTCTCCCAGCTCTCGCATCGCCGCTTTCCGGGAGGCGCGAGCTTCCGCACGCCGGCCCTGGTTCTGGGCATGCTCTATTTCCGGTTGCGCGATCTGCTCTGAAGCTGTCGAGCCGGCCTGGGTCCTGCTCAGGCGCGCTCCTCTGCGCCGCGCGCCATGTCGATCGCGCCTTCGGCGAACGCAAGCAGCTCCTCGGTGAGCGGGGCACCGGGCGCCAGCACGCCGACGCGCTCGGCCAATGCCTGCAACCGAGCGCGCAGGGACTCGGCGTTCTCGGGCACGGGAATGTCGCGATCCAGTTCTGCCATCTTTGCCTCCTGTGCGGTGCAAGCGACTGCCTGCCCGCCGATTCGACGCTAGACGCGCTCGCGGCGGCCCATGTAGACACCGAACGCATTCGATCGGAAGTGCGCTCCTACAGACCTACATAAGGACGGCCTTCGAACTGATCAGGGGACCCGTTCCCGCGCGCAATACCTGTGGTGCTGGGCCTTGAAACCGCGACCGTCCCGCCCAGCCGGGCGGCCCAATGGAGTTCTCGATGACAACCACGACCTCGAGTCACGACGTGATTTCCTCCGATCGCGTCGAAGGCACCAACGTCTACAACGCCGCCGGCGAAAAGCTCGGTTCGATCGATGACCTGATGATCGACAAGATCTCGGGCCAGGTCCGCTACGCGGTGATGGAGTTCGGCGGCTTCCTCGGCATGGGGACCGACCGCTACCCGATTCCATGGAGCATGCTGAAGTACGACACGTCCCAGGACGGCTATGTGGTGAACCTGGACAAGGCTACGCTGGAAAGCGCGCCCAGGTACGCCACGGACAACGTGCCGGACTACGACGATGAATACAGCCTGACTGTCAACAAGTACTACGGCATGCCCTGAACGCGAGTCGCCGCGGCTTCCACGCCGCGGCTTGCATTCTCGCGGTCCTGTTTCGAAGCCATGTCGCCCCCTGCAACATCGGTCGCGAGCGCGTGAACGCCGTGAACCAGCGCCTTGAGCCGGGCCACCTGCCGGCTCATCAGCTGGAGCGTCTCGTCGCGCAAGGCGGGGTCGCGCTCGGCCGATGTGCGCAGGATCTCGAGGGCCGCTTCGACGGTGCCGATGGGTGTTCGAAGATCGTGGTCCAGCTGCCGGACCTGCTCTGCCAGGCGCCGCAGCGAATCCTCGAGATCTTCGCGTGCCGCGGCGGGTTCCGTCGGGGTGCGCCGCGCCATCACTGCGACGGCGATGCCGAAGCCGCCGGCCACCGCCGTCGCTGCGAGGCAGGCCACGGCGAGCGCGCGACCGGCGCTCATGGGGCGCCTGCCTCGACAGCGAGACCTCGGGCCTGGCCTGGACTCTGATGGCTCATGCTGTCCTCTTGTCCTTTCGTGGCGTTCACGCCTCCTGGTTCGGGGAGAGATTGTGCGCCTGGAGGCGTCGCAAAGCGGCTCAGGTGGCGAATGGCGGAACCATCGGGTTCCTGCTTTCCCACTCGGCCTGGTGCTGGAGGCACAGCTGCGCCGTCGGCCTGGCACGCAGCCGGCCGAAGTCGATCGGCGCGTCGCACTCCGCGCAGCGTCCGTAGCTTCCGTCGCGGATGCGCTGACGCGCGGCCTGGATGTCGCGCAGTTCCTCCTGGTCCCGCAGTAGCTGGACATGGTCCAGCCCCTCGAGGAAACGCTCGTCGGCATCGTCGACGCTGTCCTTGACCTCGCGCGGGCGCGCCTCGGGCGAGGCCACACCTGCCTCCTTGGCCATGTGCACTTCGCTTCGCAACTCGGATTCGCGCTTTGCCAGCAGCGCTTCGATCTGTTGCATCTGCTCGCTGGACAGGTGGGTCATGGACAACTCCTTGGCTTTGGTGGTCGCGGACGGTGGGAGGATGACGAACCCAAGATGCGCGACCGGCGGGTCGCAAGAGATGCTGCGAAGCGGCGCAATGCGCGAACGTGGGACGACGCCCTCTTCTCAACGAGAACTCTCCTACCTTGCGCGCGCGGCCCGGGTGGTACAGCGAAACCTTTCCACCATCGCATGGCCACCTTGCTGTCCGTCGTTCCGCGCATGGAGTTCCTGCGCCGCATCGCGACCGGCGTGGCACTGGGCGCGCCAGTCCTGCTGCGGAGCGCCGAGCTGCCCGACACCGCACGGCCGGCAGGCGTTCAGGCGGCGCGCATTCTCGATCTCTGGTACTTGACCTTGGCCGAGTGCGGGCTCGTCTTCGCGGCCATCCTCCTCGTGCTGACACTGGCGATCTGGCGCGGCGCCCGGCGCGCCGGACCCCCTTCGACGGACGAGGCCGCTGCGCACGCGGGCCGGTCGAAGCGTGCGGTGGCCGGCGCGACCGCCGTCTGCGCGGTGCTGCTGGCGGGGCTGCTCGCGGCCGATGTGTGGACCGATCGCTTGCTTTCCCGGATACCCACCGGCGATGCGCTGCACATCGAGATGATCGGACACCAATGGTGGTGGGAACTGCGCTACCGCGGCGCAGACGGCCGTGTCGTCTTCGCGGCGGCCAACGAGCTGCATATCCCGGTCGGACGCCCGGTGGTGATCTCGCTGGCGAGCGTCGATGTGATCCACAGCTTCTGGGTGCCGAATCTGCATGGGAAAAAAGACCTGGTCCCCGGCCGGGCGTCGCGCATCTCGCTGCGAGCCGACCGAGCCGGCGTGTTTCGCGGCCAGTGCGCCGAGTTCTGCGGGCTCGAGCATGCCCTGATGGCCTTTTCCCTGACCGCTGCGGCCCCTGGCGACTATGCCGCGTGGGAAGCCCGCCAGCGGGCGCCGGCGCCCACGCCGGCCACCGAGGATGCGAAGCGCGGCGAGCGCATCTTTCAGGCATCGAACTGCGCGCAATGCCACAGCGTGCGCGGAACACAGGCGGCAGGCAGCCTGGGCCCCGACCTGACGCACCTGGGCAGCCGCTCGACCATCGCCGGCACGCTGCCCAATGAACCGGGGTTGCTGGCGGCCTGGATCCTGGCGCCGCAGTCGTTCAAGCCCGGCACCAGCATGCCATCGAGCCGTCTGCCGCCCGACGATCTGCGGCTGCTGGTGAGCTATCTCGGGACGCTGCAATGAAGCCCGCCTCCGCCTCGCCTCGTGCGGCCGATGCGCCGAGCCGCCGTTTCGACGGACCCGGCGCCGGGCCGGCCGCGACACGCTCGCTCGCGGCCACCTGGGCCGACCCGCCTGGCTTCGTCGGCGCACTGTGCGCGATCGACCCCAAGACCATTGCCCGTCGCTTCATGGCGACCACCCTCGCCTTTTTCCTGCTCGGCGGCGGGCTCGCGCTGGTGATGCGCCTCCAGCTGGCGCGTCCGCACGCCCATCTCGTCGACGCGCAGCTGTACAACCAGCTCTTCACCGTCCACGGCTCGACCATGATGTACCTGTTCGCCGTGCCGGTGATGCAGGCCGTCGCCATCTACCTGGTTCCCCTGATGATCGGCACCCGCTCGATCGCATTCCCGCGCATGAACGCCTATGCCTTCTGGATCTTCCTGATGGGCGGGCTCTTCCTCTATGGGTCGTTCGCCGCGGGTGCGGGCCCCAGCACGGGATGGTTCAGCTACGTGCCGCTGGCCTCGGCCGACTATTCGCCCGGCAAGGGCCCGGACGTCTGGGCGCAGACGATCACCTTCACCGAGCTGTCGGCGCTGCTCGAAGCCATCGTGCTCATCACCACCATCTTCAAGATGCGTGCGCCCGGCATGTCGCTGTCGCGCATGCCGCTGTTCGTCTGGGCCGTCCTGGTGACGCAGTTCATGGTGCTGTTCGCCATGCCCGCGATCATGGTGGCGAGCACGACACTGATCCTGGACCGGCTCGTCGGCACGCACTTCTTCAACCCGGCACACGATGGCGACGTGCTGTTGTTCCAGCACCTGTTCTGGTTCTTCGGGCATCCCGAGGTCTACCTGATCTTCGTGCCGGCGCTCGGCTTCATGTCTTCGATCATCTCGACCTGCACGCGCCGGCCCATCTTCGGCTACCGGCCCATGGTGCTGTCGCTGGTGGCGACCGCCTTCCTGGCCTTCGGCTTGTGGGTCCACCACATGTTCGCCACGCCGCTGCCCGAGGTCGGCAAGAGCTTCTTCACGGCTGCGAGCCTGGCCATCGCAGTGCCCGGCGCGGTCCAGATCTTCTGCTGGCTCGCCACGCTCTGGGGCGCGCCGCTGCTGTGGCGCACCCAGCTGCTCTTTGCGCTGGCCTTCTTCGTCATCCTGGTGGTGGGCGGGCTGAGCGGCATCATGCTGGCCGCCGTGCCGATCGACCTCCAGGTCCACGATACTTATTTCGTCGTGGCGCACCTTCACTACGTGCTCTTTGGCGGCGCCGTGTTCCCGCTCTTCGGCGCCTTCTACCACTGGTTCCCGAAGTTCAGCGGCCGCTTGCTCGACGAGCGGCTCGGCCGCTGGCACTTCGCGCTGCTTTTCGTGGGCTTCAACACGGCCTTCTTCCCCATGCACCTCCTCGGACTCCAGGGGATGGTGCGCCGCATATGGACCTATCCCGAAGGCATGGGCTGGGACAGGCTGAATCTTCTTTCGACCATCGGCGCATGGATCATCGCGCTCGGCACCGCGGTGTTCCTGGTCAACCTCGTGCGCAGCCTGCGCAGCGGCGTTCTCGCGGGCCGCAATCCGTGGAACGCGGGAACACTGGAATGGCATGCGGCCAGTCCGCCGCCGCCGCACAACTTCGACAGCCTGCCGGTCGTCCACGGCAAGGAGCCGCTCTGGGACGCGCGCGGGCCCGGGGGAGTCAGCGGCCTCGCAGCGGATGCACGCGAGCTGCTGATCACCCGCACGGTCGACGCGCGGCCCGAAGGCCGCTACCTGTTCCCGTCTCCCTCGATCTGGCCCTTCGCCACTGCGCTCGCGACCACGGTGCTCTTCATCGCCTCGGTCTTCACGCCGTGGGGGGCCGTCTGGGGCGCCGTGCCGCTGCTGCTGGCCACCGTCGCATGGTTCTGGCCGCGGCGCGCGGAAACGCAAACTGCCATCGCGCTGGAGCGGGCGCCATGACCGAGGCCGCCGTCGCCGCCGCGCCGCCGGCGCCGGCCGCCTCGGTGGATGTGCGCGCGCTGCCGAGCTACGGCTTCGGCGCGTGCAGCCTCATGTGGTGGGGCACGCTGGGCCTCATGCTGATCGAGGGCACGGCCTTCGGCCTTGCCATCGCCATGTACTTCTTCGTGCGCACCCTCGCTGCCGCCTGGCCGATCGATGCCGCGATGCCCGATCCCGTGTGGGGCACGCTGAACACGCTGCTGCTGCTGGCGAGCCTGTGGCCCAACCAGATGGCCAAGCGCGCGGCCGAGGCGCGCAACCGGCCCCGCGCGCGTTTCTGGCTGTGCATCTGCCTGCTGGCGGCACTGGCCTTCCTGGTCGTACGCGCGCTCGAGTTCGGCGCCCTGAACGTGAGCTGGCATGCCAGCGCCTACGGGTCGGTGGTCTGGCTGCTGATGGGGCTGCACACCACGCACCTGATCACGGACACCGCGGACACGGCCGTGCTGGCGGTGCTGCTGTTCTCGGGACCCTTCGACGCCCGGCGCTTCGTGGACGTCAGCGAGAACGCCTGGTACTGGTACTTCGTGGTGGCGACCTGGCTGCCGATCTACGCGGTCGTCTACTGGGCGCCCCGCTTCTGAGGCCACACGGATGGGCGCGCGGCTTCCCACCGATGGCCCCTGGCGGCTCGTCGCTGCCGCGGCATTCGCCGCCGCCAGCGCGATCGTCCAGGCGCAGCAGGCGGCGGCCGACGCCGACGTGGCGCGCGGGGCCTACCTGGCCCGCATCGGGGGCTGCGCCGGCTGCCACACCGCGCCCAAGGGCGGCGCCCCCTTCGCGGGCGGACGCGTGGTGCCCTCGCCCATCGGGGGGATCTTCAGCACCAACATCACGCCGGATCGCCAACACGGCATCGGTGACTACGAGCTGCAGGATTTCGAGCGCGCGCTGCGCGCCGGCACCGCGCGCGGCGGCAAGCATCTCTACCCGGCCATGCCCTATCCGTCCTATGCCCGCATGAGCGACGCCGATGTGCGGGCGCTGTTCGCTTACCTGAGGACCGCGGTGGCGCCGGTGGCCCTGCCGGCTCCGCGCAACGCGCTGCCCTTTCCGTTCGACCAGCGCTGGATCCTGCGCTGGTGGAAAGTCGCGTTCGTTCCGCGCGGCGCGCCGGCGCTGCGGCCCGACCGCGATGCCGAATGGCAGCGCGGCGCCTACCTGGTGCAGACCGTCGGCCATTGCGGGACCTGCCACACTCCGCGAGGCCTCGCCTATCAGGAGCTCGGCTACGACGACACGTCGAGCCGCTACCTGAGCGGCGCCGTCAATGACCATTGGCTTTCGTCGAACCTCCGCGCCGATCCGGGTGCGGGGCTCGCGCGCATCGACGTGCGCGATGTGGCGTCCTTCCTCAGGACCGGTCACGCCGCCGGCCTGGTCGCCTACGGTCCCATGGCCGACGAGGTCGAGCAAAGCCTGCAGCACCTCAGCGCGTCCGATGCGATGGCCATGGCGCGCTACCTCAAGAGCCTGCCGTCGCAAGATGCGCAAGGGCACTATGCCGCCCCGGCCGGCAGCGATCCCGATGCGGCCGCGCGCGGCCAGCGCACGCGCGACGTGGAATCCGTCGGCGCCGCCGTCTACAAGGGCTTCTGCGCGCAATGCCACGGCGCCGACGGCGCGGGCCTCGCGCTAGCGTTTCCAAGGCTCGCCGGCAACCCGACATTGCTGTCGGACGATGCGAGCTCGCTGATCCGGCTGGTCCTCGAAGGGGGACGCGGCCCTTCAACGACCGACGGGCCGGCGCCGCAGGCCATGCCGCCCTTCGCCGGCACCTTGACGGACCTGCAGATCGCGCAGGTCCTGAGTTTCACGCGCACCCGCTGGGGCAACGACGCGCGCCAGGTCAGCACCCAGGACGTCGCGTCCCTTCGCAAGCGGCTGCGAAAGTAGGCATCGGGCAAGACGGTCATGCGGCGTCGCGCCCGCCGGCCGCGCCCGCGCCGTCCCATGTGTCCGCGTCCGAAGCGAGGACCTCCCGCAAGGCCGAGGCATAGCGTTCAGCGGCGCGGGTGAGCCGCGGAATCTCTTCGGCGCCAGGACCCGCTGCGAGCGCCATCCGGTAGTAGCCCAGCTGGAAGGCGAGATAGCAGGGGTGCAACAGCCACAGCAGTCGCGCATGCACCGGCTGCCCCGAGACACGCGCGCACACCTGCGCCACGTGATGCGCCTGCGGCGCGGAGAGCCCGAACTCCACGGCGGCGCCCACCACGTCCCAGGCAATGTCCTGGCAGCCGACCAGATCGTGTCCGGCATGGTGATCGACGGCGTCCGTCTTGAGGAGGAGGCCGTCGCCCGCGAGCCACTCCCACGCGTGCATGCGGTTGTCCGTTTCGACCCTTCGTACCAGCCGCTCGAGCGGCTCCAGTGCCGGTTGCCAGCGTGACCAGGCCTCGGCCCAGGCCGGGCCCAGTGCTTCGCCGGTGTTGGCGCGAGCAGCATCGAAGAGCCGGTGCAGCGTGGCACCGCTGGCGTCCGGCGCCGCGAAGTGGCGCGCGCGAAACCCCAGGTACTCGCCCATGCGCTGCGGCAGCATGGGCCAGCGCGCACATGCCTCCGATTGCAGCGGCGCCAGGTCGCCGCGCCAGCGCTCGGCCATGAAGCCGTGGCGGTAGCCCGCCACCTCCGGCACGAAGCCTGCGCGCGCGAGTTCCCGGGCACGCGCGAATCGGCACTCGCCACGCCGCCCGAGTCCGACGAACTTCAGCAGCCACAGGCCGCTGTCGGTGCGCGCCAGGTACTTGCGCCGTTCCTGCGCGGCATGAACCGGTGGCCCCTCCTGACCATCGAGGCGATGCCACGCGCGCCACGCACCGCCGCCGAGCGCGTGCAGCGGCTCGCGCAGCGCTCCGAGCAGCGGCGCAAACCAGTTCTCCAGCCGATGCCCCGGCGTCGCACTGTGCAGGACCAGCGACTCGAAGCTATGCAGGTGCACGCGCGCCACGCTCCAGACGCGGCGGGTTTCGGGGCTCGCAGCAGGACCCGGCCCCGCGGCATGCGAAGGAAAGAAGTGCAAGCGCTGCGGGCACGCCCCGGCAGCGAGCAGCCAATGCGCCACCGCCGCCATCGACGAGCCCGAGAGCCCCGGCCCTTCGTCGACCACGGCGCAGTCCATCGCGTGCACGCCGGCCAGCGAAGGCCCGCCGGCCATGCGGCGCTCGAAGGGATGCCCCTGCGGACGCACGGTGTCCGGCGGTCCGGCACCCAGCCCCACCGACACCATCGCGGCGAGGCTGGTTCCGATGCTGCGCACGCCGATCACACGCCACGGCCGATCGCGCGACAGTGCGCGCGCGGCCTCGAAATGGCCTTCGGGGTACAGCGCATAGAACGCGTAGCCCTCCGGACAGCGCAGCACGAGATCGATCGGCGGCAGCCGCGTGCGACATGCGGCGAGCGCTTCGAAAGGAACGGCGCCGCCATCCGCGAATGCCGACCGCCATGAGCGCGCGCAGCTTCGCGCGAGGGCGTGAACCAGCACCATCGCGCTGCGCGCCGCCGTTGCCGGGAGCGGCGGCGGCTGTGCCTGAGCTCCGTCTTCCAGGGCCTGCGCGAGCTCTCCGGCCTCGATCAAGGCCGCGACCAGCTGCTGGTGCCGCTGCAGCCCGTGCGGCAGCGCGTCGGCCTCGCGCAGCATCGCCTCCAGCCGCTCGCCCACGTCGCACGCGCGTTCGCAACGCACCGCATCGCCATACACCTGCATGGACCTTCGATCCCTTCACAACTTACCGCGCTTTGCGCCGCGCGACTCGAACACTCTAGCGCTCGCGCTGCGCGCGCGCAGGCCGGTCAACTCATCAATGAGGTCATCGACAGCAGGCGGCCACGTCCTGTATCGCCGGGGCGCGATCTCTGCTAGCTTTTTTTTCATACCCACCCACTTCACAGAGAGCGAGTCCCATCATGCGCATCTACGACGCCCAGCGCCGCATCCTCGTCACCGGCGGTGCCGGTTTCCTCGGCAGCCATCTCTGCGAGCGATTGCTGGCCGAAGGCCATGAGGTACTCTGCCTCGACAACTTCTTCACGGGCACCAAGCGCAACATCGAGCACCTGCTGGCGCATCCGCGCTTCGAGCTGCTGCGCCACGACGTCACCTTCCCCGTCTATGTCGAGGTCGACCAGATCTACAACCTCGCCTGTCCCGCGTCGCCGGTGCACTACCAGCACGATCCGGTCCAGACCACCAAGACCAGCGTTCACGGTGCCATCAACATGCTGGGCCTGGCCAAGCGCCTGCGCGCACGCATCCTGCAGGCGTCGACCAGCGAGGTCTATGGCGATCCGGATGTCCACCCGCAGCCCGAGTGCTATTGGGGCAAGGTCAATCCCATCGGTGTGCGCAGCTGCTACGACGAGGGCAAGCGCTGCGCCGAGACACTGTTCTTCGACTACCACCGCCAGCACGCGCTGGACATCCGCGTGGTGCGTATCTTCAACACCTATGGGCCGCGCATGCATCCCAACGACGGGCGCGTGGTGTCGAACTTCATCGTCCAGGCACTGCGCGGCCAACCGATCACGGTCTACGGCGAAGGCGCGCAGACGCGCAGCTTCTGCTTCGTGGACGACCTGGTCGACGGGCTGCATCGCTTCATGGAGTCCGAGCAGGCCGGCAGCGGCCCGCTGAACCTCGGCAACCCCGGCGAGTTCACCATCCGCGAACTGGCCGAGATGGTGATCCGGCTGACAGGATCGCGCTCGCGCTTGACCTTCGCTCCACTGCCCGCAGACGATCCGCTGCAGCGCCGTCCCGACATCACACAGGTCCAGGCCGCGCTCGGATGGCAACCCCGCGTCCAGCTCGAGGAAGGACTGAAGCGCACGATCGCCTACTTCGACGAGCTGCTGGGCCAGGTGCCCACGCTGCGGCCGAGTCCGTCCGTGCCGCTGGCGGCGCAGGAGGCGCGCACCCTGCCGCCCGTGGCGGCGGTCAGGCGCAAGACGGCCCGGCCTCGCAGGCGCGTGGACGCGGCGTAGCAAGCGCCTGCGCCGTCGACGCCCCAGGGGCATAGCGGCGCACCATGCGGGCGCAGAAGTCGGCGTACTCCGACGTCACGAGCGGCGGACTCGTGTGGTGCGCAGCCACGCCGCGGTGCTCGGGCGTGAAGCAGAAGGTCAGGGTCAGCTCGAACTCGTCGAGCGCCTGCATCTGGCGATCGAACCACTGCTGCGCACCCGGCCTGCAGCTGTCCGCCCAGCTCAAGCCGGTGCGCAAGTGGCGCACGCCGAGACGGCGCAGCCAGCGCACCGCGTCGTCCAGCCGATGGTCCTCGAAATGGAACCACTGGCAGATGCCGAAGGCCGGCGCGTACTCATGGAAGATCCGGCAGGCCTGCTTGGGCGTGCCGTCTTCGCGCAGCAGGCCCATGTGGAAGTGCCGGTAATAGCTGGACCCTTCGGCCTCCCGGTGGCGCGTCGTGGCGGGCCATGCCCGGGGCAGGTCGTAGAGCGAGTACCAGTGCAGGCGCGGCACCCGCCCGATCAGCAGCGCCGCACTGCGTTGCAGACCGAACACCTGCACCTCTTCGGCGCCGAAGCTGGAAGCCCCCACTTCGGTGACCCACACCGGCAAGGCCGTGACGCTCTCGATCTCGGCGATGCGCTGCGGCCATTCGTCGATCGGCCAGTGATTCCAATCGAGCGGGAAGCCGTGCACCGCCACGACGTCAAGTCCGTCCAGCACGCCGAAGCGGGCGAGCCGCTGCATGAAGGCGGCGTCGATGGGCGACATGCCGCCGAGCACCTGCACCAGCGACGGGTTCTCGGCGCGCACGGCGGCCGAGGCCTCGATCACCATGCGGGCGAAGGCGCTCCACTCGGGGTCCAGTTCGAGGTCCCAGTGCGACTTGTTGTTCGGCTCGTTCCAGAACTTGACCGCCTCGATCATTTGAGCACCGCGTGGCTGGGTTGCGCGCTGGGCTGCGGCGCGATCGCCTCGGCGTCGCCGCGGATGAAGGCCTCGACCAGTTCGTGTGCCTCGTCGTCCGTGAACTGCTGCGGCGGCGACTTCATGAAGTAGCTCGACGGCGCCAGCACCGGGCCGCCGATGTTTCGATCCAGCGCCAGCTTGGCACAGCGGACCGCATCGATCACCACGCCGGCCGAGTTCGGCGAATCCCACACTTCCAGCTTGAGCTCGCACTGCAGCGGCACGTTGCCGAAGGTGGTGCCCTCCATGCGCACGTAGCAGAACTTGCGGTCCGCCAGCCACGGCACATGGTCGCTCGGCCCCACGTGGACGTCGTCGCTGCGCATCGGATGGCCCAGCTGGCTCGTCACCGCCTGGGTCTTCGAGATCTTCTTCGACACCAGCCGTTCGCGCTCCAGCATGTTGAGGAAGTCGGTGTTGCCTCCGAAGTTGAGCTGGTAGGTGCGATCCAGCCGAACGCCGCGCTTGCGGAACAGATCCGTGAGGATGCGGTGCACGATGGTGGCGCCGAGCTGCGACTTGATGTCGTCGCCGATGACCGGCAGCCCGCGCTCGATGAAGCGCTGCTGCCACACCGGGTTGGACGCGATGAAGACGGGCACGCAGTTGACGAAGGCGCAGCCCGCTTCGAGCGCCTGCTGCGCATACCACTCCGTCGCTTTCTGGGCGCCGACCGGCAGGTACGAGACCACGACGTCCGTGCCGCTGTCGCGCAGCACGCGCACCGCGTTTTCGGGCTTGCCGCGCGCCAGCGGCACCACGTGCTTGAGGTACTTGCCGATGCCGTCGAGCGGCATGCCCCGCGACACGCGCACGCCGGTGAGCGGGACATCCGCAAAGCGGATCGTGTTGTTCGGCGCCTGCACGATGGCCTCCGCGATGTCGAGGCCGACCTTGCCGGCGTGCACGTCGAAGGCCGCACTGAACTCGATGTCCGACGGACGGTAGCCCGCCACGTCCGCATGCATCAGGCCGGGCACGAAGTCGCCGCCGCGCGCCTCGCGATAGAAGTGCACGCCCTGCACCAGGGATGAAGCGCAGTTGCCGACGCCGACGATCGCCACTCGAATGCTTGCCATGTGCGTGGACCTTTCGGATCGAGGCCGCACGTTCGCGCGGCCAGTGAATCACATGGCCACATGATGGGCCCGGCTCGCGCCGCGCCAGCTCAGCCGTGGCGTAACGGAGCTTTGTTCCTACATCTGCGTCAGCGCGCGCGGACACGCCCATCGCGAGCGCACGACACGACCATCGAAACCTCGACGACGCGACCCCGCGGTTGCCTGGCAATAGGAAGAACACACCATGTCGAAGCACTTGCTGATCACCGGCGGCGCCGGCTTCATCGGGTCCCATCTCGCAGACGAACTGCTGGCGCGCGGCCATCGCGTGCGGGTGCTGGACCGGCTTGCGCAGCAGGTCCACGGCGATGCGGCGCGAAGGCCCGCCTATCTTTCACCGGAGGTCGAGCTGCAGGTCGGGGACGTGTGCGATCCGCAGGCGGTTCGGTCGGCGCTCGCGGGCATCGATGCCGTCTACCACTTCGCCAGCGCAGTCGGCGTGGGGCAGAGCATGTACGAGGTGGCGCACTACACCCGGGTCAACAACCTCGGCACGGCCGTGCTGCTCGAAGCCCTCATCGAGCGGCCGGTGGAGCGCCTGGTGGTCGCCTCGAGCATGAGCCTCTACGGCGAAGGCCTCTACCGCGATGCGGCGGGTGCCTTGCGCACGGTGGGGGAGCGCTCGCTGGAGCAGCTGCGCCGCGGCGACTGGGACTGGCACGACGAGCACGGCGCCGTGCTGTCGCCGGCACCGACGCCCGAGAGCAAGGCTCCCGCGCTCGCATCGGTCTACGCCTTGTCCAAGTACGACCAGGAGCGCATGTGCCTGATGATGGGCCGTGCCTACCGCATCCCGACAGTGGCGCTGCGCTTCTTCAACGCCTACGGTCCGCGGCAGGCGCTTTCCAATCCGTACACCGGCGTGCTGGCGATCTTCGCGGCGCGCCTGCTCAACGGCAATGCGCCTGCCATCTTCGAGGACGGCTGGCAGCAGCGCGACTTCGTGAGCGTGTACGACGTGGCCCGCGCCAGCCGGCTCGCGCTCGACGTGCCCGCCGCGGCCGGCGAGGTGTTCAACATCGGCAGCGGCCGCGCGGTCACCGTGCGCGAGATCGCGCAGCGGCTCTCCGAGGTGATGGGCAAGCCCCGGCTCCTGCCGCAGATCACCGGCAAGTACCGCATGGGCGACATCCGTCATTGCTTCGCCGACATCGGCAAGGCCGAGGCCGTGCTGGGCTATGCGCCGCAGGTGAACCTGGACGACGGGCTGAGGGAACTCGCGGCCTGGCTCGAAGGGCAGGCGGCGGTGGACCGTGTCGCGCAGGCGAGCGCGGAACTCGCCGAGCGGGGGTTGGCCCTATGACCGCCATCGACGGACATCGCCGCACGGCGGGCCGCGAGCAGCCGGATCTCACGCTCATCACCGGCGGCGCGGGCTTCGTGGGTGCCAACCTGGCGCATCGGCTGCTCGCGGCGAAGCGGCCCGTGCTGGTCTTCGACAATCTCTCGCGCCCAGGCGTCGAACGCAATCTGGCATGGCTGCGCAAGATGCATGGGCACAACCTGCAGGCGACGATCGCGGACATCCGCGATGCGCAAGCGGTGGCGCGCGCGGTGGCGCGCGCGCAGAGCGTGTTCCATTTCGCGGCGCAGGTCGCGGTGACCACGAGCCTGGTCGATCCGCGCGAGGACTTCACCGTCAATGCCCTGGGCACGCTCAATGTGCTCGAGGCCATTCGCGCGCAGCCGCGTCCGCCCTCGATCGTGATGACCTCCACCAACAAGGTCTACGGCGGCCTCGACGACCTCGCGCTCGAAGTGCGCGACGGGCGCTACGCCCCGCTGTCGAGCGAGATCGCGCGCCACGGCGTGTCGGAGTCGCGACCGCTCGACTTCCACAGCCCCTACGGCTGCTCGAAGGGGACGGCCGACCAGTACGTTCGCGACTACGCGCGCAGCTATGGCATCGACAGCGTCGTGTTCCGCATGAGCTGCATCTACGGACAGCGCCAGTTCGGCAACGAGGACCAGGGCTGGGTCGCGCACTTCCTGCTGCGCGCGCTGCAGGGAGCCCCGCTCACGCTCTTCGGCGACGGCCGCCAGGTGCGCGACATTCTGTACGTCGACGATCTGGTGGACGCGCTGCTGCTCGCGCAGCGCCACATTCACGCCCTGCGCGGCCGCGCCTTCAACATCGGCGGCGGGCCCGCCAACGTGATCAGCCTGCTGGAGCTGATCGAACGCATCCGGCATCTGCACGGGACACCTCCCCGCATCGACATGCGCGATTGGCGCGTCGGCGATCAGCGCTACTACGTGTCCGACACGCGCAGCTTCCAGGCTGCGACCGGCTGGCGCCCGCGCATTGCCGCGGCGCAGGGCATCGAGCGCCTCTACCGCTGGCTGCGCGAGCCGCAAACGCATCGTGACGTGGCGACCACGGCGCCGGAACAGCCCGCGGCGTGGGCCGCTCTCGGCGCGAGCTAGCCATGCTGGCAGGCATCCTCAGCGCGCCGGGGACCCTGTCCCTCGCGCAGGTCGCACAACCGGAGCCGGCGCCCGGCCAGGTGCTGGTGCGCCTCGAAGGTTCCGGCGTGTGTGCCTCCAGCCTGCCCGTGTGGGAGGGGCGCCCTTGGTTCCGGTATCCGCTCGCAGCCGGCGCGCCGGGCCACGAGGGATGGGGAACGGTCGCGGGCCTCGGCGATGGCGTGACCGGCTGGCACGAAGGCGAGCGCGTCGCCGCACTGAGCTTCTGCGCCCACGCCGAGTACGACGTGGCCGACGCGGGAGCGCTCGTGCGCCTGCCGGCCTGCCTCGACGGCGCGGCGCTGCCGGGCGAGCCGCTGGGCTGCGCCATGAACATCTTCCGGCGCAGCGGCATCGAGGCCGGCCAGACCGTCGCGATCGTGGGCATCGGCTTTCTCGGGGCGCTGCTCACGCGGCTTGCCGCGCAGGCCGGCGCGCGCGTGATCGCGATCTCGCGCCGCCCCTTCGCGCTCGAGATCGCCCGGGCCGCCGGCGCCGCCGAGCTCGTCATGCTGGGCGATCACGCCGAGGTCATTGCGCGGGTCAAGCACCTCACCGAAGGCCGCTGGTGCGAACGCACGATCGAGGCAGTCGGCCTGCAGGGGCCGCTCGACCTGGCCGGCGAGATCACCGGCGAGCGCGGCCGCCTGGTGATCGCCGGCTACCACCAGGACGGCCCGCGCCAGGTCGCGATGCAGCTTTGGAACTGGCGCGGCCTCGACGTCATCAACGCGCACGAACGCGACCCGGCGCGCTATGTGGAGGGCATGCGCGCGGCCGTGGAAATGATGGCGCAGGGCACGCTCGATGTCGCACCGCTGCTGACGCGCTACGAGGGCCTCGATCGCCTGGGCGAGGCGCTGGAGATGACGCGGCGCCGTCCCGATGGCTTTCTCAAAGCCGTGGTCACCACGCGCTGATCGCTCATGCACACCGAGCTGCTTCAGGACTGCCGGCCCGCTGCCGCACGCGCATCGCGCCCGGCGCGCCTGGGTTTCCTGGGGGTGGGCTGGATCGGCAGGCTGCGGCTCCAGGCCCTGCTCGACTGTCCCTTCGCCGAGATCGCGGCGCTCGCCGACGAGTCCCCGGCCGCCCTGGAAGCGGCGCAGGCACTCGCGCCGCGCGCCGAAGCACTGGCCGGCCTCGACGCTCTGCTGGCGCGCCCGCTCGATGGTCTCGTCATCGCCACGCCGAGCGCCCTGCATGCCGCCCAGGCCGAAGCGGCCCTGGCCCGGGGCCTGGCCGTGTTCTGCCAGAAGCCGCTCGCGCTGGATGCCGGAGAAACGGCGTCGGTGATCGCGGCAGCGCGCAAGGCCGATCGCCTGCTTGGCGTCGACCTCTCCTATCGCCACAGCGAGGCGATGCGCTGCGTGCACGCGCTGGTGGAAAGCGGCGGTATCGGGGAGATCTACGCGGCCGACCTCGTGTTCCACAACGCCTACGGCCCCGACAAGCCGTGGTTCCGCGATCGCCGGCTGTCCGGTGGCGGCTGCGTGATCGATCTGGGCACCCACCTGGTGGACCTGGCGCTCTGGACGCTCGGCGCCTCCCCGGTGGTCCGCGTCTCCAGCCGGCTGTGGGCGCAGGGGCGGCGGCTGCCGGTGCGGCCGCTCGCGGTGGAGGACCATGCGATCGCCGAGATCGAGTTCGGCAACGGCGCAGTGGCCCGCCTGGCCTGCTCCTGGAACCTGTCGGCCGGCTGCGATGCGGTGATCGAGGCGCGCTTCCATGGCACGCGCGGCAGCGCGTGCGCCCGCAACGTCGACGGCTCCTTCTACGACTTCGTCGCGGAACACCACGAAGGCACGCGCTGCACGCGGCTGGCCAGCCCGCCCGATGCCTGGGGCGGGCGCGCATTGCAGGCCTGGGCACGGGCGCTGGCCGCCGGCCGGCGTTTCG
Source organism: Variovorax soli (assembly GCF_031454625.1). GTDB lineage: Bacteria > Pseudomonadota > Gammaproteobacteria > Burkholderiales > Burkholderiaceae_C > Variovorax > Variovorax soli_A. Next base: position 342,329 of record NZ_JAVDRF010000004.1, read on the forward strand.
ATCCTTCCATCGAGCAACTGGCCGCGGTGGCGGCCGTGGTGGACGCGATCTATGGACGCTGAATCGAAGTTCCATGTGCTCATGACCGCCGACACGGTCGGCGGCGTGTGGACCCATGCGATCGAACTCGCGGAAGGGCTCGGACGGCGCGGCGTGTGCGTCACGCTCGCGACCATGGGTGCCCCCTTGAGCGACGCGCAGCGCGCGCAGGCGGCAGCCCTGCCGCTGCTGCGCACGTTCGAGAGCGCGGCACGGCTCGAGTGGATGGCGGACCCCTGGCCCGATGTGCGCCAGGCCGGGGAATGGCTGCTGCGCCTCGAGCAGGCGGTCAAGCCCGACCTGGTGCACCTCAACCAGTTCTCGTTCGGGTCGCTGCCATTCCGGGCACCGACGCTGCTGGTGGCGCATTCGTGCGTGCTGTCATGGTGGGAGGCTGTGCATGGCGAGCCGGCGCCGCCGCAGTGGGACCGTTACCGGCGCGCGGTCGCGCGGGGACTGCACGGGGCGACCCTGGTCGCCGCGCCCACCGCGACGATGCTGGCCGCCCTGCACCGGCATTACGGCCACGACCGGCGCGGCGTCGTCCTGTACAACGGGCGCAGCGGACGCCGCTTCGCGCCGCAGCCCAAGGACCCCCTGATCCTGTCGGCCGGCCGGCTGTGGGACGCCGCCAAGAACCTCGATGCGCTGGAGGCCATCGCGCCTCGCCTGCCCTGGCCGGTGGCCGTCGCCGGCCGCACGCAGGCACCGGCGGGCGAAGATCGAAGCGTGCGCGGCGTTCAGGCACTGGGCGAGCTGGCGCCGCCCGAGCTGGCCCGGTGGCTCGGGCGCGCGGCCATCTACGCTGCCCCGGCGCGCTACGAGCCCTTCGGCCAGACCGCGCTGGAGGCCGCGCTGTCGGGCTGCGCCCTGGTGCTCGGCGACATCCCGAGCCTGCGCGAAGTCTGGGGGCCGGCCGCGCTGTTCGCACCGCCCGAGGATCACGAGGCACTGCGCGCTGCGCTCGCCCTGCTGATCGCGGACGACGCGCTGCGCGAGCGCATGGCGAACGAAGCCCGCGCCCGCGCGCAGCGCTACACCGCGCGGCGCATGGTCGACGCCTACCTCGCGGTCTATCGCCGTCTGATGCACGGCGCAACCCGTGGCGCGCGCGCGGGATCATCGCTCACGCTCGTCTCACCGGAGGCCGCATGCACGTCGTGATGTTCTGCCACTCCTTGGTGTCCGACTGGAACCACGGCAACGCGCATTTCCTGCGCGGGGTGTGCAGCGAGTTGCTCGCGCGCGGCCACACGGTCGAGGTCTTCGAGCCGCAGGACGCGTGGAGCCGCATGCAGCTGGAGGCCGAGCATGGCAGCGCGCCATCGCTCGGCTTTGCGCGCGCCTATCCCGAGCTGCACAGCCGGCGCTACGCGCCCGCGACGCTGGACCTGGACCAGGCCCTGGAAGGAGCCGACCTCGTGCTGGTTCACGAATGGAATGCGCACGCGCTGGTGCGCGCGCTCGGGCTGCATCGCCGGCGCCATGGCGGCTACCGGCTGCTCTTTCACGACACCCATCACCGCAGCGTGACGGATACGCCCGCGATGGCGGCCTACGCGCTGGAGGACTACGACGGCGTGCTGGCCTTCGGCGAGGTCCTGCGCGAGCTCTACGAGCGCCGCGGCTGGGGTCGCCGCGCCTGGACCTGGCACGAGGCCGCCGACGTGCGGCGATTCCGTCCCCTCGACGACGAGCCCTGCGAGGGCGATCTGGTCTGGATCGGCAACTGGGGCGATGGCGAACGGCAGGCCGAACTCGACAGCTTCCTGCTCGGTCCGGTGCGGGCGCTCGGCTTGCGCGCGCGCGTGCATGGCGTGCGCTATCCGGACGATGCGTTGGAGCGCCTGCGCGACGCCGGCATCAGCTATGGCGGCTGGCTGCCCAACCACGAGGCGCCGCGCGTGTTCGCCCGCTACCGCGTGACCGTGCATGTCCCGCGCCGTCCCTATGTGCAGGCGCTGCCCGGCATCCCCACCATCCGGGTGTTCGAGGCGCTGGCCTGCGGCATTCCGCTGGTGTCGGCACCGTGGCGCGACACCGAGCATCTGTTCGCGGCCGGCCGCGACTTCCTGGTCGCCAAGGACGGCACGTCCATGCGGGCGCGACTGCGCGCGGTGCTGAACGACCACGCCATGGCCCAGAGCCTCGCGCAGCACGGCCGCAGCACGATCCTCGCGCGCCACACCTGCGCGCACCGCGTCGACGAACTGCTGGCCATCCATGCGCAACTGCAGCCGGCGACACCGGAACCCGAGAGGCTCGCATGAACAAGCCCGGTATGGACATCGCTTTCTTCGGTTCCAGCCTGGTCTCGGCCTACTGGAACGGCGCCGCCACCTACTACCGGGGCCTGGTGCGCGCGCTGCATGGGCGCGGGCATCACGTGCGCTTCTTCGAACCGGACGCCTTCGGCCGCCAGCAGCATCGCGACATCGAGGACCCCCCCTGGGCCGAAGTGATCGTCTATCCCGGCGAGGGCGAGATGCACGCGCTGCGCATGGTGGAAGCCGCGCGCGGAGCCGACCTCGTGGTCAAGGCCAGCGGCGTCGGCGTGTTCGATGCCCTGCTGGAGCGCGCACTGCTGTCCTTGCGCGGGCCGTCGACGCGCGTGGTGTTCTGGGATGTCGACGCACCCGCCACGCTGGACCGCCTCGAGCAAGATCCGGCCGATCCGTTCCGCGCGCTGGTGCCGTGCTACGACCTCGTGCTGACCTACGGCGGCGGCCAGCCCGTGATCGACGCCTACGAGCGATTCGGCGCGCGCCGCTGCGTGCCCATCTACAACGCCCTCGACCCGTCCACCCATTTCCCGGTCGAGCCGCAGCCGCATTTCGTCGCGGACCTGGGCCTGCTCGCCAACCGGTTGCCGGACCGCGAGGCCCGGGTGAACGAGTTCTTCCTGCAAGCCGCGGCCCGGTTGCACGAGGCGCGCTTCCTGCTGGGCGGCAGCGGCTGGGAGAACAAGGCCATGCCCAGCAACGTCAAGTGGATCGGCCACGTCTATACCGCCGACCACAACGCCTTCAACTGCACGCCCAAGGCCGTGCTGAATGTCAGCCGCGACAGCATGGCGCGCTACGGCTTTTCGCCGGCCACCCGCGTGTTCGAGGCCGCGGGCGCCGCCGCGTGCCTGATCACCGACGCGTGGGAAGGCATCGAGTGCTTCCTCGAGCCCGAGCGCGAAGTGCTGGTGGCAGCCAACGGCGAGGCCGTCGCGGCGCAGCTCGAGGCGCTCGAGGCGCCGGCCGCGCGCCGCATCGGCGAGGCGGCCTATGCGCGCGTGCTGGCACATCACACCTACGACCATCGCGCCAGCCAGCTCGAGGCGCTGCTGGAAGGGCGCGACAGCGCCGAGCCGGCGAGGAAGGCCGCATGAACACACCACGCATCCCGCGCCTGCGCATCGTGATCCTCGGCCTGTCGATCACCTCCTCCTGGGGCAACGGACATGCCACGACCTACCGCGCCCTCGTGCGCGCGCTCGCGCAGCGCGGCCACGAGGTGTTGTTCCTGGAGCGCGATATGCCGTGGTATGCGCAGAACCGCGACCTGCCGCAGCCTCCGTTCGGCCGCACGGTCCTCTATGACGATCTGGACGCACTCCGTCGAACGCATGCGCAGGCCGTGGGCGACGCCGACCTCGTGATCGTCGGCTCCTTCGTGCCCGAGGGCGCGGCCGTCGGCGACTGGGTGCTGGCGCAGGCCAGCGGCCTGAAGGCCTTCTACGACATCGACACGCCGGTGACGCTCGGCCTGCTGCGCAGGGACGAAGCGCCGTACCTGAAAGCGCGGCAGATCGCTGCCTACGACCTGTACCTGTCCTTCACGGGTGGCCCGACGCTGCGGCGCCTGGAGCGCGAGTTCGGCTCGCCGGCCGCGCGCGTGCTGTACTGCTCGGTCGACCCGCTGGCGTACTTCCCCGAAGCGGGCGAGCGCGATCTGGACCTCGGCTACATGGGCACCTACAGCGCCGACCGCCAACCGACCGTCGAGCGCCTGCTGGCAGAGCCGGCCCGGCGCTGGCCGGCCGGTCGCTTCGCCGTCGCCGGTCCGCAGTACCCGCCCGGTCTCGCCTGGCCGGCCAACGTGCTGCCGATCGCGCACCTGCCGCCGCACGCGCATCGCGCCTTCTACAACCGCCAGCGCTTCACGCTGAACGTGACGCGCGCCGACATGATCGAGGCGGGCTGGTCGCCCAGCGTGCGCCTGTTCGAGGCGGCCGCCTGCGCGACCCCCATCGTCAGCGACTGCTGGGCCGGCATCGACACGCTGCTCACTCCGGGAAGCGAGCTCTTCCTGGTCGAGCGCGCGGAGGAGGTGCTCGATCTCTTGCGCGGCTTGCCCGAAGCGCGGCGGCGCGAAGTCGGCGAACGGGCGCGGGCGCGCATCCTCGCGCAACACACGTCCGCGCACCGGGCCGCCGAACTCGAAGCGCATGTGCACGCGCTGCGTTCGGCGAGCACCTCGCGCGAGGCGGTCGGGAGCGCCTCGTGACCGGCCGCCTGGCGCTGCATCAGCGCGACAACGCCCGCGCACTGCAGCAGCGCATCGAAGCGCTCGGCCCCTGGTTCCACAACCTGCACCTGCCGGGCGGCGTGCAGACCCTGCCGCAGCATTTTCTCGGCGGCGACTTTCCGAACTTCAAGTGGCAGCAGGTCCGGGCCGCGCTGCCGGCCGATCTGACGGGATGGCGCGTGCTGGACGTCGGCTGCAATGCCGGCTTCTACAGCTTCGAGCTGGCGCGGCTCGGCGCGCATGTGACCGGCATCGATGTCGATCCGCACTACCTGGCGCAGGCGCACTGGGCGGCCGGCGTGCTCGGGCTCGAACACGCGGTGGAGTTCCGCCGCATGGAGGTCTACGAAATCGCGCACGCGCGCGAGCGCTTCGACCTGGTGTGGTTCATGGGCGTCTTCTATCACCTGCGCTATCCACTGCTGGCGCTCGACCTGCTGGCGCAGCGCACGCAGCGGCTGCTCATGTTCCAGACGCTGACCATGCCGGGCGACTCGGTGTACGAAAACACGGCGGACTGCTCCATCGAGGACCGCACGCCGCTGCTGGAGTCGGGCTGGCCCCGCATGGCATTCATCGAGCATCGACTGGCGGGCGACCCCACCAACTGGTGGGCGCCCAACCACGCCGGCGTCGAAGCCATGCTGCGCTCCAGCGGCCTGCGCGTGGTGGCATGCCCCGGACACGAGCTCTACCTCTGCGAACCGGATCCGCAGGCGGAGCGCACGCGCGCCGGCTATGCCTCGCAGCTGCGCTGCGTGAGCACGATGCTGCGCGACCGGCGCTGAGCCGGGCGGCACGAAGAAGACACGACGCACAACGCCGGCCCGACGGCCGTTCCCACTGGCACGTCGATTGCAAGCCGACTCCGAACGCGACTGAAACGCTGGGCTTGTTGCCCAGTGATGCCAGTTGCCCCCTGCCCCTGATCGGGCACTCGTTTCTTCGTTGTCTCAACACTGTCTCAAGGAAAGATCGCCATGTCCGATTCCAACGATGTGTTCGACTCGCCCCCCCGCCGCGGGCGCGGCTTCGCCGGCATGGACCCGGCTCGCAGACGCGACATTGCACGGGAAGGCGGGCGCGCGGCCCACGAGAAGGGCACCGCCCACGAATACACCCCGGCCGAGGCACGTGCGGCCGGGGTCAAGAGCCGCACGTTGAGGCTGCGCCGGATGGCGACGGACGCAGCCGCAGGTCAGGACGGCAGCTGATCGGCGACAGCCCGAGATGCCGCGCCGAGGAGGCGCGAGCCACCCGGCAAACATTGCCGGCCTCCCGGACACTCTTGCCGCAAAAGGCGCTGGTGGCCACGGGCAGCCCATGCGCCGCAGCCGGGCGGCTGCTTCGCCATGCGGAATACACGAGTCCTTCAGCTCGGCTTGAAGCCCAGGACCTTCATGGCCGCGCCGATGCCCCGTGCGCCGGCGCCGTATTCGCGCCAAGGCGCGTTGCCCTGGTCGAGGCGCGTGTGAATGTTCTGCACCGTCCACTGCGCACCGCCGGTGAGCCTGGGCACTTCCTCCCACTCGACCGGGACGCTCACGCCGAGTCCGGGCCGCGCGCGCGCCGACCAGGCGCAGATGGTGGTCGCCCCAAAGCCGTTGCGCAGGTAGTCGATGAAGATCCGGCCCACGCGATTGCGAGGGCCGCTCTTGGCCACGAAGAGCGCCGGCAGCGTGCGCGCGAGGTGCCGCACGATCGCCTCGGAGAAGTCCTTGACGGTGTCCCAGTCATGCTGCTTCCTGATCGGCACCACGACATGCAGGCCCTTGCCGCCGCTGGTCTTGCAGAACGAAAGCAGGCCGAGCTCGTTGAGAAACAGGCGCACCACCTCCGCGGCCTGCTGCATCGTCGGCCAGTCCACGCCCGTGCCGGGGTCCAGGTCGAAGGTCATGCGGTCGGGCTTGCCGATCGAGGTCTTGACGGCATTCCAGGTATGGAACTCGACGACGTTCATCTGCGCTGCGGACAGCAGGCCTTCAGGGGTCGCGACCTCCAGCAGCTGATCATGGCCCGGCCAGAGTGCAGGATCGAGCTGGCGCACGCCCGGCATCTGCCCCTTGTCCAGGTGCTTCTGGAAGAACAGCTCGCCGGCGATGCCCGTCGGCGCACGCACGAGCGAGATCGGCCGGCCCTTGAGATGCTCCATCATCAAGGGCGCGATGAGACCGTAATAGCGCACCAGTTCGACCTTGGTGAGGCGGCTTGCCGGATCGATCACCCGCTCGGGATTGGAAACCCGGAGCTTCGGTGGCAGGGTGTGCGGCACCGCCTGCTCGAGGTCCGCGCCCGTGGGCGCAACCGCCTTTTCGCGGATGATCGCCTTGGCCGGCTTGTCCGTGCGCAGGCCCTTGAAGACCGGGTGCCGGATGTGCCCGCCGGAGGTCCACTCCGAGAACGTCACCTCGGCCACCAGCACGGGCTTCACCCAGTGCGCCCGCCGGTCGTCGGCCGTCTTCTCCTTGAAAGGCCGCTCGTCGGTGGCGAGCGCCTGCATGCGCTTCAGCAGCTCGCGCAGCAGCTTGTCGTCGAAGCCGGTGCCCACCTTGCCGGCATAGACGAGCTCGCCCTTGTCGTCATGCACGCCGACCAGCAACCCGCCGAAGCCGGTGCGCGACCCTTGCGGATCGGTATAGCCGCCGATGACGAACTCCTGCCGCCGGCTGCACTTGAGCTTGATCCAGTCCGGCGATCGCCGGCTGCTGTACGTGCTTTGCCTGCGCTTGCCGATGATTCCCTCCAGCCCGAGCTTGCAGGCCGACAGGACGATGTCGCCCGGCGGTGCCTCGAACACCTCGCTCAGGCGGATCGGCGCCGGCGCTTTCGCAAGCAGTGCCTTTAGCAGTTCGCGCCGCGCTTCGAGCGGCACGCCGGTGAGGTCATGGCCGTCGTAGTACGGAACGTCGAACAGGAAGTAGACGATGTCGCGGGTCTTCGCGCTGTCGAAGGCGTTCTGAAGCGCCTGGAAGTCCGTCTTGCCGCCCTCGCCCACGACCACGATCTCGCCATCGAGCCAGCCCGGCTTGAGCTTCATGCGCGTCAGCGCCTCGACCAGGTGCGGTATGCGGGCGCTCCAGTCGTGGCCGTTGCGGGTGATGAGACGCACGCCGTGGTCGTCGATGCGTGCGAGAAGGCGATAGCCGTCGAACTTGATCTCGAAGAGCCACTCGTCCGGGCGCGGCGGCGGTTTGTCGACGAGCGTGGCCAGCACGGGCGCCAGCTTCATGGGCATGGGGCCCTTGACGGCGCCTTCGGGCATGGAGGGCGCGGCACCGGAACGCCGCGGCTTCTTGTCGGCGGGCCGCGGCCCGGCTGCAGGCTCGGGCATCGGCAAGCTGGCCACGCTGTCCGGAAACTCGTCGACCACGCTGAAGGCACTGGAGGGCCTCTCGTAGGCGTCGCGTTCCTTGATGAGCAGCCAGGCATCCTGCTTCGCGTCGTCCTGGCGCTTGAGGCGCACCAGGGCCCAGCTGCCGCGCATCTTGTAGCCGCGCATCTCGAACTTGAGATGGCCGTCGCGGTACGCCTTGTGGGGGTCGCCTTGCGGAACCCAGGTGCCCTTGTCCCACACGATGACCTTTCCGGCCCCGTACTGGCGGGGCGGGATCTGCCCCTCGAAGGTGTTGTACGAGATCGGGTGGTCTTCGACATGCACGGCCATGCGGCGCTCGCGGTGGTCGTAGCTCGGACCCTTGGGGACGGCCCAGCTCTTCATCGCGCCTTCGAGCTCCAGGCGCAAGTCGTAGTGCAGGCGCCTGGCCCAGTGCTTCTGGATCACGAACTGCAGGGCCTGCGGACTTTCCTCGCCACCCTCGGCAGGTTCCGGCGTGATCGCGAAGTTGCGCTTCGCCTTGTACTTCTCGAGGGTGTCGGCCTTGGGCATGCGTCAACGTAGCGCCGCGCCCGCGAGCTTGCAATCCGAAAACACCCACGCGGGCAAAAGGACGGCACCTACATCCATCCACCGGATCACCGAAATCATGGGGTTCAGGAGTTCGGACATGAAGAGTTCAGTCGCATCTTGGCGCGAGAAGAGCGGCAGCCGGCGCGCCTCTCGCTGGATGACGATCCTGCTGGCGTTCCTGATCGCAGGCGGCGTCGCCTTGATCTTCATCTGGCTGCAGGAGCCGCCCCCGGGGGTGGGGGCGAGCGGCGGTGGTGCAGGCTCGGGCCAGACCCAGTCGCAGCAGGCGCAAGTGAAGCCCTGAGTGCCTGCGCGAGGGCCCGAGCACGTTCACGCGCTGCGCTCTGCGCCGTCCTCGATCATGCGCGTGAGCTTCAGCGCCTGTTCGCGGACTTCGTCTGCGCGTCGTTCGCCGACCTTGGCCTCCGCAGACCGCCCGCTGCTGCGCGCCACTGCCGCGAGGCGCCGCAGCAGCATCTCCTTTTCCTGCAGCGCGCGCGCGCTGCTCCAGAGCGCCGCCTCGACCGTTTCTCCCTGCGCGTGCTCGAGGCTTCGCGGCGAGTAGGCATGCCCCGTGTGGCAGCGGTAGCGCACCGGGCGGGCATCGGTCAATTCGAACAGGCTGCCGCCGCAATCGGGGCAGGTCAGGCCCGAGGCCTTTCCGAGCTGCAAGAGGTTGTCCATGACGTCGATTCCTTGATTGATGCGGACCTCCCGCGCCACAAGCTCCGGCGCGGGGGCCGCGGCAGGTCCGGCCACGGACACGCCGGCCACTCGCGACACCAAGGCCGCGGCGATTTCGCCGACCGGCAAACACAGGTCGATGGCCACATTGTTCAGCGCATTGCGCGGCATCTCGGGCTCGGTGGCGGTGGACGGATCCTGCACGATCGTGAAGCCCCCGCAGGCCTTCACGGCCTGCATGCCTGCGGTGCCGTCGTCCAGCTGGCCGCTCAGCAGGACGCCGATGGTTTGCGCGCCCCAGTAACAGGCCGCAGACCGAAACAGCGGGTCGATGGCCGGTCGCGCATGGTTCTCCTTGGGCCCGCGCACCAGGCGGATGCGATCGGCCTCCAGCACCATGTGGCAATCCGGTGGCGCGACATGGATGGTGCCGGGCTGCGGCAGATCGCCGTCCGCGGCGTGTCGTGCCGGATTGGGCCCCCGGCTGGCCAGCAGTTCCGGAAGGATGCTGGGATGGGCCCCGATGTGCTGCACCACCAGCACCGTCGCCGGAAAACCTGCCGGCAGGCCGCCGGCCAGTTCCATCAATGCCTGAACACCGCCGGCAGAGGCCCCGATGACCACGGCGTAGGGTCGTTCCATGGCGTCACGCTTTCAGGCAAAAAGAAATTGTGCGCCGATGCTGCGCACCCGAGCTGTCGGACGACGCCAACAGAGGCCCGGTCGACACCGCGCGCGGCGCTCAGGCGTCGGGCTTTTCGCCTGCAAGGCGAAGCCGGTGCTCGTCGATCAGCTTGCGCAGCTGGGCGAGGTCCACGGGCTTCGTCAGATGCGCGTCGAAACCCGCGGCCAGGGTATCGCGCACGTCGCTTTCCTGGCCCCAGCCCGTCGTGGCCAGCAGCAGCATCTTCCCTGCGCCTTCCGAGGCGCGCAGTCGCCGCGCGACCTCGTGCCCATCGAGGTCGGGCATGCCGATGTCGATCAAGGCGACGTCGGGATGGTCCTGCAGCGCGATGCGCAGCGCTTCTTCGCCGCCGCCGGCCATCAGCACCCGGTAGCCGGCCAGTTCGAGCAGCTTGGCAATGCCCCACGCGGCATCCGCGTTGTCGTCGGCCACGAGCACGCTCACCGAGCCGGGACGCGCTGGTTTCATCGTCGAGGCACGGGCAGCGACGGCAGCGGCGACCTGGCGCGGCCCCGTGGTCCGCAGCAAGGGCACGCCGAAGCGGAACTGGCTACCCTGGCCCGGGCCGGGGGAGGTCGCCTCGATCCAGCCGCCGTGCAACTCCACGATGCTGCGCGACAGCGCCAGCCCGATGCCCAACCCGCCGGCGCCGCGCTCGCGTCCGCGCGGCGCCTGCGAGAACATCTCGAACATGCTCTCGATCTCGGACTCGTCCATGCCGATCCCGTCGTCGGAAACGGTGACGACCACCTGGTCGCCCGAGAGCTCGGCGGACACGCCGATATGGCCGTGCGGCGGCGTGTACTTGGCCGCATTGCTCACGAGGTTGCTCACCACCTGCGCAAGGCGCAACGGATCGGCGTCGACCTCCAGCTCATTCGCCGGCAAGCGCACGGACAGTTGATGGCCGGCCGCATCCACGATGGGCCGCGTCGCTTCCAGCGCCGACTCGACCACGCCTGAAATGCCGGTGGGCCGCTTCTGCATCTCCAGGCGGCCGAGGCGCAATCGCGAAATGTCGAGCAGCTCGTCGAGCAGCGCCCCCATCGCCGCGGCCTGGCGCCGCACCACCTCCGTGGCCCTGGCGCGCTCGGCATGGCGGGTGTCGTCCGTGTCGAGGATCTCCGCCGCGGAGGCGATCGAGGCCAACGGGTTGCGCAACTCATGCGACAGGATCGCGAGGAAGCGGTCCTTGGCCGCATCGGCGGCCTCCAGCGCCCGCCGCGCATCCTCGGTGTCCTTCAAGGACTGCACCAGTTCCGCCTGACTGCGCTCGGCGGCCTCCTGGGCCTGGCGCACCGCCGTCTGGTCGCGCAGGATCTTGACGAAACCGACCGCCTGCCCCGCGGCGTCCCGCATCAGCATCATGGCGCCGCTGGCCCAGAAGCGACTGCCGTCCTTGCGCTGGTGCGGGCGATCGTCGGACGCGCGCCCTTCCGTGCGCGCCAGCCGCGCCTCGCGCTGCGGTGCATGCACGGCCCGGTCCTCGTCGGTGAAGATCAGGTCGGCGAGATGGCCGAGGACCTCTTCCTCCGCGTAGCCCAGCAGCCGCTGGGCCCCCGTGTTCCAGGTGGTGATCCGGCGCTCCAGGTCCATCGAGAAGATGGCGAACTCGCTGGCGTTCTCGATCACCATGCGCAGCTGCTCGCGGCTCTCGCGCAGCGCCGCCTCCACCTGCTTGGTGGCCATGATGTCCCGCGCCGTGGCGGTGCCGGCCATGACCCTGCCGCTTTCGTCGCGGATGGGCGACCAGGTCAGCGCCACGTCGATCAGCGTGCCGTCCTTGCGGCGGCGCACGGTCTGGAAGTTCTCGACCGTCTGGCCGGCCACGAGCCTTTCCATCAGCATGTCGATCTCGTCGCCACCGTCGGCGGAGAGAATGGACAGCGGCTGTCCGATGGCGGCTTCCGCGGTGTAGCCGAAGATCTTCTCGGCGCCGCTGTTCCAGCTCACGATCGTGCGGTCGAGCGAGAAGCTCAGGATCGCATCGCTGGACGAGGTCACGACCGCCGACAGCCACAGCCGCATCTCCTCCGCCTGCTTGCGCTCGGTGATGTCGACGAAGGACAGCACCACACCGGCGATGCGATCCTCGATGGTCCGGTAGGGCAGGAGCCGCGCCAGGTACCAGCTGCCGTCGGCCTGGCCCACCTCGCGTTCGATCGGCACCAGGCGCTCGAGCACGCGTTGCGCGTCATCGCCCAGCTCGGGGTAGCGCAGCTGCGTCGTGAGGTCGGTGAGCGGCCGCCCCAGGTCGGTCGGGATCAGGTTGAACAGCGTGACGGCCGAGGGCGTGTAGCGCGTGATGCGCAGCTCGCGGTCGAGGAACACCGAGGCAATGGCCGTCGCATCCATCAGGTTCTGCATGTCGCTGTTGGCACGCCCGAGCTCGTCCACCTTGTTCTTGAGCTCGTGGTTGACGGTGGTCAGTTCCTCGTTGATCGACTGCAGCTCCTCGCGGCTGGTCTCGAGCTCCTCGGTGGCCGAGCGCAGCTCCTCGTTCATGGCCTGCAACTCCTCGTTGCTGGCCTTCAGTTCCTCGGTGGAGGTTTCGTACTGCTCGACGGTGTCGCGCAAATGCGTCTTCAGCCTTTCGAGCTCGCGGTCGAGGTGCCGCGCCACCGGGTCGGGCTCGGCACGCACCGCGCCGGGACCGGGCGCCGCGGAGGATGCCGAAGGGGCCCGCGCCTGCATCATCACGAGGTACATGTCGGCGCCGAGATCGCTGGCCGGCGTGACCGCGATGGACACCGTGAGGGCTTCGCCGTGGACCTCGATCGGCATGGCGAGCACCTCGACCTTCGCCTGGGTCTGCGCCGCCTGGTAGAGCGCCGCCCGCAGCTCGATGCGCAGGCCCGGGTTGACGGCGCGCAGCAGGTTGTGGCTCGGCTCGCCCGCGCTGAACTGGAGGAAGCGCCCGGCACTGGGCGACAGGTGCACGATCTCGTATTCACTGTCGATCAGCACGGAGGGCGGCGCCAGATGCTCCAGCAGCCGCATGTGCAGCTCGCTCCAGGAGGCCTGCCGGCTTTCGGTCGCCGGCGGCGGCCGCTGGGCCGCCGACGCCCCCTGCAGGAAGGCGCTGCCGGCGACGACGGGGCCTTCGCGCGCCGCGTGCCGGGCTTCCAGTGCCCCGGCGATGGTGCCGGGCCCCGAGGGCACGGGAAGCCCGACGCGCGGGCTGGCGCGCTGGACATAGATGCGGTGCTTCTTGTCGAGTACGGTGAACAGCTGGCTGCCGTCCTCGACCGATTCCGACGCGCCGAGGAACAGCCGCGCGCCCGGCCGCAGCGCGAAGTTGAAGGTCTCGAGCGCGCGCGCCTGCGCCTCGCGGTTCAGGTAGATCAGGAGATTGCGGCAGCTCACCAGGTCCAGGCGCGAGAACGGCGAATCCTTGAGCACGTCGTGCACCGCGAACAGCACCATCTCCCGCAGTTCGCGCCGCACCCGGTAGCCGCGATGCTCCTTGATGAAGAAGCGGCGCAGGCGCTCCTCGGAGACATCCGCTTCGATGGCGGTCGGGTAGATGCCGTCGCGCGCCGCCTTGACGGCTTCTTCGTCCAGGTCGGTGGCGAAGACCTGGATCAACGGCGGCGCGTCGAGCAGGCGGGCCTGCTCGCTCAGGAGCATGGCGATGGAGTAGGCCTCCTCGCCGGTCGCGCAGGCGGCGACCCAGACGCGCACGCTGTCGGTCGGGCTCTTGTTGGCGAACAGCAGGGGGATCTGCGCCTCCAGCGCGGCAAAGCAGTCGCTGTCGCGGAAGAAGTTGGTCACGCTGATCAGGAGGTCCTGCAGCAGCGCGCCGGTCTCGCCCGGGCGAGTGCGCATGCAGCCCAGGTAGCCCTGCAGGTCGTCGATGCCGTTGACCTGCATGCGCCGGCCGATGCGGCGGAGGACTGTGGCACGCTTGTAGTGCGAGAAGTCCCGGCCGGTATGGGTTCGCAGGAAGGCCAGCACGTCGCGAAGCGCGGTTTCGTCGACGCCGGCTGCGGCCTCCCGTGCCTGCGCCACCGATGGCGGCTCTTCGGGCGGCAGGCGCAGCGACTCCTCGAGCTGGTAGTACTTGAGCACCTTCTCCCCGACCTCGGCGACCGGCAGGACCCAGTCCACCATACCGGTCGCGATCGCGGCGCGCGGCATGCTGCCATGCTCGGCCTCGTCGGGGTCCTGCGCGACCGTGAGGCCGCCACGCTCCTTGATGCGCTTGATGCCGATGGCGCCGTCGCCGTCGGCGCCCGACAGCACGATGGCCGCCGAGCGCGGCCCGTGCGTGTCGGCCAGCGTGCGGAAGAACAGGTCGACCGCGACATGGCGTCCGCGGTCCGAGTGGAGTTCGCCCAGTCGCAGATGGCCATTGATCGCCTGGAGCGACTTGCGCGGCGGAATGACATAGACCGTGTTGGGCTCGATCTTGAGCGTGTCCTGCACCTGCAGCACCGGCATCCCGGTGGAGCGCTGCAGGAGTTCCGCCAAGGTGCTTTCGTGCTCCGAGGACAGGTGCAGGACGACCACGAAGGCCAGCCCGGAGTCGTTGGGCACGGATCTGAAGAAGGTGCCGAGCGAGGCGATGGCGCCTGCAGAACCGCCCAGCCCCACCACCGGCACCTTGGAAGCCGACATCGGATGGACATCGTCGTGGCGTTCGGCGTTGGCTTCTTCGGCTCGGTCTGGACTCTGTTCGCTCATCCTGCCCTCTGTGAAAGGCGGCGATTATGCGTCGGCCGCCCGGGGCGACTTCGCGCGTCGACAGCTCGATCGTGAAGAGCAATTGTGCGCCTCGGGGCCTGTGCGATGGACGGCCTTCCGGATGCCCGCGTCGGCAGCCGCGGCATGCGTCGCCGTTGTTGCGGCAAATTTGTCCGATGGTCGGGTCGTAATTGCGCCTCGGGGTCCGGGCTCCCCGGGGGCAACACCCAGGCACGCGCCTTGCGATCACAGGATCGCAGAGCGGACAGCACATCATGAATTCCGAGGAAATTTCCCCCACGTCCGGCGCTCCCAGTGCGCCCGCCATCAACAAGCTGGAGCATCGCTTCACCTATCGAGGGTGGGATATCGCCGTCCAGCTGGATGGCATGACCCGGGACGGATGCGTCTCGGGCCATGCCGACCTCAACGCGGGCGCCTACCGGTGCCGCGTGGTGTTCGCCAGTCCGCACTACGACGGAGCCAGCGCGCTGCAGGCGCTGGCCAGGCGGGCCCGGGACCTGGTCGACGACCGGGAAGCGCTTGCCGCAACGATCGAGCGCCGGCCTGATGGAGGTCGTGTCGACGGGGCCGGCTCCAATTCCGGTTCCTGAGCAAGGAGGCGCGCAGCGCGCGCTGACAGGCCGACAGCACGCGCGCCGACAGGACCGCCCAGGCGTCGGGCCTTGAACCTTTCCCATGGCGGACGACAATGCCGGTCCAGAGACTGCCCCGGCGCCCAGCGCCGGGTTCGTGGCCATCGGCCGGAGGGCAAAGTGGGACATGCGTTGATCGTGGAAGACGAGCCGGACGCGGCGCGGATGCTGGCGGCCCTTGTCGCGCGCGAGGGGCACACCGTCGCGACCGCAGGATCGCTGGCGGATGCACGCCGCTTCATGGCGATGCATGCGCCCGACCTGCTCCTGCTCGACCTCAACCTCCCGGACGGCAACGGCTTCGCGCTCTTCTCCGACAAGGACCTGCTCGCCGACACCGAGGTCGTGCTCATGACAGGCCAGGCCAGTCTCGAAACATCCATCGAAGCCTTGCGGATGGGTGCAGCGGACTACCTGGTGAAGCCGGTCAGCCCGAAACATCTGTCGGCCTTGCTGTCACGCCTGATGAGGCCCTCGCAGCTCAAGGCCGAGCTGGCGCAGATCGAGGAAGCCTGGCGCACCAGTGGCCGCTTCGGTCCCTTCATCGGCGCGTCGCAGGCCATGCAGCGCGTGTACCAGCAGATCGCGCGGGTGGCTGCGACCTCGGTGACGGTCTTCGTGCAAGGCGAGAGCGGAACGGGCAAGGAGCTGGTGGCGCGTGCCGTGCACGACCTGAGCCGCCGGCGCGACGGGCCCTTCCTGGCGATCAACTGCGGCGCGATCTCGCCCCAGCTCATCGAGAGCGAGATCTTCGGCCACGAGCGGGGCAGCTTCACCGGCGCCGAACGCCAGCACCAGGGGCTGTTCGAGCGCTCGCACGGCGGCACGCTGTTCCTGGACGAGGTGACCGAAATGCCCGCCGCACTGCAGGTGAAGCTGCTGCGCGTCCTGGAAACCGGCACCTTCATGCGGGTCGGCTCCAGCGAGTTGCGGCAGACCGATGTGCGCCTGATCGCCGCGACCAACCGCGACGTCGAGAAGGCCGTTGCCGCGGGCACGCTGCGCGAGGACCTGCTCTACCGTCTCAACGTCTTTCCGATCGCCATGCCGCCGCTGCGGGAGCGCGACGGCGATGTGGCCTTGCTGGCAGAGGCCTTCCTCGCGCAGATGTCGCAGAAGGAAGGCGTGCAGAAGCACTTCGCGAGCACCGCCCTGGCGCGGCTGACGGAATATTCCTGGCCGGGCAATGTGCGGGAGCTTCGCAATGCGGTGCAACGCGCCTGGGTGATGGCCGGGGGCACGGAGATCGGTGAGGAATGGTTGCCGCGCACGCCGTCGTCCGCCGCCGCGCGGGGCCCGGAACCGGCCGGCTCCGCCGGCACCGCAGGCCCGCGGATCAGCATCCCCGTCGGCACCAGCCTGGCGGACGCCGAGCGGCAGCTCATCCTCGCGACCTTCGAGCACTGCGCAGGGCAGCGGGAACGCACGGCGGCACTGCTGGGCATCAGCATGAAGACGCTCTACAACCGGCTGAAGGAATACAAGCTCTAGCACCGGCGCGCACGGCAGCGCCGTTGAAAGATCCGTCTCGGATTCTTCCGGACGCCGTCCTACAGACCCCCCACCGCCAAGGCTTGCAAAGTCGAGGGGACGCGTGCGAGCGCGCGCAGTTGCTTGAAGGAGGCATGGGCTTGTAGGAGGCACGGGCGCGTTCGAGTCTGCACCTCCTCCTCGAAGAACTTTGGAACGTCGGCGCAAGCCCAGGTTTGAGATGAGCACGGGTTCTCTTTTTCGCGACCGCCGGCAGGCAGGCAAGGCGCTGGCGCAGGTCCTCGGCGCCTACGCAGACCGGCGCGATGTGCTGGTGCTGGCCTTGCCGCGCGGCGGCGTCCCGGTCGGCTTCGAAGTGGCCGTGGCGCTGCGCGTGCCGCTCGACGTCTTCATCGTGCGCAAGCTCGGCGTGCCGGGCCGCGAGGAGTACGCCATGGGTGCGATCGCCAGCGGTGGCGTTCGCGTGTTGAACGAGAGCGTCAGGCGCCTGCTCCACATTTCCGAAGCGGCCATCGAGGAGGTTGCCAGGGCCGAGCAGCAGGAGCTGCAGCGGCGCGAGCAGCTGTACCGCGGTGCCCGGCCGCCCCCCGATGTGCGCGGCCGCGCGGTGCTCGTCGTGGACGACGGGCTCGCCACCGGCTCGACCATGCTGGCCGCGATCCGGGCCCTGCGCGTGCAGCAGCCGGCGCGCATCGTGGCCGCCGTGCCGATCGCCTCGGCCGAGACTTGCGAGGACCTGCGACGCGAGGCCGACCATGTGGTCTGCGCCAGGAATCCCGAGCCCTTCGTGGCCGTCGGCCAGTGGTACGAGAACTTCGCGCAGACCACCGACGAGGAAGTCCGCGAGTTGCTCGCGCGGGCCCGCCTCGACGCCGCCGCGCATGGCACCTAGGGAACGGCCATGACCACAAGCACGAACGAAGGCGGCTCGAGGCGCTTTCCGGCAACCAGCGCCGGGGGAGCGTCGCCATGAAGCCTGAATCCCCAGGCGTGACCGAGCAGCGTCCGCTGCGCATTCCGCTCGGCCCCGTCACGCTGGACGCGGACCTGGGGCTCCCGGCCGAGGCCGCCGGCCTGGTGCTGTTCGCGCACGGCAGCGGCAGCAGCCGCTTCAGCCCGCGCAATCGCCACGTGGCGCGTCAGCTGCAGGAGGCTGGGCTCGCCACGGTGCTCGCGGACCTGCTGACGCCGGAGGAAGAAGCGATCGACGAGCGCACGCGCCATCTTCGCTTCGACATCGAGTTGCTGGCACAGCGGCTCGCCGGCGCCACCGACTGGCTGAACGCCCAGCCGCAACTCGGCCCTCTGAAGGTGGGCTATTTCGGCGCCAGTACCGGCGCAGGTGCCGCGCTGATGGCCGCGGCGCGGCGTTCTGGCGCCGTGCAGGCGATCGTCTCTCGCGGCGGACGTCCCGACCTGGCCGGTGACGCCCTGGCCCACGTGCTGGCGCCGACGCTGCTGATCGTCGGCGGCGAGGACGTGCCGGTGATCGACCTGAACAGGCAGGCGCTCGCAAGGCTCCCGGGCGAGAAAGAGCTGGTCATCGTCCCGGGCGCGACCCATCTGTTCGAGGAAGCGGGCGCGCTCGACGCGGTGGCGCGCCTGGCGCGCGACTGGTTCCTGCGCCACCTGGCGCGTCGATCCGGCGCCACGTGAGTGTCTCTTCTGTAGCAATCAGGACCTCCCGCATCGAAAGCATTCGTGATCCGTCATTCGGCGCCGCAACGGAGCTCACATGGTCGAAAGCACAAAACCCTTCCTGTTTCCCACCGCCAAGAACCACGGCACGTTGCCGAAGACGGACGCGCCTCCGGCACGGGAGCCCAGCGAATCGGCGCTGGACCATGGCGTGGAAGAATCCTTTCCCGCCAGCGATCCGGTGTCCGTCACCCTGGACAAGGTGAGCGCGCCCCAGGCGGTGTCTGCGCACGGTCCGCATCGAAGCTCGACCCGGCCGGTGCTGCGCACGGCACTGATCGCAGGCGCCGGCGCGAGCCTGTTTTCCACGGCGGCCCTGATGCTGCTGGGACGCCGCCATGCCGGCAGTCCCTTCGCCGGCACCAATGCCGTCAGCCATTGGCTCTGGGGCACGGAAGCCTTGACGGCCGATCGGCCCAGCCTGCGTCACACCGCCATCGGCTACGCAACCCATCACCTGGCAGCCACCTTCTGGGCCGCGCTGTATGCGTGGGTTCTCGGTCGCCGCGAAGCTCGAACGGTTCCTGAAGAGCTGGCGGGGGCGGCCGCGATGACCGCCGTGTCGTACATCGTCGACTACACCGTGACGCCCGAACGGCTGCGGCCTGGCTTCGAGCATCGGTTGCCCGGGGGCGCCTTGTACGTCGTTTACGGCGCATTCGCGATCGGCCTCGCGGCAGGATGCCGGCTCGCCAGGCGCTGATGCAGGTCCTGCCGCGGGTCCGCAGGACCTGTCATCCA
Organism: Variovorax soli; assembly: GCF_031454625.1. Lineage (GTDB taxonomy): Bacteria > Pseudomonadota > Gammaproteobacteria > Burkholderiales > Burkholderiaceae_C > Variovorax > Variovorax soli_A. The sequence goes on from NZ_JAVDRF010000004.1 coordinate 361,434, forward strand.
TTTGCGACTGGCGGCGCCCGCACCTTCGTGCTTAACTCGCCCGGCCTGGACAATCGGCTCTGAGGGGCTGCGACGCGCTTCGTGGCCGTGTCCAACCGGATGAGGGGCGCCCTCGTCCCCCTGATACCAAACATGAATTCGCCACGACCCCCTACCCCGCACGAGTTCGCCGTCCTGCGTGTGCTTCGCGCCGAGGCTGAGCACCTGCCGCGCATGGCCGCAAGGATCGCGGCGACCTACCTGCCGACCATCGAGTTGCCCACCGCCTGGCGGCAGGTCCTGGCCAGGGCGCTCGAGGAACGAGCCGGTGAGCTGACATGTCCGCCGATCGATGAGCTGCACGCCGAGTACGGCCGATGGGGCGCATGGCTGCCTGCCGCGTATCACGGCGACGCCACGGATGCGCGCTTCTGGCTGGTGGGCGTGCAGGGCCACGCCGCCGAATACCTGCCGCGCTCCCCTCCCGTGCCGTGACGGGCCCGACCTGCTCGCGCGACCCCCCTGCAAATCGGACAGGAACGTTATATTGCGTTACCGTCACTGCCGCCCACCGCCATCGCCCGCATGGACAACGACGAGGTCAATCAGCTGCTCGTACGCATCGGCCGCGAAGACCAGGCGGCGTTTCGCCAGCTGTACAAGGCCTTCAGCCAAAGGGTTTTTGCCTATGTGCTCAACATGCTGAGCGACCATGCGCGTGCCGAGGAAGTCCTGGTGGACACGCTGTACGAGGTCTGGCGCCACCCCGAGCGCTTTCGCGGCGACTCGCAGTTCTCCACCTGGCTGATCGGCATCGCGCGCAGGAAGGCGCTGATGGTCTATCGCGCGCGCCGGCCCGACGAGGTGCATGGCGACCTCGAAGACATCGCCGACACCACCGCCTCCGACACGCCCGACGGCTTCGCGGAGCTGGCGGGCAAGCAACGGCGCGAAGGCGTGCAACACTGCATGGGCAAGCTGTCGGAGGAGCATCGCGAATGCCTGCACCTGGTGTTCTACGAGGGCATGGGCCTGGCCGAGGTGGCGGAAATCCAGAACTGCCCCGAGGGCACCGTCAAGACCCGCCTGTTCCACGCCCGCCAGAAGATCAAGAAATGCCTGCAGTCGCTGCTGCGCAGCGAAGGGACGGCCGCTGACGCCAAGGGCGCGCTCGCCTCCTGAGGCCTGCTTGCGGTGGACCTGGCATGGCGCAAAAATAATCTGAACCATCCGCCGGTCGCGCGCAACCCAGAGGCGACACGGGCATGTCCCGTGCAGGTAGATCGGGGTCCCGGCGGCCGGCGCGCACTATATTGCGTGCACTCGGCGGTCGCCGCTTGCATGGACAACGATCGGGTCAGTCACGGGCTCGCACGGGCCGAAGGATTCTTGGTGGTCACCATGGTCGAGATCTTTTCATCGTTGCCGCACCGCAAGGGCGCGCGCGCAGCCGCGGGAGCACGGGCATCATGAACAACCAGCGCTTCGAAGAACTGCTCCCCTGGTACGCCAACGGCTCGCTGGGGGCCGAAGACCGTGCCTGGGTCGATGCCTACCTGGCGCAGAACCCCGAGGCCCGCAGCGAGCTGGACTGGTACCGCTCGCTGCAGGCGCGCGTCCGGGAAAGCGCCCCGGCCGTGCCGGCCACGATCGGCCTGGCGCGCGCCATGCGACTGATCCAGGGCGACCGCCCGACGCTGGCCGAGCGCATCGGCGCCTTCTTCGGCAACTTCGGCATGCGCCCGAGCCTGGCGCTGGCCGGGCTGGCCCTGGTGGCGGTGCAGGGCGGCGTGATCCTGAACCTTCTGGGCCACGCCCGCGAGGATGCTGACGAGATCCGCGCGCTGCACGCCGTGCGCGTCACCGAAGCCCCCATGCTGAAGATCAGCTTCGCCCCCGACGCCAAGGAGGCCGACATCCGGCTGCTGCTGGTGCAGATCCAGGGCGAACTGGCCGGCGGGCCGGGGCAGCTCGGCGATTACTACCTGCGCGTGCCGGCCGGCAGCGAAGCGGCGGCCCTTGCACGGGTGCAGGCCGCCCCGATCGTCCAGACCGCCTCGCTGGCACCCGGCGTGCCGCCTCGGGAGTAACCGCCATGGCCACGCTGCCGACCCGCCGTACGCTGCTGCGCTGCGCCGTGGGCGCCGCCGCAGCGCTGCCTTTCCGTGCCGCGCTGAGCGCCCCCCCCGCCGGTAACGCCAACCCCAACGCCGCCGAGTCGCGCATCGCCCTGGTGATCGGCAATGGCGCGTACCGCGCCGCCCCGCTGACGAATCCGCCCGGCGACGCCGTGGCCGTCGCGGCCGCGCTGCGCGGACTGGGCTATGACGTGACCCTGCGCCAGAACACGCGGCTGCCGGACCTGATCGAGTCGCTGCGCGAGTTCTCCTTGCGCGCCCCGAAGGCGTCGGTTCGCATGCTGTTCTATGCCGGCCACGGCGTGCAGGTGAAGGGCCGCAACTACCTGGTGCCGATCGACGCCGACCCGCAGACGGAAGAGGAGATCCAGCGCCAAAGCGCGGACGTCGGCGAGTTCGTCGACCGGCTCAGCGCGATTCGCAACGGCATCAACATCGTGGTGCTCGACGCCTGCCGGGTGAATCCCTTCGCTGGCGGCGTCATCGTCGGCCCGGACGGAAGGCGGCTCAAGTTCCGCGGCGCGACGCCGGGCGGCCTGGCGACGCTCGACGCGCCCGTGGGCACCCTGGTCGCCTTCTCGACCGCACCCAACGGCGTGGCGCTCGACGGCGCCAGCGGCAAGCACAGCATCTACGCCCGCCATCTGCTGGCCAACCTGCCGACGCCAGGGCTGCAGATCGAGCAGCTCTTCAAGCGGGTGCGCATCGGCGTGGCCGAAGACACCGGCCGCGCGCAGGTGCCCTGGGAGTCGTCGAGCCTGACGGCGGACTTCTGCTTCAAGACGGATGACAAGGGGCGCTGCGGATAGCGAAGCGGAATCGAGCGGGTCGTCGAAGCCTTCGTCATCCAGGCGACGGGCTGTATGAAAAGTCATGGGGCACGGATGCATCCCGCGCCCAAGTGACGCGCTGATAGCGCGCGCCAGCCGCGGTCGCGCCGGCGCGATCGTGCCGCCGTTGCGCCTCAGCCCTTCAGATAGCGAGTCACGAGGCGTGCACCCTCGTCGGTGAGCGCCTCCATCTGATCGTCGGTGAGCATTTTGGATTGGTGCAGCACCGCGTTGTGAGTCAGTGCCTCGATCGTCGTCACGCACACGAACGATGCGAGCTCCAGGTCATCGACACCGAGTTCACCCCGGACTTTCTCGAGGTAGGCCTTGAACAGGGTGAAATTCTCACGACTGAAGACGTCCAGCTTCTCGAGCTTGCCCACGCGCGGAATCTGCTCGGCGAGAACCCGATGCAGGGGAGGATCGAGACGGTGCGCTTCCAGCGCGACTGCCACGAACTTGCGCATCGCCTCGTCCACCGGCAAGGCCGCCGCCTGCGCCAGCTCGCTGCGCACCACTTGCATGATCTCCTCCTGGTGGCGTTCGATCACGGCGGCGACGAGTGCCTCCTTGCCGGGGAAATATTGGTAGAGCGAACCGATGCTGACCCCCGCGACATCCGCGATGCGATTGGTGCTGGCCTTGTCGAAGCCTTCCCTGACCAAAATGCGAGCGGTCGCCTCCACCAGGCTGTCGACGGTGGCGCGCGAGCGCTGCTGAGTGGCGAGTTTCCTGGGTCGGATGACTGGCTTGCGCGCCATGTCCTCGGTGCCTTCAATGCGAGTGGCAAAAGCGAATGATCGCTCATATTCTTGGTGAACGCCAACGCACCACGGCACCCGCGTGTGATGCCTGTGGCGGAATTTCTCAGGAGACCCATGACATGGATGACACATTGCACCGCCTGTTCAAGTACAAGGCTTGGGCAAACGACCAGCTGTTGACGGTGCTGGCACGGCTCGGCGACGACTCTCCGATCACCGCACTGGCCCTCAAGGCCTTGAGCCACACCTACGTCGTCGACCGGATATTTGCCGCGCACGTCAGGCGTGAAGCTCACCGGTACACATCGGCCAACCTGCAGGAGACGCCGGGCCTCGAGCAACTGTCCGCCGACCTCAGAAGCAGCGACCAGGACTACATCGCGTACGTGGCGGCGCTCGGACGCGACCAGTTGGCCGAATGGATCGACTTCACGTTCACTGACGGCGCGCCGGCCCGCATGTCGCGCGAGGAGATGCTCATGCACGTTGTCACGCACGGAACAGGCCATCGTGGACAGGTGAGCGCTGTGATGCTGCTCCATTCGGCCTCGCCGGCCAAGGATGGTTTCACGACGTACCTGCACGAGGCGGAACCGGCGACGAGAGGGCGGGCTGCGGCCTGAACCCCGCAGGACGACGCGTGCGCGCCATGGCTAGGCCTCGTACTCGAGATCCGCAGTGGCACCGACCAGCACGCGGCGCACTTCGCACATGCGCGGCGGCGCACAGACGTCGCAGAGCAATGAAGCGTTCGACGCAGGATTTCTGTCATTGCTGCGCGCCAAGAACTCAGGCGTGGTCTTCCAGGAAGCGCTCGAGTTCTCGCGCGAAGCGCAGCGGCTCGCTGACATGCGGCGAATGGCCGGCGCGCGGGTACACCGAGACCTGCGCATGCTTCACCGTGTCGCGATACCAGGCATCCAGCGGCAAGCCGGCATAGTGCGGGCTGCGCGCGCCGAGCACGACCAGCAGTGGCGCATCGAGGCGCGACAGCGAAGCGCGGAAGTCGGCCACCGCCATCGACTCCGCGAGGTCGAGCAGCGGCCGGATGTCGATGCTCCCCAGGCGCCGGCGCAGCATCCGTCCGAGGGGCGCCTCGACGCTGAGCTGGCGCCGCAGCCAGGCGCCGCCGATCGCACCGACCTCGTTCAGCAGCGTCTCGGCCAGGTCCTGGCGCGCGCCGGCGATCAGGCCCGACAGCATGGTCGCGCTGCAGCCGCCGAACAGCCCGAGGCGCCAGCCGTCGTCCGTCACGATGCGCGGCGACTGGTCCACCAGTGCCACGGCCGCCACCCGCTGGGTGCCATACGAATGCAGGTACTGCATCAGCGTCAGGGCGCCCATGGAGTGGCCGACCAGCACCGAACGCTGCAGGCCGAAGTGGTCGAGCATCTCGGCAAGGTCGGTCGCCAGTCGCCCCAGCGTGATGCTGCCGCGCACCGGCCGGCAGCTGCCATGGCCTCGCGCGTCCCAGGCGAGCACGCAGTGATGCCGCGCCAGCCGCCGGGCCACCGGCATCCAGTCGCGATGGGAACATCCGACCCCATGCACCAGCACCAGCGGCGGGCCCTTGCCGAGGACGTACACCGGAACGACCTGGCCATCGCCGGCAATGAAGCTGTCGTAGTCGCCGGCTGCCGGCGTGCCGAGGCTCACCAGCCCGAAATTGCGCAGCGCGCTCAGCGTGCCGCGCAAGCCCGTCAGGCGTGGCGGGTGGGGTGGCGGTTCAGGCGGAGCCCTGTCGAGCATGGCGGGCCATCCTACGCTGGCGCGCGGCCTGCCCGAAATCGGAGCGAACCCTTCTCGGCCGCCTGCCGCGAAATCGTTTGAACCGTTTCCGAAACGGCCGCAACCCATGGAGCGGGAAGGCAGGCAGATCGGCAAGCCCCACCACTCACCTCGTTCCATCACTCTCAGGAGATCATCATGCACATCGTCCGCAAAGCTTCCGCCCTCGTCGCCCTCGGTCTCGCCTTCGGTGGCGCGATGGCCGGCGAGATCACCGGTTCCACGGTGCTGTCCACCGGCGCCGTCAACACTTCGGCCGGCTTCCTGGCCACGGCGCGCCAGAACATCGGCGTGGCCGAGCAGAACGGCAAGATCACCAACAGCACCGTGATCGTCAACGGCGCCAACAACACCGCCGCAGGCTTCCTGTCGACGGCGACGCAAAACGTGGGCCGCGCCACGCAGAACGGCAAGATCACCAACAGCACGGTCATCGGCAACGGCCTGAACAACGTGGCGGCCGGCTTCCTCAGCACCGCCACGCAGGAGGTGGGCTTCGCCAAGGACAGCGGCACGGTCGAGAACTCGACGGTGATCGCCAATGGCGCCAGCAACACGGCAGCCGGCTTCCTGTCCACGGCACGCCAGCAGATCGGCGGCGCGCAAGGCAACGGCAAGCTGTCGAACTCGACGGTCATCGCCACGGGCTCGGTGAATACCGCCGGTGGATTCCTGTCCACCGCCGACCAGAGCATCGGCGTCGCCAAGTAAGCCACTGACGGCCGATTCGAAAGCTCCGCTCGTCCGACCCGCCCGCGCACCCGCGCCGGCGGGTCGCCTTTTTTTCGCGTCCTTCAAGAAGCTTCGCGTCTTCCGCCCACCGATGTCCGCTGTGAATTTCGCTTGAACCGTTTGCGAACCCGCCGCAACCCATGGAGCGGAAGGCAGGCAAGTTCATGCCGCCAACCAGTCCCCCCCAACCATCCAGGAGAACCACCATGCAAACCGCTCCCAAACTTTCGATCCTCGCCGCGCTCGGCCTCGTCTTCGGTGCCGCCATGGCCGGCGAGATCACCGACTCCGGCGTGTTCTCGACCGGTGCCGTCAACACCTCCGCCGGCTTCCTGTCCACCGCGCGGCAGAACGTCGGCGTGGCCGAGCAGAACGGCAAGATCCGCAACACGGCCGTGATCGTCAACGGCGCCGTCAACACCTCGACCGGCTTCCTGGCGACGGCCAACCAGAGCATCGCCCGCGCCACCCAGAACGGCCAGATCAGCCAGACCGCCATCGTCGCCCAGGGCGTGAACAACACCGCGGCCGGCTTCCTGAGCAACGCCAACCAGGAAGTGGGCTTCGCGAAGGACGACGGCAAGGTCCAGGGCAGTTTCGTCGGCGCCACCGGCGTGAGCAACGTGGCCGGCGGGTTCCTGGCCTCGGCGCACCAGCAGATCGGCGGCGCCCAAGGCAGCGGCAAGCTGACGAACTCGACGGTGCTCGCCACGGCCCAGGTCAACACCGCCGCCGGCTTCCTGTCCACGGCCGACCAGAGCGTCGGCGTCGCGAAGTAAGGCCTTCTTGCTTCTTCCTTCCCGCGCCGGCGTTCCCACCGCCGGCGCTTTCCCCACCCAGGAGACCCCCATGAATGCCAGCCTCGCCCTCACTGCCCGCCTCGTCCTCGCCGCCGTCACGCTGGGCGCCGGCGCCCACGCCTTCGCGGGGCAGGAACTTCTGGGCGTCGATACGCGCTTCCGCGCGAAGATCGCCAAGGAGAAGATCCGCATCGCCGCGCAGGAGCGCAAGGCCGACGAGCAAGGCAAGTCACAGGGAAACTCCTCGGACGCCAGCAGCTGCGGGAGTCAGAGCATCGGCAACATCGACACCGGCGGGCGCATCGGCGCCTCGCCGCGCGAAGTTTTCGTGTTCGCGCCCAACGCGATCAACATCGTCGGCCGCGGCGGGTGCCGCTGAGCGGAACGCCCCGCAGAAGGGAGATCTCACATGAAACCGCCCCAAGTCGCGCGCCTCCTCGCGCTTGCCGCCAGCCTCGCTGCACTGGCCGGCTGCCAGACGCTCGAGGTCAAGCAACCCACCATCGACCAGACCAACGAAATCCGCAAGGGCCCCGAAGACCGGCCCCAGCGTTCGATCACCGGCTTCTCGCATGCACTGCGGTGCATGGACACGCTGCTGCTCGACTACGGCGTGCGTGACGTGACGATGCTGACCGAAGAAATCTCCGACGAAACGAAGAAGCTGAACGCCGGCACGCGCGACATGCTGATCTCGTCGGTGTCGGACATGTCGCGGCGCAGCCGCGCGGTGCGCCTGGTCGCCTTCGGCAAGGACACGGCGAATGTCATCAGCTACCTCGCCTCGGCGCAAAGCGCTGCGGCCTACCAGGCCATCCCGCTGTACGACATCAAGGGCTCCGTGTCGCAGTTCGACGAGAACCTGATCAAGAACCAGAAGGACCTGGGCATCGGCTTCGCGCCCTTCATCAACCTCGGCGCGGCAAAGGATGCGGGCTCGAGCATGCTCGCGCTCGACCTGAGCGTGCTGACGACCAGCGACATGGCGGTGCTGGCGGGCGTCACCTCGCGCAACTCGGTGATGATCCTGAAGCAGGGCAGCGGCATCGACGGCGACGCGGCGTACCACAAGTTCGGCATCAACTACAGCATGAACCTGGCGAAGGCCGAAGGCCAGACGCAGGCGCTGCGCGGGCTGGTCGAGCTGGCCGCGGTCGAGCTCATCGGCAAGCTGACCAAGACCCCCTACTGGAGCTGCCTGGGCGTTTCCGACCCGAAGAAGAACGACGAGACGCGCCTCGAAATGTTCGACTGGTACCACGCGATGGCCGCGACCCGGATCGAGCTGATCGCCTACTTCCAGAACCAGCTGCGCCGGCGCGGCTTCTACGACGGCCCGATCGACGGCGAATTCAATCCGGCCATCGACGAGGCGATCTCGAACTACCGCGCCGCGCTCGGCCTCAGCCGCGAGGCCGTGCTCAACGAGGAGTTCTTCTACGCATTCCTCGCCGCCGATCACACCCGGATCAAGCGACCGGAGCAGCCGGCACGCTATGTCGCGCCGGCCTCGGTGGCCGCAGCCCCCGGATCGAGTCCGGTGGCCGCATCCGCTGCGACCGCGACAACCGCGACAACCGCGACAACCGCGACAACCGCGACGACCGCAGCGACCGCAGCGACCGCGGCGACAGCGCCGGCCGCATCAGCCACCAAGACCGCAGCCACTCCGGCAGCCGAGACGGCCCATGCACAGGCGGCGCCGCTCAAGCTCTCGCTGACGAGCCCGAAGCCGCAGACCCGCTTCGCCCGCGGCGAGTCGATCAGCCTCGCCCTCGCGCCCTCGCAGGACGCCCATGTGTACTGCTACCTGCAGGACGAGGAGGCCAAGGTCATCCGCTTCTTCCCCAATCGCTTCGCCCGCGACTCGCGCGTTGCCGCGGCCCAGCCGCTCACCTTGCCCGGCGCGATGCGCTTCCAGCTGACGATGAACACGAAGGGCGTGCCCGAAACCATCTCCTGCTTTGCCACGCAGCGCGACGTGATGGCTTCGCTGCCGCAGGCGCTGGTCGGCACCGACTTCGAACCCTTGCCCGGCGCCTCGCTCGAACTGATCCGCGGCGCCTTCCTCAAAGCCAGCGGCGGCACGCTCGCCCAGGAGAACTTCCGTGTCCAAGCCAAATGAGTCCCGTCCTGGCCGTGCGAAGCAGCTCGGCATCCGCCTGGCCGCCGTGAGCGGGGTCGCCCTGGTCGCCGCCATCGGCGCCCTGCAATTGCCCCTCGGCGCAAGCGCAGGTGTCGCCGCCGCAGGCACCGACGATCGCGTCGTGTCCCAGCTGCCGCCCACGCCTGCACCCCCGGTCGCCGCCGCGGCATCGAGCCAGCGGGCAACGGGCACCTACCAGCTGCGCTGCTGGCAGTACGGTCGCCTGCTGTTCGACGAGGGGCCGGTCACCCTGGGCCCCGAGGCACGGCAGGGCGCGAAGCTGGTGGCGACCGATCGCCACGGCGGGACGGTGATCGTCACCGAAGCCGGCTGGACCACCTGCCAGGCGCGCCCCTTCGCAACGGAGCGCAACCTCGCGCTGCCGCGCTGAGGCCGGCGCCCGCAGCCCGCAAGGAGCCGCACCATGAACGGATTCGACCACCGGCATTCGGTGCGAGGGGCGCTGCGAGCCGCGGCCTCGGCCGCGGTTCTTGCCGCACTCCTTGCCGAGCCGGCCGCGGCCGCCACCGAAAGCCGCAGCGTCGCCGGCTTCGACGAGGTCGTGTTCGCGGTCGCCGGCGAGGTCAGCGTCGAGCAGGGCCCGCACGAAACGCTGGCCGTCGAAGCCGAGCCCGCAGTGCTGCGCAAGATCACGACCGAGATTCGCGACCGGCGCCTGCTCATCGGCCTGTCGCCCGGCCGGATCGAGACGCAGCAGCCGATCCGGATGAAGCTCGGCGTGCAGACGCTGCGCGCCTTCGAGTCGCGCACCGCCGGCACGATCCGCATCGGACCGCTGCGCAGCGACGCGCTCGCGCTGGTGCTGGCGGGCGGCGGCTCGATCCGGCTCGATCGCCTGGACAACGCGCGCAAGCTCGACGTGAAGATCACCGGCGCCGGCGATGTCGCCGTCGGGGGCGGCACGGTGACGGCCCAGCAGCTCGCCATCGCGGGCATGGGCAGCTACACCGCACCCGGGCTCGCCAGCGAACGCGCCGAGGTCGCCATCGACGGCAACGGCGAAGTCGAGCTGGCCGCCAGCCGCACGCTGGCCGTGCGCATCGGGGGTGTCGGCCACGTGCGCTATCACGGCGACCCGGCCGTGACGCGTTCGATCCGCGGCATCGGCACGATCGAGAAAGATTGAACCGGGCGGGTGGCACGCGCAACCCATGGGCATCGACGAATTCAACGTCACGCCCAAGGAGCCCGAAATGACCCGCTACCTCAGCACCCTCGCCCTGGCCCTCGCCGCCGCCTTCCTCACCCCGCAGGTGCGGGCCGAGAAGGTGATCGTCTATCGGGAAGGCCAGCTCGTGAATCCGCACGACGTGGCGGCCGTGCTCGGCCACAACACCCGTTCGATCCGCCTGCTCGACGATGCTCCCGCCGCACCCACTCCCACGAAGTACGTCGCTGCGGCCGCGGTCGCGCTGGCGAAGACCTCGGCGCGTCCCGCGGCCCCTGCCGCCGCCGCGCACGACGAGGTGCCCGCCGACGCCTCGGCGCTGTCGCTGCCGGTGCGCTTCGCCTTCGACTCCACCGAGATCCTGCCTGCCGCACGGACCCAGCTCGACGCGCTGGCCGACGGCATCAAGCTGCTGGCGCCGAACAGCATCATCACGGTCGAAGGCCACACGGATGCCGTCGGCACCGAGGCCTACAACCTCGAGCTGTCGCGCGGCCGGGCCCGTGCCGTGCGCGACTACCTGGTGCAGCGCCACGGCATCGATGCCGCGCGCCTCAAGACGGTCGGCTACGGCGAAAGCCGGCCGGTCGAAGACGCCGACCCCTACGCTGCCGTGAACCGCCGCGTGCAGTTCCGCGGCAGCTGAACGGACGTCCGCATGCCTCGGCGGCTTGTGCCGCCTCGACGCAGCGCCGAGAATGGGACGCGATCGACAGTGGAGCGCTTCACACATGAGTCGCCGTCGCCTTCTTGCCTGCCTCGGCCTCGTCCCCGTGTTGTGGAGCGGCCTCTGCCGCGCCCAGCCGCAGCCCAAGGTCGAAGCCACCCGGCAGCGCCGGGTCGCACTCGTGATCGGCAACGGGCGATACCCTGAAATTCCCCTGAACAACCCCGAGCACGACGCTCGGCTCATCGCGCAGACCTTGCGTTCCCTCGGCTTCGAGGTGGGCGAGTACCTCAACCTCAATGCCCGGGATTTCAAGCGCGTGCTGCGGGAATTCGCGCGCCGCATGGACGACGACCAGGTCGCGTCGGTCTTCTACTACGCCGGGCACGGCGTGCAGATCGGCGGGCGCAACTACCTGCTGCCGGTGGACATCGCGTTGCGCGACGAGGCCGAGGTGCGCGACGAGGCCATCGACCTGAACGAAGCGCTGCTCGCGCACATCGACCGGGTGCGTCCACGTGCCCGCATCTTCATCATCGACGCCTGCCGCAACGACCCCTTCGCGGCGCGCGGCCGTTCGCGCAACGCCAACGGCCTGGCCGAGATGGCGGCGCCGGGCGCCCTCATCGCTTTCTCGGCAGCGCCCGGCGGGGTCGCCGAGGACGGCCCGATCGGCGGCAACAGCATCTACACGAAGCACCTCGCCACCGAGCTGCGCTCCGAGGGCGTCGAGGTCGAGGAAATGATGAAGGCGGTGCGCGTCAAGGTGCTGCGCGACACCGCCCAGCGCCAGATCCCCTGGGTCAACACCTCGATGGTCGTGAACTTCATGTTCAACCCCGGGGCGGCGCCGGCGCTGGCCGGGCCCCGGCGCAGCCTGCAACTGCTGGTGCAGGCGCAGCGCAGCCTGAACACCGACGCGCGCAACGCCTCGGCCTCGCTGGCGCTGCGGGTCTATGTGCTGCGCGATGCGAGCGGCTTCGAGAAGGCGAGCTTCGACAGCCTCTACGACGATGACGAGGCGACCCTCGGCTCGAACGTGCTGGTGCGCGAGAGCCTCCACCTGCGCCCCGGCGAAGCGCGCGAGCTGGCCCTGGAGCTGAGCGCCGATGCGCGTGCCCTCGCGGTGTTCGGTGCGTTCCGGGAGATCGAGCACGCGCAATGGCGCGCGATCCTGCCCTTGCCCGTCGGGACGCTGGCGCGCGCCCGCGTGGACGCGCAGGCGCGCCAGCTGCAACTGGGGTGGGCCAAGTGAAGCGGCCCGCCGCCACCGCAGCGCCGGCGCCCGGCCCGTCGGACGAGGTCGACGAGCCGGCGGCCGCGCGTGCCCTGCGCGCCCAGGCGCTCCCCCTCGTCGCCTTGATGGCCGGCCTGCGCGACGCGACCCCCGCCGACCCGGAGGCACTGCGCCGCACGCTGGCTGCGGCGGTGAACCGCTTCGAAGCCGACGCCCGCGCGGCCGGCGTGGACGAAGCCAGCGTCGCGGCCGCGAGCTACGTGCTGTGCGCCTGGGGCGACGAGCAATTCGAGGCGGCGCCGTGGGGCGCGGAAGGCGCCGGACTGCTGCAGCGCTTCCACGGCGAAGCCCACGGGAGCGACAAGCTGCTGCGCCTGCTGGGCCGGCTCGCGGAAAAGCCGCGCGAGCACCGCGCGCTGCTCGAGCTCTTCCACACCTGCCTGAGCCTGGGCCTGCGCGCGAGCCGCGCCCTGGACAACCGCGACCACGAGCAGCTGCGCGCGCGCGTGCACCTCGCGCTGCAACAGGCGGCGCCGGTGCCGGCCTTGATGGCGCCCTGGCACTGCGCCGCGGCCGCCGCCAGCCCGCCCCGGGCGCCCCGCATCGCGCTGCCCGCGGTGCTGCTGCTGGGCGTGCTGGCAGTCGGGGTCTACAGCGCCAGCCAGCTGCAGCTGGCGGCGCGCGTCGACGGCGTGCTGGCCTCCTTGCAGCGACTCGTGCCCGCCGGCAGTGCCACGGCCCTGCCGGCAGCCGGCACGACGGCAGCGCCGCCGCGGCTCGCCTCGACCCTGCGCGAGGACATCGAGGCGGGCCGCCTGGCGGTGCGCGACGAGGCCTTGCGCAGCGTGGTCGTGGTCGGCGCCGACACGCTGGGCGACGCCAGCGGCCCCTTGAAGCGCGTCGGCGCCGCGCTGACCCGGCTGCCGGGCAAGGTGCTCGTCGTCGGCTACACCGATGGCAGCGACCCGCCCACGGCCGGCACGCCCTCGGCCTGGCACCAGGCGATGGAATGGGCACGCGGGGCCGCCGACGTCCTGCGGCCGCAACTCGGCGATGCGCGGCTGGCGGTCGAGGCGCGCGTCGATGCCACGGGCGGCAAGCCGCAGCGCCGTGTCGAGATCGTCCTGTTCCCGGAATGAAGGCATCGACCCGCTTCGCGCAAGGCGCCGTGAACCTCGGCGCGGCAGGCGTGCTCCTGTGGTTCGCGGCACCGCTGTTCGCGGTCGGCGCCTGGCATCCCTTCGATGGCCCACGCGCCCGCCTCGCCCTGCTGGCGCTGGCCGCGCTCCTGCTGCTCGGCGGGCGGGCGCTGCGGCTGCTGCTGGCCCGCCGGCGCAACGAGCGCCTGCTGAAGGGCCTCGAATCCGGCGATGCCGGCCCGGCGCTGAGTCAGCGTTTCCGCCAGGCGCTCGCGATGCTGCGGCAGGGCATCGAGACCCAGGGTGCCGGGCGCTGGTGGCAGGGCCGGCGCCAGGTGCAGCAGCTGCCCTGGTACCTGATCATCGGTGCGCCCGGGGGCGGCAAGACCACGGCGCTGCTGCATTCGGGCCTGCGCTTTCCGCTCGCAGAAAAGCTCGGGCGCGACCCGCTCGCGGGGACCGGCGGCACGCGCCAATGCGACTGGTGGTTCAGCCAGGACGCGGTGTTCATCGACACGGCGGGGCGCTACACCACGCAGGACAGCGACGCCGCGGCCGACGCTCGCGAATGGCAGCAGTTCCTCGCGCTGCTGCGCCGGCACCGGCCGGTGCAGCCGATCAACGGCGTGCTCGTCACGGTGAGCGTGCCCGACCTGCTGCAGGGCGGCGCCGAACTCGCGCGCCAGGCTGCGGCCATCGCGGCGCGCCTGGACGAACTGCGCCGCGAGCTCGACCTGGCCTTTCCCATCTACCTGCTGGTGACCAAGGCCGACCTGCTGGCCGGCTTCGTCGAGAGCTTCGGGGATCTCGACGCCACGCAGCGCGAGCAGCTCTGGGGCCTGGTGTTCGATCCCGATGCGCCCGGCATCCCGGCCGACCTCGGACCGCGCCTGGCCGAGCTCGGGCAGCGCGTGGCGCGACGCAGCCCCGAGCTGCTGCAGCAGGAGCACACGCCGCAGCGCCGCCTGCCGATCTACGCCTTCGCCGCCCAGGTCGAAGCCCTGCTCGCGCCCCTCGAAGGCTTCGTGCGCAAGGCCTTCGCCGGCATTGCGGTCGAGCCGGCGCAGCGCCTGCGCGCGGTCGCGCTGACCAGCGGCACCCAGGAAGGCAATCCGATCGACCGGGTCATCGGCGAACTCGCACGCAGCCACGGCCTGTCACTGAAGCCGCTGGTGCGGCCCGATGCCGGCGGCAAATCCTTCTTCCTGAGTTCGCTGCTCAGGCAGCTGGTGATCGCCGAAGCGCCGCTGGCCGGCCAGCGGCTGCAGCGGCTGCGCTGGCGCCGGCGCGCGGCCATGGCCGGTGCCGGTATCGCCGGCACGGCCTTGCTCGCCGCCTCGGCCCTGTGGTGGCAGAGCTACCGGCGCAACCTCGACTATGTCGATGCCGTGCGCACGCGCGTCGAGCAGCTGACCCAGCGCATCGGTTCGCTGGAATCGGCGAGCCTCGAGCAGGTGTTGCCGCTCTACTCGCTGCTCGAACGCCTGGCCGCGAACGACGGCATCGATCCGAACGAGCCGCCCGCCGGCTTCGGCTTCGGCCTGTTCCAGGGGCCACGGCTGGCGCGCTCGGCGGAGCAGGCCTACCGCGAGATGCTCGATCGCAGCCTGGCGCCCTTGCTCATCGCCCGCTTGCGCCGCGACCTGCGCGAGGCCGACGACAGTGCGACGCGCTACGAGGCCTTGCGCGCGTCGTTGATGCTGGCCCGCCCGGAGCGGCTGGTGCGCGGCGAGCTGCGGCCCTGGGCCGAGCAGGCCCTGGGCCAGGCCAGCGGCGCCGGCGAACGCCCGGAATGGGCACGCCACCTTGCGACCCTGCTCGAACGCAGCGGACTGCCCGAGGCGATGCGGGCCGACGACGAAGGCGTGCGTGCGGCGCGCAGCGCCCTGGCGGCGCTGCCCTTGGCGCAGCGCGTGCACGAGCGCCTGCTGCGGCGCGTGGCCGATCCCGAGCCGCCGATGGACCTGCCCGCGCGCCTCGGCCCCGCCGGTGCCCTGGTGTTCGCGGCGTCGGGCGCCGGACCGATGCCGGCGCATTCCAGCGCCGGCGACTGGCGGCGCCGTCTCCTGCCCGCGCTCGAGCCCACGCTGGACGAGCTCGCGAACGACGCCGACTGGGTGCTCGGCGACAGCGGCGGCGACGTGCGGCGATTGAAGAGCGACCGCGCCTGGCGCGACGAGATCGCCGCGCAGGTCGCCAAGCGCCAGGCGCAGCGGGTGATCGCCGCCTGGTCGCGCCAGCTCGATGCCCTGGCGCTGGCGACCGGCAGCGATGCGGAGGGCGCCGCGCGCCAGGCCACGGCGCTCATGGCGCCCGATTCGCCGCTGCGCCGCCTCTACACGCGCCTGGCGGACGAGTTCAGCGCGACTGCGCAGGGCGGCAGCGCGGCCGAGGCGGCCTTCGATGACGCGCTGCGGGCCCGCTTCGGCGCCCTCGGCGACTACGCCGCCGGCGCCGGGCCGCAGGCGCTCGACCGCCTCCAGGCCCTGGCCGCCGCCAAGCGCACCGACATCGCCAGTGCCGAGCTCGACGCGGCCCTGCGCGCCGAGGCCGCCCGCGCGCCGGCCGCGCTGCGCAAGGTCTACAGCGGCCTCGGGACATGGATCCGCTCGCGCGGCGGCGCCAAGCCGGGCTTCGATACGGCGCTGGCGGAACTGGCGCAGACCTGCAGCGCGTTGACGCGCGAGCGCTTCCCCTTTGGCGCGGCCGCATCGCGCGACATGGCGCCCTCGGATTTCGCGCGCCTGTTCGGCCCCGGCGGCCTGTTCGACGAGTTCCGGCGCAACCAGCTCGCCGAACGCGTCGATACCTCGGGCCGGCCGTGGAAGGCGCGCAGCGCGCCCGTTGATGCGGGCATGCCGGCGGCCTTCGAGCGGGCGGCGGCGATCGGCGCCCTGTTCTTCCCCGCCGGAGCACCCCTGCCCGAGCTCAGGCTGCGCCTCACGCCCAGGCGCATGGATGCCGAGCTGCTGCAGTTCAGCATCGATGTCGATGGCCAGCTGCTGCGTTTCGAGAATGGCCCGCCGCGCGCCAAGGAGCTGGTCTGGCCCGGGCCCGCCTCGACGCAGAAGGTGCTGATGCGCATCCTGCCGCCCGGCCCCGGGGGCGTCGGCGCCGAAGTGCATGAGGGCCCGTTCGCCTGGCTTCGGGTGCTGTTGCGCGGCGACTGGAAGGGCGAGCGGGGCACGCCGGCGCGGCTGGCCTTCGTCGTCGACTCGCGCACGCTCGAGGTTGAAGCGAGCGCCGCGGGCGCGCCCGAGGCCGATGTCTGGACCCTCCGGGAGCTGGCCAGCTTTCGCTGCCCGCAAGCCACATGGTGAGCCTGCCGTCGCGTCGCGTGTGCTGGTACGGCAAGCTGCCCGCGCGCGGAGACTTCGTCGGCCGCGGCCTGCCGCCGCGCTGGCGCAGCGACTGGGATGCGTGGCTGCAAGAGGGCCTCGCCCTCGCCGCGACGCGCCTGGACGGCGCCGCGCTGCGCGAGCGCCTTGGCGCCTTCGCGCCGTGGCGCTACCTGGCGCTGCCGGCATCAGGCGAAATCTGGTGCGGGATCATGGTGGCCTCCCACGACCGCGTGGG
This sequence comes from Variovorax soli, assembly GCF_031454625.1. Lineage (GTDB taxonomy): Bacteria > Pseudomonadota > Gammaproteobacteria > Burkholderiales > Burkholderiaceae_C > Variovorax > Variovorax soli_A. Next base: position 378,419 of record NZ_JAVDRF010000004.1, read on the forward strand.
GCGCGCTTTTCCGCTGACGCTGGCCGAACGCTTTGCCGGACCGGCCTCACCGGTTGAAAGCGCCGCACGGCTCGCCTCGCTGCTCGGTGCGGCAGCCGAAGGGCCGGAAGCGCTGGAGGCGGCGATCGCCGCTCTGCCGCCGCGCTCCGGGGACGAACACCAGTCCACCGAGGCCTGGCCGCCGAAGCCGGCCAGCCTCTGGTGGCCGCTCACCGCTGCACAGGAGGTCGCTCCGCAGATTGCGTGCTGGCCACCGGAGCCGGCGCTGCTGCTCGAACTGCTGGATGGCTCGCCCCGCTCCACTGGTACAAGTTGTTGGTCCAGGCGACGCTCTTGAGTTCTCCGAGCTGGTTGCGCGTGTACGTGTACTGCACCTCCTGCGACGGCGAAGCCAGGAAGTTCTTCAGGGTGGCCAAGGCGCCCTGGCTGTCGTAAGTGCGCTGGATGGTGGTGCCGTTGCCCAGCGTCACCGTGGTGCGCCGGCCCAGGTCGTCGTAGGCGTAGCTGGCCAGGGTGACGCTGCCGTTCTCCAGGATCGCGCTCGGGCGGTTGGCCGCGTCGTAGCTGGTGGTCGTGTAGAAGCCATCGGGCCAGGTGGTGCGGATGCGGTTGCCCGCGGCGTCGTAGCTGTGGCTCAAGGTCTTGCCGCCGGCCGTGGTGGCGCTCAGCCGAGCGGCGTTGTCCCAGGCATAGCCGATGGCGTGAGTTCCGTTGGCGAACTGGGCCGAGGTCCTCAGGCCGCGCAGGTCGTAGCCGAACTGGACGTTGTCGGCCGTGTTGGGATAGGACCGGGCGATCAGGCGATTGACGTTGTCCCAGGCCTGGGTGACGACCTGCCCGTTGCGCCTGCGCATCGAGGTGACGTTGCCATTGGCGTCGTAGCCGTTCTCCTCGTAGTCATTGGCGTTGGCGTAGTTGGGCGTGGCCGGCAGCGGGTAATACGTCCTGGCAAGCCGGTCGAAGCCGTCGTAGGTGTGGACCGTGAGATTGTTCTTCGCGTCCTTGATCGAGTTCACCTGGCCGTTGGGCGTGTAGGTGTAGGTGACGTAGGCCTGCGCCAGTGCCATGCCTACCGCCTTGTTGAGCGACTGCACGCTGTCGTCGAGGTTGTAGACGGTCTCGGTGACGCGGTTGCCGCCATCGGCCGTGGGGAGGTACTTGGTGGTGCGGAAGGGCCGATCCAGGTCGTCGTAGGCGATGTCGGTGATGGGCACCGGGGCACTCTCGGGCGGGCAGGTGTTGGCGGTGTAGGCTCACCCGAGCCTCACGGCAACACTCGCAAGTGTGTCCAGCGACCCCAGGCCCGAAGCCCAGGAGCCGGCGAGCGGTCTGACCTGACAAACTCGCCCGACGCCTCAACCCGCCGTGCACCAGACCGCCAGCGCCGAATAGTTGTCCTGGTCGCTGCGGCCGGCTTGCCGCACACCCGCTTCGAGGCGATCGAGCCACGCCTGGGCGTCGCTGCAGCCGGCCACGCTGCGCGCCATCGCCAGCTCATCGAAGGCCGACCAGAGGCCGTCGCTGCACAGCAGCAGCGCATCGCCGGCGGCGAGCATCTGCGGGGCTTCCAGCACCTCGAAGTCGAAGCCGTCGGGCGAGCCGAGCGCCGAGGTCAGCTGCCCCGGTGCGGCAGCGGTCGCGCTCAGGCCGGCATCGAGCAGGCGCTCCTCGAGGCTCTGGTCGCGCGTGCGCCCCAGCAAGCGGGCGCCATGCCAGCGGTACAGGCGCGAGTCGCCGGCGTGCGCCCAGAGCGCCGCGCCGCTGAAGAGGTCGACCAGCAGCACCACGATGGTGGTGCGCATGTCGGCCGTCCGGGTGCCGGCCACCTGTTGCGCGACGACGGCGCCGTTCGCGCCCTGGACCAGCCCGTGCAGCGCGTCGAAGCTCACCTCGGGACGGAGCGCGAAGCTTTCCAGCACGTGCGTCACGGCGGCGCGCGATGCCGCCTGGCCGCCGCCATGCCCGCCGGCGCCGTCGCACAGGACGGCGACCAGGGACCCTGCGCCCTCCCAATAGCCGAAGGCATCTTCGTTGCAGTCGCGCCGCCCGGTCTGCGACAGCGCGGCCAGCGAGACGCTCAACGCGCGCCCGGCCATGGCGCCTCCGGCGATGGGGGATCGGCCTCGCGTGCGCGGTCGGGATCGAGGCGCGACTGGGCTTCGTAGGCGCGCAGGAATTCGCGTCCGAAGATGGTCTGGAAGTCGTCGTCGAGATGCTCCAGCAGCTGGGCGTGCTGCATGCAGTGGCGATGCCAGAGGGCGGCCGCGCGGACCGTTGGCAGGCGCGACAGGCCATGGGCCGGCCCTTCCCCGGCCTCGGCCGCCTCCGGGCCGAGCCGGGAGAAGAGCTCGAACACCGCCGCGCGCATGCCGGCCACCATGGCGACCTGGTGCACCAGCAGGTCGTGGTGCGCGTCGTGCAAGGCCGCCACCGGATCGAGGAAGCCGGGGCTGGCCTCGCGCTGCAGCATGCGCGTCAGCGCCTCGGTCGCATCCGGCGAGAACTTCAGGGGATTGTTCTGGCGCGACGTGATGTGCGTGCCCTCCGCGCGCATCTGGCGTTTCGTGACCGCGCGGCTTTGCAGCAGCGCCAGCGTGCCTTCGGCCGTGGCCCGCAACAGCGCGCCGAGATGCTCCATCCATTCCGGCGTCAACGGCGCGACCTCGGCGCCCAGGCCGGCGCCGCGACCGAAAGCCGCGGCAAGCTCCCGCAGTTCGGGCGGCAGGTCGCCGGGACGGCGATCGGGCCGCCGCACCGCAACCGGTGCCGACACTGGTGCCGGAGTTTCCGACAGTGGCGCGGGCGCTGTCGAATCGGCAGCCTCGGCCGGCTCGGGGCGCGAAGGCCGCGCCTTCGATGGCTGCAAGGGGACGTGCGAGGGCAGGGGCGGGTGCGGCGGCGCCGCCGGGATCGCGGCCGCACTGGACACCAGCGGCGTGCCGGTGCGCACCACATGCCGGCTGGTCTGCCACGACACCACCGCGCTGGTCGCTGCCGCCTCGGGCGAAGGTGCCAGGGCGGGCAGCGCGGATTCGGCCGCGAGCGGATCGGGCGCGCCTTCCAGGTCGAACCAGCGATCCAGGCGCGAGCGCTGCGCGGCCGCTGCCGCCGCGGGCTCGACGGCGAGCTCGAAGCCGCCGATGCGCAAGCGGTCGCCCACCGACAAGGCGCGTTCGCCGCCCGGATCGAGCTGCACGCCGTTCACCCACAAGGGCGTGGTGGCGCTGATGCAGCGCACCCGCGCGGCCTGGCCGTCCGCGATCACCTGCGCATGCTGGCGCGACACCAGGCGCAGCGGGTCGGCGAGCACCAGGGCGCAATCGACGGAGCGGCCGATCGTGAGGCCCTCGGGCGGCATCGCAAGCGCCGTTGCATCGGGTTCGGTGGCGCCGGGCCGGCGCGTGACGCGCAGCGCGATCACGGTGCGGTCGAGTCAAGCCCCGTGAACGCCATGCAAGGGGTCGTGTTCATGGCGCTCGCAGGCCCTAGCCGAGGGCGCGCCACAGGTCGGCTTGCACACGGTGTGCATCCATGTTCGGCGTGAGCTGTTCGACCACGTAGGCGACGAACTGCTCGCGGGTCTGCGACTTCGCGGCGCAGCGCTTGGCGACGACGCGCGCGATCGGCCCGAGCGAGGACAGCAGTGCGGCCGCGGCCTTGTCGACATCCCCATCGCGCATCGGCACGCCCGCCGGCGCGTCGCCGGCGCCCTGCGTCGCCTGGAAACGGGTGGTCGCCGTCGGCACCGCGGTGCCGCTGCGGGTGGGCGGCGAACCGGCCTTGGCCAGGAAGCGCTCGCGCGCCTCGAAATCGACGATCGCGCCGGCAACGGCCTGGCGCACGGCCGCCAGCGAGGTCAGTCCGCGCGCGGCGCGGCGCACCAGCACGCGCGCCACCGGGCCGACATGCTCGGCCAGTTCGCGTTCGACCCCGGCCAGCGCCGTGGTGTCCCAGCCGGTCGGCACCGGCACCGAGGGCGGGCCGGTCACGGGCTGCGGCTTGGAGGGCGTCAGGGGTGTGGTCGCCGCATCGATGGGCAACGGCACCGATCCCGAGGCCGGCCTGGAGGGCGCGGACGGGTCGCGCTCCTTCGCGGCGGCGGGCTTCGCGTCCGGGCTCTTGAGCCGCGGCGCGAGCAGGATATCGACCGGGAGCACATCCGGCACCGGCTCCGTCGCGAGCGCCAGCAGCGCGTTTCGCATCGCCAGCGCGGTCGCATAGCGCTGTGCCGGGTCCTTCGCGAGCGCCTGGTCGAGCACCGCGTCGAAGGGCTGGAGCGTGGCGTCGTCGGTCGCCTGGCTCAGCGGCTTGTGCGGCTCGTAGACGATCTTGTACATGATGGCGTCGTCCGTGCCGACGAACGGCGTCGACCCGCTGAGCATCTGGTAGAGCAGCACGCCCGCCGAGAACACGTCGACGCGCCGGTCCACGTCGCTGTTGGTGTACTGCTCGGGCGCGATGTAGCCGGGCGACCCGATGACGGAAGTGCCGCGGGTGAGGTTCGACGACTCGGTGCGCGCGATGCCGAAATCGGTGATCTTGAGGCGGCCGTCATCGGCGATCAGAAGGTTGGCGGGCTTGATGTCGCGGTGCACGATGCCGCGCTCGTGGGCGTAGTGCAGGCCGTCGAGCAGTTGCAGCATCAGGCACAGCACATGCGGCACCTCGAGCTTGCGCGGCGCGTGGATGTAGTCGCGCAGGTTCCGCCCGGCGACATACTCCATGACGATGTAGGCGCAGTCGTTGTCTTCGCCGAACTGGTAGACCGAGACGATGTTCCGGTGCGTCAGCCGCCCTGCGGCCTTGGCTTCCACGCGAAAGCGCGCCGCCACGCTCGGGTCGTCATCGCTCGATTCGAGCAGGCGGCGGTGGATCGTCTTGATGGCCACCGGCCGGTCGATGGCGGGGTCGTGCGCCAGGTACACCATGCCCATCGCGCCCGAGCCGACCACGCCGCGGATCGGGTAGGGACCGACATGGGATGGGATGGGCGCGGCCATGTTGGGGAGTGAGCCTCAGGTTTCCAGCATCTTTATGGCGTGGTCGAGGCTGTGACGCATGCGGGCAAACGATTGGGCGAGCATGCCGATCTCGTCATGCCCGTGGGTGGCGAATTCCGGCGCATCGAGCTCGCCCAGGCTGACGCGGTTGGCCAGCTTCGACAGCCTCGTCACCGGCCGGATCACGAGCAGGTAGAGCAGCAGGTTCAGCACGATGCCGATCGCCACGAAGATGCCGATGAGCGAAGCCATGAAGACCTTGAACACCTGCTCGGCGCGCGCCAGCGGCACCGCCATGGGCACCGACACCACCTGCGCGCCGATCACCTCGTTCATCTGCCAGCCGAAACCATTGGCCTGGCCGTACTTGTCGATGAGCGTGCGCGGCGCCGCCTCGACGGTGCTGTGGCAGGCCAGGCAGGCGGCATTGGTGATGCGCAGCGGCCGCGCGATGTAGAGGGAGCGGCCGGTGCCCGCGTCGCGCTCGCCGACGAACTCCTTCTTGTCGGCCTGCGTGCGGAAGCGGTTCACGATGTCGGCTTCCCAGTCGACCGCCCGGTCGCGCGGGTTGGTCGGATTCAGGGTCGCTTCCTTGTAGGTGTAGTCGGGGAAGTTCTTGGACAGCATCGCCAGCACTTCGGTGGCGGAATAGGCCGGGACCGTCTGGGGCAGGAAGGTGTACTTCATCTGCGTTTCGAGCAGCGGGCGGATCTGGTCGTTGGTGTAGCTGCGCACCGCCACCGCCTTTTCCATCGTCAGGCGGGCATGGTTGAGCACTTCCTCCTTGGCGTTGGCTTGCAGCAGGTCATAGGACACCTTGCCGGCGCCGAGCACCCCCGCGACGAAGACCACCAGGAAGATCAGATTGAACTTGAATAGAAGGCGCATGGGGTTCTCCAGTCCTGCTGTCTGTGGTCGCTGAGTTGCGGCAAGACCTGCGGCGGTTCACTATGGTTTTCCCGAACCGGCAGGGGTGCCCTGGGCGGCAGCGGCTGCCGCTGCGGCTGCGGCCCGGCGCGCGGCTTCGCGGGCGCGCCGGCGTTCGGCCTCTTCGGCCAGGCGGCGCGCATAACCTTCGGGGTCGGCATAGGGTTCCCATTCGGGATGCCGCGCCAGTTCAGCCTTGGCCGCGGCGCGGAAGGCCGGGTCGGCTTGCGCGCGCGAGCGCCACAGCGGCAGCAGCGGCAGACGCAGCGCCGGCTCGGTGCGCAGCCAGGCCGCCACGTCGCTGTAGGCGATCTCGCCGAGTGCCTTGGGCGCCACGGGGCGCCTGGCGAACTGCTCGCCGCGGGCGGGCAGCCGGTCGCGGAACTGGCGCGGCACCCTGGCCAGGAAGTCAGGGGGGGCACGCCGGGCGACCGTCGGTGTGGCCCCTTCGCGCCGCTGTGCGAAGTCGCCGCTGGCCAGTTGCGAGACCGTCGGCGGGCTGTCGCGCAGCGTCAGCTTGGCGGTGCCGCTTTCGACGAACACGTCGTAGGGCGCGCCCGTCGTGTAGGCCACGGTGCTGGCGGCCTGCGTCGCCAGCTCGAAGGCGGGGCTGGTGTAGCCGAAGCTCCCGGCGGTGCTGGTCTTGAGCCAGCCCTGCAGCAAGTACAGCGGCGGCGCCGTCAGCCCCTTGCCGACGCGGGGCCGCAGCATCAGCCGCGTCGACTCGCCGAGCCCGACGAGCACGCCGCCGGGGAGCTCGATCTGGACGAAGGCGCCGGGTGCGGTCTCGATGATGTCCTGGTCGTTCAAGGCCACGCCCTCGGCGAGCGTGTAGCGCGTGGTCTGGCGGATCAGCGTCGCGCTGCCTTCGACGATGCCGACGAGGCTGGCAGACTGCGCCGAGGCCAGGGACGACGCGAACAGGCTCGCGACGCACAGCAGGAAAGACCCGAACGATATCTTGGTGAGCCGCAAGACATTCCTCCGCTGGCCACTGGCACCATGAATCTGGTTGTCAGCCGATGTGACAGCACATGTTACCCATGTCACCCGCGCTGCGTTCGTCTTTTTCCGGGGGGACATACCCACATTGGAGGGGGCGGCCGGCCGCCGGCTGCGGTACCGCGCGCGTCGCTTGCCATTGCGTCCATCGGCTCCGAAAATTCTTGCCTGCAAGGCACAACAGCCTGCCAGAGGACTGCATTGAACCTCGATCCTGTCCCTCCCGTGGCGCTGGTGGTGGACGACGAGCCGGTGGCCCGCCTGATGGTGAAGCTGGCGCTGCAAAACCTGGGCTGCGCACCGGTGCTCGAGGCTGCCGACGGCATTGCGGCGCAGCAGGTCCTGCGTGAGCGCCCCGACGTGGCCCTGGTGCTGACGGACATCATGATGCCGCGAATGGACGGCCTGGAGCTGCTGCGCTGGGGGCGCCAGGCCGTGCCCGATGCCATGTGGATCGTGCTCTCCGGCCTGGAGACCTTCGACTCGGCGGTGGCCGCGATCCGGCTGGGGGCCTTCGATTTCCTGCCCAAATCGCCGCACTCGGAAGAGATGGGCGTCGCGGTGCGCAACGCGCTCGAACGGCGGCACCTGCTGGCCGAGCGCGAACGGCTGCACCGCGAGTTGCAGCGCAAGGTCTGCGAACTCCAGGAGACCTCCGAGGTGCTGCGCCGCGACCTCGAGCGTGCGGAGGTGATCCAGCGCGCCTTGCTGCCGCGCAGCCCACCGCCCATGGAGGGCTATTGCATCCAGGCCGTGTACCGCCCGGGGCAGCATGTGGGCGGCGACCTCTACGACGTGATCCGGCTGGGCGAGCAGCACCTGGCCTTCTACCTGGCGGACGCCACCGGGCACGGCGTCACCTCGGCGATGCTCTCGGTGCTGTTCAAGCAGCGGCTGGTCCTGGTGGACCCGGCGACCGGCCTCGCGCTGCCGCCGGCAGAGGTGCTGGCCGCGGTGAATCGCTCGATCTGCGAGGCGCACGCCGCGCCCGGCCTGTTCCTGACGGCGGTCTTCGGCCTGCTGGACACCTCGGACGCGAGTCTCACGCTGGCATCCGCGGGCCACCCGCCGGTGCTGCACGCGCGCGACGGGCGGGAGACGCGCCTGATCCGCCGCACCGGGCCCGCACTCGGGCTGGCGCCGGACTCGCGTTTCGAACAGGAGCGTCTCGAGCTCCTGGCGGGCGACCGCATCCTTCTCTACACCGACGGTCTGCTGCCCTCCGGCTCGGAGCACGAGCTGGCGCTGGTGCAGCAGGTGCTCGCCAAGCCGCTGTCCAGTGCGCAGGAGGTGATGGCGCAGCTTCACACCGGCGCATCGGCGGGCGCGGACCGGGACGACGTGACCATCCTGCTGGTCGACGCGCACGCGGGCGCTTCCTGGTTCGACAACGGCGCAGAGCTCCCCGCGGCGGCCGCATCGGGCGCGCCGCGGCCCGAGGGCGAGGTGGCGTTCTATGGCGAGACCGTCGATGCCGCCTACCTCGCATTGCGGGGCCGGGCCAGCTGGATGCATTGCGATGCCTTCCACGAAACCGCCGTGGCCGTGCTGGAGCGCGGACGACCCCTGGTGCTGGACTTCTCCGCCTGCGAATACATGGACAGCACCTGCCTCGGCACGGTGCACGAGCTGGTGGCGCGGGGCGGCGTGATGCTCGCAGGGGTCACGCCCGCCGTGCGGGCCCTGTTCGAGGAACTGAGCATGCAGCAGGTGCTGGCCGCGATCCGCGAGGACGTTCCCGCCGCGCCCGAGCTCCATGCGCTGGGCGCGGGCGGCGGCGAGGCCGTGGTGCACAAGCGCATCCTGCAGGCGCACGAGGCGCTCTCCGCGCTCAGCGAACGCAACCGCGAGGAATTCAGGGACGTCGTCGAGTCGCTGCGCGCAGAGCAAGGCGGGACGAAATGAGCCCCGCCCGGCCACGCGAAGGGGCTCGCCCCTCTCCTTCCGGCGACGAGCCTGGCGGAGGCTCTTCGATCCCCGCGGCCATCCGGGTGCTGCATCTCGAGGACGACCCGGCCGATGCGCAGCGCATCGCGGCGGGGCTGCAGGCCGAGGACCTGGCCTGCGACATCACGTGGGTGCAGACCCGGGAGGACTTCGTCTCCGCCCTGCAGCGGCACGCCTACGACCTGGTGCTGTGCGATTACGACGTGGCCGGCATGGCGCTGCTGCGGCAGGTGCTGCAGCAGCACCCGGGCATGCTGCTGATCGTGATTTCCACCGAACTGCTGTCCGAGCAGGAGGGGGTCGAGTGCATGGAGGCCGGCGCGACGGACTACGTCATCAAGCTGCGCCTGCGCCGACTGGGGTACTCGGTGCGGCGAGCGATCGCCGAACGGCAGCACCTGGCCGCCCTGCACCAGGTGGAAGACGACTTGCGTGCCCTGAACGCCGACCTGGAGGCGCGCGTTCACCTCCGTACCGCCGAACTGGAAACGGCCAACGCGTTCCTGAACTCGGTGATCCATCACATTCCCTACCAGGTCATCGTCAAGGACGCCAAGGACCTCAAGATCGTCCGCGTCAATCGCAGCGTGGAGACGCTGACGGGCCGCAGCCAGCAGGAGCTGCTCGGCAAGACGGCCTACGAATTCGTCGGTTCCAAGGAGGAGGCCGACTTCTTCACCGCCAAGGACAAGGAAGCGCTGGCGCTGGGCCGGGAAGTGGACATTCCCGAGGAGAGTCTGCATACCCGCAATGGCACCGTGCACGTCCTCCACGCGAAGAAGATCCCGATCCTCGACGAGGCCGGCCAGCCGCGCTACCTGCTGACCATGTCGGAGGACGTGACGGAAAGGAAGAAGAAGGAACGCGAGATCGAGCGGCTGAATGCGGCCCTGGCGCAGCGCAGCGCCGAGGTGGAAGCCGCCAACCGCGCCAAGGGCACCTTCCTGGCCACCATGAGCCACGAGATCAGGACGCCCATGCACGGCATGCTGGGCATGCTGGAACTGCTGAGCCTGACCGAGCTGGACGCAGAGCAGCGCGAGACGCTCGGGTTGGTGCGGGAATCGAGCCGCTCGCTGCTGCGCATCATCGACGACATCCTCGACTTCTCGAAGATCGAGGCCGGCAAGCTGGAGGTGCGCCCCGAGGTCGTCTCGGTCAAGCGCCTGATCGAGGAAGTGCAGAGCATCTACCTGGGCAACGCCAGCAGCAAGGGCCTGATCGTGCGGCGCATGGTCGACCCCCGCATCAGTCCGGCGTTGCGGGTCGATCCGGTGCGGCTGCGGCAGATCCTCAACAACTTCGTCAGCAACGCGATCAAGTTCACCTCCGATGGATGGATCGACATCAATGTGCAATGGCTCGGGCGATCGGAGGGAAAGGAAAGCCTGCGCTTCGAGGTGAAGGACACCGGCATGGGCATCTCGCCCGAGGACCAGAAGCGCCTGTTCCAGCCCTTCAGCCAGGCGGACGGCGACGAGGCGCGGCGGCGGCCCGGCGGCACCGGGCTCGGACTGGTCATTTCCCGGCAGCTGGCTCAGATGATGGGTGGCTCGATCAGCCTGGAGAGCGCCCCGGGAAAGGGCTCGACGATCAGCCTGGAGCTGTCGCTGCCGATCGCCGAGGCGCTGCCGGGCAACGGCGCCGACGGCGCGCGCGCACTGCCGCAGGCCGCGGCCATGCGGCGCACGGCGCCCGACATCGTGCAGGCCGAGACCGAAGGAACGCTGGTGCTGCTGGTGGATGACCATCCCGTCAACCGCATGCTGCTCCTGCGCCAGGTGCGAACGCTGGGCTATGCCGCCAAGACGGCGGACGACGGCCTGCAGGCTTTGGAGATGTGGAAGTCGGGTCGCTTCGGGCTGGTGATCACCGACTGCCACATGCCGCACATGGACGGCTACGAACTGGCGCGCAGCATCCGCAGCGCCGAAGCCGGCGCGTGGCGCGAGCGCGTGCCGATCGTCGCCTGCACCGCCAATGCGCTGCAGGGCGAGGCCGAGGCCTGCCTGGCCGCCGGCATGGACGACTTCCTGGTCAAGCCGGTGGAGCTGGCGCAGCTGACCGAAAAGCTCGATCGATGGCTGCCGCTCCCCAAGGCCCGCGCGCCGGCCGCCGATTCCCCGGGGTCGAGCGCGCCGGCAGCCGCCTCCACCGGGCCGATCGACCAGGCGCTCCTCACGGCCACCTGCGGCGGCGACGCATCGATGGTGGGCGAGGTGCTCGCAGCCTTCCGGCGCACCTGCGAGGACGACTCGGCGGGCCTCAGGCAAGCGGCGGCCGTCGATGATGTTGCGCAGGTCACCCAGCTCGCCCACCGCATGGCGGGCGCCAGCAAGATGGTCGGCGCGCTCGCGTTCGCCGCAGCCTGCGAGCACATCGAACGGGCCAGCCGCAGCGGCGACTGGAAGGCGGTGCTCGCCGGCATGACGGGGTTCGAGCAGGAGCGGATGCGGCTGTCGGCCTATTTCGAGAACCGCAAGGAAGCGAGCGGGCAACGCTAGCCGGTTGCCGAGTCCTCCGGAGCCGGCGGGTCCCCAGCCTCCGCCAGCACAGTGCGCGTTTGTGCCTCGATAGCATCGAATACTTCTGCGGGAAGATTCGCGGCGAAGCGCTTGCGCTTGTTGCTCGAGATCGTCCCCCCGCCCTCCATCGCCAGGGATTTTTCTTTCAGCCTTTCAAGATTTTTTTCAGTCTTCCCCCTGTCCCGTATTTTTTCTTCAGGGCCGCCCTTTGCGCGAGGCACGCTGGCCGCCACCCCCCCACCTAGGAGCCCCGCGCAGCGACGACGGACACACCGTGGTCCGCCAGGTAGAGGCTCACCGGCGCGCCCTGGTTGAGCGGTTGCTTGACTTCGGGCGACACCACGAAGATGTCGCCCAGGGGGCTGCGGAAGGTGTACTCCACGATGCTGCCCACATAGGTCCGCTTGAGGACTCGGGCGGCGAGGCCGTCGTTCGCCGCCGGCCCGATCACCCAGGCCTCCGGCCGCACGGCGATCTTCACCGGTCCCGGCCCTACCTCCGGCGCGGCCACCACGGTCAGCGCCCCGAGCGACACGCGCCGGTCCTCGCCGCAGACGCCGTCGAACAGCATCGCCTCGCCCATGAAGCCGGCGACGAACTCCGACTGCGGCGCTTCGTAGAGCTCCTGCGGCGTGCCCTGCTGCGCGATCACGCCCTGGTCCATCACGATGATGTGGTCGCTGACGGCCAGCGCCTCGCTCTGGTCGTGCGTGACGTAGGCCACCGTCAGCGCCAGCCGCTGCTGCAGCGCGCGGATCTCCTCGCGCATCGAGCGGCGCAGCCGCGCGTCGAGGTTGGACAACGGCTCGTCGAAAAGCAGCACCGCGGGCTCCAGCGCCAGCGCGCGCGCCACCGCCACGCGCTGCTGCTGGCCGCCCGAGAGCTCGCTGGGCATGCGTTCGTCGAGCCCGCGCAGCCCGACGGTCTCGAGCATCTGCCGCGCCTTGTCGCGCGCCTCGCGCGGCGGCATGCCGGACATGCGCAGCCCGTAGCAGACGTTCTCGATCACGGTCATGTGCGGGAACAGCGCGTAGCTCTGGAACACCAGGCTCACGTTGCGCTGGGCGGCGCCGAGGGCGGTGACGTCCTCGCCGTCGATCAGGATGCGCCCGGAGGTGGGGCTCTCGAGGCCGGCGATCATGCGCAGCGTCGTGGTCTTGCCGCAGCCCGAGGGACCGAGGATGGTCGTCAGCGTGCCCTTGGGGACGCCGAAGCTGATGCTCTTCACCGCCAGCGGCGCATCGGAAGCCGCGCCGTAGCGCTTGGAGACGTTCTGGAATTCGAAGCCGTACATGAGGATGTCCTTGGGGTTCATAGCGGTGCGGCCATCGGCGCGGCGCGTTCGGGTTCGACGCGCACGGCGGTCGGCGTCGAGCGCCGCCGTCCCAGCCTGCGTTCGCCGACCAGCCACTGGATGCCGGCCGTGACCAGTGCCATGAGCACGATCAGCGCGGTGCTGTAGGCCAGCGCAACGCCGTAGTCGCCCTGCCCCACGCGGCCGATGATGAAGGTGGTTGCCAGCTCGGTCTGCGCGGTCACGAGGAAGATCACGGCCGACACCGTAGTCATCGCGCGCACGAAGCTGTAGATCAGCGAGGCCGCGAGCGCCGGCTTGAGCAGCGGCAGCACGATCGACCACAGCGTGCGCGCGGTAGAGGCGCGCAGCATCAGCGAGGCTTCGTCGAGCGACTTGTCGAGCTGCCGGAAGGCCGCCGATCCCGCGCGCACGCCCACCGGGAGGTTGCGGAAGATGAAGCACATCACGATGATCAGCCCGCTGCCGGTCATCTCGAAGGGCGGCACGTTGAAGGCCAGCACGTAGCTCACGCCCAGCACCGTGCCCGGGATCGCGAAAGCCATCAGGGCCGAGAACTCGAACAGGCCCTGGCCGCGGAACTGCACGCGCGCCAGCAGCCAGGCGATCAGCAGGCCCAGGCCGGCGGTGATCGGCGCAGCCGTCGCGGCGAGCTGCACGGTCGTGAAGAGCGAGTCCCACGCGAGCCCTGCCCACTGCAGCCCGCCGTTCTCGAAGCCGATGGCGAAGGCGGTGCGGAAATGCGCCAGCGTCGGCGTGTAGTTGCGGCCCCAGGTCTGGACGAAGCCGCCGCTGAAGGCGAACACATAGACCACCAGCGTGAACAGCAGCCACGGCACCGCCACCGCCAGGGCCACACGCCGCAGGCCATCGGGCAGGCGCATCGGGATACCCGCATCGCCCTTGCCCGAGACGGTGGTGAAGTTCCTGCGCCCGAGCACGCCGCGCTGCAGCGCGAACACGCCGAGCGCGAACAGCGTGAGGATCCAGGCCAGCGCCGCCGCGCGCCCCTGGTCGAACTGCGCACCGACGATCGCGAAGAAGATCTCGGTCGACAGCACCGAGAACTGGCCGCCCGCCACGATCGGGTTGCCGAAGTCGGCGATGCTTTCGATGAAACCCACCAGGAACGCGTTGGCCAGCCCCGGGAGCATCAGCGGCAGGGTCACGTGCCGGAAGGTCTTGGAGGCGTCGGCGCGCAGCGACTGCGAGGCTTCTTCCAGCGAGGGGCTGATGCCCTGCACCACGCCGCGCACGATCAGGAAGGCGATCGGCGTGAAGGCGAAGAGCTGCGCCAGCCAGACGCCGAACCAGCCGTAGAACCAGCGGCCCGGCTCGATGCCGAAGGCCCATTCGAGGAACTGGTTGACCAGGCCGGCGCGGCCGAACAGCAGCACCAGTCCCAGTCCGACGACGAAGGGCGGCGTGATGATCGGCAGCGGCGCCAGGAAGCGCAGTGCGCGACGCACGCGCGAATCGCTGCGGTCCTCGATCAGCGCCAGCAGCGTGCCGAGCACGGTCGTGCTGAGGCCGGTGAGCACGGCCAGCGAGAGCGTGTTCCACGCCACGCCGCAGCTCTTGCTGGAATGCAGGCAGCCGAGTCCCCAGACGCGCTCGCTGGCGATGCGCGCCAGCCAGGCCGCGAGGCTGGGCTGGCCGGACTCGTCGAGAAAGGCGCCGGACAGCGCACGCAGCACCGGAAAGGCGACGAACACCATCAACAGGCCGGCGCTGCCGACCACGGCCGCGGCGACGAACAGGTCGCCCTTGAAGGCGCCGCAGCGGGCGATGCCGAAGGCGCACAGCATCATGAGCGCCGCCAGCACCAGCATCGCGCCCCAGCCGAAGCCCGGCTGGCCGCTGCCCGAGGCCGCGTCCGGCAGTCCCACCAGGAAGCCCTGCGCGAGCACGCCGGCCACGCCGAGCGCGCCGCTCCAGGCCAGAAGCCGCCCCTGCGCCCGTGCCGGCGCCATGCCGAGCACGGCGAGTCCGACGATCAGCGGCCAGGCGCCGAGCAGCAGCCACCGCCGGCGGTGCAGCAGCACCTGCGCCAGCGCCGACGAGCTGTCGTGCCCGGCCATCAGCTCGCCCATGCCCTGAAGGCCGAAGATGCCGTCGGGCAGGCTGTACCAGGGCAGCAGCGCGAAGGCGGCCAGGCCCAGCGCCGACCAGAGCGCGATCGCGCGGTTGTTCTCGTGGAGGTTCATGGCGTCTCAGCGGGGCAGCGAGTTGACTTCGCGCTCCCAGCGCTCGATGAGCCGCTTGCGCTCGGCCGACTGGCCGTACTTCGCGTAGTCGTAGTGGATGAACTTGATCGTGCGGAAGTCCGGGATGCGGCTGTCCAGCGGCGTGGTCTTGTTCGACGGCAGCTGGAACTGCTTGGCCGCGACGCCGAGCTGCTGCGCGGCCGGCGTGAGGGCCCATTCGTAGAACTTCTTCGCGTTGTCGAGATTGCGCGCGCCCTTCACGATCGACATGGAGCCGATCTCGGCACCCGTGCCTTCGCAAGGCGTCGCGGTGGCGATCGGGAAGCCCTGCATCTGCTCGCCCGGCGCATCGTGCACGAAGCTGATCGACACCGTGGTCTCGCCGCGTGCCGCCGCCTTGATGGGGCCGGTGCCGGAGCGCGTGTACTGGCTCACGTTGGCGTGCAGGCCCTTGAGGTACTCGAAGGCCTTGTCCTCGCCCATCAGCTGGACGATGGTCGCGATCATGGTGTAGGCGGTGCCCGAGCTGGCCGGATTGGCGACCTGCACCTCGCCCTTGAGCGTGGGCGCGAGCAGGTCCTTCCAGCACTTGGGCGCTGCGAGCTTCTTCTTGGCCAGCAGTTCGGTGTTGAAGGCGAAGCCCAGCGGACCCGAGTACACGCCCACGGTGCGCCAGCCGGACTGCTCGGCCTGCGCCTGTGCCCACGGATGGAGCTGCGGCAGCGAGGGCGACTTGTAGGCGACGGTGAGGTCCTGCTCCGCGGCCTGGAGGTGCGGGTCGCCGGTGCCGCCGAACCACACGTCGGTCTTGGGATTCGCGCGCTCGGCGATCAGCTGGGCCAGCGCCTCGCCGCTGCCCCGCTTGAGCACGTTGACCTTGATGCCGGAGCTGCGCGTGAAGGTGGTGCTCATCAGCGAGCACCACTCGTCCTGCACGGAGCACACGACGTTGAGCTGGCCGGCGGACTGCGCCTGCGCAAGGGATGCACCGGCGGCGAGCGCCAGCGCGGCGAGGGAACGGTGGGTCTTCTTCATCATCATCTCCGTTGGTGGTTCGAATCTCTCGGCAAGCACTGTCCCTCGGCTGCACGAGCGCCGCCTTGCCGCCCCAAGGCGGAGGGACTCCGTGCCGCGTGGATCGGGGCAGCGGTCGAAAATCTTGGCGGCGCCGCCGGCGCGCGGCTTCAGGGCCCCTGGCCCCAGCTCACCACCGCATCGACGCCGACCACGCGGCCGTTCTCGACGCGGTTGTAGAGCGCCATGGTCGCGCCCATTGCGTCGGCGATCTGGCGGCAGATCGACAGGCCCAGGCCCACGCCGCCCTTGGCAGCCGTGAAGGCCTGGAAGAGGCGTGGCCGCAGCGCGTCGTCCAGGCCCTGGCCCTCGTCCCACACCACCAGCTCGGTGGTATTGGCATAGGCGCGCAGCACGATGCCGAGCCGCCCGGCCGGCGGCGCGTGATGGATCGCATTGGCCAGCAGGTTGCGCAGCAGCTCGCCGAGCATCAGCGCATCGGCCGGCGCGTGGAGGGCCTCGCCATCGAGCGCGAACTCGAGCCGCTTGGCGGCGATCAGGGGCGCCAGCTCCACCACCGCGTCGTGCGCGACTGCGCGCAGATCGATCGGCTTGAGTTCGCCGGCACGCTTGATCTGCTCGAGCTTGGTGAGGCTCAACAACTGGTTGGCCATGCCTGTGGCGCGATCGACGGTGTGCAGCATCTGCGGAAGTACTTCGGAGGCCGGCACGTCGCCGGCGATGGCCAACTGCAGCTGGGTGCGCAGCACCGACATCGGCGTGCGCAGCTGGTGCGAGGCATCGGCCAGGAAGCGGCGCTGCTGGCCCACCCATTCGCGCTGACGGCGGCGCAGGCCATGGATGCGCTCGACCACCGGCCGCAGCTCCGACGGGCCGTCGTAGGCCGCGGCATCCATCTGCGGCGACTCGAGCGCCCGGCTGGCGCGCGCGAGCCAGCGCGAAGCCATCGAGACGCCGCTCCAGACCACCAGCGTCATCGCGGCGGCGGCCCCGTAGACCCACGCGAGCAAGGTCTTCGGCAGTTCCTGCCAGAGCGCGAGGCGCTCGCGCAGCGGCTCGGCCGCCTGCACGACCACCGCTTCGCCTGCGGCCGCGCCGGGCACGTGCCGCAGCGCCGCGGCCGCGCGCGCGGGGACGCGGCCCCACTGCGTGACATAGAGCCGTGGCAACCCCGTATCGGACAAGGCGCCGCGCCACGGATAGGCCGCGAGCGTGCGATCGCCGGCCAGCCATTCACCTTGCATGGTGCTCACCCGGTACGACAGCGGCTCGGCGATGGGCGGTGGCGAAGCAAGGCCCCCGCCCTGCGCCGCCGCCTGCACGACCTGCGACAAGGCCACGCCGAGCCGCTCGTCCTGCGCCTGCGCCACCCGCGCGAAGGTCGCAGCGCCCTGCCACAGCGTGATCAGCGCCACCGTCAGCCACAAGCCGCCCAGCAGCCAGCCGAGCAGGAAGCCACGCAGCGAAGCCGCCGGGAGCAGGCGATGCGGCCATGTCATGCCTTCTGCGCGGCCGTGCTCGCGTCGTCGCACAGCAGGTAGCCGACGCCGCGCAGCGTGAGGATCTCGACGCTGGCGCCGTGCAGTTTCTTTCGCAGACGGTGCACCAGCACCTCGACGGCATCCACGTTGGCCGCGTCATCGGTGCCGAAGACCGCATTGCGCAGCGCTTCCTTGGGCACAACGTGGTCGACGCGCGACATGAGGCTCTTCAGGAGCCCGGCCTCGCGCGGCGAGAGATCGAGCGGGCTGTGGTCGCGGTAGAAGGCGTTCGATGCCGCTTCGTAGCGCAGCTGGCCGCAACGCAGCTCGCCGTCGCGACCGAGGCGGCGCGTGAGGGCGCCGAGGCGCGCGATCAGCTCGTCCAGATCGAAGGGCTTGGCGAGGTAGTCGTCGGCGCCGGCATTCAGGCCGGCGATGCGTTCACCGACCGCGCCGCGCGCGGTCAGCACCAGCACCGGCGTCAGGTTGCCGTCGCCGCGCAGGCGCTGCAGCAGTTCGAGGCCATCCAGCCCGGGCAGCGAGAGGTCGAGCACGATGATGTCGAAGCGCTTCTTGCGCGCCGCCGCCAGCGCCTCGATGCCGTCGGCGCAGCACAGGAGCTCGAAGCCGCGCGAGGACAGGCTGCGGGCCAGCACCCCCGAAAGGTCGAAATCGTCTTCCACCAGCAGCAGCTTCATGCCCCGCATGGTGCCACCGCTCGCCCGGAGCCGGACCGGGACTTGCCCACCTCGTTGCCGAAAGGCAGTCGAAAGGCAAGCCCCGCCGTCTACCTATTTATGGGCCAGCGTGGCGACCGACCACGGACTTGATGGCGTCCAGATAGGCCGTGCCGAGTTCCTCGTCCGGTTCCAGGTAGGTGCCCTCGGCCCATTCATTCCAGGCATTGATGAAGATGAAGCGGGCGCCGGCGCGGCTGGCTCGCTCGTAGAGCCGGGAGAAGCCGCTGCGGAATGTGTCGACATCCACGTTTCGCATGACCAGGCTCGTGTCCAATCGCCTTCGCGGCGTGTTGTCCCAATCGACGAATGCGCCGGGGTAGTGGCCGGACGGCAGGGGACGCCGGGCGATCTCGCGCCACATCGACCGGTAGTCCCCGCTGCGCGGCGCATACGGGCCCCGCCCCAGGTATTTCCAGCAGAGCCGGCTGGCTCCGTTCGCGAGCTTCTCGGAGATCTTCAGATGGACGGGCAGGTGCGCATGCGTGTAGAAGGGCTCGAACTCGGCATAGGCATCGAAAAGATGACTGCGCACGTCGCGCCCGAACACGGTCAGCATGCTCACCACGTGCAGCCCGGGGAAGCCGCTGCGCAGCGCGAGGCTTCGCCAGCAATCCAGCATGGCATCGCACTCGGCGATGCTCGCGCTGCGGTAGATGAGGATCACCGGGCATCCATCGACGCGGATGTAGCGCGGGTCTCGAAAGAACTTCTCGAGATACCTGAAGTGCGCCTCCCAATCGCTCCGGCCGCCATAGTCCTGCGGCATCAGCACGTGACGGTCGCCACCATCCCAGACACGTGTCCAGGGCTCGTTGGCCCACGCGACGCAGAACGGAAAGTCAGGCGCGCCTCTTTTCAGAACCGAATTGAGAGGCCGCTCCAGCAGCTTGCGGCCTGCGAACCAATAGTGGTAGTAGCAGAAGCCGCCCAGTCCGTGGGCCTTGGCCAGCTCGGCCTGCCAGTCCTGCGTGGCGGGATCGGTGAGGTCGTAGTAGCGCTGGTCGAGCGGGACCCGGGGCTGGCGATGGCCGTGGAACTTCGGCCGCGCCTTTCTGACGTTCGTCCACTCGGTGAAGCCCTCGCCCCACCACGCGTCGTTCTCCGGAATGCGATGGAACTGCGGCAACAGGAATGCCAGCAACTGCGGCCTGGTCAAGATTGGGGTCCGCCTTCGGCTGCCCACGCCGCGCAGTGGGGCCGTGGATTGGCTTGCTTTGTCTTTGTGCTTCGCGCTGCTTCAAATCTCATCATCGGTTCAGGGCCCTCGTGTGTGCCTCCTCATCTTGATGCGAGGGGCAGCACGCAGGGCTTCCTGTGAGGGGATTTCCTTCGTAGGTTCATGCCTACGGCCTGTAGGCGCGGAACTGCGCGGGGCAGCTCCGCACGGTGCGCCGGCCGGCGCGGCGCATTGAACGCGCCGCGGCGGGGTCCGCTACCCCGCCGCCACGATCACATGGGCCTGAATCTTGCCGGCCACCGGCCCTTCGCCACAGCGGCTGGCGATCGCCGCCGTCGCGCGGTCCGTGGCGAGCTCGAGAAGCCGGGCATCGCGCGCTTCGATCTCGTTGCGCAGCGGCGTTCCCTGGCAATAGGCGGTGGCAACCTCGCGGGCGGAGGGCGCGCGGCTCACCTTCTCGCGCGTCTCGATCTCGATGTCGAGGAAGCCTGCGCGCTTCAAATCGTCGCGGATCTGTGCGACATCGTGGTAGCCGTGGGGCGTGCGAGCGAGGAATTTCGGCGGATCATCCGGAAACAGCGCTGCGACGGCGTTCGTCACATCGTCGGCAAAGGCGTTCTCTTCGATGCGGTCCCACACGCTGAAGACAAAGCGTCCGCCTGGCCTCAGCACGCGACGCGCCTCGGCGTAGCCGGCGACCCGGTCGGGAAAAAACATCGCGCCGAACTGGCAGCAGACGACGTCGAACGAGGCATCCTCGAACGGCAGGTCGAGCGCGTCGGCCCAGCGCCATTCGATGCGGCCATCGGACCCCTGCCGGGCGGCGGCATAGTCGAGCATGGGCTGGTTGAGGTCGGTCACCACGTAGCGGGCATCGGGGCCGAGTCGAGGCGCAAGCGCGCGCGTGACGACGCCGCTGCCGGCTGCCGTTTCAAGCACCGAGCGAGGCGAGGAGGCCGCGACGAGCTCCGCCAGGTCGTCGGCGTAGCCCTGGAAAATCAGCGGCACCATCAGCGTGTCATAGAACTTCGGGATGGAGCCCGCAAATTTCTTGTCGCTCTCGGCCATGAGATCTCCTTGAAAGCTCTGAAGGGTGCCCTTGCCTCATCCGGGACGGGCCTCGCCGACGAGCACCGCCTGCCCGGGCATTGGCGATGCTGTGCCATGGTGGCCGCGGATGCCGCCCTCGTCAATGGCGTGCCGGGAGCTTCAACGACCGGTAGCGCCATCCGATACTCCCCCACTCCGGAGGTGCAGAGTGAGGCAGCGCTTCATACATTGCGCGGATGGCAACGCATACCTCCACGGCCACCCACGGCGCGCAGCGCGCGTCAGATGAATTCGGGCGATGGTCGCTCAGGCTGCGCCGGCTCGCGGCCGCTGTTCCGCGCCCCCGCAGCCAGCCCCGCGCCGCGGGCAAGCCGGCGTCAGCGGACGAACTGGATGAAGCGCACTGGCCCGCCGCGCTCGCCAGCGAGAACGCATCGCCGGCGCCTGGCGATTGGCTCTTCCCGAGCTTCTTCCTGTGCATGGCGGTTGCCGCACTCCCCCTGGTGGGGGCCCGCTGGACCATGGGGGCAGGCACGCTCACGTGGCACGCCGTCGAAGGCGTCGTGCTGCTCGCGCTGCCGGTCATCCTTCCGCTCCCCTTCCTTTTCGCGGGATGCGTCGTCGCGCTGGCCTTGCATCCCACCTCGCGAACCCCCGCAGCGTCGGGCTTTTTTTGCGTGGGCCTGGGCATCGGCCTCGCTGCCCTGCACGCATTCGCATAAGCCTGGCGTTCGTGGCTGAAAGCAGGCATCCACGCCTGCTCACTGAGACTTGAATTCGTCCGCCGTGATGCCCAGCTTGCGCAGCTTGTCGTGCAGCGTCTGCCGCGCGATCGTCAGCGCGCTGGCGGTGGCCGACTGGTCCCCCTGGTGCTTGCGCAAGGCCTCGACGATTACCGCCCGCTCGAAGGACTCGACCTGCTGCGGCAATCCGCGCGGCAAGGCGGGCATGGCTTCGGCGTTGCCGCGTGCCAGCGTGAGGCGCTCGCCCAGCAGGCCCAGCACGAAGCGGTCGGCCACGTTGCGCAACTCCCGGACGTTGCCGGGCCAGGCGTAGGCCATCAGGTCGGCGACCTGGGCGCCGCTCAGGATCGGCGCGACGCGCCCGTAGCGCGTGGCCGCCAGCAGCGTGAAATGCTCGAACAGCAGCGGAATGTCCTCGCGCCGTTCACGCAGCGGCGGCAGCTCGATGAAGGCGACGCCGAGCCGGTAGTACAGGTCGGCCCTGAACTTCTGCCGGTCGCTCATTTCCTTGAGGTCGTCCTTGCTCGCGGCGACGACGCGGCAGTCGAAGGGAATGGCCCGGTTGGAGCCGATGCGCTCGATCGTGCGCTCCTGCAACGCACGCAGCAGCTTGATCTGCACCGCCATCGGCATGCTCTCGATCTCGTCCAGGAAGAGCGTGCCGCCGTGCGCGTATTCGAACTTGCCCACGCGCACGCGGTTGGCGCTGGTGAAGGCGCCGGCCTCGTGGCCGAACAGCTCGCTCTCGGCGAGCGCCTCGGGCAGACCGCCGCAGTTGAGCGGCACGAAATGCTGCCGGCGACGCTCGCTGTGCTCGTGCAGGCAGCGGGCGATGAGCTCCTTGCCGGTCCCCGTCTCGCCATAGATCAGCACATCGGCCGAGGTTTCGGCCAGCGTCATCACCGTGCGGCGCACCTGCTGCATCTGCGCCGAACGGCCGATCAGCACCGCCTGGATGCCGTGCCAGTTCTCCAGGGCGTCACGCAGGGCTCGCACCTGCAGCGTGAGCTGCCGCCGCTCGATGGCGTGCCGCACGATGGCCACCAGCCGCTCGGAGCTGAAAGGCTTCTCGATGAAGTCGTAAGCGCCCTCGCGCATGGCCTGCACCGCCATGGCGATGTGGCCATGGCCGGTGACCAGGATGACGGGCAGCTCGGCATCGGCCTCGCGCAGTTCGACCAGCCATTCGGTGCCGCTCAAGCCCGGCAGGCGCACGTCGCTGACCACGATGGCCGGAACGCCGAAGCTGATCTGCGCACGGGCGCGCTCGGCGCTCGCGAAGGCTTCGACCTCGAAGCCGGCCAGGGTCAGCACCTGGGTGGTGCTGAGGCGGACGTCTTCGTCGTCCTCGACCAGCAGCACCCGGATGGCAGGGGCTTCGCTCACTTGTGGATCACTCCTGTGTGGGGAAAGTTGGGGATGGCCGCCGGCAGGTCGACGACGAAGCAGGCGCCGCCGTCCGGCAGGTTGGCGGCACGCAGCGTGCCGTCCATGGCGCGCACCAATTGTGCCGAGATCACCAGGCCCAGGCCCAGCCCGGTGCCCGCCGGCTTGCTGGTGACGAAGGGCTCGAACAGGCGCGGCAGGATGTCGGGCGGGATGCCCGGCCCGGTGTCGCTCACGCGCAGGATCACGCGGCCCTCCTGCGGCCTCGCCTCGAGCCGCAGCGTACGCCGCGGCACTGCCTGCATGGCATCGATGGCGTTGCGCATCAGGTTGACGAGCACGCTGCCGAGCGCGGCCTCCTCTGCCATGACGTTCAGGGTGGGAGGCTGGACGTCGACCTCGACCGTGGTCGCGTTCTTTTTCGCGGCCTCGGCCACGATGAGCTGCGCATCGGCCATGGCCTGCGCCAGCACCACCGGCGCGAGCTGAAGCTCGCTCTTGTGCGCGAAGGTCTTGAGCTGCGAGGTCAGGCGGGCCAGGCGGTCGACCATGCCACGGATGCGCTGCAGGTTGCCGTGCACGTCGTCGAAGCGGCTCTTGTCGAGCAGGATGCCGGCACTTTCCGAGAGCGCACGCATGGCCGTGAGCGGCTGGTTCAACTCGTGCACCAGCCCGGCCGACATCTGGCCAAGCGCGGCCATCTTGCCGGCGTGCACCAGCTCGCCCTGGGCCGCGCGCAGCTGCGCGGTTCGCGCGATGACCGTCGATTCGAGGTTGTCGTGCGCCGCCTGCAGCGCGGCCTGATTGGCCAGCTTCTGCCGCACGGCGCGGCGGCGCTGCCACAGCGTCACGGCGATCAGCAGCAGCACCGCCATCGCCAGGCTCGCGGTGATGGCCGCATAACGCGCACCCGCACGCACCGGCGCCAGGTCGTCGAGCACCACCAGCTGCCACGGCGCCCCGCGCAGCGCGCGCGTCGAGGCGAGCTGATCCACGCCATCGAGCGCGACGACTTGCACGTCGCGCGCCAGCGTCTCCTTCGGCGTCCACGGCAGGGGCTGCAGGCCGGCCTCGCCATAGGGGCGCGAGCGCTGCACCTCGGCGCGCTGCGATGCATCCAGCGGCCACAGCGGCCGGAATTTCAGGTCTTCGCGGGTGGCGAGGATCACGACCCCGCGCTGGTCGACCAGCACCACGTGGCCCGGCAGCTTGCGCCAGGCGCGCTCGGACTCCTCGAGATTGACCTTGACGGCCACCACGCCGCGCGCGGACTGGTCGCGGCGCAGCGCGTAGGAAAGGTAATAGCCGGGCTTGCGGCTGGTGATGCCGACGCCGTAGAAGCGGCCCTTGCCCTGCCCCAGCGCATCGATCACGTAGGGCCGGAAGGACAGGTTCTGGCCGACCGTGGTGCCGGGCCGGTCCCAGTCGGAGGCGGCCAGCGAGGTGCCGCCGGGGTCGAGCACGTAGAGCATCTCGGCGCCGGCGGTGGCATTGACGCCCTCGAGATAGCGGTTGACCGCGTTGCGCAAGCCCGGGTCCGACGGCGCGCCGAGCAGCGCCGGGACGATGGGCGTCATCTCCAGCAGCGCGGGCAAGTACTCGAAGCGGGCCAGGTCGGCATCGAGGCCGGTCGCGAGCATGTCGAGCCGGTGCTCTGCCGCCTCGCGCAACCGCGCCAGGCCGTTCTGCATGGCGAGGTGATGGCCGGCGACGGCGGCCAGCGCGACCAGCGCCAGCGCGCCGCACCAGCGCGGCAGGCCGCGCCAGCGCCTCGGCGTCTCGGAAGGCAAATCGAAGCGCCGGGCCGGCTCCCATGAAATCATGAGCGCGTTATTGCACAAGGCCGTGGGGCCCGCATCAGTGGCTGCCCGGTGGCGCGCGCCGCGCAGGTCGGCCAGGCGCAGCGCCTGTTCAGGCATAGCGCAATTCGCCGGTCTTGCCGCGGAAGACCCGGTAGGAGAACACGGTATAGCCCACGATCGCCGGCACCGAGATGCAAGCCCCGGCCAGGATCACCCGCAGCGCCGGCGCACTGCTGGCGGCCTGCCAGATCGTGAGCTGGCCGAGCACCACGTAGGGAAAGATGCTGTAGGCCAGGCCCAGGAAGCCGAGCACGAACACCATGATGAGCAGCACGAAAGGCAGCCAGCAGACCGGCCCGCGCACGATGCGCGTGTTCAGCAGGCCGCGCACGGCGAGCAGCGCCGCCGCGGTCATGAGCGGAATGGCCGCCAGCGCGAGGATCTCGGGCAGCGCGAACCAGCGCTCGCGCACCTCGGGGCTGACCCAGGGCGTGGCCATCGAGATCAGCAGCATGCCGCCCACCATCGGCCCCCAGGCAGTGCGGGCCCATTGCACCGCGCGCTCCTGCAGCGCGCCCTCGGTCTTCATGATGAGCCAGCTCGCGCCCATCAGCACGTAGGCCATGGGCAGGGCCACGGCGATGGCCGCGGCGAACACCGGGTAGTTCCAGCCGGTGCCGAAGCCGCTGACGTAGCGACCGAGCATCCAGCCCTGCGCCACCGAGGCCAGCGTGGAGCCGGCGAAGAACAGCCGGTCCCAGGTGCGCTTGTGGCTGTCGCGCGCCTTCACGCGGAAGTCGAAGGCCACGCCGCGCAGCGTCAGGCCGACGAGCATCAGCGCGACCGGCAGGTAGAGCTCGCCGAGCACGAGCCCATGCGCCCTGGGAAACGCGATCAGCAGGATGCCGACACCCAGCACCAGCCAGGTTTCATTGGCGTCCCAGAAGGGGCCGATGGAGGCAACCATCACGTCCTTCTCGGCGTCGGTGGCACGGTGCATCAGCATGCCGACGCCGAGGTCGTAGCCGTCGCTGACCACGTAGACCAGCATCGACACACCCATCAGCGCCATGAAGATCACCGGCAGCGCGGCGTCGAAACTCATCGCGTTCATGCCCGGCCTCCTTCGAGCACCGGCGAAGCGAGCGCGGTGAGAGCGCCCGGCGGCGTCGCGGCCCGCTCGGCGGCCTCGCCCGCCAGCGCCTCCTCGGGCTTCTCCGCCATGTACTTGAGCACCGCGACATAGGCCACGATGAGCGCAAGGTAGAGCGCGACATAGAGCGCCAGCGTGAGCCCGATCATCGCGGACGGCACCTTCGACACCACGTCGGCCGTGCGCACCAGGCCGTAGACGATGTAGGGCTGGCGGCCGATCTCGGTGACATACCAGCCTGCCAGCGTGGCCACCCAGCCCGAGAAGGTCGTGCCGGCAAACAGCCACAGAAGCGCGCGCGGCAGCCGCGCCGGCTGCCACCGCGCACGGCGATAGAGCCACCAGCCGAGCCAGCTCGTGGCCAGCATCAGCATGCCCATGCCCACCATCACGCGGAAGGCGAAGAACATCGGCAGCGGCGGCGGATGCGCGCCGGCGAAGTCGTTCAGCCCCCGGATCTCGCCGTCGGCCGCGTGCGTGAGGATCAGGCTCGCACCCCTCGGCACGGCGATCTCGAAGCGGTTGCTGCGCGACTCGCCGTCGGGAATGGCGAAGAGCAGCAGCGGCACGCCGCGCGCGGTCTCCCACACGCCTTCCATCGCGGCGATCTTGGCCGGCTGGTGCTTCAACGTGTTGAGGCCATGCATGTCGCCCACCACGATCTGGACGGGGACCAGCACCGCCGCCAGCGTGAGCCCCACGCGCATCATGCGCGGCGCGCTGCGCTGTCCGACGCCACGCAGCAGCTGCCAGGCCGACAGCCCGATCAGCAGGAACGCGCAGGTCAGCGCCGAGGCCAGCAGCATGTGCGCGAAGCGATAGGGAAACGAGGGGTTGAACACCACCGCCGCCCAGCTCGCAACATGAAACTCGCCGTTCACGATCTCGTGGCCCGCCGGCGTCTGCATCCACGAGTTGAGCGCCAGGATCCAGAACGCCGAGAGCGTGGTTCCGAAGGCCACCATGAAGCTCGACAGCAAGTGCACGCGCTCACCCACCTTGCCATGGCCGAACAGCATCACCCCGAGGAAGCCCGCCTCCAGGAAAAAGGCGGTGAGCACCTCGTAGCCCAGCAGCGGCCCCGCGACGTTGCCGACGCGCTCCATGAAGCCCGGCCAGTTGGTGCCGAACTGGAAGCTCATGGTGATGCCGCTGACCACCCCGAGCGCAAAGCTCAGCGCGAACACCTTGGTCCAGAAGCGGTAGGCGTCGAGCCAGCCCTGCGCCAGCACGGCGTCATGGGCACGGGTGCGCAGCCAGCGCCAGCGCAGGAACAGCAGCAGCCAGCCCAGCGCGATGCTGATCGTGGGGAACAGGATGTGGAAGCTGATGTTGGCCGCGAACTGCAGGCGGGCGAGGATCAGGGCGTCCATCAGCTTCCTTTCGGGCCGGCGGCGGCGCGGCGCGGGCTCATTGCATGTGCTGGCCGCCATTGATGGCGATGTTGGCGCCGGTCACGAACGCCGCCTCTTCCGAGGCGAGGTAGATGATCAGGCCCGCCACTTCCTCGGGCTTGCCGAGGCGGCCGACCGGGATGTGCGGCAGGATCTTGCTGTCGAGCACCTCCTTCGGAATGGCCGTGACCATCTTCGTGCCGATGTAGCCCGGAGAAATGGTGTTCACCGTGACGCCCTTCTTCGCGACCTCCAGCGCCAGCGCCTTGGTGAAGCCGTGCACCCCGGCCTTGGCCGCCGAGTAGTTGGTCTGGCCGAAGGCACCCTTCGAGCCGTTCACCGACGACACGTTGATGATGCGGCCCCAGCCGCGGTCCACCATCCCGTCGGCCACCTGCTTGCTCATGTTGAACAGGCTGTCGAGGTTGGTGCGCAGCACCGCGTCCCAGTTGACGCGGTCCATCTTCTTGAAGGTCATGTCGCGCGTGATGCCGGCGTTGTTGACCAGCACGTCGACGGGCCCCAGCCGCTCCTGCACCTCCGAGACGGCGCGCACGCACGAATCGAAGTCGGCCACGTCGCAAGGCACGGCGAGGATCTCGTAGCCGCGCTGCGCCATCTGCGCCACCCAGTCGGCGTGCGACTTGTTGCCCGGCGAATAGGTCACCGCGAGCCTGTAGCCCGCATCGACCATCTTCGTGGAGATCGTCTCGCCCAGGCCGCCCATGCCGCCGGTGACCAGGACCACTCTTTGCTGCTTCTCGTTCATCTGCTTTCTCCTTGGTGCGTTGCGTGACAAAGAAATCGTTCAGGCGCGCTCGACGGCCAGCGCCACGCCCATGCCGCCGCCGATGCACAGCGAGGCCAGGCCCTTGTCGGCGCCGCGGCGCCGCATCTCGTGCAGCAGGGTCACCAGCACGCGGCAGCCCGAGGCGCCGATCGGGTGGCCGATGGCGATGGCGCCGCCGTTGACGTTGATCTTGCTGGTGTCCCAGTCCATCTCGCGGTTGACCGCGCAGGCCTGCGCCGCGAAGGCCTCGTTGATCTCCATGAGGTCGAGGTCCTGCGCCTTCCAGCCGGCCTTCTTCAGCGCCAGCTGCGAGGCGGGCACCGGGCCCATGCCCATGAGCGAGGGGTCCAGCCCCGCGCTTGCGTAGGCACGGATTACCGCCAGCGGCTGCAGGCCCAGCGCGGCGGCGCGCGAAGCCGACATCACCAGCACCGCGGCCGCGCCGTCGTTCAGGCCCGAGGCATTGCCGGCGGTGACCGAACCGGCCTTGTCGAAAGCGGGGCGCAGGCCGGCGAGCGCATCGGCGCTGGTCTTGCGGTTCACGAACTCGTCGGCGGCAAAGACGATCGGGTCGCCCTTCTTCTGCGCGATGCCGAAGGGCAGGATCTCGTCGTCGAAGCGTCCCGCGTCCTGCGCGGCCGCGGCCTTCTGCTGCGAGGCCAGCGCGAGCGCGTCCTGCATCTCGCGGGTGATGCCGTATTTCTTCGCCACGTTCTCGGCCGTGGTGCCCATGTGGTACTGGTTGTAGACGTCCCACAGGCCGTCGACGATCATGGTGTCGACCAGCTTCCAGTCGCCCATGCGCTGGCCGTTGCGCGAGTTGGGCAGCACGTGCGGCGCGGCGCTCATGTTCTCCTGGCCGCCGGCCACCACGATCTCGGCGTCGCCGCACTTCACGGCCTGCGCCGCCAGCATCACGGCCTTCAGGCCCGAGCCGCAGACCTTGTTGATGGTGAGGCCGGGCACGCCGATCGGCAGCCCCGCCTTGATGACCGTCTGCCGCGCCGGGTTCTGCCCCGAGCCGGCCGCGAGCACCTGGCCCATGATCACCTCGGACACCGCATCGCCCGGCACGCCGGCCTTGGCGAGCAGGCCCTTTACCACGTGCGCGCCCAGCTCGGGCGCGGCCGTGCCGGCGAGCGAGCCGCCGAACTTGCCGACCGCCGTGCGTTGCGCGGCCACGATCACGATATCGTCTGACATGAGAGTCTCCTTGGGGGTTGGTGCGAAAAGAATGGCTTCGGCATGGCGCCGGGGCGCGGACGTGTCGAATGGGGCGCAGGGGATCGGGTCATCGGCGCGGCTGCTCAGTGCAGCTTGACGTGCGGTTCCGTGCGCCGCGTGATGAGCCGCGCGAGCGTGTCGAGCGAGACCTTCACGACGCCGTGCAGGGCCAGCTCGTGCATCTTGTAGAGCGACATGTACATGAGCCGCGCGAACAGCCCTTCGATCATCAGGCTGCCGCCGATCAGGCCGCCCATCATGTTGCCCACGGTGCTGAACTCGCCGAGCGACACGAGCGAGCCGAAGTCGCGATAGCGATAGGGCTTGAGCGCCTTTCCGCCCAAGCGCCGGCGGATCTGCGCCGCGACGTGCGAGGCCTGCTGGTGCGCTGCCTGCGCGCGCGGCGGCACCAGGCCGCCCTTGCCGCCGT
This sequence comes from Variovorax soli, assembly GCF_031454625.1. GTDB lineage: Bacteria > Pseudomonadota > Gammaproteobacteria > Burkholderiales > Burkholderiaceae_C > Variovorax > Variovorax soli_A. The sequence continues at coordinate 407,747 of NZ_JAVDRF010000004.1, forward strand.
TGGCCTCGGGCCAGGCGCAGGCCGCGCAGTCGCCGATGGCGAAGATGTCGGCATCGCGCGTGGTCTGCAGGGTCGGCAGCACCACGAGCTGGTTGCTGCGGTGGGTCTCCAGCCCGGCGATGTCCTTCATGAAATCGGCTGCCTTCACGCCCGCAGCCCACACCACCAGCTCGGCCGGCAGCGTGCGGCCGTCGGCCAGGCGCACGCCATCGGGCAGCACCTCGGCCACCTTGGCGGAGGTGTGCACGTCCACGCCCAGCTCGCGCAGGAGCGCCTCGGTGGCGGCCGACATGCGCGGCGGCAGCGCGGGCAGCACGCGCTCGGCGGCCTCGATCACGCTGACCTGGATGTCTTTCTCGGCGTCCACGCGGTCCAGCCCGTAGGCCACGACCTCGCGGGTGGTGCGGTGCAGTTCGGCCGCCAGCTCCACGCCGGTCGCGCCCGCGCCGATGATCGCCACGTGCAGCTGCTCGGGCCGCAGCGGCGTGGTCTGGGCATGCGCCCGGATGCAGGCGTTCACCATGCGTTGGTGGAAGCGCTGCGCATCCGCCTTCGACTCGAGCCGCAGCGCATGCTCGCGCACGCCGGGCGTGCCGAAGTCGTTGCTCAGGCTGCCGATGGCGACCACCAGCGTGTCGTAGGGGAAGGCGCGCGCCGGCGTGACCAGCCTGCCTTCGTCGTCCAGGTAGGGCGCCACCTGCACCTCGCGCCGCTCGCGGTCGATGCCGGTCAGCTCGCCGAGCCGGAACCGGAAGCGGTGCCAGTGCGCCTGCGCCAGGTAGTCGACCTCGTGCGCGCTCATGTCCATGCTGCCCGCGGCGATCTCGTGCAGCTTGGGCTTCCACACATGGGTGCGGTGCTTGTCGACCAGCGTGATGTCCGCGATGCCGCGCCGGCCCAGCGAATCGCCGAGACGCGTGGCCAGCTCCAGCCCACCGGCGCCGCCGCCCACGATGACGACACGGTGCTTCTGCACGGGGTTGTTCATGGTCGGCTTCTCCGTCCAGGCAGGGGACCGCTTTCAGCGTGCTGGAGCCACGGGCATGTGGGTCTCGACCTGGTCGAGCACGGCCTCGGGCGCATCCGCGTCGGCCGGCGTCTCGTTGTTCAGGATGCGCTTCATGCGCACGGTGTCCAGGTCCTGGGTCCACTTGGCGACCACGACCGTGGCGACGCCGTTGCCGATCAGGTTGGTCAGCGCGCGGGCTTCCGACATGAAGCGGTCGATGCCCAGGATCAGCGCCAGGCCCGCCACCGGCACGTGCCCCACCGCCGACAGGGTGGCGGCCAGCACGATGAAGCCGCTGCCGGTCACGCCGGCCGCGCCCTTCGAGGTCAGCAGCAGCACCAGCAGCAAGGTGATCTGCTGCGTCAGCGTCATGTCGGTGTTGGTGGCCTGCGCGATGAACACGGCCGCCATCGTCAGGTAGATCGAGGTGCCGTCGAGGTTGAACGAGTAACCGGTCGGGATGACCAGGCCGACCACGGACTTCTTCGCGCCCAGGTTCTCGAGCTTGGCCATCATGCGCGGCAGCACCGATTCGCTGGAGGAGGTGCCCAGCACGATCAGCAGCTCTTCCTTGATGTACTTGATGAACTTCCAGATGCTGAAGCCGTGAAAGCGCGCGATGCCGCCCAGCACGATGAAGATGAAGAACAGGCAGGTGGCGTAGAAGGTCGCCATCAGCTGGCCGAGCTGCAGCAGCGAGCCGAGGCCGTACTTGCCGATGGTGAAGGCCATCGCGCCGAACGCACCGATGGGCGCCACCTTCATGATGTAGCCGACGATGGTGAAGAGCACGTGCGAGCCCTTCTCGATCACGTCGAACACCAGCGTGCCGCGCCCGCCGAACCTGTGCAGCGCGAAGCCGAACAGCACCGCGATCAGCAGCACCTGCAGGATCTCGCCCTTGGCGAAGGCATCGACCACGGTGCTCGGGATGACGTTGAGCAGGAAATCGACCGTGCCCTGCATCTTGCCCGGCCCGGTGTAGGCGGCGATCGACTTGGTGTCGAGCTGGCTCACGTCGACATTCATGCCGGCGCCCGGCCGCACGAGGTTGATGATGACCAGCCCGACCACCAGCGCGATGCTGCTCACGATTTCGAAGTACAGCAGCGCCAGGCCGCCGGTCTTGCCGACCTTCTTCATGTCCTCCATGCCGGCGATGCCGACCACCACCGTGCAGAAGATGATCGGCGCGATGATCATCTTGATCAGCTTGATGAAGCCGTCGCCCAGCGGCTTCATGGCCTCGCCGGTGTGCGGATAGAAGTGGCCCAGCAGAACGCCGATGACGATCGCGGTGATGACCTGGAAGTACAGGGACTTGTAGAAGGGCTTGGGTACGGGTTGGTGGTCCACGGGTATCTCCTGGAAAATTTCAGACGCCGGCGGCATGCGCCGGCTGGTCGGCGTGGCCGCTGGCCGGGGCGGCGCCGCGCTGCGGGTTGGCATCGACCACGGCCAGCGCCGTCATGTTGACGATGCGGCGCACGGTGGACGACGGGGTCAGGATGTGCACCGAGCGCGCCGCGCCCAGCAGGATCCCGCCCACCGTGATGCCGTTGCCCGCCGCCACGCGCAGCAGGTTGTAGGAAATGTTGGCGGCATCGATGTTGGGCATGACGAGCACGTTGGCCTCGATCTCCAGCGCCGCGTCCGGAAACTCGTGCTCGAGGATGGATCGGGACAGCGCCGCATCGCCGCGCATCTCCCCTTCCACCGCCAGTTGCGGATCGCTCGCCCTGACGAGCGCGAGCGCCTCGCGCATCTTCACGGCGGAGGCGGCGTCCGAGCCGCCGAAGTTCGAGTGCGACAGCAGCGCCACGCTGGGCGTCACGCCGAAGCGCCGCACTTCTTCGGCGGCGAGCAATGCGATCTCGGCGATCTGCGACGCATCGGGATCGCGGTTGACGTGCGTGTCGCAGATGAAGAGCTGGCGTCCCGGCAGCATCAGCATCTGCATGGCGGCCAGGGTCTTCGTGCCGGGGCGCAGGCCGATCACCTCGCGCACATGGCGCAGGTGGTCGCCGTAGCCGCCGAGGGTGCCGCAGAGCATGGCGTCGGCGCGCCCCTGGCGCACCAGCATCGCCGCGAGCAGCGTGCCGCGGCTGCGCATGTCGGTCTGCGCCACCAGGCGCGAGACGCCGTCGCGGCGCCGCAGCTGGTAGTAGGCCTCGGCCGCCTCGCCATGCACGGCAGGATCGAGCAGGTCGACGGCCTCGCAATCGGCACCCAGCGCAAGACGCAGGCCGTACTGCGCGATGCGCTCGGCGATCACCTCGGGGCGGCCCAGCAGCAACGGCCGCGCGAGGCCCTCGTCCACCACCACCTGCGCGGCGCGCAGCACGCGCTCGTCCTCGCCCTCGGCGTAGACCACGCGCTTGGGCGACTGCTTGGCCGCCGCGAACAGCGGCTGCATGCTGCTGCCGGATTGATAGACGAACTGCGACAGGCGCTGGCGGTAGGCCTTCATGTCGGCGATCGGCCGCGTCGCCACGCCGCTGTCGACCGCGGCCTGCGCCACCGCCGGCGCGACGGCCTCGATCAGGCGCGGGTCGAAGGGCTTGGGAATCAGGTAGTCGCGGCCGAAGCGCAGGCCCTGCGCGCCATAGGCCTGCGCCACCACTTCAGGAATCTCGGCATGCGCGAGCTCCGCAATGGCGCGCACGGCAGCGAGCTTCATCTCCTCGTTGATGGTGGTGGCGCCCACGTCGAGCGCGCCACGGAAGATGAACGGAAAGCACAGAACGTTGTTGACCTGGTTCGGATAGTCCGAGCGCCCGGTGCCGAGGATGGCGTCGGGGCGCACGGCCAGCGCGTCCTCCGGCAGGATCTCCGGCGTCGGGTTGGCCATCGCGAGAATGATCGGGTCGCGCGCCATCTCCTTCACCATGTCGGGCTTGAGCACCCCACCCGCCGAGAGGCCGAGGAAGATGTCGGCGCCGCCGATCACGTCGGCCAGCTTGCGTGCCGACGTGTCCTGCGCATAGCGGGCCTTGTTCGGGTCCATCTGCTCCTTGCGGCCGGTGTAGACGACGCCCGCGCTGTCCGACACATGAATGTTCTGCATCGGGAGGCCGAGGCTCACGATGAGATCGAGGCAGGCCAGCGCCGCCGCGCCGGCGCCCGAGGCGACCAGCTTCACCTCGCGGATGTCCTTTTTCACGTGGCGCAGCGCGTTGAGGATGGCGGCCGCCGCGACGATCGCGGTGCCGTGCTGGTCGTCGTGGAAGACCGGGATCTTCATGCGCTCGCGCAGCTTCTTCTCGATGTAGAAGCACTCGGGCGCCTTGATGTCCTCGAGGTTGATGCCGCCGAAGGTGGGCTCCATGCGCGCGATGGTGTCGATGAGTGCGTCGGGGTCGGTTTCGTCGAGCTCGATGTCGAACACGTCGATGCCGGCGAACTTCTTGAAGAGGCAGCCCTTGCCTTCCATCACCGGCTTGCCGGCCAGCGCGCCGATGTTGCCGAGCCCGAGCACCGCCGTGCCGTTGGTGATGACGGCCACGAGGTTGGCGCGCGAGGTGAGATTCATGGCCTCGGCCGGGTCGCGCGCAATCTCCATGCAGGCGTCGGCCACGCCGGGCGAATAGGCGAGCGCGAGATCGCGCTGCGTGGCCATCGGCTTGGTGGGGTTCACCGAAATCTTGCCGGGGACGGGAAAGCGGTGGTAGTCGAGGGCGGCTTCGCGCAGGTTGTCGGACATGGTGCGGTCTCCGTAGGTCTGTAGAGGCGTGGCTGAGGATCAGTTCGGGTCGAGCGCGCAGGCGTCTCGCAGCCACTCGTTCAGCCCGCGCAGCAGGGCCTCCGGCTGGTCCGCGTGCACCCAGTGGCCGGCGTCTTCGATGCGCTCGAGCGCGGCGGATGGAAACAGCGCCCGGATGCCCGGCAGCGAAGCAGGCTGCAGGTAGTCGGACTCCGCGCCCGCGATGAAGAGCGCAGGACCTTCGTAGCGGGCCTCGCGCAGCGACGCGGGAAAGTCGCAGAGATCGCGCATGCACAACCCGGTGGCGAGCAGGTTGAGCCGCCAGTCGAAGCGGTCGCGTTCCCGGCGCAGGGTCTGCATCAGGAAGTCGACGGGGGCATCGGCGCGCAGGCTTTCGGCGAGTGTCCGGCGGACTTCGCGGCGGCCGGCGGCGCCGACGTCGAGGTTGCGCATGGCCGACACGTAGGAGGAGAACTGCCCGGTGTAGCTTTCGGGGGCGATGTCGATCACGGCCACGCCGCCGACGGCCTGCGGATGCGAGAGCGCCAGCGTCATCGCCGTCTTGCCGCCCATGCTGTGGCCGATGACGAAGGGCTGCTGCAGGCGTTCACGTTCGATGAGCGCGAGCACGTCGTGCGCCATCTCGGCGTATGACATGGACTCGGCCCATGGCGAAGCGCCATGGTTGCGGGCATCGGGCAGGTAGACGCGATAGTTCGCCGCCAGCGACTGCGCGACGTTCGTCCAGTTGCGGCCGGCGCCGAACAGGCCATGCAGGATCACCAGCGGAGGTCCCGACCCCCAGGTCTCGAACGCGAGTTCCAGCGGCATGGGGTTGGCCTACTTCTTCTTCACCGGCGGCAGGTCGGTGCACACGCCCTCGAAGAGCTCCGCCGCCATGCCGATGGATTCGCCGAGCGTGGGATGCGGGTGGATGGTCTTGCCGATGTCGCCCGGTTCGCAGCCCATCTCGATGGCCAGGCACAGCTCGCTGATCAGGTCGCCCGCATGGGTGCCGACGATGCCGCCGCCGACGATGCGGTGCGTGGCCTCGTCGAAGATCAGCTTGGTGAAGCCCTCGTCGCGCCCGTTGGCGATCGCGCGGCCCGAAGCGGCCCAGGGGAACACCGCCTTGCCGATCTTCAGCCCCTCGGCCTTGCACTGCTCCTCGGTCTTGCCGGCCCAGGCCACCTCAGGGTCGGTGTAGGCCACCGAGGGAATCTGGCGCGCGTCGAAAAACGCCGGCTCGCCGTGCGCTGCCTCGGCCGCCACGTGCGCCTCGTGCACCGCCTTGTGCGCGAGCATGGGCTGGCCGACGATGTCGCCGATGGCGAAGATGTGCGGCACGTTGGTGCGCATCTGCTTGTCGACCTCGATGAAGCCGCGCTCGGTGACGGCCACGCCGGCCTTGTCGGCGCCGATCTTGTTCCCGTTGGGACTGCGGCCGACGGCCTGCAGCACCAGGTCGTAGACCTGCGGCTCCTTCGGCGCCTGCTCGCCTTCGAAGCTGACCTCGATGCCGGCCTTCGTCGCCTTGGCGCCGATGGTCCTGGTCTTGAGCAGGACCTTGTCGAAGCGCGGTGCGTTGAACTTCTCCCACACCTTGACGAGATCCCGGTCGGCGCCCTGCATCAGGCCATCGAGCATCTCGACCACGTCGATGCGCGTGCCCAGCGTCGAGTACACCGTGGCCATCTCGAGGCCGATGATGCCGCCGCCGATCACGAGCATGCGCTTCGGAATGCCCTTGAGCAGCAGCGCGCCGGTGGAGTCGACGACGCGCTCGTCCTCGGGCATGAAGGGCAGCTTCACGGACTGCGAGCCTGCGGCGATGATGGCCTTGGCGAACTTCACCACCTTCTTCGCGCCACCCTCCCCCACCACCTCGACGTGGTGCGGGTCCAGAAAGCTGCCGACGCCGGTGACGACCTCGACCTTGCGCGCCTTCGCCATGCCGGCCAGGCCGCCGGTGAGCTTCTTGACGACGCCTTCCTTGAAGCCGCGCAGCGCATCAATGTCGACCTCGGGCGCGGGGTACCTGATGCCGTGCTTGCCGAGCAGCTTGACCTCGTCCATCACGCTGGCCGTGTGCAGCAGCGCCTTGGAGGGGATGCAGCCCACGTTGAGGCACACGCCGCCGAGCGTGGCGTAGCGCTCCACCAGCACCGTCTTCATGCCGAGGTCGGCGCTGCGGAAGGCGGCCGAGTAGCCGCCGGGGCCGGCACCGAGCACGAGCACTTCGCACTCGATGTCGGCCTTGCCGGCGTAGCTGCCGGCCGTGGGCGCGGGTGCGGCGGCCACCGACGCCGCAGCAGCCGCCGGTGCGGGCGCAGGGGCCGGCGTCGCAGCGGCACCGGCTCCTGCCGCCGCCTCGAGCACCAGGATCACCGACCCTTCGCTGACCTTGTCTCCCAGCGCGACCTTCAGCTCCTTCACGGTGCCCGCATGGCTCGACGGAATCTCCATCGAGGCCTTGTCGGACTCCACCATGATCAGGCCGGTATCGACCGCGATGACCTCGCCGGGCTTGACCAGCAGCTCGATGATCGCGACATCCTTGAAGTCGCCGATGTCGGGGACCTTGACTTCCACCATGTTTGCCATTGGGGCGCTTCCTTCAGAACAGCATGCGCCGCAGGTCGGCGAGCACGTTGGCGAAATGGACGTTGAAGCGCGCGGCGGCGGCGCCGTCGATCACGCGGTGGTCCCACGACAGGGACAGCGGCAGCGCCAGGCGCGAGGTGTAGGTCTTGCCGTCGCTGGAATGCTGCTTCCAGTAGCTCTTGCACACGCCCATGATGGCGACCTCGGGCGCGTTGATGATCGGCGTGAAGTAGATGCCGCCGATGCCGCCGAGCGAGCTGATGGTGAAGGTGCCGCCCGACATCTGGTCGGGCTTGAGCTTGCCGTCGCGCGCCAGCTTGGCGAGCTCGCCCATCTCCTTGGCGATCTCGGGCACGGTCTTCCTGTCGACGTCGCGGATGACCGGCACCATGAGGCCGTTGGGCGTGTCGGCCGCGAAGCCGATGTGCCAGTAGTTCTTGAGCACCAGCGCGTCGCCGTCGAGGCTGGCGTTGAACTCCGGAAACTTCTTCAGCGTGGCGACGGCTGCCTTCATCATGAAGGGCAGCATGCTGATCTTCACGCCCGACTTCTCGAGTTCCTTGTTCATCTGAACGCGGAAGGGCTCCAGCTCGGTGATGTCCGCCTCGTCGTGTGTCGTCACGTGCGGAATGACGACCCAGTTGCGGTGCAGGTTGGCGGCGCTGATCTTCTTGATGCGCGACAGCTCCTTGCGCTCGGTCGGTCCGAACTTGGCGAAGTCGACCTTGGGCCAGGGCAGCAGGTCGATGCCGCCCACGCCGCCGCCGGCGGGTGCCGCGGCCGCCTTGCCGGCAGCCGGCGCAGCGGCGGCGCCACCGCCCTTCGCGAAGGCCTCCACGTCGGCGCGCACGATGCGGCCGTGGTCGCCGCTGCCCTTGAGCTTGCCGAGGTCGACGCCGAGTTCGCGTGCCAGCTTGCGCACGGCGGGTCCGGCGTAGGCGAGGGCGAAGGCGGCTTCGTCGATGGAGCCGGAGGCGGTGGCCTGCGCCGGGGCGGTCGCGGCCGCGGCTGCAGCAGGCGCTGCCGGCGCAGCCGCCGGGTCGGTGGCGGTGGCGGCGGCGGTGGCGTCGCCCGTGGCCAGCAACAGGATCACCGAACCTTCGCTGACCTTGTCGCCCAGCTTCACGGCGATGGACTCCACCACGCCGCCGCACGGTGCGGGCACGTCCATCGTGGCCTTGTCGGATTCCAGCGAGACCAGCGGGTCTTCGGCCTTCACCGTGTCGCCCGGCTTCACGAAGATCTCGATGACCGGCACATCGCTGAAGTCGCCGATGTCGGGGACCTTGATGTCGATTGCTTTGCTCATTTTCTTGTCCTGCCTCAGACGGTCCAGGGGGCTGCGCGCTCGGCATCGAGCTGGTACTTCTCGATCGCATCGGCCACGACCGAAGGCTTGATGACGCCGTCGTCGGCCAGCGCCTTGAGCGCGGCCACCACCACGTGCCAGCGGTCGACCTCGAAGAAGCGGCGCAGGTTGCGGCGGTAGTCGCTGCGGCCGAAGCCGTCGGTGCCCAGCACGGTGTAGCGCCGGCCCGCGGCCTGCACGTACTCGCGCACCTGGTCGGCGTAGTTGCGCATGTAGTCGGTGGCCGCGATGACGGGGCCCTCGTGGCCGTCGAGGCATTGCTCGACGTGGCTCCTGCGTGCCGGCTCGGTGGGGTGCAGCCGGCTCCAGCGCTCGGCGGCCATGCCGTCGCGGCGCAGCTCGTTGTAGCTGGTGGCGCTCCACACATCGGCGGCGACGTTCCAGTCGGCCTTCAGCAGTTCGGCCGCGGCCATCACTTCACGCAGGATGGTGCCGCTGCCCATGAGCTGCACGCGCTGGCCCTTCTTCGGGGTCTTGCCGCCGTCGCTCAGCTGATAGAGCCCCTTGAGAATGCCCGCCTCGATGCCCTCGGGCATGCCCGGGTGCGGGTAGTTCTCGTTCATCAGGGTGATGTAGTAGTAGACGTCCTCCTGCTCGGCGTACATGCGGCGCATGCCGTCGCGCACGATGGCCACCACCTCGTAGGCAAAGGTCGGGTCGTACGAGATGCAGTTGGGGATGGTGCCCGCCAGGATGTGGCTGTGGCCGTCCTCGTGCTGCAGGCCCTCGCCGTTGAGCGTGGTGCGCCCGGCGGTGCCGCCCAGCAGGAAGCCGCGCGCGCGCATGTCGCCGGCCAGCCAGGCCAGGTCGCCCACGCGCTGCAGGCCGAACATCGAGTAGTAGATGTAGAACGGGATCATCGGCACGTTGTTCGTGCTGTACGAGGTGGCCGCGACGATCCAGCTGGACATCGCGCCGCCCTCGTTGATGCCTTCCTGCAGCACCTGCCCGTCCTTCGACTCGCGGTAGTACATGAGCTGGTCGGCGTCCTGCGGCTTGTAGAGCTGGCCGAGCGAGGACCAGATGCCGAGCTGGCGGAACATGCCTTCCATGCCGAAGGTGCGCGACTCGTCGGGCACGATGGGCACCACGTGCTTGCCGATGGCCTTGTCGCGCACCAGCGTGCCGAGCATCTGCACGAAGGCCATGGTGGTGGAGATCTCGCGCTCGCCGGTGTCCTTGAGCAGGCGCTCGAAGGTGGACAGCGGCGGGATCTCCAGCGCCACCGACTTGCGGCGGCGCTGCGGCAGGTAGCCGCCGAGCGCGGCGCGGCGCTCGCGCAGGTACTTCATCTCGGGGCTGTCCTCGGCCAGCCGGATGAAGGGCACGTTGGGCAGCTCCTCGTCGGACACCGGGATCTGGAAGCGATCGCGGAAGCCGCGCAGCGCGTCCTGCGTCATCTTCTTGGCCTGGTGGGCGATCATCTGGCCCTCGCCCGATTCGCCCATGCCGTAGCCCTTCACCGTCTTGGGCAGGATCAGCGTGGGCTGGCCCTTGTGCTTGACGGCGGCGGCATAGGCGGCGAACACCTTCTCGGGGTCGTGGCCGCCGCGGGTCAGTGCCCAGATCTGCTCGTCGCTCATGTCGGCGACCAGCGCCTTCGTTTCTTCGTATTTGCCGAAGAAGTGCTCGCGCACGTAGGCGCCGCTCTTGCTCTTGAAGTCCTGGTACTCGCCGTCGACGCACTCCTCCATGCGCTGCAGCAGCTTGCCGCTCTTGTCCTTGGCGAGCAGCGCATCCCAGCCGCCGCCCCAGAGCACCTTGATGACGTTCCAGCCGGCGCCGCGGAACACGCTCTCGAGCTCCTGCACGATCTTGCCGTTGCCGCGCACCGGGCCGTCCAGGCGCTGCAGGTTGCAGTTGATGACGAACACGAGGTTGTCCAGGCTCTCGCGGCCCGCCAGCGAGATGGCGCCGAGCGATTCGGGCTCGTCCATCTCGCCGTCGCCCATGAAGGCCCAGACCTTGCGCGGCGCCGTGTCGGCCAGGCCCCGGCCCTGCAGGTACTTGAGGAAGCGTGCCTGGTAGATCGCCATCAGCGGGCCCAGGCCCATCGAGACCGTGGGGAATTGCCAGAAGTCGGGCATCAGCCACGGGTGCGGGTACGACGGGATGCCCTTGCCCTCGGCCTCCTGGCGGTAGTTGAGCAGCTGCTGCTCGCTCAAGCGTCCTTCGAGGAAGGCGCGCGCGTAGATGCCGGGCGAGCTGTGGCCCTGGATGAACAGCAGGTCGCCGCCGTGGGTGTCGGTGGCGGCATGCCAGAAGTGGCCGAAGCCGATGTCGTAGAGCGTGGCTGCCGACTGGAAGCTCGCGATGTGCCCGCCGAGTTCGGACGAGTCCTTGTTGGCGCGCAGGATGATCGCCATCGCGTTCCAGCGGATGATGGAGCGCAGGCGATGCTCGATCTCGCGGTTGCCGGGCGACTTCTCCTCCTTCTCGGGCGGGATGGTGTTCTTGTAGGCCGTGTTCAGCGAACGGGGCACGTACACGCCGTCGCGGCGGCCCTCGTCGACGAGGCGGTTCAGCAGGAAGTTCGCGCGCTCGCTGCCTCGGTGGTGTTGAACCGCGCCGAGCGCGTCGATCCACTCGCCAGTTTCCGTGGGGTCGAGATCACCCAGGGTGCTCATCGGTTTGTCTCCTGTGTCATGCCCGCGATCCGCATCGGACGAAGCGGCCGGGACTGGCTACAGAGCAATCGATGTGCCACGCGGCACGCGGCAGCCGGAGCGCGCTAAGTGATTGATTTCACTAGGGACGAAAGGAGAGCCTGGCCGGTGCCGCGCCGATCATCCGGATGGGAGGCGAGGAGCACGTCCGAATCGCCGGACCACTGATTGCGGGAAAACCCTGATCGCCCACCGGCAGCGCGTTCTGGACTTCGCGGATTGTTGAGCCCGCTCGCTCCCCGCGCGCCGATATATCGTGTTGTGATATATTTTCGCACCCTGCCCTCTGCCGAGCCGCACCGGGCGGAGGTGCGTTCGCTCCAGGGCGCCTTCGACGTGCCCCTGATCGACCTTCCCGACGCACCATGACCAGCCCAGCCTCCCATCCGCCGCGCGGCGATTTCGCGCTCAACACGCGCCTCATGCGAATCACCGTCATGGCGGCCGTCATCGGCGCGATCAGCACGGTGGCCGCGCGCGTGCTGCTCGACCTGATCCGCTTCTTCACCAACCTGTTCTTCTTCCAGACCTTCTCGCTGGCCGACCGCTCTCCGGCGGAGCACGCGCTGGGCGCGTGGGTGATCGTGGTGCCGGTGATCGGCGGGCTGATCATCGGCCTGGTGGCGCGCTATGGCTCCGACAAGATCCGGGGGCACGGCATTCCCGAGGCCATCGAGGCGATCCTGTTCGGCAAGAGCCGGATGTCGCCGAAGGTGGCGCTGCTCAAGCCGCTGTCCTCGGGCATCGTCATCGGCAGCGGCGGGCCCTTCGGCGCCGAAGGGCCGATCATCATGACCGGCGGCGCCATCGGCTCGCTGATCGCACAGCACTTCCATCTCTCCTCCGCCGAGCGCAAGGCCCTGCTGGTGGCGGGCGCGACCGCCGGCATGACGGCGGTGTTCGGCACGCCGGTGGCCGCGGTGCTGCTGGCGGTCGAGTTGCTGCTGTTCGAGCTGCGCCCGCGCAGCCTGCTGCCGGTGGCCGTGGCCTGCGCCGTCGCGGGCTTCGCACGGCCGCTGATGATGGTTCCCGGCCCGCTGTTCCCCTTGCAGACGGCAGCGCCCGGCCCGCTCGCGATGCTGTCCTGCGTGGCGGCCGGCGTGCTCTGCGGCGCGCTGTCCGCGGCCTTGTCGCTCTCGCTCTACAAGGTCGAGGACTGGTTCGGCAAGCTGCCGCTGCACTGGATGTGGTGGCCGGCCATCGGCGGGCTGGCGGTGGGCATCGGCGGCTATTTCGAGCCGCGCGCGCTGGGCGTGGGCTATGACGTGATCGGCGACCTGCTGCACAACCACCTCGCGCTCGGCGTGGTGGCCGCGCTGCTGACGGTGAAGGCGGTGATCTGGGTGATCTCGCTGGGCTCCGGCACCTCGGGCGGCGTCCTGGCGCCGCTGCTGATGATGGGCGCCGGCCTGGGCGTGGTGCTTTCGCACGTGCTGCCCGGCAACGACCCGATGCTGTGGCCGCTGGTCTGCATGGCCGCCACGCTCGGCGGCGTGATGCGCGCTCCGCTCACCGCCACCGTCTTCGCCTTCGGGCTCACGCACGACAGCAACGCGATGCTGCCGCTGCTGGCGACCTCGGGGGTGGCTTACGGCTTCACGGTGCTCACCATGCGCCGCTCGATCCTCACCGAGAAGATCGCGCGCCGCGGCTATCACATCTACCGCGAGTACGGCATCGATCCCCTGGAACGGCATTTCGTGGAAGAAGTGATGACGCGCGATGTGCGCAGCATCGACGCCGCGATGCCGGTCGCGGAAGCGCTGGCCGCCTACTTCGGCGAAGGCCAGTTGCACCGCGCCTATCCGGTGCTGCGCGGCAGCGCGGTGATCGGCGTGATGGACCGCACCGCGCTGGCCGCGGCCGGCGCAGGCACCGTGGGTGATGCCTGCGCATCGGCAGCGCCGCCCGTGTTCGCGCTGCAAGGCGAGAACTGCCGCGTCGTCGCCACGCGTCTCGCGCGCCACCGGCTGGAGCGGCTGCCGGTCGTCAAGGACGCGCAGTCGCTCGCGCTCGTGGGCATCGTGGCGCGCAGCGACCTGATCAAGCCCTCGCTCGCGCACTTCGACGAAGAAGAAAAGCGCGAGCGCCTGCGCGGTCTGCCCTGGCAGACCTGAGCCTGCCTCGGGTGCGCGTGCCGCACGGCGCCTTTTCGCTCAAGCCAGCTTCGCTCCGTCTTCGAGCAGCCGCGCGCGCAGCGCCGGCACCGGCACGGCCCGGAGATTCACCGGCAGGTCCGATCGCGCCGCCATCGCAGCCGCCGTGCCGGCGGCCTGGCCCACGGCCATCGAGATCGTCATGACGCGAATCGCGGCGTGCGCGCTGTGCGTTGCCGAAACGCCGCGCCCGACCACCAGCGCGTTGTCAAAGCCGACGGGAATCAGGCAGCGATAGGGGATCTGGTAGGCGTGATCGTCACCCAGGCCTTCGTAGCGCAGTTCCCCGCCGGCGGCGGGATGGATGTCGATCGGATAGGCGCCGGCGGCGATCGCATCGGGAAACTGCGCCGGACGCAGCAATTCCTCCGCGCTCAGGACGTGGTCGCCGACGACGCGGCGCGTTTCGCGCACGCCGACCTGGGTCCCGAACGCACGCAACTGGCCTGACTCGCAACCCGGCACGCATTGCCGCAGGTACTGGGCCGCGTTCCAGGCCTGCCGCCGGCCCTCGATCTCGGCGGCGCCCAGCGCCATGGCGTCCGTGGCGTCGATGCCGAGGCGGCTGATGTTGAACCAGCCGTCGTTGCTGAACGGATCACGGCTGACGTGCAGGGCCGCGCGCGCCAGCCGGCCTTCTTCGTAGCCCCGGCGCGCCAGTGCGGCGAGCTCGGCCTTCGGCAGCGCGTCCAATTGCGCAAAGTCGATCGGTCCGAAGCGGAACATCATCGTGGCCGGCTGCAAGGCTTCGCCTTCGTCGAGCTCGAGGAAGGCGGCGCCTGCGCGATCGAGCGCATCCATGTCGCCGGAAGCGTCGATCAGCACCTGCGCATGCAGCTCGACCACGCCGCTCTTGGTCAGCACGTGCACGCGATCGATGCGCCGTCCGCTCACGCCGACATCGAGCACGCTGGCGTGCAGCAGCGGCCGCACGGCGGCCTCCCGCAGCATGTCGTCCAGCACCAGCTTGAGCACTTCGGGCGCATATTCGACCCGGTCCATCCTGTGGCCGGTCGACATCACGAAGCTTGCGTGCTCGCCCGCCCCGCCGTACCGTCCGAGCCGCGTCACGACCTCGTCGGCCAGTCCGGCCACCACGCGCCGTCCGTTGGCGGTCTGCCAGCTGTTGAACTGCGCGACGGCCCCGGCCGTGGCATTGCCGCCGAGAAAGCCGTAGCGCTCCACCAGCATCACCGAAGCGCCGCAGCGCGCGGCCGCCACCGCCGCCATGGTGCCCGCGATGCCGCCGCCGCAGACCAACACGTCCGCGCTCATCGTGGCGGCGATGCGATAGCCGAAGCTTTCGTGGTTCATCACGAGTCCGCCTTGATGCCCCGCGTCTTGATCACCTGCTGCCAGCGAGCCCCCTCGGCCTTCAGGTACTGCGCGGTCGCATCGCGGCCACTGACCACGGGCGTGACGCTCAGCGCCGCGAAGCGCGACTTCACGGCATCGGTGCCCAGCGCCTCGATCAGCAGGGCTTCGAGACGAGCAAGACCTTCCTTGGGAATCGTGCCCTTGGGAGCGACGAGCGCCGCCCAGCCTTGCACCTCCAGGGTGGACTGGCCCAGCGAACGCAGCGTCGGCACGCCGGGCAGTTCGGCCACCGGCGCAGGCGAAGACACGGCCAGGGCGCGGAGTCGACCGGCGCGGACATGCGCGATGACGCTGGGCAGGTTGAGAAACCCGCACGACACCAGTCCTCCGATCAGGTCCGGCAGGAGCGCGCTTTCGCCCTTGTAGGGGACGCTGGTGA
Organism: Variovorax soli; assembly: GCF_031454625.1. Lineage (GTDB taxonomy): Bacteria > Pseudomonadota > Gammaproteobacteria > Burkholderiales > Burkholderiaceae_C > Variovorax > Variovorax soli_A. The sequence continues at coordinate 423,010 of NZ_JAVDRF010000004.1, forward strand.
TGGTGGTCTGGGTCTGGATCGAGAACAGCTCGGCCGTCAGATGTGCCAGCGTGCCGTTGCCGCTGTTGCCCGCGGTCACCGTGCCGGGCCGTGCCTTGGCCTCTGCCACCAGGTCGGCAAAGCTGGCGATCTTCGAGGACGAGGGCACGACCAGCACCAGCGGCTGCGCGGACACCATGCCGACCGCGTCGAAGTCGCGGGCGACGTCGTAGGTGATCGATGGATTCAGCACGGGATTGATCACCATGCTGTTGCTGCCCATGAGAAGCGTGTGGCCGTCCTTGCTCTGCGCAGCGGCCATCACGCCGATGGCGCTTCCGGCGCCCGGCCGGTTCTCCACGATGACGCTCTGTCCCAGCTTCGGCGCCAGCACCTCGGCCAGCACGCGCGCCGAACTGTCGGCGCCGCCGCCCGGCGCGAACGGAACGATGATGCGCACCGTCTTGCTCGGCCATGCATCCGCGGCCCAGCCGCGTCCGGCATGCACGGCGCTCAGGGCGAGCGCGGCGGCGGAAAGCAGGGTGCGCCGGTTCAATGTCGCCAGGTGATGGTTCATTCGCTTGTCTCCGATCCGGGGCGTCGATTCCATCATAGGAGGCGCCTGGTCGCAGCGCCAACACCAGGGCTGCGGCGCTTCTTACGGTTTCCTGTGCAACAGATCCAGGAACTGTTCTGCCGGCGTGCTGAGCGGCCGGTCGCTGCGCACGATGCTGCCGTAGGTCGCGAGCTTGTGGCGGATCGGATAGCGCACGATGCTGAGCACGCCATGCTCGGCGTCCCGCTGCGCGACCGTCTCCGGGATCACGCCGATCATCCGTGACTTGCGGATCAGGTTGATGGTCGTGAGGATCGAACCGGTCTCGACCAGGCCGCGCGGCATCATCGCGTGGTGGGACTGGAACTCGCGCTCGATCACGTCGCGCATGGGGCTGTGCGCCGGCTGCAGGATCCAGGGGTAGGCCAGCAGATCCGCGAAGGCAACGCGCGACTGCCCAGCCAGCGGATGCTCATTGCCCACAACCACCGCCAGGGACTCGTCCTCGATGGCCTTGAAGATGCAGCTCGCCGCTTCGGGACCGACAGGGCGCCCCACCACCACCTCGAGCACGCCCTCGTGCAGCTGGGCGAGCAGCTTGTCGCTGGTATCCACCGCGATCTCGATCGCCAGCAAGGGATGCGCCGCCTTGAGTTCGGTGAGTGCGTCGGTCAGCCGGCCGGGCGAGGCGGCCATGATGCTGCCGAGCGAGAACTTGCCGACGCTGCCGAGCTGGAAGTCGTGCAGCTCGCGGTTGAGCGCCTCCATGCTGCCGCGGATCCCCCTGAAGTAGCCCATCACGCGCTCGCCCGCGGCATTGAGCCGCAGGCCGCGCCCGGCCCGCTCGAAGAGCGGCTGGCCGAGCGCGCTCTCGAGCTCGTGAAGCATCTTGGTGGCGGCCGGTTGCGTCAGGCCCAGTTGATCGGCGGCGGCGCGCAGGGTGCGTCGTTCCTCCACGGCCAGCATCAGCGCAACCTGCCTCATGCGGACGCGGTTGAGCAGCCGCGGGGTCGAATCCTGCTTGTCGATGGAGCCCACGATTGATTACCTCAGGATATTGATCGATCAAGAGCTTTCAGTTTACGTGCATCAATCGCGTGCCTACGATCGGCGTCGACGAATCCTAGAAACAGCCTGGAGACAAGCAGATGAAGAAGCTCATCGCGGCCGCGGCCGCAGGGTTGCTGGCGCTCGCCGCAAGCGCCGCACACGCCCAGGACTGGCCGACCCGCGCGCTGCGGATCATGGTCGGCTCCGCGCCCGGCGGCGGCACCGACGCGATGGCCCGCGCGGTGGCCGATCGGCTCGGCCCCCTGCTCAAGCAGCCGGTCGTGGTCGAGAACCGGCCCGGCGCTTCCAACACCCTGGCCGCCGATGCCACGGCCAAGTCCACCGACGGCCACACGCTGGTGATGGGCGTGGTCACGGCGCACGCGATCGCGCCGCACCTGCTCAAGCTCAACTACGACAGCAACCGCGACCTGGTGCCGGTGGCCTTCGTCGGCGCGGTGCCCAACGTCCTGGTGGTCAGCAACAGCGTGCCGGCGGATTCGGTGCAGGCGCTGATCAAGCTGGCCCGGCAGGAACCGGGCAAGCTCAACTACGCCACCAGCGGCGCCGGCAGCACCCAGCACATTGCGGCCGAGCTGTTCAAGGATGCGACCGGCGTCGACATCACGCACGTGCCCTACAAGGGCAGCGGCCCGGCGCTCATCGATCTGGTCGGCGGCCAGGTACAGCTGAGCTTCGACACCCTGCCCTCGGCGATCGGCCAGATCAGGAACGGCAAGATCCGCGCACTCGCGGTGACCACCAGCAAGCGCAACGCGCAGCTGCCCGACGTGCCGACCCTGGCCGAAGCGGGCGTTCCGCACCTCGAGATGAGCGCCTGGTACGGCATCTACATGCCCGCTGCAACGCCCAGGGCGGTGCAGGACAAGGTGCACGAGGCCGTGAACCAGGTGCTCGCGATGCCCGAGACCCGGACCCGACTCGACGCCATCGGTGCCGAGATCACGCCCATGACCCAGGCGCAGTTCGCGCAGTTCCATGCCGCCGAATACAAGCGCTTCGGCGAGGTCATCAAGAAGAACCGCATCCGCCTCGACTGACATGCCGAACACCCCTGCCCTTCCCGTTGTCGCGCTCACGCTGGGCGATCCCGCAGGCATCGGCGCCGAGCTGATCGCCCGCCTGCTGGCCCGGCCCGAAGCCACCGCGCTCGCCAACATCGTGCTGGCCGGCGACCGCTGGCTGTGGGACGAAGGCCAGCGCATCGCCGGCACCTCCGTCGCCGTCGATGAGGTGCGCTCCCTGGCCGAGGTCCGCGGTCGTGCCGCGACGGCGCGCCCCGCATTCCTGGCGGTGCGCAGCATCGACCCTGCGCTGGTGGAGCGCGGCCGGGCCGCGGCGCCGGGCGGACGATCGGTGCTGCAGGTGCTGGACCGGTGCATGGACGCGACGCTGGCGGGCGAGGTCGACGCGATCTGCTTCGCGCCCCTCAACAAGCAGGCCATGAAGCTCGGCGGCATGCGGCACGAAGACGAACTGCATCACTTCGCGCAGCGCCTGGGTGTGGCCGGCTACTTCTGCGAGTTCAACACGCTGGGCGAGCTCTGGACGTCGCGCATCTCCTCGCACGTGCCGCTGAAAGACGTGGCCGGCTACCTGAGCGTGGAACGCATCGAGCAGGCGGCCGAGCTGATCTACCGCTCCCTGCTGGACAACGGCGTGGCGCAGCCGAAGATCGCGATCGCGGCCTTCAATCCGCACGGCGGCGACGGCGGCCTGTGCGGGCGCGAGGAGGTCGACATCATCATCCCGGCGGTGCAGCGGCTGCAGGCCCGCGACTGGCCGACCGCGTCGCCCTTCCACGGCCCCTTCCCGGCCGACACCATCTTCCTGAAGGCGCAGGCCGGCGACTACCAGGCCATCGTCACCATGTACCACGACCAGGGCCAGATCGCCATCAAGCTGATGGGCTTCAGCCGCGGCGTCACGGTACAGGGCGGGCTGCCCATTCCCATCACCACGCCGGCGCACGGCACGGCCTACGACATCGCCGGACAGGGCAAGGCCAGCGTCGAAGCCATGTGGCAGGCCTTCCTCATTGCGAGCCGCATGGGCGCCGCGCACCGCCTCGCCACCCCCACACCCGCTTGAACCCTCCCACATCCGAGAAGCACCATGAAGATCAAATCCGTCCGCGCCCGCGTTTTCGAATGGAAGGGCAAGACCGTTCCGCCGCAGGGCAACTTCTGCTCCAACGCCATGGACCTGCTGTACGCGCCGCAGGAAACCATGAGCACCTTCCGCTTCCATTCGTGGACGGTGGTCGAGATCGAGACCGACGACGGCATCGTCGGCCTCGGCAACGTGGCGCTCGCGCCGGCCATCGCGAAGGCCATCATCGACCAGTACCTCGCGCCGCTGGTGACCGGCCAGGACCCCTGGGACTACGAGTACCTCTGGCAGCGCATGTACCGCGCCACCCACGCCTGGGGCCGCAAGGGCGTGACCATGGCCGCGATCTCCGCGGTCGACCTCGCGATCTGGGACATCCTGGGCAAATCGGTGAACAAGCCGGTGTTCAAGCTGCTCGGCGGCCGCACCAAGGAGAAGATCCCCTGCTACTACTCCAAGCTCTACCGGACCGACCTGAAGGAAATGCAGGCCGAGGCGCAGAAGTTTCTCGACCAGGGCTTCACCGCCTTCAAGATGCGCTTCGGCTACGGGCCGGCGCACCTGCAGAAGGGCGTCGCGGAGAACCTGAAGTCGGTCGAGGCGGTGCGCGAGGTCATCGGCTACGACAACGACCTGATGCTCGAGTGCTACATGGGCTGGAACCTCGAGTACGCCAAGCGCATTTGCCCCAAGCTCGAGAAGTTCCAGCCGCGCTGGCTCGAGGAACCGGTGATCGCCGACGACATCGACGGCTACGCCGAGCTGAACCAGCGGACCGGCATTCCGATCTCGGGCGGCGAGCACGAGTTCTCGCTCTATGGCTTCAAGCAGCTGCTGGACCGCAAGGCGGTGTCGGTCGTGCAGTACGACACCAACCGCGTCGGCGGCATCACGGCCGCGCACAAGATCAACGCGCTGTGCGAGGCCTACAGCGTTCCCGTGATCCCGCATGCCGGCCAGATGCACAACTACCACCTGACCATGAGCACGCTGGCCTCCCCGATGAGCGAGTACTTCCCGATGCACGACGTGGAAGTCGGCAACGAGCTCTTCTACTACATCTTCGACGGCGAGCCGGTGGCCGAGAACGGCTTCCTGCAGCTCGACGACCACAAGCCGGGCCTCGGGCTCAGCCTGAAGACCGAGTACCTCAAGGACTTCAACATCGTCGAATGAAAGGCGTCGGTTCGGCGCCGTCACAGGCGCATCACTTCCGCTCACCGAGGCCATGACCCACACCCAGCGCACCCCCTACCGCGGCATCTTCCCTGTCGTGCCCACCACCTTCGGCGATGACGGCACGCTCGACCTCGAGAGCCAGAAGCGCTGCGTCGACTTCATGGTCGATGCCGGGTCCGACGGGCTGTGCATCCTCGCCAATTTCTCCGAGCAGTTCCTGCTGGCCGACGACGAGCGCGAAGTGCTGACCCGGACCATCCTCGAGCACGTGGCCGGACGCGTGCCGGTGATCGTGACCACCACCCACTTCGCCACCCGCGTCTGCGCCGAGCGCAGCCGCCGCGCGCAGGACATGGGCGCGGCGATGCTGATGGTGATGCCGCCCTACCACGGCGCCACCTTCCGCGTTCCCGAGCCGCGGATCTTCGACTTCTATGCGCGGCTGTCCGACGCGGTCGACATCCCGATCATGGTGCAGGACGCGCCGGCCGCCGGCACCGTGTTGTCGGCCGCCTTCCTCGCGACCATGGCGCGCGAGATCGAGCACGTGGCCTACTTCAAGATCGAGACGGCAGGGGCGGCATCGAAGCTGCGCGAGCTCATCCGCCTGGGCGGCGACGCCGTCGAAGGCCCCTGGGACGGCGAAGAAGCGATCACGCTGCTGCCCGACCTCGACGCCGGCGCCACCGGCTCGATGACCGGCGGCGGCTATCCCGATGGCATCCGCCCGATCATCGAAGCCCATCGCGCGGGCGATCGCGAGCAGGCCTTCGCGCTCTACCAGCGCTGGCTCCCGTTGATCAACCATGAGAATCGGCAATCCGGCTTCCTCGCCGCCAAGGCGCTGATGAAGGAAGGCGGCGTGATCGCCTGCGAGGCCGCGCGGGACCCGTGGCCCCCGATGTGCCCCGACACCCGCAAGGGGCTGATCGAGACGGCCCGGCGGCTCGACCCGCTGGTGCTGCGCTGGTGCTGAGCGCCATGGACACCGGCATCGACATCCGCGATGCGCGCCTGCGCCCCGTCGTCGCGGGCGCCCGGCTCGAAAGACTGTGCACCGGCGCCGCCTGGAGCGAAGGGCCGGTCTGGATGCACGAGGACGATGCCGTGCTGTGGAGCGACATCCCGGCACCACCTGATGGTGTTCGACGTGCGGCAGAACGCGCTGGCGAACGGGCGCGTGTTCGCCGAGGTGAGAAAGTGGGCAACCTCTGCTTCGGCGGCGCGCGACGCGACCAGCTCTATGTCGCGGCGAGCAGCTCGCTCTACCGCATCGTTCTTCGCACGGAAGGTATCCAGCGCCCATGACCCGAGAAATCCTGCTGCTGGTGGAAAAGTGCAGCCACTGCTTCAGCTACTACGACATCCCGAGCGGCGAGCGGCTGCACAGCATCGCGCTGCCGGAGTTCCCGCACGAATTCGTGGTCGATGCGGCGAGGCGCCATGCCTACGTCGGCCACTATGGCGTCGAGACCTCGGCGCACGTCGGCCATGGCGGCACGTCCATCTTCCAGATCGACATCGCGGCACGCCGGCTCGCACGCACCATCGACATCGCGCCGCTCAACCGGCTGCACGGCATGCAGATGGACGCGCAGGGCCGCCTGTATGCGCTGAGCGAAGAACGCGCGCAGCTGGTGGTGCTCGACCACCCGGAGACCGACACCGCTCCGCAGCGCGCGGTCGACACCGGCGGCATCAAGAGCCATCTGTTCGCCCTCACCCGCGACGGGCAGACCGCCTACGTGATGAACCTGCTCTCGCACACCGTGACCAGGATACGGCCGCACGACGCCACGGTGGCGCCGGTGGCCTGTTCGCCGGGGCAGAAGCCCGAGGGCCATGCGCTCTCCGCCGACGAGAACACGCTCTATGTCACCAACCGCTGGAGCCACACGCTGGCGGCCATCGACACCGCCACCATGAAGGTGCTGCGCGAAGCCCCGTCGCGCGAGGACCCGACGCGCCTCTACCTGTACCGCGACGGGCGGCTGGTGGTGACCAACTACGGCGAGCGCAGCCTGTCGATGGTCGATCCGGAGAGCCTCGAAGAAATGGCCCGCATCCCGATGGAGGCGCGCCCGATCGCCTTGAGCTTCCATCCGACCCGGCCGCTCGCCTTCGTCAGCCAGGACGACGACCGGCTCGGTTACTTCAACATGGCGACGCTCGCCTTCGAGCGCTTCATCGGCACGCAGCGCGAGCCGGACGTGTCATGCGCGGTGCTGCTGTGAACGGCGCGGCGGCTGCCACGCGCGTGCCGCGCATCGAGGCGCTCAGCAAGCGCTTCGGCGGAACCCAGGCCGTCGACGGCGTCTCGCTCGACCTGCACGCCGGCGAGATCCTTGCGCTCCTGGGCGAGAACGGCGCCGGCAAGTCCACCCTGATCAAGATCCTGGCCGGCGTCTACGGCCAGGACAGCGGCAGCGTTTCGCTGCTGGGGTGCCCCGAGGCCGAGTGGCGCACCTTGCCGCGCGCGCAGCAGGGCATGGCCTTCATCCACCAGGACCTCGGGCTGGTCGAAGAACAGCTTCGACCCGGACCTGGCTACCGCGACGCCTATCGGAAGATCTGGGGCCGTTGATTCGGTCCGGTGTGCTCAGCGCTTCTGCGCGTGCATCTGGCAGGCGGCGAAGCCGCGGTCGGTCACTTTCACGACGACCGCGGGCTCGGTGTAGCCATAGCTTTCCTCGTCCATGAGCATCGGCGGGATTTCGGCTTCGACGAACCCCGTCGCCTTCAAGACCATCAATTTCTCGATGTCGTCGGGTTCGAGCACTGTAGAAGGCAAGCGCGATTCGCAGAGCGCGGCAAGCAGTTTCATCGGCAACTTCGTTCCTCCCTGATCGTCTCGGCTCCCAACTTTATGACAAGCGATGGCCGTGCACGCGTGGAGAAGGGGATATTCCGTCTGCGCTGGTTTCCATTTGTAACGGCAATGAGAGGAACCATGGATTCGCCTTCGGCTTACTTGGCCGGAGGGCCGGCCTCTTCCCGCTTGGCAATCAGGACATCGATGAAATGCCTGGCTTTCCTGGCCAGCTTGTCGAGCAGTGCAGCCTCGTCGGAGACAGGACCCGCGACGGCGACTCGCCCCCTGAATTCCCAGGCTTCGTGAATGTCCGCTCGAAGCGCGAGCAACTCTTGCTTGCTCGCCACTTCGATCGAGATGGTGAAGCCGAGATATTCCTGTCGTTCGCGACGAAAGGCAGGCGATGAAGCGGCCATGCTCCTGCTCCGGTTGGATGCGATCAGCCGCAGCGCTTCGGGCACCCGGCTCCGTTGCCTGATCTGCTGACAAGGCAGCTCGGCCGACTCCACGCAATTCAGCCGGGTGCCGCGCTACCTTCGCCCCGGCGGCATGCTCAGGCTGCCATCTCCTCGAGTGTCTTTCCGGCTTCGAGCGCCTCCTTCAGCCAGCGCGGCTTCGGGCCCATGCCCGACCAGGTATGTCCAGCCTGGTCCTGGTAGGCCACCTTGGATTTACGCTTCTTGGCCGTGCGCCCCTTCGGACTTTCCGGCTTCGCCGCCGCGGTCTCGCTGGCGAACTCCTCGAGCGATCGGCCCGCGTTGAGCGCGTCTCGCAGCCAGAACGGGCGCTTTCCCATTCCCGACCAGGAATTCCCCTGACCATCGCTGTATTTGGCAGTGCGAGCCGTGCGTGATGGCTTCACTTTAGCGTTCGTCTTCGTCTTGCCGGGTCCCGAGTTTGCGTTGAAGCCCAATTGCTCCGCCGTCAGGCCGTAATGGGCAATGGCCACTCGGATGCGCTCGACCACGCCTTTGACCTCCTGGTCACGGAGCTTGTCCGCCCGGCGCTGAAGTGCCTCGATTTGCTTCTGAATTTGCTTGTAGCTCTGGGTCATTGAACGGAATCTCCAAGATGAGGTGAGAGTGCGACTTTAATTCATTGAGAAGCTGCACGGCTCTGCCCCGCCGCCGGCATTGGCATTCGGAGTGGAAAGAAGCTACTGAATGGCGATCATGCCGCTGGCGCCAATGAGCCGCCCGTCATTCGTTGCCGGTGTCTCCCAACGAGCAAACGACAACAAAAGTGCCGCGACCGAAAGCCGTTGTCGATCCGAGAAAATTGACAGACCGGCGATCCGCGATTGCGAGCGTGCGTCAGAGGATGGAGAACGAGAACGAGCGTTCGACGTCGGCACGGATGTGCTGAATGCGCTCTCGATTCAATTGCTCGGCGGCTTCGGAGTCTCCCGCCTCGATGGCCTGCAGGAGCTTCTTGTGCTCCACGATGGCGGCCTGCATTCGCCCTGGAATCAGCGCAGTCCGATTGCCCATCAATCGAAGGCGGTTCTCGATCGCCATCACGTATTCGATGAGCGTCTCGCTGCGGGAGCATTCGGCCAGAATTCTTCTGAAGGCCAGCGCCGCATCCAGGTACCTGGTCACATCGCCGTCTTTTGCAGACTTGGCCATCTGGTCGAAAGTCTTGCGAAGCCGAGTGCGCTGGGCGGGCTGAATCTCGTTGGCTGCGCGCCGGGCCACCAGTCCTTCCAGCACTTCGCGGATGTCGAGCAATTCGATGATCTCGGACGGTTTCAACTGGGCCACGGTCACACCCACGAAGCGAGTGCGGGAGACCAGTCGTTCCACCTCGAGCTGCCGGATGGCTTCTCTGACCGGCGTGCGACTGACGAAATATTCTTCGGCCAGGTCTTGCTCGGTCAATTTGTCGCCCGGCCTGAGCTCGCCCGCAAGAATGGCACTCCGGATCTTGTCGCAGACCTGCTCCGCCGACAGCGTCGGGGTCTCCCTCTTTGTGCGCGCCTTGGCCGATGGCATGGTCATGTCCCTGGTTATACCGCATGACTTCTTCGCTCTCCTGCGCTTTCAGGGACCTAATTCCGCTGCACTCTCCGATGGCTGTCGGTGAAATTCGCACCACGCCCGAAGTCTGCGCGCATGGTGGTGAATTCACTCCGGCTTCGCGCCTGAACGCTTGATCACGGCGGACCAGTGCGCAACCTCGCTTCGAAGGAAGGTCTTGAATTCGGGCGCGGGATACACGCGCGGCCGTCCGCCGAGCATCGCGATGCGCCTCGTGAAATCGTCCGAGCGAACGATCTTGACCAGCGCCGCGCTGAGCTTGTCGACCTCCGCCTTCGGCGTGCCCGAGGGCGCGAGCATGCCCACCCAGGGCACCATGTCGAAATCCTCGATGCCGCTTTCAGCGACGGTCGGAACCTCCGGGAGCACGGAGGCGCGATCCTTTGAGCTGATGGCGATGGCGCGGACCTTCCCGGCAGCCAGAAAGGGCTGGGCCGCCGCGATCGCGTCGAAAGAGACCTGCACCTGTCCACCGGCGAGGTCGGACAGCGACTTGGTCGAACCCTGATAGGGAATGTGCTGCATCTCCATGCCGCTGCGGCGCAGCAGTTCGGTCATCGCCAGATGCGAGACGGAGCCGTTGCCCGGCGACGAGTAGCTGAGCTTGCCGCGATGGGCCTGCAGGTAGGCCAGGAGTTCCTTCAGTGTCTTGACCGGCAGATCGGTGTTGACCAGCAGCAGCAGCGGCGCGTCGTAGATCAGTCCGATGGGCTCGAAGTCCTTGATCGGGTCATACCTGACGTTCGAATAGAGGAAGGGATTGCCCGCCAGCGCCGCCGATGCGGACAAGGTCAGGACGCTGCCATCCGCAGGCATCTTGGCGACCGCGCCCAGGGCGATGCTGCCGGCCTGGCCCGGCATGTTCTCGATGATCCAGGTCCGTCCCGTGGCCTCGCCCAGGCGATCTGCGATCAGCCGCCCGACGCTGTCGACGGACTGGCCCGGGGGATACCCGATGATGAGTTTGCCGGTGGTATCGGCAAGGGCGCTCGCGCCATGCAGGATGCCGAGAAAGACGAAGAGCCTGAGTGCCGCGCTGACGAAATGCTTCATGGCCTGTCTCCATTCTTGAATGAACAGTGTTCGCGGCACCGACTCAGCGGGCGTTCAGCATCTGGATGATCGAAGAGAAGTCCAGACGGCCTTTTCCGGCCTGGCAGTGCATCGCGTACAGCGACGCCGCGGCCGCGCCGAGCAGCGCCGGCGCGTTGCTGGACATGGCCGCCTGCTCGGCCAGGCGCAGGTCCTTGAGCATCAGCTCGGAGGCGAACCCGCCTTCGTAGCCCCGGTTCGAGGGCGAGGTTGCGACCAGTCCGGGCTCGGGCGAATAGCTCGTCAAGGACCAGCATTGCCCCGACGAGGTCGATGCGATGTCGAAGAACTTCTGCAGATCCAGCCCGAGCCGCCTCGCCAGGTTCAGCGCCTCGGACACGGCGACCATGGAGATTCCGGTGATCATGTTGTTGCAGATCTTCGCGGCCTGGCCGGCGCCGGCGTCGCCCGCATGGATGATGTTCTTGCCCATCGCCTGCAGGATCGGCCGGGCCTGCGCGAAGGCTTCATCGCTCCCGCCGACCATGAAGGTCAGCGTGCCCGCCGCCGCCCCGCCCACGCCGCCGGACACGGGCGCGTCGAGCGTGCGAATGCCGCGTTGCGACAGCGTCCGGTGGAAGGTGGCGCAAGAGGCGATGTCGATGGTCGAGCAGTCGATCACCACGCAGTCCTGCGCATAGGCCAGCTTGTCGTTCGCCACCATGACGTCGAGCACGTGCTTGCCGCTCGGCAGCATGGACACCACGAAATGCGCGCCCTCGATGGCCGAGGAGACGCTGGTCTGCGCCTTCATCCCGTGTCCCGCTGCCTGGTCCAGCACGGCGGGGCTCGTGTCGAAGGCCTTGATCTCATGCCCGGCCTTGCGCAGGTTGACTGCCATGGGCATGCCCATGTTGCCGAGTCCGATGAATCCGATGGTCGTCATTGTCTTGTCTCCATTCGTGTGCGGCCGGAGAGCCCGGCTATGCGAGGTTGAATATCACGGTCTTCTTGTGCGTGAAGTGGTCCAGCATGGCCTCCAGGGAGGCCTCGCGGCCGAGTCCCGATTGCTTCACGCCGCCGTAGGACAGGCCCGGTTGAACGACGATGTTCTGGTTGATCTGCACGAAGCCTGCCTCGAGCCTGCGGCTCGCATCCAAGGCGGTTTTCAGGTCGCGCGTCCAGATGGTTGCCGCGAGCCCGTAGTCGCTGTCGTTCGCCTGCGCGAGCGCGTCTTCGTAGTTCTCGAACGCGATCACGCAGGTGACGGGGCCGAAGATCTCCTCGCGCGCCAGCCGGCTCCGGTTGTCGAGCCCGGTGAAGATGACCGGCCGCACGTAGAGGCCTTCTTTCAAGGCATCGTCCGACGGAAGCGCCGAGCATTCGATGGCCGAAGCACCCGGGGTGTCGCGGCCCGCGTCGATGTACGCCAGGACCTTGTTGCGCTGTTCCCTCGAAATGAGGGTACCGATGTCCGTGGCTTCATCCAACGGATCACCCATCTTCATGGCATCCACCTTGGCCTTGACCTTCGCGACGAACTCGTCGTGAAGACGCTCGTGAACGAAGATCCGGCTTGCCGCGGTGCAGCTCTGGCCCTGGCGCGTGAAGCGCATGCCCGCCACGGCCCCGGCCACCGCCTTGTCGAGGTCGGCATCGCCCATGACGATCATCGGGCTCTTGCCGCCGAGCTCCAAGGTCACGGGGATGAGCTTCTCGCCCGCGGCCTTGGCGACCAGCCGGCCGGTTTCGACGGAGCCGGTGAACGTGATCTTGCGCACGCCGGGATGTGCCACCAGGGGCGCGCCACATTCGGGCCCGAAACCGGAGACGATGTTCAGCACGCCCGGCGGCAGGAGTTGATTGAGGATCTGGCACACGCGAAGCACGGCCAGCGGCGCCTCCTCCGCGGACTTCACGACGACGCAGTTGCCGGCGACGATCGCCGGCGCGATCTTCAGCGCCATGAGCATCATCGGCGCATTCCACGGAATGATCACGCCCACCACGCCGACCGGCTCGCGCGTGGTCACGGTGAGCATCTCGGGACTGAAGGGAACGGACTCCCCCTTCAGCTCCGAGCCGAGGCCGCCATAGAACTGCAGCGCGTCGGCGACGACCGACGCCTCGACGCGGCTTTCCGTTCGGAGCGCCTTGCCGGTTTCCAGCGCCACCAGCCGGCCCAGCTCCTCGACGTGGGCGTTCAGCAGGCGCGCGCATTCGGCCAGCATCGTCCCGCGCTTGCGCGCCGCGATCGCCGCCCAGGCCGGCTGCGCGCGCTGTGCCGCTTCCACCGCGGCGGCGACGTCGTCGGCGTTGCTGGCAGCGGCCGTGCCGATCTGTCGGCCGGTGGCCGGGTTGACGACGGGCAGGGTCTCGCCCGAGCGGGCGGGGACGAGCCGGCCGTCGATCAGATTGACCCCGCTGAGCGCCTCGGCGAGCCGGGCAGGATTCGTCTCGCAGGCGAGTGCGTGTTCCATCATGGTGTCGTCTCCTTGTTCCGGGGTTTCAGCGCTTGATGTCCGCCACCACGGGCCAGCGCTTCTTCACCTTGATGACGCGCGCGCTGCCGCGCCTGACGAAGCGCTTGGTGTCGTCCACGCTGGCCTGGTAGTCCCACACCGGCTGCAATGCATCGGGCAAGTCGTTGATGAAGAGCCGGCGAGCCTGGCTGGCGAGCACGCGCGCCTTGATGTCTTCCGCGTTCCAGCGCGACTCGACATCGGCCTTCAGCCCGGCGAGGACCTCGGGCAGCTCGGACGCGAGGTTGCGCAGTTCGTTGGGGTCCGAAGCCATGTCGTACAGCTGGTCCGGGTAGCCGTGCGTGTAGACGTACTTGTACCGTCCCTTGCGCAGCATGCAGCAGGGACCGGTCACGCCTTCCGCCGTGTATTCGACGAAGGCCGTGGCGTCGTCGCGCTCCGCCGCCCCTTCCACCAGCGGCTTCAATGACCTGCCATCCACCGGCTCCACCCATGCCTGCTTCTTGTCGCCGGTGGCGAAGTCCAGCAGGGTCGGCAGGATGTCGACGTGCGACACCGGCTCGGCGATGCGACGGCCGGCGGCGGAACCGGGGCGCCTGATCAGCAGCGGCACCTTGGCCGACCAGTCGAAGAACACGCGCTTGAACCACATGCCGCGCTCGCCCAGCATGTCGCCGTGGTCCGAGGTGAACATCACGATCGTGTTCTCGTCGAAGCCCGTGCGCTGGAGCGTCTCCAGCAGCTTGCCCACCTTGTCGTCGATATAGCTGACCATGGCGTAGTAGGCGTGGCGGGCCCGCAGGATCTGCTCGTCGCTGGCGGTCTGCTTGTCCAGCCCATGCGAGTACTGGATCCAGCGGCTGAGCATGTCGCGCTCCTCCATGGGGATGTCGCCGACCGTGGGCAGGTTGATCTCCTCGCGCTTGTAGCGGGCGAGGTACTCCGGAAGGATGTGAAAGGGCGGGTGCGGGTGCGTGTACGACACGCACATGAAGAAAGGCTGCTCGCCATCGCGCGCGAGGTCGTACAGGCGCTGGATGGACTTGGCTTCGACCTCTTCGTCGTAGTCCAGCTGCAGGCTGCGGAAGCACTCGCCGCTCTCGTCGACGGTGCTCAAGTTGTGACCGGGCGAATAGAAGCTGAACTCGCCCTCCTTCCAGTCGGCCGCCCATCCGAAATCAGCTGGATAGATGTCGGTCGTGAGCCGTTCCTGGAACCCATGCTTCTGGTCGGGTCCGACGAAGTGCATCTTCCCGCTGAGGATGGTCTTGTAGCCCGCATGCCCGAGGTAGTACGGGAGCGTCGGCGTGGAAGCTTCGAATTCGCACGCGTTGTCGAAGGCGCCGATGCGGGTGGCGAACTGCCCGGCCAGCAAGGAGAAGCGTGCGGGCGCGCACAAGGGGAAGTTGCAGTAGGCGTTGTCGAAAACCGTCGATTGCCCGGCCAGCGCCTGCAGGTTCGGGGCCTTGACGGCCGTGTTGCCGTGGAAGGGAAGGACGGGGGCGGAGAGCTGGTCCGCCATGATCAAAAGGATGTTGGGTTTCTTCATCGGTGTCTCCAGGATTGCATAATCGTTGTATGCAATATAGAGTTGATGGCGTTGAAGTACAAGCTTTTTTTTGAGACTTTTTTGGAGACTTACATGGCCACTGCAGAACTTCCGCTGGCGGGCGTCCGCGTGCTCGATCTGACCCGCGCACTGGCCGGCCCCTTCTGCACCATGATCCTCGCGGACATGGGCGCGGACGTCATCAAGGTCGAGCCCTTGGGGGGCGACATGATCCGGAACTGGGGGCCCTTCGACCGGGGCACCAGCGCTTATTACCTGAGCGGCAACCGCAACAAGCGAGGCATCGCCATCAATTTCCGCGACCCGCGTGCCGTGGAGCTTCTGCGCGAAATGGCGCGCGCGTGCGACGTGATCGCCGAGAACTTCCGGCCCGGTGCGATGGAATCGATGGGCCTGGACTACGAAATGCTGCGCGAACAAAATCCGCGCTTGATCTATGCGGGCATCACCGGCTTCGGCCGCACCGGTCCGGCAGGACAGCGGCCCGGCTTCGACCAGATCGCGCAGGGCTACTCGGGCCTGATGAGCGTCACCGGCTCCGAGGCGTCCGGCCCTCTGCGGGTCGGCGTGGCCATCGGCGACCAGACCGCCGGCATGTGGTGCGCCATCGGCGTGCTCGCTGCGCTCAACGAGCGCCAGCGCACCGGCCGAGGCCAGCGCGTGGAAACCTCGCTGCTCGGCGGGTTGATCGGCCTGCTCAGCGTGCAGGGGCAGCGCTACCTGAGCCTGGGCGAGGTGCCGAAGCTGTCCGGCAACACGCATCCGGTGATTTCCCCCTACGGCGTGTTCCAGGCGGCCGATGGTCCCTTGAACATCGCACCGGCGACGACGGAGATGTGGCAGAAGCTGTGCGCGCTGCTGGGGCTCGGTCATCTGGTCGAGGACCCGCGCTTCGCCACCAACGCGGCGAGGATCGAACGCCGCGATGAACTGAAGGACCTCATCGAAGAGCGGCTGAAGACCGGCACCCGGGAGGCCTGGACGCGGGTTCTCATCGAGGCGGACATTCCTGCCGGGCCGATCAACAACCTGGCGGACGTCTTCAATGACGCACAGGTGCAGCACAACGGCTTCGTCGAAGAGATCGAGCATCCGGAGCTGGGCACGCTGCGCCAGGTCGGCTCACCGGTCAGGCTGGAGGCGATGGACGGCGTCTCGATCCGCAAGGCGCCTCCTCTCCTGGGACAGCACACCTTCGAGGTCCTGCGTGAATACGGCTACAGCCAACACGAGATCGACGCACTCGCGGCCGAGGGCGCCATCGCGCAGGCGAGCGCAGGGGCTGCGGCATGATGCTTTCTGGCACGCCCCTTCTGCGCATCGAAGGCGCCGTCGCGACCATCACCTTGCGTCGGCCGGAACAACACAACCGCATCGACGCGGACGACCCCGGCGTCATCGCGCGCCATCTCGAAGACATCGGCAGAACGCCGGACGTCGCCGTCCTCGTGATCACCGGCACCGGCCAGAAGACCTTCTGCTCGGGCTACACGCTGGGCCAGATCAGTTCCCGCCTCGAAGACCGCAGCTTCGAGGACATGCTGGACCGCATCGAGCAGCTCGAGATTCCCACCATCTGCGCGATGAACGGAAGCGTCTACGGCGGTGGGACCGACCTGGCCATGAGCTGCGATTTCCGCATCGGCGTGCGGGGAAGCCGCCTCTTCATGCCCGCGGCCAGGTTCGGCCTTCACTACTACCCGGGCGGCTTGCGCCGCTTCGTCACGCGGCTCGGACCGACGGCGGCGAAGAAGATCTTCCTGACGGCGCAGAACCTCGATGCCGAAGAGCTTCTGCGCATCGGCTACCTGACGGACCTGGTCGAGCCCGATGGGCTGAGCGCCAAGGTACAGGACTATGTCGCTTCGATCCTGGAATGCGAGCGCACGGCCGTGAGATCGATGAAGCGGCACATCGACGAGCTGGCGCTCGGAACCTGGTCGGAGCCGGCGGGGCGCGCCGCCTACGAAGCTTCCCTGCGTTCGTCCGAGACGGCGGAACGCCTGGCCGCGCTGAGCCAGGGAAAGAACTGAGCTGCGAGATACCTTCGCACCTGCACGCAGGGTGGACTCCGCGATCCGGAAGCACCTGCGTCTCGCCGATGGGATTGCAGGGAGAGACTGCGCCGACGCCGCGGGCGTGATCCGTTCAGAACGCTGCTGCGGCGTCGTTCATTCGCATGGCTGAAAGCGCCTGCACTCCGCAACAGCATGGATGGACGTCAGCGTATTCTCGCCATCGATCTGCCTCGCGGTGAACTTGACCGACGAACCTTCGGGAATGCCAGTCAACAGCGAGCGGTCCGACAGCCTGAAGGTTTGCGTCGTGAATGGAATCTTGGACCCGGGCAGCAGCTTCAATCGCACGTAGAGCTTGCCGCCAGGCTCTTCGTAGGAGGACGCGAGCCGCGCCCGCGTCATGACCGGCGGCGGCTCTTCGGCCTGTGCTGCGGCCCCGTTCATCACCCAGGCACTCGTCACTGCAACGACAACTCTGCACAACGACTTCGACATCGCGGACTCCTCGGGTATGGGTCGGCTCCAACCGCTCGCATTCTGCACTGTACGAGCACGGCGGTGCGGCGCGCGGCGATCGCGAGGGCTCCGCGCGCCAGATGCCGAAGAACTTCCGCTTTTTCGGTGCGCCCGATGCCGAGTCGTGAGCACATGGAGGGTGTTCAGTCTGCAGCGTCGGAACGCCCACCAGCGCGCGGTTCCGGCGGCTTCGCGGCGGGCCCGAGGTTGTGTGCGGTGTTGAGCAGCGAGATGTGGGAGAAGGCTTGCGGAAAGTTGCCGATCTGGCGCCGCGCCGCCGGGTCGTACTCCTCGGCCAGCAGGCCGACGTCGTTGCGCAACGCCAGCAGGCGCTCGAACAGCTTGCGCGCCTCTTCGGTGCGGCCCATCAGCGCATAGGCGTCGGCCAGCCAGAAGCTGCAGGCCAGGAAGGCGCCCTCGCCGGCGGGCAGCCCGTCGTCCGTCTGCCCCGTGTGGTAGCGAAGCACGAAGCCTTCCGTCAGCAGGCGGCGCTCGATGGCCGCGACGGTGCCTGCAAAGCGCGGGTCGGACGCGGGCAGGAAGCCGAGGGTCGGCAGCAGCAGCAGACTGGCGTCGAGCTGGCGGCTGCCATAGGCCTGCACGAAGCTGCCGAGCTCGGCATCGAAGCCATGGCGGCAGACATCTGCATGGATGCGCTCGCGCAGCGTGCACCAGCGCTCCAGCGGCCCTTTCAGGCCGAAGGCCTCGATGCCCTTGATCCCACGATCGAAGGCCACCCACGCCATTGCCTTCGAGAAGGTGAAATGCTGGCGCGGGCCGCGCACCTCCCAGATGCCCTCGTCCGGCTCCTCCCAGATCTGTTCGAGATGTTCGAGCAGTGCCAGCTGCAGCGCCCAGGCACTTTCACTTGCGGCCAGGCCGTTCAGGCGAGCCTGGTGCAAGGCGCCCATCACTTCGCCAAAGACATCGAGCTGGAGCTGGCGGTGCGCCGCATTGCCGATGCGAACCGGCGCAGAGCCTTCGTAACCGGGGAGCCATGGGACTTCCCACTCGGTCGCCCGGCGCTCGCCGGCAATGCCGTACAGGATCTGGGTCTGCGAGGGCGCGCCCGCCGCTGCGCGCACGAGCCACTCGCGCCAGGCCTTCGCCTCGGCGAGATGGCCCGCGTTCAGCAGGGCCAGCAGCGTCATGGTGGCGTCGCGCAGCCAGCAGAAGCGGTAGTCCCAATTGCGCGCCCCGCCGATGCGTTCGGGCAGCGAGGTGGTCGGCGCGGCGACGATGCCGCCGGTGGGCGCATAGGTCAGCGCTTTCAGCGTGATCAGCGAGCGCGACACCGCTTCGTCCCACGCCCCCCTGTCGCCGCGGTGCGCCGCGCACCAATCGGTCCAGAACTTCGCGGTGCGGCTGAGCTCGCACTCGGCGTCCGTCCCCTCCGGCGGCGGCAGGTGCGAGGGGCCCCAGCAGAGCACGAACGAAAGCCGCTCGCCCGCCGATACGCTGAATTCCGCGACACTGCGCAGGTCCTGGCCGCGCAGCGGCATGGGCGAACGCAGCACCACCATGTCGGGCCCGGCCACGGCCATCAGGGTCTGCGGGTCGAGCTTGGAGCACCAGGGCACGGTGGCGCCATAGCCGTAGCGCACCACGAGCTCGGTGCGCATGCGCACCGTGCCGCGCTCGCCCGCGACGATGCGGATCAGGTTCGGCGGATCGCCATGCGGCGGCATGAAGTCGATCACCACCACCGCGCCTTCGTCGGTCTCGAAACGCGTCTCGAGAATCAGCGTGTCGTCGCGATAGCGGCGCGAAACCCGTGCCGATGCATCGGCCGCTGCCAGCAGCCAGCGGCCGTGTTCGGGCGTTCCGAGCAGCGCGGCGAAGCAGGCGTCGGCATCGAAGCGCGGCCAGCACAGCCAGTCGACCGAGCCGTCCTTGCCGACCAGGGCGGCGCTGTAGCAGTCGCCCAGCAGTGCATAGTCCTCGATGCGCCCTGCCATCGCAGTGCTCACAGCGTGAAGTCCAGGACGACCTTGACGTCGTGCGGCTGCTTGCGCAGGGCGTCGGCCCAGTGCTCCGGCGCGACGCGCCGACTGATCAGGCGGTCCAGCCAGCTGCGATCGGCGGCGCCCAGGGCGGCTGCGGCCTTCTCGTAGTGGGAGCGATTGGCATTGACCGCGCCGAAAACCACATCGTTCTCGAGCACCATGCTGCGGTCCAGCGCCGCGACATCGAGGCTGAGCACGTGCCGTCCCGAAGACAGGCCCGCCAGGCAGACGATGCCCGGGGCGCCGTTGCGGCGGAGGACATCGAGCACCAGGGAAGGCGCGCCGGTGCATTCGAACACCATGTCCGGGCGGCAGGCGTCGGGCCCGGGCAGCGCGCCGACGTGGTAGGTGGCGCCGAGGTCTTTCACCAGCTGCGGCTTCGGGCCCGCCTCGGCGCGGTCCATCACATGCACCTCGAGGCCGCGCTGGACGCCGAGCAGCGCGGCGAGCAGGCCGATGGGGCCGGCCCCCGTGACAAGGACGGTGCGGGGCCGCCATGCAGCCGAGCGTTGCCCGATCCGTTCCGCATGCTCCCAGGCCTTGGTCACGATGCTCGCCGGCTCCAACAGCACGCCGGCCATGCCCAGAGCCGGGTCGACCGGCACGGCGAATTCCGGGGCGATGCGGAAATAGTCGCTGCCGTAGCCGTCCAGCCCCTTGATGCCGCGCTCGACGTAGCGGCCGTTCGCGCACATGTCCCACTCGCCGGCTGCACAGTAGCGGCACGGCTCCGGGTCCGGACGGCGCACGATGCCGACCACGAGATCGCCTGCGGCAATCCCGCAGTCCGCCGGAGCGGCCTCGACGCGGCCGAGCGATTCGTGCCCGAGGATCAGCCGCGACCGCCCCTCCGGCGCGGCACCGTAGGCGCCCGACACGATCTCGATGTCGGTGCCGCAGATGCCGATGCCCAGGGTTCGCACCAGCACCGAACCCTCTTCCGGCGGCGGCTCCTGCACTTTCTCGAGCCGCGCGGAATCGGCACGGCCGGGTTCCACTGTGAGAGCACGCATGATCGGGCGCCTTTCCGAGCTTGGAGCCGACATCGGAAGGCCCGCACCTCGGCCCGGGCGTAGGTGAGCGTGCCTTCTTGGGATGGGCTGGTTTCCCAAGGAGCGGTCGGGGCGTGGAGATGGCTTGGCAGATGCTGCGTCGCTGGCAGGGAGAAGCGTTCTTTCCATCCACTTGGATGGTGCTAAGATGGTTACATGCCCAAGAAAAGCAATCTGCTCGCGACCAGCGCGAAGCCTGCCGACGAAAAGATCACGATCAACGTCGGCTGCGTGGATCTCGGGCAGATCGATCTGCTCGTGCAGGAAGGCTTCTATGCCAACCGCACGGACCTCATCCGCACGGCGATCCGCAACCAGCTCGCCACCCAGGCGGAAGTCGTCCGGCAGGTCGTCTCGCGAAAGTCGCTGGTGCTCGGCATCCAGAGCTTCAGCGCGCAAGACCTGCTGGCCGTGAAGGCGGCCGGCCAGACGCTGCAGATCCGCGTCCTCGGACTCGCCGCGATCGCGCCGGACGTCACGCCTGCGCTGGCGCTGGCGACGATCGAATCGATTTCCGTGCTCGGCGCCTTGCACGCCAGTGCGGCCGTCAAGGCTGCGCTCGCCGGGCGCATCCGCTCACCCTGAACCGAAAGCACCGCATGAATTCCGCTCTCCTTGCGCAGATGGCCGAGGCAACGCGCCTGACCCGACTCGGCGATCTCCAAGCCGCCACCGCCGCGATCCAGGCTGCACTCGGTGGCATCGCGACGCCCGCCGCCACGCCCGGCGAGGTGATCGATGTCGAGGCGCGTGTTGTCCATTCGCCTGCGCAATCACCGCCTGTCGACAACGAACCCTCCGCAGGGATCGATGAACGCGCGGGCACGTTCGTTGCCGGCAGTTTCGCGAACGCGATCGGCCGCCGCGACTACAAGCTCTTCGTTCCTCCTCAGGCAGGCGAGCGCGCGCTGCCGCTGGTGGTGATGCTGCACGGATGCACGCAGGATCCCGACGACTTCGCCGCAGGCACCCGGATGAACGAGGCGGCAAGGGAACAGGGATTCTTTGTCCTGTACCCGGCGCAATCGCGGCGCATGAATCCACAGGGCTGCTGGAACTGGTTCAAGCACAGCCATCAGAAGCGCGGCAGCGGAGAACCCGCCATCCTGGCCGACATGACCAAGGACGTGATCCGACGCCACGACGTCGATGCCCGCCGCGTCTTCATTGCCGGCCTGTCGGCAGGCGGCGCGATGGCGGCGATCATGGGAGAGGCCTACCCGGAGATTTATTCGGCCGTCGGGGTTCATTCGGGTCTCGCAGCCGGCGCCGCCACGGATTTGCCGGGCGCATTGATGGCGATGAAGTCGGGAAGTGCGCGCGCGCCGGCAAGGGCTGCCGCGCGCCCGACCATCGTGTTTCATGGCGATGCGGATGCGACGGTGAATGCGGTGAATGCGGAACGTGTCGTCACCGCGGCCGCCGGCGACGCGCAGGCCATTCAGGTCGAGCGGATCCATCGCGGCACGCATCGAGCGTCGACCCGGCACGTGCATCGTGCAGCGGACGGGCGGGTCGTCGTGGAGCACTGGATCGTGCACGGAGGTGCACATGCCTGGTTCGGGGGGAGCGCCGCGGGTTCCTACACGGACGCTCAGGGGCCGGATGCGACCGCGGAGATGCTGCGATTCTTTTTCGATCAGCCACACAAGCCCTGCCACTAGGGGACGGGCGAAGATCCGCTGCTCGCGCAAGACGCGCGGTGACTCCACGGGCCACGGCGAAAAGGCGAGCGGGAACCCGGTTGCTCAGCCGCGCACGGCCGCTTCGATGGCGGCGACGTCGATCTTCTTCATCGGCATCATCGCCGCGAACGCACGCTTGGCCGCTTCGCCGCCCTTGGCGAGCGCGTCCGTCAGCACACGCGGGGTAATCTGCCAGCTGACGCCCCATTTGTCCTTGCACCAGCCGCACTGGCTTTCCTGCCCGCCATTGCCGACGATCGCGTTCCAGTAGCGATCGGTCTCTTCCTGGTCATCGGTCGCGATCTGGAATGAGAAGGCCTCGCTGTGCTTGAACTGCGGCCCGCCATTGAGGCCGATGCAGGGTATGCCAACGACGGTGAATTCGACAACCAGGGCATCTCCGGTCTTGCCGTCGGGATAGTCGCCCGGCGCACGGTGGACGGCGCCGAGGCTGCTTTGCGGGAAGGTGTTGGCGTAGAAGCGCGCGGCCTCTTCGGCATTGTGTTCGTACCACAGGCAGATTGTGTTCTTTGCCATCGTGAATAGCTCCTTTGCTATCGGTGAGAAGTTAGCGGGCGTGTCCCGCTCGACGGTGCGAAGTTTCGGACCCCGGAGGGGTCGAGACGCGCGGCGCTCAGCGTGCCACTGCGGACCGCCGAGCGGGAACAGTATGGCCGAGCGTTTGCAGCCGCTCAAGTGCAGGCAGCCTCGATGGGACGGCCACCCGTCGGGTGCAAGATGCCTATCATGGCGAATGAACGCCAACCCGGAATCCGAAGTGGCCGATTCGGTGCAATCGCCTCACCCGCCGTTGTCGGCGTACTACCGGGACGAAGCCGAGCACCAGCGCTTCCTGCGGCGCCTCTTCGACGAGACGGCCGGCGACTACGACCGCATCGAGCGCGTCCTGGCCTTGGGCACCGGGTCCAGGTACCGGAGGATGGCGCTGCAGCGCGCGGGGCTGCGGCCGGGCGACAAGGTCCTCGACGTCGGCATCGGAACCGGCCTGGTGGCGCGCGAAGCGTGTGCCCTGATCGGCGCGGCAGGCAGCCTCGTGGGCGTCGACCCGAGTCCCGGCATGCTGAGCCAGGTCGCCCTGTGCGGGGTGCAGCTCAGGGTCGGTCGGGCGGAGCAACTGCCATGCGACGACGGCGAGGCCGACTTCCTCAGCATGGGATACGCACTCCGGCACGTGTCCGATATCGGCTGCTCCTTTGCCGAATTCCATCGCGCGCTGCGCCCGGGCGGGCGCCTGCTCATCCTGGAGATCACCCGGCCCCAGAGCCGCATCGGCACTGCCCTGCTCAAGGCGTACATGCGCACGCTGGTCCCCGTCATCGCGCGCGTCGTTGCGCCCCAGCACGACAGCGCCGAACTGTGGCGCTATTACTGGGACACGATCGAAGCCTGCATCGCGCCGGCCCAGATCATCGCGGCCCTGCAGGCGGCCGGATTCGAGGCCGTGGCGCGGCACACGGAGCTCAACATCTTTTCGGAGTACAGCGCCGTCAAGCCCGGTGTTCGCTAGCCGCCAGCGCGCCGGATGCCGGACTCCGTCCGCTTTCAGCCCGTGGTGGAGGTCGGCGGCCACGGGAGGCTCGAGGGCCGCATCGTGCCGCCGCAGCCGGCGGGATGGAGATCACCGGCACGAGCAAGCCGGGTCATCGCGCGAAGCGGCTTCGGTACGCCACGAGGCTCACTCCGAGACGCCGGCCGAAGGCGCGCCTGAAGCCGTCCACATTCGCATAGCCGACCGCATCGGCCAAGCGCTTGGCGGGCAGGTCCGACTCCTCGGCCAAGCGGCGGGCGGCGTCGATCCTCGCCTTCTCCACAAACTCCGCGGGCGTGGTCCCGGTCTCGCTGCGGAAGATCCGGGCGAAGTTCCTTTCGCTCATGCCGGCGCGCGACGCCAGGACGGGAACGGACAGATCGTCTTTCAGGTTCGCCAGCACATGGTCCTGGACCGCGCGCACGCTGGAACGCTCCGACGTCTGCGCCGCCAGGTGGGCGCTGAACTGGCTCTGGCCGCCAGGGCGCTTGAGGAACATCACCATCTCGCGCGCCACGCGCAGCGCGAGTTCGCGGCCGTGGTCTTCTTCCACCATCGCGAGTGCGAGGTCCATGCCGGCAGTGACCCCCGCGGAAGTGAAGAGCTTGCCGTCCTTCACGTAGATGGCGTCCGCTTCGACGCACGCCCGGGGATAGGCCGCCGCGAGGCGCTCGGCGGCATTCCAGTGGGTCGCGACCCGCTTGCCGTCGAGGAGCCCGGTAGCCGCCAACACGAACGCGCCGGTGCACACCGACCCGTAGCGTCGCACGCTGCGGGACTGGCGACGCAGCCATTCTTGCAGCTGCGCGTCGCTCGCCATGTCCGCGATGTCGGGGCTGCCCGCGACGAGCAAGGTGTCGATGGCCCCGCGCTGCGTCGCAATGGTGGCGTCGACGGCAAGACGCAAACCGCTGCTGCTCTTGAGCATGCCCGCTTCGGTGCCGATCACCTGCACCTGGTAGGCACGCGGCTTGCCGAGCTGGCGTGATGCTTCGCTGAAGACATCCGCAGGCCCGACCACGTCGAGCAGCTGGACACGGGGAAAGGCGAGGATGGCGATGCGCATGGCTGACAAGGCCGAATGATTGGCAGGAAACGCCTTGCGACGGCGCAGACGACAGCGCAAGTTTGGCGGAAACTGCCACCACATGCAAATACAGCCAGAGGTGCCCACCATGCAAGAGCCGTCGATTAATCCGCCCTTCCCGGTTTTCTCCCCGTCCGAGGAAGCTTCCGTACGAAACCTGCCGGTCAACCTGTTCGGCTCTGTCATGGGTTTGTCGGGGCTCGCCCTTGCCTGGCGCCTGGCTCACGGCAGCCTTGGTGCGCCGGCCCTTGTCGGCGAGGCGATCGGGGCGTTCGCGTTCGCCGTCTTCCTGCTCATCGCACTGGGCTATCTGACGAAACTCGCGAGGCATCCGAAGGCCGTGCATGCGGAGTTCCATCACCCGGTGGCAGGCAACTTCTTCGGCACCATCGCCATCTCGATTCTCTTGCTGTCCGCGGTCGCCGAGCCGTACAGCGCAGCCGTCGCGCATGCGATCTGGACCGTGGGCGTGGTGGCGACTTTCGCGCTCAGCTTCGTCGTCGTCTCGCGCCTGCTCAAGGGCCGGGTGGATGCATCGCACGCCCTGCCGGCCTGGTTGATTCCGGGCGTGGCCACACTCGACATCGCCGTGACGGGCGGGCACATGCCCATGGGCTGGGCGCCGGAACTGAATCTGTTTGCCGGTGCCGTCGGCGCCGTGCTCGCGCTGGTGCTCTTTGCCATGATCGTCAGCCGGCTGGTGCATCACGATCCGCTGGCGGCTGCCATGACGCCGTCGTTGATGATCCTGGTGGCGCCCTTCGCCGTCGGCTTTCTCGCGTACAGCAATATCGTCGGCGGTATCGATCGCTTCGGCGCCCTGCTCTTCTACTTTGCGCTCTTCATGTTCGCCGTGGTCGCGACCAAGGTGTTCCGCCGGAGCGTCCGGTTCTCGCCGGCTTGGTGGACCATCGGCTTTCCGATGGCTGCGCTGGTCAATGCGGCGCTGAAGTATGCGGAGTTCCGTGCGAACGGCCCCCTCTGGGTGCTCGCCGCCGCCCTGCTGGGCGCGTTGAGCCTGGCCTTGGCGATCCTGACGGTACGCACCGCGCGGATCGCGCTCAACGGGAAGCTCTTCACATGAGTCCTCGGCCGCCAGCTCCTTGCGATCCGCATCGATAGCCGCGTCGGGGCCCATGCATCGAACAAGGGAGAGAACCACGTACCGAGTACTTTGGTAATCGTTCAAGAATCGGCCCTGCGCGAATGCGCTGCTCCCGTCGCAATTTCGTCACGCAAGCGTCCGTTCCAACGGCTTGTCACCTAGGACCGAAGACCTTCGTTCAGTATGCTCGAAGGCTCCATGCGCTCGCCGATGCTTCGCCTCCCGCGCCTGGGCCTTCGGACCCGGTTGTCCATCGGCATGGTGGCGAGCATTCTGCTGATCACGCTGGGCGTCACCACCACGGCGATCTACTTCGTGAAGCGCCACATGCAGGCAGCGATCGCCAACGAAGAGTTCGAGCGAATCTCCGCCATCGCGGAGGCCGTGGATCAGAAGTTCCTGAGCCGGCGCACCTTGCTGAAGACCTTCGGGGACAGCGTGGAGGCGCACCGCCCTGCAAGTACCGCGCTGCTGCAGGACTTCCTCGTTCAACACACGGCCCTGAAGGATGCCTTCGCCAACGTCACCGTCGTCGGCTTGAACGGGGACCTGGTGGCCGGCCTCAATGCGGGGCTACGAGCCGGCACGATCAACATCAAGGACCGCGAGTACTTCCGGCAGACGGTCGCGACCAAGGCAGGCGTCATCTCCCAGCCCTACCGCAATCGCCTCAACGGCATGGCCCAGGTGGCCATGACGGAGCCGGTGCTCGACGCGCGTGGCGAAGTGCTCTATGTCATCTCCGGCGCGATCAACCTCAGCGAGCAGAACTTCCTGGGCCAACTCGCCAACGTCAAGTTCGGCAAGAGCGGCTACATGTTCATCACGAACACCAACGGCATCGTCATCGACGATCCCGTCAAGTCACGCATTCTCCAGCGTGCGGACGCCGAGGGAAGCCGCAATCCGGCGACCGGACTCGCCATGGCCGGATTCGAAGGCACGATCGAAGCCAGGGACCGCACCGGCATCGACGGGCTCTATGCCTTCAAGCGCATCCGCCAGACCAACTGGGTGCTCGGCTGCATCTACCCGCGCGACGAGGCCTTTGCGGAGATCGAGCAGATCGAACGCTATACCTGGGCCGGCGCCCTGCTTCTGACCCTGCTGGCCGGCGGCCTCGTCTTCCTGGTCACGCGCTCCCAACTCGCGCCCTTGACGCGGCTGCATGAACACATGCAGGTCTCCCGGGCCCTCTCGAGCTACGTCGCCATGACGGAGCCGCCTCCCGAGGACGAGATCGGCGATCTGTCACGCACCTTCGACTCGCTCATGCTGGAGCGCCAAATCGCGCAGGAGCGCCTCACAGCGAGCGAACGCTTTCTGCGCGACGTGACGGACAACCTGCCGGCCGTGGTCGCTTATTTCGACCGCGATCAGCGCTGCCTTTTCGGCAACAAGGCGGGCCTCAGCATGCGAGGCCGGACGCGGGCCGACATCGGCACCATGACGATGAAGGAGTCCCTGCCGGACGCGATTTACGAGCAACTCGTTCCCCACGTTGCCAAGGTGCTGACGGGATCGCCGACCCGCAGCGAAGGCACCTACGACCGCAACGGCAAGGAAGGCTTCTACGAGTGCCATCTGGTCCCCGACGTCCGCGACGGCGGCCGGACGGTCGGCTACTACGTGATGACCTTCGACATCACCCGCCAGAAGGTGGCCGAGCGCGAGCGGGCCGCGGGCGAGGCCCGCATCCGCACCATCACCGACAACCTCCCGGCCCTCGTCTCGCATGTGGACGCATCCTTGCGCTACACCTTCGTCAACGCCCATGTGCGCGCGCTGCACGGCAATGACGAGCTGGTGGGCCGGCTCCTGGCCGACGTGCGCGGCACGGAGGATTTCAAGATGGTCGAGCCCTATGTGCGCCGTGTGCTCGCGGGGGAAGCAGTGACCTTCGAGAAAACGGGGTACAGCACGCCGGGGACCAGCCAGAACTGGTACCAGTCGCACTACATTCCGGATCGCGATCCGCAAGGCGTCGTGCAGGGCTTCTATGCGATGACTTTCGACGTGACGGAACGCAAGCGCGCCGAGATCCGCAGCGCGGAGAGCGAGCAGCGCCTGCGCGGGCTCACCGACAACGTGCCGGCGCTTCTGACCGAGCTCGATCGCGACGAACGGGTGATTTTCTGCAACGGACGCTACGAGAGTTGGCTCGGCATTCCGCCTGCTTCGATCATGAATCGGCCGATCCGCGAGGCCGTCGGCGAGGCGCACTACGAGATGCGCAAGCCGCTCCTGGCGCGCGCCTTCGCCGGCGAAGTGGTGTCCTTCGAACAAACCGCCAAGCTCCTGGTCGGCGAGCGAACGCTGCAGACCACTTATCTGCCGCAGAGGAATGCGCAGGGCGACGTCGTCGGGCTGTACGTCTTGGCCAACGACGTCACAGATTTGAAGCACAAGCAGATGCAGCTGGACACCCTGGCGCGCGAGGATGCGCTTACCGGCTTGCCGAACCGTCGATCTTTCGAGGAGCGCGTACGCGAAGCCCTGGCCAGGACCCGGCGATCCGACATTCCGATCTACCTCCTGTTCCTGGACATCGACTACTTCAAGTCGATCAACGATTCGCTGGGTCATGCAGCGGGCGACGCGGTGCTCAAGGAGTTCGGCCGCCGCCTGAAGGAGTGCGTGCGCGAGACGGACATGGCGGCACGCTATGCCGGCGATGAGTTCGTGATCCTCCTTGAAGCAAGCACGGGCCCTCGTGCAGCGCAACTGGTGGCCGAGAAGGTGCTGGCGGCGATGCGCCCTGCCTTCGTCCTCTCCAACCGCACCTTGCAGGTGACGACCAGCATCGGCATCGCGCGATCGGAGGAGGACGACGAGGATTTCGAATCCTTGATGGCCACCGCCGACTCGGCGCTGTACGCAGCCAAGAAGGACGGAAGAAACCGCTTCATGATGGCGGCATCGAGATCCGGCACCCAGCACGACGTTACGTGGCCGCGCCAAGAGTCTCTTGCCCGATGAAACACCGAAGCATCATCGATGCCGCCGGGCCTGCCATCGGTCCGCCCTTCACGATCGCGTTTCAGCCGATCGTGGACCTCGAGCTGCGGGAGGTGTTCGCGCACGAGGCGCTCGTTCGGGGCGCTCACGGGGAAGGCGCACTCGAAGTGCTCGGTCGGGTGCAGGCGCATCAACGCTTCGCCTTCCATGAGGCCTGCCGCGTGAAGGCGATCGAGATGGCATCGAAGCTGGGCATGCAATCCAGGCTCAGCCTCAACGTCGCGCCCAACGACGTCGCAGGGCCGGCGGAGTGCTTCCATACGGCCATTCGCGCGGCCGAGCAGGCGAACTTTCCCGTCGATCGCCTCATGTTCGAACTTACGGAGGGCGAACCCGTCACCGACCTGGCCGCACTGGCCACGACCTTCGACGCCTTCCAGCACTTCAGGTTCACCTCCGCGATCGACGACTTCGGCGCTGCCTATGCCGGCTTCGAACTGCTGGCCGCCTTCCAGCCTGACATCGTCAAGATCGACATGAGCTTCGTTCGCGACGTCCATCGCAGCAGCGTGCGCTTCGCGATCGTGAAGGGCTTCGTGGCGATCTGCGACGAGCTACGCATCCGTGTGGTGGCAGAAGGCGTGGAAACCGTGGAAGAGGTCGATGCGCTGCGTAGGCTCGGCGTGAGCCTGTTCCAGGGCTTCCTGTTCGCGCGTCCGGGCATCGCCGTGCTGCCATCGGTGGCCTGGGACACGGCCTGAGCCGCATCGGTGACCTGGCGGCGGCCGGCCCGGGCTATGGCTTCGTGCCCGACTGCTGGCGGAATGCGGCCTCGCCGGCGTCGGATACCTCGACCCACTTCTTGTCGGGCATCGCCTCTGCGCCGTAGTTGTCGTGCCAGTTCCACCACTTGTAGGTCGGCGTCTGGGGATAGCCCTCGGGCGAGTCTTCCCAGACTTCCTGCCGGCCCAGCGGCGTGATGTCGAGGTAATTCCAAGTGCTCCCCATCTGCTCGTCGCCGCGGTTGTTGAGGAAATAGGTGCGGAAGACGCGGTTGCCATCACGGTAGAACACGTTCGTGCCGTGCCATTCGTCGACGTTGAAGTCGGCGTCGAAGCGATCGGTGAGGCTGAACCATGGCATCCGCCAGCCCATCCGCGCCTTCAGCCGGTCGATATCCGCCAGGGGCGCGCGCGAAACGAAGACGAGGGTGGTGTCACGGGCGTTCAGATGGGCGACGTGGGCAACCTGATCGGCCACCATCGAACAACCTCGGCAGGCATGCTCCGGCCAGCCGAACACGCCGGGCTCGAAGAAGGCCCGGTAGACGATCAACTGACGCCGGCCGTCGAACAGGTCGAGCAGACTGGCCCTGCCGGCAGGCCCTTCGAAAGCGTACGCCTTCTCCACGGCCATCCAGGGCATGCGCCGGCGCTCGGCGGCCAACGCGTCGCGGGCGCGGGTCTGGGCCTTTTCCTTCACGAGCAGCTGCGCACGCGCCGCTTCCCACGCCTGGGGCGACACGACGGGGGGTGTGTGCATGGGGGAAGGTTCGCTTGGGCGTGCGTCTTCGGTTGACATCGTCATGGCTGATATCTCCTGGTCTGGGGCGAGATCCCGCGCCTCGTACGGAAGCACGGCTTTTTTGCGGCGCATCGCTTGTTTGCCGGCCGCCAGGCAGTTTGGCGCCGGAGACCGAAAGCCGGGGAGTAACAAGTGTGGCGCTATTCCGATCTCGCTTCTCGCCGAGCAAGTGAGCGATTGCTTTTTGGGAACAGCGCGTCGACGCTGGAAGTGAGAACTCAGGGTGAGTCGAACAGCTGGCGATCGACCTTCCAGTCCGGTCCGTAGGTGGCATCGGCATAGGCGTACACGACGGCGGAACCCAGCAGCCCATGGAGCACATCGCCCTGCGCGGCGCGCCGGCTGATGACCGCGTTCAGCGCCCCCTTCCTGGCCAGGTCCTGCAGGGCCTGATCGACCCAGCGCTTCAACTGCACTGGATTCAGAGCGGCGACCTCCTGCTTCATGGCCTGAATCTGTTCTCGCAGATAGCTGGAGCCCTCCGTGCTTGCGGCCGGACTCGCAACCCGGAGGCTTGGCGTGGCGGGTGGCACCTCGGGCGCGGGGGTGGGCGCCCCGGTCGGCTCCGATCGGGTCTCGGGCAAAGGCGCCTCATTGCGCAGCAGCGACCGCAGATAGGAGAAGGCGTTGTCGATCGTGCGGAGGGTCTTGTTGGCGGCCCTGCGCTCGAGCACGTCGACCTGGCTGCGGACGCGCTCGTCGCCGAACTCCTTGATCAGTCCTTCCAGCTTGATTTCACGAATACCGAGCGTTTCGGCCCGCAGCACCAGGGTGGCATCCACGGGTTCGCTCGAAGCGGGCCGCGCCATCGCGGCCTGTCGCTTCTTGCGCACCGCGAACTGAACCTCCGTGATCACCCTGCCCTGCTTGTGCTCGATGAGATCGATATCGAGGTCGGTCTCGGCATTGATCTCTGCCACTGCGTCCTTCACGCGCTCGTTCTTGAATTTGCGCCACTCGCGCCGCTCGGGGCCGGGCCCGTTGCTCAAGGCGTCGACCCACCAGGCCACCGGCTTGCGGCTCGTGACGCCGCTGGGATTCTCCCGGTAGCGCGCGCAGATCTCGTAGAGCGCGACCGCCGTGTAGGAACCCAGCTTGGCCAGCACGTCGAGGTCGATACGTGCCCAGCGCTGCGGCTCGCGCAAGGCGGCCATGATGGTTGGAGGGTAGGACCAGCTCACCCAGTTCTCGCCGCGGCGCAGTTCGAGGGCCACCTCCGACAGCATCGAGAAGCCGCGCCATTTGACGCCATCGCCGGGCGCTGTCGATTCCCAGTCGACCTCCAGGCTCCGCATCTCGATCAGGTACTTCTTGGCTGCCGTGCGCTCGCTGCCGCTCGAGCCCGTGGTCCTGAGAATGGCTGCCAACGGTGCCTCGAACATGAAGTCGGCGGCAGGCATGCCGGGCAGCGCGACGAGCCGGGTTTGCGCGATTTGCAGCAAGGCGCTGTAGATGCGGCGGCCGGTCAAAGTCACGCGGGCCGAACGGGGCATCATCACGATCATCTCGTGCGGCTTGCGGAGCTCCAGCACGTCGTCGGCGGCGTGGCTTGCGCTTGGCTTGTCGGGTGTGGCTTCGGTGCTCCAGCTCATTTGCGCTTGATGGTATGTCCAACGCGTTTTGGACACAAGAGGACCTCCCCAGCCGCGTCCATCCGATCAAGACCTGGACATTTCGCCACCCTGGGGCGCGTGGCGACCGATTAAAACCCGGACACTTGGGCGCAACGCGGCGTCCGGCCGCCAGCCGAGGGCGATCAAAAGCCGGACATTGAGACCCTTCAGCCCGCCGCCCGCCTCCCCGGCGGCAGCTCTGGAGGCGATTAAAAGCTGGACAAAGCCCCTTGGATCGCAAGAATGCGCCTTGCGCCCGGGTGTGGATAAGCCCCCGCAGGCTCCGAGCGAAGGCTGGACAGGAGTCGATGGAAGCCCGGACAGGTCCGATCAAGCGCTGGACGCAAGCGATTAAAAGCTGGACAGCTGGAGCCCTGAAACCCACATAACTCCTTGATTTTATTGAAGAAATTTCACACTTCAGGGCACTTAATCTTCTGAAGGTATTGAAGTTCTTCCTTAATCTCGGGAGACGTTTGAGCAAAAACACCAGAAATCGGGCCCAGCGTCGCTTTCCGCGCTTGATCAACCGCTGATTCTTCGTTTTTTTGAGGGTGATAGGCATAATCGCACGACTCTCAAACTTTCAAGGCAGATTTCGTGGACATCAAACAAACCATACGTCGACAGAACCTGGAAGACATCGAGCAGCAAGCCCACAAGATCGCCGGCATGATGGACCGAATCCGGTCTGCCATGCTGGCGCCTACAGCAGTGAAGACCGCGCCGACCTTGAAGGCGGTGCAGATGGCGGATCTGTGTGGCGTGGACAAGTCCAAGATCGCCTATCGCCTGACGCGGGGAGACCTTCCCGCGGGCGAGATCCATGGCAACAGCCGGGAATGGACGATGGCCCAGGCCCAGCAGTGGGCACGGGAATTGCGCGCCGAGCATTTGCGTCCGAGTGGTGCCGCGGGCATCACGATCACGGTCGCCAACTTCAAGGGCGGGGTCGCCAAGACCACCTCGGCCGTCACGCTGGCCCAGGGACTGTCCATGCGCGGCCATCGGGTCTTGCTCGTGGACCTGGATCCTCAGGGCTCTGCCACGACGCTCTTCGGCGTGTTGCCGGACGCGGAGGTCGAGACCGAGCACACCGCGATGTCGCTTTTTACGGGTGAGCAGGAGAACCTGAAGTACGCGATACGCCCTACGTATTGGCCATCCATCGATCTGGTGTGCGCAGCCCCCCTGCTCTACGGCGCCGAGTTCCATTTGCCGGCCCGCCAGGCTCGCGACCCCGGCTTCGAATTCTGGCGCGTGCTGGACCGGGGGCTCGATTTGCCACGTGAGGACTACGACGTCATCGTCGTCGACACCCCACCGTCCTTGAGCTACGTGACGATCAATGCGTTGATGGCTGCCGACGGAGTCATCATGCCGTTGCCCCCATCTGCGCTGGACTTCGCCAGCTCGGCGCAGTTCTGGGACTTGTTCTCCGACCTGTGCAACCAGCTGGTTCGCAGCCGCGGCAAGGACAAGAGCTTCGAGTTCATCGACGTTCTGCTGTCACGCGTCGAGGCATCGGACACCGCCAGTTCGGTAGTTCGCCAGTGGGTTCTGGAAGGCTATGGCGACAAGGTACTGCCCATCGAGATTCCCAAGACGGCCGTGGCGGCGACGGCGAGTGCGGAGTTTGGCACGGTCTACGACCTGCCGCGGGGCTCGGTGAACTCCAAGACCTTCTCGCGTGCGCGCGTGGCGTACGACCGGATGTGCGAGCTGATCGAGCAGCAGATCGAGGCGGTGTGGGCGCGCCAGGTCGCCGAGCGGCAAATTCTGGAAACGGCGGTCTGACATGGGTTTGAAAGACAAAGCCTCGAAGATCGACTTCGCGAGCATCATGCCGGCGGCGCAGACCTTGCCCGAGGCGCCGAAGCCGAAGACCGCGCCCGGGGCGATGATGGCTTTTGCCAACGATCAGCGTTCCGAACTGCTGCGTGAAAATGACGAGTTGCGGAGCCGCGCTGCCCAGGCCGGGGAGCTTGAAGGGCGCTTGAGGGAAGTCAGCGAGGAACTGCGCGGCTGGGACGGCGCCTTGCCTGCGCGTCTGATCGACACCGGCGATATCGCTCGCAGCGAGTTCGCCAACCGGCATGCCTCGGCCTTCCAGGGGAAGCTCTTCGAGGACTTCAAGCGCGAGATCCAGGAAGCGGGTCGCAACTCGCAGCCAATCAAGGTGCGGACGATCGCGAAGCCGGGAGACGGTCCGAAATATGAACTGGTGTTTGGCCATCGGCGATACGAGGCTTGCCGCCAGCTCGGCATCCCGGTTTGGGCCGTGGTCGAGAACCTGGATGACCGCGCGCTGGTGGAAGAGATGGATCGCGAGAACCGGGGGCGCGCCGATCCTTCTCCCTGGGAGCAGGGGATGACCTACCTCCGCGCCCTCGAGAAGGGCGTGTATCCGTCCAATCGCCAGATGGCCGCGTCACTGGGCGTGGACGTGAGCAACCTGGGCAAAGCCTTGGCGTTGGCGCGGCTGCCCGAAGCTGTGATTGCCGCATTCCCGACGCCGCAGTCCATTCAGCTTGCCTGGGCCACCGAGCTGGGAAAAGCTTTCCAGGAGGATGAGGTCGGATTGGTTGCGCGGGCCGAGGCGCTCGCCGCAGAGAAGGCAGTTCATTCCGCGAAAAGCGTGTTCGCCCGCCTGGTGGCCCCACCGGCGTCGCCAGCCGTCGTGGGGGACGCGCTCCCGCTGGCGAGCCACGCGCTGAGGCTGGCGAATCAGAAGGTCGGCGCCTTGAAGTTCGACGCGCTCGGGCGTCCTTCGATGAGACTGTCGGTCAAGCTGTCGGGCGAGCAGCAGCGGGCGTTGCTGAAAGTGATGCAGGCCTTTGTCGACGCGCTTTAAGACACTGGATTCGCTCAAATGAGGGGGGGGGTAGTTTCAAACTACCCCCTTTTTTCTGGAAGGGCATTGCCGACCAAGGGCGGCGGTTGGTATGAGCCTTTCTTCTGGCTAACTGAGGGGTGGTTTCAAACCACCCCCGCCCCAGGGGTAGATCAGGCCACGCCCTGGACAACGAATTGGCCTGTCAAGGCGTCCTACCGGCTTGCAACGTTTTCAATCCGCTGGAGGGCTGCTTGAATCTCAGACAAGGTCGATTTCATGATGCCCATGTCGCGGTCCCGGCGAGCCTCGACGAGCGGATCGACACCGCCGCTGGGCGTGCCCCCGAGCGCGTCCTTCACACGCGCGACCGCCTCGTCGAGCTTGGTGATGAGGTTGTTGCGCAGCGCTGAAAACTGGGCCATCTCCCGCTTCACCGCCGCCATTTCCTGACTCAGCAGCGCGATCTGACGCTCCATGCCTTGCAGTACCGCGGCACTCTCGTCGGCTCGAGATGTCGCAGCCACGGCGGGGGCTGAAGGCCACGCGGTGGATAACGGCGCCGCCTGGATGATCGCTGAGCGCAGGTGATCGGCGGTTCGAGCGACCACCAGCTCTACCATCGCTTGAGGATCGGAATCGGCCAGGAAGGGCCAGCGTTCGTAAACCTTGGCGATGGCTAGGCTGGTGCGCAGCCGCAATCCCCGCCGACCTGCACGGGACGGCCGCTGCAACGCCTGGCCGACCAGCGAGGAGGGCGCTTCAGGCGCTGGCAGTTCGTGCTCTGTCACGACGCATGATCGGAATGCGCCGGCCGCACTCCACTTTTTGAGTGAGGACTCCGTCGGCGCCCTGACACCATGCACCAGCGTCAGGATACGGGCGAGTTCGGCCAGAGTACAGATCGGCGGCCACCCCAACTCTTCCGAGGCCACGGCAGGCGGGGAGGGCGGCCTCGTGGAGTCTCTGGACGGGTCTTCTGGGGGCCCAGGAACGGTGTTGACTTTCATAATTGGTTACTGCGTAACCGAATTATCTTCCGAAGCGCTCGCAACACATAGGATTTCCAAAGCGCAGCTGCATTCCGTGAAACATCCGGCACCAATCAACACCAATAATCGACGCTAACTTGCTGTCAGCAAAGCAAAATATCGGATGCTTCAAAATGTCGTGAAACATCCTTGTTTCGCCGTGGGACGGGTCTCCGCCGCAACGACGCGGCGGAACACAGGAGTGAGCGAATGGGGAGGAGCGCGCAGGCGTACTCGCCGCCGGCCGTCCCCGGTCGCAACGATGAGGTCGACCGCCGAACTCGTCCGGGATCGCGTGACTGAGCGCCGCAAGTGCCCGTGCTCGTCGCCGGCCCTTGGCTCGCGCCGCGCGCTCTTCGCCGCCGGACGAGCATCAAGCAGCGTTGCGCCGCAATTGCCAAGCGGGCGGTGCTGCTCCCGGGAGAGATTCTGGAGATAGCCGGCCGAGGCAAACCGGTCACGCGGCAGGCTAGGGAACGGCACGGGCGAGCGATTCGGCAGCGATCCATCGTGGACTTGACGAAGCGCAAGGCGTGCGCCGAAGCAGCTGTCTAGAGTGGAGTTGTCGATGCCTTTGCGTTTCTGGTCCAGGCCTCGATGAAATGCTCAACCCTCTCTGGAGAATTTCACATGAATGCCTTGACCCGCCTCGAACGAATCGACAACCTGTTTCCCGAAATGATGCGCCGCTGGGCCCGCCCGCTCCAGATGTTCGACGAGATCAGCGTGCCCGCCGACATTCGCGTCGACATCAGCGAGAACGAGAAGGAGTACCTGGTCAGCGCCGAGATCCCCGGTGCGAAGAAGGAAGACATCCGCGTCTCGATCGACGGCAACTACGTTTCCATCGCCGCCGACATCAAGAAGGAGCAGGAAGAAAAACACGGGCGCACGCTGACCAAGGAGACCTATCACGGCAGTGTGTCGCGCGGCTTCACGCTGGGGAGCGACGTCGACGAGAAGACCGCAGCCGCCAAGCTGGAGGACGGCGTCCTGCGGCTCACGCTGCCCAAGCGCGAAGGCAGCGCCGCCCGAACCGTGAAGATCGAGTGAGGCCGGAAGTACGGCGATGCGCCGAGACGTGGGCGCCGATGCGGCGAACGCTGCTGCACGTGCGCCGGGCGTCGGCGTCGGTGCCTCTCTCACAAGCAATTTAGGAGCCCTCATGCAGACACCCAAGACCATCCTGCTTCACCTCGACAGTTCCGGGAGGGCCGCGGAACGCGTCAGGGTCGCGCGCCAGGTCGCCGACGCGTTCGAGGCCGATGTCATTGCGCAACCCTGCACCATGACGGCCCTGATGCGGTATCCGTATGCGATGGAAGCCGCGGCCGAGGCCGTGGCGATCATGGCATCGCTGGACAAGGACTGCCGCGACAAGGCGTATGCGACCTTCAAGGCCGCCGGCGGCGAATCGCCCCGCCTGCAGTGGGTCGAGCCGATGAGCGATGCGCCCTGGGGCTTCGCCCGCCGTGCCCTGTATGCCGACCTGCTCATCCTGGGGCAGCGCGACCCGGACGATCCCTCCGCGGGAGAGTTGCCGGCGGATTTCGTCCCGAGCGTTCTTGTCGAGTCCGGCCGGCCGGCCCTGGTCGTGCCCTATGCGGGACCGGTCGCCGCAATCGGCCGCAACGTCCTGATCGCCTGGAAGGAGACGCGCGAGGCCGCGCGCGCGGTGTCGGCAGCACTGCCCTGGCTCGTGCGCGCGGATTCAGTCCATGCCGTCTCGTACGGAGAGAACGCCGAGGCTTCCTTGCGCAGCCTGCAGACCTATCTGAAGGCGCAAGGGGTGAAAGCCGCCGCAAGGCATGGTGGGCCGGAAGAGGGCGAAGCCGGCGAGAGACTTCTTTCGATGGCAGCCGACGTGAGCGCGGACCTGCTGGTGATGGGCTGCTACGGCCACAGCCGCGCGCGTGAATGGGTGCTGGGCGGGGCCACGCGATCGACCCTTCAATCCATGACTTTGCCGGTGCTGATGTCGCATTGAGCCTGATCAGCCACAGGCCATGCTTCGCCGCGTGCACTGAACGATCCCCGGCAACGCAGGCGCGCCCTGCGTCGGCCGGTGACGCCCGGCGCCAGCGATCGCAGCGCTTGCGTTCAGTGCGCAGTGCTGGGACGCACGTCCGGCCACGACACTTCGAGCCCCATCATCGCGCGGGCATAGAGGTAGTTGTTGAGGGCGCGCTCGCCCATCGAATCCATGTCGACATTCCCCGTTGCGTCGCAAGGAAACGAGAACGATCGCCGGTCCTCGAAGAGAGCGTTGAAACGGAGTTCGTAGGCGTGGGAAACATGCGAGGCGTTCATCTTGGTCTCCTGAACAGGCGGGCGATGCCATGACTTGAATCTAGGCGAGCCGCTCGACGGAATCGCCAACGAAGCGCATCGACGGGCAACAGAGTGTCAACGGACGGTGTCAGGTCACCCTGGCGGAGGTCGGCCACAGCTCGCAAGCCATCGATCACCGCGCTGCACACGCTGTTTCTGGTTGGATCAGCTTTGCGTTGCCGCGATGCGTGGTGCCTTGTCGACCAGCCTGGACAATTCGGTGAAGCCGACCGGCGGTGGCGTCCGCCACGGGAGTGCAAAGATGCGTCTGGCCAAGCCGCCGGTCATGCGTTCGATCTGCTTGCGCTCGCCGGCAAGGCGCGCCGCCAGCAGAGGATCGC
Organism: Variovorax soli; assembly: GCF_031454625.1. Lineage (GTDB taxonomy): Bacteria > Pseudomonadota > Gammaproteobacteria > Burkholderiales > Burkholderiaceae_C > Variovorax > Variovorax soli_A. The sequence goes on from NZ_JAVDRF010000004.1 coordinate 461,552, forward strand.
GAGTGCCGGCGGTCAGGATGCTCTTGTGAGCACCCACGCGAAGGGCTCGATGTTGGCGCGACGAAGGTCCTCTTGCAGCGCAGCGGCCTGCGACACCGGTGTCGCTTCCGGCAACGTGACCAGGATGACCTTGGTGTACGCAGCATCCTGCAGCCTCATCAACGGCGTGACGACCCGAGCGCTGCCATGCCCTTGGAACTGGCGCATCATCTGCCGGTGGTAAGCCCCCGTGGCGTCCATCAACAGCAGTGAATGTCCTGTGGGCGCCGTATCGAGCACCACGAAGGCGCTGCGCCCCTCGCTGACGAGATGTGAGAAGGCGTGAAACACCGCGACTTCCTCGGTGCATGGCGATCGCAGGTCTTCGAGCAACAAGGCTTGCTCCTGGGCGTCGAGCGCCGGCGACTTGGCCGCCATCACCTTGTCGACGTAGCGCTGTGTCTCGACTTTCGGATCGATCCGGTCCACGCGCAACCCCGGCATTTCGCCGTCCAGCGTGCGCGCAAGGTGCGCCGCCGGGTCGGTGGTGCTCAGGTGCACTGTCTTGCCGCGCCGAATCAGCCACCGTCGTTTTGCCGACGCCGCCTTTGCCCATCACCATGATCAGGCCGCGTCCTGCTGCAGCCAGTTCGTCGGCGAGCGCGTCCAGGCCCTCGAGACGCACGAGGGGCTTGGTCGCCGCGGCCAGGGCAGGCCGGGACGCGCCGGCCTCCGCGGACAGCAGCGCACGCAGGGCGGGCAATCCGACCATGTCGAATGCCCGCAGGGGCACCTGGTCCTGCGGCAAGCCGCGCAGCGACGGCGGCATTTCAGCGAGTGCCTCTTGCCCCAAGGCCTCGATGGCACGCGCCACCGCGTCCGTGCGGTCAGTGGCGTGGAACACGCCATTGATCGCCAGGCGCTGATTGTTCAAGCCCAGCGCATTCAACTCCTGGGACGTGCGAGCCGCCTCGTCCATCGCACTCTTGTCAGGCCGCGTCACGAGGATGACGGTGGTCCGGCCCGGATCGCTCAAGGCGTCGAGCGCGGCCTTGAAACGCACCTCCTGCATCGTCCGACAACAAGGATGCGAATTCGTCGAAGGAGGCGATCTCGGTGGTGCAGGCCCCCGAGAGTTGTTCGCGCACTGTCGAGCGTTCGGACTCGCTGGCCCCGATGTCCATCTGCGCCAGGACTCGCTTGCGATAGGCCTCGGCCGCGTTGTCGGGGTCGATGTTCAGGACCGACAGACCGGGCACGCCGGGCACGGGCGTGGGGGTGTTGCGGAGTTCGATCCCGAGCATTTCATCCAGGTTGGACGCCGCGTCGGTGCTCACCAGCAGAACCTTCTTCCCGGCGTCGGCCAGGCTCAGGGCTGCGGCGGTCGACAGCGATGTCTTTCCGACGCCGCCCTTGCCGGTGAAGAACAGATGCCGGGTCGGCTGCCTCAGGAAGCCGATGGAATGGCGGTTGTTGTGTCCGGACTCCAGGATTCTTGCTTCCATCTCGACAGCCTCGTGTTCCGGCCTGCTGGCGATGGCCTTCGAACGATTCGAGGCGTACACCGTGGCCCGGCAAGGGCATGGCCACCAGATGCAGCCGACTGTGCCCCAGCCCCGCGAACCCGGCCTTGCGCTCGATCAAGGCGGCCCGATGTGCTGCGTTCGTGTTCGGCCGCGCACCCTGACCGCGGGTTCAGCGGCGGGCACGGCTCCTACGCCGCACGGCAGGCGCGGCGAAGGCGGCCCGGTTCGCAGCCGTTCGCTCGAACTGCCGCGCAATGTTGCCGCACACCAGATCGCACAGTTCGTAGACCGCGGGATCGGCGATGCGGTAGTAGGCGCTGTTCCCCCGGGTCTCGCGCGACACCAGGCCGTGCTGCGTCAGCAGGGCGAGATGCCGCGAGATGTTGGCGGAGCTGTAGCCGCACAGCTGCGCCAGCTCGCCCACGTTGCGCTCCTGCTGGCGAAGCAGGTTGAGGATCTGCAGTCGCGTCGGCTCGGCCAGCGCCTGGAAATAGGCGGCGACCTGCACCAGCGCCTCGTCGGAAAGTCCTTCCATGCTCGGACACGCCAGATGTTGATCTACCGCAATCATGCCTCAGGACTCCGCAACCATACTGATTCTGGTGCAATCATCAACATGGCTACTTGACTATTTAACTATATGCGCAAATACTACATGAACTGACGACAACCCTCCAGTCCCGGCGCCATATGCTCAAGATCCGCTCGTTCATCTTCGCCGCCGCGCTCATGCTCGCGGCGCCGGGCTGGGCCGGCGCCGACGCATTGGCCTCGGTGACGGCCCAGCCGGCCGCCACCGCCTCGTCGGGCTTCGACGGCGTCGTCGAAGCGGTCCGCCAGACGGTCATTGCCGCGCAGGTGTCCGGCGCGGTGACCCGGCTCGACGCCAAGGCCGGCGACGCCGTCAAGGCCGGTCAGGTGCTGCTGCAGATCGATGCGCGGGCGGCCGAGCAGACCGCTGCCGCAAGCGATGCGCAGGTCCAGGCGGCACGTGCGGCGCTGGAGGTCGCAACGAAGGAATACGAGCGGCAGAAGCAACTGTTCCAGAAGAACTACATCAGCCAGGCCGCCCTGGAGCGCGCCGAATCCGAGTTCAAGGCGACCCGCGCGCAGGTCGCAGCGCAAGGCGCCCAAGCCGGCGCGGCATGGACGCAGAGCGGCCTCCACGTGATTCGCGCACCGTATGCCGGGGTGATCGCGGAGGTGCCGGTCTCATTGGGCGACATGGCGATGCCGGGACGACCCCTGCTGACCCTCTACGACCCGTCCGCCCTTCGAATCACCGCGGCGATTCCGCAGACCGTCGCGGCGCAGGTTTTGCCAGGACAACTGCCGCGCGCCGAACTGCCCGGCCTGGCGCCGCCGCGCCAATGGGTCGCTCCCGCACGCATGCAGCTGCTGCCGACGGTCGATGCGGCCACGCACACGGTCCAGCTGCGGGTCGATCTTCCCGCCGCCATGGACGGTGTCACGCCGGGCATGTTCGCGCGACTGTGGCTGCCTCTGGCCGGGGGAGGGGCCGGCATCGCGCCGAGTCTGTCGGTCCCGTTGTCGGCCATCGTTCGGCGTGCCGAGCTGACGGGGCTCTATGTGCTCGATGCGGAAGGACGTCCCTTGCTTCGGCAGGTACGCACCGGCCGGATCGACGGCGACCAGGTCGAAGTCCTGTCGGGCCTGATGCCCGGCGAACGCGTCGCCACAGACCCCCAGGCCGCCGCTCGCATTCGCCAGACCACACCATGACAACGCAAGGCCGCTCCTCGCCGCCGGGCATTTCGGGCCGGATTGCGGCGTTCTTCCAAAGCGCGCAGATCACGCCATTGCTTGCGCTGATGGCACTGCTGCTCGGCGCGTTCGCCGTGCTGGTGACGCCGCGCGAGGAAGAGCCGCAGATCAACGTCACGATGGCCAACGTGCTCATCCCCTTTCCGGGCGCCGGCGTGCGGGACGTGGAGCAGATGGTGGCCGGGCCGGCCGAGCAGGTGCTGGCACAGATGGCGGGCGTCGAGCATGTGATGTCCGTGTCGCGCCCGGGCATGGCGGTGATCACCGTGCAGTTCAAGGTCGGCGTGCCGCGCACCGAAGCGCTGGTGCGCTTGTACGACACGGTCAACGCGAATGCGGACTGGCTGCCCAAGGGCCTGGGCGTGCTCGAACCGATCGTCAAGCCCAAGGGCATCGACGATGTCCCGATCGTGACGTTGACGCTTTTCAGCAAGAACGCCGCGGTCGGCCCCTACGATCTGGAGCGCGTGGCGCACAGCATCGAGGCGGACCTGAAGCGCGTGGCGGGCACCCGCGAGGTCAGCACCATCGCTGGCGCGGGCCGCGCCGTCCTGGTCGAACTCGACCCCGCACGGCTGGCCGGCGCGGGCGTCACCGTGTCCGACCTGCGAACGGCGCTGCAATCCGCCAGCCTGGGGCTGCCGGTCGGAGAACTGATCTCGGGGAACCAGGCCGTGGCCATCGAATCCGGGCCATTTCTGCGGCAGGCGAGCGAGGTCGGCGAGCTGGTGGTCGGTGTGCACGGCGGCAAGCCGGTGTTCCTGCGCGAGGTGGCGGTGGTGCGCGATGGTCCGTTGCCACCCAGCCGCTATGTCTGGTACGGCGAGGCTGCCAGGGACGGCGCCGGCCCCGCCGAGTATCCGGCGGTCACCGTCGCGGTCACCAAGAAGCCTGGCGAAAACGCCATCGATGTCGCGAACGCCGTCATGCGCCGCGTCGATGTGCTTCGCAACACCGTGATCCCCGCCGACGTGCAGCTTGCCGAAACCCGCAACTACGGCGCCACGGCCAACGACAAGGCGCAGAAGCTGATCCAGAAGCTGCTGTTTGCCACCGCTTCGGTGGTGGCGCTGGTGTTCCTCGCGCTGGGACGGCGGGAAGCGGCGATCGTCGGCGCTGCCGTGATCCTGACACTGACGGTCACGCTTTTCGCCTCCTGGGCCTGGGGCTTCACGTTGAACCGGGTCTCGCTGTTCGCGCTGATCTTCTCCATTGGCATCCTGGTCGACGACGCGATCGTCGTGGTCGAGAACATTCACCGCCACCAGCAGCTGCAGCCCGAGCGCACCTTGGCGCAGATCATCCCGGGCGCGGTCGACGAGGTGGGCGGACCGACCATCCTTGCCACATTGACGGTGATCGCCGCGCTGCTGCCGATGGCCTTCGTCTCCGGCTTGATGGGCCCTTACATGAGCCCCATCCCCATCAACGCGAGCATGGGCATGCTGCTGTCGCTCGCGATCGCCTTCGCCGTCACGCCCTGGCTGGCACGCCTCTGGTTGAAGGCAGCGCCGACCCACGCGCCCGACACCGGCGGCCGCGAGACGGCACACGGCCTGGCCGGCCGGCTTGCGCCGCTGTTCGAACGGCTGTTCCGTCCGCTGCTCGACCCACAGCGCGGCTCACGCAATCGCCGCCTGCTCGGCGCCGGCATCGGCCTCCTGATCGCACTTTCCCTCGCGTTGCCCGCGACCGGCCTGGTCCTGCTGAAGATGCTGCCCTTCGACAACAAGTCGGAGTTCCAGGTCGTCGTCGACATGCCGGCGGGAACCCCCGTCGAACAGACCGCGGCGGTGCTGCAGGCGCTGGGGGCCTACCTGGCCACCGTGCCCGAGGTCACCGACTACCAGGCCTATGCGGGCACGAGCGCACCGATCAATTTCAACGGACTGGTGCGCCAGTACTACCTGCGCGCCGGCGGCGAAGTGGGCGACCTCCAGGTCAATCTCGTCGACAAGCACCGGCGCAAGGCGCAGAGCCATGCGATCGCCACCCGCGTGCGGCCCGCCCTTCAGAAGATCGGCGAGCGCTTCGGTGCCAACATCAAGGTCGTGGAAGTGCCGCCGGGCCCGCCGGTGCTGTCACCGATCGTGGCCGAGATCTACGGGCCCGAACTCGAAGGGCGGCAACAGGTCGCCAAGGCGGTGCGCGCCGTCTTCGAGAAGACCCCGGGCGTGGTCGACGTCGACGACAGCAGCATCGCGAGAGCGCCGAAGACCCTGCTGCTGGTCGACCGGCAGAAGGCCGCCATGCTGGGCGTGCCGCAGCAGGTCATCGTGACCACGCTGAGGGCGGGCCTCGCGGGCGAGGCCACCGCTTATCTGCACGACCAGAGCAAGTACCCCGCCGCCGCGACCCTGCAGTTGCCGGCCGAACGCCATGGGGATCTGAACGCGCTGCTGCAACTCACGGTGCGCAGCGCCGCGGGCCACCTGGTGCCCATTCGCGAACTGGTCAAGGTGACCGACACGGTGCGCGAGCAGCCGATTCATCACAAGGACCTGCTGCCCGTGAACTACGTCGTCGCCGACATGGCCGGCAAGCTCGACAGTCCGCTGTACGGCATGTTCTCGATGCGCAGCGAGCTGGCCAGGATCTCGACGCCGGGCGGGGGAACCCTGGTCGAGCACTTCATCCACCCGCCCGAGGACCCCTACCGCGACTACGCGCTCAAGTGGGACGGCGAGTGGCAGATCACCTACGAGACCTTCCGCGACATGGGCGCGGCCTATGCCGTCGGCCTGGTGCTGATCTACCTGCTGGTCGTGGCGCAGTTCGGCTCCTACCTGACGCCGCTGATCATCATGGCGCCGATTCCGCTGACGATCGTCGGCGTGATGCCGGGCCATGCCGTGCTGGGCGCGCAATACACGGCGACCAGCATGATCGGAATGATCGCGCTGGCCGGGATCATCGTGCGCAACTCGATCCTGCTGGTCGATTTCATCAACCTGCAGGTCCGCGGGGGGATGCCGTTCGAGGATGCCATCGTGCACTCGGCCATCACCCGTGCCCAGCCGATCATGCTGACCGGCCTGTCGGCGATGCTCGGCGCCTTCTTCATCCTGGACGACCCGATCTTCAACGGGCTGGCGATCTCGCTGATCTTCGGCATCTTCGTTTCGACGGTCCTGACGCTGGTCGTGATCCCGGTCCTCTATTTCGTCGCCTATCGCAACCGCCTGGGTGCGATCACGGGGTCTGCGGCACCAGCCCCGGCTTCTTTCATCGTGCCACCTCAAGGAGCTTCCTCATGACTTCCTGGCAACTCGTGCGCCTCGTCGCGGGCTCGTTCATCCTCTTGTCCCTGGCGCTGGGTGTCCCCGGCAGCCCGATCTTCGTCAGTTCATGGTGGCTGGCTTTCACCGCGTTCGTCGGTGTGAACCTGCTGCAGAGTGCAGTGACGAAGTGGTGCTTGATGGAGACCATCATGCGAAAGCTCGGCGCGCGCCCGGGGGCCTGAACGTGGCGGCGCCCGAACAGCGCCTAACGCAGCACCAGCACCGGCGTGTGCGAGTACGTCAGCACGTGCAGGGTCTCGCTCCCCATCAGCATGCGCGTGAGACTTCGCCGCCCATGCGAAGCCATGACGATCAGGTCGCAGTGGTGGACCTTCGCATGCTCGATGATGGACTCGGCGATCTGGTTGGATTTCGCGACCGCGGCCTGCACACTGCGGACGCCTTTCGCGAGCGCATTGGCCTTGACCGCGTCTACCAGGCCCTGCGCGGCTGCGACCGACCGGTGATGGGCGTCGTCGATCTGCCGCTGGCTGAACACGGTCGAGCCCTCGAAGTAGCTGTGCGGCTCCAGGTGAGCCACGGTGAGCACATGCAGTTCGGCACCGCTCAGCAGGCTCAGATCGATCGCCTTGGAGACAGCCTGTTCCGAAAGGGCCGAACCATCGGTGGCGACAAGAATGCGTTCGAACATACCGATCTCCTCAGTTGCGAAAAGCGACATCCTGTTGGATCGCCATCGTGTGACGGCGAATAGCGCATTCTCGGCCACATCGGCATCGCCTCCAAGCGGCGTCCGGTGGAGAGGAGCGGGACTGGCCGTCGCTCGCCGGCACGTCAGCCCTCCACGAGCAGGTTGTTCACCACGTTGGCAACCCCGGGAGCGGACCAGGCTGCGCCTTGGGCGGCCTTGCGTTCGGCCCACGAATGCACCTTGCCGCTCAGCGTCACGTTGCCGCCGTTGACCGCAACCTGGATATGGCGGCTCTCACGGTCGGCCTGCCGATCGAGCGCTTGCCGAATTCTTTCTTCGACATCGGCGGGCGTGAACTTCGGCTTCACGACGACGCGGTTCGTGACGCCGATCACGCCGAGCAGGCTGCGCACGGCAACTTCCGCTGCCCTGCGCTGGTACTCCCATTCGACCTCGCCGTTGAGCGTGACCCAGCCTTTCTCGACCATCGGGTGGATCTTGTCGTCGGGGACGAGCACGTTCCACTCGAGGGCTCGTTCGGCCGCCATGGCGACGTCGGCGTCGCTGCGCTCGTGCCCGGAGGGAAGCTTCACCTGCATCTCGATCGCCAGCGCCTTGACGCCCTTGACGCGCTGCACGGCGCGCTCGATGGCATGCTTCTCGGCATGACTGCGCGGATGGCCGGTCAGGGTGACCACGCCGTCCTTGACGATCACGCCGACATCCGTGGCGGTGATGGCCGGGTCGAAGTTCAGCTCGGCGACGATATCGGTTCTCAGCATGGCATCGGGTTTCATGGGCGTTCCTTGGCAGATGGAGTGAGGTGAATGGGCATCCCGTTCGGCGCCGAATGCGCGATGCCGATCGGCTCACTGTAGGCAGCGCGGGGAGCCGGCACCTTGCGTTGGATCAAAGGGCGGCGGGCTCCGGCCGCCATGCCATGTCGATGCGGCCGTCGACGATCCCGATGCGCCGATCCGCGGCCGATGCGAAGTCGGCGTCGTGCGTGACGGCGACCACGCTCTTGTCCAGCTGGCGCGTGAGATCTCGAAGGATGTCGCGCACGTTGGCGCTGGCGGCCGAATCCAGATTGCCCGTCGGCTCGTCGGCGAGGATCACCAGCGGGTCGTTCGCCAGCGCACGGGCGATGGCGACCCGTTGGCGCTGTCCGCCGGAGAGCTGGCTGGGCCTTTTTTGGTGATGCCCCTTCAGGCCGAACTGATCCAGGAGCTCGCCAGCGCGCGCCCGGGCAGCCTCGTCGGCGAGGCGGCCGAGCTTTCGGATCGGGAGGCAAACGTTGTCGAGCGCGCTGAACTCCTGCAGCAGGAAGTGGAACTGGAACACGTAGCCCAGCCGGGCCAATCGGAAATCGGCGAGCCGGTCTTCGTCGAAGCCGCTGGTGTCCTGTCCGTCGATCCAGATGCGGCCCTGCGTGGGAACGTCGAGCAGCCCGAGCAGGTAGAGCAGCGATGACTTGCCCGAGCCCGAGGGCCCCATCACGCAGACGAACTCGCCGCGTTCGATCTGGAGGCTGACGTCGTTCACCAGCGTGACCGGCAGCTCGCCGTCGAGCGTCCGGGTCACGTGCTCGATGCGAATCACCGGGCCCGCCGCGCCGCCGGCGCCTTTCATGCCGCCCCTCGCAGGATGTCGACGGGACGCACGCGGCCGGCGCGCCGCGCCGGGAGGTAGGAGGCCGCCAGGCACGAAAGCATGGCGAACCCCGCTGCCAGCACATGCTGTTCGGCGCCCCAGGACATCGGCAGCCTGACGAGCTCCGTGACGCCGGGAGGACGGATCTCAACCTGTCCGAGCAACTGCATCAGCGCCAGGCCCAGCAACTCGCCCAGCGCGCTGCCGATGAGCCCGACGATCAGTCCTTCCAGCAGAAAGATGCGTCGCAGGTCGCGAGGATGGAATCCCATCGACTTCATGATGGCGATGTCGCGCGTCTTCTCCATCACGATGGTCGAGATCGTGTTGTAGATGCCGAAGGCGGCAACCACCAGAATCGCCGCCACCACGCTGTACATGATGATGTTGCGCACCAGCAGCAGGCTCAGCAGGTCCTCGGAGGCCTCGATCCACGACACGGCCTTGTAGCCGGTGCCGGCCTCGATGTCCTGCGCCACGCGCTGCGCCGCGTAAGGATCGGTGAGCTGGATGATCACGCGGTTGACGCGATTTTCCCGGCCGAGCAGCGACTGCGCGCGCTTGAGCAGCACGAAGGCCTGGGCTTCGTCGTAGGTGGCGTTGCCGGTGCGGAAGATGCCGACCACCCGCAAGGGCCGGCTGCTGCCGTCGGCCGCCAGCACGACCAGCGTGCTTCCCAGGCGCAGGCTGAACTTGTCGGCCAGTCCTCGTCCGATCAGGATTCCGTTGGGGTCGGCAGCGAGGGCTTCGAGCGAGCCCGATTGCAACTTCTCTTCGATCGTGCTCACCTGCTTCATCTTTTCCGGCACCACGCCGGACAGGGTGACGCCCTGTTGACGCCCCGCGAAGGTGAGCACTGCAGCCTCGGCCAGGACCGGCGCGGCGCGCACGCCCGGCAGTGCCTCGATGAAGGCAAGCCGTTGCGGCCATCCGCGGATGCCGCGTGTCTCGCGCAGCGGGCGCACGTTGCGCACGTGAACGGCGCCATCGGGCCACTGCAGCGCGGCGGGCTGTGCGCGGCCCTGGCGAACGTCGTCGTAGACCGTGATGTGGGGACTGCTGTCGACCAGCCGCTTGAGGAAGTCGTTCTCCGACCCGCGCATCAGGCCCGACACGGCCAGGAAAAAGGCGACGCCGAGCACCACGCCCGTGAGCGATACCAGCGTCTGCCGCTTGCGGCCCGTCAGGTGCGCCAGCGCAATGTCCAGGGCGATCGCCATGGCGTCACCGGCTCGCCAGCGCGGCCGAGGATTGCGCGTCCGCCGAGGCGGGAATGCCGTGGGCACGCTGTCCCTCGCGCAGCGCGTCGGGCGGCGACAGCACCACCGTCTCCCCGTCGTTGATCCCCGACACGATCTCGGTGCGATCGGTGCCGACGGTGCCCTTGACCACCGAGCGCCGCTTCAGCCGCCCTTGCGCCAGCAGCCACACGCGATCGCCCTTCAACGCGCGATTGGGCAGCAGCAGCGCGCCCTCCCGGCGCGAGACGATCAGGTTGGCATCCATGGTCATGCCGCTTCGCATCGGGCCGGCATCGATGGCCGGCGCGTCGATCAGGCGCACCCGCACGCGGTAGCTGCGCGACACCGGATCGCCCTTGGGCGTGATGTCGGCCACCCGGCCTTCATAGAGGCGGTTGGGCAATGCGTCGCTGCGCATCATGACAGTCTGTCCGACGGCGACGCGGGCGATGTCCTCTTCGTCGACCTCGGCCGTGACCCGCAGGGGAGCGCAGCAGGCCAGCGCGAACACCGCCTGGCCGGCGGGCACGAACTGGCCGGCCTCGCCGTCGCGGCGCAGGACGATGCCGTCCGCGGGCGCCACCAGCTGGTTGTAGTCGCGCTGGACCACCGCCCGGCGGGCCGCGGCCTGGGCCGCCAGCCACTCGGTGCGCGTGCGATCGAGTTCGGCCTGCGCGACGAAGCGCTGTTCCACCAGGGATCGGGTGCGCTCGAGCTGGGCCCGCGCCAGCTGTTCGCGCGCGCGCATCTCCTCGATGGTCTGGTCGAGGTCGCTCGATTCGATGCGCGCGAGCACCTGGCCGCGCCGGACCTGCTGGCCTTCTTCCGCGGCGATCGTCGTCAGCCGCCCGCCGACACGCGGGGCCACGGAGACCATCACGGTCGGTTCCACGGTGCCGGTGGCGTACACCGCCTCGATGGCAGGGCCGCGCATGGGCAGCGCGGTCTGCACGCGCACCGGCCACTGCCACCAGATCATGGCGATGGCCGGCACTGCCAGCAGGCCCAGACCGACGAGGACGACCATCCTTGGCTTCAAGCGTGTTCTTTCCACAAGCGTCTCGCCTTTATCTGCGAAGCGCCCGGCTTGCCGGTTGATCCACGTCAAGCTTGAACGCGGCAGCGCGCGCCGCAGCGGGCCCTGCGCCTGCCTTGCGACCTCGGAGGACCTTCGGCGCCGATGCAGGTCCAGCGGTTGACCGCACCCGGCCCGCAGCTTCCGTCGGGCCGCCTAGAGCGCGTAGCTCACCAGCTTGAAGTCCGGGTCCTCGGGAAACGGCTTGACGGAAAAGCCCAGCTTGCGCATGAGCTTGAGCATGTCGGCATTGCCGGCCAGCACGAGGCCTTCGATCACTTCGAGTTCCTTGTCGCGTGCCACGTCGATGATGCTTTCCATCAGCCGCGTTCCCAGTCCCTTGCCGCTGAAGTCGTCGGCGATCACCAGCGAAAACTCGCAGCTGGATTGATCGGGATTGGTGATGTAGCGGGAGACGCCGACGATGCGTTCGCTCTCGGTGACGGCGCCGTCGTCGCCCGTCAGCCGTTCCTGTACGACCGCAACCAATGCCATCTCGCGGTCGTAGTCGATCAGCGTGAAGCGCGAGAGCATGGCCGGCGGAAGCTCGTGGAAGTGCGACACGAAACGGAAGTAGCGGCTCTCCGGCGAGAGGTGCTGCACCAGGTCCTGCAGCATCCGCGCGTCGTCGGGATGGACCGGGCGCACGGTATAGACACCGCCGCCGCGCAGCGGCCATTCGTGGCTGTAGCGCGCGGGGTAGGGCAGGATCGCGAGATGGTGGTAGCTGGCAGCGTAGCCGCCCCCACCCGCGGCGGGACTGCCGACGACGATGCGCGCGTCCACCGCCACCGCGCCCGATTCGTCGACGATGATGGGATTGATGTCCATCTCGCGCAGGCCGGGCAGCTCGCACACCATCTCGGAGACCCGCAGCAGGACCCGTTCCAGCGCCTCCATGTCCACGGCGCCGGCGCCGCGCCAGGCGGCCAGGGTCTCGGCCACGCGCGAGCGTTCGATCAGTTGCCGCGCCAGGAACTGGTTGAGCGGCGGCAGCTCCATCGCCCGGTCGTTCAGCAGTTCGATCGTCGTGCCTCCCGCGCCGAACACGATGATCGGACCGAAGGGATCGTCCGTCACCATGCCGACATAGATCTCGCGGCCGCGCCGCGCCTTGGCCATCTTCTGCACGGTGATGCCGTTGATGCGGGCATTCGGAGCCAGGCGGGACACGCGCGCCATCATGTCGTTGTAGGTGTCGCGGGCACCGGTGCCGTTCATGATGTTGAGCGCCACGCCCTCGACATCCGACTTGTGGCTGATGTCCGGCGAGTCGATCTTGAGGGCCACCGGAAAGCCGATCTGCGTCGCGACCATCATGGCCTCGTGGGCGCTGCGCGCGAGCATGGTCGTGGTGATCGGGATGTGAAAGCACGACAGCAGCGTCTTCGATTCCATCTCGGTGAGCACCGTGCGCCGCTCCGCCAGCACGCTCTCGATCATCAGGCGGGCCGCCTCCACGTCCGGCCTGGCCAGCGCCGACAGCGGCGGCGGCGTCTGTTGCAGCAGCAGCTGGTTCTGGTAGTAGGCGGCGATGTTGCCGAAGGCGCCCACGGCCGCTTCCGGCGTTCGAAAACTGGGGATGCCCGTTTCGGCAAGGAGCGCGCGCGAATCACCGACGGTCGCGTCGCCCATCCAGCAGGTCAGCAGCGGCTTGCTCATGGGCTGGGGCAGAGAGGACAGCATGCGCGCGATGTCCGAGCCGTCGGCGCCCACCTTGGGCGAGAAGATGGCGAGTATCCCGTCGACTTGCGGGTCCGACCTGGCCGCCTCGATCGCCGCCTTGTAGTGCAACGGCTCCGCTTCTTCGGAGAGGTCGACAAGGTCCGTCAGCGAGGCGAGCGCAGGGACCTGCGCCTGCAGCTGCTCGCGTGTCGCGGCCGACAGCGTGCCCAGATGCAGGCCGATCTCGTTGACCCAGTCCGCGGCCAGCACGCCCGGCCCGCCGCCGTTGGTCACGATCGCCAGCCGCTTGCCCACGGGCCGGTAGCGCGACGCCAGGCACTTGGCCGCCGAGAACAGCTCCACGAAGGAGCGGACCCGCACCGCGCCGGCGCGCCGCAGTGCCGCATCGAAGACATCGTCGCTGCCCACGATCGATGCGCTGTGGGTCTGGGCAGCCTGGTTGCCCGCCGGCCGCCGCCCGGCCTTGAGCACCACGACTGGCTTGGCATTGGACGCGGTGCGCAACGCGCTCATGAATCGCCGCGCGTTCGTGATGCCCTCGAGGTAGACGATGATGCTGTGCGTGGCGGCGTCGTGCGCGAGGAAATCCAGCACCTGGGCGATGTCCACCACCGTGTGCGGCCCCAGCGACACCACGCTGGAGAAGCCGACGGCATTCTTCTGCGCCCAGTCCAGCATCGAGGCCGTCAGCGCCCCCGATTGAGAGACTAATGCCAGCGGACCGGCCTTGGCGAGCGGCCCGGCGATGCTGGCATTCAGCCCGAGCCCGGGCCGCTGAAATCCCAGCGAGTTGGGTCCCAGCAAATGGAGGCCCACGCGGCGTGCCGTGCTTTTCAGGAGCGACGCAAACTCGGCCTTCAGCCCGTGGGAGATCAGCAGGGCCGCGCGACACCCGATCCGGCCCGCGACTTCCAGCGCGGCCGCCATCTCTGCCACCGGCAGCGCGATGATCGCGAGGTCGACGCGGGTCTGCGCCAGTTGGGCCAGTGTGCCGGTGCTGCGCACGTCCAGGAACTGCAGCGATCCGTCATAGCGCTGCATCTGTAGCGCCTTGCGCAATGCCTGGGCCTGCGCAGTCGGTCCGCCCGGCACGTCGGCGGCGCCCGCCAGCACCGCGATCGAGTTGGGCGCAAGCAGGGGCGTGAGGAAGTGTTTGTCCATGGCGCCAGTCTGCCCGGATAACGAGCCGGACGACAAGCTTTGCGGCCCCCGGTCCGCCGCCATGCCCTGCGTCAAGGGAAACCCCAGCACTGCAGGCGCGCCGGGCCGCGCATGATGGATGCCGGTGCTCAGGCGAATTCCTTGCGCTGGAACAAGGGACTTCGCGCCGCCTCCAGGCACCATGCTGGCTGCCCCACTCGGACGAAATACCCATGACTGCTGTTCAACGCCGCTCTGCCATCCTCCGGATCGCATCGATGGCCACGCTGCCTCTCATCTGTTCCCGCGCCGCACAGGCGGCGGGTCCGAAGGTCGACGAAGCAGATCCGGTCGCCAAGAGCCTGGGCTACAAGGACGACACCCACACCGTCGACGACAAGAAATTCCCCAAGCATGCGACGACGCAGACCTGTTCGAACTGCCAGTTGTTCCAGGGAGGCCCCAAGGACGCGCTGGGCGGATGCGCGCTCTTTGCCGGCAAGCAGGTGGCGGGCACCGGCTGGTGCAGCGCCTGGACGAAGAAGACGGGCTAGGTGAGCTTCGCGGCCGCTGCAGCGCGTTGATGCGCGCTTCGACGGCATGCGTCCGGCATCGGCCGCCGCGCCTTCTTTCCGCGCGGCTCAATAGCTCAGGCGCGCATACCACGTGCGCTGCGCCGCCTCGCGCGCCTGGTCCAAGGTGTGGATGCCCTGCGCGGCGAGCAACGGGATCAGCCGCAGGAAGACCTCCGCGGTCAGGAGCGCATCGCCCAGCGCCGTGTGGCGGCCGAGCACCGGAATGCCGAAGCGCGCGGCGATGGCCTCCAGCTCGTGCGAAGCCTGCTTCGGGCTGGCCACCGCCGACAGCAGCAGCGTGTCCAGCACCGGCTGCTCGAAGCACACGCCGGTGGCGGCCTCCTTCATCTGCAGGAAGCGCATGTCGAAGGCCGCGTTGTGGGCCACCAGCACGGTGTCGCTGGCGAAGGCATGGAAGGCGGGCAGCACCTGCCCGATGCCGGGCTGGCCCGCGACCATCGCCGGGGTGATGCCGTGGATCGGGATGCCCGCCGCCGGGATGCTGCGGCCCGGGTCGACCAGTTGCTCGAAGCACTCCTGCCGCAGCACTTTGCCGTTGACGATGCGCGCCGCGCCGATCTGCAGGATCTCGTCGCCTTGCGCCGGGTCGAGGCCGGTGGTCTCGGTGTCGAACACGGTGTAGGCCAGGTCGACCAGCCGCCGCTCGCCGAGCTCGCGCCCCTGCGCGCCGCTGCGGAACAGGTCGAAGTCGTAGTACTCGGGCCGGCTGTCGCTGCGCAGCACCGCGGTGGCCTCCAGCTGCTCCTGCGGCTGGGCCCGCGGCAGCAGGAAGCGGAAGAAGGCCTCCTGCCGCGCGCGCTCGCGCTGGAACCAGAACGCGCCGCCGTGGCGCTCCACCACGTCGCGCACCGACAGCGGGCTGGCGTCGTCGCCCACCGTCATCGGGCTCGACTCCCACGCCGTCGCCGTCTCGGTGCTGATCGGCGTGCCGTTCCACGCCAGGTCGAGGTGGACGCGCTCGCCCTCGCGCCGCAGCCGCAGCTGCACCCGCGCCACGCCGAACTCCTCGGCCAGCCGCGCCGCCAGCGAGGCCAGCGCCTGCAGCAGTGCATAGCTGTCGACGCGCAGCCACAGGCCGGGGTCGACGTCGGCCGCGCTGGCGCGCACCTGCGATCGGGCCTCGATGTGGCGCAGCGCGGCCTGCACCAGGTCCTCACCGAGCATCTCCTCGAGCGGCCAGCGCGTCTTCAGGCTTTCACTGGCGTTCGCCGCGAGCGACTGGAGGCGCGCCGTCATCGAGCGCACCTCCTCGCGCACCACGCGCAGGAAGCGCTCGCGCGCGGACGGGTCCAGGTCGGGCAGCTCCAGCATGTCGACCGCCGCCTGCAGGCTGCCGAGGGATGCGCGGCTGCCCTCGGTCAGCGCGTGCAGCAGGCGGTCGCGCTCGGCGTCCTGCTCGAACTCGCGCGTGATGTTGTGCAGCATCAGCACGAAGCCCGACAGCTGCGCGGCGTCCCCCGGCGCGGCGGAGGGATCGCGCACCGCGGCCATCTGCACCCGCAGCAGCTGGCCGGCGCGGGAGCTGGTGACGAACTGGGCCGACGGCTGGGCCGCGCCGCGCTGCAGGCGCTGCTGCACGCTCTCCAGCGCGTGGGCCACGAGCTGCCGGTCGAACACCGCGTAGATCGAGCGGCCCAGGCCGAGCAGCTCGGCGCCGCCGGTCGGCGAAAGCGCCCGGAACTGCAGCCGCGCGCGCGGGTTGTAGAGCAGGATGCGGCCGTCGAGGTTGCACACGATCACGCTCTGCGTCAGCTCCGACATCAGCGCCGCGAGCCGGCTGCGCTCCTGCTCGATGCCGCGTGCCGCCTCCCGGACCTTGGCGCCGATGTCGGCGCGCAGGGCGTCGCGCTGGCGTGCCAGCCGCTCGGCGACATCGACCAGCGCCCGGGCGCTGCTTGCGCATGCCGCCGCGGCAGGCAAGGGCTGCTTCCGCACGGCATCGCCATCGGCCAGCAGGGCCTGGGCGGCCTCGGCCAGCCGGGCCGGCTGCCTGACCCAGACCGCATGGGCGCGGCGGCCCAGCACGCCCAGCGCGATGGCCAGCGCCGCCCACGCCAGCAGCAGCAGGGCGGCGCGCGGCGCCAGCATCGCGCCGAGCGCCTCGCGCTCGGCCGGCGCCAGCGTCGCGGCCAGCAGGCCGCCGGCCCCGAGGCCGGCGAGCGCCAGCAACGCGCCGGGGGCCAGCGCGGCGGCGAGTTCGCCCGCGTCGGCCTTCATGGCGACAGCATCCGGCGCACCCGCTCGGCCAGCTCACGGGTCGAGAAGGGCTTCGTCATGTACGCATCGGCCCCCAGCGCCATGCCCTTCGCGATGTCGGTCTCGCGTCCCTTGGCCGTCAGCATGAGGATGCGGGTCCCGGCGAGCGCCTCGTCGGCGCGCACTGCCTGCAGCACCTCGAGTCCGGAGCGCGCCGGCATCATCACGTCCAGCAGCACCAGGTCGGGCCGCAGCCGCCGGATGCTGTCCAGCGCCTGCTGGCCGTCGCGCGCGATGCTCACGTCGTAGCCTTCGCGCTTCATCAGGAACTCGAGCGAAATGACGATGTTGGGCTCGTCGTCGGCGATCAGGACCTTGCTGCTCATGGATGGGCCTCCGCGAGTGCGGCCTCGCGCCGCAGGGGCAGCTCGAAGCCGAAACATGCACCCGGGCCCGATGCCGGCTCGAGCCACATCCGTCCGCCGAAGTGCTCGACGATGCGGCGGCTGATCGGCAGGCCCAGGCCGGTCCCCTGCGGCCGGTGCGCGGCATCGCCGCCCTGGCGGAACTTCTCGAACACCAGCGCCTGCTGCCCGGCCGGCACGCCGGGACCGTTGTCGCGCACGGTGCACACCACGCGGCCGTCGTCGGCCTGCAGGCGCAACTCGACATGCCCGCGCCCGGGCGGCACGAACTTGGCCGCGTTCGACAGCAGGTTGATCAGCACCTGGGTCAGCCGGTCGGGGTCGGCCTCCAAGAGAGGCAGCGTGTCGGGCACCTGCAGCGCCACAGTGGCGCCGCGCTCGCGGAACAGCTCCTGCGTGGTCTGCACGGCCTGCCGCGCCAGCGCGCACAGGTCGACCTCCGTGCTGCGCCATTCGGCAGCGCCCGATTCGATCTTCGCCATGTCGAGCACCTGGTTGACCAGCCGCGTCAGGCGTTCGGTCTCGGCAACGACCAGGCCGAGGAAGTGCTGGCGCTGCGCCGGCTCCATGCCGGGGTCGTCGAGCATCAGCTCGGCCAGCGCGCGAATCGAAGTCAAGGGCGTGCGCAGCTCGTGCGTCACCGAGGACATGAAGTCGTCCTTCAGCCGGTCGAGGCTCTTGAGCTGCTCGTTGAGCTCGCTCAGCTCGGCGCTCGCATGCTCCAGCGAAAGCGATTTCTCCTCCAGCGCCTGCGAGTGCGCGCGCAGCGCGGCCGTCTCGCGCGAGGCCTCGTCCAGGATCCTCATCACGTCGTCCAGCTCCAGGGCCTCCTCCTCGACCACCGATGCCACCATGGCCCGCGCCGAGGCGCTGCCGATGGCGCCCGCGAGTTGGCGTTCGACGAATTGCACCAGCCGCGCATCGGCGCCGATCTGCTGCGGTCCGTCCAGGCCGTTGCGCCGCGCGTAGTCCTGCAGCAGCTTCTGCGTGGCCTGCTCGCCCAGGAAGCGGACGGCCAGCCGGCGCAGGTCGGCCAGCCGCGCAGTGCCGCGCCAGAACACCGGCGCACTGTCGGCGGCATGGCCTTCGGTGCGCTCGAACACGTCGACGAAGTTCAGCGCCTGGCTCGCTTCGCCCGCCGAGGGCCGGCCCAGGAGCGAAACGCCGAAGTACAGCACGCAGTTCGCCAGCAGGCTCCAGAACAGCGCATGCGTCAGGTTGTCCAGGCCCGCGAGGCCCAGCAACTGCTCCGGCCGGAGCCAGGCGATGCCGAGCGGCCCCTCGGCGATGAAGCGCGACGGTATCCAGCCCGACTTGGCGATCGACGGCAGCATCAGCGTCCAGGCCCACAGGAGGAAACCTGCGGCCAGGCCCGCCAATGCGCCCTGGCGCGTGCCGCCCCGCCAGTACATCCCCGCGAGCATCGGCGGCGCGAACTGTGCGACGGCGGCGAAGCTGATCAGCCCGATGCTCACCAGCGCATAGTCTTCGCCGGCGATGCGGTAGTAGAGATAGCCCAGCAGCAGCAGCGCCACGATCACCGCCCGGCGCACGCCCAGCAGCACGCCGCTCAGGTCGCGCGCCGTGCGCAGCCCGGCGCGCAGCAGCAACGGCATCACGAGGTCGTTGCAGACCATGGTGGAGACGGCGATCGCCTCGACGATCACCATGCCCGTGGCCGCCGACAGTCCGCCGATGAACGCGGCCAGCGCCAGCCCCGGCTGGCCGGCAGCCAGCGGCAGCGAGAGCACGAAGGTCTCCGGGTTCTCGCGGCCGGCCTGGAAGTGCAGCAGGCCGCCCAATGCGATCGGCAGCACGAACAGGTTGATCAGCAGCAGGTACAGGGGAAACGCCCAGGTGGCGCGCCTCACGTGGCGTTCGTCGACGTTCTCCACCACCATCATCTGGAACTGCCGCGGCAGGAAGAGCACCGAGAGCATCGCGAGCAGCGTCAGTGCGAACCATTGGCCGCCCGCGAAGCCGCCGTCGGTGCCGCGGCCGAGGCTGAGCAGCGGCGCGAGCTCGGGCCGGGCAGCGGCGCGCCGGAACAGGTCGGCAGGTCCGTCGAACAGGCCCCAGGTGACGAAGGCGCCGACGGCCAGGAAAGCGAGCAGCTTGACCAGCGATTCGAAGGCGACCGCCGCGACCATGCCCTCGTGGCGCTCGGTGCCGTCGAGATGGCGGGTCCCGAAGGCCACGGTGAAACCGGCCAGCACCAGCGCCACGTACAGGGTGCTGTCGCGCCACCAGGCCAGCGGCTGTGCGGGCGCATCCACGAGCAGCGCATAGCCGCTCGCGATCGCCTTGAGCTGCAGCGCCACGTAGGGCAGGATGCCCACCACCGCGATCAGCGTGACCAGCATCGCCAGCAGCGGGCTCTTGCCGTGCCGGCTGGCAATGAAGTCGGCGATCGAGGTGATGCGGTGGGTGCGCGCGATGCGGATCATCTTGCGCAGCACCGTCCAGGCCATCAGCATCGCGAGCGTCGGACCCAGGTAGATCGGCAGGAACCACAGGCCCGACGATGCGGCCCGCCCGATGCTGCCGAAGTAGGTCCAGGCGGTGCAGTAGACGCCCATCGACAGCGTGTAGACCCAGGGGCTCCCGATGAGCGAACGCCCTTCGCGCGCCCGCCGATCTCCCAGGTGGGCGATCGCGAACAGCAGCGCCAGGTAGCCGAAGGCGGCGACGATCACGACGGGTGCGGTGGGCATGTCAGCTGTCGCCGGGTGCTTCGGCGACCCATGCGGCCAGTGCAATCAGGCCGGCCCAGCCGACGAAGAGCGCCAGCGGCATCAGCGGCATTCCCCACAGCAGGATCGGGCGGTCCCAGAGCGTCAGCAGCGGCCCGTTGAGCAGCAGCCAGCCCAGTGCAAACAGGCCGAGCAGGCGCTGGCGCTTCGGGCTTTCGGACATGGACATGCCTGGGCTCCTTCACGCCAAGGCATCGAGCCGGAAGCGCTGATGGATCTCGCCGCGAAAGCGCCGCACGATGCCCAGCGCGGCATGCAGCGTGTCGCGCTCGAGCGTGCCGAGCTCGGAGGGCCGCACGCGGTTGCCCGGCAGCTGCCCGGCCTGCCTCTGGCGCAGCTGGCAGCTCAGCTTGAGCGCCATGAGGAAGTGCAGCGTATCGAGCACGTCGCGCGCCAGGCCGGCGTCGAGCTGCTGCCGCTCGACCAGCATGTGCAGCCGCGCCTGCGTGCCGTTGACGCGCAGGCGCTGCTGCAGCGCCAGCGCCCTGACGCCGTGCACGATCGGGAAGGTGCCGAGCTTCTTCAGGTCCAGGGCTTCGTCGTCCTCGCGTGCGACGAGCCGGTGCCACCAGCTCGGATGCGGATCGAAGAGGTCGATCGCGCTCGCGAAGCGCGCCAGGAAGACGTCTGCGCGATCCAGGATCTCGTCGAGATGGTCACGCGCCCGGGTGAGCAGCGCGGCGTCGCCGGCCACCGCCAGGCTGTCGACGAAGATGGCGAGGTGCATCGGGCCTTCCGGCTGCGTGCCGTAGACCCAGTCGCCCAGCGTGGCCTCGAAGGCGGCCAGCGGCTGCCGCCAGAGCGCGTTGACGAGCATGATGCGCCCGGGGCAGGGCGGGTAGCCCAGCTGCGCCAGGCCCGCGCTGAACTGCGCGGCGATGGCTTCGAGGCCGGGCCATTCGAAGCCGTCGCGCAGAAGCAGGGCGTTGTCCTGGTCGGTCTTCAGGAGCTGCTCGCCGCGGCCTTCGCTGCCCATCACGACCAGGCAGCTGTTGGCCGCCAGCTGCGACGGCGCCACCATCGACCACAGCCGTGCGAAAAGACGCGCATTGAGCGCGCCGACGAGCGCCGCGATGCGCTCGATCTTCAAGCCGCCCTCATGCAGCAGGGCCACCAGCGCGTCCACGCGCGCGGCCGAGGCGGCCAGCTCGCCGATGCCGGCGGCGGCGTCGATCTGCCGCGCGATGGCCTGCGGGTCGTCTCCCGCGAGGCCCGCAAGGCCGAGCTCGGGGAGCAGCCCCGGCATGGTGCCGCTCTCGCCGAGGTGCATGACCGGAGCTCCTCAGTGGCCGCTGGCGCCGGCGGCCCCGATGCCGGTCTCCGAGCGCACCTGCTGCGCCAGGAAGCCCTGCTTGTCGACGTCGGCGCGCTTGCTGCTGTCCAGCAGCGAGAAGATCCAGATGCCGAGGAAGCCGATCGTCATCGAGAACAGGCAGGGCGAGGCGTAGGGGAAGAGCGCCGAGCCCGGGGGGTTGCCCAGCGTCGCCTCCCAGACGGAGGGCGACACCACCGTCAGCGCCACCGACGTGATCAGCCCCAGGAAGCCGCCGATCACCGCGCCGCGCGTCGTGCAGCCCTTCCACAGCACCGACATGAACAGCACGGGGAAGTTCGCCGAAGCCGCAATGGCGAAGGCCAGCGAGACCATGAACGCGATGTTCTGCTTCTCGAACACGATGCCGAGCAGCACCGCCAGCAGGCCGAGCGCCACGGTAGTGATGCGCGAGACGCGCAGCTCCGAGGCGCTGTCGGCCTTGCCGCCCTTGACGACCGTGGCGTAGAGGTCGTGCGAGACCGCGGAGGCGCCCGACAGCGTGAGGCCGGCCACGACGGCGAGGATGGTCGCGAAGGCCACGGCCGAGATGAAGCCGAGGAACACGTTGCCGCCCACCGCATTGGCGAGATGGATCGCCGCCATGTTGCTGCCGCCGATCAGCACGCCCTTGGCGTCGATGAACTGCGCGTTGGTGAGCACGAAGGTGATGGCGCCGAAGCCGATGATGAAGGTCAGCAGGTAGAAGTAGCCGATCCAGCCGGTGGCCCACATCACGGACTTGCGCGCTTCCTTGGCGCTCGGCACGGTGAAGAAGCGCATGAGGATGTGCGGCAGGCCGGCGGTGCCGAACATCAGCGCCATGCCGAAGGAGATGGCCGAGATCGGGTCCTTCACGAAGTTGCCCGGCCCCATGATCGACTGGCCGATGGCCGCCGCTGCCTCCGCGGTCTTGCCGTCCTTCAGCGCCAGGTCGGTCTTGATCTTCACGGCGCCCGCGAACATCGCCTCGGGACTGAAGCCGAAGTGCCACAGCACCGACAGCGCCATGAAGCTGGCGCCGCCCAGCAGCAGGCCGGCCTTGATGATCTGCACCCAGGTGGTCGCCGTCATGCCGCCGAACAGCACGTAGACCATCATCAGCGAGCCGACGATGACCACCGCGATCCAGTACTCGAGGCCGAACAGCAGCTTGATCAGCTGGCCGGCCCCCACCATCTGGGCGATGAGATAGAAGGCCACCACGACCAGCGTGCCGGAGGCGGCGAAGATGCGCACCGGCGACTGCTTGAAGCGGAACGCCGCCACGTCGGCGAAGGTGAACTTGCCCAGGTTGCGCAGCCGCTCCGCCATCAGGAAGGTGATGACCGGCCAGCCGACGAGAAAGCCGATCGAGTAGATCAGGCCGTCGTAGCCCGCGGCCATCACGGCTGCCGAGATGCCCAGGAAGGAGGCCGCCGACATGTAGTCCCCGGCGATCGCCAGCCCGTTCTGGAAGCCCGTGATGCCGCCGCCGGCGGTGTAGAAATCGGCCGCCGACTTGGTCTTCGCCGCCGCCCACTTGGTGATGAACAGCGTGCCGAGGACGAACAGCCCGAACATGCCGATGGCCGTCCAGTTGGTCGGCTGCTTCTGCGCCTGGCCGAGATCGGCACCGGCGGCCCAGGCCGCGGCGGACGCGGCGAGCAGGCTGGCGAGCACCAGGGCCCGGCGTGCGCTGGAGGAGGGCGTCTTCATCGCAGCACCCCTTTCGCCACGGCCTCGGCCAGCGTGTCGAATTCGGCGTTGGCGCGCCTCACGTAGTAGGCGGTGATCGCGATGGTGAAGAGGATGACGCCGAAGCCGATCGGGATGCCCCGCGTCATCACGCCTTCGCCCAGCCGTTGGGCGAGGAAGGGCTTGTTGAAGGCCACCAGCATGATGAAGCCGTAGTACACGAGCAGCATCAAGAGGGTGAGGATCCAGCCAAAGCGCGTTCGCCTGGCCTTGAGCGCCTGGTATTGGGGATGGCCGGCAATGCGCCGAGCCAGGTCGTCGTCCATGGGATCTCCTTCGAGGATGGGGGGATGGCGCCGCCATTGGAAGCTGCGGCGCGGCTTCGGCCCTTGCGCTAGCGCAAGGTCGGTGCACGTCGCGATGACGGCACGGTGCCATGGGCTGCTCAATCGTTGCGCCAGGTCAAAACCCCGCTGGTCGAGCGTCGATAGCCTTGTGTCACATCATCATCGAAGGAGATCACATGGCTGCCCTGGATCGCTCAAAAGCGCTTTCCCTCGAACTGCCCTTCATGGACCGCGCTCGCCAGGAGTTCCTGGATCTCCTGACGCTGGTCGACAAGGCCGACAACGCACGGTTGCCCTCGGCCTGGCAGGACCTGGTCCTCTGCGCTGCCGAGCAATTTGCGCGGGAGGACGTCTGGATGCGAGCCACCGGCCATGCGGCGCGAAAGGACCACGAAATCCAGCACCGCGTGGTGCTGAGCGTCATGCGCGAAGGTGCCTTGCAGGCGGGCGAAGGCAAGCTGTTGCAGGTGCGCGAGATGGCGCGGCAGCTGCGGGCCTGGTACGAGAAGCATGTCCAGACCATGGACGCGGCGCTCGCGCTGCATCTGCGCGGCGCGCGCTTCGAACCTCCGAAGGCCGAAGAACGCGCAAAGGCTTCACCTCCCCTGTGGTCCGCGCTGCGCGAAGCGGTGGAGCAGGCTTGCTAGAACCGGTCCTCAGACGGGCGCGCCCGGCGGTTCCAACCCGCCGCGGCCGACCAGACGGGCCGTGATCGCCGCCTTCAACGGCGGCAGATGCTCGGCCCCGCGCAGGATCAGCCGCCGGGCGAAGCGCTGCGACGCGCTGGTGCTGGCATAGAGCTTCGCCACGGCATTCGTGCCGTGATAGACCAGCGCCGAATCGCGACGGTGCGTGCGTTCGTAGCCTGCCAGCACGCCGGCATCCCCGATGTCCTGGTTGGCGAGGCGGGCTGCGCGGAGTGCGTGCGTGAGCGAGGCGACGCTCTGCAATCCGAGGTTGTAGCCGTGGGCCGTGACGGGATGCATGCCGACGGCCGCATCGCCGATCAGCGCGCCACGCAGGGCCGCGAAGCGGCGGGCATAGGTCGCAACGAGCGGGTAGGGGAAGCGCTTTCCGAGCAGCGCCATGCGGCCCAGCCGGCCGCGGAACTGACGCTCCACCATCGCCGCGAAGGCCGCGTCCGGCAGCGCCATCAGGCGCGCCGCGCTGGCCGCATCGGTGGTCACCACGATGGACGAGGACCGGCCCACCGCGGGCAGCACCGCGAGCGTGCGTTCGTAGCCGAAGCATTCATAGGCCACATCGTCGTGCGGCATGTCGTGCCGCATCCGGCAAACGATCATCGTGCGGCCGAAGTCGTGCAGGTCGGCAGCGATGCCGAGTTGCCGCCGCGTCCAGGAGAATCGGCTGTCGGCTCCGACGAGCAGGCGGGCGCGCAGATGGTCCGGCGCCCCGGGGAAGGCCCCGTACTCGAGTTCGGCGTGCGCGTCCGAGGTGAGGACGCGCAGCGCCTGCGCGCCGTCGATCAGGTGCAGGTCCGCGCGCTCCTCGGCCGCTTCGAAGCTGACGCGGCGCAGCGCGTGGTTCGGCACGATCCAGCCCAACGCGTCGGCGCCGTGTCCCTGCGCATCGAAGCGCAGCGGCGAGTCTTGCCGATCGCCATCGATGACGCGTGCTTCCCGGATGCGCCCGATCTCTTCGGGCAGGAGACGGCGCCACAGTCCCAAGGCACGCAAGGTGGCCACGCTGGCATGCGTCAGCGCGATGTCCCGTCCGTCCTCGGCCGGGTTTGCCAAGGCCTCGCGCGGCTGCGCGTCCAGCACGGTGGCGCTGAAGCCGGCGTCGACCAGCGCGATGGCGAGGGCCAGTCCCGCCGGACCTGCGCCGACGATGAGGACATCACGACCGTTCTGCATACATTGCCCTCGCTGGATGAGGAGCGCGATTGTGCGTCGTGCGGCGGCGTGCGCATTTGACGAAGGTCAAGGGTTGGCGGGGATGTGCACGTGCCCTGCAGGCGTGGCTGTACATTCCGGGCGATGTCCATGAATTTGCTCCGCGACCTCGCTTCCCAAGAGCTTCCCGTCGAGATCTCCGATGCCGGCCACGTCGATGCCGTTCGCATCCTCATTGCCGCGGGCCTGGTCGTGGCCATGGTTCCGAGGCCGGTGCGAACGAAGAACCGGTTCGAGCAGCCCCCCGCGACCGTCACCAAGGTCACGCGGCTCGGCAAGCAGATGCTTCAGCGCTTTCCGAGGCGCGACGAGCGCACGAGCTGAACGGATCTCAGGGCAGTCAGGCCGCGGCCGAGCCAGACACGCAGGCACCCGAGGAATGCCCGGGCTCTTGAACGTTGCACGCCGGCGTTCAGGTCGGCACAGTAACGCAGCAAGGAAGAGTGGCCGGGCAGCGTGTCGATCACCAGGTCGGCGCCGAGTCCTCTGCAACGCCGAAGGAGGGTGTCCGACGCCGCGTCCTGCCGCAGCACGACGACCTTCTGCCCAGGCCGCCGTACGCGGCACGCCGCCAGCGTGCGCAGTCCGCTCTCGGGATTGGATGCCAGATCGAGGATCGTGAGATCCCAGGCCTGCGGGTGCCGGACCAGCCAGGTCACGGCGCCGATCTCGGAGTCGGCGCTTCCGACGATGTCGATGTCGCCGCGGCCGCCCAGGTCTTGCGTGAGACGCAGGCGGCTCGCCTCGCTGTCCTCGGCCATGAAGATGCGCAGGCTTGGCATGGTGCGGGTCCTGGCGGGTGTGGAGGTGGATGGAGACGTCGGCGTGCTCAGCCGGGTTTGCCGTCCAGGCGGGGCCGCGTCAGCACCGGCCAGTAGCGCAGCGCATACAGGCCGAAACCCCCTGTCCAGAAGACTGCGGAAACCAGCACCGCGGTGACGGTCTGCGACGGCGCGAGCAGCGGCACGAGGATTCGCACCAGCGCCGCGAGCAGCACCAGCACGAAGCAGGCGGTGTCGACCTGGTCGGCGCGCAGGACCCGGGCCGTGTGGCCGCGCGCGGTGCGCACCATCATCCCGATGATGAGGCCGCCCGCCGCGCCCACGGTCAGCGCGTGGGTCGCCAGCGAGGGGGACACCCAGCCATGCGATGCCAATGCCCGCAATGCGAGGTGGACCGGGACCCAGGCATAGGCCAGCTGCAGCACCAGGACCAGCGTGTTGTCCAGCGTCTTCCATGGCCGCCACAGCAGCCAGCGCACGAGATGCACGAGCGCTGCAGCGAGGGCGACGGCTGCCACGGCGACCGGCGGCAGGCCCGAGGCGTCGACCAGCAGCAGGGCGAGCACGCTGCCGAGCGCCGCCCGCTCGACCAGGGGCTGGCGCGTTGCATTGGCGCCGGCAACGCCGTTGTTGGTGAACATCGGGATGACCCGGCCGCCCATGACGGCCAGGATGAACAGCAGGAGGTCCAGCGCGAGCTGGATGCCGATCCATGCCGGCATCGCGATCACGCCGAGCGCGGAAAGATGGAACGCCAGCGCCGCGGCCGACAGCAGCAGCAGCAATCCGATGAAGAAGTAGTTGCGGCGATTGCGTGCGCTCACCAGCGGAACCGCCAGGGCAAGCGCGCTGGCCAGGGGGAAGGCCGCATTGACCAGGGCCGCCGTCCAGGCGAAAGGCGTGAGGACGAGGATGCGACCCGCCACCCAGAGCGCCGCCAGGGCCGCGAGCGGCAGGCCGGTGGGCGTGGGGCGGCCGGACCAGTTGCGCCCCGCAGTGAAGAGGAAGCCGACGATCACCGCGAGCATGAAGCCGAACAGCATCTCGTGCGCGTGCCACAGCGGCCCCTGCAGATAAGCCATGGGCAGCCAGCCGGCGAACTGCACCGCCCACAGCCCGATGGACAGGGCTGCGAAGGCGCTCGCCAGCAGGTAGAACGGCCGGAAGCCGAGTTGCCACAAGGCAAAGCCGGACGGCTGACCTGCGGACATTCGCACGGGCCTGACATCGATGAAGGGGGCCATCAGCCGAGCTTTCCGGCGCGCGCGGCGCCATGTTGAAGACGCCATGCAGCGGCCGCGCCGGCCACGGTGGCGGCGAAGAAGCCGATGGTGGCTGCGTTGAACGAGGCGCCGGCTGCCTGCAGCGCCTGGCTGAAGCTTCCGAGCACGAGCCGCACGAAGAGCGACAGGTGCAGGGCTGCCAGCGGCAGATAGAAGAAGGCGCCGAACTGCAGCTTGATCCTTGCGATCGAGGGCAGCACCACGGGCGCATGGCCCATCATCATGCTGAAGACGAAGCCGAGTCCCAATGCGTGCAGGGCCACGTCCCGGGTGCCCCAGCCCAGCGCCATCGCCATCCACGCGGCCCCGGCCACCGCGAGCCAGGCGTAGCCGCCCAGCAGGCAGATCGCCATGTAGCGGCTGAGGCCGTGCGCGAACACCGTGCGCCGCGCGACATCGAAGCGCGCCAGCCACGCGGCCAGCAGCACGAGCGCCGCGCCGTAGGCCAGCCCGCCGGCGCGCTGCGCCGTGCCCGACACGGCCGCGCCGGCCAGCAGCAGCACCAGCACGGCATGGAGCATGAGCTGGGCGGCGGGGCGCCGCCGCATCAGCCGCGTCATCTCCAGGCGCTCGGCGGCGATCGTCAGGATGAGGAAGGCGAACCACCAGGGAAACACCGCAGGGCCGCCCTGGCCCAGCGCGAACAGGAGGCAGCCCGTCGCCCAGGCGCCCGCGCCCACGAGCAGCAGGAACGTGTGCGCGGCCGGTTGCCGCCGCACCACCACCGCATTGACCGCGAGGAACAGCAGCGCCGCTGCCACGCCGAGCCAGGCGCCCGGCGCCTGCTGCCCGAGGACCAGGCACAGCGCGCCCAGGCCCGATGCGAGCGGGGCGAGAAAGGCAGCCCGGTGCCTGACTGCCACGGCCCGTTCGATGCCGATGACGGTGCCCAGGAAGCCGCAGATCATGAGCGCCGCATGCACCAGCAGCACCTGGCCGGTGCGGGTGAAGAGGAGCGGGTCCGGCACCGCGACGCCGAGCCGCCAGAGCCCGCCCGCGACGCCCCCCGCCAACGAGACGCCCACCAGCGCGCCGAACAGCACGCGCGGGATGATCCGCGTCGTTCCGTGTGCCGGCGCCCGATGGCGGCCCGCGGCACGGGAGCGTTCGGCGTTCACCATCCCATGAAGCGCTTGGCGTGCGCGCTCATGCGGTCCGGGCTCCAGGGCGGTTCCCACACCAGCTCCACGCGGACCTCGAGGTGATCGGGAACCGCCTTCTCCAGCTCGAGCTCCGCATCCTCGATGATGAGGTCGATCACCGGGCAGGCGGCCGACGTCATGGTGATGAGCACATGCACCGTGTCCGCGTCGACGGTGACGCCGTAGACGAGGCCGACATCGACGATGTTCATCGAGACCTCCGGGTCGACCACGCGCGACAGTGCCGCGGCGATCGCCGGCGCCAGGGCGTCCGGCCCTTCGTAGGGAAAATTCATGGCGCCTCCTTGGCAGGGCGGCGTGCCGGCGCCTTGTCGACGAAGAAGATGGCCGCCAGCGCCTCGCGGTTGGAAACGAGGTCCGCCAGCGTGTAGCGGCGCAAGACCGCATGGAAGGCCGCCACGGCCTCGCCCAGCACGCCGCGCAGGCGGCACAGGCCGGTGATCCGGCATTCGCCGCCGCCTTCGCCGAAACACTCGACGATCGCGCCGCCCTCCGTCTGGCACACGACCTCGCCGATGTTGATGGCGTCGGGCGCCTTCGCGAGCGACAGGCCGCCTCCCTTGCCGCGAACGTTGGCGAGCCATCCATGCTTGCCCAGGAAATGGACCACCTTGGTCAGGTGGTGCTCCGACACCGCGAAGGAGGCCGCGATCTCCGCGATCGTGGCCCGCCGCTCCGGCTGCGCGGCGAGGTAGATCAGCACGCGCAGGCTGTAGTCGGTGAAGGCGGTGAGCTTCATGGCCGATGGCAGGCAGGCGGCTTCAACGTTGGCCTGCGCGGCCCGCCTCGACGGCCAGGCCAGCGGCGCCCTGCGTTCCCGGCGCAGCCAGGGGCGCGCGTTGCGACCCCGGACGGCGCAGCAGACGCAGCGCATAGCCGGCCAGCAGCACCGCACCCAGGGCGAACACGATGTCGCCCGGCACGCGCATCCAGACCAGGATCTCCATGACGCGCGAATGCACGATCTCGGCCGAGCGGGCGAACCACAGCCCCTGCGTGACGCTGGCCCAGGCCTGGTAGATGCCGGCCGGCAGCAGCGACAGGAACACCATCATGGCAAGCCCGATGTTGAGGCTCCAGAAGGCGGGCTTGAGCAAGCGGTCGGCGTGCAGCTGGCGCTCGTACAGGCCGCGCAGGCAGAACAGCATGAGGCCGATGCCCAGCATGCCGTACACGCCGAAGAGCGCGGCATGGCCGTGGGCGGCCGTCATGTTCAGCCCCTGCACGTAGTAGAGCGAGGCCGGCGGATTGATGGCGAAGCCGAGCACACCGGCGCCGATGGTGTTCCAGAAGCCGACGGCCACGAAGCACATGATGGTCCACTTGTACGCGGCGAGCCAGGGCATGGCCTGCGACCGGCGGTAGGTCTGCAGCGCCTCCAGGCCGATCAGGGTGAGCGGCACGACCTCGAGCGCGGAGAAGACGGCGCCCACGGCGATGACCGAGGTCGGCGTGCCGGTGAAGTAGAGGTGATGCAGCGTCCCGAGGATGCCGCCGAACAGGAACACGATGGTCTCGGCGATGATGGCGCGATTGGCGCTCTCGGTGCGCACCAGGCCCAGGCGCGTGAAGATCAATGCGACGACCGCGGTGGCGAACACCTCGAAGAAGCCCTCCACCCAGAGGTGCACCAGCCACCAGCGCCAGTACTCGATCATCGAGTAGTGGGTGTGCTGGCCCCAGGCGAGCGACGCGGAGTAGAAGCCGCCGATGCAGGTGGCCGAGAGGAACACCATTGCGATGAGACCGCGCGATGCCGAGGGCTGGGTCAATGCCGGCCACAGCGCACGGCCCAGCAGGAAGACCCAGAACAGCAGGCCGACGAACAGCAGCAGCTGCCACACGCGGCCCATGCTCGTGTATTCCAGGCCCTGGTTGCCCAGCCAGAAGCTGAAGTCGACGCCGCGGTGCTGCAGGGTACCGAGCCAGCCGGTCAGCGTCGAGCCGACCACGATCGCGATCAGGGCCCAGAAAAGCACATCGACGCCGAGCTTCTGCAGCTTGGGCTCGCGGCCGGAGAGCAAGGGCGCGATGTACAGGCCGGTAGCCAACCACGCGGTGGCGATCCAGAAGATGCCGATCTGCGTGTGGACCGTGCGGCTGACCACGTAGGGCAGCAACTCGGCGAGCGGCAGGCCGAAGAACGACTGGCCCTCGACGGCGTAGTGGGCGGTGATGACGCCCATCCCGATCTGCAGCAGCATCAGGCCGATCACGGCGAAGAAGTACTTGCGCGTGGCCTTCATGGAAGGCGTCGCCTTGGCGCCGATCAGCGGATCTGCCTGCGGCGGCCGGGCTTCGGCTTCATGCGTTTGGCTGCCGTGCAGCCACAGCATGGCCGCAATGGCCGCGATCAGCAGCACGATGCTGACCATCGACCAGACGGCCGCGGAACCGGTCATGGTGTTGCCGACCAGCGGCTCGTGCGGCCAGTTGCTGGTGTAGCTCAATCCCGTTTCGCCGGGCCGGTCGGTCGCAGCCGCCCAGGCCGTCCAGAAGAAGAAGGCCGTCAGGGCCTGGCGATCGGCACGGTCGGGCAGCGTGCCGGCGGTCATCGCGTACTGCTCGCGCAGCGTGGCGACCGATGCATCGTGACCGAACAGCGCGTCGTAGTGCGCTGCCACTTCGCGGATCGCCTGGGCGCGCTCGGCCGAAACGGTGATCACGCCGCTGCCGCTGTCGTAGGTGTTGCGCCGCATCTCGTCGAGCACGGTCGCGTCGAGTGCGCCGCGTTCGGCTGCACTCAGTGCGGCAGGCGCCTTGCGGTAGGCCTGGGCGTGACGCTCCTTGAGCGCAACGGCCTCGCGGTGCAGCCAGTCGGCGGACCAGTCGGGGGCCACGTAGCTGCCGTGGCCCCACACCGAGCCGAGTTGCTGCCCGCCGGTCGACAGCCAGGCTTGCTGGCCGCGCCGGACCTGCTCGCCGGTGAAGATCACGTCGCCGTTGGAGACGGTGACGGCTGCGGGGATCGGCGGGGCCGTGAGGTAGATCTGCACGCCGAGGTAACCCAGCGCACCGAAGGACAGGACGAAGATGAAGGCGAGCCAGCGCCAGAGCCTGCTGTTGTTTCTCATGACATTTCCTTGGATCGAAGGACGGGGCGGGTCGCCTAGGCGCCGCCGCATCCGCCGCAGCAGCTGCCGCTCGCCTGCGCGCTGAAGCTCGGGACCTTGGTGATCGCCACGCGCCACACCGAGGGGCCTTCCTCGAGGTAGTTCCAGGCGAAGCGGTCGGGCCACTGCACCTGGAACTGCGCATAGAGCGGCAGCGGGTCGTGGTCGTTCACGAGTTCGATGGCGCGGCCATCGTCGAGCGCGGCGAAGGTCGAGAAGATGTGCGCATGACGAAAGCGCGGCTCCAGCACGCGGACGTCGACGGTGGAGGAGAAGACGGCAGATTTCACGGGAGTTTCCTTGCAGATGCGTCGTTGTTCAGAAGGTGTATTTCGTATGCATCTATGCTAGGAAGGGAAGCGATGCGCGTTGTTGATCTGCATCAAACGCAGCATCGATACCGGCGTTGCCGGCCCTGCGGAAGTGGACTAACGCACGCGCGGCGATGCTTCGAGCTGTTCGAAAACCCTGCGCGCACCCTAGGAGAGCGCGCCGCGGCGGCGCCGCATCTCCGCGCCCATGGCGTCGCGCGCCCGGTCGTCGAGCAGCGCGGCGGCCGCCGGATAGGCGAGCTGCTCTTCGGATTCGATGTGCGCGCCATACAGGCGCGTGAATGCATCGATCTCCGCTGCACTGGCCGGCGAGATGGCCTGGATCTCCGCGCGCTCGATCTGTTCGAGGAGCGCGCGCACCGGGCGCCAGCGCGCCTCCATCTGGAGATGGTCCTGCTGCAGGCGAGCGACGAGCGCGAGCATGGCCGGTTCACCGCGTTCGACCAGGGCCGGGAACACATGCAGTTCCTCGTCCAGGTGGTGCTGCGGCGCGGCCAGGTCGAAGTAGCGCATGACGTCGCGCGCGGCCTGTTGCGCCTGTCGATCGGCGCCGTGGCGCGCGACGTGCGCCTGCAGCCGCGCGAGCAAGCGCAGCGTGCGCTGCACGCGTTGATGGCAGGCCTCCATCATCTCGAAGGGCTGCTCGAACCCTGCGGCCGGCGACGCGATGAGCGAGTCGAGCCGCGAAGAGCGGGTCACGGCGCGGGCCCCAGCTCGGAGACATAGCGCTCGAGGGCCGGGCGCTCCGGGCCGGCCTTGTAGGCCAGCATGGTGCCCAGGCTGATGAAGCACAGCGGCTCCTCGTGTTCGTCCAGGGAGAACAAATGGCGCAGCCCGACGGATTGCAGCGACTTGCCTGAGGTCAGCGCCGACGCATACCCCAGGACGGTCGCGGTCAGGAGCATGTTCTGGATGGCGCATCCCGCCGACAGGATCCTCTCGCTGCCCGGAATGTCCCCGTCGTCAGGGCCCAGGCGCACGATCGCCAGCATCAACACCGGCGCTTGAAATGCCTTCTCGCGCGCTCGTCCGCGCTCGTCCGGCGTGGCTGCAGCATCGCGTTCGCGCAGTGATTCGGCAAAGACGGCGGCGAGGCGTTCTCGCTGGCGCGGCGGAACGATGACGAAACGCCAGGGCACCAGCAGGCCGTGGTCGGGCGCAGCGGCCGCGGCGGCGAGGATCTGATCGAGTTCGCTCCGCTCGGGCGCCGGCGCGCCGAGCCGCTTGGGCAGCACGGTGTGGCGCGCGTGCAGGAGCCGCGCCAGTTGCCGTGCGGTGACCGGTGGATCGGCCGGGTCGGCCGTCGAGCTGCGGATGTCCATGGCAGGAGGCATGTCGAGTTCCCCATCGGGCGTTCATCCGCAGCTTCCGAGGTGGCCGCACTGCGTGCAGTAATCGCAGCCGTCCTTGCGGATCATCGCGTGCGCGCCGCATTCCGGACACTTGGCGCCCATGAGCGTGGGCGCTGCGGCAAGCCCCGGCGCCGGCAGCTCCGCTTCGGCGGCCGCCGGGTTGCCGCGCCTGGCGATGAGGTTCTGGATCGCGTACGCGATGGCGCCGACCTCGGAGTCGTGCCACATCGGCACCGCGGTGCCATCGGCCTTCACGTGGCTGCCCAGGCGCACCGGCCCGCGGTCCCAGGCCACCTTGCGCATGTCGGCGAGCGCGCGTTCCAGGAAGCCGCCCCGCGCCGCCAGCGACAGCAGCCGCATGCTCGCGGTGATCCATTGCTGCGATTCGCCGCTCTGGCCCACCGGCATGAAGAACTCGATGGCCCGCTCCCGCCCATCGGCAAGAGGCAGGAACGAGACGACGAGGTAGAGCGTTTGCCGGCCCTGTTGCGTCCAGTACTCGATCTTCTCGGCGCTCGCGTTCAAGGTGCCGGTCGGGCGGCTGGCGATCATCGCGCGCATCGGATCGGCCGCGGCCTGGTTCAGGCTCGCGGGTGGATCTTCCTTCGCTGCCGGGGCGGCGTCGAGCACCGAGCCGAGGATGGTGTTGGGCCGGTAGGTGGCCAGTCCCTTCAGCTTGGCTGTCCAGGCGTGGAGGTAGAGTTCCTTGAAGTCCTCGTAGGGGTAGTCGGCCGACACGTTGACCGTCTTCGAGATGGCGGTGTCGACGAAGGGCTGGACCGCTTCCATCATCGCCAGATGCGCGGCCGCGGGCATCGACAGGGCCGAGACGAAGTAGGGCGGCAAGGCGTCGGTGTCACCCCCCAGGGAGCGGTACAGGCGCCAGGCATGGTCTTCCACCTCGTACTCGGAGATGCTGCCGTCGGCCTCGCGCTTCTTGCGCCGGTAGGTCCAGGAGAACGCCGGCTCGATGCCGTTCGAGGCGTTGTCGGCGAACGCCAGGCTCACGGTGCCGGTCGGGGCAATGGACACCAGGTGGCTGTTGCGGATCCCGTGCATGCGGATCTGCTCCTGCAAGGCCTGGTCCAGGCGGCTGGCGAAGGTGCCTCGCGCGAGGTAGCGTTCCGCATCGAAGAGAGAGAAGGGGCCTTTCTCGCGCGCCAGCGCCACCGATGCGGCGTAGGCCGTGTCGCGCAGGCTGCGCGCGATGCGCGCCGCCATCGCGCGGCCTTCCGGTTGGTCGTAGCGCAGGCGCAGCATGGCGAGGGTGTCGCCCAAACCGGTAAAGCCCACGCCGATGCGGCGCTTGGCCATGGCTTCGGCGCGCTGCTGCGGCAGTGGCCAGAAGGTGAGGTCCAGCACATTGTCGAGGGCCCGGACCTGCAGCGCGACGGCGTCGTTGAAATGCTGGAAATCGAACGCGGGCTCACCGCCGCTGCCGAACGGATGCTCGACGAAGCGCGTCAGAATGACCGGCCCGAGGTCGCAGCAACCGTAAGGCGGCAGCGGCTGCTCGCCACAGGGGTTGGTCGCCTCGATGTGCTCGCAGTAGCGAAGGTTGTTGTCGGTGTTGATGGCATCCGTGAACAGGATGCCCGGCTCGGCGAAGTCGTAGGCCGAACGCATGATCGCATCCCAGAGTTCACGTGCCGGCAGGCGCCTGTAGACCCATTTCCCGTCCACGGCCTGCGCGGCGCCGCCTGCGATCTGCTCGGCACCCGGTGTCGCGCTGTGCACCAGCGCCCATTCCTCGTCGGCCACCAGCGCGCGCATGAAGGGGTCGCTCACCGCGACGGAGACATTGAAGTTGTTCCAGCGTCCCGGCGACCTCTTGGCGGTGATGAACTCCAGCACGTCGGGGTGGTCGATGCGAAGGACGCCCATCTGCGCGCCGCGGCGCGCCCCCGCGCTCTCGACGGTCGAGCAGGACCGGTCGAACACGTCGATGTAGCTGCACGGGCCCGAGGCGAGCGAGGCGGTGGCGCGCACCTGGGCGCCGCGCGGCCGGATGCGGGAGAAGTCATAGCCGACTCCGCCGCCGCGGCGCATGGTTTCCGCGGCCTCGCGCAGCGCCTCGTAGATGCCGGCGTACCCGGCTTCGTCGCGGCCTTGAATGCAATCGCCGATCGGCTGCACGAAACAATTGATCAACGTGGCATCGAGTCCGGCGCCGGCGGCGCTCATGATGCGCCCGGCCCCGATCGCCCCCGCGCGCAGGTTGGCCAGGAAGCGCCCCTGCCACCGGTCGCGCTCGCCCTCGGCCTCGACCGACGCCAAGGCCCGCGCCACGCGCTCGAACAGATCCTCGATCGCCTTCTCGCCGGGCTTGAGGTACTTCTCCAGCAGCACGTCGCGGCTGATGGCCTGCACGGGCAGCGGTGGATGCAGGACGGCGTCGTCACGCTTCATTCGAGGGTCCCGGCTGCGGCCGTGTTCGGCTGTATTTCATGGCTAGATGATTCGGGAGAAGCGAGCGCGCTTGCGGTCCGTTTGCAGATAGCGGTCGAAGACCATCGCCACCGCCCGCACGAAGAACCAGCCGGTGTCGGTGACCGTGAGATCACGTTCCGTGAGGCGCACCAATCCGTCCGCCTCCATCTGGTCGAGTGCATCCAGCTCGGAGGCGAAGTAGTCGCGGAAATCGATGAGATGGGCAATGCCGACCGATTCGAAGTCGACGTACCCCTGGCACATGATGGCCATGATCACACTCCGGCGCAGCACGTCGTCGCGCGACAGCGCGAGCCCGCGCGCCACCGGCAGCCGTCCCTGGTCGAGATGGTCGTAATAGTCCTCGAGGGACTTCGCGTTCTGGCTGTACGTGCTCCCGATCCTGCCGATCGCCGAGACGCCGAGCGCGACCAGGTCGCAGTCCGGCTGCGTGCTGTAGCCCTGGAAGTTGCGATGCAGCCGTCCCTGGCGCTTGGCGACGGCCAGGCTGTCGTCCGGCAGCGCGAAATGGTCCATGCCGATGTAGACGTAGCCGGCGGCAGTAAGCGCGGCGATCGAGCGCGACAGCATCTCGACCTTCGTGGCCGCGTAGGGCAGCTCGCTGGCGGCGATCCGGCGCTGCGGCTTGAACCTCTCGGGCAGGTGCGCGTAGGCATAGAGGGCGATGCGGTCCGGGCGCAGCGCGCAGATCTGCTTCAGTGTGCGATCGAACGATGCGGACGTCTGCCGCGGCAACCCGTAGATCAGGTCGACATTGATGGACTGAAACGGCAGCGCGCGCGCCGATGCGACGAGATCGAAGACCTGTTGCGCGGGCTGGATGCGATGCACCGCCTGCTGCACGTCGGGGTCGAAGTCCTGCACGCCGAAGCTCAGCCGATTGAAGCCCAGCCGGGCCAGGTGGGCGAGGCGGCCGGCATCGACGGTGCGCGGATCGATCTCGATGGCGTATTCGCCGTCGGGCGCGAACGAAAAGGCGTCGCGCAGCATGCGCATGAGTTCGGTCAGTTCGTCGTCGCTCAGGAAGGTCGGCGTCCCGCCGCCGAGGTGAAGCTGGCTGACCGGCGTGTGTGCGCCCAGTTGCGCCACGTGCAGCGCGGTCTCCTTCTCGAGGTACCGCAGGTATTCACGGCCGCGCGAAGCGTGCCGGGTGATGATCTTGTTGCACGCGCAGTAGTAGCACAGCGATGCACAGAACGGGATGTGAACGTAGAGCGAGATCGGCGTCTTGCTGGCGTTCATGCCCAGCCTGCGCTGGCGCGCCGCGCCGCTGTAGTCGGCGGGCCCGAAGGCCTCGACGAAGCGGTCCGCCGTCGGATAGGAGGTATAGCGGGGCCCGGACACATCGAAGCGGGCCAGCATCTCGGCGGAGAGCGAAGGTCGCGCGCTGGCACGGGGCGCCGCGAGGGTGGTGGACGTCATTTCGTTCGGACACGTAGTCGACAGGTCTTCACTGTGCATCCCTTGCGCCGCCGGGTGCTTGATGTTCGTCAACATAGACGGCCGATCCGATCGACACCTTGCACCGGCGCCGGGCGCTCACCGCAGCACGAGGACCGGCACGTCGGAATGCGCCAGCACCTGGGCGGTCTCGCTGCCCAGCAGGGTTTGCATCAGTCCCGTTCGCCCGTGCGAGGCCATCACGATGAGATCGCTGCCATGCTGGCGGGCGGCAGCCACGATCGATTCCGCCACGCTGCTGGATTTCACGGTCTCCGAACTGACCCGTACGCCGCAGGTCTCGGCGCGCTTCTCGACGGCCTTCAGCATCGTCTTGGCCTGCTCGGCGCGCCGGCATTCGACGCGGTCGATCTCTTCGGCCTGGAAGCCGGAGGACCCATCCATGTAGCTCTTGGGTTGGCGTCGCACGACGGTGAACGCGGTCAACTCGGCCTTGTGCGCCGTGGCCAGGTCGATCGCCTTCAGGACGGCCTTTTCCGCGAGTTCGGAGCCGTCGGTGGCGACAAGAATGCGCTTGAACATGATCGTTGTCCTTTGAAGATTGAGCATCTTCAGCGTAGCTTCATGGGTTTTTGCATGCTTGATCTGGATCAAGCATGCGAGCCGCGGCGGTGAGCGATGGATCAGGCGGCGTGCGCCGCCAGGCCCGCCGGTTGATCCGGCGCAAACCTTGCCTGGCCACGGAGCGCACCATCGCGTCTTCGAACGCTCCAAGCACGCCATGACATCGTCCTGCGAGGCAAGGCCTCCCTCCATCCTTCCAGGCCGCGCCCGGCCCGCGGTCGCCCTCGTTCCCTTGTCGGCGATCGGCCGCGCGAGGCCCCACGTTCTCCGGCGCGATGCGGCCCCGCCCGCGGCCGGTCCGCTGGCCGATCGCCTGGGACGGCCGCTGACCGACCTGCGCATCAGCGTCACCGACCGGTGCAACTTCCGCTGCAACTACTGCATGCCGAAGGAGGTCTTCGACAAGGACCATCCCTACCTCCCGCACGCCGCGATGCTGAGCTTCGAGGAAATCGCGCGGCTCGCGCGGCTGTTCGCGCTGCAGGGCGTGCGCAAGATCCGGCTCACCGGCGGCGAGCCCTTGCTGAGGCGAGGCCTGGAGCGGCTGGTCGCCCCGCTCGCCGGCTTGCGCACGCTCGACGGAGCGCCCCTCGACCTCGGCCTGACGACCAACGGCTCGCTGCTGGCGCACAAGGCCCGCGCCTTGAAGGACGCCGGGCTGCGCC
Organism: Variovorax soli; assembly: GCF_031454625.1. Classification (GTDB taxonomy): domain Bacteria; phylum Pseudomonadota; class Gammaproteobacteria; order Burkholderiales; family Burkholderiaceae_C; genus Variovorax; species Variovorax soli_A. Next base: position 499,958 of record NZ_JAVDRF010000004.1, read on the forward strand.
GGGTGACGGTCAGCCTCGATGCGCTGGACGACACCGTCTTCCGCCGCATGAACGATGTCGATTTTCCGGTGGCCAGGGTGCTGGCCGGCATCGATGCGGCGATGGAAGCGGGCTTCGAGCGGATCAAGGTCAACATGGTCGTGAAGCGCGGCACCAACGATCAGGCGATCCTGCCGCTGGCGCGTCACTTTCGCGGCACGGGCGTGGTGCTGCGTTTCATCGAGTACATGGATGTCGGCGCCACCAACGGCTGGCGCATGGACGAGGTGCTGCCGTCGTCCGACGTGCTCGCGCGCGTGTCGCGGGCCTTCCCGCTGGTGCCGCTCGAAGCGACCGCGCCGGGAGAGACGGCACAGCGCTGGGCCTACGCCGATGGCGCCGGCGAAATCGGCGTGATCGGGAGCGTGACCCGCGCCTTCTGCGGCGAATGCAGCCGCGCGCGCCTCTCCACGGACGGACGGCTCTTCCTGTGCCTGTTCGCGAATGGCGGCCACGACCTCAAGGCCCTGTTGCGCGAATGTCCGGACCAAGCCGGCGACGACTTGCTGCGCGGCCGCCTGGCCGAGATCTGGCGCCAGCGCGCGGACCGGTACTCCGAGTTGCGCGCGCTCGGCGGGCCGCTGCCGGCCGGCACCGCACGCCGCGTCGAGATGAGCTACATCGGCGGTTGATCCGGCGCAACATCCGTCGATCGAATGCGCGTGGTTTGACGCAGCGCAAGCCGGCCGGCGGCGTCCGCGTGGACGCTACGGGGCATGACGTCCTCATCCCACTTCGACGACCTGCTGCGCGCCGCCGCCGCGCAGGCGAACCCCCAGCGGCTGCTCTTCGTGTTCACGGAGGCCGGATTGCCGGCGGATGCGACCGACGCGCAGCGCGCGGCTTTCGGCGCCGGAGGCGGCGGCTCCCTCACGCCGATGGCCTGTGTCGACAAGCGACCCGACGAGCTGAGCGACTTTGCCGCGCTGGTAGCCGAATCGCGCCGCGCGTGCCCGCCCTGGGCGGTGGTTTTCATCGGGGCCCTGTCGGGGCAGGGCGGCCGGGCACCCTCCGATGCGCAGGTCGATGCGGCGCTCGAGTCGATGGTCCGCAACGTGCGCGACGGCAGCTTCGGCGCCTACATGGCGCTGGACCCGGCCGGCGAGCCGGTGGGCTTCTTCAGCGGCTAGCCTGCTCGGCGGTTCTCGGCACCGAGGCCAGGTCCTGCTCGACCCGCCGGAGCACCTCGCTGGCCTGCGCGGGGTCGAAGTCCTCGTGCTGGCGCTTGCGCACGCCGAACTGGTGCAACTGGTAGTGGCGCCAGGGCACGAGGCCGTGGCGCGCGAGACTGCTCTTGACGCAATTCAAGGGACAGCCGTCCAAGGCCACGATGGGCCTGCCGCTGCGCGCGATGCGCAGGAGATGCGGCACGTCGCCACCCACGCCGGCGATGCAGGACATCTCGGCGTCGCCCTGGCGGTCGAGACGCACCGCGACATGGTTCGCCAGCTGCGCGGCGCTGGAGCAGCCCGAGCACGAGTACACCAGGGGTTTGGAATCAGGCGTGGTCAAGTCTTGCCTTTCGATGGCCGCATGCTGCACTTCCGGGTCTTGGGATGGTGCAGTGGAAGTAGCTCGATTGGAAATCGCGCAATCGCGACAGCAGTTCGTCCGGGCTGCGCGCTGTGTTCATTGCACCAGGAGCGAATCGGCGCCCTGGAGGACCAGGCCCTGCACCTCGGCGCCGCCGGCGAGCAGCTGCATGTACTGGTGCAGCGCCTTGGCCCGCGATTGCTGGGCCAGCTGGACGGTGATCCGCTGGCGCACTTCCTCGAAGGACTGCTGGCGGCCGGGGTCGCGCTGCAGCACCTCGATGACGTGGAAGCCGTAGCGGCTGTGCATCAGGCGAGGGTGCAGGCCGAGCGCGTCGCGCCCGCTCTCGCCGTGGAACAACTCGGCCGTGAGTTCATCGGCGCAATCGTCGGGACCGATCCAGCCGAGGTCGCCGCCGTCCGCGCCGCTGGGGCAGTTCGAGAGTTCCCGGGCCCGCTCGGCGAAGCGAGTGGGCGCCACGGCCTTGTGACGAAGTTCGATCAGGCACTGTTCCGCACGCGCCGCCAGTTTCGGGACGTCGATGCCCTGGGTGACCGCGAACAGGATGTGCCGCGCGTGGACGCGTCGCCCGATGGCGAAATGCGCGCGTCGTGCGTCGTAGTAGCGGCGGCACTCCGCTTCGCTCGGCGCCGGGATCTCGATGGCGCGGTCCAGCATGCGCTGGACGATCTCCTGCTCGGCCTCGCCCAGCGGCGGCGCCTCCTGCACGTCCAGCGGCGGCAGGAGTCCCAGGCGCACGGCTTCCTGCCGCAGCAGCTCGGTCCATGCCAGCTCGCGCAGCGTGTGCTCGTCCGGGCACTCGCCCGGGCGGTGCAGCGCAATACCGTTGACCGACGCCGGCGCGGCCTCGGCGTCGCGGTCGCCTTCGGCGGCATTGCACTGGCAGGCGCCTCCGCCGCATCCGTTCGCGGCGGCCATCATGCGGTCCTCTCCGGCAGCACGACCACCGGCACCGGGCGCGGCTGAGGCTGCGGCGCGGCGGCGGGAAGCGGCTGCACGGCCTGCCGGTCGAGCTTGCGCCGCGTGCGCACCACCTGGTAGGGACGCAGCAGGTAGGCGGCCGTGCCGAAGCCGCTCCACACGTGGACCAGCCGGGTGAAGGGGAAGATCAGGAAGATCGACATGCCGAGGAACATGTGGACCTTGAAGACCCAGCTCGCGCCATCCAGCAGCTCGACCGCGCCGCCGCGGAAGGTGACGATGCGCTGCGCCCATTCGGCGAGGCGGAGCATCATTCCGCCGTCCAGGTGCTGCGCCGACAGCGGGATGGTCGCCAGCCCGAGCGCGAGCTGCAGCCAGAGCAGGACCAGCAGCACGATGTCGCTGGTCTTCGAGTTCACGCGGATGCGCGCGTCGGCGAGCCGCCGGTGCAGCAGGATCGTCACGCCGGCAAAGCCGAGCAGTCCGGCCAGACCGCCCGAGACCATCGCGACGAGCTGCTTGCTGCCGGCGCCGATGAAGTGCTCGTAGACGAAGTGCGGCGTGAGCATGCCGGCGCTGTGCCCGAAGAAGAGAAAGAGCACGCCGACGTGGAAGAGGTTGCTGCCCCAGCGCAGCTGGCCGGCGCGCAGCAGCTGCGAGGAGTCGCTCTTCCACGTGTACTGGTCGCGGTCGAAGCGGATCAGGCTGCCGACCAGGAAGACGCTCAGGCAGATGTACGGGTAGAGACCGAAGAGGAAGTTGTCGAGTGCGTTCATGCCCTGGCTCCCATGGCGCGCGCGGGCGCCTGGCGGACGAAGTGGAGAGGTTGCGGCTGGCCGGGACGCGCCTGACCCTGGGTGCTGCAGCCGTCGAACACCGCGGGCTCGGCCCAGGCCTCGTCCAGCGGCTGCTCGTCGGCCACGGGCACGGCCTCGGCCTTGTGGCCTGCGAGCTCGAGGATCGCCGCCACGACGCTGGCGTAGGGGCTCTCGCGCTTGCGCAGCGCGCTGAAGATGGCGGTCAGGATGTGCGCCATCTCGCCCAGGAACTCGCGCGCCACGGCGGGCGGCTGGGTGGATGCGAACTCCAGCACCACGCAGAGGTGGTCAGGGACCTCGTGCGGCGCGATGAGCAGGCCGGCCGTTTCGTAGGTCTTCACCAGGTCGATCATGGCGGGGCCGCGCTCGCGCGAATCGCCGTGCACGTGCTCGAAGAGATGCAGCGAGGTGCTGCGGCCGCGGTCGAACAGCTCGACGAACTGCATCTGCGCTTCGATCGGGTCCATGCGGGCGAGCGAACGCGCGAAGCCGCGCAGCTCCAGGCGCCGGGGCGCGCGCAGCGCCCCTTCGGCATCGAGCGCGTCGGCCACCAGCGGCAGGAGCTCCAGGATTCGTTCGTCGGGATAGCTCAGCAGGAGGGCCAGCGCGCGCAGCGTGTGACGTTGGTTTTTCATGGGCACTCCGGTTCAGACGTCGGCATGGATCGGGATGGTGCGGCGCTTGCTGCCGCCGAAAAGACTCGCTTCCGAGCTGCCGTCGGAGCAGCCGTTGCCGAAGGAGAAGCCGCATCCGCCCTTCATGTCGAAGGTGTTCTCCGCGTACTCGCGGTGGGTCGACGGGATGACGAAGCGGTCCTCGTAGTTGGCGATGGCCATCACCTGGTACATCTCCTCCACCTGCGCGGCGGTCAGTCCGACCTGCGCGAGGACCGCCGGGTCTTCGACGTGGTCCACATGCTTGCCGCGCTGGTAGGTGCGCATGGCCAGCATGCGCTCCAGCGAGCGCACCACGGGCGCGGTGGCGCCGGCGGTCAGCAGGTTGGCGAGGTACTGCACGGGGATGCGCATCTGGTGGACGTCGGGGATGGCACCGTTCGCGCCGACATGGCCCGCGTTGGCGGCCGCCGTGATGGGCGACAGCGGCGGCACGTACCAGACCATCGGCAGCGTGCGGTACTCGGGATGCAGCGGCAGCGCGACCTTCCAGTCCATGGCCATCTTGTAGACCGGGCTGTTGCGCGCGCCCTCGAGCCAGGCCTCGGGGATGCCGTCCAGCCGCGCCTGCGCGATCACCTCGGGGTCGTGCGGATCGAGGAAGATGCCGAGCTGGGCCTCGTAGAGGTCTTTCTCGTCGGGCACGCTGGCGGCTTCCTGGATGCGGTCGGCGTCGTAGAGCACCACGCCGAGGTAGCGGATGCGCCCGACGCAGGTCTCGGAGCAGACCGTGGGCTGGCCGGCTTCGATGCGCGGATAGCAGAAGATGCACTTCTCGGCCTTGCCGCTCTGCCAGTTGTAGTAGATCTTCTTGTACGGGCAGCCGGAGACGCACATGCGCCAGCCGCGGCACTTGTCCTGGTCGATCAGCACGATGCCGTCTTCCTCGCGCTTGTAGATCGAGCCCGAGGGGCAGGAGGCGACGCAGGCCGGGTTCAGGCAGTGCTCGCACAGGCGCGGCAGATACATCATGAAGGTGTTCTCGAACTGGCCGACCATCTCTTTCTGCACGCGGTCGAAGTTGTCGAGGTTGGCGTCCTTGCTGCGCTTGGCGAACTCGCCGCCGAGGATCTCCTCCCAGTTCGGGCCCCACTCGATCTTCTCCATGCGCTGGCCCGTGATGAGGCTGCGCGGCCGCGCGGTGGGCGGCGCCTTCATGGTCGGCGCCGACTGGAGGTGGTCGTAGTCGAAGGTGAAGGGTTCGTAGTAGTCGTCGATCTGCGGCAGGTTGGGGTTGGCGAAGATGCGCATGAGCAGGCGCCACTTGCCGCCCTGGCGCGGCTCGATCGAGCCGTCGGGCTTGCGCACCCATCCGCCCTGCCACTTGCCCTGGTTCTCCCATTCCTTCGGATAGCCGATGCCGGGCTTGGTCTCGACGTTGTTGAACCAGGCGTACTCGACGCCCGGGCGGCTGGTCCAGACGTTCTTGCACGTGACGGAGCAGGTGTGGCAGCCGATGCACTTGTCCAGGTTCAGGACCATGCCGATTTGCGCTCGAATTTTCATGGTGGGTCTTTCTCGCTTCAGGCGACGGCAGTGGCAGCCGGTGCCTCGGCCGGGGTGTCGAGCCAGTCGACGCGGTTCATCTTGCGCACCACCACGAACTCGTCGCGGTTGGTGCCGATGGTCCCGTAGTAGTTGAAGCCGTAGCTCAACTGGGCGTAGCCGCCGATCATGTGCGTCGGCTTCAGCACGATGCGGGTGACCGAGTTGTGGATGCCGCCGCGGGTGCCGGTGATCTCCGAGCCGGGCGTGTTGATGGTCTTTTCCTGCGCGTGGTACATCAGCACCATGCCGGGGTTGACCCGCTGGCTCACCACCGCTCGCGCGGCGATGGCGCCGTTGATGTTGAAGAGCTCGACCCAGTCGTTGTCCACGATGCCGGCACGTTTCGCGTCGTCTTCCGACAGCCAGACCACCGGCCCGCCGCGGTTGAGCGTCAGCATGAGCAGGTTGTCGGAGTAAGTCGAGTGGATGCCCCACTTCTGATGCGGCGTGATGAAGTTGAGCTGGATCTCCGGATTGCCGTTGCCGCGGATGTTGTGGATCTCCCGCGTGGTCTTCAGGTCGACCGGCGGACGGTAGGCGGCGAAGCCTTCCCCGAAAGCCGTCATCCACGGATGGTCCAGGTAGAACTGCTGGCGACCGGTGAGGGTGCGCCATGGGATCAGCTCATGCACGTTGGTGTAGCCGGCGTTGTAGGAGACCTTCTCGCTCTCGATGCCGCTCCAGGTGGGCGACGAGATGATCTTGCGCGGCTGTGCCTGGATGTCGCGAAAGCGGATCTTCTCGTCCTCCCGGTACACCGCGAGATGGGTGTGGTCGCGTCCGGTCTGGTCACCCAGCGCCTCCCAGGCCTTGACGGCCACGTGGCCGTTGGTCTCCGGCGCGAGCTGCAGGATGACCTCGCAGGCATCGATGTCGGTGTCGATGCTCGGCATGCCGTGCGTGGCGCCGGCGTCGGTCACCCGGCCATTGAGCTGCCCCAGTTCCTCCACCTCGGTGCCGGTCTTCCAGGCGATGCCCTTGCCGCCGTTGCCGATCTTGTCCAGCAGCGGGCCGAGGGCGGTGAAGCGCTTGTAGACATTCGGGTAGTCGCGCTGGATCACCGCGATCTGCGGCGCGGTCTTGCCGGGCACGAGCTCGCACTCGCCGCGCTTCCAGTCGGCCACGCCGAAGGGCTGCGCGAGCTCGGCGGGCGAATCGTGCATCAGGGGCGTCAGCACCACCTCCTTTTCCACGCCGAGGTGGCCGGGGCACATCGCGCTGAAGGCGCGCGCGAAGCCCTTGTAGATCTCCCAGTCGCTGCGCGCCTGCCAGGCCGGGTCCACCGCCGTGGACAGCGGATGGATGAAGGGATGCATGTCGCTGGTGTTGAGGTCGTTCTTCTCGTACCAGGTGGCCGTCGGCAGCACGATGTCGGAATAGAGGCAGGTGGTGCTCATGCGGAAGTCCAGCGTCACGAGCAGGTCGAGCTTGCCCTCGGGCGCCTTGTCGTGCCAGACCACTTCGGTGGGCTTCGCGTCGTCCGGCCCCAGGTCCTTGCCCTGCACGCCATGCGTGGTGCCCAGCAGGTGCTTGAGGAAGTACTCGTGGCCCTTGCCGGAGGAACCCAGGATGTTGGAGCGCCACACGAACATGTTGCGCGGCCAGTTGGACGGATGATCCGGGTCCTCGCAGCTCATGCGCAGCGAGCCGTCCTTGAGCGCGCGGGCGGTGTAGGCCGCGCCGTCCAGGCCGGCGGCCTCGGCATCGCGGGCGACCTGCAGCGGATTGGTCTGCAGCTGGGGCGCCGAGGGAAGCCAGCCCATGCGCTCGGCGCGCACGTTGTAGTCGATCATGGTGCCGCCGTAGGCCGCCTTGTCGGCCAGCGGGGACAGCACTTCCTCCATGCCCAGCTTTTCGTAGCGCCACTGGTCGGTGTGCGCATAGAAGAAGCTGGTGGAGTTCATCTGCCGGGGCGGGCGGATCCAGTCCAGCGCGAAGGCCAGCGCCGTCCAGCCCGTCTGCGGGCGCAGCTTCTCCTGGCCGACATAGTGCGCCCAGCCGCCGCCGCTCTGGCCTATGCAGCCGCACATCATCAGCATGTTGATGACGCCACGGTAGTTCATGTCGCTGTGGTACCAGTGGTTCATCGCGGCGCCGATGATCACCATGGACTTGCCGTGGGTCTTGTCGGCGTTGCCGGCGAACTCGCGCGCGACGGTGATCACCTGGTCGCGCGGCACGCCGGTGATCTTCTCCTGCCAGGCGGGCGTGTACGGCGTGTCCTCGTCGTAGCTGGCCGCGGCCAGCTCGCACGGCAGGCCGCGCGGCACACCGTAGTTGGCGGCCTGCAGGTCGAACACGGTCGCCACCATGGCGAGCTCGCCCGACGCGCCGATCGCGATCTGGTGCACGGGCACCGTGCGAACCAGCACGTCGTCCTGCACATTGCCCGGGAAATGCGCGCTCTGGATGCCGCCGAAATAGGGGAAGCCGACCTGCGCCGTCGCGCAGCCGTCGGCCCCGGCCTCGAGCATGGACAGCCGCAGCTTCACGTCGGCGCCTTCGCGCGCCTCCCTCGATTCGAGATTCCATTGCCCCTTGTCCGCGCGGCCGTCCGCGCCCCAGCGGAACCCGATGGCGCCCTGGGGCACCACGACGCGGCCGTCCTCGTTCAGCGCCACGGTCTTCCATTCGGGGTTGTTCGCCTGGCCGAGCTGGTCACCGAAATCGCTGGCGCGCACGTAGCGGTCCGGCACCATCACGCGCTCGCCGGAAGGCAGGGTGTGCGCCTTGAGCATCACCAGCATGGGCAGGTCGGTGTAGCGGCGCGCGTAGTCGTCGAAGTAGGCGCTGCGCCGGTCGAAGTAAAACTCCTTCAGGATCACGTGCCCCATGGCCATGGCGACCGCGGCATCGGTGCCCTGCTTCGGATGAATCCAGAGATCGGAGAGCTTGGCGACCTCGGAGTAGTCCGGGGTGATGGCGATGGTCTTGGTGCCCTTGTAGCGGACCTCGGTGAAGAAGTGCGCGTCCGGCGTGCGCGTCTGGGGCACGTTGGAACCCCAGGCGATGATGTAGCTGCTGTTGTACCAGTCGGCCGACTCCGGCACGTCGGTCTGCTCGCCCCAGACCTGCGGGCTCGAAGGCGGGAGGTCGCAGTACCAGTCGTAGAAGCTCATGCACACGCCGCCGATCAGGCTCAGGTAGCGGCTGCCCGCGGCGTAGCTCACCATCGACATCGCCGGAATGGGCGAGAAGCCGATGATGCGGTCGGGCCCGTGCTTGCGGATGGTGTAGATGTTGCTCGCGGCGACGATCTCGTTGACCTCGTCCCAGCTCGAGCGCGCGAAGCCGCCCAGCCCGCGCACGCTCTGGTAGCTGCGCCGCGTGGCTTCGTCCTCGACGATGGAAGCCCAGGCCTCGACGGGCAGGCGATCGCGGCGCGCGGCGCGCCAGGCTTTCAGCAATTGGCCGCGCACCATCGGGTACTTCACGCGATTGGCGCTGTACAGGTACCAGCTGTAGCTGGCGCCGCGGGCGCAGCCGCGCGGCTCGTGGTTGGGCATGTCCCAGCGGGTTCTCGGATAGTCGGTCTGCTGGGTTTCCCAGGTGACGATGCCGCCCTTGACGTAGATCTTCCACGAGCAGGAGCCGGTGCAGTTCACGCCATGCGTGCTGCGCACGATCTTGTCGTGCGACCAGCGGGCGCGATAGGCGTCCTCCCAGGTGCGGTCTTCGCCGGTGACTTGCCCATGACCATCGGCGAAGGTTTCGCGCGGCTGCGCGAAGTAGGTGAGGCGGTCGAGAAAGTGGCTCATGATTCTTGGTGCTCGGTGGCGTGGGTGGGGTCAGCAGGGCATCGGCGCGTTCTTGCGGCTGTAGTTCCACCACGTGATGGCGATGCAGACCAGGTAGAACACGACGAAGATATAAAGCGCGGCATCGGGCGAGCCCGTGAGGCTGATCGACGTCCCGTAGCTCTTGGGGATGAAGAAGCCGCCGTAGGCTGCCATCGCGGCGGTGAAGCCGAGCGTGGCCGCGCCTTCGGTATTGCCTTCCTTCGTGGCGCGGGCGACCGCATCGGCATCGTCGGGGCGCACGCCGCGCATCGCCTGGTTGAGGAAGATCACCGGGATCATCCGGAAGGTCGAGCCGTTGCCGATGCCGGTGGTCAGGAAGAGCACCAGGAACATCAGGAAGAAGCCCGTGAAGTTGCCGCCGGCCCCGCCATGCGGCAGGAAGTAGAGGACGCCGAGCACGGCGAGGGCCATCACCACGAAGTTCCAGAAGGTGACGCGCGCGCCGCCGAGCTTGTCGGCCAGCCAGCCGCCGAACGGCCGCACCGTCGCGCCGACCAGCGGGCCCAGCCATGCATAGGCGAGCGGATTGATGCCCGGGAACTGGCTCTTGATGAGCAGTGGAAAGCCGGCTGCATACCCGATGAAGGAGCCGAAGGTGCCGAGGTACAGCACGCACATCAGCCAGTTGTGCTTGCGCTTGAAGATGGTGGCCTGCGTGGCGAAGGAAGCGCGCGCGTCGGCGATATCGTTCATGCCGAACCAGGCCGCGAGCGCGGTGAGGGCGATCCACGGGACCCAGATGAACGCGGCATTCTGCGTCCACACCTGCGTGGCCTGGCCACCCTTGACGATGCTCTGCGGATCGCCGCCGAGCACGCCGAAGACGCCGGCGGTGACGACCAGCGGACTGAGGAACTGCACCACCGACACACCCAGGTTGCCCAGCCCGGCGTTGACGCCGAGTGCCGAACCCTTGCGCTCCTTCGGGAAGAAGAAGCTGATGTTGGACATGCTGGAGCTGAAGTTGCCGCCGCCCAGGCCGCACAGCAGCGCCAGCACGAGCATGGTCGCGTAGGGCGTGGTGTTGTCCTGCACCGCGTAGCCGATGCCGACGGCGGGGATCAGCAGGGTGGCGGTGGAGATCGCGGTCCATCGCCGCCCGCCGAGGATGGGCACGATGAATGAATAGAAGATGCGCAGCGTGGCGCCCGACAGGGCGGGCGCGGCCGCAAGCCAGAACAGCTGGTTGGTGGAGTACTTGAAGCCGAGCGCGGGCAGGCCGACGGCGACGACGCTCCAGACCTGCCAGATGGCGAAGGCCAGGAAGAGGGCGGGGACGCTGATCCAGAGATTGAGCTTCGCGATCGCCTGGCCTTCGCGCTCCCAGAACTCCTTGTCCTCCGGTGTCCAGATCGACAGGACCCGGCCGCGCAGCGGGCGGCCGGCGGGCAAAGTGGTGCTTGTGTTCATGGTGTGTTCCTGGGGTGGCCTAGCGGGCGAACGAGGGTGCGGCGGGCGCGTCCTTGCCCATCACCGCGGTGTGTCGGACTTCCGTGAAGTACATCCAGATCAGCGAGACCCAGACGACCCCGTAGAGCAGCATGAAGGCGCTGGAGCGGACGCCGGTGAGATCCATCAGCGCGCCGAACATGATCGGCAGCACGAATCCGCCCAGGCCGCCGGCCAGGCCGACGACCCCGCTGATGGCGCCGATGTTCTTCGGGTAGTCGTCGCTGATGTACTTGAAGACGCTCGCCTTGCCGAAGGCCATGGCGACGCCGAGCACGAACATGAGGGCGGTGAAGGCATAGACGTTCAGGCCGATGTGGAAGGTGCGGGGGCCGTTGACGGTGACCACCGTGAGATCGGTCTGCGGATAGCTCAGCAGGAACAGGCAGATCCAGGAGACCCACAGCACCCACCAGGTGACGCTGTGGGCGCCGTACTTGTCGGAGAGCCAGCCGCCCACGGCGCGAAGCACGCCGCCGGGCAAGGAGAAGCAGGCCGCCAGCAGTGCCGCGACGCGGATGTCGAGTCCGAACTCGCCGACATAGAACTGCACCATCCACAGGGACAGCCCGACATAGCCGCCGAAGACGATGCTGTAGTACTGGCAGTAGCGCAGCACGCGGGGATCGTTCAAGGCCTTGAACTGCTCGGCGAAGCTGACGCTGCCGGCGCTCTGGTGCGAGGGATCGGTCGCGCTCATGAACCAGAACAGAAGCAATGCGCCGAGCATGATGGCGGCATAGACCTGCGGCACCACGGTCCACCCGAAGGCCACGACGATGGCCGGTGCGATGAACTTGTTCACCGCCGCGCCGGAGTTGCCCGCGCCGTAGATGCCCATCGCGAAGCCCTGCCGGCCGCGCGGGAACCAGCGCGCGACGTAGGGTGTGCCGACGGAGAACGATCCGCCGGCCAGGCCGATGAAGAGCCCCAGCGCGAGGAACTGCCAGTACTGCGTGGCGTACGACAGCAGCCAGATCGCAGGAATGGCGAGGCCCATCACCCAGGCCATCACGATGCGGCCGCCGAAGCGATCGGTCCAGATGCCCAAGGGCACGCGCACGAGCGATCCGCTCAGCACGGGCATGGCGGTGAGCAGCCCGAACTCGGTCGCGTTGAGGTTCAGTGCCTTGCGGATCGGAATGCCGATGACGCCGAACATCATCCACACCATGAAGCAGGCGGTGAAGGCAAGTGTGCTGACGGCGAGCACGCGCCATGCCTTGGCGGATGTCCCGACAGACTTGGCCATCGGCGCCTGGACGGCTCCGGCTAGATAAGCGCGCTGCTGCAATTGGCATCTCCGGTCATGTGCATCGAGCTTAGGATTCGAGGTTCCCGGCCGTGTTGATGTAGATCAAGCGACGGCCGGCACCGCGCGCTCAATGCCACAGGCTCGGTCGCACTTCGGGCCACGCGAGCTCGATGCCCATCACGGCGCGCGCATAGAGATAGTTGATCCGCGCTCTTTCGCTGAGCGAGTCGATGTCGACATGGCCAAGCGCGTCGCAGGGAAACGCGTAGTTGCGGCGACCGGCAAAGAGCGCGTTGAAGCGCAGTTCGTAGTCGGTGCAGGCGTGAGATGAGTTCATCACTTTCTCCTTCTTGCGCCTCGGCATCCGGTCGGTGCATCGCAGATGCCGTGATGGCGTACCGTTCAATCTAGCCGCCTCGTTCCACGAGGCCGTCAACGCAGCGCGCCATTCGGAAACACTGTGTGAACAGTCCGTGTCACGAATGCGATGGCTTGAAGGGGCCGAAGCACAAGCTTGACCTTCGTCAACATCCGCTTCCCCGGGCGCTCTATCGTCAGAGGGTTCCAACAGAAGTGGCGCGCACGCGCCCTGCCGCGGCTGCCATGACCCCTGCCAATGAACTCGACCCAGCCCACGACACCCCTGAAAGCGCCGACCGGTTGATGGCGTTGGCGGGCGAGGGCGGACTGAAACCGCTGCGACTGGGCGAGCGGAGCTTGCTGCCGATCGTGCAGGGCGGCATGGGCGTCGGCGTGTCGGCGCATCGCCTGGCAGGCAGCGTCGCGGCGCTCGGCGCGATGGGCACGATCTCGTCCGTCGACCTGCGGCGTCACCATCCGGACCTGATGGCGCGCACGCGCGACCTGGCGCCGGGCGAAGCGGCCACGCAGCGCGCCAAGGAGGACATCAACGCCGCCAACCTCGAAGCGCTGGCGCGCGAGATCGAGGCCGCGCGGCGGCACGCGGGCGGGCGTGGCCTGCTCGCCATCAACGTGATGCGCGCGGTGGGCGAGTACGCGCCCTCGGTGACGCGCGCGCTCGAATGCGGCATCGATGCGGTGGTGGTCGGCGCCGGCCTGCCGCTCGACCTGCCCGAACTTGCGCAGGACCATCCGCGTGCGCTGCTGGTGCCCATCCTGTCGGATGCGCGCGGCGTGCAACTGCTGGTACGCAAGTGGGAGCGCAGGAAGCGCCTGCCCGACGCGATCGTCATCGAACACCCGCGCTTCGCCGGCGGTCATCTCGGCGCCGCGAAGATCGCCGACCTGGCCGACCCGCGCTTCGACTTCGAGAACGTGGTCCCGCAGTCGCTTGCCTTCCTGCGCGCCGCGGGCATCGAGAAGGAGATCCCCTTGATCGCGGCCGGCGGCATCCGCTGCTTCGAGGACATCGCGCGCGTGCAGTCGCTGGGCGCCGCCGCAGCGCAGCTCGGCACGCCCTTCGCCGTGACGCACGAATGCGATGCGCACCCCGAATTCAAGCGCGTGCTGGCGCAGGCGCGCGACGAGGACCTGGTCGAATTCACCAGCGTGGCCGGGCTGCCCGCGCGCGCTGTGGCGACGCGCTGGCTCAAGGGCTACCTGAAGGCCGAGACGAAGCTGCAGAGCGTGGCGCACGTCAAGCCGCGCTGCACGCTGGCTTTCGACTGCCTGGCGCAATGCGGCTTGCGCGACGGGCTGGCCGCGTGGGGCCAGTTCTGCATCGACACCCAATTGGCGGCGGCGCTGCGCGGCGACGTGAAGAAGGGGCTGTTCTTCCGCGGCGTGGGCCAGCTGCCCTTCGGCGATCAGATCCGGAGCGTGCGCGAGTTGCTCGCCCGGCTTCTGACGCAGGCCGAACCCACGCCTTCACTCGGCGTCACGGCAGGTTGAACGAAGGCGCGGCGGCTCCGCGCCCATGCCTCACTGGATCGTCCGGGGATGGCAGGCTTGGCAGCGGATGGCGGCGGGTGCGATCAGCATGCGTTCGCGCGCGATGACGCGATCGCAATCGCTGCACAGCCCATAGAGGCCCTGCGAGATGCGTTGGAGTGCCTCCTCGATCTCCTGCAGCGTCGGGCGGCGCACCCGGACCGCGGCGAAGCCGGTGTTGCACTGGGACGCATCGTGTGGCGAGTCCTGCTCGGGTTCGGCACGCGCGCTTTCTCCGAGCGCCCACCGCTTCATGATGTCCAGGCGCTCGATGAAGGACAGCAGATCCTCTTCTGTCATGTGGTTCATGCAAGTCCTCCGAGTGAAGTTGAGTGCCGGCAGTATCGGGAGACGGGTCGGCGCGAGACTTGATCCACCTCAAGTCCGGGCCACGTCCACGTGCGCGGGCGGTCCGCCCGCCCCGGCCGGCCCGCCGTGCCGCGCCTGGTAGCCATACCAGAGGCTGCCGGCGATGCGATGCGCAAGGTCGTCGGCGCGCTGCTGCAGCGCCGCGTTCTCGAGCGCCTGGGTGGTCTCGCGGAAGAGGGCGAGCCAGCGGTGAAACAGCGTGATCGTGAGTCCCGGCAAGGCCGCATGCCTCGGCACGGGCGTTCCCTTGTAGCGGGCCGTGCCTCGGAGCGCGGACGACCAGAAGTCCACCATCTTCGCCAGGTGCCGGTCCCAGTCGGCGATGTGCGATTCGAAGATCGGGCCGAGTACCGGGTCGTTGCGCACCCTTGCATAGAAGGAATGAACCAGGCGCATGACCTCCTCTTCGGTACAGAGGTCAGGATCCGGCATGAGAGAACGTGCAGGCGGTGCGCCCGTCGCCTTTTGTTCGGTGAACATTCCGCATCTCCTTTGTCTCCTGGCATTCCATCTCGAATCGCGATGAAAGCGTAGCGCGGATGGCCCCGCCGCTTCTTTGATCTGAAACAAGCTCCTTGCGCGTGGCCGCGGCGGTGTGCCTTCGTGCCACGGGAGTCACAGCCCGGGTGTTCGAAGGTGGAGCAGTGTCGCGGGAAAACCCGCGCGTCGCGGGCCCGATCGGGCACCTCGGCGGTCCCGTGGAGCCGCCGGCCGGCTGGCACGGTCATTGCCCCTCAGGAACGTCGCAGACGCTGTCACCTAGGACGCGACCCATCCCATTTTTCAACCCCCTGAGGAGACGACCCCATGCAACTCAAGCTCTTGACCGTTCTCATCTCCGCCGGCCTGGCCGCCTCTGCGGCCCATGCCGTCGTGACCGACCAGATGATCGAGAACGAAGCCACCGCCACCGGCAACATCCTCACCTGGGGACTCAACACCCAGGGGCAACGCTATTCGCCGCTCAAGCAGGTCAACACCGCCACCGTGGGCAAGCTGGCGCCGGTGTGGGCCTTCTCCTTCGGCGGCGAGAAGCAGCGCGGACAGGAAGCCCAGCCGGTCATCCACAACGGCAAGATGTTCGTCACGGCGTCCTACTCACGCCTGTTCGCGCTCGATGCCGCGACCGGCAAGAAGCTGTGGAAGTACGAGCACCGCCTGCCCGAAGGGATCATGCCGTGCTGCGACGTGGTCAACCGCGGGGCTGCGCTGTACGACAACCTCGTGATCTTCGCGACGCTGGACGCGCAGCTCGTGGCCCTCGACCAGAACACCGGCGACCTGGTGTGGAAGGAGAAGATCGAAGACTACAAGGCCGGCTATTCGGCCACCGCGGCGCCGATCATCGCGAACGGGCTGATCCTCACCGGCGTGTCCGGCGGCGAGTTCGGCGTGGTCGGCCGCGTGGAGGCGCGCGATGCGAAGACCGGCCGGCTGGTCTGGTCGCGACCCACCGTCGAGGGCCACATGGGCTACACCTACGACGCCGATGGCACGCCCAAGGAAAACGGCATTTCGGGCACCACCAACCAGAGCTGGCCCGGCGACCTGTGGAAGACCGGCGGCGCGGCCACCTGGCTGGGCGGGACCTACGACAGCAAGACGGGGCTGGCCTACTTCGGCACCGGCAATCCCGCGCCGTGGAACAGCCATCTGCGGCAGGGCGACAACCTGTTCTCCTGCTCCACGGTCGCCATCGACGTGAAGACCGGCCAGATCAAGTGGCACTACCAGAACACGCCCAACGACGGCTGGGACTTCGACGGCGTGAACGAGTTCGTGACCTTCGACATGGACGGCAAGCGCGTGGGCGGCAAGGCGGATCGCAACGGCTTCTTCTACGTGAACGATGCGACCACGGGCAAGCTGATCAACGCCTTTCCCTTCATCAAGAAGATCACCTGGGCCAGCGGCATCGACCTGAAGACCGGTCGGCCGAACTTCATTCCGGAGAACCGCCCGGGCGACCCCACCGCGAGCACCGACGGCAAGAAGGGCAGCGCGATCTTCTCGGCACCGAGCTTCCTCGGCGGCAAGAACCAGATGCCCATGGCCTACAGCCCCGACACCAAGATGTTCTACGTGCCGGCCAACGAGTGGGGCATGGAGATCTGGAACGAACCCGTGGCCTACAAGAAGGGCGCGGCCTACCTGGGGGCGGGCTTCACCATCAAGACGGTCGACGAGTACATCGGTGCGTTGCGCGCGGTGGACCCCAAGAGCGGCAAGATCGTCTGGGAGGTGAAGAACAACGCGCCCCTGTGGGGCGGCGTGCTCACCACCGGCGGCAACCTGGTGTTCTGGGGCACGCCCGAGGGCTACCTGAAGGCGGCGGACGCCAAGACCGGCAAGGTGGTGTGGGAGTTCCAGACCGGCTCCGGCGTGGTGGCGCCGCCCGTCACCTGGCAGCAGGACGGCGAGCAGTACGTCAGCGTCGTGTCCGGCTGGGGCGGCGCGGTGCCGCTGTGGGGTGGCGAGGTGGCCAAGAAGGTCAACTTCCTCGAGCAGGGCGGCATGGTGTGGGTGTTCAAGATCCCCAAGGACATCGCCAAGGGCAGCACCAAAAGCGCGAAGGCAAGCTGAGACAGACCCGCGAACCCACGATCGGAGAAGACATGAAAGACACCACGAGACGCATCTTCATTGCCAGGACCGTCGCGGGCGGCCTGGGCGCCCTGGCCGTGCCCCTCGTCACGCAGGCCGCGCCTGCGCGCGTCGAAGAAAGCGACGAGACGGCGCAGGCCCTGGGCTACAAGCACGACGCCAGCAAGGTCGACAAGGCGCGCTTTCCCAAGCACAACGCCACGCAGCGCTGCGCCAATTGCTCGTTCTTCCAGGGCGGCGCCAACGACGAATGGGGCGGCTGCGCGATGTTCGGGCGCAAGCAGATCGCCGGCCCCGGCTGGTGCAACGCATGGGCGGCCAAGCCGGCCTGAACAGGTCGGTCGAGCGCAGCGGCCAGGCGGCTGCGCTTCTTGTTTTTTCTTGCTTGCATCGGCTTGTCGGCCACGGCGCAAACCGTCGTGGCCGACAAGCCGCGTTGCCTCGCATCGACGTGATCGAATTCCCGGATCAGGCCGCCGCGGGCGCGAGCCCCAGCCGCTCGACGGTGCGCCGTTCCGCAGCAAAGGACTCGCGCATGCTGCGCCCGTAGTCCGCGCTGTCGAGGTAGGCGATCTCCTGGTCGTACCTGGCCAGCTCGGCGATGTGCGCGGGATCGAACAGCGCAGCCTTGAAGGCATCGTGCAGCGCTTGCAGCACGGCGGGTGCCAGGCCGCGGGGCCCTGCCAGGCCATAAGGCGAGGTGGCGACGATGCCGTGGCCGAGCTCGTTCATGGTGGGCACCTCGGGCCAGCGCCGGGTACGCGCTGCGCCGAAGGTCGCCAGCAGGCGCAGCCGGCCGGCGTCGACGTAGGGCGCGAAGCCGTTGGAGTTGACGCCGGCCATGACCTGCTCCGAGGCCACCGCCAGCATCTGCTCGGCCGTGCCCTTGTAGGGCACGTGGATGTAGCTCAGGCCGCGCCGTGCGAACCACTCGTCGAGCACCACGTGCGGCGTGGTGCCGATGCCGTTGGTGGCGATGCTCAGGCGGCCCGGATGGGCGGCGGCATGGTTCAGCAGGTCGTCCACGCTGCGCCAGGGGCTCGACGCGGGCACCACCAGGCCGAAGGTCACGCCGCTGATCTGCAGGATCGGCGTGGTGTCGCGGATCGGGTCCCAGGCCACCTTCTGGGTGTGCGGCGCGCGGAATACCGGCTGCGGCATCTGCGCCAGCGTGTGGCCGTCGGGTGCCGCCTGCTGCAGCACCGGCATCGCCAGCGTGCCGCCGGCGCCGCCGCGGTTTTCGATCACCACCTTCTGGCCCAGGCGGCGGCCCGCGAGCTCGGCGAGCATGCGCAGGGTGAGATCCGTGGCCCCGCCCGCGGGCCAGGGCACCCACAGCGCAATGGGGCGCTGCGGCGACCACGCCGTACCCGCCGGTGGGGCGGCAAGCACGCGCGGCGCGCCGATCGCCGCCGCCATCGCGAGCAGGAGGCCGCGCCGCGTGCTCATCAAGACAGCTCCGCGCTCTGCGCTGCGGCGATCGCCCGCGAGTTCTCGTCGCAGCGGTAGAGCAGGCCGGCGCGCCGTGAAGCGCCGGGCACGAAGCGAAGAGGCTGGGCCGGCGCGCTGCAAAGTGCCTGTTGCGAACGCTCGGCCTGTGCCTCGGCCAGCATGGCATCGATGCGCCCGCGGTGCTCGCTCTTCGGGCACACCGGATCGGTGGCCGCCGCATCGCCCGTGACCAGGTAGGCCTGGCAGCGGCAACCGCCGAAGTCCTTCTCGCGCTCGTCGCAGTCGCCGCAGGCGTCCTTCATCCAGCCCTGTCCGCGGTAGCGGTTGAAGGCGGTGCTGTCATACCAGGCGTCGCGAACGGGCGTGCCCCGCAGGTCGGGGAAGTCGATGTCCGGCAGCATGCGCGCGCTGTGGCAGGGCAATGCCTTGCCGTCCGGCGCCACCACCATGAACAGCGAGCCCCAGCCCGCCATGCAGGGCTTGGGCTTGGCGTCGGCATAGTCGGGGGAGACCCACAGGACCTTCATGCGGCCGTCGAGTCGCTCTCGATGCGCCATCACGATGGCCTCGGCATCGCGCAGCTCCTCGACCGTGGGCATCAGCGCTGCGCGGTTGTGCCACGCCCAGCCGTAGTACTGCGTGTTGGCGAGCTCGAGGTAGTCGGCGCCCATGCGCCCGGCCATGTCGATGATGCGGCCCACGTGCGGCAGGTTGAAACGATGCATGACGCAGTTCAGCACCATCGGGTAACCCTGCGCCTTGATGATCGCGGCGACCCTGGACTTGAGCTCGAAGGTGCGGGTCGAGCTGATGAAGTCGTTGAGCTCGCGCGTGGAATCCTGGAAGGAGAGCTGGATGTGGTCCAGCCCGGCCGATTTCAGCGCTTGCGCGCGCCGCTCGCCCAGGCCGACTCCGGAGGTGATGAGGTTGGTGTAGAAGCCGAGCCCGCGCGCATGCGCGACCAGCTCCTCCAGGTCCTCGCGCAGCAGCGGCTCGCCGCCCGAGAAGCCGAGCTGCACCGCGCCGAGCGCGCGGGCCTCGCCGAGGATGCGCTTCCAGGTCGACGTGTCCAGCTCGTCCTGATGCCGGATGTAGTCGACGGGGTTGGAGCAGAAGACGCAATGCAGCGGGCAGCGGTAGGTCAGCTCCGCCAGCAGCCACATCGGCGGCTTGATCGTCGGACGTGGCGCGGCAGGCATGGCCTGTCCTGCTACTGCAGCCAGCCGCGCTGCTTCGCCTGCGCAAGGAAGGCGCAGACGTCGTCGTGCAGCGCGGGCTGCGCGAAGGCGAGCTCGAGCTCGGTGACGATCTCGTCGACCGAGCGGCAGCCGTCGCAGCGACGCAGGATCTCGGCCGCCGGCGTGTTGAGCCGGACCATGCCCTCCGGATAGAGCAGCACCCAGCTTTCCTGCGCCGGCTCGAACTGCAGGCGGAACATCGTGGCCACGGCAGGCCTGGCATGGCGGGTCGTCATGGGCGCAGCTCCTCGGCCAGGTCGTCGGGGTAGGCGCGCTCGATGGCGTCGAGCATCGACCACAGGATGTCCAGCTTGAAATGCAGGATCTGGAGCGCGCGCTCCTGGCGCGCGCGCGTGCCGCCCCAGCGGCGCGCGACTTCGAGGCCATGCTCCACATCGCGCGTGGCCAGCGGGATGCGCTGGCGGAAGTAGGCCAGCCCTTCGGGCTGGATCCACGGGTACATCGCCGGCCAGCCGGCCAGGCGGTCGGCATGGATCTTCGGCGCGAACATTTCGGTGAGCGAGGAGATCGCCGCTTCCTCCCACGGCCTGCTGCGCGCGAAGTTGAGGTACGCATCCACGGCGAATCGCACGCCGGGCTGCACGTGGCGCTGCGACCAGATGGCGTCGTGGTCCAGGCCCACCGCCTGGCCGAGCCGGCTCCAGGCCTCGATGCCGCCGGCGTTGCCACCGGCGAAGTCGCCGCGGCCGTCGTGGTCGAGGATGCGCTCGATCCAGCGCCGCCGCTCCTCCCGGTCGGTGCAGTTGGCCATCACCGCCGCGTCCTTCTGCGGGATGCAAAGCTGGTAGTAGAAGCGGTTGGCCACCCAGCCGCGGACCTGGAAAGGCTGCAGCTCGCCGCGGTTGAGGCGCAGGTTGAACGGGTGGTGGATGTGGTAGCGGGCTTCGCAGGCGCGCAGCCGCGCCTCGAATTCCTCGGCGTGCCACGTGCGCAGGCCTGGCGTGCCGAGGGCGGCAGCGCGCGCCGAGGCGTCCGGCCATTCGATGGTGGTGTTCACAACGTGATCTCCATGCCGTCGTACGCCACCTCGATGCCGTGCGCTTCCAGCAGCCGGCGCTGCGCGCTGTCTTCGTCGAGGATGGGGTTGCTGTTGTTGATGTGGATGAGCACCTTGCGGCGCGCGCTGCTGGCCTGCATGGCGTCGACCATGCCGGCGCGCGCGGCGCTGGCCGTCTGCGGCAGGTGGCCCATCTCGGTGGCGGTCTTGCGGCTGAGCCCGGCGAGCTGCATCTCCTGTTCCTCCCAGAAGGTGCCGTCCACGAGCAGGCAGTCGGCCTCGCTCATCCAGTGCAGCTCCTGGTGGCCCACCTCGGCCAGGCCGGGCGAGTAGAACAGGCGCCGGCCGTCGTCGAGGTCTTCGATGAGCAGGGCGATGTTGTCGCCCACGAGCTGCTCGCGGCGGTGCGGCGAGTAGGGCGGCGCCATGCCGGGAATGGCCAGCGCGGTGAAGCGCAGCGAGGCGAAGCCCTCGATGCGAAAGTCGGCGCTGGTCTGCTCGCCCGCCACCGGCAGCATGTGCCAGCGCGTGCCGCAATAGTGCTGCAGCACGTTGAGCAGCGGCAGTCCGGTGGTCAGGTCCTCGAACACGCAGGGCGTGGCGTAGACGTCGATGCAGGGGCCTTCGCGCAGGCCGAGGAGGCCGGTGACGTGGTCGATCTGTGCGTCCATCAGCACCACGGCCTTGATGGGCGTGTCGCGCAGGCCGTCTCGCGGATGCAGCTGCGCATGGCTGCGGATCTGCTGGCCGATGTCGGGCGATGCGTTCAGCAGCACCCAGGACTCGCCGTCGGCCGACACGGCGATGGAACTCTGCGTGCGGGCATGCGCGATCACCGCGCCCTGGCGCTGTCCCGCGCAAAGCCGGCAGTTGCAGTTCCATTGCGGGAAGCCGCCGCCGGCGCCGGAGCCGAGCACGAGGATCTTCATGGTGGTGTGTGGGGCTGGTGGCGGCGCATCGTTTCCTCGACGCGCCGCCGTTGGGGCCGAAGGTTCAGCGGTTCGAGATGTACATGGTGATCTCGAAACCGAAGCGCAGATCTTCGAAGGCGGGTTGCGACCATTGCATGAGAGTCTCCTTGAGCATGGGGTGAGGTCCGGGCGGGATTGCCTGTCGGACGCCCTGCTTTTTTGCAAGACCCATGCCGAGAGCGCACAGCGGCGTGGGCAGCGCCTTTGCCAGGGTTTGCACCGAGGCGCAGCGTCTTCTGCGAGGCGGCGCGGCAAGCGCCTGCGCAGGCCGGCGTGACACTGTTCCACCGTGGAGCAGTGGTGTGCTGCCACGGCACAGGGATTTCCCGGGCGCGGCCGGGATGCGTGCTCAGGCCGGCTTGCCCCAGCGCAGCTTGCGGTAGATGGTGTTGCGGCTGATGCCCAGGCGCTTGGAGGCGACGGAGATGTTGCCCTGCGCCGCTGCGACAGCGGCGCGGATCATCTCGATCTCGGCTTCTTCCAGCGTGCGCGGCGCGCCGGCGTCGGGTGCGGCGGCGGGCTCGGGCGCCGCGATGGCAGCGGCCGGTGGCGTGCCGAAGGCCGGCGCGGTCTCGGGCGAGAAGGCGAGGGCCGGGCTTTCGGGCGCTGCGAACGAGGGGGCCGGGACCGCTGCCACGGGCGCACGAAGCCGCCGCGCGTCCTCGAGGAAGTCGTCCGACAGATGGTGCTCGGTGATGTGGGTCTCGCCCGCCGCCATCACGACGGCCGTGCGCAGCACGTTCGCGAGCTGGCGGATGTTGCCGGGCCATGCATAGCGGCCGAAGAGCGCGGCGACGCCGGGTGCGATCGCCGGCGTGGCCTGCGGGCACTCGGACAGCAGGATGCGCTGCGCCACGATGTCGAGGTCGCTGCGCTCGCGCAGCGCCGGCAGGCGCACCACCAGCCCGTTGAGGCGGTAGTACAGGTCTTCGCGGAAGGTGCCGGCCTCGATCATCTCGCGCAGGTTGCGGTGGGTGGCGCCGATCACGGCGATGTCCACGGAAATGGATTTCTGGCTGCCCAGCGGCGTGACGCAGCGTTCCTGCAGCACGCGCAGCAGCCGCGCCTGCAGCGACAGCGGCATGTCGCCGATCTCGTCGAGAAAGAGGGTTCCGCCGTTGGCCTGCACGATGCGTCCGCAGGCCCCCTTGCGGCGTGCGCCGGTGAAGGCGCCGTCCTCGTAGCCGAACAGCTCGGCCTCGATCAGCGACTCGGGAATGGACGCGCAATTGACGGCGACGAAGGGCTGCTTCGCGCGGTTGGAGTCCTGGTGCACCGCACGCGCCAGCAGCTCCTTGCCGGTACCGGTTTCGCCGAGGATCAGCAAGGGGATGTCGCGGTTGAGCACGCGCTGCACCTTCTGCACCACGGCATCGATCTGCGGGTCGCCGGTCCGGAGGTAGCGCAGGCCCGAGAAGGCGCCGTTCGAGGCAGCCGAGCCGGCGGCCGGATTCGGGGTGGCGCCGATGGCGGCGCTGCCGCCGGCAAGGGCGCCGGGCGAGGCCGGCGCGCCGACGTCCATGCCGGCCATCACCGCGCGCGGGCCGTTGAAGCGCGCGTTGACGAAGAACTGCCGGCCGCTCGCCAGGCTCAGGCAGGCGGGCGCGGGCAGCGGCGACCGGAAGTGATCGAAGATGGCCGAGACGCTGGTGCCGAACAGGCTGGTCAGGCTGTGCATGCGCAGCGCCGCGCTGCTCATGTCGAGCTGGTCGATGGCGCTGCGGTTGGCGCCCAGGATCTTGCCGTCGGCCCCCACCACGATGATGCCCTCGAGCAAGGTGCCGATAAACTCGGCGCGGCTGTGGAAGTGCAGTCTGAGCCGGTTGCCGAAGTCGTCCGACAGCCACTGGTTTTCGATCATGCGCGCCGACATCCGCACCAGGCCCATGGTGTGCTGGTGGTAGGCGCGGTGATCGCCCGTGACGTCGAGCACGCCCAGCATGTTGCCGCGCGGGTCGAACAGAGGGGCCGCCGAGCAGGTCAGAAAGCTGTTGGCATGGATGAAGTGCTCGCCGCCATGCACGACGGTGGGCGACTCCTGGAACAGCGCGGTGCCGATGGCATTCGTGCCCTTGGAGTGCTCGGCCCAGTTGACCCCCGGCGACAGCGCCACCTTGCCGGCGCGCTCCAGGAACCTGTCGTCGCCGACCGAATGCAGGATGGTGCCCTGGGCATCGGCCAGCACGATCATGCTTTCGGTGTTGACGATCTGCTCGAACAGCATTTCCATCACCGGCGCGGCATGCGTGAACAGGCGGTGGTTGCGCTCCCGTGCCACGCTCAGGTCGCTGCGCATCAGCGGCTCGAAGTCGGGCCGCTCGACACGCGTGAGCCCGAGCGCGGCGCAGCGCTGATGCGATTGCTCGATCTGCTCCGTGCGCCCGGGATGCTGCCTGCAGGGCAGGGCCGTGGGCGTCGACCAGCTCCCGGCCTGCGCGGCCGGAACGTCGTGGGATACGGACATCTTCGTGTCTCCTGCTCGTGTCGCTGCCGGCGGGCAGCTCGTCTCCATCGAAAACCCGCGCGCCCCGGTGGCGGCGCGGCTGTGCGGTCCGGGTACAGGCCCTCGGGGCGGTCTTGCCGAGTCCGCCCGAAGAATGCCACCGAAACGGCCGTTTGCCTTGATCTGGAGCAATCGGCAGGCACAGGAAGGCAATTTGTGTTCCAGCCTGCAACAGGTCGGCGTGGCACGGGCTTTGCGGACCGCAGCGCATCGTTCAACACCACCATGACGGAGACCTGACATGAAGCGCCATTCGCCCCCCGCCCCCATTTCCCTCCTCCCCAAGGCCAAGGCCGAGCCCAGGCGCAGCGCGGCGAAGGCCGGCGCCCTGCTGCTGGCCCTTTGCGCCTGCATGGCCGCCCCCATGGCCTGGGCGCATGGCGATGTCACGCCCCAGGCCGTCGACACCTCCGCGCTGCCCAAGCTCGGCGACCAGTGGCGCGCCGAAAACCCCTTCCGCGGCAACGAGGCCGCGATCAAGATCGGTACTTCCGCTTACAACCAGAACTGCGCCCGCTGCCACGGCCTGGAGGCCATCTCCGGCGGCGTCGCTCCCGACCTGCGCAAGATCGACGGCGAGTGCGCAACCATGAAGGACGCGGCGCGGCGCACCGCCTGCGTGAAGGAGATCGACGAGTACTTCTCGTCGACCGTGCGCGCCGGTCGCAGCCGCAACGGCGCGGTGTACATGCCGCCCTTCGAAGGCGTCATGAACCAGGAAGCCGTCTGGTCGATCAAGGCGTACCTCGAGACGCGCCGCGAGAAGCCGTTCTGAGCGGAGGCCGCCATGAAAGGTAATGGAACGAGTCGGCGCGACTGGCTGCGCTGGATGGGCGCGGCGGGTGCCGCCGCGGGCCTGGCGGGCCTGCCGCTGCGCGCGGGAGCCACCCCGCTGGAGCGCGTGCGCGAGCGCGGCACGCTGATCGTCGGCATCTACCAGGACATGCCGCCTTTCCACGTGGCCGGCAAAGGCATCGACGTGGAGCTTGCGCAGGCCCTGGCCGAATCCCTGGGCGTGCGGCTCTCCCTGCTGCCGTTCAATGCGGACGAGAACATGGCCGACGACCTGCGCAACATGGTGTGGCGCGGGCATTACCTCGGCTATGGGCCGGCCGACGTGCTGCTGCACGTGCCGGTCGACCGGCCGCTGATGCAGGCCAATCCGCAGGTCGCGATCCTCGCGCCGTACTACCGCGACCGCGTCGCGATCGCCAGGCGGCTCGACCGCGTGCCCCGGCTCGAGACGCTGTCACAGCTCGACGGCGGACGGGTCGCGGTACCGGGGCAATCGCTGGCCGGCTGGCTGCTGATCGGTGCGGACAGCGGCGCTTATCGAAACCAGCTGATCACCCACTGGAAGGACGGCGCCGAGGCCGCGCGCGCGCTGCTGCGCGAGGACGTGGTGGCGGCCGCCGGCCTGGCCTCGGAGCTGGAATCGGTGCTGCGCGGCGACGCGCGCTTCGAGATCGCGCCGCTGCCGTCGCCACGCGCCCCGCGTGACGGCTGGGCCGTGGGCATGGCCGTCAAGAGCGCTTCCACCGACCTGGCGCAGGCGCTGCAGAGCGCGGTGAATGCGCTGGCGGCGAGCGGGCGGCTGGGGCAGATGTTCGAGCGGGGCAATGTGAGTTGGCGGGGGGCTTGAAGGGTTAAGGGGTTTCGTCAGGGTAAATGCCCGACTCTTGCATTCTTCGCACCTGAGACAGAATGCGCCCGGTCCATGCACCGTAGCCATAGCCGGCAAATGTAGAAGACAATGCCTCGCGCATTTCCGGTTCGCTCAACCCATAGACATAGGGCGGCACCACTTTTTGGTCAGACCAAGCGCCTTGCGGCACGAACGTGTGAGTATTTTGCGTTCGACTAACGATGAGCCTCGCAACTTCCTGCCATTCGTGAGCGTCATTGAAGTCAGGCGATAGAGCGACGTACGAGACTTCGCGCTCGTCTTTCCTTACCTTTTTAAGTCTGATATGTGCAAAGCTCATTTCGGTGCCGTTGGAAACTGATCCGAGAAGCGTCGAATCACATCAGGGTGATAACGATCCCATTGCGTGTTCCGCTGATTGTCTTCAACTTGACGATGGGCTTCACCCTGCTTGCGCAGGTACACATCGGACGGGCCGCTGAGATAGGGGCGGCACATGTCAGCTTCAGTCTTTTCGTGGTAATAGAAGCCGATACCGATCGGATCGGACTGTGTATAGCGCCCGATGTCCATCAGGCTGCGGAAGTAGTTGTACCGCAGCCCCGACTCCGCATCGAAATACTGTCCAACGAAGTGCTTGTTGAGCGTGACGTCCGAGATGCCCGTCGTCGATTGGATGCAAGCGTCGGTGCGTTGTCACCGAAGGCCGAGTAGGTCCACTTACTGACGCAGTAAAACTAGAAGTTCGACCGAAGAAAACGTAAAACTCAGTCTCCCGCCAGGAGCGATGACCAGAGTGCACCGGTACTTCCCTCCGCTAGTCTCCTCGATCTCCAAGTCGTACACGCGTTGAACGTCATGCAGAAACGCATCGCAACTGAATGCCAAGTCTTCCGCAGCATGAAATACCAGTGTCCCAGGTTCGGCGCCAGTATGCTCAGGCAGGCCGAAGGAGTTTGCATTCAGGTCGTCAA
The DNA here is from genome assembly GCF_031454625.1 of Variovorax soli. Taxonomy (GTDB): domain Bacteria; phylum Pseudomonadota; class Gammaproteobacteria; order Burkholderiales; family Burkholderiaceae_C; genus Variovorax; species Variovorax soli_A. The sequence goes on from NZ_JAVDRF010000004.1 coordinate 526,701, forward strand.
CCTGAATCGAAATAGAACGCGCAGGTGCATCCCAAGCAATTTGCCGGATGCGAGCGTCATGCAAGCCGCCTCTCTGCGCAAAGAAAGATTTGGGATCGGGGATCAATGACTGCATCTTGTCCTTTGGGCCATCACGGCAGAGGAATGAACACGGGACCAAGACTGGGCAGAACCGGAACAAGCGGCTCACCACATCGGCCCGCCGGCCGTGGGCAAGTAGATGTACTGCGTGCTGCCCGCGCTGTTGGCCCCGCCCGTGCCCGTCTCCGCGAGTAAGGTCCCGTCCTCGTCGTATATGAACGCGAAGCCGAACTTCTCCCCATCGGTGGTTGCCGGCCCCCACAACTGGGTGAAGAAGTTCAGCAGGCCCTGGAAGAACCCCGGATCGCCTTCATCGCCTTCGGCCGGCGGATACAGCGGCTCGGTCTTGAAGACGCGCTGCCCTGGCGCGTTGTCCGCGTACCGCGTGGTCGGGCTCGCATCGGTGGCGCCGGTGGTGACCGCGCTCAGCCTTCCTCGCCGCTGCGTCGTAGCCACGCTCCTTCGCAGGTTTGATGTTCCAGGGGGCGGCACTGGCTGGCCTACACCCCATTTCGGAGGGCTTCTACCAACTTGATCAACAGATCTGCGAGAGCCAACGCTTCTTGCTCTCCCAGTTCGACTGGGTCATTGAGCTCCGTTCGGGTCTTCAGGCAAATCGCGCCATTTGGATCCAGCCAGACATCAAGGTCTCCGCTAGCCATCTCGTGAATTTTTGGGGGTGACTGATTCATGTGCCTCTATGGATTGATGGGAAAATGCGGATCGTTGCTTGACTGAGGATCGCGAATTTTGCTGCCGTTGTCGGTGTAACCGTGGACGTGCGGCTGAGCTGCTCTTGGGTTGTTGTAGGGAAGGCCGGTTCTTGGGTCGACATGGCCCTGATCTATTCGCATGCGCTCGTCTCCTGTTATCGGATCACGCCATTTGTTTGGCCTTTTTGAATCTTGGACGAACCCCTTGTCCCGCGCAAGTTGCTCCAGCTCGCCTCTCGATTTGCCTCGCAGATCATCAGGCCCCAGTCCGGAGAGCATCCAATCACTAATTGCGCTGCAAGCTTCGTGAATCAACCCCGGTAGCAGCATTCCCGGCTGGATGGACATCGGGCGTGATGGCGGAGAGATGCGGGGATGCCCGGCTCCATACGGGTTCTCGGGGTCAAGGCTGGACGGTGAACCAATTGGCGCGGGCGGCAGTGGGATCGGCAACGGCCCGAACGGAGTTGGCAGAAGTTCGAACAAGCCGTAGCGATCCGAAGATCTCAGCGGGTTGTTTGAAACGAAGACCTGTCTGTTCGGTCCGCCTCCCAGGCCTGTGGGATCGTTCTGCGTGTACCGGCCGCAGCTCGGGCAGTAACTTCTGAATCCGTTGTAGTGCAGTCCCGACTCCTTGTCGTAGTACTGCCCGTCGTAGCGCTGGTTGAGCGTGACTTCCGAGATGCCCGTCGTTCCTGGATTCGGATTGATGTCCAGGTTCGCGAAGCGGTTGTGGGCTGTGGTGGGCTTGGTGTCACCGAAGGCCGAGTAGGCCCACTGCCAGACCGCTTGCCCCTGGCTGTTGGTCAATCGCCTGGGTGTGTTGAGATGGTCACTGTGCACCGCGTACATCTGCCCATCGATCACCGCCGCAATCGGCATCGGCCCGTTGGCCGTGGGCAGGTAGATGTACTGTGTGCTGCCCGTGCTGTTGGCGCCTCCGGTGCCTGTCTCCGCGAGCAGCGTCCCGTCCTCGTCGTACATGAACGCGAAGCCGAGCTTCTCCGCATCGGTGGTTGCCGGCCCCCACAGCTGGGTGAAGAAGTTCAACAGGCCCTGGAAGAACCCCGGATCGCCTTCATCGCCTTCGGTCGGTGGATATAGCGGCTCGGTCTTGAAGACGCGCTGCCCCAGCGCGTTGTGCGCGTAGCGGGTGGTCGGGCTCGTGTCTGTGGCGCCGGTCGTGACTGCGCTCAATCGCCCTTCGGCGTCGTAGGCATACGTTCTCAGCCCATCGTTCGTCAGATCCCCGTTGGCGTTGTACGCATAGCTCACGTTGGTCGTCGTCGCGCCGCCCATGGTCTGGCTGAAGCCGTCGAGCCGGTTGCTGGCGCCGTGGACGGTGTAGCTGCGGCTGGTGGTCTGCCCGTTCGCAGTCTTCGTGCTGGCGCTGCGATTGCCGTTGGCGTCATAGCCGAAGCTGGTCTCGCTGGCGTCCGTGGCATTGAACCCGGTGATGCGTCCCACGGCGTCATAGCTCACGCTCCAAGTGGTATCGGCACTCGCGATGCTGCTGTGGCTGGGGTCGGCATCTCCGGGCTGGAACAGGGTCTGCGTGAGACTCGTGATGCGCCCGGCCGCGTCGTAGGCGTAGCTGGCGAACTCGGTGGCGGTCATGCGCCCGGCCGTGTCGTAGCGGCGGCTGGCGGCCAGCCCCGGCGCGAAGGCCCAGGTCCAGGCGGTGGGCTGGCCCATCGGGTTCCAGGCGATGCCGCTGACCAGTGCGCTGCCATTCCAGCTCAGCTGGGTGAGGCGCCCGGTGGCGTCGTAGCCATGCGTGAGGATGTTGCCGTTGGGGTAGGTGATGGCGGCGAGCTGGCCGGCAGGGGTGTAGCTGTAAGCCACCTGCTGGGTGAGGCCGCTGGCCAGCGCCTGGGTCTTGACGATGACGCGGCCGAAGGCGTCGCGGCTGAAGGTGGTGGTGCCGCTGCGGTCGGTGATGGAGGAGAGATAGCCCTTGGCGTTGGGACCGCTGTCGTAGACGAGCGTGGTGGTCTTGCCGTCGGCGAAGGTGATGAGCGTCGGCCGGCCCAGGGCATCGCGCTGGATCTGGGTGGCCTGGCCCATCGCATCGGTGATGGTGCTGGGCAGGCCCAGGGCGTCGTACTGGGTGGTCTTGCTGCCGATGTCGGCGCTGCTCTCGGCGGTGGCGCGGCCCTCGGCGTCGCGCGCGTAGCGGGTGGCCACGCCCTTGAAGTCCTGCGCCTGGGTGACGGCGTCCAGGGCGTTGTAGGCGAGGGTGGCGGTGGCGTTGGCGGCGTCGGTGATGGCGGCCACCCGGCGCAGCGGGTCCAGGCCGTACCGGGTGCTCTGGTTCAGGCCGTTGGTGTCGGTGACGAGTTCGCCGTTGGCGTCGTAGCCGAAGCTGTGGGTCTGGTTGGGACCGTCGGTCCTGGCGGAGAGGCGGTTGAGGTTGTTGATGCTGCGGGCAGCCGTCCAGGCCACCGCGCCGGCACTGTCCTTGACCTGCTCGGCCGTGCGGTTGCCCATCGCATCGAGGGTGAAGCTGCCGGATTCGCCGCGGTTGTTGCTCCAGCCGGTGAGCCGGTGGGCGGCGTCGTAGGTGTAGAGGAAGGACAGGCCCGCGGGCAGGGTGAGGGTCTCGAGCAGGCCGGTGGGCTTGTAGGTGAGGGTGGTGGTGCCCTGGCCGGGGACCGTCCTGGTGAGCAGGCGGTCGCGGGCATCCCAGATGTAGCTGGTGACGAGGCCGTTGGGATCAGTGGTGCTGACGAGGCGGTTGGCGCTGTCGTAGCCGTAGAGGGTCTCGTGGCCGAGGGCGTTGGTGGCTTTGACCAGGTTGCCGAGGGGGTCGTACTCGTAGCTGGTGACGGCGCCGTTGGGCGCGGTCTCGGTGGCGGCCAGGCCCTGCGTGTTCCAGGTCCAGCTCCAGGTGCGCGTGGTGTTCGGTGAGGACGCCGTGTCGGTGATCGCCTGCGACAGGACGTTGCCCTTGTCGTCGTAGCTGTAGGCGGTGGTGCGGCCGGACTCGGTGACCAGCACCGGCAGCGAGAAGGTGGCGTGCCACCGGATGGTGACGGTCTGGGCCTCGGGGGTGCCGACGGCACGAGTGACGGAGATGGGCAGGCGGCGGGTAGTGTCCCAGGTCGTGGTGGTGACCACGCCCTTGAAGTCCGTCTCGCTGGTGATGAGGCCATTGGCATCCTGCACGCGAGAGGCGGCGTCCGCCTCACCTTCACCGGAAGGCAATGAGCCGCCGGTGACCGCGAGCTTGCCCTTGGTGGTGCTGTAGCTGAAGCTGCGGCTGGTGCTCAGCGGATCGATGACGGTGGCGGTGCCCGCAGCCGGATAGCTCACCTGGTAGCGGCTCGCCCCACCGGACAGCTCGGTGCTGATGGCGCGGCCCTGGCTGTCGTAGGCAAAGGTGCCCCAGCGCGCGCCGCTCTCGTCGAGGATGCCAGTCAGGCCTTGAGGCACTGCAGTGTCTTCATACACGAAGCCTCGGCTCCTTCCATCGGGATACGTGACGGTAGAAAGCCGCCCCGAGGCATCGAATGCATAGCTGAAGATACGGCCGTCGGGGGTGGTGACGGTGACGAGCTGGCCCGCCCCGTTGTAGCCGAGCGTCAGAGTCCGGCCAAGTGCATTTCTGATGGCGACGAGTCGCCCCGCGCCGTCGTACGTGTAGGAAGTGATCCAACCATTGCGAGTCGTGGAAGTGATGAGCTTGCCCGCGCTATCGAATTGCAAGGTTCGGTCGTCATCGGCCCTGCGATAGATCCACGTCGAGCCCGATCGGACCAAGGTGTCGGCGCTGTTATTGGCATTCCAGGTGATGGGCCCGGAGCTGTACAAGAATGTGCGAGCGTAGCCTTCGGGACTGGTGATCGTGACGACGGTGCCGATTGAATTGACGGCGAGATTGGCGCTGTGGTTGTGGGACCAAGTCTGACCCAGCGGCATTGTCGAACGCGATGGATAGGCGCCCCAGCTGCTGCGATACGTACGAACGAACGTAAGTGCGGCTGGCCCATCGTCTGCGAAGTCGACCTCCGAGCGGTATTTCTCGCCGGTGGCAGGAAGAATGGGTTGCCCGACTGCGGCGCCGCATTGTCCGCTCGCCGCAGGCTCGAGAGCGATCGGGCTTGCACAGTTCAGGAGAGGCGTGTACTCAAGATGTGCAATGCCGGTGATCGGGTTGACGGCAGTGAAGACACATTGATCGTTTGCTGGTTGAACTGACACATAGACATTGCAAACCGAACCGGGCCAGGTGCAATAGGAACCCGGCGGTGGGTTCTGTGCGATCTGGAGCCGATCGGCACAGGTGGCCTCCTTCGACGTGAAGAAGCTGGCACTGGCCCGAGGCATCTGGTCGTGAACATAGCAGGCCGATGCTTGTGCATGGCTGTCCAGCGCCACGCAGGAGCAAATCGAAGTGAGCGCGAGAAATGTGATTCGACGCGCGACAAGTCGAGTGAGCAGTTGGGAGAAGAGCACTACGACAAGCAGGACAAGACTGCCAGTGCGCCCTCGCACTGTTGCCGCACGGGCAACCATCGGGATGGCTGTTGCGCCAACTCGTCCACGATGCTCTTCGACTACAGCCCCGTGGCGGTAGATCATTACCTCCCCCGATTCAAAGTGTGTTACTTTTGTCGGCGCGGATCATAGCCCGCGCACCCCACAACACAACAGCAGGGGAAAGTTCAAACCATGTGCATCAGCAGCACACAGTCCCTCGAGACTAACCACGCAGCTTGAACAAACTCTTCGCCTCCCGATCCAGCGCCGCCTGCTCCCGCTAATCGAACAGCCTCAGTGACGAGATAAGGCCGGCCCGGCTTCGATAACCATGGTCCGCATGGACCTCGGCAAATTTCATATCCCAGCCTCAAGGCCGTCCCTGCGCCTCGAGCCTTTTCCACTCCTCATCGTCATAAAGCCTCGACCGCGTGATGAAGCGCAGCCCAGTGGGCCGCTCCAGCGAGAACATGCCCCCATTGCCCGGCACCGCGTCGATGATCAGATGCGTGTGCTCCCAGTATTCGAACTGCGAGCGGCTCATGTAGAAGGGCGCGCCGGCGATCTCGCCCAGGCATACGTCCGCGTCCCCGGTCTGGAATTCCCCGAGCGCGAAGCACATGGGCGCGCTGCCGTCGCAGCAGCCGCCGGACTGGTGGAACATCAGCGGCCCGTGCACGGCGCGCAGGCGCTCGATGAGCGCCTGCGCGGCCGGCGTGGCGGACACGCGGCGGACGATGCCGCAGGGCGCCTCGCGCGCCCCGGGGTCTGACGACATGAAGCCTCGCCTCAGAAGAAGCCCAGCTTGTTCTGGCTGTAGCTCACCAGCAGGTTCTTGGTCTGCTGGTAGTGGTCGAGCATCATCTTGTGCGTCTCGCGGCCGATGCCCGACTGCTTGTAGCCACCGAAGGCCGCATGGGCCGGGTAGGCGTGGTAGCAGTTGGTCCACACGCGTCCCGCCTGGATGCCACGGCCCATGCGGAAGGCGCGCGCGCCGTCGCGGGTCCACACGCCGGCGCCGAGGCCGTAGAGCGTGTCGTTGGCGATCTCCAGTGCCTCCTCTTCGGTCTTGAAAGTCGTGACCGACACCACGGGTCCGAAGATCTCCTCCTGGAAGATGCGCATCTTGTTGTGGCCCTTGAAGACGGTGGGCTTGATGTAGTAGCCCGATGCGAGCTCGCCGTTCTGCAGGTTGCGCTCGCCGCCGATCAGGCACTGCGCACCCTCCTGCTTGCCGAGATCGATGTACGAGAGGATCTTCTCCATCTGCTCCTGCGAGGCTTGCGCGCCGATCATGGTGGACGGGTCGAGCGGATGCCCTTGCTTGATGGCCTCCACCCGCTTGATCGCGCGCTCCATGAAGCGCTCGTAGATCGACTCCTGCACCAGCGCCCGGCTCGGGCAGGTGCAGACCTCGCCCTGGTTGAGCGCGAACATCGCGAAGCCCTCGAGCGCCTTGTCGAAGAAGGCATCGTCGGCCGACATCACGTCCTCGAAGAAGATGTTGGGCGACTTGCCGCCCAGCTCCAGCGTCACGGGGATGATGTTCTGCGCGGCGTACTGCATGATCAACCGGCCGGTGGTGGTTTCGCCCGTGAATGCCACCTTGGCGATGCGGCTGCTCGAGGCCAGCGGCTTGCCCGCCTCCAGTCCGAAGCCGTTGACCACGTTGAGCACGCCCGGCGGCAGCAGGTCGCCCACCACCTCCATCAGCACCAGGATCGAGGCCGGCGTCTGCTCGGCGGGCTTGAGCACCACGCAGTTGCCCGCGGCGAGCGCCGGTGCCAGTTTCCACACCGCCATCAGGATCGGGAAGTTCCAAGGAATGATCTGACCCACGACGCCCAGAGGCTCATGGAAGTGGTAGGCGTAGGTGTCGTGGTCGATCTCGCTGATGCCGCCTTCCTGCGCCCGGATGCAGGCGGCGAAATAGCGGAAGTGGTCGACGGCCAGGGGCAGGTCGGCCGCCATCGTCTCGCGCAGCGGCTTGCCGTTGTCGAGGGTCTCGGCCACGGCGAGCATCTGCAGGTTCTGCTCCATGCGGTCGGCGATCTTCAGCAGGATGTTGGCGCGGTCCGTGGGCGAAGTGGCACCCCACGCGGCCTTGGCCTTGTGCGCGGCATCGAGTGCGGCTTCGACGTCCTTCGCGTTCGAACGCGGAATGCTGGTGAAAGCCTGGCCCGTGACCGGGGTGACGTTGTCGAAGTACTGGCCGTCGATGGGCGCGACCCATGCTCCGCCGATGTAGTTGCCGTACTGCTTCTTGTACGGGTTCGCAATGCCCAGGTGGGCCATTTCTGCCATGTCCATGAATCGTCTCCAGTCAGGGGTTGAAAAAAAGTGCTGACGGGACGACGCGTCCCGCGCAGCTTCTTTTGCAAGGCCCGGGCCATGTCGCGTGACGCGCCGCCGCGAAGGGTGCAAGCCCTTGTCGCGCCTCGGTTTTCCGAAGCGCATGGCGCGAAGACGGCATGGCTGCTCCACGAAGGTCTGTGCCGCCGTTGAGCAACTGCTGCAGAACGGGACAGTGCCGCGTGCGGGTCGGCATCGTGCGGCCGCAGAGGGTTTGCGCACGCGCACGCGGCGTGCGCGGCGTGGTGTCCTCGCACGCTGAGCGCGCACCCGCGGGCATGACATTTGCGCTAGCGCAAGGTCCGCCGATGTCGACTCGCCGACCATCGGGGACCTACAGGAGCCACGGCATGACATCACCGGATACCGCGCAAACCCCGAAGCAATACCTTCCTCCGCAGACGCTGGTGCGTTCGGCCCATGTCGCCGGACGTGCCGCCTACGACGCGCTCGCCGCAGAGGCCGAAGCCGACTACGAGGGCTATTGGGCGCGGCTGGCACGCGAGTTCGTGACATGGAAGACGCCCTTCAAGACGGTGCTCGACACCAGCCATGCGCCCATGTTCAAGTGGTTCGAGGACGGCACCTTGAACGTCTCCTACAACTGCCTGGACAGGCAGGTCAACGCCGGCCGCGGCGACAAGGTCGCGATCATCTTCGAGGCCGACGACGGCAAGGTGACGCACACCACGTATGCGCAACTGCTCGCGCAGACCTGCCGCATGGCCAACGCGCTGAAGCAGCTGGGCATCGGCAAGGGCGATCGCGTGGCGATCTACATGTCGATGTCGGTCGAGGCGGTGGTCGCGATGCAGGCCTGTGCGCGACTGGGCGCGGTGCACTCGGTGGTCTTCGGCGGCTTCTCGGCACACTCGCTGCGCGACCGGATCGCTGATACCGGCGCCATCGCGGTCATCACGGCCGATGAGCAGGTGCGCGGCGGCAAGACCTTGCCATTGAAGGCGCTGGTGGACGACGCGCTCGCACTCGGCGGCTGCGAGGCCGTGCGCAACGTCGTCGTCTACCGCCGCACCGGCGGTGCCATTGCCTGGCAATCGCATGACCGCTGGCTGCACGAGTTGACGCAGGGGCAACCCGAGGTCTGCGAGCCCGAATGGGTGGGCGCCGAGCATCCGCTGTTCCTGCTCTATACCTCCGGTTCCACCGGCAAGCCCAAGGGCGTGCAGCACAGCAGCGGCGGCTACCTGGTACAGGCTGCCGTGACCGCCAAGTGGACCTTCGATCTCCATGACGACGATGTCTTCTGGTGCACCGCCGACATCGGCTGGGTCACCGGCCACAGCTACATCGCCTACGGGCCGCTGGCCCTGGGCGCGACCGAAGTGGTGTTCGAAGGCGTTCCGACCTACCCCGACGCGGCGCGCTTCTGGAGAATGATCGAAAAGCACAAGGTGACGGTGTTCTACACCGCGCCGACCGCCATCCGGTCGTTGATCAAGGCGGCCGAGGGCCATGACGCGGTGCATCCCCGGAACTTCGACCTGAGCAGCCTGCGCATCCTGGGCTCGGTCGGCGAGCCGATCAATCCGGCGGCCTGGGAGTGGTACCACGCGCACGTGGGCGGCGGCCGTTGCCCGATCGTCGACACCTGGTGGCAGACCGAAACCGGCGGCCACATGATCACGCCGCTGCCAGGCGCGACGCCCCTGGTGCCGGGGTCCTGCACCTTGCCCTTCCCCGGCATCATGGCCGCGATCGTCGACGAGACCGGCGGCGACCTCCCCAACGGCCAGAGCGGCATCCTGGTGATCAAGAAGCCCTGGCCCGGCATGATCCGCACCATCTGGGGCGACGATGCCCGCTACCAGTCGAGCTACTACCCGCCCGAGCTGCGCGGCTACTACCTGGCCGGCGACGGGGCGGCGCGCGATCCCGAAACGGGCTACTTCACCATCGGCGGGCGCATCGACGATGTGCTCAACGTCAGTGGCCACCGCATGGGGACGATGGAGATCGAGTCCGCGCTGGTGGCGTGCACCGATCTCGTCGCCGAGGCGGCGGTCGTCGGACGTCCGGACGAGACCAGCGGCGAGGCGATCTGCGCCTTCGTCGTGCTCAAGCGGTCGCGGCCGACGGGCGAGGAGGCCGGCAAGCTGGCCGCCCAACTGCGCAACTGGATCGGCAAGGAGATCGGGCCGATCGCCAAGCCCAAGGACATCCGCTTCGCCGACAACCTGCCCAAGACGCGCAGCGGAAAGATCATGCGCCGGCTGCTGCGCTCCGTCGCGAAGGGCGAAGCCATCACGCAGGACACATCCACGCTGGAGAACCCGGCCATCCTCGATCAGCTGTCGGAAGCGCACTGAGGCGCGCCTGACCGGGGTGCTTTCCCGAGCCGCCCCGGTGCATTGCAGCCATGCGGGTCGTGACAAAGCACCTATTGGCCTTTGAACGCCGAAAACGTATTCTTGGATGCACCCGTTCGCCCCTCGATCATGAGCGCGGCGCGCCACGGGTGCGAAAGGAGCAGGCGGCATGGGCTCAGGAGCAGGCTTGCACAAGAGGCTTCAACGGCTTTCTGCCTGGTTGTTCCTGCTCGCCTCGATCACCCTGTTCAGCCTGGTGGCGATGGAGATCATCTTTCCGCCTCCCGCCTTGTCGCCTCCGCCGGAGCGCTCACTGCTGGATCTTCTCGAATTCGATCTGCCCGACCCGCAGCTGCTGGCGGTCGCGGTGGCGCTCGTCGCCGATCTCGCGGCGTTCATCTGCCTGATCGTCACGACCCTGCTGGGTTGGCTGGAAGTGCGTCACCACCATCACCATCACCATCACGATCACGATCACGATCATCATGATCATCATCACCACCACCGGCACGCTGCGTAGCCGGCCCCGTCAGAGCGCTACCGCAGCACCAGGACCGGCAGTGTCGAGTGCGTCAGCACGTGCTGCGTCTCGCTCCCCAGCAGCAGCCGCTTGATGCCCTTGCGGCCGTGCGAAGCCATCACGATCAGGTCGCTCTTGTGCTTCCTTGATGCCGCAATGACCGCATCCGCCACCCGGTCCGAAGGGACCGCGGCTGTCTTGATGCGGACACCGGCTGCCTTGGCCCGGGTGCTGATCGCATCGAGCATGCCTTGCGCCCTTTCGGCCCACGCGTTCTCGATGCGCGCGACCTCTTCGTGCGAGAACGTCATCGCACCGTCGAAATAGGAGGCCGCGTAACGCGGCACGACGGTGAGCGCGACCAGGTCGGCATCGTGCTGCGCGGCGAGCGAAATGGCGCTGGCGACGGCCTTCTTCGAGAGTGCCGAGCCGTCGGTGGCCACGAGGATTCGTTTGAACATGGTGTCTCTCGGTCGAGCGTCGATGGCATGAGCCTAGGCGCGTCGCGCGCTCGCGCATTGATTCAGATCAAGCCCGGGGCGAACGCCTGCCCATAGCCTCGCGGTATGCAAGCCGCACTTCCGGCGCGTCCACCGACCCGCCCCGCCGATCCTCTGCGCCCCGACGCCGAAACACGGGCCGGCTGGGCATTGCTGGACGACCCGGCCGAGTGGCCGGCTTTCGGCCGCCCGCTCGACGACGATGCCGCTGGCGGGCGCTGGGAATCGCAGGTCGCGGTGGAGGGCATGCACTGTGCGGCCTGCGCCTTCACGGTCGAGACGGTGCTCGCCCAGGTGCCGGGTGTGCACAAGGTCGAAGTCAACGCTGCGACCCGGCGCGCCCGCGTGGTCTGGTCGGCCGCGGCGGTGAAGCCGTCGCGCTGGTTCGGCGCTTCCGCTGCCGCCGGCTACCGCTTGGTGCCTGCCGCGGACATGGCCGTGCGCGCGCGGCGCTCGCGCGAGGCGCGGCTGGCGCTCTGGCGCTGGCTGGTCGCCGGCTTCTGCATGATGCAGGTGATGATGTACGCCTACCCCGCGTACATCGCCCAGCCGGGCGACATGTCGTCCGATGCCGCGCAGCTCCTGCGCTGGGCCTCCTGGGTGCTCACGCTGCCGGTGCTGCTGTTCTCGTGCGGTCCCTTCTTCCGCAGTGCGCTGCGCGATCTGCGCCTGCGCCGTGTCGGCATGGACCTGCCGGTCGCACTCGGGATCGCGGTCACGTTCGCGGTCAGCACCGCAGCCACCTTCGACCCGGCCGGTCCGCTGGGCCACGAGGTCTACTTCGATTCGCTCACGATGTTCGTGTTCTTCCTCCTCACGGGGCGCTGGCTGGAGACGCGCTTGCGCGACCGCACGGCCGGCGCGCTCGAAGCGCTGATGAACCGGCTGCCCGACAGCGTCGAACGGCTCGGGTCCGATGGCGCCTTCGTGCGCGTCGCCGTCCGGCGGCTCGCGCTCGGCGACGTGGTGCGCGTCCTGCCGGGCGAGGCCTTCCCGGCGGACGGCGTCGTCATCGCCGGCGATACCACGGCGGACGAGGCGCTGTTGACCGGCGAGTCGCGCCCGGTTCCCCGTGCGCCGGGCGCACGCGTGCTGGCCGGCAGCCACAACCTTTCGTCGGCGGTGCAGGTGCGGGTCGAATCGCTGGGCCAGGCGACCCGCTTTGCGCAGATCGTCGCGTTGATGGAGAGCGCCTCGCTGGAAAAGCCGCGGCTCGCCCGGCTGGCGGATCGCGCGGCGCGGCCCTTCCTGGTGGCCGTGCTCGCAGCCGCCGCATTGGCCGCGGCGTTCTGGTGGCCGGTCGACCCCGGCCGCGCATTGATGGTGGCGGTGGCCGTGCTGATCGTGACCTGCCCCTGCGCGCTCTCGCTGGCCACGCCAGCGGCCATGCTCGCGAGCGCCGGCGTGCTGGCCCGCCAGGGGCTGATGGTGCGCAATCTCCAGGCGCTGGAAGCGCTGGCCTGCGTCGATACGGTGGTGTTCGACAAGACCGGCACGCTCACGGGCGACACGCCGCGGCTGGAGCGCGTCTATTGCCGGCAGGGCCTGCGGCCGGGAGACGCCGTCGAACTCGCGGCCGCGCTCGGCGCCCAATCCCTGCACCCGGCCGCACGCGCGCTCGTCGACGCATGGCGCGCGCAGTTCCGCTCACCCCCGGCGTGGGAGCTGCTCCAGACGACGGAGCACGGCGGCCTGGGGCTGGAGGGCCGGCTGCGCCGTCCAGGCGACACGGACAGCGCCGCGCGCCGCCTGCGCCTGGGATCGGCGGCCTTTTGCGGCGTCGAACCGCTGCCGGTCGATACCGCGCAGCTGCATCTGAGCGAGCCACAGGGCTGGATCGCGAGCTTCGTGCTGTCCGAGGAACTGCGCGCCGATGCCGCCGGCACCGTGAAGGCGCTGGGCGCGCAAGGGATGGCCCTGCACCTCCTGTCCGGCGACCGCACGCCCGCCGCGCGCGAAGTCGCCCGGCGCGCCGGAATCCCCGACGCTCGCGGCGACTGCGTGCCCGAGGAGAAGCTGCGCGTCCTGCAGCAGCTCCAGGCCGCCGGCCGACGTGTCGCGATGGTGGGCGACGGACTCAACGATGGCCCGGTGCTCGCGCATGCCGATGCTTCCTTCGCCTTCGGCAACGCGGTCCCGCTCGCCCAGGCCCGCGCTGATTTCGTCGTCCTGAGCGATTCGCTTGCCGCGATCCCGCAGGCCGTGGCCCAGGCACGCCGCACGCTGCGCGTGGTGCGCCAGAACCTCTGGTGGGCGGCCGGCTACAACGCGCTGTGCGTGCCGCTGGCGCTCACGGGCTGGCTGCCGGCCTGGCTCGCGGGGCTGGGCATGGCGGCGAGCTCGCTGGTCGTGGTGCTCAACGCATCGCGGCTGGCCAGACCTGCCGTGGCGGAGCGCTGATGGACATCCTGTTTCTGCTGATCCCGTTCTCGGTCGTGCTCGTGCTGGCGATCCTGGGCGGGCTCTGGTGGGCGATCGATCGAGGCCAGTTCGACGACGTCGAAGGCGAAGGCGAGCGCATTCTGCGCGGCGATTGATCTGCATCAAATCACGATTCCCCCGGCGCCGGGACACTGCCTGCCATCCACGAGAAAGTCCGAAGATGCAACCCTCGAACCCCCCCGCAGCCGTCTACAGCGACAGCGTCGTTCGGCAGTTCGCCCTCATGTCTGTGGTCTGGGGCGTTGTCGGCATGCTGGTCGGCGTGATCATCGCGTCGCAGCTGGCCTGGCCCGAGCTCAACCTCGGCATCCCCTGGCTCAGCTATGGGCGCCTGCGGCCCCTGCACACCAACGCGGTGATCTTCGCCTTCGGCGGTTGCGCGCTGATGGCCACCAGCCTCCACGTGGTGCAGCGCACCTGCCAGGTCCGCCTGTTCGCGCCGGCGCTGGCCTCCTTCGTCTTCTGGGGCTGGCAGGCGGTGATCGTCGCCGCCGCCATCAGCCTGCCGATGGGCTACACCAGCGGGAAGGAATACGCCGAACTCGAATGGCCGATCGACATCCTGATCGCGGTGGTCTGGGTGGCCTACGCCATCGTCTTCTTCGGAACGATCGGCACGCGCAAGGTCCGGCACATCTACGTGGCCAACTGGTTCTATGGCGCTTTCATCCTCGCGGTGGCGCTGCTGCACATCGTCAACAGCGCAGAGATTCCGGCCGGCTGGATGAAGAGCTACTCCGCCTACGCCGGCGTGCAGGACGCGATGGTGCAATGGTGGTACGGCCACAACGCCGTCGGCTTCTTCCTCACGGCGGGCTTCCTCGGGATGATGTACTACTACATCCCCAAGCAGGCCGGCCGGCCGGTGTACTCGTACCGGCTGTCGATCGTGCACTTCTGGGCGCTCATCTTCACGTACATGTGGGCGGGCCCGCACCACCTGCACTACACCGCGCTGCCCGACTGGACCCAATCGATCGGCATGGTGTTCTCGCTGATCCTGCTGGCGCCGAGCTGGGGCGGAATGATCAACGGCGTGATGACGCTCTCGGGCGCCTGGCACAAGCTGCGCACCGACCCGATCCTGCGCTTCCTGATCGTGGCGCTCTCCTTCTACGGCATGTCGACCTTCGAGGGCCCGATGATGTCGATCAAGACGGTGAACGCGCTGTCCCACTACACCGACTGGACGGTCGGCCACGTGCACAGCGGCGCGCTCGGCTGGGTGGGGCTGATCTCGATGGGCTCGCTCTACTACCTCATCCCGAGGATGTACAGCCGCACCGAGATGTACAGCGTCAAGGCGATCGAACTGCACTTCTGGATGTCCACCATCGGGATCGTGCTCTACATCGCCGCCATGTGGATCGCCGGGGTGATGCAAGGCCTGATGTGGCGTTCGATCAATCCCGACGGCACGCTCACCTATACCTTTGTCGAGGGCGTCAAGGCCACCTATCCGTACTACGTGGTGCGGGTCGTCGGCGGCGTGCTCTACCTGGGCGGCATGCTGCTGATGGCCTGGAACTGCTGGATGACCGCCATCTCGGGGTACTCGGCGCGCGCCTCCATTCCGTTGCCCGCCGCCGCGCAAGCCTGAGGACGAAACCATGAGTTCAAGCGCTCCCCAATCCGGCTTCTCGCACGAGAAGATCGAGACCAACAATTTCCTGATGGTGGTGCTGATCCTGCTGGTGGTCGCCATCGGCGGCCTGGTCGAGATCGTGCCTCTGTTCTTCCAGAAGTCCACCACGGAGGCGGTCGCCGGCGTGCAGCCTCCGACTTCGCTGCAGGTGATGGGCCGCGACATCTACGTGCGCGAGGGTTGCTACAACTGCCATTCGCAGATGATCCGGCCCTTCCGGGCGGAAACCCTGCGCTATGGCCACTACTCCGTGGCCGGCGAGTTCGTCTACGACCATCCCTTCCAGTGGGGCAGCAAGCGAACCGGCCCCGACCTTCAGCGTGTCGGCGGCAAGTACAGCGACGAGTGGCATCGCATTCACCTGCTCAACCCGCGCGACGTGGTGCCGGAGTCGAACATGCCTGCTTACGTCTGGCTCGAGAAAGCGCCGCTGGACGGCGCGCAGGCGGCAACCCACATGCGCGCGCTGCGGCATGTCGGCGTGCCCTTCACCGATGCACAGATCGACGCGGCCCCGGCCGAGCTCAAGGGCAAGACCGAGATGGATGCCTTGGTGAGCTATCTCCAGTCGCTCGGCCTCGCGCTGAAGTAAGGAGCATGCAGATGGACATCACTACCTTGCGCATCGTGGCCACCCTGGCTTCGTTCGCCACCTTCATCGGCATCCTGGCGTGGGCTTTCTCGCGGCGCCGTGCAAAGGCCTTCGAGGACGCGGGCAGGTTGCCCTTCGAACAGGACTGAGAGATTCCCATGAGCGACTTCTTCAGCGACTTCTGGTCGAACTACGTGGCCGTCGCCACGCTGGTCAGCATCCTGCTGTGTGCCTTGCTGCTCTGGGTGGTGGCCCGCACCCCCGCGCCCGCCGGATCGGACAATACGACAGGCCATGTCTGGGACGAGGACCTGCGCGAGGCCAACAACCCCATGCCGCGCTGGTGGATCGGACTCTTCGTGATCACGATCGTCTTCGGCCTGGCCTACCTGGTCGCCTATCCGGGACTCGGCACCTACCAGGGCCAGCTCGCCTGGAGCACGGAGGGCGAGTATGCCAAGGACCTTGCCAAATCCAAGCGCGAGCTCGAACCCGTCTACGCCCGCTATGCGGCCATGCCGGTCGAACGCGTGGCCGGCGAGCCCGCGGCCATGGCGATCGGCGAGCGCCTGTTCCTCAACAACTGCGCGCAGTGCCATGGCTCGGACGCCCGCGGCAGCAAGGGCTTTCCGAACCTGGCCGACAACGACTGGCTGCACGGCGGCACGCCCGACAAGATCAAGGAATCCATCACCCAGGGACGCATCGGCGTGATGCCGCCGATGGCCGCCGCCGTGGGCAACGCCGAAGACGTCAAGAACGTCGCCAACTACGTGCTGAGCCTGTCGGGCAGCCCCCACGATTCAGTGCGCGCCGGCCTGGGCAAGAGCAAGTTCACGGCCTGCGCGGCCTGCCACGGCATCGGCGGCGTGGGCAATCCGGCCGTGGGAGCGCCCAATCTGTCGGACCGCACCTGGCTGCACGGCTATGGGCAGGACGCGATCGTCTCGATCATCAACACCGGCAAGACCAACCAGATGCCGGCACAACAAGGCCGCCTGACCGAAGCGCAGATCCACGTGCTGGCCTCCTACGTCTGGGGCTTGTCGAACAAGCCCATCCTGAGCCCGTAGGCGCGCCGTGGAAGACACTGCTTCGGCACCGGTCCGCACCGCTCGGCGGGTGATCCCGATCGCCCCGGCGCAGGAGGGCGGCGGACTGTTCGCCGCGCACAAGAAGATCTATCCGCGCACCGTGCGCGGCTTCTTCGCGCGCTGGCGCTGGGCGATGGTGTTCGCGACGCAACTGGTGTTCTACGGCTTGCCCTGGCTCGAATGGGGGCAACGCCAGGCTGTGCTGTTCGACCTGGGTGCGCGGCGCTTCTACATCCTCGGCCTGGTGCTGTATCCCCAGGACCTGATCTACCTGACCGGGCTGCTGGTGATCTCGGCGCTCTCGTTATTCCTGTTCACGGCAGTGGCAGGGCGGCTGTGGTGCGGCTATGCCTGTCCGCAGACCGTCTACAGCGAGATCTTCATGTGGATCGAGCACAAGATCGAGGGCAACCGCATCGCCCGCATGCGCCTCGACGAGGGCGAGTTCTCGCTCGAGAAGCTCGTCAAGAAATGGTTCAAGCACATCGTCTGGCTCGGCGTCGCGCTGTGGACCGGCTTCACCTTCGTCGGCTATTTCACGCCGATCCATGATCTGGGGCTGGCCTTCCTGCAGACGCGCATGGGCTCCTGGGAGGTCTTCTGGGCCTTGTTCTACGGTTTCGCGACCTACGGCAATGCCGGCTTCATGCGCGAGCAGGTCTGCATGTACATGTGTCCGTACGCGCGCTTCCAGAGCGCCATGTTCGACCGGGACACCCTGATCGTGAGCTACGACGCTGAGCGCGGCGAGCCCCGCGGCGTTCGCTCCAAGGGCAGCGATGCCCGCGCGCTGGGCATCGGCGACTGCATCGACTGCAGCCTGTGCGTGCAGGTCTGTCCGACCGGCATCGATATCCGCAAGGGGCTGCAGTACGAGTGCATCGGCTGCGGTCTCTGCGTCGACGCCTGCAACACCGTGATGGACAAGATGGCGACCCCGCGCGGACTCATCCGGTACGCCACGCAGAACGGCATGGCCGGGCGCTTCACGCGCAGCCAGCTGCTGCGCCGGGTGCTGCGCCCGCGGGTGCTGATCTATGCCTGCGTGCTGGCGGCACTGACGGCCGGCTTGCTCGCCAGCCTGGTCGTGCGCATGCCGCTCAAGGTCGACGTCGTGCGCGACCGGGCCTCGCTGGCGCGCATCGTGGAGGGCGGTCAGCTCGAGAACGTCTACCGCCTGCAGATCATGAACGCGACCGAGCGGCCGCAGCGCTACCGCATCGAGGCTCGCGGGCTCGAGGGACTGGGCGTGTCGCCCGCCGAGCCGGTCGAAGTCGGGCCCGCCGAGTCGCGCTGGGTGGCGGTGCGCCTGCAGATTCCGTACGGCAGCTCGACGCCCGGCTCCCATGCCGTCCACTTCGACGTCCGCTCGCTGGACGGCAGCGCGCAGGTGGCGGAGAAGGCCACTTTCATGGTGCCTCGTTGAACCCCGAAGGAGAACAAGCAGATGGATGATCACGCGATGACGGTGCCGGAGTGCAAACCCTGGTGGCGCTTCCCCTTGGTCTGGATGGTGATGGCCGGCCCCGCCGTGGTCGTCGTCGCCAGCTTCGTGACGCTGTGGCTCGCCGTGCGAACGCCCGATCCGGTGGTGGAGTCGGACTACTACCGCCGCGGCATCGAGATCAACCGCTCCCTGGCCCGCAAGAATCTCATGCCGGCCATGACCGGCCGCAACCACGCGGCGACGCCGGAGTCCGACGTGCCTGCGCCCCGGCGTTGACGCCCATGAAGCTGCAGACCTGGATGTCGATCCTCTGGCCGGCCTTCCTGCTGGCCAGCGCGACCGAGCTGCTGGTGTTCGCGCTGGTCGATCCGGCCGACCTCCACTGGCGCGGCGAGGCGATCGCCGTGTCCCGCCAGACCGTCTACACGGCCGGCTTCTTTGTCTTCTGGGTGCTGGCGACGGGCGCGAGCGCGCTGACGCTGCTGCTGACGATACCGGCGAGGAAGATCAACCGCCAGGAGGATTGACGATGCGCCGCAGCCCGTCGGGGTCGACGATGCGCACCTTGCGCTGATCGATCTCGACGATGCCGTCGCTCATGAACTTCGAGAGCGTGCGGCTCACCGTTTCGAGGGTAAGGCCGAGGTAGCTGCCGATCTCCTCGCGCGTCATCCGCAGGATGAACTCGGAGCGCGAGAAGCCGCGTGCGTGCAGGCGCTGCACCAGGTTCAGCAGGAAGGCAGCGAGCCGCTCCTCGGCCCGCATGCTGCCCAGCAGCAGCATCACACCGTGCTCGCGCACGATCTCGCGGCTCATGATCTGGTGGACGTGGCGCTGCAGGGCCGTGACCTCGCGCGACAGCGCCTCCAGGCGCTGAAAGGGCATCACGCAGACCTCGGCATCCTCGATCGCGACCGCATCGCAGGTGTGCTGGTCGTTGACGATGCCGTCCAGGCCGATGATCTCGCCCGCCATCTGGAAGCCCGTGACCTGGTCGCGGCCATCCTCGCTGGCCACGCGGGTCTTGAAGAATCCGCTGCGGATCGCGTAGAGGGAGGTGAAGCGCTCGCCGTTGCGAAACAGGGTTTCGCGTCGCCGCACCGTGCGGCGCGTGGAAACGAGCTCGTCGATGCGCTTCAGCTCGTCCGGCTCCAGCCCCGCGGGCATGCAGAGCTCGCGCAGCGTGCAGCTGGAGCAGGCGACCTTGATGTTCTGGACTTTCATGGGGGGCGTCGGTGTTTCCGGCCATTCTGAATCGCGGTGCACAGAGGGGGCTTGATGCACATCAAGGTCGGCGGGGCCCCTCGGGGGCATAGTGGTTCATTTCCTGCGCCTTGCCGCTGCGATGAACTCCTCCCTGGCCCTCGCTCGCGACGCTTCGTCCGCGGATCTGCCGTCGCCGGCGCTGCTGCGGCGCTTCGACGTCCCCGGACCGCGCTACACCTCCTACCAGAACCGCGCGCGCTTCTCGCGCATCGTCTGACCATGCAGAGCGCGCTCGCCGGCACCGCACTGCTGATGGGCCTGGCCGGTGGACCCCATTGCGTCGCCATGTGCGGTGCCGCCTGCGCCGGCGTGATCCGGATCGTGCGAGCGCCCGAAGGCGGCGGCGTCGCGACGCTGCCGTCAGCGATCCGGGACGGCTCCGCATCGTGGGCCTTTCACGCGGGGCGAGTGGCCGGCTATGCGGCGGCCGGCGCCGTCGCCGCGGCTGCAGTCGGGAGCCTTGCCTTTGCGAGCGAACAGGTGACGGCGTTGCGCCCGCTGTGGGTCCTGCTGCATGTGTTCGTGCTGACCTGGGCCCTGTCGCTCGCCGCGCTGGGCCGCCAGCCGCTCTGGGCCGGCCGCGTCGGGCGGGCGCTCGCCACGCGCCTGCGGCCTGCGACGGGCTCGTTGCCCGGCTTGTTCGGCGTCGGTGCGCTGTGGGTGGCGATGCCGTGCGGCCTGCTCTATTCGGCGCTGATGCTCGCGGGGTTGGCGAACGGGCCGGTGCACGGCGCGCTGGTGATGGCGCTCTTCGCGGTGGGCAGCGGGCTGTCGCTGGTGTTGGCGCCGTGGCTGTGGCAGCGGCTGGGCCGCGGCGGCAGCATCGTCAGGCAGGAGTGGGGGACGCGGATTGCGGGCGGGGTGCTGGCTGCGGTGGCGCTGCAGGCGCTGTGGGGGGACTTGAGCCGGCAGATTCAGGTTTGGTGTGGGTAGCTGTTTTCGCAGCTGAGGCGGCTGGACCGGTGCGGCCGTTTTGCTGCTGTTATCACCGATCCATCCGCATCCCGTGAAGATTCACGACATCCGGCGTCCCGCTCTCGCCACCGCTTCGTTTGCTGCAATGGACAGGCTCTACTCCTCCAAGTTCGGCTGTAGCTTCAAGAACTTCGCCTCATCGTTGTGAGTCAGGGCAGCACACCAGTTCATTTCGTCATCAAAGATGCATACGTCGAAGTCTTGCCAAGGCTCACGCGCACCCAAGAACTTGAGTACCGCGGGGACGGTAGTTCGAATCATGAGATCGTAGTTCTCCATATATGCAATCACCGCTTGGATTCCAGAGAACCAATGTTCTTGGAGTTCACTGGCTTGCTCCAGAGGCTCAATTCGACATGCGATAGGAAGCGCGTCTGATCTTTCAGGAAAGAAATTGCTATTGAGACGCCGCAGGAGATGCGCACGTATTTCTCTTGCTTCCGCAGGAGCCACCAACGACCCCAGAAAACTGAAGTCCATATCAGAAGTTTCCATTTACTGACTCGAAGTAGATGTGCCCCTCGGCACCGGTACCCTTGCCCCCCGACCAATCTCGCCACTTGATGTGTGGTAGTTCGAATGCGCGTCCAGGCGCATTGCCGCTACCGTCTACCGGGTGGACTTCTGCTCCAACTTTCGTTTTCGGGCCATAGGTTTCCCGCCACGGAATGTTAGGGCGCGCCTCCTCCAGTATCGCTTCGGCCTCTCGCTGAGTTCTCACTAAGATGTTGTTACCCTTTCCGATAGCGTTGCTGACAGCTTTGACATTGGCCGCTACCCCCTTTGCAGCGCCGCCAATCGTGCCGCCACAAAACCCCAACGCAATGTTCTCCCCAATGGCCCTCTCCTCTGGAGTCTCTCGGAAATGCAGCATTTCCGATAAGGAGGGCGACAGATTGGTCGTGGGAACGTATCGACCATAGCCGTAGCTTCCCCAACGATCCAGACCCCAAGGATCGCGGAAGTTCATCGCATCGCCATCTACATACCCGATGCGATTCCATCCACCCCCGAGTCCCTTGGGATCAGGTTGCGTGTAGCGTCCGCATGTTGGGCAGTACGTCCGGAAGTTGTTGTAGTGCAGCCCGGACTCCTTGTCGTGGTACTGCCCGTCGAAGCGCCTGTTGTAGACGACCTCCAGAATGCCGGTCATCCCCGGATTCGGATTGATGTCCAGATTCGCAAAGCGGTACTTCGCCAAGGTGGGCTTCTCGTCGCCGAAGGCCGAGTAGGCCCACTGCCAGACCGCTTGGCCCTGGCTGTCGGTGAGTCTCCTCGGTGTGTTGAGGTGGTCCGAATGGACGGCATACAACTGGCCGTTGATCAGCACCGCGATTGGCATTGGCCCATTGGCCGTGGGCAGGTAGATGTACTGCGTGCTGCCCGCGCTGTTCGCTCCTCCGGTTCCGGTCTCCGAGATGAGAGTTCCATCCTCGTCGTACATGAACGCATAGCCCTGCTTCTCGGCCTCGCTCGTGGCCGGCCCCCACAGCTTGGTGAAGAAGGTGATCAAGCTCTGGAAGAACCCGGGATCGCTCTCGTCTCCTTCCGCAGGCGGATACAGCGGCTCGGTCTTGAACACCCGATGCCCCAGCGCGTTGTGCGCGTACCGCGTGGTCGGGCTGGCGTCGGTGGCACCCGTCGTGACCGCGCTCAATCGCCCCTCGGCGTCGTAGCTGTAGGTCCTCAGCCCATCGCTGGTCAGATCGCCGTTGGCGTTATACGCATAGGCCACATTCGTGCTCGTGCCGCCCGCCGTCTGGCTGAAGCCGTCCAGCCGGTTGCTGCCGCCGTTGACCGTGTAGCTGCGACTCGTGGTCTGTCCATTGGTGGTCTTCGTGCTCGCGGTGCGGTTCCCATTGGCGTCGTAGCCGAAGCTGGTCTGGCTGCCCGCGGCATTGAACCCGGTGATGCGCCCCACCGCGTCATAGCTCACGCTCCAAGTGCTGTCCGCGCTCGCGATGCTGCTGTGGGTGGGGTCGCTGTCCCCCGGCTGGAACAGGTTCTGCGTGAGACTCGTGATGCGCCCGGCTGCGTCATACACGTAGCTCGCGAACTCGGTGGCCGTCATCCGACCGGCCGTGTCGTAGCTGCGAGTGGCCACCAGGTTCGGCGCGAAGGCCCAGCGCCAGGCCGTGGGCTGGCCCATCGGGTTCCAGGCGATGCCGCTGACCAGCGCACTGCCGTTCCAGCTCAGCTGCACCAGGCGCCCGGTGGCGTCGTACCCATGGGCCAGGATGCTGCCGTTGGGGTAGGTGATGGCGGAGAGCTGGCCGGCTTCGGTGTAGCTGTAGGCGATCTGCTGGGTGAGCCCACTGGCCAGCGCCTGCGTCTTGACGATGACGCGGCCGAAGGCGTCGCGGCTGTAGGTGGTGGTGCCGCTGCGGTCGGTGATCTCCGACAGATAGCCCTTGCTGCTGGCCGTGAGGTCGTAGCGCAGGGTGGTGGTCTTGCCGTCGGCGAAGGTGATCAGCGTCGGGCGGCCCAGGGCATCGCGCTGGATCTGAGTGGCCTGGCCCATCGCATCGGTGATGCTGCTCGGCAGGCCCAAGGCGTCGTACTGGGTGGTCTTGCTGCCGATGTCGGGGCTGCTCTCCGAGGTGGCGTTGCCCTGGGCGTCGCGGGCATAGCCGGTGGCCACGCCCTTGAAGTCGCTGGCCTGGGTGACGGCATCCAGGGCGTTGTAGCTCAGGGAAGCGGTGGCGTTGGCCGCGTTGGTGATGGCCTTGACGCGGCGCAGCGGGTCCAGGCCGTACTGGGTGCTCTGGTTCAGGCCGTTGGTCTCGGTGACGAGCTCGCCGTTGGCGTCGTAGCCGAAGCTGTTGGTCTGGTTGGGGCCATCGGTGCGGGCGGAGACACGGTTGAGATTGTTGATGCTGCGCGCCGCCGTCCAGGTGACAGCGCCGGTGCTGTCCTTGACCTGCTCGCCGATCCGATTGCCCATCGCATCGAGGGTGAAGCTGCCGGATTCGCCGCGGTTGCTGCTCCAGCCTGTGGGGCGGTGGGCGCCGTCATAGGTGTAGCTCAGGATCAGGCCCGTGGGCAGGGCGAGCGTCTCGATCAGCCCGGTGGGTTTGTAGCTGAGCGTGGTGGTCCCCAGGCCGGCAACGGTCCTGGTGAGCAGGCGGTCGCGCGCATCCCAGGTGAAGGTGGTGACCACGCCATTCGGGGCAGTGCTGCTGATGACGCGATTGGCGCTGTCGTAGCCGTAGAGGGTCTCGTGGCCCAGGGCATTGGTGGACTTCACCAGGTTGCCGCGGGGGTCGTACTCGAAGCTGGTGATCGTGCCGTTGGGGGCGGTCTCCGTGGCCGCGAGGCCCTGGGCATTCCAGGTCCACTGCCAGGTGCGCGTGGTGTTCGGTGAGGAAGCCGTGTCGGTGATCGCCTGCGACAGGACGTTGCCCTTGTCGTCGTAGGTGTAGGCGGTCGTGCGGCCGGGCTCGGTCACCAGCGCCGGCAAGGAGAAGGTGGGGTGCCATTGCGTGGTGACGGTCTGGGCCTCGGGGGCGCCCGATGCACGAACGACCGTGATGGGCAGGCGGCGGGCGACATCCCAGGTCGTGGTCGTGACTACGCCCTTGAAATCGGTCTCGCCGGTGATGAGGCCGTTGGTGTCCTGGATGCGCGAAGCTGCATCGGGCTCGTTAATACCCGAGGGCAAGGACCCACCGGTGACGGCGAGCGCGCCTTTGATGGTGCCGTAGCTATATGTGCGCGAAGTGCCAAGCGCGTCAGTGATCGTCACGGTGCCGGGACTCAGGTAGCTGACCTGGTACCGATTGTTCGAACCCGCCAATTCGGTACTAATGGCGCGGCCCATTGTGTCGTAACCATACGTTGAGATTCGAGAATTGCCCTCGTCGAGGATTCCAGTTAGTGCATATGGAAACGAAGACACTTCATATAAGAAGGCCCGTTTCTTGCCGTCCGGGTAAGTGACGCTAGACAAACGCTTTGAAGCATCAAATCCATACGATATGGTGCGTCCGTCAGAGGAACTGACCGAGGCTAATGTTTTGCTGCCATTCCCGCTCGCCAGATAAGAGAGCGTGAGTGTTCGGCCAAAGGCACTTGCAACTGTCCGCAGTCGTCCGAATGAATCGTACGAATAGGAGTATGAGTGACCAGAGCGCTCAGCGACGGATTCCAGCAATCCAGACGCAGAGAAGGTGGAGACTGAATCGTCGCTGCGCTTCAGGGTCCAACCGCCCGATGGAGTTCGGGCAAGTTGACTAACGCCGTCTGTAGGAACCCAAGACGCTGAAGCACTCGCTCTCGTGAAACCGTACGTGTGCCCATCTCCGTCCGTCACCTCAATTGATGTTGGGTCCGTAGTTGGGATGGCATTGAGACGCCAATCATGATTGTGGGACCAGCCGAAGCTTAGCGGGCTGAGAGGGCGGTCAAGATCGCGGCCCCAGATGGCCCGATAAGTTCTTCGAAAGATCAACGGGTGAGGGCCCGTATCCTGATAGTCGATTTCCTCCGCGGCCTTGTCCGCCGTCGCAGGAGCAATGGGATTGCCTGCAGTCAGCCCAGATGCCTTGCAGGAGTTTTCCGGGACGAAGGGCTTGCACGAGGCCCCGGCGGCATCTTGCATGTAGCCTTGCTTACACACACATTGGCCGTCAGTGAGTGCGCTGTTGCTGGGACAGCCGAGGCCCTGGGAATGCCAAGGAAAAATGTAGACCCAGTCGCAACCTACTTCTAAGCTGCCTCCCCAACAGAAGGCGTTGTTAGTGTTTCCCCACGGGCCAGCGCCGCAATGAGGCACCGACGCGGGAGTCTGTACCGATCGCGTGCAGACCTGGAAATCGTCGCCCTGCCAGGCTACAGCCTCCACTAATGAGCTATTGGCAATGAACGCTGTCGCCCATGCTGCGCCAGCTTCTCGAGAATATGAGTACGTTCCGCCCACGCGAATGGGAGCGGAGTTGTAGCTGACATAGCCGAGTTGCTGCATTGGCACGGCGGCAAGTGCCTCTGCGCCGAAGCACAAAGCGAAAACCAATAGACCACATGCTCTCGGGGCGATCCACTGGGAGACCAGCAAAATGATGAGCAGGACAAGATTGCCAGTGCGCTTGCGCGCTACCGTGCCAGATTGACCATGATGCTTTCCGACTACGGCACCCGAGCTGTAGCTCATGAATTCCCCCCGTCTCAAAGAGTGTTGCTTTTTGTAGGCGCGGATCATAGCCGCGCACCCCACAACACAACAGCAGGGGAAAGTTCAAACCAAGTGCACAGCCTCTTTCAACTCAGCCCAGCACCTTCACCACCCGCCGCAGCCCCGACCCCGGCGGCTCCGCCGGGTCCGGCTCGAAGCCCAGCGAGCGGGCGAGCTTCAGCATCGGCGTGTTCTCGCGCAGCACGATGCCCACGAGTCGGCCGATGCCGCGGCTTCTCGCGTGCTCGACCAGTCGATCGAGCAGCAGCGTGCCAAGTCCTCCTCCCTTGAGGTCGGAGCGCACGATGATCGCGAACTCGGCCTCGATGCGGTCGGGGTCGCTGACGGTGCGAGCGACGCCCAAGGTCTCCAGCATGCCCTGCGCATCGGAGGCTTCCGCAATCAGTGCCATCTCGCGGTCGTAGTCGATCTGGGTGAGGCGGGCGAGCTCGCTGTGGGGCAGCTCGCGCCGCGTCTGGAAGATGCGCATGCGGACGTCCTCCGGGTCGAGCTTTTCGAGGAATCGCCGGTGCTGTGCTTCGTCCTCGGGGCGGATGGGCCGTACGGTGATGGTCCGGCCGTTCCAGGCCTGGGTGCGCACCCATTGCGAAGGGTACGGCAGGATGGCGAAGCGCTCGGCGCCTGCGACGGGCTCGCTGGAGACCCGAATGCGCGCATCGAGTGCGATGGCGCCGGTTTCGTCGACATAGAGCGGGTTGATGTCAAGCTCGGCCAGGTGCGGCAGGTCGGCGAGCATCTGCGACACGGCGATCAGCACGTCGTAGAGGGCATCGAGCCTGGCGGGCGGATGGTCGCGGTAGCCGGCCAGCAGGCGCGAGACGCGGGTGCGCGAAACCAGTTCACGCGCCAGACTGCGGTTGAGCGGGGGCAGGGCGACGGCGCTGTCGGCGGTGACTTCCACCGCGGTGCCGCCCTGGCCGCACAGGATCACCGGCCCGAACACGCTGTCGATGCTGGCGCCGACGATGACTTCCTGCGCATGGGGCCAGCGCACCATCGGCTGCACGGTGAACCCGTCGATGCGCGCGTCGGGACGGGCCGCGCGCACCGCGGCCAGGATCTCGTCGACGGCGCGGGCCAGCGATGCCGCATCGTGCAGGTCCAGCCGCACCCCGCCGACATCGGACTTGTGGGTGATGTCGCGCGACACGATCTTCAGCGCCACGGGATAGCCGAGCTCGCGTGCCGCTGCCAGCACGGCATCGGCCGACGCCGCCACGGCGAGCGTGGAGACCACCGGCACGCCATAGGCCTGGAGGACCGCCTTGGCTTCGTGCTCGCCAAGCCACGCGCGGCCCTCGCCGAGCGCCGCGTCCAGCTGGCGGCTCGCCGAGACCACATCCGGCGCGGGGTTCTCGCTGGCGCTGGGCGCCTCGATCAAGGTCTCCTGGTTGCGCCGGTAAGTCTGGAGCATCGCGAAAGCGCGGACGGCTTCCTCCGGCGTGGGGTAGTCGGGCACGCCGGCCTGCTCGAACAGCTGACGCGCCTGGGCGACGGCGCCGTCGCCCAGCCAGGCGCTCATGACCCGGGGCTCGCCCGCGCGGATCAGCGGCAGGCAGGCGCGGGCGATGTCGTCGCTGCGCACGATGGCCGTGGGTGCATGGATGAACAGCACGGCGCCCGCGGCCGGGTCGGCGAGCAGGGTCGAGAGCGTGGCGGTGTAGCGATCGACCGGGGCGTCGCCGATGATGTCGACCGGGTTGGCATGCGACCAGTTGGCGGGCAGTGCCGCGTTCAGGCGCTCCAGCAGGGGCCCGTCCGGCTCGGCCAGCGTGACACCCGCCCGCGCGGCCGCGTCGGCGGCCATCACGCCGGCACCGCCGCCGTTGGTCATGATGGTCAGGGTCTCGCTGCGGTTGCCCCGGAAGCGCGCCAGGGTCTCGGCGGCGGTGAAAAGCTCCTGCAGCGTATCGACGCGCAGCATGCCGGCGCGCCGGATGGCGGCGTCGTAGACGATGTCCGAGCCGGCCAGTGCCCCGGTGTGCGAGGCGGCGGCGCGCACGCCGTTGCCGAAGCGACCGGCCTTCACCACGATCACCGGCTTGTTGCGTGCGGCCGCCCGCGCGGCGGACATGAACTTGCGCGGCGATTCCACCGATTCGACGTACAGCAGGATGGAGCGGGTGCGCGCGTCGCTGGCCAGGTGGTCGAGCAGGTCGCCGAAGTCGACATCGCAATGGTCGCCGAGCGACACCAGGTGCGACAGGCCGATGTCGCGGCTTCGGGCCCAGTCCAGCACGGCGGTGACCAGTGCGCCCGATTGCGATACGAAGGCCAGCTCTCCCGGCAAGGCATCGGTGTGTGCGAAGCTGGCATTCAGCCCGATATGCGGGCTCAGCACGCCGATGCAGTTGGGGCCGAGCAGACGCATCAGGTGGGGCTTGGCCGCGTCGAGCGCAGCCTGCTTCTGCGCCGGCGTCAGACCCGCCGTCACGATGACGACGGCGCGGGTGCCCAGCGCGCCGAGTTCGGCAACCAGCGGCGCCACCGTGTGCGCCGGCGTGCACAGGAGGGCCAGGTCCGGCGCGGCGGGCAGCTGGCCGGCCGTGGCGTACACGGCGACGCCGTCCAGGGTGCTGTGCTTGGGGTTGACGGCGTACACGGGGCCGGCGAAACGGCCGGCGCGCAGGTTGCGCCAGACCGTGGCGCCCACGCTGCCGATGCGATCGGAGGCGCCGAAGACGGCGACCGAGCCCGGCGTGAGCAGGCGATCGAGGTGGCGGATGGTCAAACGTTTTCCTTCGAGGTGCTTGCAGGGCGAGGCTCAAGCCTTGGCGATGGTGTCCAGCAGCACGGCCTGCATCACGCAGCGGTGGTTCTCCGCGCGCCTAGCCTCGTCGAGCGGGTGGGCCGATGCCAGCAGCGCCCAGTGTGCCGAGTGCCTGGCGTCGACCAGGAAGGTCGCATCGTTCGATACCGCCTCCCCGGCGCCGCCGTCGAGCACGTCGAATCCGGCCGCGCGCGCGGCCGAGACGAACTGGCTGCCGCGCGGTGCCTTCGGATCGCCCAGGAACAGGATCGAGGCGCCCGGCGGCGAACGATGCTCGCAGAGGGTCAGGAGATCGCCCAGGGCGCGCGCGGGATGATCGTCCAGGCACAGGCCCTGGTAGACCGGCACGCCGGCGTCCTGCTCGATCCGGCGCACGGTGGCCGGTGCCAGCGCCTCGCAATCGACGGCGTCGTACATGCGCCCCAGCATCCGCGCGACGCTGTGGACAGCGTTCGGCCCCGCTGCCGGCTGGACCGGCTCGGTGAACCTGACCTCGGCCACGCGTGCGCCCAGGTCCTGCGCGGCGCGGCGCAACGTCGAGATATCGACGCCGGGCGACGGCCCGAGCAGCAGCGCCAGGTTCTTGCCGCGCAAGGGCTGGCCGCCTTTGCCGGCGCGCGCATGCGTGCGCAGGCGCTCGGCCGCGGCGAGGGTCGACAGGACGTTCCTCGCGGCCAGCGGCTCGCGGTGAGGGGAAATGGAAATGCCGGATGTCACAACCGGGAAGGTAGGACTTGTCGCGATCCGGGCCTTGACGGGCATCAACAAATCGTCATCTTGCCGCCGCCGGTACCGTCCTGACACACACCGTTCACCCAGTGTTACCGAAGCCTCCATTGCGTTGGCGCTCGCGTTGCAGTGGCTTTCTAAGCTCCCTCCATCGATCCATGAGGGGTAAGAAATGATTGAAACGACTCGCCTTCCCAAATCCGCGCCATCGGGCGTGCAGCGCATCACGGACATGCTGCGGCTGCTGGAGGGCACCTTGCCGGTCCAGCGGCGCATCGTGCGCACGGGCGACTCGGTCTACCAGGCAGGGCAGGCGTTCGGCTGCCTGTATGTCGTCAACTCGGGCTTTTTCAAGATGGTCAACCTGTCCGACGAGGGCCGGGAACAGGTGGTCGGCCTCCACTTCAAGGGCGACTGGCTGGGCCTCGACGGCATCGCGGCAGGACACTACGGCTGCGATGCGATCGCGATGGATACGGGCGAGGTCTGGACGATCCGCTACGACGCCCTGCTCAAGGCCGCTCTCGACACGCCTGAATTGCTGACCGCACTGCACGAGGCCATGAGCCGCGAACTCGTGCGCGACCACGATTCCCTGCTCTCGCTGTGCACGCTGCCCGCCGATGCCCGCGTGGCCGGCTTTCTGCGCTACTGGGCCGATGCGCTCGCCCAGCGCGGCCTGCGCAACGACCAGATCACCCTCCACATGACCCGGGCCGAGATCGGCAACTACCTGGGCATGACGCTGGAGTCCGTAAGCCGCGGGCTGTCAAGGCTGGCGCGTTGCGACGTGATTTACTTCATCGAGAAAGGCCGGCGCGACATCTGCATCCCCAAGGTGGAAGCGCTGACGAGCTTCATCCAGAACCTGATGGCGCCCATGGAGGCTGCCGCAGTCCACTAAGGCGCAGCGGTGTTCAAGACCTTCGCCATGGCACGCTCGAGCTCGGCACGCGTGTAGGGCTTGCGCAGCAGCTCCCAGGCCTGGGGCTCGGAGAGCAGCCCGCTCGAATAGCCCGACATCAGCAGCACGGGCAGGCGGGGCCAGCGCGCGTGCACCTCTGCCGCCAGATCGGTGCCGCGCATCCCGGTGCCCAGCAGGACGTCGGTGAGCAGGAGTCCGATCTCCGTGCCGGCGGCGAGCACATCCAGCGCTTCCTCGGCATGGGCGCAGGCGACGACGTCGCACGCCATGGCGGCGAGGAACTTCTGCACCACGCTTCGCACCTCGGCATCGTCCTCGACCAGCAGCACGCGCAGGCCGGGCGGCACGCCGTGTAGCGCGGCGGCCTCGGATTCCTCGTCCCCGCCCGCGTCGGCGTCGATGCGCGGCAGGTACAGCGTCACCGTGGTGCCGGCGCCGGGCGCGCTGTGGAGATCGACGGCGCCGTGCGACTGCCGCGCAAAGCCGTAGACGGTCGACAGGCCCAGGCCGGTGCCTCGGCCGCTTTCCTTGGTGGTGAAGAAAGGCTCGAAGGCGCGTTCCTTCACGGTCTCGGACATGCCTTCGCCGGTGTCGGCGATCGAGATCGCCACGTAGCCCGCCATCTCGGTCAGGCCCGGCTCGGCGTCGAGCTCCACCGGCAGCCGCGGCACCGCGTGACAGGTGAAGCCGAGCGTGCCGCCGTGAGGCATGGCATCCCGGGCATTGATGGCCACGTTCAGCAGCGCGGATTCGAGTTGCCCCGGGTCAGCAATGCAGAGCACTTCCTCGGCGTCGAGCGTGATGACGATGCGCTGGTCGAGCGTGCGCCGCAGCATGTCGGTCAACGAATGCAGCAGCGCGGCGGTGTCGACCACCGTGGGCTGCAGCACTTGCCGCCGCGAGAATGCGAGCAGCTTGCCCGTCAGTTCGGTGCCGCGGCGGGTGGCGCGTGCGGCGGCGCCGACCAGCTGCTGGATGAACGGGTCCCCGGTATAGGCGGGCGTGTCCTCGAGCACCTGCAGGTTGCCCGAGATGACGGTCAGCAGGTTGTTGAAATCGTGCGCGACGCCGCCGGTGAGCTGGCCGACGCTTTCGAGCCGCTGGGCATGGTTGAGCGCCTCCTCGCTGCTCGTGCGCTGTAGAACCGTGGCCAGCATGCTGGAGAGCGAATCCAGGAAGCGGATCTCGTCGTCACCGAAGCGCCCCGGGGTTCGCGAGCGAACGACCAGCGTTCCGATGGTGCGGCCGCGGTCGGCCAGCGGGACGGAGAGTTCGCACACGAGGCCTGCACGTGCGTAGGAAGGCGGAATGCTGAAGCGCGGGTCGTGCGAATCGCCGTCCACCAGCACCGGCTTGCCCTCTGCCACCACGGTGGACGAGGGCAAGCCGGGCTCATTGGGCACCCGATGGCCGATCGGCTCCTCGGGCGCGAGCCCCACGCCGGCGGCAACGCGGAAATCGAGGCCGCTCGGCTCGAGCAGCAGGACCTTCGCCATCTCGACCTGCAGGGCATCCGCGGCGATGGCCGGAACCAGTTCGAGCAATTTCTGAGATTCGCGCGCGTCCACGGCAAGACGCCCGAACTGCGCCAGGCATTCGGCATAGCGCGCCCGCTGCAAGGCCTGCTTCACGCGCGGGTAGGCACCGACGCTGCGGATGGCGGCGACCACATAGGGAAGGCCGTGATCCTGCAAGGGACTCAACGCGATCTCCACCCTCACTTCGCTGCCGTCGCGCCGCTTCGCCACCAGGTCCATCTGCATGCCCATCGGCCGCGTGCGCGGCTGGTCCGCGTAGGCCTTGCGGTAGGCGGCGTGGCGCGGGCGGATGGCGTCAGGGACCAGTTCGTCGACCGCGAGGCCGATCAGCTGGTCGGCCGAATAGCCCAGCAGTTCGAGTGCGGCCGGGTTCGCCAGGCTGATCACGCCCTGCAGATCGACCAGCAGCAGCGCGTCCGGGTACGCGGCGAAAAGTGAACGGAATACCGCGCCGTCGTCGACGCCGGGAACACTGGGGCGGGACCGCGCCATGCCTCAGCCCCTCCCCTTCTCGACCTTGGGAACCAGGATGTAGCCCGCGCCCCTGACCGACTTGATGATCTGCGGATTGTTGGGATCGTCCTCGAGCTTGCGGCGCAGGCGCCCGATCTGGACATCGATGGTGCGGTCGAAGGGGCCGCCGTCGCGGCCCCGGGTGGCTTCGAGAAGGAAGTCGCGCGACAGCACGCGTCCCGCGTGAGTGGCCAGTGTGCTGAGGAGGTCGAACTCGCCGGTGGTCAGCCCGACCTCCGTGCCGCGCGGGTCCAGCAGGCGGCGCGCCGCCATGTCCAGCTCCCATTGGGCGAAGCGAAGCAGGGTGGCCTCTTCTTCGGCGCCCGGCCTGGTCTCCCCGGCTTCCAAGGGAACGACGCGGCGCAGCACCGCCTTGATGCGCGCCACCAGTTCGCGCAGGTCGAAAGGCTTGGTCACATAGTCGTCGGCGCCGATCTCCAGGCCGACCACCTTGTCGACCGCGTCCCCCCGGCCGGTGACGATCACCAGGCCGCAGCGCCAGTGTTCGCGCAGCTGGCGCGCGATGGCAAAGCCGTCCTCCCCGGGCAGGCCCAGGTCCAGCAGGACCAGCGCCGGTGCGTCTTGGGCCATCAATTCCAGCAGCGCCGCGCCGGAATGCAACTGGCTCACGCGGAACCCATGGCCCTGCAGGTAACCCGCAAGCAGGGTGGTGATCTCGACTTCATCATCGAGAACGGCGAGGTGGGTGGTGGCGGTCACCTGCGGATGTTAGCCAATTGAGGGCATCTGGAGAATGCGTCCGGATTTTTAGGCCGGCCGCGGTCCTCTGCCGGTCGCCATGAAGGCGCAGCTTGAGCCACATCAACCAATCCGGACCGCCGCCGTGTGAAGCTAAAGGCTTACTTCCCCGGAGAACCTCATGACGACCGAAAGCTCACCACGTCCCTCGCATCATGGCGGGCAACTTGGCCTGGCCCTCGAATGGCAGGCTGCGGCCGTCGGAACGCTGCTGCAGGCGCAGCAGCGCCAGGCCCAGATGCTCATGATCTGGCAGAAGTCGATGGCCGCGGTCGGCCAGGACCTGTGGGACCGCTGGGTCTGCCGCTTCGGCGGGGGCGTGCCGCTCGATGGTTAGGCCTCGACCGACGGTGCGGGTTTCGGCGCGAGACCGGGCCTCGACCGCGCGGGGCGTGGCAATGCCGCACCTCGTGATCCGGCGGGCGGCCGTGCGGCGGCGCTCAGGTCCGCTCAGGCCATGTACTTGCCGCCGTTGATCGACAGCGTGGTACCGGTGATGAAGCCCGCTTCGTCAGCCACGAGAAACACCACGCCGCGCGCGACTTCGCCCGGCGTCGCGAGCCGGCCCGCGGGCACGGCCTTGAGGATCTGCGCCAGCGCGTCCGGCGGCACCGCGCCGACCATGGCGGTGTCGGTGTAGCCCGGTGCCAGCACATTGGCCGTGATGTTGCGTGAGGCGCCTTCCAGCGCCAGCGACTTCGTCAAGCCGATCAGCCCGGCCTTGGTCGCGGCGTAGTTGCATTGCCCCGCCTGGCCCGAGAGCCCGTTGACGGAGCCGACATTGACGATGCGCCCGAAGCGGCGCTCGCGCATGCCCTCGATCACGGCCCGGCACATGTTGAAGCATCCGCCCAGATTGACGTCGATCACCTCGCGCCACTGCTCGAAGCTCATCTTGTGCAGCATCGCGTCGCGCGTGATGCCCGCGTTGTTGACCAGCACCTCGACTGGGCCGAGCTCGGCCTGCACGCGGGCCACGCCTTGACGGCAGGCGTCCGGATCGGCCACGTTCCAGCCGAAGGCGGGAATGCCCGTGCGGCCCGCAAAGGCCTGTGCCACGGCCTCGTTGCTGCCGTAGTTGGCGGCGACCCGGTAGCCCGCGGCCTGCAGGGCTTCGGCCACGGCGGCTCCGATGCCGGCGGTTCCGCCGGTGACCAGTGCGACGCGCATGCTCAGGCTCCGGAGCGCCATCGGCTGGTCAGCCGGGCGATGTCGATTTCCGGCGGGGCATCGGAGGTCATGAGAGTCCTTTCTCGAACGAATGAAGGCCAGCCACGGCGCTCAGCGTCGCGATGGCGGTGACTGCACTTTAGGAAACGCGCCGGGTGGAGGCCTTGCGCTGGATCAAGGGGGCGCATGGCGCAACCCGATCGAGGCCGGCCCTCGACCGTGCGCTCGACTGCTTTGACGGACAGCGCTCGTGTTGCGCTTGGGTTGATTCGCATCAAGCCCGAGGCACGCCGGGACGCGGAAACTGGCGAGGAATTCTTCCTGATCCGGAGCCGCTCATGTACCAACGCATTCTTGTTCCCATCGACGGTAGCGCCACCTCGTTGCGAGGCCTGGACGAGGCGCTTCGCATGGCCAAGCTCACCGGTGCCACGCTCCGGCTCATCCACGTGGTGGACGAGCTGAAGTACGTCACCGGCTTCGAAACCTTCGCCACCTACAGCGGCGATGTGGTCCCGCTCATGGCCGAGGCGGGCAAGCAGATCCTCGAACAGGGGCGGGAGCGCGCGCAGCGTGCCGGCATCGACGCGGAAAGCGTGCTCTTCACCTCGCTCGCGGGCCGGGTTTCCGAGCTGGTCGTGGCGCAGGCGAAGGCCTGGAATGCCGACCTCATCGTGATCGGCACGCACGGGCGCCATGGCGTCGCGCGGGCGGTGCTGGGAAGCGATGCCGAACAGGTGCTGCGCATGGCGCCGGTCCCTGTGCTGCTCGTCCACGCCCCTCGGGTCGATGAGGAAGCAAGCGGCGTGGCGGCGCCGATGGCCGCCGCTGCCTGAGCCGCGCTCCTCGCGAAACCCGAGGCCGCGCTTCCATTCCGGCGTGCGGGACATCCCGGCCGCCCCGCACACTGTCCCGATGAACTCGAACATCCCGCCCGCCGTCGCCGCGGATCGCACGCTGGTCACGGCCTTGCGCGAACATCTGCAGGCGGACACCGGCCAGCCGGTTGCGCTGGTGGAGACCCACATCTCGTGGGTGCTGCTGACTCCGGCGCTGGCCTACAAGTTGAAGAAGCCGATCACCCTGGGCTTCGTCGACTTCCGGACACTGGCGGCGCGCAGGCACTTCTGCGAGGAAGAGGTGCGCCTCAACCGGCGGCTCGCGCCATCGCTCTATGTCGGCGTCGTGCCGGTGTGCGGAACGACGCATCGGCCGCGCCTGGGTGAGGGCGAGCCCATCGACTTCGCCGTCTGCATGCGCCGCTTCCCCGAGGAAGCCTTGCTGTCCCGCCTGTTGCCGGCAGGGCGCCTGCAGGCGGGGCAGCTCGAACAGTTCGCGCAGCGCCTGGCCTTGTTTCACGATGAGGCGCAGGTGGCCGCGCCGGAGTCCTCATTCGGCGGACCGGACCAGGCGGGGCGCCCTGGCGTCGATGCGCTGGCCCGCCTGCGCGCCATCGGCGCGCGCTGTCCGAGCGACCTGCAGGGCTGGGTGTTCGAGCAGAGGAGGGCCTTGCGCACGGCGTGGCTGGCGCGGCAGCGCAACGGCGCGGTGCGTGAATGCCATGGCGATCTCCACCTGGCCAATCTGGTGGCGGTCGATGGCCGGCTGACCGCCTTCGACTGCCTCGAATTCGAACCTGCCTTGCGCTGGATCGACGTGATGAGCGACGTCGCCTTCCTCACGATGGACCTGAAGGCGCATGGCCGGTCAGACCTTGCATTCCGCTTTCTGGATGCCTATCTGCAGCACAGCGGCGACTATGCGGGCGTGCCGGTTCTGCGCTTCTACGAGGTCTACAGGGCGCTGGTACGGGCGCTGGTCTGCCGCCTGCGCGCGCGAGCCGGCGGCGACGCCCCGCCGCCCGGCGAGCCCGACTACCTGGGCTGCGCAGCGGGACTCGCGCGGGACGCGCAGCGCACGCCGCGCCTGATGATCACGCACGGGCTGTCGGGCTCGGGAAAGTCGACCACGGCTGCCGCGCTGCTGGCCGCCGCCGGTGCGATCCGCGTGCGGTCGGATGTCGAGCGCAAGCGCCTCTTCGGGCTGGGCATTCGGCAACGCTCGGCCGAGCACCATGCCGAGATCTACACGCAGGACGCGACGCGACGCACCTTCGCGCGCTTGGCCGAGTGCGCCCGCACGGCTTTGCAGGCCGGCTGGCCCGTGATCGTCGATGCCGCCTTTCTGCGCCGGGACGAGCGGTTGGCGTTCCGGGCCCTGGCCGCCGAGCTCTGCGTGCCGTTTTCGATTCTTCATTGCCGCGCCGCCGAAGCCCAACTGCGTCGCCGCGTATCGGCGCGCGATGCCGAGGGAAGCGATGCGTCCGAGGCGACCGAGGCGGTGCTGGAGCGCCAGCTGGCCACCCACGAACCCCTCGGCCAGGACGAGTGCGCGCTGGCGCTGGAAGTCGCGACGGACATGCCGGTGGATATCGCGTCCCTGTGCGCCCGCTGGCTCGCGCGCGCTCGCTGACCTTCGTCGCCGCCGGCGGCGAGGTCGAGCGTCCCGGAGCCGCCGGGCCAGGCGCTAGTCGTAGGCCACGACGCCCGCGGGCAGGCTGAAGTGCGCCGACGTCGCCGCCCGTTCGGCCTTGGTCTCGCTTTCCGGCGTGCGCACCAGGAGGACCGGGACCGAGGCATAGCGCAGGATGTGTTCCGCGCTGCTGCCCATGACGACGCGCCCGACACCGCGGCGGCCATGCGTGCCGAGAACGATCAGGTCCGCCGGCCACTTGGCGGCTTCGGCGTTCACCATCTCATGGACCGAGCCCGAGAAGCTGTCGCAGAGCTGGGTGTCGGCTTCAATGCCGGCGGCCTGGGCTGCGGCCACGGCTTCGTCGAGGATGCGCCTGCCGTTCTCGCGAAGCACCTTGAGCCAGTCGCCCGCGTAGCCCGCGTAGGCATCCATCGCCAGGGCGAACGAGAGCTCGTCGATCACATGGAAAAGCCGCAGCCGTCCCTGCGTCAGCTTGGCAAGCCGGATGGCCTCCTCGAGACCGCGTTTCGATGTCGCGCTGCCGTCGACGGGAACGAGGATTCGCTGATACATGGCCTGCTCCTCAAGTGAAGTGAGATGAGGCCAGTATCACCACGCCGATGCCCTGAGCCTTGATCTGGCGCAAGGGGAATCGATGAGCCGGATACGAACATCGGATCATCGAAATCCATCGAAAGACTCGACATGAAAACCCTCCTCGCAGTGGATGGCAGTGACTACACGAAGCGCATGCTGTCCTACCTGACGACGCACAAGGAATTCCTCGGCACGTCTGAGGCCTGTACCGTCCTTTACGTGGTCCTTCCGGTGCCGCACCGCGCGGCTGCATTCGCGGGGCCCGACCTGGTGCACGGCTACT
The DNA here is from genome assembly GCF_031454625.1 of Variovorax soli. GTDB lineage: Bacteria > Pseudomonadota > Gammaproteobacteria > Burkholderiales > Burkholderiaceae_C > Variovorax > Variovorax soli_A. Next base: position 564,087 of record NZ_JAVDRF010000004.1, read on the forward strand.
ACGACGACGATGCGCGCGTCGTGCTGGAGCCGATCCAGGCCTTTCTGCGCGAACAGGGCATCGACGCGACCTTCGTCCACAAGGTGGGCCATCCTGCCGACGAGATCGCCGCGTACGCGGAAGCCGGCAAGTTCGACCTGCTGGTCATGGGATCGCACGGGGTCGGCGCCTTGAAGAACCTCGTGCTCGGCTCGGTCGCCACGAAGGTGCTGGCGCGGTGCAGCGTGCCGGTCCTGCTGGTGCGTTGAAATGCCGGGGCATCGGCGCGGAATCCGACCGTCGCAGCACGCACTGCCTTGATCTGAAACAAGGTCGCCGCATGTCCGTCGTGAGAGCCTAGCGTTTTCCAAAGGGGAACCCGCATGACCCATTCCACCATCAGGATCATTCGCGACGAACACTCGGCCCTGGCGGCCATGCTGCGCTCCATCGTCCTGCTACTGGCACAGCATCGCCGCCAGGGGACGCTGCCCGACTTTGCCGCGCTGCGGGCGATGCTGTTCTATGTCGACGAGTTTCCGGAGAAGCGACACCATCGAAAGGAAACCGAACTGCTCTTTCCGAAGCTGCGCGCACGAACACCGCTGTCGCGCGAGCTGCTCGACCGGCTGGACGACGACCATGCGCGCGGCGAGCGGCGCATCCGCAACGTGGAGCACGCCCTGCTCGCCTTCGAGATGATGGGTGAGTCGCGGCGCAAGGCCTTCGAGCAGGCCGTCGAGCACTATGTCGACTTCTATCTCGCCCACATGGCCATGGAGGAGCGGGAGATCCTGCCCCTGGCGGAGCGCGTGCTGACGGAGGAAGACTGGTCCGATCTGGACAAGGCCTTCGGCGCGAACCACGACGCGCTGGCCGGGTGCGAGCCCGATGCGGAATACGCAGCGCTCTTCACGCGCATCGTCAACGCAGTGCCGGCGCCGATCGGCCTGGGCGCAGCGGCAGCTTGATGCGCCCCCGGGGATGAGCCATCCCCCGCAGGATCTCTCGACGATTGTCTGGCGCCACAATGCGCACTTTCCAGACTCGTCGAGGATCACTGCCCCATGGCGTCACCCCAACCGGAACCGGCCCCACCCCGCGAGGGTGAGTCTGCTGCAGCCGCTCGACGCCCCGGCAGGGCGCTGGAAGTGCTGTTCGCTTTTCTGCGCCTCGGTCTGACCTCGTTCGGCGGGCCCGTCGCGCACCTGGGCTACTTTCGTAGCGAGTTTGTCGAACGGCGCCGGTGGCTCGACGATCGCAGCTACTCCGACCTCGTGGCGCTGTGCCAGTTTCTGCCGGGGCCGGCCAGCAGCCAGGTGGGAATGGCACTGGGCCTGTCGCGCGCCGGGTGGCTGGGCGCGCTGATGGCGTGGACGGGTTTCACGTTGCCTTCGGCGTTGGTGCTGATCGCCTTCGCCTACGGCATCACACGGTATGGCGACCTGGCCGCCTCCGGTGCGGTGCACGGACTCAAGGTGGTGGCCGTCGCCGTGGTCGCGCAGGCGGTATGGGGCATGGCCAAGGTGCTGTGTCCGGATCGACCCCGGGCCGGCCTGGCCATCTTCGCTGCGCTGCTGACGCTGGTGCTGCCTTCGGCCCTGGCCCAGGTCGGCGCGATTCTCCTGTGCGGACTGGTCGGCTGGCGCCTGTTGAAGCTGCCGCGCCAGCAGGCGACGATCCACATCGGCTACGGCGTGTCCCGGCGTGCCGGCATCGTGGCACTGAGCCTGTTCGCCATGTTGCTCGCGGGCCTGCCGCTGCTGGCAACAGCCAGCGGCTCCGCGCTGTGGGCGCTGATCGAGGGCTTCTACCGGGCAGGTGCCCTGGTGTTCGGCGGCGGGCACGTGGTTCTGCCATTGCTGCAATCCACGGTGGTGCCCGGTGGTGCGGTGAGCAATGCGGACTTCCTCGCCGGCTACGGCGCGGCACAGGCCGTGCCCGGCCCGCTGTTTTCCTTCGCCGCCTACCTCGGGGCCGTGATGAGCGGCCCGCTGTCCGGATGGGCCGGCGGCCTGGTCTTCCTGGTGGTGATCTTCGTGCCGGCCTTCCTGCTGGTCGTGGGGACCTTGCCCTTCTGGGACGCGCTGCGCCAGCGGGATGCCATCCAATCGGCGATGGCGGGCATCAACGCCGGTGTGGTCGGTATCCTGCTGTCGGCGCTCTACGACCCGGTGTGGACCAGTGCGATTCGCGGCCGCACCGACTTCGCGGTTGCACTGGCGGCCTTCGGGCTGCTCGTGCATGCACGGGTCTCCCCCGTGTTCGTGGTCGCCCTCGCGGCCGTCGCCGGTTGGCTGCTGCAGGGCTAGGGCCTGTTGACAGGCCCTAGGCGAGGCCAGGCCACACGGCGGCTTGTTCGCGGCTTTTCGGAAGCCGATGAATGTCACTGGCGTGGCGTGAACGTCGGCTGCGCGGCGCCCGCAAAAGCTTCGAGCGCCGAGCCGACGCTGCCCGAGCTCTGCAGCGCACCGACGATCTTCCTGAAAAGCGGCCGGTAGGCCTCGTCGGCCTCGTGCCCTGCGAGCGGGTCGCGGTTCATCTGAAAGGCAGCGTCGAGTTCGGCCCATTCGCCGGCGTCGAGCATCGTCTCGGCCAGAGGGAGGATCTCGGTCTCCTCCACATGCATGTGGTCGAGATAGAAGTCGACGTATTGCTTCATCGAGGCCTCGAAATCGCGCCGGCGGGCTTCGCACTGGTCCGTTGCGCTCATCATCCGGAAGCCGAGCAACGCGTGTTCGAGCTCCCGGATGGCCTGCTCGCCACGCGCATGGTCACGCTCCAGGCGATCGAGGACCGCGTCGGTGTGCGCATCGCGGCCGCGCAGCTTGGGGAAGAGCAAGCGGCTTTCCTTGGGATGGTGCAGCTTCTCCGGGAATTCATCGATGTAGAACAGCATGGCCTGCAGGGCGTCGAAGTCGGGCAGCGTGTTGCGCCGCCGATGCTCGGCGAGCAGCAGGGTGATGGAGCGCAGCATGGCGGACAGCGCCCTGTGTTCATGACGGATGATGCTCAGGCTGGGGTGCGTCATCGGTGGCCTCCTCTTTGGCACCACGAAATCGAGCCTAGCGCGGCTTCGCCGCCGCTTCCTTGATCTGAAGCAAGCGCCTCGCGGCAGGCGTGGCTGCGTGCCGCGTTCTTGCGCTGCATCAAGCCGCCGCCGCAGCCTTCTGCCAACCTGAGCGCAGCGAAGGAGACGCGATGCGCATCGAAATTTCCCGGGGTGGCCATCGATGAACGCCATGGTGCCTGGTGACCCTCCCCGACGACCCGGAATCCTGCGAGCCTTGATCGGACGCCGCCGAACGTCCGCCGGCCGGCTGTCCGCGCACGATGCGCCCTTGCCCGCCGACACGCCGGACCCGGGCCCGCAGGGCTTGACGGAGGCGCAGGCGCTCGAACGCCTGCAACGCGAGGGCCCCAATGTCCTGCCGGCATCGGACCGCAAGAGCCTGCTGCACATCGCCTGGGGCGCGTTCACGCAGCCGATGTTCGTTCTGCTGCTCGTCACGGCGTCGGTCTATGCGGTGCTGGGAAGCATCGGCGATGCCGCGATTCTGCTGGTGTCGGTGCTGATGGTGGGCGCGCTTTCCATCTACCAGGAGCAGCGCAGCGAACGGGCCCTCCATGCATTGAAGGAGCTGTCCAGCCCGCGCTGCACCGTCATTCGCGACGGCCATGCGATCCGCATTCCGAGCCACCTGCTGGTGCGAGGCGATCGCCTGCTGGTGAACGAGGGCGATCGCCTCGCGGCCGATGCCCGCCTGCTGGAGTCCCATGCGATCGAGGTGGACGAATCGCAGCTCACCGGCGAGTCCATTCCGGTGGCGAAGCACCTCGGCGCGCACGGCGCTGCCGCCATGCTCCACGCGGGCAGCCTGGTGGTGCAGGGCGACGGCCTCGCGGTGGTCGTCGCCATCGGCGCGCACACCGCGCTCGGGCGCATCGGCGGCACGCTCGCGCAGATCGAACCCAGGCGCAGCCGGCTGCAGGAGGAGCTCAAGCGGCTGGTCCGGCGCGTCGCGCTGCTGGCGATGGCGACCTGCGTGGTTGCAGCCACGGTGTTCACCGTGCGCGAGGGATCATGGACCGCCGGGCTGCTGGTCGGCCTGACCTTGGCCATGTCGCTGATCCCCGAGGAATTCGCCGTCGTCTGGAGCGTGATGCTCGCGCTCGGTGGCTGGCGCCTCGCCCGCGAGCAGGTCCTCACGCGCCGGGCGCAGGCGATCGAGGCCCTGGGGACCACCACCGTCCTGTGCGTCGACAAGACCGGCACGCTGACGCGCAACCAGATGACGATCACCGCGCTCCACGACGGCGCACAGGACCGCAGGCTCGCTGCGGACGACGTCGCGCAGCCGCGCTTTCATCGCCTGCTGCAAGGCGCCATGAAGGCGAGCATGGCCGAGGGCGTGGAGCCGATGGACCGCGCCATCCATCGTGCCGCGGTGGCGGCGTCGCTCAGCTTGCCTGCACGGCTGCGAGCACTCGGCCGCCGTGGCGTGCGCGAGGGAAGGCCGTACGTGGTGCATTGGTGGCGCGCCGGCGATGAGCCCGAGTGCTCGGTCGCCGTGAAGGGCGCGCCGGAAGCCGTGCTGGCATTGTGCGACGCTCCCGTCGACCTGCTGCAGGCACTGGCCAGGACGGCACAAGCCTGGGCCGCGGCCGGCCTGCGGGTGCTCGCCGTGGCGGAAGGCCATGCGCCGCGGCCCGGCCCCGACGAGGCGCTGCCCGAGGGCTTGCGGCTGGCGCCGCTCGGCCTGCTCGGCTTCTCGGACCCGCTGCGCGCCGAGGTCCCGCGCGCCATCGACGAATGCCGGCACGCCGGCGTCCGGGTCGTGATGATCACCGGCGATTCGCCGCTGACCGCGCGCTCCATTGCACGCCAGGCCGGGCTGGTGCCCGGCAGCGCGGAGGTCCGCGTCCTGTCGGGCAGCGAACTGGCGGCCATGAGCGAGCTCGAACTGCGGCAGTGCGTCCGCGACGTCCACGTCTTCGCGCGCGTCGACCCGACGCAGAAGCTGCGAATCGTCCAGGCCCTGCAGCAGCGGGGCGAGATCGTCGCGATGACCGGGGATGGCGTCAACGATGCGCCGGCGCTGCGGGCCGCCGACATCGGCGTCGCCATGGGCCGGCGCGGCACCGACGTCGCGCGGGAAGCCGCCGCGCTCGTGCTCCTGGACGACAACTTCGCCTCGCTGGTCACGTCGGTGCGCGCCGGCCGCAGGATCTTCATCAACCTGCGCAAGGCGCTGGGCTACCTGTTCGCCGTGCACGTGCCGATCGTGGGCGTGGCGCTGATTCCCGTGGTCCTGGGAGGTCCGCCGCTGCTGTTGCCGCTGCACGTGGTCTTGCTGGAACTGCTGATCGACCCTGCTTGCTCCCTGGTGTTCGAGGCCGAGCCGGCGCCCGAGGACAGCATGCGCGTGCCGCCGCGGGGGGCGAAGGAAAGCCTGTTCTCGCCGGGCGCGGCCGTGCGTGCGCTGGCGCTCGGGGCTGTTGCACTGGCCGGCGTCGTGGTGGTTCAGTGGCTCTGCCGCGCGTGGGACGTGCCGGCGCCGGGGCTGCGCCTGGCGAGCCTGGGCGCCATCGTGGCCGGCAACTTGCTGCTGCTGCTCTGGTTCCGGGCGCCCGCGGCCGGCCCGGCGGGCGCCAATGCCGCGTTCCACGGCCTCCTGCTCGGCGTCGGCATCGTCTGGATGCTGTTGCTGGGCCTTCCGGGCGTGGCGCCGGCCTTCGGTTTGCCGGAGGTGCCGGGCGCCTGGGTGCTGGTGCCTGCGCTGCCTGCTGCATGGGCCGCGTGGCGCCTGCGCGGTGGATTCCGGCGCGATGGGCAGGCATGCGCACCGCCGCCCTTCACCGGGCCGCGGTGAGCACCGAGTGCGTTGCTCCGGACCGGGCGCGGACGCACAGAGCCGGCCTCAGCGCAGCATCACGTAGGTGCCCGGTGCATCGCAGAGGGGCGCGTAGCCGGATCGCGCATGGCCCATGGGCGGCGGCTTGCGCCTGGCGCCCGAGTGGGCGGCCAGCCAGGATTGCAGCGCCGGCCACCACGAGCCGTCGACCTGCGCGGACTGCGCCAGGTAGGTGTCCGGCGGCACGTAGGGCGCGTTCCTCGCCCGGTGATGCATGCGGTAGTGGCGGCCTTCGTGTCCGGGCTCGCTCACGATGCCCGCGTTGTGCCCGCCGTCCGTCAGCACGAAGCTGATGTCCGTGTCGCACTGCAGGTTGAGCTTGTAGACGGAGCGCCAGGGGGCCACGTGGTCGGTGCGAGTGCCGACGGCGAAGATCGGGACTTCGATATCGCCGAGCGACACGGGACGCCCGTGCACCATGAAGCGCCCCTCCGCCAGGTCGTTTTCGAGAAAGAGCTTGCGCAGGTAGTCCGCGTGCATGCGATAGGGCATGCGCGTGCCGTCGGCGTTCCAGGCCATGAGGTCGGTCAGCGGTGCGCGCTCGCCCAGCAGGTAGTTCTGCACCATGGGCGTCCAGATCAGGTCCACCGCGCGCAGCAGATGAAAGGCGCCGGCCATCTGGTCCGCATCCAGAAAGCCTTGGCGCGCCATGACGTCCTCCAGGAAGCTGAGCTGGCTCTCGTCGACGAAGAGGCTCAGGTCGCCCGGCTCCGTGAAGTCGGTCTGGGCCGCCAGCAGCGTGACCGTGGCAAGCCGGTCGTCGCCATCGCGCGCCATGGCGGCGGCGCCGATGGCGAGCAGGGTCCCGCCCAGGCAGTAGCCCATGGCATGGACCTTCTGCCGCGGCACGATCGCACCGATGGCATCGAGGCTGGCCATGAGGCCCTGTGCCAGGTAGTCCTCGATGCCGAGGTCGGCGTCTTCGGCGCCGGGGTTCTTCCATGAGATCGCGAACACCGTGTAGCCCTGGTCGAGCAGGTAGCGGACGAGGGAGTTGTGCGGCGACAGGTCGAGGATGTAGTACTTCATGATCCAGGCGCTCATCACCAGGACCGGCTCCGCGTGAACGGTCGGCGTCGTGGGCGCGTACTGGATGAGCTCCATGAGATGGTTGCGCAGCACGACCTTGCCGGGCGTGCAGGCGACCTGCTTGCCGGGCACGAAGGACTCCGCTCCCTTGGCGGGAGCGTCGGCGAGGCTTCGCTGCAGGTCTTCTGCCCATTCGCGGGCGCCCTGGAGCAGGTTCATTCCCCCGGTCGCGGCCGTCTTCCGGACCACCAGCGGATGGGTCGCGGCAAAGTTCGCGGGCGAACAGATGCCGAGCAACAGGCGAGCGGCGAAGGACACCACCTGTCCGTGGTGGCGCTCGACCCCGGGCACGTCGTCGGTGAGCTCCTGCACCGCGTGCTCGGCCGCGTGGAAGGCATCGCGGTACACGCTGAACGGCCAGATGTTCCATGCGGGATCGCCGAGCCGCCGGTCCAACGCGTGCCGATCCGGAGTGGGACTCACGTGCTGTGGCTGGGGTGGCTGGAGGGCCCGGGCGGCGTCGTCCATCGCCTGCATCCAGGGCCGGACCATCGTCAGCTGTGCGGCGCGGGCCGGCTGTGCCGCGAAATGCACGGCCCAGTCCGACCAGGCGAGCATCAGGGCCGCGGGCGAGAGCCCGCGCGTCCACAGGGCGATGCCTGCGTGAAGGGTGCGGTCCAGTTCGTCGATTCGTTCATCCATCGTGGGTCTTGCTCGCGTTCGTGTTCGTGACGTGTCCGGCATCGAACACCCTCGCAGCATGCCGGCTCGATGCAGCAGCGGCCTTGATCGGCGTCAAGTCCCGGATGCCTGGCGCGGTCAAGATGGCGGGATCGCGAGGGGCACCGAGGGTGCTCGAACCTGGCCGTCGTCGAGGCGGCATCGAGGCTTCGGCGACTGGCGATGCGCGCGCCCGCCCGGGATCGGGTCAGTGCGACATCAGCACCGGCACCCGCATGGATTCAAGGACAGTGCGCGAGGCGCCGCCCAGCACGAGCTCCCGCGCCCGGCCATGTCCGTAGCAGCCCATCACGATGAGGTCGGCGGCGGTTTCGCCCGCCAGCGACAGGATCTCCCTGCCCGCATCCTTGTCGCCCAGCCGCCGGTGCTCGTGGACGTGTTCGATGCCGTGAAGCCGCAGATAGGGAATGAGCTCCACCGGTGCCGAGTGGGTCTCGTCGACGTTGTCCTCGGCGCACACCAGGTGCACCTTTGCTGCGCCGCGAAGAAGGGGGAGCGATGCGCTCAGGGCGCGCGCGCTTTCCGGCGTCGATTTCCAGGCCACCAGTACGGTCTGCGGGATCGGGGCGGCGACACCGGCGAAGGGGACGACCAGCGACGGGCGGCCGCTGGCGATGATCACCGCCTCCGTCAGGTCGCCGGGAACATCGAAGCCGCTCGAATCCAGCGGGTCGCGCTGGCCGAGGACGAGAAGATCCGCCGCCAGCGCCCGCCGCGCGAAGCTTTCGACGACCGCCTCGTCGTCGAGTTCCTGCCACGCGAGCGCGGTGCCTCCCCAGGAGCGCGCGCGTTCGAACAGCGCGAGCGCGTGGGCCCGATGGGCAGCGTCGACGCCTCGCGGCATGCGGCTGGAGAACGTGTCCGCGCGCAACGGGTGCAGCGGCAGGAACTGGGGTGCCACGGCAAACAGGGCTGTCAGGGCCGCCTGGCACGCGCTCGCCAGGCGGTGCGCGAACTGCAGCCGTGCCTCGGCATGCGTGCTGCCGTCGAGATGAACGAGGATCGAGCGCAAGGATTCCATGGCGTGATCTCCTCAGCCATTCATGGCGCTGGTGCGCAGCCGGGCATCGGATCTCATGTCTTCATGGCCTTTCGTCGTAAAGATCGAGGCCCGCTTCCTCGAGCGGCGCCCACGCCACTTTAGGAGCGCCGGCGCGCGCCGCCTTGCGCTGGATCAAGCCCGCATCCATTGCCGATGAGGCCCAGCGATCGGGGGTGGCGGTCCGTTCGCGTCGGGTTGACCCACATCAAGGCCGAGGGCCCTGCGCGCCTCGAAGATGAACGCAGCAAACCCAACGAAGCGGACTACCCATGAATTTCAAGACCATCCTCGTTCATCTGGACCACACCGACAGGTGCCGCGCCCGCGTCGCGCTGGCGACCCGCATCGCCAAGGCGCAGGGCGGTCATCTGGTCGGGCTGTTGCCCAATGGCCTGCTCGACGGGACGATTCCGGCGAACGCCCTTCCCACCGGCATGACCGACTTCATTGCCGAATCCGCGCATTACCTGCGGCAGCGCGCGGACGGAATCAGCGAGGGCTTCAGGGCCGTGGTGAACGCCGCGGACGCGCATTCGCACGAGGTACGCGAAGTGGAGGGCACGACGATCGACGAGCTCATCGCGCACGGCCGATCGAGCGATCTCATCGTGCTGGGCCAGGAGGACAGCGCCACCGATTCCGATGTGCCGGCGCGCGGTCTCGTGCCGCAGGTGATGCTGCACGCCGGACGGCCGGTGCTGGTGGTGCCCTATGCCGGCGACTTCGGGGATCTGGGGAAGAACGTGCTGCTCGCCTGGGACGGTTCCCGCGCTGCGGCCTTGGCGATGCGCGAAGCCCTGCCGCTGCTGGCCGGCGCGCGCCGGGTGACGCTCGCCTCGTTTCGCGGCACCGGGGCCGATGCAGGCGAAGCCCTGCTGATCCCCGAAATGCTTCGCTGGCTGGAGCGTCACGGCGTGCAGCCGCGCGCCGAGCAGGACGTCGTCGAGATCGACATCTCCGACGCGTTGCTTTCGCGTGTCTCGGACCTGGGAGCCGACCTGATCGTGATGGGGGGATACGGGCATTCGCGGCTGCGCGAGATGGTCCTGGGCGGCGTGACGCGGGAAGTGCTATCGCACATGACGGTGCCCGTTCTGATCGCCCATTGAGGCACTGCGATGGGATCGTGCGGCCCATGAGCATCGCAATGAGCCGGCTGCACGCAGAGCCTCAGGCGGGGCCGTCGCCGCGAAAGGCGCGCGAAGTTCAGGATGGCGCCGGGGCTCGTAAGCGCTTCGAGCGCCGCTTTCGCGTGCGCCGGCGCGGCAGCGCATAGAAGCGCCGCTTGGCGAACTCGGTCGCCGCCACGTAGGCCAGCACCACGATGAGCATGGCGCCCAGCAGTCCGGGTGGGAGAGGAACCAGGCCGAAAAGCGAGGCCACGGGGTGGATGAAAGGCAGCGCAAGCGCCACCGCGGCCACGAGCAGCGTGGTCGTCCACAGCACGGTCCCGGGCCGGCTTTTCCACGCCGGCCGGTGCGTGCGCAGCACGAGCAGGACCGCAAGTTCCGTCAGCAGCGAGACGACGAACCAGGACGTCTGGAACAGCGGCTCGGAGGCATGGAACACCTTCAGCAACAGCCAGAAGGTCAGCAGATCGAACAGGGAGCTCGTCAGGCCGAACACCAGCATGTAGCGGCGCAGGTCGTGCACATCCCAGTGCTGCGCGCTGGCGAGCCGATCCTCGTCGACCCGGTCGGACGAGATCGCGATCGAGGGAAGGTCCGACAGGAAGTTGTTGAGCAGGACCTGCTTGGCGGCCAGCGGCAGGAAGGGCAGCAGCGGAGCGGCCAGGGCCATGCTGACCATGTTGCCGAAGTTGGCGCTGGTGGTGATGCTGACGTACTTGAGCGTGTTCGCGAAGGTGCGGCGGCCTTCCTGCACGCCCTGGCACAGCACATCGAGATCGGGCCGCAGCAACACGACGCCGGCGCTGTCGCGCGCCACATCCACCGCGCCGTCGACCGAGATGCCCACGTCGGCGGCATGCAGCGCAGGCGCGTCGTTGATGCCGTCGCCCAGGTAGCCCACGGCATGGCCGTGGTGCTGCAGCGCGCGCACGATGCGTTCCTTCTGCTGCGGATCGACCTCGACGAACAACACGGTCTTCTGGGCGTGGTGCCACAGGGCCTCGTCCTTCATGGCGCCGATCTGCTCTCCGGTCAGCATGGCCTGCGCATCCAGGCCCACGCTCTTGGCCACGTGGGCCGCAACGTAGCGGTTGTCGCCGGTGACCACCTTGATGCCCACGCCGTACGCGGCGAGCGTCTCCAAGGTGCGCAAGACCGTGGCTTTCGGCGGGTCGAGGAACAGCAGGAAGCCGGCGAAGCACATCTCGGCCTCGTCGTCGTGCGCGTAGCTGCTGCGCGGTTCGACCTCGCGTGTGGCCAATGCCAGCAGCCGGAAGCCGCGGCTCCCCTGTTCGCGGAACCATGCGTCGAGTCGCTCGCGCTCTTCGTCGTCCAGCGGCACGCAGGCGCCCCCGCGCGCGACCCGGGTGCATGTTGCGAGCACTTGGGCGAAGGCACCCTTGGTCACGATCACGTGCGCCCCGCCGGCCTCCGGCGCCAGCACGATCGTCAGGCGCCTGCGCAGGAAGTCGTAGGGGATCTCGTCGATCTTGCGCAGGCCGGCCTTGGACAACCCTGCCTTCGCGCCGGCGGCGACCAGGGCGGCGTCCAGCGGATTGTCGATGCCCGTCTCGAAAGCGGCGTTCATGAAGGCCAGGCGCAAGACCTCGGGCGAGGCCGTGCCGTCGGGCGCCGTGGCGGCCTCGAGCGTCATCACGCCTTCGGTGAGCGTTCCTGTCTTGTCGGTGCACAGGAAATCCATGCTGCCGAGGTTCTCGATCGCCTCGAGGTGGCGCACGAGAACGCCGCGGTCGGCCATTCGGCGCGCACCCGCCGACAGCGTGACGCTCACGATCGCGGGCAGCAGCTCCGGAGACAGGCCCACGGCCAAGGCGACGGCGAACAGCATCGACTCGATCCAGGGACGCCCCATCCACTGATTGACGATCAGCACGAACAGCACCATCACCACCATCACCCGCACGAGCAGGATGCCGAACTCCTGGACACCGCGCGTGAACTCGGTCTCGGGCGGCGCGGCGCGCAGCCGCTGCGCCACCGCCCCGAAAGCCGTGTGCTCGCCGGTGCGAACGACGAGCACCGTGGCCGTGCCGCTGCGCACCGACGTGCCCAGGTAGACCGCATTCGTGCGACCGGCGATCGGAGTTCCCGGAGGCAGCACGCCCGGCTGCTTTTCGACGGGGAACGATTCGCCGGTCAGGCTGGCTTCCGTCACCAGGAAATCGCGGGTTTCGAGCACGATGCCGTCCGCCGGAACCAGGTTCCCGGCCGACAGCATGAGGACGTCGCCGCGCACCAGCTCGCGTGTCGGGACCACGCGCCTTGCGCCGTCGCGCAGCGCGTTCACCGTGAGGGCGAGCCTGCTGCGCAGCTGGGCGACCGCCTTCGAGGCGCGGTATTCCTGCAGAAAGCCGAGGCCGCAACTGCCCAGCACGACGGCGAGGATGATTGCGGCCTCCAGCCAGTCGCGAAGGAAGGCCGACACCGCGCCGCCAAAGACGAGGATCAGCACGAGCGGACTCTTGAATTGCCCCAGGGCGAGCCGCACGACCTGGGCTTCCGGCTCTTCGTCGAGGGCGTTGAAGCCTTCCGACTTCAGGCGGCGGGCCGCTTCGTCCGAGGACAGGCCCTGGATGCCGCTGTCGAGTTCAGCCAGCAGGGCCGCGGCGTCGCGACTCCAGAACGCTTCCGGGTCCGAAGAAGTGGCGCTGGCTTCCGGCGAGGTCGGTGCAGTCACCCGCGACCGCGTGCGGTGACGGGTGCCTTTCATGCCGATGTGCTCACGCCTGGCCTTCTCGCGCTCAGCGGTGATCGGCGCGTGGCGGCAGCGCACGGGCCACGCGGCCGATCATGGCGCGCAGGCGGCTGGAAAGGCGCAGATCCTGCAGCAGCGGCGGCAGGGATACGGCGAAGAGCAAGGCCGCCAGCGGGACCACCCAGACGAATCCGACGTACTTGAAACCGGTGGCGCCCACCAGTCCGCCCAGCAGGAAAAGAGACAAAAGCAGCGCGAACAGCCGCAGCTTGGCGCGGTTCGCTCGCACCTGCGCGCGTGCAGGCATGCCGGCCCGGTTCCAGTAGATGAGCTTGCCGAGCTCGATGCCGAGATCGGTGATCACGCCCGTCATGTGCGTCGTCCGGATCTGGGAGGACGAGATCTTGCTGACCAAGGCATTCTGCAATCCCATCAGGAAAGCCAGGAGCAGAACGGTGAGGGGCACCGCGAACGGCGTCGTGTGGTTCAGGGTGGTGGCGCCGACCAGGCCGAACAACAGCAACAGAAGCGCTTCCAGCAGCAAGGGGAGCGCGAATCCGCTGCGCAATCCATGCCGCCGCGCGAGGTTCACCATCACCGCGGTGGATGCCGCGCCGCAGGTGAATGCCGTGAGCGCGCCCGTCGCAGCGAGGACCAGCGCCATGTTGCCAAGCACGAGGTTGTCGGCAAGCATCGAGACGAAGCCGGTCATGTGGGAGGTGTACATGTGCACCAGGAGAAAGCCGCCGGCGTTGACGGCACCTGCAATGAAGGCGAGCAGCAGCCCGAGCAGCGTGTTGATGGCGGGGGTGCGGTGCCGGCCGGTGAGGAAGCGTAGGCGGCGCATGCTATGGATCGTACCGCGGTGCGCCTGGCGGGAAGGAGCGGTGAATCAAGCTCGGCAACGGGCCCGTGGCCTTCCGGGAATCCCGGTCATGGGCGTTGCCGGTTCTCTGCCGCCAGCTGACAGGCGGTGCAGCGCAGGGCAATGGGCTGCGCCAACAGGCGCTCGCGCGGGATGGGTTCGCCGCAGTCCGTGCAGATGCCGTAGCGCCCGTCTGCCATGCGCTGTTGCGCGTATTCGATGTCGCGCAGCCTGGCGCGGTCGATCTCCATTTCGGCGAAGCGCACGTCGCCCAGGCGTTCGGCTTCGGCCTCGTCGGCCTGGCTTTGAACCTCGTGGATGGAAGGCGGCAGGCTGGCTTCGATGTCCGCCGTGGTGCTGCGGATTTCATCCAGGGCATTGCGTTTCATCGCCCGGAGCTGATCGGCCAGTGCGTCGCGGTCCGCTGCAGTCAAGTGGTTCATGAGGGCTCTCAAAAAATCGAAGGAACGACGACGATCGTCGCCGCCGGCGATGGGCCGGACCTTGACATCCGTCAAACCGTTGTCAATCGGGGCGCCCCTTTTGCGATGGCATCGTGGCCAACGCCTCGGACTCCGCGCGCCACCCATGCAAGGGCGAGGTCCAGGCTCCGCCGGAAGGCGCGCGAAACCGCGCTCAGGGAAGCAGCACCGCCGCTCCCTGCAGCCGGCCGGCCCGCAGATCGGCGAGCGCCTCGTTCGCCTGGGCCAGCGGATAGGTCGTCGTGTGGACCTGCGGCGGATGCGCCTGCACGACATCCAGGAATTCGCGGGCATCGCGCCGCGTCAGGTTGGCCACCGACACGAGCTGCCGTTCCTCCCACAGCAAACGATAGGGAAAGGAGGGGATGTCGCTCATGTGAATGCCGCCGCAGACCACGCGGCCACCTTTTCGCACGGCGCGCAGGGCGGTCGGCACCAGTTCGCCGGCGGGCGCGAAGATGATCGCGGCGTCCAGCAATTCGGCGGGCACTTCATCCGACCCTCCGGCCCAGGCGGCGCCGAGCGAGCGCGCAAAGGCCTGGCCCGCGGTATCGCCCGGCCGCGTGAAGGCGTGGACCTGCCTGCCCTGGCCGACGGCGACTTGCGCGATCAGGTGGGCGGCGGCGCCGAAGCCGTAGAGCCCCAGGCGCCGGGCGCCTTCGCCGGCCGCCTTCAGGCTGCGCCAGCCGATCAGGCCGGCGCACATCAGGGGCGCGATGCGGGCCGGCTCCTGCGTCAACGTGCCGAGCGGCAGACAGAAGTCGGCTTCGGCGAGCACGTGGGTGGCGAAGCCCCCGTCGCGGTGGTAGCCGGTGAAGCGCGGCGCATCGCACAGGTTCTCGCTGCCGCCGGCGCAGTAGGCGCAGTGGCCGCAGCTGTGGCCCAGCCAGGGGACGCCGACGCGGTCGCCGATGCGATGGGCGTGCACGCCTGCGCCGAGCGCCTCCACCACGCCGACGATTTCGTGGCCCGGCACGATCGGCAGCACGGTCAGCGGCAGATCGCCGTCGACCACGTGCAGGTCCGTGCGGCAGACCGCACAGGCCAGCACCCGCAGGCGCAACTCGCCGGCGGCTGGCTCCGGCAGCGGGCGTTGTTCCATCCGGAGCGCCTGGCCCGCGCCGCCGAGCACCATCGCTTGCATGGCGGCTAAGCCTCGTCGGTCAGACGCATGACAACCCGCCCTTCGATCTGGCCTTCGCGCATGCGATCGAAGACCTGGTTGATGTTGTCGAGCCGGTCTTCGCTGCAGACCGTTCGCACCTTGCCCTCTGCGGCGAAGGCCAGCGCCTCCTGCAGGTCCATCCGCGTCCCGACGATCGAGCCGCGCACCGTCTTGGCGTTGAGCACGACGTCGAAGATGGGGAGCGCAAAATCGCCCGGCGGCAGACCGACCATCGACATGGTGCCGCGCTTGTGCAGCATGCCCAGCGCCTGGGCAAAGGCGCTGCGCGACACCGCGGTGACCAGCACACCGTGCGCGCCGCGCACGGCCTTCTGCATTTCCACCGCGGGGTTCTGCTTCGCAGCATTGACCAGCATGTCCGCGCCGACCTCCTTGGCCAGTTGCAGCTTCTCGTCGTCGATGTCGACGGCGGCGACGTGGAAGCCCATCGCCTTCGCATACTGCACGGCCAGGTGCCCCAGGCCGCCGACGCCGGAGATGGCCACCCAGTCGCCCGGCTTGCAGTCCAGCACCTTGAGTCCCTTGTAGACCGTGACGCCGGCGCACAGCACGGGCGCGATCTCGGTGAAACCGACATTGGCCGGCAGGTGGCCCACATAGCCCGGGTCGGCGAGCACGTATTCGGCATAGCCGCCGTTGACGGTGTAGCCGGTCATCTGCTGGTGGTCGCACAGCGTTTCCCAGCCGGTGATGCAGTGCTCGCAATGCCCGCACGCGGTATGCAGCCACGGCACGCCGACCCGGTCGCCTTCCCGGACGTGCTTCACGTCCCTGCCGACGGCCGCGACATGGCCCACGCCTTCGTGCCCGGGGATGAAGGGCAGGGCAGGCTTGACCGGCCAGTCGCCCTGCGCCGCATGCAGATCGGTATGGCAGACGCCGGAGGCGGCCACCTTCACCAGGATTTGGCCCGCCGGCACTTCGGGCACGGGCACTTCCTCGATCTGGAGAGGACGTCCGAACTCGCGGACGACGGCAGCTTTCATCAGTTTCATGAGGATCTCCAAGTCTGGACACAATGTGGTGGACCGCCCCTGTTGCATCCCGCAAAGCGGTTTGCTCGGAGGCTCAAGGTAAAGAGGGCCGTGCCGAGATGTGCACCGGAACGTAGGCCAGCCGCCGATCGCGCATGACCAGCAAGGCCACGTTGCGGCCCACCGGCAAGCGCGAGACCGCGCGCCGGAAATCATCCACGCGCTCGAGGCGTTGATCGTTGATGGCCACGATGAAATCGCCGGCGCGAATGCCCTCGCTGCGCGCCAAGCCTGTGGCGTCGCGTACCAGCAGCCCTGCATCGAGGTGAAGCTGCAGGCGCCGCGCTGGCGACAGCTCCGCGAGACTCAGCCCCAGGCCATCGCTCCATTCCGGCGTGGCGGCGGGCTGCGGCCGAGACCTGTCGGCCGGCTGTTCGGCCAAGGTGGCCCAGGTCGTGCGAGCCGCTCCGTGGTGCCAGATCTCGAAACGGCTGCGCGTGCCGGGACGGCGCGACGCGATCTGCTGCAACAGCTCGGAGAAGTGGGAGACGGGGGCGCCATCCATCGCGATGATCACGTCGCCTGCTGCCAGTCCTGCGTCGTGGGCAGGGCTGCCGGGCTCGACTTTCACGACCAGTGCGCCGGCGGTTTGCGCAAGGCCGAAGGATTGCGCCAGCAACGGCGTCACCTCCTGAAACTCGGCGCCCAGGCGTGCCCGCCGCACCACGCCTGCCGCGCGAAGCTGCGTCGCGACCTGCATGGCAAGGTTGATGGGGACCGCGAAGGAGAGGCCCATATAGCCGCCGCTGCCGCTGTAGATCATTGAATTGATCGCCACGACCTCGCCGCGGCTGTTGAAGAGCGGGCTGCCCGAACTGCCGGGGTTGATGGCGACATCGGTCTGGATGAATGGAATGTCGCCGGTACCGCCGATGAAGCGGTTCATCGCACTCACCACGCCGGTGGTGACGCTTCCATGAAAGCCGAAGGGCGCGCCGATGGAAGCCACCCAGTCGCCCGGTGCCAGTTGCGAGGAGTCTCCGATGACCGCGACCGGCAGGCCGCTGGCTTCGATCTTCAGCAGCGCGACGTCGGTCTGGCGGTCGCTGCCGACCACCCGGGCCGTAAAGCGGCGACCGTCGTCCAGTCGAACCTGCGCCTCGTCGATGTTGGCAACGACATGCGCGCTGGTCAGAATGAGCCCATCGCTCGAGAGGATGACGCCCGAAGCCAGATCCCGGATCTGGCTGACCTGGACGCTGGCCGGAAGCGGCCAGGCGAGTCGATCCGAGAAATCGTTCTCGGGCGCGAACTCCAGGTCCATGTCGCCGTCGTTCGCGTCGCGGCCGATGCGCAGCGTGCTGATGTCCACCACCGTGGCGCTGTGGCTTGCGACGAGGGTCGAAAAAGCCGCCGGCGGTTGCGCGAGGGGCTCGCCGCCGGTCCGCTGAAGCTGCGCCGCACCGATGCTGCACGCGGCGAGCAGGCAGGCGCAGACGAGGGTCGGGAGCAGTCGCCTTGGTTGCACGGGGCGGCCGAGTCAGGATTGGTCCGCGTTGCCGCGTACCAGCAGGACCGGAACCGGGCTCGTGCGCACCACGAGGTCAGCGTCGCTGCCGAGCGCCAACCGGCTGAAGCCGCGCCGGCCATGCGTGCCCATGACGATCAGGTCACAACCGGCCACCCGAACCTCGTCGACCACGATGTCCGCGATGCGGCCCTGCGTCACTTCGCGCAGGACGGTCTCGGCCTGGACACCAGCCGCCGCGGCGGCGGCCTGCGCCTTGGACAGGACATCCTGGCCGTACTCGCGCACCTTGCGCATCGAGGCCTCGAAGCTGGCAACGGCCGACATCTCCATCAGCATCGGAAAGTCGTCGATCACGTGCAGCAGCCGCAGCTTGCTCTTCTGCTCGGCGGCGAGCCGAAGCGCTTCGCGCAGGCCGCACTCGGCAGTGGCGCTGCCATCCAGGGGAACGAGAATGTGTTGGTACATGGCTATTCCTTGTTTGTTTCGCAATCAGCAAGCCGCATCAGGCTGCTTGCGGCGACAGGCTGGCTTGTCGAGCGACGGCGTGATTCCGCTCGGCACCGAGCAATGCCGTCCCGAAGAATCGCAGCCGCCCCGCGCAACTGCCGTCATCGACCTCTCGCGCAGTGAAGGCGGTGCTGAGGATGGGCGTCTCACCGATGAGACGGGTGATCTCGGCAACCGCATCGGGTGCGCCGCGACTTCCCATGACCAGGGCCACCGCGACGTCGGGCAGGTGACCCCGCCGTCTCGCCACGAAGCTGCGCATGGGGCCAGCCAGGCGTCCGGCCCAGATCGGCGACACCAGAACGACGGCATCGAAGCCTTTGGGAAACGGGCCCTGGTAGCGGATGGCGGGATGCCGTCGCAACAGTGAATCCAGCACGCATCGCCACGTGCCCCAGGGACCGCTGCGCGGCCGCTCCTCCTCGATTTCAGCGATCTCCCACCCTTGCTGGCTGCAAAGCAGCTCGGCCAGGCGTCGCGAGGTACCGGTATAGGAATAGAAGACCACCAGGACTTTGCTCATGATGTTTCTCCAGCGTGACGATGGGATCCAATGTAGGTGTCCGCAGGCGATCGGCGCTTGCGCTCGATCAAATGCAGCCCCAATGGCTCATCCTGGATCGATGGCGGGCGCTTGTTCTTGCGCTGGATCAATGTCGTCCTATCGGGTCCATCTCGAGCGCGGCATTGGAGCGAGCCGGCGGCCATCGGACTTGACCTGGATCGAGGCCGCCGGGGTCCGGTCATTCGGGGCGCCGCTGCACCAAGGACGTCCGCATCGCGTCCTTCATTTGAGCTTGCTCGACAGCACGCGTGCGCATCGATTGCACTGCGGGTAAGACAAGGTCGCCGCCACTTGATCCACATCAATGCTTGCCTCGCGCACTCGCCTACAGTGAATGCACCAACCGGGGCACCGCGGCATGCGCCAAGGGACTGGCTGGTAAAAGTGAGGGTTCCCCCTCGGGGGAGTTCATGGCGTCGCTCCGACGCCGTGGGATGAAGGCAACCTCAGACTGCTCGTGCGCCATGGCGCGTGGGTGGGGCCTTCACCAGGCCCGCCGCTCCGCAAGGATGGCGGGCCTTCTTGTTTCGGTACGCCTCCGTGCGCAAGGCGAGTGCGAATTCAATGCGTGGAAGCTCACATTCACAAGGAGATTCACATGAACGCTCGACGCCCTGATGGACGAATACGCGAAAGAGATGGCGGGCCTGGTCAGGATCATTCGCCGCGGCATCCAGAGAGAAGTGTCCGAGATGACCAGCGTCGCGCCATCGGCCAAGCCGCTCGTGTGAGTGCGTCTTCACGCGCGGCCATGACCTGCGAATGATTGCAATGCCCTGGACTTCCTTCCGCTATCCGCCCGCCATGGCCCATCTGACGCCCCTCGTCCGGCTCAAGGCCATCGAGATCGCCAATGCGCTGCTGGCCGAGGGGTACGACGACGGCAAGGCGATTCGGATCGGAATCGCCAAGGCGAAGGAATGGGCTCGCCACCGCTCCGGCCTGGAGGGCGGCGGCTACCCGGTTGGTTGAGAGCCATGGCCCCTGCTGCCGCAATCAGCATCTCTTTCGTAACGCCATCTGTCGGAGGAAATCATGAACATGGGTCTGGCCCGCTTCCCCCTTGTCGCCCTGGCGGTCTTCCTGGTGCTGGCACCGGCGGCGCCTGCATTGGCCGAGTCGCGGGGCGCGCTGCTGTATTCGACGCACTGCATCGCCTGTCATAGCGAGCAGATGCATTGGCGCCAGAAGAAGCTCGTGACCGATTGGGCCAGTCTCAAGGCACAGGTCCGGCGCTGGCAGGCGGAAGCCGCGCTCGATTGGAGCGACGACGACGTGGCAGAGGTGGCAAGGTACCTCAATGAAGAGTTCTATCGCCTTCCGCAGGCGACCGCCCCAGCCAACCAGAGCGGGTTCGCTTCGCGTTGGGAGCGTGAGGGCGCACGTCGCGTGCCGGGGCCGGCGGGTCCGCAGTCCCCGGCAAAAGAGGGCGTCGAGGGTCCGCGCGCCGATCCGTGAGTGTAAGAAGGCGGGCCGGGCGCGGCCGCAAGCCTGTCGAACCTGCAGCACATCGAGCACGACGCACCGGCATGCGACCGGTGCAGTCGGGTGCCGCCGTCGTTTTTTCAGTCCAGGACGATCAGATCGTTGGCGACCGACGTCACGCCAGGAACGGACCACGCCGCTTTCTCGACAGCCCTGGATTCGGCCCATGAATGAACCAGCCCGTGCAGCGTGACCTGCGAACCACTGACCCCGATCTGGAGACGTTCGCTTTCGCGCTGCGCTTGCCGGGTGAGCGCTTCGCGCAGCTTCTTCTCGACCTCCGAGGCACTGAGCTTGGGAGAGATCTTGACCGTGTTCGAAACGCCGGTGACGCCCATGAGCGTGCGCACCGCGTTTTCCGCGGCCCGGCGCTGGTATTCCCACTCCACTTCGCCCGTCAGTGTCACCCAGCCGCCCTCGACCATCGGCTTGATCTTGCCGTCCGGCACCAGCGCGCTCCATTCGAGCGCGTGCTCGACGGCGCGCGCGATGTCGGCGTCGGTGCGTTCGTCGCCAGCGGGCAGCTTGACGTTGATCTCGACGGCGATCGCCTTCACGCCTTTGACACGTTGTGCTGCGCGCTCGGCAGCGTACTTTTCGGCATGGCTGCCGAGATGGCCTGTCAGGGTCACCACGCCATCCTTGGCGGTAACACCCACTGTGGCGGTCTTGATCGCCGGATCCCAGTCCAGTTCGGCCAGGACGTCGGTTCGGAGTTGCGTATCGGATTTCATGACTTTCCTTCCATTGAAGAAATCAGGGACCCACCTCGCGATGAGGCGTGGTGTGACTTTAGAAAGCAATCCAGCGCACCGGGTTGCGCTGGATCAAGCGTGGCCCCTTAGTCCGTGGCCGGCAGGAATGTCCGCACGAAGTCCAGCGACGACACCACGCCGGCGATCCCACGGCTGTCGGTCACGACCACATGATGGATCCCGCGCTCCACCATGAGCGCCGCTACCGTCGAGGCCGGGGTCCCGACGTCCACGACGATCGGCTTGTAAGAGCACATCTGCCATGCGCACGTGGCGAGGGCATCTCGCCCCTGCGCATGGAACGCAACGAGATCCGAGGCGCTGATCACGCCGACGACTTCGCCGTTCGATGGTTCCAGGACGGGCACCCAGTTCAGGCGGTTGCTGGAGAGCAGTGCTTCCACCTGCGCCACGGTGTCATCCATGCTGACACTCCATACCGGTTGCTGCATCAAGGAAGAAATGTCTTGGTTCATGGATGGCTCCTCCGGCATAAGGTAGTACACGTTGTGCGACGTCGGTTTGATCGGGCGCAAGGCGCTCAAGCAAGTTTCTCGTCTGATTGGCGAAAACCGGTTCCGTTCGCACCGCACGATGATGGTCAATGCAGATACGCCTCGACGGCATACTGCTTCATCATTCGATGGCTGCTGAAGTACGCGCCATTCCGGGCAATCGCCCCTTTCATGACGGCCGTCCACCCGGCGGCGCTTTCGTGGTAGAGCGGCAGGACCTTTTGGTCGAGCTTGAGGTAGAGCGAGGCTGCGTCGCGTGCGTGGACGTCGGCCTCATCGGCCACGGTCTCGCCGCCCACAGCCCATCCGGTAACGCCCTCGATACAGCCCTCGAGCCACCAGCCGTCCAGTACGCTGAGATTGGGAACACCGTTCAGCGCCGCCTTCATGCCGCTCGTCCCCGAAGCTTCAAGCGGACTCAATGGCGTATTCAGCCAGACATCGACACCCGAGACCAGCAGGCGCGCCGTCTCCATATCGTAGTTGGGGAGGAAATGGACGGGCACCGCGCCGCCGAGCTCGCGCGCCCAGGCATGCAGACGCTCGATGATCTGCTTCCCGCCCAAGTCCCGTGGGTGCGCCTTTCCGGCGAGCACGATTTGAAATGGATGCTCTCGCGCGATCGCCCTCAGACGGTCGATGTCAAAGAACAGAAGATCCGCTCGCTTGTACGGGGTCATACGCCGCGCAAAGCCAAGCACCGGGAGCGAAGTATTGATGGACAAGCCGTCGCGGCCTTGAATGCGATGGAGGAGCGCGAGCTTCGCGACGGCGTGGGCCCGGCGCAGCTCCTCATCCGGAATGAGGTCCGCCCTTGCCAACAATTCCGGCTCATGGCTCCATCGCGGCAGAAAGGCATCAAAAAGACGGCGCAAGCTGTCGCATGCCCAGGTCCATGGGTGCACCCCGTTGGTAATGGCATGCACTTGATAGCCTGGAAACATCTTCCTCGAAACCTCGGCGTGGCGAGGCGTGACGCCATTGACACACTCGCTGAGGTTGAGGGCGAGGCGGGTCATATTGAGCTCTCCTTGCCCGGCGAGTTGTCTGAGCTCCTTCGCGCCGATGAACGGGCCGAGCAACCGATCCGCAAGTTCATACGAGAACTTGTCGTGCCCCGCCTCGACGGGCGTATGGGTGGTGAACACGCAGCGTTCGCGAACTGCAGGTACATCGAACTGGAGCTCCGGTGTGCCAGCTTCCTGCGGGGAGCGCGCGAAGCGCCGCAGCAGCTCCAGTGCGAGAAGCGCGGCGTGTCCTTCATTGAGGTGGTACTTTCGAATGGAGAACCCGAGCGCTCCCAGCATCCGCACGCCGCCGATGCCGAGCACCATCTCCTGTTTCATGCGGTAGGCCTCGTCACCGCCATAGAGATGGTGGGTCAGCTCGCGATCTTCCGGTTCGTTTTCGGGCAGGTCCGTGTCCAGCAGCAGCACCGGAACCGAGGCGCCGCGTTGACCGTGGATTTCGTACAACCAGGCGGCAACCCAAAGCTCCCGCGCCCCCACTTGCACGGAGATCTTGGCGCCAAGTCGCTGCGCCCATTGTTCCGGTTGCCAAATGTCAGGCCGCTCGAGCTGGCGGCCGTCGACGATCTCCTGCCGGAAATAGCCGGCACGGCTGACCAGCGTCACACCGACCATGGGCAAATCCAGGTCACTGGCGCTGCGCATCGCATCGCCGGCGAGTACCCCGAGCCCGCCGCTGTACGTCGGAATCTCGCTTCTGAGCGCAATTTCCATGGAGAAGTAGGCGATTCGAGGCTCGCGCATGTTGAACGCTTCGAGGGGCTGATTCATTTCGATGCCTCTCCAATTTGCGAAGGAGCGTGACGTTTGCTGTGAGCGCTCATGGTGAACCTCGCGAATGACTGGCCGGACGCTCGCCCCTCCGGCGACCGTTCGGTTCTGCGCCAGATAAGCGGACGACACGTTGCCGGGATTGGAAGATGAAACTCGGCGCGGCGCTTGATCTGGCGCAACTGGCCTGCGGTTCCCACTGACTATGCTGCGACCACCCGCAAGAGAACTTGCGAAGGAGGCGCCATGCACATCCCCGAGCGCGACCACATCGCCTGGTTCGAAACCCTGGGCAACGGCGACGTGCCGCGCGTCGGCGGCAAGAACGCCTCGCTCGGCGAGATGGTGTGCAAGCTCGCGGCGCGTGGTGTGCGGGTGCCGCCCGGGTTCGCCACGACCGCCGAGGCGTATCGGGCCTACATCGCAGCCAACGGGATCGCCGAGCCCCTGCGTGACCGCTTGGCAGCACTGCAACGTGGCGATGCCACACTGCATGCCACCGGCGAGGCGGCCCGTCGGCTGTTCCTGGATGGCGAATTTCCGTTCGCCATCGCTGACGAAATCCGTCATGCCTACCGCGAGCTCGGCCGTCGAACAGGCGTGGCGGAGGCCAGTGTCGCCGTGCGCTCGAGCGCCACGGCAGAGGATCTCCCGGATGCGAGCTTCGCCGGGCAGCAGGAAAGCTTCCTGAACGTGCGCGGCGAGCGGGAACTGCTGGATGCCTGCCGGCGCTGCTATGCCTCGCTGTTCACGGATCGCGCCATCGCCTATCGACAAGCCAAGGGTTTCGACCACATGGAGGTGGCGCTTTCCATCGGGGTGCAACGCATGGTGCGCTCCGATCTGGGCGGTGCAGGCGTGATGTTCTCCATCGACACGGAGAGCGGTTTCCCGCGCGCCGCGGTCATCAATGCTGCCTGGGGATTGGGCGAGACCGTCGTGCAGGGCTCGGTCGACCCGGACAAGTACGAGGTGTTCAAGCCGCTGCTGGCGGATCCGAGGCTCATGCCCATCGTCGAGAAGACATGCGGCGGGAAGGAGCGCAAGCTGGTCTATGCGAGCGGCGGCAGCGCGCGCACGGTGATCGCCGCCACCACGCAGCGGGAACGCCAGGCCTTCGTGCTCTCCGACCAGGAGATCGTGCAACTCGGGCGCTGGGCCGTTGCGGTGGAGGAACACTACGGTCGTCCGATGGACGTGGAGTGGGCCAAGGACGGCGAGACGGGCGAACTCTACCTCGTGCAGGCACGGCCCGAGACGGTGCAGTCCGCGCGTTCCGCTGGAGTGCTGAGGACTTGGCGACTCAAGTCGCGCGGCAAGGTGCTGTTGACCGGCGGGGCGGTCGGCGAGGCGATCGCCAGCGGCAGGGCCTGTGTGATCCGCAGCGCCGAGGACATCGCGCGTTTTCAAGACGGTGCCATCCTCGTCACGGAGATGACCGACCCGGACTGGGTGCCGGTGATGAAGCGCGCCGCCGGCATCGTGACCGACCACGGCGGCATCACCAGCCATGCCGCCATCGTGAGCCGGGAACTTGGGGTGCCGGCACTGGTCGGCACCGGGCGAGGCACGGCCGTGCTGCTCGACGGGCAGGAACTCACACTCTCCTGCGCCGAAGGGCAGCAGGGCTTTGTCTACGAAGGCATGCTGCCGTATGAAAGCGAGGAGGTCGACCTGAGCGCCATCGCGCCGACGCGCACTGCGATGATGGTGAACGTTGCCAGTCCCGGCGCTGCCTTCCGTTGGTGGCGACTGCCCGCCAAGGGTGTGGGGCTCGCGCGGTTGGAGTTCATCATCAGCAACGCAGTGCGGGTGCATCCGATGGCGCTGCTGCACCCCGAGCGCGTGGCGGATGCTGCGCAGCGTCGCGACATCGAGGCATTGGTGCGCGGTTACGCCGATGGCGCCGACTTCTTCGTCCAGACGCTTGCGCGCGGGGTCGCCAAGTTGGCCGCACCTTTCCATCCGCATCCCGTCATCGTGCGCCTCAGCGACTTCAAGACCAATGAGTACGCTGGGCTTCTGGGCGGAGCAGCCTTCGAGCCGAAGGAGGAGAACCCGATGATCGGCTGGCGCGGCGCCTCCCGCTACTACGATCCCCGCTACCGCGAGGGCTTCGCGCTCGAGTGCCGCGCGCTGGCGCGGGTGCGGGGCGAACTGGGATTCGACAACGTCATTGTCATGGTCCCTTTCTGCCGCACCACGGAGGAAGCCGATCGCGTGCTCGCCGTCATGGCCGAGAACGGTCTGAGCCGCGGCGCGGCCGGCTTGCAGGTTTACATGATGTGCGAGGTGCCGTCCAACGTGATCCTGGCGACGCAGTTCGCGCGTCGCTTCGATGGCTTCTCGATCGGCTCCAACGACCTCACGCAGCTGGTCCTGGGCGTGGACCGGGATTCCGCCGATCTGGCGCGTCTTTTCGATGAGCGCAATGAGGCGGTCACGACCTTCATTGCGGAAGCCATCGCGCGCACCCATGCGGCCGGCATCAAGATCGGCATCTGCGGACAGGCACCCAGCAATCACCCGGAGTTCGCACGCTTTCTGGTGCAGCAAGGCATCGACTCGATCTCGCTGAACCCCGACAGCTTCGTCGCGGCCGCGCGCGAAGTCGCGCGCGCCGAGCAGGAGCACGGCGCGGCGGCAGGTTGATGTTGAGACGCGTGCTCCTGCATCCGCCTTCGCCGACGTAAGTCAGGCCGTCCACTCGACGTCGACCGCGAGGCCGCCCAGGCGGTGGGAGCGCCCGATGGTCACCGTGGCCTCCTGCACGGCCGCGATGCGGCGCACGATCGACCAGCCCAGGCCGCTGCCGCTTTCGCCGCTTCCGAGGACGCGGAAGAAGCGCTCTCCGCAGCGCGCCATGTCCTCGTCCTTCATGCCGGGGCCGCTGTCCTCGATACTGAAGCGCACGTGGCCGTGCGACCGGATGACCTCGATGCGAATGGCGGCCCCCTGCGGGCTGTACCGGATTGCGTTGTCGACCAGATTGCGAACGAGCAAGGCGAACAGGGTGGGATCGCCGCGGACCGGGCATTCCTCCACCGCATCGACCTCGATGCTCTGCTGCTTGTGGATGGCCGTCGGGGCGGCATCGGCCACCACCCCGCGTACCAGGGCATCCAGTGCCACCGTCGTCCATTCGAGCTCGGCGCCGGCCTCCAGCCGCGACAGGACGAGGAGCTGCTCGACCACGCGCACGGCCCGATCGCAGCCGGCCAGCGTCGCCTGCAGCGCATGTCGACGCCTGGCGTCGTCCGACTCGGCGAGGGCCACCTGGGCCTGCGCGCGGATGGCGGCGATCGGCGTGCGCAGCTCGTGAGCGGCGTCGGCGGTGAAGCGGCGCTCCGATTCCATCAACTCCCCGATGCGCCGGAACAAGCCGTTCAGCGCGTCGAGCATGGGCGTCATCTCCGAGGGGGCCCCATCGAGGACGACCGGACTCAGCGCCTGCGGTTCTCGCCGGGCCAGCGTCCTGCCCAGCCGTCGCAGCGGCAGCGCGCCCCGATGGACCGCCCACCACACCGCGAGCGCGAGCAGGGGCAATGCGACGAACATCGGCCAGAGCGTGCTGCGCAGAACGGCCCGGAGGATGGAGTCTCTGGAGGCGATCTGCTCCCCCACGTAGACCTGCACGTCGCGTTCGCCGCCGTGGGCCGCGAACACGCGCCACGGCGCGCCGCCGATCCGGACCGTGCTGAAGCCCGAACGGAATCGACCTGCTCCGGCGTCGATCATCGGCAGCGAAGGGGCATTGGCCGAGCGAAGGGTCAGGCGGCCCTCATGGAAGACCTGGAAGGCCACCTTGGGCGCATAGCGATGCAGTGCCGGGGCCTCGATGCCCGGCTCCTCTTCGGAGCGCTCGCGGATCTGCTGCGCGACCAGCAGCGCGGCGCCCTGTGCCAGGTGGCTGTCGAGCAGTTCGTCGAGTTCGTGGCGCGCGTCGAGCCAGGTCATGGCGGCAGTCGCCAGCCACACGCTCGCCACCATGCCGAGCACCAGAAGCAACAGGCGGCCTTGGAGCGAGCGGGGCATCGTCGTCAGCGGCCGGGCTTCTCACGCAGGAGCACGTAGCCCACGCCACGCACGGTCTGGATGAGCGAGCTGCCGAGCTTGCGGCGCAGGTGGTGGACGTGCACCTCGACCGCATTGCTTTCCACCTCCTGCCCCCAGCTGTAGAGGTGCTGCTCGAGCTGCTCGCGGGAGAGCACGCGCCCGGCATTGAGCATGAACGCGTGCAGCAGGTCGAATTCGCGGGACGACAGCGTCACGGGCTCGCCTGCAAGATGCACGGTGTGGGCGGCCGGATCGAGCACGACGTCCTGGGCGTGCAGGCGCTCCTGGACCTGCCCGTGCGCGCGGCGGATCAGCGCTCGCAATCGGGCCGCGAGTTCGTCGAGGTCCACCGGCTTGACGACGTAGTCGTCTGCGCCCACGTTGAGGCCGCGGATGCGGTCGGGCACGCCGTCGCGCGCTGTCAGGACCAGGATGGGAATCGAAATGCCGGCCTTGCGCACGCTGGCGAGCACGGGCAGGCCGTCCTTCAGCGGCAGGCCCAGATCCAGGATCGCCGCGGCATAGGGCTGGGCGCGCAGTTCGCGCTCGGCGGCCTCGCCGTCGCGCACCCAGTCGACCTGGAAATCAAGCTGGCGCAGTCCTGCGCGGAGACCGTCGCCCAACAGGGGATCGTCTTCGGCGAGCAGGATGCGCATGAAAAGTTGTGAGCGTGAATTGCGCCGCTTCAGTCGTCGTCGCGATCGTGCAGGGCGGCCTTGGCGGACACCGCGGCCGGCCCTCTGGCCGTGCCCGCTGGCGCGCCCTGCCACTGCGTCCACCAGAAGCCCAGCACCGCCACCAGCATCAGGATGCCGACGCTGCGCCAGGCGCTGCGCACGCCTTCCCCGGAGCGGCCCGGCTTGCGTCCGGTGATCATGGCGGCGACGAGGTTGTCGCGGTGCAGCCAGCTCGCGAGCAGCACGCCGGCGACGTGGAGGCCGACCATGCCGAGCATGAGATTGGCCGCGGCTTCATGGACTTCCTCCAGCCAGTCGCCGCCGAGGTCCTGGTACGTGGCCCAGCCAGAGGCCGTGACCGCGACCGCCAAGGCCAGCAATGCGACGATGGCGAGGGCGCCGGCGGGGTTGTGTCCCACGGAGGGCTGCGCGTGCCCGCGAAGCAGGTCGCCGAGGTAGGCCGCGACGGCGCGCGGTCCGCGCACGAAGTTCGCGAAGCGTGCGTATCGCGTGCCCACGACGCCCCACACCAGGCGAAAGGCGACCAGCGCCGCCATCGTGTAGCCGAACGTCACGTGGACCAGGCGCCACGAGTCGCGCTCTGCCGTGAGATAGGCGCCGGCAAAGCACAGCACGATGAGCCAGTGGAAGACGCGCACCGGCAGGTCCCAGACGAGGATCCTGCCGGACTCCGGCTCGGCGGCCTGGCGTTCGGCGGTAGATGCATAGGTCGAGTTCATTGAAACCTCATGAATCGGATTGAGTGTGAAAAGCTGCGCAGTCAGCGGCGTTCCTGACGCTGGCCAGCAGCTCGGCGGGCGTGGCGGCGCGGGAACGATGCGCGGTCCGAGGTGTTTTCAACAAGTTCATGGCGACGCCTTGAGGGGCATCGTGTCGCCATGGTCTTAGGGTTTTCTTAACAGGGAGTCCGCAAGCCGGATTCTCTATTTGCGCCGTATGCGGGCGGACACAGTCGCCGACAGGCATCGATCGAATCACTGCTTCGCGGTCCGCGATGCCTTGTGGCGGACGGCATCCGTGGTCTTGACCACCGCGTCCCTGGCTGCGCGTGCAGCGGCGCGTGTGCTTTCATCCGCCTTTTTGAGGGCTTCGCGGGTTGCATCGGCCGCCTTCTCGGCTTCTTCCCGGCTCGATTCCAGGGCGCGCTTGGACGCGTCCTCCGCCTTCCCCAGCGCTTCACGGGTGGCGGCGGCGGCCTTCTTGCCTTCCTCCGCGGCGACGCGAGCGGATTCCCGGCTCTCGTCAAGCGCCTTGTCGGCCGACGCCGCCGCCTTTTCCTCGAATCGGGTTGCCGACTCCGCGGCCTTGCGTGCTGCTCGTCGGACGGCCTCGGCGGCGGCCCTCGAGACCTTTCCTGCCGTCGCTTCACTCTTTTGCAGTGCGGCCTTCGCGTGATCGGCAGCCTTGCGCGAAGCGGCTTCTGCATCGCGTGCAGCCTTGACGGCAACGTCCCTGGTCTTCTGTGCGATGCCGGGCGGGGGACTCAACTGACCGGGCTGGGTGTTGTCGGCGGCGAAAGCGGCAGCACCAACGGCAAAGGTGAGCAGCACCAACATGTTTGCGGCCTTCATATGCATTCCTGAGATGAAGTCGATCGAATGCACAGCATGCGACGCGCCAATGGATCCGGACTTGCGCCAACGCAAACAGAGCCTGGATGCTTGCGCAACAAGTTGGTAGAGGCGCGCGCTCGCATCCGCCTTTCTATCTCGCCAGCACTTGGCCGCGCGCATTTATCCACGACTGTTGCCGAACAGGTTGATCCAGCTCAACCCGAGCCGGGCCCCGGCCCTACAAACTCGGTCTGCGCGCTGCCCCATCGGCTCTCGCGGATATCCGGACGACTCATGCGCCAAGACAAACTCACCACCAAATTCCAGGAAGCCCTCGCCGACGCGCAGTCGCTCGCCTTGGGCAACGACAACCCCTACATCGAGCCTGTCCACCTTTTGGTGGCCATGCTGCGCCAGGACGAGGGTCCCCGGGCCTTGCTCGAGCGCGCCGGCGCCAATGTGCCGGGCCTGCTGAATGCCGCCGAGGCGGCGATCAAGAAGCTGCCCCAGGTGCAGGGCCACGACCAGGTCCAGGTCGGCCCCGATCTCGGCAAGCTGCTGCAGGCCACCGAGAAGGAAGCCATCAAGCGCAACGACCAGTTCATTGCCGCGGAGCTCTTCCTGCTCGCCCTGGCCGACAGCAAGGCCGACATCGGCAACCTCGCGCGCAGCCACGGCGTCACCCGCAAGTCCGTCGAAGCCGCCATCGATGCCGTGCGCGGCGGCCGGGGCGTCGACAGCGCCGATGCCGAAGGCCAGCGCGAGGCCTTGAAGAAATACACCCTCGACCTCACCGAGCGTGCCCGCCTGGGCAAGCTCGATCCCGTGATCGGGCGCGACGAAGAGATCCGCCGCGCCATCCAGGTCCTGCAGCGGCGCACCAAGAACAACCCCGTGCTCATCGGCGAACCCGGCGTCGGCAAGACCGCCATCGTCGAAGGCCTGGCGCAGCGCATCGTCGCCGGCGAGGTCCCCGAGTCCCTCAAGGGCAAGCGCGTGCTCTCCCTGGACATGGCCGCACTCCTGGCCGGCGCCAAGTACCGCGGCGAGTTCGAGGAGCGGCTCAAGACCGTGCTGCACGAGCTCGCCAAGGACGAGGGCCAGACCATCGTCTTCATCGACGAGCTGCACACCATGGTGGGTGCCGGCAAGGCCGAGGGCGCGATGGATGCCGGCAACAT
>NZ_JAVDRF010000005.1:0-479529 GCF_031454625.1 Variovorax soli
AGGGCCGCGCGTGTTTGAGCGAAGCGAGTTTGCGCGGACCCCGCCTGAAGCGAGCACCGCAGGTTGCCCGTAGCGAAGCGAAGGGTCACGCGCAGTGGGGTCGCCTTTTCTTTGGTTACTTTCTTTTGGCGAGACAAAAGAAAGTGACTCGGCTGCCGGGACGACGCCCCGGCGCCAGCCTCGGAACAGGCGCACCTCCCAAAACCGAACACCCGATGCGCAGCGTTCGACAAGTCCGCCCTCACGACCCGGAAAGCTGATGCGACTCCTTCAGCTCGAGGTCGAAGCAGCGCTGGAAGTACTCCGCCACGAGCGGCCGCTCGGCCTCGTCGCACTTGTTGACGAAGGACAGCCGGAAGGCCAGCGCCGGGTCGCGGAAGATCTCCACGTTCTCGGCCCAGGTGATCACGGTGCGCGGCGACATCAGCGTCGACAGGTCGCCGGCCGCGAAGCCCTTGCGCGTGAGATCGGCCACCGCCACCATCGCGCGCACCATGTCGTGACCGGCCTCGTTCCTCGTCGAGGGCACGCGCGCCTGCACGATCGCGATCTCTTCCTCGGCCGGCAGGTAGTCGAGCGAGGCGACGATGTTCCAGCGGTCGATCTGCGCATGGTTGAGGCGCTGCGCGCCGTGATAGAGGCCGTTGAGATTGCCCAGGCCCACGGTGTTGGCGGTCGCGAACAGGCGGAAGGAGGGATGCGGATGCAGCACGCGGTTCTGGTCCATCAGCGTGAACTTGCCGCCTTGTTCCAGGATGCGCTGGATCACGAACATCACGTCGGGCCGGCCCGCGTCGTACTCGTCGAAGATCAGCGCCACCGGCCGCTGCAGCGCCCAGGGCACGATGCCTTCCTGGAACTCGGTGACCTGCTGGCCTTCGCGCAGCACCACGGCGTCCTTTCCCACCAGGTCGAGGCGGCTGATGTGGCCATCGAGGTTGAGCCGCACGCAGGGCCAGTTCAGCCGCGCCGCCACCTGCTCGATGTGGGTCGACTTGCCGGTGCCGTGCAAGCCCTGCACCATCACCCGGCGGTCGCGCATGAAGCCGGCGAGGATGGCCAGCGTGACGTCGGGATTGAAGCGGTAGACCGCGTCGATCTCGGGCACATGGTCGTCGCGCTCGGCGAAGGCAGGGGCCATCAGGTCGCTGTCGATGCCGAAGACCTCGCGCACGCTCAGCAGGCGCTCGGGTTTCAGGGCGGTGATGTCGGTCATGTCCATGATCCTTCAGGCCTGCGCGCGGTCTTCGCCATCGGTGTCGGCATCGATGCGCGACAAGGCGAGCGCCGCGCGCTGCAGCGCGGGCAGCAGCTTCTTCGCCTTCTCGGCGTCGACGCGCATCACCGGCGCCTGCACCGCGATGCACAGGTTGGAAGGTCCGCTCGCGTTCGGCACCAGGACCGCGATGCACAGCAGTCCGGGCAGGAACTCCTCGGCATCGAAGGCGTAGCCCTCCTTGCGCACGCGCTGAACCTCGCGTTCCAGCGCATCGAGTGCGGTCAGCGTCTTGGGCGTATAGGCCTCCAGCTTCGCGTTGGCCAGCAGGCGCCGGCGCTGCGCCGGGCTCATCTGCGCCAGGAAGACCTTCCCGCTGGCCGAGCAGTGCACCGGCACGCGCGAGCCCGGATGCAGGTAGAAGCGCAGCGGCGCCGCGGTCTCGACGCGGTCGAGGTACACCACCTCGCTGCCCGAAAGCGCGGTGAGGTTGCAGCTCTCGCCGATCTCTTCCACCAGCTGGCGCAGCACCGTGTGACGCGCGCCGTGGTGGCTGTCGTTGAGCAGCAGGTTCTCCGCCAGCCGGCGCAGCCGCGTGCCGATGCCGTACAGACGGCTGTCGCCCTCGCGTTGCAGCAGGCCCGCGCTCTCCAGCTGCTGCAGCATGCGGTGCAGCGTGGGCTTGGGCAGGCCGGTGGCTTCGACCAGGTCCTGCAGGGCGTAGCGCTGGTCCTTGGCGGCGATCACCTCCAACAGCGCGAACAGGCGCATGGTCGGCGTGTCGCCGTTCAGCTCGGCGGTTTCGGGTTTCAGGCCATTGACGACTTTCATGGGCTGGATCATAGTCTTTTCAACAAAAAACGGGACAACCCGTACCGATTTTTGGAATTTTGTTTGACGCAAGCCAGGTCAGGGCCTATATTCGCGAACACGAATTCCGGAACTATCGGTTCCAACTTTCGACAAGCCCAGCGACACTTCGCCGACCCAAGGAGACCTTTTCATGAGCAAGCAACCCCCCGCCGCACCCGCGCGCGCCGCCGTCACAGGCGTGCAGAAGATGACGCCTTCCGAGGCCTTCGTGGAGACCCTGGTCGCCAACGGCGTGACCGACATGTTCGGCATCATGGGCTCGGCCTTCATGGATGCGATGGACATCTTCGCGCCGGCCGGCATTCGCCTGATTCCGGTGGTGCACGAGCAGGGCGCCGGCCACATGGCCGACGGCTATGCGCGCGTCTCCGGCCGCCACGGCGTGGTGATCGGGCAGAACGGCCCCGGCATCAGCAACTGCGTGACCGCCATCGCGGCGGCGTACTGGGCGCACAGCCCGGTGGTGATCGTCACGCCTGAAACCGGCACCATGGGCATGGGCCTCGGCGGCTTCCAGGAAGCCAACCAACTGCCGATGTTCCAGGAGTTCACCAAGTACCAGGGCCATGTGAACAACCCCAAGCGCATGGCCGAGTACACGGCGCGCTGCTTCGATCGCGCGATCTCGGAAATGGGTCCGACCCAGCTCAACATCCCGCGCGACTACTTCTATGGCGAGATCGAGTGCGAGATCCCCAAGCCGATGCGCGTGGAACGCGGCAGCGGCGGCGAGAACAGCCTGGCGGCCGCGGTCGAACTGCTGGCCACCGCCAGGTTCCCCGTCATTCTCTCCGGCGGCGGCGTGGTGATGGGCGATGCGGTCGAGGAATGCAAGGCCCTGGCCGAGCGCCTCGGCGCGCCGGTGGCGAACGGCTATCTGCGCAACGACTCCTTCCCGGCCAGCCATCCGCTGTGGGCCGGCCCGCTGGGCTACCAGGGCAGCAAGGCCGCGATGAAGCTGATCGCGCAGGCTGACGTGGTGCTGGCGCTGGGCTCGCGCATGGGCCCCTTCGGCACGTTGCCGCAGCACGGCATGGACTACTGGCCCAAGGAGGCCAAGATCATCCAGGTCGAGGCCGAGCACACCAACCTCGGGCTGGTGAAGAAGATCACCGTCGGCATTCACGGCGACGCCAAGGCCGTCGCCAAGGCGCTGCTCGCGCGCCTCGCGGAACGCAAGCTCGCCTGCGACGCCACCAAGGCCGAGCGCGCCGCGAAGATCAAGGAAGAAAAGGCCGCCTGGGAAAAGGAGCTCGACGGCTGGACCCACGAGCGCGACCCCTACAGCCTCGACATGATCCAGGAGGCCGAGAAGGAAGGCGGCCGGTGGCTGCACCCGCGCCAGGTGCTGCGCGAGCTCGAGAAGGCGATGCCGCCGCGCGCCATGGTCTCCACCGACATCGGCAACATCAACGCCGTGGCCAACAGCTACCTGCGCTTCGAGGAGCCGCGCAGCTTCTTCGCGCCCATGAGTTTCGGCAATTGCGGCTACTCGCTGCCCACCATGATCGGCGCCAAGCTGGCCGCGCCCGACCGCCCGGCCATCGCCTACGCGGGCGACGGCGCGTGGGGGATGAGCATGGTCGAGATCATGACCTGCGTGCGCCACGACATCCCGGTGACGGCGGTGGTCTTCCACAACCGCCAATGGGGCGCGGAGAAGAAGAACCAGGTCGACTTCTACAACCGCCGCTTCGTCGCCGGCGAGCTCGACAACCAGAGCTTCGCGGGCATCGCCAAGGCCATGGGTGCCGAGGGCATCGTGGTCGACCGGCTGGAGGACGTGGGGCCCGCGCTCAAGAAGGCCGTCGACATGCAGATGAACGAAGGCAAGACCACCGTGATCGAGGTCATGTGCACGCGCGAACTGGGCGATCCTTTCCGCCGCGATGCGCTGGCCAAGCCGGTGCGCCTCCTCGACAAGTACAAGGACTACGTCTAAGCCGCGGGCCGACAACCCGTCATGGCTTCAGCGGCACTGCAGCTGCCGGAGGAGGCGGCTGCGCATCCCCGGCTCGCTGCCCTGGTTGCCCAGGCGCGCGAGCGGGCCAGGACCCGGCCGGTTCGCGTCGGGCTGGTCCACCCTTGCGATGCGGCGGCGCTCGATGCGGCCGCGCGCATCCGCGACGAGGCGCTCGCGCAGCCGGTGCTCATCGGCCCGCGCGAGGGCATCCTGCAAGCGGCGGACGCGGCCGGCGTCGATGCCGGCCGCTTCGAGATCATCGACTGCAGCGGCACCGCCGGGCAGAGCGCGCGGCGCGCCGTCGCGATGGCGCGCCAGGGCGTGGTGGGCGCGCTGATGAAAGGCTCGCTGCACACTGACGAACTGATGTCCGCCGTGGTCGACAAGGCCATCGGCCTGCGCGGCGAGACGCGCATCAGCCATCTCTTCCTGTTCGACCTGCCGCGCTACCCCAAGCTGCTGGGGCTGGCCGACTGCGTGGTCAACATCGCGCCCTCGCTGGACGCCAAGCGCGACATCCTGGGGAACGCGATCGGCCTGCTGCGCAAGCTGGACATCGCGCGACCCAAGATCGGCATCGTGGCCGCCGTGGAGACGGTGAACCCGGCGATCCCGGCCACCGTCGACGCGCAGGCGCTGGTCGCGATGGCGCGAGCGGGTGCCTGGCCCGGCGCGCTGGTCGAAGGCCCCTTCGGCTTCGACAACGTGATCTCGGCCGAGGCCGCGCAGCTCAAGAAGATCGAGTCGCGCGTGGCCGGCGATGCCGACCTGCTGCTGGTGCCCGACCTCAACGCCGGCAACATGCTCTACAAGAGCTTCACCTACATCGGCGGCGGGGAATGCGCGGGGCTGGTGCTGGGCGCGCGCGTGCCCATCGTGCTGACCTCGCGCGCCGACTCGCTGCCGGCGCGCATCGCCTCGGTGGCGCTGGCGGTGCTGGGCGCGGCACGGGATTCGGACTGAGGAGAACAGCCGATCCCTAGGCCGCCTCTGCCTTGCAAAAATCGATGAAGCCCTGCATCGCGCGCCCCGGCCGCCGCTCCCGGTGCAGCACGATCGACAGCGCGCGCGAGTTCTTCGGCATCGTGGTCTTGAGCTCGACCAGCGAGCCCTCGGCCAGCGCGTCCGCCACCGCGTAGCGCGACATGCATCCGATACCCACGCCCGAGGCCACCACCCGCTTGATGGCGTGGCTGCTGCCCAGCTCCAGCTCGACGTCGAGCGGACCGAGGCGCCGGCCCAGCCAGTCGTTGGTCGCCTCGCGCGTGCCGGAGCCTTCCTCGCGCAGCACCCACGCCGCCTCGGCCAGCTCGCGCACGCCCACCATCCTGCCCGCCAGGGGGTGGGTGGGCGCGGCCACGATCACCATCTCGTCGCTGCGCCAACGTCGCACTGCCAGGTCGGGATGCGTTTGCCGCCCCTCGATGAAGCCGACATCGGCGTCGAAGCCGATCACCGCGGCGATCACGTCGGTGGTGTTGCCGATGATCAGCCGCGCGCGCGCCTGCGGGTTGTGCTGCTTCCAGCGCAGCAGGATCTCCGGCAGCAGGTACTCGCCCGTGGTAAAGCTGGCCGCAATGCGCAGCGGCGCCTGCTGGTCGCTGAAGAACAGGGCCTGCAGCTCGGCGGCCTGGTCCACCAGCGAGACCGAGCGGGCCAGCAGCGCGCGGCCGTTCTCGTTGAGCACCAGCCGGCGGCCGATGCGGTCGAACAGCTGGGCGCCCAAGGCGGCCTCCAGGTCGGCCAGCGCCGCACTGGCTGCTGACTGCGAGCGCGCCACGCGGCCGGCCGCGGCGCGCGTCGAGCCCTCCCGTGCGGTCGCGGCGAAGACTTCGAGCTGGCGCAGGGTGAGGCGCAGCCGATGATCGGTTTTTTCGGTCATGATGAACTGAATTAACTGCTTTTTTGTTCAGAGGCACAACCCTATCATGGGCACGCGACACCCCACGACAACCGGAGCCAGCGCCTTGTTCAACTTCCTCTCGCGCGAGCCGATCCACGATCCCCTGGCTTCCCCCACGCCGACGGCGGACACCGAGGTCAAGACCACCACCTGCTACATGTGCGCCTGCCGCTGCGGCATCCGCGTGCACCTGCGGGACGGCGAGGTGCGCTACATCGACGGCAACCCGGACCATCCGCTGAACCAGGGCGTGATCTGCGCCAAGGGCTCGTCGGGCATCATGAAGCAGGTGTCGCCCGCGCGGCTCACCCAGCCGCTGTTGCGCAAGCCCGGGAGCGAGCGCGGGGCCGGGGAGTTCGAGCCGATCAGCTGGGAGCGCGCCTTCGAGCTGCTCACCGAGCGCCTCTCGAAGATCCGCGCCACCGACCCGAAGAAGTTCGCGCTCTTCACCGGCCGCGACCAGATGCAGGCGCTGACCGGCCTGTTCGCGCGCCAGTTCGGCACCCCCAACTACGCGGCGCACGGCGGCTTCTGCTCGGTCAACATGGCCGCCGGCATGATCTACACCGTCGGCGGCAGCTTCTGGGAGTTCGGCGGCCCCGATCTCGACCGCGCCAAGCTGTTCGTGATGATCGGCACCGCCGAGGACCACCACAGCAACCCGATGAAGATCGCGCTCGCCAAGTTCAAGCGCAACGGCGGCCGCTTCATCTCGATCAACCCGGTGCGCACCGGCTACTCCGCGATCGCCGACGAATGGATTCCGATCAAGCCGGGCACCGATGGCGCGCTCTTCATGGCGCTGCTGCACGAGCTGATCGCGAACGAGCTGGTGGACCATGCCTTCCTCCAGCGCTTCACCAACGCGCCGCAGCTGGTGGTGCTGGACGACTGCGACCGGCAGGGCCTGTTCGCCTTCGACCCCGAGCGCGGGCCGCCCGGCGATGGCCGCAACCCGCACAACAAGCTGGTCTGGGACAAGGCCTCCGGCAGCGTGAAGCCGGCGTACCCGGAAGGCATTGCCGAGGGCTGCGACCCGGCACTCGAAGGCCACTACACCCTGGCCGACGGCACCCGCGTGGCGCCCTCGTTCCAGCTGCTGCGCGAGCGCGTGGCCAGCTGCACGCCCGAGTGGGCGGCGGCCATCACCGGCATCGACCCCCTGCGCATCCGCAAGCTGGCCCGCGAAATGGGGGAGACCGCGCTGCAGCAGGCCTTCGAGCTGCCCATCCCCTGGACCGATGCCTGGGGCAAGAAGCACCCGACCACGCAGGCGCGCCCGGTGGCCTTCCACGCCATGCGCGGGCTGGCCGCGCATTCCAACGGTTTCCAGACCGTGCGCGCGCTGGCGGTGCTGATGAGCGTGCTGGGCACCATCGACGCGCCGGGGGGCTTCCGCCACAAGGCGCCGTACCCGCGCCACATCGTGCCCAACTACCGCGCCTTCAATGCGCCGGAGATGATCCAGCCGAACACCCCGCTGAACGCGGCGCCGCTGGGCTTCCCGGCCAACCCGGAGGAGCTGGCGATCAACCCCGACGGCTCGCCGATCCGCATCGACCACGCCTTCTCGTGGGAGCATCCGCTGTCGGCCCACGGGCTGATGCACAACGTGATCACCAATGCGGTGAAGGGCGACCCCTACCGCATCGACACGCTGCTGATCTTCATGGCCAACATGGCCTGGAACTCGAGCATGAACACGATGGCCGTGCGCGAGATGCTCAACCGCAAGGACGAGAAGGGCGAGCACATGATCCCCTTCCTCGTGGTGTGCGATGCGTTCCAGAGCGAGACCGTGGCCTTTGCCGACCTCGTGCTGCCCGACACCACCTACCTCGAGCGGCACGATGTGATGAGCATGCTGGACCGACCGATCTCCGAGTTCGACGGTCCGGTGGACTCGGTGCGCGTCCCGGTGGTGCCGCCCACCGGCCAGTGCAAGCCGTTCCAGGAGGTGCTGATCGAGCTGGCCTCGCGCATGAAGTTCCCGGCCTTCACCTCGGCCGAGGGCGAGCGCAAGTTCAAGGACTACCCGGACTTCATCGTCAACTTCCAGCCGCAGCCGGGCATCGGCTTCCTGATGGGCTGGCGCGGCAAGGACGGCGACCAGCACCTGCGCGGCGAGCCCAATCCGAAGCAGTGGGACGCCTACGCGCAGAACAACTGCGTGTTCCAGTACCACATGCCCGAGACCATGCACTACATGCGCAACTGGAACCGCGAGTACCTGGACTTCGCCAAGGACAAGGGCTGGCGACAGAAGAACGACGTGGTGCAGCTCGCGCTGTACTCCGACACGCTGCAGAGCTTCCGCCTCGCGGCCCAGGGCAAGAGCGCCGGCCGCCAGCCTCCGGATGCGCTGCGCGAGCGCATCGACACCTATTTCGATCCGTTGCCCTTCTGGTATCCGCCGCTCGAGGAGGCGGTGACCGAGCTGGAGGCCTATCCGCTCAATGCGATCACGCAGCGGCCGATGGCCATGTATCACTCCTGGGATTCGCAGAACGCGTGGCTGCGCCAGATCCACAGCCACAACTACCTGCACGTGAACCCGACCACCGCGAAGGCGGCCGGCATCGCCGACGGCGGCTGGTGCTGGGTCGAGAGCCAGTGGGGCAAGGTGCGCTGCATGCTGCGCTACAGCGAGGCGGTCGAGCCCGGCACCGTGTGGACCTGGAACGCCATCGGCAAGGCCGACGGCGCGTGGCAGTTGGCGCCGGGCGCGGACGAGGCGCGCAAGGGATTCCTGCTCAACCACCTGATCACGGAGGAGCTGCCTTTCAACGGCAGGCGCATCAGCAACTCCGACCCGGTCACCGGCCAGGCCGGCTGGTACGACGTGCGCGTGCGCATCCGGCCGGCCGAACCGGACGAGCCGCACGAGAGCTTCCCGCAGATCGCCACCATGCCGGCCGCGCCGGGCGTGCTGGGCAAGGCGGCGAGCGTGCTCACTTATTTCGCGGGAAGGAGCCGGAAATGATGCAGTGGCTGAAGGACTTGATGGCGTCTGCCGTGCAACCGGCGCGCGCGCCCGCGCTCGAAATGGCGGGCGGCGCTTGCGGCGAGGGCTGCGGCTGCGGATCGGCCGTCACTGCCGAGCGGGAAGCAGACCTGGAGCCACCGGCCGCGCAGCGCAGGCCTGCACGCCTCGGTGGGCACGACCGCGTGCGTGCCGAGCCCGGCGAGACCCTGGCCAAGCAGCTTGCCCTGGTGATCGACCTCAACGTCTGCGTCGGCTGCCACGCCTGCGTGACCTCCTGCAAGCAATGGAACACCTCCGGCAGTGCCGGCCCGCTGGCCGACGAGAAGCCCTATGGCGCCGACCCGACCGGCACCTTCTTCAACCGCGTGCAGACCTACGAGGCCAACACCTTCCCGGGCACCGAGACCATCCACTTTCCGAAGAGCTGCCTGCACTGCCAGGACCCGCCCTGCGTGCCGGTCTGTCCCACCGGCGCCAGCTACAAGCGCAAGGAAGACGGCATCGTCCTGGTCGACTACGACAAGTGCATCGGCTGCAAGTACTGCGCCTGGGCCTGTCCTTACGGTGCGCGCGAGCTCGACGAGGAGCGCCAGGTCATGACCAAGTGCACGCTGTGCGTGGACCGCATCTACGACGAGAAGCTGCCGAAGGAAGACCGCAAGCCCGCCTGCGTGAAGGCCTGCCCGACCGGTGCGCGCATGTTCGGCGACGTGAAGGACCCGGAGTCCGAGGTCTCCCGGGTCATCCGCGAACGCGGTGGCTATTCGCTGATGCCGGAGTGGGAAACCAACCCCGCCAACCAGTACCTGCCTCGCCGCGTGACCGATGAGGCGGGCGGCCCGAGCCGGGTCCAGGCGAAGCTGGGGGGCATGTCGTGAACCCCGCGTTCTCGGTCGTCGTCTTCACCACCGTGGCCGGCGCCGCGCAGGGCCTGGTGGTCGCGCTGGCGCTCGCCGTGCTGGCCGGCATGCCGCTCGCGCCGGGCTTCCTGGGCCTGTCGCTGATCGTGGCCGAGGCGATGCTGCTGGTCGGCCTTGGCGCCTCCTTCGGGCACCTGGGCCGGCCCGAGCGGGCGTGGCGCGCAGTGCTGATG
The DNA here is from genome assembly GCF_031454625.1 of Variovorax soli. Classification (GTDB taxonomy): domain Bacteria; phylum Pseudomonadota; class Gammaproteobacteria; order Burkholderiales; family Burkholderiaceae_C; genus Variovorax; species Variovorax soli_A. The sequence continues at coordinate 10,035 of NZ_JAVDRF010000005.1, forward strand.
TGGCGCACCTCCTGGTTGTCGCGCGAGGTCATCGTGCTGCCCAGCTTCATCGCGGTGGTCGCTCTGTGGTGGCTGGCGCTGCGCAATGGTGTCCATTCGCCATGGCTGCCGCTGGCCGCGATCGCGGTCGCTGCCTTGCTCTGGTACTGCACCGCGATGATCTACGCCTGCCTGAGATTCATCCAGGAATGGGCGCAGCCGCTGACCCTGGTCAACTTCGCGCTGATCGGCCTGGCCTCGGGCCTGGTCCTCGCCAGCGCACTGGCAGCGCTGATGGGCGAGCAGACCCTGCTGGGCGTGAGCGGGCCCTGCGCGCTGGCCGTCACGCTCGCCGCCTGGGGCACGCGCACCCTGTCCCTGCGCCGCAATGCCGCGCTGGTGCCGCGCTCCACGCTGCAGACGGCGACCGGCATCCGCGCGCCGAAGCTGGTGCAGAAGTCCATGGGCATGTCTGCCGGGTCCTTCAACACGCGCGAGTTCTTCCATGGCGCCAGCCGTGCGGCACTGAAGCAGGTGAAGCTGGGCTTCATCGTGCTGGGCTTCGCGCTGCCGGCCCTGCTGCTGCTGTGGGGCATCGCCGCGCAGTCGACGCTCGCCTTCGTGCTGGCGCTGCTGGTGCAGGCGCCGGGGCTGCTCGCCGAGCGCTGGTTCTTCTTCGCGCAGGCGCGGCATCCGCAGAACCTGTATTACCAGGTCGTGTCCTGAGTCGGCGCACGGCGAGAAATGGCCGGCACTTGGTGCCGGCTTTTTTTTTGCCTCATCGCAGATGGCAGTGCCCGAAGCGCCAGGTCGCTCGACCGCCTTCGGTCTCGACATCGCATGAGCTAGCAAATTTGCAGTGCTGGCACAACTACAAACTCTGGTAGTTGTGGGCCGGATAGGCAACGCCTAGCATCGGCCGCCGCTCCAGCCGGGGCGGCCAACCAGCCAAAGGAAAAAAATGCGGGAGTTGATAAGAAAGGCGATCGCCGCCACCTCGTTCTTCGTTGCCGCACACGCCAGCGCCGCCGTCCTGGCTCCCGGCGCCGCGATGTATGCGGGCCAAAGCATCTACTCGGACAACGGGCAGTACATGCTGACCATGCAGAGCGACGGGAACCTCGTGTATTACCGAGTCGCCGATGGCGCGGTGCGTTGGAACACCGGCACGTCCAATCTACCAGGTGGCTTTCTCGTCATGCAGGCTGACGGAAATGCTGTCACTTACTACGATCCGCCGGTTCTTCCGGCACTAAAAGGCCAGCCCGTTTACTACAAGGAGCCGCCTGCACGCTACGCGACTTGGTATTCGGCGACATCAGGCAATGCGGGTGCCTATCTGAAGCCCCAAGACGACGGCAACCTCGTGGTAGTCGCAGCAAACGGGCAAAGCCTTTGGGGTATCGGGGCTGATCCCGATCTGAACAAACCGGAGCCGAAGCAGGCCGGGGATGTGGTGGGACGCGAACTCGTCGGCTGGCTTGCTGCACCTGGGCACGTCGGCTATTTCGATGGGACGAACATTTACCAAGTCATGAAGGAGCCGCTCGTCGTCCAGTATGTGACAGTCGACAACTTCAAGTCCACGGTGCGGGCGCAGGGGCCAAATGCCTACTGGGGCGCAGGTTACCCCAACATTCCGGACTTTTACGTCAAAGGCTGCTTCGATTTCGATTGCAAAGACAAGGCCGCACGTGTCCTGGACAGTCGGCGCGCCATGAATGCCCGCGCACTCCAGATCTACAGGCTTGGCGCCGATTACACGATCTTGCCGACAGCCACACCGGCCCTACCAAGAACAGCAACGACTGACGCCAGAAAGGGAACTTATCGCTGCGACACTTTCGTGATAGACATCTACAACATCTTCACCGCTGGGGGGCAAGTGGATGCGAGAGGCAACCCGATTCAAATTCCAACTACCGATTCGCCATATGCGCGGTGGACTTTCTTCAAGGACAATATTCTGACGACCACCATTGTCCCTGCGGCCGTATTCCTGGCGCTTAAGAACTTCAGGGGATAAATTGGATGAAGAAACTTCATTGGACCCTGCTGGGAATGGTGAGTCTCGCGAGTGCCTTTGCTGTCTACTACAGTTTCGCGGCCAAGGCGCCGCGGACGGGTGTGCAATCTGCGCGGCCGTACGGCGTGAGCTCGGCGCCTCCTGCCGACACTCTCCGCACTAGTGCCCCAATGGCGAACGGGGCGGTCGAGTATCGAGCCAATTTGGCGATGGCTTCCTCCAAGCTCGATGACGAGAACCCACTGCGCGCCTATAAACCGACACCTGGAGTATCAGGTCGCATTGCCTTGGAAGAAATGCGCGCGAAGGGTATCCCCGCGACACCTCTCTCGGCGACCTTGGCTCTTGGGCTTTCACGCAGCGGCCGACTGAGTGACGAAGAAAGGATCGCGATGCCATCCATTCTTTTCGCGCTCTATAACCGCGAGAACACATCCGGCGCGAACCAGGACATCGCGCTCGAATTGAAAAGTCTCGCTGCAGATTCGAACAAGCAGGTCGCTGCCTATGCCGCAACGGACTACGCGAGATTGGGCTATCTGCCGGACACCAAGCAGGTACTTGAGCAAGCCCTTCAAAGCGGCGCTCTTCCCGCTGATTCGTACTTTCGCGAGATGGCGCACCTCATTCCGAGTGCGCCACCGGAAAAACAGAGCGAGTTCATGGCGGAGATCCGTGCGTCATCCAATCGACTCGCCTCCGACATCCTGGCCGACGCACTCAACAGCGGCCAGGACTTCAATGCGGCGCCGTTCTTGAAGTCTTCCGAGGACATGGCCCAGTTGCTGCGCGCCACGGAGCCCAATTTCGGTCAGGAGGTGGGCTTGTACGGCGGGACAGATGGTCTTCGCTATGAGACTTGGCTACGGGCGAGCGCCACCATGGAGAGCGCGAAGACGGGGCGTAGCCTCGACGACATCATCGTCGCCAAGCTGAGCGAGACAGGCACCGATCCGCGCAAGGTCCTGGCATACCTCTCGTCCTGGGAGGCGATGCCGCTACTCGCGGAGGCCGCGCCCGATTCTCAGGTGCAGAAGTTGGCGGCCATCGCTCGGCGCCACGCTGATCAGAATCCGGGCAACAGCTATATGCGTTTTCTCGCGGAGACCATCGAAGCGCGAATGAAGTACCCGCCACCCGCCTCTCCCAAGTCCATGTTCAACATGCCCACGGGCCCTGCAGTGTCCCCGGTGCAAACACCTGATGCACCCCAGGTCCTCCCGAAGCATCCTTGACTCAGCCAGCGACAGCAGTGCGAGCAGTCGTCCTCACGCGCCGCGACCTCGTGCCGTGCGTGCAGGCGCCATCGGCAGCCGCCCCATGATGAGCTCCGCCATCGGCGACGGCGTGCGACCGCGCAAGGTGACCAGCCCCATCTGCGCCGAGAGCGGCGGCAGCCCCGTGACCTTGAGGGCGTGAAGGGTGCCGGCCTCGACCTCCTGAGCCACCGCGGCGTGCGGCGCGGCCAGGACCGCGTCGCAATCCAGCGCGACCTTCTTCAGGATCTCGACATCGTCGCACTCGAGGGCGGGCGCGAACTCGTCGGTGGATGCCAGGCCCAGCAGGCCGGAGACCGCGGCACGCACAGCGGCGGGCAGGCGCACGGAAACGACGCCGTGCGTCCACAACTGCGGAAACGTGACGCTCTTGCGCGTCGTCAGCGGGTGGCCCGCACGCACGTAGAAACGGCCCGGCTCATGGCGCAGGGCGCGCACCTGCAGCCCCGGGTCCGCAGGCAGATCCCGCGTGTCCGCCACGAAGAACTCCACGTCCTCCTCGACCAGGCGCTTCAGCAGCAATTGCCAGTTGCTGATCTCGACGCGCAGCTTGATGCCGGGAAACTCCCGCCGCATCGCGGCCAGCAGTGGTGACAGGAAGGTCGCGGCGGGAAAGGGCCCGACGCCGAACGCCGTGTCGCCCAGGCCGCGGCTGCGATAGAGCCCGACATCGCGTTCCAGGCAGCGGCTGTCGAACAGCAGTTGCCGCGCCCGCGCGACGATGAATTCGCCGGCCGGCGTTGCCACCACTTCCTGCGTGCCCCGGTCGAAGAGCTGCAGGCCCAACTCGGCTTCGGCCGCCTGGATGCTGCGGGTCAGCGCAGGTTGGCTGAGGTGTACCTGCTCCGCGGCGCGGATGAAGCTTCGCCGGTCCGCCACCGCGACGATATGGGCCCAGCGCTTGAGATCCATGGGATGGTTCCTTGCCCCGGCCATTGCAGCCAGTGCATTGATTCTGGCTTCAATATGCATTGGACTCAATCGGTGCGTGCCGGAACAATCGCCGCAAAACACAAGAACATCCAGGCCCCGCGGTTCAGGCACAGGCCCCGGGGTTCCCCGATCGACACCAAGGAGACAACCGGTGACCCTCATCCAGAACATCGTGCTCGCCGCGATCATTCTTTTCTTCGCCCTGCTCGAGATCGCCTCCCGCAAGCACGAGCAGTTCCACGCCACCGCCGACGACACCCGGCTGGAGCTGTTCATGTTCCTCTCGCTGCTGGCGGTGTCGCAGCCCTTTGTCTTCGCAGTCAGCGCCAGGCTGTGCGCGCTGGCGCTGCCCGGGCAGCGCGACGCATGGGCCCATCTTCCGTGGTGGGCCATGGGCGCGATCCTGCTGGTCGCCGACGACATGACGCAGTACTGGTGGCACCGGATCTCGCACACGCCGCTGCTGTGGCCGCTGCATCGCGCGCACCACACCGCGCACTACATGAGCATCCGTGTCACCTACCGCAACAACTTCTTCTACTATCTGATGATGCCGGGCCTGTGGGCTTCCGGCGTGCTGATCTACCTGGGTTTCGGCAACGCCTACCTCGTCTACATCGTGATCAAGCTCACCGTGATCCTGGGGGCGCACTGCGCCGTGCCTTGGGATGCGCCGCTGTACCGCGTGAAGTGGCTGCACCCCTTGGCCTGGCTGCTGGAGCGGACGGTGTCGACGCCGGCCACGCACTGGGCGCATCACGCGCTGACGAACGAAGACGGCATCGGCCACTACAAGGGCAACTTCGGCAACCTGCTCTTCGTGTGGGACCTGATCTTCGGCACCGCCAAGATCACCCGCCGCTACCCGGCCAAGGTCGGCCTGCAGGACGACCTGGTCTTCGGCAAGGAGCGCTGGTTCGTCGAGATGTTCTACCCGCTCATCCATTCGCGGCGCGTACATTCGGCGCTGGTGCCCGGCGGCCGGGCCTACGCCGAAGCCGACGCGAACGCCGCACCGCAAGTGCAAGCTGCCGGGAGCAAGCCATGAACGCCATCTTGAAGAAAGCGCCCCCACCATCGTTCGACGGCATGCACGAGGCCTTCGCGCGCCAGCAGGCCGCGTTCGCCGCCGACATGAATCCCTCGCATGCGGTGCGCCTGGAGCGGCTCGACCGCCTGCTCGCGATGACCGAGCGCATCGCACCGGCCCTCGAGGCCGCCGTCTCGGCCGACTTCGGCCATCGCTCAGGGCACGTGACCCGCCTCGCCGACGTGATGATGGTGACGGCGGCCATCAAGCATGCGCGGCGACGCCTGAAGTCGTGGATGAAGGTGCGGCGCGCGCCCACCGCGCTGGCCTTCCGACCCGGCTCGAATCGCATCGCGCCGCAGCCCCTCGGCGTGGTCGGGGTGGTCAGCCCCTGGAACTATCCGTATCAACTGGCGATGGGGCCTGCGGTCGCGGCGATCGCCGCCGGCAATCGCGTGATGATCAAGCCTTCCGAGCTGACTCCACGCGTGGCCGGGCTGATGCGGCAGGCGGTCGCGGAAAGCTTCGCCACCGAAGAACTGACGGTCATCACGGGCGGAACCGAGGTCGGCACGGCCTTTGTGTCGATGCCTTTCGATCATCTGCTGTTCACCGGGTCCACGGCCGTGGGGCGCCAGGTCGCGCTGGCCGCGGCGGCCAACCTCACGCCGGTCACCCTGGAACTGGGCGGCAAGTCGCCGGCCATCCTCGGCCCGCAGGTCGACATGGCGCAGGCCGCGTCCCGGCTCGTGATGGGCAAGCTGTTCAATGCCGGCCAGACCTGCATCGCCCCCGACTACGTGGCAGTCCAGCGCCAGGCCGTCGATGCGTTCGTGCAGGCGATGCGCCGCGAGGTCGAGCGCCAGTACCCGGCCATCGCCGCCAATCCGGACTACACCGCCATCGTCAGCGAACGCCACCTCGCCCGGCTCCGAGTGCTGCTGGACGATGCGCGCAAGCTCGGCGCGCTGATCGTGCCGCTGCATCCTGAAGGCATCGACGCGGCGGGCGGCACGCGCAAGCTCGGCCCCGCGCTCGTGCTGAATGCCACCGACGGCATGAAGATCATGCAGGAGGAGATCTTCGGACCGCTGCTGCCGGTGATGGCCTACGACACCGTCGACGACGTGATTTCGTACGTCAACAGGCACGACCGTCCCCTGGCCCTCTATTGGTTCGGCACCTGCAGCGGGGACCGCGACAAGGTGCTCGCCCGAACCATTTCGGGCGGCGTGACGATCAACGACTGCATGTGGCATTTCGGCCAGGAGGAACTCCCCTTCGGCGGCGTCGGTGCCAGCGGGATGGGGGCCTATCACGGCGAGTACGGCTTCCGCACTTTCAGCAAGCACAAGCCGGTGTTCCACCAGTCGGCGCTCTCCGGCACGCGGCTGCTGCAGCCGCCTTATGGCCGCACCTTCGACATCATGAGCAAGGTGTTGCGCATCATCACCTGAGCCGACACCCCACGCCTATACTGGCGCGCTCACCCAGGAGACGCGTCATGCCCATCGAGATTCCCCGCACGGCCCTCCAGCTCCGCTCGCTGATCAAGCGGAGCGGCGAGCTCGAACTCTCGCTGTTCGAAGAAGCCATCCCCCCACCCAAGCCCGACGAAGTGATCGTGCGCGTCGAAGCCGCGCCGATGAACCCCTCCGACCTCGGCCTGCTGTTCGGCGCGGCCGACATGAAAACGGCCAAGGCCGGCGGCACGCCCGAGCGGCCCGTGATCACCGCGACCGTCCCCGACGCCGCCATGAAGGCCATGGCCGGCCGGCTCGACCAGTCCATGCCGGTCGGCAACGAAGGCGCCGGCGTGGTGGTCGCAGCCGGCGCATCGCCCACGGCGCAGGCGCAGCTGGGCAAGACGGTCGCCGCGATCGGCGGCGCGATGTACACGCAGTACCGCTGCCTCCCCGCCGCCCAGTGCATGCCGCTGCCGGAGGGCACCACGCCGGCCGAGGGCGCCTCTGCCTTCGTCAATCCGCTCACCGCGCTGGGCATGGTCGAGACCATGAAACGCGAAGGCCACAAGGCGCTGGTGCACACCGCCGCCGCCTCGAATCTCGGGCAGATGCTCAACCGCATCTGCCTCGCGGACGGCATCGAGCTGGTCAACATCGTGCGCAGGAAGGAGCAGGCGGACATCCTGCGCGCGATCGGCGCAAAGCACGTGTGCGACGCCAGCGCGCCTGCCTTCATGGAAGACCTGACCGAGGCGTTGGCCGTCACCGGCGCGACGCTGGCCTTCGATGCCATCGGGGGCGGCAAGCTGGCCGGGCAGATCCTCAACGCCATGGAGGCGGCGCTCCTGCGCAAGTCGACCGAGTACAGCCGCTACGGGACGACGACCCACAAGCAGGTCTACATCTACGGCGGCCTGGACCGCGGCCCGACCGAGTTCACGCGCGGCTTCGGCATGAGCTGGGGCATGGGCGGCTGGCTGCTCTTTTCCTTCCTGCAGAAGATCGGGCCCGAGCAGGCCGCGAAGCTCAAGGCGCGCGTCGCAGCGGAGCTCAAGACCACCTTCGCCAGTCACTACACGCGCGAGGTGTCGATGCGCGAGGCCCTGAAGCCCGAGGAGATCGCGGTCTACGGCAGGCAGGCGACCGGCGAGAAGTACTTGCTCAACCCGAATCGCGCCTAGGCTTGCCGCGGCTTCTGCGGCACCTCTTCGGCCCCTGCGTCCGGCTGCCCGTAGCCGGTTTTCACCACCTCGTGGCTACGCATCCGGCACGTACATGTAACCCGCATTGCGCACCGTCCTGATGCAGCGCGGCTCGCCCGTCGGGTCGGGCTCGATCTTGCGGCGCAGGCGGCCGATCCGAATGTCGATCGAGCGGTCGAAGGGCTCCCATTCGCGGTTGCGGGTGTGCACCAGCAGCTGGTCGCGCGAGAGCACGCGGTTCGGGTTGGCCAGGAACACCCGCAACAGCTCGAACTCCATTGCCGTCAACGTGACCTCGGTGCCGTCGCGTTCGAACAGCCGGCGCGCCTCCACGTCCACCTCGCAGCGGCCGAAGCGCTGCCGGCTGCCGCCCAGCGGTGCGGGCGCCGTGGCCGGCGGCTCGGGCGCCCCGGTTCGCGCGCGCGTGCGGCGCAGCACGCTCTTCAGGCGCGCCAGCAGCTCGCGCGGGTCGAACGGCTTGGCGATGTAGTCGTCGGCGCCGATCTCCAGGCCGACCACGCGGTCGATCACGTCGCCGGAGGCCGTCACCATGATGATCGCCATGTCGTGCCGCTCGCGCAGGTACTTGGCCAGGCTCAGGCCGTCCTCGCCGGGAAGCCGGATATCGAGCAGCACGACGTGTGGCGACTCGCGCTCCAGGCACTCGCGCATCTGCGGGCCGCTGGATGCCTCGCTCATCGCAAAGCCGTGCCCCCCGAGGTACTCGCGCAGCATGGCGCGCACCGAGGCGTCGTCGTCGACGATGAGCACGCGCGTGGACTGGTCCATGCGCGGCATTCTGCGCGACACCCGGGCGCTACACAACCGCAACACAGGCGGTGACAGCTGAAGCGCTCCCGTTACCAGCGCCGCCCAGACTGGCGGCCAGGGTCAGGCAACGCCGGCCCTGCATGTTTATCCCAACCTGAGGAACCGAGCCATGAACAGCACCAGCACCGAGCGTTACGCCAAAGTCATCGAAGTCTCCAAGCGCGTCCGCTGGGAGATCGATCGCGACATCATCCGCGGCCGCGGATTCGATTACAGCCGCCACTTCCTGCCCGACGGCCTTTCGCTCGCGGACGAGCTACCGTTCCTCGGCGGCGAGGAGCGGCGCCTGCTCAGCCAGGTCCAGGGGCGCACCTATGCCTATATGTTCGGCCTGGTGGAGCGCTTCATCGCCGCGAAGGTGATGGAGCTCGGGCGCGCGCAGGCCCTCGGGGACCAGGTCGCCATGGAGGCGCTGGTGCGCATGACGGACGAGGAGCTCAAGCACCAGAAGCTCTTCCGCCAGCTGGAGTCGATGATGGGGCAGGACATGCCGTCGGGCTATGTCATGAGTGCCGATCCCGACGCGATCGCGCAGGCGGTGCTCGGCAGCGGCAACTGGGCCGTGCTCGCGCTGACCCTCTACATCGAGCTCTTCTCGCAAGCCCACTACCGCGCCAGCATCGCGCCCGACGAGCATATCTGCCCGTTGTGGAAGGATGTCTTCCTCTACCACTGGCGCGAGGAGTCGCAGCACGCGATCCTCGACGAGATGGAGTTCCTGAAGGAGGACGCTCGCCTCGACGAGGCCGGGCGCGACGTCGCCGTCGGCGAGCTGATCGCGCTGGTCGGCGCGGTCGACGCCACCGTGCAGGCGCAGGCCGCGGCCGATGCAGGGTACTTCTGCGGGATCACCGGGCTGTCCGGGCATGCCGAACGCGCCGCGGCCGTCCATGCGCTGGTGCTGAAGGCCTACCGCTGGCAGTACATCGTGTCCGGTCTGCTGGAGCCGCGCTTCAACAAGGTCCTGTTCTCCTGCCTGAATGCGACGCAAGCCACCCGCATCCGCAACGCCACCGCGCCGCTCGGCTATGCGATGCCCAAGCAGCCGGGGGTGGCCGAAGCGATGGCGGCCTGAGTCGCGCGGGAGAGCCTTTTTGAAATCGGACGGCCGGACGTTCCCGTTCGCCGTCCCTCAGTCTCCCGTCGCCAGCGCCTCGCGCAGCACGGCGCGGAGGCGCTCGGCGTCGATCGGCTTGCGCAGCAGCGCATGCACGCCGCAACGCGCCAGCTCCTGCGGATCGAAGCTGCCGGCATTGCCGCTGACCAGAACCACCGGCAGGGTGGGGCGCAGCGCGCGGGCGCGGGCCGCGAGCTGCAGGCCGGTCATGTGCGGCATGGTCTGGTCGGTGACCAGCAGGTCGGTCTCGTGCGCGGGCTCGGCCAGCCAGGCGGCGGCCGTCTGCGGCTCGCGCTGCAGGCGCACGCGCAAGCCCCAGCTGGCCAGGCGCTCGACCAGGAAGTCGCCCACCATCGGATCGTCCTCCACCACCAGCACGCTGCCGCGCAGGGCCGGCGCCTCGGCGGCGGCACGCGCCGGGGCAGGGTCCGGGATCGCAGCGGGCGTGGCCGCGGCCCGCGGCAGCATCACGGAGAAGACCGAGCCGGCACCGGGCTCGGTGCGCAGGCGCAGGTGGCCGCCGTGGCCATGCACGATGCCGTGCACCATCGCCAGGCCCATGCCCGAGCCGCTGCCCGGTGCCTTGGTGGAGAAGAAGGGATCGAAGATGCGTTCCTGCAGCTCGGGCGCGATGCCGCTGCCGCCGTCGGCCACGCTGAGCTCGACCCAGGGCCCGTCGTCCACCGGCGCGCGGCAGGAGGCGCATTGCCAGCGTTCGTGCGCGTGGGCGCGCAGGTGCACGCTGATGCGGCCGGCGCCGTCCAGTGCGTCGCGCGCGTTGATGCACAGGTTGAACAGCACCTGCTCCAACTGCACCGGATCGATGGCCACGCACAGCGGCGAGCCGAAGTCGTCGACGCCGGCGTTGCCGTCCAGCGTGACCGAGGAGGGCAGGGTTGCCCGCAGCAGCCGCAGCGTCTGGCGCACCAGCGGCGCCACGTCGAGCACGCGCGCCTCGCCGCGCTGGCGGCGCGCGAAGGCCAGCATCTGCCCGATCAGGTCGCGCGCACGCTGCGCCGCCAGGTGGGCCTGGCCCAACTGGCGCAGCAGCACCGCATCGCCGACGGACTTGCAGCGCTCCTCGCCCAGCACGAGGTAGCCGATGACGCTGGTCAGGATGTTGTTGAAGTCGTGCGCGATGCCGCCGGTGAGCTGGCCGATGGCCTCCATCTTCTGCGCCTGGCGCAGCTGCGCCTCCAGCGCGAGGCGGGCCGTCTCGGCGTCCCGGCGCGCGCTGATGTCGCGCACGTGCCCCACGAAGATGTTGCCCTCGGGCGACTCGGCCACGCTCACCGCGAGCTCGACCGGAATCTCCTCGCCGCTGGCGGTGAGCGCGGTCGACTCGACCAGCCGGCCCAGCATCGGCCCGCTGCCGGTGATCGGGAACTCGCGAATCCAGCGCTCGTGCGCTTCGCGCCGGCGCTCGGGCACGATCACCTCGGCCACCGGCCGGCCCAGCACCGCCTCGCGCCGGTAGCCGAACACGCGTTCGGCAGCAGCGTTGAACTCGACGATGCGGCCCTCCGCATCCATGCCGATCACGCAGTCGAAGGCCGCTTCCACCGTGGCGCGCAACCGCGCCTCGCTGCGCTGCAGGGCGCGCTCGCGTTCGCGGCGCTCGGTGATGTCGTGCGCGAAGCCCAGGATGTGGCGGCGGCCGTTGAAGCTCACCGCCTTCAGCCGCACCTCGTCCCAGTGCAGGCTGCCGTCCTTGTTGCGGCGCTGCCATTCGAAGGAAGGGCAGTGGCCCTGCTTGGCGAGCTCGATCCAGCGCAGCGCGTCCGCGGCGGTGTAGGGCGGAACGCCGGAGCTGACGTCGGCCACCGAGAGCCGCGTCAGTTCCTCGTGCGTGTAGCCGTAGGTCTCGCAGGCCTTGGTGTTGACGTCCAGGATGCGATCGGAGTCCCAGTCGTGCACGAAGATCGCGTCTTCCGCCGTCTCGAAGATGGCGCGGTAGCTCGCCTCCGACTGCTGCAGGGCCTCGTTCGCGGCCAGGCGCTCGACTTCGGCCGCGGCGCGCATGGCGAAGATCTTGAGCATCGACTCCACCCGGTCCAGCTGCGTCAGTGGCCGGCGCGAAGCCACGGACACCACGCCCAGCGGCGTGCCGTCGAGCGCGGTGAGCGGGTAGCCGGCGTAGCTGACGGTGCCTTGCGTCTTCGCTTCCTCGTCATCGGGGAACAGCGCCTGCAGCCCGTGCGGGTAGGCGCGGAACTGCTGCCCCAGCACCTTCTCGCACGGCGTGCCGGCGATGGCGTAGCGGATGTCGTGCAGCACCTGGCCGTCGTACTGCATCGCGAGCATGGTCAGCTGGCAGGGCTCGTCGGCGGCGCGGCGCGCGATGAAGGCCACCTCCACGTGCAGGATGGTCGCCAGCAGCTTCACCAGTTCGTCGAACACCGTGTCGCTGCGCGCGCCCGAGACCGCCAGCGCGGCCGCGCGCAGCGCCGCGTCCGTGCGGGTGCGCTCGATCTCGGCGGCCGCGCGGCCGGCGACGATCTTGAGCATGGCCTCGGCATGCGCGGCGTCGCCGCCGGCAATCGGCACGCGGTCCATCGCCACCAGCAGACCCAGCGCCTCGCCCTGGCTGTCGCGCAGCGGAAAGGCGGCGTAGGCGTCCATTCCCTTGGCCGCGAACAGCGAGCCCCGCGGGAACTCCGCTGCGACGCCACTCGCCATGTAGCGGAACTCGCGCCCGACCACGTGCGCGCAGGGCGTGCCCTGCAGCACATAGTCGAAGTTCTTCAAGCTCTTGCCGTCCAGCCGCACGGCCAGGGTCCGCATCACGCTGCAGGCATCGTCGCAGAACACGGCGATGAACACGGTGGGCACCGCCAGCGCCTCGGCCAGCTCGCCCACCAGGGCGCCGAACAGGCCCGGCCCGCCCGGGTGGGCAACCGCCAGCGCCACGCGGCGCAGCGATTGCAATTGCGCCGAGAGGCGGTCGATCGTCACGCCGTCGCTGGGGGTCGCTGCGGTGGCTTGCATGGCGCCAGTCTAGGCCTGGCGCGCCTGGCCGTGGCCCTCATTGCCTGCTCGATACACGCCGGATACATGATGGTTGCAGCGGCCCGGCCGCGCAGCGAAACGGCTACGGAGGCGCGGGCGCTCGAAATGAAGCGAATACCCTCGGCCGCCATCCTTGCGGCATCGGCCCGCTTGAGGCCGCGTCCACGAGGAACCGTGATGTTCGAGCGCCCATTTGCCCCGTCCGTCGATGCCCTGGTCCGCCTGCGCGAGCGCCTGCATGCGTGGCTGATCCTGCTGCACTGGCAGGCGCGCGGGCCGATGGCTCGGGAGCTGCATCGCCTGCGGCCGGGCATCGCTTCGCTGCTGGGCCATGCGCTGGCGGCCCTGCTGAGTTCCGGCTAGCGTTCCTTGAACGGCGAGCCTTGAACGGCGAGCCTTGAACGGCGAGAACAGATAGCTGCCGAAACCGTGGCCTTTTACCGGCATCCGGCACCGCAGCCAGGATCGGAGAGCTTCTGGCTGAGAACCTTCGGTTTAGCATTTCTTCGCCACCGAAAAACCCCATGAACACCTACCGCACGCTCAACCAGGCCACCGGCGTCGCCCGCACGCTCAGCGCGCAGAGTGATCGAACCGTCATCGTCTACCGGACCTCCGACGACAAGTACGTGACGGCCTCCCCGAAGGACCCAGTCCTGGGGACGATCGAAGGCGTGTACCGCAACGGCTATGCGGTGCGGACGGTGCTGACGCGGTTGTAGCCTCGCCTTCAATCCGCCGGCGCGCGCACCAGCTCGCCGAAGCGCCGCAGATCGCGCGGCTCGACATCCGAGATCGCAGCGAAGCGCAGCCCGCCAGCGCTCCATGTCAGCAGCGAGAAGCCGCGCAGCGTCGACTCGACCGGCGCCTCTTGCGCCGCGCTTGCCGCGCGCGTGACGAACAGGGTGATCTCGTGCCGCCGTATGCGATAGACAAGGGCCGCGGCGGGCTGGCCGCCGAGGTGGTCGAGACGGCCGCCGATCAAGGTGAAACCCTGGCTGCCCAGGTCGCGCACCGGCGGCGCGAAATCCAGCTTCCCGGCAAACCAGGGCTTGACGACGTGGCGGTCCTCCGACAGCACCGCGACCAGCGCATCGGACCGGGCCAGCGAGGCCACATGGCGTGCGACCAGCTGCTCGCTCAGGTCGGGGTCGCGCGGCGCGCCCACCCACAATCCCACGACGAAGGCCAGCGAGGCGGTCGCGCCCGCCAGCAGCAGCGCCTGCCACCAGCCCACGCTGCGCGAGCGCCCCGCGCGGCCCGCATCTTCAACCCGCGTCAGCGTGTGCTGGATGGCGCGCCGCAGGGCAGCCGGCGCCGGCTCGCGCGGCAACTGCCGCAGCGCCGCGCGCAGGCTGCTGCGCTCGGCCAGCCGCGCCGCACAGGCCGGGCAGGCCGCCAGATGCTGCACCACCTGCGCGCTGGTGGCCGTGTCCAGCTCATCATCGAGGTGAGCGTCCAGCACCTTCAGCGCATGTTCGCAGTTCACGGCAGCTTCCTCGCGTCGGGCGCGCGCAGGCCCCGCGCCAGCCGTTCGCGGCCCCGGGCCAGCCGGGACATCACCGTGCCGATGGGGACGCCGACCACCGCGCTGATCTCGCGGTAGCTGAGCTCCTCGATCTCCCGCAGGATCAGCACTTCGCGAAACTCCCGCGGCAGCGTCTCCATGCAGGCGTGCAAACGGCGCAGGTCCGAGGCGCGGATGGCGAGCGACTCGGGCGACTCGGCCGCGCAGGCCGCGTCCTGCAGTGCCTCGCCGTGGGCCTCTTCGTCATAGCTTTCCTCGACGCTGCGGCGCCGCGCGCGGCCCAGTCCATCGAGGCAGGCGCGGCGCACGATGGCCATGAACCACGCCTTCGGGCTGGGGCCCAGCATGCCGTCGAAGAAGCGGAAGGCGCGCAGGCTCGCGTCCTGCACCGCATCCTGCGCGGCCGCGTCGTCGCGCAGCACCCAGCGCGCCAGGTTGTAGGCGGCATCGAGGTGGACCAGGATCGTGGTCTCGAAGCGTTCTCGGCGGCTGGGTTCGTCCACGGGTCGCTGCTCGCGGTGAGGGAGGGGCCGGTCTTCTCATGCATCCGTCATGAAGACCGGCGCCGCGCGCACTTTATTCCCGCCGCACGCAGCTAGCAGGGCTTCGCCCGGGCGCCGGTCGTCAGGCGCATCCGCAAGCCGACCGGATGCATCGTGAATTCCAGGATCTCCTCCGGCGGCGTGCCATCGGGCGTCGACACGTCGAGCAGCTGGAAATTGCGCGCGAGCATGCTGAGGACCAGATTGATCTCCATCATGGCCAGATACCGCCCCGGGCAGAGTCTGGGCCCGGCGCCGAACGGCATCGACAGGCGTTTGGGCGAATGAACGGAGCCGGCGCCGTCGGCGAGCCATCGCTCGGGCCGGAACTCGCTCGCGGCTTCGACGGCGGACTCGTCGACGGCGGCGGGCCGCATCGCCAGGAACAGCCGGGTTCCCTTGGGGATGCGAACCTCCCGGATCGTCGTGTCTTCGATGGCATCGAGGATCAGCAGCGGCGCGACGGGCCGAAGGCGCATCGCCTCGCTGGCGCAAGCTTCGGCGTAGCGAAGTGACCTGACTTGATCCACCGACTGCGCGACGGGCTCCCCTCTCAGGACGGCGCGGGCCTCGGCGACGAGATGGGTCCATGCCGCCGGGTGCTGGTGAAGCAGGTAGATCGTCCAGGCCAGCGTATTGGCCGTGGTGTCCTCCGACGCGCTGAGCATCGTGAAGACGTTGCCGTGGATGTCCGCTTCGCTCAGCGTGCTGCCGTCGGCGTCTCGCGCGGCGAGCATGGCTTCGAGCAGGTCGGTCGGCTGCTCTCGTCTCTCCGGGTGCTGCCGCAGTCGCTCCCGTGCCTGCTCGACGATGGCCTGGATGACGCGATGGATCGCGGCGATGTGCCTGTCGTAGACGATGTCCGATGGCAGGCGGAAGTACCGCCAGTACGGAAACGGCAGATTCATCCGGCGAAACAGCATCGGGAACATGTGCTTCAGGTGCTCGTGCAGGTCGCTTCTTTCGTCCTCGATGGTGTTGATGTCGATGCCGAAGGAGATGCCGGACGCTGCGTCCACCGAGTAGCGCATCAGTTCGGCCTGCAGGTTCATGACCGTTGCCGCGTGTGCGGCGACGATCCACCGGTTGCGCAGTCGCCGGGTCACGCGAACGAGGGACGGCATGTAGTTGCGCAGGTGCTCGGGGTCGAATCCGGTCATGACCAGGCGGCGTTGCCGGCGCCACTCGTCGCCCTCCGCGGCGAACACGCCGTAGGCCGCGGATTCGCGCGCGATGGAAGCCAAATTGTTGGGGCGGCTCCAGGTCTCGGGGCGGGCGCGCAGGACGGCCGCGATGTCCTCGGCCCTGGTGATGACGACCACGTCCTGCTTCGCCATCCTGAGGTGGTAGATGTCGCCGTAGGTCCTGGCCCAGCCCTCGAGCTGAAGATGCAGGCGAGGCACCTTCATCTGCAGAAGATTGCCAGTCAGAGGCCACTGTCTCGGTCCCGGCAGCGCGTCGATCGAGGTGGGCCGCTGCGCTGTTGCGGTGGCGCGCCCGGAGACAGAACTCATCCTTTCCTCCTCGCCTTCACGCGATCGAGCGTCCCGCGCAGGGGCGCTCGAAGCGTCGTGCATCGTACGCCGCCGGCGGTCGCGCGGCAACGCGGAAGAAGCGGGAATAAAGGTCCCGGTGCCCCGGTCTTGGCAGGTATCCGGCGTCTTGCCGGCGCCAACCTACTTAGAAAGGCAAGACCATGGGCCTGCATCTTCCCGATCGCCGCGAATTCCTCGGCCTGGCCGGCCTTGGCGGCCTGGTCGTGGCCTCGGCGCTGCCAGGCTGCGCGCAGCTCGGTTCACCGGCTTCGGCCGGCGAGGACTTCTTCTTCGTGCAGCTTTCAGACCTGCATTGGGGTTATGCGAATCCCAAGGTCAACCCCGAACCGCAGCAGTCGCTGACGCGCGCCATCGCCGCAGTCAATGCGCTGCCGGTGCAGCCCGACTTCGTGGTCTTCACCGGCGACCTGACGCAAACGACCGATGACCCGAAGCTGCGGCGCGCGCGCCTGCGAGAGGTCCAGGAGATGGCCGCAGGGCTGAAGGCGCCGAAGACCTGGTTCTTCGCTGGCGAGCACGACGCCGCACTGGACCGCGGCGAGGCCTACCTGGAGGTCTTCGGCGGCGCGCTCAATTACAGCTTCGACCACCAGGGCGTGCACTTCGTCGTGCTCGACAACGTGTCGCAGCCGGCGCCCGTGCTCGGGGGCGCGCAGCTCGATTGGCTGAAGGAGGACCTGGCGGGGCGGCCGCCCGAAGCGCCGATCGTGGTGCTGACCCACAGGCCGCTGTTCGCGCTCGCGCCGCAATGGGACTGGGCGACGCGCGATGGCGACGCCGCGATCGCGCTGCTCTCGGCGCATCGCAACGTCACCGTGTTCTACGGCCACATCCATCATGAGCATCACCAGATGACGGGGCACATCGGCCATCACTCCGCGCTGTCGGTGATGTTCCCGTTGTCGCCGCTGGGCACGGCCGCGCAGAAGACCCAGCTGCCCTGGGATGCGGCGCAGCCCTTCAAGGGCCTCGGGTGGCGCAGCGTCGACTGGCGGGCCGGGGCCGCGCGCCCGCGCGAGCATTTGCTGGCATGAAGCGGCGGAAATTCGCCCTCGCCGGCGCGGCCTGGCTGGCGCTGCACGGCGCGCGCTCGGCCGAGAGTCCGGGCCGGCGCCTCGAGCTCGTGGCGACGCGCTTCAGCTTCTCGCCGCGCGAGTTGCACGCCGCGGATGGCGAGCGCCTCACGATCGCGATCCGCTCGACCGATTTCGTCCACGGCTTTTCCATTCCCGATCTGAAAGTGCGCATCGACGCGCCTCCGGGCCGGACCGTGGAACTGGTGCTCCCCGCGCTGGCGCCGGGCCGCTATGCCTGCCTCTGCGACAACTTCTGCGGCGAGGGGCACGACCAGATGGTCGCCACCCTGCTGGTCGGCGCGGCCTGAGGCCCGGCGACGCGGGTGGCGTGCATACTCGAAGCGCTTGCAACTCGCCGAACCACTCCGAAATGGACAAAGAAGTCGACCCCGCGGTCCTCGCCGTCATCAATGAAAAGCGCCTGACGGGGGAGAAGCGCACTCCCGTCGACATCATCGCCAGGATGGGCGTGTTCGATGCCCGCCAGCAAGCGTCCGAGAACGCCTGGCTGGCCACCGGCGACACCGTCATCGCCACGCTCTGGGCCGAGTTCGTGAGCGTCGGCGCCGGCGGGCGATGGTTCTATCTCGAGTCGTTGGATGTGCAGCATCGCGTCGGAGGCGGCGAACGCAGCGCGCTGCAGGTCCAGCGCGCCAAGAACCGGCTCGACCTGCTCAAGCGCTCGCTGGACGCGGGCCGCGCGTTGAGGGCCGTGCTGCAGACCAACCGCGTGGCCATTCGCGACCTGGAGACCGACCGGTCTGCCAAGGTCTCGACACGGGTGCCGGACGACCAGGAATGGCACATCGCCACGTGGGAACCCGATCAAAAAATGGCCGTCCTGGTGCGCGGCCCGCGCGGGTGGCTGCCCACGGAAGATGAACTGCAGGCCGCACGTGCGCGGGGCAGCGTTCCGGCGGTGATTCAGCATGGCGTTTCGGGCCCGGCATCCCGCGAAGAGGTGCAGGCGGCCGCGATGGACTACCTGACGCGTCACTTCGCGGGCTACGGGTACAAGGCCGAGAACGTGGCCGGCCAAAATCTCGGCTACGACATCGAGGTGTCGGACAAGAAGGGCGCCACCTTGCTCAAGCTCGCGGTGAAGGGCACCGGCCCGGGGGTGACCAGCTTCCAGCTCACGGGCGAGGAGCGCGCGTGCGCCAAGCGGGGTGACCCATGGCGGCTTGCGGTGGTCACGGACGCCCTCGGCCCCACGGCGCAGCACAAGCTGTACAAGCCCAACGAGATCGACAAGGCGCCGGGGCTCGAACCGCTGCTCGAATAGCAACGCCGCCGCGGCCGCCTCGCACATGGCAGCTGCGGCAGCGGCGAAAGAGTTCGAGCTTCAGTCGATCAAGCCGAACTGCATGTATCCGCCTTGCGGACCGCGGGCTCCCACCACGGCTGCGATCTTGCCGCTCTGGACGAGGAAGTAGGCGCCGCTGCTGCCCCCCAGCGGCGCGACCCGGATGTTCAGCGCAGCCGGCGCTCCGATCTGGCTCACCGTGAGGCCGAGCGTCCCGTTGCTGCCATCCGGGCGAATGAAGCCGGTCGCATAGCTCGACGCATCGAGGTTCAGGGTGCCCCACGTGCCATTCGTATCGGAGGCGATGGCCGTCGATGACGGCCAAGCGTCTTGCTGCCGGACGCCGACCCGGAACACCACTTCACCGGGCGCACCGATGGCGGCGGCGCCGGCCGACAGGTAGACGTTCTCGCCACCGATCCTCGCGATCGAGAACACGCCGGTGTCCGCCGGGTTCGCCACATTGGTGATGCGCCAGTCGGTCGGGGCGGAAGCGGGCGTGACGTTGTAGGTCCGCACCGATGAGGCAGGACAGTTCGCCACCGCCGTGATCGCCACCTCATCGCACATCAGCACCTGCGCGCCGCCGGCGGTGACCGCGACCTGCCGGATGTTCGAGTCGCGCGTCGTCGCCGTCAGGTTGATGCCGAGGCGGTTGTAGGTCCCGGCGAGCTCGGCCTGCGTCGTCACCAGCGCCTTCGAAGCGATGAACGGCTGTACCGCGAAGGCCGTGGTGCTCCCTGCCTGCGCAAAGGGGAAAGCGCCGACCACGGTGTTGTCCGCGAGGCGGAAGCGGGCGGTGTTGACGGTCGAGGTGATGCGCGAGCTCTTGAAGAGATAGCCGTTGGCCACTGTCGAATCCACGGCGAAAGTGTCCGACGCCGCTGTGCCGGCGTCGTCCGTCATCGTGTAGCTCATCGTGTCGAAGTCGAGCGCCAGCGTCTGCTTGCTGCCGTTGGTCGCGTACACGCGGTACTGCGCGTTGCGTGCGTCTCCGCCAGCGATCCTGAAGACGGCACTCTTGGTGAGCGCAGCGTTCGCGCTTGCCTTGGCGCTCACGGTGAAGTTCGACGCAGCGGTCGTCGTGTTGACGATCTGCGCCTTCCACCTGGTGGGCGAGATGTCGGCGTTGCGCAGGGTGACCGCGTCTGCGGTCCCGCTGGCGCTCGTCCAGTCGGCGTTCTGGTTGGGCACCACCTCGATCGTGTCGCCCGGCTTCGCGGCATACAGCCCGTCCGTTCCGGCTGTCGCAGCAGCCCCGTTGACATTGACCGTCAACGTCATCGGCGTCGTTGCCACGATCGGCAAAGCGAAGCCGCCGCCTCCACCTCCGCCCCCACCGCAGCCAGCAAGACCGCCGACCAACATCGCCATTCCGGCGAACACGCTCCAAGACCTCATCGTTCAGTTCCGTTGTTTTTCGTTGTGCCGGCCGCGGTCGGACTGACCGCCGCCTGAGCGCGGGGATAGTAACGGAGCGTTTCTTATAGGCTGCGTGAAATCTGTCTCGTTTTCTGGTCTGACGATTCGTCAGGCTGACGCACCTCGAGCGCGTCCGGATCGGCGCTCAGTTGTGCGGCCAGGTCACGCAACTCGTCGAGCCGGTCCTCGTCGGGCTCGGGATAGGTCAGGCGCCAATCCTCGATCAGCTGAGACACGGCGGGGCGGTTCAAGGACTCGAGCTGGCCCAGCAACTGCGCCTGCTCGGCGGTGCGCAGGCTTTGCAGATGCACGCACCGGTAGTTCTCCAGGCCCACCAGGCACATGCCCAGCACGGCAAAGGCGATGACGTTCTTCAGCATGCTCTTGTTCTCCACACGAGCTCTCCGACGCGCCCTCAACCGAACCGGCGCGCGAGATAAGGCGCCGGATCGATGAACGGAGGCTCGCCGCTGATGAGCTCGGCAACGAGCCGGCCGGTGACGGGCCCCAGCGTGAAGCCCTGGTGCGCATGGCCGAAGTTGAACCACAAGCCCTTATGGCGCGGCGCGGCGCCGAGCACCGGCTTCATGTCGACGGTGCAGGGCCGCGAGCCCAGCCACGGCGCGGCCTCGACCGGCTTGCCCAGCGGCACGAGCTCGCGCGTCGACTGTTCGGCGCGGCCGAGCTGGACCGGGGTGGCCGCCGCATCCTGGCGCGCGAACTCGGCGCCGGTGGTGAGCCGCAGGCCGCGCGACATCGGCGCCAGCATCACGCCGCGTTCGACGTCCAGCATCGGCAGCCGGAGCCCGGCGTCCCCTTCGTAGTGGCGGTGGTAGCCCCGCTTGATGAACAAGGGCAGCCGGTACTCGAGGGTGCGCAGCAGCGCATCGGCCCAGGGCCCCAGCGCGACGACTGCGTCTTCCGCCTGGACCGGGCCGCCCTCTGCATCGACGGACCAGCCGGCGCCAACGGGCCGCAGCGTCATCGCATCGCCCAACGCGAAGCGGCCGCCGCGCCGGACGAAGAGCCGGGCGTAGCGCGCGACCAGCTCGCCCGGATCGCGCACGCTCCACGGATCGGTCCAGTGGATGGCCCCCGCGAGCGTGCGCTGCAGCGCGGGCTCCGCCGACGCAAGCGCGTCGCCGCCGAGCACGGAGCAGCCCAGGCCGTGCGCGCTCGCCACGTCCGTCGCTTCGCTCGCAGCCGCATCGAAGGCCCGGCGCGAGCGATAGATCTGCCGCCATCCCTCCCTGCGCACCAGCTCGCCGGCGCCGGCCTGCTCGATCCAGAACGCGTGCTCGTCGATGCATTGCTCGATCAGCCGGCTGTAGGCCGGAACGATCGCGGCGTAGCTCGCAGGCGCGGACGAGCGCCAATACGAGAACAAGCGGGGTCCGAGTCGCCACAGGGCTTCCATGTGGTAGTGGGCGTCGTTGCTGCGGCCGGTGGCGACGCACAGCAGGGTCCCGATGTCGCGCGGGAACGCGTAAGGCCGCACCGCCTCGCGCTGGATGATGCCGGCGTTTCCGTAGGAGGTTTCGAGCCCCGGCATCTTCCGGTCGACGAGCGTGACGGCATGGCCGCGCAGCTGCAGCGCGAGCGCCGTGCTGACGCCGACGATGCCCGCGCCGAGGACCACCACCTCCTTGGGCGTGTGCGCCATCGATCCGCTCACGCCCAGGGCGCGGCCAAGGCCTGGCGCGCGAGACGCACGGGCGACGCGAGGCCGCCGGGTTCAGGAATCGGGAGGATGCAGGGAGGAGGGGTCATCGAAGTGTGGGGGCGAAGGGCCGGCGGGCGGCCGTTATTGTCGCGTCTGCACCGCGACGGCCGCGCGTGCCAGCCGCGCAATTATTCGATTTCTCGATTGCGGCAGCGGCAATCGTCGGCAGCCTGCTCATGCCGCCTCGATCGCCTCGGTCAGGAAATGCACGAAGCCCTTGGCGGCGTCCGACAGGGCCCGGCCGGCGAGCGTCTCGACCTCCAGATAGCGTTCGTTCATTTCCCGATCGCGCAGCGGAACCGCCACCACCGTCTTGGCAAGAAGCCGTGTCCGCACGGACAGCTCGCCGTAGAAGGCGATGCAGTCGCGCGCCGCGGCCGCGAAGCTCACCAGCGCGTCGGCGTGGTTGCTCGTCATGGCGGTCCGGTACTGCAAGCCTTGCCGGCTGCAGCTGATGTCGAGCAATTGCCGGACCGAGCTGTTGGGCAGCGGCAGCGCCAGCGGATACGCGGTGACTTGGCTGAGGGACAGCTGGCGCTGCCGGGCCAGCGGGTGCTCGCGGGACATGACGGCCAGGATGGGGCTGGGATGGCGCAGCTCCAGCTGGATGCCGGGCTCGGGCACCGAGCTCAGCGTCACCCCCACGTCCGCCTCGCCATCGCGGATGCGACGCGGGATGTCGCTGCGGCCGCAGACCTCGAGGTGGAAGCGGATGCCGTCGTACTTCTCGCGGAAGCGGGCGATGAGCGTGGGGATGAAGTCGAAAGCGAAGCCCTCGGCGCTGACCACGCGCACGAAGCCGCTGCGCAGGCCCCGCAGGGCGGAGATGTCGTTCAGCACCCGTTCGTTGTCCTGCTGCATCCGCTTCGCGTGCGCCGCAAGCAGTTCCCCGGCGGCATTGGGCACCATGCCCCTTGCATGGCGCTCGAACAGCAGGCTGTTCATCTCGCGCTCGAGGCGCGCCACCTGGCGGCTGACCGCCGACGGCGCCACGTTCAGCTTCAGGGCGGCTTCCTTGATCGAGCCGGTCCGCACGACTTCGAGGAAGTAGCGCACGGCGGTCTCCTGCAGCAAATGGCCGGCCATGGGTCTGAGTTGCGATTTCGGCAATGAAAGATTCTAAACATCGCGCTTGTAGCAATCGTGTGCCACTCCTACGATCGAGTGGCCGCCGGCGTGCGGCGCTTCCTTCCACCTCTTACCTGCAAAAGCCCGATGAAGATCCTTTCAGCCCTGGCCGGCCTTGCGCTGGCGTCCTGCGCCGGCCTGATCGGCGCGCAAGCCATCGCCGCCGAGGGCGACTATCCGTCGCGGCCCGTCACCCTGGTCATCCCCTACCCGCCGGGCGGCGCGACGGACGTGCTGGGGCGCGTCATCGGCGCCCGCCTGGGCAAGGAGCTGGGCCAGCCGGTGGTGATCGACAACCGTGCCGGCGCAGCGACGATCATCGGCGCGACCTACGTCGCCAAGGCCGCGCCGGACGGCTACACGCTGCTGGTGAGCTCGGGCACCACCTTCACGGTCAACCCGGCCATCCGCAGCAACCTGCCCTACGACCCCGTCAAGGGCTTCGATCCGATCGGGATCGCGGGCCGGACCCCGCTCATCCTGCTCGCGAACAAGGACGTCCCGGTCCAGACCTTCAAGCAGTTCGTCGACTACGTGAAGGCCTCTCCGGGCAAGTACGCCTACGGCTCCTTCGGCAGCGGCACCACCGCGCAGTTCGCCGGCGAGACCCTGCTGAACGCCGCCGGACTGAAGATGACGCACGTCCCCTACAAGGGCAGCGCGCCGGCCATGACCGATCTCATCGGCGGGCAGATTCCGTTCAGTGTCGACACGGTGACCGCGGCCATTCCGCAGCTCGCCGGCGGCAAGGTGAAGGCGATCGTGGTGACCACCGCCAAGCGCTCGGCGCTGCTGCCCAACGTGCCCGCCATGGCCGAGAGCGGCTATCCCGGCATCGACATGGACACCTGGCTGATCGTCGCCGGCCCCAAGGGCCTGCCGCCCGCCGTCAAGGCGCGGCTCGAGAAGGCACTGGCCACGGCCATCGCCGATCCGGACACGCGCTCGAAACTGGTGGCGGCGGGACTGGAGCCGGCCTACAGCAATGCCGCCGCGGCCAGCGATCTGATCAACAAGGAGCTGCCGCTGATGCGTGCGGTGGCGATCCGTTCCAACATCACCGCAGATTGAACATGGCCCTGTCCGCGCATCGCGCCGCTGCCGGCGAACTCGTCGAGACCTCCGCGGTCGAGCTGCGCCGCCTCATCGGCACCAAGGCGCTGTCGCCGGTGGAACTGCTGGAAGCCTGCATCGCCCGCATCGAACGGGTGAACCCCTTCGTGAACGCAGTCACCGCCACGTGCTTCGAGCGCGCGCGTGCCGAGGCGCGCGCCGCGGAGGACGCCGTGATGGCCGGGGACCCGCTCGGGCTGCTCCACGGCTTGCCCCTGGGCGTGAAGGATCTGGAGCCGACGCAGGGCCTGCTCACCACCTGGGGCTCGCCCCTGTTCCGCAACCACGTGCCGGCCGAGGACATCGAGCTGGTGGCGCGCCTGCGCCGCGCCGGCGCCATCGTCACCGGCAAGACCAACGTCCCCGAGATGGGCGCGGGGGCCAACTCGCGCAACGAGGTGTGGGGCGCGACCGGCAACCCCTTCGATCCGAACCTCAATGCCGGCGGCTCCTCCGGGGGCTCCGCGGCCGCGCTGGCCTGCGACATGCTGCCGGTCTGCACCGGCTCCGACACCGGCGGATCGCTTCGCATCCCCGCCGCCAAGTGCGGCGTGGTGGGCTTCAGGCCGTCGCCCGGCGTCGTTCCCAGCGTGCGCAAGCTGCTGGGCTGGACCTCGATCTCGGTGGTCGGTCCGATGGGCCGCACCGTCGAGGATGCCTGCCTGCAGATGGCCGCATCGGCGGGCATGCACGCCGGAGATCCGCTGAGCTATCCGCTGGACGCGCTGTCCTTCCGCAAGCCGGCCGAGGTCGACCTGAGCCGACTGCGCGTGGCCTGGACGGAAGACTTCGGCGCCTGCGCCGTGGACGAGAACATCCGCGCCACCTTCCGCCGCAAGATCGAGCGCATGCGGCACCTCTTCCGGCGCTGCGACGAGATCAAGCTCGACCTCGGCGACGTTCACCGGTGCTTCGACGTGCTGCGCGCCGAGGCCTTCGTCGCGGGCATGCAGGCCGCGTACGAGAAAGACCCGAACAGCCTGGGCCCCAACTCGCGCGCCAACTACGAGCTGGGCGCGCGCATGAGCCTGCTCGACAGCGCCTGGGCCCAGGCCGAGCAGACCCGCCTGATCCGCAAGTTCCAGGATGTCTTCGCCGACGTCGACCTGATCCTGTCGCCGACCACGCCCGTCTCGCCCTTCCCGTGGACGCAGCCGTACGCGGACACCATCAACGGCGAAAAGCAGGAGAACTACTACCGCTGGCTGGCGTTGACCTACGTGGTCACGCTGGTGACGCATCCCTCGCTCTCGCTGCCCTGCGGCCTCGATCACGCGGGCATGCCTTTCGGCCTGCAGATCGTCGGGGGCTTCAGGTCGGACCACCAGGTCCTCGGGGCCGCGCACGCGATGGAGCGCGCGTTCGCGTCCAGCACCGAGCTTTGCCGCCCGCGCCCGGACCTGGAGGCGCTCATGAAGTCACAGCCGCAGCCGCCACTGCGGTCCATCGTGACCGCCGCACCCGATGCGCAGGCGGCGGCGAGCGCTCCGGATTCGGGTTCGATGTCGGCGGTGTAGCGGCGCGCTGCGCTGTTTCCCGATCCGGCCAGGGCGCGGAATCGCCACACACGCCGGCCGGCGGAAGGCCAACAAATGCACGGTTCCCCGCGCGAGCTGGCTGCGCGGCAGCGGCGCGTTCCGGCCTGAACCGTACGATGGAGAAGGATCACGCGGCGAGCCCGCGAATCCGGAAGTGGCATCCGGTGTCACCCCCGCGCAAAAAAAGCAAGAAGGAACGCCATGGACCCCGTCGTCGGCCAATTGCTGTCCCCGCGCTATGAACCTGGAATCGTCGCGCTGTCGTTCGTGATCTCCTTCTTCGGCTCGCTGCTGGCGCTGCTGTGCGCTCATAAGCTGGTGCGCAGGGACGGCACGCTCGACCTGTCCATGCTGGCCTGCGGCGCAGTGGCGCTGGGCGGCATCGGCATCTGGTCCATGCACTTCATCGGCATGGCCGCGTACAGGCTGCCCGTGCCGATCGCCTACGACGTGCCGCTGACGGCCCTGTCGCTGGTCGCAGCGATCCTGATCTCGGGCATCGCCCTCTACCTGGCCGGCGGCAAGCGCTTCACCCGCGGCGGCTGGCTGGCCGGCAGCCTGCTCGCGGGCCTCGGCGTGTGCGTGATGCACTACCTCGGCATGTTCGCCATGAACATGCGTGCCAGCATGGATTTCGACCTGCTCGTCGTGGCCGCCTCGGTCGCGATCGCCATCGGCGCGGCAGCGACGGCACTGTGGCTGGCCTTCAACCTCACGGAGCTGGCGCACCAATTCTTCGCGGCTGCAGTGATGGGGATGGCCGTGTGCGCCATGCACTACACCGGCATGACGGCGGCCACCGTGGTCTGCGCCGGCGCCGCGCCCGCGGCCGCCTACCTGGTGGGCGACGGCAACATGGGACTGGCCGTTTTCAACACGGCGTCCGTCGCGCTGATCTTCATCTTCAGCAGGATCGAGATCGACGACTGGCTCGACCACGTCAAGGCAAGGGGCCAATGATCGGCGCCTGGCGCAATGCGTCCGTGGCCGCCGGGGGTTCCGGCGCACGGGCTTCTGACTTCCTGGCCTGGATGTCGCCGGTCCAGGCCGCCACGTCCTGGGCCGTCATGGTGCTCGCGGGGGTGAGGCGCCCGTCCACGTAGCCCAGTTGCTCGATGTCGTGCAGGTACTGCTCGCGCGACAGCAGGGTGCCCGCGCACACGTTCTCGTTCGACGCCGCCGGCTCGCGCATTTCATCGCCCAGGCGCTGCAACAAGTCGGCAAGCACCCAGCCGGGGATGCGATGACGCTCGCCCGGATAGATATAGCCGAACAGGGTCAGGTGGGCCAGCAGGACCCGCCAGTGCGGCCCGAAGCGCTCCAGCAGGCCGGACCAGTCCAGCTGCTCTGCGCAGGCCTGCAGCACGTGAGCGATGTCGCCGCCATCGTAGCGTTCGCGCTCCATGATGAAGGCCTTCGACAGCAGGCTGTCCTCCACGTTGACGACGCGCACCGGCACGCCGAGGACCTCGGCGCGGCAGTTGCCCTGGAACCAGCGCTCGTCCACGGGCATCAGGCCGTTGCCGGAGTTGAAGATCAGGTCGATGAACTCCGGCCCCTCGTACACCTTGGCCAGCCAGTGCGGATGGCTCAATGCCGCGCGCCAGCCGTGCTGCTGCATCAACAGCGCGATCCGCTCATAGTCCTGGCGGCGGATGAACAGGTCCAGGTCCTTCGTCGAGCGGCGAATGCCGGTGTAGCAAGCATGGGCGAAGCTTCCGCCCACCAGGAAGGGGATGCCCGCATCGTTCAGGGCGTGCAGGGCCTGGCGGTAGAAGTCGGCCACGCGGGGTTCGACCTCTTCTCCCAGCGACGCAGCACGAACGGTGAAGGGTGCCATGCGTGCAAGGTAGAAGCAGCCGACAGGCGTCAGCACAAGGCAATCGGCCCCATGCCCGTCGGCAAGCGCCTACAGTCGCTGCGGGATGAGGCCGATGACGCCGAATGGCGAAGGCGCCCATTCTGGCGCTCCCCCTCCCTCGAATCGCCATGCCCAATCCGAAGTCATCCTCCCACATCCGGTTCGCCGCGGTCGGCGACATCCATGTCCAGAAGGACTCCGCCGGCACGCTGCGCAACTTCTTCGCCCAGGCCGCCGACGCGGCCGATGCGCTGCTGCTGTGCGGCGACCTGACCGACTACGGCACGCGCGAGGAGGCGAGGATCCTGGTCGAGGAACTGGGCGCCATCAACATCCCCGTCGTCGCCGTGCTGGGCAACCACGACTACGAGTCCGGCACGCCCGAAGTGGTGACCGAGGCGCTGACGCACGCCGGCGTTCATGTGCTCGATGGCTCCGCCTGCGAGATCCACGGCGTGGGCATCGCCGGCGTGAAGGGCTTCGCCGGCGGCTTCGGACGCGGGTCGCTGGGCGCCTGGGGCGAGCCGGCGATCAAGCTGTTCGTGCAGGAGGCGCTGAACGAGGCGATGAAGCTGGAGTCGGCGCTGGCCAAGCTGCGCACCCGGCGCCGCATCGCGCTGCTGCACTACGCGCCCATCGTCGGCACCGTGCAAGGCGAGCCGGTGGAGATCTTCCCCTTCCTCGGCAGCAGCCGGCTGGAGGAGCCGCTGTTGCGCTATGCGATGGATGCGGTGTTCCACGGCCATGCGCACCGCGGTACCCTGGAAGCGCGCACCATGAACGGCGTGCCGGTCTACAACGTCGCCAAACCCCTGCTGCAGCGTAGCCGGCCCGACGTGCCGCCTTTCTTTCTGTACGAGCTGCCGCGCGAGCCGGTCGAGGAAGGCGAACTGGCGGCGACCTAGGCCGCGCGTTGCGCGCGATGCTTGCGCCTTCGTCTACCCCAGCGCCAGCCGCGTGCCCGTCCCGCTCACCGCCTTGCGGATTCCGTCCGGCCCATAGAAGAGCGGGGCCGCCGCCTGCAGGTAATGCAGCGCGTTTCGCGTGAAGTCGAGATGGCCGTGGACCATGGCGCCGTTGCGGCGGTTGCCCGTCTTGGCGCTGTCGGCCAGTTGCAGCAGCGCAGCCCACGCTTCCTGCGCGGTGGCACCGGCGGCCGCGGCTGCGGCATCGGCACCTGTGCGGCCGGGTTCGAAGCCCATGGCGACCTGGGCCGCTTCGCGGGCGCGGTCCAGCGCGGTCATGCGGTCGAGGAGGGCGGCCTTGTGCGCGGTCAGAGGCGCCAGGTCAGCGAACAGGCCGTCGTGCATGGCTTGTTCCTCCCGCGCCAGCAGGCCGAGGAATTCTTCCACGCAGGCCTTCTCGGCCAGCAGGTGGGGCAGCAGCATCGCGCTCATCTTTTTTTTCAGCGCTCGTCCTTGCCGCCGAGGAGCTCGTGCACGCTCTTGAGCAGGCCGCTGGCGATGCGCTCGGGATGGACCTCGTAGCGGCCGGCGCGGATGTCCTCCCGGATCGCGGCGACGCGCGCCGCATCGAAGTCGGCGTTCGGGCCGCTGGGCAGCGAATGCACCTGGGCCGAGGACAGCTGCACCGCGTCCTTGGCCTGTTCGGTGGCGCCGGCGCCTGCGGCGGGCTGGGCCTTGGCGCTCTTGCCGGCGCGGGAGAGGGGTGTGGCCGAGGAGGCGGGTGGGTCGATTTTCAAGATGGTTCCTCAAAGGGCTGATCGCTTTATCGGCAGTCCACGCCCGAACTTTAGGGTCGCATGCTACTGCGCCAGCCGGATCTGGCCTTCCTCGTCGGCCACCCCGCTGACCAGCCGGCCGTCGCGGGTCTTGGCCTGCACGGTGGCGCCGATCTCGGCGCGGTTCAGGGCGCGTGCCTCGGTGCTGACGCTGAAGCCCGGCCCGCCGGCGACCACCTGCACGGTCTGGCCCTGCTGGATCACGACCGTGCCGCGCAGCTGCTCGCGCCGCAGCGGCGCGCCGGGGGCGAGGCGGTTGGCGGCCACCATGCCCTTGAGCTCGGCCGGGTCGACCAGCACCGACTTCGGCAGTGCCGTCAGGTCGCCCGTGCGCGCCGCCACGTCGCCGGCGCCCAGGGGCCTGCCGGCCTCGATGGCACGGGCCGCCACCAGGTAGCGGCCTTCGAGCGCGACGTGGGCCTGCACGTAGCGCGTCCAGGGCCGCTCGCCCGGGCAGCGCAGGCCGACGGAGACCCGGCCCCAGGCCGAGGCGCCGTTCGGCAAGAAGGCTTCGAGCGCTTCGCAGTCCGGCAGCGCCGAAGACGGCAGCGTCACCCGGATGCGGGCCTGGCCCGGCAGCCCGGCGGTCTGTGTCTTCAGGAACTGCTCGACCACGCCGCGCGCATCGCCGCCGCCGGCCGGCTCGGCCAGACAGGCCGCGGCGCCCAGGGTCGCGGCCAGCACGATCGGGAGAAAGCGAAGGGAAGAGCGGGTCGTGTCCATCATCGGTGTATCGGCCCACGGAATTCTAGGAAGCCGGCGCGCTGCACCAAGGTGCGAAGTGCACGCCAAATGCCCCTTTGTTCGGCCCATTGCCGAAGCGGGCCGTGCATAGACTCGCTTTCCATCTGTCGCCACGCCTTCCCCGGGCCGCGACGCCAACCGATGGAGCCCTCATGATCGACAAGCTGGATGCCGCGCTTCGATTCAGCCGCGAAGCCCTGAATCTCCGGGCCCAGCGCCAGGAAGTGCTGGCCGCCAACATCGCCCACGCCGACACGCCCAACTACAAGGCGCGCGACTTCGACTTCGCGAGCCGGCTCACGCAAGCCGTGGCGCAGGGCCGCGGCGGCGCCTCGATGAGCATGGCCACCACCTCGGCGCGCCACCTGCAGGGCGAAGCCTCGGCGATGCCCGATGCCGATCTGCTCTACCGCATGCCGGCGCAGTCCAGCATCGACGGCAACACCGTCGAGATGGATGCCGAGCGCATCGCCTTCGCCGACAACGCGCTGCGCTACGAAGCCAACCTCACGGTCATGAGCGCCAAGATCAAGTCGCTGCTGGCGGCGGCGCAGCAATAAGGAGCCGACGATGCCCTTGTCCGGCGCTTCCATGAACATCTTCGACATCGCCGGCTCGGCGATGGCCGCGCAGTCGCAGCGCATGAACGTGACCGCGAGCAACCTCGCCAACGCCGAGAGCGTGGCCGGGCCCGACGGCCAGCCCTACCGCGCCAAGCAGGTCATGTTCGAGGTCGCGGCCTCGGGCCGGCAGGACATCGGCGGCGTGAGAGTCGCCGGCGTGGTCGAGGACGGCTCGCCCGCCAGGATGGTCTACGACCCCAAGAGCCCGCACGCCAACGCGCAAGGCTACGTGAGCATGCCCAACGTGAACGTGGTCGAGGAGATGACCAACATGATCTCCGCCTCGCGCAGCTACCAGGCCAACGTGGAAGTGCTCAACACCGCCAAGACGCTGATGGTCAAGACGCTCTCCGTCGGCCAGTGATCCCCACAACAAGCAATCCCCCCGCCATGGCCATCAACGACGCCCTTTCTTCCCTCACCGGCACGAGCACGAGCTCAGGCAGCAGCACCACCAGCGGCGTCGGCGGTTCCGACAACGAGCAGCGCTTCCTCAAGCTGCTGGTGACGCAGCTCAACAACCAGGACCCGCTCAACCCGATGCAGAACGCCGAGCTCACCTCGCAGCTCGCGCAGATGAGCACCGTCAGCGGCATCGAGAAGCTCAACAGCACGCTGTCCGGCCTGGTCAGCCAGACCGGCAGCAACCAGGTGCTGCAGGCCGCCTCGCTGATCGGCTACAACGTGCTGTCGCCCGGCAACCAGCTCGCCACCACCGCGCCGAAAGACGGCGAGGCGCCGGCGGCGGTGCCCTTCGCCGTGCAGCTGCCCGGCACGGCCGGCGACGTGCAGGTCAAGATCGTCGACGCCGCGGGGCACACCGTGCGCACCCTCGAGCTGGGCTCCCTGGCCGAGGGCGTCAACGCCGTCAGCTGGGACGGCAAGGCCGACGACGGCTCGGCGGTGCCTGCCGGCAGCTACAGCTTCACCGTGGCCGCCAGTAACGACGGCAGCGCCGTCCAGGCCACAGCGCTCACCTTCGCGCAGGTGGCCGCCGTCAAGCAGGGCACCCACGGCGTCACGCTGGAGCTGGCCAACGGCCGCAGCATCAGCCTCGACGACGTGCGGATGTACCTCTGAACGCTTCTCCCCGGGCCTCCCGCTTCGACGCAGGGGCCGCATCACCCACGCATCGCAACAAGGATCGATCATGAGTTTCTCCCAGGGCATCAGCGGCCTGAACGTGGCCGCTGCCAACCTCGACGTCATCGGCAACAACATCGCGAACTCGGGCACGGTGGGCTACAAGTCGGCGGCCGCCACCTTCCAGGACATCTATGCCGGCTCGCGCATCGGCCTGGGTGCCTCGGTCTCGGGCGTGGTGCAGAACTTCACGCAGGGCGTCACGCAGACCAGCAGCCGCCCGCTCGACGTGGCGATCCAGAACGGCGACGGCTTCTTCCGCCTCTCCAGCCCCAGCGGCGAGGTGGCCTACTCGCGCAACGGGCAGTTCACCCGCGACAAGGACGGCTACATCGTCAACAGCCAGGGCCTGCGCCTCACCGGCTACGGCGTGACGGCGGCGGGCGGCCTCTCCGGCGGCACGCCCACCACGCTGCAGGTGCAGACCAGCTCGATGAACCCCAACGCCACCACCAGCGTGGAGGCCGAGTTCAACCTCGACTCGCGCCTGCCCGTACCGAGCAAGACGCCCTTCGACGCCACCGACTCCGCCACCTTCAACTACTCCAACTCGATCGGCCCGGTGTACGACTCGCTGGGCAACCCGCACGAGCTCACCGCCTATTTCGTGAAGACCGGGGCCAACGCGTGGGACGCTTACGCCCAGGCCGACGGCGCGGCGATCGGCGCCGGCGCCATCACCAGCCTCGGCTTCGACAACAACGGCAACCTGACCACGCCCGCCGGTGGCACCTTCAACATCGCCGGCCTGAACTTCGCCAACGGCTCCGCCGCGGTGAACATGGCGGTCGACCTTTCGGGCACCACGCAGTTCGGCAACGCCAACGGCATGAACAAGCTGTCGCAGGACGGCTACACCTCCGGCACGCTCACCTCCTTCTCGATCAACCCCGACGGCACCATCACCGGCAAGTTCTCCAACGAGCAGACCAAGCTGATGGGGCAGGTGGTGCTGTCCAGCTTTGCCAACCCGAACGGCCTGGAGCCCAAGGGCGGCAACGTCTGGGGCGAGACCCAGGCCTCGGGCCCGGCACTCACCGGCACACCGGGCGAAGGCACCAAGCAGGGCTCGCTCGAATCGGGCGCGCTGGAGTCGTCCAACGTGGACCTCACCTCCGAGCTGGTGAACCTGATCGTCGCCCAGCGCAGCTACCAGGCCAATGCGCAGACGGTGAAGACGCAGGACCAGGTGGTCCAGACGCTGATCAACATCCGCTGAGCGGCACGAGGAGTAGCACCCAGTGGACCGCATGCTCTATGTCGCCATGAGCGGCGCCAAGCAGGCCATGGAACAGCAGGCCTCGGTCGCCAACAACATGGCGAACGTCTCGACGCCGGGCTTTCGCGCGCAGGTCAACAGCTTCCGCGCGGTGCCGGTGGTGGGAGGCGACGAGCCGTCCACCCGCGCCTTCGTGGTCGCCACCACGCCGGGCGCCGACTTCAGCCCCGGCCCGCTGACGCAGACCGGCCGCGACCTCGACGTCGCGGTGCACGGCGACGGCTGGCTGGTGGTGCAGACGTCCGACGGCGGCGAGGCCTACACCCGCGTGGGCAACCTGCAGGTCGGCGCCGACGGCCAGCTGCTGACCATGGGCGCGCGCCCGGTGGTAGGCGAGGGCGGCGCACTGGTGCTGCCGCCCGGCGCCAAGGTGCAGATCGCCTCCAACGGCGCCATCACGGCGCGTGGCGCCGGCGATCCGCTGGTGGGCGTGGCCGAGGTCGGCCGGCTCAAGCTGGTCAACCCGCCAACCACCGACCTGGTGCGTGGCGACGACGGCCTGTTCCGCATGCGCGACGGCCTGCCGCCGGCCGAGGCCGATGCGGCCGTCACGGTCGCGAGCGGCGTGGTCGAAGGCAGCAACGTCAACCCGGTCGAGGCCATGGTTTCGATGATCGCGCAGGCGCGCAGCTTCGAGATGCAGATGAAGTCGATGCAGACCGCCAACGAGAACGCGCAATCGGCCAACAAGCTGCTGGCCTACGGCTGATCCCCCATTCGACAGACACAAGGACTCCTCCGCCATGATGCGCTCGCTCTATATCGCCAAGACCGGCCTCGATGCCCAGCAGACCCAGCTGGACGTGGTCTCCAACAACCTGGCCAACGTCGGCACCACCGGCTTCAAGCGCAGCCGCGCGGTGTTCGAGGACCTGATGTACCAGAACCTGCGCCAGGTCGGCGGCCAGACCTCCGACCAGACGCGCCTGCCCTCGGGCCTGCAGGTCGGCACCGGCGTGCACGTGGTGGCCACCGAGCGCATCCATGCGCAGGGCAACATGACCAAGACCGACAACCCGAAGGACGTGGCGATCAACGGCGCCGGCTTCTTCCAGGTGCTGATGCCCGACGGCACCACCTCGTACACACGCGACGGCTCCTTCCAGACCGACAAGGACGGCCAGCTGGTGACCGCCAGCGGCTTTCCGGTGCAGCCGGCCATCACCATCCCCCAGAACGCCACCAGCATGACGATCGGCCGCGACGGCATGGTCTCGGTCACGCAGGCCGGCAGCACCGCGACCGTGCAGGTCGGGCAGCTTCAGCTGGCGACCTTCCTCAACCCCGCCGGCTTGCAGAGCGTGGGCGAGAACCTCTACGCCGAGACCGACTCCTCCGGCGCGCCCAACCAGCTCAACCCGGGCCTCGAAGGCGCGGGCATCCTGAGCCAGGGCTACGTGGAGGCCTCGAACGTCAACGTGGTGGAAGAGCTGGTCAACATGATCGCGACACAGCGCGCCTACGAGATCAACAGCAAGGCCGTGCAGACCTCCGACCAGATGCTGCAGCGCCTGGCCCAGCTGTGATGGACCGCGCACGCCTTCGTCGTTTTGTTACCGGCGCGCTGGCGGCCCTGCTCGCCGCCGGCTGCGCGCAGATCCCGCGCGAGCCGCTGGTGCACCAGCCGATGACCGCGCGCGCCAATGCCTATGCGCCGCTGCCGGCGCCGCGTGCCACCGGTGCGATCTTCCGCGACGGGCCGGGCGGCAATGCGCTGTTCGAGGACCGGCGGCCGCGCAACATCGGAGACATCCTGACCATCGTCATCAGCGAGAAGGTCAATGCGAGCAAGAACTCGGGCGCCAGCGCGAGCCGCTCGGGCAGCCTCACGGCCGCCTTTCCGACGATTCCCAAGCTGCTGGGCGGGCTGCTGGACGACCAGGACGCCAAGCTGTCGGGCAACAACATCCTCAACGCCAAGGGCGGGGCCAACGCCAACAACACCTTCAACGGCGTCATCACCGTCACCGTGGTGGACGTGATGCCCAACGGCAACCTGCTGGTGTCCGGCGAAAAGCAGATGGGCATCAACCAGGGCACCGAGTTCATCCGCTTTTCGGGCGTGGTCAACCCGCGCACCGTGTCCGGCAGCAACACCGTGCCCTCCACGCTGGTGGCCGATGCACGCATCGAGTACACGGCCAAGGGCTACATCGACGAGGCGCAGCACATGGGCTGGATGCAGCGCTTCTTTCTCAACGTGATGCCTTTCTGATGGCTCTCCCCCAGGTTGGCTCACTTCGTGTAGCCGCCCAACGTGCCGCGGCGCAGAGGCCTTGGCTCTTCGGGCCGTCCAAGCCTGCGCGGGCAGGCTTGGAGCCGCGGCCCTCAGCCCTCACCGGGGGCGACACCAGCGGCCCGGCAAAGCCGGTTCCGCGGTGTCCCCCGAACGCGGCCCGTTCCGGTGCCGCTCTGAAAGAGAGCGTTTGCTTATGAGTTTGTCGCGATATTTGATGACTGGGATTGCAGCGCTTTGTGTGTTGACGTTTCCCGCCCACGCCGAGCGCATCAAGGAACTGGCCAGCATCCAGGGCGTGCGCGACAACCCCCTGATCGGCTACGGCCTGATGGTGGGCCTGGACGGCACCGGCGACCAGACCATGCAGACGCCCTTCACCACGCAGAGCCTGAACAACATGCTGCAGCAGCTGGGCATCACCATCCCGGCCGGCGTGAACATGCAGCTCAAGAACGTGGCAGCCGTGATGGTCACGGCCACGCTGCCGTCCTTCGCGCGGCCCGGCCAGACCATCGATGTCACCGTCTCGTCCATGGGCAATGCCAAGAGCCTGCGCGGCGGCACCCTGCTGATGACGCCGCTCAAGGGGGTCGACGGCGCGACCTACGCGATCGCGCAGGGCAACATGGTGGTCGGCGGCGCGGGCGCCTCGGCCAACGGCAGCAAGGTGCAGATCAACCAGCTGAGCTCGGGCCGCATCCCGGCCGGTGCGCTGGTGGAGCGCACGGTGGAGGCGCCGGTGGGCGGCGAAGGCACGTTCTCGCTGGAGCTCAACCGTTCCGACTTCGGCACCGCGCAACGCGTGGCCGAGGCCATCAACCGCCAGCTCGGCCCCGGCACCGCCGATGCGGCCGATGCGCGGATGATCCGCGTGCGCGCGCCGGAGACGCAGGAGCGCGTGGGCTTCCTGGCGCGGCTCGAGAACATCGAGGTGACTCCTATGCAGGCGGTGGCGCGCGTGGTGATCAATGCGCGCACCGGCTCCGTGGTGATGAACCAGGCGGTGCGCGTCAACGACTGCGCGGTGGCGCACGGCAACCTCTCGGTGGTGATCAACACCGAGCCGGTGATCAGCCAGCCGGGCCCGCTCTCCGGCGGCTCCACGGTCGTCGCCCAGACCTCGCAGGTCTCGGTGACGCAGGGCGGCGGCGCGCTGCAGATGGTGCGCGGCGGCGCCTCGCTGGCGGACGTGATCAAGGGCCTCAACAGCCTGGGCGCCAATCCGCAGGACCTGGTCTCCATCCTGCAGGCCATGAAGAGTGCCGGCGCCCTGCGCGCCGAACTCGAAGTCATCTGAGGCCGCGGGCATGGTGACGAGCACCGACCGCAGCGCTGCCCTCGACCAGCGCTTCGCCCTGGATGTGCAGGGCGTGGATGCGCTGCGGCGCACCGTGCGCGGCTCGCCCGAGGAAGGGCTGAAGCAGGTCTCGCGCCAGTTCGAGGCCCTGTTCATGAACATGGTGCTCAAGAGCATGCGCCAGGCGGTGCCGCAGAGCGGCCTGCTGGACAGCCAGAACGAGAAGCTCTATCTCTCGATGTTCGACCAGCAGCTCACGCAGAACCTCTCGGGGCGCGGCGTCGGGCTGGCCGAGGCGATGCTCGCGCAGCTGAGTCGCAGCCTGGCATCCGCCGCGCCGGAGGGCGAGGGCCAGCCCGAAGGCCTGTCGCTGGCGCCGCCGGCCGGCTTCGCGCTGAAGCCGCAGGCGGGCATTCCGCTGGGCTCGGCGCCGACGATGCCGCCCGTGGCGCCGGTGCCGCAGCGCGGCGCGGACCTGAGCCTCTACCAGAGCAACGGCGATCGACCCGCGCCCGCGACCGTCGCCTCGCTTCAGGGCCAGGTCGACGGTTTCGTCAATCGCATGGGCGCTTCGGCGCAGGCCGCGAGCGAGGCGAGCGGCGTGCCTGCGCCGCTGATCCTGGCACAGGCCGCGCTCGAATCGGGCTGGGGCAAGCGCGAGATCCGCGCCGACGACGGCACCCAGAGCTACAACCTGTTCGGCATCAAGGCCGACCGCGGCTGGAAGGGCCCGGTGGTCGAGACCACCACCACCGAGTACGTCGACGGCGAGCCGCAGAAGGTGCGCGCGAAGTTCCGGGCCTACGGCTCCTACGAAGAGGCCTTCACCGACTACGCGAAGTTCATCACGCGCAATCCGCGCTACGCCAACGTGCTGGCCACCGACGACCCCGCCGAGGCCGCGCATGGGCTGCAGAAGGCCGGCTACGCCACCGATCCGCAGTATGGGCAGAAGCTCGTCCGGATCATGCAGAAGTTCACCTGAACCCACTCCACAGAAGGAAGACCGCCATGGCCGATACCGCAAGCCTGCACCCGCAGGCCGACGCACCCGCACGCAGGCCGCCTGGGTTGGCGTGATGAAGGAACGGGCCTGATCGACGAGATCGGTGCCTGAACGAGCGCTCCCTCAGGCATTTTTTCTACCTGGGATGTGAGCTCCATTCGATTCGATCGAGCCGGCCGGGCGCTGGCGGAGGGGGAGTGAGATGAGGAACTGGAAAATCGGCACCCGCCTGGGCACGGGCTTCGCGCTGGTGCTGGCATTGCTGGCCATCGTCGCGGGCATCGGCGTGTTCCGCCTGCAGAGCGTGGGGGCCGCCACGCAGGAGATGGTGCAGCGTTCGCTGGTGAAGGAGCGCCTGGCCGCGAACTGGCTGCTGAACACCAGCAACAACAGCGTGCGCACCTTCGCGCTGGTCAAGAGCAACGACGCCGAAGTGCAGGACGCCCTGCAGAAGAACATGGCGAAGACCAGCGCGCTGATCTCCGAGACGCAGAAGAAGCTCGAGGACATGCTGGACACGCCCGAGGAACAGGCGATCAGCGACGACATCAGGAAGAAGCGCGGCGAGTACGTGGGCCTGCGCAACGGCATCCTCAAGCTCAAGGCCGAGGGCCGGCAGGAAGAGGCCGCGCGCATCACCAGCGAGAAGCTGATCCCGATGCTCGACGCCTACGACGCCAGCATCCGCGGCATGCTGACGCACCAGGCGGGGCGGATCGATCGGGCGGCCGATTCCATCGACGCCCTCTACCGCTCGGGCCGCGTCGACGTGATCGGGCTGGCCGTGCTCGCGCTGGCGCTCGGCGCGGTGCTGGCGTGGCGGCTGACGCGCAGCATCACGCGCCCGCTCGACGCGGCGGTGCAGGTGGCGCAGACCGTGGCCGCCGGCGACCTGCGCAGCGAGGTGGTGGTGAAGAGCCGCGACGAGACCGGCTTGCTGATGCAGGCGCTGCAGGGCATGAATGCCAACCTGGCGCGCGTGGTGGGCGAAGTGCGCGAGGGCACCGAGACCATCGCCACGGCTTCCGGCCAGATCGCCATGGGCAACCAGGACCTGTCCTCGCGCACCGAGGAGCAGGCGAGCTCGCTGCAGCAGACCGCGGCCTCGATGGAAGAGCTGACCTCCACCGTCAAGCAGAACGCCGACAACGCGCGCCAGGCCAACCAGCTGGCGCTGTCGGCTTGCGAGGTGGCGGTGAAAGGGGGCGGCATGGTCAGCCAGGTGGTCGACACCATGGCCTCGATCCATGCCTCCTCGAAGAAGATCGTCGACATCATCGGCGTGATCGACGGCATCGCCTTCCAGACCAACATCCTCGCGCTCAACGCGGCGGTGGAAGCCGCGCGTGCCGGTGAGCAGGGCAAGGGCTTCGCCGTGGTGGCGTCCGAGGTGCGCAGCCTCGCGCAACGCTCGGCCGCCGCCGCCAAGGAGATCAAGACCCTGATCGACGACTCCGCCGGCAAGGTGGATGCGGGCACCGCCCTGGTGGGCGAGACCGGCAAGACCATGGAGGAAATCGTGGGCAGCATCCGCCGCGTGACCGACATCGTCGGGGAGATCAGCGCGGCGAGTCACGAGCAGACCCAGGGCATCGAGCAGATCAACCAGGCGATCACGCAGATGGACCAGGTCACGCAGCAGAACGCCGCGCTGGTGGAAGAAGCCGCCGCCGCGGCGCAATCGATGCAGGAACAGGCCGGCAGGCTGGTCGAGGCGGTGAGCGTGTTCAAGCTGCAAGGCCACGCACCCGCGCTTCTTCTCGAACACGGGCCTCAAGACTGGCGCGCAATTGCCGATAACTGATCGAGCACCGCACCGAACACCCGATCTGGAGACAGCCGCCATGTCCTACTTACCGAATCTGCGCACGATGAGCATCGCGAAGAAGCTCGGCCTTTTCACCTGCAGCGCCGTTGCCGGCATCCTGCTGCTGACCGCGCTCTTCCTGGTGTCCGAGCGCAAGCTGATCCTCGAGGACCGGCAGGCCGGCGTGCGCCAGGTGGTCGAGGCCGCGCACGGGCTGCTGGTCCACTACCAGGCGCTGGCGGCCAAGGGCGAGCTGACCGAGGCGCAGGCCCAGCAGCAGGCGATGCAGGCGATCCGCGCGCTGCGCTACAGCGGCAACGAATACCTGTGGCTCAACGACATGACGCCAAGGATGCTGATGCATCCGATCAACCCCGCGCTGGAGAACAAGGACCTCTCCGACAACAAGGACCCCAACGGCAAGCGCCTGTTCGTCGAGTTCGTGAACATGGTGAAGACGCAGGATGCGGGTTTCGTCCCCTACATGTGGCCGAAGCCGGGCAGCAAGGACCCGGTGCCCAAGGTCTCCTACGTCAAGGGCTTCAAGCCCTGGGGCTGGATCATCGGCTCGGGCGTGTACATGGACCAGGTCGAGGATGCGATCCTGCGCCGCCTCGCGGAGTTCTCGGTCTACGCGCTGGCGCTGGCCGGGCTGCTGTTCGCTTTCGGCTGGGCGCTATCGCGCGGGCTGCTGCGGCAGCTGGGCGGCGAGCCGGCACAGGCGGCAGGCATCACCCGCCGCATCGCCGAGGGCGACCTGGCCGTGGCCATCGAGCTGAGGCGGGGCGACCAGGCCAGCCTGCTGCATGCCATCGACGGCATGCGCAACAGCATCGCCGCGATCGTCGGGCAGGTGCGCAGCGGCACCGACACCATCGCCACCGCCTCGGGCCAGATCGCCGCGGGCAACCACGACCTGTCCGCGCGCACCGAGGAGCAGGCCAGCTCGCTGCAGCAGACGGCGGCCTCGATGGAAGAGCTGACCTCCACCGTCAAGCAGAACGCGGACAACGCCAACCAGGCCAACCAGCTCGCGCTGGCCGCCTCGGAAGTCGCGAAGAAGGGCGGCGGCGTGGTCGGCCAGGTGGTGGAGACGATGGGCTCCATCAACAGCTCCTCGCAGCGCATCGTGGACATCATCGGCGTGATCGACGGCATCGCCTTCCAGACCAACATCCTCGCGCTCAACGCGGCGGTGGAAGCCGCGCGTGCCGGCGAGCAGGGCCGGGGCTTCGCGGTGGTGGCGGCCGAAGTGCGCAGCCTGGCGCAGCGCTCGGCCGCGGCGGCCAAGGAGATCAAGGGCCTGATCGACGACTCCGTGACCAAGGTGGACGCAGGCACGGCGCTGGTGGGCGAGGCCGGCCGGACCATGGAGGAGATCGTCGAGAGCGTCAAGCGCGTCACCGACATCATCGGCGAGATCACCGCCGCCAGCCGGGAGCAGGCTTCCGGCATCGAGCAGGTCAACCAGGCCATCGCGCAGATGGACCAGGTGACGCAGCAGAACGCGGCGCTGGTGGAAGAGGCTTCCGCCGCGGCGCAGTCCATGCAGGAGCAGGCCGGCAGCCTGGTGGAGGCGGTGCGCGTCTTCAGGCTCGACGGTACCGCGC
Source organism: Variovorax soli (assembly GCF_031454625.1). Taxonomy (GTDB): domain Bacteria; phylum Pseudomonadota; class Gammaproteobacteria; order Burkholderiales; family Burkholderiaceae_C; genus Variovorax; species Variovorax soli_A. The sequence continues at coordinate 51,187 of NZ_JAVDRF010000005.1, forward strand.
CGCTGGCTCCGCTTTCCCACTGACGACGAATCCATTCCTGGAGAGACAAACCATGTCGAGCACGAGCATCCCATCCCCCAAGCAGGCCGCCCTTGGCGCCGCTTCCCCCGCCGCATCCGGCGGCCGACCGCTGGAGTTCCTGGCCTTCACGCTGGGCGACGAGGAATACGGCATCGACATCCAGAAGGTGCAGGAGCTGCGCGGCTACGACGCGGTGACGCGCATCGCGAACGCGCCGGAGTTCATCAAGGGCGTGGTGAACCTGCGCGGGATCATCGTTCCCATCATCGACATGCGCATCAAGTTCGCGCTGGGCACGCCGACCTACGACCAGTTCACGGTGGTGATCGTGCTGAACATCGGCGGGCGCGTGGTGGGGATGGTGGTGGACAGCGTGTCGGACGTGATCACGCTGGCGGCGGAGCAGATCAAGCCGGCACCGGAGATGGGCGCGGCCTTGGACACGGACTACCTGATCGGGCTGGGCACGCTGGAGGAGCGGATGCTGATCCTGGTGGACATCGACCGTCTGATGTCGAGCGAGGAGATGGGCCTCGTGGAACGGCTGGCCGCGTGAGCGGCGCCTTCCCCGGTCTCTGCTGATTTTTTTTCTCCCAACCGGATTCGCATGATGAAGTTTTTTTCCAACCTCCGCATCGGCACGCGGCTGGCGCTCGGCTTCGGCCTGGTGCTGGCGCTGACCGTCATCGCCTCGACGGTCGCGCTGGTCACGGCCCGCAAGAACGCCGAGGCCACCCGCCAGATGATGGAGAGTCCGCTGGCCAAGGAGCGGCTGATCTCCGACTGGTACGTGCTGACCTATTCGGCCATCGCCCGCACCGCGATGATCGCCAAGACGACCGATGCGACCCTGCCGGTCACCTTCGCCGACGTCATTTCCGAGAGCGTGAAGAAGGGCGGCGAGACCATGGCCAAGGTCGAGGCCCTGCTGGTGACCGAGGAGGAGAAGGCGACCTTCAAGTCCATCGTCGAGCTGCGCGCCAAGTACCAGGCGGCGAAGGACACGGTGCAGAAGGCCAAGGCCAGCGGCAACGTGGAGGAAACCGAAACGGTGTTCAAGGAGGTGTTCGAGCCTGCCGCCAAGGCCTACGAGAGCCGGGTGCTCTCGCTGCTGGCGATGGAGCGCCAGGCCATCGACGACATGGGCCACGCGATCGACGCGGCGAACGCCGGCGGCTTCAACCTGCGCTTGCTGATGGCGACGCTCACGCTGCTGGTCGGCGGCCTGTGTTCCTTTCTGATCGGGCGCAGCATCACCCGGCCGCTGGGCCAGGCCGTCCGGGTGGCAGAGACCGTGGCCGCCGGCGATCTCAGCGCCCGCATCGAGGTGCGGTCGCGCGACGAGGCCGGCCAGCTCATGCATGCGCTCAAGAACATGAACGAGAGCCTGGCCCGCGTGGTGGGCCAGGTGCGCGCCGGCACCGACACCATCGCCACCGCCTCGGGCCAGATTGCCGCGGGCAACCACGACCTGTCCTCACGCACCGAGGAGCAGGCGAGCTCGCTGCAGCAGACGGCGGCCTCGATGGAAGAGCTGACCTCCACCGTCAAGCAGAACGCCGACAACGCGCGCCAGGCCAACCAGCTGGCGCTGTCGGCCTCGGAGGTGGCGATCAAGGGCGGCAGCGTGGTCTCGCAGGTGGTGGGCACCATGGGCTCGATCAATGCCTCGTCGAAGAAGATCGTCGACATCATCGGCGTGATCGACGGCATCGCCTTCCAGACCAACATCCTCGCGCTCAACGCGGCGGTGGAGGCCGCCCGTGCCGGCGAGCAGGGCCGGGGCTTCGCGGTGGTGGCCTCGGAAGTGCGCAACCTGGCCCAGCGCTCGGCGGCCGCGGCCAAGGAGATCAAGGCCTTGATCGGCGACTCGGTGGACAAGGTGGAGGAGGGCAGCAAGCAGGTGGCCGAGGCCGGCCGCACCATGGAAGAGATCGTCGACAGCGTCAAGCGCGTGACGGACATCATGGGCGAGATCACCGCAGCGAGCCAGGAGCAGACCCAGGGCATCGAGCAGGTCAACCAGGCCATCAGCCAGATGGACCAGGTGACGCAGCAGAACGCGGCGCTGGTCGAAGAGGCTTCGGCCGCCGCCCAGTCGATGCAGGAGCAGGCCGCCAGCCTGGTCGAGGCGGTGGGCGTGTTCAAGCTGGCCAACGACGAGGCCGCGGCGGAGGTGCTCGCGCAGGTGCAGGCCAGGAGCCGCGCAGCCGTGCCCCCCAAGCGCACCGTGCCCGTCCTGAAGGCGCCTGCGCCCAGGCCGGCTGCTGCGGCGGCCAAGGCCCTTCCGGCGCAGAGCGCCGCGCCCTCTGGCGACTGGACGGAGTTCTGACTCGGACATCCGATCCCGCATTCGTGAAGGAAGAAGAAAAATGCAGTGGTTCCAACAGCTCCGTGTCGGCGTCAAGCTGATCCTTGCCTTCCTGCTGGTCGCGGCGCTGGGCGCCGTGGTCAGCGCGCTCGGCATCCTTCAGATGAGCCGCATCAACGCCTCGACCGGCAGGCTCTATCACCATGAGATGCGCACGCTCGAGGCGGCGCAGGCGGCCAACCTCCACCTGCTGTATGCCAGCCGGGCGCAGATGAGCCTGTTGTCGGCCTCGACCAAGGGCGAGCGCAATGCCGGGGTCGCCGAGCTCAGGAAGGCCGGCGCCGCGCTGGGCGAGCGCATGGCCGAGATCAAGCCGGTGCTGATGGAAAGCGAAGAGAGCGCCAAGCTCTACCAGCGCTACGAGGCGCTGGTGCAGCCGCTGCGCAAGCGCATGGGCGACTTCGTCGAGCTGATCTCCAGGCAGTCGCTGGACAGCTCGCAGTTCGACGGACGCGTGGCCGAGGACAGCGCGCAGCTGCTGAAGGATTCGCGCGCGGTCGAAGACGTGCTGCAACAGATGGTGGCCTACAGCGACGGCATGGCCAAGGCCAGCCTGGAGAGCGCCGAGAAAACCTTCGGGACCTCGCGCCTGCTGATGCTGGTCATGGCCCTCGCGGGCCTGGTCGCCAGCGTGGGCCTGGGCCTGGTGGTGGCCCGCCTGCTGTCGCGCCAGCTCGGGGGCGAGCCGGCCTATGCGGCCGATGTGGTGGGCCGGATCGCCGATGGCGATCTCACCGTCGGTGTGGAAGCGCACAAGGCCGGCCAGGGCAGCGTGCTGCACTCGATCAAGCAGATGCAGGACCAGCTGACCGAGGTGGTGGTCAAGATCAAGCATTCGAGCGACGCCATCGCCACGGCCTCGAGCGAGATCGCCTCCGGCAACCAGGACCTGTCATCGCGCACCGAGGAGCAGGCCAGCTCGTTGCAGCAGACCGCGGCCTCGATGGAAGAGCTGACCTCCACCGTCAAGCAGAACGCCGACAACGCACGCCAGGCCAACCAACTCGCGCTGTCGGCCTCCGAGGTGGCGGTCAAGGGCGGCGATGTGGTCAGCCAGGTGGTGGACACCATGGCCTCGATCCATGCCTCGTCGAAGAAGATCGTCGACATCATCGGCGTGATCGACGGCATCGCCTTCCAGACCAACATCCTCGCGCTCAACGCGGCGGTGGAAGCCGCGCGCGCCGGCGAGCAGGGCCGAGGCTTCGCGGTGGTGGCCTCCGAAGTGCGCAACCTGGCCCAGCGCTCCGCGGCGGCGGCCAAGGAGATCAAGGGCCTGATCGATGACTCGGTGGGCAAGGTCGATGCCGGCACCACGCTGGTGGGCGAAGCCGGCAAGACCATGGAGGAGATCGTGGGCAGCATCCGCCGCGTGACCGACATCGTCGGGGAGATCAGCGCGGCGAGCCACGAGCAGACCCAGGGCATCGAGCAGATCAACCAGGCGATCACGCAGATGGACCAGGTCACGCAACAGAACGCCGCGCTGGTGGAAGAGGCCGCCGCCGCGGCGCAATCGATGCAGGAGCAGGCCGGCAGCCTGGTGCACGCGGTGAGCGTGTTCCGTCTCGCAGCTTGAGGCTCGGCCCCGCCTTCAGCTTTGGGCTGCGCTGCCGATAAACAGCAAAGGGGCCGGCCACCGCGCCGGCCCCATTCAGAACAAACAGCTCTACAGGTAAGCCCATGTCGATGTTCTATACCGGCCTGACCGGCTTGAGCGTGGCGCGCAGCGCGCTCATGACCACGGCCCACAACACGGCCAACGTGTACACGGCCGGCTACAGCCGCCAGACCGCCGTGATCGGCACCAACAGCGCCATCGGCCTGGCCTCCGGCTTCGTCGGCACCGGCGCCCGCGTCACCACCGTGGCGCGCAGCTACGACGCATATCTCACCTCCCAGCTCAACGGTGCCGAGGCCTCGGGCGCGGCGCTGGCCAGCTACGGCGCGCAGATCAGCCGCATCGACTCGCTGCTGGCCGACAAGACCGCGGGCCTGTCGCCGCTGATGCAGAGCTTCTTCGCCGGCGTGCAAGGCGTGGCCAACACGCCCGCCGATCCGGCGGCGCGGCAGCAGCTCGTCAGCGCAGGGCAGGCGCTGGCCAACAAGTTCCGTGCGACCGACCAGTACCTGAGCGACCTCAACACCTCGGTCAACGAGCAGATCCAGGGCAGCGTGGGCGCGATCAACACCTATGCCACGCAGATCGCCACCCTCAACCACCAGATCGGCCAGGTGAGCGCGGTGGCCGGCGGCCAGCCGCCCAACGACCTGCTGGACCAGCGCGACCAGCTGGTCAACGAACTGGGCAAGCTGGTCGACGTCAAGGTGCTGGCGCAGGACGGCGGCAAGTACAACGTCTTCATCGGCAACGGGCAGTCGCTGGTGCTGGGCGACCAGGCGATGTCGCTGAAGGCGGCGCCCTCGGCGTCCGACCCGACGCGCACCGCACTGTCGCTGGTGGGCATCAACGGCACGGCCACCGAGCTGGCCGACAGCGTGTTCAGCGGCGGCTCCGTCGGCGGACTGATGGCCTTCCGCAACGAGACGCTCAGCACCTCGCAGAACGCCATCGGCCGCCTGGCCATGGCGCTCACCAGCGCCTTCAACGACCAGCACAAGCTGGGGGTCGACCTCAACGGCGTGCCGGGCACCGACTTCTTCTCGAAGGCCGCGCCGGGCGTGTTCTCCAACGCCCACAACACCGGCGACCTGGTGCTCGGCGCCAGCGTCACCGACCCCTCGCAGCTGAGCATCAGCGACTACGCGGTCGAGGCGAAGGACGTGGCCGGCACGCTGACGTACTCGGTGACGCGGCTCACCGACAAGCAGGTGATCGGCAACTACACCGCCTTTCCCATCAGCTTCGACGGAGTGAGCCTCAGCGCCGGCAGCGGCACGGCCCAGGCCGGCGACCGCTTCCTGGTGCAGCCCACGCGCACCGGCGCGCGCGACGTCGACGTGCTGGTGATCGACCCGGCGAAGGTGGCTGCCGCGTCGCCGCTGATCGCGGGCAACACCGCCGGCAACCAAGGCAGCGGCGCGCTGGCCGCGCCCACGGTGGATGCGGGCTACCTGGCCACGCCGCTGGCGGCACCCGTCACCTTGAGCTTCGACGGCGCCACCGGCGAGCTCAGCGGCTTTCCGGCGACGTCCGCCGTGACGGTGACCCTGGCCGACGGCACGTCGACCACCTACGCGGCAGGCACGGCCGTGCCCTACACGCCGGGCGCCTCGATGCGCTTCGATGGCGTCACGGTCAAGATGACAGGCGCGCCGGCCGACGGCGACACCTTCACCCTCCGGAAGAACAGCGGCGGCGTTTCCGACGGCAGCAATGCGCTGCTGCTGGGCGCGCTGCAGAAGAAGACCGTCATGGACGCCGGAACCTCCACCTTCGGCGGCGCCTTCGCGCAGCTGGTGAGCGCGGTGGGCAACCGCACCATGGAGATCCGCACGGCCGAGACCACGCAGACCAGCGTGACCGAGCAGATCCGCGCCAGCCGCGATTCGATCTCCGGCGTCAACCAGGACGAGGAGACCGCCAACCTGCTGATGTTCCAGCAGATGTACCAGGCGAACGCCAAGGTGATCCAGACCGCGTCGACCATGTTCGACGCCATCCTCGGCATCCGCAACTAAGCAGGCCGCGGGCCCCATCATTTCCAGGAGTCGCGATGCGCATCGGCACCCAATCCTTCTACACGCAGAGCATGAACGGCATCGGTTCGCAACAGCAGCAGCTGTTCCGCATCCAGCAGCAGCTCGCGGCAGGCACCAAGTTCCTGACCCCCGCCGACGACCCGGTGGCAGCGGCGCGCGCACTGGGCGTTTCCGACGCGCTGGCGCAGTCCTCGCAGTACGCGACCAGCCGCAGCCGCGCGACGCTCTCGTTGTCGAAAGAGGAGGACGCGCTCAAGTCCGCCACCGACATCCTGCAGAACGTCAAGACCCTGGTGGTGCAGGCCGGCAACGGGACGCTGTCGGATGCCGACCGCGCGTCGCTGGCCACCGCCATCCAGAGCAACCTCGACCAGCTGGTGAACGTGGCCAACGCCGATGACGGCAACGGCCAGTTCCTGTTCGCCGGCTACAAGAGCGCCAACCCGCCTTTCGTCGCGCAGGCCGGCGGCGCCATCCAGTACATGGGCGACCAGGGACAGCGCCTGATCCAGATCGATGTCTCGCGGCAGATGGCCGCCACCGACGACGGCCGCAGCGTGTTCCAGTCCGTGCAGGGCAGCGCGGGCTACGTCAGCAGCGCGAGTGCCGCCAACACGGGCTCCGTCGTGTTCGGCGCGGTCGGCGTGACCGATGCCACGGCGCCGCTCTACGGCAAGGACTTCAGCATCAGCTTCGCCGGCGGGAACTACACGGTGACGACCCACGACACGCCGCCCGTGGTGGCGGCCACCGGCCCTTACACCGCGGGCACGCCCATCAACTTCGGCGGCGTGCAGCTCAGCATGAGCGGAACGCCGGCCGACGGCGACAGCTTCGAGGTCGCCACGGCCAGGAACGCCGGCACCGACATCTTCGCGGCCATGGACAGCGTGGTGAGCGCGCTGCGCCAGCCGCTCTCCGGCGGCGGCCCGGCGGCGCAGGCCAGGCTGCAGAACGCGCTCTCGACCGCCAACGTGAAGATCACCAACGCGCACGACAACGTGCTGACCGTCCGCTCCTCGGTCGGTTCGCGCATGAACGAGATCGATGCGCTGGACGCCGCGGGAGGTTCGCGCGACCTGATCGACAAGGCCTACCTCTCGGACCTGCAGGACCTGGACCCGGCGGCGGCGATTTCGCAATTCCTGCAGCGGCAGACCTCGCTGCAGGCAACGCAGCAGACCTTTGCGCGGCTGCACGGGATTGCGTTGTTCAACTACCTGTGAGCGAGGCGCGCTGCGCTTTGCCTTGCTCCCCCACCATCGGGGGGGCAGGGCACGCATCGGACGTATCGAGACATCCACGAGCCGACCCGATCAGCGACTTGGCGCGAGATCTCGACGAGCGCGCGTCCGGGCGTGTCGATATCGAGAGCGGTGGTCCATTGCCGGTTCATGGTTCTAGGATGGGCTGGTTATACGAATTAGTGTGTAGTGTTCTCCGAGCGTTGAAGCGATAGTCGCCTCGATGCCTCTCTCGCTCCTCCACCGGATCGCGCGCGAAAGCCTCCCCTTGATCCTCACGGAGGATGGTGAGTTCGAAGCTGTGAGCGTGCTGGTGCGCGCCGGCCATGTGGAAGCCACGATGCAGGTCGTGCTGCCCCCGTGGGCCGGGAGCCCGTTGCTCGGTGTCGTGGTGCACGGAGTCACCCGCCTGGGCTGGTCGACGCTCGCGGCTTCCGCACCTGGCTCCGGCCGTATCGCCTGAACAACGACCCATGAGCCGCCACGCGACTTACCTCACGCGCAGCCAAAGTTTTCACGACCAGCAAAGCTTCTTTACGCGGGCTTCAGCGACTCTTAAGGATCGCCTCGGAGACTGATTCCACAGCAACGGAAGAAGTCCCGAGCTCTACTGAAAGGATTCAAAGGCCATGAAGCGTTTTGCCGCACCGAAGCCCCTCACCCCCTCGCAGATCGAGCTGGTGCTCGAGCTGCTCGACCTGCGCCAGCTGGCACCGAAGGAGACCGCTGCGCGGTTCAATCAGCTGATTCAGGCCGGCACGTTCTCGGAGCCCCAGCAGGACGCCATCGAGATCCTCTTTGCGCTGGAGGAGGACGAGATTCCCGATGCGCTCTACGACTTCGTCGACGACGACGCCCGGCCCATCGTTCGCGATGCGCTGGCGCACGAGGCGCGCCTCAGCTTCGTGGCCGCCTGAGCGCGCGGCCGGTCACGAGGCTGCTGCCGTGCGGTAGCGCTGCCGCGCCTCGGCCACCATGGCCTCCTTCGGCAGCAACTGGGTGCCGCCGACCCATAGCTCGGCCGGATGTCCCTCGCGATCGCGCACCAGGCGGATCGATTGCCCGGGGCTGTTGTACGCGGAGGTCTTGGCAATGACGCCGTTGTCCTTGCCCGAGATGCGGAATTCCGTGGTGGCGGCGTCGAAGGGCACGCTCATCGCCGGCGCGACGTGGCAGACCACCTCGCCCATGGCGACCAGGTCGCTGGTGCCCCACAGGCTCCACCAGCGGCCGTTCCAGGCGGCCTGCTTGCGCCCCGGCGCCCCATGGCGCTGGAATGCGGAAAGAATGCCGTGGATGCCGTCCACCCACGCGTAGGACCAGCCATCCAGCGCATTGCAGAGCACCGTGATCGTGAAGCCCGACTCGGGGAAGCGCGAGGTGCGCGACACGAAGCCCTGCAGCCCCCCCGTGTGGCCGTACCACTCCTTCGGCCCCGCCCCGCTCATCATCGTGCCGTAGCCATAGTGCGATTCCAGCGTGCTGCACGGGTCGCGCCAGCGGCGATGCATCATCTCGCGCCGGCTGGCGGCGGACAGGATGCTTTTCCGGCTCTCGGGCGCCAGCTGCGCGAAGAAGCGGGCCACGTCGGCCGCCGTCGAGACAAAGCCGCCCGCGGGCGCGATGGCATGGCAGACGTTGTCGCCCGGCACGATCAGGCGCTGGCCGAAGGGGAATTCGGTGCTGTGCCCCTTGGCCAAGGGCGCTGACTTCGGCAGCTGCGGCATGTCGGGCACCGTCTCGCGCAGGCCGGCCGCCTCGATCACATGGCGCGCGATCCACGCCGAGTATTCGGTGCCGCTGATCTCCTCGATCATCAGCCCCAGCAGGCCGTAGCCGTGGTTGGAGTACTTGAGCTGAAGGCCGGGCGCGAGCGGCTGCTTCTTCGCCAGTTCGGCCCGCAGCTCGGCGCGGGAGAGGAAGGGCCGCCGATCCAGGAACTGCCCGCTGTCCGCGCCGTCGCGCACGACGCCGGCGCCGTGCGACAGCAGCTCGCCGACCCGTGCCTTGGTGAGCGCCTTGTGCAGGCCGCTCACATGGCGGCCGATCGGATCGTCGAGGCCAAGTTTGCCTTGCTCCCGCAGCAGCATCACGCCGCTGGCCGTGAAGGTCTTGGAGTGCGAGGCGATGCGAAAGCGGTGCCGGGGCGTGAGTGCTTCCCCGGTGCCCAGGTCGGCGGTCCCGAGGGCGAACTCCGCGACGAGCGCCTGCCCCTGCGCGATGGCGACGCTGCAGCCGACCTGCCGATGCCGCTCGAGCTGGAAGCCGAGCCAGGCGGGGATGTACTCGAGCGCAGCCTGGAGCCAGGCGGACTTGGCGTTCTTCTTCATGGGCGTCATCGCTCCGGAAAAAAGGGGTTGGGAGTGTAGTTCCCAGGGCCCCTTCGTCCGGATGAAGACGCCTGCAAGCTCAGTAGGAGCCGGGCGGCGGCGCGGTCGCCTGCTTGAATCGCCGTGCCGAGGGGCTGAGTGCGATCAGCTTCGAACGAACGGACCCGACCACCCCGCCCAGAGACGCCTTGATCGCATCGGTCCCCGGCGATTCGCCGGGGAAGCGGGGCGACCAGCCGCACCGGCGCATGAGCCGGTTGACCTGGTGCACGCGCGCGACCTTGCGCGTGACCGAGGTGTAGAAGGTCACGCCGACCGAGATCGAGACGCGATCGCCGGGACCGGTCCAGTCCGGGTCGGAGCGCGTCATGTGCGGCGAGGTGCTCGGGAAGTACACGCCGTCGCCCGGGCGCGCATGGATCTCCACGCTGTGGGCGCGGAAGTCTTCGCTGTAGCGGACCTTCCGCAGCGAATGCGTGACGATGAAGTCCTCCACCGCCTCGGCCGGCACGATGCGCCGGTCACGGTGGTCCCAGACGTTCATGATCTTGCGGCCGTGCAGCTGCAGCCAGAAGTTGTTCTCGCGGTCGATGTGGAAGGGCGTCACCGACGGCGGCGCCGAGATGAAGACGAAGCCGTTCACCCGGAACACGTCGGGCTGCTCCGACTCGACGCTGTCCTGCATGGTGCCGACCACCGCCCGCAACAGCGCCTGGTAGCGCGGGATGACTTCGATGTTGTAGAGCGCGACGGAGGAACTCGGTTCTTCCAGCCGCTCGAAGAACTCGTCGATGCTGCGGCCGCCCGGGTGGCGGCTGTCGTGTGCGATGACCGATGCCGGACTCAGCCCCGGTCGCATGAAGCGGCACTGCTCGAAGGGCGCGAGCTCCTTGCCCAGCTTGATCAACTCGGCGACCTGGAACAAGGGGTGTTCATGGAAGTTGTGATGCAGGGGTGTGATCCGGTGCGTCGAGAAGGCCGCTGGATCGTCGACCCAAAGGCGGTACGCGCCCGCACTGCGGGACGTGAAACTCTGGCTGCCATGGCGCATCGGAACCTCCCTCCAGCTCTAACGAGCCGTCACTTTCCGAGATGAAAACGATAGTACTAGGAGATTCCGGCGTGGCGATCGGTATTTGCCTGGGTTGCCATCTTCGGCGCGCGCGAATCCATCGGTCTTGCTCCCTCTCCCGTCAAGCCCGGACGGGCGCTATCGCGTGGCGCGGCCGCAGCGTCGCCATGACCAGGTACACGCCGCCACCGATGGCCACGCCGAAGAACCACCCATAGGTATTCCACCAACTCGGCAAAACGCTGGTGAAGTTGGGCAGGAAGGTCGAAAAGACGCTGCCGATGCCCGCAGCGACCAGCGCGTTGACGTTCCAGCCGCCTTCGTAGCGGTACTCGCCGTGCTCCTGGTAAAGCGCAGCGACGTTGACGTTTCGCTTGGCCACCAGGTAGTAGTCGACCAGGATGACTCCGAGCAGCGGCCCCATCGTCGCGCCGATGGCATTGACGAAGTGCGCGGCGTTGCCTTCCCACGGCGCGAACGGATACAGCGCCAGCGCGATGGCCGCCGCGATGTAGCCGCCCTTCTTGAAACTGATCTGCCTGGGAAACACGTTGGAAATGTCGAACGCCGCCGACACGAAGTTGGCCACGACGTTGATGCCCAGCGTGGCCACCGCGAAGGTCAGCGCGGCGATCAGTGCCAGCAGCCAGCTGTCGAACTTGGCGGAAATCTGCTCCGGGTGCAGCAGCACCTCGCCATACACCTTGAAGGCCGCGATGGTGGTGATGCCGGCGACCAGCGAGAAGGCAATCAGATTGACCGGCAGGCCCCACAGATTGCCCTTCTTCACCGCGTCCTTGTCCCTGGCGTAGCGCGAGAAGTCGCAGAAATTGAGGTACAGCGCCGCGAAGTAGGTGATCCAGGTCGCACCCACCGCCATCAGGGCCCAGAAAGAGCCCGGCTCGCCGCTCACGCCGGCGTCCTTGGTCTTTGCCAGCAGCACGTCCATCGGAATGCCGTGGTCGAAGGAGAAGCCGCCCGCCTTGACGCACAGGCCGATCGCCAGGATCAGCATCGCGATCCATACCGCGGGGCCGGCCCAGTCCTGGAACCTGCGCACCGTTTCCATGCCTTTCTGGATGATGAGCAGTTGAAGCGCCCAGATCAGCACGTAGCAGATCACTTCCAGTCCCGAATGGCCGAGGACCTGCGTGCTCTTGTGGAACGCGAGCATGCTGTCGCTGCGGATCAGCAAGGCGACCACCGCGCCTGACGCGGCCGCGGTCTGCGCGCCGTACCAGAAGCACGCCACCACGGCTCGCACCAGCGCCGCCAGGTTGGCGCCCCAAACGCCGAAGGATGCACGCGCCAGCACCGGGTACGGCACGCCGGTCTTTTCGCCGGCATAGCCGATCAGGTTCATGAGGAAGAAGATCACCAGCGAACTCAGCCCGATCGCGAGCAGGAAGTTGGTGAAGCTGCCGCACAGCAGGAACAGGCTGGCCGCGAGGTAGTAGCCCCACAGGCTGTGCACGTCCGAGGTCCACACGTTGAAGATGCTGAAGGAGCCCCAGTTGCGCACCTTGGCAGGTGCCAGGTCCTCGTTGTAGAGGCCGGGAGAAGGGTCGCGGATTTCCATCGCATGTGCCTCCTTGGTTGGCAGGACACAGGAATACCGCGCGCCGAAGCACCCGTCAAGCTTCTCGAGCTTGGTGCTGGGCGCTGCCCGGCAGCGGGACGGATGGCGCGTCGATGGCGGCATCGGGTCGCACGCGCGGCGACGAAGGTCCGGGGTGCCCGATCTTCTCCAGCAGCGTCTGCTCCAGCGCCGACGTGCTGGCGGAAGAGATCCGGCGGAGCACGCCGGTGTCCAGGCCCAGCGCAATGGCGACGACCCCGACCAGCACGGCCGCGCCAGCGGCACGCCGCACCCATTCGCCCGTGCGCAGCGACCCCTTCAGGGCCGAGAACACGCGTCCGCCGAAGAGCAGTGCGGCCGCCAGCGAGGTGCACGCGCCCGCGGCATAGGCCAGCAGCAGCAGCGAGGTGCCGGCGCCGGCGCCGTTGAGGGCGGCGGTCGTCAGGATCAGGCCGAGGATCGGCCCTGCGCAAGGCGCCCACAGCAGGCCCGTGCCGATGCCCAGCAGGAGCGGCGACAGGAGCGAAGGGCGCGCGGACGAGGGCGTCGCGCCCGGCGCCGACAGCCGCATGCCGAGGGCGACGAAAGGCCGGCTCATGCGATCGGTCCAGGCGGGCAGCAGCAGCGCCAGGCCGAACAGGCCGAGCAGGGCCATCGCAGCGTAGCGCCCGTACTCGTTGAGCGCCACCACCCAACCGCCGCCCACCGCGGCGAGCGTGGCGATGCCGGCAAATGCAAAGGCCATGCCCAGCAGCATCGGCAGGCCATGCGAGCGGAACGGGCGGTCGGCGCGCGCGAAGACGAAGGGGAGCACCGGCAGGATGCAGGGGCTCAGGATGGTGAGAATGCCGCCCACGTAGGCGATCGCGATGATGATCATGGTGCGAGATCCTGTTGGAGCGTCAGGGCGATCCGGGCTTCCAGGCCGCCTTCGGCGCGGTTGTGCAGGCTCAGCTGCGCGCCCATCGCGGTGGCGAGCTGGTGCGCGATGGCCAGCCCGAGGCCGGTGCCGCCCGTGCTCCGGTTGCGCGAGCTTTCGACCCGGTAGAACGGCTTGAGAACGGCTTCGAGCTGATCGGGCGGGATGCCCGGGCCGTTGTCGGTGACCGCGACCACCAGCCGATCCGCTTCGACACGCACCCGCATGCGCACCTCGCTGCCGAACTTCAGCGCGTTGTCGACCAGGTTCACGACGATCCGGCGCAGCGCATTCGGACGCGTCACGATGGGCGCGCCGATGCGCCCCTCCAGCAGCACCTGCTGGCCAGCGTCCTCGTAGTCGGCGACCATGCTCTCGAGCAGCGCATCGGCATCGACGCGGCAGGGCGGCTCCGTGGCGCCGTGCAGCGTCTTCGCGTACGTGACGCCTTCCCTGACCAGCGCATGCATCGCGTCGAGGTCCTGCCGGAACTTCAGCTGGTCCTTCTCGTTGTCCATCATTTCGGTGCGCAGCCGCATGCGGGTGATGGGGGTCTGGAGGTCGTGGGAGATGGCGGCCAGGATCTCCACGCGTTCCGCCATGTAGCCTGCGATCCTTCGCTGCATGGCGTTGAACGCGCGTGCCGCGTGCGCGACTTCGCTGGGGCCCTCTTCCGCGAGCTCCCGGCCTTTGAGGTCCGGCCCCAGTTCGTCCGCGGCCTCGGCGAGCCGGGCCAGCGGCCGCGTGACGAGGCGGACCGCGAACCAGGCGCAGAGGCCGAGCACCGCGAGCTGCAGCACGAGCACCCACAGGACCCAGTTCGACACCGGAATGCCCACCCGGCGCGCATGGACCACCACGGTACTGCCGTCGCGCATCTTCACCTGGACCTGCAGGTCGTCCGGGGCGGCCTGCGCCACCTTCACGACTGCGAAGGGGCGCAGCGCGTCCACGATGGCGGTGGCGAACTCCTGCGACGTCCCCGGCTGCGGCTGCGGGCCCGCGACCTCTCCGCCGAGCATGAAGCGGTAGTTGCGCCGCTCCAGCCGGGGCAGCCAGGCTTCGCGCTCGGCGGCGGGCAGGCGGTCCAGGATGGCGATCGAACTCGCGATATCGCGTTCGATCCCGCTCATCATCAGCTCGCGAAGCGCAATGCCGCGCTCGTAGCGGATCGCCGCGAAGGTCAGCAACTGCGCGATCGCAAGGCCCACGACCATGATGAGCGTCACGCGGGCGAACAGGGAGCGAGGGGTCATGGACGGCGCTCCGGCCGGGTCACCCGGCGCGATGCGATGAGGGGGCAGTTCAGCGGATGGCGGACTTCGTGGGCGAAGCCGCCGGCGAAGAACCACAGGGCCAGCCAGAGCTTGTTCATGTCGCGCTCAGGACCCTGCGGGCGCCGGTTCCGCCAGCAGGGCCTGGATCTTTTTCTCGGTCAGGTCGTAACTGCCCTCCCCGAAGTGCGAGTAGACGATGCGGCCCTGCTTGTCGATCAGGTAGACGGCCGGCCAGTACTGGTTGCCGAAGGCCTTCCAGGTCGCGTAGTTGTTGTCCTGCGCGACGGCGTGCCGGATGCCCAGTTTCCTGATCGCCTCCTGCACGTTCCGGGTGGACTTCTCGTAGGCGAACTCTGGCGTGTGCACGCCGACCACGACCAGGCCGCGGTCCTTGTACCTGGCGTGCCAGTCCTGGACGTAGGGCAGGTGGTTCAGGCAGTTGATGCAGGTGTAGGTCCAGAAATCGACGAGGACCACCTTGCCGCGCAGCGTTTCCAGTTTCAGGGGCTCGGTGTTGAGCCACTTCTCGATCTCCCGGAACTCGGGCGCCGGCTGCTGTCCGGCCACCGCGATGGTGCCGCCCTGAGGAGGGCCGGCGAAGGTGAGCGCTGCAAACGAGGCCGCGAGGGCCACGGCGAAGAGCGAAGCGCTGAGGCGGATGTTCATGGTGTCGGACTCCTGGGTGTCGAGATGAGCCGCATCTTCAACCCTGGCGCCCCGATTTCCACGAAAGGGGTACGCCTCTGTATCGCCGCACAAAGTCGACACACTACGTTGCACAACGCAGGGCAATGGCCGGCTGGCAAAGCGTCTTCGCGCGGCGATCGCATGCGCTGGGCCGGCGCGCGGCAGGCAGGCCGCGTCTCAGTCCCGCGCCTCGACCGTCGACGAAAAGACGTACCCCTCGCTGCGCACGGTCTTGATGTAGCGGGGCTCGCGCGCATCGTCGCGCAGGCGCTGGCGCAGCCGGCTGACCAGCAAGTCGATCGAACGCTCGAACAGCTCCGCTTCCCGGCCCTGGCTCAGGCTCAGCAGCTGGTCGCGGGTCAGCACCTTTTGCGGATGGTCGAGAAAGATCCGCAGGAGCCGGTACTCGGCGCCGCTGAGGGCCACCATCACGCCGCTCTCGTCGACCAGGTGGCGCGCGGTGGTGTCGACCTGCCATTCGCCGAAGGCGAGGCGGGTGGCGCCCTCGGTCGATCGCATGTTCGGCGGCAGCATCCGCGTGCGGCGCAGAACCGCGCGCAAGCGTGCGAGCAACTCCCGTGGCGCGAAGGGCTTGGCCAGGTAGTCGTCGGCGCCCATCTCCAGCCCGAGGATGCGGTCGGCCTCCTCGTTGCGCGCGGTCAGCATCAGGATGGGCGTCGTCTTGTACTTGCCCGAACGCAGGTCGCGGCAGAGCGACAGGCCGTCTTCTCCCGGCAACATCAGGTCGAGGATGATCAGGTCGAAGGGCCCCGACGCCTCCAGCGCCGCCCGCATGTGGCGGCCCGTGGGCACCGCGGCGACGCGCAGGCCGTTCTTGACCAGGTACGTGGTCAGCAGTTCGCGGATCTCCCGGTCGTCGTCGACGATGAGGATGTGGTCGGTGCTCTTGGCGTTCATGGCGGCGCGGCTTTGCAGGGCTCGAGTGCAGCCGCAAATGTAGCGCCGCATCGGAGCAAGCCTGCGCGCAGGGAAGGCTTCGATGCCGTCAGGCCAGGGGCGGGGGCGGATGGCCTTCTTGCCGGCGGAATGCGCTTGCCGCCGACTGCAGTTCCGGCACGAAAGTGAGGAGCCGGCGCGTGAGCCAATACAGGTTCGAGGCATCGATGGGGTCCGGCAGGCGCAGGGTCTTGATCAGCCGCTGCGCGCGCTCCCCCAGGCCGATGGCTATGAGCGGCTCGAGGACCGCCGCCAGATCGCTCCTGACCAGCTCGTCCACCAGATCGTGCTCATCCAGGCTGTGCCAGATGGCCTGGACTGCGCGCTCGCACAGATCGGCCTCAGAGAGCGGCGCCAATGCTTCGGGGTAGCCCAATGCGCTCAAAGGCATCGGGTGCATGCTGCGGGTTTCGCTGGACGCGAGGGTTTTTCTTGAAGGCATCGGCGGCTCCTTCCAGGCAGACACGATACGCCGCGGCGAACTGAAGGGCAATCCACGACCGCCCGCTGCAACTGGTGCTCCCTTCCGATTGACAGCCGGTGACGAGTTCGTAGATTCGGGGCGTGCTGCCGATCCGGCAGAAAGGCTTGCGCGATGAAAACCCTGTTCCTGGTGCGACACGCGAAATCGAGCCGCGACGATCCGTCCTTGCCCGACCGGGAGCGCCCGTTGAACGACCGCGGCCTGCACGACGCGTCCATGATGGGCCAGCGCCTGAACAAGAGCGGGGCGAAGCCCGATCAGCTCGTATCGAGCCCCGCGCTGCGAGCGCTGACGACGGCGCAGCTCATCGCGGACGAGATCGGCTACCGGCGCCGGGACATCGTGATCGACGACAGGCTCTACGCGTCCAGTCCGGAGCGTCTGCTTGCCGTCATTCGCGCGCTCGACGAGGCGTGTGGCCGGGTGATGCTCTTCGGCCATAACCCGGAGTTCGCCGAGCTTGCGCACCGGCTCGCGCCGGAGATCACCGGCATGCCGACCTGCGCCGTCGCGGAGATCGGCTTCGACACCGATGCATGGACGGACATCGGCGTGCTCGACGCTGCGAAGGTGACGCTCGATACGCCGAAGCGCTGAGTCGATTGCGCATGACGCGCTCCAGGACCGCATGGTGGAGTCCGCAGGCGTGCAGCGAGGAGGCCCCGCCCGCTGCGACGGCGCGCCGGGCATCATCGCCGCGCCGGGCTTCCGGGCGGGTCGTTCGGCTGATTGGGCGGCGAGTACTCTTGATAACCCTTTCGCGCTGACATATAAGGGTTGCGTGGTTTCCTTGTTACGTCCTCAAGACGGCAAAGGAGGGCGCCATGAAAAGACGCATTTACTGGCTGATCCCCGACGTGGCGAGCGCCCGGCGGGTGATGGATGACCTGGTGCAGGCGCAGGTCGATCCCGCGCACATCCATTTCGCGGGCCCCGAAGGCGCGGACATGCGCGGGCTTCATGCGGCCAACATCTGGCAGACCTCGGACCTGGTACACGCCGCCGAAAGCGGCCTGGTGATCGGCAGCGTGGTGGGCGTGGTCGCCGGCATGGTGGCCGCGCTGCTGTTCCCCATCGTGGGCGACTCGCCGCAATGGGAGGTGGCGGTGGCGCTGGCGGTGCTCGGCGGCCTGTTCGGCGCCTGGTCCTCCAGCATGATCGGCATCTCCATTCCCAGCCCGCGGCTGGCGCGCTTCCAGAGCGCGATCGCCTCCGGCCGGGTGCTGCTGATGGTCGACCTGCCGCGCGCACGCGTGGCAGACATCGGCGCGCTGCTCGAGCGCGACCATCCCGAGGCCCGCTTCGCCGGCGAGGAGCGGCAGGTCCCGGCCTTTCCCTGAAACGCGCATGAGCGGCGCATGGACGAAAGGGCCCGCACATGATCATGGCTGTCGTGCTGGCGCTCATCGTCGTCGGGTCGGTGCTGTTCCATTTGCTCAATCCCTGGTGGCTCACGCCGTTGGCGTCCAACTGGAAGACCATGGACGACACCCTGACCATCACGCTGATCATCACGGGGATCTTCTTCGTCGGCATCAACCTGTTCGTGGTGTACGCGCTGCTGCGCTACCGCCACCGCCCGGGCCGCCCGGGCGTGGCCCATGAACCCGAGAGCAAGTCGCTGGAGCGCTGGCTGCTGGGCATCACCACCGTCGGCATCATGGCGCTGCTGGCGCCCGGCCTGGTCGTCTATGCCAACTATGTGAAGCCGCCGCAGGATGCGGTGGTACTGGAGGTGCTGGGCCAGCAGTGGCAGTGGCGCTTCCGGATGCCCGGTGCCGACGGCAAGCTGGGCCTGAGCGAGACGCGCCATGTCAGCCCGACCAATCCCTTCGGCCTCGACCCGGCCGACCCGGCGGGGCAGGACGACATCCTCATCGCCGAGCAGGAGGTCCACCTGGCGCTGGGCAAGCCGGTGCACGTGATCCTGCGCTCGCAGGACGTCCTGCACGACTTCTACGTGCCGCCCTTCCGCGCCCGCATGAACATGGTGCCGGGGCAGATCAGCACCTTCTGGTTCACGCCCACCAAGGCCGGGCGTTTCGAGGCGATGTGCGCGCAGCTGTGCGGCGTGGGCCACCCGAACATGCGCGCCGTCGTGGTGGTGGAGGACGCTGCCGCCTACCAGGCCTGGCTGAAGGACAAGGAGACCTTCGCGGTGACGCAACGGCCGCCGACCGGCGAGGGCGGGCAGGTCGCGCAGGGCCGCGCCCTGGCCAATGCCAAGGGCTGCGCGGCCTGCCATTCGGTCGACGGCAGCACCCGCGTGGGCCCGACGTGGAAGGGCCTGTTCGGCAAGACCGAGACCATGAGCGACGGCTCCACCGCGCTGGTGGACGACGCCTACCTCGGTGCCTTCATCCGCGACCCGCAGACGCGCACCGTCAAGGGCTTCGCGCCGGTGATGCCGAAGATTCCCCTGACCGAGGAAGAGCTGTCGGCGCTGGTGGCCTACATCAAGAGCCTGGGCCCCGCGCCGCCGCCGGCCGCGCCGCAACAGAAGGCGCAGCGATGAGCGCCGCGCCGCACGAGGAGTGAAGGAAGCCATGTCCAGCATCGTCGTTCCCGTCCCCCACCATGAAGCGAAGAGCTTCTGGACCCGCTACGTCTGGAGCCAGGACCACAAGGTGATCGCGGTCCAGTACGCCTGCACCGCCATCACGGTGGGCGTGATCGGCGTGGTGCTGTCGAACCTGATGCGGCTGCAGCTGGGCTACCCCGGCACCTTCCAGTTCATCACCCCCGAGCGCTACTACCAGTTCGTCACCATGCACGGGATGATCATGGTGATCTACCTGCTCACCGCGCTCTTCCTCGGCGGCTTCGGCAACTACCTGATCCCGCTGATGGTGGGGGCGCGCGACATGGTGTTCCCCTACCTCAACATGCTGAGCTTCTGGGTCTACCTGCTGTCGGTGCTGGTGCTGATGACGAGCTTCTTCGTGACCGGCGGGCCCACCGGCGCGGGCTGGACGCTCTACCCGCCGCAGTCGATCCTGCCCGGCACGCCGGGGCACGAGGCCGGCATCGTGCTGATGCTGGTCTCGCTGCTGATCTTCATCGTCGCCACCACCATGGGCGGCCTCAACTACGTGACCACCGTGCTGCAGGCGCGCTGCCAGGGCATGACCCTGCTGCGCATGCCGCTGTCGGTGTGGGGCATCTTCGTGGCCACCATCCTGGCGCTGCTGGGCTTCCCTGCGCTCTTCGTCAGCGGCGTGATGCTGCTGCTGGACCGCTCGCTGGGCACCAGCTTCTTCATGCCGGCACTGTTGTCGCTGGGGCAGGCGACCCAGTACAAGGGCGGCAGCCCGCTGCTGTTCCAGCACCTGTTCTGGTTCTTCGGCCATCCGGAGGTCTACATCGTGGCGCTGCCGGCCTTCGGCCTCGTGTCCGACCTGATCAGCGTGCATGCGCGCAAGCGCATCTTCGGCTACCGAATGATGGTCTGGGCCATCGTGGCGATCGGCGGCCTCAGCCTGGTGGTGTGGGCCCACCACATGTTCGTGGCGGGCATGAACCCGTACTTCGCCTTCTTCTTCGCCACCACCACCCTGATCATCGCGGTGCCCACCGCCATCAAGGTCTACAACTGGCTGCTGACGCTGTGGCGCGGCGATATCCACCTGTCGGTGCCGATGCTGTTCTCGCTGGCCTTCATCTGCACCTTCGCGATCGGCGGGCTGACGGGGCTCTTCCTCGGCAACGTGAGCGTCGACATCCCGCTGTCGGGCACCTACTTCGTGGTGGCGCATTTCCACATGGTCATGGGCGTGGCGCCGCTGCTGGTGGTGTTCGGCGGCATCTACCACTGGTACCCGAAGGTCACGGGTCGCATGCTGGACGACCGGCTGGGCCAGCTGCATTTCTGGATCACCTTCATCGGCACCTACCTCATCTATTTCCCGATGCACTACCTCGGCCTGCTGGGCATGCCGCGGCGCTACTACAACTTCGACCAGTACCAGTTCATCCCGCCCTCGGCCTTCAGCCTCAATGCCTTCATCACGGTGGTGGCGCTGGCCGTCGGGATGGCGCAGCTGCTGTTCATCTTCAACCTGGCCTGGAGCCTGCGGCACGGGCGGCTGGCGGGCGGCAACCCGTGGCGCGCCGCCTCGCTCGAATGGCAGACCCCGCAGACGCCGCCGGTGCACGGCAACTGGGGGCCGACGCTGCCGGTGGTCTACCGCGGCGCGTATGCCTACGGGGTGCCGGGCGCGCGCGAGGACTACATCCCGCAGAACGCGCCGCCCGAGGCCGGCGGGCTGGAGGAGGAGCCGGAGTCCGGCAAGGGCGGGACCAGGGGGACCACGGCATGAACACCAGCGCCGCGCTTCGCCACGGCTACGGCGGCCCGCGTCCGGACCCGCTCGCCGCGGCGTCGTCGGCGAGCCTCGGCCTGTGGGTGTTCATGGGCATGGCGACGGTGCTGTTCGGGCTGTTCGTCACGGCCTACGTGATGCGCATGAGCGGCGAGGATGCGGTCGCGATCGCGCTGCCCTGGCAGTTGGGGCTCAGCACGGCGCTGCTCGCGAGCAGCAGCGCGGCGCTGCAGGCCTCCGCCTCGGCAGCGCGCGGCGTCGCGGTGCGCCGCACCCGCCGGCTGCTGCTGACGGGCGGCCTGTGCGCGCTGGCCTTCCTGCTGGTGCAACTGTGGGCCTGGCGGGCGCTGCTGTCGGCGCAGGTCATGCCCGCGGGCAATCCGGGCGGCAGCTTCTTCTACCTGCTGACGGCGGTGCATGGGCTGCATGTGGCCGGCGGCCTCGCCGCCTGGGGCTGGACGGCGCGCGCCGCCTGGCATCCCACGGCCGACCTGGTCGGGTTGGGCTGGCGCATCGCGCTGTGCGCGCGCTACTGGCACTTCCTGCTGGCGGTGTGGGTGGTGCTCTTCGCCATGCTCGGCTGGCTGACGCCCGAGGTCGCGCGATTCATCTGCGGCACCGATTGAACGAGGAACCCCACGCATGAACACCGCCGCCGTCCCTCCGATCGCACCACCCATCCTGGCGCCCGCCGCCACTGTCTCCGGCTGGCGCGGGCTGATCGCCGACTGGTCCTCCGACCGCGAAGCCTTCCACGTCTCGTGGGGCAAGGCGATGATGTGGATCTTCCTGCTGAGCGACACCTTCATCTTCAGCTGCTTCCTCACCGGCTACATGACGGTGCGCGTTTCCACCACCGTGCCCTGGCCCAATCCCAGCGAGGTGTTCGGGCTCCATGTGGGCGGCGCCGACGTGCCGCTGCTGCTGATCGCGATCATGACCTTCGTCCTCATCAGCAGCAGCGGGACGATGGCGATGGCGGTGAACTTCGCCTACCGCCGCGACCGGGCGAACGCCGCGGCGCTGATCCTGGTGACCGCGATGTTCGGCGAGATGTTCGTCGGCATGCAGGCCTTCGAGTGGTCCAAGCTGATCATGCAGGAGGGCGTGCGGCCCTGGGGCAATCCGATGGGCGCGGCGCAGTTCGGCTCGGCCTTCTTCATGATCACCGGCTTCCACGGGCTGCACGTGTCCTGCGGGGTGGTGTACCTGCTGACCGTCGCCTTCAAGCTGATTCGCGGCGACTACGAGCAAAGCGGCAACTACCAGATCGTCGAGATCGCCGGGCTCTACTGGCACTTCGTCGACCTGGTCTGGGTTTTCATCTTCGCGCTGTTCTATCTCTGGTGAGGAAACAAGACCATGAATCCCGGCCAGCAACATCCGATCAGCCTCTACCTGAAGATCTGGGGGCTGCTGTTCGTGCTCAGCACGATGTCGTACCTGGTGGACTACCTGCACATCCAGGGTTACCTGCGCTGGGGGCTGATCATCCTCTTCATGCTGCTGAAGGCCGGCCTCATCGTCTCCGTCTTCATGCACATGGCATGGGAGCGGCTGTCGCTGGTCTATGCCATCCTGCTGCCGCCGCTGGCGCTGCTGGTGCTGGTCTGGCTGATGGCCGCGGAGGCCGGGCATACCCTGTTCACGCGATTGCTCTTCTTCCACTGAGGCAGCGGGCTCCCCTAAGCGAGGGATTCGCGCGGCGGTCGGAGATCTCTAGACTGCCCTGACGCGATGAACACGCGCAATCGAAGGGAGTCAGTCATGGCATCACCACTGTTGCTTGGCGCCGCTGCGGCGGCGCTGGTCCTGATGGCGGCCGCGTCGCCAGCGCCGGCACAGGCGCCGGCGCCAGACCGGCCGCACCTGGCCTCCGCCAGCATCGAGGCGCTCCAGCGCACGTACCTCGAATGCGACCACATCGCGACCCGCACCTTGCTCGACCTCGCCAGCGCCGCGCATTGCTCGATGGTGGCGGAGGAGCTCAAGCAGCGCGTCTTCGGTGGCGATTTCGAGCAACTGCTTGCCTGGTGGCGCGCCAACAGGTGGCGCGGCGAGGAAGCGGTCTCGGACGCGCAGACGCACGATCACGGTGACGATGTTCCCTGAGACCTGCGGTCGATTGCCATCCCCTGTTGGATGAGCGGCTGCGACGGGTCCGGCCGTCGGCAACGAGCGGCCTCGAGGACACGCCGCAGCGGCGAGCACAGGTTTATTGGCGCCTTCTTCAATCCCGTCTGCCGCCGCCGGCACTCAGCTCGGCCCAGTCGAGCTCCTGCACCAGCACGCGATAGGCGTCGTCGCCGATCACGTCGTCGCGCCGCATCTCGAACGCGCGCTGCCGCGCGACCGCAATCGCGCGGCGCCGCAGCGGTCCGCCCGGCACCTCGTCGAGCGGTGCATTGCCCGTGTGGCCGGTGTTCAGCGCGATGACGGCGCCGTATTCTTTGCGCAGCAGCTTCCCGGAGAGCGAGTCGTCGTCCTTGATGGCGTCGAGCAGCGCACGGTACGCATGCGTGCGGCCCAGCCGGACCTCTCGGCCGACCGGATCATCGTCGACCAGGCCCATGCGCCGGATCAGCGGCTTCATCGTCAGGCCCTGCAGCACCAGCGTGCCGAGCACCACCGTGAAGGCGCAAAGCAGGATCAGGTCGCGGTAGGGGAAGGGCGCTCCGCTCGGCAGCGTCTCGGGAATCGCGAAGGCCGCGGCCAGCGTGACGATGCCGCGCATGCCCGCCCACGAGAGCACGATGGCGTTGCCGGCTTTCGGCCGCGGATCTGCGCTCTCGGCGCCGGCGCTGTGAAGCCGGCGCTTCAGGGTGTGATAGCTCATTACCCACGCGAAGCGCGCCGCGATCGTGACGCCGAGCACCACCGCTGCGGTGACGACCGCCTCGGCCCGCGCACCGCCGGCGTCGAGCCGCTCCCAGATCGGCCGCAACTGCAGCCCGATCAGCACGAAGGCGAACGCGTTCAGCACGAAGACCACCGCCTCCCACACCGCGAAGATCGGCACGCGCATGCGCGCCGGCATCTGCGGGCCGCTGCGGCGCGCGATCGTCATCGCATACGCGACGAGGGTCAGGATGCCGGACAGCCCGATGGCTTCCGCCGCGATCCACACGCCGAAGGTCGAGGCGAACTGCACGATGAGCGCGATCGGCACCTCGCGCAGACCGCTCGTCAATGGCCGCAAGGCATAGGCGCAGCCCACGCCCGCCGCAAGACTGCCGAAGACCGTCAGCAGGAACACCGGCGCGAAGCTGGCGAAGCCGAGAGGTCCGGCCATCGCGGCCATGATGGCCAGCCGGTAGATGAGCAGCGCGCTTGCGTCGTTCAGCAGGCTTTCGCCTTCGATGATCTTCAGGAGCTTGTGCGGCAGCTTCATCTGCCGCATCACCGCGGTCGCGGCAGCCGCATCCGGCGGCGCGACGATCGCACCCAGCGCGATCGCGATGGGCCATGGCATGCCGGGCACCAGCCAGCGCGCCGCGAGCGCGACCGCAATGACCGTCGTGCCGACCGCGGCGACGACCAGCCCGGTGACCGGCCGCCAGTTCGCCCGCAGGTCCCGCAGCGAGGTGTCGTAGGCGGCGTCCAGCAGCACGGGCGCGACGAAGAGCGCCAGCGCGAGATGCGGATCGAGGGTCCATTTCGGGCTGGCCGGCACGAAGGCGAGCAATGCGCCGCCGAGCGCAAGGAAGGTCGGATACGGCGCGCCGACCCGGATCGCCAGCGCGGCGAGCAACGCTGCGCCGAGCAGCAGCACGATGATCCATTCGAATGTGGCCATGTGGGGAAGGGGACCTTGAGCTTGATGACAGCGGGAGGGCAAGCATCCGGCAACGAGCGATCGCATGCCCGAGACGAACTGGGTTCGACTTGAGCGTGCGGTCGAAGTCGGGTGCAGTTGTACCTCAACCACTAGGGTCGCTTCCTCCTGCCGGCACGTCGCTCCAGCGGCACAGGCTCAGCAGGCTATGGGCGAGCAGGATGCCGCATCGCGCCGTGCCCCCGGATCGCCCTTCCTCAAGGCCGCAACCCCTGCATCAACGCCATCACCGACGCCATCCCGCTCGTGAAGCGCGGCGCCAGAAACGCACCCAGCTGCGGCATCAGCAACTGCAGCATCCCGATCCCCGCCAGCAGCGTCAGCGGAAAGCCCACCGCGAAGATGCTGAACTGGGGCGAGGCGCGGTTGAGAATGCCCATCGCCAGGTTCAGCGTAAGCAGCGCGGTGACCAGCGGCAGCGCCAGCATGAAGCCGGTCGCGAAAATCTGCGCGCCGCCGCGCACCAGCAGCAGCCAGCCCTGCGCCGCCAGCGGGGCGTCGGCGATCGGCAGGGCCTGGAAGCTCCCGGCCAGCGCCTCCACCAGCAGCAAGTGACCGTCCAGCGCGAGAAAGATCAGCATCGCCAGCATGTGCAGCAGACGCGCCACCACCATGGTCGCGCCGCCGCTCATCGGATCGAAGAAGGACGCGAAGGAAAGGCCCATCTGCAGGCCCACGTACTCGCCCGCGGCCAGCACGGCGGCGAACATCAGTCGCATCGTGAAGCCGATGGCCGCGCCGATCAGCACCTGCTGCACCAGGATCCAGATGCCGCCGATCGAGACCACCGGCACCTGCGGCATCGCCGGCAGCGCGGGCGCCAGCGCGATGGCGAGCAGCGCCGCGATCGCCACCTTGAGCTGCCGCGGCACGGTCGGTTCGCCAAAGATCGGCGCGGTGCCGACCAACGCCAGCATGCGCACGAAGGGCCAGAGGAAGGTCACCATCCAGGCGTTCAGCTCCGCCGACGTGACGGAGAAGACCGAAGGGTTCATGGGGGGCAATCGCCTACCGGCCGAGCGACGCTCACGCCACCAGCTGCGGGATGCTCGAGAACAGCGTGCGGATGTAGTCCACCATGTGGCCCAGCATCCACGGCCCGGCGATCACCAGCACCGCGAACACGGCCAGCAGCTTCGGGATGAAGGACAGCGTGGCCTCGTTGATCTGCGTCGCGGCCTGGAAGATGCTGATGACCAGCCCCACCACCAGCGCCACCAGCAGCAGCGGCGCGCCGAGCAGGAGCGAGACGTGGATGGCCTGGCTGCCGATGGACATGACCGATTCGGGTGTCATTCCTGGATTCCGATCTACGTGAAGAAGCTCTGGGCCAGCGCGCCGATGAGCAGTTGCCAGCCGTCGGCCATGACGAAGAGCATGAGCTTGAAGGGCAAGGCGATGGAAGCGGGCGGCACCATCATCATCCCCATCGACATCAGCACGCTGGCGACCACCAGGTCGATGATCAGGAAGGGCATGAAGATGGTGAAGCCGATCTGGAAGGCGGTCTTCAGCTCGCTGATGACGAAGGAGGGCAGCAGGATGCGCAGCGGCACGTCCTCCGGCCCTTCCATCGCCGGCACCTTGGCGAGCTTCGCGAACAGCGCAAGATCGTTCTCGCGCGTCTGCTTGAGCATGAAGGTCTTGAAGGGCGCGATG
Source organism: Variovorax soli (assembly GCF_031454625.1). GTDB lineage: Bacteria > Pseudomonadota > Gammaproteobacteria > Burkholderiales > Burkholderiaceae_C > Variovorax > Variovorax soli_A. The sequence continues at coordinate 77,607 of NZ_JAVDRF010000005.1, forward strand.
CCGCGTTCGAGCGCGCGCTCGGTGCTGATCTTGTTCTCGGAAAGCGGCTTGTAGGCCTCGTCGTAGACCTTGTCGAAGACCGGGGCCATCACGAAGAAGGTGAGGAACAGCGAGAGGCCGACGAGGATCTGGTTGGGCGGCGAGGACTGGGTGCCCAGCGCCGTGCGCAGCAGGCCCAGCACGATCAGGATGCGGGTGAAGCTGGTCATCGACAGCAGCAGCGCCGGCAGGAAGCTCAGCGAGGTCAGCAGCACCAGGGTCTGCACGCTGAGCGACCAGGTCTGGCTGCCGCCCGGCCCGGGCGTGCTGGTGAGGCCCGGCAGGCCCTGAGCGAAGGCGAACGCGGGCAGGCACAGCGCGAGCAGCAGGCCTGCGCGACGCAGGTGGCGGCGAAAGGCGCTTCGCATCAGGCGCCCGGCTTGGCCTGGATGCCGAGGGATTCGCGCAGCTTCTGCGCAAACAGGTCGACGGCTTTCGTGCTGCCGCCGACCGCGGCAGCCGGTGCCGCGGGCAGCACCTGCGCCGGCAGCGAATGCAGCGCGTTGACCTGGCTCGCGGTGACGCCCAGCACCAGCCAGGTCTCGCCCACCTCCACCACGACCACGCGCTCGCGCTGGCCGACCATGGTGCTGCCCACCACCTTCAGCAGCGAACTGCCGCCGAAGCGCGGCAGGCCGAAGCGCCGCACCAGCCAGGCGCACAGGAAGATCAGGCCGAGCACCAGCACCATGCCCAGCCCGGCTTGCAGCAGGCCGGAGCTGCCGACGGCCGGCGCCGCCTCGGCGGCGGGCGCGGGCACGGTGGGCAGGGCCGCGTGCGCGCACAGCAGGCTCGCACAGGCCGCCAGCGCGGCCGTGCCGCGCGCGCAAGAGCGGATCGGCGTCATGAACGGCTGAGCTTCTGCATGCGCTCGGAGGGCGTGACGATGTCGGTCAGGCGAATGCCGTACTTCTCGTTCACCACCACCACCTCGCCCTGCGCGATCAGGTAGCCGTTGATCAGCACGTCCAGCGGCTGGCCGGCCAGGCCGTCGAGCTCCACCACCGAGCCTTGCGACAGCTGCAGCAGGTTCTTGATGGTGATGCGCGTGCGTCCGATCTCGGCCATCAGCTGCACCGGCACGTCGAGGATGCGCTCGATGTCCACCGAGGCCGCCGCACCGGCGGGGGTGTTCTGCAGCGGCTGGAAGACCTGGGCACCGGCCGGCGCGGCCACGGGCGCGGGTGCGCTGGCGGGCGGGGGCGCGGGTGCGGAGGCCGCGGTCTGCTCGGCCAGGGCACTGGCCCAGTCGTCCATGTCGCCGCCGGAGGAAGTGTTGTCAGTCATGGTCGCTCTTCGGATCGCTGTCTTGGTGGGAGATCATCTGTTGCACGCGCAGCGCATAGCGTTCGTTGGAAACGCCGTAGCCGCACTCCATCACGGGAATGCCGTCGACGCGCGCGAGCACGGTGGCGGGCAGTTCGATGGGCAGCACGTCGCCCACCTGCAAGCGCATCAGTTCGCCGATGGTGGTGTCGATGGTCACGAAGTCGGCAGTCAGCGCGACGTCGGCGCTCTGCATCTGCTGCGACATCTGCTTGACCCAGCGCTTGTCGACTTCGACCTCGTCCTGCACGGGGTTGGACAGCTGGTCGCGGATCGGCTCGATCATCGAGTAGGGGATGCACACGTGCAGGAAGCCGCCCACCGGGCCGAACTCGATCTGCAGCGTGGTGGTGATCACCACCTCGTTGGGTGCCACGATGTTGGCGAGCTTGCCGTGCATCTCGGCGCGGATGTAGTCGAAGGCCAGCGGGAACACCGGCTGCCAGGCCTCGCCGTAGCACTGCAGGCTGAGGTTGAGCAGGCGCTTGATGATGCGCTGCTCGGTGCGCGTGAAGTCGCGCCCCTCGACCCGCACGTGGTAACGGCCGTCGCTGCCGAACAGGTTGTCGACCACCAGGAAGACCAGCTTCGGGTCGAACACGAACAGCGCCGTGCCGCGCAGCGGCTTCATGTGCAGCATGTTGATGTTGGTCGGCACCGGCAGGTGCCGCACGAACTCGCCGTACTGCTGGATCTGGATCTGCTCGACCGAGATATCCGGGCTGCGGCGCATGAAGTTCAGCAGGGCGCTGCGCAGGTTCCGCGCGAAGCGGTCGTTGATGACCTCGAGCGTGTGCATCCGCCCGCGCACCACACGGTCGGGCGCGCCGAGGTCGTAGACGGGCAGGCCCTCGGTACGGGGCTCGGGTGCGCGGCGCTGGTCGACGGCGCCGCCGGTGACGCCCGACAGCAGCGCATCGACCTCGTCCTGCGACAGCACCTGTTCATAGGCCATGGGTGATGTGTCCGATGCGGAGGCTGATCACTGCACCACGAAGGTGTTGAAGGAGACGCCGGCGATCGCCTGCGGCGGTGCGCCGGCAGAGAGCGGCCGGTTGAGCTCGGTGCGGATCTCCTCGGCGAGCCTGGCCTTGTCCTGCGTCGAGAGCAGCGTTTCGGGCTGGCGGTTCGAGAGCAGCAGCAGCAGGCGGCTGCGCAGCTCGGGCATGAACTCGACCAGCTGCGCCTTGGCCGCTTCGTCGTTGACCTTGAGCGCCATGCCGATGTGCAGGAAGCGGCTGCGGCCCTCGGACTGCACGTTGACGGTCAGCGGCTCCAGGGTCACGAAGATCGGCTTGGGCATCGTGTTGGAAGGCGCGGCGGCCGGTGCCTCATGCGCGAACAGGCGGCTTCGGCTCAATGCATAGCCGCCGCCGGCCAGCGCGGCCAGGCTGGCGACGAGCAGCAGCCCGATCAGCAGCTTCGAGGAGCGCGGCGCCGCGGCAGCGGAGGGAAGGGAGGTACTGGTGGCCATGGGAAGCAACGTTAGGTTGGTCTTATTCTTGGTCGAGGGGCGGCGAAACGAAGCGCCGATCAAGCGCGGGAAAAGGCCTCAGATCGCGCGTTCGTTTCCGCCGCGCGCGAAGGGCGCAAGGCTGCGGCGTCGGCCATGTCAAGCGAAGGTGTCGACGCCGGCGTTGCGCGATGGCGCGGATGTGCGCGTGGGCACCGGAGCGACCGCGGATTCGCCGCGGCCGCCGCCCGGGTACGCAGCGCCGTTCGCCGACGCGCCCTGGCGCTGCTCCTGCTGCTGCGCGAAGCCGCCCGCGCCGGCCCAGGGCCGCGACTCGGCGCCGACCGAGGTCTGGCCCAGGCTGATGCCTTGTTCGGCCAGCGTGCTGCGCAATTGCGGCAGCGCCGCCTCGACCGCCTTGCGCACCGACTCGTGCGCGGAGACGAACATGGCCTGGGCCTGGTTGTCGCCGACGCTGAGGGTGATCTTGAGCGGGCCGAGACCTGCCGGGTTGAGGTTGAGCTCGGCCACCTGCTGGCCGCCGGCGCTCATGCGCACCATTTGATGGCCCAGCGCCGGGGCCCATTCGGCACTGCCGACGGGCGGTGAAATCGTCTGGGCCGGTGCAGGGCTGGCCGCGGGGAGGGCACGGTCCAGCGCGGGCTGCATCGGGGCGGCCGATGCGAGCACGGCGGGTGGCGCGGCGGGCGTGGAGGCGGACTCCGTGTCCGTCGCGCTTGCGGGAAGGGCGGGTTCCGCGGCGACGGGCTTGGCCTCGCCGACGTCGAGCGAAGGCGTGGACGCGGCAGCCTTCGCATCGGTGGCGGCCAACGTCGTGCCGGCCGCGCCCGCCAGTTTCGCGGACGGCAGGGCGCTGGCCAGCGGCGCCGCCGATGGGGCGGCCGCGGCTGGCTGCGCGAGGGTCGCGGTGCTCGCGCCGGGGGCCGGCGTCGCAGGCAGCGCGAGGCCATTGTTCGACGGCGCGGCCGAGGCGCCGGCCGCCGTGGTCCCGTCCACGCGCCTTATGGTTGCCGCGGGCTCGGCGTGCCGGCCCGCGCCGTCGTCCTCGGCGGGCGCGGCATCGGCCGTGCCCGCCGTGCCGGTGCCGGAGGCCGATGCGGCAGCGGCCGTCGCCGCGAGCGATGCATCCTTCCGCACGGCCGCGTCGGTCGCTTGCAGTGCCGCCGCGCCCGTGCCGGTGCCGCCGGCCGCGAATGCGGTGGCTGTCGGCGCTGCGGGCACGGTCTGCGGCGCGAACAGTGCGATGGTCAGCAGCGCCGAGCCCGGCTCGTCCGTCTTGCCGACGTGCCGGCCCGGCTTCCGTGGCGTGCTCGCGGCATCGGTGCTGGCCGCTTCGTCGGCATCCTGCGCCTGGCGCGCGCCGGCGCGCGAACGTTCCAGCGCAGCACCGAAGCTGCGTGCGCCGTCGTCGTCGCCGCCAAAGCGGCCGCGCGGACCGGCGGAGGGGGCCGGCTGCGCCGGACTCGCGGGGAGGGCCACGGACGGAATGAAGGTGGACATGGCGGTTCCTGGAGAAGGATCAGAAATTCGGTTGGGCGGCGCGGTCGATGAACTTGCGCGCCGCGCGCTCGTCGCTGTCGCGCTGCTCGCGCTTGGCCTGCGCGGCGAGCTCCTGGCGGCGCAGGCGATCGGCCAGGGTGTCGAAGGAGTTGAGGCGCCGCGCCTGGTGCTGCCAGTCGCCGCGCCCGCGGTCCAGCCGCAGCCCGGCTTGCTTGAGGATGGCGCGCTGCTGCTCGATGGCGCCGTCGAGCGTGCCGAGGAAGTTGTTGAAGTTGCGCCATTGCGAGGCCGGCAGGCCGTGCGCCATCAGCGACTGCAGCTGCTGGGCATAGTCATGGCGGTACTGCAGCAGCAGGTCCAGCTTCTGGTGCGCGCTGACCTGCGCGCTCTGCAGCAGGCCCAGGCGGCGTGCCGCCTCCTCCTTCTGCGTGCGGGCCAGCTCCTGCAGGGTGTCGAGGGGAAGCTTCCTGGTCATCGTGAGCGCCTTGCGGGGGTCAATCGAACACACCGGCCATGCGCGCCACCGAGCCTGCATAGTCGGTGCGCTCGTCCATCCCCTGCTGCAGGAAGGCCTCCAGCTTGGGATAGAGGGCGATCGCCTGGTCCAGCTGCAGGTCGTGTCCCGGCGCGTAGGCGCCGACGCTGATCAGGTCGCGGTTGCGCTGGTAGCGCGACAGCATCTGCTTGAAGCGGCGCACGGTGTCGAACTGCGCGGGCGGGATCAGCGCCGTCATCGCGCGGCTGATCGAGGCCTCGATGTCGATCGCCGGGTAGTGCCCGGCCTCGGCCAGCGTGCGCGACAGCACCACGTGGCCGTCGAGGATGGCGCGCGCGGAGTCGGCGATCGGGTCCTGCTGGTCGTCGCCCTCGGAGAGCACGGTGTAGAAGGCGGTGATCGAGCCGCCGCGGCCCTGTGCGTCGCGCGCGCCGTTGCCGGCGCGCTCCACCAGCGCGGGCAGCTTGGCGAAGACCGAAGGCGGATAGCCCTTGGTGGCGGGCGGCTCGCCCACCGCCAGCGCGATCTCGCGCTGTGCCATCGCGTAGCGGGTGAGCGAGTCCATGATCAGCAGCACGTCCTTGCCCTGGTCGCGGAAGTACTCGGCCAGGCAGGTCGCGTAGGCCGCGCCCTGCAGGCGCAGCAGCGGCGAGTTGTCGGCCGGGGCGGCGACCACCACGGCGCGCGCCAGGCCTTCCTTGCCCAGCGTGTTCTCGATGAAGTCCTTGACCTCGCGTCCGCGCTCGCCGATCAGGCCGACCACGATCACCTCGGCGCTGGTGTAACGCGCCATCATCCCGAGCAGCACGCTCTTGCCCACGCCGGAGCCGGCGAACAGGCCCATGCGCTGGCCGCGGCCGACGGTCAGCATGGCGTTGATGGCGCGCACGCCGGTGTCGAGCACGGCGTCGATGGGCGCACGGGTCAGCGGGTTGATGGGCGGTGCGCTGAGCGGCACCTTGCGGGCGACGTCCAGCGGGCCGAGCCCGTCGAGCGGGCGGCCGACGGCGTCGACCACGCGGCCCAGCATGCCTTCGCCCACCGGCAGGCGCTTGGTGTGGGTGTCGCCCCCGTGATCGGCCATGCCGGGCCGCGCGAACACGCGCGCGCCGGGCAGCAGACCGGCCACCTCCGTCTGCGGCATCAGGAACAGGCGATCGCCGGCGAAGCCGACCACCTCGGCCTCGGCATGCCGATGGGGATAGCCGGGCGGCAGTTCGATCAGGCAGTCGCTGCCCACGGGCAGTTGCAGGCCGATGGCTTCCAGCACCAGGCCGACGGCGCGCGTAAGGCGGCCGGAGTGGGTGATGGTGGCGGCGGTTCGGTTGACGTCGACGCGCGCCTGCGAAAGCGTGGCGAGCCAGGACTGCAGGTGCGGATTGGCGGTGGCGGTCGGCATCAGAGCTCCGCTGCGCCGATGTCGCGGGTGAGTGCCGCGGTCACGCTTTTCCAGCGGGTTTCCAGGCTGGCGTCCATCTCGCCGCTGGCGGACTGCACGCGGCAGCCGCCGCGCGCCAGGCTGTCGTCGGCGCGCAGCTGCCAGCCGGCGATCTGCAGCTCGTTGCCCAGGCTGTTCTTCACCAGCGCAAGGTCTTCCGGATGCAGCAGCAGCCGCGGCTCGCCTTGCAGCGCGGGCTCGGCATGCAGCAGGTCCTGCACCAGCGGCAGCACCCAGTCGGGCTCGGCGCGCAACGTGCGGTGCACCACCTGGCGTGCCACGTCCAGGGCCAGTGTGAGGATGGCGTCGGCCAGCTCGCTTTCGGCGCGGCGCAGCGCGGCCGGCAGCGTGGCGGCCAGCGCGCGCAGCTGCTCGGCGTGCGCGCTGGCGGCGGCGAGCCCGCAGGCCAGGCCCTCCGCATGGCCTTTGGCGCGGCCCTTGGCCAGGCCTTCGCGGTGGCCTTCGGCACGACCCTGGTTGCGCGCCTCGAGGCGCAGGCGGGAGAGCTCGTTGTCGCGCGCAAGCGCTTCGGCGTCGACACGCGGAACGACCAGGGCATGCACGTTGTTGTCGCGCGCCGCGTCCTCGCTCTCGAGCGTGCCCATTTCCCAGCGCTGCCAGGCCGACAGCACCGGCCTGGCGGCGGGCTCTGGCGCGGCGGGCGGCCGCGCAGGCGCGTAGGCCGATGCCAGCCGCGCGCCGGAAGCGAATGAAGCATTTCTGGACGGGTTCATGATCAGACGAAGTCGTCCGTGCCCGGGGCGGCGATCACGACTTCGCCAGCATCGGCAAGGCGGCGCACCACTTGCAGGATGGCCTTCTGCTCGGCTTCGACCTGCGACACCCGCACCGGGCCGCGCAGCTCGATGTCCTCGCGCAGCGTTTCGGCGGCGCGCTGCGACATGTTCTTGAGGAACTTGTCGCGCAGCTCCTGCGTCGAGCCCTTGAGCGCCACGATGAGCGATTCGGATTCCACGTCCTTGAGCACGCGCTGGATGAAGCGGTCTTCCAGGTCCAGCAGGTTCTCGAACACGAACATCTCCTCGACGATGCGCTGCGCCAGGCCCTCGTCGTGCTCGCGCACATGGGCGATCGCTTCTTCCTCCTGCGCGGTGCTCATGAGGTTGACGATCTCGGCCGCGGTGCGCACACCGCCCAGGCGGCTGCGCTTGAGACCCTCGCCCGAGAGCATCTCGGTCAGCACGTCGGTGAGCTCGGCCAGCGCCGCCGGCTGTACGCCGCCGAAGGTGGCCACGCGCATGATCACGTCGTGGCGCAGGCGCACCGGCAGCTTCTCGAGCACCTCGGAGGCTTTCTTGCGGTCCAGGTGGATCAGCAGCGTGGCGAGGATCTGCGGGTGCTCGTCGCGGATCAGCTCCACCACCTCGCCGGCTTCCAGGTCGTTGAGGCGCTCGATGCCGCCGTGCGGCTCGTCGGGCTGCAGGATGTCCTCCAGCAGGTTGCTGGCCCGGTCGTCGCCCAGCGCCTTGCGCAGCACCGCGCGGATGTAGCTGCCCGAGCCCAGGTGCAGGGCGGAGAGCTGCTCGGTCTCCAGGCGGAATTCGGAGAGGACCGCTGCCAGTTCTTCCTTCGATACCTGGCTGAGCTTGGCCATCGCCGCGCCCAGGGCCTGCACCTCGGTGGTGGGCAGGTGGTGCAGGGTGGCGGCCGCGCGGTCCTCGCCGAGGGACATCAGCAGGATGGCGGCTTTTCGGGTGCCAACGGCGCTCATGGATTCATCCAGTGCTTGATCAAGGTCGCCACCAGCCGCGGGTCCTGCTCGGCGGTCTGCTGCACGTAATCGAGGTCGGCCTGGCGGCGCTCGGCTTCGCGCTGGAGCGCGCTCAGCTGGGCCGCGCTCGCCTCGTCATCGGAATCGGCGGCGGCGGCCGGGGGGTCCGCTTCGGGCGCGGCCGCGCGTGGCGGCGCCAGGTGCTTGCGCAGCAGCGGACGGAGCACGGCGAACCAGGCGAACAGGGCGAGCACGCCGATCAGCAGGTACTGGCCGATGCTCTTGGCAAGCTCGATGTTGTCGCGGTCCTTCCAGACGGGCACCTCGGCCTGCGGGTCGTCCTGGCCGTCGCGGGCGAATGCGCTGTTCAGCACGTTGAGCGAGTCGCCGCGCTCCTGGCTGTAGCCCATGGCTTCCTTGACCAGGTTGCGGATCTGGTCGAGCTCGGCCGGCGTCAGGGCGCGGGCCTTGCCGTCGGCGCTGCCCAGGTTGTTCACCACCACGGCCACCGACAGCCGCTTGACCGCGCCGGCGCCCTGCTGCACGTGGCGGATCGAGCGGTCGAGCTCGTAGTTGGTGGTCGAGTCCTTGCGCGAGCTGCTGGGGCCGGCGGGCGCGGTGCTGGTGGTCGCCGTCGTCGTGGTGTTCGCGCCGGGCGGCGTGGCGCCATTGGCGGGCCCGTTGGCCGGCGGCCGCGGCGCGGTGATCGGTGCGCTCGGATTCATCGGCGGCTGGTTCGACAGCGCGCCCGGCACGCCGCCCGGCGGGGTGGCGCCCAGCTGGTTCGATTCGCTGGACTGCACGCTGCGCACCGCGGCATTGCGCGGGTCCTGGTTGGGCGCGAACTTCTCCTCGGTGCGCTCGACCACCGAGAAGTCGATGTCGGCCGCGACCTGGGCCCGCACATTGCTCGCGCCGAGGATGGGTTGCAGGATCGCCTCGATGCGGCGGATGTAGCCTTGCTCGATCTCCTGCGCGTACTTGAGCTGGCTCACGTCCAGCCCGCGCGCGCCGGCATTGGCAGCCGACAGCAGGTTGCCGCGCTGGTCCACCACCGTCACGCTCTTGGGGTCCAGCTCCGGCACGCTGCTGGAGATCATGTGGACGATGGCGCTGACCTGGCCTTCGTCGATGCTGCGGCCGCGGTGCAGGCTCAGCACCACCGAGGCCGACGGCTTCTTCTGCTCGCGCACGAAGAGCGATGGCTTGGGCAGCGCGAGGTGGACGCGGGCCGACTCGACGGTGCCGATGGATTCGATGGAGCGCGCCAGCTCGCCCTCGAGGCCGCGCTGGTAGTTGACTTGCTCGGCGAACTGGCTGGTGCCGAACTTCTGGTTGTCCATCAGCTCGAAGCCCACGCCGCCGCCCTTGGGCAGGCCCTGGGCCGCGAGCTTGAGCCGCACTTCGGGGACCTTGTCGCCGGCGATCAGGATCGCGCTGCCGCCCTCGGCGAACCGGTAGGGCACGTTCATCTGCGTCAGCGAGGCGATGATCGCGCCGCCGTCGCGGTCGGAGACGTTGGTGTAGAGCACCTTGTAGTCCGGCTGCCGGCTCCACAGCATGAAGGCCGCGGCGGCCGCGACCAGCGCCGCGGCGCCGACGATCAGCGGCAGCTTGGGTTGGGCGCGCAGCCGTTCCAGGAACGCGGCCGCGGGCGGCGCTGCCGGCATCGCGCCCGCAGGCGCTGCCGTGCTCATGCGCAGGCCCCGGCGAAGGCCGGAGCGTGGCGGAGCGGGTGAAGTCGTCGAAGAGGAGTCATGCGTTGAAGTCGCGAGCAGCCTTTTTGTGTCGCGATCGATTCTCGGCAGCGCTCGCCAATTCGATTGGTCGAACAGCCGGGGTTTTTGCCGTCAGTTGGCCGCTTCTCTTTCGCAGCCCCGCTGTTACGCTGAAAACACGCGGGAGTGCCATGGCGCTTCTGTTTCCAACGCCAGCGTCATCCCAGAAAAGAAAAGGTCTTCATGTCCATTTCCGCCATCGAATCCGTCCTGCAGCAGATGCGGGCGACCGCGCTCCAGTCCGGCATTGCGCCGCGCCCCGCCGCCGAGGCGGCCCCGCAGGCGGGCTTCGCCGCCGAGCTCCGGCGATCGCTCGAGGGGATCAGCAGCGCGCAGAACAAGGCCTACGGCCAGGCGGAGGCCTTCGAGCTGGGGCGCCCCGGCGTCGCACTCAACGACGTGATGGTCGACCTGCAGAAGGCCAACGTGGCCTTCCAGACCGGGCTGCAGGTGCGCAACCGACTGGTGGCCGCCTACCAGGAAGTGATGAGCCTGCCGGCCTGATCGGTCCTGTGGGTTGTGGAACCGGCGGGGTGTGCATCTTTTTCGTGCAGACCCTAAAGCTTTGAAGAGACCCGCCGATAACTTCAACAACGATGGCTTGAGTCTCACGGTGGGAGCGGGTCCAGCGTTGCGGCCGGAGGGCCGGATTCCACAACCTTTGTCTACAGGAGTTTGAAATGGCGCAAGTCATCAACACCAACAGTCTCTCCCTGCTCACGCAGAACAACCTCAACGCGTCGCAGTCGTCGTTGAACTCGGCCATCCAGCGTCTGTCGTCCGGCCTGCGCATCAACAGCGCCAAGGACGACGCCGCCGGCCAGGCCATCGCCAACCGCTTCACGGCCAACATCAAGGGCCTGACGCAAGCCCAGCGCAATGCCAACGACGGCATCTCGCTCGCGCAGACGACGGAAGGCGCGCTGAAGGAAGTCAACAACAACCTGCAGCGCGTGCGCGAACTGTCGGTGCAGGCCGCCAACGGCAGCAACTCGTCGAGCGACCTGAAGTCGATCCAGGACGAAATCAACCAGCGCCTCGCTGAAATCGACCGCGTCTCTGCGCAGACCGACTTCAACGGCGTGAAGGTGCTCTCCGGCAACAGCAAGCTGTCCGTCCAAGTCGGCGCGAACGACGGCGAGACCATCGACATCGACCTCAAGAAGATCGATTCCAACTCGCTCGACCTGAGCGGCTTCTCGATCTCGAAGAAGGCCCTGAACGTCGGCGCCGCCGAGCTGACCGTGGACCCGGGCACGGGCGCCCCCAACGCGACCAACCTGAGCGCCGCCGCAACGGCCCTGTCGACCGCCACGGGCAAGACCGTGGGCGCCGGCGACCTGTCGCTGCACAACGTGAAGGACGCCACCGGCGCCGCCACCGACCAGTACGTCGTGAAGTTCGGCGACGACTTCTACGCGGCCTCGGTCGATTCCGCCACCGGCTCGGTGGACATCAACACTGTCGACGTCGACTTCGCCGACGCGGCCAACGGCATCGTGACCGGCTCGCCCGTCACGCTGACGGCGCAGCTGGTCAAGGTCGGTGCCGACGCCGCCGGCGCCGCCCAGGCCTACGTCACCGTGCAAGGCAAGAACTACACGGTCAACAACGACTCACTGGTGGACGCCGACAGCACGACCGTGACGCAAGGCACGCCGGCCGGTGCGCCGATCGAGCTGAGCTCCGCCGGCGCCGTGACCGCCACCACCGAATTCGCCGGTGCCTCGACCGTCGATCCGCTGAAGAAGCTGGACGCCGCGCTCAAGATGGTGGACGACCTGCGCAGCTCGCTGGGTGCGGTGCAGAACCGTTTCGACTCCACCATCTCGAACCTCGGCACCACGGTGACCAACCTGTCCTCCTCGCGCTCGCGCATCGAAGACGCCGACTACGCGACCGAAGTGTCGAACATGACCCGCGCGCAGATCCTGCAGCAGGCCGGTACCTCGGTGCTGGCGCAGGCCAACCAGACCACGCAGGGCGTGCTGTCGCTGCTGCGCTGATCGAAGAAGAACATCGCAGGTCTTCCGGGCGCAAGCCCGGCGGCGCCTGCGCTGTCCCCTGCGGCCTGGAATTCGCAGGCCGCAGGGGACAGCGAAGCAAGAAGGAACGCATTCATGGCATCGATCAGCAGCCTGGGCATCGGCTCCAACCTGGACCTGAGCACCCTGCTTTCCAATCTCCAGACCGCGGAAAGCCAGCCGCTGGTGCAATTGCAGCAGCGCCAGGTCAGCTTCACGAGCAAGCTCTCTGCCTACGGCCAGCTGCAGAGCGCGCTGAACACCCTGCAAACCGCGGCCAGGAAGCTGGGCGACCCGGCGTTCTTCCAGGGCGTGAAGGCCACCGCCGGTGCCGCCGACGTGCTCTCGGCGAGCGCCGGCGCGACCGCGTCGGCCGGTACGTACAGCATCAACGTCACTCAGCTCGCGCAGGCGCAGTCGGTGGTGGCGGCCGGCCAGGCCAGCGCCAAGACCGCCATCGGCACCGGCACACTGACCATCGATTTCGGCACCATCGCCGGCGGCAGCTACGACGCGGTGACCGGCAAGTACAGCGGTGCGAGCTTCACGCCCGACGCGACCCGCACGGCCAAGACCATCACCATCGATACGGGCAACAACACGCTCGAAGGTATCCGCGATGCGGTCAACGCGGCCAAGGCCGGGGTGGCTGCCAGCATCGTGAACGACGGCAGCGGCACGCCCAACCGCCTGGTGCTCACGTCGACCGAGACCGGCAAGATCTCCAGCATGCGCATTGCCGTCACCGGCGACGCGGCACTGTCGGACCTGCTGGCCCACGATCCGGCGGGCACGCAGAACCTGCAGCAGACCCTCCCGGCGCAGAACGCCGAGCTCACGGTCAACGGCATCGCCGTCACCAGCGCGAGCAACACGGTGAAGGAATCGATCCAGGGCGTGACGCTGAACGCGCTGAAGCTCGGCACCAGCAGCCTCGGCGTGGCACGCGACACGGGCAGTGTCGAGAGCGCGATCAACGACTTCGTCAAGGCGTACAACGCGTTGCAGAGCACGGCCGGCACCTTGACCGCTTTCGACGCCGACAGCAAGACCGGCGCGGCCCTGCTGGGCGACTCGACGCTGCGCAACATCCAGGTCAGCCTTCGGCAGGCGCTCACCTCGCCGCAGAGCGGCGGCACCATGGCGACGCTGTCGGAGGTCGGCGTCGGTTTCGAGAAGGACGGCACGATGAGCGTCAATGCCGACAAGCTGAAGACCGCGCTTGCCAACGACCTGGACGGCGTGGCCGGCCTGTTCTCGAGCGCCGGCGGCAGCACGGCGGGCTATGGCAAGCAGCTGAGCGCGCTGGTCGACAAGGTCACCGGCACGGGTGGTGCCCTCAAGGTCGCCACCGACGGCATGACCCAGTCGCTGAAGGACCTCGACAAGCAGTACGACGAGATGAAGGCCCGCGTGGACACCAAGGTCGAGTATTACCGCGCGCAGTTCACCCAGCTGGACCTGCTGGTCAGCCGGATGAACAGCACCAGCAGCTACCTCACGCAGCAGTTCCAGAGCATGGCGAACAGCGGCAAGTAAGCCTCGGCAAGGAGCAACCATGTACACCCCCCATACCCATCGGACCGGCGCCGGCGCCTATGCGCGGCTCGGCGTCGAAACGCAGGCCATGAGCGCCTCGCCGCACCAGCTCATCTGCATGCTGTTCGACGGCGCCGCCGCCGCCATCGGCATGGCGCGCCACCACCTGGCGAGCGGCGACATCGCGGCCAAGGGCAAGGCGATCTCCAAGGCGATCGCGATCGTGGACAACGGCCTGAAGGCCGGGCTGGACGCCAAGGCCGCGGGCCCCGAGGGCGCCGACCTGGTGGACCGGCTGGCATCGCTGTACGACTACGTGATCCGCCGCCTGTTGCAGGCCAACCTGCACGACGACCCGCGCGCACTCGACGAGGCCGAGGCCCTGCTGGAGAACGTGGCGTCGGCGTGGCGCGAGATCGATCAGTGAAGCGCGACGAGAACGAAAGAAAAAGATGGCAGCCAGAAGCGAAGTCGTCCATTGCTATGCCCAGCTCGCCTCGATCCTGTCGCTGATGGCGGCACTGGCGCGGGCGAAGGAATGGGACCGGCTTCCCGAACTCGAAGCGCAATGCACCGGGGTGATCGAGCGCCTGCGCACCGTCTCGCCGCAGGAGTCGCTGGACACCGCGCAGGTCGAGGAGGTGCGCCGCCTGATGCAGCGCATCCAGGCCGACCAGCGGACGGTGTGCGAGCTGGTCAAGCCGCAGCTGGCGCACCTGGTCGCCACCATGGCCGACCTGCAGAACCGCAACGAGCTCGACAGGGCTTACGGAACCCGGTGAGGCGCAATCCACCGGCATGAACAAGCTCGGCGCCCCGGTCGACAACACATTGCTGGCCGCGAAGCTCGCGCCGCGGCTGGCGCTGGTCGCGCTGCAGCAGGGGCAGGTCGCGACCGACGCAGCCGCCGGGCCGGTGGTCCAGATCAGTCCCGTCGTCAACGATGTCCGCCTTCCTTCCCACCTCGCGCTGGGGCGCCAGCTGCCGGCCGGCCTGTCCGCTCCCCCGGCACCGGGCGAGGCGGCGGCCGCGGCGCCCGGCGCGGCGCAGCTGTCCGCGGCGGCGCGGGTGATCGGTGCGCTGCTGGCGGAGCTCCCGGACGCAGGGCCGGTTCGTGCAGCGTTGCCGCTGTGGCCTGCCGCGCAAGAGGCGCCTGCGGGGGCGGTGCTGGCGGGCGCACTGGCGCAGGCCGTGGATCGCAGCGGACTCTTCTACGAGTCCCATCTGATTCAGTTCGCCACGGGTACGCGCACGCTGGCCCAGATGGCACAGGAGCCGCAGGCGCGCTGGGCGCCTTCGATGCCGGCGCGCGGCGATGCGGCTGCGCCTGTCACCGGCGTGGATGCAGCGGCGCGCTTGGCGCACGAGGCCGCGCCTGCGGCCGGGGCGGCGGCAACGGTGCGGACCATGCCCGCGCCCTCGCTGCCGATGGCTGCAGACGCGCCGGCGGGGAGTGCTGCGGATCGCAGGGAGGCCGTCGCGTCATGGCCCCCGCAGGACCCTCGGGGCGCGGTCATGCAGGAGGCGATGCCATCCTTTTCCGGCAGCGCTGACGCAGTGCCGGCCCTCGATGCCGAGCGCGTGCGCACGGCCTACCGTGCAGGCGAAGCCGCCTCCATCACGGCGCCCTTCAAGGCGATGTCCGAGCAACCCGCCGAGACGCTGGCCGCCCGGCATGGCCGCGCCGCTGTCGGGCTGGGCCCGTTCGCCGCGCCGTCAGCAGGGGCGGGCGAAGTCATTCATCCTCAGACCGCGACCGTGGTGCACCAGCAGCTCGACCTGCTGGCCACCGCGATCTTCCGCTGGACCGGCCAGGCCTGGCCTGCAGTGGCGATGGACTGGTCGATCCAGGAGGAGGGCGCCCGCGAGGGCGACGACGCGCAAGAGCAGGCGCCGCGGCGCTGGACGACGACCCTGTCGCTGGAACTGCCGCGCATGGGCGCAGTCGAGCTGCGGCTTTCGCTCGCCGGCGGTGTGGTGCAGGGCCGGTTCGTGGCGAGCCAAGCCATGGCCGCGAGCCGCATGCGCTCGCACGGCTCCGCGCTCGAGCAGCGCTTCGAGGCGGCGGGGCTTCGGCTGCAAGGGCTGCAGATCCGCGAGCGAAGCAGCGCAGCGACGAAGCCGGAGGCGGGTCGATGACCGCGGCCGGCAGCGAACGCCCGAGCGCGGTCGCCCTCTCTTACCCGGACAAGGCGCCGGCCCCGATCGTCGTGGCCAAGGGCTACGGCGTGGTGGCCGAATCGATCATGCGCGAGGCCCGCGACAACGGGCTCTACGTCCATGCCTCGCCCGACCTGATCCGACTGCTGATGCAGGTCGACCTGGACCAGCAGATCCCGCCCGAGCTGTACCTGGCGGTGGCTGAGGTGATGGCCTGGATCCATGGCTTGGAACAGGCCGAGGATGCCGCCGTTCAGCGAAGTCCCGGGCGAAGTTAATTTAATACTTTTGTTGCTCTGCCGGTCGCGGCCTTAATTGTGGGAGGCAAAAATTACTACTTTCTTCTGTCGTATTAGACGGTCCCGTTTTTATGAAAAAACATGAGTTTTGCTCAAGCGGCAAACGCCCGGATGACCGTGTTGTAGGACAAGGCGTACAAAGTCCGTAATTTATTCCTCACTTCCCCGAACATAAACCAGCCAAAGTTACAAATCATAAGCAGGCTGCATACACTCGAGTCTTGATGGAATGGAGTGCAAAAGTGGAAATGGATAAGGTTATGAACGAGGCAAACGGCGACATTTCAAAAGAAATCGGGGACATCAATCTTGCCTACATGCTGCTCGCGCAGAAGCTCGTCAAGCACGACCGCGCGGCCGCCATGCTCAAGCTGGGCGTAAGCCGCGAATTGGCCGACATGCTGGCCGGCATGTCGCTCGCCCAGATCCTCAAGCTGGCGACCTCGAACTTCTTGCTGTGCAGCTTCCGCCTGGACGACCATCCCTCGATGTCGGCTGTCGTCGGCGAGGAAAAAGACTCCCTGCTGCAGCAAGCCCACATGTCGATCCTCATGTCGGCACGACGGCTCCAGATGCGTGAAGCCGGCGCGGTGGCATGAGCGGCGCGCGCTCGCTCCAGGGTGCTCGCAGCGCTGTTGACGATATGTCGGCCCCGTCGGCCGGGGGCAGCCGGGCCACGCAGAAAAGCGTGCTGCGCGAAGTGCGTGAGGTCCAGCTGGCGATCGAGCTCATCGAGCTCGGGGCGCGCCTGCAGTTCCTAGAAGCCGAGGTGGACCTGAGCCGCGAACGGCTCATCCGCCTCTACAAGGAACTCAGGGGAGTTTCCCCGCCCAAGGGATTGCTGCCTTTTTCCACCGATTGGTACATGACGTGGCTGGCCAATATTCATTCGTCGATGTTTTACAACATGTATCAATTCATGTTGACGCACGCGAACGAGAGCGGCTTGCAGGCGCTGATCAAGAGCTATCGCCTTTATATGGAGCAAATTGAATCGCTGGGCGGAGAAAGTGTGCTGGATTTCACGCGTGCCTACACCATGGTGCGCTTTTTCAACAGCGACATGCTGCAGTTGAGCACCTGCTGCCGTTGCGGCGGCCGGTTCGTGGCGCACGCCCACGACAGCAAGAACGGCTACGTGTGCGTCCTGTGCCGCCCGCCATCGCGCGCGGGCAAGGTGCGCGGCGCGAAGCGTGCCTGCGCAGGCACCACGAACGAAACCGGACTTCAGAAACTGGCTTCCCCTGCCGATAAACCGGAGGTGGCGCCCATCGAACGGGCACCGCAGACGGTCCTGCCCTGAAGGCAGGTTCTCGGTTCGATGCCCTGAGGGGCAGAGGGGAAGCGCGTGCTGGTTCTGGTTGGCTATCTGGTGGTCGTGGGGGCCGTCTTCGGCGGCTATGCCCTGATGGGCGGCCACTTCGGCGTCCTGTTCCAGCCGGTGGAGCTGCTGATGATCGGCGGCGCCGCCCTCGGCGCCTTCATCGCCGGCAACAACGGCAAGACCATCAAGGCCACCCTCAAGGAGCTGCCCTTGCTCCTGCGCTCGTCCAAGCACAACCGGCAGCTCTACATGGACCTGCTGGCGCTGCTCTACGAGCTGCTGGCCAAGGCGCGCAAGGAAGGGATGATGAAGCTCGAGACCGACGTCGAAGCGCCGGCCTCCAGCGAGATCTTCGCGCGCTATCCCAACATCCTGGGCGACCCCAGCATGATGGAGTTCCTCTGCGACTACCTGCGCCTGGTGATCAGCGGCAACACCGACGCCTTCGAGATCGAGGCCCTGATGGATCACGAGATCGAGACCATCAAGCACGAGGCCGAGGTGCCGAGCCACAGCCTCTCGCGCATCGCCGACGCGCTGCCGGCACTGGGCATCGTGGCCGCGGTGATGGGCGTGGTCCATGCACTGGGCTCGGCCGACCTGCCGCCTGCCGAGATGGGCGCGCTGATCGCCCACGCCATGGTCGGCACCTTCCTCGGCGTGCTGCTGGCTTATGGCTTCGTGTCGCCGCTGGCTTCGCTGATCGAGCAGAAGGTGGCCGAGGCCATGAAGATGTACCAGTGCGCCAAGGTCACGCTGCTGGCCAGCCTCAACGGCTATGCGCCGCAGCTGGCGGTGGAGTTCGGCCGCAAGGTGCTGTTCTCGACCGAGCGGCCCACCTTCACCGAGCTCGACAGCCATGTGCGCGAAGTCAAGGCTCGATGAGATCGCGAGGGCAAGGACATGAGCGCAGACAAGGGGCGCATCGTCGTCAAGCGCGTTGCCGGTGACGGCAGCGGCGGCCATCACGGCGGCGGCTGGAAGATCGCGTATGCCGACTTCATGACGGCCATGATGGCCTTCTTCCTCGTGATGTGGCTGCTGTCCAATGCCTCGCCCAAGCAGCGCGAAGGCATCGCCGAGCATTTCCGCATGCCGCTGAAAGTGGCGATCAACGGCGGCGAGAAGAGCAGCACCAGCACCAGCGTCATTCCCGGCGGCGGCATGGACCCGGTCACGCAGGTCGACGGCGAGGTCCGCCTGGCGCAGGCCGACATGGAGGACACCGCCGATGCCGACCGCCTGGCCAGCATGAAGAAGCGGCTGGACGACCTGATCGAGAACAGCCCGGTGTTCAAGCAGTTCCGTTCGCAGATCCTGATCGACATCACGACCGAGGGCCTGCGCCTGCAGATCGTGGACAACGAGAACCGCCCGATGTTCGATCTGGCCAGCGCGCGGCTGCTGCCGCACGTGCGCGGCATCCTGCGCGAGATCGGGCCGGTGCTCATGGAACTGCCCAACAAGATCACCTTGTCGGGCCACACCGACGCCGTCGTCTACACCAACGGCGACCGCTCCTATGGCAACTGGGAGCTGTCGGCCGACCGGGCCAACGCGTCGCGCCGCGAGCTCGTGATGGGCGGCATGGCCGAGGACAAGGTGCTGCGCGTGGTCGGCCTGGCCGACAGCATGCACCTGGACAAGGCCGAGCCGCGCAATCCGATCAACCGCCGCATCAGCATCATCGTGCTGAACCACCGCACGCAGCAGCAGATCGAGCGCGAGAACAGCGGCGACGCCGCCGTCGGAACGACGCGTGCCGGTCGCCTCTCGCCGCGGCCCGCGCTGCCGCCGCCCGACAACATCAAGGTGACGGCGTACAAGCCGTCGCTGCAGAAGAACTAGCCCGCCTGAAGAAGCCGGACACGGAGCATCCATGGACCTCAGTCAATTCACACAAGCCTTCTTCGTCGAAGCGGTCGAGCTGCTGGCCGAGATGGAGCAGCTGCTGCTCGCACTCGACGTCGCGTCGCCCGATGACGAGCAGCTCAATGCCATCTTCCGCGCCGCGCACTCGATCAAGGGCGGCGCGGCCACCTTCGGCTTCGCTGCGCTGACAGACACCACGCACCTGCTGGAGACCCTCCTGGACCGGGCGCGCCATGGCCAGCTGAACCTGAACGCTTCGATGATCGATGCCTTTTTGGAAACGAAGGACGCCTTGCAAGAACAACTGACGGCCTACCAGGCGGGCAAAGAACCGGAGCCTGAGAGGGTGGCGCACATCTGCGCCGTACTGCGACAGCTGGCGCTGGAGAACGGCGCCGCCGAGCCCGCGCCTGCGCCGGCGCCGGCGCCAGCCCCGGTGGCAGCCGCCGCGCCCACGCCGTCGGCGTCCGCGGCGCAGAGCGCGCTGCGCGTGCGCTTCTCGCGCCTGTCCGAGAGCGAATGCGAACTGCTCGCCGACGAGCTGGGCAACCTGGGCAAGCTGCTGTCGCGCACGCGTTCCGGCGACCAGCTGACCGTGCTGCTCGAGACCACCTGCAGCCCCGACGACATCATTGCGGTGTGCTGCTTCGTCATCGACGAATCGCAGATCGAGATCACGCGCGAGGCGGCGGCGCCCGAAGCCGCGGCACCGGCCGCCGAAGCCTCGGCTCCCGCGGCCGCGGAAAGCCTGCAAGTCCAGGCGCCCAGGGCGGTGGCCGCCGCCGGCGTACCGGCCGCGGCGAACGCCAAGGAGTCGAGCTCGATCCGCGTCGACGTGGAGAAGGTCGACCAGCTGATCAACCTGGTCGGCGAGCTGGTGATCACGCAGTCGATGCTGACGCAGGCCGCCACCATGCTGGACCCGGTGGCCTACGAGCGCTTCCTGAGCGGCCTCGGCCACCTGGAACGCAACGCGCGCGATCTGCAGGAGTCGGTGATGTCCATTCGCATGATGCCGATGGACTATGTGTTCAGCCGCTTCCCGCGCGTGATCCGCGATGTCAGCGCCAAGCTCGGCAAGCAGGTGCGGCTCGACACCTACGGCAAGGAAACCGAGCTCGACAAGGGCCTGATCGAGCGCATCGTGGACCCGCTCACGCACCTGGTGCGCAACAGCCTGGACCACGGCATCGAGACGCCCGAGCTGCGCCTGGCCAAGGGCAAGGAAGCCACTGGCCAGCTGCTGCTGTCCGCCCAGCACCACGGCGGCAATATCGTGATCGAGGTCAGCGACGACGGCGCCGGATTGAACCGCGGCAAGATCCTCGCGAAGGCCCGCCAGCAGGGCCTGGCGGTGAGCGACGGCATGCCCGACGAGGAGGTGTGGCAGCTGATCTTCGCGCCCGGCTTCTCCACCGCCGAGCAGGTCACCGACATCTCGGGCCGCGGCGTGGGCATGGACGTGGTCAAGCGCAACATCCAGGAGATGGGCGGCCACGTGGAGATCAGCTCGCGCGAAGGCCGCGGCACCACCACCCGCATCGTGCTGCCGCTGACGCTCGCCATCCTCAACGGCATGTCGGTCAAGGTCGGCGAGGAGGCCTACATCCTGCCGCTGAGCTATGTCATCGAATCGCTGCAGCCGCAGGCGGAGCATCTGCACTCGATCACCGCCGACGGCCATGTGATCAAGGTGCGCGGCGAATACCTGCCGTTGATCGAGCTGCACCGCGTGTTCGACGTGGCCGGCGCGCAAACCCAACCGACGCAGGGCATCCTGGTGATCGTGCAGGCCGACGACGCGCGCTTCGCGCTGCTGGTGGACGAGCTGCTCGGCCAGCACCAGGTCGTCGTGAAGAACCTCGAGACCAACTACCGCAAGGTGCCCGGCATCTCGGCCGCGACCATCCTGGGCGATGGCAGCGTGGCCTTCATCATCGACGTCGGCGCCATGCCGCGCATTCAGCGGGCCCGGGCGGCCAGTGCCGCCGCGCTGGCGATCGCGTCCAGGACGCACGCGATCGCGGCCTGAGCGCACGGGAGACCCACGCCATGCGCTTCGACTTCTTCCGCCGCCAGGAATCCAGCGGCAACGCCATGCCCGCGCACGTGCCCGCCGCCGATGAACGCGACGCCAGCGGCTACGTGACCTACGCCCAGCTGCTCGATGCGGGCAAGCGCGTCATGGGCTATCGGCTCGCCTGGCACGCGGCCGCGCCGGACAAGGCGGCGGACGGCCTCGCGCAGTTCAAGGCGCTCATGACCTGCGTCGGCAAGCATCTCAATGCGCCCAAGACCGGATGGGCCCTCGGACGCACCCTGCTGTTCGTCGATGTCACCGCCGAGTCGATCGTGACCGGAGAGCTGCAGCTGCTTCCGCCCGAGAACGTCGTGCTGTGCGCGACGCTCGAGCTCCTCGTGAACGAGGAGCTTCGGCCCATCGTGCTGTTCCTGCGCGAGCAGGGCTTTCACTTCATGCTCTGCGGCGCCCACGCGCTGCCGCAGGAGGAAGAACTGCGCGCACTCCTGACCCACTTCGACGTGGGCGCAGGCGACCGCGCGCTGGTGGAGCGGCTGCGCGGCGAGCCGCGGCCGGGCCTGCCGCCGCTGCAGCTCATCGTCACGCGCATGGGCGAATGGGAGGACTTCGATGCCGCCGCTGCACAGCAGCTGGAGGTGTTCGTCGACGGACCGCGCCTCCAGCCCGGCGAGGACGACGCGCCCGCCGATGGCGCGCTGCAGCCCGAGTCGATGCTGATCGTGCAACTGATGCAGATGATCCAGCGCAACCAGGACCTGCGCGAGATCGAGGCCGTGCTCAAGCGCGATGCCGCGCTGACCTACCGGCTGCTGCGCTACATCAACTCGCCGGCCATCGGCGCCGGCGTCGAGATCCATTCGATGCGACACGCCGTGACCATGCTCGGCTACGCGCCGCTGTTCCGCTGGCTCTCGGTGCTGCTGGCGATGAGCAACGCCAAGGCGAGTCCGCCCTTCATGATGAAGAAGGCCGTCCTGCGCGGGCGCTTCGTCGAGCTGATGGGAAGGGGCATGCTCCCGGCCTCGGATGCCGACAACCTCTTCGTGGTCGGCATGTTCTCGCTGATCGACCGGCTGCTCGGCGTCTCCATGCAGGAGGTGCTCGGCAAGGTGCAGCTCAGCGAGGCGGTGCAGCAGGCGATCCTGTCGCGCCAGGGTGTGTACGGGCCTTTCCTCGCGCTGGCGGAGAGCTGCGAGGAAGACGGCGCGCGCGCCGCCAGCCTGGCCGAGGCGCTCTTCATGAGTGCCGACCAGGTCAACGCCGCGCACCTGTCGGCGCTGGCCTGGGCCCAGGATCTGGGCCCCGCCGGATCCGCCTGACAGCTGATCCGAGATGCAAGCCTTTTGCGCACTTGTTCGAGGCATTGCAAATGGCGAGCGCTATGTACATTGAAAGCCCTGCACCGGCACCGACCGTGAACTCCGAGTTCCTCTTCACCGACCACGACTTCGCGAAGATCCGCACGCTGATCCATCGCCGCGCAGGGATCGCCCTGGGCGCGCAGAAGCGCCAGATGGTCTACAGCCGCTTGTCGCGCCGCCTGCGCGAGCTGCGGCTGCCCGAGTTCTCGCGCTATCTCGAGATGCTGGAGTCCAACCATGACGGCGAGGAGTGGCAGGCCTTCATCAATTCGCTGACCACCAATCTGACCTCGTTTTTTCGCGAGGCGCATCACTTCCCGGTGCTGGCCGAGCATGCGAAGCGCAGCAAGCAACCGGTCAGCATCTGGTGCGCTGCGGCCTCGACCGGCGAGGAGCCGTATTCGATCGCCATCACGTTGGCCGAGGCACTCGGTGAGCGCGCCTCCACGGCCCGCGTGATCGCCACCGACATCGACACCGCCGTGCTGGCCAAGGCGTCGGCCGGCGTCTTCACGCTGGAGCAGGTCGACCGGTTGCCCGCCGATCGGCTGCGGCGCTTCTTCAACAAGGGCACGGGCGCCAACGCCGGCAAGGTGCGCGTGCGGCCCGAGCTCGCGGCCATGGTCAGGTTCGAGCGGCTCAACCTGCTCGACCCCGGCTGGCCGGTGAAAGAGCCGGTGGACGCGATCTTCTGCCGCAACGTGATGATCTACTTCGACAAGCCCACGCAGAAGCGCATCCTCGACCGCTTCGAGCCGCTGCTCAAGCCCGGCGCGCTGCTGTTCGCCGGGCATTCGGAGAACGCGTCGCTGGTCAGTCCGAACTTCAAGGCGATCGGCCAGACGGTCTACGAAGTGAACCGGAAGTCCAGGCCATGAGCGCCGCCGTCCCAGGCTCCGTCGCCAGCCACCACTACTTCGACCGCGACTTCGATCGGATGGCCGTCAAGCTCCTGCCGTCCGAGTACTACGTCACCGCTGCCGACACCGTCATGACCACGGTGCTGGGCTCCTGCGTCTCGGCCTGCCTGGTCGACCGCGACGCCGGCGTCGCGGGCATGAACCATTTCATGCTGCCGGAGGACGGCGAGCCCGGCAGCATTCGCGGCGAGGCGGAGTCGATGCGCTACGGCGCCTATGCGATGGAGGTGCTCCTCCGCGAGCTGCTGCGGGCAGGCGCACGGCGCGAGCGCCTCCAGGCCAAGGTCTTCGGCGGTGCCGCGGTGCTCGCCCACATGACCACGCTGAACATCGGCGACCGCAATGCCGACTTCGTGCTGCGCTACCTCGAGACCGAGCGCATCACGGTGGCCGCGCAGGACCTGCGCGGCCCGCATGCGCGCCGCGTCTGCCTGCTGCCGCACAGCGGCAAGGCGGTGGTGCGCAAGCTGCGTGCCCAGGGCGAGGTCCAGTCGGTCCAGCGCGAGGAGGGCGAGCTGCTGCGGCGGCTCGCCGTCGCCAACAAGAACACGGGAAGCTGCCTGTCGTGAAGAAGATCAAGGTCCTGTGCGTCGACGATTCGGCGCTGATCCGCAGCGTGATGACCGAGCTCATCAACAGCCAGAGCGACATGACGGTCGTGGGCACCGCGGCCGATCCGCTGGTGGCGCGCGACCTCATCAAGCAGACCCACCCCGACGTGCTGACGCTCGACGTCGAGATGCCGCGCATGGACGGCCTCGAGTTTCTCGAGAAGCTGATGCGCCTGCGGCCGATGCCCGTGGTGATGGTGTCATCGCTGACCGAGCGCGGCTCCGAGATCGCGCTGCGCGCGCTGGAGCTCGGCGCCATCGACTTCGTCACCAAGCCGAAACTGGGCGTGCGCGACGGGCTGATTCACTACACCGAGCTCATCGCCGGCAAGATCCGCGCGGCCGCGCAGGCGCGGCTGCTGCCGCCCCGGCCCGCCGCCACGCGAGCGTCGGCCGAGAGCGCGCAGGAGCCCATGCTGCGCAGCCCGCTGCTGTCCACCGAGAAGCTGATCATCATCGGCGCCTCCACGGGCGGCACCGAGGCCATCCGCGAAGTGCTGCAGCCGCTGCCGCCCGACGCGCCCGCGGTGCTGATCGCGCAGCACATGCCGCCCGGCTTCACGCGCTCCTTCGCGCAGCGGCTGGACGGCCTGTGCCGCATCCATGTGAAAGAGGCCGAGCAGGGCGAGCGCGTGCTGCCCGGCTATGCCTACATCGCGCCCGGCGGCTATCACCTGGCACTGGGCCGCAGCGGCGCCAACTACGTGGCCCAGCTCAACCAGGAGCCGCCGGTGAACCGGCACCGGCCCTCGATCGACGTGCTGTTCGACTCGGCCGCCCGGCATGCGGGCAAGAACGCGATCGGGGTGATCCTCACCGGCATGGGCCGCGACGGCGCGGAGGGCCTGCTGCGCATGAAGCAGGCGGGCGCCCACACGCTGTCGCAGGACGAGGCGAGCTGCGTCGTCTACGGCATGCCGCGCGAGGCGGTGCTGCTCGGCGCCGTCGACGAGGTGTCGCCCCTGAACGAGATGAGCCGCCGCGTGCTCGCACACCTGCGCACCTTCGGCGAGCGCACCAACCGCGTGTGACGCCGGGGCCTTTGAATCTGAACCATGAAGCTGGAGCCATCGTGATCGACAAGAGCATCAAAATTTTGGTCGTGGACGACTTCCCGACCATGCGCCGCATCGTGCGCAACCTGCTGAAGGAGCTGGAGTTCCTCAACGTCGACGAGGCCGAGGACGGCGCCGCCGGCATCGAGAAGCTGCGCGGCGGCGACTTCGGCTTCGTGGTGTCGGACTGGAACATGCCCAACATGGACGGCCTGACCATGCTGAAGACGATCCGCGCCGATCCGGAGCTGGCGAAGCTGCCGGTGCTGATGGTCACGGCCGAGGCCAAGAAGGAAAACATCATCGCCGCGGCGCAGGCCGGGGCCAACGGCTACGTGGTGAAGCCCTTCACCGCGGCCACGCTGGAAGAGAAGCTCAACAAGATCTTCGAGAAACTCCAGAAAGAGAGCGCTTGAGATGAGCGCCAGCACGCCGGACGCCGCGGAAAAAGGCAACACGCACGAAGAGCTCCTCGGCCGTATCGGCCACCTCACGCGGCAGCTGCGCGAGGGCATGCGCGAGCTGGGCCTGGACAAGCAGGTCGAGCGCGCTGCGCAGGCCATTCCCGATGCGCGCGACCGTCTCAGCTACGTGGCCACCATGACCGAGCGGGCGGCCCACCGCGCGCTCAACGCCATCGATGTCGCGCAGCCGATGCAGGAGGCCCTGTCGAACGGCGCCAAGGACCTGAGCCGGCGCTGGGACCAGTGGTTCGCCAACCCGATCGAGCTGGACCAGGCGCGCGGGCTGGTGATGGACACCCGCGGCTACCTGCAGCAGGTGCCCGAGCGCGCCAGCGCCATCAACTCGCAGCTGATGGAAATCATGATGGCGCAGGATTTCCAGGACCTCACGGGCCAGGTCATCAAGAAGATGATGGACGTGGTGAACGAGGTCGAGACGCAGCTGCTGCAGGTGCTGATCGACAACTCGCCGAAGGAGAAGCGGCCGGAGATCGCGGCCGTGCAAGGCAACGGGCTGATGAACGGGCCGCAGATCAAGGCTGACAACCCGGAGGCGGTCACGGATCAGGCGCAGGTGGATGATTTGTTGGAGAGTCTCGGGTTCTGAGGAGCACTCCGGTCCCCCTCAGGGCCTCAATGTGCAGCGAACGCGGCCAGATCCAGTTTGAGTGCCGCCTGCAGAAGGCGTCGATCGCGTGTCCAGAGCTTCGTGCCCACAGCGAGGCGCGTCGCGGCGAGCAGGTGAAGATCGACATAGCCGATTCCGACGCCGAACAGCCGCTCGTTGGCAAGAAACGCCATGACCTCGACATGGCGCGCCAGCGGTATTTCGGGCAAGGCCTGCAACGCGCCGACTGTCTCGTCGCGCCGGGTCAGGCTGCCCAGCGCGATTTCCGCGACGATGTACGGGTGCATGAGGACTTCACCTTCCTCCAGCAGCGATCGCAATCCCGAATCGCCTCGTGCGAGGTGGTCGATCCACACGGATGTGTCAACGAGGACCATCGGCGACTTTTCCCCTGCGTCGAGGCGCTGCCTGAAGCCCCGGCGCACTGCCTCCCAGGCGCGCCAACCGGCGCGCGGCCTCCCTCTGGACGAGCGCTTTGAGCGCTTGTTGAATCAGCGCGGAGTTCTCCTGGATGCCCGTGAACGTTCGAGCTTGAGTGAGCAACTCGTCGTCCAAGGTCACGGTGGTGCGCATCGCATTCTCCTTTTGGAAGTTCCAAACACAGCATCAAATGATGTCGTGTTTGATGCGAAGTATCGCACGGCGAGGAGGCCCTAACGCCCGAGTTGGAGGGCATTCCTGCCCCTCATCAAGTGATTGTCCAGCGCCCCCCGATCGAATAATCAGCCACGACTCGGCGATACCCGTCGATGCTCGCCCGGAGCATGAATGGCTGAAGAAAGCGATCTCGAAAAGACAGAACCGGCCTCGCCGCGGCGCCTCGAGAAGGCGCGCGAGGAAGGCAACGTCGCGCGCTCTCGCGAACTGGCCACCTTCGTTCTGCTCGCCACCGCGGTCGCCGGCCTTTGGTCGATGGCCGAGCCGCTCGGCAGTCACTTTCGTGCTTCGCTCGGCCATGGCCTGCGCTTCGAGCGCGCCGCGGCTTTCGACACCTCTTTCATGCTGACGCAGGCCGGCCTGCTGGCCATGCAGGCGCTGGTCGCGATGGCGCCGCTGATGGGCATGCTCGTGCTGGCTGCGCTGGTGGCGCCGCTGATGCTTGGCGGCTGGCTGTTCTCGACGCAGGCGCTGGGCCCCAAGTTCGACAAGCTCGATCCCATCGCGGGCGTCAAGCGCCTGTTCTCCACGCAGTCCCTCGCCGAGCTGTTCAAGGCGCTGGCCAAGTCGCTGCTGATCGGCGGGGTGGCCTGGCTGGTGATCAGGGACGGCCTGGACCAGGTCAATGCGCTGATGGCCCAGTCCGAGCGCGCCGCGCTGCCGCAGATGATCCTGCTGGTGGCGCGCAACTGCGCGCTCATCACCGCCGCGCTGCTGCTGATCGCGATGGTGGACGTGCCCTGGCAGCTGTGGAGCTACTACCGCAAGCTGCGCATGTCGCGCGAGGACCTGCGCCAGGAGCACAAGGAGAGCGAGGGCGACCCCCACATCAAGGCGCAGATCCGCCGCCAGCAGCAGCAGATGGCGAAGCGCCGGATGATGTCCGAGGTGCCCAAGGCCGACATCGTGGTCACCAACCCCACGCACTTCGCGGTGGCCCTCAAGTACGTCGACAGCGACATGCGCGCGCCGCGCGTGGTGGCCAAGGGCACGGACCGCGTGGCCGAGCGCATCCGCGAGATTGCCAAGGAGAACAAGGTCGCGATCCTCGAGGCGCCGCCGCTCACGCGCGCGCTCTACAAGCACACCCGCCTGGGCGACGAGATTCCCACCGGCCTCTACACCGCGGTGGCCGAGGTGATGGCCTGGGTCTACCAGCTCAAGCGCTGGCACGCGGAGGGTGGCGATGCGCCGCGCACGCCGGGCGACCTGCCCATTCCCCAGGACCTCCAATACACGCCGAACGCCGCATGAACGCGATCGCCACCTTCCTGCGCCTGCCGCCGCAGAGCCTCTCGGGCGCCCAGATGAAAGGCCTGGCCGGTCCCATCCTCATCATCATGATCCTGAGCATGATGGTGCTGCCGCTGCCGGCCTTCCTGCTCGACCTGCTGTTCACCTTCAACATCGCGATGTCGGTGATGGTGCTGCTGGTCAGCATGTACACCATGAAGGCGCTGGACTTCGCGGCTTTCCCGGCGGTGCTGCTGTTCTCCACGCTGCTGCGGCTGTCGCTCAACGTGGCCTCCACGCGGGTGGTGCTGATGCAAGGGCACACGGGGCCCGATGCCGCCGGCAAGGTGATCGAGGCCTTCGGCCACTTCCTGGTGGGCGGCAACTTCGCGGTCGGCGTGATGGTCTTCATCATCCTGGTGCTGATCAACTTCATGGTCATCACCAAGGGCGCGGGCCGCATCGCCGAGGTCGGCGCGCGCTTCATGCTCGACGCCATGCCCGGCAAGCAGATGGCGATCGACGCCGACCTCAACGCCGGCCTGATCGGCGAGGACGTGGCGCGCAAGCGGCGCACCGAGGTCGCGCAGGAGGCCGACTTCTACGGCTCCATGGACGGCGCCAGCAAGTTCGTGCGCGGCGACGCCGTCGCCGGCCTGCTGATCATGGTGATCAACATCATCGGCGGTCTGGTGGTGGGCGTGGTGCAGCACGGGCTGGACTTCTCGACGGCCGGCAAGACCTACACGCTGCTGGCCATCGGGGACGGCCTGGTGGCGCAGATCCCGGCGCTGGTGATCTCGACCGCCGCCGGCGTGATCGTCTCTCGCGTGACCACCGACGAGGACGTGGGACGCCAGCTCACCGGCCAGCTGTTCTCCAACCCGCAGGTGCTGTTCCTCACGGCCGCGATCATCGGCCTGATGGGCATGATCCCCGGCATGCCGAACGTGGCCTTCCTGCTGATCGCGGGCGGCCTCGTGGGGTTCGGCCGCCGGCTGCTGCTGCGCGCGCCGCAGCAGGCCGAGCAGGCGGCCGCCGCCAAGGCCGCGGCCGCCGCACCGGCGCCGGAGGCCACCGAAGCCACCTGGGACGACGTGGCCCTGGTCGACCCGCTGGGCATGGAAGTCGGCTACCGGCTGATCCCGCTGGTGGACCAGTCGCAGCAGGGCGAACTGCTGGGCCGGATCAAGAGCATCCGCAAGAAGATCGCGCAGGAGCTGGGCTTTCTCGTGCCGGTGGTGCACATCCGCGACAACCTCGAGATCCAGCCCAACAGCTACATCATCAGCCTGAAGGGCGTGGCGATCGGGCGCGGCGAGGCCTATCCCAACCAGTGGATGGCGATCAACCCCGGCCAGGCCACTGGCACGCTGCCCGGCACGCCCACGCAGGACCCGGCCTTCGGCCTGCCCGCGGTGTGGATCGACGCCAGCCAGCGCCAGCAGGCGCAGGTGTTCGGCTACACGGTGGTCGACGCCTGCACGGTGATGGCCACGCACCTCAACCATTTGATCCAGACCCACGCGGCCGAGCTGCTGGGCCGCCAGGAAGTGCAGCAGCTGCTCGACCAGGTCGGCAAGACCGCGCCCAAGCTCACCGAGGACCTGGTGCCCAAGGTGCTGACGCTCAGCACGCTGCACAAGGTGCTGCAGAACCTGCTCGAGGAAGAGGTGCCGATCCGCGACATGCGCACCATCCTCGACGTGATGGCCGAGCACGCGCCGACCGTGAAGGACGCCACCGAGCTGACCTCGCTCACGCGCCTGGCGCTGGGCCGCGCCATCGTGCAGCAGCTGTTCCCGGGCGACGCCGAGCTGCAGGTGCTCGGCCTCGACCCCACGCTCGACGGCATGCTGCAGCAGGCGCTGACCAGCAACAGCGGCATCGAGCCGGGCCTGGCCGACAACCTGCTCGCGCAGACCCAGGCCGCGATGGCACGCCAGGAGCAGATGGGCCTGGTGCCGGTGCTGGTGGTGCAGCACCCGCTGCGCGTGCTGCTCTCGCGCTTCCTGCGGCGCAGCCTGCCGCAGCTCAAGGTGCTCTCGCATGCCGAGATCCCTGATTCCCGCCACATCAAGATCACCGCCACCATCGGAGGAAGAGTTTGAACATCATCACGGACGTGCGCAGCGCCGCACGGAAGTTCGTCGCCGCCACCAGCCGCGAGGCGCTGCGGCTGGCCCGCGAAGCACTGGGCTCGGAGGCGATGGTGCTGACCAACCGCGTCGTCGCGGAAGGGGTCGAGATCGTCGCCATGGCGCCGGAGGAGATGGAGCAGGTGGCGGAGCACGCGGCGCCTGCCGCGATGGCCGGGCCCGTCGCATCTGCTGCAATGCAGGCGCCGGTGGCCTCGGCGGCGAACCCCGCGCCCGCCCCCAGGCCTGCCGCCGCAGTGCCTGCGCCGGTGCCGACCGCCGCGATGCCCGCTCCGATGCCGGTGCCTTCGATGCCGCCGATGCCTTTCATGCCCTCCGTGCCCTATCGCCCCGCGGTGCCCGTCACGCCCTTGCTGCAGCAGGCCATGTCCGCTGCGCCCACCATGACTTTCGCAGCCGCGGCTGAAGCACCGGCGGCTGCGACGCCGCATGCCGACCCGGTGCTCAGCGAGCTTCACTCCATGCGCGGCATGATCGAGGAGCAGCTGGCCACCGTGGTCTGGAACGACCGCCAGCGCCGCGACCCGATGCGCGGGCGCCTGCTGCGCACGCTGCTGGGCGCCGGCTTCAGTGCCCGCCTCGCCAAGGCCATGCTGGAGCATCTGCCGGCCAACCAGAGCTACGCCCAGGGCATGGCCTTCGTGCGCTCGGAGCTGATCCGCACCCTGCCGGTGATGGACGACGAGGATGCGCTGCTCGCCGAGGGCGGCGTCTATGCGCTGATGGGCCCCACCGGCGTCGGCAAGACCACCACCACCGCGAAGCTTGCGGCGCGCTGCGTGATGCGCTTCGGGGCCGACAAGCTGGCGCTGGTCACCACCGACAGCTACCGGATCGGCGCCTACGAGCAGCTGCGCATCTACGGCCAGATCCTCAACGTGCCGGTCTATGCGGTGAAGGATGCGACCGACCTGCAGCTGGTGCTCAATGACCTGCGCAACAAGCACATGGTGCTGATCGACACCGTGGGCATGAGTCAGCGCGACCGCGCCGTCTCGGAGCAGATTGCCATGCTCGGCAGCAGCGCGCGGCCGGTGAAGCGGCTGCTGCTGCTCAATGCCACCAGCCATGGCGACACCCTCAACGAGGTGGTCCATGCCTACCGCCACGGGGACGCCGGCAGCGGCAATGCGCTGGCCGGCTGCATCTTCACCAAGGTGGACGAGGCCACGCACCCGGGGGCGCTCATCGACACGGTGATCCGCCACCGGCTGCCGGTGCACTACGTCTCCAGCGGCCAGAAGGTCCCGGAGAACCTGGCGCCGGCCGACCGCGCCGCGCTGGTCGACAGCGTGTTCCAGGCCAAGGCGCCGAGCGCGCTCTTCGTGCCTGGCGAGAGCGACCTGCAGGACCGGCCGGCGCCCGCCGAGGGTGCATCGCAGGTGGCGCAGGCGCAAGCCGAGACCGAGCGCCTTCGGAGGAAATACCAGCAGCTCATCGATGCCATGGCTCACGATGCGCAGGAGGTGGCCTGGGCCTCTAAGGCGCTCGCCGATGCCGACCTGGGCTTCGACGCGGCGCGCGAGCTGTGGCGCATGGCAGGCGACGAGAACGTGCTGCACAAGTCGGTGCTGCAATCCTTGAAGGCCCATGCCTGGAGCGAGATCGCCACCGGCTGCGACCGCCATGTGCTGGCGCTCGGCGGGCAGCTCGGCCTCAAGTCGAACGAGGGCGGCGATGCCTTTGCATGCGAGGGCAGTCTGCTCTTGTCGGACCGCGACGGCCGGCCCCTGGCCGCGCCCAATCAGTGGCTTTCCACCGCCGGCGCACGCACGGCCGGCGAGGCGGCGCGCAAGCCCGGGCAGCGCCCGCTGCAATGGCTGGCCCAGCAGGATTTCGGCAAGCCGGTCGTCCACCTGCTGCCGCGCCTGCCCACCCTCGAGTTCATGGGCGGCATGCAGGCCCGCGGGCTGGGCTGGCTGGCGCGTGCGCCGGGCTCGACCGCCATCGCCGACGCGGCCGCCGGCCGCGGCAGCACCCTGGCGCGGCTGGCGCTGGACTTCGGCGAGCCGCATGCCGTGCGCTTCAAGGGCAAGCCGGCGCTGCAGGCCGAAGCGCATGCCGAGGTGCTGCTGCGCGGCGAGCACGGCCTGCCGATGTTGCGCTGCGTGGTGACGCGCGTGATGGAGCCCAAGACCCGCAAGATCCTCGCGCAGGCCTATCTGCTGTCGAACATCGGCGTCGAGGTCGGCGCCGCGCAGCTCGCGCGATGGCAGGCCTGGGCCGTCGAGGCCGAGCCCTGCTTCCGCCTGATCCGGCAAGGCCTCCAACTCGTGGGTGGCTTGGGCGAGCTGGGCGACCCGCAGATGATGAAGCGCGTGCTGATCGCCGGGCAGGCGAGCACCACCGTGTGGCGCCTGCTGCAGGCCCAGGGCGAATGGGCAGGACGGACGCGCGTGCTGCTGAGCCAGCTGACGGGGCGGCGCCTGCGGCCCGACCGCACGCCGTCCGGCAACGTTCTCTACGAAGGCGTGGCCAAGCTGTTCCTGCTGCTGGAGGCGCTGGGCACATGAATCGAAGAGCCCCTCGCGGGACGAATGCCGCAGCGCGCAGCGCGGAGGATGCGCAGTGAGCAGCAAGGTGGTCTCGGATCAGGCCGACGGCCTGCGCCGCCTGCTGGCGCAGACGCGCACCCGCGTGCTCGCCTTCGCGAGCATGGGACGCGGCGTGGGCGTCACCAGCGTGGCGATGAACCTGGGCGCGGCCCTGGCCTGCCAGGGCAGGGACGTGCTGCTGCTCGACGAGCATGGCACGGGCGCCGGGACGGCCTGCGCCGCCTGGGGCATCGACGCCGCAGGCACGCTGGCCGACGTGGCCGCCGGACGTCGCAGCCTGCAGGGCGCGGCGGCGCATGCGCCCTGTGGTGTCGAGGTGCTGCCGGCGGTGCCGCGCACGCCTGCCGGCTGTCGCGACCCGCGCACGCTGTGGCAGGGCGACCTCATCCTGGTCGATGCCGCGCTCGACCGCGAAGGCCGGCTCTCCGCGCTGGCCGAGGCGGCCGACGAGCTGGTGCTGGTGATGCAGCCGCATGCCGCCTCCATCACCGCCACTTACGCCGGTATCAAGCACTTGCATTACGCGCACGCGCTGCGGCAGCTTCGCTTTCTGGTCAACGGCGTGGCCGAGCCCGCGGCGGCGCAGCAGGTCGCGCGCAACCTGGCCCAGGCGGGCAGCCGCTACCTCGCGGTCTCGCTGCAGCCCGCCGGCTGGGTGCGGGCCGAGCCCCACATGGCCGACGCCAGGCGCTTGCGCCGCACCGTGGTCGAGGCTTATCCGGGCAGCCCGGCGGCGGCCGACTGCCGTCGCATCGCCGATGAGATGGGCCAGTGGCCCTGGCGACCGGGCGCGAGCCTGGCGCCGCAAACCGCGCCCGGCATGCCGGGCAAGAACACCGCCGCGGCCTGCTGACGCCACGGCCATTTGCAGAAGGAAAAAGGACCACCGTGTACACCGCACAGGGAACCATTGAAAAGTCCCATCTGCTGAAGCAGCACCAGCCGATGGTGCGCCGCATGGCGCTGCAGATGCTGGCCAAGCTGCCGGCCAGCGTGGAGCTCGACGACCTGATCCAGGCCGGCATGATCGGCCTGCTCGATGCGTCGACGCGCTACCAGGACAACCGCGGCGCGCAGTTCGAGACCTTTGCCAGCCAGCGCATCCGCGGCGCCATGCTCGACGAGCTGCGCGCCAACGACTGGGGCTCGCGCGGGCTGCGCCAGTCCGCGCGCAAGGTCGAGGCCGCGGTCCAGGCGCTGGAGCACCGGCTCGGCCGCGCGCCCACCGAGGGCGAAATTGCGAAGGAACTCAAGATGACGCTGGAGGCCTACCAGGGCCTCCTGCAGGAGATCCAGGGCTGCCAGCTGCTCTACGTCGAGGACTTCTCTGCGGACGGCGAGGGCGACAGCCCCTTCCTGGACCGCCATGCGGGCGAGGCGCGCAGCGAGCGCGGTGGCGAGGGCGACGATCCGCTGGCCCAACTGCTGGAGAGCGGCTTTCGCCACCAGCTGGTGGACGCCATCTCCGGCTTGCCGGAGCGCGACCGGCTGCTGCTCAACCTCTACTACGAGGAGGAGCTCAACCTGCGCGAGATCGGCGCCATCCTCGAGGTGAGCCAGTCGCGCGTGTGCCAGCTGCACAGCCAGGCGATCAGCCGCCTGCGGGCGAAGCTCCAGGATCTGCTCTGAGCCTCAGCGCCCGTCGATCAATGCCCCCCGCCCGGCCCGCCCCGCCTCGCCTGCGCCTGGTTTCCGGCCCCGGCCTTGCTCTCGCGGTCGCTGCGGCTCTCGGGGGTGCGCTTCGGTTCGTTGCGCTGGGTGGTGGGCTGGTGGCCGGCCTTGTTGTGCTCGGTCTGCCCCTTGCGGTCGTTCTGCGAATTCGACATGCGGACTCCTTGCGAATGAACGGACATGCGTTCATGTAGCGCCGGGTCCCGAGCGCATCCACCCGACCGGCTTCGGCTCGCCTTGTAGGAAAACGTCGCAAGCAGGGTCCCAGGGTTTGATTTCCGCCGCGTCATCGCCCAGCATGGCTGGCATGGTCACACCCATCTTCAGCGCGCTGCCCGGCGGAGCCCAGACGCTCCCCGGTGAAGGGGCCGTGCTCGGCGAGCCGGACCTCGAAGGAACCGTGGTCGCGCTGACGGCGGACCACCATGCCTACGCCAGCGAGCACGAGCGCGCGACCCGCGCCCAGATCGCCTGGCGGCTGGCCCGGCTCAAGAAGTCCCGCTTCGAAGGCGAGTACGACAGCGCGCGCAGCTATGCCGCGCCGGTGTACTTCGTGCCCAGCGACACGCTGGTCGGCGACGCACTGCCCAGCGCACTCGGCATTGCGAGCCATCACGCCTTGTTCGGCGGGGTGGTGCCCCATCCCTTCGTGCTGACCAAGGCGCTGGTTCATCCGCTGGTCGATCCGGCCGCGGCGGCGCCGCCCGGGTGGAGCCACGCCTTCGCCGGCCAGGTCGCCCACGCCGTGCTGCAGGGCTTCTCGGTCTTCGCCCGCGAGGACGCGAGCCGCGCCGGCCTGCGCCTGCTGGAACAGGGCGCGGTGCGCGTCAAGCCGGTGCGTGCCACCGGTGGCCGCGGCCAGACGGTGGTGCGCGACCGGCACGCGCTGGAGGAATGCCTCGCGGCCATGGATGCGGCGGAAATCGCCGAGCATGGCCTGGTGCTGGAAGAGAACCTGGAGCAGCCCGTCACCTACAGCGTGGGCCAGGTGCATGTGGGCCGGGCCATCGCCAGCTATTACGGCTGCCAGCGCCTGACGACCGACAACCACGGCCACAAGGTCTACGGCGGCTCGGACCTCACCGTGGCGCGCGGCGGCTTCGACGCGCTGCTCACGCTGAGCTTTCCCGAGGAGATCCGGCTGGCGGTGGAGCAGGCGCGCAGTCTGCATCGCGCCGTCGCGGGCGCCTTCCCGGGCTTCTTCGCCTCGCGCATCAACTACGACGTGGCGCAGGGCACCAGCAGCGCCGGGCGCTGGTGTTCCGGCGTGCTGGAGCAGTCCTGGCGCGTCGGCGGCGCGAGCGGCGCCGAGATCGCGGCGCTCGAGGTCTTCGAGGAGCAGCCCGAGCGCGGCGTGGTCAACGCCTCCTGCTTCGAGGTCTATGGCGACGGCGTGGTGCCGCCGCCCAATGCGTGCGTGTACTTCAGCGGCGTGGATGCCTCCATCGGCCCGATCACGAAGTACACCGTGGTCGAGCCCTGATGCCCACGCGACATGCCTTGATCGACATCCCCGTCGACGGCGTGCACATCGCCGGCACGCTGGTCGCGGCCTCGACCATGGTCCCCGGCGTGCTCCTCGTGCACGGCTGGGACGGCAGCCAGCAGCAGGACATCGCCTTGGCCCACGAACTGGCTGCGCTGGGCTGCATCTGCCTGACCTTCGACCTGCGCGGCCACGCGCGCCACGTCGCGCAGCGCGAGGCCGTCACGCGCGAGGACAACCTGCGCGATGTGCTGGCCGCCTACGACACGCTGGTCGGCCATCCGGCCGTGGACCCCAATGCCGTCGCCGTCATCGGCAGCAGCTACGGCGGCTATCTCGCGGCCGTGCTGACCTCGCTGCGCCCGGTGCGCTGGCTGGGCCTGCGCGTGCCGGCCATCTACCGCGACGAGAACTGGGAGCAGCCGAAGCGGCGGCTCAACGGCGACGACCTCACGCTGTATCGCCAGACCACCATCGAGCCCGAGAAGAACCGCGCGCTCGCGGCCTGCGAAGACTTCTTCGGCGACGTGCTGATCGTCGAATCGGAGAACGATGTCATCGTGCCCCACCCGGTGATCGAGAACTACCTGGCGGCCTTCAGGTTCGCGCGCTCCGTGAGTCACCGCGTGATGGCCGGTGTCGACCACGCGATGTCGAAGAAGGTGTGGCGACAGGCCTACGTGCAGATCGTGGTGGCCTGGATGACCGAAATGCGCCTGGCCGCGAAGGCCGAGGAGAACGCGCGGCCGCGGCAGCAGGCCCAGCGCTACGAGGCCTGGCCCAGCACAAGCGCCTGAGCGCCCGTGCGCCATGCGCACGCCGCGCAAAAGCGCGAAATTTTTAATACGCCTGTTTGCTGCGGCCCCTTCAGGAATCGCGGAACTGAGCCGAAAAGCACTCAGAGCCAATCAAACAGCGAGCCACACACAACATGTCCAGACTCATCATCCTCGCCCGGCACGGCAGCGTCAGGCAGGTCAACATCCAGGGCCCCGTCACCACCATCGGCCGCGATCCCGAATGCGACGTGCAGATCGACAGCCTCGGCGTCAGCCGGCGCCACGCCACCATCCACTGGACCGGCGACCGCTTCGTGCTCACCGACCTGGCGAGCTTCAACGGCACCTTCGTCAACAACGAGCGCATCTGGGCGCATGCGCTGCAGAACGGCGATGCGATCACCATGGGCGAGTGCCAGCTGCGCTTTCTCTACAGCTCGAGGGCCCTGCCCGGCGAGGATGCGCTGCGCCTGGTGACGCGCGCCGACGACCTGCATGAGCTTCACGCCGGGCGCGAGCGCAGCGACTGGGCGGCCTTCTTCCGACGCGGCAGGGCCACGGGCAGCCGCAGCGGGGCGGTTGCGCATCACCATCGTTAGTGGCGGTCTCTCCATCCATGCGGGCCGTCCCTTGGCGGTGGGCCGGAACCTCGAAGCGGCAGGGGTTACGTACAAGAACAACAACCACCCAGAGGGCGGCGCCGCATGGCGGAGCCGCTTACCGCTTCATGTCCGCCATCGAATCCTTGTTGGGTCCCCTGCCGGAGGGGAACGCCGGCGCATCGGTCCACGCACCACGCACGCTGCTCGTCGGCAGCGATGTCCTGATCCATCTCCAGGAAGACGAAAGCCGCGAGGAGGTCACCCTCTACAGCGTGCCGGGCTCGATGCAGGAGGTCGCCTGGCTGGCCGAACGCACCGAAGCATGGGTGCACGTGCTGCCCCATCCCGCGCATGAACAGGCCGCGTGCGCGCTCATCGTCAATCCGGCAACCCGCGAGGTCTTTCTGTCGGACACCTGGCCGCGGGCGGCGCTCGATCTGGTCACCTTGGGCAACGAGTTGAATGCTCATGCGCAGCGGCATCGCTTGTGGCACTGCATGCTGCAGGTGCCGGACGATGAGGGCGGCGAAGGGCCTGCTTCTCCTGAAAGGCCGAACGCTCCATGAGGAACAGCACTTCCAGATATCAGATCAATGCTTGCCTTCAGCCCCTTTCGGTTCTGAATTCGCCCGGTGCCACATCCGTTCAACCCGATGGAGTTGGAGAGCGTCATCCCCAGGGTGGCCGCACACCTGCATATCTCCAGGCGACAACTCTGCCGAATGTCGAGCAGGTCGTGTTCAGAAGACAGCACGACTATCCACCGGAACTCCCACACTATTCGCCGGTCTTTAACACGGCGCTTCCGCCTTTCATGGACAAGTATGTCCAGGGCCGCAAGGGATTGGACGTCTATGAAATAGCGCCATTCGACTCGCAGACCGCAACTATCCAGGCGCAGGCCAATCCTCCGCCGCACAGCGCGCAGGCGGGAGATGACAATGCTTCGTTCGGCAAGCGGGCGTGGCCATTCGCCGGGGAAGAGTCATCCGACGGGCTGATCGGCTTGCATTGCTCTTCGGTCGCACTCGGAGCGGTCTTTCATGCGAACGAGCCTCAGAAGCGGCTGATGTCATCGCAGCACGCGCAAGAGCAGATCTCCAATGCTTCGCAGGCCATCTGCGATCTGGGCGCATCGCAGGCTGTGGGCGAAGTGCTCAGGCCGTCGCGGCAGTCGCAGAAGCGAGACCTTGACGTCGCGGGACTGCCGGACGGTCACGACCTCGTCACCATTCGAATAGCGGACGATAGAGCCGAGCCTGCGGCCGCAAAGCTCACGCCTGGCGATCCGTTGCATGAAAGCGGGATCGATCTGAGTTTTCAAAACTTGACAAAGGCGTTGAAGGAGCTATTGAGCAGGCGAAAGAGGAAGAGCCGCCTACTTCTCAAACTGGTGAAGAAGGACTCCTTCCTTGACATGATCGAGTGCGTTCGGGATCTGGATTCCCAAAAGCGCTTGCAGCTCTTGGCGATATCGCGGCGCTGGAAAAATCCTCGGACACTGGAGGATGAACGTAACCCTGGAGCGTCACAGCTGATGGCCGTGCTGTACCTGTTCACGCGTGGCACGCCGGAAGATACATCTGAACTGATGGAACTTCTTCCTTTCAACTGGCCGCCCACGCTGGACGACAAAGTGCGTCAGGATTGCTTGAATTTCAGGAGAGATTTGGTCAGTCCGCGAATTCTTAGGTTCGACAAGCTGTACACGCAACTGGTCAAGCGTTATGGCCCCTCGCCATCGGAAGTCTTTGAGCGATCGGGAACCTTGGTGCAGCACTCGCGGCGGCCAGAACTCCAGAGGTCAATCTCGGCGCTTGCGGCGAGCAACAAGGCCCCTCTTCGCTTTGGTGGCGACAGCATCACGTTGGACTTGAGCAAA
This sequence comes from Variovorax soli, assembly GCF_031454625.1. Lineage (GTDB taxonomy): Bacteria > Pseudomonadota > Gammaproteobacteria > Burkholderiales > Burkholderiaceae_C > Variovorax > Variovorax soli_A. The sequence goes on from NZ_JAVDRF010000005.1 coordinate 116,712, forward strand.
TTTTTGCAAGCAGTGCAAGGCCTTGCGCCGACGCAGCGCCAACCCGCTCTCTTGGAGTTGAAAACGCTTGACTCCTTCGAGGATATGGTCGAATTCGTGAAGGAGTTGGCTCCCGAAAAATGCCGCAGTCTGCTCCACATGTCGCAAAATTGGCGTGAAGGTTTGAATGGAATTGAGACCGATCTGAACGCATCCCAACTGATGGCGATCCTGCTTCTGTTCGGTCGCTATTCCCCTACCCGCGACAGGTGGGTTGAGTTCTGCGACTTGCTGCCTCCCGCTTGGCCGCCTGCCATCAACGATGATCTGCGGAAGACTTGTTTGGACTGGCGCGCCGCTTTGGCCAGACAAACAGATAGTTCATCGAGAAGGAATATGCTTGCGGCGCTGAATGCGCACTATGGCACGTAGACGAAGACTCTTCGGCGCAGCAAGTCGAACAGGATGTCGAAGTTGAGCGCGCCGTTGAAACGATCATGCTTCCGCGGGAAGACTGAGGCCGCGCCCTAGCGGCCGGGCATCTACGCGGCCGCCTTGGGAAGGTAAACGCTGAAGCTCGTGCCGGACCCGGGCGCGGAGTCGACCCGAATGTGACCGCCGTGCCGTTCGACGATCTTCTTGCAGATGGCCAGGCCCATGCCGGTGCCTTCGTAGAGGTCCTGGGCATGGAGTCTTTGAAAGATGACGAAGATGCGCTCGAAGTGCTCGGGCGCGATGCCGATGCCGTTGTCGCGCACGGTAACGATCCAGTTCGCCTCGTCCTCCGACGCGCTGATGCGGACCCTCGGACGGACGCCCGGGGCTGTGAACTTGATGGCGTTGCCGATGAGGTTCTGGAACACCTGCATCAAGCCGGTGGGCTCGCCCATCACCTCCGGAAGGGGGCCGCGCTCGATGACCGCGCCGGATCGTTCGATCGCGTTGGCAAGATTCGCCAGCGCGTCGTCGAGCACGCCGTCCAGCCGAAGCTGCTTCAACGGAACGGACGAGCGCTCTGTCCTTGAGTAGAGCAGCAGGTCATCGATCAGGCGCTTCATGCGCTCGGCGCCGCCCGCGATGTAGTCGATGAAGTCCCGGGCGTCGCTGTCGAGCCGGTCGCCGTAGCGGCGCCGCAGCAGTTCGGAATAGCTGCTCATCATCCGTAAAGGCTCGAAGAGGTCGTGCGAAGTCACGTAGGCGAACTGCTTGAGCTCGTCGTTGGCGCGCGTGAGCGCGGCGACTTCCTGCCGGATGGTGTCGTCGCGCACCTCCCGGGTGGTAACGACCAGCATCCACCGCCCGTCCACGCGAATCGCCTGCTGATGTTCTTCGGTCAGGGCCTGGGTGTCCGTGCGCGAGCCGGCAGCCGGCGCCATGCGGCGCCGCGGCAGCGGCCAGAGGGCGATCGCGTCGTCGTACTCGCGCTCCAGCTCCTCGCGCGTCCTGCCATCGGACCAGAGCATCCATGGCGGAACCTGCAGAAGGTCATGCCGCGTCATGCCGTGATGGCGACAGGCCGCCTCGTTGCAGTCGATGTGCTGCATGCGCCCGCGATCGACAATGAGCATGCAATCATGGCTCGAGTCGAATGCCTGGGACAGCAGTGTCGAGCGGAATTGCTCCTTCTTCTGATCGGTGATGTCGCGCGTGGCGACGACCATCAGCCACCGGTCGCCGACGCGCAGGGCGGTCTGCGTGACTTCCGCCTCCATGAACGAGCCATCGGGCAGCCGATAGCGCTGTTCGCTGGACAGCGAACGCGGGAATGCCTTGATGACTTCGTCGAAGAGGGCTTCGTAGGAGGCCTGGGTGCCGCCCTCCATGTGGGACCAGGGCGGTGTTCCGAGCAGCGCGTCCCGCGAATGGCCGATGCGCTTCGCGGCGGCAGCATTGAGATCGACGAGGCGCAGCGAGCGGCGATCCACGACTTCGATGCCATCGCCGCTTTGCTCCAGCGCAGCCCTTGCCCAGTCGAGCGGGGCGGCGCTGGAGCCTGGAGGCGATTCGGCGATCTCGGTATGGTTGTCCATGGGTTGGCGGCTGGATGCGTGCCGTGACAGAGGACACGGCCATCATACAGGCGCGAACTGCTCGCGCACTCCGACTTCAGGACTAGGTCCGGAGGTCGAGCGCTATGCTAATGCGCCTCGAATCCAGCAGACGCATCTGCGCGGAGAGGGTTTGTTGACGTCCACTCCGCCGCCGTGCTAAAGCGAAGCCATGAATCCCGACTTTGCCTCCGCACTCGACCTGAACGACGATGCCGTCTTCCTGATCGACCGGGCTTCGATGAAGCACCTCGAAGTGAACCAGGCGGCGTGCAGCCTTCTGGGCCTCTCGCGTGAGGCGCTCATGGCGCGGCGCCCCAACGAGACGAGCCGATCCCTCGGAGACTTGGAGCATCTCGGCAGCCTGTACGACCAGGTGATCGCCCAGTCGCCCGGGGCGCGGACGGCCGAGTGGGTGGTGGAGCGGGCGGAGGGCCGCACGTGTGTCTGCGAAGTCAGGCACCGGGCCATCCGGCAGGCGGACCGATGGGTGATCGTGACAATGCTGCGCGACATCACCGAACGCCAGCAGGCGGCGGCCCGGATCGAACTGCTGGAGGCCGCACTGAGAAAGGCCGAGGAGGAAATCCGGTTCAAGGCCACGGCGCTGGCGCGAGCCGACGAGGAATTGAAGCAGTTCGCCTACATCACGTCGCACGACCTCACAGAGCCGCTTCGTACGATCGCGAGCTATACCCGCTTGCTGGAGCGGCGCCATGCACCGCAGCTCGACGAGGATGCGCGGGAGTTCATGGCGTACATCGTCGAAGGGGTGCAGCGCATGAAGGCGATGATGGACGATCTGCTCGCCTTTTCGAGGGCAGGCTGGCGCGAGGTGCCGATGCACGCGCTGCCGCTGGATTTGGCTGTGGACAACGCGCTGGCCAGCCTCGCGCCTGTCATTCAGCGATCGCACGCAACGGTCGAGCGCGAACCGCTTCCCACGATCCTTGGCGACGCGGTGGCCATGACGCAGGTGTTCCAGCACCTGATCGGCAATGCCCTGACCTTTCAGGCGGAAGGGACCGCGCCGCACGTGAAGGTGGCCGCGAGGGATGAAGGCGCGGAGTGGGTCGTCGAAGTCCGGGACAACGGCATCGGGATCGAGCCGCAGTATTTCAAGAGGATCTTCATGATCTTCCAGAAGCTCCACCCGCGGGACCGTTCCGAAGGCACGGGCATCGGGCTGGCGATCTGCAAGAAGGTGGTGGAGCGCCACGGAGGGCGCATCACGGTGGTGTCGGAGTTGGGGCGGGGGGCGACGGTTGAGGTTCATTTGCCGAAGCCTGGATAGCCTGGCAGAGCCGAGGCTGATATTCGGGCGGTGAAGGCCGCGGCGCAGGGCCGCGGCCAGATCGCATCGCAGTTCTCAGTCCTCGACGAGCGGCAAGACCGCGTCGGACAGCTGAGGCAGCGGGGGCATCATCCGCATCGACGCCAGGATCGAATGTGCGGCGTGCAACTTTGCAATATGCGCACGGTTTCCTATGAATTGATCGGCATCTTCGTCCGCGCGCCGCAAAAGACGCCATGAGTTCTCCGCCTCGAGCTGATGGCAGACATCCGCCATCTGTTGCTGAGCACGAGCAACATCACTCGACTGGCCGAGCCAGTCAAACGCTATAGCGTTCGCATCTTCAAGAACAAGCTGCACTCGAGCCGAAGTGAGTCTTTCGTCAGGCTCCTGCGCTGGAACATGATAGAGAACCGTGAAAATCATGTTCTTCGCCACATCGGCATGGTCTGAACTGATCTTTTCCATGTACCACTGCAGTGCCTCTGTCGGCTCCTGCCAGGGAGTCTCGATAGGCTTGCTCGATCCAGGGTCGATGACGGAATACATGTCGCGCAATTCGTCGTAACGCAACATCACCGAGCTCCGAACCGCGCCACTGTGAGGATCGAAGGCTTCGTAGGTGACGCCGAAGGCATGCGCCCGTTGCAGCAGAGGCAAAGGGGTACCGGCCGGCTGGATGGCGTCTTGAGGACTTTCGGCTTCAGGCACGTAGCGCACCTTCGCCGTTGTCATCGGCCGCCACGCGGGTCCCTTCTGCAGCGTCATCTGCTGGGTGAACGTGGCCAGGTCCTCCATCGGCATGGCCGCGATGCGCATCGACTGATCCTGCGAGCGATCGCTCAGATGATTCTCGAAGAACAACGCGAACTCGTCCTCGCTGGTCAATGTCTCCCAGTTCCTGTTCCCGCCGAGCTCCAGTTGCAGCATGTTGCTCACGGCCAAAGAAGGAAACTTGCGATCCACGATGTGCAAAAGGCCGCGGCCCTCGTCGTCCGGCACCGAGAAGGCGGGGATCGCATTCGTGTGTCTCGTCGGATCTGGAGAGACATAGAAAACTTTCCCTTGACGCGCAACATGAACACCGCGCGATTCCTGCCATTGAAGCGCTCCGGTCGACCTTGATGGCGCGCTGGCCTGGATCGGCCGTGTCGCTGCCAGCGTGTAATCGTCTTCGTCCGGTGCCATGACGTCGTCTTCCGTTCGGAGGTCCTGGATGTCCGCCGCGTCGACCTGGGCTCTCTGCTTGCGGATCTTGCTCGCCCCCGTGTACCGGCTGTGCATGACATGGAGCTTCTGCAGCCGATCGCCCTTGTCTTTCCGCCTCCGAGTTCGGGGAGTCAGCACATCGCTTTTTTGCTCTCGGGGGCTCTGCGGACGCGAAGGACTGTTGCCCAGCGCTCTTATGTCAAGGGGCGGTACTCTCGGCGGCTCCAGGTCTTCGATCCGCCCATCCTGTGAGGAAGCGCCGAGATCGATCGTGACATCACCGCGGTCCTTGGCAGACGTGGGTGAGGCATGCTCGTGATCGAGCAGCTTTCTGAGTTTCGCGCGAAGCCGCGCGATGGCATCTTCCAGGTCGGCTTCGGTCCTGCCTTCCAGCGTTCCTTGATCCTCGTCAAAGTAGGCGCACCACGACCTCAAATTTGCGGCAAACATCTGCTCCCGCATCGCTTCTGTCAGTGTCGATCGGCGAACGAACTTCAGCTTGGGCGGCCAATCGTCCTTTTCGATTTGAGTGCCCACCAACGTGGTGTAGCCCGTGACTTCCTCTACCTGTGCGTTCTCGACCCCAATGAATGCCATGAAGTCCCGCCACGCTCCTCCAGCCAGGCTTGGCAATGGCGCGTTAACGATGGAAGGTCCTCCGGCGGCATTCTGGCGCTGCAGATTCTTGGTCGCGATGTACTCGTGGTAGGCGTGGTTCAAACCGAGCGAGAAGACCGTGCTCGCCAAGGCAAGAAGATTGCCGCCGATCTTTCCGGCCAGGATTCCTGCCGCGAGAGAATCCGCCGCCTGTTCGCTCAGGTCGCCATTCAGGATGGCGACCTCCACGCCCAGGGCAAAAAAGGATTTGATGAAGAGAAATCCGCCCGTTCCTGCGAGAACCCAGGCAAATGCCTGGCCCAGCTTTTGTGCGGCCTGGCTGGGTAGCTCGCTCCGCTGCTCGATCTTGCCCGCACGTACAAAGAGCTCCTGGTCGAGCTTTGCGTTCGCTTTCCTGATGGACTCTGCGATCTTGAGCGACGCAGGAAGGGCGAAATCGAGTGAACCCTGGAGAATCTCTTGAGTCCCCGTCGGTAAGGTGCTCCCCTCGCCCAGCAGTTTCGATGCAGTGGTCTTGTTCGCCAGGTTGATCTCATTGTCATCGTAGAGCTGGAGGATGCGGTCGACCTTTTTCATGTCCGCCGTCGAAAGCAGGCGTTGCGCCGCGACCTGCTTGATGAATTCCTTGCGAGCCTCCCGATTGTCGGGCTTCTCCAGTCTGGCAAATTCCTCCGATAAAGACTCATATGTGCAGGAAACTTCCTCTTCGAGTATTCGCTCCTCTCGCAATCCGGTTTCCTTGACTGTGACCTTGAACTTGACGCGGACCTTGACCTTCTCCGCTTCATCGTTGTCGAACGTTCCCCGATCTATCATCCAGCCGAAAAGCGCCTGGGTATAGACCAGCTTGTCGAACTGGAGCAATGACGCGAAGGTGCTCAGCCGCATCATCACAGGTCCTGTGACCGCCTTGTCGAGCTTCTTCGGATCGACCTTGCCATCCGTCCCGATGAAATTCCCTGTGCCGGTCATCGCGATGATCTGCCATTGTGTTGCCAGCTTGCTCAAGGCGTCCTTGGCGATTCCCTTCGGGTATTGCCAGGCATAAACGGCGGCCTGTACAACGCCCAGGATGGCTTGGATCTCATCTGATGTCACCAGGGCCAGTTCATTCCCGGTGATGTACTCCGCAACCTGGCCGCAGAGCTGGGTCAGCGTCGTTCCCATGAAGAAGCACGTTCTGATATCTCGAACGAAGGCTTGATTGCTCACGACATTGAGCATGCGATAGCGGAAGACCTTCATGCGTTCGAATGCGGTCTCCGTCAGCATCTTCTTCAGCGCGGGACTGGAATGCGGCGTACCGCCGGCCTTGCATTTCTGGATCGCAGCTTCTAGTTCTTCCTCAAGCACGGCCCATTGCTCGACTTGTTTAAGCAGGCGCTTGATCCGCTGCCTCTCAGGGACTCGAAGTGCAGCCCGCCCGCTCGTGATCTCGGAAAGCAGTTCCATCTTTGTCGCCAAGGGCGACTCATCGTTGAGGAGGACCCACTCGATCTTACTGGGCGGCGCCCGCTTTCCGGAGCGTTGCACGGCGCCAAGGGTTTTTGTTACTCGCGTGAGCATGGCGAGGAGCTCGCCACGCGCAACAAAGGAGCGGCCGTGGAGTTGCTGCAAACCCCGCTGGAGCTCTCCCATGTCGGCGTGCTTCAGGAGTTGGTCTACCTGTCTCAGTTCCTCGAGATCTTCGTCGACATCTGAGAGCAATCGCAACTCGCCGTCCGTGCCATCTTCCTCGATGATCTTGGAGGACACCACGTTGGGGGTCCATGTCGGATTCTCGCGCTTCTGGAGTTGGACGGCCTCGCTTTGCCAATACCCATTCTTTTGGGACGCCCAGATGGAGAGCGGCACCTGAGCGAATGGGTATGTGAAGTTCACGACATGCTTGACGACGCCTGCATGGTCGCCGGCAAACAGTGTTGCGAGGAAGCTGGCGGTGCCCCTGAGGATTGCGGGCGTTTGGGTAATACAGAACGACCTCACCGAAGGCTGCGCGTAGGCCCAGGCTCCCTGCTCGACCGCAGTCTGGACCGTGGGACTCCAATCGTTTGTCCCAGGGTCAAGCATGCCAAAGGCGTCCGCAAGCATGGTCCCCAGCTTCTGGAAGTGCGGCGCCAACTCCTCAGGTGGGGCGCCTTGGTCCTTGAGTTCCATGATCTCTGCTCGGAACTCGACATAGTTGTCGATGCTCCGCTTGAACTCGGGATCGCCAGGACCACCCGTTGTCGGGTCGTGATATTTTTTTCCCCAATGGTTCACCTCGTTGCTGAATACATTCGCAAATTCTTTCTCGAGGTTCACTCGAACACTCATTGGCGGGAGTTCCGGTGATTCTGGTAAAAATTCTCGCGGTGTCTCCTGGCCATGGACTCGGACAGAGGTCAGCTCATAGTCGTCTCCAAGGAATTCGGTCTTGCCCTTTGGTTTCTCCGAGAGAGGTCTATTGAAGCTCGTATCGATGCGGGGAAGGTCGAATTTCCTGTTGGAACTCTTATTCATTCCTGGTTTCCTTAGATTTGTAGAAGCAGCGAGGATCTGCTCAATGCAGGAAGCGGCTCGGAGGTGAGTGCGAATTCCTCGCGCAAGAGCATTGTTTGAAGGCCGGCTTCGATCACTTCCGACGCCAACATGTCGACGTCGAGCGAATCGAGTGCATACGCCGAGCTGCGAATGATCTTCTTGGTCGCCGGGTCGAGTGCGTAGATGGGAGACCGATGGACGTCGTTCGCGCGATTCATGGCCAGCAGCTTGCGGTAGCAATCGATCTTCGATGCCGGCGGGGCGATCCCGCACAGGGACTCGAAGAGCAGACAGGCGCTGAGTGGAGCCTCCAGTGAATGAAGAAAGGTGAATTCCTGTGCGCCGATGCACAAGGTCACCGCCATGCTCTCCGCAATGCGCCAAGCGGCCGTGTCGGGCCCGCTCGTGTCGTCGAGAGGCCATCTGCCGCCGAGGCGGGCCGGCAATAGGGTCAGCATTGCGATCACATGGTCGCGCGCCGCGTGAGCTGGGGCAGGATTCATTCAGTCTCCGGGTTTGTTATGCATGCGGGGAGCACAGGACCTCAGTGCAGCGTGACCGAGTACACCGCCCGCCACTCGTGCGCCAGCCGCGCCAGGTCCCGAAGTGCCTCCGAAATGTTTTCCGACGTCGCGCCGTGAAGCGACACGAAGCAGCTGTAGACCAGATGATTGAGCGACTCGTCGATCCCGAGCACGCCCGAGCCGGAGCGCGCCATGTCCAGGTTCAGCACGAGCGCATGTTGGAGTGCATCCGCGATCTGATCCATCACCAGTGGGCCGAAATGGCATTGCACCAGGAAGCGGTCGGCCGTGGCGCCCATCCCCTCCAGATGCGTCATCTCGAACAGGACGCCGTCCATGTGGAACTTCATGCCGAGGGGCGAGTCGGGGTCGTCCTGGAAACTGGCCGCAGGCTTGCCGGCCTGCCGTCGCAGGTCCAGTGCGAGGTCGATGAACTGGCTGCGCCAGGGGCTTGTTGCGTCGGACATGGAACTCCTCGTGAGAGATGCTGTATGGATGGGCGGAGCGGATGGCTCCGCACTCGCAAGACGACCTCCGGCGGAAAGATCAAATCTTGCGCAAATCTTGAGTAACGGCGAGATTGGCCGGGTTCCCGACCCCGCTCTAATTCGGGGCTCCCGTGCCCCGCGGCTGGGCATCAAGCGCCCGATCCCAACGCCTTCAACCGCTTCAGCATGTCCCCGAAGTCGGTGTGTTCGTCCGTCGGCTGCCGCAGGAAGTCGCGGATCGCGTCGTGGCGGTCGATGGCGAGGTCCGCGATGCGGTCCGCGCCCTTCTTGTATTCCCCCACCTTCAGCAGCAGCTCGATGTCCTGGTACTTGGCCATGAGCTCGCGCACCTTCCCGGCGGCGGCCCTGTGCTCGGGCGTGATCAGGGCGTTCATCACCCGCGATGCCGAGGCCAGCACGTCGATGGCCGGGTAGTGGTTGGCGGCGCCGAGCTTGCGCGAGAGGATGATGTGGCCGTCCAGGATCGAGCGCGCCTCGTCGGCCACGGGCTCGGTCATGTCGTCGCCCTCCACCAGCACCGTGTACAGGGCGGTGATCGAGCCCTTCTCGTTGGTTCCCGCGCGCTCCATCAACTGCGGCAGTGTCGCGAAGACGCTGGGCGGAAAGCCGCGGCGCGTGGGCGGCTCGCCCGCGGCAAGGCCGATCTCGCGCTGAGCCCGCGCGAAGCGGGTGATCGAATCCATCAGCAGGAGCACCCGCTTGCCCTGGTCGCGGAAGTACTCCGCGATGGCGGTGGCGACGTAGGCCGCGCGCGCGCGCTCCATGGACGACCGGTCGGAGGTGGCGCAGACGATCACCGCGTGCGCCATGCCTTCGGGCCCGAGGTCGCGTTCGAGGAATTCGCGCACCTCGCGCCCGCGTTCGCCGATCAGGGCGACCACCGTCACGTCCACGTCGGCGCCTTTGACCAGCATGGCCATGAGCGTGGACTTGCCGCCGCCCGCCGCAGCGAAGATGCCCATGCGCTGTCCTTCGCCGCAGGTGAGCAGGCCGTCGAGCGCGCGAACACCCATCGGGAGCGCTTCGCTGATCACGCGGCGCTTCAGCGGGTCGGGAGCGGGGCCGTAGACCGGGTATTGCTTGCTGACGAGCAGCGGGCCTTTCTGCGCCACGTCGATCGGCTGGCCCAGCCCGTCGAGCACGCGGCCGAGCAGGGCATTGCCGACAGGGACCATCTGCTCCCGCCCAGTCGGAAAGACTTCGGTGTCGCCGGAGATGCCTTGGGTGCCGGTGGACGGCACCAGGAGTGCCGTTCCCTTGGAGAAGCCGACCACTTCGGCCTGCACCTCCAGGTCGTCGCCGGGATTGCGCAGAATGCAGACCTCGCCCATGCGCACGGTGGGCACCACGGCCTTGACGATCGTGCCCACGACCTGCACCACGCGCCCGCGGATCTTGACCGTCGCGGTCTGGGCGACGGCGCCGCGCAGCGTTCGTGCGATGTAGCCCAGTTCGCTGGGCGTGCGCGCGGGAGGCAGCTGGAAGAGGGAGTCGCCCGTGCTCACGGACGCTCCACGCCGTCCGTTGCACGCGCCCAGGGCTCGTCTTCCTCTTGCGCTTCCGCGTTGTCGTCGGGCGCTGATGCGCCTTCGTCGTCTTCGTCCGCGTCGCGATCGGCGAACGCGGGGTCCGCTTCGAGCTCCGGCTTCGGCGCGAACACGCCCACCAGCGTCTCCCGCAGTATCTCGACCTGGCCGGCCAGGCTCGCCTCGACGATGCCGATGTCGGACTCGACGATGCACGCGTCCAGGGCGACTTTCGCGTCCGGATGCACGTCGATCTGGGCCACGGAGGGAAACTGCCGCCGCAGCGCGTCGAGCTGTCCGCGCACGTGGTCCACCTGCGAGGGATGCACGCGCAGGCTGAGGTTCTTCTGGCTGCGCACCAGGTCGAGGCAGTTGCGCACCACGGTCGAGACGCGGTCGCGGTCGCTGAAGTCGCTCACCACCTTGCGCACCGCGTCCAGCACCAGGTCGACCATTTCGGCTTCGACGCGGCCGTAGTATTGCGCCGTCTGCGAGACGATCTCGACCATGTTGCCGCTCTGCTCCAGCCGAGCCGATTCGCTGCCTTCACGGTAACCGCGCTCGCGCTCGGCGTGATAGGCCTCCTGCGCCGACTGCAGGATCTCCGCCTTTCGGCGCAGCGCTTCCTCCACCGCCTGCCTGGCCTCCTTGTACGCCCAGAAGTCCTGGGCCTTGATGACCTTGCCGGAAAGGTCGAGGCGGCTCAGTGAAGATTCTTCGCGAGCAATGAACACCAGCGGGGCTCCACGATGGACAGGACGGACGATGCGAGGCGCATCGCGGCGGTGGGGTCGGCGTCGCACGGGCTGTCGGCGTCCTTGCGCGGCATCTTCAGCAGAAAGCGGCGTGTCACAGGCTCCGGCCAGGTCTGTGCGGCGCGCGCGAGCCAGCGCAGTCCCACCGACTCGGCGGTGAGCGCGCGGTCGATCGCCGTGTCGAGGCCCGGCTTGACCGGCAGCAGGCTTGCCGAGCGCTGCGCAAACTCGAAGGGGGCGGCCGAAAGCCATTCGCGCCACGCCAGCACGTCTTCACGCAGCAGGCAGCGCCGCACCTGCGCGGACGACGCGACCGCCGTGATGTGGAGGGCAAGCTGGCGCAGTGCCTTTGCCTGGAGCAGGGCGATGGGCCACTCGGCGCCCTGGCGCCTGCCAGTGCAGGGCCGCAAGTCGAGCGTGCGCGTGATGTGGCGGGACAGATGCCGGCGGGCTCGGGCGTTGTCCCACAGACGTTCGGGCAAGGGCGGGGGAGTGAACTCCTCGCGGCGCGACGCGTTCACGTACTCGGCCGGCCACTGATCGAACTCATGGAGCCGCAGGCGCATCTCCGCCAGCTCCCGGGTCAGGCGCTTGGGCGCGGAGGCGGGGGCGGGCTTCATGTCGGCTCGGTTCCGCCCGGGTCTGTCCGGACCGCCTCGACGGCGGCGCCCTGCGTGCGCGTCCGCCGCCCACGCCACCCCGCGAAGGCGCCCGCGGCAAGCGCGCAGGCGGCCAGGACCACGGCCCCGGCCAGTGGAAGCCACCAGGCCCGCAGATCGCCGATGATGCTGCTCTCGATCCCATTGGCGCTCGCGGTGAGCGGGCGTTGCGCGCCGCCGCTGTTGCCGCTGCCATTGATGCCGTTGCCATTGCTCACCCGGGGCCCTGCGGCCACCAGCACCACGGTCACCTTGTCGGCCTGCAGGCCGGGAATGCTGCTGGCAACCAGCCGGCGAATCTGAGGCGTGGCGTCTTCCAGGTTGGCGCCGCGGCGGTACTTCACGAACACCGCGGCCGACGACGGCATCGCCGGGTCGCTGCCGGCGCTGCGCTCGGGCAGCACCACGTGCACGCGCGCGCGGACGACGCCATCGATCTGCGAAATCGTCTCCGACAGCTCCTGCGAGAGCGCCCAGAGGTAGCGCGCCCGTTCCTCCAGCGGCGAGGAGATCAGGCCTTCCTTGCGAAACACGTCCCCCATGTTGCTGCGGCGCTCGCGCGGAAGGCCTTCGGCATTCAGGTACGCAATGGCCCGCGCGACGGAAGGCTGGGTGACCTCGAGGTTGACGCCCTCTTTGCCCGGGACCTTGCGGGCATCGATGCCCGTCTCCTTCAAGGCCGCAAGCACCTCGTTGGCATCGCGCTCGCTCATGTTGGCAAAGAGCTGGACGGCGCCTTCGCACCCGGCCAGCACCAGCGCCACGAGGGTGCATGTCAATGTGCGCAGGATCGCGTGCATGCCGACCCTATTGCAGTTTGGTCAGCTGGTCGACGTGCTGCGCGGCTTTCTGCACCGTCCTGCTGACCAGTTCCACCTGCATCGACGTGTTGATGAGGTCGAACTGCAGCTTCACGAGATCCCACGCACCGAGGTTCGACGGCCCCTTGCCGAGGACGTCCTTCATCTCGACCGACATCTGCGCGTAGTTCTCTCCGATGAGCCGTACCGAGTCGAAGAAGGACCCGGGCTCGATGCCGTTCACGCTCGTCACCAGGGGCGCGGGCGGGGCGTGCGCACCCATGGCCTCGGCGAAGCGCGCGACGTCCGCGGCGGGCGCGGGCCCCAGCAAGGGCTCGTCCAGCCGGGCTGCGGGAAGGGTGCCCTGGGCCATCAGTGAAGTGATCTCGCCGGTCATGCTTCGCTCCTCGAGTTCTCGATGTGTGGATGAGCTGTCCCCAGCCGGGCCGCGGATTGCGGGGGATGCAGCAAGCCGAGCGCCATGCGTACGTAGGGCTGATCGCCACGGCCTGCGGCCCGCTCGCGATCCACCATCGGCTCCAGCACCCTGCGGGCTTCGGCGCCTCGGCCGGCCTCCGTCAGCGCCAGGCCAAGGAAGGCGCAGAGCTCCGGGTCGCCGGGGTGCTCGCGCAGCGCTTCGTCGCGCAGGAAGCGTGCCGCTTCGGCATGGCGGCCGGCCCCCATGTCCGCCAGGGCGAGCCCGACGAAGGGGAGGACCGCGTCCGGCCGCACCACCCGCAATGCCTTGAAGAGCGCGGTGGCCGCGCCCTGCTGATTCGACTGCGCTGCGTAGAAGCCGATCTGCGCGATCAGCTGAAGGTCCTCGCGGCTCAGCGGGAAGGCGGTCGCGGCGGCGTTGTTCATGACGCGGGCCTTTCGAGCAGTTCGCGAAAGCCTTCGGCACGCCATGACGAGATGGCGTCAGCGTGTTCCCGCGCCAGGGCTTCGACGCGCGCCAGAAGCTCCGCGGCCTCGGCCCTGCGTTCCATGAGCATCATCGCCTCGACCTGCAGGAGCCCGCATTCGAGGGACGCGGGATCGAGCTCGAAGGCGCGGCCCAAGGCCTCCACGGCGAATGCGAAGTCGTTCTTGCGCCGGCGGCAGATGCCCACGGCGTGCCAGTACTTCGCGCAGTTCGGGCGCAGCGCGATGAGCATCCCGAACAGGCGGTCGGCGCGGTCGATGCTCCCTTGCTGCAGCAGGTTGTAGGCGGTGGCGTAGACGCTGTTGATCTGCGCCTCGGAAAGCCGCCTCGACATCGCCTGCAGCCGCTGCTGCAGGTCGCGCAGCAGCGTGCCCAGGTCGACCGGTGCGTCGGGAGCGGTGGGGCGGGCGGCCGTGCTTGAATCGGAGATCATCCGCGCCTCACATCCTCTCCGCGATCTTCTGGTTCAGCTTGGCGTTGTCGAGCAGGAGGCCATTCAAGGTCTGCCTTGACTCGCTCACGCCGGAATACATGTTGTCCGCGAAGGTGTTGTAGATGCCTTGGGCGATCTGCAGGATCTCGAACTCGCGGCCGACGAACTGCGCGTCGGCGCGCCCATCGGCGGCGTCCAGCGTGTAGAAGGCCTTCCCCACCTCCAAGCTGCCGGACATCATCTTCCCGATCGCATCGAATCCGGTGCGGTAAGCGGCCGCCTTCTCCACCGCGATCCTGTTCGCATCGGCCTTCTCGTTGGCGACACTGAAGTCTTCATCGAGTTGCTTCTGCTGCGCACTCAGCTTCTCGCTCTCGCTTTTCTGCTTGACCACCAGATCGGATTTCTCCCGGTTGACCTTGTTCCTGGCCACCTCCAGCTCGGATTCCTGCTGTTTGGCGCGGCTCTGCGTGGCATCGAGCTTTTCGTACTCGCTGAACTCGAGTTCCTTGGACTCGAGCTCCTGGCTTTCGGTCTGCAGGGCCTTGGCTTCCGATCTGCGATCCGCCTGAGCCATGGACAGCTCCTTGTCCTTGTCCTGCATCCTGGTCGCCAGCTCCCTCTGCTTGGCTGTCGCGGCAGCCAGCAGCGCAGGAGGCCCGTTCTTGTACTGTTCGACTTCCCGGTCGGCCGCGTCAAGGTCGACCTTGCAGCGGTCGACCTCGGATTGCAGTTGGTCTGCCTTGTTCTTGAGTGCATCCACCTTCTGGGCTCGCACTTTCACGGTGGCGGCGAGGTCATCGCGCTGCGCCTTGATGGCAGCAGCCGGCACCAACCCATCCAGCTTGGCGTCGATCTTGACCTTCTTGGCCTTCAGGTCCGCAATCTCCGTGTTCTTGTCGTCCAGCTCCTGCCTGAACTTCTCCTTCTCGGCGGAAAGCGCCGCCCTCTCGTTCAGTATCCGTTCGTTCGCGCTCTCGGCGCTCTTGTCCCCGCTTTTGAGTCGCTTGTGCGTGTCGCTCGCCTCGGCGTCCAGGCGTGCCTGCCTGGCATCGACATCGGCGGCCTTGGATTCGAGCGTGGTTTTCTCTTCCTGCTTCGCTGCAATCTCATCCGCCACTGCGTCGCTCTCGCGCTCGAGACATTTCGCGACGGCGACAGGATGGTCGATGGTCTCCTGATCGATCAGGGTGCTCCGCTCGGCCTCCAGCTGGTCGATCTCGTCCCGCTGGGCGTGGCGTTGGCTTTCGAGGTGTGCACGGTAGAAGTCCGGATCGACGCCGTCCTCGCAGCCTTGTTCGTCCAGATCCTTCAAGGCCTGCGACGTCTTACGCTCTTCTTCCTTGGCGGCTTTGAGTCTTGCGTCGACGTCCGCCAACTTGGCCTTGGCGGCTTCGTTCTCGTCGCACTGCTGCTGGTCGTTCTTGTCGGTCAGAAGCTTTTCGCGCAGCTTGCTGACCTCCTCCCTGGTCTTCTTGACGTTGGCCGCATCTTGATCGAGCTTCGTCTTCTTCGCTGCGATGGTGTACATCGCGGTGTTGAATTCCTGGTCGCTTTCGGCGCGCGTCTTCGCAAGCTTCTCCTGTTCCAGACGCAGCTTCTCCTGATCGCGCTTGCCGGCGGTGGCAGCTTTGTCGCCTTTGTACATTTGCCTGAAGCTCGCTGCCCCCGCGAACCCGCCGGCCGCGCCGCCGACGATGCCGGCAACGGCGCCTGCAATATCGGCGTTCCACTGGGACTGGTTGGCCGCCTTGGTGGTATGCATTTCTTCGACCGCCTTGGTCATCATCTGCTCCACCTCGGAGCGGCTCAACTCCATGCCCATCTGGCGCATTTCCTGTTCCGCCCTCAGGCAGACGAGCATGGCCATGGCAATGATGCTGGCAACGTCGATGCCCAGTCTTTTGAGCGTGTCGTCGTCGAGCATCGACAACGGACCGTCGGGCACGGGCGGCATGTGCGGAAGGCTCTTGTAGGCGGAGGCGGGGTACCTCGCCAGGATGGTGACGAAGGTCTCGAGAGACGCCTTGTCGCCGCTCGCGGCAAGCTGAGCCAGGCTGAGCAGGTCGCTGGGAGCGATCGCGGCGGGATCGACCGCGTAGTCTTTGCCTGAAACGGAAAAGGTCACTGAGTAGGTCATTGGGGATATCCTTGATTAGTTGGCCTGAACGATCCTGCGCGCGATCGACTCGTTCAGGTCGCCGGCTTCCTTGATCTGCTGGGTCATGGCCTCGGTGGTACTGGTCAGGTCCTGCATGAGGTGCTTGCACGCGGTTTGCAGCTCGCGCATGATGAGCAGGGCCACCTTCATCTTCTTCTCGTAGTAGAACTGCTCGGCGCGCGCATTGGAGCTTTCGAGCTGCACATTGGCGCCATGGATGGCGTAGCCGCCACTGGTGATGTCACCCGCGGCGCCCAGGACCTCGTTGACCGACGAAACGGCTTCGGCCCCGCGGCCCACGCGTTCCCAGGTCTTGTTGCCGGCTTCGATGCCGAGGCGGACGGACTTCGTGGTCTTCTCGACGGCATCCGCGACGCTCTTCCCGGCGTTGACCATGCCCCGGATTCCGCAGGCGATCATGGCAACGGCCAGGCCGGCCTCGATGGCGACCGTCACGGCCATTCTTTCGGTGGACATCTGCTCGTCCGACATGACCCTCGCCGCGGGATTTTTTTCGAGGGCGGCCTTCACTTCGGCATCCGTCATGATCTTGCCGTGCGCGTCGATGACGTGGCCTTTGCCATCGTTGCGGAGGATGGTGCCGTCGGCAACGGCCTTGGCCTGCGTCATTTCCACGGCCAGGCCCCAGGAGAAATTCAGGTCGTGGTTGGCGCCGGTTGCGTCCTGGACCTTGACCCCGTGCCCATCCAACGTGGCTTGCTTACAGGCAGTGTTGGCCAGGCTTTGCACGGCCATGATCACCCCGGTGACGGCAACGGCCACCAGGAGCCCGCCGGTCGCCACCGCGGCGCCGATGGCGGCAAATACGGCGCCGATGACCCCCGCGACGGCGGCGATCCACTCACCGATCATCGCCTTGTCGGCCGCTTCCTTCGCTTCCTTGGCTTTCGCTTCGGCCTTTTTTTGTTCTTCCTGCGCCTTGTCGAAGTCGGACTTCCTCTGCATCCTGTTGTTGTCGATGGAGTCGAGATTGGTCTGGGTCTGAAGAGCGGTGAAGGTGTTCTGCATCGAGGTGATCAGGCAGGAGAGTGCGCCGATGTCGAGTTCCGCCGGCTCGAGCTGGGGAGGCTTCCACGCCTGCATCCATTGGCTGGCGCTTCCGTCCGGAACGTTCGAAAGCGACAGCAATGGCGCCTTGGGAATGATCGGAGGCGAGTCCAACGAGGCCCAGAGGCCGCTGATATTCGCTGTGAGCCAGAGGTCAGGTGTTTCCATGGCCATGGGTCAGGTCCTTTCTTCCATTGAATGCTTGGGCGCGGCCTCGGGATCGCGGCTGCCGAGCAGCGCCAACATGGCTTCGAGTCGGGCGACGTGGTGGTTGTGGTGGGCGTGCGCGCGCGCCTGGACGATGGCGTAGTCGAGCGCCTTGCGCGCCTGGGGACGTTCCCCGCGCGCCAGATGGCACTCGGCGATGTGCATGACCGGCGCCGGATCGGTCAGGTCGAGCATGGAAGCAATGCCGTAGTACTTGAGGGCGTCCGCATGCTGCAGCTGCATCTGCAGGCAGGCGGCCATGCCCATGTGGTAGCGGCGGTCCCAGTGGTCGCAGATCACCAGAAAGCCGAAGAAGCGCATGGCGTCGGTGTACTTGCCCTGCGCGTAGTGCGTGTACGCGAGGTGGTACATGACTTTCTGCGCTTCGGGCGACTGATCGAGCAAAGCGCCCAGCGTTTCCCCCGAGGCCAGATGCTTCAGCAGTGGCTCGACCGTGTCCGGGTCGAATCGTTCGGGGTCGAAGCGCATCGACTAGCCCCCCAGCGGACGCAGAACGGTTTGAGCTTGGCTGCCCGACTTCTGGATCGATGCGGAGGCGGCATCGATGTCACTGTTGAAGTAGGTCATCAAGGTCTGCAGGGCCACTTGCTCGGTCTGCGACTCGCTGCTGAGGTTGTCCACCGCAAGCTGCATGTTCTTGAGTGCCGTGTTGCACGATGAAACGCTGAGCTTCCAGGTCCACGTTTCCGGGTCCTTACCATCGGATTTCACTTCGTCGTATTGAGTGGGGTCGGCGCTCAACTTCCCATACGCAAGAAGGGCTTTTCTGTATTCCTCCACCTCTTCTTTCGTGCCAGCGTTGTACACGGGGTGCAGGTTCTCCGTTTCTGCCTCGCCGGCTCCGGCCTTCTCGACGACGGAGTTCAGATTCGCCATGTAGTCATGGATCGCGCTCAACTGGTCAGCGACCTCCCTGCTTTGGACCGTTTGCGCGCCCATCACCTTGCCGATTGCATTCGCGAGCATCATGAAAGCGATCGTCACTTTGCGCATCGCATCGGTGGTTCCCACCTCGCCATTGAGGTACTTTTCGATGGTCAGTTCGGATTTAGTCTTGGAAACGGGGGTGCCCATGGCGCTTCATCCTTTCCGGGCGTGGGGAACAGCGGAGGGGGCGCCCTGGACCTCTGGCATCAGCGCAGCGGAACTTCGTTCCTCGTGGCGCTCATCCTCTTTCTCGGCAATCTCCCTGAACGGCTTGTCCTCCCGGATCTCGCGCAGCAGTTCGCCGGACATTCCGTTCAGCCGTGCACTCTGGTCATTCAGCAGCGCCATCGACTCACTGATCCGCGCCTCCATATCGGAGATCAGGGCCGCAATGTCCGAGTCGTGGGCGCAGTAGGCGCCCTCGCTCTGGTAGATGGCGACGTAGCTCGTTTTCTGGTCCGTCCCGGAGCCGGTCGTCTTCTTGTAATAGTCGATGCCGCCCTCCGTGTGGTCGAGCGTGCATTCGGTCTTGACCTTCGCGACGTCCTTTGGGGACATGAGGACGGGAGTGGCGGACTGGGCGGGCAGGGTCGGTGTTTCGAAGCTGTAGAGCCACGTTTCCTTCGGAAGGGTCAGGCTGCGATCCTCGATTGAATTGAGGTCATTCAAGATCGTGGTAGCCGGGATCTGCGGGCCTGGCATTCCTGTGACACCGCTCGAAAAGGTCGCGAGCACCTTGCTCTGGCCATCCGGTGTGTCGGGCATCGCCTGGAGGCGCAATATCAGGTTCGAGAGATCCTGATCGCGCGAAGCGCTCTGAATTCCTGCCGAAGTTGCATCGATGCCGCTGCTCAATGCCTTGGCCAAGTTCCCGACGCGAAGCCCTTGCAGGGCCCGGAGGATGACCGCCGGATCGTCGCCACGCGTGAAGTCGACTTTGGAAATGAATGCGCTTGTTGAATTGGTCGCGGATATCGTCATGCGTGTTCGTCCTTCACTGTGCGTGGTGGTGGGATTCAGAGTCGATTTCTGCGGAAGGCGACACGCCGCGCGATGGGGCTGCTTTTCGCCAGGGCGCTGTTGCGCTGGATTTCATCCTCGATGGAGCGCAATGTCTTCTCGATGTCCGCCTGAACTTTCCGTACTGCGTTCTCGCCGCCAAGCCGGCGCAACTCTCGCAGACATGTCTCTTCGTCGAAGCCCTGTTCGGCGAAGAACCGGTCGGCATCGCGGAGCATCTGTCGAGCCTGATCGGCCACGCGTCGCGCTTGGGCAATGGTGGTCTTGATCTCGGAAAGATTGGGTGTGTTCATATCGGTGGCTTGAAATGAGTGCCATGAATCGGGTCAACGACCACACAACCGGTTGTGCGCGCCTATGGCTTCAAGGCGCCTTCGAGGGTTTTCTTCATCGTGTTGACCAGGCCCGTTACGAAGGTGATGAGTCGGTCGAGGAATTCCGACCTGTCCTGCAGATAGGTTTGCTTGAACGGAGAGGTTTTGGTGAGGTCGTCCTTGACCGTGCTGAGCGATTGGATCCAGGTCGGGAGGATGTCGGCCACGGGTGGCATGGAGACGACGGTTGTCTTGCTCCAGTCGATGTCGAGCTCTTGCCACGATCTTTTCGCCAGCGGGTCGTACTGCGGATACGCAGGCAGGGTTGCCGGGACGTACGCCAAATAGAAATACGTGCCGTCCGGTCGCTCATACACACCTGAAGGATCCTTGGCAGTACCAGCAGCAACATCGGTGTAGTCGGGAAGGGCCCAATTGGGGTATTCGGGAGGAACCCGCTTGATGTCCTCCATGTCTGTTCGATTGCCATTGGTCAATTCGCCGACACGGTCACTGGTCCATCCGACATCCACCCAGGCTTGGAGCGGTTCTGCAGCGAAGTGCAACGTGACCTTGTCGGGAGTCGCCTGGATGACGCCGGTCTCGAACAGCTTCAGGAGGTCCTGCACGCTGGGAGGCGTCGTGGCCCAGCCCTGGATTTCGGACGACAGGTCTTGGGCTGTCGACAGTGCGCGGGCGTCCCATTGCACATCCATCGCGAAGTCGGAGAGCTCCTTCGCCGCGTCGACCATGAGTTGTGCGCCGTTCGCGATGCCGACGCGCATCGAGTAGGCATCCGTCAGATCGCCATTGGCGTCGGGCCCCGCATTGGAGATCGTCCAGACGGTGTCGGAATTGGGGAGCGTGATCTTGACGTCAGACATGGCTGTTTAAGACTTCAGGTGGGTCGGTCGAATGCGGTCCGTCACAGATAGGTAACGTGGGACGATGGTGCGGTTCCCGGTGGTCAGAGGGATTCGAGCAGGTGCAGAGGAAGGGACTCCGGCGTGTTGCTCTGTACGAGCATCTGCGCTTGCATCGTCTGCGCGGCCGCGGTCTCCCCGGCCAGGATCTCCTGTCGCTCCGACTGCTGGCGCCGCTGCAGCTGCCGAGCCGGGGATGACGGAGCCGAGGCGTCCATCGTGGGTTCGTCCTGCGCAAGCTCCTGGGCAAGCGCCTCGTCCGTTGCGATCGCCGAGGCGTCTGTCGGGGCGTTGGTGGCTGCTGCCGCGTCCACCTGGGAGCGCCAAACCAGCGGTGGCGAAGCGGGAGCGAGCGCGGTCGCGATGTCAGCCGGAGCGCCGGGAGTGCCGGGAGTGCCGATTCCGTCGATGCGATCTTCGGAGGCGGTGCCGCCGGGCGGCGCCGGTGCCGGCACCTGCGGCAGCTGTCGCACCGGCTGGGCAGCCGCCTGCTCCTGGATCGCGGCCTTCGCATTGTCCTGCTGCATCTTCATCGGCAGCTGAAGCTTGCGCTGCGCGCCGAGCCGGGGGTCGAGCGACGCCGGGCCCGCCTGCAGTGCCTGACCGGCCCATGACTCGGATGGGTCCTTGCCCTGGGCGGCCTGTGCACCCTCCGTGTCCTGGGCGGCGGGAGCGTGCTCGTTGCCCTGCGCGCTCTGCGTACCAACCCAGGCTTCCGGCAAGGTCGTTTGCGCGTCGGCGGTCCGCCACGCGTCGAGGTTCTGCGGCGCATCGACCGGCGGGGATTCGGCGGACTGCAACGGGGGTGTTGCGAAGGCGGCCGCGAGCGCGCTGTCCCTGCGGGCGTTCCCTCCCTCCTGAGTGCGGGCTGCCTCGAAGTTCGGCATCAGCGGCGACGGAGGCAATCGGTGCTGCTGCGCGATCTCATCGTTGGCCGGACCGCTCCCTTCCTGCAGCAGGGCCTCGAAGTGCTGCTCGAGCGCGGCCTCCGTGACACCGGGCGGCATGGCATGGGGGCGCGCCTTGATCAGAGCGGGTGGCTGATGCTTGTCCCGCTTGTGCATCCTGTCGATCATTGTGTTTCCTCTACTCTTGGTTGCATCTGGCGCTGGGCTTCGGCCGCACTGCCGTCGTTCGACGCCACGGCCGGGAAGCGCAAGCCGGTGTCGGTGCGGTCCGAGAAGCCGATCAGGCGGCGCACGATCTCGTCCTGGTCCAACGAGGCGGCGGACAGGCTGAGGAAGGTGCGATCCTCATCGGGCGGTTCCGCGCGGATGTTCACGTCGGCGAATCCGCAGGCGCGCAGGGCGCGCAGCGACGCGCTGTTGTGGTCGTATGCGGCCGTGAGCATGATCTCGATCCCGCAACGGAACGCATGTTCGCAGGCCATGGCGATCATTCGGCGCCCGAGCCCTTGTCCCTGCCAGTCCGTGCCGATCCAGACGCAGAGGAACCCTTCGGTGCCGCTCACCGTGACCTCCACGGACCCTATGAAGCCATGCTCGCGATGGAGCAGGGCATAGGGGACGATGTGGCGATCGGCAAGCCTGTGTTCGATCCAATCCGTCGCCAGCGCCGGCGCCTCCAGTGGCGGCAGCAGGGTCTTCGCGGCGATCTCCGGATCGCGGTACTGCCAGGCAAGCGGCGGGGCGTGCTCCGCGTGCAGGGGTTCCAGCCGCAGGCCGTCGCGGCCGACGACCCGGGCATGCCAGGGGCCGCGCCAGCTGTGAAGGCGCTGGGTCCAGCGATCGCGCAGTCCGGCGGCGATGGCGTTGTGCGGCGCGCGTTGCAGGACCGTTCCGCACAGCGTGAGTGCCTGTTCCAGGTCACCGCACGCGGCGCGGCAGGTGGCTTCGAGGAGGAGGTCGGATCCCGCGGAGCCGTGCAGATCCCGCAACGCGTGCAGAGCTCTCATGGCGAGGCTGAGGTCGAAGCAGGCGTGGGCGACGCGTGCCAGGCCGCGCAGGCTGTCCGCGTCCCAGGGCGCCGACGAGTCCGCCCACAGGCCAGCGAGCATGCGCGCGATGCTCGTGCGGTCCAGTCGGCGGTTCTTTCGCAGCGAGAGGATCAGGTAAGGCCAGACGTTCCTGAATCGGGTGGCGGACTGCAACGCCAGTGCGATGCCGGGCATCGATTCCGACGCCGGCGTGCTTGCGCCGATCGCCATCAGGACGCGGGCGATGTCTGCATCGGCGGCGGGGCTGCGCGCGTTGTCGACGGCGGCTTGCAGGGCGCTCATTGAATCTCCTGGGTGGCAGGTGCGCCCGCGGGCGCAGCGTCCTGCTGCGGCAGGGCGGGCCGCGCGTCGCTGGCGACCACCACGCGCGGCGTGATCACGAAGATCCTCTCCTGCTTGCTGGTGTTGGTCGTGGAAGTGCCGAACAGGGCGCCCACCACCGGCACGTCGCCGAGCACCGGGACGGCATCGCGCCGCTGGCTCTTGGACTCGGTGTTCAGCCCGCCGATGACGAGGCTCTGCGCTTCGCCGACCATCGCCTGCGTGCTGATGTTGCTGCGCCGGACGGTGGGAAGGTTCCCGATGCGGGCATCCTGGATGCCGCCATCCTCGATGTCGACGACCAGTTGCACGGCGCGCTTGTCGGCGCTGCCCACGACGCGCGGTGTCACGCGCAGCGTCACGCCCACGGTCACCGGCGTGACCTGGGCCACGCGTTCTCCGGTGGTCTGGATGTAGAACGTGTCCGCCAGATCGATGAGCGCGCTCATGTTGTCCTGGGTCAGGATGGAAGGCCTCGAGACGACCCGGGCCGTGCCCTTGCCTTCCATGGCGCGGATGCTCGCGAGAATGAAGTTCGCGGCGTTCGTGACGGCCGTGGTGCCGCCCGCGGTGCCGCTCGGGATGCTGCCGGCCGACAAGGTGATCAACCCGCCCTGCGACGACGCCGCGAGCTTGCCGAGCCCCGCGCTCCAGTCGATGCCCAGCTCCGACATGTTCGCGGAATTGACGTCGACGATCATGGCCTCGATCTCGATCAGGCTGCTTGGAACGTCCAGGAAATCGATCAAGGCCCGGTAGATGGGGCCGTTCTGGGGCTTGTCCTTCACGATGATGGCGTTCAGGCGGGGATCTGCCTGGATGACCGGCCCCGGGCGTTGCGTGCCGGCAGCCGAAGGAGCCGTGCGCCGAAGCTCGGGGCGCGCGGATTCATTGCCGGCGTCGGTGGCGCTCCTGGTTTCCGTGCGCAAGGGCGCGGCGAGATCGGCGATCTCGGTGGCGGCGCCGGCGCTCGCGCCGTTGGCGATGAGATTGCGCAGGACGGTCGCAACGCCGGGTGTCGAGATCTGCTTGTCCCGATAGGCGATCACGCGGTCGTCGACGGCGGCGTAGCGCAGCCGGTAAACCTGGATCTGCTGCTCCGGCCGCTGTTCGGGCAGCGTGTTGATGGCGGCCTCGATGCGATCGACGTACGACTTGGGGCCGGAGACCATGACCAGCCCGTTCTCCTCGATCTCGCTCCAGCCGAACTTGGATTCGAGGAGGCCCATCTCCGCCATCACGCGGCGGAGCGTCTGCGCGCTCAGGCCTTTGGTGGGCACCACGCGCGCCTGGCGTGACGCCGTGCGTGCCACGTACAGGGTGCCGCTGTAGTGATACCACGTCAGGCCATAGGTGGCGGCCAGCTGATTGAGGAACTCGGTCGGGGTGGCGGCGGTCATGCGCCCGAGCACCGGCGCTGTCTCTTCGGGCAGCGGGTCGTCGAGCTGCAGGCGCAAACCGAAGGCCTGCGTGAAGCTGGCCAGCATCTTGTCGGGCTTCTGGCCGGCGTTGATCAGGGTAAACGGGCTGTCCGGCCACGGGATCGATGCCAGCGCTTGCGGCGTCGTGGCGGCAGGCGACGCAGTGGCGCCGCACACGAGCGCGACCGCGAGGGCGCAGCGAACGAGGCATTGACGGCCGAATGGTCGAGAAGACGTTTTCATTCCTGGCCCTCAGAGCGTTCCGAACCGTGCGCGCCAATCGTTCACCGCGTCGAGGAAGTGGGCCAGGCCCAGTTCGAACTGGTCGGAGGACGCATCGGCGGGCACGGACACCTGCAGCACGAGCCGATCCTGATCGGGCGTGAGTGCAAGCCGGGCGGCTTCCTGCAGCGGGCGCGTCGATGCGGCCTGCAGGGCGGACAGCATCCGTTCGCCGTCACTGGCCGGGTTCTCGGAGAGCAGGCACAGCTGGGCCTCGGCGACGATTTCGCCGCGCGCGCCTGGATGCAGCAGCACGCGTGCATTGCCATCGAACATCAGCGCCACCGCGCCATCGTGGCGGGGTGCGCCGGGATCGATCCGGTTGCGCAACAGATAGCCGGCGAGGCCCGCGTGCGAACGGCTAGAAATCATGGCGCAGCTCCTGAGTCTCCCAGGCGAGTTCTTCCTTCAGCCGGCGCACGGCCAAGAGGACCTGCGCGACCGGCTCGATGAATTCCGATGGGATGTATTGGTAGAGATCCGCGCGGCGCATCAGGCCGCGCGCGAGGGGCACGTTCTGCATGATGGGGACGCCCGACTCCAGCGCCGCGCGCTTCATCGCCTCGGCGACCACGCCCGCGCCCTTGGCCACGACGACCGGCAGCGGCGTTTCCCCGCTCTTGTAGTACAGCGCAACCGCCAGGTGGGTGGGGTTGGTCACGACGACGCTGGCATCCCGCGTGTGGCCCACCGACTCGCCCATCGCGATCTCCTTGGCGAGTTCCTTGCGGTGACCCTTCATGTGCGGGTCGCCCTCCATTTGCTTGTACTCCTGCTTGATCTCCTCCACGGACATCATCAGGCCCTTGATGTAGACATGACGCTGCCACACCAGGTCGAGTACTGCGATAGCCGCGAATGCGATGAAGGTGGATTTGAAGAGAATCCACATCATCTCGCCGAGCACCGCGCCCGACTCGGCGATGCCGGCCAGCGGCAGCTTCACCATGGTCCCCAGCGAGTCGCGAACGACGAAGTAGACGATGAAAGACAGGAGCAGGACCTTGAACATCGACTTGAGGAATTCCACCAGGCTCTTCATGCCGAACATCTGCTTCAGGTTGGCCAGTGGGTTCATCTTGTCGGCCTTGGGCATCAGGGCCTTGAAGGAGACGAGCATCCCGGTTTGTGTCGCTTCGACGAGGAAGCCGACCACGATCACGATCAGGATGTACGGCAACAGGATGACGACGCCGGCGTGGAGCAGGGAGGCGATGGCCGACGCGAGCGCGGAGCGGAAGTCCTGCCCCGCCAGCTGCCCGGTCAGCGCGATCATCTCGGCGAACCGCCGAAAGATCTCGCCGCTGGCAAACAGCGTGTAGCCGACCAGTGCGCCCATCATCACGACCTCGGTGAAGTCCTTGCTCTTGGCGATCTGCCCCTCTTCCCGCGCTTGCCGGATCTTGTGGTCGGTGGGCCGCTCGGTCTTTTCGCTCATCGGGCCCTCGCCATGGGAAAGACCTCGCTCGCCGTGCGCAGCGCCTGCGCGTACGTGTCGCGCAGGGTGGTGTGCGCGACGTCGAAGAGGATGGGCGCGTAGATCGCAAGGACCACCATGGCCACGGCGCTCTTGATCGGCATCGCGAGGAAGAACACCTGCAGCTGGGGCACGAAGCGGCTGACCAACGCAAGCCCGGCTTCGCACAGCAGCATCGCGAAGATCACGGGTGCGCCCAGCAGCAGCATCAGGCGCATGAGCCGGTCGAGCTGCTGCAGCAGAACGGGCGCAGCGTCGGCCGCGGGTGCGGGCCATGATTGGAACACGGGCCAGAGCTGGAAGCTGTCGTAGATGACCGCCAGCACCAGCAGGAAGCCGCCGGTGACGAAGGCGAACGTCACGATGGCCTGGTTGAAGAGCTGGCCGAGCGGCGAGGTCTCGTGGCCGGTCAGCGGATTGAGCGTCTGGCTGAGGTTCGTGCCGCGCTGCGTGTCGATGATGTCTCCCATCGCTTCGACGGCCCAGAAGGGAAGCGCCAGAACGAAGCCGATGAGCGTGCCCAGCAGTGCCTCGCGCGTGAGGATGAATGCCGTTTCATGCACGGCCCTGTTCTGCGCGGCGCCTTCGGCCAGGCCGGGCATGAGCAGCATCGCGAAGCAGCCCGAGACCCCGACGCGCAGCATCGCCGGCAAGGCCTCGCGACTGAGCAGCGGAAGGATCGAGAACACGCCGAGGATCCGCGGCATCGCAAAGCCGAAGGTGGTGATGAACTGAAGCGGCGCGTGGTAAAGGTCCATGGGCCTAGCGCGCAACGAGCGGGATGGCTTCGAAAAGCGTCACCGTGTAGTTGAAGATCTCGCCGCCGATCCAGCGCGAGGTCAGGAACAGCGTCAAGCCGACGGCGACGAGCTTGATGGCGAACGAGAGCGTCTGCTCCTGGATCTGCGTGAGCGCCTGGATCAGGCTGAACAAGGTGCCGACCACCGATGCCACGACGATGGGTGGCAGCGAGAGCCAGAGCACCAGCAGGAGGGCGCGCACCGCGTGGGAGACGACGTCGACGATTTCCATGCAATGGGCCTCAGAGTCGATAGGTCATGACCAGGCCATGGAGCAGGCGCGACCAGCCGTCCACCATGACGAAGAGGAACAGCTTCAAGGGCAGGGAGATCGTGACGGGCGAGACCATCATCATTCCCATCGCCATGAGGATGTTGGAGATCACGAGGTCGATCACGATGAAGGGGAGGAACAGGAGGAAGCCGATCTCGAACGCGGCGGTCAGTTCGCTCACCACGAAGGCGGGTATCAGGATGACGAGGTCGTCGTGCCGCGCCGCGTCGGCGACCTTGGGCGGCCACATGCGTTTGGCCTGGCTCAGGAAGAACTCGCGCTGGTCCTGCTTGCTGTTGGCGAAGAGGAACTTGCGCATCGGCTCGGCGCCCGCCCGGGCCGCGATGAGCAGCGACTGAAGGTTGGCGGTCGGCGCTGGCTGGGACTCGAAGGCCTCGGACATTTCGTAGCCGACGGGCGTCATGATGAAGACCGTCAGCATCAGCGCCAGCGCATACAGTGCGATGTTCGGCGGCGCTTGCTGCACGCCGAGCGCATTGCGCACGAGCGACAACACGACCGACAGCTTCAGGAACGACGTGGTCGTGACGACGATGAGGGGAACCAGCGCCACCAGGCCCAGCGTGAACGCAAGGACGATGGGGTCGAGGTTGATCATGGCGCGGGGACTTCGGCGCCGAGGCGCAGCACGCAGACGCCGATGCGTCCCTCGATGTCGACCAGTTCCCCTTCGCCGACCAGCCTGCCGTTCGCGCGGATGTTCACGCTTCCCCTGGGATCTCGGCCGAGGTTGAAGAGGTAGCCGGGCTGGAGCGTCCGCAGCTCGGCGAGGGCGATTTCGCGGTCACCGAGGTCGAAGGTGAGCCGGATGGGAACGCCGTCGAGAATGCCGGCCGCGGCTTGGTCCGCGTCGTCGGGTTCGAACATGATTTCGTGCACTCCTTGGATGACTTGCAACTGCTGGCCCTGGAGCTCGCAGCGCAATCCGATGCCCGGCCCCAGTTGCAGGACGACGTGGTTGTTGTTGGAGATCAGGCTCTCGTCGAGGACGATGACGTCCCGCCGGGAGAGCTGCGCAATCGCGTCGTGGGACAGATCGACCCAGCCGACAAGCAGGTTGGCGCGCACACGGAGGCCCTGCCACGCGCTGTCGTCGGGCTCCAGAGGGTGCTCCCTGAGCGCTGCCGCGAGATAGCGCATGGCCGATGCATCCAGCCACAGTTCGCCGTCGACCTGGACACTGCCGGCCCAGGCCTGCCAGGCGCAACGCTCGAGGTGGTCCGCCGGCGGCGCATGGCGCGTCACGTCCAACATCTGGACGTGCTTGCGCGTGGCCAGCTCCATCGAGGCGGAGAGGTCTCCCAGTGCGTCTTCGATGCACGCGAGGACCAGCTCGGGCGGCCAGGCGGCCGCGGCGTTCAGGTCGAGCAGTCCGGCCGAGAGCTGTTGTGCGGCGAATTCCGAGAGCGCGACGAAGAGGCGGGCGCCGCCCCAGTCGCATTCGACATACCAGGCCGGATCGGCCGTGTCCGGCCGGTGCGGCCGCAGGCCGAACGACCATTCCTGGCCGCCCCAGGCGGCGCGCACGGCGCGACGTCGCCGGCAGAGCACGTTGCGCGCGCTCAGCGTGTCCCGCGCGATCGCGGGAAGCTTGAGTGGCCTGTGGCCCGCGACGAGTGCATCGCTCACGCACGGCCCTCCGCGCCTTCGAAGTGGCCGATCCGATCTCCTTGCGGCCCGAAGAGACCCACGCTGATGGGGCGTTGCAGGCGCGAGCCCAGGTCCCTGCCGAGGGACGGCAGGCGCGGGATGAACCAGGCTGGATTCGCGGACGCATCGCAGTGGATATCGACATGCAGCGTGCCGGCGCGCATCTGCAGGCGCAGCGTGGTGTGGGGCGCCACGTCCTTGCCGGGGATCACGCGCACTTCGGTGTCCGTGCCGGAGGGATCGCGTTCCCACATGCTGTGGATGTGGTCGGCGAGGTCCGAGACCGAAGCGCCGTCGTCTTGCGATGCTGTCGTTTGCGAGGATCTGCGGCCTTCGCTGCGTGGCGCGGCGTCGAGGAGCGCGGCGAAGCGATCGGCGTCGTCGGCAAGGCCGGCTCGTTCGGCCGCCAGGCCGTCCTCTTCGCCCAAGGGCAGGTACATGGGGCCGAGATCGACCTGACGAGGCTTGCGGACCATGCCTCAGGACTCTTCGGCCGGATCGGCGAATGCGCGGCCGCCGGCGCGCACGGGAAGGTCCTCCAGCTCGAAGGCCGCCTTCAGTTCGTCTTCTTCGCGACGCTGCGCGACCGCCTGCTGGTGCAGATCGCGGTACTTGTCGCATGCCTGGGCCGCCATGCGCCACGCGGAGGTCGCCGCGTCCGTGGTCTCGCGCTGCTGTTTGCGTGTCTCGTCCGCCTGCTCGACCGCGCGCTCGTCTTCCTGCTCGACCTTCTTCATCGCGATGATTTCCGCGTGGAGGTCGTCCAGTTCGCGCACGACGATGGCACGCGACAGCACCTCGCGATAGAGGTCGTCCTCGCGCCGGCGGTGCTCCTCGACCCGCGTTTCACGCTGGTGCTTCGCCTCGCGCCAGGCTTGCGTGGCGTGTTCGAGCTCATGCCTGGCTTTTCGCAGTTCGCGCTCGCGTCCTTCTTCGCGGATGCTCTTGACGCGCAGGAGGCCTTCTATCGTGTCCACGGCAACTCCTCAGGGGCAGCCGTCACAGCCCGCTTCGCGCAGCAGGGCGCGGATGGCCGAACGCGCGCGGGATATGCGGCTGCGCACCGTGCCCACCGGTACGCCGAGCTGCAGCGCGGTGTCCTCGTACGAAAGCCCGTCGACAGAGACGAGGATCAGCGCCTCTGCCATGCCCGAGGGCAGCTCGCCGAGCTTGCAGGCGACGATGTGCATGGCCTGGCGCCTCGCCAGCAGATCGAATGGATTGCCGGAGGGGTCCTCCTGCTCCTCGAGAATGTCGGCGGACTCGAAGACGTAGCGGCGCTCGGGCGAGCGGTTGAGATGATTGCGGATCAGATTGGTGGCGATGCCGAAGGTCCAGGTGGACACCTCGGCTTCGCCGCGAAAGGCGGTGAAACTCGCCGCTGCCTCGACGAGCGCCTGCTGTGCGACCTCTTCCGCATCGGTCGGGTTGCCGACGCGGCGCAGCACGAAGTAGTGCAGGGCGGCGCCGTAATCCTTGACCAGGCCGCGGAACACCTTCTCCTTGTCCTGCGCTGCGACGGGTTGCCGCGGCGGGCGCTGGGCTGGTTCCGGACTGCTGGCCTTGTCGATCCGTATCGGACTCGGGCGTTCTTCCAGGGGTACGACGTGCGTCATGAAGGGGCCCATTCAGGCAAGAAGCGGTTGCGGATTGCGGATTGCCGGTGGCGCGAGCGCCGCCGACCGTGCGCCTCGTGTGACCTGGATCACAACCGGCAGCGTTGCGAACAGATCAGGTGACTCGGCGAACCGATGGAAACATCTGACGCAGTCTGCTTGCAGACGATTGCACTTTCCATGGGGCTGATGGACTAGGTCGTCACAGGCCCTTCTTCTGTCCGTGAGTGGCCTAGGCCGGGATCGACGGACGAGGCCACCGGCCGGTCATTTCGCGCGCCCTGACGCACTGGAACTGCGGCACGATCGGCGTTGCGCACCGCAAGCACTCAATCCCTCGACGGGCAGGTCATGGCAGAAATCAGCAGAGTCACGCAGCACGCGAATCCCGTTTCCCAGTTCACGCCGCGGCCGGACGACAGCCCGGCGGAGCAGGGGCGCATCATGGGCGCTTCCGCCAAGCGCGCGACGCCGCCGGCCCGGGTCGCCGAGAAGGCGGTCGAAGGCAATGCGCAAGGCAGGCGCGATCCATCGCGGTTGCTGGAGCACCGGTCCGGGATCGCCATGCCGCCCATTCAGCCGATGCCTCGGGCGGAAGTGCTGCAGCGCGCGCGAACGATTGGCGCCAGGCCTCAGCGCGTCACGCAGCAAGCCGCCTCGATCCTGCGCAGACGCAGAGGAGGCGCCGGTGCGCATATCGCGGAGCTGTACCTGGCGCTGTCCGTCCTGGAAGGGGTGGAGGACGGCCAGCGCATGCCGTTGCTCGACGAGGAATTCGCCGATGCGGAACGGTTTGCCGAACTGGTATGGGAGACCGAGGACCCGGACGAACTCGTCGATCTGTTGAAGTCTGCATTGCCCCTGGGCGAGCTCGGCAACCCCAAGGAGTTGCTCGCGAAGATTCGTGGGCTGGGTCGTGACTCGTCCGCCCTCATGGATTTGCTGGCTGGCCTGCAGGGGATTCCCGGCCGCCTCGAAGATCGTGAAGCGCTTTGTGCGGTCATCAAGGATGAAGTCCATGAACTCGCAAGCGGCAGTGACCTGTCCGGCACGCGCGAGGTCAGTTTCTTTCGCTTGGCCCACCTGGCGGAGGACCAGTCCAATCCACTGGAATTCCTGTCGACCTGTGTCGATGTCTCGACCAAGGAGCCGACCACCTGGATCGAACTGCTGCGTTCGATCCTGCGAGGGAATCCGTCCGGCGCGACGACCTCCGAAACACTCAAAAGGACGGTGCACAACCTCATCCGCGCGATGGGCGTGGAGATGCAGGCGGCGATCCGCGAGGCTTTCAACAAGGAACGCCTGAAGGCGGTCAATGCGCAGCTGCAGCTGATCTATACGCTCCACTCCTTGGTCGACGACCTTCACAGGCTGATCGGCGAAGTGGGGCGCTCGATCGAATTGCAGGCCGCCTCATGAGCGATGGGCCGGCCATCGAGATGACGCGTTTGATCGACGGCGTTCTGGACATCCTGGCAGCAGGAACGCCAATGCCGCGTCATTTCGATCGGCTGGCGAGGGACTGCAAGTTGCCGGAAGGCGTACCGACGATCGTATTCCTCACGGGCCTGAAACGCGTGCTCGCAGACCTGCCTGAGAAGGCATTCGACGACCGGCAGATCCGGATGGCAACGCTGGATGCGGTGCAAGCAGCGCTCGACGAGGCGATCGACCAGGAAGAAGCGCGGCTCGAGTCCGAGTCCCAGCACCAGGAGGGATGATGGATTGGGTCGATCACGCCATCGCTTCGTTCGGCCGGACTGCCGGGGTGCCGGGTCTGCAGCTGGATGATCAGGGCTGTCTCAGTTTCATGATCGATGGGGATCGTCAGCTGACGCTGGTCGACCTGGCACGCGGCGGGGGCGACGAGGTTCTCGTGATGGTCCAGGCTCCTTTGCCGGAGCCCCGGAACCGGGCCGCGCGCGCTGCGCTGCATCTCGCGGACTTCCGCGCCAGCCAGGGCCATACGCCGCAGCTCGCGCTGGACGGAGACCAGCTCGTGGCGACCTTGCGCATCGCGAGACCTTCATTCCTGCCCAGCACGCTGGAAGAGGCGATACAGGCGCTCTTCAGGTTTCACGAGCGCGTCGCACGCACAGGGAGGATGCCGTGAGCGTTCAGCGCGCCGGGAGCAACCCGTTCAAGTTCGACAGCGGCATCGACGCCATCGTGCGAGGGTCGCAGGCCGAGCAGATGCCCATGGCGGAAGTGGGTCCCGCCTGGGTTGCCCAGAGATCGCTGCTGGACCAGTTGTACGCGCTTCCCAATTTAGAGGATTACCTCTGGAGCCAGGTGGCGCCCGAGATCAGCGAAGCGGCGCTGCTGCTGCCTTATCGCTTCTGGCAGGCGGTGGAAAGCGCACGCGATCGGCTGCAGGCGGCCGCGGCAAAGGATGCACGCAATGCGAGGCTCCTGCAGCGGGCCGTGGCGGTGCTCGATGATCAGAGCGACCTGTTCGGACTGCTCCAGCAGTACCGGCTGGCATTGGTGGCAGGATGAGCATGGCCGAGGTACGCGACGAATCCCTCGATGTGCTGCATCTGCTGAGCCAGCTCTACCTGCGGCATGGCCGGCCGGACAGCGCGCTGGCGTTGCTGCGTGCGGTGTGCGTGCTCGATCCGGATGATCGGCGCGCATCGCTGACGCTGGCGCACGCCGCCACACGGGCCGGACAGCCGCGCGAGTCCGAGCGCGTCGTGGGCCGGTTGCGCGATGAGGGCGAGCCTTCGCCGGTGCTGGACCTGCTGCATGGCCAGGCGCTCGCGGCGCAGGGCCGTCACGGCGAAGCAGAACTGGCGTTCGAGATTTTCGTCGAGCGGCGACTGGCCGAACAGCGCACCAGCCTGAAGGGAAGCGGCCGATGAAGATCTCCAAACAGGCGCAGCGGATCGTCCAACTGCTGGTCGATCGCAACGACCTGATCATGGCGGCGCTGATCGTCTGCATCATCTTCATGATGATCCTGCCGCTGCCGCTCTGGCTGGTGGATGCGCTGATCGCGGTCAACATGTGCCTCTCCGCCATCCTGCTGATGGTGGCCATGTATCTGCCCAGCCCGCTGGCCTTCTCGTCGTTTCCTTCGGTGCTGCTGGTCACGACGCTGTTCCGCCTGGGCATCGGCATCGCGACGACCCGCCTCATCCTGCTGAACGGAGATGCGGGCCACATCATCTACACCTTCGGCAACTTCGTGGTGGGAGGCAACCTGGTGGTCGGCCTGGTCGTCTTCCTGATTCTCACGATCGTGCAGTTCGTGGTGATCACCAAGGGTGCCGAGCGCGTGGCGGAAGTGGGCGCCCGTTTCTCCCTGGACGCGATGCCGGGCAAGCAGATGTCCATCGACGGCGACATGCGTGCCAACGCGATCGACATGGAGGAAGCGCGCCGGCGGCGCGGGCTGGTCGAGAAGGAAAGCCAGCTCTACGGCTCCATGGATGGAGCGATGAAGTTCGTGAAGGGCGATGCCATCGCGGGCCTGATCATCGTGTGCGTGAACCTGCTCGGCGGCATCCTGATCGGAACGTTGCAGAAGGGCTTGACGGCCTCTGATGCGATGCGTGTCTATTCGATCCTGACC
Organism: Variovorax soli; assembly: GCF_031454625.1. Classification (GTDB taxonomy): domain Bacteria; phylum Pseudomonadota; class Gammaproteobacteria; order Burkholderiales; family Burkholderiaceae_C; genus Variovorax; species Variovorax soli_A. Next base: position 150,554 of record NZ_JAVDRF010000005.1, read on the forward strand.
ATCGGCGACGGGCTGATCGCCCAGATCCCCGCTCTTTTCATTTCGATTGCGGCGGGCATGATCGTCACGCGGGTGACCACGGGCGAGGGCCCGTCGAACGTCGGCCGCGACGTGGGTGCGCAGATCCTGTCCCAGCCCAAGGCGCTGATGATCGGGACTGCCGTGATGATCGGGTTCGGACTGATTCCGGGCATGCCCACATTCACCTTCCTGGCATTGGCCGCCGTTCTGGGCGTGGTGGGCTACACGCTCTTCAAGGGAGAGACGCAGACGGTGGATGCGTCCGGCAAGACGACGACCATGCCGGCCGTCAAGCTCTCCGGTGCCGGCAGTGCAGCCGGCGGCGGCAGGAAGGACGCGGGGCCGGAGAGCTTCCAGCCCACCGTACCGCTCATGGTGGACGTGAGTGCGCAACTTGAAAAGGTGTTCTCCGCAGGCGTGCTGAATGAAGAGCTGATCAAGGTTCGCCGCGCCCTGTATTACGACCTTGGCGTGGTGTTCCCGGGCTTGCAGTTGCGCTTCAACGAGCAATTGCAGGGCGAGGCCTATGCCATCCTGGTGGGCGAGGTGCCGGTGTCGCAGGGGCGGATGCGTCCCGAGCATCTGCTGGTGCGCGAATCGCCGGAGAACCTGACCGCGCTGCAGATTCCTTTCGAGAAAGACGCGAAGTTCCTGCCGAACCTGGAGTCGATCTGGTCTCCGGCGAGTCTCGGTGCGACCATGGCGAAGGCCGGCATTGCATTCCTGGAGCCGACGCAGATGCTGAGCTACCACATCGCCTACGTGCTGCGAAAGCATGCGGCGGAATTCGTGGGCATCCAGGAGACTCGTGCGATCCTCACGGAAATGGAATCGAAGTTTCCCGAGCTTGCCAAGGAGGTGACGCGGGTCATGCCGATCCACAAGATCGCGGAGATTCTGCAGCGCCTCGTGTCGGAGGAGATCTCGATCCGGAACGTGCGCGCTGTCATGGAGGCACTGGTCGATTGGGGGCAGAAGGAGAAGGACCCGGTCCTCCTGGCCGAATACGTTCGCATGGCCCTCAAGCGCTTCGTCAGCCACAAGTATTCGGCGGGGCAGAACATGCTGCCCGCGTACCTGTTGTCTCCGGCCATCGAGGACCAGGTACGCACCGCCATTCGCCAGACATCGGGCGGCTCCTATCTTGCATTGGAGCCGGCGGCCAGCAAGAAGATCGTCGCGGCGGTGAAGTCGGTGGTCGGCGACACCTCGACAGCGATTCAGAAGCCTGTGCTGCTCACATCCATGGACATCCGCCGCTATGTGCGCAAGTTGCTTGAGCAGGATGCGGGAGATCTGGCGGTGCTGTCCTACCAGGAGCTGACGCAGGACATCAACATCCAGCCGCTGGCGAGGATCTCGACATGAGTGGCGAGAGCACGGGGCTTGCCGATGCCATCGAACTGCGCGTCCTGCATGGACCGCAGGCAGGCGCGCGCCTTCCGCTGCAGGTCGGGCAGGGCTATGCGATCGGCGCGGCGGATACCTGCGCGATTGTCCTTGGCGGCGCGCAAGTTGCGCAGGAGCACGCGCGCATCAGCGTCGATGCGGACGGTATTTCCGTCGAGCCCTTGCAAGGGCGGGTCCTGACTTTGACCGGGGAAGAGGTTGGGCCCGAACTGCTGCCCTTGGGCACGGTGTTGCAGTTCGGTTTCGTCAAGATCACCGCCGCGTCGGTCGACGACGAGTGGCCGGATGACGAAGCGCTGCAGCTGCGGAGCGCGCCGGCCGAGGCCGCGGACGAGGAGGAAGTAGAAGCGCCCGTCGAGCGTGCCGTCGCGGCACCCGAGGCGCAGGCTCCCGTGCCTTCGCGCCCTCTCGGCATTCAACGGCTTCAACTGTTCAAGCGTCCCGAGCCGCGCCGGTATGCGGTGTTGGGCGCAGCCGTTCTGTTGTTGGGCGTGGCGCTGATCGTGGCCGTGCAGCGGCCTGCGGAGGCGGTTGCCAGCGCCGTCGCGGCATTGCCGGATCAGGTGGAGCCGGGGCCCAGCCCCGCTGTCACGGAAGCGGATGATGCCTCGGCTGTGGCGGAAGTGCTGAAGGACTTTCCGACGGGCGCGTTGGAGGTGAAGCACACCGAAGGCGGTCCCTGGGCCGTGCAGGGCAGGCTGCGGACCGACAAGGAGCTGCAGAGGTTGCGCGAACGCGTGTCCACGCTGCGCATGCCGGTTGAAATCAAGGTGGTGCTGGACGCCGAGCGGCGCGACGCCGTCAAGCGCTTCGTCCAGAACCAACATGCGCCGGGCCGCCTCGAGCTGCGCATGGAGCCGGGCTCTGGCGACGTCCTGCGGATTCTGGGCTCGGCCTCGAGCGCAGCGGAGGCCGCCGCTTTTCCTGAACGGGCGCGCGCCGAGCTGGCCGCGTTCGAGCCGATCGAGTTCGACATTCTGCGGCCTGAACAAGTCCGCGAGCGCTTCATGGACCGTGTGCGCGAAGCGGGCCTCGACGGCAAGTTCAGGGTGACGGCGACGGAGCCCGAGCTCGAGCTGCAGGCTGTTCTCAGTCCCCAGGACAGGCGCACCTGGGAGGCGCTGTTCGTGGATTTCACGCGGCATTACGGCAGCACTCTCAAGATCAAGGCCATCGTGGAGCCGGAACGGGATGCGATCGCAGCGCATGTGGCAGCGGTCGTCGGCGGCGCCTTTCCTTACATCGTGACCACCAGCGGACAACGCATCGCACCCGGCGGTGCGCTCGCGGGGAATACCGTCGTCGCCGTGCGCGACGGCGAAATCGTGCTGTCCGACGGCACCCGTTTCCGTTATGGACCTTGAAAGGCAGGCATGACATCTCAGGAACACCAAAGCGGTTTCGACGTGGAGCAGCGGCTGCGCGACGATAAGAACGACCAGTACCGCCTCGAATTGCGAGCCAGGCTGAGCGAAATGCAGAACGCTTGCGCGGTTGCGCAGCGGCAACTGCTGGATCGCGAGACCTACCGGCGGCTGGAGGCCGCCATCGCTGCAGTGGGAGCCGCCGTAATTGTGCTGGAGTCGATGCCGATGGGCCGGGGCCGATAGCGCGCAGGAACCGCGGCATGTGCCGCGTTCCTCAGTAGAGGGGGCATGGATTGCAGTCAGCCATGCTCCGTGATCTTTCAATTGCTTAACCAATGGAGCAACGATGGCATCGACAACTGGAGTTTCCCTCGGGGAACTTGAAACCATGACTTCCACAATCATCTCCGACTCGGAATCGGACCTGAAAAAGGCTCTCTCCGACATCAAATCAGGCAAGGAAGTGGACGCCGCCCACCTGCTCTATTACACCCAGGAGGTGAACCAGAACAGCCTGACGGTGAACATCGTGAGTTCCATCGTGAAGGAGCGCGGCGAAACGCTCAAGGGCTGTTGCCAGAAGTTCTGACGCCCGAGCGGCGGCTACTTGCGGATCAGGTCGCCGGGCGCGGTCCCGGTGCGCGCCGCGGTCGGGCCGCTCGAAGCCGGCTCCAGGAGTTGACGCAGGCCCAGCCGGTCGGCGGCTGCAATCGCTTCCGTGCGGGTGTTCACGCCGAGCGCGGCCAGGACTGCCGCCACGTGGGCCTTGACGGTTCCCATGGCGAGGTTGAGATTGCGGCAAATCTGCTTGTTGGAGTTGCCTTCGAGAAGTTCGCGAAGCACGTCGATCTGCCGGTTGGTCAGGCCCTTGGCGGCGGCCCTGGCGGAAAAGGCGGCCGTGGTACGCAAGGTGCCGTCGCCTTCCTGGGCAGAGCTGTCGGAAATGAATGGCTCCGGCGGAACGTAGATCCCACCGTCCAGGACGAAGCGCAGCGCGCTCAGGACGATCCGCTTGCCCGACGACTTGGGAATGAAGCCGAGTGCGCCTTTTTGAATCGCAGTCTGCACGGTCTTCATGTCGAAGGTGCCGGACACGACGACCAGGCGCGCGGCCGGGCATTGCGCCAGGAATGCATCCAGGCCTGACAAGCCTGATGAGCCGGGCATGTTCAGATCGAGCAGGACCAGGTCGATGTCGGGATTGGCATGGAATGTCTCGATGGCCTCGGCCAGCGTGGCGGCCTCCAGGACCTGGGTTCGCGCATCGATCTGAAGCAGCGTCAGCTTGAGTCCCTCCCTGACCAGATGATGATCATCGGCCACCAGGAACTTGAGTCCGGCGTCTCCCGCCGGGTGCTCCGCTTCGGAGACGGAAGTCGAAGGGCGCTCGGGCGTCCTCTTTTCAGAGATCATGCTTTTGGTAATACGAATGAAGTGCCCTGACGAGTCCGCTGAATCGAGACTCGCACCATCATGGCTTGGTTCATGCTAGCACCCTTTGCAAATTTTTCCATTGGACGCAACGCTTGCGGAACACTGGGAATGACTCTGGTGCACGGGGGGCCGTGCCCCCATAATCGATGCCCACGAGAGGGCGCGCAGCCGCTGCGAAACTGCCTTCGCATGACGAGGAGCACTTGCAGGTGAGCAATGGCATGGTTCCCAGGACACCGCATATCCTGCTGGTGGAAGACAACCCTGCGGACATGCGGCTGATGCGCGAAGCATTGAAAGAGGGCCAGGTTCTCTGCAACCTGCATTGGGTCAAGGATGGCGTCGAAGCGCTCGACTATCTGCACCGCCGCAACGGGCATGCAAACTCGGTGAGGCCCGACTTGATCCTCCTCGATCTCAATCTGCCGCGTCTCGATGGCCGCGAAGTCCTCGCCGATATCAAGGCGCACCCCGAGCTGCGCCGCATTCCCACGGTGGTCCTGAGCACATCGAAGCAGGAGGAGGATATCGTTCGCTGCTATGAGCTGCACGCCAACTGCTACATCGCGAAAGATCCCTTGAGCTTCGACAGATTCCTCGAGGTGATCCGCGCCATCGACCGCTTCTGGTTGTCGCTCGTGTCGCTTCCGCCGCGCGGGGACGACCTGTAGCGGCACGGACTGCAACATGCAAGGACTCGCGCAAGACATCCTGCTGGTGGAAGACAACCCCGGCGACGCGCGACTGATCCGGGAGTTGCTGATCGACGAGGTGGGGCGCGATGGCTTCCGCATGCGTGACGCGCGGTCCCTGGCCGAAGCCTTGCAGCGCATGGACGAACAGCGGCCGGACATGGTCGTGCTGGATTTGTCTCTTCCCGACAGTTTCGGCATCGAAACGCTCTTCAAGGTCCAGAGCAGAGACGCGTTGTTGCCGATCGTCGTGCTGACGGGGAACGAAGATCAGGCTGTGGCGCTTGCAGCGGTGAAGGCGGGCGCGCAGGACTTCCTGGTCAAGCAGGACCTTTCCGGCCGGCTCCTCATCAAGACGCTGCAGTATGCGCGCGAGCGCAAGCACAATGAGGCGATGCTCCGGGTGAGCGAAGCGCGATTTCGCAGCTTGGCCGAGCTTTCGTCCGATTGGTACTGGGAGCAGGATGCCGAGCATCGGTTGACCTACCTTTCCGAGGGCCTGCAGGAGAAGTCGGGCATCGAGCCCGCGGCGTTGCTGGGGCGCCGCTGGTGCGACGCTTCTTCAGGTGACGACGAAGCCGCCTGGGCCGCATTCAAGACGGCATTGGCAAGGAGGCAGCCCTTTCAAGACTTCGTGTTTGCGCATGCGACGGATGGTGCGGAGACCTTGCACATCAGCATCAGCGGAGTGCCTGTACTCGACAACGGAGTCTTTGCGGGATACCGCGGCATCGGCAAGGATGTCAGTTCGCGCGAACGTGCCGCCGAGCATCTGCGCGGCAGCGAAGAGCGCTTTCGGCGGATGCTCGACACCGGCCGCGACGGCATCCTGATGCTCGACGCCGATGGCCTGATTTCGTTCTGCAATCGCCAGGCTGCCAGCCTCCTGGGACTGGAGGCCAGCGCCCTCTACGGGCGGCGGTGGGACGGCATGCTGGTGCGCGACCCCCCGAACATCGCATCCTCTGCAAATGAATCCGGCGACGAGCATGGCGTCGCAGTCAGGCGCGCCGACGGGAGCTACGTCTTCGTGATGGAGTCGCTCTATCCCATGGCCGGCCCTGATGGCGTGCACACCGGAACCTTGGGGATCCTGACTGATTTGACGGTCCACAAGCAACGCGAAGCGCGGGTGCGCGAACTTGCCGCGCTTGCTGCACAGAAGAGCGAAGCGGAACGTCTGAGCCATGCGAAGTCCCGTTTCATGGCGGCCATGAGCCATGACCTTCGCCAGCCCATGCATGCGTTGGGGCTGTTCATCGACGAACTCAAGAGCGCGAAGCTGCCCGAGCACGCGTATCCGCTGCTGAACCACATGGAGTCTGCGCTGCACTCCACGCAGTCGTTGCTCGATTCGGTCCTGATCATGTCGAAGCTGGAAACGGGGATGATCGCCCCGAATTTCATGGCCTTTCCATTGGAGCCGCTGCTTGCGCGATTGCGGGCGGCATTCGGGCCCACGGCGCGGCAGAAGAATATCCGCTTCGTCGTCGCGTCATCGCCGTTGACGGTCTACAGCGATCCGGCGTTGCTGGAACGCGTGATGGCCAATCTTGTTTCGAACGCGCTGCGATACACGGACAAGGGCGGCGTGATCGTCGCATGCCGTCCAGCGGGCAGCGATGTACGGCTGGAGGTCTGGGACAGCGGAATCGGCATCCCTGCCGAGCACCAGGAGGCAGTCTTCGGCGAGTTCTACCGGATCGAAGGGAGCGGGGACGACCGAGGCGGTCTTGGATTGGGACTGGCCATCGTTCGCAGCTGTACTCGACTGCTGGGATGCCCGGTGCAACTGCGCTCCATGCCCGGCAGGGGCTCCAGGTTTTCATTGCGCGTGGGCTTGGGCGAAGCGAGCCGGCAATCGTTCCCGTCGCCGGAGACTCTGTCGCCAGACGACTTGAGCGACACCCGTTTCGATGGCCTGCGGGTGTTGCTGATCGACGATGACGCCTTGATCCTCGAAGGGACGCGAAGACTTCTCGAGCGCTGGGGATGCCGCGTGATCCCGGCGCAATCGGGCGACCAGGCCGATGTGCTGCTCGATGGGGCGGTGCTGCCCGACCTGGTCATCTCCGACCTCCGGCTGGACGCCGGCGAACTGGGTACCGAAACCGTGGCGCGCCTACGGCGTCGCTACAGGCCCGGTTTGCCGGCGGTGCTCGTTTCCGGGGACACATCGCTTCAGACGGCGCGCTTTGTCCGCCGGCATGGCCTGCCCTTGCTGTACAAGCCGGTTGCTCCGGCGCGACTCCGCGCGATCATTGCCAAGCTCTGCGGCGTGTAGACGAAGCGGTGGTTCGCGAGGAACCGCGTTCGAGCCGCCGTTACCCAGAAGAGGTCAGAAGCACTCGCGAGGACCTTTCGTGGATCAGTACGAACGCGGCGAAACCGCTACGCTTTCCGGAAAAGCGCAAGAGCTTGCCATGCTGGCAAGGGCGACCCTGCAGGCTCACCATCGCCTTCTCGAGGAACATGGCATGACGCCGAATGCTTGCTTGGCCGAGCTGCGGCGCGTCGGTGGCGAAGCAGCGGTCGAGAAGGTTCGTCGCCAAGCCGAGGAAACGCTTCGCACGATGGACGAAAGGATCGAACGCGAGGTGATGCACGCGCCAGCTTCGAGCCGTCCCCTGTCGCGCCGCCTGGCGCAGCACGGCCGCCGCCTATGAGTCGCTTTCCACGACCACGATTCCGCTCACTGAGGAAACCATGATGATCAACACCAACCTGCCTATCGCCCCCGCTCCCGTCTCCGCAGCCAAGCCGGTCACCGCCGATGCTGATTCACTTTCTGGAGTCAGCTCGCTTGCACATGCCGTGCTCGTCAGCGGAGGGATCGAAGAACGCATGGGCCAGACGCTGCGGACCATGAGTGACCAGAATTTTGACGTGAGCGCGGCGGATCTGCTCAAGCTGCAGTCCGAGCACGCGGAACTGTCGGTCTGGACGGAAACGGTGAGCGGGAGCATCCACGCTCTCTACGCGCCCTTGAAGGAGGCGGCAAACAAGATTTCCTGATGCGCAACGGGGCAGGGCCGGCGGCAGCGGCCGGCTGTCCGTTTGCAGCGGCGCGGTCGTGGCACAAAAAAAGGGGTTGGCCCATGTGGCCAACCCCCTTTTGTTTGGTGCCGGAGAGATGATTCGAACACCCGACCTTCTCATTACGAATGAGGGTGAAAGAGTGTTTGCCTGTGTTGAGATGTATTCGTAGAATTGAGGAAATCTCTCGAAAAAATTAGGTACTTAGCCTCTGTTTTGTTGATCGGCATTCCGGGAAATGGCTACATCTTGGCTACATGGTGGCTACACGGAAAGGGTGAACATGGCACGGCCGAGCAAGTCTGCAGCGATCAATCTGAGCCAGCCGTACGAGCTGACGGTGGGGCTGATCGAGCGCCTGCGCTGCCCCGAGGGCAAGGCCCAGGCGTTCCTACGTGACCGTGATGGCAACGGGCTTCGTGTGCGGGTGACGGCCAACGGTGCCAAGTCGTTCGTCTTTGAGCAGAAGCTCGACCGCAAGACCATCCGTCGCACCATCGGTGATGTGCGGGCCTGGAGCATTCCGGAAGCGCAGAAGGAGGCTCGGCGCTTGGCCGGTCTGCTGGATCGGGATCAAGATCCCCGCGAACTGGAGCGCCAGCGCAAGGCCGACGAAGCCGCGCGTAAGGCTGCTGCCGAATCGAAGGCTGCCGAAGACAAGGCGCGTGCCGTCACTGTGGGGGACGTGTGGCCGGTGTACCTTGAAAAGGGAAAGCCGAAGCGCCGGGATGCATGGAAGCCGCGCTATAAGGCCGACCTCAAGGCCATGGCTGCAGCCGGTGGCGTCAAGAAGAAAAGAGGGGAGGGGCTCACTCGGCCGGGGCCGCTCTATCCGCTGATGGCGCAGCCACTCGCGTCGATCGATGAAGAGGCCCTGGCAGATTGGTACGCGAATGAAGCGAAGGCCGGCAAGCACCAGGCGGCCCGTGCGCTGATGATGCTCCGAGGGTTTCTGCGCTGGTGTGCTGGCCGCAAGGAATATCGGGATCTCGTGAACCGTGACGCCGGCAACTCTTCGGCGATCCTGGAAACACTGCCTGCGACGAAGCGGCGCACGGACGCATTGGAGTCGGCGCAGGTTCCCGTCTGGTGGACCGCCGTGGAGCGATTGAGCAACCAGACTGCTTCCGTATATCTGCGCGCGCTGCTTCTGACGGGGGCTCGTCGTGAGGAATTGGCTTCGCTGCGGTGGGGGAATGTCGATTTGCGCTGGCGCAAGATAACGATTGCGGACAAGGTCGAGGACACCCGCACGATTCCCCTCACGCCCTACCTCGCCCAACTCATCGCGTCATTGCCGCGTGTGAATGCGTTCGTGTTCGCCGGTTCGGGAAAGACTGGCCGCATCGCAGACGTTCGCTCCAGCCATGCGAAAGCCCTCGGAGAAGCCGTGATCGCTGGGCTGACGATCCACGGCTTGCGTCGCTCCTTCTCGCTGCTTGGCGAGGCTGCAGGCGCTCCAGCGGGTGCCATCGCGCAGGTGATGGGGCATAAGCCCAGCGCCACAGCAGAGGGCTATCGTCCCCGCAGTGTGGACGCCTTGCGGCCATACCTCGGGCAAATCGAAGCTCACATCCTCGGGTTGGCTGGCGTGCAGTTTGACGAGGACGCGGAGCCCGGAAGGCTGCGGACAGTGAAGCACTGAGGGGGATGGGGCTGCATGATGGCCGAGCTAAGGAGCTGAACCGTGCGACCCAATCGCATGCCGGATTGTGGATAACTCCGCTTGCCCGTGGTCGCTCGTTCTTTGAGCAACACGCTCAGCACTCGTTTTTCCCTCGGAGAACTTCGATTGGTGGCAGAAGTTGTCCACAGCGCAGATGATGTGCAACGGGCGTTATGTTAAGTAATGAGTACGAAAACAAGAAAATTCTACGCATAACGATAAACTGAGCTACAGTGAAGCCATGACGAAAGAACTTAAGCAGATGACGCCCGAGGACTTCGCGGCGGCACTGCTTGAACTTGGGTGGAAGCAATCGGATTTTTGCCGCAAGACCGGCGTGGACAAGAACACCCCCAGTCGTTGGGTGAACCGCATCACGCCGATCCCTGCATGGGTGCCAGCGTACTTGGGAGCGATGGGGGAAATCAAACGGCTGCATGCGACCTACGTGCAGCCCGACTAGATACGCCGCGTCTCAGGGCGCAAACCCACCAGCATGGGGGTTTGATCTGAGGCAATCAAGGCGCCGGCCGAGGTGGTGGAACACCGAAGCCGGCTAACCGTAACGTGCATCACTGAAAGGATCTGCACATCATGGCTAAGCAAATTATCGCCTGCGTGGCTGAGGGCTGTGTCTCGGACGTTGACTACTACGCGGGACTGGGCCCTCGCCAGCGCTCCTCGTTGGCGCACGAGATGGCCTCGGAAGTGCTGCAGCACTATTCCCGGGCTCGCACGTTGCTGATGCTGCTGGCAAACAGCCTGCGTGATCTCGGCGAGGACTCGACAGAGTTGGACCTTGCGGAAGTCGCCAGTGACTGGATGAACGACTGCGACCACATCAGCCAGGAGCGCCGCTTGATGGCGTGTCTGCAATCCATGAAGGATGCGAGCCATGGCTAAGAAAGCTGTACCTGAAAACATCGGCGTTCAACGATCGCCGAAGGGCCGCCCCATTCCGATCTGGCGCACTGTTCAGCAGGAGCGCATGGGAGAGGGCACGTTGACGGGCCATCGCATCGCTCGCGACGTGATGGCGTTCGCCAGTGAGAATCCGGATGAGAGCGAGAAGTTGATCGAGGCCACGATCCAGTCGGCGATGCTCGATTCGCTCAGTGAAGGCGGCGACTCCGAAAATGACCGTGCGAGCAGAAAATGGGCGGCTATCGCTTTCTTGTCGGACATGGCCTCGTACATCGCGTTTGCCGCGCAGCGCGTGGACTTTCAGGCTCGTTTCGAGAGCGAAGCGGAATATGCGGTGGATTTGATCAAGCGCCTTGAACCTACGAACAAGACCGGTCCAGAGGTTGATCAGCGTGCGCGCCGGGCTGCGCGTGAAGCGATCAAGAAGGTGATGGTGTCGCGATGACGCCCGCGAACACCGTATTGAAGTTCACGAATCCGGACTGAGCCATGTCAGGGGAGCGCCTACTGCAACGTCCAATCTACGGAGGCGTTTTCGGCGACGATGGCCGCTATGCTCTGGCGAGCACGCCCTGCGTTTCGCGCGGCCTGTACATCACCCGATACATGGTGGTCCAAGCGCAAGCTGGCGTAGTGCTGAGCGTGTCAGAAGACAAGGTAGAGGCAATCTCTTTGGCGCGCCAATGTCTCAGCGCGGCGAACGACAAGCATCTTGCGAAGCCGACGATTGCGGTACAAGAAGAGCTTTGGCCTGACGAGCCGTTGCTTACTCCTACGCCAGCTCCCGCCCCCTATATTTCACGAAAGCGACGGGCCATATTCGAGAAATCCAAGGGGCGATGCCACTACTGCGGCACGTCGCTGGACCTCGCAGGAAAGTGGCACGTAGAGCACCAACTACCGCGCGCGCTCGGCGGCGGCGATGAAGCCATGAACCTCGTTGCGGCCTGCGTCCCCTGCAACCTCGGGAAAGGCGACAGGACAGCCATCGAATACTTGGCGGGTAGGTAGACTGTCTTTTGCCAGCCCTAGGCTGATCCCCGAAAACCCGTTTCCCTGACGGGCCGGGCTGGCATCTCCTCTCAGGGGTGTGCACGAAGGGTGTGCGAATGGAGTTGGAGCTTGAAGGGCGGTTCGAGGTAGACCGTGACACGGTGCTTGCCGCGATGCTGTTTCCCAATGACGAACGGGCGCGGTCGGCCTATCTGCTGCGTAAGGATCTTGCGCGGAGTCGTGATGCCGGTATCGAACGGACGTTCACGCCTCATCAGCAGACCATCATTCTGGATTGGCCGAGTCAATCCGAGTTGGAATCATGGGCTGAAGAGAGCGCCCGTCAAGGGCATGCGGCCGGTGACCTCATTGCGATCATGTATGACCTTCATCGGAAGGGCGAAGCCACCAGTCTGCGCAAGGCTCTCTCCGTATACAAGCAGTGGGCCATCGGAAAAACCTACGGCGATGGCGAAGCGCTCAAATACTCTGATGGACAGTTGCGCAAGTACTTCGACGCAGCAAGGCGAGCGGCCCACTTTTGGGGAGCCTTGAGGCTAATTCAATCTCTGAACGACGGAGGTCGTCTAGAGCAGGCCGCATTTCAAACCGCCGAGGGGTTCAGGTTCTTCCTTGGTGTTACTGCTGAAGTTCAGCGATTCGTCACGACTCACGTTCCCGAACGCACTCACGACAAAGCTCCAGTCATTCAGGCGGAAGTCCTGTTTCTGGTTCCAGATTCCATTGAACCAATTGGCGTCGCCGCACTGCTCTAATCTGCTCTGAAGCAGTGGAACAACCTCGCCGGAGGCAATATCGTTGCGCCGTGGATCAACGCCTCAACGCCAATAGGCGCTGACCTATAGCGCCAGACATCAATCAGTCTGGGATTTCAAACCTAACGCCGAGAGGCGCTGGAGTCAGGTATGCAGACTACGACCGCTCAGGCCACGCATGCATCGCATGTGGTGGTCGAGCAATCCATGAACCCATTCCCACCGCTCGATCTTGTGGCACGGCCAACTGTTCCGACGGATCAGGCGGCTCACTACCTGTTGCGCAAGCCACAGACACTCAGAGGCTGGGCCTGCAAGGAAGACGGACCGATCCGCCCGATTCGGATCAATGGCCGCCTGGGCTGGCCGGTGGCCGAGATCCGCCGGCTTCTGGGAGGAGGTGCTGCGCAATGACCTCCCAAGAAAAAGCCGTCGGGATGGTTCCAACACCCGCGACGGCGATCATCAAGAAGCACAGCACGCATTTTCTCATCCCCCGGCGCTTCATCAAAGCCGCAATTGTGGTCTCGGCTCTTCGGGGCTGGCTGCCGTACGGCGTGGCCGATTGGCTGATCCAGCGTGGAGGACTCAGCCATGTCTGATCGCAAATCCACCGCCAGCGAGGATCAGCGTCGCCGCATCCTCCATCTGCTCCGTCAGCGACCGCACAACTGCTACGAACTGCGCCGTGCCGGTTGCTTTCAAGCGCCCACTCGGATCTTCGAGCTGAGACATCAAGGTTTCAACATCGAGACCACCCGTGTGGTTGTGATCGACGCCGAAGGATTCACCCACCAGGGGGTCGCTCTGTACACGCTGATCGGCGAGCCGAAGGGCGGTGCAGCATGAACCCGATCGATGCCTTTCTCAAGGCGATAGTCGCTGCCGGGATGCAGTCTCCCGCCGAGATCCACGGCGATGGCCGCATTCACCGCTTCAGCCCCACCGGCAAGCGCAGTGACGATGCCGCCTGGTACGTGCTCCACCTTGATGGCGTACCCGCAGGAGCCTTCGGCAATTGGCGTGATGGGTTGGTGCAATGCTGGTGCGCCAAGGCTGAACGCGAGATGTCGGCGATTGAGCGAAAAGCGATGGATCAGCGCATTGACGCCATGCGCCGTCAGCGTGATGCCGAGATGCGGAGACGCCACGCAGAAGCCGCCGCCGCTGCTGCTGTTCGATGGGCCTCGGCACTGCCGGCGCAACAGCACCCGTACCTGAGCTGCAAAGGCGTTCGCAGCCACGGCGTGCGGGTAGAGGCTGGACATACCCTGCTGGTGCCCATGCGCGATACAGAGGGCCGTCTGCACAGCCTGCAAACCATCTCACCGGACGGCGACAAGCGTTTCCTGCGCGGTGGTCGCGTGCGCGGCTGCTACCACGCCATCGGCCGGCCCAGCGGCAAGCTCGTAGTTTGCGAAGGTTTCGCCACGGGCGCCACAATCCACGAAGACACCGGCAGCGCGGTAGCGGTCGCGTTCAACGCCGGCAACCTGCAGCCAGTAGCCCAGGCCCTGCGCGCCAAGTACCCCTGCCTCACTATCATCATCGCGGCCGACGACGACTGGAGGACCGACGGTAACCCCGGTTTGACCGCCGCTCGGCAAGCAGCCGCTGCGGCTGGCGCCCTGCTGGCGGTGCCCAACTTCACCGGACTACCCAGGGGCGACAAGGACACCGATTTCAACGACCTCCATCGGTTGGCGGGCGCGGTGGAGGTTTCTGTATGAGCGCGGTACTCGACAAGAGCGCACTCGCGGTGCGGGCCGCCCTCGATGGGGCTATTCCAATGCCGGCCGATGGCGTGATCCTCGTCAACGGCAATGATCTGACGCCTGAGCCTGTACGCTGGCTTTGGCCTGACTGGTTGGCGTTGGGCAAACTGCACATCCTGGCCGGTGCGCCTGGTCAGGGCAAGACGACCATTGCTCTCGCCGTGGCGGCAACCGTCACCATCGGCGGTCGCTGGCCGGACCGTTCTCGCTGCGAATCGGGCAACATCCTGATCTGGAGCGGGGAAGACGATCCTGCCGATACGTTACTTCCTCGCCTGCTCGCTGCCGGCGCTGATCGGAAGCGCTGCTATTTCGTCAGCGGCACGCGCATCGGCGGTGAAGTCCAGCCCTTCGATCCGGCGCGCGACATGGCCGCGTTGGAGCAGCAGGCCATTGCCATTGGTGGCGTGCGCCTCCTAGTTGTCGATCCTGTGGTGTCGGCTGTGGCGGGCGACAGTCACAAGAACACAGAGGTGCGCCGAGCCTTGCAGCCGCTGGTCGATCTAGCAGCCCGGCTGAATACCGCCGTGCTGGGCATCAGTCACTTCAGCAAGGGCGGAGCAGGGACGGACCCAGCGAGCCGCGTGGTGGGCTCGATCGCTTTCACGGCGGTGGCTCGCGTGGTGCTGGTGGCGGCCAAGGTCAAGGGCGACGATGGCGAAGACCGTCGCATCTTGGCGCGGGGCAAGTCGAACATTGGTCCTGACGATGGAGGCTTCGAGTACCACATCGACCAGACAGAGCCTCTGCCTGGGATTCAGGCTAGCTGCATCGCCTGGGGACAGTCGGTGACAGGCACCGCTCGCGAACTTCTGGCAGAGCAGGATGAGCAAGGCCAAGACGGCAATGATGCTAGTGACCTACTGCGGGCGGAGTTGACAGCCGACTGCTGGACGAACGCAGATGCCGCTTGCCAGCCGCTCAAGGACGCCGGTTTCACCAAGAAGCAGATTTGGAACGCATCCAAGAAGCTGCGCATCGAGCGCAAAAAGGGCGGCATGAAGGACGGTTGGTATTGGCGCCTGCCAGGCAGGATGGACCCATCTGCACCCGAAGATTCCCCCGAAGGTTCCGAAGGCTCCACGTTTGAAAACGGGGAATCTACGGAATCTTCGGGGTGGTTGGAACCTTCGGCACCGCCTGTACCGAGCCCCGCCCTCGAAGACGTGGAGGTGTTCTGATGGCTCCCGCGCATCATATTGCAGACCTTCTGCGCGCTGCCGGCCTGGCCGTGGAATTGACCTCAGATCGGGCACTGAAGGTCGCCCCCGCAAGCAAGCTCACACCGGATCTGCGCGAGTTGATCCGCGCCAGTAAGGCAACGCTGATCGATTGGCTGACTGCCATCGATGAGCCGGCACCAGATCCCGACCGCTGGTGCTGGCCGCACACCACGGCTATGAACACGGCGGAAATTGACCTGCTGGTGTCGCGCGTGGATCTGTTCGTGAGGCGAGGCACGAACGTGATCGACGCTACTACTCTGGCCGACACGCTGGTGATCCGGGACCGCGATGCCGACAATCGGCGAGCCTGCTTGGAGTGCTCCAACCTGAGCGGGCCGCGTTGCAGCGCATGGAGACGTGCGGGGATTGGCGGGCCTATGGTGTCGGAAAGTTTGACGGCCATCCTGCAGCGGTGTCCGGGCTTCTCTTCGGTGGAGGGCCTATGACCCTAGACCAGTTCCACACAATTGATGCAGAGACGGATCGCATTAGGGCGAACGTTGAGACCACCGCTGCAGTCTTGAGGGCTGCGGCGATCGATCAAGAGATGGTTGTCTCCGGTGACGGGCGCATTGGCGAGAAAGA
Organism: Variovorax soli; assembly: GCF_031454625.1. Lineage (GTDB taxonomy): Bacteria > Pseudomonadota > Gammaproteobacteria > Burkholderiales > Burkholderiaceae_C > Variovorax > Variovorax soli_A. Next base: position 166,459 of record NZ_JAVDRF010000005.1, read on the forward strand.
TGCAGCGAAGCTGATCGGATACTCGGCCGGATATTTGAAGGCACTTCGACTGGGCGGTGAGGGGCCTGTGCATTTCTCGATGGGTATGCGCGGCAGGGTGAGCTATCGCTTTGAACACCTGGCGTCTTGGATTGAGATGGCTAGAAACGTCAGATAGCGCAAGCCAGAGGACCGCCACGCCATAGATAGATGCCGGGTACGCCGGCACGATCGATGCATGGCACTTCTAGGCACACTCGCATCCCTCTCACAAACGGCAGCAAGCAATGCCGCTGATGGGGCGGTTGACCCCCCCAGCACGATGGATCAGCAAGTTAACTTGCTGGCGTCCTACTCCGCACAACTTCGAGACGGCAACGGCTTCACGACTGGCATTGGCTACGTGGCGCAATGCCGCCTCGTCAAGTCTGGATCCATCCTTGTTCTTCAACGGTACAACGGGGTAGGTCTGACCATCAACGGGGTTACCTACGCGATCCCGTCTGCTGGAGTTTCTCTCGCTCCAACCTCTCTAACTCCTGGTACTGCATACAACATCTATGCCTACATGAACGCTGGCACGATGACCCTTGAGGCATCGACCACCGCCCATGCTACGGATTCGACCACGGGAATCGAGATCAAGTCGGGCGATGCAACCAGAACGCTTGTCGGCAAAGCGCAGCCTGTCGCAGGGCCGGCCTGGTCGGACTCGATCAATTCACGCCTCGTGATCAGCTACTACAACCGTAGGCCCATCTTTTGCCAAGCGGGTCTCGGCGGAAACATCTCCAACTCTTCGACGAGTGCAGCAGAGCTTTCGACCACATTGCAAAACGTGTTCCTTACGTGGGGTGACGCGGCGAGTTTCAGCTTTGACGGATATGCATCCAACAGCACTGCCGGCGCTGTATGTCGGTCTGGATTGAGCCTTGATGGAACTTCCTTGCTGGAGGCATTCAACATCGCTCAAGACCCGGGAGCTGGGAATGTTCTGATGCCAGTCTCTGTTACTGGCGTCTTCAACACGACAGAAGGCGGGCACTACGTCACGGCTTATGTGAGCGTCAGTGCAGGAACGGGTACTTGGGGCGGCACAGGAACGACTGGAGCGCGATGCTCGGTCAAGGGCGTGATTCAGGGTTGATACGGGCGAGCACATGAACGCCACGCTATCGACCACAGAGCGGATAGACGCATGCAAGGTCGCATTGAACGACAACTTCATCAGGAATACCTACCAGCCGGTTCTCAATGCGGCCGGCAGCGCGTCTGAACTTGAGGCCAAGATCCAAGCCCTTAGGGACATCTATTCGGAGGCGTGGAGCATCGACACAAGGACGCAGGCGGCCTCGATACTGGAAGCCCTAGGCATTGCCACCACGAGCGCAAAGCTCTTGGCAGCAAGCCAGAAACAGTTTCTAACAGTGGCGATGGATCGCTTGCTGACGGTGCTCGCTGCAAGGAGGGGGCCGCAGGCCGACCGTGATTGGACTCGCGCGCAGCAAACTTCATTAATCCTTGGCAACACGCCAGAGGAGATCGAATTTGTTCTCGACCTTGCGCAGGCCAACGCTAGCATGGACCAGCGGCGCGCGGAATACTACGAGTATGCTCTACCGCTCGCTCAACAATCCGGCGATCTGACTCGCATTGATCGCGAGTGGAAGAAGGTCCAAGGCTCTCTCTGGGCTGACCCGTTCTTGCAAAGGTGGACCAAGAAGGCTTCGTGCGCGAAGACCGAAATATGACTCAGAAGAAGGCTGCGGCCGTCCTGCAGTTGACGCAGCGAGTCAAAGCGGACGGCGAGAAGGAAACCGAATCGGAGGTCGTTGGGCGGTCCATAGTCGATCCGTCCATCAACGCCGGTCTGATGCAAGAGCGATTCACGAATCACATCGGCCAAGGAAGCGGGTTGATGGCAACGATTCAAGAGGTGCAGCGCATCACCAACGCGGTGAAGGCGGGCGATATGTCGGACCTTGAGGCGATGCTGGTTGGCCAAGCGATTGCACTGCAAACGATATCTTCGAATCTAGCCGCCCGTGCGCAGGAGCAGAGCGCGCAGCGCAACCTCGAAGCGTTCCTAGGTTTGGCCCTCAAGGCGCAGGCGCAGAGCCGATCGACCATACAGGCTCTTGTGGAACTGAAGTATCCGCGGCAGGTCGTCTACGCGAAGAACGTCGGGAACGTGAACAACGGGCAGCAGCAGATCAACACCGGGCTTGCCCTCGCGCAGGCGGGGAAAACCGAGCCCCCTCAAAACAAACTTTTGGAGAGTAGCAATGGCGAATGGATGGACACCAGAACGGCGGGCAAGGCAGGCCGAGTTGATCCGGTCCTGGCGGCCGTGGGACAAGTCAACCGGGCCGCAAAGCGTAGACGGAAAGGCCAAGGTGTCGCGTAACGCCTATGCCGGCGCGCACTGGAAGACGGTGCGCGAGATCACCAAGATGACAAACGCAATGTTGCGTGACCAACGGCAGGCAGTAGAGGCCTGCACCTGACAGAAAGAGCAACTGTGAACAACATGCAACCAAAGCGAGACATGACCATCGCCGCGATGCCGAAGCGCATCGAGGAGCTAGAAGCCCATACCCACGCTTTGACAGCGATCCTTTTGCTGATATCCCGCAAGATCCCGGGCATCAGGGAGGAACTGACCCAGTACGGACTCTTACTTGAAACGCACCCGGACTTGCCGTCGATGGGCCTGGCTCAAGCGCTCAGATCGATGAAGTTCCTCGGCGCAGATTTGTAGCAAGAGTAGCAACTGTAGCTGTAGCAAGCGCCCAGATAGTTGCGGGCGCTGCCTATTGAGTAACGCACCGATTGTGAGATAGCTCGGATCGAATCGCTCGCATGCGCTGCTGATCTGGATTGATCACCTCCGGTGGCTGCCATTGCCAGTTGGTGTACCGGCTTTCGATCCTGTTGCGCTCGGCAATCAGTTGCATGCACCGGATATCGCGCTGGACTTCGGCAGTGTTGATCTGAGGTTGTTGCCGCCCGCCCGCCGTGCTGCCCTGTTGGGCCTGTTGCACCTGTTGATCCCAGGGAATGCCATCGGCGACGTTCTCGATGCGCTCAATGAGCGCGTTGTACTGATTGCAATGCGCACTGGCCCAGAAGGTCGAGCCGTTATAGGCCCTGCATAGGTAGATCGTTGCCGCTTGAGCAGATCCGACTCCCGTGAGAATTACTCCAAAAGCTAGAGCCAGCCCGGCTGCCTTGTACTTTGCCATCTGACTAGCCGCGCCCGGTAGCGATCGCCACCGTCCCCGCGCTGCCCACTCCTGGCGCGCAGTCTAGCGTCCTGCAGGCTAGCGGCTGAAGGCTCATCGTCAAAAGCGGAAATAGTTGGCAGGTGTGGGGAACAACCCTATAGGTTGCAAGCCCCGACTGCCGCACGCTCCAACGGCCCAATTCCGGGCAAGGAAAAAACAACATGAACAAGGCCATCATCCTCGGCGCGCTGAGCTGCCTTCTTGCAACTGCAGCCATTGCGAAGGGCGGGCATTCTGGCTCAAGCTATGGCACCGGATCGAGCAGCTCAAGTCATTCGGTGAGCGGGCATGTCAGGAGCAACGGCACCTACGTCGCGCCCTCGCATGCAACGAATCCGAACGGCACGAAGAGCGACAACTACTCGACGAAGGGGAACATCAACCCCTACACCGGCAAGGAAGGCACGAAGTAGGGCGACGCTGCCTGGCGGACTGATGATAGGAGAGATGGAATGCTGAAACTGCTTTTGATTACCCTGCTGCTGCCGCTCGCCGGTTTGGCCGGCTGCGCCGTTACTCACCAGACATCCATGCTTGTTGGCACACCTAGAGCAGCCACCAGCCCAATCCAAGTAAAGCTGTACACGACTCCGCCCAGGAAGTATGTGGAGATAGCGGTCATCTCGGCCGACGCAGCGCATGACTTCATGGAGAAGCAGGCGCTACTAGACACCGCTGTCATGAACGCCAAGAGGGAAGCGGCCAAGGTCGGAGCCAATGGGATATTGCTCGAAGGGGCGGGCGATTTCGAGGTGGGAAGTTCAGGCGTGATGATCATGCAGGCCCCTAGGCGGGGAGGAATGGCCTTTGCTACTGGCAGCTCGAACACCCGAACCGGCAAGCAGATTGCAGGGAAGGCCATCTACGTGACAGAAGAGTAGACGCCATGCCTGGCCCAAAGGCCCCGAGCTCTGAATGGTAGACGATGATCCTGGTGTTGATGGAATGAACTGGAATCAGCGGCTTCGTCGTGTCATGGAGCGTCGGTGCTCTTTTCGGACTCCTCGTTGTCCAAGTCATCTGGCATTTGCAGGACGATCTCGCGTCCTTTGTTATTGGCGCAGTCGTGGTGATCTTGATCGCGGGCACCCTGCATCGTGTCACATGCTGGATGATCGACGGGTTCACCAAGTAGCCTCCGCGCTCCTCGATTTTCGGCGAGTGCGCCTCTGTGCACTTATTGGTCCAGCCTTCCCGCGCCTCGGCGCTACACTTCTCCCACAACGAGGAGAGAAGGAATGAACTGGATCGGGATGGTGGTGGGTGCTGTGTGCGGTGCCGTCGGCGCCCTAGTCGCGACGCTAATCCTCGGCAAGAAAAGCGGCGAGGGCGTGGGGCGGCTGGTTTCACTCGCCGTGTTTGCGATGCTTTTCGGTCTCTCGCGCGAGTACGTGACGCCGATCCTGCACGCCCACTACAACGCATACGGGATTGACGGCGAGTTGTCGAAGTCGCCTGCGTGGGTTGCCATGAAGGCGTATGAGCCGGTAACGTACAACCGCATTCTTGACGCTGCACAGGTTCGCCTCAGGGGGGGCGAGAACATGGGCAAGGTCACAGATGAAATGGCTGCAAACGTTCAGGCGCTGATTCTCAAACGTGTCCCAACGACCAGCGACGTTGCCGCCGTCGCGTACATGCGCGTGATGATGGAAGAGATCAAGGTGCTGAGCGATCGAGGCGACGACTCCTGCTACCGCTTCCTTATGCCCGAAGGCGCTGTAGGCCACTCCGATCTGATCGGAATGCTCCCCAAGGATCTTGCACAGCGAGACGGCGACGCACTCGCGGAAGTCTTTCGTGCTGCCGTCGTTGAAGCACGGCCTGTCCCAACTGAGGCCCAGTTTATGGAGGCCTTCAGGCCTGCGGTGATGTCCCTTCAAACCTTGAACCCGCGCTATGTAACAGACCTGGAGGCTTTGGGCAAGCCGCAGACGACGTTGGCGAGCAAGCGCTATACATGCGAACTCACGATGGCGCTGTACGGCGAAGTGTTCAAGCTGCCCCGCGACGCAGCAGGGCTCACGCTCCGCTACCTCATTGCCTCCGCTGGATAGCAAAGGCAACTGAGGGGGGCCACTTGCACTGCGCAGAATGCAAGCCGTAGCGCGATGGGCAGACCCAATTCGCCCCCATGCGTATCGACAAACCTGGCCGCCATGGGCCTCGGCCACATCGGCTAGCTCGAGGTGCGCCGTAAGAAGGGTGTAGCCGTTTACAACCGCAACTTCAGCGGGGAAGCGACATTAGTCGAGCTTCGAGCGATTCAGGAGGATCTGTCTGATGAGTTGGACAAAGTTCGCCAAGCTACCGAAGACGCAGCCAAGACCCGGCGCCCTGGCTGGACCAGCACACTGGAGCATTGGGTCACACGCCTACTAGGAGGGATTCGCGGTGAACTTGGCCGCGTCCAGCGTCGCAACGACCCTTGTAGACGCGCGCGCGTGAGTGACGGAAACGAGCGACAAATGTTGGAGGAGACCCAATGCTTACGAGTGAAGCGAAATACATTCTGCGCCAGGCTGTCGAGGAGCGGTTTCCTGAAAGACAGGGCAGCCGAGACGCTTCTGCAGCGGAGTTGCTCTCGTCGCTGCTTCGAAGCAGGCCAGAGCTGATCAAGGAGCTGGATTTCGACTGGAAGAGTAGGGACGCGACGGCAAGGCAACTCGCAGGCGACAGTTGGCTCTGGGACACTGTGGAGGGGGTGCTGGAACGCGCCCAATCAGCCCTTAGCCATTTCGGTGACGATGCGAAGCAGATGAGCCGGTGGGCACTCCCACTGTTGCAAAAGCTCGATGGCAGCAAAAGCATCGAGGAAGGAGCAGCGATGGATCAGCTCAGCGACTGCGCGGACGTGTACGTCCGGTCAGACTGGGCAGAAAGTCCGACACTGGAATTGTGGCTTGTTCGGCAGATGATCTTTGCTGAAACCTACGCATTCGGTAGGCAGTTGGGCATTCCCCTTCAGGGTCGAAGTGCGAAGTTCTGGTGGATGTGGACCAAGTCAACCGCCAAGTGGGTGATCGGCTTGGCAGTCGCATTTGCCATCGGCGATGCGCATGGATGGGCCGCAGGTGTGATGGCCTACGTGGCGTGGCTGGCACTCATTCGGTACTTGGCCAGCGACCAGTTAAAGGCACTTGTTGAACCCTCTGAGACGTTCGCACTGATGCGCAACGCCTATGTCATCTCGTTGCGCTCATCGCCTTGCCCTGCCGAGATTGAGCGCGCGCTATCGCTTGCGGAGAACAAGGGTGCCGTGTGGCCTGCCGGGTTGCGTGCCCTGTTGGAAAGGGCTCTGGCGCGAAACAAGGTGATATGGATGTGAAGGGAAGCTGATTAATGAGACTCCATCTCCCTATCGATGGTTAATTCGACGAAAGGGCGCGCCTAATCACATCCGGCAATTGCATGAGGTTTGGAGCCACCAGAGCGCGAACTGGCATGTCTGCATCACTGATCGCCGTGGCCGCGAAGCCATCAGCGCGGAAGACATCAACGTAGGGAAGGTAGATGCAGTGGCAGACATCTCCGAAATCACTGGTTCTAGCCTTTCGTGATTGGGTCGGATCAAGCGCCGTGCGCCGGAATGCTTGCACCGCGACGCTGGCGATGCACATCAGACCCGGTGATGTGGTCCAGGACGGAGTCGCGTTTGCAGCTCCTTCTAGACCTGCGCCGTGGAGTGACTTCACAAGGCCTTGCGCAAAGTTGGCGGACGCTCGGTTGAAGCCCTCGTTGAGCAATTTCTTGGCGACATCTCCAGACCGGCCGCTGGCCAGTTCGGCCTGGTATAGGGTGCGCACTTCTCCCGCCGTGTGACTGAGGTTGCGCCTTATGTTCTCGCCGTAAATTCTCAACCATGCTGAAAACTTCGAAGTCGTTTCCCATTCCCTTGCGTGCCATTGAGCAAACTGCTCTAGATTCTTGATCGAATCTCGAAGCGCCCGATTTGCCTCTGCTTCTGAACCGACGCCGACCACAAAGCGTTCCATTGATCGGGTTGCTTCGGCCGTCATCGGGTATTCCCGCTGCATTGAGGCCAGGATTGCTTCCGCGCGCTCTCGCACCATACGTAGCGCGCGGGGCCTGAGTTGTCCTTTAGTGTCGAAGAGTTGTCGAACTTTCCTGCGCCGCTCCGGCCCCGGCAGGGAAGACAAGCTTTCCTGTAGCAGCGCCCCGAGATCCGGAAGCTCAAGCGTGCCCGAGAAACTAGGACACCAATCGCCATCATCCCTCAGCAGCGAGGGCAGGGGATTGCCGTGATCGCTCGGGAACTCATGCCGGATGATCGTTGGGGGATCGACCAAGCATCTTGGGCCGCATAATTCTTGGATGGACCGAAACCGCGCTATCGCAAAAGGAAGATGCTCCAGCGCGGTTGGTGCCGCTTCGACTACATGCGCATAGCTGAAGCGGATTTCGATCTCACCGCGATCTCGCGCATTTAGCAGGAATCGTTTGACATGCTCGTAGTCGGCTTGCCGAGCCAGGTTCGATAAATTGGAGAAGTCGCTACTGTCCAAGTAGATCTGCAATGGCATGTGTGCAGTCTACGAGTCACACGCATATCCTGCGCCTGCCCTGCCGCAGGAAGTTGGCACTAGTTGGCAACCCGGCTGATGATCTCGCTTTGACGAGCTGGCGGAACCTGTGAGACGCTATAGTGCCCTGAGGGGCGTAGAGACACGCATGACCAAACTCACAACCGCGCGCGCGGCACAACGCGGGATAGGGAGCGGAGATTACATATGGCGCGAATGATCAGAAAGGTCGAAGCATTTGCTCGCCGAGGGGTCGCTTTGGAGAACGATCGCTGGTCGTGGGGAGGTTTCCGGTCTGACGGCACATTGGTCCTTCAGGTGTGGTCTGACGACTTCAGGAAGCTGGAAACAGGGACCTGGGCTGTTCAGATTGGCTATCCGGAGGGAGACGACCCCTCCGTGACGGAGCACGAGCGCTTAAGACCGGGAAGCAAGGAACGCGAACGCCACATTGCCGCAATTCGTTCAGGAGCGATTCAGGTGATCGAACTCCTCAAAGGTCATGCCATCGACTTCACCGCCAGCCCTCGTGAGACAGAAGGCATCGATGCGGACCGCTATGGAATTGGAGGGCATCTCGTGACCTTCAACGGTGCTGCCTGGATTGAATGCGTCAAGTGGGAAGCTTTCAAACGGTGGGTGCCTCGATGAACTGGAATCTGGGGTTGCGGCGGTTGAGCGCTGTCGTCTGGAGCGTTGTCGGATTTTTTGGGCTGCTTCTTGTTCAACTGGTTTGGCATGTCCAAGAGGAAGCGGTGTCCTTTTTGGTGGGCGTCGTGGTCGTTGTGTCGATCGCGGTCGCCATGCACCGCGTCACGAGCTGGGTCATCAATGGATTCACCAGCTACCATTGAACCGGGTCTGGCCATGCAGAAGATAGGACAGCCCTTGGCCAAATGGGGCCGGCCCATAGAGTTCTCAGATCGCAAAAATTTCAGATGTCAATTTATAAGTACCTGCCTATCGAGATCGCGCTGCTGTATTTTGAAAACTGGCATTTGCGCCTGTCGCGTCGCTTTGATCTCAATGATCCTTTCGAAATCCAGGTCAAAACCCCAACTCCTCCGCCGTGGACCGCACCCCAGCCAAGTCCGAAACTGCCGCCCGACGATCTGCACTGGCTTCCGCCGGCCCCGCCTCCGCAAATGGTTCATGAGTATCAAGACTTCAAGGTCAAGGAGGCCCTCTGGCCGATGGTTGGGATGGTCTGCTTCTCGCGCACCCGCCGGCATCTGCTGATGTGGGCACACTATACGAACAGCCACAAGGGAGTGCTCCTAGAGTTTGACGACAAGCACCCTTGCTTCTCGCGCAAGATTGCAGACCTTGGCGATCCTCCCGCATCTGTTCATCCAGAGGCGGTCGATGGTTGGAGGAATGCCGTCGCAGAGAAGCGTTTCCCGGATCTCTGGGGGCGCCTCGATGACGTGCAGTATTCCGATGAGCGTTTTACGGTCTACAGCGATCTCGAGGAAGACGCAGTCAAGCGAATCTGTCTTACAAAGTCGCTGGAATGGGCTTATGAACAGGAAGTCCGTCTGCTATGGCCCGTAGCATTGGCAGATGAGCCGGAATCGTCCAAGCGTCAATTCGCGAAGGCGTGGGAAGTGCGGCTGTTCAGTGTGCCTCCAGGTGCGCTCCGCTCGATAACTTTAGGGGCGCTATGTCATTCTGAATCTCAGCTTGAAATCAAGCGCCGACTAGACAAGACTGACACGGGTCACGTCCAAATTCTTCGTGCTGTACCTGACAAGCAAGAGTTTCGGTTGAACTATGAGTCATGCGACTGGCCTAAGGAGGCAGCCTGAGGTAAGCGGTTGCCCATCCACGCTGTTTTCAGCGCAATACGAAAGTTAAGGCGGCGACTAAATGGCCGACCTACTGCTGCGCGGCAACGTGATCTTGGAAGAGCATCAATTGCTTGACGGCGATGTCGGCGATGGCTTTGAGGCGTTCGTGCTTGGCGTGCTGCAGGAGCATCGGATCTCGAAAGAGGTCTTTGCCGAAACCTTGATTGCGCTCAGCCGGCTGCGCGAGACGATCGATCATCTCGACCAGTTGCCGCCTTGATCGCTAGCTCTTTGGGCGGGCCACCAATTGGCGTGGCTGTCTTGGTCACTGACTCAAGGAACGTGCCTGCCGCTGTCGAAGCAGGTCGGCTTTCCGCTCAGCGCGTGCCTCGGCCATGCTTCTCAGCTCTTGATAGGTTCCTGCGGTGATGAGCGCGCCCGATGGCTGCTTGGCCTGTGGATTCGTGACGACTCCATAGAAGGTCGGCCGGGCTGCTTTTCCGGCATCGCGATAGATGCGGACCGTCATCCCGCAGTGCATGTACTCCTCAATGACTTGGTCGTGATCCGACGGCTTGGACGGAGGAGGCTCACGCCGAGGCTGTTGGGGCGCGACCTGTTCGAAAGCGGGAGCAAGGGGGTACACCTCCACGGTCGATACTCGGCCGCCTAAGCCAACTTGGATCGCTGACTGCAGAGCGGCTTTCGTTGCCTCAAGGCTCAGCGCTGAGTCGATCTCCAACGTGACATGAACGAGCAATCGCTGAAGCGACATGAAGCGAGACTCCGCCGAGTTGCGCCAATCGAAGCGCCGTTCTGACATCTAAAAGCACGTCAGTTGGCTACACAGTGGCTACACCGCCACAAAGCGAGAAGGGCCTGCTGCAATTTTGATAGCAACAGACCCTTGTCTAGATTGGTGCCGGAGAGATGATTCGAACACCCGACCTTCTCATTACGAATGAGCTGCTCTACCAACTGAGCTACACCGGCTAAGCCCGCGATTATAGCGGCTCGTGGTACGAGGTCAGCCGCTGGACTTCGTTCTTCGACCCCAGCACCACGGCCACGCGCTCGTGCAGCTTGCCCGGTTCCAGGTCGAGGATGCGCCGGCGGCCGTTGGTTGCGGCACCGCCGGCCTGCTCGACCAGCCAGCTCATGGGATTGGCCTCGTACATGAGGCGCAGCTTGCCGGCCTTCTCGGGCTCGCGCTTGTCCCAGGGGTACAGGAAGACGCCGCCGCGCATCAGGATGCGGTGCACGTCGGCCACCATGCTGGCGATCCACCGCATGTTGAAGTCCTTGCCGCGCGGGCCGTCCTTGCCGGACAGGCATTCGTCGATGTAGCGCTTCACGGGCGCATCCCAATGGCGCATGTTGCTCATGTTGACAGCGAATTCCTTGGTGTCGGCAGGGATCTGGATGTCTTCCTGCGTGAGCATGAAGGAACCCTGCTCCCGGTCCAGCGTGAACATCGCGACGCCGTTGCCGACCGTCAACACCAGCGTCGTCTGTGGTCCGTAGATGCAGTAGCCGGCGGCCACCTGCTTGCTGCCCGCCTGCAGGAAATCGGACTCCTGCACGCCGGGCGAGCCTTCGGGCTTCTTCAGCACGCTGAAGATGGTGCCGATGCTGACGTTGACGTCGATGTTGCTGGAGCCATCCAGCGGGTCGAACAGCAGCAGGTATTCACCTTGCGGATAGCGGTTGGGCACCACGTAGATGCTGTCCATTTCCTCGCTCGCCATGGCGGCGAGGTGGCCGCCCCATTCGTTGGCCTCGATCAGCACCTCGTTGGCGATGATGTCGAGCTTCTTCTGCACCTCGCCCTGCACGTTCTCGCTCTCGGCCGAGCCGAGCACGTTGCCGAGGGCGCCCTTGTTGACGGCCTGGCTGATGCTCTTGCAGGCGCGCGCCACCACCTCGAGCAAGAGCCGCAACTGGCCCGGGATGAGGCCGTCGGCGCGCTGCTGTTCGATGAGATAGCGGGTGAGGGAAACGTTCTTGGGCATTCAGTAACTCCAGAGTCGCTTGGTTATCCAGCGAGCGCGCGGGTCACGACCTCGTGCGTGTCCTTGCTGAGCTCGGGCTTGGCGGCCACGCGCATGATGGCTTCGCGCGCGGCGCTGCGGTAAGGCTCGGCCAGCTTGCTCCAGCGGTCGAGCGCGCGTGCGAGCCTGGCGGCAACTTGCGGGTTGATGGCATCGAGCTCGATCACGCGCTCGCTCCAGAACACGTAGCCCGCCGCATCGGGGCGGTGCAGCGCGCCCGGGTTGGCGTTGCAATAGCTGAAGATCACGCTGCGCGCACGGTTCGGGTTCTTGAGCGAGAAGTCGGGGTGCTTCATCAGCTGCTTGACCAGCGGCAGGATGTCGCCGCCACGGTCGGGCGCGCCGGCCTGCAGCGAGAACCACTTGTCGATGACCAGCGCCTCGTTCTTGAAGATCGCGTGGAAGCGCGCCAGGGCCTGCGCCGCCAGCGCGTGACCCGAGGACACCAGCGCCTGGAGCGCGTTGAAGCGGTCGGTCATGTTGCCCGCGTCCTTGAAGCGCTGCAGCGTCTTGCCGGGCCAGACGGCGTCGCCTGTCGCGCGCGCAGCCAGGCAGAGGTAGGACAGTGCGAGGCCGGCCAGCGCGCGGCGGCCGGCGGAGCGCGGATCGGGGCTGTAGGCGCCGGTCTCGCGGTGCTGCTCGTAGGCCTGCTCCCAGTCGGCAAACAGGCCGGCGGCGAGCTGGGCACGCATGGCCTCGCGCACCAGGTGCACACGCTGGGGATCGACCACCTCGAGCTGCTCGGCGATGTAGGTTTCCGAGGGCAGGGTGAGCACCAGTTCCTTGAAGGCGGCATCGAGCCCGGGATCGCGCAGCACCCGGCGCATGGCGTCAAGATAGGCTTGGTCGAGTGGCTGGTCGCTCGTGCCGACGACAGGCGCATGGATCGCCTGGATCGCCGCACGCAGCGCCAGGCGCTGGGCGGCCTCCCAGCGGTTGAACGGATCGGTGTCGTGGGCCAGCAGCGCGAGCAGCTGCGCGTCGCTGTAGTCGTACTCCAGGATCACCGGCGCGCTGAATCCGCGCAGGATCGAGGGCACTGGCTCGGCGTCGACATTGACGAAGGTGAACTGCTCGCCTGCGCGCGTGAGCACCAGGGTGCGTGTGCCTGCGCCCGGCGCTTCGTCATCGGCCAGCTGCAACGGCAGCTCCCGCCCGTCGGGGCCGAGCAGGCCGAGGTTGACGGGGATCACGAACGGCTCCTTGAAGGGCTGCCCCGGCGTCGGCGGGCAGCTCTGCACGAAGCTCAAGGTGTAGGTGCGCTGCACTGCGTCGTACACGCCGTGCGCGGCGAGGCGCGGCGTGCCCGCCTGGCCGTACCAGCGCTTGAACTGCGGCAGGAGGCGCGCCAGCTCCGAATCCGGGTTGGCATCGGCAATGGCCTGCGCGAAGTCGTCGCAGGTCACGGCATGGCCGTCATGGCGCTCGAAGTACAGCGTGATGCCGCGCGCAAAGCCCTCGCGGCCGACCAGCGTCTGCATCATGCGCACCACCTCGGCACCCTTCTCGTAGATGGTGACGGTGTAGAAGTTGCTGATCTCGATGTAGCTGTCGGGCCGCACGGGGTGCGCCATCGGGCCCGCGTCCTCGGGGAATTGGGCCGTACGCAGAACGCGCACGTCCTCGATGCGCTTGACCGCGCGCGCGGAAGCTTCGGCGCACAGGTCCTGGCTGAATTCCTGGTCGCGGAACACCGTGAGGCCTTCCTTCAGCGAGAGCTGGAACCAGTCGCGGCAGGTCACGCGGTCGCCGCTCCAGTTGTGGAAGTACTCGTGGCCGACCACGCTCTCGATGTTGCTGTAGTCGGCGTCGGTGGCGGTGGCCTGGTTGGCCAGAACGTACTTCGTGTTGAAGATGTTCAGGCCCTTGTTCTCCATCGCACCCATGTTGAAGTCGCTGGTCGCGACGATCATGAAGCGGTCCAGGTCCAGCGGCAGGCCGAAGCGGGCCTCGTCCCAGGCCACGGAATTGACCAGCGAAGCCATCGCGTGCTCGGTCTTGTCGAGGTCGCCTGCGCGCACGTAGACCTGCAGCAGGTGCTCCCTGCCGTTGCGCGCCCGGATGCGTTGCTCGCGCGCGACCAGCTTGCCGGCCACCAGCGCGAACAGGTAGCTGGGCTTGCGGAACGGGTCGACCCACTTGGCGAAGTGGCGGCCTTCGGGCAGCTCGCCCTGCTCGACCAGGTTGCCGTTCGACAGCAGCACGGGGTAGGCCGCCTTGGCAGCGCGGATCGTCACCGTGTAGCTCGCCATCACGTCGGGACGGTCGAGGAAGTAGGTGATGCGGCGGAAGCCCTCGGCCTCGCACTGCGTGAAGAAGGTGTCCTCGCTCACGAACAGGCCCATCAGCTTGGTGTTCTTGGCGGGCGCGCAAGTGGTGAAGAGCTCGAGCTCGAAAGCGTCGGGCAGGTTGTCGATCACCAGCTGGTCGGCCTCCATGCGGAAGGAGGCACCCTGGCCATCGACCAGCACGCGTGCGAGGTTGAGCTCGTCGCCGTCCAGGCGCAGCGGCTCGGGCGCAACGTCCGGATTGCGGCGCAGGCGCATGCGGTTGAGCACGCGCGTCTTGGCCGGGTCCAGGTCGAAGGTCAGGTCGACGGTGTCGATCCAGTAGGCGGGAGCACGGTAGTCCTCGCGGCGGATCGCCACGGGCTCGGCTTGGGCATCACGCAACAACATCGAGCGTCTCCAGAAAGTTTGATTTTGCGAGTTCTTCGTAGTCGCGGACGGCCGCGATCACGTGCGGTCCTGCGAGTTCGGAGGCAGAGTGGCTGCTGCAGACAGCCACGGCGCGCATGCCGCCGCGGCGCGCGGCCTCGATGCCGAAGGGCGCGTCCTCGAAGACGATGCAGCGCGCCGGCGGCACGCCGATGCGGCGTGCGGCTTCGAGGAAGATCGCGGGCTGCGGCTTGCCGGGCAGTCCTTCGTCGCCGCCCACGATGGCGAGCGGCGCAGGATTCATGGCGAGCTGTGACATGGTGAAGGCGATGTTGTGCTTGTCGCCCGCGGTGCCGACCGCGATCTTGAGGCCGCGTGCCGCTGCGGCCTCGGCGAAGGCGCTGAAGCCCGCCACTTCGCGGAAAGCCGCGCCGAAGAGCTCGCGGTAGATCGACTCCTTGGCGTGCGTGATCTCCATGCTCTCGGCCTCGGTCACCTCGCGCCCCATGAGCTCGCAGGCGCATTCGAAGGCCGTGCGGCCGGTGGTGCGGCGCATGAAGTCCGGGATGTCGATCGCGAGGCCCTGGCGGCGCCCGTATTCGACCCATGCCCTGGCGTGCCAGGGCATGGAGTCGACCATGGTGCCGTCCATGTCGAAGATCAGGGCTTCCGCCTGGTGCAAGGCGCCCTGCATCAGACGCCTTGCTTCAGCGATGCCTCGATGAAGGCATCGAGATCGCCGTCGAGCACCTTCTGCGTGGCCGAGATCTCGACATTGGTGCGCAGGTCCTTGATGCGGCTGTTGTCCAGCACGTAGCTGCGGATCTGGTGGCCCCAGCCG
Source organism: Variovorax soli (assembly GCF_031454625.1). Classification (GTDB taxonomy): domain Bacteria; phylum Pseudomonadota; class Gammaproteobacteria; order Burkholderiales; family Burkholderiaceae_C; genus Variovorax; species Variovorax soli_A. Next base: position 181,608 of record NZ_JAVDRF010000005.1, read on the forward strand.
ACGTCGGTCTTGCTGTCCTCCAGCTTCTGCTGCTCTTCCTGCCGCTTGCGCATCTCGTGGTCGTACAGGCGCGAGCGCAGGCGCTTCCAGGCGACGTCGCGGTTGCTGTGCTGGCTGCGGCCATCCTGGCACTGCACCACGATGCCGGTCGGGATGTGCGTGAGGCGCACCGCCGAATCGGTCTTGTTGATGTGCTGGCCGCCCGCGCCGCTGGCGCGGAAGGTGTCGGTCCGCACGTCGGCCGGGTTGATCTCGATCTCGATCGAGTCGTCGATCTCGGGGTAGACGAAGATGCTGGCGAAGCTGGTGTGGCGCCCGCCCGAGGAATCGAAGGGCGACTTGCGCACCAGGCGGTGCACGCCGGTTTCGGTGCGCAGCAGGCCGAAGGCGTAGTCGCCCTCGACCTTGATGGTCGCGCCCTTGATGCCGGCCGTGTCGCCGGGCGTCTCGTCCTCGATCTGGGTCTTGAAGCCCTTGCGCTCGGCATACTTCAGGTACTGGCGCAGCAGCATGCTGGCCCAGTCGCAGGCCTCGGTGCCGCCGGCACCGGCCTGGATGTCGATGAAGGCGTTCAGCGGATCGGCCGGATTGTTGAACATCCGGCGGAACTCGAGCTGCTTGATGTCTTCCTCGAGCTTGGCGGCGTCATCGGCGATGGCCTGCAGGCCATCCATGTCGCCTTCCGCCTTCGACATCTCGTAGAGCTCGGTGTTGTCCGAAAGACCGCTGGTGAGCCGGTCGAGCGTGACGACCACGTCGTCCAGCGCCTTCTTTTCCTTGCCCAGTTCCTGGGCCTTCTTCGGTTCGTTCCAGACGGCGGGATCTTCGAGCGATGCGTTGACTGTCCTCAGACGTTCGGCCTTGGCATCGTAGTCAAAGATACCTCCGTAGGTCGACCGTCCTGGCGCTCAGGTCCGCGAGGGTTGCGCCGATTTGATTGATTTGCTCTGCATCCATGGGGAATCCTGACGGTTGTACGGGAAAACCGGGGATTTTCTCACGCCCGGCTAAGCCGGCCGGCCGGCCCTGCTGGCATCAAGGAATGCCTCGATCAACGCCGCGACCCGGCCCGGCTGGTCATGGTGCAGCATGTGGCCCGCGTCCTCCACCCGTTCCAGGCGCACGTCGCGCACCGATTCCAGGCGCTCCTGGAAGTCGGCCAGCGTGTAGCGGCCCTTCCACCAGTGGCCCAGGCTGTCCTCCGAGGCCACCACGGCCAGCACGGGGGCGGCGATGGCGGCGTAGAGCGCGAGCGCCTCGTCGACGCGGAACAGGTTGGCGTTGATGATCTTGTGCGCCGGGTCGCCCAGGATCTCCCAGCGCTCGCCGCCCTCGGCCTGCGGGCGGGGCACGGACCAATGGCCAGCCAGCCAGTTGGCCTTGTCCTTCGACAGGCGAGGGTTGGTCTTCATGAGCCGCCGCGCCACCCCCTCGGGTCCGGTGTAGCTGGCCAATGCCATTTCGCCGCGGTGCAGGCGCTTGAGCTGGTCGATCCATTTGCCGTAGCGCCCGGGTGCCTCGGCCGGCTGCAGGGGCGGCATGCCGAAGCCTTCGAGGTTGACCAGGCGGCGCACCCGCTGCGGCCGCACGCCGCCGTACTGCATCGCGATGTTGCCGCCCATGCTGTGACCGACGAGGTCGACGGGCGTGTCGCCCGCGAAGTGGTCGAGCAGCCAGTCGAGATCGGCCAGGTAATCGGGCATCCAATAGTTGTCGACTGCGCCGCCTTCGGTGAGGCCGAAGCCGCGCCAGTCGGGGGCGATTACGTGGCGCTCCTCGACGAGCGCGTCGACCACGAACTGCCAGGAGGCCGCCACGTCCATCCAGCCGTGCAGCAGCACCAGGGGAGGGCGCGCCGGCGCAGACGTGCCCCAGACGCGGACGTGGTAGCGCAGGTTGCGGATGGGGACGAACTCGCTGCGGGAAGGGCGGTGGGCTTGGTACATGGCCGGTCGATGATACGGACGGCGCCCGCGCCGCGCAGTCCGGCAGCGGACAGCAGGCCGGCACGGTAGCCGGTAGCATTCCGCGAATGCAAAAAATCCAACTCGGGCAGAGCGATCTGCACGTCACGCCGATCTGCCTCGGCACCATGACTTTCGGCGAACAGGTGGACGAGCCGACCGCCCACGCCATCCTCCACCGCGCGCTCGAGCGCGGCATCGACTTCATCGACACGGCGGAAATGTATGCCGTGCCGACGCGCGCGGAAACCTTCGGCGCGACCGAGACCATCATCGGCCACTGGTTCGAGAAGAACCCCGGCGTGCGCGACAGGATCGTGGTCGCCACCAAGGTGGCCGGCCCCTCGCGCGGCATGCCCTGGGTGCGCGAAGGCAGCGGCATGACGCCGGCCGACATCGTGGCTTCGTGCGAGGGGAGCCTGCGCCGCCTGAAGACCGACGTGATCGACCTCTACCAGATCCATTGGCCCGAACGGCATGTGCCGGCCTTCGGCAACATGTATTACGACCCGGCGCGCGAGACCTCGCGCACCTCCATCCTCGCACAGCTCGAGGCACTGGCCGGCCTGGTGAAGGCGGGCAAGGTGCGCGCCATCGGGCTGTCCAACGAGACGCCCTATGGCGTGCACGAATTCGTGCGCCTGGCCGAGCAGCACGGGCTGCCGCGCGTGGCCTCGGTGCAGAACGTCTACAACCTGCTGAGCCGCGGCGTCGAGAACGGCCTGGACGAGACCATGCACCGGCTCGGCGTCTCGTTGCTGGCCTATTCGCCCCTGGGCTTCGGCCTGCTGACCGGCAAGTACGACGAGAGCGGCATCAGCGGGCCTCATGCGCCGAAGGGCGCGCGCATCGCGCGTTACGAGTCCGTGCGCAAGCAGCGCTGGGGCCGGCCCGAATCCTTCGAGGCGGCGCGCCGCTACAACGCGCTCGCGCGCGAGACCGGCATGACGCCCACGCAGTTCGCGCTGGCCTTCTGCCACAGCAAGTGGCAGGTGGCGAGCACCATCATCGGCGTGACTTCGCTGGCGCAACTGGACGAAGACCTCGACAGCTGGGACAAGAGGCTGCCGCCCGAAGTGCTGGCGGAAATCGACAAGCTGCGCTGGGAGATGCGCGACCCGGCGATCTGATGACGCCGTGACAAAGAAGGCGCACGCCAGCGATATCCCTGCCCCCAGCTCGATCCGCAGGTCTGCGTGCGGTGCTCGGCGCGAAGCCGGTGCAATGCGCGCTGGCAGAATAGCCGGCCGGTCCGGCGCCCCTTCGGCCGCATGACCCGTCTGGAGAGACCGTGAGTTCCTACCTGCCTTCGTTGATCGCGATCGTCCTGTCCTACCTGCTGGGCTCGCTGTCCTTTGCCGTGATCGTCAGCAAGGCGCTGGGCATGGCCGACCCGCGCAGCTACGGCAGCAAGAACCCCGGCGCGACCAATGTGCTGCGCTCGGGCAACAAGGGCGCCGCCTTGGCGACGCTGCTGCTGGACGCGGTCAAGGGGTGGCTGCCGGTCTTCCTGATCCATCACCTCGGCGAGCCCTACGGCTTGGGAACGGGCACCGCAGCACTGGCAGGGCTGGCCGCCTTCCTGGGGCATCTTTTTCCGATCTTCTTCGGCTTCCAGGGTGGCAAGGGCGTGGCCACCGCGGCCGGTGCGCTGCTGGGCATCGAGTGGTTGCTCGGGCTCGCCACCGGCACCACGTGGCTGATCATCGCCGTCTTCTTCCGTTATTCCTCGCTGGCCTCGATCGTGGCGGCCTTCTTCGCGCCGGCCTATTACCTGATCGGCGGCGGGATCGCCTGGCCGCTCGACCGCGAGGTGATGCTCGCGCTGATCGCAATCAGCCTGCTGCTGATCTGGCGGCATCGTGAAAACATCCGCCGGCTCTCTGCCGGCACGGAGTCCCGGCTGGGTTCCAAAGCCAAGACCTGAAAGAAAGCAAAGCCCATGGCCCACCTTCAACGCTTCCACGTCGGTCCGCGCCTCTCTGAGATGGCGATCCACAACGGCACCATCTACCTCGCAGGCCAGGTGCCCGACGACACCTCTCAAGACATCCGTGGCCAGACTGCCCAGGTGCTGGCAATGGTGGACCGCCTGCTGGCGGAGGCTGGCAGCGACAAGTCGCGCATCCTGATGACGCAGATCTTCCTGGCCGACATCACCGACATCGCGGCGATGAACGAGGTGTGGGACGCCTGGATTCCTGCCGGAGACACGCCGCCGCGCGCCACGGTGCAGGCGGCGATGGCCAATGCGGCCTACAAGATCGAGATCGTAGTGACCGCGGCTGCGGCCTGAACCGTCACGGCGCTGCGGTCCGCTAGAAGCGTTTTTCGAGGACCATCTGGTCGGTATCGCGCCGCATCGAGAAGCGGCTGGTGAAGCTGTTGCCCAGCAGCACGTAGGGCATGGGCTGCTGCGACACGATCGCCTCGACGTCGTAGACCTCGACGTCGCCCACCCGAACGGAATTCAGCCGTACCCGCCAGCCCTGGGCGACGCCGTTCGCGGTGTTCATGCGCACCGGCTGTCCCTTGCTGAAATCGAGCCCGATGCGCTGCGCGTCCGCCGCCGAGAGCGCGACCGTGGTGGCGCCGGTGTCGAGCATGAAATTGACACTGCGCCCATTGATGGCGCCCTGCGTCATGAAATGCCCGCCGCTCGAGACCGGCAGCACGATGCGCGTGCCGCCGCCCCCGCCACCGCTGCCGCCGATGCTGACGGGCTGGTCCATGCGAAGCGACACGCGCTTGCCGCCGGCCTCCACCGTGGCCTGCTCGGCCGCCAGCGACAGCAGCCTGACGCCCTGGAAGGTCTCGCCCACCGCCACGGTCTTGGGCGCGCTGCCGTCGACGATCAGGATGGCGCGGCTGCCGATGGTGCCGGTCAGCATCACGGACTGGGCGTGCGCGAATCCACCTGCCGCGGCCAGCAGCACGGGGAGCAAGAGCGCCTTCATCGGGCGTTCAATCTCGGAAGTTGTTGAAGGACAGCGGCATGTCCGGCACGTCCTTCTTGATCAGCGCCATCGCGGCCTGCAGGTCGTCGCGCTTGGCGCCGGTCACCCGGATCGCATCGCCCTGGATCGCGGCCTGCACCTTGAGCTTGCTGTCCTTGATCAGCCGCTGGATCTTCTTGGCGGTCTCGCTCTCGATGCCGCTTTTGACCTTGATCACCTGCTTGACCTTGTCGCCGCCGATCTTCTGGACGTCGCCCTTGTCGAGGAAGCGCACGTCGACGTTGCGCTTGGTCAGCTTGTTGCGCAGGATGTCCTCCACCTGCACCAGCTGGAATTCGGCATCGCCGATCAGCGTGATTTCCTTGTCCTTGAGCTCGACCGAGGCCGCAGTTCCCTTGAAGTCGAAGCGGGTGCCGATTTCCTTGGCCGTGTTCTCCACGGCATTCTTGACCTCGGGCAGGTCGGGTTCGCAGACGGTATCGAAAGACGGCATGGACGCTCCTCTGAATCTCGCGGTGTGAATGCGACAATTCTCCCATGATCGTGGAGCACAACGTACCGCTGCAGCAGCACAACAGCTTCGGCATCGTGGCGCGCGCCCAGCACCTGGTGCGCATCGCGAGCGAGGCCGACGTCGCCGCGCTGCTGGCCGATCCGGCCTGGGGTGGTGCGTCCAAGTTCGTGCTGGGCGGCGGCAGCAACATCGTGCTGACCGGCGACGTCAAGCCGCTGGTGCTGAAGGTGGAGATCAAGGGACGCCGGGTGGTCGAGGAAACGCCGCGTGCCTGGCTGGTCGAGGCGGGCGCCGGCGAGAGCTGGCATGACACGGTGCGCTGGATGCTCGACGAGGGTTACCCCGGCGTGGAAAACATGGCGCTGATCCCGGGCACCGTGGGCGGCGCGCCGGTGCAGAACATCGGCGCCTACGGTGTCGAACTGCAGGACCGCTTCGACTCGCTCGACGCCATCGACCTCCACACCGGCCGCGCCTTTACCCTGGACGCCGCACAGTGCGCCTTCGGCTACCGCGACTCGGTTTTCAAGCACGCACCCAGCGGCGCCAACGGCTTCGGCCTGGCGGGGCGGGCGCTGATCACGCGGGTGCGCTTCCGTCTGCCGCGGCCCTGGAAGCCGGTGCTCGGCTATCTGGACCTGGAGCGCAAGATGGCCGAGACCGGCAATTTCACGCCCACGCCGATCGAAATCTTCGACTGGATCTGCGCCATCCGCCGCGCCAAGCTGCCGGACTGGCGCGTGCTCGGCAATGCCGGCAGCTTCTTCAAGAACCCCACGGTCACACCGGAGCAATGCGCCGACATCATCGCGCGCGACCCGAAGATCGTGCACTACCCGATGGCCGACGGCAGCATCAAGCTGGCGGCAGGCTGGCTGATCGACGCCTGCGGCTGGAAAGGCAAGACCGTCGGCAATGCCGGTGTCTACGAGAAGCAGGCGCTGGTGCTGGTCAACCGCGGCGGCCCGGCGCACCCGGCGACCGGCGGCGAAGTCATGACCCTGGCCAAGGCGATCCAGACCAGCGTGTACGAGCGATTCGGCATTCGGCTGGAGCCAGAACCGGTCGTCGTGTGACGCAGCTGCTGGAGCTTCGGCGATCGGGCCGCTCTTGAAAGCGAAACGCGAAGGGCGCGAGAGGAAATCCTCTGCGAAACCTTCGCGTCTTCTGCGTTCGGCTGCCCGAGATCAGTCCGTGTCGTTCTTCAACTGCGGCAGCGAGGCACCCTGGCCTGACGAAAGCAGGCCCACCTGCGTGTAGATGCCCAGCTTCTCGCGTGTATCGACGATGTCGAGGTTGCGCATCGTGAGCTGGCCGATGCGGTCGGCCGGCGAGAAGCTCGATTCGCCCTTTTCCATGGTCAGGCGCTCGGGCTTGTAGGTGAGGTTGGGTGATTCGGTGTTGAGGATCGAGTAGTCGTTGCCGCGCCGCAGCTCGACCGTGACCTCGCCCGTGACGGCGCGCGCCACCCAACGCTGCGCGGTCTCGCGCAGCATGATGGCCTGCGGGTCGAACCAGCGGCCCTGGTAGAGCAGGCGGCCCAGGCGGCGGCCATGGTCGCGGTACTGCTCGATCGTGTCTTCGTTGTGGATGCCGGTAACCAGGCGCTCGTAGGCGATGAACAGCAGGGCCAGTCCCGGGGCCTCGTAGATGCCACGGCTCTTGGCCTCGATGATGCGGTTCTCGATCTGGTCGCTCATGCCCAGGCCGTGGCGCCCGCCGACGCGGTTGGCTTCGAGCAGCAGTTCGACCAGGCTCGGGTATTCCACGCCATTGATCGCCACCGGACGGCCTTCGACGAAGCGCACGGAGACTTCCTCGCGCTTCACTTCCACCTCGTCCTTCCAGAAGGCGACGCCCATGATCGGCTGCACGATCTTCATGCCGCTGTTCAGGTGCTCCAGATCCTTGGCCTCGTGCGTGGCGCCGAGCATGTTGGAGTCGGTGGAGTAAGCCTTCTCGGCCGACATCTTGTAGGAGAAGCCTTCCTTTTGCATGAAGGCCGACATTTCGGCGCGGCCGCCGAGCTCGTCGATGAAAGCCTGGTCGAGCCAGGGCTTGTAGATCTTCAGCGCCGGATTGGTGAGCAGGCCATAGCGGTAGAAGCGCTCGATGTCGTTGCCCTTGTACGTGCTGCCGTCGCCCCAGATGTTGACGTCGTCTTCCTTCATGGCGGCGACCAGCATGGTGCCGGTGACGGCCCGGCCCAGCGGCGTGGTGTTGAAGTAGGTGAGGCCGGCCGTGGTCACGTGAAAGGCGCCGGCCTGCAGCGCGGCGATGCCCTCGGCGGCGAGTTGCGTGCGGCAGTCGACCAGACGGGCCTTCTCGGCGCCGTAGAGCATGGCTTTGCGCGGAATCTCGTCGTAGTCGGGCTCGTCCGGCTGGCCCAGGTTGGCGGTGTAGGCGTACGGAATGGCGCCCTTGTTGCGCATCCAGCGCAGCGCGGCGCTGGTATCCAGGCCGCCGGAGAAGGCGATGCCGACCTTCTGGCCGGCGGGAATGTTCTGAAGGATGGTGGCCATGATCGAATCCCGGTTCAGCCGAAGTGGCAGATGTAGCTGTAAGGCTCGCCGCTCACGCGGATCTGGAAGCTCGAATTGCCTGGCACGCTGAACTTCTCGCCCGGGCCCGAGGCCTTCCACGCGCTCTCGCCCGACAGAAGGTACTCGCAGCGGCCGCTGGTGCCTTCCATGATCTCGGGCGCACCGGTGCTGAAGGTGAGGGTGGAGGGGAGGATGACGCCCACGGACTTCTTCGTGCCGTCGGCCAGCGTGAGGCTGTGGCTCACGCACTTGCCGTCGAAGTACACGTTGGCCTTGGTCGACACCGTGGCGCTCTGGAGGGATTCGGTAGTGCTCATCTCGAAAGGGGCCTGGCGGCGGCGCTCGGCCGCCGGCCGCGCGCCGTCGCGAAGGCGCAGCCGTGCAATGGTTGGAAAGCCGGTGATTTTAGGCCGCGCCGGCAGGCCCGCCGGCGGCGCTCAGCGCCAGTGGCCGTGCCAGCCGCGCGAATAGCCGAAGTTGAGCGACAGGCCGACGGGCGGATAGACGTAGGGCGCGGGGTAGTAGACCGGCGCAGGCGCCACGTAGACCGGTGCGGGGTAATAGACCGGTGCCGGCTGCGAGTAAATCGGCGCAGGCTGCGCATAGACCGGGGCGCCGCCGCCCGAGACCACCACGCCCTGCTCCGGCGTCACGTTGTTCCAGTCGGGACGGGGTGTGTTGTAGTCCACCGGCGCCCCGGCGACCTCGGGCTGCGGGGCGACCGGCGAGGTGGTCGCGACCCCGGGGTCGCCGACCTCGATCGGAATGCTTGCGCCCGGTCGGGTGTTGGTCACCGTCGTGTACTGCTGACCCGCGTATTCGTAGGTGACGTTGTAGCGCGTATTGCCGGTGGTTTCGTGCGAGGGCGTGGCCGAGATCACGCGGGCCCAGACCTGTTCCGCCTGGGCGAGGGAGGCGGCGCCGGCGAGGGCGGCGAGCACGGAGAGGGTGGCGATGGTGCGAATGGATTTTCGAGGGGTACGCATATCAGAACTCCTGAGGGGTGGGGCGCGGGGCCCTGAACCTGTTCGACGCGGTCCGATCTGCCGGGTTCAACCGTTTACACGGTGTGGCTTTTCCACTCCGCGGGATCGAATCCCGTGGTAACGCCCCCCTGCGCGCCCCAGTTGACCACCGGACGCTTGATCAGGCTGGGATTGGCGATGAGCACGGCGCGGGCCGAGGCGGCATCGACCACCGAGGAGCGCGTCGACTCATCCAGCTTGCGCCAGGTGGTCCCGCGGCGGTTGACCAGCGCCTCCCAGCCGGGCGATTTCAGCCACCGGTCGAGTTCGGGCTCGGGCACGCCCTCTTTCTTGAAGTCGTGGAAGCGGTAGGGGACGCCGTGTTCGTCGAGCCAGGCGCGGGCGCGCTTGACGGTGTCGCAATTCCTGATGCCGTAGAGCGTGGTCATCCCGCGATGATGCCCGCGTCGCGAGTGGGCGACAATTCCGGGCTCCATGAAAAGCCTCGCCGACTGGCTCGCGCACGCCGAGCACCTGCATCCCAAGAACATCGAGCTGGGCCTCGAGCGCGTGCGTGCGATGGCCGGCAAGCTCGGCCTCGTCTTCGATTGCCCGGTGATCACGGTGGCCGGCACCAACGGCAAGGGCTCGACCTGCGCCATGCTGGAGTCCATCCTCATGCATGCGGGCTACCGCACGGCGGTGTTCACCTCGCCGCACCTGGTGCATTTCGAGGAACGCCTGCGCCTCTCGGGCGAGGCCGTGAAGGCCGAGGCCCTGGCGGCCCACTTCGAAGCGGTCGAGCAGGCGCGCGGCGACATGGCCCTGACCTACTTCGAATTCACCACGCTCGCACTGCTGCTGTGCGCGGCGGCCGCTCAGCCGGAGGTCGCCATCCTCGAGGTCGGGCTGGGCGGGCGGCTGGACGCGGTCAACATGATCGATACCGACTGCGCCATCATCACCAGCATCGATCTCGACCACATGGAGTTCCTCGGCCCCGATCGCGAGAGCATCGGCTTCGAGAAGGCGGGCATCATGCGCGCCGGCCGCCCGGCGATCGTGAGCGACCCGGTGCCGCCGCAGAGTGTGATCGCGCATGCGGAAGCGATCGGCGCCGATCTCTGGCGCGTCGGCCGCGACTTCAACGTCTCGGGCGACAAGCAGCAGTGGGGCTGGAGCGGCCGCGGGCGGCGCTACAGCGGCCTGGCGTACCCGGCGCTGCGCGGCGCCAACCAGTTGGTCAATGCCGCCGGCGTGCTGGCCGCGCTGGAGGCGCTGCGGCCGCGGCTGCCCGTCACCGCGCAGGCGGTGCGCGTCGGGCTGGCCTCGGTCGAACTGCCGGGACGCTTCCAGATCGTGCCCGGCGAGCCGGCCCTGGTGCTCGACGTGGCGCACAACCCGCACGCGGTGGCGGCACTGGCCGAGAACCTCGATGCCATGGGCTTCTACCCGACCACCCACGGCGTGTTCGGCGTCATGGCGGACAAGGACCTGGCGCCGATGTTCGCGCGCATCGGCCCGATGATCGACCGCTGGTACTTCACCGACCTGCCGACCCCGCGCGCCGCCAGGGCCGCCGATCTGCAGGCGCACTGGCAAGCGCAGAACGCCCGCACCGATGCCTCGTCGAGCGCGCACGCCAACCCCGTGGAGGCCCTGCAAGCGGCCATCGATCGCGCAGACCCCGCTGATAGAATCGTCGTCTTCGGATCGTTCTTCACAGTGGGTGCTGTGCTCGAGCACGGAACACCTCGTCTGCGGGCCCGGCACCTGTCGCCGGACTCCTGATTGGCCTGATTTCCGGCGCTTCTTCTACTCACGCTGCACTCCATCAGGGAATCGAATTTCATGGCGTTCTTCAAGTTCCGCACCCGCGGTCCGCAGGCCGGCGAAGGGCGAAACACCGGCGTCGCTGCGGCGCCGGCCGAGAGCATCGAGGCGATGCGTCGGCGCGCCCGGCACCGTCTGGTGGGCGCCGCGGTGCTGGTGCTGGTCGGCGTGATCGGCTTTCCGCTCTTGTTCGATACGCAGCCGCGCCCGGTGTCGGTCGACATCCCGATCGAGATCCCGGACCGCAACAAGACCAAGCCGCTGCCCCTGCCGGCAACGCCTGCGCCCTCCACCTCGACGGCGGCACCCGCTGCGAGCCCGCCGGTAGCCACCAAGCCCTCGGGCAGCGAGATGATCACCGAGGCGGCGGACGGCACCGAGGTCGCGCCCTCCAAGCCGTTGCCGTCGGCGCCGCCGGCCGAGACCAAGCCGGCCCGCGTGGCGGAGGCGAAGCCCGAGCCCAAGCCCGAACACAAGCCTGAAGCAAAGCCTGAACCCAGGCCCAAGCCTGAGCCCAAGGCCGAAGCCAAGGCCGAAGCCAAGGCGGACGCGAAGCCCGACACCAAGGCCGCCGCCAAGGCTGCCGACGATGCCGCTCGGGCACGCGCGCTGCTCGACGGCAAGAACGCCGCCGCCACGACCGCCAAGTCCACCGCCGCGGCGGAGGAAAGCGGTCATTTCGTGGTCCAGGTCGGTGCCTTCGCCGACGCCGACAAGGCGCGCGAAGTCCGGCAGAAGCTGGAGAAGGCCGGACTCAAGACCTACACCCATGTCGCGAAGACGGCCGATGGCGAGCGCACCCGTGTGCGCGTCGGTCCCTTCGGAACGCGCGCCGAGGCGGACAAGGCGGCAGGCCGCGTGAAGGGCTTGTCTTTGTCGGCCGCCGTCCTCAGCTTGTAGACGGACGTGACTGCGCTCGACTGGATCGCCATCATGCTGCTCGTGGTGTCGATGCTCTTCGGTCTGGTGCGCGGGCTGGTGTTCGAGGTGATCCTGCTGGCGGGCTGGGTGGCCGCCTTCTTCTTCGCACAGTGGTTCGCGGCCGATCTGGGCGCCTGGCTGCCCTTCGGCGATCCGGCGGCCGGCTGGCGCTATGCGGCGGGATTCGTGCTCGTTTTCGTGGCGGTGGCTTTCGCAGTGGGGCTCGTGGCATCGCTCACGCGCAAGCTCATCGCAGCCGTGGGCCTGCGGCCGGTGGATCGCCTGCTGGGCGCGGTCTTCGGCCTGGCGCGCGGCGCGGTCGCGTTGCTGGCCGCAGCGGTCATGGTTCATTTGCTCGCGTTGAGCGACGCCGCCTGGTGGCAGGAATCGCGCAGCGCCACTGTTCTGGATGCGGCATTGCAGGGCCTGAAACCCGCGCTGCCCGAAAAATTGGCAAGCTACCTGCCCTGAGTCGAGAAGGACCGCTTCATGTGTGGAATCGTCGGCGTTGTCAGCAACGCACCCGTCAATCAGCTGCTCTATGACGCGCTCCTGCTGCTGCAGCACCGCGGCCAGGACGCGGCCGGCATCGTCACACTGCTGGAGCGCAAGTTCTTCATGCACAAGGCCAAGGGCATGGTGCGCGACGTGTTCCGCACGCGCAACATGCGGGCGCTGCCGGGCAGCGTGGGCCTGGGGCAGGTGCGCTACCCGACCGCCGGCAATGCCTTCAGCGAAGAGGAGGCGCAGCCCTTCTACGTGAACGCGCCCTTCGGCATCGTGCTGGTGCACAACGGCAACCTCACCAATGCGCACGCGCTGCGCGCAGAGCTGTTCTCCACCGACCACCGCCACACCAACACCGACAGCGACTCCGAGGTGCTGCTCAACGTGCTCGCACACGAGCTCGACCGCTCGACGCGCGACGGCATGCTCAATTCCGAGACGCTTTTCGCCGCCGTGCGCAACGTGCACCGCCGGCTGCGCGGCTCCTATGCCGTGGTGGCGCTGATCGCCGGCCATGGCCTGCTCGCCTTCCGCGATCCCTACGGCATCCGGCCGCTGGCCGTCGGGCGCGGCGCCGACGGCACCTACATGGTGGCCAGCGAGACCGTGGCGCTCGAGGGCTCGGGCCATGTGTTCGAGCGCTACGTGGCGCCGGGCGAGGCGGTGTTCATCGACCTCCAGGGCCAGTTGCATGCGCAGCAGTGCGCCGAGTCGCCCAGCCTCAACCCCTGCATGTTCGAGTTCGTGTACCTGGCGCGGCCCGACTCGGTACTGGACGGCATCTCCGTCTACCAGGCGCGGCTCAACCTCGGCGAGACATTGGCCCAGCGCGTGATCTCCACCGTGCCGCCGAACGAGATCGACGTGATCATCCCGATCCCCGAATCGAGCCGCCCGAGCGCGACGCAGCTGGCCCATCTGCTGGGCATCCCCTACCGCGAAGGCTTCGTGAAGAACCGCTACGTCGGCCGCACTTTCATCATGCCGGGGCAGGGCGTGCGCAAGAAGTCGGTGCGCCAGAAACTCAACGTGATCGGCAGCGAGTTCAAGGGCCGCAACGTGCTCCTGGTCGACGACTCCATCGTGCGCGGCACCACCAGCCGCGAGATCGTGCAGATGGCCCGCGAGGCCGGCGCGCGCAAGGTCTATCTCGCCAGCGCGGCGCCGCCGGTGCGCTATCCCAACGTCTACGGTATCGACATGCCGACCAAGGACGAGCTGGTCGCGCATGACCGAACCGTCGAGGAGGTGCGCGCCCTGATCGGCTGCGATGCGCTGATCTACCAGGACGTCGAGGGGATGAAGCGCGCCGTGCTCAAGGCGGCACCCGGCAACGGGCCGAAGCTCGACGGCTTCGATGCCTCCTGCTTCGATGGCGTCTACGTGACCGGCGACATCGACACCGAGGCCATCAAGCGCATGAACGGCAACCGGCCGCGCATCGAGGAAACCGAGGAGGATTCCTCGCGCCTTGCGCTGCCCAACCTGAGCGAGACCTGAGACCGTGACGCACCGATCCCTGCCCCCCGGCCTGCACCGCGACACGCTCGCCGTGCGCGCCGCGCTCGAGCGAAGCCAGTACGGCGAGAACTCGGAGGCGCTGTTCCTCACCAGCAGCTTCGTGCAGCCCGACGCCGAGACCGCTGCGCGCCGCTTTGCGGGCACCGAGGAAGGCTTCACCTACACCCGCACCTCGAACCCGACCGTCGCCAGCTTCGAGCAGCGGCTCGCGGCGCTCGAAGGCACCGAGGCCGCCATCGGCGCGGCCAGCGGCATGGCCGCGATCCTCATGATGTGCATGGGGCTGCTCAAGGCCGGCGACCACGTGGTGTGCTCGCGCTCCGTCTTCGGTTCCACGCTCAACCTGATCGGCCGCGATTTCGGCAAGTTCGGCGTTGAGACCACCTTCGTCTCTCAGACCGAGGTGGCGCAATGGAAGGCGGCGATCAAGCCCAACACGAAGCTGCTCTTTGCAGAAACGCCCACCAATCCATTGACCGACGTCTGCGACATCCGTGCGCTGGCCGACCTGGCCCATGGCGCGGGCGCGTTGCTGGCCGTCGACAACTGCTTCTGCTCGCCTGCACTGCAGCGGCCCGCCGAGCTCGGCGCCGACCTGATCATCCATTCCGGCACCAAGTATCTCGAGGGCCAGGGCCGCGTCCTGGCCGGCGCCATCTGCGGATCGCAGAAGCTGATCGACGTGTTCGCCACCGTGGTGCGCACCGCCGGCATGGCGCTGTCGCCCTTCAATGCCTGGATCGTGCTCAAGGGCCTCGAGACCCTGGGCATCCGCATGCAGGCCCATTGCGCTGGCGGGCTCGCGCTCGCGCGGTGGCTGGAGACGCAGCCCCGGGTGAAGCGCGTGTACTACCCAGGCCTGCCCTCGCATCCGCAGCATGAACTCGCGATGCGCCAGCAGTCGGGGCAGGGCGGGGCGGTGGTGTCCTTCGACGTGCATGGCGACACGCCCGAGATCGCGCGTGCCAACGCCTTCCATGTGATCGACAGCACCCGCGTCCTCTCGATCACGGCCAATCTTGGCGACACCAAGACCACCATCACCCACCCGGCCACCACCTCGCACGGCCGCCTGAGCGAAGAGCAGCGCCAGGCCGCCGGCATCGGACAGGGCCTGATCCGCGTCGCGGTCGGGCTCGACCACATCGACGACATCGAGGCCGATCTCTCGCGCGGCCTGGACACGCTACCCACCTGACTCCATGACCGTCCGCACCCGCATCGCGCCCTCTCCCACGGGCTTTCTCCATCTCGGCACCGCGCGCACTGCGCTCTATTCGTGGGCCTATGCGCGCCACCATGGCGGCCAGTTCGTGCTGCGCATCGAGGACACGGACGTCGCGCGCTCGACGCAGGAATCGGTCGAGCAGATCCTGGCCTCGATGCACTGGCTGGGTCTCGATTACGACGAAGGCCCCATCTACCAGATGCAGCGTCTCGACCGCTATCGGGAGGTCGTCGAGCAGATGCTCGCGGCCGGCACGGCCTACCGCTGCTATTGCACGCCGGCCGAGCTCGATGCGATGAAGGAGGCGCAGCGTGCCCGCGGCGAGAAGGCGCTCTACGACGGCCGCTGGCGCCCCGCCCCGGGCAAGGTGCTGCCCCCTGTCCCCGAAGGCGTGCCACCGGTGATCCGCTTCTGCAATCCACCCGAGGGCGACGTGACCTGGAACGACCTGGTCAAGGGCCCGATCGCCATCAACAACCGCGAGATCGACGACCTGATCATCGTGCGAACGGATGGTGTGCCGACCTACAACTTCGCGGTGGTGGTCGACGATTGGGACATGGGCATCACGCACGTGTTCCGCGGCGACGAGCACATCAACAACACGCCGTGGCAGATCAACATCTTCCGCGCGCTCGGCGCGCCGCTGCCGCAGTTCGGCCATGTGCCCGTGATCCTGGGCGACGACGGGCAGAAGCTGTCGAAGCGCCGCGGCGCCGTCAGCGTGACGGCCTACGAGGAGGGCGGCTACCTGCCCGAGGCCATGCTCAACTACCTGGCGCGTCTCGGCTGGAGCCATGGCGACGACGAGCTGTTCACGCGCGAGCAGATGGTTGGCTGGTTCGACGGCACGCACCTCTCGAAGAGCCCCGCGCAGTGGGATGCCGCCAAGCTTGCGTGGGTGAACGCGCAGTACATCAAGGCCAAGCCTGATGCCGAGCTCGCCCCGCTGGTGGCGGCGCAGCTGCAGAAGCGCGGCATCGTCCCCGACGACAGGCTCACCGCCATCTGTGCGCTGTTCAAGGACCGCTGCGACACGACCGTGGCGCTGGCCGGCTGGGCCGCCGCGTTCTATTCGGACGTCCAACCCGGCGAGGCCGATCGCGCGCAGCACGTGACGGACGCTGTGCGTCCGGCCATTGCCGCGCTCGGGGACAAGCTCGCGACCGTTGCGTGGGACAAGGCCTCCATCGCCGTAGCGATCAAGGAAGTGCTGGCCGCGCAGGGCCTCAAGATGCCTGCGCTCGCCATGCCGGTGCGCGTGCTTGTCATGGGCACCGCGCAGACGCCGTCGCTCGATGCCGTGCTCGCGCTCTTCTCTCGTGAAGAAATTTTGAAACGGCTACAGGCCTCCTGAATTTGCACGCTATAATTTGAGGCTCGACACCCACAGGGGGTATAGCTCAGCTGGGAGAGCGCTTGCATGGCATGCAAGAGGTCAGCGGTTCGATCCCGCTTACCTCCACCATCGGGAGTCGAGACAACCAAGCGTTGATCGCAACGCGGTTCTTAGGTTTATGACCCTATCGTCTAGAGGCCTAGGACACCACCCTTTCACGGTGGCTACCGGGGTTCGAATCCCCGTAGGGTCGCCAGTTTTCACGAAAGTGAAGAAGGCACAAGTCGGCAGCACTTGGCTCCCTCTGGAGCGAACGCAGCCTACCAGGAGTGGTAGTTCAGTTGGTTAGAATACCGGCCTGTCACGCCGGGGGTCGCGGGTTCGAGTCCCGTCCACTCCGCCAATAAAATCAACGGGTTGCAGCAGAAATGCTGCAACCCGTTTTTCTTTGCCCGTCGCGCATCGGCATGGATTCAGACGAGCGGTCAAGCCGCCATCTGATGCCGGGCGGCCTCGCTGGAAGACGTTGTTGTTTCTCTTTGCCTTGTTTGCATCGCACGCGAGCTCCCAAGGTACACCAAGTAAACTTGACGTCAACAAGATACTTAGGATCGGCCCAGGTATCACGAAGGACGCCCCATGCCAAAGATCACGCCGGAATGCTTTTCTTCAGACTGTCCGAGTCGAGCCTTGTTCGACCAGATCGCAGACAAGTGGTCGATGATGATCTTGGCTGTGCTGGATGACGAACCGCACCGGTTCAACGCCATCAAGCGTCGCCTGGAAGGCGTCACCCAGAAGGCGCTGACCCAGAGCCTTCGTCGCCTCGAACGCAACGGCTTGATTTCCCGTCGCGTCATTCCGGTTTCTCCCGTTGCAGTGGAGTACGACATCACACCGCTGGGACGCACCTTGCAGCAGCCGTTGCGTGCACTGCACGATTGGACGATGGTCAAGCTGCCGCAGGTCCAGAGGGCACGCCAAGCATTTGACCAGCGAGTGCCTTGATCAAGACATCGAGCCATGTCCCGGGTTTGCGACACGGGGAGAAGGTGATGTGTCGAAGGTGTGCTCGATTTAGGCACTGAAAGAAAGCTTCGGCCACTGTTTGAAAGCGGCCGATCAGCGAGTCTGTGATCAGCGTCGCCGTTGCATCAGACGAGCGCACTCAGTGCGGCGGCATCGAAGCCCTTCAGGTTCTTGTGATCGCCCGATTGAATTTTCGAAACCCAGTGCGGGTCGCCGAGCAATGCACGGCCGACGGCAATCAGGTCGAACTCGTCGCGTTCCATGCGCTCGACCAATCGCTGCACGCTCGCCGCTTTCGATCCCTTGCCGGCAAAGGCGTTCAGGACGTCGCCGTCCAGGCCGACAGAGCCCACGCTGATCGTGGTCGCGCCGGTCAGCTTCTTGGCCCAGCCCGCGCAGTTCAGGCCGTTTTCGCCGTCGAGCTCCGGAAATTCCGGCTCCCAGAAACGCCGCTGCGAGCAATGCAACACGTCCACGCCAGCTTCCACGAGCGGCAGCAGCCAATCGGTCATTTCCTTGGGGGTGGGTGCGAGACGCACGGTCAGGTCCTGCTGCTTCCATTGGCTGACGCGCATGATGATCGGAAAGTCAGGACCCACCGCCTTGCGGATGGCGGCCACGATCTCGCTGGCGAACCGTGAACGCTCCTTGAGTGTGACGCCGCCATACCGATCGGTGCGCCTGTTGGTGCCGGACCAGAAGAACTGGTCGATGAGATAGCCGTGTGCACCATGAATTTCCACGGTATCGAAGCCCAGGCGCTTGGCATCTGCCGCAGCCGCAGCGAACGCCGCCACGGTGTCCGCGATCGTTTCTCGGTCATGGCTTCACCGCGCGGCTTGTCCGGTGCATCCAGGCCCGACGGGCTTTCCACCGGCGAATCGGGCTCCCACTCGGTGTAGCGCGCCGAACCGGTATGCCAGAGCTGCGGACCCATGCGGCCGCCGGCTGCGTGCACGGCATCGATCACCCCCTTCCAGCCCGCCAGCGCAGCTTCGCCGTGGAAGAACGGGATGTTGGGATCGTTGCGGGAGGCAGGGCGATTGACGACCGTACCCTCCGAAAGAATCAGCCCGACCTGGCCTTCTGCACGGCGCCGGTAGTAGGCCGCATTGGCCTCGACGGGGACGCCGTTGGGCGAGAAGGTGCGGGTCATCGGCGCCATGACGAGCCGATTCTTGAGCTGAAGGTTCTTGATGGCCAGTGGCTGGAACAGTGCGCTGGTGTCGATCGATGACATGAACAACTCTCAGATGTAAAGACCCGGCGGATGGTATACGTCGTAAACCTAGTGTCAATCAGGCACTTTAAAGTGCCCAGGTATATCCGAGGAAACCGACCATGATCGATCGCCTACTTCAATGCCTGGCCGTCGATTGCCCCAGCCGTGCGTTGTTCGATCGGATTGCGGAAAGTGGTCGACGACGGTGCTGCGGTCCGACACAGGCGACTGACCGCATCGGTCGCGTGCCCCATTCTTTGACGGAATTGAAATAGTGCTTTCGCCCCCGTCGTCTTACTCACAGGACAGCTGCCTCGTAGAGTAGCCCCGCGGTCCGCAAGACGAACAAGTCCCACGAGTCCGCCGATCGCCGCATGACTGAAGGTGGCGCGTCGCGCCGCTGAACGCTCACCGCATCCCGTCGCAAGAAAGACCGCATCATGATCATCGACTCCTCGACACTCGATCCCACTTCGGCATACAAGCTGCTGATCGGCTCCATCCTGCCCCGGCCGATCGGCTGGGTCAGCACTCAATCCAGCGACGGGGTGGCGAACCTCGCACCGATCTCGTTCTTCACGGCCGTCGGGCGCAAGCCGCCCAAGGTGTCGCTCTCGCTGCAGCCGCGCGCCGACGGCGTGACCCTGAAGGACACCTTCGTGAACATCCGCGACACCGAAGAGTTCGTCGTCAACGTGGCCACGCTGCCCCTGGCGCATGCGCTGCACCGCACGGCGTTCGAATTCGCCTCCGACGTCGATGAGTTCGCCGCTGTCGGGGTGGAAAAGGAAGCTTCGGCAGCAGTTCGCCCTCCGCGCATCAAGGGCGTCCCCATCTCGCTCGAATGCAGGCTCGAACGAATCATCCCCATGAGCGCGGGCGAGCACGTGGTATTTGGCGAGGTGGTCTGCTTCAACATCCGTGACGACGTCTACCTCGAGGGCGGCCGCATCGACACGGGTGCCCTGCAAGCCGTCGGCCGCCTGGCCGCCGAGTACACCCTCGTGCACAACAGCTTCACGACGCCCTTGGCCGAAGAGCTCCTTGCCGCGCTGCACGGCAAACGAGCCCGGCGGCTGGATGGCGAACCCGACGGCTACTCGCCGATCGACACCAAGGAATGGTCCGCTTCCGGCTCGACCCGCTGAATCTCGATCCACCTACAGGAGACTCCAATGACTTCGCACAATCCGTCCACTGCACACGAAAACGCGCACGCGCCGTCCACCTTCGTCTTCATCCACGGCTTCCTCGACGGTTCCACCGCCTGGGACGAGGTCGTGGCGGATCTCGGTGACCGCGCCGCGGATGCGCTGCGCGTCGACCTTCCAGGTATGGGCAAGCGTGCCGGCGAGCCCGGACCGCATAGCCTCGACCGCTTCGCCGAAGATGTCGCCACGCAGGTCCGTGCTTTGGCTCGCCCCATCGTTCTCGTGGGGCAGAGCATGGGCGCGCAGATCGCAGAGCTGGTCGCGGGTCAGCTCGATGAACAGGTCCGAGCCCTGGTCCTGCTGACCCCGGTGCCGTTGGCCGGCACCGAATTGCCCGACGAAGTGATGAAGACTTTTCATGCCCTGGGCGGCAACCCCGGCGCGCAACGCGAACTGCGTCGCAATTTTTCGACCAGCCTCGACGAGGAACGGCTGGAAACGCTCAGTCGGCTCGGCGACGGCGTCGAGGCGGCCTCGGTCGGTGTCTTCGCCGACATGTGGAACCGGGGCCATGCGCTCGGCGCACAGCACAGCCGATACAAGGGGCCCGTTCTCATCGTCCGCGGCGAGGCCGATCCCTTCGTCACCGCCGAGGTCATCTCGAGCGCCGTTGCACCGCGCTTCGACGAGCCTGTCATCGCATCGGTGGGCAACGCGGGCCATTGGCCGCACGTCGAGCAGCCGGAAGCCTTTGCCAGGGTCCTCAGCGAATTCCTGGCGACCGTGGACCGTGCCCGGAGCGCCGCGGTGGACCGGCAAGATTGGACTCGCGCGTTCGAACAGAAGTCGGTGACCGCCTTTGCCGACGCGTTCGCGGCAGACATCGTTCTCGAGGCCAGTGCGCTCGCAAAGCCAGTGATCGGTGCCGAGCAGGTCACAGCGGTGATGGCAGCAGCCAGCACGATCTACGAAGCGCTCGCCTTTACCCGAGAGGCGACGAGCGGGCTGCGCACCTACCTCGAATGGGAGGCCCAGGCCTTCGGTGGCGACAAGCTGTTCGGCGTCACGATCCTCTCGAAGAATGAACGAGGAGAGATCGCACATGCGGCCATCCACCACCGTCCGCTGGGCGGTGCGCTGAAGTTCTCGGCCGAGCTGGGCCGACGCGTCCATGGCAAGGTCGACGCGGCGCACTTCTTCAGCGCGGCCTGATGCACCCCGTCACCGGAGATCGAGAAGATGAAACGCACCGATGTTGAATTCGAAGTCGACGGCGGCGTCAAGCTTCGCGGCTGGCTCTTCGTGCCGGCCGGCGAGGGCCCCCGGCCCGCCATCACGATGGCGCATGGCTACGCCGGCGTCAAGGAGCATGGCATCGAGCGGTTCGCGAAGGCCTTCGCCGAGGCCGGTTTCGTCGTATTGCTCCATGACCACCGCGGCTTCGGCGCGAGCGATGGCATGCCGCGCCACGACGTCGACCCGTGGCGCCAGATCGCTGACTGGCGACGCGCCATCAGCTACCTCGAGAGCCTGGACGTCGTCGACCCAAAGCGCGTTGGCCTGTGGGGGACCAGTTACGCCGGCGGTCATGCGCTGGTGCTCGGCGCCACCGACCGGCGACTGCGCTGCGTCGTTGCGCAGGTTCCGACCGTCAGCGGCTACGAGCAGAGCCTGCGCCGTATCCCGCCTGAAGGGGTCGCCGCGTTCGAAGAGGCGCTCGCAGACGATGACCGCGCGCAGCTGCGCGGGGAGCCGCCGCGCCGCCAGGCCATCGTCAGCGCCGACCCCGGCGTTGCCGCCTCCTATCGCGCCCGGGACGCCATCGACTTCTACCTGCAGCCGGTGCCCGCCGGTGCCTGGGAGAACAACGTGACGGTCCGATCCACGCGCGCCGCGCGCATGTACGAGCCCGGGCAATGGATCGCCCGCGTTTCACCGACGCCCCTGCTGATGGTGGTGGCCACGCGAGACACCGTCACCCTGACCGACCTCGAGCTCGCGGCGTTCGAACGTGCGCTTCAGCCCAAGCGGCTGGTGACCATCGAGGGCGGCCACTTCGATCCTTACTTGTCGCAGTTCAAAGAGTCCAGCACGGCCGCCGTCGAGTGGTTCAAGCTGCACCTGGGCTGACGGCGCCCCTTCAACGACCCCACCACACAGGACTGTTCCATGCCTCATCTGACCATCAGCTTCGACGAGGGCGTTGCCACGCTCACCCTCGACCGCCCGCCGCAGAATCGCATCGACGACCAGATGGTCGACGAGCTGGCCGCGGCAATCACAACCATCGCTGAGAGTAACGCGCGCGCCGTGCTCGTGTGCGGCACGGGAGAAAACTTCTCCTTCGGCGGCGACATCATGAGCTGGCCGGGCGCGGTCATCCAGGAATTGCGCGCGCGCTTCGAGCGCTACATGTCGGTGTTCAACCGCTTCGAACGCATCCCGATGCCGGTCATCGCAGCGGTGCAGGGCCTGTGCTTCGGCGGAGGCTTCGAGCTCGCCCTGCGTGCCGACATGATCTTTGCCGGCGAGTCGGCCGTGTTCGGGCATCCCGAACAGAGCCTGGGCATCGTCACGGTCCTGGGCGGCGTTTACCGGGTCGCCGAGCGGGCGGGCCGTTCACGCGCTTCCGAATGGGCCATGACCTCAGAGAAAGTGCCGGCGGCCACGATGGAGCGCTTCGGCGTAGTCAATCGCGTCGTCGCTGACGCCGACTTGTTGAACGAAGCGCGTGCCTTCGCGCAGAAGGTCGCTCAGGGTCCCACCCGGGCCTACGCCGCTCACAAGGCGCTGCTGCGGGCCTGGGCCGTCGGCGGCGTGTCGTCCGCTGACGATGCCATGTTCGACATCGCGATGCCGCTGTTCGAGACCGAGGACGTTCAGCGCGGCCTGAAGTCGGCTGTGGACGCATTGAAGGCGGGCCAGCCCCGCCCGACGCTCGACTTCAAAGGCCGATAGAAGCAAGCGCGGCGGGATGCAGTGTAATGATCGCCTGCACGTCAATGGGAGCAGGCATCATGGACCGCATCACCGCGATGAACGCCTTTGTCCGGGTGGTTGAAGCTGGAACATTTACAAAGGCGGCGGACACACTCGATGTGCCCAACGCGACAATAACCCGGCTCGTTCAGCAGCTGGAGCAGGACCTGAGAGTGCGCCTGCTGCATCGCACCACGCGGTCGGTCACCGTCACGCCAGAAGGAGCGATCTACTACGAGCGTGTGGTGCGGCTGCTCGCCGAGCTTGCGGACATCGAATCGTCGACCACGCAATCCTTGGCCAAGCCCTCGGGAAAGGTGCGGGTCGAGACCGCGGCGGCAATCGCTGCAGGGGTCATCGTCCCCGCGCTTTCGGACTTCTACCAGAGCTATCCCGACGTCGAGGTCGAGCTCGGCGTCGGCAGCAAGCACACGGACCTGGTGAGCGACGGCATCGACTGCGCCATTCGCCCCGGTGAAGTGAGCGAGCGGATGATGGTCACGCGGCGGATCGGCGAGTTCCACTTCGTCACCTGTGCAACACCCGACTTTCTCCAGCGCCACGGAATGCCGAGGACTCCTGCCGATCTGAGTACGAGACCCAGCATTGGCATGATCTACGCGAGCTCCGGCCGTGCGCTGCCATTCCAGTTCTCCGACGGCGCTACGGAGACTGAGCCCGCGCTGAGTCATCGGCTGGTCGTGAGCGACACCAACTCGTACCTGGCAGCGGGCTTGGCGGGTCTGGGAATCATCCAGGCGCCCTCGTACGCGGTTCATGAGGCTGTCTCGGCGGGGAAGCTCGTCGCGTTGCTGAAGGATTGGCGCACGCCCACGATCCCCGTCCACGTGATCTATGCGCCAAACCGCTATCTCAGTGCGAAGGTGCGTGTCTTCATCGACTGGGCGGTGACGCTCTTCGAGCGCCACGAAGACTTGCGACGCAGCTGATCTCTTCGAAAGCCGAGCGTGGAGGCGAGCATGCGCCGCGGCCGCTCAGAGAGAACATTCGACCGTCACATAGTCCGCGGGCGTGTTGATCTCTAGCAGTTCGAGGTCGTCGGACTGCCGAATGACGTTGTGCGCCACGCCGGCGGGTTGGCTGAGGCAGGAGCCGGCCACGACGGTCACCGGTTCGGGTATGCCGTCGAACCTGAATTCGATCCAGCCTTTCAGCACGTAAACGAAGTGCGCCGTCATGTCGTGCCAATGCCAGCCGGTCTCCTTGCCGAACGGCTGGACAGCGCGGATGTGCTTGGCGCCGATGCGACCATCCGAAGCCTCAGCCATTCCGAGATCCCGGTACTCGACGTTCGTGCGAGGACCATCCCGATGAAAACGGCTGTCTTCGAGGGGAGTGAGAACAAATTTGGATTTCGCTTGGTCAAGCGGCAATGGACCTTGGTATCGCGCAGTCTTGCTCATCGGATTCTCTTTCAGTTGATGGGCCAGCGAGTGCTGTCGAGATGCACGGCGCTGGCGTAGGTGGCGATGGGCGGTTGGTCGGATCACGCAGCAATCGGCGCAAGGGTCTGGAGCGCCCCACCTTGCCGAGCCGAAGCGTAGGCCGCGTCCATGACCTGCATCATTGCCTCGGCGTCGCGCAACGATGCGATCGGTTTTGCACCCGTGCGACATTCGGAAAGCACCCGCTTGACGAACAGCGGGTAGTAGGCGTCGGTTTCCAGCTCGAGACGCAAGCTCCGAGTGCCGGCGGCAAGATTGGTTCGGTCGCGGATCTCGATCCGATCGGGGCCCGATTTCGCGTACATGCGATCGGACGAAAGGGTGAACGAGAATTCGCGCTGTTCGTCGGAGGTGCTGGGGAAGCTGTATCCGGTCTCCACGAGTCCGATCACGCCATCCTCGGTTTGCATCGTCAGCAACGAGTAGTCCTCAACCGCGCCCCGGTGCGTTCGAGCGTTCATCGTGGCAGAGACGCGCGTGACGTCCTTGCCGGTCAGCAATCTGAAGAGATCAATGAAGTGCGTAGCGACATTGATCGTGGATCCGCCGCCGGAAAACGCGGGATCGAGTGCCCAGCCTGCGCCTGCCGCTTCGTAACGTCCAGGCGGACCTACGATGAACCGGAAGGACATGTAGTTGAAGTCCGACGGAATGCGACCCTCGGCACCGTGAAGCGCATTGAGCAGGTCGCTCATGCGAAAGATGAGCGGCACCGCGCAATAAAGATTGGCCTCCTCGGTGAGCTTGCGCAGCCGGGTAACCTGCGACATGTTGACACCGCAGGGCTTCTCCAGCGCAAATGGAATTCGCCGTGCAATCACCGCTTCCGCGAGCGTCGGCATTTCGGAATGCCGACCGAACACAAATGCAAAATCGACTTCCTCGCGCTCGAGCAGTTCATAGGCCGACGCGTACAGCGTACTCCCGAATCGCGTTGCAATCGCTTGCCCTTTCACTTGCTCCGAATCGGAAACGGCGACCACCTCGATCCCGGGCGTCTCGAGCGCATCAAGATAGAGCGGGACATGCCAGTGGCTGGCTTCCAGCAATGCAACTTTCATGCGTGTTCTCCCCTCGTGCAGCCAGCCGCACTGGATGCTGCGGCTACCCTGGAAAGCCTATTCATGGCACTCTTCCTTTCATTCAGATAGGCGGCAACTGCTTGGTTTCGATTCCGCCTGGCAGCGACTTGCCGTCAGGTCTGTCATCGAATCCAAGAAAACGCAGGGCATGCAGTGCCTGGCCTTCATGCATCGGGCGTCCGCCTTGGGTACGGCAACCGCGTGCATCGGCGGCGCGGCAAAGCGGCGTCGGCTCGGGCGCATTGACGATGTCTACGACGATGCTGCCGGGATCCAGTCGCTCGGGATTCACGGGCATGGGATCATTCGCGTGCATGCCGAGTGGCGTGGCATTGATGACGATCTCGAATCCGCGGGGATCGGCCGAACCGGAATTTGTGGTGCAACCGGTTGCGGCAGTGACGGCTTTGGCAAGTTCGCCGGCGCGGCGCTCGTCGACGTCGAAGATGGTCAACGCCCGGGCGCCCGCGGAAGCGACTGCAAATGCGATCGCTCTGCCTGCACCTCCGGCGCCGACGAGAAGAACTGACTTGTTCGCCGGGTCATTGCCTTCCCACTGCATGCCGAGCACACATCCGAGGCCATCGAATATGGCCCCGACCCAGCGCCCGTCCTTATCGCAGCGGATGACGTTGAGTGCGCCAACCTGACGAGCAGTCGGATGCAGCTCGTCGACGAAGGCCAACATCCGCTGCTTATGGGGCATCGTGACCAGCACGCCGGAGAGATTCCCCAACACTCGTGCGCCAGTGACGAATGCGGGCAGGTCATCCTCCTTGACCACGAATGGAATGCACACCGCGTCTGCGCGCTGTTCCAAAAAGAGCCGGTTCAACAATTCGGGCGACTTGGCTGTCGTCAGCGGATCGCCCACCAACCCATAGAGTCGAGTTGTTCCCGTGACATGCGGCGTCATGCTTTGGCCAGCGCTTCGTTGTAGCGGGTGCTCACCTCGAGCGCCACGGCTGCAGGTGCCAGGTCCTTGAGGATCATGCGCTGGAAGGCTTCGCCGCAGATCTGGTTGAAGGTCGACTGGATGATGGAGTAGTTCACCATGCGGCCGCGTTTTTCCACCAGCGCCTTCCAGCCCAGCTGATCCTCGGCTTCCGGCGTCTTGAAGTAGGCGTCCTTGTAGGCGCTGGCGCGGGCCACCACTTCGCCCCCTCGCGCAGCGATCGCCTGAGCGGCCGGGCTGGCCATGAACTTGACGAACTCCCACGCGCCGCCCTGGCGCGGCGAATGGCTGTTGATGCACATCTGGAAGCCGTACACCGCGTGCTTGTCGTCAGGCTCCACCGAAGGGGCCGGTGCCCAGGCCAGGTCGTCGGCCACGGCGGCCTTCAGACCTCGGTAGCGGTACAGGCCGAAGGTGGCGGAGGCGACCGTGCCCGCGCGCATCCCATCCTGCAGTTCGTTGTAAGCGAACTGCAGGCTCACGGGTGTCGCGGCCTTCTTCTGGAACAGGTCCTTGACGATGCTGGCGGCCAGCAGCAGCCGCTTCTCGCTGAAGCCGATCTCGCGGCCGTTGGGCGCGAAGAAGGGATCGCTGTTGCCCGCCACGATGGAGCTCAGGATGAACTCCATGAATGCCTGCGCGCCACCGATCCCGCCGCTCAGGCCGAGTGGGACACCGTAGGCCATCTGGTTCTGCCTGGTCAGCAGCGGGCCGAGCGCGCTGACCTCGGCGTAAGTGCGCGGCGGCGTGGCAATCTTCGCCTCGTCGAACTTGCTCTTGCGGTAAACGTAGATCGGGATGCGATAGTCCTGCTGCAGGCCCCAGATCTTGCCGTTGACGCGCGTCTGGTCCAGGCTGATCAGCCAGTCCGTGGTATCCACCTTGTCTCGCGCGATCAGCTCGTCGATGGCCAGCACCGAGCCGGTGGACACGAACTCGGGCATCTGAAAGTTGTTCACGCGGATCACGTCGGGACTGTCCGACTTGGCGCGCGCCGCGCGTACGCCGTTTTGCCCGGCGGGGTCCACCACCACACGTACCTTCACACGCGGCTGGCTGGCCTCGAAAGCCGCGATCATCTGCGTCTGCGCCGCCGCGCGCGGGTCTTTGGTGTTGGCCGGGTCGAGAAAGGTGTCGTAGGCGATGGTCTCGGTGGTCTGCGCGAAGGCTTGGCCCGCGGGTGCGCCCAGCATGGCAGCCATGCCACCCAGGAAGATGCGCCGGCTCGTACGGGGCGCGAGTTTCTGTTCGTTCATGCTTGCTGGTTTCTGCTCGTTCATGTGTTTGTCTCCTGGTTTAAGTGCGCATGTGGTGGACTAGCCTTTGACGGCGCCGGCGGTCAGGCCGCTGATGAACCATCGCTGCGCGAGCACGAAGATGGCGACGATGGGAAGGGAGGACACCACGGCGTAGGCCATGACGTACGACCAGGTGATGCCGATGCTGTCGAACACCTGGTTGACCAGGGCCACTTGCAGCGTCCGGTGCGCGACCTCGGGCGCGAACGCGGCCACGGTGATGTAGTCGTTCCAGGTCGTGACCATGCCGATGACGGCGCTTGCGGCGATCCCGGGCCGCACCAGCGGCAGGATGACCTTGGTGAAGGTTTGCCAGTGATTGGCGCCGTCCACCTGGGTGGCCTCGTCCAACTCGCGCGGCACGGCGTCCACGAAGTTCTGCATGAACCAGACCGTCTGCGGCACCAGGCGCGCGGCTTGCACCACGATGATGACGGCGGCATTGTTCAAGAGGCCCAGCGCGTCCAACAGGAAGTAGGTCGGCACCAGCAGGGCAACGCCAGGGATCATGGACGTGGACAGGATCAGCAGCATCACGGTGCGCTTGCCGCGGAACTCGAAGCGTGAAGCCGCGTAGCCGGCGGGCGCGGACAGCAGTACCGCGAGCGCGACCGCGCCGACCGCGTACAGCACCGAGTTGAACAGGTCGGTCCCGAAGGTCTCGTTCCGGAACACTGCCTTGTACGCGGAGAGGCTCGGCTCGGTCGGCAAGAAGGTAGGCGGGTAGGCCATGACATTGGCCTCGCTCTTGAGCGAGGTGAACACCGCCCAGGACAACGGGATCAGCACGACCAGTACCAGGGCCGACAGCACGGCCCAGGACAGCATTTTTTCGGAACGGCGGATATGCATGGTGTTCAGCCCGAGACGCGGCCGGTGAGCCGCGTGTAGAGGTAGCCAAGGAAGAGGTTGACCACCAGCACCACGACTGAGATGACCGACGAGGGCGACAGGTCCACGGAGCGGAAAGCGCTGGAGAACACCTCGAAACTCCAGGTGGCGGTCGAGCCCAGCGGCCCGCCGCCGGTGAGCACCAGGATCAGCGTGATGAGCGTGAGATAGAGGATGCCCAGCGCCAGCGCGGTGCTGCCCAGCGTGGGCGCGATATGCGGCCACACCGCGTGGCGCAGGCGCGCGCGCAGGCCACCCCCGTCGATGTCGATCGCCTCGTACAGTTCCGCCGGGATGCTTTGCAGCGAGGCGCTCATCATCACCATCACGTAGGGGAAGGACCACCACGCGGTGACCAGGATGACGAGAACGAGCGCCAGCGAAGGATCGCCCAGCATCAGGCCGGGCTCCATGCCCAGGGACCGCATCAGATAGCTCATGGGCCCGTACGAGGGATTGAGCAGCCACAGCCAGAAGCAGCCCACCACGCCCATGGACAGCGTCCATGGCAGCAACAGCAGGGTGCGCACATAGGCGGCGCCGCGCGCAATGTTCTGCAGTGCAAGGGCGCTGGCCAGCCCCAGAGGCAGCACCACTGCCAGCGCGCCGAACACGTACAGCAGGGAGTTGAGGCTGAGTTCGAGGAAGGCCGGAGAAGTGATCACCGAGACATAGTTCGCAAGGCCCACGCCTTCCACCACTTCATAGAGGCGCGTGCGGTGGACGCTCAGCCACAGCACCACCGCCGTGGGGTAGAGCGTGACGGCCAGCAGGACGACGACCGCCGGCGCGAACCAGGCGAAGCGTGTCCAGAAGCCCGGCGGCCGGGGATCGGCCTGAACCGCAGGGGCAATCGCCGCAGAGGGAATGGCATTCATGAAGGCGACCTAAGATAGAACACCGTTCCAATATAGTCGTCAAAACTCGGCCGCCCATGCGGGAAATCCCCTGGTTCTCCGAGGAGTGGTGCCGCTACATTGGAACGATGTTCTAAAACAACGGAGATATTCGTGGCCACTGGCGACATGATCGAGCGCGTGCTGGACATCCTCACGTTGCTGGCCGATCACCCCCAAGGCCTGCCGATCAGCGATGTATCGCGGCGGCTGGACCTGCCCAAGAGTGCCGTGCACCGGCTGCTGTCCGTCCTCGTGAGACGAGGGCTGGCGATGCAGGACGAGTACAGCCAGCGCTACCGCATGACAGTGAAGCTGGCCGCTATCGGCTTCCGCTTCCTCGCGGCCTCCGGCATCACGGAAATCTGCCAGCCGTCCTTGGATCGGCTGGCCGCACGCACCGGCGAACTGGTGCGCCTGGCACTGGTGGAAGACGATGCTTTGATCTGGATTGCCAAAGCCCAGGGCGCGCTCTCCGGCCTGCGTTACGACCCCGACATGGGCCAGCCCGTGGTACTGCACGCCACATCGACCGGCAAAGCCTGGCTTGCAACGCTGGACGAGGAGCAGGCCGTGGCCCTGGTCAAGGCGCGCGGGTTCGTCGTGCCTTCCCGTTTCGGCAAGCCCATCGTGCGCGATGAGGCGAGCCTGCGTGCCGAACTGGCACGGACGCGCGAGCGCGGCTACGGCACGTCCATCGAGGAAGGGGAGCCAGGCACGTGCGCAGTGGGCTGCGCCATCGTGGATCCGCAAAGCCGCCGCGCCATCGGCACCGTCAGCGTGGCCGGTCCCGTGGCGCGACTCCCGCCGGAGCGCATCGCCGCCATCGCGCCCGACGTGCAAGCCACCGCGGCGGAGATCGCCGACCTGTGGCCCAGCCGCAAGGTGATGGAGGCCATGATGGGGATGACGCCGCTGAAAGTCTCCAATGGATAAAGGACTTCCCCATCGGAAGCTCGCCGGCGTGGAGGTGTCCTGCGCGTTTGCCGCTCCAGGCGTCGTTTTCATTCACAGGCGTTCATCGCGCGCGGCCGGACGAGCGGCTGCGCTGTATTTCCAAAGGCTCGGCCAGGTCGCGCTCGACCTGCGCGAGGCCGTGCCCACCACATTCAAGGAGCAAAACCATGCTGGCAGGTGAAGGTGCAGTGGCTATCTGGAACGACATCGCCGAGGCCGGGCGCGCAGAGTTTTACGCTTGGCATCTGCACGAGCACATGCCCGAGCGCGTGGGTATTCCCGGCTTTGTGCGGGGGCGCCGCTATCGCGCTGCCGATGCAGCAACGCAGCCGGAGTTCTTCACCCTGTATGAAACCACGAGCTTCCAGGTCATCCAGGGCAGCGACTATCTGTCGCGCTTGAACGAGCCTACGGAGTGGACGCGTGCGACCACCGCACATTTCCGCACGACCACGCGATCACTCACGCGCGTGGTCGCCAGCCACGGTGTGGGCTCGGGTGGCGCGATGCTGACCGTGCGCTTCGACATCGCAGACGACATGGTGCGCGATGTGGTGCCGCGTCTCAGCTCGGCGCTGGAAGCTGCAGCGCGGCTGCCGCGCATCAGCGGTGCGCACCTGCTGGGCTCGGACGTCGGCATGTCGGGCCAGCGCACCGCCGAAAGCAAGGACCGCAAGGACCTGCAGGCCCCCGCTCGCTGGGTGCTATTGCTGGAAGCCTGTGACCCCGGCGCCTTTGACGCGGCGCTTGCGCTATTGCGACAGTCCGCAGAACTGCGTGACGCTGCCGTGGGTCGCTATCTGCATGAATACACGCGGCTGAAAACCGCCTGGCAAGCGGGATGAGTGATCACAACCCCCTTCGGCCCGAAAGTGCGCGCAGCGGCACGCGGCGGTTTTGCGCGACAACAGCGTCGCTTTTTGAATGAGGAGACACCAAGATGGCCACAGTTGAGATCCAGGACGTCGCCAAGTCCTTCGGCAGCACGCAGATCATCCGCGGCGTGAGCATCGACATCCGCGACGGCGAATTCGTCGTACTGGTCGGCCCGTCGGGCTGCGGCAAGTCCACGCTGTTGCGCATGGTCGCGGGCCTGGAAGGCATCGACGCCGGCGAGATCCGCATCGGCGGGCGCCGTGTGAACGGCCTGCTGCCCAAGGATCGCGACATCGCCATGGTGTTTCAGAACTATGCGCTGTACCCGCATCTCACGGTGGCGGACAACCTCGCGTTCTCGCTGAAGCTGCGCCATGCGCCGCAGCAGGAGATCGAAGAGCGCGTGGCCCGGGCCGCCAAGATCCTGGGGCTGGAGCCGCTGCTCACGCGGCTGCCCAAGCAACTCTCCGGCGGCCAGCGCCAGCGCGTCGCCATGGGCCGAGCCATCGTGCGCGACCCGCAGGTCTTCCTGTTCGACGAGCCGCTGTCCAACCTGGACGCCAAGCTGCGGGTGGCCATGCGCGCTGAGATTCGTGAGCTGCACCAGCGCCTGAAGGCCACCACGGTCTACGTCACGCACGACCAGATCGAGGCCATGACGATGGCAGACAAGATCGTGGCCATGCACGATGGCATCGTGGAACAGGTCGGCACGCCGCTCGACCTGTTCGATCGGCCGCGAAACGTCTTCGTGGCGGCCTTCATCGGCTCGCCGTCGATGAACCTGCTGCCCGTCAAGGTGAACGGCAAGGGCGTTGTGGACAACGCGGGCAACCACTGGACCGTGCCCGGCGTGCCGGCCGCAAGCGGGCAGGCCCTCACGCTGGGCGTGCGGCCCGAGCACCTGCGGCTGGACGCCGAGGGCGTGCAGGCGCGCGTGCTGGTGGTGGAGTCCACCGGCTCGGAGACGCACCTCATCGTCGATGCGGGCGGCACCAAGCTCACCTGCGTGTTGCGCGAAAGGGTCGGTGTGCGCCCCGGCGACCAGGTGCGCCTGGGTGCGGACAGTGCGCATGTTCATCTTTTCCGCGCGGACTCCGGCGAACGGCTCGAGCCGTTGCACTGATCCGGCGAGGCAAAGACGAGGTGCCGGCCCGGCGACAAGCGCTGAATGAGGTTTACGGGCCAGACAGGCAATCTCAGTCGACACAAGGAAACAGGCAAATGAACGGTATCCAGATCGACAGCGTCAAGAGCGCGACCGGCGCTTCTTCGACTTGCGACGAGATCAACGAAAGCTTTTTCAGCCGAGGTGTGCTGCGCCGCGCTGACAAAGCGGCAGCCTGCGTGAGGCTGGCCGCATGACCCCCATGGAGCCGAACGCCATCGAGGCCGCCGCGCGCTACCTGCACGCACTTCAGTCGTCGGGTCGCTTCGGTGCAAGGTTGGAAGCCGGCTTGCGCCCTGCCACGCCGGAAGACGGTTGGCGCATCCAACGGCGAATCAGCGAACTGCGCGGCAGACCCGCCATCGGCTGGAAATGCGGGTTGCCCCCGGGCGACCGCTGGGTCGCCGCCGCGCTGCATGATGCAAGGCCCTCGGGCGGCACGGCTGCCGCGCCTGCCGGACCGACAGGCGCAGCACGCATCGAACCCGAACTGGCATTCGAGCTCAAGCAAAGCTTGCCGCCGAGAGCCACCCCCTACACGCGCGCCGATGTCGACGCCGCCATCGGCAGCGTGCGGCTGGCCGTCGAGGTGCTCGGTTGTCGCTATGACGAACCTGCAGACGCCAGTGGCCCTGAACTGATGGCCGACAGCCTGTGGCACCAAAGCGTGGTGCTGGGGCCGACTGTCGACGTAGACCTTGCGCAGGAGCCATTTCCAGGTCCCTTCGAGATTGCACTCTCGGTACAGGGCCATGACGACCTCACATTTCCGGCAAGCCACCCCAATGGCGACCCGCGCTTGCCCCTCTACTGGCTTGCCGAGTTTCTGCGCAGCCAGGGCATGGGTCTGGAGGTGGGGCAGGCCGTCATCACCGGCTCGTTTGCGGGTGCGATCGAGCTGCCGTTCGAACGTCCCGCCGTGCTTCGCTATGGCAGCTTCGGCGAGCTTGCGCTGACGCTCGAGCAGCTTTGATTGACGCGGCCTCACACCTGAATTCGTTTTTTTTAAGAGCCAAAAGGATTGCCCATGCGTCTCGTTCGATTCGGCCCCCGTGGCTCTGAAAAACCCGGCCTCGTCGATACACAAGGCACCTTGCGCGATTTGTCTTCCGTCGTGAGCGACATTCACGGGCCGACACTGTCACCCGAGAGCCTTGCAAGGCTGCGCGCCCTCGATACGTCGAGCTTGCCCGCCATGCCCGCCGATACACGGCTCGGCCCCTGCGTAGGCCAGGTTCCGAACGTGGTTTGCATCGGCCTCAACTATTCCGACCATGCCGCAGAAACCAACACGCCGATTCCCACACAGCCGATTGTCTTCAACAAGCACACCAGTGCGCTGGCTGGGCCCAACGACCCGGTCGTCGTCGCACCTGGCTCAGGCAAGCTTGACTGGGAAGTCGAACTCGCGATCGTGATCGGTCGTCCGGCCTGGCATGTCAGCGAAGCAGAAGCGCTGCAATACGTGGCCGGCTACTGCCTTTGCAACGATGTGTCGGAGCGTGCCTGGCAGATCGAAATGGAAGGCCAGTGGACCAAAGGCAAAAGCTACCTTGGCTATGCGCCGATAGGACCCTGGCTCCTGACGGCCGACGAAGTGCCGGACCCGCAGAATATCGACCTCTGGCTCGACGTGAACGGAACTCGCCGACAGACCGGCAACACCCGCACTCAGATTTTCGGCGTTGCAACCATCGTGTCTTACCTCAGCCGCTTCATGGCGCTTCGGCCCGGTGACGTGATTCCAACCGGTACGCCGCCGGGTGTCGGCCTCGGCCAGAAACCGCCTGTGTTCCTGAAGGAGGGTGATGTGATGACCTTGGGCAGTGACCTGCTCGGCACGCAGCGCCAGCAAACCATTGCCTACAGCGACGCCATGGGCGCCGCGTGGCGCGCTGGACAATTGCCTGCGCTCTAAGCCAAAGGGTTGGTCGACGATCCCCTGCAGGCTGGGCAAAAAAACACCTCGCCGATATCGGCGGGAATGGTCCTATCCCCGCATCCACGCCGTCATGCCGTCGAGGATTTCCGCGAGGACCTCCTCATCGCTGCGCCCTGACCGGCGCAGCACATGGAAGGCGTGGTCGGCCTCGGCGATCTCCATCAGCGTGGCGGAAGCCCCGAGCTTCGAGACCACGTTCCGGATGCTGGCCAGGTCCGCCAGCTCGTCGCGTGTGCCCTGCACGAACAGCATCGGCACGCGCACCTCGGCCAGGTGCTCGGCACGCACGGTCGAAGGCGTTCCCGCCGGATGCAGTGGAAAGCCGACGAAGACCAGGCCCTTCACGCCCGGCAGCGGGTCGAGCGCCTGGGCCTGCGAAGTCATCCGTCCGCCGAAGGACTTGCCGCCCGCGAAGAGCGGCAGCGCCCCGAATCGCTGGACCGCCTGCGCCACCGCCGCGCGCACGGCGGCATGGGCCACGGGCGGCGGATCGGGCCGCTTCTTGCCGAGCTCCATCGACGGAAACTGGTAGCGCAGGGTGGCGATGCCGCGCGCCGCCAGGCCCTCCGACACGGCGCCCATGAAGGAATGCCCCATGCCGGCGCCGGCGCCGTGGGCGAAGACGTAGCAGGCGAAGGGGTCGGGCGGCGACTGCACCAATCCGGAGACGGTGCCATGGTCGCCGACCTGGAAGTTGATTTGTTGCGTGCTCGGGATCATGCTGGATTCAGTCGGGCACGCCCAGTGTGCGGCCTGCAGCGCCCCAAACATAACTGAGGGTTTTCCCGGGCGTCATATAGCAAGCCCCACATAGGCCGTATGGGCATGCCCGTATGCGTACGGCCTCGCAAAGGAATACCTTCGCAGGCACGATTTTTGATCCGCCACGAAGACCGCCTCCCAGCGCATGAACACCAGCATGACCGACAGCACCCAACCCATCCGCTTCTTCCACCGCGGCCGGATTGTCGACGTGAGCGGCATCCATCCCACCCGCTCGGTGCTCGACTGGCTGCGCGAGGACGCCCGCTGCACCGGCACCAAGGAAGGCTGCAACGAGGGCGACTGCGGCGCCTGCACGGTCGTGATCGGCGAGTTGGCCGAGGCGGGCGAGAAGGAGGCGGTGGGCGGCCTGCGCCTTTCGACCGTCAACGCCTGCATCCAATTCATGCCGACGCTGCATGGCAAGGCGCTGTTCACGGTCGAGGACCTCAAGGCCCAGTGCACCCGCCAGCGCGACCGGGCGCCGCGCGACAAGCAGACGACGGTGCAGCTGCACCCGGTGCAGCAGGCCATGGTCGACTGCCATGGCTCGCAGTGCGGCTTCTGCACTCCCGGCTTCGTGATGTCGCTGTGGTCCACCTACGAGCACCACTGCAACGCGGGCACGCAGCCCACGCGCCAGCAACTGGCCGACGATCTCTCGGGCAACCTGTGCCGCTGCACCGGCTACCGCCCCATCCTCGATGCCGGCCAGCGCATGTTCGACCTGCCCTCGGTGCGGCTGGACACCGAGCCAGTGGTGGCCGCGCTGCAAAGCCTGAAGCACGACATCGGCTTCGAATACGCCGCGCCGCTGGGCCAGCGCATGGACCATTTCCATGCCCCCACCACGCTCGAACAGCTCGCCGCGCTGCGCGAGGCCAAGCCGGCGGCGCAGCTGCTGTCCGGCTCCACCGACGTGGGCCTGTGGGTCAACAAGCAGTTCCGCGACCTGGGCGACATCATCTACGTCGGCGACGTGGCCGGGATGAAAGTGGTGGAGGAGCGCGGCGATGCCCTCTACATCGGCGCCGGCGCCTCGCTCGAGAACGCCTTCCGCGCCCTGGCCGCGCGCGTGCCCAGCCTCACCGACGTCTGGCTGCGCTTCGCCTCGCCGCCGATCCGCAACGCCGGCACCATGGGCGGCAACGTGGCCAACGGCTCGCCCATCGGCGACTCGCCGCCGGTGCT
Organism: Variovorax soli; assembly: GCF_031454625.1. Taxonomy (GTDB): domain Bacteria; phylum Pseudomonadota; class Gammaproteobacteria; order Burkholderiales; family Burkholderiaceae_C; genus Variovorax; species Variovorax soli_A. The sequence continues at coordinate 217,765 of NZ_JAVDRF010000005.1, forward strand.
GATGTCGCTGGACGCCGAGATCGAGCTGCGCCGCGGCGAGCGCGTGCGCCGCATGCCGCTGCCCGATTTCTACGTCGACTACATGAAGAACGAGCTGGAGCCCGGCGAGTTCGTGCAGGGCCTGTGGCTGCCGCTGGCCGCGATGAAGCGCCAGGTGCGCGCCTACAAGATCAGCAAGCGCTTCGACTGCGACATCTCGGCCCTGTGCGGCGGCTTCGCGGTGGAACTCGATGGCGAGATCGTGAAGGAAGTGCGACTGGCCTACGGCGGCATGGCCGCGATCGTCAAGCGCGCCGCGCGGGCCGAGGCCGCGCTCGTGGGCAAGCCCTGGACGCAGGCCAGCGTCAATGCCGCCAAGGCGGCGCTCGCGCAGGACTTCAAGCCCCTGAGCGACATGCGCGCCAGCGCCGACTACCGCCTGCTGGTGGCGCAGAACCTGCTGCAGCGCCTGTGGCTGGAAACGCGCGCCAAGGACCCATTGCCGGTGGAAGCCACCAGCGTGTGGAGCGTCATGCCTCACGCCGTCGCAACTGCCGAAGGAGTCTGAACATGAACAAGCCCCTCGACCCCGCACTGCTGCAGTCGGCCGAAGCCTTCGCCGACTACCTGAAGAACACCGCCGCGCGCATCGATGCCCGCGCCGAAGCCAAGGCGCACGACGGCGGCGCGCGCGTGGGCATCAGCCGGCCGCACGAGTCGGCGCAACTGCACGTGGCCGGCGAGGCCACCTACATCGATGACATTCCCGAGCTGGCGGGCACGTTGCACTGCGCGCTGGGCCTGTCGCCGGTGGCGAACGGCCGCCTCAAGAACATGAAGCTCGAGGCGATCTGCGCCATGCCCGGCGTGGTGGCAGTGCTCACCGCGGCGGACATCCCGGGCAGCAACGACTGCGGCTCGATCGTTCACGACGACCCGATCCTCTGCAGCGGCGACATCCGCTACCTGGGCCAGCCGGTGTTCGCGGTGATCGCCGAAACGCGCGATGCCGCACGCCGCGCCGCCGCCGGTGCCAGGGAGGCGCTGGACATCGAGGCGCAGCCCCCGGTGATCACGCCGCAGCAGGCGCACGAAAAGGGCCAGTACGTGCTGCCGCCGATGCACCTGGTGCGCAGCACCAGCGAGGGCGGTGCGCAGGCCGCGATCGCCAGGGCGCCGCACCGGCTCAAGGCCACGTTCGACGTCGGCGGGCAGGAGCAGTTCTACCTCGAAGGGCAGATCAGCTACGCGATCCCGAAGGAGGGCGGTGCGATGCACGTGCACTGCTCGACCCAGCACCCGAGCGAGATGCAGCACCTGGTCGCGCACGCGCTGCACCTGCATGCCAACCAGGTGCAGGTCGAGTGCCGGCGCATGGGCGGCGGCTTCGGCGGCAAGGAGTCGCAGTCTGCGCTCTTCGCCTGCGTGGCCGCGGTGGCGGCCAACAAGCTGAAGCGCCCGGTCAAGCTGCGGCTGGACCGCGACGACGACTTCCTGATCACCGGTCGACGCCATTGCTTCTGGTACGCGTACGAGGTGGGCTACGACGACGAGGGCCGCATCCTCGGCGCCGAGATCAGCATGGTCTCGCGCGCCGGCCATTCGGCCGATCTGTCGGGCCCGGTGATGACGCGGGCACTGTGCCACTTCGACAACGCCTACTGGCTGCCCGACGTGGCGATGCACGGCTACTCGGGCCGCACCAACACGCAGAGCAACACCGCCTTCCGCGGCTTCGGCGGCCCGCAGGGCGCGATCGCGATCGAGAACATCCTCGACAGCGTGGCGCGCGAACTGGGGCGCGATCCGCTGGACGTGCGGCGCGTCAACTTCTACGGCAAGGGCGAGCGCAACGTCACGCCCTACGGCCAGGTCGTTTCCGACAACATCATCCATGAGCTGGTCTCCGAGCTGGAGGGCACCAGCGCCTACCGCGCGCGGCGCGAGGAGATCGCGGCCTTCAACAAGACCAGCCCGGTGCTCAAGCGCGGCATCGCGCTGGCGCCGCTGAAGTTCGGCATCTCCTTCAACGTCAGGCATTTCAACCAGGCGGGGGCGCTGGTCCACGTCTACACCGACGGCTCGATCCTCGTGAACCACGGCGGGACCGAGATGGGGCAGGGCCTCAACACCAAGGTGGCGCAGGTGGTGGCGCACGAGCTGGGCGTGAACTTCGAGAGCGTGCGCGTGACGGCGACCGACACGCAGAAGGTGGCCAACACCTCGGCCACCGCGGCCTCGACCGGCGCCGACCTCAACGGCAAGGCGGCGCAGGACGCGGCACGCCAGATCCGCGAGCGGCTGGCCGCCTGCGCCGCCGCGCGCCACGGCGGCAAGGCGGAAGAGGTGCGCTTCGCCAATGACCAGGTCGAGGTCAACGGCCGCCTGCTGTCCTTCAGCACCGTCGTCGGCGAGGCCTACCTCGACCGCGTGCAGCTCTGGTCCGACGGCTTCTATGCCACGCCCGGCCTCAGCTGGGACAAGGAAACGATGAAGGGCCGTCCCTTCTTCTATTACGCCTACGGCGCTGCCGTGAGCGAGGTGATCGTGGACACGCTGACCGGCGAATGGAAGCTGCTGCGCGCCGACATCCTGCACGACGCCGGCAAGTCGCTGAACCCGGCCGTGGACATCGGCCAGGTCGAGGGCGCCTTCATCCAGGGCATGGGCTGGCTCACCACCGAGGAGCTGGTGTGGCATCCCAAGACCGGCCTGCTCACCACCCACGCGCCCAGCACCTACAAGATCCCGACGGCCAACGACTGCCCGCCGGTCTTCAACGTGCGCCTGTTCGAGGGCCAGAACTTCGAGGATTCGATCCACCGCAGCAAGGCGGTGGGCGAACCGCCGCTGCTGCTGCCCTTCTCGGTCTTCTTCGCGATCCGGGACGCGGTGTCGGCGGTGGGCGAGCACCGGGTCGACCCGCCGCTGACGGCGCCGGCCACGAGCGAGTCCATCCTGCGCGCGGTGACGGCCGTCCAGGCAAAGTGAGCGTGAGGAAGCGGACGTCCCGTCAGTCCCGTCAGAAAAGACCTCAGGGAATCTTCCGATGAACTTCCTCCGCGTCCTCTGCGACACCTTCGCGCCTTCTGCGTTCGGCTGTCCGTTCCCCACGGCCGGCGGTATAACGATCCGCATCGTTCATTACCGTGCGAGCGCCCATGAGAGACCAGGCCCTGTTGGACAAGATCGATCTGCATCTCATCCGGGTGCTTCATACCGTGTTGACCGACCGCAGCGTCTCGCGCGCCGCCATTCGCCTGGGCATGTACCAGCCGGCGGTGTCGGCGGCGCTGAAGCGGCTGCGCGAGCTTTCGGGCGATCCGCTGCTGGTGCGCTCGGGCTCGGGCATGGTGCCCACGGATGCGGGGCTGCGCATGATCGATCCGGCCGCCAGCATCCTGCGCGCGGCGGAGATGCTGTTCTCGGATGCGCGCGGCTTCGATCCGCAGACCGCGCAGACCACCTTCCGCATCGCCGCCTCGGACTACCTGGACCCGCTCTTCCTGCCCATGCTGGTGGCCCAGGTCAAGGCGCAGGCGCCGCTGTGCGGCATCGAGATCCACGCGCTGTCGTCCGAATCGGACTACCACGCGCACCTCTCGCTCGGCCAGGTCGACCTGGTGATCGGCAACTGGCTCAAGCCGCCGGAGGACCTGCACATGGCGCGGCTCTTCGGCGACGAGATCGTCTGCCTGGTCAATCGCGACCATCCGGCGGTGCGCCGCGGCTGGGACCTGGAGAGCTGGCTTGCGGCCGAGCACGTGGCGCCCACGGCGCTGCACCCGGGCGCGCGCGGCATCATCGACCAGATGCTCGACGAGCAGGGCCGGCAGCGCAACATCACGGCGCGCTGCGCCCACTTCGGGCTGATCCCGGACATGGTGGCCTCCAGCCTGCTGGTGCTCACCACCGGGCGGCAGTACTGCGAGCGCTTCCTCGACCGGCTGCCGGTCACGATCCTCCCGTGCCCGATCGCGCTGCCGCGCCTCATGTACTACCAGCTGTGGCATGAGCGCACCCATTCCTCCAGTTCCGCGCGCTGGCTGCGCGAGCGGACCAAATCGGTAGCGGCCTCGCTGAGGCCCGCAACTTCCACGGCCGGCTCCGAATAGACGGCCCACCCCGACTCGCGCCCGGCGTCGCGACATCTCACAACGCCTTGAACGAGAAAAGACTCGGAGACAACGCGATGAACCGTACCGAACAGGTGCTCGGCATTCCCGGGCACGACACCCCGATCATCCCCACGCAAGCACCGACGAGCGGCTGGACAGAACGCCTGTTCAAGCTCAGGGAGCACAACACCACGGTGCGAACCGAGATCGTGGCAGGCCTCACCACCTTCCTGACGATGGCCTACATCATCTTCGTCAACCCTTCGATCCTGGGCGACGCGGGCATGCCGAAGGAGGCGGTGTTCGTCGCCACCTGCCTGATCGCGGCGCTCGGCACGGGGATCATGGCCTTCTACGCCAACTACCCGATCGCGCTGGCGCCGGGCATGGGCCTCAACGCCTACTTCGCCTACGTGGTGGTGCTGCAGATGGGCTTCACCTGGCAGGCGGCGCTGGGCGCGGTCTTCGTCTCGGGTTGCCTTTTCCTGCTGGTCACGGTGTTCCGGGTGCGCGAGCTGATCATCCGCGGCATCCCGCAGTCCATACGCCTGGCGATCACGGTGGGCATCGGGCTCTTCCTCGCGATCATCGCGCTCAAGAGTGCGGGCATCGTGGCGCCCTCCAAGGCCACCTACGTCACGCTGGGCGACCTGCACACGCCCCAGGCGGTGCTGGCGACCATCGGCTTCTTCCTGATCGTGGTGCTGGACCGGCTCAAGGTGCCGGGCGCCATCCTGATCGGCATCATCACGGTGACGGTGCTGTCCTTCTTCTTTGCCGGCAACACCTTCCACGGCGTGTTCGCCGCGCCGCCCTCGATCGCGCCCACCTTCCTGCAGCTGGACATCAAGTCGGCGCTGTCGGGCGGCATCCTGAACGTGATCCTGGTGTTCTTCCTGGTCGAGCTGTTCGATGCCACCGGCACGCTGATGGGCGTGGCGCGCCGCGCCGGCCTGCTGGTGCCGGGCAAGATGGACCGGCTCAACAAGTCGCTGCTGGCCGACAGCGGCGCGATCTTCGCGGGCTCGCTGCTGGGGACCTCCAGCACCACGGCCTACGTCGAGAGCGCGGCCGGGGTGCAGGCCGGCGGCCGCACCGGGCTGACCGCGCTCACGGTGGCGGTGCTGTTCCTGGCCGCGCTGGCGATCTCGCCGCTGGCCGGCGCCGTGCCTGCCTATGCCACCGCGCCCGCGCTGTTCTTCGTGGCCTGCTTGATGCTCAGGGATATCACCGAGCTCGATTGGGACGACACGACCGAGGTGATCCCGGCCGCGGTCACCGCCCTGGCCATGCCTTTCACCTACTCGATCGCCAACGGCCTGGCTTTCGGCTTCATCACCTACGCGGTGCTCAAGCTGTTCACCGGCCGCGCCAGGCAGGTGCACTGGATGGTGTGGCTGATCGGCGGGGTTTTCCTCTTCAAGTTCATCTACATAGGCGGACACTGACGACAGAAAATAATGCGATCGCCCATGGGGGGCGGTTCAGGGCGATTCGGTAACCCACAGGCCAGGCACAGGCATGACAATCCACAGACTCCAGCTATCGAACATCACCAAGCGCTACCCCTCGGTGGTCGCCAACAGCGATGTCTCGCTCACGGTGGCGCCCGGCGAAACCCACGCCGTGCTCGGCGAAAACGGTGCCGGCAAGTCCACGCTGATGAAGATCATCTACGGCTCGGTCAAGCCCGACGAGGGCAGCGTGAGCTTCAACGGCCAGCCGGTCAACGTGCGCAACCCGCAGGAGGCGAGGGCGCTGGGCATCAGCATGGTGTTCCAGCACTTCAGCCTGTTCGACACCCTGACCGTGGCCGAGAACGTCTGGCTAGGGCTCGAGAAGAGCCTCACGCTGGCCGAGGTCACGCGGCGCATCTCGGCCAAGGCCGGCGAGTACGGGCTGGACATCGACCCCGCGCGCCCGGTGCACACCCTCTCGGTGGGCGAGATGCAGCGGGTGGAGATCATCCGCGCGCTGCTGACCGACCCCCAGCTGCTGATCCTCGACGAGCCCACTTCGGTGCTGACGCCCCAGGCCGTGACCAAGCTCTTCGTGGTGCTCAAGAAGCTGGCGGCCGAGGGCTGCAGCATCCTCTACATCAGCCACAAGCTGCACGAGATCCGCGAGCTCTGCACCGCCTGCACCGTGCTGCGCGGCGGCAAGGTGACCGGCGTGTGCAATCCGCAGAACGAGAGCAACGAATCGCTGTCACGCCTGATGATCGGCGCGGAACCACCGCCCTTGCAGCACCGGCCGGTGCATGCAGGCGCCGTGGCTCTGCGCGTCAAGGGCCTGACACTGGCGCGCGAGGACCAGTTCGGCGTCGACCTCGACGGCGTCTCGCTCGAGGTGCGCTCCGGCGAGGTGGTGGGCATCGCGGGCGTCTCGGGCAACGGCCAGAAGGAACTGCTGTACGCGCTGTCCGGCGAAGACACCCGCGCCGAGGCCGGGATGATCGAGGTCTTCGGCCAGCCGGCCGCGCATTTCCGGCCACGCCGGCGGCGCGCGCTGGGGCTGCATTTCGTGCCCGAAGAGCGGCTGGGCCGCGGCGCGGTGCCGACGCTGAGCCTGGCGCACAACATGCTGCTGACGCGCAGCAACGCGGTGGGCCAGGGTGGCTGGATCCGCACCGGCGCGCTGCAGCAGCATGCGGGCCGCATCATCGAGCGCTTCAAGGTCAAGGCCGGCGGGCCGGGTGCGGCGGCGCGCTCGCTCTCGGGCGGCAACCTGCAGAAGTTCATCGTCGGGCGCGAGATCGACGCAGACCCCAAGATCTTCGTCGTCTCGCAGCCCACCTGGGGCGTGGACGTGGGCGCCGCGGCGCTGATCCGCGGCGAAATCCTGGCCTTGCGCGACGCCGGCTGCGCGGTGCTGGTGGTGAGCGAGGAGCTCGACGAGCTGTTCGAGATCAGCGACCGGCTGCACGTGATCGCCAAGGGCCGCATGTCACCCTCCATCGATCGGGCCGCAGCCACGGTACCGCAGATCGGCGAGTGGATGAGCGGTTTGTGGGGCGCCCAGCCCGCCGCGGCGAAGAAAGAGGAGGTGGCCCATGCTTAAGCTCGAACCCCGTCCGCAGCTCTCGCGCTTCTGGAGCTACGGCTCGCCGATCCTGGCCCTGGCCGTCACCGTGCTGATCGGCATGGTGCTGTTCTCCCTGCTCGGCAAGGACCCGGTCAAGGGCTTGCTGGTCTTCTTCTGGGAGCCGATCAAGAGCGGCTATGCGCTGGGCGAGCTGATGGTCAAGGCCACGCCGCTGCTCATCATCGCGCTCGGGCTGGCGGTGTGTTTCCGCTCCAACGTGTGGAACATTGGGGCCGAGGGGCAGTTCGTGTTCGGTGCCATCGCGGCCGGCGGCGTGGCCCTGATGGCCGACAAGACCACCGGCTCCTGGATCGTCGCCGCGATCCTCGCGGCCGGCATCCTCGGCGGAATGGTGTGGGCCGGCATCGTGGCCTTCCTGCGCGACAAGTTCAACGCCAGCGAGATCCTCGTGAGCCTGATGCTGGTCTACGTGGCGACGCTGCTGCTGGGCTACATGGTCTACGGCCCCTGGAAGGACCCGCTGGGCTACAACTTCCCGCAGACCAAGACCTTCGAGGCGGTGACGCAGATCCCGCGGCTCATGAAGGGCTCGCGCGTGAGCATCGGGCTGGTCCTCGCGCTCGCGGGCGCGGCTGCGCTCTGGGTGTTCCTCTTCCGCACGCGGGCCGGCTTCGCGCAGCAGGTCGGCGGGCTGGCGCCGGCGGCGGCGCGCTATGCGGGCTTCTCGGCCAGGCGCGCGATCTGGATCGCGCTGCTCACCTCGGGCGGCGCGGCCGGGCTGGCGGGCGCGCTGGAGGTGGCGGGCCCCATCGGCCAGCTCACGCCCTACGTGCCGGCCGGCTACGGCTTCGCGGCCATCATCGTGGCCTTCGTCGGCCGGCTGCACCCGGTGGGCATGATCTTCTCGGCCATCCTCATGAGCATGTTTTACATCGGCGGCGAGCTGGCGCAGTCGCGCCTGGGGCTGCCCAAATCGCTGACCGGCGTGTTCCAGGGGCTGCTGCTGTTCACGCTGCTGGCCTGCGACACCCTGATCGCCTACCGCATCCGGCGCAAGGCGGCGCCCAAGCCTGCGGCCGTGCCCGCGGGCACCTCGTCGCTGCAGGCGAGCACGCCGCTGACCGCGCCGGTCACCGCCCAGGTCCAGGAAGGAGTCATCTGATGGAATCCTACGCACTCCTCCTCGGCTCCATGCTCAGCGCCGGCACCGTGCTCGCGATCGCGGCGCTGGGCCTGCTGATCAACGAAAAGGCCGGCATCGTCAACCTTGGCGCCGAAGGCATGATGCTGTGCGCGGCCATTGCCGGCTTCGCCACCGTGGTGACCACGCACAACACCTGGCTCGGCTTCGCGGCGGGCATGGCGGCCGGCGCGCTGCTGGCGGCCTTCTTCGGCGTGCTCGTGATCTGGCTCAACACCAACCAGTACGCGACCGGCCTGGCGCTGAGCCTCTTCGGCGTCGGCTTCTCGGCCTTCGCCGGCATCAACTTCGTGCAGGCCAAGCTGCCCGAGAGCACCAATTACGCGCTGCCGGTGCTGGGCGACATTCCGCTCCTCGGGCCGGCCCTGTTCCGCCACCATCCGATGGTGTATTTCGCGGTGCTGCTGACCATCGGGCTGGTCTGGTTCCTCTACCGCACCCGCGCCGGGCTGGTGCTGCGCTCGGTGGGCGAGTCGCCGGAGTCCTCGCACGCGCTGGGCTATCCGGTGCGGCGCATCCGCTTCATGGCGGTGATCGCGGGCGGGGCGCTGTGCGGGCTGGCGGGCGCGTACCTCTCGACCGTCTACACGCCGCTGTGGGTCGAGGGCATGGTCGCCGGCCGCGGCTGGATCGCGCTGGCGCTCACCACCTTCGCGACCTGGCGGCCGGTGCGGGTGCTCCTGGGCGCCTACCTGTTCGGCGGGGTTTCGATGCTGGGCTTCCACCTGCAGAGCACGGGGGTGAACGTGCCCAGCCAGTTCCTCAGCATGCTGCAGTACATCGCGCCGATCGTGGTGCTGGCGCTGATCTCGCGCAACCCGGCATTCATCCGCATCAACATGCCGGCCTCCATCGGGAAACCCTTCTACCCCGGCTCATAATCGCGTCCACAATTGTTTCGCCAACTGTCCTTCGAGGTTTTCTCACAATGAATGATCTGAACAAGCGTTCCCTGCTCAAGCTGGCTGCCCTGTCCGCGGTCGCCTCGGCCGCCCTGATCGGCTGCGGCAAGAAGGAAGAAGCCCCGGCCCCGGCACCCGCCGCCCCGGCGCCGGCCCCGACGGCCGCGGCGCCCGCGCCGGCCGCGCCGTTGAACGTGGCGTTCGCCTATGTGGGCCCGGTGGGCGATGGGGGCTGGTCCTTCGCGCACGACAACGCACGCAAGGCGATCGAGAAGGAATTCGGCGGCAAGATCAAGACCACCTTCGTCGAGAGCGTGCCGGAGTCGGCCGATGCCGAGCGGGTGTTCCGCGACATGGTGGGGCAGGGCAACAAGCTGATCTTCGGCACGACCTTCGGCTACATGGAGCCGATGCTCAAGGTGGCGAACGACAACAAGGACGTGAAGTTCGAGCACGCCACCGGCTACAAGACGGCCGAGAACATGCGCACCTACGACAGCCGCACCTACGAAGGTGCCTACATGGCCGGCGTCATCGCGGGCTCGATGACCAAGAGCAACACGCTGGGCGTGGTCGGCTCGGTGCCGATCCCCGAGGTGCTGCGCAACATCAACTCCTTCACGCTGGGCGCACAGTCGGTCAACCCCAAGATCACGACCAAGGTGGTGTGGGTCAACGAGTGGTTCAGTCCGCCGAAGGAGACCGAGGCCGCCACCGCGCTGATCAACGGCGGCGCCGACGTGCTGTTCCAGAACACCGACTCGCCGGCCGTGCTCAAGACCGCCCAGGAAAAAGGCAAGCGCGCCTTCGGCTGGGACTCGGACATGACCGCCTACGGTCCCAAGGCGCACCTGGCTTCGGCCGTGATCAACTGGACACCGTACTACACCAAGGCCGTGCAGGACGTGCTGGACGGCAAGTGGACCACCGGCCAGACCTGGTGGGGCGTGAAGGAAGGCGCGATCGACATCGTCTCCATCGCCGAAGATGTGCCGGCCGAAGCCAAGGCCAAGATCGAGGAAGTCAAGAAGGGCCTGAAGGACGGCAGCTTCTCGATCTGGAAGGGCCCGATCGTCGGCCAGGACGGCAAGGAGCTGGTGGCCAAGGACGCGGTCGCCGACGACAAGTTCCTCTCGGGCGTGAACTTCTACGTCAAGGGCGTGGAAGGCAAGGTGCCGGGCGGCGACAAGAAGTAGGCCGTCCGGATTCCGCCGGGAAGGGTTGCCTCGCGCAACCCTTTTTCTTTTTGGCGCGATGCTGCCGCGAGACCTGCGCGTGGCGGGCATCGCCGGGCGACTCGGCTGCGCTTATGCTGTGCGCGAACAGAGCTCTTGACCGCCCCATGACCGATCTCCATCCCTTCACCCACGACATCCCCGCCGACCGCCTGCCCGCGCTGTTGCGCGCCATGCCCAAGGCCGAGCTGCACATGCACATCGAGGGCTCGCTGGAGCCCGAGCTGATCTTTGCGCTGGCGCAGCGCAATGGCGTGGCCATCCCCTACGCCAGCGTGGAGGAACTGCGCCGCGCCTACGCCTTCACCAATCTGCAGAGCTTTCTGGACATCTACTACGCGGGCGCCAGCGTGCTGCTGAAGGAGCAGGACTTCTACGACATGGCCTGGGCCTACCTGGAGCGCGCGGCCGCCGACAACGTGGTCCGCACCGAGATGTTCTTCGACCCGCAGACCCACACCGCGCGTGGCGTGGCGATGCAGACAGTGATCGACGGCCTGCACCGCGCCTGCGGCGATGCCGAGGCAAAGCTGGGCGTGAGCGCCGCGCTCATCCTGTGCTTCCTGCGCCATCTGAGCGAGGAAGATGCCTTCGCGACGCTGGAGCAGGCGCTGCCGTTCAGGGACAAGTTCATCGGGGTCGGCCTCGATTCCAGCGAGCTCGGCCATCCGCCCGAGAAATTCGCCCGCGTGTTCGCGCGCTGCCGCGAGCTGGGTTTCCACCTCGTCGCCCATGCCGGCGAGGAGGGCCCGCCGGCCTACGTGTGGAGCGCGCTCGATGTGCTGAAGGTGGAGCGCGTCGACCATGGCGTGCAGAGCACGAAGGATGCGGCGCTGATGCGGCGCCTGGCCCAGGAGCGCATCCCGCTGACCGTTTGCCCGCTGTCCAACCTCAAGCTCTGCGTGTTCCCCGACCTGGCGCAGCACAACCTCGGCCAGCTGCTGGACGCCGGCCTGGTCGCGACCGTGAACTCGGACGACCCGGCCTACTTCGGCGGCTACATGAACGAGAACTTCATCCAGACCTTCGCGGCGACCGGGCTGACGGCGAAGCATGCGTGGCAGCTGGCGGCCAACAGCTTCGAGGGCAGCTTCGTCGATGCGCCAACCAAGGCGCTCTGGATGGAAAGGCTGGGCGCGTGCTTCGCCCAGTTCGCCGGGCGCTGAGCGCGACTTTCGGATTGCGCTGGGGCAGTCGCGCCGCGCGGCCCGGCTAAGGCTTGCGCGCGCGCCCGGTGCGGATCGTTTCCTGGCGCGTCTTCAGCAGTTCCTTGAGCTGCGCCAGCTGGTTCGGGCAATCGGCGTTCGTCGCCACCAGCACGAAGGGGCTGCGCCGCAGCGCCTCCACCGATTTTTCGACGTCGGCTGGCATCCGGTGCTTGTTGACCAGCCCGGCCGCGACGGCCGCTCTGGAGCTCTTGAAGAAGCCCTTCTCGAAGGCCGGCGTGCCGCAACGGGCTGCGATCACGCGGTAATCGGCTTCCTGCTGCTCGGCGGCGGTTGGCGCCGCAGCGGGCCGCGTGGTCTGCGAATGGACCGGCAGGGAGATGCCGATGACCGACGCCGATAGAAGTGCTCCCAGTACACGCGCTTTCATAGGACCTGCCGCTTCACGAACGCTGAGGGGTTCGTCGTGAGCATCGTACTGCTGCATCGCGGCGCGCGCATGGCGGGGGCGTGAACTAGTGCCTGGAGCGCAGGCCGAGTTGCGAATTCGCATCGATGCCGGTGGCGGCCACGCCACGCCGACGTTCGCGCCGGCGTTTCGCCGAGGCCTGCTTGCCGGCCCAGCGCCTGTGGCGAGCAGGCTGCGCGGTCAGCGGCCCGTGTGCCCGACTGCCTTATGCTGCCGATCCCGATGAAATCGCCAGGTCTCAGCAACATCCGCCTCAGCCTGAACACGCGCCTGAGCGCCGCCGTGGCCGCGGTGGTGCTGGCCGCGACCTTCGCGATCGCCACCGTCGCATTGCACCTCGTGAAGGCCAGCATGGAGGCGTCGATCGCCAGCGAGGAGCTCGCGCGGGTCACCGCCATTGCCGAGGCGGTCGACCAGAAATTCTCCGGTCGGCGCAACGTGCTGAAGACCCTGGCCGACAGCGTGAAATCGCAGGAGGTTGCGGACGCCGCGCCGCTGCAGGGCCTGCTGGAAAAACACCAATCGCTGCGCGAGGCCTTCGACAACGTTGCCCTCATCGATCTCGACGGCGAGATCGTCGCCAACCTGAACGGGGTGCAGCAGCTTGGCCGCGCGAATGTCCGCGACCGTTCGTACTTCGCGGACACGGTCTCCAGCGGCGCCGGGGTGATCTCGCCACCGTACCGCAACCGGATCAACGGCCTGGCGCAGGTGGCCATCACGGAGCCGGTGCAGGACGCAGCCGGGCGCCTGCGCTACGTGATCTGGGGCTCCATCAACCTGAAGGAAAGGAACATCCTGGGGGAGCTGGCCAACATCAAGTTCGGCGAAACGGGCTACCTCTTCATGCTCTCCGCGGACGGCATCGTGATCGACCATCCTCGGCCGGAGCTGGTGTTGAATCGCGCCGGCTCCGATGGGGTCGCGGACATCGAGATCCAGCGCGCCATCACAGGCTTCGAAGGCACGAGCGAGGGGCTGGACCACGACGGGACGCACGCCCTCTACGCCTTCAAGCGCCTGCGGCAGGCCGGCTGGATCCTCGGCGCGGTATATCCGCGCAAGGAGGCCTTCGCACAGGTCGATGCCATCGAGCGCGTGGCCTGGGCAGGCGCCTTCGTGCTGGCCCTGCTGGCGGGCGCCGCCGCACTGGCTTTGGTGCGAAGCCAGCTCCAGCCGCTGTCGCAACTGCACCGGCGCATGTTGGATGCCCAGGCCGCGCCGGAGGAAGCCGCTGCGCCGAGCACCTATGCGCACGACGAGATCGGCGACCTGTGGCGCACCTTCGACGAACTGATGCAGCAGCGACGGGCCAGCGAGAAGTTCCTGCGGGACATCACGGACAACCTGCCGGCCATGGTGTCGCACGCAGACGCGCAAGGCCGCTACACCTTCGTGAATGCACGCCTGTGCGAGCAACTGGGCCGCAGCGCAGCGGATCTGCTGGGCCGGCCCGTGCGCGAGGCGGTCGGCGCCGAGCAGAGTGCCATCCCCGAGCGCTACCTGCGGCGCGTGCTGGCCGGCGAACCGGTGACCTTCGAACGCCGCGGCTCCATCCGTGGCGGCGAGGCTCCCCGCTTCTTCCAGACCGAGCTGATCCCCGACCGAGACCGGGCGGGGGAAGTCCGCGGCTACTACGCGATGACCTCCGAGGTGACGGAGCGCAAGCGCATCGAACTCAGCCTGGCGCACAGCGAGGCGCAGGTCCGCACCATCGCCGACAACATCCCGGCGCTGGTCTCGCACGTCGACGCCTCGCTGCGCTACACCTTCGTCAATGCGAAGGTCAGGGCGCTGCACCACGACGATGCGATGGTCGGCAAGTCGATGCCCGAGCTGCGCGGCGCGGCCGACTTCGCAAAGGTCGAGCCCTACTACCGGCGTGCGCTCGCGGGAGAGACGGTGATCGTCGAGAAAGCCGGCGATGAGATGCTCGGGGTCGGCCACCGGACCTACAAGGGCCACTACATCCCCGACCAGGACGACGTCGGCATGGTGCAGGGCGTATTCGCCATGACCTTCGACATCACCGAGGAGGTCAACATCCGCAAGGCCCTCAGCGAGCAGGAGAAGCGGCTGCGCGACGTCACCGACAGCATTCCCGCCCTGGTGGGGTATTTCGACCGCGAGCAGAACTGCCTCTATGGCAACAGCCGGGCGCGGCAGATGGCCGGTCTGGCCGACGGCCCGCTCGATGGCGTGACCTTGCGTTCGGCGGTCGGCGAGGCGGTGTACGCGCAGCACGCACCCTTTCTTCCGAAGGTGCTGGCGGGAGAAGCAGCGCGCTTTCCGATCGAGGCGCCGCTGCACGGCCAGGCCGGCCATTACCAGGTGAACATGATTCCGGACAAGGACCTGCAGGGGCGGGTGCTCGGCTTCTACGTGATGACCTTCAACATTACCGCGTTGAAGGAGGCGGAGCTGCGCCAGGCCGAGAGCGAGATGCGCCTGCGCACCATCACCGACAACCTGCCGGCGCTGATCACCTACATCGACCGCGAGCAGAAGATCACCTTTGCGAACGCCACTTACCGCGAGTGGCTGGGGCTCGACCCGGCGGAGCTGCTGGGGCGCCATATCCGCGACGTCGCGGGGGTCGAGCTGTACGAATCCCGCAAGTCGATGATCGAGCGCGCGCTGGCCGGCGAGCGCGTGGAGTTCGAGGCGGCGACCAAGAGCGGCGACTTCGACCGCGTGACCCGCGTCATCTACGTGCCCGACATCGGCCTCGATGGCGCGACGCACGGCATCTTCTCGCTCAGCCTGGACATCACGGGGCTGAAGGCGGTGGAGCGCAGGCTGATCGAACTGGCGCGGCTGGACACCCTCACGGGCCTGCCGAACCGCCTGGCCTTCAACGAGATGCTCCCGGAGGCCCTCGCGCGGGCCGCCGGCACCGGAGGTGCGCTCGGCCTGATGTTCCTCGACATCGACCATTTCAAGCGCATCAACGACACGCTCGGCCATGCCACCGGCGACGGCGTGCTGGTTGAATTCGCCCGCCGCTTGCAAGCCGCCGTGCGAAGCACCGACATCGTGGCGCGGCTGGCCGGCGACGAGTTCGTGATCGTGCTCGAGAACCTGGACGGCCAGGAGGAGGCCGCGACCGTGGCCGGCAAGATCGTCGCTTGCGTGGGCGCACCCGCCTTCCGCATCGATGGCCGGCAGCTGGAGATCACGACCAGCATCGGCGTCGCCTTCCATGTGCCCTCCGATCGCGCGGTCACGCCGTCCGAGCTGCTGGAGCGCGCCGATGGCGCGCTTTACGCGGCGAAGGCGGCGGGACGCAACACCCACGCCTTCGCCCCGGCGTGAGTACTTTCGTTGTGAAGACACAAGTCCTCATCGTGTGGGGCCCGCAGCTGTGCTGAAATCGCTGCGGGGAGCCCTGGAGTTCCCGGAAAAAAACCGAACAAGAGGTCAAAGCCATGTCGTCTGCGGAAGTCGTCACGCCCGAGCAGTTGTCGAAGGAACTCGAGGCCCAGAGCCGCATGCCGATCATGCGCATCGGCGAGGCCCTGGTCTCGCTGGGCATGGTGACGGAAGGGCAGCTGGAGGCCGCGCTGGCGCAGCAGCAGTTCGACCGCAGCGTGCCGCTGGGCGAGACGCTGGTGCGCATGGGCGTGGTGAGCCGCGCCCAGCTGCAGCTTGCGCTGGTGCGCAAGATGGGCTACCCGCTGGTCAATCTGCAGCTGTACCCGCCCGCGGCCGACGCCCTGCGCAAAATCAACCATGGGGTCGCACGGCGCCTGCAGGTCATGCCGCTGATGATCCACGACGGCCGCCTCGTGGTCGCGCTCGACGACCCGGCCGGCCGGCATGCGGCGATCGACGAAGTGGAGTTCATCGCCCAGATGAAGGTGGTGCCGGTGATCGGCCAATCCCGCGATCTGGACGAGGTGCTGCAGAAGGCCTACGAGAAGATCGGCGCACAGGCGGAGGCACGCCCGGCGGCGGCCGACCCGATGAGCATCGACTTCGACCTCGCCGGCACCAGCGAACTGCTGGAGACCCTCGAGAAGGAAGTCCGCCCGCCGGTCGACGAGGACGCGCCGATCGAGCAATCGGACAACTCGCTGGTCCGGATGATCAACAGCATGATCCTGGAAGCGCACCGAGAGGGCGTGTCGGACATCCACATCGAGAGCTACCCCGGGCGCGAGAAAACC
Source organism: Variovorax soli (assembly GCF_031454625.1). Lineage (GTDB taxonomy): Bacteria > Pseudomonadota > Gammaproteobacteria > Burkholderiales > Burkholderiaceae_C > Variovorax > Variovorax soli_A. The sequence continues at coordinate 234,049 of NZ_JAVDRF010000005.1, forward strand.
CGCATCCGCTTTCGCCGCGACGGGCGGCTCTACACCTACCTGGAGCTGCCGCCCAGCTACCGCAACGCGATCGTCGCGCGCGTGAAGATCATGTGCGACCTCGACATCAGCGAGAAGCGCAAGCCTCAGGACGGCAAGATCAACTTCGCCAAGTTCTCGCCCCAGCACCGCATCGAGCTGCGCGTGGCGACCGTCCCGACCACCGGCGGGCTGGAAGACGTGGTGATGCGCATCCTGGCGTCGGCCAAGCCCATCGCGCTGGATGCGCTGGGGCTGTCCGGGCGCAATCTGAGCCGGCTCAAGGAGGCCATCGAGCGACCCTATGGCATGGTGCTGTGCGTGGGGCCGACCGGTTCGGGCAAGACCACGACGCTGCATTCGGCGCTCATGCACATCAACACGCCCGAGCGCAAGATCTGGACCGCGGAAGACCCCATCGAAATCACCCAGCCGGGTCTGCGCCAGGTGCAGGTCAACCCTCGCATCGACTGGACCTTCGCCAAGGCGCTGCGCGCCTTCGTGCGTGCGGACCCGGACGTGATTATGGTCGGCGAGATCCGCGACGAGGAGACCGCGAAGATGGCAATCGAGGCCTCGTTGACCGGCCATCTCGTGCTGTCCACCCTGCACACCAACAGCGCCCCCGAGACCGTGACGCGGCTGCTCGACATGGGCATGGACCCCTTCAATTTCGCGGACTCGCTGCTGGCCGTGCTGGCGCAGCGGCTGGTGCGCCGCCTCTGCACCCACTGCATCAGCAGCCGTCCGCTGACGGCGGAAGAGACCGACGAGCTGGTGTCCGACTACCTGCATGCCTTCGCGGTGAAGGCCTCGCCGGCCGATCGCGAAGGGGTGGTCGCTTCGTGGCAACGCCGCCATGCGCGCGACGGACGGCTCATGAGCTTTTCGAGCGCCGGCTGCAAGCATTGCAAGGACACCGGGTTCAGGGGGCGCGTGGGGATCCACGAGCTGATGACGATGTCCAAGGAGCTGCGCCACCTCGTGCAAGGCGGCGCCCGCGCCGAAGAGATCAAGCAAGCCGCGCTGCGCGAGGGCATGCGCACGCTGCGCCAGGACGGCATCGCCAAGGTGCTCGCCGGAGAGACCACGATCGAGGAAGTGCGCGCGACCAGCAACACCTGAGCCGCGCGTCGGGCCGGGGCCGGCCCGCCCGGTAAAATATGGCCCCGGCGCTGCCGCCCCCCAGCGCCATTTTCATCCCGGGGCCATGTAGAGGAACACCATGTACAAAAACCTCGCAGCCGCGCTCGCGGCCGCCTGTTTTTTCCTATTGCCATCCATTTCTCGATCCGCCGCGCAGGCGGAGCCGCTCAAGATCGGCTTCGTGTACGTCGCGCCCATCACCGATGCCGGCTGGGTGCGCCAGCACGAGGAGGGCCGCAAGGCCGTCGAGGCGGCACTTGCCGGCAAGGTGAAGACCACGTTCGTCGAGAACGTGCCGGAGGGTCCCGATGCCGAGCGCGTGATCCGTGACCTGGCACAGCAGGGCAACAAGCTGATCTTCACGCCCAGCTTCGGCTACATGGAGCCCACGCTCAAGGTGGCGCGCGACTTCCCCGACGTGAAGTTCGAATCGATCACCGGCTACAAGCCGGCGCCCAATGTGGCGACCGCGAACGCCCGCTATTACCAGGGCCGCTACCTGGCCGGCATCGCGGCCGGACGCATGAGCAAGACCCATGTCGCCGGCTACGTGGCCGGGTTCCCGATTCCCGAGGTGCTGCAGGGCATCAATGCCTTCACGCTGGGCATGCGTTCCGTCGACCCCAAGGCGCAGGTCAAGGTGGTGTGGCTGGACGCCTGGTTCGATCCGCCGCGGGAGCGCGACGCGGCGATGACACTGTTCAATCAGGACGTCGACGTGATCGCCTTCCACACCGGCTCCACCGCCGTGATGGCCGCGGCGCAGGAGCGCGGCAAACTGGCCGTGGCCTACCACTCCGACATGCGCAAGGTCGCGCCCGATGCGCAGATCGTCGCCGTCACCCACCAATGGGGCGGCTACTACACGCAGCGCGCGAAGGCGGTGCTCGACGGCAGCTGGAAGCCGGTCAGCATCTGGGGCGGCGTGAAGGAAGGGATGGTCCGCGTCGGCGACTTCGGCACGAAGGTTCCCAAAGCCGTGCAGGAGGAGGTGCTGGCGCGCCAGCAGGACATCGCCAGCGGCAAGCTGCAGGTCTTCCGGGCGGCCGAGGACGTGCGCGACAACGAAGGCAAGGTCGTCATCGCCAAGGGCACGGGGCTGCGCGACGACCAGATCCTGATGATGAACTGGCTGGTCGAGGGCGTGCAGGGCCACATCGCGCGCTGAGCCGCCGGCATCCGAGAGGCGATGCGGCCCGCCTCAATGCACGAAGCCGCGCTCGCGGTGGAAGTACGCCGCCTCGGGGTCCAGCTTCTTCACCGGCACCGCCGGCGAGCCCGCATAGACCGCGTACGACTCGACGTGCGACTTGTTGAGCACCGAGCCGGCGCCCAGCATCGAGCGGTCGGGCAGGGCGGCGCCGCCGAGCACCGTCACCCGCGTCCCCACCAGGCAGTAGGCGCCGATGCGGATCGGCTTGCAGTCCTGCCGGTTCTCCAGCACGTTGATGCCATGCGTGATCAATTGCGAGTGGTAGCCGGCGATGGTGGTGAAGGCGCCGATGTCGACGCGGTCGGTGCAGTCGATGATGTGCTGCTTGGTGACGGCCGCATGCTGGCCCAGCGAGAAGGTCGGGTCGCGGTCGCTGCGGTGCTTGAAATGAGCGCCCGCCGGCGGATGGCCGGTGATCCAGTTCGAGCGGTCGATGACCGAATGCGCACCGCACTCGAGCCGGCCCAGGTGGATGGCCACGTTGAAGTGGCCGATGTAGGCCCCTTCGCCCATCACGAGCTGCCCCGGGAAGACGTAGGAGAGCCCGATGCGCGCGCCGTCGGCGATCTGGTAGCCCCAGAAGCGGCGCAGCACCGCGCGCTTCAGCGGCCAGGGCAGGAACACCACCAGCAGCCCGAGCAGCCGCTTCACCCGCGCGACCTCCGCTCGTCGAGCACGCGGCGGTAGCTCGCCACGTAGTTGGAGGCCATGCTCTGCGCCGTGTACTGCTTGGCGTTCTCGATGCCCAGGCGCCGCATCTCCTCGAAGCGCGGCGCAGCGTCCTCGATGGCGGCGGCCATGGCTTGCGGATCGTTGGGGTCCACGTAGACAGCGCCTTCGCCGCCGATCTCGTTCATCGGCGCCAGATTGGAGGTGAAAACCGGGCAACCGCAGGCCTGGGCCTCGATCACCGGCCAGCCGAAGCCCTCCTGCAGCGAAGGAAAGAGCAGGGCAGTCGCGCTCGCGTAGAGCGCACGCAGCTCCTCGTGCGACACCCCCTGCACCGTCTTGATCCGATCGGCCACGCCGTGCTTGCGCGCCAGCTCGGCCACCTCCGGCACCAGCTCCGGGCCGACGAACAGCAGCTGCTGGACCGGCGCCGGCCGTCCGCCCGCCGCCGCGCGCTCCTGCAGGGCAATGAAGGTCTCCACCACCTTGCTGCGGTTCTTGCGCGCCAGGTCCCATCCGACGTGGATCAGGAACTTGTCCTCGGCCGAAATGCCGAAGCGCCGGATCAGCGCCTGCGCCTCCTCGGGGGGAACCGGCCGGAAATCGTCGTTCAGCCCGTTGAGCACCACGGTGACCCGCGGCTCCTCGGCCAGGCCCAGCGACAGCAGCTCGCGCCGGGTCAGGTGCGAGACGCAGGCCACCAGGTCGGCCGCCCCCAGCCCCTTGACGATCAGCCGCTGGAAGAGGCGACCGGTCCAGCCCACGTTCCAGCCGTCCACCATGCCCTTGGCGGCCTGGACGGCGATCACATCGTGGCAGGTGATCACATTGGGTTTCGAGCGGACCCACGGGATGTACATGCCGTTGGAGTGGTCCGTCACGTGCACCACGTCGGCCCAGCGCACGTGCCGCGCCATCGACGGAATGAAGAGGATGAACTTGTCCACGTAACCCAGCCACTTCCAAAGGCGCGAGGAGGTGGGGACCCGCAGCACCCGCCGCGGCGGCGTCAGCACCCGCAGCTCGCAGCCGACGTGGGGAAGTTCCTGTTCCAGGATGCGCTTGAAGGCCAGCATGCTGGTCTGGCCGTCGGGGACGTAGTTCCCTATGAGGAGCACTTTCATGTTGGACATGCGCGGCGGTCTGCGTCGCGTGGAGTCATCGCTGTTCCTATCGGGTTTGAAGGAGGAATTATGTTCTAGCGGGAGGGGCTCCCCACGCCGTGGAGGACGGAAACCGGGGCTGTCATATAGCCTCCATACGCGCTCGTACATTCCGTACCGGCGTCGCTGCCTTACCCTCCCAGCCCATGCAAGCCTACCGTGCCTCCCTTTTGCGATTCGATGCCGCCGGCCAGCCTGTCTTCGACGAGGACGGCCTGCTGGTCGTCGGCCCGGACAGCGGCGGGCGGCAGCGGGTGCTGGACGCCGGCGCCTTCGGTGGTGTCGCGGCCCGCCATCCGGGCGTCGCCGTCACGCACTGGCCTGGCCGCATCATTGCCCCGGGCTTCGTGGACATGCACATCCACTTCCCGCAGACCGACATCATCGGCGCGCCCTCCGAAGGCCTGCTGCCCTGGCTCGAGAACTACACCTTTCCCGCCGAGAGCCGCTTCGCCGACCCGGCCCATGCGGCCGAGGTGGCGGAGGTCTTCTTCGACGAGCTGCTGCGCAACGGCGTCACCACCTCCCTGACCTTCGCGACCTCGCATCCGGCGTCGGTGCAGGCCTTCTTCGAGGCGGCGCAGCGCCGCTGTTTGCGCATGATCACCGGGAAGGTACTGCAGGACCGTCATTCGCCAGACGGTGTACGCGACCAGACTGAACAGAGCCTGAGCGACACCGAATCGCTGATCCGCCGCTGGCACGGCGTGGACCGCCTGGGTTACGCGATCACCCCGCGCTTCGCGCCGACCAGCACCGACGCGCAGCTGCGCGGCGCGGGCGAGCTGGCCGCGAAGTACCCGGACACCTGGATCCATTCCCACGTGGCCGAGAACAAGGACGAAGTGAAGTGGGCGCGCGAGCTGTTCCCCGGTGCTCGCTCCTACCTCGATGTCTATCGGAGCTTCGGCCTCATGCGCGAGCGTGCCGTCTATGCGCACTGCATCCATTTCGACGATGACGACCGCCGGCTGATGCGCGAGACCGGCACCGCCGCGGCCGTGAGCCCGACCAGCAACCTGTTCCTGGGCAGCGGCTTCTTCGATTTCGAAGGGGCCGACCGCATCGGCTGCGCCTACGGTTTGGCCAGCGACGTGGGCGGCGGTACCAGCTTCAGTCCCTTCTCGACCATGCTGGCTGCCTACTATGTCGGCCGCGAGGGCCAGACCAAGCCCGGCCTGAGCATCGCCCCCTCTCAGCTGTGGTGGCGCCACACCGGCGGCGCCGCGCGCGCGCTGGGCCTCGAGGGCACCATCGGCAACCTGCAGCCGGGCTGCGAGGCCGACTTCCTGGTGCTCGATCCCGGGGCCACGCCACTGCTCGCGCGCAAGACGGCGCGGGCGGACAGCCTCGAAGAACTGCTGTTCACGATGATCGTGCTGGGGGATGACCGGCTGGTGGAGCAGACGGTGGTGTCCCAGGCGCTGCAGAAAGCGGGTTGAAACGGGCGCGAAGAAGGCAAGGATGTCGTCTTCTTTTCGCCCCTTCTTGAGACCTTCGCGCCCTTCGCGTACGGCGTCCGCTTTCCATGCCATGCCACAATCGCGCGACCCCAGCAGTACGAGCGCATATGAGCATCAAGAGCGACAAGTGGATCCGGCGCATGGCCGAGAAGAACGGCATGATCGATCCCTTCGAACCGGGCCAGATCCGCGAGCAGGACGGCCACCGCATCATCAGCTACGGCACCTCGAGCTACGGCTACGACATCCGCTGCGCCCCCGAGTTCAAGGTCTTCACCAACATTCACAGCACGGTGGTCGACCCGAAGAACTTCGACGAGAAAAGCTTCGTCGACTTCCACGGCGACTCCTGCATCATCCCGCCCAACAGCTTCGCGCTGGCGCGCACGGTCGAGTATTTCCGCATCCCCCGCAATGTGCTGACCATCTGCCTGGGCAAGAGCACCTACGCGCGCTGCGGGATCATCGTCAACGTCACGCCCTTCGAGCCCGAGTGGGAAGGCTACGTGACGCTGGAGTTCAGCAACACCACCCCGCTGCCCGCCAAGATCTACGCCGGCGAGGGCTGCGCCCAGGTGCTCTTCTTCGAGAGCGACGAGGTCTGCGAGACGAGCTACAAGGACCGGGGCGGCAAGTACCAGGGCCAGCGCGGCGTGACCCTGCCCAAGGCATAGGCCACTTCGCGGCGCTGTCCTGCACGCGCTTGCGCCTGGCGGCGCGTGCGGGTCCGGAGGGTCAGCGCAAGGATGTCCAGCCATGGTCGTGCTCCAGGACCGGGCGCCTACGATCGGGAGCGGAGCCGTCGCGCGGCGGCAAGGAGATACGTCATGAGATGGGAAGGCAACGAACAATCGGACAACGTCGAGGACCGCCGCGACGGCGGCGGGGGCTTCGGCGGCCTGCCGATCGGTGGGCGCAGTATCGGGCTGGGCACGGTCGCGGTGGCCGTGATCGCGGGGTGGATCTTCGGCATCAACCCGCTCACCTTGCTGGGGCTGATGAGCGGCGGCGAACCCCCGGCCCAGGTGCAGCAGCAGGGCCCGGCGCACAAGCCGCCTGCCAACGACCGCGAGGCCGCCTTCGTGTCGACCGTGCTGCGCAACACCGAGGTGGTGTGGAGCGACGTCTTCCGCCAGAACGGCGGCAGCTACACGCCGCCCCGCCTGGTGCTGTTCCGAGGCGCGACGCCCACTGCCTGCGGCACCGGCCAGTCGGCCATGGGGCCCTTCTACTGCCCCGGCGACAAGAAGGTCTACATCGATCTGGGCTTCTACGACACCCTCAAGAACCAGCTCGGCGCGCCCGGCGAGTTCGCGCAGGCTTACGTGATCGCGCATGAGGTCGGCCACCATGTGCAGGATGAACTGGGCATCACCGGCAAGGTCGACCAGATGCGCGCTCGGCTCGGCCAGGCGCAGAACAACGCGCTGAGCGTGCGCGTCGAACTGCAGGCCGACTGCTTCGCCGGCGTGTGGGCGCACCATTCGCAGGAGTCCAAGCAGTGGCTGGACCCCGGTGACATCGAGGCAGCCATGAACGCGGCGCAGAAGATCGGCGACGACGCCCTGCAGCGCTCGGCCGGCCGGGCCGTGGTGCCCGACAGCTTCACCCATGGCACCAGCGCTCAGCGCCAGCGCTGGTTCGGCACCGGCTACAAGAGCGGCAAGGTCCAGGACTGCGATACCTTCGCTGCGCGCGGCCTCTGATCCGGCCCTGCTCTGTTGCTACTGAAAACATAGCAAAACAACCAGTCACCGCACTGTCATCCTCGTTTTTTGCCGCAGTGCGACAATAGAAGGTTCATGACCAGTTCCTTCTCCAATCTATCCCTGGCCGAGCCCCTGATGCGCGCGGTGGCCGAAATGGGCTACGAGTCCATGACTCCGATCCAGGCGCAGGCCATCCCGGTGGTGCTCGCAGGCCAGGACGTGATGGGCGCCGCACAGACCGGCACAGGCAAGACAGCGGCCTTCTCGCTGCCACTCCTGCAGCGCATGCTCAAGCACGAGAACAGCTCGACATCGCCGGCACGCCACCCCGTGCGTGCGCTGGTGCTGCTGCCCACGCGCGAGCTCGCCGACCAGGTGGCGCAGCAGGTCAAGCTCTATGCCAAGCACACCAGCTTGCGCAGCACCGTGGTGTTCGGCGGCATCGACATGAAGCCGCAGACGGTGGAGCTCAAGAAGGGCGTCGAGATCCTGGTGGCCACGCCGGGCCGGTTGCTGGACCACATCGAGGCCAAGAATGCGGTGCTCAACCAGGTCGAGTACGTGGTGCTCGACGAAGCCGACCGCATGCTCGACATCGGCTTCCTGCCCGACCTGCAGCGTATCCTCTCGTACCTGCCGAAGCAGCGCACCACGCTGCTGTTCTCGGCCACCTTCTCGCCCGAGATCAAGCGCCTGGCCAGCAGCTATCTGCAGAATCCGGTCACCATCGAAGTGGCGCGGCCGAACGAGACGGCTTCCACGGTCGAGCAGCATTTCTACAGCGTCAGCGACGACGACAAGCGCCGCGCGCTGAAGCAGATCCTGAGGCAGCGCGGCCTCAAGCAGGCCTTCGTTTTCGTCAATAGCAAGCTGGGCTGTGCGCGCCTTGCGCGCTCGCTCGAGCGCGAAGGGCTCAACACCACGGCACTTCATGGTGACAAGAGCCAGGACGAGCGCCTGAAGTCGCTGGCTGCCTTCAAGGCCGGTGAGGTCGACCTGCTGGTGGCCACCGACGTGGCGGCCCGCGGCCTCGACATCAAGGACGTGCCGGCCGTCTTCAACTTCGACATCCCCTTCAACGCCGAGGACTACGTGCACCGCATCGGTCGCACCGGCCGCGCCGGCGCCTCGGGCCTGGCGGTGAGCTTCGCCAGCGGCGGCAACGACGTTCGGCTGGTGGCCGACATCGAGAAGCTGATCAAGAGGAAGATCGAGCTGGAGCCGGTCGAGTTCGAGGAAGACCGTCCGCGCGGCCGCATCAACGACGGCCGCCGCCACTGGCGCGACGAGGGCGAGGCCGGCGACGCGCGCGACGTGCTCGACCAGCCGCGCGAGCGCAACGGCGAAGCCCGCTTCGGGCGCAGCACGCGGCCGCACCGCGCACCCGCGGCGCCGCGCGACCCCTTCTTCGAGAAGCCGTATGAAAGCCCGGAGCGCGAGGCCGCGCCCTCCTGGGAGGCCGCCGCCAAGGCCACGCCCGCGCGCGGCATCTCGAACAACATCAAGAGCAAGCGCAAGGTCCCGGCGCTGTTCAAGTCAACGGAGGCGCAGCCGAACTGAGCCGGTCGCTCAGCCGGGTTTCTGCGCCTGCGCGCAGCGCACCTGGATCAGCTCGCGATCCGCGGTCGTAGCGCCCATGCGTACCGCGCTCAGGCAACCGCCCCAGACGCAGCCCGTGTCGGCCGAGATCAGGTCGGTCCGCGAGACCCAGCCCAGTGTCGACCAGTGGCCGCAGGCGATGGTGACGCCAGCCGTGCGCCGCCCCGGCACATCGAACCACGGCATGTAGCCCTCCGGCGCGGCGGACGCGCCGTCCTTGGTCTCGAACTCCATCACGCCCTCAGCGCTGCAGAAGCGCAGCCGGGTCAGCGCATTGACGATGACGCGCAGCCGTGCGCTGCCGCTCAGCGAGTCGTTCCATCGCGCGGGCTCGTTGCCATACATGGTCTGCAGAAATTCGGTCCAGCCGGGGCCGCGCAGCACCGATTCGAGTTGAGCTGCCAGCGCCAACGTGTCCCCCAGGCTCCATTGGGGCAGCACGCCTGCGTGCACCATCAGCAACTCGCCATCGGCGAGCTCGCGGTGCAAGGCCATCGGCTGCCGGCGTAGCCAGTCGATCAGGGCCTCGCGGTCGGGCGCGGCCAGCACCTCGGCCAGGGTGTCCTTGCGTCCTGGCTTGCGCGCGCCCTGGGCCACTCCCAGCAGGTGCAGGTCGTGGTTGCCCAGCACGCTCTGCGCGGCGCCGTCCAGGCGCTGCACGCGGCGCAGCACGGCCAGCGAGTCGGGTCCGCGGTTGACCAGGTCCCCCAGCAGCACCAGCTGATCGCGGCTGGGGGAGAAAGCGATGTCGTCGAGCAGGCGCGCCAGGGGCTGGTCGCAGCCCTGCACATCGCCGATCAGGTAGAGTGCCATGGGTTCCCATTCTCCCCTTCCTCCATGGATGTCTTTCTGCTGGCCTTGCTGACCACGCTCAACGCGGCGTTCGCAATGTCCGAAATGGCCCTTTCCACCAGCCGCCGGGCCCGTTTGGCCGCGCTGGCCGAAACGGGGGACGCCGGGGCCGCCGCCGCGCTGGAGCTGATGGAGGCGCCCACCCAGTTCCTTTCGACCGTTCAGATCGGCATCACGTCCATCGGCATGCTGAGCGGCATCGTCGGCGAGGCCGCTTTCGCGGCGCCGCTTGCCGCGTGGATGGAGAAGGCGGGGCTCGGCCCAGGCACGGCCAGTGTCGCGTCCACCGCGGTGGTCGTGACCTGCATCACCTTCTTCACCATCATCTTCGGCGAGCTGGTGCCCAAGCGCATCGGCCAGCTCTATCCCGAGCCCGTGGCGCGCTACGTGGCGCGCCCGATGCACATGCTCGCTGCGGCCGCCAAGCCTTTCGTGCTGCTGCTGTCGGGTGCCACGGCCGCCATCCTCAAGCTGCTGCGCATCGACCTGAATGCGGCCCGCGTGGTGACCGAGGAGGAAATCTCGGCCAGCCTGGAGGAAGGTGTCGACGCCGGCGTGATCGAAATGCACGAGCACCAGATGGTGCGCAACGTGTTCCACCTCGACGACCGGCGGCTCAGTTCGCTGATGGTGCCGCGCGCCGACATCGACTGGCTGGAGGCCTCCGACACGGTCGAGCAGGCCCTGCGGAAGGTGTCGGGCGACGCGGTGCGCGACAACGTCCACTCCTGGTATCCGGTGTGCCGGGGCTCGCTGGACGACGTGGTGGGCACCATCAGCGTGGCCAGGCTGCTGGCGCTGGGCCTTGCGAATCCCGGCACCATCGAAGAAGCGGCGCAGCCCGCGATCTTCGTGCCCGAGACCCTGACCGGCATGGAGCTGCTCGAGCAGTTCCGTGCGCGCGCCGCGCGCCTGGTGTTCGTGGTCGACGAGTACGGCGTGGTGCAGGGGCTGATGACGCCGGGCGACCTGCTCGAAGCCATCACCGGCGAGCTGCAGACGGCCACCCAGGCCGACGCGTGGGCCCATCGGCGCCCGGACGGCGAGTGGGAGCTCGACGGGCTGATGCCGGCGGCCGAGCTGCGTGCGCGCCTGGGCATCCGCGAGCTGCCCGACGAGGACCGCGGCCGCTACAACACGGTCGCGGGGCTGCTGATCTTCGTGGCCGGCCACCTGCCCGAAGTGGACGAGGAGATCGATTGCGCGGACTGGCGCTTCCGCATCGTGGCCCTCGACGGCAAGCGCATCGACCGCGTGCAGGCCCGTTCGATCACCGCGGCTTCCCACGGCGCCACGGCCTGAGCCCGGAGCCGAGCTGACGAAGGCAAGAGGGCGTAAGGCCTAGGACCGCCTAGGCGCGCCAGAGCCGTGTGGAAGGGCCTCGCGGTCTACCGTTACTCGAAGCGTTCGATCAGTGGGGGCGCGGATGCCCAGCGCGCCAAGTCCAGGGCGGCACCGAATTGCGATCGGCCCAGAGGCCGGCACGTCGGGCTTTGGCGTCGGACTCAGCGAATGCGTACTGCCCGCGCTCGGTGGGGCTCTGCTCGCCGGCGTAGGCGCGCGACCACCAGGCCATGCCGGCGTTGAGCATCGCGAGCCCGGCGTCCAGCGTCTTGGCGCAGTGCGCCTCGGTGCAGGAGTCGGGCGCCACGCGCACGCGGCACACGAGGCGATGGTAGCGGTCCTCATCCTCCTGGCAGTCCAGCCGCGCCGTCTTGCGGTAGGTGATCTGCGACAGCGCCTGCTTGGCGCGCCGGCCGAAGGGCTGGCTGAGTTCCGGCGCGTCGATGGCATGCAGTCGCACGGTGAGCTGGCGAAAGGCGCCGGCGTCGCCGCAGCGAAGCTTGAGGGTGTCGCCGTCGCTGATGGCGACGACCAGGCAGAAGAGGGCGGCGGAAAGCATGAAGCGAAAGCGGGCCATGGTACCGCCTGCTCCAAAAGCCGCTTTGGCAAGTAACTATTTGTGTGATCCAATCGGCGGCGGAGTAGAGGAACCGTCGAGGACATCCATGAAAAGACTGCTGAGTATCTTCTGCATCGCCGCCCTGGCGGCCGGCTGCGCCACCCGCCCCAACCAGGGCCCCGGTTCCGGTTCCGGGGCCGACTACGTCCCCGCCGTGCAGGCGCCCGCCAACGATCCGGCGGCCTACGAGAGCGACCTGGCCCGGTGCCGCGCCTCGGCCGCCAGCATTCCCTTCCGCGCCAGCCAGCATGATGATGCGCTCGTCGTGCTCGACACCGGCGTGGTCGGCGCAGGCTGGATGGCCGGCATCTCGACGCTGGGCGGCGCCGCGGTGGTCGGCGGCCTCTATGCATTCAACAAGGCTGTCTACACCCCCGAGCGCCGCGTCTGGCACGCCAGGCAGGAAACCTCCATGGTCAACTGCCTGGCTCAGAAGGGCTACGTCAACACCGACCCCAGCGTGCGCGTGACCTGGGTGCCGCCGGGCCAGCGCTCCGCGGAGCCCGCCCTGCGCAGCACCGGACGCGACACCTACAGCGCCGAGCAGTTCGCCAAGGCCAGGCGCTGCAGCGTGCTGCCGATGGCTGCGCTGGTCGAGAAGGGCCCCGGCTACGAGCGCCACAGCATTCCATGCGCGAACGGCCAGACGATGGCAGTGCGCTGCGAGTTTGGGAACTGCCGGGCGGGGTAAGGCTCAACGCTTCGGCTGGGCGCGGAAGTTCGCCCCGTTAAAAACAAGTCGGTTTATTCCATCGACTGAATTTTCTGACCGCGAGCGGAGAGCGGATCGAGTTCGATTGCTTCGTACTCGTCGCCGGCCTTCGCTAAGTCTTCCCGAGTTCGGCGCGCGGAGTACGGATCGGGCGGGCCGAGGTCTTCGTCCGACGAGGACACCCCCTCGCTGGACAGTCCCTCGCTGGACAGTCCCTCGCTGATGCCTCGGTTGTCGTCGTATTCCTTCACTTTTATGTCGTTTCCACGGCCCCTTGGTGTAATGACGTCTTTGAACGTCTCGGGTTCTTTCCGGGCGCGGGGGAAGTCGCCTTGCGCTCCCGGCCGCTGGACCTGCCGTTCCGATGACTCACCTTCCCTGTGAACCAAGTACAGCGCCCAGTAATGCAAGTAAATGACCGTTCCGAGCATCAGGTTCCAGAACAGGATCCGCGTGATGTCGTTGCTGTCCTCGGTCAGAGTGCTGTGCTCGGCCTCCAGCGCGGCCCACAGCGCCGTCAATAGGCCAACGACCCCTGCAAACACGCCTTGCCGTGCGGCGTTGGTGACCAAGAACATCCTGCCAAGGCTATCAATGAAATTGCCGGTGGAGGGAAGAAATCCGAGTTGAATGCGAGGCCCTTCCATGTCCTTCCTTCTGCGTTCATCGACTTCGTTGAGCCATTCTTTTGTGAGGCCCGATCCAAGGCGTGGTTTCTCATCGAAGAGCTTGGTCAGGACCTCGGTCTCGACAGCCGTGAGCCGGCATGGGAGATAGGCCCTCATGAACTCGTATACGAATAGTTCTTCCACGAGTTCTTGGCGACTCCGCCGCTCCATCTCAGGGGACAGTCGCTTGCATAGTCTGTCGATCCTCTTGTCTAGGCGAGTGAAGTCCGGCGCCCTGTATGCAGCAGCGTCCCGCAGAAGGGACATCGGAGGCAACTCCGTTTTGTCGTCAAATTCATACCGGAGAGATTCCAGAAGTTTTTGTTCTTTCTCGCCAAATTGCATTTGCCCGTCAGTCTGCACTGGACTGTCCTTCCTCTTCTCTTTTAGCATCTCAAGCCGTTCTTCACGTCCTGCAGAGTCTGGGTCAGTAAGAACTTCCAGGTAAAGACTATGCATCTCCTTGAGCTGAGTCAGCCTATCGAACTGTTCTCGCTGCGCATCAACGTCATCTCGGAGCTGCATCAGGTAATTGCGCTGTGTTTTGTCGAGCTGATCGAAGTTCACACGATTCATTCGACGCATTTCTCGTGACCTGCTGTAGATGCCAAGCCCCTTCTCGAACTCCCTCAGTGCTCCCCATTTTGAGATCTCCGGACTGTCAGAAAAGGCTGGCTCCAATTTTCTGAGTTGTTCAAGATATTGCTTGTGCGGCTCATCGAGGCTGTCGTACTCCTGTCCCTCCATTCGTTGAAGCTCTTGCACATACAGTTCGACGTTCAACTCGTTGATCATCTGCTGGCGCTCGGCGGCTGGCGTCATCAGCAGCTTTTTGGCAAAAGTACTCAAGACTTCGATGTACTTTTTGTGAATGGATTCGTCTTGAAGTTGTTCCTTTGCCTCGCGAAGATATGTTCTTCTTTCGAGCAACTTCGCAATGGAAGGCATGACCAAGTCATCACCGATTTCCAAGCCACCATTGGTCGACCCGTGGATCCCGGAATCCTTGAGGTTGAGACTGGCGGCGAGCAGAACCTCTGGCAGTACCGTTCCATTGCCGACGGCGCTAGGAAGGCCTCGGGCGCCTGAGATGGGGGCTGCTATGTCCATGGCCAATCCACCGAACCATTGGCCGAAAACGTAGAACACTCCCGATGCGGCCACTCCGCGAAATGGAAGCGATCTAAGGTTGTCTCTGAGAGGAAAGATGAAGTTGCATATATCGCGAGCAAGGCAGTAGCAGACGACTGGCGACAATTGGACCCCCATCGAGTACAGAGAGCCTGTCATGTAGCAGGCCAGTATCGCGCCCAGGTTCATGATGCCCAATGCCGAGCGCGCGATGATGCTGATCCTGTTGGCCGTGCCGAGGCAGCCTGATGAAATGGCTCCCACCAGGTTGAAGGTCGGTGCGATGGCGATGGCAAGGATGGCCGTGAGGGACATATAGGGGGCGTCAAGCTTCGAGGCTCTGCTGACCTCGAAGGCGATCGCGTCGCCCATGAGCTTGCACAGCGTCACGACGATGCCGGTGCGCAGTCCCACGTTGATGATGTTGGCGGCCCATCGTCCAGCGTCGCTCCTGAACTCGTTGCGTAAGATCGCGCCCAGAAAATCGATCAGCCCGCAGCGTCGTTGCTGCTGCGCATCGGGAGAGTCCCCTGGATGCTCCAATGCGACCTCTTGCATGCAACGCAGCAAGTGCTTGACGTCGGCTTCGAGTTCCGCGTCGTCGGCCAACGTGTCCCAGCTGTCGCTCGACAGGTCCCCACTGTCAGCGGAAGCATCTTGTACGGTCTCGGGATCAGACTCGACGACATCAGAATCGTCAGCGGCGATGATTTTTTTCGCCTTGTCGATGATCCTGCTTGTTCTCCGACGCTCTTCCGGAGACATGTCTTTGCGCAAGCTTTCGATCGTGGGGACCAGCACCCTCTGAGACATGCGGGCGATCCGTGGCAGCGCATCCCGCCTGACCAGCCGGTTGTCATCGGCGCGCCGGGAGACTGCGAGGCGACGATCGAATTCGTCCCTGATTCGGCCAATCTTGAGGGGAGTGATTATGGGGGGCGAAACTTTCTCAGGATTCGTGTGACTGGAGCCTTGTTCGGCTCGCTTTGGTCCTGACTGCTTCTGCAGTTTTTCCCCATAGGGCGACTGGGGCGAATGCGGCACATATCTGCTGGCGCGACTCATTTGGCAACCTTCATGGTGTTCTGGAAGGTCGTATGTAAACGTAACTGATCGCTGCGTCAAAATTTGTCGCAATACTGCCCAACTTTGTCGCGCTTTCTCGCAGAGACGACTCCGCGCCTCACTCCCCGCTCGCGTAGCATCTCGCCGTCAGCCCTCGCCCGCCACCGGGTGCTGCGCCATGGCTTCCAGCGCCCGCACCAGCGCCGAGTGATCCTCCTGCCCGTGCCCCAGCGCCGCACACGCATTCATCAACTGCGCCGCGCCAGCCGTCTGCGGCAGCGCCACGCCCAGCGCGCGTGCGCTCTGCATCGCGAGGTTCAGATCCTTCTGGTGCAGCGAGATCCGAAAGCCCGGCGCGAAGGTGCGCTTGATCATTCGCTCCCCATGCACCTCGAGGATGCGCGAGGAGGCGAAGCCGCCCATCAGCGCTTGCCGCACCTTGGCCGGATCGGCGCCGGCTTTGCTGGCGAAGACCAGCGCCTCGCCGACGGCGGCGATGTTGAGCGCCACGATGATCTGGTTGGCTACCTTGCACACCTGGCCATCGCCCGCGCCGCCCACCAGCGTGACGTTCTTGCCCATCTTCTCGAGCAGAGGCCGCACACGGCCGAACACGCCTTCGTCGCCGCCGCACATGATGGTGAGGCTGGCGGCCTTGGCACCGACCTCGCCGCCCGATACCGGCGCGTCGACGTAACCGCAGCCCAGGTCGACGATGCGCTGGGCGAAGCCCTTGGTCGCGATCGGATCGATGGAACTGCAGTCCACCACCGTCTTGCCCCGGGTCAGGGTCGAGGCCACGCCGTTCTCGCCGAACAGCACCTTTTCAACGTCGGGCGTGTCCGGAACCATGATGAAGATCACGTCGGCTTGCTTCGTGACCTCGGCCGCCGAGTCGCACACGGTGGCGCGCGAGGTGAAGGGCTCGGGCACTGCGCCGTGCGTGTGGACGAAGAGCGTGTGGCCGGCGTCGAGCAGGTGCCCGGCCATGGGCGCGCCCATGATGCCGAGGCCGATGAAGCCGATCTTCTGAGAGGCCGTAGAGGACATGCGATGAATTCCTTGTCTTTGTCTGTGTGTCGTTATCGGGGGAGGGCGGTGCGCCATCCGAGACCTTCGACGGTCTCGCCGCGCGGCTTGTACTCGCAGCCGATCCAGCCGGTGTAGCCGGCGGCATCGATGTGCTTGAAGAGCCACGGGTAGTTGATCTCGCCCGTGCCCGGCTCGCCCCGGCCCGGGTTGTCGGCCAGCTGGATGTGGCCGATGCGGGCCATGTTCTTGGTGAGGGTGGCGGCCAGTTCACCCTCCATGCGCTGCGCGTGGTAGATGTCGTACTGCAGCAGCAGGTTGGTCGAGCCCACCTCGTCGAGGATGGCCAGCGCCTGGTCGGTTCGGGTGAGAAAGAAGCCCGGAATGTCGAAGTAGTTGACCGGTTCGACGAGCAGCATGATCCCCGCGCCCTGCAGTTCGCGGGCCGCGAAGCGCAGGTTCTCCACCGCGGTCTTGCGCGCCTCGTCCGCGCTCACACCCTGTGGCAGCTTGCCGAGCAGGCAGTTGAGCTTGGGGCAGCCCAGCGCACTCGCATAGTCGATCGCCATGCCCACACCCTCGCGGAACTCACCGATCCGGTCGGGATGGCAGGCGATGCCGCGCTCGCCGCCCTCCCAGTTGCCCGCGGGCAGGTTGTGCAGCACCTGCTGCAGGCCGTTGGCGCGCAGGGCCGCGGTGAGCTCCTTCTTGTCGAAGGCGTAGGGGAACAGGTACTCGACGGCCTTGAAGCCTGCCTTCGCGGCAGCCTCGAAGCGTTGCATGAAGGGCAGCTCCGTGAAGAGCATCGTCAGGTTGGCGGCAAAGCGCGGCATCTTGCTTGTCTCCTCTCAATCCAGCATGGCGGCAGCGACGGAGCTCGGCGCATCCGCGAGGCTCTCGGCCAGCGCCTCGAATTCGTTGATGGCATCGATCTCGGTGCCCATGGCGATGTTGGTCACTCGCTCCAGCATCACCTCGATCACGACCGGCACGCTGAACTCGGCCATCAGCTGCTCGGCGCGCTGGATGGCGGGCTTGATCTCTTCCTGCTTGTAGACGCGGATCGCCTTGCAGCCCAGGCCCTCGACCACCTTCACGTGATCGACCCCGTACTCGCGCTCGACGCCGCTTTCGGCCGTGGCGTTGATGTTCTCGAAGCCCAACTGCACGCAGTAGTCCATCTCGAAACCGCGCTGCGCCTGGCGGATCAGCCCGAGGTACGAGTTGTTGACCACGATGTGGATGTACGGCAGCTTGAACTGCGCGCCGACGGCCAGTTCCTCGACCATGAACTGGAAGTCGTAGTCGCCCGAGAGCGCGACGATCCTGCGCGCCGGATCGGCGGCACGCACGCCCAGGGCGGCCGGGATGGTCCAGCCGAGCGGGCCGGCCTGGCCGCAGTTGATCCAGTTGCGCGGGTTGTAGACATGCAGGAACTGCGCCGCCGCGATCTGCGAAAGCCCGATGGTGCTCACATAGCAGGTCTCGCGCTCGAAGTTGCGGTTCATGCACTGGTACACGCGCTGCGGCTTCATCGGCACGTCGTCGAAGTTGGTCTTGCGCAGCATGGTCTTCTTGCGCTCCAGGCATTCGTCCGCCCACGCGCGGCGGCTGGGCAACTGGCCCTTGGCCTTCATGGCCTCCGCCACCTCCACGAACAGTTCCAATGCGGCCTTGGCGTCCGAGACGATGCCGAAGTCGGGCGTGAACACGCGGCCGATCTGCGTGGGCTCGATATCCACGTGCACGAAGGTGCGGCCCTTGGTGTAGACCTCGACGGAGCCGGTATGGCGGTTGGCCCAGCGGTTGCCGATGCCCAGCACGAAGTCGGAAGCCAGCATGGTGGCGTTGCCGTAGCGGTGGCTGGTCTGCAGGCCGCACATACCGGCCATCAGCGGATGGTCGTCGGGAATCGTGCCCCAGCCCATGAGGGTGGGGATCACCGGCACGCCGGTCGCCTCGGCGAAGCGCACCAGCAGCTCGCTGGCGTTGGCGTTGATGATGCCGCCGCCGGCCACGATCAACGGGCGCTCGGCGGCATTCAGCATTGCGATGGCCTTCTCGATCTGCGCGCGGGACGCGGCCGGCTTGTAGGGCGTGAGCGGCTGGTAGGTGTCGATGTCGAACTCGATCTGGGCCATCTGCACGTCGAAGGGCAGGTCGATCAGCACCGGGCCCGGGCGGCCGGAGCGCATCAGGTGGAAGGCCTGCTGGAACACCTGCGGCACCTGGCCGGGCTCGCGCACGGTGACGGACCACTTGGTGACCGGCTTGGAGATCGACTCGATGTCCACGGCCTGGAAGTCTTCCTTGTAGAGACGCGCGCGCGGTGCCTGGCCGGTGATGCAGAGGATCGGGATGGAGTCCGCCCAGGCCGAGTACAGCCCGGTGATCATGTCGGTGCCGGCCGGTCCCGAGGTGCCGATGCACACGCCGATGTTGCCGGCCACGGCGCGGGTGTAGCCCTCGGCCATGTGCGAAGCGCCTTCGACGTGGCGCGCCAGGATGTGGCCGATGCTGCCTTGCTTGCGCAGCGCCGAGTAGAGCGGATTGATGGCGGCGCCGGGCACGCCGAAGGCCTGCGTTACGCCTTCTTTTTCCATCACCAGAACGGCGGCCTGGGCCGCGGTCATCTTTGCCATGTGTAGTCTCCTTGGGATGGCTTGACTGTAGGAATTTGGGGCGTCCGGCAGAAGGCGGCGCGGGGCCATAAAAGCTATTCCGGCACGGAATAACTGGCTACGATTGCCCGATGGACCGACTGCTTGCCATGGAGATGTTCGTTCGCGTGGTGGAGACCGGCAGCTTCTCCAAGGCCGCGCGCGAGTTCAACACCACCCAGCCCACGGTGACCAAGCAGGTCGCGGCCACCGAGGCGCGGCTGAAGGTGCGGCTGCTCAACCGCAACACGCGGGGCGTGAGCCTGACCGAATCGGGCTCGCTCTACTACGAGAAGTGCAAGTCCATCGTGCACGAGGCCGAGGAGGCCGAGCAGGTGGTGCGCCGGCGCGAGTCGCAGGCCCAGGGCCTGTTGCGCATCGGCACCTCGGTCGCCTTCGGACGGCGCGTGATGGTGCCGCTCGCGCTGGAGTACATGGCGCGTCACCCGCAGGTGCAGGTGGACCTGAGCTTCGAAGACCGCTATGTCGACCTGATCGCGCAGGGCATCGACGTCGCGGTGCGCATGGGCAAGCTGGCCGACTCATCGCTGGGCGCGCGCTTCCTCGGCATGAATCCCTGGGTCATGGTGGCGGCGCCCGACTACCTGAAGAAGCACGGCACGCCCAGGCGCGCCCAGGACCTGAGCGGCCATGTGGCGCTGATCTACAGCAGCGTGGTGGGCGACGACGTCTGGCGCATGCACACGCCCAAGGGCGAGCCGGTGACGGTGCCTGTCTCCGGCCGGCTGCGCTCCAACAACGTCTCGGCCGTGCTGGCCGCGGCGAGAGAGGGGCTGGGCATCGCGCTGATGCCGCGCTACGTGGCGAGCGATTCATTGGCCGCGGGCAAGGTCGTGGAGGTGCTGCCGGGGCATGCGCTACCCGAGCAGGAGATCCACGCGGTCTTCCCGTCGCCCAAGCTGGTGCCGGGAAAGGTGTCGAGCTTCGTCGCTTTCCTGCAGGGGCGGTTCGGGGAAGGGTGGTGGGGGTAGCTACGTCGCCGCGCCGGACAGCCGCTGCGCCGGCCGCCGCAGGGTCGAGTCGAAGGGATGGATCTTCGGGCCGATCGCCTCGGCCTCTCGCTTGAGCAGCGACACCACCGTGGGCATCCGCTCCGGGCTCAAGCGGTCGGAGATGGTGCCCACGCTCAGCGCCGCCACGGCCCGGCCCTCGCGGTCGAGGATCGGCACTGCGACGCCGGCCATGCCTTCCAGCAGGCCTGTGTTACGCCCGGCGTAGCCCGACTTGCGCACTTGCTCGATTTCGGTGCGCAGGTACACCTCGTCGAACACCCCGTACTCGCGCACCCGCGAGAGGTTGAAGCGGATCACCTCCTCGCGCTCGGCCTCCGGCAAGAAGGCGAGGATGGCCATGGCGCCCTGGCCCACGCCGAGCGCAATGCGCCCGCCGATGTCGCCGCTGAAGGACCGGATCGGAAAAGGGCCTTCGCTGCGGTCCAGGCACACCGCGTCGAAGCCGCTGCGCACCAGCAGGAAGATCGTGTCGCCGAGGCTGCCGCACAGGCGCAGCAGGGCGGGCCGGCACAGGCTGCGCAAGTCGCCCGGATTGCCGGCACGTGCGGCCAGCGCGAAGAAGTCGACGCCCAGCCGATAGAGCTTGCTGCGCGGGTCCTGCTCGACGGCGCCTTCGGCCATCAGCGACTGCAGCAGCCGGTGCACCGTCGCCTGCGTCAGGCCTACGCGCTTCGCCAATTGGGTGACGCGGCAGCCCTCCGATGGGGCGTCGGCCAGTGCACGGAGCAGGGCGAACAGGCGGGGCACGGCGCCGGTGGCGGTCTCAGAGGGCGTCATGATCTTGCTCTTCGAAATCTTCAGCGAACTATACCGCCAGAAAATTCCGCTGAACGGAATAAAACGATAAAAAAATCCGTTTAATGGAATACCCTGCGCAAGATGGCTTGCTTGTTGCAATAGAGTGGAACACACCGGCTCGCAGGCAAGCACTGCGAGGCCGGCCCGCCGGGGCCAGCCATGGACGCCCGGTCCCCGGATCAGGAGCGCCCCCGATGTCATTTCTCAGCCTGCGCGACGTGAGCAAGTTCTACGGCAGCACCTGCGCCGTCTCGGCCATGAACCTGTCGGTGGAGCAGGGCGAATTCGTTTCGCTGCTCGGCCCCTCGGGTTGCGGCAAGACCACCACATTGCAGATGGTGGCCGGCTTCGAGCCGGTGAGCAGCGGCACCATCACCCTGGCCGGGCGCGACATCACGCGCGCCAAGGCCAACACCCGCGGCCTGGGCATCGTCTTCCAGAGCTATGCGCTGTTCCCGCACATGACGGTGGCCGACAACGTGAGCTTCGGCCTGGAGATGCGCAAGCTCCCGCGCGCCGAGCGGCAGGAGCGCGTGCGCAAGGCTCTATCGCTGGTGCACCTCGATGCGCATGCGCAGCGTTATCCGCGCGAGCTCTCGGGCGGTCAGCGCCAGCGGGTGGCGCTGGCGCGCGCGCTGGTGATCGAGCCGCCCGTGCTGCTGCTGGACGAGCCGCTGTCCAACCTCGACGCCAAGCTGCGCGAGGAGATGCAGTTCGAGCTGCGCCAGATCCAGCGCAAGGTCGGCACCACCACGGTGATGGTCACGCACGACCAGAGCGAGGCCATGTCGGTGAGTGATCGGGTGGTGGTGATGCAGGCCGGCGTCGTGACGCAGGTCGACGAGCCGCAGCGCGTGTACGAGCATCCGCGCACGCGCTTCATCTCCACTTTCGTGGGCAAGGCCAACCTGCTCGATGCGCGTGTGCGCGAGGCCGGCGAGCGGGTGGGGGTGTCGCTGGGCTCACTGCGTCTCGATGTGGCGGTGGACAACCCGGCCGACTTCGCGCCCGGCGCCGTCGCGCTGCTGAGCGTTCGGCCCGAGAAGCTGCAGCTGCTGCCGCGCGGCCGCGGCCGGATGGATGGGGAAGTGCAGGAGCGCTTCTTCCTCGGCAGCCAATGGCTCTATCGCCTGTCGACCGATGCCGGCGACTGGACCGTGCTCTGCCCGAACGATGGACGCGCGTCGCTGGCCGTGGGAGAGGCCGCCGCCATCGACTGGCCGGACCACTGCATGCGGCTGCTGCCGGCCGAGGCGCCGATGGCCGCGGGAGCATCGGCATGAACGCCGACCTGGCGGCCACGACGCCGATCCCTTCGATCATGCCGGCGCCCGCGCCCGCGCCCGCGCCCGCGCGCCACGCGGTGCCCTGGCTCCTCACGGCGCCGGCCTTCGCCCTCTTCGCGACCCTGCTGCTCGCGCCGCTGCTGCTCACGGCGGTGCTGTCCTTCAACGTCTACGACGCGGCCACCGGCGTCAAGGCTGGCCAATACACGCTCGAGCACTACGCGCACGTGTTCGGCGACGACTACTACCTCGCCATTTTCTGGCGCACCTTCTGGATCTCGATGCTGGTCACCCTGATCTGCGTCGCGGTCGGCGCGCCGGAAGCCTACGTGCTCAGCCGCATGCGCAACCCCTGGCGCGCGGTGCTGCTGCTGGTGGTGCTGGCGCCGCTGCTGGTCTCGGTCGTGGTGCGGGCCTTCGGCTGGAGCATGCTGCTGGGCCCCGAGGGGCTGGTCAATGGCGTGCTGCGCGCCGTCGGCATCGGCCCGGTGAAGATGCTCTACACCGAGATCGCGGTGGTGGTGGCGCTGGTGCACGTGATGATGCCTTTCATGGTGATCGCCGTGTGGACCTCGCTGCAGAAGCTGGACGCGGGCGTCGAGAACGCCGCCCTCTCGCTCGGCGCCTCGCCCTTCACCACGCTCAGGCGGGTGGTGCTGCCGCAGGTGATGCCCGGGGTGCTCTCCGGCAGCCTGATCGTGTTCGGCCTGAGCGCGAGCGCCTTCGCCATCCCGGGCCTGCTCGGCGGCCGGCGGCTGAAGATGGTCGCCACCGTGGTTTACGACGAGTACCTGCACGAGCTCAACTGGCCGCTCGGCGCCACGGTCGCTCTGGTGCTGCTGGGGGCCAACCTGGTGGTGATGCTCAGCCTCAACCGCATGGTCGAAGGCCGCTACAAGAAGGCGCTGGGGTAGGGGCTGGCATGCGCAACAACGGACCCATCGCCCTCGCGTTCAACGCGCTCGTCATCGCCTTCATGCTGGCGCCGCTGCTGGTGGTGTGCGTGGTGGCCTTCACGCCGCACAACACGCTCACCCTCCCGACCACGTCGTTCTCGCTGCGCTGGTTCCGCGCGGTGTTCGTCCATCCGGACTTCGTCGCCTCGTTCTGGAACAGCCTGCGGCTGGCGCTGTGCTCGGCCACGCTGGCCACGGTGCTGGCGGTGCCGGCGGCCATCGCGATCACGCGCTATCGCTTTCCGGGACGCGACTTCCTCAACGGGCTGTTCCTCTCGCCGCTGATCATTCCGCATCTCGTGCTGGGCGTGGCCATGCTGCGCATGTTCGCGCTGGTCGGCGGCACCGGCAGCTTCGGCTGGCTGGTGCTGGCGCACACGGTGATCGTCACGCCCTACACGCTGCGGCTGGTGCTCGCGGCGCTGGTGGGCTTCGACCGCAGCGCCGAGCAGGCGGCGCTCTCGCTGGGCGCGAGCCAGGCAACGGTGTTCCGGCGCATCACGCTGCCGATGATCCTGCCGGGCGTCACCGGTGGCTGGATGCTGGGCTTCATCAACAGCTTCGACGAGGTCACGATGTCCATCTTCGTCACCGCGCCCTCGACGGTCACGCTGCCGGTGCGCATGTACATGTATGCGACCGAGTCCATCGATCCGCTGATGGCCGCGGTCTCGGCGCTGATGATCGCCGTCACCGCCTGCGCGATGCTGCTGCTCGATCGCGTTTACGGGCTGGACCGCGTGCTGGTGGGCCGCGCATGACACCGACGAAGCATCGGATGAGCGCCCCGCTGCTGCACCGCGTGGCCGAAACGGGCCGCGCCGAGATCTCCTTCACGCTCGACGGCGTGCCTTGCACCGCGCTCGCGGGCGATACCGTGCTCACCGCGGTGCTGACCCACGCGGGCCGCCTGCGCCGCAACGAGTTCAGCGGTGCGCCGCGTGCCGGCTTCTGCATGATGGGCGCCTGCCAGGACTGCTGGGTGCAGACCGCCGAGGGCGCGCGTCTGCGTGCCTGCTCGACCTTCGTGCAGGACGGCATGAGCCTGGTCACCGAGGGGGCGCCATGACCGGCGCGAGCACGACCCCGCCGGTGATCGTCGGCGCCGGCCCGGCCGGCGTACGCGCCGCGCAGGCGCTGGCGGCGCATGGCCTGCGGCCGGTCGTCATCGACGAAGCACCGCGCGCCGGCGGCCAGGTCTACCGCCGCCAGCCGGCGCAGTTCGGGCGCAGCAGCCGCACGCTCTACGGCTTCGAGGCCGGGCGCGCCGACGCGCTGCATGCGAGCTTCGACGCCCTGCGCGAGCAGGTCGACCATCAGCCCGACAGCCTCGTGTGGAACGCGCAGGACGGCTGGCTCGACGTGCTGCACGGCCCCACCCAGCGCACGCGCCGCGTGCCCTTCGAACAACTCATCGTCGCCACCGGTGCCACCGACCGCGTGCTGCCCGTGCCCGGCTGGACGCTGCCTGGCGTCTACACGCTGGGCGGTGCGCAGGTGGCGCTGAAGTTCCAGGGCTGCGCGATCGGTCAGCGCGTCGTCTTCATGGGCACCGGGCCCTTGCTCTACCTGGTGGCCTGCCAGTACGCCAAAGCGGGCGCGCAGGTTGCAGCCGTGCTCGACACCGCCCGCTTCGCGGACCAATGCGCCGCCTTGCCCGCGATGAGCACGCAGCCGGCGGTCCTGCTCAAGGGCCTGTACTACGTGGGGTGGCTGCGCGCCCATGGCATCGCGCTGCATGGCGGCGTGCGTCCGTTGCGCGTGCTCGGGAGCGAGCGCGTCGAGGGCGTGGCCTGGCACGACGGCCGGGTCGAGCGCACGCTCGAATGCGACGCGGTGGGCTTCGGCCATGCGTTGCGTTCCGAGACGCAGCTGGCCGACCTGCTCGGCTGCCGCTTCGCCTTCGCGCCGCTGCATCGCGCGCACTTGCCCGAGCGCGATAACGCCGGGCGCAGCAGCGTCCCGGGCGTCTACCTGGCCGGGGACGGGGCCGGCATCCTGGGCGCCGATGCCGCCGAGTGGGCCGGCGAGCGTGCGGCCCTGGCGCTGCTGCAGGACCGCGGCCTGCAGGTCGATGCCCGGCGCGCGCAGGCGCTCGAGCGCAAGCTGGCGCGGGTCGCGGGCTTTCGCGCGGGCCTGGAGCGCGCCTTTCCCTTTCCGCAGGACTGGGCCTCTCGGGCGCCGGACGAACTGGTCGTGTGCCGCTGCGAAAACGTCACGGCCGGCACCTTGCGCCAGACCGTGCGCGAAGCGGGCGCGGACGAGCTCAATCGCCTGAAGGCGCTGTGCCGCGTCGGCATGGGCCGCTGCCAGGGCCGCATGTGCGGCGTGGCGGCTGCCGAGGTGCTGGCGCATGCCACCGGCCAGCCGCTGCAGCAGGTGGGCCGGCTGCGCGGGCAGGCGCCGATCAAGCCCATCCCCATGCAACTGGCTGCCGCGCCGGAGGGCCTGTCTTCATGACGCGGCGCATCGACTGCGACGTGGCCATCGTCGGCGGCGGCATCGTCGGCGCTTCCGCCGCGCTGGCGCTGCGCCGCATGGGACGGCAGGTGGTTCTGCTGGAGCGCGACCTGTGCGGCTCGCGCTCCAGCGGCGTGAACTTCGGCGGCGTGCGACGCCAGGGCCGCCCGATCAGCCAGCTGCCGCTGGCGCAGCGCTCGCACCGCATCTGGGGCGCGCTGGCGAAAACCATCGGCACCGACGGCGAGTACGTGCGCTCCGGCCACTTCAAGATCGCGCGCAGCGAGGCCGACCTCGCCGCGCTGGAGCACTACCGCGCGCAGAGCCGCGACTTCGACCTCGGGCTGGAAATGATCGGCGGTGCACGGCTGCGCGAACAATCCGCCTGGCTGGGCATCAAGGCCGTGGGCGGCTCCTTCTGCCCGGAGGACGGCCAGGCCAACCCGCGCCTGGTGTCGCCCGCCTTCGCGCGCGCCGCCGAGCGTGCCGGCGCCCAGGTGCTGGAGCGCACGCGCGTGGACGAGGCAGACCACGACGGGCAGCGCTTCGTGCTGCGCAGCACCGCCGGCGGCCTGGAAGTGCGCGCGCCGGTGCTGCTGAACTGTGCCGGCGCCTGGGCCGGCCCGCTGGCCGCGCAGTTCGGTGACGAACTGCCGCTGCGCGCCGGCCATCCGGCCATGGCCGTGACCGAACCGCTGCCCGTCTTCATGAACTGGAGCCTGGGCGTGGAAGGCGGCGGCATCTACTGCCGCCAGGTAGCGCGCGGCAATGTCGTGATGGGCGGCGGCGCGGGCTTCGCGCTCGACGACGAACGCGCACGCGTGGAGCGCAGTGCCATCGACGGGATGTGCCAGCAGGCCATCGAGCTGCTTCCGGCGCTGCGCCATGCCCACATCATCCGCACCTGGAGCGGCACCGAGGGCTATCTGCCCGACCGCCAGCCGGTGCTCGGCGAGAGCCCGCGCAGGCCCGGCCTGATCCATGGCTTCGGCTTCGCCGGTGCCGGCTTCCAGGTCGGCCCTGCCGCCGGCGAAGTGCTGGCCGAGCTGGCCTGCCATGGCCGCAGCAGCACGCCCATCGAGGCCTTCGCGGTCGATCGCTTCGTGCGCGCCGCCGAAGCGGCCGAGCCGGCGAACGAAGCGCACCCCTCACCCCGCCCCCAACCCATCTCCGTCGCACGCTGAAAGGAAGACCCCATGAACCCCCGCACCACGATTTCCCTCGCCGCCGCGCTCGCGGCCCTGCTCGCCGCAGGGGCTGCCACTGCGCAGAACAAGACGCTGTACATCGGCATGAACGGCGGCACGATGGAGAAGACGTACACGCAGTACGTCTTCCCCGAGTTCGAGAAGCAGACCGGCGCCAAGGTGGTGGTGGTGCCCGGCACCTCCTCCGACATCCTGGCCAAGGCACAGGCCAACAAGGACAAGCCGCAGATGCACGTGATGTTCCTCGACGACGGCATCATGTACCGCGCCATCGGCATGGGGCTGTGCGAGAAGCAGCGGCCGAGCGCCGCGCTCGATGCGCTCTACCCCGCGGCCCGCTTCAAGGGCGACATGGCCAGCGGCGTGAGCCTGGGCATGACGGGGCTGGCCTACAACAAGAAGATGTTCACTGAAAAGGGCTGGGCCGCGCCCACCTCCTGGATGGACCTGGCCGACGCGAAGTACAAGGGCAAGGTGGTGTTCCAGTCGATGCCTTCTTCCTCCTTCGGCCTGCACGGCTTCCTGATGTTCAATCGCATCCAGGGCGGCAACGACAAGAACGTCGACCCCGGCTTCAATGCCTGGGACAAGACCATCGGCCCGAACGTGCTGGAGTACATCCCGAGCTCGGCCAAGCTGTCGGAGATGGTGCAGACCGGCGAGGCCGCGATCTTCCCGCTCACGCCCACCGCGGTGGCGGCACTCAAGGAGAAAGGCATCCCGGTCGAGTACGCCCAGCCGAAGGAAGGCTCGGTGGTGCTGACCGTCGGCCAGTGCGTCATCGCCAACAACAGCGAGCCCGAGCTGGCGCAGAAGCTCGCCGAGTTCTTGCTGAGCCCGCAGGCGCAAGCCGCCGCGTTGCAGTACGGCAGCCAGCTGCCGACCAACCCGAAGACGCCGGCCAGTGGCGACGCCAGCGCCTTGGTCGCGAAGATCAATGACTGGATGAAGAATGCGGTCACCATCGACTGGGACAGCATCAACGCCAACCGGCCCGCCTGGAACGCGCGCTGGAACAAGACGATCGAAAAGTGACGCGACGGATGCCCACACAAGGATTCGATATGACAGCTCCCGCCACCCAGACCCACAGCCTGCTCGAACGCCTGGGCGTGCCCGCGGCGGCATTGCGCGGCGGCCCGCTGTCGGTGCGATCGCCCATCGATGGCAGCACGCTGGCCCAGTTGCCGGTGCACTCGGCCGACGATGTCTCGCGCCTGGTCGGCGAGGCGCAATCCGCCTTCCTGGCCTGGCGCAGCGTGCCGGCGCCGCGGCGCGGCGAGCTGATCCGCCTGCTCGGCGAGGAGCTGCGCGCCGAGAAGGAGACGCTGGGCACGCTGGTCTCGCTGGAGGCCGGCAAGATCCTCACCGAAGGCCTGGGCGAGGTGCAGGAGATGATCGACATCTGCGACTTCGCGGTCGGCCTGTCGCGCCAGCTGCACGGACTGACCATCGCCTCCGAGCGGCCCGGCCACCGCATGATGGAGAGCTGGCATCCGCTGGGCGTGATCGGCGTCATCAGCGCCTTCAACTTCCCGGCCGCGGTGTGGTCCTGGAACTTCGCGCTGGCGATCGTCTGCGGCGATGCGGTGGTGTGGAAGCCGTCCGAGAAGACGCCGCTCACGGCGCTCGCCTGCCAGGCCCTGTTCGAACGCGCCGCGCGGCGCTTCGGCGCCGAGGCGCCGGCCGGCCTCTCGTGCGTCGCCATCGGCCTGCGCGAAATCGGCGAGGCGATCGTCGACGATACGCGCGTGGCGCTGGTGTCGGCCACCGGCAGCACGCGCATGGGCCGCGAGGTCGGCCCGCGGGTGGCGCGGCGCTTCGGCCGCTGCCTGCTGGAGCTGGGCGGCAACAACGCGGTGGTGGTCACGCCCTCGGCCGACCTCGACCTCGCGGTGCGCGGCATTCTCTTCGCCGCCGCGGGCACGGCCGGGCAGCGCTGCACCACCACCCGCCGGCTGATCGTGCACGAGAGCGTGCGCGAGATGCTGGTCGCGCGCCTGCGCAAGGCCTACGAGAAGCTCGCCATCGGCGATCCGCGCGAGCCCGGCACGCTGGTCGGCCCACTGATCGACCGCGCCGCCTTCGAAAGCATGCAGTCGGCGCTCGCCGCGGCGGCGGAGGAGGGCGGGAAGGTCTATGGCGGCGAGCGCGTCCTCGCCGACACACGGCCGGATGCCTGGTACGTGCGCCCGGCCATCGTCGAGATGCCGGCGCAGACGGCGACTGTGCGCCACGAGACTTTCGCACCCATCCTCTACGTGCTGGGCTATGAGCACTTCGAGGAGGCGATCGCGATGCACAACGACGTGCCGCAGGGCCTGTCGTCGGCGGTGTTCGGCAACGACTTGCGCGAGACGGAGCAATTCCTTTCGGCGGCGGGATCGGACTGCGGCATCGCCAACGTCAACATCGGCACCTCGGGCGCCGAGATCGGCGGCGCCTTCGGCGGCGAGAAGGAGACCGGCGGCGGCCGCGAGTCGGGCTCGGATGCCTGGCGCAACTACATGCGCCGCGCGACCAACACCATCAACTACTCGCGCTCGCTGCCGCTGGCGCAGGGCGTGCGCTTCGACGTCTGAGAGTCGGGGTCGCAGCGCATCGGCGGCGCGCACCGCGGCGGCCGGCGCGTCGACTTTTGCAACTCGGCGAGTTCGGCACAAAATGAGCCGGCCCAGAGTCCGCAGGAGATTTCCGCATGAGACCTTCGAAGCCGCCTGCCCCGCCGCGCCCGCCCGCAAGCCAGCCCGAAAAAACCTCGCCGGCGCCTGGGGGCGCACCGCTGACCGCCGAGTGGCTGCGCTGGGTCACCGAGCAATTGCTGCGCGGCTGCACGCCGCAATCGGTGCTGGCGACGATGACGGCTGCCGGCCTCGACGCGCAGGCCAGCGCGGAGGTGATCGAACAGGTGCCGGGCAACGCGGTCTACATTGCCGCGGAAGGCCGGGCGCAACAGCTGCGCAAGCTCGAGTCCACGCTGGCCAACCTGCAGCTGCTCTGGGAGATCGACCCGATGTACGGCATCGTCGACAAGCGCGTGACAGTCGGCGAGGACGAATTCATCGATCGCTACGTGCGGGGCTGCCGGCCGCTCGTGCTCACCGGCCACACGCGAGACTGGCCTGCAATGCGGCGGTGGTCGCCGCCCGACCTGAAGATGCGCTTCGGCCATCTCGATGTCGATGTCCAGGCCGAGCGCCAGGCGAATCCGCGCTACGAAGAAGACAAGGCCTTGCATCGCCGGACGGTCCGCCTAAGCGAATTCGTCGACCAGGTGCTCGCCGGCGGCGAAACCAACGACTACTACCTCACCGCGAACAATGAAGCGCTGCGGCGGCCCGACTTCGCGCCTTTGCTGGATGACGTCGGCAGCCTGCCGCCGTGCTGCGATCGCGCCGAGCTGGCTGAGCGCTCCTCGTTCTGGTTCGGGCCGGCGGGCACCGTGACTCCGTTGCACCACGACACGCTGATGCTGTTCCACACCCAAGTCGTCGGACGCAAGCGCTGGCGCCTCATCTCGCCGCTGCAGGGGCAGCGCCTGTACAACACGAACGGCGTCTTCAGCCCGATCGACCTGGACGCGGTCGACCTGAGGCAGTTCCCCTTGTTCGCGGGCGTGCGCGTGCTCGAAGTCGTGGTCTGGCCGGGCGAGACCATGTTCTTGCCGCTGGGCTGGTGGCACCAGGTGCGGGCGCTGGACGTCAGTGTGTCTTTCTCGTATTCGAATCTGGCCTTGCCGATTCCGAACCTGTTCACCTATTTCGACCCCGTGCCGCGAGCCGTCCAGGGTTAGGCGACGCGGCACGACTTGACGACGAAGGGCGCCGGGTCGGTACCGAAGTAGGCATTGGTGCAGGGCACCGTGCCGTTGACCGTCTTCTGGACCCAGCGTGTGTCCGCGCCGTACTTCACCACGGTCGGTGACGACACGGTGAAGCTTTGTCCTTCAGTGGCCAGGAACGTGCCCGAGGGCAGCGGCGCGGGCGCGGGCGCAGGTGCGGGTGCAGGTGCAGGTGCAGGTGCAGGTGCTGGTGCTGGTGCTGGTGCTGGTGCAGGCGCAGGCGCGGGTGCGGGTGCGGGCGCAGGTGCGGGCGCAGGTGCGGGTGCGGGTGCGGGCGCAGGCGCGGGTGCGGGTGCGGGTGCGGGTGCGGGTGCGGGTGCGGGTGCGGGCGCAGGTGCAGGTGCAGGCGCAGGCGCAGGTGCGGGTGCAGGTGCTGGTGCAGGTGCAGGTGCTGGCGCTGGCGCTGGCGCGGGCGCGGGCGCGGGCGCGGGCGCCGGAGCAGGCGCGGTTGGCAGCTTGCAGGACTTCACCACGAAGGGCGCCGGGTCGGTGCCGAAGGTGGTGTTGCTGCAAGACACCGTGCCGCTGACCGTCTTCTGTACCCAGCGTGTGTCGGCGCCATAAGCCACCAGGGTCGCGCTCGATACGGTAAAGGTACCGCCCTCGACGGCCAGCGTCGGCCCGGACGGCACAGGTGCGGGTGCAGGCGCGGGCGCGGGCGCGGGCGCGGGCGCCGGTGCGGGCGCCGGTGCGGGTGCGGGTGCGGGTGCGGGTGCGGGTGCGGGCGCAGGTGCAGGCGCAGGCGCAGGCGCAGGCGCCGGTGCGGGTGCAGGTGCAGGTGCAGGTGCAGGTGCAGGTGCAGGTGCAGGTGCAGGTGCAGGTGCAGGTGCAGGTGCGGGCGCGGGCGCGGGCGCAGGTGCGGGTGCGGGCGCGGGTGCGGGTGCCGGTGCCGGTGCAGGTGCGGGCGCGGGCGCGGGTGCCGGTGCGGGTGCCGGTGCCGGTGCCGGTGCGGGCGCTGGCTCCGGAGCAGGCGCGGTCGGCAGCTTGCAGGACTTCACCACGAAGGGCGCTGGGTCGGTGCCGAAGGTGGTGTTGCTGCAAGACACCGTGCCGCTGACCGTCTTCTGTACCCAGCGTGTGTCGGCGCCATAGGCCACCACGGTTGCGCTCGATACGGTGAAGGTACCGCCCTCAACGGCCAGCGTCGGCCCGGACGGCACGGGCGCGGGTGCAGGCGCGGGCGCGGGCGCGGGTGCAGGCGCGGGCGCGGGCGCGGGCGCGGGCGCGGGCGCCGGTGCGGGCGCCGGTGCAGGCGCAGGCGCAGGCGCAGGCGGAGCGGCCGTTCCCGTGTCCGCCACGCAGGACTTGGTCACGCCCGGCGCGGGATCCGTGCCGCCGAAAAAGGTCGTGCTGCAGGTGCCGGTGCCGGTCACGACCTTGTCGACCCAGCGCGAATCGACGCCGTAGCTCACCACCGTCGCGGCCGTCATGTTGAAGGCGGCGCCCTGCGCGGCCACCGTGCGGTCGGCGGTCGTCACCTGGGTGCCCGGCGTCACGCCGCCGGCCTTGGGCGCCAGCACCTGGCAGGTCTTGGCGGCGTTCGGCGCGGGATTCATCCCGAAGAACTCGTTGCGGCAACTCACGGTGCCGGTGACCGTCTTCTGCGTCCAGTTCCCGCCATTGCCGAACTGCACGACGGTAGGGGCCGGCAGGGTGAAGGTGTAGCCCTGGTTGCCCACGTTCGTCCAACTGCCCTGCACCTTGAGGATCTTCGCGATGGAGGGCACGCCGGCACTGTCGATCGCGAACAGCATGTAGTACCCGGCGGGCAGGATGTTCGGGCTCTCGTTGAGCGTGATGTTGACGGTCGAGCTGCCGGCGGCCTGCGTGAAAGGCAATTCCAGAAAGCGTTGCCCGAAGTCCGTCGAATGCGTCACCGAGCCGGTACGCACCAGCGTCACGCGCCGGATCGCCAACTGCGATACGACGCTGATCTGGAAGTCGGTGCCGAGGGTCAACTGCGCGGGCGCCGTGTTGATGATCGGGCGCGGCGCGCGCTGGCCGCTGCTGTCGAAGAGGTAGGGCGGCGAATAGATCTCGGCGTTGAGATTCAGCACGGGCCCGGGCGAGCCGCCGCCGGCCGACAGCACCGTCGCATCGGGCAGCAGCATGGCGGTGGAGTGGTACAGGCGCGGCTTCTGCGCCGGGTTGCCGGTGGTCCACTGTGCCGTGGCGGGGTCCCACAGGAGGGCCGTGAAGGCGGTGTCGGTCAGCTGGTTCTCCTGGGCCGAGCCCCCGGTGACCAGCACCTTCCCGTCGGCCAGCACGGTCGCCGTGCCCCATTCGCGGTTGAGCCCGGGACCCGCGACACTGGTCACGACCGGCGTGCGGCCATTGATGTCGACCACCACCGCCCCGCCGTCGTCGGCGACCATGAGCATCTTGCCGCGGTCGAACATGGCCCAGGGCAGCACCCAGTTGATGAACTTCGGCAGCGTGCCGATGGGCCCGAGGGTGGGCGCCTCGGTGTCGATGCTGAACAGCTGGTTGCTGCTCGCCACGACCACCCGGCCGTTGGGGGCCAGCACGGCGCGCGGATAGAACCAGTCGCCCGGCCAGTTGGGAATGGCCCCGAGGGTTTTCCAGCCCGGGCCCGGCGTGTAGATCTCGGGCACGCCCGAGCCGGCGCCGTTGGCGTCGATGCCCGCGAGCATCAGCGCCCGGCCGTCGGCCAGGGGAACCGCGCTGCCGTACCAGCGCGCATAGGCCATCGGCGGCCCGGCGCTGATGAGGGAG
Organism: Variovorax soli; assembly: GCF_031454625.1. Taxonomy (GTDB): domain Bacteria; phylum Pseudomonadota; class Gammaproteobacteria; order Burkholderiales; family Burkholderiaceae_C; genus Variovorax; species Variovorax soli_A. The sequence goes on from NZ_JAVDRF010000005.1 coordinate 267,428, forward strand.
GAGACCGGGTCGTAGAAGTTGACGTCGGGCACGCCGCCATTGACCTTGTCCGGCGTGATCCCGCGCGTGTCGCCGCCCGCCAGCAGCACCTGCCCGGCCGGGAGCACGGTCTGGGCGCTGCAGAAGAGGTCGGTGCGCGTGGAGTGCTGCAAGAGGCTGTGGGCGTTGGTGCTCGGGGTCCAGACGTCGTAGTAGAGCTGCGCGCCCTGGGCGCCGCTCGGATCGGTGCCGTAGCTCATCACCTTGCCGTCGGGCGTCAGCACGACGTGGATGGCATTGATCGGCCAGGTGATCGGTGCTGCCCACTCGCCGCCGGTGTTGGACGCCAAGGCGGCCGAGGCCACTGCAGCAGTGGTCGTGGTCGTCGTAGTCGTGGTGGTCGTGCCGGTGGGCCCTGGGCCCCGGTCGATCGGGGCGGGGCTGTCCCGTTCCAGTTCCCGCTGCCGGGCGATGTCCGCTGGCGTGATGATCGACTTGCGTGTCATGACGGCGGAGGCCTTGGCCCCGCCTTCGGCAGCCGCGGCCGGTGCCGAGGGATCGGCCGCGCCGGCCGTGGTAGCGGCAATGGCCGGGGCCATCGAGCCGTCGCTCTGCCCCGGGGCGGGGGCGGGGGTGGGTGCGGGGGCGGAAGCATCGGTGTTGGTCATGCCCGCGCCGGTGCCAGCCACTCCGGGCGCCATTCCGCCATTGCCATTTCCACCGCCGCCGCACGCGGTGATCACCAGCGGCGCCCACAAGGCAATCCACCTGAACCCGGAAGCACGCGGGAATGGCGGCGAGGTCGTTGGCATGTTCGCAACCCGTAGTAGAACTTTGGCGTTATACAGCCGCCATTCTGGAGCGAATCCACCAAGTTGCGTAGTCCTAAAGTGCTACTCAGATTCCCTTGTGTCGTTCGGAGGACCTTCGCGCCTTTCGCGCACCGATGTGCGTCTTCTACCCGGGCGGCTCCGCCGCCTCCTCGTTCGACGAGGCGAACAGGTCCCAGGTCGCCATGAACAGCGCTGCCACCACCGGCCCGATCACGAAGCCGTTGACGCCGAACAGCGCCATGCCGCCGACCGTGGACATCAGCACGATGTAGTCGGGCAGCTGCGTATCCTTGCCCACCAGGATCGGGCGCAGCACGTTGTCGACCAGCCCGATCACCACGATGCCGAAGACGATCAGCGCCACGCCTTGCCACACATGGCCTGTGGCGAGGAAGTAGAGCGCCACCGGCAGCCAGATCAGCGCCGCGCCCACCGCCGGCAGCAGCGAGAGGAAGCCCATCAGCACCGCCCACAGCAGCGCGCCCTGCACGCCCAGCACCCAGAAGGCCAGCCCGCCCAGCGCCCCCTGCACGGCGGCCACTGCCACGTTGCCCTTGATGGTGGCGCGGATGACGTTGGTGAACTTGTTGAGCAGGAAGTGCGTGTGCGGCCGCGCCATGGGCAATGCCTGGCGCACCGTCTTCGAGAGCGCGGCGCCGTCGCGCAGGAGGAAGTACAGCATGTAGAGCATCAGCGCGAAGCTCACCAGGAAGTCGAAGGTGTTCTGCCCGATATTGAGCGCCTGCGTGGCGATCATCTGGCCGGTCTGGGCGGCGCCCTGGCCGATGCGCGACAGCATCGCCTCCATGTTGCCGAGTCCGAAGCGGTCGAGCAGGTTGAGCAGCCATTGCGGCGCCACGCCGATGATCTGCTGGAGGTAGCGCGCGAAGTTGATCTCGCCGGTGCGGATGCGTTGCGTCACCAGCGAGGCCTCCTGCACCAGTGAGACCGTCACCATTGCCAGCGGGATGATCACGATCACGAGGCAGATTGCGAGCGTGGCCAGCGCCGCGCGGTTGTGCCGGCCCGGCATCTTCCGCAGCAGCCGCTTGTAGAGCGGCGTGAACAGGATCGCCAGCGCGACGGCCCAGAGCACCGCCCCGAAGAAGGGCAGCAGGATCAAGAAGAACGCGGCCGTCACGGCGGCCAGCAGCAGGAGGAAAACCGTGCGCTGCAGTTCAGGTGAATTCATGGCCCGGCGACTGTAGCCGAGCCCGGGGGGCGCGCCCTGTCAGCGGGCAGCCCGTGGCAGGGCCACCGGTGCCAGCGTGGCGCGCAGGCGCTCGTCGGCGCCGGGGCTGGATGCCACCTCAGCCTCCAGCGCTTCCTCGACGTTGCCGATGTGGTCCAGCATCAGCTGGCGGGCGCGCTTGATCTCGCCGGCCTCGAGCGCGGCCACGATGGCCGCATGCTCGGCGCAGGACTGCCCGGCCTCGTGCGTGGACTGGAACAGCGTGGCCGCCAGCGTGGTGCGCGCGGTGAGGTCGCGCAGCACATCGCACAGCAGGCGGTGACCCATCTGGTCGGCCAGGCAGACATGGAAGTCGGCCAGCAGGAAGGCGCGGGTGGCGGCGTCGGCGCCGGCGATGGCGCGCTTCTCGTCGGCAATGTGCTCGCGCAGCTTGCGGATCACCTTCGACAGCGGCCGGCCCGATGATTCGGCCAGGATGCCGGCCTCGATGATGCGGCGCGCGGCGAACGCATCGCGCGCCTCCTCCGCCGAAGGCTCCACCACGTACCAGCCGCGGCGCGACTGCACCTCGACGAAACCCCGCGCCTGCAGTTGCATCAGCGCTTCGCGCACCATCGTGCGGCTGACGCCGAAGTTCTCGGCCAGCTGCTGCTCGCCCAGGCGCTCGCCGGGCGCAAGCTTCTGGGCCAGGATGGCCTCGACCACGCGCGCGGCGATGGTGGTGGGGGTGACGTCGGTCATGGCGCGCTAGTGTGCCGGATGGACAGCCCGTGCAGCATGGGCGGCAGCCACCGGCGAATCGGGCTCGGCCAGCGGCTCGTCTTCCGGCGAGTGGGTGCCATTGAGCACCGCGTGGGCGCGCTCGCGGTCGATATCGCCTTCCCAGGCCGCGATGGCGACGGTGGCCACGCAATTGCCGATCAGGTTGCCCAGGGCGCGGGCGATGCCCATGAACCAGTCCACCGAGAGCACCAGCACCAGCCCGATCGCGGGGATCGCCGGAATGGCGTGCAGCGTCGCGGCCAGCACCACGATGGCGGAGCCCGGCACGCCGTGCGCGCCCTTGGAGGTCACCAGCGCGATCGCGAGGATGGCCAGCAGGTCCGACATCGAGACCGGCGTGTTGGTGGCCTGAGCGATGAACACGGCCGCCAGCGTGATGTAGATCGAGAAGGCGTCGAGGTTGAAGGAATAGCCGGTCGGGATCACCAGGCCCACCGTCGAATCCCGGATGCCCATGTGGCGCAGCTTGGCCATGATCTGGGGCAGCACGCTGTCCGACGAGGTGGTGGCGAAGACGATGGTCAGTTCCTCGCGCAGGTAGCGCAGCAGCTTGATCAGGCTGAAGCCCGAGAGCCTCATCACGAAGCCCAGCACCACGAACACGAAGATGAGCACCGACGCATAGAACAGCACCACCAGCATGCCCAGCTGCTTGAGCGAGCCCACGCCGTACTTGCCGACCGTGAACGCGATGGCGCCCAGCACGCCCAGCGGCGCCAGCTTGATGATGATGCCCATGATCTTGAAGAGCACCAGCGAGAGCGCGTCCACCACCGAGGCCACGGGTTTGCCGAGGTCGCCCAGCAGCGCCAGCGCGCAGCCGAACAGCACCGCGAACAGCAGCACCTGCAGCACGTCGCCGGTCGCGAAGGCGTTGACGATCGTGGTCGGGATCAGCTTCATGAGGAACTCGACCGTGCCGCCGCTGGTGAGCTTGTCGGCCGTGGAGGCATAGGCGCTCATCGCCGCCGGGTCGAGCGCGCGCGGGTCCACGTTCATGCCAACGCCGGGCTTGAACACGAAGGCGAGCACCAGGCCCATGGCCAGCGCAACCGTGGTCAGCACCTCGAAGTAGATCAACGATTTGACGCCGACCCGGCCCACGCGCTTGAGGTCCCCCGCACCGGCGATGCCGTGCACCACCACGCAGAAGACCAGCACCGGGATGATCATCTTGATCAGCTTGATGAAGCCGTCGCCCAGTGGCTTGAGCTTGACGGCGAAATCGGGAAAGAACAGGCCCGCCGCCACGCCGAGCACCAGCGCGATGACCACCTGACCGAAGAGTGATTTGGCGAAACGGGGCATCTTGTCTCCTGTCTCCGTGATGGTTGCATGCAAGACAAAGATCATCTTGCATACAAGCAATGTAGGCAAGATTTGGGATTTGCTTGTTCGGGATTACCCCTGTTCGTTACCTTCTCTTGCACACTGCCATGGCGCGCATTAAATCCGCAGACAACGCCGATGCAGGGGCGACGTTCAACCCGCCGCCGATCCAGCGCTTGCGGCGGTGCGCTGACCTGAGTGACTCTTCGCATCGGACGGCGTTCGGCGTCGCACTAGGTCTCCGATCTGGAAAGAATGGGGTAAACCCGACATGCCTCGTAACGCAAGGTCAACGAACCGAGTACACCTCGCAGGCGGAACTGCGCGTCGAGTCTGGTGAGGATTCGGAAGCCGCGATGGGGATCACGCTGGATTGAACCGGGCTTTGATCGGCGAGCCGCATCACTCCTTTTCACCGCTTGCCTTCAAATGCCGAAACGAGAAGAGGAGCGCCAGGTCATAGGCAATCTTCAACGCACCGCAAGCGATCAAGGGGGCGCTCAGCAGGCCCGCCGCCATCCATGCGCCGGCCAGCGTCGGGCTGGCGGCCGATGCCAGGCTGCGTGGTACCGCGGTGAAGCTGGCAGCGGCGGTGCGCTCGGGTGGCGTGACGACGGCCATCACGTACGCGGTGCGCGTGGGTACGTCCATTTGCGAGAGCGCACTTCGCAGGAACAGCAGGGCCAGGGCCAGGTGCAGATCAGGCACCAGGGCGGCCGCGATCAGGCAGCAGCTGGAAGGGATGTGCGTGAACACCATGGTGTTCAGCAATCCGAACCTCCGTGCCACCGCGGGTGCCGCCAACTGCGAGCCCGCTGCGAGCAGGCCGGTCCAGAAGAAGAAGGCGCCCGCTTGAGCGAGCGTGAAGCCGAAGCGCTCGAAAAGCCACAGGCTCATGAGCGAGTTGACCACCAGCCCACCGGCGAAGGCGTCCACGCTGAACAGCGCCGCCAGCCTGATCACGATGCTTCGCGACGGGCCCAGCGGCGCCGGCGCCGCCGACACGGGCCCATCGCTCATGGGCAAGCGTCGATAGAGCCACCCCACCAGAGCGCCGATGAGCGCGTACAGCCCGAACATCGCGCGGAGGGCATTGAGCAGGCCCACGTTGTAGCGGGCCGTCAACCAGGCAGGTACCGCCGCAGCCAGGGCCCCGAGCGCGGCGCAGAGCGCGCCCGCCAACGAATAACGGGCGAACAGCACCGTGCGCGCATCGCCCGTGGCTGCATGGGCAAGGCGCGCGTGTTCCACCGGCAGGAAGACGCTCACGTCGCCCGAGCTCGGATTCAGCGTGCCGACAAGCGCCACCACCATCAGTGGCCAGAACGACGAAAGGCCGGCGAAGCCGAGTCCCGTGGCGACCATCAACAGCGCCGCCAGCAGGAGGAGGCGGCGCGATGCCCACCGATGACCGACAGCGCCGATCGCAAGCGTGGCAGCGGCCGAGCCGGCCAGGGTCGCCGTGCTGAGCAGGCCGACGTCGATCTGGCCGAATCCCAGGGCGAGCAGATAAGCCGGCAGCAGGACGGCCACATAGCCGTCGGCGAACGCGCGCAGCGACCGCCCGATCAGCAACAACCTGGCTTCGGGGGTCGTGGCCATGGGTGCAGGCGTCTCCGTAGGGATGAATAAACGTCAGGCATGCGCCATGAGCGGATACGCCACCAGGCCGATCAAGGCGGCAACGAGCACGATCACAGGTTCGGGGACCTTCTTGAAGCGCCACAGCACGGCCACCGTCACGATGGCCAGCACCGCCGTGACCCAGTCGGTGAGGGTGCGCTGGCCGATCACGATTGCCGCACCGGTGATCGCACCGATCGCCGCGGCAGTCACGCCATCGACGAAGGCGACGGTGCCCGGACGCTTGCCGTGCTTCTTGAAGTACGGCGCCGGCAGGATGGTGAAGAGGTAACACGGCAGGAAAGTGCCGGCCGCAGCCACCACCGCTCCCCAGAGGCCCGCGACGATGTAGCCGATGAAGCCTGTGGTGATGACCACGGGACCCGGCGTGATCATCGCCACCGCCACGGCATCGACGAACTGCCGGTCGCTGAGCCAGTGGTGCTCCTGCACCACGCCGCCGTAGAGGAACGGGACAATCGCCAGCCCGCTGCCGAAGACAAAGCTGCCCGCGTAGGCAAAGAAGGCGCCGATCTCCAGGAGCTGGTGCCAGTCAACGGCGGCTGCCAGCGCCGCCGCCCCGATCGGAGCCGCGATCGCGATGCCATTCAACCGGCCCTTCGACCAGCGCTTGGGCGGTGCACGGAGCAACCACACGAGGATGCCGGCGCCGAGAAAGAGCCAGATGATCTCGGACTTGGTGATCACCGTCACCGCCGCGCTGACCAGGAAGATCGCCCACAGGAGCCTGTCCTTGCCGATGTTCTTGGTCGTGAGCTTGTAGGCGCTCATGACGATGATGCCGATGACCGCAGCGCCGACGCCGTAGAAGACCGCCTGCATCCAGCCGATGCCTCCATAGGCCATGTACACGGCGCCCAGGGCGACCACCATCAGGAACGAAGGCAGCACGAAGGCCAAGCCGACGAGCGTTGCCCCTCGCACGCGGTAGTGCACGTAGCCGAGGTAGATCGCGAGCTGGGCGGCCAAGGGGCCCGGCATCAGCTGGGCGAGCGTCATGCCCTCCTTGTAGTCCGCCTCGGAGATCCAGCCGCGCCGCTCCACCAGGTCGCGGTACATGTAGCCAACGAGTGCGACCGGGCCGCCAAATCCCCAGGTGCCGAGCGCGAGCGCGTAGCGCACGAGTTGCCACAAGGTATAGCGGGGTGCGGCGGTCTCCGTCACTTCGGGTCCTTGGTCGTCTTGCTGCGCTGGCCCTCTCGCTGAAAGTGCGCGTACAGCGAATCGAGCACGGCGCCGATCTCGGCCAGCAAGGCGTCGTCGTCAGGCAGACGTTCGCGCGCACCGGCGAGCACCGCCTCGAAGCCGCTGCCTTCGGGTGCCGGAGCGCCGCCCACGTCGAGCGAGTGCACCATCGCGCCGAGGCGCAGCAAGGCGGCGTCTTCTTCCAGGCCGAAGCTCGCCATCAGCGTCTGGAAGGTGACGCGTTCGCCCACGTGGCTGAAGGTGGCGCCGTCGAAGTCGAAACCGAGCGCCTTGCGCGGGCAATCGGAGGGCTTGGCGAGCCACTGGAAGCGTGCCTCGGGGTCGATGAAGCGCCGAATCAGCCAGGCGCTGGCGACGCGGTCGACCCACAGGCGCTTGCGCGTCGCCCACAGGCGCCCCCTGTATTCGCTCGGATTGAGCCGGGACACCTGTCCTTCGGTCTCGTGCGGTTCATCCGGAGACAGCAGGCGTTCGAGGCGGCTGCTGAAGTCGCTCCACGCAGCCTCGGCCTCGATGCTGGCTTCGCCCGCAAAGAAGTCGATGGCTCGCAATGCCTCGTACTCGCGGTGCAGCTTCTTGTGCAGACGGTTGAGTTCGGCCGGCCCGAGACTCGAGAGCGACGCGGCCGCTTGCTTCCAGGTCTTTACGAGAGCCGCGTAGTCCTCGGACCGATCAAAAAGTGCCGGATAGGACTGCGCGTCGTCATTGCGCGCAGGCGTCGCGGACAAGACCCAGGCACCACCCCCTTCCCGGACGCACTCATCCGCCAGCTCCTGCAGGGCATCCTGGTGGTGGGAGCTGGCGGGAAGAAGATAGGCGCCATCGCGCAGCGCGGCGCACCCCAGCGACTTGAGCGTGCGCCAGATGCGCATGCGCGCCGTTGCGCCCTGCGTCGGGAGAGACAGGATCAGAAGAAGCCAACCGTCGGCGGCCATTTGCATGTAGCGGACGATACAGCATAGTAGAGATCGCTACAAATCATCTTCGGATTCGCCGAGGCCTGCACGCCTCCCGCTTGCCTGTCGACACGACACTTACACCGCAGGCACAGAGCTCGGCGCATCGGCCGCGCCGTTCGTGTTGCACTTGCTTTGCACGCGCTGTTGCGATGGCGCGAGCATCGACGCGGAAGTGGTAGCGCCGCGAGGCATGTGTCAGCCATGCCTGGCCGGCATCGACCCGCTGACTCAACTTACTCGTGGAGAAACACCATGGCTTCCTACATGCTCGTCAGGCACAAGGTCAGGGACTTCAAGACATGGAAGTCCGGCTTCGATGCCCATGCGCCGAAGCGCGCCGAAGCCGGTCTCACGGAGAAGTATCTGCTTCGCAATGCCGACGACCAGAACGAGGTCGTGGCACTCTTCGAAGCGTCGGATCTCGACCGGGCCCGCGCCTTTGCCGAGTCCGCTGACCTGAGAGAAAAGATGCAGGAGGTCGGGGTCGTCGACAAGCCGGACATCTACTTCCTGAGCAACTGAAGTACGTCAAAATCGTCCGGCATGCGCACCCTCGAACTTTCGGCAAATGGAGCCATCCCGGTCCTCGGGCTCGGGACCTGGCGCATGGGCGAGGCGCCGGCTTCGCGCAAGGCGGAGGTGGCCGCGGTGCGCGCCGCCATCGCCATGGGCTACCGCCTCATCGACACGGCCGAGATGTACGGCGAGGGCGGCGCCGAGGAAGTGGTGGGCCAGTCCATCGCCGAGGCGTTGCGTACCGGGGACGTGAAGCGCGAGGAGCTCTTCGTCGTCAGCAAGGTCTATCCGCACAATGCCAGCCGCGAGGGCACGCCTGCGGCTTGCGCGCGCAGCCTGGCGCGGCTGGGGCTGGACCGCATCGATCTCTACCTGCTGCACTGGCGCGGCGAACATCCGCTCGCCGAGACCTGCGAGGCGATGCGCCTGCTGGTGGCGGACGGCCGCATCGGGCACTGGGGCGTCAGCAACTTCGACACCGATGACATGGAGGAGCTGGCGGTCGTGTGCGGCGACGCACTGGATTGCGCCGCCAACCAGGTCTACTACGCGGTGAACGAGCGCGGTCCGGAGGTCAGCCTGCTGCCCTGGCAGCGCGAGCGCGGCATGCCGCTGATGGCCTACAGCCCGATCGACCAGGGTGCGCTGGCCCGCGACGCGGCACTGAAGAAGATGGCGCAGCGGCTGGGCGTGACGGCGGCGCAGCTCGCGCTGGCCTGGGTGGTGGCGCAGCCCGGGGTCGTCGCCATCCCGAAGGCCGTTCGCGAAGCGCATTTGCGCGACAACCTCGCCGCTGCAGCACTGCGGCTGAGTGCGGAAGACCTTGCGGAGATCGATCGCTTGCACCCGCCGCCGCGGCGCAAGAAGCCGTTGGCGATGATCTGAAGGAGCCGGGGCGCGCGCGTCGCTTCACGGCTTCTTCAGTGCGCCTCGGCCTGCCTGGCGGCGGCGATCACCGCTTCGTCGTCCTGCTTCGCGCCGTTGAGGAACAGGTTCAGCAGCACCGCCGCGACCGAGGCCAGCAGGATGCCGGACTCCACCAGCGAGTGGATCGCATGCGGCATCCATTGCTTGAAGTTCGGCGCGATCAGCGGAATCATGCCGATGCCGATCGACACCGCGACGATCATCGCGTTGTGGCGATTGCCCTTGAAGTCCACGCCGGAGAGGATGCGGGGGGAGCACCACGTCGACACACGGCCAGGGCCGGCTCGGTCGGGCCCACCGGGTTGCCGAAGATCCAGTTGATGGCCACGCGCATGAGGCTGATGCCGATCACCGCGATGATGGTGCCGGTCACCACCGGCGGAAAGAAGCGCAGCATGCGCGACACCAGCGGCGCGATCAAGGTCCCCGGTCCGATGTTGAAATCGAGTGCGCTGCGGCAGGGGGGCGGCGCTTTCAGGTCCCCGTGCGAAGTGGCTTCAGCGGCGGCGGCCGCGCAGCCATTCGAGCGCCAGCAGCAGACTGGTCGTGAAGAGGATCAGCAGGGTCGCGACGGCGGCGATGGTGGGCGAGATGTTCTCGCGGATGCCGGTGAACATCTGGCGCGGCAGCGTGACCTGGTCGGGCCCGGCCAGGAACAGCGTGACCACCACCTCGTCGAAGGAGGTCGCAAAGGCGAACAGCGCACCCGAGATCACGCCCGGGGCGATCACCGGCAGCGTGATGCGCAGGAAGGTGTTGAAGGGCGTTTCGCCCAGGCTCAGCGAGGCGCGCACCAGGTTGTGGTTGAACCCGGCCAGCGTCGCCAGCACGGTGGTCAGCACGAAGGGCGCGCCCAGCGCGGCATGCACCACGATCAGGCCCAGGTAGCTGTCGGCCAGCCCGATGGGCGCGAAATAGAGGTACGTTGCCACGCCCACCACCACGATCGGCACCACCATCGGCGAGATCAGCACGCTCATGAGCAGGCCCTTGAAGGCGAAGTCAGTGCGCGACAGGCCCACTGCGGCAAGCGTGCCCAGCACGGTGGCGAGCACCGTCGCGGCGGGCGCGACGATGAAGCTGTTGCGCGCCGCCCGCGCCCATTCCGGCGACTCGAACAGGTTGCGGTACCACTTGAGCGACCAGCCGGGGATCGGGTAAGCCAGAAAGGAGCTGTCCGAAAAGGACAGCGGGATCACGACCAGGATCGGCGCCAGCAGGAAGGCGAGCACCGCCACGCAGCCGGCGCGCACCGCCCACCAGCCGAGCTTGTCGGCGAAGGTGGCGTAGGCGGGGAACTCGGGAAGCTTCGGCATGCTTGTCTTTCGTGCGCTCAGCCCAGGCTCAGGTCAGCCTTGGCGACGCGGCGGTACACGGCATAGAGCACCAGCGTGGCGGCCAGCAGCAGGGCGCCGAGCGCGCAGGCCATGCCCCAGTTGATCTCGACATTGGTGTAGCGCGCGATGTAGTAGCTCAGCATCTGGTCATCGGCTCCGCCCAGGAGTGCCGGCGTCACGTAATAGCCGATCGCCAGGATGAAGACCAGCAGCGCACCGGCGCCGATGCCCGGGTAGGTCTGGGGCACATAGACGCGGAAGAAGGCCGCCAGCGGCGGACTGCCCAGCGAGACGGCTGCGCGCACATAGGTCGGCGGCACGCTTTTCATGACGCTGTACAGCGGCAGGATCATGAAGGGCAGCAGGATGTGGACCATCGAGATGATCACGCCGGTGCGGTTGAACAGCAGCGCCAGCGGATGGTCGATCAGCCCGATGCCCATGAGGCCGCGGTTGACCAGCCCTTCGGATTGCAGCAGCACGATCCAGGCCGCCACGCGCACCAGGATGGAGGTCCAGAAGGGCACCAGCACCAGGATCATCAGCACGTTGGCCTTGCGCGCCGGCAGCGTCGACAGCCACCACGCGAGCGGGTAGGCGAGCAGCAGGCAGAAGAAGGTGACCACGGCGCTGATCTCGAAGGTGCGCAGGAGAATGCCGCCGAAGGCGCGCTGGTCCGGCGGCATGCGCTCGACACTGCCCGTCACGTCGCGCCGCAGGTCAACCGAGGCCAGAAGGTAGTCGGGCGTCCAGCGCGAGCCGTTCTTGGCGATCGCCTGCCAGTAGGGCGCCTCGCCCCAGCGCGGGTCGAGGCTCAGCAGGCGCGCCTTGATTTCCTCCGGCGTGCCGGTGATCGGCAGCGCGCGGTAGGCGCCCATCACGAGCGAGCGGGCGCCGGCGATCTCGGTATTGAGCCGGCGCGCCAGCGCCCCGGCATCGGCGCTGTCGGGCAGCTGGCCGAGGTCGGCGGCGATTGCGGCATAGGCCTGCGGCGCGGGCGCTTCCTTGCGACTCCAGCCGTCGAGCGCGCGCACCGTGCGGGGCAGGGCGTTGGCCACTTCCGGGTTCTCGACCGCGCGCTGCAGCAGCGCGACGATCGGCACCAGCAGCGTCAGCAGCAGGAACAGCAGCAGCGGCAGCGTGAGTGCGAACGCGCGCCACTTGCGGCGCGCCTCGGCGCGCGCCAGGGCGCGGCGAAGCGCTCCCGGCGGAGCCTCCGCCGGGAGGTGGGAGGCGAGCGTTGCCGCGTGCATGGCCGCTTACTGCGTCGCCCACGAGGCGAAGCGCTTCTCGAGCGCCTCGCCCTGGTCGGCCCAGAAGGCGACGCTGAACTGGATGGCTTCCTTGGCATTGGCCGCCGAGGTCGGCAAATCGTCCAGCACCTTCTTGTCGAGGGACGCCAGGGCCTTGGTGTTGGTCGGGCCATAGGCGATGTTCTGCGCATAGACCGCCTGCGCCCCCGGCTGCATGGCGAACTGGATGAACTTCAGCGAGGCCTCCTTGTTGGGCGCGCCCTTCGGAATGACCCAGTAGTCGAGGTCGTAGATGCCGCCGGGCCAGAAGATCTTCAGGTTGCGGCCTTCGCGGTTGGCGGCGTCGATGCGGCCGTTGAAGACCGTGGTCAGCACCACGTCGCCGGCCACCAGGAACTGCGGCGGCTGCGCGCCGGCTTCCCACCACTGGATGTTCGGCTTGAGCTCGGTGAGCTTCTTGAAGGCGCGGTCGGCGCCCTCCTTGGTGGCAAGCACCTTGTAGACATCGGCCGGCTTCACGCCGTCGGCCATCAGCGCGAACTCGAGGTTGTAGCGCGCGCCCTTGCGCATGCCGCGCTTGCCCGGGATCTTCTTCACGTCCCAGAAATCGGCCCAGGAGGTGGGGGCGGTCTTGAGCTTCTCACCGTTGTAGGCCATGACGGTGGACCACACGAACACCCCGACGCCGCAATCGGTGACGGCGGCCGGCAGGAAGTCCGCCTTGTTGCCGATCTTCGAGTAGTCGAGTTTCTCGAACAGGCCTTCGTCGCACCCGCGCGCAGCGTCCGGCGATTCGACCTCGACCACGTCCCAGGTGACCTTCCTGGTCTCCACCATCGCCTTGATCTTGGCCTGCTCGCCGTTGTATTCGACCGGGATGACCTTGGTGCCGGTCTTCTCGTAAGGCTCGTAGTAGGCCTTCTTCTGGGCGTTGGCATTGGCGCCGCCGAAGTTGACGACGGTGATCTGCTGCTGCGCAAGTGCCGGCAGTGCCAGCACGGCGGCGGCCACGATCAGGGCGAGGCGGGTCTTTTTCATGGAAGGAAGATTCCTTGTGGGTTGGCGGTGGCAGAAAAAAGAAAGTGTGCGAAGGCGCTCAGGCCGCATAGATGCGCACGTGGTCGATCGGGAACCTGAGCCAGACGCGCTCACCGCCCTGCGGCGGCGCGGCGCCCTGCAGGCCGCTCAGCGGCAGCTTGACCGTGGCGTCCGCCTGGCCGCCGCCCATCGTGCACAGCAGCCGCAGGTGGTCGCCGAAGTAGATGACGCGTGCCACCTCGGCCTCGAGCACCCCGGGGCCCGAGGCCTCGACCTGCCGCTCCAGCACCACGCGTTCCGGACGGATGCAGGCCTCGACCTCGGCGCCCGCGGCTGCGCCGCTCACATTCAGGCCGGTCAGCACGCGGCCGTCCGGCAGTGCCATTTCGGCGCAGTTGCCGGCGCTGCGCAGCACGCCCTTGAGCACCGTGTTGTCGCCGACGAAGCCGGCGACGAAGCGGTTGGCCGGCCTCTCGTAGAGTTGCTCCACCGTGTCGAGCTGCTGGATCACGCCTTCGTTGAACACGGCGACGCGGTCGCTCATGGTGAGGGCTTCGCCCTGGTCGTGGGTCACGTAGACGAAGGTCACGCCGAGTTGGCGATGCAGCTCCTTCAGCTCGATCTGCATGTGTTCGCGCAGCTGCTTGTCGAGCGCGCCGAGCGGTTCGTCCATCAGCACCAGCTGGGGCTCGAACACCAGCGCACGCGCCAGCGCCACGCGCTGCTGCTGGCCTCCGGAAAGCCGGCCGGGCAGCCGGTCGTCCATGCCGCGCAGCTGCACCATCTCGAGCGCGCGCTGCACGCGGCGCCGCTGCTCGTCCTTCGGCACCTTGCGCACCGTGAGCGGATAGGCCACGTTCTGGCCTACGCTGAGATGGGGGAACAAGGCGTAGTTCTGGAACACCATTCCGAAGTGCCGCCTGTGCGGCGGCGTGCCCGTGATATGGCGGCCGTCGAGCAGGATGTCGCCGGAGGTCGGCGACTCGAAGCCCGCCAGCATCATCAGCGTGGTGGTCTTGCCCGAACCCGAAGGCCCGAGCAGGCTCAGGAATTCGCCGCGGTGGATGTCCAGGTCGAGCTGGCGCACCACCAGCTGTTCGCCGTCGTAGGTTTTCTGGACGCGCTGGAAGCGCACCAGCGGTTCTTGGGTCATGGCGGTGTTCAAGGAGGGGCCTGGACTTCGTCTATGGGCAGCCGGATGCCGTCGGCGGAATGAAAGTGGCAGCACTTTAGGTTTCGCAAGCCGGCGCGGCCATGTACAGCCGGGGTCCTCGTTCGGCGGACTGTACTGGTCTTGTATCCTGTACATACTTTCCTCCATATGGTGCAGATCGGTCTGCCCGAGGCTCCCTCCGATGCTCATTCTTCGCCCTGAACTTCCAACACCTCTGGTCAGCCAGATCGTGGAGGGGCTGCGCGGGCTGATCGGCACCCAGCGACTCAAGGCCGACAGCAAGCTGCCGTCGATCCGTGCCTTCGCCGCCGCCCACGGCGTCAGCGTCTTCACGGTGGTCGAAGCCTACGACCGACTGGTGGCCCAGGGCCTGCTGGTGTCGCGCGCGAACGCGGGCTTTTTCGTCAAGCGGCGCAGCGAAGAGGGCGCCGCCGGTGCGCCCGGCGCACCGCGCGCCGACCCGCGCTTCGATGCCCGGTGGTATCTGCAGCAGATCTTCGAGAACCGCAACCTGCAGCTCAAGCCCGGCTGCGGCTGGCTGCCGCACGACTGGCTGTTCGAGGATGGCATGCGCCGCAGCCTGCGCCACCTGTCCGCCGGCGGAACCGACATCGGCGGCTACGGCCTGCCCTTCGGACACATGGCGCTGCGCATGGCGGTGGCCGAATCGCTCTCCGAACGCCAGATCGTGGTCGATGCCGCGCAGGTGCTGCTGACCCAGGGCTCCAGCCAGGCGCTGGACCTGGTGGCTCGCCGGTTGCTCAAGCCGGGCGAAGCGGTCCTGGTGGACGACCCCGGCTACCCCAATCTGATGTTCATGCTGCGCTTCCTGGGCGTCCAGCTCATCGGCGTGCCGCGCACGCCGACCGGCTACGACCTGCCGGCGCTGGAGGCGCTGCTGGCAGTGCACCGGCCCAAGGCCTTCTTCACGCAGCCACGGCTGCAGAGCCCGACGTGCTCGACGGCTTCCCTGCCGCAACTCGTGCGCCTGCTGGAGCTTGCTCGGGCGCACGACTTCATGCTGGTCGAGAACGACATCTACGCCGACATGGACGCGTCGATGCGCCCGTCGCTGGCCAGCCTGGGGCAGTTGCGCGAGGTGGTCTACGTGAGCAGCTTCTCGAAGACCATCTCGCCGACCATCCGCGTCGGCTATGTCGTCGCCAGGCCCGAACTGCTCGAAGACCTGGCGCAGCTCAAGATGGTCTCCGGGCTGACGTCCTCGGACATCACCGAGCGGCTGGCCTTCGGCGCGGTGACCGATGGCCGCTGGCGCAAGCACCTCAAGTCGCTGCGCGACCGGCTGGGCCGGGCACAGGCCGCCGTGGCGCGCCGGCTGGACGCGCTGGGCTTCGAGCTGTTCCATGAGGCGTCGGCGGGGATGTATCTGTGGGCGCGGCATCCGGACATCGTCGACAGCGCCGAACTCTCCACGCGCGCGGCCGCCGAGGGCATCATGCTCGGCCCGGGGCAGTTGTTCCTGGTCAATCCGCGCCCGACCGGCTGGCTGCGCTTCAACGTCGCGTTCAGCGAAGACGAGCGGCTCTGGCGTTTTCTGGGCGGCAGCATCGAACAGCATCAGCACTGCGAGCTGTCGCAGCAGGTCGAGGAGTGAATGCGCCTTTTCTCCGGGATCAGGGGGCGCTCGAGCGGCGTGATGGCGCTCGCTGCCCTCAGATCGACAGCGATCCCAGCCGCTCCACCACCATGTCGTGCAGCCCTTGCGCCGCCGCCGAGAGGCTGCCCTCGCGCCGCTGCACCAGGTAGATGCGCCGCGTGAGCTGGGGCAGCGGCAGGGGCCGGATGGCGATCGTCTCGCGCCTGAACTGATACAGCGTGAGCGTGGGCACCACGCTGATGCCGAGGCCGGCCTCGACCATGCCCATCACGGTGGCCAGCTGCTCGACTTCCAGCACCGTGTTCATCGCGAGCGGATGCAGCGCGACCTCGAGCGCCTGCCGCACGCTGCTGTTGCGCGTCATGTGGATGAAGGCGAAGGGCTGCAGCTTGCGCAGCGTGAGCCGGGGCTCCGTCGCGAGCGGATGATCGGCGGGGCACACCAGGTGGAAGCGGTCGGTGCACAGCACGCGCAGGCGCAGCTCGGCGCTGTCGGCCGCGCGGCTGGCGGCCGCCGCCAGCGCGAAGTCGGCCTGGCCGCCGCGCACGAGGTCGATGCAGGCGTCCGACAACTGGTCGCTCAGCGCCAGCTCGATGCCGGGCCACTGCGCGTGGAAGTCCGAGAAGAGCGCCGGCAGCCAGCCGGCCGCGAGCGAGGGCAGGGCGGCGACATGCACGCGGCCCTTGCGCCGCTCCACATGGTCGCCCAGGTCACCGATGGCGCGCTCGACATCGGCCAGCAGCCGGCGCGCCGAGGCTTCGAACAGGTGCCCCTCGGGCGTGAGCTGCACGCTGCGCGTGTTGCGGTCGAAAAGCCGGGTGCCGACCTCCTGCTCCAGCGCACGGATCAGCGTGCTGAAGGCCGGCTGCGACAGATGGCAGGCCTGCGCGGCGCGCGTGAAGTTGGGCAGGTCGACCAGCGCGACGAAGGCACGCAGCTGGCGGGTGGAAAGGTCCGTGGAGGCCATGGGGCAATGGATCCATTGATTTGAACGACGAATGAGCCGATCCGAAGTTTCGATTTTACGGATGACTGAGGAATGCCTACATTCGCATCACAACGTGAGACAAGCATGAGTCCTTCGCCTGCATCCTCCCTGCTCATCGGCTGCGCCGCCGGATTCTCCGGCGACCGCACCGATGGCGCCGGCCCCGTGGTGGACACCCTCATCGCCCGCCTCGGCGGCGCGACCGCGGGGCGGCGCGCTTTCCTCATCTTCGAGACGCTGGCCGAGCGCACGCTGGCCCTGGCGCAGCTGCGCCGCCGCGCCGATCCGGAGTCCGGCTACGAGCCGCTGCTCGAGGCGATGCTGCGTCCGGTGCTGGCGCGCTGCCTGGCGCACGGCATCCGCATCGTCAGCAACTTCGGCGCCGCCAACCCGCGCGCCGCGGCCCGTTGCATCGCCCGGCTGGCACGGGAAGTGGGCGCCGCCGCGCCGCGCATCGCGGTGGTGGAGGGCGACGATCTCTCGGGCAGCGAACACCGGGCCCTGCTGCGCGCGGAACTGGGCCCGGCGATGGACGGCATGCGCGTGGTCAGCGCCAACGCCTACATCGGCGCGGAGCCGATCGCCGCGGCGCTCGATGCCGGCGCGCAGATCGTGGTCTGCGGGCGCGTGGCCGATCCCTCGCTCACCGTGGGGCCCGCGATGTCGCATTTCGGCTGGCGCGCCGACGACTGGGAGCGCCTCGGCCGCGCCACCATGGCCGGCCATCTGCTCGAATGCGGCGCGCAGGTCTGCGGCGGCTACTTCGCCGATCCGGGCTACAAGGATGTGCCGGGGCTGGCGTCGATCGGATTCCCGATCGCCGAGATCGACGCCGACGGCAGCTGCACGCTGGGCAAGGCCGAGGGCACCGGCGGCTTCGTGAGCGAGGCCACGGTCAAGGAGCAGCTGCTCTACGAGGTGCATGACCCGGCCGCTTACCTCACGCCCGACGTGGTGGCCGACATCGGCGAGGCCGAGGTGCGCGCCGCCGGCGCCGATCGCGTGGCGCTGTCCGGCGTCCGCGGCCATGCGCGGCCGGCGCGGTACAAGGTCAACGTCTGCTTCGAAGGCGGCTGGCTGGCCGAGGGCGAGATCTCCTATGCCGGCGCACGCGCCGAGGCGCGGGCCCGGCTGGCCGCCGACATCCTGCGCAGCCGCCTCGCGGGGCTCCGGCTGCGGGTCGACCTGATCGGCGCCATCAGCATCCTGGCCGACGACGGCGGCCGCGCCCTGGCGGCCACGCCCCCGGGCGACGCGCGCGACGTGCGCCTGCGGGTGGCCGCGGTGCACGACGAGCGCGCGCAGGCCGAGCGGCTCACGCGCGAGGTGATGGCGCTCTACACCTGCGGCCCGGCCGGCGGCGGCGGCGTGCGCACGGCGCTCACGCCGCGCCTCAATACGCGCTCCTGCCTGTTGCCGCGCGAGCAGGTGCCGGTGCGCTTCGAAATCCTGGAGGCGCAGGCATGACGCAGCAAGTGCATCGCGTCCCGCTGTTCCGCGCCGCCCATGGCCGCACCGGCGACAAGGGCGACCGCTCCAACATCAGCGTGATCGCCTGGCATTCCGAGCTCTACCCGCTGCTGGTCGAGCAGATCACGCCCGAGGCCGTGGCCGCGCAGTTCCGGTACCGCGTGCCCGGCCGGGTGCAGCGCTTCCTGATGCCGCGCCTGGGCGCCATGAATTTCGTGCTCGACGGCGTGCTCGACGGCGGCGTGAACGACGCGCTCAACCTCGATGCGCATGGCAAGGCCCTGTCCTTCCTGCTGCTCGACATGCCGATCGAGGTGCCGCACGCGCTGCTGCACCGGCTCGCAGGGCCGCCCGGCGGCTGAGCACCGATTTCCTTTTCGACGATTCAACGACCCCAGGAGACAAGCCACCATGATCCGATTGCCATCCGTCCCGCTGCTTCTCGCCGCGCTGCTGGCCGCAGGCGGCGCCGCAGCGCAGACCTACCCCGACAAGCCCATCACCTTCGTCGTGCCCTTCGCGGCCGGGAGCGCGACCGACCAGATCGCCCGTGCCCTGGGCAACGGCGTGACGGCCGAGACCCGGCAGCCGGTGGTGATCGACAACAAGGCCGGCGCCAGCGGCTTCATCGCCTCGCAGCAGGTGGCGAAGGCTGCGCCCGACGGCTACACGGTGCTGATCACCACCAACACCACGCATGCCGCGAACGAGCACCTGTTCAAGAAGCTGCCCTACGACCCGGTGAAGGACTTCGCACCCGTCGCCGCGCTGGGCAAAGGCGGCCAGATCATGGTGGTGAACACGAGCTCGCCGGCCAGGACGGTGGCCGAGTTCATCGCGCTGGCCAAGAAGGAGCCGGGCAAGCTGAGCTTCGGCAGCGGCAGCTCCTCCAGCCGCATGGCCGGCGAGCTGCTGCAGCAGATGGCCGGCATCAAGCTGCTGCACGTGCCCTACAAGAGCAACCCGCTGGCCATCACCGACCTGCTGGGTGGCCAGATCGACATGATGATCACCGACACCGCCACCGGACTGCCGCAGATCAAGGCCGGCAAGCTGCGCGCGCTGGGCGTCTCCGGCGCCAAGCGCTCGCCGCTGGCGCCCGAGCTGCCGACCATCGCCGAGGCCGGCGTCAAAGGCTACGAGATGGGCTACTGGTTCGCGGCCTACGCGCCCGCGAAGACGCCGCCTGCGGTGGTCAAGCGCCTCAACGAGCTGCTGGTGAAGGCGGCGAAGAGCGAGGCCGCGAAGACCGCGTTCTACGACCCGAGCGGCACCGAAGTGTTCACCAGCACGCCCGAGGAGCTCGCGAAGTTCCAGCAGGGCGAATCGCAGAAGTGGGGCCGCATCGTGAAAGCGGCGGGCATCGAGGCCGAGTAAGCGGCCCGACCATTCTCGTCACGACAACAGGAGACAAGCATGCACAAGACTCAGGAGGCGCGCCGCCGGCGCGCACTCTTCGCCGCCGCATGGGCGGTCGCGACACTGACAGCCTGCGGCGGCGGCGGAGGAGGCGGCGGCTTCTCCGGCTTCCTGCCGGTGGCGCCCGCGCCCGCTCCGGCAACGGCGGCCGCGCCGCAGATGAAGCTCACGATCAGCACCACCGCCGACTACCCCGGCAGCTTCGGCAGCGTCGCCGGCTACGAGCAGCTCACGGGCACGCTGAGCGGCGAAGTCGATCCCAAGGATCCCAAAAACGCGATCATCCAGGACCTGGAGCTCGCGCCCCTCAACGCCCGCGGCATGGTCGAGTACAGCGCCGACTTCGTGATGCTCAAGCCCAAGGACATGGGCAAGGCCAACGGCGTGCTGCGCTACGACGCACCCAACCGCGGCAACATCCTGACGATGCCCAACCTCGCCGCCAATCCGAGCGACGCGGAGTACTTCGAGCGCGGCTATGTGTGGATGTTTTCGGCCTGGCAAGGCGACGTGCCCAAGAGCACGCCGCAGCGGCTCACCGTCACGGTGCCGGTGGCGAAGAACAAGGATGGCTCCTCGATCACCGGGCCCTATGCGACGGAGCTGATCGCCTCCGTGCCCACGCCCTCGATCGCCCTGCCCGGCGGCGTTTTCAACGGCACCATGATTCCCTACGCGCCGGCGAGCCTGGACAACACGCAGCCCGGCTACCTGCTGACGCGGCGCGTGAACGAGACCGACCCGCGTGTCGCCATTGCGCCCTCGGACTGGAAGTTCGCCAGCTGCGACGCCGCGGCCAATCCCTTCCCCGGCACCGCCGACCCGGCGCGGGTGTGCCTCAAGGGCGGCTTCCAGCCCAACCAGCTGTATGAGCTGCAGTACATCGCGAAGGACCCGAAGGTGATGGGCCTGGGCCTGGCGGCGCTGCGCGACACCATCAGCTTCTTCCGTTCGGCCGCGGCGGATTCGGCCGGCACGCCGAACCCGCTGGCCGGCAAGATCGCGCACACGATCGGGCAGGGCACCTCGCAGTCGGGCAACGCGATGAAGACCTTCCTGCACCTGGGCTTCAACCAGCGGCTCGACGGCGGCAAGGTGTTCGACGGCATCTACGCCCATGTGGCAGCCCGGCAGACGAACATCAATACGCGCTTCGCGGTGCCGGGCGGCGGCGGTGGCCTTCGCACCGATCACCGCGCCTTCGGCCAGACGGCGCCGCGCGGCCTCGCCGCCGACTACGTCGATGCCGTCTCGGGCCGCAGCGGCGGCGTGATGAAGCGCTGCACGGCCACCGCCACCTGCCCCAAGTTCTTCCTCGGGCTGTCGGGCACCGAGTTCTGGCAGCTGCAGGGCTCGCCGGTGCTGACCGACGCCAACGGCTTCGCCGACCTCGCGCAGCCCGATAACGCGCGCATCTACTACTACGCCAGCACGCAGCACGGCGGCGGCACCGGCGGACTGGCGACGGGCATCGGCTTCAACCCGGCCGCCACGGTCTACCCGGCCGGTTCGATGGTGGACTTCGCCGACACCTTCCGCGCGCTCTTCGTCGACATGGAGGACTGGGTCGTCAAGAACACCCCGCCGCCCGCCAGCCAGGTGCCCAAGGTGGCCGACGGCACGCTGGTGCGGCCCAGCCAGCTGCTCTTCCCGACCATGGCGGGCCTCAGCTGGCCTCCCGCAGGCGGCACGCCGGCGGCGATCCCGGCCTTCGCCTACCTAGCGCGCTACAACGGCTTTCCGCTGCTGGACTATGGTCCGCAGTACCGGCCGGAGGACGAGTCCGGCATCCCGACCATCGTGCCGCCTTCCTACATGGGCAAGGACTACGCGATCCTGGTGCCGCAGGTCGACCCGGGCACCGGCCTCACGCGGGCGGGTATCCGCAGCGTCGACGTGCAGGCGCCGCTGGGCACCAGCCTCGAATTCAACTACGTGGCAACCCCCGGCATCGTCGACCTGGCCAACCTGACGGGCAGCTTCATCCCCTTCCACAAGACCGAGGCGGCGCGCATCGCGGCCGGCGACACGCGGCCTTCGATCGAGTCGCTCTACGGGACGCAGGCCGGCTTCGTCACGGCCGTGACGGATGCCGCGAACAGCCTGGTGGCGCAGCGCTTCCTGCTGCAGCGGGATGCCGACCGCCGCATCCAGCGGGCGCAGGCCAACCCGGTGCTGCCTTGACGCCACAGGCGCGCCGGCGTGTGTTTCGCCGGCGTGGCATTCGTCACGAACTGGCAACAGGTATGAGTACCTGAGTTTTCAAAACATGGAGGCGAGCGTCCGCGCCTCGCCGGTGCGCATGCCCCGCGGAGGGTCGATGCCTGTTTTGACGGCATCCTGTCGAAACGCCCGTGGGGACTCGCGCCGGCCAGTTGCCCAGAGCTTTATCCACAACCTTGTGCACCCCCTCGGGGGATAAATTTCCCTCTGGCAGCGGCCTGCGAAGGGGTCGCGGGACCTTCGACTTAGTCACATCCCGGGCTAGCAAATAAATCACGCCCTGACAACCCGCGTTACCCAGGAATGACACGCACCGGCATGAGGCTTTCGTCTTATGTTTGCGGGGCGCGCGGATCAGTGTTGCGCGGTCGCGGCTTCCAGCGGACGGAGCGCGCCCAGCACGGTCGGCAGCAGCTCGGAAACCGTGGGATGGATGAAGACGCCGCGCTGCACCGTCGCCACCGGCTGGCGCGCGTACATCAGCGTCAGCAGGGCATGCACCGCTTCGTCGGCCTCGACGCCCAGCAAGGTCGCCCCGACCAGGTGCCGCGTCTGCGCATCCACCAGCACGCGCAGGAAGCCTTGCTCCTCGCCCTTCTGCACGGCCCGGCCGACCCTGGACATGGGCCGCTCGCCGATCAGCGTCGGGCGCCCCGAGGCCAGCGCCTCGCCCACCGTGATGCCGATGCGCGCCAGCGGCGGATCGGTGTAGAGCGCATAGGCAGGGATGCGATCGCTCACGCGCCGCGGATCGGCGTCGAGCAGGTTGGCGGCGACGATCTCGAAATCGTTGTAGGCCGTGTGCGTGAAGGCGCCGCGCCCGTTGCAATCCCCGAGCGCCCAGATGCCCGCCGCCGAGGTACGCAACTGGTCGTCGACCCGGATGAAGCCGCGTTCATCGACCTCGACGCCGCAGCGGTCGAGCCCGAGGTCGTCCGTGTTCGGCCGGCGGCCGGTCGCGTTCAGCACGTGCGTGCACAGGAACTCGTCCTGGTCGTCGCCGCAGCGCCAGCGCGCCGCGATGTGCGCGCCTTCGCGGCGCAGCGCGAAGCATTCCGTGCCGGTTCGGATCTCGACGCCCTCGCGTTCGAGGGTCTCCTGGAGCGCGCGCGCCACGTCGGCATCTTCTCGCGGCACGATCTGCGCGCCGCGCTGCAGCACGGTCACCCGTGAACCGTAGCGCCTGAACATCTGGGCGAACTCCAGCCCGACGTAGCTGCCGCCGACCACGCCCAGGTGCTCGGGCAAGCGGTCGAGCGCCATCAGCGAGGAATTGTTCAGCACGTCGACGCCGCCGCGGATGTCGGGCGCCAGCTCGCTCGCGCGGCCGCCGACGTTGATGAAGACCCGCTCGCTGTGCAACAGCCGCTCGCCCACGCGGAGCACGCCGGGCGCCTCGAAGCGCGCATGGCCCTGGATGACGGTGATGCCCGGCATGCCGCGCAGCCACTTCTCGACGCCTTCGCTCGAACTGCCGGAGATGCGGCTCTTGCGTGCCATCACCGCAGGGAAGTCCACCTCGGCCTCGCCGCGGATGGAGATGCCGAAGTCCTGGCTTCGATGCAGCAGCGCCGCCACATGCGCGCTCGCCACCATCGCCTTGGTCGGGATGCAGCCGGTGTTGACGCAGGTGCCGCCGAAGCGATGGCGCTCCACCACCGCGACGCGCCAGCCTGCCTGCGAGAGGCGGTCGGCCAGTGCGGGGCCAGCCTGGCCGCTGCCGATGACGATGGCGTCGAAGGTCTCGTCCATGTGCGTCTCCTTGGATGCGGGCAGTGTGTCAGGCCGGTTGGGGCTTGGCCAGTGGAAGTGTGGCATTCGGGTGCAAACTCGGGCGCTTCATCGACACCGCCAATGGAGAAAAAACGCCTCCCATGACGCAGCCCATTCTTGTCCGTCCAGTGGTGCAGGACGACCTCGCGGCCTGGCGGCCCCTCTGGGACCGCTACAACGCTTTCTACGGCCGCCATGGCGAGACGGCGCTGGCCGAGCACATCACCCAGACCACCTGGCAGCGCTTCCTCGATCCGGCGGAGCCGATGGACGCACTGGTCGCAGTGGACCAGGGCGGGATCGTCGGCCTGGCGCATTACCTGTTCCATCGCAGCATGACGCGCATCGAATCGATCTGCTATCTCTCGGATCTGTTCACGCTCGAATCCCACCGGGGACGCGGCATTGGCCGGCTGCTCATCGAAGGGGTCTACGAGCAGGCAAAGACGGCCGGCGCGTCGCGTGTCTACTGGCAGACGCAGGCGTCGAATGCGGCGGGGCGCTTGCTCTACGACAAGGTGGCGAAGCACCTGGGCTTCATCGTATACACGAAGGAGTTTTGATCACCATTGCGGCGGCCAGGACGTGGCAGTACCACGGTGGTCGGAGGCGTTTTACTGAGCGCTGATGTGCCGCGCGCTGCAAAGGCGCCCGCGGGTCCGCTGCGGCGCGCCACTGTGGCGGTCGGCGCTGCGCGCCGACTCCCCTGCGATGCTCGCGCAGCCGGCCTGCCGCAGAACTCGCTGCGTTCACTTCGTTCACTGCGCTCAAACAGCTGCGGCAAGTCAGATCACGAAGCACGCCTGTTCTTCGGCAGGCGTGCGGCCGGCTGCGCTGCGCTTCTCGGCGCCACAGAGGCGCACCGCAGCGGACCCGCGGGCACCTTTGCGGGATACGTTGTGCCGGTATCCGAGCACCCCCAACATTCCCTCCGCCGAAGGTGGTCTGCGGACCGGGCGACTTCTGGGGCGGCGAGCACCGCAGCGAAGTCGGCGCAACGCGCCGACCGCCCCAGCAGGAGCCCGGGCCGCAGACCGCCTTCGGCGGCGCGCAGGCCGCAATGCCCCCTGCACACGCGAACGGGCTTCATCAAGACCCATGTCATACGCCACGCCATGCTCGAGCAACAACGCGCGCCATTGCCGAGCATGGCGCCCGCAAGGCCCAGCGCGCCCTGCCGGAGCGTCAGGCCAGCAAAGCCTTGACCAAGTCGAGCTGCCGGTCAGGCGCCCCGCTCGTGAGCTGCAGGCTGGCCTCGATGCGCGACAGGTGTCCGGTCATGCAGGCCACCGCGGCTTCGACGTCGCCGCTGCGGCACACCCGCAGGAAGTCCGAGTGCTCGTCGGAGGAACAGTGCGGGTCGTTGGAGGAGTGGTAGAGCATTGCAATCAGCGAACTGCGCGCCACCAGTTCGCGTACCAGCTCGGCCAGCGTGCGGTTGCCGGCCGCCTCGGCCAGCGCGACGTGGAAGTCGCCCAGCAGCTTTTCACGCACCGTGCCGGTGGTCGTGGTGGCGCTCAGCGTGGTGCGCTCGAAACGGATGTGCTGCTCCAGCGCACGGTAGTCGGCGGGCTTCGCCTTGGCGACGAACAGGCGCACCACTTCGCTCTCGAGGATGCGGCGCACGCCGAAGACCTCGCGCGCCTCCTCGACGCTGGGCTTGCTGACGAAGGCGCCCTTGTCCGGAATCATCTCGATCAGCTTGTCCTTCGACAGCGTCAGCAGGGCAGCGCGGATCTTGGTGCGGCTCACCGCGTAGACCCGGCCCAGGGCCTCTTCGCGCAGCCAGGTGCCGGGCGGCAGGCGCTTCTCGACGATGGCGGTGGCGATGTCCTGCGCGATGCTCTCGATGGTGGCGCTCTTGTCGGGGGCGGCGGCGATCGCGTCGGGTTCGGGGCTGGTCTTCGGAGGCGGGGCGGCGGATGCTTTGGGCGCGCGTGGCATGGCTCGATTGTGGACGAGCCGCGGCGTGCGTTTCATGCCGGAGCCTCGCCCACAGCTTCCTCAGGCGGCGCGCCTGAGCGCCGGCGCCTGCAGGGTGAAGCCTTCCAGCAAGCCCGTCATCGGCTTGGCCGGCGGCTGCGCCAGTTCCCCGTGCTTGCTGGTGCCGAGCCGCAGGTTCACCAGCGACTCGACCAGCTGCGTGCCTGCAGCCACTCCGTCGATCACCGGCACGCCCAGCACCTGGGCGATGTGAGCGCACAGATCGGCCATGCCGGCGCAGCCGAGCACGATGGTGTCGCTGCCGTCCTCCGCCAGCGCGCGGCGGCATTCGTCGACGATGCGCTCGCGCGCCTTGCTGCCCGGCGCGTCCAGTTCCAGCACGGGGATCTCGCAGGCGCGCACATTGGCGCAGAAGCGTTGCATGCCGTAAGCCTCGGCCAGGTGCCGGGCCTGGCCGATGGTGCGCGCAAGCGTGGTCACGACGCTGAAGCGCGTGCCCACCAGGCTGGCCACGTGCATGGCCGCCTGCGCGATGCCCACCACCGGGCCGCGCGCCAGCTCGCGCGCCGCCTGCAGCCCCGGGTCGCCGAAGCAGGCGATGACGTAGCCGTCGACATCCTGTTGTTCGCCGGCGGCGATTTCCTGCAGCAAGCCGGGCACGGCCAGCGCCTCGTCGTAGTGGCTCTCGATGGAGGCCGGCCCCATCGACGGACTGACCGCCACGATCTCGGTGCCCGGCCGCGCGGCAGAGCGCGCGCAGGCGCCGATCTTCTCGGTCATGCTCCAGGTGGTGTTGGGGTTGATGATCTTGATGCGCATGGCGGGCTCGGGATTTCTTCCGTTCAGGATTTTCGATTGACAAGGGCGTAGATCACGAAGCCCAGCCCCATGCCGATGAACCAGGCATAGTTGGCCGCGCCGCGCCACGAGGGGATCAGCACGCACAGGATCGGGACCAGCGCCGAGGGGACCAAGGTCCACACGGCCTTCATGTTGTAGCCGTTGCGATACCAGTATCGGCCCTTGCTGCTCAGCGTGTAGAGGTCGTCGACCACCACGTGCTGCTTCTGCACCAGGTAGAAGTCCGCGATCAGGATACCGAACAGCGGCCCGATGAAGGAGCCCAGGATGTCCAGGGTGTAGTGGATCACCTCGGGATTGTTGTAGAGGTTCCACGGCGTCAGGAAGACCGAGCCGACCGCGGCGATCATGCCGCCCGCGCGCCAGCTGATGTGCTGCGGCGCCACGTTCGAGAAGTCGAAGGCCGGCGAGACGAAGTTGGCCACGATGTTGATGCCGACCGTCGCGATCATGAAGGTCAGCGCCCCCAGCACGACGGCGGTGGTGCTGTCGATCTTGCCCACGGTGTGAACCGGGTCGGTGATCAGCTCGCCGAACACCGGCAGCGTCGCGGCGGTGGTGATCACCGTCAGCAGCGAGAAGAACACGAAGTTGACGGGCAGGCCCCAGAAGTTGCCCTTCTTCACCGCGTCGAAGCTCTTGCCGTAGCGCGAGAAGTCGCCGAAGTTGAGCATCGGTCCGCTGAAGTAGCTGACCACCAGCGCGATGGCCGAGAGCATCACCGGCAGCGCGTCCCAACCCTGGAACTTGACGCCGCCGAGATTGAGGTCGATGTTGCGCCAGCCGGCCTTCCACACCAGCCAGCCGCAGAGGATCGTCATCACCACGTAGACGCCCGGGCCGGCCCAGTCGATGAACTTGCGGATCGCTTCCATCCCGTGCCAGAACACGAAGGCCTGCAGCACCCACATCACCATGAAGGCGACCCAGCCGAGCGCCGACAGGCCGGCGAAGCCATGCAGCCTGACGTCGGCGTACGGCGCGAGGTGGGGGAACAGGTGCAGCGCCAGCACCATGAAGGCGGCCGAGGCCAGGTAGGTCTGGATGCCGTACCACGCCACCGCGATCAGCCCGCGGATGATGGCCGGGATGTTGGCGCCGCGCACGCCGAAGGAGGCGCGGCAGATCACCGGGTAGGGCGTGCTCGTCACCTGGCTGGGCTTGGCCACCAGGTTGCAGAAGAACTGCACGATGCAGATGCCCACCAGCAGCGCCACCAGCACCTGCCAGCTCGACAGCCCCAGTGCGAACAGGCTGCCGGCGGTGATGTAGCCGCCGACGCTGTGCACGTCGGACATCCAGAAGGCGAAGATGTTGTACTGGCCCCAGGTCTGCTTCTTCAGCGGTGCGAGATCCTCGTTGGTGAGGGCCGGGTCGTAGCCCGGCTTCATGGCGGCGTTGGACGGTTCGGCATGCGGGGCATGGCCCTGGATGGGCATGTCGACGCTGGCTTGGCTGACGGCGGTGTTCACGGGTTGTCTCCTCGTGGGGTGGCGGATGTCCGGGCGGTCGGCCCGGTTCGATGATTGCACCCCATATTTGTATACAAAAAATGGGTGCAATCAAGCGCGAATCGAGCTGACGGGATTGGTGTTTACCCGGGGCAGGGCCACAATGGTCGGCTCGAAAACGAAGGGCAGGCGCGTCATGGATCACGGGAACGCATCGATCGAAAGCCGCCTGGTGCGGATACGCGGCATCGTCCAGGCCGTGGGCTTTCGCGATGGCTGCATGCGCCATGCACGGGCGCAGGGCATCACCGGTTGGGTGCGCAACTGCCGCGACGGCTCGGTGGAGGCGCTGCTGCAGGGTTCGCCGCAGCAGCTGGCACGGATGTGCGAATGGCTGCGCCACGGGGTGCCCGGTGCGCGCGTCGATGCGCTGGATCAGGCCGAGGCCATGCCGCCACCGGCGCGACTGCAGGGCTTCGACATCCTGCCGACGGCCTGAGCCCTGCCGTTGACGCGAACGCGTCGAGAAGCCGCGCCACGGCGAGCGCAGGCGGGGCCGTACGTAATTCCCCTCACCGGCAGGTCAGATTCCGATCAGCGGCCTGGCCCGAGCATCGGGCGGCCCGGCAAGTCCGCATGGACGTGCATGGGCGACACAGGAGACAACGCTCATCAAACGCCTATGAACGACAGAAATCTTGCCCGAGGCCTGTTCCTCGTCCTCATCTCGCTGGCCTTCGGCCTGCAATCCCTGCGCTACCCGATCGGCGACTTCAGCCGGGCCGGGCCCGGCCTGTTCCCGGCCCTCGTCAGCGGCCTGCTGGGCCTGATCGGCGTGGCGACGGTCATCCGATCGCGCTTCGTCGAACGCGTACGCCTGGACCTCAACTTCAAGAACATCGCCATCATCATGGCGAGCCTCTGCGGCTTCGCGGTGCTCTCGATGTACCTGAACATGATCGTGGGCATCGTCTTCATGGTGTTCTGTTCGACCACGGCCGGCACCTCCTATTCGTGGGTGCGCAACGTCAAGATCTCCGCCGGCCTGGTCCTCATGGCCCTGGCTTTCCAGAAACTCCTCGGCCTCAACCTGCCCCTCTACTGATGGACGTCCTGCACAACCTGGCGTTCGGCTTTTCGCACGCCCTGACCATCCACAACCTGCTGTACTGCGCCCTCGGGTGCACGGTGGGCACACTCGTCGGCCTGCTGCCCGGGCTCGGCCCGCTGGCCACCATCAGCCTGCTGCTGCCGCTGACCTATTCCATCGACACCACCGGCGCACTCATCATGCTGGCCGGGATCTACTACGGCGCGCAGTACGGCGACAGCGTGAGCGCGATCACGATGAAGATCCCGCACGCCAGCAGCATCGTGGCCTGCATCGACGGCTACCAGATGACGCTGAAGGGCAAGACCGGGCTGGCGCTGTTCACCGCCGGCGTCTCCAGCTTCATCGGCGGCACGATTGCCATCGTGGTGCTCGCGTTCTTTGCTCCGATGCTGGGCGAGGTGGCCTTCCTGTTCGGTCCGGCGGACTACTGCGCCATGATGCTCGTGGGCTTCGTGTGCGTGAGCTTCGTCACCACCGGCAGCCTGCTCAACGGCCTCGCCATGTGCCTCATCGGCGTGCTGCTGGGACAGATCGGCACCGACGTGAACAGCGGCACCGCGCGCTTCACGATGGACCTGCCCTTCCTGGTGGACGGCATCGGCATCGTCAGCATCGCGCTGGGCTGCTTCGGCATCGCCGAGATCACGAAGAACCTCGATGCCCGCGAAGAGCGCTCGCCTTTCAACGGCAAGATCGACCTGATCCCGACCTGGGCGGAGTTCAAGCGGATCATCCCCAGCGCCCTGCGCGGCGGCGCGATCGGCTCGTTCCTGGGCATCCTGCCCGGCGGCGGCCCGACTATCGCGCAGTTCGCCGCCTATGCGATCGACAAGAAGGTCAGCAAGTACAAGCACGAGATCGGCACCGGCTGCATCGAGGGCGTGGCCGGCCAGGCCGCGGCCGACGAGGCGGCCGCGCGCACCAGCTTCATCCCGCTGATGAGCATCGGTATCCCCGAGAACGCCGTGATGGCGCTGATGCTGGCCGCCTTCGTCATCAAGGGCATCCAGCCCGGGCCGAACATGATCGCCGCGCATCCCGAGCTGTTCTGGGGCCTCGTGGCCAGCATGTGGGTGGGCAACTGCTTCCTGATCACCCTGAACGTGCCGCTGGTGCGCTACTGGCTGTCGGTGTTCAAGATCCCGTACAGCGTGTTGTTCCCCTCGATCCTGTTCTTCTGCTGCATCGGCACCTTCAGCGTGAACAACAGCCTCGAGGACCTC
The DNA here is from genome assembly GCF_031454625.1 of Variovorax soli. Lineage (GTDB taxonomy): Bacteria > Pseudomonadota > Gammaproteobacteria > Burkholderiales > Burkholderiaceae_C > Variovorax > Variovorax soli_A. The sequence goes on from NZ_JAVDRF010000005.1 coordinate 297,682, forward strand.
TTCATCACGGCCGGGTTCGGCTTCATCGGCTACATGTTCATGCGGCTGGAGCTGGATGCCGCGCCGCTGATGCTGGGCTTCATCCTCGGCCCGATGCTCGAAGAGAACTTCCGCCGCTCGCTGCTGCTGAGCCGCGGCAGCTTCGGGATCTTCGTCAGCCGACCCATCAGCGGCACCCTGCTGGCGCTGATCGCCGTCTTCGTCGTGTGGCAGACGGTCGCGTTCCTGCTGCGCGCGCGCAGAAGGCACGCGCTTCAGCGGCAGCCCGACGAGTCGGTGCTGGTGGAGCGATAGAGCCTTGCGCGTGGGGGGAGCGAAGCTCGGCCCGGCAGGTCGTCGTGACGTGACGCCGGGGCGCTCTCAGCCGTAGCGGCGCCGCGCCAGTGCGGCGCCCTCGGCCAGGGCCTCGAGCTTCTTTAGCGCAATGGCCCGGTCCATCGGCGCGAGCCCGCAGTTGGTGCAGGGCAGCAGCCTCTCCTTCGGCACGTGCTGCAGCGCCTCGCCGATGGTGTCGGCCACCTGCTCGGGGGTCTCGATCGACTCGCTCGCCACGTCGATCACGCCGACCATCACGTCCTTGCCCTCCAGCAGGCGCATCAGATGGGGCGGCACGTGGGAATGAAAGCACTCCAGGCTCACCTGGTCGATGCGGCTTTTCGCGAGTGCCGGGAACACCGTCTCGTACTGGCGCCATTCCTCGCCGAGCGAAGCCTTCCAGTCGATGTTGGCCTGGATGCCGTAGCCATAGCAGATGTGGACCGCGGTGGTGCAGCGCAGCCCCTGGGCCGCACGCTCGAGTGCGCGCACGCCCCAGTCCGCGGCCTCTTTCATGTAGACGTTGAAGGCCGGCTCGTCGAACTGCACGATGTCGATGCCGTCGGCTTCGAGCGCCAGCGCCTCCTGGTTCAACAGCTCGGCGAAGGCCATCGCGAGCGCGACGCGGTCGCCGTAGTGCCGGTCGGCCACGGTGTCGACGATGGTCATCGGGCCGGGCAGGGTGAACTTGGTGCGGCGCTGCGTGTGGGCGCGCAGCAGCCGAGCCTCGGCCTCATGCACCCGTCCCTTGAGCCGCAGCGGCCCGACCACCTGCGGCACCATGGCCTCGTAGCGGTTGTCGCGAATGCCCATCTTCACCTTGTGCTCGAAGTCGATGCCCTCGACCTTTTCGAGAAAACCGTGGACGAAATGCTGGCGCGACTGCTCGCCGTCGCCGATCACGTCGAGGCCGGCATCTTCCTGGGCCTTGATCCACAGCAGCGTGGCGTCCGCCTTGGCTTGGGCGAGATCGGCGCCTTCGGCTTTCCATGATGGCCATAGCTTGCGGGTCTCGGCCAGCCAGGCGGGTTTGGGCAAGCTGCCGGCGATGGTGGCGCTGAAGAGGGGACGGGACATGAGGCACCTCGCGAAGGACGACGCCGCGAGGGTAAGCCAATTCTGAAGGTCCCGCATCGGGCGCTGCAAAGGCGCCCACGGGTGCGCTGCGGCGCGCCACTGTGGCGGTCGGCGCTGCGCGCCGACTCCCCTGCGATGCTCGCGCAGCCGGCCTGCCGCAGAACTCGCTGCGTTCACTTCGTTCACTGCGCTCAAACAGCTGCGGCAAGTCAGACCACGAAGCACGCCTGTCCTTCGGCAGGCGTGCGGCCGGCTGCGCTGCGCTTCTCGGCGCCACAGAGGCACGCCGCAGCGCACCCGCGGGCACCTTTGCGGGATACGTTGTGCCGGTATCTCCATACCCAAACTACCCAACTACCCAACTACCCAACTACCCAAATGTCCAAATGTCCAAATGCCCAAATGCCCAAATGCCCAGATGCCCAATTACCCGAGCCCCGGATGCGCGGGTGCGGTATTCCGAACGCCCGGAACGCCACCTCCGCGGAAGGTGGTCTGCGGGCCGGGCGATTTCTGGGGCGGTGAGGAGCGCAGTCTGGGGGCGGGCGCGCCTGCCGAAGGACAGGCGCGCTTCGTGATCTGACTCGCCGCGGCTGTTTGAGCGAAGCGCGCCGAAGGAGCGCGTAGCGAGTTCCGCGGCGCTGCCCCCAGGCGAGCACCGCAACGGAGTCGGCGCGCAGCGACGACCGCCCCAGTATGAGCCCGGACCGCAGACCGCCTTCCGCGGCGCGCACGCCTTCCGCGGCGCGCACGCCTTCCGCGGCGCGCAGGCCTTCCGCAACGCGCAGGCTGCATCAACGCTGCATGCCAATGCAGAGGAGCGACCCCAGTACGCCCCTTGCTGCAAGCAGCCTCAGCCCAGCAGATCGCGAAGCGTGCGCGCAATCACCTTGGTCGCGCGCCGAAGGTCTTCCAGCACCACCCGCTCGTCGCTGCGCTTGGCGTGCGACTCGAGCACGCTGCGCGGGCCGGCCCCGTAGATGACGCCGGGGATGCCGGCCTCGCCGTAGAGGCGAACATCGGTGTAGAGCGGCGTGCCCATGGCCTTGATCGGCTCGCCGAAGATCGCGTGGCCGTGCTTCTGGATCGCCTCCACCAGCGGCTTGTTGCCCGGCAGCGGCTTCATCGAATTGGCCAGCAGCAGGCGCTTGATCTCGACAGTGATGCCCGGCAGCTGCGCCGCAGCGTCGGCGATGATTTTGCGAATCGTGGCCTCGACCTCCGCCGGATGCTCCTCGGGGATCATGCGGCGGTCCAGCTTGAAGACCACCTTGCCGGGCACGACGTTGGTGTTCGTGCCGCCTTCGATGCGGCCCACGTTGAGGTAAGGGTGCGTGATGCCCTCGACCTTGGACGTGACCTGCTGGTAAAGCGCGTTCTGCGCGTAGAGCGCGTTCAGCACATGGACCGCCCCCTGCAGTGCATCGACGCCTGTGCTGGGCACGGCCGCATGCGCCATCTTGCCGTGCACCGTCACTTCCATCTGCAGGCAGCCGTTGTGGGCGGTCACCACTTCGTAGCTGAACCCGGCTGCGATCATCAGGTCGGGCTTGGTCAGGCCTTGCTGGAGCAGCCAGCCCGGGCCCAGGAGGCCGCCGAATTCCTCGTCGTAGGTGAAGTGCAATTCGACGCTGCCCTTGGCCGGCTTCGCCACCGCCTCGAGGGCGCGCAGCGCGAAGGTGAAGCTGGCGAAGTCGCTCTTGCTGACGGCCGCGGCGCGGCCGTAGAGGCGGCCGTCCTCGATCTCGCCGCCGTAGGGATCGTGCGTCCAGCCTTCGCCCGGCGGCACCACGTCGCCGTGGGCGTTCAGCGCCACCGTGCGGCCCTCGCCGTACTTGCGCCGCACGATCAGGTTGGTGATCGATTCGAGGCCGTAGTCCTTCACCGCCTGTGCGGGCACCGGATGCTTTTCGGCGACGAAGCCGAAGGTCTCGAGCAACTCGGCGGTGCGCTCGGCATGCGGCGCGTTGTTGCCGGGCGGCGTGTCGGTGGGCACGCGCACCATCTCCTGGAGGAAGCGCACTTCCTCGTCGAAATGGGCGTCGATCCAGGCGTCGATCCTGTCGTAGTCGGTACTCGTGGTCATGTCAGTGCGCCTTCTCTTGGGCCAGGTTGTCGAGCAGCAGCTGGAAGGCCTCGACCGCCAGCTGCATGTCGTCGTTGGTGCTCGATTCGAGCGGGTTGTGGCTGATGCCGGAATTGATGCCGCGCACGAAGAGCATGGCCTGCGGCATCACCTCGTGCAGCTTCATCGCATCGTGGCCGGCGCCGCTGGGCATGCGGTAGAGCGGCACGCCGAGCGCGTCGACCGCCTTCTCCCAGCGCTGCTGCCATTCGGGGGCGCTGGGCGCGGCCGAGGCCTTCATGCTTTCTTCCAGCGTGAAGCGCACGCCGCGGCGCTCGCAGATGGCCCCGAGCTCGGCGATCACATCGGCGGCGAGGGCGTCGCGCTGCGGGTTGTTGGGCGCGCGCATGTCCAGGCTGAACTTGCAAAGGCCGGGCACGACGTTGATCGAACCGCTGGGCACCTCCAGCATGCCGACCGTGGCGACCGAGTCGCCGTCCTTCGCGGCGCGCTGCTCCGCGAAGAGGATCAGCTCGGCCACCGCGGCGGCCGCATCGCGGCGCCGGTTCATCGGCGTGGTGCCGGCATGGCTGGCCATGCCGATCACCTCGCCCACGTAGCGCACGCCGCCGTTGATCGAGGTCACGATGCCCAGCGGCAGGTCGAGCTCGTTCAGCACCGGACCCTGCTCGATGTGCACTTCGACGAAGCCCAGGTACCTGGAGGGGTCGCGCTTCAGCTTCGGGATGTCTTCGTCCTTCAGGCCGGCGATCGCGCGCGCCTCGCGCATGGTGATGCCGTCGGCGTCCTTCTGGTCCAGCCACCGGGCGTCGAAATGGCCGATCAGCGCGCCCGAGCCCAGGAAGGTGGCCTTGTAGCGCTGGCCTTCCTCTTCCGCGAAACCGACGACCTCGAAGGCGTAGGGCAGGCGCCGGTTTTGCCGCTTGAGCTCCCGCACGCAGGCGAGCGCCACGAAGATGCCGAGCCGGCCGTCGTACTTGCCGCCGTTGCGCACCGTGTCGTAGTGCGAGCCGGTGAGCAGCGTCTTCGCATCAGGCGTGGCGCCGGTCCCCGGCACGAAGCCCTCGGCTTCGTAGCGGCCGACCACGTTGCCGACCGCGTCGATCTCCACGCTGTCGAAGCCGGCCTCGCGCATCCAGCCCGCGATCTGCTGCGCGCAGGCGCGGTGCGCCTCGGTCAGGTAGGTCACGGTGAGCTGGCCCTTCTCGGCGTAGCCCGGGTCGGTGTGCACCGAGAGCTGCTCCTGCCAGTCCCACACGTCGTTGCCGAGCGTGGGCGTGAAGCCGAACTTGTCGTCGAGCCGGATCTCGGCGATGCGATGGATGTTGCGCAGCGCCTCGCCCCGCTCGAAGTCCGCGGGATGGTGCAGCCGGCGTTCGAAGGTGTCGATGATCTCGCGCTTGCCCAGGCCGGTGCCGCGCGGACCGCGCACCGCGAGGATGAAGGGGAAGCCGAACTTGGCGTTGTAGTCGGCGTTGAGCTGCTGGATCTTCGCGAACTCCTCGGGCGTGCACGCCGTGAGGCCGGCCTTGCCTTGCTCGTGAGTGGATTCGGCGGTCAGCGTCTTGCTGACCATCGCCTTGCCGGCGAGCTCGGGGTGGGCGCGGATCAGGCCCAGCTGTTCCTCGTCGGTGGCCTTGGAGACCGCCTGCACCAGTGCGTGCTTGAGGTGGGCGAGCGAGCGGAAGGGCCGCGCGGCGGCGGCGCGCTGCGCAATCCACGGCGAATGCTCGTAGGTGCCGTCCAGCAGTGCCGCGACCTGCTCGGGCGTGGCGGCGTTCAGTTGTTCGAGGCTCAGCGCCATGTCAGGCTCCCTTCGATTCGGAGTAGGGATGCGTCGCCTTCCAGTGGCGCGCGATGTCGAGGCGGCGGCAGACCCACACGCGATCGTGCCCGGCAATGTGGTCGAGGAAGCGCTGCAGCGCGGTGATGCGGCCGGGGCGTCCGAGCAGGCGGCAGTGCATGCCGATGCTCATCATCTTCGGGGCCTCGTCGCCCTCCGCGTAGAGCGCGTCGAAGCTGTCCTTCAGGTACTGGAAGAAGGGCTCGGCGTGCGAGTAGCCCTGCGGCAGCGCGAAGCGCATGTCGTTGCAGTCCAGCGTGTAGGGCACGATGAGCTGCGGCACGATGCTGCCGTCGGTCTTCTGCACCTTCATCCAGAAGGGCAGGTCGTCGCCGTAGTAGTCGCTGTCGTACTCGAAGCCGCCATAGTCGGCCACCAGGCGGCGGGTGCGGGGGCTGTCGCGGCCGGTGTACCAGCCCAGGGCTCTCTCGCCGGTGAGCTTCTCGATGGCCTGCATGCCCAGGCGCATGTGCTCGCGCTCGGTGGCCTCGTCCACGTTCTGGTAGTGGATCCAGCGCCAGCCGTGGCAGGCGATCTCGTGCCCCAATTCCTTGAAGGCGGCGCTCAGCTCGGGATGGCGCTCGAGCGCCATGCCGACGCCGAACACGGTGAGCGGCAGGCCGCGCTTCTCGAATTCCCGCAGGATGCGCCAGACGCCGGCACGCGAGCCGTACTCGTAGATGCTCTCCATGCTGATGTGCCGGTCCGGGTAGCTCGCCGGATTGAACATCTCGGACAGAAACTGCTCGGAGCCCGCATCGCCGTGCAGCACGCAGTTCTCGCCGCCTTCCTCGTAGTTGAGGACGAACTGCACCGCGACGCGCGCGCGTCCGGGCCACTGGGCATGCGGCGGATTCCGGCCGTAGCCGACCAGGTCGCGCGGGAAGGGCAGGGTGGAGTCGTAGATGTTGCTCATGGAAGAGGGCTCAGGCCGCCAGCGCGACCGAGATGTCATGGGTGGGGACCTTGCGGTCGAAAACGAGGTTGGCCTCGACGTTCAGCAGGTGCTCGGTCATCAGCCGCACGGCGCGCGCCTCGTCCTTCGCGGCCAGCGCCTTCACGATGTCGGCGTGCTCGTCGTTGGAATGCTCGGCCGCGCTCGCGCTCTGGTACATCAGGGTGATGAGGGCGCAGCGCGAGATCAGCTCGCCGAGGATCTGCGCGAGCACCTGGTTGCCCATCAGCTCAGCCATGCGGACGTGGAAGTCGCCCAGCAGCTCGGTGCGCCCGGAGATGTCTTCCCCCGAGACCGCGGCCTTCTCGAGCGCCACGTGCTCCTTGAGCGCCTTGATCTTGGCCGGCGTCACGCTGCGCACGAACTCGCGCGTCATCTCGGCCTCCAGCATGCGGCGCACGGCGAAGACCTGCTTGGCCTCGTCCACCGCGGGCGCGGCGACGAAGGCGCCGCGCGCGGGCTCGAGCCGGATCAGCTTGTTCTGCGAGAGCTGGAACAGCGCCTGCCGCACCAGGGTGCGCGAGACGCCGAAGTGGTCGGCCAGCTTCTGCTCGGCCAGCTTGCTGCCCGGCTGCAGCCGGTGCTCCACGATGGCCTTGGTGAGCGCATCGACGATCGCGCGGGTGGTGGTCGAATCCATGGATTTCATGATAGACCCAAAGCCGAGAAGTGTATACACTTTTGTCGACCGGAATTTCCCCAATGCCTTGAAGGAGCATCACCATGGGCCTGAGCACCCACGTCCTGGACACCATGCACGGCGGCCCCGCGGCCGGCATGGAGGTCGCGCTTTACACCACCGACGGCACCGGGGAGGATTCGCGTGCCACGCTGGTGAAGCGCTTCGCACTGAATGCGGACGGGCGCAGCGACGGGCCGCTGTACGGCGACGGCGCGCTGAAGGCCGGCACCTACCGCCTGGTGTTCGACGTGGCGGGTTATTTCAAGTCACGCGGCGTGCAGCTGCCCGAGCCGAACTTCCTGAATCGCGTGACGCTGGATTTCGGTGTGGCGAACCCCGACCAGCACTATCACGTGCCGCTGCTGGTGAGCCCGTGGAGCTACTCGACCTACCGCGGGTCCTGAAACTGCGAGAGCTGTCCCTCGCTCAAGGTATCGAGCTGGAAATGCCCGCTCTTGTCCCACAGCCAGGTGTCGGTCCAGGTCAGCTTGCCGATGCGGCTCGCGGGCGGGTAGGGCGCGGCGCTCAGCACGGTGCGCTCGATCTCGGCGATCACTTCGGGCGCATGCTTGGGCGGCCGCATCCAGTTCATGCCGGTCACGCGGCCGTTCGCGTCGAGGCTGACCGAGAGCGTGCCGACCGCGTAGAGGAGCGGCGGCAGCTTGCCGGCGTAAATGCGGTTGCCATTGCGCGCGTAGATGTGGCGGGCGGCGTCCTGCTTGTATTCGCGCGGGGTGGCGGCATTGGAGGGGCGCGGGGTGGCGCTGGAGGCCGGGGCGGCCGTCGCGTCGCTCAGCTGGCCGGGCACGGTGCCCGTCGATCCCGGCAGGCTGCCGCAGCCGGCAAGGCCCAGGGCCATGGTCAGGGCGGCCGCGAAAGCGCGGCGAAGGGGCGTGGCGGGCAGCTTGAGGTTCATGCGGAGATTTATACCTTGGCGGAATCGCCCCGGCGCAATGGGAGGTATCGCGGATGAACGGCATGGTCGACGAACTGCTGGCGCGGCTCGCCCTCGGCGAGGAGGGCGTGCTGGTGCGCGTCGAGCGCACGCAGGGGTCGGCGCCGCGCGAGGCAGGCACCTGGATGGCGGTGTGGGCCGACGGGCTCACCGCCACCATCGGCGGCGGGCAACTCGAATATCAGGCAACCGACGAGGCGCGCCGCTGGCTCGCGGGCGGTGCGGCGATCGAGGGCGTGCGCCGCTATCCGCTCGGGCCGAGCCTGGGCCAGTGCTGCGGCGGCGTGGTGTTTCTCTCTTACCAGCGCATTACGGCGGCCGATGCGAAGGCGCTGCAGTCCGAGCTGCTGGCGCACCTGGAGCCGGTGGCCCTGTTCGGTGGCGGCCATGTGGGCGCGGCCCTGGCGCGGCTGCTGTCCACGCTGCCGTTCAAGGTGCGCTGGATCGACAGCCGCGACGGCGTGTTCCCCGAGGCGCTGCCGGCCCAGATCGAGACCGAGCACTCCGATCCCGTGCAGGACGCAGTCGCGCAGCTGGAGCCCGGCTCGCGCGTTCTGATCATGAGCTTCAGCCATGCCGAGGACCTGGACATCGTGATCGCCTGCCTCAAGCGCCTGCGCGTGCGCGACGACCTGCCCTATGTGGGCCTGATCGGCAGCAAGACCAAGTGGGCCACCTTCGGCCACCGGCTGGAGGCGCGCGGCTTCACGCCGCAGGAGCTGGCGCGCATCACCTGCCCGATCGGCGTGCCCGGCATCACGGGCAAGGAGCCCGAGGTGATTGCGGTGGCCGTCGCGGCACAGCTCTTGATGCAATGACGCTCTTCCCCAGGTTGGCTCACTTCGTGTGGCCGCCCTTACCCGGGGGCAACACCGGCGGCCCGGCGAAGCCGGTTCGGCGGTGTCCCTGGAATTGGGCTTGCTTGGGTATGGCTCAGGGTTTTCCACCATGTCCTGCGCCGGAAAAGCGCTCGATATCAAGCGCAAAAGTGTATACACTTCGGTCCACAAGCCGCAGCGGAGCGAGGCCTTTTCGGGAGCCTGCGTTCGCGGCCCTTTCTCTGCTTACAGCGCCCGCAGTGGTGAGCAGTCCAAACCAAGGTTGAGCACATGGAAAGCTACTACCTCGACTGGGCCAATCTGCTGCTGCGCTGGGTCCACGTCATCACCGCCATCGCGTGGATCGGCGCCTCCTTCTATTTCGTGATGCTGGACAACAGCCTCGAGAAGCCGCACGACCGCGAATCGCTGGACAAGGGCGTCGGCGGCGAGCAGTGGGCCGTGCACGGCGGCGGCTTCTACAACATGCAGAAGTACGCACTGGCGCCCAAGAGGCTGCCGGACCACCTGCACTGGTCCTACTGGGAGAGCTATTCCACCTGGCTCACCGGCTTCGCGCTCTTCACGATCTCCTATCTGTGGAACGCGAGCACCTACCTGATCGACAAGTCCAAGATGGACTGGCAGCCCGGTGCCGCCATCGGCGTGGCACTGGCCTTCTTCGTCGTCTTCTGGATGGTCTACGACGGCATCTGCCAGCTCTTCGGCCAGCGCAAGAACGGCGACACCATCGTCGGCGTGCTGGTGGCGGTCTTCATCGCCTTCGCCGCCTGGCTGGCCTGCCACTGGTTCGCCGGCCGCGCCGCCTTCCTGCTGGTGGGCGCGATGATGGCCACGACCATGAGCGGCAACGTGTTCTTCTGGATCATCCCGGGCCAGCGCAAGAACGTGCAGGCACTGCGCGAGGGACGCCCGGTCGACCCGATCCACGGCGCGCGCGGCAAGCAGCGCAGCGTGCACAACACCTACTTCACGCTGCCGGTGCTGTTCGCGATGCTGAGCAACCACTACAGCTTCACCTACACGCACAAGTACAACTGGGTCGTGCTGCTGCTGATCATGCTGGGCGGCGCGGCCATCCGGCAGTTCTTCGTGGTGCGGCATCGCTTCAAGCTGGGCAATGCGGGCAATCCGCTGCCCTATGCGATGGTCGGCGTCGTGGTGCTGGGCCTGTCGATCGTGTGGATGCGGCCCGAGCCCTCCGGTGCGCAGATGGCCGGCGCCGCCGCTTCGCAGAAGGTGGGTTTCGGCGACGTCAAGAAGGTGCTGGAGCAGCGCTGCTACATGTGCCATGGCGCCCAGGTGCAGATGAAGAACGTGCGCCTCGACTCGCCCGAGCAGGTCGCCGCGCATGCGCAGGGCGTCTACCAGCAGGCGGTGGTCACGAAGATCATGCCGATGAACAACGCGACGGCCATGACCGACGCCGAGCGCGCCCTTATTGCCAAGTGGTTCGAGGGCGGCGCAAAGACCAATTAGCAAGCTCGAGGCGCCGCGGGCTGGCCGTGGACAATCGGGCAACGGAGACCGAAACGCAATGAACCCATCGCAGGCCCTGCCCGATCCCCATGCCGCACCGCGCGGCTTCCTCGAACAGCTCTACCGCATCGCCGTGCGCCGTGCATTGCCGCTGGACAGCATGGGCGCGCACCTGCCCAAGCCGCCCAAGGGCCGCACGCTGGTGCTGGGAGCCGGCAAGGCCGGCGCTTCGATGGCGCAGGCGCTGGAGGCCCTGTGGCCGGCCGATGCGCCGCTCTCCGGCCTGGTCGTGACGCGCTACGACCACATCCCGCCTCGGCCCGAGGGGCTCGTGCAGCGCATCGAGATCGTCGAGGCCGCGCATCCGGTGCCCGACGAAGCCGGCCTGAAGGCGGCCGAGCGCATCCTCGCCCTGACGAAGGGCCTGACCGCCGACGACCTGGTGCTGTGCCTGATCTCCGGCGGCGGCTCGGCGCTGCTCACGCTGCCGGCCGAGGGCCTGACCCTGGCGGACAAGCAGCGCATCAACAAGCAGCTGCTCGAATCGGGCGCGCACATCGGCGAGATGAACTGCGTGCGCAAGCACCTGTCGCGCATCAAGGGCGGCCGGCTGGCCGCGGCCTGCGGGCCGGCGAAGGTGGTGACGCTCACCATCAGCGACGTGCCCGGCGACGACCCGGCCATCATTGCCAGCGGCCCCACCGTGCCTGATGCCACGACCTGCGCCGATGCGCTTGCCATCCTCGACCGCTATCGCATCGAGGTGCCGCAGGCCGTGCGGGCGCAGCTCGAAAGCGGCGCGCTCGAAACGCCGAAGCCGAGCGATGCCATCTTCAAGGGCCATGCCACGCATCTCATCGCCACGCCGCAGCAGTCGCTCGAAGCCGCCGCCGAGGCGGCGCGCGCAGCCGGCATCGAGGCCCACATCCTCAGCGACGAAATGGAAGGCGAGTCGCGCGAGGTCGGCAAGGTCCATGGCGCGCTCGCACGCGCGGTCGCGTTGCGCGGCGCCCCCTTTGCGAAGCCCTGCGTGATCCTGTCGGGCGGCGAGACCACGGTCACCATCCGTCCCCGGCAGCCGGGGCAGGCCAAGGGGCGCGGCGGCCGCGCGGGCGAGTTCTGCCTGGGCCTGGCCGGCGCGCTGGCCGGGCAGAAGAACGTGTGGGCGCTGGCGGCCGACACCGACGGCATCGATGGCGTGGAGGACAACGCCGGCGCCTTCGTCACGCCAGATACCCTGGCACGCGCCGAGGCCGCGGGGCGCAAGCTGGCCGATCACCTGGACCGCAACGATGCCTACGGCTACTTCCAGGCGATCGGCGACCTCTGCGTGACTGGCCCGACGCACACCAACGTCAACGACTTCCGGGCCGTGCTGGTGCTGTAGCCCCGCGCCGGGGAGGCGAAGGAATTCCGTCGCATTCGGGCGGGCCGAAGCACCGTCAACGCCCGCCGCGACGCGCTCGCCCGCCCGGCACGGGAAACAGCGCCATCGCCTCCTCCCGTACCGCTTCCACCAGCCGCAGCCTGAGCGATGCGCGCGACCAGATCAGCCCGATGCGCCGCGGCTCGAAGGGCAGGGACAGCGGAATGCGCGCGAGCCGCAAGCCTTCGGGCCAGGGCCGGATCCAGTCCGGCACCAGCGAGACGCCCAGGCCGCGATCCACCATCACCGCGATCGCGCCCAGCGCGTTGAGCTCGAAGCGCTCGCGCGGCTTGATGCCTGCCTTGCGCAGGTACTGCTCGGCCTGCCGGCCGCCCCACTGCGTGCGGTCATAGCGGATCAGCGGCTGGGTCGACAGCAGTTCATGCGGATCGGCACCGGCCCACTTGGCGGGCGCCAGCACCACCAGCGGCTCCTCGCGCAGCAGCTGCCAGCCCAGGGCCTTGGGCAGCGCCACCGGCGACTGCAGCACGATGGCGGCATCGAGCTCGCCGCGCTGCACCGCCGGGTGCATGTCCATCGAGTAGCCGGGCTGCACGTACACGCTCACGCCCGGATAGCGCTTCACCAGGCCGGCCAGGATGTCCGGCACCATGCCCAGCAGGGCGTTGGGGCCGGCGCCCAGACGCAGGTCGCCCGACAGCGTCGCATCGTTGGCCACGGAGCGCAGGTCGGCCACCTGGCCCAGCAACTCGCGGGCGCGCTCGACGATGCGGTCGCCCGACTCGGTGGGCGTCACCGTGCGGCCCAGGCGCTTGACGAGCGGCGTGCCCATGTCGCGCTCGAGTGCGCGCACCTGCTGCCCCACCGCGGCGGGCGTGAGGTTGAGCCGGCGGGCGGCTTCGGCCATCGAGCCGTGCTCGACCACGGCCACGAAGCTCTTGAGGAAATCCGTGTTCAAGGGGCCTCCGGGATCATGAAGAAAAACTACCTTCTGAAGATAGCACCGAGCGGTTTTTCTTTTCGATCCACGAGCGCAGACTCGCACCAGTTCTTCTGGAGACCAACGATGCGCAGCAAGCTCTTCGTTCCCGGCTCGCGCCCGGAGCTCTTTGCCAAGGCCTTGTCGGGCGCCGCCGATGCCCTGTCCTTCGACCTCGAAGACGCCGTGGCCGAGGAGCGCAAGGCCGAGGCGCGGGCGCGGGTCGGCGAACTGCTTCGCTCTGCGACGGCGCAGGCCACTGGCAAGACGCTGATCGTGCGCGTCAATGCGATCGACACGGCGCATTTCGAGGCCGACATCGCCGCCGTCGTGTGCGAGGGCCTGCACCTGCTGAACCTGCCCAAGGCCGAGTCCGTCGATCAGGTGCGCGCCGCGGCCGCCGCGCTGGAGGCGGCCGAGCGCGCGAACGGTGTGACGCGGCCGGTGCGGCTGATGCTCAACGTCGAATCGCCGCGCGGCCTGCGCGAGGCGGCGGCGATGGCGCAGGCGCATGCGCGCGTGGCCGGCCTGCAGCTGGGCTTCGGCGATCTCTTCGAGCCGCTGGGCATCGCGCGCCGCGACACGGCCAATGTGCATGCCGCCATGTTCGCGATGCGCATGGCAGCGGGGGAGGCCGGCGTGTTCGCCTGCGACGCGGCCTTCGCCGACGTGCAGGACGCGCAGGGCTACCTGGCCGAGGCCGAGATGGCGCGCCGGCTCGGCTACCTCGGCAAGAGCTGCATCCATCCCAGCCAGGTGGCGCTGGCGCACCAGGTGTTCCGCCCGCCGCAGGCCGAGATCGAGCGCGCGCTGCGCATCGTCGAGGCCGCGCGCGATGCGCAGGCCCGCGGCGTGGGCGCATACCTGGTCGACGGCCGCATGGTGGACGGTCCCTTCGTGCGCGGCGCCGAAGCCGTGCTCGCGGATGCGCGACGCCTGGGCCTCCTGCCCGAGCGCTGAGCGCGCGCACCGCATCGATCGACTTTCGAACACGAGCAACCGGAGACCACATGACCTTGCCCAGCTCTTTTCTTTCCTGCCCCACCGGCCTGCGCCGCGTGGCGGGTGCACTGGCGACGCTGCTCGGCGCCGCTGCCTTCTGCGCCGGCGCCTCGGCGCAGGAGGCCTGGCCCGCGCGCCCGATCACCATCGTCGTGCCCTATCCGGCCGGGGGTTCCAACGACGTGTTCGCGCGGGCCATCGGCCGGCGCCTGTCAGAGGTGCTGGGCCAGCCGGTGCTCATCGACAACAAGCCCGGCGCGGGCGGCACGCTGGGCACCGGCATCGTGGCCAAGGCGCCGGCCGACGGCTACACGCTGGCCGCGGTGTCCTCCAGCTTCGTCACCAATGCCGCGGTGCAGCCGCGCCTGCCCTTCGACCCGGTGAAGAGCTTCGCGCCGGTGGCCATGATGGCGCAGGGTCCCTTCGTGGTCGCGGTGCGCGCCGACCTGCCCGCGAAGACGCCGGCCGAGCTGGTGGCGCTGGCCAAGCAGCGGCCCGGCAAGCTCAACTACGCCTCGTCCGGCCCGGGCAGCACCAACCAGTTCGCGACCGAGCTGTTGAAGTCGAGCGCCGGCGTCTTCATCACCCACATTCCGTACCGCGGCATGGCGCCTGCGACCACCGACCTGATGGGCGGCAATGTCGATGTGCTGATCGCGAGCGGCCCCTCGCTGCAGCCGGCGCTGCGCTCGGGCAAGGTGCGCGCGGTGGGCATCACCAGCGCGAAGCCTTCGGCCACCGCGCCCGAGCTGGTGCCGATGGCGCAGGCCATCCCCGGCTACAGCTTCGGCATCTGGTGGGGCCTGCTGGCGCCGGCCGGCACGCCGGCTGCCGTGGTGCAGCGCCTCAACAGCGAGATCAACAAGATCGTCGAGGGGCCGGAGATGAAAGCCTTCCTGCTGCGCGAAGGCGCCGAGCCCGCGGGCCTGACGCCGGCGCAGTTCGCCGCGCAGATCCAGCGCGAGATCCCGTATTGGCAGAAGGTGGCCAAGGACGCAGGCATCTCGACTGAATGATGACGAGCGAGGCCTGCCCCAACTCTTCCGGCACCGCGCCGCCGCGCGATCCGGTGCCGGACGATGCGTGCGATGCGCACATCCATGTGTTCGATGCGCGCTTCGCGGAGGCGCCGGGCGAGAAGCTGACATCCACGCCCGCGCAGGCCACGGCCGCCGACTACCGCGCGATCCAGCGCCGGCTGGGCACCCGCCGCGCGGTGGTGGTGCAGCCGCGCGCCTACGGCACCGACAACAGCGCGACGCTGGACGCCATCGCGCAGCTGGGCGCGGCCCGCACGCGCGGTATCGCGGTGCTGACGCCCGAAGCCGGCGGTGCCGAGCTGCGCCGGCTCGATGCGGGCGGCATCCGCGGCCTGCGGCTCACGCTGCATGCGGCCGCCGGGGCGCCCACGCGCTTCGACATGCTGATGCCGCTGGCCGAGCGCATCGCACCGCTGGGGTGGCATTTGCAGCTGCACTTCCAGGCGGCGCAGATCGCGGCGCATGCGGCCGTGTTGCGGCAGGTGCCCTGCCAGCTCGTGTTCGACCATCTGGCGCGCCTGCCGGTGGGCGGCGCGCACGCGGACGCTGCCTTCGCGCTCGTGCGCGAATTGCTCGAGCGGGAGCGCGCCTGGGTCAAGCTCAGCGGCGCCTACCTCAACACGCACAGCGGCCCTCCCGCTTACGCCGATACCGTCGAGACCGCACGCGCCCTGGTGCGCATCGCTCCCGAGCGCCTCGTATGGGGCAGCGACTGGCCGCATGCCACCGAGGAAGGACACAAGCCCGACGATGCCCGGCTGCTCGATCTTCTGAGCGAGTGGGCGCCCGACACCGCCACCCGCACCGCCATCCTGGTCCACAACCCGGCGCGTCTCTACGGCTTCGCCTGAATCTTCACCGAGAACCCGCACCATGCCCCTGATCCGCCGCCGCCAAGGTCTTCTTGCACTCGCCTCCTGCGCCGCATTGCTGGCGCTCACGCCGCACGGCCACGCGCAGGCCGACTACCCCAGCCGCCCCGTGCGGCTGATCGTGCCCATCGCGGCCGGCCAGGCCACCGACATCCTCGCGCGGGTGGTGGCCGAGCAGCTCTCGCGCTCGCTGGGCCAGCCCTTCGTCGTGGAGAACAAGGCCGGCGCCGGCACCACCATCGGCACCGACTTCGTTGCCAAGGCGCCGCCCGACGGCTATACGCTGCTGATGGCCACCAGCGCCGGCTTCGCCGCCGCGCCGGCGCTCTACGCGAAGCTGCCCTACGACCCGGTGCGCGACTTCGCGCCGATCTCCAACGTGGGCCTGGTGATCCAGACCATGGTCGCCAGCCGCGAGGCACCCTTCGACAACGTGCAGGAGTTCATCGCCAAGGCCAAGGCGGGCTCCATGAGCTACGCCTCGGCAGGCAACGGCTCGACCTCGCACCTGGCGACCGAGATGTTCCTGCACCAGGCCGGCGTGGAGGCCGTGCACGTGCCCTTCAAGGGCGCGGCGGAGGCGCAGCCGCAGCTCATCGGCGGGCAGGTGCAGTTCATGTTCGACGCACTGCCGGCGGTGCTGCCGCAGGTGCGCGCGGGCAAGCTCAAGGTGATCGGCGTCGGCTCGGCGCAGCGCACGCCGCTGCTGCCGGAGGCACCGACCCTGGCCGAGCAGGGCCTGAAGGGCTTCGAGGCCGTGGGCTGGATCGGCCTGGCGGCTCCGGCCAAGACCCCGCACGCCGTGCTGGACAAGCTCAACAAGGAAGTGCAACGCGCGCTGGCCACGCCCGAGATGCAGGAGCGGCTGAAGGCCCTGTCCTTCACGCCAGCGGCGGACACGCGCGAGCATTTCGCTGCCTTCATCGCGAGCGAAATCGGCAAGTGGGGCCAGGCGGCGAAGAATGCGCGCATCGCCCCGCAATGAACCGAAGGACATTCCCATGACGACGACGAACCCCGAGGAGGAGGGGCCGCGCGGCCCGCTCACCGGCATCCGCGTGCTGGACCTCAGCGCATACATCGCCGGGCCCTATGGCTGCACGCTGCTCGCGGACATGGGCGCCGCCGTGGTCAAGATCGAGCCGCCCACCGGCGATAACCTGCGCAAGTACCCGTCCACGCTGGAGGCCGAGAGCCGCGCCTTCATCGGCGTCAACCGCAACAAGAAGGGCCTGGCGCTCGACCTCAAGAAGCCCGAAGGGCTGGAGGTGCTGCACCGGCTGCTGGCCCAGGCCGATGTGCTGGTGCACAACTTCAGGCCGTCCGTGCCGCCGCGGCTGGGGATCGGCTACGAGCAGCTGCGCGAGCGCTACCCGGCGCTGGTCTACTGCGCCGTCACCGGCTACGGCGAGGAGGGGCCGCTCAAGGACAAGGCCGGCTACGACCAGGTGCTGCAGAGCATGACCGGCATCTGCGCCATGCAGGGGAAGGCGGGCGGGCCGCCCGAGATCGTCTATGGCTCGGTCGTCGACTACTACGCGGCCTCCATGCTGGCGATGGGCGTGAGCGCCGCACTGGTGGAGCGCGCGCGCAGCGGGCGGGGGCAGTACGTCGGCGTGTCGCTGCTGCGCAGCGCACTGGCCATGCAGTCGGCTCGCCTGGTCTGGGCCGACGGCGAGGGCCGCGAGGTGGGGCGCGACATGCGCTCGGGCGGCGTGACCGGGCTGCATCCGACGCGCGAGGGCTACCTGTACCTGTCGGCCAACACGGCGCATTTCTGGGCCGCGCTGTGCGAACGCACCGGCTTGCAGGCGCTGGCCGCGGATGCGCGCTACGACACAGTGCGCAAGCGGGCGCAGCAGGCTGCGGAGATCGTGCCCCAGCTGCGCGCCGCGCTGCAACGGCACACGGCACTCGAATGGGAAACCATCTTCGGCGAGGCCGTGCCCTGCGCCGCCGTAAGGGCGGTGGAAGACATGTTCGTGGACGCGCAGGTGCTGGCCGAGCGGATGGTGTCGCGCTTCGACCATCCGCACGTGGGTGGTTATCGCGGCTTCGACAAGCCGGTCAAGTTCGGCAGCACGCCGGGGCCGAAGGCATTCGCATCGCCGGGGTTCGGGCAGCATGCGGCGGACATCCTGGCGGCGCATGGCTATGGCGAGGAAGAGATTGCGCGGCTGCGTGCGCTGGAGGTGCTGCCGCAGCGGATGGCGTGAAGCGGGCGTCGTGGCTCACCCCCGCCTTCTCCCGTCGCGAGGGGGAGTCGCAGCCGCCCGATGCGCCTTTCGGAGCGCATCCAGCCCGGCGAACACATAGCGCATCAGGTCCTCGAACATTCCCTCGCTGTCCTTCGCCATCGCCGGCAGCACCTTGCGCGGAATCTCCTTGGGCGCCACCAGCATCACGATGCAGGGCAGCACCGAGAACACCAGCGCGCGCTGTACCGCGGGGTGATCGCCCGGCAGCTCCAGGATCGCGGCGAGCAGGCCGAGCAGCAGCTTCGCCTTCGGACGCACGGCCTTGTCGACCAGCGCCGGCGCCAGCGGCCCGGGTGACATCATCTCGCGCAGCACCACGCGAAAGCCCCAGGGCGTGTTCTCGCGCGAAGAGGGCGCGAGCATGTGCGCCAGCAGCGCACGCAGCTTGTCGCGCGGATCGCCGAGCGCGCGCGTCATCTCGACGAGCTCGTCCACGCTCACGATCTGCCGGTGCGCCTCGATCAGCACCTCCTCGTACAAGGCCTCCCGGCTGCCGAAGTGGTAGTTGACCGACGCCATCGGCGTGCCGGCGCGCGCGCAGATCTCCTTGCTGGTGGCGTCGGCATAGCCGCGCTCGGCGAACACCTGGCCGGCGGTCTGCAACAGCAGCGCGCGGGTGGCGGCGCCGTCGGGGCGTGGTGCGCGCACGGCGCGCGCGGCGGTGGCTTTCTTTCGAGGCGCTGAAGGCATGGCGAGGAAGGAGATGACGCGTGGACCGGCTCTAGTTTGAATTTAAATTCAAATTCGCTATTATCGAGTCTACTGCATCGACGACATCCTGGCGGGAAAGCCCATCCATGAACAAGAAACCCCTCATCCTCGGCGGCATCGTGCTCGTGGCGGCGCTGGCCTCGGCCGCGTGGTACTTCAACCGCAAACCCGCCGACGCCTCCACCCTGGTGCTCTACGGCAACGTCGACCAGCGCCAGGTCTCGCTGGCCTTCAACGGCAGCGATCGCATCGGCAAGCTCGACGTGGAGGAAGGCGACCACGTCAAGGCCGGCCAGGTGCTCGGCGAGCTCGACACCCGCACCCTGCAGCTGCGCGCCGCGCAGGCGCGAGCGCAGATCGGCGTCCAGGAGCAGGCCCTGCTGCGCCTGAAGACCGGCAGCCGCCCCGAAGAAGTCGCGCAAGCCCGCGCCGGCGTGGCCGCCGCCCAGGCCGATGCCGAGTTGGCCGCGCAGCAGCTCGAGCGCCTGCAAGGCATCCGCCAGACCACGGCCGGCCGCGCCGTCAGCCAGCAGGACCTGGACAGCGCGCTGGCCCGCCGCAAGGTGGCGCAGGCGCAACTGGAGAACGCCCGCAAGGCCCGGCAACTGGTGGTGACCGGCCCGCGCAAGGAAGACATCGCGCAGGCCCAGGCCCAGCTCGAGGTGGCACGCGCCGAGCTCGCGCTGCTCGACCGCCAGCTCGACGAAGCCCAACTCCGCGCTCCCATCGACGCCGTGGTGCGCGCGCGCCTGATGGAGCCCGGCGACATGGCGTCGCCGCAGCGCCCCGTCTACACGCTCGCCATCACCGACCCGAAATGGGTCCGCGCCTATGTGGCGGAGGCCGACCTCGGGCGCGTGAAGCCCGGCATGGCCGCCACGCTGACGATCGACAGCCAGCCCGCCCAGCCCTTGTCCGGCAAGGTGGGCTTCATCGCCTCTGTGGCCGAGTTCACGCCCAAGACCGTGCAGACCGAGGAGCTGCGCAGCAGCCTGGTCTACGAGATCCGCGTGCTGGCCGATGACAAGGAGGATCGCTTGCGCCTCGGCATGCCGGTGACGGTGCGCCTCTCGCTCGACGGCAATGCGACGCCGGTCGCCACGGGGCGCTGATGAACGCCGCCGTCCCTGCGTTGGTGGGCCATGGCCTGCACAAGCGCTTCGCGCTCAAGGGCACGAAGCGCACGGTGCAGGCGCTCGCCGATGTCTCGCTGGAAATTCCGGCCGGCACGCTGAGCGCGCTGGTCGGCCCCGACGGCGCCGGCAAGACCACGCTGCTGCGCCTCGCGGCCGGTCTGATGCGGGCCGACCAGGGCACGCTGCAGGTGCTCGGCATCGACGTCGCGGCCGAGCCCCAGGCCGTGCAGGGCCGCATCAGCTACATGCCGCAGCGCTTCGGCCTCTACGAGGACTTGAGCGTGCAGGAAAACCTCGACCTCTACGCCGACCTGCACGGACTGGCGAAGCAGGAGCGCGCCCAACGCTATGCGCGCCTGATGGAAATGACCGACCTCGGCCGCTTCACCGCGCGTCCCGCGGGCAAGCTCTCCGGCGGCATGAAGCAGAAGCTGGGCCTGGCTTGCACGCTGGTGCGCTCGCCCGAGCTGCTGCTGCTCGACGAGCCCACCGTCGGCGTCGACCCGCTCTCGCGCCGCGAGCTGTGGGAGATCGTGCAGCAACTGGTCGACGACGAGCGGCTCAGCGTGATCGTCAGCACGGCCTACCTCGACGAGGCGGAGCGGTGCTCGCAGGTCTTCGTGCTGCACGAGGGCCGCCTGCTCGCGCAGGGCGCGCCGCAGGCGCTGCGCGACCGCGCGCGCGATCTCTGCTTCATCGCGAAGCCGCCGCAGGGCATGCCCGCCCGCACGCTGCAGGCCCGGCTGCTCGACGCGCCGGCCACCATCATCGATGCCGTGCCGCAGGGCGGCGAGGTGCGTTTGATCCGCCAGCCCGCGGCCGCCCAGCCGGCGCTGGCCGCGCTGCTCGACGGCGCCCCTTGCGAACCGGTACCCGCGCGCCTGGAGGACGGCTTCATGGTGCTGCTGCGCGTCGAGCAGCGGCCGAAGAGCGCGGCAGCGGCTGCGGCCGCCACTGGCGCAGCGGCCCCCGGCGATGCCGGCGAAACCGTGATCGAGGTCAAGGACCTGGTGCGCACCTTCGGCGACTTCACCGCCGTCGCCAGCACCAGCTTCAGCGTGCGCCGCGGCGAGATCTTCGGACTGCTCGGCCCCAACGGCGCCGGGAAGACCACCACCTTCCGGATGCTGTGCGGCCTGCTGCCGGCGAGCAGCGGCTTCCTGCAGGTGGCGGGCGTCAACCTGCGCCATGCGCGGGCGCAGGCGCGTGCGCGCATCGGCTACGTCTCGCAGAAGTTCGCGCTCTACGGCAATCTCACGGTGCAGGAGAACCTCGAATTCTTCGGCGGCGCCTACGGCCTGCGCGGCGCGCGCCTGCGCGAGCGCATGCAGGCGGTGCTCGAGCAGTTCGAGCTGCGGGGACAGGAGCAGTCCGCCAGCGGCCTGTTGCCCGGTGGCTTCAAGCAGCGCCTGGCGATGGCCACCGGCCTGCTGCACGAGCCCGAGATCCTCTTCCTCGACGAGCCCACCAGCGGCACCGACCCGCTGGCACGGCGCGAGTTCTGGCGCCGCATCACCGCGCTGGCCGAGGCCGGCGTGACGGTGATCATCACCACCCACTTCATGGAGGAGGCCGAGTACTGCGACCGCATCGTGATCCAGGATGCCGGCCGGGTGCTCGCGATCGGCACGCCGCAGGAGGTGCGGCAGCAGGCCGGGCGGGCGCCGGACATGGAAGAGGCCTTCATCGGGATTGTGAGCAGGGCGAGGGAGAGGAGGGGTGGGAGATGAGGGGCGGGTGGGCTTTGTCTTTGTTTCTTCTCTTATGGATTTGGGGCTTTGCTCGCTTGTGCTGGCGTTGCGCTTTGTTTGAGGCTGGAGCCGGGATGTCGTCCCGGCAGCCGAGTCACTTTCTTTTGCTTCGCCAAAAGAAAGTAACCAAAGAAAAGGCGACCCCACTGCGCGTGACCCTGCGCTTCGCTACGGGCAACCTGCGGTGCTCGCTTCAGGCGGGGTCCGCGCAAACTCGCTTCGCTCAAACACGCGCGGCCCTTGATCCGCCTGAAGCTGCGCTCCTCGGCACGCGCAGAGGGGAGTGGATCGGGCCGTTGCTTCGCTCGGCCTGCAACGGCCTCGCTGCGCGAGGCCTTGAGTGGGAGCGGGTGCGGGCGCATGTGCACGGACCTACTCATACGTATGAGCATGGGCATGGGCATGTGGACGTGCATGGCATGTGTCTGCGTCTGCGCAGCGTGAGCGAAGACCTGCAGCGCACGTCTTCGCGCACCCCACACAAGGACGCGCCATGGCGCGTTGAAGTCGAGATCCCCTCTGGCCGTAGCCGAGGAGCGCAGCTTTTCGCGGATCAGGGCCGCGCGTGTTTGAGCGAAGCGAGTTTGCGCGGACCCCGCGAAAAGCGAGCACCGCAGGCTTCCCGCAGCGAAGCGCAGGGTTGCGGCCAGTGGGGTCGCCTTTTCTTTGGTTACTTTCTTTTGGCGAAGCAAAAGAAAGTGACTCGCCTGCCGGGGCGACATCCCGGCTCCGGGCTCAACCGAACAGCAACGTCACAACAAGCCACCCCCTCCCACCCCAGCTCCGACCTCAAACAAAGCACAAGGTCACAACAACCCACCCCCTCCCACCCCCAGGAAAGAAAGACCCAAGAGCAGGAGCCCACCCCATGAGCGGCTTCCGTACACGCCTGGCCGCGCTCACGCGCAAGGAAACGCGCCAACTGCTGCGCGACCCGAGCAGCATCGCCATCGGCGTCCTGCTGCCCATCATCCTGATCCTCATCTTCGGCTTCGGCCTCTCGCTGGACGTGAAGAACGCGCCCCTGGCGGTGGTGATGGAGGACAGCTCGCCGACCGCGATGGAGGCCGTCGCGGGCCTGCACCTCACGCCCTACATCTCGCCCGTGATGCTGGGTTCGATGCACGATGCCGAGCGCCTGATGCGCGAGCGCCGGGTCGACGGCATCGTGCGCGTGCCCGGCGATTTCTCGCGCCGGCTGGCGG
Source organism: Variovorax soli (assembly GCF_031454625.1). Classification (GTDB taxonomy): domain Bacteria; phylum Pseudomonadota; class Gammaproteobacteria; order Burkholderiales; family Burkholderiaceae_C; genus Variovorax; species Variovorax soli_A. The sequence continues at coordinate 320,254 of NZ_JAVDRF010000005.1, forward strand.
CCGGCGATGCGCGCATCCAGGTGCTGGTGCATGGGGCAGATGCCGGCCGCGCCAGCATCGTGCTGCGCTACGCGACGGCCGCGTTGCAGCAGAATGCGCAGCGCCAGGCCGATCGCGGCCAGCCCGCGGCCGCCATCGGCCGCGTGAGCGTCGAGCAGCGGCTGTGGTTCAACACCGCCAACACCAGCACCTGGTACCTGGTGCCGGGCCTGATCGTGCTGATCATGACGCTGGTCGGAGCCTTCCTCACCGCGCTGGTGATGGCGCGCGAATGGGAGCGCGGAACGCTGGAGGCACTGTTCGTCACGCCCGTGCGCCCGGTCGAGATCCTGCTGGCGAAGATCATTCCCTACTTCGGCGTCGGCATGGTCGGCCTGACGCTTTGCCTGCTGGCCGCGCGCTTCCTGTTCGAGGTGCCGATGGTCGGATCGCTCGCGCTGCTGGTGCTGTGCGCCATGCTCTACATGCTGGTGGCGGTGGGTATCGGCCTCGTCATCTCCGCGGTGACGCGCAACCAGTTCCTGGCCAGCCAAGTCGCGCTGCTCGCGAGCTTCCTGCCCTCGCTGATGCTGTCGGGCTTTCTCTTCGATCTGCGCAACGTGCCCGCCGCCGTGCGCGTGGTGGGTCAGGCGCTGCCGGCCACCCACTTCATGGAGCTGATCCGCACGCTCTTCCTGGCCGGCGATGTCTGGCCGCTGGTGCTGCGCAATGTCGCCATCCTCGCCGCCTACGCCGTGCTGCTGCTCGGCGTGGCGCGCGCGACCACCCGCAAGACGCTGGACTGAGGGCGGATGCCATGAATGCTTCCTTCGTCGACACCTTGCTGCGCATCCTCAACCTGTGCCGCAAGGAATTCCTGGCCGTGCTCAAGGACCCGGCGAGCCGCGTCATCCTGGTCGTGCCCGCGCTGATGCAGAGCGTGCTGTTCGGCTACGCCGCCACCTACGACCTCAACCAGGCCGACTATGCGCTGCTCGACCAAAGCCGGAGCGCGGCCTCGGCCGCGCTGGTCGCGAAGCTGGACGGCACCGGCGTCTTCCACCGCGCCGCGACGCTGCGCACGCCGGCGGACATCGAGCGCGTCATCGATGCGCAGGACGCCCTGTTCGTGGTCCACATCGGCCCGCGCTTCGAGCAGCAGCTGCAGGCCGGCGAGGAAGCGTCCGTCCAGCTCATCGTCGATGCGCGCAACTCCAACACCGCCGGCTCCGCGGCCGGCTACGTGAGCGCGGTAGTGGCCGACTTCAACGAGCAATGGCGCAAGCAGCACGGTGCGCCGCAGGCGCCGGTGCGCATCGACGCGCGCGCCTGGTACAACCCCAACCTCGAGACCCGCTGGAACCTGATGCCCGGCATGATCGCCGCGCTCAGCATGCTCCAGACCCTGCTGCTGACCGCGCTCTCGGTCGCGCGCGAACGGGAGCAGGGCACCTTCGACCAATTGCTGGTCACGCCGCTCACGCCGACCGAGATCATGATCGGCAAGGCCGTGCCGCCGGTGCTGATCGGGCTGGTGCAGTCCACCATCGTGCTCGGCGTCACGCTGTTGTGGTTCAAAGTGCCGATGGCCGGCTCCTTGCTCACCCTCTACGCGGGCCTGGCCTGCTTCACCATCGCGAGCGTGGGCATCGGGCTGTCGATCTCGGCGGTGTCGGCCAACATGCAGCAGGCCATGCTCTACACCTTCGTGCTGGTCATGCCGCTGATGCTGCTGTCCGGCCTGACCACGCCGGTGCGCAACATGCCCAAGGTGCTGCAGATCGCGACCCTGGCCAACCCGCTGCGCTTCGCCATCGACCTGGTGCAGCGGGTCTATCTCGAGGGCGTGGGCCTGCTGACCGTGTGGCACAACCTCATTCCCCTGGTCGTCATCGCGGCCGTCACGCTGCCGCTGGCGGCCTGGCTGTTCCGCCATCGTCTCGTCTGAAAGAGAGCGCGACATGAAGAACCCGCAATGCTCCTCCTCATCCTGCTCCTCGTCGTTCGTGTTCCGCTGCGGCCCCTTGCTAGCGGCGCTGATGCTGGTCGGCGGCTGCGCCGTCGGGCCGGATTTCAAGGCGCCGACGCCCGAGGCGCCGGCCGACTTCTCGGCCTGGCACGGTGGCTCGGCCGAGCTGCTCGATGCGCAGGTGCGCGACGCGGCGGGCACGCCCCTCGGCTGGTCCGCGTTCGGCGACGCGGTGCTCGATGCGCTGATGGCGAAGGCGCTGGCCGCCAATCGCGACCTGCAAACCGCCGCGCTGCGCTTTGCCCAGAGCCGTGTCCGGCGCCGGCAGGCCGATGCCGAGCGCGGGCCGCAGCTCAATGCCAGCGCGGCGGCTGCGCGCCAGCGCCAGAGCGAGGTCGGCTCCGCCACGCGGCTCATCGATGCACTCAACCCCTCGAACCGCGAGCAGCTGATCGGTGCCTTGAGCGAGCCGCACAACCTCTACCAGGCCGGCTTCGACGCTTCGTGGGAGATCGACCTGTGGGGCCGCGTGCGGCGCGCCATCGAGGCGGCCGATGCCGAGGCCGCAGCCTCGCAGGCCATGCTCGCGCAAGTGCAGCTGGCCGTGCAGTCGGAGCTGGCGCGCAACTATTTCGAACTGCGCACGGCGCAGCGGCAATTGCGCATCGCGCGTGCCGACATCGCCGCCGGCGAGGAGACGCTGAGCCTGGTGCGGGCCCGCGCCGACGGTGGCCTGACGACTGATCTCGATGTGCGGCGGCAGGCGGCCCAGGCCGCGGACCTGCGCGCACGCCTGCCGCAACTGCTGGCGCAGGAGGCACAGGCGAGCAACCAGATCACGCTGCTGCTCGGCGAGCAGCCCGGCGCAATGCAGGCGCAACTCGCTGCCCCCGCCGATGGGAGCGCGAGCGCGTTGCCCGACCTGTCGCCCGGGCTGCCTTCCGAAGTGGCGCTGCGACGCCCCGACATCCGGCGCGCGCAGGCGCAGCTGCATGCGGCCACCTCGCGTATCGGCGTGGCCGTGGCCGATCTGTATCCGCGCATCACGCTGGGTGCGAACTTCGGTTTCGAATCGGTGGGGAGCCGCAGCTTCGGCGAGTGGGGGAGCCGCCAATGGTCCATCGGCCCCAGCCTGCAGTTGCCGATCTTCGATGGCAGCCGGCGGCGCGGCACCGTGACGCTGCGCGAGCTGCAGCAACAGGAAGCGGCCGTGGCATACCAGCAGACGGTGCTGAAGGCCTGGCACGAGATCGACGATGCGCTGAGCGCCTACGCCGCGGAGCGGCAACGGCATGAGCAACTCGCCGACAAGGAGCGGCAGAGCCGGGATGCGTGGGAGCTGGCGCGGGTGCGCTACGAGCACGGGCTGACCGATTTCCTGGTACAGCTCGACGCACAGCGAACGCTGCTGCAGGCGCAGCGGGACCAGGTGGACAGCGTCGGACGACTGGCCATGGACCTGGTGATGCTGACGAAAGCCCTGGGCGGCGCCGCAGAGCCGAATCCCGCACGGCCTTAGTGCGATCAGGTTTACGGCATGCTGGCCTCGCATGCACCTGGAACCGTTCGTCAGCGTCGATGGAATCCCGTTTTCGATTTCGCGAGAGGAGATCGTGAAGACGCGAGGCCAGCCCGCGAGGGCCGGCCGGAACGGTGTCGGGCTCCATGAGCTCGACTACGCGTCGGTGATCTTCCGCTTCCAGGGCGGCGGGAGGCTGGAGGAGATCACACTGCAGGCGCCGGTGGTGAACTTCGGCAATCTCGCGGTGCCCTTCGGTGCGCTGGCGCCGTTCGTCCGGCGTGAAGATCCGGGGGTGTTCGAGCGGGCGGGGTTTGTCGTCAGTCCCCGTTTCGGCCTGGCCTTCGATCCGGATGAGCCGTGCTGGGTGACGGCGCTTGCGGTGCATTGTCTCGATGCGTGGCGGGCTCTGTGAAACAGCTTGGCGGGATTCGCGGCTCTCTGGTCTTGTGGTGCGGAGTGATCCTTCGTAGGCTCGGGCCTTCGCGTCCATCATTGAAGGAGAACCATGAGTACCAACACAGTCAGACTCCATCGCGTCATTGCCGCGAAGCCGGAAAAAGTCTATCGGGCGTTTGTCGACGCCGACGCCAAGGCGCGGTGGCTGCCGCCCAATGGCTTCACCGGGAAGGTTCACAGCATGGAGGTCAAGGTGGGCGGCAAGTACAGGATGTCGTTCACCAACTTCACCACGGGCAAGAGCACGTCCTTCAGTGGTGAATACCGCGAGCTCGTTCCCAACGAACGTCTGCGGTACACCGACGTCTTCGACGATCCGAACCTGCCCGGGGAGATGCAGGTCACGGTCACGTTGAAGCAGGTCCTGGTCGGCACCGAGCTGAACATCGTCCAGGAGGGCGTGCCGGCCATGATTCCGCTGGAGGCATGCTATCTCGGCTGGCAGGAGTCACTGCTGAACCTTGCGAGATTGGTCGAGCCGGACATTGAGGGCTAGCCTTCAGGGCGATGGTCCAATGCGCCCGACCGATCTCTCCGCGCTGTACCTCGAATACATCGCTTGCCTCAACCAGCAGGATTGGGCGGCGCTGGGGCGGTTCGTCGACGATGAGGTGAGCCATAACGGCCGGCGGATCGAACTGGTCGGCTACCGGGACATGCTCGAAAGGGATTTCCGGGAGATCCCCGATCTGCATTTCAGCGTGGCATTGCTGGTTGCCGAGCCGCCCCATGTCGCGAGCCGCCTGGCCTTCGTGTGCAGGCCCCAGGGAACCTTTCTGGGGCTCCCGGTCAACGGCAAGCGAGTTGCGTTCGCCGAGAACGTGTTCTACGAGTTCCGGGGACGGAAGATCTGGCAAGTCTGGTCGGTGATCGACAAAGCGGCGATCGAAGCGCAGCTTCAGGCAGGGCCGCGGATTCACGACGATGTTGTTACTCCCCGTCTCGCGCCCGAGTGAATAGAGTTGCCTTGCGCGCCATCCGAGGCGCACCGCAAGGAGCCGGCGATGATCCGAAACAGGAGCAATGACAAGCAAGCGTCCGACCGAGTGGCACAGGCGCTCGACGTCTATCGAAGCATCGTTGCGTGCCATGAATACCGTGCAAGTCACCGTGACGTTCATGCGCTTACGGCAGGGTTGATGTTGCCTTGCTACCAGGCCGAGTTCAGGCGTCTGACGCTCGAAATGAGCCGTATGGAGGAGGGCCAGCTCAGGTCGGCGCTGCGGCGGAGTCGGGGTGTCGAACATGCGGTTCAGGAGTAGGCCGCCTGCCACCAGAAGTGGTGGTTCACAAGATGTGCTCGAGGACACATTCGTGCGACAAAAAGCGAGTTTGTTTTTCTCCCGGATCCGCTAGAGTCCGCCGGATCCAAAAAAAAGGGAGCTTCCCCAGTGAATAAAAAGACCGCTGCATTGACAGCGCATGCATCGAGATCGCGCACCTCGATGACCTCCGAGCGCCATGCGCCGAGCCGGATTTTGTGCCGCACCGTCCTCGCCGCTTGCCTCTGCGGCGCCGCACTGGCAGGCCAACCTGCCCATGCCGGTTCCGTGAGCTACAGCTACGACACGCTGGGCCGCCTGGCCAGCGCCGTCTACAGCGACGGTAGCGCCACCACCACGATCACCTACAGCTACGACGCCGCGGGCAATCGCACGTCGGTCGCGGCGACCTCGTCGTAGCGGCAGCAGTGTCGCGACAGCCTCGAGGCGAGAAGTGCCTCGGGCCTGCTCGTCTCTCGTTCGTTCTCAACAACAAGACCTCGGGGAGTTCCCATTTCCAAGCTCGCGCGCGCGTGCGCCGTTGCCGTGGCTGTTGCCACATCGCTTGCGAGCGGCCTTGCCGTCGCGCAGATCCAGGGGAGCACTGCGCGCAAGGCCGCACCGCCTGCTGTGGCCCTCGGTGCTCCCGCGGCCAAGGCCAACGTCACCCAGCGCTCGTCCTCCGGCAGCGCGGGCTCGGGCAGTCCCTTGAGCTTCACGAGCGGCCAGCCGGCATTGCGCTACCAGGCGGGCGACCTGCCGAGCGCCAAGGACCCGGTGCGGCGCGAGGCGGTCAAGGATGGGGCGAAGGAGGCCGGTGCTTCCACTCACGCCCCCACCGGTGCTGCGACAACCACCAGCAGCGAATTCGCTCCCGCGCCCGGCGTGTTGCGCGCCAACATGCCCCCGGTCAGCTTCGCCGAGGCCCAGCGCATCCTGAAGGCGAGGGTCCTTCCCGCCAACCTCAACCAGGGCGTCTCCGCGGCGGCGGCTTCGTCGGCGAAGACCGGCAAGACCTCGACGTCCTCCTCCCCCACCTCTACCTCTACCTCCAGCTCGATCTCCACCGCCGCCAAGATCTCCGGCGACGCCGCAGCCTCCGGCCCGGCCTCGATCGCCGAGCTGGCCCGGTCGCTGCGCTACCACCCCGATCTCATCTACCAGTACGTGCGCAACAACATCGAGTACTACCCGGTGTTCGGCCTGCAGAAGGGGGCACTGGGCGCAGTCCTCGACAACCAGGCCACGGCCCACGACCAGGCCACTCTCATGGTCGAGCTGCTGCGCGCCTCGGGCCTGGGAGGCCAACTACGTGCGCGGCATCGCCAAGCTGAGCGCTGCTCAATTGGCCGAGTGGTGGGGCGTGAGCACCGCCAACGCCTGCGGCGTGCTGTCCCTCCTCGGCCAGGCCCAGATCCCCGTCTACGAGATCAACGCCACCACGGCCGGCAGCTGCCCCGGCACCGTGGCCGCATTGACCGATCTGTCCATCGAGCACGTCTGGGTCAAGACCAAGATCAACGGCAGTTGGTACGTCTTCGACCCCAGCTACAAGCCCCACACCTTCAAGAGCGGCATCGACCTGGCCAGCTACGCCGGCTACAACGCCGCCAACTACCTGGCCTCGGCCCAGAGCGGCGCCACTGTTGCGGCCGACTACGTGCAGAACATCAACCGCAACAACATCCGCTTCAACCTCGCCAAGTACGCTGGCATCCTCGCGGGCTCCCTGCGCATTTCCAAGCAAACCGCGACGCTGGACGACGTCCTCGGCGGCAAGACCATCACTCCCTTCTACGGAGCGCTGCGCCAGACATCACTGCCCTACCAGAACACCGCCTGGGGCAGCGAGGAACTCGCCGAACTGCCGGCCTACATGAAGCCCACCCTGCGCGTGCAGTACCAGGGCATCGACCAGACCTATACGTCCGACGCCATCTACGGCCGGCGCCTGACCCTCACCTACAACGGTGCCAACCAGCCCATCCTCAAGTTCGATGGCGTCGCCGTCGGCAACCCGGGCACGGCAGTGACGCCGGGTTCTTCCACTCCCATCACCTTCACCGTCACCCACAATGCCTACGTCTCCACCTGGGCCAACCACAGCTTCACCCAGAAGATCCGGGGCGGCGGCAGCAACACCTTCCTGATCGCCAACGGCTGGGGCCCGGCCGGCCGTGGCCCCGCCGAGAACTACCGAAGGATGCTGAGCGACCTCCGGGCCTCGGGCGCCGCCGACGCCTCGGAGCCGCTGCTGGGCAGCACCCTGGGCGTCATCGGCGCGCAATGGATCGCCCAGAACACCCACGCCGGCACGCTCACCGAGCGCATTGCCGACACCACTTTGCTGCACCAGCACCAGGTCGGCATCGCGGGCTACACCGGCAGTGCCTATGTCGATCTGCCCAGCAACGTGCTGGCCGTGGCCAACCTCGCCGGCAACACCGACAAGGAGAGCGCGGCCTTTGCCAACTGGGCGATGCACCTGAGCATCCTGGAGTCCACCGTGGTGCAGCAGACCACCGGCGTGCCGGCGGTGTCCACCGTCAAGCTCATCGACCTGGCGTCTGCTGCCGGGCAGCGCATCTACAGCGCAACCAATACCAACTACGCCAGTGCCGTGCAACCGAACCTGGTGAACTGCGGGGCGCATCTGGCCAACTTCAGCAGTTATCTCGCCTCCGGCCTGCGCCTGATCCTGCCGGCGCGCTGCGACATCACGGAGAACAGCTGGAGCGGGGCGGGCTACTTCACCGTCGGCTCGGGCCTGTACCTCGGTTCCATCATCAGCAACGGCCTCTCGGGTGGCTACTCGACGTATGAACAGTCGGCTGGGACGCTCTCCGAAATCCTGGTCCCCGCATCCCGAGAGCCACTCAGTCTCATCCAAGCCGGCCTGCAACTCCTGGGCGACCCGATCGACATGGTCCAGGGCCACTTCCTCTACAACCACGAGGACCTCAGCGTCGGCGTCGGCGCCTTCCCGCAAAGCCTGTCCTTCCAGCGCCTGTACAGCTCCGGCTTGCGCAACCAGAACGGCCCACTGGGCCGGGGCTGGACCCACAACTTCAACGCCAGCGCCGCCGTCAACTCCGACGGCTTCCAGGCCATGGGCGAAGACTCGGCGCTGGACGCCGTGGGCACCCTGGTCGAGCACAAGGCCTCCTTCGACCTCTTGATGGACCCGGCACGGCCGCTGGCCAAGCTCGTCACCGCCGCCCTCGGCCAGCGCTGGTTCGGCGACCAATTGATCGACAACACCGTCGTCGTCACCCAGGGCCTCAACGGCGAAGTCTTCGTCAAGCTGCCCGACGGCAGCTACAACCCGCCCCCCGGCAAGTCCGGCAAGCTCACCAGGAACGCCGACGGCAGCTACAGCTACGAGACGCTCAACCGCGCGGTCCTGAAGTTCAACGCCGCCGGCAAGGCGGAAACCTACACCGAGCCCAGCGGGGTTCAAGCGAAGTTCACCTACTCGGGCAACGACCTCACGCAGGTGCAGAACAGCCTGGGCCGCACGCTCACCTTCACCAACGCCGGCGGACGCATCACGCAGGTGAGCGACGGAGCGCGTTCCGTCAGCTTCGGCTACGACGCCAACGCGAACCTCGCCACCTTCACCAACACCCTGGGCCAGGGCACCACCTTCTCCTATGCACTGCCCGGGCAGATCAAGAGCATCTACAACCCCGCGCTGCCTACGACCGCGGCGCTCACCAACACCTACGACAGCCTCGGTCGCGTGCAGAGCCAGGTGAACGCACGGGGCAAGCGCTACGACTACTACTTCGCCGGGTCGAGAACCGAGGAGGTGGGCCCCGGGGGCGTGGCCCGCACCAGCTACCTCGATGGGATGGGCAATGTCATCCAATCCAGCACCCCGGCTGGCAACTGGACCGTCAACACCTACGACGGCCAGTCCCGCCTCATTCGCAAGCAGCTGCCCGAGGGCAATGCGACCGAGTACGCCTACGACGATGCCTCCTGCACGAATCCTCTGTTTCGCTGCACGCACAACGTCAAGAGCATCACCAGCGTGGCCAAGCCGGGCAGTGGCCTGCCCAACCGGGTGCAGCGCTTCTACTACGAAAACGCCTTCAACAAGATCGACACCGCCTACGACGCGCGCAACCAGTTCACCCGCTACACCTATACCGCTCAGGGCCTGCCGCTGACCATCACGGCGCCGGCCGATGCCGCCGGCGTGGCGCCGCAGACCACCTACGCCTACACCGCCTTCACCCCGAGCGGCTATCCGAGCTTCTCCCTGCCGAGCTCCAAGACCGTCACAACCACTTCCAGCAGTACGGTGGTGACCACCACCACCTACAACGCGGCCAACAAGTACGTGCCGCAAACGAGCACGCTCGACAGTCGTGCCGGCAAGCTGAACCTGACGACCGCCTTCACCCACGACGCGGTCGGGAACCTCACCGGCGTCGATGGCCCTCGCACCGACGTGGCGGACACGATCGCCACCAGCTACGACGCCGAGCGCCGGCCCACGCAGGTCACCGATGCGATGGGCAAGCAGACTCGCATTGCCTATGACGCGGACGGCCGCCCACTCCAGAGCGCAGCGCAGCAGGGTGCCCAATGGCTCGTGAGTTGCAGCCGCTACAGTGAGACCGGCAAGGTCACCCGGGCCTGGGGCCCGGCGCTCACCGCCGCCGCGACGACCTGCCCCGGCGAGACCGCTCCCGTCCCCATCACCGACACGGCCTACGACGACCTGGACCGGCCCTTCCGCACCACCAAGTACCTGCCCACGGCCGACGGCGGCAACCGCGTCACCGAGACCGTCTACAACCCCGACGACAGCGTGCAGGCCATCAACAAGGCCGTCGGCACTGCCTTGGCCCAGGCGTATGCCGGCTACAGCTACACGCCCAACGGCAACGTCGACTCGGTCAAGGACGCCAAGAACAACCTCACCGTCCACACCTACGACGGATTCGATCGTCTCGCCAGGACGTACTACCCGCTGCCGGCCACGCCCAACTACGCGAACGCCAATGACTACGAGGAGAACGGCTACGACGCCAATGGCAACGTCACGAGCCTGCGCAGGCGCAACGGGCAGGTCGTCACACAGGCCTGGGACAACGTCAACCGCCTGATCGCCCGGTCCTATCCCAACACGGCCGACAACGTCCAGTTCGGCTACGACCTGCGCGGCCTGAGGACCTTGGCCAAGTTCGCCAACGGCAGCCATGCCATCGGCTACGCCTGGGACAACGCGGGTCGGCTCGCGAGCATGACGGCCGGCGGCAAGACCCTGAGCCACAGCTACGACGCCGCGGGCAATCGCATCCGCACCACTTGGCCAGACGGCTTCTTCACGACCACGAGCTACGACGCGGCAACCGCCCGAGCGCGATCCTGGAGAACGGCAGCGTCAACCTGGCCAGCTACGCCTACGACGACCTGGGGCGGCGCACCACGGTGACGCTGGGCAACGGCACAACGATCCAGCGCACTTACGACAACCAGGGAGCGTTGGCCACCCTGAAGAACTTCCTCGCCTCACCCTCGCAGGAAGTGCAGTACGCGTACACGCGCAACCAGGTCCGCGAGCTCAAGAGCGTCAACTGGACCAACGACCTGTACCAGTGGAGCGGGGCGAGCCCGGGTACGAAGAGCTATGCCAGCAATGGGCTGAACCAGTACACGGCCGTAGCTGGCACGGCCCAGACCTACGACGCCAATGGCAACCTCACGGGGGATGGCACCTGGAGCTATGGCTATGACCTGGACAACCGGCTGAAGACGGCGAGCAAGACCGGAACGGCAGCGAGCCTGGCGTACGACGCCGAAGGGCGCCTGCGGCAGACGGCCATCGGGACGGCCACGACGAACCTGCTGTACGACGCGGCGAACCTGGTTGCCGAGTACGACGCGGCCGGCACGACACTGCAAAGGCGCTATGTGCATGGACCGGGGACCGACGAGCCGATCGTCTGGTACGAGGGAGCAGGCACCACGGCCAAGAACTGGCTCTACGCCGATCACCTGGGCAGCATCGTGGCCACGGCCAACGCGACGGGCGCCTCCACGGGCATCTACAGCTATGGGCCCTATGGCGAGCCGAACACGATGACTGGCCCGAGGTTCCGGTACACCGGCCAGCAGCTCATCGGCGAGCTCGGGCTGTACTACTACAAGGCGCGCTTCTACTCGCCGGGCTTGGGCAGGTTCCTGCAGACCGATCCGATCGGCTACAAGGACGACGTCAACCTGTATGCCTATGTGGGCAACAACGCGGCGAACCGGACCGACCCTTCCGGCTTTATCGCACGCCAGGCAGTGGAGCTGGCTGCGGGTCTTGGAGGAGCCATCAGCAGCGGCTGGAGCGCTTCGGTGGCAGCGTTGAAGAATGAGCCGTTGGTGGATACGGCGCTGAAGAGCGTGGAGGGGCTCAATCCCACGATAGGTGCTTCTGTGGGCACTGGTGTCAAAGCGCTCGGTGTCGCAGAGGGAGCCTTAAAGGGCGTGACTCCTTTCGCCGAGACGGCCTTCAAAACAGCCCACTATGCGTCGCGTCTTGAAGTTGCCGGCGTAAACATTGCTCATGCTGAGACTGCAGTAGCAAATGAGATAAAGGCGATGCGCGGGAACCTGGCTGCAGACGCAGACGTTGTTGGGCGTTTGATCGTCGACGGCGTCGAGTTGGAATATCGTGCACGCTTACTTCCAAGCGGAACTGTAAATGTCGGAACACTTTTTCCAGTGAAATGAACATGCGCCCATTAACCCATGAAGAGAGAATGCTCATAGTCAACTTCGCCAACCGGCTTGAAGAAGGTGAACGGAGCCAACTCCTCGAGGACCTCGAAAAGGCTTCGGCAGCCCCAGCCACCCCGGATGGGTCTCGAGTCATGTTCTTCATAGCTGGGTACGAGCGACCTCAGTATCGTGGGCAGCATCCCTTCGGCGTTGAAGGAAGGATGCTTGACAGTGACGGCACCGAGTTGTCTGTGTTGCTTCACGCGGACGAGAACGGCCGTTTGCTCGAGCTGGAGTTTCTGCGCTGGGATTCGTTCGATCTTCTTGGGCCGAACTGGAAAACGCTCAGGCTGAAGTAGTTCCTTGCCGCTCGTATGTAAACATTCCAAGTGTGAGGGTGCGCAAAGGCGGCTTGCAGCAGCCGACGCCGCACCAACCCTCACGAACAAGCAAAGAAGCTGACCCTCGGTGCTTCTATAGCCCATCACTTATGCGGACATGCGATGAGACTTTCTCCGTTCTTGGTCATCTTTACCTTGAGTCTGTCTGGCTGTGCAACCAAGCCTCAGAGATATTTCATAGGGGACTCGCAGAGCCTGAGCTCTGAGCAAGCGATAGCAGTCCTTATGAAGGAGTCCGCTCCAGGGGAGGGCGCGCTTGGACTGGACCAGCCAACCCGAGTCCTTCACGCCGTGCCATCCCCGTATCCGGGCGAGGCAAGGCGAGCAGGCATTGAAGGCAGAGTCCTTGTCGAAATGGAAGTCGACGAGCGCGGAAACGTTGCTCGGACGATGGTCGTCGGCGAGGCGCCCAAGTTGCTGGCAGACGCGGCAGTCAGTGCCCTCACTCAATGGAAATTTCGGCCTCACACTTATCGTGGCGCGCCGGTCAAGGTGCGGCTTCGTCAGCCGATTACCTTCAAACTGGACCCGCCGGACGAGCCCGCGCCACTCACCCGGTAAGAAAGCCGGACCTGCTGCCCAGCCTCCACGCCTCCCTACCCCAACACATCATTCACCTGCGCATTGAACTCCGCCTCGCCGAGCGCCACCCCGATCTCCCTCGGCAGCGCATCCCTCACCGAGAACACCCCCAGGATCTTCGTCCCCGACACAAGGGGCAGGTGCCGGAAGCCGCGCTCGATCATCAGCACGACCGCATCCGCGACCCGCGTCTCCGGCGCCACGCAGATCGGATTGGGCGTCATCACCTCGCGTACGGCCGTGCGATCCGGATCGAGTCCTCTGGCGAGCACGCGCGTCATCAGGTCGCGCTCCGTCAGGATGCCCAGCAGGATGTCCGGCGGCTCCATGATGAGCACGCTGCCGCAGTTGGCACGGGTCATGACGCCCGCCGCATCGCGCACGCTGGCCTGCGGGCCGAGGCTCAGCACGTGCTTGCGCGATATGGACTGAAACACAGTACGTTCTTCTGCCATGGTTCGTCCTCCAGCAAAACCGGCATGTTGCGACGGGCGCGGGTTCAGCGCAAGGAGGCGTTGAGCTTTTCCAGCGCCGCCGAACCCGGGCACAGGGCGTCAGGGCCCAGCTGGTTGAGCGGCCGCGCGCTGGTGTTGAGCGCCGTGTGCAGATCGGTGGCCAGCGGGTCGACGTAGAGAAGCCCCGTCACCACCTCGCCCATCTCCTGGTGCCGCTGCATGTAGGCCATGGCGGCATGGCGGTCGCCCGGGTTGTAGCCGGGGTGCAGGCTGCGCAGCCGGAGCAGGGTGCCGTCGTGCTGGCGCACGTCCATCACTTCGCCCGGCGTCATCTCCACGCTGATCTCCTCGCGGCTGTGGATGAAATCGATCCGGCTGACCGCCTCGTTGTGCTCGCGCACGTAGTCGTAACTCTTCGTACTGCCGGGGTGGTTGTTGAAGGCGACGCAGGGGCTGATCACGTCGATGAAGGCGGCACCACCGTGGCTGATGGCGCCCTTGATCAGCGGCACCAGCTGCGCCTTGTTGCCCGAGAAGCCGCGCCCGACGTAGGTGGCGCCCAGCTGCAGCGCCATGGCGACCAGGTCGACCGGGCTGTCGGTGTTGATCGCGCCCTTCTTGCTCTTGGAGCCCTCGTCGGCGGTGGCGGAGAACTGGCCCTTGGTGAGGCCGTACACGCCGTTGTTCTCGACGATGTAGGCCATGCGCACGCCGCGCCGCATGGCGTGGGCGAACTGGCCCAGGCCGATGGAGGCCGAGTCGCCGTCGCCCGAGACGCCCAGGTAGAGCAGGTCGCGGTTGGCCAGGTTGGCGCCGGTCAGCACGCTGGGCATGCGGCCGTGCACGGTGTTGAAGCCGTGCGAGGCACCGAGAAAATAATCCGGCGTCTTGGAGCTGCAGCCGATGCCCGAGAGCTTGGCGACGCGGTGCGGCTCGATGTCCAGCTCCCAGCAGGCCTCGATGATGGCGGCCGAGATCGAGTCGTGCCCGCAGCCGGCGCACAGGGTGGAGATCTTGCCCTCGTAGTCGCGCCGCGTGTAGCCGACCTTGTTGGTGGCCAGCGTGGGGTGGTGCAGCCTGGGCTTGGCGAGGTAGGTCATTCTGTTTCCTGGAAATGCGGGGCGTACGAATGGCCGCGCCTACGCCGCCACATGCGCAGCGATCGCATCGGTGACGAAGCGCGCGGTGATCGGCGTGCCGTCGAAATGCAGCACGCGCACCAGTCGGGCCGGGTCGACGTCCAGCTCGTTGATCAGCAGGCTGCGCATCTGCGCATCGCGGTTCTGCTCGACCACGAAGACCTGCCTGTGCCCGGCCAGGAACTGCACCACGCTCTCGGGGAAGGGGAAGGCGCGCAGCCGCATGGCATCCAGGTGGATGCCGCGTGCCTCGAGCGCCTCCAGCGCCTCGTGCATGGCCGGGGTGGTCGAGCCGAAATAGATCACGCCCAGCTCGGTCGCCTGCGCGGCCGGCCGCAGCACCGGCTGCGGAACCAGCGTCGCGGCGGTCGCGAACTTCTTCAGCAAGCGCTCCATGTTGTAGACGTAGTCGGGGCCGCGCTCCGAATAGCGCGCGTAGGCATCGCGCGTGGTGCCGCGCGTGAAGAAGCTGCCCTTGGTCGGATGCGTGCCGGGCAGGGTGCGCCACGGAATGCCGTCGCCGTCCACGTCCTTGTAGCGGCCGAAGTCGCGGCCGGCTTCCAGTTCCTCGGCGGTCATGACCTTGCCGCGGTCGTAGGCGCGGGTCTCGTCCCATTCGAACGGCGCGCACAGGCGCTGGTTCATGCCGATGTCCAGGTCGGTCATCAGGAAAACGGGGGTCTGCAGGCGGTCCGCCAGGTCCAGCGCGGCAGCGGCGTGCTCGAAGCATTCGTGCGGGTCCTCGGGGAACAGCAGCACGTGCTTGGTGTCGCCGTGGGAGGCGTAGGCGCAGCACAGGATGTCGGCCTGCTGGGTGCGCGTGGGCATGCCGGTGGAAGGCCCGCCGCGCTGCACGTTGATGAGGGTGACGGGGATCTCGGCGAAGTAGGCCAGGCCGATGAACTCGGTCATCAGCGAGATGCCCGGACCGGAGGTCGCGGTGAAGGCGCGCGCGCCGTTCCAGCCGGCCCCCACCACCATGCCGATGGAGGCCAGCTCGTCCTCGGCCTGGACGATGGCGAAGCGGTTCTGGCCCGTGGCCGGGTCGACGCGGAACTTGGCGCAGTATTTCTGGAAGGCCTCGGCCACCGAGGAGGAGGGCGTGATCGGGTACCAGGCCGCGACCGTGGCGCCCCCATACACGCAGCCCAGCGCGGCGGCGCTGTTGCCGTCGACGAAGATGCGGTTGCCCACCCGGTCGGCGCGCCGCACCTGCAGCCCCACCGACGCCTGCAGGTGCTCGCGCGCGAAGTCGCAGCCCAGGTGCAGGGCCTGGACGTTGGAGGCCAGCAGCCTTTCCTTGCCCCGGTACTGCTCCCCGAGCAGCTTCTCGACCACTTCGGGCTCGATGCCCAGCAGGATGGCCAGTGCGCCGACATAGACGATGTTCTTGAACAGCTGCCGCTGGCGCGGGTCGTGGTAGACCGCGTTGCAGATCTCGGTCAGGGGCATGCCGATGACGTGGACGTCTTCGCGAAACTTCGAAGGGGGCAGGGCGCGCGTGCTGTCGTAGAACAGGTAGCCGCCGGGGGCCAGCTCGGCCACGTCGGCGTCCCAGGTCTGCGGGTTCATCGCCACCATCATGTCGGTGCCGCCGCGCCGCCCCATGTGGCCTGCTTCCGAGACGCGCACCTCGTACCAGGTCGGCAGGCCCTGGATGTTGCTCGGGAAAATGTTGCGCGGGCTCACCGGCACGCCCATGCGCAGGATGGCCTTGGCGAAAAGCTCGTTGGCGGAGGCCGAGCCCGAGCCGTTGACGTTGGCGAACTTGATGACGAAGTCGTTGACGGCTTCGATCGACGGCGTGGCGGCCGCGCTCGGCAATTCAGTGGTCCCCATGGAGGGCTTTGCACCTTTGGGCGGAAGCGTCGCGCTCATCCGGAAACCTCCGCACTGCGCGCTGCGGTGCTGGTCGACCGGGTCATGCCGCCACCCCCTGCCTGGGCGCGACGTGCGCATCGCGAGCCTGCGGCCCTGCATGGGTCATCTCGATCAGGAACTTCTGCATGTCCCACGCGCCGGTGGGGCAGCGTTCGGCGCACAGGCCGCAGTGCAGGCAGACGTCCTCGTCCTTGACCATCACCCGGCCGGTCTTGAGCCCGCCGGACACGTACAGGTCCTGCGCCAGGTTGAGGGCCGGCGCCTTCAGCCGTTGCCGCAGCTCCGCCTCCTCGCCATTGGCGGTGAAGCTGATGCAATCCATCGGGCAGATGTCCACGCAGGCATCGCACTCGATGCACGCAACCTCGGTGAACACGGTCTGCACGTCGCAGTTGAGGCAGCGCTCGGCCTCCTTGAAGGCGGTGGCGGCGTCGAAGCCCAGTTCCACCTCGACCCGGATGCTGGCCAGCGCCTTTTCCGCCTTGGCCCACGGCACCTTGTAGCGCAGGTCGTTGGTGATGTCGTTGTCGTAGCTCCACTCATGGATGCCCATCTTCTGCGACATCAGGTTGGTCATGGGCGCGGGGCGAACCTCGATCGGCTCGCCATTCAGCAGCCGGTCGATCGACACCGCGGCCTCGTGGCCATGGGCCACGGCCTCGATGATGTTCTTGGGGCCGAAGGCCGCATCGCCGCCGAAGAACACGTTCGGCACGGTCGACTGGAAGCTGCGCTTGTCGAGCACCGGCAGGCCCGACTTGTCGAAGTGGATGCCGCAATCGCGCTCGATCCAGGGGAAGGCGTTCTCCTGGCCCACGGCCACCAGCACATCATCGCACTCGAAGAAGGCCTCGGGCTCGCCGGTGGGCACCAGCGAGCGCCGGCCCTGTGCGTCGTACTGCGCGCGGACGATCTCGAAGCGCATGCCCACCAGCCTGCCGTTTTCATGGACGAAGGCCTTGGGCACGTGGAAGTTGATGATCGGGATGCCCTCGTGCTGCGCATCCTCCTTCTCCCATGGCGAAGCCTTCATCTCCTCGAAGCCGCTGCGCACGATCACCTTCACGTCGCTGCCGCCCAGGCGGCGCGCGGAGCGGCAGCAGTCCATGGCGGTGTTGCCGCCGCCCAGAACGATCACGCGCTCGCCGATGCGGGTGATGTGGCCGAAGGAGACCGAAGCCAGCCAGTCGATGCCGATATGGATGCTGGCCGCGGCCTCCTGCCGGCCAGGAAGGTCGAGGTCGCGCCCGCGCGGCGCGCCGCAGCCGACGAAGATCGCGTCCCAGTCCTGCGCCATCAGCGCCTTCATCGAATCGATGCGCTCGCCGCCGCGAAATTCCACGCCGAGGTCCAGGATGTAGCCCGTCTCCTCGTCGATCACCGACTCGGGCAGGCGGAAGTGCGGAATCTGCGTGCGCATGAAGCCGCCGGCCTGGGTCCCCTCGTCGAACACCGTCACCTCGTAGCCCAGCGGCGCGAGATCGCGCGCGACGGTAAGCGAGGCCGGCCCCGCGCCGATGCAGGCGATGCGCTTGCCGTTGCGGGGCTCGATCGCCGGCATGCGGGCGCGCACGTCCTCCTTCATGTCGGCCGCCACGCGCTTGAGCCGGCAGATCGCCACCGGCTCGGGCTTGTTCGCGTTGCTTTCTTCCACCCGCCCGCGCCGGCATGCCGGCTCGCACGGCCGATCGCAGGTGCGCCCGAGGATGCCGGGGAAGACGTTCGAGACCCAGTTGACCATGTAGGCGTCGCCGTAGCGGCGCTGCGCGATCAGTCGGATGTACTCGGGGACGGGGGTGTGCGCCGGGCAGGCGTACTGGCAATCGACGACCTTGTGGAAGTAGGCCGGGTTCGCGATATCGGTTCGCTGCAAAGTCTTGTCTCCTTGCTGCCGCCCGTGGTCCTCGTGGATGGACCGATGCGGGCTTTTCCGCCAGTATGCGCCGGGCGCGGCGGCGGCGGGTCTCGGTGAAACCCCTCAGGGGACGTGGCCGCGACGGGCGCGCGCGATCCCGCGGGGGCCGGTCCCCGGTGCCGGTTAAGGCACCAGCCCCGCCTTGCGCAAGCCCGCCACGAACTGCTCGAGCGGCGCCGGGCTGTTGTAGGGCAGCACGCGCAACGTGAGCTCGATGGCGTATTTCGGATGGAGGGCCATCAGCTCGCGCCACACGCGGCCGGCCTCGTCATGGCGGCCCGTGTGACCGTAGAGCGAGGCCAGGTAGGCGCGCGTGACGTCCGACCCCGGCATGTGGATCAGGCGGCGCTTGAAGCTCGATTCGGCCTCGGCGTAACGCCCCAGGGCGAATTGAGCGCGCCCCTGCGCGTGCCGCCACAGGCTGAATTCCGGGTCGAGGCGCAGCGCCCGCCCCAGCAACTCGACCGCCTCCTCGTGCCGCCCGGAGAAATCCAGGATGAGGCCCAGCGTCCCCTGGCTTTGGGCGGAGTTCGGGTCGAGCGCGACCGAGCGCCGCGCGGCGCGCTCGGCCTCGTCGAGCCTGCGCAGCCACATGAGCGCGTTGGACAGGGCGTGATGGGCCATGGGCTCGGAGGGATCGATTTCGCTCGCCTTGCGCGCCAGCGCCAGGTTCTCTTCGAGGTCGTCCGCCGTCCGGCCGTTCCACGCGTTGGCGTACTCGACGCCGCGGGCGATCGCCAGATAGGCGTAGGCCTGCGCCATCCCAGGATCGATCGCCAGGGCGTGCTCCAGCATTTCGCGCGTCTCGATCAGCGCCGATTCGGTGAACTGCACGATGCAGCACTTCGCGCGGATGAGGTAGTCGTAGGCTTCGCCGTTGACCTTGCCGCGATCGTGCCGGCGCGCCTCCTCATTGCCGGTGAGCCTCACTTCGAGCGTCTGCACGATCTTGCGCGTGACTTCGTCCTGAACCAGGAAGATGTCCTCCAGCTCGCGGTCGTAGCGGTCGGCCCACACATGCCCGCCGGATGCCGCGTCGATCAGCTGCACGTTGATGCGTACACGCATCCCGTGGCGCCGCACGCTGCCCTCGAGCACATGACGCACGCCGAGCTTGGCGCCCACGTCCTTGATGTCGACGTTCTGCTTCTTGAAGCTGAAGGTCGAGTTCCGCGCGATCACGAACAGGCCGGAGATCTTCGAGCAGTCGGTGATGATGTCCTCGGTGATGCCGTCGGCGAAGTACTCCTGCTCCGGGTCGCCGCTCATGTTGGTGAAGGGCAGCACGGCCAGCGAAGGCCGGTCGGGCAGGCGCAGGGCCGGCACGGGCACAGGGGCAGGGGCGGGCGCCGGCGTGGGCTCGGTCGGTTTGAGCTGGAAGGCGTGGACCAGGTGCGCGATGTTCTTCATCGGCTGCTCGCCCTGGTCGACGAAGCTGGCGACGATGCGGTCGCGCACGGCTCCATGCACGGCATCGGACACGACGATGCCCCCCGCCTCGGCCACCGCGCACAGGCGCGAGGCGATGTTCACGCCGTCGCCGTAGACCGTGCCGTCCGCCTTCTCGATCACGTCGCCCATGTGGATGCCGATGCGAAAGTGCATCCGCCGATCCTGCGGCACGGCGCCGGTGGAGGCGCCCAGCGCCTGCTGGACGGCGATGGCTGCCGTCACGGCGCCGGCGGCGGTCTCGAACACGGCGAGCACCGAGTCGCCGGCCATGTCGATCACGCGGCCCTGGCCGGCCTCGATGCGGTGGCGGAAGACCGCGCGCGCGGCATCGAGCGCCGCGACGGTGCCGCGGTCGTCGCCGGCCATCAGGCGCGAATAGCCGACGGCATCCGCGGCCAGGATGGCGAGAAGGCGTTGTCTGAGATCAGCCGGGTTCACCGACGGCAACTCCATGAGGAACACTCCAGAGGCGGTGCATATTACGCTCCTGCCGCCCGTCGACGGGAGGGGCGGGCCGCGCCCTTGTCGGCCTCCGACAGGCCCGCCAGGTGCCCCACCAGCAAGCCCGCCGCGGCCGACAGGCGCTCCCCGGTCTTCGTCGCCATCATCAAGCGCCGCACCGCCCACGGGTCCTTCAGGCGCACGACCTTCAGCTCCAGCACGCTGACCTGCGCCGAGCAGGCCGCCAGCGGCACCACGCCGATGCCCAGGCCCGCCGCGATCATGTGGCACATGGCATCGAAGCTGCGCACCTGCACGCGCAGCCGCATCGGGATGCCGGCCTGCTCGGCCGCGCGCGAGGTCAGTTCCAGCAGCGAACTGCTGCGGTTCAGCCCCACGAACTCGTAGGCCAGGCAGGTCTTGAAATCGACCCGCTTCAGGCGCGCCAGGGGATGCTGCCGCGCGCACAGCACCACCAGCTCGTCGGTTTGGAAAGGCGCGATGTCCAGGCCGTAGGCGGGCGTGTTCTCGGCGAACACGCCCACGTCGGCCAGGCCATCGACCAGCGCACGCACGATGTCGCCGCTCAGCTGCTCCTCGACCTCGACGCGGATGTCGGGATGCCGCTCGAGGAAGGTCGCGAGCGCCGCCGGCAGAAATTCCGTGAGCGCAGACATGTTGGCCCACAGCCTCACGTGGCCGCGCACGCCGCTGGCGTAGTCGCCCAATTCGCTGCTGAACTGCTCGAACCCCTGGAACAGGCGCATCGCGTGCTGCATGGCCACGTGGCCGGCGGGCGTCAGGGCGATGCCCTGGGCGCTGCGCTCCAGCAGCTTCGAGCCGGTCGTGCCTTCGAAATCGGAAAGGCGCCGGCTCGCGGCCGAAAGCGCCAGGTGGCAGGCTTCGGCGCCCTTGGTGATGCTGCCCGACTGCGCCACCGCGCAGAACAGGCGCAGGGTGACGAAGTCGACGCGTGCCGGGTTGATGCTGCGGGCCATGGATCGATTCTAGGGAGGGCCTTCGCGTTTTGCGAAGCGGTGCTGCCGCCAAAGCAATTCCGCAAAGGCCGTCGCATTCCTACAGTGAGGCCATTCACTCAAGAGACGACGCAACGCCATGAACGCACTCGAAGGCCTCAAGGTCCTGGAACTCGGTCAGCTCATCGCCGGCCCCTTTGCCGGCAAGACCCTGGCCGAATTCGGCGCCGATGTGATCAAGGTCGAGCCGGCCGAGGTCGGCGATCCGCTGCGCAAGTGGCGAATGCTGCGCGACGGCAGCTCGGTGTGGTGGGAAGTGCAGTCGCGCAACAAGCGCTCGGTCTGCCTGGACCTGCGCAGCGAGGAAGGGCAGGCGGCGGTGCGCGCCCTGGCGCTCGAGGCCGATGTGCTGATCGAGAACTTCAAGCCCGGCACGCTGGAGGGCTGGGGGCTGGGCTGGGAGCGGCTGCATGCGCTCAACCCGCAGCTGGTGATGCTGCGCATCTCGGGCTACGGCCAGACCGGCCCCTACCGCGACAAGCCCGGCTTCGGCGTGCTCGGCGAATCGATGGGGGGGCTGCGCTACCTCAGCGGCGAGCCGGGCCGGGTGCCGGTGCGCGTGGGCGTGTCGCTGGGCGACACGCTGTCCGCGTTGCATGGCGTGATCGGCGTGTTGATGGCGCTCTACCACCGCGCGGCCCATGGCGGCGAAGGGCAGTTCATCGACGTGGCGCTGTACGAGTCGGTCTTCAACGTGATGGAGAGCCTGCTGCCCGAGTACGACGCTTTCGGTGCGGTGCGCGAACGCGCCGGCAGCGCGCTGCCGGGCATCGCGCCCACCAACGCGTACCGCTGCAACGATGGCCACTTCGTCCTGGTGGCAGGCAACGGCGACAGCATCTTCCGCCGGCTGATGCGCGCCATCGAGCGGCCGGACCTGGAGAACGACCCGGCGCTGCGCCACAACGACGGCCGGGTGGCGCAGGTCGAGATGCTCGACGCCGCCATCGAGGCGTGGACCGTGCAACGCAGCCGTGACCAGGTGCTGGCCGCGCTCGACGCCGCCGGCGTGCCGGTCGGGCGCGTCTACACCGTGGCGGACATCGCACGTGACCCGCAGTACCTGGCGCGCGAAATGATCGTCGAGGCGCCCGCCTCGGATGGCCGCATGCTCAAGGTGCCGGGCATCGTGCCCAAGCTCAGCGCCACGCCGGGCCGGATCGCGCATCCGGCGCCGCGCCTGGGCGAGCACGACGGTCAACTGCAGTCCGGCGCCGGCTGGCCTGCGCGCACACGCTGAAAGGAACGCCCATCATGAACACCGGCGACGGCACGCGCCTGCACCTCAACGAGGTCGCCACCCGCGACGGCTTCCAGATGGAAAGCCGCTTCATCCCCACCGAGGACAAGATCGCGCTGATCGACCGCCTGAGCGGGCTGGGCTACGCGAAGATCGAGGTGACCTCCTTCACCTCGCCCAAGGCCATCCCGGCCCTGCGCGACGGCGAGGAGGTCATGGGCCGCATCGCGCGCCGCCCCGGCGTGCTCTACACCGCGCTGGTGCCCAACCTGCGCGGCGGCGAGCGCGCGCTGGACGGCCGCGTCGACGAGTTCAACATCGTGATGTCGGCCAGCGAGACCCACAACCTCGCCAACCTGCGCATGACGCGCGAGCAGTCCTTCGCGCAGCTGGCGGAGGTGATCGCGCTGGCGCGGCAGGCGAAGGTGCCGGTGAACGTCTCCCTGTCCTGCGTGTTCGGCTGCCCGATGGAGGGCGAGGTGCCGCTCGAAGGCGTGCTGGGCTGGATCGAACGCTTTGCCGGGTTTGGCGTAGCCGGCATCACCCTGTGCGACACCACCGGCATGGCCTATCCGACGCAGGTGCAAGAGGTCTGCGCGCGCGCCCTGGCGCGCTTCCCGTCACTGGGTTTCACGGCGCACTTCCACAACACCCGCGCCATGGGCCTGGTCAACACGGTCGCGGCGCTGGAGGCCGGCGTGCGCCGCTTCGACATGTCCCTGGGCGGCATCGGCGGCTGCCCCTATGCGCCCGGCGCGACGGGCAACGTCGCGACCGAGGACGTGGTCCACATGCTGCAGTGCATGGGCTACGAGACGGGCATGGATTTCGACGGCGTCATCGCTGCTGCCGTGCAGCTCGAGGCGCTGGTTCAGCACGCGCTGCCTGCGCAGGTGTCCCGCGCCGGCCATCGGCTCACGCGCCACGCGCTGCCTGCGGATTTCGGCGAGATCGTCGAGCGCGCGAAGGCGCGCGACATCGGCAGGAAGGAGCTGCCGGCATGATCGACCATCTGGACCACCTGGTGCTGACCACGGCCGACGAGCCAGCCTGCGTGCGCTTCTACGTCGAGGTCATGGGCATGACGCTCGAGACCTTCGGCGAGAGCCGCAAGGCCTTTCGCTTCGGCAACCAGAAGATCAACCTGCACCTGAAGGGCAGCGAGTTCGAGCCGAAGGCGCAGGTGCCGATGCCCGGCGCGCTGGACCTCTGCTTCATCGCCGCCGTGCCGCTGGACGAGGTGATCGCGCGTCTGGAAGCGAAGCAGGTGCCCATCGTCGAAGGCCCGGTGATGCGCACCGGCGCGACCTCGCGCATCCGCTCGGTCTACGTGCGCGACCCGGATCTCAACCTCATCGAGATCTCGGAACTGAAGGCATGAATACGAAGCACCTTCGCGACTTCTGCGTTCGGTAGCCGTTCCCGCATCCCTTTCAACAATCAGGAGACAAGCCATGAAACTCGCCCCCCGCCTGCTCGCGGCCTGCGCCGCGTTCACGATGATCGCTTCGCATGCCGAAAGCTGGCCGTCGAAGCCCATCACCTTCATCGTTCCCACCGCGCCCGCCGGGTCGACGGACATCATGGCGCGCCTGGTCGGCGACCCGCTGTCGCGTGCGCTCGGCCAGCCGGTGGTGGTCGACAACAAGCCGGGCGCCAGCGGCAACATCGGCACCGAGGCCGTGGCCCGGGCCGCGCCCGACGGCTATACGCTGCTCATGCAGTACTCGGGCTACCACGTGGGCAACCCCGCGCTGTTCCAGCAGATCAAGTGGAACCCGACCAAGGACTTCGCGCCGGTCGCGCTCGTGATGCGCGCGCCGCACGTGGTGGCGGTCAGCGGCAAGCTGCCGGTCAACTCGATGAAGGAGCTGATCGAGTACGGCAAGAAGAAGGGCGATGGCGGCCTCAACTTCGCCTCCTCCGGCAACGGCTCCATCCAGCACATCGCGGGCGAGCTGCTGTCGCGCCAGGTGAAGCAGCCGATGACGCACGTCCCCTACAAGGGCTCGGGCCCGGCGATCAACGACCTGATCGCGGGCAATGTCGACATGTTCATTACCACGCCGCCCTCGGTGATCGGCCACATCGCGAGCGGCAAGCTCAAGGCGCTGGCCTATACAGGGACGCATCGCCATCCGTCGATGCCCAATGTGCCGACTTCGGCCGAAGCCGGACTGCCGGGCTACGAGGTGGATTCGTGGTTCGCGGTCTTCGCACCGGCGAAGACGCCGCCGGAGGTGGTGGCCAGGCTCAGCGCCGAGATCCGCAAGATCGTCGAGAGCGAGAGCTTCCGCAAGAAGGTGGACGATCAGGGGGCCTTCGCCGTCTACATGGACCCGCCCACGCTGGGCAAGTTCGTGGACCAGGAACTCGCAAAATGGTCGAAGGTGATCAAGGCGGCCGATATCAAGGCCGACTGAGTGGCGCTGCGGCCGCGGGGATCAGTGGGCGGCGGTGTCCGCGATGAACTTCAGCAGGTCGTGGTAGCCGGGGCCGAATTCCTGCGTGTCCACGCCGGCCAGCAACTGCAGGCTCTTGGCCCGCGCCGTGCCGGCGACGCCGCGCGTGGAGCGCACGGCCAGTTCGGGATTGACGCCGCCTTCCTCGTGCTCGGACATGCAGACCACCACGATCGAGCCGGCGCACAGTGCCAGGTCACCGCGCCGGAACGGGCGGCGCGCATCGGCGGGGCGGAAGACCAGCCTCGGGGCGCGCCGGGTGGCGGTGGCAGGCGATTGCGCGAAGGTGATCTTGGCCATGTGGGTACTCGCGGAACGTTGGAGTGCTGTGATGGCGCCAATGGTCTCGCAAAAAATGGGCGGGAGAGGAGATTCCCGTAATGGGAAGTCCACCAAACTGTGGCATTAGTCGCCCGCTGGCGCAACAAATCATCCGCAATAGGCCGAAGGCTAAACCTAAGTATTCAAGAGCAGACGTAAGACGCGGCTTGGCGCGGGTCGCCGCCGGTCAGCGTGGCCTTGGTGGGATACATGCAGATCGGCCGCGAGCTGGCGGGCGCGGTGCCGGTGGCCGGCGCGGAGATGTCGATGCGCTCGGGCGAGTTGCCGTTTTCCACCCACAGCGTCAGCGCCAGGTAGAGCTGGGCGTTGGTCGGCAGCGGCGGGTTCGCGGCCGCGTTGGTGGTGCCATTGCTGAAGCCGTGGGCCATGCCGGGCACCAGGAACAGCCGGTAGAAGTTGCGAGCCACCGCGTCGCCGCCCACCCGGGAGGCGAGCCGGGTGTAGTAGTTGATGGTGCCCTGCGGCATGATCAGCGTGTCGGCGAGCCCGTGGTAGACCAGCATCTTGCCGCCGTGCGCCGCGAAGCGGTCGATGTTGGGGTCGTCCGTGTTGATGTTGGCGAAGGCGGCCTGCAGCGCGATGCCCTGGTCGAAGGCGTTGGAGAGGTTCGCGTACGACAGCGTCGTCCACCGGTTGATGCCGTTGCCGGTCGCGTTGATGAAGCTCGGCGTGGCCCAGGTCGGGTCCTGCAGCTCCAGCGCCACCATGTCGGTCGCGATGGTGAACGGTGTCGGGCCGGCGAGCCCCGTCGGGTTGGTGCCGCGCGTCAGCCCGTACCAGCGCTGGTTGGCCGAGGTGGCAGGCGAAGTCGCGAAGCCGTTGTCGGCCGCGGGGGAGGGCACGGAGCCGTCGCTGGTCTGGCCGTACCAGATCTTGTTCATCGCCAGGGCCTGGGCGGCCGTGACGCAGCTGCCGGCGGGCCCGGTGCCGCCGCTGCTCGGGCACAGCACGGCGGGGTCCATCTGCGGGTCGTAGCGGCATTGGGACGGGTCGGGGATGTAGCCCAGGTGCTGGTTGTTCACCACGTCGCAGGCGTTGATGGCGGCATTGCCCATCAGCGTCAGCTGGGCGGCCGTCAGCGCCACGCCGCCCAGATCACGCTGGTAGACGATCTGCGGGTACAGCTCGGCGGTGATGAACTTCGTCCAGTTGATGGCCGGGGCACCGGCCAGGATGCCGTCGAAATCGGCCGGGTTCGCCTGCGCCTCCATGTGGCCCTGGCGGCCGCCGGTGGAGAAGCCGTCCCAATAGGAGAAACGCGGCGCGGTGCCGTAGAAGGCGGTCGCCAGCGCCTTGGTCTTGACGGCCATCTCGTGGATGCCCCGCTGTGCGAAGTCGTTCCACAAGGCCGTGTTGATGGTGCCGTCGGGCCTCATGGCGAAGGAGCCGCCATTGGCGGTGTTGGCGTGGCCGGTGTCGGTGCTGGCCGAAACCGCGCCTTCCACCATGGCGGTGTTGGCCGGCGTGCCGGCAGTGCCGCCCGTGACACCGGCCAGCGCCGTCAGCGAGGTCTGCACGCCGCCGGCCCAGCCGCCGCCGCCCTTCACGTGCACGCGGCCATTCCATTTCGCCTCGCTCGGCAGCCAGACCTCGATGCCGATCCCGGGCGAGGTCGAAGGCGCGTCCGCGGGGCCCGGATTGCCCGGCCCCACCAGCAGCTTCACCACGCAGACATCGGTGGTGGCGGTGGGCGTGGTGGGCGTGGGAGTGCCGGTCAGCAGCAGCGGATCGCCGTTCTTGAAAGACTTGACCAGCAGCACGCTGGTGTTGGCGTCCGGCTTGAAGCCGGTCTTGATCGAGTCGTCGCAGGCGAGCTGGGTCTGGCCCGGCGGCAGGACCACGAAGCCGCCCCCGTGCCCGCCTCCGCCGCCGCCGCAAGCCGCCAGCAACCCGGCGGCCGCGGCGATCAACCCGGCCTGTGTCCATGTCCGCACTTGGAAGCGACTGTTTCCAGACATGATGTGCCCCGTTCTTTCATTGGGCCGCCGCGGCAGCGCGGGCGGAACGCCAGTGGGTGATGCGCCGTCGCGGGGCTGCGC
Source organism: Variovorax soli (assembly GCF_031454625.1). Lineage (GTDB taxonomy): Bacteria > Pseudomonadota > Gammaproteobacteria > Burkholderiales > Burkholderiaceae_C > Variovorax > Variovorax soli_A. Next base: position 347,554 of record NZ_JAVDRF010000005.1, read on the forward strand.
CGGGTAGGACGGCACCGCCGTTGGCGAGCGGCGGCGGCTGACAGGCGTGGGGACTTCACTAGAATCGGCCGGTTTTTCATCGCAAGGGGATCTTCGGCGTGAGATGTTGGTTCGCATTGCTTGGCCTGATCGGCGCCAGCGCTGCGGCTCAGGCCGAGTGGTTCACCGTGACCGGCAATCCGGACGACCCCGTGGTCGACACGGTGCAGGTCGATCCGGTGGCGATCAAGATCGTCGGCGAGCGCCGGACCATGAACCTGCGCGTGAACCGGTCGCAGGACCGCGCCAACTGGGAAGGCGTGCCCTACCGCTCCTACGACGCCCGCGTCGTCTTCGACTGCCGGGCAAAGAAGGCCGAGTACCGCTTCGCGCGCTTCTACATGGCGCCTTTGTGGCAGGGCGAAGCGCACAAGGAGAGCGACTACACCGACAACCCGCGGCCAATGCGCTTTCTCAACGTCGTGCCCAATCCCACCGAGCGCATCATCCGCGCGGCCTGCCACGCCAGCGGCCAGTAGCCTTCTACGCGCAGAGTCGCCGGATCTCCGGCGGGATCGGCACCGCGCGGATGCCGCCGCCCTCGCGCTTCGCCGCGAAGATGCGGACCTCCTCGCATTCGAGGATCAGGTCCTCGCCGCGTTTCATGCGGTAGGTCTGCAGGAAGCTCTTGTCGCGCCACTCGGGGATGGCGACCGCGATCGTCAGCGTGTCGCCGTAGCTCGCGCTCTTGACGAAGCGGGTGTGGGTGTCGACCAGCGGCGTGCCGATCACGCCCAGCGTCTGCGCCGTTTCCTCCCAGCGCGGCACGCCGCGCTCGGCGAAGAAGTGGCGCGAGGCCGCGTCGATCCAGCGGAAGAAGTTGGGAAACCAGACGATGCCGGCGGGGTCGCAGTCCCCGAACTCGACGCGGACGGTGTAGATGACGGGCTGGGCCATGCGCTGATCAGTCCGCGAGGATTTTTCGGTCCCGGATGATGGCGCCGAAGCGCGCCGAGTCGGCCATCGCACGGTCGTGGAAGGCGGCCGGCGTGCCGGGCACGGGCTCTCCGCCCAGGTTCGCGATGCGCTCCTTGACCGCCGGCGTCCCGAGGATGCGGTTGATCTCGCTGTTGAGCCGCGCGACGATCGGCGCCGGCGTGCCTGCCGGCGCGTAGAAGCCGAACACGGTGTCGGCATCGAAGCCCTTGAGCCCGGCCTCGTCCAGCGTCGGCACGTCGGGGAAGAGCGGCGAGCGCCTGGGGCTGCCCACGGCCAGCAGGCGCAGCTTGCCCGCGCGGACCTGGTTCAGGCCGATGCCCGGATCGAAGGCGAAGTCGATCTGGCCGGCGAGCAGGTCCTGCAGCGCCGGCGCGGCGCCGCGGTAGGGCACATGCACCGCATAGAGGCCGGTCTGCGCCTTGAACATCTCGCCCGCCAGGTGCGGCGAGCTCCCCGCACCCGGCGAGCCGAAGGACAGCTTGCCCGGGCGCTCCTTCACGTAGGCGATGAACTCCTTGACGTTCTGCGGCGGCAGCGAAGGCCTGGTCACGAGGAACACGAGGATGCGCGCCGCCGCGGCGACGGGGATCAGGTCCTTGGACGGGTCGAAGGACATCTTGGGGTACAGGTGCGGATTCACCGACACCATTCCGCCCGAACTCATGAGCAGCGTGTAGCCGTCGGGCTGCGCGCGCGCCACGTTCTCGCCGCCGATGTTGCCGTTGGCGCCGCCGCGGTTCTCGATCAGCACCGGCTGGCCCAGGGCGTCCTGCAGCGGCTGGGAGATCGCGCGTGCGATGGTGTCGGCCGCGCCGCCGGGCGGGAAGTTCACCACCACCTTGATGGGCTTGCTGGGCCAGTTGCTGCCTTGCGCCTGGGCGGTCGGCATCGCGGCGGCAGCACCCAGCACCAGCGCCAGCAAGGCGCTTCGCAAGGGAATGCCGCGGCGGCCTGCGGGTCTTGTCGTCGTCATCGGGAGTCTCCTTCTCGGTGGTTCATCGGGTGGTGGCGGGCCGCCGCTTCATCCAGCGGATCGGCTGGGCCGCGACGGGCCGCGCAGGCGCGCCGTGCTGCACGAGCGCGGCATCGAGCGCCTTGCCGGCGTCATCGGCCAGCGCGGCCTGCCGTGCCGCGGCGATGGCCTCGGCCCGCGCCTGGTCGGAAGCGCCGGGCAGCTCGGCCAGGTGCCCGATCACGTGCAGCAGGTTCTGCTTGCCGCGCTCGTTGGTGCTGCCGTAGCCCTTGATGAGCCGCCCGCACTGCGCGATCTCGTGGCCCAGGCGCCAGTCGCTGCGCGTGCCCTGCAGCACCGCGGCGAGCCAGCGCCCGATCAACGCCTGCTCCTCGGCGAAGCGGCTGCCGCGCTTGCGCAGCCAGCGCAGCGAGGCCAGCAGCCGCAGCGAGGCCATGCCGAAGACCGCGTGGCTGCCGACCTTCAGCGGCAGCGCCCAGGGCTTTTCCCGGCGCCGGTCCCAGGCCGCGAGGCGATGGGCCAGCGAAGGCGGCAGCAGCGCCGCGAACTCGGGCGTGCCGGGCTTGAAATGGTCGTAGACCTTGACGATGTCTTCGTCCCCGGCCCGGACCTCGCGCCGCACGCGCGCCGCGCGGCTCTTGCGGCTCTTGAGCTCGGCCACCCGCACGATGTCGTCGAAGGCCATCCACAGCGCGAGCCAGCGCGCCATCTCGTCGGTGATGGCGTAGCCGCCCGCGCCGGCAGGGTCGGCCGCGCGCTCGGCCGCCAGCACCTGCTGCAGCCGGTCGATGTAGAGCTGCGCATAGGAGGCGTCCTGGTAGTCGAGCACGCGGGCGTAGCCCAGCGCCAGCAGGCCCTGCACCTGCGGCGGGAAGGCCTGTGCAAGCGCGGCCGGCAGCGCGTGTGCCGCAGGCGCGTCCTGCGCGGTGGTGGCCAGCAACTGCCTCACCATCGCGGCCTGCTCCCGCGGCGCCTGCACGATCTCGAAGGCCTGCGCGAAGCCGCGCAGGCTGGCCGCGGCCATCTTGCCCGCCTCTTCGGGCGTGCGGCCGCCGCGCACCACCTGCTCGTAGGCCTCGCGCGGAAAGGGGAACAGCCCGCTGCCCGCGACCGCGCCCAGCATCACCGCGCTGACCACCGTCCCGGCCTCGCGCGCCACCGTGCCCATGTCGAACACGTGGTGCTCGCGGCTGAAGGCCTTGATCACGTCCAGCAGCCGCTCGCTGTCGGCACGGCCGTCGCCCACCTGCATGCGCTCCGCCGTGGTGAGCGTGCGCGCGGAGGAGCTGATGACCAGCGTGCGAACCGGTGCGCTCATGCCATTGCCGATCTGGCGCGCGGTCTCCAGCAGCTCCGAGGAGACGATCGCATCCAGCGCCCCCGGCACCGGGCTCAGGCCGAACACCGGCCGCCGCCCCCCGAGCGCCGCCAGCGGCACCGGAAACACCTCGATGTAGTACGTGGTGGCGCCGGTGCGCTGTGCCACGCCCGGAATCGAGGTGCTCTGCGCCGCATACCCGGCATGCCGGGCCACCTCGACCAGCCATTCGGTGAGCACCCCTCCACCTTCGCCGCCCAGGGCGCAGACCAGCAGGCTGATGGGCTGTGTCGTATGGATATTCATCCTTCGCGTCCTTCGCGTCCTTTGCGTTCGTCTGTCCGCATTCCGCCCCCTAGGCCGGCTGCAACGCCCTCACGAGCGCCCCCCGCAGCGAATGCAACAGGCGCTCGTGCCACTTGGGGTTCTGCACCACCTCGGCCCGATAGAAGCTGGGACACAGCGTGGCGGCGTGCGCATTGGCACCGCACAGGCCGCAGCCCACGCAGCCGTCGATCACCACCGCCACCGGGTCCACCTTCAGCGGGTCCGGGTTGTCCTTGATCGTGAGCGTGGGGCAGCCCGAGAGGCGGATGCAGGCGTGGTCGCCGTTGCACACGTCCTCGTCCACCCCGTATTTCACCCGCACCACGCGCTCGCCCCGCTTGAGCAGACCGGCGATCCACGGCTTGATGCGGCGCTGCCGCTCCAGTTGGCATTCCCCCTCGGCCACGATCACCTTGAGCCCGACGAAGCCGGTGGTGAAGGCTTCGTTGAGCGTGGCGCGCATCCGGTCGACGTCGTAGGTGTGGACCGTGCGCAGCCACTGCACGCCCAGCCCCTCGAGGGTCGATTCGATCGTGGTGTTCTTGTCGACCAGGCTCTGCTGCTTGTCGACCGCACGTTCCTTCACCTCGTCATCGGGGGTGGAGATGATGTCCTGCGTGCCGGTGGCCGAGGTGTAGCCGTTCTTGAAGATCAGCAGCACCGCGTCGTCGCCGTTGAAGAGCGCGCTCTGCACGCCGGTGAGCAGGCCGTTGTGCCAGAAGCCGCCGTCGCCCATGATCGACAGCGCTCTGCGCTGCATCATCGGCGACACCCCCGCGCGGCTCGCCAGGCTCATGCCGTAGCCCAGGATCGAATGGCCCATGGAGAAGGGCTCGAAAGTGCCGAAGGCATGGCAGCCGATGTCGGCCGCGATGTGCACCGGGCCGCTGTCCTGCTGCGCCAGCTTGAGCGCCGCGAACACCGGCCGCTCCGGGCAGCCGATGCAGAAACTGGGCGGGCGCGCGGGCAGCGGTGCATCCAGCTTCGCGGCCACCGCCGCGCGGCGCTGATGGTTGCCGGCGAGCCACCCCTGCGCCGAGTCCAGCGCGTGCTGCGGCAGGTAGCGCGCGGCAAAGTTCGAAAGCCCCCCGGCCAGCACCTCGACGCCCAGCTCGCCCGCGGGCGGCAGCAGGTCGCAGCCGTGCAGCGGCGTCGGGATGGCGCGCCGGCGCAGCAGCGTCGCGATCTCCTGCTCGATGTACTCGGGCTGGCCTTCCTCCACCACCAGCACCGCGCGCTTGCGCGCGCAGAAGTCGGCCACCTGCTCGGGCACCAGCGGATAGGTGACGTTGAGCACCAGCAGCGGGATGTCGGTGGCGCCGAAGGCATCGGCCAGGCCCAGCTGCTGCAGGCTCCGGACGAGCGCGTTGTACAGCCCGCCCTGGACGATCAGCCCCAGATCCTCGTGCTTGCCCGGTATCGACTCGTTCAGGCCATGCTCGGCGATGTAGCGCCGCGCGGCCGGGATGCGCTCCTCGCCCTTGAGCTTCTCGTGGCGGAAGGTCACCGGCGGATGCGCGAGCCGCATGTAGTCGAAGCCGGCCGGCTCATCCATCAAGGCGCGGGTGGAGACCGGCGGCGGCAGGTTGTCGCGGCACTCGAAGCTGCCGCGCACATGGCAGGTGCGGATGCGCAACTCCATCATGCAGGGCATGCTGGAGGTCTCGGAGAGACGGAAGCCGTGCTCCACCATGTCCACCATGCGGCCGAGCTCGGGCCGCGGATCGAGCAGGCACATGCCGGACTTGAGCGCATAGGCGTGCGTGCGCTCCTGGATCACGCTGGCGCCTTCGCCGTAGTCCTCGCCCACCACGATCAGCACGCCGCCCTTCACGCCGGGCGACGAGAGGTTCGACAGGGCATCGGCTGCCACGTTGGTGCCGACGATCGATTTCCAGGTGACGGCGCCGCGCAGCGGATAGTGGATGGAGGCACCGAGCATGGCCGCAGCCGAGGCTTCGTTCGAGCAGGCCTCCACGTGCACGCCCAGTTCGTCCATGTACGGCTTGGCCTGCACCATCACGTCGAGCAGGTGCGAGACCGGCGCGCCCTGGTAGCCGCCCACGTAGGCCACGCCCGACTGCAGCAGGCCCTTGGTGATGGCGAGGATGCCCTCGCCGTGAAAGGTGTCGCCGGCGCCGAGGCGCAGGGCCTCGATCTCCTTGCTGAATGAGACTTCCAAAACGCTTCTCTCTTCTCTTTGCTTGGTGTGGCCCCGGCCCTTGAAGCCGCCGGGTCGCAGGCGAGGGCGTGCAGGGTTTCCGCGCCGCGTGCCGGTTGGCAGTGTGCGAGCCGTCGCGCCGGGCATCAATAAAATATTCGTGCTATCCGACATGAATGCCATGCATATCGACACCATCGACCTGAACCTGCTCCGCCTGTTCGACGCGGTCTACCGTGCGCGCAGCGTGAGCCGCGCGGCCGATGCGCTGGGCCTTACCCAACCGGCCGCCAGCCATGGCCTTGGGCGGCTGCGGCTGCTGTTGCAGGACGCGCTCTTCACCCGCGCGCCGGGCGGCGTGGCGCCCACGCCGCGCGCCGAGCGGCTGGCCGCGGCGGTGCAGTCGGCCCTGAGTACGCTGGAGGAGGCGCTCGGCGAGCCGGACCGCTTCGAGCCCGCGGCCTCTCGCAAGACTTTCCGCATCCACATGAGCGACATCGGCGAGGGCCGCTTCCTGCCGGCGCTCATGGCGCGCATTGGCGCGCTCGCGCCGGGCGTTCGGCTGGAGACCCTGCCGCTGGCACTCGGCGAGATCCCGCCGGCGCTCGACAGCGGCCGCATCGACTTCGCTTTCGGCTTTCTGCCCAAGGTGAGCGACACCCAACGCATCCTGCTGCTCAAGGACCGCTACATCGTGCTGCTGCGCAAGGGGCATCCCTTCACGCGCGGGCGCCGCAGCGGGCCGGCGCTGATGGCGTCGCTCCAGAAGCTGGAGTACGTGGCGGTGCGCACGCACGCGGAGACACTGCGCATCCTGCAATTGCTCAACCTGGAGGACCGCGTGCGCCTCACCACCGAGCACTTCATGGTGCTGCCGGCCATCGTGCGCGCCACCGACCTGGCCGTGGTGATGCCGCGCAACATCGCGCGCGGCTTTGCCGAGGAGGGCGGCTACGCCATCGTCGAGCCGCCCTTCCCGCTACGCGACTTCGCGGTCTCGCTGCACTGGAGCAAGCGCTTCGAAGCCGACCCGGCGAACAGCTGGCTGCGGGGCGTGATCGCGGAGTTGTTCAGGGAGACATAGCGGCATCGGGGCGGCCGTTGCCCCGCGTCCGTTGCTTCCTTCAGAAGCTGCGCTTCATTTCGATCTGGCGCAGCACGGGAGCCAGGCCGCGCGCGCACGCGCCACGGAAGAAGGGGCTGTCGCGCGGCTCGTCGACCAAACGCCAGCGCGTGCCGGGCCGCGCGGACGCGAGCATGTCCAGCAGCGAATGCGCCGCCGTCTCGTCGAGGGCCGCGGCATCGAGGAGCGTGCCGTCGTGACGGGCCGGCTCCGGCAGCACGGCATAGGCCACGACGGTGTCGCCCCGGCGCACGCCGAGCGCGGCGGCGTTCTCGTGGGTCAGGGCATCGAGCACGGTCGGCAGCTCGCGTCGCCAGGTCGGCTGAGTGACGGCGCTGCAGCGCTGGTGCGCTGCGGCGAGCTCGGCGAGGCCGAGTGCCACAGTCTCGACTGCGCGCGTGTCCAGCGTGCCTTCAAGGAGCTCCAGGGGCCGGACCGCCTCGAACCCGGCCCGCCGGTAGAGGGTGCGCGCGGGATTCGGCTCGAGCACCTCCAGCACCAGCTCGTCCACGCCCGCTGGCGGCAGCGCCGCGAGTTGCACCTCGATCAGCAGCCGCGCAAGTCCGCGGCGGCGTTGCGCTCGCACGATGCCGAATCCGGCGAGGTAGGCGCGCCTGTCGCGCCGCCCCACCAGCGAGAGGCCGGCCGGTTCGCCGCCGGCCGTCAGCACCTTCGACAGCGCAAGCTCGACGTTGGCGCGGCGCAGGTGCCGCGCGAATCGTTCCGCGTCGAAGGCCACCGGCACGACGTAACCCGCATAGGCGAGGTTCCAGAGCGCGGCCAGCGCGCCGCGGGGCCACTGCTCGGCGGGGAGGATGGCGATGTCGGCACGCTTCATTTTCTTGTCGGTGGCTCGCGCATGCAGGCAATGATCGCACCGCGGCGAGCGCGGCGCATGGGGTCCGCCCGAGCGCGCTTTCCCTGGTCACATCCCAGTCGCACAAGGGCGCAGGCAGGCGTCCGACACCGGGATGCGCACGCGCTTCCCAACCTGTCGATTTCAGGAGAAACGCCATGGCCCACGAGAAGTACGGCACGTGCATCGCTGCCTGCAACGATTGCGCGATGGCCTGCAGCCACTGTGCTGCGGCCTGCCTGCACGAGGATGACGTGAAGATGATGGCCGCCTGCATCGCACTCGACATGGACTGCGCGGCCATCTGCCAGTTGGCCGCCGCCGCGATGGCCCGCGACAGTGCCAACGCGCCGGCGATCTGCCGGCTCTGCGCCGAGATCTGCACGGCCTGCGGCACCGAGTGCGCGAAGCATTCGCACGAACACTGCCAGGCCTGTGCCGCCGCCTGCAAGCAATGCGCGCAGGCGTGCCGGGAGATGGCGGCCTGAGGCCGCAGTGCAGCCGGCCCCGGCGACGGGGACCCGGTCAACTCACTCGGCGCTTCCCTTCCAGCGCCGCAGCAGGAGCGCATTGCTCACCACGCTCACGCTGCTGAAGGCCATGGCGGCGCCGGCGATCACCGGGCTCAGCAGGCCGAAGGCAGCGAGCGGAATGCCCACCACGTTGTAGACGAAGGCCCAGAACAGGTTCTGTCGGATCTTGGCGTAGGTGCGGCGCGAGATGTCGATCGCATCGCTCACCAGCGCAGGGTCGCCGCGCATGAGGGTGATGCCCGCGGCATGCATGGCGATGTCCGTGCCGGTCGACATCGCGATGCCGACATCGGCGGCAGCCAGTGCCGGCGCGTCGTTGATGCCATCGCCCACCATGGCGATGCGCGTGCCTTGCTGCGCCTTGAGCTGCGCAACGATGACTGCCTTGTCCTCGGGCAGCACCTCCGCGTGGACGATGTCGATCCCCAGCAGCCGCGCCACGGCCTCGGCGCTGCCGCGGTTGTCGCCCGAGATGAGCGCGGTGCGGATGCCCTGCGCATGCAGCTGCCGGACGGCCGCCGCGGCGCTGGGCTTGGGCGCGTCTCCGAAGGCGAACAGGCCCAGCAGCTTCGGCTGCGCGCCGAGCTCGGCCAGCCAGGAGACGGTGCGGCCCTCGGCCTGGCGTTGCGCGGCGATTTCGGCCAGGCGGCCCAACGGTACCGAGAGCTCGTCCATCAAGCGGCCGCTGCCCAGCCGCAGCGCGCGGCCATCGACGATCGCCGCCACGCCGCGCCCCGCGATCGCGCGGACCTCGCTCGCCGGCGGGATGGCCAGGCCCTGCTTCGTGGCCGCACCGATCACCGCACGCGCCAGCGGATGCTCGCTGCCGGCCTGGATGGCCGCGCCGGCCCGCAGCAGGGCGGCGGTATCGCCGTCCACCGCCTCGATGGCAACGAGTTCCGGGTGGCCTTCCGTCAAGGTGCCGGTCTTGTCGAAGGCGACGACGCCGACCGCGTGGGCGATCTCGAGCGCCTCGGCATCCTTGATCAGCACCCCATGGCGTGCCGCCACGCCGGTCCCCGCCATGATCGCGGTCGGCGTCGCCAGCCCGAGGGCACAGGGGCAGGCGATGACGAGCACGGCCACGGCGTTGAGGATCGCCGCCTCCCAGTCGCCGGTGCCCAGGCCCCAGCCGGCCAGGGTGGCAAAGGCAATCGCGATGACCACCGGTACGAACACGGTGCTCACGCGGTCCACCAGGCGCTGGATCGGCGCCTTCTTCGCCTGCGCCGACTCGACCAGCCGCACGATGCGCGCCAGCGTGGACTCCGCGCCGACGGCGGTCGTGCGCAGAACGAGCAGGCCCTCGCCGTTGACCGAGCCGCCGGTCACGGCATCGTCCGCGTGCTTGGCGACGGGCAGGCTCTCGCCCGTGATGAGCGACTCGTCGACCTCGCTGGCACCCTCGAGCACCACGGCGTCGACCGGGACGCGCTCGCCGGGGCGCACGACCACCTCGTCGCCGACCCGCACCCGCGAGAGCGGCAGCTCCTGCTCCAGCCCGCCTCGCCGCACCCGCGCGCGTTCCGGCCGCAGCGCATTCAGCGCGCGGATGGCCTCCGTGGTCTGGTGCTTGGCCCGCTGCTCGAGCCACTTGCCGAGCAGCACCAGCGTGATCACCACGGCGGAGGCTTCGAAGTACAGGTGCGGCATGCCGTGGCCGGCGTGCGTGAGCAGCAGATAGAGACTCAGGCCATAGCCGGCCGAGGTGCCCAGCGCGACCAGCAAGTCCATGTTGCCGGCGCCCGCCTTCAAGGCCTTCCAGCCCGCGCGGTAGAAGCGCGCGCCGAGCCAGAACTGCACCGGCGTCGCCAGCGCCAGCTGGAGCCAGCCGTCGAGCATCCAGGCGCGGCCGAACAGCAGGCCGAGCATGGGCAGCGCCAGCGGCGCCGACAACAGCGCGGCGACTGCCACCGGCCACCACGCCGGCCATCGGCCGGCCGCCCGCGCAGGCGCCGCCTGCGCTTCCTCGGCGCGGCTCGCCTCGTAGCCCGCCTTGCGCACGGCGGCGACGAGCGCGTCCGTCCCGATGTCGCGGCCGGCGAACCGGACCTGGGCCTGCTCCGTCGCCAGGTTGACGGTGGCCGAGGCGACGCCGGGCACGGCGGCCAGCGCTTTCTCGACGCGCGCCACGCAGGAGGCGCAGGTCATGCCCTCGATCAGCAAGGATCGTTCCTTCGGGCCCGCGCCGGCCGCCGGCATCGTCAAGCTTTCGTCCATCGACATGGGGGGTTCTCGGTTCTTCCGGATGGGGCCACTGTGGACCTTTCCATCATGGGAAGGTCAAGGCGTGGGTGTGGATCTCGTCAGCGTTCGGCGAGCTCGTCCAGGATGGGGCAGTCGGGCCGCTGGTCGCCATGGCAGCACTCGGCCAGGCGCTGGAGCGTGCGCTGCATGCCCGCCATCTCCTCGATGCGGCGATGCAGGTCGGCTGCATGGGCCAGGGCGATGCGCTTCACGTCGGCGCTCGCGCGCCGCTTGTTCTGCCACAGCTTCAGCAGTTCGGCGATCTCGGCCATGCTGAAGCCGAGGTCGCGTGCGCGGCGGATGAAGCGCAGCGTGTGCACGTCCCTGTCGTTGTACTGGCGATAGCCCGCGTCGGTGCGGCTGATGCGCGGCAGCAGCCCGAGCGATTCGTAGTGGCGCACCATCTTGGCCGAGACGCCGGAGCGCGCCGCGGCCTGGCCGATGTTGAAGGGTTCGCTGCCGGGGAGGGTTTGGCTCATTGCGCTTCCTTGTCGCCCTCGAACTGCCGAAGGCCAGGCGCAAGTATCAACCCTGCCATGATGGAAAGGTCAAGCCTGACGCAGGTTTTCAGGGCCGCATGATCTGGCCGCGCGTGACGGGCGGCGCATCGTTGCCCCACGAGCCGCGGATGTAGCTGAGCACGTCGGCGATGCCGTCGTCGTCGAGCACGTGGCCGAAGGGCGGCATGCCGTAGGGCCGCGGATTGCCGGCGGTGGCAGGCAGGAAGCCGCCATGGCGCAGCACCTGCACCAGGTTGACCGTCGAGCCCATGTTGACCGCGCGATTGCCTGCCAGCGCCGGATAGGCGCCCTCCGCACCCTGGCCGGCGTCGCCATGGCAGTAGGCGCATTGCTGGTCGTAGATCTTCGCGCCGCGCGCCATCACGCCGGCGTCGCGGCGCACCGGCGATGCGGGGGGCGCCTTGTCCGCGGGCCCGGCTTCAGGCAATTGCTTGAGGAACACGGCCATCGCATTCAGGTCGGCCTCGCTCAGATGCTGGGTGCTCCGGTAGACCACGTCGGCCATCGGGCCCATCACCGAGCCGCGCGGCGAGGTGCCGTTCTTGAGCAAGGCGACGACGTGCTGCGTGTCCCAGTCCGCGACGCCGGCCTCGCGTTTGGCGTTCAGCGAGGGCGCATACCAGTTCTCGACCGGGATCAGCCCGCCCGAGAGGCCCAGCTTCTCTTCGGTGGCGCCGAGCACGTTGCGCGTGCCGTGGCAGGCGATGCAGTGCCCCAGGCCCTCGACCAGGTAGGCGCCGCGGTTCCACTCGGCCGGCCTGGCCGGGTCGGCGACAAAGCCGCCGGGCGTGAAGAACAGCGCACGCCACACCGCCAGCGCGGGCTGCGTGCCGTAGGGGAAGCGCAGCTTGTGGGGCAGGTTGGGCGTCGGCGCCGGAGCGACGGTGCGCAGGTAGGCGTAGATCGCGTCCGAGTCCTCGCGCGTGACGTGCGTGAAGCTCGGGTAAGGGAAGGCGGGGTAGAGCAGGCGCCCGTCCATCGAGCGGCCGTTGTGCAGGGCGCGCCAGAAATGCGCGGCGCTCCAGCGGCCGATGCCGGCTTCGGCATGCGGCGTGAGGTTGCCGGCGAAGACCGTGCCGAAGGGTGTCTCGATGCCGACGCCGCCGGCATAGGGCGCGCCGCCGCGCGTCGTGTGGCAGCCCGCGCAGTTGCCGGCGAGTGCGAGATAGCGGCCGCGTTCGACCTGGGCCGGCGTCGGATCGAAGGCGGTCGGCGTCCGGGGCAGCGGGTCTTCGCCACGCAGGTTGAGGGCCACGAGCCCGAGCGCGGCCGCGATCAGCAGCACCGCGAGGGCGAGCAGGGTATGGAGCGCGCGTCGCATGGGCGTCACTTCCCCATCGCGCTGCAGGGCAGCGGCAGCGGGCCGGGCGGCGCGGCCGCGGGCTTGGGATTGGCCGGCACCGGCTGCAGCGCGAGCCAGCTCGCGACGGCGTTGATGTCGTCCGCGTTCAGCTTGCGTCCCACCTCCGCCATGCAGTCGGGCGGCAGCGCATGGCGGCCGTTGTTGAGCCAGTCGCCGAGCTGCGACGCCAGGTACAGGCGCGGCAGCCCGAGCAGCGAGGGAATGGCCGGTGCGGTGCCGGTCAGCGCCTGGCCATGGCATTGCGTGCAGGCCGGGATGCCGCGGGCCGCATCGCCTTCGAGCACAAGGACCTTGCCGCGCGCGAGTGTCTGCGCCGAAGCGTCGCTGCGCGTGGAGACGGGCGGGTAGGGCAGGTCGAGCTCGGCGAAGTAGTGCGCGATCTCGCGCAGGTAGGCATCGGAGAGGTGCCGCACCATGTGGGCCATGTCGCTGTTGAAGCGGCGCCCATCGCGGAAGCTCAGCAGCTGGTTGTAGAGGTAGCCTTCGGGCTTGCCGGCCAGCCGCGGGAAGTAGCCGGCGTTGGTGCTGGCCCCCTCGCGTCCATGGCAGGCGATGCAGGCGGCAACGCGCTGCTCGATGGTGTCGGGCACGCGGGCGGGGGCGGAGGAGGCGGCATGGGCCCCGAAGGGGCAGAGGGCGACGGCGAGCAGCAGGCTTCGCCAGCGAGTTCGGATCTTCTTCATCATGGTGGGAGCGCGATTGTCGCTGCACGCTAAAGTGCCCGGCATGCGCATGCGATTCACGCAAATGACGGGCTGGCAGCGGCTGCTGCTCGGCACGGCCGTGGGCATCGCCGTGGGCCTGATGCCTTGGCATCTGCTCGGCGTCGCCCGCGGCCTCCTGGGCTGGTCCTGCGGCGCCGCGGCCTACCTGCTGCCCGCCTGGTGGCTGGCCGAGACCTCGGACGCCGACAGCACGCGGGCGCGCGCCCGGTCGCTCGACCAGCCCAACGCGCTGATCCTGGCCGCCATGGTGTCCGGCGTCGCCGTCAGCGTGGTGACGATCGTGCTGCTGCTCAAGGAGGTCGGGCAGGTGGGCGGGGCCGAGCGCATCGGCCACATCGTGCTGGGGCTGCTCGCGCTCGCGGTCTCGTGGTTCATGATCCACACGATCTACGGCTTCCACTACGCGCACCGCTACTACCAGGCGGAGCCGAGCCGTCATCCCGGCCTGGACTTTCCAGGCAAGCTCGACCCGGACTACTTCGACTTCCTCTACTACGCCTTCGTGATCGGCATGTGCTCGCAGGTGTCGGACGTGCAGGTGTGCTCGCGCGAGATGCGCCGCATCACGCTCGTGCACAGCGTGCTGTCTTTTGCCTTCAACATGCTGGTGCTGGCTCTGTCGATCAATGTGGTGGCGGGGGCGATCTGACAGAGGCCAGGCGGGAACATCCGGATGTCCGCCTTTCGGCAGCCTTCACTTCTGCCGCATGAGGTCGGGCGCGCGCTGCCGCCCGAGCTTCACCAGCCCCGTCGACAAGGCCACCCCGCAGACGATCACCACCGCGCACACCAGCATCCACTGGGTGATCTGCTCGCCGAGGAAGACAGCGCCGTAGAACAGCGCGAACACCGGCACCAGGAAGGTCACGGTCAGCGCGCGTGCCGGGCCGGCGTTTTCGATCAGGCGGAAGAACAGGATGTAGGCCAGTCCCGTGCAAGCCGTGCCCAGCACCAGCAGCGCGAGCCAGGCCTTGAGGCTCGGCATCTGCGACGGCCACAGCCACAAGGCCGGCAGCGCCAGGGCGAGCGTGGCGCCGATCTGGCTGCCGGTGGCCGTGGCGAGCGGCGGCACGCCCGAGAGGTGCTTGCGCGCCAGGCTTGCCGCGAAGGCATAGCAGATGCAGGCTGCAAGGCAGGCGCCGATCGCCCAGAGCGCCGCCGCTTCGTCCGCGCCGGATTGCAGGCCCGCGCTGCGGCCCGCCAGCATCGCGACCCCGGCGAAGCCGATCACGAGGCCCAGGCTGCGCGAACGATCGGGCCGCTCCCCGAAGAAGCCCCAGGCCACCAGCGCCCCGAACATCGGCACCGTCGCGTTGAGCACCGCGCCCAAGCCGCTGTTGATGGTGAGCAGCGCGAAGCAGAAGAAGGCGAAGGGCAGCCCCGAATTGACCACGCCGATGGCCAGCGCCGGCTTCCAGTGCTGCCTGAAGCTGGACCATTGCCCGCCCGCGAACAGCAGCGGCAGCAGGAAGAGCGTGGCGATCGCGACCCGCACGGCGGCCGTCGGCAGCGCGCCGAACTCCGCTGCGCCGATGCGCATGAACAGGAAGGAGGCGCCCCACAGCATGCCCAGCAACGCCAGGTCGACCAGCCAGCGCTTGCTGGCCGGACGTGCGGGTGCCGCGGGAACCAAGGGCTTGGCCGCCGTGTTCGCGGACATGCACTCGCCTTCGCTCACAAGGCACCTTCCAGTTCGAGCAGCGCGCTCTTGCGCTCGAGGCCGCCGGCGTAGCCCGTCAGCGATCCGTTGGTGCCCAGCACGCGATGGCAGGGCACGATCACGCTGATCGGATTGCGGCCCACCGCCGAACCCACTGCGCGCACCGCGGCGGGATTGCCAAGCCCTGCGCTGATCGCGCCGTAGCTGGTGGTGCGGCCCGCGGGAATGGCCAGCAGCGCCTGCCATACCGACTGCTGGAATGCCGTGCCGTGCGAAAGGTCCAGCGGCAGGTCGAAATGCTGCCGGCGTCCTGCGAAGTAGTCGGCCAGCTGGGCCGCGGCCTCGCGCAGCACGGGATGGGCCGGGTCGTCCTGCCAGCCGCGGGTGTCGGGCCAGTGGCGCTGATGTTCGAACCAGGCGCCGGCCAGGCTGGCATCGGTGGCCGCGAGCGTCACGGCGCCCAGCGGGCTCGCGATGGTGCAGCTGTGAAGGGTGGTGTTCTTGAATTTCATGGGGTGTCTCTCTCGTTCACGCGGAAACGCTTTCGAGCGTGGGCGGGGCGGCCATGTCTGGTGGGGCGGCGGGCAGGGGACTGTGCCATGCCCTCAGCACCGCGTAGCTGCGCCATGGCCGCCACGGCTGCGAGGCCTCCGCCGCGGCGCGCGCGGAGCTCACGCGCAGCGCCTTCTGCAGCGCGATGTCGCCGGCCGGGAAGGCATCGGGCCAGCGCAGCGCGCGCATGGCAATGTACTGCGCGGTCCAGTCGCCGATGCCGGGCAACGCCTGCAGCGCCGCGAGGGTGGCCTGCACGTCGGCGCCTGCATGCAGGGTCAGCCGGCCCTCCAGCACGCCGTTCGCGAGCGCGATCAGCGCGGACTGCCGCTGCCGCACGATGCCCAGCTGGCCCAGCGCATCCCCGCTCGCGGCCGCTAGGGCGGCGGGGGTCGGGAACAGCCGGTCCAGGCCCGGGACCGGCGTGGCGATGGGCTCGCCCAGCGCCTGCACCAGCCGCGTGCCCATCGTGCGTGCGGCCGCGACGGTGATCTGCTGGCCCAGCACGGCGCGCACCGCGAGCTCGAAGCCGTCGACCGTGCCCGGCACGCGCAACCCGTCGCCCTGCGGAAAGCTGGCATGCAGGATGCCGTTGATCGCCATGGGATCGGCATCCAGGTCGAGCATGGCGCGCACCCGGCTGATCACCGTCGGCAGCACCGCCGCCAGCGAGTCGCCGACCTGCAGCAGCAGTTGTTCGCGCTCGTCGTCGAAGCGCAGCTGGAGCCAGCCGGCATGCACGCGCTCGCCCTGCGCAACGCGCAGCGTGCGTGCCAGGCGGGGCCGGCCGCCTGCTTCTTCGATGGCTTCCACGCCGCCGAGGGCGCGGCGCGCGAAGAAGCCCAGCATCGCCGCGGCATCGTAGGGCGGCCGGTAGCCCAGGCGCACGCCGACCGAGCCGGCGCCGCGCGCCCCGGCAGCGGCGCCGGCGCGCCGCAGCGTGCTCGGGTTGAGGCCGTAGTGCGAGACGAAGGCGGCGTTGAAGCGGCGCACGCTGGAGAAGCCGCTGGCGAGCGCCACCTGCATCATCGGCAGGCGGGTGTCGGCGATCAGCTGCTTGGCGGCCAGCAGGCGGCGCGTCTGCAGGTACTGCAGGGGCGAGACGCCGAACTGGACCTCGAAGATGCGGCGCAGGTGACGGTCGCTCACGCCCAGGCGGGCGGCGATGCGTGCGGCGCCGGGGCCGTTCTCGTCCCACGCGTCGGGCTCGTCGATCAGCCGGGCCGCTTGCAGCGCGAGGATGCGCGATGCGTCTTCGGTGGACCAGCTCGCCGCTCGCGGCGCCAGCTCGGGCCGGCAGCGCAGGCAGGGGCGAAAGCCCGCCGCCTCTGCCTGCGCCGCATGCTGGAAGAAGCGGCAGTTCTCGCGCCGCGGCAGCTTGACGCGGCAGACCGGCCGGCAGTAGACGCCGGTGGAGGTCACGCCGGTGAAGAAGGAGCCATCGAAGCGTGCGTCGTGGGCCTTCATGGCGAGGTAGCAGGCGTCGCTTTCGAGTCCGGCGGGGGAGGCGGATGGCAGGGACATGCCTCGGATGATACGGAGCGCCGCACCCAGGAGTAGCCATTTCCGGACATCTGGCAGCAAGAGCGCATGCCTACAATGGTCTTCAATTTTCGAACTCACCCCAAAGGAAGCCCATGCAGCTCAGTGCATCGATCTTCAAGGCTTATGACATCCGCGGCGTCGTGCCGACCACGCTCGATGCGGAGGTCGCCGAGGCGCTCGGCAGGGCTTTCGGCAGCGCCGCGCGCGCGGCCGGCGAGAAGGCAGTGGCGGTCGGGCGCGACGGGCGCCTCTCGGGCCCGGCACTGGCCGACGCCCTGATCCGCGGCCTGGTGGCGACCGGCGTCGAGGTGATCGATGTCGGTGCGGTCACCACCCCCATGCTCTATTTCGCGGCCCACACGCTGGCCAGCAGCGGCATCCAGGTGACGGGCAGCCACAACCCCAAGGACTACAACGGCTTCAAGATGGTGCTGGCCGGCCGCGCGATCTACGGCGACGAGATCCAGGACCTGCGCCGCGTGATGGAAGCCGGCAGCGCCAGGCTCGCGCCCGGCGGCAGCGTGCGCAAGGTGGACGTGACGCAGGCCTACACGCAGCGCATCGTCGAGGACGTCAAGCTCGCGCGGCCCATCAAGATCGTGGTCGACTCGGGCAACGGCATCGCGGGCGCCTCGGCGCCCGCCATCCTGCGCGCGATCGGCTGCGAGGTGACCGAGCTCTACAGCGACGTCGACGGCAACTTCCCCAACCATCATCCCGACCCGAGCAAGCCCGAGAACCTCAAGGACCTGATCGCGGCGCTGGCCGCAGGCGACGCCGAGCTGGGCCTGGCCTTCGACGGCGACGGCGACCGGCTGGGCATCGTCACCAAGGACGGGCAGAACATCTTCCCCGACCGCCAGATGGTGCTGTTCGCGCAGGACGTGCTCTCGCGCGTGCCGGGCGGCACCATCGTGTACGACGTGAAATGCTCGCAGCGCCTGGCGCCCGCGATCGAGGCCGCCGGCGGCAAGCCGATGATCTACAAGACCGGCCACTCGCTGATCAAGGCCAAGATGAAGGAGATCGATTCGCCCCTGGGCGGCGAGATGAGCGGCCACATCTTCTTCAAGGAGCGCTGGTTCGGCTTCGACGATGGCACCTACGCGGGCTGCCGGCTGCTCGAGATCTTGAGCAAGACGCCCAATGCGAGCGACGCGCTCAACGGCCTGCCCACCAGCTTCTCCACGCCCGAGCTCAACGTGAAATGCGCGGAGGGCGAGCCCCATGCGCTGGTCGAGCAGCTGGTGAGCACCGCGAAGTTCGAGGCGCCCGCAAAGGTCTCGACCATCGACGGCCTGCGCGTGGACTGGCCCGATGGCTTCGGCCTGATCCGCGCCTCCAACACCACGCCGGTGCTGGTGCTGCGCTTCGAGGGCCAGACCCAGGCGGCGCTGGACCGCATCCAGCACGACTTCCTCGCGCTGCTCAAGGGCGTGAAGCCCGACGCGACCTTGGCCGAAGCCGCCCACTGAATCCGGATCTTCGTTGAGCGTGCGTTCGCTGCTGCTGCGCCTTTACGGCGTCTTCACTACCCTTGCGCAACCGCTGGTGCGGCGCAAGCTGCGCCGGCGCGCCGTGGCCGAGCCCGGCTACGCCCATGCGGTCGAGGAGCGTTTCGGCCGCTATGACGAGGCCGCGGCAGGCACCGGCTGGTGCTGGGTCCATGCCGTCTCGCTGGGCGAGGCGCGTGCCGCCGGCATCCTGATCGCCGAGCTGCGGCGCCAGTATCCCGGCATCCCCATCCTGCTCACCCATGGCACGGCCACGGGCCGCGAGGAGGGCGCCAAGCTGCTGGAAGACGGCGACCTGCAGGTGTGGCAGCCCTGGGATGCGCCGGCTGCGGTGGCCAGTTTCCTGGACCGCTTCCAGCCGCGCATCGGCGTGCTGATGGAGACCGAGGTCTGGCCCGAGCTCACGGCCGCCTGCGCCGAGCGCGGCATCCCGCTCGTGCTGGCCAACGCGCGCCTGAACGAGAACTCGCTGGCCTCCGCCGAGCGCCTGGCCTGGCTGGCGCGGCCGGCCTACTCTTCGCTGGCGGCGGTCTGGGCGCAGACCGAGGCCGATTCGCACCGGCTGGTTTCGCTCGGCGCCAAGGTCGAGGGCGTGTACGGCAACCTCAAGTTCGACGCCACGCCCGATCCGCGCCAGCTCGCGACCGCGGCCCGGCTGCGCGGCCAGCTGCCGCGGCCGGTCGTGATGCTGGCGAGCTCGCGCGACGGCGAGGAGGCGCAGCTGCTGGAGGTGCTCAAGCGCTTCGGCGCGCTCGCGCCGGTGCCGCCGGAACAGGATGCGGTGCAGTCGATTGCCCGCCGCGTGCACGAGGTGCAGTGGATGATCGTGCCGCGCCATCCGCAGCGCTTCGACGAGGTCGCGGCGCTGATCGAATCGCACGGCTTCGCGGTCGCGCGGCGCAGTACCGCCGGCGCGCCGGCCGAGTCCGAGATCTGGCTGGGCGACTCGCTCGGCGAGATGGCGCTCTACTACGGACTGGCCGACGTCGCGTTGCTCGGCGGCAGCTTCGAGGCGCTCGGCGGCCAGAACCTGATCGAGGCGGCCGCCTGCGGCTGCCCCGTGATCATGGGCCCGTCCACCTACAACTTCGCCGAGGCCGCCGAGCTCTCGCTGGCCGCCGGCGCCTCGCTGCGCGTGAGCGACATGGAGCATGCGGTGACGGCCGCCCTCAAGCTGGTCGAGCACCAGGACCGGCGCGACGCGATGTCGGAGGCGGCGCAGGCTTTCGCGAATGCCAACCGCGGTGCGGCGCAGCGCACGGCGGCGGCACTGCTGGCCATTGCGGAGAAGGCGCCGATGCCTGCGTCGCTGGAGGAGCGGGCCGAGCCGAGCCTGGACTAGGGGCGCGGCTCAGTGCGCTGCCGACAGCGCGTCCGAGAGCTGGCCCAGCAGCGCCGCACCATCGCCCTGCCACGCACTGCCGTGCATGCACGCGAGCGTGCGCGGCGCCTGCTGCGCGAGCCCGGCAAGCATGGCGGCGCTTTGCGGCGCATGCGCGTAGTAGTCCATCTGCTGCCGGAAGGCTTCGCTGGGCCCGAGGATGTCGGTGTCGACCAGCGCCTTTTCGCTGTGGCCCGGTTGTGTGAAGAGGTCGCCGCAGAAGAAGGTGCGCGTCTGCGTGTCCATCATCAGTCCGCATTCCCAGCCGTGCGGAAGATGCGGCGTGTCGAACCAGCGCATCGTGTGGCTGCCGAGCACCAGGTCCTCGCGGTCGGCGAGCGTGCGCGGCGGGCGGTCGGCCATGTCGCCGATCGACAGCATGCCCGCGAGGCTGCCGCACAGGGGGACGGCCTGCGGCGCGGCCGCCAGGAACAGGTTCAAGGCGCCGCACTCGTCGGCTTCCACGTGGGACAGCCCGATGTAGCGCAGGCGCTCCAGCGGCATCACGCGTGCGATGGCTTGGCTCACCAGCGGAAAAAGCCCGCGCGGCCCGGTGTGGAACAGCAGCGGCTGGTCATCGATCACCAGGTACTGGTTGAAGCTGAACAACTGGCCATCGGGCAGCGGCACGGGCGTGTTGATGCGGAAGATGCCGGCCGCGATTTCCTGCACGTTGGTGCCCGCCTGTGGGTCGGTGGTCATGGGTCTCTCCTGTGCACGGTGGAGCGGCGAACGAATCGCCGGGGCGCACCACCTTACTCCGATTCGGTGCCCGGGCGCAGTCCCGGGCGTCCCTGAAGAACGGCTTATCGCGTGGGCGGCAGGATCACCGGCGGCGGAGGCGGCGAGGGCATGGTCGGAGGCGGGGGCGTGAAGGGCGGCGTCTGCACCGGCGGCACGGGCGGAATGACGATCGGGGTGCCGGGGCGTCCTGCCGCGCCGGCCGCCGAGCTCGGGGGCTGCGGCGGCGTGACGGTCATGTCGACCGCGGGCCGGCCATCGGTGGCCAGCGTGCCGTTGATCGCGCGCAGGTCGTCCGGCGTCAGCGTGCCGTTGGCCTGGCGCAGCTTCAGGTTGCCGAGCAGCACGTTGTAGCGCGCCACCGCCAGGTCGCGCTTGGTCTGGTAGAGCTGGCTCTGCGAATTGAGCACGTCGATGTTGATGCGCACGCCCACCTGGTAGCCCAGGCGGTTGGCATCGAGCGCGCTCTGGCTGGAGGCTTCCGCGGCCTCCAGCGCCTTCACCTGGCCGGCGCCCGAGACCAGCCCCAGGTAGGCCGCGCGGGTGGCCTGGGTCACGCTGCGGCGCGTCGATTCGAGCACCGATCGCGACTGCTCTTCCAGCGCCAGCGTTTCCTTCACCCGGTTCTCGATCGCGTAGCCCGCGAACAGGGGCATGCTGAAGGTGACGCCGATGGTCGCTGCATTGATGCGCGACCTGGTCGTGGTGGTGCTGGTGCCCTGCGGGTTGTTGCTGACGTTGTAGCCCAGGTTGGCATCGATGGTGGGCTTGTGGCCGGCCTGCGCCTTCTCGACCTCGAGCGTGGCCACGTCCAGGCCCAGGCGCGCCTGCCGGATGGACGGATGCACCTCCTCGGCTTGCGCCACCCAGGCGTTCATGTCCGCCGGCGCGACATCGGGCAGCTGCACCGGCGCGGCCAGCGGTACCGGCACGCTGCCGGGGCGGCCGACCAGCTGGTCGAGCGCGATCTTCTTGACCTGCAGGTCGTTCTCGGCCGCGATCTCCTGCGATACCACGAGGTCGAAGCGCGCCTGCGCCTCCCGTGTGTCGGTGATGGTCGAGGTGCCGACCTCGAAGTTGCGCTTGGCCGCCGCCAGCTGCTCGGCCACGGCGGCCTTCTGCGCGCGCACCAGCGACAGCGTGTCCTGCGCGGCGAGCACGTCGAAGTAGGCCTGGCTCACGCGCACCACCAGGTCCTGGTCGGCGATGGTGAGCACCGCCTGCGCGATGTCGACCTGGCGCTTGCTCTGCTCGTAGGTGGCCCAGTTGGCGGGGCGGTAGAGCGGCTGCGTCGCATTGATGCCGGCGGTCTGGGTGTTGAAGCCGCGGTTCGTGTTGCCCAGCGGGGTGTTGACGTCCAGCTCGGTGTGCGAGGCGCCGGCCGACAGGCCGACGCTCGGCAGGATGCCGGCCTTGGCCTGCGCGGCGCGCGCCAGGCTGGCGTCGTACTGGGCACGGGCGGCCTGGTAGGTCGCGTCGTAGCCGCGCGCCGAGTCGTACAGGTCGACCAGGCTCTGGCCGTGCGCCGGCAATGCGATCGCGGCGGCGATGGCCGCCGTGAGGGGGAGAAGCCGGAGCACGGGCATGAAGGGTCCTTGATCGGGGGTCAGTAGCGTGGAACGGAGGCGTCGTGCTGGATCGACCAGGCGTCGATGCCGCCGGCGACGTTCGCCACCTCGGCAAAGCCGTTCTGGGCGAGGAAGGCGGCCACGCGCTGGCTGCGCGCGCCGTGGTGGCAGAGGCAGGCGATGCGCTGGGCGGGGTCGAGCTCGGCAAGGCGCGCCGGGATCTCGTTCATCGGGATGGCGACCAGCGTGAAGCCCTGCGGCGTGACGCTGGCGGTCTGCCGTTCCCAGGGCTCGCGCACATCCAGCAGCACGGGTGGCGCGGTTGCGTCGAGCGCGAACCAGTCGGCCAGCCGGCTCGGGGGGACCTGGTCGACCATCAGAAAGCGAAGCGCGAGGGCGCCGGGAAATTGAGGAGGCGCGGGGCGACCGTGTCCCAGGGTTGCAGGATGTCCCACTTGCCCTCGCCCACGCGGGTCACGAAGTGGGCGCGCATCATGGGCTCGTCGCCCACGATGGCGGCGAGGCGGCCACCCATCTTGAGCGAGCCCATCAGCCCCTGGGGCAGGCGTGCGACGGAGCCGCTGAGCACGATCACGTCGAAGGTCGGGCCGCTGGCCAGCGGCACGGCGCCGTCGGCGTTACGCACCTCGACGTTGTTCACGCCGTTGCGGCGCAGGTTCTCGGCGGCCACTGCCGCCAGGCCGGCATCGATCTCCAGCGTCAGCACCTGCGCGGCGCGGTGCGCCAGCAACGCGGCCATGAAGCCGGAGCCGGTGCCGATCTCGAGCACGGTCTCGTGCTTCTTCACGTGCAGGTCCTGCAGCATGCGGGCCTCGACCTTGGGCGAGAGCATGCACTGGCCGGGCTCCCTGCGGGTGGCGCCTTCGAGCGGAATTTCCATGTCGAAGAAGGCGAGGCCGCGGTGGGCCTTGGGCACGTAGTCCTCGCGCCGGACCTGGCCGAGCAGGTCCAGGATCTCGAAGTCCAGCACATCCCAGGGTCGGATCTGCTGCTCGATCATGTTGAAGCGCAGGCGCTCCAGGTCGTGGGTGGCGTTCATGGGAGTTTTCCTCGTGCGGGTCGGGGTCGATTCAAGACAAACTTTCGATTCTAGAGGCGGGCCTTGTCGTGTCCGGGGCGGTCTCCGTGCCCTGGGCGGACTTCCTCTTCTCGCCGCGCCAGATGCGCCTTGCCCACTGGGCGAGGTCGTCCATGTAGCAATAGACCACCGGCACCACCACCAGGGTCAGCAGCGAGGAAGTGATCACGCCGCCGATCACGGCCTGGCCCATGGGCGCGCGCTGCTCGGAGCCCTCGCTGAGCGCGAAGGCCAGCGGCACCATGCCGAAGATCATGGCCAGCGTGGTCATCAGGATCGGGCGCAGCCGCACGCGGGCCGCCAGCAGCAGGGCCTCGGCCCGCGGCAGGCCGGGCGTGGCGCTGCCGTCGGCCGCCAGTACCGGCTCGCGCGCGCGGATGGCGAAGTCCACCAGCAGGATCGCGTTCTTGGTCACCAGGCCCATCAGCATCACGATGCCGATGATCGAGAACATCGAGAGGGTGGAACCGAACATCATCAGCGCCACCACCACGCCGATGAGCGTGAGGGGCAGCGCCGTCATCAGCGCCAGCGGCTGCAGGAAGCTCTTGAACTGGCTGGCCAGGATCATGTAGATGAAGATGATCGCCAGCGCCAGCGCCGACACCGCATAGCCGAAGGACTCCGCCATGTTCTTGGTCGAGCCGCTGAACTGCCAGCCGTAGCCCGGCGGGAAGGCGATGCCTGCCAGCGCCTTGCGGATGTCGGCCGAGACCTCGCCCGCGGATCGGTTCGCGACATTGGCATTGAGGCTGACCTCGCGCGCCAGCGCACGCCGGTTGATCTGGTTGGGGCCGGTGGACTCGCGCACGTCCGCCACCTGCTGCAGGCGCACGATGCGGCTGGAACCATCGGCATTGGCGCCCATCGCGGTGCTGACGAAGGGCAGGCGCGCCAGGTCGGCGGGCGAGTTGCGGACCTCGGGCGCGAGGCGCACGTTGACGTCGTAGGTCTGGTCGTCCGGCGCGCGCCAGTTGCCCACCGTGGTGCCGGCCACGAGGGTGCGCAGGGCCGCGGCGATCGGCGCCACGCCGAGGCCCAGGTCGGAGGCGGCGTCTCGGCGCAGCACCACGTTCACGGTCGGCTTGTTGGGCTTCTGGCTCGAGTCGAGATCGACCAGGCCCGGGATGGGGCGGATGGCCTCCATCACCCGCTGCGAGAGCCGCTCCAGCTCCGGCAGGTCGGGGCCCTGCAGCGAAAACTCGATCTGCTTGTTGCCGCCCACCGAGTCGCGCAAGCCCACGTGGGTGACGGTGATGCCGGGCACGGCGCGCAGGCGCTCGCGCAGCACGGTGGACATCTGGTCCACGCTGCGGCTGCGGTCCTTGCGGTCGACCAGGCGCACGTAGATGCTCGCGTAGATCTTGCCCTGCGCGTCGCCGGTGTTGATGGTGGCGAGCGTGTAGCGCACCTCGGGCATTTCGCGCAGGATGCCTTCGACCTGGCGGGCCTTGGCCTCGGTCACTTCCAGCGAGGAGCCGACCGGGGTGTAGAAGCTCACCGTGGTTTCGGAGTAGTCGGCCTTGGGCACGAACTCGGTGCCCAGCAGCGGCACCATCGTCACGCTCAGCACGAAGATGCCGACGGCCGCGGCGAGGGTTGCGAGCCGGTGCGCCAGGGACCAGCGCAGGATGGACTGGTAGCCCTGGCCGAGGCGATCGGTCGCGCGGTCGAACCAGCCGGTGACGCGCCCGACGGTCTTGTCGTAGAGGCCGGCCTTGCGCTGCCCCTGCTGTCCATGTGCGTGGATCGATGGGTCGTGCCACACGCTCGACAGCATCGGGTCGAGCGTGAAGCTCACGAACATCGAGATCAGCACGGCGGCCACGATGGTGATGCCGAACTCGTGGAAGAACTTGCCGATGATGCCTTCCATGAAGCCGATGGGCAGGAACACCGCGACGATGGACAGCGTGGTTGCCAGCACCGCCAGCCCGATCTCCTGCGTGCCGTCGAGCGCGGCGGGGTAGGGCGCCTTGCCCATCTGCACATGGCGCACGATGTTTTCGCGCACCACGATGGCGTCGTCGATCAGGAGCCCCACGCACAGCGACAGCGCCATCAGCGTGACCATGTTGATGGTGAAACCGAACATGGCCATGAACCAGAAGGTGCCGATCAGCGCGATGGGGAGCGTGAGCCCGGTGATCACGGTCGAGCGCCAGGAGTTGAGGAACAGGAAGACGATCAGCACCGTGAGCAGGGCTCCCTCGATCAGGGTCTTGCGCACGTTGTCCACCGCCACGCGAATGGGCCGCGAGGCATCGCCGATGGGCTCCAGCTTCACGCCCGGCGGCAGCTGCGGTCCGATGTCGGCCAGCGCCTTGCGCAGGCCGTCCACCACCTGGATGGTGTTCTCGTCCTGCGCCTTCTGCACCGACAGCAGCAGCGTGCGCTGGCCGTTGTAGAGGGCGAGGCTGTCGATCTCCTGCGCGCCATCGCTCACCCGCGCGACCTGGTCGATGCGGATCGGGGCGCCGCCCTTGCGCGCGAGGATGATGCGGCCGAAGTCCTCGGGCCGCTCCATGCGCGCGTCGATCTGCACCACGCGCTCCTGCTCCAGGGATCGCACCGCGCCCACCGGCAGTGCCTGGTTCTCGCTGCGCACCGCTTCCACCACCTGCTGGGCGCTGACGCCGAAGGCCTCCATGGCCTGCGGGTCGAGATAGATGTTGATCTCGCGCTTGGTGCCGCCCACCAGCGTCACGGACCCGACGCCGCGCACGTTCTCCAGGCGCTTCTTGAGCACCTGGTCGGCCCAGTTGGTGAGTTCGACGGCGCTGGGCTGACGGGATGCGGCCGCCACGCCTGCCGGTGCGCGTGCGGCGCTGCCCCCCGAGCGGACGCTCGCGCCCTGGGGCGGCCCGGCGTCGCGCGTTGCGCCATCGGCCAGGACGGCCACCGACCACACCGGCCGCGAAGCCGGGTCGAATCTCAGCACGCGCGGCTCCTTCACCTCGTCGCGGAAGAGGGGCCGCACCGCCGCCACCTTCTCGCGCACGTCGTCGGCCGCCTTGCGCCCCTCCACGTAGAGCTGGAACTCGATGATCACCACCGACTGGCCCTCGTAGCTTCGCGAGGTCAGGGCGTTGATGCCAGCAATCGAATTGACGCCTTCCTCCACCTTCTTGGTCACCTCGCTCTCGACGATTTCGGGGGAGGCGCCGGGATAGTCGGTGATCACCACCACCACCGGGAAGTCGATGTTCGGGAACTGGTCGACCTGCAGCCGCTGGTACGAGAAGACGCCCAGCACTACCAGCGCCAGCATCAGCATGGTCGCGAAGACCGGGTTCTTCAGGCTGACGCGGGTGAACCACATGGCAATACGGAATCAGGGTGCAGTGGCCGGCGCCAGGCGCACGGCCGTGCCCTCGCGCAGCGGGCCGACGCTGCCCGCCACCACCACCGCGCCTTCATCGATGCCCTGCACCGCGATCAGCGTCTGCCCGCCGACCTGGCCGCGCGCGCCGGTGCGCACCGGGCGGTGCGCGATGCGTCCCTCGATCACCACCTGCACATAGGGCGCGGGCTTGTCGATGCGCACCGCCGACAGCGGCAGCGCCAGCGCCTCGGTGCGTCCGACGTCCAGCGTGCCCTGCGCGAACAGGCCCTGGCGGAAGCCGTTGCTGCGGTCCAGCCGTAGGTAGACCAGGACGCTGCGGCTGCCGGCCTGCGCGCTCGGGTTCACGCGCACCACGCTCGCGCCCACGCTGCGCTCGGCGCCGGCCGGGTCGAGCCCGCCGCTGCCTTCGATCTGCAGCGCCGCGCGCTGGCCCACCCGCACCGCGACCGAGTCGGCCGCCGACAGCGTGGCCTCGACTTCGATGCGGCTCAGGTCCACCACCTCGATCACGCGCGCATCCACCGACACGCGCTCGCCGTTCTGCGCCAGGCGCTGCGCCACCTGGCCGGCGATGGGGCTGGCGAGCACGGTGTCGCTGAGCGACTTGTTCGCCATCTCCACCGCCGCGAGCGCGGCCCGATGCGTGGAGCGCGCCGCATTGAGGTTCGACTGCGAGGTGTCGAGCGCGGTGCGCGAGATGAAGCCCTGGTCCACCAGGGCCTTGTTGTTGTCGTAGGTGCGCTGCGCGACCTCGGCCTGGGCACGGGCGCTTTCGGCCTGTTCCTGGGCCTGGCGCACGCGCGACTGGTATTCGGTGGGCTCGATGCGGGCGATCACCTGGCCGGCCTTCACAGTGTCGCCTTCGCGCACCGTCAGGCCGACCAGCTCGCCGGCCACGCGTGCCTTGACCACCGCCGAATCGACTGCCCGGAGCGTGCCCGAGACCGCCAGCGTCTGCGCCAGCTCGCGCTTCGTCGCGCGTACCACGTCGGCGGGCGCCAGCTGCACCACCGTCTCGGCCGGCGCGGACGCGGCCGCCGCGGCCTGCCGCGCGCGGCGTGCCTCCAATGCGCGCAGCACGCCGGCGGCGAGGAGCACGAGCGCCAGCGCCGCCACGGACCATTTGAGTGCGCGTTTCATGGGCCCGCCTTCGGCGGCATGGCGAGGCCGTGCAGCACGGTCTCGGCCTGGATCGCGAGGTATTTCTCGGGATCGATCTCCGACTCGCCGTCGACGCAGATCATGGCCGAGTGCTTCCACAGCATGAGGAAGATCATCGGCGCGATCACGGCGTAGATCGCATGGTCGACGTCGACCGGTGCGAACTCGCCGCTGTCGATGCCGCGGCGGATGATGCGGCGCAGGAGCGCATGTCCGGGCCGCACCACTTCCTGGCGATAGAACTCGGCGAGTTCGGGGAAGTTGCGGCCCTCGCTCAGCATCAGCTTGGTCAGGCCCGAAGCCTTGGTCGAGCCCACGCGTTCCCACCAGATGCGCATGCAGTAGCGCAGCATGTCGCTGGTGCTGCCCTCGAAGGCCTCGAACTCGGCGTTCCACTCGGTGAAGCGACCGGACAGGTTCTCGGTCACCACCGCCTTGAACAACTCTTCCTTGCTCGGGAAGTAGAGGAACAGCGTGCCCTTGGAGACACCTGCGCGCGCGGCCACCTCTTCGGCCCGTGTCGCGGCGAAGCCCTTGTCGACGAACAAGTCCAGGGCGGCTTCCAGCAGTTCTCCGGGGCGCGCCTCCTTGCGGCGCTCGCGCTTGTTGCGCTCGGGAAAGAACTTGTCGCTGATGAAGCGGGAGGCGGGCATCGATCTTCTTAATGACTGACGGGTTAGTAATGTAGTGAGCGGCCCTCGGCCCGTCAAGCCGCGACAATGCGGGGTCCGCCCATTCGAGCCCACGGAGATCCCCATGCCCACCCCATCACCGCAAACCGAGACCATCGTGCTGGGCGGCGGCTGCTTCTGGTGCACCGAGGCCGTGTTCGACCGCGTGCAGGGCGTGCTGGACGTCGAGTCCGGCTACAGCAACGGCGAGACCGTCAACCCCAGCTACGAGCAGGTCTGCACAGGCCGCACAGGCCATGCCGAGGTGGTGAAGCTGGTCTTCGATCCGGCACAGATCTCGCTGCGCGAGATCCTCGAGATCTTCTTCGTCGTCCACGACCCGACCACGCCGAACCGCCAGGGCAACGACGTGGGCACGCAGTACCGCAGCGGCATCTACTACGTCGACGAAGCGCAGAAGCAGGTGGCAGACGAGGTGATCCGCGAGATCGAGGCGAGCAAGACCTATCGTGCCCCGGTCGTGACGGAGGTCAAGCCGCTGGCCAACTACTCCGCGGCCGAGGCCTACCACCAGGACTACTTCCTGAACAATCCGAACCAGGGTTACTGCGCCTTCGTGGTCGGGCCCAAAGTCGAGAAATTCCAGAAGACCTTCGCCGCCAAGGTCAAGAAGGACTGAGCCTGCGGCCCGACTTGCTCATGCGTCTCGCAGCCCGTCCCGCCCAGGCCCGCGCACTGCTGTGCGTGCTGGCCTTCGCGCTGTGGTTCGCGAGCACGCTGGGGCTGCTGCACCGGACGATCCATGGCCATGCGGCCGCGCAGGCGGAATCGTTCGTGGCGGCCGGCGAAGCCAAGGCGGGCCATGCCGCCCACGGGCTCTCGGCGCTCTTCGGCGATCACAGCGATGCCGATTGCCGCCTCTATGACCAGCTGTCCCACGGCCCAGGCGCGCTTTGCGTGCCGCCGCTCCTGCTGCCGGTGACGCTGCCGGCGGCCACCTTCGCCTACCTCGAGGGCGAAGCACTCGCCCGCTGGGTCGCGCTCTTCGACGCGCGCGGCCCGCCTGCCACTCGCTGAATCCGCCTTTGCCGACCGAGCTGCTGCGCCCGCCCTGCGGGCCGCGGCCGGCCTTTCATCGATTCAACGAGTGTTCAACATGTCATCCCATTTCGCGCGCAATGCCGTCGGCCTTGCCGTTCTTTCTTTCATGTCCTGCCTGGCCTGGGCGCAATCCGATGCCGCTGCCGCGCCTGGCGGCGCTGCGCTGCCCGAAGTCACCGTCACCGGCAACCCGCTGGGCGCCAGCGCGCTGATCGCGCCCACCACCTCGGTATCGGGGGAGCAACTCCTGCTGCGTTCGCAGTCCACCCTGGGCGAGACGCTGAACAACCTGCCGGGCGTCAGCAGCACCTACTTCGGGCCCAACGCGAGCCGGCCCACGATCCGCGGCCAGGATGGCGACCGCATCCGCATCCTGCAGAACGGCGGGTCGGCGCCCGATGCCTCGGCGCTGAGCTACGACCACGCGGTGCCGGTCGACGCACTGGTGACCGAGCGCATCGAGGTGCTGCGCGGGCCCTCGGCCCTGCAGTACGGCGGCAGCGCGGTGGGCGGCGTGGTCAACGTGATCGACAACCGCATCCCCAGCGAGCCGCTCGATGGCTTCGGCGGCCGCGTCGATGCCGGCTACGCCACCGGCAATCGCGAGAAGAGCGGCGGCGTCGTGCTCGAAGGCGGCAACGACCGCTATGCGCTGCATGTCGATGCCTTCAGCCGCGATGCGGACGACACCCAGGTGCCGATCGAGCTGGCCTGCGAAAACCCGCGCCGGCCCGGGCTGGCGCGCAAGATCTGCAACTCGGCCAACCGGGCCGATGGCGGCGCGATCGGGGGCACGCTGTTCTTCGACCAGGGTTGGATCGGCGCCTCGGCCAGCACCTACCGCAGCAACTACGGCACGGTGGCGGAGGACGACGTGACCATCGACATGAAGTCCGACCGCTATGCGCTCGAGGGCGAATGGCGGCCCGGCGGCTTCTTCACCAGCATCCACGGCAAGCTGAGCCACACCGACTACCGCCACACCGAGTTCGAGGGCGCGGAGCCCGGCACCACCTTCGCCAACAAGAGCAATGACCTGCGCATCGAGGCGCGGCACCGCAAGATCGGCGGCGTGGAGGGCCTGATCGGCTTCACCAGCGAGACCAACCGCTTCTCGGCAGACGGCGAGGAGGCGTTCGCGCCGCACAGCCGCACGCGCTCGAACGCGCTGTTCATGCACGAGGAGCTGGGCACCTCGTGGGGCCGCCTGAGCTTCGGTGCGCGCACCGAGCAGGTGAAGGTGACGTCCCTCGGCTCGCCCGATCCGGACATCACGCGCTTCGCGGTCGGCGAGCGCGATTTCCATCCGCACAGCGCGGCGCTGGGCGCGCTGGTCGACCTGGCGCCGCAATGGCAACTGACTTCGAACCTGGCCTACACCGAGCGCGCGCCGAAGGACTACGAGCTCTTCGCCAACGGGCCACACGTGGCGACCGCGGCCTGGGAAGTGGGCAACCCCGACCTGCAGAAGGAAAAATCGGTCGGACTGGACCTCGGGGCGCAATGGAAGTCCGGCGCCAACCATGCGCGCGTCAATGCCTATGTCACCCGCTTTCGCAACTACATCGGCCTCGATGCCTCGGGCAATGTGCGCGACGGCGAGGGCAACATCAATCCGGGCCCCGTGGAAACCGCGGACGGCCTGGTGTTCCCCGACGTCTTGGACGAGTACGTGTACCGCGGCGTGCGCGCCCGCTTCACCGGTCTCGAGGCCAGCGGCAACCTGCGGCTGCTGGGCACCGAGGGCTTCGCCATGGCCGACGATGGCGCCACGCTGGACCTCCAATGGCGCGGCGACCTGGTGCGCGCGAAGAACACCGACACCGGCGAGCCGCTGCCGCGCATCGCACCCGCGCGCGTGGGGAGCACGCTGGTCTACGGCAGCGGCCCGTGGACGGCGCGCCTGGGCTTCGACCACTATGCGGCACAGCGCCGAGTCCCCGGCGTCGGCGCCCGCCCGACCGATGCATTCACGCTTTGGAACGCGGCCATCACCTACCGGATGAAGGTGCAGCGCGCGAACCTCACCTGGTATGCGCGCATCGACAACCTCACCAACAAGCTCGCCTACAGCGCGACCTCGATCCTCACCACCACGGCCTTCCCGGACGCGCCGCTGCCGGGGCGCAGCCTGAAGGTGGGACTGCGGGCGAGCTTCTGATCGAAGCGCGCGGATGCGCCACGCTGTTCTTCAGCGCGGCGCGTCGCCCTTGCGGTACTCGGCGGTCAGGTCGTCCAGGCGTTGCTTGAGCGCCGGATCGATCGTGTAGCCGGCGGCCGCGATGGTCGCGTCCAGCTGCTCCGGCCGGCTCGCGCCGAGCAAGGGTGCGGTGACCCGCGGGTTGGCCATGACCCAGGCGACCGCGAGCGTCGCGAGCGGCACGCCGGCTTCGTCGGCCAGTGCGTGCAGCTGCGCGACCGTCGCGAAGCTGCGCTCGTTCCAGTAGCGGTCCTGGTACATCGAGCCGGCCGTGCCGAGCGTGAAGCGCGTGTTGTCCTCCGGCTTGGCGCCGGTCTTGTACTTGCCCGTGAGCAGCCCGCCCGCGAGCGGGTTGTAGGGGATCACGCCCAACCCTTCCTCGCCCGCCAGCGGCAGCAGCTCCCGCTCGATCTCGCGGAACAGCAGGCTGTAGCGCGGCTGCACGCACACCAGGCGCGTGAGCCTGTGCAGCTCCGAGATGCCGATGGCCCGCGCGAGCCGGTAGGCAAGGAAGTTCGATACGCCCACGTAGCGCGCACGGCCCGAGCGGACGATGGTGTCGAGCGCTTCCAGGCTCTCGTCGAGCGGCGTGGCGTGGTCGTCGCTGTGCAGCTGGTAGAGGTCCACATGGTCGGTCTGCAGGCGCGCCAGCGAGGCATCGATCGCGTCGAGCAGGTGCTTGCGCGAGGCGCCCTGGTCCCAGGGATCGGGGCCGACCTTGCCGACCGCCTTGGTTGCGATGACGAAGCGCCTGCGCGCGCCCGGGCCCTTCGATTGCAGCCAGCGGCCGATGATCTCCTCGGTGCGGCCGGTGGTCTCGACCGTGCCGCCGAGCGGATAGACATCGGCGGTGTCGAGGAAGTTGATGCCGGCCTCGGTCGCCTTGTCGAGGACCTGGAAGGAGACCGCTTCGTCCGTCTGCAGGCCGAAGGTCATGGTGCCGAGTGCGAGGCGCGAGACAACGAGGCCGGTGCGGCCGAGGCGGGTGGTGGGAATGCTCATGGGTGGGTCCTTGGGAGCGGGACGTGGGGGAGCGGGCCATCATAGTCAGGCAAGCCGGGCCGTGCAGGGGGCCGGGCGTTGCGCATTTCGTCGCCTGTATGCTCCGCGCGGTGAATTCGTCGGTCCTTTCTTCGCTGCTGCCCGTGGTCCTGCTCATCGGCGCAGGCTTCCTGGCAGGGCGGCGGGGCTGGGTCACCGGCGGCGCGGTGCGCGATCTCTCCAACCTGATCTTCCTGCTGCTGGCGCCGGCCTTGCTCTTCCGCACCATGAGCACGGTGCACGTGGAGCAGCTGAGGCTGGGCCCGGTGGCCGCCTACTTCCTGGCGGCCGGCCTGATCTTCGCAGCCACGCTCGTGGTCCGCGGCTTCAATCGCACTTCGGCCGTGATTGCGCTGGCCAACACCTTCAGCAACACGGTGATGATCGGCATACCGCTGATCGGCCTGGCCTTCGGCCCCGAGGGCACGGTGGTGCTGCTGACGCTGATCTCGCTGCATTCGCTGGTGCTGCTGACCAGCGCGACCCTGGTGCTGGAGCTGGCGGTGGCGCGCGAGCAGGCGCGCCAGCCCGGCGGCGCGCGCACGCCGATCCTGCGCACGCTGGCCCGTGCGTTCTACAACGCGATCGTCCATCCCGTGCCGCTGCCGATCATCGTGGGGCTGGTGTTCGCGCAGACCGGCCTGACGCTGCCCGAATCCGTCGACAAGCCCATCGCCTGGCTGGGCCAGGCCTTCGGGCCGATCGCGCTGGTCATGGTGGGCATCACGCTGGCGTCCACGCCGATCGGCCATCAATGGCGCGCGGCGCTGTCGCAGGCGCTGATCAAGAACCTCGCGCACCCGGCGCTCGTCGCACTGCTGGGCTGGCTGCTGGGCCTGCGCGGGCTGCCGCTGCAGGTGATGGTGGTGGCCGCGGCGCTGCCGATCGGCGCCAACGTGTTCCTCTTCTCGCAGCGCTACAAGACGGCGGAAGACCTGGTGACGGCGAGCGTGGCGGTATCGACGGCGCTCGCGCTGGTCACGGTGTCGGTCGTGATGGCACTGGCGACTTCGCTCTGAATGCCCTTCAAGGCGCCAGCCGTTCGCGCACCCAGGCCTGGTCTTCGCGCCGGTAGCGCAGCCGGTCGTGCAACCGGCTCTTGCGCCCTTGCCAGAACTCCCAGCGGTCGGGCACCAGCCGGTAGCCGCCCCAGTGCGGTGGCCGGGGCGGGGAGAGCAGGTATTTGGCGGCCTGCAAGGCGGCGTTCTTCACCAGGACGTCGCGCCCGCTGATGACCTCGCTCTGCGGGCTGGCCCAGGCGCCGACGCGCGAGTCGAGCGGGCGGCTGGCGTAGTAGGCATCGCTCTCGGCCTCGTCGACCTTGCCGACCCGCCCCTCGATGCGCACCACGCGCTCCAGCTCGACCCAGTGGAACTGCAGCGCCGCCCACGGATTGCCGGCAAGTTCCTGGCCCTTGCGGCTGTTGTAGTTGGTGTACCAGACGATGCCGCGCTCGTCGTAGCCCTTGATCAGCACGATGCGGGTCGAGGGCCGCAGGTCGCCGCCGACGGTGGCCAGCGTCATCGCGTTGGGCTCGGGCAGCTGGGCGTCGATGGCCTCGGCAAGCCAGCGCTCGAACTGCATCAGCGGATCGGGCGCGCTGCTCGCCTCGTCGAGCTCGGCGCGCTCGTAGCTCTTGCGCAGCGCGGCCAGGGTGTCGTTGGGAGAACTCATGAAGCGCATTGTTGCGCAGGCGCGGCCATGGATACTGCGGGGATGGAACAGCGTCCGCCCACCGTGATCGTGCTCGCCTCGGGCCGAGGAGAGCGCTTTCTCGCGTCCGGCGGCGCGGCGCACAAGCTGTCGGCCCTGCTGGGCGGGCGGCCCGTGCTCGAACATACGCTGGCGGCCGTGCGGGAGAGCGGGCTGCCGTGGCACCTGGAGGACGTCGGCCATCCCGGCATGGGCGATTCGATCGCGGCGGCCGTCCGTGCCACGGCGGATGCGGGCGGCTGGCTGATCCTGCCGGCGGACCTCCCGCTGGTGCAGCCCGCGACGCTGCGGCGCATCGCCGAGGCCTTGCCACGGTGGCAGGCCGTGCAGCCGGTGCATGCGGGCGCGCGAGGCCATCCGGTGGGCTTCGCGGCGTCGAACGGCCCGGCGCTCATGGCGCTGGCGGGGCCGCTGGGTGCGGCGTCCGTGCTGCGCGCCTTGCGCGCGACGAACGCAGTGGGGGAGGTGGAGGTCGACGATGCCGGCGTGGTGATGGACATCGATACGCTTGCCGACCTCGCGCGGGCGGAGGCGCTGCTGCTGTCGCGACGCGCCTGACCCACGGTCGCTCAGCGCCGCGCGATCAGCCCGCAGGCGATGCGGGGCCCTGAATTGCCGGCCGGCTGGGAGGTGAAGTCATCGCGGTCGCGATGCACGACCAGGGCGCGGCCCACCACGTTGTTGGCAGCGCCATCGTTCAGCGAGATCGAGTGCACGTCGACGCTGAAGCGCGCCGTGCCGCTGGCATCGGCCACCAGGCTGGGCAGTTCGCCGGCATGGCTGCCGGGCGCGCCGAACTTGCCATGCGTACCGCCCGCGGGATTGAAGTGGCCGCCCGAGGCATTGCCGTTGTCGCCGCAGTCGCCCTTTTCGTGGATGTGGAAGCCGTGCTCCGTGCCCGGCGCGAAGCCGCGCACCTCGCCCGCGACGCGCACGCCGTGATCGAGCGCGGTGAAGGTCACGTTGCCCACCGTCGGGTTGGGCGACAGGGCCCCCGTCGGCGCCAGGGTGGCGGTCGCGCTCGCCTTGCCTCCCAGGGTGCCGCAGCCCGCCAGTACGCCGATGGCTGCAGCGACGGCAAGGGCGGGGACGATGAGGCGAGGGGACATGGCTACTCCTTGGATGAAGAACGGGGTGAAGGAGCAGCAGGATATACCGGAGCCGCGGACCCGCCGCAATCGGGCGACTCCGGAAACCGGGCGTGCTCCACCAGCCTGATCAGCCGTGCCAGCGCCGCGTCGTGGATCGAGTGGCGCCGCAGCTCCAGCAGCGTCTGATACGCATAGTCCAGCGAGCTGCCGTAGCGGCCGACCGCGCTGGCGAAGATATGGCGATAGCGCTCGTCATCGAGGTTGCCGGTGAAGTTGGGACTGCGCCGCGACAGCGTGAAAGCCAGCGCGCGCACCGAGCCGTGCGGGGTCGTGCAGTCGAGCCACTTGGGATCGTAGACGCCGGTGGGCATCTCGCGCAGCCACAGCCGGCCCAGCGTTTCCAGGCCATCGGCCGCGGGCACGCGGAACACCATGCCGCGGCAGCTGCCGCCCGAGAGCAGGCCGAAAACCAGGCCGGGGTTCTCGACCGTGCCGCGGTTGACGCGGCTCCACATCTTCAGTGCGCGGTGCCAGCCGTGCACCCGTGCGGGATGGCGCTCGATGAAGCCGAATTCGGGTCGCCAGATCAGCGAGCCGTAGCCGAACACCCAGAGATCCTCGTGGCCGCCCCATTCGTCGATCACGCGATCGAGCATCGGCTTCGGATCGCGCAGGGGCTTGGGCATGGGGTCGAGCCCGGGCGGGCCGGGGTTGCCTTCGGGCTGCAACGCAGCCGCGCCTAGAATTTGGCGGTCATGGTTCACCGCCCCATTATTTACCGGCCCCTCAGCTACGGAGATCGCCCGATGCCAGCAATCGCCGACGACGAGAGCCGGCAGAACTTCATTCTTGCCTTCGTGCTGGGGTTGATCGCCGTGGTGATCCTGTTGGTGATCGGCATTGCGCTCTACAGCCACAACAGCAAAGTGCGCACGGCCACCGCCTCCGCACCGGCCACGGTCCTGGCGGTGGTGACCGAGACGGTGGCGGTGGTGATCCCCGACGGCGCGAGCGTCCGCGTGGCCGGCGATACCGTGAACTTCTATTTCGCCACCGGCAGCGCCGACCTGGCACCGCGCGCGGCCGAGGCGCTGGCCGTGGTGATCAAGGGCGTGGAGGGCGGCCGCAAGGCCGTCGTCTCGGGCTTCCACGACACGACCGGCGACCCGGCCCTCAACGAGCAGCTCGCGCAAAGGCGTGCCGCGACCGTGCGCGACGTGCTCACGGGACTGGGCGTTCCGCCCGCGAAGATCGACCTGAAGAAGCCAGCCGTGACCACCGGCTCGGGCAGCGACGCGCAGGCGCGCCGGGTCGAAGTCAAGCTGGTCGATTGAAGGCGACGCCGTCGTCCCGACCAAGCCCGGTGCGTCCGGGCTTTTTCGCGCGGGCTTGTTACCATGTCGCCTCCCGCCGCGCGTCCGCCGCGGCCTCCGGCAGAGCGACATGACCATCATCCCACACCCCACCGTCCGCGATGTCACCGAGCGCATCCGAGCGCGCAGCCGTGACCTGCGAAGCGCCTACCTTCAACGCCTCACGGAGCTCCGCCGGCGCGACCGCGGCTCCGACCGCATGGGCTGCGCCAACGTGGCGCATGCGGTGGCCGGCATCCCGGCCAACGACAAGCTGAAAGTGGTGAGCGAGCGCGCCCCCAACATCGGCATCGTCACCGCCTACAACGACATGCTCTCGGCGCATGCCCCGTACCAGGGCTACCCCGACATCGTGAAGCACGAGGCGCGCCGCCTCGGTGCCACCGCGCAGGTGGCGGGCGGCGTGCCCGCGATGTGCGATGGCGTCACCCAGGGCACGCCCGGCATGGAGCTGAGCCTGTTCAGCCGCGACGTGATCGCGATGGGTACGGCGGTGGCGCTGACGCACGACATGTTCGATGCGGCGCTGCTGCTCGGCGTGTGCGACAAGATCGTTCCGGGCCTCTTGATCGGCGCGCTGCATTTCGGGCACCTGCCCACCGTCTTCGTGCCCGCGGGGCCCATGCCCTCGGGCCTCTCGAACAGCGCCAAGTCCAAGGTGCGCGAGCAGGCCGCGCAAGGACTGGTGGGCCGCCAGGGGCTGCTCGATGCAGAGATGCAGGCGTATCACACGCAGGGCACCTGCACCTTCTACGGCACCGCCAACAGCAACCAGATGCTGCTGGAGGCCATGGGCCTGCACGTGCCGGGCACCGCCTTCATCCAACCCGGCGATGCGATGCGCGAGGCGCTCACGCGCGAGGCGGTGCGCACGGTGCTCGGGCGTGCGGCGCAGGAGACCTACGCCATGCCGCCGATCGGCGAGATGGTCGACGAGCGCTGCATCGTCAATGCCATGGCCGCGCTGCTCGCGACCGGCGGCTCGACCAACCACCTGATCCACTGGGTCGCCGTCGCGCGAGCCGCGGGCATCCTGATCGACTGGAACGATTTCTCCGAGCTCTCCGAGGTGGTGCCGCTGCTCACGCGCGTGTACCCGAACGGCAGCGCCGACGTCAACGAGTTCCAGGCCGCGGGCGGTCCGGGCTTCGTGATCGGCGAACTGCTCGACGCCGGGTTGATGCATGCCGACGTGCGCACGGTGCGTGCCGGCGGGCTGCGCGAGTACGCGAACATCCCGACCCTGGCCGGCGCGCCTTCGGAGGAACACGTACTCCGGTGGCATCCCGCCGCACCCTCCAAGAACGAGGCCGTGGCACGCCCGGCCTCGGCGCCTTTCAGCGCCACCGGTGGGCTGAAGCTGCTGAGCGGCAACCTGGGCCGCAGCGTGATCAAGGTGTCCTCGGTGCCGGACGACCGGCACGTGATCGAGGCCCCGGCGCGCGTCTTCGACTCGCAGGGCGCGCTGCAACAGGCCTTCAATGCCGGCGAGCTGGAGCGCGACGTCGTCTGCGTGGTGCGCTGGCAGGGCCCGCAGGCCAACGGCATGCCCGAGCTGCACAAGCTCACGCCGCCGCTGTCGGTGCTGCAGGGCAAGGGCTTCCGCGTGGCGCTGGTGACCGACGGCCGCATGAGCGGCGCCTCGGGCAAGGTGCCTGCCGCGATCCACGTGTCGCCCGAGGCGGCGGCCGGCGGGCCCTTGGCCAAGGTGCGCGACGGCGACCTGATCCGCCTCGATTCCGTCGCCGGCACGCTCGCGGTGCTGCTGCCCGCCGACGAGTGGGCCGAGAGAGAAACCGCAACCATGCCCGATGTTCAACGCAGCGAGAACGGCCACGGACTCGGCCGCGAGCTGTTCGCCGGCATGCGCCGGAATGCTTTGACCGCCGAAGAAGGAGCCTGCACATGGCTGTAGAAACCAAGACCCTCGCCGCCATCGAGGTGATGCGCGATGCGCCCGTGATTCCCGTGATCGTGCTGCACGACGTCAAGGACGCGGTGCCGCTGGCGCGCGCGCTGGTGGCCGGCGGCATCCGCATGCTCGAGGTGACCCTGCGCACGCGCGAGGCGCTCGAATGCATCGAGCTCATCGCCAAGGAGGTGCCCGATGCCGTGCCTGGCGCCGGCACCATCCGCAGCGCCGCCGATGCGCAGGCCTCCGCACTGGCCGGCGCCAGGTTCGGCGTGAGCCCGGGCTACACCCGCGCGGTCGGCAAGGCCTGCCACGACCTCGGCCTGCCGCTCCTGCCAGGCGTGGCGACCGGCAGCGAAATCATGCTGGCGCAGGAGGACGGCTTCACCGAGCTCAAGTTCTTCCCGGCCGTGCAGGCGGGCGGCGTGGCCATGCTCAAGGCCTGGCAGGGGCCCTTCGGCGACGTGAAGTTCTGTCCCACGGGCGGCGTCACCGCGGCCAATGCGCACGAGTTCCTGTCGCTCGCCAACGTGGCCTGCGTGGGGGGCTCGTGGATCGTGCCGACCGAGGCCATCGCCGCGGGTGACTGGGGGCGCATCGAGGCCCTGGCGCGCGAGGCCAGCCAGTTGGCGCGCTGAGTACTGTCTCGTCGGGGGTTGACGCAATGAACGGCGACTTCGATTCGGGCGAGCTGAAGGTCATTGCCTTCGACGTCTTCGGCACAGTGGTCGACTGGTACGGCGGCATCGCGGCCGAGGCCGAGCGCCTGCTGCCGGGCATCGACGGCGGCGCGTTCGCGCTGGCCTGGCGGGCTGGCTACCAGCCCGCGATGAAGAGCGTGATGGAGCGGCTGGCCGCGGGCGAGGGCGGCTTCACGCTGCTGGACGAATTGCACATGGGCATCCTCGAAGGCGTGCTGCGCGACTTCGGCATCGAGGGACTCGAAGCGGCGCGCAAGCGCGAGCTCAACAGGGCCTGGCACCGCCTGCCGGCCTGGTCCGATGCGGTCGAAGGCCTGGCACGGCTCAAGCGCCAGTACATCATCTGCACGCTGTCCAACGGCAACATCGGCCTGTTGACGGAGATGGCCAAGAACGCGGGCCTGCCCTGGGACTGCGTGCTGTCGGCCGAGGTCTTCAAGGCCTACAAGCCCGACCCGCGCACCTACCTCGGCGTGGCCGCGGTGTTCGATGTGACGCCCAGCCAGGTCATGCTGGCGGCCGCGCACCACGACGACCTGGCTGCGGCGCGCACTTGCGGGCTGCGCACCGGTTATATCGAGCGGCCGTTGGAGTTCGGGCCGGATCGGCCCAAGGATGTCTCGCCGCGCGCGGACAACACGCTGCACGCGCGCGACATCGGGGCGCTGGCGGATCTGCTGGGCTGCTGAAGAAGGCTCCGCCGATCAGCGCAGCCCTGCGCCACCGGCCTCGCTGGCGCGCTGGATCAATTCGATCTTGTAGCCATCGGGGTCCGTGACGAACGCGATCACCGTGGTGCCGCCCTTCACCGGCCCGGGCTCGCGCGTCACGTTGCCGCCCGCGGCCTTGATCTTTTCGCAGGCCGCGTAGGCGTCGGGCACGCCCAACGCGATGTGGCCGTAGGCCGTGCCCATCTCGTACTTGTCGGTGCCCCAGTTGTAGGTCAGCTCGATCTCGGCCTGCGCCGGGTTGCCCTCGTAGCCGACGAAGGCCAGGCTGTACTTGTACTCAGGGTTCTCGGAGGTGCGCAGCAGCTGCATCCCGAGCACACGCGTGTAGAAGTCGATGGAGCGCTGCAGGTCGCCGACGCGCAGCATGGTGTGGAGGAATCGCATGTCGTGGTGAGGAAAGTTGTCGGGGCCGAGGATTGTCGGTTCAGTTCCGGCCCGCGAGTGTCAGCAGATGCGCTTCGTGCTTCTCCAGGAAGGCATGCAGCTGCTGTCGGTACTCCGGTGCCACCGCGTCGCGCACGCTGGGACGCTCCCGCAGCGCCCGCTGCCAGGCCCGCACCTTGGGGCAGGTGTCGAAGACATGCGAGTCGTGCAGTTCGTCGAAGAGCTCGAAGTAGCGGAACACCGGCGCGAACACGGCATCGACCAGGCTGAAGCGCTCGCCCGCGAAGAAGGGGCCCGCGCCCAGGGCGGCCTCGACGCGCGCGAACTTGGCGGCCAGCGCCTGGCGCTTCTGCTCGAAGATCTCGGGCTCGCGGGTGGTCTCGTAGCCCCACAGGTCCGCGAGCGTCGCGGAGCCGAACTCCATCCAGGCGCGGTGCTCGGCGCGTTCCAGCGGGTCCTCGGGATGCAGACGGGGGCCGGGCTGCGTTTCCTCGATGTACTCGCAGATGACGTTGCTCTCGAACAGGATGCTCTCGCCGCCCCCGGGGCGCGGCACGCGCAGCAGCGGGACCTTGCCGAGCGGCGAGATCTTCACGAACCAGTCGGGCTTGTTCGCCAGGTCGATCACGATGCGCTCGAAGGGGACGCCCTTCTCGCGAAGGACGATGGCGGCGCGCTGGACGTAGGGGCACAGCAGGTGGCTGACGAGGGTGAGTGCGGGTCGGGACATCGTTCGCTTCCGTGTTTCGAAGAGTGGGAAGCGCGATTCTTGCGAGGCTCGAAGACCTTTTCCCGAAAAGCCCATGGGGCTTGGCTCGGCCCCCGTCGTTCCGCTGTGCAGTTCCGGCATTTCGCCGCACCCGTATTTCGAGTCCCCAAAACTGCTAAGCGGAATAACATTCTGCAAAAGCCGACGACCCGGCGACACACAGGATGGAGACATGACGAGCTTCTCAAGCGGCCCCGCTGCGGCGCCGACGCGCATTCACCAACTGCTGGACAGCTGGGTGCACACCCAGCCCCACGCGCTGGCGCTGCAGGACCCCGGGCTCGCGCTCAGCTACCTCGCGTTGAAAGAGGCCTCGGAATCGGCGGCGCGCCAGTTGGCGGATTTGCAGGTGCGCGCCGGCGACCGCGTGCTGGTGGTGGGCGAGAACTGCGCCGCCATCGGCGTGCTGGTGCTGGCCCTCAGCCGCCTGGACGCGTGGTCGATCGTGGTCAACGCGCGGCTGTCCGAACGCGAGATCGACACCTTCATCGCGCACTCGGGCGCCCGTCGCGTGATCTACACCTGCCATGTGTCGGCCGACGCGCAGAAGCACGCGCAGCGTCACGGCGCGCTGGCGCAGAGCTGGGGCGAGATCGGGACGCTGTGGGTCGGCGCGCTGGCCCGCGAGGTGCAGCCGGAGCCTTGCTCGCCCGAGGCGCGGGACCAGGTGGCGTCGATGATCTACACCTCCGGCACCTCGGGTGCGCCCAAGGGTGTGATGCTCACCCACGCCAACCTGATGTTTGCCGCTGCCAGCGCACGCGACATCCGCGGCCTGGGCCCGGGCGACCTGATCTACGGCGTGCTGCCGATGGCCCACGTGGTGGGCCTCTCGACCCAGTTCCTCGGCTGCATCGCGAGCGGTGCGGCGCTGCAGCTGGAGCCGCGCTTCTCGCCGGCCGCCCTGGCGCAGGCGCTGGCGCAGCAGGGCGTGACGGCCTTCGTCGGCGTGCCGGCGATGTTCGCCAAGCTGCTGGACTGGGCGCGCGAGCAGGGGCAGGCGCTGCAGGCGCCGGCCTTGCGCTTCGCATGCGTGGTCGGCTCGCCGCTGACGCCCAGCCTGAAGGCCGCCGTCGAGGTTGCGCTCGGGCAGCCGCTGCACAACGGCTACGGCTTGACCGAGACCGCGCCCACGGTGGCGCAGACCCGCATCGAGGCCCCGCGCCGCGATTGCACGGTCGGCTTTCCGCTGCCCGGCGTGCAGACGCGCATCGTGGACGCGGGTGCCGGCGCCGAGCCGGCCGCCGGCGGGGTCGGCGAGCTGTGGGTGCGCGGCCCCAACCTCATGAAGGGCTACTACCGCAACGAGGCGCTGACGCGCGAGGTGGTGAACGAAGAGGGCTGGTTCAACACCGGCGACATGGCGCGCCGCGATGCCGACGGGGCCCTGCACATCGTGGGCCGCAGCAAGGAGCTGATCATCCGTTCGGGCTTCAACGTCTATCCGGTGGAAGTCGAGCAGGCGCTCAATAGCCATCCTGCGGTGGTGCAGTCTGCGGTAGTGGGCCGCACCGTCGAACACAACGAGGAGGTGGTCGCCTTCGTCGAGCTCGTGTCCGATGCGCAGCCGGGCGAAG
The DNA here is from genome assembly GCF_031454625.1 of Variovorax soli. Lineage (GTDB taxonomy): Bacteria > Pseudomonadota > Gammaproteobacteria > Burkholderiales > Burkholderiaceae_C > Variovorax > Variovorax soli_A. The sequence goes on from NZ_JAVDRF010000005.1 coordinate 390,471, forward strand.
AGGCGATGCGCGAGTACTTGCGCGAGCGGCTGTCGCCCTACAAGGTGCCGAGCGAGATCCGCTTCCTCGCGCAGCTGCCGGCCGCACCCACCGGCAAGATCCTCAAGAGCGAATTGAAGACCCTGGCCCTGCAAGGCCGCACCCCCCTCTGAACCAAGGACGCCGCATGGCCCTGCCCGCACTGCTCAAGGACAAGCTCTCGCTGCCGCTGATCGGCTCGCCGCTGTTCATCATCTCCAACCCCGAGCTCGTGCTGGCCCAGTGCCTGGCGGGCGTGGTGGGCTCGTTCCCGGCGCTGAATGCGCGACCGAAGGAACTGCTCGACGAATGGCTCGCGCACATCACGGCGACGCTGGACGCGGCCCGCGAGGCCGAGCCGTCGCGCCGCATCGCGCCCTTCGCGGTCAACCAGATCATCCATCCGTCCAACGACCGGCTGGACCACGACATGGCGCTCTGCGTCAAGCATCGCGTGCCGATCATCATCACCAGCCTGTCGGCGCCGACCGACTACGTGGCGCCGGTGCATGCCTATGGCGGCCTGGTCTTCCACGACGTCACCAACGTCAAGCATGCGCAGAAGGCACTGGCCGCCGGCGTCGACGGCCTGATCCTGGTGTGCGCGGGGGCCGGCGGCCATGCCGGCACCATGAGCCCCTTCGCGCTGGTGGCCGAGGTGCGGCGCTTCTTCGACGGGCCGATCGCGCTGTCGGGGTCGATCACCTCGGGCGCGCACGTGGCCGCGGCGCTGGCGATGGGCGCCGACCTGGCTTATGTCGGCACGCGCTTCATCGCCACGCCCGAGGCCAATGCGCAGGAAGCCTACAAGCAGATGATCGTCGACAGCGCCGCGGCCGAGGTGACCTACACGCCGCTCTTCACCGGCGTGCACGGCAACTACCTGACGCGCAGCATCGCGGCCGCCGGGCTGGACCCGGCGCAGCTGCCGACGGCAGACAAGTCCTCGATGAACTTCGGCACCACGCGCATCAAGCCCTGGAAGGACGTCTGGGGCGCAGGGCAGGGCGTGGGCAACATCGACGAAGTGCTGCCCACGGCAGAGCTGGTCCGGCGCATGACGCGCGAGTACCGCGGCGCCCTGGCGCAGTCGAGCGCCTGATCGCATCATCCGGACATCACCCAAGGAGACTGAACCATGAGCGACAAGAAAGCCATCCTCGTCATCGGCGCCGGCGACGCCACCGGCGGCGCCATCGCGCGCCGTTTCGCACGCGAGGGCTACATCGCCTGCGTGACCCGGCGGCAGGCCGACAAGCTGCAGCCGCTGGTCGACCAGATCAAGGCCGAGGGCGGCCAGGCGCACGGCTTCGGCAGCGATGCGCGCAAGGAGGAGGAGATGGTCGCCCTGGTCGAGCAGATCGAGCGCGAGATCGCGCCGATCGAGGTGGCGGTCTTCAACATCGGCGCCAACGTGCGCTTCGGCATCACGGAGACCACCGCCCGGGTCTACCACAAGGTGTGGGAGATGGCCTGCTTCGGCGGCTTCCTGATGGGGCGCGAGGTCGCCAAGGCCATGCTGCCGCGCGGCCGCGGCACCATCATCTTCACCGGCGCAACCGCCAGCCTGCGCGGGCGCGACGGCTATGCGGCCTTCGCCGGCGCCAAGCATGCGCTGCGCGCGCTGGCCCAGAGCATGGCGCGCGAGCTGTGGCCGAAGGGCATTCACGTCGCGCATCCGGTGATCGACGGCGCCATCGATACCGAGTTCATCCGCACCACCTTCCCGGAGCGCTACTCGCTGAAGGAGCGGGACGGCATCCTGCAGCCCGACAGCATCGCCGATGCCTACTGGCAGATCCACATGCAGCCGCGCAACGCCTGGACGCACGAGACCGAGCTGCGTCCCTGGCTGGAAAGCTGGTGAAAGAACCCGGAGCAGCGCCATGACAGTGCCCGTCCAGTTCCTGTTCGATTTCGGCAGCCCCAATGCCTACATGTGCCACCGCGTCATCCCGGCCATCGAGGCACGCACCGGCGTGGCCTTCGAGTACCTGCCCATCCTGCTCGGCGGGATCTTCAAGCTCAGCGGCAACCGCTCGCCGGCCGAGGCCTTCGCGGGCATTCCGAACAAGCGCGCCTACGACCAGCTGGAGGTTCGGCGCTTCGTCGCGAAGCACCATCTCGATCGCTATCGCCACAACCCCTTCTGGCCGGCCAACACCCTGCAGATCATGCGCGGCGCGGTGGCGGCGCAGAAGCAGGGCTGCTTCGAGCGCTACGTCGAGGCAGTCTTCGTGGCCATGTGGGAACAGGGCCGCAACATGGAAGACCCCGCGGTCATCGTGCAAACGCTCGACGAAGCAGGGCTCGATGGCCAGCGGCTCTACGAAGGCACGCAGGACCCGGAGGTGAAGGCCCGCCTGATGGCCAACACCCAGGCCGCTTTCGAGCGCGGCGCTTTCGGCTCGCCGACCTTCTTCGTCGGCAGCGAGATCTTCTTCGGCAAGGACCGCCTGCGCGAGGTCGAGGAAGAGATCGTGCGCCAAGGCGCAAGCCAGGCCTGAGGCAACCCAGCCCCGGACATCCGGACGCAAAGGACAAGCATGAACACCAAATTTCTGGCGGGCGCCGCCATGGCAGCCCTGTGCGCGCTCGGCGGCCCGGCTGCGACCGCGTGGGCGCAGGATGCGGGGAACTTCCCCGCGAGGCCCATCAAGATCATGCTCGGCTTCCCGCCGGGCGGCTCGACCGATTCGCCGATGCGCGTGCTGGCCGAGGATGTCTCGAAGATCCTCAAGCAGCCGGTCGTGATCGAGAACAAGCCCGGCGCGGCGGGGCTGATGCCGGCGCAGCTGCTGCAAAGTGCGCAGCCCGATGGCTACACGATCGGCGTCATCCCCGCCAACCTGTTCCGCCTGCCCTACACCGGCACCATGAACTGGAGCCCGGCCAGCGACCTGCGCTACGTGATCGGCCTGACCTCCTTCGTCTACGGAATCGTGGTGCCGGCGGCCTCGCCCATCAAGAACATCGACGACTACGTGGCCTACGCGAAGGCGCATCCCGGCGAGCTGACCTATGCCACCCCCGGCGCCTACCTCGCGCAGCACCTGGCGATGGAGCAGCTCGCGCGCATCAAGAACATCCAGCTGAGCCACGTGCCTTTCAAGGGCACGTCGGAGTCGCTGCAGGCGGTGGTGGGTGCGCATGTGATGTCCGCAGCCGAGACCTCGGGCTGGGGCCCCTACGTGGAAAGCGGCAAGCTGCGTCTCCTCGTCACGTTCGGCGAGAAGCGCATGAGCCGCTTCCCGGACGTGCCAACCTTGAAGGAAGCCGGGATCGACATCCCGCCGCCTTCCGCGGCCTGGGGCCTGGCGGCGCCGAAGAACACGCCGCCGGCCGTGGTGGCGAAGCTGCACGACGCCTTCAAGCAGGCGATGGAGCAGCCGGGCTTTCGCAACGCGCTGGCGCAGTACTACATGGAGCCCGTCTACATGAGCTCGGCGCGCTACCAGCAGTTCGCGGCCGAGTCGACGCAGCGAGAGAAGCAGATGCTGGACGCCATCGGCTTCGTGCGCGAGAAGTAGTTCCGCGCACGCTTCGCGTCGCTGCGTTCCGGCACCGCATTCGCCCCGTCATCGCCGCGCGCCGAGGCCCTGCTCGATCTCGCGCACCGTCGCGATCAGCCTGGGCCGCACTTCGCTCAGCAGCGTGTCGCGCGACATCGACTGCGCCGGGGCCGCCGCATTGATCACCATCAACGGCAGCCCGCCGCCCGGCTGGAAGGGCACGGCGATGCCGTTGATCTCCTTCTGCCACTCGCCGAAGGAGCCGACGCAGCCGCTCTCGGCCAGGTCGGCGCAGGCCTGGCGAATGCCCTTCTCGATGCGCGGCCAGGCGATCGGGTCGAGCGCCTGGATGCGTTCCTCCAGGGCGAGCCGCACGTTCTCGGGCGCGGCCGCGAGGTAGGCGCGGCCCATCGCGGTGGTGGCCAGCGGAATGCGTGCGCCGATGTCCAGCCGCAGCGTGACGATGGAATGGCCGCGGCAGTTCTCGATGTAGAGCATCGACATCTCGTCGCGCAGGCCGAGCGAGACCAGTGTCCCCGTGTCGATGGCCAACTGCTGCATCAGCGGCCGGCTCATCTCCTTGACGTCCAGGCGCGCCAGCGTGGTGCCGCCGAGCGTCAGCGTCGCCATGCCGAGCCGGTAGCGGCCCGACTCCTCGATGTGATGCAGGTAGCCGAGCCGGGTCAGCGTGTAGGTCAGGCGCGTGACGGTGGACTTGGGCAGCTTGCAGCGCTCTGCGAGCTCCTGGTTGCCCAGGCGCTCCTCGCCGGACTTGAAGCAGCGCAGCACGTCGAGGCCGCGCGCCAGGGCAGTGACGAAATGGCGGTCTTCGCGGGCGTCGTCCGGGCCCGGTTTCGAGGACACGGGGAAATGCTTCATGAAGGGCTCCTGCGTTCTGCACAGCGGTTTGGAGTTGGGCGCCGCAACGCCTTCGGAGCTAGGAAGCCTCGCCGCTGCGTCTCACAATCGCAGAATTATGAACTGCACTGCAAAACCAATGCGGTGCTGATGCAGGAGACAGACCATGGAACGACTGGCCGCCACCGGCGCCCACAACTTCGCATCGATCGAGCGCGTCGTCTTCGGCCAGCCCGCCGCCGCCGTCATCGCGGCCGAGGCCACGCGGCTGGGCAGCCGCCGCGTCTTCATCGTCGCGAGCCGCACGCTGCGCACGCAGACCGGCGTCATCCGTGCCATCGAGGAGGCGCTGGGCGAGCGGCATGCAGCCACCTTCGACGGCATCCCGCAGCACACGACCCGCAGCGGCGTCGCGCGTGCCACAGCCGCGGCCCTGGCGGCGGAGGCCGACCTGGTGGTGGCGGTCGGCGGCGGCTCCGTCATCGATGCTTCGAAGATGGTGCTGCTGTGCATGCGCCACGGCATGGTCGACGAGCACCTGGAGGCGCTCGAGCGCTTCGAGGTGAAGCTGGGCGACGATGGCAAGCCCGTGCGGCCGGTGTTCGAGGGTCCGACGCTGCGCATGATCGCGGTGCCCAGCACGCTCAACGGCGGCGAGTTCAACGGCGGCTGCCTGGTGACCGACGAGCGCCGCAAGCTGAAGCAGACCTTCTTCCACCCGCTCATGATGCCGCGCACCGTCGTGCTCGATCCGGCCTTGACGCTGCACACGCCCGAGTCGCTGTGGCTGGGCTCGGCCACGCGCGCGCTCGACCACGCCATCGAGGCGCTGCTGTCCACCACGCCCACGCCGCTGGCCGATGCCGTGGTGCTCGACGGCATCGCGCGCATGGCGCGTGCGCTGACGGCGTGGCGGGCCGAGCCCGCCAGCCTTTCAGCCCGCGCCGAATGCCAGGTGGCGAGCTGGCTCTGTTCCTACGGCCTGTCCAGCCGCGGTCCGAAGGGCGGCGTGATGATGGGCCCGAGCCACGCCATCGGCCATGTGCTGGGCGGCAGCTGCGGCGTGCCGCACTACTTCTGCACGCCGGTGATGATGCCGGCGATCCTGCGTTGGTCGGAGCCCGCGACTGCGGCACGGCAGCGCCAGCTCGCGCAGGCACTGGGCCGGCCTGGGCTGCCGGCGGCCGAGGCCTTCGCCGAACTCGTGAAGGCGCTGGGGCTGCCCTCGACGCTGCGTGACGTCGGTGTCGATCCAAGCCAATTCGGGATGATCGCGCGCACCAGCATGCGAGAGCTCTTCATTCACGGCAACGCCCGCAAGATTTCCGGGCCGGCGGAGGTGGAGGAGATCCTGCCTCTCGCGGCATGAGCGCGCTTTCGGCGCCTTCAGGGCCGCGCCTCGAAAACCAGGCAGGTGGTGGTCGCATGCGCGTACAGCGTGCCATCGGGCCCGAGCAGCCGCGCCTCTGCGGTCGCGAGCTGGCGCCCGCAATGGATCACCTTGCCTTCGGCACGCACCCGCGGCACCTTGGGCGTGACGCCCCTGACGTAATTCACGCTCAGCTCGGCCGTGGTGTAGGCGCGGCCCGGCGGCATCATGGTGTGCACCGAGCAACCCAGCGCGGAGTCGAGCAGGGTGGCGACCCAGCCGCCATGGACCGTGCCCAGCGGGTTCAGGTGCCGCGGCAGCGGCGTGCCCTGAAACACCGCGACGCCGGGGCTGACGGAGAGGATCGTGAAGTCCAGCGTCTTGGCGATCGCGGCATAGGGGATGTCGCCGCGCAGCATGGCCTGCATGAGCTCGAGCCCGGTCAGGCCTTCGACCTGCTCGGGCCTGGCCAGGCCGGGGCCGGGGCCGGCCTCCAGGCGGGCGATGACCTCGCTTTCTTCGGCAAGCCAGGTCTCGAGTACGGTGTTCGGCGTCAAGGTCTTTCTCCAACATAAAGGTTGCGTATGCAACGGTTGTAGCTACAATCGTCGACCATGGATGCTATCGCAAAGCCGCAGGGCTGTACCAACTTCAGGCTGCGCCGCCTCAACCGCATGGTGTCGCGGCACTATGACGCACACGTGGCCGCGGCCGGCCTCAAGACCACGCAGTACTCGCTGCTCTCGAATGTGCTGACCCTGGGCCCGCTGCGGCCGGTCGACCTGGCGCGGGCGATGAACGTCGACGCCTCCACGCTGACGCGCAACCTCAAGCCCATGCTGGCCGCCGGCTGGCTGACCCAGAGCGAAGGGCCCGACGCGCGCAGCCGCCTGATCGCCATCACCGCGGAGGGCCGCGCCAAGCGGGCCGAAGCCCAGCGCCTGTGGCGCGCCGCGCAGATGGAGCTCAACGCGATGCTGGGCACCGAGCGCGTCCTGGCACTGCACCAGCTGATCGACGACAGCATCGCGCTGTTGCAACGCGCCGGATTCGAAGACCAGGAGAGCAACGATGAGTGATTCCAATCCTACGCCTGCCGCGATCGCGGGCAGCCCCGCCATGCGCTACCAGGCGCTCTGGCTGGTGCTGCTGGCCACTGCCGGCACCTTCGCGCTCACCATGGGCGTGCGCCAGACCATGGGACTGTTCCTGTCGGCGGTGAACACCTCCACCGGCCTGGGCGTCGCCAGCATCAGCCTGGCCTTCGCCTTCGGCCAGCTCTGGTGGGGCCTGACCCAGCCCTTCGCGGGCGCGGTGGCCGACCGCATCGGCACCGGCCGCGTCATCTTCATCGGCGTGCTGCTGGTGGCGCTGGGCACCATCATCACGCCGCTCATGACCACCACCGCCGGTCTCATCTTCGCGATCGGCGTGCTGGCCGCGGGCGGCGCCGGCATGGCCGGCCCCTCGGTGCTGCTGGGCGCGACCACGCGCCTCGTGTCGCCGGCGCAGCGCGGGCTGGCCACCGGCATCGTGAACGCGGGCGGTTCCTTCGGCCAGTTCGCGATGGCGCCGATCGCCATCGGCCTCACCGCGGCCTACGGCTGGGCCAATGCGATGCAGGTGCTGGGCTTCCTCATCCTGCTGGCGCTGCCGGCGATCTTCGTGCTCAAGGGCAATTCCAACGCGCTCGCGGCGGCCTCGGGCGCCAAGCGGCTGAGCGCGCGCGAAGCCATCGGGCAGGCACTGGCGCTGCCGGGCTTCCGCCTGCTGAGCCTGGGCTTCTTCGTTTGCGGCTTCCACGTCGCGTTCCTCGCGACCCACCTGCCGGGTGTGGTGGCGGCCTGCGGCCTGCCACCCGAGGTGGGCGGCTGGTCGCTCGCGATGATCGGCCTGTTCAACATCGTCGGCAGCCTCGCCATGGGCTGGGCCGTCGGGCGCTGGCGCATGAAGTCGCTGCTGGCGCTGCTCTATGCGACGCGCGGCCTGGCGGTGCTCGTCTTCCTGCTGGCGCCCAAGACCACGCTGGTGATGCTGCTCTTCGCCGCCGTGATGGGCGTGACCTTCCTCTCGACCGTGCCGCCGACCGCGGGCCTGGTGGCCAAGATGTTCGGCCCGGCCAACATGGCGATGCTGTTCGGCATCGTGATGCTGGCCCACCAGATCGGCGGCTTCCTCGGCGCCTACCTCGGCGGCGCCATCTTCCAGGCCACCGGCAGCTACGACTGGGTCTGGTACATCGACATCCTGCTGGCCACCGGCGCCGCGCTGGTCAACCTGCCGATCCGCGAGGCGCACCTGCCGTCGCGCGCTGCCAAGGCGGCGGCGTGATCCGATCCGGGCAATGAGCACCGATCCCCGCACGCGCCTCCTGCTGGAGGCGCCGATCGCCCGCACCCTGCTGCGCCTGGCCGCACCCAACGTGCTGGTGATGATCGCGCAGGCCGCCGTCGGCCTGATCGAAACCTACTTCGTCGGCAAGCTGGGCACCGATGCGCTCGCCGGCATGGCGCTGGTGTTCCCGATCGTCATGCTGATGCAGATGACCTCCGCCGGCGCCGTCGGCGGCGGCATCGCCTCGGCGATCGCGCGCGCCCTCGGCGCCCAGCGCCGCGCGGATGCCCATGCGCTGGTGCTGCATGCCATGGTGGTGGCGCTGGGCTTCGGCCTGGCCTTCAGTGCGGTTCTGCTCGTCGGCGGGCGCACGCTCTATGCGCGCATGGGCGGCGAGGGCGCTTCGCTCGAAGCGGCGCTGACCTATTCGCACTGGGTATTCGCCGGCGCGGTGCTGGTGTGGCTGTTCAACTCACTGGCGGCGGTGATCCGCGGCACCGGCAACATGGCGGTGCCGGCCAAGGTGACGGTCGGCGGCGTGGTCTTCCTCGTCCCGGTGTCGCCGCTGTTGATCTTCGGCTGGGGACCGATCCCCGCGCTCGGCATCGCGGGCGGCGCGATCGCGCTGCTGCTGTACTACCTGGTGGGCACCCTGGCGTTGCTGGCCTACCTGCGCTCGGACGCCAGCTACCTGAAGCTCTCGTTGGCAGGCGTGCGCCTGCGCTGGCCGCTGTTCCGCGACATCCTGCGCGTGGGCTTGATCTCCTCCATCGCCACCCTCTGCGTCAATCTCTCCATCGCCGTCGCCACGGCGCTCGCGGGCCGGTTCGGCGCCGGCGCGATCGCCGGCTACGGCACCGCCTCGCGCCTGGAATACCTGCTGGTGCCGCTGGTGTTCGGCTTCGGTGCGCCGCTGCTGGCGATGGTCGGCACCTGCATCGGCGCCGGCCAGCGCGAGCGCGCGCTGAAGGCGACATGGGTCGGCGTGGCCATGGCCTTCGTGATGGCCGAGGCCGTGGGCCTGGCAGCCGCATGGTTTCCGCGGCCCTGGCTGATGCTCTTCGGCAACGACCCCGCCATGCTCGAAGCGGGCACGCAGTACCTGCGCGCCGTGGGCCCCTTCTACGGCTTCTTCGGTACGGGCCTGGTGCTGTACTTCGCCTCGCAGGGCGCGGGCCGGCTCTTGTGGCCGGTGCTGGGCAACCTGGCGCGTCTGGCGGTGGCCGCGCTCGGCGGCTGGCTCGCGCTGCGCTGGAGTGGCGAACTGGTGCACGTGTTCGTGGCACAGGCCGCGGCGCTCGTGGTGTACGGGGCCGTCATTGCCGGCGCCATTGCAGGCGGCTCCTGGTTCGGGCCGGTGGGCTGGCCGCGCAGCACGGCGGGGCTGCTGCGGCGCGTCGGTGCCTCCTGATCTCCTTCAGGTTCCGTTTTCCTGTCTCTCTCGTTTTTTTGGAGTCCCCTCATGCAGATCAAGAACGCTGTCGTCTTCATCACCGGCGCCAACCGCGGGCTGGGCCTGGCCTATGCACGGGCCGCCCTCGCGGCCGGCGCGAAGAAGGTCTACGCGGCCGCGCGCGACCCGAAATCCGTCACGCTCGAAGGCGTGGTGCCGGTTGCGCTCGACGTCACGCGCCCCGCGCAGATCGAGGCCGCAGCCCAGGCCTGCGGCGACGTGACGCTGCTCATCAACAACGCCGGCATCTCGCGCGGCTCGGGGCTGCTGGCACCCGATGCGGTGGAGGCGGCGCGTGCCGAGCTCGACACCAACTTCTTCGGTCTCTGGGCCGTGAGCCGCGCCTTCGCGCCGGTGCTGGCGAAGAACGGCGGCGGCGCGATCGTCAACGTGCTGTCGGCGCTGAGCTGGATCACCTTTCCCGGCGTGGCGACCTACAGCGCCTCGAAGTCGGCCGCCTGGTCGCTGAGCAACGGCCTGCGCAATGAACTCGCTGCGCAGGGCACGCAGGTCACCAGCGTGCATGTGGGCTACATGGACACCGACATGGCGAGCCATGTGCCGGGGGACAAGACCTCTCCGGACGATGTGGCGAAGCAGACGTTGGCCGCAGTGGAGGCCGGCGAGCCGGAGGTGCTGGCGGACGCGACGGCGCGTCAGGTCAAGCAGGGCTTCGTCGCGGCGCCGCCGGCTTACGCGGCGCCGCGCTGAAGCAAAGGGCGCGGCGCCGGCAGCAGCCTGCGCAGCGCTTCGAAGAACAGGTCCGACTGCTCGCGCTCGCCCTGGATCTGCGCCGCGACCTGCGCTGCCAGCTTCGCATCGACCGGCGCCAGCGGCCGGCCGGTGGACTGGGCGATCACCTGGTGCAGGCAGGCGCGCTCCAGGTAGTAGAGGTCGTCGTAGGCATGCGCGATGTTCGCGCCCGCCACGATCACGCCGTGGTTGGCCAGGAAGGCGATGTCCTTGCCCGCCATGGCGTGGGCGATGCGCTCGCCCTCGCGGTCGTCCAGCGCCAGGCCGTTGTAGGTCGCATCGACGGCGATGCGATCCATGAAGCGCATCGCGTTCTGGCTCAGCGTCGGGTCGAGTGCCCGATCGGTGGTCAGCGTGAGCGCGGTCGCGTACGGCATGTGGCCGTGCAGCACCACGGCACGACCGGTGACGCGGTGCACCGCGCCGTGAATGAAGAGGGCGGTGGGCTCGACGCGGTGACGCCCTGCCAGCACTTCGCCGTGCACGTCGATCAGCACGATGTCCTCGGGGCCGATCTCGCTCCAGTGCAGCCCGCGCGGGTTGATCAGGTAGCGGTCCTGCGCGCCCGGCAAGGCCACGCTGAAATGGTTGCACACGCCTTCGGACAGACCGTGGTGCGCCGCGGCGCGCAGCGCCAGTGCGAGGTCTTCGCGCAGGGCGCGGATCCTCGGGCTGGCGTACTCGGCCTCGGCGCTCATCGTCGCGGCGCGCACTGGAAGACCTTCGCCTTCGGCTGCGGTGCGAGCCCGCTTCGGATCGGCCGGGCGGGCGCTCATGTCCGCAAATTCCCGTTGAAGGCCGCCACGAAATCCATCGCCGCCTCGCGCACCGCCGCTGCGCTCTTGCCCGGCTTGTAGAGCGCCGAGCCGATGCCGAAACCCGCCGCGCCGGCCTCGCGCCAGGCCTGCATGCCGGCCGGCGTGATGCCGCCCACGGGCAGCACCGGCGTGCCCGCCGGCAGCACCGCGAGCAGCGCCTTGACGACCGCCGGCGAGGCAAGCTCGGCAGGGAAGAGCTTGAGGCCGGCGGCGCCGGCTGCGAGCGCGCCGAAAGCCTCGGTCGGCGTCATCACGCCCGGCAGGCTCACCAGGCCGAGGCGCGCCGCTTCCGCCAACACCTTGGGGTCGAAGTTGGGGGCCACGATCAGTTGGCCGCCGGCCGCATGCACCTCGCGCACCTGCTGCGCGTCGAGCACCGTTCCCGCGCCCACCAGCGCTCCGGGAAAGCGCTCGCGCAGCAGTGCGATGCTCTTGAGCGGCTCGGGCGAGTTGAGCGGCACCTCGAGCAGCCGGAAGCCGGCGCCGATGATGGCATCGCCGATGTCTTGCGCCTCGGCGGGGTTCAGGCCGCGGAGGATGGCCACCAGCGGCAGCTGCTGCAGGGCGATGGAGAACTGGGCGTTCGGAAGCGTCATGACCTTGCCTTGTTCGCGATGTGGATGGCCGACAGGGCGTGCAGCCCGGCCCAGGTGGCCTCGGCACCCAGCGTGCGGGCGGTGTTGCCGGAAACCTCCAGGGCGAGCTGGTAGCGCTGGGTCAGCGCGGGGCTGCCGATCAGCACCAGGTCGCCGCCGTGGATGGACTGGGTGCGCAGCTCCTCGCCGATGAGCAGCCCGGAAAGGTAGCTCGCCAGCTCCCCGGCCGGCATGCGCTCGAAGAGCCCCAGCGTGCGCACGCCGAAGGCGTTGTGCAGCAGGCCCTGGCCGTTGTCGGCCTGCGTCACGCCTTCCAGGAAGGCGACCTCGTCCAGCGGCGCCTGCGCGTCCAGCGTGTGCGCCAGGATCGAATGCTGGCTCAGCAGGGCGTAGAACTCGCCCGTCATGAAGGTGCGGAAGCCCGTCACGCGGCCGCGCTTGACGGTGACCCACTTGCTGTGCGTGCCGGGCAGCACGAACAAGCCGTCGGACAGGCCCACCAGCGACATGGCGCCGAAGATCTGCACCTCCTCGCCGCGCATCACGTCGGGCACGCCATCGTGCACGTCGCTGAGGCCGGGCACGATCGCGATGCGGCCCGGCTCGATCTCGACGATGGCATTGGCCACCTCGACCCGGCCCGAGGGGCAGGGGCAGTAGGGCGCCTCGACCCAGCCCTGCTTGCTGCCGGCCATGCCGGAGATCAGGCAGAAGCTGCCAGTGAGGCGCATCCAGTCGCCGAACAGTTCCTCGAAGAGCCCAGGGAAGCCCCCGGCCGGCACCGTGAGGATGCCGCGCGAATGGCTGCGCTCCTCGAGCACGTGCCCCTTGCCGTCGAGCAATGCGCCGCGCAAGGAACTGGTGCCCCAGTCGATGGCGATCAAATGCATCAGTGATTGTCTCTGGGAACGAAAGAACCCCTTTTGCCGCGCAGGAATCCGAAATCGGCCCCCTGGTCGGCCTGCAACACATTGTCGACGTAAAGCTTCCAATAGCCCGACTCCAGCAGCGGCTTCGGCGCCGTCCATTGCGCCTTGCGGCGCGCCAGCTCCTCGTCGCTCACATGCAGGTGCAGCAGCCGCTTCGGAACGTCGAGCTCGACGATGTCGCCGTCCTGCACCAGCGCCAACGGGCCGCCGGCGGCTGCCTCCGGCGCGGTGTGCAGCACCACCGTGCCGTAGGCAGTGCCGCTCATGCGGGCATCGCTGATGCGGACCATGTCGGTGATGCCCTTGCGCAGCACCTTGGGCGGCAGCGGCATGTTGCCGGCTTCGCCCATGCCGGGGTAACCCTTGGGGCCGCAGTTCTTCAGCACCATGATGCAGTGCTCGTCGATGTCCAGCGCCTCGTCGTCGATGCGCTTGTGCAGATCGTCCGCGCTCTCGAAAACGACCGCACGGCCCTTGTGCACCAGCAGCTCCGGCGTGGCCGCGCTGGGCTTGATGATGGCGCCGTTGGGCGCGAGGTTGCCGCGCAGCACGCAGATGCCGGCCTTGTCCTTGAACGGCTTCGACAGGGGCTGGATCACCTGCGGGTTGTAGTTCTCGGCATCCTTGACGTTGTCCCAGAGGCTCTGCCCGCTGGCGGTGATGATGTCCCGGTGCAGGTGTTGCGCGATCTCCTTCATCACCACCGGCAGCCCGCCCGCGTAGCAGAAGTCCTCCATCAGGTACTGTCCCGAGGGCTGCAGGTTGACCAGGCAGGGCAGGTCGGCGGCCAGGCGGTCGAAGTCGTCGAGGGTGAGTTCCACGCCGATGCGCCCCGCGATCGCGAGCAGGTGGATCACCAGGTTGGTCGAGCCGCCGATCGCCGCGTTGACCTTGATCGCGTTCTCGATCGCCTGGCGGGTGAGGATCTTCGACATGATCAGGTCTTCATGCACCATGTCGACGATGCGCCGCCCGGCCATGCGCGCCAGCACGTTGCGCCGCCCGTCCACCGCGGGGTACGCCGCGTTGCCCGGCAGGCCGATGCCCAGCGACTCGACCATGCTGGCCATGGTGCTGGCCGTGCCCATCGTCATGCAGTGGCCGTGGCTGCGGTGCATGCAGCTCTCGGCCTCGAAGAACTCCTGCAGCTTCAGCGTGCCGGCGCGCACCTGCTCGCTCATCTGCCAGACACCGGTGCCCGAACCGAGCTCCTGCCCGCGCCACTTGCCCGAGAGCATCGGGCCGCCGGAGACGCCGATGGTGGGCAGGTCCACGCTGGCGGCGCCCATCATCAGCGCGGGGGTGGTCTTGTCGCAGCCCATCAGCAGCACCACGCCGTCGATCGGGTTGGCGCGGATGCTTTCCTCCACGTCCATGCTGGCGAGGTTGCGGTACAGCATGGCGGTGGGGCGCAGCAGCGTTTCGCCGAGCGACATCACCGGAAACTCGAGCGGGAAGCCACCCGCTTCGTAGACGCCGATCTTCACCTGCTCGGCCAGCGTGCGGAAGTGCGAGTTGCAGGGCGTGAGCTCGCTGAAGGTGTTGCAGATGCCGATGACCGGACGGCCATCGAACTGATCGTGCGGCACGCCCTTGCCCTTGACCCAGCTGCGGTAGATGAAGCCGTCACGGTCATGGCGGCCGAACCATTGCTGGCTGCGCAGTTCGTGGGCGGGTTTGCGGCGTTGACTGCTCATTGTTGTGTCTCCTGCGTGGTGGTGATTCGGGCCTCGGTGAATCAGGGTTTGTCCTGCCGGGCCCCTACTTCAATCATCATATGATAAGCCGGACGAGCCAAAGACGAGAAGGGTTTTCGAGTGGGCGCCGCCCCGTGAAACCCAGCCCCCCATGCAGGAGACAAGGCCCATGCCCCATTCGTTGAACATCATGCGCCGGCGCGTTCTGCAAGGCATCCGGAAGGCCGTTCGATGAGCGCATCCGCGCGCCCCGAGGTGCTGGTGGTCGCACCGCTGATGCCCTTTCTGATGGAGGCGCTGCAGCGCGAGTACGTGGTGCATGACCGCACCCACATGAACGACGAAGAGGGCTTCTCTGCCGCGGCCCCCCGCATCCGCGCCGTGGTCGCGAACGGCGAGGCCAAGGTGCCGCGCGAACTGATGCAGCGCCTGCCCGCGCTCGAGATGATCTCGGTGTTCGGCGTCGGCTACGACGGCGTCGACGTGCCGGCGGCGCATGAGCGCGGAGTGCCCGTCACCAACACGCCGGAGGTGCTGAACGACGACGTGGCCGATCTCGCGATCGGCCTGCTGCTCTCCATTGCGCGCCGCATCCCGCAAGCCGACCGCTTCGTGCGCGACGGGCAGTGGCCGCAGGGTCCGTTTCCCCTGAGCCGCAAGGTCTCGGGCGCGCGCCTGGGCGTGGTCGGCATGGGGCGCATCGGCCAGGCGATCGCGCAGCGGGCCCGCGCCTTCGGCATGCAGATCGCCTATACCGCCCGCTCGCCGCGTGCCGGCGTCGAGTACGCGTATCACCCGGACGCCGTGGCGCTGGCCACGGCGGTTGATTTTCTGGTCGTCATCACGCCCGGCGGCGCGGCCACGCGCGGGTTGATCGATGCCCGCGTGCTGGAGGCACTCGGCCCGCAGGGCTACCTGATCAATGTCGCACGCGGCAGCGTGGTCGACGAGCCGGCGCTGATCGCCGCGCTGTCCAAGGGGGTCATCGCCGGCGCCGCGCTCGACGTCTTCGCGAACGAGCCGACGGTCCCGGCCGAGCTGCGTGCCATGCCCAACGTGGTGCTCACGCCGCACATGGCCAGCGGCACGAAGCAGACGCGCGAGGCGATGGCGCAGCTGACCTTCGACAACCTGCGCGCGCATTTCGCGGGCGCGCCCCTGCTGACGCCGGTCGACGCTTGACCATCGCTGCCATGAGCAAGAACATCCACGGCCGCACGCTCGATCTTCTCGGCGAAGCCATCGTGTCGCGCCGCTACGCGATCGGCGCGCCGATGCCGGCGGAGCCCCTCTTGTGCGAGGAATTCGGCGTCAGCCGCACGGTCGTGCGCGAGGCCGTGAAATCGCTCGTCGCCAAGGGGCTGATCATCACCGGTCCGAAGGTCGGCACACGTGTGCTGCCGGAAGAGCGCTGGAACTGGTTCGATCCCGACGTGATCACCTGGCAGGCGCGCGCCGGCCTCACGCCCGAGTTCCTGCGCGACCTGCTGGACCTGCGGCGGGTGGTGGAGCCGGCGGCGGTCCGGCTGGCGGCCGAGCGGGCCACCTCGGCCGACATCGAGAAGATCGAAGAGGCCTACGCCGGCATGAAGCTGGCGATCGAAGAGGGCGGGGACTACGTCACCAACGACCTGCGTTTCCACCACGGCCTGCTGGCGGCCGCGCAGAACCGCATGCTGGCGCAGATGAGCAAGGCGCTGGACGCCCTGTTGCGCACCAGCTTCGAGCTCTCCACCGCCAAGCAGAACGGGCCGGCCCTGTCGCTGCCGCTGCACCGTGCCGTGCTCGATGCGGTCATCGCCCACAACCCGGCGCGGGCAGAGCGCGCCATCGTCAAGCTGATCGACGGCGCGCGCGAGGACATCGAGGAGGTGCTCTCGAAGCGCCGCCGTCCGCCGCGCCACGGCCGTGCGCCGCCACGCGCCAAGGCAACCGCCGCCTGAGACATTCTTTTTTTTTAGCCCCCGCTCGTGGATCGAGCATCCCACCGAAGAGGAGACAAAGCATGAAATTCAAGTCACTCGTGATTCCCGCGCTGACAGCGCTCGGGCTGGCCATCGCCGGCCAGGCAGCAGCCCAGGAGAAGCTCACCGTCTGGTGGGTCAAGGGCTTCTACAAAGCGGAGGACGATGCGCTGTACGCGGCCATCAAGAAGTTCGAGGACAAGCACAAGAACGTGAAGGTCGAGCTCTCGCAGTACCCCGTGCAGGACATGATCCCGAAGACCGTGTCGGCGCTCGATTCCGGCAGCCCGCCGGACGTCGCCTATGCCGACGTCTACGATTTCCAGGTCACCGGCAAGTGGGCCTTCGACGGCAAGCTGGAGGACATCAGCAGCGTCATCTCGCCGATGCAGGCGCGCTTCGCGCCCAACACGGTGGAGACCACCTTCCTCTACAACGACCAGACGAAGTCGAAGGCCTACTACGCCTTTCCGATCAAGCAGCAGACCATGCACATCGAGTACTGGATCGACATGCTGGCCGATGCGGGCTTCAAGGAGTCGGACATCCCGACCACCTGGAAGGAATACTGGTCCTTCTGGTGCGACAAGGTCCAGCCGGCGAGCCGGCAGAAGACCGGCAAGCGCATCTTCGGCATCGGCATGCCGATGGGGGTGGACTCGAGCGACTCGTTCTATTCGTTCCTGACCTTCATGGACGCCTACAACGTCAAGCTGGTCAACGACAGCGGCAAGCTGCTGGTCGACGATCCGCAGGTGCGCACGGGGCTGATCGGCGCGCTCACCGACTACACCACGCCCTACACCAAGGGCTGCACGCCGCCTTCGTCCACCAGCTGGAAGGACCCGGACAACAACGTCGCCTTCCACAACAAGACGACCGTGATGACGCACAACGCGACGATCTCGATCGCCGCCAAGTGGCTGGACGACATGAACAACGCCTCGCTGACGCCCGAACAGCGCGATGAGGCCAAGAAGAACTTCACCGAGCGCATCCGCACGGCCGGCTTCCCGAACAAGCCCGACGGCAGCAAGATGGTCTACCGCTCGGCGGTGAAGACCGGCGTGGTCTTCAAGGACGCCAAGAACAAGGCGCGCGCCAAGGAGTTCGTGAGCTTCCTGCTGCAGGAGGAGAACCTCACACCCTACGTCGAGGGATCGCTGGGGCGCTGGTTCCCGGTCACCAAGGCAGGACAGGCGAGCCCGTTCTGGAAAGCCGATCCGCATCGCCAATCGGTGTTCAACCAGTACGCCGCCGGTACCGTGACCTTCGAGTTCACCAAGAATTACAAGTTCACGGTCCTCAACAACGAGAACGTGTGGGCCAAGGCGATGAACCGGGTCGTGACCGACAAGGTGCCGGTGGACAAGGCGGTCGACGAGATGATCGAGCGCATCAAGACGGTCGCACGTTGACCTTCCGCGGCAGCTGCTCATGAGCTCCACAGCAAGCGTTGCGACTGCGGCCGGCACGGCCGCTGTCCCTGCCGCGAAGCTCGGTCGCTGGCAGTTCTGGGGGCGGCTGATGGTCGTTCCCTACCTGCTGGTGTTCCTGGTCTTCGTGCTCTATCCGGTGTGCTACGGGCTCTGGCTGGCGCGTCATCCTCAGAGCTACGTGCACCTGGTCGAGGATCCGATCTTCTTCCGGTCGGTGATCAACACCATCGTGTTCCTGGTGGTTGCGATCAATATCAAGATGCTGGTGGCACTGGTGCTGTCGGGCTTCTTCGTGCAGTCGCGCTGGTGGATCAAGATCCTCTCGGGCATCTTCATCCTGCCGTGGGCACTGCCGTCGATCCCGACCATTCTCTCGGTTCGCTTCATGCTCAACCCCGAGTGGGGCGTGATCAACACCACCATCTTCCGGCTGACCGGGCTCGACGGGCCCAACTGGCTCAACGACGCCACGTTGGCGCTGGGCTTCGCGATGCTGATGCACATCTGGAAGTCGCTGCCTTTCTGGACGCTGATCCTGGTGGCGGGCCGGCTCGCGATCCCGAGCGAGCAGTACGAGGCGGCCTCCGTCGACGGCGCGACCTCGTGGCAGAAGTTCCGCTTCATCAGCTGGCCCGCGCTGCGCACGCTCTACGTGACCTCGCTGATCCTGTCGATGATCTGGACGCTGGGCGACTTCAACAGCGTCTACCTGCTGACCGGCGGCGGTCCCGCCGACTTGACGCACGTGCTCGCGACGCTCGGCATCCGCTATCTGCGGCTCGACCAGGTCGACCTCTCGATGGCGTCCATCGTGGTGGCCATGCCGCTGGTGCTGCCCCTGGTGTATTTCATGATGAAGAGGCTGTCGAAATGAGCCCCCACGCCTATCGCTTCGTGGATTCGCTGGCCGCCGACGCGGCTCGTCGGAGGTCGATATGAGGCGCATCACGGCCAAGAGCGTCGCCACCGAGGCCAAGCTGCTGCTGATCGGCATCCCCGTGCTGATCTGGACGCTGATCCCCGTCTACCACATGGTGCTGTTCGCGATCTCGCCGCGGGGCACGGCAACGAGCGGTCAGCTGTGGCCGACCTCGCCGACGCTGGACAACTTCAGCACCGTGTTCCAGAGGAAGCATTTCTATCTGGACCACTTCTGGGTGCAGCTCGGCAACTCGCTGGTGATCGCGCTCGCGGTGGGTGCGCTCACGCTCTTCGTCGCGACCACTGCCGCCTTCGCCATCAGCCGGCTCAGGGTGCGTGGCGGGCGCACCGTGATGAACATGGCGCTGTTCACCTACTTCATCCCCGCGGCCTTCCTGGCGGTGCCCATGTACAAGACCATGGGCAACTACGGGCTGCTCAACAGCCAGTGGTCGCTGATCCTGGCGATGGTCACCATCGCCTCGCCCTACTGCATCTGGGTGCTGAAGCAGGCATCGGACAAGCTGCCCTACGAGCTCGACGAGGCGGCGCGCATGGACGGTGCCTCGCCGCTTCAGCTGTTCCGCCTGGTCTACCTGCCGCTGATGGTGCCGTCGCTCGTGGCGGTCGGCACCTACTCGCTGCTGCTGGCGTGGAACGAGTACCTCTACGCCTTCCTGCTGCTGTCCAACGACCGCAGCGTCACGCTGGCGGTGGCGCTCGGCAACTTCCTCGCGGCGGACGATTCGCCATGGGAACTGCTGATGGCCACCGGCCTCATCTATGCGCTGCCGCCGGCAGCGATCTACTACGCCTTCAAGCGCTACATGGTCGGCGGCCTCACCGCAGGGGCAGTGAAGAGCTGAGAACGCAAGGAACGAAATCAACATGGCATCCGTATCCTTTCGCAACGTCAGGAAATCCTTCGGCAAGACCCAGATCATCCAGGGCCTGGGCTTCGACATCGCCGACGGCGAGTTCGTGGTGCTGGTCGGGCCTTCGGGCTGCGGCAAGTCCACCCTGCTGCGCATGCTGGCGGGGCTGGAGGACATCACCGGCGGTGAAATCCTGATCGACAACCGGGTGGTGAACGAGCTCGAGTCCAAGGACCGCGACATCGCAATGGTGTTCCAGAGCTACGCGCTCTATCCGCACATGACGGTGGGCGAGAACATGGGCTTCAGCATGCGCCTGCGCAATGCCGACAAGGGCGTGACGGCGCAGCGCGTGGCCGATGCCGCGAAGATCCTGAATCTCGATGCGCTGCTCGCCCGCTACCCCCGCGAGCTGTCGGGCGGACAGCGCCAGCGCGTGGCCATGGGCCGCGCGATCGTGCGCGATCCCAAGGTGTTCCTGTTCGACGAGCCGCTGTCCAACCTGGACGCCAAGCTGCGCGTGGCGATGCGCGCCGAGATCAAGGCGTTGCACCAGCGGCTCAAGACCACCACGGTGTATGTGACGCACGACCAGATCGAGGCCATGACCATGGCCGACCGCATCGTCGTGATGCATGACGGCATCGTCGAGCAGATCGGCACGCCGCTGGCGCTCTACGACCGGCCCGAGAACCTGTTCGTCGCGCAGTTCATCGGCTCGCCGGCGATGAACGTGGTCGAGGGCGTGCTGCGGCGCAATGGCGCGGGCGTCAGCGTCGAGGCCTACGGCGCGCACTGGCCGGCGCCGGCGGAGAGCCAGGCGGCGGACGGCCAGCCGGTGCACTACGGCATCCGGCCCGGCGACATCGTGCTGGCCGACGCGGGCAGCGGCGTGCCGGCTCGCGTGATCGTGGTCGAGCCCACGGGCAACGAGACCGAGTTGCTGGTCGAGGTCGGCGAGGCCAAGCTGACCCTCGTGGTCCACGGGCGCGTGCAGGCGCAGCCGGACGAGATGATCGGCCTGGTGATCCGCCCCGAAAGCACGCATCTGTTCGACCGGCAGGACGGGCGCAGGCTGAACTAGGCCTGTTGGCCCGGGAAGGGGCCGTTTGCGCGGCCACCTCCCCGGGCAACTGGCCCCCGATCTCGGCGTTGCGTTCCTTGTGCGCGCATCCCGCAGGGCTTTGCGTGGCCTGATGGGCCGCCGGGCGGGCGTGCTGATGTTCCGCCACTGCGACGCCGCATCCGCGCATGAAAAAGGGCGCCGAAGCGCCCTGGATTTGCTGGCTCAGCGGCCGAAGGAGCGGCCGCCGCCGTAATTCCCGCCGCCACCACCGCCATAGCCGCCGCCCGAGCGGCCGCCGCCGCCACCGGAACGTCCGCCGCGGCCGCCACCGCCACCGCCGCCACGGCGCCCGCGGCCGCCGAAGCTGTCGACGCTGGTGCGCAAGGGATCGGGCTGGCCCGCCGCACCGGCGATGGCCTCGGCACGCTGGTGGGCCAGTGCATCGGCCTGCGTGGGACTGTGGCTGTTGCCGTGGTGGCGCGGCTGGCGCTCTTCGTGCGGCAGGTGGTTCTGCGCGTGATGAGGCGCATGGTGGGGTGCATGGTGCTGCGCCCGCACCGGGGCCGGGCCACGGCCGCCTTGAGCACGCTGGCCCGGGCCTTGACCCTGGCCGCCGCCGTTGCGGCCCGCCGGAGCGCCCTGGCCGCCATTGCCGCGGCGCTGACCGCCGTTGCCGTTGCCGCCATTGCCGCCGCGCTCGCCTTGACCCGCCTTGTTGTCACGGATGCGCTGCATCATTTCCTGCCGCGCCGCCTTGGCCGCCGCCTGCATCACATCGCGGCTCGGCGGGCGGCCGGCGCCGCCCCACAAGGTCTGGCGGCCCATCGCGATGGGTTCGGCGCGCTCGCCTTCCTCGGGACCGAAGCCGTCGATGACCTTGACCGGGATCTGCTGCTTGGTGAAGCGCTCGATCTCCTGCATGAAGCCTTCTTCGTCCAGGCAGACCAGGCTCACCGCCTCGCCGCTGGCGCCCGCGCGTCCGGTGCGGCCGATGCGGTGCACATAGTCTTCGCTGATGTTGGGGATCTCGTAGTTCACGACGTGCGGCAGCTCGTCGATGTCGATGCCGCGCGCCGCGATGTCGGTGGCCACCAGGGCGCGGATCTCGCCGCTCTTGAAGCCGGCGAGCGCCTGGGTGCGTGCGCTCTGGCTCTTGTTGCCGTGCAGCGCCATCGCCTCGACGCCGTTCTTGCACAGGAACTCGGCCACGCTGTTGGCGCCGAACTTGGTGCGGGTGAACACCAGCACCTGGCTCCAGTCGTGCTCGTTGATGATGTGGGCGAGCAGGGCCTTCTTCTTGCCGCGGCCCACCGGGTGGATCACCTGCGTGATGCGCTGCACGGTGGTATTGCGCGGCGTGACCTGGATGCTCTGCGGGTTCTTCAGCAGCGTGGCGGCCAGGTCGCGGATCTCGTCGCTGAAGGTGGCGGAGAACAGCAGGCTCTGCTTTTCCGTGGGGACCAGCGCGAGGATCTTCTTCACGTCGTGGATGAAGCCCATGTCGAGCATGCGGTCGGCCTCGTCGAGCACCAGGATCTGCACGGTGGAGAGGTCGAGCATGCCCTGCTGCTGCAGGTCGAGCAGGCGGCCGGGGGTGGCCACCAGGATGTCGACGCCGCGCTTGAGCCGGTCGATCTGCGGGTTCATGCCCACGCCGCCGAAGATGACGGTGGAGCTCAGCTGCAGGTACTTGCCATAGGTGCGGACCGATTCCTCGACCTGGGCCGCGAGCTCGCGGGTGGGGGTGAGCACCAGGGCGCGCACGCCGGTGCCGCCGAACTTGTTGGTGGCGCTGCGGCTCATCGTAAGCTTGTGCAGCAGGGGCAGGGTGAAAGCCGCGGTCTTGCCGGTACCGGTCTGCGCGCCGCCCAGCAGGTCGTGGCCTTCGAGCACTGCGGGTATGGCCTGAGCCTGGATGGGGGTGGGAGTTTCGTAGCCCTGCTCGTGCACGGCTTTCAAGATGGCCGGGGCCAGCTTCAGTTCGTCAAAGTTCATTGATTTTCAGACAAGCGCCTTCCACGGCGCGGTGGTATCGGCCCACCCACGCGAATTGTCTTTGACGCGGGGGTCAGTAGGGGCAGATGAGGGTCAGGGGTGGAGCGCGAGAGCCTGGGTTGGGCTTCTTCGTCCCCGGCAGGGAGCCGGTGTTGCGGGCAACTGGACCCGGCAACGGATGCATTGTCGCATGAGTCGGATGCGTTCCGTGCGAGCGAGGGTTCATCCGCGTGCCGGTAGACCAACCGGCCTGGATGGACCAGGGCCTGCGTTAGACTTGGCGGCAGACCCGGTCGGAATCGCGCTGCAGCAGCAAGCGCCTGCCAGAAGGCTGATCGGCCATCGATCCCCACCCAAGACCTCCGGCCAGTTTCCGGCCACCCCGAGCAGCGCTCATCACCGAATACAGACAGCCATGGCCCAGTACGTCTACACCATGAACAAGGTCAGCAAGACCGTGCCGCCCAAGCGGCAGATCTTGAAGGACATTTCCCTTTCCTTTTTCCCCGGCGCCAAGATCGGCGTGCTGGGCCTGAACGGCTCGGGCAAGTCTTCGCTGCTCAAGATCATGGCCGGCGTCGACAAGGAGTTCGAAGGCGAGGCGATCCCGATGCCCGGCCTCACGATCGGCTACCTGGAGCAGGAGCCCAAGCTCGACCCCAACCACACCGTGCGCGAGTCGGTCGAGGAAGCCATGGGCGAGGTCAATGCGGCCAAGGCCCGGCTCGAGCAGATCTATGCTGCCTATGCCGAGCCCGACGCCGACTTCGACGCGCTCGCAGCCGAGCAGGGCGAACTCGAGGCCGTGATTGCCGCTGCCGGCACCGACTCCGAGCACCAGCTCGAGATCGCCGCCGATGCCCTGCGCCTGCCCCCCTGGGACGCCAACATCGGCGTGCTGTCGGGCGGCGAGAAGCGTCGCGTGGCGCTGTGCAAGCTGCTGCTGTCCAAGCCCGACATGCTCTTGCTCGACGAGCCGACCAACCACCTGGACGCCGAGTCGGTGGAATGGCTGGAAGTCTTCCTGAAGCGCTTCTCGGGCACGGTCGTCGCGATCACCCACGACCGCTATTTCCTCGACAACGCGGCCGAGTGGATCCTCGAACTCGACCGCGGCCGCGGCATTCCGTGGAAGGGCAACTACAGCACCTGGCTCGAACAGAAGGGCGAACGCCTGGCGCAAGAGCAGAAAAGTGAAGAAGCCCACGCCAAGGCGCTGAAGAAGGAACTCGAATGGTCGCGCCAGAACCCCAAGGCGCGCCAGGCCAAGAGCAAGTCGCGCCTGGCCCGCTTCGAGGAACTGTCCGACTACGAATACCAGAGGCGCAACGAGACGCAGGAGATCTTCATTCCCGTGGCGGATCGCCTGGGCAACCAGGTGTTCGAGTTCAAGAACGTCAGCAAATCCTTCGGTGACCGCCTGCTGATCGACAACCTGAGCTTCGAGGTCCCGGCCGGCGCCATCGTCGGCATCATCGGCCCGAACGGCGCCGGCAAGTCCACACTCTTCAAGCTGATCGCGGGCAAGGAGAAGCCGGACAGCGGCGAGGTGGTGGTCGGCCAGACGGTCAAGATGGCTTTCGTCGACCAGAGCCGCGACGCGCTCGCCAACGAGAAGACGGTGTGGGAAGACATCTCGAATGGCCTCGACATCATCAACGTCGGCAAGTTCCAGATGGCGAGCCGCGCCTATGCCGGCCGCTTCAACTTCAATGGCGCCGACCAGCAGAAGAAGGTCGGCACGCTCTCCGGCGGCGAGCGCGGCCGGCTGCACCTGGCCAAGACCCTGATCGCCGGCGGCAACGTGCTGATGCTGGACGAGCCTTCGAACGACCTGGATGTCGAGACGCTGCGCGCGCTCGAAGACGCCCTGCTGGAATTCGCCGGTTCGGTGCTCGTGATCAGCCACGACCGCTGGTTCCTGGACCGCATCGCGACCCACATCCTCGCGGCCGAGGGCGACAGCCAATGGACCTTCTTCAACGGCAACTACCAGGAGTACGAGGCCGACAAGAAGAAGCGCCTCGGCGAGGAAGGTGCGAAGCCGCATCGGATGCGCTTCAAGGCGTTGAAGTAAGAAACCGCGTGCGCTGACACGGCGCCGGCCTGAAATCCGCGCCCGACTTCCGTGTCGGCGCGCTGACGGACCAAGGCAGCGCAAGCTCCTGCGGCCGGAGCGCCGAGCTTCTCAGGGATCGGGAGCCGCATGGGCGCACGCCATGTGCGCCGCTCCGGTGAATCGATCTGTCTAAGCGCCCGCCTGCGGCATTCGCGCCAGCACCCGCTTGCGCACCGCATAGATGTTGTTGCGCAGCGCGTAGAGCTCTTCGGCATACGACAGCGGCACGGCCACCTTGTTGACTACGCGGTCGAGGTTGTCCAGCTCTTCGATGAGCGCCTGGCGCTCGCCCTTGCCGGCGTCCAGCTTGTTCTCGACCTCTCGCAGCCGCGCGTACCAGCGGAACACGCGCCGGCGCACCCGGAACTGATAGAGCGGCGGTACCACGCGGCTCAAGGGCAGCATCAGCACCAGCAAACCGCCCAGCACCAGCCACATGCGTTCCACCAGGTTGCTCGCCCAGAACGGCAGGTAGCGCTGCCAGAAGGGCGGCGTGCCGTTGATGGCACGGTCGCCCTCGGGGCTGACCGGCAACTCGCTGGTGCGCGTGTTCGGGAAGTCGCGCGCGCTGTTGAACCAGCCGGCGCCGCTGTGGAGGGTCTGCGCGCTTTGCGCGAAGAGCTGGCGCAGGGCAGGGTGCGTCTTCTCGCTCGCCAGCAGCGAGGTGGTGGCTGCGAGCAGCGGCTCGTCATGCGGCGGCAGGTCGGTCGCCAGATCGACCACGCCGCGCGGCAGCGTGACCGGCTTCAGGAAAGCGAAGCGGCGCGCGTACGCGTCGCTCTGGTCGAACGCCATGAGGCGGATGTCCGGCGCGCGCAGCAGCCGCTGCACCAGCGGCGACTGCGGCGCCGAGGCCAGCACGATCACGTCGAGCAGCCCGGCCTGCAGCGCCTCCGTGGCTGGCGTCTGCTCGAGGTTGGACAGCTGCAACGATTGCGGCTCCATGTGGTTGGCGTGAAACATTCGTTCCATGATCTCGGGCACGCCGCTGCCGGGCTTGTCGACATTGACGCGCAAGTCCTTGAACTGGGCGAGCGAGCTCAGCCGGCCCGTCTTGCGGTCGATCGCGCGGGCCGCGTCGGCGCGGTAGAAGAACCACAGCGGCTCGTAGAACAGGCTGCCCAGCGACGTGAGCCCCGCCTCCTCGTCGGCCACCGGATCGGCGCTGCCGCCGCGCACGAAGCCGACGTCTGCGCCGCCGCTGCGCAGCAGCTGCAGGTTGTCCTGCGAGCCGTCGGTGGTCTTGAGCACGACCTCGATCCCATTCGCCTTGAGCGCCGCCGCGTAGCGATTGCCGAACTCGGCATAGGCGCTGCCGGCGGGGCCGGTGGCGAGCGTCACGCGCTTGGGCGGCTGTGGGTCCAGCCACCAGTAGGCAGCGATCAGGAGGCCGATCACGAGGAACACCACCGGACCGGCGGAGGCGATCAGGTCACGGATGGAGAGAAGGATGAGGCGGAGGGTGCGGGGCATTCGGTGGGCAGGTAGGGTTCCGGCGCGCTGGGCGCACGGCAGCGCATTTTGATTGGCTTTTTGTGCGCACTCGGTTACAAATCGCGTGCGAATTTCCAGGGAGCCGAAAAATGAGAATTAAAAGGTCCAGGGACCTCCTGGCCAGCAGCGCGCGCAGTGTTGTCGATGCCGAATCGCTGAACGAGTGGGTTCAGGGACCGGTCCGAGCCGTTCTTCCTCATGGGGCGATGCTGTGCGGGCAATCAGTTCCGCACTCGGGCGGCTATGCTGCGATCCAGGCCTGGAGCTTTGGTGTTCCACCTGCGTACCGGGCCAAGATCGCCTGTGCGGGCGGCAACGCTCGCAGCCCGATCCTCACGCGCTTGATGCACATCGGCGGACCGGTCTTCTTCGACGAAGACGATGAGCGCACGGACTTCGATGCGACATGGCGAAGCAACTTCAGGCTCGCCGGCTGGCGCAACGTGCTGGGTTTGGCCCACAGGGAGGGCGAGGGCGATCAGCTGCTGTTCACCTCGGCAGCCTTTTACAACGTGAGCTCAAGAATGGAAGCACACGGCCGGGCGCTTCAGCAGATGGTGATGCCGCACCTGCATGCTGCACTAAGCCGTGTCTATCAAGCGCAAACTGAAGTTGAATCTCCTGCGGCGACGTCTGAGCCGACCCTCGCTCCCGCTGAGCGCGCGATCGTCGACCTGCTGCTGCAAGGCAAGACGAACAAGGAAATCGGCAAGCGGCTCGGGAGGAGCGCCGAGACCATCAAGCATCGGCTCTCGTTGCTGATGCGAAGACTTGATGTGAGGAACCGGACCGAGTTGGCGCGTCTGATCTCGCGAAACGAAGTGGGTTCATCCGGTCAACCACCACGTCCAACTCCTGACGAATGAAGGATTAGGCGCTGGAGTATCCCAGGGGGACTCGACTGTGCTGAAACGGCGGCAAGTTGAAGCGGAGTTCCGTTAGCAGATTGCCTGCATGGCGTCAATACACCCGATCGGGTGTATTGGACGCGTGCCGCGCCATGGCTAAAGTTGACGCTCTTGAGCTCGTAGGGGCGGCTCAGCCTCAAAGCAAGAAGTCATGGGCAATTCTCCAGACAAATTGATGCTGCTGATCAGGGCCATGGTGGTCATGCTGGCGCTTGGGTTCGTGTTGATCGAGATCAGCCAATGGTTTCTTCCATTTGTGTCTCCTTGGGAGTTTGTCGTTTCTTACGTAGTCGGTTCTGCGATCGCTTTTTTGCTGGTCGTTTTGGGGATTTTTGCTGTGTCAGTTTGGAGAACGTTGTTCAGGTGAGCTAATTTGAGTTTGACTGCCAACGCTGCTCAATCTCAGGGGAGTTTCTCTCCTGGGTCTTTGGGGAAGAAAATACGGGGTATGAATATTGTAAATCTAGGCTCACCAAGTTTTCAATTATGATGGTCTTCGAGTTCTCGCCCGAAGCGAAATTCAACCTGTGCTCCGAGGCGAGGCGCCTCCCTAATTCGGCGCCGCTGGTTTTGCGAGATGGCATTAAGATTCTATGGCGTCGGCTTTGTGTGTGCGGCGCACCTGTTGATTAACCAATTTGGCAGCCCTGCTGCGGATGCGAAGATGAAGAAAGGAGGATTTAAAGGTACTTAAACTTGTCGCAGATTTTCTTATCGTCCTTCGCTCTTGATAAGTACATGCGGCCTCGTAAGTTCTGTTTCTTGTTCGCGGCACATAATTTGGTGCGCTGCTTCATCGTATTCTTAGGTAAATTCAATTTATGAGAAAAATTGCAGAAGCGATAACCGAGATCAAAAAAACACCCATGAGAGTTTTGACAGCGGAAGAGGTCAAATTGGTTACCGGCGGCGACGATGGTGGAAGTTGCAGCGCCGTCGGCGATTGTGGAAGCGTTAGCGGTAATAGCGATGCCAGCGCAGGCACACTCGGCACCATCACAGTAACGGACTCGGCAGCACTGGGTACGGCCGTTGGCGGCGCCGGAGGGCTTGCTGCCGTACTTACTGGCTCCGCAGGAGCGATGGGTGTCGGGGATGCTATAGCCGTGGGCGGCGTTCTAGGTGGTGCACTTGGTATTGCAAGTGCGATGATTACTGCAGCCATTGCCGCCGCGATCGCTGCAATTCCTACAAACCCAAACATCCCCGCACTGGGCAATCCGATGGGCGATCCGTCGCCCGGTGGGCCGTAATTTGGCGCAAATCAAAGAATGACAAGCGGTGGTTTCAACGGGAAAGGCGGTTTGACACCACCGTGTCTGCACAAGATGCAGTGTCGCTGCTTTGCAAAAATGTCGATAATTTTACTGCTTTTTCTCCTGGATTCCTGGATTGTCTCTGCTGGTGCGGCACAAATTACGTTAAGAAGTTCTTCGATTTTTGTGAATGGAAGGCTTGTTCGCGGTGATTTTGATTACTTTGAAAACTTGATGAAACAGGACCACAACGTCAGCCATGTTGTATTTGAGGACTGCTTCGGTGGTTATGTTGACGAAGGCGTGAAGATTGGCGAATTGATTCGTCTGAAGAGGCTTTCTACAATTGCAAAAGGGCAAGTCCAGTCGTCCTGTGCGTATGCCTTTTTGGCGGGCATCAGTCGAAAATTTGACTCGAGTTTTGGAGTGCATTTGATTCTTCTCCATGCCACGAGCAATGAAAATGCCGAAAAAGACATTGCCGCTCAAGCGAATGTTGCTTTAATCCCATATCTCAAAATCTTATCGAGTGAGAGATTGACGTCTGAGATTTTGAGCTTGGTGAGGCAATCAACTCTGCCGTTTCAAGGCGTTGTCTTTGTGCGTGAGAACTGGATTGTCGTGAATACAGAAAAGGTGGCTTACTGCGATGGTCTGGAGCGTGGAAATTTTAAAAATTGTATTGTTCTGCCTCACGTGGATGCCTTGCATTTGGGGGTGGTGACTGAGAGCAAATAGTGAGCAGATAAGCGTGATTAGATTTTTCGGATTTCGACAATTGATGAGGATCGTTCTGTACTTCGCGAGGCGATCTCTTCCTTTCTTACCCGTCACTGCTGCTATTATTTATTTGGCTTATAGATTAATTCATCGATTCGGGTAAAGAACGCCAAAGCGACTCAATATAAAACCGTTATAGATCATGGAGCGGAACTCCTTTAATGAGGATGCGCTTTTTCGTCGCGAGGTCTTTGTGGCGCGCGAAAAAGCTTGGCTCGGAGAGATCGTCCTGAGCCGCCCTCTTTCATTCACCGTGCTTTCTATCGGCTTGGCCGTGCTCGCTGCGAGCCTGCTTCTTTACATGGTCTTCGGTCAATACACCCGAAAGATTCGCGCGAGCGGTTACGTGGTACCGAACGTCGGCGTGATCAAAGTGACTGCTTCACAAGCCGGCATCGTGACGCGGCTCTCGGTGGTGGACGGTCAACATGTTGCGCTCGGCGAAACATTGGCCGTTCTGAACTCCGAGCGCTTTACCAAGGCTGGCGACGCTTCGACCGAGGTCGACAAGCAGCTCCAACTCCGCAGCGCCTCATTGAGGCTGGAGCGCGCCAAGCTCGATGAACTCCACGACCGGCAGCGCAAGGCACTCGGCGATCGGCTCGCCAATCTGCGGACCGAGTTGGCGCAGGTGCGATCGGCCGTGTCGCTTCAGGAAGACCGGGTTCGGCTGACCGACCAGATGCTCGCCAAGCAGCGCGAGCTGCAGGTTGCGGGCTTCGTCTCCAACATGGCGCTGCAGCAGAAGGAACAAGAGCGCATGGCCGATCTGGCGTCGCTCGAATCGATTCGACGCAACGAGACCGGCTTGCTGCGCGACCTGCACGCGGTGGAGGCCGACGTCGCATCGTTGCCCGCAAAGCATCTCAATGAGCTGGCGGCGATCGATCGCGGTCTTTCTTCGATCGAGCAGGATCGCGTCGAGAACGAATCTCGGCGCGAACTGCTGCTGAAGTCACCCCAGGCTGGGGTGGTGACCGCAATCCTGACGGACCAGGGCAAGCTGGCCGTGCCTGGCCAGCCTTTGCTGAATCTCATCCCCGAACGATCCGAATTGCAGGCGGACGTGTACTTGCCTTCGAAAGCCGCCGGCTTCGTGCGCATGGGGACCCGCGCCCTCTTGCAGTTCCAAGCTTTCCCCTATCAAAAGTTCGGCAGCCACGAAGCTCGCGTGATCAAGATGTCGCGGGTGGCCGTGAGCGGAGCGAGTTGCCCTACCCGCCAACGACCGCCGTGCCGGGCGAGCTGTTCTACATCGCAAGCCTCGCACTCGAGAAGAAGACGGTCTTGGCCTACGGCAAGGAAGAACCGCTTCAGCCGGGCATGGGCTTCGATGCCAACCTGATCCTCGACACGCGCACCCTGCTCGAATGGATATTCGAGCCGCTGTTCTCCATCGCGGGCAACTGGATTCACTGACCCACGATGCTCGACGGTCTTCAATTCGGCTTCGGCCGCAAGCTGCGCCTGGTTCTGCAGACCGAGGCTGCCGAATGCGGCCTGGCATCGCTTGCGATGGTGGCGGGCTACCACGGCTACGACACGGATCTGCCGAGCTTGCGTGCCAGGTACGCCATTTCTCTGAAAGGCGCAACGCTGGAGCAGTTGATGAAGATCGCGGAGGCGCTGGGGTTTCAAACCCGCCCCTTGCGGCTCGGGCTGGAAGATCTGGACAAGCTGGCGACGCCCTGCATCCTGCACTGGGACCTCAAGCATTTCGTCGTGCTCCAGCGTGTGCGTCGCGGGTTCATCGACATCCTGGACCCCGCACATGGCTCGCGAACCCTGAAGCATGACGAGGCCGGGCGCTCGTTCACGGGCATCGCTTTGGAGATGGCTCCGGGCCTTTCGTTCCAGCCACGCAAGGAGCGGCAGCAACTGCGGCTTGGTGCGCTTCTGACAAAGGCACGAGGTCTGCGTCGGTCGCTCGTGCAGGTATTCGCCCTCGCGGCGGCGCTGGAAGTGTTCGGCCTGGTGGTGCCCTTCTTCTCGCAATGGGTGATCGACGACGTCCTGGTCTCGGGCGACGCGGATCTGCTCGTGGTCCTGATCGCCGGCCTGGTGCTCGTGGGCAGTTTCCAGGTGGCGGCCGGCTGGGTACGCGCCCGGGTTCTCCTGTACCTGACGACCACATTGAATCTGCACTGGACGAGCAGCAGTTTCGCGCATCTGCTGCGCCTGCCCATGGCCTGGTACGAAAAGCGGCATCTCGGGGATGTGGTCTCGCGCTTCGGGAGCATCAACGCGCTGCAGCAAGCGCTGACCGGCGGCATGGTGGGGGTCGTCATCGACGGCATCATGGCCACGCTCACGTTGGTCGTCATGCTGTTCTACAGCCTGCAGCTGGCCGCCGTCGCCGGAGGCGTGGTTCTGCTTTACACCGTGATTCGCCTTGTGCGCTATGGCGCACTGCGCAGCGCCAGCGGCGAGCAGATCGTGCGCTCCGCCAAGCAGCAGAGCCACTTCATGGAAAGCGTACGCGGCATTCAGGTGCTCAAGCTCTTCAACCGCGAGGAAGACCGGCAGCGCCGGTACATGAGCCTCGCCGTCGCGAGCACCAATGCCGGATTGGCGGTGCAGCGGCAAATGATGTTCTTCGGTTCGCTCAACGCCATGCTGATGGTGTTGGAGAACGCCGCCGTGTTGTATCTCGGCGCACGGCTCGTCCTGGGTAGCCAGCTGTCGGTCGGCATGCTGATCGCGTTCCTCGGCTACCGCACGCAGTTCGTCAGCCGGGCGTCTGCCTTGGTGGACCAGATCCTCTCGTTCAAGATGCTGGGCCTGCAAACCGAGCGGCTCGCCGACATCGTGTTGGCCGAGCCGGAATCGGTGCGCGATGCGGCTCTTCATCGGTCGCAGGAAGGCATTGCCGCTTCCATCGAACTGCGCAACGTCAGCTTTCGGTATGCGCCCGAGGATCCATGGGTCCTGAAGGATGTGAGCTTGAAGATCGAGCCCGGTGAATCGGTGGCGATCGCCGGCCCTTCGGGTTGCGGAAAGACGACCTTGCTCAAGCTCATTCTGGGACAACTGGAGCCCCAGGAGGGCAGCGTCTGCGTGGGCGGGGTTCCGCTGCGCCAGCTCGGCCTACGGCACTACCGTGAGCAGATCGGCGTGGTCATGCAGGACGATCGCCTGTTCGCCGGTTCGATCGCCGAGAACATCAGCCTGTTCGATGCCCAACCCGATCACGCCCGCATCGAAGAAGCCGCGCGACTGGCCTCGGTGCACCATGAGATCGCCCGAATGCCGATGGGCTACAGCACCCTTGTCGGGGACATGGGAAGCGCGCTGTCGGGTGGGCAGCGTCAGCGCGTCGTGCTGGCGCGGGCGCTGTACAAGCGCCCGCGGATTCTGCTGCTGGACGAAGCGACGAGCCATCTGGACACGATTACCGAAAGCGTGGTGAACGGCGCGGTGCAGCAGTTGGACATCACGCGCATCGTCATCGCCCATCGTCCGCAGACCCTGGAAGCAATGGGACGTGTGATCCATCTGCTCCCCCTGCGATCCTCTTCATCGTGAACTCATCGAACGTTTAAAAAGTGAAAGCCGCAATGCAACGGACTTTCTGGAACTCCGCGCAGCGCGTTCTCGAAAGCTCAAACGCGTGCTGGTGCTCCCGACTCGACGGCAATGCACAGCAAACGCTCTGAACCCAATGGAGTTTCAACACACCCCGACGGTATGGATGGACTCGCTCGATCTGAAATATGGTTCTTCGCGCGCTAGAGGCCGGGAAGCGTCTGCCATTAGCGGCGCTGCGTTGAGGCATAGCGTCGCAGCACAGAATGATCAGCCTTGCAATCCAATCGCGATACCCAATGTAGATATTCCCAGCTATCCCAGCTTGTTTGCCAAACTGTTCGGGTATTGACGTCCACTTCGTCTCACTGCGCAGCAAGGACTTCAATGTCAGTGACGAGAGAATGCCGCCGGAGGATCCTCCTGGCTGCGGCATCGACGATTGCCCTGAAAGTCGGAGCGCAAGCGTCCGCGCAGTCGGATGAACTTGTCGAGGAGGTGACCCGCTTCCCATTGGTGGATGGAGATATCACCTACGAATTGGAAATGACGCTGATGCGTCCACCGACGATCGACAACAGGATGCCGGTCCTGGTGATGAACCATGGCGTCCCCTCCAACAAGAGGCAGGCAGCAGTGCTCCGTCGCGCGAGGCCGATCTCGCAAGCTCGGCTCTTCGTCTCAGCCGGCTTTGTCGTTGCGATTCCGATGCGGCGCGGCTACGGCCAGTCCGAGGGTGGCATGCCTTCTTTTTCCTGCGACATCCATCAGACGGCATGGGAGGAGCCCAAGGACATTGAGGCCGCAGTACGACATCTGCAGTCGCTTCCATTCGTGAGGCCCGATGCGCTCGTGCTGCTTGGAGTATCGGCCGGGGCGTTGGCATCTTTTGCCGCTGCGGCAAGAATCGGTCACGCGGTATTGAGCGTGATCAACTTTTCCGGAGGCAGACGACTGAGAGGGCCAATGGCCAGAGATTGCTATCCGCAGGAATTGCTCTCGGCCTTCTCCAGATTCGGTGCGGAAGTATCCGTGCCCACGCTGTGGCTGTATTCTCCCAACGACGTGGTATTTCCTGCGCCTCTTGTCGCCGAGTGCCTCAGCCTTTTCAGAGCATCGGGTGGCAAGGCCGAGTTCGCTGAAGTGCCGACCTATCGCGGTGATCCTCACGATGTCTTCTCCAACGCCGATACGATGCCGATCTGGGCCGCGAGAGTCCGGTCGTTTCTGGGTGATCGGTCCATCAAGGTCCAGAAAGTCAGTTGACTATCCATTCCTGGATGCTGATGTCCGGGCAGGGCCGGGTGCTGATCGCTATCCTGGCAGCCATCGGGGAACCGGGTTCAGGTCGAAGGCTTGCGCCGGGCTTCGCTCGCGATCGAGGGTCGCTTTCTGGATGAGTACCTGATGTCTGCGATGGAGAAGGGCGGTTAGCCCAACTCCGAAGCGCTCGGAAAAACACTCGCTCCGATCCGCACCGTGCGCGCCGCCTGCACCGCCCGCAGCGTCGCCCGCGCCACCACTTCCGCAGCCATCGTCCCCAGCACCGTCATCCCCGGCGCGTCGCCCTCGAGCGGCACGCGGCCGGTGGCGAGCGCGAACAGGGTGTCTCCGTCGCTCATCGTGTGGACGGGATTGATCGCGCGAGCCAGTCCGTCGTGGGCTACGGACGCAAGGCGGTTGGCTTGCACCTTGGTGAGCACCGCATCGGTCGCGATCACGCCCAGCGTGGTGTTGGTGCCCGCCAGCAGCGGCTGCGGCAGCTCGCCACGCAGTAGCGCGCGCCGGGTGTCGAGCAGCGCACGGCCGTCCTCGGTGCGCGCGCCGGCCACGACCTGCGCGGTGTCGGGGTCCAGCACGTCGCCAAGCGCGTTGCACGCGATCAGCGCGCCGACCGTCACGCCCTTGACCGTGACCGAGGCGGTGCCGATGCCGCCCTTCATCGCCCGGTCCAGGCCGAAGAGCTTGCCCACCAGCGCGCCGCTGCCGGCACCCACGTTGCCCTCGGCCGGCGCAGCCTTCGATGCGGCCTCGCAGGCCGCATAGCCTGCGGCGGCATCGGGCCGGATGCGCGCGTCGCCGAGCGGCAGGTCGAAGAGCACGGCCGCCGGCACGATCGGCAAGGTGCCGAAGCGCACGTCGAGACCGATGCCGCGCTCCTCGAGCCAGCGCATCGCACCCTCGGCCGCCGCCAGGCCCCAGGCGCTGCCGCCGGCGAGCATCACGGCATGCACTTGCTGGACGAAGTTGCCGGGCGCGAGCAAGTCGGTCTCGCGCGTGCCGGGGGCCGCGCCGCGCACGTCCACGCCGGCTACCGCGCCGTCGCGCGCGAGGATCACGGTGCAGCCCGTGGGCCGCCGCGGATCGCTGAAGTGGCCGACCTCGATGCCGGCGACGTCGGTGATGGCGCCGGCGTGCGGTGCCGTGAAAGAGGAGGAAGAAGAGGGCTGAGGGGACATCGCCGACGATTATGGAACCGCCGGCCCGACAACTCAGGCGCGTTTCGCCTGCCCGGCGCCCGCGCGCCCCAGTTCGCCGCGCGCCTGCCGCAGCACCGACCAGCCGCCGCTGAGCGCCAGCGCCGCCATCGCAGCGCCCACAGCGAGGTCGGGCCAGGGCGTGCCGGTGCCCAGCACGCCGAGTGCCGCGAGCATCACCGCCACGTTGCCGATGGCGTCGTTGCGCGAGCACAACCAGACGCTGCGCATGTTGGCATCGCCCTCTCGGAAGGCATAGAGCATCAGCGCGACCGCCACGTTCACGCCCAGGGCCAGCGCGCCCACCAGCCCCATGGTCAGCGCCTCGGGGGGCAGGCCTTGCGCTGCCGACCACAAGGTCCTGCCGGCCACGAAGAGGCCGAAGCCCACCATGCTGACGCCCTTGAGCAGGGCCGCGCGGGTGCGCCAGGCCAGGCCCATCGAAAGCACGGCCAGGGTCACGCCATAGTTGGCCGCATCACCGAAGAAGTCGATCGCGTCGGCCAGTAGCGAGACCGAGCCCGAGCGGAAGCCGGCGCCGATTTCGACCGCGAACATGAGCGCGTTGAGCGCCAGCGCCACCCACAGCACCCGCCGGTAGCGGGGCGTGTCGGAGGCCGATGGATGTTCGTGGTCGTGATCGTGTTCGCAGCAGTTCGCCGACATGGTTTCTCCAGTGATGGCACGATTGGAAAGGTTGAAGTCACTGGAAGGTCAAGCCATGCCTGTCGCAAACCCGCCCATGGAGCAGGGTTACCGCATCGGGGAGGCCGCCGCTCGAAGCGGCCTGAGCGCCACCAATATCCGCTACTACGAGAAGGAGGGCCTGGTCGAGCCGCAGGCCCGCGGCGACAACAGCTATCGCCTGTACACGGATGCCGACGTGCATCGGCTGAGATTCATCCGCCTGTGCCGCGCGATGGACATGTCGCTGGAAGAGGTGCGGGCGCTGCTCAGCCTGGACCTGCGCAGCAAGGCCGATTGCGCCGCGGCCAACGTGGCGCTCGATGCGCACCTCGGCCACGTGCGTGAGCGCCTGCGCGAGCTGCGCTCGCTCGAGAAGGACCTCATCGCGCTGCGCGACTGCTGCGACGGCAGCGATACGCACTGCCACATCATCGAGGCGCTGCATGCGCGCGCCGATGCGCAGCCTTCGGGCGAGGCGCGCGGGACGCGCGCCACCCGCCACGTCTAACGCCGCTCAGCGTTTCGACGGCGCCGGCAGCGGCATGCGGCGCTCGCGCATCAAGTCACGCAGCAAGCCCGGGTCGTCGGTGATGAGGCCGTCGACCTTCCAGTCCATCAGCTTCGCCATGTCGGTGCGCTGGTTCACCGTCCAGGGCACCACCTGGAAGCCCAGCGCCTGCGCCTCCTGGACTTGCGCGGCCGTGAGGTCGTTGAAGGCCGGCGACCAGATCACCCGGCCAGGGCTGTTGCCGACGGCGGCCTTCACCAGGCGGGGCGCCGAGCCGAAGTCCTCGAGCCGCAGGCCCGAGGTCCAGCGCGGGTCCTTGAGCGTGCGGCCGGTCGTGAGGTAGGCGCGCTGCAGTTGCGGCGCCCATTGGCCGACCAAGGCCAGGGTGCGCCAGTCGAAGCTCTGCACGGTCACGCGCGAAGCCATGCCGGCCTTGTCGATCTCGGCGAGGAGCGCGCGCACCATCGGGGCCGGTGCGGCCGTCTCCTCGGGCCGGCCGGGGTCCAGCTTGGTTTCGATGTTGAAGCGGACCTGCTCCGCGCCGCGCGCGCGCACCCGATCGAAGAGCGCAGCCAGCGTCGGAATGCGCTCGCCGTCGCGCGGCATCTGCAGTGGGAACTGCTTGCCGTAACTCGTCGCCGGGTCGATGCGGCCGACGTCATAGGCCTGCAGCTGCGAGAACGTCAATGCGTGGATCGCCGGGCCCTTGGCGGTCAGGAAGTTTCCGTTCGCATCGCGTGTGTGGTCGGGGTTGAGTGCCGTGTCATGCGAGATCACCACCACGCCGTCGGCCGTAAGCCCGATGTCGAGCTCGAGCGTGGTGACACCCATGTCCATCGCGTTGTCGAAGGCAGCCAGCGTGTTCTCCGGGGCGAGGGCGCGGCCGCCGCGGTGCGCTTGAAGGTCGAAATCGCGCGCCGCACCTGGGCCCAATGCGGAGCAGCCCGCGAGCAGCAGTGCCGCAGCCAGCCATGCCGCGGGCCAGCGAAGCGATGCCTGTTGGGGGAACTCCGCGGAACCGGCTGCGGCGGGTTGCCGGTGTTGCGCCCGGCGAGGCGGGGTACGGCCACACGAAATCGGCAAGCCGGAGGAAGAGCTCATAGCAATGCCACCTTGATGCCATCCTGTTGCACCGTGATGTCACCGATCTCGTAGGTCTTGCGGCCCACCGTGAGCTCTTCGGCGGTGAAGGTGCGCAGCGGCTGGTCGCGCAGCAGCTCCTGCGCGACCACCGCGCCGATCTGCTGCAGGCGCTCGGCATCGCGCCCCGTCACGCCTTGCAGCTCGAGCCGTTCGGCCTTGGGCTGGTCGAGCCGCAGTGCACGCGCCGGTGCGTCGTACTTGAGCGCACTGCTCACGGAGACCACGCCCTCGACGGTCGAAGGCCGCAGGAGCGGACTCGCGATGCTCAGCACGGCCGTGATAGCCGCGCGGTTGGCGCGGGCGTCCAGGCCCAGTTGCGGATCGCGCAGGCCGACGGTGAAGATCTCGGCATAGCGCTGCTGCACCGGGAAGCGCTTGGCGATCTGCGCCTGCAGTTCTTCGCGGGTGGCGGTGTATTCGCTGGTGAAGAAATTGAAGCCGGCCAGCGCAGCGAAGGGCGCCGGCGCGGCAGCGGCGCCCAGCAGGGCGCGCAGAAGAAAACGGCGGGAGAGCGGCAGGAAGGAGCGGTACTGCATACCGCTGCGAGCTTGCCACAGCCCGCTCGGTTCCCTCAGTCGTGCAGTGATGAAAGGAACTGTTTCAGCTCGGGCGTCTGCGGATCGCCGAACAGCTCGGCCGGCGGTCCCATCTCGTGCACGCGCCCCTGGTGCATGAAGATCACGCGGTCGCTGACCTTGCGGGCGAAGCTCATCTCGTGCGTCACCATCAGGAGCGTCATGCCTTCGTCGGCCAGCGACTCGACCACGCGCAGAACCTCGCCCACCAGCTCGGGGTCGAGCGCGGAGGTGATCTCGTCGCACAGCAGCACCGCCGGCTCCATCGCCAGTGCGCGCGCGATGGCCACGCGCTGCTGCTGGCCGCCGGAGAGCTGGTCGGGCATGGCGTCGAACTTCTGCTCCAGGCCCACCCGGGTGAGCAGCTGGCGGGCCTGCTGCGCGGCCTCCGCACTGCTGCGCTTCTTCACCAGCGTCGGCGCCAGCATCACGTTCTTGCCGACCGAGAGATGCGGGAAGAGGTTGAAGCTCTGGAAGATCATGCCCACGTGCTGCCGCAGCTCGCGCATGGCCATCGCGCTCTCGTGCAGGAGCGGCTTGCCGTCGACGGCGAGCGACCCTTCCTGGAACACCTCGAGGCCGTTGATGCAGCGAAGCAGCGTGCTCTTGCCCGAGCCGCTCTTGCCGATGATGGCAATGACCTCGCCACGCCGGACCTCGAGGTCGATGCCCTTGAGCACCTCGTTGCTGCCGTAGGATTTGCGCAGCGCGGTGATGCGGACGATGGGCGCGCCGCCGGCGGCCGCAGCGGCGGAGGGAGCTTCAGCGACGAGCGCCATGGATCTTCCTTTCGAGGTTCTTGGCGTACAGGCTCACGGGAAAGCACAGCGCAAAATAGAGCAGGGCGACGCAGCTGAAGACCACGAAGGGCTTGAAGGTTGCGTTCGAGATCATGCTGCCGGCTTTGGTCAGTTCGACGAAGCCGATCACCGATGCCAGCGCGGTGCCCTTGATCACCTGCACCAA
The DNA here is from genome assembly GCF_031454625.1 of Variovorax soli. Classification (GTDB taxonomy): domain Bacteria; phylum Pseudomonadota; class Gammaproteobacteria; order Burkholderiales; family Burkholderiaceae_C; genus Variovorax; species Variovorax soli_A. Next base: position 429,506 of record NZ_JAVDRF010000005.1, read on the forward strand.
AAAGCCCACGGTGGGCGCGATGGCGATGCGCGTGGCCTGCGGCAGGATCACGTGGCGCATCTGTTCCCCGAAGCTCAGGGCCAGGCTGCCCGAGGCCTCCCACTGGCCCTTGGGAATGGCGGCCACGCAGCCGCGCCAGATCTCGGTGAGGAAGGCGCTGGTGTAGAGCGTCAGCGCCACCGAGGCCGCCGTCCAGGCCGAGACCTCGATGCCGAAGAGTGCGATGCCGAAGTAGGCCAGGAACAATTGCATCAGCAGCGGCGTGCCCTGGAACAATTGGACGTAAAGGCCGATCAGCCGTTCGGCCAGCCGCCCGCCCGACAGGCGCAGGAACAGCAGCAGGCCACCCACCACGCCGCCGCCGACGAAGGCGATGAGCGACAGCACGACGGTCCAGCGCAGGGCCAGCAGCAGGTTGCGCAGGATGTCCCAGAGGGAGAACTCGACCACCTGCTACCTCCCGAAGAAGAACTTCGGCCCTGCCCAGTTGAGCAATCGCCGTGCGGCCACCGACAACGCCAGGTAGATGACGGTCGCGACGATGAAGGCCTCGAAGGCGCGGAAGTTGCGGCTCTGGATCAGGTTGGCCGCGTAGCTCAGCTCCTCGGTCGAGATCTGGCTGCACACGGCGGAGCCCAGCATCACGATGATGATCTGGCTCACCATCGCGGGCCAGACCTTCTTCATCGCCGGCGGGAGCACCACGCGCGTGAAGACCTGCACCTTGTTCAGCGCCAGGCTCACGGCGGCCTCGATCTGGCCGCGCGGCGTGGCCTCGATGCCGGCGCGGATGATCTCGGTGGCGTAGGCGCCGAGGTTCATCACCATCGCGATGATCGAGGCGGTCTCAGGCGAAAGCTTGAAGCCGGCCGCCGGCAGCCCGAAGAAGATGAAGAACAGCTGCACGATGAAGGGCGTGTTGCGGATCAGCTCCACGTAGCTGCCGACGATCCAGCGCAGCCAGCCCGGCCCGCTCGCGCGGGCCCAGGCGCAGGCGATGCCGACCACCATGCCGATCAGCGTGGCGATGAGCGTGAGGCCCAGCGTCCACAGGATGCCCCTGGCCAGCAGCGGCCACTGGCCGAGCACGGCCCCGAAGTCGAACTCGATGCCCATGGCTGTGCCGGGTCAGAGCGGCAGGTCGCCGGCTTCCTTGCCGAGGAACTTCTTCGACATCGCATCCAGCGTGCCGTCCTTCTTTGCGGCCGCGATGATCTCGTTGACCTTGGCCTTCAACGCGTCCTCGCCCTTGGCAATACCCACGAAGCAGGGGCTGTCCTTGAGCAGCAGCTTGTACTCGGCGCCCAGCTGCGGGTTCTTCTGCATCATGTTGCCGGCGACCGCGGCGCTGGTGGCGATGGTCTGCGTCTGGCCGGCGACGAAGGCGGCGATGGTGGCGTTGTTGTCCTCGAAGCGCTTGTAGTCGACATTGGCCGGCGCCACCTTGGCGAGCTCCTGGTCTTCCATGGCGCCGCGGGTCACGGCCACGCTCTTGCCGGCCATGTCGGCGAAGCTCTTGATGCTCAGGCCCTTCGACGCATACACGGCCTGGAAGAAGGGCGCGTAGGCGGCGCTGAAGTCGATCACCTTCTCGCGCTCGGCGTTCTTGCCGAGCGTCGAGATCACGAGGTCGGCCTTCCGGGTCTGGAGGTAGGGGATGCGGTTGGCGCTGGTGACGGGTACCAGCTCGACCTTGACGCCGAGCTTGGCGGCGATGAGCCTGGCCATCTCCACGTCCAGGCCCTGGGGCGCCATGTCGGGGCCGACGAAGCCGTAGGGCGGGTAGTCGGTGGGGATGGCGACCTTGAGGGTCTTGGCCTTCAGCACATTGTCGAGCGCGCTCTGGGCATGGGCGCCGCCGGTGGCGAACAGGGCGGCCGAGGCGAGGGCCAGCGCGAACTGGCGCTTCGAGATCTTCATAACAGGGCTCCTAGGTAGGTCGATGAATCGTCGGGTGAAGGGGCGGCGCCGGAGGCCTTGCGTCGACTGCGGGTACGCAAGACCTGTGCCTCGGCCTCGGCATGGTGCGCCGTGCCTTGAAGTGGTGCGAGCGCGTTGCGCAATTGGGCCAGCGGATCGGTCTGGCTCGGCACGCGCAGGGCCGACTGCACCGTGCCGATGTGCTCGTTCATCAGCGCCTCGGCAGCGGCCGCTTCGCCCCGCTCCAAGGCGGCGACGATGCGCACATGGTCCTCGCAGGACTGCGCTGCGTCGTGCGAGGACTGGTAGAGCATGGCGATCAGCGTGGTGCGCGCGGTGAAGTCGCGCAGCGTGTCGGCGAGCAGCGAGTTGCCCAGGCACTCGGCCAGGCACACATGGAAGTCGCCCAGCAGGTAGCTGCGCGTGCCAACGTCGCTGCCCTTGAGCGCGGCCTTCTCGCGCTGAAGGTGCGCCTTGAGGGCGCGCAGCTTGTCCTTGCCGATGGGGCCGGCGCTGCGGATCAGGCCGGACTCGATCACGCGGCGTGCCTCGAAGGCTTCGCGCGCCTCGTCCTGCGAGGGCTCGATCACGTACCAGCCGCGCCGCGCGCTCACGGTCACGATGCCGCGTGCCGCCAGGCGCGTGAGCGCCTCCCGCACGATGGTGCGGCTGCAGTCGAACAGCATCGCGAGCTGCTGCTCGCCCAGGCGCGCGCCCGGGGCGAGCTTCTGCGCCATCACCGCTTCGACGATGCGTGCACTGATTTCCGGAGCGGCGATGGACATGGTCCTGCATACCAGCAGCTTCCGTGCCAACTGGTATGCAAGATGTGTGCACCGATCGTGCGCACGGCGCGGCAGGATCAGTCCATCCGGGCGCCCGAGGCCTTGACGGCCTTTTCCCAGCGCGGGGTCTCCGCAGCCAGAAAACGGGCGAAGTCCGCGCTGCCCAGGAAAGCCGGGTCGGCGCCCTGGCTGGTCATGCGCTCGCGCACCTCCGGGTTGCTCAGCACCTGGCGGAAGGCGTCATCGAGCTTCGCGATCACATCCTTCGGCGTGCCGGCGGGAGCGAGAAAGCCATAGAAGCCGACCACCTCGAAGTCCTTGATCCCGGCTTCCATCACGGTGGGGATGTCGGGAAGGGCCGGGTTGCGCGTGGCGCTGGTCACCGCGAGCGCGCGCACCTTGCCCTGCTTGTGGTAGTTGGCCGCCTGCGGGATCGACTCGGCCATGAATTGCACCTGGCCGGCCATCAGGTCGGTGAAGGCGGGCGCGCTGCCGCGGTAGGGAATGTGGACCATGTAGAGGCCGGTCGCCGTCTTGAACATCTCCGGCACCAGGTGGCTGATGCCGCCGTTGCCCGCCGAGCCGTAGTTGATCTGCCCGGGGCGCGCCTTGGCGTAGCGCACGAACTCCTGCAGGTTCTGCACCGGCAGCTTGGGCGTGACCAGCAAGGCCAGCGGCTGCATCGCGGTGCGCGCGATCGGCGTGAAGTCCCGCAGGGTGTTGTAGGGCAGCTTGCTGTAGAGCGCGCCGTTGATCACGGCCACCCCGGTGTTGGCCAGCATGAGCGTGTAGCCGTCCGCCGGGCTCTTGGCCACCGCGTCCGCACCCACCGAGCCGCCGGCGCCGGGCTTGTAGTCGATCACCACCGGCTGGCCGAGCACGGCCTGTAGCTTGTCGCTGAGCAGCCGTGCGTGCTGGTCCAGCGGACCGCCCGCCGGAAAGCCGATCACGACCCTGATGGGCTTCTCGGGAAAGGCGGCCAGAGCCGCGGCCGAGGCCGCGATGCACCAGGCTGCGACCAGCGTCTTCTTCTTGCTGCCGTTCATGTTCGTCTCCTCGTTGCGAGGACGATCATAAACAGCGCAAGTTCAGGTCTTGAGCGTCGCCTTCAGCGTGATCTCGGGCACGTTGGCCAGCGCCTTCGAGAGCGGGCACCCGGCCTTGGCCCCGGCCGCGAGTTCCTGGAACTTGGCCTCGTCGATGCCGGGGACGGCGGCCTCGAGCTCGAGCTGGATGCGATCGATCTTGAAGCCCGGCCCATCCTTGGCAAGGCGCACCGCGGCTTGGGTGTCGATGCGGGTGGCGGTGAAGCCTGCGCCTTCCAGCGCAAAGGCCAGCGCCATCGTCAGGCAGCCGGCATGCGCCGCGCCGAGGATCTCCTCCGGGTTGGTGCCGGTCACATCGTCCTCGAAGCGGCTCTTGAAGCCGTAGGGATAGTTCTTGAGCGCACCGGTTTCGGTGCTGATCTGGCCCTTGCCGGTCTTGCCGGCGCCTTCCCAGTGAACACTTGCGCGCTTGTCTGCTGCCATGAAAGCTCCTCGGTGGATGGAGTTAAGAAGGACCGCCGTTGTACGGCAGAACCGCCTGGCTGTCTGTCGGCCGCGGGCGCGGTTCGGCAGCGCCCATCGCAGAGTCGCCGATGTGACGGCGTCGGGGCTTCCCCGATGCAGGCGGCGCGCGCCGCGTCGTAGGCTTGCCGGTCGCATTGGAGAGCCCATGGATCGCCCGCACTACAAGTTCTGGCCGCAGCGCCTGCCCCGCTCGATCACCATCCCGGTGACCTCGCTGTGGCACAACCTCGCCACCTCGGCCGAGCGCTTTCCCGACAAGGCGGCGCTGGTCTTCTTCGGCCGCGAGACCTCCTACCGCGAACTGGCCGAGCAGGTCGAGCGGCTGGCGGGCACGCTGCATGCGCTGGGCGTGAAGCGCGGCGACCGCGTGGTGCTGGACATGCAGAACTGCCCGCAGCTGGTGGTGGCGCATTTCGCCATCCTGCGCGCCAACGCGGTGGTGGTGCCGGTCAATCCGATGAACCGGGCCGAGGAGCTCAAGCACTACATCACCGATCCGGATGCCAAGGTGGCCATCACCACCGGCGACCTGGCGCCCGAGTTCGCCAAGGCCAGCGACGCGCTGGCCCCGGGCGAGCGCCTCGCGCATTTGATCGTCACCCAGTTCACCGACGCCTTCGATGCCGAGGTGCAGGGCGACGAGGCGCCACCGGCGGCCTGGCACGACTGGCTGCTCACGCGCCATCCGCTGCCCGCGCTGGCCGGCGGCCAGGCCATGGCCTGGAGCGACGCACTCGCCGCGGGCCACCCCCCGCCCGCGCACGTGGTGGGCGCGAACGACATGGCGCTCCTGCCCTACACCAGCGGCACCACCGGCCTGCCCAAGGGCTGCATCCACCATCATTCCAGCCTGATGCACAACGCCTATGCCTGCCAGCTCTGGGGGCTGTCGTCCTCGGAGACGGTGGTGCTGGCGGTGGTGCCGATGTTCCACATCACCGGCGTGGTGAGCGTGCTGCACACCATGATCATCAGCGCGGGCACACTGGTCATCATGCCGCGCTGGGACCGCGAGGTGGCGGGCCGGCTGATCTCGCGCCGCAAGGTGACGAGCTGGACCAACATTCCCACCATGGTGATCGACCTGCTGGGCAGCCCCAACTTCGCCAGCTTCGACCTGGGCAGCCTGGTCCACATCGGCGGCGGCGGCGCCGCGATGCCGCAGGCGGTGGCGCAGCGCCTCTACGAGCAGTACGGGCTCAGGTACGTGGAAGGCTACGGGCTCACCGAGACCGCGGCGCCCTCGCACACCAACCCCTTCGAGAACCCCAAGCAGCAGTGCCTGGGCATTCCCTTCATGAGCACCGACGCGCGCGTGGTCGACCCCGACACGCTGAAGGAGATGCCCATCGGCGAATCGGGCGAGATCATCATCCATGGGCCCGAGGTGTTCCAGGGCTACTGGAAGCGGCCCGATGCGACCGAGGCGGCCTTCGTCGAGTTCGAGGGCAAGCGCTTCTTCCGCTCCGGCGACATGGGCCGCATGGACGAGGACGGCTACTTCTTCATGACCGACCGCCTCAAGCGCATGATCAATGCCAGCGGCTTCAAGGTCTGGCCGGCCGAGGTCGAGCTGCTGATGTTCCGCCACCCCGCGATCCAGGAAGCCTGCGTGATCGCCACGAAGGATGCCTACCGCGGCGAATCGGTCAAGGCGGTGGTGGTGCTGCGCGCCAGCCACAAGAGCACCACCGAGCAGGAGATCATCGACTGGTGCCGCGAGAACATGGCGGTCTACAAGATTCCGCGCGCCGTGCAGTTCGTCGATGCGCTGCCCAAGAGCGGCAGCGGCAAGGTGATGTGGCGCTTGCTGCAGGAGGCGGAGAACAAGGGCTGAGTCGCCGCCGGCGCCGGCGGACGCGTCTTCAGGCCTTGAGCCACTCCCTGAGCTGCTTCGTGCGCTGCTCGGTGTGCTCGATCTGGCAGCCGAGCGAGACGATGTCACGCGCCGTGCCGCCCGCGTTGAGCATGTACTTGGCCCTGCAGTCGTTGTCGCGGAACTGGACCCATGCCCGCTGGGCCTGCTGCAGCAGCTTGCGGGTCGCGGCGTAATCGACGGTGTCGCCCTTGCCGGCGGGTTCGAGCGATTTCAACAGCGACTGGTAGGCGTCGTTGAGTTCACGGTCCTTGCGTGCCAGCGCCTGCTGGGCGCATTGGTTGATTTCGGTGGTGTTGCGGGTCCTGCACGGCTCCTGGGCGAGGACGATGCCGGGGAGCATGAGCAGGGCGGCGCCGAGGCAGGAGAGCTTCTTCATGGGGGTCTCCGCAATCACTGGTCGGAGCACCTATTTTGCGCCGCCGGGACCGGAATCGGGCATCCGCCCGATCCGTCTCATGCGTCGTGGATGAGACGGCGTCCGAGGCTGATCACGTCGTCCTGCGTGTAGCCGAGCTTGCGGTAGAAGGCGACGACCTCGGCATTCGACGAGCGCACGAGGAGGTTGATCTTGGGGCAGCCGCGCTCGATGAGCAAGCGCTCGGCCTCCTGCATGAGCGCGCGGCCGATGGCCATCCGCCGATGATCCGGCGAGACCGCGAGGTAATAGACCCAGCCGCGGTGGCCGTCGAAGCCCACCATCGCGGAGCCGAGCAGGACGCCGTCGCTGCCCGTGGCGACCAGGAAGAGCTCGGGCTGCTCGCCGAGCTTGCGCTGGATGTCGCGGCGAGGATCGTTCCACGGGCGCGTCAGGCCGCAGGCCTGCCAGAGCGCGATCACGCCGGCTTCGTCGGCGGGCTGAAAGGGTCGGATCTTCATCGGCCTGGAGAGGACGGAGACGGCGCCATGCGTCGGGCTAGGACTCGCCCTTGCCCCGCACCTCCGCCACCACGCGCGCGTGCCGCTGGAAGCTCCAGTAGGCGCTGGCCCAGTCCATCAGCACGACGATGCGGTTGCGGAAGCCGATCAGGAAATACGCGTGCGCGAAGAGCCAGAACAGCCAGGCCAGCCGGCCCGAGAAGCGCAGCGGTCCGAGCGGCGTGCCGAGGTCGACCACGGCCGAGTTGCGTCCGATGGTGGCCAGATTTCCATAGTCGCGGTAGCGGAACGGAACCGTCTTCTTGCCCGCGATGCGGCGCAGGATGTTGGCCGCGGCGGCACGGCCCGCCTGCTTGGCGCCGGGCGAGACGCCGGGCACCGGCGTGGGTTCCTTGCCGGGCCGGTAACTCATGGCCGCCGCTAGGTCGCCCACCACGCTGATCTCCGGATGGCCGGGCAGGCTGAGGTCGGGCAGCACCTTCACGCGGCCGGCGCGGTCGCATTCGGCGCCGGTGGCCGCGGCCAGCAGTCGGCCCAGCGGCGACGCGGCCACCCCGGCAGCCCAGATCACGCAATGGCAGGCGATGCGGTGAGTGCCGGTGCCGGCGCCGCCGTCGCTGAAGGGGGACTCGACCTCCAGCCCGCCGGGCGTGACCGCCGTCACGCGGGCGTTGAGGCGCACCTGCACGCCCAGCTTCTGCAATTGTTCGAGTGCGCGCTGGCTCAGGACCTCGGGCATGGCCTGCAGCACGCGCGGGCCGCCTTCGATCAGCAGCACCTCGGCCGAGTGCGGGTCGATGCGGCGGAACTCGCCTTTCAGCGTATGGCGCGCGATCTCGGCCAGGGTGCCGGCCATCTCCACGCCGGTCGGGCCGGCGCCGATCACGGCGAAGGTGAGCAGGGCGCGCTGACGGGCCGGATCGGGTTCGACCTCGGCCGCCTCGAAGCTCATCAGGATCCGGCGCCGGATCTCGAAGGCATCCGCCAGGGTCTTGAGGCCGGGGGCCATGCGCGACCAGTCGTCGTGGCCGAAGTAGCTGTGGGTTGCACCAGCGGCCACGATCAGGTGGTCCCAGGGCAGGCGGGTGCCGTCGGCCAGCTGCACGTCGCGCGCGGCGGGATCGATCTGCGTCACCTCCCCGAGCAAGGTGGTGATGTTGGGCTGGCTTCGGAACAGGAGGCGAGTCGGCGCGGCGATCGAGGGTGCTGCCAGGCCGGCGGTCGCGACCTGATAGAGCAGGGGCTGGAACAGGTGGTGGTTGGTCTTGTCGACGATGGTGATGTCGACCGGCGCGTTCTGCAGTTTGCGCGCCGCCTCGAGGCCGCCGAAGCCGCAGCCGATGATCACGATGCGGGGGCGGCTTGGGGAGGGGCGGGTACTCATGCGCCGGATGATACGCAGCCGCCGTGCAGCCCCCGGCATCTTGTGCCAAAGTGTTGCGTTCGACCGGGCGCCGCGCTGCGGGCCCTTGTCCTACGGCGCCGGCCTCGGTGCATGGGCTAAAACCTTCCGTCCAATAATGGAGACCCCATGAATCTCATCCAGCCGGCCAGGCCTGCGGCGGACGAGCTGCGCGATCGTTTCCAGGCGGTGCGTGCGCACAGCCTTGCATTGGCGGCGCCACTGTCCGCTGAAGACCAGTGCATCCAGTCGATGCCCGACGCCAGTCCGACCAAATGGCACCTGGCGCACACCACCTGGTTCTTCGAGACCGTGCTGCTGCAGCCGCATGCGACGGGCTATCGCGTCTTCGATGCGGCTTTCGCGTACCTCTTCAACTCCTACTACGAGGCGCTGGGCCCGCGTCATCCGCGGCCACAGCGCGGGCTGCTGACGCGGCCGTCGCTCGAGCAGGTGCATGCCTACCGGCGCCATGTGGACGAAGCGGTCGCGACGCTGCTCGACGGCGCCAACGCAGACACGGACTGGGAGACGATCTCACCCACCATCGAGCTGGGCCTCAACCACGAGCAGCAGCACCAGGAGCTGATCCTCACCGACATCCTGCATGCGCTGTCCTGCAATCCGCTGCTGCCCGCCTACCGTGCGGCGCCGACACCGGGTCTGCGGCTCGCCTCGTTGGCACCGGCGATGCGCTGGCTCTCGCGGCCGGGCGGCGTGGTCGAGGTCGGCCATGCCGGCGCTGCCTTCAGCTTCGACAACGAGACGCCGCGCCACGCGGCGCTGCTGCAGCCCTACGCCATCGCGGACCGCCTGGTGAACGCCGGCGAGTACGCGCAGTTCATTGCCGACGGCGGCTACCAGCGGCCCGAGCTCTGGCTCTCCGACGGCTGGGCCGCGGTGCAGGCGCAGGGCTGGCGCCATCCGCCGTACTGGCTCGCACCCGATGATCCGCGCCTGGTCCACCACGGCGCAACGGCGGGCTGGCAGGTCTTCGGCCTGCACGGCGTGCGGCCGCTGGAGTCCGAGGCCCCGGTCACGCACCTGAGCTTCTACGAGGCCGCCGCCTACGCCGAGTGGGCGGGCGCACGGCTGCCCACCGAGTTCGAGTGGGAAGCCGCGCACGATGCGCCAGGGATCTCGCAGATGAGCGGCCATGCCTGGCAATGGACGCGCTCCTCCTACGATCCCTACCCGGGCTTCCGCCCCCTCTCGGGAGTGGCCGCCGAATACAACGGCAAGTTCATGGTCGGCCAGTTGGTACTGCGCGGCAGCAGCCTGGCCACGCCCGCGGGCCATGCGCGGCCCAGCTACCGCAACTTCTTTCCGCCGGCCGCTCGCTGGCAGTTTTCCGGGCTGCGGCTCGCGAAGGATCTCTGATGGCTATTCCTGCAATGAGCCTGCACGCCTTCCGCAGCGCGCAACGCGCCGCGCCGCTGTCCGACTTCGGTCGCGAGCTGTTCGAGGGACTGAGCCGCAGTCCGCGCAGCATCTCGCCCAAGTTCTTCTACGACGTGACCGGCTCGCAGCTCTTCGACCGCATCTGCGATCTGCCGGAGTACTACCCCACGCGCACCGAGACGCGCATCCTCACCGAATGCGCGCCCGAGATCGCGGCGCAGATCGGACCGAACGCCGAGGTCGTGGAATTCGGCGCAGGCTCGCTCACCAAGGTGCGGCTGCTGCTCGACGCGCTGCATGCACCCCGGCGCTACGTGCCCATCGACATCTCGGGCCAGCACCTCGAGGCGGCGGCGCAGCGGCTGCGCGCCGACTATCCGCAGCTCGCAGTGCAGCCCGTGGTGGCCGACTACACCATGCCGCTGGTACTGCCTTCGCGCGGGGAGGGCCTGGGCCAGCGCGTGGGCTTCTTTCCGGGCTCGACCCTCGGCAACTTCAGCCCCGAGGAGGCGCTGGCCTTCCTGCAGCTCGCACAGCGCCTGCTGCGCGGCGGCGGCTTGCTGCTCGGCGTGGACCTCGTCAAGGACCCGGCGCTGCTGCATGCCGCCTACAACGATGCACAAGGCGTGACCGCGGCCTTCAACCTCAACCTGCTGCGTCGCGCCAATCGCGAACTCGGCACCGACTTCGACCTCGAGGGCTTCACCCATGCCGCCTTCTACAACGCGCCGCTGCGCCGCATCGAGATGCACCTGGTGAGCCGCCGCGCGCAGAGCGTCAGGCTGGACGGCCAGCGCTTCGATTTCGAGGAGGGCGAGACCCTCCACACCGAGAACTCGTACAAGTTCACCGTCGAGGGCTTGCGCGCACTGGCCGTGAAGGCGGGGCTCAGGCCGGCTGCGGTGTGGACCGATCCCGAGCGGCTCTTCAGCGTCCATTGGCTGCAGTCGCCCGCGGCACAATAGCTCCGTCCCGCCATCGGCGGGCCGTTGGAGACCTGGATGAAAGCAACCTGGAACGGCGTCACGATCGCCGAGAGCGACGACACCGTGCTCGTCGAAGGCAACCACTATTTCCCGGCGAGCGCGCTCAACCGCGACTACGTCAGCTTCAGCAACCACAAGAGCACCTGCCCGTGGAAGGGCACGGCCAGCTACTACTCGCTGCTGGTCAACGGCGAGCTCAACGCCGATGCCGTCTGGTACTACGCCAACCCCAAGCCCGAGGCCGAGATGGTGCGCGACCGCGTTGCCTTCTGGAAGGGCGTGAAGGTGAGCGAGTGAGTTCAGCCGCTTTCGATCCACCGTTCACGCCGGTCGACCGGCTCGTTCCCGCATTGCGCCAGGATGGTTACGCGGTGCTCAGTCCGCAAGGCTTGGCCGAATGGCTGGGCAGCCCGCTCGCGCAGCTCGAGCTGCTGCACGCCGACTGGAACCATCTGCCCCTGGACGAGTACCTGAAGGACGGCGGTCGATACCGCACGCGGCGCCATGCCTGCTTCACGGTGGAGGACGCGATCATCGAGCAGGTGCCGCACCGCGCCCACTGGCAGCCCGTCGAGTACAACGCGCTGCATGGCGGGATGCAGCGCTGGTTCGCGCCGATGGAAGCCGGCACGCTGGTGCAGCCGGTCTGGCAGGCGCTCATCAAGGGCCTGGCCGAGATGGCGAATGGCTTGCGCGGCACCCAGCGGTGGTATGTGGAAGCGCACCAGTTCCGCATCGACACGGCCGAGGGCATCGGCCGGCCGACGCCCGAAGGTGCGCACCGCGACGGGGTCGACCTAGTCGCGGTGGCGCTGATCGGCCGCCACAACATCAAGGGTGGGGAAACCCGCGTGTTCGAGGCCGCGGGCCGCCGCGGCGAACGCTTCACGATGACGGAGCCATGGACGCTGATGGTCATCGACGATGCGCGCGTGATCCACGAATCGACGCCGATCCAGCCGCTGGTGGACAGCCAGCCGGGCTGGCGCGACACCCTGGTGGTGACCTGCCGCGCCGGCTCCTTTCAGGGCGATTGAGCATCGCACGGCCGGACCGTAGCAGTCCTACAGCCCGGCGTCATGCCTTGGATGTACATTCAAGGACCGGTTCGGCTGCGAGCCGCCACGTGAACAAACGAGGTCTGCCATGTTCAATCACATCCTGGTTCCGATCGACGGGTCCGAAACATCGATGCTCGCAGTCAGCAAGGCGAGCGGGCTCGCCTTGGCCTTCGGCAGCCGTATCACCCTGATCCATGTGGTGGACAACTACCCCTTCATCGGCGTCGGTGCCGACTACGCGCTGGGCCAGAACGAATACCTCGCGGCAGCCACCAGCAGCGCCAATGCGGCGCTGGCACGCGGCGTCGCCGCACTGGCCGCCGAAGGCCTGCACAGCGACCAGCGCGTGATCGACGGCCACGTGGTGCACGAAGGCATCGTCGACACCGCGGAAGCGATCGGCGCCGACCTGATCGTGATGGGCTCGCACGGGCGCTCGGGCATCGAGAAGCTGCTCCTGGGCAGTGTGACCCAGCGCGTGCTGCAGGACGCCAAGGTGCCGGTGCTGGTGGTCAAGGGCTGAGAGCCTGAGAGTCTTTCGCCCATGCCCGCTCGTCACGCCATAAACGCCCCACTCGTCGTTGCAAATGCTCGCCATAGCGGGGGCTATGGCTGCGCTTTGCGCCTGGATTGGGGCGCTTCTGGCGCGCCGCTCGGGCACGATCAAAATACGCTCAGGCTCTGAGCGGCGCGCGAGGCGTTCAGGCGAAGGGCGGCGTACTCTCGAAGCGCAACAACCGGCCATCGTCGGGATGGGCGAACGCGAGTTCGCTCGCATGCAGCAGCAGCCGGTCCGCGCGCCCCCGCACCGCCTCGCTTCCGTAGAGCGCATCGCCGAGGATCGGATGGCCGATCGACAGCAGGTGCACGCGCAACTGGTGGCTGCGGCCGGTCAGCGGCTCCAGCCACACGTGGCTGGCATCGCGGTCGGGCAGGCGCCGCTTCACGCGCCAGCGCGTGCTGCTGGGCTTGCCCCTGTGCGCATCGATCTTCTGGCGCGGGCGGTTCGGCCAGTCGGCGGTGAGCGGCGCCTCGATCAGCGCCCAATCGTCGGACAGGGCCAGCAAGCCATCGACGATCGCCTCGTAGCGCTTGTGCACGCGCCGCTGGGCGAAGGCATCGCCGAGCGCGCGCTGCATCGCGGGATGGCGCGCCATGAGCACCAGCCCGCTGGTCGCCATGTCGAGGCGGTGCACCACCAGCGCATCGGGCCAACGCGCCTGCGCACGGGCGCTGAGGCAGTCCTGCTTGTCCTCGCCGCGGCCGGGCACGCACAGCAGGCCTGCGGGCTTGTCGAGCACCAGCAGGTCAGCATCTTCATGGACGACGGTGAGCGCAGTCATGGTCGAGCGAGTCTATGAGGCTTCGGCGCTCGGCTATCCTCGATGCGATGTCCGTCCCCGCCGCCGCCTCGCCGAATTTTTCCGATCTCACGCGCGAGCGGCCCTTCATGCGGATGTGGAGCGCGCGGCTCTTCGGCACCGCGGGCAGCCAGATGATGCTGGTCGCGATCGGCTGGCACATGTACGAGCTCACCGGCAGCGCCTGGGACCTGGGCTTGGTCGGGCTTTACCAGTTCGTGCCGGCGCTGCTGCTGGCGCTGGTTGCGGGCCACGTGGTCGACCGCCACCATCGCGGCCGCATCGTCGCGGCCTGCCTCGCGGTGCAGGGGATGGTTGCGCTGGCGCTGCTCCTTGCCGTCCAGGGCCACCACGACTCGCGCGGGCTGCTGCTCGGGCTGTCGCTGGTGCTGGGGGCGGTGCGCGCCTTCCAGATGCCGGCGCAGCAGGCGCTGACGCCGCTGCTGGTGCCGCCGCTGATGCTGTCGCGCGCCATGGCTTTCAGTTCGGCCGGCATGCAGGGCGCGATCATCGGCGGCCCGGCGCTGGGCGGCTTGCTGTTCGCGGCGGGCACCGGCGTGGTCTATGGCGCGAGCCTTCTCTTCTTCGCCGTCGGCAGCCTGCTGGTGGTGCAGGTGCGCTACGACCACGCGCCGCCCCGGCGCGAGCCGGTCTCGCTCTCCACGGTGCTGGCGGGCGTGAACTTCATCTGGCACCGCAAGCCGGTGCTCGGGGCGGTGTCGCTCGACTTGTTCGCGGTGCTGCTGGGCGGGGCCGTCGCGCTGCTGCCGATCTTCGCCAAGGACATCCTGCACACCGGGCCCTGGGGACTGGGGCTGCTGCGCAGTGCGCCGGCGGTCGGGGCCCTCACCGCCTCGATCCTCCTGACGCGGCGGCCGATCGAGCGCCGTGTGGGCCGCGTGCTCCTGATCGCGGTGGCGATGTTCGGCGTGTGCATGATCGTGTTCGGCTTCTCGCGCAGCTTCGTCGTGTCGCTGCTCGCCCTGGCCGTCTCGGGCGGCGCCGACATGGTCAACGTGGTGATCCGCCAGACGCTGGTGCAGCTGGAAACGCCGGACGCCATGCGCGGGCGAGTGAGCGCCGTCAACTCGATCTTCATCGGCGCCAGCAACCAGCTCGGCGAGTTCGAATCGGGCGCCACCGCGGCGCTGCTCGGGCCGGTGGGCTCGGTGGTGGTGGGCGGCGTCGGCACCGTGCTGGTGGCGCTGGCCTGGTTCCGGCTCTTTCCGTCGTTGGCCGCGCGGGACAGGCTGGTGCGGCCAGTGTCCCAGGGATGAGGCCGGACTTCCGCTAAAAGTGCGAGAAGGCCAGTGGCACGTCCAGCCTGACGTCGCCCACGGGCTCGGCCACGCAGGGCAGGATCCAGCCTTCGGCCTTCTCCTCGCGGCTGAGGCCGGGCCATTCGATGCGGTAGCGCACCTCGCCGTCGAGCAGCCGGCAGATGCAGCTGCGGCAGGTGCCGTTGCGGCAGGAACTGGGCAGCTCGATGCCGGCGGACTCGGCGGACTGCAGCAGGGTGCGGCCCGCTTCGGCCTCGAAGCGGAAGCCGCCGGGCTCGATCTGCGCCGTGCTCGGCGGCGCGCCCGCGCTCATTCCTTGTTCTTGACCTTGCCGCGCGGAATGACCGCCGTCGTCACCGTGCGGACCGGTTCGAAGCCGGCCGGCGGCGCCTTCGGCGGCGACGTGTCCTTCTTCGGTTTCTTGCTTTCCTTGTTGCTGCGTTGCTGTCCCTTGGGCATAGGTTCCTCCGGTGAAATGGTGAGGCAGTTTAGCGAGGCGGCGACAATACGGTCCTTTATCGATCGTTTCCCTGCTTTCATGTCCGACTACGAAGTTCGCCCCGCCGTCCTGCGCGATGCCAAGGCCATTGCCGACGTCCACATTGCCTCCGCCAGTGCCGCCTACGCGGACATCCTGCCCGAAGACCAGCTGCGCGCGCTGGCCCCCTCGACGCGAGAGGCCAAGTGGCGCGAGGCCATCGAGTTCAGCGAGCCGCAGGTGCACGTGGCAGTGCTGGGCGAGGAGGTGGTGGGCTTCGTCGGCTTCGACCGCTCGCGCGATCCCAAGACGCCCTCGACCACCGGCGAGATCTGGGCCCTCTACGTGAAGCCCGAACATTGGGGCAAGGGCGTGGGCGTGGCGCTGTGGGATGCGGCGCGCGACGGCCTGGAAGAGGAAGGCTGCACGCTGGTCACCGTCTGGGTGCCGCTGCGCAACGACCGCGCGCTGCGCTTCTACGAGCTGGCCGGATTCAAGCGTGAGATGAAGACCGCCAAGACGACCTCATTGGGCGGCACCAAGATCGAAGAGATCAGGCTCAAGCGAAACGTCGCCTGAAACCGCCGGGAACAGCGCATCGATGGCCTCCAGCCTCCTGCTCCTCCTCGACGACATCGCCACCGTCCTCGACGACGTTTCCATCCTCACCAAGGTTGCCGCCAAGAAGACCGCCGGCGTACTGGGCGACGACCTGGCGCTGAACGCGCAGCAGTTGACCGGCGTGAAGGCCGAGCGCGAGCTGCCGGTGGTTTGGGCGGTGTGCAAGGGCTCCTTCGTCAACAAGGCGATCCTGGTGCCGGCGGCGCTGCTCATCGGCACCTGGCTGCCCTGGCTCGTGACGCCGCTGCTGATGATCGGGGGCGCCTTCCTGTGCTTCGAGGGCTGCGAGAAGCTGGCGCACAAGTTCCTGCACGAGAAGGAGCATGCGGCCGATGTCTCGCGCCTCGAGCAGGCGCTGACCGATCCCGCGGTCGACCTCGTCGCGGCCGAGAAGGACAAGATCAAGGGCGCGGTGCGCACCGACTTCATCCTCTCGGCCGAAATCATCGCCATCACGCTGGGCACGGTGCAGGGCCAGGCCTTCAGCACGCAGCTGTCGGTGCTGGTGGGCATCGCGCTGATCATGACCCTCGGCGTCTACGGCCTGGTCGCCGGCATCGTGAAACTCGACGACGCCGGGCTTCACCTGAGCCGGCGCGAAGGCGCCGCCTCGCAGGCGTTGGGCCGCGGCATCCTGGCGGCCGCGCCCTGGCTCATGAAGGCGCTGTCGATCGCCGGCACCGCCGCCATGTTCCTGGTGGGCGGCGGCATCCTGGTGCACGGCGTGCCGGCCCTTGGCCATGCCGTCGAGGCGTGGGCGGCGAGCGCGGGTGGCCTGCTGGGCGGTTTGGGTGCGATGGGCGTCAACGCGGGCGTCGGCATCGTGGCCGGCGCGATCGTGCTGGCGGCCGTCGAGCTCGGGAAGAAGGCGTTCGGCAGGAAGGGCTGAGCATCCGCGAAGCACGCGAGGGTTTCGCGAAGTGCGCGTCAGAAAACCAGGCTAACCCAACGCCGCCACCCGCTGCGCCAGCGCCTCGATGGCGGCATCCGAGAGATCGTCGGCAGTGATCACCTGCCGGTCGGCCCAGCGCTCGAAATGGCTGGCCTGGGATCGCCCATAGGCGGGGTCATAGTGCAGCGCGGTCAGCTCGGCGAACAGGGGCGACAGCGCGCCCGCAGCGGCCCATTGCTGCCAGCGCTCGATCACGGCCTTGCCGTGCAACTCCTTCAACAGCCCTAGCTGGCGCGACAGCGCTTCCGGATCATCGCCCAGGTAGGCATAGTCGCGCAGCAGGTAGGCCAGGCGTGCCTCGGGCGTGGCCTCGATCTCGATGCAGCGGCCTGCCCGCATCTGCGTCAACAGCGGCAGGGGAACATCGAGGCGGCCGATGCGCCGGCTCTCGCCCTCCACGTAGAGCGGCTGCGCAAGGTCGACCCGCTCCAGCAGCTCGACGATGCGGGTCTCGAAGGCGATCTGGGACGGCTGCGGCTTGCCGGGCAGGGCGCCCAGCAGCGAGCCCTTGTGGGCAGCCAAGCCTTCGAGATCCAGCACCTGCCGCCCTTGAAGCGCCATGGCCTGCAGCACGCGCGTCTTGGCACTGCCGGTGGCGCCGCAGAGCACGCGCAGGTCGAGCTGCGGGCAAAGCAGGGCCAGTTGCGTGATCACATGGCGGCGCCAGCTCTTGTAGCCGCCCGCCAACTGCTGCGCGTCCCATCCGACCAGGCGCAACCAGGTGACCATCGAGCCGCTGCGCAGACCGCCGCGCCAGCAGTAGACCAGGGGTTTCCAGCCGGCCGGCCGGTCGGCGAAGCGCTCCTTCAGGTGGCGTGCGAGGTTCGCGGCCACCATCGCGCCACCGACACGGCGCGCCTCGAAGGCACCCTGCTGCTTGTACAGCGTGCCGACGATGCGGCGCTCTTCATCGTCGAGCACCGGGCAGTTGATGGCGCCGGGGATGTGGTCGATCGCGTACTCGGCCGGCGAGCGCGCGTCGATCAGCGTGTCGAAGCGGTCGCGGTCGCCCACGCCGACGGGAAGGGACGCGCGCATCAGCGGGCCTTGCCCCTGGCGCGCTGGACCAGGTCCACCGCCACCAGGGCGATGCCGAGCACCAGCGCGAACCAGCCCACCACCTGGGCGCCGCCGATCATGTCGCGCCAGTGCGGCGATGTCAGGAAGTGAGGCGCAATCAGAACGGCCGCGCCGATGAGGATGCACAACAAGCCGCGCTCGAACATGCGCGGAGCCCTGGAGGGTTTGGAAGCCATGCCCGAGTTTACGGGGCGGCAGTAGCACAGTTGGCTGCGCGAATGGCAGCCATCGGGGCATCCGTGGCCCCGTTCCGTGAACTACTTCCTTAGAAATTGCAAACCTAAGAATTACATTCTTAAGTATTCAATGTAATACGAAAGAGTGCTTAATGAATCGCGTCTTCCGCGTGGTTTGGAATCCGGCGCTGGGTCTCTGGACGGTGGCTTCCGAATGGGCCCGGGGGCTGGGCAAGTCCAGCGCCCAGGCGCCTGCCGTGGCCCTGGCCTTGCTGGGTCTTGCGGGCAGTGCCGCTGCCGATTGCAGCGGGCCCAGCGGCGGCACCATCACCTGCACGTCGGGCACGCCGCAGACCTTCATCGTCATCGGCGGCTATGACGCCACGCCCGGCGGCACGGTGGACGTGCAGCCGAACGCCGTGATCAGCACGATGGACCTCCCCGCGATCAGCATGGGCGACAACGGGACGATCCTGCTCCAGCGCAACGCGACCGTGCAGAACGATGCGGCGGCCGGCGCCACCGGTCACTACGGCACCGGTGCCAACACCATCGAGTTCCGCTCCAATACCACCTTGACCATCGACCAGGGGGCGCGGGTCCTGTCGAACGGCACGGCGTACGACGCCGAAGCCATCAACGCGCACGGCAGCGGCAACCTCATCGTCAACAACGGCGAGGTGCGATCGCAGGCCGGCGGCGCCGCCATCTGGCTCGAGCCGTCGACCGGCTCCAACACGATCGTCAACGGCGCCACCGGCGTCATCGAGTACAAGGGCGGCGCGGGCAACATCCTGGGCGTGCTGGGCACGATGGCGGTGGATTTCACGAACCAGGGCAGCTTGATCGGCGCGTTGAACTTCGCCAGCGGCGACGACGCGCTGCACATCCACACCGGCTCTTCCATCACCGGTGCCATCGATGGCGGCGGCGGCAACAACCTGCTGACGCTCGACGGCACGGGCACCGACACCTTCGCGCACAGCCTCTCGAACTTCCAGAGCCTGGTGAAGCGGGACACCGGCACCTGGACTTTCGCCAATGCACTCCCGGGCTCGGGGATCACCAGCATCCGCGTGGCCGCCGGCACGCTGATCCTGGGCGCCGATGCCTCCAGCTACAGCGGCAGCATGACGGTGGATGCGGCCGGTGCGCTGCAGACCTCGGCGCAGTTCGCGCCCCTGGCCATCACCGACAACGGCCTGGTGCGCTTCGCGCAAGGGAACAACGCGAGCTACGCCGGCCTGCTGTCCGGCACCGGCGGCATCGAGAAGACCGGCGCGGGCCGCCTGACCCTCACTCGCGACCAGGCGATCACCGGCGTGACCACGATCAGCGCCGGCACGCTCGAGCTCGGCAACGGCGGTACCACGGGCATGGTGGGCGGCCCCATCATCGACAACGCGGCGCTCGTGGTGAACCGGTCCAACGCGGTCGCCTTCGCCGCGCCGATCAGCGGCAGCGGCAGCGTCACGCAGCTCGGCAGCGGCACCACCACTTTTACCGCCGACCACGTCTACACCGGCGGCACCACCATCGCGGCCGGCACGCTGCAACTGGGCGACGGCGGCACGAGCGGCAGCGTGGTGGGCGACATCGTCGACAACGCCGTCCTGGTCGCGAATCGCTCGAACACGCTGGCCCTCGCCGGTGCCATCAGCGGCAGCGGCGCCTTGCGCCAGGTGGGCAGTGGCACCACGGTGCTGTCCGGCGCCAACAGCTACGGTGGCGCGACCACGGTCTCGGCGGGGACCCTGAAGGCAGGCGCCGCCAACGCCTTCAGCGCGGCCTCCGCGCACAGCGTGTCCGCCGGCGCGACCCTCGACACGGCCGGCTTCGACCAGCGCGTGGCCGCGCTGAACAACGCCGGCACCGTCACTCTCCTGAGCACGCGGGCCGGCAGCACGCTCACCGTGACCGGCGCCTACGTGGGCCAGGGCGGCGTGCTGAACCTGGGCACGGTGCTCGGCGGCAGCAACAGCCTGAGCGATCGGCTGGTGCTCAGCGGCCCCGGCGCCAGCGCCAGCGGCAACACCACGCTGCGCATCGCCAATCTCGGGGGCCTCGGCGCCCTGACGACGGGCAACGGCATCGAGGTGGTCAGCGCGCTCAACGGCGCGACCACCACGGCCCAGACCTCCCGCGATGCCTTCGTGCTCGCGAATGGCCACGTCGACGCGGGCGCCTACGAGTACCGGCTCCACGCCGCTGACGCGCAGGGCGCGGGCGAGAACTGGTACCTGCGCTCCACGACGACGGTGCAGCCGCCTGCCGCGCCTGCCGCGCCCGCGACGCCGGCCGATCCCGCCGACCCTGGGATCCCGTCCGACCCCTTCACCACCGTCAAGCTTCCTCTGATGCTGCCGATCGCGTTGCCGACCTACCGCGCGGAAGTGCCGCTGTTCGCGGCGCTGCCGGCTCAACTGCGCCAGGGCGACCTCGCCATGCTCGGCAACCTGCACCGCCGCATCGGCGACGAGGACGCGCCGGTGCAGGGCAGCGACCCGGCGCCGCGCCGCGCCTGGGCGCGCGCCATCTACAGCGACCTGAACATCCGCCAGGACGGCATCGCGCAGGCGCAAAGCCGCGGCCATGTGAGCGGGCTGCAAGCCGGCACCGACCTGCTGGCCAGCGGCAACTGGCGCGCCGGTCTCTATCTCGGCTTCCTGGATGGCAGCGCCGACGTGAACGGCAATGCGCGCGGAACCTTCGGTCGCGTCGGCGCCAACGACCTCCGCTCGCGCTATCTGGGCGCCTATGCGACCTGGATGGACAACAGCGGCCTCTACGCCGATGCCATCATCCAGGGCGGCAGCCACCGCTACACGGTGCGGCCGGACGGCAATCCCAGCGCCGCCGGCAAGGGCGACAGCTTTACGGCTTCGATCGAGACTGGCCAGGCTTTTGCTTTGACGGAGCGCTGGACGGTCGAGCCGCAGGCGCAGCTGATCTACCAGCGCGCGCACTTCGACGCGGTGCCGCTGGCCGGCGCCATGGTGCGCCAGGACGCCGATGCGGGCTGGATCGGCCGTTTGGGCGTGCGCCTCAAGGGCGATTTCGCCACCGGCGCGGGCCGGCTCCAGCCGTACGCGCGGGTGAACCTGTACCGCGCAGGCGCCGGCGCCGACATCGCCGAGTTCGTCGGCCCGGCGGGTTCGACCCGCTTCGCCAGTGCCAGCGGCTACAGCGCGGCCGAGGTGGCCGGCGGCTTCACGCTGGCGCTGACGCAGGCTGCCAGCCTGTACGGCGAACTGGGGCGCGTGTTCGCGCTCGGCGGCGATGCCCGGGTCAAGTCCTCGGTGCAGGGCTCGGCCGGCGTGAAGCTGCGCTGGTAGGCATCGCCGGAGGAGGGCCATCTTGGGTTCCAATAGCGCATTCGCGCCCGCCGGCCGGCGGGCCATCCTCGAAGCCATTGCAGACCTCGCGACCATGGGACCTCTTCGCCATTGCCTTCTCGCCGCCATGTGGCTCGCCGCCGCCGCCGCCGGCGCCCAGCAGCGGCCCGCCGACCGCTTCCCCGCCGCCGCCATGAGCTTCCTCGGCACCGAGATGCCGGCAATGGAAGCGGCCATCGCGGCGCGGGATCGCGACTATTTCGAGGAGGCGATGAGCCGCATGCTGGACTTCTCCAGCAGCTGGGGCTTCAAGTCGCAGGACAACCCCGAGCTGAGCCGCTTTCCGATGTGCACCGAGGCCGTGTCCGATTTCCTGGTGGTCGGCATGTGCCGCATCATGACCACCGCCGATGCCTGCGAGCCCGGCCTGGCTTCGCGCTTCAACGTCAATCTGCAGAAATGCCGCGACCTGGCGGCTCGCTGAAGGGGACGGGCGTCCCATCCGTGCGCGAAGGGCGTGAAGGTTCTTCGCCCAATCGCGGTGCGCTCGACTAGGCCCGGACCGTCCTCGCAGAAGGTTCGGCATCCGGCTCATGGGCCGCGGCGTCGTCGATGTCGCGGCCGGTGAAGTCCTTGAGCCAGAGCAGGCCCAGCAGGGAGACCAGCGTCATGCCGAGCAGGTACCAGGCAGGCGCCAGCTTGTTGCCGCTGGCACCCACCAGCCAGGTGCTGACGAAGGGCGAGAAGCCGCCGAACAAGGCCACGCCGACGCTGTAGACCAGCGACATGCCGCTGGCACGCACGTGCTTCGGGAACATCTCGGGGAGCATGGTGATGGCGGGCACGGTCTGCACCACCAGCGCGGTGCTCAGCAGGGCGACCACGATGAACAGCACCACCGGCGAAGGCGAGATGTTGAGCCACAGGAAGCCCGGGTAGATCATCAGCATCATGGCCACGCGGCCCCAGACGATCAGCGTCTTGCGCCCGACGCGGTCGGAGGCCAGGCCCACCAGCGGCGCCAGCACGAAGGACAGCAGCCCCGTGAGCACGGCGCCGAACAATGCCACCGTCGGCGGCAGCCCCAGCTCGCGCACGGCATAGGTCGGCATGTAGAAGGTCACCACA
Source organism: Variovorax soli (assembly GCF_031454625.1). Classification (GTDB taxonomy): domain Bacteria; phylum Pseudomonadota; class Gammaproteobacteria; order Burkholderiales; family Burkholderiaceae_C; genus Variovorax; species Variovorax soli_A. The sequence goes on from NZ_JAVDRF010000005.1 coordinate 451,798, forward strand.
TAGGCCGCGGCCGTGCCGCCGAGCACGCTGAGGATGGCCGCGAGCACCGTCCTGCCGTGCTCGCCGCAGACCTCGGCGATGCTGCTGCGCCGCGCGGCCGATGCGGCCGGCGTGCCCGCGGTCTCGAGCGACTCGTGCAGGTGGCGGCGGATGTAGATGCCGACGGGCGCGATCAGCATGCCGATGAAGAAGGGCACCCGCCAGCCCCACGCTTCCATGCCCTGCGGGCCGAGCGCCGCGGTCAGGCCGCCGGCCACCGCCGCGCCGAGCAGGATGCCCAGGCCCTGGCTGGCGAACTGCCAGCTCGCCATGTAGCCGCGATTCGCCGGTGTCGCATGCTCGACCAGCAGGGTGGTGGAAGCGCCGACCTCGCCACCGGCGGAGAAGCCCTGGATCAGCCGTGCCAGCACGATCAGGATCGGCCCTGCGACGCCGATCTGCGCGTAGGTGGGTGCGAAGGCAATCATGGCGCAGCCCAGTGCCATCAGAAAGATGGTCAGCGTCATCGCCTTCTTGCGGCCCGCGCGGTCGGCGTAGGCGCCGATCACGATGCCACCCAGTGGCCGCATGATGAAGCCGACGCCGAAAGTGCCCACCGTCAGCAGCAGCTGGCCGTAGCTGTCGAGCGTGGGGAAGAAGAGCTTGCCGATCACCAGCGCGAGGAAGCCGTAGATCGTGAAATCGAAGAACTCCAGGCCGTTGCCGATGGTGGTGGCGACGATGGTCTTGCGCCGGCTCATCGGCGCGTGTTGCGAGGTCATCAGGTTCCCGGTTGTGTCAGTGATCGAGCAGGCGAGCATACGGGCTCTCGCGCCCCTGTGCGGCCGGACCGCCGGACGAGGCACACTTGGGCCCTCCAGCCTCAGCCCGGACCCACGCCATGTCCCTCGCTCCCATCGAAATCGAAACCGCCCCGAACCCCACCGCCACCGTGCTCCTGATGCACGGCCTGGGCGCCGATGGCAATGACTTCGTGCCGATCGCCAACGAACTCGACCTGAAGGCCGTCGGCGCGGTGCGTTTCGTCTTCCCCAATGCGCCGGTGATCCCGGTCACCATCAACGGCGGCTACCGCATGCCGGCCTGGTACGACATCGCCGCGGCCGACCTGGTCAAGCGCGAGGACGAGCCCGGCCTGCGACGATCGCAGGCAGCCATCGAGGCGTTGATCGCCAACGAGAAGCAGCGCGGCATTCCCGCTCACCGCATCGTGATCGCCGGCTTCTCCCAGGGGTGCGCGATGGCGCTCATGACCGGGCTGCGCCATGCCGAGCGGCTGGCCGGCATCGTCGGGCTCTCCGGCTATCTGCCGCTGGCCGCCACCACGGCCATCGAGCGCCATGCGGCCAACCACGAGACGCCGATCTTCCTCGGCCACGGCACGCGCGACGGCGTGGTCCAGATCGAGCGCGCCCGGGCCTCGCGCGATGCGCTGGTCGCGCTGGGCCATGCGGTCGAATGGCACGAGTACCCGATGGAACACTCGGTGTGCATGGAGGAGATCGCCGACCTCAACCGCTTCCTGCTGCGGGTCCTGGCCGCAGCCTGAAGAGGGCTTCGTCGGTGGCCTGGCCGCAGTCCGCCGATCCCCCCGCTCGCGCTGCTGCAGCGCAAGCGCACGGTGGGGCCCCGGGTTTGGCGCAATAGCAGAAAAGCCGTCGTCGCTTTAAATACCGGCTCCAGCAGATCGTTCGCGGCCGTGCTACCTTCCGCCCCACAAGATTCACGGGTCATAACGACATGAGCAAATTGCAGGAGCGCCTGGGAGCGCTCACACCCGCGCGCCTGAAGGGAGTCCGCCGAGGAATCGAGAAGGAAAGCCTGCGCGCCCAGCCCGACGGCAAGCTGGCGCTGACGCCGCATCCTGCTGCCCTGGGGTCGGCGCTGACCCACCCCCACATCACCACCGACTTCAGCGAATCGCAGCTGGAGCTCATCACCGGCGTGCACGCCGATGTCGAAGCCTGCCTGGCCGAGCTCACGCAGGTTCACCAGTTCACCTACCGCGCACTGGCCGAGGCCGGCGACGAACGGCTGTGGGTGTCGAGCATGCCCTGCGGCCTGCCGCCCGACGAGACCATCCCGATCGCCTACTACGGCTCCTCCAACGTGGGCCGCGCGAAGAGCGTCTACCGCATGGGCCTGAGCCATCGCTACGGCCGGCGCATGCAGACCATCTCGGGCATCCACTACAACTGGTCGCTGCCGGAAGTGTCGAGCGAGCAGTACTTCGCGCTGATCCGCAACTTCCGCCGCCATGCCTTCCTGCTGCTCTACCTGTTCGGCGCCTCGCCGGCGGTGTGCTCGACCTTCGTGGCCGGCCGCGCGCACGAACTGAAGCCGCTCGGCGAGGGCACCATGCACATGCCCCACGGCACCTCGTTGCGCATGGGACGACTGGGCTACCAGAGCGAGGCCCAGGCCTCGCTGGCGGTGAGCTACAACAGCCTCGACGGCTATGCCGCCTCGCTGCAGGATGCGCTGACGCGGCCGTGGCCGGCCTACGAGACGATCGGCATCCAGAATCTCGGCGGCGAGTACAACCAGCTCGCCACCAGCCTGCTGCAGATCGAGAACGAGTTCTACGGCACGATCCGGCCCAAGCGCGTGATCTTCCCGGGCGAGCGGCCGCTGCATGCGCTGCGCGAGCGCGGCGTGGAATACGTGGAGGTGCGGCTGATGGACCTCGACCCCTTCGAGTCTGTCGGCATCAACACCTCCACCATGCGTTTCCTGGATGTGTTCCTGCTGCACTGCCTGCTGGCCGACAGCCCGCCCGACACGCGCGACGAGATCGCCGAGCTGGCCCACAACCAGCACCTCACGGCCGCGCGCGGGCGCGAGCCGGGGCTGAAGCTGCTGCGCGGCGGACGTGAGCAGGGGCTGGTCGAATGGGGCGCCGAACTGCTCGAGGCCTGCAGGCCGATCGCCGCTGCGCTCGATGCCGCGCAAGGCGGCAGCCGTCATGCAGAGGCGGTGCGCGCTGCCGAGCGAGCGCTGGCCGAGCCGGCAGGGCTGCCCTCGGCGCGGGTGCTCGAGGCCATGGCGCGTTCGCACGACGATTCCTTCGTCGGCTTCGTGCGCGCGCGCTCCGAAGAGACGCGTGCCGCGCTGCTGGCCCTGCCGTTCAGCGCCGAGCTGCAGGCGCGCTTCGAACGCGCGTCGCGCGATTCGGTCGAGGCGCAGAAGCAGATCGAGGCTGCCGACAGCATGCCCTTCGAGCTCTACCGCGAGCAGTACGTCTCGCCGGCACGCCTGGGCTTCAGGAAGCACTGGATCGACACGCCGCACATGGTCAGCCAGCCGGCAGCGTTGTAAGTCGGAACAGGTCCTTGGGATCGCCGTCCTCCGGCGCCAGCGCGATGTCCTGCCCCACGCCGTGCGCCATGGCGAGCCGGTGGACCAGCCGCAGCGCCGAGTAGTCCTCCAGCGCGAAGCCCACCGAGTCGAAAACCGTGACCTCGGCGTCGTCACGCCGGCCGCGCTCGGCGCCCGCGAGCACCCGCCACAGCTCGACCACCGGGAAGTCCGCCGGCAGCTGCTGGATCTCGCCCTCGATGCGCGTCTGCGGCGCGTACTCGACGAACACCCGCGAGGCCTTCAGCACATCCACGTGCAGTTCGGTCTTGCCCGGACAGTCGCCGCCGACCGCATTGATGTGCATGCCCGGCTCGATCATCTCCGGCGTGAGGATGGTCGCGCGCGCCTTGCGAGCGGTCAGCGTGGTGACGATGTCGGCGCCGCGCACGGCCTCGGCGATATCGGCCGCGCGGTGCACGCGCAAGCCCGGATAGCCCATGAGGTTGCGCAACAGCTTGTCGGTCGCGGCCGGGTCGAGGTCGTAGACCCGCAATTCGTCCACGCCCAGCAAGGCATGGAAGGCGAGGGCCTGGAACTCGCTCTGCGCGCCGTTGCCGATCAGCGCCATGCTGCGTGCCCCCGGACGCGCCACCGCCTGCGCCGCCAATGCGGACATGGCGGCGGTGCGCAGCGCCGTGGTGAGCGTGAGCTCGGCGAGCAGCAGCGGGAACCCGGTCTCCACCTCGGACAGCACGCCGAAGGCCATCACCGTGGGCAGGCCCCGGGCGGTGTTGGCGGGATGGCCGTTGACGTACTTGAAGGCATAGTGCCTGGCGTCCGACACCGGCATCAGTTCGATCACGCCCACGGCCGAATGGCTGGCCAGGCGCGCCGACTTGTCGAACTCCGGCCAGCGCAGGAAATCTTCCCGGAGCGCTTCGGCCAGCATCTCGAGGAAGCGGGTGACCCCCGTCGCTTGAACCAGGGCCGACAACGCCCGGATATCGACGAAACGTGTTGTTGCCATACTCGCAGAACTTTCGTATTAACCGGGTAGGCGTTTGCCTACCAGCGTTGACCCCCATGACTCACCATGCGGGTGCGCTGCCGGCCCATCATGACATCAGGCAACGACAAAGAATCCCGGACAACCCTTCACGCAAGCCAGTGCCATGACTTTCAAGACCTACCTGGTTGAAGACAACCCCGTCATTCGGGAGAACCTCGTGGGCTTCCTGGAAGACATCGCAGATGCGACCGTCGTGGCGCATGCGGCCGGCGAGCGCGAGGCGGTGGCCTGGCTCGACGGGCATCGCGACGGCTGGGACATGGCCATCGTCGACCTGTTCCTCGAGGAGGGCAACGGACTGGGCGTGGTCGATGCCGTGCGCCGCCGGGCCGCGCACCAGAAGGTCGTGGTGTTGAGCAACTACGCCACGCCCGACATGCGCGCGCGCTCGAAGGCGCTGGGTGCCGATGCCTTCTTCGACAAGTCGGCCGAGATCGAGCTGCTGCTCGACTACTGCGAGCGCCTCAGCCACAGCAACTCCGCGCGGACTTGACCTCGGGTGCGCTGCGCCCGTTGAATGCAGGGTCTCACCCGGGAGCCGACCGCAGAGGGCGCAGCGCTTTCTCCATTTGCGTCTTCTGCCTTCGGCGCCGGGTATTCGACACGCGTGAAACCAAAGGACCCCGAAGCCGTGCCTGCTGTCCCCGACCCGATGGCCGATGGTGTCGCCTACGTGCGCGGCGCCTATGTCCCGATCGCCGAGGCCGCGATCCCGATCACCGACTGGGGCTTCCTGCGCTCCGATGCCACCTACGACGTGGTCACGGTGTGGGAGGGCGCCTTCTTCCGGCTCGATGCGCACCTCGAGCGCTTCATGCGCAGCTGCGAACGCTTCCGTCTCGACCCCGGCCTGACGCCGGCGCAGATCACCGAAGTGCTGGCCGAATGCGTGCGGCGCAGCGGCCTGCGCCGCTCCTATGTGGAGATGATCGTCACGCGCGGCCAGCCGCCGTGGGGATCGCGCGACCCGCGCCAGGCCGTGAACCGCTTCTATGCCTTCGCCGTGCCCTTCGTCTGGATCGCCGACGAGGCGCAGCGCGAGCGCGGCCTGCATCTGAAGGTGAGCGCGGTGCAGCGCATCCCGGCGAGCTCGGTCGATCCGAAGGCCAAGAACTACCACTGGAACGACCTCACCATGGGCCTGCTCGGCGCGCTCGACGCCGGTGCCGACACGGTCGTGCTCGGCGATGGGTCGGGCAACGTGGTCGAAGGGCCCGGCTTCAACATCTTCTGCATCAGGAACGGCGTGCTCGTCACGCCGGAGGAAGGCGTGCTCGAGGGCATCTCGCGCCGAACGGTGATCGAGATGGCCCGCTCCCTGCGCATGCCGGTCGAGCTGCGCGCGCTGCCGGCCGACGAACTGCGCAGCGCCGACGAGGCCTTCCTCACCTCGTCAGGCGGCGGCGTGCTGCCGGTGACGCGGGTGGACGACCAGGTGCTCGGGACGGGCCGGCCCGGGCCTGTCACGCAGCGCCTGCTGGAGCGCTACTGGGACTGGCACCGCGACCCCGCGTACAGCCAGCCCATCGACTACGGCAGCCGCTGAGTCATCAGGGCAGCGAGACGCGGCTCGGCACTGCCGGGTCGGCCACGACCTTGTCGACCGCGCCGCCGGTGTCGAACACCACCTGGTACTCGGTCCAAGTGTCGAGCCAGTAGCGCCACACGGGCGCCTCCAGCTTCGGGTTCTCGCTGCTGATGGGGTAGCCGAGTGCCATCAGCACCTGCTCGCGCGTCATGCCGGGCACCACTTTCATGGCGGCGATGGCGGCGCGTGTCTTTTCAGGGTAGCCGGCGAGCTTGACCTTCGGATCTTCGGTGATGCACCGGCGCACCGGCGACAATTCCGGCTCCCCCCGACACCAGCGCACGAAAGAAATCCCCGATGGCCATTCAGTGGTTCCCCGGCCACATGCACCTGACCCGGAAGGCCATCGCCGAGCGCATCGCCGAGATCGACGTAGTCATCGAGTTGCTCGATGCGCGCCTGCCCGGCTCCAGCGCCAATCCGATGCTTGCGGAGCTGACCGGCCACAAGCCGGGGGTCAAGGTCCTCAACAAGCAGGACCTGGCCGATCCCGAGCGCACCGCGCTCTGGCTGGCTCACTACAACGCGCAGCCGGCCACGCGCGCGATCGGCCTCGACGCCAGCCAGGCAGCGCCGGCGCGCCAGCTGATCGAAGCTTGCCGCCAGCTGGCGCCGCAGCGCGGCAGCATGGCCAAGCCGATGCGGGTGCTGATCTGCGGCATCCCGAACGTGGGCAAGTCCACGCTGATCAACACCCTGGTCGGCACCCGCAAGGCGAAGACCGGGGACGAGGCCGGCGTCACCAAGCTGGAACAGCGCATCGTGCTGGCGGACGGCTTCTACCTCTGGGACACGCCCGGGATGCTGTGGCCGCGCATCATCGTGGCGCAGAGCGGCTACAACCTCGCGGCCAGCGGCGCCGTCGGCCGCAATGCCTTCGACGAGGAACTGGTGGCGCTGGAGCTGCTGGGCTACCTGAAGCAGCATTACGCGGCGCTGCTCGAGGCGCGCTTCAGGCTCGATGCGGTCGCCGGCCTCGGCGACGAAGAGGTGCTCGAGGCCATCGGCCGCCAGCGCGGCGCCCTGCTGGGCAAGGGCCGCGTGAACCTGCAGAAGGCAGCCGAGATCGTGATGAACGAGTTCCGCAGCGGTAGCCTGGGGCGCATCACGCTGGAAACACCGGAGGAATTCGAGCAATGGCTGGCGGCGGGGCAGTTGCTGGACGCCCAGCGGCAGGCGAAGAAAGAGGCGCGGGCGCGAGGCAGGAAGCGGGCGCCGGATCTCGACGAAGCGCCGCCCGACGGCGCTTGAGCCGGCGTCCGGCTTGGGCTCCCTTGAAGCGCAAACCAGGGATTTGCGCTTCGTTTTTGAAGCGCAAATGACTAAAATGCGCCCATGTGGATCTGGCAAGACGCCGACTGGCCCCATTTCAAATTCGATGCCCAGGCGCTGCAGCCTCGGCTTGCGTCTGCACGAGTGGCCCAGGGGCAGATGCTGGGCGTGGCAAGCGGGCTGCGACTGCTCGATCTTGGAGAGTTGCAAGTCACGGAATTTGCGCTGGAAGCCGTGGCCACTGCACAGATCGAAGGCGAACTGCTGCAGATCAACTCGGTGCGCGCATCGGCCGCCCGTCGCCTTGGCCTCACCCAGAGTAGCCGAGCGCGCCTGACGCAGCGCGAACCTCGCGCCGAAGCGACCCTGGATGTGATCGAGGCTGCGGTAGCGCAATGGCCGCGGCCGCTCGCCGAATCCACTCTGTTCGATTGGCACGCAGCGCTGTTCCCGAATGGCCGCAGCGGCATCACCCGGATCGTGACCGGCGCTTACCGGACGCATCCCGAACCCATGCAGATCGTGACGCCCAGGCTTGGCAAGCGGGACACCGTGCACTACGAGGCACCGGCGTCCCGGGATGTGCCTTTGCAAATGCAAGCGTTGATCGCCTGGTTCAATGACGACAAGGTGCGCGCCGGCCTGGACGGCATCGTGCGCGCGGCGCTCGCGCACCTGTGGTTCGAAACCGTCCACCCCTTCGAAGATGGCAACGGCCGTATTGGGCGGGCGCTGAGCGACCTGGCACTCGCGCAGGACATGCGCAGCAGCCAACGCCTGTTCAGTCTCTCGCAGCAGATCTGGCTGGATCGCCAGGGGTACTACGCGGAACTGCAGCGCGCGAGCCGTGGTCCGGGCATGGAAGTGACGCCCTGGGTCGAATGGTTCGTGGGGCGTGTCGAGCAGGCCTGTCTTGCCACCTTGGATCAGATGCAGACAGCGGCGGCAAAGAGCGCCTTCTGGGTCGAGCTCCAAACCAAGCATCCCCAGCTGACACCCGCCCAGCGCAAAGTGCTGAACAAACTCTTCGATGCCGAGCCGCAGGGATTCGCGGGCGGCATGAGTACCGAGAAGTACACGGCAATCGCCGGCGTCTCGCGTGCGACCGCTTATCGGGAGCTCACTCAGCTTGCCGATGCCGGGCTGCTGGAGCGAAGCGGGCAAGGACGTGGCACGCGCTATGCGTTGGTGCCTCGGAACCCGAGCCGCATCTGAGACGCGTCACCGGGAAACTCCGGGCCATCCGGCCGCGTCGCCCGGTCAAGATGGGGCCAAGAACAATTTCAGGTGGAGCCTTCCCATGCACTACGTCCTCGCACGCATCACCGTCAAGCCGGAGGTCGCCGAGCTCGCGAAAAGCATCCTCGTCGACCTGGCGCTCAAGTCCAGGCAGGACGCAGGTTGTCTGGCCTACGAGCTGTTCCAGCAGACCGAGGCGCCGCACATTTTCCAGACCGTGGAGCAGTGGAAGGACAGGGCGGATGCCGAGGCGCACCTGCAGAGCCTGCACGTCGGCGCCGCGATCGCCGCGGCGAGCCCCTTGCTCGCCGGCGCGCCCGAAATCGTGGCGTACAGCCGGCTCCTCTAGAGATCGGCTACGGCCCGAAGGCGCGCGCCAGCAGCGCCTCGAAGGTCTTCTTCGCATGGGCCAGCGCGGCGTCCTGCTGCTGCGCGATCGCGTGCAGCGCCGCCACGCGCTGCGCGAACGTCTCCTGCAGCGCTTGAGAAGGGACCATCACCCGCAATGTACGCAGCCGTTCCTTGGAGATGTTGGGCATCGAGGCGGCGGTTCCGCTCGCCAGCAGCTGCAAGCCCTTTCGGATGGCCGGCGCCCGCAGCAGCGCCCACAGGTAGAGCGGGTTGACGCCCGCGTCGGCGCGCAGGCGCAGCCGGAAGATCAGGTCGGGCAGCAGGATGCGGCCGCGCGTCTCCCACACGTAGGCCGGCGTGCCCACCAGTTCCCGCGTGTTCTTGCGGCTGATCAGCAGGTCGCCGGCCTGCACCTCGCTGCGGGTGTCGGGCAACTCGGTCTCGGGCAGGGTCTTGTGGTCGGACTCGTCGTAGAGCGCGTTCTTCAGCGCGCTCAGCCGCAACACGCCCCACTCGTTCTCGGCCTTCGGCCGGTCGTGGCAGCGCGGGCTCTTGCCGCTGTCGATGCCGTCGAGCAGCTCGCCGAGCGTTGCAGAGGGCCAACCCTTCGGATTGCTCTGCGGGTCGCCGAACATGTCGGCCAGGAGCGCCGGAACCATCAGCTCGGTGAGCGCGCGGGCGCGGCGCCGCAGCCGCACCATGCTGTCGGCGCAGCCGAGCGCCTCGACCATGCGACGCTGGTGGACCATCGCGGGGACCGGAATGGCGGCGGCGGCCATGTGGGCGGCCGGTACCCGCTGCTGGCCCGCGGTGCCGGTGAAGCTGCGCTTCGCCGCGTTGCGGAAGCGCTGCTGGCGCAGGAAGTAATAGACCCATTCAGGCAGTACCGCCTCGCGGGCGCGCAGCACATGGAACTCGGTCGAGCCGAAACCGCGTCCGCCGGCCAGGTCGCGCGCGACGGCCACCTTGCCGTTCTCCATGCAGGGCGTGATCTTCGCGAACAGCACGTCGCCCTCGGCAAAGGGCGTATAGCCCTTGCGCACTTCGGCGAAGGGCCGCGTCAGGCGCTGGGCGATGGTGGCACTGATTTCGTCGACCGCGGCCATCGGGACAAAGGCGACCTCGCTGTGGTCCTGCAGGCCGTGGTCCTTCGGCAACCTGGGATTGATCTCGCAGACCTCGCCCAGCGCAGAGGTGGGGGCCGGCTTCAGCGGAAAGAATTCCGCGTTCGCTGCGGCACCCGCATCGTCGGGCAGCTCTGCGAAATGCACCGGGCAGCCTTCGGCTTCGGCTTCGGCTTCGGCTTCGGCGCGAGCATCTTCGGGTGGTCTTGCAACGCTCATAAGGCAAGCTCCGCGCGGCGCGCTGCAGTCCTGTTCGATGGGTGAACGGCCCGGCGCCTCATGGGTCCAGCTCCGAGAGCAGGGCGCGCAGCGTCTCGATTTCTTTCTCGATCTCGGCCTCGATCGCCTCCAACTCATCGAGGAGTTCGCGCGGGTCCTGGTGCTGGATCTGCGAGGCACTCATCGGCCGGTAGCGGCTGGCCGCGAGACTGAAGTCGTTGGCGCGCAGCGCCTCGAGGTCGGCAAACCACCATTTCTCGCGCCACTCTGCCTCCGGATCGCGCGCCTCCCAGCGGGCCCAGGCCGCCTCCCGGTCGATGAAGGCCTGCGCGAGCGCGGGCAGGTCGTCGGAAGCGATGGGCGTGTCGTGGTTGGCGTCCAGCCGGTAGCCGTCGTCCTCGGCATGCAGGAACTGCACACGCTGGGTGCGGCCGCCGCGGCGGAAGAAGAGCACCGAGGTCTTGACGCCCGAGTAGGGCTGGAACACGCCTCCGGGCAGGCTCATCACGGCCTCGACGCGATGCTGGTTGATCAACTGGCCGCGCAGCTCGCGGTGCGCCAGCGTGGAGCCGAAGAGCACGCCCTCGGGCACCACCACCGCGGCCCGGCCGTCCGGACGCAGACTGTCGAGCATGTACTTGAGGAACAGCAGCTCGGTCGCGCTGGTGCTGCCGAGCCTCACCTCGTCGACGATCCGATCCTTGTCGATGCGGCCGGAGAAGGGCGGATTCGCGAGCACGACGTGGAAGCCTTCGCCGGGCATGCCCAGCCGGACCTTGACCCCCTCGTCGAGCAGGGTGGTCAGCACGTTGCGCTGCAGGATGCGCACGTGGCCCAGTCCCCGCAGCGTGAGATTCATGGTGGCCAGCCGCACCATCTTCGGGTCGACGTCGTTGCCGAAGAAGGTGCCGCGCTGCAGGGTCGCGATCTGCGCGTCGGTGAGCCGGTCGCCCAGGCCGCGGCGGTGCATCTTGCCCTCGAGCTCGGCTTCCACGATGCTGCCGGGCGAGGAGTGGGCCAGCCGCATGTGGTTGTAGGCCGCCACCAGGAAGCCCGCGGTGCCGGCGGCGGGGTCGTAGATCGTCTCGCCGACCTTGGGATCGATCATCTCGACAATGGCGCGGATCACGTGGCGCGGCGTGCGGAACTGGCCCAGCTCGCCGGCCTGCTTCATCTGGCGCAGCACGTGCTCGAACAGGTCGCCCTTGGTGTCGGCGTCGGCCTGGTCCAGCCGCAGATCGCCGACCAGGCGCACGACCTGCGTCAGCACCGTCGGCTCGTCGATGCCCAGGCGCGCGCCGCGCATGAAGTCGTGGGCCGAGGCTTCACTGATCTCGGCGAAGAAGGGAAAGACCTCGTCGCGCACGAAGCGCACCAGCGCATCGCCCGACAGCGCCTGGGACCACCAGGACCAGCGGAAGCGGCTGCGCGGGATGCAGGGCATGCCGGTGCGCAGCACGGTCAGCGGCAGCACGCCTTCGCGTGCGGCCGGCACCTCGGCATTGGCTGGGTTGCGCAGCTCCCATTCGCCGTCGAAGAGGCTTCGGGCCGGCAGCTTGAGCGTCCGGGCGCGCGCCGTGGCTTCGGCGTCGATGCCCTGAACCAGGTAGAAGAAGAACAGGAAGCAGAGCTGTTCGGTGTTGCCGACGGGATCCGGGTAGCCGCCGCCAAAAAGATAGTCGCGAATCTGGTCGATCGACCGTCGCATGTCGGCAGTCAGGGGCATGAGGGCAGGGGGCTCGAATAATCTTGATTGTGGGTCGCGAGTCTACGGGGCAAACGGCAGGACGCCGCGCCCCGCGCTGGAGCAAACTAAAGGCCTCGCATTCACCGGCCGCAGCGTCTCCCCGCCATGCCTCCGAACCTCCCGCGCCTCGAAGTCGTCCCGGGTGATCTCTCCGCCTACGCCCGGGGCAACACCGGGATCGACTACGTCCACCGCTTCGAATCCGGGAAGGCGGGCCCGCATGTGCTGATCAACGCGCTGACCCACGGCAACGAGATCTGCGGGATGGTGGCGGCCACCCATCTGCTCGACACGGGCGTGCGCCCGCGGATCGGCACGCTCACGGTGAGCTTCGCCCACGTGGAGGCCTACAACGCCTTCGACGCGCAGAAGCCCTTCGAGAACCGGCAGCTGGTGCACAACCTCAACCGCATCTGGTCGGACGAGTGGCTGGAGGGGCCGGAGGACAGCCCCGAGCTGCGCCGGGCGCGCGCGCTGCGGCCGGTGGTGGCCGCGGCCGACCATATCCTCGACCTCCATTCCACCAGCCAGGACGTGGTGCCCTTCTGGGTCTACCCGGCCTTCAAGCGCAATGCGGACGTCGCGCTGGCGATCGGCCGGCCGTCGGTGCACCTGGTGATGCCCAAGGGCCTGGGTTCGGGCACGCCGCTGATCCAGCACGGTCGCCATGGCGAGGACGAAGGGCCGGCCGGCGCCGCCCTGGTGGCCGAGTGCGGACAGCATTTCCTGCAGGCCACGGCGGACATGGCGGTGGGCGTGACGCTGGACTTCCTGGGTCATTTCGGGCTGATCGAGCGTGAACCCCAGCCGGCCCCCGAAGCGCCGCGGCGCTTCGAGCTGCTCGAGACCCGGATGGTGAAGACGCCGGAATTCCGCTTCGTGCGGCCGCTGCTCGGCTTCGAGGTGTTCGCCAAGGACGAGTTGATTGCCATCGATGGCGATGAAGAGATTCGCGCGCCTTGCGACGAATGCACGGTGCTGATGCCTGCGAGGGTGCCGATCGTGGGTCGGGAAGCGGTGTACCTGACGCGGCCGTTGTAGCCGCTGCGGACTTCTCACTTGCCCCAACTGTCCTTCATCCCGGCTGCGCGGTTGAAGACCAATCCCGCGCCCGCAGCCTGGCGGCTGTCCGGCACGAAGTACCCGTGGCGCTCGAACTGGAACGACTGGCCCGCCGCCTTGGCCAGCGCAGGCTCCGCATAGGCGTGCGCCACCACCAGGCTGCTCGGGTTGAGCTCGTCCTGCACCTCGCCCGTACCGGGCTGCGCCGCTGCGAACAGGCGCTCGTACAGCCTCACTTCGGCCGGCACCGCATCGGCCACCGCCACCCAGGTGATGTTGCCCTTGACCTTGATCGCGTCGGCGCCCGGGGTGCCGCTCTTGGTGTCCGGCACCAGCTTGGCCTGCACCTCGACCAGCCTGCCGTCCGCGTCCCGCGTGCCCCCCGTGCATTCGATGACATGGCCATACTTGAGGCGCACCTTGTTGCCCGGGAACAGGCGGAAAAAGCCTTTGGGCTGCACGTCCTCGTAGTCGGTGCGCTCGATCCACACCTCGCGGCCCAGCTTGAAGCTGCGCTTGCCCATCTCCGGGTGGTGCGGATGCACGGGCGCCGTGCATTCGTCGAGGAAGCCGGCGCCCATCAGCTCGTCCCAGTTCGTGATGACCAGCCGGACCGGGTCGAGCACGGCCATGGCGCGCGGGGCGACCGGGTCCAGCGTGTCGCGCAACGCGGCCTCCAGGCCGGCGTAGGCTATCCAGCCGCCGGACTTGGTCACGCCGGAGCGCTCGCAGAAGAGCTTCAGCGCCTCGGGCGTGTAGCCGCGGCGGCGCAGGCCGGCCAGGGTGGGCATGCGGGGATCGTCCCAGCCGTCGACGTGGCCTTCCTCGACCAGCTGGCGCAGGCGGCGCTTGCTGGTGATCACGTGGGTCACGTTGAGGCGCGCGAATTCGTACTGGCGCGGGTGCGGCGAAGCGATCAGGCCGCCTTCGGCCAGGCGGTCCAGCAGCCAATCGTAGAAGGGGCGCTGGTCCTCGAACTCCAGCGTGCAGATGCTGTGGGTGATCTGCTCCAGCGCATCTTCGATGGGGTGGGCGAAGGTGTACATCGGGTAGATGCACCAGGTGTCGCCGGTGTTGTGATGGGTCGCGCGTCGGATGCGGTAGAGCGCCGGATCGCGCATGTTGATGTTGGGGCTGCCCATGTCGATCTTCGCGCGCAGCACGGCTGCGCCGTCGGGCAGCTGGCCATCGCGCATGGCACGGAAACGCGCCAGGTTCTCTTCCGGCGTGCGGCCGCGGAAGGGGCTGTCGGTGCCGGGCGTGTTGAAGTCGCCGCGGGTGGCGCGGATCTGCTCGGCGCTCTGTTCGTCGACATAGGCCAGGCCGGCGCCGACCAGGTACTCGGCCGCGCGGTACATGAAGCCGAAGTAGTTGCTGGCGAAATAGACGTGCTCATGGGCCTCGCCCGGCCGCGCCGGATCGTCGGCCAGGCTGCAGTCGTAGCCCAGCCACTTCACCGCATCGCGGATGGCGTCGACGTATTCCTGCTCCTCCTTCTCGGGATTGGTGTCGTCGAAGCGCAGGTGGCACACGCCGCCGTATTCGCGGGCCAGCTCGAAGTTGAGCCAGATGCTCTTGGCATGGCCGATGTGCAGGTAGCCGTTGGGCTCCGGCGGAAAGCGCAGGCGCACGCGGGCCGGGTCCTGCATGCCTTGCGCATGGTGCGCGGCGTCCCCGGGAGAGCCGCCCCAGCGTCGATTGGCGTAGAGGCCCTGTTGGAGGTCGTTTTCGATGACGTGGCGCAGGAAATTGCTTGGCTTGGCGGTATCGGGGTCGGCGGCGGAAGTCATCTCTTCATTCTAGGTGGCCGCCCGGAGGAGTTACGTTTTGAAACGTTCTTCACGCTGCAATGTGAACCACGGTGACATTTGCTGCGTTCAATAGGCACATGGACGCATGCGTCCCCCTCAACAAGGAGATCCACACCATGAGCCCCACCCGATCCACCTTCCTCAAATGGGCTGCCGTGGGCGCCGTCGCAGCAGGCGCCTTGTTCACCGCCGCTTCGGCCAATGCCCGCGGCGACGTGAGCTGGTCGGTCGGCATCAGCGCTCCCGGCGTGGCCGTCGGCGTCGCGGCGCCCCCGGTGTACTACGCACCGCCGCCGCCCGTGTACTACCGTCCGGCGCCCGTCTATTACGCGCCCCCGCCGCCGGTCTACTATCGTCCGGCCCCGGTGTATTACGGTCCGCCGCCCGTGTATTACGGCCCGCGCGGCTACTATCGCCACCATGGTCACGGCTACTGGCGTTGAGCGCAGACGGCCACCATCGCCTGCTGTCACATGAAAGAACCGGCCCCGCGGCCGGTTTTTTCATGGGCGCTCACATGGCCTTGAACAGGTGGGCGTAGAGGCGGCTGACGGGGATCTTCTCGGTGCGGCCGCGCAGTACGAGATGCTGCTTGCCGGCTTCGTCGCGGTGCACCGATTCGATCGCGTCGCTGCGCACCACCGTCGCCCGGTGCACCTGCCAGAACACGCCGGCGTCGAGCTGCGGCAGCAGCTGCTTGAGCGGGGTGCGGATCAGGTATTCGCGGGACGCGGTGAGCACGCGCACGTACTTGTCCGCGGCCTCGAAGTACAGCACTTCCTCGACGGGCACCATGCGCACCGTGCTGCCGGCCGTGCCGGCCTCGCTGGCGGCGATCAGCTTGAGCGGTGCCGTGCCGCCGGCGCCGGGAGCCGCCCCCGCGCCGCCGGCCGCGGCCAGCAACTGGCGCCACTGCGCCATCGTGCTCGCCAGCGCCTCATCGGCGCTGGGCTCGCTGCCATTGCGCTGGGGCTCCAGCGCCTGTCGCAGGCGCGCAACGGTGCGCCGCAGGCGCTCGGATTGCACCGGCTTGAGCACGTAGTCGATGGCCTGGGCATCGAAGGCCCGGGCCGCGTATTCGTCGTAAGCGGTCACGAAGACCAGCTGGGGCAGCGGCGCCTCGTCGGCCGGCCAGGCGTCGGCCAGCTCGGCGGCGGCGGCCAGGCCGTCCTGACCTGGCATGCGGATGTCGAAGAACAGCACCTGCGGCAGCAGCTGCAGGGCCTCGCGCACCGCACTGCGGCCGTCGCCGACGGTGGCGAGTACTTCGAGCTCGGGCCAGGCGGTGGCGAGTTCGGCGCGCAATGCCTGGGCCAGCAGGGGTTCGTCTTCGGCGATGAGGGCGGTGGTCTTCATGCGGAGAGGGGAAGGTGGATGGTGGCGCAGGTGCCGCCGGCCGGGCCGGCGGCGAACTGCAGGGCGCCTTGGCCGCCGTAGGCGGTGGCGATGCGTTCCCGCACCTGCGACAGCCCGAAGCCGCCTTCGGGACGCGGCGCGCTGTCGTCGTGCGGGTCGACGCCGATGCCGATCCCGGTGTCGCGCACCTCGAGCACCAGGCGCTGGCCTTCGCGACGCGCGCCGATCGCGATTTCGCCGCCCTCGACTTTCGGTTCGAGCCCGTGGCGGATCGCGTTCTCCACCAGCGGCTGCAGCAGCAGCGGCGGCACCGGCACCTCGCGCAGGTCCTCGGGCAGCTCGAGCCGGTAGGCGAGCCGCGGCCCCATGCGCACGGACATCAGTTCCAGGTAGTCGCCCAGCCGCTGGAACTCGGCCGACAGCGGATGCGCGAGCGCGCGCGAGCCGCTCAAGGTCACGCGCAGGTAGCTGTTCAGACGGTCGAGCATGGCCACGGCGCGCGACGGATCGGTGGCGATCAGCACCCGCAGATTGGCCAGCGTGTTGAAGAGCATGTGCGGCTCGAGCTGGGTCTCCAGCAGCTTGAGGCGCGCGTCGGCCGCGTCGCGCTGGGCCAGCGCGATCTCGCCTTCGAGGTATTTGCTCTTGCCGAGGCTGTAGTAGAAGTAGCAGATGACGACGCCCGCCGCCACCGTGATCAGCACCGTGGAGGCGAGCTTGTCCCGTGAGAAGCTCAGGAATTCCAGCAGGGGCTTGCCGGTCCAGGCGTCGCCGATGGCGTTGCCGCCGAGGAAGCCCACCACGATGCCCACCAAGACCAGCACCACCCCGCGCCAACCGTGCGGCCAGGGCTTGGCGGTGCGGCCCGCAAGCAGCAGCCGGCCGACGTCGATGAAGACCCAGCTGATCAGCCCGATCGAGAGCGAATAGACGAACTGCGGCGCCCAGGCGCCGCGGCCCGAGACCGACAGGCCGACCGCGATGACGCAGCAGAAGCCGGCGGTCGAGATCCCATGGCGCAGGACGTGCCGGAGGTTCTTCTGCGAGAAGTTGCGCGACAGGGCTTCGCTCACCCGCGGTCTCCGCCGCGCAGCGCCTTGCGCTCGCGTTCGAGCAGCCGGTCGTAGAAGTTGCCGCCCGGCGCGATGAAGAAGACCACCGCGCCATGGATCAGCAACCCCAGTCCCCAGCCGAGCAGTGGGTACATGGCCCAGTTCTGTCCCCGCGAACTCGCCAGGATCACGAGGAACAGGTTGACCAGCACATAGACGGTGGCATGGATGTACCAGCCCATCTTGGCCCCGGCACGGCGGCGGGCGAGGCGTTCGGTGCGGTCGCTGGAGGACGTGGTGTCGTCGTTCATGGTGAGACCTCTCGAAGGAATAAGGGATTCTTGCGGAAGAACGGACTTGCGGGATTGCGATCGTGAACGAGACCGGACATCCGCAGGCGGAGAGCGCATCGGCCTGCCTACGCGGCCGCCACGGTCTCGCGGTCCTCCCGGATCGCCAGCTTCCACAAGCGCAGCGAACGGGCCGCGAAGATGCCGCTGAAGACCCCGTAGAGGGCGCCGATGCCCAGCGCGAAGCCGGATTGGCGCGACAGCTCCGGGTGCATCGCCAGCAGCACGCCGACCGCGTACTTGGTGAAGAAGATGCCCATCATCAGCGCCAGCGGCGCCGCACTTCCCGGGAGGTGGAAGGTGCGCGTCGCGGGGTCGAAGCGCGCCGCCGCGGGCAGCGGCCAGCGCTGCACCGTGAGCAGCAGCACCGTGGCCAGGCCGGCCCAGCCGAGCAGGGCGAGCGGCGAATCGCCGAAGGCCGAGAGCAGCCCGTAGAAGGACAGTCCCGTCATCGCGATCGGCAGCAGCGTCACGCGGGTCAGGCTGACGCTGCCGGCGAGCAGCTGCTTGGCGCCGAGCCACACGAGCAGAGCGAAGAGCGCGAACACCCAGCGCGGGGTGTGGGACAGGATCTGGGTCAGCATCAGCATGTTGTTTCTCCTGGAAGGGGTGGGTCGAAAGCGTCGATGGGCGGACTGTGCCGGCGCTCCCGCGCCCCCGCCATGCGCTTGCGACGAGCTGCAGCCGGCGGGCGCGAGTTGCAATCCGCTGTCGCCGGACGCAATGCGCAACGCCGGCTTTACCGGGGCTTTACGGTCCGTAAGAACGCGGCGCTACGATTCGGCGCTCCACTACGGGCTGCCTGCGAACTGCCCTGTTGCCGATGTCTTCCCCCATCCCCGAGCCCGTTGCCGCCGCCCCCCTCGCCGAACCGCCCGCACCGCGGCCGCCGTCGCGCCGGCGGCGCTGGCTGGGGAGCCTGGCTGCGTTGCTGGTCGTGCTGGCGCTGGGCGCAGGGGCGTGGTACCTGATCAAGCGCTCGAACGAGCCGACCGGCGGCCGCGCCGGCTTCGGCCCACCCGGCTCCACCGTCGGCCATGCCGTGGCGCAACGGGCCGAGCTGCCCGTGACCCTCGATGCGCTGGGCACCGTGACGCCGCTGGCCACCATCACCCTGAAGCCGCAGGTGGGCGGCGTGCTCACCGAGGTGCTCTACACCGAGGGCCAAGCGGTGACCAAGGGCCAGTTGCTGGCACGCATCGATCCGCGCCCCTACGAGCAGGCGCTGATGCAGGCCCAGGGCACGCGGGTGCGCGACGAGGCCCAGCTCGAGGCCGCGCGCGTCACGCTGGCGCGCTACCGCACGCTGCTGACCCAGGACTCCATCGCCCGCCAGGACGTCGACACCCAGGCCGCGCTGGTCAAGCAGCTCGAAGGCACGGTGATCACCGACCGCGCCGCCGAGGCCGCGGCCAAGCTCAACGTCGAATACACGCGCATCACCGCGCCGGTGGCGGGGCGTATCGGCCTGCGCACCGTCGATCCCGGCAACACGGTCACGGCCAACGCGAGCACCGGCATCGCCGTGATCACGCAGATGACCCCGATCGACGTCCAGTTCGCCGTGCCGCAGGACCGCCTGCCCGACATCGAGACCCAACTCGCCAAGGGCGCGGCCCTGCCGGTCAAGGCGATGGACCGCACGCGCAGCACCACGCTGGACACCGGCACCTTCTCGACCCTCGACAACGTGGTGGACACCAGCACCGGCACGGTCAAGGGCAAGGCCCGTTTCGCGAACGCCCAGACCACGCTGTTCCCCAGCCAGTTCGTCAACGTGCAGATGACCTTGCGCACCATCGGCGCCATCGTCGTGCCGGTGACCGCGGTGCGCACCGGCCCCACCGGAAGCTACGTCTACGTGATCAACGAGGACCGTACGGTCTCGATGCGCCCGGTCAAGCGGGGCGAGTCGACGGTCGAGGTGGTGGCGATCACCGAGGGCCTGGAAGCCGGCGAGAAGGTGGTGACCGAAGGCGGCGACCGCCTCAAGGACGGCGCGCAGGTGCTGCTGCAGGGCGACAAGCCGGCGGCCACCCCGCGCCAGGGCGCGTCCGGCCCGCGCGCCCGTGGCGAGGGCCGGCGCCGGCAACCGCCGCCGCAGTGAAGGGATGATGAGCCCCTCGCGCCCCTTCATCGAACGCCCGGTGGCGACCGCGCTGCTGATGCTCGCGATCGTGCTCGCGGGCCTGGTCGGGTTTCGCTTCCTGCCGCTGGCGGCGCTGCCGCAGGTGGACTACCCGACCATTCAGGTGCAGACCCTCTACCCCGGCGCCAGCCCCGAGGTGATGAGCCGCACCGTCACCGCGCCGCTGGAGCGGCAGTTCGGCCAGATGGCCGGCCTGGACCGCATGAGCACGGTGAGCTCGAACGGCGTCTCCATCGTCACGCTGCAGTTCGCGCTCGACCAGACCCTCGACGTGGCCGAGCAGCAGGTGCAGGCCGCGATCAACGCCGGCGGCTCGCTGCTGCCGGCCGACTTGCCGGCGCCGCCGGTCTATGCCAAGGTCAACCCGGCCGATGCGCCCATTCTCACGCTGGCCGTGAGCTCCAGCACCATGCCGCTGACCGAGGTGCAGAACCTGGTCAATACGCGGCTGGCGCAGAAGATCAGCCAGGTGGCCGGCGTGGGCCTGGTTGCGCTTTCGGGCGGCCAGCGCCCGGCGGTGCGCATCCAGGCCGACACCAACGCGCTGGCCTCCGTGGGCATCGGCCTGGACACGCTGCGCACCGCGATCGCGGCGGCCAATGCCAACAGCGCCAAGGGCAGCTTCGACGGGCCGAAGCGCGCCTACACCATCAATGCCAACGACCAGCTGGTCGCCGCGGCCGACTACAAGAACCTGATCGTCGCCTGGAAGAACGGCGCGCCGGTGCGCATGAGCGATGTCGCGCGGGTGGTCGATGGGGCGGAGAACACGCAGCTGGGCGCCTGGGCAGCGGCGCGTGCGGAGTCGAGGGACGACCAGGCCGCAGCAGCCCTCTATCCCGCGATCATCCTCAACGTGCAGCGCCAGCCCGGTGCCAACGTGATCGGCACCGTCGATGCCGTCAAGAAGCTGCTGCCCGAGCTCGAGGCCTCGCTGCCCGGCTCGCTCAAGGTCGAGGTGCTGAGCGACCGCACCACCGGCATCCGTGCCTCGGTGCGTCACGTGCAGCTCGAGCTCGCGCTGGCCGTGGTGCTGGTGGTGCTGGTGATCTTTTTCTTCCTGCACAGCCTGCGCGCCACCGTGATCGCCAGCATCGCGGTGCCGATCTCTCTGATCGGAACGCTGGGCATCATGTACCTGCTGGGCTACAGCCTCAACAACCTGAGCCTGATGGCGCTGACCATCGCCACCGGCTTCGTGGTGGACGACGCGATCGTCATGATCGAGAACATCGCGCGCTACCTGGAGGAGGGCGACCCGCCCTTCAAGGCTGCGCTCAAGGGGGCGACGCAGATCGGCTTCACCATCATCTCGCTGACGGTGTCGCTGGTGGCGGTGCTGATTCCGCTGCTCTTCATGGGCGACGTGGTGGGGCGGCTGTTCCGCGAGTTCGCCGTGACGCTGGCGATCACCATCCTGATCTCGGCCGTGGTCTCGCTGACGCTGGTGCCGATGATGTCGGCGCGCTGGCTCAAGCCCCAGGCCGAGGAGGGCGGCCGCTTCGGCGCGCGCGTGCAGCACTTCTTCGAGCGCGTGATCGCGCGCTACGACGGGCAACTGCAATGGGTGCTGCGCCATCAGCCGCTGACGCTGGTGGTGGCGCTGCTGACGCTGGCGCTCACCGTGCTGCTCTACGTCGCGATCCCGAAGGGGCTCTTTCCGACGCAGGACACCGGGCAGCTGCAGGCGCGGATCGAGGCGGCGCAGGACGTGTCCTTCCTGCGCATGGCCGAGCTGCAGAAGGCCGCGGCCGAGGCCATCCTGGCCGACCCCGACGTGCGCAGCCTCAGCTCCGTGGTGGGCGTGGACGCGGCCAACAACACCGCGCTCAATGCCGGGCGCATGCTGATCAACCTGCGCTCGGGCCGCGACGAGCAGGCGAGCGTGATGCAGCGCCTGCGCGATCGGGTGCGTGCGGTGCCCGGCGTGACGCTCTACCTGCAACCCACGCAGGACCTGACCATCGATGCCGAGACCGGCCCGACCGAGTTCCGAGTCGCGCTCGAGGGCGTGGACACCACCGTCGTGAACGACTGGGCAAAGAAGCTGGTCGAGCGGCTGCGCAGCACGCCGCAGGTGCGCAACGCCACCACCGACGCCGGGGCGCAGGGCCTGGCGGCCTACGTGGACATCGACCGCAACACCGCCTCGCGGCTCTCGGTCACGGCCAGCTCGGTCGACGATGCGCTCTACAGCGCCTTCGGCCAACGCATCGTTTCCACCATCTTCACCGAGACCAACCAGTACCGCGTGATCCTGGAAGCGCAGCGCGAGGCCCTGGACTCGCCGCAGGGCCTGGGCAACCTGCAGCTGCGCACCGGCGCGGGCACGCCGACGCCGCTGTCCGCGCTGGCCACGGTGCGCGAGCAGCTGGCGCCGCTGCAGGTCACGCGCGTCGCGCAGTACCCGGCCGCCACCGTCGGCTTCGACACCGCGCCCGGCGTGGCGCTGGGCAAGTCGGTCGCGGCCATCCGCGCCGCGGCCAGGGAGCTCGGCCTGCCCGCGAGCGTGCGCCTGAACTTCCTGGGCGCGGCCGGGGCCTACGAGAAGTCGCTGACCAACCAGCTGTGGCTGATCCTCGCGGCCGTGGTGTGCGTGTACATCGTGCTGGGTGTGCTGTACGAGAGCTACATCCACCCGCTGACCATCCTGTCCACGCTGCCCTCGGCCGGCGTGGGTGCGCTGCTGGCGCTGATGCTGACCGGCAACGACCTGGGCGTGATCGGCATCATCGGCATCATTCTCCTGATCGGCATCGTGAAGAAGAACGCCATCATGATGATCGACTTCGCGATCGATGCCGAACGGCATGAGGGGAAGTCGCCGCAGGAGGCGATCCACCAGGCGGCGCTGCTGCGGTTCCGGCCGATCCTGATGACGACGCTGGCGGCGCTGTTCGCGGCGCTGCCCCTGATGTTCGGATGGGGCGAGGGCGCTGAGCTGCGGCGGCCGCTCGGCTTGGCGATCTTCGGCGGGCTGGTGGTGAGCCAGGTGCTGACGCTGTTCACCACGCCGGTGATCTACCTGGCATTCGATCGCATGGGGCGCAGGTTCGGGGGGAAGCGCGATGCCGCGCACGCCGCTTGAATTCGGCGAGGGCGGCGCATGAACCTCTCCCGCCCCTTCGTCGAACGTCCCATCGCCACGGTCCTGCTGACCATCGGCGTCGCCCTGGCCGGCATCGTCGCCTTCCTCGTGCTGCCGGTCTCGCCGCTGCCGCAGGTCGACTACCCGACGATCGCGGTCCAGGCCAGCCTCGCGGGCGCCAGTCCCAGCACCATGGCCTCCAGCGTGGCCACGCCGCTGGAGCGCCGGCTGGGCATCATCCCGGGCGTCAACGAGCTGACCTCGACCAGCTCCAACGGCTCTGCGCGCATCACGCTGCAGTTCGATCTCAGCCGCAACATCGACAGCGCCGCGCGCGAGGTACAGGCCGCGATCAACGCTGCCCGCGCCGACCTGCCGGCGACGCTGCGCAGCAACCCGACCTACCGCAAGCGCAATCCGGCCTCGGCGCCGGTGATGATCCTGGCGCTCACCTCCAAGACCCGCACGCCGGGGCAGATCTACGAGGCGGTCTCCAACATCGTGAGCCAGCGGCTGTCGCAGGTCGACGGCGTGGGCGAGGTCGAGATCGGCGGCGGCTCGCTGCCGGCGGTGCGCGTGGAGCTGGAGCCTTTCTCGCTCAACCGCATGGGCGTCAGCAGCGAGGACGTGCGTGCCGCCATCCAGGCGAACAACGCGAACCGGCCCAAGGGCGCGATCGAGAGCGGTGACCGCCGGCTGCAGATCTACACCCCCGCGCCCGGCCGCCGCGCCGCGGACTACCGCGACCTGGTGATCGCCTGGCGCAACGACGCGCCCGTGCGCCTGGGCGACGTGGCCCGCGTGATCGACAGCGTCGAGAACACCCGCACCCTGGGCCTTTTCAACGGCGAGCCCGCGGTGGTGGTTCTGGTCACGCAGGAGCCGGGCGCCAACATCATCGACACGGTGGACGGCATCCGCGAGCTGATGCCGGAGCTGCGCGCGCAGCTGCCGCAGGACATCGACATCGAGATCGCCTCGGACCGCACCAACTCCATCCGCGCCTCGCTGCGCGAGATCGAGACCACGCTGATGATCTCGATCGTGCTGGTGGTGCTGGTGGTCGGTCTGTTCCTGCGCAAGGCGCGCGCCACCATCATCCCGGCGGTGGCGACCGTGGTCTCGCTGCTCGGCACCTTCGGCGTGATGCACCTGCTGGGCTTCAGCCTCAACAACCTCAGCCTGATGGCGCTGACCGTCGCCACCGGCTTCGTGGTCGACGATGCGATCGTGGTGCTGGAGAACACCGCGCGCCACATCGAGGCGGGCATGAACCGCATGGAGGCGGCCTTGCGCGGCGCGCGCGAGGTGGGCTTCACGGTGCTGTCGATCAGCCTGTCGCTGGTGGCGGTGTTCATCCCGCTGCTGTTCATGGGCGGGCAGGTGGGCCGGCTGTTCCGCGAGTTCGCGGTGACGCTCTCGGCCTCGGTGCTGATCTCGCTGGTGATCTCCCTGACCACCACGCCCATGATGTGCGCCCTGCTGCTGCGCAGCGAAGCGGAGGAGGGGCCGAGAAAGAAGCGCGGGCGCGCGCTGACCTGGCTGGGCGGCGGCTTCGAACGTGCCTGGAACTGGACGCTGCGCGTCTATGCCCACAGCCTGGACTGGGCGCTCGCCAGCAAGGGCGTGGTGATCGCGGTGCTGCTGGCGGTGATCGGCCTCAACGTCTACCTCTTCAACGCCATTCCCAAGGGCTACTTCCCGCAGCAGGACAACGGCCAGCTCAATGCCGGCATCCGCGCCGACCAGAGCATCTCCTCGGCCGCCGTGGCCGACAAGCTGCGCCAGGCGGTGGACATCATCCGAAAAGACCCCGCGGTCGCCACCGTGGTCGGCTTCTCGGGCGGCGGCCGCGCCGGCGGCGGTTTCATGTTCGTGAACCTCAAGCCGCTGGGGCAGCGCACCGAGAAGACGCAGGCCGTCATCGACCGCCTGCGGCCGCAGCTCAACCAGCTCACCGGCCTGCGCGTGTTCCTGTTCCCGGTGCAGGATCTGCGCATGGGCGGGCGCTCCAGCAACTCCAGCTACCAGTACACGCTCAAGGGCGACAACCTCGAAGACCTGCGCAAATGGACCGGCAAGCTCGCCGACCGCCTGCGCCAGGAGACCGCGCTGACCGACATCGACAGCGACGACACGGTCAACGGCGTGGAGACCTTCGTGGACGTGGACCGCGACGCCGCCGCGCGCCTGGGCGTCACCTCGAGCGCGGTCGACAACGCGCTCTACAACGCCTACGGCCAGCGCTCGGTCGCCACCATCTACGACGAGCTCAACCAGTACTCGGTGATCATGGAGTGGGCGCCGCGATTCCAGCGCGCGCCGATCGTGCTGAAGGACCTCTACGTGCCCTCGACGCTCCACACTGTCACCAGCGCGAACGGCGCGAGCACGGTCAGCTCGCTGCAGGCCAACACCGACGCGACGACCGGCACCTCGACCGCCACCTCGGCCAACCCGGCTTCGCGCACCTCGTCCGCGGGCCAGCAGATCGCGACCAGCACCACGCCCATGGTGCCGCTCGCGGCCTTCTCCAAGCTCAGCGAGCGCGCGGTGCCGAGCTCGATCGACCACCAGGACACGGAGCTGTCGAGCACCATCTCCTTCAGCCTGGCCGACGGCGTGAGCATCGACGAGGCGCGCCGCGCCGTGGCTCAGGCCGAAGCCGACATCGCGATGCCGATCAACGTGCGCGGCAGCTTCCAGGGCACTGCGCTGGCGGCGCAGCAATCTCAGGCGCAGCAGCTGTTCCTCATCCTGGCGGCGCTGGTCGTGATCTACATCGTGCTGGGCGTGCTCTACGAGAGCCTGGTGCACCCGGTCACGGTGCTGACGACGCTGCCTTCGGCCGGCGTCGGTGCGGTGCTGGCACTGCTGCTGTTCCGCATGGAGTTCTCCATCATCGCGCTGATCGGCGTGTTCCTCCTGATCGGCATCGTCAAGAAGAACGCGATCCTGATCATCGACTTCGCGCTCGAGGCCGAGCGCGCACGCGGCCTGAGCGCGGTCGCGGCCGTCCGCGAGGCCTGCCTGCTGCGCTTCCGCCCCATCCTGATGACCACGCTGGCCGCCGCGCTGGGCGCCTTGCCGCTCGCGATCGGCTTCGGCGAGGGCGCCGAGCTGCGCCAGCCGCTGGGCGTGGCGATCATCGGCGGCCTGATCGCGAGCCAGCTGCTGACCCTGCTGACCACGCCGGTGGTCTACGTGCTGCTCGACAAGCTGCGCCGCCGGCCGGCCAACGAGAAGTACCTCAGCCGCGACGCTTCCGATCCCTCCCTCTCTCCGGCCTCCGCCCTGGCGCCCTCTCCCAATGCAAGAGGGCCGGGATGAGGGCTGCGGCAGTCGATGCAACGACCACGAACATGAACGTTCCGAACGCACCACTTCGCCGGTCCCGGCGCTGCGCTGCCGCGATCGCGATGGCGCTCGCGCTGAGCGCCTGCGCCATCGGCCCCGGCTACGAGCAGCCTTCCACCGCCATGCCCGCCGCCTGGAAGGAAGCCCCCGCCGCCGAAGGCTGGCTCCCGGCCGCCCCCGCCGACGCACTGGACCGCGGCGAATGGTGGAAGCTCTTCGGCGACCCCGTCCTCGACGAACTGGCCGTGCGCGTGCAGGTCTCCAATCAGAACATCGCCGCCGCCGTCGCCAGCTATGCGCAGGCGCGCGCGGTGGTGCGCGAGCAGCGCGCGGCGCTGTTCCCGACGGTATTGGCCAGCGGCGGGGCGACTCGTTCCGGCGCGCGCAACAGCTCGCCCAGCACCGCGACCGACGCTGCGCTGCGAGCCGACTGGGCGCCCGATGTGTGGGGCCGGCTGCGTCAGGCGGTGGGCGGCGCCCAGGCCAGCGCGCAGGCCAGCGAGGCCGACCTGGCCTCAGCGCGGCTGTCCGCGGTGGGCGAGCTCGCGACCCACTACTTCTCGCTGCGCGAGGCCGATGCCGAGCTGCAGCTGCTGGCGGTCACCCTGGAGGGCTACCAGCGCAGCCTGGAGATCGCGCGCAACCGCTACAGCGCCGGCATCGCGGCGCAGACCGATGTGCTGCAGGCGCAGACGCTCTACGTCAATACGCAGGCCGAGCGCGTGGCGCTGAAGCGCACGCGCGACACGCTGGAGCATGCGATCGCGGTGCTGGTCGGCGCTGCGCCGGCCGAGTTCGAGCTGCCCGCGGCGGACTGGACGCCCACCGTGCCCGGCATTCCAAGCGGGGTGCCTTCGACGCTGCTGCAGCGCCGGCCCGACATCGCCGCCTCCGAGCGTGCGGTGGCGGCGGCCAATGCGCAGATCGGCATCGCACGCGCCGCCTACTTCCCGAGCTTCACCCTCAACGCGGGGCTCAGCAGCAGTGCGAGCCGCGTGGGCAACCTGTTCAGTGCCTCCAACACCTTGTGGTCGCTCGGCCTGTCGGTGGCGCAGACGGTGTTCGATGCCGGCGCCATCGGGGCGCGGGTGGACCAGGCCAGAGCCGCGCACGAGGGCGCGGTGGCGCGCTATCGCCAGACCGTGCTGGCCGCCTTCCAGGACGTCGAGGACCAGCTCACGGCGGGTGCGAGCCTGGCGCAGCAGGAAGGGCTTCGGCGCGAGGCTTCGGCGGCGGCCGATCGCAGCGAGCAGCAGTTCCTCAATCGCTATCGACAAGGGCAGGTGAGCTATACCGATGTGGTGACGGCGCAGGTTTTGGCGCTCAATGCGCGGCGCACGGTGCTGCAGTTGCAGGTGAGCCGGCAGAGTGCGGCGGTGGCGTTGATTCAGGGGTTGGGTGGGGGGTGGCAGGCGGAGTGGATGGGCGCCGGGACGCCGCCTCCCGATTCCTGATTTGCGCCCTCTTCACCTTTGAAGTGAGAGTGGGATCTTTTTTGGGTGTTGTGGCTGTTTGGAGGCTGGAGCCGGGATGTCGCCCCGGCGGGCGAGTCACTTTCTTTTGCTTCGCCAAAAGAAAGTAACCAAAGAAAAGGCGAC
>NZ_JAVDRF010000006.1:0-321440 GCF_031454625.1 Variovorax soli
GCAGCGACACCACGCGCTTCATCAGCCCGGCGGCCAGCACGGCGATCGCCAGCAGCACGGGCAGCACCTCCACCGAACTCGCCGCGGGCTTCACCCTGGGCCTGAGCGAATCGACCAGCCTCTACGGCGAGGTGGGCAAGCTGTGGGCCTCGGGCGGGGACACCCGCGTGAAGTCGCAGCTCGGTGCCTCGGTGGGGCTGCGCGTGCGGTGGTAGGGCGAAGCGTTCGCCCTTCGCACCGAAGGCCCACCCTCGCATCGCAAGCGCATCGCGCCAGTCCCGTTCGTCATGGCCGTGGCGACCTCGGTCGTCACGCGCCAAACCTAGAATGGGACCATGTCTCTCCAAGAGCTCGATTTCCACGGCCAGCCCGCCCTGCGCCTCGCCCTTTCCGACGGCAGTGCCTGCACAGTGGCATTGCATGGCGCCCAGGTCCTGTCCTGGACGACGGCAGATGGCACCGAGCGCCTCTACCTCAGCCCCGAGGCGCATTTCGACGGTCGGAGCGCGATCCGCGGCGGCGTGCCGGTGTGCTGGCCGCAGTTCAACCAGCGCGGGCCGCTGCCCAAGCACGGTTTCGTGCGCAATGTCGCCTGGCATGCCGAGGCAAGCGGCGGCAAGCCCGACACCCTGGTGCTCTCGCTGCACGACAACGAGGCCACGCGCGCGATCTGGCCCCATGCCTTCCACGCCAAGCTGGTGGTGACCTTGGCGCCGCATTCGCTGCGGGTAGCGCTCGGCATTGACAACACCGGCGGCGGGCCCTGGCCTTTTGCTGCCGCGCTGCACACTTACCTGCGGGTGGACGATATCGCACAGGCGACACTGCAAGGCTTGCAGGGCGCCAACCGCTGGGATGCGGTGCGCGACGACCGGCATGTGGACCTCGCACCCGAGCTGCGCTTCGGTTCCGAATTCGACAGCGTCTATGCGGCGCCGGCCCGGCCGCTGCACCTGGTGCAGCCCTCGGGCACGCTCGAGATCGCGCAGAGTGCGAGCTGCACCGAAACGGTGGTCTGGAACCCCGGGCCCGAACTGAGCGCCAAGCTGGCAGACCTGCCGGACGATGGCTGGCGGCACATGCTCTGCGTCGAGGCCGCGCGCATCGACGAGCAGGTGCTGCTGACGCCCGGCGGCAGCTGGCAAGGGTGGCAGCAGCTCACCGTCCTCTGAACCTCATTCCGATCGAACCCACCATGCTTGCGAAGCGCATCATCCCCTGCCTCGACGTGACCGGCGGCCGCGTCGTCAAGGGCGTCAATTTCCTCGAACTGCGCGATGCCGGCGATCCAGTCGAGATCGCCGCGCGCTACAACGCGCAGGGCGCCGACGAGCTGACCTTCCTCGACATCACGGCCACCAGCGACGACCGCGACCTGATCCTGCCCATCATCGAGGCCGTCGCCTCGCAGGTGTTCATCCCCCTGACCGTCGGTGGGGGCGTGCGCACGGTCGAGGACGTGCGCCGGCTGCTCAATGCGGGTGCCGACAAGACCAGCTTCAACTCGGCCGCCATCGCGAATCCGCAGGTCATCGAGGACGCCTCGCGCAAGTACGGCGCCCAATGCATCGTGGTCGCGATCGACGCCAAGCGGCGCTCTGCCGAGGACGCGTCCCGCCGCGGCGAGGGCTGGGACGTCTACAGCCACGGCGGCCGCAAGAACACCGGGCTGGACGCGGTGCAGTGGGCGGTCGAGATGGCACGCCGCGGCGCCGGCGAGCTCCTCCTGACCAGCATGGACCGCGACGGCACCAAGAGCGGCTTCGACCTTGCCCTGACCCGGGCGGTGAGCGACGCGGTGAGCGTGCCGGTGATCGCGTCGGGCGGCGTCGGTAACCTGGACGACCTGGCCGACGGCATCCAGAAAGGCGGCGCCGACGCGGTGCTGGCGGCGAGCATCTTCCATTACGGCGAATACACCGTCGGCGAGGCCAAGGCCTGCATGGCGGCGCGGGGAATTCCCGTGCGGTTGTGAGGCCGGACATCCATCCGCGAAGTACGTGAAGGTTTCGCGAAGGGTGCGAAAGGAAAACCAGCAATGACACCGGCTGTTCTTCTGCGGCCTTCGCGTCACCATCGCGCGGTTTGCATGCGGATGTCCGTCCTCCCGAATCCCCGACAATCACCTCCATGAACTGGCTAGACGAAGTGAAGTGGGACGCGAACGGCCTCGTGCCGGTGATCGCGCAGGAAAAGGGCAGCAAGCATGTTCTGATGTTCGCCTGGATGAACCGCGAAGCCCTGGAAAAGACGGCTGAGCTGGGTCGCGCCGTGTACTTCAGCCGCTCGCGCAGCAAGCTGTGGTTCAAGGGAGAGGAGTCGGGCCATGTGCAGACCGTGCACCAGATCCGCATGGACTGCGACAACGACGTGCTGTTGCTCGAGGTCACGCAAACCGGCCACGAGCCCGGCATCGCCTGCCACACGGGCCGCCATAGCTGCTTCTTCAGCCGGTACGAGAACGGCCGGTGGACCGTGACCGAGCCGGTCCTGAAGGACCCCGCAACGATCTACCCACCTTCGCCACGATGAGCACCGACGCCCCCCGACATCCGACCGAAGACGCGCTGGCCCGCCTGGCCGCGGTGATCGAGAGCCGCCTGCCGGCCCGCGGCGGCGATCCCGACAAGAGTTACGTCGCACGCCTGCTGCACCGCGGCCCCGACGCCTTCCTCAAGAAGATCGGCGAGGAGGCCACCGAGGTGGTGATGGCCGCCAAGGATGCCGACCACGGCGGTGAGCGCACGAAAATAGTGAACGAAGTGGCCGACCTCTGGTTCCACACGATGGTGGCCCTGGCCCACTACGGCTTCTCGCCGCGCGACGTGGTGGCCGAGCTGGAGCGGCGCGAAGGCACCAGCGGGATCGAGGAAAAGGCCTTGCGCAAGGCGCAGGACCGCGAAGCTTCCAACGACTGAGAGGATGACGCCATGCCCAACGACATCGTGACCGTCGAACCCGATTCGTCGCTCAAGACCTGGGGCTGGATCAGTTACATCCTGCATCTGGTGGTCGCCGTGGGTGCCGTGCTGCCCGGTGCGCAGGCCTCGATCGCGCTTCTGCTGATCGCCCTCGTGATCGACCTGGTCAAGCGCGACGATGCCGCCGGCAGCTGGCAGGCCTCGCACTTCAGCTGGCGCATCCGCTCGGTGCTGTGGGCCGGCGTCGCCTACATCCTCACCGCCTGGCTCTGGCTGCTGCTCTTTCTGCCCGGCTGGCTGGCCTGGGCGCTGATTTCACTGTGGTTCCTCTACCGCATCGTCAAGGGGATGGTGCGCATGAATGCGGGCCGCTCCATGGAGCCTTCGAATGTCGTCTGATCCGAACTGCATCTTCTGCAAAATCATCGCGGGCCAGGTCCCGTCCCGCAAGGTCTACGAAGACGAGGAGCTGTTCGGCTTCCACGACGTGGCGCCCTGGGCGCCGGTGCACTTCATGCTGGTGCCCAAGCGCCACATCCCCTCGATGGCCCAGGTCACGCCGGAGGATTCGGCGCTGCTCGGCCGGATCATGACGCTGGCGCCCAAGCTGGCCCTGGAACAGGGCTGCCGGCCCTATCCGCAGGGCGGCTTCCGGATCGTCGTGAACACCGGCGCCGAGGGCGGGCAGGAGGTCCACCATCTCCATGTCCACGTCATGGGCGGACCCAGGCCCTGGCTCAAGGGTTGATATTCCCCTGCGCGCGGGAGGTCTGCTTCTCGCGCCGACTAAAATCGAGGACTTCTTCAGGAGTAATCCATGGGTTCACTTTCCATCTGGCACTGGCTGATCGTGCTGCTCGTCGTCGTGATGATCTTCGGCACCAAGAAGCTGCGCAACATGGGTTCCGATCTGGGTGGCGCCGTCAAGGGTTTCAAGGACGGCATGAAGGACGGCTCGGCGCCCGAGACGCCCGCTACCCCGAATCCCCAGGTGAGCGCCAACGGCAGCAACGCCGACAAGTCGACCATCGACGTCGAAGCTCGCCAGAAGTCCTGAGCCAGCTTCATCCGTGATCGACCTCGGCATCTCCAAACTGGCGTTGATCGGCGCAGTCGCGCTGATCGTGATCGGCCCCGAGAAGCTGCCGCGGGTCGCGCGTACCGTCGGCACGCTGCTGGGCAAGGCCCAGCGCTACGTGAACGACGTCAAGGCCGAGGTCAACCGCTCGATGGACCTGGACGAGCTGCGCAAGATGAAGGACACGGTCCAGGACGCCGCGCGCGAGGTCGAGCACAGCATCCAGACCGGCGCCAGCGATTTCGAGAAGCAGTTCTCGGACGTCGGCCAATCCGGCGCCGAGCTCGCCGAGCCGGTGCCGAGCTACCCCGAGTACAAGCATCCCCGCAAGAAGTGGCGCCTGAAGCAGGGCGCCATGCCGCAGTGGTACAAGGCACGCAATGGGGTTCGCACCCGGGCGCTGTCGGGCGCGGCGCGCGTGGCCCGCTATCGCCCCCACAAGATCAACTGAGAGCCCTCTGAGCGCCGTTCGCTCGTTCCGGCCGCGCGCAGCGCGCCCCTCCACTTTCGCCGCAGCGCCCCCACATGGCCGATTCCCCTGACAAGAACAAAGAAGACGAGCTGGCCGGTACCGAGCAGCCTTTCGTCGCGCACCTGATGGAGCTGCGCGACCGCCTGCTCTACTGCGTCTACGGACTCGTGATCGCAGGCATCCTGCTGTCCATCTGGCCCGGCCCGAGCGGGCTGATCGACCTGATCGCGGTGCCGATCCGCGCCCACATGCCGCACGACGCCAAGCTGATCGCGGTGGGCGTGTTCTCGCCCTTCTTCGTGCCGCTGAAGGTGCTGCTGATGGCCGCGGTCCTGCTGGCGCTGCCCTGGCTGATGTACCAGGCGTGGATGTTCGTCGCACCCGGCCTGTACAGCCACGAGAAGAAGTTCGCGCTGCCGCTGATCATCTTCGGCAGCTTCCTGGCCTACTGCGGCATCGCCTTCGTGCAGTTCTTCGTGCTGGACAAGATGTTCGGCTTCATCCAGCGCTTCACGCCGGCCAGCGTGGCCGCCACGCCGGACATCGCCTCCTACGTCGAGTCCATCCTCTCGCTCTACCTGGCCTTCGGCGTCGCTTTCCAGGTGCCGATCGTGGTCATGCTGCTGGTGCGCTTCGAGATGGTCACGATCGACAAGCTGAAGAGCTTCCGCGGCTACTTCATCGTGCTGGCCTTCGTGGTGGCGGCGGTGCTGACCCCGCCCGACGTGGTCTCGCAGCTGGCGCTGGCGATTCCGATGTGCCTGCTCTACGAGGTCGGCATCATCGCCGCGCGCTACTTCTCCAAGTTCAGCAAGTCGCCGGAAGAAAGCGCCGACTCGGCGCAACCCTGAGAGGCTTCCGCCGGCGCCGATCTCACTCGGTCTGTGGCGCGCGGCGCACCGGGCTGCGCGGCCGCAGGCCCGGCGTCACGTCCAGCTCCATCTTGTCGCTGCCGCGCTGAAGCGCAAAGCGCGTCGCGTTGCCGGGCTTGAGCCCTGCGACCGCCGTCAGCAGCTCCTGTACGTTGCCGATGTTCTTCTCGCCGACACCGGTGATCACGTCCCCGGGGCGAATGCCCGCCCGCGCGGCCGGGCCGTTCTGCAGGACGCCCGTGATGATCACGCCCTTGTTGGCCTTCACGCCGAAGGTCTCCGCCAGCTCCGGCGAGAGGTCGTTGGGCTCGACGCCGATCCAGCCGCGCGTGACCTTGCCTTCCCTGACGATGTCTTCCAGCACCTGCTTGGCGGTCGAAACGGGGATGGCGAAGCCGATGCCCATGCTGCCGCCCGAGCGCGAGTAGATGGCGGTGTTGATGCCCTCGAGGTTGCCGTTCACGTCGATCAGCGCACCGCCCGAATTGCCAGGGTTGATGGCGGCATCGGTCTGGATGAAGTTCTCGAAGGTGTTGATGCCCAGCTGGTTGCGCCCCAGCGCCGACACGATGCCGCTGGTCACGGTCTGTCCGACGCCGAAGGGGTTGCCGATGGCAAGGACCTGGTCACCGACCTGCAGGTTGTCCGAGTTGCCCAGCACGATCACGGGCAGCTTGTCGAGCTCGACCTTGAGCACGGCGAGGTCGGTGTCGGGATCGGTGCCGATCACTTTGCCGCGCGCATGGCGGCTGTCGTTGAGCGTGACATCGATTTCATCGGCACCCTCCACCACGTGGTTGTTGGTGAGGATGTAGCCGTCGGTGCTCACGATCACGCCGCTGCCCAGCCCGATCTGCGGCTGATCGCCCTGGTCTCCGAAGAAGAAGCGGAACCACGGATCGTCGCTGCGCGGGCTGCGCTGCGCCGACTTGCTGGTGTTGATGCTGACCACGGCCGGAGAGGCCTTTTTCGCGGCTGCGCTCAGGCTGCCAGGCGCCATCGTCGAGGGGCTGGAGGCCGGCGCCTGGATCACCGACACCACGCCACCCAGCGAGGTGGCGCGGCGCCCGATCCATTCGGGCTTGAGCGTGGCGACCACGAAATAGGCCGCGAGCATCACGGTCACGGCTTGGGCGAACAGCAGCCAGGTGCGTTTCATGAAACAACAGAAGGAAAGAGTTGCAGGGTCGCCGTGCGAAGCCGGCGCCATGGAGCCGCATTGTCCCTCAATGCCGGGCCGTTCCCGTGTGCATGAGGGAGGAGGGGCTATTCGGCCGTGTCTGTCCATCCAGGGAAAACCCGGCGCTGTCGCCCGAGCGGCGACCGGGTCCACAATGGCGCGATGAGCACCACCCGCCACGAGCTATTGCACGCCTTCGACCTGCTGCTCGCGCCCGAGCGCTTCAAGGACTATGGACCCAACGGCCTTCAGGTCGAGGGCCGCACCTCCGTGCGCAAGATCGTCTCCGGCGTGACCGCGAGCCGCGCGCTGATCGAAGCCGCCATCCTGGCCGAGGCCGATGCGATCTTCGTCCACCACGGCCTGTTCTGGCGTGGCCAGGACGGCCGCGTGACCGGCTGGATGAAGCAGCGGCTGGGCTTGCTGCTGGGCGACGACGTGAGCCTGTTCGCCTACCACCTGCCGCTGGACGCCCATCCCGAGCTCGGCAACAACGCCCAACTCGGGCTGAAGCTGGGCCTGGTGGCGCATGCGGGCTCGACCGGCCGCTTCGGCGAGCAGGAGATCGGCTTCCTCGGCGCGCCCAGCAATGGCGAGACCTTTGCCAACGCCCGCTCGCTGGCAGCGCACCTGGAGCACGCGCTGGGCAAGAAGATCACGCTGGTCGACGTGCCGGCGCCGCGGCCCATCCGCAACGTCGCGTGGTGCACGGGGGGGGCGCAGGGCTACTTCGAGGCCGCGATCGCGGCCGGCGCGGACGCCTTCATCACCGGCGAAATCTCGGAGCCCCAGGCGCACTATGCGCGCGAGATGGGCGTGGCCTTCCTGGCCTGCGGGCACCATGCGACCGAGCGCTACGGCGCGCCCGCGGTGGCGGCCCATGTGGCCGCTCAGCTGGGCCTCGCGCACGAGTTCATCGACATCGACAATCCCGCGTGAAGCGCTTTTTGGCACTCGCCATCACCCTGGGCGATCCCGCCGGCATCGGCCCCGAGATCATCGCCCGGGCCTTTCGCGACGCGCCCGAGCTCACGCAGGGCTGCTTCGTGGCCGGCGACCTGGGACTCGTGCGCCAGGCGGCGCAAGCGCTCGAGGCGCCGGGAAGGCCGGCGCTGCCGGTCGCTCTGATCGAAGCGCCGGCCGAGGCGCTCGCCGTACCGCCACGCTGCATCCCCGTGCTTCAGGTCGTGCGTCCACCCGGCGAGGCGATCGTGCCTGGCCAGATCAGTGCGCTCGCCGGCCGCATCGCCGGCGACTGCGTGGTCTGGGCTGCGCGCGCCGCCCTGCGGGCTGAAGTGGCGGCCATTGTGACCGCACCGCTGCACAAGGAGGCGTTGGCCGCGGCCGGCTATGCCTTCCCCGGCCACACCGAGCTGCTGCAGGCCGAGGCCGCGGCCCACCTGGGCCGGCCGGTCGCGGAAGTGCCGGTGCGCATGATGCTGGCCAACGACGAGCTGCGCACCGTGCTCGTGAGCATCCACATGTCCTTGCGCGCGGCGATCGAGGCCGTCAACTTCGAGGGCGTGCTGCAGACGCTGCGCATCGCGCACGATTCGCTATCGGCGTTGCTCGGGCGCGCGCCGCGGATCGGCGTCGCCGGCCTGAATCCGCATGCGGGGGAGGGCGGCTTGTTCGGCACGGAAGAGCGCGAGATCATCGCGCCGGCGATCGAGGCTGCTCGCTCGCAAGGCATCGATGCGAGCGGGCCGCATGCACCCGACACCGTCTTCATGCGTGCCCGCGCCACGGCCCTGCGCGCCGGCGAATTCGATGTGGTGGTCGCGATGTACCACGACCAGGGCCTGATCCCCGTCAAGTACCTCGGCGTGGAGAAGGGCGTGAACGTGACGCTGGGCTTGCCGCTGGTGCGCACCAGCCCCGATCACGGCACCGCCTTCGACATCGCGGGCACCGGGCGGGCCGACGCGTCCAGCCTGCTCGAGGCGATCCGGATGGCGCGCGCACTGGCCTTCAGGGGCGCCTGAGGCTGTCGCGGATCTCGCGCAGCAGCACGACTTCCTCGGGCGGCGCGGCCGGCGCAGGCGCTTCCTCGTGCCTCCTGCGCAGCTTGTTGATCTGCTTGACCATCAAGAAGATGATGAACGCGAGGATCACGAAGTTGACCACGACGGTGATGAAGTTGCCGTAGGCCAGCACCGGCACGCCGGCCTTCTTGAGATCGGCCAGGTTGTTGGGCACGTTCGGCGGTATCGTGCCGAGCACCACGTAGAGGTTCGAGAAGTCCAGCTTGCCGAACACCAGGCCCGCGATCGGCATGATGATGTCGGCCACGATGGATTCGACGATCTTGCCGAAGGCGGCGCCGATGATCACGCCGACCGCGAGATCGACCACATTGCCCTTGACGGCGAACTCGCGAAATTCCTTCAGGAAACTCATGGGGGCCACCTCGCGCGCTTGTTGTTGGTCCGGGCCAGTATAGAGGGGCGCCTCGGGCGCGGCCACGCCTTGCGCTCGCGTTGAATCAGCTTGTGACGCTCCGCTACAATCGCCGGTTGACCCAAGCCCCCAGCGAAGAAGATTGAGGACCCCCATGAGTGACATCTCCGTCGGCCGCCAGCGGATCGACAGCAGCAAGCGGACGTGGTTGATCGCATCAGGCTGTGCCGGCGCAGTGGGCGGAGTGGCCACCGCCATCCCGTTCGTCAGCACCTTCCAGCCCTCGGAAAAAGCCAAGGCCGCGGGCGCACCCGTCGAGGTGGACATCGGCGGTCTTCAGCCGGGCGAGAAGATGACCGTCGAATGGCGTGGCAAACCGGTATGGATCCTCAAGCGCACGCCGGCCCAGATCGCCCAGTTGCCCAAGCTGGACGGCCAGCTCGCCGATCCGCAGTCCAAGCGCAATCCCGACGAGTTCACGCCCGAATACGCACGCAACGAGAACCGCTCGATCAAGCCCGAGGTCCTGGTGGTCGTCGGCATCTGCACCCACCTCGGCTGCTCTCCCACCGACAAGTTCCAGGCCGGCCCGCAGCCTTCGCTGCCCGACGACTGGGAAGGGGGCTTTCTCTGCCCTTGCCACGGCTCGACCTTCGACCTGGCCGGCCGCGTCTTCAAGAACAAGCCCGCGCCCGACAACCTCCCGGTGCCGCCGCACATGTACCTCTCCGATACGCGCCTTCTGATCGGCGAAGACAAGAAGGCTTGAGGAGCAAAGGAACATGGCTGAATTCAAGGAAATCTCGCCCAACGCGCCCGCCGGCGACAAGCTGCTGAACTGGGTCGACAACCGCTTCCCGCTGACCAAGCTCTGGAACGACCAGTGGGGCAAGTACTACGCGCCGAAGAACTTCAACTTCTGGTACATCTTCGGCTCGCTGGCGATGCTGGTCCTCGTGATCCAGATCGTGACCGGCATCTTTCTCGTGATGCACTACAAGCCCGACGCGGCGCAGGCCTTCGCCTCGGTCGAGTACATCATGCGCGACGTGCCCTGGGGCTGGCTGATCCGCTACATGCACTCGACAGGGGCCTCGGCCTTCTTCATCGTGGTGTACCTGCACATGTTCCGGGGCCTGATCTACGGCAGTTACCGCAAGCCGCGCGAGCTGATCTGGATCTTCGGCTGCGCCATCTTCCTCTGCCTGATGGCCGAGGCCTTCATGGGCTACCTGCTGCCCTGGGGCCAGATGAGCTACTGGGGCGCGCAGGTGATCGTGAACCTGTTCTCCGCCATCCCCTTCGTCGGCCCCGACCTGGCGCTGTTGATTCGCGGCGACTACGTGGTGAGCGACGCCACGCTCAACCGCTTCTTCAGTTTCCACGTGATCGCGGTGCCGCTGGTGCTGCTGGGCCTGGTGGTCGCGCACCTGATCGCGCTGCACGAGGTGGGCTCGAACAACCCGGACGGCATCGAGATCAAGGCCAAGCGCGGCCCTGACGGCCACCCGCTGGACGGCATTCCGTCGCACCCCTACTACACCGTGCACGACATCTTCGGCGTGGTGGTGTTCCTCACCATCTTCTCGGCCGTGATCTTCTTCGCGCCCGAGGCCGGCGGCTACTTTCTGGAGTACAACAACTTCATCCCGGCCGATTCGCTGAAGACGCCGAACCACATCGCGCCGGTCTGGTACTTCACGCCTTACTACTCGATGCTGCGCGCGATCACCGCCGAGATGGTGTATGCGCTGATCGCGTGCGTGGTGGCTGCCGCCGCCTTCGGCGTCTGGAAGGCTCGCATCGCCACGATCTTCAAGGCTGCGATGGTGGTCGCCGCGGTGATCGTCGTCGTCACGATGCTGAATACCGACGCCAAGTTCTGGGGCGTGCTCGTGATGGGCGGCGCGGTCGTCATCCTGTTCTTCCTGCCCTGGCTGGACCACAGCCCGGTGCGCTCGATCCGCTACCGCCCAGGCTGGCATTGGTACCTGTACGGCCTGTTCGTCATCAACTTCGTGGTCCTCGCCTACCTCGGCGTGCAGCCGCCCTCTCCGACGGGCGAGCGCGTGTCGCAGGTCGGTACGCTCTTCTATTTCGGTTTCTTCCTGCTGATGCCGTGGTGGAGCCGCCTCGGCGAATTCAAGCCGGTGCCCGAGCGCGTGACCTTCCACGCGCACTGAGAGAGCCGGAGCACACAACAATGAAGAAACTGATCCTCACGTTGATCGCTGCGCTCGGCATCGTGGCCGGCGCGCATGCTGCCGAAGGCGGCATTGCCTGGGACAAGGCGCCCAGCAAGACGAACGACCTGGCCGCCCTGCAGAACGGCGCCAAGCTGTTCGTCAACTACTGCCTCAACTGCCATTCGGCGGCGTTCATGCGCTACAACCGGCTGCAGGACATCGGCATCACCGAGCAGCAGATCAAGGAAAACCTGCTGTTCACGACCGACAAGGTCGGCGAGACCATGAAGGCCAACATCGATCCGGTCCAGGCCAAGGCCTGGTTCGGCGGCGTGCCGCCCGACCTGACCCTGGTTGCCCGCTCGCGCGCCGGCCACGGCGGCACCGGGGCCGACTACCTGTACACCTACCTGCGCACCTTCTACCGCGACGACACCAAGGCGACCGGCTGGAACAACCTGGTGTTCCCGAGCGTCGGCATGCCGCACGTGCTGTGGGAGTTGCAGGGCGATCGCCGCCCGGTCTTCGAGAAGGCCGAATCGCATGGCCATGAGACCGAGGTGTTCAAGGGCTGGGAGCAGGTCACGCCCGGCACCATGACGCCCCTCCAATACGACCAGGCCATCGGCGACCTCGTGGCCTACCTGCAGTGGATGGCCGAACCGGCGCAGAACACCCGCATCCGCGTCGGCGTGTGGGTCCTGCTGTTCCTGGTCATGACGCTGGTCTTCGTGTGGCGTCTCAATGCGTCGTACTGGAAAGACGTGAAGTAACGACGGAACGCGGCCCGGCCTTTGCGGGCGCGCGGTCCTTGCGGAGTGGGTTGCCGAGAGCAACCCACTCTTTTTAGTTTTTAGGAGCCTTAAGCCATGATGGTCTTGTATTCAGGAACGACCTGCCCCTTCTCCCATCGTTGCCGCTTCGTGCTGTTTGAAAAAGGCATGGACTTCGAGATCCGCGACGTCGATCTCTACAACAAGCCCGAGGACATCAGTGTGATGAACCCGTACGGCCAGGTGCCGATCCTGGTCGAGCGCGACCTGATCCTGTACGAGTCGAACATCATCAACGAGTACATCGACGAGCGCTTCCCGCATCCGCAGCTGATGCCCGGCGACCCGGTCGACCGCGCGCGCGTGCGCCTGTTCCTGCTCAACTTCGAGAAGGAACTGTTCGTGCACGTGTCCACGCTCGAGAACCGCAGCGCCAAGGGCAACGAAAAGGCGCTGGAGAAAGCGCGCTCGCACATCCGCGACCGCCTGACGCAGCTCGCGCCGGTGTTCCTCAAGAACAAGTACATGCTGGGCGACAATTTCTCGATGCTGGATGTCGCCATTGCGCCGCTGCTTTGGCGCCTGGATTACTATGGCATCGACCTGAGCAAGAACGCAGCCCCGCTCTTGAAGTACGCCGAGCGCATCTTCTCGCGCCCCGCCTACATCGAAGCGCTGACGCCTTCCGAAAAGGTCATGCGCAAGTAAATGCCGAACCCCGCTGCTTTTTCATGATCAATGCGCTGGAGTCCTCTTCGACCCGCCCGTACCTGATCCGGGCGCTGTACGAGTGGTGCACGGACAACGGCTTTACCCCCTACGTGGCGGTGCAGGTCGACGACACCGTGCAGGTGCCGCGCGAGTACGTGAAGAACGGCGAGATCGTGCTCAACATCAGCTTCGATGCGACCAGTTCGCTCAAGCTGGGCAACGACTTCATCGAGTTCAAGGCCCGCTTCGCAGGCACCGCGCGCGAGATCAGCGTGCCGGTCGGCCGCGTGATCGCGATCTATGCGCGCGAGAACGGCCAGGGCATGGCCTTTCCGGCGCCCGCGCCCACCACGGCGCCGGCCGATGCCGCCGGCGCCTCTGCCGGCG
The DNA here is from genome assembly GCF_031454625.1 of Variovorax soli. Taxonomy (GTDB): domain Bacteria; phylum Pseudomonadota; class Gammaproteobacteria; order Burkholderiales; family Burkholderiaceae_C; genus Variovorax; species Variovorax soli_A. The sequence continues at coordinate 12,981 of NZ_JAVDRF010000006.1, forward strand.
CGCCAACGCCTGCCGCGCGCACGCCCCTGCGCGATGCCTCCCGCGGCGCGGAAGCCGACCCCGGCAAGGTGGTGCACCTGATCAGCGGAGAAGGGGCGGCAGACGACGACACGGCAACAACGGCGTCCACGCCCCCCGACCCGGAGGATCCACCGCGCCCGCCGGGCAGCGGCGGTTCGCGTCCTTCGCTCAAGCGCATCAAGTAGCCGGCTGCGGACACAAGGGGCTGCGTCAGGGGGCACCGTTAGAATCAACCGCCATTCCCGTGCCGCTTTAGCTCAGTTGGTAGAGCAACCGCCTTGTAAGCGGTAGGTCGTCAGTTCGATTCCGACAAGCGGCACCAAATCAAAGCCCGGCAACATCCAAAGTTGACCGGGTTTTTTCTTTTCCCCCTCTGGGGAGCCCTGATGAACGTCCAATGTCGTCCGTTCAAGTTTGCCTGAATCCGGGGGTACATGGGGGTACTTTTGGGGGTGTGTGTCGCAAAGTTGGGGGTATTTCGCTGCTGCCGAGTCACCTCAGCAGGTCGGCCAAGCCGTGACGCTGCACAAACAGGGCCATCGCCCGGTCGCGCTGTTCCTCGCAGTCCAGAATGGCCTGTATGAGCCGATCATGGGTTGTCTGGTGCATACCCTTTGGTCGGGTCCAGTTTTCGCCTAGGTGGCGTTCTAGGCCTGCTTGCCGACGCCACACACGGCCGATCCAGTCTTCCGATTGGCTGGAGTAGGCCACCCGTTGGCAAGTTCGGCAGGCAAAGCGCCCAGACCGCATGTAGAGCACCGCAATTCGTCTGGAGCACACGGGACAAGCGAACCAAGTGCGCGAGCCCCCAAAGCCGCATGACGTTGGTTCGATGCGCACGAACTGGCTTGCTTCGCGTCGGTTCTGATCCCCGCCGATGGAGTACAGCAGGGACAGTCGATCACGGTTATCCACGCGAATGCTGATCGTCCCGGTCACCTCGCTGCCGCGCCGCCATGTCCAGGCGAACTGGTTGCCGGGCTTCAGCAGTCGCCGCCGATTTAGATCACGAACATCCAGCCGCAACAGGTGTTCGGCCTTTGCCCGATGCGCCGGCCTTCCCGCACCCCATCTCAGTCCGCCTCTTGCCATGTGCGAGCCCCTCCACAGAAAACGAAATCAACCGCCCAGTCTTTCCTGCATCGCGCGACCCCGACCATCTTTGAATTGCCTTTCTCGCTGACCTTCGTGCAGCGTAGGGATGGCAACAATGCAATGGTGTTCGATAGTCGAAGCATGGGCAGCAACGCACAGAGCAATCGAGGAAACGGCCGCAAGCGAGTATTCATGCGGGTTCCCGGACGATTTGAGCCTTTGCCCCTAGCTTCGATGGTCGAACCGGAGAAACGCGCACTTGTTCGATAGTCGAAGCGGCAATCGGCTTGTCCGCTTCGATGGTCGAAGCTTTCCGATTCGATAGTCGAACCTTCGATGCGCTTTTGCGGGTGAACGCCTGCACCGCATGCTTCGCTTCGCGCACGTTGGCGAATCGCCGCCACTCGTTTGTTGCTGGCCCAGCCTTCACGCTGGCCTTCGGAATCTCGAAGGTGGATTCGTCGGTGAAGCGGTACAGGCTGCATAGCTTGCCGCCGCTCGCGATGCCGCCTTGTCGCGTTTTCTCGATGAAGCCCAGCGCCTCCAATCGGTGCAGTGCCATGGCCAGCGTGGAACTGCTACTGATGCCAGCGTGACGCATCTCGGCCAGCGTGGCATTGATGTCGCCGTTATTGGTGCGGCCCAGCTTGCGACGCATGGCCAGGTACACGCGCACGTCAGCGTGAGTCAGGGCACGCCATGCCGGGCTGTCCAGCAGGTGCCAGTACAGGCGCACATGCCCGCCCCGAGGATCAGCAGGAGCCTTGTTGCGCGCCATGCCTATGCCCCGCTCAGCCGGCGCAGGTACAGGTACAGCCCGGCCAACTCCACCATCGTCATGCTGGCAAGGTCGGGGGTGATGCCCATCCCTGCGAAGCGCCACGTCAGCAACTCCAATTCCTTCAGCCAGTCGCGCGGCAACTTCATGATGTTTCCCCGCTCTGCAGGACGTACATGCCGACCCGATGTGCAGCGCCGGCCTCGGTCGTAATCGTCTGCCAGTGAGTCTCAATGCGATGGCCCAACTTGCGAAGCTGGAGAACACGCGCCGGGCAGTGGTACACGTCTAGATAGCGCATGGCCTCGAAGGTGTTGATTGCGTAGCGGCCCAGTGCAGCCAGCAAGCGCACGCGCTGGGCATTGCTCGCGCTGCCGGTGTACGTCGCGCGAATTGCCTGCAGGTCGGCTATCTTTTCTGGGGGAGTGGTCTGATCGCGATCCATGGCCGCCTACCTTCCTGCATTCGCCCGCAAGTAGGCGTCGATTGCATTGAGGTCAAACAGCGTCACCCTTGGGCCAGCTTTCAACGGTTGCGGAAAACCGGGGCGTTGAATCCATGCCCACAAGGTTGAGCGAGCAATTTGGAAATGGGCGCACGCAGCCTTTGCACGGGCGTATTTGGGGCCTGTGGCAGTTGCTGCCGAGTCGATCATGCGGGCGTTCATTTCGCCCCCTTGGCGCGCAGCCAGTTGGAGACACTGCCGGCCACCCAGCGAGTGCAGCGATTGCCGTCTCTGACCGGCATCGGAAACTTGCCCTCGGCCACCTTGCGACGGATAGTCGATTCAGATAGGCCAGTAACTTCGATGACCGTTTGAATTTTCAGCAGGGCTTCAGGGATATGAAGTGATTGGACCGTCTGGAGCGGCGGACGCTTTTGACGAGACGTGGTGGAAACTGAATGCACTTGGCGCTCCGTGATTGATGACGGAGTGCATGGTGCGCATTGATTGCAAAGTAATCAACGGCACCCAACCGGCAGAGTACGTACTTTTCCCGTTGAATACGTACTCTGCTAGAAGGGTACGGACTCCCATGACTGGCACCACCGCTCAATTACGCGTTGATTGGTTAGCGACTCAAACTTTTCAAGCATGTCCCGCGCGAAAGCCGCTTTACCGCGGTAGCGTGACGGATCCTTCTGCCACAGATCCCAGAGTTCCCGAACTTGCTTCTTTGCCCCTTGCTTTGGGTCAGCTTCGAGCCGCCTTTTCGCCAACAACTTGGCTTTCATTGACTCTCGCATGTTTCCTGCCAAAAACACGAACTCCCAAATTGAATCTGCATCGAGGTTCGACGCAATTAGTTCATTTGTGGTTGTCGTGTGGCGTAGAAACTCCGCCTCGCTTCCCTCTAGATCGTCCAAAAAAACATCTGGAATACTTTGTAGGTGAATAAGCAGCTTTTGGGCTCGTTCCCTGTTCAGCGCGCTTTTTTTCTCCGTGTCTTCTGTTTGGATCTGTTCTACGTTTTCCCAATACTGCACGTCTTCGGAAACTTCGAGGCTCTCGAAGTCTTCTGAATCCTCGGAAGATCGCATGCGTCCCCTCACGCCCCTGAAAAGGTGCCAGCCCGGGCCGTCAGGGAAACGGCTTCTCGGGAATCAGCCCTCGAAATGGCGAACTGAGCCACGGTCGGTGGTGTGTCGAGTCGGTTTGCTGTTAGGAATCCTCGGGGGACGGTAAATCAAGCTCAAGCGTTGCGCCCTTCCTAGGCATGACCTGATCCACCATCTTCACGAAGCGGTGCCATCCATAACCGTTCTTGAGCGCCGACCGCTGGAACATTACAAGCGCGTGCATGTGCTGGGCGAGCATGGGATTGCCAATGTCTTCTGTGAGCCATTGATGCAACTTGCTCGGACGCCGCCCTTTTTCATCTCTCGGACTTTTCTTCTTCAATTCATCGAGCAATCCAGGTGCGATTCGATCGTAAACAAGGTCAGTCGTGTACTTGGCCACTACGCTATATCTGTTCTTGCCCATCCCTGGCCAAGTCCAGCCGCGCAGCTTGTAGATGTTCTCGTAAAACTCATCTGGAAACTTTTTTGCCCATGCTGCAAGTTCTTTGCGGACAAGCAGTTCTAAGTAAGATTGAAGGGCATCGCGTGGTCGTTCTTCTTGATAGCCGGTAGCTTCATCAACAAGAGCGACGATGCCCACTCGCGCGAATGATCGGACCAGCATGTCCGCGAACTGGCCATATCGTTGCTCTTGCTCAGTAATCAGCGCACCGGCGTCGCGTGCCTGTAGGAGCGCTTCGCAGAGTTCTTGCAAAACAGTCGCTTCAAATCCATCGCTTGGAACCCCCACCTTAGGGGAGCCGCCCGTAAACTGGATCGGCGTTTCGATGGCCAAGGGTAAGTTGTTGTTTTCTAAAGCCTTTAACGCTTTTAACCCTTGAATTCTTGCAATACCTTGGCCACGGCCCTTCATCCCGATTGCAGTTGTTAATCCTCTACCTGAGATTACTCGTCGCCCGTCGTCCAAGACAAAACAAGCGATCTCAAGGTCTGCGATTTTTAGGACGCCTTTGTATGCCGCATGGGGGAGTTTGACGCTTGAAAACTTGGCCTTTTTGGCAAGTGCGCCCTTCCGCGCAATCTCACTTCGCTGTTCTGCGGTGAGCTTTGCGGCGCGCGCGGCACCGCCCTTTGCGCGGCCGGTAGGTTCTTGATCTTGAGGCATGCAAGCAGAAAGTTGGTTTGGCTGCTTGCATTCTGCCCGATTCTTTCCAGGAGACGCAAGCAAAAGAGGGTAGAAGTGCTTGCATTCGACGTGGGCGCACTAGTGTGGCCACGAGCTTTGGCGTCTTTAGGCAGCAGTGCGAAGCGGGACCACGTTGGCTCCGGCTTCCAGCGAAGTCACCAGCGCGCCCCAGTCGTCCATGATCTTGCGGCGTTCTTCAAGGTGTTCGCTGCGCGCATAGGCTGCAACGACCTTGCTACGTTCGGCATGGTCGAGCTGGCGCTCTAAAGCCGCGACGCTCCACCCCCGTTCCGAAAGCAGGCTTCGAGCCGATGCGCGAAAGCCGTGCAAGGTCTGCCGGCCTTGGTAGCCCATGCGCACAAGCATGCGGCCAATGGTGTTCTCGCTCATGAAGGCGTCGGCACCATCGCGATTCGGGAACACGCTCGGGGTGTCTCCGGTTAGCGCGTGCAGGTCGCGCAGCGTGTCGATGGCCGCTTGCGACAACGGTACGACATGGGCCTGATTGAGCCCCTTGCCCATCTTCATGCGTGCAGCAGGGATTCGCCACTCACTGGCCTCGAAATCAATTTCGCTCCATCGTGCATGGCGAAGCTCGCGCGAGCGCACAAAGGTCAGCAGGGCCAAGCGGGTTGCCTGCAATGTCAGGCGGTCAGCAGCTTGGTAGCTGTCGAGGTCGCGCAGGAACTGGCCGAACTGGCGGCGGTCCGTCAGCGCCGGCCGGTGCTTCACATCGGGGGCCACGATCGCTCGAACTAGATCGGCGGCAGGGTTGTAGGTGGCGCTGCCAGTCGCAATGCCAAAGCGGAAGACTTGCCCGCACAGTTCTCGCAGGCGCGTTGCTGTGTAGGTTGCGCCTCGGGCTTCGATCTTGCGCAGCATCGCCAGCAATTCGGGCGGTGTGATGGCCGACACCGGCCGGTTGCCGATCACGGGAAACACATCGGCTTCTAAGTGCTTGAGCGTCTTTGCTGCAGTGACTGCGGCCCAGCGCTTGGCATTGGCCTTGTGCCATTCGAGCGCAACGGCTTTGAAGCTGTTGGCCGCGTCGGTAGCGATCTTGATCTTGGCGGTCTTGCGCAACAGGCCAGGATCTTCGCCACGAGCGAGCGATTGCTTTGCGCTGTCTCGGCACTCGCGCGCATCTTTCAGGCTGACGGCGGGGTACACGCCAAACGCGAGTAGCTTTTCCTTGCCGCTATGGCGGTACTTCAAACGCCAGTACCTGCCACCCGCAGGGGTGATGTGCAGGAACAGTCCGCCACCATCGGCGTGCTTGCCCGGTTCGGTTAGTTTGCGTAGCTTTGCATCGGTGAGTCGCACGGGGGTATCCCTCGCAGGTTGGGGGTACATATGGGGGTACATTCTGCCCCCGCTCCGACGACATCAAGCATTCATGCGGGTTCCCGGGCTGTGTTCTAGTCCGACAAGCGGCACCATCCGACATTTCCCCCCGGTTCGGCAAGGCGGCGCGCCCGCAGCTCGAGCGCCTCGACGGCCACCGCTGCGTGCCCCCTTCCGGCGCAGAACCCATCGCAAGCGCGACGCGGCATCGGCGCGCTGCGTTAGCCTGTCGCCATGGACTCCCTCATCGCCGCCTCCGCGCGCGCACTCGCCGCCGGCGACGCGCTCGGTGCCCTCAAGCGTGTCGCACTGCGCGAGGACCCGCCAGCGCTCGCCCTGCGCGGCATCGCCATGGCCCAGCTGGGTGAGCATCCGCGCGCGCGCGAGCTCCTGCGGCGCGCCGCCCGCGGCTTCGGCGCCCATGAGGAGCACGCCCGCGCCCGCTGCCTTGTCGCCGAAGCGGAGGTGGCGCTGGCCATGCGCGATCTCGGCGGTTCGTCGCGCCCGCTGGCGGCCGCCGCGGCCACGCTCGAATCCCGCGGCGATCGTGCCAACGCTCTGCAGGCGCGGCTGATCGCAGCGCGCCGGCTGCTGCTGCTCGGCCGCCTTGGCGAGGCGGCGGCCGCGCTGGCACATCTCGATGCGCGCGGCCTGCCGCCGTCGCTGGCGGCAGTGGCCGAGTTGAGCGCGGCTGAACTGGCGCTGCGCAAGCTGCATACCGATGCCGCGCAGGCGGCACTGGGCCGCGCGCAAGAGGCCGCTCTGCGCGCGCGCGTGCCGGCGCTCCTGGCCGAGGTGGCGGAGGCTGCCGCAGCGCTCGAACGCCCTGCTGCCCGCCGCCTCTTCCCCGGCGGTGAGCAGGCGCTTCGGCTCGGCGAGGTGGCGGCGCTCCTGGGCTCCAGCGCGCTGGTGGTCGACGCCTGCCGGCGCGGCCTGGGTGCCGATGCGCAGTGGCGGCCGCTGGCGCGCCGGCCGGTGCTGTTCGCCTTGCTGCGTGCGCTCGCCGAAGCGTGGCCGGGCGATGCCGACCGCGAAGCCTTGATCGCGTGCGCATTCCGCACCCAGGACCCCGACGAGACGCACCGGGCGCGCCTGCGGGTCGAGATCGGCCGCCTGCGCGCGCTCGTCGCGCCGCTGGCGCACATCGAGGCCACCGCGCGCGGCTTCGTCCTGAGGCCGCACGACGAGCGCACCGTCGCCGTGCTGGCACCCCCCATCGACGGCGAGCAGGCTTCATTGGTGGCGCTGCTCTCCGACGGCGCGGCCTGGTCGACCTCGGCGCTGGGACTGGCGGTGGGGGCCAGCCAGCGCACCGTGCAGCGCGCGCTGGTGGAACTCGAGGCACAGGGCCGGGTGCGCTCGATCGGGCGGGCCCGCGCGCAGCGCTGGTTGGCGCCGCCGCTGGCCGGATTCACGACGATCTTGTTACTCCCCGCTGCGCTCCCGTTTGAATAGAGTTGCCCCAAGGCGCCGATCCGCGGCGCATCACCAGGAGCAGCGATGAGCAGCAGGACAAACCAGGGCAGGCCCCGGACCGCAGTGCATGCGGCCGAGATCGTCCGCGAGTACGGGCCCTTTCCCGGCGCCGACAAGATCAACGGCGTGACCCACGATGGCCAGCGGGTCTGGGCCGCCACCGGCGCGAGGCTGGTCGCCTTCGATCCCGAGAGCGGCGAGCCCACGCGCACGCTGGCCTGCGCAGGCGACGCGGGCACCGCCTTCGACGGCACGCATCTCTATCAGATTGCCGAGTCACGCATCGACAAGATCGATCCGGCCACCGGCGACATCGTGGCATCGATCCCTGCGCCGGGCCAGGGGAGCGACTCGGGGCTCACCTGGGCCGAGGGCAGCCTGTGGGTGGGGCAGTACCGCGATCGCAAGATCCACCAGATCGATCCGGCGACCGGCGCCGTCATTCGCACCATCGAGACCAACCGCTTCGTCACCGGCGTCACCTGGGTCGACGGTGAGCTGTGGCATGGAACCTGGGAAGGGGACGACAGCGACATCCGCCGCATCGACCCCGCCAGCGGCGCCGTGCTCGAGCAGCTGGAGATGCCGCGCGGCACCGGCGTCAGCGGGCTCGAATCGGATGGCGCCGGCCTCTTCTATGCCGGCGGCGGAACGAGCGGAAAGGTCCGCGCCGTGCGGCGCCCCGGCCGCGCATCGAACCAGGAAAGGGGCACATCATGAACACAGCGACCTTCGACGCAGGCACTGTCGACCATTCCGTCGTGTCGAGAGACCGATGGCTCGCCGAACGCAGGGCATTGCTGGCGCGCGAAAAGGAGCTGACCCGACTGCGCGACCAGATTGCCCGCGAGCGCCGCGCGCTGCCTTGGGAGCGCGTCGAGCAGGACTACGCCTTCGACACCCCCGAAGGCCGGCGCACGCTCGCCGAGCTGTTCGACGGCCGCCGCCAGCTGCTGGTGCAGCACTTCATGCTCGCCCCGGGGTGGGAGCAAGGATGTCCGAGCTGCTCGTTCATGGCCGACCACGCCGACGGCATGAACGTGCACCTGGCGCATCGCGACGTCACCTTCGTGGCCATCTCGCGGGCGCCCCTGGCCGAGATCGAGCGATTTCGCCGGCGCATGGGCTGGCAGTTCAAGTGGGTGTCCTCCCATGGCACCGACTTCAACCGCGACTTCGGCGTCACCTTCACGCCGGAGGAAGTCGCCCAGGGCAAGCTCCATTACAACTACGGCGAGTGGCTCTTCGCGTCGGAGGAATGGCCCGGCATCAGCGTGTTCTACCGGGACGACACGGGTCGGATCTTCCACACCTACTCGACCTACGGGCGTGGCGTGGAGGTGATGATGGGGACGTACAACATGCTCGATCTCGTGCCGAACGGCCGCGGCGAGCGCGATGTGCGGCACAAGATGGAGTGGGTGCGCCACCACGATCGCTACGACCCGTCGCCGCTCCCGAAGCCGGCTGCCCACGCGTGCTGCGCGCACGAATGAGGGCGTAGGCCGAGACTCGGAGCCCATGGCATGGCAAGCTGGTGGCCATGGCTGGCGGTCGCAGGGGTCGGCGCCCTTCACGGGCTGAACCCTGCCACCGGCTGGATGTGGGCCGCCGCCTGGGGCGTGCGTTCGCGCGATCGGGCGCAGGCGCTGCGCGCGCTGGTGCCGATCGCGCTCGGCCATGCCGGGTCGGTCGCGCTGGTGGCCGGTGCCGTGGCGCTCGGGCTGTCGATGGATCGCGTGGCGGTGCAAGCGGTGGCAGGCGGGCTGCTGGTCATCGCCGTGGCGCTTCACCTGTCGGGCCGCTCGCCCCGGCGGGCCCGCGCGCCGGCCGGGCATGCAGGGCTGGCGCTCTGGTCCTTCATCATGTCCACAGCGCATGGCGCGGGATTGATGCTGGTGCCGGCGCTGATCCCGCTCTGCCTGGGCGACGCGTCGGCCCGGGCGCTCGGCGCATCGGGTTCGCTGGCGCTGGCACTGGCGCTCGCGGCCGTCGGCGTTCACACGGCGGCGATGCTCGCCGTCACCGGCGTGATCGCCATAGTGATTTGCCGCTGCTTCCCCGAAGCCTTGCTCAGGCCGCCTTCGGCTCGGGCAGGATGGCCGTCAAGGCGAAGTCGACGAGATGGAGCCAGGTCGTTTCGAGCCCCATGATGTTGTAGTGGTCGGACCCGGCGATCGTCTGCACGCTGATCGGCGTCGGCCAGGCCGCGATGAGCTTCTGCGAGCGCTCCGGCAGCACGACCACGTCCTGCTCCGCGAGGAGGACCTGGGTTTTCGCCGCCACCTCCTTGCAGTGCGCCAGTGAGTTGAACTGGTGCCGCAGGAACAGGGACAGCGGAACCAGCGGGAAGCGTCGCTTCGCCACCTCCAGCATCGAGTCGTAGGGCGTGATCAGCTGAAGGCTCGAGAACGCCTGCCGCGCCACCAGCTGGATGGCCACGCCCGTGCCCAGGCTGCGCCCGACGACGTGCAGGCGGACGTGCGGGAGCGCGCGGCGCAAGTGGTTGGCAAACTGGCCCGCATCCTGCACGGAGGCGAGCTCGGAGGGGTGCCCCTCGGAGTCGGCCACCCCGCGGTAGTTGATGGCGGCGAATCCGAAGCCTTCGGGCAGCCAATGCAGCGCCCGCGCCGTGGCGCGGACATCCTCGCCGCGGCCGGCGAAGTAAATGAACAGGTCCCGCAGCGCGTCCTCGCCGTGGGGGTGGTAGACGTACCCCCTGACCATCCCGCCCGGGACGGTGTGCGAGTACGTGGAGAAGTCGTCGGACAAATGCACGACCGGGTGCTTGCGGGCGTTGAACAGGATGTCGCCCTGGCGTGCCGCGAGGAGGGTCCAGTAAGCCGCGAGGCTGCCGATGGCGGCTGCCGAAGCCGAGAGTGCGATGCGAAAGGTTCTGGATGTGGATGACAAGGCTTCGCTTCTCAGTGGCGCGTGTGGACTTTGAGGCGCAGGGTCACGTCCGCCCAGCCTCTGGATTTCAGGCGCGCCTGGAGCGCAGGTACCAGCTGCCGCAGCTTGGCCGCCGCGGCGCTGCCGCGCACCAGCAGGCACCAGCTGTCGCCTTCCACCGGGCCGGCCTGGACTGCGGCGCGCATTTCGGGCGGGATCAGTTCCTGGATCGCCTGGAGCCGTTCGGAGGCGTCGCGCGCGCGCGCCATCAGGCTCGCCAGGGTGGGCGAATCCTCGGCGGCCTGCTGCAAGGTGACAGGGTGGAGACGACGGTTCATGACAAAGGTGCTGGTATGGCAACGCGGCTAAAATGCCCGGTTTGCCGGCATTCGTGCCGGTGGGGTCCGTCCCATTTGGCGTGTTGATTTTGCGCCAGGCGCGCCCACCTGCTTTCACTATCTTAGGAATTCCGGTCGCAGCCCCGCAAGCCATGGGGTCGCTGTCGACCCGCTCGCATGGCAACCAACTTCCTGACCCAGATCTTCGGCAGTCGCAACGACCGGCTTCTCAAGCAGTATCGCAAGACGGTCGAACGCATCAATGCGCTCGAGCCGAGCTTCGAAAAACTCAGCAATGAGGCGCTGCTGGCCAAGACGCAGGAATTCAAGGACCGGCTGACGCGCGGCGAGACGCTGGACGACCTGCTGCCCGAAGCCTTCGCGACCGTGCGCGAGGGCTCCAAGCGCGTGATGAAGATGCGCCACTTCGACGTGCAGCTGCTCGGCGGCATGGCGCTGCATTACGGCAAGATCTCCGAGATGCGCACGGGCGAAGGCAAGACGCTGACGGCCACGCTGCCGGTGTACTTGAATGCGCTGACCGGCAAGGGCGTGCACGTGGTCACGGTGAACGACTACCTCGCCAACCGCGACGCGCGCTGGATGGGCCGCCTCTACAACTTCCTCGGGCTCACGGTCGGCATCAACCTGCCGCAGATGCCGCGCGAGGAGAAGCAGCAGGCCTACGGCAGCGACATCACCTACGGCACCAACAACGAGTACGGCTTCGACTACCTGCGGGACAACATGGTCTACGAGACGCAGGACCGGGTGCAGCGGGGGTTGAACTACGCGATCGTCGACGAGGTGGACTCGATCCTCATCGACGAGGCCCGCACCCCGTTGATCATCAGCGGCCAGGCCGAGGACCACACCGAGCTCTACCTGGCGATCAACAAGGTCGTGCCGCTGCTCACCCGGCAGGAAGGCGAGGCCGACCCGCGCACCGGCGAGGGCGTGACCAAGCCGGGCGACTTCACGGTCGACGAGAAGACGCACCAGGTCTTCCTGACCGAGGACGGCCACGAGAAGGCGGAGCAGCTGCTTTCCGAGTTCAAGCTGCTGCCCGAGGGCGCCTCGCTCTACGACCCGGCCAACATCACCTTGATGCACCACCTCAATGCGGCGCTGCGCGCGCGGCATCTGTATCACCGGGACCAGCACTACGTGGTGCAGCAGGGCGAGGTGGTGATCGTCGACGAGTTCACCGGCCGCCTGATGTCCGGCCGGCGCTGGAGCGACGGCCTGCACCAGGCCGTGGAAGCCAAGGAAGGCGTGGAGATCCAGGCCGAGAACCAGACCCTCGCCTCGATCACCTTCCAGAACTACTTCCGCCTCTACGCCAAGCTGGCCGGCATGACGGGTACGGCCGACACCGAGGCCTACGAATTCCAGGAGATCTACGGCCTGGAAACCGTGATCATCCCGCCCAACCGTCCGAGCAAGCGCGAGGACCAGCTCGACCGCGTCTACAAGACCACGCGCGAGAAATACGAAGCGGCCATCCAGGACATCCGCGAGTGCTACGAGCGCGGCCAGCCCGTGCTGGTGGGTACCTCCTCGATCGAGAACTCCGAGATCATCGACGGCCTGCTCGTCAAGGCCGGCCTGCCGCATCAGGTGCTCAATGCCAAGCAGCACGCGCGCGAAGCCGAGATCGTGGCGCAGGCGGGCCGCACGAAGATGATCACCATCGCGACCAACATGGCGGGTCGCGGCACCGACATCGTGCTCGGCGGCAACGTCGAAAAGGCGATCGAAGCGGTCGAGGCCGACGAGGCGCTCGACCCCTCGGCCAAGGCCGCCGAGGCCGCGCGCCTTCGCGCCGAGTGGGACAAGGACCACGAGTTCGTCAAGTCGGTCGGCGGCCTGCGCATCATCGCCACCGAGCGCCACGAGTCGCGCCGTATCGACAACCAGCTGCGCGGCCGCTCGGGCCGCCAGGGCGACCCCGGCTCCTCACGCTTCTACCTGAGCCTGGACGATCCGCTGATGCGCATCTTCGCGGGCGACCGCGTCAAGGCCATCATGGACCGCCTCAAGATGCCGGACGGCGAGGCGATCGAGGCCGGCATCGTCACCCGCAGCATCGAAAGTGCGCAGCGCAAGGTCGAGGCGCGCAACTTCGACATCCGCAAGCAGCTGCTCGAGTACGACGACGTCTCGAACGACCAGCGCAAGGTGATCTACCAACAGCGCAACGACATCCTCGACGCCGGCGACCTGACGGCGCAGATCGAGGCCCTGCGCGAAGGCTGCTTCACCGACCTGGTCCGCCAATACGTGCCGGCGGAATCGGTCGAGGAGCAGTGGGACCTGGCGGGCCTCGAGAAGACGCTGGCCGGCGACTGGGGCATCGACCTTCCGTTGCAAAAGGAAGTCGAGGCGGCCACCGCCATCACCGACGAGGACATCGTCGAAAAGGTGATCGCCGCGGCCAACGAGGCCTTCAATGCCAAGGTGGCACTGATCGGCCAGGAGAACTTCACGCAGTTCGAGCGCATGGTGCTGCTGCAGAGCATCGACACCCACTGGCGCGAACACCTCGCTTCACTGGACTACCTGCGCCAGGGCATCCACCTGCGCGGCTATGCGCAGAAGCAGCCCAAGCAGGAGTACAAGCGCGAAGCCTTCGAGCTCTTCGGCCAGCTGCTCGACTCGGTCAAGAACGAAGTCACGCGCCAGCTGATGACGGTGCGCGTGCAGTCCACCGAGCAGCTGGAGCAGGCCGCCGAGGCGATGGAGAGCCGAGGCGAGAACCTCGCCAACATCACCTACAGCGCGCCGACCGAGACCGGCGAAGTGGAAGTCCGCGTCGACGAGGAAAGCCAGCGCCGCCTCGCGGCGCTCGCGACAGGCAGCCTGCCTGCAGGCGCCGCCGCCTTCGCGCGCGTGGGCCGCAACGATCCCTGCCCCTGCGGCAGCGGCAAGAAATTCAAGCATTGCCACGGCAAGCTGAGCTAGGACGGAGCGACTCATGCCAGTGAATCTCTCCGCTCCCGATCCCGCTGCGCTGCATGCGGTGCCCGGCGTCCGCATCGGCGTGGCCGAGGCGGGCGTGCGCAAGCCCAACCGCAAGGACCTGACGGTGGTGCTGATCGACGAAGGCGCTGCCGTGGGCGGCGTGTTCACGCAGAACCGCTTCTGCGCGGCGCCGGTGCAGGTCTGCCGCGATCACCTGCAGAAGGACTTCGGCATTCGCGCAATGCTGATCAACACCGGCAATGCGAACGCCGGCACCGGCGAGGATGGGCTGGCCCGCACCCGGGCCACCTGCATCGCGCTGGCCCGCAAGCTCAATGTGGCGCCCGAGCAGATCCTGCCCTTCTCGACCGGCGTGATCATGGAGCCGCTGCCCATCGACCGCATCGAGGCCGGCCTGCCGGCCGCGCTGGCCGATGCGCAGCCCGACCACTGGGCGCGCGCGGCCGAGGGCATCATGACCACCGACACCGTGCCGAAGGCCTTCAGCCGGCAGCTGCAGATCGGCGGCGCCACCGTCACCATCACCGGCATCAGCAAGGGCGCCGGCATGATCAGGCCGAACATGGCGACCATGCTGGGCTTCATGGCCACCGACGCGAAGATCGCGCCGGCCCTCATCCAGCCGCTGGCCAAGACCCTGGCCGAAGCCTCCTTCAATCGCGTGACCATCGACGGCGACACCTCGACCAACGACTCCTTCGTGGTGATCGCGACGCAGAAGGCCGCGCATGCCGCCATCGACTCGCTGGACTCGGCCGACGGCCGTGCGCTGGTCGAGGCGATGCAGGCAGTCGCACGCCAGCTGGCGCAGGCCATCGTGCGCGACGGCGAGGGCGCGACCAAGTTCATCACCGTTCGTGTCGAGGGCGGCCGCGACGCCGCCGAGTGCCGGCAGGTGGCCTATGCGGTCGCGCATTCGCCGCTGGTCAAGACCGCCTTCTATGCCAGCGACCCGAACCTCGGGCGCATCCTGGCGGCGGTCGGCTATGCGGGCATCGCCGATCTCGACCAGACCGGCATCGACCTCTACCTCGACGATGTGCACGTGGCGGTCAAGGGCGGGCGCAATCCGGGCTATCGCGAGGAAGACGGCCAGCGCGTGATGAAGCAGAGCGAGATCACCGTGCGCATCGCGCTCGGCCGCGGCGACGCCGCCGATACGGTGTGGACCTGCGACCTGAGCCACGACTACGTCTCGATCAACGCCGATTACCGGTCATGAACGAGAAGTTCGAACGCCTGATCGAGCGTGCCGAGCAACTGATCGGACGTATCGAATCCATTCTTCCCCAGCCGCTGGCGGCCCCCGCCGACTGGAACGCCTCGATCGCCTGGCGCTACCGCCGCCGCAGCTCGGGCCATGGCACGCTGGAGGCGGTGCGCCACCTGGCGCCGATGCCGCTCGACGCGCTCAAGGAGATCGACGTCCAGAAGGAAAAGATCGAGCGCAACACGCGCCAGTTCGTCGAGGGCAAGCCGGCCAACAACGTCCTGCTGACCGGGGCCCGGGGCACCGGGAAGTCGTCGCTGATCCGTGCCTGCCTGCATGCCTATGCGCCGCAGGGGCTGCGGCTGATCGAGGTCGACAAGGCCGAGCTCACCGACCTGCCCGACATCGTCGAGGTGGTGTCGCAGCGGCCCGAGAAGTTCATCGTCTTCAGCGACGACCTGAGCTTCGACGAGGGCGAGCCCGGCTACAAGGCGCTCAAGTCCATCCTCGACGGCTCGGTGGCCGCGGCCACGCCCAACGTGCTGATCTACGCGACCAGCAACCGGCGCCACCTGCTGCCCGAGTACATGAAGGACAACCTCAGCTACACCCACACCGAGGACGGCGAAGTCCATCCGGGCGAGGTGATCGAAGAGAAGATCTCGCTGTCGGAACGCTTCGGCCTCTGGGTCAGCTTCTATCCCTTCAGCCAGAACGAGTACCTGGCGATCGTTGCGCAGTGGCTGTCTTCCTTCGGCGCCGATGCGAAGACCATCGAAGGCGCGCGCGCCGAGGCGCTGGTGTGGGCGCTGGAGCGCGGCTCGCGCAGCGGCCGCGTGGCCTACCAGTTCGCGCGCGATTACGCGGGCCGGCACTGATCGGCCATGAGCGAGGCGCGCAAGCACACGGAGGTGGCCGTCGGCATCCTGATCCGCCAGGAGGACGAGGCGCTGCTGCTGTCGACCCGCCCCGAAGGCAAGCCCTACGCCGGCTACTGGGAGTTCCCCGGCGGCAAGATCGAGAGCGGCGAATCGATCGAGCAGGCGCTGCGGCGCGAACTGCACGAGGAGCTGGGCATCACCATCGATGCCGCCGAAGTCTGGAAGACCACCGAGCACGACTACCCGCACGCGCTGGTGCGCCTGCACTGGTGCAAGGTGCGCGCGTGGCAGGGCGATTTCGAGATGCGCGAGGGCCAGGCGATGCGCTGGCAGCAGCTGCCCCTGTCGGTGTCGCCGGTGCTGCCGGGCGCGTTGCCGGTGCTCGACTGGCTGGCGCAGGAGCGCGGCCTGCCCAGGCCTTACTGAAGCTTGGGGTCGCCGAAGGCTTCGTCGTCGGGCGGCGCATCGGTCGGCATGCGGAATTCCTCGCTGGCCCAGGCGCCCAGATCGATGCCCTTGCAGCGCGCGCTGCAGAAGGGGCGATAGGGGTTGCTCGGGCCATAGACGCTGTCGTTGCCGCAGGCCGGGCAGCGCACGATGCGCTCGCCGGCGGCCGTCTTTCTGCTCGTGCTCATCGAAACACTCAGGCGCAGAGAGTGAGCTCGAAGGGCGTGTCCTCCGTGCTCTGGTGCAGGCGGTCGTCTGCCTCGTGGCGCATCAGCCGCACCGACACCATGAGCCGGTTGCCGCTGATCTCGGGGATGAGCCCCAGCCGCGGATCGATGCGCAGCCGCAGCAGCTGGAAGCTGCGGCCTTGCGGCAGGTTCTGCTGGAACTGCCCGTGGGTCGCGATCACCTTGTAAGGCACGTCGGTGTCGCGCAGCAGCTTCAGCAGCAGGTAGATCGATTCGGCCAGCGGCGCGAGCGTGGAGGACCAGCGCTCGAGGTCGGCCCGGCGTTCGTGGCCCGGACGGTGCTGCCAGGCGTAGTAGGCAGGCAGGTCGAACTCGCAGGTGCCGCCGGGAATGCCGGCACGGCTGCGGATGCTCATCAGCCACTCGTTTTCGGTCAGCGCCTGGCCGGCCTTGCCGGGGATCGTGTTGAGCGTGGCGAAGTTGCTTTCGAGCTTGCCGACCACCTGGTCCAGCACGGCCTCGGAGATCGCGGGGTTGCCGCGATAGCCGTTGAAGACATTCTTGTGCTTGTCCAGGTCGCGCATCACGTCGGCCTTCAGGTCGGCGCGCGCGGCGACGTCCATGATCTCGAAGATCGTTACCAGCGCGAAATGGTGGGACAGTGCCGAGTCCGCAGGCACCAGTTCGCCCAGGCGGCGAAACAGGTGCTCCAGACGAAGGTAGGTCCGGATGCGCTCGTTGAAGGGGTATTCGTAGAGGATCACGTGTCTGTGGGTTTCCCGTCGCGGGATGATAAGCCTCTCACGGCGCCTTCGTCTGCGACACGGGCAGCGCTTCGCGCACCACGCCCAGCATGTACTCGCCCAGTGCCAGCTGTCCGTGCATCGAAAGGTGGGTGTCGTTCGAGAAATAGAAGTCCTGCATCCGATGACCCTTCTCCTGCGCGAAAGCGTAGAGGTCGGGGCCGAGCTTCGCCTCGCGGAAGCCCTGCACGAAGTCCTTCGAGAAGTCGGGCTTGAGGTAGACGGTGGTCTTGTTGGGGATCACCATCCACAGCTGCGGGATGGACGGGTGCTGCTGCGCGAAGCGCTTGATGCGGTCGAGGGTGCCCGTGGTCAGCGGGCCGTTGCCTTCGTCGTCGACGAAGACCGGCAGCTTGTTGCACTCCCGGTGCGAGAAGTACTGGCAGCCGCCGGGCAACGACCGGACCCACGCATTCTTGTTGAACAGCAGATCGACCGGGGACTTCTTCGCGCGCCACGAGTTGTAGTAGGCCTCCGGGCCGGTGTCGAAGCGCGCGGTCCAGTTGGGCAGCGCATCGGGGCCCGGGAGCTGGGCGGGCTTGACGAAAGGCTCGAGCTTCGACTCGAAGGGCTTGATGACCTTGTCGCAGTTCTGGCCGTCCACCGTCCGTTCGTCGAGCAGGCGCTCCACGCTCTGGAAGATGATCAGCTTCCCCTTGAAGCCCGCGCGCTCGAGCCACTGGTCGAAGTCCTTGCACATCACCGTGCCGTACTGTCCCCAGTAGGTGGTCGCGACGCGGTAGCCCGCCTTCACCAGCGAGGCCTGCCAGTAGAGCGTCATCGAGAAGCTGTCGCCGATGACCAGGATGTCGGCCTGGTTGACCGGCGCCGCCTTCAGGTAGGCCGGGTCGACCGTGGGGGCCGGCTTGGTCCAGCCGAAATCCTCTTCCGCCAGGTGGCCGATGCGGGTCAGGTCGCCATAGGGCGGAAGACTGGTGAGCGAGACGAGCCACATCGCGAACACGGCCACGTAGCCGGTGATGAAGATGCGGAGCCAGACTTTTGCGAGCGTCATGTCGCTTTTCAGAATTGGAAGTACAGGAAGGGGCTGTAGCCGCCCAGCTTCGATACCGCCCAGGCAAACATCAGGAAGCTGCCGGACGCGATCATCACGGTCGAGCCCAGGGCCAGCACACGGCGGCCCGTCAGCGCCTGCGGATGAGGCACCCAGCGCTCCAGCGAGATGGTGGGCGGGAAAGCCAGGCAGATGAGCAGGCCCACCAGCAGCGTCCTGAAGAACTCGGACTTGCGGTAGGGCACCAGGCCCATCTCGCTGAAGGCGGTGGGGGGTGCCCCGTGCAGGCCCAGCATGCCCTTGTAGACCGCCACCGCGGTGTGCATGCCGTCGGCGCGGAACACGACCCAGGCGATCATCACGCAGAGGAAGGTGAGCACCCAACCGACCACGCGGGCAATGGGCCCCGCCGGCACGTTGCGCCGCACCTTGGCGTTCCAGAGGTGATTGACCATCAGGTAGGCGCCGTGCAGCGCGCCCCAGAGCACGAAGGTCCAGGCGGCACCGTGCCAGAGCCCGCCCAGCAGCATGGTGAGGAACAGGTTCAGGTAACGCCGGGCCGGGCCCTTGCGGTTGCCGCCCAGCGGCACGTAGAGGTAGTCGCGCAGGAAGGTCGACAGCGAGATGTGCCAGCGCCGCCAGAACTCGATGATGTTGGTCGACTTGTAGGGCGAGCGGAAGTTGAGCGGCAGTTGCACGCCGAGGCACATCGACAGGCCGACGGCCATGTCCGAATAGCCCGAGAAATCGAAATAGATCTGCAGCGTATAGGCGAGCACGCCGAACCATGCCGTGTAGAGCGTGGGCGCCAGGCCGTTGTGCGCGCCGTTGAACAACAGGTCGGAGTACTGGCCCATCGGGTCGGCGATCAGCAGCTTCTTGGCCAGGCCGAAGCTGAAGATCGCCAGGCCCAGCGCCAGCTTGCGCGGGTCGGCCTTGTAGGTCTGCGGGTTGGCGAACTGCGGCATCATCTGGGCGTGGTGCAGCACCGGGCCCGCGATCAGGTGCGGGAAATAGGTGACGAAGAGCGCGTAATGGACGAAGCTGCGCTCGTGCACCTTGCCCTGCCAGCAGTCGACCAGGAAGGCGATCTGCGTGAAGGTGTAGAACGAGATCCCGATCGGCAGCGCGATGTGCAGCATCGGGATGGGCGAGAAGCCGGCGGCCGCCAGCCCCTCGTTGACGTTGGACACGAAGAAGTTCGCGTACTTGAAGACCGCCAGCACGCCGAGGTTGACCACCAGGGCGATGATCAGCAGGCGCTTGCGCTGGTGGTCATCGCGTGCCGGGCCAGGCGTGAGCCGCAGCCCGAACCAGTAATTGATGCAGATGGAGCCGATCAGCAGCGGTATGGCCTTGACGCTCCACCAGCCGTAGAAGAAGAGCGAAGCGAGGGCCAGGAAGCCGGCCGCTGCGCGCGCGTTGCGTTTGCCGATCAGGAAGAAGCCGAACAGGACGATCGGGAAATAGACAAAGAGAAACGCGTGTGAATTGAAAAGCATCTCGGATGGGGCGGGCGCGCTGGCCTCATGCGCCGCCTTCTTCTGATCGGGTGGGGGAGGGCTGCCGCCGGGGGGCAGAAAGCCCTGCATTATCGCGTGGCGGCGGGATGCCAGGGCAGAGCCCGGACTTCCAGCGCAAGTTCCTCGAACGACAGCGTCTCGTTGAAGATCACCGCGTCCGCGGCCGCCCGGCGCGCGCTGCGCGGCGCCTGCTGCGCGATGACGGCGAGCACCGCCTCGGGGGTCCAGCCCGAGCGCGCGACCACGCGCCGCAATTGGGTCGCTTCGGTGGCGTCGACCACCAGCACGCGGTCGACCCGCGCGCGCCAGCGCTTCGATTCGACCAGCAGCGGCACGTCGAAGACGATCAGGCCCGTGGCGCCGGCCGCCTGGGCTTCGCACTCGGCGCCGATCGCGGGGTGAAGAATGGCCTCGAGCCGCTGCTTGGCCGCGGAGTCCGCGAACACCAGCTCCCGCATCCGTGCACGATCCATGCCGCCGTCCGGGGCGACGACCGAGGGGCCGAAGGCGGCCGCGATCGCCGGCATCGCGGCGCCGCGAGGCAGGGTGATGGCGCGCGCGATGGCGTCGGTGTCGATCAGCGTCGCGCCGTCTGCGACCAGGATGGACGCGACCGTGCTCTTGCCGCTGCCGATACCGCCGGTCAGGCCGATGCGCAGCTTCAGGACGTCAGCGCGCCCAGGGGAAAGGCGAAGGGAATCCATTGCCGCACAGTATCGGGCCCGGCGACGAGGCACACGAGCCCGGCGCCCGCCAGGAAGGGGCCGAAGGAGATCGGAACGTCCTTGTGGGCCAGCTTGCCCACCACCAGCAGGACCGTGCCGAGAATGGCGCCCACCAGCGAGGAAACCAGCACGATGGCGATGAGGTAGTCGGCGCCGAGCCAGGCGCCCAGCGCCGCCAGCAGCTTGAAGTCGCCATAGCCCATGCCCTCCTTGCCGGTGGCCAGGCGATAGGCGTGGAACACCAGCCACAGGCCCAGGTAGCCGAACACGGCACCCCAGACCGCGGACGCCAGCGGCACGCGCGTCAGGCCTGCCGCCGCGCCGATGAGGCCCAGCCAGAGCAGGGCATAGTTGAGCGAGTCGGGGAGGTACTGCGTGTCCAGGTCGATCAGGAACTGGCAGACGAGAAGCGCTGCGAAGGCCGCCCACAGCGCCGCGGTGGGCGACAGTCCGTAGCGCCAGGCGCACAGCGCGAACAGCGCGCCGGTGACCAGTTCCACCAGCGGGTAGCGCGGGCTGATCGACGCCTTGCAGGCACTGCAGCGTCCGCGCAGAAAGAGGTAGCTGAGCACGGGGACGTTCTCGTACCAGCGGATCTGGTGACCGCAGTGTCCGCAGCGCGAGGCCGGACGCGCCAGGCTGAAGGGGGGCAGCGCATCGATGGACTTGGCCGCTTCGCCGGCGGCCGTTTCGAGCGCCGGCGGCGTGTTCGTCTTCGGGCCGAACACAAGGCTCCACAACGAGGGCACGCCGTCGACCTTCATCAGGTTGCCGACGGCCTCGCCCAGCCACTGCCGGTACATCATGACCGGTGTGCGGTAGACCACCACGTTGAGGAAGCTGCCGACGAGCAGCCCCAGCACGCCGGCCAGCGCGGCGTCGACCCCCTGCGACGGCAGCATCAGACGACCTGGCCGAGCTTGAAGATGGGCAGGTACATCGAGACCACGATGCCGCCGATGATCACCCCGAGGAACACGATGATGATCGGTTCCATCAGGCTCGACAGGCCCGCCACCATGTCGTCGACTTCCGACTCGTAGAAGTCGGCGGCCTTGCCCAGCATGTGGTCGATGGACCCGGACTCCTCGCCGATGGCGGTCATTTGCAGCACCATCGAGGGGAACAGGTTGGCATTGGTCATCGCCGCGGTCAGGCTGGTGCCGGTGGAGACTTCCTGCTGGATCTTGACCGTGGCATCGCTGTACACCGTGTTGCCCGAGGCGCCGCCGACCGAGTCGAGGGCCTCCACCAGTGGCACGCCGGCAGCGAACATGGTGGCCAGGGTGCGGGTCCAGCGCGCGACGCAGGACTTGTCGATCAGCGTGCCGAAGATCGGCAGGCGCAGCAGCAGGCGGTCCATGAAGCGCTGGACCTTTTCATTTCGTTTCCAGGCCTGGAAGAAGAAGTAGAGGCCGCCGCCGATCACGCTGAAGATCAGCCACCAGTAGGCGACGAAGAACTCGCTGACGCCCATGACGAAGAGCGTCGGCGCCGGCAGGTCGGCGCCGAAGGAGGTGAACACCTGCTTGAAGGCCGGGATCACGAAGATCATGATGATCGCCACCACCACGAAGGCCACCACGATCACCGAGGTCGGGTACATCAGCGCCGACTTGATCTTCGACTTGATGGCCTCCGTCTTCTCCATGTAGGTGGCCAGCCGGTCCAGCAGCTCTTCCAGGATACCGGCGGCCTCGCCGGCCTCGACCAGGTTGCAGTAGAGG
This sequence comes from Variovorax soli, assembly GCF_031454625.1. Taxonomy (GTDB): domain Bacteria; phylum Pseudomonadota; class Gammaproteobacteria; order Burkholderiales; family Burkholderiaceae_C; genus Variovorax; species Variovorax soli_A. The sequence goes on from NZ_JAVDRF010000006.1 coordinate 35,139, forward strand.
TTGTCGAAGTACTTGGGGAACTTGCGGAAGGCGGCGGACAGCGAGGTGCCGGTCTCGACGTCGCTGCGGATGTCGTTGAGCAGCTTGGCCACGCTGGGGTTGGCGTTGCCGCGGCCGACGATGTCGAAGGCCTGCAGAAGCGGGACGCCGGCCTTCATCATGGTCGCCAGCTGGCGCGTGAAGATGGCGATGTCCTTGGGCTTGATGGCCTTGCCGGCGCGCATGCGCCGCTTCTTGATCTTCGAGGCCAGCACGCCCTGGCGCCGCAGCGCGGCCTGGACTTGGTTCTCGCCGGCGGCGCGGATCTCGCCGCGCACCACCTTGCCGTTGCGGTCCTTGCCTTCCCATTCGAAGACGTATTCCTTGAGCGCGGTCCGGGATGAGGATGCTGCTGCCGTTGCCATTCGATGTCCGCTTCTCTATTCGTTGGTGACCGCGAGTACTTCTTCGAGCGAAGTCAGGCCCTGCATGACCTTCTGAAGTCCGGACCGGCGCAGGGAGCGCACGCCCTCGGCCTCGGACTGCCGGGCGATCTCGAGCGCGCTGCCGTCGCGCAGGATGATCTTCTGGATCTCCTCGGAAATCGGCATCACTTGGTAGATGCCGACCCGGCCCTTGTAGCCGCCGTTGCAGGCTGCGCAGCCGACGGGTTTGTAGGGCTTCCAGGTGCCGTCGATCTCGCGGTCCTTGAAGCCGGCCTCGATCAGCGCTTCCTTGGGCACCTCGAGCGGCGCCTTGCACACGGTGCACAGGCGGCGTGCCAGCCGCTGGGCGGTGATCAGGATCACGCTGGAGGCGATGTTGAACGGCGCGATACCCATGTTGCGCATGCGGGTCAGCGTCGTCGGGGCGTCGTTCGTGTGCAGGGTGGAGAGCACCAGGTGGCCGGTCTGCGCGGCCTTGATCGAGATGTCGGCCGTTTCGAGATCGCGGATTTCGCCGACCATGATGATGTCGGGGTCCTGGCGCAGGAAGGCGCGCAGCGCGGTCGCGAAGGTCAGCCCCGCCTTGTCGTTGACGTTGACCTGATTCACGCCGGGGAGGTTGATTTCGGACGGGTCTTCGGCCGTGGCGATGTTGACGCCCGGCTTGTTCAGCAGGTTCAGGCAGGTGTAGAGCGACACCGTCTTGCCGGAGCCCGTCGGCCCGGTGACCAGCACCATCCCGTACGGTCGGCCGATGGCCTGCAGCAGGCGCTCTTTCTCGTCGGCGTCGTAGCCCAGCGCGTCGATGCCCAGACGCGCGCTGCTCGGGTCGAGGATACGCACCACGATCTTTTCGCCGAACAGCGTGGGCAGGGTGCTGACGCGGAAGTCGATCACCCGGTCCGGGCCGATCTTGAGCTTCATGCGGCCGTCCTGCGGCACGCGCTTCTCGGCGATGTCCAGCCGCGAGATGACCTTGATGCGCGAGGCCAGCTTGTCCTTGATGACGGTGGGCGGCGTCGCGATCTCGCGCAGTTCGCCGTCGACCCGGAAGCGCACCCGGTACTGATGCTCGTAAGGCTCGAAGTGGATGTCCGAGGCGCGCATGCTGAAGGCGTCGAGCAGCATCTTGTGCAGGAAGCGCACAACCGGTGCGTCCTCGACCTCGGCGATTGCCGATTCGTTGGCATCGGCGGTCTCGGCAATGGAGGAATCGTCGAACTCGAACTCGGCGCCGACGATGCTGTCGATGGTTTCGGCGGCACTGACCGCCGCCGCCTCGATCATGCGGGAGAGCTTGTCGTACTCGGCGACCACCCAGTCCACGCCCATTTGCGAGGCGAACTTTATTTTTTCCGCCGCCTGCTGATCGGAGGGGTCGGCTGTTGCGACAATGAGACGGTTGTTGCGCTTGCTCAGGACCACGACCCGGTAGGCCTGGCAGAGCTTGGCGTCCAGCAGGTCCTTGGGAAGCCGCTGTGAATCGATTGCGTCGAGGTCGAGCAGCGGGGCGCCGAAGGCACTCGACAGGGTGTGGGCGAGGTCGGCCGCCGAGACGGCGCCGGTGCCGGTCAGCTCCGCGATGAAGCTGCTGCGGCTGCTGAGCGACTTCTGATAGATCTCCTCCGCAGTCTTCGCCGGCAACTTGCCGGCGGAGATCAAGGCGCGTGCCAGCCCGGGCAGGGCGATGGACGAGCTTTCTTTGATGAGAGGGTCAGCGGCAGCCATTCAGTGGAATGTAACAAGACGTGAGAGTGCGGCACGATCATCGCCGATCACCCTGGGGCTGTAAACCGCGCTGCCGGCGCAGGGTGCGGAGCATTTTGCACTTGCAGCCGGAAAGACACGTCGAGGGGAATGCCTTCGGGTGAATGGCGCCTGCTGAAAATCTGGACTTTCAGCATTCGAAACGAGGCGCCAGTTTAGGCCCAAACCGGGCCGTCGCTTCGTCGTTCGGAGGGCATGCGCCTCCCTATCTTGGCGCTTCCACCTTCACCCGCTCGTTCGGGAGTTCGCCGAACATCTCCGGGGCGTACAAGGCCTCGACCCGGCTGGGCGGGAGCGCGAACTCGCCCACGTTGTTCAGCCGCACCGTGTACTCCATCTTGACCACGCCCTTGGGCAGGTACTCGTAGTAGCTGCGGAAGGCTTCGAAGCTGCGCTCCTCGAAGGCCGGCCAGCCGGCGCCCGAGCGCTTCTCGCCCTGGCTCGCGATCTGCGAGTCCCGGCCCAGGCCGCTGCCGAGGATGGTGGCGCCGCCCGGGATCGGATCGGTGATCGCAACCCAGGTCATGTCGGCACCGGCATTGACCTCCAGGCTGATGCGCACCACATCGCCGCGCGTGTAGACGCCCTGGACTGCCTGCTCGACCGGCGTGACGGTTTTCCTGATGGCATAGCCGGCCGCGAAGGGCGCCTTCAGCTGGACCGCCGCGATGGACTGCAGCGTGAGCCACGGCCTGCCGCTGCCGCTCTGCGTGACGAGCAGCGTGTCGCGCGCGGCAGCAGCCGTGGCCGGCCAGGGCAGGAACATGCTGTTGTTGCGCAGGTTGCCGGGCGCTGCCGGCGCGCCGAAGGCGGTGCGCTGGTTCGGCGCGCCGGCCGGGTCGCTGGCCTTGATGCGCTCGACCTTGCTCCAGTCCACCAGGGCCTTGGCGCCGCCCAGGCTGGCGGCGGTGACGCCCGCCACGGGCGCGCTCTCGAATTGCTTCGAGAACTTTTCGAGCGCGAGGCCGCCCCACAGATTGGCGGTGGTGGTGTGCCAGGCGCCGTTCTGCTGGCGCCCGATGAAGCCCGTGGCGAGCCGGCCGATGTCCTCCTTCCACGCCGGGTCGTCCAGCGCCGTGAGCAGCAGCCGCGCGGTGTTGACGTCGCCGTTGGCCATCAGCCACCACCAGTAGTCGTCGCGCTCGGTGCTGAAGACCAGCCGGGTGCCCTGGTAGCTCAGGCGCGCCTTCAGGACGTTGTTCGCCTCGTCGAGCCTTTGCTGGCGCTGCGGCACGTCGGGCACGCGCTTGAGGATGTTGAGCCAGTCGAGCACCGCGCTGGTCGGCCACTGGTTGGGCGCGATGGCGATGCTGGTGGTCATGCGGCCCTGCGCTTTGCCGTAGCGCGAGAGCGCTTCCAGGGCCGCGAGCTTGCGCACGTCCAGGTCCTTGCGCGGGCTCCAGAACTCGCGCTGGATGCGGCCTTCGACGAAGGCGATCAGGCCCTGTGCCATCGGCACGCTGGCGGCATCCGGCAGCGCAAAGGCCGGATCGAGGGACGCGGCTTCGTGCGCCGCCGCCAGCAGGTACGAGGTCAGGATGTCGCTGCCGCGGTTGGCCTCGCCGTCGCGCGGCGGGAAGTAGTTGGCCAGGCCGTCGCCGTCCAGATAGCTGGGCAGCTGCCCGAGCACGGCCTGCCAGGCCTTGCCGTCGCGCAGGCCGATGGACTTGCTGGTCTTCTGCTCCAGGCAGGCGTAGGGGTAGGCGGCGAACCAGTCGCGCACTCCCGTCAGGCCCTCGGCCAGCCGCGGCTGCAGCGAGAGTTTGAGGCCGCCGCGGCCGGGCAGGGCGTCGGCCGGCGGCGCGACGTCGAGGGTGAACGGACCCTCGAGCTGCACCAGCAGGCCCTGCTGCACCGTGAGCGGCACCGCCGGCACGAGGCGCTGGCGCACCTTGAGCGCATCGCGCGCGCCGCCGATCTGGTCCTTGGCCTCGATCTCCCACAGCAAGGCCTCGGCGCGCGTCTGCGCCAGCTGGGCCGGCGCGGTCACCATCCAGGCCAGCTCGCGGGCCTCGCCGGGCGGGATCTCGACCGTCTGCGGAGCAAGGACGGCGCCCTCGCTGGTCACGGCGCGGACTTCGCTGCCTTCCGAGGAGGTGCTCGCTTGCCTGGGGCGGCCTGGCGCGGCGCTCGGTTCCGACAGCGTGGCGCGCGGCGCCGCCTCCACCTTCATCGGCTTCTGCGTGGTGTTGCGCAGGGTGATCTGGGCGCGGAACCGGTCGTCCTCGCGCACCAGCGGCGGCAGGCCGCTGACGATCTGCAGGTCCTGCGTGGCCTGGATCGAGGCCTGGCCGGTGCCGAACAAACCTGTGCCCGAGTCCGCCACTGCGACGATCTTGAAAGTGGTCAGCGCATCGTTGAGCGGCACCGTCACCGTGGCCTGGCCGTTGGCATCGAGCACCACGGCCGGGTTCCACAGGAGCAGGGTGTCGAGCAGCTCGCGCGTCTGGCCCTTGCCCCCGCCGCCGCCGGCCGGCACCGCCTTGCGCCCATAGTGGCGGCGTCCCACGATCTCCATCTGCGCGGTGGAGGTGGAGACGCCCCAGCTGCGCCGCTGCAGCATCGCCTCGAGCAGCTTCCAGCTGTCGTTGGGCATCAGCTCCAGCAGGGCCTGGTCGACCGCGGCCAGCGCCACCTCGGCGCCGGCGGCGGGTTTGCCATCGGGCAGCCGCGCGGAGATGGTGATCAGCGCCTTGCCGCGCACCGGGTAGCTGGGCTTGTCGCTCGCCACCTTCACGTCGATCTGGTGGGCCTGCGTGCCGACGCGGATCTCGGCCATCCCGAGCCGGAAGGCCGGCTTGCTGAGGTCCACCAGCGCGGTCGGCGCCACGTACGCCTTGCCCTCGTACCAGAAGGCGGTCCACCACTCGCGCGGCGCCCTGAAGCCCCAGGTGAAGAAGCTGTACCACGGCACCTCGCGCAGCCGCCCGCGCAACGCGAGCACGCTCACGTAGGCGTTGGGGCCCCATTCGGGCTTGACCTGCAGCGTCACCGTCGGGTCCTTGCCGTCGAGCCGGACGACCTGCGTCTCGATCACGCCTTCGCGCTCCACCGATACCAGCGCAGTCGCGAAGCGGAACGGACTGCGTACCTGGAAGCGGGCGGTATCGCCGGGCTGGTAGCTCTTCTTCTCGGGCAGCACGTCGATGCGGTCGTGGTCTTCGCCGCCGAACCAAAGCTCGCCCTGCCGGGTGACGTACACCGAGCTCGCGGCGCGGCTGTCGCGCCCGTCCTTGTCGGTGGCACTGGCGATCAGCTCGACCTGGCCGGACTCCTTGAGCTCGGCCTCGCACAGCAGCAGGCCGCGCGGATCGCTCTTGCCGCTGCAGACGGTGCCGATCTCCTTCACCTCGGTCTTGTTGTCGTAGGTGTATAAGCCGCCCACCATGCGCTTGCGGCTGGTGGTGGTGATGCGCGCGATGGCGCGGACGTTGAGCGTCACGCCCTCCTGCGGCTTGCCCGCGAGGTCCAGGGCCAGGGCCTGGAACTTCATCTTCTGCCCGGTCGAGACCCAGCCTTCGGTCTTGACGCCGGCGATCACGGAAGCGGGCCACAGCGTCTGCACGCTGCGCAGTGTCTGCACCTCGCCGTTGGGATCGGCGTAGGTCGCTTCGAGCAGCAGCTCGCGGGGCGTCCCCTTCGCCATCGGGATCTTTTCGAGGGTGAGCTTGCCCGCGCCGTCCTTGTCGAGCGTGAGCGGGAGCTTGTCGGCCACCACGCGCAACGCCTGCGAGGCCGAATCCGGTTCCTCGGCCTCGCTCGCGGCCGGGCCGTCCTTGCGCGGCGGGGCGAAGCTGAAGCTGTCGAAGTCCGCGAAGGCGAGACTCTTGGCGCGCACCGCCGCCGAGACCCGCACCGGCAGACGGGCCGCGCCGCCGCCGGCCACGTAGTTGACCTGCACCTCGATGGGCAGCGAACTCGCGGCGACCAGCGCCTTCTTCTCGGCCGGCGCGATGCGGCCCTCGAGCACCGGCAGGCGGAATTCCTCGACGCGGAACTCGCCGGTGCCGTAGCTGCGCTCGCCGCCCTCCTCGCTGTCGCCGCCGCTGCCCTTGCCATTGCGCAGCTCGACCTGGTAGAGGCCGAGCTTGGCGGCCGGCGGGATCGCGAAGCTGTTCTCGCCGCTCTGGCCGCCGGTTGCGGTCTTGCGCCATTTCAGCGGCTGGGTGTACTGCTGGCCGCTGCCCACGTGCGTCACGACCAGGGTGTCGGGCAGCGTCTTCGGCAGGCCGAAGCCCGCACGGGTCTGGGTCCGGATCAGGTGCTTCATCGACACCGTCTCGCCGGCGCGCAGCAGCGTGCGATCGAAGATGGTGTGGGCCACGCGGTCGGGCTCGGGCTCCAGGCTGGTGGGCACGTTGAAGCGCCAGGGCTCGATGCCGCGCTGCCAGTCGCTCCAGGTGAAGGCGAGGTCTTCCACGCCGGCCGGGTCCCGGGCGCGTGCGCTGACGAACCAGGCGTCGCCGCCCTCGTCCTCTTCGCCGGAGCAGCTCGGCGGGTTCGGCGAGATGCCGGACAGCTGCACCAGGCCGCGCGCGTCGGTGGTGCCGGCGGCGACCTCCTTGCCGTTGCAGTCCGAGACGCGCACCGCGGCATGGGCCACCACCTGGCCCTTGTCCAAGGTGGTGACCCAGGCCAGCGCGTTCTCGCGTCCCAGCTTGAAATGGACGGCCAGGTTGGTTGCCAGCGCGGTGGTGCGCACGTACATCGTGCGGCCGGCGCCGTAGCGCTCGTCGAGCAGCGTGTCGCCCAGCTTCTGCGAGGCGATCTCCAGCACGTGGAAGCCCGGCGTGAGCGGGATGCCGATCACCTCGAAGGGCCTCGGGTCGCCGCTCTCGGCCTTGGGCATGTCGAGCGTCTTCACGCCGGCCTGGCCGCCGAGCAGCGAGACCATGCGAGTCTGGACACGGTCGCGTTCGTCCTTGTCGATCACCTTGGGCAGTGGCCCCTTGACGTCGCGCGCCGCCTGCGCGCGGGAGACCGTGTAGTTGCCGTCATAGCGCCGCACCTTGCGGAACCACGCGATGATTTCCGCGTCGGTCCTCGGATTCATGTCGCTCACCTTGCCGGGCGTCAGCGCCTGCACCTGCAGCGCCGGCTCGACGCGCCGCACCGTGACCGGCATCAGCGCCGTTCCGCCGGGCTCGGCCAGGCGCTCGACCACGCCGAAGGGCGAGGCCGCGAACTTGGCCAGCGGCGGCATGGCGCCGGTCGCGACCTTCAGCGGAAAGCTGTCGGACGCGGCCTGGGCGCGGCCCGAGGCGTCCTCGAACCTGGCCGGCAGCGTGAGAGTGAAGGGCGTCTGCTCGGCGAAAGGCGGCGGGAAGCTCACCGAGTCGACCACCGCGTCCTCGTCCGCGGAGGTGTTCTCGTCGTCGAACTTGGGCTTGATCGTCTTGCCGCCACCCTGGAGCGTGATCTGCGCCGCCAGCTTGCGCGCCACCGGCGCGTTGAACCGCAGCACCAAGGGCTTGAGCGGCAGGCAGGCCGACTGCGCGTTCTCGCGCTCGCAGCTGAAGGAGACCGCGAAGGGCTCGCGCACCTGGAAGCTCAGGCGCCGCTCGATCGCGTTGGCCACGCCGGAGGGCGTGGCCACGCCTTTGCCATAGACCAGCTGCAGGCGTGCGCCCGGGCTCAGCCTGCGTTGGCACTGCAGCGTGACGAAGCGCAGCGGCGTCTTCTCGGCTTCCCTGTCGCGGCCGAGGGCCCTGAGCAGGGCCTGGCGTTGCTCGCCTTCGACCAGCCGGACGGGGATGCGCTCGCCCACGCCGTCGGCCTGGCACCAGATGTTGTCGCGCACGCTTTCCAGCGTGGCCGGGCCGTTGAGCTCCAGCATGAACTGCTGCTCTTCGTCGATCTTTCCATCGCCGGGCTGCCAGCTGCGCACGAAAGGACCGCCGCTCGAGAACTGGTAGCGCTCCGGCCCCGTCAGATCCGCGCCCGCGGCCGACTTGAAGCCTGCGATCCGGGTGATCGTGCAGCGCACGCCCGGGGGCAGGTCGTTCTCGAAGTCCCAGACCCACTGCTTCTCGCCGGTCCAGCGGCCCGTGCCCTTGGCGGCCTGCGCGTCGCTGCAGCTGACGGCCAGCGGGGCGGGCGCCTTGGGGTCGCCGAAGTTGACGGCCGGCTGGTCGAACTTCGCGACCACCTGCCGGATCCGAGCCACCTCACCCTGCGGCGTGAGGCTGCTGATCTGCAGCGCGTGGGCGCCGAGGCTGCACAAGACCAGGGCCGCGGCCGCCAGCGCCCGCGGCGTTGTTCTCATTGGTTGCAAGAGGCTTCTCCTTCGGGTGCGCAGCGTAGCGCAACCCGCCCGACGCGCCACAGGCGTCCACTATGATCGATCGATATGAAACTGCTGTTCAGCCACCCCGCAGGCAACCAGAACGTTCGCGCCATGCTCGACGGACTGGAGGCCGCCGGAATGCTTGCGCGTTTCACGACCACCCTGGCGGTGGCGCCCGACAACGTGGCGCTGAAACTGGTGCCCCAGGGCCTGAGCCGCGACCTGCTGCGGCGGCGCTTCAACGTCCCGCGCGAAAAGATCCTGCAGCACCCCTGGCGCGAGCTGGCGCGGGCCGTCTGTTCCCGGGCCGGCTGGAACTATTGGCTGCGCCACGAGCAGGGCTTCGCCTCGATCGACGGCGTGCTCCAGGACTTCGACCGCTTCAGCGCCCGCGCCCTGCCGCGGCTGCACCAGCGCCTGGACCTCGGCGCGGTCTACACCTACGAGGACTCCGCCCTCGACACCTTCCGCACGGCCAAGGACCTCGGCCTCAAGTGCGTGTACGACCTGCCGATCTCGTACTGGGAAGTCGGCCGCAAGCTGATGGAAGAAGAGATCCAGCGCCTGCCGGCCTGGGCCCATGCATTGGGCGGCGGCATGTCCGATTCGCCGGCCAAGCTGGAGCGCAAGGCACGCGAACTGGAGTTGGCCGACCTGGTGGTGGTGCCCAGCCGATTCGTGGCCGACTCGCTGCCCGCCTGGGCCGGGCAGAAGACCCGGGTGCTGTCGCCCTTCGGCTCGCCGCTGTCGGCGGCCGCGCCGGCGCGCCAGGCGGTCGACCCTTCGAAGCCGCTGCGCGTGCTCTTCGTCGGCTCGATGGGGCAGCGCAAGGGACTGGCCGACCTGTTCCAGGCCATGCATTTGCTCGAGGGCGAGAACATCGAGCTGGTCGTGATGGGCTCGCTGCTGAACGAGCCCAGCTTCTACCGCAGCCAGTACGCCGACTTCACCCACGAGAAGGGGCGCCCGCATGCCGAGGTGCTGGCCCTGATGCGCAGCTGCGACGTGTTCTGCCTGCCTTCGCTGTACGAAGGGCGCGCGCTGGTGATGCAGGAGGCGATGAGTCAGGGCCTTCCCATCGTGATCACGCCCAACACCGGCGGCGACGACCTCGTGATCGAGGGCAAGACCGGCTTCCTGGTGCCGATCCGTTCGCCGGAGAAGATCGCCGAGAAGCTCGCCTGGTTCAACCAGAACCGGCACGAACTCCCGGCCATGAGCGAGGCGGCCATGCGGCATGCGGCCAGCTACACCTGGGAGAAGTACAGCGAGGTGGTGATCGACGCCATTCGCAAGCTGGCGTAGCACCGAAAACGGCGCCCGCCGAAGATGCCGGGTGCCGAGCCACCATGAAGCGCTACTGGCAAATCGACGCACTGCGCGGGCTGATGCTCGTGCTGATGACCTTCACCCACCTGCCCACGCGGTTCACCGATCCGCTCGGGCAGCCCTTCGGCTTCGTCTCGGCGGCCGAAGGCTTCGTGCTGCTCTCGGCCTTCGTTGCCGGGCTGGTCTACACGCGCATCAGCGACAGCCGCGGTGTCGATGCGATGCGCCGCGCCTTCTGGCGGCGCGCGCTCAAGGTCTATCTGGTGCAGGCCGCAACGCTGCTGTTCCTCTTCACCATCATCACGCGGGTCGGCCTGCGCATCGACCAGCCGGCGGTGAAGAACCTGCTGTCCTTCTACCTCGCGCAGCCGCTCGAGGGCTTCGGCTACTCGCTGCTGCTGGTGTACGAGCCGGCGCTGCTCGACATCCTGCCGATGTACATCTTCTTCATGCTGATGAGCCCCTGGGTGCTTGCCTTCGCGCTGCGCCATGGTTGGACCGGCGTGATGGTGGCCAGCGCGGCGCTGTGGGGGCTGGCGCAGTTCGGCTTCAGCGAATGGCTATACGGGCTGGCGGTGCACTCGCTGCATCTGCCCGTGCCCTTTCGCGAGATGGGCGCTTTCAACGCCTTCGCCTGGCAGTTCCTGTGGTTCACGGGGCTGTGGATGGGCGCCAGCCGGCACGCGCCCGATGCCGAGCCCTTCCGCTTCCCGGCCTGGCTGGTGGCGCTCGCGGTCGGCACGGCGCTCTATGGGTTCTGGTGGCGGCACCATGGCATCAATGGCCAGGCCCCCTTCGGCGGCGACGAAGCGATGAACCTGCTGTTCGACAAATGGCAGCTCGGGCCGCTGCGCATCGTCAACCTGGTGGTGCTCGGCATCGTCACCGTGCGCTTCGGGCCGGCGCTCATGCGGCGCCTGCCGCGCCTGCACGCGCTGGAAGCGATGGGCTCGGCCTCGCTGCCCGTGTTCTGCGCGCACCTGGTCGCGGTGCTGCTGGTGCTGGCCTTCTACGGCGACAGCCAGACCGCGCGTCCCTGGTGGGGCGATGTGCTGCTGCTGGCCGTGGTCTTCGCAGGCCTCTACGCCGTCGCCCGCGCGGCGCTATGGTGGGGCGAGCACCGTCGCAGCCGCGGCACCTACCGCGACATCGCTGCAATCGACAGCTCGGTTCAGGGCCGATAGGCGGACATTTTCATTTCGCGCTATTCGCGAAAACCTTCGCGTCCGGATGTTCGATCCTCGCGAACTTCGACAGCCTCTACTCCGCCACCCGCGCCAACTGCCCGCCGATCACGGAGCGCCACAGCCCGTAGCCTTCGTCGTTGAGATGCAGCTGGTCGCCGCGGAACAGCTCTGGACGCGGGCGTCCGTCCGCCCCCAACATGGGGGTGAAGACATCGATGTAGTCGCTGTTCGGCAGGCGCCGCAGATAGGCGGCAATGATGTCGTTGGTCGCGCGCATCCGCGGCAACAGCTTCTCGCGCGAGGGGCTGGGCTTGATCGAGATGTAGCTGATGCGCGCCTCGGGCAGCGCGGCACGCACGGTGTTGGCGAACTGCGCGAAGCTCTCCAGGATCTCGATCGGCGTGCGGCCCTCGGCCAGGTCGTTGTCGCCCGCGTAGACCACCACATGCCGCGGCTTGTAGCGCAGCACCAGTTCCCGCGCGAAGACGCTGCAGTCGGCCATGGTCGAGCCGCCGAAGCCCCGGTTGATGACCACCGGCAACTGCGGGAAGTCCTGCGCGAGGCGGGTCCACAGGCGGATGGTGGAACTGCCGACGAAGACCACGCCGCCCTCGCCAGGCCATTGCTGCCGGTCGGCGGCATCGAAGGCCGAGAGCTCCCCGCGCCAGCGGGTCTGCGCGGCCAGATACGCGGGCGTGGGGGCGTCGTCGGCGGGCGAGGGCTGGGCCTGCGAGGCGCAGGCCGCGAGAAGGAGGGCGATCGGCAGCAGGGCCCGGCGGGCAGCGTTCATCACAAGGGTGGAGTCCAGGGCAAGGGCTTCGATCGCATCATGCGTTCGAGCCTTCGACGATGCGTCGAAGGATGTTAACGGCCCTCGGAGCCTCTTCTCGGGAGGCACCGCATCAGGCCGCCGACCGATCGGGCCGACTGCACCTTTTATCCCGCGATGTGCGCGGTCCTGCACAGCCGCCGCGCTTCGTGATGCGGCATTGCAACATTTTGAAACCTATACTGGACACTCCTTCGTTGGAGCGCCCATGCAAGAGCAAGAGCCCGGAAGTCCTTCGCCCCGCCCGTTCTGGCAGCGCCTGAACACCTTCTTCGCTTTTCCGTTGCAGCTCCAGCCGCTTGGCTATGCGCTGTTGCTCGCGGCTTCCAGCCTGCTGATCCATCTGATGTTCTTCCTGCCGCAGGCGCTGAGCCTCCTGCTGGTCGAGCTGGGCATCGTGCTCGCGGCCAGCCGCTACGGCTTCAAGGTGATGGCGCTCGGCGCGCGCGGGATCGTGCGCGCCGCCGACTTTCCGCGCCTGCTGGACGAGGCGTGGATCCACCTCCCCTGGAAGCTGTTCGCGCTGCTGGTGCTGCAGGGCTTGGCGGGCGGCTTCATCGGCGCCTTGAATCCGGCGCTCGGCTACATCGCCATCTTCTTGCTCTCGTTCACGCTGCCGGCCACGACGATGGTGCTGGTGCAGTCGGGCAGCTTCTGGCAGGCGCTGAACCCCGGCCTGGTGTGGCAGACCCTGCGTGCCATCGGCTGGCCCTATGTGCTGCTGTGCTTCTTCCTGTTCCTGCTGAACTCGGGCGCGCAGCTGGCGATGGTCATGCTGCTGCCCGTCTTCAAGGGCTGGGTGGCGCTGCCGCTCTTCAATTTCGTGATGATCTATTTCGGCTGGGTCATGGCCAGCCTGCTGGGCTATGTGATGTACCAGAACCATGCGGCGCTCGGCATCGACCTGCTGCCCGGCGCCGGTGCCGACGAGCGTGTGCTCGACACCCGCACGCCGGCCCAGATCGCCCAGCAGCAGACCGACATGCTGGTGGCGCAGATGGTGACCGAGGGCGACATGGCCGGCGCCCTGGCGCTGGCCTACGAGGAGCAGCGCACCGAGCCGAACGACCTGGCCGCGCAGCGGCGTTACCACCGCGTGCTGCTGCTGGCGCCCGACAAGACGGCCACGCTGCTGGACCATGGGCGGCGGCTGATCGGCATGCTCGCCGCACGCGATCTCGCGTCGGAGGCGCTGAAGGTCTACAACGCCTGCCGCGAGAAGGACAGTGGCTTCGTGCTCGACGATCCGGCGACGACCCTGGCGTTGGCCCGCACGGAGTGGCGCCACGGCGATGGAAAGGCCGCGCTCGCGCTGCTGACCGGCTTCGACAAGCGCTTCCGCGGGCATGCCGCAGTCCCACAGGCCTACGAACTGGCGGCGCGGGTGCTGGTGCAGGGCTTGAACCGGCACGACATGGCACGGCCGATCCTGAGGACGCTTGAGAAGCGCTATCCGGACAGCGAGCAGACGCAGGAGGTGCGCTGGCTGATGCGCGAGGTTCCGCAGGGCTGAGGCCTTCTCCGCCGCGCTTGGAGGCAGGGCGCAAGTCGTTCAGGCCTTCTGGAGCATCCGCGTCACCATGTCCTCCGGCGCCAGCCGCAACAGATGCGGCAGCCAGCCGAGCGCCTGTTCGCGCTGGCCCGCCTGCATCAGTCCGCTGGCGCACAACGTGACGGTCTCGGCCAGCTCCGGATGCGCCGGCGCCGTCTTCATCAGTGCGTGGCACAGCCGCTCGGCATCGGCGAACTGCTGAGCGCGCGTGAAGCGGCGCGCCAGCCGCGCCATGTCTTCGGGCCGCAGGCGCGCACCCGGCTTGGCGTGATCGAGGTAGATCTTGTAGCTCGCATGCTGCAATTCCAGCGTGGCAGGGTCCTGCGGCCGGAGCCGGAAGATGCGGTGTGCCGCACGATGAAAGTCCTCGCCGGCGGGCCAGAGCCTGGCGGTGTTGAACCAGGCGCGCAGCGTGTCCGCATCGTCCGGGCGCAGCTTCGCGGCGGCGCGCCACTGCGCGCAGGCCGGCTCGAACTTCATCTCGCCGGCCAGCCGCCGCGCCGCGGTCACATGCTGCTCGAAAGGGTCCGGCGCTTGCTTGGGCGACGCCTCTGGCAGGCGCAGCCGGCGCCAACGCATCGCGATGGCCATCAGCAGCGCGCCGGTCAGCAGCCCGCCCAGGTGCGCCATGTAGGCGATTCCCTTGCCGCCGACGGCATGCTGCAGCAATTCGTTGGCGATCCAGGCCGGCAGCAGGATCAGCGCCGGCGCCGTGACGTAGTTGAAGTAGAAGAAGAGCTGATAGAAAAAGCGAATGCGCCGCAGCCGGTACATCACGGCGTACATGCCCATCAGCGCCGACACCGCGCCCGAGGCGCCCAGCCCGTAGCCGCCCTGGCCCGCATAGGCCCAGGCCGCGAGCGCCGAGGCGCCGACCGCACCCAGCAGGTAGAACCCCAGGTAAAGGCCTCCGCCCAGCGCCAGCTCCACCGAGAAGCCGAAAAGAAAGAGGAAGAGCATGTTGCCCAGCAGGTGACCGTTGCTGCCATGCAGGAAGGCCGACGTGAGCCAGGTCCAGGGCTTGAATTCGGCATCCGCGTCGTGGTCCTGCGCCCAGCGCGTGGTGAAGGGCGGCGGCAGCAGGGCCTCGTAGCGCTGCCGCTCGCGCTTCCAGTTTGCGTATTGCGGATGGCCCCGCGTGATGACCTGGTCCGCGTGCAGCTTGCGCAGGAAGCCCTGCTCCTGCTGCAGGCCTTCGAGCAACTCGGCATGGCCTTCGCGCGCCAGCAGGCGCCGGGCCACTGCCGCGCGCGGCGAGCCGGTCTCCTGAAGCCAGGCAACGAAGGGCGGCAGCTCCAGCGTCGGCAGGCTGCTCTGCAGGTAGAACTGCGCGGCTTGCGCCTGCGCCTTGTCTTCCGCGCGCTGCGGTCCCCAGAAAACCAGCATGTTCACCAGGATGAGCAGCACCGTCATCCAGGGCGGGCTGCGCCAGCTCGGCCGGCTCTCGAGGGGGATGGCGTAGAACACGCTGCCGGGCGATGGTGGCGCGCGCTCAGAGGCTGTTGCGCCCGATGCCCTGGTAGACGACGCCGGCTTCCTTCATGACGCCGGGCTCGTAGAGGTTGCGGCCGTCGAAGATCACCGGCGACTTCATCAGCGCCTTGAGCCGCTCCAGGTTGGGGCTGCGGTAGGCCTTCCATTCGGTGACGATGATCAGCGCGTCCGTGCCGGCCAGCACCTCCATCGGATCCTTGGCCGAGGAGAAGCTGACGCGCTCCAGCAGCGCCGGCGCATCGGCGAAGTCGAGTTGCAGCACGCGCCGGGTCTCGTCGACCGCGATCGGATCGTGCGCCACCACGCGCGCGCCGGCGCGCAGCAGCGCGTCCAGCACCACGCGGCTCGGAGCCTCGCGCATGTCGTCGGTGTTGGGCTTGAAGGCGAGGCCCCACAGCGCGAAGCTGCGATCGCTGAGGTCGGGGCCGAATCGGTCGAGCACCTTCTGCGTCAGCACGCGCTTCTGCTCGTCGTTCACCTCCTCGACCGACTCCAGCACCCGCAGCGTCTGGCCGTTGTCGCGTGCGATGCGCGTGAGCGCCTGGATGTCCTTCGGGAAGCAGCTGCCGCCGTAGCCCGTGCCTGCGTAGAGAAAGCTGTAGCCGATGCGCGGGTCGGAGCCGATGCCCTGGCGCACGGCCTCGATGTCTGCGCCCACGCGGTCGGCCAGGTTGGCCAGCTCGTTCATGAAGCTGATGCGGGTGGCCAGCATCGCGTTGGCCGCGTACTTGGTGAACTCGGCGGAGCGCACGTCCATCACCCGGGTGCGCTCGTGGTTGCGATTGAAGGGCGCGTACAGCTTGCGCATCGCGGCGAGGGCTTCGCGGCCGTCCTCGTCGTCGCTGTAGCCGATGACGATGCGGTCGGGCCGCATGAAGTCCTCGACCGCCGCGCCTTCCTTCAGAAACTCGGGGTTGCTCACCACCGAGAAGCGCAGGTCCGTGCGGCCGCGCTTGTCGAGTTCCTCCTGGATCACGGCCGCGACCTTGTCGGCCGTGCCCACCGGCACCGTCGACTTGTCGACCACGACCTTGAAGCCGTTCATGTACTTGCCGATGTTGCGTGCCGCTGCCAGCACGTACTGCAGGTCGGCGCTGCCGTCCTCGTCGGGCGGGGTGCCCACGGCGATGAACTGGACCTCGCCGTGCGCCACCGAGGCCTCGATGTCGGTCGTGAAGCTCAGGCGCTTCGCCGCCGCGTTCGATTCGACGAGCTCGCCGAGGCCGGGCTCGTAG
Organism: Variovorax soli; assembly: GCF_031454625.1. Lineage (GTDB taxonomy): Bacteria > Pseudomonadota > Gammaproteobacteria > Burkholderiales > Burkholderiaceae_C > Variovorax > Variovorax soli_A. The sequence goes on from NZ_JAVDRF010000006.1 coordinate 51,243, forward strand.
ATCGGAATGCCGCCCGCGTTGAGGGTGTCGATCTTGCGCGTGTCGAGGTCCATGCACAGCACGTTGTTGCCGATGTCCGCGAGACAGGCGCCGGTGACGAGGCCGACGTAGCCGGTACCGATGATGGTGACGTTCATGCGTTCAGTCTGAAGTTGATTCGGAGAGTGCCTTGTCGAAATAGGCGATGGTCTTCTTGAGGCCTTCCTCGAGCTGGGTCTTCGGCGCCCAGCCGTCGAGCTCCTGCTGGGCCAGGCTGATGTCGGGGCGGCGCTGCTTGGGATCGTCCGCCGGCAGCGGCATGCGCATCAGCTGGCTCCTGGAGCCGGTGAGCTCGATCACCTTGTTGGCCAGCTCCAGCATCGAGAACTCGCCCGGGTTGCCGATGTTGATCGGGCCCGGCACCTCGTCGCCGGTGGCCATCATGCGCAGCATTGCCTCCACCAGGTCGTCCACGTAGCAGAAGCTGCGCGTCTGCTGGCCGTCGCCGTAGATGGTGATGTCCTCGCCCTTGAGCGCCTGCACGATGAAGTTGGACACCACGCGCCCGTCGTTCATGTGCATGCGCGGGCCGTAGGTGTTGAAGATGCGCACGACCTTGATGCGCAGCTTGTGCTGGCGGTGGTAGTCGAAGAACAGCGTCTCGGCGCAGCGCTTGCCCTCGTCGTAGCAGCTGCGGAGGCCGATCGGATTGACGCGGCCCCAGTAGGCTTCGACCTGCGGATGGATCTCGGGGTCGCCGTAGACCTCGCTGGTGGACGCCTGCAGGATCTTGGCGCGTACCCGCTTGGCCAGGCCCAGCATGTTGATCGCGCCGTGCACGCTGGTCTTGGTGGTCTGCACCGGGTCGTGCTGGTAGTGGATGGGCGAGGCCGGGCAGGCCAGGTTGAAGATCTCGTCCACCTCGACGTAGAGCGGGAAGGTCACGTCGTGACGCATCAGCTCGAAGCGGGGATGGCCCAGCAGGTGTTCGATGTTGCGCTTGGTGCCGGTGAAGAAGTTGTCCACGCACAGGACGTCGTGGCCCTGCGCGATGAGCCGGTCGCACAGATGGCTGCCCAGGAAGCCGGCGCCGCCGGTGACCAGGACTTTCTTGGAAGCGTTGTATTGCCGCATGTTGCGAGATCACTCCATTGGGGGAATCGGGTGGGTGGCCTTGGCCTTCAGTTCAGGCGCCGGGCGCTGCGCTGCGCGCTGCTCGTACATCTTCGCGTCGACCAGCATACGGAACCACAAGGCCTGGAAGAAAGCGAAATAGAAGCCGGTGGTGCCGTCGAGGAAGCCGAGCCGGAAGACGTAGCGATAGACGAAATAGCCGAGCGAGCGCAGGCCGGTCGGCAGCTTGTAGTAGAGCTCCTTGATGAAGCGCGTGCGCTCGCGCGCATCGCCCATCAGGCGCGGCTTGAGCACGTTGTCGGCGGCGAGGCGCGGGCCCAGCTTCTCCTTGGCCTCGGCATCGCTCCAGCGGTTGTGGCTGCTGATCCAGTCGGTAAGCCGCGCCGAGTTCTTGTCGTGCATGAAGCCCTCCAGGCGCCCCGGCGTTGCACTGCTGATGAAGTGCTGGTCGTAGAGGCGCGACTCACAGCGCCCCGCGCCCGAGCGGAACAGCCGCAGGTGCCAGGGGTTGACGCCCGAGAAGCGCAGCATCTTGCCCATGAAGTAGTCGCGCCGGCGCAGCATGTAGGCGTCGAAGCGCGGCGTGCCGGCGAGCAGGGCGCGGATCTCGCCCACGGCCTGCTCGTCCAGCACCTCGTCGGCATCGAGGTGCAATTGCCAGCCGTAGGAACCCTCGACCTGGGAGATCGCCCAGTTGCGCTGGTCGCTGTAGTTGGAGAAGGGCCGCTGCACCACGGTGCAGCCCAGTTCCTCGAGGATGGCGACGGTGTTGTCGGACGAATGCGAGTCGACCACGAAGACCTTCGGGCTCACCTTCTTCGCCTGCGACACGGTCTCCCGGATGATCGAGGCGGAATTGAAGCTGAGGATGACGACGACGCAGGGTGCTTGTTCCATGGGATTCGGTCGGCTGGCGTGCTTCGGCAACACAGGTTGCCGGGCACTTTGCTGCAATGCAATGCCAAACTTTAGCACTACAGTTTTACAACTGGCCACAAAGCTTACGGCATAGGCTTACGCCCTAGGGTGTGCTTGCTGGCGCAGTTGCTATCCAATTGATAGCGTCCGAACGAGAGCCAGAAAAGGCTTCAGGCGATATTTGGGGTAAACCCCAAATATTTCTCAGCCCAGCCGGGCGCGATGCCGTGCGATCTGCTTGCGCACCTGCGCAGGCGCCGTGCCGCCTAGGATGTTGCGCGCATGCAGCGATCCCCGCAGGCTCAGCACATCGTAGACGTCCTTCTCGATCTTCGGATGGAAAGTCTGCAGCACCGACAGCGGCAGCTCCGACAGATCCACCTTGTGCGAGATCGCCGCCTTGACCGCGTGCGCCACGGTCTCGTGCGCGTCGCGGAAGGGCAGGCCCTTCTTTACCAGGTAGTCGGCCAGGTCGGTGGCCGTCGCGTAGCCGCGCAGCGCGGCGTTTTCCATCGCCTCGGGCTTGACCGTGATGCCGCCCACCATCTCGGCAAAGATGCGCAGCGTGTCCTTCAGCGTGTCGACGGTGTCGAACAGCGGCTCCTTGTCCTCCTGGTTGTCCTTGTTGTAGGCCAGCGGCTGGCCCTTCATGAGCGTGATCAGGCCCATCAGGTGGCCCACCACGCGGCCGGTCTTGCCGCGAGCCAGCTCGGGCACGTCCGGGTTCTTCTTCTGCGGCATGATCGAGCTGCCGGTGCAGAAGCGGTCGGCGATGTCGATGAAGCCGAAGGCCTGGCTGGTCCAGAGCACGAGCTCCTCGCTGAGCCGGCTGATGTGCACCATCGCCAGCGCCGCCGCGGCGCTGAACTCGATCGCGAAGTCGCGGTCGCTCACCGCGTCCAGGCTGTTCTCGCACACCCCGTCCATGCCCAGCGTGCGGGCCACGAGCTCGCGGTCCAGCGGGTAGCTGGTGCCGGCCAACGCGGCGGCGCCCAGCGGCAGACGATTGACGCGGCCGCGCACGTCGGCCATGCGCTCGGCATCCCTCGCGAACATCTCGACGTAGGCCAGCATGTGATGGCCGAAGCTCACCGGCTGCGCCACTTGCAGGTGCGTGAAGCCCGGCAGGATCACCTCGGCGTTCTTCTCGGCGATGGCCAGCAGCGACTTCTGCAGGTCGGCCAGCAGCGCGTCGATCAGGTCGATCTCGCCGCGCAGCCAGAGGCGCACGTCGGTGGCCACCTGGTCGTTTCGGCTGCGGCCGGTGTGCAGGCGCTTGCCGGCGTCGCCGACCAGCTGGGTGAGGCGGGCCTCGATGTTCAGGTGCACGTCCTCGAGTTCGAGTTTCCAGTCGAAGGCGCCGGACTCGATTTCGCCTTGGATCTGCGCCATGCCGCGCTCGATGGCCGCGTGGTCCTCGGCGCCGATGATGCCCCGCGCTGCCAGCATGCCTGCGTGCGCCAGCGAGCCCTGGATGTCGGCCTGCCACAGCCGCTTGTCGAAGAAGACACTCGCGGTGTAGCGCTTCACCAGGTCGCTCATGGGTTCGGAGAACAGGGCGGACCAGGCTTCGGATTTCTTGTCGAGTTGGTTGTGGGTCATGGGGTGAGCCGGTTGGGAGGCAATAATGGGTTTGCACCCGATGTCTGCTTGATGCGCAACCCATCGATTTTATCGACCACCCCCCAGGCGCCGCCCCAGGCACGGGCCCGCGCACCGGTGCGCGCCGATGTCGCGCTGTTCGATGCCTGCCAGATCGGTGTGGTGCTGCGCACCGTGATGTTCGTCGAGGCGGTGGTGGCCGTCGTCACGCTGTTCCAGGCGCCCACGGCTGCCGAGTGGCTGATGCTGCTGGCCACCGTGACCGGCGGCGCCCTGCCGGCCGCGCTGCTGTGGCTGCTCGCGGCCTGCTGGCTCAAGAAGCTGCTGGGGCGCCTGCCGCACCCCGGGCAGTACGGCGCCGGTGTGCTCCTGGGGGCGCTGTCGGCCCTCTACGGCTGCGGGCTGCTGCGGCTGACCGGCGTCGTGGGCAACGCGCCATGGCTCGCGAGCGCCCTGGCCGGCGCCATGATCGCGGCGCTGGTGATGGTCGCGCTGGTGCTGCGCGCGCGTGGCCAGACGCCGGCGGCCACGACCGCGCGGCTGGAGGAGCTGCAGTCGCGCATCCGCCCGCACTTTCTCTTCAACACCCTGAACAGTGCCATCGCACTGGTGCGAGAAGAGCCGGCCAAGGCCGAGGCGATGCTGGAAGACCTGAGCGAGCTGTTCCGCCACGCCCTGGCGGATGCGGGCGAATCGGTCACGCTGGCCGACGAGATCGCGCTGGCCGAGCGCTACCTGGCGATCGAGCAGGTGCGCTTCGGCGACCGTTTGCGCATTCGCTGGGACATCGATCCCGCGGCCAACGAGGCCCGGCTGCCGCCGTTGCTGCTGCAGCCGCTGGTCGAGAACGCGGTGAAGCATGGCGTCGAGCCCAGTCCAGAGGGCGCGAAGGTGCGGATCCGCACCGAGCGCCGTGGCGGCATGGCGGTGATCGAGGTGGTCAACAGCCTGCCGCCCCTGCGCTGGGCCGACGAGCCCCTGCCGCGCGGCCACGGCATCGCCCTGGACAACGTGCGCGACCGGCTGCGCCTGCTGCACGACGTGCAGGCGCAGTTCAGCGCCGGCATGGACCAGAAGGCCTACCGCGTACGCATTGCCATTCCCGTCGGAACCTGAGAAGTCCATGCATCTTCTTCGCACCCTCATCGTCGACGACGAAACGCTGGCCCGGTCGCGCCTGCGCACGCTGCTGGCGGATTGCCGCGCGCCGGGGGCGGAGGTGGTGGCCGAGGCCTCCAACGGCGCCGACGCGCAGGCGCAGTTGCTCACCCAGGACCTCGACCTGGTGCTGCTCGACATCCACATGCCCGGAATCGACGGTATCGAGCTGGCGCGCAGCCTGCGCCAGCGCGCCGCTGCGCCGGCGGTGGTGTTCGTCACCGCCCACGCGGCCCATGCCGTGACCGCCTTCGACCTCGAGGCCGTCGACTACCTGACCAAGCCGGTGCGGGCCGAGCGGCTGCAGCAGGCGCTGCAGAAGGTGGAGCGCTGGCTTCGGGAGCAGCGCGGTCCTCTGGCCGACGTGCAGCAGGAGGTGCTGCTGATCCAGGACCGCGGCCGGACCGAGCGGGTGCTGCTGTCCGAGGTGCTCTATCTCAAGTCCGAGTTCAAGTACCTCACGGTGCGCACGGCGGCGCGCAGCCATATCTACGATGGCTCGCTGGCCGAGTTCGAGGAACGCTATCCGGCGCGCTTCGTGCGCGTGCACCGCAATGCCCTGGTGGCGCGCCACGCGATCCGCGCCCTCGAGAAGTACGACGACGGCGAAGACGCCGAGGGCTGGGCGCTGCGACTCGACGCCATCCCGGAGCCGGTGGTGGTATCACGGCGCCAGCTGGCGGCGGTGCGCGAGGTGCTCAAGGATCCGCGATGAACGAAGACGTCGAGCAGAAGAAGGTCGAGCGGCCCCAGCCGCCAACCGAGCCCGAGCCCGAGGCGAAGCAGGAGCCGACGCTCGAGCCGGAGCCGCCGGAGGCCGCCCCCGAGCCGGAGCGCGTGCTGCTTGAAATGCCGGTCGACGTGCGCAGCGCCGCGCTGGTCGTGCTCAGCGTGCTCGGCGTGGTGTTCACGCTGCACTGGGCCAAGGCCGTGTTCGTGCCGCTGATGCTGAGCCTGCTCCTGACCTACGCCCTCGAGCCGCTGGTCGACCTGCTGGAGCGCTGGAGGATCTCCCGTTGGATCGGCGCTGCGGTGATCCTCATCGGGCTCGGCGGCGGGGTCGGATGGACCGGCTACACGCTCTCCGGCAGCGCGACCGAGCTGCTCGATTCGCTACCGGTCGCGGCGCAGAAGCTGCGCATGGCGATGCGCAGCGGCACCCGGGCCAGTGATCCCAGCGCGCTCGACACGGTGCAAAAGGCGGCCCAGCAGCTGGAGCAGGCGGCGGACGAGAACTCGGCCAAGGTGGCCTCCCGCCGCGGCGTGGCGCGCGTGGTCATCGAGCGGCCGCCCTTCGACGTGCGCGACTACCTCTTGAGCGGCACCGTGGGCCTGATCGCCGCCGCGGGGCAGCTCACGCTGGTGGCCTTCCTCACGTACTTCGCGCTCGGCTCGGGCGACACCTTCAGGCGCAAGCTGGTGAAGATCACGGGGCCCAGCCTGCAGAAGAAGAGGATCACGGTGCATGTGCTGGACGACATCACGCAACAGATCGAGCGCTACCTGCTGGTGCAGATCTTCACCAGCGCCGTGGTCGGCGTGGCCACCGGCCTGGCCTTCTGGGCCCTCGGACTGGGGAACGCGGCCGTGTGGGGCATTCTCGCGGCGCTGACCAACCTGATTCCCTACATCGGCTCGGTGATCGTCATGGCCACCGCCGGGCTGGTCGCCTTTCTGCAGTTCAACACCATCCACATGGCGCTTCTGGTCGGCGGCATCTCGCTGCTGATCCATACCCTGGTCGGCAATCTGCTGGTGCCCTGGCTCACCAGCCGCACCAGCCGCATGAACCCGGTGGCGGTGTTCGTGGGCGTGATCTTCTGGGGCTGGCTCTGGGGCATCTGGGGCCTGCTGCTGGGCATCCCGATCATGATGGTCGTGAAGGCCGTCTGCGATCGTGTGGAGGACCTGCAGCCGATCGGGGAGCTGCTGGGCGACTAGGAGGCCGGATCGGGATTCAATGGTCGTGATGCAGGTAACGCGCCTCCGGCGGCAAGCGCCAGCTCACCAGAAACACGATCGCCATCATCGCCGTGACGTACCAGAAGAAGGCAGTCTCATAGCCCAGCGCCTTGAGACCCAGCGCGACGTACTCGGCCGAGCCGCCGAAGATCGCGTTGGCCACCGCGTAGGCCAGGCCCACGCCGAGGGCACGCACTTCGGTCGGGAACATCTCGGCCTTCACGATGCCGCTGATCGAGGTGTAGAAGCTGACGATCGCCAGCGCCAAGATGATGAGCGCGAAGGCCGCCACCGGATTCGTCACGCGTTGCAAGGCCGTGAGGATGGGCACCGTCGAAAGAGCACCCAGCGCGCCGAACAGCAGCATGTTGTTGCGCCGGCCGATGCGGTCCGACAGCGCGCCGAAGACGGGCTGCAGGCACATGTAGACGAACAGGGCGCAGGTCATCACGTAACTGGTGGTCTTGATCGGCAGCCCCACCGTGTTGACCAGGTACTTCTGCATGTAAGTCGTGAAGGTGTAGAAAATCAGCGAACCGCCGGCGGTGAAGCCCAGCACCGTGAAGAAGGCCGCCTTGTGGTGGCGGAACAGGCCGGCGAGCGTGCCGGCCTCCTTGTTGCCGCGGCTCTCGGAGCTCGAGGTCTCGTGCAACTGGCGGCGCAGCTGCATCGCCACCACGGCAGTGAAGGCGCCGATCACGAAGGGGATGCGCCAGCCCCAGGCCTTGAGCTCGGCCTCGCTCAGCAATTGCTCGAGGACCACGATCACCAGCACCGCAAGCAGCTGGCCGCCGATCAGCGTGACGTACTGGAAGGACGAGAAGAAGCCGCGCTGCCCCTTGAGCGCGACCTCGCTCATGTAGGTGGCGGTGGTGCCGTACTCGCCGCCGACCGAGAGGCCCTGGAACAGCCGGGCGACCAGCAGCAGCGCCGGCGCCCAGGCGCCGATGCGTTCGTAGGTCGGCAGGCAGGCGATGGCCAGCGAGCCCGCGCACATCATCGTGACCGAGATGACCATCGAAGTCTTGCGTCCCTTGCGGTCGGCAATGCGGCCGAACAGCCAGCCGCCGATCGGCCGCATCAGGAAGCCGGCGGCGAACACGCCCGCGGTATTGAGCAGCTGGACCGTGGGGTTGGACTTCGGGAAGAAGGAAGAGGCGAAGTAGATGGCCGAGAAGGCGTAGACGTAGAAGTCGAACCACTCGACCAGGTTGCCGGAGGAGGCGCCGACGATGGCGAAGATCCTGCGTCGTTTTTCTTCGGAGGTGTAGTGGCTTGCGGGCTGCCGGGATGGCCCGGGGACGGGTGTGACTGCACTCATGATCGGGTCTTGGGCGTGTTGTTTTTGGCCCGATCGATTCTGCGTCGTGGCGTGCCATCTCGCTGTCGGTCGAGGGCTTACCCGCGCCTCGGCCCGGGTCACACGGAAGGGATCGGACCTCTAGAAGGTCCCCGGCACCAGGATGCTCGAATCCACCTCGTCGATCTGCGTGCGTCCGCAGAAGGCCATCGTGAGGTCGAGTTCCTTCTGGATGATCTGCAGCGCGCGCGTCACGCCGGCCTCGCCGAAGGCGCCCAGGCCGTAGAGAAAGCTGCGCCCGATGAGCGTGCCGCGCGCGCCCAGCGCGCGTGCCTTCAGCACGTCCTGCCCGCTGCGGATGCCGCCGTCCATCCAGACCTCGATCTCCGTGCCCACCGCCTCTGCGATCGCCGGCAACGCGTCGATGGAGGAGGGCGCGCCATCGAGCTGGCGCCCGCCGTGGTTGGACACGATCAGTGCATCGGCCCCGCTGGATGCCGCCAGGCGCGCATCTTCCACGTCCATGAGGCCCTTCAGGATCAGCGGCCCGCCCCACAGCTTCTTGATCCATTCCACGTCGGCCCAGCTCAATGCCGGGTCGAACTGCTCGGCCGTCCACGAGGACAGCGACGACAGGTCCCCCACGCCCTTGGCATGGCCGACGATGTTGCCGAAGCTGCGCCGCCTGGTGCCCAGCATGCCCATGCACCAGCGCGGTTTGGTCGCCAGGTCGATGAGGTTCCTGAGCGTGGGCTTGGGCGGCGCCGTCAGGCCATTCTTGATGTCCTTGTGCCGCTGACCCAGGATCTGCAGGTCGAGCGTGAGCTGCAGCGCCGAGACGTTGGCGGCCTTGGCGCGCTCGATCAGCCGCTCGATGAAGTCGCGGTCGCGCATCACGTAGAGCTGGAACCAGAACGGATGGCCGCCGGTGTGTTCCGCGATGTCCTCCAGCGAGCAGATGCTCATGGTCGAGAGCGTGAAGGGAATGCCGAAGGCCTTGGCCGCGCGCGCGCCCAGGATCTCGCCATCGGCGTGCTGCATGCCTGTGAGGCCGGTGGGCGCGATGGCCACCGGCATCGCGACTTCCTGGCCGATCATGGTGCTGCGGGTCGAGCGGCCTTCCATGTTCACGGCGACGCGCTGGCGCAGCTTGATCTTCTGGAAGTCGGCTTCGTTCGCGCGGTAGGTGCCTTCGGTCCAGGCGCCGGAGTCGGCGTAGTCGTAGAACATGCGCGGCACGCGCGACTGGGCGATCACTCGCAGGTCTTCGATGCAAGTGATCCGGGAAAGGTCGGGCACGCGAGGTCTCCTTCTGGGGTGCACTGGGGGTCCCGATTATCGGGGCGCATCCAATCGGCAGGCGTGTTGTCCGCCCGACTCCATTGCTATTGCATTTCGCTGGAGACCGGGCAGGTCGTGCGGCTGAATGGCGTGCGTGCTGCGCCGCTACCGTGCCCCGGCGCTCTTCACGCCCGCGCCGCGCACTTCGAGCCTGACCTGGTCCATCACCCGGCCGCGCGCATCGAGCAGCTCCACCACATGCCGGCCGGGCCATGGCAGCCACTGCGCGCTGGCGCTGCGGGCGAAGGGCTTGCCGTCGATGCGCCAGGCGAGGCCGCTGCCCTGGGCCTCGAATCGCACGCGCTGGTGGCGCGGGGGGATGTCGGGGTCGAGCGCGACGATGGTCCCGTCCGCGGGCGCGATGATGCGCGGTGCTTGCTCGGCGCCGGCCGGGACGGCCGGCAGCTCGAAGCGCGCCTGCTCGGTGCCGGCGATGAACCATTCGTCGCGCGCCGCCTCGAGTTCGTCGCCGAAACGCACGTGCATGCGCACCAAGCCCGGCGGCGCCACGGGCGCATGGCTGGCTTCGCGGCGGTGCAGGAAGCCCATCAGCTCGGCCCATACGGGCGCGGCGCCGCTGGTGCCGCTCACGTCCCACATCGGCGCGCCGCTCGCATTGCCCACCCACACGCCCACCGTGTAGTGCTCGGACCAGCCGACCGCCCAGTTGTCGCGCATGTCCTTGCTGGTGCCGGTCTTCACTGCGCTCCAGAAGCGCGTGCCGAGCACGCTGTCGAGGCCGAAGGTGGGGGCGCGCGCATTGGCATCGCTCAGGATGTCGCCGACGATGAAGCTCGCACGCGGATCGATCGCCGGGGCGTTGCTCCTTCGCCCATCGGGAGAAGGTCGGGATGGCGGCATGCGCGGCTCCAGGAGTCGGGTCGCCCCGAACGTCCCTCCATTCGCCAGCGTCCGATACCCGTTCGCCAACCCCAGCAGCGACACTTCCGCGCTCCCCAGCGCCAGGCTGTACCCGTAATAGTCCCCGTTCTGAGCCAGCCCCATGCCCGCCGCGCGCAACTGGTGCGCGAATGCCTCGGGCGACACCATGACCAGCGTGCGCACCGCGGGCACGTTGAGCGAGGCTGCCAGCGCGGTGCGCACCGACACGCGGCCCTTGAACTGCCGGTCGTAGTTCTGCGGAATGTAGAGACCGCTGGCGGTGCTGATTTGCGCCGAGGAATCGTCGAGCAGCGAAGCCGCGGTGAGCCTGCCCTCGGCGATCGCCTGCGCGTAAAGAAAGGGCTTGAGCGTGGAGCCCGGCTGGCGTGGCGCCAGCACGCCGTCGACCTCGGCCGCGCGGCTCAGCGCGCCGGAGGAGCCGACCCAGGCCAGCACCTCGCCGCTGGCGTTGTCGAGCACGACCAGCGCGCCGTCTTCGACATTGCGGCCGCGCAGCTCCTTCAAATGACGCTGCAAGGTCGTGAGCGCAAAGCGTTGCAGCGGCGCCCGCAGCGTGGTGCGGACGAGGTCCGGAGCGGGGGCATGGGCGCTCGACGAAACCTCGAGCTCTTTCAACGCCTGTCGCGCAAGGTGCGGCGCGATGCCTTCGCTCGCTTCGAAGGCCCTGCGTTGCAGGGCTGCGCTCGCGAACATCTCCAGCGCCTCGCAATCGACCCTGGCCCCGGTCTCCATGGCGCGCATCATTTCGCAGGCGCGCTGCGCGACCAGGGCCGGCTTCGCATTGGGCGCGCGCACCAGCGCCGCCGCCACCGCGGCCTCGCGCGCATCCATGCCATGCGGGGCCTTGCCGAAGAGCGTGCGGGAGAGTGCATCGATGCCGACGATCTCGCCGCGGAAGGGGACGGTGTTGAGATAGGCCTCGAGGATCTGGTCCTTGCGCCACTGGCGTTCGAGCTGCCGCGCCGCCACCGTCTGCCCCAGCTTCTGCGCCAGATCGCGCCCGCCGCTGCCGCGGCGCAACTCATCGTCGAGCAGGCCGGCGAGCTGCATGGTGATGGTGGAGGCGCCGCGCGTGCGTGTGTTCCACAGATTCCCCCAGGCGGCGGCTGATACGGCCCGCCAATCGACGCCGCTGTGCTCGTAGAAGCGTTTGTCCTCGCTCAGCAGCATGGCGGTGCGCAGGGCCGGCGAGACCTCGGCCAGCGGGGTCCACCGACCTCGGCGCGCACGGGCGTCGGTGCGCACGCGCTGCAGCAGCTCGCCATCGCGGTCGAGCACCTGGATGTCGGAGGGGCGGAAGCCGCGCTTCACCTCTTCGAAGGCCGGCAGCGCCTGCGCTGGGCTGGCCAGGGCGACAAGCAGGCTCAGCGCCAGGAGGGCGTTCAGGGTGCGCGGCATGGGGCCGCTAGCTTGCCACAGGCGTCAGTCATCAAGACGGACGCGGCCCTGCAAGCAGCGCTGCCCAAATCATCCACGACGGGCACACGAAAGCGGTCCGGACCTACTTTCGAACGGGCCCGCGTGCCGGTTGGCGGCTGGCGCAGGCCGGGCATCGTGGATGCACCACGTGTACCAAGGAGAACGGATGAAAACACTTATCGCCCTGCTTGCCGCTTGCGCCGCCCTGGCTGGTTGCGTGGCCGTACCCTACGACAGCGGCCGACCGCCGCCGCGCGCCGGCTACGCCGACCGCGATCGAGACGGCGTGCCCAACCGCTACGACCGCGACCGTGACAACGACGGCGTGCCCAACCGCTACGACAGGCGACCCGACAATCCGTATCGCTACTGAGGATCGAAAACGCCGCGCGCGTTTCCGCTGTGGCAGACCGGATCTGCTAATCCAGGATCAGCTGCGTTTGCGTGACGACGGCGCACAGCTTGCCTTCGTCCGAACGAATGGTGGTTTGCCACACCATGGTGGTCCGTCCCCGGTGGAGTGCGACGCACTCCCCGGTGACCGTGGTGTCGACGCGCGCACCGCCGATGAACTTGGTGCTGGAGTCGGTGGTCGTCGTCCGCTTGCCCTGCGGCATGTTGATGACGGTGCCGACGGCACCGAGCGTGTCGGCGAAAGCCATGTAGGCGCCGCCGTGCAGGATGCCGCCGGCGGTGCAGAGATCGGGGCGCACGACCAGCTCCGCGACCACGCGTTCCGGCTCGAGCGTGACCAGGCGAACCCCCATGAGACCGGGGAAGAGAGGGTCCAGGATTTGCTGGACAGCCCGGGGGGAAGGGAGGGTCATGGGTCGGGCCTTTTTCGTGGTGTTCACTCGACGGCAGAACAACTCATACGTCTGCCTTCAAGGGCCGGTAGGGCTGCGTTGCGAACCGGTTCGCCGACTTGGCCCGCGCGCGCTCGGCTTCGATTTCGCGGTCGCGCGGATCGGCCGTGGTCACCAGCGAATCGATCAGCACCCGTGCCGCACTCGCGACGTCTTCCACGGCGCGCTGGAAAGCCTCCTGGTTGAGCTTCGACGGGTGGTTGAAACCGCTGAGCTTGCGCACGAACTGCAGCGAGGCGGACCGTATTTCCTCATCGGTCGCAGGCGGTTCGAAATTGAACAGGGTCTTGATGTTTCGGCACATGGGCGCTCCAAATCTGCTGAAAAAGGAGACGTTCGTCATGCTGGGCGGGAGTCTCGGTTCGACGCAACTGCGACTCCGCTGCCTTTGCCGAAGTCCCGCGCGGATGGCGGGCTCGGCAATCAATCTGGTCGGGGTGAGAGGATTCGAACCTCCGGCCTCTACGTCCCGAACGTAGCGCTCTACCAGGCTAAGCTACACCCCGATGGTTGCGAGAAAAGAGATTCGACCTTTGTGGCCCACTGTCGTGAGGTGTCAGGCGCGCCGCTCAAGCAACTGAGCCGCCAATTGTAGCAAACCCGCGGAGTGCGAATTCGCGGGGAAGGCGGCAAGCGCATCGATCGCGCGCTGCGCCTCGGCCGCGGCGGCGGCGCGCGTGGCATCGAGCGCGCCGGTTTCGCGCACGATGGCGACGATCTGCGACAGCTGCGTCGTATCGCCGGCCTCGATGGCGGCGCGAATGAGATCGCTCTGTGCCGCCGTGCCGCGCTGCATGGCAAGGATCAACGGCAGGGTGGTCTTGCCTTCGCGAAGGTCGTCGCCGACGTTCTTGCCGGTCTCGCTGGCATTGCCGGCGTAGTCGAGCACGTCATCGACCACCTGGAAAGCGGTGCCAAGGGCCTGGCCGTACGCGGCACAGGCTTCTTCCGTTTCCGGCGAGGCACCGGCGAGCACTGCGGCCAGGCGCGTGCTGGCCTCGAACAGCTTGGCTGTCTTCGAGCGGATCACGCGGAGATAGGCCTCCTCGTCCAGCGAGGCATCGTGCATGTTCATCAGCTGCAGCACCTCGCCCTCGGCGATCACGTTGGTCGCCTCGGCCAGGATTTCCATGACTCGGATGTCGTGGGCATCCAGCATCATCTGGAAGGCGCGCGAATAAAGAAAGTCGCCCACCAGCACGCTGGCGGGGTTGCCGAAGGACTCGTTGGCGGTGGGGCGGCCGCGCCTTAGCGTGGATTCGTCGACCACGTCGTCGTGCAGCAGGGTTGCGGTATGGATGAACTCCACCACGGCCGCGAGGTTGAAGCGCTGCGTACCGCGGTAGCCGAGTGCACCCGCCATGAGCAGCAGCAGCGCCGGCCGCAGCCGCTTGCCACCGGCCGAGATGATGTACTGCGACACCTGGCGCACCAGTGGAACGCCGGTGTCGAGGCGGCGGGCGATCACGAGATCGACCTCGGCCATGTCCTCGGCGATCAGGCTGAGCACGGCGGCGGCGGGGGAGTTATCGGCGGGGGGAACTGACAAGGCGGGGGCGCTCGTGCGCTGCTTGGGGAGAACGAACGGCCGGCCGGGGCCGGAACGCGCAGATTATAGGGAGGAGGGCCTTCCGAGCGGCCTCTCGGAGCGGCAGGGATGGCGGAAACCGCCCTGCGTGCTAGAATCTTGGGCTCTGCGGAATTCGCCGCGGAGCCATCTTCCTCAAGAGGTTTACATGTACGCGGTCATAAAAACCGGCGGCAAGCAGTATCGCGTTGCTTCCGGCGAGAAAATTAAAGTAGAACAGATTGCTGCGGACGTAGGCCAGGAAATCGTGATCGACCAGGTGCTCGCAGTCGGCGACGGCAGCGCTCTCAAGGTTGGTACGCCCCTGGTGTCCGGCGCAACGGTCATGGCCACCGTGCTGTCTCACGGCAAGCACGACAAGGTCCGCATCTTCAAGATGCGCCGTCGCAAGCACTATCAGAAACGTCAAGGCCATCGCCAGCAGTTCACCGAACTGCAAATCGGCGCGATCGCCGGCTAAGGAGCTGACACCATGGCACAGAAAAAAGGCGGCGGCTCAACGCGAAACGGGCGCGATTCCAAGCCCAAGATGCTCGGCGTGAAGGCTTTCGGCGGCGAACTGATCAGCGCAGGCTCGATCATCGTGCGCCAGCGCGGCACCCAGTTCCACCCCGGCGCCAACGTCGGCGTGGGCAAGGACCACACGCTGTTCGCCCTGGTGGACGGCCACGTGTCCTTCGGCACCAAGGGCGCGCTCAACAAGCACACGGTCAACGTGACGCCGGCCTGAGCCCGTCACTTCGATCCGCTCGAAGCCCCGCTTTGCCGGGGCTTCTTCATTTGTAAACTGGACATCTCATGAAGTTCGTCGACGAAGCCTTCATCGACATCGCCGCCGGCGATGGCGGCAACGGCTGTGTGTCGTTCCGCCATGAGAAGTACAAGGAATTCGGCGGCCCGGACGGCGGCGACGGCGGCCGCGGCGGCCATGTCTTCGCGGTGGCGGACCCCAACCTGAACACGCTGGTGGACTTCCGCTTTTCGCGCCGCCACCAGGCCAAGCGCGGCCAGCACGGCATGGGCTCGGACATGTTCGGCGCGGCGGGCGACGACATCACGCTCAAGATGCCGGTGGGCACCATCATCAGCGACGCCGAGACCGGCGAGGTGCTGTTCGAGCTGCTCAAGCCCGGCGAGGTCACCATCATCGCCAAGGGTGGCGACGGCGGCTTCGGCAACCTGCGCTTCAAGAGCGCCATCAACCGCGCGCCGCGCCAGAAGACGCCGGGTTGGGCCGGCGAGCGCAAAAGCCTCAAGCTCGAGCTCAAGGTGCTGGCCGACGTCGGCCTGCTGGGCATGCCCAATGCGGGCAAGTCCACCCTCATCAGTGCGGTCTCCAATGCGCGCCCGCGCATCGCAGACTATCCCTTCACCACGCTGCATCCGAACCTGGGCGTGGTGCGCGTGGGGCCGGAGCAGAGTTTCGTGATCGCCGACCTGCCGGGCCTGATCGAAGGCGCCTCCGAGGGCGCCGGCCTGGGCCACCAGTTCCTGCGCCATCTTCAGCGCACGCGGCTGCTGCTGCACGTGGTGGACCTCGCGCCTTTCGACGATACCGATCCGGTGGCGCAGGCCAAGGCCATCGTCGGCGAGCTGAAGAAGTACGACCCGGCGCTTTACGAGAAGCCGCGCTGGCTCGTGCTCAACAAGCTGGACATGATTCCGGTCGAAGAGCGGGCCGCAAAGGTGAAGGACTTCGTCAAGCGCCTGCGCTTCAAGGGCCCCGTGTTCGAAATTTCCGCGTTGACCCGTGAAGGCTGCGAACCCTTGGTGCAGTCGGTCTATCAGCACGTCAAGGCGCAGCAGGTGGCCGAGCAGCCTCCCGCCGAGATCGATCCACGTTTCGCCTGACATGAGCTCCACGCCGATGACTGCCTCTCCCGTTCTGCGCGATGCCCGCCGCCTCGTGGTCAAGGTGGGTTCCAGTCTGGTCACCAACGAGGGCCGGGGCCTGGACGACCAGGCCATCGGGGAGTGGTGCCGCCAGCTCGCGGCCCTGGTGCGCGATGGCCGCGAGGTCGTGATGGTGTCCAGCGGCGCCATCGCGGAGGGCATGAAGAGGCTGGGCTGGCGCACGCGCCCGCACGAGGTCCACGAGCTGCAGGCCGCGGCCGCCGTCGGGCAGATGGGTCTGGCCCAGATCTACGAGACCAAGCTGCGCGAGAACGGCCTGGGCAGCGCGCAGGTGCTGCTCACGCATGCGGACCTGGCCGATCGCGAGCGCTACCTGAACGCCCGCTCGACGCTGGTGACCCTGCTCGCCCTAGGCGTGGTGCCGGTCATCAACGAGAACGACACGGTGGTCAACGACGAGATCAAGTTCGGCGACAACGACACGCTGGGCGCGCTGGTCGCCAACCTGGTGGAGGCCGATGCGCTGGTGATCCTGACCGACCAGAAGGGCCTCTACACCGCCGATCCGCGCAAGGATCCGGACGCGCGCTTCGTGGACGAAGCTGCCGCGGGCGATCCCGCGCTGGAAGCCATGGCCGGCGGTGCGGGCAGCAGCATCGGCCGCGGCGGCATGATCACCAAGATCCTGGCCGCGAAGCGGGCTGCGGGCTCGGGCGCATCCACCGTCATCGCCTGGGGACGCGAGCACGACGCCCTGCTGCGCCTGACGCGAGGCGAGTCCATCGGCACCCTGCTCGTGGCGCAGACTGCCAAGCACCAGGCGCGCAAGCGCTGGATGGCCGACCACTTGCAGCTGCGCGGCTCGGTCACCGTGGACGCCGGTGCCGCTGCCAAGGTGCGGGGCGAGGGCAAGAGCCTTTTGCCGATCGGCATGACGAGCGTCGAGGGCGAATTCTCGCGGGGCGACGTCATCGCCGTGCGGGACACCGCGGGCCTCGAGCTGGCGCGCGGGCTGGCCAACTATTCCAGCGCCGAGGCGCGGCTGCTGTGCCGCAAGCCATCGGGCGAGTTCGAGCGCCTGCTGGGCTACGCGGCTGAGCCGGAGATGGTGCACCGGGACAACATGGTCCTGATGCCCGGCTGAAGTCTTAGCTTCTCAAGGGAGCTCGCGCAGCGGGTTCTTCATCTGCTGGAGCATCTCTTGCACCGAGGCGCGGGGCGCATGGCCGCGACAGACGCCCTGCAGCGCCAGCTCCTTGGCATAGCGTGCGTTGTCGAAGCGCTTCCATTCCGCCGTCTTCGCGATCTGCCAGGCTCCCTGGGTGTAGCGGGCGTACTGCTTGACCTCCTCCGAGGCGCAGCGGATCCCTTCGTAAAAGGCATTGGTGCCGCCGCCGGTCTTGCTGCTGGCCACCACCACGTAGCGGACCACGCCATCGCCCGTCACGCTGAGGGTGGCCGGGTCGACGCCGAACTTGAGCGTCGAATAGGGCGGCATCTCGATCGGGATCAGCCGGCTTTCACTGAAGGCGGGAGCCGGGGGCACTTCGGCCTCCTTCCATTCGTCGGCCTGGGCAGTCACCTTGGGCGCCGGCGGCATGCCGGCCTGCGCCCAGTCGGGATTGTCCGTGTCCCTGGGGGTAGAGCCGCAGGCGGCCAGTGCGCCCACGAGCGCCAGCACGAGCGCCGGCCTAGCGCGGCGCATGAAGAGGGTCGTTGGTCGAAGACGGGTCGGGCGCGGTGTGAGAGGCATTGGGGTTCGGGTCGAAGCTCGCCCCGGGAGGCAATTCGAAGTTGGTTTCATGGCCTGCGCCGGACGGATGGCGCTCGAACTCGCGAGCGCGCACGTTGCTGCGCAGGAAACGGTTGCGAAAGTCCTGCCGGGGCAGGTAGCGGGCCAGTTCGGTCAGCGCCATTTCGTAGACGCCGCGCTTGAATTCGACGACCACGTCCAGCGGGACCCAGTAGTCGTGCCAGCGCCAGGCGTCGAATTCGGGGTGGTCGGTGGCGCGAAGGTTGAGGTCCCAGTCGTGGCCGGTCAGCTGCAGCAGGTACCAGATCTGCTTCTGGCCCTTGTAGTGGCCCCGTGCGTCACGGCGGATGAACCGGTCCGGCACCTCGTAGCGCAACCAGTCGCGGGTACGGGCCACGATGCGCACATGCTCCGGCTGGAGTCCGACTTCTTCGTGCAGCTCCCGGAACATGGCCTGTTCGGGACTCTCGCCGCGATCGATGCCGCCTTGCGGGAACTGCCAGGAATGGGTCCGGATGCGCTTGCCCCAGAAAACCTGGTTCTTCTGGTTGAGCAGGATGATGCCGACGTTGGGCCTGAAGCCGTCGCGGTCGAGCATAATCAAACCCCAATTTTTTGAACTGAGTCGATTATGCATGCCGGGTCGCCCTCGGCAAAGCGACCGGTTCCGGGCCGCCGCCGCGCGTTCCTCCCCCTACCTGGATTCCTTTTCTCGACCGATGAAAGCTTCCCGATTTTTTATCTCCACCCTCAAGGAAGCACCGGCCGACGCCGAGGTCGCGAGCCATCGGCTCATGATGCGCGCCGGCATGATCAAGAAGCTGGGCACCGGCATCTACACGTACATGCCCATGGGGCTGCGCGTGATCCGCAAGGTCGAGGCCATCGTGCGCGAGGAGATGAACCGCGCCGGCGCCGTCGAGCTCACCATGCCGGTGGTCCAGCCGGCCGAGCTGTGGGAGGAGAGCGGCCGCTTCCAGGGCTACGGCCCCGAGCTGTTGCGCATCAAGGACCGGCACGAGCGCAGCTTCGTCGTGCAGCCCACCAGCGAGGAGGTCGTCACCGACATTGCCCGCCAGGAGATCCGCAGCTACAAGCAGCTGCCCCGGAACCTCTACCAGATCCAGACCAAGTTCCGCGACGAGCGCCGTCCGCGCTTCGGACTGATGCGCGGGCGCGAGTTCATCATGAAGGACGCCTACAGCTTCGACCGCGACCTGGAGAGCGCCAAGGCCAGCTACAAGATCATGGCGGACGCCTACCGCAGGATCTTCGACCGCTTCGGCCTGCGCTACCGTGCGGTGGCCGCGGACAGCGGTGCGATCGGTGGCGACGTGAGCCAGGAATTCCAGGTGATCGCGGCCACCGGCGAGGACGCGATCGTCTACTGCCCCGAGAGCGACTACGCCGCCAACATGGAGAAGGCCGAGGCACTGGCACCGGCCGGCGCCCGGCCCGTCCCCACCCAGGCGCTGGCCAAGACCCCCACGCCCGGCAAGGCCACCTGCGAGGAGGTGGCCGAGCTGCTGGGCGTGCCGCTCTCAACTACCGTCAAGTCGCTGGTGCTGGCCACCGACAAGCTGGGCGCCGACGGCCAGGTCGAGAGCTCGCAAGTCTGGCTCCTGCTGGTGCGCGGCGACCACGACATGAACGAGATCAAGGTGAGCAAGGTGCCGGGGCTCGACCAGGGTTTCCGCTTCGCGACCAACGCCGAGATCGACGAGCATTTCGGCTGCCAGCCCGGCTACCTCGGCCCGCTCGGCCTGAAGCGGCCCGTGAAGCTGGTGGCCGATCGCGAGGTGGCGGTGATGGCCGACTGGATCACCGGCGCCAACGAGATCGACTTCCACATGACCGGCGTGAACTGGGGCCGCGACCTGCCTGAACCCGAGCTGGTGGCGGACCTCCGCAACGTGGTGGCCGGCGACCTCTCGCCCGACGGAAAAGGCGTGCTGGCCATCGAGCGCGGCATCGAGATCGGCCACGTGTTCGTGCTCGGCACCAAGTACAGCAAGCCGATGAACGCCACCTTCCTCGACGAGGCCGGCAAGCCGCAGTTCCTCGAGATGGGCTGCTACGGCATCGGCATCACGCGCCTCCCGGCGGCCGCGATCGAGCAGAACAACGACGAGCGCGGGATCATCTGGCCCGATGCCATCGCCCCCTTCACCGTGGTGCTGTGCCCGATCGGCATGGACCGCAGCGCGGACGTCCGGGAAGCGGCCGAGGCGCTCCACGGCGAGTTGCTGGCCGCCGGCGTCGACGTGCTGCTCGACGACCGCGGCGAGCGGCCCGGCGCCATGTTCGCCGACTGGGAACTGATCGGCGTCCCGCATCGCGTGGTCATCTCCGACCGCGGGATCAAGGAAGGACAGCTCGAGTACCAGCACCGCCGGGACACGGCGGCGACCAAGGTGCCGGTGGCCGAGGTCGCGGCTTTCATCAAGGGCAAGCTGGCTGCATGAGACGCCGGCCCGTTGCCAAGCCGAACAGCACCGCAGCGCGCAGCGCGAAGGCTGTCTTGTGACCCTGTCCCGGCGCTCGTGCCTGCTGGCGGGCGCCGCCGCCGGAACGCTGCCGCTCGCGCTGCTCCCGCGCACGGCCCATGCCGGTGCGCAGATCGAGGAGCCGTTGATCGACTCGGTGCGCAATGCCCTGAGTGCGGCGATCCGGAGCAGTGCTCCACCGAAGCCCGAGTTCAGCGACACCGACTCGCGTCTCGCCTATCTGCGCTGGCTGGGTGAAATGAGCGAGCGCCTGAAGAAGAAGATTCCAGGGCACCAGGAGCGCATCGAATTTCTTCAGACCGCGTGGTACGAGAGCAAGCGCGCAGGCCTGGAAGTCAGCCTGGTGCTCGGTCTTGTCCAGGTCGAAAGCAACTTCCGCAAGTTCGCCGTGTCGAGCGCAGGTGCGCGCGGCCTCATGCAAGTGATGCCCTTCTGGACGCGGGTGATCGGCGACGGCGACTCATCCACGCTTTTCCGGATGCAGACCAACCTGCGCTTCGGCTGCGTGATCCTGCGCCACTACCTCGATCGCGAGGCCGGCGATCTGTTCATGACGCTGGGCCGCTACAACGGCAGCCGCGGCCGGGCGCCTTATCCGAACGCGGTGTTCGCCAACCAGCGGCTCTGGGCCTTCAACGACCGGCGCGACGACCGAGGCTAGGCTCCGGCCGCCGGCGTGGCCGCCACGGCGCCGCCGCGCGTGACCATCACCTGGTCGATGCGGTGGCTGTCCACGTCCATCACCTCGAAGGTGAAGCCGCCCCAGCTCACGCTGTCGGTGCGCTTCGGCACGCGGCGCAGCATCACCATCAAGAACCCGGCCAGTGTCTCGTACTCGTCGGCGTGCGGCAGCTCATCGATGTCGAGGGCGCGCTGCACGTCCTGGATCGGCGTGACGCCATCGATCAGCCACGAGTTCTCGTCGCGGCGGACGATCTGCTGCTCCTCGTCCTGAACGCCGACCAGGTCGCCCATCACCGTGCTCATGACGTCGTTGAGCGTGATCACGCCAACGACCAGCGCGTACTCGTTGACGATGATCGCGAAGTCCTCGTGCGCCTGCTGGAACTGCTCCAGCACCTCGGTGAGCGAGAGCCGGTCGGGAATGATCAGCGCCTTGTGCAGCGGCAGGCCCTGGCCGAAGGCCAGGGGCTGGCCGCTGAGCACGCGCTGGAACATGTCCTTGGCGTCCACGTAGCCCAGCACGTGGTCGATGTCGCCCTCGCACACCGGATAGGCCGAGAAGGGCTCGGCCACGATGCGGGCGCGCAGCACCGCCTCGGGGTCGTCTTTCTGGAACCAGGCGATGCGGTCGCGCGAAGTCATCACGCTGCTCACCAGGCGCGTGTCGAGCTCGAACACATTGGCGATCACCTGCTGCTCGCGCAGGGCCAGCACGCCGGCGCGCGCGCCGGCCTCGGTCATGGCGAGGATGTCGGCCGAGGTGATCTTGTCGTCGCGCTGCATGGGCATGCCCAGCAACTTGAAGAGCAGGTCGGTGCATTGCGTGAAAAGCCAGACCAGCGGCTTCAGCACGGTGATCAGCAGTTGCATCGGCCCGACCATGCGCATGGCCAGGCGCTCCGGATCGTTCATGCCCAGCCGTTTGGGGAACAGGTCGGCGAACACCAGGAAGACCGCGATGATGGTCACGAACGAAGCCAGGAAGGCGGCGGTCTGCGCCGTCTCGACGGTGAACCAGAGCTCGAAGAGCCGCGCGAAGTACGGGCTGAGCGATCCTTCGCCGACCACGCCGCCGAGGATCGCCACCGCATTGAGCCCGATCTGGACGACGGTGAAGTAATGGCCCGGCTGCTCCTGGATGCGCAGCACGCGCTCCGCGCGCGCATCGCCCTCGTCGGCCATCTGCCGCAGCCGCAGGCGGCGCGAGGCAGCCAGGGAAATTTCCGCCAGGGAGAAGAACGCGCTGGTGGCGATCAGGATGGCAATGATGAGGAGGCTTTGGGTCAGCGTCATGGGTCGGTCGAGAACACCGACATGGTGCCATGCGCAGCACCAGGCCCTGCCGCCACCGGTCTCGCCCGGTTTGCGCTACTGCACGAAGCCGATCCTGCTGCGGCCGGGGCCGGTGCGCGGAAGGTCCTCGACGCGTACCTCGTCGCGCCCGTCCAGGCGTGCATTGCCGAAGCCGGTCATGAGCGCGCGCCGCATCTCGCGCGGCGCCAGCGTGGCGAGGTGGTCGAGAACGTCGGCCGAAGGCTCCTCGGCCAGCCGGCGGCCCCAGTCGTGCGCCCCGCGGATCGAGGCATAGAGCTGGCGCGCGATCTGCCGCGCCGCCTCGGGCGAGGGCGCGTCGATCTCGAACACGTTCATCCGGTTGAGGATCGGCTCGGGAATGCCGCGAACGTCGTTCGCCGTCGTCACCCAGATCACCTGGCTGGCGTCGATCGGCACCTCGGCGAATTCGTCGACGAAGGCGTGCGCGGTGTCGTGCTCCAGCAGGCTGTAGAGCGCGCCCAGCGGGTCGTACTGCACGTCGGCCCCGGCCTTGTCGATTTCGTCGATCACCATCACCGGGTTGGCGTACTGGCCGTCGACCAGGGCCTCGAACACCTTGCCTGGCTTGGCGCCCTTCCACTGCGAGGACGCGCCCGAGAGCAGCCAGCCGGCGGTCATCGAGCTCATGGGCACCAGCGACATGCCGGTGCCCAGCAGCTCGGCCAGCCGCTTGGCGAAATGGGTCTTGCCGATGCCGGGCGGGCCCAGCAGGAGCATGGGCGTGACCTCCAGGCCATCGCGGCTGTCCTGCGCCAGCGCGACATGGCGACGCACGTCGTCGAGTACCTCGGTGAAGTTGGGCAGCTCGGCGTAGAGCCCGGCCATCTCGGGCACGCCGCTGGGCTTGACCTGGAAGCGGTCGGGGCCGCGTTCGAGCATGCGCTCGTAGGTGGTCCGCAGGTGTTCGTGATCGCGTTCCGGGAGCTTGGCGAGCTTGCGCTCGACATCGTGCGTGCGGAACACGCTGCGCAGATGCGCCACCGGCAGCTGGAAGGACGACGTGGACGTGGGGACCAGGTCGTGGGACGGGCGGGAATCCATGTAGACCTCCGATCGAGCACTTTGGCACAGCATAAGCCGTGCCCGGTGTCGGCGCTTGTCTATGTTTTCTCGCTTCGCAGGCTTTTGAAAGAAGCTCTCAAACGCCGCCTTCCGGATGGGTCGGGTCGACCCAGAGTACCGACTCCGGCTTCTCGACCGGCTCGATGTCGAGATTGATGGCCACGGCCTCTCCGTCGCTGCGGCACAGCACGCACTCGAGCGCTTCGGTCGGGCTCGCGTTGATTTCCTGGTGCGGCACGTACGGCGGCACGTAGATGAAGTCGCCCGGGCCGGCCTCCGCGGTGAACTCGAGGTGCTCGCCCCAGCGCATGCGGGCGCGCCCGCGCACCACGTAGATCACGGATTCGAGGTGGCCGTGGTGATGCGCGCCGGTCTTCGCATCCGGGTGGATGGTTACCGTGCCGGCCCAGAGCTTCCGCGCGCCGACGCGCGCGAAGTTGATGGCCGCCGCCCGGTTCATGCCCGGCGTCTGCGCGGTGTGGGTGTCGAGCTGGTTGCCGGGGATCACCCGCACGCCGTCGTGCTTCCAGGCGGGGGTGTCGTCCGCGTGGCCGTGATCGGCGTGATCGTGGCTCATTACGGCGCAGCGGGGGAGGGACTCAGGCGGGGCTGCCGTTGAGCATCTGCTGGAGCTCGCCCGATTCGTACATCTCCATCAGGATGTCCGAGCCGCCGACGAACTCGCCCTTGACGTAGAGCTGCGGGATCGTCGGCCAGTTGCTGTATTCCTTGATGCCCTGGCGGATGCCCTCGTCCTCGAGCACATTGACGGTCTTCAGGGTGCGGGTGTCGACGCCCACCGCCTTGAGGATCTGGATCGCGCGGCCCGAAAAGCCGCACATCGGAAAGCTGGCGTTGCCCTTCATGAAAAGCACGAGCTCATTGGTCTTGACGAGATCGTCGATGCGCTGCTGGACTTCGGACATGGGCCTCTCCAAAAAATGAGTTGGGCGGATTATTTCACCGCGCGCCAGATCCCGCCCGAGCAACGCGCGATGCCTGCCAGGTCGTCGCGGCTTTGCACCTCGAGGAAGCCGCGGCGCGCCAGCAGGGCGCGCACCGCCGGCGCCTGGTCGTACCCGTGCTCGAGCAGCAGCCAGCCGCCCTCGCGCAGATGCACGGGCGCGGCCTCCACGATGCGGCGGATGTCGTCCAGGCCGTCCTTGCCGGACACCAGTGCGCCCAGGGGCTCGTGGCGCAGGGCGGCGAGATGCGGGTCGCCGGCGGCGACGTAGGGCGGGTTGGAAACGATCAGGTCCAGGTCCGTTCTCGCGCCTTCCAGCCAGTCGGCCTCGGCGAATCGGACGGTCAGCCCCAGCTGCTGCGCATTGGCGCGAGCCACCGCCAGGGCGTCGGCGCTGCGGTCGACCGCCGTGACCTGCGCGTCGGGGCGGGCATGCCGGACCGCAAGCGCGATGGCGCCGCTGCCGGTGCCCAGATCGAGCACCGTGGGCGCCGTTCGGCCCAGCAGGCAGTGCAGCGCCCACTCGACCAGGGTCTCGGTGTCGGGCCGAGGCACCAGCACGCGGGCGTCGACCCGAAGGCCGAGTCCGTGGAATTCCTTCTCGCCCACCAGGTAGGCCACGGGCTCGCCCGCCACGCGCCGCGCGCACAGGCGGGCGAAGGCCGGCCAAACGGCATCGGCCAGGGCGTCGGTGTCGTGCGCGAGCAGCCAGGCGCGCTCGATCGAGCGCCGGCCGAGCACGTGCAGCAGCAACAACTGGGCGTCGAGCCGCTCCACGCCCAGCGCGGCCGCTGCGGCGAGCATCTGCGCCGCGTTCGAGGGCGGCTGGCCGTCCTCGGGCTTCATGCCGGCAGGCTGGCTTCCAGCTCGGCCAGCTGCTCGGCCTCGCGCGCCGCGCGCAGGGCGTCCAGCACCTCGCGCAGGTCGCCTTCCATGATCGCCTGCAGCTTGTAGAGCGTGAGGTTGATGCGATGGTCGGTGAGCCGCCCCTGGGGGAAGTTGTAGGTTCGGATGCGGTCGCTGCGGTCCCCGCTGCCGATCAGGCCCTTGCGCAGCGCCGCATCCTTGGCGGCGCGCTCGCTGCGCTCCTTCTCCTGGATGCGGGCCGACAGCACCTGCAGGGCCTTGGCCTTGTTGCGGTGCTGGCTGCGATCGTCCTGGCACTCGGCCACGATGCCGGTCGGGATGTGGGTGATGCGCACCGCCGAGTCGGTCTTGTTGATGTGCTGGCCACCGGCGCCGCTGGCGCGGTAGGTGTCGATGCGCAGGTCGGCCGGGTTGATCTGCACCGCCTGGGCCTCGTCCGGCTCGGCCAGCACGGCCACCGTGCAGGCGCTGGTGTGGATGCGGCCCTGGGTCTCGGTCGCGGGCACGCGCTGCACCCGGTGGCCGCCGGACTCGAAGCGCAACCTTCCGAAGACCTCGTCTCCGACCACTCGCACCACCACTTCCTTGAAGCCGCCCAGCTCGCTCTCGCTGGCGCTGACGATCTCGCAGCGCCAGCCGGCGCGCTCGGCATGGCGCGTGTACATGCGCAGCAGGTCGCCGGCGAACAGCGCCGATTCGTCCCCGCCGGTGCCGGCGCGGATCTCGAGGAAGGCGTTGCGCGCGTCCTCCGGGTCCTTCGGCAGCAGCAGGCGCTGCAGCTCGTCCTCGAGCGAGGCCAGCTCGGCCTCGGCGCCGGCGATCTCTTCGCGCGCCATCTCGGCCATGTCCGGGTCGTCCAGCATCTCGCGCGCCGCCGCCAGGTCCGACTCGCGCTGCAGGTAGCGCTGGTAGCGGCCCGCCACCTGCGTCACTTCGGCATGCTCGCGCGAGATGCTGCGGTACTGGGTCATGTCCGACATGATGTCCTCGCGCGAAAGCAGGAAGTCGAGTTCGCCGAGACGTTGCGCATAGCGCTCGAGCTGGTGACGGAGGAAGGGTTTCACTGGAAGGTCTTCGAATTCGGGGCGGGTACCGAAGCCAGAGGGCTCAAAGGTTCCGCAGAAGACGCAGAGGAGACAAGGAAGATGCTCGGAAGGCTTTCTTGCGCCCTGTACAAGACCTTTGCGTCTTCTGCGCTCGGCTGTCCGGCATCGGGTGGCCGGCGTCAGGACAGCGTCGCTAACGCTCTTTGCGCAGGAACAGCCGCGAGATGGCCTGCGCCATGTGCTCGCGGGCCGTCACGTCGCCTGCGTGCAGCTCGGCCATGGCGCCATGCAGCATCTTCTGCGTGAGCCCGCGCGACAGCGCCTCCAGCACCGCCTCGACGGGCTCGCCCTTGGCCAGCAGCTTGCGCGCGCGGGCGAGCTCCATGGCGCGCCACTCGTCGGTCTGGGCATTGAGCTGCTGGATCAGCGGCACGCTGCCGCGCTGGTCCAGCCAGTGCATGAAGCTGCGCACGCCGGCATCGATGATCACCTCGGCCTCGGCCACCGCGGCCTGGCGGCTGGCATGGCCTTGCCGGACCACCCCTTCCAGGTCGTCGACGGTGTAGAGATAGATGTCCTCCAGCGCCTTCACCTGGGGCTCGATGTCGCGCGGTACGGCAAGGTCGAGCATGAACATGGGGCGGTGCTTGCGCAGCTTGAGCGCGCGTTCGACCGCACCCAGCCCGATCAGCGGCAGCGTGCTGGCGGTGCAGCTCACGACGATGTCGAATTCCGCCAGGCGCGCCGGCAAGTCCGCCAGCCGCATCGCCTCGCCGCCGAAGCGCGAGGCCAGCTTCTCGCCGCGCTCCAGCGTGCGGTTGGCGATGACGATGGACGTGGGCTCCTTGGCCGCGAAGTGCGTCACCGCCAGGTCGATCATCTCGCCCGCGCCCACGAAGAGCACGCGCGTCTGCTTCAGGTCCTCGAACAGCTGGGCCGCCAAGCGCACCCCGGCGGCGGCCATGCTGATGGAATGCGCGCCGATCTCGGTGGCGGTGCGCACTTCCTTGGCGACCGCGAAGGAGCGCTGGAACAGCTGGTTCAGCGTGCTGCCGAGCGCGCCGGCGGTCTCGGCAGCGCGCACGGCGTCTTTCATCTGGCCCAGGATCTGGGCCTCGCCCAGCACCATCGAATCGAGCCCGCTGGCGACCCGGAAGGCGTGGCGCGCTGCATCGTCGTCGTGCAGGGAATAGGCGTGGGAACGCAGCAAGGCCGGTGCCACGCCGCCGCTCTGGGCCAGCCATTCGACCGTGTGATCGAGGGCCAGGTGGTCGGCGGCGCAGTAGATTTCGGTGCGGTTGCAGGTCGAGATGATCGCCGCTTCGACATCGGGATGCCGGTTGGCGCCGAAGGAGCTGCGCAGGCTCTGCAGCGTGGGTGCGATCTGGTCGATGGCGAACGCGAAGCGACCGCGCAGATCCAGCGGCGCGGTCGTGTGGTTCAAGCCGAGAGCCCAGACTGACATAACCCTGGATTATAAAATCCGCGACCGGCAGCAGTCGCCCGCCTCAGGGATGACCCTGGACTGCCGCATTCTTGCCTTTCATGTCCGCGCTCGACCTGCTGTTCCACCTGCTCAACTTCGCGGCGCCGGCCTTCTTCGTGGCCCTCCTGCTCGCCCTGCTGTCCCGCGTTGCCCTGCACAGGCGCAGCGCGGCGGTCGGCTTCTGGGTGCAGGTAGGGGTCACCTTCGCGGCCGGGCTGGTCGTGCTGGTCACCGGCCTGGCCTGGTTCGGCCGCGATGGGCGCATGGCGAGCTATGCCGCGCTGGTGGTGGTCTGCGGCAGCGCGCAGTGGTGGCTGCTGCGCGGCTGGCGCGGGTGAGTCGGCCTCACTGCGTGAGCGGCGGCGTCGGCGGCGCCGGGGCTGGCGATGCCGGCGGTTCGCTTTGCGACACCACCCCGGTCGGCGCCGCCAGCGGCAGCCCGGCCTCCTTGAAGCGCTCCAGCATCGTGAACAGCACGTCGCTGCGCACGCCGCCGGCCAGGCGCGGGCTCTGCACGAAGGCGATGGCCTGGAAGATGAGCATGCCGTTCTCGATGCCCTCGAGCGTGACCGAGGGCGCCGGCGCGACCAGCACGCCGCCGTGGTCGGCGCAGGCCGACAGCATCAGCTCGCGCGTGCGCTTGGCGTCGGTGAACAGCGGCATCGGCAGGCGGATCAGGAGGCGGCCCTCGGCATTGGTGAGGGTCATGTTGCGCACGGTCTTGGTGATGAACTCCGAGTTCGGCACGATCAGCGTGGAGCGGTCGGCCAGCTGGATCTCGGTCGCACGCACGTTGATGCGCCGCACATCGCCCTCGGTCGTGCCCAGCACCACCCAGTCACCGACCTTGACCGGCTGCTCGGCCAGCAGGATCAGCCCCGAGATGAAGTTCTGCACGATCGCCTGCAGGCCGAACCCGATGCCCACCGACAGCGCGCTGGCGACCCAGGCGATGCGTTCGATGCCGATGCCCAGCGCCGACATGGCCACCGCGATCACCACGATGCCGCCCACGTAGCCGAGCAGCGTCGTGATCGAGCTCTGCATGCCGGGTTCGAGCGCGGTCTCGGGCAGGTAGCGCGCTTCCAGCCACTTCTTGAAGACCCGCAGCACGATGAAGCCGACCGCCAGCACCGCGACCGCGGTGAAGATGGCGCCGGGCACCAGCTGGAATTCGCCGATCTTGAAGCCGGTGCCGAACTGGCCGCTGCGCTGGAATACTTCGCCCGGGCTGGTGCCCAGCGGCGTGGCCAGCGCGATCAGCATGTAGAAGAAGAGCGCCACCCGGGCCAGGCCCGAGAGCGCCACGGCCGCCTGGTCCAGGGTGCGCGGCGCGAAGCCGAAGCTCTTCTGCAGTTTCTGGCCGAGATCGCTCTTCGAGGCCACCGTGGCCATGAACAGGTCGTCGGCGAACTTGAAGAGCAGGTAGAAGGCCGAGGCGACGATGCCGGTCCAGGTCAGCTGGTTGGCCAGGAAGCTGGCGAGCGCGACATAGCCGATGGCCACCAGCACCCAGATCACGATCACCGCCAGCGCCACGGCGCTCAGCAGGAAGCTGATCCACAGCGGGCGCTCGGGCTCGGCGGCAGGCGGCTCGACCCCCTCGGTGCCCGCGGCATCGGCGGGCAGGGCGCCGGCCGGTTCGTGCAGGCGCAGCAGCATCGTGCCGATCAGCGCCGTCAGGGCCAGCGCCGTGACCACGTGGGTGGTGACCACCGCCGCGAAGCTGGCGTCCACGATCGCATTGATCTGACTCGGGACCCAGACCAGCACCGCGATCAGTGCGGTGAGCCACGGAAAGGGCGCGAGGCGCCGGGCCATCGAGTTGGGAATCGGCGGAAGGCGCCAGGACGGCCGCCTGTTGGAAAGCAGCGCCCGGCCGAGCCCTACCACAAAGGCGATGAAGATGATGGACTGCACCACCGCCTGGCCCAGCTTGCGGATCTGCGGCCCGAGGATGCCGTGGCGGTCGAGCGTCGCGAACACGCCCTGCGCCGCCAGCGCGATCAGCACCACGTTGACGCCCACTACCGCGATCACCAGCAGCGAGCGGCGCAGCCTGCCGGCCGGCAGCACGCGTGCGGCAAGCCGCACCAGGCCGTGCTCGGCCGCCCAGTTGCCCAGGAGTGCGAGCAGCAGCGCCGCGGCCAGGCTGGCCAACACCGACATGCGATGCGCCGGTTCCAGTGCGGTGTCCAGGCCGGCGCGCAGCTCCTCGCCCAGGCTCGCCAGGCGCTCCACGTCGGCGGGCCAGGCGTCGCTGATGTCGAACCAGAACTGGCGGCCCAGCGGCGAAGGGGCGCGCTCGGTGAGCTGGGCCTCGAACAGCTTGCGGCGCTTGGCGAGCAGATCGCTGCCGCGCTGCTGTGCATCGACCGTGATCAGGCGCGCCAGCCGGATGTCTGCGTCGAGCGCGTTGCGTTCCTTCAGCAGGGCGGCGCGCTGGCGGGTGATGTCCGGGTCTTCGGGCGGCGCGCCGGCAGCCGGCGGGTTGCCCAGTTCGCCCAGGCGCGCATTGAGGTCGTTGAGCTGGGTGGTGCGCGAGGCGACGAACTTGTCGGCCTCGGCGCCGATGGCATTGAGGCGGGCAAGAAGATCGCGCACCTCGGCGTTGCTCTCGACCGAGGCGGGCATGGCGTCGAGGCGGCTTCGCAGCTCGGCCACCGTTGCTTCCGGCGGGGCAGCGGCGCCTTGCGCGAAGACGGCGCTGCCGAGGACAGCGGCCAGCAGCAGGGCCGCGAGGCGGGGCATCCAGCTCATGGGCCGATCATAGAAGGGCGCTGCCGCGGGTACGGGCGCCCGCAGGTTCGCTCACCGCGTCTCAGGCGGGGAAGCGGTCGACGCGGTCGGTGACGATCCCGTCGGTGCCCAGGCCGGACAGCCAGGACGCCACCGCTTCGTCGTTGACGGTGTAGCTCAGCGCGCGCATTCCGGCGGCATGCACGCGGTCCACGGCGTCGGCGTTCCACAGCGCGTAGTTGCAGATGATCGACGCGCAGTCCAGGCCCTGCGCGGCCGCGAGCCAGCCCTCCCGCAGGGCGTCGAGCAGCAGCCCGCGCGGCAGCCCGGGCTGGGCCGCGCGTGCGCCTTCGAGCGACTCGGTGGAGAAGGAGGTGAGCAAGGGCGGTGCGAGATCCGTGGCCGTCCAGAGCCTGGCCACCTGCTCCGCGACGATCTCGCCGGTGCGCCGCTCGACGCCGGGCGTGGGCTTGATCTCGATGTCGAGCAGAAGACGGTTGGCCAGGCAGAAGCGGACCACCGCTTCGAGTGTGGGCAGCGGCTCGCCGGCGTAGCCGCGCGAGTGCCAGGCGCCGGCATCGAGCTGGGCGAGCGCGCTCCACGGCTGCTCGCCCGCAATGCCATGGCCATTGCTGGTGCGTTCGAGGGTGCTGTCGTGCAGCAGGAAGGGCACGCCGTCGGCGCTGAGCTTGACGTCGCACTCGATCATGCGGTAGCCGTGCGCGGCGCCCAGGCGAAAGGCGGCCAGGGTGTTTTCCGGCGCCAGTCTGCCGGCGCCGCGATGCGCGATCCAGAAGGGATAGGGCCAGTGCTTCATGCGGCGCGCTTGCCCGAACCGGCGTCGAACCAGTGCAGCTTGTCCTGCCGTGCCGCGATCTTCACCGTGTCTCCGGCCACCGGCGCCGCCAGGCCTTCGTCGGCGCGCACCACCAGCTGCTCGTCGCCGACGCGGCCGTAGATCAGCCGCTCGGCGCCCAGCAGCTCGACGTACTCGACCTGCACCGACCAGCCATTGGCGTCGAGCGTGAGATGCTCCGGGCGGATTCCGAGGATCATCCCCGGTCGCACGCCGGGCGCGTGCCTGAGCAGGTTCATCGGCGGCGAACCGATGAAGCTGGCGACGAAGGTGGTGGCAGGACGGGCGTACACCTCCTCGGGTGTGCCGAACTGGTCCATGACGCCCGCGTTCATCACGATGATGCGCTGCGCGAGCGTCATGGCCTCGACCTGGTCGTGCGTGACGAAGAGCGAGGTGATGCCGAGTTCGCGGTGCAGCTTCTGGATTTCGAGCCGGGTCTGGGCACGCAGCTTCGCATCGAGGTTGGAGAGCGGCTCGTCGAACAGGAAGACCTGCGGCTGCCGGACGATCGCGCGGCCCATCGCCACGCGCTGGCGCTGGCCGCCGGAGAGTTCGCGCGGCTTGCGCTGCAGCAGGTGGCCGAGCTCGAGGATCTTGGCCGCCTTGTCGACGCGCGCCTTGATCTCTTCCTTCGGCACCTTCGCGATTTTGAGCCCGTAGGCCATGTTGTCGAAGTTCGACATGTGCGGATAGAGCGCGTAGTTCTGGAACACCATTGCGATGTCGCGCTGGGCCGGCTCGATGTTGTTCACCACGCGGTTGCCGATGGCGATCTCGCCGGCGCTGATTTCTTCCAGGCCGGCGACCATGCGCAGAAGCGTCGACTTGCCGCAGCCCGAGGGCCCGACGATGACGACGAACT
Source organism: Variovorax soli (assembly GCF_031454625.1). Taxonomy (GTDB): domain Bacteria; phylum Pseudomonadota; class Gammaproteobacteria; order Burkholderiales; family Burkholderiaceae_C; genus Variovorax; species Variovorax soli_A. Next base: position 83,431 of record NZ_JAVDRF010000006.1, read on the forward strand.
CGCCGTCCTTGACGTCGGCCGAGACGCCGTGGATGACCTGGTTGGCCTTGGCGCCGTGGCCGTAGCGCTTGATGACGTTGCGAAGAGAGATGGCAGCCATTGCGTCGTTTGCTCGTTTGTTATTTCTCGGTATCCACCAGGCCCTTGACGAACCAGCGCTGCATCAGCACCACCACGATGGCCGGTGGCACCAGCGCCAGGATGGCGGTCGCCATCACCAGGTTCCAGTCGACCGCGGCATCGCCTGAGGCGATCATTCGCTTGATGCCGATCACCACCGGGTACATGTCTTCGGTAGTGGTGGCCAGGAGCGGCCACAAATACTGGTTCCAGCCGTAGATGAACTGGATCACGAACAGTGCCGCAATGGACGTCTGCGACAGCGGCACCAGGATGTCCTTGAAGAAGCGCATCGGCCCTGCGCCGTCCATGCGGGCCGCTTCCACCAGCTCGTCGGGCACGGAGAGGAAGAACTGCCGGAACAGGAAGGTGGCGGTCGCGGAGGCGATCAGCGGAATCGTCAGCCCCGCATAGGTGTTGAGCATGCCGAGGTCCGCCAGCACTTTGTAGGTGGGCAGGATGCGCACCTCCACCGGCAGCATCAAGGTCACGAAGATCAGCCAGAAGACGATCTTCTTGAACGGAAAGCGGAAGTACACGATGGCGAAGGCCGACAGCAGCGAGATCGCGATCTTGCCGATGCTGATGACCAGCGCCGTGACCAGGCTGATCCACATCATGCGACCCACCACCACACGTGCACCCTGGGTGTCGGCACCCAGCAGGGCCGCCTTGTAGTTCTCGAGCATGTGGGTGCCCGGCACGATCGGCATGGGGACCCGCAGGATCTCCTCGCGCGTGTGGGTGGACGCGACGAAGGCCAGGTAGATGGGAAAGGCCACGATGGCGATGCCCAGGATGAGCACCACGTGCGACAGGAGGGTGAGGCCGGGTCGGCGTTCAACCATGGCGCTGCCTCCGTGAAAAAGCGGGAGAAGAAGCGGGGCAGGAGGCAGCCATCAGTACTGGACCTTCTTTTCGACGTAGCGGAACTGGATCACCGTCAGCACGACGACGATCGCCATCAGCACCACCGACTGCGCGGCTGAACCGCCCAGGTCCAGCGCCTTGAAGCCGTCGTGCCAGACCTTGTAGACCAGGATCGCGGTGTCGCGTCCCGGCCCGCCTTCGGTCGTCGCATGCACGATCGCGAAGGTGTCGAAGAAGGCGTACACCACGTTGATCACCAGCAGGAAGAAGGTGGTGGGCGACAACAGCGGAAACTGGATGGTGAAGAAGCGGCGCAGCGGCCCGGCGCCGTCGATGGCGGCGGCCTCGATCAGTGCCTTGGGAATGGACTGCAGGCCGGCCAGGAAGAACAGGAAGTTGTAGGAGATCTGCTTCCACACGGCGGCCACCACGATCAGCGTGAGCGCCTGGTTGGAATTGAGCAGGTGGTTCCAGTCGATTCCCAGGTAGCGCAGGAAATACGACACCACCCCGATGCTGGGCGAGAACATGAAGACCCACAGCACGCCCGCAATGGCCGGTGCCACGGCGTAGGGAATGATCAGGAAGGTCTTGTAGACCAGGCCGCCTCGCAAGATGCGATCGGCAAAGATGGCCAGCATCAACGACAGCGCGATGCCGATGCCCGCCACGAGCGCCGAGAACAGCGCCGTGACCTTGAAGGACTCGATGTAGGCGGGGTCATCGAACAGGGTCTGGAAGTTTTCCAGTCCGACGAAGGCGGTGGAGGTGCCGAATGCGTCTTCCGACTGCATCGATTGCCAGATGGCCTGGCTGGCCGGCCAGAAGAAGAACACCAGGATCACTGCCATCTGCGGCGCGATCAGCAGCCACGGCAGCCATGCCGACCGGAAAAGAACGCGTTTTTCCATACCCCTCCAAGTCCCTCAAAACAAGAAGCCCGCCCTCGGTTCTCGATGGGGGCGGGCGTTCGAGTCTACTGCTGCCACACCTCACCGCCAGGCACCCTTCCCGCGTGGCGAGGAGGGCAAGGTGGGGCGTCAATCTTGCCGCGAAGCGAACAGAGAGGCTCTAGCCCTTGTTCGCTTTCTGGAAGCGCTCGAGCTGCTCGTCGCCGCGTTTGACGGCGGTGTCGAGTGCCTCCTTGGCGGTCTTCTTGCCGCTCCAGATCTGCTCGGTTTCCTCGTCGACGATGGTGCGGATCTGCACGAAGTTGCCGAGGCGGACGCCGCGCGACTTGTCGGTGGTCTTGCGGATCATCTGCGTCACCGCGACATCGGTGCCCGGGTGCTCCTTGTAGAAACCCGAGGCGTCTGTCAGCTTGTAGGCGGCCGTGGTGATGGGCAGGTAGCCGGTGCGCTTGTGGCTCTCGGATTGCACCTTGGTGTCCGACAGGAAGTTGAAGAAGCTGGCCACGCCCTTGTAATGGTCGGCCGGCTTGCCGGACATCACCCACAGGCTGGCGCCGCCGATCACGGTGTTCTGCGGTGCGCCCTTCACGTCGGGGTAGTAGGGCAGGGTGGAGATGCCGTACTTGAACTTGGCGTCCTTCGCCACGCGGGCGTACAGGCCCGACGAGCCGGTCATCATGGCGCACTCGCCCGAGGGGAAGGCGGCGTCGGCCGTGTTGTTGCGGCCCTTGTAGACGAAGGTGCCGTCCTTGGCCATCTTGGCCAGGTTCTCGAAATGGCGCACTTGCAGCGGCGAGTTGAATGCCAGCCGCGCACTGGGGCCGCCGAAGCCGTTGTTCTGCGTCGCGAACAGGGTGTTGTGCCAGGCCGAGAAGCTTTCCAGTTGCGTCCAGCTCATCCAGCTCGTCGTGAAGGGGCACTTGTGGCCGCTGGCCTTGAGCTTGTCGGCCGCCGCGATGACTTCGGGCCAGGTGATGGGTGCTTTCTCCGGGTCCAGGCCGGCCGCCTTGAAGGCGTCCTTGTTGTAATAAAAGATCGTGGTCGAGCTGTTGAACGGCAAGCTCAGCATCTGGCCATTGGGGGCCGTGTAGTAGCCAGCCACCGCGGGCACGTAGACGCCGGGGTCGAACTTGGCCCCGCCCGAGCTCATCACCTCGCCCACCGGTTTGATGGCGCCCTTGGAAGCCATCATGGTCGCGGTGCCCACTTCGAACACCTGCAGGATGTCGGGCGCATTGCCCGAACGGAAGGCAGCGATCGCGGCCGTCATCGATTCATCGTACTGGCCCTTGTAGGTGGCCACGACCTTGTAGTCCTTCTGGCTCTCGTTGTATTGCTTGGCCAGGTCGCTGACCCATTCGCCGAGCGGGCCGCTCATGGAATGCCACCACTGGATCTCGGTCTGCGCCATGGCTGGCGCCGAGAGCGTTGCCGCAAGCGCCGATGCCACGGCGAACGTCTTGAATCGCATGAAGACTCCTAGGGAGAGAACAAAAGCGCGGATGCTAGGCCGTACGTATGACACGGCTGCGTCACATTTTGTCGCACCCTCAGGGTACGTCTCCAGCCGGGGAAACCCTTTTCACGCCGGGTCGCCCGGGCCGACCCTAATCGTCTTGCTGCGCTGCAGCATGCTAGCATCGTCTTCCGATCTTCCAGGCCCTGTTCGAGCCGGATGGCCAGACCAGGGTTAACCGTGACGCTTATGAGCAAGACCTCTCTCGACAAGAGCAAGATCAAGTTTCTTCTGCTCGAAGGCATCCACCCTTCGGCCGTCGAGGTGCTGCGCGGCGCGGGCTACTCCAGCGTCGAAACGCTGGCGGGGGCCCTGCCCGAAGAGGAACTGCGCAAGCGCATCGCAGACGTGCATTTCCTCGGCATCCGCTCCCGCACGCAGCTGACGGCCGACGTGTTCGCCGCCGCCCAGAAGCTGGTGGCGGTCGGCGCCTTCTGTATCGGCACCAACCAGATCGACCTCGATGTCGCGCGCGAGCACGGCGTGGCCGTCTTCAACGCCCCTTTCTCCAATACGCGCTCCGTCGCCGAGCTGGTGCTGGCCGAGGCCATCCTGCTGCTGCGCGGCATTCCCGAGAAGAGCGCCGTGGCGCACCGCGGCGGCTGGCTCAAGTCGGCCGAGAACGCCTTCGAGATCCGCGGCAAGACCCTGGGCATCGTGGGCTACGGATCGATCGGCGCGCAGCTGTCGGTGCTGGCCGAGGCGCTGGGCATGCAGGTGGCCTTCTTCGACGTGGTCACCAAGCTGCCGCTGGGCAATGCGCGCCAGGTGCGCACGCTCGACGAGCTGCTGCTGCAGAGCGACATCGTGAGCCTGCACGTGCCCGAGACCCCCGCCACGCAGTGGATGATCGGCACCAAGGAGATCGCGGCCATGCGGCCCGGCTCGATCCTGATCAATGCCTCGCGCGGCACCGTGGTCGACATCGAGGCGCTGGCCCAGGCGCTCAAGCACAAGAAGCTGCTGGGTGCCGCGATCGACGTGTTCCCCATCGAGCCGCGCAGCAACAAGGACGAGTTCCAGTCGCCGCTGCGCGGGCTGGACAACGTGATCCTCACTCCGCACATCGGCGGCTCGACCATGGAGGCGCAAGCCAACATCGGGCTGGAGGTGGCGGAGAAGCTGGTCAAGTACAGCGACAACGGCACCTCCACCTCCTCGGTCAACTTCCCCGAGGTCGCACTGCCGGCGCATCCCGGCAAGCACCGGCTGCTGCACATCCACCGCAACGTGCCGGGCGTGCTGTCGGACGTCAACCGCGTGTTCGCCGACAACAAGATCAACATCGCCTCCCAGTACCTGCAGACCAACGAGAAGGTCGGCTACGTGGTCACCGACATCGATGCCGCCTCTTCCGACCTCGCGCTGGAGAAGCTGGCCCAGGTGCCGGGGACGATCCGCAGCCGGGTTCTGTTCTGAGCGCCGGGCAGCAGAGCCGGGCCTGACTTAAAATTCACGCCCCTGGTTCAGAGGCGCGCAGCGCCCGACCGAGGCCCGTTCCCCCGATGAATGCACCGACCGCGTTGACGGCGTTGTTGTCGCAGGCCGAAGAGCCTGTGCGATTGCGTGAGATCCCCTACAACTACACCAGCTTCTCCGACCGCGAGATCGTGATCCGCCTGCTGGGCGAGCGCGGCTGGGAGCTGCTGCAGACCCTGCGCGCCGAACGCCGCACAGGTCGCTCCGCCCGCATGCTGTACGAGGTGCTGGGCGACATTTGGGTGGTGCAGCGCAACCCCTATCTGGTCGACGACCTGCTGGACAACCCGCGCCGGCGCGGCCAGCTGGTGGACGCGCTCAACCACCGCCTGTCCGAGGTGCAGAAGCGCCGCACCCCCGAGGCGGCCGCGCAGCGCGATGCGCTGGTGGGCGAGCTTACGGCGCTCGTGGCGCAGGCGGTGCAGTCCTTCGATACCCTGTTCCGCGACATCGCCGCCCTGCGACGCAAGGCCATGCGCACCCTGGGCCGGCTCACGGCCCGCGACAACATCAAGTTCGACGGTCTTTCGCGCGTCTCGCACGTGACCGATGCGACCGACTGGCGGGTCGAGTACCCATTCGTCGTGCTGACGCCGGACAGCGAGGCCGAGATGGCCGTGCTCGTCAAGGGCTGCATCGAGCTGGGGCTCACCATCATCCCGCGTGGCGGCGGCACCGGCTACACCGGCGGCGCGATCCCGCTGGCCTGGAACAGCGCCGTCATCAACACCGAGAAGCTCGAGGCCATGACCGAGGTCGAGCTGGTCTCGCTGCCCGGTCTCGAGCAGCCCGTGCCCACGGTCTGGACCGAAGCCGGCGTGGTCACCCAGCGCGTGGCGGATGCGGCCGAGCGCGCGGGTTTCGTGTTCGCGGTCGATCCCACCTCGGCCGAGGCCTCCTGCGTGGGCGGCAATGTCGCGATGAACGCGGGCGGCAAGAAGGCGGTGCTGTGGGGCACGGCGCTCGACAACCTCGCCTCCTGGCGCATGGTGACGCCCGACGCCGAGTGGCTGGAGGTCACGCGCATCGGCCACAACCTGGGCAAGATCCACGACGCCGAAAGCGCCGTCTTCGAGCTGCAGTACTTCGCGGCCGACGGTCGGACCCGGCTGCGCAGCGAGCGGCTCGAGATCCCCGGCAAGACGTTCCGCAAGGAGGGCCTGGGCAAGGACGTCACGGACAAGTTCCTCTCCGGGCTGCCCGGCATCCAGAAGGAGGGCTGCGACGGCCTGATCACCAGCTGCCGGTGGGTGGTGCACCGCATGCCGGCCCACACCCGCACGGTGTGCCTGGAGTTCTTCGGCAACGCCAAGGACGCGGTGCCCAGCATCGTCGAGATCAAGGACTTCATGTTCTCCCTGCAGAAGCGCCCGAGCGAAGAGGGGAATGGACCGGTTCCGTCCCCGGTCCTGCTGGCGGGCCTCGAGCACCTGGACGACCGTTACCTGAAGGCCGTGGGCTACGCCACCAAATCGAAGAAGCACGGCGGGCTGCCGAAGATGGTCCTGTTCGGCGACATCGCCGGCGACGACGCCGATGCCGTGGCGCGCGCGACGTCGGAGGTCGTGCGCATCGCCAACTCGCGCAGCGGCGAGGGCTTCATCGCCATCAGTCCCGAGGCGCGCAAGAAGTTCTGGCTGGACCGCAAGCGCACGGCCGCGATCAGCCGCCACACCAACGCCTTCAAGATCAACGAGGACGTGGTGATCCCGCTGCCGCGCATGGCCGAATACACGGACGGCATCGAGCGCATCAACATCGAGCTCTCGCTGCAGAACAAGCTGGCGCTCGCCGACGAGCTGGAGGCCTTCTTCCTGCGCGGCCACCTGCCGCTGGGCAAGAGCGACGACGCCAGCGAGATCTCTTCGGCCGAACTGCTCGAGGACCGCGTGGCGCAGGCCGTGGCGCTGGTGCGCGAGGTGCGCGCCCTCTGGCAGGGTTGGTCGGACCGGATCGACGCGCTGTTCCCGCAGCTGCAGGACCATTCGCTGCGTGCCAGCTGGAAGACGCAGATCCGCGAGCCGCTCACAGCGATCTTCGCCGGCGCCGAGTTCGCGCCCATCCTGGCCGAATGCAAGGCGATCCACCAGCGCGTGCTCAAGGGCCGGGTCTGGGTGGCGCTGCACATGCACGCCGGCGACGGCAACGTGCACACCAACATCCCGGTCAACAGCGACAACTACGAGATGCTGCAGACTGCCCACGCCGCGGTGGCGCGGATCATGGTGCTCGCGCGCAAGCTCGATGGCGTGATCTCGGGCGAGCACGGCATCGGCATCACCAAGCTCGAGTTCCTGTCGGATGACGAGCTGCGGCCCTTTGCCGACTACAAGCAGCGCGTGGACCCCGAGGGTCGCTTCAACAAGGGCAAGCTGCTGCGGCCCTCGATGCACGCCGGACCGGGGCTCTATGCGGACCTGACCAACGCCTACACGCCCAGCTTCGGCCTGATGGGCCACGAGTCGCTGATCATGCAGCAGAGCGACATCGGCGCCATCGCCGACAGCGTGAAGGACTGCCTGCGCTGCGGCAAGTGCAAGCCGGTTTGCGCCACCCACGTGCCGCGCGCCAACCTGCTCTACTCGCCGCGCAACAAGATCCTCGCGACCTCGCTGCTGGTCGAAGCCTTCCTCTACGAGGAGCAGACCCGGCGCGGCGTCAGCATCAAGCACTGGGAGGAGTTCGAGGATGTCGCCGACCACTGCACGGTCTGCCACAAGTGCGTCACGCCCTGTCCGGTCAACATCGACTTCGGCGACGTCTCCATGAACATGCGCAACCTGCTGCGCAAGATGGGCCAGAAATCCTTCCGTCCGGGCAATGCGGCGGCGATGCTGTTCCTGAACGCTACCAACCCGCAGACCATCAAGGCCATGCGTACCGGCATGGTGGACATCGGCTTCAAGGCCCAGCGCCTGGCCAACGACCTGTTGCGCGGCCTGGCCAAGAAGCAGACCGCGGCACCGCCGGCGACGGTGGGTCCGGCGCCGATCAAGGAACAGGTGATCCACTTCATCAACAAGAAGATGCCTGGGGGCCTGCCCAACAAGACGGCGCGCGCACTGCTCGACATCGAGGATGCGGACTACGTGCCCATCATCCGCAACCCGAAGGCCACCACGTCCGACACCGAGGCCGTGTTCTATTTCCCGGGATGCGGCTCGGAGCGCCTGTTCTCGCAAGTGGGGCTGGCCACGCAGGCGATGCTCTGGCACGCGGGCGTGCAGACGGTGCTGCCGCCGGGTTATCTGTGCTGCGGCTACCCGCAGCGCGGCAGCGGCCAATATGACCGGGCCGAGAAGATGATCACCGACAACCGCGTGCTCTTCCACCGCGTCGCCAATACGCTGAACTACCTGGACATCAAGACCGTGGTGGTGAGCTGCGGCACCTGCTACGACCAGCTGCAGGGCTACCAGTTCGAGAAGATCTTCCCCGGCTGCCGGATCATCGACATCCACGAGTATCTGCTCGAGAAGGGCATCACGCTGGAGAGCTCGGCCGATGGGGCCTCCGGCTCGGCCTACCTGTACCACGACCCCTGCCACAGCCCGATGAAGCTGCAGGACCCGATGAAGACGGTGAAGGCGCTGGTCGGCGACCAGGTGCTCAAGAACGACCGCTGCTGCGGCGAATCCGGCACCCTGGGCGTCACACGGCCGGACATCTCCACGCAGATCCGCTTCCGCAAGGAAGAGGAGCTGCGCAAAGGCGAGGCCACGCTGCGCAGTCGCGGCCTGGTCGCGCCCAAGGACAACGTCAAGATCCTCACCAGCTGCCCGAGCTGCCTGCAGGGCCTGAGCCGCTACGGCAAGGACCTGGACAACGGCCTGCTGGAGGCCGACTACATCGTGGTCGAAATGGCCAACAAGATTCTCGGCAAGGACTGGATGCCTGACTACGTGGCGGCCGCCAACCAGGGCGGGATCGAGCGGGTGCTGGTATGACGACGACGCATGTGGCGGGCTGTCCCCTGTGCGAAGCGCCCGGCGGCCGCGTGGTCTTCGAGGCGCCGGCCTTTCGCGTCGTCCGCGCGGCCGAGGAAGGCTTTCCCGCCTTCTACCGCGTGGTCTGGAAAGATCATGTGGCCGAGTGGTCCGATCTCGCGCCGGAAGATCGGCGACTGTGCATGGACGCGGTCGTGGCCGTGGAGCAATGCTTGCGCGAGGCACTGGCACCGACCAAGATCAACATCGCGGCGCTGGGCAACATGGTGCCGCACTTGCACTGGCACGTGATCGCGCGCTTCGACTGGGATCCCCGCTTCCCGGGCTCGGTCTGGGCCGAGGTACAGCGTGAACGCGAGCCCAAGCGCGAAGCGGCCATCGAGCGTCGATTGCCGGCGCTGGAGCAGACCATGGCCGAGCGCCTGGCAACCCGATAGGAGTTCCTGATGGCAGGTTTGCAAACGGGCGCGCCGACGCCCCAGTCGATCACCGTGCACAGCCAGTCACGCGTGCTGGAGGTGAGCTTTTCCGATGGCGCCAGCTTTCGCATCCCCTTCGAGCTGATGCGGATCTATTCGCCGTCGGCCGAGGTGCAGGGGCATGGGCCCGGCCAGGAAGTGCTGCAGACCGGCAAGCGCCAGGTCGAGTTGCTGGACCTGCAGCCGGTCGGCAACTACGCGGTGCAGCCCAGCTTCTCCGACGGCCACGACACCGGCATCTACTCGTGGGATCTTCTGTACGAGCTGGGCGCGAAGCAGGACGAACTGTGGGCCGAGTACGAGCGGCGCCTTGCCGCCGCCGGTGTCGACCGCGACACGCCGATGGCCGCAAAGGGTGGCCACGCCTGCGGCAGCCACTGACACCGAGCCCCTGGCCGCAAAAGCAACGAATGCCCGGCGTCCTTGCGGGGTCGTCGGCTTGACATGAACGCTTCCGACCTAACATCGGACGCATGAGCAGCACCCATTTCGGTTTCGAGACGGTCGAGGAAGGCGACAAGGCGCGGCGCGTGCGCGGCGTGTTCGACTCGGTCGCCAATCGCTACGACCTGATGAACGACCTGATGTCGGGCGGGCTGCACCGGGCCTGGAAGGCCTACACCGTGATGGTCGCCAACGTGGGCGAGGGCTCGAAGGTGCTCGACATCGCGGGCGGCACGGGGGACCTCGCCCTCGCTTTCGCGAAGAAGGTCGGCGCCAGCGGCGAAGTGATCCACACCGACATCAACGAGGCCATGCTGCGCACCGGCCGCGACCGGCTGCTCGATGCCGGCGTCGCGCTGCCGACGGTGGTCTGCGATGCCGAGAAGCTCCCCTTCCCCGACAACCATTTCGACCTCGTGAGCGTCGCCTTCGGCCTGCGCAACATGACGCACAAGGACCTGGCGCTCAAGGAGATGAACCGCGTGCTCAAGCCGCGCGGCAAGCTGCTGGTGCTCGAGTTCTCGAAGGTCGCCAAGCCGCTGTCGAAGATCTACGACTGGTACTCCTTCAGCGTGCTGCCGCGCCTGGGCAAGGCAGTGGCAGGCGACGATGCGAGCTATCGCTACCTGGCCGAATCGATACGGATGCACCCCTCGCAGGAGGAGCTCAAGACCCTCATGAAAGAGGGCGGTTTCGGACATGTGGACTATCACAACATGACCGGTGGCGTCGTCGCCCTGCATGTTGGAATCAAGTGCTGATGATCAGAAGAGTTGCGAGAGATTTCTTTGCCGTTAGAGGAGACGTCATGAAAAGTTTGTTGTCCGTCCTGCTGGTATGCGCGCTTGCTGTCGGAAGCATGAATGCCGACGCGCGCCGCCTGGCTGGCGGGAAGTCCATCGGCAAGCAGTCGAGCAACGTGACGCAGCGCGAGGCGACGCCCACCGCGCCGGCCGCACCCGGCACGCCCGCGCAGAGCAACGTGAACAGCACGGCGGCGAAGCCCGCGACCGCAGCAACGCCGGCGGCTGCGCCCGCAGCGCCCAAGCGGCCCTGGGGCGCGATGCTCGGCGGCCTGGCCGCAGGCCTGGGCCTGGCCTGGCTCGCTCATTCGCTCGGCCTGGGCGCGGCCTTCGGCAACATCCTGTTGATCGCCCTCCTGGCGGTTGCAGCGGTCGTGGTGTGGCGCATCTTCGCGGCTCGTTCGCGCGCCAACGGCGCTCAGCGCAGCGGCGGCCTGGCCTTCCAGGGCGCGGGCGGTCCTGCCAACGCCGCTTCGCCCGTGCAGTACAGCCCGAACAATGTCGGCAACGACGCCTCGGCCCGTCCCTGGGAGCGCAACACCGCTGCCTTCGATGCCAGCCCGGCGCAACTCGAGCACCACGCCGGCGGCTCGTCGATGGCGGGCGCGGCAGCGGCCAGCGGCGGCAGCCTGATCGGCTCGGCATTGAGCGGCGCGCAGTCATGGGGCATCCCGGCCGGCTTCGACGTCGATGGCTTCCTCTCCGCGGCCAAGCGCAACTTCGTGACCCTGCAGGACGCCTGGGACCGTGCCGACATCAACACCCTGCGATCGATGATGACCGACGGCATGGTCGGCGAGATCCGCCAGCAGCTGGCCGAGCGCGAGGACCACACCGGCGGCCAGCCCAACAAGACCGAAGTCGTGATGCTGGACGCCAAGCTCCTGGGCATCGAGGAGTTGCCCGATGCCTACCTGGCGAGCGTGGAGTTCTCCGGCATGATCCGCGAGGACCTGTCTTCGGGGCCCAGCCCCTTCCGTGAGGTCTGGAACATGACCAAGCCCGCGAGCGGCTCGAGCGGCTGGCTGGTGGCCGGTGTGCAAGCCCTGCAGTAAGGTCCGGGACGCTTCGAAGCCGGTCGCAAGACCGGGATAATGGGGACATGGTTACACCATCGTCCCCTTTTTCTTTTCTCGACGATTTCATCAACCGCGTCGGCAGCCGGCTGCAGCCGCCGGACTGGGTGATTCACGAGGTCCAGCATCGCGCCGTGCTCTTCCTCAACCACGTGCTGCAGCAGGAGCCCGAGGCCCAGCAGCGCCTGGCGCGCCAGCAGGGCAGGGTGGTGGAGTTCGAATGGCGCTTCGTGACCATGAGAGTCGTCGCCACGCCTGCCGGCCTGCTCGACCTGGCGCCCGAGGGCGTGGCCCCCGAGCTCATGCTCGTGCTCGCCGAGACCTCGCCTTTCGGCCTGGCGCGGGCTGCCGTCCGCGGCGAGAAGCCGGCAGTGCGCATCGAGGGCGACGTGCAGCTGGCGGCCGAGGTCAACTGGCTGGTCGATCATGTGCGCTGGGATGTGGAGGACGACCTCGCGCGGCTGATCGGCGACGTGCCGGCGCACACCGTCGCGACCGGCGCACGGCGCGTGGTGGAGGGACTGCGGCAGTTCGTCGGTGAGCGCGGCGGCAAGCCCGCCGGCTCCGCAGGCGACGAATGAGGCGCTTCTACCGCGGCATCTTCATCGTCCTGGTCGCGCTGCGCTACGGGCTCGACGAGCTCGTGCTCTCCAGCTTCCAGAAGCCGGGGCTGCGCATGTTGGCGCGCGTCGTGTCCTTCGGCCGCAAGCTCGATGCACCCCGTGGCCAGCGCCTGCGCGAGGCACTGGAAAGTCTCGGGCCGATCTTCGTCAAGTTCGGCCAGGTGCTGTCGACGCGGCGCGACCTGCTGCCGGCCGACATCGCCGACGAGCTGGCCTGGCTGCAGGACCGCGTGCCGCCCTTCGACTCCAAGATTGCGATCGCGACCATCGAGCGGGCCTTCCGCCGGCCGGTGGGCGAGGTCTTCGTCGAGTTCGACGAGACGCCGGTGGCCAGCGCCTCGATCGCGCAGGTGCACTTCGCGACCCTGCGCGAGCCCGGCGGCCTGGTGCGCGAAGTGGCGGTCAAGGTGCTGCGGCCCGGCATGCGCGGCGTGATCGAGAAGGACCTGGAGCTGATGGCCATGATGGCCGCCTGGGTCGAGAACCTGTCGAGCGATGCCAAGCGCCTCAAGCCGCGCGAGGTGGTGGCCGAGTTCGACAAGTACCTGCACGACGAGCTCGACCTTGTGCGCGAGGCTGCCAACGCAGCGCAGCTGCGACGCAACATGACCAAGCTCGACCTGGTGCTGATCCCCGAGATGTTCTGGGACTTCTGCCATGGCGAGGTGATCGTGATGGAGCGCATGAAGGGCGTACCGATCGCCCAGCTGGACCGTCTGCGCGCCGCCGGCGTCGACATCCCCAAGCTGGCGCGCGACGGCGTCACCATCTTCTTTACGCAGGTGTTCCGCGACGGCTTCTTCCACGCCGACATGCACCCGGGCAACATCCAGATCAGCCTCGACCCGGCCACCTTCGGACGCTACATCTCGCTGGACTTCGGCATCATCGGCACGCTGACCGAGTCCGACAAGGAGTACCTGGCGCAGAACTTCGCCGCCTTCTTCCGGCGCGACTACAAGCGGGTGGCCGAGCTGCACCTGGAAAGCGGCTGGGTGCCTGAAGGCACGCGGATCGACGAGCTCGAGGCCGCCATCCGCACCGTCTGCGAGCCCTACTTCGACCGCCCGCTCAAGGAGATCTCGCTGGGCATGGTACTGATGCGCCTGTTCCAGACCTCGCGCCGCTTCCACGTCGAGATCCAACCGCAGCTGGTGCTGCTGCAGAAGACCCTGCTCAACATCGAGGGGCTGGGCCGCCAGCTCGACCCGGAGCTGGATCTCTGGCACACCGCCAAGCCTTTCCTGGAGAAGTGGATGAGCGACCAGATCGGCCCGCGCAAGCTGCTGGAGCAACTGCGCGCCGAGGCGCCGCGCTACGCCAAGCTGCTGCCTCAGCTGCCGCGCCTCATGCACGACTTTCTCGAAAATCGGCCGGCCGACCACCGCCGTGAAATGCTGGAGCTGCTGGCCGCCCAGAAGCGGACCAACCGGCTCCTGCAGGCCATCATCTACGGTGGCATAGGTTTTGTATTGGGATTGATCGCGATGCAGCTGCTGGTGCGGGTGCGTCTGTTCTGAATAGGAGGACTCTTCCGTGTTGCTGACCCTGGTCATCGTCTATCTGCTCGTCACGATCGCCATCGGCCTCTATGCGGCCAAGCGCGTGAAGAACACCACCGACTTCGCCATCGCGGGGCGGCACCTGCCGCTCTACATGATCGTGACCACCACCTTCGCCACCTGGTTCGGCTCCGAGACCGTGCTGGGCATCCCGGCCAAGTTCATCGGGGGCGGCCTGAACGGCGTCGTCGAAGACCCCTTCGGCGCCGGCACCTGCCTCATCCTGGTCGGCTTGTTCTTCGCCGGCAAGCTCTACCGGATGACGCTGCTGACCATCAGCGATTACTACCGGGAGCGCTTCGGCCGCACCATCGAGATCGCCTGCTCGCTGATCATCATGCTGAGCTACCTGGGCTGGGTCTCGGCGCAGGTCACGGCGCTGGGGCTGGTGTTCAACCTGCTGTCGGGCGGCGTCATCAGCATCCCGGTCGGCATGACGATCGGCGTGGCCTCGATCCTGGCCTACACGCTGTTCGGGGGCATGTGGTCGGTGGCGGTGACGGACTTCATCCAGATGATCATTCTGGTGGCGGGCCTCGCGGTGATCGCGATGTTCGCCGGCAACATGGCCGGCGGCGCCGACAAGGTGATCACGCTCGTGGCCAGCAAGGACCTGTTCAGGTTCTGGCCCGAGCCGACCTTCAAGGACATCATCTTCTTCTTCGCCGCGGCCATCACCATGATGCTCGGCTCGATCCCGCAGCAGGACGTGTTCCAGCGCGTGATGTCTGCCGACAGCGTCAAGGCCGCGACCCGCGGGCCGGTGATCGGCGGCATCTGCTATATCCTGTTTGCCTTCGTGCCCATGTTCCTGGTGGCCAGCGCGCTGCTCATCATGCCGGAGCAGACCGCCACGCTGCTCAAGGAAGATCCGCAGAAGGTGCTGCCGACGCTGGTGCTGGAGAAGATGCCCTTCGTCATGCAGGTGTTCTTCTTCGGTGCGCTGCTGTCGGCCATCAAGTCCACCGCCTCGGCCACGCTGCTGGCGCCCAGCGTCACCTTCACGGAGAACATTTGGCGCCAGTTCCGCCCGGCCGGCAGCGATCGCGAGAACCTGCGAACCATGCGAATCACCGTGCTGCTGTTCAGCGCCGCCGTGCTCGCCTACGCGATCCGCATGCAGGGCACGTCGATCTACGAGCTGGTCTCCGGCGCCTACCAGGTGCCGCTGGTGGGCGCCTTCGTGCCGCTGGTCTGCGGCTTGTACTGGCCACGGGCCACCACGCAAGGCGCGGTGGCGTCCGTGGTGCTCGGCATCGGGGTTTGGCTGCTGTTCCTGGCGATGCCATGGGGCGAGCAGTTCCCGGCGCAGCTGGCCGGCGTGCTGGCCTCCTTCGCGGGCATGTTCGCGGGCTCGCTGGCGCCGCAGTGGGTGGCCAACCGGCGCACGCCGCACCGGTCGCTGGCGGTCGATCCTGTCTGAAAGGTGTGAAGTACGCCGCTGGAGCCGGTCGCGGAGGTGCGAAGGGTGGGAGGGCCAACCTATAATCAAAGGCTTTGCGAGCGGCCGCCAGCAGCTTTTTCCCTCTCTCCTCCACATGCCAATCTACGCCTACAAGTGCAGCGCCTGCGGCTTTGCCAAGGACGTTCTGCAAAAACTGTCCGATGCGCCGCTGACCGACTGCCCGCAGTGCGGCGCCGGCACGTTCAGCAAACAGGTCACTGCCGCCGGGTTTCAGCTGAAAGGCTCGGGCTGGTACGTGACCGATTTCCGGGACGGCGGGGGCAAGAAGGCAGGCGAGAAGGGGGCCGAGAAGGGCAGTGCCGACACGGCGACCGCGGCGCCGGCCGAAGGCGCCGCCGCCTCGACCGGCACCACGGATGCGCCGGCAGCGGCCGCATCCCCCGCGCCGGCCCAGGCGCCCGCGCCGGCTGCCCCCAAGAGCGACTGAGCGATACCCTTTCCCATGCTCGCCCTGCGCAAATGGTTGCTGTCCGGCCTGCTGGTCATCGTGCCGCTGGCCATCACGCTGGGCGTACTGAACTGGATCATCGGCACACTGGACCAGACGCTGTGGCTGCTGCCTGAGGCCTGGCAGCAATGGCTCTACGCGCACAAGGTGCGCGGCCTAGGCGTGCTGCTGACGCTGGCGATCCTGCTGGTCGTCGGCGCGACCGCCAGCAACTTCATCGGCAAGCGGCTGCTGGGCTGGGGCGATGCGGTGGTGCGCCGCATCCCGGTGGTGCGCTCGATCTATTCCAGCGTCAAGCAGGTGTCGGACACGCTGTTCTCCGAGAACGGCAATGCCTTTCGCACCGCGGTGCTGGTCCAGTGGCCGCGCGACGGCGTCTGGACCATCGCCTTCGTGACCGGCGCTCCCGGCGGCGAGGTGCTCTCTGAACTGGGCGGCGGCGACTATCTCAGCGTCTACGTGCCCACCACGCCCAATCCCACGGGCGGCTACTTCGTGATGCTCAGGCGCAGCGACTGCATCGAACTCAGGATGAGCGTGGACGACGCGCTCAAGTACATCGTGTCGATGGGCGTGGTCGTTCCCGGCGGCCCCGCGACCATCGCGAACAGATAAACACGCGCCCCGAAGGCGCCGGAATCCACCATGGCCATGCGTACTCACTATTGCGGTCTCGTCACCGAAGCCCTGCTGGGCCAAACCGTCACCCTCTCCGGCTGGGTCAACCGCCGCCGCGACCACGGGGGCGTGATCTTCATCGACCTGCGCGATCGCGAGGGCTACGTCCAGGTGGTGTGCGACCCCGACCGCGCCGCCACCTTCGCGACGGCCGAGGGCCTGCGCAACGAATTCTGCGTGCAGGTCACCGGCCTGGTGCGCGCGCGGCCCGAGGGCACAGTCAACGAGAACCTCAAGAGCGGGAAGATCGAAGTCCTCAGCCACGAACTGAAGGTGATCAATCCGTCGGTGACGCCCCCCTTCCAGCTCGACGACGACAACCTGTCGGAGACCACCCGGCTCACGCACCGCGTGCTGGATCTGCGCCGCCCGGCGATGCAGCGCAACATGATGCTGCGCTACAAGGTCACGATGGAGGTGCGCAAGTTCCTCGACGCGAACGGCTTCATCGACATCGAGACACCGATGCTCGGCAAGTCCACGCCCGAGGGCGCGCGCGACTACCTGGTGCCCAGCCGCGTGCATGACGGCAGCTTCTTCGCGCTGCCGCAGTCGCCGCAGCTGTTCAAGCAGCTCCTGATGGTGGCCGGCTACGACCGCTACTACCAGATCGTCAAATGCTTCCGCGACGAAGACCTGCGCGCCGACCGCCAGCCCGAGTTCACGCAGATCGACATCGAGACCTCCTTCATGGCCGAGGAGGAGATCCGCGAGATGTTCGAAGGCATGATCCGCAAGGTGTTCCGCGGCGCGGCACAGGTCGAGCTGCCGCCCTTCCCGGTCATGAGCTATGCGGATGCGATGTTCAAATACGGCTCCGACAAGCCCGACCTGCGCGTGAAGATGGAGTTCACCGAGCTGACCGACGTGATGCGCAACGTCGAGTTCAAGGTGTTCGCGCAGGCGGCAGGCATGACGGGCGGCCGCGTGGTGGCGCTGCGCGTGCCGGGCGGCGGCGCCGAGGGCGGCCTGTCGCGCAGCGACATCGACGCCTATACGGAGTTCGTCAAGATCTACGGCGCCAAGGGCCTGGCCTACATCAAGGTCAACGATGCCGCGCAGGGGCGCGATGGCCTGCAGAGCCCGATCGTCAAGAACCTCAACGACGCCTCGCTGGCCGAGATCATCGCGCGCACCGGCGCGCGCAACGGCGACATCCTGTTCTTCGGCGCCGACAAGGAGAAGATCGTCAACGACGCCATCGGCGCGTTGCGCGTCAAGATCGGCCACAGCGCCTTCGGCCGCAAGAACGGGCTGTTCGAGGATCGCTGGGCGCCGTTGTGGGTGGTCGACTTCCCGATGTTCGAATTCGACGAGGAAGGCCAGCGCTGGTCGGCGGTGCATCATCCCTTCACCTCCCCCAAGGACGGCCATGAGGACCTCATGGACACCGCGCCCGAGAAATGCATCGCCAAGGCTTACGACATGGTGCTCAACGGCATCGAGATGGGCGGCGGTTCGGTGCGTATCCACCGTGAAGAGGTGCAGAGCAAGGTGTTCCGCGCCCTCAAGATCAGCCCCGAGGATGCGCAGACCAAGTTCGGTTTCCTGCTGGACGCGCTGCAGTACGGCGCGCCGCCGCACGGCGGCATTGCCATCGGCCTGGACCGGCTCGTGATGCTGATGACCGGTGCCGAATCGATCCGCGACGTGATCGCCTTCCCCAAGACCCAGCGCGCCCAGGACCTGCTGACGCAGGCGCCGAGCCCCGTCGACGAGAAGCAGCTGCGCGAGCTGCATATCCGCTTGCGCAATCCGATCTCGGCAGCTTGAACTGCCAGGGACGCAGGCATGAGCGGGCGGCCCTGGAAGATCCCCGAATCGGTGTTGGTCGTGATCCATACGCCGGCCCTCGAGGTGTTGCTGATCCGGCGTGCCGACGCCGAGAATTTCTGGCAGTCCGTCACCGGCAGCAAGGATGACGTCGACGAGCCGCTGGCGCTGACCGCCGTGCGCGAGGTCGCCGAGGAAACCGGCATCGATTGCCGCGAGGGCAGTGCACTGGCCTGCCACTTGCAGGATTGGCACCTGCAGAACGTGTACGAAATCTACCCGCGGTGGCGGTCCCGCTACGCGCCGGGCGTCACCCACAACACCGAGCACCTTTTCGGCCTGTGCGTGCCCGAGCGCCTGACCCCGCGGCTCGACCCGCGCGAGCACACGGACTGGCGCTGGCTGCCCTACCAAGAGGCCGCGGACGCCTGCTTTTCCCCTTCGAATGCAGAAGCGATCTTGCTGCTGCCAAAATTTGTGAAATGAACGCGCCGAGCAGCACCTTCCGGGTCGCCACCTACAACATCCACAAGGGGGTGCAAGGCATTGGGCCGACGCGGCGGCTCGAGATCCACAACCTGGGCCACGCCATCGAGCAGCTCGACGCCGACATCGTCTGCCTGCAGGAAGTGCGCAAGATGAATCGCCAGGCCGCCGCCCGATTCAGGCACTGGCCCGAGCTGCCCCAGGCCGACTTCCTCGCTCCCGAGGGCTACACCGCCGTCTACGAGACCAATGCCATCACGCGCCATGGCGAGCATGGCAACGCGCTGCTGACCCGCTGGCCGGTGTTGCGCAAGACCCACCAGGACATCTCGGATCACCGCTTCGAGCAGCGCGGCCTGCTGCACGTGGCGATCGAGGTCGAAGGCCGGCCCGTGCACGCCATCGTGGTGCACCTGGGGCTGATCCGGGGCAGCCGCATGCGCCAGGTCGCACTGCTGCGCGAGTTCATCGAGCGCGAGATCCCGTCGAGCGAAGCGCTGGTGGTGGCCGGCGACTTCAACGACTGGGGCGCTCGCATGCGTTACGCGATGAACGCCATGGGTCTGCGCGACACCAGCGATCTGCGCGGAGCGCGCACGCTCACCTATCCGTCGCGCCTGCCGGTCACGCAGCTCGACTTCATCTACGGCCGTCAGGTCGAAGTGGTCGCCACCACTGTGCCGCGCGGCCCGATCTGGGCCCGCATGTCCGACCACCTGCCGCTGGTGGCGGACTTCGTGCTATCAAAACAATAGCTTTTCGCTCAGGCGGCAAGCGCTTCGCAGGG
This sequence comes from Variovorax soli, assembly GCF_031454625.1. Taxonomy (GTDB): domain Bacteria; phylum Pseudomonadota; class Gammaproteobacteria; order Burkholderiales; family Burkholderiaceae_C; genus Variovorax; species Variovorax soli_A. The sequence continues at coordinate 102,898 of NZ_JAVDRF010000006.1, forward strand.
GTATCCGCCTGCTGTTCAATCGCTGTTAGGATGCGCTGATGCTTAGGAAAATCGACACCGCCGAGCCCCCCCAGCCGGATAACGAGAATGAGGGCACGCCCGTCTCCGTGAAGATCCGCGAGCGCCTGCTCGCTGCGCGCAGGCGCTTCAATGCCAACGACAACATCGCCGAGTTCATCGAGCCCGGCGAGCTCGAAGGCCTGCTCGACGAGGTCGAGCACAAGATGAAGCATGTGCTCGAGGCCTTGGTGATCGATCTCGACAACGACCACAACACCGAGAACACCGCGCGCCGCGTCGCCAAGATGTACCTGAATGAGGTGTTCAAGGGCCGCTACGTGGCCCAGCCGTCTCTCACCGAATTCCCGAATGCCGAGCACCTGAACGAGCTCATGATCGTCGGGCCCATCACGGTGCGCAGCGCCTGCTCGCATCACTTCTGTCCGATCATCGGCAAGCTCTGGATCGGCGTCATGCCCAACGAGAAGACCAATGTGATCGGTTTGTCCAAGTACGCACGGCTGGCGGAGTGGGTGATGAGCCGTCCGCAGATCCAGGAAGAAGCCGTGGTGCAGCTGGCCGACCTGATTCAGGAGCGCACCCAGCCTGATGGCTTGGCGCTGGTGGTCGAGGCGGAGCATTTCTGCATGCAGTGGCGCGGCGTCAAGGAGATGGACAGCAAGATGATCAACTCCGTGATGCGCGGCGTCTTCCTCAAGGATTCCAACCTGCGGCGCGAATTCCTCGCGCTGATCCCGCGCCGGAGCTGACTGCCATGCTCGTACGCCTGCTTTATGTCAGCCGCGCCGTCGATACCAGTCCCGGGGCGGTCGAGGCGATCCTCACGCAATCGCGCTCGCACAACACCGCCTGCGGCATCACCGGCATCCTTTGCTATGGCGCCGGTGTGTTTCTCCAGGCCATCGAGGGCGGCCGGAACGCGATCAGCGAGCTCTACGGCCATATCCAGAGGGACCCGCGGCACAAGGACGTGGTGCTGCTGCACTACGAGGAAATCTCGGAGCGCCGCTTCGGCGGCTGGACGATGGGGCAGGTCAACCTGTCCAAGCTCAACGTCTCGACCCTGCTCAAGTACTCGGAGAAGCCGGAGCTCGATCCCTATTCGGTCTCGGGCAAGGTCTCCCTGGCGCTGCTGGAAGAGCTGATGGCGACCGCCGCCATCGTCGGCCGCCACTGAAGCCTTCCGCGGTGCACCCGCCGCTGCTGCTGGGCTGCGATTTCTCCAGCGCGCCCAGTGCGCGCAAGCCCATCGTGATGGCCCTCGGCCATGCAGTGCCTGGCGGCGTCGCGCTGCGCAGGCTCGAGCGCTTTCCCTCGCTGGAAGTCTGGCGCGAGTGGCTGGCCGAGCAGCCCGCCTGGGTCGGCGCCTTCGACTTTCCTTTCGGCTTGCCGCGTGAGCTGGTCGCGCATCTCGGCTGGCCGATGGAGTGGCTGCCGCTGATCGCGCACTATGCCGGCCTCGATCGCGCCGTGATCCGCGAGACTTTCGCCGCCTTCTGCGCTGCGCGACCGATCGGTGGGAAATTCGCCCACCGCGCCACCGACGCGCCGGCCGGGTCCAGCCCCTCGATGAAATGGGTCAATCCGCCGGTGGCGCTCATGCTGCATGCGGGTGTTCCGCGCTTGCTGAAGGCCGGTGCGGCGTTCCCTGGGCTCCATCTGCCGGGCGCTGCGACCCGAATTGCGCTGGAAGGCTATCCGGGCTTGCTGGCGCGCGAGTTGATCGGACGTCGCAGCTACAAGAGCGACGAGGCGGCGCTTCAGACGACACCGCGGCGCGAGGCGCGTGCCGAGCTGCTGGCCGCACTCGACGGCGGTGCCACGCGGCTGGGCCTCAGGCTGGCGCTCGACGATGCCCAGCGCGAACTGCTGGTGGCGGATGCGCGTGGCGACTGCCTGGATGCGGCGCTCTGCCTGGTCCAGGCCGCCTGGGGCGCGGCCCGCTGCACGAGCGCAGGTCCGGGTTATGGGCTGCCCGAGGCGATGGACCCGCTGGAAGGCTGGATCGTCACGGCCTGATGTTTTCTGCGGCAGAGCAAGGCTTCGCCGATGCGCGGATGCGCGCCGGGCGATGCGAGCGCAACACGTCGGCGTCCCGCAAAAAAAAGCCCGGCGCACTCGCCGGGCTTTTATGGGCGCGGAGCCCACGCCGTGTCAGTGGCCGAGCCAGTCCTTCAGCTCGTCGGCGTGCTCTTCCTCGTCCGTCAGGATCTCTTCCAGCATGCGCCGGGTGGTGGGGTCCTTGTCGCCGATGAGCGAAATCATCTGGCGGTAGCTCTCGATCGCAATGCGTTCGGCCACCAGGTTGGCGCGCACCATGGCCTGCAGATCCTTGGCCTCGTTGTAATCGGCGTGGCTGCGCTCGAGCAGCGTCTGCGGATTGAAGTCCGGGTCGCCGCCCAGCTGCACGATGCGCTCGGCGATCTTGTCCGCATGGGCGGACTCCTCGTTGGCGTGCACCAGGAATTCGTCGGCGATCGCCGGCGAGGCCTCTCCGCTGGCGGTGAAGTAGTGGCGCTTGTAGCGAAGAACGCAGACCAGTTCGGTGGCGAGCGCATCGTTGAGCAGCTTGACGATGTCGTCTCGCCAAGGCCCATAGCCCGGCGTTACTGCGCCGTCGCTCAGGTCTTGGGAGGCCGCGGCATCGATCTTGGCCTGGTCCAGCATCAGGCGTTGGGGCATTTCGGCTGTTGCATTCGTCATGGGGGATCCTTTCAAGGGGGACTGTCCTGGTTCTTGTGCATCAGCGTGGTCACGAGATCGGCCACGTCGGAGGTCTTGAGCACCGCGGCGAGCACGGCCGTGATGGACAGCAGGCGCCAGGGCCTGATCAGCACGATCAGCGCTCCGGCCCCGGCCGCCGCGACCATCAGCTGCGCCGGCCGTTCGCGCGCATAGCGTTCGATCAGTGGCCGGGCCAGCTGCCCTGCCGCGTTGGCCGGATGCCGCCGCCACCAGCGCTGCGCCACGCGGCGCGCCACTGCCACCCAGGCGATGCGGTCGAGGACCGTTTCGCGCCGTGCACTCTGTGGCTCCGGCTCCGATGCCTCGAAAGGCCCCGCGGCATCGTGCGGATGCTCGCGGCCCTGCAACTGCGCGACCAGTGCGCGGCGCGAGACGGCGAGCCGCTGCTGAGGCGTGAGGCCTCGGGATTCAATGTCCACGGGCTTCTCCTGCCGCATGGAGCGCATCGATGTCGGCATCCACCTGCGCGCGCAACTCGTTGAAACCGTGAAATTCGACGGGTCGCGCTGCCACATAGCCGGCGATCAGCGCGATAACTGCCGAAACGCCGGGAACAGCGACCAGCACCCAATGAAAACTGCCCTGCAGCGTGCCCAGCATGACGGCCGTGCCGGTCAGGCCGAGAGCCAGCATTGCACTCACCGCGGCGAGCACGCCTGCGATGAGGCGTGCCACGAGCCCCTTGCTGGCCTCCGCCGTCTCGAGCCTGATCAGTGCCGCATAGTTCGAGGCATGTTCGGCGATCAGTTCCGGATGCCTGAGCACCGTGTAAAAAATGGGATGAAGCATGGTGCTGCAGGCGGCGACCGGGACGGGGCGGCTTCAGATCAATAGTCGTCCCGGCTGCGGCGGCTGGCCAGCACGATCAGCGCGGTGATGGCCGCGCCGGCCGCTGCGGCGATGAGCACTGAGCGCACCGGCTGGTCCGCGATGTACCGGCCGGTCACGTCGGCCGCCTGCTCCAGGCGGCGCTGGGCACGGGCGCTGGTCGTCGAGGCGGCGTCCAGCCCTCGCTGCACCGCCTGCTGCACGCGGGCCGCCAGCTGTTCGACGGTGGGCTCGGCCTCGCGGCGCAGGTCGCGAACCTTCTCGCCGGCGGCGTTCACCGCGTTCTGCGCATAGGCGCGGGTGCTGTCGATGGCATCGCTGGCCGTCTGGCGTGCGTCTTCAGCCAGCTGCGATGGAGTCTTGATCGTGCTCATGAAAAAAGTCCTTCCGGAAGAAATGGTGCGAGGGCCCGCTCATCGTAACGAGGCTGTCATCGTCGCATCAAGCCCGCGATGAAACTGGCGAGCGCCAGCACGATGAAGATGACGAAGAGAATCTTCGCGATGCCCACGGCGCTGGCCGCGATGCCGCCGAAGCCGAAGACAGCGGCGATCAGGGCGATGACCAGGAACACGACTGCGTAGTACAACATGTTGAACTCCTTTTCGAGCGTGCCTCGAGGCTGAGGATCGCTGCCCTGCGCTCGGCGCGAAGAGCATGGGGTGCACATTAGTTGAGCGCCCTGCGCGCCCCTGTCAGCAGCCGAGGTCTGGGGGCGTAGGAGAGGGCCGAATCGCGGTCGGCCCCTGGGCGGGCCCTTCGCTCAGGCCCGTTGTCTCGCGGGCGCCGAGGCGACCGGCGAGACTGCGGAGGCGGGCAGGCTGGCGCTCAGGCGCGTGCCTTCGCCAGGCGCCGACGAGATGGTCAGCTTGCCCTTGGCGGTCTCCACCCGGTGCCGCATGCCTGCCAGGCCATGGGAGGAGACGCGCATGGCCTGGACATCGAAACCCTTGCCGTTGTCGCTGACTTCCACCACCACGTGGTTGCCGTAGTTCTTCATCACGATGCTGGCCTCGGTCGCCTGCGCGTACTTGCCGATGTTGGTCAGGCTCTCCTGGACCATGCGATAGACGGTGAGCTCGTTGGCCTCGTCGAGCGTGACCGGTTCCAGCACCATTTCGATCTCGACGCCGGAGCGCTCGGCGAACTCGCGGCCCAGGATCTCCAGCGAGGCGATGAGCCCCAGGTTGGAGAGCGAAGACGGCCTCAGGTCCTCGATGATGCGGCGCTTGAGCGCGATGCCGCTGTTGAGCAGTTCGTTCAGGTGTTGCAGTCGCTGTATGGCGTCCGGGGAATCGACCAGGCGCGACTTCAGCCGCGCGACATCGAGCTTGGCGGCGGTCAGCAGCGAGCCCAGCTCGTCATGCAGCTCGCGGGCCAGGAAGCCGCGCTCGCTCTCGCGCACCTCCTGCAAGTGGGTGGCGAGCTCGGCCAGCGTCGCGGTCCGCTCCCGCACTTCCTTCTCCAGCGCGTTGCGCTCCCGCTGCAGGGCCTCCTGCTGGCGCTCGCCGGCCGATCGCAGCGCATGCGTCTGCCGCAGGTAGAGATAGAAGGCGGCCAGTCCAGCCAGTGCCACCAGCCCGATGCCGAGGCGGGCGAAGCGCAGCGATTTCGAGATCTGCGCCTGCCCTCGCATCAAGGCTTCGTTGCTGAGCGAGATCAGCTCGCCGGCCTGTTGGCGGATCGCTTCCATCTCCTCGCGGCCGACATCGGTGGTGATCACGAACTTCCAGGCGTCGTCGTTGCCTTCCTGGCGCAGGCGCACGCTCATGTCGATCTCGGCCAGCTTGCGCGAGACGTGCTTGGCGAGCTGGGCCAGGCGCGCAGCCTCGGCAGGGCGGCTGGCGTACAGCGTCTGCAGGGCGGCCAACTGGCCATCGACTTTCTTGACCGCGCTGTCGTAGGGTTCGCGATAGCGGGCTTCTCCCGTCAACAGGTAGCCGCGCTGCCCCGTTTCGGCATCGACGATGCTCTGCAGCAGCAGGTTGAGTGCGAGGCGTATGCGCTGCGCCTCGCCGACCTCGGTCAGCGCTTGCGTCGACTGGCGGTAGCCTGCCTCGTTGATGCCAACGAGCGCGAGCGCCGCCAGCATCGCAAGTGCGAGGCCGGCGGCCATCTTGGGGAAAGCTAACCAGCGCATGGGGTCTCCGCGGGGCGCGAACTGTACAAATTCAGGAATAATCGATGTGAATCAGGGGGCAGTTTGCTGCGACGCAAAAGGCCGCGACACGACAAAGAAGGTACCAGATGATCAAAATCGGAATTGTGGATGACCATGCCATCGTGCGCTCCGGCCTGCGCCAGTTCTTCTCTGAGCATGTCGATCTGCGTGTGGTGGGAGAGGCTGCCAGTGGGCGCGAGGCCATCGAACTGGTGCGCACCACGGAGCTGGATGTGCTGGTGATGGATCTGTCGATGCCGGGGCAAAGCGGCATCGACGCACTGGCGATGATCCGCGCCAAGGCGCCGGATGTCGGTATCCTCATCCTCAGCGGCTACCCCGAAGAGCACTACGCGATGAACCTCATCCGGCAGGGCGCGAGCGGCTATCTCAACAAGGAATGCGATCCGATGGAAATCGTGAACGCGATCCGCACCATTTCCCTGGGCCGTCGCTACATCACGCCGGCCGTGGCCGAGCTGCTGGCGCGGCAGCTCGACCGCAAGGACGACGCAGCCCCGCATGAGCAGCTGTCCGAACGCGAGTTCCAGGTTTTCCTCAAGCTCGCCAAGGGCGAGACGGCGGGGGACATCGCCAAGACCCTGTCGCTCTCGGTCAAGACGGTCAGCACCTACCGCACGCGGCTGATGGAAAAGATGAATCTCTCCTCCAACAGCGACCTCACGTACTACGCGCTGAAGAACAAGCTGATCGATTGAGCCGCGCGAGGCGCCCTTGCTGGGGCGAGGGCGCCGCATGAAAGGGGCCATCGCGGCGATGGGGGTGGATGGCGTCAGCTCGAGCCCGAGGTCTGGCGCAGCGTCGAGGATTGCTCGATGCAGAAGTCGATCAGCGCGTCGATTTCGTTGGACTTGTCGAAGACCGCATCCACGCCGAACTGGGCGCAGCGCTTGCGGATGTCGGGCGTCGCGTAGTTGCTGAGCACCACGATCTTCTGGTCGGGTCGGCGCGTGCTGACGGCCTGCAGCACGCCGAGGCCGCTGCCCTGTTTGAGGAAAAGGTCGACGATCGCCAGTTCCCACTGGTCGCTGTTCTCTGCGAGCCAGTGGACGGCCTCGGCCTCGGTTTCAGCAAAGCCGACGGCCGAGATGCACGTGAGTTCTTCCAGAGTGCCGACGAGGTTCTCGCGGATCGTGACGTTGTCTTCGACGATGTAGGTTTTCAATCTGGGGTCCATGGAGAACCGCGCGTTCTGCCGGGCAATGGAAACTTCGCGACCTTAGCGGATGACCGCGACGAAAGCTATTGCTGGAAATGCTCCCGTGAACGATCAGGCGGCATCATGCCCGGTGCGCCGCGTTGCAGTTGTAGGCTTGTTCTTACGACCTTTGTGGTCTGACTGCCCGTAGGCGGCGCCTCACAGTGGCTGCTGTCTGGCGCCGACCCCGGCATCAAGCGGTGCCCCCTACGCTCGGTTACATGGAGCCACTGCGGATTCCCCGCCATGGCTCCGACTCCCGCCATCGAGGTGCCGAGATGAAAATAATGTGGAACTACGGGGCCATCGGCCTGTTGACGCTGGCCGCTGCCGCGGTCGTGGCAATGGGCGAGCCGGCGAGCGCCGAGCTGAAGCTGGCCGAAGCCGCCTCCGCCGTCTCGGGCGTCGGTGCCACGGCCCTGTGTTTCCTCATATCCCCCGCTTCCGTCGCCGCCATGCCGGATCGATCGACCAAAGCGCCTTGACCCGGTTGGCCGGCCCTGCACGAGGCGAGTCCCGATGCGTCCAAGTCCAGGAGGCAGCAGGGGCTCAGATGAGGGGGATCAGCCCGCAGCAGGGCGGTGGCCGCAAACGCTGCAGCCCGGATCGCGCGCCACCCGCATGGTATCGAAGGCCGTGCGCCGGCCGTCGAACATCAGCAGGCTGCCCGCCAGCGAGGGGCCGATGCCGGCAAGGAGTTTGAGGGCCTCGTTGGCCTCCAGCGTGCCGATGGTGCCGACCACGGGCGCAAACACGCCGAGGACGGCGCAGCGCGTTTCCTCGAAGTCGGCATCGGACGGAAACAGGCAGGCGTAGCAGGGGGAGGCGGCATCGCGCGTGTCGTACACGCTCAACTGGCCGTCGAATCGGATGGCCGCGCCGGCGACCAGGGGCTTCGCGTGCGCCACGCAGGCGCGATTCACCGCATGCCGCGTAGCGAAGTTGTCACTGCAGTCAACCACCACATCCGCCATGGCCACCAGGCGGTCCAGCAGCGCCTCGCCGGCGCGCTGCACATGGGTCTCGATATGGATCTCGGGGTTGATGTCGCGCATCGCTGCCGCCGCCGATTCGACCTTGGCCCGGCCCACGCGGGCGGTGCTGTGGGCGATTTGTCGCTGCAGGTTGGTGAGGTCGACCTCGTCATCGTCGACCAGCGTGATATGGCCGACGCCGGCCGCCGCGAGATAGAGCGCCACCGGCGAGCCCAGCCCGCCGGCGCCGATCAGCAGCGCATGGCCGGCACTGACGCGTGCCTGGCCATCGATGCCGAATTCCTCGAGAAGGATGTGGCGCGAGTAGCGCAGCAGGTCCTGGTCTTCCATGCGCCGCCCGGGCCGATCTCGAACTTCCCGAACGGGAGCCGGGATCAGTTCTCCTTCTTCTCTTCCTTGTTCTCGACGATCACCTGGGTCTTGCTCACCAGCACGGGCTGGCCCTTGAGCCGGTTCAGCGCCTGCACCAGCGGGAAGTCCTTCTCGTTGCCGAACTCGGGCACCTTGCGGTCCTGCGGCGGCTTCTTGGCTTCTTCCTCGAGGCGCTTGCGGGCTTCGTCGCGGGCCTTCTCGCGCTCGGGGTCCTTGGCCTCGGGGCCTTGGCCACTCGCCAGGTGCTTCTCGAGGTCGGCCTCGCGCATGCGCAGCGCCGCAAAGGGGCTGCCCTCGGCGCTCTCGTCGACCAGCACATTGGGGACGATGCCCTTGGCCTGGATCGAAGTGCCGCTCGGCGTGTAGTAGCGTGCCGTCGTGATCTTGAGGCCGGTGTCCGGGCCGAGCGGGCGCACCGTCTGCACCGAGCCCTTGCCGAAGGTCTGGCTGCCCATCACGATGGCGCGCTTGTGGTCCTGCAGCGCCCCGGCCACGATTTCGCTGGCGGAGGCCGAGCCTTCGTTCACCAGCACCACCAGCGGCACCGTCTTGAGCCCGGCGGGCAGGTTGCGCAGCGGATCGCTGCCGGCGCGCCGCTGGTAGTACTCAGGCGAGGCCTTGTAGACCGACTTGCTCTCGGCGAGTTGGCCGTCGGTCGATACCACCGTGACGTTCTCGGGCAGGAACGCGGCAGAGATGGCCACTGCCGCGTCGAGCAGGCCGCCCGGATCGTTGCGCAGGTCCAGTACCAGGCCCTTGAGGTTGGGATCCTGCTTGTAGATCTCCTCGACCTTCTTGACGAAGTCGTCGACCGTGCGCTCCTGGAACTGCGACAGGCGGATCCAGCCGTAGCCCGGCTCCATCACCTTGCCGCGTACCGACTGCGTGCGGATCTCCTCGCGCGTGATGGTCACCGGGAACGTGCGGTTCTCGTCCTTGCGGAAGATCGTCAACAGCACCTTGGTGTTGGCCTCCCCGCGCATGCGCTTGACCGCTTCATTGAGCGAGAGCCCGCGCACGGCCGTGTCGTCGATGCGGGTGATCATGTCGTTCGGCTTGAGGCCGGCACGGAAGGCGGGCGAGCCTTCGATCGGCGACACCACCTTGATCAGACCGTCTTCCTGCGAGATCTCGATGCCCACGCCGACGAAGCGGCCGGTGGTGCCCTCTCGAAATTCCTTGAAGGACTTCTTGTCGAAATACTGCGAGTGCGGATCGAGCCCGGCAACCATGCCCGAGATCGCATCCGAGATGAGCTTCTTCTCGTCGACGGGCTCGACGTAGTCGCTCTTCACCATGCCGAACACGGCGGCGAGCTGCTGCAGTTCTTCCAGTGGGAGGGGAGCCAGTGAACCTCGTGCAACAGTTTGCAACGAGACGGTGGTCAGCGCGCCGGCAACGGCGCCGGCTGCGACCCAGCCGGTGATCTTGAGTTTCTGGCCCATGTAAATGTCCTTGTCGCCTGTCAAACGAATATACACAGCTTGGAAGGAGGTTGTCTGCCGTTGTTCCGTGTACCCGAGGACGCGGGGGCAAATTTTCTGGGCTTCAGGCCCTGCCTTGTGCGGCGATGGCGGCGGCCGCTTTCTCGGCTGCGGCCGCGTCGCCGAGATAGTAGTGCCGCAGCGGCTTGAGCTCGTCGTCGAGCTCATAGACCAGAGGGATGCCGTTCGGGATGTTGAGGCCGACGATGTCGTCGTCCGAGATGCCGTCCAGGTACTTGACCAGCGCCCGAATCGAATTGCCGTGCGCCGCCACCACCAGCCGCCGTCCGGCGCGGATGGCCGGCGCCATCGATTCGTTCCAGAAGGGCAGAACGCGCGCCACCGTGTCCTTGAGGCATTCGGTCAGCGGCACCTGCTCCGCCGCCAGCTTCACGTAGCGAGGATCACCGCGCTCGCTGCGGGGGTCATTGGGCTCGAGCGGCGGCGGCGGCACGCTGTAGCTGCGCCGCCAGATCAGCACCTGTTCGTCGCCGTACTTCTTGGCGGTCTCGGCCTTGTTGAGTCCCTGCAGCGCACCGTAATGGCGCTCGTTGAGTCGCCACGAGTGCACCACCGGGAGCCAGGTGCGGTCCAGCTCGTCGAGCGTGTGCCAGAGTGTCCGGGTGGCGCGCTTGAGCACGCTGGTGTAGGCCACGTCGAAATCGTAGCCCTCGGCCTTGAGAAGGCGGCCGGCCTGTTTGGCCTGCTCGACGCCGAGGGGCGTCAGGTCGACGTCGGTCCAGCCGGTGAAGCGGTTTTCGAGATTCCAGGTCGACTCGCCATGGCGAATCAGTACCAGTTTGTGCATGGGGGAGGCCTTTGGGAACGCTTGCCAAAACCCGACATTCTAAAATCCGCGATTTGCCACTCAAGAGAACACCGTGAAATTCATCCTCGACAACTGGATGCTGATCCTGATCGCGCTCAGCTCCGGCGGCATGCTGGCCTGGCCGCTGCTGCGCGGAGCCAATTCCGGATCACTGACGGCGCAGGGCGCGGTGCAGCTGATCAACCGCCAGCGTGCCGTGGTGGTCGATGTGCGCGAGCCGGAGGAATTCGCCGCCGGCCACATGATCGGCGCCAAGAACGTGCCCCTCAACCAGCTCGAGGAGAAGCTCGCCGCCGCGGTCAAGAACAAGACGGTGCCGCTGCTGCTGGTGTGCGCCAATGGCGCGCGAGCCCAGCGTGCGGTCGGCAGGGCCAAGAAACTGGGCTACGAGCAAGCCCAAGCCGTGGCCGGTGGGCTGAAATCCTGGAAAGAGGCTAACCTGCCGGTTGAAAAGGCCTGAACTCCCCGACATGAGCACGATGCAAGCCGTCAAGATGTACACCACCGCCGTTTGCCCTTATTGCATTCGAGCGAAGCAGATTCTCAAAGCCAAGGGCGTCGAACAGATCGAGGAAATCCGCATCGACAGCGATCCGCAGGCGCGGATCACGATGATGAACATCACCCGGCGGCGCACCGTCCCGCAGATCTTCATCGGCGAGACCCATGTGGGCGGCTGCGATGACCTGATCGCGCTCGACGGACGCGGCGGCCTGGTGCCGTTGTTGCAGGGCGCCTGATGCCGCGGGGCGATAATCGCCCCCTCTCCCTCATTCATCCAAACGCTTCAGCCCGCCGTCGGGACACTTCTCTCCCCGGTGGGCGTTGTTTTGACCTTCGAAAGTCCAGCATGGCCGACCAGCAAGCCCAAGACCCCGTCTTCCAGATCCAGCGCGTCTACCTGAAAGACCTGTCGCTCGAGCAGCCGAACTCGCCGGCCATCCTGCTGGAGCAGGAGCAGCCCACCGTGGACATCCAGCTGGGCGTCGACGCCCAGCCGGTGGCCGAGGGCATCTTCGAGATCACCGTATCGGCCACCGTGCAGACCAAGATCCAGGACCGCACCGTGTTCCTGGTCGAAGCCAAGCAGGCCGGCATCTTCGAGATCCGCAACCTTCCCGAAGACCAGATGGGCCCGATCCTCGGCATCGCGTGCCCGCAGATCGTCTATCCCTACCTGCGCGGCAACGTCGCCGACGTGATCCAGCGTGGCGGTTTCCCGCCGGTGCACCTGGCCGAGATCAACTTCCAGGCCATGTTCGAGCAGCAGCAGGCCCAGGCGGCCGGCCAGGCTTCGCCAATCGTGACGCAGTAAGCCCCACACGCCATTTGCGCAGCCGCCGATGAAGATCTGCGTGCTCGGCGCCGGCGCCTGGGGAACGGCGCTGGCGGTCAATGCGGCGGGCCGCCATGCGGTCTGCCTCTGGGCACGCGACGCGGCCCAGGTGCAAGCCATGACGGCGGCGCGTGAAAACGCGCGCTACCTGCCGGGTATCGCGCTCCCGGCTGCACTCGTCGTGCGCGGGGGCCCTGCGCTCGCCGCAGTCGCCGATGCGGAGCTGGTGATCGTCGCCACCCCCATGGCCGCGTTGCGCGAACAGCTCCTGCTCCTGCGCAATGCGGCATGCCCGGTGACCTGGCTTTGCAAGGGCGTGGAGCCGGCCCTGGCCGGCGCCGACGGCCTGCTGGCCCATGAGATCCAGGCCCAGGTAGCGCCCGGCCTCGTGGGAGGCGTTCTCAGCGGCCCCAGCTTCGCGCAGGAGGTCGCACAAGGCCGGCCGACGGCGCTGGTCGCCGCCAGTCCCCACGCCGGCCTGCGCGACGCGCTGGTCGATGCCTTCCACGGCCCCAGCCTGCGCGTCTACGCCAACGAGGACATCGTGGGTGTCGAGGTCGGCGGCGCCGTCAAGAACGTGCTCGCCATCGCCACCGGCCTGGCCGACGGTCTGGCCCTCGGGCTCAATGCGCGCGCCGCGCTGATCACGCGCGGCCTGGCCGAGATGACGCGCCTGGGCCTGGCCCTGGGTGCACGCGCCGACACCTTCATGGGGCTCTCGGGCCTCGGAGACCTGGTGCTGACCGCCACCGGCGATCTCTCGCGCAACCGCAAGGTCGGGCTGCTCCTCGCTCAAGGGCAAACCCTGGCGCAGGCGGTCGCCTCGCTGGGCCACGTGGCCGAGGGCGTCTATTGCGCGCGCACGGTGGTGCAGCGTGCGCGGCACCTGGGCGTCGAGATGCCCATCGCCGAGAGCGTGGTGGCGCTGCTCGACGGCCGCGTGAGGCCCGCCGAAGCGGTGGCCGAACTGATGAAACGCGAGCCCGGCGTGGAAGCGCCCTGAAGCCCGGCGCCGCGCTCGAAGACACACAGAACAAGACGGAATGGACAACAACTTCTTCGATTTTTCGCCGCGCCTCATCGCCGAGATGGCTGCCTCCGATGCCGCACGGGCCCTGCGCGAAGATGCCGGCGACGGCGACCTCACGGCGGCGCTCGTGCCCGCCGGCAGCCGCGCCACCGCCCGCGTCCTGCTGCGCGAGTCCGCCGTGCTGTGCGGCGCGCCATGGGCCGAGGCCGTCGTGCGGCAACTCGAGCCGCAGGCACGCATCACGTGGCATGGCACCGAAGGTGCGCGCTGCGCGGCCGAGCAGGTGGTGCTGGAGATCGAAGGCGACGCCCGGTCCCTGCTGACCGCCGAGCGCACCGCGCTCAACTTCCTGCAGTTGCTGAGCGCCGTGGCCACGCGCACCGCCGCCTACGTGGAGGCGGTGCGCGGCACCCGCGCCGCCATCGTCGACACCCGCAAGACCCTGCCCGGCTTGCGCCTGGCCCAGAAGTACGCGGTGCGCACGGGCGGCGGCACCAACCACCGCATCGGCCTCTACGACGCCATTCTGATCAAGGAAAACCACATCGCCGCGGCCGGCGGCGTCAGTGCCGCGCTGCGCGCCGCCGCGCAGGCGGGCGGCCGGGCGAAGTTCGTCGAGATCGAGGTCGAAACCCTGGCCCAGCTCGACGAGGCGCTGACCGGGGGCGCCCGCATGATCCTGCTGGACAACATGGACCTGGCCACCCTGCGCGAGGCCGTGCGGCGCAACGATGCCGCGGGCGACGCCCGCGCGGTGCTGGAGATCTCGGGCGGCGTCACGATCGACAGCGTGCGCGCCCTGGCCGAGACGGGCGTCGACCGCATTTCGGTCGGGGCACTTACCAAGGACGTCAAGGCCACCGATTTTTCGATGCGCTTTCAGGAAGCCTGATCCATGACATCCAACGTCATCAGCGTCGACTACGAGCAGCCACTGCTGCAGCCGCTTTCCGGCGCCGTCTGCGACACGCGCCATGCCTGGGCCCGCGTGCCACCCGAGCCCACGCCCGCCGTGCGCGAAGCGCTCAAGGCGCGCATCCGCCGCCTGCTGCGCGAGCGCAATGCGGTGATGGTCTCGCACTACTACGTGCATCCCGACCTGCAGGACCTGGCCGAGGAGACCGGCGGCCTCGTCAGCGATTCGCTGGAAATGGCGCGCTTCGGGCGCGACCATGCGGCGCAGACCCTGGTCGTCTCCGGTGTGCGCTTCATGGGCGAGACCGCCAAGATCCTGTCGCCCGAAAAGCGCGTGCTGATGCCCGACCCGGAGGCCACCTGCTCGCTCGACCTCGGCTGTCCCGCCGACGCCTTCAGCGCCTTCTGCGACCAGCACCCGGACCGCACGGTGGTCGTCTACGCCAACACCAGCGCCGCCGTGAAGGCGCGCGCCGACTGGCTGGTCACTTCCAGCTGCGCCCTCGATGTGGTGCGCGCCCTGCACGCGCAGGGCCGCAAGATCCTCTGGGCGCCCGACCGGCACCTGGGCGACTACATACGGCGCGAGACCGGCGCCGACATGCTGAGCTGGGACGGCGCCTGCATCGTCCACGACGAGTTCAAGGCGCTCGAGCTGGAACTGCTGGTCGAGGCCCATCCTGGCGCCAAGGTCCTGGTGCACCCGGAGTCGCCGGCGTCGGTGATCGCGCTGGCAGACGCCGTGGGGTCCACCTCGGGCATTCTTGCTGCCGCGCAGCGCATGGATGCGCGCGAATTCATCGTCGCCACCGATACCGGCCTGCTGCACAAGCTGCGCGCGCTGAACCCGGGCAAGACCTTCATCGAAGCGCCCACCGCCGGCAACGGCGCCACCTGCAAGAGCTGCGCACATTGCCCCTGGATGGCGATGAACGGCCTGGCCGATCTGGCCCGCGCGCTGGAGACGGGCGAGGGCGAGGTGCACGTCGATCCGGCGCTGGGCCTGCGTGCGCGCGTGCCGATCGATCGCATGCTGGCCTTCACCGCCGGGCTGCGCAGCGGCCAGCCGGCGGGCAGTCTCGTCGCCGGCATCGGCGCGGCCTGATCGCGCCGATCTCCGCGCTCAAAGCTCAGGCGCGGGCTCCAGCAGACACTCGTCGCCCAGCGCATCGCGCCACACCCGTACCCGCGAAGGCGGCGGCCGCAGGTCGGCCAGCGCGCGGGAAATGAACAGGCAGAGGTTCTCCAGGGTCGGGATGCCCAGGCCCGGCACGTCATCGAGCAGATGATGATCGAGCTGCGCGCGCACCGCCTGCAGGCGTTCGCGCAGCAGGCCGAGGTCGATGACCATGCCGGTGGCGGCATCGAGCGGGCCGCGGACCGAGACCTCCGCGTGATAGGTATGGCCGTGGATGCGGCGGCTGCCTTCGGCCTCGATCTCGCGCCGCAGCGTGTGGGCGGCGTCGAAGAAGAAGCGTTGGCTGAGGGTGAGTTGCGGAATGGCCATCGGATTCAGGTGGGGCGCGGCGCGCCCCGGGGGATCGGCTTCAACGAATCCCGGTCAGCTTGTGGGTCTGCAGGCTCAGCCGCCAGCCGGGGCGGCGCATGCAGACGTCGATGCAAAGCGCCGTGTTCTCGGACAGTGCCGGGCCGTCCATGGGTTGCAGGAAGCGATGGGCGAACTGCCCTTCCACCTCGAGCGCGTCGAGCGCCAGGCCAGGCTGCGGCCACACCACCTTGAGTTCCTGCCCCGCGCGCTGGATCCAGGGCGCGCCAGCCTTCGGACTGATGCACAGCCAGTCGATGCCCTCGGGCGCGGCGATGGTGCCGTTGCTCTCGACGGCGATCCGGAAACCGCGCACATGCAATGCGTCGATGAGCTCGGCGTCCACCTGGAGCAAGGGCTCGCCGCCGGTGAGCACCACCAGCCGATGTTCCGCGTACCCGGCCGGCCATTGCGCGGCAATGGCGTCGGCGAGCGATCCGGCACTCGCGAACTTGCCGCCCAGCGTCCCGTCGGTCCCCACGAAATCGGTGTCGCAGAAGCGGCAGACGGCGCTTTCGCGGTCACGTTCGCGGCCGCTCCACAGGTTGCAGCCGGCAAAGCGGCAGAACACGGCCGGCCTGCCGGCCTGACCGCCTTCGCCCTGCAAGGTGTAGAAGATTTCCTTGACGCTGTAGCTCATCGAAAGGGGTCAGGCGTCTATTTCGAGGTTGTCGATCAGGCGGGTCATGCCGAGCCGGGCTGCACCCAACGCGACCAGCGGCTGGCCTGGTGCAGGGGGCTGCAGGTCGGCGCGGCGTCGCAGCAGCATGTAGTCGGGCTTCCAGCCTCGCGCGTCCAGCGAGCGCATCGCGCGCGCCTCGATCGCCGCGAAGTCGCGCTCGCCCGAGCGCAGCGCATCGGCCATGGCGCGCAAGGCCTTCGACAGCTGCACCGCCTCGGCCCGCTCGGCCTCGCTCAGGTAGCCGTTGCGCGAGGACAGCGCCAGCCCATCCTCGGCGCGCCGCGTCTCGCTGCCGATGATCTCGATGGGCAGCGCGAACTGCCGCACCATGTGTCGGATCACCATGAGCTGCTGGTAGTCCTTCTTGCCGAACAGCGCGAAGCGCGGCTGCACGCAGGCGAAGAGCTTCATCACCACCGTGCAGACGCCGACGAAGAAGGCCGGCCGGAAATGCCCTTCGAGGATGTTGGCCAGCGCCGGATCGGGATGCACCTTGCAGGTCTGGGGCTCAGGGTAGAGCGCATGCTCGTCGGGCGCGAACAGCAGGTCGCAGCCCACCGAACGCAGCTTCTCGCAGTCGCTGTCCCAAGTGCGCGGATAGGTGTCGAAGTCCTCGTGCGGCAGGAACTGAAGCCGGTTGACGAAGATGCTGGCCACGGTGACGTCGCCCAGCGGCCTGGCTTGCTGCACGAGTGCCAGGTGGCCTTCGTGCAGGTTGCCCATCGTGGGGACAAAGGCGGGACGGCGGTAGCGGCCGAGGAATTCGCGCAGTTCGGGGACAGTGCGTGCGATGAGCATGGGGATGTCTTCCTACCAGGCGTGGAGCCGGTCGTCGGGAAAGCTGCCGTCCTTCACCGCCCGCACATAGGCCTCGATGGCCTGCGCGATGCCGTCGGCGCCGTGCATGAAGTTGCGCACGAACTTCGCCATCCGTCCGAGGTTCATGCCCAGCATGTCGTGCAGCACCAGGACCTGGCCGGCGGTGCCGCGGCCAGCGCCGATGCCGATGGTGGCGCAATGCTTCAGCTCGCCGGTGAGCTCGGTCGCCAGCACGGCCGGCACCATCTCGAGCACCAGCATCGCAGCGCCGGCGTCCTGCAAGGCATGGGCCTCGCGCCTGAGCCGCGCCGCGGCCTCCTCGCCCTTGCCCTGCACGCGGTAGCCGCCGAGCGCGTGCACCGTCTGCGGCGTCAGGCCCAGGTGGGCGCAGACGGGGATGCCGCGCTCGACCAGGAAGCGAACCGTGTCGGTGGTCCAGCCGCCGCCTTCGAGCTTGACCATGTGGGCGCCGGCCTGCATCAGCACCGTGGCGCTGCGCAGCGCCTGCTCGCGCGACTCGTGGTAGCTGCCGAAGGGCAGGTCGGCAATCAGCCAGGCCGTGCCCTGCACGCGGTGCAGTCCGCGGAACACGCTCTCCGTGTGGTAGCGCATGGTCTCCAGCGTCACGCCGGCCGTGCTGTGCAGGCCCTGGCAGACCATGCCGAGCGAGTCGCCGACCAGAATGCATTCGACGCCCGCCGCGTCGGCCATGGCGGCGAAGGTGGCGTCGTAGGCGGTCAGCATCGCGATCTTCTCGCCGCGCGCGTGCATGTCGGCCAGGCGCGGCAGGCTCAGCGGCTTGCGCTGCGCGGGCGGCGAGGCAGGCGGCAGGGTGCCGTAGGGCGTGGCCGCGCTGGCGGCCGGCGTGGTTGGCATGGTCGTGCTTTCTCCGTGGGTCGGCCGCAGGCCGGGTCGGGTGTGGGATGCGGCGACGCCGCGGCAGCTGCGTTGGCGCTGCTTCAGGCCGGGACGGCTTCGCCCGATGCAGCCTGCACCGGGATGTGGGCGCGCTCTTCCTTGATGCGGTTGGACTCGTCCATGAACACCAGCTTGGGCTGGTGGCCGCGCACCTGGTCCTCGGGCACCAGCCCGAAGGCCGCGATGATGACCAGGTCGCCCACCGAAGCCCGTCGCGCGGCCGAGCCGTTGAGCGAAATGATCCCGCTGCCGCGCTGGCCGCGGATCGCATAGGTCACGAAGCGCTCGCCGTTGTTGATGTTCCAGACGTGGATCTGCTCGTTCTCGGCCAGGTTGGCGGCCTCCAGCAGGTCTTCGTCGATGGCACACGAGCCTTCGTAGTGCAGTTCGCAGTCGGTGACGGTCGCGCGATGGATCTTGGACTTGAGCAGGGTACGGAACATGAGGATGAGATGAGGGGGTGGAGAAGAAGACCCTGCGCCGCGCCGTCGGCGTCCGCGCAGGCCATGGACGGACCGCCGCATGCTAGTGGAGATCTACCCTGAGAAAAATTGCGGCCCGGTACTTTGCGCGATGTCCTACAGCTCAGGCCGCGGGCGGCACCAGGATGGTCGGCGCCGCCGGGGCGGCGAGCGCCGGATAGTCGCGACTGAAGTGCAAGCCGCGGCTTTCGCGCCGCGCCTGCGCCGAACGCACGATGAGCTCGGCCACCTGAACCAGGTTGCGCAGCTCGAGCAGGTCGCGCGTGACATGGAAATGCGCGTAGAACTCCTGGATCTCGCGCTCCAGCAGCGCGATGCGGTGGGCCGCGCGCTCCAGCCGCTTGTTGGTGCGCACGATGCCCACGTAGTCCCACATGAAGCGGCGCAGCTCGTCCCAGTTGTGCGAGATGACCACCGTCTCGTCCGCATCGGTGACGCGGCTGTCGTCCCAGGCCGGCAGTGCGCCGAGCGCGCGCCGGGGCGCTGCGGCGATGGCCTGGACGGCCGCGCGGGCGAACACCATGCATTCCAGCAGCGAGTTGCTGGCCAGCCGGTTGGCGCCGTGCAGCCCGGTGCAGGCGGTCTCGCCGATGGCGTGCAGCCCCGGCACGTCGGTGCGGCCGGCCAGGTCGGTCAGCACGCCGCCGCAGGTGTAGTGCGCAGCCGGCACCACCGGGATCGGGTCGCGTGTGATGTCGATGCCCAGCTCGGCGCAGCGCGCCAGGATGTTGGGGAAGTGCTCGCGCAGAAAGGCCGGGCTCTGGTGCGAGATGTCCAGGTGCACGCAGTCCAGTCCGTGCTTCTTCATCTCGAAGTCGATGGCACGCGCCACCACGTCGCGCGGCGCGAGCTCGGCGCGCTCGTCGTGCGCGGGCATGAAGCGGGTGCCATCGGGCAGCTTGAGCAGCCCGCCTTCGCCCCGCACCGCCTCGCTGATCAGGAAGGACTTCGCCTGCGCGTGGTACAGGCAGGTGGGATGGAACTGGATGAACTCCATGTTCGCCACCCGGCAGCCTGCGCGCCAGGCCGCGGCGATGCCGTCGCCGGTGGCCGTGTCGGGGTTGGTGGTGTAGAGATAGACCTTGCCGGCGCCGCCGGTGGCCAGGATCGTGTGGGGGGCGCGGAAGGTGAGCACCTCGTCGGTGGCCTCGTCGAGCGCGTAGAAGCCCAGGCAGGCCGGCTCTTTCAGGCCCAGCTTGCGGCCCGTGATCAGGTCCACCAGGGTGTGCTGCTCGAACAGCGTGACGTTCGGCGTGCGGCGCACCGTGTCGATCAGCGTGCGCTGCACGGCGGCGCCGGTGGCGTCGGTGACGTGGGCGATGCGGCGCTGGCTGTGGCCGCCTTCGCGCGTCAGGTGCAGCGCGCCGTTCTCGAGCGAGAAGGGCACGCCGAGCTCGCGCAGCCAGGCAATGGCCGCGGGTGCGTGCTCGACCACGAAGCGCGTGGCCGCGAGGTCGCAAAGGCCCGCGCCGGCGACCAGTGTGTCGTCGACATGGGACTGCAGGCTGTCGTCTTCGCCGAGCACCGCGGCGATGCCGCCCTGCGCCCACTGGCTGGCGCCGTCGGCCAGCGCCCGCTTGGTGACGACTGCCACGCGGTGGATCGGCGCGAGGTGCAGCGCGGCGCTGAGACCGGCGAGCCCGCTGCCGACGATGAGAACGTCGAAGTCCAGTGATGCCATGGGAGACGGGGAAGGTGAAGAACTCAGGCCGGCGCGTAGGCCAGCCGGACATAGATGGGCGCGAAGGCCTCGGCCTGCGTGATGTCGATCAGCGTCTCCTTCGCCAGTTCGAGCATCGCAATGAAGGTGACGATCATCACCGGCGTGCCGCGGCTGGGATCGAAGAGCTTCTCGAATTCGACGAACTGCCGGCCCTGCAGGTGGCGCAGCACGATGCTCATGTGCTCGCGAACGCTGAGCTCCTCGCGCGAGATCTTGTGGTGCTGCACGAGCTTGGCGCGGCGCAGGATGTCGGCCCATGCGTCGCGCAGATCGACCACGTTCACGTCTGGGAAGCGGGGCTTGAGCGACTGCTCGATGTAGACCTGTCCCTTCCAGAAATCGCGGCCGGCCTGCGGCATCGCGCTGAGCGCGGCGGCCTGCAGCTTGGCCTGCTCGTATTCGAGCAGGCGGCGCACCAGCTCGGCCCGCGGGTCCTCGACCTCCTCGCCCTCGGCCGTCTTCTTGGGCGGCAACAGCATGCGCGACTTGATCTCGATCAGCATCGCCGCCATCAACAGGTACTCGGCCGCCAGCTCGAGGTTGGTCTGGCGCACCTGGTCGACGTAGGCGAGGTATTGGCGCGTCAGCCCGGCCATCGGGATGTCGAGGATGTTGAAGTTCTGCTTGCGGATCAGGTAGAGCAGCAGGTCCAGCGGCCCCTCGAAGGCCTCGAGGAAGACCTGCAGCGCCTCGGGCGGGATGTAGAGGTCGTTCGGCAGCGCGAACAGCGGTTCGCCATAAAGCCGGGCCAGCGCGACCTGGTCGATCACCTCGGGCATCGCGGCGATCGATGGCGCGTCCTCGTCCACGACGATCTCGGGGCCGGCCGAGCGGGTTTCCTCGCTCGGGCCTGCATCCCGGTGGCTCGCGACGGGCCGGATAGGCACTTACTTGACGCGGGTCTGGTACACGTAGGGCTGCTGCGGCACCCGGGCCGCCCGGTACTCCTCGAGCGCGCTGCGGTCGAGGTGCTTGTCCCACAGCAGGGCGCGTCCGGCGCGCTGCTCGGCCTCGAGCGTGGGCTTCTTCTGCTTCATCTCCTCGATGAAGTTCGTGATCTCGGAGGTGTAGTGGGGACGGGCGAAGATGGACATGGCGTTGGACCTTTGGGGGCGAATTTTACCGGGGCCCCATCCCCGACCGCCGGAAGCGGCGGATTCCTTCTTGTTGCGGCCGGCGCCATGCGTTAGCGTGCCTGCTCCAACGACCCCAAGGAGACTGCCGACGATGTTGCTTTCAGCCAGGCTCCGCGCACTTCGCGCCGCCTTCGCCAACCTCCTTCCGATGGCCACATCCGCGGCCGGGCAAAGCCGGTTCCGCGGTGTTCATGGAATGGCGGTAATGGCGTTCGTGCTGGGTCTGGCGGCCTGCGACCCGCAGCGCATCAGCGAGCTGGAAGAAGGCGTCTCGACCGAGGCCGACGTGCGGGCGCGCTTCGGCGAGCCCGAGAACATCTGGGACTCGCCGGCCGGCCGGGTCTTCGAATACAACCGCCAGCCGCAGGGCCGGAAGAACTACATGATCACCATCGGCCCCGACGGCAAGATGGCCGCGCTGCGTCAGGTGCTCACGCCGGAGAACTTCGCCAAGGTCCAGCGGGGCATGGCGATGGAGGACCTGCGCAAGCTGCTGGGCAAGCCGGCGCGGCGCATGCCCTATCCGCTCAGGAACGAGACCGAATGGGAATGGCGCTGGACGCAGCCGCCCAACTCGCCGATGGTCTTCATCGCCACCTTGAACGACGACCAGCGCGTGGTGCGCGCGGG
This sequence comes from Variovorax soli, assembly GCF_031454625.1. Classification (GTDB taxonomy): domain Bacteria; phylum Pseudomonadota; class Gammaproteobacteria; order Burkholderiales; family Burkholderiaceae_C; genus Variovorax; species Variovorax soli_A. The sequence continues at coordinate 124,769 of NZ_JAVDRF010000006.1, forward strand.
CTCCTCGCCCGATCGCAGCACCGAGGCGAACGCCAATTAGGGCCTATTCGGCCGCTGCGGCCGCGCCGGTCCGCAGCTCTTGCGCAAAGCCCGAGCGCTCCATCACCTCCAGCGGCTGCGCCTGCACCGACTCGATGCGCAGCGCGCCACCGCGCGCCAGCACCGCCCTGTGCACCTGCCGCAGCGCGTCCAGCCCTGTGGCGTCGAGCGAGATCAGGTGCATCGCGTCGAACACCACCGTCATGCCCCGCGGCGCCCGCTCGATGGCCTGCACGGTCGGGTCGAGCTTGGCCGCGGCGCCGAAGAACAGCGTGCCGTAGAGCTTGAAGGTCAGCACCGGCGGCTCCAGCGACACCATCTCGACACTGAACAGGGTGCTCATGCGCCGGATGAACAGCGCGCAGGCCAGCACGATGCCCGCCTGCACCGCCACCGTGAGGTCGAACACCACGGTGAGGAAGAAGGTGCCCAGCATCAGCAGCCGGTAGTGCCGGCTGAAACGGCGCAGCATGTAGGGCGAGAACTCGCGCCACTCGCCCATGTTCCAGCCCACGAAGATCAGGATGCCGGCCAGCACCGCCAGCGGCACATGCCGGGCCAGCGGCGCGGCCGCCAACACGACCACGAGCAGCGTCAGCGCATGCAGCATGCCTGCGACGGGCGTGCTGCCGCCGGCGCGCACGTTGGTCACCGTGCGCGCGATGGTGCCGGTGGCCGGCATGCCGCCGAAGAAGGGCGTGACGAGATTGGCGATGCCCTGCGCCATCAGCTCCTGGTTGGGGTCGTGGCGGGGCTGGCCGCTGGCCTGGTCGGCCACGCGCGCGCACAGCAGCGACTCGATCGCGCCGAGCAGCGCGATGGTGAGGGTGGGGGTCACCAACTGCTTGACCGTTTCCCACGAGAAGTCGGGCAGCGCGAAGGACGGCACGCCCTCGGGAATGCCGCCGAAGCGCGTCCCGATGGTTTCCACGGGCAGGCTGAAGCCCCAGGACACCAGCGTCAGCGTGACCAGCGCGACGATCGGTCCCGGCACGCGCGAGCCGGCGCGCACGGCGCGCAGATCCGCCATGCGGCCCAGCACCAGGTGCACCGCATAGCCGAACCGCGTCTTGTCGTGCAGCAGCGTCGGCCAGAGGAACAAGCCCACCAGGCAGGCCAGCCCCAGCCCGAAGGCGTAGGGATTGAAGCTGTCGAGGTTGGTGGCCAGCATGTGCAGCTGCGAGAACATGTCCGCCGGCATCTTCGGTATCGCGAGCCCCAGCCAGTCCTTGATCTGCGAGATCAGGATCAGCATCGCGATGCCGTTGGTGAAGCCGATCACGATCGACACGGGCACGTAGCGCACGAGCGTGCCGAGCCGGAACAGCCCCATCAGGAACAGCAGCAGGCCGGCGCAGGCGGTGGCGATCAGCAGGTTGGCCACGCCGTAGCGCTCGACGATGCCGTAGACGATCACGATGAAGGCGCCAGCCGGCCCGCCGATCTGCACGGCCGAACCGCCCAGGGCCGCGATGAGGAAGCCGGCAATGATCGCGGTCCAGATGCCGGCCTCGGGCTTGAGCCCGGAGGCGATCGCGAAGGCCATGGCCAGCGGCAGCGCCACGATGCCCACCGTGACACCGGCGCCGAGGTCCTTGAGGAAGCGCTGCCTGTCGTAGCCTGCCAGCGCGTCGATCAATCGAGGGCGAAAGCGGGCGATCGGCGGGGGCGAACTCATGGCGCTATTGTGGGCGCGCCTTCCGGGTCAGCGCGATTCGCCGTCGCCCGGCAGCACCGCATCGGCGGCGGCGCCGACCGCCTTGCCCGTGATGCGCGCGGTGCCGATCGCCGCGTCGGCGGCCAGGCCCACCGCGCCGGCGGTCACGCTGACCGCGGTGCCCGCGACCGTGACCACGGCGCAGCCGCCCAATGGGAAGGCCAGGGCGAGGACGAGCGCGGCGGCAGGGAAGTTGGGTTTCATCGATGGATCCGGTGCGATGGGCGGCGCGTCAGCGTACCCGCATGCCGGGCTTGGCGCCCGGCCAGGGTTCGAGCACGTAGATGCCGGGCTCGGACTTCTCGTCGGCATGGCTGGCGGCCAGCACCATGCCTTCGGAAATGCCGAACTTCATCTTGCGCGGCGCGAGGTTGGCGACCAGCACCGTGAGCTTGCCCACCAGCTGCTCGGGCTGGTAGGCCGAGGCGATGCCGGAGAAGACGTTGCGCGTGCGGCCCTCGCCGGCATCGAGCGTCAGGTGCAGCAGCTTGGTGGAGCCCTCGACCTTCTGGCAGGCCACGATCTGAGCGATGCGCAGGTCGATCTTGGCGAAGTCGTCGATGGTGATGGTGGGCGCGATGCCTTCGCCGCCCGGAAGGACGGTGGCGGCTTCGGATTCGGCTGCGGCTTCGGTCGCAGGCTCGGGCGCTTCGAACAGCTGGTCGATCTGCTTGGCATCGATGCGCTGCATCAGGTGCTTGTAGTCGCTGATGGCATGGCCTTCGCCGGCAAGCCGCGCCGCATCGGCGAACACCAGCGGCTCGCTGCGCAGGAAACCCTCGACCTGCGCCGCCAGCGACGGCAGCACCGGCTTCAGGTAGATGGTCATCAGGCGGAAGGCTTCGATGCAGGTGGTGCACACGTCATGCAGGCGCGCCTCCATGCCGGCCTGCTTGGCCAGCTCCCAGGGCTTGTTCTGGTCGACGTATTCGTTGACCTTGTCGGCCAGCGCCATGATCTCGCGCAGCGCACGCGCGAAGTCGCGCCCGTCGTAGAGCGCGGCGAGCGGCCGTGCGGCTTCCTGCAGCGTGACCAGCAGCGCGGCGCCATCGGCGCTCACGATGCCCAGCCGGCCGCCGAAGCGCTTGGCGATGAAGCCGGCCGCGCGGCTCGCGATGTTGATGTACTTGCCGATCAGGTCGGCGTTCACGCGGGCGATGAAGTCGTCGGGGTTGAAGTCGACGTCCTCCACCTTGGCATTGAGCTTGGCCGCGATGTAGTAGCGCAGCCATTCGGGGTTCATGCCGATGGCGAGGTACTTGAGCGGGTCGATGCCGGTGCCGCGGCTCTTGCTCATCTTCTCGCCCGAGACCGTGATGAAGCCGTGCACGTTCACCTGGCTGGGTGTCTTGCGCGCGCTGAACTCCAGCATCGCGGGCCAGAACAGCGTGTGGAAGTAGACGATGTCCTTGCCGATGAAGTGCACCTGTTCCACGGCCGGATCGGCCACGAAGGCGTCGAAGCTCTGCGTGGTGCGCGAGGGCTCGTGCCAGTGGGCCGCAGCCTGGCCCTTGTCGAAATGGTTCTTCAGGCTGGCGAGGTAGCCGACGGGCGCGTCCAGCCAGACGTAGAAGTACTTGCCCGGCGCGTCGGGAATCTCGATGCCGAAGTAGGGCGCCTCGCGCGAGATGTCCCAGTCGGCCATGCCGGCTTCGAACCATTCGCTCGCCTTCTTCGCCATCTCGGGCTGCAGCTTGCCGTCCTGCGTCCAGCGCTTCAGGAAGTCGACCACCTTCGGGTCGGAGAGCTTGAAGAAGAAGTGCTCGGAGCTGCGCAATTCGGGCGCCGCGCCGGTGAGGGTGGAATAGGGGCTGATCAGCTCGGTGGGCGCGTACACGCTGCTGCACACCTCGCAGGAATCGCCGTACTGGTCCTTGGCGTGGCACACCGGGCATTCGCCCTTGATGTAGCGGTCGGGCAGGAACATGCCCTTGACCGGGTCGTAGAACTGCTCGATGGTGCGCGTGGCGATCATGCCGCCGGCCTTGAGCTTCCTGTAGATGCCCTGGGCCAGCTCGGTATTTTCGGCGCTGTCGGTCGAGTGCCAGTTGTCGAAGCGGATGTGGAAGCCGTCGAGGTATTGCTTGCGGCCGGCCGCGATCTCGCCGACGAATTCCTGCGGCGTCTTGCCCGCCTTCTCGGCCGCGATCATGATCGGCGCCCCGTGCGCATCGTCGGCGCCCACGAAATGCACCATGTGCCCCTGCATGCGCTGGAACCGCACCCAGATATCGGCCTGGATGTACTCCATGATGTGGCCGACGTGGAACTTGCCGTTGGCATACGGCAGGGCGGTGGTGACGAAGAGCTTGCGCTGTGACATCGAGAGGCGCTTTCTGGGGGATCGGACAGGAGCCGCGGCCGTGGGGCGTGGGGGAGGGGCATTTTAGGCGGCGCCCGGCGCCTTACACTTTGGCCCCCCTTTCGAGCCGCTGCCATGACCTCCGCCCTGCCGATCCTGTCCGCCGTCGAAACCCGTGTCCTCGGCGTGCTGGCCGAGAAGCAGCGCACCGTGCCCGACAGCTACCCGCTGACCCTCAACACCCTGGTGGCCGGCTGCAACCAGAAGACCAGCCGCAATCCGCTGATGGAGCTGTCCGAGACGGATGCGCAGGCCGCGCTGGACAGCCTGAAGGGCTACAGCCTGGTGATGGAATCCAGCGGCGGGCGCGTCTCACGCTATGAGCACAACATCGAGCGCGTGCTGCGCGTGCCCTCCCAGTCGGCCATCCTGCTGACCGTGCTGATGCTGCGCGGCCCGCAGACTGCCGGCGAACTGCGCATCGCCAGCGAGCGCATGCACAACTTCGCCGATATCTCCTCGGTCGAGGCCTTTCTCGACGAGCTGGCCGAGCGGCCCGCCGGCGCGCTCGTCGTGAAGCTGGCCCGGCTTCCGGGTGCGCGCGAAAGCCGCTGGGCACATCTTCTTTCCGGCGCGCCGGCCGAGACCGTGCAGGAGCTGCGGGAGGCGGGCACCGCGGACGCCTCGCTGGGCGAAGTGGCCGCGCTGAAGCTCAATGTCGCGCGGCTCGAGGCCGAGGTCGCCGCGCTCCGAACCCTGACGGCGCGGATCTGCTCGGAGCTCGGCATCGCGCCGGAGGGCTGAGCGCGTTCGGGCGAGGCTATAGTCTTCGCAAAGGTGCCCGCCCCCTGTGATCACCGCCTACGACATCACCCTCGCGCAAGCCGCCGACGCGCCGGCCATCGCCGAGCTGTCCCGCGATGCCGTGGAGTACGGGCTCCCGTGGCGCTGGACGCAGGCGCGGGTGATGCGGTGCATCCGGGACGCGTCGACCAACGTGGTCGTGGCCCGTCATGGCGGCAGCCTGCTCGGCTTCGCCCTCATGAAATACGGGGACGACGAGGCGCACATCCTGCTGTTCGCGGTGCGCGCCACCCACCGCCGGGCCGGTTTGGGCGCCGCGCTGCTGTCGTGGCTCGAGGCGACGGCGGAGGTGGCGGGCATCCTCAGGATACGGCTCGAGGCGAGGGCCGGGAATGCCGCCGCCAGATCGTTCTACAGACGCCACGGTTTCGTGGAGTCGGGCTCCAGTCCGGGGTACTACGAAGGCGCGGAAGACGCCGTGCGATTGCTCAAGGAATTGGGGCCTCGGCCCTGAGGCGGGGGACGGGCAACCGTGAAGCACGCCGCCTTCTTCCGCAACCTCAACCTGGGCCGGCCGCGCTGCCCGACCCGGGGGCAATTCGAGGCGGCGTTTCTCGCGGCAGGCGCCGACGCCGCCTCTTCCTTCCTGACCAACGGCACGCTGGTCTTCGAGGCCCGAAACAAGACGGCCGCGCGCCGGGTGCTCGCGCAGGCCTCGCAGATCATGGCGGCCGAGTGCGGGCTGCGCGAGCCGGGCTTCCTGCGCAGCGTGGACCACCTGGCCGAGCTTGTCGCGTCCGATCCTTTCGCCGGCGTCGACAGGGCGGGCGTCTACGAGGTCTGCATCACTTTCCTGGGCGGGAAGCGTCCTGCCTTGCCCGCGCTGCCGCTGGTCTCGAAGCGGGAGGACGTGGAGGTTCTCGGCGCCACCGCGGGCGAGGCCTTCAGTCTCAGCCGCGTGGTCGGCAACACACCGGGCAGCCCCAACGCCTTCCTGGAGCGGCTGCTGGGCACGCCGTCGAGCACGCGCGCCTGGAACACGGTGGTGCGGCTGGTCGACAAGCACGCCTGAGACGCGTGGCGATGCGCTCTGCAGGTTCGTCGCGGGGTCAAGCCCGCGACCCGCGGGGCGCGCCTCGGCGCCGCACTAGACTACCTCCATCAGGAGTCCCCATGACAGCAACACCCCAGGCGCTCACCGAAGCGCTCAAGACCGTCCTCGACCCCAACACGGGCAAGGACTTCGTCAGCACCAAGGCGCTGAAGAACCTGCAGATCCACGAGGGCGAGGTCTCCTTCGACATCGAGCTCGGCTACCCCGCCAAGAGCCAGATTCCCGCGCTGCGCAAGGCGCTGGTGGCCGCGGCCAAGGCGGTGCCGGGCGTCGAGAACGTCTCGGCCAACATCGCGACCCGGGTGATCAGCCATGCCGTGCAGCGCGGCGTGCAGCTGATGCCCAACGTCAAGAACATCATCGCCGTGGCGTCCGGCAAGGGCGGCGTGGGCAAGAGCACCACCGCGGCCAATCTTGCCCTCGCGCTGGCGGCCGAAGGCGCCAGCGTCGGCCTGCTCGATGCCGACATCTACGGCCCCAGCCAGCCGATGATGCTGGGCATCTCGCGCCGGCCCGAGAGCGAGGACGGCAAGACCATGGAGCCGCTGGAGAACCACGGCGTGCAGGTGATGTCCATCGGCTTCCTGGTCGACCAGGACGAGGCCATGATCTGGCGCGGCCCCATGGCCACGCAGGCGCTGGAGCAGCTGCTGCGCCAGACCAACTGGAAGGACCTCGACTACCTGATCGTCGACATGCCGCCCGGCACCGGCGACATCCAGCTCACGCTGTCGCAGCGCGTGCCGATGACCGGCGCCGTGATCGTGACCACGCCGCAGGACATCGCGCTGCTCGATGCCCGGAAGGGCATCAAGATGTTCGAGAAGGTGGGCGTGCCGATCCTCGGCATCGTCGAGAACATGGCAGTGCACGTGTGCTCCAACTGCGGCCACGTGGAGCACATCTTCGGCGCCGAGGGGGGCAAGAAGATGGCGGCGCAGTACGACATGGCTTACCTCGGGGCGCTGCCGCTGGACATCAACATCCGGCTGCAGGCCGACAGCGGCAAGCCGACCGTGGTGGCCGATCCCGACGGCGAAGTGGCCGGCATCTACAAGGCGGTGGCGCGCCGCGTCGCAGTGGGCATCGCCGAGAAGGCCAAGGACTTCTCTGCCAAGTTCCCGACCATCACGGTCAGCAAGAACACCTGAACGCCGCCGCATGAACCTGCTCGCCTCGATGCGCTATCTGGTCGCGCTGAGCGAGCACCGCCATTTCGGCCGGGCCGCGCAGGCCTGCTACATCACGCAGCCGGCGCTGTCGAACGCATTGCGTGCCCTCGAAGGCGAGTTCGGCGTGGTGATCGTCAAGCGCGGGCGCACCTATGCCGGCCTCACGCACGAGGGCGAGGCGGTGCTGGCAGCCGCACACCGCATGCTGCACGAGAACGAGGTGCTGCAGCAGCTGCTCAAGAGCGAGGAGGCGCACCCGCGCGGCAGCCTGCGCATGGCGGCGGTGCCCACGGCGATCCCGATCCTCACCCGCTTCGCCGGGCGGCTGCAGGCGCGCCACCCGGGCATCGCGCCGACCGTGCTGTCGATGAGTTCCGTCGAGCTCGAGACCGGGCTGGAGAGCCTGTCGCTGGACATCGCGCTCGGCTACACGGAGCGCATGCACGTGCGCGAGGTCAAGCTCACGGCCTGGCCGCAGAGCATCGAGCATTACTTCCTGGTGCGCCGCTCGGCGCACACGCAGGCGCTGCAGATCGGCGAGCCGATCGGCTGGGCCGAGGCGGGCCGGCTGCCCTTGTGCCTGCTGACGCCGGAGATGCACAACCGCGCCATCCTCGACCAGGCCTTCGCGGCGGCGGGTGTGGCGGTGGCGCCTGCCATCGAGACCAATTCGGTGCTGACCCTGGCGCTCAGCGTCGGCACCGGGGAGGTCTGCGCGGTGCTGCCCGGCGCCATGGTCGATGCCATCCGCAGCCACGGCCAGCTGGAGGCGCTGCCGCTGGTGGCACCGGAGGTGCGCACGCCCATCGGCTTCATGACCCAGACGGCGGTACGGCCTTCGCGCGCCCTCGAGGCAGCGTTGGCGCTGATCCAGAGCCCCGAATGGCAGCAGGAAGTCGCGGCGCACAGCGGGGCGCTTCGCGGCACCCCCTCATTTCTTTCTTGAATCACCCGATGCGGCGATTCAATTTGCCGAAAACCGCGAGGCGCGCCACAGTCGGGCAAGCACACCCACTCCGTCGCCACGGACCAGGCAATGAATTCTCCCCACACGATCGCGGCGATCCCTCTCGCCACCCCTGAGCAGCTGCGCGAGCGCATCCGCCGCAAGAGCAAGCTCAAGGGGCGCCAGCCCGAGGCTGCAGCACTGGAGGAAGTGCGCGCACTCATCGGCCCGAGGCCCGGCGACGGGTACCGGCGCGATCTGCTCATCGAGCACCTGCACCGGCTCAACGACGCCTGCCGCGGCCTGCACGACCGCCACCTGGTGGCGCTGGCTTCGCTGACGAACATCCCGATGGCCGAGGTCTACGAGGTCGCGACCTTCTATCACCACTTCGAGATCCTGCGCGGCGACGAACAGGCACCCGGTCTGACGGTGCGCGTGTGCGACGGCCTGGCTTGCGAACTCGCGGGCGCGCAGGACCTGCTGGCGCGGCTGCCCGCGCTGCTGGGCGCGGCGGGCCGCGAGGACGTGCGCGTGGTTGCGGCGCCCTGCATCGGCCGCTGCGAGCAGGCACCCGCCGCGGCGGTGCACCAGCGCGCCGTGCCGATGGCCGACGCGGACAAGATCCTGCAGGCGCTGGAATCGGCCACGGCGCCGCGCGAGACCGGCCCGTTCGTGCCTGCGGCCTTCACCGAGAAAAGCGTGACCCCGCCGCCGAACGCCGTGCAGGCGCTGCCCGCCTTCACCGACTACGCCACCTACCGGGCCAACGGCGGCTATGCGCTGGCGGCCGCGCTGGTCAACGGCGAGCAGGACGCCGACGCGGTGCTCCAGGCCATGGAAGACTCCGGCCTTCGCGGCCTCGGCGGCGCGGGCTTTCCGGCCGGGCGCAAGTGGCGCATCGTGCGCGAGCAGCCCGCCCCGCGGCTGATGGCGGTGAACATCGACGAGGGCGAGCCGGGCACCTTCAAGGACCGCGTGTACCTGGAGCGCGATCCGCATCGCTTCCTCGAGGGCGTGCTGGTCGCGGCGCAAGTGGTGAGCACCGAAGCCGTCTACATCTACCTGCGGGACGAGTACCACGATTGCCGCTCGCTGCTCGAGGCCGAGCTGGCAAAGCTGAAGGCCGATCCGCCGTGCGAGCTGCCGCGCATCGAGCTCCGGCGCGGCGCCGGCGCCTACATCTGCGGCGAGGAGTCCGCGATGATCGAGAGCATCGAGGGCAAGCGCGGCGAGCCGCGCATGCGCCCGCCCTACATCGCACAGGTCGGCCTGTTCGGCCGGCCCACGCTGGAGCACAACTTCGAGACGCTCTACTGGGTGCGCGACATCGTCGAGAAGGGCCCCCAGTGGTTCAGCGGCTTCGGCCGCCACGGGCGCAAGGGGCTGCGCAGCTTCAGCGTGAGCGGACGCGTGAAGGAGCCCGGCGTCAAGCTCGCGCCCGCGGGCATCACGGTGCGGGAGCTGATCGACGAATACTGCGGCGGCATGCTCGACGGCCACGAGCTCTACGCCTACCTGCCGGGCGGCGCTTCGGGCGGCATCCTGCCGGCCCGCATGGGCGACATCCCGCTGGACTTCGACACCCTGCAGCCCCATGGCTGCTTCATCGGATCGGCCGCGGTCATGGTGCTGAGCCGGCACGACCGCGCACGCGACGCCGCGCGCAACGTCATGCGCTTCTTCGAGCACGAGAGCTGCGGCCAGTGCACGCCCTGCCGGGTCGGCACGGCCAAGGCCGCGGCGCTGATGGAGGCGCCGGTCTGGGACCAGGCCACGCTGGAAGACCTGGCGCAGGTGATGGGCGATGCGTCGATCTGCGGGCTGGGGCAGGCCGCGCCCAACCCGATCCGCTGCATCCAGAAATACTTTCCGCAGGAAATCGAATGAACGCGCCCGCCAAGCTGAACGAACTGATGCCGCAGACGGTCGAGTTCACGCTCGACGGCCGCGCCGTCCAGGCCTTCGAGGGAGAGAGCATTCTTCAGGCGGCGCAGCGGCACGGGGTGGAGATCCCGCGGCTTTGCTACAAGGAAGGGCTCAGGCCGGATGGCAATTGCCGCTCCTGCGTGGTCGAGGTGAAGGGGGAGCGCGTGCTGGCGCCGAGCTGCTGCCGCAACGTCACCGCCGGGATGGAGGTGGAGGCCAACAGCGAGCGGGCGTTGAAGAGCCAGCGGATGGTGGTCGAGATGCTGCTGTCGGACATGCCGGAGGCGGGCTACAAGTGGAACGATGGGCAGATGGCCCCGGGCGAGCGCACGCCGGCCGTCGGCCAGCACGGCGAACTCAGCGACTGGGCACAACGCCTCGGCGTCGAAGTCCGTCCCGCCCTCGCGGCGTTGCGCCGCGAACAGCCGGCCCCCGACGTCTCCCACCCCGCCATGGCCGTCAACCTCGACGCCTGCATCCAGTGCAACCGCTGCGTGCGCGCCTGCCGCGAGGAGCAGGTCAACGACGTCATCGGCTACGCGATGCGCGGCGCCGACTCGAAGATCGTCTTCGACCTCGACGACCCGATGGGCGACAGCACCTGCGTGGCCTGCGGCGAATGCGTGCAGGCCTGCCCCACCGGCGCCCTGATGCCGAAGACCCAGATCGGCTCGCAGCAGGTCGACCGCAAGGTCGATTCGGTCTGCCCCTTCTGCGGCGTGGGTTGCCTGATCACCTACAACGTCAAGGACGAGAAGATCGTCAGCGTCGACGGCCGCGACGGCCCGGCCAATCACGGCCGGCTCTGCGTCAAGGGCCGTTTCGGCTTCGACTACGCGCATCATCCGCAGCGCCTGACCGTGCCGCTGATCCGCAAGCCCGGCGTGCCCAAGGACTTCAGCGATGCGCCGCGTCCCGGCGACTGGCAAGACGCCTTCCGCGAGGCCAGCTGGGAAGAGGCGCTCGCGTTCGCGGCCGGCAAGCTCAAGGACTTGCGCGACACGCACGGGAACAAGGCCCTGGCCGGCTTCGGCTCCGCCAAGGGCAGCAACGAGGAGGCCTACCTCTTCCAGAAGCTCGTTCGTACCGGCTTTCGCAGCAACAACGTCGACCACTGCACGCGCCTGTGCCATGCGTCCAGCGTGGCGGCCCTGCTCGAGGGCGTGGGCTCCGGCGCGGTGAGCAACCAGGTCAATGACGTGGAGCACGCGGAGCTGATCTTCGTCATCGGCTCCAACCCCACGGCCAACCATCCGGTGGCCGCCACCTGGATGAAGAACGCCGCCAAGCGCGGCGCGAAGATCGTGCTGGCCGATCCGCGCATCACCGACATCGGGCGGCACGCCTGGCGCACGCTGCAGTTCAAGGCCGACACCGACGTGGCCATGCTCAACGCGCTGATCCACGTGGTGATCGAAGAGGGCCTGGTCGACGAGGCGTTCGTGCGCGATCGCGCGAGCAACTTCGAGGCGCTGCGCGAGAACGTCAAGGGCTACAGCCCCGAGGCCATGGCGCCGATCTGCGGCATCCCGGCCGAGACGCTGCGCGAGGTGGCGCGGGCCTTCGCCACCGCCAAGGGCGCCATGGTGCTGTGGGGCATGGGCATCAGCCAGCATGTGCACGGCACCGACAACGCGCGCTGCCTGATCGCGCTGGTCACGGTCACCGGCCAGATCGGCAAGCCCGGCTCGGGCCTGCATCCGCTGCGCGGCCAGAACAACGTGCAGGGCGCGAGCGATGCGGGGCTGATCCCGATGATGTTCCCCAACTACCAGCGGGTGGACGAACCGGGCGCGCATGCCTGGTTCGAGAACTTCTGGGGCGTGCCGCTCGACGAGAAGCCCGGCTACACGGTGGTCGAGATCATGCACAAGGCGCTCGCGCCCGATGACGATCCGCACAAGATCCGCGGCATGTACATCATGGGCGAGAACCCGGCGATGAGCGACCCGGACCTGAACCATGCCCGCCATGCGCTGGGAAGCCTGGAGCACCTGGTGGTGCAGGACATCTTCATGACCGAGACCGCCTGGCTGGCCGACGTGGTGCTGCCCGCCAGCGCCTGGCCGGAGAAGACCGGCACGGTGAGCAATACCGATCGCATGGTGCAGCTGGGCAAGCGTGCGCTGAATCCGCCGGGCGATGCGAAGCCCGATCTGTGGATCGTTCAGCAGATCGCGCAAAGGATGGGCCTGCCGTGGAACTACGAAGGCGAGGAGTGCGGTGTCGCCGCGGTCTACGATGAGATGCGACAGGCCATGCACGCCGCCATCAGCGGCATCAGCTGGGAGCGCTTGCAGCGCGAGTCCAGCGTGACCTACCCCTGCCTGAGCGAGGAAGACCCGGGCCAGCCGACCGTTTTCATCGACACCTTCCCGACCGCGGACGGCCGCGTGAAGCTGGTGCCCGCCGACATCATCCCGGCCGACGAGCGGCCCGATGCGCAGTACCCCTTCGTGCTGATCACCGGTCGCCAGCTGGAGCACTGGCACACCGGCAGCATGACGCGGCGCGCGACGGTGCTCGACGCCCTGGAGCCCATGGCCACGGCCTCGATGAACCAGGGCGACCTGGATGCGCTCGGCTTGCAGGCCGGCGACGTGATCACCATCCGCTCCCGCCGCGGCGAAGTCGCGATCCACGTTCGCCGTGACGACGGCACCCCGGCGGGCGCGGTGTTCGTGCCTTTCGCCTACTACGAGGCGGCCGCCAACCTCATGACCAACGCCGCGCTCGATCCGATGGGCAAGATTCCCGAGTTCAAGTACTGCGCGGTACAGGTGCTGCCGGGCGGCGCCCCGGTGCCGGCGGCGGACTATGGGACGGGAGCGGTAAACGCGGTCGCGCATTGAGGCCGCGCAGCGAAGGGCTGACATTTCCGTCGCGGAACGCGACTTAGGCCACGTTCAGCGTCGCTTTCTGCGAGCCGTGACCGACATTTCGCGGCACATTCGCGCGCGCTCCCATGCGTGCACCGGCGGGCGCTGCGGCTCGGCGGACTGGCATATATGTTGCTGATCGTTTCTTTTTGCCCATCGGGCCTCTCGAACACAGCACATGCCGGACAAGCAGAACGACGACGACCCGCGGATTTCATTGGATCGCCGCCTTTTCTGCGCTGGCGCGGCGAGCCTCCTGGCCCTGGGGACCACGGCCTGCGGAGACGGCGGAGGCGGATTCGGCAGCCTGAACGCCACGGCGACCGGCACCGGTACGCCGGCTGCGGCCTCCCCGGCGGCGGCGTCGGGCGATGCCGTCGCCAATGCCACAACCGCCGCATCCGAGCCCGCCAGCGCATCGGGCGTACAGGTGCGCAAGTTCACCCATCCCGGCCTGCTGCACACCGACGCCGACTTCGAGCGCATGCGGACCCAGGTGGCGGCCGGCGCGCAGCCCTGGCTCGACGGCTGGAATGCGCTGACCGCCAGCAGCCGCGCCCAATTGGGCCGCGCGCCCGTGCCGCTGGCAACGGTGGTGCGCGGTGGCGATGGCGAGAACTTCCGCACCATGGTCGAGGACATGGAGCGTGCCTACCAGTTCGCGCTGCGCTGGAAGGTCTCCGGCGACACCGCCTATGCGGACCTGGCCGTGACCTACCTCGATGCCTGGTCCTCGACCATGACCACGCTGACGGGCAATGCCGACCGCTTCCTCGCCGCCGGCATCTACGGCTACCAGTGGGCCAATGCGGCCGAGATGATGCGCGGCTACGCCGGCTGGTCGGCCGCGGGCGTGGCACGCTTCCAGAAGCTGCTGCTGGACGTGTTCTATCCGCTGTGCCACAGCTTCCTGCGCGACCACAACGGCGCCAACATCACCAACTACTGGGCCAACTGGGATCTCTGCAACGTCTGCGGCATCCTGGCCATCGGTGTCTTCTGCGATCGCATCGATCTCTATGACGAGGCCATCGCCTACTACAAGACCGGTCGCGGCAACGGCGCAGCGGCGCACAACGTCTACCTGCTTCACCCCGGCTACCTGGGCCAGTGGCAGGAAAGCGGCCGGGACCAGGGCCACGCCACGCTCGGCATGGCCCTGACCGGCTTGCTGTGCGAAATGGCCTGGAACCAGGGCGAGGACCTGTACGGCTACCGGAACAACCGCTTCCTCGCAGGCGCCGAGTACGTGGCCAAGTCGAACCTGCAGGACGGCAACGGCCAGTATTACTCGCCGCCGTTTTCCACCTACGTCAACAGGCAGGGCACCTTCACCGTGGTGTCGACGGGCGGGCAGCCCAACCTGCGTCCGTGCTGGGAATCGATCTACAACCACTACGTCCATCGCAAGGGCCTGTCGGCGCCCTGGGTGGCCGCCATCGCCGCCCAGATTCGTCCTGAGCGCAGCGAATGGGGCGGCGACCAGCCGAGCTTCGGCACACTGACCTTCAGCCGCGACCCGGCCGCCGCGGGCACGCCGCCGAGCGGCCTCACTGCCTATGCCACGGCCGGCCAGGTGCTGATGTCGTGGTGGGGCAGCGCAGGCGCGACGAGCTACAAGGTCAAGCGCGGCAGCTCGGCGAGCGGGCCTTTCGCGACCATCGCCAGCGTCACCGATCCGCGCACCTGCACCGACACGCCCGGCAATGGCACCTGGTATTACGTCGTCACGGCGGTCAGCGGCAGCGGCGAGACGGCCGTGTCCAACGTGGCGCGCGTGGCCTTGCCCACCGAGCTGCGCGTGCAGCTGCCGCTGGATGCGGCCGGCGGAATCACAGCTGCCGATGCCAGCGGCCATGGGCAGAACGGCAGCTTGCAAGGCGGCGCCGGCTGGGGCGCGGGCCGCAGCGGCGGCAGCGCGCTGGCGCTCGACGGCAGCAGCGGGCACCTCGCGCTGCCCACCGGCGTTCTCTCCGAGCTCGGCGACTTCACCATCGCGCTGTGGGTCTACTGGAATGCCGCCGCCACCAACGCGCGGGTGTTCGACTTCGGCTCCAGCGACATCGCCTACCTCGCCCTGCTGCCGCGCGACAGCGGCGGCTCGATGCGCTTCACCGTCACCGGCACCACCTGGTACGGCGAGCAGAACGTCGTGACAAGCGCCTTGCCCACCGGCCGCTGGGTGCATCTCGCGGTGACGCTCTCGGGCACCACCGGCACGCTCTACGTCGACGGCGTTTCCGCCGGCAGCAACAACGCGATCGCGCTCGCGCCCTACCAGCTCGGCGACACCACCCAGAACTGGCTCGGCCGCTCGCAGTACGCGGCCGACCCCCGCTTCAACGGGCGCATGCAGGACCTGCGCATCTACAGCGGCGCACTGAGCGCCTCCGACATCGCGACGCTCGCCGCCTGAGGAGCGCGGCGGCAAAGGCGCTGCCAAAGCTGAAAGCAGCGTTCAGCTTGGCTTCACAAGCGCCACCTAGAGTCGCGGCCATGCGACCGATCCCGCGATTTGGCCCCCTTTCCGCATGAAGGCCCTCGACCTGTTTCTTTTCCCTCGGAGGGCCGCAGGCTTCGAGCCTCCCGACGCCGCGAGGAGCGCTGCACCATGAACAGTCCGCTGAAAGTGACGCGTGCCCCCGTGGAGCTCGCCAGCGTCGCGCGCACCAGCGCCGACGCGCCGATTCACGCGCAGCCGGCGCATGCGCCGACCGTGCGCAGCATCTCCTGCGTCATCCCCTGCCTGAACGAAGGCGCCAACCTCAACGCGCTGCTGTCGAGCCTGGAGGAGACGCTGTGGGCCACGCATTTCCACTGGGAGATCATCGTGGTCGACGACGGCAGCACCGACAACACCGTCGCCGTGGCGGAGGCCTGGTGCCAGCTCTCGGGATTTCGCTGCATCAGCCTGTCTCGCAACTTCGGCAAGGAGGCCGCGCTCACCGCGGGCCTGCAGGCGGCCCGCGGCGATGCGGTCGTGCTGCTCGACGGCGACCTGCAGCATTCGCCTTCGCTGATCGCGGAAATGCTGGAGCGCTGGCAGGACGGAGCCGAGGTGGTCTACACCGTGCGGCAGGAGCGCAACGATGAGCATGCGTTCAAGCGCATGGGGACGCGCCTCTTCTACAAGCTGGTGAACGCCTCGCAGCGCTTCGAGCTGCCGGAGGACGCGGGCGACTTCCGCCTGATGGATCGCCGGGTGGTCGATGCCCTGTTGAGCCTGCCGGAACGCACGCGCTTCATGAAGGGCCTGTATGCGTGGGTCGGCTTCAAGGCGGTGGCGCTGCCCTATACCCCGAGCCCGAGGGCGCAGGGGAAGAGCAGCTTCAACACCGCGCGCCTGGTCAGCCTCGCGATCGACGGTCTGACCTCCTTCAGCACCTGGCCGTTGCGCCTGGTCAGTGTGGTGGGCCTGCTGCTGGCACTGCCGGCCCTGCTCTATGGCATCTACCTGGTCGTCGAGCACATGCTGGTGGGCAACCCGGTGTCGGGCTGGACCACCATCGTGGTGAGCCTGATGTTCTTCATGGGCATCCAGATGATCTCTACCGGCATCGTCGGGGAGTACGTCGCGCGCATCTTCGAAGAGGTGAAGGGCCGTCCGCTCTACGTGGTGAAGAAGGTGCTCGGCCAGGGGCTGGACGCGCCTCAGCCATGAAGGCGGCGCGCGAATCGCTCGGCCGGGCACAGGCCGGCGTGGCCCTGGTCTGCCTCTTTTCCTGGCTTGCCGCCACCGCCTGGCTGCGTCCCCTGATGTCGCCGGACGAAGGGCGCTATGCCGGCGTCGCCTTCGAGATGCTGCGCTCCGGCGACTGGCTCGTGCCGCGGCTGGACGGGATGCCCTTCTTCCACAAGCCGCCGCTCTTCTACTGGATCAGCGCCGCCGCGATGGGGCTGCTGGGCACCTCCGAATGGCCGGCGCGCCTGCCCTCGATGGTCGGCGCCATGCTGGCGTCGGGCGGCCTCTTCCTGTTCCTGCGCCGCTGGTCCGACCCGGCCCGCGCAAACCTGGCCACCCTGGTGCTGGCCACCATGCCCTTCTTCTACGTCGGGGCGCAGTTCGCCAACCTGGACATGCTGGTCGCGGGCTGCATCTCGGCCACGCTGCTGCTGGCGGCGCATGCGGCGTTGTCGAAGGGGCAGGGCGGGGCCTGGCGCTCGGCGCTCGCCGGCGCCTTCGTCTTCGCTGCGCTGGGCGTGCTGGCCAAGGGCCTGATCGGCCTGGTGCTGCCGGGGCTGATCTTCCTGGCCTGGTGCGCGGCGATCCGGCGGCCGCGGCTCGCCGGGCTGATGGCCTGGCCGCCGGGGTGGGCGCTGCTGCTGGCGATCATGGTGCCCTGGTTCGCGGCGGTGGAGCTGCGCCATCCCGGCTTCCTCGACTACTTCGTCCTCACGCAGCATGTGCGTCGCTTCGCGAGCGGGGGCTTCAACGGCGAGCATCCCTTCTGGTTCTACCTGCCGGTGATCGGGGTGCTCACGCTGCCGTGGATCGCCTGGGCGGCCGCTGCGCTGCGCCCCTCGCGCGGCCCGCGTGCGCCGCTGTCCGAGGTGGACTGGCTGATGTGGGCCTGGTGCGCCGGTATCGTCCTCTTCTTCTCGCTGCCGCGCTCCAAGCTGATCGGCTATGTGCTGCCGGCGCTGCCGCCGCTCGCGTACCTGATCGCGACGGCCGCCCTGGCTGCAAGCCGCAAGGGCGGCCGCTGGGCCGCCGCGCCGCGCGCGACGGCCATCGTTGCGGGCCTGGCTTGCATTGCCGGCGTCGCGTGGCTCGGCCTGCAGAGCGCGCCGTCCGGCCAGCGCCTGCGGCTGCCGGCGGGCGAGGCGGTGGGGCCGGCGGACCGGGTGCTGATGCTGGGCGCTTACTACTACGAGCTGCCTTTCTACTGGCGCTTGCAGCAACCGGTGCAGGTGTCGGCCGACTGGACGCCCGCGACCGTGGCCCTGCACGACGACTGGCGCAAGGAGCTCTACGAGGCTGGCCGCTTCGACCCCGAGCGCAGTGCGGCCTTGCTGGTCGACGTGCGCCGGCTCCCTGCAGCGCTGTGCGTGCCGCAAGCGACCTGGCTCATCGGCGCGTCGGGCGCGCCCGCGGTCCTCCCCTGGCTGGCGCAGGCGCGCCTCGTGGCGGTGGAAGGGGACACGGCCGTCTGGCAATTTGCCGGCAGTGCGACAGGCGACCCGGCCTGCCTGCAGCCGACCGAGCGCGTCTTGCCATGAGCCGCAGCGCGGAGCTTGCAGTGAACGCAGGCGGCGATCGCTTCCTCTGCATCTGCGCCGACGACTTCGGCATGAGCGAGGGCATCAATGCGGCCGTGCTCGATCTCGTCGCGCGGGCCGCGATCTGCGCCGCTTCCTGCATGGTCCTGCGCGGTGCATGGGCGTCCGGTGCCGCAGAGGCGCGACAGGTCGACCCGGCCGCCGCCGACATCGGGCTCCACCTCGAGCTGAACCGCCCGCCCTCGGATTCGCCGTCGGAACCTGCGCTTTCGGGCCTGATCGCCGCCGGGTACCTGGGCCTGCTGCGTCCCGGCGCGGTGCGGGCGCAGATCCGGGAACAGCTGGCGCGATTCGAGGACGCGATCGGCCGGCCGCCGGCCTTCGTGGACGGGCACCGCCACGTGCACCAGTTGCCGGTCGTGCGGGAGGCGCTGGTCGAAGAGTTGGCGGTGCGATACGGCATCGCGGCGCCCTGGCTTCGCACCACCGCTCCTGCGGCGCCGCACTCGTTGCCGAGGACGAAAGCCGACGTGATCTTCGCGCTGGGCGGCCGGCGGCTGCGCGCGCTGGCCGCCCAGCGCGGCATCGCGACCAGCCGTGCCCTGCTCGGCGTGTATGGCTTCGATGGCGGCGCCGAGGCCTATCGGCGACGGCTGCAGCAATGGATCGCCACCTGCCGCAGCGGCGACGTGCTGTTGTGCCACCCCTCGCTCGGCGATGCGGCGCCGGTCCCGCACGAGGCAGCCCGGCGCCACGAGTACGCCGTCTTGCGCACGCTGGCCTTTCCGGCGGAGACGGATGCGGGCAGGGTCTTGCTTCGTCCTTTTTCGCGCCAACCGTCCGTCGACTCCGCGCGCTCGATGGACGCCATTGCGAACGACAACCTGCAGCTGCTGCGCACCGATCGCCTGGAAGACGCCGGCTGAAGGGTCGCGCCGGCGCCGTGCCAACTTCTTCACGCGGCGGCGGACGAGGCTGGAACTGGCGGATATTGATCCTTCTGTTTGCAGGCATGGGACACGCACTGCGTCGCTAAGCTCCTTGCAGTTCATTGAATGCAGGAAGAGGAATGCCCAGACTCATCGTGTTGGCACGCAACAGCAGCGTGCGGCAGATCAACATCGACGGCCCGTCCACGAGCATCGGACGCGCCGCCGGCAACCGCGTGTGCATCGACAGCGACAAGGTGAGCCGGCAGCACGCGCTCATCGAATGGACGGGCGACCGCTACCTGCTCACCGACCTGGGCAGCCGCAACGGCACCTGCGTCAACAACGAACGGGTGCTCGACAGCCGGCCGCTCGGCAACGGCGATGCGATCACGGTGGGCGACTGCCAACTGCGCTTTCTCTACAGCACCCGCATGCTGCCGACGGCCGAGGCCCTGCGGCTGGTGACCGTGGCGGGCGGCCTGGTTCAGCTCGACGCACTGGCGCCCGCAGCGTGGGGCGGCGAGCGCGGGCGAGAGACGCCGTCCTTGCTGCCTTGAAGCGCACGCGCCTCGCGCCAATAGCCGTGGCGGCGTGTCCGCATTCCGCTTCGGCTATCGTCCGGCGCATGAACCCGTCCTCCAGCCCCGCCGACGACGGCGCGCGCCCCTCGCTCGACGTCGCGGTCCTGATGCGGCGCGAGCGCTTGCACGGACCCTCCAGCCATTGGCAACCCTGGCGCTGGACGCTGGAGGACGTGGTGCCCGACGAGCCCGCCTTCGGCAATGCCCCGCGCCTGCTGCGGCAGGACGAGGAAACGCAGCGCTGGCTGCACCCCGGCTTCAAGGTCGAGTTGTTTCGCGACGACACGGACGGTTACCGACTCAACGCAACGACGCCCCAGCCCGGCTGGTTCGTGCTGTGGCGCCTCGAGGAAGAGGCCACCGTCGCCGCCGAACCAATCGCGCGCCCGGTGGTGGTGACGCTGAGCTACAGCGAGGCGGGCCGCTGGCTCGATGCGCAGGAGACGGTCGAACAGGTGCCCGCGCCGCCCGAGGTGGTCGAATGGCTGCGCACCTGGGTCGACGAGCACTACGAGGCCGAGCCCCGGCGACGCCAGCGGCCGCAGAGCTTCAAGCCGCTGGTGGATCGCTTCGGCAACGCCGCCAGCGTCACGACGGAGAAGAAGCGCGGACGGGGGGCCGGCGATGTCTGAAGGATTCTTCGAGCGGTGGGCGCGGCGCAAGCAGAAGGTGAAGGAAGGGGAGGTGGTGCCGGACGAGGCGACGGCGGCGCCTCCGGAGGCGCTGCCCGTCGCGGGGGCCGAGCGCGCCCAGCCAGACCTCCCCTCGCATGGCGAAGCAGCGGTACCGCCTCCGCCGACGCTGGACGATGCCCGGGCGCTCACGCCCGACTCCGACTTCAAGCCCTTCCTCGCCGCCAACGTCGCGCCCGAGGTCAAGAACGCGGCCCTCAAGAAGCTGTTTGCCGATCCGCACTTCAATGTCATGGATGGTCTCGATACTTACATCGACGACTACTCCGTTTCGACCCCCGTGCCCGAGAGCGTGCTGCGCCAGATGGCCAGCGCGAAGTTCATGAAGCTGTTCGACGAGCAGACTGACAAAGACCCTGAGGCCGACGCAAGTGCGGACGTGGCAGAGTCGGTCTCCACGGACCCCGTTCCCAGCCAACCGGTTGCCGCCGATGCGCAGCCGGCCCGCCAAGAAACCGATGACCACCACGCTGATCTGCGACTGCAACAGGACGATGCCGCTCGAGCCGAAGACCCTCGGCGCGGCGCTGGCTGAAACGCTGCCCCTGCATTCCACCCTGTGTCGCCGCGAGGCACCGGCCTTCCAGCGCGCGATCCAGTCCGGCGACGAGGTGGTGGTGGCCTGCACGCAGGAGAAACGCCTGTTCGGCGAGCTCGCGCAGCAGACGCCCGGGGCCGAGTCGCCGATCCGCTTCGTCAACATCCGCGAGACCGGCGGCTGGAGCCGCGATGCGGCGGGCGCCAGCCCGAAGATCGCCGCGCTGCTCGCGCAGGCGCGGCTGCCGGAGCCCGAGCCGGTCGGCATCGTGAATTACAAGAGCCAGGGGCGGCTGCTGATCGTCGGCGCACTCGACGAGGCGGAGCGCGTGGCCGCGCTGCTGGCCGACACGCTCGAGGTCACGATCTTCTCGCGCGGTCCCGGCAGCGCGGGCGGCGCGCAGGAGCGCCGCTGGCCGGTGGTCGCCGGCCGGATCGATGCGCTCGCCGGCTGGCTCGGCGCCTTCCAGCTGCGCTCGACACGCGACAACGCGATCGACCTCGACCTCTGCACCCGCTGCAATGCCTGCCTGGTGGCCTGTCCCGAGCAGGCCATCGGCCTGGACTACCAGATCGACAACGCGAAGTGCCAGTCGCACCGTGACTGCGAACGGGCCTGCAGCGTCGCCGGCGCGATCGACTTCGCCCGCCCTGCCGAGGCGCTCGAGGCGGGCTTCGACCTGGTGCTCGACCTGGGCGAGGCGCCGCTGATCGACTGGCACGCGCCGCCCCAGGGCTACTTCCACCTGCGCGGCGGTCTGGCGAATGCGCAGGCGCCTTCGACCCTGCTGCAACTGCGCGAGATGGTGGGCGAGTTCGAGAAGCCGAAGTTCTTCGACTACCGCCAGAAGCTCTGCGCCCACAGCCGCAACGAGCAGGTGGGCTGCAGGGCCTGCATCGACGTCTGCTCGGCCCACGCGGTGAGCAGCGACAAGGCGCTCCAGCGCATCGTCGTCAACCCGAATCTCTGCGTGGGCTGCGGCGCCTGCACGACCGTGTGCCCGACCGGCGCGCTGGCCTACGCCTACCCGCATGCGCCCGACCAGGGCACGAAGCTGCGCACGCTGCTCGCCACCTATGCCGCGGCGGGCGGGCGCGATGCGGTCCTGCTGCTGCACGGCCACGAGGGCGGTCAGGCCCTGATCGAACGGCTGGGGCGCGAGGCGCGGCTCGGCCGCGCCGAAGGCGTGCCCGCGCAGGTGATCCCGGTCGGCCTCTGGCATGCGGCGAGCACCGGCATCGACCTGTGGCTGAGCGCCATCGCCTTCGGCGCCTCGCAGATCGCGGTGCTGGCGACCGGCGAGGAAGCGCCGGCCTACATCGAGGCCCTGCGTGCGCAGATGGCGGTCGCGCAGGCCGTGCTCGCGGGGCTGGGCTATGCCGGCACGCATTTCCGGCTGATCGAAGCCGACCACACCGCGGCGCTCGACAGCGCGCTGGCCGCGCTGCGCGGCCCGCAGCCGCAGAGGCCGGCGGTGCCAGCGCGCTTCGCGGTCGGCGCCGAGAAGCGCAGCACGCTCGAGCTGGCACTCGACCACCTGATCGATGCGGCGCCGGCGATGAAGGAGGCCCGTGAGGCGCCGCTGGCCATCGCGCTGCCCGCAGCCTCGCCTTACGGTGCCATCGAGGTCGACAAGAACGCGTGCACCCTGTGCCTGGCCTGCGTGAGTGCCTGCCCGGCGAGCGCGTTGCAGGACAACCCGAACGCGCCGCAGCTGCGTTTCATCGAGAAGAACTGCGTGCAGTGCGGCTTGTGCGAAAGCACCTGTCCCGAGGACGCGATCTCGCTCGTGCCCCGGCTGCTCGTCGCCCCCGAACGTAGCCAGCCGGTGGTGCTCAACGAGGCCAAGCCCTGGCGCTGCATCCGCTGCGACAAGCCCTTCGGCACGCAGAAGGCGATCGAGGCCATGCTCGGCAAGCTGGCGGGCCATGCGATGTTCCAGGGCGAGGCGCTGGAGCGGCTCAAGATGTGCAGCGACTGCCGGGTCATCGACCTGTACAGCGCCTCCAACGAACTGAAGATCACGCAGCTATGAGTCGCCGAGCCGTTCCCGAGGCGAATACCGCAGCGTTTTGCGCGGAGGTTTCTTGATGAGCGACAGCTTCCCCGCCACTTCGGCGCTCGACGAGGAGCTCGCGCGCGCCGAGCTCTACGGCTTGCTGGCCCGGCTCTGGTATGCGCCGCCCGACGACGAATTGCTCGCCGCCTTCCAGGTCGCGCCGACCGAGGCGCCGGCCGCCGGTGCCTTTCTGGAAGAGCCCTGGCGCCAGCTGGTGGGCGTGGCGCGCGGCATCGGCGTGCGGGCCGCGAGCGACGAATACGACGCGCTCTTCGGCGGCATCGGCAAGCCCGAGGTCTACCTGTTCGGCTCGCACTACCTGAGCGGCTTCCTCAACGACAAGCCGTTGGCGCGTTTGCGCGGCGACCTGGAACGGCTGGGCCTGGCGCGCGAGCAGGCAGTCCCGGAGACCGAGGACCACGTCGCCTGCGTGTTCGAGGCCATGCGCTACCTGATTGCCGGCAACGACGCCGCGGTCGCGAACCTGACCCAGCAGCAGGCCTTCTTCGCGAGTCACGTGCAGCCCTGGCTGCCTGCGATGTGCGATGCGGTGGGCATGCATCCGAAGGCGCATTTCTACGCCGCTCTGGCCACGCTGACCCGCGCCTTCATCGAGGTCGAGGCGCAAGGCTTCGACATGCTGAACTAGCGTCAGGGTTTTTTCCGAGGCCTTCCGGCCCCGGAATTAGGGTCTGGACTAGTATCCAAACATATGTAACTGGTTTCATATCAGGTTCTCACCGAGCCATTCCTGGAGTCGATATGCAGGACAGCCAAGTCGCCGGCATCAAGCCGGCATCGCGTCGTGGTTTCTTCATGGGCGCCGCCTCCGTCGGCGCAGCCGCAGCAGCCGTCACGGTGCTGCCCAAGGTCGTCGAGGCACCGGCCTCCGCCGCCATTTCCGCTCCCAAGCCCGCGCCCGAGAAGGGCGGCGGCTACACGCTGAGCGAACACGTCAAGCGCTATTACCAGACCACCTCGGCCTGAGGACGACACCACCATGCTGCTGACCCGCAAGTCGACCGTTGCCCCGCGCGACGGCGCACCGCTGAACGTTTCTTCTTCTTCTTCCTCTTCTTCGTCCGCCTCGCCCTTCGTCCACAGCTTGAGGCGCGGCCTCGCGAACGCCTTGCCGACCATGGACCGGCGCGCCTTCCTGCGGCGCTCGGGACTGGGGGTCGGCGTCGGCCTGGCCGCCGGCCAGCTCACGCTGATGCGCAAGTCGCAGGCGGCCGAGGGCAGGCCGGCCGCCGTCGGCGCCGGCAAGATCGAGGTCCGGCGCACCGTCTGCACCCACTGCTCGGTCGGCTGCGCCTCCGACGCCGTGGTCGAGAACGGCGTCTGGGTCCGGCAGGAGCCGGTGTTCGACTCGCCGCTCAACCTGGGCGCGCATTGCGCCAAGGGCGCCGCGCTGCGCGAGCATGGCCACGGCGAATACCGGCTGCGCTACCCGATGAAGCTGGTCGACGGCAAGTACCAGCGCATCGGCTGGGACCAGGCGCTCGACGAGATCACCGCCAGGCTCAAGGAGCTGCGCCAGGCCAGCGGCCCCGACTCGGTCTACTGGATCGGCTCGAGCAAGCACAACAACGAGCAGTCGTACCTGATGCGCAAGTTCGTGAGCCTGTTCGGCAGCAACAACTGCGACCACCAGGCGCGCATCTGCCACTCGACCACCGTGGCGGGCGTGGCGAACACATGGGGCTACGGCGCCATGACCAATTCGTACAACGACATGCGCAACTCCAAGGTGGCGATGTACATCGGCTCGAACGCGGCCGAGGCCCACCCGGTGAGCATGCTGCACCTGCTGCACGCCAAGGAGAACGGCTGCAAGGTGGTGGTGGTCGACCCGCGCTTCACCCGCACCGCGGCCAAGGCCGACGAGTACGTGCGCATCCGGTCGGGCTCCGACATTCCCTTCCTGTTCGGCATCCTGTACCACATCTTCAAGAATGGCTGGGAAGACAAGAAGTACATCAACGACCGCGTCTACGGCATGGACGAGGTGCGTGCCGACGTGATGGCCAAGTGGACGCCCGACAAGGTCGAGGAGGCCTGCGGCGTCAAGGAGGCCCAGGTCTTGAAGGTCGCGACCTGGCTCAACGAGAACCGCCCGGGCACCGTCGTCTGGTGCATGGGCCAAACCCAGCACAGCATCGGCAACGCCATCGTGCGCGCCTCGTGCATCCTGCAGCTGGCGCTGGGCAACGTGGGCAAGTCGGGCGGCGGCACCAACATCTTCCGCGGCCACGACAACGTGCAGGGCGCGACCGACGTCGGCCCCAACCCCGATTCGCTGCCCGGCTACTACGGCATCGCCGAGGGCGCCTGGAAGCACTTCGCCAGTGTCTGGGGCGTGGACTTCGAGTGGATCAAGAAGCAGTTCGCTTCGCCGGCGATGATGAGCAAGCCCGGCATCACGGTGTCGCGCTGGATCGACGGCGTGCTCGAGAAGAACGAGCTGATCGACCAGGACTCCAACCTGCGCGGCGTCTTCTACTGGGGCCACGCGCCCAACTCGCAGACCCGCGGCCTCGAAATGAAGCGGGCCATGGACAAGCTGGACCTGCTGGTGGTGGTGGACCCGTACCCCTCGGCGACCGCGGCCATGGCCGCCATGCCGGGCCGGCCCGAGGACCTGAATCCCAAGCGCGCGGTCTACCTGCTGCCGGCTTGCACGCAATTCGAGACCAGTGGCTCGGTCACCGCCTCGAACCGTTCGCTGCAATGGCGCGAGAAGGTCATCGAGCCGCTGTGGGAGAGCCGCAGCGACCACATGATCATGCAGCAGTTCGCCGACCGGCTCGGCTTCGGCAAGGAGCTCAGCAAGAACTTCCGCATGCAGAAGGTCAAGGGCATGGACGAGCCCCTTCCCGACGACATCCTGCGCGAGATCAACAGGAGCTGCTGGACCATCGGCTACACCGGCCAGAGCCCCGAGCGGCTGCAGGCCCACATGCGCAACATGGGGGCCTTCGACGTTCGCACGCTGCGCGCCAAGTCCGGCAAGGACAAGGTCAACGGCTACGACCTGGCCGGCGACTACTTCGGCCTGCCCTGGCCCTGCTACGGCACGCCGGAACTCAAGCATCCGGGCAGCGCCAACCTGTACGACACCTCCAAGCACGTGATGGACGGCGGCGGCAACTTCCGCGCCAACTTCGGCGTGGAGCGCAACGGCAAGAACCTGCTGGCCGAGGACGGCTCGTATTCGCTGGGCGCCGAGATCACCACCGGCTATCCGGAGTTCGACCACCTGCTGCTCAAGAAGCTCGGCTGGTGGGACGAGCTCACCGATTCCGAGAAGGCCAAGGCGGAAGGCAAGAACTGGAAGACCGACAACTCGGGCGGCATCATCCGCGTGACCATGAAGAACCATGGCTGCCATGTCTTCGGCAACGCGAAGGCGCGGGCGCTGGTGTGGAACTTCCCCGACGCCATCCCGCAGCACCGCGAGCCGCTCTACGGCACGCGGCCGGACCTGGTGGCCAAGTACCCGACGCACGACGACAAGATGGCCTTCTGGCGCCTGCCCACGCTGTACAAGAGCGTGCAGCAGAAGAACATCGCGGACAAGGTGGCCGAGAAGTTCCCCTACATCATGACCTCCGGCCGGCTGGTCGAGTACGAGGGCGGCGGCGAGGAAACGCGCTCCAACCCGTGGCTCGCCGAACTGCAGCAGGAGATGTTCATCGAGATCAACCCCAAGGTCGCGGCCGAGAAGAACATCCGCAACGGCGAGCGCGCCTGGGTTCACACGCCCACCGGCGCCAGGCTCAACGTGCAGGCGCTGGTCACCGAGCGGGTGGCGCCCGACACCGTGTTCATGCCCTTCCATTTCTCGGGACACTGGCAGGGTATGGACATGCTGCCCTACTACCCGCAGGGCGCAGCGCCGGTGGTGCGCGGCGAGGCGATCAACACCTCGACCACCTACGGCTACGACAGCGTGACGATGATGCAGGAGACCAAGACGACGGTCTGCAATATCGAAAAGGCATAAAGAAAAAAATGGACACCC
This sequence comes from Variovorax soli, assembly GCF_031454625.1. Taxonomy (GTDB): domain Bacteria; phylum Pseudomonadota; class Gammaproteobacteria; order Burkholderiales; family Burkholderiaceae_C; genus Variovorax; species Variovorax soli_A. The sequence continues at coordinate 151,717 of NZ_JAVDRF010000006.1, forward strand.
ACGCTCATCACTTCGCGTATCCGCTGCCCCCGGAGGGGGCGTATGCCGCCGTTGAGACGGCTCGGCAGGAGGCATAGCAATGGCAAGAATGAAATTCGTCTGTGACGCCGAGCGCTGCATCGAGTGCAACGGCTGCGTCACCGCCTGCAAGAACGAGAACGAGGTCCCCTGGGGCGTCAACCGCCGCCGGGTCGTCACGCTCAACGACGGCGTGCCGGGCGAGAAGTCGATCTCGGTCGCCTGCATGCATTGCTCCGACGCGCCCTGCATGGCGGTGTGCCCGGTGCAGTGCTTCTATCGCACGGAAGAAGGCGTGGTGCTGCACGACAAGGACGTGTGCATCGGCTGCGGCTACTGCTCCTACGCCTGCCCCTTCGGCGCGCCGCAATTCCCCGCGCAAGGCACCTTCGGCGCGCGCGGCAAGATGGACAAGTGCACCTTCTGCGCCGGCGGGCCGGAGGCCAACGGCTCGCAGGCCGAGTTCGAGAAGTACGGGCGCAACCGCCTGGCCGAGGGCAAGCTCCCGGCCTGCGCCGAGATGTGCTCGACCAAGGCGCTGCTGGCCGGCGACGGCGACGTGGTGGCCGACATCTTCCGCACCCGCGTGCTGCACCGCGGCAAGGGCGCCGAGGTCTGGGGCTGGGGCACGGCCTACGGTTCCAGGCAGGCGGGTACCCCGACCAACGGAGGCACGAAGTGAAGCGCGCCGCAGCCATCGCGGCGCTTCTGCTTCCGGCCGCGGCGCTTCTGGCCGCCTGCGGCGAAAAGCCGCAGACCAACGCCGAGGGCGTGAAGGTCGACGCCGTGCCCTGGAGCGGTACCGGCGACAAGCCCAACACCGGCACCGCGTTCACCGCACCCGGCTGGCAGGCGGGGAATCGGACGGCCTGGGAGCAGCAGCTCAAGACGCGCGCGCAGAACGGCCAGAACGACTACACCCGCGACAACTGAGGGCGAAGGAGCCAGCATGAACAAAGCCCTGCATGCGCTGGTCCTCGCGGCCGGCCTCGCCTGCGGACTGGCCATGGCCCAGGCGCAGAATCCGGCGGCCGGCGGCACGGTCGCCGAGGCACCGGCCGCGCCTGCTGCCGCGGCGCCGGCGCCGGCGCCTGGCGGCATCCAGAGCCAGAACATCTTCGAGGTCAAGCCGGAGGCGAGCGCCGATCCGAACTACATGGCGCAGAGCAATGGCGAGCGCGCCAAGGTGCAGCCCGGCAACAACGCGCCCATGTGGCGCCAGGTGAGGCAGGGCGTGACCGGCTACAGCAGCCTGCCGCCGTCGGAGGCGCCCGAGGCCGGCAACCTGATCCAGCCCTTCGTGAAGTACCCGGGCTCACGGCTCACCAATGCCGGCGAGGCCTGGCGCCAGGTGCGCAACGCGTGGATCATCCCGTACGGCGCGGCGCTGCTCTTCGTGGTGCTGCTGGCGATCGCGATCTTCTATTTCACGCGCGGGCCGATCCGCCTGCACGGCGCGCCCACGGGGCGCGTGATCGAGCGCTTCACGCCCTTCGAGCGCGCCACCCACTGGTCCAACGCGATCGCCTTCGTCGTGCTGGCCGTGTCGGGGCTGGTGATGGCCTTCGGCAAGTTCTTCCTGCTGCCCGTGATCGGTGCGGCGCTGTTCGGCTGGCTCACCTACGCGCTCAAGACCCTCCACAACTTCGTCGGGCCGCTGTTCGTGGTCACGCTGGTGCTGATGTTCGTCACCTTCGTGCGCGACAACCTGCCGAGCGTGATGGACCTGAAGTGGCTGGCGAAGTTCGGCGGCCTGTTCAGCGGCAGGGAAGTGCCTTCGGGCCGCTTCAACGCCGGTGAGAAGGTGGTGTTCTGGGCCGGCGTGCTGGTGCTGGGCAGCATCATTGCCGCCTCGGGCCTGTTCCTCGACAAGCTGTTGCCGGGCTTCGTCTACACCCGCGGCCAGATGCAGGTGGCGCACATGGTCCATGCGGTGGCAACGGTCCTGATGATGGCGCTGATCCTGGGCCACATCTACATCGGCACGCTGGGCATGACCGGCGCCTACGACGCGATGCGCCATGGCTACGTGGACGAGACCTGGGCGCGCGAGCACCATGAGCTCTGGTACGAGGACATCGTCGCCGGCAAGATCCCCGCCCAGCGCAGCAGGGAGGCGCGGGCCGAAGCACGGTTGGGCAGCGTCCGCGTCGAAGGAACCCCCTCATGAAGAAGATCGTCATCGTTTGCGGCATGGCCCTGGCCGGCGGCGCATTCGCCAAGCTGCCTCCTCCGCCCGACACCCCTGAAGCGAAGGCCAAGGCGGCCGAAACCGCGGCACGGACGGCGTGGAGCGGCAAGGTCGACGCCTACCAGTTGTGTCAGGCGCAGGACAAGGTGGTCGCCCTCTACCGTGCGGGCGCTGCCGCCGCCGGCAAGCAACTGCCGCCGGCACCGGCCACGCCGCCCTGCGTCGACCCCGGGCCTTTCGCGTACACGCCCCCGGAACAGAAGCCGATCGAGGCCTCCGGCGCCCATTCGCCGCCGGGCACGGCGAGTTCGCCGCCCAGCACGCCGCAGCCGGCGGCGGCTGCGAATCCCACGCCCAAGCAGTGACCCGCAGGCTCCCGCGCCTGAGTTCGGCACGCGCGCCGCTCACGCGCCAGGTCGAGATCGTCGACGAGCATGGCCAGCGCGGCCTCGTCTCGATCCCGGCCGAGCGCGACCTCACGGTCTACGTCGATCGCCGCGAGCTGGTCACGCTGATGACGCTGGGCGCCCAGCCCGAGTTGCTGGTGCTGGGCTATCTGCTGAACCAGCGGCTGATCGAGTCTGCGGCCGACGTCGAGTCGGTCACCGTCGACTGGGAGGTCAACGCCGCTGCGGTGAAAACCCATGCCGGCATCGACCGCATCGAGGAGCGCACCGCGAAGAAGGTGGTCACCACCGGCTGTGGCCAGGGCAGCGTGTTCGGCGAGTTGATGGCCGGCATCGAGCGGCTGGCATTGCCGGCGACACGCATGCGGCAGTCGCAGCTCTATGCCTTGGTCAATGCGATCCGGCTCCAGGAGAGCACCTACAAGTCCGCCGGTTCTGTGCATGGCTGCGCGCTGTTCACCCTCGGCCCGGGCGAGGACGAAGCGCACATGCAGTGCTTCGTGGAGGACGTCGGCCGGCACAACGCGATCGACACCATCGCCGGCTGGATCGCGATGCAGCCGGTCGGGCGGCTCGAAGGCGGACGCGTGTTCTACACCACCGGCCGCCTGACCAGCGAGATGGTGATCAAGTCGGCCCAGATGGGCGTGGCGATCGTGGTCTCGCGCAGCGGCATCACCCAGATGGGGCACGAGGTGGCCGCCAAGGTCGGCCTGTGCGCCATCGGGCGGGCGACCCACAAGCGCTTCGTTTGCTATGCAGGCGTCGAGCGGCTGGCGCTGCAGCCGGAGCTGGCGCTTCCGTAAAGCTGCGAACTCGGTTGGGCAGCCCGGGATCCAACGGGTCTCCTTCGAGGAGCTTGCCATGAAGAGATCCATCCTGGCTGCCCTGTTCGCCGCTGCGGCGGCCATCGCCGTGCCCGGCTTCGCGCAACGAGGTGGGCACGGCGGCGGTTTCCATGGCGGTGGTTTCCACGGCGGCGCTTTCCACGGCCCAGGCTTCGCGCGATCGGCGCCCTTTGGCGTCGCCGGCTTCCCGGCGCATCGCGGGTTCTTCCCGGGGCACCATCACCGCTCCGCCGTTTTCATCGGCGCCGGCTTCGGCTTCGGTGTCCCGGCCTACTACTACTACCCGGGCTATTACCCGGCCGGCTATGGCGTCGCGTACTACCCGGCTTATGGTGCCTATCCCGCCTATGCGGTTCCGGTCGATCCTGGACCCGTGATGAGGCTGTACTGCCCGGACCCGGCGGGCTACTTCCCGGAAGTCCGCGATTGCAACCGGGACTGGGTGCAGGTGCCGCAGGAGGAGGGCGGCGCGAATCCTTGATCGGCAATCGAGCGCCACGCTCGAAGAAGGCTCGCCAGCCCACGGCGCCATTCTCCTTGGCCGCGCGCACCGGCCTGCGCATCGGCTATCGTGGGCCCCATGAATGCCTCCATCCGTCTCGGCTGGCGCACGCTCTGGCGCGACCTGCGCGCCGGCGAACTGCGCCTGCTCATCGTGGCCGTCTTGCTCGCCGTTGCGGCACTGACGGCCGTCGGCTTCTTCGCGGACCGGCTCAAAGGCGGCTTGCAGCGCGATGCGCGCCAGCTGATCGGCGGCGACGCGGTGGTGGCAAGCGACAACCCGACGCCCCCCGTCTTCCTCGAACGCGCCCGCTCGCTGGGACTGCAGACCGCCGCCACCTACGGCTTTCCGACCATGGCCCGCGCCAGCGAGGAGCAGGGCGGCGCGAGCCGGCTGGTCGCGCTCAAGGCAGTGGAGGCCGGCTATCCGCTACGCGGTAGCCTGCAGGTGAGCACCGCGCCCACCGGCCCCGGCTCACCAACGCGCGAGGTGCCCGCGCCCGGCGAGGCCTGGGTCGACGCCTCGCTGCTGGAAGCCCTGGCGTTGAAGGTGGGCGACACGCTGCTGCTGGGCGACGCCAGCCTGCGCATCGGGCGCGTGATCACGCTGGAGCCCGACCGCGGCGCCGGCTTCATGAGCTTCGCGCCGCGCGTGATGCTCAACCAGGCCGACGTGCCGCGCACGGGGCTCGTGCAGCCGGCCAGCCGCGTCAGCTACCGCTTCGCGGTGGCGGGCGACGCCGTTGCCGTCAAGCGCTTCAGCGACTGGGCCGACGCCGCCATCAAGAAGGGCGAACTGCGCGGCATCCGCCTCGATTCCTTCGAGAGCGGCCGCCCCGAGATGCGCCAGACCCTGGACCGCGCAGAAAAATTTCTCAACCTGGTGGCCCTGCTCGCGGCCCTGCTGTCCGCAGTGGCCGTGGCGCTCGCGGCGCGCGGCTTCGCTGCCAGCCACCTCGACGACTGCGCCATGCTGCGCGTGCTGGGCCAGAGCCAGCGCACCATTGCGCAGGCCTACGGCTTCGAGTTCGCCGCCATCGGGCTGGTCGCGAGCGGGCTGGGCGTGGCCATCGGCTTCGGCGTGCACTACGTCTTCGTGGTGCTGCTCGCCGGCCTCGTCGATGCCTCGCTGCCTGCGCCCAGCCTGTGGCCGGTGGCCTTCGGCCTCGGCATGGGGCTGACGCTGCTGTTCGCCTTCGGCCTGCCGCCGGTGCTGCAGCTCGCGCAGGTGCCGCCGCTGCGCGTGATTCGGCGAGACGTGGGCAACCTCAAGCCGGCATCGCTCGCGGTGCTGGGGCTCGGCGTGGCCGGCTTCGCGGCGCTGCTGCTCGCGGCCAGCAGCGACCTCAAGCTGGGGCTGATCGCAGTGGGCGGCTTCGCCGGCGCGGTGGCGGTGTTCGCCTTGCTCAGCTGGGTCGCCGTGCTGGTGCTGCGCCGGAGCGTCAACGAGACCACCGCGCCGCGCTGGCTGGTGCTGGCGACGCGTCAGATCTCGGCGCGGCCTGCGTACACGGTGGTGCAGGTCAGCGCGCTGGCCGTCGGCCTGCTCGCGCTGGTGCTGCTGGTGCTGCTGCGCACCGACCTGGTCGCGAGCTGGCGACGCGCCTCGCCGCCCGATGCGCCCAACCGCTTCGTGATCAACGTGATGCCCGACCAGAGCGAGGCCTTCCGCCAGGCGCTCGCGGCCGGCGGCGTGAAGAAGTACGACTGGTACCCGATGATCCGCGGCCGGCTGGTGGCCATCAACGACAAGCCGGTCTCGCCCGACGACTATGCGGACGACCGCGCCAAGCGCCTGGTCGACCGCGAGTTCAATCTCAGCAACGCCGCCGAGCCGCCCGCACACAACGAGGTGGTGGCCGGCAGCTGGGCATCCGAGAAGAAGGGCGAAATCAGCGTCGAGCAGGGCCTGATGGAGACGCTGGGCCTCAAGCTCGGCGACCAGCTGCGCTTCGACATCGGCGGCCAGCTGAACGAGGCGCGCATCACCTCCGTGCGCAAGGTCGACTGGGGCTCGATGCATGCGAACTTCTTCGTGATGTACACCGTGAGTTCGCTCGGCAGCGACGTGCCCGTCACGTACCTGAGCGCTTTCCGGGCGCCCGACAGGCCCGGCTTCGACAACGCCCTGGTGCGCACCTTCCCCAACGTCACCAACGTGGACATGAGCGCGACCATCGGCCAGGTCCAGCGCGTGCTCGACCAGGTGATCCGCGCGGTGGAGTTCCTGTTCGGCTTCACGCTCGCCGCGGGCCTGGTCGTGCTGTTCGCCGCCGTCACGGCCACGCGCGAGGAGCGGGCGCGCGAGTTCGCGGTGATGCGCGCGGTGGGTGCGCGCGGCAGCTTGCTGCGCCAGGTGCAGCGCGCCGAGCTCGCAGGCGTGGGGCTGCTCGCCGGCTTCCTGGCGAGCATCGTGGCCTCGCTGATCGGCTGGGGCCTGGCGCGCTATGTGTTCGACTTCACCTGGACCGCGTCGCCCCTGGTGCCGCTTGCCGGCTCGCTCGCGGGTGCCGTGCTGGCGCTGGCGGCCGGCTGGTGGGGGCTGCGCGAGGTGCTGCGGCGGCCGGTGGTCGATACGCTCAGGCGCGCGGCGGAATAGGCCTGACGGGGCTACGATCGTCGCCAGAGGTGATCGCATGACGAACGAGACGCGCCCCGCCGTGCTGGACCTGATCGGCAACACACCGCTGGTCCACGTCACGCGCCTGGACACCGGCCCCTGCACGCTGTTGCTCAAGCTCGAGTCGCAGAATCCCGGCGGCTCGATCAAGGACCGCGTGGGCCTCGCGATGATCGATGCCGCCGAACGCGACGGGCGCCTGAAACCCGGCGGCACGGTGGTCGAGGCCACGGCCGGGAACACCGGCCTGGGCCTGGCGCTGGTGGCGCGCGCCAAGGGCTACCGCGTGGTGCTCGTGGTGCCCGACAAGATGGCCATCGAGAAAGTGCTGCACCTCAAGGCCCTGGGCGCCGAGGTCCACACCACGCGCTCGGATGTGGGCAAGGGCCATCCCGAGTACTACCAGGACTATGCGGCGCGGCTCGCGAAGGACATCCCCGGCGCCTTCTTCGCCGATCAGTTCAACAACCCCGACAACCCGCTCGCGCATGCCTCCAGCACCGGGCCCGAGATCTGGCAGCAGTGCGGGCACGACGTGGATGCGATCGTGGTCGGCGTGGGCTCCGGCGGCACCATCGCCGGCCTCACGCGCTACTTCCGCGAGGTGCAGCCCGCGCTCTTCTTCGTGCTGGCCGACCCGGCGGGATCGGTGGTGGCGGAATACACGCGCAGCGGCACGGTGGGCGAGGCCGGGTCCTGGGCTGTCGAGGGCATCGGCGAAGACTTCATTCCGGGCATCGCCGATCTCTCCGGCGTGAAGAAGGCCTATTCGATCACCGACGAGGAAAGCTTCGGCACCGCGCGCGAGCTGCTGCGGGCCGAGGGCATCCTGGGCGGCTCGTCGACCGGTACGCTGCTGGCGGCGGCGCTGCGCTTCTGCCGCGAGCAGACGAAGCCGCTGCGGGTCGTGAGCTTCGTCTGCGACACCGGCACGCGCTATCTTTCCAAGGTCTACAACGACCAGTGGATGCTCGACCAGGGCCTGCTCGCACGCGAGCGCTTCGGCGATCTGCGCGACGTGGTCTCGCGCCGATTCGAGGACGGCAGCGTGATCAGCGTCGGGCCCGAGGACACGCTGCTCACGGCCTTCCAGCGCATGCGCCTGGCGGACGTGTCGCAGCTGCCGGTGCTGGAGGGCACGCAGCTCGTCGGTGTGATCGACGAGTCCGATCTGCTGCTCAGTGTCCATGCCGACGCCGGCCGCTTCCGATCGAACGTGAAGAGCGCGATGACCGATCTGCCCGAGACGCTGCCTTCCGGCGCCAGCCTGGCCGAGCTCGAAGCCGTGCTCGACCGCGGCCTGGTCGCGATGATCTCGGACGAAGCGGGCTTCCACGGCCTCATCACCCGCACCGACCTTCTCAATCACCTGCGGAGAAAGCTGAAGTGAGCCATGACAAGGACCCCCGCGAAGCCCTCGGCTTCGCCACCCGCGTGATCCACGCCGGCCAGGCGCCCGACCCCTCGACCGGCGCGATCATGCCGCCCATCTATGCCACCTCCACCTACGTGCAGCAGAGTCCCGGCGTGCACAAGGGCCTGGACTACGGCCGCTCGCACAACCCCACGCGCTGGGCGCTGGAGCGCTGCGTGGCGGACCTCGAAGGCGGCTCCGCGGCCTTCGCCTTCGCCTCGGGGCTGGCCGCCATTTCGACCACGCTGGAGCTGCTGGACGCCAACGCCCACATCGTCTCGGGCGACGATGTCTACGGGGGCACCTTCCGCCTGTTCGAACGCGTGCGGGCGCGCAGCGCGGGGCACCGCTTCAGCTTCGTCGACCTGACCGATCCCGTGCGACTGCTGGAGGCGCTCAGGCCCGACACGCGCATGGTGTGGGTCGAGACGCCGACCAATCCCTTGCTTCGCCTGGCCGACCTGCGCGCCATCGCCGCGATCTGCCGCGAGCGCGGCATCCTCTGCGTGGCCGACAACACCTTCGCGAGCCCCTGGGTGCAGCGGCCGCTGGAACTGGGCTTCGATGTGGTGGTGCACTCGACCACCAAGTACCTCAACGGCCATTCGGACGTGATCGGCGGCGTGGCCGTGGTGGGCCGCGAGGAGCGCCACGCGCCCTTGCGCGAGCGCCTCGGCTTCCTGCAGAACTCGGTGGGCGCGATCGCCGGGCCCTTCGACAGTTTTCTCACGCTGCGTGGCGTGAAGACGCTGGCGCTGCGCATGGAGCGCCACTGCAGCAGTGCGCTGGCGCTGGCGCAGTGGCTGGAAGCGCAGCCGCAGGTCGCGCGGGTGCATTACCCGGGCCTGGCTTCGCATCCGCAGCACGAGCTGGCGAAGCAGCAGATGCAGCAAGGCTTCGGCGGCATGATCTCCATCGACCTGAGAACCGACCTCGCGGGCACGCGTCGCTTCCTGGAGGCGGTGCGCATCTTCGCGCTGGCCGAGAGCCTGGGCGGCGTCGAAAGCCTGATCGAGCATCCGGCCATCATGACGCACGCCACCATCCCGGCCGAGACGCGCGCGCGTCTGGGCATCGGGGATGGGCTGGTGCGCCTGTCGGTGGGCGTCGAGGACCTGGCGGACCTGCAGGCCGATCTGGCGCAGGCGCTGGCGAAGGTCTGAAGCCGTCGACGGGCCGTCCAAGAAAAGCAGGCGCTGCTATCCCACAGACGGCCCTGAGCCGGCGCTTCCGGCCGGCTCGGCTCCACGCAGGTTCAGGCGCTCAGATCGCCCGCCAGGCTCGCCAGCGTTTCGGGCGCGATGACGGTCATCGCCGGGTAGTGGGTGTGATCGCAGCCCAGCTTGACCTGCGCTCCCGCGCGCACCGCCGCGCGCGCGGCATCGTCGAACTCGAAGCGAAGGAAGTGCACGGCCGAGGTCTTCTCGTCGGTCTCGCGGTCGAGGTCCTCGTCGGCGATGGCGTAGGCGCGCGCATGGCCCTCGACCTCGACAAACATGCGGTCCTCCACGCCGATCAGCCGCGCGAGCTCGCGCTTGCGCTCGTGCACGTCGGTGTACTCGATCAGCATGGTCGCCTTCCAGTTGCTCCCGTCGGGGACCAACGGAAGGTAGGCGTCGATCTCGCCGCGGATGCCGTCCTCCTCGAAGATCTTCTCGATGTGCAGCATCTCCTGGATCTGGCGGCGGACGGTGGTTTCGTCCTCGAACTGCACGCTCACATGCTCACCCAGGCGCACCGTGCGCAGCTTGCGGTGGGCGATGAACGCCGGGGCACTGGACTTGCGGATCTTCGCGTAGGCCTCCAGCGTCATCAGGCTGTCGGGGGTGATCGTCATCGTCGCTATTCCAGGCCGTAGGCCATGCGCACCAGGCTCAGCGGGTGCTGCAGCCTGGCCGCGGGCAGCCCCTCCTGGGCCATGCCCTGCGCGATGTGGTGGCCGGCCAGCGCGCAGTCCGAGCTGATGTAGTCGGGCTCGTTCTTGCCCATGGCCTTGAACACCGGCTTGCCGATCTTCATTGCCACCGGGTGATAGGGCGTCTTCACGCCATAGGTGCCGGCGTGGCCGGAGCAGCGTTCGACCGTGTTGAGCTGCAGCGGAACGATCTGGCCGATCAGCTTGAACATCTCCTCGGTCTTGCGGCCGATCTTCTGCACTCGGCCATGGCAGGGGATGTGGTAGCTGAGCTTGCCCAGGGGAGTCTTGAAGTCGGTCTTGAGCAGGCCGTCCTTGTGGCGTGCCACCAGGTATTCGAAGGGGTCGTACATGGCCTGCTGCACCAGCTTGACGTCCGCGTCGTCGGGGAACAGCAAGGGCAGTTCCTGCTTGAACATCAGCGTGCAGGACGGCACGGCGGAGAGGATGGCGAAGCCCTCTTTCGCGTAGCTCGCCAGCACCGGGATGTTGGCTTCCTTGTGCCTGGCCACACCCTCGAGATCGCCGAGCTCGAACTTGGGCATGCCGCAGCAGCTCTCCTTCGAGACGATGGTGTAGGGGATGGCGTTGTGCCTGAGCAGCTTGATCAGGTCGAAGCCGATGCCGGGCTCGTTGTAGTTGACGTAGCAGGTCGCGAAGATCGCGACCTTGCCGGGCGTACGCTCGCCGTCGACGACCGGCGGCGCCTCGTCGTCCTTGGGGGCGCTCCAGCGGAAGCGCTGGGTGGCCAGGTCGGGCAGCCAGGCATCCGGGTGCACGTGCAGCGCGCTGTCCAGCAGCTTGCGCATCGGCCTGGTCTTGTTCAGCGCATTGACCGTCTGCACCACCACCGGGATGCCGGCGAACTTGCCGTGCACATCGGTGGAAGCGAGCAGCCTCTCGCCCGCTGGAACCCCGCCGTTCCTGAACTTGATGGCCTTGGCCCGCAGCATGATGTGCGGGAAGTCCACGTTCCAGGGGTGCGGTGGCACGTAGGGGCACTTGGTCATGTAGCAGAGGTCGCACAGATAGCACTGGTCGACCACGCTGCCGTAGTGCTTGGGATCGACGCCGTGGACCTCGCCGTCCTCGGTCGCGTCCACCAGGTCGAAGAGATTCGGGAAGGCCTGGCACAGGCTGACGCAGCGGCGGCAGCCGTGGCAGATGTCGAAGATGCGCGTCATCTCGCGCTCGCAAGCGGCCTGGTCGTAGAACTCCGGGTTCTTCCAGTCCACCGGGTGGCGCGTCGGTGCCTCGAGATTGCCTTCTCGACTTGTCATGGATGCCTGCGGCCGCACGCGCGGCGTCGACGGGCGGGGAGTTCGCGAAGAACCCTTGCCCGGCGAGCGCCGGCGCGCCTCAGTCGACCAGCGCCTCGAGCGCCTTGGTGTAGCGGTTGGCGTGCGAGCGCTCGGCCTTGGCCAGGGTCTCGAACCAGTTGGCGATCTCGTCGAAGCCCTCTTCGCGGGCCTGCTTGGCCATGCCGGGGTACATGTCGGTGTACTCGTGGGTCTCGCCGGCGACGGCGGCCTTCAGGTTGAGGCGGCTGTCGCCGATCGGCAGCCCGGTGGCCGGGTCGCCCGAGCCGTGCTCGAGGAACTCCAGGTGGCCGTGTGCATGGCCGGTTTCGCCTTCGGCGGTGGAGCGGAACAGCGCTGCGACATCGTTCTGGCCTTCGACGTCGGCCTTGTTCGCGAAGTACAGGTAGCGTCTGTTGGCCTGGGATTCGCCTGCAAAGGCGTCCTTCAGGTTCTGCTCGGTTCTCGATCCTTTCAAGTCCATGGCTGTCTCCTGGGATTGGCTAGGCATGCAAGTGGAACCGTCGCTGCGAGGCAGCGGCGCCCCTGCAATCTACACCATGCGGCGGGGCGCGCCATACAAAGCCTCAATAAGGGTCATTGAGGCAGGCAATGGGTTCAGCCGGGCAGCACGGCCTCGCGCAACTGCGGGAACACCTTGGCCACCTTGGCGAGCAGGTAGTCGCCGTAGATGCCGTCGAAGGCATGCACGTTGGCGTGGTCCCAGCGCGTGGCACTGTCGTCGACCTCGGCAGGCCGGGGCAGTGCCTCGATGGGCTTCACGCGCGCATGGAAGTTGGGATCGAAGAAGAGCGGGAACGACAGCCGGTCGCGGCCCGAGCTGTTGCGGATCACGCGGTGCGGCGTGGAGCGGTAGAGCCCGCCGGTCATGCGGTCGAGCATGTCGCCGATGTTGATCACGAAGGCATCGGGGACGGGCGCCGCGTCGATCCAGCCCTCGCCGGTGCGCACCTGCAGGCCGCCGATCTCGTCCTGGCGCAGGAGGGTGAGCAGGCCGTAGTCGGTGTGCTCGCCCACGCCCCATGCGACGTCCAGGCCGGGGGGCACCGGCTGGGTCGGGTAGTTGAAGATCCGAAACAGGATCAGCGGGTCGGCCGTGTAGCGGTCGGCGAAGTACGAGGCCTCCAGGCCCAGGCTCAGGGCGATGCCTTCCATCAGCCGATGGCCCAGGCGCGTGGCCGCGGCCATGTAGTCGAGCACCGTCTGCCTGAAGCCGGGGATGTCCGGGAACAAATTGCGCCCGTGCACCGGCGTGTGCGCCAGCACCAGGGGATCGTCCTCGGGCAGCTCGGTGCCGAGGTAGAGGCCTTCCTTCCAGTCGGGCCGGCCGGAGGTGAGCTCGCCGCCGGTCGGGAAGTAACCGCGCCAAGCGCGGCCGCCCAGTTCCATCCGCCACTGCATCTTGGTGGCTTCGGGAAGCGCGAAGAAGGCTCGGCTGAGATCCTCGAGGCGGCGCGTGAGTGCGGGCTCGATGCCATGGCCGGTGACATAGAAGAAGCCGTGCGCACGGCAGGCCTCGCCGATCCGTTCGGCGACCCCGGCCCGCTCGGGCGCCCGCGCGACCAGCGGCGCGATGTCGATCACGGGAAGCGAAGGCGGCGTCGGTGTGCTCATCCGAGCCAGCGTATCAAACCGCGTGGGCGAAGGGCGTGCGGATATCGGCAAGGAACTGTTGCGCGCGCGGGTGTTGCGGGCGATTGAAGAAGTCGTCGGGCGTCGCGCGCTCCAGCACGCGACCGGCGTCCATGAAGAGCACGCGGTCGGCCACGTCGCGCGCGAAGCCCATCTCGTGCGTCACCACCACCATGGTCATGCCTTCGCGCGTGAGGTCGCGCATCACCAGCAGCACCTCGCCCACCATCTCGGGGTCGAGTGCGCTGGTGGGTTCGTCGAAAAGCATCAGCGGCGGCTGCATGGCCAGCGCCCGCGCGATCGCCACGCGCTGCTGCTGCCCGCCGGAGAGCTCCGACGGAAAGGCATCGGCCTTGTTCGCCAGGCCCACGCGCTCGAGCAAGGCCATTGCGCGCTCCGTGGCTTGCGCTCGCGAGAGGCCGCGCAGCTGGATCGGCGCGAGCGTGCAGTTGCCGATGACCGTGAGATGCGGGAACAGGTTGAACTGCTGGAACACGAAGCCGATGTGCGAGCGAAACTCGTTGAGATCGATGCCGCGCCCATGAATGTCCTTGCCGTCGACCACGATGCGGCCGGACTGGATCGGCTCCAGCCGGTTGATGGTGCGGATCAGCGTCGACTTGCCCGAGCCCGAGGGGCCGCAGACCACCACCACCTCGCCGCGGGCGATGGTCTCGCTCACGTCGACCAGCGCGTGATAGTCGCCATACCACTTGTCGACCTTGTCGAATTCGATCATGCGGGTGCTTTCGGTGCTGTTCGGACCGTGCTGCGCCGGCTGCTGCGCCGCTCCAGCCAGTAGGCGAAGCGCGAGAGCCCGAAGCACATCACGAAATAGCTGAGGCCCAGGACCAGGTAGACCTGGACCGGCTTGGTGAAGACCTGGGTGTTGATCTGCGAGGCGATGAAGGACACCTCCGACAGCCCGATGATGTAGCCCAGCGAGGTCTCCTTGATGGTGGAGACGAACTGGTTCACCAGCGAGGGCAGCATGCTGCGCAGCGCTTGCGGCAGCACCACGAAACGCATGGTGCGGCCCCAGCCCAGGCCGAGGGAGCGCGCGCTCTCGAGCTGGCCGCGCGGCAGCCCGAGGATGCCGGCGCGCACGATCTCGCCGATGTAGATGCCGTCGAAGACCACCAGCGCGATCAGCATGGTGCTGAACTGGTCGGTCTTGACGCCGGTCACGCTGGGCAGGAAGAAGTAGGCCCAGAACACCACCATCAGGAGCGGCGTGCCGCGCACCACGAAGGCCACCACCGTCACGGGCCAGCGCAGCCAGCGCCAGGGGCTCACGCGCGCCAGGCCCAGGACCAGGCCGAAGGGCAGGGCGAGCACCAGGCCCATCGCGGCCAGCAGCACGGTCAGCGCCAGGCCGCCCAGCGGGCCGTTGGGGTATTGGCCGATGAGGAAGTAGACCCAGTAGTCGCGGACGAGCTCGATCACGATGGGGCTCCGGTCCTCACAGCGCCCTCGGCGGAAAGCGGTGCTGGTACCAGCTGGCCGCACCGGTGATCAGCATCGACACCGTGATGTAGGCGGCGGTGGCGAAGGCGAAGGACTCGGCGCTGCGGAAGGTGGCGCTCTCCACCTGTCCGGCCTGGTACATCAGCTCGGCGACGCCGATCACGGTGGCCACGCTGGTGCCCTTCCAGAGGTTGAGGCTCTGCGAGATCAGCGGCGGGATGGTGACGCGCAGCGCCTGCGGCAGGATGACACGGCGCATGGTCGCGAGGAAGCCGAAGCCGAGGGCGCGGCCGGCCTCCATCTGCACGGCGGGAATGGCGCTGATGCCGCTGCGGATGTCCTCGGCCATGTAGGCCGCGGTGTAGAGGCCCAGCGCCACCACCGCGCTCATGGCCTCGATATGGCCGGCGTAGAGGCGCTGCTTGATCGGCACGGGCAGCAGCTCGGGCGCGCCGAAATACCAGAACAGCATGTGCGCGAGCAGCGGGATGTTGCGGATCGACTCGACATAGGCGAAGCCCAGCCCCCGCAGCGCGGCCACCGGCGCCAGGCGCAGGAGCGCCACCGCCAGCGCGATGGGCAGGGCCAGCATCAGCGAGGCGGCCAGCAACTGCAGCGAGAGCAGGAAGCCCGCGACCAGCATGTCGTGGTACCTCCCGGTGAGAAGCAGGGTGTAGTCGAAGAGCGGCATGAACGGCGACGCTGCTGGACCTGCCGGGTTGTCCTTGGCGATGCGACCGCGGAACTGGACCTGGAGCCGATGCCGGGGACGGGCGCCGGCTCGTTCAGGATTCCCGGCGCAATGCAGGAAACAGGATCACATCGCGGATGCTGGGCGAATCGGTCAGCAGCATCATCAATCGGTCGATGCCGATGCCGCAGCCGCCGGTGGGCGGCATGCCGTATTCCAGCGCGCGCACGAAGTCGTGGTCGAAGAACATCGCCTCGTCGTCGCCGCTGTCCTTGGCCGAGACCTGGGCGTTGAAGCGCGCGGCCTGGTCCTCGGCGTCGTTGAGCTCGCTGAAACCGTTGCCGAACTCGCGGCCGGTGATGTAGAGCTCGAAGCGCTCCGTCACCTCGGGGCGCTCGTCGTTGGCGCGCGCCAGCGGCGAGATCTCGGTCGGGTGCTCCATGATGAAGGTGGGCTGCCAGAGCTTCTCCTCCACCGTCTCCTCGAAGTACATGACCTGCAGGCTCGCCAGGCTGCGCTGGGAGAGCTTGTCCTTTTCTTCGCTCAGGCCGAGCTTGCGAAGCGACGCGCGCAGCCAGGCGGCATCGTCGGCGTTCGCGCCGGCTTCGGTGTGCCTGGCGATCGCCTCGCGGATGGTGAGCCGTTCGAAGGGTTGGCTCAGGTCCACCGGCTTCCCCTGGTACTCGAGCTGGAGCTTGCCGACACTCTTCTGCGCGATGGCGCGGATCAGCGTCTCGGTGAAGTCCATCAGGTCGCGGTAGTTCCAGTAGGCCGCGTAGAACTCCATCATCGTGAACTCGGGGTTGTGCCGCACCGAGATGCCCTCGTTGCGGTAGCTCCGGTTGATCTCGAACACGCGCTCGAAGCCGCCGACGATGAGGCGCTTGAGGTAGAGCTCGGGCGCAATGCGCAGGAACATCTCCTGGTCGAGGGCGTTGTGGTGCGTCTTGAAGGGCTTGGCGTTGGCGCCGCCGGGAATCGGGTGCAGCATCGGCGTCTCGACCTCGAGGAAGCCATGGCTCACCATGAATTCGCGCAGGGCGCTGACGGCGCGGCTGCGCGCGGTGAAGCGCTCGCGCGCCGCCTCGTCGGTGATCAGGTCGACGTAGCGCTGCCGATACTTCTGCTCCTGGTCGGCCATGCCGTGGAACTTGTCGGGCAGCGGCCGCAGGCTCTTGGTCAACATGCGCAGCTTCGTGACCTTGACGGAAAGCTCGCCGGTCTTGGTCTTGAAGGCGGTGCCTTCGGCGCCGACGATGTCGCCGAGATCCCAGCGCTTGAACTCGGCGTAGGCCTCTTCGCCGACGGCATCGCGCGTGACGTAGAGCTGGATGCGGCCGGTGGCATCCTGCACGGTGGCGAAGCTGGCCTTGCCCATGACCCGCTTGAGCATCATGCGTCCCGCTACGCTGACGTCGATCGGTGTGGCTTCCAGCGCTTCGGGCTCCGTTTCGCCGTGCGCGGCGAGCAGCGCCGCGGCGCGGTCTGCGGGCTTGAAGTCATTCGGGAAGGCAACGCCCTTCCCCTCGGCCTGCGCCGCGCGCAGCGTCTTCAGCTTCTCGCGCCGTTCGGCAATGAGCTGGTTGTCATCGGGGGTGGAGGCGGGAGAGGGGAGGACGTCGGACATGAGGGGAGAAGTAGGGGCGCAGGTGGTCGCGCGCAACCGGCGATTTTAGCCGGGTGGTGCCCCTGAAGACCGCTGCTGCCTACTTGGTGATGCCGGTGCGCGCGAGCAGGTCGCCGACGAGCTCGAGGCGCATCAAGGGGCTTTCAAGTTCCATCAGGCGTTGCTTGAGTTCCACCGGCACGGGCAAGAGCTCGCACCAGCGGTTGGCCACCCACCCGCAGTCGTCGAAGCGGAAGGGCGCCTGAACCGGCAAGCGCACCTGCTCGCCGCCTTCGAGGCGACGGCGCTCCTCCAGGGTCTCCACCAGTCGGCGCAGGGCATCGGAAACGGTTCGCAGATCGTCGGGCACGTCGAGCGCCACGTCATCGGGGACGGGCTCGGCTTCCGCAGTCCAGAGCCCGTGCTTCTGCAACGCGCTGGAGCGCAGGCGAAAGCGTTGCGTGCCGAGGCACGCGATCTGCATCAGCCCGGGCTGCGGGGCATCGAACTCGCGGATCTCGGCGAGCGTGCCGATGCCGGCGAAGCGCTCCGCCTCGGCACCCGGGCGGCGGACTTCCGTGCCTTGCGTCAGGCTCACGACGCCGAAGGGCGTGCCGGCCTTGTGGCATTTGCCGATCATGTCGAGGTAGCGCACTTCGAAGATGCGCAGGGGCAGGAAGCCGCCGGGAAAGAGCACCGTGCCCAGCGGGAAGAGGGGCAGAGGCTGCGGGAGGGGGTGGGTGGTCATCGAGGAACCTTGCGTGGCTATCATCGCATTCCGTTCACGACCGCGCGCCATGTTCTACCAGATCCCATCGTTTCTCCTCGACGTGATCGTCGGCCTCCTCGGCGGAGCGTGCCTGCTGCGCCTGTACATGCAGTACCACCGCGTGCCCTTCGGCAATCCGCTGGGGCGCTTCGTGTTCGCAATCACCGACTGGATCGTGCTGCCGCTGCGGCGAATCGTGCCCGCGGTGAAGCGCTGGGACCTGGCGAGCGCCGTGGCCGCCTGGCTGCTGGTGATGCTCAAGTTCCTGGTGCTGTGGGCGCTGATCGGGGCGCTCGGGCGCTGGGCGATCCTGCCGCTGGTGTCGCTGATCGGCCTGATGCAGCTGGCGGTGTCGGGGCTGACCGCGCTGCTGATCGTCTACGCCGTTCTCTCGTGGGTGCCCAATGCGTCGTCGATGCTGCAGGACCTGATCGCGCGGCTGTCCGAACCGCTGGTGCGGCCGCTGCGTCGCTTCATCCCGCTGGTGGGCGGCGTGGATCTCTCGCCGCTCGCCGCCATCGTTCTGCTGCAGATCGGCGCCATCGTGCTGGGCAGCTTGATGGCGACGGTCTTCGGCATGGGCCGCTAAGGCTGACTGTCCCCGGTCAGATCACGGCGTCGGCGGGCTGGCGCAACAGCATCGCGAGCGTGCTGGCGATCGTCTTGCGCAGTTCGCGGCGATCGGAGATGAAGTCGATCGCGCCCTTGGTCTGCAGGAACTCGGCGCGTTGAAAGCCTTCGGGCAGTGTCACGCGCACGGTCGATTCGATCACGCGCGGGCCGGCAAAGCCGATCAGCGCCTTGGGCTCGGCGATCACCACATCGCCCACGAAGGCGAAACCGGCGCTCACGCCGCCCATGGTGGGATCGGTCAGCACGCTGATGTAGGGCAGGCCCTTCTTGGCCAGGCGCGTGAGCGCTGCGTTGGTCTTGGCCATCTGCATCAGCGACAGCAGGCCTTCCTGCATGCGCGCGCCGCCGGTGGCGGTGAAGCAGATGAAGGGCACTTTCTGCTCGATCGCAGTCTCGACGCCGCGCACGAAGCGCTCGCCGACCACGCTGCCCATGCTGCCGCCCATGAAATCGAATTCGAAGCAGGCGACCACGACGTTGATGCTGTGGACCGAGCCGCCCACCACCACCAGCGCATCGGTCTCGCCGGTGTTCTCCAGCGCCTCCTTGAGCCTCTCGGGGTACTTGCGGCTGTCCTTGAACTTGAGGGCGTCGACGGGCAGCACCTCCTGGCCCACTTCGTAGCGGCCCTCGGAGTCCAGGAAGGCATCGATGCGCGCCCGCGCGCCGATGCGGTGGTGATGGCCGCAGCTCGGGCACACGTTCTGGTTGTGCTCCAGGTCCGTCTTGTAGAGCACGGTGTCGCAGCTCGGGCACTTGATCCAGAGGCCCTCGGGCATCTGGCGGCGCTCGCTCGGGTCGGTGGGCGCAATCTTGGGCGGAAGCAGTTTTTCAAGCCAGCTCATGGAGGCTCCAGTTTGAAGTGGTCGCGAAGGCGGCCTTCGCGAGGAGTAGCGCCCCGATCCCGCCAGCGGGAGCAGGGCCGGGCGCAAGGGCGCAAACCCCGCGATTATCGGCCAGCCGCATTCTTGGCCGTCGCAGCCGGCAGCGCATCCAGCGCTTCCCGGATCTCGGCCAGGAATTCGCGCACCAGCGGCACCACCTGTTCGCGCGGCTGCGCATCGATGAGCTGGATGATGCGGGTGCCGATCACCACGGCGTCGGCCGTCGAGCCGACCGCCTGCGCGCTTCGTGCGTCGCGGATACCGAAGCCCACGCCGACCGGCAGTTTCACGTGCTCGCGGATGCGGGGGATCATCCGGCCGACGGCCTCGGTGTCGAGGTGGCCGGCGCCCGTCACGCCCTTGAGAGAGACGTAATAGACATACCCCGTGGCAATGCGACCGACCTGCGCCATGCGCTCGGCGGTGCTGGTGGGCGCCAGCAGGAAAATCAGGTCGATGCCGTGCGCCTGCAGGCCGGCGGCGAAGTCCTCGCATTCCTCGGGCGGATAGTCGACCACCAGCAGGCCGTCGACGCCTGCAGTCGCGGCGTCGCGAATGAAGCTGCCCTTGCCGTGCACGCCGTCGTAGCGCTCGATCGGGTTGGCGTAGCCCATCAAGACGACCGGCGTCGCGTCATCCTTACGGCGGAAGGTGCTCACCATGGCCAGCACCTGCTTCATGCCGACGCCCAGTGCGAGCGCAGCTTCGCCGGCAGCCTGGATCACGGGACCGTCGGCCATCGGATCGGAGAAGGGCACGCCGAGCTCGATCACGTCGGCGCCCGCTTCCACCATGCCATGCATCAGATCGGGCGTGATGTCGGCGTAGGGGAAGCCGGCCGTGACGTAGGGAATCAGCGCCCTGCGGCCCTGTTCGTGCAGACGTGCGAAGGTGGCGGCGATGCGGCTCATGCCCGGCCTCCCTTCACGCTGAGGCCGCGCATCGACGGCCGGTCGTAGAAGTCGACGCCCGACAGGTCGGCCACGGTGCCGATGTCCTTGTCACCGCGGCCCGAGAGGTTGACCAGGATCGACTGGTCGGGGCGCATGGTCTTCGCGAGCTTCATGGCATAAGCCACCGCGTGGCTGGATTCGAGCGCGGGGATGATGCCCTCGGTGCGGCACAGGTAGTGGAAGGCCTCCAGCGCCTCGGCGTCGGTCACCCCCACGTATTCGGCGCGGCCGATGTCCGCCAGGTAGGCGTGCTCGGGTCCCACGCCGGGATAGTCGAGCCCGGCGCTGATGCTGTGGGTCTCGGTCACCTGTCCGTCCTCGTTCTGCAGCAGGTACGTGCGATTGCCGTGCAGCACGCCGGGGCTTCCGCGAAGGATCGAGGCGGCGTGCTTGCCGCTGTCCAGTCCTTCGCCGGCCGCTTCGACGCCGACGAGGCGCGTGCCCGTGAAAGGAATGTAGGGATGGAAGATGCCCATGGCGTTGCTGCCGCCGCCCACGCAGGCGACCACCACGTCCGGCTGGCGACCTTCGGCCTCGCCGGTGATGCCCTGGGCGGCCAGCATGGCCGGCATCTGCGCGATGCATTCGTCGCCGATCACGCTCTGGAAGTCGCGCACCATCATCGGGTAGGGGTGCGGGCCCGCCACGGTGCCGATGATGTAGAAGGTGTTCTCGACATTGGTGACCCAGTCGCGCATGGCCTCGTTGAGCGCGTCTTTCAAGGTCTTGCTGCCCGATTCCACGGGGATCACGGTCGCGCCGAGGAGGTTCATGCGGTAGACGTTGGGGCTCTGGCGCTTCACGTCCTGGCTGCCCATGTAGACCACGCATTCGAGGCCGTAGCGCGCGCAGATGGTGGCAGTGGCCACGCCGTGCTGGCCGGCCCCGGTTTCGGCGATGACGCGCGGCTTGCCCATGCGCCGGGCGAGCATGGCCTGGCCGATGGTGTTGTTGACCTTGTGCGCGCCGGTGTGGTTCAAGTCCTCGCGCTTCAGGTAGATCTGCGCGCCGCCCATCTCGCGGCTGGTGCGCGCGGCGTGGTAGACCGGCGAGGGCCGGCCCACGAAATGCGCGAGCTCGTAGCGGAATTCGGCCTGGAAGGCGGGGTCGTCCTTGTACTTGGCGTAGGCCTCGCGCAATTCGTTGATCGCGTGGGTCAGCGTCTCGCTGGCGAAGCTGCCGCCGTAGATGCCGAAATGGCCGCTGGCGTCGGGTTGTTGGTAGCTGTTCATGGTCTCGATGGGTGGGCGGGCCGCCCGACGATCGAGCCGGGTGACACGCTAGGTCAATGCATCGGCCGCCCGCACGGCGGCCACGAATTCGCGGATCTTCGCGGCGTCCTTGATGCCCTTGGCGGCCTCGACGCCGGAGCTCACGTCAACGGCCAGCGACTTCGCGGCCGTGCGCAACCGGCGGATGCCATCGCCCACGTTTGCAGGTGCGAGCCCACCACTCAAGACGAGGTGAGCGTCGACGGCGGGTGGAAGAAGTGACCAATCGAATGCCTTGCCGCCACCGCCATAGGCTTCGACGTGGGCGTCGAGCAGGATGGCCTGGGCGCGGGAGTAATCGGACGCGTATTTTACGAGGTCGAAGCCGGCCCCGGCGGTGCCGAGTGGAATGCGGGCCGCACGCATGAAGCGGTGGGCGCCACGGCCGGTGGCCTCCCAGCATTGCTCGGGCGACTCGTCGCCGTGGAACTGGGCCATGGCGCCCGGGACGTTTTGCAGCGCCTCCAGGGCCGCTGCCGCCGGCTCGTTGACGAACAGCAGCACGGGCGTCATGAAAGGCGGCAGGCGCGAAGCCAGCTCGCGCGCGCGTTGCGTGGTCACGGCGCGCGGGCTGGCCGGGTAGAGCACGAAGCCCACGGCATCGGCGCCGGCTTCGATCGCGGCATCCACGTCCTGCTCGCGCGTGAGCCCGCAGATCTTGATGCGTGTGCGGGCAGTGGAGGGCGCGGCGATCATGGCGGGCCATCATACGCAGCGCCCCCGGCCTGCAAGGTGGCCTCGGGCGGAAGACCCCATCCGGCCTCGTAGAGCGGCCCCAGGAAGTAGAGGCCGTTGGGCGAGAAGGTGGGCGCGGCGACCAGCCGACTGCGGGCTTCGAGGACTTCCTGCATCCATTCCGGCGGCGCCTTGCCGTGGCCGACGCGGACCAGGCAACCCATGATGTTGCGGATCATGTGGTGCAGGAAGGCATCGGCCTCGAATTCGAAGTGCCAGCGGCAGCGATCGGTGTCGCCCCGGCGCGTGATCTCGATGCGCCGCAGGTCCTTGATGGGCGACAGCGCCTGGCAGGCCGAAGCCCGGAACGAGCTGAAGTCGTGGCGGCCCAGCAGCATGGCGGCGGCGGCTCGCATCGCATCGCCATCGAGCGGATGGATGGACCAGCCGACGCGGCCCGCATCCAGGCTCGGGCGCACGGGCGACTGTGACAGCACGTAGAGATAGCGCCGCGTCAAGGCGCTGGCGCGGCAGTGGAACCGGTCGGGCACGGGCTGCGCCCATTGCACGGCGATGTCGTCCGGCAGGTAACGGTTGGTGCCGCGCACCCACGAAAAGGGCTCGCGCTCGATGGAAGTGTCGAAGTGCACCACCTGCATCAGCGCGTGCACGCCGGCATCGGTGCGCCCCGCGCAAAGGGTGGAGATGGGCTGGTCCGCGAAGCGGCCGAGGGCGCCTTCCAGTTTGTCCTGGACTGTGCGGCCCGAGGGCTGGCTTTGCCAGCCGTCATAAGCCTGGCCGTTGTAGCGGACGCCGAGGGCCAGCCTCACAGGGAAATCGGCGCCGATCCGCCGATCAGCGCAGCTGGCCGAGCAGTTGCTTGGCTTCGGCCTTGACCTCGTCCGAAGCCTCGGCGGCCACTTCCTCTACCAGCGAGCGGGCGCCCTCGACATCGCCCAGCGCCTTCAGCTCACGCGCCAGCGACAGCTTGATGGCGTGGGGGCTTTCGTTGCTTTCCTCTGCCATCGGTTCCAGGCGGCCGCGCTCGGTGTCGGCCGGGGCGCGAAGCCCCGCCATCGAGCTCATGTCGAACTCGATGAAGCCGGAATCGCCCGGCAGTCCGGCGCGCAGCGTAGCCGGCTGCGTCATATCCTCATCGGAAGTCAGTGGCGCGCGCACCGTGGTGGGCTCCAGGAGGCCTGGGGCCGTATCGAAGTCGTTGTGCAGGTCGAGCTTGGAGGAGGGAACGGTGGGACCCGAATGGCTTCCGTTCGTGGCGGCCGCGCGCAGCACTGGCTGTGCGGGCTGTGCGGGAGAGGGCACCTGGATTTGCGGAGGCAGGCTGGCCCCCACGGAGGCAGCCGGCGCGAGCGGCGCCGGCTTGCTGAGGTCCAGGTCGAAATCGAGCGGAGCGACCGAGGGCACGAAAGCAGGGGGCGGCGCCGCGACGACCGGGGCGGGCACGGGAGCGACCGCCGCCGGCGCTGCCGTTGCAGCGGCCAGGGTGCCTGCGAAAGCAGCAGCTTCAGCGGGCGTCACGTTCCGGCCGCCCGACTCGTACAGCGGATTGCCCGGGTCCAGCTCCTTGCCCATCTCCACCACGCGGTTCCAGTCGGTGCCGGCGCCGCCGGTGAGCTTGTGCACCTCCGACGCCAGCGCCTCGTAAGCGCGCAGGTCGCGCCGCTTGGCGTGGATCTCGAGCAGCTTGAGATGGATGGCGGTGCGCTCCGGGTTGACGCGCAGTGCCTCGCGCAGGATCTCCTCGGCCTGCAGGTCGCGGCCGTAGGCCAGGTAGACGTCGGCCTCGGCCACCGGGTCGACGTCGCCGGCGTCGAGCTGGCTCGGCGAGTAGGAAAGGGAGGAAACGACCGAGTTGCCACGGTTCTTGGTGTCCACGGATTCGCCGCCGCTGGCACCGAAGAACGAATCCTTGGGGATGCGGCTTTCCAGAAACACGCTTTCGCCGGCCTCGCGGCGCTTGCGGCCCAGAACACGGTAGAGCAGGAAGCCGACCATCAGCGCAATCAGCGCTGCCCCGGCGAGGATCAGCGGGTTCGCGAGCAGTTCGTCAAGGAAGCCGGGCGCAGGGGCGGGGGCGGGCGCTTTGGCAGCGGCCGGCGCTGGCGCAGTGGCTGCCGGTACGGCGGCGGAAGCGGCTGCCTCGGGCGCCGGCGTGGGCGCCGCGCCAGGTGCTGCCGGTTCACCGGCTGTCGCGCTGGCCGCGGGCGCAAGCGCTGCGGGAAGAGCAGGTGCGGCGGGACTGGCCGCCGATGCCGTTGGGGCGGGTGTCGCCGAGGTGCCCGCGGTGGCCGGCGCAGGAGCCGCTGTCGCCGCCGTGCTTCCCGCGGCCGCGGCCGGGGAGGTGCCGCTGGCGGCTTGCAGCTTGTTCAGTTCATCGATGTTCTTCGACAGCTCGGCAACGCGCGTGCTGCTTTCCTGGGCCTGGCGGCTCCGGGCCAGCTGCTCCTCGGTTTGCCGGCCAGCGCCGCCCTGGGTGATGCGCAGCTTGTCGGCGGCAGCGTTGGCGGCATTGCGGTCCTCGACGTTCGCCTGCAGCTTGCCCTTTGCCTGCCGGTCGGCATCGGCGACCTGCGAGGCGGGTGCGTTCTCGGCAAGGCGGCGGCGGTAGTCGCCGAAATCGCGGCTTTGCGCCGTGACCGTGCGCTTGGCCTCGTCGGCCGGGACGGCGGCGGCTTGCGATGCGTTCGGCACGTCGACCACGGCCCCGGCCTTGATCCGGTTCACATTGCCGCCGATGAAGGCGCTGGGGTTGGCGCGCAGCAGGGCCACCAACATTTGGTCGAGGGAAACATCGGCCGACTTGTAGGCGCCAGCGATCTTGCCTGCAGTGTCGCCGGGCTGGACCGTCACCTGTTGCTCGCCCGAGCTGGAGCCCGAGCCGGTGCGCACGCTGCGCTCGCTGGCCGCCGGGGCTGCCGGGGCGGCCGCAACCGCTGCGGCGGGCGCGGCGGGCGCGCGGCGGATGGGCGCTTCCGTCGCGGCCGCGCTGCGCGGGGCCGGCGCGGCGCTGATTTGCGGCGCCGTCGGCGCGATCGGCGCAGCCGCCGTTGCGGTGCGGCTCCTCGGCGGGTCCAGCAGCACGGTGTAATCGCGAACGACGCGACCGGAGTTCCAGTTGGCCTCGACCAGCAGATCGACGAAAGGCTCGCCCAGCATGCGCGTGGTGGTCAGGCGCACCACGTAGCGGCCGTCCGCGCGGCGCTGCAGGCTGGTCCGCACATCGGCCAGGACCGCGTTGTAGGGCACGCCAGCGGCATTGAAGGCATCGACCGGGGCGATGTTGACCTTGAGCCCATCCGCCTCGCCCGGTGCGATCTCGGTGACCTCGATCTCGGCACGCAGGGGCTCGCCCAAAGCCGATTGCACATTGAGCCGCCCGAGGGCCAGCGCTGCGGCGTCGAAGCTCACCAACCCCAGCGCCAAGGCGACCGCCGTACTGAGAACAGAGAGTTGAGCGCGGGCGGGAAGACGCAAGGCCGGGAGTCGGGCCGCAGGCAACGGATGACGTGTCATGCTGGTAGAGGGCAATTTGGGCCCGAAAGTGTAAGAGGACGTTAACATCATCACCCCGCACTGACAAGGCGACAGGCCTTATCTACCCAGTGCGCGCCAACTTCGGCGCCTTTTCTGCGTTGCGACATCACAACGACGGGCGTTCAGGGGAACGCCCGGTCCGCATCATGCCTCGAGCAGAATTCGCAGCATGCGCCGCAGCGGCTCGGCGGCTCCCCACAGCAACTGGTCGCCGATGGTGAAGGCACCCAGGTATTCTGGGCCCATCGCGAGCTTGCGCAAGCGGCCGACAGGGATGTTCATGGTGCCGGTCACCGCGACCGGCGTCAGCCCCTGCAGAGTGGCTTCGCGGGTGTTCGGCACCACCTTGGCCCAGGCGTTGTCCCCGGCGATCAGCGCCTCGATGTCGGCCAGCGGCACGTCCTTCTTGAGCTTGAAGGTCAGCGCCTGGCTGTGGCAGCGCATCGCACCAACGCGCACGCAGAAGCCGTCGACCGGCGTGGCTGCGGTTCCGAAGGCGGCACCCTGCCCGAGGATCTTGTTGGTTTCGGCGCCGGCCTTCCACTCTTCCTTGCTGGAGCCGTCGCCCAGGTCCTTGTCGATCCAGGGGATCAGGCTGCCGCCCAGCGGAACGCCGAAGTTGGCGGTCTCGGCGGCGCTCAGCGACTGCTGGCGGGCCAGCACCTTGCGGTCGATCTCGAGGATGGCCGACTTCGGATCGTCCAGCAGGGCGCGCACTTCGGCGTTCAGGCTTCCGAACTGCGTGAGAAGCTCGCGCATGTGCTGCGCGCCGCCGCCCGAGGCCGCCTGGTAGGTCATGCTCGTCATCCACTCGACCAATCCGGCCTTGTAGAGGGCGCCCACGCCCATCAGCATGCAGCTGACGGTGCAGTTGCCGCCGATCCAGTTCTTGCCGCCCTTCGCGAGGGCCGTCTGGATGACCGGCAGGTTGACCGGGTCGAGGACGATGATCGCATCGTCGTTCATGCGCAGGGTGGACGCGGCGTCGATCCAGTGGCCATTCCACCCCGCAGCGCGCAGCTTGGGGAAGACTGCAGTCGTGTAGTCGCCGCCCTGGGCGGTGATGACGATGTCGCACTTCTTGAGCGCTTCGATGTCGTGCGCGTCCTTCAGGGTGGTCTCGTTCTTCGCCATGGCCGGGGCCTTGCCGCCGGCGTTCGAGGTGGAGAAGAACAGCGGCTCGATCAGTCGGAAGTCGCCTTCGGCCTGCATGCGATCCATCAGGACCGAGCCGACCATGCCGCGCCAGCCTACGAGACCGACCAGAGGTTGAGTTGCGTTCGCCATTTTCAGTTTGCCCTTGTGAAAAAAAGTCGTCTTTTCTTTGCGCCCGGCTCGTCGAGCCGGGGAAGGGCGTGACGAAGCGGGCTGCGGTTAGCCGGTAATCGTCTTTTTGGTGATGGCTGCCACCACGGCGTCGCCCATCTCGCGCGTGCCGACCTTGGTCGTGCCCTCCGACCAGATGTCTGCCGTCCGCAGGCCCTGCGCCAGCACGTGCTTGACCGCCGACTCGATCCGGTCGGCAGCCTCGGCTTGGTTCAGGGAGAAGCGGAGCATCATGGCAGCGGACAGAATTGTAGCCAAAGGATTGGCGACCCCCTTGCCGGCGATGTCGGGCGCGCTGCCGTGGCTGGGCTCGTACAGGCCTTGATTGCTGGCATTGAGCGAGGCCGAGGGCAGCATGCCGATCGAGCCGGTCAGCATGGCCGCCTCGTCGGAGAGGATGTCTCCGAACATGTTGCCGGTGACCACCACGTCGAATTTCTTCGGTGCCTTGACCAGCTGCATCGCGGCGTTGTCCACGTACATATGGTCGAGTTCGACATCGGGGTATTCCTTGCCGACCTCGGTCACCACGTCTTTCCAGAGCTGGAAGGTCTCGAGCACGTTGGCCTTGTCCACGCTGGTCACCCGCTTGCTGCGTTTGCGCGCCGCCTGGAAGGCGACATGCGCGATGCGCTCGATCTCGGGGCGCGAGTAGCGCATGGTGTCGAAGGCCTCCTCGGCACCTGGGAAGTGGCCGTCCACGGCCGTGCGGCGGCCCCGCGGCTGGCCGAAGTAGATGTCGCCGGTGAGCTCGCGGATGATGAGGATGTCCAGGCCGGCGATCAGCTCGGGCTTGAGGCTGGAGGCACCGACCAGCTGCTCGTAGCAGATGGCCGGGCGGAAGTTCGCGAAGAGGCCGAGGTTCTTGCGCAAGCCCAGGATGGCCTGCTCGGGACGCAGGGAGCGCTCGAGGCGGTCGTACTTCCAGTCGCCCACGGCGCCGAACAGCACCGCGTCGGCCTCCTTGGCCAGTTTCAGCGTGGACTCGGGCAGCGGATGGCCGTTGGCTTCGTAGGCAGCGCCGCCGACCAGGGCCGATTCCATCTCGAAGGACAGGTCCAGCACGTCGAGGACGCGGATGGCCTCGGCCACGATTTCGGTGCCGATGCCATCACCGGGAAGAACTGCGATTTTCATGAGGTCGTTCTGGAAGGATGAAGAGAAGGGGTCAGGCGATCAGCTGGTGCGCAAGCCAGGGCTTCCTGGCCAGGCGCTCCGCCTCGAAGGCCTGGATCTTGTCCTTGTGGCGCAAGGTCAGCCCGATGTCGTCCAGCCCGTTGATCAGGCAGTACTTGCGGAAGGCTTGCACCTCGAAGGCGATCTCGCGGCCATCGGGCTTGACGACGACCTGGCGTTCCAGGTCAATGGTCAGGCTGTAGCCCGGGAAGGCAAAGGTCTCATCGAACAACTGGGCCACCTGCGATTCGGACAGCACGATCGGCAGCAGCCCGTTCTTGAAGCTGTTGTTGAAGAAGATGTCCGCGTAGCTAGGCGCGATGATGGCGCGAAAGCCGTACTGGTCGAGTGCCCAGGGCGCGTGCTCGCGCGAGGAGCCGCAGCCGAAGTTCTGGCGCGCCAGCAGGATGGAGGCGCCCGCATAGCGCGGCTGATTGAGCACGAAGTCTGGGTTGGGCTTGCGCGAGGCCGGATCCTGGCCCGGCTCGCCCGGATCGAGGTAGCGCCAGGCGTCGAACAAGTTGGGGCCAAAGCCGGTCTTCCGGATCGACTTCAGGAACTGCTTGGGAATGATGGCGTCGGTATCGACGTTCTCGCGGTCCATGGGCGCGACGAGGCCTTTGTGGACGGTGAACTTCTGCATGGTGATGGCTCCTTGGCGTTCAGGCGAATTGGCGGACATCGACGAAATGGCCGTGCACCGCGGCGGCCGCGGCCATGGCCGGGCTCACCAGGTGGGTGCGACCGCCGGCGCCCTGGCGGCCTTCGAAATTGCGGTTGCTGGTCGAGGCGCAGCGCTCGCCGGGCTCCAGCCGGTCGGCGTTCATCGCCAGGCACATCGAGCAGCCGGGCTCGCGCCACTCGAACCCTGCGGCCTTGAAGATCTGGTCCAGGCCTTCGCGCTCGGCCTGTTCCTTCACCAGGCCGGAGCCGGGCACGACCATCGCGAGCTTGACGTTCTTCGCCACCTTCTGGCCCAGCTTCTTGACCATGGCCGCGGCCTCCCGCATGTCCTCGATGCGGCTGTTGGTGCACGAGCCGATGAAGACCTTGTCGATGAAGATGTCGTTCATCGCCTTGTTCGGCTCCAGGCCCATGTAGTCGAGGGCGCGCTCGATGGCGCCGCGCCTGTTGGCGTCCTTCTCCTTGTCAGGGTCCGGCACGCGGCCGTCCACTGGCACCACCATCTCGGGCGAGGTGCCCCAGGTGACCTGCGGCTTGATCTGCGCGGCATCGAGCTCGACCACGCTGTCGAAGTGCGCGCCCGGGTCGGACTGCAGTGTCTTCCAGTACTCGACGGCCTGGTCCCACTCGACGCCGGTGGGTGCCATCGGCCGGCCCTTGATGTAGGCGATGGTCTTCTCGTCCACCGCCACCAGACCGGCGCGCGCGCCGGCCTCGATCGCCATGTTGCACACGGTCATGCGGCCTTCCATGCTGAGGTCGCGGATGGCCGAGCCGGCGAACTCGATGGTGTAGCCGGTGCCGCCCGCGGTGCCGATGCGCCCGATGATGGCCAGCACGATGTCCTTGGCAGTGCAGCCGGCCGCGAGCTTGCCGTCGACCTTGACGAGCAGGTTCTTCGCCTTCTTGGCCAGGAGCGTCTGCGTGGCCATCACGTGCTCGACCTCGCTGGTGCCGATGCCGTGCGCCAGCGCGCCGAAGGCACCGTGGGTGGAGGTGTGAGAATCGCCGCACACCACCGTCATCCCCGGAAGCGTGGCGCCCGACTCGGGGCCGATCACATGCACGATGCCCTGGCGCTTGCTCAGGAAGGGAAAGAAGGCGGCGGCGCCGAACTCCTTGATGTTGCTGTCCAGGGTGGTGATCTGTTCCTTGCTGATCGGATCGTCGATGCCGTCGTAGCCGCGCTCCCAGTGGGTGGTCGGCGTGTTGTGGTCGGCGGTCGCGACCACCGAGCTGATGCGCCACAACTTGCGGCCCGCCTCGCGCAGCCCTTCGAAGGCCTGGGGGCTGGTCACCTCGTGCACCAGGTGGCGGTCGATGTACAGGATCGAGGTTCCGTCTTCCTCGGTGTGGACGACATGTTCGTCCCAGAGCTTGTCGTAGAGCGTGCGTGCCATGGTGATGGTCTCTTTCGTGGGGAGGGGAGGGGTTCGTACTAGGCCGCCAGCGGATCGGCCGCCGCGTCCGGTGCATGCAGGTGCTTGACCAGCATGCGTGCAGCAACGGGGAGCGTGGAGAAGTCGCGCGCCACCAGCCGGATCTCGCGCTGGGCCCAGGCATTGTCAAGCGCCACGCTGCGCAGGCCGCGGCCGATACCGCCTTGCATGAGCTCGAAGGCGCGCAAGGGCATCACGCCGATGCCGAGGCCGTTCTCGATCATTCGGCACATGGCGTCCAGGCCGGTGACGTGGATGCGCAGCTTGATCGTGCGGCCGGCGTCCAGTGCCGCCTGGTGCATGGCGACGTAGATGGAACTGTTCGTGTGCAGGCCTACATGGTCGAAGGCCAGGGAATCGGCGAAATCAATCGCGCGCTGGCCTGCCAGCGGATGGCCCTCGGGCACGATCAGAACCAGCGAGTCATGGCGGTATGACAAGCTTTGAAGCTCGCTGGCGCCCTCGGGGATGTGGCAGATGCCCAGGTCGGCCGCACCTTCGTGGACCGCACGCACCACCTCGCTGCTCAGGTGCTCCTCGAGGTCGATCTTGATCGCGTCGTGCTCGCGCGTGAAGGCGCCGAGGTCTTCCGGCAGGAATTGCACGATGGCCGAGATATTGGCATGCACCCGCACGTGGCCGCGCACGCCGTCGGCGTACTCGCTGAGTTCGCCCTGCATCTTTTCGAGGCTGTAGAGGACCGAGCGGGCGTGGTGCAACAGGCTCTCGCCGGCCGGCGTCAGGTCGACGCCGCGCGCGTGGCGGTAGAGCAGGGGGGTCGCGAGCGTGGTCTCCAGGTCCGACAGCCGCTTGCTGATGGCGGAGGCGGCGATGAATTCACGCTCCGCCGCGCGTCCGATGCTGCCGAGCTCGCAGACAGCCACGAACAGCTGCAACGACGTGAGGTCGATGCGACGGGCGAAGCTGCGTTCGGAGGAGATCATGAAGAGGCGCTGTCATCTCATCTGGAGATGGAGGCCTCTATTTTCCCTCTGTTTTTGGGAGGCGGTCATCGCGATGCGCGATGACACGATTGCCCGGGTGCGATGTGTGCCGCGGGCAAAGCGCGCTATTGCCGCTTCTTGGAGGAGTCCTCCATCTTTTCTCCGGCCTTCTGGACGTCCTGGCCCGCACCTCTCCAGGTGTTGCATCCGTGCAGCGGCACGGCCAGGGTGAACGCGACGGCGATCAATGCGGCAAGCTTCTTCATGGCGAACTCCTTCGTTGAAAGTGCTTCGCAGCGTGCGCCTGCCTTCAGCCATCCGATGTCAGCCAAAACGCAGAAAAGCTGCCCGAGGGCAGCTTTCCCGAGTGAGCGCCGCGAACGCTTAGCGTCGGCTGAGCGGCTGCACGTCGCGCTTGGGCGAGCCTTCGAAGAGCTGGCGCGGGCGGCCGATCTTGTACTCGGGGTCGCCGATCATCTCGTTGAGCTGGGCGATCCAGCCCACCGTGCGCGCCAGCGCGAAGATGGCCGTGAACAGCGGCACCGGGATGCCGATCGCGCGCTGCACGATGCCCGAGTAGAAGTCCACGTTCGGGTAGAGCTTGCGCGAGACGAAGTACTCGTCCTCGAGTGCGATCTTTTCGAGCGCCATGGCGAGCTTGAACAGCGGGTCGTTCTCCAGGCCCAGCTCGCCGAGCACCTCGCGGCAGGTTTCCTGCATCAGCTTGGCGCGCGGGTCGTAGTTCTTGTAGACGCGGTGGCCGAAGCCCATCAGCTTGACGTTCGAGTTCTTGTCCTTGACCTGCTTGATGAATTCGCCGATCTTGTCGACGCCGCCGGCCTTCTGGATGTCGTAGAGCATGTTGAGCGCCGCCTCATTGGCGCCGCCGTGGGCCGGGCCCCAGAGGCAGGCCACGCCGGCCGCGATCGCGGCGAAGGGATTGGTGCCGGAGGAACCGCACAGGCGCACGGTGGAGGTCGAGGCGTTCTGCTCGTGGTCGGCGTGCAGGATGAAGATGCGGTCGAGCGCGCGCTCGAGCACCGGGCTGACCTTGTACTCCTCGCACGGCGTCGCGAACATCATGTGCAGGAAGTTGCCCGCGTAGCTCAGGTTGTTCTTCGGGTACATGTACGGCTGGCCGATGGTGTACTTGTAGGCCATGGCCACCAGTGTCGGCATCTTCGCGATCAGGCGGATCGCCGCGATCTCGCGATGCTTCGGATTGTTGATGTCCGTGCTGTCGTGATAGAAGGCCGAGAGCGCGCCGACCAGGCCGGTCATGATGGCCATCGGGTGCGCGTCGCGGCGGAAGCCGCGCAGGAAGAACTGCATCTGCTCGTTGACCATGGTGTGGTTGGTCACGAGCTTGGTGAAGCCGGCCTTCTGGCCTTCGTTCGGCAGCTCGCCGTACAGCAGCAGGTGGCAAGTCTCGAGGAAGTCGCAGTTGGTCGCGAGCTGCTCGATCGGGTAACCGCGGTAGAGCAGCTCACCCTTGTCGCCGTCGATATAGGTAATGGCCGACTCGCACGAGGCCGTCGACATGAAGCCCGGGTCGTAGGTGAACATTCCCGTCTGGGCGTAGAGCTTGCGGATGTCGATCACATCGGGACCCATGGTGCCCTTGTAGATCGGCAGCTCGACGTTCTGTCCGCCGTTGCTGAACGACAGGGTGGCTTTGGTGTCGGATGCTTTCATTGCGAGTGTCTTTCAAAAAATTGATCAGGAAGCGAGGGGGTGCGCGCCTTCGGTACGCATCAGCTGCAACAGTTCGATCACTTCGGCGCCGGCCCATCCAGGCTCGGGCTCCTTTCTTCGGAGCAAGAGGTCGAGCAGATCGTTGTCCGACAGGTCCATCAATGTCTCCAGCGCCTGCGCCTGCCCGCAGGTCAGGCTTTGCTCATGCAGCTCGAAGAAGCGGGCAATGAACAGGTCGTTTTCGAGCAAGCCGCGCCTGCAGCGCCACTTGAGCTTGCTCAGCGCGCGTTCGCTGATCGGCTGGTCGAGGTCGGCGGCGGATGGCATGAGGTCGCGGATGGCTAGATGGCGCGCCGCACCATCAGTTCCTTGATTTTGCCGATGGCCTTGGTCGGGTTCAGGCTCTTCGGGCACACGTCCACGCAGTTCATGATGGTGTGGCAGCGGAACAGGCGGTACGGGTCTTCCAGGTTGTCCAGGCGCTCGGCCGTGGCCTCGTCGCGGCTGTCGGCGATGAAGCGGTAAGCCTGCAGCAGGCCCGCCGGGCCGACGAACTTGTCGGGGTTCCACCAGAAGCTCGGGCAGCTGGTCGAGCAGCTCGCGCACAGGATGCATTCGTAGAGGCCGTTGAGCTCGTCGCGTTCCTCGGGCGATTGCAGGCGCTCCTTCTCGGGCGGCACCGTATCGTTCTGCAGATAGGGCTTGATCGAGTTGTACTGCTTGAAGAACTGCGTCATGTCCACGATCAAGTCGCGGATCACGGGCAGGCCGGGTAGCGGCTTCAGCACCACCGTGCCCTTGAGCGTGTTCATGTTGGTCAGGCAGGCCAGGCCGTTCTTTCCGTTGATGTTCATCGCATCCGAGCCGCAGACGCCTTCGCGGCAGGAGCGGCGGAAGGACAGCGAAGGGTCCTGCGCCTTGAGCTTCATCAAGGCGTCGAGCAGCATGCGCTCGTGGCCGTCGAGCTCGACCTCCACCGTCTGCATATAGGGCTTGGCGTCCTTGTCGGGGTCGTAGCGGTAGATCTGGAATGTGCGCTTCATCGTGGAAACCTTGTGGTGTGTCTTAGAACGTACGGACCTTGGGTGGCACCGAATCGACCGTCAGCGGCTTCAACTTGACGGGCTTGTACGACAGGCGGTTGCCCTCGCTGTACCAGAGCGTGTGCTTCATCCAGTTCGCATCGTCGCGGCCCAGTGGCGCGACAGGATCGTCGGCCGGGCGCTCGTAGTCCTCGACCGTGTGGGCGCCGCGGCATTCCTTGCGTGCGGCGGCCGAGACCATCGTGGCTTGCGCCACCTCGATGAGGTTGTCGACCTCCAGTGCCTCGATGCGCGCGGTGTTGAAGACGCGTGACTTGTCCTTGAGCGTGACGTCGGCGACGCGTGCGCGCACTGCCGCGATCTTGGTGACGCCCTCGTCCATCGACGCCTGGGTGCGGAACACGGCGGCGTGCTTCTGCATCGTCGCGCGGATCTCGCCCGCCACGTCCTGCGCGTATTCGCCCGAGGTCGAGGCCTCGAGCTGGTTCAGCCGCTCCAGCGTGCGGTCGGCGGCGTCGGCCGGGAGCGGTTTGTGCTCGCGGGTCTTTTCGTTGAACTCGACGATGTGGTTGCCGGCGGCGCGGCCGAACACCAGCAAGTCGAGCAGCGAGTTGGTGCCCAGGCGATTGGCGCCGTGCACGCTCACGCAGGAGCATTCGCCCACTGCATAGAGGCCATTGATCACGGCGCTGTTGTCCTCGCTCTTCTGCACCACGACCTGACCGTGGATGTTGGTGGGAATGCCGCCCATCTGGTAGTGGATGGTGGGCACCACCGGGATCGGCTCCTTCGTGATGTCGACGTTGGCGAAGTTGACGCCGATCTCGTACACCGAAGGCAGCCGCTTGTGGATGGTCTCTGCGCCCAGATGGTCCATCTTGAGCAGCACGTAGTCCTTGTTGGGACCGCAGCCGCGGCCTTCCTTGATCTCCTGGTCCATCGAGCGCGAGACGAAGTCGCGCGGGGCCAGGTCCTTCAGCGTGGGCGCATAGCGCTCCATGAAGCGCTCGCCGTTGCTGTTGATCAGGATCGCACCCTCGCCGCGGCAGCCCTCGGTCAGCAGCACGCCGGCGCCGGCCACCCCCGTCGGATGGAACTGCCAGAACTCCATGTCCTGCAGCGGGATGCCCGAGCGCGCCGCCATGCCCAGGCCGTCGCCAGTGTTGATGAAGGCGTTGGTCGAGGCACCGAAGATCCGGCCTGCGCCGCCGGTGGCCAGCAGCACGGTCTTGGCCTGCAGGATGTGCAGGTCGCCGGTTTCCATCTCGAGCGCGGTCACGCCGACCACGTCGCCCTCGGCGTCGCGGATCAGGTCGAGCGCCATCCACTCGACGAAGAACTGGGTGCGCGCTTCCACGTTCTTCTGGTACAGCGTGTGCAGCATCGCGTGGCCGGTGCGGTCGGCCGCGGCGCAGGCGCGCTGCACCGGCTTCTCGCCGTAGTTGGCCGTGTGCCCACCGAAGGGGCGCTGGTAGATGGTGCCGTCCGGGTTGCGGTCGAAGGGCATGCCGAAGTGCTCGAGCTCGTAGACCACCTTCGGAGCCTCGCGG
Organism: Variovorax soli; assembly: GCF_031454625.1. Classification (GTDB taxonomy): domain Bacteria; phylum Pseudomonadota; class Gammaproteobacteria; order Burkholderiales; family Burkholderiaceae_C; genus Variovorax; species Variovorax soli_A. The sequence continues at coordinate 186,943 of NZ_JAVDRF010000006.1, forward strand.
CACATGAACTCGATCGCGTCCTGGTCGCCGAGCCAGTCGGAGCCCTTGATCGTGTCGTAGAAGTGGTAATGCCAGTTGTCTTCGCTCATGTTGCCGAGCGAGGCGCCGACGCCGCCCTGCGCTGCCACGGTGTGCGAGCGGGTGGGGAAGACCTTCGACAGCACGGCAACGTTCAGGCCCGCACGCGCCAGCTGCAGCGAAGCGCGCATGCCGGAGCCGCCGGCGCCGACGATGACGACGTCGAACTTGCGCTTGGTGATCTGTTCTTTGGTATAGGAAGACATGGCGCTTAGATTCTCCAGAGCACTTGAATGGCCCAACCCGCGCATGCCACAAGCCAGACGATCGTGAAAACCTGCAGGACGAGACGGATGCCGACCGGCTGGACGTAGTCCATCCAGACGTCGCGCATGCCGACCCACACGTGATAGAGCACAGAGGCGATCACCACGAAGGTGAGTACCTTCATCCACTGCGCGGCGAAGATCCCGGCCCAGGCGTCGTAGCCGATCGGCCCGCGCGTGAAGAGCACCTGTGCCAGCAGGATGATGGTGAAGAGCGCCATCAGGGCGCCGGTGATGCGCTGGCTGAGCCAATCGCGAAGTCCGTAGTGCGCGCCGACGACGACGCGTTTGGAGCCGTAGTTCACAGACATGAGTCAGTTTCCTGGTCAGTTGGGGACAGAGATGAAGATCTGTCCCGCAAATCAATAAAGGCCGAAGAGCTTGGCACCCAGCGCGACCGTCAGCAGGATGCTGATGGCGAGCGTGGCGATGGCCGAGCTCTGGCCGAATTCCTTGTTGACCGCGGCATGGCTCACGTCCATCCAGAGATGGCGCAGGCCGGCGATGAAGTGGTGCAGGTAGGCCCAGATCAGCGCCAGCGCCATCAGCTTGAGGAACCAGCCTGGAACGAAACCAAGGCCGCTGTTGAAGGCGGCCTTGAAGCGGGCATAGGAGTACTCGGAGGACACCGATGTGTCGAACATCCAGATCACGAAGGGCAGCAGCAGGAACATCAGCACGCCGCTGATGCGGTGCAGGATCGACACCAGGCCGGCCGGTGGAAGCCGGTAGGTCGTCAGGTCGGTGAAAGCGTTGATGTTGCGGAACTCGCGCCGCTGTGGTCGGGGTGGTGTGGCCAGCTCTGTCATGGGGACTTTCGGAATTTTTAGCGGGGGCGGCTTGTTCTTTGGCGGAAATGCAAACAACGCAAAATTCTATTGCAACGCACCATCGTGCCGCTGACGCCGAACTGTGAACGCAGTGTTCCGCTCGGATGCTCGCGCCACGCCAGCCGGATGGCCGCAGCGCCGAGGTGCTCAGCCGAGCTCATTGCGGTAGTGGTGTGTGTCGGTGCGGTAGAGGCCGCGGCGCAGCTCCATCGGGGTGTCGTGGTAGGTGTGGGCCACGCGCTCCACGCTCAGAAGCGGCGTGGCGGTGCTGACCCGGAGCAGCGCGGCCTGCGCCTCGTCCGGCAGCACGGCACGGATCTTTTCCTCTGCGCGCACCATGCGGACGCCGAACTCGGTCTCGAACATCGCGTACATCGGCCCGTGCCAGGCATTCAGGCGCTCGGCGGTGAGGCCCTTGAAGGGAGCGCCGGGCAGCCAGAGGTCTTCGAGGATGGTGGGCTTGCCGCCATAGGCGAGCACGCGCCGCACCTGCAGCACTGCATCGCCGGTGCGAAGCGCAAGCAGGCGCGCGATATCGGCGCTGGCGCGCAACCGCTTGCAGTCGACGATTTCGCGCTCGGCGGGGCCTTCGCCGTCGGCGTTGCCGCTGTCGGGAACCAGCTTGAGAAAGCGGTATTGCACATGCTGCTCGGCATGGGTGGCGACGAAGGTCCCTTTGCCTTGGCGACGCACCACCAGGTTCTCGGCCGCCAGCTCGTCGATGGCCTTGCGTACCGTGCCCTGGCTCACGCGAAAGCGGGCGGCCAACTCGATCTCGCTCGGGATCGGCTCGCCCGGCTTCCATTCGCCGGCGTGCAGGCTCTGCAGGATCAAGGACTTGATCTGCTGGTAGAGCGGGCTGAACGAGGGCGTCGCCGACTCGGCAAGCGCGGTGGTGGAGGTGGTCATGGCAGGGCCGGACGCGCCATCGCGGCGCGTTCCGGCCGACATCTTATATAAGACACAAGACTGGCGCCATCGAAAGTGCAAATCGGCATAAAATCCGAGCCGGCCTATGCGACCGGGCGCATCGCCCGGCCCGACCTCCGCGGCCGCACCCGCGACCGCGCACCGTATTCACTTTTCCTGGAGTTTTCCCATGAGCAAAAAGCCTGTTCGCGTTGCCGTCACCGGCGCCGCCGGCCAAATCGGTTACGCCCTGCTGTTCCGTATCGCCTCCGGCGAGATGCTCGGCAAGGACCAGCCGGTCATCCTGCAACTGCTCGAGATCCCGGACGAGAAAGCGCAGAAGGCGCTCAAGGGCGTGATCATGGAGCTCGAGGACTGCGCTTTCCCGCTGCTGGCGGGCGTGATCCCCACCGGCGATCCGCTGGTCGCCTTCAAGGATGCCGACTACGCGTTGCTCGTCGGCGCCCGTCCACGCGGCCCCGGCATGGAGCGTGCCGACCTGCTGGCCGCCAACGCGCAGATCTTCACCGCCCAGGGCAAAGCCCTCGACAAGGTCGCCAGCCGCAATGTCAAGGTGCTGGTGGTCGGCAACCCGGCCAACACCAACGCCTACATCGCGATGAAGAGCGCGCCCAGCCTGCCGCGCAAGAACTTCACCGCCATGCTGCGCCTGGACCACAACCGCGCCGCCAGCCAGATCGCGGCCAAGACCGGTACCGCCGTGGGCGACATCGAGAAACTCACCGTCTGGGGCAACCACTCGCCCACGATGTACGCCGACTACCGCTTCGCCACCGTCGGCGGCAAGAGCGTCAAGGACCTGATCAACGACCAGGTCTGGAACGCCGAGGTGTTCCTGCCCACCGTGGGCAAGCGCGGCGCCGCCATCATCGAGGCGCGGGGCCTGTCCTCGGCTGCCTCGGCCGCCAACGCCGCCATCGACCACATGCGCGACTGGGCCCTGGGCTCCAACGGCAAGTGGGTCACGATGGGCATCCCTTCCGACGGCCAGTACGGCATTCCCAAGGATGTGATCTTCGGCTTCCCGGTCACCACCGAGAACGGCGAATACAAGCTGGTCGAAGGCCTGGAGATCGACAAGTTCAGCCAGGAACGCATCGACAAGACCCTGAAGGAACTGCAGGACGAGCAGGCTGGCGTCGCCCACCTGCTGTAAGCGCAACCCCTCAGTCACCGGCATGCTCGACTGGAATCCTGCGCTCTACCGTCGCTACGAGGACGAGCGCACGCGCCCCGCACGGGAACTGCTGGCGCGGGTTCCGCTGTCCGCCGCGACCCGTGCGGTCGACTTGGGCTGCGGCCCCGGCAATTCCACCGAGCTGCTGGTGCAGCGATTCCCCGGTGCCGAGGTGATCGGCACCGACAATTCCGAAGCGATGCTGAAGAGCGCGCGCGAGCGCCTGCCCGCGGCGCGCTTCGAACTCAGCGACATCGCGAGCTGGCAGCCCGAGTCGCCGCCCGATCTCATCTACGCCAATGCCTCGTTGCAATGGGTGCCGGACCATGAGACGCTGGTCCCGCGCCTGTTCGCCGCCCTGGCGCCTGGTGGCGTGCTCGCCGTCCAGATGCCCGACAACCGCGAGGAGGCCACGCACCGGCTGATGCGCGAAGTCGCGTCGGAGGCGCCGTGGGCCGAGCGTATCGGCGATGCCGACGGACTGCGCGCCCTGCTGCTGCCGCTGGCCGGGTACTACGACCTGCTGGCCGCCGAAGCGGCACAGGTCGACGTCTGGCGCACTGCTTACCAGCACCCGATGGCCTCGGCGGCCGCGATCGTCGAATGGGTGCGCGGCACCGGCCTCAAGCCCTTCGTCGACCGGCTGCCGACCGATCTGCAGGCGAGCTACCTGGCCGAGTACGAGCGGCGCGTCGATGGCGCCTATCCCGCGCGAACGGACGGCAAGCGGCTGCTGGCCTTCCCGCGCATGTTCATCGTCGCGCAGCGAAAGCCATGAGCGAATCCGCCGCCCATCCACGGGAAGTGCTGCTCGGCGCGCAGGCCGGCGGCGTGGTGCTGCCGGTGTGCGATCACTACAGCGGCGTCGAGGCGCGCATGCGCAAGAGCCTCGCGCTGCAGGCCGAGATGGCCCAGGAGTTCGGCGCCTGCGTGTTCGACGTCACCCTCGATTGCGAAGACGGTGCCCCCGTGGGCGGCGAGGCCGAACACGCGGCGCTCGTCACCGAACTCGCGCTGGCTGCCGCGCCCGGCATGCGCGTCGGCGTGCGCGTGCATCCGGTCGACCATCCGGCCTTCGCCGGGGACGTGGTCACTATCGCGGGGCGGGCCGGCCATCGCCTGAGCCACCTGATGGTGCCCAAGGTCGAGTCGGCCGCGGATGTGCGCGAGGCGGTCCAGGCGCTCAATGCCGCCGGCGCGGAGGCCTTGCCGCTGCATGTGCTGATCGAATCGCCCTTCGCGGTGCATCAAGCCTTCGAGATCGCCTCCCACCCGCGCGTGCAGTCGCTGAGCTTCGGCCTGATGGACTTTGTCTCGGCCCATGGCGGCGCGATTCCCGCGGAGGGCATGGGCGCGGCGGGCCAGTTCACCCATCCGCTGGTGGTGCGTGCCAAGCTCGAGATCGCCTCGGCCGCGCACGCGCACGGCAAGGTGCCTTCGCATTGCGTGGTAACCGAATTCAACGATGTCGATGCCATGCGCGGCGCCGCGAAGAAGGCCGCCCGCGAGTTCGGCTACACGCGCATGTGGAGCATCCATCCGAATCAGATCCGCCCCATCCTCGAGGCCTTCGCGCCGGACGAGCGGCAGATTCAAATGGCTACAAAAATCATAGCGTCGGCGGCCGCTGCCGATTGGGCGCCGGTCAGTTTTGATGGCACATTGCACGACCGCGCAAGCTACCGTCATTTCTGGCACGTGCTTTCGCGGGCGCACGCCACCGGCCGTGCGCTGCCGCCGGAAGCGCAGGCATGGTTTGCGGCGGCGTCATCCTGAAAACCACACCTCCTCAAAGGAACAGACACCCATGAAGAAAATTGCCCTGATCGCCGCTGTCGCGCTCGCGTTGCCCCTGTCGGCCTTGGCCCAGGAGACGCCGGCCAAGCCGCCGCTCAAGGAGCGGGCCGCGAAGACGGCCAAGAAAGTCACGCAGAAGGTGGTGCCCAAGCGCGTCATCAAGAAGATCGAGGAAGGCAAGCCCATCAGCGAAGAGTCCGACGTCGTGCTGACGCCCGAGGACATGGAAGTCTCCAAGCGCGTGCTCACCGGCACCATCAAGTGCGAGCTCGGCGCCAGCGTGGCGATCGAGGCCAGCCAGAAGAAGCCCGGCTTCTTCGTCCTGACGCACGGCAGCACCAAGTACTTCATGCACCCGGTCAACAGCCGCACGGGCGCGATTCGCCTGGAGGATCCCAAGGCCGAAGCCATGTGGCTGCAGCTGGGCAACAAGTCCATGCTGATGAGCCAGAAGCAGGGCCTGCGCCTGGCCGATGAATGCCAGGCCAGCGAGCAGGCCACGGTGGCGGAAGACATGAAGAAGAACCCGCCCAAGAGCCTGTTCGACGGCGCGGACGCTCCCAAGAAGTAATCAAGGCGCCGGCGGCCCGCCTTTTGCTTCGGCCGCCACACCGGTTCCGATCTCGGAGAAGAGAAAAAATGTTGCAAGCCTACGTTGACCATGTCGCCGAGCGCGCCGCGCTCGGCATCCCGCCGCTGCCCCTGTCGGCCAAGCAGACCAGCGAAGTCATCGAACTGATGAAGACCGCGACCGCCAAGGACGGCGAGTTCCTGCTGAACCTGCTTACGCACCGCGTGCCGGCCGGCGTGGACGATGCGGCGAAGGTCAAGGCGAGCTACCTGGCTGCGGTGGCCCATGGCAGCGAGAAGAGCCTGCTCGTCTCGCGCGCCCACGCCACCGAGCTGCTGGGGACCATGCTGGGCGGCTACAACATCGGCCCGCTGATCGACCTGCTCGACGATGCCGAGGTGGGCGGTGTCGCCGCCGAGGGGCTGAAGAAGACCCTCCTGATGTTCGACCAGTTCCACGACGTCAAGGAAAAGGCCGACAAGGGCAATGCCAACGCCCAGGCCGTGCTGCAGAGCTGGGCCGATGCCGAGTGGTTCACCAGCCGCCCGGAAGTGCCGCAAAGCCTCACCATCACCGTGTTCAAGGTGAGCGGCGAGACCAACACCGACGACCTCTCGCCCGCGCCCGACGCCACCACGCGCCCCGACATCCCGATGCATGCGCTCGCGATGCTCAAGAACGCCCGCCCCGGCATCACGCCTGAAGAGGACGGCAAGCGCGGCCCGGTCAAGTTCATCGAGTCGCTGAAGGACAAGGGCCACCTGGTCGCCTATGTGGGCGATGTGGTCGGCACCGGTTCGTCGCGCAAGAGCGCCACCAACTCGGTGCTCTGGTTCACCGGCCAGGACATTCCGTTCATCCCCAACAAGCGCTTCGGCGGCGTCTGCCTGGGCGCCAAGATCGCGCCGATCTTCTACAACACGATGGAAGACGCCGGTGCCCTGCCCATCGAGCTCGACGTGAGCCAGATGGAGATGGGCGACGTGGTCGAGCTGCGCCCCTACGAGGGCAAGGCGCTGAAGGACGGCAAGGTCATCGCCGAGTTCAAGGTCAAGAGCGAGGTGCTGTTCGACGAGGTGCGCGCCGGCGGCCGCATTCCGCTGATCATCGGCCGAGGCCTCACGGCGAAGGCGCGTGAAGCGCTGGGGCTGCCCGTCTCGACGCTGTTCCGCCTGCCGGTCAGCCCGGTCGACACCAAGAAGGGCTACTCGCTGGCCCAGAAGATGGTCGGCCGCGCCTGCGGCCTGCCTGAAGGACAGGGCGTACGCCCCGGCACCTATTGCGAGCCCAAGATGACCTCGGTCGGCAGCCAGGACACCACCGGCCCGATGACGCGCGACGAACTCAAGGACCTGGCCTGCCTGGGCTTCAGTGCCGACCTGGTGATGCAGTCCTTCTGCCACACGGCGGCCTACCCCAAGAAGGTCGATGTGAAGACGCACCACGAGCTGCCGGAGTTCATCTCCACGCGCGGCGGCGTCTCGCTGCGCCCGGGCGATGGCGTGATCCACAGCTGGCTCAACCGCTTGCTGACGCCCGACACCGTGGGCACCGGCGGCGACAGCCACACCCGCTTCCCGATCGGCATCAGCTTCCCGGCCGGCTCCGGCCTGGTGGCCTTCGCGGCCGCGACCGGCGTGATGCCGCTGGACATGCCCGAGTCGGTGCTGGTGCGCTTCAAGGGCAAGATGCAGCCCGGCGTCACGTTGCGCGATCTGGTCAACGCGATCCCGCTGTACGCCATCAAGCAGGGTCTGCTGACCGTCGAGAAGAAGGGCAAGAAGAACATCTTCTCGGGCCGCATCCTCGAGATCGAAGGCCTGCCGGACCTCAAGGTGGAGCAGGCCTTCGAGCTGAGCGACGCTTCGGCCGAGCGTTCGGCAGCCGGCTGCACGGTGCACCTGAACAAGGAGCCGATCATCGAGTACATCAACAGCAACATCACGCTGATGCGCTGGATGATCGCCGAGGGCTATGCCGATGCTCGCACGCTGGGCCGTCGCATCGCCGCGCAGGAAGCCTGGTTGAAGGACCCGCAGCTGCTGAAGGGCGACGACGACGCCGAGTACGCCGCGGTGATCGAGATCGACCTGGCCGACATCCACGAACCCATCGTGGCCTGCCCCAACGATCCGGACGACGTGAAGACGCTGTCGGACGTGGCCGGCGCCCAGATCGACGAGGTCTTCATCGGCTCGTGCATGACCAACATCGGCCATTTCCGCGCAGCCTCCAAGCTGCTGGAAGGCAAGCGAGACATCCCCGTCAAGCTGTGGATCGCGCCGCCGACCAAGATGGACGCGCACCAGCTCACCGAGGAAGGCCACTACGGCGTTTTCGGCAATGCGGGTGCGCGCACCGAGATGCCGGGCTGCTCGCTGTGCATGGGCAACCAGGCCCAGGTGCGCGAAGGCGCGACCGTGATGTCGACCAGCACTCGGAACTTCCCGAATCGCCTCGGCAAGAACACCAACGTGTACCTGGGCAGCGCCGAGCTGGCCGCCATCTGCTCACGCCTGGGCCGCATTCCGACCAAGGAAGAGTACATGGCCAGCACCGGCGTGCTCGAGGCCGCCAGCGACCAGATCTACCAATACCTGAACTTCGACAAGATCGAGGATTACACGGGAGTGGCAGCCAAGGTCGCAGCCTGATCGCTGTTCGCGCCGGCGCAGCAGCAAGAGCCCGCAACTAGGCGGGCTTTTTTTCTGCTTCTTTTCCCTGGCTCATCGCGGCCAGGGCCGCAGCCGTCTGCGCATCCGCGGGGAAGAAGGATTCGACCGCCAGCTCCTGCAGCGTGACATCGACCGGCGTACCGAAGATGGTGGTCGTGCTGATGAAGCTCAGCACGCCCTGCGGCATCACGAACTGGAAGGGCACGGCCACGCCGGCCAGTTCGCTGTTGTTGGCCGGCGTGTCGTGGCTCACCTGCGGCGAGGGGTAGGCCGCGAGCTCGTCGTGCAGCGCGACCAGCGCTGCATCGCCGGTGGCCGCGATCTGCTGCTGCAGCCGTTCGAGGAGGTGCGCGCGCCACTGCGCCAGGTTGGCGATGCGCGGCGCGACGCCCTCCGGGTGCAGGCTGAGCCGCAGCACGTTGATCGGCGGCTGCAGCAGCGCCGGCGCTGCGCCGGCCATCAGCAGGGGCACCAGCGCGTTGTGCGCCACCAGGTTCCAGTGGCGGTCCACCGCCAGCGCAGGAAAGGGCTCGTGCCCCTCCAGCACCCGCTGCACCGCCTGCCGGGCGGGGGCCATCGCCGGATCGTCGAGCGAGCGCTGCCGGTACATCGGCGCGTAGCCGGCGGCGACCAGCAGCGTATTTCGCTCGCGCAGCGGCACCTCCAGGCGCTCGGCCAGGCGCAGCACCATCTCGCGGCTGGGCTCCGCGCGGCCGGTCTCGACGTAACTGAGGTGGCGGGTGGAGACCTGGGCCTCGTGCGCCAGGTCGAGCTGGCTCAGGCGGCGGTGCTGGCGCCAGTGGCGCAGGTGCGCGCCGAAGGAATCTGCGGCGGTGGGCGGCATAGAAGGCGTGCTCATGGCCAGCATCCTAGTGAAGCCGCGCCGGGCGGCCATGACCTCGCAGGTCATCGACCGGATGCGGGGCGGCGGCGTGGCTTTGAGGGCCTGCGGCGCAGGGATGCGCCGCGCCGTGCCGCCTGCCGTCATCGAACCCTGCTATCTTTGAGGTGCTTCCACGAATCCAAGGAGTTCCTCATGGCCCGAGAACCGGTGCACGCCTTTGCTTCCACGCTCAAGACCTTCAAGACAGCATCGGGCAAAGCCGGCAAATACTGGTCCCTCAAGGAACTCGCCAGGCAATACCCCAATATCGACAAACTGCCGGTCTCGATCCGCATCGTGCTCGAGTCGGTGCTGCGCAACTGCGACGGCAAGAAGGTCTCGGCCGAGCATGTCGAGCAGCTGGCCAACTGGCAGCCGGGCGCGGAGCGCACCGAAGAGATCCCCTTCGTGGTGACGCGTGTGGTGCTGCAGGATTTCACCGGCGTGCCGCTGCTCGCCGACCTCGCCGCGATGCGCAGCGTGGCCAAGTCGCTGGGCAAGGCGCCCAAGACCATCGAGCCCCTGGTGCCCGTGGACCTGGTGGTCGACCATTCGGTGATGGTCGACTATTACGGCACGCCGAAAGCGCTCGACCTGAACATGAAGCTGGAGTTCCAGCGCAACAACGAGCGCTACCAGTTCATGAAATGGGGCATGCAGGCCTTCGACACCTTCCGCGTGGTGCCGCCCGGCTTCGGCATCGTGCACCAGGTCAACCTCGAGTACTTCGCGCGTGGCGTCTACAAGAGCCCGCACGACCAGGGTGACCCCCCGGTCTACTACCCCGACTCGCTGGTGGGCACCGACAGCCACACGACCATGATCAACGGTATCGGCGTGGTGGGGTGGGGTGTCGGCGGCATCGAGGCCGAGGCCGCGATGCTGGGCCAGCCGGTCTACTTCCTGACGCCCGACGTGGTGGGCTTCGAGCTCGGCGGCAAGCTGCGCGAGGGTGTCACCGCCACCGACCTGGTGCTCTACGTCACGAACATCTTGCGCAGCGAGAAGGTGGTGGGCAAGTTCGTCGAGTTCTTCGGGCCGGGCGCCGCCTCCATTCCCGTGCCCGACCGCGCAACCATCGGCAACATGGCCCCCGAGTACGGCGCGACCATGGGCTTCTTCCCGGTGGACGAGATGACCGTCGCCTATTTCAGGGGCACCGGCCGCACCGACAAGGAAATCGAGCGTTTCGAGGCCTATTACAAGGCGCAGGGCCTGTTCGGCATGCCGGCGCCCGGCGAGCTGAACTACACCAAGGTCGTCAAGCTCGACCTGGGCACCGTGACGCCCAGCCTGGCCGGCCCCAAGCGCCCGCAGGACCGCATCGACCTCGGGCACCTGGCGACCAAGTTCTCCGAGCTCTACAGCAAGCCCATCGAGGCCAACGGCTTCAACCAGCCGGCCGACAAGCTGCGGGCGCGCTATTCGCTCGCGTACAACGGCGAATCGGCCGAGAAGCCGCCGGCCGACCCCAAGCCGGGTGCGCCGAGGCAGGTGGTCGAGATGGCCGACAACAAGCCGACGGCCGAAGCCGCGCACGTGGGCGAGACCGCCGCCCACACCAAGGCCGACGGCGTGACCATCGGGAACGGCGACGTGCTGATCGCCGCCATCACCTCGTGCACCAACACCTCCAACCCCAGCGTGCTGCTGGCCGCCGGCCTGCTGGCCAAGAAGGCGGTGGAGGCGGGGCTGCGCGTCAAGCCGCACATCAAGACCTCGCTCGCGCCGGGCTCGCGCATCGTGACCGAGTACCTCCAGAAGGCGCAGCTGCTGCCCTATCTCGAGAAGCTGGGCTTCTACCTGGCCGGCTACGGCTGCACCACCTGCATCGGCAATGCGGGCGATCTGGCGCCCGAGATCAACGAGGCGATCACCAGCAACAACCTGGTGGGTGCGGCCGTGCTGTCGGGCAACCGCAACTTCGAGGCCCGCATCCATCCCAACATCAAGGCCAACTTCCTGGCCTCGCCGCCGCTGGTGGTGGCCTATGCGATCGCGGGCAACGTGATGGTCGACCTCATGACCCAGCCTTTGGGCAAGGGCAAGAAGGGCAAGGACGTCTACCTGGGCGACATCTGGCCCAGCGCGAAGGAGATCGACGAGAACCTGCACTATGCGATGAACGCCAAGGCCTTCCGCAAGAACTACGAGCAGATCCAGGACAACCCGGGCAAGCTGTGGAGCAGCATCAAGGGCACGACCGGCCAGGTCTACGACTGGCCGAAGTCCACCTACATCGCCGAGCCGCCCTTCTTCGAGGGTTTCAAGATGCAGCCGCATGCCGCGGACGCCGGCTTCACCGGCGCGCGCATCATGGCCCTGTTCGGCGACTCGATCACCACCGACCACATCTCGCCGGCCGGGGCGATCAAGGAGAGCTCGCCCGCCGGCATCTGGCTCAAGGCCAACGGCGTTTCGAAGGCTGACTTCAACAGCTACGGCTCGCGCCGCGGCAATCATGACGTGATGATGCGCGGCACCTTCGCCAACGTGCGCATCAAGAACCTGATGATCCCGGCCGGCCCCGACGGTTCGCGCGAGGAGGGCGGCGTGACGCTGTTCCAGCCCGGCGGCGAGAAGATGTTCATCTACGACGCGGCGATGAAGTACATCGAGCAGGGGGTCCCCACCGTGATCTTCGGCGGCGAGGAATACGGCACCGGCTCGTCGCGCGACTGGGCGGCCAAGGGCACGCAGCTCCTGGGCATCAGGGCGGTGGTGGCGCGCAGCTTCGAGCGCATCCACCGCGCCAACCTGGTCGGCATGGGCGTGCTGCCGCTGCAGTTCCGCGGCGCCGATTCATGGGAAAGCCTGGGGCTGACCGGCGAGGAGAAGATCGACGTGGTGATCGGCGGCGAGCTCAAGCCGCAGATGGACGTGAAGATCGTCGTGCACCGCGCCGACGGCACGCACCAGGAGGTGACGGTGCGTTTGCGCATCGACACGCCGATCGAGGTCGACTACTACAAGCACGGGGGCATTCTCCCGTTCGTGCTGAGGCAACTGCTCGCAGCCTGAGATCAGGCTCGCTTTCGACAAGGACTCAGTCTTTGCCGAGCCGCTGCGCCAGCCGGTCCAGCACGGGCCGGATGCCTGCGCCCACGTGGATCTGCGGATTCGAAAAGCCGTCCTCCTTGCCGGCATCGATTTCGCGCTGCCGGATCACCGGCACTGCCTGCGCGAACGCTGCCTCGAAGGAGCGCGTCTTGCGCAGCGCCTCGTCGAACACCGCGCGGCCGAAGAAGGTGAGCGGTGAGCGATGGCCGCAGCCGTAGGAGGTGTGCTCGGCATCGGCCGCCGTCATGATCAGGCTTTGATCGGTGGCCAGCGGTTCGATCCAGCCGCCCGCATAGCAGGCCGAGATCGCGATCACCCGGTGCCGGATGCCGGCTGCATCCAGCGTCTCGCGCAGTTCCTGCGGTGTCAGCCGGGGCACGACGAGCGGCCAGTGGGCGGAAGCCAGCTTGAAGTCGTTGGCGCCGTGGGAGGTCAAGTAGATCACCAGCACGTCGTGCTCACGGTCCATGCGCGCGGCCATCGCTTGCACGGCGCGGCGCAGGTTGAGGGGCGTCGCCCAGGGCAGTTCCTCCGAGGTCGTCGCGTGGTTGATCAGGCGCAGTACATGGCCGCGGGCGTCGAAACGCTCCTCCAGCAGCGTCCCCACCATGGCGCTCTCGCGCAGGAACACATCCTCCGAGGCATAGGGCGCGAACACCAGGCCGTAGACCTGGGCCTCGCCGGCGCGCCGGGGCGCGATGCCGTCGACGGCGCGTTGCCAGACGGCCTGCTGCGCCTCGAAGATTTCCTGGGTCAGGTGCAGCCGGGGCCGCTCGGGTTCTGCGGCCGCGGAGCGGGTGTCTTCCTGCCAGACGTTCTGCTGTTCCTGCAGGCCCTGCCAGATGCCGAGCGCATTGATCGCCAGCACGCCCGGCACGAAGATCGCCAGCCGCGACGGACTCATGACGCAGCGCGCCATCAGGCGGATCGCCGCAACCAGGCCGATCCCGATCAGCGACCCATAGACCGCCCAGAAGCCCTGCACCGTGGTCAGCACGCTCGGCAGCCAACCTCGGAAATACGCCAGGGACATGCCGGCCATCAGCAGGCTCCAGGGCAGGGCAGCCCAGGTGCCGAGGGCGAACCAGCGACCGAGGGCGCCTCGCGTGGACGTGGTGCTCAGCGTCCACCAGCCGACCCACAGCGACAGTGTGATCGCCCAGAAGGACTGGAGCGCCGGCAGAGGGTGGAAGGTGGCCGGGCCCTCGATCTGTAGCCGCGCCGCGCCGATGGACAGCAGGCTCGGAAGCAGCACCAGGAGCAGCAGTTGCCATGGCGTGGGGGAGGCCTCGATGCGAGGCGGCAGGAGCACCGAGGCGCGCAGCCCCTCGACGATCCATTGCCGGAGCGGGGCGTGCGCAGCCGCCGGCGGCGCAGGCGCCTCATCGGCAGCGGCGGACGGAAGGCCGGATCGGGGGGCGAGTGGCGGGTCAGGCTGCGGGTCGGTCATGGCCTGATCATGCCTGCCCGACATGGATACTTGGCTTTCGACTCGCCCAAGACGCCCGTTTTCGAGAATAATTCTCATTTTGTCGATTTTGGATCTTCGGGTGACCTCCATGAACGGCGCGGCGACGGCCGCCATCAGCCTCGACCAGCTCCCCAGCCACCAGTGGGCCACCGTGCTCGACGTGTCCAGGCCTGAGGAAGCGGAAGCGCGCGACCTCGTCCTTCGCCTGACCGAGATCGGTTTCGTGCCCGGCGAAGTGGTGCGCATCGTCGCCAGCGGCGTGCCGAACCGCGAGCCGCTGGCCGTGCGCCTGGGGCACACCACCTTCGCACTGCGCCGGCACGAGGCCGCGCTGGTTCGCGTCCTGCCGGGAGCCGCGCACCATGGTTGAGGCGACCCTGAACTTCCAGCCCGGCGCCGCCGTTTCGTCAGCGCCGCCGGGCCGCATCGCGCTGCTGGGTAATCCCAACTGCGGCAAGACCGCGCTTTTCAACCTGCTCACCGGCAGCCGCCAGAAGGTCGCCAACTATGCCGGCGTGACGGTCGAGCGCAAGGAAGGCCTGCTGCGCACGGCGGCCGGCCGGCGCGTGGCCGTGCTCGACCTGCCCGGTGCATACAGCCTGAATGCGCTCTCGGCCGACGAGGCGGTCACGCGCGACGTCGTCACCGGCCGCAGCGAGGAGGCCTTGCCCGACCTGCTGGTGTGCGTGACCGACGCGACCAACCTGCGGCTCAACCTGCGGCTGGTGCTGGAAGCCAGGCGCCTGGGCCTGCCGATGGTGGTGGCGCTCAACATGATCGACATGGCGAAGAAGCAGGGCATCGTGATCGACGTGCCCTTGCTGGCGCGCGAGCTCGGCGTGCCGGTGATCGAGACGGTCGGCGTGAATGCGGGAGGCGCGCAGGGCCTGCTGGCGCAGCTCGATGCGCCGGTTGTGGTCGCCCAGCCGGCGCGGTGGCAGGCGCCCGGCCTCGACGACGTGCTGGCCACGCAGCGCGAGGTGCGCCGCATCCTGGCCGCAGCGGTGCGCGAGCCGGCGGGCAGCCTGGCCGCCAGCGACCGCATCGACCGCGTGGTGATGCATCCGCTGTGGGGCATGGTGGTGCTGGCGGTCACGCTGTTCCTGATGTTCCAGGCCGTGTTCAGCTGGGCCACGGTGCCCATGGATGCGATCAAGGAAGGCACGGCCGCTTTCGGCGAGCTGGTGAAGCACCTGGTGCCCGAGGGCATGCTGCAGAGCCTGCTGGTCGACGGCATCATCGCCGGCGCGGGCGGCGTGATCGTGTTCCTGCCGCAGATCCTGATCCTGTTCCTGTTCATCCTGGCGCTCGAAGACTCGGGCTACCTGCCCCGCGCCGCCTTCCTGCTCGACCGCGTGATGGGCACGGTGGGGCTGTCGGGCCGCTCCTTCATCCCGCTGCTGTCGAGCTTCGCCTGCGCGATTCCCGGCGTGATGGCGACGCGCACCATCAGCAACTGGCGCGACCGGCTGACGACCATCATGATCGCGCCGCTGATGACCTGCTCGGCGCGGCTGCCGGTCTATGCGCTGCTGATCGGGGCCTTCATCCCGGCGCGCACCGTGGGCGGCGTGTTCAACCTGCAGGGCGTGGTGCTGTTCGCGCTGTACGTCTTCGGCATCGTCTCCGCCATGGCCGTGGCCTGGGTCATGAAGCGGTTCCGCCATAGCCAGCAGCGCTCGCCGCTGATGATGGAGCTGCCGGCCTACCGCTGGCCCAATCCGCGCAACCTGGCGCTGGGCCTGTACGAACGCGCATGGATCTTCATCCAGCGGGTGGGCACCATCATCCTGACGCTGACGATCCTGCTGTGGTTCCTGTCCACCTTCCCCTCGCCGCCCGCGGGTGCGACCGGCCCGGCGATCCAGTACAGCCTGGCCGGCATGATCGGCCGCGTCCTGGAGCATCTCTTCGCCCCCATCGGCTTCAACTGGCAGATCTCAATCGCGCTGGTGCCCGGCATGGCGGCGCGCGAGGTCGCCGTGGGCGCGCTCGGCACGGTGTATGCGCTTTCGGCCACCGGCGACGACGTCGCGGGCCAGCTGCAGCCGCTGATCGCCGGCAGCTGGTCGCTCGCCACGGCGCTGTCGCTGCTGGTCTGGTACGTGTTCGCGCCGCAGTGCATCTCGACGCTGGCCGCTGTCAAGCGTGAAACGGGCTCCTGGCGCTACGTGTGGGTCATGGCCGGCTACCTGTTCGCCCTTGCCTACATGGCGTGCTGGATTACCTATCGTGTGGCCCTGGCACTCACAGGAGGATGAGATGACGCAACAGATCATCGTCGGGTTGATCGTCGCGCTGGCGGCGCTCTACGCCGCCTGGCGCTGGATGCCCGCAGGCTGGCGCCGCGCTGCGGCCGCCCGGCTCGCTTCGGGCTCGCAGCGCGCGGGCCTGGTCGATGCGCAGCGGGCGCAGCAACTGGCCGCGTCGCTGGCCAAGACCTCGGGCTGCGGTTCGTGCGACAGCTGCGGCAGTTGCGGCATCGCTGACGATTCCTCGGCGAGAGCCAGGCACAAGACTTCCGCACCTTGAGCGGCATGCGCGCCGCTCATGTCCTGATCGCAGGCGGCGGCATTGCGGGCCTGGCGAGCGCGCTCGCCCTGGGCCGCCGCCGCCATCGGGTCGACCTGTTCGAACAGGCCGTGGCCTTCGCCGAAGTGGGTGCGGGGATCCAGCTCGGTCCCAACGTCGCGCGCCGCTTACAGGCACTCGGCGTGTGGCAGCCGCTGATGCGCGTCGCCGCGAAGCCCGAGGTCCTCGTGGTGCGCAGTGCGGTGCACGGCGGCGAAATCGCGCGCCTGCCGCTCGGCAACGCAATGCTGCGCAGCTATGGCGCACCCTATCTTTGCGTGCATCGCGCCGACCTGCATGCGCTGCTGCTGGCGGCCGTGCGCGGCAGCGGCGCGGTCACCCTCAACACGGGGACGCGGATCACCGAGGCCGTGGCGCGGGCGGGCGCGGTCTGCGTCTCGAGCACCGGCACTCGGGCATGGGAGGGCGATGCGCTGATCGGCGCCGACGGCCTCTGGAGCGCGTTGCGCACACGGGTGGTGGAGGACGCTGCCCCGCCGCGCACCACCGGCCACACGGCCTGGCGCGCCCTGGTCGACCAGTCGGCGTTGCCGGCGGCGCTGCGCAGCACGCAGATCTGCGTCTGGCTCGGTCCGCGCCTGCATGCGGTGGCCTACCCGGTGCGTCGCGGCGAGGCGCTCAACGTGGTGGTGTTGGCCGAGGCCGCTCCGGCAGGCGATGCGCGCGATTGGGACCAGGCCAGCAGCCTGGCCGCGCTGCAGGCCGCCACCGGCCGCACCGGCGCCGGCCTGCAGGCCCTGCTGGAGGCGATGCCCGCCTGGCGCGCCTGGACGCTCTGCGACCGGCCACCGCTCAGCGGTCCCGAGCAGATGGCCGGTGAGCGCGTGGCCCTGGCCGGTGACGCCGCGCATCCGATGCTGCCCTACCTGGCCCAGGGCGCGGGCATGGCGATCGAGGACGGCGTGGCGCTGGCCGAGGCGCTCGACGGCTGCACCGCGGAGGACGTGCCGCCGCGTCTCGCGCGCTATGCGGAGGCGCGCTGGGAACGCAATGCGCAGGTGCAGGCGCGCGCGCGCCGCAACGGCGAGATCTTTCATGCGACCGGCCTGATGCGACTGGGCCGCGACACGGCCCTGCGGCTGTTGGGGGCACGGCTGCTCGACGTGCCGTGGCTCTACGGCGGCTGAGTGATCAGAGCTCGAAGCTCTGGAGGTGGTCGACGCGCTCGGCCAGCCCCTCGGCGCCGAGGTAATGGCTGATCTTGCCGGTGCGCACCTCGGCCAGCGATCGCTCGAGTTCGGCGAGCATGCCGTTGCGCGCGGCCTCGAAGGCTTCCGGCAGGTCGTCGTGTTGTTGGCGGTACGCGTCGGCGATCACCCGCGCCGCCGCCGGCGCGCCGCAGGCCACGCACTCCGCGATGGCGGTCGCGCTGGGCTGGGCGCCCCGCGCGAGCAGCAGCGTCGCCAGCTCGGGCGAGACCGCGCTGTCGATGGCGTCCAGGGCATCGGGCGACACGGGCGCGCCCGCGCGTGCCAGCGCTTCCGCCGCGTGGTGCGCCCCGTGCGCGAGCGCCAGGTCGGTGGCCGTCGCGCTCCCGTGAAGGGGTCCGTCGAACGCGACGCCGGTAGCGGCCAGCTTGGCGATCAGCGCCGGATCGTCGGCCGCGATCGCATGACGCAGCGCGATGCGCGAAAGGCGTCCATCCCTCTCCAGCGTGCCCGCGGACAGCGGCGTGCGCCAGTCGACCATGGCGCGGCGGTAGAAGGCCACCAGCTTGTCCATCAACTCGAGCGCTAGGCCGTGCGACTGGTGCCGCTCGTCGAGGTACGCGAGCAGCGCCTGGCCGGTGAAGTAATCGCCGGCAGGCTCCAGGGGGTCTTCCTCCAGGTGCAGCGCGGCGAAGGCTGCGGGCAGGTCGTGCGCGATGGTGGTCATGCCGTCCTCGTGCATGGCGTGCGCCCAGGCCTCGGGCAGGCCCTGCTTCCAGGCGAGGATGTGGCCATAATCCGCGCCCTTTTCGACCACGGCGTAGATGCGGTCGCTGTCCTCGAAGCCGCCGAAGGGCAAGGCGGTGAGCCGGCCATCCCAAGGCTGGCCGCTGGCGGCGGCGGCTTCCTGCGCGCCTTGCTGTTCATGCGCGATCCAGGTCTGAAGGCTGTTGCCCGTGCCGCTGCCGTCCCAGAAGAGGTCGGTCCAGCTGACCGCTTCCTCGTAGCCGTTCATGCGCAGGTGCAGGTCGTAGTCGATGCGGCCGCCCGCGGTGCGCTGCCAGAGCGCGACCAGCTCGGGCGGGATCGGTCCGGCGCAAAGCGCTTGCACGGCTGCGATCTGCTCCACCGTCATCGGCGGCTGGGCGTCGAAGATCACGCGCTCGGCGAACAGCACGATACCGTGCTCGCGCAGAAGGCTCAGCTCGTCGTCGGCAAAGTGATCACTCATCGTCGTTTCCTTGGTCGTTGTCGGGCCTACAGGTCGGTGCGCAGCTTCCAGATCTCAGGGAAAAGCACCACATCGAGCATCTTGCGCAGGTAGCTTACGCCGCCCGTGCCGCCCGTGCCACGCTTGAAGCCGATCACGCGCTCCACGGTGGTCACATGGCGGAAGCGCCAGAGGCGGAAGGCGTCTTCCAGGTCGGTCAGCTCCTCGCCCAGCTGATAGAGCTCCCAATGCTGCTTCGGGTCGCGGTAGATCACCAGCCAGGCCTGCTCGACGCCGTCGCTGATCTCGTAAGGCCGGGTCCAGTCGCGCTCGACATGGTCGGCCGGAATGGCGAAGCCCCGCCGCGCCAGCAGGCGCAGCGCCTCGTCGTAGAGCGAGGGCGCGCGCCAGGCCGCGTCGACTTCCGCCAGCAGTTCAGGCCGGTGCGCGTGCGGCTTGAGCATGGCAGCGTTCTTGTTGCCGAGCGCGAACTCGATGCAGCGGTATTGCCAGCTCTGGAATCCGCTGGAGCTGCCGAGATAGGGCCGCATCGCGCTGTATTCGGGTGGCGTCATGGTGGCCAGCACGTCCCAGGCGTGCACCAGCTGCTCCATGATGCGCGAGACGCGCGCCAGCATCTTGAAGGCGCTGGCGAGATCGTCCTCGGCGACGCAGCGGATCG
This sequence comes from Variovorax soli, assembly GCF_031454625.1. Lineage (GTDB taxonomy): Bacteria > Pseudomonadota > Gammaproteobacteria > Burkholderiales > Burkholderiaceae_C > Variovorax > Variovorax soli_A. The sequence goes on from NZ_JAVDRF010000006.1 coordinate 206,313, forward strand.
CCGCGCGCAGCTCGTGCAGCATCAGCTTCATCCACAGTTCGCTGGTCTGGTGCTGCACGATGAAGAGCATCTCGTCGTGCGCGGGCGAGCGCGGATGCTGGGCGTTGAGGATGGCGTCCAGGCTGAGGTAGTCGCTGTAGCTCATCGAGGCGCTGAAGTCGAGTTGCGCCTTTTCTTCGTGAACGATCTTTTCGGTGCTCATGAGGGGGCTTTCTTCAGGTCACGGCCAGCTTCTGGGTGAACTCGGGCTGCTTCCATTCCTCGTGCTCCAGCACCTGCACCAGGTGCTCGACGGCGTTCCAGACATCCTCGAAGCCGAGGTACAAGGGCGTGAAGCCGAAGCGCAGGATGTCGGGCATCCGGGTGTCGCCGGCGCGGAAATCGCCGATCACGCCGCGGGCGATCAGCGCCTGCACGATGGCGTAGGCGCCCGCCCCGCCGTCGGCGAGCGCGAGGCAGACCTGGGAGCCGCGCCTGGCGTGCTCGCGCGGCGTGATCAGCGTGAAGCGGCCCGGGCAGCGTTGTTCGACCAGGGCGATGAAGGCATCGGTCAGCGCCAGCGACTTGGCGCGCAGGGCTGCCATGCTGCCGCCCTTGCCGTCGAAAGGCTCCGCAGCAAGCACCGTGTCGATCCCGCATTCCAGCGCGGACAGCGCGATGATGGGCTGGGTGCCGCAGAGGTAGCGTGCCACGCCCGGCGCCGGGCGGTAGTGCGGGCTGAATTCGAAGGGCGCCGCGTGGCCGAACCAGCCCGACAGCGGCTGCTCGAAGCGGCTGGCGTGGCGCGCATGCACCCACACGAAGGCCGGCGCGCCCGGGCCGCCATTGAGGTACTTGTAGCCGCAGCCGATCGCGAAATCGGCTCCACTGTCGTTGAGCGCGACCGGCACCGCGCCCGCGCTGTGCGCCAGGTCCCACACCGTCAGCACGCCCGCGGCATGGGCGGCGGCGGTGAGGGTCTTCATGTCGTGCATGGCGCCGGTGCGGTAGTTCACGTGGGTCAGCATCAGCACGGCCACCTGCTCGTCCAGCACGGCGGGCAGCTCGCTTTCATCGATCAGCTTCAGCGTGAAGCCGCGCTCGCGGCACAGCGACTCGGCGATGTAGAGGTCGGTCGGGAAGTTGCTGCGCTCGCTGATCACCACGCGCCGCCCGGTCGGGATCATCTGCGAGAGCGCGGCGAACAGGACCTTGTAGAGATTGACGGAGGTGCCGTCGGTGCACACCACTTCGCCTGGGGCGGCGCCGATGAGGCGAGCCAGCTTGTCGCCGAGGCGCTGCGGCAAGTCGATCCAGCGCGCGCTGTTCCAGGAGCGGATCAGGCCTTCGCCCCATTCCTGCGTCACCACTTCGGCGATGCGCGCCGGCGCAGCGCCGGGCAGCACGCCGAGCGAGTTGCCGTCCAGGTAGATCACGCCCTCGGGCAGGATGAATTGGCCGCGCAGGGTGGCGAGGGGGTCTTCGGCGTCGAGGCGCCGGCAGTCGTCGAAGGTCATGGTCATGGGTGTCATGGGCTCGTGAGCTCGCGCAGGACCGCGCGAACCGGGGAGGCATCGGCCGTCACCAGCTTGAGCGGCAGCGCGATGAGTTCGTAGTCGCCCTCGGGCACCTCGTCGAGCACGAGGTTCTCGAGCACGCGCAGATCCAGGCGGCGGATCACCTGGTGGCTGTCCAGCGTCTTGCTGTCGGCCGGGTCGATGCTGGCGGTGTCGATGCCGATCAGCTTCGCGCCGAGCGCAGCCAGCCGTTCGATGGTGGCGGGCGCGTAGGCGGCGAGCGCGCCGTCCCAGCGGTCCACGGGCGCGCGCTGGTAGGTGCGCACCAGCACGCGCGGCGGCAGCCGTTCGACGGCATGTGCGATGTGCGCCCACTCGACCAGCGGCCCGCGCGCGATGGCGTGGATCACGCGGCAAGGGCCGAGATAGGGAGAGAGATCCAACGCACCGATGGTCGCGCCCTCGGCGTCGTAGTGCAGCGGCGCGTCGGCATGCGCGCCGACGTGCGGCGAGAGCGTGATTTCGCTGACGTTGACCGGGCAGCCCGGCGCGATGGTCGCGGCCCAGCGCTGGCGGTAGGGCGTGTCGCCGGGAAAGACCGGCGCGCCTTCATGCACCGGCGGCGAGATATCCCAGATGCGTGGGTTCATGGCGCGAAGTTAGCGCCGTGAACAGGGTCGTGGTGTCGGTTATTTCCAACAAAACGCAAACATCGGCGGGCCGCCGCTCGGCCGATCAGCCGCCCTGGCGGCCGAGCAGCAGGAACTCCATCAGCGCCTTCTGCGCATGCATGCGGTTCTCGGCCTCGTCCCAGACCACCGACTGCGGGCCGTCGATCACCTCGGCCTGCACTTCCTCGCCGCGGTGCGCGGGCAGGCAGTGCATGAAGAGGGCATCCGGCTGGGCCGCGCGCATCAACTCCTCGTCCACGCACCATTCGGCGAAGGCAGCGCGGCGAGCCTCGTTCTCGGCCTCGTAGCCCATGCTGGTCCAGACGTCGGTGGTCACCAGGTCGGCGCCGCGGCAGGCTTCCATCGGGTCCTTGAAGACCTGGTAGCTGTCGGCCGAGCGGATGCCGGCGATCGACTGGTCGACCTCGTACCCGCTGGGCGTGCTCACATGCACCTTGAAGCCCAGGATCTCGCTGGCCTGCAGCCAGGTGTTGGCCATGTTGTTGCCGTCGCCGACCCAGGCCACCGTCTTGCCCTTGATCGAGCCGCGGTGCTCGATGAAGGTGAAGATGTCGGCCAGGATCTGGCAGGGGTGGAACTCGTTGGTCAGGCCGTTGATCACCGGCACGCGCGAGTGCGCGGCGAAGGCCTCGATCTTGGTCTGCTCGAAGGTGCGGATCATCACCAGGTCGACCATGCGGCTGATCACCTTGGCGCTGTCCTCGATGGGCTCGGCGCGGCCGAGCTGGCTGTCGCCTGTGGTCAGGTGCACCACGCTGCCGCCGAGCTGGTACATGCCGGCCTCGAAGCTCACGCGGGTGCGCGTCGAGGCCTTCTCGAAGATCATGGCCAGGGTGCGGTCGGTCAGCGGCTGGTGCTTCTCGTAGGCCTTGAACTTCTTCTTGATGAGCGCGGCCCGCTCGAAGACATAGGCGTATTCGTCGGCGGTGAAATCCGAGAACTGGAGGTAGTGGCGCAAGGCCGGCGCCGTCGTCATGGCGTGGGTTCCTGGAGGAAGGTCTTCACGATCGGCGCGAGGATGGAGACGATCTCGTCTGCCTCGGCCACGCTGAGGATGAGCGGCGGCACCAGGCGGATCACGCTGTCGGCGGTCACGCTCAGCAGCAGGCCGGCCTCGCAGGCGCGGTTGAGGATCACGCCGCAGGGGCGGTCGAGCTCGATGCCCAGCATCAGCCCCTGGCCGCGGATCTCCTTCACGCCGGCCAGGCCGCCCAGCTCGCGTTCCAGCGCGCCCTTGAGATGCGCGCCGACATTGGCCGCGTTGTCGAGCAGCTTGTGCTCTTCCATGATGCGGATGGTCTCGTTGCCTGCGCGCATGGCGAGCGGATTGCCGCCGAAGGTGGTGCCGTGGTTGCCCGGGCCGAAGATGTTGGCCGCGCGCGGGCCGGCCACGACAGCGCCGACCGGCACGCCCGAGCCCAGGCCCTTGGCCAGCGGCATCACGTCCGGCTTGATGCCCGCCCACTGGTGCGCGAACCACTTGCCGGTGCGACCCATCCCGCACTGCACCTCGTCGATCATCATCAGCCAGTCGCGCTCGTCGCACAGCTGGCGCACCTGGCGCAGGTACTCCCAGCGCATGGGATGGATGCCGCCTTCGCCCTGGATGGTCTCGAAGAACACGGCCACCACGTTCGGATTGCCCTCGGTCGCTTTCTTCAGCGCTGCGATGTCGTTGAGCGGCACGCGGATGAAGCCTTCGACCAGCGGTTCGAAGCCCTTCTGCACCTTCGGGTTGCCGGTGGCCGACAGGGTGGCGATGCTGCGCCCGTGGAAGGCCGCCTCGTAGACCACGATCTCGGGGCGCTCGATGCCCTTGTCATGCCCGAACTTGCGCGCCAGCTTGAGCGCGGCTTCGTTGGCTTCCAGGCCGGTGGAGCAGAAGAAGACGTTGGTCAGGCCCGAGAGCTCGGTGAGCTTGGCCGCCAGCTGTTCCTGGCCCGGCACGTGGTAGTAATTGGAGCTGTGAATCAGCTTGGCGATCTGCTCCTGCAGCGCGGGCACCAGCTCGGGGTGGTTGTGGCCCAGGGTGTTAACCGCGATGCCGCCCAGTCCGTCGAGATAGGCTCGGCCCTCGGTGTCCCAGACTCGGCAGCCCTGGCCATGCGACAGCGCGATCGGCAGGCGGCCATAGGTGTTCATGACGTGGGGCGAGGAGGGGGCGGCAGTGGCGCTCATACGATCTCCGAAAAGGGGAAAAGGGATTCTAGGGGGCCGTCTCGAGGGCGGCGTTGAGGATTGCGCATCACAGCGATGTGCGCTTGGCTGTCGCTCGCGGGACCCTCCCGGATAGAATCCATTGTTGCAGCGCAGCACCTGTCTGCGCCCTTCGCGCAATCCATGGTTTCCCCCACCCCCAAAGAAATCTTCATCCAGGGCATCACCCACGACGGCCGGACCTTTCGCCCGAGCGACTGGGCCGAGCGGTTGGCGGGCGTGATGTGCTCGTTCCGACCGGGCGGCCCGCAGCCGGACAGCCATCTGAGCTATTCGCCCTGGTGCGTGCCGACGGTGATCAACGGCATCAAGTGCGTGGTGGTGAGGGCCGAGCTGCGCGATGCCGAGGTGATGGCCTGGGACTTCGTGATGAACTTCGCACGCGACAACAACCTGCAGGTGGCCGAGGCCTGCCTGGTGCCCGATGCCGTGCCGCCGGCAGGCACCCGGAGCTAAAAGCCTGCGCCCATGAAAAAACCGCCCGAAGGCGGTTTTTCACTTTGCTGCAGCGCACCCAGATCAAACGGCGGACTGGCGAGACGCCGGTCCGGGCTTGCCTGAAAACGTCAGGCGGCGGCCTTTTCGGCGAGGGCCAGGGTCTTGACCTTGGCCGCCAGGCGGCTCTTGTCGCGAGCAGCCTTGTTCTTGTGGAAGATGCCCTTGTCGGCGACGGTGTCGACGATGCTCTGGGCCTTCGCGAAGAGTTCTGCCGCCTTGGTCTTGTCGCCGGCCACGACGGCCTTCTCGACATTCTTCACGGCGGTGCGGTACTTGGAGCGCAGCGAGGTGTTCGCGGCGTTGAGCTTCGTGTCCTGGCGGACGCGCTTGCGGCCCGACGCGAGGCGCGGGTTCTTCTTCTTGGGCTTGGTGGATGCCATGGCTGGTGTTCCTTACAGTGTCTGCGGATGATGCGGCAAAGCCTTCCATTATAGGCCATGGGGTTCAGCGCGTTGCGTTGCCCCGGGCTGCAAGGAGCAGGCACATACACTTCCGGCCGTGTCGCTCTTCAAATCCGCCTCCACCGTCTCCCTGCTGACGCTCGCCTCCCGCATCACCGGCCTCATCCGCGACGTCCTCATGACCTCGGTCTTCGGCGTCAGCGCGATGACCGACGCTTTCTACGTGGCCTTTCGCATCCCCAACCTGTTCCGCCGCGTGTTCGGTGAGGGCGCCTTCAGCCAGGCCTTCGTGCCGGTGCTGGCCGCTTGCAAGACGCAGGGCGGCGACACGGGCGCCAAGGCGCTCGTGGACCATGTAGGAACCCTGCTGACCTGGACGCTGGTGCTGCTCTGCGCAGCGGGTGTGATCGGCGCGCCGCTGATGGTCTGGGCCATGGCCAGCGGCCTGCAGAAGAACCCCCAGAGCTTCGACGCCGCGGTCGTCATGACGCGCTGGATGTTCCCCTACATCGGCTTCATGTCGCTGGTGGCGCTGGCAGGCGGCATTCTCAACACCTGGCGCAGGTTCGCCGTGCCGGCCGCGGCGCCGGTGCTGTTGAATGTGGCGCTGATCCTCTCCATCGTCGCCGGCGCGCCCTGGTTCCGGCGCCTGGGCATCGAGCCGATCTATGCGCAATGCGTGGGCGTCATGGTGGGCGGCCTCCTCCAGCTGGCGCTGCAGATCCCGGCGCTGCGGGGGCTCGGCATGATGCCGCGCATCGGCCTCGGCTTCGGCGCGATCCGCACCGCCTGGGCCGACCCGGGCACGCGCCGGGTCGCGCGGCTGATGCTGCCGGCGCTCATCGGCGTCAGCGTGGCGCAGATCTCGCTGCTGATCAACACGCAAATCGCCTCCCATCTCGCGACCGGCAGCGTGAGCTGGATCACGAACGCCGATCGGCTCATGGAGTTCCCGACCGCGCTGCTGGGCGTGGCGCTCGGCGTGGTGCTGATGCCGCAGCTCGCGGCCGCGCGCGCCGCCCAGGACGACGCCCGGTACTCGGCAATGCTCGACTGGGGCCTGCGCCTGGTGGTGCTGTTGTCGGTGCCCTGCGCGCTGGCGCTGCTGGTCTTTTCGCGACCGCTGGTCGCCGTGCTGTTCCACAACGGCGCCTTCAGCGAGTACCACGTGCAGCGCACCAGCCTGGCCCTGATGGGCTACGGCGTCGGCCTGGTCGGCCTGGTGGCCGTCAAGGTACTGGCCCCGGGTTACTACGCCAAGCACGACACGCGCACCCCGATGCTCATTGCGGTGGCGGTGCTGGTGCTCACGCAACTGCTCAACGTGGCCCTGGTGCCGCTGCTGCAGCACGCGGCGCTCACGCTGACGATCGCCATCGGCGCGATGATCAATGCGCTCTGGCTGCTCGTCGGCCTGCTGCGCCGCGGCAGCTACCGGCCCGAGCCCGGCTGGGGCCGCTTCCTGCTGCAGGTGCTGGCGGGCACCACCGCGCTGACCGTCCTGCTGGTCTGGGGCAGCCGGCATTTCGACTGGATCGCACTGCAGGCGCAGCGCCTGCATCGCATCGGCCTGCTGGCGGCGCTCGTGATGGGCGGGGCGCTGCTGTATTTCGCGGTGCTGGCGCTCGCGGGCGTCAAGCTGCGCAGCCTCGTGCGCCGTTGATCCCTGTTGCATGCGCCGCCTTGACGCTCGGCGCGGCCTCCTCTACAAAGACACATGACGTTCAGCTTCCAGGCGCCCACCGCACTCGAGTACTTCGAGTCGCTTGTCAAGAGTGACGATCACTTCCCGTTGCTCGAAGCCGCCGCCAGCCTGGCCCAGGACGAATACCCCGAGCTCGATGTCCAGCAGGTGCTCGGCGATGTCGATCAGCTGCTGGCGCGCCTCAAGCGGCGCCTCCCTGCCGATGCGGCGCCGCTGCAGCGATTGCGGGCCCTCAACCAGTTCTTCTTCCACGACCTGAGCTTCGGCGGCAACGTCAACGACTATTACGACCCCGACAACAGCTATCTCAACGCGGTGCTGCGCACGCGCCGCGGCATCCCGATCTCGCTGGCCGTGCTGTGGATGGAGCTGGCGCAGGGCCTCGGGCTGCAGGCGCGCGGCGTGGGCTTTCCGGGCCATTTCATGCTCAAGGTCACTCTGCCCAAGGGGCAGGTGGTGATCGACCCTTTCACCGGCAAGTCGCTCTCGCGAGAGGAGCTCAGCGAGCGACTCGAGCCCTACAAGCGCAGCAGCGGGCTGGTCGGCGATTTCGACGTGCCGCTGGGCCTGTACCTGCAGCCGGCCTCGCCGCGCGAGATCATCGGGCGCATGCTGCGCAACCTGAAGGAGATCCATCGCTCGCAGGAGGACTGGCAGCGCGCGATCGCCGTGCAGGACCGGCTGGTCGCGCTGTTCCCCGAGGCCTGGGGCGAGCACCGCGACCGCGGCCTGGCCCATGCGGAGCAGGGCAATACCGCGCTCGCGGTCCGCGACCTCGAGACCTACCTGGCGCATGCCGAGGATGCGCTCGACATCGATGCCATCGCGGAGCGCGTCGCCGCCCTGCGCCGCGCCGAATACTGATGACTCAGGACAGCAAGACCGCAGCTGCCGACCTGGGCACGCTGCATGAATTCCACGGTGTGCAGCCGGTGCTGCCGGTGTCCGACGCGGCCCGAGCGGCACGCTATTTCTGCGACGTGCTGGGCTTCGAGCTGGACTTCATCGCCGGCGAGCCGCCGAGCTATGCGCGGGTGAAAAAGGGCGACCGCAGCTATGGCGATCCGGTCTACATCCGCTTGTGGCAGTGCGGCCGGCGCGAGGCCCAGGCCTGGCGCGGCGAGATCGTCATCCATGTCGGCCAGGACGTCGACGGCCTGCATGCGGCCTATGTGAAGCGCGGCGTCAGCGTGATCGAGCCGCCGATGTCCCAGCCCTGGGGACTCCGCGAGTTCGCCATCCGCGAGCCCGATGGGCACGTGCTGCGCTTCTGCGGCTACCTCTGAGCGCAGCGCGCGTCAGAGCTTCAGGGACAGCTTGACCGGCGACGGGCCTTCCTGCCGGTCGATGAACGCAACGACGCGGTCGCCCAGGCGCTGAAAGTTCAAGTCGAGCTTCTGCGTGCCGAGCTGCAGATGCCGGACGTTCAGATGATCGATACCGTCCGGCAGGCGCGGCTCCTCGACGCGAATGAGACCGCGGTGGGCATCGAGCTGAAGGCCGAGGGAGGCTTGCAGCAGCATGAAGATCGAACCCGATGCCCAGGCCTGCGGCAGGCAGGCGACGGGATAGGCGATGGGCGCTTCGCCCGGCGCGCGCTCGAAGCCGCAGAAGAGCTCGGGCAGCCGCATGCCGAAATGCGTTGCAGCCTCGAACATGCCATTCAGCAGCCGCACCAGCCCATCGCGCTCGCCGTAGCGGGCGACCCCCGCGCCGCACAAAACGACGTCGTGGGGCCAGACGGAGCCGTTGTGGTAGGACATCGGGTTGAAGCGCGCCGCCTCGGGCGGCAGCGTGCGAATGCCCCAACCGGAGTTGAACGCGCGCGACAGCAGCTGGGTGGCGACCGCGCGGCCGCGATCGGCGCGCGGAAGGCCGGTGTACAGCAGATGCCCCACGTTCGAGGCCCGCACCCGGCAGGGCTGCCCGAGACCGTCCAGGGCCAGCGCATAGAACTGCATGTCCTCCTGCCAGAAGTGCTGCTCGACCGCAGCCTGCAGCGCGACGGCGCTCTGCTGCCAGTGGCGCGCGGCATCCACGTCCCCGCGCAGGCGCGACAGCTCGGCCATCACAGCATAGGCCCGGTAGGCGTAGCCCTGCACCTCGACCAGCGCGATCGGCCCCTGCGGCGTGCTGCCGTCGGCATGGAACACCGAGTCGTTGCTGTCCTTCCAGCCCTGATTGGCCAGGCCGGTCGTCTCGCCGCGCGCGTAGCTCAGGAAACCGGTGGGATGACTGGCCGCGTTCCGCTCGATCCAGCGGGCTGCGGCTTCCAGCGCCGGCCAGAAGGCATCCAGCACGCGAGGGTCTCCCATCCGTTCCGCGTAGGCGCCTGCCAGCATGACGAACAGCGGTGTCGTGTCGACCCCGCCGTAGTACTTGGCGAAGGGCAGCTCGTTCACCGCTGCCATTTCGCCCTTGCGCGTCTCGTGCATGATCTTGCCGGGCTCGGAGTCGCGGAAGGTCGAGGTCTGCTGCGCCTGGTTGTGCGCCAGGAAGGACAGCACGCCGTGCGCGAGGCCGGGGTCGAGCCACAGCGTCTGCAGCGCGGTGACGATCGCGTCGCGCCCGAACGGCGTCGAGAACCATGGAATGCCGGCGTAGGGGTACGGCCCGGTCGGCAGGTCGGTGGTCAGCAGGGCCAGGTCGGCACGCGATTTGTCCAGCCACGACTGGAACACGCGGCCCGAGGCCAACACGCGCGCGCCGCGCCGCTGGCGCGTTCGCATGCTGCGGCGCGCCGCAGCCGCGGCCTGGCGGAAGCGGGAGCAGCCGGCGTCCGCAAGAGAGGGGCCGATCTCGGCATGCAGGGTCCAGCGCTGCTGCGGATCGAGCTGGACGATGAATTCGGCGTGCCGTTCGTCGATCTGCTCGGGCTTTTCGGAAAACTCGATGCACATGCTTCGCCGCAGCCCGTCGAGTCCCTGGTAGCGCAGCTCCACGCCGCGCTCCTTCAGGAGCGACGGCTCGCGCGCGCCACGCTGCAGGCGATGCTGGCCGCGCACCTCGAACATGTCATGGAAATCGGCTGCGAAATGCAGCGTCAGCGGCGCCTGCACCCGCTGGTCGCCGTAGTTGCGCACGCTGATGCGCTCGAAGATGCGATCGTTCCAGATGAAGCGCTTGCGCTCCAGGTGAATGACGCCCTCCGGCGTGGCCGGGTTGCCGAGCAGCGGCAGCGGATGGTTGGTCATGTTCGCCGTGAAGAACAGGTTGTCCTGGCTCACGGCACCCGACAGCAGCGAAGGCCGGCGGCCCGCCAGCCGCAGGAGGAAGGTGGACAGCATGCGCGTGTCGTTGTGGAACAGCCCGTCGGCTTCTCCCGTGATGTCGCCGTAGACGTCGGCCACCAGGAAGGTGTCTCCCTCTTTCAAGACGAAAAGCCGCTGCGGATTGCGTTCGAGGACCGTCTCGACGTCGAGCTCGGCGAGCGGCGGTTCCGTGGTCATTCCTTGATTCATGTTCATGCCGCTTTGGGGTAGGAAGTGCCGTCCGTGTCGTGCGCAGGAAGCCGACGATACAGCTCGACGTAGGCCTTGGCCATGGCCCCCGCAGAAAAACGTCGCTCGAAGGTCGCTCGAACCTCCCTGCGGTCGAGCGCGCCGATGGCATGAACGGCTGCCACCGCCTCCTCCTCGTCGGCGACGATCAGGCCGCTGACCCCGTGGTCCACCACCTCCGGAACCGAGCCGCAGCGCCAGGCGATGACGGGCGTCCCGCAGGCCATGGCTTCGATCAGCACCAGGCCGAAGGGCTCCGGCCAGTCGATGGGAAAGAGCAGGGCGCGCGCCCCGCCGAGGAAGGCGGGTTTCTCGGCGTCGCCGATCTCCCCGATGCATTCCACCAGCGGATGGTCGAGCAGCGGCTGGACCTGCTCCCGGAAGTACTCCCTGTCCACCGTATCGATCTTTGCCGCGATCTTCAGCGGCAGTCCCGCGCGCGTGGCGATCGCGATGGCCCGGTCGGGCCTTTTCTCGGGCGAGATGCGGCCCAGGAAGGCAAGGTAGTCGCCGCTTGCCTGCGCCTGGAAGGGGTAGAGCGCCGGATCGAGCCCGTGATGAACGGTGCCGTGCCAGCGGGCGAAAGGCAGCGGGGTGCGCTGGTGCCTGGAAATGGACGCCAGCGGGTACTGGTTCCACTGCGCATAGGCTTCGGGCAGGTCCTTCAGGTCCAGCCGCCCATGCAGCGTGGTGAGCGTGCGATCGGCGATGTCCTCGAAGAAGGGGAAATGCAGCAGATCGATGTGGAAATGCAGCACGTCGAAGTCGCGGGCCTGGCGCCGGACCTCCTGCAGCAGCACCAGATGGCTGGCCAGATCCGATTTCAGAGGCGCCGGGTCCAGCCGCAGGGCCTGTTCGCGCATCGCGACCAGCCGCGCCCGCGTATGGGCTTCCGCCGAGGCAAACAAGGTGACATCGTGGCCTTGGCTCACCAGCGCATTGCAGAGGTGGGCCACGACACGTTCGGTCCCGCCGTACAGGCGCGGTGGTACGGATTCGTACATCGGTGCGATTTGTGCGATCTTCATGGCCGCTGGCCCCCCGAATCCCCAGTGTGAACTTGAAACTTGAAACAGGCGAGGCGCTAGAAGAGCACCGGCTGCGGCCAGGCCGGGGCCGAATGAAGGCGATTTTTGAATAGGACAAATCGCACAAGGCGCTGCAGGTGCAAGGCAGCGTCGGCGGCAGCGGCAGCGGCCGCGGCCGCAGGCTCAGACGGGGGCGCCGCGCCGGTGACGCGAAGGCGATCCTTCTCCGCCGAACTGCCGCCAGGCCCGCCGCAACTGGGTGTCGGAAGCGAAGCCGGCCAGCTCGGCCGCGCGGGTGACGTTGGCGCCCGAGTCGAGCGCCAGCCGCGCCGTGGCCAGGCGCAGGCGCCTCAGGTATTCGAGCGGCGGGACGCCGGCATGCTCGACGAACAGACGCGTCAGGTGACGTGGGGAGGTGTGCGCCACCTGGGCCATGCGCGGGACGCTCCAGTCGCCCTGCGGCGCCTCGCCCACGGCGTCCTGCACGCGGTGCAGTGCGGAATGGAGGTGGTTGCGATAAGCCAGGAAGGGCGAGAGCTCCGGGTCCTGCGGACCGCGCCGCAGCGCCACCACCATGGTCTGCGCGACCTGCGCAGCCAGTGCTTCGCCGCAAAGGTCGGCGATGCGGTGCAGCATCAGATCGATGCCGGTCGTCACACCAGCGCTGCTGTAGAGCGGTGGATCGGTCACGAACACGCGGTTGGCCACCACCTCGCAGCGCGGTTCCACCCGCCGCAGTTCGTCGAGGTGGTGGTGGTGCGTGGTGGCGCGCCGTCCCGCCAGGATGCCCGCATGCGCGGCCAGCAGGGCGCCGGCGCAGATGGTCACCAATTCGAGACGGCCGCGCTCCAGGCGCTGCCCGCGCAGCCAGCGCAGCAAGGTCTGGGTCTCCTCGCCGTCGATAGGAACCGCGTGGCCAGGGACGCCCACCAGCACGATCCAGGCGGGGCGCTCATCCCAATGCGCGGGCAGCGGCGCCAGCCCGCTGAGCGTCACGCCGACGGAGCCGGTCGACGCAGGGCTCGGGGAGACGAACTCGATCGAGAAGCGCTCGGGCTGCCCGGCGGCGCGCAGCTGCTGGTTGGCGATGCGCAGCGCCTCGGCCGGCCCGGCCCAGTCGAGCACCAGGCTGTTCGGCAGCAGCACGAAGACCGCCCGGATGCACGTCGCGCTGCGCATGCCGCCTTCGCCCTCGCCCACTCAGGCCGCGGCCAGCGCACCGGCCCGCTCGAGGGCCTGCTCGACGCTGCAGACCCTGGCGAAGCGGCCTTCCAGGACGGTGGCAGTCCGGGCCTTGATGTCGGCAGCGGAAAGCGGGCGGCCGTCGGGCTGCGTCATGTCGAAGGTCAGCGTGGCGTCGCTGACGAAATCGACGGCCCAGCCCAGGTCCGACGCGTGGCGCGTCGTCGTTTCGCAGCATTGCTCGGTGCGGATGCCGCTGACGATCAGCCGGCCGATGCCGTTCTGCGTCAGCCACACGTCGAGCCCGGTGCCGACCAGGGCGCTGTGGCGATGCTTGGTGTAGGTGGCGGCCGCCTCGAAGGGCGCCAGCTCGGCCAGCGGGCTCACGTGCCCGGACTCGATGGCGAAGGGGTTGTCGGCGCGGGCGGGACCGTCGACGTGGAAGATGCGCACGATCGGGATGCCGGCCGCCGCGCAGCCTTCGATCAGCGCGTTCTGCGCGGCGGCGTAGGTGGCCAGATCGCGCGGCGTGAAATAGGGGCGATGGCGAAAAGATTCCTGGGCATCGATCACTATCAGACAAGACTTCATTGGTGCACGCTCCTGGGTTGGTTGGATGATGCACCTTATTTTTCTCGCCGAACGAGCTTTCGTCCGCTTCGTGCGGGACAGGAATCGATCAGATCAGGACATGCCCGGCCTCACACCAGCCCGGCCGCCTGCAGTTCTTTCTTGAGGTAGGCGTAGAACAGCGGGGCCGCCACCAGGCCGGCCGGCCCGAAGACCGCCTCGGCCACGAACATCACGGCCAGCAGCTCCCAGACGCCCATCTGCGTGCGGGCCCCCACCACCTTGGCATTGATGAAGTACTCGCCCTTGTGGATCAGGATCAGGAAGGCCAGGCAGGCCAGCGCGGTAATCGGCGAGACCGACAGGCCGACCAGCGTGATCACCGTGTTGCACAGCAGGTTGCCGACGATCGGCACCAGCCCGGCGACGAAGGTGAGCGTGATCAGGGCCGGCGTGTAGGGCAGGTGCAGGTCCCAGTGCGGCAGCACGAACAGCAGGAAGACCGCGGTGAGCAGGGTGTTGAAGCCTGCAATCCAGAACTGCGCGGCGACGATCTGGCCGAAGGCTTCGCCGAAGAGCGTGATGCGCTTCTTGAGCAGCTCGGCCAGTGGGCGGCCGGCGGTTGCGTGCCGCGCCGCCGCCGCCAGGGCGCCGACGATCAGGCCGACGTAGGCGAACAGCAGGCCGCCCAGCCAGGCGCGCCCGGTCAGCGCGAGCGCGCCGGCCTTGGCGCGCAGGTAGCCGGCGATGATGCGCTGCACCTCGGGCGTGCCCTCGGGCAGGTAGGCGCCGATGTCGGGCGGCAGCTTGAGCCGCAGCTCCAGCACCGTGCGAGCGATGTAGTCGAGCAGTTCCTGGTACTGCTCGGGTGCGTTGAGCACGAAGTCGCGCGCTTCCGAGAAGGCAAGGATCCCGAGGCCGATCGGCGCCAGCGGCACCAGCGTCGCGGCAACGATGCGCGACCAGGACGAGGGCGGGTCCACGAGGTCCGGACGCGACTTCGCGGGCAGCAGCCGGGCCAGGCCGGCATCGAGCGAGCGCGCGACGGAGCGGGTGCCCAGAAAGCCGATGCAGACGCACAGCAGGCCCGGCAGCAGGCCCTGCCACATGATCAGCAGCAGGGCCCCGGCGATGAGGAGGTAGCTCGCCGTGACCAGCTTGCGCGAAGGGAGGGGAGCGACGACGCTCACGCGATGGCGACCTTCCTCAGGCCACGACCACGGCGACGCCGGCGCCGCGCTCCGCGATGACGCCGATCTCGTGCACCGTTTCGCCCGCCCCGCGCAGCGTGGCCGCGCAGGCGGCGGCCTCGGCGGCGTCGATCACGACCACCATGCCAATGCCGTTGTTGAAGGTCCGGTTCATTTCCAGGTCGTCGATGCCTGCCACCTTCTGCAGCCAGGCGAAGAGCTCGCTTTGCGGCCAGCTGCCCTTTTTCAGATGCGCGGCGGTGCCCTCGGGCAGCACACGCGGGATGTTCTCCAGCAGCCCGCCGCCGGTGATGTGGGCCAGGGCCTTGATCGGGTGCGTAGCGAGCGCCGCCAGCACCGGCTTCACGTAGAGCCGGGTCGGCGCCATCACGGCTGCGCGGAAGGCCTGGCCGTCCAGCGTGGCGGGCAACTGGTCGCCGGCACGCTCGATCACCTTGCGCACCAGGCTGAAGCCGTTGGAATGCACGCCGGCGGAGGCCAGGCCCAGCACCACATCGCCTGGCTTGACGTCCCGGCCGGTGAGAATCCTGGATTTCTCGACGGCGCCGACCGCGAAGCCGGCCAGGTCGTACTCGCCGGCCGGGTACATCCCGGGCATCTCGGCGGTCTCGCCGCCGATCAGCGCGCAGCCGCTTTGCTCGCATCCGTTGGCGATGCCCCCGACCACCGCGGCGGCCGTGTCCACGTCGAGCTTGCCGCAGGCGAAGTAGTCGAGAAAGAACAGCGGCTCGGCACCCTGCACCAGCACGTCGTTGACACTCATCGCCACCAGGTCGATGCCCACGGTGTCGTGCATGTTCCATTCGAAAGCCAGCTTGAGCTTGGTGCCCACGCCGTCGGTGCCGCTTACCAGCACCGGCTCCTTGTAGCGCTTGGGCACCTCGAACAGCGCGCCGAAGCCGCCGATGCCTGCCAGCACGCCCTCGCGCAGAGTCTTCTTGGCCAGCGGCTTGATACGGTCGACCAGCGCGTCACCGGCATCGATGTCGACGCCGGCGTCCTTGTAGCTGAGCGGGTTGGGCGAGGTGGAGTTCATGGGGCGGGCCGGGCGAAAAGAAGGGAGGGATCGAAGAGAGGAGGAGAATGGCGCCAGCAACCGGGGCGGTCGGGCCGATAGAATTCCCCACGATTTTAAGGGCCCCATTGCCCCGCGCCTTCGGCTCGTCGTTCGGCGCTCCCGCCTGTCCCATGAACCCAACCACCGCGTCATCCGCGCCCTTCCAGCCGCCCATGGCGGCCCCGGCATGAAGCAACTCGCGCTCGATATCGGCCTCGCCTCCGGTCCGACGCTGGACGGCTTCTTCGCCGGGCCCAACGAGCCGGCGCTGCGGCACTTGCGGCTGTGGGTCGGCGACGCGCATTCGTCCACGCTGCATTCGCCGGTGCCGACCTACCTGTGGGGCGAGAGCGGCAGCGGCAAGACGCATCTGCTGGAGGCGGTTCGAAATGCCCTGCGCGAACAGGGCGCGAGCGTGGGCTGGCTGCATGCGGGGCTGTCGGACCCGCCCGACTTCGACGATCGCTGGGGCGCGGTGCTGCTCGATGACGTGCATCTGTACACCGCAGTCCAACAGCACGCGGCCTTCAACTGGTTCGTCAATGCGCAGAGCCTCCAGCGCGGCGTGGTGGCGGCGGGCGCGGTGCCGCCGGCCGACCTGCAGCTGCGCGAGGACCTGCGCACGCGCCTGGGCTGGGGCCATGTGTTCCACTTGCAGGTATTGAGCGAATCGGAGCGGCGCGCCGTGCTGCGCCAGGCCGCGGACAACCGCGGCGTGATGCTGGTGGACGAGGTGCTGGACTTCATGCTGCACCGCTTCAGCCGCGATCTGGGCAGCCTGATGGAGCTGCTCGTGCAGCTCGACGGCTATGCCTTGCAGACCCAACGTGCGATCACGATCCCGCTGATCCGGTCGATGCTCGAAAATGAATGAGGGCGCGTCCCGCGCCGAAGCTTTCCAATGATCAAGAAATTCATCGACAAACTCCTGGGCAAGTCCGGTGCCGCAGGCGCCGGCGGCAAGAACCGCTTCGGCAAGCGCCAGGAGGTGCCGGCCTCGGTGCACGGCATCGACCCGCAGCTGGTGGACGAGCGCGCCAGGAACGTGGTCACCACGTTGCAGGGCGCCGGCTACGAGGCCTACGTGGTCGGCGGCGCGGTGCGCGACCTGCTGCTGGGTCTGCGGCCGAAGGACTTCGACGTGGCCACCAATGCGACGCCCGAACAGGTCAAGAGCCTTTTCCGGCGCGCCTTCATCATCGGCCGGCGCTTCCGCATCGTGCACGTGGTCTACGGACGCGGGCGCGAGCACGAGGTGATCGAGGTGTCGACCTTCCGTGCCTACATGGACAGTGCCGGGGCCGAGCAGGTGGCCGGCAACGAGCGCACCAGCAAGGGCGAGCTCGCCGGCATGAAGCATGCGGTGGATGCGAGCGGCCGCGTGCTGCGCGACAACGTGTGGGGCCCGCAGGAGGAAGATGCAGCGCGGCGCGACTTCTCCGTCAACGCGATGTACTACGACCCGGCGAGCCAGATCGTGGTCGACTACCACAACGGCATCAAGGACGCCAAGAAGCTCACGCTGCGCATGATCGGCGACCCGGCCACGCGCTATCGCGAGGACCCGGTGCGAATCATCCGCGCCATCCGCTTCTCGGCCAAGCTGGCGGCGCTGGGCTTCTCGCTGGAGCCCAAGACAGCGGCCCCACTGGTCGATTGCAGCAGGCTGCTGGCCGATGTGCCCCAGAGCCGCCTGTTCGACGAGATGCTCAAGCTGCTGCAGACCGGGCACGCGGTCGCCACCGTCGCGCAGCTGCGCCGGCTCGGCCTGGCGACCGGCATCTACCCGCTGCTCGACGTGATCGTCGAGCGTGCGGACCAACCTTTCGTCAAGGCTGCGCTGCAGGACACCGACCGCCGCGTCGGAGAAGGCAAGCCGGTGGCGCCGAGCTTCCTGCTGGCATGCGTGCTATGGGCCGACGTGCGCGACGGCTGGGCGCAACGCATCGAGGGGCGACATGGCCAGCGTCCGCAGTCCTCCTTCCCGGCCTTGCAGGACGCCATCGACGACGTGTTCAACGCGCGCATCGGCGACGTCTCCGGGCGCGGCAAGCTGGCGGCCGACATGCGCGAGATCTGGATGATGCAGCCACGCTTCGAAAAGCGCAGCGGCGCCACGCCCTACAGCCTCGTCGAGCAGGCGCGCTTCCGCGCGGCCTTCGATTTCATGCGCCTGCGCGCGGATGTCGGCGAGGTGAGCGAGGCGATCGCCGAGTGGTGGCAGGAGTTCAGCAGCTCCTCCGACGAGATTCGCCGCCAGGACTTGCTGGACCAGGTGCGCGACGAGCAGCACAAGAGGACGCGCCAGCGCGCCCCGGCGCGCACCGCGGCGCCGGCGGCCGCCCCGGCCAATGGCGATGCCGAGCAGGCGCTGCCGCCCGATGGCGAGCTCGCCGCCACCGCCCCGCGCAAGCGACGCCGCCGGCGCAAGCCGCGCACCGGCGGCGAGGCCGGCAGCAGCATCGCGGCCGAATGACATGACGAGCGCCACGCCGGCCTACGTCGCCATCGGCGCCAACCTCGGCGACGCCCAGGCGACGGTGAGGCGGGCGATGGACGAGCTGGCGGCCCTGCCGCACACGCGGCTCGCCGCGCGCTCCTCGCTCTATCGCAGCGCACCGTTCGAGGCGCAGGGGCCCGACTTCATCAATGCCGTGGTCGAGCTGCGCACGACCCTGGACCCGCTCGCATTGCTGGCCGAATTGCAGCGGCTCGAGGCCGAGGCCGGCCGCGAGCGGCCGTACCGAAACGCGCCGCGCACGCTCGATCTCGATCTCCTGCGGCACGGCGACACCACGATGCAGACTGCCGTGCTGACGCTGCCGCATCCGCGCATGGACGAGCGCGCCTTCGTGCTGCTGCCGCTGGCGGAGATCGCGCCGGCGCTGGTCTCGTCGGCCCAGCTCGAGCGCGTGTCAGGCCAGCGCATCGAGCGGCTGTGAGGCCGCCTCGGCGGCGCTTGCCCATTACACTTGCCAGGTTTTTTTCACGATGGCGTCACGGGTGGGTGATAGCCGGGAACCCAGGAGACCGCCATGTTCGGCAAGCTGCTGCCCCGCGAGGGGAATTTCTTCGAGATGTTCAATCAGCATGCCGATCGCATCGTCGAAGCCGCACGGGCCTTCGAGCAGCTCGTGGGCAACTACAACGATCTGCACCTGCGCGAGCAGTACAACCGCGATGTGGACAACGCCGAGCGCGCGGCCGACCGCGTGACGCACGACGTCAACCGGCTGATTCACAAGACCTTCATCACGCCCATCGATCGCGAGCAAATCCACAAGCTGATCAACACGATGGACGACGTGGCCGACCTGATCCAGGACTCGGCCGAGACCATGGCACTGTACGACGTGCGCCATATGACCGAGGAGATCATGCGCCTCACCACCCTGAGCACGAAGTGCTGCGAACGGGTGAAGGACGCCGTCAAGTTCCTGGGCAAGGTGAGCGAACCGGCGACGGCGGAAGCCGCGCTCAAGACATGCGAGGAGATCGATCGGCTCGAGTCCGATGCCGACCGCGTGCTGCGCAGTGCCATGAGCAAGCTGTTCCGCGAGGAGCCGGACGTCCGCGAAGTCATCAAGCTCAAGGCAATCTATGAGCTGCTCGAGCGGATCACCGACAAGTGCGAGGATGTGGCCAACGTGATCGAGGGCATCGTCCTCGAGAACTCCTGAGCGCAGGCGCCGAATGGCTTCGGTGCAGGTCGCCCTGTGGGTGGTGGTGGTGCTGGTCGCGCTGGCCATCGCATTCGACTTCATGAACGGCTTCCACGACGCGGCGAATTCGATCGCCACGGTCGTGTCCACCGGGGTGCTTCGGCCCGGCCATGCGGTGGTCTTCGCCGCCTTCTTCAACCTGGTCGCGGTGTTCGTCTTCCACCTCAGTGTGGCGGCCACCGTCGGCAAGGGCATCGTGCAGCCCGGGGTGGTCGACGTCCACGTGGTCTTCGGCGCACTGGTGGGTGCCATCAGCTGGAACTTCGTCACCTGGTACTACGGCATTCCGAGCAGTTCGTCGCACGCGCTGATCGGCGGCATCGTGGGCGCGGTGATGGCCAAGGCCGGTGCCGGCGCGCTCGTCCCGGCAGGCATCTGGAAGACCGTCGCCTTCATCTTCGTGTCTCCGCTCCTGGGCTTCCTGCTCGGCTCGATGATGATGGTGTTCGTGGCCTGGGCCTTCCGCCGTTCGACGCCGTCGCGCGTGGACCGGTGGTTCCGCACGCTGCAATTGCTCTCGGCGGGCGCCTACAGCCTGGGCCACGGCGGCAACGATGCGCAGAAGACCATCGGCATCATCTGGATGCTGCTGATCGCGACCGGCCATGCGGCCGCCAGCGCCGAATCGCCACCGGCATGGACCATCGCGAGCTGCTACGCGGCGATCGCGCTGGGCACCATGTTCGGCGGCTGGCGCATCGTCAAGACCATGGGCCAGAAGATCACCAAGCTCAAGCCGGTGGGCGGCTTCTGCGCCGAGACGGGCGGGGCGCTGACGCTGTTCCTCGCCACGGCGCTGGGCATTCCGGTCTCGACCACGCACACCATCACCGGCGCGATCGTCGGCGTGGGCTCGACGCAGCGTGCCAGCGCGGTGCGCTGGGGTGTGGCCGGCAACATCGTGTGGGCCTGGATCTTCACGATCCCGGCCTCGGCCTTCGTGGCCGCCGTCGCCTACTGGATCGGCCTGCAGCTCTTGTGACCGCAGCTACTGCGAGATCCTGCGGCCTTCTTCGATCTGGTGCTCGAAAAAGCGCTGGAAACTGAAGGCGAGGCTGGCCATCAGGATGGCGCTGCCGAAGAACAGGGCCAGCACGACGGCGCCGATGGTGAGCCAGTTGCTGCGCCCGGGCGGCGCATCGGGCGGGGCGCCCGCGTTGTAACGCGTGTTCCACTTCTCTGGCGTCATCAGGCCGTAGACGATGGCGGTGAGGGCGCAGCCCGCGATCGTGAAGCCCAGGAGCGGCAGCAGCAGCCAGCTCCAGGCGTCGTCCACGCCGTAAAGGCGCACGCGCTCGACGCCGTAGAGTCCCAGGGCCGTCGGAATGGGGAGCAGCCACCCCAGCATGCTGCCGAAGCCGCGCAGGTAGAAGCAGTGCAGGCCCAGCGGCCCGCCGAGGAAGGCGAGCCAGGCGGCCAAGGTCTTGTTTTTCATTCAGGGCTCGTCTCGCTGCCTTGGCCCAGCACCTTGTCCATGAGGACGACGTCGCGCCACTGGCCGAACTTCCAGCCGCAGTTCTTCAGCACGCCGACGTGCTCGAAGCCTTGCGCACGGTGGACGCCGATCGAGCCGGCGTTGGCGGAGTCGCCGATCACGGCGATCAGCTTGCGCACACCGGCCGACTCCGCGGCCTCGATCAAGGCCGCCAGCAACTGCGCGCCCAGGCCCTGGCCGCGCGCGGCCTCGGCCAGGTAGATGGAGTCCTCGGCCGAGAAGCGATAGGCGGGGCGGGGTTTGAACCAGTTGCAGTACGCGAAGCCCAGCAGCTCGCCGTCGCGCTCGGCCACCAGGTAGGGCAGCTTCTTGGCCAGCACGTCGGCCCGCCGCGTCCTCAT
The DNA here is from genome assembly GCF_031454625.1 of Variovorax soli. Classification (GTDB taxonomy): domain Bacteria; phylum Pseudomonadota; class Gammaproteobacteria; order Burkholderiales; family Burkholderiaceae_C; genus Variovorax; species Variovorax soli_A. The sequence continues at coordinate 227,428 of NZ_JAVDRF010000006.1, forward strand.
GTCGGCGGCCGTGGGCGGCTCGGTCTCGAAGGTGCCGGTGCCGTGGAGCACGTGGTGGGCGTAGATGGCGGTGATCGCGTCGATGTCTTCGTCGCGGCTGGGGCGGATGGCGGTCATGAGAAGCCCGGCTGAGGCCGGGAATGGTGGGAAGTGTTGCTCGGGCTATAATCGCGGGCTTTTCAGCGTGCGCTGGCCGGGTGGCTATGTCGCGTGTCTCGACGCTGAAAGAACTCCGTGGGCGGACCGTTTTCAGTGTTCGCCGCACCACCCGAAGGATAAATCATGGTCGTGATCCGACTCTCCCGCGGCGGCTCCAAAGGTCGTCCGTTCTTCAATATCGTCGTGTCGGACAAGCGCGTGCGCCGCGATGGCCGTTTCATCGAGCGCCTGGGCTTCTACAACCCGACCGCCAAGGACAACGAGGAAAGCATCCGCATTGCGCAGGATCGCCTGGCCTACTGGAAGGGCGTCGGCGCGCAGGCCTCGCCCACCGTCACCCGCTTGATCAAGCAGGCCGCTGCCGCGGCCCCCAAGGCGGCCGCCTAAGCCGCCCGTTCCGGCGATGCTGCCCACACTCGAAGCCGCCGAACTGCCGGCGGATGCGATCGAGGTGGCGCGCATCGCCGATGCGTGGGGCATCAAGGGCTGGTTCAAGGTCCTGCCCCACAGCGCCCAGCCCGAGGCGCTTTTTTCTTCCAAGCGCTGGTTCCTTCAGCCGCCTGGCGGCAAGACTTCCGGCGCGTTCCGGCTCGCGATTCGCGAAGCCAAGGAACATTCCGACTGCATCGTCGCATCCTCCGAGGACGTGCCCGACCGCAATGCCGCCGAGGCCCTGCGCGGCGCGCGCGTGTTCGTGCCGCGCTCGAGCTTTCCCACCGCAGCGGAAGACGAGTACTACTGGGTCGACCTGATCGGCCTCCAGGTCGTGAACCGGGACGGTCTTGCGCTCGGCACGGTCCGCGAACTGCTGGCCAGCGGGCCGCAGACCACACTGGTGCTGGATGCACTGGAAGCCGGCAAGCCGGTCGAGCGCATGATTCCCTTCGTCTCGGCCTTCGTCGACAAGGTCGACCTGCCGGGCCGGCTGATCACCGTCGACTGGCAGCCCGACTACTGAGCCGCACCGACCCCGGCGCCCCATGCGCTTCGACGTCATCACCCTGTTCCCCGACCTGTTCGCACCGTTTCTGGCGAACGGGGTGACGCGCCGCGCCTTCGAGACGGGGCAGGTCGAGGTCGTGTTGTGGAATCCGCGAGACTTCGCCGAGGGCAACTACCGGCGCGTCGACGATCGGCCTTTCGGCGGCGGGCCCGGCATGGTCATGATGGCCGAGCCGTTGTCCGCCTGCCTCGATGCTGCGCTGGCCGCACGCGGGGCTGCAGCGCCTGTGGTCCTGTTCTCGCCGATCGGCGAAGCGCTGCGGCACGAAGCGGTCCAGAACTGGGCCGCGGGCGAGGGCGCGGTCCTCGTGTGCGGCCGCTACGAGGGAATCGACCAGCGCTTCATCGATGCAAGGGTCACGCACCAGCTGAGCCTGGGCGATTTCGTGCTCTCGGGCGGCGAAGTCCCTGCCATGGCCCTGCTGGACGCGGTGGCCCGGCTGCAACCCGGCGTGCTGGGCGACGAGGCCAGCCACATCCAGGACAGCTTCAACCCGGCGCTGGACGGCCTGCTCGACTGTCCCCACTACACCCGGCCCGAACAATGGCGGGGGCAGGGCGTGCCGCCGGTCCTCCTCTCGGGCCATCACGAGCAGATCGAACGCTGGCGGCGCGACCAGCGGCTCGCGATCACCCTGCTGAAGCGGCCCGAACTGGTCGAGGCGGCGCGTGCCGCCGGCCGGCTGAGCGCGGCCGATGAAAAAGCGCTTCTGAAAAAGCTATAATCTTTGGTTCCCCGATCCTCTGCCGGCCGCGTCGCCTCGACCTTCAGGTTGCAAGACGCCCCTTGTGTAGCGCGCGCACGATCGAATCCAGGAAAGCCATGAACCTTATCCAGACCCTCGAGCAGGAAGAAATCGCCCGGCTCGGCAAGAAGATTCCCGATTTCATGCCCGGTGACACGGTCATCGTCAGCGTGAACGTCGTCGAAGGTAACCGCAAGCGCGTGCAGGCCTACGAAGGCGTGGTGATCGCCAAGCGCAATCGCGGCCTCAACAGCGGCTTCACGGTGCGCAAGATCTCCAGCGGCGAAGGCGTCGAGCGGACCTTCCAGACCTACAGCCCGCTGATCGCCGGCATCGAAGTCAAGCGCCGCGGCGACGTGCGCCGTGCCAAGCTGTACTACCTGCGCGAGCGCAGCGGCCGCTCGGCGCGCATCAAGGAAAAGCTGCCGGGCAAGTCCCCCGCAGCGGCTGCTCAGTAAGAGCGCTCCTGTCGTGCAAAAAGCCGCCACTCAGGCGGCTTTTTGCGTTGGTGCCCCATGAACTTGGGGCAATCGTGATTTTTATTGTGGCGTCGCCTGTCATTCGCGGCGCCGTTTTGCGTTTTACTCGGTAGATCCTTACTTGACTGCTCCATCACCCGCCATGCGCGCCGCCCCCGCCGAAGAGACCGTCAATGCCGTCCTGCCGCCGGCGCTGAGCTCCTTCGACCCGCGCCAGGTGCCTGTGATCGCCGTCGACTCCGCACTCCCCGCCGTTCCGGCCGCCCATTTCGAAGCCCGAGCGCTCCGCGCGCGCTTCGCAGCACCGCCCGCCTGGACGCCCGAGCTGCGGCGCGAGCCGCGCTTGACGAGCCGCGCTCCCGCCGAAGCCGCGGTGCTGGTGCCGATCGTGATGCGCGAGCAGCCCACGGTGCTCCTGACCGAGCGCACCGCCCACCTGTCGACGCATTCGGGCCAGGTGGCCTTCCCCGGCGGCCGGGTCGATCCCGAGGACGCCAACGTCTCGGCGGCAGCCTTGCGCGAAGCTTGGGAAGAGGTGGGCCTCTCGGCCGAGTACATCGAAGTGCTGGGCAAGCTTCCGACCTACACGACGGTCACTTCCTTCATCGTGACCCCCGTGGTCGCTCTGGTGCACCCGGACTTCGAGCTGGCCATCAACCCGTACGAAGTCGCCGAGGCCTTCGAGGTCCCCCTGGCCTACCTGATGAACCCGGCGAACCACCGCCGCCACGCGGTGGTGGGCGACGACCTCCAGTCGCGCGAGTGGCTGTCGATGCCCTACCAGGATGGTCCGCACGAGCGCTATGTCTGGGGCGCGACGGCCGGCATGCTGCGCAACCTCTACCGCTTCCTGGTGGCCTGACGCCGCCGGGCAGGCAGGGCCTGCCCGGCGGGCCGCCCGGGGACCACTCGCTATCATCGAAGGATGAGCTTCTTCGCCATCCTGTGTGCCTTGCTGATCGAGCAGGTGCGGCCGCTCGCTTATCACAACCCGGTGTATGGCGGCGTCCTGGCGTGGACGCGCTGGACCAGCCGCAATTTCGACGCCGGCAAGCCGCACCACGGCTGGGTGGCATGGGCGCTGGCGGTGCTGGTGCCCACGGTGCTCGCGCTCGGGGTGCACTGGCTGCTGGTGCTCACGTTGGGCCTGCCCTTCGCCGTGTTATGGAGCGTGGCGGTCCTCTACGTCACGCTCGGGTTCAGGCAGTTCAGCCACCATTTCACCGGCATCCGCGATGCCCTTGACATCGGCGACGAGGCCCTGGCCCGCTCGCTGCTCGCCCACTGGCAGCGCGTGGATGCGGCCGACCTGCCGCGCAGCGAGATCGTGCGCCATGTGATCGAGCATTCGGTGATCGCGGCGCACCGACATGTGTTCGGCGTCCTGGCCTGGTTCTCGATCCTCGCTGCCTTTGGCCTGGGGCCGGCTGGCGCGGTGTTCTACCGCATGAGCGAGTTCGTCTCGCGCTATTGGGCGCACAAGAACAACGCTTCGGTCCAGCCCTCCAGCATTTGGGTGCAGAAGGCGGCCGACCAGGCCTGGACGCTGATCGACTGGCTGCCCGCCCGCATCACCGCCATCGGCTTCGCCGTCGTGGGCAGCTTCGAGGAAGCGATCGACTGCTGGCGCAATGACGCCCGGCGCTTCCCCAACGAGAACGACGGCGTGATCCTGGCCGCGACCTCGGGCGCGGTCAACGTGCGGCTCGGCGGCGGCACGCTGAGGCCGGTGCCTGTGAGCGATCCCTTGTCGCGAGCCCAGGCCGGCGACCCGCTCGCCGGCATGCACGGCCCCGACAGCGGAAGCACGCCGGGGCGCGAGCCCGAGCCGGCGCATTTGCGCAGCGTGGTCGGCCTCGTCTGGCGTTCGGTCGTGATGTGGATGGTGCTGCTGGCGCTGCTCACGCTGGCGCGCCTGCTGGGCTGAGCATCGCGCGATCGGATCGGTCCCCTTGAGCACCGTCCCCAGCTTCTGGAGCCCGCGCATCGCGGCGCTCGAACCCTATGTGCCGGGCGAGCAGCCGCGCATCGCGAAGCTGGTCAAGCTCAATACCAACGAAAACCCCTTCGGGCCGTCGCCGCAGGTGTTCGACGCCATCGAGTGGGCGGCGTCGGAGGGACTCGAGCGCTATCCGGACCCCGAATCGGTCGCACTGCGCGAAGCGATCGCCGGGCGCCACGGGTTGGACGTCTCGCAGGTGTTCGCGGGCAATGGCTCCGACGAGGTGCTGGCTCACGCCTTCTTCGCCTTCTTCCAGCAGGCCGAGCCGCTGCTGATCCCGGACGTCACCTACAGCTTTTACCGGGTGTACGCGCAGCTCTACGGCATCGGCTGCGAGTTGCAGCCGGTCGACGAGGGACTGCGCATCGACGTCCCCGCGATCGCGGCGCGCGCGGCCGCTGGCTGCGCGGGCGTCGTGATCGCGAATCCGAATGCGCCGACCGGCATTGGCCTGCCCCTCGACAGCATCGAGCGCCTGCTGGTCGCGTGCCCGCGGCGGGTGGTGCTGGTGGATGAAGCCTACGTCGATTTCGGTGGCGAGAGTGCGCTGCCGTTGATCGAGCAGCATCCCAACTTGCTTGTGGTGCAGACCCTTTCCAAGTCGCGCTCGCTCGCCGGCTTGCGCGTGGGCTTCGCCTGCGGGCAAGCGCACTTGATCGAGGCACTGCAGCGGGTCAAGAACAGCTTCAATTCCTATCCGCTCGACCGTCTCGCAAGTGCCGGCGCCATCGCCGCCCTCGAGGACGAGGCCTGGTTCGCGCACACGCGGCATGAGGTCATGGACATCCGCGAGGGCCTGACCCTGCAGCTCGAGGACCTGGACTTCGAGGTGCTGCCCTCGCAGGCCAATTTCGTGTTCGTCCGCCACCCTGCGCGCGATGCGGCGGCGCTGGCGGCGGCGCTGCGCGCGCGTGCAGTGCTCGTTCGGCATTTCGACCGGCCGCGCATCGCGCAGTACCTGCGCATCAGCATCGGCACGCGCGATCAATGCAGCGCGCTCGTGGAGGCGTTGGCAGAGATCCTGGGCTGAAGTCCCGGAGGGCGGTCTCTCCGGGATTGTCTAGCGCTGACGCGCAATCCCCTCGAGCATCTCGATGTACTGGCCAACGAAGCGCCCCGGCATGAAGCTCCCTGCGCGCTCGCGCGCCTTCTCTGCCTGCGTGGCGCGCAGGGCCGGATCGTCCAGCAAGCGCTGCATCTGGGCGGCCAGGGCTTCGTCGTCACCGTTCGGGAAGGTCAGTCCGGCATCGCCCACGCACTCGGCCAGTCCGCCCTGGGCCGACACGATGAGGCTCTTGCCCGCCGCCAGCAGTTCGATGGCAACGCCGCCCATGGGCTCGTACCACACCGAGGGGATGACGCCGATCAGGCCCTTCGCGACCCAGTCGACCAGGCCCTCACCGGATTGCGCGCCGACGAAGCGCACCGCGTGCGCGACGCCCAGCGCCGCCACCAGACGCTCGAGCTCGGGGCGGGCCCCGCCATCGCCGATCAGCAGCAGCCGCGGGCGGCCCGGGTGGCGCTGGAGCAGCTTCGCGAAGGCGCGGATCAAGACGTCGACGCCTTTTTCCTGCACCAGCCTTCCCATGTAGAAGAACTCGTACTCGGTGTTCTCGCGATCGGCCGCGCGGAAGCGCTCGATCGGAAAAGGGTTGTAGATCTGCACCTGCCGCGGCAGCGGCAAGGCCTGGTTCATCCACTCGGTGATGGCGACGTTGCGCGTCACGCCGAACTTCGCGACGCCGCGGCGCAGCAGCAGCTTCATGCCCTCTTTGACTCCGTTGGCGTAGCCGCTGCGGCGCGCATGAAAAAGAAAGGAGGGGAAGGGAGCCAGGGGCGACGGCTTGCCGTCCACCCAGCCGGCGCCGTCGATGCAGGCGGCCTGGTAGCCCACGTGCACCCAGACAAAAGGCTTGCGCGAGAGCAGCACCCAGGGCTGCAAGGCCAGGCTCGCGCCGTTGAACAGCACCACGTCGGCCCAGCGCAGCAGCTCGCGCACGCGTCGGCCCGATGGCTGGCGGATCACCTCGAAGGGGAAAGCCTCGGCCTCCTTCGCTGCTGTCTGCGTGACCACCTTGCAATCGACGCCGCGGGCCACGAACCCCTCGACCAGTGCCCGCGACACGGTCTCGACGCCGCCGACCGAGGGATGGAAGACATGGGAGTACAGCAGCACTTTCATCGATGGCGGGACTGGCTCAGTTCAGCGAACAGCTCGCCATAGATGCGGTAGCGCGAGGGGCTGATCGGGCCCGGATGGCCCGGCGAACTCACCTGTGGGATCACGCCGCAGCCCGGCTCGTGCAGATGCGTGCAGTTGTAGAACTTGCACTCGCCGGCGTGTTCGGCGATATCGGGCATCAGCGCCGCCAGCTGCATCGGCTCGATGTGATTCAGCCCGAACTCCTGGAAGCCCGGCGAGTCGATCAGCGCCGTGCTGCGCTCGTCGTCCACCCAGTACCAGGTCGTGCTGGTGGTGGTGTGCTTGCCCGAGTTCAGCGCCTGCGAGATTTCGGCTGTGCTCGCACGTGCGCCAGGCGCCAGCAGGTTGGTCAGCGTGCTCTTGCCCGCGCCGGAGGGGCCGAGCACCAGGGTGGTCTTGCCGGCCAGCAGCTTCATCAGGGTCGCGCGATCCACCTCGGGCGAGGCCTTGAGCGACAGCGGCAGCACGCCGTGGTGCATGCGCCGGTAGGGTGCCAGCCGCTCCCAGGCCCTTTCGAAGGGGGCTACCACGTCGCTCTTGTTGAGCGCGATGATGGGGGCGATGCGCTCGGCCGCAGCGGCGATCAGCGAACGCGCCAGCTGCGCCTCGGAAAACTCCGGCTCGGCCGCGATCAGGATCAGCACCTGGTCGAGGTTGGCCGCGAAGGACTTGGTGCGGATCTCATCCTGCCGATAGAACAGGTTCTTGCGCGGCAGCACTTCCTCGATAGTGCCCTCGTCCTCGCTGGCTTGCCAGCGCACGCGGTCGCCGACCACGGCCTGGCTCTTCTTTCCGCGCGGATGGCAGATGACGCGCTCGCCCTCCGGCGTCTCGACCACGCAATGGCGGCCGTGGCTGGCGATGACCAGGCCGTCGCGCCGTGCCGTGTGCCCGTCGGCATGGCCCAGCGGCCGGGCGCGCGCAGGCTTAACCAAGGGCGCGTTCCATGGGCTCAGGCGGCCAGCAAGGCATCCGCCTGGGCCGCGCAGTCGAAGTCGGTGGCCGACAGGCCTCCCACGTCGTGCGTGTTGAAGCGCACCACGCAGCGGTTGTAGTGCACCGAGAGATCGGGATGGTGGTCCTGCTTGTGCGCGACCAGCGCCAGCGCATTCACGAAGGCGATGGTTTCGAAGTAGTCGGCGAAGGTGAAGGTCTTCTCGATGGCGACATCGGCGCCGTCGCCGCTGAGCTTCCACCCCTCTACGCGAGCCAGGTGGGACACGATCTCCGTCGCGCTCAACGCGCGACGCGTCTTCGTCTTCCAGTCGATGGGCTTCAACATGCTGCTCATGATCGTCCTTCGGGTTGACGCACGCTCAAGCGGCCGACATGCGCGCGAGGCGCTCGGAGGCGGGCGGGTGCGAGTAGTAGAACTTGACGAACACGGGGTCGGGCGTGAGCGTCGAGGCGTTGTCCTGGTAGAGCTTGAGCAGTGCCCGGGACAGGTCGGCGCCGCTGGTTTGGGCGATCGCATAGGCGTCGGCCTGGAACTCGTGCTGGCGCGAGATGCGCACCGGCAGCGGCGCCACGAAGAAGCCGAACACCGGCACTGCCAGCATGAACAGCAGGATCGCCAGTGCATCGTTGGGCGCCGCCATGTTGGGCTGCACGCCCAGGCCGGTGTAGAACCAGGCGTGGCCGGACAGCCAGCCCAGCAATGCGAAGCCGGCGAGGCTCAGCGCGAACATCGCGGCCATGCGCTTCAATACATGCCGGTGCTTGAAGTGGCCCAGCTCGTGCGCCAGCACGGCCTCTACCTCGCCGGCGTTCAGCTGGCGCAGCAGCGTGTCGTAGAAGACCACGCGCTTGCTGGCGCCGAAGCCGGTGAAGTAGGCATTGGCATGTGCGCTGCGCGTACTGCCGTCCATCACGAACAGGCCCTTGGCGGCGAAGCCGCAGCGCTGCATCAGCGCAGTCACGCGGGCCTTGAGGGTGGCGTCGTCCAGCGGCTTGAACTTGTTGAAGATCGGCGCGATGAAAGTCGGGTAGACCAGCATCAGCAGCAGGTTGAAGCCCACCCAGGCACCCCATGCCCACAGCCACCAGAGGCGACCGGCCGCGCCCATGAGCCAGAGGATCAGCGCCGCGATCGGGAGGCCGATCGATGCGCCCAGCAGCAGCGCCTTGATGCCGTCGGCCAGCCACAGCCGCCAGGTCATCTTGTTGAACCCGAAGCGCTCCTCGAGCCTGAAGGTCTGCCACAAGGTGAAGGGCAGCTCGAGCAGCCCGCCGATCAGCGCGAAGGACGCGAGCAGCGCGAGCTGCTGCCACATGCCACCGCCCAGCGCACCGAGCAGCAGCCGGTTGAGCAGGTCCAGCCCGCCCAGGAGTGTCCAGCCCAGCAGCACCACGGCGCTCCATGCCATCTCGAGCAGCCCGAAGCGGGTCTTGGCGATCGTGTAGTCGGCCGCCTTCTGGTGGGCAGCGAGCGTGATGGCCTGCGCGAACGCGGCGGGCACCGCGTCGCGGTGGCGCGCCACATGCCGGATCTGCCGCGTAGCCAGCCAGAACTTCACGATCAGGCCCGTGGCGAGCGCGAGCGCGAAGGCGAGGGTCAACAGCAGGGAAGCGGGCAGAGGAGAGGCCATGGCGCAGCGAGTTTAGCCCGCACGCAGGCCCGCTCGGGCGCAGGGTCATCGACGACAATCGGCCAATGCCCGATTCCCCCGCCCCGACCGTCCCCGCGACCGCCACCACCCTCAAGAAGAGCGACCAGAACCTCGTCTGGCTGGACTGCGAGATGAGCGGCCTCGACCCCGAGAAGGAGCGCCTGCTCGAGATCGCGGTGGTCGTGACCGGCCCCGAGCTGACGCCGCGCATCGACGGCCCCGTCCTGGTGATCCACCAGAGCGACGAGATCCTCGACGGCATGGACTCCTGGAACAAGGGCACGCACGGCCGCAGCGGACTGATCGACAAGGTCAAGGCCTCCACGCTGGACGAGGCGGCGGCGGAGCAGCAGCTGCTCGAATTCGTCGCACGCTACATCCCGAAGAACGGCTCGCCCATGTGCGGCAATACCATCGGCCAGGACCGGCGCTTCCTGGTCAAGTTCATGCCGAAGCTGGAGGCCTACTTCCACTACCGCAACCTCGACGTCAGCACGCTCAAGGAGCTCGCCAAGCGCTGGAAGCCGGCCGCCTACAACGCCTTCAAGAAACAGCAGGCGCATACCGCGTTGGCCGACGTGCACGAGTCGATCGAGGAGCTGGCGCACTACCGCGATACCTTCCTGCGCCTGCAGGATTAGGAAAAACCCCGAGGCCATGCGATAATCGATGGCTTCGCTTTCGGGTAGGCCTTCAAGAAGGTGCCCGAAGCGCTTCTTGCATCTCCCTATCTTGCACACCGCGCCCGCTTGAATGGGCCGCAGCCGAGGCGAAAGCTTCGGCTGAATGTCGTTGGATGGTTGATGTTTTCGCCACCCGACGGGGTGCCGCTCACGGCGGCGCCCGCACTTGGATTTTTTTGATGACCGACGCTTTCGAAGCGCAGGGCGAGTTCGTGCCTGCGCAATCCAATGACTTTGCTGCTGCTGGCGGCGAGTCCTCTTCCACCAATACCGAGACTTTCGAGGTCTTTCAGGCGCTCGAAGCCGTCGAAGCCGCCGACGCGGTCGAAACCGCCGAGCCCAAGCAGCCCAACGGCTTCGTCCAACTGGGCCTGGCCAGCGAGCTGATCGCTGCCGTCGAGGACCTCGGCTTCACTCAGCCCACCGCCGTGCAGGCGCACGCCATCCCGCGCGCCATGGGCGCCAGCGGCGGTGCGGACGGCGCGGCCCGCTTCGTCGACCTGATGGTCTCCAGCCAGACCGGCAGCGGCAAGACCGCCGCTTTCCTGCTGCCCGTGCTGCACACCCTGCTGCAGCGCCAGGCCGAAGCCGCCGCCGCCGCCAAGGCCGAATTCCAGCGCCAGGCCGCCGAAGCCGCCGCGCGAGGCGAAACGCAGCCCAAGAAGTCCAAGCGCAAGGACCCGACCAACCCCCGCCATTTCAAGGCCGCCACCCCGGGCGCGCTGGTGCTGTGCCCCACGCGCGAGCTGGCGCAACAGGTGGCGCACGACGCCATCGACCTGGTCAAGCACTGCCGCGGCCTGCGCATCGCCAACGTGGTGGGCGGCATGCCCTACCAGCTGCAGATCGCCCGTCTGCAGAACGCCGACCTCGTGGTCGCCACGCCGGGCCGGCTGCTGGACCTGCAGCGCTCGATGCAGATCAAGCTCGACCAGGTCAAGTTCCTGGTGGTCGACGAGGCCGACCGCATGCTGGACCTCGGCTTCGCCGACGACCTGGCCGAGATCAACCAGCTCACCATCGAGCGCCAGCAGACCATGATGTTCAGCGCCACCTTCGCGCCGCGCATCCAGCAGCTGGCGCAGCGCGTGATGCGCGAGCCGCAGCGCGTGACCATCGACAACCCGCAGGAAAAGCACGCCAACATCAAGCAGGTGCTGTTCTGGGCCGACAATGCCCAGCACAAGCGCAAGCTGCTGGACCACTGGCTGCGCGACACCAGCATCAACCAGGCCATCGTCTTCGCCAGCACGCAGGTCGAATGCGACGGTCTCGCCGCCGACCTGCAGCAGGCGGGCTTCAGCGCCGTCGCGCTGCACGGCGCGCTGAGCCAGGGCCTGCGCAACCGCCGCCTGATGGCGCTGCGCCAGGGCCAGGTGCAGATCCTGGTGGCCACCGACGTGGCGGCGCGCGGCATCGACGTGCCGACCATCACCCATGTCTTCAACTTCGGCCTGCCGATGAAGGCCGAGGACTACACCCACCGCATCGGCCGCACCGGCCGTGCCGGGCGCGACGGCCTGGCAGTGACCTTCGCCGAGTTCCGCGATCGCCGCAAGATCTTCGACATCGAGGCCTACAGCCGCCAGCCCTTCAAGGCCGAGACGATCCCCGGCCTGGAGCCGCAGCAGCGCTTCCCGCAGGGCCGTCCGCAGGGCGATTTCGGCGGCCGCGGCCGAGAGGGTCGCGAGAGCCATTCCCGCGACCGCAAGTTCGGCGGCCCGCGCGCCGGCTATGCCAATGCCAGCGGTTTCAACAACGATCGCGGCCCGGCGCGCGGCCATGCGCCTTCGCGCGGTTTCCAGGGCCAGGCCCCAGGCCATGCGCCTTCGCGCGGCTTCCAGGGCCAGGCCTTGGGCCAGGCGCAGGGCAGGGGCCGTGACGAGGCCGGCGGCTATGGCCGCAAGCCCGGCTGGGGCGATGACGCCTCGCGCGCCGGCGCCCCTCGCGGCAACGGCGGCGGCAAGGCTTTCGTGCCGCGCGACGGCCAGCGCCGCGGCTTCAAGCCGAGCCGCTGAGCATCGATCTTCCTGCGAGCCCGCCTCTTCCGAGGCGGGCTTTTTTTTGCGTCCGCGAAGCCGCCCCGCCCAGGGTGTGAGCCCCGGTCGCGAGGGCCTTTGGCCCACCCGCGGGAGCGGCCTGCCGCGCCCGGCGACAATGGCGCACGGGACAGGCCTCGCGCCCGCTCCCGTCCGAATCCCGCATCAACATCCCCCGAAAGAACCCAAGGACTGACATGAGCACATCGAGCTACGTTGACACCCGCCTGCTGATCAATGGCGAATGGTGCGACGCCGCGAGCGGCAAGACCCTGGACGTCATCAACCCCGCCACCGGCAAGCCCATCGGCAAGGTCGCGCACGCCGGCATCGCCGACCTGGACCGTGCCCTCGAAGCGGCGCAGCGCGGCTTCCAGGCCTGGCGAAAGATCCCCGCCAACGAGCGCGCAGCCACCATGCGCAAGGCCGCCGGCCTGCTGCGCGAACGCGCCCCCGAGATCGCCCGGCTGCTGACGCTGGAGCAGGGCAAGCCCTTCGTCGAGGCGCGCGGCGAGGTGCTGGCGGGCGCCGACATCATCGAGTGGTTCGCCGACGAAGGCCGCCGCGTGTACGGCCGCATCGTTCCTTCGCGCAACCTGGCGGCGCAACAGCTGGTGATCAAGGAGCCGGTCGGCCCCGTGGCCGCCTTCACGCCCTGGAACTTCCCGATCAACCAGGTGGTGCGCAAGCTCGGCGCGGCGCTGGCCACCGGCTGCTCCTTCCTGGCCAAGGCACCGGAAGAGACGCCGGCCTCGCCCGCCGCGCTGCTGCAGGCCTTCGTCGACGCGGGCGTGCCGCCCGGCACCGTGGGCCTGGTGTTCGGCAACCCTGCCGAGATCTCGAGCTACCTGATCGCGCACCCGATCATCCGCAAGGTCACCTTCACCGGCTCGACGCCGGTGGGCAAGCAGCTCGCCGCCCTGGCCGGCCAGCACATGAAGCGCGCCACCATGGAGCTGGGCGGCCATGCGCCGGTGATCGTCGCCGACGATGCCGACCTCGCCCTGGCGGTCAAGGCCGCGGGCGGGGCCAAGTTCCGCAACGCGGGCCAGGTGTGCATCTCGCCCACACGCTTCCTGGTGCACAACAGCATCAAGGCCGAGTTCGCGCAGGCGCTGGTCAAGCATGCAGAAGGCCTCAAGCTCGGCGACGGCCTGGCCGAGGGCACGACCCTCGGTCCGCTGGCCAATGCACGCCGTCTCACGGCGATGGCCCAGGTGCTGGATGACGCGCGCAGCAAGGGTGCGACCGTGGCCACGGGCGGCGAGCGCGTGGGCTCGGCGGGCAATTTCTTCGCGCCCACCGTGCTGACCGACGTGCCGCTGAACGCCGACGTGTTCAACAACGAGCCCTTCGGCCCGGTCGCCGCCATTCGCGGCTTCGACACGCTGGAAGAAGCCATTGCCGAGGCCAACCGCTTGCCCTTCGGCCTGGCGGGCTATGCCTTCACGCGCTCGATCAAGAACGCGCACCTGCTGTCGCAACAGGTGGAGGTCGGGATGCTGTGGATCAACCAGCCGGCCGCGCCTTCTCCGGAAATGCCTTTCGGCGGCATCAAGGACTCGGGCTACGGCTCCGAGGGCGGGCCGGAGGCCATGGAGGCCTACCTCAACACCAAGGCCGTGTCGATCATGGCGGTCTGAGGCTTCTTGCAGCCGATGGCGCGGGCCCGTGGGCCCGCGCTTTTTTTTGCCTGCTACGAAAGGCCGCCCTCGCACACGTACTTGGTGTGCATGTAGTCGTCGAGGCCGTGCACCGAGCCCTCGCGGCCGTAGCCGGACTCCTTCACGCCGCCGAAGGGTGCAGCCTCTGCGGCCAGCGCGCCTTCGTTGACGCCGACGATGCCCGACTCCAGGGCCTGCGTCACCCGCCAGATGCGGCGGACGTCGGTCGAATAGAAGTAGGCCGCCAGGCCGAAGGGCGTGTCGTTGGCCGCGGCGATCACTTCGGCCTCGCTGTCGAAGCGCGTGACCGGCACCACGGGGCCGAAGGTCTCCTCGCAGCTGCACGCCATGCGCGCGTCGGCGTTGACCAGCACCGTCGGCGCGTAGTAGTTGGGGCCGTCGCAGCGCGCCGAGCGCAGCCGCTGGCCACCGACGACGATGCGCGCGCCCCTGGCGAGCGCGTCCTGCACATGGCGCTCGATCTTCTCGATGGCGCGCGCGTTGATCATCGGCCCGATCTGCGAGCCGGGTTCGGTCGCCGGGCCCACCTGGAGCGCGCCGACGCGCGTGGCCAGCTTGTCGACGAAGGCGTCATGCACCTTGGCCTGGACGAACACCCGGTTCGGACACACGCAGGTCTGCCCGCCATTGCGAAACTTGGCCGCCATCAGGCCTTCGACGGCCGCATCGAGGTCGGCGTCGTCGAAGACGATGAAGGGCGCGTTGCCGCCGAGCTCGAGCGACAGTTTCTTCAACGTGTCCGCCGAGGCGCGCGCGAGGTGCTTGCCCACCGGCGTGGAACCGGTGAAGGTGATCTTGCGCACGCGCGCATCGGCCAGCCACACGTCCACCACTTCGGGCGTGCGTTCGCGCGAGGCGGTGACGATGTTCAGCACGCCCGCCGGCACGCCCGCCTCCTGGGCCAGCTTGACGAGCGCCAGCGAGGTGAGCGGCGTGTCTTCCGCAGGCTTGCACACCACGGTGCAGCCGGCCGCGAGCGCCGGCGCGATCTTGCGCGCGATCATCGCGGCCGGGAAGTTCCACGGCGTGATCGCGGCGACCACGCCCACGGGCTCCTTCAGCGCGAGCATGCGGCGGCCGTTCACCGGCGCGGGGATCACTTCGCCGTTGGCGCGCGTCGCCTCCTCGGCGAACCACTCGACGTAGCTGGCGGCGTAGGCCACTTCGCCGCGTCCCTCGGCCAGCGGCTTGCCCTGTTCGCGCGAGATCAGGCGGCCGAGGTCTTCCTGGTGCGCCACCATGAGGTCGTTCCAGCGCTTGAGGATCGCCGCGCGCTGCTTGGCCGGCACCGCGCGCCAGGCGGGGAAGGCGGCATGCGCAGCATCGACCGCCGCGCGCGCATCGGCGGCGGTGCCGTCCGGCACGCTCGCGAACACGGCATCGGTGGCGGGGTCGGTCACGTCGAGGCGACGTTCGTCGCTGGCTTCGCGCCAGTCGGCGCCGATGAGCTGGGTGCCGGGCATCAGGTCCTGGCGTTCGAGGGTCAGTGTCATGGTTCAGTGGGAATGAAGAGGTTCAGGCTGCCACACGCTCGGCGATCGCGATGCCGAGCTCGGTGGTGGAGGCCGTGCCGCCGAGGTCGCGCGTGCGCGGCCCTTCGCGCAGCACCGCCTCGATCGCGCCGAGGATCGCGTCGTGCGCCGCGCGGCCCGCGCCCTGGCCCTGGGTGAGGAAGTCCAGCATCAGCGCGCCCGACCAGATCATGGCGATCGGGTTGGCGATGTTCTGGCCGTAGATGTCGGGCGCCGAGCCGTGCACGGGCTCGAAGAGCGACGGGAACTTGCGGTCCGGATTGAGATTGGCGGACGGCGCGAGGCCGATGGTGCCGGTGGTCGCGGGGCCGAGGTCGGACAGGATGTCGCCGAACAGGTTGCTCGCGACCACCACGTCGAAGCGCGTGGGTTGCAGCACGAAGCGCGCCGACAGGATGTCGATGTGCTGCTTGTCGACCTGCACCTCGGGGTAGTCGCGGCCGATCGCGTCGGCGCGACCGTCCCACCACGGCATGCTGATCGCGATGCCGTTGCTCTTGGTGGCCACGGTCAGGTGCCGCCGCTTGCGCGCCTGGGCGAGCTCGTAGGCGTACTTCAGCACGCGATCGGCGCCGTGACGCGAGAAGACCGATTCCTGGATCACGATCTCGCGCTCGGTGCCTTCGTACATCACGCCGCCCAGCGAGGTGTACTCGCCCTCGGTGTTCTCGCGCACCACCAGGTAGTCGATGTCGCCCGGCTTGCGCCCGGCCAGCGGGCAGGGCACGCCCTCGAACAGGCGCACCGGACGCAGGTTGACGTACTGGTCGAACTCGCGCCTGAACTTCAGCAGCGAGCCCCACAGCGAGACGTGGTCCGGCACCGTCGCCGGCCAGCCGACGGCACCGAAGTACAGCGCGTCGACGCCCTGCAGCTGCGCCTTCCAGTCGTCGGGCATCATCCGGCCGTGCTCGGCGTAGTAGTCGCAGCTCGCCCAGTCGATGGTGCGGCACTCGAGCTCGAAGCCGAAGCGTTCCGCCGCGGCCTGTATCACGCGCAGGCCCTCCGGCATCACTTCCTTGCCGATGCCATCGCCCGCGATGAGTGCGATGCGGAAGGTGGGGGTCATCTCGGTCTCCTTCATGTGGCCATCGCCATCTTGCGGTCGATCTCGTCGAGCCAGCCCTGGCGCAGCTCGGGCACCGAGCGGGCCAGCAGCTCGTAGTAGGGATGGTGCGGCCCGCGCTCGTAGTCGGCGCGCGCCACCTGCGTGAGCTTGCGGCCGTGCTGCATCACCACGATCTCGTCGCACACCGCGCGCACGGTGTGCAGGTCGTGGCTGATGAACAGGTACGAGACACCGAGCTCGCGCCTGAGCTCGGCCATCAGGTCGAGCACCGCCGCGCCGACGACCGTGTCCAGCGCCGACGTCACCTCGTCGCACAGGATCAGGTCGGGTTCGGCCGCGAGCGCGCGCGCCAGGTTGACGCGCTGCTTCTGGCCGCCCGACAGGCCGCCCGGCAGGCGGCCGGCAACGGCCTGCGGCAGCTTCACCAGGTCCAGCAGCTCGCGGATGCGCTGGCGCAGCGGCTCGCCGCCCAGCCCCTTGTAGAACTGCAGCGGCCGCGCCAGGATGCGCTCGATGGTCTGCGAGGGGTTGAGCGCCGTGTCGGCCATCTGGAACACGATCTGGATCCGGCGCAGCTGCTCCTTGTCGCGCTGGGCCAGCGAAGGCTTCAGCTCGCG
Organism: Variovorax soli; assembly: GCF_031454625.1. Classification (GTDB taxonomy): domain Bacteria; phylum Pseudomonadota; class Gammaproteobacteria; order Burkholderiales; family Burkholderiaceae_C; genus Variovorax; species Variovorax soli_A. The sequence goes on from NZ_JAVDRF010000006.1 coordinate 244,253, forward strand.
CTGGTCGAACAGGATGCTGCCGTGGCACGGGCTCAGCAAGCCGGCGACGGCGCGTGCCAGCGTGGTCTTGCCCGAACCCGACTCGCCGATCACGCCGATGGCCTGCCCGCGATGGAGCTGGAGATTGATGTCCTCCAGGATCAGCTTGGCCGGACGGCCCTGCGCGTCGACCGGCCCATAGCCCGCCGACAGCGCGCGCACGTCCAGCAGCAGCCCGGAATCGGCCGCGACGTGGCCCGATGCACGCGGCGCGGGTCGCGCTGCGGCCAGCAGGCACTTGGTGTAGTCGTTCACCGGCGCCGTGAGGATCTGCCCGGTCGCGTTCACCTCGCGCATCTTGCCGTCGCGCAGCACCAGGATGTGGTCGGCCATCTGCGCCACCACGGCCAGGTCATGGCTCACGTACACCGCGGTGGCGCGGCGTTCGCGCACCACGCGGCGGAAGGCGCGCAGCACCTCGATCTGCGTGGTCACGTCGAGCGCGGTGGTCGGCTCGTCGAGGATCACGAGCTCCGGGTCGCCGATCAGCGCCATCGCCGCCATCAGCCGCTGCAGCTGGCCCCCGGAGACCTGGTGCGGATAGCGTGCGCCGATGGTCTCCGGGTCGGGCAGCGCCAGCTCGCGGAAGAGCTGCACCGCCTTCGCCTCGGCCTCGGCCCGCTTGCACAGGCCGTGGATGACGGTCGGCTCGACCACCTGGTCCATGATCGTGCGCGAAGGATTGAAGGAGGCCGCCGCGCTCTGCGCGATGTAGGCCACCGTGCGGCCGCGCAGCGCGCGCTGCTGCGCCGCGTTCAACGCCAGCACGTCGGTCTCGCCGATCTGCACGCGGCCCGCCGAGATGCTGCAGCCGTGGCGCGCATAGCCCATCAGCGCCAGCGCGGTGGTGGTCTTGCCGGAGCCCGATTCGCCGATCAGTGCCAGCACCTCGCCGGGCTGCACGGAGAAGCTCAGGTTGTCGACCAGCGTGTTCGCGCCCGCCGTGATGCTGAGGCCCTGGACCTTGAGTGGTGCGCCCATCAGCGTGCTCCTCTTTCGCGGGCGGTTCGGCCCGGCAGGTTGTCGATGACGAGGTTGACCGCGATCGTCAGGCTCGCGATGGCCAGCGCCGGCACGATCACCGAAGCGCCGCCCTTGGCCAGTGCGCCGATGTTTTCGCGCACCAGCGAGCCCCAGTCGGCTGCCGGCGGCTGAATGCCCAGACCGAGGAAGCTCAGGCTTGCCAGCAGCAGCACGATGTAGACGAAGCGCAGGCCGAGGTCGGCCAGCATCGGCCCGACGATGTTGGGCAGGATCTCGCGCAGCATGATGTAGAGCGTGCCCTCGCCGCGCGTGCGCGCCACCGTCACGTAGTCCAGCGCGTTGATGTTCACCGCGAGCGAACGCGCGATCCGGTAGGCGCCCGGCACGTAGATGATGCCCGCCGTGACCACCAGCATGGGCACCGAGGAGCCGAAGCCCGCCACCATGATCAGCGCGAACATCTTGCTCGGGATCGCAGTCAGCGTGTCCAGGCCGCGGCTGAGCACGGCGTCGATCCAGCGCCCGCTGGCCGCGGCCAGCAGCGCCAGCGTGGTGCCGGTCCCGCTGGCCAGCAGCGTGGCGACCAGCGCGACGCCGATGGTGTAGCGCGCGCCGTCGACGAGGAGCCCCAGCATGTCGCGGCCGAGGTAGTCCGTGCCCAGCCAGTGCGCCGCGCTCATCGGCGCGAACACGTTCGCGGTGCCCATGGCCCCCGGGATGCGTGACAGCATCCAGGGCCCGAACAGCGCGGCGAGCAGCCAGAACAGCAGCACCGCGAGGCCGACCAGGCCGGTGACGCCGAAGCCGGCGAGCCACCGCAGCGGGCCGCCGCGGCGCTTCTGCGGCGCGGGTGCGACCGTAGCAGCCATGGCACTCACGGCCGGTGGGGTGGTGGAAGATTCCATCAGCGCCTCCATGTCAGCGATGCCGCAGCCGCGGGTTGGCGAGAATGCCGCAGATGTCGGCGGTCGTCACCAGGATCAGGTAGGCGCAGCAGAAGATCATGGCGCAGGTCTGCACCAGCGGCATGTCGCGCTGCGACACGCCGTCGACCATCAGCTTGGCGATGCCCGGATAGTTGAAGATGGTCTCGACGATGATCACGCCGCCGAGCAGGTACGACAGACTGAGCGCCACGGCATTGGCGATCGGGCCGACCGCGTTGGGCAGCGCATGCGCGAGCACCATGCGCATCGGCGAGGCGCCCTTGAGCCGCACCATCTCGATGTAGGGCGCTTCGAGCTGGTCGATCACCGCGGCGCGCGTCATGCGCATCATCTGCGCGACGATCACGCAGCACAGCACCAGCACCGGCATCGCGAAGGCGCGCAACAGCTGGCCGAGCGATTCGATGTCGTTGACGAAGGAGAGCGCCGGCAGCCAGCGCAGCTTGACCGCGAACACCAGCACGGCCAGCGTCGCGACCAGGAACTCCGGCACCGACACCACCGCCACCGCCGAGGTCGAGGCCGCGCGGTCGAACCACGAGCCGCGCCACACGGCCGAAGCGATGCCGAGCGCCAGCGCGATCGGGACCGAGAAGAGGGCCGTGACCGCGGCGAGCAGCAGCGAGTTCGGCAGCCGGCTGGCGATCAGCTCCGCCACCGGCATCTGCGTGGTCGCCGAACGGCCCGGATCGCCCTTCACCATGCCGAGCAGCCAGTGCGCATAGCGCTCCGGCGCCGGCACGTCGAGGCCCATCTGCGTGCGAAGCGCGGCCAGCGCTTCGGGCGTGGCGTCCTGGCCGAGCTGCTCCTGCGCCGCATCGCCGGGCAGCACGGCGGTGATCGAGAAGACGATCACCGACACCACCAGCAGCGACAGCAGCGCCAGCGCGATGCGCTGAGCGAGGAGCTTCAGGATCACATGGTTCATCTCGGTGCTCCGTTGCGCGCGGCGAGCGGCTGCCGAGGCGTCATGCCTCCAGCCATACGTTCTCCGCGAAGTTGTAGCCCATCAAACCGCCCAGCGGGATCGGCGACAAGCCCTTGAGCTTGGACGTATGCCCGTCGATGCTCGCGAGGAACAGCGGGATGCCGATGCCTGCGTCCTGGTGAATCATGGTCTGCATGTCGGCGTACATCTGCTTGCGCTTGGCCAAGTCGGTCTCGGCGCGCGAGGCCAGCAGCAGCTGGTCGAACTTCTCGCTCTTCCAGCGCGACTCGTTCCAGGCTGCGCCCGACTGGAAGAACTGCGTCAGCAGCACGTCGGCGCTCGGACGGGGGTTGACGTTGCCGAAGCCCACCGGGCTGCTGAGCCAGTGGTTCGACCAGTAGCCGTCGGCCGGCATGCGCTTGATGTCGAGCTCCAGCCCGGCGCGTTGTGCCGACTGCTGAAGCAGCAGCGCCATCTCGACCGAGTAGAGCGCCGCCGGCGACGCCACCACCGGCACCTTGCCGGTGACGCCGGACTTCTGCAGGTGGAACTTGGCCTTGTCGAGGTCGAACGGCCGCTGCGGCAGGCCGGCGAAGTAGAAGCGGTTGGTCGGGTCGATCGGCTGGTCGTTGCCGAGCACGGCGTAGTCGAGCGCGATGGTCTTCTTCATCTGCTCGCGGTCGAACAGGTACTTCATGGCCAGCACGAAGTCGGCATTGGCGCCCGGGCCGACGTCCTTGCGCATCACGAGGTCGGAGTACTGGCCTGATTGCGTCGTGAAGATCGCGAAGCCCGGCGTGCCCTTCACCCGTTCCACCGATCGCGGATTGACCGAGCCCACCAGGTCCATGCCGCCGGACAGCAGCGCGTTGACGCGCGCGCTTTCGTCGCCGATGCCGACGAACTCGATCTCGTCGAGGTAAGGCTTGCCGGGCTTCCAATAGGCGTCGTTGCGCACCACCAGCGAGCGCACGCCGGGCTTGAATTCCTTCAGCTTGTAGGGGCCGGTGCCGATGCCGGCATTGAAGTCGGTGGTGCCTTCCTTGACGATGTGGAAGTGGAAGGTGCCCAGGATCACCGGCAGATCTGCGTTGGGCGCGCTGAGCACGACCGTCACCTCGTTGGGGCCGGTGGCCTTCACGCTGTCGATCTGGTCGGCGAGCGTCTTTGCCTTCGAGGCGGTGGCCGGGTCCTTGTGGCGCAGGACCGAGAACACGACATCGGCGGGCGAGAGCGCCTTGCCGTCATGGAAGGTCACGCCCTTGCGCAGCGTGAAGACCCAGGTCTTCGCATCCTTGGTCGTGAACGACTCGGCCAGCGCGGGCTGCGGCGTCAGGCTGCCGTCCAGCGAGGTCAGGCCGTTGTAGATCATGTTGCAGCGCGAGTAGTCGGTCTGGTTCGACTGCTTGGCCGGATCGAGCGTATCGGTGGCGGCGGCGGTCGCGCCGGCAACGCGGATGCGCCCGCCCTTGCGCGGCGTCTGCGCATGGGCATTCATCGCCACGCCCGCCAGGCTGCCGGCCAGCGTGGCCTGCATGCCGCCTGCCATCAGCATCGCGAGGATGTCGCGCCGCGTGGCGCCACGCTCGAGCGACGCCATCACGCGGAGACTTTCGCCGGGACCGACGAGATTTTCGAAGCTCTTGGGATTGCTGCTGTTCATGGGGGTCTCCTCTTGGTGGATCGATGAAAAAGGGCGCTCAGGCCAACCGGTCCTTGAGCTGGTAGTACAGGCCGATGGCCGGCAGAAACCACGGCGGGCCGAAGTGGCCGGGGATGGCGGGCCAGTCGTGGTCGCGCCACGGGTTGGCGCTCGCGTCGCCCGCCATCACGGCCGCCATGCGCTGGCCCATGTGGACCGACATCTGCGTGCCGTGGCCGCTGTAGCCCATGGCGTAGTAGAGGCCGTCGCGCTCGCCGGCGTGGGGCAGCCGGTCCTGCGTCATGTCGACCAGGCCGCCCCAGCAGTAGTCCAGCCGCACCGCGCCGAGCTGCGGAAAGGTTTCGGCCAGGCCGGCGCGCAGGATCTCTCCGCTCGCGGCATCCGACTGGGGACTGGAGATCGCGAAGCGCGCCCGCCCGCCGAACACCAGCCGGTGATCGGTGGTGAGCCGGAAATAGTGATGGATGTTGGCCACCGTCGTGTAGGTGCGCCGCGCCGCGAGCAGGGCCTGCGCGCGCTCGGCGCCGAGCGGTTCGGTGACCACGATGAAGCTGCCGATCGGCACGATGCGCCGACGCAGCCAGCCGAAGCTCCCGTAGCCGCCATGGCGGGTGGCGCCGGTGGCCAGCAGCACCTGCTGTGCGGTGACGCTGCCGCGCCCGGTATGAAGCCGGTGCGCCTGGCTTCGGCCCAGGCGTTCGATGCGTTGCACGCCCGTGCCGGTATGGATTCGGGCGCCGTTGCGCTGCGCGGCCGTTGCCAGCCCGAAGGCGAAGCGGCCCATGTGCATCTGGCCGCTGCGCTTGTAGAGCAGGCCGCCGTGGAACTGGTCGCTCTGCACTTCGCCGTGCACGCGCGGCGCATCGAGAATCTCGACGTCGGTATCGACGCCGTCGGCGATCAGGCGTTCGGCGCTGCGTTCGAGCGCCGCCATCTGGCCGGGGCGGGTGGCGAGCTTGAGCTTGCCGTGACGCAGGAAGTCGCAGTCGATGGCTTCGTCGCGCACCAGCCGCTCGACCGTGTCGACCGCGTCGTCATAGGCGCGGTACCAGGCGCGCGCCCGGTCGGCACCGAACTTCGCGGCCACATCGGCATAGTCCACCGCCAGCCCGTTGTTGACATGCCCGCCGTTGCGCCCCGAGGCCTCGGCCGCCACCCGCTCGCCCGCTTCCAGCACCACCACGCTGGCACCGCGCCGCGCCAGCGCCAGCGCTGCCGAGAGCCCGGTGAAGCCACCGCCGACGATCGCCACGTCGGCCTGCGCCGGCAGTTCGCGCGGTTCGGGCGCGAAGGCGGGCGCGGAATCGGTCCAGTAGGAGTCGAGCTTCATGGTGTGGCGCGAGAGGGTGGAATGATCAGAGGCCGACCACGCCCGGCAGGCCGCCGATGTCCTGGATCTCGACGTAGCGGTACGCCGGGTTGCCGGGGCCGTGGCCGCGGTTGACGAACACCTTGTTGACGATGCCCAGGTCGTCCGCCGACATCAGGTCGTAACGCAGGCTGGACGACACGTGCAGCACGTCCTCCGGATTGCAGCCCAGCGAATCGAACATGTACTCGAAGGCCTGGAGGCGCGGCTTGTAGGCCTGGGCCTGCTGTGCGGTGTACACGCGGTGGAAGGGCGCGCCCAGCATCGCCACGTTCTTCTGGATCTGGTCGTCCGAGGCGTTCGACAGGATCACCAGCGGGATCTCCTTCGCCACCTTGGCCAGGCCGGCCGGCACGTCTGCATGCGGACCCCAGGTGGGCACGGCGTCATAGTACTTCTGCGCCTCGTGGTCGAGGTACTGGATCTTCCACTTCTTGCACAGGCGGCGCACCGCATTCTTCAGCACCACCTCGTAGGGCTGCCAGTCGCCCAGCACTTCGTCGAAGCGGTAGGCGGTGAAGTCGGCGATGAACTGCTCCATGCGCTCGGCCGGGATGCGATCGGCAAAGATGTCGCGCGTCAGCTCGCCCATGCGGAAGCGCGTCAGCGTTCCGTAGCAGTCGAAGGTGATGTACTTGGGACGGATGCTCATGGTCTCTGTTCCTTGAATGACGGTTGCAAATGCGATGAACTCATGACGAAGCGATTGCAGCACGCAGCGATGCCGGGGATGTAGGGAAATGGGGCGCCCAGGGCATCGAAGCTGCGGTTTGCGGGGCCGGCGGCGGCATCCCATGCCGTGTGCCCACGGAGCGTGCGGCGATGCACCGGAATGAGCACGCGCCGACGATGCGGCCGGCGTCGCAGGCCAGGCGCCCGCCGGTGGAACGGCCCGAAGGCACGTGGATCTGTCGCGGGTCGAAGGCTTGCATGAGGAGGGCGTCAGGGCAGGGGGCCGATGCCGCGTCCGATGCTAGGCAGGTTGGCGCGGCATTTGTGTGCGTAAGCAGTCGCGCTGCCGCATCGAATTGCGAAACGCGGCGCCGCGACAGACGAAGCTTGCGAGTTGCAGCGAAGCGCGAATTCGCTCTGGCGAAAGGTGCGGATGTCGTCCAAGATGACCTGCCTTTCTCCTGCACCAAGACTCTCCGATGCCTGCTCAGACTCCGAACACAAACGACTTCGACGGCGTCGCGCTGAGGCCGATGACCGCCGCCGATCTGCCGCGCGCCCATGCGCTGTCGGCCGAACAGCGCTGGCCGCACCGCCCGGCGGACTGGGAACAGGTGTTCGCGCATGCCGAGGGCATCGTCGCCGAGCGCGACGGCGAGATGATCGCCACCGGCTTGCGCTGGCGCTGGGGCGAGCGCCACGCCACCATCGGCCTGGTGATCGTCACGCCGGCCTGCCAGGGCCGCCGCGTCGGGCTGCGCATCATGAGTGCGCTGCTCGAAGGGCTCGACGGACGCACGGTGCTGCTGCACGCCACTGCCGAAGGTCGGGGCCTGTACGAGCGCCTGGGCTTCGTGCGCACCGGCGAGCTGCGCCAGCACCAGGGCATCGCCCAGCCGGCGCCGCTGGTCGCGCTGCCGACGGGCTGGCGCCTGCGGCCTGCCGGCCTGAACGAGGCCGCATCGCTGCAGGCGCTCGACGCGGCCGCACGCGGCATGCCGCGCGATGCGCTGGTCACGGACCTGCTCGAAACGGCCGATGCCTGCGTGGTGCTCGACCAGGACAACGAGCCGCGTGGCTTCGCGATGCTGCGCCGCTTCGGGCGCGGGCACGCGATCGGCCCCGTCGTCGCGCCCGATGCCGAAGGCGCGAAGGCGCTGATCGCGCACCTCGCAAGCCTGAACGCCGGCCACTTCACGCGCATCGACATCGACTTCGCCAGCGGCCTGGCCGAATGGATCGAGAGCATCGGCCTGCTGCGCGTGGATGCGCCGACGACGATGGTGCGCGGCGCGCCGCTCGCCACGCAGCCCGGCGGGCCGGCGCTGTTCGCGATCGTCACGCAAGCCGTGGGCTGATCGCGATGGGCGCGACCACCTTCCTCTACAAGTCCGACCCGGTGCGCGGCCGCCAGTGGGCGGAGGTGTTCCGGCGCCGCGCGCCCGGGCTTGAATTCCGCATCTGGCCCGACATCGGCGACCCTGCGCAGGTGCGCTTCCTCGCGGCCTGGGAGCCGCCGCCGCACCTGGCCGAGCGTTTCCCCAACCTGGAGGTGCTGTTCTCTTCCGGGGCCGGTGTCGATCAGTTCGATTTCGGGGCGCTGCCCCCCGACTTGCCGGTGGTGCGCATGGTGGAGCCCGGCATCGTGCGCGGCATGGTCGAGTACGTGACGCATGCGGTGCTCGGCCTTCACCGAGACATGCCGCGCTACCGGCGCCAGCAGCAGGAAGGCCAGTGGCGCCCGCTGCCCGTTCGGCCCGCGGGCGAGCGGCGCGTGGGCGTGCTCGGACTCGGCTCGCTCGGCCAGGCGGTGCTGGCGCCGCTCGTCGGCCTGGGCTTCGACTGCGCCGGATGGAGCCGCTCGCGCCATGCGGTCGAGGGCGTGCAATGCCATGCGGGCGCCGACGAGCTGCCGGCCTTTCTCGCGCGCACCGACATCCTCGTGTGCCTGTTGCCGTTGACCGATTCGACACGCGGCTTTCTCGACGCGCGGCTGTTCTCGATGCTGCCCCAGGGCGCGGGCCTGGTGCACGTCGGCCGCGGGCCGCAGCTGGTGGACGCCGACCTGCTGGCCGCGCTGGCCAGCGGCCGCATCGGCGATGCCGTGCTCGACGTGACCGACCCCGAGCCGCTGCCGCCGGCGCATGCCTTCTGGCGCCATCCGTGCGTGCAGCTCACGCCGCACATCGCGAGCATGACGCAGCCGCTCAGCGCGGCGGAAGTGGTGCTCGACAACCTGCGCCGCTTCGAGGCCGGCGAGCCGATGCTCGGGCTCGTCGATCGCGCGCGAGGGTACTGAAGCGCGCCGCAGGATCTGCTGTCGGCACGCGCACAACCGCAGCCTGCATCGCACAAGACCCTCAATGCAGCACCCGCACGAGGGGCATGGGACCTAAGCTTTCGGACATCCAAAGGCCCGACTCCCGCCCCACCATGACACACCCCGCCGCATTGCCCAACAAGGCCGCGCTCGATGCCATCGACCGCGCGCATCTCATCCATCCGGTCTCGCCCTGGCGCGTGCACGAAGAGCGCGGGCCCACCGTGCTCGCCTCGGGCCGCGGCGCGTGGCTGACCGATGCCAACGGCCGTGAATTGCTCGACGCCTTCGCCGGCCTGTGGTGCGTGAACGTGGGTTACGGCCAGGAGAGCGTGGTGCAGGCCGCGGCCGAGCAGATGCGCCGGCTGCCGTATGCCACCGGCTATTTCCATTTCAGCAGCGAGCCGGCGATTCGCCTGGCCGAGAAGCTGGTGCAGATCACGCCTGTCTCGCTGACCCGCGTGTACCTCACGCTCGGCGGCTCCGAGTCGGTCGACGCGGCGGTGCGCTTCATCGTGCAGTACTACAACGCGGCGGGGAAGCCCTCGAAGAAGCACTTCATCTCGCTGGAGCGGGGCTATCACGGCTCTTCCTCCACCGGTGCGGGGCTCACCGCGCTGCCGGCCTTCCACCGCGGCTTCGACCTGCCGCTGCCCACGCAGCATTACATCCCTTCGCCCAACCCGTATCGGCATGCGGACGGTGCCGATCCGCAGGCGCTGATCGCCGCCTCGGTGGCCGCACTGAAGGCCAAGGTGGCCGAGCTGGGCGCGGACAACGTGGCGGCCTTCTTCTGCGAGCCGATCCAGGGCTCGGGCGGCGTGATCGTGCCGCCCAAGGGCTGGCTGAAGGCCATGCGCGAGGCCGCGCGCGAACTCGACATCCTGTTCGTGGTGGACGAGGTCATCACGGGCTTCGGCCGCACCGGCCCGATGTTCGCCTGCGAGGCCGAGGGCGTCGAACCCGATCTGATGACGGTGGCCAAGGGCCTGACCGCGGGTTATGCGCCGATGGGCGCTACGCTGATCTCCGAGAAGGTCTACGCCGGCATCGCCGACGGGGCGCCCGCGGGGGCGCCCATCGGCCATGGCGCGACCTACTCCGCGCATCCGGTGAGCGCCGCGGTCGCGCTGGAGGTGCTGCGTCTCTATGAAGAAGGCGGCATCCTCGCCAACGGCCAGCGCGGCGCGGCCCACTTCGCGGCCGGGCTCGATGCGCTGCGCGCGCATCCGCTGGTGGGCGATGCCCGCCATCGCGGGCTGCTGGGCGCGCTGGAGCTGGTGAGCGACAAGGCATCGAAGCGCGGCTTCGACCCGGTGCTCGGGCTGCCGGACCGCATCTTCGCCGCGGGCTACCGCAACGGCCTGGTGTTCCGCTCCTTCGGCGATCACATCCTGGGCTTCGCGCCGGCGCTGACCTTCACCGAGGACGAGTTCGCGCAGATGTTCGTGCGGCTCGGCAAGACGCTCGACGAGGTGCTCCAGGCGCCCGACGTTCGCGCCGCGCTGGGCTGACGCGGGCGAGGGAGAACACCGGACGCAACGCGACGCGGCAGACGCAGAATCGAGTCATCCTCGTTCACCGCCACCACCATGTCAGAAGCCTTCAAGATCGACCGTCTCGACCTGCGCATCCTTGCGCAACTGCAGAAGAACGGCCGCATGACCAACGTCGACCTGGCGGATGCGGTGGGCTTGTCGCCCAGCCCCTGCCTGATCCGCGTCAAGCGGCTGGAGCAGGCCGGCTACATCGCCGGCTATGGCGCGCACCTGCGGCTGGAGAAGCTGGGCGACACGCTGACCGTGTTCACCGAGGTCACGCTGTCGGACCACCACCGCGAGGACTTCGCCCGCTTCGAGGCCGCCATCCGCGAGGTCGACGAGGTGCTCGAATGCCACCTGGTGAGCGGCGGCTACGACTACCTCTTGCGCTTTCTGACGCGCGGCGTCAACCATTACCAGGAAGTGATCGAGGAACTGCTCGAACGCAACATCGGCATCGCGAAGTACTTCAGCTACATCGTCATCAAGTCGCCGTTCATCAAGACGCACTGTCCGATCGAACGGCTGTTCCCCAACCAGCGCTGAAGGGGGCGCACGCACCTCCGTGGACGGCGCACCCTTCTCGACCCGTGGAAATTCATCCGTGCTTCAGCCGCTGCGCCTCATCGAGACCTCACCCAATCCGCCCGCCTCTGCCGACGTCGTCGTGATCGGCGGCGGGATCGTGGGCGTCTTCAGCGCCTACTACCTGGCCCGACGCGGACTCTCGGTCGTCGTGGTCGAAAAGGGCAGGATCGGCGCCGAGCAATCGAGCCGCAACTGGGGCTGGTGCCGCCAGCAGAACCGGGACGCTCGCGAGCTGCCCATGGCGACCAAGAGCCTCGAGCTCTGGGAACAGTTTGCCGCCGACAGCGGTGAAGACACGGGCTTTCGCCGATGCGGCCTGTTCTATCTCAGCAACGACGAGGCGGAACTGTCCCGCTGGTCCAGCTGGCGCGATTTCGCGAAGACGGCCGGCGTGACCACGCACATGCTGAGTGCCCGGGAGGCTACGGAGCGCGGGCATGCGACCGGGCGTGCCTGGAAAGGGGGCGTCTTCTCGCCCAGCGACGGTACGGCCGATCCCGCCCAAGCCGCGCCCGCCGTGGCAACGGCGCTGATGAAGCTTGGCGGCAGCATCCACCAGCACTGCGCCGCACGCGGCATCGAACTGCAGGGCGGCCGGGTCTGCGGCGTCGTGACCGAAGCCGGAACCATCAAGACCGGAACGGCGGTGCTTGCCGGCGGCGCGTGGGCGTCGTCGTTCTGCCGCCAGCTCGGCGTGCGTTTTCCACTGGCCACGGTTCGCCAATCCATCATTCGTGTGTCGCCGGTGGCGCAGCGCCTGCCGGACACCCTGCACACCGCGCGCGTGTCCGCGACCCGCCGCAGCGACGGCAGCTACACGCTGGCCATCAGCGGGCGCGGGCGGGTCGACGTGACGCCACAGCTCCTGCGCTTCGCCCCGCAGTTCCTGCCGATGTTCGCCAAGCGCTGGCGCAACATTTTCCCGGGGGGCCTCGAAGGCATTCGCGGCGGCCACGAAACGCTCGCGCGATGGCGGCTCGACGCGCCCACGCCCATGGAGCGTGTGAGGATCCTCGACCCGAAGCCCGATCCGTCGGCCGTCAGGCAGACCTACAGCCGCGCCGTCGAACTGTTGCCTGCGCTTCGCGAGGCAAGCATCGCCAACGCGTGGGCCGGCTTCGCCGACAGCACGCCGGACGGTGTGCCCGGCATCGGCGAAGTGCCGGAGGTTCCGGGGCTCATCCTGGCCGCGGGCTTTTCCGGACACGGCTTCGGCATCGGCCCCGGCTCCGGCCACCTGGTTGCCGACCTGGTCACGGGTGCCGCTCCGATCTTCGATCCCGCGCCTTACCGGCCCGGGCGATTCAGCGAGTCGGTTTGGGGCAAGGTGGCTGATTTCTAGCGCTCAGCGATCGGCACTCAGCGATCGGCGCTCAGGTCAGCTTGTCCTTGAGCCGGTAATAGGCCCCGACCAGCGGCAGAAACCAGGGAGGGCCGACGTGGCCCGGGATGGCCGGCCAGTCGAAGTCTTTCCAGGGATTGAGGTCGGTGCGACCGTCCATGACCTGCGCCATGATCGTCCCCATCAGGGTCGACATCTGGGTGCCGTGGCCGCTGTAGCCCATGGCGTAGTAGATGCCGTTGCGTTCGCCGGCGCGGGGCAGCCGGTCCCGCGTCATGTCGACCATCCCGCCCCAGCAATAGTCGATGCGCGCGGCGCGGAGCTCTGGAAAGACGTCGTGCAGCGCGGCCTTGAGGATGGCGCCGCTCTTCTCGTCCGAGTTCGGATTGGAGACGGCGAAGCGAGCGCGTCCACCGAAGAGCAGCCGGTTGTCGGGCGTGGTTCGGAAGTAGTTGACGAGGTTCTTGGTATCGACCGCCATCCTGCGGCTCGGCAAGAGGCGATCCAGCGTCGATGCCGGCAGAGGCTCCGTGACGATGAGGAACGCGCCGACCGGCACGACCCTGCGCCGGATCCAGCCCAGCGGCCCCGTCTGCGAGGTGCCGCTCGCCAGCAGAACCTGCTTTGCATGGAGCCGGCCCTTCGGTGTTTCGATCTGGTGACCCCCACCCGGAACGGGCCGCAGGCCGGTCATCGGCGTGTGCTCGTGGATTTCGACACCACGCCGCGCCGCCGCTTCGGCCAGTCCGCGGACGAAGCGCCCGACATGCATGCCAGCACTCTTTCGGTAGACCAGCCCGCCGTAGTAGCGGTCCGACCCCACCTCGTTCGCCAGGTCCGCGCGGCTCACCATCGCCGTGTCGGGGTCGACATTCGCGGCCAGCAACGCCTGGCTGCGCGCCAGCTTGTCGTAGTGCTCGGGCTTGGCCGCCAGCTTGATCTTGCCGACGCGCGCGAAGCTGCAGTCGATGTTCTCTTCCGCCACCAGTCGCTCGACCGTATCGACACCGGCGTCGAAGGCCCGATAGAGCCGGTCGGCGACTTCCTTGCCGAGCTTCGCCGAGAGCATGCCGTAGTCCTGGGCGAATCCGTTGTTGCACATGCCGCCGTTGCGGCCGGACGCGGCGTTCCCGACCGTCCCGGCTTCGAGAAGCACGACACGCGCGCCCTTCCTGGCGAGCGCCAGCGCAGACGAAGAACCGGTCAGGCCACCACCGATCACGGCCACGTCGCAGGTGCCCTGCACCGGCCCTGCGGCGGCGCTCCTGAACGGCTCCGAGGTGTCCAACCAATAGGATGCGAGCTTCATGCGGGCTCCTGGATCAATGGGGTCTAGTTGAACGACTGGTTGGCGAGCGCGAACACGCGGGCCGGTCCGGCCGACTGGGTCTGCGACCCGAGCACCATGGTGGTGGCGTCACCGACCTGCGGCAGGCCGAGGGCTTCGAGCCACGGCCCGAGCTGCGAGGTGCTTGCGGTGTCGACCCGGACGAAAACACGCCCGAGGTGCGCGAGCGCGGCCTCGATCAACGCGCGCGCGGCGGCCGGGTTTTCGGCGACGACCGGGCCGATGACGTGCCCGCGGCCAAAACGGCGGGAGATGGCGTAGCCGCTCGGCATGCCGTCGCGCAGAAGCACATGGCCGTCACCGCGCTCGATGAGCCGACGCAGCATCGGTTGTCGGGCCCAGCCCGTCGCTTCCTGATCGAGACGCGCGATCGCCTCGAAATCCGAAGCAGCCATCGCCCTGACGAGACGGGTCGACGGCGCTTCATGGTGTGCGTTGGGTATGCCCTGATGCTGTTGGATGGCACCGATGGGCGTGAACCCACGGCGCGCGTAAAGCGCCAGGCCTTCGGCGGTCGAGTTCAGCGTCATGGCGCGCGGATGCGCCGCGGCCAGCAGTGCGTCCATCAATCGGGCACCGTAGCCGCGGCCTTGGGCACCTTTGGCGACGATGATCATGCCGGCCGAAGCATGGGCGTCACCATACGGCCACCAGACGGCGGTCCCGATCATCACGCCGGCGCGCTGCAGCACGAAGCCATGGCCGAGCTGGAGCGCGACCTCCCAGTCCTCGAGCCGATAGGGCCAGGACATTTCCTGCGAAAGCCTCAGGGCACTGTCCAGATGCGCTTTCGCAAACGGAATCAGGACCGCGTCGTCCCTCACGTCATCTCCGAGGGTTCGTGCACCGCGATCGCATCGATTTCGACCAGGTACCCGTGGTGCAACTCCGGCACTGGAACGACACTGCGCGCGGGACGCGCATCCGGCAGCATGGACGCGTACACCGCATTGAAGCGGCCCCAGTGGGCGATGCCCACGATGTAGGCCGTCACCTTGAGGAGGCGCTCTGGCGTGCTCCCCGCGGCGCCCAGGATCGACAGCATGTTCTCGATCGCCTGCCTGGCCTGCGCCTCGAATCCATCGTCGGCCAGTGGACGTCCATCCGGGCGAATCGGCAAATTGCCGGAGATGTAGACATGCCCGCGCGAGACGATGGCCTGCGCGTAGTGCCCCGCAGGCGCGGGTGCGCTGTGGGTCCGGATCTCGGTCACGATCGCGCCGGTGCTCATTGCCAGCCCCCGAAGCGCAACCGCTCGGCTTCGAACTGGTGCGAGCTGCCTCGGACGGCGTGATAGCCGCGATGCTGGGCGCCGCCGGCGCAAGCGTGCGAAATGGCTGTTCTCAACTCTTGTCTCCACATGTTGCTTGCCGGATGCAGCGTCCTACGAGACGCCGACAGGCATTGAGCGATGAAGTGGGACGGATATTGCGCCGAATTCATGCAGCCTACAATTAATGCGAACTGCATTTCTAATTAAGGTCGACTTAATGATCAGCTCCGATGATCTCGCCTTCTTCAGCGTGCTGGCCAAATCTGCGTCGCTCGCCGAGAGTGCCAGGAAGCTGGATGTCACGCCGCCCGCCGTCACCCAGCGCTTGCGTGCCTTGGAGGCACGCATCGGCATCCGGCTGATCGACCGTTCTGGTCGCAAGATGAGCCTGACCGATGAGGGCGCCCTCGTCGCATCGCACGGGACGATCGTGGCCGAAGCAATGGAGGCGCTGTCCGAGGCGTTGGCAGATCGGAAGAAGGCGGTCGGCGGGCATCTGCGGATCGCCGCTCCCCACGGATTTGGCCGGGTTCACGTGGCGCCGGTGGTGGACGCTTTCGCAAAAGCGCATCCTCGGGTGACGGTCACATTGGATCTCTCCGATCACCCGGGCGCGCAGCTGGTCGAAAGCAGCGACGTCATCATTCACATCGGACCGCCGGGGCCCATGAATCAGATCGTGACGACGCTGGCGCCGAACCGACGCATCCTCTGTGCCAGCCCGGACTATCTCGCCAAGGCCGCACCCGTCCAATCGCCTGAGGACCTGATGCAGCATCGCTGTCTCGTGGTCAGGGAGAATGACGAGGACGTGACCCTGTGGCGCTTCCTGCACCCCTCACGGGAGGCAAGTACCGTCCGAATCCATCCCGCCATGTGCAGCAACGACGGGGCGGTGATCCGCGAGTGGGCCATTGCAGGGCATGGTGTCGCAATCCGCTCGGAGTGGAATATTGCTGCGGACCTCGCAGCCCGTCGCCTCAAGCGGGTGCTTCCGAGCTGGGAGGTCCCTCCGGCGGATGTCGTGGCGATGCTCGGCACGCGCTTCGGACGAAGTGCGCGCACGACTGCTTTTCTGGCCATGCTGCGCCAATCCCTTGCGCCGCCGCCCTGGCGGCGAAAGAAAGTCAAATGACGATCCGCTCGTGGTCTGGCTCGGATAAATGCCCTACCGAGTGAGGTCCCGGCGTTCGTGCCCTATGCCATTCGCGCGCCTGCTGCACGTCGAAGCAGGTCGCGGTACTCGAGCAGTTGGGGAGACACGTGGAGCCGCCGGGCCCGGAGCGCGAGCTGTTCAGCGGCAGCAGGACTCATCGATCGAGTGCACGCTCGGCGACTTCGCAAAGCCAGCGCACCCCCAGCGGCAGCGCGTCGTCGTTGAAGTCGTAGCAGGGGTGATGCAGGGGGCGTTCTCCGTCCGCCCCCGGATCGGCGCGGCCCTGGCCCAGCCAGAGGTAGGCGCCGGGACGACGCTGCAGCATGAAGGCGAAGTCTTCCGAGGTGAAGGCCGCGCGCGGCGCCATGTCGGCCTGCAGGCCGACCGCCCTGGCCGCTGCGAGTGCGAGCGCGGCTTCTTCCGGCGTGTTGAGGGTGGCGGGGTAGTAGCGCACGTAGCGCACCTCGGCCTGGACGCCGCTCGCCAGCGCCACGCCGTCGACCGTGGTGCGCAGCGCGGCCTCGATGCGATCTTGCGAGGCGAGGTCGAAGCTGCGCACGGTGCCGGTGATCGAGACCTCCGCCGGCAGTACGTTGTGGCTGTGCCCGCCTTCGAGGCGCGTGACCGAGAGCACGGCCGATTCGCCGGGATCGATGCGGCGCGAGACGATGGTGTGGAGTTGGGCGACGAGCTGGCTCGCGGCGAGGATGGCGTCGGGCGTGTGATGCGGCTGCGCCGCGTGGCCGCCGCGGCCGCGCAGCACGATGTCGAAGCGGTCGGCCGCCGCCATGATGGGGCCGGCCCGCGTCTGCGCGGTGCCCAGCGGCAGGTCGGGCCAGTTGTGCAGCGCGTAGACGCTGTCGCAGGGGAAGCGCTCGAACAGGCCGTCCTCGATCATGGCGCGCGCACCGCCTTTGCCTTCCTCGGCCGGCTGGAAGATGAAGTGCACCGTGCCGTCGAAGCGCCGCGTGCGCGCCAGCTGGCGGGCGGCGCCGATCAGCATGCTGGTGTGACCGTCGTGGCCGCAGCCGTGGTGCACACCCTGGGTGCGGCTGGCATGGGCGGCGCGCCCGAGCTCGACCATCGGCAGCGCATCCATGTCGGCGCGCAGGCCGACACTTCGCGCACCGCTGCCGCAGCGCAGCGTGCCCACCACGCCGGTGCCGCCCAGGCCTTCATGCACCTCCAGGCCGAGCAGGCGCAGCGCCTGCGCCGCCACGCCAGCGGTGCGCCGTTCCTCGAAGGCGAGCTCCGGGTGCGCGTGCAGGTCGCGGCGCAGCGCGACCAGATCGGGAAGCAGGTCGGCGACCGGCGCCGCGATCGCGTCGAGGCTCAACGCCCGGCCTCGACCGCGTCGGCCAGCGCGGCCAGCGTATGGAAGTGGTAGTCGGGGACGGTGTGCTCCGATTCGAGCGTGCCGCCCGAGCCCTTCTGCCCGTGGCGACGCTCGATCCAGCAGGTCGCGATGTCCAGCCGCTTGGACACGCCGATGTCGTGGTACTGGCTTTGCGCGACGTGCAGGTTGTCGGCCTGCTTGTAGCCCCAGGCGCCTTCGAAGCGGCCGCGCGCGTAGGCGAAGTAGCAGGGATCGGGCTTCTCGCACAGCGCGTCGTCGCAGCTCAGCAGCATGTCGAAGGGCGAGCCCAGGGTCTTGTCGAAATGGGCGAGCGCCCAGTGCTGGGCATTGGTCATCGTCACCAGCTTGAAGTGCTTGCGCAGCCGCTTCAAGGCTTCCACGGAATCGGGGAAGGCCGGCCACTGCGCCACCGAATCGCGCAGGCCGCGCGCGGCTGCGTCGGTGTCGGGCAGGCCCAAGGCGGGCGCAATGGCGTGCCAGCAGCGCTCCAGGTCGTCGGGGTACCAGCCGGCCGTGCCGTCGGCACGCGCGCGCCGGTAGGCGGCGAGGAAATCGTCGTCGGTGACGCGCACATCGGGCGCCGCGCGACGCAGATAGGCGAGCATGCCGCCTTCGAAATCGATCAGCGTGCCGACGACGTCGAAGGTGAGGACCTTGAAGTCTTGCAGGGACATGGGATGAGCTCCGGTGATGGCAAGAAGCCGTTGCATGGAAGCATAGGGGCGGGGCCCTGCAGATCCGAACCGAACCGGGGCTGCTGCGCGGCACAGGATTTCGTTGTGGCCGCCCAGCCGGCATCTTCTTGCGGCTGGCCAGCCCGGCATCGACAAGTGCCGCGTTCGTGTCCTTCCTGCTGGCCTGGCCTTCGGCTCAGGCAGCGACGTAGTCGGGGTACTGCCTGCAGATCTCGTCGACGGCGCTGAGCGTGCCCGACAGGTGCTTGCGCAGCGCGGCCTGGGCGGCCGCCGGGTCCTTCGCCTGGATGCAGCGCACGATGGCGCGGTGGTCGCGCAGGATCGCCTCGGTCTTGCCTGCGGTGGGAAGGTGCAGGCGGCGCAAGCGGTCGACGTGGCCGGAGACGCGGCCCACCAGTTCCCACAGGTCGGGCACGCCGCCGGCTTCGTACATGAGGCGATGGAAGGCGCGATCGGCGCCCCCGAAGTCGCCGTAGCGCTGGGCCGCCGCCAGCGCTGCCTGCTGGGCGATGGTGGCCTTCATCTGCTCGACCATGCCTGCCGGCGCCTCGAGCGCGAGCTGGTGTACCAGCTCCAGCTCGATCGAGCGGCGCAGGAAGTGCGCCTGGCGCGCCGCCACGATGTCGATGCGGCTCACCAGCGTGGCGTGCTGCGGGAACACATCCACCAGGCCTTCCTCGCTCAGGCGCAGCAGCGCCTCGCGCACGGGCGTCTGGCTCACGCCGAAGCGGTCGGCCAGTTCCTGCCGCGCCAGCACGGTGCCGGGGACGAGGTCCAGCGACAGGATGGCGTCGCGCAGTTTTTCCAGCACCTGGGGCGCGGCCAGGCGGGTGCGGTCGAGTCGGATCTTTGGGAGGGCACTCATCGGCGGGATTCTGGCATTGACGTACTAATATATTAGTGTTTTAATCCGCGCAAAAGGCCCCTCGGACGGCCGAGCCGCCCACGGTCCCTGCCGCCCGGGCCACCTACAGACATCCCCCCGATGAACAAGCCCTACGAATCCCTGCGCAGCGCGCGCTGGTTCGCGCCCGACGACTTCCGCTCCTTCGGGCATCGTTCGCGCGTGCTGCAGATGGGCTACAGCTACGCCGACTGGATGGGCAAGCCGGTGATCGCCATCGTCAACACCTGGAGTGACGCCAACCAATGCCACGCGCACTTCAAGCACCGGGTGGAGGACGTCAAGCGCGGCATCCTGCAGGCGGGCGGCTTTCCGCTGGAACTGCCGGCCATCTCGCTGTCGGAAAGCATGGTGAAGCCCACCACCATGCTCTATCGCAACTTCCTGGCGATGGAAACGGAAGAACTGCTGCGCAGCCACCCGGTGGACGGCGCGGTGCTGATGGGCGGCTGCGACAAGACCACGCCCGGCCTCACGATGGGCGCGATCAGCATGGGTATCCCCTTCATCTACCTGCCGGCCGGGCCCATGCTGCGCGGCAATTGGAAGGGCAGGGTGCTGGGCTCGGGCTCCGATGCCTTCAAGTACTGGGATGAGCGCCGCGCCGGGCGGCTGAGCGAGCAGGCCTGGGCCGAAATGGAAGCCGGCATCGCGCGCAGCCACGGCACCTGCATGACCATGGGCACGGCCGCGACCATGATGGGCATCGCCGAAGCGGTGGGCCTGAGCTTGCCGGGCGCCTCGAGCATCCCGGCGGCGGATGCCAACCACATCCGCATGAGTGCCGACTGCGGCCGCCGCATCGTCGAGATGGTGTGGGAAGACCTCACGCCGGCGAAGCTGCTCACGCGCGCCAGCTTCGAGAACGGCATCGCCTGCGCGATGGCCATGGGCTGCAGCACCAACGCGATCGTGCACCTGATCGCGATGTCGCGCCGTGCCGGCCATGCGGTGAGCCTGGATGACTTCGACGCCTTCAGCCGCCGCGTGCCCGTGATCGCCAACATCCGGCCCAGCGGCGATGCCTACCTGATGGAAGACTTCTTCTATGCCGGCGGCCTGCCCGCGCTGCTGGAGCGCATCCGGGGGCACCTCCAGACGGAGGCGCGCACCGTCAACGGCCGCACGCTCGGCGAGAACATCGCCGGCGCCGAGGTCTACCACGACGATGTGATACGGCCGCTGTCCAACCCCATCTACGCCGAGGGCGCGCTGGCGGTGCTGCGCGGCAACCTGGCGCCGGACGGCGTGGTGATCAAGCCCAGCGCCTGCGCACCGCATCTGCTGCAGCACACCGGCCGCGCGCTGGTGTTCGACGACTACCCCGCGCTCAAGAAGGCCGTGGACGACCCGGATCTCGACGTGACGGGCGAGGACATCCTGGTGCTGCGCAACGCCGGGCCGCGCGGCGCCGGCATGCCGGAGTGGGGCATGCTCCCCATCCCGACCAAGCTACTGAAGCAGGGCGTGAAAGACATGCTGCGCCTGTCCGACGCACGCATGAGCGGCACCAGCTACGGCGGTTGCCTGCTGCATTGCTCGCCCGAAGCAGCGATCGGTGGCCCGCTGGCGCTGGTGAAGAGCGGCGACCGCATCAGCGTGGACGTGCCTGCGCGGCGCATTCACCTCGAGGTCAGCGACGAGGAGCTCGCCCGCCGCAAGGCCGCATGGACGCCGCCGCCGCCCCGTTACGAGCGCGGCTACGGCTGGATGTTCGGCCGCCACATCAAGCAGGCCAATGAGGGCTGCGACTTCGACTTCCTCGAAACCGGCTTCGGCAAGCCGGTGCCCGAGCCCGACATCTTCTGACCGCCTTCCAACCATTTCTTCAGAGAACGGAGACGACCCGTGAATCCCGCCATCCGCGAGCAGCTCATGAAGGTGAGCACCGCCACCCTGTGCACGGCCTTGTTCAAGCGCGGCCTGCGCCACCAGTTCATCCAGGACGTGCGTCCACTCAACCCCGGACTGCCCAACATGGTGGGCGAAGCCTTCACGCTGCGCTACATGCCGGCGCGCGAAGACCTGAATCCCATCAGCGTCTTTCTCGATCGCAACCATCCGCAGCGCCAGGCGGTGGAGCAGTGCCCGGAAGGCGCCGTGCTGGTGATCGACAGCCGCAAGGACGCGCGTGCCGCTTCGGCCGGCGGCATCCTGGTCACGCGGCTGATGAAGCGCGGCACTGCCGGCGTCGTGACCGATGGCGGCTTCCGCGACAGCCCCGACATCGCCAAGCTCGGCTTTCCCGCGTACCACAGCCGGCCCAGTGCGCCGACCAACCTCACGCTGCACCAGGCGATCGACATCAACGTGCCGATCGGCTGCGGCGACGCACCGGTGTTTCCCGGCGATGTCATCGTGGGCGATGCCGAGGGCGTGATCGTCATCCCCGCCCACCTGGCCGAGGAGATTGCAGCCGAAGCGACAGAGATGACTGTCTTCGAGGACTTCGTCCAGGAAAAGGTGCTCGACGGCCGCACGATCCTCGGCCTGTATCCGCCCACCGACGAACGCAGCCGCACCGACTTCGCGGCCTGGCGCCAGGCCAACGGCCGCTGAGCGAGTCCATTCCTTCTGATATCCCGAGGAACCGAACCATGCAATTCACCCGCCGCGCCGCCGCGCTGCTCCTGGCCGCGCTCGCCCCCGTGGTCACCTGGGCCCAGGCCCCCGAATGGCCGGCCGCCAAGCCCATCGTCTACGTCGTGCCCTTCACGGCCGGCGGGTCCACCGACATCGTGGGTCGCACGCTGGCCCAGAAGCTGGGCGAAAGCCTCAAGCAGTCGGTGGTGGTCGAGAACAAGCCTGGCCAGGCCGGCGGCATCGGCGCGGCCTACGTGGCCAAGGCTGCGCCCGACGGCTACACGCTCTTCGGCGGCACCATCAGCACCCACGCCATCAACGCCAGCCTGTACAAGAAGCTGCCCTACGACCCGATGAAGGACTTCGAGCCGGTCTCGCTGGTCGCGCGCCTGCCCAACGTGCTCATCGTCAACAGCCAGCTCGGCGTGAACTCGGTGGCCGAACTGGTGGCCCTGCTGAAGAAGGATGAGAGCAAGCGCACCTTCGCGTCTTCCGGCGCGGGCACCTCCACCCATCTGGCCGGCGAGATGTTCGCCGACCTGATCGGAGTGAAGCTCACCCACGTGCCGTACAAGGGCACGCCGCCCGCCATGACCGATGTCGCCGCGGGGCTGGTGCCCTTCATGTTCGACCAGGTCACGGCCGCGCTGCCGCTGGTCAAGAGCGGCAAGCTCAAGCTGCTGGCGGTGACCACCCGCCAGCGCATCGCGCTGGTGCCCGAGCTGCCGACCATGATCGAGTCGGGCATTCCCGGCTTCGAGATGTCGTCGTGGCAGGCGGTGTATGCGCCCAAGGGCACGCCCAGGCCGATCGTGCAGAGGCTCAATGCCGAGATCGTCAAGGCGCTCAAGCAGCCCGACGTGCAGGCCAGGCTCTCGGACCAGCTGGCGATGGAGATCGTCGGCAGCACGCCGGAAGAACTCCGCGATCACATGGCCCGCGAAATCCCGCGCTGGGCCGAACTGGTGAAGAAGTCGGGCGCGACGGCAGACTGAGCGCGGCGTGCGAAAACGCCTCCCATGAAAAAAGCCCGCCATCTTTGGATGGCGGGCTTTTCAGCGTTGGCGCGGTTGTTTTGGTGGGCCCTGAGTGACTCGAACACTCGACCTACGGATTAAGAGTCCGCTGCTCTACCAACTGAGCTAAGAGCCCCTGATCGACATTGCTGTCATTCAGGCAATCCAAAGATTATAGCAACAATGTTTTCGCTCTCGGCTCAGGCCCGCTCAAAAATGCAAGCGATGCCCTGGCCACCGCCGATGCACATGGTCACCAGCGCGTAGCGGCCCTGGATGCGCTCCAGCTCGTACAGCGCCTTGACGGTGATCAGGGCGCCGGTGGCGCCGATCGGGTGGCCGAGCGAGATGCCGGAGCCGTTGGGGTTCACCTTCGCCGGGTCCAGGCCCAGGTCCTGCGTCACTGCGCAGGCCTGCGCCGCGAAGGCCTCGTTCGCTTCGACCACGTCCATGTCCGACGCCTTGAGGCCGGCCTTCTCCAGCGCCTTGCGCGAGGCCGGCACCGGGCCGATGCCCATGTAGTTCGGGTCCACCCCGGCGAAGGCGTAGGCCACGATGCGCGCCATCGGCTTGAGGCCGCGGCGAGCCGCTTCTTCCTTTTCCATCAGCACCACAGCCGCGGCCGCGTCGTTGATGCCCGAGGCATTGCCGGCCGTCACCGTGCCGTTCTCCTTCAGGAAGGCCGGCTTGAGCTTGGCCATGTCTTCGATCTTGGCGTCGAAGCGCACGTGCTCGTCGGTATCGAACTGCGTCGGGCCCTTGCGGCTCTGCAGCGGCACCGGAAGGATCTGGCTCTTGAAATAGCCGCTCTCGATCGCCTTCTGCGCGCGCTGGTGGCTGGCCAGCGCGGTCTGGTCCTGCGTCTCGCGGCTGATGTTCCACTTCTTCGCGACGTTCTCGGCGGTGACCCCCATGTGGATGTTCTCGAAAGGGTCGTGCAGCGCGCCGATCATCATGTCCACCAGCTTGGTGTCGCCCATGCGCACGCCCCAGCGCGCGGTGAGCGAGGACAGCGGGGCGCGGCTCATGCTCTCGGCGCCGCCACCGACGGCCACCGTCGCGTCGCCGAGCTGGATGCTCTGCGCGGCGCTCACGATCGCCTGCAGGCCCGAGCCGCAAAGACGGTTGACGGTGAGAGCCGGGGTCTCCTGGGCGCAGCCGCCCTCGATGGCGGCGACGCGGGCCATGTACATGTCGCGCGGCTCGGTGTTGACCACGTGGCCGAAGACCACGTGGCCCACGTCCTTGCCGTCGACCTTCGCGCGCGCGAGCGCTTCCCGGGTCACCAGCGCGGCGAGCCGCGTGGGCGGGACATCCTTGAGCGCGCCGCCGAAGGTACCGATTGCGGTGCGAACGCCGCTGACAACAACCACTTCTTTCATGACGAATCTCCGGTGCAGGGGAAGGGAAGGGGAGGGGAAGCGCCAATGATGCACGTTTCCTGCGTGGCGGCGGCGTTACGATGCCTGCCGAACAAGGAGCCGCCAATGACCGACCCCCACACCTCACGCCACGTCGTGGTGACCGGCGCTGCCGGCGCCCTCGGTCGCGCCGTCGTGCAGCACTTCCTGGACCAGGGCGCCCGGCTGGCCCTGCTCGACCACCGCATGGAGCATCTGGTCAGCACCTTTCCCGGACTCGACAACTCGCAACACTTGTTGCTCGAGGCGGACGTGACCTCGACCGAGGCCATGGGCGAGGCCGGCCGTCGCATCCTCGCGGCCTTCAGGCAGGTCGACGCGCTGGTCCACATCGCCGGCGGCTTCGAAATGGGCGAGCCGGTGCACGGGCTGACCCGCGCCGCCTGGGATCGCATGATGAACCTGAATGCCTGGTCCTTCATTGCGGTCTCGCAGGCGCTGGTGCCCGCGATGATCGAGCGCAAGACCGGCAGCGTGGTCGCCGTCACGGCCAAGAGCGCGGCACGCGGCGCCGCCGCGATGGCCGCCTACATCGCGTCCAAGAGCGCGCTGCAACGGCTGGTCGAGGCCTCGGCGGCCGAGCTGGCGCCGCACGGCATCACGGTGAACAGCATTGCGCCCAGTGTGCTGGACACGCCCGCCAACCGCCAGGCCATGCCCGATGCCAAGCCCGAGAGCTGGGTGTCGACGGCGGTGGCGGCTCAGACCATCGGCTTCCTGGCTTCGCCCGCGGCCGCTGCGCTGCATGGCCAGCACCTGACATTGGACGCCTGACGAAAGGCGGAAGCAAAAAGGCCGCGGCGGATGCCGAGGCCGGAATGTGACCATGGAGCGCAGCCGCTACGTTCACCCATGCACAGCAACCCGCTGCAACCGGGCAGGACCATGCGGCTCACCACCCGGCAAATGTCCAGGCGGGCGCACAGTTGCTGTCGGAAGGGGAAGTTCGCAAAGTCGACGCAGAGCAAGGCAAAGTGACCCTGCGTCACGGTCCGCTGACCAATTTGGACGTGCCGGCCATGACAATGGCCTTCACCGGCCGGGTGAACGGAAGCTGTGCATGAATGGCCGGCCGCTACACTTGAAGTGAACATGTTCCGCCTCGCCGCCCGTCGCGTTCGCACCACCGTCCTGGTCGTGCTGGCGCTGCTGTTCTCACAGCTGGCGCTGGCGAACTATGTCTGCCCCTCAGGCGAGCGGGCACAAAGCGACTCCAGCCCGGCCATGGTGATGGCGGACGGTCAGCCATGCGAAGGCATGGCAATGATGCCGACGGACACCGACCAGCCGGTGCTCTGCTACCAGCACTGTGTCAACGCTCCCCAGTCCTTCGAGCCGGCTCAGATTCCGACTTTGAGCCTTCCCGCGGTCGTACAAGTGCTTGTCGTACCGCTGGTGCTGGACCTGCAAGTGTCCGAAGCTGTCGCCACCTCGGATGCGGGGGAGGCCCGGCCACCTCCCGACCCGCTGTTTCTCTCCACGCTAAGACTTCGAGTCTGACCTCTTCGTCGACATAACGGCGTCGCCGCGGCAAATCCGCGTCCGACAACCGGCTCGTTGTCTTCGGAGGTCCCATGGTTTCCCGTGCCCTTTCCGCGGCCGCCGCTCTGGCCGCATTGCTGCCGCTTCTGTCAGCGGCAGCGCCCCTGATGTTGGAGCAGGCGCTCGATCTCGCCGCACAGCGTTCGCAGGCTGCGCGCGCCGCGCGCGCTGGTGCGGCAGGCGCTGCTGAAGCGGCGCGCGCTGCAGGGCAACTTCCTGACCCGATGCTCAGTTTCGGCATAGAGAACCTGCCCGTGACGGGTCCAGACCGGTTCCGAACTACCGCCGACTCGATGACCATGAAGCGGCTCGGCATCAGCCAGGAATGGGTGTCCTCCGAGAAGCGCGTGCTGCGCCAGGCGGCAGGCGCAGCACTGGCCGCACGGGAGATGGCCTTGAGTCAAGCTGCGGTGGCGGAAGCAAGGCTACAGACGGCCCTGGCCTATCTGGACGCGTACTATGCCGGTGAAGCATTGAAGCTGACCACCCTCAGGGAGCACCACGTCCACGAGGAGGCGGAGGCCGCGAAGGCGCGTCTTTCGTCCTCCGCCGGAAGCAGCCAGGAAGTGCTCCAGCTGGCGGCCGCCCTCGGCATGGCCCGCGACGAGTCTGCGGATGCGGAGCAGGTGCGGGCGTCCGCACTTGCGGCTTTGCAGCGCTGGGTCGGGAGGCCGACGGATGAACTGGCTGCGCCGGCGCTCTCGGGCGTGCCCGGTGAGCAGGCCTACGTGGCCGCCCATCCCGCTGTCGTGCAGGCGCAGCGCGAGCTTGAAGCGGCGCGGGCAGAGGCATCTGCTATCGCAGAGAACCGCAGGCCGAACTGGACGTGGCAGGCCTCCTATGGCCAGCGCACGGGGTTCTCGGACATGGTGTCCATCGGGGTGAGTATCCCTTTGCCCGTCTCTCCGGGGGAGCGGCAGGACCGAGAGACGGCAGCGAAGCTTGCGCTCGTCGAGAAGGCAGAAGCTGCCCTCGAAGAAGCGACTCGCGCGGCTTCGGGCGAGTACGGCAGCCTGGCAAGTGACGCTCAGCGGCTCTCCGAGCGCGTGGCACGCTATCGGGCCGGCGTCGTGACGCCGGCGCAACAACGGACTCAAGCAGCCCTGGCAGGCTACCGGTCCAATCAAGTGCCGCTCGTGACGCTCTTCGAAGCACGCCACGCCGAGGTCGACATCCAACGCAAGCTCCTGGCGCTGCACCGAGACCTTGCCAGGGTGCAGGCGCAACTCGCCTTCAAACCCATTCCGGGAGGTGCCGAATGAAGCGCACTCACTTTGCGGCCGCCGTTGTGGCGGCCCTGGCGCTGGCTGCAGGAAGCTTCTATGCGGGGAAACACACGCGCACGCTGGAGCAGGCGCACATGTCGACCGCGCAAGCTCCGGCGCCGCAGGGAGAACGCAAGGTCCTGTACTGGCATGACCCCATGGTGCCCGGACCGCGATTCGACAAGCCCGGCAAGTCACCCTTCATGGACATGCAGCTCGTGCCGGTCTACGCCGACGAGCAGAACGACACCGGAGTGAAGGTCAGCCCGGGCGTGCAGCAGAACCTGGGCATCCGAACGGCAACGGTCACGCGTACGCAGGTAGCCAGCTCCTTCGAAGCCGTTGGCACCGTGCAGTTCGACGAGCGCCTGACCGAGTCGGTGCAGACGCGCGTCAATGGCTATGTGGAGCGGCTGCTGGTTCGTGCACCGATGGAGTATGTCCGCCGTGGCCAGCCGCTGGCGACCCTCTACGCTCCCGACTGGCTGGGGCCGCAGAACGAGTATTTGGCCCTCAAGCGGGCAGGTGTCCCGCAAGACCTCCTGGCAGCCGCCCGGGACCGCATCCGCGCCATGTCCATCCCGGATGCGTTGCTTCGTCAAAGCGAGCAGGTCGGAACGGCCCAGGCCCGGTTCACTGTCGTCGCGCCAGTGGGCGGCGTAGTCGCGGAGCTCGGGGTGCGGGACGGCGTCGCGGTGAACCCCGGCATGACGCTGTTCCGAATCGCCGGTCTGGAACGCGTCTGGGCCGTGGCCGAGGTCCCGGAAGCGCAGGCCGTGCGCCTGCAGCGCGGACAGAAGGTCAAGGCCGCTCTTCAGGCCGATGCCTCGCAGAGCTTCGACGGCGAGCTGAAGGAAATTCTCCCGCAGGTCAGCGCGAACACGCGCACGGTGCAGGCCCGGTTTGAAGTGGCGAACCAGGCCGGCCGCCTCACACCCGGCATGCTGCTGCGGCTGCAAGTTGCCGGGCCGGTCAGCGCTCGATTGGTCGTACCGTCCGAGGCGGTCATCCGGACCGGGACGCGTGCAGTAGCCATCCTTCGCAAGGACAACGGCACGTTCGAGCCACGCGACATCAGCTTGGGCGCAGACCTCGGGGAGCAACTCGAGGTGACCCAGGGCTTGAAGGAAGGCGACCAGGTCGTCGCCAGCGGCCAGTTCCTGGTGGACTCCGAAGCCCGGCTCAAGTCCGTGCTTGGCGGAATGGCGGCCGCAGCGCAAGCATCGCCGGCGGGAAGTGCGCCGGCCACCCAGCCGTACGCTCCCGCGCCCGCTGGAACCTATCGTGCTCAGGGAAAGGTCGAGAGTATCGACGCCGATGGCATCACCATCTCGCACGGGCCGGTTCCGGAACTCAAGTGGCCGGCCATGACCATGGGGTTCAGCAAACCGGACCCGAAGGCCTTTCCGGGGCTCAAGGCGGGCGACGATGTGCGCTTCGAGTTCAGGAAGGGGGGGCCCATGGGGTACGAGCTCGTCACTGTGCAGCCGACCGGAGCCGGCAAGTGATAGCGGCGCTCATTCGTTGGTCCATCCGCAACCGCTTCCTGGTGCTGATTGCGACGGCATTCCTGGTGGTGGCGGGCATCTGGTCCGCGCAGCGCATGTCTCTGGACGCGCTGCCTGACCTCTCTGACACCCAGGTGATTGTGCGCACGCCGTATCCGGGCAAGGCGCCGCAGGTCGTCGAAGACTTGGTCACGTATCCCCTGACGACCACCCTTCTCAGCGTCCCGGGCGCAAAGGTGGTGCGCGGCTACAGCTTCTTCGGGGACTCCTTCGTCTATGTCCTCTTTGATGACAAGACCGACCCGTACTGGGCCCGTTCACGCGTCGTGGAGTACCTGAACCAGGTCCAGAGCCGTCTCCCCGCCGGTGCCAACGCGTCGCTCGGCCCGGACGCGACCGGTGTGGGCTGGGTGTACGAGTACGCGCTGGTCGACCGGACCGGCAAGAACGACATCTCCCAACTGCGGGCGCTGAATGACTGGTTCCTGAAGTTCGAACTCAAGACCGTTCCGGACGTCGCGGAAGTGGCCAGCATTGGAGGCATGGTGCGCCAGTACCAGGTGGTGCTGGACTCCAACCGCATGCGCGCACTCGGTGTCACGCAGGCCATGGTGACGCAGGCGCTCCAGAAGGCCAACCAGGCCGCCGGCGGCTCCGTCGTGGAACTGGCCGAGGCCGAGTACATGGTGCGCTCCAGAGGTTTCCTGCGCTCGCTCGAAGACTTCCGGACCATTCCCCTCGGCGTCTCCGGCGCTACGCCTGTCCTCCTGCGGGATGTCGCCTTTGTCCAGATGGGTCCGGAAATGCGACGCGGCATCGCGGAACTGGATGGGCAAGGAGAAGTCACCGGCGGTGTCGTGGTCATGCGCTCCGGCAAGAACGCGCGAACCACGATTCAGGCGGTGAAGGCCAAGCTCGCGACGTTGAAGGCCAGCCTGCCGCCCGGCGTCGAGGTGGTGCCGACGTACGATCGTTCCCTGCTCATCGACCGGGCGGTGGAGAACCTCACGTGGAAGCTGGTTGAAGAGTTCATCGTGGTCGCGCTTGTGTGCGTGGCGTTCCTGTTTCACCTGCGCTCGGCGTTCGTTGCAGTTGTGACGCTTCCCGTCGGTGTTCTGGCCGCATTCATCCTCATGCAGTGGCAGGGCGTCAGCGCGAACATCCTCTCCCTGGGCGGCATCGCCATCGCCTTGGGTGCGATGGTCGACGCGTCCATCGTTCTCATCGAGAACTCCCACAAGCACCTTGAAGCTTTCGAGCACCAGCATGGCCGCGGGCCGAACTTGGCCGAACGGTGGGAGCTGGTGGCCGACGCGTCTATCGAGGTCGGACCGGCGCTCTTCTTCTCGCTGCTGGTTATCACCCTCTCGTTCGTGCCGGTGTTCACCCTCGAGGCGCAGGAGGGGCGCCTCTTCTCGCCCCTGGCCTTCACGAAGACGTACGCCATGGCCGCGGCGGCTGGGCTGTCGGTCACCCTGGTCCCGGTTCTCATGGGCTACCTGGTGCGAGGCCGAATTCCGGCGGAGTCGTCGAACCCGCTGAACCGGTTCCTCACGACACTTTATCGTCCGGCGCTGGAAGCAGTTCTGCGGTTTCCCAAGGTAGCGCTGGCGGTCGCGGGTGTCCTGCTGGCCCTGACCGTCATCCCGGTCTCCCGGCTCGGGGGCGAGTTCCTGCCGCCGCTTGACGAAGGCGACCTGCTGTACATGCCCTCTGCGTTGCCCGGGCTCTCGGCGTCCAAGGCGTCGGAGCTGCTGCAGCAAACCGACCGCCTCATCAAGACCGTTCCCGAAGTGGAGCGTGTCTTCGGCAAGGCAGGACGCGGCGACACGGCAACCGACCCGGCGCCCCTGGAGATGTTCGAGACCACCATCCAGTTCAAGCCGCGCGAGCAGTGGCGTGCGGGCATGAGCCCTGACAAGCTGGTCGAGGAACTGGACCGCATCGTCAAGGTGCCCGGCCTCTCGAACGTCTGGGTGCCGCCCATCCGCAACCGCATCGACATGCTCGCCACCGGCATCAAGAGCCCGGTTGGCGTCAAGGTTGCAGGCGCCGACCTGGCCACCATCGACAGGCTCACCGGCCAGGTTGAAGCAGCTGTGAAGAAGGTCCCCGGCGTGTCCTCGGCGCTCGCTGAGCGGCTGACCGGCGGTCGGTACATCGACGTGGACGTGGACCGGGCATCCGCTGCCAGATACGGCCTTTCGGTGGCCGACGTCCAGGGCATCGTCTCCACGGCCATCGGTGGAGAGAACGTCGGCGAAGTCATCCAGGGACGCGAGAGGTTCCCGATCAACGTTCGGTACCCGCGGGAGGTGCGCGACTCCCTTGAGGGCCTGCGCACGTTGCCATTCGTGACGGACAAGGGCGCCCAGCTTCTTCTCCAGGACGTGGCCCGTGTGAGCATCCAGGAAGGCCCGCCCATGCTGCGCAGCGAAAACGCGCGGCTCTCGGGCTGGGTGTACGTCGATGTTCGCGGGCGAGACTTGCGCTCGGTCGTCACCGACATGCAAGCTGCAGTCGCAAAGGAGGTTCGCCTGCCATCGGGCTACTCGGTATCGTGGTCCGGACAGTTCGAGTACCTTGAGCGCGCGATCGAGCGGCTGAAGGTGGTTGTGCCCGCCACCCTCGCGGTGATCTTCGTGCTGCTGTACCTGCTGTTTCGTTCATTCAAGGATGCGGCGCTCGTTCTGGCCGCGGTGCCGTTCTCTCTGATCGGCGGCTTTTGGCTGGTATGGGCGCTCGGGCACAACATCTCGGTGGCAACGGCCGTCGGCTTCATCGCGCTGGCCGGCGTAGCAGCGGAGTTTGGTGTCGTGATGCTGGTATATCTGAAGAACGCGTACTCCAGGCGCGTTGCAGCGGGCGAGCCGGACACCGACGAGACCTTGCTGGCGGCCATCCGCGAAGGTGCGGTGCTGCGCGTTCGCCCGAAGGCGATGACTGTTGCCGTCGTCATGGCGGGCCTGCTTCCTATCCTGGTCGGAAGTGGCACCGGCTCAGAAGTCATGACCCGCATTGCCGCACCGATGATTGGCGGCATGGTTACTGCGCCTCTTCTCAGCATGCTCGTCATTCCGGCCGCCTGGCTCCTGCTTAACCGCCGGCGGCCTGGGCGTGAAGTTACCCCGGTGCGCCGGTCCGAAGGCGCAGTTGTTCCGCGAGCCTCGAATCCGTAATCTCAAGGAGTTCTCGATGAAAGTGACCAGTTTCCTGTGCGGTCTCGCGCTGCTCGCGACCGCCGCCGGTGTTCAAGCGCAAGGCATGTCGATGTCCATGAAGCCTGCAGCCTCCGCCTCGAAGTCGACCATGCCCCTTGTGGACGCGGAGGTCAAGAAGGTCGACGTGGAGAAGGGCCTCATCGTGCTGAACCACGGGGACATTCCCAACCTCGGGATGCCCGCGATGACCATGGGGTTCGACATCGCCGACAAGAACATGCTCAAGGGCTTGAAGGTCGGCCAGAAGGTCAAGATCCAGGCGGAGATGGTCGCCGGGAAAGCGACCATCACCGAGCTCCGGAAAGTGAAGTAGGCCTCGGCCGCGCGTCCGGCCGGGTCCGCCGTCGCCTAGCGCCATGCGCGAGGACGCGTGGTCATGGTCGTTCTCGCCGCGGCTACGGGGCCGCCTGGAAAAGAAAAAGGCCTTGCAGAACAAGGCCTTGGAAAATGGTGGTGGAGAGGAGGAGGATCGAACTCCCGACCTCCGCATTGCGAACGCGGCGCTCTCCCAGCTGAGCTACCCCCCCACGCAGGGCGAATTCTAACCAGAATGGAGAGGCCCCGGCGCCATCGGCGTCTTACATCAGCAGGTGCTCGCCGGCGTTGTCGCCGCCCAGCGTGACGTAGTTGACCTTGCGGATGTCCATGAGCGTGCGCCCGCCCGCATAGCTGATGGAGCTCTGGATGTCCTGCTCCATCTCGACCAGCGTGTCGGCCAGCTTGCCCTTGATCGGCTCGAGGATGCGCTTGCCCTCGACGTGCTTGTACTCGCCCTTGTTGAAGTCGCTGGCCGAGCCGTAGTACTCCTTGAAGAGTGCGCCGTCGACTTCCACCGTCCTCCCCGGCGACTCCTCGTGGCCGGCGAACAGCGAGCCGATCATCACCATCGAGGCGCCGAAGCGGATGCTCTTGGCAATATCGCCGTGGTCGCGGATGCCGCCGTCGGCAATGATCGGCTTGGTCGCCACCCGCCCGCACCACTTGAGCGCCGACAGCTGCCAGCCGCCGGTGCCGAAGCCGGTCTTGAGCTTGGTGATGCAGACCTTGCCCGGGCCGATGCCGACCTTGGTTGCGTCCGCGCCCCAGTTCTCGAGGTCGATCACCGCCTCGGGCGTGCCCACGTTGCCGGCGATCACGAAGGCCTTGGGCAGCTTCTTCTTGAGGCAGGCGATCATGTTCTTCACGGTGTCGGCATGGCCGTGCGCGATGTCGATCGTGATGTACTCGGGCGCGAGGCCCTCGGCGACCAGGCGGTCCACCGTCTCGTAGTCCGGCTTCTTGACGCCCAGGGAGATCGAGGCGAACACGCCCTTGGCATGCATGTCCTTCACGAACTGCACGTTGTCGAGGTCGAAGCGGTGCATCACGTAGAAGTAGCCGTTCTGCGCTAGCCAGGTGCAGATGGTCTCGTCGACCACCGTCTTCATGTTGGCCGGCACCGTCGGGATGCGGAAGCTGCGGCCGCCCAGCGTGACGCTGGCGTCGCACTCGGCGCGGCTTTCCACCACGCATTTGCGGGGGAGGAGGAGGATGTTGTCGTAGTCGAAGATCTGCATGGAAACCAAGCTCCTGGAAGGGTCGTTGAAGAACGAATGAGCGCTTGGTCTGGCCGGCTCTTGGGCGCGTCCTGCAAAGGAAGCGCGCGCAAAAAACCGGGCGCAAGAAACTTGGGCCCGGTGCGCGATTCTAGTCGCGCGGGTTCGCCCTTGCTGAGCTGAATGCGAATACTGCTTATACGAGCGGGCTCATCATTCCCCCGATGCATTGCTTACCGTGATCGCTTCATTCCTGAACGGCTCTTCTGAGGCTTGCGTGCAAATCAATCGGCGCGCGCCCGCCACGATCGTCCTTTGGGCTTGGGTGGCCGGGCTCGCATAGGGTGCGATCAAACGATGCGCAAGGACGGCCTCGAGCGAGGGCCGCTTCGCGGGGTCTGGATCTAGCATCAAGACAATGAGCTGATGCAATCTGTTCATCGGGTCCAACTCGAGTTGCCTGAATCGACCGAGCCTGTCCTTCTCAGCGAACGCATGGATGAGCGTGTGGGCCTCGCTAGTGAAGCTGGCATAGGGAAAAGGCCGAACGAGTCGCGGGTTGACCGGTTCGCCGTCTGCGAACGAGGGTCGGGGCGAATTCAATTCATACAGGATGACGCCCAGCGACCAGACGTCGGCCTTGTAGGTAATCAATCCTTCTTTCTTGAGACCGTTGATCAGTTCCGGAGCGCTGAAGTCGGGCGAGTCGACCGGGCTCTTCATCGCGTCAGCGAGCGCCATGCGCGACGTGCCGAAGTCGATAAGCAAAGACCTGCCCTTTTCATCAACAACGTAGTTTTCGGGCTTGAGATCGAGATGCATGACGCCGTTCGTATGGGCCTTCGCCACCCCCTTGACCATGTCGGCGAACAGGGTCATAAGGGCGTGCGATCCGTCTTCCTTGGAGATTTGCTTCTTCTCCAATCTAGAGAGAATGAGTTGTTGAATATTCCAGGCATCGCCGTTCGGCGCATGCTCAAGGACCAGCATGGTGCCGCCGTCAGGGCGCTGTACGGTGCCCAGGAGACTCACGATGTGATCGCGCTCGCCTGTCTCCGTCTGTGCCTGCGCGTGCACCAGTGCTTCCGCCAGGACAGCCGCCTGCGCCTCCGTATCTTTAGACTTCGACTCCTTGACAACCACGGTTTGGTCGCCGCACCTGTAGAGATACGCCGAAGCGTTTCCTCCTTCGCCCAGGCTTCGCACGCGCGCGAAACGGTCGCCGTGGTGCTCAAACGTGCTTTCGTCGATCCATGTGAACTCTGGAAGGTGCTGCACAGTATCGGAAGGCACCACCATTTTGCAGGCGCCCATCACCAGCTTGACGAGGCTGTCGATCAATAGTTTGGCTTTTGGATCACCAAGGATGTCGTCTTGTGAGGCAAGAGCCCATTGCCCAATGAACGGGCGGGCCAGCTCATAGTTGGGCGGGTCTTCGCTATCGTTGGCCCTGACTGTTTCGTAGATGAAGGCGCGGAAGTCAGAAGCTGCCTTGGCGCGGAACGAGGGCGGCTTCACATTGGACCCCAGCTCCGCCACGTAAAGCTGAGCATCTGCCAGGACGAGCCGGGCGGCACCCTTGACGGCGGTGTTGAGGCACAGTTGTCTTGCCGCTGCGGCCTCAGCCTTTTGATGGGCTTCCTCCGCATTGGAGATGCAGTCGAAGAGAGATTGAAGAGCTTCTGCGGAAATGCTGCCCGACCTATCGACCTCTCTTCCCACTGCAATCAGTTTCGACATCACTTCGGAAGTGACCGGACCCTTAAGATCCTCGACTCTCTTTGCCAGACGTTCCAGGGCAACCTGCGCTGCGGCCTTCCGGCTTTTGGAACGACCAGTCAACGCGTTCCATCCGTGCTTGATCACTCCCTCCTGTTCCCGCTTCTTGGCATAGATCACGGTGCCCTCGATCTTGAATCCAATGCGGGTACCGGGCTTGTCCTTCAAGTTCAGCGCTCGAACCGTGCCGAAGTTTGGCGGTCCCACGGTCACGTTCCATTCGTCCCTTCTTGCTTGGAAGAAGCGTACTGGGGTTCGGCCGGTTGATGGCATGGGTAAGGTCCTGAAGGTAGGAAGCTGAGTAAGGATTCCCCGGAACGTCGCGTCTGCCGATGAGCCATCCAGCACGGCACCTCCTGCAAATGCATCGTCCTGTACCGGCTAAGTAACGAGGCTCCGGAAACAGTTCCCCCGCGTTCTGATCCGCGGGAAGGCGCCTGACCGTTTCCTGAGATGCAGCGCTTCCTACAATGCGTCATGCTGTCCGTCGACCCCGCGCCCGCCTCCCCTTTGTTGCAGAACCTCAACCCCGAGCAGCTCGCCGCCGTCACGCTGCCCGCCGGCAATGCCCTGATCCTCGCCGGCGCCGGCTCCGGCAAGACCCGGGTGCTGACCACCCGCATCGCCTGGCTGCTGCAGACCGGCCAGGTTTCCCCCGGCGGCATCCTGGCCGTCACCTTCACCAACAAGGCTGCCAAGGAAATGATGGCGCGGCTCACGGCCATGCTGCCGATCAACACGCGCGGCATGTGGATCGGCACCTTCCACGGCCTGTGCAACCGCTTCCTGCGCGCGCACTGGAAGCTGGCCGGGCTGCCGTCCACCTTCCAGATCCTCGACACGCAGGACCAGCTCTCGGCCATCAAGCGGCTGATGAAGCAGTTCAACGTCGACGAGGAGCGCTTCCCGGCCAAGCAGACCCAGTGGTTCATCGCCGGCGCCAAGGAAGACGGCCTGCGGCCGCGCGACGTGGAGGTCCGCAGCGATGACGACCGCAAGAAGGTCGAGCTCTACCAGCTCTACGAGGACCAGTGCCAGCGCGAAGGCGTGGTCGATTTCGGCGAGCTGATGCTGCGCAGCTACGAGCTCTTGCGCGACAACGACCCGGTGCGCGAGCACTACCAGCGCCGCTTCCGCCACATCCTGATCGACGAGTTCCAGGACACCAACCGCCTGCAGTACGCCTGGATCAAGATGCTGGCCGGCCATACCGTGGAAGGCCGTTTCGTCCCTGGCGACAACAGCGTGCTCGCGGTGGGCGACGACGACCAGAGCATCTATGCCTTCCGCGGCGCGCGGGTGGGCAACATGGCCGACTTCGTGGGCGAGTTCGGGGTCGCGCACCAGATCAAGCTCGAGCAGAACTACCGCAGTTACAGCAACATCCTCGATTCGGCCAACGCGCTGATCAGCCACAACAAGAAGCGGCTCGGCAAGAACCTGCGCACCGACCAAGGCCCCGGCGAGCCGGTGCGCGTCTACGAATCGACCAGCGACTTCGCCGAGGCGCAATGGATGGTGGAGGAGATGCGGCAGCTGGTGCGCGACGGCATCGAGCGCAAGGAGATGGCCGTGCTCTACCGCAGCAACGCGCAGAGCCGGGTGATCGAGACCGCGCTCTTCAATGCCGCCGTGCCGTATCGCGTGTACGGCGGCCTGCGCTTTTTCGAGCGCGCCGAGATCAAGCACGCGCTGGCCTACCTGCGCCTGCTCGAGAACAAGGACGACGACACCAGCTTCCTGCGCGTCGTCAACTTCCCGCCGCGCGGCATCGGCGCGCGCAGCATCGAGCAACTGCAGGACGCAGCCCGTGCCGCGGGCCGTTCGCTGCACGATGCGGTCGCTGCGGTGGGCGGCAAGGCCGGCGCCAACCTGTCGGCCTTCGTTGCCAAAATCGACGTGCTGCGCGAACAGACCCAGGGCCTCTCGCTGCGCGAGATCATCGAGCTCGTGCTTCAGCACAGCGGCCTGATCGAGCACTACCGCAGCGAGCGCGAAGGTGCCGACCGCATCGAGAACCTGGAGGAACTGGTCAACGCCGCCGAGAGCTTCGTCACGCAGGAGGGCTTCGGCCGCGATGCGGTGGCGATGCCGGTGGACGAGCTGCGCCAGTCGCCGGCCAGCCAGGGCCTCGATCCGAACCTGCCGATCACCGACGAGCCGCTCGTGCCGGACGCGGAGACCGGCGAGACCATGAGCCCCCTGGCCGCCTTCCTGACCCACGCGGCGCTGGAATCGGGCGACAACCAGGCGCAAGCCGGCCAGGACGCGGTGCAACTGATGACCGTGCACGCGGCCAAGGGGCTGGAGTTCGATTGCGTGTTCATCACGGGCATGGAGGAGGGCCTGTTCCCGCACGAGAACTCGCTGTCCGACCACGAGAGCCTGGAGGAGGAACGCCGCCTGATGTACGTGGCCATCACCCGTGCCCGCCAGCGCTTGTACCTGAGCCATTCACAGACGCGCATGCTGCACGGGCAGACCCGCTACAACGTGAAGAGCCGCTTCTTCGACGAACTGCCCGAGGCCGCGCTGAAGTGGCTCACGCCCAAGAACCAGGGCTTCGCGCCCTCGGCCTTCGGCTACGGCGCGGGCTACGCCAGCACCCGCGGCGGCAGCTACGGAAGCAAGGAGAGCTTTGCCAGCCCACCGGTTCCGCCGCAGAAGGCTGCGCCTTCGCACGGCCTGCGCTCGGGCATGCAGGTCTTCCACAACAAGTTCGGCGAGGGCACCGTGCTGGCGCTGGAAGGCAGCGGAGATGATGCGCGGGCGCAGGTCAACTTCCCGCGCCACGGCATCAAGTGGCTGGCGCTGTCGGTGGCGAAGCTGACGCCGGTGTAGCGCTCAAGACACCTGGGTTGCTGGAGTGCTTCTTCTCCGGTGATCGCAGACCCGCGCGCATCTGGCTTCAAAGGCTGGATCGCGCCCGGCGTCGTCGCCCATGACCGCATCGTGGTGCCCGGCCCTGTGAAGGAACCGATGTGCAAGCGTCGTTACCCAGGAGGGTCGGAGGTTGCATGGCTGAAGTGCGCTCATGCCACTCGCCTTCGCTCACTTCAAAAAGCACCCAGAAAAGGATCACGTCATGCTTTCAGTCACCCGGCGTCCGTCCGGAAGCTCAAGCTCGTCCGAAGCCTTGCCATCCGCAAAGCGGCAGAAGCCCGAAAACGGCTCTCCGACGCAACCCGTGACTAGCGAGCAATCGTATGCTCCTTCCATTGGCGAACGCCTCCTCGCTTTCCGCCGCTGGGCAGCGAGATCGGAGAGCGAGGAGGGCTGGCCCGCGCAATTGCTGGCCATACTGCAGCAGGTTACAACGGTCCAGGACGTCAATGACTGGCTCAATGCGCTGACCCCGGCACTCTGCAGATCCTGTCCGGCTTTGCTGTCGAGCTTCTCCGAGCGGCTCTCTTGCTTGCTGCCTCAATGGACCCCGGACAGTTTGCACGCGTGTGTGGAGCGTTGTCTGAACGTGGCAGCGGGTGCGGGCCAGTCTGTCGTAGTGTGGAGGACTCTTTGCGCTGCGCTCCCCAGCATGTCGCTGACTGCCATGCAGGCGTTGTTGGAATGTTTGCAGGGCCAAGAGAATCCGCCTGCCAACGGAGCAGGCCTCATTGTTCATATCAAGGAAGTCATTGATCTGAGTCTGTCACTGCCAGCCTCGGGGTTTGGCACAGGGCCCGGCACCACGTTGGTCGTACCGATCGAGCTCCCCCCTGTTGTGCTCGGAGAAGACGAAATTATGGCGATCGATACGGGCACCGATCGTCATGCGATCCAGGCTCCGGGTACGACAACGCGAGCTTTGCCCGAGTTGAACCACGATGTGCTGACTTTGGTGATGGCGCACGCGCTTAGGGCCAAGGGCATCGATTGGATGCAGCCCCAGCATTTCGGGCCGTATGAGAAACACGGTAAAGCCCTGTTGAACATGGCGTTGGTTGACAAGCAGTTCCTTATTCGCTTCCAACCGATGCTGGCCAACCATCCATGGATGAAGAGGGAGGCCGACAGCAGGCTGAAGTCGTTCTCGGATATTGAGCCTGCCGATGCGATGTCAAGGCTGATCCACGACATCGTCGATCTGGATGCGCAAACGGTCAAATCGATGTTGCCTGGTGCGCCGGGCGTAGCGCAGCGCCGCCTCGACCTGGTTTTGCGGGCCTTGTCGTTATGCCTGACGCAGCCCAGGCTTCAAATAAGTCTTCCGTTGCTGCAGGGCGTGTATTCGCAGTTGCACAATCGAGCGGTCGTCCAACTCGCAAGCGCGGGCCAGGCTGTGTCGCCTTCGTTTGCCCAGCACGTCGATCTTTCAGCGATGCCCTTGCAGTTGCTGACCACGGCCTACCGTATGCTCGGCGGCACAACGCCGGCTTTCAGGGTACTGACGAGGCTGACACTCGAGGGCCTGCAGGCTTATCCGGAGGATGTCCAGGTGCAGACACTGATCGGCGTTTTGCCCTTCCTGGGCAATTCTCAAGAGCTCGTAGATAAGTTTCTGGGCCGCATCCAGAAGCTCATGGACAACGGGGTTCATTGGAAGCGCCCAGCCCATGATTGGCTGCTCTATCAGGCATCTCGCTTGAACGTCATGCTCGCGCTGATCGACGGCTCCAGTCCGGTGCTCGAAGAAGAGGCAAACGGGCTTCTTGCAGCGCTGCAGCGGCACCACGGTGTGGGCGGCGAGCCGAGGATGCTGATCGACGATCCGTTTGGCGAGCGCTATGTCTTGTGGACTATGGGCGACATAGGTTGGCTCTGCGCCTTGTGCAAACGTGCGGAGAAGCTCGAAGGGTGGAACCCGTCGGGGCTCGTTCATTGCCTGGCAGATCTCTTGCGGCAGTTCTGCTCAGTATCTGCTCCGGCCTACAGGTTCGCGGCCCCTCAGTTCATGGCGCTGTTTCCGGCCTCTATTCTGAGCCTTGCATTCGCTCGACTCACGTTCAAAGAACAGAGCCTGATGTTGTGCAGGATCTACGCTCCTGACGACCAGAAGAACCGGTCAGATCACATGGAACTGATCGCGAGCTTCGCGGGAAATGGGGACATTCCTGTCGACGATCGAGTGTTTGTCCTGGAGATCATCAAGGGGTTTACAGGCCAGCATTTCGACTGCATAGACCTTGTCGATCGTCTGATGAAAGAAATGCCGCACAAAATGACTGACGACGAAATGACTGACGAAACGCCTCAATAACCTGCCAAGGCGCCTTCAGCGCTTCACCGCGCGCGCGTGTGCATCTTGTCCAGGGCGGCCGTCTATTCCCTGAAGCTGTCCCTGAACGTGAACCACGTCGAGCTCAACGACATTGCCGCCAGCACCAGCGCGCTGCCGATCATCAGCGCGCCGCCGAGCGCCGAGGCGCCGCCGCCCATGCCAATCGCGCCGATGCCGACCAGCACCGTGGCCACCAGGCCGATGGCGATGCCGGCGACGAGGAACACGCCGAACCAGGAGAGACAGAACATCGCGTAAGCGCCGAA
The DNA here is from genome assembly GCF_031454625.1 of Variovorax soli. Taxonomy (GTDB): domain Bacteria; phylum Pseudomonadota; class Gammaproteobacteria; order Burkholderiales; family Burkholderiaceae_C; genus Variovorax; species Variovorax soli_A. The sequence goes on from NZ_JAVDRF010000006.1 coordinate 284,733, forward strand.
GTTGCGAAACAGCGCGACCAGGCTGAAGAACAGGGCCTTCACCGGCTCCACGTGATGCCAATGCACCAGCGCCGGCGCATGCCACATGGCCAGCGACAGCGGCAGGTTGAGCACCATGACGAACAGGCGCGCCGCCTGGAAGTCGCTGCTGCCCATCACCTCGGGCGAGACAGTTTCGTCGAGCAGGTAGGCGCGCGCCAGGTAGCCGTCGTCCAGCAGGGCCGACAGGCCCACCGCTACCACGAAGTAGGCGGCCGAGATCAGGCCCAGCACGACCATCGGCTTCCATTCGCCGCGCACCGCCTCCGCAGCGGCAGTGAACATGGCCGGGGCCGCCGGCTTCTGCCGGTCGTTCGTGTAGGCGACCGAGGTGGCGACCATCAGGCCCAGGGTCATGAAGGGCAGCAGGATCGGCGCCAGGACGCTGCCGACCAGCGGCAGCTGCGAAGCGATCGAGATCGAGGCCATGAACAGGAAGAACAGCGAAATGAAGGCCAGCGGCTGCCGCCAGAAGGTCTTGAGCCCGGTACGGACCCATTCGGCGCCGGTGCGTGCCGGCACGAGGTTCAGTTTCATGGATGGAAAGGCTCCGGCTCAGGCGGCCTGCGGCTCGCCGGAGTCTGCGGAAATGGAAACAAGGGGCCCGGCAGGCGCGCGCGAGCGCTCGCGCAGCACGCGTTCGAAATGCGTCGGGTCATGGGCCTTGAGCATGCTCGCTTCGCGCGGCAGGTGGAAGTCCCAGAGGCGCGAGATCCAGAAGCGCAGGGCGGCGGCGCGCAGCATGGCGGGCAGCAGGGCGCGCTCGGCGCCGGTCAGCGGCCGCACGGTGGCGTAGGCAGCCAGCAGGGCGGCGGCGCGAAGCGCGTCGTGCCGGCCGGTGGGCAGGTCGATCGCCCAGTCGTTGAGGCACACCGCCAGGTCGAAGAGCCAGGTGTCGGTGCCGGCGAAATAGAAGTCGAACACGCCGGTCAGGCGCGGCGCCGCTTCGCCGATGGCGAACATGGCGTTGTCGCGGAACAGGTCGGCGTGAATCGGGCCGCGCGGCAGCGCCGCGTAGGCCGAGGACTCGGCGATGTGGTTCTGGTAGGCCAGTTCGCTCCGCAGCAGTGCCGCCTGCGGCGCTTCGAGGTAGGGCAGCACCACCGGCGCGGTGTCGTTCCACCAGGCCAGGCCCCGCAGGTTGGGCTGGATGCGGGGGAAGTCGCGCGCCGCCTGGTGCATGCGCGCCAGCAGGCGGCCCAGCTCGGCGCAATGCGCCGGGGTGGGTGCCAGCTCGCTTCGGCCTTCGAGCCGCTGCACCAGCGCCGCCGGCTTGCCAGCGACCCGGTGCAGGAACTCGCAGGGCGCATTGACCGGGATGGAGAGGGGATGTCCGCCCAGCGGCTCGATGGCCGGGTCGGCCACCGGCCCGGGCACCGGAATGCCGCGCGAGGCCAGGTGCTTCATCAGGCAGAGGTAGTAGGGCAACTGCTCCGGGCCCAGGCGCTCGAACAGCGTCAGGACAAATTCGCCCGACGCGGTGCTCGCGAAGTAATTGGTGTTCTCGATGCCGCCCTCGATGCCTCGCAGCGCGGTGAGCGGGCCCAGGCCGAGGCGCCGGACCAGCGCATCGGCTTCGTCGAACCCGACTTCGGTGAAGACCGCCACGGCGCGGGCTCAGAACTTGAAGACGTTCCAGACCCGCGCGCCGTTGCCGTTGCCGCCGCTGGTCTCGGATTGGCCTTGCCGGTCGCGCCCGCCGTAGTTCGGCAATACCTCGTAGGAGGGCACATTCGCCTTGGGCTGGACCGTGATGCTCTGCGTCTGGCCGCCGTAGCGCACCTCGTCGACGCGGGCACCGGAATCCTCGACATGGATGTGCTCGATCTTCTGGTTGCGGCGCGGCGGCTCGGGCGTTGCCTGGGCTGCGTCGGGTGGCGGTGCGCTCTGGGCGTGAACGGCGGCCAGCGGTGCGGCACAGGCCAACGCGGCCAGGAGGGCGCCGCGGGCGAACAGAAGAGGCGTGGAGGACATGGATCGATTGTAGGCGGCGCCCCCGTGCACCGCTGTCAGCCGCCGGCGACGTTTGCCGTCGTGCAGGCGCCCGGGCGCGGCGCGGCAAAATGCCCCGATGACCGACAAGAAAACATTGCTGCTCGTGGACGGATCGAGCTATCTCTATCGCGCCTTCCATGCGATGCCCGATCTGCGCGCGGTGCCGGGCGACCCGGCCAGCCCGGCGACCGGTGCGATCCGCGGCATGATCAACATGCTGCAGGTGCTGCGCCGCGAGGTGCGGGCCGACTACGGCGCCTGCATCTTCGATGCGCCCGGAAAGACCTTCAGGGACGCGTGGTATCCCCAGTACAAGGCCAACCGCTCGCCGATGCCCGACGACCTGCGCAGCCAGGTCGAGCCGATCCACGAGGTGGTCAAGCTCCTGGGCTGGCCGGTGCTGTGCGTCCCCGACATCGAGGCCGATGACGTGATCGGCACGCTGGCGCGCACCGCTGCGAAGCAGGGTGTCGAGGTGATCGTCTCCAGCGGCGACAAGGACCTGAGCCAGCTGGTCGACGAGCACATCACCATCATCGACACCATGAACGGCAAGAAGCGCGACGTGGCCGGCGTCACGGCCGAATTCGGCGTGCCGCCCCGCCTGATGGTCGACTACCAGACGCTGGTAGGCGACAGCGTCGACAACGTGCCCGGCGTCGAGAAGGTGGGCCCGAAGACGGCTGCCAAGTGGCTGCTCGAATACGGCTCGCTGGACGGGCTGATCGCGCGCGCCGGCGAGGTCAAGGGCCAGGCCGGCGAGAACCTGCGCAAGGCCCTCGACTGGCTGCCGCAGGGCAAGCGCCTGGTGACCATCCGCACCGACTGCGAGCTCGACGGCCACGTGCCCGGGCTGCCCGCGCTCGACGGCATCGCCATCGGCCCGCAGCAGGTAGACGCGCTGAAAGTCTTCTACGACAAATACGGTTTCAAGAGCCTGGTGAAGACGCTGGAGGCGCACGAGGTTTCCCCCGAGCTCATCGAGGAGAACAAGCAACGGCGCGGCCCCGAAGGCGGCACCGGCCTGCTCGAAGCACCGGCCGCGGATGCCGCTGCCAAGGTGTCGAACCTGGTCTACGACACGGTGCTGGACTGGGCGCTCTTCGACAGATGGATGGAGAAGATCGAGGCCGCCGAGCTGGTCGCGCTGGACACCGAGACCAATTCGCTGGACGAGGTTCACGCCGAAATCGTCGGCATCAGCTTCAGCGTCGAGCCCGGCGAGGCGGCCTACGTTCCGCTGGCTCACAACTACGGCGATGCTCCCGCGCAGCTGCCGCGCGACGAGGTGCTGGCTCGGCTGCGGCCCTGGCTCGAGGACGGTACGAAGAAGAAGCTGGGCCAGCACGTCAAGTACGACCGCCATGTGTTCGCCAACCACGGCATCGAGGTGCGGGGCTACGCGCACGACACCATGCTGCAGAGCTACGTGCTCGAAGTGCACAAGCCGCATGGCCTGGCCAGCCTGGCCGAGCGCCACCTGGGCCGCAGCGGCATCGACTACGAGGACCTGTGCGGCAAGGGCGCGCACCAGATCTCCTTCAGCCAGGTGTCGATCGAGAAGGCCGCCGAGTATTCCTGCGAGGACGCCGACCAGACGCTGGACGTGCATCTCGCGCTCTGGCCCAGGCTCCAGGCCGACGACAAGCTGCGCTTCATCTACGAGCTGGAAATGGCCTCCAGCGAGGCGCTCTACCGGGTCGAGCGCAACGGCGTGCTGATCGACGCGCCGACGCTGGCTGCGCAGAGCAACGAGCTGGGCAAGCGCATCCTGGCGCTGGAGCAGGAGGCTTATGAGCTCGCGGGCCAGCCCTTCAACCTGGGTTCGCCCAAGCAGATCGGCGAGGTTTTCTTCACGAAGCTGGGCCTGCCGGTGGTCAAGAAGACGCCCAGCGGCGCGCCGAGCACCGACGAGGAGGTGCTGGAGAAGCTGGCCGAGGACTTCCCGCTGCCGGCCAAGATCCTCGAGCACCGCGGCCTCTCGAAGCTGAAGGGCACCTACACCGACAAGCTGGGCCAGCTGGCCCATCCGCGTTCCGGCCGGGTGCACACGCACTACGCGCAGGCGGTGGCGGTGACGGGCCGGCTGTCGAGCAACGACCCCAACCTGCAGAACATCCCGATCCGCACGCCCGAAGGCCGGCGCGTGCGCGAGGCCTTCGTGGCGCCGGCGGGCAGCGTGATCGCGAGCTCCGACTACTCGCAGATCGAGCTGCGCATCATGGCGCACATCAGCGGCGATGCCTCTCTGCTGCGCGCCTTCACCGAGGGCATCGACGTGCATCGTGCCACCGCCGCCGAGGTCTTCGGGCTGCCGGTGGAGCAGGTGTCGAGCGAGCAGCGCCGCTACGCGAAGGTCATCAACTTCGGGCTGATCTACGGCATGAGCAGCTTCGGCCTGGCGCGCAACCTCGGCATCGAGACCAAGGCCGCGGCCTCCTACATCGACCGCTACTTCGCCCGCTATCCAGGCGTGAAGGTCTACATGGACGAGACCAAGGCCCTGGCCAAGCAGCGAGGCTACGTGGAGACGGTGTTCGGCCGCCGCCTCTACCTGCCGGAGATCAATTCGCCCAACGGCCCCCGCCGCGGCGGGGCCGAGCGCGCCGCCATCAACGCGCCGATGCAGGGCACGGCGGCCGACCTGATCAAGCTCAGCATGGTGAAGGTGCAGCAGGTGCTGGATGCAGAGCGGCGCCGCACCAAGATGATCATGCAGGTGCACGACGAACTGGTGTTCGAGGTGCCCGAGGATGAAGTCGAGTGGGTTCGCACCGAGATCCCGCGGCTCATGGCCGGCGTGGCGGAGCTCAAGGTTCCGCTGCTGGCCGAAATCGGCTTTGGCCCGAACTGGGACAAGGCGCATTGAAAGAAGACAAGACCCAAGGAACAACAGATCCATGAAGCTCTCGCACGCCCTCCGCACCCTCGCCCTCGGCGCCGTCTGCGCCGCCTGGCTCGGCACCGCCTCGGCGGCTCCCGACGCGCGCATTGCCGCGCTGGCCGCCAAGGAAAGGCCCGCGCTGCTCGATACCCTCAAGCAGCTGGTCTCCATCGAGTCGGGCAGCCGCGACCTCGAAGGCCTGGACAAGATCGCCAACCTGATCGCCGAGCGCCTCAAGGCGATGGGCGGCCAGGTCGAGCTGGTCGACCCGACGGCAGACGCCTACCGCATGGAGGACACGCCGGAGAAGATCGGCAAGGCGGTGCGCGCCACCTTCAAGGGCACGGGCACCAAGAAGATCATGCTGATCGCCCACATGGACACGGTCTACCAGATCGGCATGCTGAACAAGCAGCCCTTCCGCATCGAAGGCGACAAAGCCTACGGCCTGGGCATCGCCGACGACAAGCAGGGCGTGGCCGTCATCCTGCACACGGTGGCGCTGCTGAAGGCGCTGGACTTCAGGGACTACGGCACGCTCACGGTGCTGATCAACGGCGACGAGGAGATCAGTTCGCCCGGCTCGCGCGCGCTCATCAGCCGGCTCGGCGCGGAGCACGATGCGGTGATGTCGTACGAGGGCGCCTCGATCAAGGAGGACAAGCTCTCGCTCGCCACCGCCGGCATTGCCTCGGTGTCGCTCCATGTGACGGGCAAGGCCTCGCATGCGGGCTCGGCGCCCGAGCTGGGCGTGAATGCGCTCTACGAGCTCTCGAACCAGATCCTGCAGATGCGCGACCTGTCCGACCCGGCCACCGGGCTCAAGATGAACTGGACCATCGCCAAGGCGGGCACCAACCGCAACGTGATCCCGGCCTCGGCCAGCGCCGGCGCCGACGTGCGGGTGCTGAAGGTCAGCGACTACGACCGCATCGAGAAGCAGGTGCAGGAGCGGGTGAAGAAGCAGCTGATCCCCGAGGCCAAGGTCGAGATGAACTTCGAGCGGCGCCGCCCGCCGCTGGAGGCCACCGACGCCTCGCGCGCGCTGGCCGCGCATGCGCAGGCCGTCTACAAGGAATTGGGCCGCGAGCTGGGCGCCGACGACAAGGTGGCCGGCGGCGGCACCGATGCGGCCTTTGCCGCGCTGAAGACCAAGGCGCCGGTGGTGGAGCGCTTCGGCCTGCAGGGCTTCGGTGCGCATTCGGCGGACGCCGAGTACGTGCTGGTCGATTCGATCGAGCCGCGGCTGTACCTGGCGGCACGGATGGTCATGGACATCTCGCACGGCAAGATCGCCGGCTACTAGCCCCTGGCCCCACGCGATGCGCCTGCGCCATATCGAGGTCTTCAACGCCATCATGCTCACCGGCAGCGTGAGCGCGGCGGCCAGGCTCATCAACATCACGCAGCCGGCGGTCAGCCGCACGCTGCAGCACGCGGAGATCCAGCTGGGCTTTCCGCTGTTCCAGCGCGCCAAGGGACGGCTCACGCCGACCACCGAGGCACAGGCGCTCTATCCGCACATCGAGCGCCTGTTCGCGCAGCTCGACGAAGTGCAGCGCCTCGCAGCCAACCTGCGAGCGGGCAGCGATGCGGGCGAGCTGCGCATCCTCACGGTGCTGGCGCTGAGCTACGAGGTGCTGCCGCGCGCGCTCAAGGCCTTCAGGCAGAAGCATCCGGGCATCGCGGTCACGGTGGAATCGCTGCACTCGCCGCAGATCATGTCGGCGCTGCTGCGGCAGGAGGCGGACGTCGGCTTTGCCTTCAGTCCGGCGGTGCATCCCTCGCTGACGCAGGAAGCGCTGGCCGACAGCCGCATGGTGTGCATCGCGCCCAAGGGCATGCTGCCGCGCGCGCTGGTGCGCAACGGCGCTGCGGCGCTGCACGATCTGGTCAAGCTCCCGGTGGTGGGACTGGACAGCCGCGACCCCGTGGGCACCAGCCTGAGCCAGGCTTGCCGGCAGGCCGGTGTGGGTTTCCAGCAAGCCGTGGTGACGGTGCAGACCTACCACGCGGCGCTGGCCATGGCGCACCACGGGCTGGGCGTGGCGCTGGTCGACGGCTGCACCGCCAGTTCGGCCGATCGGGACAAGGTGGAGGTGCTGGCGCTGGAGCCGCGCATCCCCGTGCCGATCCGCGCGCTGCGCTTTGCCGAACGGCCGGATTCGGTGGCGGTGCGCGGCATCACGCGCTGCATGCGCGAGGCGATCGAGGAGATGGCCTAAGGCTCAGGACGCCAATTGCGCCGCCACGCGCTCGGCCGATCCGAAGGCCAGCGTGAAGCCCAGCGCGCCGTGACCGGTGTTGAACAGCATGTTGCGCGGTGCGCGGGGCAGGCGGCCGATGATGGGGACGCCCGTGGGCGTGGCGGGGCGCATGCCGGTCCACGGATGGAGCGCCGCCATGCGGCTGGCCTGCGGGAACACGGCGCGCGTCGCCGCGGCCAGCGTCTCGATGCGCGTCGCCGGAATGCTGGCATCGTGCCCTACCAGCTCCGCCATCCCCGCCACGCGCAGCCGCGAGCCGATGCGCGCGAAGACGACCTTGCGGGCGCTGTCGGTGACGCTCACGTGCGGCGCGCCTTCCGACGCCGGGTCCACGTCGACCGTGATGCTGTAGCCCTTGAGCGGATACACCGGCAGGTAGGCGCCGAGCCGGCGTCCCAGCCGGTGCGAAGCGGTGCCCAGGGCCATGACGAAGGCGTCCGCCTCCAGGTCGCCGGCGCTGGTCAGCACCGCCCTGACGCGGCCATCGCGACCGTGGTGCCGATCGAAGCCCTGGACCTCGCAGTCGAGCAGGAAGCGGACGCCCCGCGCGCGCAGCGCACCTTCGAGCGCCACGCAGAGCTTGAGGCAGTCGGCCGCGCATTCGCTCGGCGTGTGGATGGCGCCGGCGATTTGCCTGCGATAAGCGGCGAGCGCGGGCTCGATCGCGATGCATTCCTCCGGCGTGACCAGGCGCTGTTCGCTGCCCATGGCGCGCTGCAGCTCGAGCTGCCGGCCCGCGGCTTCCAAAGAGGAGGCGCTGCCATACAGCACGAGCTTGCCGGTGGCGGAGAAATCGCAATCGGGTTCGAGCGCCGCCAGCATCGCCTCGAAGGCCGCGCGGCTCTCGGCGGCGAGCGTGAGCAGCTGCGCCGTGGTCTGGCGCGAGGTGCGGGCATTGCAGGCCGCGAGAAAGGCCAGGCCCCAGCGCCATTGCAGCGGATCGAGCTGCGGCCGCAGCTTGAGTGGAGAAGAAGGCGAGAGGAGCAGCTTCGGCAACTGCTTCCAGATCGAAGGGTCCGCCAGCGGCTGCACATAGGAATAGCTCAACTGCGCACCATTGCCGCCGCTGGCGCCGGAGCCGGGTTCCGCACGGTCGACCACGCTCACCTGGAAGCCTCGCCGGCTCAACTGCCAGGCCGTGGCCAGGCCCACGATGCCGGCACCCAGCACACCCACATGCATGACGCTTTCTTTCTGTCGCTTGGTTGGAGTGCATCCACTCTAGGCGGTGGCCGCGCACGCGTGAAATGCCAAAAGCGGCGCAGCCCATAGCCAAAGCTCATGCCCGGGTGCCGAAGACCATAACTTTTGATCATGGCCATGCCCGCAAAAGGAATTGTGAGCACGGCCCGAATCGTTCCTACACTCCGCAACACATTCCAATCCGACCGAAAGGGCTCGCATGAAGATTTCTGCTTTGATGGTTGCCGTGGCGCTCGCCGCCGTTGCAACGGGCGCGCAGGCCGCCGATACCCTGGCCAAGATTGCCGCGTCCGGCAAGATCACGCTTGCGTACCGCGAGTCCTCGGTGCCCTTCAGCTATCTGGACGGCCCGGGCAAGCCGATCGGCTTTGCAGTGGACCTTTCCAATGCGGTGGTCGAGGCCGTCAAGAAGAAGCTCAACAAGCCCGACCTGGAGGTGGCGCTGATGCCCGTGACCTCGCAGAACCGCATTCCGCTGCTGAGCAACGGCACCATCGACCTGGAGTGCGGCTCCACCACCAACAACAGCGCGCGCGCCAAGGACGTGAGCTTCGCCATCAACCACTTCTACACCGGCACGCGACTGCTGGTGAAGAAGTCCTCCCACATCAAGGACTACGCCGACCTCGCCAAGAAGACGGTCACCAGCACCACCGGGACGACCAACGCGCTGGTCATGCGCAAGTACAACGCCGAAAAGAATCTCGACATGGACATCGTGCTGGCCAAGGACCACGCCGACGCTTTCCTGCTGGTCGAGAGCGGCCGCGCTGTGGCCTTCGCGATGGACGACATCCTGCTGTACGGCCTGATCGCCAATGCGAAGAATCCGTCGGAGTTCGAGGTGGTGGGCGAGGCGCTGCAGGTCGAGCCCTATGCCTGCATGCTGGCCAAGGACGACAAGGAGTTCAAGAAGCTGGTCGACGACACCTTCATCGGCCTGATGAAGAGCGGCGAGTTCGAGAAGATGTACAACAAGTGGTTCCTGCAGCCGATCCCGCCGAAGAACGTGCCGCTGAACCTGCCGATGAGCCAGCAGCTGCGCGACAACATCAAATCGCCCAGCGACAAGCCGGCGACCTGAGCGCCAGCGAAGGTCAGGCAGGAAGGCCGCGATGCTGAAGTCGCAGACCGTGGGCATCCTGGGCGGCATGGGGCCGGCGGCGGGTGCCGATTTCGTGCGCCTCTTCGTCGAGGCCTGCGCCAGGCTGATGCGCGCACGTGGCGAACCGGTGCGCGACCAGGCCTTTCCCGAGCACTGGCTGGCCCAGGTGCCGGTGCCTGACCGCAGCGGCGCGCTCGAGTCGACCTCGCTCGGCGCGCACCAGCCGCTGGAGCCGATGCTGCAGGCCCTGGGCCGGCTGGCGGCCCTCGGCAGCCGCACCGTGGCCATCGCCTGCAACACGGCCCATGCCTGGCATGCCACGCTCCAGGAGCGCTTTCCGCAGATCGAGGTCTTGCATGTGGCGCGCGAAGTGTCGGCGCGGCTCGCCGCCGACGGCGTGCGCGACACGGCGCTGATGGCGACCGAGGGCACCTATCGGGTCGGGCTGTATGAGCGGGCGATGGCCGACGCCGGCCTGGCCTGCCATCTGCCGCTGGCCGAGGAGCGCAAGCTGCTGATGCGCGGCATCTACGAAGGCGTAAAGGCCGGCGACCTGCGCCTGGCCGAAGCGTGCTTCAGCCGCGTCGCGCTGCAATTGGCGGACCGGCATGGCGCGGTGGCCATCGTCATGGGATGCACCGAGATTCCGCTGGGACTTCAGGGCTCGGCCGCGGTCGCGGGGCTGCGGCTGGTGGATCCGGCGCGGGTGCTGGCCTCGGCGCTGGCCGCGCGCGCCTACGGCGCAGCGTCACAGCCGATTCGCGCCTGATCGCTCACGCCCGGCCTCTGGGGCCGGCAAGGGCCAGGGCATCCCCCTTGACACGGTTGATAAGATGAAAGCGGCTTGGGCCACCGGTTCGCCGGCGGCCAGCGCCTTCGAGTTTCGTCGTGTACCCCGAAGCGGGCCACGCCTTCCACGCCGATGGACCGGCCGAGCGATCTCGCCGGCATGGCCGGTGATGGCTGGAGGCGCTGCCTGGTTCGATTCAGGATCCGCGGCGTTCGACCGAGGCGAGCCCGCTTTCCGCCGAAAGCCGTCCCGATGGGCGGCTTTTTGTTTTCTTTCTCGAAGCCGTCATGAACCTGTTCGTCATCATCGCCGCGACCCTGGTCGCCGGCATCGGAAGTGTCTGGATCGCCGCGCTGTTGCTGCGCGTGGGCGTGCGCAGCGGCGGCGGCGTCGATCCGCAGCACCTGCTGAGCCTCGCGGCCGGCGCTCTGTTGTCGACCGCCTTCATGCACCTGCTGCCCGAGGCCTTCGAGAGCCGCATCGAGCCGGGCTTGCTGTTCGGCGTACTGCTGTGCGGCCTGGTGGTCTTCTTCCTGCTCGACAAGGCCGAACTCTGGCACCACGGCCACGAGCATCACCATGGCGAGGAAGCGCATCACGGCCATGCTCACGGCCATGCGCATTCGCACGGCCACGACCATCCGCGCAAGGCCGGCGGCTGGGCCGTGCTCACCGGCGACAGCGTGCATTGCTTCGGCGACGGCATCCTCATCGCCTCGGCCTTCATCGCCGACCTGCGCCTGGGCCTGGTGGCGGCGCTCGCGGTGCTGGCGCACGAAGTGCCGCACCACATCGGTGACCTCGTCGTGCTGCGTCAGAGCTCGCCCGATGCGCGCGCCGCGCTGGTCAAGGTGTCGCTCGCCGGCACCATGACGGCCTTGGGCGGCTTGGCCGGCTGGTGGCTGGTCGACCAGCTCCATGGCTGGCTGCCCTATTTCCTGGTGCTGGCCTCCAGCAGTTTTGTCTACGTGGCGCTGGCCGACCTGATTCCGCAACTGCAGAAGCGACTGAGCGCGCGCGAGACCGCATGGCAGATCGCCTGGCTCGCTGCGGGCCTCCTGCTGGTCATGGGCGTGAGCCGACTGGCGCACAGCGAGCACGGACATGCGCACGAGCGTGCGGAGCCGGCCCACGAGGAACACGGGCACTCGCCCTGAAGCCGCAGACGCGGCCCTTTCCGACATGCAGGCCGTGCGGCCGGTTGCAAACTCGCACTACCCAAGTCGGGCGAGGAGGCTCACACTTGGGCCTCGCCTCACGCGAGCCAAAACAGCCTAGGAGCCGATCATGAACCGCGCCGATCCCCCGCTGAGTTCCGTCGATCCCGTCGACGATCCATCGGACGAACAACTCGAGGACGACGAGCTGCCTGAAGATGAAGCCGTGGACGAGGCAGACTCCGATCCGCCTGACGACCTCTCCGAGGAAACCGGCATCGACCTGAGCGACGCCAGCGAACTCGACGCCGACAACGTGCCGGCCGACGAGGAGTTCGATCGCGTCATGCAAGCCCCGGACTGACGAGACACCGGCCCGCCGGGCCCCGGCCTCAGTCCTCGAGCGTGAAGCCCACCTTCAGCGTCACCTGCCAATGCGCGACCTTGCCGTCCTTCACATGGCCGCGGGTCTCCGTCACCTCGAACCACTGCATGTTGCGCACCGACTCGCTGGCTTTTGCAATCGCGCGCTGCACGGCATCGTCGCTGCTGGTGGGCGAGGAGCCGGTGAGTTCGAGGAGTTTGTAGACGTGGTTGGACATGGAGCGCTCCTTGTAGGTGGTACCGGACACGCCGCCTTGAACAAGACGGCAGCACGTCCATCATAGGCCTGGGACCGCGGTTTCTTCCTGCGGCGTCGGCCCTTCGTTGCGCGTCGGCGCGTAGGACGAAAGCGGTAGCCGATCCTGCATGCGTCGGCTACTTCGCTCCGCCGGTGTACTTGGTCACGCTGTCCGCCGTCATGTGATAGCCGCTCACGCCCATCATCGAGTCGTTGCGCAGGGTCTGCAGCTTGCCGGTGATCCACACCGTGTCCATGGCGCGAAACTTCGCGCCCTGCCGCGCGCGCACATGCACGATCTGGTTGGCCGGCGGCGGCGGCGTGTGGATGCAAGCGCCGAAATAGGGCACCAGCAGGAACTCCGTGACCTCGCCCTTGTTCTCTTCGAGCGGCACGATGAAGCCGGGCAGCTTGATCTCCACGCCGTTCATCGCCGGGTTGGTCGGCGCGTTGTTCGACACTTCCTGCATCTTCAACAGCAGGTCGTTGGCGCGCGGATCACCGTCCTGGAGCTTGCTGAGGTCCATGCCCTTGAACTCCTTCATGGGGTCCCAGTCCTTGGGCACGAGTTCTTCCCAGGCGATCAGCCGTGGCTGCCCCGGCGCGGGCTTGGCGGCGGCGCTCTTGCCGCCCAGGGGGTTGGTGGCGGAGGTCGACTGCGGCGCGGGGTCGGCCGCAGAGGCCGCGACGGCCGCGCCGTACAGCACGGCGATCAGGAAGCGCGAACGAAGGCTGGGCACGAGCGTCATTTTTAGATCCTTGGGGAGAGTCCGTCGGCCAGCGACAGCCGGTAGGCGCGCACGCCCGGCAGCAGGCTGGCCAACCAGCCGGAGAGCAGCAGGCCGGCGAGCAGGGCCCACTCGTTGAGTGTAGGTTCGGACAGCGAGAGTGTCAGCCCGAACCGGGCCTGCAGCCATGGCGAGAGCAGGGCGATGCCCAGCCCTGCGGCGAGCAGGCCCATCGCTACGCCCAGCAGCGTGACGATGGCGCCTTCGAGCGCGAGCAGCGCCAGCACATGGCGCAGGCCGGCGCCCACCGCGCGCAGCACCGCGAGTTCGCGACGGCGTTCGTTCAGGCCAGCCATCACGACCGACACCAGTCCCGCGAGGCTGACCAGCGCGACCAGCGCTGACATCAACATCAGCGCGTTCTCGCCGACGCCGATCACGCTCCACAGCTCGTCCAGGGCCACGCCGGGCAGGATGGCCATCAGCGCCTCGGGCTGGTAGGTCGAGACCCAGCGCTGCACCGAGAACACCGCAGCCCGGTTCTTGAGGCCGACCAGCGCGGCCGTCACCGTCTTGGGCTCGAGGTCGAACTTGCGCACCTGCTCGGCCGGGATGTGCACGCCCGGCAGCGGCGCGCCGCCACGCCATTCCAGATGAATGGCCTCCATCGCCTCCAGGCCGATGTGCACCGTGCGGTCGACCGGCGTGCCGGTGCGCGCGAGCACGCCGACCACGGTGAAGGGCTTGTCGGCGTGCTCGGCCACATTGAGCTCGCCGCTGCCATGGGCCAGCGTGATGCGCTGGCCCACGTGGTAGCCCAGCCGGTCCGCCACCTCGGCGCCGACCACCGCATCGAAGAGCTCGGCAAAGGGCTTGCCTTCGCGCAGCCGCAGCGGCTGGCGATTGCCGTAGCGGAAATGCCGGAAGTAGTCCGGCGAGGTCGCGAGCACCGCGAAGCCGCGGTGCGAATCGCCCAGCGACAAAGGCACCACCCAATCGACGCCCGGGTGCTGGGCCAGCGCCTGCACGCTCTGCCACTGCATGTTGTTGGTCGCGGCACCGATGCGGAACACCGAGTACAGCAGCAGTTGCGACGAGCCGGTGCGCGCGCCCACGATCAGGTCGGTGCCCGAGACCGATGCGGAGAAGTTCTCGCGCAACTCGGTGCGGATGCGTTCCACGCCCAGCAGCAGGAAAGTCGACAGTGCGATCGACAGGACGGTGAGCGCCAGCGTGAAGCGCCGGTTCCAGGCGCTCTTCCAGGCGATGGTGACGAGCGTTTTCATGGCGCGGGAATCGGAGTCGGGACATCCCTGCGCGAAGGACGCGAAGGTTTCGCGTGGGACGCGAAAGAAGCCATCGAGAAGGTCTTTCGCTGTCCCGGATTTTTTTGCGCCCTTCGCGCAATGCTTGCTTCCTTGGCGTGCGGCCGAGCCCGATGTTCCTGGACCTTCATGGCTGCGCGAGCTCCGCCGCGCGGTTGATCTCCGGCAAGAGCAGGTGCCGCCCGAAGCGTGCCGCGATGCGCTGGTCGTGGCTCACGAAGACGAGCGCGCTGCGGTTCGCGCGGCAGGCCTCGACCAGGACGTCGAGGAAGGCTTCGCGCCGGTCCTCGTCCAGCGCCGAGGTGGGCTCGTCGGCGATCACGACCTCGGGGTGCCCGATCAACGCGCGCGCCGCGGCCACGCGCTGCTGCTGCCCGACCGAGAGCTGCATCGCCTGCCGCTTCCACAAGGCCTGCGACAAGCCCATGTCTTCGAGCAGCCGCGCAGCCTGCGCGCGTGCGCCGCCTTCGCGTGCGGCCTGCTCGCGGCGGCGGGCCGAGAAGCGGCAGGGCAGCAGCACGTTGTCGAGCACGCTCAGGTAGGGCAGCAAGTTGAACTGCTGGAAGATGTAGCCCACATGCGCGACGCGCTGGCGGTCGCGCGCGGCGCCCGAGAGCGCGGCCCAGTCCTGGCCCAGCAGCGCGACGCGGCCGGCATCGGCCACCAGCACGCCCGCCAGCAGCGACAACAGCGTGCTCTTGCCGCAGCCGCTGGGCCCGTGCAGGAAGACGGCCTCGCCGGCCTCGATCTCGAGCTGCTCGATGTCGATGCAGGACGCGGCGGCGCCCGGCCAGGCAAAGCGCAGCGCCTCTGCGCGAAGAACTGCGCTCACGAACGCGAAAGCGAAAGCGTCACTTGCTGCCGCCCCACGCCAGCCGCGTGGCAGGCCGCTTCAGCGTGCGCTTGAACTGGCCGTCGGGCGAGACGATCTGGGCATCGACCTGCCGCAGGCCCTTGAAGGCGCCGAACAGGCCGAGCTCGATGAACTTGGCCTCAGTCGCCTTGGTGCAGTTGAAAGCGAAAGTGCCGTCGAGGTCCGCATGGCCTTCGCCCGCGCCGGTCTCGGTCTTGCCCAGGCCGAGCGCCGCGGAACGCAGCGCCACCGGGCCGAGCTTGCAATTGGCGGCCGGGTCGATCTTGAAGAGCTGGTCGGCCGCGCGCAACTGTGCGACGGCATCGTCCGCCATCTTCTTTTCGGACTCGCTCTTGGGCGCATGCTCATAGCCGACGAAATTGTCGAGCGGCGATTCCATCTCGATGACGACCGTCGGGCCATCGATGGCGATGTCGAGCTTGAGCTGGCCATGCACATGCGCGCGCGCCTGCGCCATGGCGGCGATTGGCGCCGCGGCCATCAGGCCCGTCAACGCCAGCGCGGGAAGAACGCGTCGAAAATTCATGCATTCGCACCTTGCCGGGTCGGCAGTCCCGGCGTGTTGCTCCATTCGCTCCAGCTGCCGGCATAGAGCGCGGTCGTCCCGAGCCCGGCGATCTGCATCGCGAGCAGGTTCGGCACGGCGCTCACGCCGCTGCCGCAGTGGTGGACGACCGTTGCGGGATTCCGCCCCGCCAGCAGTGCTTCGAACTCGGCGCGCAACTGCGCGGCCGGCTTGAACTTGCCCTCGGGGCCGAGGTTCTCGGTGAAGGGCCGGTTCAGGGCCCCGGGGATGTGACCGGCGATCGGGTCCAGAGGTTCCACCTCGCCGCGATAACGCGCGGCGGCGCGCGCGTCGATCAGCGTCTGGTCAGCTTTCTCCAGCCGCGCGGCGACGGTGCGCGTGTCGACCAGCGTCACCAGCGGCCGGCCGGGCACGAAGTTCGACTGGAAGGGCGCCGGCTCGTCGCCGGCGCTCGTCTTGCCGCCGGCCGCCTGCCAGGCCTGCAGGCCGCCGTCCAGCACGGCCACGGCGTCGTGGCCCATCCACTTGAGCATCCACCACAGCCGGCCGCAGTAGTTGGCGCCGTTGCGGTCGTAGACCACGGCCTGCATGTCGTTCGCGAAGCCGATGCTGCAGAGCCAGGCCGCGAAGCGCTCGCGGCTGGGCAGCGGATGGCGGCCGCCGGAGGCCGGCGGTCCCTCGTCGGCCTGCGCCACCATCACCTCGCCTCGCGCGCCCGGCACGCCATGCTTGGCGCTCAGGTCGGTGTCGAGGTTGGCGTAGAGCGCGCCCGGAATGTGCGCCGCCCGGTACTGCGCGAAGCCGGCCTCGGGTTGCATCAGGTCGAAGCTGCAGTCGAACACCATTTGCGGTGCATTGCCGCGCTGCAGGTCCATGAGTTCTTCGACGGAGATCAGGGTCTGGTACATGGCGATCCTTCTTTGCTCAATGCTCTTCTGCGGGCGCCTTGGGCAGCGAGCGCTGGCGCAGCACGGTGGCCGCGATGCCGCTGGCGACGATCAGCACCATGCCGGCCCAGCCGGCCGCGTCGATGCGGTCGCCGAACAGCACCACACTGTAGACGGCTGCAAACACGATGCCTGAATACTGCAGGTTGGCCACGACGAGCGTACCGCTTTGGCTCTTCGCGCTCGCATAGGCGCGTGTCATGCACAGCTGGCCGAGGGCCGCGAGCACGCCGACCGGCAGCAGCCACATCGCGTGCGCCCAGGTCCATCGCTCCCAGGGCGTGAAGCTGCCCAGCAGCGTCACCAGGCCACCCGCCGCGGCCGAGCCGAGCGCGAAATAGAACACCGTGCGCGACTCCGGCTCGCCCACGCGCGAGAGAGCGACCACCTGCATGTAGGCGAAGGCAGCGGTCAGCCCGGACATCAGCCCCACCAGCCCCGGGAAGCCCTGGCTCTCGCCCATGCTGGGCTTGAGCATCAGCACCACGCCGCCGAAGCCCGCCAGGACGGTGAGCACCAGCGGACCCTGCAGCGGCGGCCGCGGCACGCGCCCGTCGCGGCCGGGCACCGGCACCCAGGCCAGCAGGGCGCCGCCGACCAGGAAGGCCGCGATCCAGACGCTGCTCATGTAGTTGAGCGTCATGGCGGTCGCCAGCGGCAAGTGCGCGATGGCGTAGAACCAGGCGCCCATCGAGAACACGCCGACCAGGCTGCGCCAGGCGTGCATGCCCGGGTAGGCCGTTGAAAGCGTGATGCCGCGCTGGCGTGCCAGCACCCACAGGAACAGCATGCCGATCAGGCCGCGATAGAACACCAGCTCGGCACTCGTGAACCAGTCCGAGGCGATCTTCACGCACACGCCCATGGTGGCGAAGATCAGTGCCGCCAGCACCATCCAGAGGGCTTGCACTCAGGGCTTCATCTCGCGGCGGTACCACTCGTGGAACTGCTGCATCCCGTCTTCCATCGGGCTCTGATAGGGGCCGCTCTCGTCGACACCGCGCAGCATCAGCGCGCGGCGGCCGGCGTCCATGCGCTCGGCGATTTCGTCGTCTTCCACGCAGGTCTCCATGTAGGCGGCCTGCTGCGCCTCGACGAACTCCCGCTCGAAGGCGACGATCTCCTCAGGGTAGAAGAACTCGACCATGTTGAGCGTCTTCTGCGGTCCCATGGGGTGCAGCGTCGACACGGTAAGCACGTGCGGGTACCACTCGATCATCACGTGCGGGTAGTAGGTGAGCCAGATCGCGCCGTACTTGGGCGGCTTGCCCTCGCGGTACTTCAGCAGCTGCTCCTGCCACTTCTGGTAGACCGGGCTGCCGGCACGGCCCAGGCGGTTGGCCACGCCCACCGTCTGCACCGAGTGGTGATGGCCGAACTCCCAGCGCAGGTCCTCGCAGGTGACGAAGCTTCCGAGGCCGGGATGGAAGGGCCCGACGTGGTAATCCTCGAGGTAGACCTCGATGAAGGTCTTCCAGTTGTAGTTGCACTCGTGCAGCTCGACGCGGTCCAGCGAATAGCCCTCGAAGTCGAGGTCCGCGCGCGGGCCGAGCCGGGCCAGGTCGGCCGCGACGTCGCGGCCGGCACCTTGCGGGCTCTGCTCGAACAGCAGGCCGTTCCATTCGGTCAACGGGTAGTTGTGCAGGTCCAGGCATGGGTCCTGCGCGAAATGCGGCGCGCCGATCAGCTTGCCGGTGGTGCGCGCGTCGGCCGCCGCGTAGGTCCAGCGGTGCAGGGGGCAGACGATGTTGCCGCCGCCGGCCTGCGGATCGAGCGCGCCGCGGCCTTGCAGGATCAGCGCCTGGCGATGGCGGCACACGTTGGAAATCAGCTCCACGCCCTTGGGCGTATGCACCAGCGCACGGCCCTGCTGCTCCTGCGGCAGGGCGTGGTAGTTGCCCGGCTCGGGCACCGCGAGGCGGTGGCCCACGTAGCGTGGACCGCCGGCAAAAAGGGTTTGCAGTTCGCGGGCGTAGAGCGCCTCGTCGAAGTACGCGGAAACCGGGAGTTGGCTGGAAGCCTGCTGCAGTTGAAGACTTAAATCAGACATGGGTGACCTGACCAAGCTCCCCACAGGGAGGAAGAACGAAAAGAGGTGCCGCTGGAGACTGGACACCCCGAAGAAAATCGCCGGCAGGCGCCGGCGCGAGAGAGGGCGATTGTACCCCGGGAAAAATAGGCGTGCCGCTGCTTTACCCTTCGTGCGGCGCCGCGGCGGGGCGGGCCGGCACCGCCCCGGGGCGGCCCGCAGTGCCCCCGCCCTAAAATGGCCTGTTTCATCCCCATCGCCGAATGCCCAAGGTGCCTCCTCCCTCCCCAGATTCCTCGCCCGCCGCCCCCGACAGCGGTGCGCTGCCCGCGAGCTACGAAGCCGGGCTCCAGGAACTCGAACAACTGGTGGCCGAGCTCGAATCGGGGCAACTGCCGCTCGACCAGCTGCTCGGCAGCTATCAGCGGGGCGCGGCGCTGCTGGCCTTCTGCCGCGAGAAGCTGCAGGCCGTCGAAGATCAGATCAAGGTGCTCGACGCGAACGGCCTGAAGGCGTGGGCCGGGGAATGAGCGCCTCGTCCATGACGGCCCCGGACGCCTTGCGCTGGGACGCGCAGCGCCTCGGGGCCTGGAGCGAACCGTTGCTCGCGCGCGTCGAGGCCGCCTTGTCGCAATGGGTCGGCGTCGATGCGCCGGTGCTGCTCGGCGACGCGATGCGCTATGCGGTGCTCGACGGCGGCAAGCGGCTGCGGCCCCTGCTGGTCTTCGCCGCCTGCGAGTCGGTGGACGGCCAGGCCGAGGCCGCGCTGCGCGCCGCCTGCGCGGTCGAGCTGATCCATGCCTATTCGCTGGTGCACGACGACCTGCCGTGCATGGACAACGATGTGCTGCGCCGCGGCAAGCCCACGGTGCATGTGAAGTTCGGCGAGGCCGATGCGCTGCTGGCCGGCGATGCCCTGCAGGCGCTGGCCTTCGAGCTGCTCACGCCCGAGCGCGAAGGCATCGCGCCCGCGGTGCAGGCCCACCTGTGCCGCCTGCTGGCGCGCGCGGCCGGCAGCCAGGGCATGGCCGGCGGCCAGGCGATCGACCTGGCCAGCGTCGGCGTCGCGCTCGACGAGGCCCGGCTGCGCGAGATGCATCGCCTCAAGACCGGCGCCCTGCTGCAGGGCAGCGTCGAGATGGGCGCGGCCTGCGGTTCGATCGATGCCCAGGCGCTCGATGCGCTGCGCGCCTACGGCTCGGCCGTCGGCCTGGCCTTCCAGGTCGTGGACGACATCCTCGACGTCACGGCCGATTCGCAGACCCTCGGCAAAACCGCGGGCAAGGACGCGGCGAGCGACAAGCCCACTTACGTCTCCCTGCTCGGGCTCGACGGCGCGCGCGCGCAGGCCCGTGCGCTGCTGGCGCAGGCGCTGGAAGCGCTCGACCGCAGCGAACTGGCCGACACCGGCGCCTTGCGCGCGCTGGCCTACATGGTCGTGGACCGCGACCGCTAGAACTACAACCCCATGGCCCCGCTGCTCCCCACCATCCACGATCCCTCCGCCCTGCGCCACTTCGACCGCGCCCAGCTCAAGCAGCTGGCCGACGAGGTGCGCAGCTGCGTGCTCGACAACGTCTCGCGCACCGGCGGGCACCTGAGCTCCAACCTCGGCACCGTCGAGCTCACCGTGGCGCTGCACCACGTCTTCAACACGCCGCACGATCGGCTGGTGTGGGATGTGGGGCACCAGACCTATCCGCACAAGATCCTCACCGGCCGGCGCGAGCGCATGCCGAGCCTGCGCCAGATCGGCGGCATCTCCGGCTTCCCGCAGCGCACCGAGAGCGAGTACGACACCTTCGGCACCGCGCATTCCTCCACCAGCATCTCGGCTGCGCTCGGCATGGCGCTGGCGGCCAAGCAGAAGGGGGAAGACCGCCACGCGGTCGCGATCATCGGCGACGGCGCGATGACGGCGGGCATGGCCTTCGAGGCGCTCAACAACGCGGGCGTGTACGACTGCAAGCTGCTGGTCATCCTCAACGACAACGACATGTCGATCAGCCCGCCGGTCGGCGCGCTCAACCGCTATCTCGCGCAGCTGATGAGCGGCAACTTCTACGCCGCGGCCAAGAACGTGGGCAAGAGCGTGCTGCGCGCCGCGCCGCCGCTGTTCGAGCTGGCCAAGCGCCTGGAGCAGCACGCCAAGGGCATGGTGGTGCCGGCGACGCTGTTCGAGCAGTTCGGCTTCAACTACGTCGGCCCGATCGACGGCCACGACCTCGACTCGCTGGTGCCCACGCTGGAAAACCTGAAGCACCTGCACGGCCCGCAGTTCCTGCATGTGGTCACGAAGAAGGGGCAAGGCTACAAGCTGGCCGAGGCCGATCCGGTGGCCTACCACGGCCCCAGCAAGTTCGATCCGGCCATCGGCCTTGTCAAGCCCGCGACTGCGCCCAAGCTGACCTTCACGCAGGTCTTCGGCCATTGGCTGTGCGACATGGCGGCGCAGGACAGCCGGCTGGTCGGCATCACGCCGGCGATGCGCGAGGGCTCGGGGCTGGTGGAATTCGAGCAGCGCTTTCCCGAGCGCTACTACGACGTCGGCATCGCCGAGCAGCACGCCGTCACCTTCGCCGCGGGCCTGGCCTGCGAAGGCCTGAAGCCGGTGGTCGCCATCTACTCGACCTTCCTGCAGCGCGCCTACGACCAGATGATCCACGACGTGGCGATCCAGAACCTGCCCGTGGTCTTCGCGCTGGACCGCGCCGGCCTGGTGGGCGCCGATGGCGCCACCCATGCAGGGGCCTACGACATTGCCTTCATCCGCTGCGTTCCCAACATGAGCCTGGCCTGCCCGGCCGACGAGGCCGAGTGCCGGCAGCTGCTCTCCAGCGCATTCGCGCAGGACCATCCGGTGGCGGTGCGCTATCCGCGCGGCGCGGGCGCGGGCGTCGCGACGCTGCCGGGTCTGGATGCGCTGCCTTTCGGCAAGGGCGAGCTGCGCCGCACCGGACGGCGCATCGCGATCGTGGTCTTCGGCACCTTGCTTTATCCGGCGCTCAAGGCCGCCGAGGCGCTCGATGCCACGGTGCTCAACATGCGCTGGGTCAAGCCGCTCGATCTCGATCTGCTGCTGAAGACCGTGGCCACGCACGAGTGCGTCGTGACCCTCGAGGAAGGCGCCGTGATGGGGGGCGCGGGCAGTGCGGTCGTCGAGGCGCTGCAGGCTGCCGACGTACAGCTCCCCGTGCTGCAGCTCGGCCTGCCCGACCGCTTCATCGAGCATGGCGATCCCGCCAAGCTGCTGGCGAGCATCGGGCTCGATGCGGCCGGGATCGAGCAATCGATACGCGAGCGCTTCGATGCGAGCGAGCCCGCAGGGAAAACCCGGCCCGGTGCCCTGTAAGCACTTTTTACAATCTCGCTGCCTCGACAGCGATGTCGGCAACGCGGCCACGAGCCGCGTTCTTGTTTTTTCCAAGCACTCGGAGTCAACCTCAATGGATCGTCGTTCCCTCATCAAAAACGCAGGCATTGCCGGCGTCCTCGCTGCCGGCATCGCGCCCGCAGTCCATGCCCAGGCCGCTGTCCGCTGGCGCATGGCTTCGAGCTTTCCCAAGTCGCTGGACACAATCTATGGCGGCGGCGAAGTGTTCGCGAATGCCGTCAAGGCCATGTCGGGTGGCAAGTTCGAGATTTCGGTGCATGCCGGCGGTGAGCTGATGCCCCCCTTCGGCGTGGTGGACGGGGTGCAGAACGGCTCCGTCGAAATGGCTCACACCGTGCCCTACTACTTCTACGGCAAGAACCCCGCCTTCGCGCTGGGCTCGGCCGTCCCCTTCGGCCTCAATGCGCGTCAGATGAGCGCCTGGATGAAGCATGGGAACGGCCGCAAGCTCATGAACGAGTTCTACGCCAAGTACAACATCATCAGCTTCGCCGGCGGCAACACCGGCTGCCAGATGGGCGGCTGGTATCGCAAGGAGATCAAGTCGCCTGCCGACTTCAAGGGCCTGAAGATGCGCCTCGGCGGCGGCCTGATCGGCGACGTCATGATCAAGATGGGCGCGGTGCCCCAGAGCATCCCGGGCGGCGAGATCTACCAGTCCCTCGAGAAGGGCACCCTCGATGCCGCCGAATGGGTCGGCCCTTACGACGACCAGAAGCTGGGCTTCAACAAGGTGGCGCCCTTCTACTACTACCCCGGCTGGTGGGAAGGCGGTCCGGAAGTCGACTTCTTCATCAACCAGAAGGCCTACGACGCGCTGTCTGCCGAGAACAAGGCCATCGTCGACGCGGCTTCGGCGCTCGCGCACATGGACATGCTGGCCAAGTACGACGCGGTGAACCCCACCGCGCTCAAGCAGCTCGTGGGCGCCAAGACCAAGGTGCTGCCCTTCTCGCAGCAGGTGCTCGAAGCCTCGTTCAAGGCGTCGATGGAGGTGTTCGCGGAAAACGACGCGAAGAGCCCGGAGTGGAAGAAGATCTACGCCGACATGCGCACCTTCCAGCGCGACCAGGTGCTGTGGTTCCGCTTTGCCGAGAACCGGTTCGACAACTTCATGGCGTCGCAGAAGCTGTAAGCGGACCGCCCGTCCGGCACCCCCAAAAAAAACCCCGCACTGCGGGGTTTTTTCATGGGCGCTGTTTCGCAGCGCCGTCCTTTCGGCGCGCTAGTTCTTCGGCTTGTCCCGGCCGAGCGACTCCTGCAGCGCCTTCAAGGGATCTTCCTCCGGACTCGGCGTTGCGGGCGCCGGCTCCGTTCCTTCCGCGCCCGGCGCCGGCGCTTCAGGCGGCGGCATCTCGGCCTGCATCTCCGCGCCGATCTTGTCGAGGTCGATCTTCTCGGCCTTGTCCAGGCCGCTGGAGACGATGCCCGGGAAAGCGATGATCAGGCCGACCATGACGATCTGGATCAGCACGAACGGCACGGCACCCCAATAGATCTGCATGGTGGTGACCGGCTGGATGCGCTTGCGCGTCAGCTTGTCGGTGTATTCGCTCGTCGGCGCCACGCTGCGCAGATAGAACAGCGCGAAACCGAAGGGCGGATGCATGAACGAGGTCTGCATGTTGACCGCCAGCAGCACGCCGAACCAGATCAGGTCGATGCCGAGCTTCTGCGCCACGGGTGCCAGCAGCGGCACGACGATGAACGACAGCTCGAAGAAGTCCAGGAAGAACGCCAGCAGGAAGATCAGCAGGTTGACCAGGATCAGGAAGCCAAGCTGGCCGCCCGGCGTGCCGCTCAGCAGGTGCTCGACCCAGCGCGGTCCGTCGACACCCTGGAAGACCAGGCTGAAGATGGTGGAGCCGATCAGGATGAACACCACGAAGCAGGACAGCTTGGTGGTGGTGTTGAGCGCCTGCTTGAGCAGCGCCAGGTCCAGCCGCTTGCGCGCCATCGCCATGGCGAAGGCGCCGAGCGCCCCCATGGCGCCGCCTTCGGTCGGCGTGGCGACCCCGAGGAAGATGGTGCCCAGCACCAGGAAGATCAGCAGCAGCGGCGGGATCAGCACGAAGGTCACGCGCTCGGCGATGCGCGACAGCAGCTTCAGGCCCGCGATGCGGTTGAGCACGGCAATGAGGAAGGCCAGCAGGACGCCGACGCACATGGACACGACGATCGTCTCGTCCGTCGCCACCGATTCGATCGTCTCGCCCTTCCACCAGCTTTGGACGTCGGCAATGTGCTGGGCGAACACCAGGGCGGCCGCCGTGGACAGGACCGTGACCACGAGCAGGGATGGCAGGCCGTTGCCGCCGTCCTTCTCGCGGAAGGTGCGGGCTTCCGGCGGCAGGGCCGGCACCCACGTCGGCTTGAAGATCGCCAACAGGATCACGTAGCCGGCATACATCGCCGTCAGCATGAATCCCGGCACGAAGGCGCCCTTGTACATGTCGCCCACGCTGCGGCCGAGCTGGTCGGCCATGATGATCAGCACGAGCGAGGGCGGGATGATCTGCGCCAGCGTGCCGGAGGCCGCGATCACGCCCGAGGCCAGGCGCCTGTCGTAGCCGTAGCGCAGCATGATCGGCAGCGAGATCAGCCCCATCGAGATGACCGAGGCGGCGACCACGCCGGTGGTGGCCGCGAGCAGCGCGCCGACGAAGATCACCGCCAGCGCGAGGCCGCCGCGCACCGGCCCGAACAGCTGGCCGATGGTGTCGAGCAGGTCCTCGGCCATGCCGCTGCGCTCCAGGATCAGCCCCATCAAAGTGAAGAAGGGGATGGCCAGCAGCGTGTCGTTCTGCATGATGCCGAACAGCCGCAGCGGCAGCGCCTGCATGAGCGCTTCGGGCAGCAGGCCGAGCTCGATGCCGAGCAGGCCGAAGAACAGGCCGCAGGCACCGAGGCTGAATGCGACCGGAAAGCCGAACAGCAGGAACACGATCAGGCCCGCGAACATGATCGGGGCGTAGTTCTGGGTGATGAAATCCATGGTGATGTACTTGCTCAGTCGGCCTTCTTGCCGGCATCGGCCTCGGCCTCGGCGAGGCGGCGAATCGATTCGGCGAGTTCTTCTTCGGCGCTCTTCTCGGCCCGCTTGGCGGTGGGGTCCTCGATGCGGCCCTGCAGGAATGCGATGCGCTTGATGAGCTCCGACCAGCCCTGCAGCATCAGCAGGGTGAAGCCCAGGGGAATCATGGCGTAGACCGGCCAGCGGACCAGGCCGCCGGCGTTGTTCGACATCTCGCCGGAACGCCAGCCTTGCAGGAAGAACGGAATGCCGTACCAGAGGATGGCCAGGCAGATGGGCGTGAGAAAGAAGGTGAAGCCGATGATGTCCACCCAGATCTGGCCGCGCTTGGAGAGCCGGCTGGAGAGCACGTCGATCTTCACGTGCTCCTGGTGCAGCAGCGTGTAGCCGGCAGCGACCAGGAAGGCCGCTGCGAACAGGTACCACTGCACCTCGAGGAAGGCGTTCGAACTCATGTTGAACAACTTCCGCACCACCGCGTTGACGCCGCTGACGACGGTGGACGCAAGGATGAGCCAGATGATGTATTTGCCGACCTGGGCATTGACCCAGTCGACTCCGCGCGAAAACCGGAGCAAGCCGTTCATGCTCTTTCCATGGAAGATTGGATTCTGGATATGCAAGAACCGGCGGTGCCTGCCTGTGGGCGGCGCGCCGGGTGCATCGAGGACGCGCGATTTTAGGGGGGCCGAGGCCGGACCGCCGCGGGGTCCGGGCGGTGTATTCCCTAGGCGGCGCAGAGGCGGCGTGGAGCCTGGCCATAATTGCCCATGCCTTCGAGTCCGCCGTCCGGCACGCCTTTCGGCGCAGCCGGCCTGCCCCATTCCATCGATTCGCCGGAGATGCGGCGTGCGGGGCGCGAGCTGCTGTCGCTGGCGCTGATCGATGCGCGCAACCACACGCTGCATCTGCTCTCGCTGTACGAGCAGGCGCTGGGCTCGTCGATGCTCCCCGTGCCGCGGCTGCAGGGCATCGACCCGCCGCTTTGGCTGGCCGGCCACATCGGGTGGTTTGCCGAGTGGTGGATCGCGCGCAACACGCAGCGCGCCTTCGGTGCCGACTGCCCGGTGCGCCCGACGCGCCTGGCAGCCATCGAGCCGGAGGCCGACGGCTGGTGGAATCCGGCGCAGGCCGAGCCGAAGCAGCGCTGGTCGCTGGAGCTCCCCGATCTCGCCTCGACCAAGGCCTATCTGCTCGACACGCTGGAGAGCACGCTGGAACTGCTGGAGCACGCGGTCGAGACCGATGCCGGCCTCTACTTCTACAGGCTGGCGCTGTTCCACGAGGACCTGCGCGGCGAGCAGCTGGTGGTGATGGCGCAGACCCTGGGCCTGCCGCTGGGCATCGAGGCGCGGCCCGCGCCGGTGGAGCACGAGCCGCTGCTGCTGCCGGCCACCGCCTGGACCCTCGGCTTCGACGAGCCCGGCTTCGCCTTCGCGCAGGAGCGCGGCCAGTGCACGCTCGAGGTGCCGGAGTTCGAGATCGATGCCCAGCCCGTGACCTGGAGCCAGTACGTGGAGTTCGTCGACGACGGCGGCTATGACCGCGAGGCGCTGTGGCTGCCTGGCGGGCTCGCCTGGCTCGCCGCGCAGACGGAAGGGCGGCGCGGACCGCGCCATGTGGAGCAGATCGGCGCGGCGCGCCGCGGCAGCGGCGGCTCGGTGCTGCAGCAGCGCTTCGGCCGCCCCATGCGCGCGGCCGGCAACCAGAGCGCCGTGCATGTGAGCTGGTGGGAGGCCGATGCCTGGGCGCGCTGGGCCGGGCGCCGGCTCGCGACGGAAGTCGAATGGGAAATCGCCGCTCACCACGCCGCGCGGCGCGGCTTCCGCTGGGCCGATGTGCACGAGTGGACCGCCGGCACCCTGCAGCCCTGGCCGGACTTTCGTGCCGACCCCTGGAGCGCGGGCACCGAGTTCGATCCGCAGCCCGCCTTCGGCACGGCGCGCGTGCTGCGCGGCGCCTCGGTCGCTACGCGCGCGCGCCTGCGTTCCCCCCGGCGCCGCGGCTTCGCCTGGCCGGAGCGCGACGACGGGTTCTTCGGATTTCGGACCTGCGCGTTGTAAGGCCGTCGATTCCAGCGCCCGTGCCATCATGCGGGCTTGCACAACATCGACCGGAAAGGGCGCTGCCGGATGGCTCGCGTGCGTGACCCGGCTGGCTACGACGGCCAGCGAGAAATGATTCTTTCCAATGCCGCGCAGCTGTTCGCGCAGCGCGGCTATGCGGGCACCTCGATGAACGAGGTGGCTGCGGCTTGCGGCGTGTCCAAGGCCACCCTCTACCACTATGTGCGCGACAAGCACGACCTGGCCGTGCGCATCGCCGAGGAGCATGTGCAGCGCCTCGAAGCGGTGGTGGAGCAGGTGATGCGCGAGCATTCGACGCCCGAAGCCCGGCTCGCCGCGCTGATCCGCAGCTTCGTGGCCGAGTACGCGGTGGCGCAGAACGCCCAGCGCGTGCTGACCGAGGACGTGCGCTTCCTGCGCGAGGAGGACCAGGCCCGCATCGTCGGCGTCGAGCGGCGCGTGGTCGCCGCCTTCGCGCGCACCATCGCCGAGGTGCGCGGCGAGGCGGCGGGGAGCAAGCTCGGCAAGCCGATGGCCATGCTGCTCTTCGGCATGATCAACTGGATGTTCACCTGGATGAAGCCGAACCGCGAACTCGACCACGAGGCCATCGGCGAGATCGTCTCCGACCTGTTCTTCGGCGGCGTGCGGGCGGTGGAGCTGCCACCGGCATTGGCGCCGAAGGGCAAGCGCGCAGCGGTCGGCCCGCGCTAGATTTCAGGGTTAGCACCGAGGACCAAAGCTTGCGGGGGTAAGACTGGCAATCCTATAATCAACCGAACGGTCGGTCAATTATTCGAGACGCCTTCCTCGGACCCGTCGTCAACCCACCCCCAGCACACGATGAACGAAGCCCTGGTCCGCACCACGCAATCCGGCGCCGTGCGCACGCTCCAGCTCAACCGGCCGGAGTCGCTCAACAGTTTCACCTCGCAGCTGCATGCCGCGCTCATGGCCGAGCTCGACGCCGCAGCGGCCGACAGTGCCGTGCGCTGTGTCGTGCTGGGTGCCGCCGGTCGCGCCTTCTGCGCCGGGCAGGACCTGTCCGATCCCCTGGTCGCGCCGGACTTCACGCCCGGCGCGGCGCCCAAGGACCTCGGCCACGTGATCGAATCGCTGTACGCGCCCCTGGTGCTGCGCATCCGCTCGATGCCGGTGCCGGTGATCGCGGAGGTGCATGGCGTCGCGGCCGGCGCTGGCGCCAACCTGGCCCTGGCCTGCGACCTCGTGGTGGCCGGGCGCTCGGCCAGCTTCATCCAGGCCTTCACCAAGATCGGGCTGGTGCCCGACACCGGCGGCACCTGGCTGTTGCCGCGGCTGGTCGGCCAGGCGCGCGCGCTGGGGCTGGCGCTGCTCGGCGACAAACTGCTGGCGGCCGAGGCGGCGCAGATGGGCCTGATCTGGAAATGCGTGGAGGACGATGAGCTCAGCCTCACCGTCGAGGGCCTGGCGCAACGCCTGGCCGCGATGCCCCTGCGCGCGCTGGTGGCCACGCGAAAGGCGCTGGCCGAAGCGCAGTCGCTGGACCTGCCTGACGCGCTGGCGCGCGAAGCCGCGCTGCAGCGCGAGCTCGGCGCCGCCGCCGATTACCGCGAAGGCGTGGAGGCCTTCCGCGCCAAGCGCCTGCCGCAGTTCAACGACCGCTGAAAAGACCCGATCGATGCGCGACACCCAAGCCCAGCACACCGCCGAACGCGTGCGCGATGCCATGTTCGCCAAGGACCGCGCCGTGCGCGGCCTCGGCATGGAGATCGAGGCCATCGCGCCCGGCCGCGCCGACATCGCCATGACCGTGCGCGAGGACATGCTCAACGGCCACGACATCTGCCACGGCGGCTTCATCTCGGCCCTGGCCGACTCGGCTTTCGCCTATGCCTGCAATTCCTACAACGAGGTGACGGTCGCCTCGGGCTTCGGCATCGACTTCCTCGCGCCGGCGCGCCAGGGCGACCGGCTGGTCGCGCGCTGCGTCGAGGTCTCGAAGGCGGGCCGCACGGGCGTCTACGACACGGAGGTGCTGAACCAGCGCGGCGAGCGCATCGCGATGTTCCGGGGGCGTTCCTACACTCTCAAGGGCAAGCCGGTCGCACCGGCCTGAGCACAGCAGCCCTCGGATCCAAGGAGACCCCCCATGCCCGTGAAACGCCCCGAGCCCGGCGACCTCGAAGCCATCGAAACCGCCAGCCGCGACGAGATCGCCGCGCTGCAGCTGCAGCGCCTGAAGGCCACCCTGCAGCGCGCCTACGACAAGGTGCCGCATTACCGCCAGGCCTTCGACGCAGGCGGCGTGCATCCCGATGACCTCCGGCAATTGAGCGACATCGCGAAGTTTCCCTTCACCGTCAAGAAGGACCTGCGCGACAACTATCCCTTCGGCATGTTCGCGGTGCCGCGCGCGCAGGTGGCACGCATCCACGCCTCCTCGGGCACCACCGGCAAGCCCACCGTGGTGGGCTACACCCTGCAGGACATCGAGCACTGGGCGAATCTCGTGGCGCGCTCGATCCGCGCCGCCGGCGCGCGGGCCGGCGACATCGTGCACGTGGCCTACGGCTACGGCCTCTTCACCGGCGGCCTGGGCGCGCACTACGGCGCGGAGCGCGCCGGCTGCACCGTGATCCCGATGTCCGGCGGGCAGACGGAGAAGCAGGTGCAGCTGATCCGCGACTTCCGGCCCGACATCATCATGGTCACGCCCAGCTACATGCAGGTGATCATCGAGGAGTTCCAGCGCCAGGGGCTGGATGCGCGCGACAGCTCGCTCAAGGTCGGCATCTTCGGCGCCGAGCCCTGGACCGAGGCCATGCGCCGCGAGATCGAGCACAAGGGCGGCATGGATGCGGTCGACATCTACGGGCTGTCGGAGGTGATGGGCCCGGGCGTGGCCAGCGAATGCATCGAGAGCAAGGACGGCCCGGTGGTCTGGGAAGACCATTTCTATCCCGAGATCATCCACCCCGAGACCGGTGAGGTGCTGCCCGACGGCGAGGAGGGCGAACTGGTCTTCACCTCGCTGACCAAGGAGGCGCTGCCGATCATCCGCTATCGCACGCGCGATCTCACGCGCCTCCTGCCGCCGACCTCGCGCAGCTTCCGCCGCATGGGCAAGATCGTGGGGCGCAGCGACGACATGCTGATCATCCGCGGCGTCAATGTCTTCCCCACCCAGATCGAGGAGGTCGTGCTCGCGCACGAGAAGCTCTCCGGCCAGTACCTGATCAAGGTCAGCCGCGAGGGCCATCTGGACCACGTGGAAGTCCGCTGTGAACTGCAGCAGGGCGCCGCCGGCCTTCCCGATGCCGAATGCGACCAGATCGCCCAGTGGGTGCAGCAGCGCGTCAAGACCCTGGTCGGCATCTCGACCACGGTGGTGGTGCAGCCCCCCGCCACGCTCGAGCGCACGCTGACGGGCAAGGCCCGGCGCGTCCTCGACGAGCGCCCCAAAACCTGAAAGGACACGCCATGTACACCCAGGCCATGGACACCATGGGCAAGGACAAGGACGGCTCCAAGGCCGTGCGCTCGGCCGAGGAGATGCGGCTGGAAGAGCGCTTCGACCAGCGCATCGACGCCGGCGGCTTCATCGAGGCCAAGGACTGGATGCCGGAGCACTACCGCAAGACGCTGGTGCGCCAGATCAGCCAGCATGCGCATTCCGAGATCGTCGGCATGCTGCCCGAGGGCAACTGGATCGGCCGCGCGCCCACGCTGAAGCGCAAGGCCATCCTGCTGGCCAAGGTGCAGGACGAAGGCGGCCACGGCCTCTACCTGTACGCCGCTGCCGAGACCCTCGGCACCAGCCGTGACCAGATGCTGGACGCGCTGCACAGCGGCAAGGCCAAGTACAGCTCCATCTTCAATTACCCGACGCTGACCTGGGCGGACATGGGCACCATCGGCTGGCTGGTGGACGGCGCGGCGATCATGAACCAGGTGCCGATCTGCCGCTGCTCCTACGCGCCCTATGCGCGCGCCATGATCCGCATCTGCCGCGAGGAGAGCTTCCACCAGCGCCAGGGCTACGAGGCGCTGCTCACCATGATGCAGCACGGCACCGACGCGCAGAAGGCCATGGTGCAGGACGCGGTGAACCGCTGGTGGTGGCCCTCGGTCATGATGTTCGGCCCGCCCGACGACCAGTCGCCCAACAGTGCGCAGTCCATGCGCTGGGGCATCAAGCGCTTCACCAACGACGAGCTGCGGCAGAAGTTCATCGATGCCGCGGTCGAGCAGGCCAAGGTGCTGGGCGTGACCCTGCCCGATCCCGATCTCAAGTGGAACGAGGAGCGCCAGGCGCATGACCATGGCGCCATCGACTGGGCCGAGTTCTGGCGCGTGATCGGCGGCGACGGGCCCTGCAACCGCGAGCGCCTGGGCGCGCGCGTCAAGGCCTGGGAAGAGGGCGCCTGGGTCCGGGAAGCAGCCCTTGCCCACGCGGCAAAGCAAGAACAAGCGCGGAGGTTGGCAGCATGAGCAGCGACAAACAAGGCGCATTGCCTTCCCCCGGCGAGGAGAGGGTCGGCGTGGGATCGAGCACGGCCCAGCCGCAGGCGACCCCGTCCGCAGGACGCGAGTGGCCGCTTTGGGAAGTGTTCGTGCGCAGCAAGGCCGGGCTGGACCACAAGCATTGCGGCAGCCTGCACGCGCCCGATCCGAAGATGGCGCTGCAGATGGCGCGCGACGTCTACACGCGGCGCCAGGAAGGCGTCAGCGTCTGGGTGGTGCGCTCCGACCAGATCGTCGCCAGCGACCCCGGCGACAAGGACATGTTCTTCGACCCGGCGGAAGACAAGGTCTACCGCCACCCGACCTTCTACGCATTGCCGAAGTCGGTCGACCACATGTGAGCAGATGCCCATGCAAGCCTCCATCGAACTCGACCGCAGCCCCGCCGTGCAGTACCTGCTGCGCATCGGCGATACCTGCCTGATCCTCGCCCAGCGCCTGGGAGAGTGGTGCGGCCACGGGCCCGTCCTGGAGGAAGACATCGCCATGACCAACATGGCGCTGGACCTGGTGGGGCAGGCGCGCGCGCTCCTGACCCGCGCCGGCCAGATCGAGGGCCGCGCGCACGACGAGGACCAGCTGGCCTTCCTGCGCGACGAGCGCGACTACCTGAATGCCACCCTCGTCGAGCTGCCACGCGGCGACTTCGCGTTCAGCGTGCTGCGCAACGCGATGGTCGCGACCTTGCTCAAGCTGCTGTGGGAAAAGCTCGAGTCCTCGACCGACGCCGAGGTGGCCGCCATTGCCGCCAAGGCCGTCAAGGAGGCGCGCTACCACCAGCAGCATGCGGCCGACTGGGTCGTGCGCCTCGGCGACGGCACGGACGAATCGCATTCGCGCATGGCGTCCGCGCTGGCCGAGCTGTGGCGCTACGTGCCCGAGCTCTTTGCTGCCGATGCCGTCGACGAAGCGGCGCGCGCCAGCGGCCTGGGCCCGGCCTGGTCCGAGCTGCGGGAGGCCTGGTTCGCCGAGATGGGCCCGGTCCTGCACGAAGCCACCCTTGCCATGCCGGCCGAGTCGGCCTTCATGAGCACCGGCAAGCACGGCGTTCACAGCGAGCACATGGGCTACATCCTGGCGGAGATGCAGCATCTGCAGCGCGTCTATCCGGGCGGGGCGTGGTGATGCGTGCGCAGCGCCCGGCCCTTGCCGACGAGACCCGCGTCTCGCGCGCCTGGGACGTGCTGGGCACGGTGCTCGACCCCGAAGTGCCGGCGCTGTCGGTCTGCGACCTGGGCATCGTGCGCGAAGTGCTGCCGCAGGCCGAGGGCCTCGAGATCGTGCTCACGCCGACCTACTCCGGCTGCCCGGCCACCGAGGTGATCGAGCGCAGCGTGTGCGATGCCATCGAGGCCGCAGGCCTGGGGCCCGCCCGCGTCACGCTGCGTCGCGCGCCGGCCTGGACCACCGACTGGATCAGCGACGAAGGCAAGCGCAAGCTGCGCGACTACGGCATCGCGCCGCCGGGCGCGGCCGCCTTGCCCGGCGGTGCGGTCCCGATTCGCCTGGTGCGGCGCCCGGCCGCCGCGCCGGTGGCCTGCCCGCGTTGCGGCAGCGATCACACCGAGCGGCTGTCCGCCTTCGGCTCCACCGCCTGCAAGTCGCTCTACCGTTGCCTGGATTGCCGCGAGCCCTTCGAGCACTTCAAACCCCTCTGAGCCATGAGCGTCATCTTCCACCCGCTGCGCGTGCGCAGCATCGAGCCCGATACCGCCGAGGCGGTGGTCGTATCCTTCGACGTGCCCGAGGACCTGCGCGGCGTCTTCGGCTTCACCCAGGGCCAGTACCTCACCCTGCGCAAGGAGATCGACGGCCAGGACCTGCGCCGTTCCTATTCCATCTGCGCCGGCGTGGACGACGGCGAGCTGCGCGTGGGCGTGCGCAAGGTGCAGCAGGGCCTGTTTTCCAACTGGATCAACAGCAGCCTCAAGCCCGGCGACACGCTGCAGGTGATGGCGCCGCAAGGCCGCTTCTTCGTGCCGCTCGAGCCCGAGGCGCGCCGCCACCACGTGGGCATCGCGGGCGGCAGCGGCATCACGCCCATCCTCTCGATCATGAAGACGGTGCTCGCGCGCGAGCCGCTGTCGAGCTTCACGCTCATCTACGGCAACCGGCAGCTCAAGTCCACGATGTTCAAGGAGGAGATCGAGGACCTCAAGAACCGCTACATGACCCGCCTGGTGCTGCAGCACGTGTTCTCCGACGAGCACACCGACGTGCCGATCAACATGGGCGTGATGAACCGCGAGAAGATCGCCGAGTTCCTGCAGGGCCTCGTGCCGCCCGGGAGCATCGACCATGTCTACATCTGCGGGCCCTTCCAGATGAACGACGAAGCCGAGGCGGCGCTGCTGGAAGCCGGCGTGCCCGAGGAGCGCATCCACATCGAGCGCTTCGGCCTGGCCCAGTCGCCCACCGGCACCGTGGGCGCGGTGGTGCACGAGCCGCAGCCGGGCGATGCCGAGACGGCGCGCATCACCATCGTGCGCGACGGGCTGGCGCGCGAGATCCCGTTCACCAAGGGGCAGCCCAGCATCCTCGACGCCGCATCCTCCGCCGGCCTCGAGGTGCCGTACTCCTGCACTTCGGGCGTGTGCGGCACCTGCCGTGCCAAACTCTTGGAAGGGGAAGTGCGGATGGAGCGCAACTTCGCGCTCGACAAGAATGAGGTCGCGGGCGGCTTTATCCTCACCTGCCAGGCACATCCCCTGACCGAGCGCGTTCGGCTGTCCTTCGACGAACGCTGAGCGCGCGCGATTTCTCAACCAACGGAGACCGTTCATGACTTCTTTCACCCGCCTCGGCGTGGCACTGCTGTGCGCCATGGCTTTCGCCGCGCACGCCGACATCAACGTCGGCGTGACGCTGTCGGCGACCGGGCCGGCCGCCTCCCTCGGCATCCCCGAAAAGAACACCATTGCCCTGATGCCCAAGACCATCGGCGGGCAGAAGGTCAACTACATCGTGCTGGACGACGCCTCCGACACCACCGCCGCGGTGTCGAACACGCGCAAGCTGATCAGCGAGAACAAGGTCGACATCGTGCTTGGCTCGACCGTGACGCCCAACTCGCTGGCCATGATCGACGTGGTGGCCGAGGAGAAGGTGCCGATGGTCTCGATGGCCGCTTCGTCGCGCATCGTCGAGCCCATGGACGCCAAGCGCAAGTGGGTCTTCAAGACGCCGCAGAACGACATCATGATGTCGCTCGCGATCGCCGAGCACATGGCGGCCAACGGCGTGAAGACGGTTGGCTTCATCGGTTTTTCCGATGCCTACGGTGAAGGCTGGTTCCAGGAATTCACCAAGGCCGCCGAGCTCAGGAAGCTCAAGATCGTGGCCAACGAGCGCTACGCGCGCAGCGACACCTCGGTCACGGGCCAGGCGCTCAAGCTGATCTCCGCCAAGCCCGATGCCGTGCTGATCGCCGGCTCCGGCACGCCGGCCGCGCTGCCGCAGAAGACGCTCAAGGAGCGCGGCTATGCCGGCAAGGTCTACCAGACGCACGGCGTCGCCAACGCCGACTTCCTGCGCGTCGGCGGCAAGGACGTCGAAGGCACGCTGCTGCCCGCCGGCCCGATGCTGGTGGCGGCGCAGCTGCCCGATTCGCATCCGCTCAAGAAGTCCGCGCTGGCCTACGTCAACGCCTACGAGGCGGCCTACGGCAAGGGCAGCGTGTCCACCTTCGGCGGCCATGCCTGGGATGCCGGCCTGATCATGAACGCCGCGGTTCCCGTTGCGCTCAAGAAGGCGCAGCCCGGCACGCCTGCCTTCCGCGCCGCGCTGCGCGATGCGATGGAAGAGGTCAAGAACCTCCCCGGCGCCCATGGCATCTTCACCATGTCGCCGACCGACCACCTCGGCCTGGACCAGCGCGCGCGCGTGATGGTGAAGATCGAGAACGGCGCCTGGAAATACCAGCCGCAAGACTGAGCCCCTCAACCTGAGCGTGCGTGCGACGGCGTTCGCGGGCCGGGGGCCTGCGCGCGCCGCGCCGGAGTAGCTGCATGGACATGCAAATCGCCCTGATCCTGGGGCAGGACGGTATCGTCAACGGGGCGATCTACGGGCTCATGGCGCTGGCCTTGGTGCTGGTGTTCTCCGTGACCCGCGTCATCTTCATCCCGCAAGGGGAATTCGTGGCCTTCAGCGCCTTGTCGGTGGTGGCGCTGCAGGCCGGCCGCGTGCCGGCCACGCTGTGGCTGCTGCTGGTGCTGGCCGCCGCGGCGCTCGTCGTGGAGCTGTGGCGCTGGAAGCGCGGCGCGGCCATCGACTGGGCCTCGACCCTGGCCTGGTGCGTGGTGCTGCCGCTGGTGGCCTGCGCGCTGGTGCTGCTGCTGCGGCCCGAGTCGCAGTTCACGCAGACGCTCGCCGCGCTGGCCGTCATCGTGCCGCTGGGCCCGCTGCTCTACCGGCTGGCCTACCGGCCGCTGGCCGATGCGACCGTGCTGACGCTGCTGATCGTCTCGGTGGCACTGCACGGCGTGCTGGTGGGGCTGGGGCTGCTGTTCTTCGGCGCCGAAGGATCGCGCACGCCGGCCTTCTCGGAGATGCGGCTGGACCTGGGCGGCGTCGCGATCACCGGACAGGCGCTGGTGGTGGTGGCGGTCACGGCCGCGCTGGTGGTGCTGATGTTCCTGTTCTTCGAGCGCTCCATCGTGGGCAAGGCGCTGCGCGCTACTGCGATCAACCGTGTGGGAGCGCGGCTGATGGGCATTCCCACCGGCCTCTCCGGCGACCTGAGCTTCGCCCTTGCGGCGGCGATCGGCGCGGTCTCGGGGCTGCTGATTGCGCCGATCACCACCATCTACTACGACACCGGCTTCCTGATCGGGCTGAAGGGCTTCGTGGCCGCGATCGTGGGCGGCCTGGCGAGCTATCCGCTGGCGCTGGTGGGGGCGCTCATCGTCGGCCAGCTGGAGGCCTTTTCGTCCTTCTGGGCCAGTGCCTTTAAGGAAGTCTTTGTCTTCACGCTGATCATTCCGGTGTTGTGGTGGCGCTCGTTGAGCAGCCGGCATGTGGAGGATGAGGAATGAGTGCGGTTTTGCTTCCTCTGCCTCTGGCTCTGGCTCTTGGAGAAGGTGAAGGAGAGGGTGTGGACTTCGTTCGCTTGCTTTGGCGGTGTGGCTGTTTGGAGGCTGGAGCCGGGATGTCGCCCCGGCGGGCGAGTCACTTTCTTTTGCTTCGCCAAAAGAAAGTAACCAAAGAAAAGGCGAC
>NZ_JAVDRF010000007.1:0-293155 GCF_031454625.1 Variovorax soli
GAAGCGCAGAGCCTGCAGCTCGCGAGCGCCGGCGGCATCGACAACCGCGGCGGAACGATGCGCCAGAGCAGCGGCGTGGGCTTGACCTTGACCGCGCCTGTCTTGAGCAACACCGCCGGCGGCCTGATCGGGGCCGAGCCAGTGCCTGAGACGCCCGTACAGCCGGGCACGGGGACCTCCGACTCGACGACGGCCGATGCCGACACGGGCACAGGCACCGGTACAAGCGCGAGCAGCGCGACCGGCACGGGCAGCAGCAGTGGGGGCGCGACAGCATCGCCCGGCTACGTGCCCGCACCCGGCCACATTACCGCCGCCGGCAGCATCCTCAACGAGGGAGGCCACATTTATGCGGGCGGTGCCGTCCAGCTCGACACCCCGCAGGTCAACAACAACGGCGGCACACTCAGCACGACCAGCCTCGCCGCGAGCGGCCCGAGCTTCAGCAACGCGGGCGGCACGCTCGACGTCGCCGGCAGCTTCAGCGCCCGGGTCGATCGCTTCGACAACACCGGCGGCACGGTGCGCGCCGCCAGCCTGCAGATCGCGAGTACGGGCGACCTGGTCAACCAGGATGGCCAGCTCGAGAGCCGCGGAGATGCGCACCTGAGCGCGGGCAGTGCGCTGAGCGCCCTCCGCGGCACGCTGCGCGCCGCCGGCGATGCCACGCTGCAGGGCGCGAGCGTCGATCTGTCCTCGAGCGCCACCATCGCGGCCAACATCGCGCTGAGTGCCACGCAGGACGACGTCCTCACCAGCGGCGCGACGATCGCCACGCCCGGCACCCTGAGCGTGACGGCTCGCAACCAGGACCGCCAGAGCCTCGTCAACCAGGGCGGCAAGCTCAACGCCGGGCAGTTGAACCTGAACGTCTCCAACCTCGCCAACACACAGGGCGGCGAGATCGTGCAGACCGGCACAGGCGCCATGAACCTCGTCACCAGCGGCACCATCGACAACAGCGGCGGACGCATCGCCACCAATGGCCAGGGCCTCACGCTTCGCGCCACCGGTATCGACAACCCGGGCGGCAAGATCGAACACGCAGGCGCGGGCACGCTCACCATCGCGGGCGGCAGCTACAGCGGCGCCCACGGCGAGATCATCGGCAGCGGCGCCTTGATCGCCGATGTCGCCGGCAGCTTCAACCAGGACGGCGGCAGCACCTCTGCGCGGCAGATCAACGTCCATGCGGCCAGCCTCAGCAACGATGCAGGACGTATCACGGCCGCGGAAGACCTGAGCGCCATCGTCACCGGTGCCGCCAGCAATCGGTCCGGCACCCTCGCCGCCAACGGCAATACCACGCTGAACGCCGCCAGCTTCGACAACAACGGCGGCACGGTGGCGGCGGTCAACGGCCAGCTGAACCTCGCCACCAACGGAACCACTACCAACATCGGCGGCAGCCTGCAGGCCGGCGGCGCCACGTCCCTGCGCAATGGGGGCCTGGACAACACGGTGGGCAAGGTCTTCGGCGACCGCGTGGAAATCGACACCCGCGGCCAGGCGCTGACCAACGCCCAGGGCACGATCGCCGGATTCGCCACCGTCAATGTGGCCTCCGGCGTGCTGAACAACAACGCCGGGCTGATCCAGTCCGGCGCGGCGATGGTGATCGACACCCACGGCGCCGGCTACGACAACCGCGGCGGCCAGACCCAGGCGGCAGGCGATCTGCGCATCGATGCCGGGACCGTCGACAACACGGGGGGCTTGGTCCGTTCCTCGGCCACCACCACCCTGAGCGTGAGCGCCGGCAGCCTGGCCAATACCGCGACCATGGGTTCGGACCAAGGCATCGAGGGCCGGCATGTCGCAATCTCGACACGCCATCTCGTCAATACATCTGGCGCGATCCGCGCCGATATCGATACAGCCATCACCAGCACCGGGCGCGTCGACAACATGTCGGGCCTGATCTCCGCAGGCGACACCCTGTCCATCGCCGACCCGAACGCGGCGACTCCTGCCGCCAAGACCCTGGCCGTCGAGAACACCGCCGGCACGCTGCTGGCCGGCAAGGCACTCGTGGTCGATGCCGGAGCGCTCACTTTGGGCGGCAAGCTCCTCTCCCAGGGCGACATGCACCTCGCGCTCGTGCAGAATGTGGTCATCGCCGCGGGCAGCGAAACCCTCGCCAATCGCGACTTGAGCCTCGACACCCATGGAGACATCAGTAACAAGGGCAAGCTCGCCGCCGGCAACGCCCTGTTGCTCGGGGCGCGCAACATCGACAACGCCGCCACGGGCGACCTCCGGGGCTCCACCACCCGCCTGAACGCGAGTGGCACCGTGACCAACCGCGGCATCATCGATGGCGCCGTCACGCGCATCGACGCGAATACGCTGACCAACATCGGCACGGGCCGAATCTACGGCGACAGGATCTCGATCGGCGCGGGCACCCTCAACAACCTCTCGGAGACTGGCAACGGCCTGGGCAGCGCCGCCACCCTCGCCGCGCGCGAACGCCTGGACATCGGCGCCCAGGCGATCAACAACCGCGACGCCGCGCTGATCTTCAGCGATGGCGATCTCGCCATCGGCGGCAGCCTGGATGCCAACGGGCGGGCGACTGGCGTAGCCGCCACCCTGAACAACCATGCCGCAACCATCGAAGCGACCGGCAACGCCGAGATCACGACCAACCTCCTGAACAACACCAACGGCGGCGTCACCTGGACCCTGCAACCCGGCACGCGCCAGCACATCGTCGAGTACGCGCTGCCCGGCGGCAGCCAGCGCTGGAAGGACAGCGAAGTCCTTTTCGGCGCCGGCGGCACCATCCAGTTTCCCGACACCGGCTGGAACAGCTGGACGGCCATTCCCGCCTCTGACCCGCTCCTGCCGGGCAGCAACGCGGGCGCCCGCTTGCTGGTGCCTTCGCCGGACTACCCGCTGGAGCGCTTTCGCAGCTACTACCTCCGGAGCCCCGCCAACAGCGCGGATCGCAGCCATCAGAACTGCACGGGCGGCAATGCCACTGTCTGCGAGACGACCGCCTCGCCTGGCGCCTGGTATGCGCGTACCGATACGATCTGGGCCACCTTCGGCCTCACCCCTCCCGAGCAGGACCTGCCGGCCGATTTCATCGGCCGGAAGCATCCCGACATCACGGTCGGCCAGGAGGGCATCACGGTCACGGTGGACGGCCCCTCGGGTCCGACCTCCATCCTCCAGCCCTTCGACCATCCGGTCACCCAGGCCGAATACGACCAGTGGCAGGCCTATCGTCAGGCCCACCAGAAGCTTGACGAGGCCACGGTCGCTTTCATCACCACCATGACCGGCGTCGTCAACGGCCCGACTGGCGAGTCCAAGCCGCCGCGCTTCTCTTCCCTCTACGACGCCTACGACTACACCGTCGCTTCCTCCCAGCCCGTGCTGCAGAGTTCCGCACCCGCGAAGATCCTCGCCGGCGGCGCGATGAAAATCCAGGTGGCCAGCGGCGTCAACGACATGAGCCAGATCCTCGCGGGCGGCGCGCTCATCGTCACCGGCGGGCAGATCGCCAATCGGGCCCTTACCGTCGACGCACCGACCGAGCAGACCGGCATTGCGATCCACAGCTACATCAAGGAGCACACCAGCAGCGATGACGAACGGCTCTACCAGATCGCACCCTACGACCTCACGACGCATTCGACCGTCACGCTGGCAGCGGCGCGCCAGGAGGGCTATGCGGCGGTCGCGGGAAGCGGTGCCGGAATCGGCACATTGACTGTGGGCCGGACCGGCGCGGCAGCACAAGGCAGCGGCGCCGTGCAGGCCGGCTCTCACACCAACGCGATCGTGCAGGTGCCCTCGGCGGCCGGTGGCGCTGCCGTCGCTGCCAGCAGGGCCTCCCTGGTCGTGCGCACCAGCGCGCCCGACCCCACACTGCCTGCTGCCAGCCTGTTCGCTAGCCGACCGGAGGCGGGCAGCCGCTACCTGGTCGAGACCGATCCGCGCTTTGCCAACCATCGGCAGTGGCTGTCCAGCGATTACTTGCTCGATAACCTCGGGCTTGACCCGAACATCACCCAGAAGCGCTTGGGCGATGGCTTCTACGAGCAGCGCCTGATTCGCGAGCAGGTGGCGCAGCTGACCGGCCATCGCTTTCTGGACGGCTTCCAGGACGATGACGCGCAGTACGCGGCGCTGATGAACGCTGGCGCGACCTTTGCCGGGCAATACGATTTGCGCGTGGGCATCGCGCTCACTGACGCGCAGATGGCGCAGCTCACCAGCGATATCGTCTGGCTGATCGAGCGGGAGGTGAGGCTGCCGGACGGCAGCACGCAGAGGGTCCTCGTGCCCCAGGTCTATGTGCGCGTGAAGGAGGACGACCTCGACGGTTCGGGGGCGTTGCTCGCCGGCAGCAGCCTGGACATGCGGCTCACGGGCGACCTGATCAACGCCGGCGGCACCATCGCCGGGCGCCGGCTGGTGAGGATTGACGCTGGCAACGTGAGCAATCTGGGCGGGCGCATTCACGGTGACGACGTCGGCATCCAGGCCCGGACCGATCTCGACAATATCGCCGGCGTGATCGACGCCCGAAGCAGTCTGGACCTGATGGCCGGTCGCGACCTCAATGTGCTGACCACCACGCGCGATTCGCGTAGCGGCGCCAGAGGGCTGCCGGGCCTGGATGCGGCCAGCGGCGTGAAGCTGGCTGCCGTCACCGTCGACCGCGTGGCGGGGTTGTACGTCACCGACCCTGGCGGCAGCCTCCTGGCCGAGGCCGGGCGCGACGTGAACCTTATCGGTGCCGAGGTCGACAGCGCGGGCGATGCGCGCCTGTCCGCCGGACGAGATATGAACATCGCTGCGGTCATCACCGGCCGCAGCGAGGACATCCGCTGGAGCGCCAGGAACTCGCGCCGGGAAACGCAGAGCCAGGAGACGGGGAGTACCGTCAGAGCCATCGGCAACGTGAGCCTGACCGCAGGGCGTGACCTGAGCGCGCGCGCTGCCACATTGCGTGCCGGTAAGAACTTGAGCCTCGATGCCGGCAACCAGCTGAGTCTGCTCGCCGGCGAGAACACCCTCTCGGCCGAGACGCACCACGCCTCCAAGGAGGGCATGGCCCAGTACAGCCTGGATGCCGACAGCCGGGTCACGGCGCTGTCGCGCACCACCCTGAATGCAGCGGATATCCGACTCGGCAGCGGCGCCGACATGACGCTCGGCGCCATCGAGGCCGACGCCAGGCGCCTGGACATGGAGGCCGGCGGGCAGCTCAACCTGCCGGTGCAGTCCACCACCCAAGCCGCAAGCCGCCGGGAGAACGACAGCGACGCGGCCTTCGCCTCGGCCTCGGGCAGCGGCATGGCGGACGAGACGAGCCGGTACAGCCGCTTCAACGTCCTGGCGTTGACGATCAAGGCCGCGGGCGGGGTGAACGCCCAGATCGGCCAGCGCGACAGCTTCGCCACGCTGGGACAGCAGCCGGGCATGGGCTGGGTGAACCAGCTCACGAGCGATCCCGCGTTGATCGACAGCACGGCCTGGCAGCGGGTGAAGGAGGCGCATGAGCGATGGGCGTATCACCAGAGCGGCATGGGGCCGGTGACCGCGGCGGTCGTCAGCCTGGTGGCGGGCGTGGCGACGGCGGGCGCGGGCACGGCGGCGGTGGGCTCGAGCTTCGCTGCCGCTTACCCGGCAACCACGGCGGCCGTGCAGGCGGGCATCACCAGCATGGCCAGCCAGGCCGCCGTGAGCCTCGCGAACAATGGCGGCGACATCGGCAGGGTGCTCCAGGAGCTCGGAAGCTCCGACGGCGTCAGGAGCATCGCCACATCGATCGTCACCGCGGAACTCATCCAGGGGCTGGGCACGTCAGGCGTGCTGCCGGCCCCTCTAGCGAATGCGACCAATGGCTCGGCGCTGTTCACGGACCAACTGCAGCGGCAGTTGATCGATGGGGCCGCGAGCGCGATGGTGCGCAGTGCGATCAACGGCACGAGCCTGGAAGGGGAGCTGCGCGATGGGCTGGCGAGTGCGCTGCTCAATACTGCGGCGGCGCAGGGCGCGTTCGAGATCGGCGAGAGCGGCCCGCAAGGCAGCCAGCGGCTCAACGCCTTCGCGGCCGAGGTGGCGCATGCGATCGTCGGGTGCGCGGTGGGGGCGGGGAGAACGGGCAGCGACGACGGGTGCGCCCCCGGCGCCCTGGGTGCGGTGGCGGGACACCTCGTGGCGCAGTACGTCAATCCGACGGGCGATCCGAGCCGTTCGGCACAGACTATCGAGGCATCGCGGCTCTTCGGCGGCATTGCGGCGGCCATTGCGGGCGGGGATGAGCGGGCCATCTACATCGCGACCGGGTCTGCGACCACTGCGGTGGAAAACAATGAACTATTGCACTTGGGTTCTCATGTTGCGGCAATGACAAGAAGCGGCTACACCTTGGAGCGTATTGCGCTTCCAGGATACGGTGATGCATACGTGGACCCGCGCTTGGCAACAGCCCTACAAGACTGGATTGATCAGGCAGCTGCGGCGGGCGTCAGCATTCATTTTAATAGCGCGTTTCGCATTTCCGGACAGCCTGTCGCTGGGGCGGTATATCCGCCCGCGGGCGGAAGCAGCCTTCACAATGCTGGCCTTGCGGTTGATATTAGATACGACAGACTCCAGGACATCCCCGGAGGCTTGACAGGCGACCAGCAAAGGGCAATTCTTCGATCAACGGCAGCCAGCGCAGGGTTGTCGTGGGGTGGAAATTTTGCAAATCCTGACAACGTCCATTTCTTTATAGACCCGTATGGGTCACCGAACCCCGGGAGAGGGAGTCTTATAAACATCCAGCAGGATGCTTATCAATATCTGAACCCCAAAAGATGAAATACAGTTGGCTTCTCGTTTTGATGCTCTTTGCCTTTTCTGCAGATGGCGCGCAG
The DNA here is from genome assembly GCF_031454625.1 of Variovorax soli. Taxonomy (GTDB): domain Bacteria; phylum Pseudomonadota; class Gammaproteobacteria; order Burkholderiales; family Burkholderiaceae_C; genus Variovorax; species Variovorax soli_A. The sequence goes on from NZ_JAVDRF010000007.1 coordinate 6,888, forward strand.
CGGGATTGGGGTAATCGCGTCTATTCAAATGTGCGGCTTCACGAAATGGAAGGCGATTTAACTGGATGGAGAATTCAGATCATTCAGTCCGAGAAAGAGGATTACGCATTGATTCAAGCCTTCGAAGGTGTTCCATCTTCTCCTTGTCTGGTTAGAATCGAATGGCAGGGGAATAAATTCAGATCGAGTCCTCCGCAGACATGTGATTTTCAATCTGAGATAAGAGGGAAGATTGAGAAAAATAGATTAATTATTGAGTTCCCAGCTGGTGTCCAAGGCGCACCCAATCAGAAAAAGGCAGTGCTGCCTCTTATCAGGTAGCCGAAATCTCCGTTCTCGATGCAAGGGCTGAGGCGCTGGTGCTGACATCCTGACTCCGCTGAGCTGGAAGGCGAATCGCGTGATCGCCTTCCAGCGCACGCCGACCCACTGCCCGCGGCAACAGGCGCACCGCGCAAGCAGGCGCGCTCAGTCGCCCGGCGCCAGCGTCATGCTGGTGCGCAACCCGCCGGTCGCCGAAGGCCCGACCCAAAGATCGAACTGGCCCGGCTCCACGGTCGGCGTCATTTGCTGCCCGATGAACGTCAGGTCGGCGCGCGTGAGCGTGAATTCGACCGTGGCCGTCTGCCCCGCGGGAATGCGCAGCTTGCGGAACCCCTTGAGCTCGCGCACCGGCCGCGTGACGCTGGCCGCCCGGTTGCCGATGTAGAGCTGCGCCACCTCCTCGGCGTCGCGCTGGCCGGTATTGGTGATGCGCGCGCGCACGGTCGTCTTGCCATTCCAGTCCATGCGTGCGGGACTGATCTCGAGCGCGTCGTAGCGCACTCGCGCATAGCCGAGGCCCTGGCCGAAGGCGAAGGCCGGGTCGTTGGTCGCGTCCAGGTAGCGCGCCTTGTAGAAGGTGGCCGGCGCGTCGGCAAGCTGCGGCCGGCCCGTGCGCTTGTGGGCGTAGTAGTAGGGCACCTGGCCGGGCGTCTGCGGAAAGCTCACTGGCAGCCGGCCGGAGGGATTGATGTCGCCGAAGAGCACGTCGGCGATGGCGGGCCCGGTCTGCGAACCGAGGAACCAGGTGACCAGGATCGCTCGCGCGTTGCGCACTGCGCCGCGCAGCGCCAGCGCGCGGCCATTGCGCAGCAACACCACCACCGGCTTGCCGGTGGCGGCCACGGCCTCGGCCAGCGCCTGCTGCGCGTCGGGAATCTCGATGTCGCTGCGCGAGCGCGCCTCGCCCGACATCTGCTCGTTCTCGCCGATGGACAGCAGCACCACGTCGGCCTCGCGCGCAGCCGCGACCGCCGCATCGATGCCGCCGGGGATGGGCGTCTCGACGTTGCTGCCGCGCACCACCGTCAGCAGGTCCGGCGAGGCCAGCGATTGGCGCACTGCCTGTTCGATGCCCATGGGCGCCTGCTGGCCGGGAAAGATGCGCCACGGGCCGAACAGGTCCTCGGTGCCGGCAAAGGGCCCGATCAGGGCGATGCGCTTGCCCGACTTCTGCAGGGGCAGCACGTCGTTGTCGTTGCGCAGCATGACGATCGCGCGGCCCGCCGCCTCGCGCGCGAGCCCCTGGTGCGCGGCGGCGTCGAAGCGCGGGCCGGGCGTGTCCTCGAGGCCGCGGAAGGGATGGTCGAAGAGTCCGAGGCGCTGCTTCACGCGCAGCACGCGCCGCACGGCATCGTCGAGCCGCGACATCGGCACCTCGCCCGATGCCACAAGGCCGGGCAGGTACTTCATGTACAGCCCGCTCTGCATGCTGACGTCGGTGCCGGCCATGAAGGCGCGCCTCGCGGCCTCGCGGCCATCGGCCGCAAAGCCGTGCGCGATCAGCTCCTCGTCGGCGGTGTAGTCCGAGACCACGAAGCCCTGGTAGTCCCATTCGTCGCGCAGCACGCCGGTCAGCAGCGCGCGGTTGGCATTGGAGGGAATGCCGCCGATCTCGTTGAAGGCGCTCATGATCGACAGCGCGCCGGCATCGATGGCCGCGCGGAAGGGCGGGAAGTACACCTCGCGCAGCGTGCGCTCCGAGAGATCGACGGCGTTGTAGTCCAGCCCGCCCTCGGCCGCGCCGTAACCGGCGAAGTGCTTGGGGGTGGCCAGCATCGCGTCGGCGCGCCCGAGCTCCGGACCCTGAAAGCCGCGCACGCGCGCGGCGGCGAACTGCCGGCCCAGGTAGACGTCTTCGCCCGCGCCCTCGATGCCGCGGCCCCAGCGTGCGTCGCGCGCGATGTCCACCATCGGCGCAAAGGTCCAGCGGAAGCCGTCGGCCGTGGCTTCGACCGCGGAGGCGTGCGCAGTGCGCTCGGCCAGCGCCGGCTCCCAGCTCGCGGCTTCGGCCAGCGGCACCGGAAAGACGGTGCGAAAGCCATGGATGATGTCCGCGCCGAAGATGAGCGGGATGCCCAGGCGCGATCCCTTCACCGCCGCCTGCTGGGCGCGGCGCTTGCCTTCGAGGCCCTCGTTGTTGAAGAGGCCCGTCACGCGGCCGGCGCGGATCTCCGCGAGCTGCTCCTCCTCGCTCTGGCGCGCGCCCTGCGGGTTGCCCACCGTGTCGACGGCGGCAGGGGCATAGAGGCTCAGCTGGCCCACCTTTTCCTCCACCGTCATGCGCGCGATCAGCGACTCGATGCGCGTGAGCGACACCGGGTCCAGCCCGCCGGGAGACTGACGGGTGGCGCAGGCGCTGAGAAGGGAGAGGAGAAGAAGGGCGAGGGCGAGGCGAGGGAATCTGCTGCTGCGAACGCTCATCGGCGCCATTGTCGCGCGGCCTGTTAATACACCCGCGCTTGCGTCGGGCTTCGCCGGGCCATTGCGTCAAATCAAAGTGACCCGGCGGTGTTTGATATGCGAACAGGTCTCTCGCCTCGGGGACAATGGGCGGATTCGACGAGGAGGTCCGCCCGATGTACATGCCGCTCCATTTCGATAGCCAGGATCGCGGCATCGCCGCGGAGCTGATGCGCGCCCATCCCTTCGCCAGCCTGATCTCGACCGACGACGAGGGCCTTCCCTTCGTCACGCACCTGCCGCTGGTGCTGGACGACCGGGGCGAAGAGGGCGGCTTTGCGCTATTGGGCCATTGCGCCAAGCCCAATCCCCAGTGGCGCTACCTGCAGGCGCGGCCCAGGGCCGTCGCGGCCTTTCTCGGGCCGCATGCCTACATGTCGCCGTCGGTCTACCCCGACCTGGCGCGCGTGCCGACCTGGAACTACCTGGCCGTGCACTGCACGGTCGAAGCACGGCTGATCGAAACGCCGGTCGAGAAGGATGCGCTGCTGAAGCGGCTGATCGGGGAGCACGAGCCGGCTTATGTGCAGCAGTGGCGCGACCTGGGGGAGGAATTCCAGCTCAAGATGCTCAACGGCATCGTCGGCTTCGAGCTGCAGGTGACGGCGCTGCAATGCAAGCTCAAGCTCAACCAGCACCGCCGCGAGGCGCATGGCGCGATGTACGCGCGCTACAGCGCGGGCACGCCGGACGAGCAGGCACTGGCCGTCTGGATGCAGCGGCTCGGCATGAAGACCGATGCGTCGCACGCGCAGGAGAATTGAACGATGCGCGCACTCGGTTTGATTGGACTGGTGCTCACCCTCGTGATCGTCGGCCTGATGGTCAGGAAGCAGATGGGCAGCATGGCGGGCGCCTCGGCCGCTGCCGATGGGCGCGCACCGGTGTCGCAGCCCCGGCAGGTCCAGCAGCAGTTCCAGCAATCGCTGGACGCCGCGATGCGGCAGCAGCGCCCGGTCCCCGATGATGCCCAATGACGAGCACTGGATGCGCCTCGCGCTGGCCGAGGCACGTGCAGCGGCAGAGGCCGGCGAGGTGCCCGTCGGCGCCGTGCTGGTAAAGGGGGGGCGGCTGGTCGCCACCGGGCGCAACGCCCCGGTCGCACTGCACGACCCCAGCGCGCATGCCGAGATGAATGCGTTGCGTGCCGGCGGCGCGGCGCTCGGCAACTATCGTCTCGACGGCTGCGAGCTCTACGTGACACTGGAGCCTTGCGCGATGTGCGCCGGCGCCATGCTTCACGCCCGGCTGTCGCGCGTGGTGTTCGGCGCCGCGGACCCAAAGACAGGCGCGGCAGGTTCGGTGCTCGACCTGTTCGCGCAGCGTGAGCTCAACCATCGCACGTTGGTACAGGGCGGGGTGCTGGCGGCCGACTGCCAGGACCTGCTGCAGGACTTTTTCAAGGGGCGGCGCAGCGCGGCGCGGGAGGCGGCCGAGCCGCTGCGCGACGATGCGCTGCGCACCCCGGCCGAGCGCTTCGAGGCGCTGGCCGACTACCCCTTCGAGCCGCACTACGTGAACGATCTGCCGAGTCAGCGCGGCTGGCGCATGCATTACCTCGACGAAGGGCGAGCCACGGCATCCCCGGCCTGCCTGTGCCTGCACGGGCCCGGTGAGTGGAGCTACTTTTTCCGGCATCTCGCGCGCGTGCCGGGATGGCGGGTGCTGGTGCCGGACCTGATCGGCTTCGGCCGCAGCGACAAGCCCAAGCGCGAGGCGGCGCATACGTGGGGCTGGCACCGCGACCTGCTGCTCGAATGGCTGGACCGGCTGCAGCCCGGGCCGCTCGTGCTGGTGCACAGCGCCGGGGCGATCCCGCTTGCCTCCCTGCTTGCGAGCGCGGCGCCCGCACGTTTCCAACGGGTGATGGAAGCGACCGATGCAGGCGAGGATGCAACCGTCGCTTGGCGCGCGCCCTTTCCCGATCGCGGCTACGAGGCCGCATTGCGGGCCCTGGGCGCCGTTCCATCGGGCGTCTCCGGTCCCAGCGCAGCGCAGGCGGCGCGGCTCGCGAAGGAGGCGATGGGATACTCCGGCCCGTGAAGAAGAAACACATCTACATCTATTCCCCCTCGAGCGCCGTGCGCGACAAGGCGGCCTTCCGGCGTGGCGTGAAGAGGCTGCAGGCGCTGGGCCACGAGGTCGAGGTCGACGAGGCCGCGCTAGACACCCATCAGCGCTTCGCCGGCGACGATGCCACCCGCCTCGCGGCCATCGGCCGGGCCGCTGCCAGCCGGGCCGACGTGGCCCTGATCTCGCGCGGCGGTTATGGCCTCACGCGCATCCTCGACGCCATCCCCTACAAAGCAGTCGCCAAGGCCATCGAGCGCGGTACCGAGTTCGTCGGCCTGAGCGACTTCACCGCGCTGCAGAGCGCGCTGCTGGCGAAGACGGGCGCCGTGAGCTGGCAGGGGCCCGCCGTGGGCGAGGACTTCGGTGCCGAGGATGGCCCAGACGACATCATGGAAGCCTGCTTCGACGACCTGCTGCATGGCCAGGGAGAAGGCAGCGGATGGCGCGTGCCCAAGCGCGATGCCGAATCGCTGTCCGGCTTTCGCGGCCTGCATGGCGCGACGCTGTGGGGCGGCAATCTCTGCGTGCTCGCGAGCCTGCTGGGCACGCCTTACTTTCCGGCGATCGACAAGGGCGTGCTCTTCCTGGAAGACGTGAACGAGCACCCGTACCGGGTCGAGCGCATGCTCGACCAGCTGCGCCATGCCGGCGTGCTGGCGCGCCAGAAGGCCGTGCTCCTCGGCCATTTCACCGGTGCGCGCAAGGTGCCGCACGACCGGGGCTTCGACATGCAGACGGTGGCCGCGCGGCTGCGCACGCTGATCAAGGCGCCGGTGCTCACCGGGCTCCCCTTCGGTCATGTGCCAACGAAGGTGCTGCTGCCTGTCGGGGCCCAGGTCGAGGTCGCGGCCGACGGGCGCGACGTCTTCATGGTGTGGGGCCACCGGCACGCCCACTGACCGTAGCGCCCAAGAAAAAGCCGCTGCACGGGGCAGCGGCTTCGACGGAGGGGAGGAGCCCTCAGGTGGTGATGCGGTGATGCGGCCGCGGCACCATCGCGCCGGGCAAGCCACCCTTGAACAGGCGGTTGATCTGGCGCATCTGGCGCCGGGCGGCCACCTCGCCGTCGACCGCGCTCAGCGCGGTCAGCACGTCCTGGCGCAGGTACCAGAGCGCTTCCATGTCGCCGGCAAACCGCACGCGCTGGGCCACGCGCTGGGCGGAATGGCCGCCATGGGTCTGCAGCAACGACAGCATGGCATTGCGAATCTGCCCCATCTGCCGGTCCGACGATCGGCGCAAGCTGACGAGCGGGGACGACAGAACTCGAATAAAACTTTGTAGTACGGCCATGTGACAAAGGCGGGTGCCAGGAGCCCAGAGGATTACAACGTTAAGCCTGTGCATCGTGCCAGACAAGACTCCGCGCAAACTTTCATGTTCAAAAACAACATACTTCACAAATATCTTCAAGCATCAGGCGAAGAAGTGATACGTAAGTTGTACTGCCAAGATTCCTTCGCTGTACAACATTGTTTCCGAATGAAAATGCGATGAGCTCGGCGCGGTGGAAGGCTTGGATTTGAATCCTCCTTGGGGCGTTTGAGCCTCGCCTTGCCATAATCCTTTGGGGCGAGCTACCAAAAACTGCACAAATGACCAGTCATCCCACTGTCGTTTTCGCTGATCTGACCGGGAGTACGCGGGTCTTCGAGGCCATGGGCAACGCCCGGGCCACGGAAACCGTGACCCGGCTGATCCAGTGGATCGGCGGCGTCTGCGAGGCTCACGGTGGGCGTGTTGTCAAATCGCTGGGTGATGGCGTGTTTGCAATATTTGGCAGCGGCTTCAACGCCACCCGGGCCGTGCTCGAGCTCCAGCGCAACCACCAGAAGCGACTGCAGACCTGGCCGGCGCCGCTGCGCATGGAGTTGCAGATCGGGGTCGCGAGCGGCGAGGTGGTGGAGGTCGATGGCGACTGCTATGGCGATGCCGTCAACCTGGCTTCTCGCCTCAGCGATCTGGCCGGTCCCAGCCAGATCTGGGCCACCGAATCGGTCATCGACCAATTGCAGGGTGGCGAGGTGCGGCATCGCAGCCTCGGCCCGATCAATATCCGAGGCAAGAACGAGATGCCGGTGGTCCATCGCATCGACTGGCAGGACGAGATCACCGAATTCCTCACCATGCCGGCCACGCTCGCGGTATCGGCGCGCCCGGTCGACTCCTCCTTCGGGCAGATCGAACTCGCCTGGCTCGATGTGCGCTCCATGTTCCGAGCCGCCGAGCTGCCCATCCACCTCGGGCGGGTGGACGAGGCGCAGTTCGTGGTCAACGATCCGCGCGTGTCGCGGCTGCATGCGCGCATCGAGGCCCGACACGGCAGCTGCGTGCTGGTCGACATCAGCACCTACGGGACCTGGGTTCGCTTCCACGGCACCGCCGGGGCCAGCGGCGAGATCGCCTTGCGGCGCGACGAATGCGTGCTGCATGGCAGCGGGGAAATCGGGCTGGGCGCGCCGCTAAGCGACTTCAGCGCGCCGACCATCTCCTTCAACACCACCGGCGGCAACGTTCTCCTTGCGCGGCGCGAAGCGCGCTGAGGCCGGGCGCGGTGGCCGATCGCCCGCCGCGCTGCGCTGATATTCCTTGGCAAGCCGGGCGGCTGCGTCCACCATCGCGGGTTCTGCCCTTCGCCGCCTTATGCTGCCGCCCTTCGATCCATGGCTGACGAGCCGCATCGCCCTCGATGCGGCCGCGGTCGCGCATGCCGGCGTGCAGGGGCTGGCCGAGCGGCAGTCGAGGCGGCTGGGCGAGCTCCTGCGCGCGGCCGTGCGCGGATCGGCCTTCTATCGCCGGCGCTTCCAAGGGCTCGACCTCGCCCGCGTCAAGCTGGACGAACTGCCGGCGGTGCGCAAGGCCGAACTGATGCACGCCTTCGACGACTGGGTCGTCGACCCGGCGTTGCGCCTCGATGCGCTGCGCCGCTTCACCGCCGACCGTTCCCGCATCGCCGATCCCTTCGCCGGCCGCTATGTGGTCTGGGAGAGCTCAGGCAGCAGCGGCGAGCCGGGCATCTTCGTGCAGGACGCCCATGCCATGGCGGTCTACGACGCCCTCGAGTACCTGCGCCGGCCGGCGGCGCGCTCGCTGGAGCGGCTGATGAACCCCTGGGGTCTGGGCCAGCGCTTCGTTTTCGTCGGAGCGACAGACGGGCATTTCGCGAGCACGGTCTCGATCGAGCGCCTGCGGCGGCTCAACCCGACGCTATCGCTGAGCCTGCGCAGCGTGTCTTTCCTGCAGTCCTCCGAGGCGCTGGCGGCACAGCTCGACGCCCTGCGTCCCACCGTCGTGGCCACCTATCCCAGCGTGGCGCTGCTGCTGGCCGAGGAGCGCCTGGCGGGCCGGCTGCATGCGGTACCGCAGGAGATATGGACCGGCGGCGAGGAGCTGTCGGCGACGCGGCGCGGCTTCGTGCAGCAGGCCCTGGGCTGCCCCGTGGTCGACAACTACGGCGCCTCCGAATTCCTGACCCTGGCCAGCGAATGCCGCCACGGCCGGCTTCATCTGAACAGCGACTGGGCGATCCTCGAATCGGTGGATGCCGAGGGGCGTGCGGTCCCGCCGGGCGAGCGCGGCGCCAGCTCGTTGCTGACCAACCTCGCCAATCATGTGCAGCCGCTGATCCGCTATGACCTGGGGGACCGCGTGCGGCAGGACCCCGATGCCTGCCCCTGCGGCTCCGCGCTGCCCGTGATCGAAGTGGAAGGCCGCAATGACGATGCCCTGCGTCTCGGCCGGCCGGGCGCACGCGCCGTGTACGTGCCTCCGCTGGCGGTGAGCACGATCCTGGAGGACGACGCCGGCCTCTTCGACTTCCAACTCGTGCAGCAGGGCCCCTGCGAGCTGTTGCTGCGCACGGGCCTGCAAGGCAAGGCGGCAGTCGACGGCCTGCGACGCGCGCGCCTCGCGCTGTCCGCCTACCTGCAGCACCTGGGGGCCGAAGGTGTGCATATTCACTGCAAGAGCGGCGAACGCGAATGCCGGGGCGCCAGCGGCAAGGTGCAGCGCGTGCTTGTAGAACCGACTTGAAGCGCCGGAGGGCTTCCACTAGGCTTCACCCTTCGACCGCCACAAGGCGCAGCGGCCTTGCGAGCTACTTCCATGACTCGAATTCCTTGGAGACCCTGCCATGTCCTACGCTTCCGCCGCCGACCTGTCGAGTGCGCCTTACGGCAGCTTCCAGCCGGTCCTCGACTGGCAGACCGCCATCATCCAGAGCTTGATGCAGGCACAGCAGATGCAGCTGCAAATGCTGGCGGCGTGGCAGCAGCCCTTCGCCACGGTCAATCGGGAGCTCTGGGACCAGTGGGTCTGCCGCTTCGGCGGTGGCGTGCCGCTGGACGGTTAGCCCCGCGCAATTGCCGGTTGCCCATTCGTCTCCCCGGGGTTAACACCTAGATCTCGCCCTGAAGTTCCGCGGGTTGCTTGCCGATAGACCTCATGATCAGGCCCCGCATCGGCGGCCGTCGAGGAACAAGCATGCGGAACATGAAGATCGCGACCCGCCTCGGGTGGGGTTTCGGGATCGTCCTGCTGTTGATGGCAGTGTCGATCACGATGGGGCTGGTGCGCCTGCGCGCGGTGGCCGAGATCCAGGGACGCGCCGGGGCCGCGCAGCAGGCGGCGCTGCAGGGCGGTATCCGGCAGATCGCGCAGGGTGCCGCAGCGCCGGACGCGGTGCAGAAGCAGCTTGCGGCCTTCGCCGAGCTGCAAGACCAGCAGGCCCGAGCCACGGCCGCAGAGACAGAGCAGGCCGTCGACGGCGCGCGCTGGCTCCTGCTCGGCCTGGGCCTGCTTGCGCTGGCCACCGGCATCGGGTGGACCGTCGGGCTGGTGAGAAGCATCGTCCGCCCGTTGGACGAGGCCATCTTCATCGCCGAGACGGTGGCGGCCGGCGACCTCAGCAAGGAATTCGAAACCGAGCGCGGCGGCGAGTTCGGCCGCCTGCTGCGGGGCATGGGCGAGATGGAGGACACGCTGACCGAGGTTGTGACGCGGATCAAGGAGTCGACCGATTCGATCGTCACGGCGTCCGGGCAAATTGCCGCGGGCAATCAGGACTTGTCCTCGCGCACCGAGGAGCAGGCCAGCGCGTTGCAGCAGACCGCGGCCTCGATGGAAGAGCTGACCTCCACCGTCAAGCAGAACGCCGACAACGCGCGTCAGGCCAACCAGCTGGCGCTGTCGGCCTCCGAGGTGGCGGTCAAGGGCGGCGATGTGGTCAGCCAGGTGGTGGACACCATGGCCTCGATCCACGCCTCGTCGAAGAAGATCGTCGACATCATCGGCGTGATCGACGGCATTGCCTTCCAGACCAACATCCTCGCGCTCAACGCGGCGGTGGAAGCCGCGCGCGCCGGCGAGCAGGGCCGGGGCTTCGCGGTGGTGGCCTCCGAAGTGCGCAACCTGGCCCAGCGCTCCGCGGCGGCGGCCAAGGAGATCAAGGGCCTGATCGACGATTCGGTGGGCAAGGTCGATGCCGGCACCACGCTGGTGGGCGAAGCGGGCAAGACCATGGAGGAGATCGTGGGCAGCATCCGCCGTGTGACCGACATCGTCGGGGAGATCAGCGCGGCGAGCCACGAGCAGACCCAGGGCATCGAGCAGATCAACCAGGCGATCACGCAGATGGACCAGGTCACGCAGCAGAACGCCGCGCTGGTGGAAGAGGCTGCCGCCGCGGCGCAATCGATGCAGGAGCAGGCCGGCAAGCTTTCCCAGGTGGTGGGCACCTTCAAGCTCGACGACGACGAAGCGCCGGCCGCGCCTGCGCCGGTCGTTCCGGTGCAGGTGCGCCCGGCTCCCCAGGTCGCTGCGCGCGCGAAGCCACCCGTCCGCCGCGCGATGGCCGCGGCGCCTCGCAAGGCAGCGGCGCTGCCTGTCGGGGGCGAGTGGGAGAGCTTCTAGGCACTTTCGACCGGCCAAGAAAAAACCCGCCGAAGCGGGTTAAGGACAGCCCTGATTGAGGGAGGAGGGAGGAGAAGAACGGGCTGCCGGTACGCAGTGTCTGACCCCCGCCTTAGGGGAAACTTAAGTTGGCATTCGTTGGCGATGCGGCGGCTCTACCCGCCTTCGGGCGGAAGTCGAGCAGCTTCATCGCCGCCGCGAGCGGCTGCCGGCACTTCCAGTAGCCCGTCCACGGGTCGGATGTCTGGAACGACAGGTGCTCGCGCGCCGTGCCGATGTTCCATTGGGCCCCGCTCTTGAGCTTCGGGATGTCCTCCCAGGCAACCGGCATGGAGACGCCCAGGCCGGGCCGGGCTCGCGCGGAGAAGGCGGCGACGGTCGTTGCGCCGTGTCCGTTGCGCAGGTAGTCGACGAAGAGCTTGCCGACCCGGTTGGCCGCGCCGCTGCGAGCCACGAAGCGCGAGGGGATGACGAGCGCCAGGTGCTGGGCGACAGCCAGCGAAAAGGCCTTGACGGTGTCGTAGTCGTAGCGCGCGGCAATGGGCACGACCACGTGCATCCCCTTGCCGCCGCTCGTCTTGACCCAGGCTTCGAGGCCCAGCTCCGTCAGCAGCGTCCTCACCAGCAGGGCGGCCTCCTGGACCTGCGGCCAGGCCGTGCCCTCGCCGGGGTCGAGGTCGAACACCATCCGATCGGGCCGGTCGATGGTCCTGGCCTTTGAATTCCAGGTGTGAAATTCGATGACGTTCATCTGGGCCGCGCCCAGCAGGGCCTGGGCCGTCGCCACCTCGAGCAGCGCCTGGTGGCCGGGCCACAGTGCCGGGTCGAGTTCGCGCACGCCGGGGATGCCGATCTTCTCCCCGTGCTTCTGGAAGAAGAGCTGGCCGCCCACGCCGTCCGGGCCGCGGACGAAGGAGCAGGGCCGGCCCGCCACGTGCGGCAGCATCCACTCGGCCACCGAGGCGTAGTAGCGCGCCAGGTCCAGCTTGGTGAGGCCGGTGCTCGGGTCGATGACGCGGTCCGCATTGCTGACCTGGATGTCGCCGATGACCGTCTTGCCTGGCGCGCGGATGGGCCCGCCGGCGGCGAACGGCCGGGCGCTCTCGCGCATCACTGTGGCCGCCGGCTTGTCGCTTCGCAGCGAGATGAAGGAGGCATGGCGGATCTGGCCGTCCGGCGTCCAGGCCGCGAACTCGACCTCCGCGACGAGGCGCGGCTCGACCCACTTCTCGCTGCCGAGGGTGCGCCGCGACCATCGCCCCGCCTCGGGTGCGCCGGCAGGGAAGGGCGGATGCGGCCGTTCGAGCCTTGCCAGCTTCTGTTTCATGTGCTGCGCTTCCTCGACGCTCCATCCGGTGCCCACGCTGCCCACCGACAGCAGCGTGCCATGGCCATCGTGGACGCCGAGCAGCAGGCTGCCGACGCGGTTCCGGTCCTCGCTGTTCTCGACATAGCCGCAGACCACGAATTCCTGGCGCAGCCTGCACTTGAGCTTCAGCCAGGTGTCCGTGCGCCGCGACGAATAGGGGGCGTCGCAGCGCTTGGCGATCACGCCTTCGAGATTCATGCGCGCGGCCGAATCGAGGATGGATGCCGGGTCGGCGTCGAAGTCGGCGCTGTAGCGCACGTGCTCGCTGCCACGCTCATCCAGCAGCGCCTGGAGCAGCTGGCGCCGCGCGACGAGCTCGACGCCGCGCAGGTCGTAGCCTTCGAAAAAGGGAAGGTCGAACAGGAAGTACACGATATCGGCCTTGGCCACCCGGCTCTCCAGCGCGTTCTGCAAGGCATTGAAGCTGGGCAGGCCGTCGCTGCCCAGGACCACGATCTCGCCGTCCAGCCAAGCGGACTTGAGCCCCAGCTCACCGACCTCGCGCACCAGGTCCGGCATCTTCGACGACCAGTCGTGGCCGTTGCGGGTAATGAGCGCCGGCTTGCCACCGTCGATGCGCGCCAGGAGCCGGTAGCCGTCGAACTTGATCTCGTAGAGCCAGCGGCCGCTGGCCGGCACCCCGGTGGCGAGCGTGGCGAGCTGGGGCGCGAGCCGCGCCGGCAAGGCGGCCTTGACGGCGCCGGGCACAGGCGCTTCCGCGGTGCTCTTCCGGGCCGTGGCGCGCCGCGCCTTCGCAGGCGGTGAAGTCTCCGGACCTCGCTCGGCAGGCGGCCTCAATGGCTTCGCGATGACGCTGTCCGGCAGCGCGCTGACGACGTCGTACTCGGACCTCGGCCGCGCAAAGGCATCGCGCTTCTTGAACAGGATCCAGGGCTCCTGCCGCTCGCCGCCCTTGGCGATCTTCACCAGTTCCCAGAGGCCTGCCATCTTCTGGCCGTGCAGGTGAAACACCAGCTTGCCCTTCGCCAGCCCCTCGCGGGGATCGCCCACCGGCTCCCAGCTGCCGCGGTCCCACACGATGATCGTGCCGGCGCCGTATTGCTTGGGCGGGATGGTGCCCTCGAACGAGGCGTAGGACAGCGGATGGTCCTCGACGTGGATGGCCATGCGCTTGTCCGTCGGGTCGTAGCTCGGGCCCTTCGGCACGGCCCAGGAGAGCAGGACGCCGTCGAGCTCCAGGCGGAAGTCGTAGTGCAGCCGGGTCGCGGCGTGCTTCTGGATGACGAAGGAAAGGGCCTGCGCGGCGGCCTCGGCACGCTGGCCGCGCGGCTCGGAAGTCTTCGAGAAGTCGCGCTTGGCCCAGTACCGGGCCAGGGGATCGGCTTCACGGGCAGGCATGGCGGCTGGCCGGGGCGCTCAATGGGTCAATCGCCGGTACGCATTGAGGTGGCGCAGTGCGCCGCGGGCATCGCCGAACAGCTCCTGCAGGCGGCCCAGGTTGTAGTGCGCATCGGCAAAATCCGGATCGAGCTGCAGGCTGCGCTCGTAGTTCAGCGCAGCGACCCGCAGGCGCCCGAGCTCCTCGAGCGCGATCGCGTGATTGAAGAACAGCAGCGCCGATGGCGGGCAGCGGGGCAGCGCCTCTTCATGGAGCTGGACGGCGTCTTCGTAGCGCTGCAGATCGCAAAGCAGCGCGCCGAGATTGACGTAGGCATCGACGTGTTCGGGCACCGCGGCGATCAGCGCGCGGTAGGCCGCTTCGGCGCCTGCCGGATCGGTGCGCTCCAGCGTCTCTGCGTGGGCGAACAGCCGCTGCGCGTCGGGATCGCCAGCCGTTGGAGCCGGGCTCGGCGCCAGGAAGGCCACGCTGCCGTCGACCGGCGCGACCTCGAAATCCAGCAGCAGTTGCCCCGAACCCGCTTCCCAGGTGCTGTGGCGATCGCGCACGGCCACGTCGGCACCCACGGCGGTGATGCGCATGCCTGTCAGCGGCAGCTCGCCCGGCAGCGTCTCGCGCAACCGGCGCAGCGAGCGGAGGATCTTGCGCGGCGGGATCTGCGCCTCCTGCAGGCCGTGGGCGGTGCGCAGCAGCATGAGGTCCTGGAAACTGAAGCGGAACTCGTTGCGCGCGCCGCGCGTCGGCGTGACGAAGCCGGCGCTCACGAGGCGCTGGATCGCGAGGCGCGAGATGCCGAGCATCTGCTGCACGCGCCGAATGGTGTACGGCGAAGCGGCACCGCCAGCGCTCATGAGGCGACGCTCCCGAGGCTTGTCGCTGGGTGTCCTGCGCGCATCCCCGCCCGAGCGAGGGGGCGATCGCCATCGGACGGGCGGGCGGCGCTCACCCTTTCCTGGCCCGCGCACGCACGGGCGTCGCGGCGGTTTCGTCGCTCTTGGCGGCCCGCTTGGCCGTCTTTCTTGCACCGGCCTCGAACATCGGGGAGACGTTCTCGCGGGTCGCCTTGGCGGCCGTCTTGCCGCCCGTGGCGGGCGTGGCAGGGGTGGCGGGGGTGGCGGGGGCCGCGCGCGGCTTCTTGCCGAGGCTGGCCTTGAGCGCATCCATCAGGTCGATGACCTGGCCGCCGCCGCCCGTTTCTTCGGCGCGGGCGGAGGCGACGATGTGCTTGCCGGCGATCTTTTCGTCGATCGCCGCGAGCACGCGTTTCTTTTCCTCGTCCTGGTACTGGCTCGGGTCGTAGGCGTCTTCCGAGATCTGATCGATCAGCTGAAGCGCGAGCTGCAGCTCGGCCTGGGAGACGCTGACCTTCTCGATGTCGAGCTCCTTCATCGAGCGCACCTCGTCGGCATAGAGAAGCTGCTGCAGGATCAGGCCATCTTCCGCGGGCCGGATCTGCACCACGTATTGCTTTGCCTTCCACGACCACTTCGCGAGGGCGCAGCGCCCGCTCTTGCGCATGGCTTCGGTGAGGAGGGCGTAGGGCTTGCCGCCGCGCTTGTCCGGCGCCAGGAAATACGCCTTGTCATAGTAGATGGGGTCGACGGCACTTTCGGGAATGAAGGCCGTGATCTCGACGACGTGGCTGCTGCCTTCTTCGAGCGCCTTGAGCTCGTCGGGCGTGAAGAGCACGAAGCGGTCCTTTTCGAATTCGTAGCCCTTCACCATCTCGGAGCGCGGCACCACGCGCTGGTCCTTCTCGGACACGTACTGCTGCTTGACGCGCGACCCGTCCTTGGCGAGAAGGTTGAACCTGACGGTGGCGGCGCTTTCGGTGGCCGAGTAGAGGCGCACCGGGATGGAGACCAACCCGAAACTCAGCGTCAGCGAGGCAATGGAACGTGCGGCCATGGTGTTGTCCTTCGCGCCCGGATGGCGGGTGACGCGGTCAGGGTGCCGCGACATCGCGAAATCCTATGCGCTGGCCGGCAGGCTGTCACGTAGGACGTTCCTGCGTCACGCGAGCGCAAGCGCGGATTCCGTGCCCGAGTTCGGCTGGCTACCGCAGCACGCGTCCGTCCGCGGTGATGCTGATCAGGTCGATGGTGCGTTGCGGATCGCGCAGGCCCGGCCGCAGGTTGATGCGAAAGCCGCCGACGTCGTAGTCGGTCATGCTCGCCATCACGCGCTGCAGGCTGGCCGCCGTGAAGGCGCGGCCCGCGCGGCGCACCGCCTCGCCGGCGGCCTTGGCGGCGATGAAGCCTTCGAGGCCTTCGTAGGAGGAGGTCTGGTCCGAATTGTCGACGGCCGCGAGGTATTCCTTGACGATCGGGATCGCCGGGGAGCGCGGCGAGGGCACGACCTGCGAGATCACGATGCCGCTGATGTCCTTGCCCAGCGTCGCGTAGAGCGGGTCGATGCCGACGATCGAGAAGGCCATGAAGCTTCCGGCGTAGCCGCTCTTGCGCAGCTTGCGGATGGCCTCGGCCGTGGTGCCCGAGAGCGACACCAGCACGATTGCCTGCGGAGAGGCCTTCAGCACGTCCGCCAGCGCGGCGTCGAGCTTGACGCCGGCGGCCGGCACCAGCACGCTGGCCACCATCGCGCCGAGCTTCTGTTCGCCCATGGCCTGCTGGACCGCGGCCAGGCCGGCGCGGCCCATGGCGTCGTCGTCGCCGACCAGTGCGATGCGGTTTTGCCCCACGGTCGCGCACTGGCGCACGATCTTGATGGCCTCGTCGGCCATGCTGGGGCGCACATGGAACACATTCGGATGGGCCGCCGTGCGCAGGTTGTCCGCGGCAGCGAAGGGCGCGAACAGCACCGTGCCCTGCTGGGCCGCGGCGTTGGCGCCGGCCTCGCTGCTGGCGGTGCCTACGAAGCCGAACAGCAGGTCGGCCTTGTCGTCGACCAGCAGCGTGCGCGCGTTGGCGGCAGCGCGCTGGGCGTCATAGCCGTCGTCGAGTTGCACCAGCTTGAGCTGGAGGCCGCTGGCCGCATTGGCGTCGTTGAACTGGGTCGCATAGAGCCGGCATCCGGCCGCGAAGGCCAGGCCGATCTCGCTGGCGGCGCCGGTCAGCGGGACCGACTGGCCGAGGATCACGGTGCGGGCCGCGGCGCGGGCGGTCTGCGACTGCGCGAGACTGCTGCCGGTCCATCCACTGCCCAGCAGCAGCGCCGCACCCGCCTTGCTCATCAAGAGCCTGCGTGACCGATCCATGGAAACCTTTCGATACATCGATCGCAAAATGTAGCAACTTCGATGCCTTTGTACGAAGGTAGTAAGTCACGCTCGACCCGGACTTGCGCGGGCCGCCGTGCCCGATTCCCGCAGCGCCTAGACGCGGCTGAACACGAGGTCCCACACGCCGTGGCCCAACTTGAGGCCCCGGTTCTCGAACTTGGTGAGCGGCCGGTAGTCCGGTTTGGGCACGTAGGCCGCGGCCGTGTTGCGCAGCAGCGGCTCCTGCGACAGCACTTCCAGCATCTGCTCGGCATAGGGCTGCCAATCGGTAGCGCAATGCAAGTAGCCGCCCGGTGCCAGCCGATCGGCCAGCTTGCGCACCAAGGGAGGCTGAATCAACCGGCGCTTGTTGTGCCGCTTCTTGTGCCAGGGATCGGGGAAGAACACATGGACGCCTGCCAGCATGCCGGGCCGCAGCATGTGGTCGAGCACGTCGACGGCGTCGTGCGCGCAGATGCGGATGTTGGCCAGCTGCTGCTCGCCGATGCGCTTGAGCAGTGCACCCACGCCTGGTTCGTGGACTTCGCAGCAGAGGAAATTGATCTCCGGCTTCAGCGCGGCGATGTGGGCGGTGGCCTCGCCCATGCCAAAGCCGATCTCCAGCACGGTGGGGGCGGCGCGGCCGAACGCGGCCTCGAGGTTCAGCGGCTCGGCCTGGTAGGGCAGCAGGAAGATCGGACCCAGCTCGGCGAAGGCGCGTGCCTGGCCATCGGTGGTGCGGCCCGGGCGCCGGACGAAGCTCTTCAGGCGGCGGTGCAGGGGGTGTGGCGGGGAATCGTCGGAGGACGGGTCCCCATCGTGCGTGGGGTCATTGGCGGGCAGGGTCATCACGGGCGCGGATTGTAAAGAGCGCGCCAGCCCTCGACCCATCCGCTCAAGGCCTCTGCGGGGGTCGACGCATTCGACGCAGGCAGGCCCAGCACCTGCGCGGCGGCATTCAGCGCGCGCACGGCAGCAGCGGGCGTGGCGGTGTCGATCGGTGCGGCGCCGTTCTGCTTCGACAGCTTTTCGCCATCACTGCCGAGGACCAGCGGCGTATGCAGGTAACGCGGTTGCGGCAGCCCCAGCGCGCGCTGCAGCAGGATCTGGCGCGCGGTGTTGTCGGCGAGATCCACGCCGCGCACCACGTCGGTCACGCCCTGGTCGGCATCGTCCACCACGACGGCCAGCTGGTAGGCCCAGGGGCCGTCGGCACGCTTGAGCACGAAGTCGCCGACCTCGTGCGCAACGTCCTGGTACTGGCAGCCGAGCCGGCGGTCGGACCAGCAGAGCCTCTTCGACGTGCGCGCCGCTTCGTATTGCTCGGCAGCGAAGCGCCAGGCCCGCGGCGGCTTGCCATGCAGGCCGTCGCGGCAGGTGCCCGGGTAGACGCGTTCGCCGTGCCGGTGGTGCGGCTCGCCGCGCTGGGCGAGTGCCTCGTCGATGTCCTTGCGCGAGCAGCCGCAGGGGTAGGCCAGCTGCAGGGCCTTCAGATGCTCGAGGGCGCGCGCGTAGAGCGCGCCGCGCTGCGTCTGCCAGACCGGCGGCACATCAGGCAGCAGGGAGCAATCGGCCAGCTGCGACAGGATGTGCTCGCCCATGCCGGGCAGGCAGCGCTCGGTGTCGGCGTCCTCGATGCGCACCAGCCAGCGCGCCTGCGAGCCGCGGGCGCGCACGTCGAGCCAACTCGCCAGCGCCGCGACCAGCGAACCGGCATGCAGGGGACCGGTGGGCGAGGGCGCGAATCGCCCGATGGCGTTCATGGCGCGCGCCTCCGCTTCAAGCCACCTTCAACGCCAGGGTGAGTCCGGACAAAAAGGCATCCTCCACGCGATGCCCCGTGCACCAGTCGCCGGCCACACCCAGGCGGGCCTTGGCGTCCCACAGGTGCGGCGCGCCGACCGGCACCTGCGTCTGCGCCTCCGGCCAGCAGCGCGCCTGCGCATGCGAAGGCGTCGCGCGGATGCCGGTGATCTCGGAGAAAGCGCGCAGCAACTTGGCCTCGACGCGCGCGGGGTCATCGCGCAGGTGCTCCTTGGACCAGGCGGGGCTGGCCTGCAGGGTCCAGCGCTCGATGCGTTCTCGTCCCGGCTTGGAGGACTCGCGCGCCAGCCAGGCCACCCGATGGTGGTTGCTGCGCGCGGCGTTCCACTGCGGACCCAGGTGCGAGAGCGTCGGCTGGTTGGCCTGCGGGAAGGCGATCATCAATGTCCAGCAGGGCGCGATGCGCACGGACTCGGTCCGTTCGCGCAGCATCGCCATCGGCGCGCTGCCATCGAGCAGGGCGCGGGCGCCGCCGGGGGGCACGGCCAGCAGGACGGCGTCGAAGCCCGAATACACGTGCTGTGCATCTTCCGCGCCCTCGGTGCGCAACTGCCAGCGCTTCGCATCGAGCGCATCGGGCTCGATGGACGTCACCCGGGTGCGGGTGATGAGGGCATCGCCGAGAGGCGCAGCCCAGTGCGCGACCAGCGCGTCCATGCCGGGCTGTGCCACCCAGTGCTGCTCCCGTCCGGGCAGGGCAGCCTCGGCCACGCGGCCATGGGCGTCGAGCACGCGCACGAGGTTGGCGCTCCAGGGACGGCAGCAGCCGTTCGCGGTCTCGAGGGCGCGTGCGAATCGCGGGTCGCGCACGGTGAAGTACTGGGTGCCGCTGTCGAAGCTGCCGAAGGGCGTGGACTCGCTCGCCATGCGCCCACCGGGCGCAGCCTCGCGCTCGAAGACGCTGACGCGATGCCCGGCCTGGACCAGGGTGCGGGCGCAGGCCACGCCGGCCATGCCTGCGCCGACGATGGCGTAGTGGCGCGGAGCGGAGGATCGGTGGCGGTCGGCGGGCGGGCGAAGCGTCATGGTGCTGTCTCGGGTCGGTGGTTGGCGGGGCAGGGTTGACTCTAACCGGCCCGGCGAGGCTGCTCTCGCGCCGGCTCGCTCATCGCCCACGATGGCGTTCCAGCAGGGCCCGGCGCGTGCCCTCGTGCTCGAACTGCGCGAGCCACCATTTCAGCGCGCGCCCGGGCTGCCCCGCGGTGGGCTCGCGCCAGGCGCAATGCATCGTGGCCGTCGGCGGCGCGCGCTCGGTCTTGCGCTCGACCAGGTGGCCGGCTTCGATGTAGGGCCGCGCCATGGGTTCGGGCAGGAAGCCGCCGCCGAGACCATGCAACTGGGCGGCGAGCTTGGCCTGCGTCGAAGGCACCGTGAGCACGTCCTGGCCGCTGACGAGGTTGACCGTCATGCCCGGGCCCAGGCGCGAGGAGTCGGCGGCGGCCACCGCGCGATGCTGGCGCAGCATGGCATCGGAGAGCGGGACCTCGATGCGCGCGAGCGGATGGTGCGGCGCGACGGCGTAGACGAAGCGCAGGTTGCCCAGCGGCCGGCTGCGGATGCCCGTGGTGCCGAAGGCCAGGCTGGATGCATCCAGCACGGCACCGACCGCGAGATCGGCCAGGCCGCTGCTCACCGCCTCGATGGTGCCCAGCAGGGTTTCATCGCGCAGCTTGAGGCGCGTCGGCGGATCGAGGGCAAAGAAGGCCGTGGCGAGGTCGAGCATCGGATCGCGCGCGATCACACTGTCGATCGCGATGGTCAGCATCGGCTCCCAGCCGGTGGCGACCCGCTTGACCCGGTTGGCCACCGCATCGATCTCGTTCAGGAGCCAAGCGGCCTCGCGCAGCAGCTCGGCGCCGGCCTCGGTGAGGCGCGCCTGCCGCGCGCTGCGGTCGAAGAGCAGCACGTCGAGCGCGTCCTCGATCTGGCGCACACGGTAGCTGAGAGCGCTGGGGACCAGATCGAGCCTGCGCGCGGCGGCGGCGAAGCTGCCGGCTTCGACCACGGTCTGCAGCATCGCGAGGGCATCGGGGGTGAGGACGTCGCGGGCACTGTGCATGGCGCAAGAAATCGTTCAAACAATTTGAATGATGCCATCAAATCACGGCGCTTTCGAGGGCATGGTCCGGGCCTAAAGTTCAGCCTATCCGCTGCGCATACGGCGTGGCATACGAAAGCTTCGCGCAAAAAGGCGCCGGAGCAGGAGGTTCAGAGATGTTGAAGGTTCGTAAATCCCAGGAGCGTGGTTATGCCGATCATGGCTGGCTGCGTTCCTTCCATAGCTTTTCCTTCGCGGGGTACTACGACCCGGCCTACATGGGCTGGGGCAACCTGCGGGTGATCAATGAGGACCGCGTGGCCGCAGGGGCCGGCTTCGGCACGCACGGCCACCGGGACATGGAGATCATCAGCTACGTGCTCTCGGGCGAGCTGGCGCACAAGGACAGCATGGGCAATGTCGAGTCGATACCGCCGGGTGACGTGCAGCGCATGAGCGCGGGCCGCGGCGTGATGCACAGCGAGTTCAACCACAAGCCCGACCAGACTACGCATTTTCTGCAAATCTGGATCGAGCCCAACGTGCGTGGCATCGCGCCGGGCTACGAGCAGAAGGCTTTCGCGGATGCAGACAAGCGCGGCCGCCTGCGTCTTGTTGCTTCGCCCGATGGGGCCGAGGGTTCGGTGCTGGTGCATGCCGATGCGCGGCTGTACGCCGGCCTGCTGGACGGGGACGAAAAGGCCGGCCTGGCACTCGACCCCACGCGCAAGAGCTACGTGCATCTCGTGAAGGGCGAGCTGGAGGTCAACGGCACGAAGCTTGCGACCGGCGATGCCGCGCTGATCGAGCACGAATCGCAGCTCACGCTCGGCGCCGGCAAGGACGCCGAGGTGCTCGTGTTCGATCTGGCAGCCTGAAGTTCTTATTGTTTTTATTCATCAACCAAAGGAGTCTTTACCAATGTCCACCACCACCACCGCATCCCGCCTTGCCGCACCGGCCACCGCCAGCAGCGCCCAGGACACGCTGGCGCTGATCGGCCGCGTGCTGGTCGCGCTGCTGTTCGTGCCGGCCGGCTTCGGCAAGCTCATGGGCTTCGCCGGCGTCGTCGGGTACATCAGTTCGGTCGGGCTGCCGCTGCCGCAGGTGGGCGCCGTCATCGCGATCGTCGTGGAGCTCGGTGTCGGCCTGATGTTCCTCGTGGGCTACAAGACGCGCTTCGCCGCCATCGTGCTCGCGCTGTTCACCATCGCGGCCAGCTTCTTCTTCCACAACTACTGGTCCCTGCCGGCCGACAAGGCCTATGTGAACCAGCTGATGTTCTTCAAGAACATCGCAGTGGCGGGCGGGCTGCTGGCCTTCCTCGCCCTGGGTGCCGGCCGCTTCAGCATCGACAAGCGCTGAGCGCAGCGGCGATCGCCGATCGCCAATAATCCCGCATGACCGACATCGTTGTTGTTTTTCATTCGGGATACGGCCACACGCAGCGTATTGCGCAGGCGGTGGCCGATGGCGCGCAGGCCCGTCTGCTGCAGATCGACGGCGACGGCAATCTGCCCTCCGAAGGCTGGGCACTGCTCGCGGCGGCCGACGCGATCATCATGGGCTCGCCCACCTACATGGGCGGCGTGAGCTGGCAGTTCAAGAAGTTCGCCGATGCCTCCTCCAAGGTCTGGTACGTCCAGGGCTGGAAGAACAAGTTCTTCGCGGGCTTCACCAACAGCGCCGGCATGAACGGCGACAAGGACGCGACGCTGACCTACCTGTGGCACCTGGCCAGCCAGCACGGCGGGCTGTGGGTGCCGATCGGCATGAAGCCGAGCAGCGACAAGGCGGCGCGGCGCGATGCGATCAATTACGTCGGCGGCTACAACGGCCTGCTGACCACTTCCCCCACCGATGCCAGCCCGGCCGAGACAAGCAAGGGCGACCTCGAGACCGCCATCGCCTTCGGCGAGCATGTGGCCGAGGTGGCAAAGTCACGCGGCCCGACGCCGGCCTAACCCATGGAGAAACCACGATGACCGAAGCAGTGCTCCTGCAACCCCATGACAAGGACCTGGGCGGAGGCTTCAAGGTCCGCCGCCTGCTGCCCGCGGCCAGGCGCCGCTCGGTCGGCCCTTTCGTCTTCTTCGACCATTTCGGCCCGGCCACCGAAACGCCGGGCAAGGAGCACGACGTGCGGCCGCATCCGCACATCGGCCTGGCCACGGTGACCTACCTGTTCGAGGGCGCGATGATGCACCGCGACAGCCTGGGCGTGGTGCAGGAGATCCGCCCCGGTGCGATCAACTGGATGACCGCAGGCCGCGGCATCGTGCATTCGGAGCGCAAGCCCGAGCCTCTGCTCGATGCGACCTACGTCAACCACGGCCTGCAGCTCTGGGCCGCGCTGCCGCAGGCCTTCGAGGAGGTCGAGCCCAGCTTCTCCCACACCGCAGCCGACCAGATTCCGGCCATGGAGGTGCAGGGCATTCCGGTACGCGTGCTGGTCGGCGAGGCCTTCGGCGCGCGTTCGCCGGTCAAGACCTATTCGAAGACCCTTTACCTCGACCTGGCCTTGCCGGCCGGCGCACGTTTCGAACTGCCGGCGCTGGCCGACGAAATGGCCGTCTATGCCATCGATGGCCCCCTCCGGCTCGATGGCTCGCCGGTAGCGCAGCACCAGATGGCCACGCTGCCTGACCGCCAGGGCGGCGTGCTCGAGGCGGACGATGCCGTGCGCGTCGTGATCATCGGCGGCGAGCCGCTCGACGGGCCTCGCTACATCACCTGGAACTTCGTCTCCAGCCGCCGCGAGCGCATCCTGGAAGCCGGCGAAGCCTGGGCCGCACAGCGCATGGGCCACGTGCCGGGCGAAACCGAGTTCATCCCGTTGCCGGGCCATCCGTTCGTGGTGCAGGGGCAGGAGCCGGACGTGAAGACGACGCCGGTTTGAAAGCTGTGCAAGCGGACCGCCGGAACGCGAAGGGCTTACGGAGCCCGCTTGCTCACCCCTTGATCATCAGATCCGGATCCTCGGCAGCGCGCGCACTCGCCCCGTTCGAGCGCGCGCTCAGATCCGGCGCGAGGGTCTCGCGCCCGTCGAACACGAAGCACTCGCCGCGGTAGTGCGCTCCGCCGACCTCCTCGAAATACTTGAGGATGCCGCCCTCGAGCTGAAGCACGTCGGCCAGGCCTTCCTCGCGCATCAGGATCGCGGCCTTCTCACAGCGAATGCCCCCGGTGCAGAAGCTCACCACCGTCTTGCCTGCAAGCTGCTCGCGGTGCGAGCGCAAGGCCTTCGGAAATTCGGTGAACTTGCGGATGCGCCAGTCGATGGCGCCTTCGAAGCTGCCGTGGTCGACCTCGAAGGCGTTGCGCGTGTCGAGCAGCGCGATCGACTTGCCCGCATCGTCATGGCCCTGGTCCAGCCAGCGCTTGAGCGTGGCCGCGTCGATGCTGGGGGCGCGGCCGTCGGCGGGCTGGATGGCGGGGTGGTCCATGCGGATGATCTCTCGCTTCAGCTTGACCAGCATGCGGCGGAAAGGCTGGGCCGCGGACCAGCTCTTCTTGGCTTCGAGGTCAGCGAAGCGCGCATCCGCGCGCAGCCCATCGAGGAAGGACTCCACCGCAGCTTCGGTGCCGGCGACGAACAGGTTGATGCCCTCCGGCGCCAGCAGGATGGTGCCCTTGAGCGCGAGCGCATGGGTGCGCGTGCGCAGGGCCTCGCGCAGCGTCGCACTGTCTTCGATCGGCACGAACTTGTAGGCCGCGATATTCAAAATCTCTTGCACGGGGGCGGATTGTAGGGATTGAACTCACAGGGTGGGAGAGCGGCTTTCTACAATCGAGCCCATGTTCGTTCACCTGCGCCTGCACACCGAGTTTTCCGTCGTCGACGGCACCAACCGAATCGACGAAGCCGTCAAGGCGGCCGCCACCGACAAGCAGCCCGCGTTGGCGATCACCGACCTCAACAACCTCTTCGGCGGCGTCAAGTTCTACAAGGAAGCGCGCGGCAAGGGCGTCAAGCCGGTGCTGGGCGCCGAGGTCTTCGTCGACGGCCTGGGGGCAGAGCCCGGTGTGCTCAGCCGCATGGTGCTGCTGGTTCAGAACTTCGAGGGCTATCTTCATCTGTCCGAGTTGCTGGCGCGGGCCTGGACGCAGAACGTGGGCCGCGGCCAGGCGCAGGCGGTCTGCAAGCTGGCCTGGATCGAAGAGCTCCAGGGCGGCCTGATCGCGCTGTCGGGGGCGCAGGCGGGCCCGCTGGGCGCGCCGCTGCTGCAGGGTCAGGCCGAGCGCGCGGCCCAGGTCGCGCTGCAGCTCGCGGGCCTGTTCCCGCACCGCTTCTACATCGAGCTGCAGCGTGCCGGGCGTCCGGAAGACGAGCCGCACGTGGTGGCCGCGGTGCAGTTGGCAGCCCGCCTGAGCCTCCCGGTGGTCGCGACCCATCCGGTGCAGTTCGCGACGGCCGAGGACTTCGAGGCACACGAGGCACGCGTGTGCATCTCCGAGGGAGAGATCCTCGGCAACGCACGCCGGGTGCGCCGCTTCACGCCGCAGCAGTACTTCAAGTCCTCGGCCGAGATGGAGCAGCTCTTCGCCGACGTGCCGAGCGCCATCGCCAACACGGTGGAGATCGCCAAGCGCTGCAACCTCACGCTCACGCTGGGCAAGCCGAGGCTGCCCGACTTTCCGACGCCCAACGGCATGCCGATCGAGGAGTACTTCCGCCACGCTTCTTTCGACGGCCTGGAACAACGCCTCGCGCACCTGTACCCCGATGCGGCCAGGCGCGATGCGGAGCGCCCGCGCTACGTGGAACGCCTGGAGTTCGAGATCAACACCATCCTCAAGATGGGCTTCCCGGGCTACTTCCTGATCGTGGGCGACTTCATCAATTGGGCCAAGAAGAACGGCTGCCCGGTGGGACCGGGCCGGGGCTCGGGCGCCGGCTCGCTGGTGGCGTATGCGCTGAAGATCACCGACCTGGACCCGTTGGAATACAAGCTGCTGTTCGAGCGCTTCCTGAATCCGGAGCGCGTCTCGATGCCCGACTTCGACATCGACTTCTGCCAGAGCAACCGCGACCGGGTGATCGATTACGTGAAGGACAAGTACGGGCGCGATGCGGTGAGCCAGATCGCGACCTTCGGCACCATGGCCGCGCGCGCCGCCATCCGCGACGTGGGTCGGGTGCT
The DNA here is from genome assembly GCF_031454625.1 of Variovorax soli. Taxonomy (GTDB): domain Bacteria; phylum Pseudomonadota; class Gammaproteobacteria; order Burkholderiales; family Burkholderiaceae_C; genus Variovorax; species Variovorax soli_A. The sequence goes on from NZ_JAVDRF010000007.1 coordinate 32,610, forward strand.
GGACATGAGCTACACCTTCTGCGACGGCATCAGCAAGCTGATTCCGAACAAGCCGGGCATGTCGGTCACGCTGCAGTATCCGCCGGTGCCGAAGATCGAGGGCGACAAGAACAACTACGCGATCGAGATGGAGCCGCAGCTGGCGGCGCGCATCGAAAAGGAGGAAGAGGTCCGCATGCTGGTCGAGCTGGCGCAGAAGCTCGAAGGCATGACGCGCAACATCGGCATGCACGCCGGCGGCGTGCTCATCGCGCCGGGCAAGCTGACCGACTTCTGCCCGCTCTACCAGCAGCCCGGCAGCGACTCTGCCGTGAGCCAGTACGACAAGGACGACGTCGAGGCCATCGGCCTGGTCAAGTTCGACTTCCTGGGGCTGGCGACGCTGACCATCCTGGAGATCGCCAAGGAGTTCATCGTCAAGCGCCACAAGGGCCAGGAGAACTTCGCCTACGAGAACATCCGGCTCGACGACACGGCCACCTACAAGCTCTTCTCCGAGGGAAAGACCGAGGCGGTGTTCCAGTTCGAATCGCGCGGCATGCAGGGCATGCTGAAGGACGCGCGGCCGACGCGACTGGAAGATCTGATCGCGCTGAACGCGCTGTACCGCCCGGGCCCGATGGACCTGATCCCCAGCTTCGTCGCGCGCAAGCACGGTCGCGAGCCGGTGGAGTACCCGCACCCGCTGGTGGAAGAAATGCTCTCCGAGACCTACGGGATCATGGTCTACCAGGAGCAGGTGATGCAGACCGCGCAGATCCTGGGCGGCTACTCGCTCGGTGGCGCCGACCTGCTGCGCCGCGCGATGGGCAAGAAGAAGGCCGAGGAGATGGCCGAGCACCGCTTGACGTTCCGTGCCGGTGCAGCCAAGAACGGCATCAGCCAGGACAAGGCCGACGAGATCTTCGACTTGATGGAGAAGTTCGCGGGCTACGGCTTCAACAAGTCGCACGCCGCTGCCTACTCGCTGCTGGCCTATCACACGGGATGGCTCAAGGTCCACTACACGGCCGAGTTCTTCTGCGCCAACATGACCGTGGAAATGGACGACACCGACAAGCTCAAGGTGTTGTTCGAGGACGCGCAGAAGAACTTCGGCATGACTTTCGAGCCGCCGGATGTGAACCGCGGCAACTACCGCTTCGAGCCGGTCACCGACAAGGTGATCCGCTACGGGTTGGGCGCGGTCAAGGGCACCGGTCAGCTCGCGGTGGAGGCGGTGGTGCGGGCGCGGGAGGAGGGCGGCCCCTTCAAGAGCCTGTTCGACTTCTGCGTGCGGGTGGACCGCCAGCGCATCAACAAGCGAACGGTGGAGGCGCTGATCAAGGCCGGCGCCTTCGATGCCCTGCAGCAGAACCGTGCATCGCTGGTCGCCTCCATCGATCGCGCCTTCGAATTCGCGAGCGCCACCGAGGCCAATGCGGCGCAGGCCGATATCTTCGGTGACTTCGAGCACGGCTCGGCGACGCAGGAGCCCGAGCTGGTCGATGCCACGCCCTGGGGCGTGAAGGAGCGCCTGACGCTGGAGAAGACAGCCATCGGCTTTTACCTCTCCGGCCACCTTTTCGACGAGGTGGCGCACGAGGTGCGGCGCTTCTGCAAGCGCCAGATCGACGACCTGATCGACAGCCGCGAGCAGCAGGTCATCGCGGGCATCGTGAGCGACATGCGCGTGATCAACGGCCAGCGCGGCCGGCTGGCGATCTTCAAGCTGGACGACAAGTCCGCCTCCATCGAGGCCACCGCCGACGAGGCGCTGATCAACAACAACCGCAACACGCTGAAAGACGACGAGCTGGTGATCGTGAGCGGGCGCCTGCAGCCGGGCCGCGGCGGCTTCGAGGCGCGCTTCCAGGTGCAGCAGGTGTGGGACCTCGCCAGCGCCCGCTGCCGCTTCGGCAAGTTCCTGCGGGTGGCGGTCAATGGCAAGGCACCCGACATCGCGCGCCTGGTGCGCGAGTTCCCGCCGCGCACCGAGCAGAGCGAGCACGGCGAACTGCTGCAGGGCTTGCCGGTGCGGCTATCGATGGCGCGCGGCGGCGCGCAAGTGGAACTGCAGCTGGGCGAGCGGGCGAAGTTCTTCCCGACCGATGCGGCGCTGGCGAGCTGGATGGCGCAGGCCGAGGCGGGCAAGGCTGCGGTGGTGTACGAATAGGGCGGGGTCGGACACCTGAACGCGAAGGCCGCGAAGGCCGCGAAGGCCGCGAACGATCGCGAAGGACGAAGCGTCCTGAGCGGTATCAGCGCTTCGGACGCAGCGTCACGATCAGGCGCGGCGGCACGGTGCCGTCGATGTCGCGCGGCAGCTTCTCGGTCTTCTGCAGCGCGCGCAGGGCGGCCTCGTCCCAGTTGGGGAGGCCGCTGGTCTTGACCAGCGCGGGCGTGCCGACGATGGTGCCGTCGGGCGCAAGTCGCACGTCGAACTCTGCGCCCGGATTGCCGCTGACCAGATCCGCCTCGGGGAACACCACATTGGGCCGCACCGCCGCGGCGACCTTGCCGCCGTAGCTGCCCGACGGACCCGAGGAGCGTGCGGCATTGCCTTCGCCGCCGGTGCCGGCCAGGGCCTGCATGCGCTTGAGCGTGGCCGCGCGGTCGGCCGCGGCGACGGCGGCAGCCTTCGCTTCGGCCTCTTTCTTCTTGGCCGCTTCGGCTTCCTGCTTCTTCTTCGCCTCGGCCAGCTTCTGCTGCTGTTCCTTCTTGCGCTCGGCCTCTTCTTCGGCGCGCTCGCGCTCTTTCGCTTCCTGTTCCTTCTTTTCCTGCGCGGCCTTGCGGGCGGCTTCGAGCTTTTTCTGCTGTTGCTGCCGGGCCTGTTCTTCTTCGCGCTCGCGCTCCTTCTGCTCCTTGAGCTTCTTCTCGCGTTCGAGCGCGATGTCGGGCTGCTTGGGCGGGGGAGGCGCAGGTTCCGGTGGGCGCGCGGCCTGGGGCGGCGGCGGAGGAGGCGGTGGCGGCGGTGCCGGCGTGGGAGCGGGAGCCGGCGCCGGCGGCGTGGGCGCGACCGCGCGCGGTGCCGCCTGCTGGATGGTCGAGGACCACAGCTCGGCTTCGACCGCGTCGTTCTCGGCCTCGCGCCGCCAGTTCACGCCCCAGGTCAGGGCGATGATCAGCAGCGCGTGCGCGAACAGCGCCAGCAGCAGTGCGCGGAAGGTGCCGCGCTGCGGCGGCGGCGCGAACTCGGGGCGGTCGGCGGCCAGCGACATGGCTTACTTGGCGCCCGTGGTTTGCACCGAGAGTCCGACGCGCTCGATGCCGCTCGACTTGAGCTGGTTCATCGCCTTCACCACGGTCTCGTACTTGACCGACTTGTCGGCGCTGATGACCACCGGGCGCTGCGCATCGCCGCTCTGCGCGGTGCGCGCAGCGCTGCCGATCTGGGTCATGGGGATGGACAAGGCGCCGGTGCCGGTGGACGGGTCCTTCTTGATCTGGACCTCGTCGTCGCTTTTGATCACGATCTCGACCGGCCGGTCGGGCTGCTTGTTGGCGCGGTCCACCGTGGGCAGATTGATCACGCTGGGCGTGATCAACGGCGCCGTGACCATGAAGATGATCAGCAGCACCAGCATCACGTCGATGAACGGGACCATGTTGATCTCGTTGATCGTTCGGCGGCCGCGGCCGCGGGAGGACATGGCAGGCATGGTGCTTTCTCCTAGCGCACCGTGGCCGGGCCCATCGACGAGGGGTTGACGATGTGGGCCGTCAGGTTGCGCTGCAGGATGTTCGAGAACTCCTCGATGAAGGTCTCCAGGCCGATCGCGATCTTGTCGATCTCGCGGGCGAAGCGGTTGTAGGCGACCACGGCGGGGATGGCTGCGAACAGGCCGATGGCCGTGGCGACCAGCGCCTCGGCGATGCCGGGTGCGACGGTGGACAGCGTGACCTGCGCCAGCGCGGCCAGTCCCGTGAAGGCATGCATGATCCCCCAGACCGTGCCGAACAGGCCGACGTAGGGCGAGACCGAGCCGACCGTGGCGAGGAAGGAGAGGTTCTGCTCCACGGCGTCGAGTTCGCGCTGGAAGCTCGCGCGCATGGCGCGGCGGGCGCCGTCGAGCAGCGTGACGGCATCGGACACATGGCGCTCGCGCAGCTTCTGGTATTCGCGCATGCCGGAGGCGAAGATGCGCTCCATCGGCCCGGCGAACTTGGCGTGTTGGGCGGCCGAGGAGAACAGCTCGTTCAGGCTGGTGCCCGACCAGAACTCGCGCTCGAAGTCTTCGTTGAGCGAACGGGTGCGCTTGAGCGAGAAGTACTTGCGGAAGATGGCCGCCCAGCTGGCGATCGAGACCACGATCAGGAGCAGCACGACGAGCTGCACCGGAAGGCTGGCATGAAGCAGGAGGGAAAGGATCGAGAGGTCTTGATTCATGGCTTCTGAGGTTGAGACATGGAGCCCGCGTAGCGCGCAAGGGTTCCCGAAACCTGCGCCGGGATGCGCGCGGGCCGCAGTGTGTCGGCATGGACCCAGCCGATGCGGATGCTGGCTTCGCAGAGCACGGGGGCATCGGCCGTCGGATCGGCGGCGGGGGCGCGGGCCGGCCGGGCCAGCACGCGCTGGTCGATTATCAGGGACGCCGAGCCGATCTGGCGCAGCTCGGCGGTCACCAGCAGTTCGTCGTCCAGGCGAGCCGGACGGTGGTACTTCAGCCGGGTCTCGCTGACCACGAAGATGCCGCCCGTTTCCTCGCGCAGCGCGCGCTGTGCGATGCCCAGGGAGCGCAGCCACTCGGTGCGGGCCCGCTCCATGTACTTGAGGTAGTTGGCGTAGAACACGATGCCGCCGGCATCGGTGTCCTCCCAGTAGACGCGGATCGGAAGGGCAAAGCTCATGCGGGAACGCCGGCACCCGCCCAGGCCCGCAGGCGCTCCACCGACTCCTGCAGGTGTGCCATCGAGCTGGCGGTCGAGAAGCGGACGAAGCGCGAGGTCTCCGCCGTGCCGAAGTCGCGGCCGGGGGTGACCGCGAGATGGGCCTTCTTCATCGCCTCGAAGGCGAAGTCCCAGCTGTTGGCGATGCCCAGCTTTTCGCCGAAGGCGGAGCAGTCGGCCCAGGCGTAGAAGGCGCCGTCGGGCACCACCGGCACCTCGAGGCCCAGCGCCTGGAGCTGGGGGATGAACCAGTCGCGCCGGGCCTTGAACTCGGCGCGGCGGCGCTCGTATTCGGCGATGCTCTCGGGTTCGAAGCAGGCCAGGGCCGCGTACTGCGACACCGTGCTGGCGCAAATGAAGAGGTTCTGCGCGAGCCGCTCGATCACCGGCACCAGCGCCTCCGGCACCACCAGCCACCCCAGGCGCCAGCCGGTCATGCTGAAGTACTTGCTGAAGCTGTTGACGCTGATGATCTGGTCGTCGATGCCGAGCGCGCTCTGGCCGAACGCGTCGTCGTAGGAGAGCCCCAGGTAGATCTCGTCGATGAGCGTGATGCCGCCGCGCCGCGTCACCACCTCGTGGATGCGGCGCAGTTCCCCCGGCTCGATCGAGGTGCCGGTGGGGTTGGAGGGCGATGCCAGCAGCACGCCGCGCGTGCGCTCGGTCCAGGCGGCCTCGACCTTGGCGGCGCTGAGCTGGAAGCGTTCCCCGGCCGTGGTCGGGATCAACACCGCACGGCCGTCGGCGGCGCTCACGAAGTGGCGATTGCAGGGGTAGCTGGGGTCGGGCAGAAGGATCTCGTCGCCGGCCTCGATCAGTGCAAGGCAGGCCAGCTGCAGTGCGGCCGAGGCGCCGGCCGTGACGACGATGCGGCGCGCCGGCACGTCGACGCCGAAGCGCTCGCTGTACCAGGCGCTGATGCGCTCGCGCAGCACATCGAGGCCGGTGGCATGGGTGTATTGCGTGGCACCGGCACGCACGGCGCGCAGCGCGGCCTCCTGCACCGGCAGCGGCGCAGTGAAATCGGGCTCGCCGATGTTGAGGAAGATCATCGGCCGGTCCGTGTGCGCCACATTGCGTGCCACGGCCGAAGCCGCCTTGGCGACCTCCATCACGTAGAAAGGTTCGATGCGCTCGGCGCGCTTCGAAATTCTCATGGCCGCGCCTTGCCGCTGGCGCGATCGGCTTCCACCTCGGCGGGGCGCAGCTGCGGCGCAAGCCCGTTGAGCACCGCGTTCACGTACTTGTGACCGTCCGTGCCGCCGAACTCCTTGGCCAGCTCGATGCATTCGTTGAGCACCACGCGCCAAGGCACGTCGGGGCAGTTCTGGAATTCGTAGACGCCGATCCACATCACGGCGTGCTCGATGGGCGAGATCTCTTCGAGCTTGCGGTCGAGCAGGGGCAGGATCAGCGCATCGAGCGCCTGCGCAGTGGCGATGGCGCCGTGCAGCAGGGCGTCGTAGTGCGCGGCGTCGGCCTTGTGGAAGCCGGCGAGGTCGCGGGTGAACTGGTCGATGGATGTGGCGTCGTTGCGCCCCACCAGGTGCTGGTAGAGCGCCTGCAGCGCGAACTCGCGCGCGCGGCTGCGCGTCGATTTGGCGGAGGCCTTGCGTGCGCCGGTGCTGGTGAGCCCGGTGCGCGACTGGCGCGGCCGCTCGCCGCTGGTCTTGGTGTCGTCGGTCATGAAAGAAAGGTTCAGGGCCTGTTGGCCGACCCGATCAGACGCGCCATCTCGACCGCCACGCGCGCCGCGTCGCGGCCCTTGTCGGTCTGGCGCGCGAGCGCCTGTTCGAGGTTCTCGGTGGTGAGGATGGCATTGGCGACCGGCATGCGGTAGTCGAGCGCGATGCGGCTCACGCCGGCGCCGGATTCGTTGGCCACCAGCTCGAAGTGGTAGGTCTCGCCGCGGATGATGCAGCCCAGTGCGATCAATGCGTGATAGCGGTTGCGCTCGGCGAGGGCCTGCAGGGCGATGGGCACCTCCAGCGCGCCCGGCACGCTCAGGTGGTCGATGTCCTCGGCTGCCACGCCGAGCTGTTCGAGCTCGCCCAGGCAGGCCTTGGCGAGCGCGTCGGTGATGTCCTCGTTGAAGCGCGCCTGCACGATGCCGATGCGCAGGCCCCTCCCATCGAGGTTGGCAGCGTCGCCCTTGTTTGCGTTTTTCATCGTTCCTCCTTCGTGATGTAGCCGGCGATCTCCAGGCCGAAGCCGGCCGCCATGCTGGGCATGCGGCGCGGGGTGCCCAGCAGGTTCATGCGGTGCACGCCGCATTCGCGCAGGATCTGCGCACCGATGCCATAGCTGCGCAGGTCCATGCGGCCGCGCTCGGGCGCCTGCGCCGGGCGCGCGGTGCCGTCGAACTGCGCCAGCAGCTCGGCACCGGTCTCGCCGCAATTGAGGAACACGGCCACGCCCTTGCCCTGGGCCGCCATGTGCGCCAGGCTGGCATCGAGGCTCCAGGAGTGCAGCGAGCGGTTGACCTCGAGCGCGTCCAGCACCGACAGCGGCTCGTGCACGCGCACGTCGACCGTATCGCTCGTGTCCCATTGGCCGCGCACCAGCGCCAAATGCACGCCCTTGCTGGGCTTGTCCTTGAAGGCGTGGACGGTGAACCAGCCCCAGGCGGTCTGGATTTCGCGGCAGCCCACCTTCTCGATCAGCGACTCGGTGCGGCTGCGGTGCTCGATGAGCGCGGCGATGGTGCCGATCTTGATGCCGTGCTCGGCCGCGAAGAGCTGCAGGTCGGGCAGGCGCGCCATGGTGCCGTCCTCGTTCATGACCTCGCAGATCACGGACGCGGGCGAGCAGCCGGCCATGGCGGCGAGGTCGCAGCCGGCCTCGGTATGGCCCGCGCGCATCAGCACGCCGCCATCGACCGCCTGCAGCGGGAAGATGTGGCCGGGCTGCACCAGGTCGGCCGCCACGGCGTGGGGCGCGACGGCGGCCTGCACGGTTCGGGCGCGGTCAGCGGCGGAGATGCCGGTGGTCACGCCTTCGGCGGCCTCGATCGAGACGGTGAACGCGGTCGAATGCTTGGCACCGTTGCGTGCCACCATCGGCGGCAACCGCAGCCGCTCGCACATCTCGCGCGACAAGGTGAGGCAGATCAGGCCGCGTGCATGGCGCGCCATGAAGTTGATGGCCTCGGGCGTGATGTGGTCGGCCGCGATCACGATGTCGCCTTCGTTCTCGCGGTCTTCCTCGTCGACCAGGATGACCATGCGGCCGGCGCGCAGCTCGTCCACGATCTCCTCGATGGGGGAGACGGGCACGGGTGTCAGGCTGCTGCGCGGGGCGGCGATGGGCGTGACGGTGGCGTTCATGGCGTGGGGTCCTTGGGGATGGAGGGCAGGGCGCCGGCCTGGAGCATGCGCTCCACGTACCGCGCGACGGTGTCGATCTCGAGGTTCACGCGGCTGCCTGCTTCGAGGTTGCCGAGGGCGGTGTTCTCGACGGTGTGGGGAATGAGGTTGATGCTGATCTCGCTGCCATCCGGGCCGTCGCTCACGCTGTTGACGGTGAGGCTCACGCCGTTGACCGTGATCGAGCCCTTGTAGGCGAGGAAGCGGGCGAGCGATGCGGGGGCGAGTATGCGCAGCTCCCAGCTTTCGCCCACCGGGGCGAACCGGCTGACGGTGCCGATGCCGTCCACATGGCCGGACACGATGTGGCCGCCCAGGCGATCGCCGGCGCGCAGGGCCTTCTCGAGGTTGACGCCGGCGCCGCTCTCGGCGAGGCCGGCGGTCTTGTCCAGTGATTCGGCCGAAATGTCGACGGTGAAGCGCTGCTGCGCGGGATCGAGGGAGGTGACCGTCATGCAGGCGCCGTTGAGCGCGATGCTGTCGCCGAGGCCCACGTCGTCGAGATAGCCGGCGGGCGCCGCGATGCCGAGCCGCTTGCCGTGGGATGAAGAGCTGCCGAGGTCGTGGACGGCGGCGATGCGCCCCACGCCGGTGATGATTCCGGTGAACATCGCGGCATTTTCGCAGAGATGCGAGGCCGCCTTGGGAAGCTCAAGCTAAAAGCGGTCGCGACCCGCGACGCGGGCGAGGATGCGCAGGTCCGGGCCGAGGGCTTCGACCGACTTGAATTCAAGCGCGAGAGCCTGGTCCAGCCGGGTCAGGTTGCCTGCGGGATTCGGCAGGTGCGCGATCCCGAGGCCTTCGCCAATGAACTTCGGGGCGAGATAGAGCAGCAATTCGTCCACCAGGCCTTCGCGGAGCAGGGAGCCGTTGAGCTTGTGGCCGGCTTCGACGTGCAGCTCATTGACTTCGCGCAGCGCGAGGTCGCGCAGCATGGCCGCGAGGTCCACTTTGCCTTGCGGGTTGGCGACATAGCGGACGATGGCGCCTCGCGCTTCAAGGGCTGACTGGGCGAATGCGTTGGGAGTCGCGGCATAGATCCACACCGGCCTGGCAGGCGCGAAAAGCCGTGCGGTGGGCGGCGTCTGCAACTGGCTGTCGACCACCACCAGTGGCGGCTGGCGTGGCGCCGCGACCAGGCGCACGTCGAGCCGCGGATCGTCCTCGAGCACGGTGCCGACACCAGTGAGCAGGGCGCCGGCACGAGCGCGCCAGGCATGGCCATCGGTGCGGGCAGCTTCGGAGGTGATCCATTGGCTGGTCCCGTCAGCCAGGGCGGTCTTTCCATCCAGCGAGGCAGCGGCCTTGAGCCGGACCCAGGGGGTCTTGCGGATCATGCGGCTGAAGAAGCCGATGTTGAGTTCGCGCGCCTCCTCGGCGCCGAGGCCCACCTCGACTTCGATTCCGGCCGCGCGCAGGCGCTCGAAGCCCTGGCCGGCGACCAGCGGGTTGGGGTCGCTGAGCGAGGCGACGACCTTGCGGATGCCGGCGGCGATCAGGGCGTCGCAGCAGGGACCGGTGCGGCCATGGTGGGAGCAAGGTTCGAGGGTGACGTAGGCCGTGGCGCCGGCGACGGAATGGCCTTGGGCCGCGGCGTCCAGCAGAGCCATGACCTCTGCGTGGGGGCCGCCAGGGGGTTGGGTGTAGCCCTGACCTAGATGTTGCCCGTCCGGTGCCAGGATGAGACAGCCGACGTGCGGGTTCGGCGGGGAGATCGTGCGGGCTGAAGCGCCCAAGTCCAACGCCAGCCGCATAGGGGCATCAGGCGGGAAGCGGTCTGTGGGTCCGGAGTTACTCGTCGGTGGTGGGGGCACGGCACTTGGGGTCCGAATCGCTGGCCGGTTTACAGGAGCGAATGAGGCCAGCAACTGAAATCATAACGTTCCGGCTCTGTTCAGGGCGTGCCGAATCGGCGACGTCGGAGCGTGCGATGCTGAAGGTCAGTGCACCGAATCCGGTGGATATGGTCTTCGGATAGCCTGAGCCGTCGAACATGATGTACGGCGGGGTGGCGCTTGCCGAGCCCGTGGTGCTCACTGTGAGGTAGCTGGGGAGTGCCGGCTGTCTTGAGATCACTGGATCCGTGCTGCTCAAGGTGCGGTCCCCATCCTTGTCGATGAATCCCACCCATCCGCTGCTCCATGCCGCTCCATCTGCCGGGACGATCATTGCGTACATCCCGGTCTTCATGGCCTCGCCTCGGGCTGAAGCGACGGACGCAACCAAACCGTTGACGGCCGAGGTGAGCTCGGAGTTGCGTTGGAATGCGACAAAGCTGGGCGCCGCGATCATCAGCAGGATTGCCGCGACCGCCAGCGTCACCATCAATTCGATCAGTGTGAAGCCGCGGGTTGGCGCGTGGACTTGAGCACTCATGGCCAGCACACTTTCGGTGGGGCGGCAGGCGGGGTCGTGCCCGCTATTCCGGTGCAGTTTCTGCTGCCGTCGCTGGTTGCCCACAGCGAGGAGACCTCGGCATCGCTGAAGGTGGGCTTGGCCGTGACTCGCACACATTCGGTGATCGTGCTGTCGGTGCTGCATGCCGCAGCCGACAAGTGGTAAGGCGTGTCGCTCGGGCTGTCGCCGGCAAAAGTCTTGAAAGGGACGCTTGCCGGAGTGGTCACGCCATTGGTATTGGTGAACGCCACGTAGGTGTTGTTCTGCGTCATGAAGCGCTCCTGCTGCTGCAGCAGATCCAGGATGGCCGTTCGCGCTTGCGCACGCCGACCCTTGCGCACTGCCCACCCATAGGACGGATACGCGATGCTCGCCAGGATCGCGACGATCGCAACCACGATCATCAATTCGATGAGCGTGAAGCCTTTTTGAAAGCGTTGTCTCATTTGACTTTCAGGTCCTGGTAGTTGTGAATCTGACGCCAGCTGAGGCGGCCGGCGATCTCCTCCTGCGTGACAGTGCTGGAGGTGGCAAGACCTGTCGTTCCTTGGCTGATGCTCTGCGTGGTGATGATTCGGTGCCGGCGGCCCGTGCTGTCCGTGGTGGTCGAGGTGGTGGCCGAGCCAATCCTCATGGCCATGCTTTCACCCATAAGGCCGACTGTCGACTTGGTCGAGCCGCCGTCACCGGTATCCACATTCAGGTGGTACTCGCGTCCTGTGCCACCGTTGGATTCGCACGCGGTGGCACTGGTGCTGGGATTCGGAGTGAGACTGCTGAATATCAGGGTGTCTCCCGCCAGCGAAGTACCGGTGACGTGGCGCTCGCCAGCGCTCGGAAAGTCGAGATACCACCCGGATCGCTGCGTCGTGTCGTCATCGCTGGTGGCGCGGCCCCAGACAAAGGCCGATACGTCGACGGCGCCGGTCGTGCTGTTGAAAGTGCCGGGCTGCAAGCGTCCCCGGCCTGTGATCGCGCTTGCGGGGGAGCTCGAAGTGCTGTCGGCCGTGGCCGTTCCGTTGTCATGCACCACATAGAACGAGTTGGCGACGTCAGATGCGCCGTCCGTAGCCTCCAGGTATTTGCCGGTGCCGAAGGCAACATAGATGGACTGCTGGCCTTCGCCGCGGATCAGCAGGGGGGCGGCACTGATCGGTTGCACTTGGCCAGTCGCACTCCGGGCGATGTAGAGGGGGTACGGTTGGGTGCCCGTATGGAAAGCCGAAAGTTCGGCCATGTTCCAGTGCTCCGTTCCCCAGGGACTGAAGTCCAGCTTCCAGAGCTTTCCGTGCAGGTCGCCCACGAACAGCTTCGTTACCTCCTGCTGAGTGCCCAGTGCTACCTTGAAGTTCAGGGCGCCCGTGGGTTGGGTGCTGCTCAAGGTGCTGTCCACAGGAATAGAGATCTTGTAGTAGTTGGTGCCAAGCGACCAAGCTTGGTTCGCAGGCTTGGCAAGATCCAGCAGGTAGATGGCGGGCCTGCCCGTCGTGCTGAAGTGGCCCGCCGCGTCGGGAACATAGTTGTTCACGCCGCTGGCTACCACGGCGAACCACTTGTAGGTCGGTGCAGCATCCTTGGCACTGGTGCGGAACTTCAGGATCTGCGGACGCCCGACGACGTAGCCAAGGCTGTAGTTGCTGTCGCCAGAATCGATATCGGCGGCTGGAGTGAATTCCCACATCACCTTCGATGCGGAAAACGCCGTGGGGTCGGTCACGTCGAGTGCATAGACACCGCGACCGCCAGCGCCTGTGCCTCCGACGAGAACTGTCTTCCAGTTTGTACCGACCTGCGCGTCGGCCACCACTGGAGTGGCATCAACGTAGCTCTGGTGGGTAGCAACGAAGTCTTTGCTGGTGAGCGCCGACAGCTTGGAGCCCAACCAACTTGGGATGTAGCCGAACAGCTCGTCGCCCGTAGTCGCGTTGAAGGCATGCATCATTCCGTCATTGGCACCGACGAATACTGCCGGTGTGCGGTTCTTGTTGTCCTCGCGGAACTGCGGATAGGTGCTCGAGTTGATTGCGCTGCTGGGCGGGCCGGAATATGCGACGCCCGAATTGATGATGTCCCCGAGGCGTTTGCCTTCGCGGTTGCGGAACAAGCCGCCTTCCTGCGAGGAGTCCCCGCGGATGAATTTGAGCCGATCCTCTCCCAGACCGTCGGCCGCCGACGATGAATCCGGCCTGTTGAGCGCTTGTTGAATGTCGCTGCTGACCTCGTTCCACTTGAACGCGAAAGCGATCGGATTGCCTGTCGCGCCGGCGTTTCCGATCACGATATTTCGGTTGCTTACCGGATCTGCAAGGTTCTTGAGGCGTTCTGCGGCACTCCATTGAGGAGTCTGCGAGATCGACACCTGGTTCGAGGTGTCTACCGAAACGTTCTTCGCAATAACATCGCCCGACCAGTCGGTGGAGTCGAACTGGGCTTGGTAGATCATGTTGTTCGTGCCTTGTGTCAACACGCCTGCCTGCGCCGCGGCGCCGGCAATATTGAAGGTCCGCTCCCCAGCTTTTTCGAAGATCTTGTCGAAGGCGGCCAACTCGGCACGCGCACTGCTTTGCAATGCATATGCAGCGGCTTCGCCGGGATGGGCGGGGTCCTGCCAGACATTGTTGTCCGGGGTGCCATCTTCCTTCAGGAACGGATTGCCCCAGGTGTTGAAAGGCCGGGTTGGATCGTCCTTGGAGAACTTCGACTCGAAGCCTCCGTATTTGGCTGCCATAAAGAACTGGTTCTGGTAGCGGCGGCTGGTGTCGATGTTCTGATTGCCGTACGCGTTCACGTCGAAAACGAAGGTCTTCACGCGTAGCCCTGGCCGCTGCTTGGCAGGTTCGGCGGTCCAGTTGGACCCACGAATATCATGTGTGTGCGCCCAGTACGCGGTCCCTGCGATCCCCATCTGGCCCCCGAAGGTGTAGGGGTTGGGGGCATTCGGGTTGCTTGTTGTCCGGGTCACACCCTGCCCATCCACGTAAGGCGTAGCGGTGCCTTTTTCAAAGCTGGCTACAGTGGCGAGCGAGGCTGCGAAGTCGGGCACATTGGCTGCCAGGTTGACAGCCGGGAAACGTCCGTAGTTGGGGGTGTCGTGGGTTCCGGTGTCGCCGATCGCGACAATGTTGCTCTTCAGGCAGGCATAGCTGCTGGTGGGGGAGCGATTGGCGAAGGGGTCGAGCCCAGACCAATTCGTGTAGATGGGAAATCCGTCGTACATGACCGGCGTCAGATTGCTGACGGCGTCCGGGCTCGGAGGCAATCCCTGCAGATACCGCAATGTTTCGTAGTAAAGCTCGCCTACAGGGTCCCAATCCTTGTAGCGTCCGGGGGTGACAGTACTGGTGCGACCAAACTTGTTGAGATAGTTGATTACGCCGCTGATGCCCGGGGTCTGCGTTGTGTCGTTGTCAGGGTTGGGATAGAAAACACCAGTTCTAGCGTCCCATTCGGCAGCAGGATTGCCGCCAGCGGGCGTGTTGTTTTGCCCGTAGACATCGAAGGTCTTGCTCCCAACGTATTTCATGGGCGCGCGCAGTACCCCACCATAGCGGCCACCATCGGGGCTGCGGGTCTGGTCCAGCGCGTAGCCGAAGGCTGCCAACCTAAGCGAGTTGGCATTCTTCTGAATAGTGCCGATGGGCTTGTACTTCTTGCTGGGGTAAACGACACAGAAGTCGTGGTGGGCTCCGTAGTGGCGGACGTCCAGCAAGGCGCCGGATGCATCCTGGTCGCAGACCTTGACGCGGGCATAGAAGAAGCCGTCGCTGTTGAGCGCTGTGCCGGAGCCTGGGCCGGGCGACCATGTACCAGAATAGGGGCGCGTATAGCATGCCTTTGCAGTACCGGAGATGGGATCGCCGAATACGCCATTGCTGCAATCAACCGCTACCGAAACCGGCGCCACGGCCCATTTCGTCCCTGCGCCGTACCAAACCTCCTTGATGCCGGAGAAGGCACAGGCGCCGCCCTCCGAGGCACATGCCGCAGAGGAATCGCTCGGCAGAGACTCGGTCCTGTTGACGACCGGTCCCACACCGGTTCGCACGCTGGAGCCAAGCGTGTAGGCAGCGTTGCCTGCACCACAACCCCCGCCCATAGACGTTCCAAAGAAGATCTGGTTAAGCGTATTGGCGACCCAGACATCATTGGTTCCCGCGGCCTGGCGCATGGCAACGGGAATTGCACCCCAATAGCTCCCGTTGCCGCCCCCATCGCGCTTCAGTTGCTTGGCAGGAAAAGTGGTGGTGTTCCACAGGCAGTGCGGATCACCGTTGGGAACGAGTGCACGTTGGAGGATGGTCAAGTCTTCCCGGTCAATATACCGATCACCTCCGGAAAGGGCGAGACGCAGCATGTCGATAGCCGAGGAACTGGCCCAGTTCAGAAAGTTGCCGCTGAACCCGTCGCCGCACTTGCGGTCTGCCGCCGGGCCGGTGCGATCGAATCGCTTGTAGTCGGCGGTTGTCTGGCCAGGCTGAGGCGTTTCCGAAGGACTGTTGTTGTAGGCGTAGCAGGACTCTGAATCGAAGTAGCCAATGTACTCATTGACATTGCTGTAGGAGTCGTCGATCACGTTGTCGGGCCCCTTGAGGTACTGCGCTCCTGCCGTGGGCCATTCGACGGAAAGCGCCAATGCCATGACGGGTTTGTCGCCCGAGCCGGTTGCATACAGCGGGTCGGCGGACAGCGAGATCGGCGGGATTGCGGGCGCTGCAGTCTGGCTTTGGACCGCGAGCGAAACGACGACTGCCAAGGCAGGCAGGACGAATCCCACGAGCAAACGCTGCGCTCGGCTCCAGGAGTCGGGGCGCAAGAGGTCTTTGAACCAGGGTGCAGAGGTGCGAACAAGTTCGAACATGGCTTCGTCACGTTAGTTTCTGTAGATGATTTGTGTCACTGCCTGGATGTCCTTGCGCGGCCCGAACCCCATGGCGGTCACACGATAGACATAGCTGCCAGTCGCCGAAGCGTCTCGATTGCCGGGATCAGGAATCGGCTCGATCACGTAGCGTGGAGCCTGGTAAGGCTCGATGCCATGGGTCGCACCGGAGTCGCTGGCGGCGAAGCTTCTGCCGGTGAAGGTGCCGAACTTGACAGTGCGTGCGGCTGTGCCTGTTACCGTGAAATCGACTTTCAGCCACGCCGGCGTTCCGCTCGTGACCATTGCGCAAAGTCCAAGGCTCTTGGAGGAAGGGCCCGAGTTCTGGTCTCCACAGTCCGTGATGAAGCTGCTTGTGTCTTGCAGACCGCCGAAGAGTGCGCTGCGATTGCCGGTTCCTGGCCCGTGAATATCGAACTCCGCATCCTGAAGGGCTGCTTCTGCCGCTTGCCACGCCAATTGCATGTCACGGTCGTTGCGCGCGCCGTGTTCGCCCTGCAAGGCGATTTGCGCGCTGCCCACCCCAAGGATCGATACCACGACGAGGATAAGAAGAACCACGATCAGGGAAACACCCTTTTCGCGTTGGGCGGGTCCGGCATAGAACAGATGCGGCATATCTTCACAACCCCTGGTCGTTGCGCAGATGCACAGTGAAAGTCACGACTTGCCGCAAGCGGCCATCGGCCGGCGCCGTGTAGATCGTGCCCACGTCCTCTGTCGAACTGAAGCCCGGGCCACCCAGGGGGTACAGCGTCTTGGCCTTCGACTCCTGCGCGGCGCCGATATCGCTGCGCAGGACCATGCCGATGCGCAGGCTGCGGACGCGACGCCAGTTGGCACGCGTGGCTGCATCGTCGCCAGTCACCGTCAGCTGGTCGGCGCGCAAATAGCTATCAGGCACCGTATCGGGTTTCAAGGTGGCATTCGTGGGGTCGATGGCCGTTTTGGCTACCACGCCATCAACGCCGTACAGCACCTGGAAGTTTTCCACGCCGCGGATCAGCGGCACCGCTGAGGCAAAGGGCACCGTGCCAGTTTCCGATCGGTAGCACTTCAGCGTCGGCTCACCGTCCACGGACGATTCGGAGACGAAAAGGACGCTTGCGCGGGTGTCGTCACGGTTGGCAGGTGGCGTCTCGGTCGAGAAGCCGGAGCAATCGATCATTCCTTTGTCGGCCTTGCCAGAGCCGGGAAATGTTTCGGTGGGTTGGCTGCGCAGGATCAGCACATCGCCGAAATAGCTGCTGCGCGAACTTGCGGCAGTGACTGACGTCCTAGAGGCAACAGCGTTGTCGAAGCCGTATACATAGGGATCAGGATCGGCACTGATGCCGACCGTATTACCTCGCTTGCTTGCTGCAATGGATACGTCCTTGTATCCGGACTGGACTGCCAGACGCTGGATAAGATCGGTTGCGAAGCGCGCGTTGTCGCGAAGCTGAGAAGCGGCATCGACGGTGGTGAATCCGCGGCGCGCCGCGATCAGCGATGCGGTTGCCGCGAGTGTGATCAACAACCCCAGCGTCATGGCCACGAGCAGTTCCACGAGCGTCATGCCGCTGGAGCGGCGGCGTATGCGCGTTTCTCGTGGGGGTGAAGGATGCTTCATAGCGTCGTGCTTCCCGCGGTCACCGGCAGGATCACGCGCGGCAGGTTGTCGGAACTTGTGGAGTTGCTCCGGACATTCCGATCCTGCAGCGACGCGTTTGTAGACAGGTGGGTCCATCCGATCTTGACGACGATCACATCAGTGGTCGTGGCCGCAGTGCAGTCCCACTGCGGCAGGCCAGCGGTGGAGTAGGGGGCCGAATCGGGGCAGATCTTCACCCGCGCTCCGGGGAGACTTGCAGACACGCGCGCCAGCCAATCAGTCAGCTCGGCGTTTGCCACCGCAGTGGCGTTGGCACAGGAAAGTCCGGTAGATAGGCAAGAAGAAGGTGAAGCAGGCGAGGCGGGCGTTTCGCCGATGGCGGAAAAATCCCCGACATACGGGTTTGCAGTCGCGAGCATCGCCACGTCCTTGTTGCCTCGCATCATTTCGGCCAGCTCACGCGCCAAATTGACTGCCACTGATTGCAGACGGGCTTCGCGATTGTTCTGCAAGGCCGTCGCCTGCAACCCAACCATGCCGAGCAAACCAAATGAAAGCACCAGCAGTGCGACGAGCACTTCGATGAGAGAAAAGCCCGATGCTCGCCTACGCCGACGAATACTCGACTGCACCATTACCTCCAGCAAAGAGTCGCCGGGACGGCGACTTAGCGGGAGATTCTGGGAGTCAGTAGGGAATGAGACGGGGCCGCTGGGCGGCGTTGCGGAGCCGTTGAACCGGGAACTCTGGCGCCATCTGACAATGGCGGAGAGCTTTTGTCAGAAAGTCAGATATCCCGCAGCAACTGCCTGAACTCATCCAGGTCCTCGAAGCTGCGATAGACCGAGGCAAAGCGCACGTAGGCCACCTTGTCCATGCGCTTGAGCTCTCGCATCACGAGCTCGCCGACCTTGGTCGACTCGATCTCGCGCAATCCGCTCGACAGCAGCTTCTGCTCGATGCGCAGCAGCGCGTGGTCGATCTGCTCGATGCTCACGGGGCGCTTGCGCAGCGCCAGCATCATCGAGGCGCGGACCTTCTTGGCTTCGAAATCGGCGCGGCTGCCGTCCTTCTTGACCACCACCGGGAAGTTGACGTCCGCCCGCTCGTAGGTGGTGAAGCGCTTTTCGCAAGTCCCGCATTGACGGCGGCGCCGCACGAAGTCGCCATCTTCCGACACGCGGGTCTCGACGACCTGCGTTTCGAGGTGGCCGCAAAAGGGGCACTTCATGCGGGCGCCGCGCGTGTGATCAGCGGTAGACCGGGAAGCGGCTGGTCAGCGCGTGCACCTTGGCGCGCACCGCCTCGATGGTGGCGGCGTCGCGCGGGTTGTCCAGCACGTCGGCAATGAGGTTGGCGGTGATGCGTGCCTCCTCGTCCTTGAATCCGCGCGTCGTCAGGGCGGGTGTGCCGATGCGCACCCCGCTGGTCACCATCGGCTTCTCGGGATCGTTGGGAATGGCATTCTTGTTGATGGTCATGTGGGCGCTGCCCAGCACGGCCTCGGCTTCCTTGCCGGTGATGCCTTTGGCGCGCAGATCGACGAGCATCACGTGGCTCTCGGTGCGGCCGCTGACGATGCGCAGGCCGCGCGCGCTCAGCGTCTCGGCCACGATCTGCGCGTTCTTCACGACCTGCTGCTGGTAGGCCTTGAATTCAGGCGACAGCGCCTCCTTGAAGGCAACGGCCTTGGCCGCGATGACGTGCATCAGCGGGCCGCCCTGCAAGCCCGGGAAGATCGCGCTGTTGATCGCCTTCTCGTGCTGCGACTTCATCAGGATGATGCCGCCGCGCGGGCCGCGCAGGCTCTTGTGGGTGGTGGAGGTCACCACGTCGGCGTGCGGTACGGGGTTGGGGTAGACGCCCGCGGCGACCAGGCCGGCGTAGTGCGCGATGTCGACCATGAAGATCGCACCGACGTCTTTCGCGACCTTGGCAAAGCGTTCGAAGTCGATGCGCAGCGAGTACGCGGAGGCGCCCGCGATGATCAGCTTGGGCATGGCGTCGTGCGCCTTGCGCTCCATCGCGTCGTAGTCGATCTCTTCCTTGTCGTTGAGGCCGTAGCTCACGACGTTGAACCACTTGCCACTCATGTTGAGCGGCATGCCATGGGTCAGGTGGCCGCCTTCGGCGAGGCTCATGCCCATGATCGTGTCGCCGGGCTTGAGGAAGGCGAGCATCACGGCTTCGTTCGCCGAGGCGCCGCAATGGGCCTGCACGTTGGCTGCATCGGCGCCGAAGAGCTGCTTGACGCGATCGATGGCCAGCTGCTCGGCCACGTCGACATGCTCGCAGCCGCCGTAGTAACGCTTGCCGGGATAGCCCTCGGCGTACTTGTTGGTGAGCTGCGAGCCCTGCGCGGCCATGACGGCCGGGGAGGCGTAGTTCTCGCTCGCGATCAGCTCGATGTGCTGTTCCTGGCGGGCGTTCTCGGCCTGGATGGCGGCCCAGATTTCGGGATCGGTCTGTTCGACCAAATTCTGGCGGTGGTACATGGCAGTCCTTTAAGACGGATGGTCCTTGTTCTTCAACCAAACAAGGGCTGCCCAGGCGAACGGCGGAACGTCTGCAAAGCGCCGCAGGCGGCACGCTTCCCAGTGGTCATCCACGTCAGCGCCAGCACCTGAAAAGGGCCGCGCCTATCGCCAGTCGCGTGCCGTGCGAGTGTAGCCGACGGCTTCAGCCGGCGCCGCAAAAAGCCTATAGATCCGATGCCAGGGCGACGTTCTGCGGGCTGTTGGCTTCCGGCTTGGCTGGCGCCACCACCGGCATAGGCTGCACCCGCATGCCGGGCGGCGTGGGGCTCGTGGAAGGTGCACGGCCGGCGATCACCTGCTGCAGGCGCACATGCTCGGCCATCACCTTGCCTGCATAGCCGCCGTCGTCCGGCAGGTTGGCCGCGCCCACGTAGAACTTGAGCCCGCCTTCGAGCGAACCCGCCCGCGCGATGCATTCCTGCAGCACCTTGACGCCGACGCGCATGTTGGTCACCGGATCGAAGGCGGTCAGGGTGCCGCCGGCGCTTTCGTACTTTTCGCCATGGACGCGGGTCATCACCTGCATCAGGCCCTGGGCGCCAACCTGGCTCTGCGCGAAGGGGTTGAAGCTGGACTCGACCGCCATGATGGCCAGGATCAGCGTCGGATCGAGCTTGTTGCGCTTGCCGAGATCGAAAGCCTCGGACACCAGGACGCTCAGGGGCTCGACCGCCACGCGGTACTTCTTGCTCAGCCAATAGGCGACCGCGGCCTGCGGCTTGGGCAGCTCTTGCGGACTGGCGGCGGTTGTCCGGTCGATCGCCGTGGGCTCGAGATCGGTGACTTCGACTTCGGGCACGGGCTTGCGAGATTGCAGCCAGCCCATGAGCTGATCCTCGCCCGACTGGCGCAGGTCCGGACGCGCGGCCAGCGCCAGCACGGCGAACACGATGGCCAGCCCGAGCAGGGCAAAGCCGTTGTGGGTCACTTCGAAAAAACCTTCGGCGACATCGGACATGAAAGTCCGCAGCCCTCGGGCTGAGGCGGCAAACGCCTGTTTCATCGCTCTTCCTCCTTCTGTGCGGCACCTGGGTCGCAACGCCGAGAGGGCGATGGTCGAAGGCGGCGGCGCTTGTGGATTGGTACGAGTCAGGTACCGCGCGAGAGGGGTTAGGGCGCGGCCGCCTGATTAAGCCGAAAGAATTCGGCAGCGGATGTAAGACAGATCCGGGCGGGCAGATGGGCGCTCGGGTAGCGCGGATTTTAGGAGGGCCTTAATACCCGGTCAAGCATAAAGAAACGAAAAATCATGCTATTTGTAAGCTTAGGAAAGAGTGAATCGGTCGCGCCTGGTTCATTGAAAAGCTCATTTGCAATCCTCAGGTGGCAGGCCTAGGCTGAGGTGGCCTGAGTATTCAGGCGTTCAACCGAGGTCCGGCAACCGCGAGAGATCCATCGAACGGTTCAGCGGCCGAGGCCCCACGGTGGCAATCTCTTGCTGCCAGCGCGATCGGGACGATTCAACTTCCGGTCGAGCGAAGAGATGGCATGGGCGTCGCGCCCGCCATCGAGCCCGGAGGCCAGGCGTCAAAGTCAGGCCGCCGGGCTTTCTACTTTCTGCGATGCTCCATTGGTTTGGGGCACACTCGCGCTCCGATGAATGCTGCTTCGCTGAAACAAAACAAGTGGGTGCGGCGAGCAGTGCTGGCCTTGCTGGCGTTACTCGCGTTCTGGCTCCTCGCCTGGCTGGCCGTGCCACCGATCGCCAAGAGCCAGATCCAGCGGATCGCGAGCGAGAAGCTGGGGCGCCAGGTCACGGTCGGCAAGATCGACTTCAAGCCTTGGACCCTGGAGCTCACGCTCGATGACCTGCGCATCGCCACTGCCGACGGCAGCCGACCGCAACTGGCCATCGCGCGCATCTATGCCGATGCCGAACTTCAGTCGATCCTGCGTCTGGCGCCGGTGATCGACGCGGTCAGTGTCGATGCGCCTGCCGTCCTGCTGACCCACCGGACGGATGGCAAGTACGACATCGACGACATCCTGGCCAAGCTGGCCAGCGCGCCCGACGCGCCGAAAAGCGAGCCGCCGCGCTTCGCGATCTACAACATTGCCATCACCAACGGGTCGGTCGAGTTCGACGACCAGGCCGTCAAGCGCAAGCATGAGTTGCGCGACTTCGTGCTCAAGGTGCCGTTCCTGAGCAACCTCCCTTCGCAACGCACGATCAAGACAGAGCCCAAGCTGGCCTTCGTGCTCAACGGAAGCGCCTTCGATTCTGCTGCGGCGACCACGCCCTTCGCAGACGATCGCAAGACCGACGCCCAGATCAGCTTCAAGAACCTGGACCTGGTGCCCTACCTGGGCTACATCCCCGGTGGCCTGCCGGTTGCGCTGCGGGGCGGCAAGCTCGACGCCGACTTGAAGATCGATTTTGTGCAGGCGGCCACCGCCGGCCTCAAGATCACCGGAACGGTCGCGGCGCACAGCATCCAGCTCGCCGATTCGAAGGCGCGCGATCTGCTTCGCTTCGACTCTCTCAAGCTGGTGCTGGCCGATGTGCGTCCGCTGGAGCGCGTGGTGCATCTGGGCGAGGTGTCGCTGGCCGCGCCGCAGCTGGTGGTGGCGCGCGACGCCGCCGGCCGGCTCAACCTGCTGCCGGCGGGCGAGGGCGCGGCCGAGAAAGCGCCGCCCGCCGCCCGTCAAAACGGCGAGGCTGGTGCGAAGCCCGCGGCGGCGGCGCCCCCCTGGCGCTTGCAGGTCGACAAGCTGGCCTTGTCCGGCGGCGAAATCGGATGGCGCGACCAAAGCATCCAGCCCGCGGCGGCGGTCGACCTGAAGCAGTTGCAGATCGACGCCACCGCCATCGTCTGGCCGATGGAGAAGCCGGCCGTCTTCAGCGGCTCCAGCGTCGTGGGCGGCGCCGCGCTCAAATTCGGCGGCGAGGCTACGGACAAGGTCGCCAAGGTGCAGGCCGAGGTCGAGGCCCTGCCGCTGTCGCTGGCGGCGCCCTACCTGGCGCAGAGCCTGGAGCCCACGCTCGACGGCAAGCTCAGCGGCCAGATCGACGTCGCCTGGAACCAGCCGGAGTTGAAGTTCAAGGCCAGGCGAGTCGCGGTCGACGGGCTGGCACTGACGCAGGCAAAGGCGGCGCTGGCCAGCGTGGGACGCTTCGAGCTGGCCGATGCCGAAGCCGACATGACGAACCACACGCTGAGCATCGCTTCGTTCAGCGCCAGCAGTCCCAAGATCCTGGTCGAACGAGACAAGGAAAAGCGCTGGATGTTCGAGCGCTGGCTCAAGGCGCCCTCGAGCGCCGGCCAGGACGCAAGCGGGGATCCGAAGATCGCCGCCCCCAAGAATCCGAGCACAGCAGGCACGCCCGCAGCCGGGGCCAACGCAAAGCCATGGGAGCTTTCCATCGGTACCCTGGCGGTGGAGAACGGCGCGCTGTCCTATTCCGACAAGGCCGATGCGACGCCGGTGGCTTTCGAGATCAGCGCCCTGAAGCTCAACGCTCAGAAGATATCGCCCAATTCGGCCATGGCCTCGCCGCTGCAACTGTCCGGGCGCATCGCCGCTGGCCGGGCGGAGCCGGGGCGCTTCGACTACAAGGGCACCGTGGCACTCAAGCCGCTGGCGGCCGAGGGCCGGCTGGACGTGGCCTCCGTCCCGGCGCATGCCTTCAAGGCCTACTACGCCGATGCACTCAACATCGACATCCGGCGTGCTTTTGCCAGTTATCGCGGCACGGTCAAGTACACGACCACGCCTGCTGGCATGAGCGTGAAGCTGGCGGGCGATACGTCGCTGGAAGACTTCCGCGCCAACAGCGCGACGCTGACCCAATCGCCCGGCCAGGCCAATCGCAGCAACCAGTTGCTGAGCTGGAAGAGCCTGACCCTCCGGGGGCTGCAGGTCAACATGGTTCCCCGGGCGCCGCTGGCAGTGGACGTGGCCGGAACCACGCTGACCGACTTCTTCGCGCGCGTGATCATCGACCCGACCGGTCGACTCAATCTGCAGGACCTGACCAGGAAGCCCGGGCAGACGCCGCCGGCGCCGGCAGGCGAGACGAGCACGCGGCGCAGCCTCGGCGGCACCACCACGACCACCCGAAAGCCGGCGCCGCCCTCCGGCGGCGCCCCGACCTCCGCCGAAGCGATGGCCGGCGGCACTGCCGCGCCGCCCTCAGCCGCGGCGCCTGCCTCGACGGCGAAGGCAGCAGAGCCCGCGAACGGCGGACCTGCACCGGTCATCAACTTCGGCCCCATGAACCTGGTCAATGGGCGCATCGACTTCAGCGACCTGTTCGTCAAGCCCAACTACTCGGCCGACCTGACCGAGCTGAGCGGCAAGCTCAGCGCCTTCTCCTCCAAGCCGCAGGGTGATCGGCCTGCGTTGGCGGACCTCGAGCTGCGCGGCAAGGCCCAGCAGACGGCGGCGCTGGAGATCACCGGCAAGCTCAACCCGCTGGCCAAGCCGCTGGAACTCGACATCACGGCGAAGATGCGCGAGCTCGACCTGCCGCCGCTGTCGCCGTACTCGGTGCGCTATGCCGGCCACGGTATCGAGCGCGGCAAGCTCAGCATGGACGTGAGCTACAGGATCACGCCTGATGGCCAGCTCACCGCCACCAACAAGCTGGTGCTGAACCAGCTGCAATTCGGCGAGGAAGTGCAAGGCGCGCCCAACAGCCTGCCGGTGCGCCTCGCCGTCGCCTTGCTGGCCGATCGCAACGGCGTGATCGACATCGACTTCCCCATCCGTGGCTCCCTGAACGACCCGCAGTTCAGCCTGGGCCCGCTCATCCTGAAGGCGATCGTCAACCTGATCGCCAAGGCCGCGACCGCGCCGTTCGCGCTGCTGACGGGCGGCCTCGGCAGCGGCAGCGGTGATTCGAGCACCATCGCCTTCGCGCCCGGCAGCGCGGCGCTGTCGGCCGAGGCGAAGCAGAGCCTGGACAAGGTCGCGAAGGCACTCGCCGACCGGCCCGCTCTGCGCATGACCGTGGTGGGCACTTCCAGCCTCGAGCAGGAACGCGAGGCCTACCAGCGCCAGCGCGTGCGCGAACTCGCCCAGTCCGAGAAGCGCCGTGCGGCGGTGCGCAGCAACCAGAACGCGGCCGACGTGGCACCGGTCACCGATGCCGAGTACCCCGAGCTCCTGGCCGCGGTCTACCAGCGCTCCGACCTCAAGACCAAGCCCCGCAACATGATCGGTTTGGCCAAGGATGTCCCCGTCAAGGAAATGGAAGACCTGCTGATGGCCAGCATCCCGGTCGACGAGGAGTCGATGCGCCAGCTCGCCATCGAGCGCGGCGCCGCCGTGCGCGACTACCTGCTGGCACAGAAGGTGCCCAGCGAGCGGCTGTTCCTCGGCGCGGTACGCACCAAGGCCGGCGATCCCAACTGGAAACCGGGCGCGGAGCTGAATCTGTCCACCCGCTGACCCCAGGCGCCGCAAGTCGGCGAAAATGGCGAAGTGCGCCGGCAATGCCGGCGCCTTCGCTTTTCCTCCATAGATCAGGTTTTATTCGCGCAGTGACTTCAACTTCGACCAAGCCCCACGACCTCCAGTCCCTCGACACGATGACGGGCGGCGCCTTCACTGCACCGACCTCGGGGGAGCGTGCCCAACGCATCCGCGACTGGCTGGCGGGCAATCCGGCGCCCGAGCAGATGCAGGAGGTGTTCAAGGAACTGAGCGGCCGTGACAAGGGCGCTGCGCGCCTCCTGCGCGAGAAGCTCGACGAGCTCAAGCGTGCCCGTGGCCAGGAGGCCATCGCAGCCGAATGGGCCCAGAAGGCCGAGGCGCTGCTGGCCCAGCCCAAGCTCAACATCGCCGATGCTCTGGCCTGGCAGCGTGATGCAGCCAAGGCCGGCGCTCCCTTGTCGCGCGAACCGCTGGCCAGCTTCAAGGCCCGTGTGGCCGAGCGTGTCAAGGGAATCGAGGACCTGCAGCATCGCGCTCAGGTGCACCGGGAGGCCGCTGTGCTGCTGGCGCAGCGTTTCGAGGTGTTGTCGACCAAGGGCTGGCGCGACGCCCAGGCCGCCGAGGAGGCGCTGCGCGCCGACGTGGCCCACTGGCAGCAGCAGGCCGCCGACATCGCGGCCGATCCCAACTGGAGCAGCCTGGACGCCAAGTTCGCGCCGCAGCTTGAGTCGTCCAAGGCGCAGCTGTTGGTGGTGTCCGATGCCTTCCACCAGGCGCTGGCACAGACCGTGGCCGCCGCCGAGGATGCGGCGGCGCCGCTGCCGCCCGTGCCGGTGTGGGCCGACGAACTTCGCGTTGCCCGCGGCGGTGCGCCCGAGGCTGCGCCTCCCGCCGCGCAGAAGCCACCGGGGCCCAAGGTCGATCCCGAGAAACGGGCTGCCGCCCAGGGCGCCGTCGAGGCCGCGCTCGCCAAGCTCGAGCAGGAAACCGCCGAGGGCCACGGCAAGGCCAGCGCCGGCGCCGCCGCGGCATTGCGCGCGGTGCTCAAGGAGCACGGCAAGATGGTCGATGCGGCGCTCGAAGCCCGTGTGCATGCGGCCCTGGTCGCCGCCGGCGAGCTGGAAGGCTGGCAGCGCTGGAGCGCCGACAAGGTGCGCGAAGAACTGGTGGCCAAGGCCGAGGGCCTGCTCAAGCGCCCCGAGGGCCAGGCCCTGGGCGGGCGCAAGATGCAGGAGACGCTGCGCAGCCTGCGCGAGCAATGGAAGCAGGCCGATCAGGGTGGCGTGCCCAACCACGCCCTCTGGAAACGCTTCGACGAGGCCTGCAACGAAGCCCACAAGGTGGTCGAAGCCTGGCTCGACAAGGTGCGGGCCGATGCGGCCGAGCACCGCGCGCAGCGCCTGGCGCTGATCGAGGAGGTGAAGGCCTGGGCCGAGGCGCAGGCCGGCAACACCGACCTCAAGGCCTACAACCGCGCGCTGCATCAGTTCGCAGATCGCTGGCGTGACGCCGGCCATGTCGGCGAGAAGGTGTTCGCCGAGCTGCAGCCCCTTTGGAACGCGGCCTTCGGTGCGGCGCGTGCGCCCTTCGAGGCCGCGCAGAAGGCCAGCATCGAGCGCCGCCAGGCCATGATCGCCGAGGCCACGGAGCTCGGCGCCGCGCCGATGCTGCGCATCGATGCCGTGAAGGCCCTGCAACAGCGCTGGCAGGCCGAGGCACAGACGGTGCCGCTGGACCGCCGCCAGGAACAGAAGCTGTGGGATGCCTTCCGCGCCCCCATCGACGAGGCCTTCAACCGCAAGAGCGCCGAGCGCGAGAAGGCCGCGGCCGCGATGAGCGACCACGATCGCCATGTGCTCGACGCCTCGAAGGCGGTGGAAGCGGCGAACGCCACGGGGGATGCCCAGAAGATCCGCGCTGCCGTGGCCCGGCTCGAGGCTGCCCTGCGCGGCGAGGCACCGCCTGCACCCAAGGCCGCCGCGTCCGCCGACGGGCCGCCCGTGGGCGCGACTGACGTGGTGGCGCCGGGCCAGGCGGCCGCCGAGTTCAGCGAGAGTGCCGAGCAGGCGCCCGGGCCCGCAGACGCCGAGGCTTCGCCCGAGCCGGCTGCCAGCGACGTCGCGGCACCGATGCCCAGCCTGGTGGCACCGGCCGACGGTGCCGATGCGTCGGCCCGCGCCGACGCCGCCGAGGCCGATGCCGAGTCAGAGGCTGCACCGGCGCCCGCGGCGCCGCCCAAACCGGCACCCAAGCCCGTGATCGCCGTCCGGGGTGACGACCGGCCCGGTAACAGGAAGGCCGAAGTCTTGCCCGCGGGACGCGGCAACAGCCGCTTCGGAGGCGATCGCCGCGACGGCCGTGGCGGCCCGCCCGGCCGCGCCAACGAGCGGCCGCCGCGCCCCGGCGACCGCGGCCCGGGGGCCGGCCGCTTCGGCGACCGGCCGCCGCGCGATGAGCGTGGCCCACGGCTTGGCGATGCCGCCTTCCGAGCCCAGCGCGAGGCACTGGAGCGTGCCGATCAGGCGCTGCGCAAGCTCGCTGCCCAGGCTCATGGCGAGGCGCTGACCCAGGTGCTGGGTGCGTGGGAGCAGCGCGATGCGTCGAAGCTGCCCAGCGTGCAGGAGTTGGGGCGCGCGGTCACGCCCGCCGTGCGCGGGCAGTGGTCGCAGGCCCTGACTGCCGGCCCCTCGGCAGAGGCCGATGCCGCCGCAGAGGCCCTGCTGCGGCTCGAGATGGCGGCCGAGGTGCCGACCCCAGCCGAGCAACTCGAAGCGCGTCGCGCCCTGCAGTTGAAGCTGCTGACGCGGCGCGGCGATCCAGCCCCGGCGCAGACCTGGGGCCAGGACACCGGCACCGTGCTCGCGGCGCCGCACGACGCCGCCTTGGCGCGCCGCCTGCAGAACGCGCTCAAGGCGCTGCTGCGCAAGTGAAGCGAGGGCGGGGCGCCTAGGCCGATGGGGCCGGGCGCCTGAAGAACTCGTCGAACAGCGCGACCAGGCCGGCGAACTCCGACGCCAGCCGCGGGCGGTTCACGAAATAGGCCTCGCAAGCCACGGCGAAGAACTCGCCGGGCGATGTGGCGCCGTAGGCATCGAGCCACGGCGCCTCGCCGCCGAAGCGCTCGGCGACGATCGTTCTTTCGCGGAAGTTCTCGTAGGCCGGCTGCAGCACCGCGAACCAGGCAATGCGCGCGGCGCGCGCCGTCGAGGTGCCCGCGAAGCCGGCGGGCAGCGGCGGGCAGCCGTCCGCCGCGCCGCTCTTCATGTCGATCTTGTGGGCGAACTCGTGGATCACGACGTTGTAGCCTGCGTCCTGCGTGACGCTGCCCGCCAGCACGTCCTGCCAGCTCAGCATCACCGGACCGCGGTCCATGGCCTCGCCGGCCACGATCTCGTCGTATTCGTGGACCACGCCGGTCTCGTCGACGGTCTTGCGCCGGGCCACGGCCTCGGACGGATGGATCACGATGCCGACGAAATCGTCATACCAGCGCAGGCCGCCCCGCAGGTGCAGAACCGGCAGCACGGCCTGTGCGGCCACGGCGAGCGCGACCTCATCGGTGATGACGAAGCCATGGGCGCCATGGAATTCCTTGTCGCGCAGGAACTCGGCCGCGAGGCGGCGCAGGCGTTCGAGCTCGGAGCCTTGCCGGTCGGCGAGAAAGGGATAGCGCGCGAGGGTCGCCTGCCATGCGGACGCCGGGATCGGAGGTGGAGTGCGCAGGCCGCGCAGCCAACCGAACATCAGCGCAGGTCGACGCGTTGGGCGCCTGCGCGCGACAGGCACAGCAGCTGCGCACGCGCGGGGTGGGCTTTGAGGTCCCAGTCGCTCAGCACGAGGCGCTGAAGGCCCTCGCCGAGCGCATGGGACGCGGGACGGTGCGTGTGGCCATGGACCAGCGTCGTCGCGCCGGCCTGCCGCAGCCAGTCGCGCGCGGCGTCGGCGTCGACATCGGCCCAGACCATGCCGGGGCTGCGCTTGCGGTCCTCGCTCTGCGCGCGCATCGAGCGCGCGAGGGCGCGGCGCTGCGCCAGCGGCCGAGCGAGGAAGGCGCTCTGCCAGCCAGGGGTGCGCACCTCCGCGCGGAAGCGCAGGTACTCGGTGTCCTCGAGGCAGAGAAGATCGCCGTGGCTCAGCAGCCAGCGCCGCTCATGCAGGGCCAGCACGGTGGGATCGTCGAGCAGTTGCATGCCGCATTGCGCGGCGAAGGCAGCGCCGAGCAGGAAGTCGCGGTTGCCATGCATGAAGAACAGCGGCCGCCGCGCGGCGGCTTCGCGAAGCACTTCGGCGCATTGCGCCTCGAAGCCGGGCTCGGCGGCTGCGTCGTCGCCGACCCAGACCTCGAACAGGTCGCCGAGGATGAAGACCGCGTCGGCCGGCGTGGTCTGCAGGTAGCCGCGCCACGCCTCGAAGGTTGCCGGGTCCGAGGACTGCAGGTGGAGGTCGGACATGAGGTCGACCGTGCGCCACGCCGCGGGAGCCACGAGCTCGGCGAAAGCCGTCATCGTCAGGCCTTGACGACGGCCTTCTCGATGATCACGTCTTCCAGCGGCACGTCGTCGTGGAAGCCCTTTCGGCCGGTCTTCACGGCCTTGATCTTGTCGACCACTTCCTTGCCCTCGACGACCTTGCCGAACACCGCATAGCCCCAGCCTTGCGCGGAAGGCGCAGTGTGGTTGAGGAAGCCGTTGTCGGCCACGTTGATGAAGAACTGGGCGGTCGCCGAGTGCGGCGCGCTGGTGCGCGCCATGGCGACGGTGTAGTTGTCGTTCTTCAGGCCGTTGTTGGCCTCGTTCTGGATTTCGGCGCCGGTCGCCTTCTGCGACATGCCGGGCTCGAAGCCGCCGCCTTGCACCATGAAGCCGGGAATGACGCGGTGGAACACCGTGTTGTCGTAGTGGCCCTTGGTGACGTAGGCGAGGAAATTCTCGACCGTCTTCGGCGCCTTGTCCTGGTCCAGTTCGAGCGTGATGACGCCCTGGTCCTTGATGTGCAGTTCGACTTGGGGGTTGCTCATGAGGGCTCCTTGTTGATGGGCTTACTTCGCCACGGTGGCGGATTGAATGGTGACGCTTTCGAGCGGCACGTCCTGCATGCCGCCCTTGTTGCCCGTGCGCACGGCGCGGATTTTGTCGACGACCTCGGTGCCCGAGACCACCTTGCCGAACACCGTGTAGCCGTAGCCGTCGGGACTTGGCGCGTTGAGCATCGTGTTGTCCTTCACGTTGATGAAGAACTGCGATGTCGCGGAATTGGGGTTCGGCGTGCGCGCCATCGCGATCGTGTACTTGTCGTTCTTCAGGCCGTTGCTGGCCTCGAGCGGGATCGGCGCGCGCGTGGGCTTCTGCTGCAGCTCGGGCGTGAAGCCGCCGCCCTGGATCATGAAGCCGTCGATCACGCGGTGGAACACGGTGCCGTCGTAGTGCTTGTCGCGCACGTACTGCAGGAAGTTCTCGACGGTCTTGGGGGCCTTGTCGGGCGCGAGCTCGACCACGATGTCGCCGGCCGAGGTGGCGAGCTTGACGCGCGGCGCGCCCTGTTGCGCGCACGCGGCGCCTGCGAGGCACAGGGTCGAGACGAGGACCAGGGCCGTGCGTCGGGAAAGAATGTGCATGGTGTTGGAAGTAGGACGGACTGAAAAAAGCGGCGGATTGGCCGCGGCCCAAGGCAGCGGGCTAGCGGCGCACCGGCTTGCGGGCATCGGCCGGCGCCGCCGGAAGCGCGCCGCTGGCCGGCGCGCTGAACAACTGGCGGATCAGCGCAAGCTTGGGCGCGACGCTGGTGTTGGCTGCCTCGAGCTGCTGCGCGCGGCCATAGGACTGCCCGGCGAGACGGGCATAGACGTCGCCCAGGTTCTCGTGCGCGGTGGCGTAGTTCGGGTTGAGCTTGATCGCCATCTCCAGCGCCGCGCGCGCCTTGTCGAACTGGCTCTGGGCAGCGTAGAGGGCCGCCAGGTTGTTGTAGGGCTCGGGCAGTTCGGGGAAGTCTTGCGTGAGCTGCGTAAAGGCCGTGACCGCTTCCGCCTGCTTGCCCTGCTCGGTCAGGATTACGCCGCGCAGGAAGCGCATCTGTGGGTCGCGCGGCTTGCCGGCGATGTAGGCGTCGGCCTTGGTCAGCGCCTCGGCTGCCTTGCCTTGGCGCAGCAAGGTGTTGACGTCGAGGTAGTCGTCGGCGTGCGCAGCGACGGCCGCGAAGGCGAGCAGGAGAACCGACAGGATGCGGGGGATGGGGCTGGAGGAGGGGGCAGCGGTGTGCTTCATGAGCCTCGAGAAATTGGAGGAGCGCGGGCCTCGAAAACACCCGGAAAATAACGGAACCGGCCGTTTATACTGAGGGGGGATTGTAGCCGAGGGGCTCCGTTCATCCTCTCGTTGCCATAGCATCCTCACCCCTGAAAAATCTTCCTCGCTCGCCCATGTCGCGTGGGCGCATCCGGCGTGTTCCTTGTCTCATGAGTCTTCGCATCTACAACACGCTCTCGCGTGAACTGGAGGATTTTTCTCCTCTGCAACCCGGCCGGGTGCGCATGTACGTGTGCGGGATGACGGTGTACGACTACTGCCACCTCGGCCACGCGCGTTCGATGGTGGCCTTCGACGTGGTGCAGCGCTGGCTCAAGGCCTCGGGTCTGGACGTCGAGTACGTGCGCAACATCACCGACATCGACGACAAGATCATCCGGCGCGCGGTCGAGAACGGCGAGAGCATCCGCGCGCTCACCGACCGCATGATCGAGGCGCTGCACGAGGACGCCGACGCCCTGGGCATCGAGCGCCCCACGCACGAGCCTCGGGCTACCGAGTACGTGCCGCAGATGCTGTCGATGATCGCCACGCTGGAGCAGAAGGGCCTGGCCTATCGCTCGACGAATGGCGACGTCAACTACGCGGTGCGCAAGTTTCCCGGCTACGGCAAGCTGAGCGGCAAGTCGCTCGATGAACTCCATGCCGGCGAGCGCGTGGCCGTGCTGGACGGCAAGGACGATCCGCTCGATCCCGTGCTGTGGAAAAGCGCCAAGCCCGCCGAACCCGAGGAAGTGAAGTGGCCCAGCGAGTTCGGCCCCGGCCGCCCCGGCTGGCACATCGAGTGCTCGGCCATGGCCTGCCAGTTGCTCGGCGCGACCATCGACATCCATGGCGGCGGCATGGACCTGCAGTTCCCTCATCACGAGAACGAAATCGCGCAGAGCGAAGGCGCGACTGGCCAGCCGCTGGCCCGCACCTGGATGCACAACGGCTTCGTCAACATCGACGACGAGAAGATGTCCAAGAGCCTGGGCAACTTCTTCCTCATCCGCGACGTGCTGAAGCAGTTCGATGCGGAGACCGTGCGCTTCTTCGTCGTGCGCGCGCATTACCGCAGCCCTCTCAACTACAGCGACGTGCACCTGGACGATGCGCGTGCCTCGCTCAAGCGGCTCTACACGGCGCTGCACCTAGTGGCGCCGGCCCAGATCGCCGTCGACTGGTCCGACCCTCATGCCGCGCGCTTCAAGGCCGCGATGGACGAGGACTTCGGGACGCCGGAGGCGGTGGCCGTGCTGTTCGATCTGGCCGGGGAAGTGAACCGCACGAAGTCGGCCCAGGCCGCCGGCCTCCTGAAAGCGCTGGGTGCCTGTCTCGGCCTGCTGCAGGCCGATCCCGAAGCCTTCCTGCAGGCCGGCAGCACGCTCGACGATGCCTCGATCCAGGCCTTGATCGCGCGGCGTGCCGAGGCCAAGGCGTCGAAGAACTTCGCCGAGGCGGATCGCATCCGCAGCGATCTGCTGGCCCAGGGCATCGTGCTGAAGGATTCGCCGACCGGCACCACCTGGACCACCGTCAAGTGAGGGCATGAGAACAACGATGCCTCCCGCCAAGAAGTCCCCCATCATCGAAATCCACACGCCGCCCTACTGGGAAGAGGCCTGCAAGCACCTGGCAAAAAAAGACCGCGTCATGAAGCGGCTGATCCCGCAGTTCGGCGACGCCTGCCTGGAGTCGCACGGCGACGCCTTCACCACGCTGGCGCGCAGCATCGTCGGTCAGCAGATCTCGGTGAAGGCCGCCCAATCGGTGTGGGACCGCTTCGCCAAGCTGCCGCGCAAGATGACGCCGGCGAACGTGCTCAAGCTCAAGGTCGACGACATGCGCGCGGCCGGATTGTCCGCGCGCAAGGTGGAGTACCTGGTCGACCTGGCGCTGCACTTCGACTCCGGCACCGTGCATGTGGATGCCTGGGAGCACATGTCCGACGAGATGATCATCGCGGAGCTGGTCGCGATCCGCGGCATCGGCCGCT
This sequence comes from Variovorax soli, assembly GCF_031454625.1. GTDB lineage: Bacteria > Pseudomonadota > Gammaproteobacteria > Burkholderiales > Burkholderiaceae_C > Variovorax > Variovorax soli_A. Next base: position 65,910 of record NZ_JAVDRF010000007.1, read on the forward strand.
GGACCGCGGAGATGTTCCTGATCTTCCATTTGATGCGGCCCAACGTGCTGCCACTGGACGACGTCGGGCTCATCACCGGCATCAGCCGCAGTTATTTCTCGGGCGATCCGGTCAGCCGGAGCGATGCGCGCGAGGTGGCCGTGGCCTGGGCTCCTTACTGCAGCGTCGCGACTTGGTATATTTGGCGATCGCTCGACCCCCTGCCGGTGGTCGCATACTGACAAGAGGAGAAGACGTTGGCGAAACGAACCTTTCTCGACTTCGAGCAACCCGTTGCGGAACTCGAATCCAAGATCGAAGAGCTGCGCTATGTGCAGACCGAATCGGCGGTCGACATCTCGGAAGAGATCGACCAGCTCGGCAAGAAGAGCCTGCAGCTCACCAAGGAAATCTACAGCGACCTGACACCCTGGCAGATCACCAAGATCGCCCGGCATCCGGAGCGCCCCTACACACTGGACTACGTCCACGAGATCTTCACCGACTTCGTCGAACTGCACGGCGACCGCCACTTCGCGGACGACCTCTCCATCGTCGGCGGGCTGGCGCGCTTCAACGGCACCCCTTGCATGGTGCTGGGCCACCAGAAGGGCCGCGACACCAAGGAGCGCACCGCACGCAACTTCGGCATGAGCAAGCCGGAGGGCTACCGCAAGGCGCTGCGGCTCATGAAGACGGCCGAGAAGTTCAAGCTGCCCGTCTTCACCTTCGTCGACACGCCGGGCGCCTACCCGGGCATCGATGCCGAGGAGCGCGGCCAGTCCGAGGCCATCGGCCGCAACATCTTCGAAATGGCGCAGCTCGAGGTGCCGGTGATCGTCACCATCATCGGCGAGGGCGGCTCCGGCGGCGCGCTGGCGATCTCGGTCGGCGACCAGGTCCTGATGCTGCAGTACTCGGTGTACTCGGTGATCAGCCCGGAAGGCTGCGCTTCCATCCTCTGGAAGACCAGCGACAAGGCCCAGGAAGCGGCGGACGCGCTGGGTATCACCGCCCATCGGCTCAAGGCCCTGGGCCTGGTCGACAAGATCGTCAACGAGCCGGTCGGCGGCGCGCATCGCGACCACCGCCAGATGGCCGCCTTTCTCAAGCGCGCGCTGAACGATGCTTTCCGCCAGGTCGCCGATCTGCGGCCCAAGGAGCTGCTCGACCGCCGCTACGAGCGGCTGCAGAGCTACGGCCGCTTCGCCGACACCAAGGCCGAGAGCACGAAGTAAGGCTGTTGCGGGCCGCTGGAGGCCCGGCATTCCCGATGGAAAATCCCGCCGCCCTCGCGCTTGCGTCCTGGGTGGCGCCGCTGCCGCTGGCCATCGCCTACAGCGGCGGGGCCGACTCTACCGCGCTGCTGCATGCGGCCGCTGGCCGCTGGCCCGGACAGATCGAGGCGCTGCATGTGCATCACGGCCTGCAGCCGGCGGCCGACGATTTCGAAGCCCATTGCCTCGCCACCTGCGCGGCCTTGGGCGTGCCGCTCCACGTCGGACACGTCGACGCGCGGCATGCGCCCGGCGAGAGCCCCGAAGATGCTGCGCGGCGGGCGCGCTACGCGACGCTGGCAGCACTGGCACGGGCACACGGCCTGAACGATGTTGCGCTGGCCCAGCATGCCGACGACCAGGTCGAGACGATGCTCATCGCACTCAGCCGTGGCGCCGGGCTCGACGGCCTGGCCGGCATGCCGCGGCAGATGCAGCGGCATGGCGTGAACTTCCACCGGCCGCTGCTGGAGGTGCAGGCCGTGGCGCTGCGCGAGTGGATCGCCGAAAGCGGCGCCGGGCACATGGACGACCCCAGCAACGCCGACCTGCGCTACACGCGCAACCGCATCCGGCTGCAGCTGCTGCCGGCGCTCGCCGCGACGCTGCCGCAGTTTCGCGAAACGTTCGCACGCTCGGCGCGCAACGCCGCCAAGGCCTCGCGGCTGCTGGCGGAGATCGCGGCTTCGGACATTGCGGCTGCCGGCTCGCCGCCTGCGCTGGCCGCCTTGCGCAGCTTGCCCCGCGGCCGGCTGGCCAACGTGCTGCGCCATTGGCTCAAGCGCGAGCATGACGCCGTGCCCAGCGAAGCCCAGCTCGAACAGCTGCTCGATCAGATCGAGGCCTGCAGCACCCGCGGCCACCGCATCCGCCTCAAGGTTGCGGACGGTTACGTCCAGCGCGAGGACGACGTCCTCCGTTGGTACAATGCCCGGCCTCCGTCGCAGCCTGCAGCCTTGCGCTGAACAGTCACCCCCAGGCACACGACAGGCCCTCCGGGCGCCGGCATTGCGGCAGGCATCCGAATCCTTCTCCTTGACTTCACCCATGGCATTGATCGTTCACAAATACGGCGGCACGTCGATGGGCTCGACCGAGCGCATCCGAAACGTCGCCAAGCGCGTTGCCAAGTGGGCGCGCGCCGGCCACCAGATGGTGGTGGTCCCGAGCGCCATGAGCGGCGAGACCAATCGCCTGCTCGGCCTCGCCAAAGAGCTCGCGCCCAGCAAGGTCGATGACGACCACAACCGCGAGCTCGACATGCTCGCGGCCACCGGTGAGCAGGCTTCGTCGGCATTGCTGGCGATCGCGCTGCAGGCCGAGGGCATGCAGGCCGTCAGCTATGCCGGCTGGCAGGTGCAGGTGAGGACCGACAGCGCTTTCACCAAGGCCCGCATCGAGAGCATCGACGATGAGCGCGTGCGCGCCGACCTCGAGGCCGGCAGGGTGGTGGTCATCACCGGCTTCCAGGGCGTGGACGACGCCGGCAACATCACCACGCTGGGCCGTGGCGGAAGCGACACCTCGGCGGTCGCGGTTGCGGCGGCGATGAAGGCGCACGAGTGCCTGATCTATACCGACGTCGACGGCGTCTACACCACCGACCCGCGTGTCGAGCCCGATGCGCGCCGCCTCAGCACCGTCAGCTTCGAAGAGATGCTGGAGATGGCGAGCCTCGGCTCCAAGGTGCTGCAGATCCGCTCGGTCGAGTTCGCCGGCAAGTACAAGGTGCCGCTGCGCGTGCTGTCCAGCTTCACGCCCTGGGACATCGACATCCAGGAAGAGGCCCGCTCCGGCACCCTGATCACATTCGAGGAAGACGAAAACATGGAACAAGCCGTCGTATCCGGCATCGCGTTCAACCGTGACGAAGCCAAGATCTCCGTACTCGGCGTGCCCGACAAGCCGGGCATCGCATACCACATCCTCGGCGCCGTTGCCGATGCCAACGTCGAGGTCGACGTCATCATCCAGAACCTGAGCAAGGATGGCCGCACTGACTTCAGTTTCACGGTCCACCGCAACGACTACGCGAAGACCGTCGACCTGCTCAAGGAAAAAGTGCTGCCCACGCTCGGCGCGAGTGACATCGTGGGCGACACCAAGATCTGCAAGGTCAGCATCGTCGGAATCGGCATGCGCAGCCACGTGGGCGTCGCCAGCAAGATGTTCCGTGTGCTGAGCGAGGAGGGCATCAATATCCAGATGATCTCCACCAGCGAGATCAAGACCTCGGTCGTGATCGACGAGAAGTACATGGAGCTCGCCGTGCGTGCGCTGCACAAGGCCTTCGATCTCGATCAACCGGCCGCTTAAGCTGGCATAATTGCGGTTTCCTGGAAACGTGACCGAGTGGCCGAAGGTGCTCCCCTGCTAAGGGAGTATGGGGTGTAGAGCCTCATCGAGGGTTCGAATCCCTCCGTTTCCGCCAGGACAGCAGACAAAACGGGCCCTCGCGCTTTTTTGCCCGCGTCTCCGCTGCAAAGGATGCAGCGTGCCAGGCGGCTGCGGCATCACTCTCCGCCAGGCCAGCGTCCGAAGCGTTCGTAGACTGCCGACTTGACGCGCTTGATCTCCAGCAGCGCATCCAGCTTCGGCGCCTCCTTGCCCGAGAGAATCGGCGCGACATGGCCCGCGATGTCCCTGCAGGCCTGCGCGTCGCAGGCGCAGCGTGCGAGTTGCTTCTGGCGCTCAGGCAGGCTCAGGTGCGCGAAATCCTGCATCAGCGATTCGGTGACGCGCAGCGAAGCCGAGGCGGCCGCCAGGCTCATCTGAATCGCGGCACGGAGGCGGTTGCCGAAGTCGTTCTCCTCCTGGATGAGCGATTCGGCTTCCTTCATTGCCGGCGTCAGGCAGCCGATGTCGGTCGGTGCGAAGTAGGGGACGGCCGCCGCCATCGGACTGCGGCCGGCGATGATTTCGTCCACGAGGGTGCGCGCCATCTCCACTGTTTCAAGATCCGGTGATTCCATATCCAGTCCTCGAAGTCTTCAACGTTTTTCAAAGCTGTCGAAGTGTCGTTGCTGCGAGGGAGTACCGGGGTGGAGGCCGCCAGAAAAGCATGCGCGCTGTTAAATCGTCAACGCTTCCCGCGTGCGGATTGCGAGCGGCGCATTGCGGCCGGTGAAGGAATGGATACTTTTCACTTCGAGGGCCTGGCCCGCGCTCCAAGCATGCCGCTCGCAATGGACTGTGCGGTGTTGATGGAATCCGTGAGGCCCAGGTGACCATGGCCGACCGCCAGCCACAGCCCGGGCCGGCCCGCCGCAGGGCCGATGACGGGCACGGAGTCGGGCATGCAGGGCCGATGGCCCATCCATGGCGTCGCGTGCAGGTCCTCGAGTCCTTCGAAGGTCTCGCGCGCGATCCGCTCCAGGATCGCGGCACGGCGCGGATCGGGCGGGCGATCGAGGCCGCCGATCTCCACCGTGCCACCCACGCGCAGGCCGCCTTCCATCGGCGTCACGAAGATCTTGCGGTCTGCCAGCACCACCGTGCGCGAGACCGTGTCGCGCCCGCCCTGGAACTGCACGTGGTAACCGCGCTGGCTTTCCAGCGCCAGGGGCAGACCCAGCGGGTCCAGCAGCCGGCGCGACCACGCTCCCGCGGCCACCACCACATGGTCGAAGGTGTTGCCCGCGCCTTCGCCCTCGGCCGCGCCCGCCGTGGCCAATTGCCAGCGGCCGCCGTCCAACGGCGTCATCGCGCGCACCTCCTCGCGCCGCAGCCGGCCGCCGCGCGCGGTGAAGGCGCGCACCATGGCCTGCACATAGCGCAAGGGATTGATGATGGTCGCGTGGTCGGCCAGGAACATCCCGATGCGGTAGCGCTCGCCCACCCGCGGCTCCAGGGCCAGAATGCCCTCGCGGTCCAGTTGCCGGAACTGGTAGCCATAGTGCTGGCGCATGCGCCAGCTGGCTGCGTCCTTGGCGAGCGCGCGGGCATCGGGATACAGGTGCAGGTGGCCGCGCCGCACGAAGAGCTCGGGTACCCCGAGCTCGCGCGCCAGCGCTTCGTGGCGGTCGAGCGCGCCCGCATGCAAGGCCGCGAGCTTCGCCGCCGACAGCGCCGCCCGCGAGGCCTGGGCCGACGCGACGAAGCGCAGCAGCCACGGCGCAGCCCTCGGCAGGTAGGGCAGAGGGAGGTGCAGCGGGCTCTCTTCGTCCAGCAGCATGCGCGGCAACGAGGAGAGGATGCCGGGCATGGCCAGCGGCGCCACAGAACCGGGGCTGATGGCGCCCGAGTTGCCGTAGCTGCAGCCGCTGCCGGGCTCGTCGCGGTCGATCAGCGTGACGGCTGCGCCGCGCTTGCGCAGTGCCAGCGCGATGCAACTGCCGACCACGCCGGCGCCGACGACCGCGACTTGCAATTCAGATGGCATGGGAGCCGGAGCGCTGGCCAGACACGTACGGCTCGCCCGCGGGCCGGCTGGCGCTGTGGCTGCAGGCCAGCAGGATCGAGTGCAGAAAGGTCAGGGTAAGGCGACGCATGAGGTTTTGCGAAGGAAGGGGCGCACTGTAGTATGAGTTTATCGCCAGTCAATATTAGTTATTGCAGTGCAATAATATGGGCACACTCCAAGAGCACCCATGCCGAGCGCCAAACCCATTGCAGCCGCCCCCGCGCGCAGGAGGCGCAAGCCGGCACCGGGCCTGGAGAGCCCGCTCTTCATGGCGTCGGTCGCCAAGTGCTTCCAGGTGCTGGAGGCGCTCAACGCGGCAGGGCGCGCAGTCGCCCTGACCGAGCTGGCGGCGCTGGCGCGACTGGACCGCAGCGCAGTGCAGCGCATCACGCACACCCTGCGCGCACTCGGCTACCTGCGCCAGCATCCGCTCACCCGGGCCTTCACCTTGTCGGGCCGGATGCTGGAATTCGGTCACACCGTGCTGGCGACCGACCGGCTGCGCGAGAAGGCGAGCCCGCACCTGGAGGCGCTGAACCGAAAAACAGGCGAGACGGTCAACCTCACGGAGATGGAGGGGCCGGAGATTGTTTATGTCGTGCGTTTTCCTAGCCTGCACGCGGTGAGTGTCGACCTGCACGTGGGCTCGCGGCTGCCGGTGTACTGCAGCGCCGGTGGCCGCGCGATGCTATCGAGGCTCGACGAGGCGGAGGCGATGGCGATGCTGGGAGCCGTCAGACGCACCCCCATGACCAAGCGTACGGTGACCGATCTGCCCGGCCTGCGCGCCGCACTGGCGAGGGCGCGCGAGCTGGGCTATGCGCTGAATGACCAGGAGGCCTTTGTGGGGGATATCTCCATCGCGGCGGCGCTGACCAATCGCGCCGGGGAGCCGGTCGGCGCGATCAACATTGCAGTCCCTTCGCCGCGCTGGGAGCTGGCGGAGGTGCTGCGGCGCCTGGTGCCACAGCTGCTGAAGACTGCGCGCGAGATCAACCGGGAACTGGCCGACCTCTGAGGAAGGGCGCTGCGCGGGACTCAGCGCACGCGCGAGTCCTTGCAGGTGTCGATCAGCGCGATGGAGCGCTCGACGCTCAACGCGATCTCGTCGTGGAGGGCCTTCGGCGCCCGGCTGGTGGCCTGCAGGAGCAGGATGCCGGTGCCGAGCAACGAGAGAATGCCGGTCATCAGCTCGGAAAAGGTCAAGATGTCCATCTGGGGGTCCTTGGCGTAGGTGACGGCTCGGGGAAGCGCGCGCCCCCAGTCTCCCACCGGCCCCCAGGCGCCTCAATACGCCATTTGGAGGAGAGACAAAAGTTGGAGAGATGGCGGCGTCCTACTCCACCACCAATCCGTCGAGGGAGGAGTCCGCCGGCGGCAGGGCGAGCTTCATTCCGCGCAAGGTCTTGACCAGCAACTGCGCGATCATCAGGTTGCGATGGTGCTTGCTGTCGGCGGGGATCACATGCCAAGGGGCATTTTTGCTGGACGTGGCGCCCAGTGCCTGTTCGTAGGCCTGCTGGTAGTCAGACCACTTCTTGCGAACGTCCAAGTCGCTGCGCTGGAATTTCCAGCGCTTGCCGGGGTCGTCGACGCGCGCCTGCAGGCGTTCGCGTTGCACCTTCTTGCTGATGTGCAGCATGCACTTGACGACCACGGTGCCGGTCTCCGTGAGCAGGCGCTCGAAATCCCGGATCTGCGCGTAGCGACGCCGCACCTCGTCCCTGTCGATCCAGCCTTCGACCCAGGGCACCAGCACGTCCTCGTAATGGCTGCGATTCCACACCATGATCTCGCCGCTGCGCGGCACATTGGCGTGACAGCGCCACAGGAAGTCGCGGGCGCGTTCGTCATCGTTCGGCGCCTTGTAAGCCGTCACGCGCACGCCCAGCGGCGAGGTGCGCGAGAACACCCAGCGGATGGTGCCATCCTTGCCGCTGGTGTCCATGCCTTGAAGTACCAGCAGCACCTTGCGCCGGCCTTCGGCATGGAGCAGGTTCTGCAGCTCGTCGAGCTCCCCGGCGAGATGATCGAGCCGCTCCTGCTGTGCTTGCTCGTCGCCTTCCAGGAAAGGCGCGTCGGCAGGATCGATGCTGGCGAGGCGGAACTTGCTGTCCTCGACGCGGTACTTCTTGAAGCTGGGCATGCGCAGTGGACTCCTCGTTGTTCGCACGAACCCGAGGGTACGCGATGTTCAGTCTTCGTCGCGATCGAGCGATGCGCTCCAGCGCTTGTCCCAGTCCACGTGGCGGGCCTGGTCGAGGTCGCGGCGGTCGCGCTTGGTGGGCCGTCCCTGCACGATGCTGAGGGCCGGCTCGCTGCCCATGCGACGCTGCTCGCGCGCGGCCGCCTGGGCGGCCAGGCTTTCGGGTGTTTCCTCGTAGAGCTGTTGCGCGACGGGCGCCGGCCCGCGCTGGCCGCTCAGGCCTCGCACCCGCACGATGCGGTCGAGACCACCACCGACCCGCAGCGCGACCAGGTCGCCGGCCTTCACCTCGCGCGAGGCCTTGGCCACCTCGCCATTGACCTGCACGCGGTTCTTGCCGATTTCCTCCGCGGCCAGGGTGCGCGTCTTGTAGAAGCGTGCGGCCCAGAGCCATTTGTCGATGCGCAGGCGGTCCATGTGCGGTCTATGTCTTCGTCATCGATTGTCGCCGACCCGCGGGAGCCGAACGACGGCGTCGAGCCCGTCACGCTGTCCGCCGGCTTCCCGGTTGTCCAGAGCGATGCTGCCGCCCAGCGCCAGCACGATCTCGCGGCAAATCGCGAGTCCGAGCCCGGAGCCGCTGGCGGCGTCGCCGGCCGCGAACGCTGCGAACAGCCGTTGGCGCAGCTCGTCCGAGATGCCGGGGCCCTGGTCGCTCACGATGAAGACGGCGGTCTCATGCTCGGCCTGCACGCGCACCCGCAGCGCCCCGCCACGCGGGCTGTGCTTGATGGCGTTGTGCAGCAGGTTGCGTGCCAGTTCCTGCAGCATCCAGTGGTGGGCACGCACAAGGACCGGCGCGGCGCCGAGCTCGACGTCCAATGCCTTGTCGGCCATCAGCGGCGAAAGGTCGAGCGCCAGCCGGCGCACCGTCTCGCCGAGGTCCAGCACCTGCCACTCGGGCTGCTGGCGCAGCTGCTCGACCTTGGCCAGCGACAGCATCTGGTTGGCCAGCGTGGTGGCGCGCTCCACGGTGTCGCTGATCTCGGTGAGCGCCTGGCCGGTCGGCACGTCCCCGCGGCGTGCCGATTGCACCTGGGCCTTGAGCACCGCCAGCGGCGTGCGCAGCTGGTGCGCGCTGTCGCGCACGAAGCGCTTCTGGTGGTCCAGCAGCCGCTGCAGCCGGCCCATGACCTGGGTGGTAGCGTCGACCAGCGGGCGCAGCTCGCGCGGGGTGTCGGGAGCGTCGATGGCGGACAGATCGTCGGCAGCGCGCGCCTCGATCAGCTCGCCGAGGTGGCGCACCGGCCGGGTGGCGCGCTGCACCACGAACACCGTCACCGCGGCGATCACGCCCAGCAGCACCAGTTGCCGCCAGAGCATGTCCACAAGCAGCTTGCGCACCAGCGTCTCGCGCAGCTCCAGCGTCTCGGCCACCTGCACCACGGCCATGCCGCGGCCGCCCGCACTGGCCACTGGCTGCAGCAGCACGGCCATGCGCACAGGCTGCTCGCGAAAGCGTGCGTCGTAGAAATCGACCAGCGCGGCGTAAGGCGGACGGTCGGGCAGCTTGCCATGCCAGAAGGGCAGGTCGGAAAAGCCGGAAATCATCTCGCCCCCCAGCGTGGAGACCCTGTAGAAGATCTTGCTCTGGTTGTCGGCCTCGAAAGCCTCGAGCGCGGAGTAGGGCACGATCGCGCGCAGCGAGGCATGCTCGTCGTAGCCTTCGACATCGAGTTGCTCGCCGATCGTCTTGGCCGAGGCGAGCAGGGTGCGGTCGTAGGCGGTGGTGGCCGCCGCGAGGCTCTGGCGATACAGGCTCACGCTGTTGATCACGATGAACAGTGCGACCGGCACCAGGATGCCGACGAGCAGCCTGGCCCGCAGCGAGGCAGCGCGCATCACGGCTCTTCGCGCAGGAGGTAGCCGAGGCCGCGCAAGGTCATCAGCGCTGCGCCGGTGCCCGCCAGCTTCTTGCGCAGCCGATACACCACCACCTCGATCGCTTCGTACTGCACCTCGGTTTCGCCGGGAAAGACCAGCTCGAACAGACGCTCCTTGGCCACCGCATGGCCCGGCTTCACCATCAGTGCCTTGAGCAGGGCGAGCTCGCGCGGCGTGAGCTCCATCACCTCGGCGCGGTGGTAGATGGCGCCGTTGTCGGGCTCGTAGCGCAGAGCGCCGACTTGCTGCGGATTGTTCGTGGCCTCTGGAGCGGCACTCTGGTGGCGCCGATGCAGCGCGCGGATGCGAGCCTCCAGCTCGTCCAGGTCGAAGGGCTTGGGCAGGTAGTCGTCGGCGCCGGTGTTGAGGCCCACCACGCGATCGCCCACCGTGCCCCGCGCGGTCAGCAGCAGCACCGGCGTGCGCAGGCCCTCGGCGCGTGCCTGCGCCAGCACCTGCAGTCCGTCGACGTTGGGCAGGGTCAGGTCCAGCGCGACCACATCGGGCTCGAGCGCGCGCCAATGCGCCAGTGCCTGCGCGCCGTCGCCGCACAGTCGCACGTCGATCATGCGGCGCCCGAGGGTACGCTGCAGCGTGGTCTGCATCGAGGGATCGTCTTCGACTAACAGCAGCTTCATGGCCGGTATTTCGGTGTTTACCCCAGTGTGCAGGACAGCCAACTGACAGCGGGGGCGCGCATCATAGCGGCGTTCCGCCTTTCCAGATCCCCAAGGAGACATGCATGCGTCGAGATACCTTCCTGAAGTCGATGGCCGCGTTGGCCGCCACAGGAGCCCTGCCGTTATCGGCATGGGCCGCACCCAACATCAAGATGATGATCCCGGCCAATCCGGGCGGCGGCTGGGACACCACGGGCCGTGCCCTCGGCAAGGCCATGACAGACGGCAAGCTGGCCGATACGGTCACCTACGACAACAAGGGCGGCGCCGCCGGCGCACTGGGCCTCGCGCAGTTCGTCAACGGCTCCAAGGGCGATCCCAATGCGCTGATGGTGATGGGCGCCGTGATGCTGGGCGGCATCATCACCGGCAAGCCGCCGGTGAACCTCTCGCAGGCCACGCCGGTGGCGCGCCTGACCAGCGAATACAACGTGTTCGTGCTGCCGGCCAGCTCGCCGCTGAAGACCATGAAGGATGTCGTCGAGCAGCTCAAGAAGGACCCGGGCAGCGTCAAGTGGGGCGGCGGCTCGCGCGGCTCCACCGAGCACATTGCGGCGGCCATGATCGCGCAGAAGGTGGGCGCCGATCCCTCGAAGATCAACTACGTGGCCTTCCGCGGCGGCGGCGAAGCCACCGCGGCCATCCTGGGCGGCAACGTCACGGTCGGCGGCAGCGGCTACAGCGAGTTCGCGCCGTACATCGCCGACGGCAAGATGCGCGCGATCGCCGTCACCTCGGCGCAGCGGCTGCCGGGGATCAACGTGCCCACGCTCAAGGAGCAGGGCATCGATGTCGAGATCGGCAACTGGCGCGGCGTCTACGGCGCGCCCGGCATCACCGCCGAGCAGCGCAAGGCGCTGACCGACCTGGTGCTTGCCGCGCTCAAGACGCCCGCCTGGAACGAAGCGCTGAAGAAGAACGACTGGACGCCTGCCGTCCTGTCGGGCGACGCCTTCGCCAAGTTCGTGGACGAGGAGTTCGCGAGCCTGCGGGCGACCATGGTCAAGTCCGGCATGGTCTGACGCGCGCTGCGTCGAGCGGCAGTGCGGCTTGGACCGCACGCCCTTCCTTCCCCGATCACCCGCGAGGTCCAGAACAATGTCCAACATCGACCCCACTTCGAGTGGGCACGCTCCGCTCGAGCCTCAATCGCGGCCAGACGCGGTCTGGCCGCAAACCCTGGTCGGCGTCGGCGTCCTGGTCACCGGCCTGGCCCTGGGCTACGGCGCGCTCGGCATTTCGTCGGAAGCCGGCTATGGCGGCGTCGGCCCGAACTTCCTGCCCTGGCTGGTGTCGGTGGCGCTCACACTCTGCGGCGGCTGGATCATCTGGGAGTCGCGCACCGGCGGCTTTCGCGAGATGGAAGCGCCCCCGGAAGCATCTGCCTACTGGAGCGGCTTCGCCTGGGTCTCGGCCGGCCTGCTGCTCAATGCATCGCTGATCACCGTCATCGGCTTCATCCTGAGCTGCACGCTGTGCTACCTGCTCGCGGTCCAGGGCCTGCGGCGCTCGCAAGGCCAGGCCAGTGTCAATTCACCGCGCACTTGGCTTGTCGACTTCGTGACGGGCTTGCTGATCTCCGCGCCGGTCTTCTGGATGTTCACCAAGTTCCTGGCCATCAACCTGCCAGGCCTGACTGCCACGGGCTGGGTCTGAAATGAACGTCACCCCCAGGCTCCGCCACTTCGTGTGGTCCGCCAACCCCTCCGGTGGCCACGCCAGCGGCCCGGCACAGCCGGTCGCGCCGTGTTCCCCCACCGGCGCGCGCATCGTGATGCGCAGTGAATCGTGCAACGAACGGTAGAGCATCGACATGGACATCTTCAATGCATTGATGCATGGCTTCGCGGCCGCGATCACGCCCGCGAACCTGCTCTGGTGCCTGGTGGGCTGCGCCCTCGGCACGGCCGTCGGCGTGCTGCCCGGCATCGGTCCCGCCGTGGCGGTCGCCATGCTGCTTCCGATCACCGGCAAGGTCGATATCACGGCCTCGATGATCTTCTTCTCGGGCATCTACTACGGCGCCATGTATGGCGGCTCGACCACGTCGATCCTGCTGAACACACCGGGTGAGACCGCCAGTATGGTGACGGCGATGGAGGGCAACAAGATGGCCAAGAGCGGCCGGGCCGGCGCCGCGCTGGCGACGGCGGCCATCGGTTCCTTCGTGGCGGGCACCATCGCCACCGTGATCGTCACCTTGTTCGCGCCCTTCGTGGCCGACTTCGCGGTCAAGCTCGGGCCCCCGGAATATTTCCTGCTGATGCTGCTGGCCTTCACCACTGTCAGCGCGGTGCTCGGCAAGAGCACGCTGCGCGGCCTCACGGCGCTGTTCATCGGCCTGGCCGCGGGTTGCATCGGGCTCGACCAGATCTCCGGCCAGGGCCGCTACACCGGGGGCATTCCCGAACTGCTCGACGGGATCGAGATCGTGCTGGTCGCAGTCGGCCTGTTCGCGGTGGCCGAGGTGCTGTACGCGGTGCTGTACGAGGGCCGCATGGTCGAGCACCAGAACAAGCTCAGCCGTGTGCACATGACAGCGCGCGACTGGAAGCGCTCGATCCCGGCCTGGCTGCGCGGCACCGCCATCGGCACGCCCTTCGGCTGCATCCCGGCCGGCGGAACCGAGATCCCGACCTTCCTGAGCTACGCAACCGAGAAGAAGCTGGTGAAGGACCCGCAGGACAAGGCCGAGTTCGGCACCAAGGGCGCGATCGAAGGCGTGGCCGGGCCCGAGGCCGCCAACAATGCCACGGTCACGGCTGCACTGATCCCGCTGCTCACGCTCGGCATCCCGACCTCCAACACCACCGCCATCCTGCTGGGTGCCTTCCAGAACTACGGCATCCAGCCGGGGCCGCAGCTGTTCACCACTTCCGCTGCGCTGGTGTGGGCGCTGATCGCCTCGCTCTACATCGGCAACGTGATGCTGCTGGTGCTGAACCTGCCGATGGTGGGCCTGTGGGTCAAGCTGCTCAAGATTCCGAAGCCGCAGCTCTATGCGGGCATCCTGATCTTCGCCACGGTGGGCGCCTACGGCATGCGCCAGAGCGCCTTCGACCTGTTGCTGCTCTATGTGATCGGCGTGCTGGGCGTGGTGATGCGCCGGTTCGACTTCCCGACCGCCCCGGTGGTGGTGGGCATGATCCTGGGCCCCTTGGCCGAGGCCCAGCTGCGCAACGCGATGTCGATCGGCGAAGGCAGCGCGGCGGTGTTCTTCCAGCGGCCGATGTCGCTGGTGCTGATCCTTGTCGTCGCGGCGGTGCTGGTGTTGCCGCGCGCCGCCAAGTACCTGGGCGAAAGAAAGCAGCTGCGCGCCGCGGCCGGCTGATCCGCCGGCGCCGCGACGCGCCTTCTCGCCTCACTCGTCGGCCGCAAGCGGCGCCGACTGCGCGGTGCTCGCAAACCCGCTGCCAGTGCCCTGGATGCGCGCGACTTCCGCGGTGAACTCAGGGCCATGGCGCAGCCGCTGGTACATCGCCACTTGCGCCCGGTAGCTCCCTCGCAGCGGGTCGAAGTCTTCCCTGTAGGCGCTCTGGCCGAGGCCGGAGCGCAGCCACAGGTTCAGGTCTGCCACGGCCTCGGCGCGGGTGAGCCCGCCGGACTGCGCGTCGGGCGGGCCGACGCGAAATTCCTGGGGTGTCCGTGCGTCCGCCGGCGCTGAAGCCATGTAGTCCGCCATCACCGCCGAGCGGCTCAGGGTGCTGATGGATGGGACGGGCGTCCCGACCCATTGCTCCGGCGGCACTGTTTGGGCGGACACGACACCGGCGAATGTGACAGCAAAAAGAGCAAGAACTTTCGTATTCATGATGAAATCTCCTCTGGTGTGCGGCGTGCGGGAATCGCAGCCATCACGACACGTACTGTGAGGAGCCGCCGCCTCCGGCGCTGTGCGTTTGCGCACAGGTTTTTGCAACCGCCCGGTCCTGCCGCCGGTGGAGTTCAGTCATGTCGCCTGATCGCTCGAGCCTGGGCTTGCAGCACATCATGCTGCTGGCGGGGCTCTCGCGCGAGCGTCTGGACCAGCTCGCGCGGCGCTGCCTGTGGCAGACCCTGCCGGCCGGCAAGCCCCTGTTGTTGCGCTCCGAGCGCAAGAGCGATGTCTTCTTCCTCGTCTCTGGCCGGCTGCGGGTGACGATCTACGCTGCCAACGGCCGGCAGGTGACCTTCCGCGATTCGCTCGAGGGCGAGCATTTCGGCGAGCTCGCCGCCATCGATGGCCAATCGCGCTCTGCCGACGTGGTGACGCTCACGCCCAGCGTGGTCGCCAGCCTCGATCGCACGGCCTTCCTCGGGCTGCTGCGCGACGAGCCGGTGGTCGCCGAGCGCGTGATGCGCAGCTTGGCTGCGCTGGTGCGCCAGCTGTCGGAGCGTGTGATCGACCTCAGTACGCTGGGCGTGCAGAACCGTGTCCATGCCGAGCTGCTGCGCCTGGCGCAGGCCGCGGGCATCGAGGGCAACTGCGCGCGCCTGGAGCCGGCGCCGACGCACGCCGAGCTGGCCAACCAGATCAGCACCAACCGCGAACAGGTGACGCGCGAGCTGAATGCCTTGCGTCGCGAGGGCCTGCTGGCCAAGGAGGGCCGGGCGCTGGTGCTGACCGATGCGCAGCGCCTCGTTCGCATGGTGGAAGAGGTGCGCGGCGCCCCAGAGCCGACGCCATGCCGCTGAAGGCAGCAGATCCGCTACTGCACCGTGCCTGATGGTGGTCGCATCGCCGATGCCACGGTGCGGCGGGGGCCGCCGCCGTTCAAGGTCGGCAACTGGCTGTCGCACCTCGAGTTCGACCTCACGAGCCCGGTCTGGGGCCAGGTGCTCGAGGCACTGTGCGCCACCGCACTCTGGTGCGCTACGACCAGCGCGGCACCGGGCGCTCGGACCGCGAAAACGGGCGGATGTCCTCCTGGGCCGACCCCGGCGCCATGGCTGACCGGCGGGCTTCATTCCTACGAAGCGAACGGCACGGTCCGACAGCGCCGCGCGCGTTCGGGTCTAGCCTGGGGTCTCCACTTCATCCCGATGCAGGAGATGGCAATGAACCCACGCGATGACGGCGACGCAGGCAGGCGGCAGGGCTGACAGCCCCGGCATGCCATGCGCAGCCCCGGGCGCGACGACGACGATGCGATCCGCGCGATCCGCGCCGCGGCCTGTCCGCTCGAGATCTCGCCGCATTGCCATGGGGCGCTGCTCTTCGCGATCGCGGACGCGCGCTTCGTGCTGCTCGGGGAGGCCTCGCACGGGACCGACGACTTCTACCGCGAACGCGCAGCCATCACCAAGCGGCTGATCGAGGACAAGGCCTTCGACGCCGTCGCGGTCGAGGCCGACTGGCCCGACGCCTTGCGCGTCGACCGTTTCGTTCGCGGCGCGTCCGACGATTCGAGCGCGCTCGAGGCGCTCGGCGATTTCCGGCGATTCCCTGCCTGGATGTGGCGCAACCAGCCGGTGCGCGAGTTCGTCGACTGGCTGCGCGCCTTCAACCAGGCGAAGCCGGAGCAGGAGCGGGTCGGCTTCTACGGCATCGATCTCTACAGCCTCTACACCTCCATCGAGTCGGTGCTGGACTACCTCGACCGCGTCGATCCGGAAGCCGCCGGGCGGGCACGCTACCGCTACGGCTGCTTCGACCATTTCGCCGAGGACACGCAGGCCTATGGCTACGCCGCAGCCTTCGACCTCAGCGCCAGTTGCGAGGATGCCGCCGTGGCCCAGCTGACCGAATTGCGCCAGAGGCGCTTGAGGCACGACGGCGCGGACGCGCATTTCCATGCCGAGCAGAATGCGCGGCTGGTTCGCAACGCCGAGCACTACTACCGCACGATGTTCAAGGGCCGCGTGGCTTCCTGGAACCTGCGCGACCAGCACATGGCGCAGACGCTGGAGGCGCTGGACGCCCACTTGAGCGCGCAGCAATCGAAACCGGCGCGAATCGCGGTATGGGCCCACAACTCGCACCTGGGCGATGCGCGCGCGACCGAGATGGCGCAGGTCGGGGAGCTCAACGTGGGCCAGCTCATGCGCGAGCGCTTGGGGGCGCAGTGCTTCAACGTCGGCTTCACCACCGCCTATGGCGAAGTCACGGCGGCTTCGGCGTGGGACAGGGACGCGGAGCGCAAGCGCGTCAACCCGCCGCTGGATGGCAGCATCGAAGCACTGTTGCATGAGACAGGGCTCGGGCGCTTCGCCCTCATCCTGCGCAACAACGAAGTGCTCGCCGAGTCCCTGCGCCATGCGCGGCTGCAGCGCGCCATTGGCGTGATCTATGCGCCGGCCACGGAGCGCCAGAGCCACTACTTCCATGCGCGCGTGGCCGAGCAGTTCGATGCACTGGTCCACCTGGACCGCACCAGCGCGCTTGATCCGCTCGATTAGCGCGGCGGTGCCGAGCGGTCGGGCGGCAGCACGATGGTGGCGCGGCCGTCGCGCGAGGTGATGGCATCGGAACCGCTGGAGGGCGCCGCCCCGGGCGGTGCCACGATCGTGGCGCGGCCATCGGCGGAGGGTTGCGGCACTTCGGCCGGCGGTCCGCCCCGCGCGCGGTCGAGTGCGTTGCCGGCGGCGCGCACGCAGGCCTCGCGCGCCGGCGCGGCCAGTTTGCCGCTGTTGCACGCGGCGATCTCGCGCTCGTAGCGCTGCTGCAGCGCATCGCCCGAGGGCTGGGCGAACCCGGCCGCGGCCACCGCCAGGCCGGCGCCGAGAAGGAAGAGGGGGCGAGGCAGGGGGGATGCTTTCACGGCGTTCTCCATCGCAAAGTCTGCACAGCATGGCACCGTCCCGATGCCTGCGCTGTGCGCGGGCGGAGCCAGGCCAGGTAGGCGAAGGGCGACCGGCATCCTCCGGCAGCGGCGCACCGCCCGCAACTCAGTGGCCCGCCGGCTGTTCTTGCGCGAGTGGCGGCGGCCCTTCGGGCGCATCGGCCGGATCGGGCTGACGGCCGCGGATGCGCGCCACCATGCGATGCAGCCAGTGCTCGATGTCGTCCACGTAGGTGAACACGGCCGGCACCACCAGCAGGCTCAGCACGGTGGAGGTGATCAGTCCGCCGATCACCGCCATCGCCATCGGCGCGCGGAAGCTGGAGTCGGCGGCGCCCAGGCCAAAGGCGATCGGCGACATGCCCGCGCCCATGGCCAGGGTGGTCATGATGATCGGCCGGGCCCGCTTGTGGCAGGCGTCGCGCAGCGCATCCCACCGGCTCATGCCATGGTCGCGGCGCGCGACGATGGCGTACTCGACCAGCAGGATCGAGTTCTTGGTCGCCACCCCCATCAGCATGATGAAGCCGATCATCGAGGGCATCGACAGCGCCTGCCGGCCCAGCAGCAGGCCGATGAAGGCCCCGCCCAGTGCGAGCGGCAGCGCGCAAAGGATGGTGACCGGATGCAGGAAGTCCTTGAACAGCAGCACCAGCACGATGTAGATGCACAGCACGCCGGTCAGCATCGCCAGGCCGAAGCTGGCGAACAGCTCGCCCATCATCTCGGCGTCGCCCACCTCGGCCACGCGCACGCCGGGCGGCAGGTTGCGCACCGAGGGCAGGGCCTCCACCGCCTTCTTGGCATCGCCGAGGCCGACGCCCGAGAGCTCGATCTCGAAGTTGACGTTGCGCGAGCGGTCGTAGCGGTCGATCACCGCCGGCCCGCCCTCCATCGTGAGCGCGGCGACCTGGCTCAGCATGACCGGGCCGCGCGCCCCGGGCACGGTCAGCCGTTCCAGCAGCGACAGGTCCTGCCGCGCCGAATCCTCCAGCTTGACCACGATCGGCACCTGGCGCTGCGCCAGGTTGAGCTTGGGCAGGGCCTGGTCGTAGTCGCCCAGCGTGGCCACACGCAGGGTCTCGGCGATGGCCGCGCTGGTGACGCCCAGGTCGGCGGCGCGGGCGAAGTTCGGCCGCACCGCGATCTCGGGCCGGATCAGGCTGGCGGTCGAGGTGATGTTGCCCAGGCCCGGGATGGTGCGCAGGTCCTTCTCGACCGCGCGCGCTGCGGCCGTCAGCGTGGCCGGCTCCTCGCCGGTCAGTACCAGGATGTACTTCTCGCCCGACCCGCCGAGGCCGACCGTGGTACGCACGCCGGGCAGGGTCTCCAGCGCCTTGCGGATGTTGTTCTCGATGCCCTGCTTGCGCGGTCGGTCGTCGCGCGGCGCCAGCTGGATCGTCAGCGTGGCCTTGCGCGTCTCCGGCGTGCCAAAGCTGGCGAAGGGGTCGCCCCCGGCGCTGCCGCCGCCCACGGTGGTGTAGACGCTTTTCACGTGCTCGACCGCCATCACGCGCTGCCGGGTCTGCTCGGCCACCGCGAGCGTCTGCGCCAGCGTCGCGCCCGGCGGCAGCGAGAGGTAGACCTGGGTCTGCGAGTTATCGTCGGGCGGGATGAAGCCGGTCTTGAGCAGCGGGATCAGCGCGATCGAGCCGAAGAAGAAGAGGGTGGCCAGCACCATGGTGATGAAGCGGTGCCGCAGGCTGCGCTCGGCCAGCCGCATGTAGAAGGCCAGCCAGCGCGGCTCCTTCTCGGCGCCGACCAGCGGCTTGAGGATGTACGCGGCCATCATCGGCGTGAGCATCCGCGCCACCACCAGCGAGGCGAACACCGCGAGCGAGGCGGTCCAGCCGAACTGCTTGAAGAACTTGCCGGCGACGCCGCTCATGAAGGCGGTCGGCAGGAACACGGCGATCAGGGTGAAGGTGGTGGCGATCACCGCCAGGCCGATCTCGTCGGCCGCCTCCATCGCGGCCTGGTACGGCGTCTTGCCCATGCGCAGGTGGCGCACGATGTTCTCGACCTCCACGATGGCGTCGTCCACCAGGATGCCCACCACCAGCGACAGCGCCAGCAGCGTGACCACGTTGATCGAGAAGCCCAGCAGGTGCATGCCGATGAACGCCGGGATGGCCGACATGGGCAGCGCGACCGCCGAGACGAAGGTGGCGCGCCAGCTGCGCAGGAACAGCCACACCACGAGCACGGCGAGGAGCGCGCCCTCGTAGAGCAGGTGCAGCGAGCCGTCGTACTCCTCCTGCACCGGCTCGACGAAGTTGAAGGCCTCGGTGAGCTGGATGTCGGGATGTCGCGCGCGCAGGTCGGCGAGCGCCTTCTGCACCGCGCCGCCGACCTCGACCTCGCTGGCGCCGCGGCTGCGCGCGACCTCGAAGCCCACCACCGGCTTGCCGTCGAGCAGGGCGGCGGCGCGCGGCTCGGCGATGGTGTCGGAGACGCGCGCCACCTGGTCGAGCCGGATGCTGCGGCCGTCCGACAGTGGGATCTGCATGTCGCGCAGCTCCTCGGCCGAGCCCACGGTGGCCAGCGTGCGCACCGGCTGCTCGCTGCCGCCCAGGTCGGTGCGTCCGCCGGCGCTTTCGGTCTGCACCTGGCGCAACTGGCGCGAGATGTCGGCGGCGGTGGCGCCCAGCGCCTGCAGCCGGCCCGGATCGAGATCGACGTGGACCTGGCGCGTGACGCCGCCCACCCGGTTGACCGCGCCCACGCCGCTGATGGCCAGCAGCTTCTTGGTCACGGTGTCGTCGACGAACCAGCTGAGCGCCTCCGGGTCCATGCGCGAGGAGGCGATGGTGAAGGCCAGGACCGGCTGGGCCGCGAAGTCCAGCTTGTTGATCACCGGGTCGCGCACGTCGGCCGGCAGGTCGGCGCGCACGCGCTGCACCGCGGAGCGCACGTCGTCGACCGCTTCCTGCACCGGCTTCTCGAGCCGGAACTCCACGATCATCGTGGCCGCGCCGTCCTGCACCTTGGACGTGATGTGCTTGAGGCCCTGGACGGTGGCGATCGAGTTCTCGATCTTGCGCGCCACGTCGTTCTCGAGCTGCGACGGCGCCGCACCCGGCAGCGCGACCGAGACGGTGACCGTGGGCAGGTCGATGTCGGGGAAGTTCTGCACCTTCATCGCATTGAAGGACAGCAGCCCGGCGAAGGTGAGCAGCACGAACAGCATCACCGCCGGGATGGGGTTGCGGATGGACCAGGCCGAGACGTTCATGTCAGTGGTTCACAAGGAATCGGTTTCGAGGGGGCGAACGGCTGTCCGTCTCCAGGATGCATCAAGGTGCACTCCGCTTCGCCGGCGTCGCATCGACCACCCGCACCAGGTCGCCGTCGTTGAGGAAGCCTGCGCCCTGAACCACGATGCGCGCATCGTCCGGCAGCTTGGTCCTGATCTCGACGCGGTCGCCGACGCGGCGGCCGGTTTCGACCTTCAACTGCGCCACGCGGTTGTCCGCCTGCAGCACCAGCAGGTGGTTGAAGCCGTCGCGTGGCACCACGGCCGCCTGCGGCACGGTCAAGGCGCTGCTGCGGCCGAGCTGGAACTCGCCGCGCGCGAACATGCCGGCCTTGACGGCACTCGTCTCCTGCACACCCGGGATGTCGACGTAGACCAGGGCGTTGCGCGTCTGCGGGTCCACCGTCGGCGCGATGCTGCGCACCTTGCCGCTGACCTGGGCGCCGCTGGCGCTGGTGATCACGGCCGGTGTGCCGACGGCGATGCGGCTCAGCTCGGCCGAAGTCACCTCGGCGCGCCATTCGAGGCGGCCCTGGCGGATCAGCCGGAACAGCTCGGTGCCGGCACCGAGCACGCTGCCGACGGTGGCGGTGCGCGAGGAGATCACGCCATCGTCGGGCGCCAGCACCTGGGTGTTTCTGCCACGCACCTGCTGGGCGGCCAGCACGGCCTCGGCGGCCTGCACGCGTGCCTTGGCGGTCTGCTCCGCTGTCTGGTACTGGTTGATCTGCTGCTGGCTCAGGGCGCCGGTGGCCTGCAGAGTGCGGGCGCGCGCGGCGTTGCCGGCTGCATCGGCGGCGGTCGCCCTGGCCTCGGCGAGCGCGGCGCGGGCCTGCGCCATGTCGGCCTGCACCGTCTCGGGCGAGAAGGTGGCGAGCACCTGGCCCTTCTTCACCACGTCGCCCACGTTGACGCGCACGTCGGCCAGCCGCAGGCCGGTGGACTCGGAGCCGATGCTGGCCTCCTGCCAGGCCGCGACGTTGCCGTTGGCGGCCAGCGTGATGGTGAGTTCGCTGGCCTCGGGCTTGGCCACCGTCACGGTGAGCGCGGGTTTCGGCTGGGCGGCGGCTTCCTTGGGCTTGGCGGCGCCGTGCTCGGCCGACCTGCCGCGCGAGAGCAGGAAGGCGCCGGCCGCGAGCAGCAGCACCAGCACGGCCGCGATGATGAGGAGGGTGGAACGCTTCATTCTTGTCATGGCAGCCACTTCACTTCGAGATCGAAGAGGTCGTTGTCGTGCCGGGTCGCGACCAGCCGCCGCCCGTGGTGCGGTAGAGCGCGACCCAGGCCTCGGCCCGCTCGCGCTGCAACGAGACCCGCGCGGTCTGCGCGGCGAACAGGGTGCGGCGCGAATCCTCCAGCTCGAACAGGCTCGCCAGCCCGCCCTGGTAGCGCGCGCTGGTGGCGTCGAAGGAGGCCTGGTAGTTCTGCACTGCCGCGTCGGCATCGCCGGCGCGCTGGTCGGTGCTCTGCAGGTTGATCAGCGCCTCCTCGACCTCGCGCACCGCCTGGCGCACGTTGCCGCGGTAAAGCGCGACGGCTTCGTCGTAACGCGCCCGCGCGGCGTCGACGTTGGCCGCCAGCGTGCCGCCGTCGAAGATCGGCACGGACAGTGCCACCGGGCCGATGCTCCACGTGTCGACCGTTTCACGCAGGCCGCTGGTGCGGAACTGGAGCCGCCCGATCGAGCCCTGCAGGGTCAGGCGCGGGAAGCGCTGCGCGAGCGCGGAGCCGGCTTCGGCGCTGGCCGCGGCCACGCCGAGCTCGGCCGCATAGACATCGGGCCGCTGGGCCAGCACCTCGGCAGGCACGCCGGCGATCGCATGCACATTAGGCAACGCGCGCTCGACCGGCGCGGCATCCAGCCGGGCCTGCAGCGTGGGCGCGTCGATGCCGGTCAGCGCGATCAGCGACTGCTGCAGCAGGGCACATTGGGCGCGCTGCTGCGTCAGCTTGGCCGAGGCGTCTGAAGCGCCGGCGCGGGCCAGCGCGGCATCGGCGGGCGCGGTGAAGCCGGCACGTGCGGACAGGTCGTTGAGGCGCGCGGTCTCGGCCCGCGATTGCGTGTCGGCGGCGGCCACCGCGAGCTGGCGCCGGCAGGCGCGCTCGCCGAAGTAGGCGTTGGCCGTCTCGGCCGCTACGGAGACCCGCGCCTCGTGCCACTTGGCGTCGGCACCGTCGAGCCGGGCCTGGCTGGCATCGCGGGCGGCACGCAGGCCGCCGAACAGGTCGATTTCCCAGTTCGACTGCAGGCCGGCCTGGAGGGTGGTGATCGCCGGAATCGACGCGCTCGCCGAACCGCCGCTCGTGCTGCCGCCGGTGCCGCCCAGGCCGCTGAAGCCGCTGGTGGGCGAGTTGCTGCGCGTTGCCGAGGCATTGGCGCCGAGATTGGGCGCCAGCGCCGCGCCGGCGGCCACGCGCGAGGCGCGCGCCTCGGCGATGCGCGCGGCGGCGCTGGCCACGTTGGGGCTGGCGGCCTGGGCTGCGTCGATCAGTTCGACCAGCAGCGGGTCGTCCAGCTGGCGCCACCACTCGGCCATCACCGGCAGCGACCCGTCATGGGGCAGGGGCGTGCTCCACTGGACGGGCGTGGGTGCCGTGACTTTCCCGGGTGGGCGCGGGACCGTGCAGGCCGAGAACGCCAAGGGAAGCGTGAAAGGGAGCGCGAAGCAGAGCGCTCGAAGCCGGGAGTTCCTCATGAGGTTCCGCAAAAGTGGCATGGCTGGCGATCGGTAGGTCGCGTCGCTGGGCCGGATGCAGCCGGGTGGGCTGGGCAAGGCGCGCAGCATAGCAAGACGGCGCGCACCCCAGGCCAAGCCCCTACTCGGATCGAAAATCCCTGCATCCTAGCCAGTGGCGACTGCGCCATTGATGACCTTCGAAGCGTCCATTGATGCACAGGCTCGTCCACTGACTCATTGAAATAGTCGGTGAGGGACGCCCGAGACGGGATGCGATGCAAGGCGCAAAGCGCAGCGATACCCGTAGGTATCGCGAGCATTTTGCAACGCAGCAACGCGCCCGTATCGGGTGGACAGCACCGATCCGATTTCAGTGATTCAGTGGACTAGGATCGCTCCATGTCAGCCACCACCGCGCCCACAGCCGCACTGCCGCTCGATGCCGAAGGCATCCTGGCGCTGGCAGCGCGCTCGATGTTTCATCTTTTCTCCAGCATCAGCCAGGGCATGTTCCTGGTCGATCGAAGCGGCCGCATCGTCTGGGTCAACGAGGGCTACCGCCGTTTCCTGCCGGCGCTGGGCTTCTCCTCCATCGACCAGTTCCTCGGCCACCCGGTAGAGGAGGTGGTGCCCAACACGCTGATGCAGCGCGTGCTCGAGACCGGCGAGCCGATCCTGATCGACCTGCTCACCAACAAGGCCGGCACCTTCGTGGTCAGCCGCCTGCCGTTGCGCGAAGAGCGCGAGGACGGGGCGGCCGGCGCGGTGATCGGCGCCATCGGCATCGTGCTCTTCGACCATCCCGAAGACACGCTGAAGCCGTTGATCAGCAAGTTCGCGCTGCTGCAGCGCGACCTCGACGACGCGCGGCGCGAGCTCGCCACCCAGCGCAACAACCCCCTCTGGCAGCAGTCGGCCGACGGCCAGCGGCGCTCCAAGTACACCTTCGCCAGCTTCATCGGGTCCAGCCCCGCGGCGGTGGAGGTCAAGCGCCATGCGCGGCGCGCGGCGCAGTCCTCCAGCCCGGTGCTGCTGCTGGGCGAGACCGGCACCGGCAAGGAACTGCTCGCGCATGCGATCCACGCCGCCTCGGCGCGGGCACGCAAGGCCTTCGTCAGCGTGAACATCGCCGCCGTGCCGGACACGCTGCTGGAAGCCGAGTTCTTCGGTGTGGCCCCGGGCGCCTACACCGGCGCGGACCGCAAGGCGCGCGAGGGCAAGTTCAAGCTGGCCGACGGCGGCACGCTCTTCCTCGACGAGATCGGCGACATGCCGCTGCCGCTGCAGGCCAAGCTCCTGCGCGCGCTGCAGGAGGGCGAGATCGAGCCGCTCGGCTCCAACAAGCTGGTGCCATTCGATGCGCGCGTGATCGCGGCCACCTCGCGCGACCTGCCGGCGCTGGTGAGGGAGGGGCGCTTCCGCGAAGACCTGTACTACCGCCTCAACGTGCTGCCCGTGCGCGTGCCGCCGCTGCGAGAGCGGCGCGCCGACATCCCGGCACTGGTCGAGGCGCTGGGCGAGGACATGGCGCTGCGCAGCGGCGAGGCCCCGCCCGAGCTGATGCCCGACGCGCTGGCGCTGCTGGCCGCGCAGCATTGGCGCGGCAACATCCGCGAGCTGCGCAACGTGCTCGAGCAGGTGACCATGCGCAGCGACTCGCAGCGCATCGACGCTGCGCAGCTGGAACGCATCCTGCGCGAGACCGGGCAGGAGAAGATCGCGGCGCCCGACCCGCTGCAGGCGCTGCCCGGCGCCGCCGCGGCGGACGACAAGACCCTCCTGCTGCGTCCGCTCGCCGAGCAGGTCGCCGAACTGGAGCGCAAGGCCATTGCCGCGGCGATGGCGGCCACCGGCGGCAACAAGCTGGCAGCCTCGCGGCTTCTGAAGATCTCGCGCGCGACGCTGTACGAACGTCTGGAAAACCCTGACTGAGAAGCGTGCAAGTGGCTGAAGTGCAGGCAATGCAAATGTCCTGATTCCAGGCTTTCGCTTGGAGTGCAAGGGAAAGTCCTGGGCCGCTCACGCATTCGCGGCTGGCACGGACTGTGCAATATTCAGTCATCCCATCTTCAGGAGACAAACAAATGCACCGTCGCCATCTCGTCGCCCTCGCGGCGCTCGCCACCTTGGCCGCTTCCGCGCTGAGCACCTCCGCCCAGGCCCAGTCCAACGAGATCCGCATCGCCCATGTCTACAGCAAGACCGGGCCGCTCGAGGCCTACGGCAAGCAGACGCAGACGGGCCTCATGATGGGCCTGGACTACGCCACGGGCGGCACCATGGCGGTCAACGGCAAGAAGCTGGTGGTGATCGAGAAGGACGACCAGGGCAAGCCCGACCTCGGCAAGTCGCTCCTGGCTGCGGCCTACGCCGACGACAAGGCGGCGCTGGCGGTGGGCCCCACCTCCTCGGGCGTGGCACTGGCGATGCTGCCGGTGGCCGAGGAGTACAAGAAGATCCTGCTGGTCGAGCCCGCGGTGGCCGATTCGATCACCGGCGACAAGTGGAACAAGTACATCTTCCGCACCGGCCGCAACTCGAGCCAAGACGCGATCAGCAACGCGGTCGCGCTCGACAAGCCGGGCGTCAGCATTGCCACGCTGGCGCAGGACTACGCCTTCGGGCGCGATGGCGTGAAGGCCTTCAAGGAAGCCATCAAGAAGGCCAAGATCGTCCACGAGGAGTACCTCCCGCAGAACACCACGGACTTCACCGCCGGTGCCCAGCGCCTGATCGACAAGCTCAAGGACCTGCCGGGCCGCAAGGTGATCTGGATCGTGTGGGCCGGCGCCGGCAACCCCTTCAAGATCGCCGACCTCGACCTGAAGCGCTATGGCATCGAGATCGCCACCGGCGGCAACATCCTGCCGGCCATGGCCAGCTACAAGCAGTTCCCCGGCATGGAGGGCGCGACCTACTACTACTTCGGCATCCCGAAGAACCCCGTCAACGAGGCCCTGGTCTCGGCCCACTACAAGGAATTCAAGACGCCGCCGGACTTCTTCACCGCCGGCGGCTTCAGCGCGGCGATGGCCGTGGTGACGGCGCTCAAGAAGACCGGCGGCGACACCAACACCAACAAGCTCATCGCCACGATGGAAGGCATGACCTTCGACACGCCCAAGGGCCCGATGACCTTCCGCAAGGAAGACCACCAGGCGCTGCAGAGCATGTACCACTTCAAGATCAAGGCCGACCCGGCGTTTGCCTGGGGCGTGCCGGAGCTGGTGCACGAGATCAAGGCCTCGGAGATGGACATTCCGATCAAGAACAAGCGCTGAAGAAACCGGACTTGCCCGTCATGCGAAGCGCGCGAAGGGTGCGCGAAATCTCCGCGTCCCCTGCGCCCGGTTCCCGTTTTCATTCCCCTCGTCATCCCATGCTCGAAACCAAGGATCTGACGATCCGCTTTGGTGGCCATGTCGCGGTCAGCGCCGTGAGCTGCGCGTTCGCACCCGGCACGCTGACGGCGATCGTCGGTCCGAACGGCGCGGGCAAGACCACCTACTTCAATCTCATCTCGGGGCAGCTCAAGGCGAGCGCCGGGACGGTGTCGCTGGACGGGCAGATGCTGTCGGGCATGAGCGCCTCGGCGCGCACGCGTGCGGGCCTGGGCCGGGCCTTCCAGCTGACCAATTTGTTTCCCAATCTCACGGTGCTGGAGAACGTGCGCCTCGCGGTGCAGGCCACGCGCGAAGGGCCGCATCGGCGCGGGCTCAACCTGTGGAGCGTCTGGAGCGACCACCGCGCGTTGACCGAGCGGGCCGACCGCATCCTGGCCGAGGTCGCGCTCAAGGCCAAGGAGCACGCGGCGGTGGCGAGCCTGCCGCATGGCGACCAGCGCAAGCTGGAGGTGGCGCTGCTGATGGCGCTGGAGCCCAAGGTCTTCATGTTCGACGAGCCGACGGCCGGCATGAATGCGGCCGAGGCGCCGGTGATCCTGGACCTGATCCGCGCGCTCAAGAAAGACAAGACCAAGACCATCCTGCTGGTGGAGCACAAGATGGACGTGGTGCGCGAACTGGCGGACCGGATCATCGTGCTGCACAACGGGCAGCTGGTGGCCGATGGGGAACCGGCGGAGGTGATCGCCTCGCCGGTGGTGCAGGAAGCCTATCTGGGCGTGGCGAAGGAGCGGCAACCATGAGCGCGAACCTGTTGAGCCTCGAAGGCGTCCACACCCACATCGGCGCGTACCACATCCTCCACGGCGTCGACCTCGCGGTGCCCAGGGGCCAGCTCACCATGCTGCTCGGGCGCAACGGCGCCGGCAAGACCACGACGCTGCGGACCATCATGGGCCTGTGGCACGCATCCCAGGGCCGCGTGCGCTTCGGCGAGCGCGACATCACGGCCCTGCACACGCCGCAGATCGCCGAGCTGGGCATCGCCTATGTACCCGAGAACATGGGCATCTTCTCCGACCTCACCGTGAGGGAGAACATGCTGCTTGCGGCCCGTGGCGCCAGCAATGCCGCGCAGATGGACGAGGCGCGCCTGAAATGGATCTTCGAGCTCTTCCCCGCGGTGCAGAAGTTCTGGGACCACCCCGCGGGCAAGCTCTCGGGCGGGCAGAAGCAGATGCTGGCCGTCTCGCGCGCCATCGTCGAGCCGCGCGAGCTGCTGATCGTCGACGAGCCCAGCAAGGGCCTGGCGCCCGCGATCATCAACAACATGATCGAGGCCTTTGACGCGCTCAAGAAAAGCGGCGTGACGATCCTGCTGGTGGAGCAGAACATCCACTTCGCGCAGCGCCTGGGCGACACGGTCGCGGTCATGGACAACGGGCGCGTGGTGCACAGCGGAAGCATGGCGGCTTTCTCGGCCGACGAGGAACTGCAGCGGTCGCTGCTGGGGTTGGCGCTATGAAGCTCGATTTCGACTGGAAACCCTTGCTGCTGGCCCCGGTGCTCGCGCTGGCCGCGCTGCCGCTGACCGGCTCCTTCTCCACCTGGCTCACGCTCACCGTCGCCGGCCTGGCGATGGGCATGATCGTGTTCATCATCGCCTCGGGCCTGACCCTGGTCTTCGGTTTGATGGACGTGCTCAACTTCGGCCACGGCGTCTTCATCGCGCTGGGCGCCTTCGTCGCCAGCACCGTGCTCGGCGGCATGGGCGACTGGACCGGCTCGCAGGAGATCTGGCGCAATCTGGTCGCCGTGTTCCCCGCGATGCTGGTGGCGATGGCGGTGGCCGGCGCGATCGGCCTGGCCTTCGAGCGCTTCATCGTGCGGCCGGTCTATGGGCAGCACCTGAAGCAGATCCTGATCACCATGGGCGGCATGATCATCGGCGAGGAGCTGATCAAGGTCATCTGGGGCCCGGGCCAGATTCCGCTCCCTTTGCCCGATGGCCTGCGCGGATCGCTGCTGATCGGCGATGCGGCGATCAGCAAGTACCGCCTGCTCGCGGTGGCGGTCGGGCTGGTGGTGTTCGGCGTGCTGGCCTGGACGCTGGCCCGCACCAAGATCGGCCTGCTGATCCGCGCGGGCGTTCAGGACCGGGAGATGGTCGAGTCGCTGGGCTACCGCATCCGCCGGCTTTTCATCGGCGTGTTCGTGGTCGGCAGCGCACTGGCGGGCCTGGGCGGCGTGATGTGGGGCCTCTTCCAGCAGAACCTGATCCCGCAGATGGGCGCGCAGGTCAACGTGCTGATCTTCATCGTGATCATCATCGGCGGGCTGGGCTCGACCACCGGCGCGTTGATCGGCGCCTTGCTGGTCGGCCTCATGACCAACTACACCGGCTTCCTGCTGCCCGTGGCCACGCAGTTCGCCAGCATCGTGCTGATGGTGGCGGTGCTGCTGTGGCGGCCCCAAGGCGTGTATCCGGTTGCGAACCGATGAGCGGGTGGAGCCTCCCATGCTGAATCGCATCCTCTCCAACGACCTCCCGCGCAGCCGAGTGCTGGCCGTGCTGCTGGTGCTGCTGCTGGTCGGCCTGGCTTTCGCGCCTTTCATCTTCCCGGGCGTCAAGGCGCTGAGCGTGGCGGCCAAGGTGCTGGTGTTCATCGTGCTGGTCGCGAGCTTCGACCTGCTCCTGGGCTACACCGGCATCGTGAGCTTCGCCCACACGATGTTCTTCGGCATCGGCGCCTACGGCATCGCGATCTCGGCGACGCGGCTGGGGCCGGGCTGGGGCGCGGTGCTGCTCGGGCTGGGCGCGGCGCTGGTCGTGTCGCTGCTGCTGTCGCTGGCGATCGGCCTGTTCTCGCTGCGCGTGCGGGCCATCTTCTTCGCGATGATCACGCTGGCGGTGGCTTCGGCCTTCCAGACCCTGGCCTCGCAACTGTCGGACTTCACCGGCGGCGAGGACGGCCTGACCTTCAAGATGCCGGAGCTGATCTCGCCTTCCTTCGAGTTCGCCGAAGCGCCATTCCTCGGCGTCTCGCTCGACGGACGCCTGCTGTGCTATTACCTGCTTTTCGTCGCCGCGGTGGTGCTGGTGCTGGCGCTGCTGCGCATCGTGAACTCGCCCTTCGGCCGGGTGTTGCAGGCGATCCGCGAGAACGAGTTCCGCGCCGAGGCGATCGGCTACCGCGTCGTGGTCTACCGGACCACGGCCTCGGTGCTGTCGGCGCTCTTCGCCACGCTCGCGGGCACGATGCTGGCGATCTGGCTGCGCTACAACGGGCCGGACACCTCGCTGTCCTTCGAGATCATGATCGACGTGCTGCTGATCGTGGTGATCGGCGGCATGGGCACCGTCTACGGCGCGGCCATCGGCGCCGCGCTCTTCGTGGTCGCGCAGAGCTACCTGCAGGATCTTCTGAGGGTGGGCAACGAGGCCGTGAGCGGCGTGCCGGGCCTGGCGGCGCTGCTGTCGCCGGACCGCTGGCTGCTGTGGCTGGGCGTGCTGTTCGTGCTCTCCGTCTATTACTTCCCGACCGGCATCGTCGGCCGCTTACGTGCAAGGGCTCGGAAATGAACTCCCCCACCTCGAACTACCTGCAGATCGCCGGCCGCGAGATCCACTGGATGGACTGGGGCAGTCAGGGCGGCCCCGTGGTCATCGCCTGGCATGGCCTGGCGCGCACCTGCCGCGACATGGATGAGCTGGCCGCGCATTTCGCCGAGCGCGGCTTCCGCGTGGTCTGCCCCGACACCATCGGCCGCGGGCTGAGCCAGTGGAGCCCGGTGCCCGACGACGAGTACCAGCTGTCCTTCTACGCGCGCCTCGCGGTCGGTCTGTGCGACGCGCTGGCGCTCGAGCGCGTGCACTGGGTCGGCACCTCGATGGGCGGCGCAATCGGCCTGGTCTGTGCGGGCGGGCAGGTCGAGCCGCGCATGAAGTCGCGCATCGCCAGCCTGGTGCTCAACGACAACGCGCCGCAGATCGCCGATGCCGCCGTGGAGCGGATCCGCTCCTATGCAGGCCAGCCGCCGGCCTTCGACACCGTGACCGAGCTCGAGGCTTTCTTCCGCACGGTCTACAAGCCTTACGGATGGCTCAGCGACACGCAATGGCGGCGGCTCACGGAGACCTCGACGCGCCGGCTGCCCGATGGCCGCGTGACGCCGCACTACGACCCGGCCATGGTGCAGCAGTTCGTCGCGCATCCCGAGGACTACCTGCTGTGGCCGCATTACGACGCGATCGAGGTGCCCGTGCTGTGCCTGCGCGGAGCGGACTCCGACCTGGTGCTGCCCGCGACGCTGGCCGAAATGCAGCGCCGCGGCCCCGGCGCGGCTGGTCGCCTGCAGGTCATCGAGGTGCCGGGCTGCGGCCATGCGCCGGCGCTCAACGTGCCCGGGCACCTGGCGCCGATCGAGGCCTTTGTGCGCGCCGCAGGCGCCTAGCTGCGAAGCTCGCCACAATCGGACGCCGAATCAACCCGGAGTTCATCCATGGCGCTCTCGTTCTACGACATCTCGGTCCCGATCTTCCTGCGCGGACTCGGCCAACTCTCCCATCTGCTGGACAAGGGGCTCGCGCATGCGCAGGCCTCCGGCATCGACCCCACGACGCTCGTCAACGCGCGCCTCGCGCCCGACATGTACCCCTTGGCCGGACAGGTCCAGAGCGCCAGCGATGCCTCCAAGCTGGGCACGGCGCGGCTGGCCGGGCTCACCGCCCCCAGCTTTCCGGACACCGAAACCACTTACGCGGAATTGCAGGCCCGCATCGCGAAGACGGTGGACTATCTGCAGAGCGTGGACCGCGCGCTGATCGACGGCTTCGAAGACCGCCCCGTCACGATGAAGGCGCGGGGCAACGAGCTGAACTTCACCGCGCAGCGCTACCTGCTTCAGTTCGCGCTGCCCAACTTCTTCTTCCACGTGACCACTGCGTACGACATCCTGCGGCACAGCGGCGTAGCGATCGGGAAGATGGACTACCTGGGGCGCTTCTGAGAGGAACGGGAACGTGCGCGGAAAGCGGACAGCCGAACGCAGAAAGCGCAGTGGCGACGCAGACGACGCAGTCCCGGTTTCAAGCCCGGGTCGGCCACCCGCTTAGATGGCGCTCCGCGATCGCAGCCAGCGCCGTGATCCAGTCGCCGCGGTCGTTGAGGCAGGGGATGTAGTGAAATTCCTTGCCGCCCGCCTGCAGGAAGGCATCGCGTCCTTCGATCGCGATCTCTTCCAGCGTCTCCAGGCAGTCGGCCGGGAAGCCGGGGCACAGCACGTCGACGCGCGCGACACCTGAGGCGCCCAGCTCACGCAGCGTGGGCTCGGTGTAGGGCTCCAACCACTTCGCGCGGCCGAAGCGCGACTGGAAGGTGATGCGGTATTGCGAGTCCGCCAACTTCAGGCGCTCGATCAGCCACCGCGCGGTCGCGAGGCACTGGGCCTGGTAGGGGTCGCCGAGGCGGATGTTGCGTTCCGGAATGCCGTGGAAACTCATCAGCAGCCGGTCCGGCCGGCCATGGTGCTTCCAGTGGTCCTCGACGCTCTTGGCCAGCGCTTCGATGTAGAGCGGCTCGCCATGGTAGTCGTTGACGAAGCGGAACTCCGGCACGCGGCGCTTGCGCGCGCTCCAGGCGTTGATCGCATCGATCACGCTGGCGGTGGTGGTGCCCGAGTACTGGGGGTACGCCTGCAGGACCAGCACGCGGGTGGCGCCCTCCGCTTCGAGCGCATCGAGCTGCGCGGCGATCGAAGGCCGGCCGTAGCGCATGGCCTCGCGCACCGTCACGCGGTGGCCCCGTTCACCCAGCCAGCCGGCCAGCAGCTTCGCCTGCTTCTGCGTCCAGACCTTGAGCGGCGCGCCCTCGGGCATCCAGATGCCGGCGTACTTGGCGGCGGATTTCGCGGGCCGCGTGCGCAGGATGATGCCGTACAGGATCGGCGTCCACAGCGCCTTGGGGATCTCGACCACACGCGGGTCGCCGAGGAAGTCGGACAGGTAGGACCGTACCGCTTGCGCGGTCGGCTCGTCGGGCGAGCCGAGGTTGCACCAGAGCACGGCGGTGCGCTCCTGGTCGATTGCGGCTGCAGGAGCTTCAGGGCGAAAAGGCATGCGCTATTCTCGGCCATGGCCTTTGCGACCCCCGATTCACTTGCGCTCGACGTGAAGCGCATCGCCGCCATCTCGCTCGATCTCGACGACACGCTCTGGCCCATCTGGCCCACCATCGAGCGGGCCGAGCGCGTGCTCTACGAATGGCTGCTGCGCGAGGCGCCGAAGACCGCGAGCCTGCTCATCACCCCGGGCGTGCTGCGCGAGCTGCGCGAGGCCACGGAGAAGGAGCGTTCCGACCTGGCCCACGACCTGAGTGCCCTGCGCCGCGAATCCATACGCACCGCGCTCAAGCGAGCGCACGAGGACCCGGCACTGGCCGATCCCGCCTTCGAGGTCTTCTTCGCCGAGCGCCAGCGCGTGACGCTCTACGACGATGCATTGCCCGCGCTCAGGTGGCTCAGCGAACGCTATCCGCTGGTGGCGATCTCCAATGGCAACGCGGACGTTCACCTGGCCGGCGTGGGGCGGTGGTTCCGCGCGGCCTTCAGTGCCCGCGAGTTCGGCAGCGGCAAGCCCCACTCGGCGATCTTCCGCGCTGCCGCTGCCTCGGTCGGCCTGGCGCCGGAGGATGTGCTGCACGTGGGCGACGACGCGGCGCTGGACGTCGTGGGTGCACTCGGCGCCGGCATGCAGGCCGCCTGGCTGGTCCGCGACGAACGGCCCTGGGAGCACGGCGCGCGGCCGCAGCTGATCGTGCCCGACCTGCACGCGCTGTGCGGGGCGCTCGATACCTGAATTGCTGCCTCCCTAAACGGGCCCGAGGCCGGCAGCCGCTTTGCCGCTGCGCACCGCGCCCTCGATCGTCGCCGGGTAGGGACCCTCGACATAGTCGCCACAGGCCGAGAGTCCGGCCGCGATGCGCGCAGCCGGGCGTTCCAACCCCGGCGAACAGGCAAAGGTGGCGCGCTTCTCGACCACCGTCAGCAATGGCTGCAGACCGCCGAGCCCCAACTGCGCGCGGGCTTGCGCCAGCACCTGCTGCTGCAGCGCCTCGCGCTCCTCGCCGTTCGCGCTGACCACGAAAGCCATCAGGCCCTGCGGGCCGCCGAGCTGCCCGCGGTCGAAGACGAACTGTGCCGGCGCGCCCGCGGACGATCGCAGCGCGAGCAGCGGTGCCGCCAGCGCCGGGCCCCCGGTGACATAGACGGTGGCGATGGCTTCGTGCTGCAGCGCCTGGGCCGACTGCGACCAGGCGGCAGCTTCGAGCAGGCCGGCGCCGGCCGTGAGCCGCGCGGCTTCCCACGGCGGGCAGGCGAGCACCACGCGGTCGAAGCGCTCGCCGTCGACTTGCCAGCCGATGGTGTCGCGGCCGATGGCCTGCACGCGCGTGCCGGCGAGCACGCGCGCGCCGTGCTGCGCGAGCCAGCGCGCCGCCGCGTCCGGCAGCAGCGCGCCCAGGTCGACGCGGGGCAGCAGCAGGTCGGCGCCGCCGCGTTCGGTGAAAAGGGCATCGTGCAGCACGCGCAGGAAGACCTGGGCGCTGGCGCGCTCCGGGGGCGTATTGAGGGCCGAGATGCACAGCGGCTCGACCAGCTCGCGCCGCACGCGCGCCGTCAGGCCCTCGCACAGCTGCGCGACCGAGGTCCGGGGATCGCAAAGAAAGCCGCCGGCGCGCCAGGCGAGCGCGCGGCGCAGCAGCGCGGCCTTGTCGCGCAAGGACCAGCCGCGAGCGCGGAGGATGCCGGCCAGCAGGTCCAGCGGCGGACGCCAGCCCGCAGGGACCGCGAGGCCGCCTCCGTCGGCGAAGCGCAGTTGCAGCGGCATCCGGTGCAACACTGCGGCAGGATCGATCCCCAACTCGCGCATCAGGCCCAGGGTCGCGCTGTAGGCGCCGATCAGGATGTGTTGGCCGTTGTCGAGCAGCACCGGCGCGCCGTCGGGCAACTGGGCGGGCAGTGCTCGCGCCCGGCCGCCGAGGGTGCGCGCGGCCTCGAACACCGTCACGGCGTGGCCGGCGCGCGTGGCCTCGATCGCGCAAGCCAGGCCGGCCCAGCCGGCGCCGATGACGGCGATGTTTTTTTTCTTCACGGGCGAGGCGGCAAGCCGAGGGCCGTCATAGCTTGCCGAGGGCCTGCACGCGCCACGCGAGCCAGAACTTGCGCAGCGGCGTCAGGCTCACGCGCTGGTCCAGCACATGAAAGCCGTCGCGTTCGATCTCGCGCAGCAGGGTGCGGTAGATGCTGGCCATCATCAGGCCCGGCTTCTGCGCGCGCCGGTCGGCCGGGGGCAGCAGGGCGAGCGCTTCGTCATAGACCGCATGGGCGCGCTGTGCCTGGAACTTCATGAGTGCCACGAAGCGTTCCGAGTGCAGCCGATTGAGCAGCTCGTGCGCCTTGACGTCGTACTGCTGCAGCTCGTTGACCGGCAGGTAGATGCGCCCGCGCAGCGCGTCCTCGCCGACGTCGCGGATGATGTTGGTCAGCTGCAGCGCGAGCCCCAGCTTGTGGGCGTAGGCCGTGGTCTGCGGCTCGGTCTGGCCGAAGATGCGCGCTGCCCCTTCGCCCACCACGCCCGCCACCAGGTGGCAGTAGCGCTTGAGCGCCGCGAAGTCGAGGTAGCGGGTCTGGTCCAGGTCCATCTGGCAGCCGTCGATCACCTCGTGCAGCTGGCGTGCCTCGATGCCGTAGGTGCCGGCGTGCGGCATCAGCGCCTGCATCACCGGATGCTGCGGATGGCCGGCGAAGGCCTGCGCGACTTCCTTGCGCCACCAGGCCAGCTTGGTGGCGGCCACGCCGGGGTCGCTGACCTCGTCCACCACGTCGTCGACCTCGCGGCAGAAGGCATAGAACGCGGTGATGGCGGCGCGCCGCGGCTTGGGAAGGAACAGGAAGGCGTAGTAGAAGCTGCTGCCCGAGGCGGCAGCCTTGTCCTGGACGTACTGCTCGGGCGTCATCGTGGAAAACTCTTCATCGCGGGCGATTGTCTCCGCATCCTCAGGGCGCGCCAGGCCAGGCGCGGTGCGTCGGCCTTGCCGAGGGTCGGGCGCTGGGACCAGCTATCGAAGCCCAGCGCCTCGATCTTGTCGAGGATGCGCAAGCCACCCTGGACCACGAAGCGCAGCTCCCAGCCGGCGCGGCCCGGC
Source organism: Variovorax soli (assembly GCF_031454625.1). Classification (GTDB taxonomy): domain Bacteria; phylum Pseudomonadota; class Gammaproteobacteria; order Burkholderiales; family Burkholderiaceae_C; genus Variovorax; species Variovorax soli_A. The sequence goes on from NZ_JAVDRF010000007.1 coordinate 101,580, forward strand.
AGGCGGTGTACCAACGGGGTGCCTTCGTTCATCAGTTCGCGCGCCCAGGCCACCTGGGCTGCGACCAGCCCGATGGCGGACGGCGGCGGCGCGGCCGGTGCCAGCGGCATGAAGCCGCGCAAGTCCTCGGCCGCGAGGCCGTGCGACGCGAGCTCGGCTGCGGGCAGGTAGCAGCGGCCGCGCGGGAGGTCGACGCTGAGGTCCTGCCAGAAGTTGATCAGCTGCAGCGCGCTGCAGATGGCGTCGCTGCGCGCCAGGGCCTGCGCGTCATCCACGCCGTAGAGATGCAGCAGCAGCCGGCCGATCGGGTTGGCCGAGCGCCGGCAGTAGTGAAGCAGCTCGGCGCGGTCGGCATAGCCGCCGGCGTCCCGGGTCTTCTCGATGTCCTGCACGAAGGCGGAGAGCAGGTCGGCCAGCAGGGCCTCGGGCAGGGCGAAGTCCCGCATGGCTTGCGAGAGCGGGCCGAACACCTGGGGCCAACGCGGCGAAGGCGCGGCGGCGCGGGCCGCGGCCGCGAGCTCGGCGCGAAAGGCCCGCAGGTCCGCGAGGCGCCGGTCCGCATCGGCCTCGCCTTCGTCGGCGATGTCGTCGGCCGTGCGGGCGAAGGCATAGATCGCCGCGATGGGCGGCCGCAGCCGCGGCGGGCACAGCCAGGAGGCGACCGGAAAATTCTCGTAGTGGGTGGGCGCCGCGGCGGCGGCAGGGCAGGGCGTGGAAGGCACGCGCCGGATTGTCGTGTACCGCGCGCAGTACCATCGTCGCGCCCCAGCCACCCCCCTTTGTCATGACATCACCCGCGCAGACGCTGAGCCCCGCCGATTCCGGCACCCATGCAAAGGCCGGGCCCGGCCTGATGATCGCCGCGCTCGGCGTGGTCTTCGGGGACATCGGCACCTCGCCGCTCTATGCCTTCAAGGAAACGCTCAATCCCGAACACGGCGTGGCCTTCTCGCCGGATGCGGTGCTGGGCCTGCTGTCGCTGATCTTCTGGGGCCTGATGTTCGTGGTGACGCTGAAGTACGTGGTCTTCGTGCTGCGCGCGGACCACGACGGCGAGGGCGGCATCCTGGCCCTGCAGGCATTGGCGCGCAACGCGGTCGCCGGCACGCAGGCGCGGCCCTGGATCTGGAAGGCGATCAGCGCATTGGGCCTGGTCGGCGCCGCGATGTTCTACGGCGATAGCCTGATCACGCCGGCCATCTCGGTGCTCTCCGCGGTCGAGGGACTGGAGGTCGAGGCCCATGCGCTCAAGTCCTTCGTGATCCCGATCACGCTCCTGATCCTTGTCGGCCTGTTCGCAGTGCAGCGCCGCGGCACCGGCGTCGTCGGCAAGATCTTCGGCCCGGTGATGCTGCTGTGGTTCCTGGTGATCGGGCTGATGGGCTTTTGGCAGGTGCTGCAGCAGCCGCAGGTGCTGGCGGCGCTCGATCCACGCCGGGCGGCGGGCTTTCTGCTGACACACCGTGTCCAGTCGCTGGGGGTGATGGGCGCGGTGTTCCTGGCCTTCACGGGCGGCGAGGCGCTGTATGCCGACATGGGGCATTTCGGCGCCCGGCCGATCCGCCTGGCCTGGATGTTCCTGGCCTTGCCCGGCCTGGTGCTCAACTACTTCGGGCAGGGGGCGCTGGTGCTGGCCAATCCAGCGGCGGTGGACAACCCTTTCTTCCGGTTGTTCCCGGGATGGAGCCTGCTGCCGATGGTGGTGCTCGCGGCGATGGCCACGGTGATCGCCTCGCAGGCGGTGATCTCGGGCGCGTTCTCGCTGACCGCGCAAGCCATGCGCATGGGCTATCTCCCGCGCATGCGGGTGGTGCAGACCTCGGGCGAGGCCATCGGCCAGATCTACGTGCCTGCGGTCAACTGGCTGCTGATGGCGGGCGTGCTGGCGCTGGTGCTTGGGTTCCGCAGCTCCAGTGCCCTGTCGGCGGCCTATGGCATTGCCGTCTCGGTCACGATGGTCAGCACCACGCTGCTGGCCGGCATCGTGGCCTTCAAGCTGTGGCACTGGAACCGTGTGGCGGTGGTGCTGGGCGTGCTCGCTTTCGCAGCGGTGGACCTGGGCTTCGTCGTGGCCAACAGCCTCAAGATCCACGAGGGCGGCTGGCTCACGCTGGTGGTGGCCGCGTTCGCGCTGCTGATCTTCACCACCTGGGCCAAGGGGCGGCGCCTCGGGCTGGAGGCCGCCGCGGCGCAGCGTGTGCCGCTCGATCCCTTCGTCGAATCGCTCGCGCTCAACATGCCGCATCGCGTGCATGGGACCGCCGTGTTCCTCAACCCTGACATCGACACGGTGCCGCATGCGCTGATGCACAACCTCAAGCACAACCAGGTGCTGCACGAGCAGGTGATCCTGCTGCGCGTGGAGGCCTGCGACACCCCGCGCGTCGACGCGCGGCAGCGCATCGAGGCCCGGTTGCTGGGGCACGGCATCTGGGTCGTGACGGCGCGCCACGGGTTCATGGAACGGGCGGATGTGCCCGAGTTCATCCGCATCCTGGCCTACCAGAAGGCGCTGGCGATCGAGTCGATGAGCAGCTCGTACTTCGTCTCGCGGGCCACGCTGGGCGACAAGCCGCTGCCGGGCATGAACCCGTTGCGGCGGGCGCTGTTCGCCTGGATGCAGCGCAATGCCGGGCGCGCCTCGGACTACTTCGTGATCCCGGGCAACAGCTTGGTCGAACTGGGTCAGCGGACGTAGGCCACAAAGCTCCGAAGTCCATGGCGATCAAGCTTGCGATCTTTGACTTTGACGGAACGCTCGCAGATACCTATCCGCTGTTCATGGACTCCCTCGATGTGCTTGCCGCGACCCACGGCTTTCGGCGTTTGGCTTGCCATGAACGGCAAAGACTGCGGGGATTGAGTGCCACTGAGGTGATTCGGGAGCTTCAGCTGCCGTTATGGAAAGTGCCCGCCGTGCTCTCGGATTTTCGGAAGATCATGCGCCGTCGAATTGATGAAGCTCGACTGTTTTCAGGTATGGCCAGCGTCCTTTGCGCGATGGTGCAGAAGGACATCAAGGTAGCCATCGCGACCTCGAACTCGATCGACAACGTGAGAGCGATATTGGGCGATCCGTTGCTCAGTCGGTTCGCAATGCTCGAATGCGGGTCGACGCTGTTCGGAAAATCACACCGCTTGCGTCGAATCTTGAAGAAGACCGAGGTCATGAGGGCGCAGGCGATCTACATCGGCGATGAGATTCGCGATGCCGAGGCGGCCAAAAAGATGGGAATTTCGTTTGGCGCCGTCGCGTGGGGGTACACGGATGTCGAAGTGCTGCTGCGCACGAACCCCTTGAAGGTCTTCCGGACGCCGACGGACATCCTTGCGATCTGAACCGGCGAACCGAGCCGGGTGGTCCGGCGAGGCCGATCAGCTGCTGGATTGACTCGGTAGGTATTCCCAGTCGAGGCGCCCTTGCGTCATTGACAGCGGTTCGCGTTTACCCTAAATTACTAACCGGCTGGTCATTAATGACCCCGATCTTCTGCCAAGGGTGCTCCATGACCATGTCATCCATTTCTCGCGTCTTTCGTCGCGCCAGCGTCTTGTTGCTGGCCGCCCTCGCGCTGGCGGGTTGTTCCCGCCCCCAGCCCGCTGAAGAGCCGCTGCGCGCGGTCAAGGTGATGGCGGTGGGCGCCAGCGCCTACGACACCGAGCCGGAGTTCTCCGCCGAGGTGCGGGCCCGGATCGAATCGCGGCTGGGCTTCCGGGTCGCGGGCAAGCTCACGCGCCGGCAGGCCGAGCTGGGGGAGCATGTGAAGGCCGGCCAGGTGCTGGCGCAGCTCGATCCACAGGACTACCGGCTGGCGGTCGAGGCGGCACGGGCCCAGCACGCCGCCGCGCTGACCAACCGCGATCTGGCTCTCGCCGATCTCAAGCGCTACCGTGGGCTGCGCGAGCAGAACTTCATCAGCGCCGCCGAGCTGGAGCGGCGCGAGAGCACCTACAAGGCAGCCCAGGCCCAACTGGAGCAGGCGCAGGCGCAGATGGCCTCGCAGGGCAACCAGGCGCAGTACACGACGCTGGTGGCCGACGTGCCGGGCATCGTCACCGCCATCGAGGCCGAGCCGGGCCAGGTGGTCACGGCCGGCGCGCCGGTCGTGCGCATCGCACAGGATGGCGCGCGCGACGTGGTGTTCTCGGTGCCGGAAGACCGCGCGGGGCTGGTCAAGCCCGGCTCGGCAGTGGCCGTGCGCGGCTGGTCCGATGGCAAGGAGATGGAAGGCAAGGTGCGCGAAGTGGCGGCCAGCGCCGACGCGGTGACGCGCACCTACACGGTCAAGGTTGCCATCGACGCCGCCACGGCACCGGCCTTGGGCGCCACCGTTTTCGCCCGGCCGCAGGCGCTGTCGCGCAGCGGCACGCAGGTGCTGAAGCTGCCGACCAGCGCCTTGCGCCAGGAAGGCAAGGGCAGCGCGGTCTGGGTGCTCGACAAGGCCAGCATGACGGTGCGCTCTCAGCCCGTGGAGGTGGCCACGGCGGACGGCAACGAGGCGGTGATCGGCAGCGGCCTGGCGCCGGGAATGCTGGTGGTGGTCGCCGGCGTGCACGTGCTGTCGCCGGGGCAGAAGGTGTCGATCTACCACGAGAAGACGGCCGCGCCCGCCGGGGCGGCGGCAGTGCAGGAAGCCGTGAACGCGACCGGCCGGATCACCCCGGTTTCCTCGACCCGCTGAGGACGGCTCCATGACCTCAGAGACCACGGTGGCCGGCGCCGGCAAGGCCGGCTTCAATCTTTCGAAGTGGGCGCTCGACCATCCAGCGCTCACGCGCTACCTGATGCTGGTGCTGATGGTGCTGGGCTTCACCGCCTACTTCCAGCTCGGCCAGGACGAGGACCCGCCCTTCACCTTCCGCGCGATGGTCGTGCGGACTTACTGGCCCGGCGCGACGGCGCAGCAGGTGGCCGAGCAGGTGACCGACAAGCTCGAGCGCACCCTGCAGGAGGCGCCCTACGCCGACAAGATCCGCAGCTATTCCAAGCCCGGCGAGTCGCAGATCATCTTCCAGATCAAGGACTCCTCGCGGCCCGGCGATGTGGCCAACGTCTGGTACACGGTGCGCAAGAAGATCGGCGACATCCGCGGCACCTTGCCGGCGGGCATCCAGGGGCCTTTCTTCAACGACGACTTCGGCGATGTCTATGGCGTGATTTACGCGCTGGAGAGCGACGGCTTCAGCTATGCCGAGCTCAAGACTTTCGCCGACGACGTGCGCCAGCAGCTGCTGCGCGTGAAGGACGTGGCCAAGGTCGAGCAGTTCGGCGTGCAGGACGAGAAGGTCTTCGTCGAGGTCTCGCAGAAGCGGCTGGCGCAGCTGGGGCTGGACTTCAACTCGGTGCTGTCGCAGCTCGGGCAGCAGAACGCCATCGAGAGCGCCGGCACCATCCAGGCGCCGCAGGACGTGGTGCAGGTGCGCGTGGCCGGGCAGTTCACCAACGTCGAACAACTGCGCGCGATGCCGATCCGCGGCAGCTCGGGCAACCAGATGCGGCTGGGCGACATCGCCGAGATCCGGCGTGCCTATGTCGATCCGCCGCAGGTCAAGGTGCGGCACCAGGGCAAGGAGGTGATCGCGCTGGGCATCTCCATGGCCAAGGGCGGCGACATCATCGCCCTGGGCAAGGCGCTGCGCGCAGCCACCGATGACATCGACCGGCGCTTGCCCGCGGGTGTCAAGCTGGCGCAGGTCCAGAACCAGCCCGTCGCGGTCTCGACTTCGGTCAACGAATTCGTGCACGTGCTGATGGAGGCGGTGGCGATCGTGCTCGCAGTGAGCTTCATCTCGCTCGGCCTGCACAAGGGCGGGCGCTTCGGCTACTACATCGACATCCGGCCGGGGCTGGTGGTGGCGATCACCATTCCGCTGGTGCTGGCCGTGACCTTCCTGGCGATGAACTACTTCGGCATCGGCCTGCACAAGATCTCGCTGGGCTCGCTGATCATCGCGCTGGGGCTGCTGGTGGACGACGCGATCATCGCGGTCGAGATGATGGTGCGGAAGATGGAGGAGGGCTACGACAAGGTGCGTGCCGCCACCTTCGCCTACGACGTAACCGCCAAGCCGATGCTGACCGGCACGCTGATCACGGCCGCGGGTTTCCTGCCGATCGGCATCGCGAAGTCGGTGACCGGCGAGTACACCTTTGCGATCTTCGCGGTGACGGTGATCGCGCTGGTGCTGAGCTGGCTGGTCTCGGTGTACTTCGTGCCCTACCTGGGCACCTTGCTGCTCAAGGTGAAGCCGCACGATCCCGAGGAGCCGCCGCACGAACTGTTCGACTCGCCCTTCTACAGCACCTTCAGGCGCATGGTGGACTGGTGCGTCAAGCACCGCTGGCTGACCATCGGTGCGACCTTGCTGACCTTCGCCCTGGGCATCGTCGGCATGGGGAAGGTGCAACAGCAGTTCTTCCCCGATTCGAGCCGGCCGGAGATCATGGTCGACCTGTGGTTCCCCGAAGGTACCTCCTTCGCCGCCAATGAAGAGGTGGCCAAGCGCGTCGAGCAGCGGCTGCTGAAGGAGGAGGGCATCACCACCGTCAGCACCTGGGTCGGCTCCGGCGTGCCGCGCTTCTATCTTCCGCTGGACCAGGTGTTCCCGCAGACCAACGTCTCGCAGTTGATCGTCCTGGCCAAGGACCTGAAGTTCCGCGAATCGCTGCGGCTCAAGCTTCCGGGGCTGCTGGCCGAGGAGTTTCCGGAGATCCGCGGCCGCGTGAAGCTGCTGCCCAATGGCCCGCCGGTGGCCTACCCCGTGCAGTTCCGCGTGATCGGCACGGAGCCGGAGCTGCTGCGCACGCATGCCGACGAGGTCAAGGCGATCATGCGCGACAACGCCAACATGCGCGGCGTGAACGACAACTGGAACGAGTCCGTCAAGGTGATCCGGCTCGAGGTGGACCAGGACAAGGCGCGCGCCCTCGGCGTCACCAGCCAGGCCATCGCGCAGGCCTCGCGCACCATGTTCAGCGGCACGACCATCGGCCAGTACCGCGAGAACGATCTCCTGATCGACATCGTGCTGCGCCAGCAACCGGACGAGCGCGAATCGATCTCGGACATAGGCAATGCCTACCTGCCCACCAGCTCGGGCCGCTCGATTCCGCTGACGCAGATCGCGAGGCCGGTGTTCAGCTGGGAACCTGGAGTCATGTGGCGCGAAAACCGCGACTACGCCATCACCGTGCAGGGCGACATCGTCGAAGGCCTGCAGGGCGCCACTGTCACGGAACAGTTGCTGCCGGCGCTGCGCAAGCTGGAGGCGAAGTGGCATGCCGAGGGGCAGGGCGCCTACCGCATCGAGGTGGCGGGCGCGGTGGAGGAGAGCAGCAAGGGCTCGTCCTCGATCGTGGCCGGCGTGCCGATCATGCTGTTCCTGGTTTTCACGCTGCTGATGCTGCAGCTGCACAGCTTCAGCCGTTCGATGCTGGTTTTCCTGACCGGCCCGCTCGGCATTGCCGGCGTGGCCGGTGCGCTGCTGGTCTCGAACCGGCCCTTCGGGTTCGTCGCGCTCCTGGGCGTGATTGCGCTGATGGGCATGATCCAGCGCAACGCGGTGATCCTGATCGACCAGATCGAACACGACCGCGCGGCCGGTGTGCCGACCTGGGACGCGATCGTCGAATCGGCGGTGCGCAGGTTGCGGCCGATCGTGCTGACCGCGGCGGCGGCGGTGCTGGCGATGATCCCGCTGTCTCGCAGCGTGTTCTGGGGGCCGATGGCGATCGCGATCATGGGCGGCCTCATCGTCGCCACCGTGCTGACGCTGCTGGCGCTGCCGGCCATGTACGCGGCCTGGTTCCGCGTGCGCCGCGATGAAGCCGACCCCGCCAAGGAGGCCGAAGAGGCTCTGGTTCGCGCTTAAAATACGCGGTTGACCGATTTCAGGCGGTCGGCTTTCCCGGCCGGCTGCTTCTCGAATGCGAAGGCGGCCTCCGGGCCGCCTTCCGTATTCATCACCTGAAAAAACTGGAACCGCGCGGGTGGCGAAATTGGTAGACGCACCAGGTTTAGGTCCTGACGTTCGCAAGAACGTGCCGGTTCGAGTCCGGCCCCGCGCACCAGCACAAGACCCTCTCAAGGAAGACACAAATGACCGTGAACGTTGAAACCCTCGACAAGCTCGAGCGCAAGATCACGCTGACCTTGCCCGTCGGCACCATCCAGTCCGAGGTCGATTCACGCCTCAAGAAGCTGGCCCGCACCGTCAAGATGGACGGCTTCCGTCCCGGCAAGGTGCCGATGACCGTGGTGGCCCAGCGCTATGGCTACTCGGTGCACTACGAGGTCATGAACGACAAGGTCGGCGAGGCCTTCTCGCAGGCCGCGAACGAAGCCAAGCTGCGCGTGGCCGGCCAGCCGCGCATCACCGAGAAGGAAGAGGCGCCCGAGGGCCAGCTGGCCTTCGACGCGGTCTTCGAGGTCTTCCCCGACGTCAAGATCAACGACCTGTCCAATGCCGAAGTCGAAAAGCTCAGCGCCGAAGTCGGCGACGACGCGATCGACAAGACGCTCGACATCCTGCGCAAGCAGCGCCGCACCTTCGCCCAGCGCGCCCAGGACGCGGTCGTGCAGGACGGCGATCGCGTGACGGTCGACTTCGAAGGCAAGATCGACGGCGAGGCCTTCCAGGGCGGCAAGGCCGACGACTTCCAGTTCATCGTCGGCGAAGGCCAGATGCTCAAGGAATTCGAAGATGCAGTGCGCGGGCTGAAGGCCGGCGACAGCCGCACCTTCCCGCTGTCCTTCCCGGCCGATTACCACGGCAAGGACGTGGCCGGCAAGCAGGCCGACTTCATGGTCACCGTGAAGAAGATCGAGGCCTCGCACCTGCCCGAGGTCAACGAGCAACTGGCCAAGTCGCTCGGTATCGCCGAAGCCACGGTCGAAGGCCTGCGTGCCGACATCAAGCGCAACCTCGAGCGCGAGGTCAAGTTCCGCCTGCTGGCGCGCAACAAGAACGCCGTGATGGACGCGCTGATTGCCAACGCCGAGCTGGATCTGCCCAAGTCCAGCGTGCAGGCCGAGGTGGACCGCATGGTCGAAGGCGCCCGCGCCGAACTCAAGCAGCGCGGTATCAAGGATGCCGACAAGGCCCCGATCCCCGACGACGTGTTCCGCCCGCAGGCCGAGCGCCGCGTGCGCCTGGGCTTGGTCGTGGCCGAGCTGGTGCGCGCCAACGGCTTGCAGGCCAAGCCCGAGCAGATCAAGGCCCACATCGACGAGCTGGCCGCCAGCTACGAGAAGCCGGCCGACGTGGTGCGCTGGTACTTCGGCGACAACCGCCGCCTGGCCGAGGTCGAGGCGGTGGTGATCGAGAACAACGTGACCGACTTCGTGCTCGGCAAGGCCAAGGTCAACAACAAGTCGGTCTCTTTCGACGAGCTGATGGCCCAGCAGGGCTGATCGCCGGCGGGCCTCGCGGGGCTTGTGCTTTGTGGCACGGGCCCCCATGTCGTCCGGGTACAGTACAAACCTCTCTGGAGAGCACACATGAGCGCACAGGATATTCAAGGCCTCGGCATGATCCCGATGGTCATCGAGCAATCGGGCCGCGGCGAGCGTTCCTACGACATCTACTCGCGGCTGCTCAAGGAGCGCGTGATCTTCCTGGTGGGCGAGGTCAACGACCAGACCGCCAACCTCGTGGTGGCGCAGCTGCTGTTCCTGGAGAGCGAAAACCCGGACAAGGACATCTCGTTCTACATCAATTCGCCCGGCGGCAGCGTGAGCGCCGGCATGGCGATCTACGACACCATGCAGTTCATCAAGCCGGCCGTTTCGACCCTGTGCGTGGGCTTCGCGGCCAGCATGGGTGCCTTCCTGCTGGCGGCGGGCGAGAAGGGCAAGCGCTTCTCACTGCCCAACTCCAAGATCATGATCCACCAGGTGCTGGGCGGCGCCCGGGGCCAAGCCACGGACATCGAGATCCATGCTCGCGACATCCTCAAGACGCGCGAGCAGATGAACCGCATCCTGGCCGAGCGCACCGGCCAGTCCCTGGACAAGATCGCCCGTGATACCGAGCGCGACTACTTCCTGAATGCGGACGAAGCCAAGGATTACGGCCTGGTCGACCAGGTGATCGCCAAGCGCAGCTGAGTCGGTCGGCGCTCCGGCGGCGACAACGGCGTTTTCCGCACGGAAAACGCCGTTTTTGTTCGGGTTGGGGACGGGCCGAGGGTCTTCCTTCTTCGCTATCATTGTTAAACCCCCGTTACGAGGCATCTGTCCATGGCCGAGAAAAAAGGCTCTTCCAGCGAAAAAACGCTTTATTGCTCGTTCTGCGGGAAGAGCCAGCACGAGGTCAAGAAGCTGATCGCCGGTCCGTCGGTTTTCATCTGCGACGAGTGCATCGATCTCTGCAACGAGATCATCCGCGATGAACTGCCCGCCGGCGAAGAATCGCGCGAGGCGCGCAGCGACCTGCCGACGCCGCTGGAAATCAAGGCCAACCTCGACAACTACGTGATCGGCCAGGAGCCTGCCAAGCGCATGCTGTCGGTGGCGGTCTACAACCATTACAAGCGCCTGCGCCACAAGGAAAAGGCCAAGGGCGAGGACGTCGAACTCAGCAAGAGCAACATCCTGTTGATCGGCCCCACCGGCTCCGGCAAGACCCTGTTGGCCCAGACCCTGGCGCGCATGCTCGACGTGCCCTTCGTGATGGCCGACGCCACCACGCTGACCGAGGCCGGCTATGTCGGCGAGGACGTCGAGAACATCATCCAGAAGCTGCTGCAGAGCTGCAACTACGAGGTCGAGCGCGCCCAGCGTGGGATCGTCTACATCGACGAGATCGACAAGATCTCGCGCAAGTCCGACAACCCCTCGATCACCCGCGACGTCTCGGGCGAGGGCGTTCAGCAGGCGCTGCTCAAGCTGATCGAAGGCACCATGGCCAGCGTGCCGCCTCAGGGCGGGCGCAAGCACCCCAACCAGGACTTCCTGCAGATCGACACGACCAACATCCTGTTCATCTGCGGCGGCGCCTTCGCCGGGCTGGAGAAAGTGATCGAAAACCGCACCGAGGCCTCCGGCATCGGCTTCGGCGCCTCGGTCAAGAGCAAGCAGCAGCGCAGCCTGACGGAGGTGTTCCGCGAGGTGGAGCCCGAGGACCTGATCAAGTTCGGCCTGATTCCGGAGCTGGTCGGCCGCATGCCGGTCGTTGCCTCGCTGGCCGAGCTCAGCGAGGACGCCCTGGTGCAGATCCTGACGGAGCCGAAGAATGCGGTGGTCAAGCAGTTCACCAAGCTGCTGCAGATGGAAGGCGTCGACCTGGAAATCCGTCCAGCGGCGCTCAAGGCCATCGCGCGCAAGGCGCTGGCCCGAAAAACCGGCGCCCGTGGCCTGCGCTCGATCCTGGAACAGTCCCTGATCGACACCATGTTCGAGCTGCCGAATGCCACCAATGTCGACAAGGTCGTGGTCGAAGAATCCACAATCGACGAAAACAAGCCACCGCTCCTGGTGTACCGCGAGGCGGCCAAGAAGGCCTGACTGAGTGAGTTTCAGGCCGGCTCCTCCGATACCGGTGACCGGCGTCTTCGGCGATTACTGCGCCCGCGGGCTTGAAAAGCGCGCGCGGCCGACCATCTTCCCATGATCAAGTAAAGGATTTCCATGTCCGGTCATACCCCCCTGCCTGCCAACGAGATCGACCTGCCGCTGCTGCCGCTGCGGGATGTGGTCGTTTTCCCCCACATGGTGATCCCGCTGTTCGTCGGCCGGCCCAAGAGCATCAAGGCTCTTGAGCTCGCGATGGAAGCGGAGCGCCGCATCATGCTGGTGGCCCAGAAGGCCGCCGCGAAAGACGAGCCCTCCGTCGAAGACATGTTCGAGGTCGGCTGCATCTCGACCATCCTGCAGATGCTCAAGCTGCCCGACGGCACGGTGAAGGTGCTGGTCGAAGGCCAGCAGCGCGCGCGTGTCAACCGCATCGACGACGGCGAGACGCATTTCTCCGCCAACGTGACGCCAGTGCAGGTCCCGGAGGCCGCGGTCCAGAAGGGCACCGAGGTCGAGGCGCTGCGTCGCGCGGTGATGCAGCAGTTCGACCAGTACGTCAAGCTCAACAAGAAGATTCCGCCGGAGATCCTGACATCGATCTCGAGCATCGATGACCCGGGCCGCCTGGCCGACACCATCGCCGCCCACCTGCCGCTCAAGCTCGACAACAAGCAGGCAGTGCTGGACCTCGACGACATCAAGTCGCGGTTGGAGAACCTGTTCGGCCAGCTGGAGCGCGAGGTCGACATCCTCAACGTCGACAAGAAGATCCGCGGCCGCGTAAAGCGCCAGATGGAGAAGAACCAGCGCGACTTCTACCTCAACGAGCAAGTCAAGGCGATCCAGAAGGAGCTGGGCGAAGGCGAAGAGGGCGCGGACATCGAGGAAATCGAGAAGAAGATCAAGCTCGCCAAGATGCCCAAGGAAGCGCTCAAGAAGGCCGAGGGCGAGCTCAAGAAGCTCAAGCTGATGTCGCCGATGTCGGCCGAAGCCACGGTGGTGCGCAACTACATCGACGTGCTGATCGGCCTGCCCTGGAGCAAGAAGACCAAGATCAAGCACGACCTCGCGCATGCCGAGGAAGTGCTCAACGAGGACCACTACGGCCTCGAGAAGGTCAAGGACCGCATCCTCGAATATCTTGCGGTGCAGCAGCGCGTCGACAAGGTGAAGGCGCCGATCCTTTGCCTCGTCGGCCCGCCGGGCGTGGGCAAGACTTCGCTGGGCCAGTCGATCGCCAAGGCGACCGGCCGCAAGTACACGCGCATGGCGCTGGGCGGCATGCGTGACGAGGCCGAGATCCGCGGGCACCGCCGCACCTACATCGGCGCGCTGCCGGGCAAGGTGCTGCAGAGCCTGAACAAGGTGGGCACGCGCAATCCGCTGTTCCTGCTCGACGAGATCGACAAGCTGGGCACGGACTTCCGCGGCGATCCCTCGAGCGCGCTGCTGGAAGTGCTCGACCCGGAGCAGAACCACACCTTCGGCGATCACTACGTCGAGGTGGACTTCGATCTCTCCGACGTGATGTTCGTCGCCACCTCGAATTCGATGAACATCCCGCCCGCGCTGCTGGACCGGATGGAAGTGATCCGGCTCGCGGGCTACACCGAGGACGAGAAGACGCACATCGCCCTAAGGTACCTGCTGCCCAAGCAGATGAAGAACAACGGGGTGAAGGAGGACGAACTCCTGATCACCGAGGAAGCCGTGCGCGACATCGTGCGCTACTACACCCGCGAAGCCGGTGTGCGTTCGCTCGAGCGTGAGCTGTCGAAGATCTGCCGCAAGACGGTCAAGGGCCTGCTGCTGAAGAAGATGACGCCCAAGGTCGTGGTCGAGGGCAAGAACCTCAACGACTTCCTCGGCGTGCGCAAGTACACCTTCGGCCTGGCCGAAAAGCAGAACCAGGTGGGCCAGGTCGTTGGCCTGGCGTGGACCGAGGTGGGTGGCGACCTGCTCACAATCGAGGCGGTCACCATGCCCGGCAAGGGCGTGATCAGCCGCACCGGCTCGCTGGGCGACGTGATGAAGGAGTCGGTCGAGGCGGCCCGCACCGTGGTGCGCAGCCGCGCAGGCCGGCTCGGCATCAAGGATGAGGTGTTCGAGAAGCGGGACATCCATATCCACGTGCCCGATGGCGCCACGCCCAAGGACGGTCCGAGCGCGGGAGCTGCGATGACGACGGCCTTCGTGTCGGCGTTGACGGGCATCCCGGTGCGCGCCGATGTCGCGATGACCGGCGAGATCACGCTTCGCGGCGAAGTGACGGCCATCGGCGGCTTGAAGGAAAAGCTGCTGGCTGCGCTGCGTGGCGGCATCAAGACGGTGCTGATCCCGGAAGAGAACGCCAAGGACCTGCAGGACATTCCCGAGAACGTGAAGAACGGCCTCGAGATCGTGCCGGTGAAGTGGATCGACAAGGTGCTGGAGATCGCACTGGAGAAACAGCCGACGCCGCTGTCCGACGAGGAGGTGGCCGCCTCCGCGGCCGCGATGGCGGAGCAGGCCAAGCAGCGGGCATCGCAACCCGCGGAAGGCTCGATCAAGCACTGAGCCGAGCGCTTGCGGGAGCTCGAAAAAATGCTCTATAATCAAAGGCTTGAAACGCGGGAATAGCTCAGTTGGTAGAGCGCAACCTTGCCAAGGTTGAGGTCGAGAGTTCGAGACTCTTTTCCCGCTCCAGTTTTCAAAAAGGGAAGCTTCAAGCTTCCCTTTTTTTCGCGAGTTCTGACAAGAAGAAAACTTCGATTCAACGCATGGCGCGATAGCAAAGCGGTTATGCAACGGATTGCAAATCCGTCTAGCCCGGTTCGACTCCGGGTCGCGCCTCCAACCTTCATCGATAGATCGATCGGACAGCCCCTCCAACCATCGTTGTCGGGGCTGTTCTTGTTTCGGGTATCGTCCATATCCACCCGGACGCCCGGATGGTGAAATTGGTAGACACATCGGACTTAAAATCCGCCGCTTCCTGCATAAGGGGCATACCGGTTCGACCCCGGTTCCGGGCACCACCACATCACAAGGGAGCATGACATGCCTCGCTACAACGCTCCGTTCGAAATCCACGTCCACGGCGACGTGCCGCTGCGTCCCGACGCGAGCTTCGATCAGATCCAGGAAGCCCTGAAACCCCTTTGGAAATACGCCGGCGCGCGCTCACTGGCCGATGGCGCGAACAGCGTCTATGAGGAAGAGCCCGGAATCCGCTTCGAGCAGAAGGAGCACGTTCTCCAGATCTGCTGGACCGTCGCCGGCGACGAAGATTTCCGCCAGGCGCTCGACGAGATGTGCATGGCGCTCAACGAACTGGCCGAGCAGGGCGCCGCGATCGAGGTCACCTTCTACGACACCGACTTCGACGAGGAGGAGGGCGACCCCGAGGAGGAGTCTCGCGACGATTTCCTGATGCTCTTCGTCGGCCCCAACCCTGCGGCGATCATGCAGATCCAGCGCGACCTTCTGGTCGAAGATGTGGTGAACCTCATGGAGCGCCACTTCGATGGCGCCGAACTCGGCGGCGTGGTGGCCGAGATCGACAAGCTCTTCGGCGACCGCTTCGACGCGCTGGTGAACTCGCTCGAGATCGGCAAGCGTCCACGCGGCGGCACCGGCGGGGCCGGCAGCGGCGGCCATGGCGGCGGACGCCGCCCGCGCCACCTGCACTGACACCGAGGCGTCGAAGCCGCCGCCACGAAGCGGTCAAGCCGCTCCGCTATGCTCGGGCGACCTTCTGTTCGTGGAGCGTCGCTTGGCCCTTTTTTCCCAGTCTGCCCTTCGTCCCGGCGTTCGCAAGCGCGAAGTGTTCGGCTGGGCCATGTACGACTTCGCCAACTCGGGCTACACGACGGTCGTGATCACCGCGGTGTTCGCCGCTTACTTCGTGGGCGGGATCGCCAAGGGTGCACCCTGGGGGCCTTTCGCATGGACGGTCGCCCTCAGCATCTCCTACGCGATCGTGATGTTGAGCATGCCGGCTATCGGCGCCTGGGCCGACCTCCATGCGGCCAAGAAAAGGGTCCTGGCGATCGTCACCGCGGGGTGCGTGCTCGGCACGGCGGCGCTGGCGATCACGCCTCGGCTCGGTGGCCCTTTCGCGGTCGCGCTGGCGATGGGCCTGGTGGTCGTCTCCAACACCTTCTACTCGTACGGCGAATCGCTGACCGGCGCCTTCCTGCCGGAGCTGGCGACGGCCGAGGGCATGGGCAAGGTCAGCGGCTGGGGCTGGGCCTTCGGCTACATCGGCGGCATGCTCGCGCTCGGGCTGTGCCTGGCCTACGTGCTGTGGTCGCAGGCGCGGGGCCTGCCCGCTGCGCACTTCGTGCCGATCACGATGCTGATCACCGCTGGCCTCTATGGCGTCGCGGCCTGCGCCACCTTTGCCTTGTTGCCCGAGCGCGCGCGTCCGCAGGCGGCGGCGGACAGCCGCAGCGCCTGGCAGCAGCTGCGCGACACCTTCAGCCAGGCGCGCGCTTACCGTGACTTCATGTGGCTCCTGGCCTGCACCGTCTGCTACCAGGGCGGCGTGGCAGTCGCGATCACGCTGGCGGCGATCTACGCCGAGCAGGTCATCGGCTTCGTGCCGAGCGAGACCATGATGCTGATCTTCGTGCTCAACATCGCGGCTGCGCTCGGCGCCTTCGGCTTCGGCTACCTGCAGGACCACATCGGCCATCGGCGTGCGCTCTCGGGCACGCTGGTGGCCTGGATTGCGGTGTGCGTCATCGCGGCCTCGGTCACGACCAAGGGTGGGTTCTGGTGGGCCGCATCCATCGCGGGCCTGGCCATGGGGTCGAGCCAGTCGGCCGGTCGCGCCATGACGGGCCTGCTCGCGCCGCCGCGGCAGCTGGCTGAATTCTTCGGCCTCTGGAGCTTCGCCACGCGGCTGGCCGCGATCATCGGTCCGCTGAGCTATGGGGCCATCACCTGGATGACCGGTGGCAACCAGCGCGTCGCGATCATCTCGACGAGCGCCCTGTTCGTCGCCGGCCTGCTGCTGCTGCTGCCGATCGACATGCGGCGCGGCCGGGCCGTGGCACTGCGTGAAGAGGGCGCTCAGTCCGATGCGGTGCCCTTGGCGGTACGGTAGACCGTCCCGTCGTAACGCAGGATCTGCGACGAGAACTTCGCGGGACGCTCATGCGTCACGCAGTCCTCGCCTTGCGCGCTGGAGCGGGTTTCGGTGCGGGTCTGGCGCAGCAGCAGGTCGGCGTAGCCGTGGCTCGTGCTCCGTGCGATCGACAGGCTGCTGTGCACGGTCACGAAGTTGCCCTCGCAGTTTGCGTCCCACTCGCCGCGTTCCAGCGTGGTCTCCAGCTCGTCGAGCACCTTGGCGAGCTTGGGCCCCTGAGGGACGTACAGCGTCAGCGTCTCGTTCGAATAGGGATTCACGCGCGATGAACCCTGGCGCACGATGCGCAGGCCGAAAGCGCGCGCGTCGGCGGCCAGCACGTAGCGCGCGCTGTCGACCTTGATTTCGCTGATGCGCACCGCATCCTCGCTCAAGGCCGAGGGCTGGAACACGCGGCTCACGATTCTGGCGCGCTCGGTGTTGCCGTTGTCGGCTTGCTGCACCACCAGCACGTCCAGATCGAACTGCGTGACGCCTGGCTCGGAAGCGGGCCGCGGCAGCGGCAGCACGACGATGAAGCGCCCCGCCAGGCCGCGCCACGGCTGGCAGACGGCACGTTCGTGGTCGAGCGCCTGCCTGGGATGCAGCTTGGCATGCATGCGCTCCGCGAGGCCGGTGTCGCAGGCTGCGTGGCCGGCGGTGCTCAGCAAGGCCAGCAGGAGGGCAAGAACCAGTCGGTGAGTCATGCGCGCAAGAATCGGAATCAGGCGACCGCCGCGGTTGCGGGCCCGGCCGGACGCGAGAGCCAGCGCGCGGCCGCCGCATCGAGGGCCTCGGGATCGGCGCTGCTCAGGAGCGCCACGGCGCCTTCGCCTTCAGCGACCAGCTGCCCGGCCTCTGCCAGCAGCCGCCGTGTCTGGAGCGCGACCGGTGCACCGGTGTCGATGAAGCGAACCGATTCGCCGCAATGCCGGCGCAGCTCGGCCTCGATGAAGGGGTAGTGCGTACAGCCCAGCACCAGCGTGTCGATGTCCCCGGGCGCGCTGCCGAAGCGGCCGGCCTCGCGCAGGTAGCGTTCGCTCAAGGCGGCGATTCCGGCAACGTCGCCACGCTCGATGGCACCCGCCAGGCCATCGCAGGGAACGATGCGGAAGTCCGCCTGCGCGGCCAAGGAGGCATGCAGCGCCTTGAACTTGCGGCTCGCCAGCGTCACGCGGGTCGCGATCACGGCAATATGCCCGGTGCGCGTGGCGGCCACAGCGGGCTTGAGCGCCGGCTCGACGCCGACCACCGGCAGCGCCCTGTGTTCGCCCCGCAGTTCATGGATGGCCGCCGCCGTCGCGGTGTTGCAGGCGACCACCAGGGCCTTGATCCGGTGTACTTCGAGAAGGTAGCGCGCGACCGCACGGGTGCGCGTTGCTACGTAGTCGTCCCCGCGCTCGCCATAGGGCGCGTGGCCAGCGTCGGCGAAGTAAACGAAGCGCTCGTGCGGCAGCGCCTCGCGCAGCGCATTGAGTACGCTCAGGCCGCCAACACCGCTGTCGAACACGCCGATGGGCGAGGTGCTCAAGCCGCTTCCATCATGATGGTCTTGAACTCGCCGCTGGCGATGCGCTTCTGCCACTCGGCCGGGCCGGTGATATGCGCGCTGGTGCCGCCGGCGTCGACCGCCACCGTCACCGGCATGTCGACCACGTCGAACTCGTAGATCGCTTCCATGCCGAGATCGGCGAAGCCCACCACCTTGGCAGTCTTGATCGACTTGCTCACCAGGTAGGCGGCGCCGCCGACGGCCATCAGGTAGGCGCTCTTGTGCTTCTGGATGGCCTCGATCGCCACCGGGCCACGCTCGGCCTTGCCGATCATCGCGATCAGCCCGGTCTTCGCGAGCATCATTTCGGTGAAGCCGTCCATGCGCGTGGCGGTGGTCGGTCCGGCCGGGCCCACGGCCTCGTCCTTGACGGGATCGACCGGGCCCACGTAGTAGATCACCCGGTTGGTGAAGTCCACCGGCAGCTTCTCGCCCTTGGCCAGCATGTCGGCGATGCGCTTGTGCGCGGCGTCGCGGCCGGTCAGCATCTTGCCGTTGAGCAGCAGGGTGTCGCCCGGCTTCCAGCTCGCGACCTCGGCCGGCGTGAGGGCGTCGAGGTCCACGCGCTTGCTCTTGTTGTAGTCGGGCGCCCAGTCGATCTTCGGCCACAGGTCCAGCGAAGGCGCCTCCAGGTACACCGGCCCCGAGCCGTCGAGCACGAAGTGCGCATGGCGCGTGGCCGCGCAATTCGGGATCATCGCCACCGGCTTGCTGGCCGCGTGCGTGGGATACATCTTGATCTTGACGTCCAGCACCGTGGCCAGGCCGCCCAGGCCCTGGGCGCCGATGCCCAGCGCATTGACCTTTTCGTAGAGCTCCACGCGCAGCGCCTGCACCTTGTCGAGCTCGGCGCCCGAACGCTTTCTGGCCAGCAGCTCGTGCATGTCGAGGTCGTCCATCAGGCTTTCCTTGGCCATCAGCGCGGCCTTCTCGGCCGTGCCGCCGATGCCGATGCCTAGCATGCCGGGCGGGCACCAGCCGGCACCCATGGTGGGCACGGTCTTGAGCACCCAATCGACCACGCTGTCGCCGGGGTTCAGCATGGCCAGCTTGCTCTTGTTCTCGCTGCCGCCGCCTTTGGCGGCCACCGTCACCTCGACGGTATTGCCGGGCACGATCTCGCTGAAGATCACTGCCGGCGTGTTGTCCTTGGTGTTCTTGCGATCGAACTGCGGGTCAGCCACGACCGAGGCGCGCAGCATGTTGTCGGGGTGGTTGTAGCCGCGGCGCACGCCTTCGTTGATCGCGTCGTCCAGGCTGCCGGTGAAGCCGCCCCAGCGCACGTCCATGCCGACCTTGAGGAAGACGTTGACGATGCCGGTGTCCTGGCAGATTGGGCGCTGGCCGGTCGCGCTCATCTTGCTGTTGGTGAGGATCTGCGCCATCGCATCCTTGGCCGCGGGGCTCTGCTCGCGTTCGTAGGCGCGCGCGAGGTGGGCGATGTAGTCGGTCGGGTGGTAGTAGCTGATGTACTGGAGCGCGGCGGCAACCGATTCGATCAGGTCGGCTTGCTGGATGATGGTCATGGCAGGGTCCGTGGGAGGGGGAAGTACTCGCGCATGCGAGCCGTTCTTGTTTGCGGGGATACTGTGCGCCCTGTTGCCCCAGGCGCACCCTCCATTTTGACAGCGGAGCTTTTTTCATGGCGATATCCACCCAGACCCGAATCGAACGCGACACCTTCGGCCCCATCGAGGTGCCGGCCGACAGGCTCTGGGGAGCGCAGACGCAGCGCTCCCTGCAGAACTTCGACATCTCCGGCGAGCGGCAGCCGCGCGAGATCATCAAGGCCCTGGCGCAGGTCAAGCGCGCCTCCGCCGTGGTGAACCATGCACTGGGCCTGCAGGACGAAAAAAAGACGCAGGCCATCGTTGCCGCGGCCGACGAGGTCATCGAAGGCCGGCATGAAGATGAGTTTCCGCTGGTCGTCTGGCAGACCGGGTCGGGCACGCAGACCAACATGAACGTGAACGAGGTGCTGGCCAACCGCGCCAGCGAGCTGCTGGGCGGCGAGCGCGGGGAGGGACGGCTGGTGCATCCCAACGACGACGTGAACCGCAGCCAGTCATCGAACGACGTCTTCCCGACCGCGATGCACGTGGCGGCGGTCGAGGCGCTCACGCACCGTCTGCTGCCTGCCATCGCCCAACTTCGGGGGACGCTGGAGAAGAAATCGAAGGCGTTCGCCGACATCGTCAAGATCGGCCGCACCCACCTGCAGGACGCCACGCCGCTCACGCTGGGCCAGGAGTTCTCGGGCTACGTGGCACAGCTGGCCCATGGCGAGACGCATGTGCGGGCCGCGCTGCCGCATCTGTGCGAGCTGGCGCTGGGCGGCACCGCGGTCGGCACCGGGCTGAATGCGCCCAAGGGCTATGCCGAGCAGGTGGCGGCCGAGCTCGCGAAGCTCACCGGTCTGCCCTTCGTCACCGCGCCCAGCAAGTTCGAGGCGATGGCGTCGGTCGACGCGCTGGTGCATGCGCACGGGGCGCTCAAGACGCTGGCGGCGAGCATGACCAAGATCGCCAACGACGTGCGCTGGCTCGCCAGCGGGCCGCGCAGCGGCATCGGCGAGCTGAGCATTCCGGAGAACGAGCCGGGCTCGTCGATCATGCCCGGCAAGGTCAACCCGACGCAGAGCGAGGCGGTCACCATGCTGGCGGCGCAGGTGTTCGGCAATGACGTCGCGATCAACATCGGGGGCGCGTCCGGCAACTTCGAGCTCAACGTGTTCCGCCCGATGGTGGCCCACAACTTCCTGCAGAGCGTGCGCCTGCTGGCCGACGGCATGCGCAGCTTCAACGACCATTGCGCGGTCGGTATCGAGCCCAACCGCGAGCGCATCACGGAGCTGGTGCAGCGCTCGCTGATGCTGGTGACGGCGCTCAACACCCACATCGGCTACGACAAGGCGGCCTTCATCGCGAAGAAGGCGCACAAGGAGGGCAGCAGCCTGCGCGAGGCGGCGATCGCCTCCGGGCACCTCACGGCCGAGCAGTTCGACCAGTGGGTGGTGCCGGAGCAGATGACCGGCCGCTGAAGGTCGATGCCCGCGCTCAATGACCGGCGGAGGGCGGCGGCGCCATCAGCCGGTCGGTGACCGCGATCGCCATCGCCGACAGCAGGAACGCGATGTGGATCGCCGTCTGCGCGATCAGCACGCGGTCGGTGTAGTTGTCGGCGTTGATGAAGGTCTTGAGCAGGTGGATCGAGCTGATGCCGATGATGGCGGTCGCCAGCTTGACCTTCAGCACCGAGGCGTTCACGTGGCTCAGCCATTCGGGCTGGTCGCGGTGGCCTTCGAGGTTCATGCGGCTCACGAAGGTCTCGTAGCCGCCGACGATCACCATGATCAGCAGGTTGGAGATCATGACCACGTCGATGAGCGCCAGCACCACCAGCATGATCACCGTCTCGTTGAGCGTGCTGATCGGCGCGGTGGTCTTGTAGCCGATGCTGGTGATCAGCGACTGCAGCGCCTCGTCGCTGCCGAAGGCCGCTTCCACCAGGTGGAGCAGCTCGACCAGGAAGTGCACTACATACACGCCCTGGGCGACGATCAGGCCCAGGTACAGCGGCAGCTGCAGCCAGCGGCTGGCGAAGATCAGGTTGGGCAGCGGGCGCAGCGGCGAGACCTTGCCGGCGCGGTTCTGGAGGATGGGGTCGAGGTTGGACATCGGTGGGCGGGCCGGTGGGTGGCGGCGCAAAACGCGCGATTCTAGTGGTCCGCCGTGGCCCGGGACCGGAGTGTCCCCGCGACCGATGTGTCACGATGCGGTCGTTAATATCGAGCGTCAGTCGTCCGTAAGTGCGGGCGGAGACATTAGCGCCCGTCAGTTTCCAGCTACCTACCGGAGGCAAAGAATGAGCAGCACGATCGAGTCCGTCCTGGTCGAAAACCGCGTGTTCCCGCCCGATGTCCGCGCCTCGAAGGGCGCACGCATCGACAGCATGGCCGCCTACGACGCCCTGTGCAAGGAGGCCGCCGATGACTTCGAGGGCTTCTGGGCCCGGCAGGCCAAGGCCAACGTGGTGTGGACCCGGCCCTTCACCCGCACCCTCGACGAATCCCAGGCGCCGTTCTACAAGTGGTTCGACGACGGCGAGCTCAACGCTTCGGCCAACTGCCTCGACAAGCACATCGGCACCCCGGTCGAGAACAAGACGGCCATCATCTTCGAGGCCGACGACGGCGCGGTCACCCGGGTCACGTACAAGGAACTGCTCGCCCGCGTCTCGCAATTCGCCAACGCGCTGAAGGCGCAGGGCATCCGGAAGGGCGACCGCGTCATCGTCTACATGCCCATGACCATCGAGGGCGTGGTCGCGATGCAGGCCTGCGCCCGCATCGGCGCGACGCACAGCGTGGTGTTCGGCGGCTTCTCGGCCAAGGCACTGCAGGAGCGCATCATCGACGCCGGTGCGGTGGCGGTGATCACCTCCAACTTCCAGCTGCGCGGCGGCAAGGAGCTGCCGCTCAAGGCGATCGTCGACGACGCGATCGCGCTCGGCGGCTGCGATTCGCTCAAGAACGTGCTGGTCTTCCAGCGCACCGCGACCGCCTGCAACATGGTCGCGGGCCGCGACAAGACCTTCGACGAAGTGCTCAAAGGGCAGAGCAGCGAATGCCCGCCGGTGCCGGTGGGCGCCGAGCATCCACTTTTCATCCTCTACACCTCGGGCTCGACAGGCAAGCCCAAGGGCGTGCAGCATGCCACCGGCGGCTACCTGCTGTGGGCCAAGCTGACGATGGACTGGACCTTCGACATCCGGCCCGACGACGTGTTCTGGTGCACCGCCGACATCGGCTGGATCACCGGCCACACCTATGTCGCTTACGGTCCGCTCGCAGCCGGCGCCACGCAGGTGGTGTTCGAGGGCATCCCGACCTTCCCGCACGCGGGCCGCTTCTGGCAGATGATCGAGAAGCACAAGGTCACGGTCTTCTACACCGCGCCGACCGCGATCCGCTCGCTGATCAAGGCAGCCGACAGCGACGAGAAGGTGCACCCGAAGAACTGGGACCTGTCCTCGCTGCGCATCCTCGGCACGGTCGGCGAGCCGATCAATCCCGAAGCCTGGATGTGGTACCACCGGAACGTGGGCGGCGAGAAGTGCCCCATCGTCGACACCTTCTGGCAGACCGAGACCGGCGGCCACGTCATCACGCCGCTGCCCGGCGCGACGCCGCTGGTGCCCGGCTCCTGCACGCTGCCGCTGCCCGGGATCATGGCCGCGATCGTCGACGAGACCGGCAAGGACATCCCCAACGGCGCCGGCGGCATGCTGGTGATCAAGCGGCCCTGGCCCTCGATGATCCGCACCATCTGGAACGACCCCGAGCGCTTCAAGAAGAGCTACTTCCCCGAGGAGATGGGCGGCACCATCTACCTGGCCGGCGATGGGGCGGTGCGCAGCGCCGACCGCGGCTACTTCCGCATCACCGGGCGCATCGACGACGTGCTCAATGTCTCGGGCCATCGGCTCGGCACGATGGAGATCGAATCGGCGCTGGTCGCCAAGACCGACCTGGTCGCCGAGGCGGCGGTGGTCGGCCGCCCCGATGACGTGACCGGCGAGGCCGTGTGCGCCTTCGTCGTGCTCAAGCGCGGCCGTCCGAGCGGGGAGGAGGCCAAGAAGCTGGCCGCCGAGCTGCGCAACTGGGTGGCCAAGGAGATCGGGCCGATCGCCAAGCCCAAGGACATCCGCTTCGGCGAGAACCTGCCCAAGACCCGCAGCGGCAAGATCATGCGGCGCCTGTTGCGCAGCATCGCCAAGGGCGAGGCCATCACGCAGGACACGTCGACGCTCGAGAACCCGGCCATCCTGGAGCAGCTGGGCCAGGCCTACTAGCCCCGGCCCGGCGCCCGCGCCTTCGTCCGACAGGGGCGCAGGGGCGGATGCGCTACAAACAACCCATCGAATGTCGAGGAGAGATCTTTCATGGGACTGAGAACAGGCGTGCTGCTCGTGGTCGTGCTGCTGATCGCAGCGCTCGCGGCCCTGAACTGGGGGGTTCTCGCCACGCCTACGGCGATGTCGCTCGGCTTCATGCAGGTGACGGCGCCGCTCGGGTTGATCATGCTGGGCCTGACCGCGCTGCTGGGCATCTTCTTCGTCGCCTATGTGGTCTACCTGCAGACCACGGTGCTTCTCGAGACGCGCCGCCACACGAAGGAGATGCAGGCCCAGCGGGACCTGGCCGACCGCGCCGAAGCCTCCCGCTTCACCGAGCTGCGCAACTTCCTGGAAGCGCAGGAGAACGCCCACATGGCGCGTAACGCCGAGCGGCATGCGGCGCTGCTGGCGCGCGTGGAACAGCTGGAGACCATGATCAAGGTGCGTTCCGATCAGACCGACAACTCGCTGGCAGCCCACATCGGCCAGCTCGAGGACCGCTTCGACCGCCGGCCGCCGGCGACGACGGCAGCGGCGCCCGTCGGCGGCATGCCGCCGCCCGTGTGAGAAGCTGCGAACAGCTTCCGAGCTCCGCTATTTCGTCGACAGCACCCAGGCCGCCAGCTTCTTGGCGTCGGCCTCGCTGACCTGGTTGTTGGCCGGCATCGGCACCGCACCCCAAACGCCGGAGCCGCCCTTCATGATCTTCGTCGCCAGCATGTCGGCGGCGCCCTTGTTGTCCTTGTACTTGGCGGCGACTTCCTTGAAGGCAGGGCCGAGGATCTTGCGGTCGACGGCATGGCAGCTCATGCAGTTCTTGGAGGTGGCCAGTGCCAGGTCGGCCAGGGCCGGGGCCGAGGCGGCGAGGCCGAGGACGGCGACGAGAAGCGCTCTTTTCATGGGGCTGGTGACGCGGGTGCGTTAAAGTCGATCAACGCGATTGTAGGTAGCGAGTGCACGGCTCATTCGGATGTCGGCCGGACGATTGGAGGGGTTTTCTCATGTGGTTTCTTTTGCTCGGCCTGCTCGGTGTGGCCCTCAAGTACTTCGAGGTCGGCTTCGTGGCGCAATGGAGCTGGTGGGTGGTGCTCGTTCCCTTTGCGCTGGCGGCCGCCTGGTGGACTTGGGCCGACGCCTCGGGCTACACCAAGCGCAAGGTGATCGAGCGGGAGAACGAACGCCGGCAGGCGCGCATCGACCGGCAGCGCAGCCAGATGGGCCTGCTGACCAGCCGCTCCAACCGGCGCCGCCGCGGCCGCTGAGCCGCTCGCCAGCCGGGCTTCAGCCTCGCTGGCCGCTGCGGGTGGACAGCGGTACGAAACGCCGCACCAACTGCTCGAGCCCCCAAAACACCACTGTGATCAGCCCGGCGAGCAGCAGCCCGGCGATGACGTCGAGCGGAAAATGCACGCCGACGTAGACGCGGGCCAAGCCCGTGACGAAGGCAACGCCCAGGATCGCCAAGCCCGTCTTGCGCAGCGCCGCGCGCAGGCAAAACACCAGTCCGATCGTGAACATCACGGTGGCGTGCGCGCTCGGCAGGGAGCCGCGCACGCCGTGCTCGATGTGGGCCGGGCTCAGTCCCATGACGAAGGGCCGCGGCATGGCGATGGCTTCGGCCAGCACGTGCGCCAGCGCCGAGGCCACCGCCGCGGCGAGCAGCGCGCCCAGAACATGGAAGCGCTGCGCAGGGTGCCACCACGCGGCCCAGGCCATCAGGGCGACGCAGAGCCATGCCGAGTCCTCGGCCACGATGCCGGCGAGCCAGAGGAAGTGCGCGTCGGGCTGGTAGCCGGCGCCGAGCACCCGGAAAAGGGCGATGTTCAGATCCATCAAGGCGGACATCGTCGGCTGCGGAGGCTGCAGTTCGGGCTCAAGCCACGCCCAGCAACTGGTGCAGGCGTGTGCTGGTGGTGGTGTACTGCAGCGGCACCGCCTTGCCGGGGAAGACGATTTCCGTGGCACCCCACGCGGCCAGCGTGGCCTCGTGGAAGCCGCAGACGATCAGCTTCTTCTTGCCCGGATAGGTGTTGATGTCGCCGACCGCGAACACGCCGCTTTCGCGCGTCTGGAAGCGCTCGGTATCGACCGGGACCTGCTTGCGCACCAGCGCCAGTCCCCAATCGGCGATGGGGCCGAGCCGCGGCGAGATGCCGAGGCAGGCGATGAGCGCATCCAGGGGCAGGTTCAGGGTCTGCGCGTCGGGCGTCGCGACCTGCAGCGCTTGGCCGTCGAAGGCCGATGGCTGGCCTACCACGAAGCGCAGGGCGCCTTCGGAAATCGACGCCCGCAGGTGCGCCACGAGCTTCTCGTCGGCCTGGAAGCCGTCGCGCCGATGCACCAACGTGACCTGGCGGGCGCGGCCCGCCAGCGCCAGTGCGGTGGCCAGCGCTGCGTCGTCGCCGCCATTGACCACCACCGCCTGGCCGTCGAAGCGCTCCAGCGACTCCGGGTGATAGAAAAGCCTCGAGCCTTCGAAGCGCTGGATGTCCTCCAGCGCGATGCGCTTGGGCACGAAGGCACCGACGCCCGCGGCGATGAACACGGTCCTGGCGAGAAAGCCCGTGCCCGCGGTGGTGCGCAGCAGCAGGCGCTGGTCGGGCTGGCGGTCCAGCGTCGCGATCTGTTGCTCGAAATGGAAGGTGGGCTTCAGCGGCGCGAGCTGCTGCAGCAGCGCCTCCGCCAGGCCCCGCCCGCTGGTCGCCGGAATGCCAGGGATGTCATAGATCGGCTTGTCGCCGTAGAGCTGCACGCACTGGCCGCCGGCCGCGGGCAATGCGTCGACGATGTGGCAGGGGATCTCCAGCAGGCCCAGCTGGAAGGCCTGGAACAGCCCGACCGGGCCGGCACCGATGACCAGCGCGTCGGTCTCGATGGGCGCGGGAAGGGTGCTCAGCGCACCAGCTCCCCGATCTTGTCGGTCTTGTCCTTCCATTCATCGGCATCCGGCAGCGCAGGCTTGCGCTTGGTGATGCTCTTCCAGCCGTCGGCCACGGCCAGCTCGGCATTGAGCTTGATGAAGGCAAGCTGGTTGCTGGGAAGGTCTTCCTCGGCGTAGATCGCGTTGACCGGGCATTCAGGGATGCAGACGGCGCAGTCGATGCATTCGTCCGGATCGATCACCAGCATGTTCGGACCTTCCCGGAAGCAGTCCACGGGACAGACATCGACGCAATCGGTGTACTTGCAGCGGATACAGGCTTCGGAGACGACGTGGGTCATGGCGTATGCGTTCGATCGAGCGGGGAAACCAGGAATTCTAGGCCTTTGACGGCGCAGGCTGCACGAGCACGGCGGCCGAGGTGCGGTGGGATGCGGTGTCGACCAGCACCAGCGAACCCAGGGCGCGCGATTGCACGAACGGCAGCACCGCGAGCGGCTGCTGCAGCGAGAGCACCACGTCGCCGATGGCATTGGGCTCCAGCCGGTCCACGGGCTCGGAGTCCAGCGTCGTGATGTTGACGCGGTCGATGATGCGTGCCACCTTGGCCTTGACCCAGCGGTGGCCCTGCAAGGCCCAGTAGACGCGGCCCGCGACCAGCGGCTCGTCGTCCAGCCAGGCGATGGTGGCGGTGATCTCGCGCACCGGCTCGAAGGCCTCGGGCGCCAGCAGCCAGTCGCCGCGCGACACGTCGAGCTCGCGGTCGAGCACGATGCCCGCGCTGTGGCCCGCATGCACGGTCTTGTGCTGGCGCGTGTGGCTCAGCACCTGCGCGACGGTCGCGACCTGGTTGCCCGGCAGCACGGCGACGCGCTGGCCCGGCTCCACGTGCCCGCTGGCCACGCGGCCCCAGAACACGCGTCGGCCCTTGGAGGTGTCGGCCGAACCCGAGAACTTCTCGACCCATTGCACCGGGAAGGCGAAGGGCACGGACTCGTCCTGCTGGGTGACGGGCAGGTCCTCGAGCAGTTCGATCAGGCTCGGGCCTTCGTAGCCGCACCAGTCGGCGTGGCGCGAGGCGACGTTCCAGCCCTTCAGCGCCGAGATCGGCACGGTGGCCGCGACCTGCACGCCGGCGGCTTCGGCAAAGCTCGAGAGCGCGGCCGAGATGCGCTCGAAGGCCAGCCCGGCGTCGGCGATGGCATCCAGCTTGTTGACGGCGAACACGATCGACTGCACGCGCAGCAGATGGCACAGCAGCGTATGGCGACGCGTCTGCGGCAGCAGTTCGCGACGCACCACTTCGCCGTCCTCGACTTCAGCGGCCCACTCCAGCTTGGTGGCGTCGACCAGCACGACGGCGGCGTCGGCGCTGGAGGCGGCGGTGACCATGTTGCGCGTGTACTGCTCATGGCCCGGCGCGTCGCCGATGATGAACTTGCGCCGCGCGGTGGAGAAGTAGCGGTAGGCGACGTCGATCGTGATGCCTTGCTCGCGCTCGGCCGAGAGGCCGTCGGTCAGGAGCGCCAGGTCGGTCTCGCCGCCGCGCTGCACGCCGGCCAGCTGGTCCTGCAGCACCGTCTTGCTGTCGACCAGCAGGCGGCCGATCAGCGTGCTCTTGCCGTCGTCGACGCTGCCGCAGGTGATGAAGCGCAGGGCCGTGCCGGTGTCGCCGTGGATGGAGGCCAGCGCGCCGGCGGCGGAGGAGGGGGTCGTGGTCGTCGCAGTCATCAGAAATAGCCGTCCTTTTTGCGCTTCTCCATCGAAGCCTCCGAAGTCTTGTCGTCCATGCGCGTCGCGCCGCGCTCGCTGACTTCGGCGGCCAGCGTTTCGATCACCACGTCGGCGGCGTCGGCTGCCAGGCTTTCGACCGGGCAGGTGCAGGTGATGTCGCCGACGGTGCGGAAGCGCACGTCGCGGACTTCGACTTCTTCGCCATCGCGCGGCGGCGTGAGCTCGGTCACCGGCACCAGCAGGCCGCGTCGCTCGACCACCTCGCGCCTGTGGGTGTAGTAGATCGAGGGCAGGGCGATCTTCTCGCGCTCGATGTACTGCCAGACGTCGAGCTCGGTCCAGTTCGAGATCGGGAACACGCGGAAATGCTCGCCGGGCGCAAGGCGGGTGTTGAACAGGGTCCAGAGCTCGGGCCGCTGGTCCTTGGGCTGCCATTGGCCGAAGGCGTCGCGGTGCGAGAAGATGCGCTCCTTGGCGCGGGCCTTTTCCTCGTCGCGGCGCGCGCCGCCGATCAGCGCGTCGAAGCGGAATTCCTCGATCGCTTCCAGCAGGGTGACCGACTGGTGCACGTTGCGCGATTCGCCGGGATGCGCCAGGCGCACGGTGCCGCGCGCCATCGAATCCTCGACGCTGCGCACGATCAGTTCGGCGCCCAGCTCCTGCGCCCGGTGATCGCGAAAGGCCGTCACTTCCGGGAAGTTGTGGCCGGTGTCGATCATCAGGAGCGGGTAGGGCAGGCGGCCGGCGCCGAAGGCCTTCTCGGCGCACTTCAGCAGCACCAGCGAGTCCTTGCCGCCCGAGAACAGCAAGGTCGGCCGCTCGAAGGAGGCAGCCACCTCGCGCAGGACGAAGATGGCCTCTTCTTCCAGCGCATCGAGCTGCGTGTTCGACAGGCGCGCCGGCAGATGCGTCGGAGGCTGCAGGAGATCGAGTTCAGTACGGGCGTTCATCGGGTGCGGTGCTCGGTGCGGGGAGTCAGTGAAACGTCGGCGCTCAATGCGCGAGATGCAATCCGCATTCGCGGTTCTCTTCGCCCTTGGTCGGGTCCACGTAGTCGAAGTTGTTGGGCAAGCCATGCGCTTCGCAGTAGGCATACAGATCCTTGGACGACCAGTGCAGCAGCGGGGCGACCTTGATCAGGCCATCCGGATTGACGCTGACCGCGTCCATTTGCGCCCGCACGGCGGTGTCGGTGGCTCGAAGCGCGGTGAACCACACCTTCGGTGCCGTCTCGCGCAGCGCACGGGCAAAAGGCTCCAGCTTCACTTCTTCCGTGAAAGCGGCGTGGCGCGGATCGTCGAGCGCCGGCATCGGGCCCTCCACCGCTTCGCGATGCGCGCGCGAGCGGCGCGGTAGATAGATGTGCAGGTCCAGCCCCAGCAGCTTCGTCACCTCGTCGGCAAACCGGTAGGTGGCCTCGGTGTTGTAGCCGTTGTCCATCCAGACCACGGGAACATCGGCCTTTGCCCGCGCCACCATGTGCAGGATCACGGCCTCGAACGGGCGAAAGTTCGTGGTGACGATCGCAGGTTGGCCCAGGCCGATGGCCCAGTCCACCAGGCCCTCGGCGTTGTGGCCGAGTTCGGAGTTGATGCGCGGAAGATCGATGTTCATGTCGAAGGTTTTCATGCGGGCTGCGATTCCGCCGCGGCGAAGTGAGGCGCGGCCTGCACGTCGCCCTGGTAGTAGGCGCCGAAGCGGTCGAACTGGCGCTGCGCATCGGACGCGTCGACGCCTTCCTTGAGCACCGCGCTCGAAAAGCCGCTGCGCTGCATCTGCACCAGCTGGTCGATCAGCACGTCACCGGTGGCACGGATGTCGCCCTTGAAGCCCAGGCGCCGCCGCAGCAGGTAGGCCTGGCTGAAAGCGCGGCCATCGGTGAACTTCGGGAAGTGAAGGTCGATGCGCTGCACATCCTCGAGGCAGACCTCGATCGCGAGCGGGTCGGCATCGTTGGTGAGCTGCAGGACGTTCGGGCTGCCGTCGTCCACATGGTCTTCGGCGGCGATCAGTTCGAGCGTCCTTTTCATGCGGCCTCCTCGACCTTGAAGCGCGCACCGTTGGCCGCGGACTTGAACGGATCCATGCCGACGCGGCGCAGCGTGTCGATGAAGCTCTCGCCGGGCTCGCGCGTGTCTCGGTAGGTGTTGAGCACGGCCTCGATCACGTCGGGCACCTCTGCCGCCGAAAACGACGGGCCGACCACCTTGCCGGGGAGCGCCGGCCCGTTGCGCGCGGCACCGTCGGAGCCGCCGAGCGTGACCTGATACCACTCCTTGCCGTCCTTGTCGACGCCGAGGATGCCGATATGGCCGCTGTGGTGATGGCCGCAGGAATTGATGCAGCCGCTGATGTGCAGGTCGATCTCTCCCAGGTCGTCGAGCTCGTCGAGGTCCTGGTAGCGCTCCGTGATGGCGGCGGCGATCGGGATCGAACGCGCATTCGCCAGCGAGCAGAAGTCGCCGCCGGGGCACGAGATCATGTCGGTCAGCAGGTGAATGTTGGGGCTTGCGAAACCGGCTTCGCGAGCGGCCAGCCACAGCGCGTGCAGGTCTTCGGCATGAACCCAGGGCAGCAGCAGGTTCTGCTCGTGCGTGACGCGGGCCTCGCCGGCACTGAAGCGGTCGGCAAGCTGCGCCGCGGCCTCGAGCTGGCTGGCCGACGCGTCGCCGGGCGCCTGGCCGAGACGCTTGAAGGACAGCGTGACGGCACGCAGCGCCGGGTTCTTGTGCGGTGCCACGTTGCGGTGCAGCCAGCGCGCGAACTGCACGTCCTCGTCGGCCTGCGCGCGCAGCTCGGCATGGGTTTCTTCGGCGCTTCGGAACACGCGCGTGGCCAGCGTGGGCGTCGCGAAATTCGCGCTCACGCGGTCCAGCTCGGCCTGCGAGATGGTGTGCGGCGCGCCATCGCGCTCGATCACTTCCTTGTATTCGGCCTCGACGTCGTCGATGTAGCGCTGGCCTTCGGACTTGACGAGGATCTTGATGCGCGCTTTCCAGGCGTTGTCGCGCCGGCCATAGCGGTTGTAGACCCGGATCACGGCCTCCAGGTAGTTCATCAGCTGGTTCCACGGAAGGAACTCGCGCACGACGGTGCCGATGATCGGCGTGCGGCCCATGCCGCCGCCGACCTTGACGCGGAAGCCGAGTTCGCCCTCGTCGTTCTTGTGGAGCTGCAGGCCGACGTCATACCAGCCGGTAGCAACACGGTCCTCGACGGCGCCGGTGATGGCGATCTTGAACTTGCGCGGCAGGAAGGCGAACTCCGGATGCAGCGTGCTCCACTGGCGCATGATCTCGGCGAAGGGACGCGGGTCGGCGATCTCGTCGACGGCGATGCCGGCCAGCTCGTCGCTGGTGATGTTGCGGATGCAATTACCGCTGGTCTGGATCCCATGCATGTCGACGGAAGCCAGCAGGTCCATCACGTCGGCCGACCTGGACAGCGGAATCCAGTTGTACTGGACGTTGGTGCGCGTGGTGAAGTGCGCGTAGTGCGTCGGCAGCCGGACGCTGCCCAGCTTGCCCTGAATCTCGTTGGCGTGCTTGTACACCTCGGCCTCGGGCGTGTCGTACTCGCGCGCGATCTTCGCCAGCACACGAAGGCGGGCACTGGAGAGTTCCCCATAAGGCACCGCCACGCGCAGCATCGGCGCGTAGCGCTGCACATACCAGCCGTTCTGCAGGCGCAGCGGCCGAAACTGTTCTTCGGAAAGCTTGCCGGCCTGCCAGCGTTCCAGCTGGTCCCGGAATTGTGCCGCGCGCTGGTGCACGAACTGGCGGTCGAAGTCTGTGTATTGGTACATCGTCTTTTCTTTGCTGCTGGAAGGCGTGCGTCCACGGCCCCGTCAACGTGAGGCCGCGACTTTAGAAGGCTCCCTTATGAAGACCAACTATTTTTTGGTTCGCGCTTTATGCGGATAAGCTTATTCGCCAGTCCCCATGCGGGTTCCCAGGCGATGCAATGCTTATGCGGGATAAGGCCGAAGGCCACGCGCGCGGCGGTCTCGCCCGCTCGAGTCGTCCCTCGAACACCTGCCAGTTCTACGAAGCGCTGCTGCGGGTCGTCGAACCGAATGCGTCCTGGATGGCCTCGAGCCCGCGCCCGCGCGTCTCGATGCCGCTGCGCAGCAGCATCAGCGCCGCCACCGCCATGGGCAGCGCGATCAGCAGCGCCGAGACCGCGAAGTGGCCGAAGACGCCCGCGACGCCGAAGCCCGCGCCCAGAATGCCGCCGAACTTCGAACTTGCGGCCACTACGCCCGAGCCGGTGCCGCGCAGTTGCACGGGATAGATTTCCGCCGCGTAGGGAATGAGCATCGCGATCACGCCGCTGGAGCTCACCAGCAGGAGCGCGGTGGCGAGCACGATCGCGGTCGTCGACTGCACTTGCGCCAAGCCGAGGGCGCAGAAGACAAGCAGCGTGGCAGCCGTGAGTGCGATGAACAGCACCAGCGCCTTGATGCTGCTCCAGCGGTGGTAGAGCCAGATCACGACCGCGATGCCGGGCAGGGCCAGCAGGGCCGAGCGCGCCAGCAGGGCGCTGGCGGCGGTGGCGTCCATGCCCATGCTGCCCAGGTTGGTGGGCAGCCACAGCAGGAAGCCGAAGTTCACGAGGCCCCAGGCCACACCGCAGACGATCAGGCCCCAGGTGATGCGCGCATGGCTGCCGCGCAACAGGTGCAACAGGCCGCCGGGCGGCGGTTCATCCTCGGCGATCACGGCGGCCGGTGCGTCGGCGCGCGCACTTCCCGCGCGTCCGCGGCCTGCGAAGCGCGCGAGCACCGCGCGCGCCTCGTCGTCCAGCCCGGCATTGGCAAGGAAGCGCGGCGACTCGGGGATGTAGCGGCCGAGGAAGACGATCAGGAGCCCGGTCGGCAGGCCCAGCAGCCACAGGGCGCGCCAGCTGAATTCGGGCACCAGCAGCGCGGCCGAGCCCGCAGCCAGCAGGTAGCCGGCCGAGGTGCCGATGCCGCCCAGCGCCACCAGCAGCCAGCCACGGTGCGCGGCCGGCACGGTCTCGGCCATCAGCGTGAAGGTGATGGGGAGCAGGCCGCCGGCCGAGGCGCCCATCAGGAAGCACATCGCGAGGTTCCAGCCGAAGGCCGGCATCGCGCCGCAGATTGCGGTGCCGATGAACATCAGCGCAGACAGCAGGATGGCCGCGCGGCGGCCGAACATGTCGGCCAGCCGGCCCCACAGCACCGACCCCACGGTGGTGCCGGTGAGCGCCACCAGCGCGAGCAGCCCGGCGGTCTGCTTGCTGATCTCGTACTCCTTCGTCATGCCCGGCATCACGAAGCCCAGCGTGGCGGGCTTGAGCACATCCACGGCCAGGGCGATCACCAGCACGGTCACCAGCTTCCAGTGCTCGCCATTGAGCGCCACGCCGTCGGCCAGGTGGAACTGCAGGTGGCGATCGGCATGCAGGCTCTTCCTCATCTGGGCGATGCGTGGCATGAGGCCGTAGGTCGCCAGCAGCACGCCCAGCGGGATCATGGCCATGCCGGTGAGCATGGTGGCATCCATTTCCATGCCGACCATCTGGTAGCCGGTGTAGCGGCCCATCATGAACATCGGGACATGGGCGAGCACGCCGCCGATGATGGCAATGCAGCCGAGCCAGAAGGCGATGGGATGATGGAAGGCGAAGGTCTGGGGTTTCATAGGGCTTCTTGCGGCCGCACATCGTACCGAAGCGCGCAGCCGCAGACGCCCAAGCCGAAACCGGATGACCGCCCGCTACAACACGAAGTGTGCGACCGTCACGTAGTGGCTCGCCGTGCCGGCCAGCACGAACAGGTGCCAGGTGCCGTGCGCATGGCGCCAGCCCAGCGGGTTGCGATAGAACACCGTGCCGGCCGAATACCACAGGGCGCCGATCAGCAGCCAGGCCAGCCCGGCGCCGTCGAGCCGTTCGACCAATGGCACGGCCGCCAGCACGCCCAGCCAGCCCATGCCCAGATAGAGCGCCAGCGACGGGGCGGGCGCCTCGGCCGGCCGCAGCTCGCGCGCGATGCCGAACAACGCCGCGGCCCACGCCGCGGCCAGCAGTGCCCAACCCCAGGCGCCCTGCAGCGTGACCAGCGCGAAGGGGGTATAGCTCCCGGCGATCAGCAGGTAGATCGCGCAATGGTCGACCCGCTGCCAGAACAGCTTCATGCGGCCGCGCGTGCTGTGAAAGAGGGTGGAGGCGCCATACAGCGCCACCATCGACAGGCCGAACACCAGCGCGCTTGCCGTCTTGGCCGGATCGTCGCCGGAAAGCGTCTTGGCCAGCAGCAGGGCGGAGCCGGCCGTGGCCAGCATCAGCCCGAGCAGGTGGCTGTAGCCGTTGAAGCGTTCGCCTTGGTACATGGTGGTCACCTCAAAGGAATGGATCGAGTGGGCCGCGGCATTGCTGCGCCGTCATGACATCTGACAACGAAGGTCGCCCCCCGACATCCACCGTTGGCCCTAGGTCTCGCTCATCATCTGCGGGATGCCGAAAGCACTGGCCATGCGGGCGAGGGCCCTGACGGCGGAACGGCCGCGCTCACGGCCACCAGTGCCTGCGCGTGATCGCGATCACGCGCGCTGCCTGGGTGCGCGGATCGACGGCAGGCGTCGGCAGTGACGGCGCGCGTCTTGGAAGTGGAGGGGGAATCAGAAAAAGATGTGAGCGTTGCGCGGGCGCGCAGGCGGCGGGATGGAGGGGGTGCATGACGGAGCGCCTTTGGTTTTTCTCTGGGAGGCAGGCCATCTTAGCTGTGTAAAAACACAGTGTCATGACAGCCTCCTGCCAAAGGCTTGTTCCGCTCGCAACAGGAGAGTGAACCGGCCTCAGCCGGCGCTGCGCCGCACCTGCACCGTTGCCTCCAGGCCTTCGTAGGCCTCGGGATCACCGTACCAGCTCCCGCTGACGGGGGCCGCCAGCGAAGGATCGCGCGCCACGCCCACGCGGATCAGCAGGCCGCTGCCCATCGTGAGGTTGTTGGTGGGATCGAAGGCGACCCAGCCGGCGCCGGGCAGGTAGGCGTGCAGCCAGGCATGCGTCGCGCCGGCTCCGGTGACCGTCTCGCCGGGCGCGGCGCCGCCGTCGAGCGTCGAGTCGTAAAGATAGCCCGAGACGAAGCGCGTCGCCACGCCGAGCCGGCGTGCCGCCTCCATCATCAGGAGCGCATAGTCGCGGCAGCTGCCGCTGCCCAGCGCCAAGGTCTCCAGCGGCGTCTGCGTGCCTTCCTCGTCACGCTGGGTGTAGCGCAGGCTCTGGCCGATGTGGGCATTCATGCGGGTCAGGACCTCGAGCGTGCCGTTGGGCTTGTCGATATGCAGGAACTGGTGGGCCCAGCGGATCAGCGTGCCTTCCGGGTCGTTGTGATGCGGGCGCAGGTAGTGCTCCAGGTCCAGCCGCTCCTGCACCGAGTAGGCGAAAGGCAGGAACTCGGCGGCCGGTTCCAGCGTGAGCACATCCGGCGGCTCCGGCACGTGCTCGATGGTGAACGAGCACACGATGCGCAGCTCGGTCGCCGCGCCCATGGGCTGCACCAGCGCGATCGAGTTGGAGTAGGGGTCCTGGATCATGCGCACGTGCGCCTGGGGGCTGATCTGCAGGTCGGTGGCGAGCACGCGAAGGTCGTGGCTGTCGCGCGGCCTGAACATCACGCGGTGCTGGCCAAAGCGTACCGGCTCGTTGTAGCGGTAGACCGTGGTGTGGGTGATGTCGTAGCGAGTGGTCATGGCGAATTGTCCTGCTTCGCCTTGGCGGCCTCCAGCCCACCGGTCGCCGCAGGCGAACCGGGCCGCCGGGCCGCCGCACGGCGTTGCGCGTCGAGGGCCCGGGCCTGCACGGCTGGCAGCGGCAGGGGCTCGCCATGCCAGCGCGCCGCCAGCAGTTCGGCGCACAGCGCGGCAAAGCTGAGCCCGCGCGAGCCCATGGCCGTGCACAGCCAGACACCGTCGGGCGCATCCGCGTCCCGCGGGCCGACCAGCGGCCGCCGGTCGCTGGAGGCGCAGCGCACGCCGGCCCAGCTCTGCAGTTCGCCGCGCTCGAACAGCGGCGCGAGCTGCCGCGCCGCCTGCGGGTGCAGCCTTGCGAGGCGCTGGCGGTTGAATTCGGTGTCCTCGCTGCGAAGCCGTGCCTCGCCGTTGTCGCGATCGAAGGTGGCGCCGGTGAGCCAGAGCGGGCCGCCGGGATCGGGCACCTGGGCGATGAGATGGCCGTCGCCGTTGACCGGCATCGGCGGCAGGTCCATGTCCGAAGCCATGCGTCCCCAGGCGAGCTGGCCGCGCACCGGCTGCAGCAGCACGCTCGGCGCGAGCCCCGCGCTCTCATGGCCTGCTGCGATCACCACGCGATCCGCCTCCGCCAGCAGCGCGCCTTCTGCATTTCGCAGGCGCCAGGTGCCGCCGACCTGCGCCGGGCCTTCGATGCGAGCAACGAGGCATCCTGTCCGAACGCGGATGCCGGGCTGGTCCAGCCAGGCTTCGACCAGCCGTGCGGGGCGCACCCAGCCGCCGCGCGCGTGCCAGAGGCCAACTGCGTCGGCAGCCAGGCCCGCCTCGCACAACTGCCCGGGCGATGCATGCCAGGACTCGTTCGGCCCCTCGGCACTCCAGCCGGGCGGCAGGCGGGCGGTGCCTGCGCTGCGGCGCTCGAGCACGCCGCTGCCGCGCCAGTCCGTGCCTTCGGCCAGCAGCGTGCGGGCCTCTTG
Source organism: Variovorax soli (assembly GCF_031454625.1). Taxonomy (GTDB): domain Bacteria; phylum Pseudomonadota; class Gammaproteobacteria; order Burkholderiales; family Burkholderiaceae_C; genus Variovorax; species Variovorax soli_A. The sequence goes on from NZ_JAVDRF010000007.1 coordinate 138,966, forward strand.
CCATGTCGCCCGCACGCCCGCACGCGTGAGGCGCGAGAGGAGGGCGTCGTCCGGCGAGACGTGCGGCGCGAGCACGCCCACCGGCAGGCCCGACGCGCCAGCCGCGGGATGGGCGCCTGCCTCCAGCACCAGCACCTGCCAGCCGCGCCGTGCCAGGCTGGCTGCGACGGCGGCGCCGGCCAGTCCCGCGCCGACCACCGCGCAGCGGCCCGGAAAAACGCCCGCCGCCTCTTTCTGGCCGCGTTGCCGCAGCGGCCATGAAGGCTCGAACACCCCTTGAAGGCAGTCGCGCTTCGGCGGCAGCCCAGGGGCCTTGCGCAGTTGGAAGCCGCACGGCGCCAGCGCATCGCGCACGGACCGCGCCACGGTCCAGGTGGCCAGTCGCGTCCCACGCCGCGCGAAGCGGGTGACGGCCTTGAGGGTTTCCGCCGACCACATCTGCGGGTTGCGCTCCGGGCTGAAGCCGTCCAGGAAAATGCTGTCGGCCTCGAAAGGCTGCTGCGCGCGCAGCATGGCCTGCACGTCGCCGAGGCACAGCGTCAGCAGCACCCGGCCGCCTTCGAACACCAGGCGATGGAAGCCGGGCAGCAGGCCCCACCACTGCGCGGCCAGCTCGGAGGCCAGCGGCGCGAGCTCGGGGTGCGCCGCGGCGGCCCGCAGCAGGTCTTCGCGCGAGACGGGGTGGGCCTCGATCGAGACGAAATGCAGCAGCCGCGGCCGCCGCGGGTCGGCCCGCCAGGCGTGCCAGCTTGTCAGAAAAGAAAGGCCCAGCCCGAAGCCTGTTTCGAGAATGCGCCACTGCGGCTGGTGGGCCCAGGCCTCGGGCAGGCCGCAGCCGCCGAGGAACACATGCCGGGCCTGGGCAATGGCACCGCTTTCGGAGTGATAGATGTCGCCAAAGCGCGCGCTGTGCGGCACGCCGTCAGCGCCCCAGGCGACCGGCTCGGCCACGGCGCGAGCCCGGAATCAGGGCGTCGGGGGAACGTAGCCCTGCGCGACGTCGGCGCCTTCGCCGAAGAAATGCTTTTCCATCTGGCGCGCCAGATATTGCCGGGCGCGCGCATCGGCCAGGTTCAGCCGGTTTTCGTTGACCAGCATGGTCTGCTGCTTGAGCCAGGCGGCCCAGGCTTCCTTGCTGACGCTTTCCCAGATGCGCTTGCCGAGCTCACCCGGGTAGGGCGGGAAATCGAGCCCCTCGGCCTCTTTGCCGAGCTTGATGCACTGGACCATGCGTGCCATTTGAGATGCCTCTTAGAAGGGGGTGGGGGTGCTTAGTTGATTTGGCTATTTAGAACTGAGAACTCGGTCGTTCCCCTTTCCTTATGCCCTATTCAGAATTCGAAGCTTCACTGTTATGCCTTCCTGAAGCACACGACCATGAGCTACCGCCGCGACTTTATCAAGCTTTCTCTCGCTGCCGCCGCTACGGCCGGCATCGCCCTCACGGCGTTGCCGTCGTTCGCGCAGCAAGGTGTGACGCTGCTCAATGTCTCCTACGACCCGACCCGCGAACTCTACGTCGACTACAACAAGGCCTTCGCCGCTCATTGGAAAGAGAAGACCGGCCAGACCGTGACGATCAAGCAGTCGCATGGCGGCTCCGGCAAGCAGGCACGATCGGTCATCGACGGCATCGACGCCGACGTTGCCACGCTGGCGCTGGCCGGCGATACCGATGCGTTGGTCAAGCACGGCGGCATGGTCCGTGCCGACTGGCAGCAGCGCCTGCCGCACAACTCGGCGCCCTACACCTCGACCATCGTGTTCCTGGTGAAGAAGGGCAACCCCAAGGGCCTGAAGGACTGGGACGACCTCGCCAAGCCCGGCGTGCAGGTGATCACCCCCAACCCCAAGACCTCGGGAGGCGCGCGCTGGAACTACCTGGCGGCCTGGGAATTCGGCAAGCGCAAGTACGGTGGCGACGCCAAGGCCAGGGAATTCGTCTCCAAGGTCTACCGGAACGTGCCGGTGCTGGACGCCGGTGCGCGCGGCGCCACCATCACCTTCGTCCAGCGCGGCGTGGGCGACGTGCTGCTGGCCTGGGAGAACGAGGCCTTCCTGGCGCTGAAGGAATTCGGCCCCGAGAAGTTCGAGATCGTGGTGCCCTCGGTGAGCATCCTGGCCGAGCCCACGGTGACGGTGGTCGACAAGGTGGTCGACAAGAAGGGCACGCGCGCCGTGGCCGAGGAATATCTCAAGTACCTGTATTCCGACGAAGGGCAGGACATCGCGGGCCGCAACTACTACCGCCCGACCTCCGACAAGGCCAAGGCCAAGTACGAGAAGCAGTTCCCCAAGCTCACGCTGTTCACCATCGACCAGGCCTTCGGCGGCTGGGCCAAGGCGGACAAGGAGCACTTCGCCGATGGCGGCTCCTTCGACCAGATCTACTCCGCCAAGTAAGCGGCCGTATCGTGAGTGTTCTCCTGATTGCCGGCAGCCCCTCGGCCCCTTCGCGCTCGGCCGTGCTGCTCGATGCAGTGGCCGCGCGGCTGGCGCAGCGCGACGTGAGGGTCGGCCGCATCGCGATCCGTCAGCTGGCCGCGCACGCGCTGCTGCTGGGCGAGGCCTCGCACCCGGCGCTCCAGCACGCCGCCGAGCAGGTGCGAAGGGCTGACGCGATCGTGATCGCGACGCCGGTCTACAAGGCGGCGTACAGCGGCGTGCTCAAGCTTTTCCTCGACCTGCTGCCGCAATCCGCGCTGCGCGGCAAGACGGTGCTGCCGCTCGCGACCGGCGGCAGTCCGCATCACATGCTGGCGCTGGACTATGCGCTGAGACCGGTGCTGCAGTCGCTCGCGGCGCGGCACATCCTGCCGGGCGTGTATGCGACCGACGGGCAGGTGACGCTGCAGCCTGAGGGCGCCTGGCAGTTGCAGAGCGAGCTGGCCCAGCGCCTCGACGACGCGGTGGACACGCTCGCGCACGAAGGGCTGAAGCTGCCGGCGACAAACGGCTTCGAGCCGGTGCCGTTCTCGCGCGTGCGATGTAGCGTCTGAAGCCCGGCCCCTCGGCCTGGTCTCTCCCTCCCTCCCATTTTTCCCGCGTTCTTCGCCGCCGCGCGCGCGGCGCGGGACGACTCACGCCTGAAAGACATTCGCCATGCATCTCTTCACGACCGAAGACATCTCTCCCGAGGCGCAGCCACGCTCGCCGCATTCGTCCCAGCGCCGTGCCCTCATTCGCGGCGCCGCCGCAGCGATCGCGCTGCCATCGCTCGCGGCCTTCGCGCAGACGCCGGCGCGCCAGTTGCGCATCGGCCACCAGAAGGGCGTGCTGAGCCTGCTCAAGGGCCGCGGCACCCTGGAGAAGCAGCTGGCGCCGCTGAACGTGTCGCTCAAATGGACGGAGTTCACGGCCGGACCGGTGCAGCTCGAAGCGCTCAACGTCGGATCGATCGACTTCGGCGATGTCGGCGAGGCGCCGCCGATCTTCGCGCAGGCCGCAGGTGCGCCCCTGGCCTACGTGGCGGCCACGGTGCAGCGTCCGCAGTCGGAAGCGGTCCTGGTGCCCAAGGGCTCGGCGATCCGGTCGGTGACGGAGCTCAAGGGCCGGAAGGTAGCACTCAACAAGGGCAGCAACGTGCACTACTTCCTGGTCAAGCTGCTCGAGAAGCATGGCCTCGGCTATGGCGACGTCAACCTCGTCTTCCTGCCGCCTGCCGATGCGCGTGCAGCCTTCGAGAAAGGCTCGATCGATGCCTGGGTGATCTGGGACCCTTTCCTCGCCGCCGCGGAAAAGACGCTCGAAGCGCGAGTGCTGGTCGATGCCGCCGGCGTGGTGGGCAACCGCGGCTACTACTTCTCCTCGCTCGGCTATGCAGAGAGGAACGCCGACGTGATTCGGGTCCTGACCGCGGAGATCGACAAGGTCGATCAATGGGGCCAGGCGAACAAGAGCGCCTACGCGGCCGAGCTGTCGATGCTCTGGGGCACGCCGCAGCCGGTCGTCGATGTCGTGGTGGGCCGCTGGAAGTACGGCACGACGCCGATCACCAAGGCCATCCTCGCAGAGCAGCAGAAGATCGCCGACACCTTTTTCTCGCTCGGGTTGATCCCCAAGAAGATCAACGTGCTCGATGCAGCGGCCGCCGGCATCGCCTGACAGCGCGCTGTGGCGCCTGCGCGCCCTTCGGCTGCTTCGCACCACGGCAGGGGCATGGGGCCTTCGCCGCTTTCTCTTCGCCACCTGATCGAGACCACACCATCATGCAAGTCTTCTGGTTTCTTCCCACCCACGGCGATAGCCGTTACCTCGGCAGCACCGAGGGTGCACGCCCCGTCGACCTGGCCTACCTGCAGCAGGTCGCCGGCGCTGCCGACCAGCTCGGCTACGAGGGCGTATTGATCCCCACCGGACGCTCGTGCGAGGACCCGTGGGTGATCGCGGCCAGCCTGATCGGCGCGACGCGACAGCTCAAGTTCCTGGTCGCGGTGCGGCCCGGCTTGCACCAGCCGAGCCTGGCCGCGCGCATGGCCGCGACCTTCGATCGGCTTTCGGGCGGTCGCGTGCTCGTGAACCTGGTGACGGGCGGCGACCAGGCGGAGCTCGAAGGTGACGGCGTCTTCCTCGACCATGCGTCGCGCTACGAGCAGTCGGCCGAGTTCATCCGCATCTGGCGCGAGGTCATCGCGCGCAGCCACGAGGGCCAGTCCTTCGACTACGAGGGCAAGCACCTGCGCGTGAAGGGCGCGAAGCTCTTGTATCCGCCCACGCAGCGGCCTTATCCGCCCGTTTGGTTCGGCGGTTCCTCGGCGGCGGCGCACGAGCTTGCGGCGGAGCAAGTCGATACCTACCTCACCTGGGGCGAGCCGCCCGGCGAAGTGGCGAAGAAAGTCGCCGACGTGCGCGGGCGCGCGCTGCGAAAGGGGCGAACCGTGAAATTCGGCATCCGCCTGCACGTGATCGTGCGCGAGACCGAAGACGCGGCGTGGAAAGCCGCCGAGGACCTGATCAGTCGCGTCGATGACGAGACCGTGATCCGCGCCCAAGCCGCCTTCGCGCGCATGGACTCCGAAGGCCAGCGCCGCATGGCTGCGTTGCATGCGGGCGGCGCCAGGCGCACGCGCGCCGAACTGGAGATCTCGCCCAATCTCTGGGCCGGCGTGGGCCTGGTGCGCGGCGGCGCCGGCACTGCATTGGTCGGCGATGCGAAGACAGTGGCGGCGCGCATCGAGGAATACGCGGCGCTGGGCCTGGACAACTTCATCCTCTCCGGCTACCCGCACCTCGAAGAGTCGTACCGCTTCGCCGAGTTGGTGTTCCCGCTCCTGCCGCGCAAGCGGCGCCACGGCCTGCCGGCCGGGTCGCTGACCGGTCCCTTCGGCGAGGTCGTCGCCAATCTCGATGCGCCTTCGCGCCTTCTTTCCCAAAGCTGATCACAAGGACTCTTCTCATGACGGAGCAAGTGCAGCCATTGCCCGCCGCGGCGCCGTCGCTGGGGTGGGCTCGCGTCTTCGGCCTCGGCGTCGCCGTACGTCTCGTACCTTGGCTCGTGCCGATGGGGCTGATCGTCGCCTGGCAGATCGCCTCGTCGCTCGGGTGGCTCTCCACCCGTGTTCTGCCGGCCCCGGCCGATGTATTCAAGGCCGCGTGGAAGCTGGCGGCTTCCGGCGAGTTGTGGACCCATGTGAAGGTGAGCGCCGGCCGGGCCTTGTCGGGCCTCGCCGTCGGCGGCGGGCTCGGGCTCGCGCTCGGACTCCTCACCGGCTCGGTCAAGTTCGTCGAGACGCTGCTCGACGCCACCATCCAGATGGTGCGCAACATCCCGGCGCTGGCGCTGATTCCGTTGGTGATCCTCTGGTTCGGCATCGACGAGTCGGCCAAGCTGTTCCTGATCTCGGTGTCGGTGTTCTTCCCGATCTATCTCAACACCTTCCACGGCATCCGGAACGTGGACCCGCAGCTGATCGAAATGGGCCGCACCTACGGCCTCTCGCGCTGGCAGCTCTACAAGGAGGTGATCCTGCCTGGCGCGCTGTCGTCGATCCTGGTGGGTCTGCGCTTCTCGCTCGGCCTGATGTGGGTGATCCTCATCGTGGCCGAGACGATCTCGGCGCAGGCCGGCATCGGCTACCTCACGATGAATGCGCGCGAGTTCCTGCAGACCGACATCGTGCTGGTGGGCATCCTGCTCTACGCGCTGCTCGGCAAGGTGGCCGACCTGTTCGCCCGCGGGCTCGAGCGCTGGTGGCTGCGCTGGCATCCGGGCTATCAGGCACGTCGATGAATCCTTTCGGAGCCGAACGACCATGAATGCCATTCTCCAGACCCCGCCCGCCACCGAGCCGCACATCGTCCCCGGCGTGAAGCTCGAGGCGCGCGGCCTCCACAAGCGCTACGGCGCGCGCGAAGTGCTGCGCAACGCGCAGCTCACGATCGAATCGGGCCAGTTCATCGCCATCGTGGGCCGCAGCGGCTGCGGCAAGAGCACGCTGCTGCGCCTGATCGCGGGCCTCGAACAAGCTTCCGACGGTCGCATCTACACGGACGGCAGGCCCGTCGACGGACTGCACGACGACACGCGGATCATGTTCCAGGAAGCGCGCCTCCTCCCCTGGCGCCGCGTGCTCGAGAACGTCACGCTCGGGCTGCCGCCGGCAGCGCGCGTACGCGGCGAGGAAGTGCTTGCGCAGGTCGGCCTGGCCGATCGCCAGGGGGAGTGGCCGGCGCGCCTGTCGGGCGGACAGCGCCAGCGCGTCTCGCTGGCGCGTGCGCTGGTGCACCGGCCGCGGCTGCTGCTGCTCGACGAGCCGCTCGGTGCGCTCGATGCCTTGACGCGCATCGAGATGCATCGGCTGATCGAGAACCTGTGGCAGCGCCATCGCTTCACGGCCCTGCTGGTCACGCACGACGTGCAGGAAGCGGTGGCATTGGCCGACCGCGTGATCCTGATCGAGGACGGCCGCATCGCGCTCGACGAGAACATCGCGCTCGCGCGGCCGCGTTCGCACGGCGATCCGGCTTTTGCGGCGATCGAAAAGCGCATTCTCGATCGCGTGCTGCAGAAGCCCGACGCCGAGCCCGCCAACGACACGCGCTGGGCCGACGGGCCAGCGCATGCATTGCGCTGGGCGGTTTGATCTTTTCTTTTCTTCTTTTCAACAGGAGCTACCCATGTCCATCCAAGCCATCAACGTCCGCAACCAGTTCAGGGGCAAGGTCCGCGAGATCATCCGCGGCGACGTCGTGTCCGAAGTCGACGTCGAGACCGCCTGGGGCATCGTGACCTCGGTCATCACCACGCGCTCGGTCGACGAGTTGCAGCTCAAGCCCGGCTCCGACGTGGTCGCACTGGTGAAGTCCACCGAGGTGTCGATCGCCAAGCTCTGACGAAAGCCCCACCGGCCATGGCCGGCGCCTGTTCCGTAACAATGGGCGCCAGAAGGAGAGATGCCATGGCCGGATTCGAAGTCAACGAGATCGTCGCTGCACTGCGCGAAGCGCGCGAGGAATGGCGCGATGCGCAGAAGCGCTCGCGGGAGCCGGGCAGCCGCGAGTTCCCCTCGCGCGAAGCGCTGGCCGCGATCGTGGAGTCGCTGAAGGGCGCGCTGTTCCCGATGCGGCTCGGTCCGCCCGAGCTGCGTCACGAGAGCGAGGACTTCTACGTCGGCCATACGCTCGATTCGGCGCTGCAGTCGCTGCTGATCCAGGCCCGCCTGGAACTGCGCTACAGCGCGCGCCACCAGCCGCGCGACGCGGCCGAAATCGATGCCGAGGCGCAAGAGGCGGTCCGCGCCTTCGCTGCCGCGCTGCCGGGCATCCGCCGCCTGCTCGATGGCGATGTGCTCGCCGCCTACCAGGGCGATCCGGCCGCGCGCAGCGTCGACGAGGTGCTGCTGTGCTACCCCGGCATCCTGGCGATGATCCATCACCGCCTTGCGCATCGGCTCTATGGACTGGGGCTGCCGCTGCTGGCGCGCATCGTGGCCGAGCTCGCGCATGGTCAGACGGGCATCGACATCCACCCGGGGGCGCAAATCGACGCGGGTTTCTTCATCGACCATGGCACCGGCGTCGTGATCGGCGAGACCACCGTGATCGGCAAGCGGGTGCGCCTCTATCAAGCCGTGACGCTCGGTGCCAAGCGTTTCCCCACCGACCCCGATGGGAAGCTGCAGAAGGGCCTGCCGCGCCATCCGATGGTGGAGGACGACGTCGTGATCTATGCCGGCGCGACCATCCTCGGCCGCGTCAGGCTGGGCAAGGGCGCAGTCATCGGCGGCAACACCTGGATCACCGAGGATGTGCCGGCCGGCGCCAACATCACGCAGGCCAGCCTGCAGAAGGCCGGTTGCGATTGAACCTTTTCGAAAAAGGTCAAAAGGGCTCCGCATAATTTCCGGGGCCCCAACATTCATCACCTCAACCCCAAAGGAGTTCTCATGAGCCAGACCCGGATCGCCGTCATCGTCGGCAGCCTGCGCAAGGAATCCTTCAACCGCAAGCTCGCGCTTGCGTTGGCGCACCTGATGCCCTCGGACTTCACCCTCGAGCATCTGCGCATCGACGATCTGCCGCTCTACAACCAGGATGACGACGGCAACCAGGCGCCATCGGTCAAGCGGCTCAAGTCCGAGATCGCCGCCGCGCAGGGCCTGATCTTCGTGACACCGGAGTACAACCGCGCGATCCCCGGCGTTCTGAAGAACGCGATCGACCACGCATCGCGGCCCTATGGCCAGAGTGCCTGGGCCGGCAAGCCGGCGGGTGTCATCGGGATCTCGGTCGGCGCTATCGGAACCGCGATCGCGCAGCAGCAACTGCGCAACGTGTTGGCTTATCTGGACGTGCCCACGCTCGGCCAACCCGAGGCCTTCATCCAGAACAAGGAAGGCCTGTTCGACGACAAGGGCCACATCGCCGAGGGGAGCACCAGAAAGTTCCTGCAAGGCTGGGTGGACAAGTACGTGGACTGGGTCAAGCGCCACGTGGGCTGAGCCCGACCCGAGGCAAAGCGCGCCCGGCCGCACGCCGCCCCTACCAGCGCGTGAGGCCTGGGCCTCACGCAACGTGTCCTTCCGGAATCAGGCGGCGAGGGACGCGACGTCCTGGTTGGCGGCCTCGGCCGCCACCACGCCGATGTCAGCGCGCGCGGCGCCCAGCGCGGCCGCCTTCGGCGCGTCGCCCATGGCCAGGCCTTCGGCGCGGATGAAGCGCACATCGGTAATTCCCAGGAAGCCCAGCACCACCTTGAGGTAGCTCTCCTGGTGCTCCATCGCCTGGCCCCCTTCGGTCGTGGAGTAGATCCCGCCGCGGGTGATGGCGACGATCACCGTCTTGCCGCCAGCCAGGCCAACCGGGCCCTTGTCGGTGTACTTGAAGGTGCGGCCGACCTGCGCGATGCGGTCGATCCAGGCCTTCAGCTGGCTCGGAATCGAGAAGTTGTAGAACGGGGCCCCGATCACGATCACGTCGGCAGCCAGGAATTGGGTCACCAGTTTTTCGGATACGGCGTTCTCGGCGCGCTGGCGCTCGGTGAACTCGGTACCGGCCGGTGCGCGGAAGCCCAGCGAGTGGCCGTCGAGATGGGTGGGGGCGGAGGCGGCCAGGTCCAGGTATTCGACTTCCGTGCCCGGGTGGTTGTTGCGCCAGGCGGCGACCGCTTCGGCCGTCAGCTGGCGCGAAACGGAGTTGTCGCCCAGGACACTGGAATCGATGTGCAGCAGCTTCATGATCAATCGCTCTCTTTCGGTGTGGCGCCGGCGCGGAAATCGGTCGGCATGGGGGATAGTCTATTTTTGATGCGAGTGATTGATAAGTTGGCAAATTTCACACAGATCGTCCTGTTGATGGAACAATCCGACCATGCAAGATCTCAACGACATGGTGTTTTTCGCCGAAGTGGCCGAGCGTGGCGGCTTTGCGGCGGCCGGCCGGGCGCTGGGAATTCCGAAGTCGCGGCTGTCTCGCCGCGTGGCCGAGCTGGAGGCGCGGCTCGGTGTGCAGCTGTTGCAGCGCAGCACCCGGCAGCTGTCGCTCACGCCGGCCGGCGAACTGTATCTGCGCCACAGCATCGCGATGCGCGACGCGGCGCAGGCTGCGGCGGAGGCGATCGCCCAGGTGCAGACGGAGCCGCGCGGGCTGGTGCGCATCAGCTGCCCGATCACGCTGGCGCAGAGCGGGGTCGGCGTGCTGCTGTCGCAATTCATGCTGCGCTACCCGGCGGTCCGCATCGAGATGCGCATCCTGAACCGGGCCGTCGATCCCATCGAAGAGGGCATCGATCTTGCACTGCGCGTGCGGCCCGTGATCGAGGACAGCACGACGCTGGTCGCGAAGCAGTTCGCCGCTGCCCGGGGCGTGCTGGTGGCGAGCCCGGACCTGCTCCGGCGCCAGGGCCCTGTGCGGACGGTGGAGGATCTCGCGGGCCTGGACACGGTGGCGCAATCGGCCGCAAACGGGCGCGTCAGCTGGTGCCTGGAAGGCCCGGGTGGTGCCAGGCACACCTTCCAGCATGAGCCGCGCTACCTGGCGGATGACCTGCTGACGCTGAAGTTCGCGGTGGTGGAAGGAGTCGGCGCCAGCATGCTGCCGGATTACATGTGCAAGGAGGATTTGGAAGCGGGGCGCTTGGTCGAGGTGCTGCCGGGTTGGGGGCCGCCGCCCGGCATCCTGCATGCAGTCTTCCCCTCGCGCCGGGCGCTGGTGCCCGCCATCCGGAAACTGATCGATTTCCTGGCCGAGCACATCGGCGCGGGAGGCTTCAATCTCACGCTTTGATGGAACGCCCTTATTCGTTATAGGCCATATTCAAACAATAAGATATTCGTTTGGCTTTGAAGCGATGCTTCGCAGAATCGCGAGTTCGCTCGCACGCAGAATGCCCCGTCCCTTTCGCACCTCATTGGCAACCCTCATGACTTTCAAGACGACGAAGACCCTCATCGCCGCCCTGGCGCTGGCGGCCGCCGCCGGCACCGCCTCGGCTCAGACCTTGCTGAACGTGTCCTACGACGTGGCGCGCGAGTTCTACAAGGACTACAACGCCGCCTTCGTGGCGAACTACAAGAAGACCACGGGCAAGGACGTCAAGATCGACCAGTCGCACGCAGGCTCCAGCGCGCAGGCAAGGGCCGTCGCCGACGGCCTGGATGCCGACGTGGTGACCATGAACACCACCACCGACATCGACTTCCTCGCCAACGCCGGCGTGGTCGCCAAGGACTGGGCCAAGCGCTTTCCCTACAACGCGGCGCCGACCACCTCGACCATGCTGTTCCTCACCCGCAACGGCAACCCCAAGGGCATCAAGGACTGGGACGACCTCGTCAAGCCCGGCGTCCAGGTCGTGATCGTCAACCCCAAGACCGGCGGCAATGGCCGCTATGCCTACCTTGCGGCCTGGGGCTATGTGAAGAAGAAGGGCGGCACCGACGCGCAGGCGGCCGAATTCGTGGGCAAGCTGTTCAAGAACGTTCCTGTGCTGGCGCGCGGCGGCCGCGATGCCACCACCGCCTTCCTTCAGCGCAACATCGGCGACGTGCTGATCACCTTCGAATCGGAAGTGGTCTCGATCGACCGCGAGTTCGGCGCCGGCAAGGTCAACGCGGTCTATCCGTCGATCAGCATCCTGGCCGAGAACCCCGTGGCGGTGGTCGAGCGCACGGTGGCCAAGAAGGGCACCGGGGAGCTGGCCAAGGCCTATCTGGATTACCTCTATTCCGACGAAGCGCAGGAGATCGCGGCCAGGCACGCGCTGCGTCCGCGCTCGGAGGCGGTGCTCAAGAAGCACGCCTCGACCTTCAAGCCCTTGCAGCTCTTCACCGTGCAGGAACTGTTCGGCAGCCTGGGCGAAGCGCAAAAGGTGCACTTCAATGACGGCGGACAGTTCGACAAGCTCTACACGCCTGGCGCCAAGTAAATGAGCGGAGCCCTCTCTTCGGCGCTGCCGGCCCCGGCAGCGCCGCCTGCGCGTGCGGGACGTCCCGGCGTCTCGCGCCGCGTGCTGCCCGGCTTTCATCTCACGCTCGGCTTTTCGCTGTTCTATCTCTGCCTGATCGTGCTGATCCCGTTGTCGGCGCTGGCATTCAAGACCTCTGCGCTCAGTTGGGAGCAGTTCTGGACGGCGGTGACCGCGCCGCGCGTCATGGCCTCCTACCGCCTGACCTTCGGCGCCTCGCTGATCGCCGCGCTGGTCAATCTCGTCTTCGGCCTGTTGGTGGCCTGGGTGCTGGTGCGCTACAGGTTTCCCGGCAAGCGCATCGTCGACGCGCTGGTCGATCTGCCTTTCGCGCTGCCCACCGCCGTGGCCGGCATCTCGCTGACCGCGCTGCTCGCGGGCAACGGCTGGATCGGCCAGTACCTCGAACCCATGGGCATCAAGCTGGCCTTCACGCCGGCCGGCGTGGTGATCGCGCTGATCTTCATCGGCTTGCCCTTCGTGGTGCGCACTGTGCAGCCCGTGCTCGAGGACACCGAAAAGGAACTGGAGGAGGCCGCCACCAGCCTCGGCGCGACCCGGCTGCAGACTTTCACCAAGGTGATCCTGCCTTCGATCACGCCCGCGCTGCTGACCGGCTTCGCGATGGCCTTCGCCCGTGCGATCGGCGAGTACGGCTCGGTGATCTTCATCGCCGGCAACATGCCGATGATCTCGGAGATCACGCCGTTGATCATCATCGGCAAGCTGGAGCAGTACGACTTCGCCGGCGCCACCGCCGTCGCCCTGGTGATGCTGGTGATCTCCTTCGCGCTGCTCCTGGTCATCAACGCGCTGCAGGCCTGGCAGCGGCGGCGCGGAGCTTCGGCATGAGCCGCCGTGACCCGCCTCAGGCGAATACCGCAGCGCGCGGCGCGGAGCTTGCCTGATGAACACCACTCGCACCGTTCGCCGCGCCAAGGCCGGCACCACCGAAGCGGCCTGGGTGCGCTTCACCCTGATCGGGCTGGCGCTGGCCTTCATGTTTCTGTTTCTCGTGCTGCCGCTCGCCGCAGTTGCGACCGAGGCCCTGCGCAAGGGCGCCGGCGCCTACCTCGAAGCGCTGAAGGAGCCCGATGCCTGGAGCGCCATCCGTCTCACGCTGATCACCGCCGCCATCGCAGTGCCGATGAACCTGGTCTTCGGCGTTGCCGCCGCCTGGGCGATCGCCAAGTTCGAGTTCCGCGGCAAGGCGCTGCTGACCACGCTGGTCGACCTCCCATTCGCGGTATCGCCGGTGGTGGCGGGCCTGATCTACGTTCTGGTCTTCGGCGCGCAGGGCTGGTTCGGGCCCTGGCTGCAGGCGCACGACATCAAGATCGTCTTCGCCGTGCCCGGCATCGTGCTGGCCACCATCTTCGTCACCTTCCCCTTCATTGCGCGCGAGCTGATCCCGCTGATGCAGGCCCAGGGCACCGAGGAGGAGCAGGCCGCCATCGTGCTCGGCGCGACGGGCTGGCAGACTTTCCGGCGCGTGACCCTGCCCAACATCAAGTGGGGGCTGCTGTACGGCGTGATCCTCTGCAACGCGCGGGCCATGGGCGAGTTCGGCGCGGTGTCCGTGGTTTCTGGCCACATCCGCGGCCAGACCAACACCATGCCGCTGCACGTGGAAGTGCTCTACAACGAATACCAGTCGGTGGCCGCCTTCGCGGTCGCATCGCTGCTGGCCATCCTGGCGCTGGTCACGCTGGTCATCAAGTCCGTCATCGAGTGGCGCCACGAGCGCGAGATGAAGGCCCTGGCCGAACTGCCGCCCGAGCGGCCGCTGTCCGCCGCCGGCGCCTGAGGAGAACACATCATGAGCATTGAAATCCGCAACGTCAGCAAGCAGTTCGGCGACTTCCATGCGCTGCGCGACGTCAGCCTCGACGTCGATTCGGGCGAACTGGTGGCGCTGCTCGGCCCTTCGGGCTGCGGCAAGACGACCTTGCTGCGCATCATCGCGGGCCTGGAGACGGCCGACGCCGGCAGCATCCTGTTCGCCGGCGAGGACACCACCGAGGTCCATGTGCGCGAGCGCCAGGTCGGCTTCGTCTTCCAGCACTACGCGCTGTTCCGCCACATGACGGTGTTCGAGAACGTGGCCTTCGGGTTGCGCGTCAAGCCGCGCGGCCAGCGCCCCGGCGAGGCGCAGATCAAGGCCAAGGTGCACGAGCTGTTGAAGCTGGTGCAGCTCGACTGGCTGGCCGAACGCTACCCGGCTCAGCTCTCGGGCGGGCAGCGCCAGCGCATCGCGCTCGCCCGTGCGCTCGCGGTCGAGCCCAAGGTACTGCTGCTCGACGAGCCCTTCGGCGCGCTCGACGCCAAGGTGCGCAAGGAACTGCGCCGCTGGCTGCGCCGCCTCCACGACGAGCTGCACGTCACCAGCATCTTCGTCACGCACGACCAGGAGGAGGCCCTGGAAGTCGCCGACCGCGTCGTGCTCATGAACGGCGGCCGCATCGAGCAGGTCGGCTCGCCGCAGGACGTGTGGGACCACCCGGCCAGCCCCTTCGTTTACGGTTTCCTCGGCGACGTGAACCTCTTCCACGGCCGCGCGCACGAGGGCGAGGTGCACCTCGAGGGCGTCCGCATCGACTCGCCCGAGCACCGCGACTTGCGCGACGGCAAGGCGCTGGCCTATGTGCGGCCGCACGACCTCGACGTCGAGCGTTACGTGCCCGGCGCCAGCGGCATCGTCGCCACCCTGAGCCGGGCCATCGTCGTCGGGCCGATCGCGCGGCTGGAACTCGAACCGGTGGAATCGAATCCAGACAATCCTGGTTCCGGAACCATCATCGAGGCGCAACTCCCTGCGCAACAGTTCCGGGATCTGGGCCTGCGCGAAGGCGAGACGGTGGTTGCCACGCCGCGCCGGGCCCGCGTCTTCGTAGAGGGGCACTGATTTGGTCGACTGGTACTTCGGAGCGCCGCGCCGCGCGCTCGCGCTGATCTGCGCAGCCTGTGTGGCGATGCTGGCCTTCGGGCTTTATCTGCAGCACGTGGTGGGCCTCGAGCCGTGCCCGATGTGCATCGTCCAGCGTTACGCGCTGGTCCTGGTAGCGGTGTTCACCGGGCTGGCCGCCCTGAGCAAGAGCCGCGGCTTGCAGCTCACGGGCGCGACGCTGGCCTTGGTGATGGCGGTCGGCGGTGCCTACACCGCCGCGCGCCAGAGCTGGCTGCAATGGCATCCGCCGGAGGTCGTGTCCTGCGGCCGCGACCTCTACGGGATGATCGAGACCTTTCCCTTGAAGCGGGCGTTGCCGATGATCTTCCGCGGCGGCGGGGACTGCACGCAGATCGACTGGACCTTTTTGGGCCTCTCGATCGCGAACTGGTCCTTCATTGCGTTCGTGGTGTTCGGCCTGCTCCTGGTGGGTCTGATGTTCTCGCGGCGCGCCCCGCGCGCCGGTGTTCAGAGCGGCAACGTGTCGAAGGCCGCGTAAGAAGTCGCGAGCCAGCTCTTGACGCGCTGGCGCTCCAGCAGCCCCAGCGCATTGGGACCTTCGCGGTCATTGACCGCCTTCCAGAAGCTGGTGTTGCGCGCATCGATCTTGCGCATGCTCGCGTCGTGCAGGCGGGGCAGGGCGATCACCCGGGCACCATTGGTGACAGCCTTGCTCAGCGACTGCGAGCCGAGCAGCAGCGCGAAGTCGTTGCCGCGGCCGTAGTTCTGCACCACGATGTAATTGGGCCGATTGCCAAAGGTGTCGACCAGCGTGCCGAGCAGATCGCTCGAGTCCTTGCCGTCGTCCAGCACGTGCCAGAAGTTGACCGTCACGCCGAGCCCGGCGAAGACGTCGAAGAGCTCCGAATCCTTGATCCAGCGCGCCAGCGGCGCCAGCGTCTGCGCTGCGAGATCGACGATCACGCTCTGCTGCGGATGCGTCTCGAAGCCGTTGACCACCGTGTCCAGCCCCTCATAGCTGTCGACCACCACCGGCGAGGCGAAGCCTTCGTAGAAGCGGGTGAAGGAGCTGTGCGACCGATCGGTGTCGAAGCCCACGAAGGGCTGGCTGTGATCGATGAAGTACTGCGCCAGGACCCGGGCGGTGACGGACTTGCCGACACCGCCTTTTTCGCCGCCGATGAAATTGATGGAGCTCACGAGGATGGATGGAGAAAGTGGAAGCATTCTAGGGGCCAACTAGCACCTCCTCCCAAAGATCCCAGACGACCGGCTAAACGGCAGTTTGGTTCAGCTCAAAATTGAGGCGCCCCGAATACTCCGCCTGAATGCCATTCAAAAACCTTACAGATAGGATGCCTGCACGGGCCTTTTCTGCGTCCACTAGGATTTCCGCTCTTGTATGAACACTAATAACGCCATTCTTATGCAGTGGAAGTTCGGCTTCGCGACCTTCTCTCGCCTCTGCAAACCATGGAAAATCCACGGCCACTTTGAAATTGTCCCCGTCGCTCGACAGGGTGAATACCGTGGCACCAAAGGCCTTTACGTCTACATGATGCTCTTCGCCCCGGCGATCTTTGATCGTCATCGCTCGACCGACTTCAGCAGTTGATTGGCTTGACAACATCTTCAAAGGCGAAGTGGGACCGTAAACTACGTTAACCAGCAGCATGCTTGTCTGCTGGGCCAATACCGCCGACAGCACAAGTGCAGCTCGACCATTCTCTTCTTCTGATGCATTGTCATTTTTGACAAACTCTTGAAGGCTTGTGGCAATTTGAGAAGCACGCAGGTGTTCCTTGCATGTTTTGATGGCGAGATCGGGCTTGTTAATACCTGTTCTGTATTGCTCCGCCTGCTGGTCATCCGGCCAAGGCAGCTCCTTCATCTTCCCTTCCCTTGTTACGAATTCGTAGTTTAGCCGATGGAAATCAGCCGCACAAGGATCAATGACCGTCACTCCGGCTACAGGCTTTGGGGGGAGAATTTTCGTTGAACCAGGATTCAGGAATTGAGTCATTCGATCGCTAAATACGTCCTCGAGCATAATGCGTTCTTTTCCTGGGGATGAGAACTTTGTAAACGAATACTTCCCGTTTATATTGCCATCGGTGTCAAAGATGAGCCCAGGTGGTAAATTTTTTCGGATGAGATGTTGTTCCGCCTCTTGAGTTTTTTTGTTGGCAAAGGCGCGTCTCTTTCTGTCCAATGGAGACAGAAGTCGGGAATCGACTGAGGGCAATTCAATTCCCCGGCGAGGCGTCGATCGAGACGGGGTTCTCTTCGTGATGACATTCATCAGCTTTCGCCTATCCGATGGTCTCGCATTGGCCTTGTAGAAACCTCCGTCGGTCGTGGCTACTCGAACATCCCTGTCGGCCTCCATCCTTTCATTTTGCGGATCGGGCCTTGGTTCTTCTCCTTTGTCGGCGCATACGGATGATTTCAACACATTGGCGCCCCCTGAGTCAGAAGATTCTTCGGCCGAATCGGAATTCACCTGTCCCTCATTCTGCAGTATGTTATCTGCCCAGAAATTGAGTTCCTGAAGTTCAACATTCAACTCATCCATTCGGTTGATTATGGGGTCGGCCTTTACTTCAGGTGCTTTAAACCGTTGAGCGAGCAGCTTGTTTGGCGCCCCTTTTTGCTTTGGGATGGTTCTTTGGAACGAGCTTTCGCTATTCTCTTGATTTTGCTTTCCCTCCGGAGAGGCGGCAGGGCCAGAAGAATAATATTTTTGAGGTACTTTTGAATTGAATTCCATGATCAACCTGTTTTCTTGGTGTGTGAAAAACTAACGTTTACCGGTCATGCAAAATCGCCGGCAAATACGGTACTGAAATATTTCTCAGAAATACCGCCAACCATTTGCCGCACTTCTTTAGTCTCGTGGAGGTAGTAGCGCAGCATTTGGGCGAGCTTTTCACCATTTAGCGTGGTAGCGTCCTGAAGATTGGCGCAAAAAATAACCCAGGCCGAAGCGGGTTCAAGGGCATATGTGCCGTAGTGGGTCACGTGGGTTCGGAGGTTAAGTGCCAACAATTGTTCACAGACGTCCATGCGATCAAGGGAATTGGCATCGCCCAAATTAACATAGCAATGAAGGGCGTGTGCATCTTCGTCCAGATCGACAGGTACCTCGGTGACATCGATCGTCAGGGAGCAGCGGCCGTCCTGCTCTGTTGCGTCAGCGCGCAAGGCACGAGCGGCATTCACGCAAACATCTTGAAATTTCGTGTGATTCATCGTTGAGCCCCATACAACTTCGTGGGTGACGTGCTAATCAAGCTTTCCGCTGGCTCTCGGCCCGCCGAATCTCCTCCCATCGCATTTTCGCCCGCTGCTCAATCTTTCTTTCGATTCGTTGATGAGAAACAAATCGATTTGCGCTTGGCAATAGACTGGCGATTTCTTCAGGTGGTTTGTCTGCGATGACGGCGAGTGGTTCTTGTTGCTCTAATTCTCGGCAGACTTGAGCAATGAATTCCAGCGGATCTGTCTCCGCGGCTTCAAGGACTTCCTGCAGGGATTGATATTGCCCGTGAGGCTCATTGAATATGTTCGCCGTCCTTGCCATATTGTAGCCAAGAGCTTTCAGGGGCTCTCGCATTTCCTTTGAAAGCTTTTTGAGATAGCCGTCGTTAGTGAGCATGTTTGCTCCAAACTGCAATATCGCCAATTTGGTCTCGAAATTTTTTCTTTCTTCTACAAGATTTCTAACATCTGTTTCTGCCTTTTTAAGATCAAAGTCGGGGTTTTGGATGGATTCGGTGACGATTTTGCTCAACCCGTCTAGAACCAGATTAAAGCTCCGATCCAAATCAACTCCCACACCTAGAACGCGCATCCCAACATTTACATTAATTGGCTTTTCTTGAAGGCTATCCTGAAATTCGAAGCTTGTGGTTTCAAAATGCCCGTAAGCGACTTTGTCTTTGGGAAGCAAGTCCATTCCCTCTTGAATTTTTTTCCAGAGCTTTGCAAATTTATTCTGCTCTGTATTTTCCAGGGCTGCTTCTTTTATTTCGGCAATAACTTTTGCCTCGGCTTCACAGCGACCAAGAATGCCGAGATCCTCGCTGTCCATCAGTGCGATATTTGGTTCTTTGGTTATTCCATCTTCAAAAAGCTCTTTGGCAAGTTCGTCGGAGCTTTTTGGAGAGATCTCGTAGATGACGTTTTTTACGTCCTTGAAGTAATGCGAGCAGGTGTCCGTTTGGCCTGCATTAATCCCTTTTGCAAAGTGAAACCCGAGGGCTTTGACAGCTTCGGAGGGAAATGCTGATTTACCTGATTCAATCAGGCCGCTATTGCTTGTTTCCAGGTCCGTTGCTTCGGCATTAACTGCATCCTCCAGTTCTTGCATAAAGCTTTCGGCGACCAAGGGCTTACTGCCGATGACTTCGTAATCGTACAGGTGTTGTTTTTCTTTTGGCAGGTGTTGGATCTCGAGGCCGCTTTCTATATGCGAGATCAAGTTTGTTCTAAATATTGTTTTTCGGCTATTTTTCGCAACCTTGAGAATCGCTGCTCGCGCGCTGATGCGTCTGGTTTCAATGGTTTGGGGGGAAAAGGTTTGCTGAAATCCAGTCCTTTTTCCTTTGCTCACATAAAGCATGTATGTACCCTTTTCCAGACGCTTTCCATGGAGCTCGGAGTTCTTGTTCAGCCCTTGCATGAAATTCTGTAACTCACTCAGACTCGTTTGGTTGCTGATCAGGATTGACGGTGTCGATGGGATCGAGGGCATGCTATCTATTCCGTTAGACAAAAAGAGGGAGCTGTTGCTGGTGGTGATCAGGCCAAGACATCCGGACTGAATACCTCGTGTTCGACGACATCTTGCTGAGCTCCGCGGGCGACGATGTCTCGCCACTGCTGCGCTTGGGTTGCGAATTCCAGGAGTGGCGACTGCAGATCGGTCGTGTAGGGCTCTCCCCAACCGATGTGGCCACAAAGCTGGAATTCGCCGCCAGGCTCGCTGAGCGCCATCGCCCAATCGTGAGACGCGTGCTCCAGCGACGTCAGCATCATCAAAGCCTCACAAGTGGCCAGCCGGTGCTCCTCGGGCGGTCGCCCCAGGTCCGTCTCGAGGCTGAGCCTTCCACGTTCTTCATCGAGTTCGGCAATAACGACGAGCCCGTCGTCCAGTTCGATGGCCCAGCGAGGCGCGCCAGCTTCCTGAACGATGCTTTCAATGCTCGGTGTGCGTTCGCCCAGTTCCACAAGGAGCTGGGCTGCCCGGTTCAAATCCATAGTCATTGACCCATGCCTGCATTGCTTGCGTGGCAAGTCGCGGCACGACCGCGTGCTTCTCCGCCACGACGTGGACCCCCTGTGATCCCGGAAACCTTTTATGACCGGTTTGCTCATCGGATCAGTAACCCGCTGCAAACCAAGGTTCCATGGACGAGTGGCCCCGGCAGTTGACCTTTTCTGGCCCATCGGGAAGAAAGGGCAAGGAAGCCGTGTTCACTTGGAAATCCAGCGCGAACGAGCAATATTTCGTGCCTGCTTCGGCCGCCGCGCCGCGCTGCTTCCTCACAGCACCATAGAAATGCCGCAAACAAAAGTACTGGCTTCAAAGAAGCCAGCTTCGAGCTACCTGTTCACCATCGAAAAGAACGGCCCGAGATTCCCAAGCAGCCAGTTCTGGCTGAAGTCCAGCGCCGCTCTCCGGTATTTCTCGTCCGCCTGCGCCGCCATCAGGTCCAGGCGCGCCACCACCTTCGACAACTCGCGATCGACCAGCAGGTTGCGCCCTCGCTCGCCGATCTCGGTGGCCAGCAGCAGCGGCTGGCCGTCCGGCCCGGTCTTCGAGCCGATCAGCCACAGCGAGATCTCGACGTTGCGCGCCGCGCGGTAGCTGTTCTCCGCATTCACGCCGTCGAGCATGGTCTGCTCCCAGGTGCCGCCGTTGGCTTGCTTGAGCATGGACGCCCAGCCCTCCACCAGCGCTGCCACGCGGTCGCCCTCGTAGGGCTTGGGCTGGGTCTCGAAGGCGAGCCGGATGGCGTCGATGCCCGTGGCGCCGCGCAGCTGGGGCAGGGCGGCGTCCCGGGAAATGGCGTCCCAGGTGCGCTGGGTCGCGTCCTCCGCGCTCGATGCCCACTTGCGCCATTCGCGTGGATTGCGCCGGTACAGCGAAAGCTGCACGCGCCGTATCGACTGCAGGTTGTCGCGCAGCGCGAGGTTGGCGATGCGATTGGCGCCCGTCTGCAGCCACTCGTTGCTTCCGTAAGGCTCGGCGCGTTCGGTGCTCGCGCAGCCCGCCATGCCGACGAGGGTTGCGGCCACGCAGCCGATGAGCACGGCGCGGCAGCGCGCGAGAGGGGAAGAACGGAGGGATTCGCGCATGGGCCGCACGTTATCATCGCCGCCTCGGGGCAGCAGCCGGTCCCGGAGGGTGAGGCCGGCAATTATTCCCCTTACAAATCAACACTTTGGCAAGCTAAGCCAAACCAGCCGTGCGTCTCAACTCGATCAAGCTCTCCGGCTTCAAGTCCTTCGCGGAACCGACCAACTTCCTCCTGCCAGGCCAACTGGTGGGCGTCGTCGGACCCAACGGCTGCGGCAAGTCGAACATCATGGATGCGGTGCGCTGGGTGCTCGGCGAGTCGCGCGCCTCCGAACTGCGCGGCGAGTCGATGCAGGACGTGATCTTCAACGGCACCACCACGCGCAAACAGGCCAGCCGTTCGAGCGTGGAGCTGGTGTTCGACAACTCCGACCACCGCGCGGGCGGCCAGTGGTCGCAGTTCGCCGAGATCGCGGTCAAGCGCGTGCTGACACGAGACGGCAATTCGAGCTACTTCATCAACAACCAGCCGGTGCGCCGGCGCGACGTGCAGGACGTGTTCCTGGGCACCGGCCTCGGCCCGCGCGCCTACGCCATCATCGGGCAGGGGACGATCAGCCGGATCATCGAATCGAAGCCGGAAGAACTGAGGCTGTTCCTCGAAGAGGCGGCCGGCGTCTCCAAGTACAAGGAGCGCCGTCGCGAGACCGAGAACCGGCTGGGCGACACCCGCGAGAACCTCACGCGCGTCGAAGACATCCTGCGCGAGCTCTCGAGCAACCTGGAGCGGCTGGAGAAGCAGGCCGAGGTCGCCACCCGCTACAACACGCTGCAGGCCGACGCCACGCGCAAGCAGCACCAGCTGTGGTTCCTCAAGCGCGGCGAGAGCGAGGGCGACCAGGCCAAGGTGAAGGCCGATGGCGAAAAGGCCATCAACGACCTCGAATCGCGCATGGCCGATCTGCGCCACGTCGAGTCGGAGCTCGAGACCGTGCGCCAGGCGCACTACGCGGCCGGCGACCAGGTCAACCAGGCACAGGGCAAGCTCTACGAGGCCAGCGCCGAAGTCGGCAAGCTGGAAGGCGAGATCCGCTTCGTGGTCGAGGGCCGCCAGCGGGTCGAACAGCGCCTGGTGCAGCTGAGCGAGCAGATCGCGCAATGGAACTCGCGCCGCGAAGATGCCGAGGCCGAGATCGAGACCCTGGCCGGCCAGGGCGTGAACGCCGAGGAGCAGGCCGAGCTGCTGGCGGCGCAGCTCGAAGAACATGACGCGCGCATCCCCGCGCTTGAAGAGGCCCAGCAGCGCGCCCAGAACGAGGCCAACGCCCAGCGCGCCAGCGTGGTGCAGGTGCAGCAGCAGATCCAGGTGCTGGCGGCCGACCAGCGCAACATCGAGGACCAGACCCGCCAGCTGACGCAGCGCGCCGAGCGCCTGCGCAGCGACCAGAATGCGCTCGCCGCGCCCGACGAAGCCCGGTTGCGCGACCTGCAGGAGCAGCTGGCCGCCGCCCAGGAAGCCGCCAGCGAGGCCGATGCGCGCCTGCATGAATTGCAGGAGGCCGTGCCGCAGCTCGACGACGACCGTCGCGGCAAGCAGCAGGCCGTCAACGCCGAGGGCGCGCGGCACGCCGAGCTCTCGGCGCGGCTCGAAGCGCTGAAGGCGCTGCAGGAAAAGGTCAAGACGGATGGCAAGCTGGCCCCATGGCTGGCCAAGCACGGGCTCGAAGGCCTGCAAGGGCTGTGGAGCCGCATCCATATCGAGCAGGGCTGGGAGAACGCGCTCGAAGCCGCGCTGCGCGAGCGCCTCGGTGCGCTCGAAGTGAGCCGCCTCGACATGGTCCGCGCCTTCGGCGGCGATGCGCCGCCGGCCAAGCTGGCCTTCTACAGCCCGCCTGCAGCCTCCGCGCCGCAAGCGGCAGGCGCGATGCCGCGCCTGGCCGATCTCCTGCGCCTGGGCGATGCGGGCCAGCAAGCGCTGCTGTCCGACTGGCTGCACGGCTGCTTCACCGCGCCGTCGCTCGAGGAAGCGCTGGCCCAGCGCGACAAGCTGCAGGCCGGCGAGGCGATCTACGTTCAGACCGGCCATGCGGTCACGGCCCACAGCGTGAGCTTCTACGCGCAAGATTCCGAGCAGGCCGGCTTGCTCGCCCGCCAGCAGGAGATGGAGAACCTGGAGCGCCAGCTGCGCGCCCAGACGCTGATCAGCGAAGAGGCCCGCACCGCGCTGGCGCGCGCCGAGTCCGCTTATGGCGATGCGTCGCAACGGCTGGTCACGGCGCGGCGCGAAGCGGCCGACACGCAATCGCGCGCGCACGAGCTGCAGGTCGAGACGCTGCGCCTCACGCAGCTGGCCGAGCAGACGCGCGCGCGCAGCGAGCAGTTGTCCAGCGACTTGGGCGAGGTCGAGGCCCAGCTCGAGGAACTGCAGGAAAAGCGCGTGGCCGCGGAGGGCCGCTTCGAAGAGCTGGACATGCAGCTGGCCGACAGCCAGGAGCGCCACGCCCAACTCGACGAGCGCGTGATCGAGGCCGGCCGCGCCCTGTCCGCCAGCCGCGAGCAGCACCGCAGCCTGGAGCGGCAGGCGCAGGAGGCCGTCTTCGCACAGCGCACGCTGGAGGCACGGCGCGCCGAGCTCAACCGCGCGATCGAGACCGCGACGCAACAGGTGGCTTCGCTCACCGACGAAGACGAGCGCGCCCGCGCCGAGCTCGGCCGCCTGTCCGATGCTGCAGCGCAGGCCGGGCTGCAGGACGCCCTGGCCCTCAAGCTCGAGCGCGAGAGCGCCCTGGGCGCCGCGCGCAGCCAGTACGACGACCTCACGATGAAGCTGCGCGCGAGCGACGAGCGCCGCCTGCAGCTCGAACGCGAGCTCGATCCGCTGCGCCAGCGCATCACCGAGCTGCAGCTGAAGGAGCAGGCCGCGCGCCTGGGCTTCGAGCAGTACCAGCAGCTGCTGGCCGATGCCCAGGCCGATCTCGAGGCGGTCGCGCGGTCGATCGAAGAGGACAAGGTCCGGCTCACCGGCCTCCAGTCCGAGATCGACCGCCTCAACCGCGAAGTCGCCGCCCTCGGCGCCGTCAACCTTGCCGCGCTCGACGAGCTCGCCGTCGCGCGCGAGCGCAAGACCTTCCTCGATGCGCAGTCGGCCGACCTCAACGAGGCCATCAACACCTTGGAAGACGCGATCCGCAAGATCGACGGCGAGACCCGCGAACTGCTCGGCGGCACCTTCAAGACCGTCAACGAGCACTTCAGCCGCATGTTCCCCGAGCTCTTCGGCGGCGGCAATGCCAAGCTCATGATGACCGGCGACGAGATCCTCGACTCCGGCGTGCAGGTGATGGCGCAGCCACCCGGCAAGAAGAACCAGACCATCCACCTGCTGTCGGGCGGCGAGAAGGCGCTGACCGCGATCGCGCTGGTGTTCGCGATCTTCCAGCTGAACCCTGCGCCCTTCTGCCTGCTGGACGAAGTGGATGCGCCGCTGGATGACGCCAACACCGAGCGCTACGCCAAGCTGGTGACGGCGATGAGCCGCGAGACGCAGTTCCTCTTCATCAGCCACAACAAGATCGCGATGGAGATGGCCGAGCAACTGATCGGCGTGACCATGCAGGAGCAGGGCGTCTCTCGCATCGTGGCGGTGGACATGGAATCCGCCGTTTCGATGGCCGAGGCCGCATGAGCAATCTCACGGTCGCCCTCGCCATCCTCGGCGGACTCGTGCTGGCCACGGTGGTCGGCTACAACGCCTGGATGTCGCGCCGCAACGCGCCGCGCCAACCCGATGCGCCCGACAGCGACCCGCCCGAAGCGGCGCCGGCGCCCCTCAACCGCGAAGAAGAACCGGTGCTGCACGTGAGCGGGCATCCGGTCGCCGGCGCCGAGCGGCACGAGCCGCTGTTCGACCCCAAGCTGCCGGCACCGAGCGCGCTGCCGATCCCCACTGCCGACCGGCGCGGCGGGCTCGATCCGCTGATCGACGTGATCACGCCCATCACGCTGGAGGGCCTGGCCTCGGGCGACGCCGCGATCGCCGCGATGCCCGCCACGCGCCGCGCCGGCAGCAAGCCGGTGGCGATCGAAGGCCTCAACGAACACACCGGCGAGTGGGAACCGGCCGCGCCCGGCCAGCGCTACGGCGCCTTCCAGGCCGGCGTGCAGCTGGCCAACCGTACCGGGGCGCTCAACGAGATCGAGTACTCCGAGTTCGTGGTCAAGGCGCAGGCCTTCGCGGACGCGATCAACGGGTCGCCGGAGTTTCCCGAGATGCTCGACGAAGTCGCGCGCGCCCGCGAGCTCGACCAGTTCGCCAGTGCGCATGACGCGCAGCTGAGCTTCGTGCTGCGTGCGCTGCACGCTGCCTGGAGCCCGGGCTACGTGCAGCAGAACGCCGCGCGGCTGGGCTTTGTCGCCGGCATCATTCCGGGCCGCATGGTGCTGCCGGCGAGCGAACTCGGGCTGCCGCCGATCCTGGGCCTGTCCTTCGACACCCAGGCCGCGCTGGCCGACGACCCGGCCCAGTCCGCGATCCGCGAGCTCACGCTGAGCCTGGACGTGCCGCAGGTGGACCGCGCCGAGCGTCCCTTCGCGCGCATGCGCGAAACGGCCGCGACGCTGGCGCGCGAGATGGATGGCGTCGTGACCGACAGCGACGGGCAGTTGCTGCGCGAGGAGACCATGGATGCGATCGGGGCGGACCTCGAGCAGCTCTACGACACCCTCGATTCGCGCGAGCTGTCGGCCGGGTCGCCGCTGGCACGGCGACTCTTCAGCTAACCTCGCCCTGATCCCGGAGATTTCCATGACCCCACGCGAGGAGGCGGCTCGCGAAGCCGCCGCACTGGGCGAGCAGCTGCGCCGCCATGCCCATCTTTACTACGTGCTGGACGCGCCCGAATTGCCGGACGCCGAGTACGACCGCATGTTCCAGCGCCTGCAGGCGCTGGAGGCCGAGCACCCCGAGCTGCGCAAGCCCGATTCGCCCACGCAGCGCGTGGGCGGCAAGGCGCTGGAGAGCTTCGCCAAGGTGCGCCACAAGGTGCCGATGTTGTCCATCCGCACCGAGACCGACATCACGCCGGGCGGTGCCAGCGCCTTCGATGCGCGGGTGCGCCGCGAACTGGGTCTGGCCGAAGACGCGCCGCAGGTCGAGTACGTGTGCGAGCTGAAGTTCGATGGCCTGGCCGTCAACCTGCGCTACGAGCAGGGCGTGCTGGTGCAGGCCGCGACCCGCGGAGATGGCGAGATCGGCGAGGACGTCACCCCGAGCATCCGCACGGTGCAGCAGATCCCGCTGCGCCTGCACGACCAGGGCGCAGAGATCCCGCAGGTGGTGGAGGTGCGCGGCGAGGTCTACATGCGTCGCGACGACTTCGAGAAGCTGAACGAGCGCCAGCGCGAGAAGATCGCCGCCGGCCAGAAGAACGAGAAGGTCTTCGTGAATCCGCGCAATGCCGCGGCCGGCGCGGTGCGCCAGCTCGACCCGGCGATTGCGGCTGCGCGGCCGCTGAGCTTCTTCGCCTATGGCCTCGGCGAGGTCACGCCGGCGGACGAGGGCGGGCCCTCGCATGCCACGCAGTTCGACTGGCTGCAGCAGTTCCATGCCTGGGGCTTTCCGATCGGCCCGCTGACGCAGCGCGCCCGCGGCGCGATCGAGCTGATCGCTTTCCACGAGACCGTCGCGCGCCAGCGCGATGCGCTGCCCTACGACATCGATGGCGTGGTCTACAAGGTCGACAGCCTGGAGCTGCAGCGGCAGCTCGGCTTCGTCTCGCGCGAGCCGCGCTGGGCCGTGGCGCACAAGTACCCGGCGCAGGAACAGCTGACGGAGGTGCTGGGCATCGAGGTGCAGGTCGGTCGCACCGGCAAGCTCACGCCGGTGGCCAAGCTGGCACCGGTCTTCGTGGGCGGCGTCACCGTGACCAACGCCACGCTGCACAACGAGGACGAGGCCCGGCGCAAGGACGTGCGGGTGGGCGACACGGTGATCGTGCGGCGTGCCGGCGATGTGATCCCGGAGGTGGTGGGCGTGGTGCCCGAGAGCGCAGCCCGGCCGCAGCAGCAGCGCGGTCCGGTCTTCACCATGCCCCAAAAATGCCCCGTGTGCGGCTCCGATGCGCTGCGCGAGGAGGGTGAGGTCGACTACCGCTGCACCGGCGGCCTGTTCTGTGGCGCGCAACGCAAGGAGGCCATCCTGCACTTCGCGGCGCGGCGCGCTCTGGACATCGAAGGCCTGGGAGACAAGCTGGTCGAACAACTGGTGGACGCCCGGCTGATCCGCACGCTGCCCGATCTTTACAAGCTGGGCCTCACCACCCTCGCCGGCCTGGATCGCATGGCCGACAAATCGGCGAAGAACCTGGTTGATGCGCTCGAAGCCTCGAAGAAGACCACGCTGCCGCGCTTCCTTTTCGGGCTGGGCATCCGCCACATCGGCGAAAGCACCGCCAAGGACCTGGCCAAGCACTTCGGCAAGCTCGACGCGATCATGGACGCGAGCGAGGAGCAATTGCTCGAGGTCAACGACGTCGGTCCGGTGGTGGCCAAGAGCCTGCGCACTTTCTTCGAGCAGGCGCACAACCGCGAGGTGGTCGAGCAGCTGCGCGCCTGCGGCGTGACCTGGCAAGAGGGTGAACCGGCGGCGCGCGCCCCCAAGCCCCTCGCGGGCAAGACCTTCGTGATCACCGGCACCCTTCCTACGCTCAGCCGCGACGAGGCGAAGGACAAATTGGAGGCGGCGGGCGCCAAGGTGGCCGGGTCGGTCAGCAAGAAGACCGATTTCCTGGTGGCGGGCGCCGAGGCCGGCAGCAAGCTCGACAAGGCGACCGAGCTGGGGGTGGCCGTGATCGACGAGGCCCGGATGCTCGAAATTCTCGACAACAGGCCTTGAGGGCGCCGAGCTTTACGTGGCTGGCTTTACCCTGCGTTACGCAGCTTCATGCGAGGGAAGTCAACAAGGTCTACAAGAGGACGTTGAACACTAGTACACGACCAGGAGTCCATCATGATCAAGAATCGTCGACTATGGGGTATGGGAGCCGTTCTCGGCGGCGCGGTGCTGCTCGGCGGCTGCGTCGCCTATCCGGCAGGCTCCTACGGCTATGCCGAGCCCTACTACGCCGACCCGGGACCGGTGGTCGTCCAGCCCAACGTCTACCTCGAAGGCAACTACTACTCGCGCCCCAGGTACGCCTATCCGTACTACGGCGGGCGCCCCGGCTACTATGCGCATCCGGGCTATCCGCGTCCCGGCTGGGGCGGCCGTCCGAGTGCCGTCGTCCCGGCACCCGCGGCCGGGCCGCGGCACGGTGGCGTCGCCGGCAACGTGGTGCCGGTCCCGCCGGGTCGCTCGCCCAGCGAGATCAACCGCATGCTGATCTCCCCGGACTCGCGCACCCAGACGCCGCCTTGAGCGAGGCGTCTTCGCGGCAGGATCCTGAGTGCCAAACCTCGCTGGCGATAATGACCGCATGACGGTACGCGAGATCCTCAAGATGGGCGACCCCCGGCTGCTGCGCATTGCGCAGCCGGTCGGCGCCTTCGACACCGACGAGCTGCACCTGCTGGTGCGCGACATGTTCGAGACCATGCACGGGGTGAACGGTGCCGGCCTCGCCGCGCCGCAGATCGGCGTCGACCAGCAGCTCGTGATCTTTGGTACCGACACCGTCAACCCCCGCTATCCGGACGCGCCGGCCGTGCCGCGCACGGTGCTGATCAATCCCGTCGTCACACCCCTCGGCGACGAGGAAGAAGAGGGTTGGGAAGGCTGCCTCTCGGTGCCCGGGCTGCGCGGCGTGGTGCCGCGCTTCGCCCACATCCGCTACACCGGCTTCGACCCCTACGGCGACCCCATCGACCGCACCGTCAGCGGCTTCCATGCACGCGTGGTGCAGCACGAGGTCGATCATCTGCTGGGCAAGCTCTATCCGATGAGGGTGCGCGATTTCTCGCGCTTCGGCTACACCGAGATCCTGTTCCCCGGCCTCGATGCGGCCGAAGACGAGTAGCCCGATCCGAAGGACGAGTAGCCCGATCCGAAGCTCAGCTGTAGCGGCCGCCCGTGCCACCGACGCTGAAGCGTCCGGCCCCCATGAAGGCCACGGCCAGTGCGCCGAACAGGAACATGCCCTCCAACTCGAGCGCCCAGCCGCCGCCTGCCTTGTTCAGCATGCCCAACTGCTTCATTTGCACCAGCCAGATAGCGAAGAGCACGTTGATGACGACGATCCACGCCGCCGGCCGCGTGTAGAGGCCGATGATCAGCAGCACGGGCGCCACGACTTCGCCGATGAGGGAGAGCCATGCCAGCGCGCCTGGCAGGCCGTGTGCAATCAGCGCGTTGGACACGAAGCCCACGCCGCCCCGGATCTTCGCGATGCCGTGCAGCAGGACCAGGATGCCCAGCGCCACGCGCAGAACGAGTTTGCCCGTGTCGTCGGAACGGATCATGTCGAAGCCCTTCTTCTTGAAAAAACAAGGGGCGATTGTGGTCGATTCCGTGCCGACCCAACCTGACTGGCGTAAGCAATGCAGAAGCCGGATCAGGCGGCCAGCGCCTCCAGCAGCTCGGTCTCGATGGCGGCTTGCGTGCGCTGCCCCTGCAGCTCTGGCCCGCTGATCAGGAAGGTGTCTTCCACGCGCTCGCCGAGCGTCGTGACCTTGGCAAGCTGCAGGTTAAGGTGATGCCGCGCCAGCACACGCGCCACCGAATACAGGAGCCCCGCGCGGTCGCTGGCCGAGATGTTGAGCAGCCAGTGCTGCGCCTTGTCGTCGGGCAGCAGGCTGACGCGCGGCTTGATCGGGAAGCTGCGCACACGGCGCGACACCCGCCCCTTGCTGGGTGAGGGCAGGGGCCCTGCCTCGTCCAGGGTCTTGGCCAGGCCGGTTTCGACCATGCTGATCAGGTCGCGGTAGTGCTCGGGAATGAAAGTGGTGACGACCTGGAAGGTGTCGAGCGCATAGCCGTTGGTGGCGGTGTGCACCTTGGCATCGAGGATGCTGAAGGAGGCCTGATCGAAGTAGCCGCAGATGCGCGCGAACAGGTCGGGCTGGTCGGGCGTATAGACGACCACCTGCAGTCCTTCGCCCACCGGCGAGAGCCGGGCACGCACCATGGCCGGGGCATGCGGGTCCACCGGCACGTTCCTCGGCGGCACGTGCCGCGACAGCTGCTTGGTGTGCCAGGCGATCTCGGAGGCGTCGTGGCGCATGAAGTAGCCGACGTCGAGCGTCTCCCACAGCGCCTTGTGCGCCTCGAAGGGCTGCGCATGCAGGGCCAGTTGCACCAGTGCCTCGCGCTTGCGCGCCTCGACCTCGGCGCCCGGATCGGGCATGCGCCCGCCCAGGGCGCGCAGCGTGGACCGGTAGAGATCCTCGAGCAGCTTGCCCTTCCATGCGTTCCACACGCGGGGGGAGGTGCCGCGGATGTCGGCGATGGTGAGCAGGTAGAGCGCCGTCAGGTAGCGCTCGTTGCCGACGCGCTGCGCGAAACCGGCGATCACCTGCGGGTCGCTCAAGTCCTGCTTCTGCGCGACCTGGCTCATCACCAGGTGCTCCGACACCAGGAACTCGATCAGCTTGGCGTCCTCGCGCGGGATCTCGTGCTGGCGGCAGAAGCGGCGCACGTCGCGCGCGCCCAGCTCCGAATGGTCGCCCCCGCGGCCCTTGGCGATGTCGTGGAAAAGCGCGGCGACGTAGAGGATCCAGGGCTTGTCCCAGCCGCCCGCGAGCTGCGAGCAGAAAGGGTATTCGTGCGCATGCTCGACGATGAAGAAGCGCCGCACGTTGCGCAGCACCATGAGGATGTGCTGGTCGACCGTATACACATGGAACAGGTCGTGCTGCATCTGCCCGACGATGCTGCGGAACACGCGCAGGTAGCGGCCGAGCACCGAGGTCTGATTCATCAGCCTGAAGGCGTGCGTGATGCCGCGCGGCTCCAGCAGGATGCGCATGAAGGTCGCATGGTTCACGCGGTCGTTGCGGAACTTGCTGTCCATCACGTGGCGGGCGTTGTAGAGCGCGCGCAGCGTGCGCGCCGACAGGCCGTTGACGCCGATGGTCTTCTGAAAAAGCAGGAAGGTCTCGAGGATGGCGTGCGGGTCCCGCAGGTACAGGTCCTCGCTCGCGACCTCGATCAGGCCGCCCTTTTCGTAGAAGCGGTCGTTGATGCGGGTGGGCTGCTCCTCCTGCGGGTTCAGCCGCTCGGCGATGTTGAGAAGAAGGATCTGGTTGAGCTGCGTCACCGCCTTGGCCGCCCAGTAGTAGCGGCGCATCAGCGCCTCGCTGGCCTTTCGCTGCGACTCGCCGGTGTAGCCGAAAGTGGCCGCCACCGCGGTCTGCAGATCGAACACCAGGCGGTCTTCGCGCCGGTTGGCGGTCAGGTGCAGGCGGGCGCGGATCAGGCTCAGCAAGGCTTCGTTGCGCTTGATCTGCTGCACCTCGAAGGCGGTGGCCAGGCCGTTCTTCGCCAGGTCGTCCCAGCGCCGGCCGAAGCCGGCCGCCTTGCTCACCCAGAGAATGACCTGCAGGTCACGCAGTCCGCCGGGCGACTCCTTGCAGTTGGGCTCCAGCGCATAGGGCGTGTTCTCGTACTTCTGGTGCCGGTGGCGCATCTCCTGCGTCTTGGCGGCGAAGAAAGCCTGGGGATCGATGGCAGCGAGGAAGCTCTTGCGGAACGTGGCATAGAGCTTCTTGTCGCCGGCGACGAGGCGGGATTCGAGCAGCGAAGTCTGGACCGTGACGTCCTTCGCGGCCTCGGCCAGGCATTCGTCCAGGGTGCGCACGCTGGAGCCGATCTCGAGGCCCACGTCCCAGCAATGGCCGATGAAGGCTTCGATGCGCGCCGGGTCGACCTCGGTCGCATGGTCCGGCGGCAGCAGCAGCAGCACGTCGACGTCGGAGTAAGGGAACAACTCGCCGCGCCCGAAGCCGCCGACAGCCACCAGCGCGAGCCGATTGTCGAAGCCGGCGTCGGCCCACAGCGCGTTGAGCGCCTCGTCCGCCAGCGCGGCGAGTTGCCGCAGCACGGTGTGGACGCTGCGGGTCGGCGCGCGTGCGCTGCGCGCCTGGTCGTACAGCGCCTGCTTGTGCGTGCGGTAGGCGTCGCGCAGCGAAGGGATGTCCACCATGGCAGCCTCTCGCAGGCCCGAGGCCGCGTTCAACCCGACGTGCTGGCGAAGGCGGGCGGCGGCGGGCTGCCGGCCGAGAGCGTGAGCACCTCGTAGCCGGTCTCGGTGACCAGCACCGTGTGCTCCCACTGGGCCGACAGCGAGTGGTCGCGGGTGACGATGGTCCAGCCGTCGTACTGGCCGCCCCGCGCGTCTTCCTTGATGTCGCGTTTGCCGGCGTTGATCATCGGCTCGATGGTGAAGGTCATGCCGGGCTTGAGTTCGTCCAGCGTGCCGGGCTTGCCGTAGTGCAGCACCTGCGGCTCCTCATGGAAGCCGCGGCCGATGCCATGGCCGCAGAACTCGCGCACCACCGAGAAGCCGTTGCTCTCGGCAAAGCGCTGGATGGCGAAGCCGATGTCGCCCAGGTGCACGCCCGGCTTGACCTTGACGATGCCGTGCCACATGGCCTCGTACGTGAAGGCGCACAGGCGCTTGGCCGCGATGGAGGCGTCGCCCACGATGAACATGCGGCTGGTGTCGCCGTGCCAGCCGTCCTTGATGACGGTGATGTCGAGGTTGACGATATCGCCCCTCTTCAGCGGCTTGTCGTTCGGGATGCCGTGGCACACCACGTGGTTGACCGAGGTGCAGATGGACTTGGGGTAGGGCACGCTCGAGGCGCCCATGTAGTTGAGGGGGGCAGGGATCGCGCCCTGGACTTGCGTGATGTAGTCGTGCGCGAGCTTGTCGATCTCGTTGGTGGTCACGCCGGGCTTGACGTGCGGGGTCAGGTAGTCCAGCACTTCGGCCGCGAGACGGCATGCGACGCGCATGCCGGCCACGCCCTCGGCGTCTTTGTAGGTGATGCTCATGGGCCCGAATTATCCCATTCGTCCCCGTTAAAATTCCCGGCTTGCGCGGATGTCCCCAGTCAGCGGCCGCCGCCTGATCTCCTCCTGGTTTCCAACGCGGCCCGCCGGCCGACCCCGATCGTGACCTTGCCCCTGAATGCGCCTTCCCATCCCGTCGCCCCGGTGGTGACCTTCTTCGAGGGCGGCAGCGCGCTCAGCGAGTTCCGGGCCCGGCAGTTGCTGCCCAGGCTGCAGGCGGTCGAGCCGCGGGTCGAGGGCCTCTCGGCGCGCTTCGTGCACCTGGTGGCGACCGATCACGCGCTGGAAGGCGCCGAGCGCGAGCGCTTCGCCGCCCTGCTGGGCTACGGCGAGCCCTTCGAGGCGCCCGCCAGGGCCGCGTCCACGCTGATCGTCACGCCGCGCCTCGGTACCGTCTCTCCCTGGGCTTCCAAGGCGACCGACATCGCCCACAACTGCGGCCTGGCGCTGCGCCGGGTCGAGCGTGTCACGCAGTACCACCTGGTGCTGAAGGCACCGCTGCTGGGCAAGGCGCCGGTGCTCGACGGCGACCGGCTGGCAGCGCTGGCCACGCTGCTGCACGACCGAATGACCGAATCGGTGCTCCCCGGCGTGGAGCAGGCGGCGGCGCTGTTCGCCGAACTGCCGGGCCAGCCGATGGCGCAGGTCGACGTGCTGGGCGGCGGGCGCGCCGCGCTGGTCGAGGCCAACACGCGCTTCGGACTGGCGCTGGCGCAGGACGAGATCGATTACCTGGTCGACGCCTTCACCAGGCTCGGCCGGAACCCCAGCGACGTCGAGCTGATGATGTTCGCGCAGGCCAACAGCGAGCACTGCCGCCACAAGATCTTCAACGCCGACTTCGTGATCGACGGCCAGCCGCAGCCGCAGAGCCTGTTCTCGATGATCCGGCACACGGAGCGCCAGAACCCGCAGCACACGGTGGTGGCCTATTCCGACAACGCTTCGATCATGGAGGGCTCGCGGGTCGAGCGCTTCGTCGCCGCCTCCGCGGCCGGCCGCTACGACAAGCAGGACGCGCTGAACCATGTGCTGATGAAGGTCGAGACCCACAACCACCCGACCGCGATCTCGCCTTTCCCGGGCGCTTCCACCGGCGCCGGCGGCGAGATCCGCGACGAGGGTGCCACCGGCCGCGGCTCCAGGCCGAAGGCAGGGCTGACGGGCTTCACCGTCTCGAAGCTCTGGCCCGCCGAAGGCAGCTATGGCAAGCCCGAGCACATCGCCAGTCCCTTGCAGATCATGACCGAAGGCCCGCTGGGCGGGGCCGCCTTCAACAACGAGTTCGGGCGGCCCAACCTGCTGGGCTACTTCCGCGAGTACGAGCAGGCGATCGCCAGCGACCGCGACACGCTGCAGCGGGGCTACCACAAGCCGATCATGATCGCGGGCGGCCTCGGCACCATCGACGCGGCGCAGACCCAGAAGATCCGCTTCCCCGCGGGCACGCTGCTGATCCAGCTGGGCGGCCCCGGCATGCGCATCGGCATGGGCGGCGGCGCCGCCAGCTCGATGGCCACCGGCGCCAATGCGGCCGAGCTGGATTTCGACTCGGTGCAGCGCGGCAACCCCGAGATCGAGCGGCGTGCGCAGGAGGTCATCAACCATTGCTGGCAGCAGGGCGAGGCGAATCCGATCCTGGCAATCCACGATGTCGGCGCCGGCGGGCTGAGCAATGCCTTCCCCGAGCTCAGCAACGACGCCGGCCGCGGTGCGCGCTTCGACCTGCGCGCCGTGCCGCTGGAGGAGTCGGGGCTGGCGCCGAAGGAGATCTGGTGCAACGAGAGCCAGGAGCGCTATGTGCTGGCGATCGCGCCGGAATCGCTGCCGCTGTTCAAGGGCTTTTGCGAGCGGGAGCGTTGCCCGTTCGCGGTGGTGGGCGTCGCGACCGAAGAGCGACAGTTGATCGTGGCGGACGGAATGCCTGGAGAGCACAGGGGCGCAGACAGCGCGCCTGTCGACATGCCCATGGATGTTCTCCTGGGCAAACCTCCCAAGATGCTGCGCGACGTGGGCTCGGTCGCCCGCACCTTCGAGCCGCTCGACCTCACCGGCGTCGAGCTGCAGAAAGCTGCCATCGACGTTCTTTCCCATCCCACCGTCGCGTCCAAGCGCTTCCTCGTCACCATCGGCGATCGCACCGTCGGCGGCCTGAGCCATCGCGACCAGATGGTCGGCCCCTGGCAGGTGCCGGTGGCCGACTGCGCCGTCACCCTGGCCGACTACGCGGGCTTCGCCGGCGAGGCCATGAGCATGGGCGAGCGCACCCCGCTCGCCGCCCTCGATGCGCCGGCCTCCGGCCGCATGGCGGTGGCGGAGGCCATCACCAACCTGCTGGCCGCACCGATCGAGCTCTCGCGCGTCAAGCTCTCCGCCAACTGGATGGCGGCCTGCGGCGAGCCGGGCGAGGACGCGGCGCTGTACGAGACCGTGAAGGCCGTCGGCCTGGAGCTCTGCCCGGCGCTCGGCATCTCGATTCCCGTGGGCAAGGATTCCTTGTCGATGCGCACCCAGTGGCAGGACCGGGGTGAGCAGAAGAAGGTGAGCTCGCCCGTGAGCCTGATCGTCAGCGCCTTCGCCACGCTGGCCGATGTGCGGGGCACGCTCACCCCGCAGCTGGATGCGAGCGAGCCCGACAGCACCCTGGTCCTGATCGACCTCGGACGTGGCCGGCAGCGCATGGCCGGGAGCATCCTGGCCCAGACGCTGGCGCAGAGCGGCGATGTGGTGCCGGACCTCGACGATCCGCAGGACCTCGTCAGGCTGGTCGCGGCCGTCAATGCGCTGCGCGCCGAGGGCAAGATCCTCGCGATGCACGACCGCAGCGATGGCGGCCTGTTCGCCGCGGCCTGCGAGATGGCCTTCGCCGGCCACGTGGGCCTCGCCCTCAACGTCGACCTGCTGGTGACCGAGGGCGACGGCATCAGCGACAGCCGTGCCGAGTACGGCGACGCCAAGAACTGGGCCGGCCAGGTCAGCGCCCGGCGCGAGGAGCTCACGCTGAAGGCGCTCTTCAACGAAGAGCTCGGCGTGCTGCTGCAGGTGCGCACCGCCGAGCGCAACGAAGTGATGCAGACGCTGCGGGCGCACGGCCTCAGCGCCCACAGCCATTTCGTCGGCAAGACCCGGCCCGACGCCTCGGCCATCGAGGCCGGCAAGGGGAAGGTGGAGGTCTGGCGCGACGCCAAGGCGGTCTTCAGCGCGAGCCTGCACGACCTGCACCAGGTCTGGGACGCGGTGAGCTGGAAGATCTGCCGCGAGCGCGACAACCCCGATTGCGCCGACGCCGAGCACGCAGCCGCCGGCGAGCCGCAGGACCCGGGGCGCCATGTGCAGCTGGCGCCGGGCGTCGAGGAGAACGTGGCCGCGCCCTTCCTCAACCTCGCGCGGCCCAAGGTCGCGATCCTGCGGGAGCAGGGCGTCAACTCGCACGTCGAGATGGCCTATGCCTTCCACGAGGCGGGCTTCGAGTCCTTCGACGTCCACATGACCGACCTTCAAACCGGACGGGCCGACCTGGCCGACTTCAAGGGCGTGGTGGCCTGCGGCGGCTTCAGCTATGGCGACACCCTGGGGGCAGGCATCGGCTGGGCCCGCAGCATCACCTTCAACCCGAAGCTCAGCGAGCAATTCAAGGCCTTCTTCCGCCGCGCCGACACCTTCGGCCTTGGGGTGTGCAACGGTTGCCAGATGTTCGCCGAGCTGGCCGACATCATCCCCGGCGCCGAGGCCTGGCCGCGCTTCACCACCAACCAGAGCGAACGTTTCGAAGCGCGGCTGTCGATGGTGGAGGTGCTCGATTCGCCCAGCCTGTTCTTCGCCGGCATGGCGGGCAGCCGGCTGCCGATCGCGGTGGCGCACGGCGAGGGCTATGCGAACTTCAAGCACCGCGGCGACCCAGCCGAGGCCATCGCCGCCATGCGCTTCGTCGACAACCACGGCCAGCCGACCGAGCGCTATCCCTTCAACCCCAACGGCAGCACGGGTGGCCTGACGGCCGTGACCACCGCGGACGGCCGTTTCACCGCGCTGATGCCGCATCCGGAGCGCGTGTTCCGCAACATCCAGATGAGCTGGACTTCGGGCGACCGGAGCGCTCTGAGCCCGTGGATGCGGATCTGGCGCAACGCGCGGAAATGGGTGGGGTAGCCGCTTGCGCCCCCTCGGCGGGGCGCCTATCATGTGTATGAATTGGTGAATCCATACACATCATGCGAACGAACATTGTCATCGACGACAAGCTCATGAACGACACGTTGCGCGCGACCGGGCTCGGCACCAAGCGCGAGGTGGTGGAACTGGGCCTGCGCACCTTGTTGCGGCTGCGGCAGCAGGAAGAACTTCGGCGCTTGCGCGGCAACCGCAACTGGCAGGGCGATCTCGCCGCGATGCGGACCGACAAGTGATCCTGGTCGACTCCAGTGTCTGGATCGACTATTTCAGGGGCACAGATTCCATCGCAGCGGACCGCCTGGACCAACTGCTTCAAACCGAGCCCCTCGCCATCGGGGACCTGATCCTTGCCGAAGTGCTGCAGGGCTTCACCAAGGAGCGCGACTTCGCCGAGGCCCGCAAACTGCTGACGGCACTCGAGGTCGTAACGCTGGGCGGTGAGGCGATTGCGATCGAGGCTGCCAGGAATCACCGCCGCTTGCGTGCGCTGGGTTTCACGGTTCGCAAGACGATCGACACCTTGATTGCAACCTGGTGCATCGAGAACGACGGCATCCTGCTGCACAACGACAGGGACTTCGACGCCTTTCAGAAGCATCTCGGCCTTCAATGTTGTTGAGGAAAGGCTTAAAAAAAACGCGGCCAGCCGGCCGCGTTTTCGTTTCGTCGAGGCTCGACAGCGCGCTTATTCCACCTTCGCCTTGGCCCGCAGCTCTTCCTGGTACTTCTGCAGCCGCTGCTGCTGCAGCTGCTGCACGATCTGCGGCTTGACCTCTTCCAGCTTGGGCAGCTGGGCCTGGCGGATATCGTCCACGCGGATGATGTGGTAGCCGAACTGCGACTTGACGGGAGCCGGGGTGGTCTCGCCCTTCTTGAGCTTGATCATGGCTTCGGAGAACTCGGGCACGAAGCTGGCGGGCGCAGCCCAGTCGAGATCGCCGCCGTTGGCGCCGGAGCCCGGGTCCTTGCTCTGCTTCTTGGCGATGTCCTCGAACTTGGCGCCCTTCTTGAGGTCGGCCAGGATCTTCTGGGCCTGGTCTTCCTTCTCGACCAGGATGTGGCGGGCCTTGTATTCCTTGCCGCCGTTGGCCGCGGCGAACTTGTCGTACTCGGCCTGTGCATCGGCGTCGGACACCGCATTGGCCTTGCGGTAGTTTTCGAACAGCTGGCGGATCAGGATCGCCTGGCGGGCGAGCTCGAGCTGGTTCTTGTAGTCGTCGGTGGCGTCCAGGCCCTGCTTCTGGGCTTCCTGCATGAAGATCTCGCGGGCGACCACTTCTTCGCGCAGCTGGCCCTGCATCTCGGCCGTGACGGGCCGTCCGGCGGCGGCCAGCTGCTGGGCCAGCACGTCCATGCGCGCCTTGGGCACCGGCTTGCCGTTGACGATGGCCGCGTTCTGCGCGACGGCGGGAAGTGCAGCGAGAAGGGCGACGGCGGCTGCGGCCTGCAGGAGATGTTTCTTCATAAGGAGGGGAGGGTACTTTTGCCGCCCGGAGAGGCGGGAAACAAAGGCGCTTCAGAGCGTCTCGATGGCGATGGCGTGAAGGCCCTGTGCGATGAAAAGTTGCAACGCATCATACACAAGCCGATGGCGCGCCACGCGCGGCTTTCCCTCGAAGAGAGGAGAGGCAATACGCACCCGGAAATGGCTGCCGTAGCCCTCGGCATTGGCGCCTGCATGGCCGGCATGGGCAGCGCTTTCGTCGATCACTTCGAGCAGGGTGGGCTGCAGCGTCGCCCGCAGGCGGGCATCCAGGTCGGCAGCGGTCGGAGGGCGTGCGGTGTTCATGCGGCAGGCTTGTCCGATTTGAGGTGGGGCGAGATGTAGAGCCCCTGCGCCACCAGGAACACGATCGGGAAAGCGTAGCCCCAGAGCTTGAAGTTCACCCACGCCTCGGTGCTGAAGTTGGCTGCGACGTAGCCGTTGATCGCGGCCATGAACACGCAGTACGCGATCCAGGCGACATTGAGGCGCCCCCAGATCTGCGCCGGCAGATCCAGCTGCGCGCCGAGCAGCATCTTCAGGAAGTTCTTCTTGAAGCCCCACAGCGCCACGGCCAGCGCCAACGCCATCGCGCCATAGAGCACGGTCGGCTTCCACTTGATGAAGCGGTCGTCGTGCAGCAGCAGCGTGAGCGAGCCGAACAGCAGGATCAGCACCAGCGTGGCCTTCTGCATCGGCGCCAGGCGGCGCTCGCTGAACCAGGCGATGCCCATCTGCAGCACGGTGGCCGCCATCAGCACGCCGGTGGCGGTGTAGATGTCGTACAGCTTGAAGGCGCCGAAGAACAGCAGGATCGGGAAGAAGTCGAGCAGCAGTTTCATTCTTCAGCGCTTCTGGAAATCGAGCGAAGCGGAGTTCATGCAGTAGCGCAGGCCGGTTTCGGTCGGGCCGTCGGGAAACACATGGCCCAGGTGGGCGCCGCAATTGGCGCAGACGTTCTCGGTGCGCACCATGCCATGCGAGCGGTCGACCACGTTCTTGATGGCGCCGGGCACTGCCTCTTGCGAGAAGCTGGGCCAGCCGCAGCCGGCATCGAACTTCGTGGCCGACTCGAAGAGCTTGGCGCCGCAGCAGATGCAGTGATAGCTGCCGTCTTCCCAGTGCGCCTCGTATTTGCCGGTGAACGGGCGCTCGGTGGCGGCGTGGCGCGTCACTTCGAAGGCGCTGGGCTCGGCGCCTTTTTCGGCCAGGATGGCCTTCCATTCGGCATCGGTTTTCTGGACGGGTGCGGTCATGATGAGCAGCTGATTTCGATGGTGGAAGCCCAGTCGGGCGGGAAGCCGGCATAGGCCTCGTGGCCGGCGTGGTCTTCAAATGGGGTCTTGAGCAGCGCGAGCAAGGTGGCCACGCCCGAGAAGTCCTTTTTCTGCGCCGATTCGATAGCCTGCTGGCCCAGGTGGTTCCGCAGGACGAACTTCGGATTGGCGCCGCGCATCGATTGTGCCGCCTGCGCCGCCGGAACCTGTTCGTGGCGTTGCGCGAAGGACTGCAGCCAGGCGTCGATGCCGGCACGGTCGAGGAACAGGTCCCGCACCGCAGCCGGATCACCGCCGGCCTGCCGGTCGGCGAGGCGGCGCCAGAAGATCGTGTAGTCCACCTTCTCCTGGGCGAGCAGCTTGAGGACCCCTTCGATCAACGCGCGGTCGTCCGGCGCCGCACCGGGCAGGCCCAGCTTGGCCCGCATGCGCGCTTCATACGCTTCGGGGAACACGGTCTTGTACGACTGCAGCGCGGCCACCGCGATTTCCTGGTCGCCGATCAGCGGCAGCAGCGCCTGGGCCAGGCAGAACAGGTTCCAGTAGGCGACATTGGGCTGCTGGTTGTAGGCGTATCGGCCGCCCGTGTCGCTGTGGTTGCAGATGTGGCGCGGGTCGAAGCCGTCGAGGAACTGGAAAGGCCCGTAGTCGATGGTGAGCCCGAGGATGCTCATGTTGTCGGTGTTCATCACGCCGTGGCAGAAGCCGACGGCCTGCCACTGCGCCAGCAGGGCCGCGGTGCGCTCGCTCACCGCTTCGAGGAAGGCCGCGTAGGCGTTGCCGCCGAAGCGTTCGCTGTCGCGGCAGGCCGGGTAGAAGCGGTCGATCACGAAATCGGCAAGCGCACGCAGCTCGTCGAGGCGGTTGGCGGCCGCGAAATGCTCGAAGTGGCCGAAGCGGATGAAACTGGGCGCGGCGCGCGTCACCACGGCGGCGGTTTCGATTTCCTCGCGCACCACCTGCGCGTCGGAGCCGGTCACGCACAGGGCGCGGGTGGTGGGGATGCCGAGGGCCTGCATGGCCTCGCTGCAGAGGAACTCGCGGATGCTCGAGCGCAGCACCGCCCGGCCGTCGCCCATGCGCGAGTAGGGCGTGCGGCCGGAGCCCTTGAGCTGCAGCTCCCAGCCGCTCGCGGTTTGCCCCAGCAGGATGGCGCGGCCGTCGCCCAGCTGTCCGGCCCAGACGCCGAACTGGTGGCCGCTGTAGACGCTGGCCAGGGGTCGGGTGCCGGCGACCGGCACGTTGCCCGTGAAGGCCGCGAGGCCGTCGTCCGATTCCAGGCAGGCTTCTTCCAGCCCGATCTCACGGGCCAGTGCCAGGCTGCGCCCGACCCAGTAGGGCTCGGGCAGCGGGGTGGGCCTGAGCTCGGTGAAGAAGGCGGGTCCGAGGGTGGAGAAGCCGGCGGTCCAGTCCAGTCCGAGGTCGACCGCTTCCGCTTCGTCTGCAATCATGGGCATGGGGCGATTGTCCCGTACCCGTTGAATCCCCGGGCTGCAGAGGCCATCGCGGCCTTTCTGTTTCCATTTGTGTGGATCGGGCCCATGGCGGGATTTACGCTCCCGCGAGCCGGTAGAGTGCGGCGTCGCGATTTCTTCGCGCCTCCACATCCAAGTCTTTCCCACTCCATGTCCAGTCTCATCGTCCACGG
This sequence comes from Variovorax soli, assembly GCF_031454625.1. GTDB lineage: Bacteria > Pseudomonadota > Gammaproteobacteria > Burkholderiales > Burkholderiaceae_C > Variovorax > Variovorax soli_A. The sequence goes on from NZ_JAVDRF010000007.1 coordinate 180,668, forward strand.
CGGCGCACCCCTGCGCGGCCGGATCAGCCCTTCGGCCAACAAGAACGCGGTGCTGCCTGTGCTCTGCGCCACCTTGCTCACGCGCGAGCCCCTGCGGCTTCATGGCGTGCCCGACATCACCGACGTGCGCAAGATCCTCGAGATCTTCCAGGCCCTGGGCAGCGAAGTCCGGCTCGACCGCGAGAGCGGCACGCTGGACCTGCATCACCGCAACACCGGCTTCGACGCCACGCGCCACCGCCTGCCGGAGGAGATGCGCTCCTCGATCATGCTGGTGCCGCCACTGCTCGCCCGCTTCGGCGTGGCGCGGCTGGAGGACAACGTCAAGGGCTGCACCCTGGGCGTGCGCGAGATCGACCCGCATGTGGAGGTCCTGCGCCATTTCGGCGGCAGCGTCGAGCGCACCGAAGGTTCGCTGCTGGTGCGCCTCGCCGGCAGCATGCGGCCCGTGAATCACTGGCTGGACTACGCCTCCGTCACCACCACCGAGAACTTCGTGCTCTGCGCGGTGGCGGCCGCCGGCACCTCGACGCTGACGAACGCGGCTTCCGAGCCCCACGTGCAGGAGTTTTGCCGCTTCATGGCCATGATGGGCGGCCGCATCGAGGGCATCGGCACCTCGAAGCTCACCGTCCACGGCGGCGCGCCGCTGACCGGGGGCGAATTCCGCTTCGACGAGGACTTCCACGAGATCACCACCTTCCTGGCGCTGGGCGCGATCACCGGCGGCGAGGTGCAGGTGCGCAACAGCGCGCCCGGGCAGTTCCCGCTGATCGACCGCACCTTCGCCAAGTTCGGCGTCCAGATCGTGCATCGCGACGGCTGGTCCGAGGCCCGCCGCAGCGGCCCGCTGAAGGTGCAGGTCCCCTTCACGGCCAACGTGCTGACCAAGGTCGAGGCCGCGCCCTGGCCCTACTTCCCGGTGGACCTGCTGCCGATCTTCATCGCGCTGGGGGTGCGCGCCCAGGGCAACGCCATGTTCTGGAACAAGGTCTACGACGGCGCGCTGGGCTGGACCGGCGAGCTCTCGAAGTTCGGCGCCCACGTGTTCTCGTCCGACCCGCACCGGCTCATCACCTTCGGCGGCGGGCCTCTGGCACCGGCCGTGGTCGAGAGCCCGTACATCATCCGCGTGGCGATCGCGCTGTTCATGGTGGCCGCGAGCATCGAGGGGCGTTCGGAGATCCGCAACGCGGCCCCGATCCGGCGCGCGCATCCGCGCTTCGTGGAGAACCTGCGCAGCTTGGGCGTTCGCGTGGAGTGGACCCAGGACGAGTAGGGAGGGCGTCGGCAAGACGCCCACGCGACAGCCTGGTGCCGCTCTGCGGGTTTCTGTCATTGCCGGATCTCCCGAAGATTGCGTGAATCTGAGGTGCCGACGAGGCCGCCGCGGCGGCCGCCGGGCTTTCACGATTCCGTTGCTTGAAGGAGCTTCCGATGCTGGGTTTGATGCAGGACCAACCATTGCTGATCTCGTCGCTGATCGAGTTCGCCGAACGCCACAACGGCGACGGCGAAATCGTCTCGCGGCGGGTGGAGGGCGACATCCATCGCAGCAACTGGCGCCAGATCGCTTCCCGCGCCCGCCAGGTCGCCAACGCGCTCGAGCAGGAGCAGCTGATCTTCAGCGACAGGGTGGCGACCCTGGCTTGGAACGGCTACCGCCACCTGGAGCTGTACTACGGCGTCAGCGGCAGCGGCCGCGTGCTGCACACCATCAACCCGCGCCTGCATCCCGACCAGATCGGCTGGATCGCCAACCACGCCGAAGACCAGATCCTGTGCTTCGACCTCAGCTTCCTGCCGCTGGTGCAGGCGGTGCACCCCAAGTGCACGACCATCAAGAAGTGGATCGCGCTGTGCGATGCCGACAAGCTGCCCGCCGACAGCGGCATTCCCAACCTGGCGAGCTACGAGGCCTGGATGGGCCCGCTGTCCGACCGGTACGACTGGCCCAGCTTCGACGAGAACTCGGCCTCCAGCATGTGCTACACGAGCGGCACCACCGGCAATCCCAAGGCCGCGCTCTACAGCCACCGCTCGACCCTGCTGCATGCCTACGCGGCCGCGCTGCCGGACGTGATGGACCTGTCGGCCCGCGATTCCGTGCTGCCCGTGGTGCCCATGTTCCACGTCAACGCCTGGGGCATTCCGTACTCGGCCGCGCTCGCCGGCGCCAAGCTGGTCTTCCCCGGCCCGGCGCTGGACGGCAAGTCGGTCTACGAGCTGATCGAAGCCGAGCGCGTGAGCTTCGCGGCCGGCGTGCCCACGGTCTGGCAGATGCTGCTGGGCCACATGCAGTCGCAGGACCTGCGCTTCTCCACGCTGAAGCGCACCGTGATCGGCGGCTCGGCCTGCCCGCCGGCCATGATCAACGCCTTCCAGCAGCATTACGGCGTGGAGGTGCTGCACGCCTGGGGCATGACGGAGATGTCGCCGCTGGGCACGCTCTGCACGCTCAAGAACAAGCACCTTTCGATGCCCGAGGACAAGCAGACGGCGATCCGCATGAAGCAGGGCCGGGCCATCTTCGGCGTCGACATGAAGATCGTCGACGGCGAGGGCAAGGACCTGCCCTGGGACGGCAAGACCTCCGGCGACCTGCTGGTCAAGGGCCCCTGGGTGGTCAAGGAGTACTTCAAGGGGGAGGGCGGCGACCCGCTGGTGCCGGACGCGCGCGGCCGCGGCTGGTTCCCCACCGGCGACGTCGCCACCATCGACGCCGACGGCTACCTGCAGATCACCGACCGCAGCAAGGACGTGATCAAGTCCGGCGGCGAGTGGATCAGCTCCATCGACATCGAGAACATCGCGGTGGCGCACCCGGCGGTCGCGATGGCGGCCTGCATCGGGGTGGCGCACCCCAAGTGGGACGAGCGGCCGGTGGTGGTCGTGGTGAAGAAGCCCGGCGCCGAACTCACGCGCGAGGAGCTGCTGGCCTTCTACGGCGGCAAGACCGTTGCCAAGTGGCAGATCCCCGACGACGTGGTGTTCGTCGAGGCGATCCCGCTGGGCGCGACCGGCAAGATCCTCAAGACCCGGCTGCGCGAGCAACTGCGCGACTACAAGCTGCCGGAGTGCTGACGCCCCCGAATCCTACCGACCGGTAGCACCGGCCAAGTGCGGCCTGTCGCCTGGGTGATAGAAAGCGCCCCCGCGGCGGGCGCCTTACGGGCATTCCCTGACGGGCAGGGGTGCAAAGACCAGTAACCTCATCTCGCATTGCAGCATGACAAGGAGACAGGAATGAAATTCGTACTGAGACTTGCAAGCGCGGCCATCCTCGCCGCTGCCGCCACCGGCGCGCTGGCCCAGAAGGGCGAGACCGTGAGGATTGCGATGATCGAGGGCCTCTCGGGCCCCTTCGCCAACGTCGGCCAGAACCAGCTCAAGAGCTGGCAGCTCGTGGCCGACAAGCTCGGCGGCGCCAAGAACGCCGCGGGCGTCAAGTTCGAAGTCGTCGGCATGGACAGCAAGAGCTCGCCGCAGGAAGCGCTCAACCTGCTGAAGGCTGCCAGCGACCAGGGCTTCCGCTACATCACCCAGGGCAACGGCTCGAACGTGGCGGTTCCGCTGGCGGACGCCGTCGCCAAGCACAACGAGCGCAATCCGGGCAAGGAAATCATCTACCTGAACTATGCCGCGGTCGACCCGGTGCTTACCAACGAGAAGTGCACCTACTCGCATTTCAGGCTCGACGCGGACACCTCCATGAAGATGGCGGCGCTGACCTCCTTCATGAAGGACCAGCCGAAGGTCTCGAAGGTGTATCTCATCAACCAGAATTACTCGCACGGCCAGCAGGTCTCGAAGTACTTCAAGGAAGGCCTGGCGCGCAACCGGCCGGATGCCAAGATCGTCGGCGACGACCTGCACCCCCTGGGCCAGGTCAAGGACTTCGCGCCGTACGTCGCCAAGATCAAGCAGTCGGGCGCCGACACCATCGTCACCGGCAACTGGGGCCAGGACATGACCCTGCTGATCAAGGCGCTGAACGACTCCGGCCTGAAGATCCCGATCTACGCCTACTACGCCGGGGTCTCCGGCACGCCGACGGCGCTGGCCTCGGGCGGCGATCTCGAGGTCTACCAGATCGCCTACAACCACTCGAATTACACCGGCGAGCTGGGCGCGCTGATGAACGAGTTCAAGGCCAAGTACAACGACGACTTCTACACCTTCTCGATCTACAACGCGATCGTCATGCTGGGCGATGCGATGGCCAAGGCCAAGTCCACCGATCCCATGAAGGTCGCCGCGGCCCTGGAGGGGCTGAAGTTCAAGGGCTTCAACGGCGAATCCGAGATGCGCAAGACCGACCACCAGCTGCAGCAGGGCCTGTGGATCTCCAAGTGGCAGAAGGTCGATGCCAAGTACAAGTACAGCGTGGAGAACACGGGCTATACCTTCGCGCCCGTGAAGTACCTCGAGCCCTACATCGCCAGCACGCCGACCACGTGCGAGATGAAGCGCCCGGCCCCCTGAGTCAGGCACCATCAGCAAAACGCCGGCGGGTGATGCAAGTCGCTCCCCGGCGCTTTTTTTAGGCCCTGGCCGACGCGGCTGAAACGACGACGAAGACCCTGTGGAATTCTTTGCCATCTCCCTCCTGAACGGCCTCAGCTACGGGCTGCTGCTGTTCATGCTGAGCTCCGGCCTCACGCTGATCTTCAGCATGATGGGCGTGCTCAACTTCGCGCACACCAGCTTCTACATGCTGGGCGCCTACTTCGCCTACACGATCTCCGGCGTGCTCGGCTTCTGGCCAGCGCTGGTCATTGCGCCCCTGCTGGTCGGCGCCCTGGGCGCACTCTTCGAGCGCTACAGCCTTCGGCGCGTCCACAAGTTCGGCCACGTGCCCGAACTGCTGGTGACCTTCGGGCTGTCCTACCTGATCCTGGAGCTGGTCCAGCTGGTGTGGGGCCGCGCCACCGTGCCCTACGGCCTGCCGCCGCAGCTGCAGGGCCCACTGTTCACGCTATTCGGGACCCAGTTCCCCAAGTCGCGCTCCTTCATCATGCTGCTCGCGCTGCTGATGCTGCTGTCGGTCTGGCTGCTGCTGACCCGCACGCGCATCGGACTGGTGATCCAGGCCGCGCTCACGCACCCCGAGACGGTGGAGGCGCTGGGCCACAACGTGCCGCGCGTGTTCATGCTCGTCTTCGGCGGCGGCGCCGCGCTGGCCGCCCTGGCCGGCGTGATCGGGGGCAATACCTACGTGACGGAACCCGCGATGGCGGGCGCGGTCGGGTCGATCGTGTTCGTGGTGGTGGTGGTCGGCGGCATGGGCTCGCTGGCGGGGGCCTTCTTGGCGTCCCTGCTGATCGGCGTGCTGCAGACCTTCGCCGTGGCCATCGACCAGTCGCTCGCCTCGGGCCTGCAGGCGCTCGGCGTGGCGGTGACGGCCGCGACGCCCGGCTACGACCTGCTCCAGCTCACGGTCGCACAGGTGGCGCCGATCCTGCCGTACCTTCTACTGGTACTGATCCTGATCTTCAGACCCAAGGGTCTGCTCGGCAAGCGGGAGGGATAGCATGAACACGCATGCAAGCACTTCCGCGAGCCCTGCCGGCGACGCAGCAGCGCCGTCCAGCGCGAACAAGCAACCCGTCGCGTACTACCGCTTCAAGCCCTGGAACATCGGGCGCGCGCTGATCTGGACGCTCTTCGCCGTGGGCCTGATCGTCGCCCCGCTGATCTTCCGCAGCAGCCTGGCCTTGACCATGCTGTCCCAAATCGGCTACCTCATCATCATCTGCCTGAGCTACAACATCCTCCTCGGGCAAGGCGGAATGCTGAGCTTCGGCCACGCGGTGTACACGGGGATGGGGGCCTTCATCGCAGTGCACGCGATGAACCTCGCCACCAAGGGCGCGGTGCCGCTGCCGCTGGTGACGATCCCGCTGGTCGGCGGTCTTGCGGGGGCGGGCTTCGCGATCCTGCTGGGCTACGTGACCACCAAGAAGTCCGGCACCACCTTCGCGATGATCACCCTGGGCATCGGCGAGCTCGTGGCGGCCATGTCCCTGATGTTCCCCGCCTTCTTCGGCGGGGAGGGCGGCGTGACCACCAACCGCGTCTACGGTGCGCCGTTCCTGGGCCTGACCTTTGGGCCGCAGATCCAGGTGTACTACCTGATCGCCGCGTACTGCTTCGTCTCCACCGCCCTGATGTTCGCCTTCACCGGCACGCCGCTGGGACGCATGCTCAACGCGGTGCGCGACAACCCCGAGCGGGTCGAGTTCATCGGCTACGACACGCAGTGGGTGCGCTACCTGGCGTTCATCATTGCCGGCTTCTTCGCCGGCATCGGCGGCGCGCTCGCGTCCATCAACTTCGAGATCGTCAATGCGTCGGACAGCCTGAGCACGATCCGCTCGGGCGGCTACCTGCTGTTCACCTTCCTGGGCGGCGCGACCTTCTTCTTCGGGCCCATCATCGGCGCCGTGCTGCTGGTGCTGGCCTCGGTGCTGCTGTCGGAGCTGACCAAGGCCTGGCTGCTGTACCTGGGCCTGGTGTTCCTCTTCATGGTGATGTTCGCGCCGGGCGGCATCGCGAGCCTGATCATGATGAACCTGCGCGTGGCCAAGTTCGGCAAGTTCAATCGCCTGTGGGGCCTGTACGGCGGCCTGATCCTCACCGGGGCGGTGATGGTCGTGGGCGCGGCGGCGCTCGTGGAGATGATCTATCACATGCAGCTCAACGCAGCGCTCGGCCCCAAGCTCAATTTCATGGGGGTCGAACTCGACACGTCCAGCGCGGCCAGCTGGGCCGGCGCCACCGTGCTGCTGGTCGTCGGCATGGCGATGGTCGAATGGGTGCGCCGCCGCTTCGTGAGGGTCTGGGGGCAGGCGCAAGAGGAGATCGAGATGGAGATCAAGCGCAGGGAGATGGCATGACCGCAGCGAAGAAGCGCTTCGAGCAAGGTCGCGCGCCTCGGCGGTGCAGCGAATACACGTCGGTGACGTGGGGCGCCTCATGACACATGCTCTCGAATTGAAGGCGCTGCGCAAGAACTTCGGCAAGACCGAGATCATCCGTGGCGTGGACCTGGCGGTCGAAGCCGGCGAGCGTGTCGCCATCATCGGTCCCAACGGCGCCGGCAAGTCGACGCTCTTCAACCTCATCAGCGGGCGGCTCGAGCCCACCAGTGGCGAGGTGCTGCTGCATGGCCAGCGCATCGACGGCAAGAGACCCTACGAGATCAACCGCCTGGGTCTATCGCGCAGCTTCCAGATCACCAACATCTTCCCCAAGCTCAGCGTGTTCGAGAACCTGCGCTGCGGGGTGCTGTGGAGCCTGGGCTACCGCTACAGCTTCCTGCGTTTCCTGTCGAACCTGGACGATGCCAACGAGCGCACCGAAGAACTGCTGCACCAGGTCCACCTGGAAAAGAAGCGCGACGTGCATGCGGTGAACCTCACCTATGCCGAACAGCGGGCGCTGGAGATCGGCGTCACCATTGCCGGCGGTGCCAGCGTGATCCTGCTGGACGAGCCGACTGCCGGCATGAGCAAGACCGAGACGGCGCATTTCATCGCCCTGATCAAGCAGGTGACCGTCGGCAAGACCCTGCTCACCGTGGAACATGACATGGGCGTCGTCTTCGGCCTGGCCGACAAGATCGCCGTGGTGGTCTATGGCGAGGTGATCGCCTTCGACAAGCCGGCGGCGGTCCGCGCCAATGCGCGCGTGCAGGAGGCCTACCTGGGCTCGTCGGTGGCCGATGCGCAGGCCGGGGGCCATTAGAGACATGCTGAAACTCGAAGACATCCACGCCTACTACGGCAAGAGCCATGTGCTGCATGGCGTTTCCTTCGGCGTCAACCCCGGCGAGATCGTGGCCCTGCTGGGCCGCAACGGCTCGGGCCGCTCGACCACGGCCAAGGCCATCATGGGCCTGGTGCATGCCGAGGGCGGTCTGCACTGGAAGGGCCAGGACATCCTGCGCCGCAAGGCCTACGAGATCGCGCACCTGGGCATCGGCTACGTGCCCGAGAACCGCGACATCTTTCCCAAGCTCACCGTGCACCAGAACCTGCTGCTCGGGCAGAAGGGCAACGGCAAGGGCAGCCGCTGGTCCTTCGACGACATGTACGGCATGTTCCCGCGCCTCCAGGAACGCCAGCACACCGAGGCGGGCGTGCTCTCGGGCGGCGAGCAGCAGATGCTGACGCTGTGCCGCACCCTGATGGGCGACCCCGACCTGATCATCATCGACGAGCCGACCGAGGGCCTCGCGCCGAAGATCGTCGAGCTGGTGGGACAGTACCTGCGCACGCTCAAGGACAAGGGCATCTCGGTGCTGCTGATCGAGCAGAAGCTGACCATCGCGATGGCGATCTCCGACCGCGCCCTGGTCATGGGCCACGGCAGCATCGTCTTCGACGGCACGCCCGACAGCCTGCGCGCCGATGCCTCGACACGCAAGGAGTGGCTCGAGGTCTGAATCCGGCGAGCCCTTGTCTCGCCAGCGACTGGGCGCCTTTGCCGGCCTCCGGGAAACGCCTAGAATTTCCGAAAAAAAGAACGTCCGTGCTTTTTAGATGCGGTGCAGCGTAGCAAGGTGCATGCTGCATTCCCTCCCAATCCGTTTTTTCGATCCTCTCCCATCCCCAAAGGAACGCAGCATGACGGCTGAATACAAAGTGCTCGGCGACGTCGCCGTGATCACCATGGCCAACCCACCGGTCAATGGCCTCGGTCTATCGACGCGCACCGGCATCACCGATGGCCTCTCCAGGGCCCTGGAAGACGCGGCCGTCAAGGCGATCGTGATCACCGGCGCCGGCAAGGCCTTCTCGGGCGGCGCCGACATCAAGGAATTCGGCACGCCCAAGGCGCTGCAGGACCCCAATCTCCTGAGCGTGATCCTCGCGCTCGAGGCATCGACCAAGCCCATCGTCGCGGCCATCCATTCGGTCTGCATGGGCGGCGGCCTCGAGCTGGCCCTGGGCTGCCACTACCGCGTGGCCGCGCCCGGCACCAGCGTCGCACTGCCCGAGGTCAAGCTGGGCCTCCTGCCCGGCGCCGGAGGCACGCAGCGCCTGCCTCGCGTGCTGGGCGTGGAGACCGCGCTCAACATGATCGTGAGCGGCGAGGCCGTCAAGAGCGAGATGCTCGCTGCGCTGCCCAACCAGAAGCTGTTCGACAAGCTGACCGCATCGCCCGAGTCGCTGTTCGACGAGGCGATCGAATTCGCGCGGTCGGTCGCCGGCAAGGACGGCGAGCTGCCGCTGGTGCGCAAGCTGCCGTGCAAGCATCCTCAAGGTGACGCCTACTTCCAGTTCGCCCGCAACATGGTCGGCGGCATGTCCAAGAACTATCCAGCGCCGCTCAAGTGCGTGGACGCGGTGCAGGCCGCCACGCAGATGAAGTTCGACGAAGGCATGGCGGAGGAACGCCGCCTCTTCACCGCGCTGATGTTCACCCCTGAGTCGCTGGCCCTGCGCCACCTCTTCATGGCCGAGCGCGCGGCTTCGCGCATCCCCGACGTGCCGGAAGACACGCCCCAGCGAACCATCAAGTCGGTGGGCGTGATCGGCGCCGGCACCATGGGCGGCGGCATCTCGATGAACTTCTTGAACGCGGGCATCCCCGTCAAGATCCTCGAGATGAAGCAGGAGGCGCTCGACCGCGGCATCGCCACCATCCGCAAGAACTACGAGGCCCAGGTCAAGAAGGGCAAGCTCAAGGCCGACAAGTACGAACAGCGCATGGCGCTGCTGTCCACCACGCTGGATTACAACGACCTGAAGGACGCCGACCTCATCATCGAGGCGGTGTTCGAGGAACTGGGCGTCAAGGAGAAGGTGTTCAAAGAGCTGGACCGCGTCGCCAAGCCCGGCGCCATCCTGGCATCCAACACCTCCACGCTCGACGTCGACAAGATCGCGGCCTTCACCCAGCGCCCGCAGGACGTGGTCGGCATGCACTTCTTCAGCCCGGCCAACGTGATGAAGCTGCTGGAAGTGGTGCGCGGCAAGGAGACCGCCAAGGACGTGCTCGCCACCGTCATGGGCGTCGCCAAGAAGATCAAGAAGACGGCGGTGGTCTCGGGCGTGTGCGACGGCTTCATCGGCAACCGCATGATCGAGCAGTACTCGCGCCAGGCCGGCTTCCTGCTCGACGAAGGCGCCACACCGCAGCAGGTGGACAAGGCCATCGAGAAGTTCGGCTTCGCCATGGGTCCGTTCCGCATGGGCGACCTGGCCGGCAACGACATCGGGTGGGCCATCCGCAAGCGCCGCGCCGTCGAGCATCCCGACATGAAGTACAGCCGCACGGCGGACAAGCTCTGCGAACTCGGCCGCTTCGGCCAGAAGACCGGGGCCGGATGGTACGACTACCAGGCGGGCAAGCGCGATGCGATCCCGTCGGAGCTGGTCAACAAGATGATCGAGGACCACCGCAAGGAGCTTGGCATCACGCCGCGCAAGATCTCCGACGAAGAGATCGTGCAGCGCCTGGTCTACGCGCTGGTCAACGAGGGGGCGCACATCCTCGAGGACGGGATCGCTTCCAAGTCCGGCGATATCGACATGGTGTACCTCACCGGCTACGGCTTCCCGATCTGGCGCGGCGGCCCGATGCATTACGCCAACCAGGTGGGCCTCTACAACGTGGCCGAGGCGATGAAGCGCTTCGCCCGCAATCCGCACGACGATGCGAGCTTCTGGCAGCCCGCGCCGCTGATCCGGAAGCTGGTGGCCGAAGGCAAGCAGTTCGGCTGACGAAAGCGGGCGAGGGCAGGCCATGGTCAAACGGGTGTCGTGGGCGCTGTTGCTGGCCGTGGCCGTGCTGGCGGTGCTGATCGCGGGCAATACCTGGCGCCGGCCCTCGCTGCAATTGCAGGTGGCGCCCGCTCCGCGGCTGGAAGTCGACGAAAAGGCAGCGGCCGGCCGGCTGGCGGGCGCCATTCCGATCCGCACCGTCTCGGGCATGGAAGGCCTGCAGTCCAACGGCGAGGAATTCAAGAAGCTCCACGCCTACCTGGCGCAGCAGTTTCCCAAGCTGCATGCCTCGCTGAAGAAGGAGGTGGTCGGCGACAACGCGCTGCTCTACACCTGGACCGGCAGCGATCCATCCGCCAAGCCCATCGCGTTGATGGCGCACCAGGACGTGGTGCCCATCGCGCCGGGCACCGAGAAGGCCTGGTCCGCCGATCCCTTCAGCGGCCAGATCAAGGACGGCTTCGTCTGGGGCCGCGGCACCTGGGACGACAAGGGCAACCTGCTGGCCCAGATGGAGGCCATCGAGATGCTGCTGGCCCAGGGCTTCCAGCCGCGGCAGACCATCTACCTGGTCGCCGGCGACGACGAGGAAGTCAGCGGCCAGCGCGGCGCGAAGGTGATCGCCGAACTGCTGAAGTCGCGCGGCATCCGGCTCGAATGGGTGCTCGACGAGGGGCTGCTGGTCACCGAGGGCGTGCTTTCCGGTCTGGACAAGCCGGCCGCGCTGATCGGCCTGGCCGAGAAGGGCTACGGCACTTTCTTCCTGTCGCTGGACCAGCCGCCGGGCCATTCGTCGATGCCGCCTTCGCGCACGGCCATCGGCAGCATGAGCGCCGCGCTCGCGCGGCTCGAAGCCAACCCGATGCCTGCCGCCATCAGCGGGGTCGCGGGCGAAATGTTCGCCACGCTGGCGCCCGAGATGAGCGGCTTCAACCGCTTCGCACTGTCCAACCTGTGGCTGTTCCGGCCGCTGGTGCAGGCCCAGCTGGAGAAGGGGCCGAGCAGCAACGCGATGCTGCGCACGACCACCGCACTGACCATCGTGCGCGCCGGCAACAAGGACAACGTGCTGCCCGGCCGTGCCGAGGCCGCCGTCAACTTCCGCGTGCTGCCGGGCGACACGCTGGCCTCGGTGGAAGCGCACATCCGCAAGACCATTGCCGATGACGCCATCGTCATCAAGCCGTACCCCGGCAACTCGGAGCCTTCGCCGATCTCTCCTGTCGAAAGCCTGGGCTACCGCACCATCGCCCAGTCGGTGCGCCAGGTGTTCCCGGAGGCGATCGTGGCGCCCGGCCTGATGATCGCCGCCACCGATTCGCGCCATTTCTCGACCGTGAGCGATGCGGTCTACCGCTTCTCCCCGGTCCGCGCGCGCCCCGAGGACCTGTCGCGCTTCCACGGCACCAACGAGCGCATCTCGATCGCCAACTACGCCGAGATGATCCGGTTCTATCACCAGCTGCTGCGCAACACCGCGCAGCCCCAGTAATCCTCTTCTTTCTTCAAAGGACCTCACCATGACCCGCGCCGTCATCGTCTCCACCGCCCGCACGCCGCTCGCCAAGAGCTGGAAGGGCGCCTTCAACATGACGCATGGCGCCACCCTGGGCGGCCACGCCGTGCAGCACGCCGTGGCGCGCGCCGGCATCGATGCCGCGGAGGTCGACGACGTCATCATGGGCTGCGCCAACCCCGAGGGCGCGACCGGCGCCAACATCGCGCGCCAGATCGCGCTGCGCGCCGGCCTGCCCATCACCACCTCGGGCATGACCATCAACCGCTTCTGCTCCTCGGGCCTGCAGACCATCGCCACCGCGGCGCAGCGCATCGTGGCAGGCGAGGGCGAGGTCTACGTGGCCGGCGGCGTGGAGAGCATCTCCTGCGTGCAGAACGAAATGAACAAGCACATGCTGGCCGACCCCTGGCTGGTCAAGCACAAGCCCGAGATCTACTGGAACATGCTGCAGACGGCCGAGCAGGTGGCCAAGCGCTACGACATCGGCCGCGATGCCATGGACGAGTACGGCGCCGCCAGCCAGCAGAAGGCCGCGGCCGCGCTCGAAAAGGGGCTGTTCAAGGACGAGATCGCCCCGATCACCGTGGTGGCCGGCGTGGCCGACCCGGTGCTGGGCCTGCGCACCAAGGAAGTCACCGTGGAGAACGACGAGGGCATCCGCGCCGGCACCACCAAGGAAGGCATCAGCGGCATCCGCCCGGCCATTCCCGGCGGGCTGATCTCGGCCGGCAACGCCAGCCAGTTCTCCGACGGCGGCGGCGCCTGCGTGGTGATGGAGGAAACGTACGCCGAAAAGAAGGGTCTCAAGCCGCTGGGCCGCTTCCTCGGCTTCGCCGTCGCGGGCTGCGAGCCTGACGAGATGGGCATCGGTCCCGTGTTCGCCATCCCCAAGGTGCTCAAGCGCCTGGGCCTGAAGATCGACGACATCGACCTGTGGGAACTCAACGAGGCTTTCGCCGTGCAGGTGATCTACTGCCGCGACAAGCTGGGCATTCCCGGCGACCGCCTGAACGTCAACGGCGGCGCCATCGCGGTCGGCCATCCCTACGGCGTGAGCGGCCAGCGCCTGACCGGCCACGCGCTGATCGAGGGCAAGCGCCGCGGCGCCAAGAAGGTCGTGGTGACGATGTGCATCGGCGGGGGCATGGGCGCGGCGGGGGTGTTCGAGGTTCTGTGAAGTCGGACCTCCGAACGCAGAAGGCGCCGAGGTTTCGCAGAAGATGTCCTGGTCTGCGACCTTTGCGTGATCGTTGCGGCTTCTGCGCTCGGTTCCCGAACTGAAAGTCACCCATGAGCCTCCGTCCCACCCTCGACTTCCTCCTCTACGACTGGCTCCGCGCCGAGTCGCTCAACGAGCGCGCGCGCTTTGCCGACCACTCGCGCGAGACCTTCGACGCCGTGCTCGACACCTGCGAGCGCATCGCACGCGAGAAATACGCGCCGTACAACCGCACCGTCGACACGCAGGAGCCGCACTTCGACGGCGAGAAGGTCGTCCTGCCGCAAGCAACGCACGACGCGCACAAGGCCTTCGTCGAATCGGGCATGCTGAGCGCCGCGCAGGACTACGAAATCGGCGGCATGCAGCTGCCGTACACGCTGCAGGCGGCGGCCAACAGCTTCTTCGCGATGGCCTCGGTCAGCATCGGTTCCAACATGCTGACCAGCGGCAATGCCAACCTGCTGATGGTGCATGGCACGCCGATGCAGCAGGCGGTGTTCGCCCGCAACGAGTTCGCGGGCCGGTGGGCAGGCACCATGTGCCTGTCGGAGCCGCAGGCGGGTTCCAGCCTCAGCGACGTCGCAACCCGCGCCGTGCCGGACGGGCCCGACTACCAGGACGATCCGCTGGGCCCGCGCTACCGGCTCACCGGCAACAAGATGTGGATCTCGGCCGGTGACCACGAGCTGACGGAGAACATCGTTCATATCGTGCTCGCCAAGATCCCGGACGAGAACGGCAAGCTGGTCCCGGGTACGCGCGGCATCTCGCTGTTCATCGTGCCGAAGAAGCTGGTCGACACGGAAGGGCGGCTCACCGGCCAGCGCAACGATGTGGCGCTGGCCGGGCTCAACCACAAGCTCGGCTGGCGCGGCACCACCAACACGCTGCTCAACTTCGGCGAGGGCAAGTTCCCGGTGGACGGCAAGGCCGGCGCGATCGGCTACCTGGTGGGCCAGCCCGGCAAGGGCCTGCACTGCATGTTCCACATGATGAACGAGGCGCGCATCGGCGTCGGCACCGCGGCCGCCATGCTTGGCATGGCGGGCTACGAGGCCTCGCTGGACTACGCGAAGAACCGCCCGCAGGGCCGCCCCGCCGGCCCGGCCGGCAAGGACGCCGCGAAGCCGCAGGTGCGCATCATCGAGCACGCCGACGTGCGCCGCATGCTGCTGGCGCAGAAGTCCTATTGCGAAGGCGCACTGGCGCTGGAGCTCTACTGCGCGCGCCTGGTCGACGAGCAGAAGACCGGCGACGCCGAGGCCGCCGACGACGCGCGCCTGCTGCTCGAGGTGCTGACGCCCATCGCCAAGAGCTGGCCCAGCGAATGGTGCCTGGAAGCCAACTCGCTCGCGATCCAGGTGCACGGCGGCTACGGCTACACGCGCGACTTTCCGGTGGAACAGTACTGGCGCGACAACCGCCTCAACATGATCCACGAGGGCACGCACGGCATCCAGGCCGCGGACCTGCTGGGCCGCAAGGTGCTGATGGAAGACGGCCGCGGCCTGCAGCTGCTGGCCGCGCGCATGACCGACACCATCGCCCGCGCCACGGGCGTGCCCGCGCTGGCGGGGCATGCCAACGCGCTCGCCGAAGCCCTGCAGCACATCGGCAGCGCCACCCGTGCGGCCTGGGCCACCGGCAACCCGCAGGAAGCGCTGGCCAATGCCGTGCCCTACATGCAGGCCTTCGGCCACACGGTGCTGGCCTGGATCTGGCTCGACGTCGCCGAGCACGCCCTGCGCGCCGATGCCGCCAGGGCCCTTGCGGCGACGGCCGGGCGCGTCGGCGCCACCGACTATTTCTTTCACTATGAATTGCCCAAGATCGGCGCCTGGCTCCAGGTGGTGGAGCGCCGCGACCCGACCTGCGCAACCCTGCCCGAGGAAGCCTTCTGATGAGCGCCACCGACCCCAACCCCCATGCGAGGCTCGAGAAGTGGATCTGGACCCTGATCTACGGCGGCCTGTTCCTGCTCATCCTCGGCATCGCGACCGGCCGCGCCAGCGAGGCGCTGGGCTGGTCGCTGGCCATGCCCGGCGTGTTGCTGGCCGTGGCTGGCGTCGTTCTCATCTACGTTCGTTCGAGGCTCAAGCCATGATCAAGCACATCGTCATGTGGAAGCTGAAGGACCCGGCCAAGGCGCAGCTCTTCAAGCAGAAGCTCGACAGCTGCCAGGGCCTGGTGCCCGGCATGCGCCAGTTCGAGGTCGCCGTGCGCACGCCCGGCCTCGAGGCCAACTGCGACGTGGTGCTGTGCTCGGCCTTCGACGACCCGGCCGCGCTGCAGGCCTACCTGGAACACCCGCAGCACGTCGAAGTGTCTGCGGTGCTCGGCACGCTGCGCGAATCGCGCAGCGTCCTCGACTATCAAACCCCCTGACCCCGGAGAAGATTCCATGAGCGCACGAAGCATCCAGAAGCTGTTCGACCTGAGCGGCAAGACCGCGCTGATCACCGGCGGCTCCCGCGGCCTGGGCCTGCAGATGGCCCATGCCCTCGGTGAGGCCGGCGCCAGAGTCATGCTGAGCTCGCGCAAGGCCGAGGACCTGGAACAGGCCGCGGCCGAGCTGCAGGCGGCCGGCATCGACGCCCGCTGGATCGCTGCCGACTGCTCGAAGGAAGAAGACACGCGCCGCCTCGCCGACCAGACGCTGGAGCGCATGGGCGCGATCGACATCCTGGTCAACAACGCGGGCGCCAGCTGGGGCGCGGCGGCCGAGGACCATCCGGTGGAGGCCTGGGACAAGGTCATGAACCTCAACGTCCGCGGCTACTTCATCCTCGCCCAGCAAGTCGCGCGCGGCTACATGATCCCGAAGAAGAGCGGGCGCATCATCAACATCGCCTCCATCGCCGGCCTGAACGGCAACCCGCCCGAGATGCGCACCCTGGCCTACAACACCTCCAAGAGCGCGGTGATCGGCTTCACCCACACGCTCGCGGCCGAATGGGGCCGCTACAACATCAACGTCAACGCGATCTGCCCGGGCTTCTTCATGACCAAGATGGCGGCCGGGCTGATCAAGTCCATGGGCGAGGAAAAGATGGCCTCGCATGCGCCGCTCGGCCGGCTAGGCGACGACGAAGACCTCAAGGGCATCACGCTGCTGTACGCCAGCGACGCCGGCAAGCACATCACCGGCCAGTGGCTGGCGGTCGACGGCGGCGTGAGCGTGGTCCTCGGGGCCTGAGATGAAAAGCCCCCACGCTCATCACTTCGTGTATTGCTGCCCCCCCAGGGGGCGCTCAGCGCCCTTCGGGCGGCCGGGCGGACGCTGACATGGCATCCGGGTCCGACGACATCAACGTCCGCTCGTACACGAGCCAGATCCCCTTCGCGCGCCACCTCGGCTTCGAGCTCACCCGGTTCGAGGGCGGCGAATCCGAGATCCGCTACACGGCGAAACCCGAGCATCTCAACACCTTCGACGTGACCCACGGGGGTGCCTGCATGACGCTGCTGGACATCACCATGGCGGCCGCGGCGCGCAGCCAGACGCCCGAGATCGGCGTGGTCACCATCGAGATGAAGACCAGCTTCATGCAACCCTCGATCGGCCCGCTGCATGCGCGCGGACGGCTGATCCACCGCACCGCCACGCTGGCCTTCACCGAGGCCACGATCTACGATGAACAGGAGCGCGTCTGCGCCCACGCGACCGGCACCTTCAAGTACGTGAAGCGGCGCCTTCCCACCGGCCCTGGCAGTGCGAATGCCATGCGGCCGCCATCCACAGACTGAGCGAGAGTTAACATGCCTACCAACCGTCAGCAACTGCTCGACAACCGGCCCGACGGCGAAGCCGTCGCCTCCAACTTCAAGCTCGTCAGCGTCGAGACCCCGCCGCTGAAGGAGAACCAGGTCCTGGTGCGCCACCACTACATGAGCCTGGACCCGTACATGCGCGGCCGCATGAACGACGCCAAGAGCTATGCCCAGCCGCAGCCCCTGGGCCAGGTGATGCAGGGCGGCACCGCCGGCGAGGTGGTCGAGAGCCGGCACCCGAAATTCGCGGTGGGCGACAAGGTAGTCGGCTTCGGCGGGTGGCAGGAATACAGCGTAGTCGATGCCACGCAGCCCGGCGCCCTGAAGAAGGTCGACACCACCCATGTGCCGCTGTCGCACTACCTCGGCGCGGTCGGCATGCCGGGCGTGACGGCCTGGTACGGGCTGGTGAAGATCATCAATCCCAAAGCCGGCGAGACCCTGGTGGTCACCGCCGCCAGCGGCGCGGTGGGCAGCGCCTTCGGTGCGCTGGCCAAGGCGCGCGGCTGCCGGGTCGTCGGCATCGCGGGCGGTGCCGACAAGTGCAAGTACGTGAAGGACGAGCTGGGCTTCGACGCCTGCATCGACTACAAGCAGCATCCCGACGTGAAGAGCATGAGCGCCGCGCTGAAGGAAGCCTGCCCCGATGGCATCGACGGCTACTTCGAGAACGTCGGCGGCTACATCTTCGACGCGGTGCTGCTGCGCGCCAATGCCTTCGCGCGCATCGCGCTGTGCGGCATGATCGCCGGTTACGACGGGCAGCCGCTGCCGCTGGCCAACCCGGCGCTGTTCCTCATCAACCGGATCAGGCTCGAGGGCTTCATCGTCAGCGAGCACATGGAAGTCTGGCCCGAGGCGCTGGCCGAGCTGGGGCAGCTGGTCGCCAGCGGCAAGCTCAGGCCGCGCGAGTCGATCGCGCAAGGCATCGAGTCGGCGCCCGAGGCCTTCCTCGGCCTGCTCAAGGGCAGGAACTTCGGCAAGCAACTGGTCAAGCTGATCTAGTCGACCCGGGCTCGATCCGCGCAAGGAGGCCATGATGGACACGACGCACGAGGTCTTCAACCAGCCGGCGCCGCTGGCGGACTACAACCTGTTCCTGACCAACAAGGCCTTGCGCGATGCGCTGAAGTTCAACGCGCCGCAGCTGCAGCTGGCGCCGCTCGAGCACCTGGGCGGTGTGCTCGGCTCGGCCGAGATGCAGCTCCATGCGCGGCTGGCCAACACGAACCTGCCGGTGCTGCACACGCACGATCGATTCGGGCGGCGCATCGACGAGGTCGAGTTTCATCCGAGCTACCACGTGCTGATGAAGGCGGCGGTGGGGGCGGGATTGCATGGCACGCCATGGACCGGCGAATCGGCTTCGCCCCACGTGCAGCGCGCCGCCGGCTTCATGCTCTTCACCGAGCTCGAACCCTCCATCCTCTGTCCCGTCTCCATGAGCTACGCCGTCACGCCTGCCCTGCGCGGCAACACGGCCATCCACGCGCACTGGGGTCCCAAGCTCGCGAGCCTCTGGTACGACCCCGCGCTCAAGCCCTGGCGCGACAAGCCGGGCGTGACCATGGGCATGGGCATGACCGAGAAGCAGGGCGGTTCCGACGTCCGCGCCAACACCAGCCGCGCCGTGCGCGTCGGCAGCGACGCCTGGGGCGAGCGCTACGAGATCACCGGCCACAAGTGGTTCTTCTCGGCGCCGATGTGCGACGCCTTTCTCGTGCTGGCGCAGGCGCCGGCCGGCCTCAGCTGCTTCTTCCTGCCGCGCGTGCTGGACGACGGCAGCCGCAACGCGATCCGCATCCAGCGCCTGAAGGACAAGCTGGGCAACAAGGCCAACGCCAGTTCCGAGGTCGAGTTCCACGGCGCCAGCGCCTGGCTGGTGGGCGAGGAGGGCCGCGGCGTGCCGCAGATCCTCGAGATGGGCACCATGACGCGCCTGGACTGCGCCCTGGGCACCAGCGGCCTGATGCGCCAGGCGCTCAGCCTCGCGCTGAACCACACCTCGCAGCGGCAGGCCTTCGGCAAGCCGCTCGTCGAACAGCCGCTGATGAAGAACGTGCTGGCCGACCTCGCCCTCGAAAGCGAAGCGGCCACCGCGCTGGCGATCCGCCTGGCGCGCGCCTTCGACCATCCGCAGGACGCGCACGAGCGCCTGATGGCGCGCCTGCTCACGCCGGTCGCCAAGTTCTGGATCTGCAAGCGGGGCAGCCACTTCGCGCAGGAGGCGATGGAATGCCTCGGCGGGAACGGCTACGTGGAGGAGGGCGGCGAGGGCGTGATGGCGCGCATCTACCGCGAGATGCCGCTCAACTCGATCTGGGAAGGCGCCGGCAACATCATGGCGCTCGACCTGCTGCGCGGCCTGCGCAAGGGCGACGCCATCGCCGCGCTGGCGCAGGAGCTCGCGCCCGCGCGCGGCAGCGACGCCGCACTCGACCGCCTGGCCGACGCGCTGCCCGCCCGCATCGAGGCCATGGCCACCGAGACCGAGGCGCGCCGACTCGCACAGGACGTGGCGCTGGCCGTGCAGGCCGCGCTGCTGGTGCAGACCGCACCGCCGGCGGTGGCCGCCGCCTTCTGTGCCTCCCGCCTCGGCGGCGAATGGGGCCAGGCCTTCGGCACCCTGGGCGCCGGCACCGATTTCGATGGCGTCATCGCGCGCGCCATGCCGCAGTGAGCGCCGCAAGAAAGCAAGAACATGCCTGACCTGATCCTCCACCACTACGCCACCTCGCCCTTCTCCGAGAAGGTGCGCCTCGTGCTCGGCTACAAGAAGCTGGCCTGGAAGTCCGTGATCATTCCGCAGATCGCGCCCAAGCCTGACCTGATCGCGCTCACCGGCGGCTATCGCCGCACGCCGGTGCTGCAGATCGGCGCCGACATCTACTGCGACACCGCGCTCATCTGCGACGTGCTGGAGCATGTCGCGCCGTTGCCGTCGCTGTACCCCGAGCCGGGCAAGGGGCTGGAGCGCGTGGTCGCCCAATGGGGCGACACCATCCTCTTCTGGGTCTCGATGGCCTACAGCTTCAGCGGCAAGGGCACGGCCGACCTGTTCGCCAACACGCCGCCCGAGATGGCGAAGGCTTTCAGCGAAGACCGCAAGGCCATGGCCGTCAACATGACGCGGCACCGTCCCGGCGATGCAGCTGCGGCCTACAAGTCCTACCTGCGGCGCATGTCCGACATGCTGGACAACACCGACTACCTGGTGGGCGCGTACCCCACTGCGGCCGACTTCGCCTGCTACCACCCGCTGTGGTTCACCCGCAAGCGCACGCCCTCGATGGCCGGCATTCTGCAGATCACGCCCGCGGTGACCGACTGGATGGACCGCATGGCCGCCATCGGCCACGGCGCCATGGAAACCTTCGACGCGGCGCAGTCCATCGCCGTGGCCGCCGCCAGCATGCCGCACACGCTGCTGTCCGACAGCACCTTCCAGGATGATCACGGCATACCGCTGGGCACGCGCGTCACGGTCGCTGCCGAGAGCTTCGGCCCCGAGCCCACCGAGGGCGAACTCATGGCCGCGACCCGCACGCACTACACGCTGCGCCGCACCGACCCGCGGGCCGGTACGGTGCATGTGCACTTTCCGCGCATCGGGTACACGCTGCGCAAGGTTGAAGGCTGAGCTTCGTTTTTTGACAAGGACTCCCATGATCCAGGACTTCCAAGGCACCACCGCCGTTCTCACCGGCGCCGGCTCCGGCTTCGGCCTCGAATGCGCGCGCATCGGCGCGGCGCGCGGCATGAACCTGGTGCTGGTCGACGTGCAGCAGGACGCGCTGGACAAGGCGCGCGCAGAAATGGAAGCCGCCGGCGCCCAGGTGCTGGCGCGCAAGGTCGATGTGGCCGATGCGGGCCAGATGGAACAGCTTGCAAGAGACGTCAAGGAGCGCTTCGGCGCGCCGCACTTCGTGTTCAACAACGCAGGCGTGGGCGCGGGCGGCCTGGTGTGGGAGAACACCGTCGCCGATTGGGAATGGGTGCTCGGCGTCGACCTCTGGGGCGTGATCCACGGCGTGCGCCTGTTCACGCCGATGATGCTCGAGGCAGCCGCGAAAGACCCGGCCTATCGCGGCCACATCGTCAACACCGCCAGCATGGCGGGCCTGCTGACGCCACCCAACATGGGCATCTACAACACCGCCAAGGCCGCGGTCGTGAGCCTCACCGAGACGCTCTACCAGGACCTGAAGCTCATCACCGACCAGGTCGGCGCGAGCCTGCTGTGCCCGTACTTCGTGCCCACCGGCATCACCAGCAGCGAGCGCAACCGGCCCGGCGCGCTGGCCGCCGACCAGCCCACCAAGAGCCAGCTCATCGGCCAGGCCATGAGCAACAAGGCGGTGAGCAGCGGCAAGATCACGGCCGCCGAGGTGGCGCACAAGGTGTTCGAGGCGATCAGCGCCAACCAGTTCTACGTATTCAGCCACCCCCGGGCGCTGGGCAACGTGAGGAGCCGCATGGAGAACATCGTTTCCCTCACCAACCCGGCCGATCCCTTCCTGGAGCGGCCCGAGATCGGCGCGCGACTGCGCGCCCAGCTGCGCGGCGCGGACTGAGCACGCCGCGCGCCCCCAGGGGCCAGGTCGGACTCGGGAGGGCGCCCGCGTAGGCCTGCGCTGGCAGACAGTGCGCCTGCTTTGGTGACACTGATCGGATGCTGAATCAAGCCTACGCAACGCCCGAAGCGGCGCGGCGCGACTACGGCCCCGTGCATGCGCAACCGACCAAAGCCGACCTCGGCGCCCAGCTGGCGCGGCGCGCCGATGAATGGATCCGGCATGCAAGTCCGGCCGAGTTGCTGAGCGTCATCCTCTCCGGCGGGCTCAGCCCGGTGATCGTGGAAGAGGATGGCCAGATCCGCACCGGCATCGAGCTCGGCGAACAGCCGGGCCTGCTGTCGAAGCTCGGAATCATCTGGTCGGACCTGCCGCCGGCGGAAACGCTGCCGATCGCCGCGCTCGTCTGGGAGGCCACGCCGCCGCCCGCCGACAGCCGCCTGTGGGAGGCCTGGCTGGCCCTCGATGGCCACGCCCGGGAGGGCGCGCGCCGTTTCCTGCACGATGAGGTCGACCAGAACATCCCCCTGTTCGAAGCCTGCGCCGAGGCGTGGCTGCGCGAAAAGTAAACCTTCGTTGTACCTGTTGCATTCGGTTGTAACCCGCTGCTTCTTCAACAGGCAATCCGGTGGCAGGCCTTGCGGGACAAGGCTTCGCGAAGTTGCTCCTGCAGTTTTCCACAAGCTTGTCCACCTTCGGCGGGGACATTTCCGCGGAAGGTGGGACAAGGGCGACGTGACGTCAGGGGTTCTGTTTCCGCACTTGCCATCGGGCCGGGGCGCACTACGCTGTCCTGAGGCAGGCCTTTGCCTTTGCCGCGTTTGCCCCAACCCAAGGAGATCTGCATGGCTTATGTCGACGGGTATGTTCTTCCGGTCCCCAAGCGCAACATCGAGCAGTACCGCGAGATGGCCACCAAGGCGGGCACGATCTGGCGCGAGCACGGCGCCCTCGAGTACCGCGAGTGCGTGGCCGACGATGTCAAGTCCGGCGAGCTGACGTCCTTCCCGCAGGCCGTCAACCTGAAGGACGACGAGCTCGTCGTCTTCTCGTACATCGTGTACGAATCGCGCGCGCACCGCGACGAGGTCAATGCCAAGGTGATGAGCGATCCGCGCCTGGCGGACATGATGGACCCCAAGACCTTGCCGTTCGACGGCAAGCGCATGTTCTGGGGTGGGTTCGAGACGCTGGTCTCGGTGTGAGCTGATTCGCTGCAGGCTGCGCCTGCCTGCGCCGCGATGGACGATCGGGATGTCGTCCGAATTCGCGTCGACGACTCGCTGCGTGCTCGAGTGGCGTACCCCCTGGTAGCACGCCCGACATGCGGTGCGGGCCGAGCGACCCCACTGCGGCGGTCGCTTCGCGACTTCCCTGCGGTGCTCGCCTTTCGCGGGGTCTCGCTCGAACTCGCTTCGCTCAAACAGTCGCGAGCCCTGATCCGCGAAAGGCTGCGCTCCTCGGCGCCGCAGAGGGGATCGCCCGACCCGCACCGCATGCCGGGCTTGGGGGTGTGCGGGCGATGCGTGCACTCGGAGGGCCGGTGCCCCCGCCCCAGCCCTCCCCAAAGGGGGAGGGAGCAATACCGCCTGCCCTCAACGGAAGCGCGATGTCCCTTCCCCCGACTTGCTCCCCCTTCCTGGGAGGGCTGGGGTGAGGGCACCGGACCTACCCACGGCACCGGACCTACCCACGGCACCGGACCTACCCACGCAGGCACGCGGCATGCC
Organism: Variovorax soli; assembly: GCF_031454625.1. Lineage (GTDB taxonomy): Bacteria > Pseudomonadota > Gammaproteobacteria > Burkholderiales > Burkholderiaceae_C > Variovorax > Variovorax soli_A. The sequence continues at coordinate 204,217 of NZ_JAVDRF010000007.1, forward strand.
CTGGGCCGGCCGGGTGCGCCGGCATGCAACAAGCGTCGCGCATTGTTTGAGCAATGCGAGTTTGCGCCGATCTCACTGCTGCGTGCAGCACAGGGAAGGGGCGAATCAGCGCGTGTAGAGCGCTCGCTCTTCACCAAGGAACGAGGGCGACAAAGCAGTCACTCATAGTGAGACAGCAAGACGATCAGGAGGCACAGCAATCACCGCGGCACGCGGTGGCGCGGATGCATTCAGGGCAATCGGCACATCCTGGACTCGCTGCTTGCGGCGCAATGCGCCCACTTCAGACGCGCGATCACCATGAAGCTTCTTTTCAAAATCAAACATCTACTTCACAAGCCACCTGCGGCGCGAGTCGAATCGACACCGCTGTCCAAGGCCAAACAGCCGGGCCCCGCCGGTTCGCCAAGGCCAATTCGGCGGCTGGAGATCAGTCGAGGTCAGGCCAGCAGAGAAATGAAAGGCCGGCGCGCGCCACCTCCGACTTTGTGGATTCAGGACTTCGGCGATCGATTCAAAGAAGTGCACAGGTGTCTGCAAGTCTGCAAGACATCGCAGGCCTGGATTTCCGGGACGACGGCAGCATCGTCGCGATATCGAAGCTCGGAGAGAAAGCGCTCGATTCCATCACCAACGCCATCAATATCCTCGTAGACCCGAACGGCCCCGAGGTGAACCAACTCAAAGCGGCATGCACGCTGATCCGCATGGTCAAGCCGTCCGAGCGGGTGGCCCTTCTTTCGAAGCTGAGTTCCAATCACATCAGGGCGTTGGCGATCAGTGACGATACGGAAGTGCGCGGAGCCATGAACCGGGCATTGCAGGTGGCAGGCCGCGATGCGCTGCGTTGCCAGGATTTCCCCCGATTCCTGAAGACACTGTCGTTTTGTTCGCTCGAGACCGGCGTGAGCTTGATGGAGCTTTTCCCGCCGCTGACCGCGGAGATGGTCGAAGGCTTGCACAAGGACGTCGTTGTCGAAGCTGTGCGCCTGACGGTGGAACGGATCATGAGGTTGCCCGACCCTGCTGCGATCCTGACGGAACTTGACTCACTTCTATCGACGGCCGACGCTCTCGGGGAAGTCGATCTCCCGCGAGCAGTGGCGATGAAATGCACCATCTGGCCCGCTCTGAACCCGAAGGGGGTCTCCGATCCGGTAGCTGGCAGCATACTGAAGGAACTGCAATACAGAGCCTTGCTTCCGGTACTCACTCCGCAGTTGTTCAAGAGCATCCCTGTTGGCCTGAAAGATGACGAAGTCGCGCGCGTCGTCAAGGAACAAGAAGTTGTTTCGCAGAACTTCAACACGAGCCTGCATCACCCGCCGGGAGCTGCGCCGCCGATTCCAGAGGTCAAGGAGTTCCTTGACTTTCTGGATGCCATGGACAAGGGGGACTTGAGCAAGGCTGCAAGGCTGGGTTGTGGCTCGACGAACAAGGGTTTCCGTACCTACGCATACGACGAACTTTCGGAGCCCGTCATCCAAAAGGTCAAAGATGAGCGAGTCTACGTTCTGGAAAGCGAGTTTCCGGTCAGTGAAAGAATTGGTTCCGACCCTGGACAGTTCCAGATGCTGCTTGAAAACCTTGGGATCGCGAGCAATGGTGATCCGCGCAGCCAAATGATCAAGGCGCTGCCGACGCTCTGTGATGCCGATCATTCCTTTGTGCTGGACTTCATTCTGATTGCAGACCAAGGCAAGGAGCTGGTTGCACAGGCCGTGGTTGACTGCCTTTTGAAAGGGCACTACAGCAGCGCCATAGTCGCCTCACTGTTCACGGAAGTCGCTGATCGCGTTGATCTCAAGTCCGTCCTTCTCAAGGAGATCGGAGCGTCGGAGCTACCGGCTTCAGCGGTGATGAAGATCGTCATCGATCATTTGAAGGGCGGCCTTCCGCATGGCGCCGAAGCCGCTGCAAGGATCTACTCGCTGACCGAAGAGTTGAAAGGCACCCGCGAGAGCCTGCGTAGTCAAATGCGCGTACTGCTGCCGACGCTCTGCGATGCGGATCATTCCATCGAGCTTGACTTCGTGCTGAGGACGGGGCTGGGCCAGCGTTTGGTCGCGCAAGCCGTGGAGGACTACATTCGGCACGGGGAGCTCAATGCCGCTACGGTCGCCTCGCTGTTCAAGGCACTCGCGCACCGTGTCGACCTTCGGTCCGCGGAGTTGTTTTCGATCGATCCCAAGTGGTTGCTAAGCAGCCTCAGGCCGACCCCGAGTGTTCACACATTGATCAAGGGATTGGTGAACGTCGGATTCGATGCAGATCAACTCACTGAATGCACCCAGCTTTTGCACCAATGGCGCTCGGGCTGGAGGCTGCTGCTGATTCCCTGCCAGGATGAATCGGCTTATCAGCATCAATTCGGTTTTGGGATCTATTCGACTCTCTCAATCAAAGCCATCGAAGACGCCGCCCTGGACGCTGAACGAGGTGGCTTGAGAGATAGGATGGATCTTCCTGCACTCAGGATTCCCCAGACCCTGAATGCGATGCTGAACGTCAGCGTCGCTGACAAACCATTGTTGTCCGATCAAGACCTGGTTAACGTCATGCGCGCGGTTGTGAGCAGTGAATCCTTGGCAAAAAGTACGCTCGAATGGGCATCGGATGTGAGCACGGATGGGGTCGTGCAGAGGAGGGTGTACAAGGCGATGGCCTATGTCCTCATGAGCCTTCAGCATGACCTCTCTCCATCCCGATTCGTTGCGGGATCGTCAGCCCATCCTGCCGTTGCGGCTGTGGCCTCCACGATGATGAAGACCATGCCCTTGAACCTGAAGCCAGCGTTTCGCAAGGAAGCCTGGTGGAACGATTTGGCAGCGTGGGCTGAGATCGCCTGATCTTGCCGGTGTACGCGAGAAGCGCCACTCACCGATACGACAGCACCAACCCATGCACCAGCCGCGTCCACCCGTCCAGCATCACGAACAGCAACAGCTTGAACGGCAGTGAAATCGTCGTCGGCGCAATCATCGACATCCCCAGCGCCAGCAGCACGGTCGCCACGATGAGGTCGACCACGACGAACACCAGGTAGATGATGAAGCCGATCTGGAAGGCTCGGGTCAGCTCGCTCAGCGTGAAGCTGGGCACCAGCACCATGAAGTCGTCCGCGCGCAGCTGCTCCGCCCGCGCCTGCGGCCAGATGTTGGAGGCGGACTTCAGGAAGAACTGCCGCTCCCGCTCGTGCGTGTGCTTCTGCAGGAACTCCTTCAGCGGCGCCTTGGCCGCGTCGATGACGGCCACGATGTCGTTCAGTCCCTCGCCCTTGGCGCCGAAGCTGCGGTTGCGCAGCGCATCGCCCACGTCCATGCCGACCGGCGCCATGATGTAGACCGACAGGATGATCGCGATGCCGTTGAGCACCATGTTCGGCGGCGTCTGCTGCAGGCCGAGTGCGGTGCGCAGCAGGCCGAACACGATCACCAGCTTGGTGTAGCTCGTCACCATCAGCGCCACGAAGGGCGCGACGCCGAAGGCGACGATCAGCGCGACCAGCGTGAGAGGTTCGGGGAGTCCGCCCTGCATCTTCGCTGCCCGCTCGCTCAGACTTCGCCGGGCGCGAACTCCGACACGCGCACACCGAGCCGGTCGCCCACCGCGACCAGGTAACCCTTGCCCAGCACATTGCCGTGCGCCAGGATGCGCACCGGGCTGCGGTTGAGCGGCTGGCCGAGCTCGAACACATGGCCGGCACGGATGCTCTTCAGTTCGCCGAGGGAGAGCGACAACTCGCCGACCTCGAAGCGCAGCGTCACCTCCAGCGCATCGAGCCGGTCGATCGGCAGGTTGACGCTGGCGTCGGCAGTGGGGGCGGGGGTGTCTGGCTTCATGGCGCTGTCTTTGGATTGCGAAACGGTGATGCGCGAGCCCTCGGCGAAGGCCGTGAGCTGCCGGCCCGCGGGCCCGCCGAGCGCGGCCGTGACCACGATCGCCGCACCCGAGGAGCTCCATTGCTCGATACCGACGATGTCGCCGGGACGGATGCTGTTGATCTCGCGCAACTGGATCGGCGTGCTGCCGATCAGGAAATGGACGGGCAGCCGCAACGCGTCGAAAGCCGCGCCCGGTTGCGCCGCGTGCCGGGCCGCATCGGCCGGCACCAGCGCATCGAGCGTCGCGCCGTCGTCGAACTGCACGAAGCCGCGCAAGGCCGTACCGCCCGCGGCCGCCGTGGCGATGAAGAAAGCCGCGCGTTCCGGATCGCAGGCCGGCGCCGCATCGCCGGCCTCCGGCGGCTGCCATTCGAAATGCAGGCGCAGCGCCTTCTCCAGCGCATCGGCGACCGGATGCAGCGCATCGGCCAGCAGGATGTAGCGCAGCTCGCGCGGCAGCAGCTCGAGCCGGCGCTCGCCGAGCAGCGCCTGCAGGCTCGGCGCATCCAGGCCCAGATGCCCCACGTGCGCGCCGAGCCTGAAGCGATAGCTTTCGCGCACCGCCTGCAAGGGCGCGGTGTCGTGCCGCCAGGACAGGCGGTAACGCACATCGCGCGCCAACAACAGATCGCGCGGCGGTGCCGTGCCATACAGCCGGTTGAGTGCCCGCACGTGCGCAGGCTCCGCCCGCGGCAGCGCTCGCGCCTCGCTGAGCGCCGTCACCGGCTCAGCGGCCTGCGCGGGCATGTGTGCTTTCGTTGAACAAATCGCTGGGTCCTGTCACTGTCCACAGTCCGCGCGGGCAGCGGGCCGCTGTCGCATCGCGGCGCAGCTTAGCGAAAGCGACCGGGCGCAGGTAGTACGCAAATGCGTAGTTCCATCCACGCGACACGGCCGCGGATTCCTACGAGAACTCGTGGTTGCCGTAAACAGAGGGTGCCACTTAGAGTCCGCCGCGACGTGATCTTTTTCACGTTCGAGGCCGGCGCGTCGCGCCGGATCGCAAGGCCAGAACGCACACACCAACAACCATGGCGAGCCCCGCCCGATCCTTGCCGCAGCCGTACCGCGGCAGCCTGCGCGACCTGTTCGCGAGCGCTGGCCGCTACAACGACCTGCTGCTCGCGGGCCTGCTGGTGGTGGTGGTGGCGCTGTTCGTGCTGCCGCTGCCGACGCCGCTGCTGGACCTGCTGATCGCGTGCAACCTGGCGATCAGCCTGGTGCTGCTGATCGTGGCGATGTACGTGCCCTCGGCGCTGTCGCTCTCGACCTTTCCGTCGCTGCTGCTCTTCACCACGCTGTTCCGGCTGGCGCTCAACATCGCTTCCACCAAGCTGATCCTGCTTCAGGCCAATGCCGGCCACATCATCGACACCTTCGGCAAGCTGATCGTCGGCAACAACGTGGTGGTCGGCGGCGTGGTCTTCCTGATCATCGCCATCGTGCAGTTCATCGTGATCGCCAAGGGCTCGGAGCGCGTGGCCGAGGTGGCGGCGCGCTTCGCGCTGGACGCGATGCCGGGCAAGCAGATGAGCATCGACGCCGACGTGCGCGCCGGCGTGCTCTCCTCGGCGCAGGCGCAGAAGCGGCGCCAGCTGCTGGAGCAGGAATGCCAGCTGCACGGCGCCATGGACGGCGCGATGAAGTTCGTCAAGGGCGATGCCATCGCGAGCATCGTGATCGCGCTGGTCAACATCCTGGCGGGCATCGCCATCGGCACGCTGATGCACGAGATGAGCCTTTCCGGCGCGCTGCAGCGCTACGCCATCCTGACGGTGGGCGACGGCATGGTCTCGCAGATCCCCTCGCTGCTGGTCTCGATCGCGGCCGGCATCGTGATCACCCGCGTGGGCAGCGGCGAGCGGCGCGACGCGCAGCTCGCCAGCCAGATCGGCGAGCAGCTGATGGCGCATCCGCGCGCGCTCGTCATCGCCGGCCTCGCAGTGGCCAGCTTCCTGGTGGTCCCCGGCTTTCCCAAGTGGGTGTTCGGCCTGCTGGCCGCGGTGATCATCGGCCTGGGCCTGGCGATGCGCAGTCTGCGCGAGCGGGGGCGCACGCCGGGCTGGATCTCGCATCGCGAAGGCGTGGCCGAGGAGGAGGGCGAGAACGCCCATGCGATCGCCTCGCCCCTGGCCGTGCGGCTGTCGGACACGCTGCGCGGCGCGGTCGACCGCCATGCGCTGGACCAGCAGCTCGCCGGCGTCAAGACCGCCGTCGAGTCCGACCTGGGTCCGGTGTTCCCACGCCTGCAACTGGCCCACGCGGCCGGCCTGCCCGAGCACGGCTACCAGGTGCTGGTGCACGACGTGGTGGTGTCCGAGGGCCTGCTCAGGCCGGGCTGGCAGTTGCTCGATCCGGCCGAGGCCGCCACGCCGCCGGCCGGCGCGCAGGTGGCCGAGCCCTTCGGCCCCTTCGCGCGCGTGGTGTGGGTGCAGGGCACGCAGCCCGGCTTGCGGACGTGGGAGGCGGAGGAGGTGGTGGGCCTGCACGTCGACCACGCGGTGCGCCGCAACGTGCGCGAGCTGATCGGCCTGCAGGAAGTGCAGAACCTGCTGCATTCCGTGCAGCGCGATGCGCCCGAGCTCGCGGCCGAGGTCGCGCGCGTGGCCTCGCCGCAGCGCATCGCCGAGGTGCTGCGACGCCTGCTGCAGGAGGGCATCCCGATCCGCAACCTGCACGCCATCTTCGAATGCCTGGCGATCTGGGCGCCCAAGGAGCAGGACTCGATCGCGCTGACCGAGCTGGTGCGCATCCACCTGGGCCGCTACATCACCAGCCGCTACGTGGGCCCGGGGCGCCAGCTCGAGGCCATCCTTTTCGAATCCAGCCTGCTCGAGCGCGTGCAGAACGCGGTCGAGCGCTCGCCGCGCGGCAACCTGCTGCTGCTGAGCCCCGCCGTGACGCAGGACATCCGCGAGCAGGTGCGCCGCATCCTCGGCTCGAGCGCCAACCGCGTGGTGGCCATCGCGTCCTCCGACGTGCGCCGCTACGTCAAGACCCTGATCGAGCCGGTCGCGCCGACGCTTCCTGTGCTGTCCTACCAGGAAGTCGACGAAGACGTGGCCCTGCAGCCGGTGGGCTGGGTCACCAATCCGCAAGCCCATTGATCGATGAACCGCCCCCTGCGCACCGAGCGAACCCACCAGCCCCATGACCCCGCAGAACATCCTGGACATCACCCGCGAAGGCCTGCTGCTCGTGCTCTGGATCTCGCTGCCGGTGGTGGTGGTGGCCACGGTCACGGCACTGGTGGTGGCCGTGCTGCAGGCGGTCACGCAGGTGCAGGACCAGAGCATCGGCCAGTCGATCCGCCTGATCGCGGTGATGGTCGCCATCATCGCCACCGCCGGCTGGCTGGGCCGCGACGTGATGCGCTTCGCCGAGCGTGCCTTCCACACGCTCACTTCATTGCCGTGAGCTGGGCCATGGTCGCCGTGCCGATTCGCAGGGCCGCGCAGCAAGCCTGGCTGCTGCTGGGCCTGGCCGCGCTGCTGCTCGCCGCGGCGCAGCCCGCTGCGGCGGCGGAGCTGCGCTGGAACCAGCGGCCCTTCCAAATCATCGCCAACGAGAAGCCGCTGCCCGACTTCCTGCGCGAGCTCGCCTCCTCCCAGAACATCACGGCGGTGATCGACCCCAAGGTGGCCGGCGTGATCAGCGGCAAGTTCTCGGGGCCAGCGCAGCACATCCTCAACAGCGTGTGCGCGGTCAACGGGCTGACCTGGTATTACGACGGGGCCTTCCTCTACATCGACCTGGCGGCCGACTCGCGCAGCGACGTGCTGCCGATCGCCCCCGAGAACGCCAGCCGCATCGCCGAGACGCTGGTGCGGCTGCGAATTTCGGACGAACGCTACCCGCTGTCGATCAGCGAGAGCGATGCCAGCGTGCACGTGACGGGCCCGAAGCGCTACGTCGAGATGGTGCGCCAGGCCGTCAAGCTCGCCGACCAGCGCAGCGCGCTGGCCGACGGCGCCGAGATCCGGCTGTTCCCGCTCAAGTACGCCTGGGCCGCCGACTTCAGGATCAACCGCTCGGGCAAGGAGACCGTCATCCCCGGCGTGGCCAACGTGCTGCGCAGCCTGTACGGCCGCAACGGCAATGCCCCGGGCAGCAGCAGCGGCCGCGGGCCGAGCGCGCCGTTCTCGGTCGGTCCCAACCGCCAAATCAAGCTGCGCAGCGGCGAGTCGATCAACGCGCCCAAGATCGAGATGCCGGGCATGGGGCCGGTGGGCGGCGACGCCGCGGGCGCGGGCATGCCGGTCGCTTTCGGCAACGAGCTGCCCCAGTTCCAGGCCGACACCCGCATGAACGCGGTCCTGGTGCGCGACACGCCCGAGCGCATGGGCCAGTACCAGCGCCTCATCGAATCCATGGACGTGCGGCCGCGGCTGATCGAGATCGAAGTGACGATCATGGACATCAGCTCCGACACGCTCAGCAGCCTGGGGATCGACTGGCGCCTGCACGGCCGCCACGGCGACTTCCAGACCGGTCGCGGTGACCGCGGGCCGTTGAGCTGGGACGGCGCCACCACCGAGTCCGGCCAGGTCGGCGGCACCAACAGCCTGGGCCAGGTCACCACGCCGCTCGGCGGCATGCTCACCGCCGCCATCGGCAACAGCGCGCGCAACTACCTGCTGGCCCGCGTGACCGCGCTGGCCACCAACGGCGACGCCAACTTCGTCGCACGGCCCAAGGTGATGACGCTGGACAACACGGAGGCCGTGCTCGAGAACCTGAGCGAGTTCTACGTGCGCGTCGACGGTTTCCAGGACGCCGGGCTGTTCAGCATCACCGCCGGCACCGCGGTGCGCGTGACGCCGCTGATCATCGAAGAGAAGAGCGGCCGCGGCGTGATGATGTCCATCGACATCGTCGACGGCGACCTCAGCCAGCAGGCCGTCGACCGCATCCCGATCGTGCGCCGACGCACCGTCAACACCCAGGCGCTGGTGGACGAGGGCGCGAGCCTGCTGATCGCCGGCTACTCGTCGGAGGAGCGCTCCAACGCGACCACCGGCGTGCCCGTGCTCAAGGACATCCCGGGCGTCGGCAACCTCTTCAAGTACAGCGACAAGAAGCAGGTCAACATGGAGCGCTTCTACCTGCTGACCCCGCGCCTGGTGGTGCCGGGCTCCGCCGCCTCGGCGCCGGTGCTGCCGCTCGGCCCTCTCTCGACGCCGGCGCCCACGCCGGCACCCAGGGCGACGCCCGTGTCGGTGGCGCCCGCGGTGGCGCCCGGAGCCTGACTGCGATGCGCGAAGACCCCGCCTTCGATCCCGCGCCGGCCCCCAACGCCGGCTGGTGCCTGCGCTTCCTGAGCGGCGCGGTCAAGGGCCGCACCATCGCGCTGAAGCCGGGCATGAATGTGCTCGGCTCGGGCGGCGAGTGCGAGGTGATGCTCCCGGGCGGCGACGTGCTGCCGCGCCACCTCGTCTTCACCGTCGGCGAGCTGGTCGTCTCCATGCAGCGCCTGGGCACGGCCTCGGCCCGGCTGAACGGCGAGGAGATGCAGCAGCCGCGGCGCAGCGTGGTGGCCGGCGACATCGTGAGCGTGGGGCAGATCGACTTTCAGCTGGACCGCAGCTACCCGGCCGCCGTGCAGGAGGACCGCATGTTCGCCGCCGCGCCCGATGCCGCAGCGGCTGCGCAGGCGGCCGCGCTGGCGCCGCGGGGGCGCGGGCCGCGCGTGGGCTACTGGGCCGGCGGCGTCGTGGCGCTGCTGGCCGTGCTCGGGTTGGCGGCCCTGTGGGTGGGCGGCGAGGGCGGCGCCTCGGCGGCGGGCCAGGGCCGCGTGAACCTGGCGGAGGTGGAGAAGGCGCTCGCGCCATTTCCCGAAGTCGAGGTGGTTGCCGTGCCCGGCGGGCAGTTCAGCGTCAAGGGCTACGTCGAATCGAAGCAGCGCCGCGAGACGCTGCAGCGCGCGGTCGCGCCCTTCGGCAGCAAGGTCGCCGTCAACGTGCATTCGGCCGAGGACATGGTCGAGCAGGCGCGGCGCTACGTGGGCGACCCCGGCGTGGCCGTCACCTACGCGGGACAGGGCCGGCTGGTGCTGAGCGGCACGGTCGAGGACGCCTCGGTGCGCCAGAAGATCCGGCGCCTGAGCGAGGACCTGCATCCTTCCGTGCTGGTCTCCGACAAGGTGCAGTACCGCGAGAAGGCGCAGCCCGACAACAAGGACGCCGACCTGCGCGCGCAGTGGGAAGGCTGGCAGAGCGTGCTGCCCGCGCGCATGGTCAGCATCACCGAGGACGGCAACGGGCTGCGGCACATCCAGCTGTCCAACGGCAACCGCTACTACGAGGGCTCGGTGCTGCGTTCCGGCGCCGAGCTCAAGCGCATCGACGCCGACGGGCTGGTCCTCAGCGGCGGCGTGCCCAACAACGGAAAACCTGCGAGGTGACGCATGCGCGCACGAAGCCATGCCACGCCCGCGCCCCGATTTCATGCGGCGACAGCGACCCTGCGCGCCGCGTGGAATGGCCTCGTCCTACCCGGACGGGGCTTTCAACCCCAGTGACCCTCATCAACCAGGAGAAATGAAATGGCAGGCTCTGTCGACAACTCGATCCAGCAGATGAACCAGGCCGCGGCCGACAACGCGCGCCTCATGTCCGCCAGCATGGCGGCATCGACCAGCATCCAGGGTGCGGCCTCCACCGCGCACACGGTGAACGGTGCCAGCGCTGCCGGCGGCGAAGTGGCCAAGTCCACCGGCAACGACATCCGCCAGTCGGCGAAGTCGTCCTGATGGCACGGGCCTGCACGGGGCCGCAGGGCCTCGTGCAGGCATTTCCTTTTTTCATCGCAGGAGCTGAACCATGACCGATCCCATCGCGTCGGCCGCCGCGAGCGCGCCGCCGCCCGAAGTCGCCGGGCCCGGCGCGGCGCAGCAGCTACAGCAGGGCGCGGGCAACCCGCGCTTCGATCCGGGCGACACCCGCATGTTCGCCAACATGATGCAGGGCGTGCAGGCGCCGCCGCCCGCCCTGGCCGGCCCCAGCGCCATCGGCGATGCGGCCAGGTCGCTGGCCGCGCAGTTCTCGGGCAACGTGCGCTCCTACGAGGAGATGCGCCACAGCATGCTCGAATCCATCGACCTGTCGGACCCGATCAAGACCATGTTCGTGATGACCGACCATGCGATGGAGGCGCACATGATGTTCGCCAAGATGCACATCTCCACCGGCCTGGCCAGCGCCGCGACCAGCCTGTTCGGCACGCTGCTGAAGAACCAGCAATGAGGCGGCCCGTGAACCGCGCCGTCCTCTTCACCCGCACTCGCTGGCTGGGCGCCTTGCTGCTGCTCTTCGCGCTGGCCGGCTGCAAGGTGCCGCTGTACTCCAACCTCAACGAGCAGGAGGCCAACGAGATCGTCGCCGCCCTCTCGGGCGAGGGCATCGACGCCGCCAAGAGCAAGCTCGAAGGCGTCAACTGGCAGGTCGAGGTCGAGCAGGGCCGCCTCGGCCAGGCGCTCGACGTGCTGCGCACGCAGGGCCTGCCGGCCGAGCGCTACACCACCATGGGCGAGGTGTTCCAGAAGCAGGGCCTGGTGTCCACGCCCTCCGAGGAGCGCATGCGCTACATCTATGCCGTCTCGCAGGAGCTGTCGCAGACCCTGCGCAATGTCGATGGCGTGGTGGCGGCGCGCGTGCACGTGGTGATCCCTGCCAACGATCCGCTGTCGGAGAAGATCCGGCCCTCGTCGGCGGCGGTCTTCATCAAGCACCGGCCCGACGTCGACCTGCGCCTGCTGGCGCCGGCGGTGAAGGACATGGTGGCGCACAGCATCGAAGGGCTGACGCACGACCAGGTCTCGCTCTCGCTCTTCGAGGCCCGCCGGTCCGTGGCCACGCCGGCGGCCCATGCGGCCGCACAGCCGCTGGTGCTGGGCCTGTTCTCCACGCAGACCGCGATGCTGCTGCTGGGCCTGCTGCTGGCCGCGGCGGTCTGCCTGATGGTGCTGCCGGGCCTGCTGCGCCGCCAGGGCCTCGACTGGAGCAGCTGGTCGCGCAGGCAGGTCTTCAGGCGCTGAGGGGCGCCCCCGACGTACATGCATGCCGCCATCGAATCCACTGCGCCGCCGCCCGCGCCCGGCCCGATGGACCTGGTGCGCCTGGTGATGCGCTTCAACCTGCATCCCGAGCACGACCTGCACCCCAGCTGGCTGCCCGCACACTGGCCAGCGCGCCACCGCGTGCCGGCGCGGCTGGGGGAGGGCGGCCGCGCGGCGCTGGCCGATCTGCTGCGGCGCGACCGGGCGACGCCGTGCGCTGCCGACTTCAACTTCGATTCGCGGCTCAAGCGCCTGGCGCTGCTCGACGCACGCGCCTTGCGCCGGCTCGCCGCCTACCTCGGCTTCTGCGCCCACCTGCCGCTGTTCCGCGTGCGTGGCGGGGCGGGCCGGGAGATCCGCCGCCAGGCCTGCCGCCTCGACGACGACGCGGTGGACTTCGTGCTCGAGCGCGTGCCTGCGCTCAGCGAGCTGCGGATGAACCACTCGGCCCTGGAGCAGCGCCCCATCGCGGCCGGCCGCATCGTGCTCGAGCGCGGCCATCGCCTGCTGCTGGGCGCCTTCGCGCCCGAGGGCGAGGCGGTGCTGCGCCGCCTGCAGCACAAGCTGCCGCGGCGCCTGTCTTCGCTTCAGCTGCCGCAGTTCGAGCCGCGCCAGGCCCGCCAACTGCACGAGCTGATGCTCTCCTGCATCGTTCCCGAAAGACTGCCGCAATGGGACTGGCTTTTCTGATCACCACCGAGAACCTGCAGCTCCTGAGCGAGCGCAAGGTGCTCAAGGAACACGAGTACGCGGCCCTGCTCGATGCCTCGGCCGTGGTCGACACCGCGCGGCGCGAGGCGCGGCGCATCTCGCAGCAGGCGCAGCAGGAGGCGCAGGCCAGCCGCAGCCAGGGCTACGCGCAAGGCCTGCAGCAGGCCAAGGCCGAGTACGCGACGCAGCTCGTGTCCGAAGCGCTGGCCGCCGAGCGCCAGGTGCAGGCGCTGCGCACGTCATTGGCGCAGATCGTGGTCAAGGCGGTGGGGCAGTTCATCGCCGGTGCCGATCCGGCCGCGCTGTTCGAGGCCGCGCTGCTGCGCGTCGACGCGCTGATCCGCAGCGAACCCTTCGTCACCGTGCGCGTCGCACCGGCGCAGGAAGCGACCTTGCGCGAGGTGCTCGCCCGGCTGCGCCACGAGGCGCAATGGACCATGAGCGTGAGCCTGGCGGCCGACCCCACGCTGGCGCCGGGCGCCTGCGTCGTGCAGACCGCCTCCGGCGTGCTGGAGATCGGCGTCGAGGCCCAGCTCGAGGCCTTCCGCCGCGCGGTGGAGCGCGGCGGGCTGCTGCCCGCGGCGGGGGCTGCATCGTGAGCGCCGCCCGGTCGCCCGAAGGCGCTCGCGCCTCAGCCGAAGGCGAAGGTGATTCCCGATGAGCCGAGGCCCGGCCGCCAGCGCCCTGGACATCGTCGCCGACCTCGAGCAGGCCTTCGGCCGGATCACGCCGGTCGCGATGCGCGGGCGCGTGAGCAAGGCCGTGGGCATGCTGATCGACGCCTCGGGCATCCAGGCCCACGTCGGCGAGCTGTGCGAGCTGGTCACGCCGGGCGAGCCGCCGCTGCTGGCCGAGGTGGTGGGCTTTCGCGGCAACACCGCCATCCTCACCCCGCTCGGCCCCATCACCGGCATCTCGGCGCTGACCGAGGTGCTGCCCACCGGCCGCGGCCATACCTGCCCGGTGGGCGATGCGCTGCTGGGCCGCGTGCTCGATGCGCTGGGGCAGCCCATCGACGGGCGCGGGCCGCTCGCGGCGCGCGCACAGCTGCCGGTGCATCGCGAGCCCGTGAGCCCGCTGGAGCGCCGCATGATCGAGGCGCCGCTGCCCACCGGCATTCGCGCCGTCGATGCGCTGCTGACCCTGGGCGAAGGGCAGCGCATCGGCGTGTTCTCGCCGCCCGGCGTGGGCAAGAGCACCTTGCTCGGCATGCTGGCGCGCGGCTCCAGTGCCGACGTCAACGTGATCGCGCTGATCGGCGAGCGCGGGCGGGAGGTGCAGGAGTTCATCGCCCACAGCCTGGGTGCCGAGGGCCTGGCGAAAACGGTGATGGTGGTCTCGACCTCCGACCGTCCGCCGATGGAGCGCATCAAGTCGGCCTACGTGGCCACCACCATCGCCGAGCACTTCCGCGACCAGGGCAGGAAGGTGCTGCTGCTGGTCGATTCGCTCACGCGTTTCGCGCGCGCCCAGCGCGAGATCGGGCTGGCCAGCGGCGAGCCGCCGACGCGGCGCAGCTACCCGCCCTCGATCTTCTCGATGCTGCCGCAGCTGCTGGAGCGCGCGGGGCAGGGCCGCACCGGCTCCATCACCGCCGTGTACTCGGTGCTGACCGAGGGCGACGAGGAGAACGACCCGATCGCCGAGGAGGTGCGCTCCATCCTCGACGGCCACATCGTGCTGTCGCGCAAGCTCGCGGCCGCCAACCGCTACCCGGCCATCGACGTGCTGGCCAGCATCAGCCGCGTGATGCCGCTGGTGAGTTCGCGCGAGCACCGCGAGGCCTCGGCGCATTTCCGCGGCCTGCTGGCCAAGTACCAGGAGATGGAGCTGCTGGTGCAGATCGGCGAGTACAAGCCGGGCAGCGACGCGCTGGCCGACGCGGCCATCCGGGCGCGGCCGGCGATGCTGAATTTTCTTTCGCAGCCGCCCGATGCGCACCAGGACTACGAGGCCTGCCTGGCTGCATTGCAGCGCTTCCAGGAGGAGACCGGCTCATGAGCGGCAACGCCAACGGCATCGACTGGAAGCTGCTGATCGACGTGCGCGAGCGCCAGAAGACGGCGGCCCTGGGCGTGGTGGCGCGCGACCGCGAGGCGGCCGGGCAAAGCCATGCGCAGCTGCGGCAGGCCGAAGCGTGGTGCGAGCAGCAAGTGCAGAGCAAGGCCGCGCACTGGCAGGCCACGGCCGGCGCGCTGGCCGGCGGCCAATGCAACGTGGCGCAGCTGCGCCACGCCGGCGCCTGGAGCGGCGCGCTCGATGCGCGCATCGCGCAGGCGCAGCAGCAGGCCGCGCAGGCGGGCGCGTTCCATGCGCAGCGCGAAGAGGTGCTGGCCCGCAGCCGGCAGGCGCTGCGCGCGGCCAGCGGCGAGCTGGAGAAGGCGCGGCAGATGCAGCAGCGTGCCCGCGCCGAGCAGCGCGCGCTGCAGGCGTCGCGGCAGGACGAGGCGACCGAGGAAGCCGCCTCGCAGCAATGGGCGGCGAACAGGGCGCTGTAGCGATGGAAAGCGCCCTCGAACTCGCCAACATCGAGAAGTTCTTCTCGTCCGTGGTCCTCACGCTGCCGCGCCTGTTCGCGATCTTCGCCGTCGTGCCCTTTCTCTCGGGCGGCATGCTGACCGGCATCGTGCGCAACGGCCTGCTGCTGATGCTGGCGATCTTCATGTCGCCGGCGGCGGGCGCGATGCCGTCGGTGGGCATCGGCACCTGGGTGCTGATCGCGGGCAAGGAGGCGCTGATCGGCCTGCTGCTGGGCCTGGGCTTCGGCATCTTCATCTGGGCGATCCAGAGCGTGGGCGACCTGATCGACTTCCAGACCGGCTCGGCCAATGCCTCCTTCTTCGACCCGGTGGCGGGCCACGAGAACGGGCCGACCGGCGAGTTCCTGGGCTGGCTGGTGATCACGCTCTTCGTCGCGGCCGGCGGGCTGCTGGCGATGCTGGGGGTGATCGTCGACTCGTACCGGCTGTGGCCGGTGGGCTCCTTCTTCCCCAACGTGGGCGCGGTGCTGGAGCAGTTCGCGATCCGGCAGGGCGACACGCTGTTCCTGTGGATCGTGAAGCTCGCCTCGCCGGTGATCTTCGTGCTGCTGCTGGTCGAGCTGGGCATGGGCCTGATCAGCCGCGTGGCGCCGCAGCTCAACGTGTTCGTGTTCTCGCAGCCGCTCAAGAGCCTGCTGGCGCATCTGATGATGCTGCTCTTCGTGTTCTTCGTGTACGAGTCGCTGCAGGAATTCCTGCGGCCGGAGAACGGGGTCCTCGACTTCCTGAGGGCCACCTTGTAGCGCGCGATGGCCGAGAAGGACCAGAAGCCCACGCCCAAGCGCCTGCGCGATGCGCGCAAGCGGGGCGAGGTGGTGTTCAGCGCCGACGTCGCCTCCACCACGGTGTTCGCGGTGGTGCTGGTCTCGGTGTGGCTGGGCGGCGAGACGCTCTACAGCCTCTTGCGCGAGCTGTGGCTGCATGCCACCAGCGCCGCGCTGCTGACGCGGCCCGACGACCGCTTTGCCGAGCTGCTGCTGCATACCGGCGAGGCGTTGCTGTGGGGCACGCTGCCCATCATGGCGATCGCCGCCGTGGCGGGCATCGCGGGTTCGCTGTTCCAGGTGGGCGGGGTGGCGGCGTGGGAGCGCATCAAGCCGGACGTCAACCGCATGAATCCGGCCGAGGGCGCCAAGCGCATCTTCTCGACACGCAACCTCATCAACCTGCTGAAGATGAGCGTCAAGACGATCCTGCTCGCCGCCCTGATGTTCCTGGTGGTGCGCGGCTTCGTCGACAGCGCGCTGAAGCTGGGCTATGCCTTCCCCGGCACCATCATGCGTGCCGCGGCCCACATGGTGCTGGTGGCCTTCGGCTGGGCGGTGGTGATCTATGCGCTGATGGCGATGGTCGACTACGCGCACGAGCACTACGAGTTCATGAAGCAGCAGCGCATGTCCATCGAGGAGCTGCGCCAGGAGCACAAGGAGGTCGAGGGCGATCCGCTCAACCAGTCGCGGCGCCGCTCGGCCCATTTCGAGGCGGTGTACGCCAGCCTGGGCGACCGGGTGCGCATGGCCTCGGCGGTGATCCATTCGGCGCGCGTCGCGGTGGCACTGCAGTATTTGGGCGAGAAGGACCTGCCGCGGGTGATCGCCCGTGGCGAGGGCGATGTCGCGGCGCAGATCCGGCGCCATGCGGGTGAGGGGCTGGTGCCGATGGAGTTCGAGCCGCAGCTGGCGGAGCGCCTGTATGCCGAGGTGCCGGTGGACCAGGCCATTCCACGATCGCTGTTCGCGCCGGTGGCGAAGCTGCTGCGATGGGCGCAAGGGGCTGAGTAGTGTGCTCTGACAGCCCGTTCGCTTCTTACGAAGTTCCGTCGCTGGATGCACGCCCGGCATGCGGTGCGGGCCGAGCGACCCCACTGCGGCGGTCGCTTCGCGACTTCCCTGCGGTGCTCGCCTTTCGCGGGGTCTCGCTCGAACTCGCTTCGCTCAAACAGTCGCGAGCCCTGATCCGCGAAAGGCTGCGCTCCTCGGCGCCGCAGAGGGGATCGCCCAGCCCGCACCGCATGCCGGGCTTGGGGGTGTGCGGGCGATGCGTGCACCTCGGAGGCCCGGTGCCCCCGCCCCAGCTCGCCACCGGAAGGGCCCTTCCTTCAAAACACTGAACGAAACCAAGACACACCATGGTTGCACCCGCAGGCTCATCCCAGCTCTCAGGCCAGGCCGCGATTGACAACGCGGCCGCATTGCGCGCCGCCGAGGAAGCGCGGCGACGAGCGGAAGAAGCGGCACGCCGCGCGGCCGAGGAGGCCCGGCGCCGCGCCGAGGAAGCGCGGCGACTCGCGGAAGAGGCGCGCAAGAAGGCCGACGAGGCGCGCAAGGCGGCCGAGGCGGCGGAGGCGAAGGCGGCCAGGAGCAAGGACAAGAACGAGCAGGCCGACGCCGAGAAGCTGCGCAGCCAGTCCAACAAGGACGAGACCGACGCGCTCAAGAAAGAGGCAACGGCCAACCTGCGCGACAAGGAGAAGACGCTCGCCGACGCTAAGCTCGACGATGTGCGCCAGCGCCGGCCGCAGAACGATCCCTCGGAGGGCACGCGCGCCGCGCAGGGCGAGGTCGATGCCGCGAAGAAGACCCTGGCCCTCTACGATGCGCCGGCCGGTGCGGCGCCCGCCGCCGACCGGCGCGCCGACCCGCAGACCCAGGGGCTGCTCGACAAGGCCGAGAAGGCCGCCAAGCCGGTGTTCGCCGCGCAGGCCCGCGGCGAGGAGCCCAAGGCGGACGATCTGGCTGCACTGCGCAAGGCGGTCGACGCATGGCAGGCTGCCGGCGCGCAGGACATGCGCGAGGCGGCAGTCCAGGCCCAGGCTCAGGGCGAAGACCCGAACAAGGCGATCGCCGCCCAGGCCGCGAAGTTGCGCGAGACGGTGGAGAAGGGCGGCGTCATCGACCCCGCCAGCATCGACGAGACGCTCGACGAGGCGAAGAATGCCGTGAAGGCCGAGAGCCCCGCGATGCGCCAGCTGCGCAGCGAGCAGTACACCGTGCAGAAGGACGGCGAGAAGCAGGTGGCCGACGGCCGCCAGGCCGCGAAGGACGCCGATGCCGCGGCGGACAAGGCCGAGGCTTATTCGGACAAGTTCAACGCCGACCCCGGCACCAACGACACCCTCATCACCGCCCAGCAGAACGCCAAGGCCGAGGCCACGCGCCTGCGCAAGCTCTCCAACGAGGCCAACGACCGGCTCGACGGCCTGGTGCGCACCTACGGCGGCACCGCACCCGACCCCAAGGACCCGAACAAGACACAGAGCTTCGTCGGCTCGGTGAATGCCGACTACAACGCGCAGGTGGCCGACCTCGAGGTGAGCGAAGCCTCGAAGGCCTACGAAGCGGCCAAGGCCGGCGGCGACGCGAAGAAGATCGCGGCCGCGCAGGACGCGCTGGACCTGGCCATTGATGCGCGCGACATCGTGCATGCGGTGCGCGACGACGCCAGGGCGGAGCTGGAGCGCAGCGACAGCGCGGCCGAGCTGCGCGACGCCCAGGCCGCCTACGACGCCGAGAAGGAGAAGCAGCCGCAGCCCTACAAGGTCAAGCACCACGGCGGCTTCCTGCAGGACGACTACGAGACCACCGAGCTGCCCGAAGGCTACGACTGGACCTTCGAGGTCAAGCCCGGCAGCGAGATGGCCAAGCAGGTCAAGGAGATCGACGGCAAGTGGTACTACGTCTTCGACATCAACGGCGAAGAGAGCAGGACCGAGATGAACCCGGTCACGGCACGGCTGTGGGAGGCGCAGCAGAAGGCCGATGCCGCCAACGCGAGCGCCGATGGCGCGGCGAAGAAGCTGCAGGAAGTCCAGACCGACCTGGTCGGCACCGAGGGGCAGGGGCCCGGCATCGATGCGGGGCGCTTCATCGACGATGCCGGCAACATCGGCACGCGCCTCGGCGACGCCAACAACACCGTGGCGGCGACGCAGGCCAAGCTCGGCAATCCCAAGCCGCCGACCGGCGCGCAGAGTGTGCAGGCGCCGTCGAGCACGTCGGAACAGATGGGCGTGGCGCTGCAGAACCAGGCCGGCGCGCAGAAGAACGCCGACGCGCTCAAGGCCATGCAGGACCTGCGCGAGGCGCAGTACGAGCAGGCCGCCGGCAAGACCGTCGATGCCCAGCACCTGGCGGACCTCAAGACCCAGGCGCGCGATGCGCAGCGCAAGGCCGACGAGGCGCAGCCCAGCCTCACGCCCAAGGAAGAGGCCGACATCACCGACAACAAGCTGCCGGCGGCGCGCAAGGCGCTGAACGACCAGAAGGACGAGGTCACCCGCCTGACCGCGCCCGGCAGCAAGGCCACGCAAGCCGAGCGGGACGCCGCGCAGAACAAGTACGACCAGCTCGACCTGGACGTGCGCGACTACGAGACCCGGCTCGAACTCGAGCACGCGGAGCAGGCCAGATTGGGCGCGCCCTACGCGTACGCGAGCGCGTCCTTCCTGAAGCCGCAGCTCAGCGCCTTCTCCGAGACGCGCAACAACGGCAACCACGGCGACACCGTCACCACCGACATCTACCCCGACCACTACGACCCCACCTGGAACATCGTGCCCGGCAAGGACGGCGGGGTGAAGGCCGATGGCCTGCCCAAGGGCCTCTCGCCGGAGGACGTGGCGGTTCGCTACGACCCCTGCGGCGGCGGCTACACGGTCACCTTCAAGAAGAACTCCGACGTGCTCGGCCGCCAGAGCGACATGTTCACCAACTACGTGGTCCAGAAGGGCACGTACAAGATGAACCCCGCCACCGCCGAGCTCTGGAACGCGACCAACACCGACAAGAAGGTGGGCGGCGGGCGGCTGATCGCGGCGCAGGAGGCGCGCGACCAGGTGCTGGCCGAGCGCAAGCAGATGGCCGCCGACGCACCGCCGCCGAAGGATGCACCGCCGGTGATCGGTCTCGACGGCAAGCCGGTGCCCACGCTGAACTTCGCCGACGACCTCGGCCCGCGCAAGAAGTCGGTCGACCAGAAGGTCACGGACGCCGGCGACAAGCTCGCCGATGCCCAGCGCGCGCTCGATGCAGGCGAGGGCGACAAGACCCGGCTGACGCAGGCGCGCGACGACGCCAAGGCCGAGCACGGCATCGCGCTGGCCGAGCAGAAGGCGGTGGATGCGGTGATGCTGTGGCAAGAGGCCAATCGCACGCGCCAGCTCTACGAAGCCAACGAGCGCGCCGGCCGGCCCAACGCGAGCTACGCCAAGCCGCCGCGCGAATACGCCGACGAGATGCATGCGAAGGCCGAGACCGCGCGCAACGACTGGTACACCGCCCGCAACCAGCACGACAAGGAGGTGGCGGCGCGCGAGCTGGATGCGGCAGAGAAGGCGCACGACCAGTGGAAGAAGACGCACCCGGGCCTGTCCGACAGCGGCAGCGACACCGCGAAGGCGCTGCAGGCCGCCCAGGTGAAGAACGGTTTCGCGGACCGCATGCTCGCCGCCGGCGCCAACGAGGAGGCCGCTGCGCGCGAGTCCGAGTACATCGCCGAGAACCTGAGTGCCGCGCAGCACGACGATCCGCGCGCGCTCTACAAGCTGTTCGACAAGGACCCGGCGCGCATGGCGCAGTCCATCATCAACAGCCATTTCGTGCAGTACGGCGCCGATCCGGTCGAGATGGAGAACCGCACCCAGCTCGCCAACACCGTGGCCAACGCGCTGGGCTGGCAGCCCACCACGGAGCTCGATCCGAATGCGACCGCCACCAACGAGCGACTGCGCCGCACCCAGGACCTCTACGGCGGCCTGGCCAAGGCGCAGAAGGAAATGCGCGACAAGATCGTCGACCAGATCATCAAGGACGGCGGCGAGCATGCGAAGGTGACGGTGCTGCCGGTGGTCTACGCGCTGGACAGCGACAAGGGCGGCATCGTCAAGACCGCCATCTTCAAGGTCGAGAACAAGAACGATCCCAAGGGCAAGGAGGTCGAGTTCGTCGACGAGCAGGCTTGGACCTACGACAGTCTGGACGACTACCGCGCCAACAACAGCCTGCCGGTGGAGGGCGTGAAGCTCGCGATGCCGAAGGACGGCAACTTCACGCTCGACGACAAGGGCAACGTCGAGCTCTACGCCGGCGACGCGCGCACCGAGACCGACTGGGAGACCTTCAGGCGCACCTCGCACATCGACTGGGTGGTGGGCGGCGTGGGCCTGGTGGCGGGAGTGGTGCTCACGGTGGGCTCCTTCGGCACGCTGTCGGCGCCCGGCGTGATGCTGGCCGCCGGCTCGCTGACGCTGCTGGCCGCCGGCTACGGCGCCGTGACCTCGGCCCAGAGCCTCTACAAGCAGGGCAGCCACGGGCAGGACATCAACCCCTTCAGCAGCACGCAGGCGCGGCTCGACTGGCTGAACCTCGGGCTGTCGATCGCCGCCGTGCCGGTGGTCGGTGCCTCCACGCGCGCGACGATGCAGGCCATGCGCGCGCGCAACGCGCTGCAGGCCGCGCTCAAGGAAGCCGGCAAGGAGGGCGGCGACGCGGCACTGGCCGGCAAGCATTTCGCCGACTTCCAGCGCTACACGCAAAGCGCGCAGGCCTGGGGCCAGCCGGCCTCGGCGATGGCGCGTCCCTTCGCGAAGCTGCCGGTGGGCCTGCTGAAGAAGGTTGGCCCGCTGGACGCGGGCAGCGCCTATGCCTTCGAGGAGGGCGCGCGCTACCTGCACGACAACTGGAATCAGCTCGCGCCCGGCGAGCGCGGCAGCCAGTTCGCGATGCTGGCGATGAACGCCAGCGGCTTCGCTTCGCCGCTGTTCGCCAAGGGCTACCTGCGCGTGCACGACGCGATCAAGCCGCAGGTGCAAGAGGCTACTCAGGCCGGCTTCACGACGCCGGGCCGCACGGTCGGCGCGCCGGAGGCGGAGCCTTCGAACGTGGTGGCCCTGGACAGCCGGCGCGGCAGCGGCGCCGACGCCTTCGACGACGGGCAGCCGGGCAGCGGCAGCGATGCGGCGCTGCTGCCCTTCCGCGAGACGCCGGTGGCGCCCGCCGCGGCCCCCGAGCCGGTGCCCGACAACGTCACGCCGCTGCATCCCGAAGGCCCGCCTGCGGTCGCAGCCGAGGCGCCCTCCGATGCGGACCTCGCGCCGGTGATCCCGCTGGTGCTGCGGCGTCCATCCGGCGACGGGCCGGAGCCCGGTGCGCCCGGCGCCGCCGCGGGATCGGCACGCGGCGTGTCGCGCGAGCCGCAACAGCAGCAGCTGGCCCTGGCCTCGGGCGGCGAGGACCAGGTGGCCAACGCGCCCTTCACGCGCTCGCCGCACCGCATCGCGGCGGTGCGGGAGCTCAGCGCGCAGGCCAAGGCGCAGAACCCCGGTGGCGGCGGCAGCCACGGGCAGGGTCAGCCGCCCGTGCCGCCGGCAAAGGCGGCGCCAGGGCCGGTGCAGGGTGCGGGCACCGCGTCGGGCGCGGGCCATGCGCCGACCTCGGGGGCACGGGCGCCGGCATCCACCGCGGGGTCTGCCGCCCCGGCCTCCGGCGCCGAGGCGCTGGCGCGCCTGATCCAAGAGCCGGCCGCGGGTTCGACGGAGCGCTTCGTGGTGTCGAAGCTGAGCCCGGACGACACCGTCGCCAGCGGTGCCGGCGTGAAGGCCAAGCGCAACAACAGCTACGCCAGCTTCGCCGAGGCCAGCGCCGCGGCGGCAGGCATGGGCGGCGCCTGGGTGCATCGCGTCGCGCCGCGCGACGGTCCCGGCGCACTGTTCAAGCGGGGCCGCGCGGCGCCCGATGAAATCATGGGCGCGGTGGAGGTCGACGCCGCCGGCCATCTGCAGCCGAACGCGGTGGCGAACCCGCACGCGTCGGCGTGGCAGCAACCCGCGACTTCGCCGGCGGCGCCGGCTGCCGCTCCCGCACCGGTTGCAGCCAAGACGGCTGCTGCGCCTGTAGCGGCTCCCGTGGCAGCCAAACCGCCTGCCGCGCCCGCCCCGGCACCCGCGCCCGCGGCGAGCCATGGCACGCCGCAGCACCAGTCGGGCCAGTCGACGGGCCTCGCCTACAACGGCCCGGACATCGACCTCCTGCTCGAAGGCAGCCCGAGCTTCACCGACAAGCGGCCGGCCTATGCCGGGCCCGCGACGATGGCCGAGCTCGAAGCCAGTACCGCCTTGCCCACGCAGGCCGACATCGAGCAGACCCGGTACCTCGCCTCGGCCGGCTCGCCCGACGGCCATGCGGCGCGCGACATCCCGCTGCGCCGCCGCTTCGTGCAGTGGGCGCGCGGCCAGGCGCCGAGCTTCATCGGCGCGCCGGATTTCGTGGGCGGCCGCTACGTGCTCGCGAAGGACGCCAGCGGCATCAACCAGGGCGCGCCCGATGCGCGCTTCACGCTGCTCGACCGCCAGCACGTCTACTCGAGCTTCGAGGGGGCCCGCGCGGCGGCCGCGGCCCATGCGCAGGCCAGCGGCAGCACGCAGGCCGGCGTGGTGCGCCTGATCGGCCCGAAGACCGCGATGGCGGAGGTGGCGGCCAGCGGCAGCTTCCGCAACGACCAGGTCGACGGGATCGTCGCCGTGCAGCCCGACGGCTCGGTCAACCCGATCAGCATCGTCAACCGCAATGCCGCCCATGCGCCGAAGCCGGGGGAGCAGTTCGTGGATCCGCACAGCGCGATGCCGGCCAACGACAAGGTCTACGGCCGCCGCGACAAGGCCAGGCTCTTCGCGAAATCCACCGCCTACATCGTGGGCACCGGCGCGGCCTTCTACGCGACCGTGCGCTGGGGCGGCGGCTCGATGGGCTGGAGCATGGCCGGCGCCGGGCTCGGCAGCTACATCGGCGCGCGCAACGTGTTCCTGCGCTATGCCTTCGATGCCTTCCTCTACCGCGGCGGCGTCGCGGGGGCGCGCCAGACTGCCAAGATCCGGCTGCAGAAGCACCTCGACCCCAAGGACGACAACGCCTTCGCGCAGATCGCGAACATCGCCGATCCCGAGAAGCAGCAGGCCGCGCTGTTCCAGCTCAAGTCGCAGCTGGTCAGCTGGCATGCGGCGCGGCGCGGTATCCAGGGCCGGGCCGACTACCGCCACGCCTTGGAGACGCTGGCGCGCGATCCGGCCGATGCCGCCGCGCTCGCGACGCTGGAGCGCGGCGCGGCCGAGCGCGCCGCGCGTCCGCTGATCGGCAAGCGCGGCTGGGTCAAGCGGGTGCCGCCGGCCTTGCGCACGCAGTACGCGCAGGCGCTCTCGAGGCTCGAGGCCGGCAAGGCCACGGTCGACGACCAGGCGCTGCTGCTCACCGCGCCCGAGGTGGGTCGCGGCACGCAGCACGCGGGTGCGTTGCGCGGTCGCGTGCTGCGCAACGTCCCCGGCGCCGACCGCGCGCGCTACCGCGAAGCCATCGACACGCTGAGCAGCCGGCAGGGCGATGTCAACGCTGCGCTCAAGACGCTGGAGGGCATCCCGCTCGACACCGTGCAGCGCCACACCACCGGCGCGCGCGGCGCCGTGCGCGGCATTCCGAAGGCCGACCGCCAGAGCGTCGCGATGGCGGCGGAGACGCTGCGCGCCAATCCCGCGGATCAGCGCTCGCAGGATGTGCTCGATGGCAGCCCGGGCGCACTGACCTCGCCGAATTCGCCGCTCGGCCGCGCGCTGTTCGGCGCGCGGGTGCTGAGCTTCGGCCTCAGCCACTCGGCCGGCACGCGGCTGTACCTCAATCCCTTCTTCGACGGCGCCGCGCATCAGTGGACCTGGAACATCAGCACCCTCGATGGCGCGCGGCAGTGGATCGGCAACGAGGGCAGCCTGCACTACGCCATCGGCAACGCCACCGGCCTGGGCGCCACCGTGGCCGGCCGCTACGCGACCATCGAGAAGGCGCGCAGCGGCCTGGACATCAAGGAGCGCGGCGAGACCCCGCCTGCAGCGGGCACCACGCCAGACCCGACCGCGGTGCCGCTGGGCAAGAACGGCAAGCCGGTGCCGGTCTACAAGGCGACCGACAGCAACCCGTGGTTCATTCGCTTCCTCAAGGGCCTGGGCAATGCCGACGCGGTCAAGCATGCGGGGGTCGATGCCGACGGCAAGCCGATGGTGAAGCCCTCTTTCGTGCAGCGGCTGCCGCAGTACTCGTCCTGGGGCGACTCCAGCGGCACCGTCGCGCTGACCATCGCCGACGGGATGCAGGGCCTGATCTACGCGAAGGCCGGTCAGTGGGACCTGGCCGCGCCGCAGATCCTCAAGGTGCTGTCGGACGTGGGCATCTTCCGCGGCACGCAGAAGGACTACCTCGACGAGTACGCCTCCAACCGCAAGATGGGCCCGCGGGTCTACCACACGCGCTGGACCAACTACGTGAATGCACCGCTGGGCGAGGCCAAGGTCACGCCGACGAAGATCTCCGACGGCTGGATTCGCCGCGGCTGGCCGCCGCTGGTGCTGCTGGGCGTCGCGGTCGGCGGGCGCGTGCTGGCAGAGGAATGGTCGGTGCACGAGAAAGAGAAGGCCGCGGCCGCGGGCATCACGCCGGGCGTGCGGCAGACGACGGGGCCGGCGACGCCGAGTCCGGCCCCGAGCAGCAGCACGAGCCCATCGCCGAGCGCATCGGCATCGCCCAGTCCCGCGCCTTCACCCGCGCCCACACCCGGCAACACGGCCACGCCGGACCCGGGCCCATCGCAGCCGACGAACCCACCGGCGCAGCAGCCCGATCCGCAGCAGCCGCAGCGCCCCGAGTACTGGATCGTCGACGGCCAGGTGCGCGAGCGATCCAGCTTCAGCCGCATGGCCGAAGCCAAGGGCGAGCGCGACGGCATGGGCTACGACGAGGCCCTGGCGCAGCTCTTCAACCTCAATCCGCAGTACCGGCGCTCGCTGATGGACGGCTATGTGGACCCGGTGCGGCTGGATGACCCGGACACGCTCAACAACGGCACGCGCATCCGGGTGGGCAGCCTGCCATGAATCGGCTCAGCACCGAAGCGACCCAAATGCGCGATCGAGGTCGTCCATCAGGTCGTCCGGCGATTCCAGGCCGATGTGCAGCCGGATCACCGGGCCGCGTGCGCGCCAGTCCGTGACGCTGCGCGCGCGCGTCATGTCGGCCAGGGTGGCGAGACTCTCGAATCCGCCCCACGAAGCGCCGAGGCCGAACAGCGACAGGCCGTCGATCAGGCGCTCCGCCGCCGGCACGTCGAACTCGCGCCGCAGCTCGAAGGACAGCAGCCCGTTGGTGCCGCTGCAATCGCGCAGCCAGAGCGCATGGCCCGGGTCGTCGGGCAGCGCGGGGCAGAAGACGGTGGCGACCTCGGGCCTGGCCTGGAGCCAGCCGGCAACGCGAAGCGCGTGCCGCTCGTGCATCTGCAGGCGTGCCGACAGCGTGCGCAGGCCGCGCATCACGAGCCAGGCATCGTCGGGGCTCACGGTCATGCCGAAGGCGTCGCTGCGCTCGGCCAGCGGCTGCCATGCCGCCTGCGTGGTGCAGACGGTCCCCATCATCACGTCGGCGTGCCCCGACAGGTACTTGGTGGCGGCCATGATCGAGATGTCCGCACCGAGCGCCAGCGGGCGGTACTGGCAGCCCGATCCCCAGGTGTTGTCGGCGGCGAGCAGGGCTCCGCGGGCGTGCGCCATTTCGGCCAGGCGCGGGAGATCGCACATCTCGTAGACCAGCGATCCCGGCGCCTCCGCATAGACCAGCCGCGTGGCCGGCTCCATGAGCGACTCGGCATCGCTGCCGTCGGCATTGAAGAAGGTGCAGCGAATGCCGTAGGGCGCGAGGAAGCTGTGCGCGAGATGCCGCGCCGGCTCGTAGACGCTGTCGGACATCAGCACGTGGTCGCCCGGCTTCAGGTAGGCGAGCAGGCTCATGCCGATCGCGGCCAGGCCGGTCGGGAAGAGCCGGGTCCGGTAGCCGCCTTCGAGTTCGCTCACCGCATCTTCGAGCGCAAAGGTGGTGGGCGTGCCGCGCGCGCCGTAGGTGAAGAGGCGCTCGCCGCCGCGGCGCGCACGCATCTCGCGCTGCTGGGCGACGTTGTCGAAGAGCACGGTGCTGGCGCGCACCAGCGGCGGGTTGACCGCGTGGCCGCCCTCGAAGGCCGGCGCATGTCCCGCGCGCAGCAGGCGGGTCTGCCATTGAAGGTCGTCGGGGGCGGGGTGGGGAATGGGCATGGAACGATTCTGTGCCGCGTCCTTCAGTCGACCCGTGCGCCGGAGAGCTTCACCACGCTGGACCAACGGTCGATGTCCTGGCTCAGCTGCGCCTTGAACTCCTCGGGCGAATTGCCGACCACTTCGCTGCCGCCCTCGGTGATCAGCCGCGCGACCTCCGGCATGCGCAGGGTCCGCACGATGGCATCGTGGAGGTAGGCCACGCGTTCGCGCGAGGTGCCGGCGGGCGCGAAGACGCCGTACCAGTCCTCGAAGCGCGCGTTCTTGTAGCCGAGCTCCTCGAGCGTCGGCACCTTGGCGAACACGCCGATGCGGCGCGGGCTGGTCACGGCCAGCGCGCGCAGCTTGCCGTTCTGGATCATGCCGGCCACGGAGGCGGTGGAGGTCACCAGCACGTCCACCTGGTGTCCCATCAGGTCCGTGATGGCCGGCGCCGCGCCCTTGTAGGGCACGTGCGTCATCTGCGCGCCGGCTTCCTTCTGCAGCACCACGCCGACCAGGTGCGACAGGGTGCCGTTGCCGGGCGAGGCGTAGGTCAGGCGGCCGGGCTGGGCCTTGCTGCGGCGGACCAGCTCATCGAAGTCCTTGAGCGGCGAGTCGGCCGGCACCACGATCGCGAGCGGCGCTGCGTTGAGCTGCGTGACCGGCACGAAGTTCTTCAGCGGATCGAAGCCTGCCGATGCGTAGAGCGTCGGGTTCACCGCCATCAGCGAGACCTGCGCGGTCAGCAGCGTGTAGCCATCGGGGCGTGCGTCGGCGACCGCCTTGGCCCCGATGTTGCCGCCGGCACCGCCCCTGTTCTCGACCAGCGCCGGCTGGCCGGTCACCTCGGGCAGGCGCGTGGTGACGAAGCGCGTGGTGGCATCGTTGCCGCCGCCGGCCGGGAACGGAGAGATGAAGCGGATCGGCTGGGACGGGAAGCCGTCGCGCGCGGCGAGCACTTCGGCAAGGGCCGGCGGCGGGCCGGCCGTTGCGAGGGCCGCCGCGAAGGCGGCGAAGGCGGCGAGCCGGCGAAGGGGCAGCGACGCGGAGAGGGGGCGGGGCAGGGCGGCAAGGGTCATCGTGAACTCCGGTGAAATCAGGTCAGGGCGGGCGCAGGCAGGCGGAAGGCGGCGAGCTCCTGCGCGTCGAGCTGCGCGACCAGGCCGGTTTCCCAGGCCAGGTAGCGGCGCGCGGCCTCCTTGTTGCCGTCGTGCCGGTCGTGCACGAAGAACAGGAAGTCGATGCACTCGGCATCGGAGGGAAGCGCGGGGCTCCGCTCGACCGGCAGGCCCGCGTCTTCCCAGGCCTGCATGCCGCCTTCGAGCAGCGCGGGCGGTGGCAGGGCCGAGGGCCAGTCCGACGCGGCAGCCCACCGCGCCGCCTGCGGCTGATCGGCGACCAGCACCACCGGCCGGGTCTCGCCCGCCAGCGCGCCGGGCAGCCGCGGACGGATCGACCAGCGCGCGCCCGCGATGTGTGCGGCGCGGAACTGCATGCTCGAGCGCAGGTCGAGCACCGCCGTATCGCCGCCGCGAAGACGCTGCGCCAGCGCCTGCACGCCGATCGTCGCGAGCGCCGGCGGCTGGGTGATGCCGGCCGGCGCCATTGCCAGGCCACTTCGAATGCCGTCGACGAGCACCGACGCGTCGTGGCCCATCTGCCGCAGCCAGCTCGCCACCGCGGGTGCGCGCACGCCGTCGTCGTCCAGCAGCACCAGCCTGGCGCCGCGCACGCCGACGAACTGGTCGGTCGCCTGCATCAGCTGCCCGCCGGGCGTGTGCTGCGCGCCCGGCAGGCTGCCGCGCGCGAATTCCTCCGGGGTGCGGACATCGCAGAGGAAGAGCGTGCGCTGCGGATCGTCGATCCAGCGCGCCACCGTGTCGGCGTCGACGAAGGGCACCTCGAAGCGCCGCGCCAGGGCGATCGCCTGTTCCTTCAGCGCGGTGCTGCCGCTGGCGTCGGCGTAGCGGCGCTGCCCGCCGTGCTCGAGGGCATGGTCCGCCAAGAACCAGCCCTGGGTGCCGTTCTCCAGCGCATAGACCGGGTTGGGCAGGCCGAGGTTGATCAGGGTCTGCGCGCCGATGATGCTGCGCGTGCGGCCCGCGCAGTTGATCACGATGGGCGTCGCGTCGTCGGGCACGAGATGACGGATGCGATAGGGCAGTTCCCCGTTGGGACAGCAGACCGCGGTCGGGATGTTCATCTTGCGGAACTCGCTCACCGGACGGCCGTCGAGGACCACCACCGGCTCGCCGCGCGCGATCATGGCGGCCAGCCGGTCGGCGCTCACGCGCGGCGTGTGATAGACCTGTTCGGCCAGCTCTCCGAAGGTCTTCGAAGGCAGGTTGACGCCCGCGAACAGCGGGTAGCCGGCGGCCGTCCAGCCTTGCGTGCCGCCGCGAAGCACAGACACCTCGGCATAGCCGAGGGCCGCCAGCCGCGCGGCGGCGCGCTGCGCGACGCCTTCGGCTTCGCCCGCCTCGTCGTACACCACGGTGCGGGTGGAGCGTCGCGGCACCAGCCGCGCCACCTCGGTCTCGAGCACGCTGTAGGGCAGCGGCGTGCCATGGAACAGGTGGGATTCGCCGAACTGGCCGTGCTCGCGCACATCGAGCAGTGCCAGTTCGGCACCGTCGTGCAGCCAGTGCTTGAGGGTTCGGGCGTCGATCTGTGGGTGCATGGGAACGAAGAGAGCGTGAGGAGGAACGGGACACGGCCGCGGCCGTGCGGTGCACGGCCCGAATCGGCCGCGCACGGCTTGCCGCGATCGGCGGGAGGGATCAGCGCCGGGTCTGCACGCCGATGCCCATGGTCTGGCAGGTCCCCTTCTCGAGGTCGTAGCCGGTGCGCCGGTCGAGGGTCTCGAGAGCGCGGCCGTACATGTGCAGGTGGCGGATCACCTGTTCGCCCTGGATCTCGACCGAATGGATGTCCTCGGGCATGAGCGCGATGCCGGTGCCCGGCGCGACCACCACGCAGTCCGTCTCGGCCAGTCTCGCGACGCCCGGCACGCTGCCGTCGTCGAGGCGCTCGTAGACGCGGTTGTGCTCGGTGCCCTCGACCGCGGCAATGCAGGCCCAGGTGGTGTGGTTGTGCGGCACGATGCGCTTGCCGGGCCGCATCACGTTCAGGTAGAGCGCGTAGCTCTGGTCCGGGTCTTCGGCGATCAGGTAACGGGCCTGGTGCTCGCCCGCCTCGGGCGCCGGGAAGTCGGCCTCGGTCCAGAGCTCCCGCCGTGCGGCCAGCGCCATCAGCGTGTCCAGCACGTCGGCCAGCGCCTCGCGGGTCGGCTCGCCCGTGCGCGTGGCCTGCTTCATGCGGCCGATCGATGCGGCGACGGCTTCGTCTCGTTGGGGGGATGGCTTGCTCAAGAGGTCTCCTGCGTTGACGATCGAGTGCCACTGTAGGCAGGACCGGGATCGCGAACAATCCAGCGCGGGCATTGAATCCATCAATAAGATTAATGGATGAAAACCCTCGACCTCGAACTGCTGCGTTCGCTCGACGCGATCGTCTCCCACGAAAGCTTTGCCGCCGCGGCCGTCCATCTCGAACGCACGCAGTCCGCGGTGACGCAGCAGATGCAGCGCCTGGAAGAGCAGATCGGCCACCCCCTCTTCGAGAAGCAGGGCCGGCAGAAGAAGCTGACCGAGCAAGGCCAACGATTGCTGACCTATGCGCGCCACCTGCTGGCCATCAACGACGAGGCGATACGCAACTTCCAGCAGGGCCGGCTCGAAGGCGTGCTGCGCATCGGCGCGCCGCACGACGTCGCCGATACCATGCTGCCGCCGCTGCTGACCGAGGTGGCACGCAGCTCGCCGCTGTTGCAGCTCGACATCCACGTGGGGCGCAGTCCTTTCCTGATGGAGTCGCTCAAGCGTGGCGAGATCGACATGGCGATCTCCAACCGCGTCGATCCGGAACTGGAGGGCGTGGTGCTGCGCACCTCGCCGACCGTGTGGCTGTGCAGCGCCACCTACCTGCACGACGAGGCCAAGCCGATCCCGCTGATCGAGGCCGACGGGCCGAGCATCTTCCGCCGCCTGGGCCGCGAGGCGCTCGACGCGATGGGCGTCGCCTGGACGCCGCGCTACACCTCGAGCAGTCTGATCGGCATCAAGGCCGCGCTGCGCGCCGGCCTCGGCGTGACGGCACGCGGCGTGGAACAGCTCGACGCCGGGCTGCGCGTGCTGGGCCTGAACGACGGCCTGCCGCGCCTGCCCGACCTCACCTACCACCTGTACGTGCGCAGCCACGTCGTGAACCCGGTGACGCGGGAAGTGTTCGAGATCCTCAAGAGCCGCATGCGCCTGCTGCGCACCGGCGCCCAGCGCGAGCCTTCGGCCGGCGCCTGAGGTGGTCTCGGAGCTCATTGCAGCGCTGGTCGAGGTCATGGCGCAGGCCGATCTGCGCCGGCATGTCGCATCCGCGCACTACGAGTTTTCGTGGTGCGCGGCCATGTGCGTGTCACGCGGGCCGGGCTAATCTCGGGAGCGCATCCCCCCGAGAAAAAGCCCAGGAGTCTTCATGGTCGCACCCGCATCCTCTTCCGGTTCCACCCAGGCGGCCATCGACCACGCGGCGGCGATGCGGGCTGCCGAGGAAGCCCGGCGCCGGGCGGAAGAAGCGGCGCGGCGCGCGGCGGAAGAGGCCAGGCGCGTGGCCGAGGAAGCCCGGCGGCAGGCCGAGGCAGCGCGCAAGAAGGCCGATGCGATCGATGCGCTGAAGAAAGAAGCCATCGCCAACCTGCGCGAGAAGGAGGCCAAGCTCGCTGCCTCGAGGCTCGACGATGTGCAGCAGCGCCGTCCGGCCAACGATCCCTCGGAAGCGACGCGGGCCGCGAAGACGGAGGTCGACGCGGCGCAGAAGACGGTGAACCTCTACGAGCCGCCGCCGGCCGGCCAGCAGCGGCCGGCGCTGCCGAGCGCCAACACGAAGGCCCTGCTCGACAAGGCGCAGAAAGCCGCCAAGCCAGTCTTCGAGGCCCAGGCGCGCGGCGGCGATGGCACCGCGGCGCAGAAGGCCGCGGTCAATGCCGCCGTCGACGAATGGCTGCAGGCCGCGCAGCAGGACATGCGCAATGCCGCCGTCCAGGCCCGTGCCGAGGGCAAGGACCCGAAGGCCGCCATCGACCAGGAGGCCGCGAAGGTCGAGCGTGCGGTCGACGAGGGCGGCGTGTTCGACCCCGAGTGGATGGGCGCTCAGATCGAGAAGGCCCAGGACGGCGTCAAGGCCGAGTCGCCGGCGGTCCGGCAACTGCGCAGCGAGCAGTACCAGGTCAACCAGTCCGGCAAGAAGCAGGTCGCCAATGCGCGCACCGAAGCCGGCGATGCCGAGGCCGCGGCCGTCAAGGCCGAGAAGTACGCGGCCAGCTTCGGTGAGGGGCCCGGCGGCAACGACACCCTCATCAGCGCCAAGCAGAACGCGAAGGACGAGGCGGCACGGCTGCGCGCGGTCGCGAGCCGCGCGAATGCGAAGCTGAATGGCCTGGTCAAGGCCTACGGCACCAGCGATCCTTCCGACCCGCAGAACCCCAAGACGAACGTGGTGGGCGCGGTCAACGCCGACTATGAGGCACGCGTGGCCGACCTGGAGGTGCAGGACTTCAGCGACAAGTACCAGCAGGCGGTGGCCGGCGGCGATGCCAAGAAGATCGCGCAGGCCGATGCCGCGCTGCGCGATGCGCAGGATGCGCAGCGCTATGCCCACGCACTCTCCGATGACGAAACGGCCCAGTTGGACCAGATCGACGCCGGCGTCGAATCCACCGACGCCGAGGCCGCTTGGAAGGCCGAGTCGCAGCAGCAGCCCGGCACCTACACCGTCACCGAGCGCAACGGCGACAAGACCAGCACGAAGACCGAGAAGGCCGAGGGCTACGACCCCGCCTTCTGGGCCAAGCCCGGCAGCGAGGAAGGCAAGAAGGTCCAGGCCATCGACGGCAAGTACTACTACGTGGACGGCGACAAGAAGACCGAGCTGCACCCGGCGACTGCGAGCCTCTGGGCCGCGCACGACAAGGGCGAAGCTGCGAAGGCGCAGGCGGTGGACACCGGCAAGACGCTGGCGCAGGTCAAGGAAGACCTGGTCGGCGGCGCCGACGGCAGCGGCCCCAAGCTGGACGAGGCGCTGTACCTCGACAACGCCGACGCCATCAACCAGCGCCTGGCCGATGCCAATGCCGCCGTGAAAACGGCGCAGGCCGGCCAGAACGCAGCCGAACGTCCGCCCGGTTTCATCGGCCCCGTGGTGGCGCCCAGCACGCCGCAGCAATTGGGCAAGGCGCTC
Source organism: Variovorax soli (assembly GCF_031454625.1). GTDB lineage: Bacteria > Pseudomonadota > Gammaproteobacteria > Burkholderiales > Burkholderiaceae_C > Variovorax > Variovorax soli_A. The sequence continues at coordinate 237,793 of NZ_JAVDRF010000007.1, forward strand.
GAGACGCAGCGCGTCGCGCAGGCGGAGGCCGATGCACTGAAGGCCATGCAGGATCTGCGCGGGGCCGAGCGCGACCAGGCCGCGGGCAAGGCGGTGGATGCCGGCCAGCTGCAGGGCCTGCGCGACGCCGCGCGCGAGGCGCAGCGCAAGCATGAAGAGGCGCAACCCAAGCTCGCGCCGCAGGACGAGAAGAAGATGCGCGACACGCTGCTGCCGCAGGCGCGCACCGATGCGAAGACCAAGAGCGACACGGTCGACAAGCTCACCGCCCCCGGCAGCACCGCCACCGAGGCCGAGCGCAACAAGGCGATGGACGCGCTCGATGCCGCCAAGCTCACGGTGCGCGACTACGAGACGAAGCTGGAGCTGATCGATGCCGAGCGCGACTGGTACGCGGCGCAGTACCAGTACGGACAAGCCCACTTTGCCAAGCCGCAGCTGTCGATGTTCATGAAGGACGGCGAGTCGGTCACGGCCGACATCTATCCGGAGAACTACGACCCGACGTGGAACCTCAAGCCCGGCGCCGACGGCAAGGTCAGCGCCGAGGGCCTGCCGCGCGGGCTCTCGCCCGATGACATCGAGGTGCGCCACGACGCGTGCGGCGGCGGCTACACGGTGATCGTCAAGAAGGACTCCGAGGTCGTGGGCTGGCAGAAGTCCGAGCGCTATGGCGACCTGCGCCACTTCACCGTGCGCGAGGGCGAGTACAAGATGAACCCGGCCACGGCGCGGCTGTGGGACACCTCCGAGTTCGGCAACGGCCGGCTGGCGCAGGCGCGCAGCGAGCGCGGCAAGGTCGAGAAGCTGCTCGGCGATGCCGCGGCCGAGGCGCCGCCGCCGCCGGAGGCCCAGCCGCTGCTCGGACCGGACGGCAAGCCGGTACCCACGCTGCGGCTTGGAGACGACCTCGGTCCGCGCAAGAAACAGGTGGACCAGAGCGTCGCCGACGCGACCACCGCGCGCGACCAGGCCCAGCACGCCTACGAAGCCGGCACCGGCGACCGCACGCAGCTCAAGAACGCGCTGGACGATGCCAACGCGCGCCTGTCCATCGCACAGAACGAGCAGGCCGCGGTCGATGCGGTGCTGCTGTGGCAGGAGGCCCACCGCACCCGCCAGCTCTACGAGGCCAACGAACGCGCCGGCCGCGCGCAGACCGCCTGCTACGCCAAGCCGCCCTCCGAAATGGAAAGCGACGCGCGCGCCAAGGCTGTCGCGGCACGCAGCCAGTGGCTGGACTCGCACAACAAGTTCTACACCGACACCGCGCAGCGCGACCTGGGCACCGCGCAGGCCGCGCACGACACGTGGAAGCGCGCGCATCCCGGCCTGGCCGAAACCGGCAGCACCACCTGGGAGGCCTTGCAGGCCGCGCAGGCCAAGGTGGACACCGCCAAGCGCTACCAGGTGGCCGGGGCGACCGAAAGCGCCAGCGCACGCGAGCAGAACTTCATCGCGCAGAACCTGCGGCCCGACCAGCACGAGAACGGCGCCGAGCTCTACAAGCTCTTCATGCGCGACCCGACGCTGATGGGCCAGTCCATCATCAACAGCCACTACGTGCAGTACGGCGGGCAGTTCACGCAGATGCAGGGTCGCACGCAGCTCGAGAACGCAGTCGCGACCGCGCTGGGCTGGAAGCCCGACGTGACGCTGGACCCTTCGACGCCGGCCAACAACGAGCGGCTGCAGCAGACGCAGAGCCTGTTCACCAAGCTCACGAAGGAGCAGCAGGCGGTGCTGGACCGCACGGTCGACAAGATCGTCGAGGAAGGCGGCGACAAGGCGCGCGTGATGGCGCTGCCGGTGGTCTACGGGCTGGAAGGCGAGCAGGGCGGCATCGTCAAGACCGCCGTGTTCAAGGTCGAGACCAAGCCGGGCGAGTCGAAGCTGGTGGACGAGCAGGGCTGGGTCTACGACGACCTCGACGACTACCGCGCCAACAACAGCCTGCCGGTGCAAGGCGTGAACCTGGTCACGCCCGAGGACGGCAACTTCAAGCTCGACGCCGGCGGCAACGTCAAGCTCTTCGCCGGCGACGCACGCACCGAGACCGGCTGGGAGAGCTTCCGGCGCACGACGCACCTCGACGTGGTGGCCGGCGTGGTCGGCGTGGTGGCGGGCGTGGTGCTGACGGTGGGTTCCTTGGGCACGCTGTCGGCGCCCGGCGTGATGCTGATCGCCGGCTCGGCCACGGCGCTGGCGGCCGGCTACGGGATCGCCACCTCGGCCGAGAGCCTGTACCGGCAGGGCAGCCATGGGCAGGACATCAATCCCTTCAGCAGCACGCAGGCGCGGCTGGACTGGCTCAACCTCGGGCTGTCGGCCGTCAGCGTTCCCGTGGTGGGCGCGTCGACGCGCGCCACCATCCAGGCCATGCGTGCCGGCAATGCGCTCAAGGCCGCGGCGGCGGCGCGCGGCGCCAAGGACATGGTGGCCGCCGACAAGCACCTGGCGGACTTCGCGCGCTACTCGCAAAGTGCCCAGGGCTGGGGCCGGCCCGCTGCGGCGGCCGCCAAGCCGCTGGGCGTGGGCAGCGTCTACGCTTTCGAGGAAGGCGCGCGCTACATGATCGACAACTGGGAGCACATGACGCCCGGCGAGCGCCAGAAGCAGCTGGGCATGCTGGGCCTCAATGCCGCCGGCTTCGCCTCGCCGGTGTTCGCGCGCGGCTATGCGCGGGTGCACAACGCGCTCAAGCCGCAGACGGTGGCGGCGGCGCAGCCGGAGACGGTGAAGGCCGGCAGCACCGCGGCGACGAAGAGCGATGTGACGGACGGGGCGGAAGTGATCTCCTTGGCCAGCCGGCGGCCGGCCCAGGCGGCCGACGATCCGCAGGCGCCCACCGCGGCGCAGGACGCCTTGCAGCCTTTCCGCGAATCGCCGGCGGCGCGCGGCGAGGACGCGATGCAGGCGCCCGCCGAGATCGTTCCCCTGCATCCGGATGGCCCGCCGCCGGTCGTGGTGGCCGAGTCGCCCGATGCGGCACTGGCGCCGGTGATCCCGCTGGTGCTGCGGCGGCCCGCGGGCGATGGGCCCGACCCCGGGCCCGGGGCGGTGCCGGCATCCGCGCGCCGGCCGCAGGAACAGCAGCTGCCCTTGGCTGCAGGCGGCGAAGAGCAGGCCGCCAATGCCCCCTACACCCGCTCGCCGCATCGGTTGGCAACGGTGCGCGAGCTCAGCCCGCAGGCCTCGGCCAACGCGGGCGGACAGGGCACGCACGGACAGGGCGGATCGGGCCAGCCGGGAGGCGCGGTCCCGCCCACCGGCGCCCATGCGAGCGGCGTGCCGCAGGGCTCGTCGTCGCCGTCATCGTCCGCGGGTTCCGGGTCTGGCTCCGGCTCCGGCTCTGGCGGTCCCAAGGGACCTTCGGCGCCGGCCGCATCGACGCCTTCCGGCGGCGGCTTCCGCGGTTGGGTCGCGCACATCACCGGGCCGACCAAGGCCCTGGCTGCCTTCGCTTTCACGCAGGGCACCGCCATCACCGCCAAGATCTTCGGCGCCGGCGGCTTCTTCGACCACGTGACCGGCGGCCCCTGGGCCACCTGGATCAATCAGACCCGGGGGCTGGGCACGCGGGGCGCCTACTACACGGGCAAGCGCGGGCTGGAGAACGCGCTGGAATTTGCCCGCAAGGGCGACGCCGCATCGGCCGTGCAGCAGGTCGAGCGGGTGGCCAAGCGCGCGCCGCTGCGCGGCCTGTCGCCCGCGGAGATCGCGAGCAAGAAGCAGAAGGCGGTCGACCAGCTCGGCGAGTTCGGCGAGGCGGTCGCGCGCTACCGGAAGGGGCTGGACGACGCGGCCGTGCCCAAGGACGTCGCCGAGGCTTACCCGGTGCGCCTGGCCTCCGAGGCCGAAATCAAGGCCGGCGCCGATCAGCAACTGCCGGAGATGGCGCCGGGCACGCTGCTCGATGCGCTCGGCAAGCGCGCGCTGCTAGGCCGCGCGCTGCACGACCCGAACGCCTCGCCCGCGGCGCTGGCGCGTGCCGTCGATGCCTACAACGCCGGCGACGCGCAGACCGTGGCCGCCTTCAACCGCCTGCGCCCCGAGACGCGCGACCGCGTGCTCGCCGCGCGGGAGGCCGAGCTGGGCTACGGCCGGGCGCGCGAGATGGTCAACGAGAAGGGCAACCTGATCGACATGAAGGACGTGCAAGGGGCGCTGGGCAGCACCATGCACATGGGCTCCAGGGTGGGCGTCACCTTCAAGTACCTCGCGCTCGGCTTTGCCACCAACTCCGGGCTCGGCGCCAGCTACAACTTCGTCAAGCAGGCCTTCACGCCCGGCTCATGGACCAGCATGAAGGGCGGCCTGCGGACCGCCGGCATGTCGGGCGAGGTGGTGGGCAACGTGCCGAACATCGGCATCCAGTGGAGCTACCTGCGCGCGCTCAACACGCGAACGAAGTTCTCCGATGCCGGGCCCGACAGCCAGGTGCCGATCGCGGAGGTCAAGGCCTACCTCGACAAGCGCCTGAAACGCATGGAGTACCTGCGCGACACCTGGTGGACGAACCGCGAGAAGTGGATGACGCAAGGGGCCCGCGACAAGGCGGAGGCATCCATCCAGGCCGACAAGAAGGCACTCCAGGACGCGAACGATCGCGGCGACCCGCCGCCCGCGGAGGACCGCACCTGGGGCAAGCACGTGCTGCTGCGCAAGGCGCAAGCCAACGAGCGCGTGGAGGCCATCGAGAAGGCCATCGCCGAGGCCGAGCGCACCGGCGACGACAGCCCCCTGCGCGCAATGGCCAAGACCGAGAGCGAGAAGGCCGCCAAGTCGATGAACACGGCCGGCGACTTCATGGCGCTGCCCAGCATGTACCGCTACACCTTCATGGGGGTGCTGCTGGCTTCCACGGGCCATCCGGTGCTGGCGGGCATCACCATGTTCCACGGCATCGTCTCCAACGGCGGCTGGCTGCGCGCGCAGCAGGGCAAGGGCACGATCTACGGCGTGCGCATGGCGCCGCGCGGCCTGTATGAGGGCAACGGCCTGTTCGGCGTGGGCAAGCGCATCGGCCGCGGCTACAACCAGGCCCTCGACCAGGTGCCCGACAGCGTGGGCGAGACGCTGGCCGGCCTGGCGAAGAAGACGCCGGTGGTCAAGCGCTTCGCGAAGAGCGACAACCTCGTCGATTCGCTGAAGCTCGACGGCACGACCGAGGGCGCCGCCAACCGCCGGCGTGTCCGCCTGCTGCTGACCGGCGCCACCGCGCCGACGGTGAACCTGATCAATGCGCTGTTCGCGGAAGATGACGGCAAGAAGAAGGCGCCGCCGTCCACGCCGCCGACGAGCGGGCCCGGTTCATCGCCGACGAGTCCGCCGACGGCATCGCCGACAACACCGCCGAGCACAACGCCGAGCACAACGCCGACGACACCGCCGCCGACGACACCGACGACGACACCGACGACGCCACCAACAACACCGCCGAAGACGCCGCCGGATGACCCCGATGACCCCGGGACGGAACCCACGCCCACGCAGCCGCCGGTCAAGCCTGTCCATGTCGTCGTCGACGGCGACCGGCGCGAGAGCGCCACGCTGTGGGGCATCTCGGAGCACAACCTGCAGACCCTGCTCACGCCCACGGCGCTGGCCGAGGCGCGCGAGGAGGGCGGCGAGAACCACGTGGTGAGCGAGGCGCTGTCGCAGCTCTTCAACCTCAACCCGCGCTTCGACAAGCGGCTGATGGACGGCGTCGTGACCCACGTCGAGGGCGATCCCGACACGCTGATCGACGGCTGGCAGATCCGGGTCGGTTGACGGATTCGCTGCGCCGTGCACCGCCCACGCGCTTGAGCGCGCGGGTGCGGCGTGGCACGATCGTCCGGATGAGCACCAGACCCGAAGAAGCGACGAAGCTGCGCGAGCTCGCACGCCTGCGCAGCGTTCGCGACCGGATCGACCGGGAGTACGCGCAGCCGCTGGACGTCGAGGCGCTCGCCCGCGGCGCGTCCATGTCGGCCGGGCACCTCAGCCGCCAGTTCAAGCTCGCCTACGGCGAGTCGCCCTACGCCTACCTGATGACGCGGCGCATCGAGCGCGCGATGGCGCTGCTGCGCCGTGGCGACCTCAGCGTCACCGAGGTCTGCTTCGAGGTCGGCTGCGGATCACTGGGCACCTTCAGCACGCGCTTCACCGAGCTGGTCGGCATGTCGCCCGGCGTGTATCGGCGCCACGCTGCGGCCGCGACGGTGGGGATGCCGTCGTGCATCGCGAAGCAGGTCACGCGGCCGATCAGGAATCGAGAAGCGCCGGCCACCGAAGCGCAACTAGACTGACCGCCATGGACCCCTTCATTCACTTCGATTGAGCACCATGGACATCACCATTCACTCGAGCTTCCTCCCGCACAACGACCCGGACGCCTCCCTGGCCTTCTACCGCGACACGCTCGGCTTCGAGGTCCGCAACGACGTCGGCTACAAGGGCATGCGATGGATCACGGTCGGCCCTGCCGGCCAGCCCGGCACGTCCATCGTCCTGTACCCGCCATCCGCCACCCCGGGCATCACCGAGGACGAGCGCCGCACCATCGCCGAGATGATGGCCAAGGGCACCTTCGCCACGATCCTCCTGGCGACCCGGGACCTCGACGGCACCTTCGAGCGCCTGCAGGCCAGCGAGGCCGAGATCGTGCAGGAGCCCACCGAGCAGCCCTATGGGGTGCGTGATTGCGCCGTTCGCGATCCCGCGGGCAACATGCTGCGAATCCAGGCGCTGCGCTGAAGCGATGAGCAAGGCCAGGAACCAGAAGAGCGAGCCGCCCGCGACCCACGCCGCCGACAGCCACGACCTGATCCGCGTGCACGGCGCGCGGGTGAACAACCTCAAGGACATCAGCATCGAGCTCCCGAAGCGCCGGCTGACGGTGTTCACCGGCGTCTCCGGCTCGGGCAAGAGCTCGCTGGTGTTCGGCACCATCGCCGCGGAGTCGCAGCGGCTGATCAACGAGACCTACAGCGCCTTCGTGCAGGGCTTCATGCCGACGCTGGCGCGGCCCGAGGTCGACGTGCTCGAAGGGCTGACGACCGCGATCGTCGTCGACCAGCAGCGCCTGGGCGCCGACGCGCGCTCCACCGTCGGCACCGCCACCGACGCCAACGCGATGCTGCGCATCCTCTTCAGCCGGCTCGGCAAGCCGCACATCGGCTCGCCCAGCGCCTTCGCCTTCAACGTGCCCTCGGTCCGGGCGAGCGGTGCGATCACGATCGAACGCGGCGGCGGCAAGACCGTGAAGCAGACTTTCTCGCGCACCGGCGGCATGTGCCCGCGCTGCGAGGGCATGGGCTCGGTAACCGACTTCGACCTGGCGGCGCTGTACGACGACAGCAAGTCGCTCAATGAGGGCGCGCTCACCATCCCCGGCTACAGCATGGACGGCTGGTACGGCCGCATCTTCCGCGGCTGCGGCTTCTTCGACCCGGACAAGCCGATCCGCAAGTTCACCAAGCGGGAGCTGCACGACCTGCTGCACAAGGAGGCGACCCGGATCAAGGTCGACGGCGTCAACCTGACCTACCAGGGCGTCATTCCGCAGATCCGGAAATCCTTCCTGTCGAAGGATGTCGACGCGCTGCAGCCGCACGTGCGCGCCTTCGTGGAGCGGGTGGTGACCTTCAGCACATGCCCCGAGTGCGGCGGGACGCGGCTCAGCGAAGCCGCGCGCTCGTCGCGCATCCGCAAGCTCAACATCGCCGATGCCTGCGCGATGCAGATCACCGACCTGGCCGAATGGGTCCGCGGCCTCGACGAGCCGTCGGTGGCGCCGCTGCTCGCCGCGCTGGCGCGCACGCTCGACGCCTTCGTCGAGATCGGGCTGGGCTACCTCTCGCTCGACCGGCCCTCGGGCACGCTGTCGGGCGGCGAGGCGCAGCGCGTCAAGATGATCCGTCACCTCGGCTCGTCGCTCACCGACGTCACCTACGTCTTCGACGAGCCGACGACCGGCCTGCATCCCCATGACATCCAGCGGATGAACGAGCTGCTGCTGCGGCTGCGCGACAAGGGCAACACGGTGCTGGTCGTGGAGCACGAGCCGGAGACGATCGCGATCGCCGACCACGTCGTCGACCTCGGACCGGGCGCCGGCACCGGGGGCGGCACCGTCTGCTTCGAGGGCAAGGTCGCAGGGCTGGTGGCCAGCGGCACCGTCACCGGCCGCCATCTCGACGACCGGGCCTCGCTCAAGAAGACGGTGCGCAAGCCCACCGGCCAGCTGCCGATCCGCGGCGCGGCGGCGCACAACCTGCGCGAGGTCGATGTCGACATCCCGCTCGGGGTGCTGGTCGTGGTCACCGGCGTTGCCGGCTCGGGCAAGAGCTCGCTCGTGCACGGCTCGATCCCCGCCGGCGCGGGCGTGGTGGCCGTGGACCAGGGCGCGATCCGCGGGTCGCGCAGGAGCAACCCGGCGACCTACACCGGGCTGCTGGACCCGATCCGCAACGCGTTCGCGAAGGCCAACGGCGTGAAGCCGGCGCTGTTCAGTGCCAACTCCGAGGGTGCTTGTCCCCACTGCAATGGCGCCGGCGTCGTCGACACCGACCTCGGGCCACTGGGCAGCGTCGCCACGCCGTGCGAGGTGTGCGAGGGGAAGCGCTACCAGCCCTCGGTGCTCAAGCATCACCTCGGCGGCCGCGACATCAGCGAGGTGCTCGCGATGTCGGTGACCGAAGCCCAGGCCTTCTTCGGGGACGGCAAGGCACGCACGCCGGCCGCGCACGCGATCCTCGAACGGCTCCAGGATGTCGGGCTCGGCTACCTCGGCCTCGGGCAGCCGCTCACGACGCTGTCCGGCGGCGAGCGGCAGCGGCTCAAGCTCGCCACGCACATGGCGGAGAAGGGCGGGATCTACGTGCTCGACGAGCCGACCTCCGGCCTGCACCTCGCCGACGTGGAGCAGCTGCTGGGCCTGCTCGACCGGCTGGTGGATGCCGGCAAGTCGGTCATCGTCATCGAGCACCACCAGGCGGTGATGGCGCGCGCCGACTGGATCATCGACCTCGGGCCAGGTGCAGGCCACGATGGCGGGCGGGTCGTGTTCGAGGGTACGCCGGCGGCGCTCGTCGCGGCGCGCTCGACACTCACCGGCAAGCACCTTGCGGCTTACGTGGGCGGCTGAGCGGTCTTGAATGCGAAGGTCGGATTTCCAAACACATCACTCCACGATGCCGTTGCGCGCCGAAGGCGGCTGCAGCGCATCGAGCGCCGACAGCCGCCGGTACTCGCCCGGTACCACCGCGTAGGTGCTCAGGAAGGTCTTGTGCAGATGGCTCTGGTCGCTGAAGCCGGCCGCGTGCGCCGCGTAGGTGACGCGCGCGCCGCCGGCGATCAGGTCGCGGGCGTACTCGATGCGGTGGCCCACCAGCAGCTCGTGCGGCGTGAAGCCCCAGGCGCTCTTGAAGCGGCGCTGCAGGTGCACCGGATGCCAGCCCACCGTCTCGGCGAGGCCATCGAGCGTGAGGCGCTGGTGGAAGCCCGAGGCGATCAGGCCGTAGAGGCGGTTCACCCGGTCGTCGCCGCTGTCGACGGCGAGCATGGCGGCCGGTTGCGCGTCGTGCGCATCCGCGCCTTGCAAGGGCATCCATTGCGCGAGGCGTTCGCGCATCAGCGCACGGCCGACTGCACCGGCTTCTTCGTTGCCGCTGCGCGCGGCTTCCTGCAGCAGGCGGTGGCATTCGAGGAAGTCGTGCGCCGCTGAAGGCTGCGAGAAGACGGCGACCGCCGCGTCGCCTTCGACCGGCTGCACCTGCGCGCCGCCGGCATCGGCGGGGCTCACGCATCGCGCGACCGCGAAGCTGCAGTACATCGCGTCTTCGCGCCAGGGGGTGCTGCGGGCCTGCACCGAATGCCACACCTGCGGCGCGATGCGCAGCAGCGTGCCGCGCGGCACCACCATCACGCCGCCGGGCGTGCGCACCTGCAGCTCGGTGTCGCACACCGCGAGCGTGAAGCCCCCGTGACGGTGCGGCCGGATCTCGCGCTGCAGGAAGCGGTTGGCTGTGAACTGAAGCCCCGCGAGTTCAGCGTCTCGCCAATAGCAGGAGTCGAGGAGTTCCATCGAAGGCCCAGGTCCAGCGGACCTTAAGAATCTACAAGGCGAAAGATTCGCCCCTTGGTAATTTCGCGGTCATCGATTGCGGCGCAGTCGATTCACCGATTCGAAGGGCTCGAAGCATGCCAGTGCCGATCGATTCTGTGAAGGGCGATCGGCATCTTCGACACGCTTCGCACGCGTGGGGGATGCGCTCGTGCAAACCAACGTTTTCGAATCGGAGAAGACCCATGAGATGGAGACAAGGGCGCCTGCGCGACTGGCTGTGCGCGGCATCGGTGGCGCTCGCCGCCTGCGCGCTGCCGGCGCAGGAACTGCGCATCGGGCTGGCCAGCAATCCCGGCACGGTGGACCCGCACTTCTACAACAACGATGCCGTCAGCGCGGTGGTGAGCCACGCCTACGAGACGTTGGTGGCATTGGACCCCGACACGCGCCTGGTGCCCGCACTGGCCACCTCGTGGCGCGCGGTCGACGACCGGACCTGGGAGTTCAAGCTGCGCGATGGCGTGAAGTTCCACGACGGCAGCAGCCTGAGCGCGGAGGACGTGCTGTTTTCGCTCGACCGTCCCGCGGCGATCGCCAACAGCCCGAGCTCCTTCGCCACCTACACGCGCAGCATCACGGGCAAGAAGGCGATCGACCGGCTGACGGTGCAGCTCACCACCGCCGCGCCCGCACCGCTGCTGCCGAACGACCTGACACGCATCTTCATCGTCTCGAAGAAGGCGGCGGAGAAGGCGAGCACCGACGACTTCAACCAGGTGAAGGTGGATGCCGGCACCGGTCCCTTCAGGCTGGTGAAGTTCAGCCCCGGTGCGTCCGTGCAGTTCGCGCGCTACGACGGCTACTGGGGCGCGAAGCCGGCCTGGTCGGCGCTCACGCTGCGCATGCTGCCGGCCGATGCGGCGCGCATGTCGGCGCTGCTGTCGGGCGACGTGCAGCTGGTGGAGAACGTGCAGGCCAACCTGGTCGCGCAGTTCCGGCAGAACAAGGACCTGAGCGTGTTCGACAAGGTGTCGAGCCGCGTGATGTTCCTCTACACCGACCACCGCGACAGCTCGCCCTTCGTCACCGACAAGGAGGGCCGGCCGCTGGCCAGGAACCCGCTGAAGGATGCGCGGGTGCGCCACGCCATCTCGAAGCTGATCGACCGCAAGGTGCTGGCCGAGCGCGTGCTGGACCGGCTGGCCGTGCCCACGGCCAACATCGCCGCGCCCGGCATGTTCGGCTTCAACCCCAAGCTCGAGCCCGAGCCGGCGGACGTGGCCGGCGCGCGCCGGCTGCTCGCGCAGGCGGGCTACCCCGAGGGCTTCGGGCTCACGCTCTTCGGCCCCAACGACCGCTACATCAACGACGAGCAGGTGGTGCAGGCGATCGGGCAGATGCTCACGCGCGGCGGCATCGCGACCCGGGTGCAGGTCTCGCCGATGTCGACCTACGTGGGGCGGGCGTCGAAGAAGGAGCTGGGCTTCGGCCTGCTGGGCTGGGGCGTGGGCGGCGGCGAGCCCTCGGGCGCGATGCGCGGCCTGCTGGGCACGCCGGACAGGGAAAAGGGGATGGGCGCCACCAACTGGAGCAGCTACGCCAGCCCGCAGTTCGATGCGCTGCTGACCGAGGCCCTGCGCACGGTGGACGACCGCAAGCGCGAGCAGCTGCTGCAGGACGCGGCCGAGCAGGCGCTGGCGAAAGACTTCGCCATCATCCCGCTGTACCACCAGGTCGCGACCTGGGCCGGCCGCAAGGGCATCGCCTTCGTGCCACGGGTGGACGAGTTCACGCTGGCCTACCAGGTCCGGCCGGATTGAGGGGAAGGGGAACGCGATGCTGCAGCAGCTCGACCACCTGCCTCCGGGCTTCATGACGGCTTCGGCGCGCGAGCTGCATCGCGTGCTGCCGGGGCCGACGCTGATCCATTTGCCCGGCGATGCGCCGGAGCCCTTGTTCGTCTCGATCCTGCTGCACGGCAACGAGGATGTGGGCCTGCTGGCACTGCAGTCGGTGCTGGCCAGCCACGGCGCGCGCCGGCTGCCGCGCGCGCTCTCCATCTTCGTCGGCAATGTCGAAGCGGCACGCGCCGGCGTGCGCCGGCTCGACGACCAGCCCGACTTCAACCGCATCTGGTCCGCGTCGCCGCCGGCCACGCCCTTCGAGCACATGGCCGCCGCCGTGGTCGAGGTCATGCGGCAGCGCACCGTCTTCGCCACGCTGGACCTGCACAACAACTCCGGACGCAATCCGCTGTACAGCTGCCTGAGCAGCATCGACAGCCGGCAGCTGCGGCTGGCGCGCCTGTTCTCGCCGCTGGCCGTGCTGATCGAATCGCAGGCTTCGCTGGGCGCGGCCTTCGCAGCCTTCTCGCCGAGCATCAGCTGCGAATGCGGCGAGATCGGCAGCGCGCAGGGCGTGTTCCGCGCGGCCGCGCTGATCGAGAAGTGCCTGCGTGCCACGTCCGAGATCTTCGAGGCCGGCGAGGGCGAGCCGCTCGACATCTTCCAGGCCTTCGCGATGCTGAAGGTGCGCGATGCGCTCACCATCTCCTCCGACGGCGCGGAAGGGGGCGATGTGCGGCTCGTGCCCGACATCGAATCGCTCAACTTCTGCGCGCTGCAGGCCGGCCATGTGATCGCGACCACGGCCGCGCACCTGGACATCGAGCCGCTGCAGGCGCTGCGGCTGGACGGCCGGCCGATCGAGGGCTTGCTGCTGCGCGAAGGCACGCGGCTGAGCCTCGCGCAGCCCGCCGTCGCCGCCATGCTCACCCGCGACCTGCGCGCGATCCGCCAGGACTGCCTGGGCTACCTGATGCGGCGCGTGCGCGTGCCGCGGTCTGAACAACTTTCGCCCGACCCATGCTCGCCTTCGTGATACGCCGCCTCGGGCAGAGCCTGCTCGTGCTCTTCGCCATGTCGCTGCTGGTCTTCGCCAGCGTCTACCTGATCGGCAATCCGGCCGACATCCTGATCAGCATGGATGCCGACCAGGCCGAGCGCACGCGGCTCGCGCAGGCCATGGGCCTGGACCGCTCGCTGCCATGGCAGTACGCGCAATTCCTGTGGCGGGCGCTGCATGGCGACCTGGGGCAGTCCTTCGTCCATGGCGTGCCGGCGGTGGCGCTGGTCTTCGAGCGCCTGCCGGCGACGCTGGAGCTGGCCGCGGTCGCGATGGCGATCGCGATGGGCATCGGCCTGCCGCTGGGCCTGTGGGCCGGGCTGAAGCCCGAGTCCTTCGCCGGCAAGGCGATCATGACCGGCTCCATCCTCGGCTTCTCGCTGCCGACCTTCTGGGTGGGGCTGATGCTGATCATGGTGTTCTCGGTGCAGCTGGGCTGGCTGCCGGCCGGCGGGCGCGGACCGACCCGGGAACTGCTCGGGCTTCAGCTCTCGCTCTTCAGCCTCGAAGGCTGGAAGCACCTGCTGCTGCCGGCGCTCAACCTCGCGCTCTTCAAGCTGGCGCTGGTCACGCGGCTGACGCGGGCCGGCACGCGCGAGGCCCTGACGCAGGACTACGTGAAGTTCGCGCGCGCCAAGGGCCTGTCGCCCGTGCGGGTCGTCGGCGTGCACGTGCTGAAGAACATCCTGGTGCCCATCGTCACGGTGGTGGCGCTGGAGTTCGGTGCGCTGGTCGCCTTCGCGGCCGTGACCGAGACCATCTTCGCCTGGCCCGGCGCCGGCAAGCTGATCATCGAATCGATCGGCCTGCTCGACCGCCCGGTGGTGGTGGCCTACCTGCTGGTGGTGGTGGCGATGTTCACGCTGCTCAACCTGCTGGTGGACATCGCCTATTCGGCGCTGGACCCGCGGGTGCGCGTGGGCGATGCCGCCGCCTGAGCGGCACGCGCCACCGCTTTCACGACAACAACGAACGATCCAACCACATGAGTACACAGTTCGCCTCCCTCGGGGAGGGCACCGCGGTGCCCGCCTCGCCGGTCCCGAAGCCCGCAGCCGCCGCGGCACCGGCCGATTCGCCGCTGCGCCTCTTTGTCCGCCAGTACGCCGAATCCAAGATCGCCTTGATCGGCGCGGCCCTGCTGCTCCTGCTGGCACTCGCCGCACTGCTCGCGCCGGTGCTCGCGCCGCAGAACCCCTACGACCTGGCGCAACTCGACATCCTCGATGCGCGCCTGCCGCCGGGCTCGCACGCGGGCGAGGGCGGCCGCCTCTATCTGCTGGGCACCGACGAGCAGGGGCGCGACATGCTCTCCGCCATGCTCTACGGCCTGCGCATCTCGCTGGCCATCGGCATCGTCGCGACGGTGGCCGCGCTGTCGCTGGGCTGCACGCTGGGCCTGCTCGCGGCCTATGCGGGCGGGCGGCTCGATGCCTTCCTGATGCGGGTGGTGGACATCCAGCTGTCCTTCCCGGCGATCCTGCTGGCGCTGGTGCTGATCACGGTGCTGCAGCCGGGCGTCGGCAACGTCGCGCTGGCGCTGGTGGCGGTGCAGTGGGCCTACTACGCACGCACCGTGCGCGCCGCCGCGCTGGTCGAGCGCAAGCGGGAGTACATCGAGGCGGCGCAGGGGCTGGGCCTGTCGGGCGCGCGCATCGTGTTCCGCCACCTGCTGCCCAACTGCCTGCCGCCGGTGATCGTGGTGGCGGCGCTGCAGGTGGCCAATGCGATCGCGCTGGAGGCCACGTTGTCCTTCCTGGGCATCGGCGTGCCGATCACCGAGCCCTCGCTGGGCCTGATGATCGCCAACGGCCAGCAGTCGCTGCTGGCCGGGCAGTACTGGATGTCGGTGTACCCGGGCCTGCTGCTGCTGGCGACCATCCTCGCCATCAACCTGGTGGCCGACCAGCTGCGCGACGTGCTGAATCCGCGGTTGTCGAGGCAATGAGCGCCATGACGACCCCCACGCTGATCGTCGAAGGGCTGCAGACCCGCTTCTTCACGCGCGCCGGCGTTGCGACGGCAGTCGACGAGGTCTCGTTCACCGTCGGCCGCGGCCAGGTGATGGGCCTGGTGGGTGAGTCCGGCTCGGGCAAGTCGATGACGGGCTACTCGATGCTGGGCCTGGTCGATGCGCCGGGCCGCGTGACCGCCGGCAAGGTGCTGCTGACGCAGCGCGACGGCGAGGTGCTGGACCTGCTGCGGCTGGCGCCGCGCGCATTGCAGGCGGTGCGCGGCAACCGCGTCGCGATGATCTTCCAGGACCCGATGATGACGCTCAACCCGGTGCTGCGCATCGACACGCAGATGATCGAGGCGGTGCGCGCGCATCACCGGGTGAGCCACAGGGCGGCGCGCGAGCGCGCGGCGGCGGCACTGGCGAAGGTGGGCATCGCCTCGCCGCACGAGCGGCTGCTGGCCTACCCGCACCAGTTCTCGGGCGGCATGCGGCAGCGGGTGGCCATCGCGATCGCGCTGCTCAACGAGCCCGACCTGATCATCGCGGACGAGCCGACCACGGCCCTGGACGTGACCATCCAGGGCCAGATCCTGGCGGAGATGCAGGCGCTGTGCCGCGCGTCGGGCACGGCGCTGATCTGGATCACGCACGACCTCTCGGTGGTGGCGGGGCTGGCCGACACGGTGTCGGTGATGTATGCCGGGCGCATCGTCGAGCAGGGCTCCGTGGCCGAGGTGCTGGAGCGGCCGCGCCATCCCTACACGCGCGGGCTGATCGCCAGTGCGCCTTCGCGCAATCCGCGCGGCCGGCCGCTGGCGCAGATTCCGGGCATGACGCCGTCGCTGCTTGCGCTGCCGCCAGGCTGTGCCTTCCAGGCCCGCTGCGCGCGCGCCGATGCGGCGTGCTGCGCTTCGCCGCCGCTCGTGCGGCTGCCCGAGCGGCAGCTGCGCTGCTTCCACCCCCATGCCCCGGCGGCTCCAACAACGGCTTGAAACCATGCACCCCTCGACACCCTTGCTGGAACTGCGCGCCGCCTCGAAGCGCTTCGTGAAGAAAGCCGATGCCGCGGCCCGCCTGGCGGGCCTGCTGGGCGCGCCGCCACGGGCGCAGACGGTGCATGCGGTCGATGCCGTCTCGCTCGCGGTCCGAAGCGGCGAGGTGGTGGGACTGGTGGGCGAATCGGGCTGCGGCAAGTCCACCCTGGGGCGGCTGGCGGCCGGGCTGCACGGACTGAGCGAAGGGGAGCGCTGGTGGCAGGGCGA
The DNA here is from genome assembly GCF_031454625.1 of Variovorax soli. GTDB lineage: Bacteria > Pseudomonadota > Gammaproteobacteria > Burkholderiales > Burkholderiaceae_C > Variovorax > Variovorax soli_A. Next base: position 253,973 of record NZ_JAVDRF010000007.1, read on the forward strand.
GAACACCGCGGCGCTGGCACAGCGGCTGCCGCGCGCCGATTACCGGCGCCACATGCTCGGCATCCAGATGGTTTTCCAGGACCCCTACGCCAGTCTCAACCCACGCCTGCGGGTGCAGCAGATCGTGGGCGAAGCGCCGCTGGCGCACGGCCTGGTCGATGCCGGGCAGCAGCAGGAACTGGTCGCCGGCCTGCTGCGCCGGGTCGGGCTGGACCCGCAGCTCATGCGCCGCTATCCGCACCAGTTCTCGGGTGGGCAGCGCGCGCGCATCGGCATCGCGCGGGCCCTCGCGGTGCGGCCGCGTCTGCTGATCTGCGACGAAGCCGTGGCCGCGCTCGACGTCTCGATCCAGGCGCAGGTGATCAACCTGTTCATGCAGCTGCGCGAGGAGCTCCGGCTGACCTACCTCTTCATCAGCCACGACCTGGGCGTGGTGCGGCACATCAGCGACCGCGTGCTGGTGATGTACCTCGGGCGGGTGGTGGAGTCGGCGCCGGCCGAGGCCCTCTTCGAAGCGCCGCTGCACCCGTACACGCAGGGCCTGCTGGCCGAGGCGCCGACGCTGGAGGTGCGCAGGAAGCGCTTCGTCGCCATCCGCGGGGAGATCCCCTCGCCGATGAATCCGCCGCGAGGTTGCCACTTCCACCCGCGCTGTACGCAGGCGCTGCCGCGCTGCGCCGAGGAGGCGCCGCTGCTGGCGCCGGCGGGGGGCGATCGCTGGGTGGCCTGTCATCGAATCGACACGCAGGCGTTAGACGGGGCGGCGTCCTACAAAACCAGGTCAGGCGGGGTTAAGAATTTACAAGGCGCTGTCACCGGGCTTTGCTAACTTGCCGGACGCGTGGCGGCCTGCCGTGGCCGCCGACCGATGCATGCAGCGCATCGAACTGGCCCATCAATTTCACTGGAGGCCCTCGCCGGGCCGAATGATCATGAACGTTTGCCGTGGCGCACCTGCGCCTTGCCGGGAATCCGCAACCATGATGAACACGCCAGCGGCCGGGGGCAGGCCATGATGCTGTCCTCCTTGCTGCAACGTGCCGCGGCCTCGTCGATGCCGGGTGCGCGGGCCGGCGAAGCGGCGCCTTCGGCCAGCGAAGGTCGCGTGTCCGGCGGACCGCCGCCGCAGCTCTATGCCGAGGAGCAGCTGTGCCGGCCCGAGACCGTGGGCCGCCATGCCGAGATGCCCGGGATCGTGCGCGACCTGGTGGAAGCCGGCAGCATCGACGCCCGGGCGCGCCTGGTGCGCGGCATGCTGCACGCGATCGGCTTCGAGTGGCTGGGCTACGGCATGGTCACCTATGTGCGTGGCCAGTCCTGGCCGCTGAGTTTCTTCACCAGCTATGCCAATGGGCACTGGGTGCGGCGCTACTTCGCGCAACGCCACTACGAGGTGGATGCGCGGCATCAGGAAGCGCCGGCCTCCAGCCTGCCGCTGCTGTGGGACGTGGGCCAGCTGGAAGCCTCGCTCACCGGGCCGGACCCCAGCGAGCGGCGCCACCGCTTTCTCGACGACCTGCACGCCAGCGGCATCCGCAGCGGGCTGTTCTTCCGGCTGGCCTCGCCCACGCATGTGAACGAGCACACGGTGATCAGCCTGACCTCGAGCGCGCCCAGCCGCAACTGGATCACCGAGGGCGTGGTCGGCCAGGCGCTGGTGCTGGGCCTGAGCGTGCACGAGTACCTGTCGCGCCACGCGCGCGTGCCGGCCGCGCCGGCGGCGGCGCGAGCCGAGATGTCGGGCATGTCGCCGACGCAGCAGTACATCCTCGAGCACCTGCTGCAGGGGCGCAGCGACAAGGAGATCGCCTACCGCCTGCAGCTGTCCTCGCACACGGTGGACTACCACATGCGCCAGCTGCGGCGCCGCTTCGCGGCCCGCAACCGGGTGCAGCTGGTGAAGGCGGCGACGCAATCGCAGCACGGGGAGAGCGGGTTCGGCGGGGTCGGCCAGCTGTCGACGCTCTAGGGCCTGTCAACGCTATGGAAGGGGTCGCGTTGCCCCGCCAAGGGGCTGGATGCAAGGCGCCCGCGCGCAGCAAGGCTGGCCGCCTTGCAAGCGCGGGCAACGCCGCAGACGGCCCCTTGGCGGGGCAACCCGAAGGGAAGCTCACCACAGCCCGCCCCTCGGCGTTGCGCTCCTTGTGCGTGCGCATGCACGCACGGCGTCGCGCGCCTTGATGGGCGGGCTGTGGTGAACTTCGCGACCCCTTCCATAGCGTTGACAGGCCCTAGATCAGAAGGCGTGCCGGATGCCGAAGTCGTAGCCCATGGCGCTGCGCGGCTCGAGGCCGCCGGTGCTGATGTAGCCGGGCTGGGGCAAGACCGCAGGCAGGCTCAGCACCAGCGGGGTGACGCCCATCACGGTCGGGTTGTTGTGGCCGTTGTGGACGCGGATGCGCGTCACCGTCGCATACAGCGCGGTGCGCTTGGACAGGTGGTGCACGTAGCCGAGCGCCAGCTTGTTGACCGAGGCGTCGCTGTCCGGCAGGCCATTGCCGTTGTCGAAGTTCACGCGCGCGAGCGACGCGCGGATGACGCCCGGCCCCACCGGCACATTCACGCCGGCCATGACGCCGTCGTAGCGGTCGGTCAGGCGAGGCGCGAGGGCTGCGGCGCCGTCGCGCACGTCGCGCACCCGCGACCATTCGCCGAAGACCTTCACCATGCCGAAATCGTAGGAGCCGCCGAGGTTCAGGCTCTTGATCTTCTCGCCGCCGGTGAAGGTGCTGGTCAGGGTGCTTTCGCCGTAGCCGAGCGCCACGTCGGCCTGGGCGTTGGACCATCCTGCGCGGCCGCCTGCGTAGCGTCCCCGCTGCGACGGGCTGCCGGGCAGGCCGCCGGTGTCCACGTTCTCATGAAACGCGTACTGCACCTGGCCATAGAAGCCCCCCAGCCCCGGCGGCAGGAAGTAGCCGATGGCGTTGCTGGTGCGCAGGTAGCTGTCGGTGGCGGCGGACAGCCCGCCGTTGAGCGGTCCGCCGGTGGCCAGCGCCCGCGAGGCGGCCAGGTTGCTGTTGACCACCGCGATCAGGTTGGTGCCCACGCCATTGACGCCGAAGGGATCGAACACGCCGTCGTTCCAGAAGGAGGGCGTGTAGTCGCGGCCCAGGCGCACTTCGCCGAAGGGGCCGGACAGGCTGACGGTGGAGCGGCGCCCGAAGTTTGCGATGCCGGTGGCGCCCGAGTCGTTGGCCACCGGCGCCTCGAGCCAGAAGCTGGCCGCGAGCCCGCCGCCGAGGTCCTCCGTGCCGCGGAAGCCCAGCCGGCTGGAGTTGTAGCCCGAGTTCGACAGCACCGTCTGGCTGTGCGTGATCTGCTGCGGCGGTGCCAGGCCCCACGATCGGCTCTTGGTGCTGTAGTGGCTGACGCCGGCATCGATGACGCCGAACACCGTGAGGGACGATTGCGCCGCGGCGGAGCCGGCAGCGGCGAGCGCCGAGAGTGCCAACAACAGCTTCTTCATGGAGGGGTTTCCTGAAAGGGTGGTCATGGTGCCTCAGGCCTGGGCCAGCAAGTGGTCGCGCCAGGCATCGCGCAGCAGGTTCTTCTGTATCTTGCCGGTGCCGCCCAGGGGAATGCTGTCGACGAACACGACGTCGTCCGGCGTCCACCATCGGGCGATCCGGCCTTCGTAGAAGCCGAGCAGCTCGTCGCGCGTCAGTTCGTGTCCGGGCTTCTTCACCACCACCAGCAGCGGGCGCTCGTCCCATTTGGGGTGGCGCGCGGCGATGCAGGCGGCCATGGCGACGCCGGGGTGCGCCATGGCGATGTTCTCCAGGTCGATGGAGCCGATCCACTCGCCGCCGGACTTGATCACGTCCTTGCTGCGGTCGGTGATCTGCATGAAGCCGCCGGCGTCGATGGTGGAAACATCGCCGGTCGGAAACCAGCCATCCACCAGCGGGCCGGCGCCCTCGCCATGGAAGTAGCCGGCCGCGATCCAAGGTCCCCGGACCATCAGCTCGCCGGCGGCATGGCCGTCGTGCGGCAGGCGCTCGCCATGCGCATCGACGATCTTCATCTCCACGCCGAACACCGCGCGTCCCTGCTTGGACTGGATGGCCAGGCGTTGCGGCGCATCGAGCGCCAGGTGGTCCGGCGTGAGCCGGCACACGCTCCCCAGGGGGCTGGTTTCGGTCATGCCCCAGGCGTGCACCACCTGCACGCCATGGCGCTCCTGGAAGGCCTGCAGCATGGCCGGCGGACAGGCGGAGCCGCCGATGATGGTGCGGCGCATGGTGCTGAAAGCCAGTCCGTGCCCTTCCACATGCGCCAGCAGGCCCTGCCACACGGTCGGCACGCCGGCGGAGACGGTGACGCCTTCGGCCTCGAAGAGGTCGTGCAGCGACTTGCCGTCGAGGCTCGGGCCGGGGAACACCAGCTTGGCGCCCACCATGCACGCGATGTACGGGATGCCCCACGCGTTCACGTGGAACATCGGCACCACCGGCAGGATGACGTCGTTGCCGGAGTAGCTCAGCGCATCCGGGAGCGCGGCGGCATAGGCGTGCAGCAGCGTCGAGCGGTGGCTGTAGAGCACGCCCTTGGGATGGCCCGTGGTGCCGGACGTGTAGCACAGCGACGAAGCAGCCCGTTCGTCGAACTCGGGCCATTCGAACGCGGGCGAATGGGCGGCGAGCAGGTCCTCGTAGCACAGGAGGTTCGGGATCGTGGTGGCGTCGGGCATGTGCGCCCGGTCCGTCATCGCGACGAAGGTCTTGAGGGTGGCCAGCCGCGGCGCGATCGCCTCGACCAGCGGGAGGAAGCTCAGGTCGAAGAACAGGACCCGGTCTTCGGCGTGATGGGCGATCCACGCCAGCTGGTCCGGATGCAGGCGGGGGTTGATGGTGTGCAGCACGGCGCCGGAGCCCGAGGCCGCGTAGTACAGCTCCATGTGGCGGTAGCCGTTCCAGGCCAGCGTGGCCACGCGCTCGCCGTGCGCGATGCCGAGCGCCGCCAGGGCATTGGCCAGCCTGCGCGCGCGCTGGCCGAGCTCGCGATAGCTCGTGCGGTGCACGTCGCCTTCGACGCGGCGCGACACGATCTCGCGCTCGCCGTGCTGGCTCTCGGCATGGGTGAGCAGGCCGGAGATCAGCAGCGGCCGATCCATCATCAAACCGTTCATGGAAAACGTCTCTTTCTGGAAGGCCTCATCGGCGCGATCAGGGCACCAGGATGGTCGACCCGGTGGTCTTGCGGGACTCGAGCGCGCGGTGCGCCTCGGCCGCCTCCGCGAGCGCGAACACCTGCTTGGGCTCGCTGGCGATGCGCCCGGCCAGCACGTGGCCGAACAGCTCGCCGGCCATCTCCAGCATGTGCGAGCGCGGCTGGATGTAGTGCACCATCGCGGGCCGCGTGACCCACAGCGAGCCCTTGGCGGCCAGCAGGCGCGTGTCGATCACGACCGGGCCCGAGGACGTGCCGTTGCTGACCAGCGAGCCGCGCGGCTGCAGGCAGTCCAGCGATGCTTCGAGCGTGTCCTTGCCGACCGAGTCGTAGACCACGGGCACGCCCTTGCCGTCGGTGATCTCCCTGACGCGCTGGACGATGTTCTCGCGCGAGGTCACGATGGTGTGGGTGCAGCCGCTGTCCCGCGCCAGTGCGGCCTTCTCGTCGGTGCTGACGGTGCCGATCATCGTCACGCCCATCGCCCGCGCCCACTGGCAGGCGATGAGGCCCACGCCGCCCGCGGCCGCGTGGTAGAGGATGGTCTCGCCGCCATGCAGCGGGTACACCTGGCGGAACAGGTACTGCGCCGTCATGCCCTTCATCATCAGCGTGGCAGCGGTGCGGTCCGCGATGCCGTCGGGCAGCGGGATCAGCACCTCGGCCGGCAGCACGCGGGCCTGCGAATAGGCGCCCTGGGGGCCGATGAGATAGCCGACGCGATCGCCGGCCCTGACCTCCGTCACGCCGGGGCCCACGGCCTCGACCACGCCCACCGCGTCGGAGCCCAGGCCCGAGCCCACGCCCTCGGGCAGCGCCAACGGATAGCGGCCGGTGCGGAAGTAGATGTCGATGAAGTTCAGCGCGATGTAGGTGTGGCGCACCCGCGCCTGCCCCGGGCCCGGGTCGCCCACCTCGACGTCTTCGAACTTCAGTACTTCCGGACCCCCGGTCTCGTGGAAGCGGATGGCTTTGACCATGTCATGTCTCCTTTTTTTCGATCCTGCGCGGCAGCGTCTGCGCTCAGTCGAGCTTGATGTTGAAAGTCTTCACGATCTCGGCGTTGCGGTCGTACTCCTGGCGCAGCTCGGCTTGCGCCTGCGCAAGCGAACGCTCGGGCACGGGCTCGAACCCGGCGCCGACCATGCGCTCGCGCACGGAGGCATTCGCGGCCACCTTCTGCAGCGCCGCGTGGATCTTCTCGGCCAGCGGCGCCGGCATCTGCGACGAGGCGATCACGCCGGTCCAGTTGCCGAAGTTCAGCTCCGGGTAGCCCAGCTCCGCCAGCGTGGGCACGTTGGGGAACTCCGGCATGCGGGCCTTGGTGGCGACGGCGAGCAGGCGCACCTTGCCGGCCGCGATCAGGTTCTTCGACGTGACGGCGCCGTCGAACATGAGCGGAATCTGCCCGCCCATCACCTGGGCCAGCGCCGGCGCCGAACCGGGGTAGGGCACGTGCTGCATGTCCAGGCCCGCGGCCTTGTTGAGGATCGCCCCGGCGTACTGGGACGCCGTCCCCGCGCTGTAGGAGGCATAGGAGACCTGGCCGGGATGCGCCTTCACGTAGGCAATGGCTTCCTTCGCATCCTTGGCCGGAAACTGCGGCGCGCTGATGAAGAGCAGGGACGAGCGCGCCATCAGCGAGAGGGGCTTGACGTCCTTGAGCGGGTCGAAGCCGCCCTTGAGCACGTGCGGCACTTCCGTGAGCACATTGCTGGCCGTCATCATGAGCGTCTGGCCGTCCGCCGGCTGCGAGAGCAGGTACTTGACGGCGATCGCGCCGCCGGCGCCGGGCTTGTTCTCGACCACCACGGGCTGGCCGATGTCGCGCGCGAGCTGGTCGCCCACGATGCGCGCCATCACGTCGATGGTGCCGCCCGCAGGGGCGGGCACGATCATCTTCACCGGCTTGTCGGTGTACGCGGATGCGAAGGGCGAGCCCAGCGCCGCAACGGCGGCGAAGAGCACGGAGGCGAGATGGGAGATGCGCTTCATGATGACTCCGGTGCGGTGAAGGATCAGGCCGCCTTGCGCAGGAAGCCCTGCTGGCCGCCGTTGCGGTTGGGTGCGAAGCCGTTGGCCAGCAAGGTCTCTTCGGCCGTCCCGTAGAACACGCCGATCTTGCAGATCTCGCGCGCCTGCCCCGCGGTGGCGATGGGCCGGCCGAACTCGCGCGAGATGCGCACGAGCTGCTCGATCTGCGCCACGGTGCCGATCTTGGCCGTGCGCGACTGGTTCCACAGGTTGTCTTCCGTGCCGCAGCGCACATGCAGCCCCATCGCGATGCCCATCATGTTGACCGGCAACACATTGAGCACCGAGCTCTCCACCGTGAGCATCGCGCCGTCGGGCACGGCGCGCACGAAGTTGGCCAGGTTGTAGATGTTGGGCGCATCCATGCCGCCGCCGATGGCCACCCAGTTCAGCACCAGCGGGCCCTTGTAGATGCCACGGCGCATCAGGCGCTCCACCGATTCGAAGCTGTTGATGTTGTAGCACTGGAAGGCGCTCTGGATGCCCGCGGCGGACAGGCGCCGGATGTGCTCCTCGGCCCAGCCCGGCTGCGCGGGCACCGTCATCTCCTTGTAGGCATTGAACACCGCCGGGTCTTCCATCGAGGTGCCCTGGATGTCGCGCTGGTCGAACTGCTCCAGGATGTTCATCTGCGATGTGTTGATGGTCACCGTCACCTGGTCCGGCTTGGGATCGAGCTCGGCCAGCATGTGGCGCGTGTCGTCCGAGAGCCACTTGGCGGCGGCGCCTTCGGTTTCGGGCGCGAAGCTGATGGAGCCGCCGACCTGGATCACCATCTCGGGCACACGGTCGCGCACGCCGGCGATCAGTTCATTGAATTTGGACAGGCGCTTGGACCCCTTGCCGTCCAGTTCGCGCACGTGCAGGTGCAGCACCGTGGCGCCGGCGTTGTAGCAGTCCACGGCCTTCTGGATCTGTTCTTCCATCGTCACGGCGATCTCGCCGGGAAAATCGGAAGGCAGCCAGGAGGGGGCATAGGGAGCGGCCGTGATGACGAGCGGCTGCTGGTTCTCGGGGTAGAGGTGACCGTCGAGGAAGTTCATCGTGAGCTCCGTGAGTTTGCGTGTGGGGTTGAAGCGGAAGATCGGAAGGTCAGAAGGTCGTCGTGCCGACGATCCCGGCGCGTTCCATCTTGCGGTGGCAGGGCGGGTAGTCCATCACGGCGTAATGCTGCGTGGCCCGGTTGTCCCAGATCGCCACGCTGTTGGGTTGCCAGCGCCAGCGCACCTGGTATTCGGGAATGGCGGCCTGGTTGATCAGGTACTGCAGCAGCGACGACGCGCCCTGCGTGAAATCCTGCCCGTAGCGCACGTTGGCCGGCGTGTGGAAGTTGGTGAAGTGGGTGGTGAAGGCGTTGACGAACAGCACCCTTTCCCCGGTTTCGGGATGGGTGCGCACCACCGGGTGTTCGGCATCGGGGTACTGCGCCTTGAGTGCGTGGCGCTTCTCGATGGGCATGGCCGCGCCGAAGGTGCATTCGATGCTGTGGCGGGCGCGCAGCGGAGCGATCAGTGTCTTGATGTGCTCGGGCAGCCGCTCGTAGGCCATCGCCATGTTGGCCCACATCGTGTCGCCGCCCACCGGCGGGCACTCGACGCAGCGCAGCACGCAGCCCATCGGCGGCGCCTCGCGCCAGGTCGCGTCCGTGTGCCAGCTGTTCTCGTAACGGTCGTTCGGTGCGTCCGGCGTCTTGTAGATGCGCACCAGGCCGGGATGCTCCGGGTCGCTGCCTGCCACCGGATGGTCCTCCAGTTCGCCGAAGCGGCGGGCGAAGGCGACGTGTTCCGAACGGCTGATGTCCTGGTCGCGCAGGAACAGCACCTTGTGCCGCAGCAGCAGGGACTTGATCTCCGTGAACAGGCCGTCATCCCGCGCCGCATCGGCCAGGCTGACGCCGCTGAGCTGGGCTCCGATGACGCAGGTCAGTTGCTCGACTCGCATGCTTGTCTCCATGTGGGCCACGACAGGCTGCGGCCGGGTCCGCAGAACATCTTGTCGTCGCGCGTTTTCTTGTCTCATTCCGCCCTCCGGTGGTGGTCCGGGGGCATGGAGGAACTGTAGAAGTGCGGGCCTGGCGGCGCTTTGCATTTCGTGCCATTCGCTTGACATTCGATGCCAGAATGGCGGTCGAAGCGGAGAGGCTGACCATGACGGCTTTGGTGCGTGCAGCGGCGCTGACGAATTTCGCGGAGGTGGCGCAGGAGCTTGGCTACGACCCGGGTGCGGCCTTGCGCAAGGCGGGGCTGCGCGCACAGCTGATCCGGCAACCGGACCAGCTGGTCGAGGCGGACCGGGTCGCCCGGCTCCTCGAAGAGGCGGCGCGCCATACGGGCTGCGAGTCCTTCGGCCTGCGCATCGCGGCCCGGCGCCAGTTGTCGAACTTCGGTCCGATCAGCCTGCTGCTCATGCACCAGCCCACGCTGCGGCAGGTCCTGCTCACGCTGATCGAGCACCTGCACCTCCTCAACGAAAGGCTGGCGATCCAGGTGGAAGACGTGGGCAGGATGGTCGTCCTGCGCGAAGAGCTGACGGTGTCTGCGGCGGGTCGCCAGTCCATCGAACTGGCGATCGGGGTGCTCTACCGGATGTGCGGGGCGCTTCTCGGCGAGCAATGGCAGCCGGCCAGCGTGAGCTTCACGCACGGGCCGCCTTCCAGCCAGGCCTTTCACCGAAGGTTCTTCAAGTGCCGCATCGAATTCGACGGCGCCTTCAACGGGCTGGTGTGCCAGGCGGCGGACCTGGACGTGCCGAATCCCGGGGCCGATCCGGTCCTGGCCGACTATGCGCGGAAGATGATTGCGGCGCTTCCCGGCGATCGGGAGCGCTCGATCGAGCAGGAGGTGCGCAAGGCGATCTACCTCATGCTGCCGACAGGACGTGCCACCTGCAAGTCGGTGGCAATGGGCCTGGGCATGAGCATGCGAACGCTGCAACGCGAACTCGATGCGCGCGCGCTGACCTTCAAGCAGTTGATCAACGAGGTCCGCCAGGATCTCGCGCGACGCTACGTGGTCAACGCTCGCTACAACCTGGGCGAGGTGGCTGCCATGCTGGGCTACAGCACGCACAGCGCGTTCACGCGGTGGTTCGGCACCCAGTTCGGCTGTTCGCCGGAATCATGGCGCAGCCATTCGGCCCGGCCGCCTGATCGCGCTGCCTGAGCGCGACGTGTCGACGCCGCCGGGGCAGTTCACTCGCGCCAGTGGTGGGCCACCCATCCCGCCGAGCGGACGAAGCGCAAGACACGGTTGCGCTGCCCCGCGATCGCGCCCGGTGGAGTGCACCCGTCATGAAAGACCACGATGCGCGCATCCGGCGGCACGAAGGGCGCGCGCAAGTAGTTGCTCGGCCAGGTGGGAATGCTGTGGTACTTGAAGCTCGGGCACCAGGCGGCCGGCCAGTACGCAAGCTTGCCTTGTCGATGGAGGAAGTCGGAGAGGTAGGCCTGCGCGTCGGGGAAGGTCGAGCGCACTTCGGCGGCGTTGGCGCGGAAATGTTCGAGCACATCCGCATGGGCACCGATGTCGAATCGGCAGACCGATGAAAGGGCCGTCACGCGCTGACCGCGCCCCTTGTAGTCCCGGATCATGAGGAACTTGCCGGGGTAATCGAAGAAGGGGTCCAGCCCGCCGACGATCACCACGTTCAGGTCGAGGTAGATCGCCGTGCCGCGCAGGCCGAAGAGATCGGCGGCGAAGCAGGCCAGCTGGGTCCAGCCGCCGTCGCTCGGGTCCGTGGGCAGGTCGAGCGCGGGAATGGGCTGGCACTCCACTTCGGACCGGATGCCTTGCGGGTCGTCCGTCAGGCAGGTGAAGCGGAAGCCGCTGCGCAGGTGGCGGCGCACCATGGCATAGAGGCGGTTGACGTACTCGGGGCCGTGCTCGTTGCCCCGTTTCATGCAGAGGAAGTGGCGGCGTTGTGCTTCGCGCAGGGTGATGTGGAAAGGGATTCGGTCTTCGGACATTCGGGCATGGGTCGTTTCGGCGAGGAAGGCGGTGCACCGCGGGTTCGCGCGCGTGCGCGAAGCCGGTGTCTGCGCCTTCGCGAGACGTGGATGCTAGGAAGGTCCGAAGCGCTGCGGGAGATCTCGCGACAATTGGCGACCTTTCGCGCCGCAGCTCTCACTCCGCAGCCTTACACCGCCACCGGGCTGCGCTCCGCGAACTGGCCGTTCCAGTACAGGTAGTACGGGTAGGGCGGCGTCACGGCGCTCGCCGCATCGAGGCGCGCCATCTGCTCCCGGGTGAGCTGCCAGCCCAGCGCGCCGAGGTTCTGCTTCAGCTGCGCCTCGTCGCACCCGTCAATCGTCACAGCAGGCCATGCTCGGCAAAGGACAAGGTGCGGGTGCCAGCGACGATGATGAGATCCAGCACGCGCACATCGATCATTGCCAGCGCGGTCCTCAGCAGATGCGTCAGGGCCTCGTCCTCGCGCGTCGGCTCGGGGTCTCCGCTCGGATGGTTGTGAGAGAAGATCACCGCCGCAGTATTGAGCCGCAGTGCTTCCTTGACGACTTCGCGCGGATAGACGGCTGCCTGATTGATGGTGCCGCGGAACATTTCCACGTATTCGATCAGCCGGTGCTGACTGTCCAGGAACAGCGCAGAAAAGACTTCGTGCTCGAAGCCTGCGAGCTTGGCGCACAGGTATTCATGGGCTGCCTGGGCCGACTTGAACGAAGCGCCGCGCTGAACCTTCTGGTCGATGGCGTGGCGCGCCGCATTCAGAATCTGATCGCTCGTTGCCTGGAGATAGCGACCCTCCTCGTCACGGACCAGCAGCGGCGGAGTGAAGCATGGGACGAGGGCTGTGACGTGGCGATGCTGTGGCCCTCTTCTTGGCTTCATGACCTCTCCTGAGTGAATACGGGCGAGCTTCCTGGCACGCCGTAATGGTTTTTCTCGATTCGATCCAGCGGCTGAATTTTGTCAAAACATGCAACTGGTGCGAGTTATTGCATCATATGCGAGCTTTCCCTCCAAATACTAGAAGGCGCGCCCTGCGTGCACCTCACCGCAAAATCCGCCATGTCCCATTCAACCTCCAGCGAGTTGATTTCCGAGTCTCTGGCCGCCCAGTCCGTTCGGGCACTGCTCGATCGACACTCGGTCCCTCGGCGCAAACACGCGACCGTCGTGACCGACGTGCTCAAACTGTCGTACTCGCAGGGACACCGCCGACTGACCACCGATGCGACATGGACCCTGGAGGAACTGCGCGCACTCGCCGAACACTATGGCGAGTCTCTGGCCAGCATGGTGTCGCTTGGACAGTTGGGAGAAATGCAGAAGGGCACGCTGAAGATCGGCACGACCATCGTTCCATGCCGTTTTGCGCGCGGACGTGCGGTCCACCGGCCGCGTGCGGGCGCTCTTGTCGCGGCCCTGATCGATTCGGATTGGTACGTGGTGCCGGCCGAACACAACCTGGCCACGCAGGCCTATGACATCGTGCGGCTGGTCGTCGAGCCTTCGTCCGCCGTCAGCCGGCGCATCGCCGTGCTCGACGATCACATCGACACCGCCAAGACGGTCGGCAGCTATCTGAAATCCGCCGGTTACGAGCCGGCCCTGTTTGCTGATCTTGGCGCCATCACGGCGGCTCTCGGTGATCGCGATTTCGATGGCTATGTATTGGACTGGATCATCGAGAAGAACGGCGTCAAGGACACGGCGAGGGATTTGGTGAAATCGATCCGGTCGCGCGACGCGCATTGCCCCATCGTGGTCCTCACGGGTGAAGTGGAGACGGGCGCGGCCGATGAATCCGACATCGCCAGCGCGATGGCCAAGTACCGGCTCAAGTTCTTCGAGAAGCCGGCTCGGTTGTCCATCATTTCAGCTGCGCTGGCTGGCTCCCTTGCGTTCGCATGATCGCTAGCGCCTGCTGACGACGGATCGGCTTTTCCAGCACCGCGTCGAAGGTATCGCGGGCATCGGCAAGCCTGCGGCTCGAAGCCATCGCGACCAGGCGCGCGCTGCTGTTCAAGCCGGCTGTCCTGACTTGCGCAGCCAATTCGGCACTGGTCGTTCCGGGCAGATCGAAATCGATCACCACCGTGCCGTAGGCATGGGCCGCCAGAAGATTCAATGCCACTGCGGCCGACATGGCCGTGTCGCAGCCCAAGCCCAGTTCCATGGCTGTGTCGGCGACTTTCTCCAGCAGTTCGGGCCGATCGCTCACCGCCAAGAGTCGCCTCATCCCGCTGCCTTCGGCGGGCGTGCGCTCCTCAGCCGCTACTGCCGGGATGGCCAGATCGATCGTGGTGCCGCCGGCGGGCGTCTGCGACACTTGGGTCGAGCCACCGAGTTGCAGGAGCAGCGCCCGCACCACGGCCAGCCCGATGCCGCGACCCCTGCCGGGTTGATGCGGCACCGGCTCGGTCCCCCGCGTCACCGTGTCGGCAGCGGCGGCAGGCAGTCCGGGTCCAGTGTCCGCAATGCGCAGTCGCAGCTGGGCCATCGATGCGTCAAAGGCCTGCAGGCTGACGGTCACGCCCCCGTGATCCGTATACCTGACGGCGTTGCCGATCAAGTTGTGCAGCAACTGGCCGATCCTGGCGCCGTCGGCGACGACGAAGACCGGCTCCGATGGGATCTCCACCGTCAGCCTCAGCCCCTTGGCCTCGGCGATCATGGCCGCGTCCTCGGCCATCTCGCGCACGAGCTCGGTCGCCTCGAACACTTCGGGCCGCAACTCGATGCGGCCGGCCTGCCCACGCGCCAGGGTCAGGAGATCCCGGAGCTGCACCGCGAGCTCGTCGGCCGATCGCCGGATGCGCCGTGTGACTTCCGCCTGATCGGGCAATGCCTGCCCGCTCTCCAGCACATCGAGTGCCGACACGATGCTCTGAAGCGGGGATCTCAGCTCGTGGCTCACCATGCCGAGGAACTGGGTCTTGGCCTGCACGGCCTGGCGCTCGGATTCCAGGGCGCGCTCACGCCCCCTGGCTTCGCGCAGGTAGCGCGACCACGACAGGCTCATGCTCAGGACCCAGAGCAGCATCACGCCGAAGCCGATCCATACTGCAATCCAGAGCAGTCGGCGCTGTGTGAGCAGGCTTTCCAGGGCCGCACTGCGAGCCTCCAGCTCTTCGACCCTGACGGCATTCGCGAGAGTGAGGATGGTCTCTTCCATGTCCGCAAACTCCTTCACCAGGTGCGGTGCATGGAGACGCAGAACCTCGGGGGAATCCAGCATGTGATTCACCCGACGATGGAAGGCGTCGACCTCCTGCCTACCGCTTGAGAAACCGGTGATGCTCTCGAAGAATGCCGTGAGTTCCGACGCGCCGGTAAGGATGAGCGCTTTGGACATCAGGACCGCGCTGCGCTTCGACAGCTCGTCATCATCCATGTCGCCTCCGAGTGCCAGAACCTCGATTGCTTCCCGCATGCGCAGGTATGCCAGCTCGTATTGCGCAACAGTCCAGTAGTAGCCCTCGTCAGGCCCGGCCTTCTCCATGATCTGCTCGTCGAGCCGCGAGATACACACGCTGACCGCCATGAAGGAAATCGCAATCATCGCCACCACGGCGGCAATGATGTTGCGCCCGCGGAGGAGCGCGGACCATGATTCTCTAATGGACAACGGTGATGCGCCTGACCTGCCAAATGAACTTGGCCTGCGCTGGCGGTGTATTGAGCTTGCTCGGGTATTTGTCGCGCGGGTACATCACGAACAACGGGCCGTGATCGCGCGCGGTCATGCGCTTGCCGTCTCGGCTGTGCGCCAGGATGGGACCGAAGGCGTCCAAGTCTGACATGGGAATACTTGCGCTGTAGTCATCCAGCGCCTGCACATCCAGGCGCGATCCGCTTGCTCCAACGTGCTCCAGCACGCTCGACAGCAGGGGCCCATCGAACCTTGAACGCGTGGTCCATGTGGTCGAGGTGGTGATCGAATTTTGAGGAAGCGACATAAATTCTTCTTCGCTGAAGCGGTAGATCTTGGCTTTCTCGTCCGTGAACTTGCTGATGTTTCCGCGGACGATCAGGATAGCGCGTCGTTCCTCTTTGGCGTGCGCGAGTCGAGCCAGGGTGCCAACACCTGCGAG
Source organism: Variovorax soli (assembly GCF_031454625.1). Classification (GTDB taxonomy): domain Bacteria; phylum Pseudomonadota; class Gammaproteobacteria; order Burkholderiales; family Burkholderiaceae_C; genus Variovorax; species Variovorax soli_A. The sequence continues at coordinate 269,232 of NZ_JAVDRF010000007.1, forward strand.
CGTCACGAGCTGCCTTCTTCGAAGCATAGTTTCCCCTTTTTCTAATAGCGGCAATGCTCCTCGCGCGAACTGATGCTGGCTGGCTTCGGTCAGTACAGCTGCCGACTTCGCCCACCGTCGACGGCGAGCACTTGGCCTGTCACGTAGGTGGCATCAATGGCGAGGTACGCGACAGCGCCGGCAAGTTCCTCGAAAGTGCCGATGCGGCCGAGCGGTATGGACTCGTTGATCCTCTTGGCTCGCTCGATGTCTGACCAGCTCTCGGGATAGAGCAAGGTGCCCGGCTGAACGACGTTGAAGCGCACATGCGGTGCCCAGTCGTTGGCGAGCGCGAGGATCATCGATTGCAGTGCGCCCTTGGCTGTCGTATACGACACATATCCCTTGGGTGCGCGGTCGACGGAGATATCCGTGACGGCAACGACCGAGCGAAGGGCCAGAAGCTGGTTGGGTCTCGGACGCAGCATGGCGAGGATGGCGGCGTGGGCACCGAGATGAATGGCGATGTCGATGTCCGTGCGTTCGATGTTGCCGACGTCGCTTGCGTGGTAGGCCGAGGCATTGCACACCAGGACTGTCACGCCCCTCGACGCGAGCCACGCCGGCACCGAGAAGTCTTCTGCAGTGAAATCGGCCGCCCAGCGTTCAGTGGATCTGGGCCGCAACAGCTCGAGTTCAGCTTGCAAGGCCATCGCTTTGTCGAGCGACCTGGGCGTGTGGTGAATGACGACCGACAAGCCGCGCGCATGCAATGCACGGACGATGGCGGCGCCGCCGCGCCCCGAGCCACCGGTGACGAGAGCCCAACCTTGGCTGCTACCGTCAGACAAGGACAGGCTCTCGGGGATAGAAGTCATATCTTTTTTGCAGTGGATGCGGAAGTCGCGCGGGCGAGGTCGGTGTCTGCGCCGAAGCGCGACGTGGATGCTAGGTAGATCTGATGAGCCCCGGGAGATCTCGCGACAATTGGCGACGATTCAGGCAAGGTGTCGCGCCTGCGCATGCGCCTGCGCAGGCGCAGCCTCACGCGGAGGTGTGCGGTTGTATGCACGCCTCGATTACCCAGCGAGCTGAGCCCACTCCGCTGTCCTCACACCGCAGCCTCACACCGCCACCGGGCTGCGCTCCGCGAACTGGCCGTTCCAGTACGGGTAGTACGGGTAGGGCGGCGTCACGGCGCTCGCCGCATCGAGGCGCGCCATCTGCTCCCGGGTGAGCTGCCAGCCCAGCGCGCCGAGGTTCTGCTTCAGCTGCGCCTCGTCGCGGGCACCGATCAGTACGCTGGCGACGGTGGGGCGCTGCAGCAGCCAGTTGAGCGCGATCTGCGGCAGGGTCTTGCCGGTCTCTTCGGCCACCTGGTCCATGGCATCGACCACGCGGTAGAGCCGCTCCTCCTCGACCGGCGGCGCAAAGCCTGCGGTGTCGTGCAGCCGGCTGCCGGGCGGCAGCGGCTGGCCGCGCCGGATACGGCCCGTGAGCCGGCCCCAGCCGAGCGGGCTCCAGACGATCGCGCCCACACCCTGGTCGATGGCCAACGGCATCAGCTCCCATTCGTAGTCGCGGCCGATCAACGAGTAATAGGTCTGGTTGGCGACGTAGCGCGAGAGCCCCAGCCGGTCGGAGGCGGCCAGTGATTTCATCAGCTGCCAGCCCGAGAAGTTCGACACGCCGATGTAGCGCACCTTGCCCGCGCGCACCAGGTCGTCGAGGGTGCGCAGCACCTGCTCGACCGGCGTCATTGCGTCGAAGGCGTGCAGCTGCAGCAGATCGATGTAGTCGGTGCCCAGGCGCTCGAGCGCGGCATCGGTCGCCGCGATGAGGTGATGGCGCGACGAGCCGACGTCGTTGGGACCATCGCCGGCGCGCAGCGCCATCTTGGTCGAGAGGATCACCTTGCTGCGCCGGCCTTTCACGGCCGCGCCGAGGATGGACTCCGAGGCGCCGTTCGAATACACGTCGGCGCTGTCGAAGAGGTTGACGCCGGCATCGAGGCAGATGTCGATCATGCGGCGCGCGCCGTCGACGCCGGTGTTGCCCCAGGCGCTGAAGAGCGGCCCTTGCCCGCCGAAAGTGCCCGCGCCGAAGCCGAGGGCTGGCACCTTGAAGCCGGCGTTGCCGAGGTAGCGTTGTTCCATCATGAGGAATCCTTGGTTTGAAACGGGTTGGAGAAGCGTTTTTCAGGTGCGCAGCGGTGTGCAGTCCGCGAGCGCCGGCTCGCGCCTGTCGAGCGCGCGGCTCCACAGCGCGATGCCCAGGCCCACCAGCGTGAGCAGCGACGCCACCCAGCCCAGCGCGCCGAGGCCGGGGCCGCGCTCGATCACCGCGCCGCCGACCCACGCGCCCAATGCATTGCCCAGGTTGAAGGCCGCGATGTTGAGGCTGGAGGCGAGGTTCTGGCCGGCGCCGGCCGCTTTCTCGAGCACGCGCAGCTGCAGCGGCGCCACCGTGGCGAAGGCAGCGATGCCGAGCAGGCCGACGAAGAGGGCCGCCGTCGCGCCGGTCCGGAGCGCCGGCTGCATCAGTGCCATCACTCCGGCCAGCGCAGCGAGCGTGCCCAGCACCGCCGGCATCAGCGCCCGGTCCGCCAGCTTGCCGCCGAGGATGTTGCCGACGGCCAGCCCGCCGCCGAAGAGCAGCAGCAGCGGCGAGACCGCGGATTCGGGCAGGCCGGTGATGCGCGTCAACAGCGGCTGGATATAGGTGAAGACGACGAACACGCCGGCATAGCCCAGCACGGTCATCGCGAGGCCGAGCAGCACCTGAGGCCGGCCCAGCACCGCGAGCTCCTCGCGCAGCGGCGCCGGGGCCTGCCGGTCCGCGCCGCGATCGCGCGGCACGAAGAGCGCGAGCACCGCGAGCGCGAGCACGCCGATCAGCGCCACCGCCCAGAAGGTCGAGCGCCAGCCGAGGTGAAGGCCGAGCCAGGCGCCGGCCGGCACACCCAGCATGGTGGCAGCCGTGAGGCCGGTGAACATGGTGGCGATCGCCGAGGCGCGCTTCTCGGGTGCCACCAGGCCGGTGGCCACCACCGAGCCGACGCCGAAGAAGGTGCCGTGCGCGAGCGAGGTGATCACCCGCGCGGCCATCAGCATCTCGTAGTTCGGCGCCAGGGCGCAGGCCATGTTGCCGAGCGTGAAGATCGCCATCAGCGCCAGCAGCACGGTCTTGCGCGAGACGCCCCGCGTCGCGATGGTGAGCAGCGGCGCGCCGACCGCGACGCCGAGCGCATAGCCCGAGATCAACAGGCCGGCGGCCGCGATGGAGACATGAAGATCCGCCGAGACCTGCAGCAGCAGGCCCATGATGACGAATTCGGTGGTGCCGATGCCGAAGGCACCGGCGGTGAGGGCGAGGAGGGCGATGGGCATGATGTCCTGTACTGTGCGGGCGCCTCGCATGCATGACTAGAATGCCTGCCGGACACAGAACTGTGAGTTGAATTCACATATGGCGCGGATCGAAGTCAACCGCTCCGGCGAAATGGAAGCCTTCGTGCAGGTGGTCGACCGTGGCAGCTTCTCGGCCGGCGCGCGGGTGCTGGGCATGACGCCCTCGGCGGTCAGCAAGCTGGTGGCGCGGCTGGAGGCCCGGCTGGCGACGCAGCTGGTGCATCGCTCCACCCGCAAGCTGCAACTCACGCCGGAGGGCCAGAACTTCTACGAGCGCAGCGTGCGCGTGCTCGCCGACATGGACGAGGCCGAGCGCTGCGCCGCCGCCGGCGCCGCGCCGCGCGGGCGGGTCCGCATCAACGCCAGCTACTCCTTCGGCCATTGCGTGCTGATGCCGCTGGTGCCGCGCTTCCTCGAACTGCACCCGCAAGTCACGCTCGACATCGTGCTGACCGATCGCGTGGTCGACCTGATGGACGAGCGCACCGACGTCGCGATTCGCTGGGGCCCGCTGCCGCCGTCCGACCTGGTGGCGCGCCACCTGTTCGATACCGGCCAGGCGATCGTCGCCTCGCCCGCCTACCTGGAGCGCTACGGTACGCCGCACACGCCCGAGGAGCTGGAGGCGCACAACCGCATCGGCTCTACCTACCGCCGCTTTGCGCCCGACTGGCCGCTGCGGCTCGACGGTCGCCAGATCGAGATGCCGGTGGCCGGCACGGTGCGCGCGGGCGACGGCGAGACCCTGCGCCGGCTGGTGCTGGAAGGCGTGGGCCTGGGGCGGCTCTCGCTGTATCACATCCAGCCCGACCTCGACGCCGGGCGGCTGGTGCCGGTGATGGAGGAGTTCAACCCCGGCGACAAGGTGCCCGTCCACGCCGTCTACCTGGGCAAGCCCGGACGGCTGCCGGCGCGCATCCGCGCGCTGCTCGACTACCTGGCGGCGCGCCTCGCGGACAATAAGGCGAACAGGGCCGCAGGCCCGCGCCATCCACGACCATGAAGGAAGTTCCCGACGCCATCGTCTGCGAGGGCTGCGACGCCGTCTACCAGCGCCAGCCGCTGCGCCGGCGGCAAGTCGCCCGCTGTGCGCGCTGCGGCTCCGAACTGGACCGCCATGCCGGCGAGCAGGGCGCACGCGTGCTGCCGCTCACGGTGGCCAGCCTGATCCTGTTCGCGATCGCCAACCTGTTCCCGATCGTCGAGATCCAGGTGAAGGGCCTGCACAGCCAGACCACTCTGGCCGGTGCGGTGGTGGTGCTCAGCACAGAGGGCATGTCGCCGGTGGCGCTGCTGGTGCTCGCGACCACCATCCTGTTCCCGCTGCTGCAGCTGTGCATCCTGTTCTACCTGCTGGTGCCGATGGCGCGCGAGCGCAGGCCGGCGGGCTTCGGCGTCCTCGTGCGGACGCTGCAGACCTTGCGTCCGTGGGGAATGATCGAGGTCTTCCTGCTGGGCGTGCTGGTCGCCATCGTCAAGCTCTCGAGCCTGGCGCAGGTGGTGGCCGGGCCGGCGCTGTGGGCCTTCATGGGCCTCACCGTGCTGCTGACGGCGGTGCTTTCCTTCAATCCGCGCGCCTTCTGGGAAATGGCGTTCGAGCCCCGGCCGGGGCAAGAGGCATGACGACCCCGACGGCCGCCAGGCTCGGCCTGCTGAGCTGCCATCACTGCGGGACGGTGTGGCGCGACGCGGCCGAGGGCGCGCCCTGCGGGCGCTGCGGCACGCACCTGCACCGGCGCAAGCCCCAGAGCATCCAGCGCACCTGGGCCTACCTGATCGCGGCCTGCATCATGTACGTGCCGGCCAACATGCTGCCGGTGATGATCACCCGGAGCCTGCTCGGCGCGCAGTACGACACCATCCTCTCCGGCGTGATCTACTTCTGGGTCTCGGGCGCGTACGGGCTGGCGGCGATCATCTTCATCGCCAGCTTCCTGGTGCCGCTGTTCAAGCTCACCTCGCTGATCCTGCTGGCCGTGCTGGCCCAGCGCCACAGCGACTGGCGGCAGCCGGAGCGGGCGAAGCTCTACCAGGCGCTCGAGATCATCGGTCGCTGGTCCATGCTCGATGTGTTCGTGGTGTCGCTGCTGGCGGGGCTCGTGCGCATCCAGGGCTTCGCCGAGATCACGGCCGGCATCGGCATCGCGGCCTTCGGCGCGGTGGTGGTGCTGACCATGCTGGCCTCGCTGAGCTTCGATCCGCGCCTGACCTGGGACAGCAAGAACGTGATGGACGACGAGGAGGCCGACCCCCGCATGGCTAGCAAGGAATCAACGGCATGACCGAACCGCAGGACGAAACGAGGCCACCGCTGGCCAGGCCGGTCATCGTCAGGCGCCGCAACTGGCTGCCTTCGCTGATCTGGCTCATTCCCATCGTGGCCGCCCTGGTCGGCATCGCATTGGTGACGCGCATCCTGCTCGGCCGCGGGCCCGAGGTGGTGCTGACCTTCAAGACCGGCGAGGGGCTGGAGGCCGGCAAGACCGCAGTGCGCTACAAGAACGTGCAGATCGGCACCGTGCAGAACATCCGCCTGGCCCCCGACCGCTCGAACGTGCGCGTGACGGTGCAGCTCAGCAAGGAGGCCAGGAGCTTCACCGCCCAGGACACGCGCTTCTGGGTGGTGCGCCCGCGCCTGGACACCACCGGTATCTCCGGCCTGGGCACCTTGCTCTCGGGCGCCTACATCGGCGCCGACGCCGGCGCCTCCGACGAGTCGGCGAGTGAATTCACAGGGCTGGAGGCGCCGCCCATCGTCACGCGCGACGCCTCGGGCAAGCAGTTCCTGCTGCGCGCCCGCGACGTCGGGTCGCTGGACATCGGCTCGCCGGTCTATTTCCGGCGCATCAAGGTCGGCCAGCTCGCGGCCTACGAGCTCGACAGCGACGGCCGCGGCGTGACGCTGCGCGTGTTCATCAACGCGCCCTACGACAGGTTCGTCGGGGCCAACACGCGCTTCTGGCATGCCAGCGGATTCGACGTGCAGGTCAGTGCCAGCGGCGTGAAGCTGCGCACGCAATCGCTCGCCACCATCGTGCTCGGAGGCATCGCCTTCCAGGCGCCCGATGATGTGCAGGGCCCGGTGGCGCAGGAGAACACCACCTTCGCGCTGGCCGGCGACGAAACCACCGCTATGAAGGAGCCGGACGGGCCTTCGCAGGCCGTCCTCCTGTACTTCAACCAGTCGCTGCGCGGACTGACGCCAGGCGCGGTCGTGGACTTCCGCGGCGTGGAGATCGGAGAGGTCAAGTCGATCGGCGTCGAGTTCGACCCGCTGGGCCGCGAGTTCAAGATGCCGGTGCTGGTCCAGGTCTACCCCGACCGGCTGCGCCGCGGCCAGAGCCTCGGGACGCTGGAATCGCGCTACACGCAGACCGAGCGCCTGAAGTTCCTCATCGACAAGGGCCTGCGTGCGCAGTTGCGCACCGGCAACCTGCTGACCGGCCAGGTCTACGTGGCGCTCGACTTCTTCCCGAAGGCGCCGCCTGCGAAGGTCGACCTGAACCAGAACCCGATCGAGCTCCCCACCGTGGCCAACAGCCTGGACGAGATCCAGGCCCAGGTGGGCGACATCGCGCGCAAGCTCAACAAGGTGCCCTTCGACGAGATCGGCCGCGACCTGCGCAAGACGCTGGCCACGCTCGACAAGACGCTGGTCGGCGCCGAGCAGCTGACCCTCAGCCTGAAGAACGACGTGAGTCCCGAGATGGCCGCCGCGATGAAGGATGTGCGCAAGACCCTGAACAGCGCCGAGAAAACACTGGCTGACGATTCGCCCCTGCAGCAGGACATGCGCCAGACGCTGCAGGAAGTGACGCGCGCGGCGGGCTCGCTGCGGGTGCTGACCGACTACCTCGAGCGCCACCCCGAGTCGCTGCTGCGCGGCAAGCCGGAGGACAAGAAGAAATGAGCACGAGCACGACCCGGGCATGCGCCCTGGCGCTGGCCGCCGCCGCGCTGCTGGCTGCCTGCGCCAGCCCCGCGCCCCAGTACTACAGCCTGGCCGATGCCGAGCCCGCCCCGCCCGCCGCGGCGAAAGGCAGCGCCACGGGCTACATCGAGCTCGCGCCCGTCGCCATGCCCGAACGCTTCGCGCGGCCGCAACTCGTGGTGCGGCAAAAGGATGCGGGCGAGGGGCCGGAGGTCGACATCCTGGAACAGCACCGCTGGTCCTCCTCCTTCGAGAACGAGTTGCGCGACGCGCTCGGCAGCGGCATCGCGCAGCGGCTCGGCGCCGTCGATGCGACCAAGGGTGGTCGGCCGCGCGGCCAACCGGTGCTGCGCATCGCAGTGCAACTGCGGCAGTTCGATGCGGTGGAGAACAGCCGCGTCGACGCAAGCTTCAGCTGGACCTTGCGCCGCACCGAGGAGAGCGTGCCCGTCGGCTGCCAGCTCTTCGTCTCCGAGCGGGCCGGAGGGCGCGGCATCGAGGCGCTGGCCCGCGGCGCGCAGCGCGCCACGGCACGGCTGGCCGATGCGATCGCGCACAGCGCGAACGCGATGCAGAACAACGCGGTGAACGCCTGCCCGGGATGAGATCGATCGTCCCCACGCTCATCGCTGGCGCGTGTCGCTGCCGCCCGAGGGGGCGCTGAATGAACGCCGAAGGCTTCGCGCTGTTCGACACCGCCATTGGCGCCTGCGGCATCGCCTGGTCCGCTTGGGGCATCGCCGGCGTGCAGCTGCCCGAGGCGGGGGAGGGCGCCACGCGTTCGCGCATGCAGCGGCGCTTTGCCCAGGTGCCGGAGGCGCCGCCGCCGCCCCAGGTGCAGGCCGCCTGCGAGGCGATCCGCGCGCTGCTGGCCGGCGAACCGCGCGACCTGGCGGAACTGGTGCTGGACGACGAAGGCGTCCCCGACTTCCATCGGCGCGTCTACGAGATCGCGCGCCGCATCGCGCCCGGCCACACGCGCAGCTACGGCGACATCGCGGCCGAGCTCGGCGACAAGGGGCTGTCGCGTGCTGTCGGCCAGGCGCTGGGCCACAACCCGTTCGCGCCGGTCGTGCCCTGCCACCGGGTGCTGGCCGCCGGCGGCAAGCCCGGCGGCTTCTCGGCGCATGGCGGCGCGACCGCGAAGCTCAGGATGCTGATGATCGAAGGCGCGCGGCCGCCCAGCGATACGGCGCCCCTGTTCTGAGGGCCGCAACCAGGCTTCGACAGTGCGGTGCAGGTCGCACATGCTCACCTAGCACAGCAGGTCGCATCGCGCTCGCCCCAGCCATTGCGGCCTTGGCGACAATCGGCCGATGACTTCCTCGCATGCTGAGCCGGCCTCCCTTGCCGAGGCGCCCGCCACGGACGGGCTGCCGCAGCCGCAGCGCCGCTGGGCCATGCTGGTGATCATCCTCGGCATCATGGCCGCCGTGCTCGACGGCACCATCGTCAACCTGGCGCTGCCGGGCATCGCGCGCGAACTTCATGCCGACCCGGCGCATGCGATCTGGGTGGTCAACGCCTACCAGATCGCGACCCTGGTGATGCTGCTGCCGCTGGCCTCGCTGGGCGACCTGGTCGGCTACCGGCGCGTCTATCTGGTGGGCATGGCGCTGTTCGCCGTGGCCTCGCTGGTGGCAACGCTCGCCGATTCGCTGGCCACGCTGATCGCCGCGCGCGCCCTGCAAGGGCTGGGTGCCGCCGGACTGATGAGCGTCAACTCGGCACTGGTGCGGCTGGTCTATCCGCGGGCAAGGCTGGGCCGCGGCATGGCCATCAACTCGATGGTGGTGGCGTGTGCCTCCGTGGCCGGCCCCTCGGTGGCGGCCGCCATCCTCTCGGTGGCTTCGTGGCCCTGGCTGTTCGCGATCAACGTGCCGCTGGGCGTGCTGGTGCTGGCGCTGGGCCGGCGCGCGCTGCCTGCGCAGCGCGCGGATGTCGCCACCGGCGAGCGCTTCTCCTGGGTCGACGTGCTGCTCAACGTGCTGATGTTCTCGCTGGTCTTCGTCGGCGCCGATCGGCTGGGCGTGCGCGCCGAGGCGGGGCAGGGCGCCCAGGCCGGCGCGTGGCTGCTGCTGGTCGCCGGGGTGGCGGTGGGCTTCCTGTATTTGCGGCGGCAGCGTGCGCTCGCCGTGCCGCTGTTCCCGGTCGACCTGCTGCGCATCCCCGTGTTCGCGCTGTCGATGGGCACGTCGGTGGGCGCCTTCTGCGCGCAGATGCTGTCTTTCATCGCGCTGCCCTTTCTGCTGCTCGAGACCTATGGACGGTCCCACGTCGAGGCCGGCCTGCTGATCACCGCCTGGCCGCTGGCCATCGTGGTCACGGCGCCGATTGCGGGACGGCTGATCGGCCGCTACCCCGACGGCTCGCTGGGCGGCATCGGCCTGAGCCTGCTCTCGCTCGGCCTGGTGCTGCTGGCAACGCTGCCCGCGCAGCCGCGCGATGCCGACATCGTGTGGCGCATGGCGCTGTGCGGCCTGGGCTTCGGTCTCTTCCAGTCGCCCAACAACCACACCATCGTGACCTCGCCGCCCGTGCATCGAAGCGGCGCGGCCAGCGGCATGCTCGGCACCGCGCGCCTCACGGGGCAGACCCTGGGCGCGGTGCTGCTGGCCGCGATCTTCAGCATCTGGCCGCCCAATGCGGGCCGCGGCCCCTTCATTGCGCTGGGCCTGGCCGCCGCCTGCGCGGCCGTGGCCGCGGTGTGCAGCACGCTGCGCGCGCGCGAGCCCCGCGTGCGCCACGCCTGAATTGGGTCGTGGCTTTCAAGGGCGCGCACCGGGCTTGAACGCCGGCGGCCTCGGCGTCCATACTCGGGCCATGAACCGCACGACCGCTGCGAAGGCTCGTCGCACCGCAGCCCGTTGGGCGGAGGTGATTCAATGAGTCAGATCGGCAAGCCCCCGGGGCGACGACGCCTTGATCCAGCATGGCTGCGAAGCCGCGCCATGCCCGCAGACCTCGAAGCCCTGGGTGCTGGCCGCGGCCATCATCGGCTCGAGCATGGCCTTCATCGCCGGCACGGTGGTCAACGTGGCGCTGCCCGCGATTCAGCGCGAGCTGAACGCCACGGCGTTCCAGGCGCAGTGGGTGGTCGAGTCCTATGCGCTTTTCCTGGCCGCGCTGCTGCTGGTCGGCGGTGCACTGGGCGACCTGTTCGGGCGGCGGCGGATCTTCGCGCTCGGCGTGCTGCTGTTCGCGCTGGCGTCGGTGGGCTGCGCGCTGTCGGGCACGGTGCAGCAGTTGATCCTCGCGCGCGCGGTCCAGGGCATCGGCGGCGCCTTGCTGGTGCCGGGCAGCCTGGCGCTGATCAGCGCCAATTTCACGGAGAAGGAGCGCGGCCGCGCCATCGGAAGATGGTCCGGCGCGAGCGGCATCACCGCGGCCGTGGGGCCGGTGCTCGGCGGCTTCCTGGTCGACCACTACGCGTGGACCTGGGCCTTTCTGGTCAACGTGCCGATGGCGCTCGCGGTGCTGTGGATCGCGTGGCGCCATGTTCCGGAGAGCCGCGGCCGTTCGGCCGGCAACGGACTGGATGTGTGGGGCGCCGCGCTCGCCACGGCAGCATTGGGGGGCATCGTCTATGCCTTCATCGAGGCGCCCACGCAAGGATGGCACTCCACGCCCGTGCTGGCGGCGCTGACCATCGGCATCGGCGGCAGCCTCGCCTTCGTCGCGGTCGAGCGCCGTGTGCGTTCGCCGATGCTGCCTTTGTCGCTGTTGCGCATCGGCAATTTCGGGGGCGCCAACCTGCTGACCCTGCTGCTGTATGCGGCGCTCGGGGGCGGGCTGTATTTCTTTCCGCTCAACCTGATCCAGGTGCAGGGCTACTCGGCGACCGTGGCCGGCGCGGCGCTGCTGCCTTTCATCATGATCATGTTCGCGCTCTCGGGATGGGCGGGGCAACTCGTCGATCGCTTCGGCCCGCGCTTGCCGCTGATGGTGGGGCCGAGCATTGCGGCAGCGGGCTTCGCGCTGTTCGCGGTGCCGGGGGTCGGGGCGAACTACTGGACGGCCTTTCTGCCGGCGGTGGTGGTGCTGGGCTTCGGCATGACGATCACCGTGGCGCCGCTCACGACCACGGTGATGAATGCGGTGGGAGAGGAGGCCGCGGGCATCGCTTCGGGCGTGAACAACGCCGTGTCGCGTGCGGCCTCGGTGCTGGCGATCGCGGTGTTCGGCGTGGTGATGGCCTGGGCCTTCGATGCGGCGCTGGCCGAGGGGCTGCGCGAGGCGGGCGCGTCGGCGCAGGCCAGTGCTTTCATCGAGGGGCAGCGCAGCAAGCTGGCGGGGGCGGCGTTGCCGCCGGGCATCGATGCGGCTGCGGCGGCTGCGCTCAAGCGGGCCGTGGCCGAGTCCTTTGTGGCGGGGTTTCGGCGGGTCATGCTGATCTGTGCGGGCCTGGCGCTGCTGAGTGCGTTGAGCGCCTGGGTCATGATCGGGCGAGGGCCGAGCAAGGCGAGGGCGGCGGTGCCGAGACCGCGTTAGCAGTCAGCGCGGCGACGATTTCGCGCGACGGCTTGGCCTCTAAGAGCGCCTGGATGCCTGATCCAGGACTTTGAGAAGCCGGTATGCGGAAGATTGGGTGGCTTGTGCGATGTCGAGCGCAAGCTGCACGGGGTACGCCAACAGGTCGACGTCTGCGGCCTCGATGCTTTCGACGAAACCCGCGGCACGGCCGATTTCTTCGTCGAGTTCGGTGGGCGTGAAATGAGCCGCGCTTCGAATCATGCGCACGTACTGGGCGGGGGCGAGTGTCGCGATGAAGTCCTTGTCTTCCTCGTCGAGACCGAGCAGTGCATGGATCGAAAAACCGAGCATCGAGCAGAACAGCAGCGCTCTGCGGACTGGCGTTGCCAGTGCCAACTCATGAGCACGCGCTTCGATGTCTTCGGGTTCGTCGTCGTCGCGCACGAAGGCTTCTCGCTCGCTGGAATCAAGCCGGATCCAGGCACCTTCAATGCGTGCGTGCATGCTCATGTCGTGCTCCATTGCAGGTGCGAATCGGGTGAGTGAGGAGCTCGTGCGGCGGCTTCTTTTGTGGGTGCCGACAAGCTGAGGCATTAGACGGGCTGGGCGGCGTGTCGTCAAGGACGTTGAGGCAGCTGGGCAGAATCTGGCATCGATCTTCGGGCGGGCCAAAGTGGCGCGCACCATCCACGCCTGACCAGCAAATCAAAGGACGCGTCCACCTACGACCTTTGGTTAGCCCACATGGCCGATACCCAATCCCACCCCCCGCACCCACACTGCGCCTCGTGTCCCCCGTTCACCGACCTCGTCGGACGCAGGAGGAATGGCCATGATCCCCACACGCTGCTCTGCGACGAAGCGAGTGCCGTTGCCGCCGGCAGTCATCGTGTGCCTCGCGGCCTGCAGCGAGGGACCGCGTCCCGGCGAGGTGCTCGACGGAGCCGGACTGGCCGGCCGTGATGCGGGCTCCTTCCCGCACGCGACCGAGGACTGCTTCCACGTGATCGACTCCTGCCTCGAGTTCTAGGGGTCTGACGACAGATCCTCGTGCAGTGACTCCTCAATCGCACTTCGTAGTGGTCGCCGCCATCGCCCCGGGACGCGAAGCAGGGCTGCGCAAGCTCCTGGCCGAGATGAACCAGGCGCCGGGCGTGGCCGATGCGGCCAACGCGGTGCTGCCTTTCGGCGCCTTTGCGAACCTCCACTTCGCCCGCTTCGCGATCCTGGGCGACGCGACCATGGCGGACCTCGAAGTCTTCGGCTTGCCGCGCCCCAAGCTGCCGACCTACCTTCTCTTCATGGGTGACTGCGACGGCACCGCCGAGGCCCAGCTGACCGAGCTGGTGCAGCGCGCCGGCGAGGGCCTGCGCCGCATCTTCTCGCACTGCCGCGGCTTCGACCTGCGCGACGACCTGCTCGAATGGCTGGTCGAGCACGACCGGCCGGTGGCCGCGCCTTACATCCACCGCCTCGGCCGCACCGTGCGGCAGATCCGCGAAGAGAGCGCGCTGCAGCGGGCACTGTCGGCGCGCGTGCCGCGCGGCATGCGCGACGCGGCCGTCGATCCGCAGGCGCTGCGGCGGGATCTGCTGAACTTCGTGCGCGCCCGGCAGGCCGAAGGTCGTCTGCCGCTCACGCCGCCCGCGCCCACGCCGCTCGGCTGGTGGATCGGCAACGCGCTGCATGCGATCGGCCTGCCGCTGGCGGCTTTGCTGCTGTCGCCGCTGCTGATGGTGGCGATGCCCTTCGTGCTCGTGTTGCTGCGGCGGCACGAACGCACCGAGCCCGAATACTGCCCGCGGCCCCGCGCCGCTGCGGTGGGCGAGATGCAGGAGCTCGAGGACCACGACCTGAGCAACAGCTTCACCGCGCTGGGGGCAGTCAAGCCGGGCTGGTTCCGGCGCGCGCTGGTGCAGGTGCTGCTGCTGGCGATCGCCTGGGCCTGCCGCCATGTGTTCGGGCGCGGCCACCTGGGGCGCGTGCGTACGATCCATTCCGCGCACTGGGTCTTCCTCGACAACAAGCTGCGCGTGCTGTTCGCCAGCAACTACGACGGCAGCCACGAGGCCTGCATGGACGACTTCATCAACAAGGTCGCGTGGGGTCTCAACCTGCTCTTCAGCAACGGCTTCGGCTGGCCGCGCACCGCCTGGCTGATCAAGGAGGGCGCGCGCCGCGAGCAGCTCTTCAAGTACTACCAGCGCGGCCACCAGTTGCCGACGCAGGTCTGGTACAAGGCCTACCCCGGCCTCACGCTCAGGGATCTGGAGCGCAACCGGCGCATCCGGGAAGGCTTCGAGCGCGTGGGCATGAGCGATGCGGAAGCGCTCGCCTGGCTGAGGCTGCTATGAGCCTGAGCGCGGCCCCAACCCACGTCGACTTCGACGACATCCAGGGCCTGGTGCGCTACGGCTACAAGCGACTGACGCAGGCCTGCTTCCTGCTGCTGCGCATCCGCAATGCCGCGGCCGCGCGCGCCTGGCTCGCCTGCGCGCCCGTCACCCCTGCTGTCGAGCGCAGCCCGCCGCCGCGCACCGTGCTGCAGATCGCCATCAGCGCGCCGGGCCTGCACAAACTGGGCGTGCCGAGGGACATCGTCGAGGGGTTCTCGGCGGAGTTCCTGGCGGGCATGAGCGGCGATGCCAGCCGAGCGCGGCGGCTGGGCGACCTCGGCGCGAACGATCCCGCCGGCTGGCGGTGGGGTGGCGCGCTGCACGAAGTGCCGCATGTGCTGCTCATGCTCTATGCGATGCCGGGCGAGCTCGATCCGTGGCTCGCGACGGTGCGCGCCGAGTGCACCGCCGCCTTCGAGGAAACGGATCGCCTCTTTACCACCAGGCTGGGCGAGACCGAACCCTTCGGCTTCATCGACGGCATCTCGCAGCCGCGCGTCGACTGGGAACGCACGCGCGCGGCGCGCGACGAGGAGCAGTTCAGCTTCACCAACCGCTCCTGCCTCGGCGAGTACCTGCTGGGCTATCCGAACGAGTACGGCGCCTACACCGACCGGCCCTTGCTGGAGCCGCGACGCGATCCCGACGCGATGCTGCCGCGGGCCGAGGATGACCCCGGGCTGTCCGACCTGGGGCGCAACGGCAGCTATCTGGTGATGCGCCAGCTGTGCCAGGACGTGGGTGGCTTCTGGCAATTCATCGATCGCCAGGCCGGCGGCGACCCGGCACTGCGGCGCAGGCTGGCCGAAGCCATGGTCGGGCGAAAAATGGAGGGCGGCGAGGCGCTGGTGGGCCCGGGGCGCGAGCGCATCGACGGCATCGAAGAGGACGAGCGGCGGCGCAATGGGTTCACCTACCGCAGCGATCCCGACGGCCTGCGTTGCCCGCTGGGTGCGCACATCCGCCGCGCCAATCCGCGCAATGCCGATCTGCCGCCGGGCTGGGCGAATCCGCTCTCGCGCCTGTGGCGCCGGCTGGGCTTCGGCGCGGACCCGCTGCGTCCCGACCTGGTGGCATCGACACGCTTCCATCGCCTGCTGCGCCGCGGCCGCGAGTACGGCGGGGGCCCTGGCGAGGAGACCGGACTTCACTTCATCTGCCTCGGCGCCAACATCGCGCGCCAGTTCGAGTTCGTGCAGAACGCATGGCTGGCCGGCACCCGCTTCGACGGCCTCTCCGGCGAAGCCGATCCGCTGATCGGCCATCGCCTGCCCGATCCCGACGGCAGCCCGACCGACAGCTTCTCGATGCCGGTGGGGACGGGCCCCGACCGCCGGATCGCGGGCCTGCCGCAGTTCGTGACCGTGGTGGGAGGCGCGTACTTCTTCCTGCCCGGCATCAGCGCGCTGCGCTATCTGTCGAAGGTCCAAGCTTCATGAACGACTCGAACGCCACGCGTCACGCCCGACGTCAAGGCCAACGCGCGACGCGACGCTGCAGATCGAGAGCGTGAAGAACGCGCACGACGAGCCGACGGGGGACGAGCCCTTCGACGCGGCGCCCGTGCTCAGATCAATCGGCGTATCGCCTTCTTGCGCCACACGAAGCGGTAGTAGCTCGCCTGCAGCGTCAGCATCGCCGCGAACGCCACGGGGTACGACATCCAGATCCCGTTGAGCCCTAGACGATGGCTCAGCCACCACGCCACCGGCACCTCGATGAGCGCGATGCAGAAGATCGAGATCGAGGTTGGTACCAGAACCGAGCCGCTCGCGCGCATGATGCCCGACAGTGCCGCGCCCATGCCGAAGATCACCGTGCTCCACAGCATGATGTGCAGCAGCGTCTGCGCCACCTCGATCACCGGCTCGCTGGTGATGAAGAAGCCCATCAGCGGCCGCGAGAAGAGGTAGCCCAGCAGCACCAGGCCGCCGGTCAGCACCACGTTCATCATCAGCGCGGTGCGGGCGATGGCGCCCAGGCGCTTCACCTGGCCGGCGCCGATGGCTTGCGCTCCGAGCACCGAAGCCGCGATGGCGATCGAGATGGCCGGGAACTGCACATAGGCCACCACCTGGTTCACTGCGCCATACGCCGCGGTGGCCGCCGAGCCGTAGCCGTTGACGAAGGAAAGCAGGGCGAGCTCGGCCAGCGAGACCACGATCATCTGCACGCCCGTCGGCACGCCCACCTTCAGCACCGCCTTCAAGAGCGCGGGCCGAACGCGCAGGTGCCGCACGAAGCCCGCGTCCGGCGCCAGCGGGCTCTTCTTGCGCCGCAAGTGGAAGGCCAGCCAGATGGTCGCGACCACGAAGGAGACGACCGTGGCGCAGGCGCCGCTGGCCACGCCCATCTGCGGCAGGCCGAACCAGCCGCGGATCAGGGCCGGCGTGATCACCAGGCCCAGCGTGGTGGAGATGATCAGCGTGTAGAGCGGCGCCACGGTGTCGCCGACGCCGCGCAGCATGGCGGTGGAGAGCAGGAACACGAAGAGGCCCGGCATCGCGATCAGGATGATGCGTGCGTAGCGCGTCGCATCGGCCAGGATGTCGGGTGGCGTGCCCAGCGCGGCCAGCATCGGCTGCGTGAAGGCGCCGCCGAAGACCGCGACGCAGAGCGCGAAGAGCACGCCCACCGTCAGCGTGGTGCCGGCCACGGCGCGCGCCTTCTCGAGCTCGCGCGCGCCCCAGGCCTGGCCGATCAGCACCGAGGCGCCCGCGCCCAGGCCGATCGTGAAAGCGATGAAGAAGAACATCACCGGGAAGAAGCTCGACACCGCCGCCAGCGCGCTGACGCCGATCATCTGGCCGAGGTAGACGTTGTTGATCGTGCCCGACAGCGACTGCAGGATGTTGCTCAACAGCATGGGCGCGAGAAACAGCAGGAAGGCCTTCCACAGCGGACGCGAGGCCATCGCCGCGGCGCGTGAGTCGGCCTTGGAGGCAATGGGCGGCGGCACCCGGTCGGCCACGGTCGCCGGCGGCGCGACGACCTCGCCGGCATGTTCCACGTCCCCGGGTTCCAGCGACTGGACTGGCGCGGCGCGGTTCATGCGGCACTCCATGCCGCTGCGGCGAGCTGGCGCAGATAGGCGCTCACGTCGCCTGGCCAGGAGCCGATGAGTTCCTCGAATCTCGCGCGCTCGTTGGCGAACAGTGCACGCGCGGTGTCCTCGAAACCGGGCAGGTCGCCCGCGATCGCGCTCATGAATCGATAGGCGGCTTCGCGCGAGGCGCGCTGCGCGTCGCGGTCGGCATGCACGCGGCGCGCTTCGTCGATCAGCCGGCGCAGGGCCACCGATGCGCCGCCGGGCTGGCGACTGAGCCAGTCCCAATGGCGCGGCAGCAGCGTGACCTCGCGCGCGACGACGCCGAGCTTGGGGCGGCCGACCCCGCGGCTCGCGTGCTCGTCCGCGGCGTCGGCCGCAGGTGCACCGGCGCCTTCGCGCAAGTCGAGATCGATGGGCTCACCCGTGCTGTCGTCGAAGATGAAGACGGGCTCGGCATGGGGGCTCGCGCGCAACTGCGCGACGAGTTCGGCACGCGAGCCTGTCGCGAGGCGCTTCACGCCGGCAAAAGCGGTCAGGGTGGATTCGGAAGATGACATGGGCACGAATAATACCCGGGCAAAACATACTTTTCAATCTACCCGGGTGAAAGCTTTCAGGAGGCGCCGAAGCGGCGCAGGGCGCGCCAGCAACGGCGCGCGCCGACCTTGAGCCGCCGCACACCGCGCCAGGGCGCGCTCTGGTACGCGCGACCGAGCGTCTCGTCCTTCCACAGCTTCCAAGGTGGATACCAGCGCGCGAACAGTCGGGTGCGCATCAGCGCCGGCTCCACCAACTGGAACAGCCGCGCCACGATGGCGGTGCCGGCGATCTTGGCGCCAACCAGCAGCAGCACCGCACTGCCCGGGTGGCCGCTGCCCAGCAGGAGCAACGCGAGCATTTTGATGGGCAGCAGCATCACTGCCGGCACCAGGAAGACCAGCAGCGCAGCCCAGGGCGGCAGCGCCCGAACCGTCGTCTCGAGCCGGGCCCAGAAGGGCAGGGCCGCAAGGCGGGCCACCCAGGCGGCCAGCGGGTCCCAGCCCCATTCCTCGAACAGCAGCAGCGGGACGAGCAGGGCTGCGGCGACGGCGCGCAGGAGTTTGCTGACGACCGGGGGCATGCCCGGCATTGTGAGGCGCACGCGGCGCGCGACCGCTTGCCGCGCCGATGCGCAATGCACTCTGGATGGTTCAGGGCCGTCTGCGCCCTGCCGCAGCCGGCCAGGGCGCTCAGGCCTTGGCAGCCAGCTGGCGCGGCCAAGGCGCTGATCGCGCCCTATGGCAAACTTGTGCGCTTCCGCCTTCTCATCTCTTGACCCGAGGCGCCCCTCGCGGGCTGCCATCAGAGACCTCCCCCACACATGCAGAAAATCATTCGCCAGCTCGCCGCCGAGATCAAGGTCGGCGAGCACCAGGTGAAGGCCGCCGTCGAACTGCTCGACGGCGGTGCCACCGTGCCGTTCATTGCCCGCTATCGCAAGGAGGCCACGGACGGCCTCGACGACATTCAGCTGCGCGAACTCGAGGCGCGCCTTGCCTACCTGCGCGAGCTCGAGGACCGCCGCGCCGCGGTGCTGAAGAGCATCGAGGAGCAGGGCAAGCTCACGCCCCAGCTGCGCGCCGCGATCGATGCCGCGCCCACGAAGCAAGAGCTGGAAGACCTCTATCTGCCCTACAGGCCCAAGCGCCGCACCAAGGGCCAGATGGCGCGCGAGGCAGGCATCGAGCCGCTGGCCGACAAGCTCTTCGCCGATCCGACGCTGAACCCGGCCGAGGAGGCCGCGGCCTTCATCAAGCCCGCGGCCGACGGGCTCGACTTCTCGACCGTGCCGCTGGTGCTCGACGGCGTGCGCGACATCCTCTCCGAACGCTGGGCCGAGGATGCCGCGCTGGTGCAGCGCCTGCGCGAATGGCTGTGGGCGGAGGGCCTGTTCAAGTCCAGCCTGATGTCGGGCAAGGACGAGAACAACGCCGACGTGGCCAAGTTCCGCGACTACTTCGATTACGACGAGCCCATTGGTCGCGTGCCCTCGCACCGCGCGCTGGCGGTGTTCCGAGGCCGGGCGCAGGACATCCTCGATGCCAAGCTGGTGCTGCCCGTGGAGCCCGAGCCGGGCAAGCCTTCGATCGCCGAGGGCAAGATCGCGTTGCACCTGGGCTGGAGCCACTCGGGCCGCGCGGCGGACGACCTGATCCGCAAATGCGTGGCGTGGACCTGGCGCGTGAAGCTCTCGCTCTCCAGCGAGCGCGACCTGTTCTCGCGGCTGCGCGAGGAAGCCGAGAAGGTTGCCATCAAGGTCTTCGCCGACAACCTGCGCGACCTGCTGCTCGCAGCGCCTGCGGGCCAGCGTGTCGTGATGGGCCTGGACCCGGGCATCCGCACCGGCGTGAAGGTTGCGGTGGTCGATGCCACCGGCAAGCTGGTCGACACCGCCACCGTGTTCCCGCACGAGCCGCGGCGCGACTGGGAAGGCTCGCTGCACACGCTGGGCAAGCTGTGCGCCAAGCACAGCGTGAATTTGATCGCGATCGGCAACGGCACCGCCAGCCGCGAGACCGACAAGCTGGCGGCGGACCTGATCAAGCTGCTGGCGAAGATGGCCGAGCAGGCCGGCGCGCCACCCCTGAACGTCGACAAGGTGGTGGTGAGCGAGGCCGGCGCCTCGGTCTATTCCGCCAGCGAGTTCGCCTCGCAGGAAATGCCTGACGTGGATGTCAGCCTGCGTGGCGCTGCCAGCATCGCCCGCCGCCTGCAGGACCCGCTGGCCGAGCTGGTGAAGATCGATCCCAAATCCATCGGCGTCGGCCAGTACCAGCACGACGTGAACCAGAGCGAGCTGGCGCGCACGCTGAACGCCGTCGTCGAAGACTGCGTGAACTCCGTGGGCGTAGACCTCAACACGGCGAGCGTGCCGCTGCTCTCGCGCGTCTCGGGCCTGTCGGCGGGCGTCGCCAAGGCCGTGGTGCGCTGGCGCGAGGCCAACGGTGCCTTCGCCACGCGCAAGCAATTGCTGGACGTCACCGGCTTCGGCGGCAAGACCTTCGAGCAGAGCGCGGGCTTCCTGCGAATTCGTGGCGGCGCCAATCCGCTGGACATGACGGGCGTGCACCCCGAGACCTACCCGGTGGTCGAGCAGATGATCGAGAAGACCGGCAAGCCGATCAACGAGCTGATGGGGCGTGCCGAGATGCTCAAGTCGCTCAGGCCCGAGCTCTTCGCCAACGAGAAGTTCGGCGTGATCACGGTCAAGGACATTCTCGGCGAGCTCGAGAAGCCGGGCCGTGACCCGCGCCCGGACTTCAAGGTGGCGCGCTTCAACGAGGGCGTCGAGGACATCAAGGACCTGGTGGAAGGAATGGTGCTCGAAGGCACCGTGAGCAACGTCGCCCAGTTCGGCGCCTTCGTCGACCTCGGCGTGCACCAGGACGGCCTGGTGCACGTGAGCCAGCTGTCGCACAAGTTCGTCAACGACGCGCGCGAAGTGGTCAAGACCGGCGACATCGTCAAGGTCAAGGTGATGGAAGTGGACGTGGCGCGCAAGCGCATCGGCCTGTCGATGAAGCTGGACGCAGCGCCCGGCCGCCGCGACGGGCCGCGCGAGAACCGTTTCGAAGGGGCAGGGCGTGGCCAACAGGGCCCGCGCCGCGACAACGCCCCGCAGCCCGCGGGGCAGATGGCCAGTGCCTTCGCCAAGCTGCAGGGCTTGCGCAAGCCCTAGCCACGCGGTGGGACACACGCATGCCTGATCCTCGCCACCTGGTCGAACGCGCCGACGGGCTGCCGGCGCGATCCGCTGCAGCGGCCGGCACCCGCGACCTGCACGCGGACTACCTGAAGGCGGCCGCCATCGTCGGGGTCGTCTGCATCCATGCAGGCCTTCCGTTCGAGGACGTGTACCGCTTCGGCGTGCCGGTCTTCATCGGGCTGTGGGCCTACTACCTCGAGAAGGCGCTGGCACGCCGCCGGCCCGACACGCACCTGGCCTACCTCGGCCGTCGGCTGGTCGAACTGGGCGTCGCCTACATCGCCTGGACGCTGCTCTACATCCAGAAGTTCTACGACGGGCGCTGGGACACCACGCCGCTGCACACCATCGTCGGCGGCTGGTTCGGCGGCTACGGCTGGTCGGGGCAGTACTACTTCGTGATCCTGTTCCAGCTCACGCTGCTCTTTCCGCTGCTGCGCCGCTGGGTGGCGGAGGCGCCGACCTTGCCGGTGATCGCCGCCGGCGTGGCGCTGAACGTGGCCGCGGGCTACTGGCTGTTCGAGAACCGGTGGATCTCCGCCGTCGGCGACCGGTTCTTCGTCTACTGGATTCCTTATGTGGCGATGGGCATTGCGCTGGCGCGAGGCGAATTCGGCCGCAAGCCGGGCCTGGGCATCGTCGCCGTGCTGCTGCTGCTTGCGGCTCCGCTCGAGAGCCAGCTTTTCGCCGAGCACTCGGCCTACCTGGTCCTGACCGTCACGCTGGCCTCCCTGCTGCTGATGATGAGCGCCGTGGCGGCCGACCGCGCGCCTGCGCGGCAGCCATCGATGCTGGGCAGGGCGATCGCCTTCGTGGGCCGGAACACCTTCGCGATCTACGTGGCCAACGTCGCCATGCTGGAGGTCTGCAAGAGCGTCGGTTTCACGGCTTTTGCTGTATCCCACGCGGGGCCCTGGGGCCTGCTCGTGGTAGTCGCGGCCACGCTGGCGGGCGGACTGGGCATCGGCTGGCTGCTGCAGGCCCTTGGACTGGGCGTGCTCGTCGGCAAGCGATGAAGGCCCTGCGCATCTACGCGGGCCCGGCGGCGCCCGAGCACATTGCCGCACACGGCCTGGCACCCCGGGATGTGCGTACCGTCCCGGGTGCGGCAGGCGGCCCCAAGGGCCTGATCTTCGGCCCCATCGACCGCTTCCTGTTCGGCGACTGGCTGCCGCAGTCGACCCAGCCCGTGGACCTGATCGGCGCCTCCATCGGCGCATGGCGGCTCGGCGCCGGCCCCGCGGCGGCTACAGTCGGGGCTGGCATGTCCATCCAAGGGGAAGCACGACACATGAACGCAACACGAATCATCGGCCTCATCCTGATCGTCGCCGGGATCGCCGCCATCGGCTTGGGCGGCTTCAGCTTCACCAAGGAAACGCACCAAGCCAAGATCGGCCCGATCGAGCTGTCCGTGAAAGAAAAGGAGACGGTCAGCTTCCCGACCTGGGCCGGCGTGGCCGCCATCGTGGTCGGCGGGGCGCTGGTGGTCTTCGGTGGCAGGAAGGGTTGAGGTCAACAGGCGCGCGGATCCCTGACCGCGCGTCATCGCCGAGTAAGCCGCGCGTCACGGCACGTTCGAGCTGTGCACGGAGATCGGCTTGAACGGCAGGGGCAGCTTGCCCGTGAACTCGCCGATGCTGGTCAGCGTCGGGCAGGCGCCCGGCACGGTGCAGAAGCCGCTGCCCGCATCGGGGTAGATCACGTCGCCGAAGCGGTAGTTGGCGATGCCGCCCCCCGCGTAGTCGGCCACCGACAGCACGTTGCCCGTGGTCGAGTAGTTGTCCGCCATCGTCACCATGATCGGGTCCACGCGGCTGTCCTCCATGGTGCGCAGGATGCTGCCGGTGGTGGCCGTATCGCTCGTGCTCACGAGCTTGACCCAGCCCCACTTGCGGTTGGTGCGGTCGGTGAACAGGACCAGGTCATTGAGGGCGTCCTCCTGGCCGGGGTAGTCCTTGGCCGCGGCCAGGTAGGTGATGTTGTCGCCGAGCCCGGTGACGGCGCCCACCTGCTGGATGTCCGTGGGGGCCGGCGTCGTCGGCTTGGTGCCCGCGGCGTAGCGGCCCAGCGAGTACAGCAGCAAGTCGCCGCCCTCGGTGGCGATGCCGGCGCGCGCGTAGTGCGCGTTGGTCGTCCAGAACGGGTAGGCGGAGATCCGGGTCTGATCGTCCTTGCTCCAGTAGCTGCGCGTGGCGGTGGTCCAGACCGCGGTGGGGCGCTTGGTCAGGGTCAGGGACTTCACCACCTGCGGCATCGCCTCCGGATGGTCGGCCAGCAGGTACGGCCACTGGCTGGCGGCCAGGCCGACGTTTTGCGTCTCCAGGTTGGACGCGGCGCTGCCCAGGTACATGCCGTTGGTGTAGGCGAACAGCGGCGCCAGGTCGATGAAGGCGGCCTTCTTCTCGCTCTTGGAGACCACCACCACGACGCCGCCCTTGGGATAGCGCTCGTAGTCCTCGCCGCCCGGCAGCATCTTCGAGCGGTTGTTCGCCATGGGCGAGTCCAGCATGATGAAGCTGTTGATGGTGCCCGATGAGTCGTACTTGAGCAGCGTGGTGTAGGGGTGGATGCCGGTGGTGGCGGCAATGCCGGTGGGCGCCTTCATGTCGGAGGGCAAGTCGACGTAGCCGATCACCTTCATGAACACGTAGTTGCCCTGGTCGACGAAGCCCGGGTGCATCATGTCCATCCAGCCGTGCCACCAGTCGTAGCGCGCCTGGCCGGGCTGCCAGCCCTGCGGGGCGGCGCCCAGCGAGACCACGGCCACCTGTCCCTTGGTGTTGGTCGTGTCCCAGCCCGACACCAGCGCGAACTCGCCACCGCCGGTCACGCTGATGCCCGTGGGAACGAAGCCGAGCTTGAAGGAGGTCGAGGCCCGATTCTGTGCAGTGAGGGTGCCCACGGTGTACATCTTGGCTGGCTTGGTCGGGCTGCCTTG
>NZ_JAVDRF010000008.1:0-233586 GCF_031454625.1 Variovorax soli
GTGGCCACCAGCGACAAGCGGGTCGAGGGAGAGTCGGCCGCGTTCTCGCCGCGGTGCTCCGCCACCGGCAGATCGGCCAGATCGTTCTTGGCCAGCACGCCGGTGGCGACGTAGTCGTCGATGGAGGTCGGCAGCAGCCGCCCTTGCTGCCACATCACCTGCGGGCGCTGCTGGAAGGTGCGGCGATCGGTGGCGGAGTTCTGCAGCCAGGCCACCGAGTTCTCCGCGCTCTGGGCCGAGGCCGGCACGCCGATGGCGGCAGCGTGGATGGACACGTACAGGTTGTTCGTGCTGTCCTCGTGGCCGAGCTGGTAGACCGAGCCGATGCCGCTCATGATGCCGACGTCGGCGCGCTCGGGCAGGGTCGCCACGCCGCTCTTGCTGGCGGGCGCTCCGTACCTGTAGGTCACGCCCACGTCGGAGTTGAACTTGTAGGCCATCGCCGCGTAGGCGCTGGGCACTACCGCGCCGGCGCTGTCCACGATGTCTCCGGGCAGGGCAACGCCTGGCGAAGGCGCGGGGGCTGGGGCAGGTGCGGGAGCAGGCGCAGGTGCCGGTGCCGGTGCAGGAGCGGGCGCAGGTGCAGGAGCGGGCGCAGGTGCGGGTGCGGGCGCAGGTGCAGGTGCGGGTGCAGGTGCGGGCCCCGCAGAGACACAGGACTTCGCCGTCATGACCGCGGGATCGGTGCCAAAGAATGCGTTCGTGCAATCGGCCGTGCCGTTGACCGTCTGAGTGACCCAGCGCGTGTCGGCGCCGTACTTCACGAGCGTCGGCGAGGGCACGGTGAACGAGCCGCCCTCAATGGCGAGCACGGTGCCTGCGTCAGGCGCAGGCGCAGGCGCGGGCGCGGGCGCGGGGGCCGGGGCAGGCGTTTGCACATAGCACGCCTTCGCCACATATGGCAGCGGATCGCCGAAGGTTTCGTTGTTGCACACCACGGCGCCGGACAGCTTCTTGCTGACCCAGGACGACTTCGCGCCGTACTGCACCACTGTCAAGGCGGAAAGGTTGAATACCTGGTCTTCGTTGGCGACCTTGATCCATGAGGCGTCGAGCTTGCCGAGCGCTGCTGCCTCCTTGTCCGCGGTCGGCTCGGCTGCCGGGTCAGCTGACGAAGCAGCTGCCGCAGCAGGCATCGCATCCGTGCCTTGCGGTGCGGCGAAGCCGCCGCCCGGGCCGCTGCCGCCGCCCCCGCAACCCGCGAGCGCACCTGCCGCAACACAAAGCAGAAGGGCGCGTTTGTCGATCTTTCTCACTGTGTCTCCTGTTGAAGTTGGAAAAAAGAAGTCCCCTGCGCCACGCAAAGGCGCAAAGAACTTGTGGAAGAAAACCTGGGAAGAGCTAGCCGACGCTTGGGGCTAGTGAGGGTGCGAGTCGAGCGTTCGGGCCTGCTAGGCCGCGACCGCGCCGATCAGGCTTCGAAGCTTTGTCTTGAAGCTCATGCCGACCGATGCGCTCCTTGGCCGCACCGGCACTGCAGATGGGCGGCCGGCTCGCGTGGGTGCCCACATTTCGTCCGGGGAGGTCGGCGCGGTATTGCTTGCCTGGGGTGCGGCCAGCATCACGGACGCCAGGAAGGCCGATTGGCCGGCTGCCTTGGATGCCGCGCTCAGCGCGCTCCAGTTCGCTGGACGACTGTCCGCAGGAAGCACATCCAGGTGGTTCAGCAGCGAGCGGCTCACCTCGAGCAGCGCACTGGCGGAGGTGAGGCAGAAATACACCGCCGACGGCGCAGGTGCCTGCCGGGCGCCCGGCTGTTCGTAAGGTGCGGCGGAGAATTCATCGCGCGGCAGGCATTGATGTGCCCTGGCAGGCGCTTCGAGCGCGCAGAGCAACTGGTCGATCTCGTGCAATGCGCGCTGCATGAGTTCGGTCTCGAGGGTCGTGCTTGTCACGGCGAAGCTCCTGAACTGGCGCGAGACGACTCTGGAATCTGGCTTCGGGATCGGTCTCGCTCGATCACCGGCTTGACTTCAGTGTTCTCTTTCGACCGGCAGGTCGATAGGCCCGGAGGAGCCACGTCGGCGCCCTTCGGTGGGTCACGGCCGCAAATGTTTCTTGTGGCCCGCTCCAGGCCATGTGCCCGCCGCGCGTGACATGCTTCGCATCTGGCGGACTGCTGTGCGCCCGTCAGGTTGCAGGTTGCGGATCATGTGTTCATTCACAGCTTGAGCCGCTTGGCCCGTCAACGCCGATGCGGTGGCGGACCGGTCTGCGGGCAGGCGCCTGTGTGGTGGGCGGCCAGAGGACAGAGCCGTGTCTGTCGAGGAGCACGGCGTGCGCGCGTACGTATCGGGCCGGTTGGCCCGCCCGATCGTCCGGCGGTGCAGTCGGCCTTCCGGCAAGCGCCTGTGTCGTCGGCCGCCGGGGGGCAGGCACCCTGCCTGCCGAGGATCAAGATCGGCGCGGCGATGGCGTGAGCCGGTTGGCCCGCCCGCGTTGACTCCGCGGGGGATTAATCCCCTTTCCCAGGGTCGGGGCGGGATCGCTTGGTGGCCCTGGCGGATCGATGCGCGACGGAACTTTTCCGGTCGCGCAGCGATGCATCAGCGGCTCAGATGAGCTTTTCCTCGGGCGTCGAGATCTTGCGCAGGGGGCTGTGGCGCGTGGCCGGCATCTTGAGCGGATGCTCGGCGTAGGTGTCGTCCCAGACCGGGTCCTCGATGCTGTCGAACACCTCGCGCAGCTTTTGGCCCCAGCTGTTGTGCACCATGCGGTAGTAGGGGTTGTCGGCGTCGATGCAGACCACCTTGTCCGTCTGGAGGCGGTTGGCTTCGTACACCACCAGGTCCAAGGGCAGGCCAACCGAGAGGTTGGACTTCATGGTCGAGTCCATCGAGACCAGGGCGCACTTGGCGGCTTCGTCCAACGGGGTGTCCGGCGTCAGCACGCGGTCGAGCACCGGCTTGCCGTACTTGGATTCGCCGACCTGGAAATAGGGCGTCTCGGTGGTCGCCTCGATGAAGTTGCCGGCCGCGTAGACCAGAAACAGGCGCATGCCTTCGCCCTTGACCTGGCCGCCGAAAATGAAAGAGACGTTGAACTCCAGCCCCGCATGCTTGAGCGCCTCGGCATCGCGGTCGTAGACGTGGCGCACCGCCGAGCCCAGCACCCGCGCCGCGTCGAACATGCTCTTCGCGTTCCAGATGGTGATGGGCTGGCCGTCTTCGCCGTCGTCGCGCCTCTCGCGCAGTTCCTCGATCTGGAGAATCTCGCGCACCGATTGCGAAATGCTCAGGTTGCCGGCCGACAGCAGCACCATGACGCGATCGCCCGGCTGCTCGTAGACGATCATCTTGCGGAAGGTGCTGATGTGGTCCACCCCCGCGTTCGTGCGCGAGTCGGAGAGGAAGACGAGGCCGGCGTTGAGTTTGATGCCTACGCAGTAAGTCATGGGATTCATCCGTGCTCGCGCGCTTGAAGTTTCTTCAATGTGTAGATCGCTTCGAGCGCCTCGCGGGGGCTCAGCGTGTCGGGGTCGAGCGCGGTCAGCGCGGATTCTACGGCGCTCGAACGCGGCGCCTCGACCGCCGGCGGCGGCGCGAACAGGTCGACCTGGGCGCGGGCCTGCTGCTGCTGGGCCTCCAGCGATTCGAGTGCCTGGCGTGCGTGGTTGACCACCGCGGCCGGCATGCCGGCGAGCCGTGCGACCTGGATGCCGTAGCTCTTGCTTGCGGGCCCGGGTTGCATCTCGTGCAGGAACACGATGTCGCGTCCCGACTCGGTGGCGCTGACGTGCATGTTGACGGCGCCATGGTGCGTGGCCGGGAACTCGGTGAGCTCGAAGTAGTGGGTCGCGAAGAGCGTGAAGGCGCGCGTGCGATCGTGCAGCTGGGCCGCGATGCCGGCGGCCAGCGCCAGGCCGTCGAAGGTGCTGGTGCCGCGGCCGATCTCGTCCATCAGTACCAGCGAATGAGCCGTGGCGCCGTGCAGGATCTGCGCCGCCTCGGTCATCTCGAGCATGAAGGTCGACTGCGCGTTGGCCAGGTCGTCGGCCGCGCCGATGCGGGTGTGGATGGCATCGATCGGCCCGAGCCGGCAGGCATCGGCCGGAACGTGCGAACCGATGGAGGCGAGCAGCACGATGATCGCCACCTGCCGCATGTAGGTGGATTTGCCGCCCATGTTGGGGCCGGTGATCACCTGCATGCGTTGCTGCGGGCCCATGTGCGTATCGTTGGCAATGAATGCGCCCGATGATTTCTCGGCCAACCGGGCTTCGACCACCGGATGGCGGCCTTTCTCGATGTCGATGCACGGATGGGCCACGAAGGATGGGGCGCGCCAGTGCAGCGTGTGCGAGCGCTCGGCCAGTGCGCACAGGGCATCGAGCGTGGCCAGTGCGCCGGCCAGCCGCGTGAGCGCCGCGACCGAGGGCTGCAGCGCATCGAGCAGCTGCTCGTAGAGCCATTTCTCGCGCGCCAGCGCGCGGTCCTGCGCCGACAGCGCCTTGTCCTCGAAGGCCTTGAGCTCGGGCGTGATGAAGCGCTCGGCGTTCTTCAGCGTCTGGCGGCGGCGGTAGTTGTCGGGCACCTTCGACAGTGCGCTCTGCGTGATCTCGATGTAGAAGCCGTGCACGCGGTTGAACTGCACGCGCAGATTCGAGATGCCGGTGCGCTCGCGCTCGCTGGCTTCGAGCTGCACCAGGAAGGCGTCGCTGTTCTCGCTGATGGCGCGCAGCTCGTCGAGCTCGGCGTCGTGCCCCGTGGCGATCACGCCGCCGTCGCGCACCAGCGCGGAAGGCTCGGGATGGACGGCCGCCACCAGCAGCTCCACGCAGCCGGGCGGCGGCGCGAGCTGCTCGGCCATTCGCGTGAGCAGCGGCGCAGTGTCTGGCAGCGCCGGCGCAAGCTCATCGGCCTTGGCCAGCGCCATGCGCAGCGCGACCAACTCGCGCGGGCGCACCTGGCGCAATGCGATGCGCGCCGCGATGCGCTCGACGTCGCTGGTGTTCTTGAGCCGGTCGCGCAGCGCGCGCCAGGGCGCCGCGCTGCTGCCCAGCGCCGCGGCCTGCAGCGCAGCGATGGCTTCCAGGCGCGCCTGCGCCTCGCTGCGGTCGCGGCGCGGCGCCAGCAGCCAGCGCTTGAGCAGCCGGCTGCCCATGCCCGTCATGCAGGTGTCGAGCAGCGAGAACAGCGTGGGCGCATCCTCGCCGCGCAGGGTCTGCACCAGCTCCAGGTTGCGGCGCGTGGTGGGTGGCAGCTCGATCAGTTCGCCGTCGCGCTCGACAGACAGGCGCTGCACGTGCGACAGCGCGCGGCCCTGCGTGTGTTCCGCATAGCCCAGCAGCGCGGCCGCGGCCGCGTGGGCATTGGCCAGCGTCTCCGCGCCCCAGGCCGCGAGGCTGTTGCTGCCCATCTGCTCGCACAGCTTGCGCTCGCCCAGCCCGCCGTCGAACTGCCACGCAGGCCGCACCGAGAGCGTGAAGGGCGCGCCGTTGCGCGAAGCCTTCAGGCGCTGTTCGAAACCGGGCGTGACCTCCGCGCTGTAGAGCAGTTCGCTGGGACCGATGCGCGCGATCCAGCCCTCCAGCGCATCGGCCGGGCACTCGGCCAGGCGCAGCTCGGCGCCGGTGACGCTGAGCCAGGCCAGGCCGCAGAAGTTGCGACTGCCCGCATGCACCGCGAGCAGCAGAGAGTCGCTCTTGTCCTGCAGCAGCTCGACATCGGTGAGCGTGCCGGGCGTGACCACGCGCACCACCTTGCGCTCGACCGGGCCCTTCGCTGCGCCCACCTCGCCGACCTGCTCGCAGATGGCCACCGACTCGCCGAGCTTGATCAGACGCGCCAGGTAGGTGTCGACCGAGTGGAAGGGCACTCCGCACATCACCACCGGCTGCCCCGCCGACTGGCCGCGCTGCGTGAGCGTGATGTCGAGCAGCCGCGCGGCCTTCTCGGCGTCGGCGTAGAACAGCTCGTAGAAGTCGCCCATCCGGTAGAACAGCAGGGTATCGGGATGGTCCGCCTTGAGGGCCAGGTATTGGGCCATCATGGGCGTGTGGGGGGCTGTCGCGGGGAGTGTCATCGGGGCGGCGGATCGGTGCGAGGCCAGGAAGGCGGCCGGGCCCGCATCATAAGGAAACGGGCGTCTGCCGCGCGGCAGACGCCCGTCGTAGCTCGTGAACCGAGGCAGGGTCTAGATCTGCCCGCGCCGCCGCCGCGCAACACGCACGGCGTCCACCCAGGTGTCGATGTTGAAGCGCTGCCCGGAATCGGCGATGCGCGCCCCGGTGATC
Source organism: Variovorax soli (assembly GCF_031454625.1). GTDB lineage: Bacteria > Pseudomonadota > Gammaproteobacteria > Burkholderiales > Burkholderiaceae_C > Variovorax > Variovorax soli_A. The sequence continues at coordinate 6,236 of NZ_JAVDRF010000008.1, forward strand.
ATGTGAAGAGGGATGCGGTAAGTGTCGCCGGGCAACTCGCCGTGCCCCGTGAGGATCTTCTTCTGCAGGTCCAGGTGCTCGACATGCATCGTGCAGCCCGCCTTGCGGCCGTGCGGATCGATGTAGCGCAAGCGGATGCGCGGCTGCTCGTCGACGATGGAATGTTCGCCCTTGCCCTGGATGAACCACTCGGGCAGGGTGTCGGGCGCCGAATCGCCGTTGCGGTTCAGCCCGCCGCGCACCGTCGGGATCTCCGTCGGAACATGGCCGGAACGCACCCGCGCCGCAGCGATGCGGCGCTCGGCCTCACGCCGCTCCGAGACACGGTGCCACGCGACCCACATGACGACGAACAGAAGCAACGCACCCGTCAAGAGGGCAAGCAGGAACTGCCATTGGGCAAGTCCGATGTCCATCTCTGAATCCCTCGCAGCCGCTTAGTCACTAAGTACTCAGCAGAAATTCTGGTCGTGCCGCGCAGAGGTGTCAAACGGCCGCGCGGCATAGCGCCTTCGCCCAATGGCGCGGGGCGTCAATCGTCGATGGTGTCGTGCGTGGCCACGGCGCCCCGGCGCCAGTAGCCCGAGGCGCGAATCCACTTCGGGTTCGCGCCGCGCTCCGTGACCAGGTGAGCGCGCACGGCCTTGGCCAGTGTCGACTCGCAGGCCACCCAGGCGTGGAACTCGCCGGCAGGAAGTGTGAGCGCGCGCAGCGTTTCGAGCAGGGCGCCGCCGGTGCCGGGCTCGGCGTCGCGGCGATGCACCCAGTGCAGGGCGAGCTCGCCTCGCGTCGGCAAGGGAATCTGATCGGCCTCGTCGTCCACCTCCGCCAGCACCAGCACACGTGCGCCCGCAGGCATTTCGGCCAGCCGGCGCGAGATCGCGGGCAGTGCGGTGTCGTCGCCGATCAGCAGGTGCCAGTCGAAATCCGTCGGCACGATGAAGGAGCCGCGTGGCCCGCCCACGCCCAAGACGTCGCCGACGCGGGCCTGCGCGGCCCAGCGGGTGGCCGGGCCGGCCTCGTGAAGTGCGAAGTCGAAGTCGAGCGTACCGGCGGCCGCATCGTGGTGCCGCGGCGTGTAGTCGCGCATGGCGGGCTTGACGCCTTCGGGCCAGGAAGGTCCGTCCGGGCCGACCGTCGGCAAGAGCAGTGCTCCGGTTTGCGGATCGGGAAAGAAGAGCTTCGCATGATCGTCGAAGCCCGGGCTGCTGAAGCCGGCGAGTTGATCGCCGCCGAGCGTGATGCGCACCAGATGCGGCGTCACGCGCTGCACGGCGCGAACCTCGAGCCTGCGAAAGCGCAACTCGTGGCGCACGCGATGCGGCAAGCGGTCGGGGAGGGCGGAGGGGGATGGGAGCTCGGTCATGGGTTCAGATGCGTTCCAGTTGTTGAGCGGCGCTGTCGAGCACCGCGGCGAATTCGTGGGCTTGTTGTTCGGTGAGCGGTTCGCCCGCGAGGCGCAGGCGCATCGCGAGCTTGAGGTTCTCGATGGCGCGCACCACTTGCGGCGGCCGGCCGGCGCGCGGCCCCGCGCCGTCGACGCCGCCATTCATGCGCGCCATCATCTCGTCGGTGATCTCGCGATTGGCGGCGAGGAACTCGCGCCCCGGCGCCGTGATGGTGTAGCGCTTGCGGTTGCCGCCCTCGGCGGTATCGACGCTGACATGGCCCAGTTCCTCCAGCAGTGTCAGCGTGGGGTAGACGATGCCGGGGCTCGGGCTGTAGCGGCCGCCCAGGCGCTCCTCGATGGACTTGATCAGCTCGTAGCCGTGGCTGGGTTTGTTGGCGATCAGCTGAAGCAGCGCAAAGCGCAGGCCGCCATGGCCGAAGATCCGGCCGCCGCCCCGGCCACCACGGCCGCCGCTGAGGCCGTCGCCATGGTCGCCGCGCGGATGGCCGTGTAGAAAGTGCCGGAAAGTGCGCATCAGGATTCCTGGACGGGGTATCGGACGTTGAAAAAGATATATCTAAATAGTGTCGTAGTCAAGGCGCACGCATGTCCCTGCGCGCGGTGGGGCAGCCGGTGAACAGCCCTCGCCAGACCTATGTCGCCCGCATCAACCGGGTGATCGACCACATCGACGGTCACTTGGCGGACCCGCTGGATCTCGTCACGCTGGCCGGCGTGGCCCATTTCTCGGCATGGCATTTCCACCGCGTGTTCCAGGCAATGACGGGCGAGACCCTGGCCGATTGCGTGCGGCGGCGGCGCCTGGAGGTGGCGGCCGCACGCCTGCTCGGCGTGCCGCCGGAGCCGGTGCTGGCCATCGCGCTCGACGTGGGATTCGGCTCGGCGCCGGTGTTCACGCGCGCCTTCAGCGCGCATTTCGGCGCGACGCCCACGGACTGGCGGCGTGGCGCCTTCCGCGGCTGGACCGAGCGCCATCGCATCGAACTCAGCAAGATTCATCAAGCCGATCGCAAGTCGCATCAAGCCGTGCTGGCAGCCTTCCGGCAGGATGAGCTTTCCTGGCCCCAGGGCCATGTTCCTCGATCCGGAGACAGTGCCATGAAAGTCGAACTCAAGACCTTGCCGGCGGTGCGCGTGGCCTACATGCGCCATGTCGGCCCCTATGGCGATTCAGCCATCCCGCGCCTGTGGCAGCGCTTTGCCGCCTGGTGCGGCGAACAAGGGCTGATGCAGCCGCGACGCACGATGTACGGCGTCAGCCACGACAACCCCGATGTCACGCCGCCCGCGCGATGCCGCTACGACGCCTGCATCGAGGTCGACGAGCACTTCAAGCCCGTTGGCGAAATCGGCGTGCAGACGGTGGCGGGCGGCCGCTACGCCTGCTGCGAATTCAACGGCCCCTCGACCGAAATCCACGCGGCCTGGATGCGGCTGTGCGAATGGCTGCCGGACAGCGGCTGGCAGGCCGCCGACGGCCCTCCGCTGGAGGTCTACCCGCCCGACTTCGTGATGGACGAGAAGACCTGCGCGTTCAACTGCACGCTGTGCCTGCCGGTGCGGCCGCTGTAGCGCGGCGCGGTCATCAGCGCTGGGGCATGTCCTTGGACGAATAGCCCAGGCTCACGGTCGCATCGTCCGGAATGGGCGGCATGCTCGCGTTCCATGCCTCCCAGGCCGCGCGCATCGCGGCCAGGCGCTCCGGCTCGCGACCGGCGTGGTTCGCGCGCTCGCGCTCGTCGGCCGGGATGTTGAACAGGTAGTCGTGGCCGTCGACCTGCAGGTACTTCCAGTCGCCGTCGCGCAGGGCGCGCTGGCCGCGGTGGTTCATGCGCCAGTGCAGCGGACGGTGGAAGCGCGAGGCCGTGTCGCGCAACACCGGCAGCAGCGACACGCCGTCGAGCGGGTAGTCCGGGTCGGCCGTGGCGCCGGCAGCCTCGAGCATCGTGGCCGACCAGTCCATGGTCATGCAGTGCTGGTCGCTCACGCTGCCGGCGCGGATCAACGCCGGCCAGTGCGCGATCCACGGCACGCGAATGCCGCCCTCGGTCAGGTCCATCTTGCCGCCGACCAATGGCCAGTTGTCGGAGAAGCGCTCGCCGCCGTTGTCGCTGGTGAAGACGACCAGCGTGTTGTCGACCATTCCCTGCTTCTCCAGCGCGGCCATGATCCACCCGATGCCTTCGTCCATGTGGTGGATCATGCGGCGATAGACATGGATGTTGCCGCCGGCCAGGTCGAAGAGGTTGTTCTTCACGGCCGGCGCGAGGCCCTCGTCCTCGCGAGTCTCCCAGGGCCAGTGCGGCGCGGTGTAGTGCAGGCTCAGGAAGAAGGGCGCTTGCTGGCTCGCCATGCGCTCCACGTAATCGACCGCGCGGCGCGAGAGCAGGTCGGTGAGGTAGCCCTCTTCCTGCCTGTCTTGGTCGCCCGTCCACAGGTCATGGCGCCCTGCCGAGTCGCAGTGCGTGAAGTAGTCGACCCCGCCCGACATGGGGCCGAAGAACGCCTCGTAGCCCGAGCGCAGCGGCCCGAATGTGGGGGGAAAGCCCAGGTGCCACTTGCCGATCAGTGCCGTGCGATAGCCGGCGTCGCGCAGCAGCGAGGGCAGGGTGGGGTGTGCCGGCGGCAGGCCCAGCGTCGTGCTGCCGCGGCTCTTGCTGTTGATCGGCTCCTCGGCCGCGCCGCGCAGGCGGTACTGGTAGCGCGCAGTCATCAACGCGAAGCGCGTGGGCGAGCACACCGGCGAGTTCGCGTAGCCCTGCGTGAAGCGGATGCCCTTGGCGGCCAACCGGTCGAGCACCGGCGAGACGGGGCCGAATGCGGCCTCGCGCCCGCCATAGCAGCCGAGGTCGGCGAAGCCGAGGTCGTCGGCCACGATGAAGATGATGTTGGGGCGTTGCATGAACGGATCAGGGTTGGTAGCCGGATTTCTGCACCACGGGCGCCCATTGCGCCCGGTAGGCCTTCAGCATGGCGGCCGTCTGCTCCTGCGTGCTGACCACCGGCGTCATCAGCGAGTCCTTGAAGCGGCGGATGGTGTCCGGGTCCTGCATGACCTCGTGGATGGCCTGCGCGTAGCGCGCGATCTTCTCGCGCGGCATGCTCGCCGGCGCGAAGAAGGCGTTCCAGCCGAGCGCCACCAGATCGAGGCCGGCCTCCTTGAAGGTCGGCACCTCGGGCGCGAAGGCCGAGCGCTTCGCGCCCGACATCGCGAGGATGCGCACCTTGCCGGACTGGTGCTGCGGGATGACGACGTCCAGCGTGTCGACGGCGATCGGCACCTGCCCGCCGATCAGGTCGGTCAGCAAGGGGCCCGAGCCGCGATAGCCGATCACCTGGGTCTGCACCCTGGCCTTCTCGCCCACCATGAGGCCGAAGAAGTGCGGCAGGCTGCCGGTGGCCGGCACGCCGACATTGGCCTTGTCGGGATTGGCCCGCATCCAGGCCAGCAGGTGCGACAGCTCGCGCACCGGCACGGCGGTCGAGACCGACAGCGCGAACTCGTAGTCGTTGACGTGCGAGACCGGCACGAAGTCGCGCTCGGGGTCATAGCCGTTGTCCTTGAAGACCAGCGGCGCGACCACCATCACGGCGGGATTGGCCAGCATCAGCACGTTCTGCCCGGCCGGCGTGGCCTTGACCTGCTGGGCCGCGAGGCGCCCGCCGGCACCGGGCTTGTTGTCGACCACGACCGGCACGCCGAGCTTGGCCTGGAGCTTGTCGCCGACGATGCGGGCCACGCGATCGGTGGCACCGCCCGGCGCGTAGCCGACGACGATGCGCAATGGCCCCTCCGGGGCCTGGGCGAGGGCACCGCTCGTGGTCAGTGCGGCGAGGGTGAGGATGCCGGCGAGGCGGCGCAGAAGATGGTGAAGCATGGGATTTCAGTCCTTGGCCTGGAAGTTCACGGCCTTCATGATGCCGTCCCGGTGCGCAGTGTCCTCGCGCATGGTCTTCGGCATTGCTGCGGGTCCGTGCCCACGGGATACATGCCGTTCTGCAGCGACTGCTGGCGCGCTTCGCGCGAGTTCACCGCGCGGCGGTGGAGGGTGAGGGGCGTGCATGGGTCGTCTCCAGTATTTCTCTGTTCTTTCGATGGCGGGCGTGGGGTGGCACCGATCGAATTTAGAGTCGGGGCTCTCGATTGTTCAAATCAACCATTCCCCGGACTAACCCCGAGATGAGCGAACCCTCGCGCCGATCCCTGGACGGGCTGCTGCTGTACCGACTGTCCCGTCTGCTCTCCGTCGCGGGCAGCATGGTCATCCGTCTGTGCGAAGGCCGCTTCAGAATCACGCGGCGCGAATGGCGGCTGATCGCAACGCTCGCCAGCCGGGGCGGGCTGAGCTCGTCGCAACTGGCCGAGCAGGCCCAGCTCGACCGGGCCCGTACCTCCAAGGCGGTGGGATCGCTGGTCGAAAAAAGGCTGCTGTCGCGCACGCATGCGGCCGGCGACCGCCGGCAGGTGCTACTCCAGCTCACCGAACGGGGGCAGGCGGTGTACGACGAACTGCATCCGCTGGTGAGCCGCATCAACGCGGATCTGCTCGCCACACTGGATGCCGACGATGCGGCCCGCCTGGACGAGGCCCTGCGCCAATTGCAGGCGCGCGCCGAGCAGCTGGCCGGCGAAGCGGTGCTGCCGAAGGCCGATCGCGGGCGGCGCGGCACGGGCTGAGGCATGGCCTCAGAGCTGTTCTGCCTGCTATTCCCGATGGTTGAATTTCCACGTCGCGAGACACCGGGCTTGCAGCCATCGCGGCGCTGCATGCACGGGCGCCCGCGCTGCGGCAGCGCGGCGAGGCGCTCGCCGCCGCAGCCCGGCCGCGCCGTTCAGCCGCGGCCGGGTGAAGAGGCGCTGCGGACGGCGAAGGCGGAGCGGGACGCGGGTGCCGACGCTTCCGCCTCCGGCGGCCGATCGCCCTCGACGCGCAGCCTGGGCAGGAACTGCGGGTACTCGCGCTGCATGAAGTCGATCAGCCCCTCTCGCACATTGCAGCGCAGATCGAAGGCCAGCGAGGAGGAGGCGGCGGTGCACAGCACGCGGATCTGCATCGTGCGATCGGTGGCATCGGTCACGCGCAGGTTGAAGAAGCGGCCGTCCCATTCGGGCGCCGCCTTCACGATGCGCTCGAGCTCCTCGCGCAGCGGCGCCAGTGGCATGCCGTAGTCGGCGTAGATGAAGACCGAGCCCAGCAGCTGCGAGCTGCTGCGTGTCCAGTTCTGGAACGGCTTCTCGATGAAGTAGGACAGCGGCAGGATCAGTCGCCGGTCGTCCCAGATGCGCAGGACCACGAAAGTGCCGGTGATCTCCTCGACGCGGCCCCACTCGCCCTCGACCACCAGCACGTCATCGATGCGGATGGGCTGCGCGAGCGCGATCTGCAGCCCGGCGATCAGGTTGCTGAAGACCGGCTTGGCTGCCAGGCCGGCCACGATGCCGATCACGCCCGCGGAGGCCAGAAGGCTGGCGCCGACCTGGCGCGCGCCCGGGAAGGTCATGAGCATCAGCGAGGCGCCGGCCACCAGCAGCACGGTGTCGGCGGTGCGCGCCAGCACGCGGGTCTGGGTGAGCACGCGGCGCGCCTGCAGGTTGTCTTCCACGTCGTGGGGGTGCTTGGTCAGCACGCCGTCGGCGATTCCGTTGACAGCGCGAATGGCAAGCCAGGTTGCCGCCGCGATCAGCAACAGGCCGTTGAGATGCCGCACGCTCTCGATGAAGCGCAGGTCGTCCGGCGCGGCCTGCCACACCATCTGCAGCGCGACCAGCGGCAGCAGGATGCGGGCCGGACTCTGGATGTTGACCAGCATGGCGTGGAGCACGGGCGCGTGGCGCGTCAGCCGGCGCAGCACCATGCCGCCGATGCGGTGGACGAGCAGCGCCAGCGGCAACGCGATCAGCGCGGCCAGGCACGGACCGAACCACGGATGGGAGAGCAGCAGTTCCTTGTTCATCAGGCAGTCTGGGGGGTCTCGATCGTGGGGGGTTGAAGAATGCGCGCCGCGTCGTCGCGCAGCTGTGCCGAGATGCCGACCGCCATGTCGAGCCGGCGCAGCAGCCAGGGGCTGACGTCGTTGTCGAAGGGATCGGGCAGCGGAATGGGCTCTGCCACCGTGGTCGCGGCGGCGCTCTCCGGCATCAGCGGGCCGGAGGTTGGGGCGCTGCCGATGTGGGCCTCGATGCGCGCGGCCGCACGCTGCAGCGGGCCCTCGATGTCCGCCGGCGTGAGGCGGTCGCGCCGCAGCACCAGCATGGATTTCACCGCGCTCAGTTGCGCCAGCAGCTGGTAGCTGTGCGCCTGCAGGTGCTCCAGCGGCTCCAGCGGCGGGCGCACCGCGCGCGGCTCCGACAGCGAGCGCTGCGTGGCCTGGACCAGCGCCGAGAGGCTGTCGTAGGCCTCGCGGCGCGCGAGTCGCCATTCGAGTTCGGGGCTGGTCTGCACCGAGCGCAGCTGGCCGAGGCCCAGGGCGAGCCGCGCGTGGCGTGCCTGCGCCGTCAGGGTGCGCGCGACGAGGGAGGGGATCTGGCTGCGTTCCCACGAGGGCAGCACGTAGCAGAAAGCCCAGGCCAGGCCGGCGCCGATCAGCGTGTCGGCCACCCGTTCGAACAGGGCGAAGGTGGGGCTCATGCCGACATTGAGCTGGTGGGCCTGCAGCAGACCGAGCACGGTGGCGGCCACCGAGGTGATCAGGTACTTGCGCACCGCGAAGCCGTGCGCGATGGCCTGCGCCGCGGTCATTGCGACCAGCGTCCCCAGCGCGCTGGGATGCACGGCCAGCAGCGCCACCGCGACCACGCAGCCCAGCAGCGTGCCGCCCACCCGGCTGTTGCGCCGCTCCAGCGTTTGCGAGAGGCTGCCGCGCAGCACCACCACGATGGTCAGCAGGATCCAGTAATCGTGCGAGCCCCAGGGCAGCATGACCGCAATCGCATAGCCGACGGCGACCGCGAGCGCGGCGCGGATGGCATGGCGAAGCGGCGGTGCGTCCCAGCGCCACAGCCTGAAGAACGGCCTGAGCGACCACTCGGTGGGACTCACGAACATCTGCCAGTTGGCGCGCACCACCGCGAGATCGGGTTCGAGCTCGCCGCGCGCGAGGCCCACCAGACGCAGCACCTCGTCGTTGATATGGCCGATGCGGCTGGCCAGCCCGCGCGCGAGCACGGCGGGCGTCGGCCCGACGGCGAAGGCCGTGTGCGCCGCGTCCTCTTCGAGGCGGATGGCTGCCAGCTCGGGGCGGCGGTCGGGCACGGTGCCGGGTTGGCGGCCGAGCAGCAAGGCATCGGCCAGCGCGATCGTCGCGTCGGCCAGTTCCAGGAGGATGCGCTGCATCTCGCACAGTGCCGCCGCATGGCCGGGGTGCGACTTCAGCGCATCGAGGTCGAGCTCGGAAGCCACCAGCATGTCGCGCAGCTCCAGCACCGTGACCAGCATGCCGGCGAGCCGCTGGCGGCGCGGCGTGCGCGGCGATTCGAGCACGATGTCGCGCGTGGCCTGCAACTGGTCGGCCAGCGCTGCCTGCTCGCGCAGCAGCTGGCCCAGCAGCGGCCTGGGCACCTCGCGCACGTCGCCGGAGTCGTCCAGAGGCGTGAACTGGCGTGCCTCCGTGCGCATCAGCGCCGCCAGCGAGGACAGCAGGTCCGCCATCGCCTGCACCCGGTAGCGGCTGTTGAGCGCCAGGTTGGCGAGCAGCGCATAGAGGACGTAGAGCGCAGCGCCGAGCCCGAAGTACAGCGTGCGCCCGACCGCCTCGTGCATGCCGGTGGGTGCCGGCGTGGCCATCGAGAAGATCATCGAGAACATGATCGCGATGGCGATCGGGATGCCGCGCTTGCCCCAGGCCATGGCCGCGAACGCCAGGAAGGTCGCGGGCACCAGCAGCAGCCCGAGGTGCAGGGGCGCCGAATGCAGCAGCTGAACGCAGAAGAAGAGCGGCAGCCCGACCAGCGGCGAGGGCACCATCTGCCAGAACTTGCCGCGGCGCGGGCCGGGCAGGTCGGGCGGCGCGGTCACGATCACGCCGACCCCCGCGGCCGCGGCGGCCGCAACGCCCAGCGCCAGGTGGACGCCGCCCGAGATCAGCAGCAGCCCGAAGGCGACCGACAGCCCGTTCGCGACATAGTGGGAGAGCGCCACGCGCAGCGCGGCGCGGCCTCGTTCGGTGGCGGCGCGCTGCGCCTGCATCACTCGGCGGCGGCGTCGCCCTGGACGGGCGTGGCGGGGCTTTCCTCGCGGCGCAGGCGGGTCAGCTTGCGGGGCGGCGGGGCTGCGGCCGCGGCGTCGGCCGATGCTTCGGCCTCTGCTGTGGCGGCATGCACCGTGCTGCGCGCGTAGACGCTGCCGGCCGAAGGATCGACCGCGCGCACGCGCTCGCTGGCGGCGAACTTGTCGTCCACGCTCGCGAACTTCGAGTACTTGGCCAGGAGCGGCACCAGCTGGCCATAGATCCGCGGCGAGCCGGCGAGGCATTCACGCTGGTCGAGGAAGTCGGGCTCGCCGGTGAAGTTCCCGATCAGGCCTCCGGCCTCGGTGACGAGCAGCGAGCCGGCCGCCACGTCCCAGATGTTGAGGCCGGTTTCGAAGAAGGCGTCGCTGAATCCTGCAGCGACGTAGGCCAGGTCCAGCGCCGCGGCGCCGGGGCGCCGCAGGCCGGCCGCGCGCGGCATGAGGTCGGCCATGATGGCCAGGTACTGCTTGAAGTTGTCGCCGGTGCGGAAGGGAAAGCCGGTCGAGATCAGGCACTCGTTGAGGCGGGTGCGCTTGCTCACGCGGATGCGGCGCTCGTTCATGAAGGCGCCGCGGCCGCGGGTGGCGGTGAACAGGTCGTTGCGGGTCGGGTCGTAGATGACCGCGTGCTCGACCTTGCCCTTGACCGCAAGGGCGATCGAGACGCAGTAGACCGGGAAGCCGTGGATGAAGTTGGTGGTGCCGTCCAGCGGGTCGATGATCCACACGTAGTCGGAATCCTGGGCACCGTGCTCGGTGCCCGATTCCTCGGCAAGGATGCCGTGTCCCGGGTAGGCGCCGAGCAGCGTGTCGATGACCGCGCGCTCGCTCGCGTGATCGACTTCGGTCACGAAGTCATTGACCTGCTTCTGCGATACGCGCACCGCCTCGATGTCGAGCGCGGCGCGATTGATGATGGCGCCGGCGGCGCGGGCGGCCTTGACGGCCACGTTGAGCATGGGGTGCAGGTTGGGAGACGACATCGGATTGGGGGAAGAACGGCGGGCGGGGGCCCTGGGAAGGCGGCCCGGCGATGCGGGCGGCGAGAATCGTGGATTTTACCGGGTCGGGGCCGGCCTTCGGCCCGTTCCCCCTCGAGCCTGTTCCATGCGCACCCGCTTCATCCTGATCCAGACCAGCCATGCCGGCAATGTCGGCGCCGCCGCGCGCGCCATGAAGACCATGGGCTTCGACGACCTGGTGCTGGTGGCGCCGCGCTGGGCCAATGTGCTGCGGCGGGAAGAAACCATTCAGCGCGCCAGTGGGGCGCTGGACGTGCTGGAGCGCGCGCGCATCGTCGACACGCTGGATGAGGCGCTCGACGGCGTCACCCACCTCTGCGCCACCGCAATGGTTCCGCGCGACTTCGGGCCGCCGACGCGAACGCCGCGCGAGCACCTGGGGCCGCTGGCCGCGGGAGACGAGCAGCACGTGGCCTTCCTGTTCGGTTCGGAGCGCTTCGGCATGCGCAACGAGGACGTGTACCGCTGCCATGTGGCGCTCAGCATTCCGACCGATCCGGCCTTCGGCTCGCTGAACCTGGGCGCCGCGATCCAGGTGATCGCCTACGAATGGCGGCTGGCACTGGGCGGCTTCGGGGTGCGCGAGACCATCGCCCCGCCCTCCGCGGCCGACGCCCGCGCCGTGGCGGGCATGCTGGAACACTGGGAACGCTCGCTGGTGCAGATCGGCTTCCTGGATCCCGAGGCGCCCAAGAAGCTGATGCCGCGGCTGCAGCAGCTCTTCAACCGCGCGCAGCCCACGCCCGAAGAGATCCACATCCTGCGCGGCATCGCCAAGGCCATGGCCGATGCGGCCGGCGGCGGCAGCTACAAAACCCCATCGCCCGTGCGCGGCCAGGGCAGCACTTAGACTGCGCAGCCTCTATCCTCATAACAAGAACATCTCATGTTCTCGCGCCTGCGCTCCGACATCCAGTGCATCCTCGACCGCGATCCGGCGGCGCGTTCGCGCTGGGAAGTGCTGACCCTCTACCCAGGCCTGCACGCCCTGGTGCTCCATCGCATCGCGCACTGGTGCTGGGGCCACGGCTTGAAGTGGGTGGGTCGCTTCGTCTCCTATGGCTCGCGCTGGCTCACCGGCATCGAGATCCATCCGGCCGCCGTCATCGGCGATCGCGTGTTCTTCGATCATGCGATGGGCGTGGTGGTCGGCGAGACGGCCGAGATCGGAGATGGCTGCACGATCTACCAGGGCGTGACGCTGGGCGGCACCTCGCTCTACAAAGGCACGAAACGCCACCCGACGCTGGGGAAGGATGTGGTGGTGAGCGCCGGTGCGAAGGTGCTGGGGGGCTTCGTGGTGGGCGATGGCGCCAAGATCGGCAGCAATGCGGTGGTGATCAAGCCGGTGCCCGCGGGTGCAACCGCTGTCGGCATTCCGGCGCGGATCATTCCGGCCAAGGCAGCCGTCAGTGGCGATTCGACCCACGCCGACAGGAAGTTCGAGGCGTACGGAATCACGCAGGAAGACGACCCGCTGTCGCTGGCCATGCGCGGCCTGATCGACACCGCGTCGAGCCAGGAGCATCAGATCGCGCTGCTGTGGCAGGCGATCGAAACCTTGTCGACGCAGGCCAGGAAGGATTGCGTGCCGGGGGACGCAGCGACCAAGGAGTGTTTCGAGGCCCAGCGGCTCACCGAACTGGTCGGAAAGTAGCGGGTCAGGGCGCGGAAGCCCGGATCGCCGACTTCGGCCGGAAGGCCTTGCACACCGAGTCATCCGTCTCGAGGTAGGGCCCGCCGATCAGGTCGATGCAATAGGGCACGGCCGCGAAGATGCCGGGCACCACCGGTGTGCCGTCGGGGTTCTTCAGCCCTTCCAGCGTCTCCGCGATGGATTTCGGCTGTCCCGGCAGGTTGATGATCAGGCTCTTGTCGCGGATCACCGCCACCTGCCGCGACAGGATGGCCGTCGGCACGAAGCGCAGGCTGATCTGCCGCATCTGCTCGCCGAAGCCCGGCATCTCCTTGTGCGCGACCGCGAGCGTGGCCTCGGGCGTCACGTCGCGCAGGGCCGGCCCGGTGCCGCCGGTGGTCAGCACCAGGGCGCAGCCGGCGTCGACCAGCGCGATCAACGCGGCGCTGATGGCGGCCTGTTCGTCGGGGATGAGCCGCGGCTCGAAGTCGATGGGGTTGCGCAAGGCGCGTTGCAGCCACGCCTGCAGCGCGGGCAGGCCCTTGTCTTCGTAGACGCCGCTGGAGGCGCGGTCGCTGATCGAGACGATGCCGATGCGCACCGGTTCGTAGGCATGGCCGGTCATGCGTCTTCCTCGCGCGCCTGGGCCGCGGCCTCGGCGGCATGGTCCTCGGTCCCGTGCACTTCGAGCTGCGCGCGCAGCAGCTGGAACAGCTCCCGGTAGGCCTTCCCCTGGCGAGGCGCCTCGCCGGGCGGGCCTTCCTTGAGATCCTTGCGCGCCTGGCGCACCAGGGCGCGCAGCTGCTGGGCGTCGGTGCCGGGATGGGTTTCGATCCAGCCGCCCAGCGCGTCGTCGTCGGCGATCACTCGGTCGCGCCAGCGCTCGGCGTCATGCAGGATGGCGGCTTCCTGCGCCGGCCCGCGGTTCTGCTCGTCGAGCGCGGCGCGGATGGCATCGAGCGTGGCGGCGTCGAGGCCGCGCATCAGCTTGCCGATGAACTGCATCTGGCGGCGCTTGCCCTCGAAATTGGTGATGCGCTTGGCTTCGGCGATGGCGTCGCGCAGCTTGTCTTCGAGGCCCAGCTTGTCGAACAGGCCGGCGCGCAGGCCCAGCAGCGCCTCGCCCAGCGTCTGCAGCTCGGCGCTCTCGCGCTTGAGGTCGGTCTTGCTCGCCGCGTCGCTGCCTTTGAGCTCGCGCTTGAGCTCGATGTCGAGTTCGCTGCCTTCGGCGACAAAGGTGCCGCGGACGAAGTAGCCTTTCTTGGGTTTGCGGGGCATGGAAGCAATCGTAAGCCGCCGTCCGAAACGGAGGGGCGCAAGTATCATAGCCGCCACATGAGCACCTCTTCCTCGCGCGCCGACTCCGGCTTCGCCTACAGCCGTTCCTTCTTCGAAAACCTGGTCGACACGGCCCTGGCGCACGCCAGGAAGCTCGGCGCCACCGATGCCGGCGCCGAGGCGTCCGAGGGCTGCGGCCTCAGCGTCTCGGTGCGCAAGGGCGAGCTCGAGAACGTCGAGCGCAACCGCGACAAGTCGCTGGGCGTCACGGTCTACGTGGGCCACCGCCGGGGCAATGCCAGTACCTCGGACTTTTCCGAGACGGCCATCGCCCAGACGGTCCAGGCGGCCTACGACATCGCGCGCTTCACGGCCGAGGACCCGGTCAGCGGCCTGCCCGACGAAGCCGACATCGCGACCGAGCAGCTCGACCTTGACCTGTTCCATCCCTGGGACATCGGCAGCGAGCAGGCCGCCGCGCTGGCACTGGAATGCGAGGCCGCGGCCCTGTCGACTGACAAGCGCATCACCAACAGCGAAGGCGCCGGCGTCTCGGCGCAGCACAGCCACTTCTTCAGCGCCCACACGCGCGGCTTTCGTGGCGGCTATGCGAGCTCGCGCCATTCGATCTCGGTCGCGCCCATCGCGGGCAAGGGCGACGACATGCAGCGCGATGCCTGGTACAGCTCGATGCGCTCGGCCGAGGAGCTCGCGAGCCCGAAAGCCATCGGTCGCTATGCCGCCGAGCGGGCGCTGAGCCGCCTGAAGTCGCGCAAGATCAAGACCACCGAATGCCCGGTGCTGTTCGAGTCGCCGCTGGCCGCGGGCCTGCTCGGCGGGCTGGTCCAGGCCACCAGCGGCGGCGCGCTCTACCGCAAGAGCAGCTTCCTGCTCGACTCGCTGGGCAAGCCGGTGCTGCCCTCGCACATCGATGTGCTCGAAGACCCGCACATCCCGCGCGGCAAGGGCAGCTCGGCCTTCGACGACGAGGGCGTGGCCACCCGCAAGCGCAAGGTGGTCGATGGCGGCCGGCTCGAGGGCTATTTCCTGAGCACCTATTCGGCGCGCAAGCTGGGCATGAAGACCACGGGCAACGCCGGCGGCTCGCACAACCTCACGTTGAGCTCGCGCCGGACCAAGAAGGACGACGACCTCGACGCCATGCTCGCGAAGCTGGGCACCGGTCTGTTCGTGATCGAGCTGATGGGGCAGGGGGTCAACTACGTGACCGGCGACTATTCGCGCGGTGCCAGCGGCTTCTGGGTCGAGAACGGGAAGATCGCCTATCCGGTGCAGGAGATCACGATCGCCGGCAACCTGAAGAGCATGCTCATGGGCATCGATGCGGTCGGCGCCGACGTCTACAACTACGGCGCCAAGACCACCGGTTCGCTGCTGGTGAACCGGATGAAGGTGGCCGGCAGCTGATCGCCGGCCTGGCGCTAGTCGCGCCCGGCTTCGATGATCTTGCGCGCCAGCAGCGCGGGCTCGGTGAAGCACAGCTCGTGGCTGCCGGGGCATTCGACCAGCCGGTACAGGCCCAGGCGCTCCGAGAGGCGAGGGTGCCAGGGCAGGCTGTGCGGCAGCGCGATGTCCTGCTGGCAATTCAGGTAGGACTTGCCCACGGGGAGTTCCGCCAGCTCGTTTCGCAGGGTCGCGGGATCGGTGAAGGTCCGGTACGGGTGCGGGTTGAGCAGCCCGTAGGTTCGTTCGGCCGTGGCCAGGTCGGCATCGTTGATGAAGGCATCGCGCCAGATCGGGAAGGGCAGCGTGACCGCGCCATCGTTCTGCGCCGCGATACCGTCGAACAAGGCCTTGTAGTGGGGCGGCACCAGGTCGACCAGCGATTGCCCCTGGAGCGGCACGAAAGCGTTCCAGTACACCAGCCGGCGCACGCGTTCCGGCACCAGGCTCATCGCGCCGGAGATCACCATGCCGCCGTAGCTGTGGCCCACCAGGCGCACATCGCGAAGGTCGCGCTCGTGGATGAAGTCGGCCAGCGACTGCACGGCATCGGCCAGGCCCGTGGTCGCGCGCGAGTCGCCCGGCCGGTTGCCGGTCAGCGTCGGGCAGTGCACGGTGTGGCCCTGAGCCCGGATCGTCTCGGCCACCGGCTCCAGCAATTCGCCCGTGTGCCATGCGCCGTGAACCAGAACGTAGGTATCCGCCATTTCAGTCTCCTCGTGGTTGAAGGGCTGCAAGATAGCTGCGACGGACCCCGGCCGCTGGCCGATGCGTGCCGCGCGCGTGGCCGTTGAGCGTCAGGCCGGCGCGCCCGCGAGCGATCGGCGCCAGGCGCCCGGCGTGAGGCCGTGCCCGGCGCGGAAATGGCGCACGAAATGCGAGGCGTCCAGATAGCCGCAGCGACGCCCGATCTCGGCCACGCCGAGTCGCGCGAAGCGGTCCGAGGCCAGCAGGCGCGCAGCCTCTTCCATGCGCAGCCGGCGCAGCGTGCGGGCGAAGCTTTCGCCCGGGGCAAAGGCCCGGTGCAGGCTGCGCAGGGAAACGCCCAGCGCGTCGGCCACGTCCTGGCCCACCAGGGCGGGCTCGCCGAGGCGCTGGTGCAGGAGGTCGGTGGCGCGCCGGCGAATGCTCTCTGCGTGGAGCGCCGGGCGTTCGGCAGTCCCCGGCACGGCGAGGCTGAGCAGCACTCCGAGCTGATCGACGATCAGCGCGGGCGGCAGCCCTGGCGCCTCCGCGAACGCC
This sequence comes from Variovorax soli, assembly GCF_031454625.1. Lineage (GTDB taxonomy): Bacteria > Pseudomonadota > Gammaproteobacteria > Burkholderiales > Burkholderiaceae_C > Variovorax > Variovorax soli_A. The sequence continues at coordinate 22,517 of NZ_JAVDRF010000008.1, forward strand.
GGCGACAAGTTATGAAGCATGCCGCGCAATGCCAGGCCCCAGCCCGCGTCCCCGGGAATACGCCGCGCCACGGCGTCCTGGCCCGCCGGCAGCCAGCGCTCGACCCAGGCGATCGGCAGCTGCATCGAAGCGCAGTGCACGCCCTCGCGGAAGTGGAATTCATAGCGCTCGCGCGAGTCGACCAGCACCGCATCCCCGGCGGCCAAAGCCGCACTGCGGCCACCCTGCGCGGCGCCCCAGGGCTGGTCGAACTGGCTGATCAGGTAGTAGAAGTTGCGGCGGCTGCGGCCGATGGCTGCATGGGTGCGGTAAACGTCCTGCGCGCTGGCGCGGACCCGGTTCACCGCGATCGGCCCGAGCGGCTGGTGCTGCAGGCAGGCGTCGAAACCCTCCGGCCTCGAGCTCGTGACGTCCATCTCGAGAAAGGCCTCGCAGACCGCGCCGACCCAATAGTCGAGGCGCTGCGGGCGGGGCACGGCATCCGTGCTCCATCGGCGTTGGTGGTTTTGCATGCGCGCACTTTCGGGCCGGTGTGGCCGTCCGGACTATAGGGTGCGCCCATGGAGAAGCCAACCCGCGCCTGCATGCATTGCGTACCGAGTCGGTGAAACCGGCAGGCGTTCTCCGTCGCCGACGGGCACGCGCAGAGTTCGAGCAGCTGCTGCGCCGGCAGGCTCAGCCGCCTGCCAGCGCGGCCTTGACCGCGGCGCTGACCAGGCCCATGTCGGCCTTGCCGGCCAGTCTGGTCTTCACGGCGCCCATCACCTTGCCCATGTCGCCCGGGCCCTTGGCACCCAGTTCGGCGACGATGGCCTTGACCTCGGCCGCAATCTCGTCCGCGCCCATGCGCTGGGGCAGGTAGGCCTCGAGCACCTTGATCTCGGCGGCCTCCTTGTCGGCGAGATCCGTGCGTCCGCCCTGGGTGAAGGCGGCGACCGAGTCCTTGCGCTGCTTCACCAGCTTGTCGACGATCGCGACGACCATCGCGTCGTCCAGCTCGATGCGCTCGTCGACTTCCTTCTGCTTGAGGGCCGCCAGCAGCAGGCGGATGGTGCCCAGGCGCTCCGAGTCCTTGGCGCGCATGGCGGTCTTCATGTCTTCGGTGATCTGGTCCTTGAGGCTCATGGCTTTGCTTTCGAGGGGGCGGAAAAGACAAGAGCCGCGACAGGTATTCCCTGGCGCGGCTCGGAACGGGCGTCGGCTCGGGCCGACGCGGCGGGTGCCAGCTCAGTACAGCTTCTTGGGCAGCTGCATGCTGCGCACGCGCTTGTAGTGGCGCTTGACGGCTGCGGCCTTCTTGCGCTTGCGCTCGGCGGTGGGCTTTTCGTAGAACTCGCGGGCGCGCAGGTCGGTCAGCAGGCCGAGCTTCTCGATGGTGCGCTTGAAGCGGCGCAGGGCGACGTCGAAAGGCTCGTTTTCTTTAACGCGGATGGTGGTCATTTGAAGATCGGTTGCAAAAGCGATTTGCTCGTTTGGCTTGGGGAAGATCGGGCCCCGGGCCGGGTTTCCTCAACACGAAAGGGATGGGCCGTTGAGGGGTGGCCAAAGTTAGCCCAGCATTATAGCGTGATCCGCACGAGCTTCCAGTGCCTGCGCGCAGGCGTGTGCGCTCGCCCAGGCCCACTGGAAGTTGTAGCCGCCCAGCCAGCCGGTGACATCCACCACCTCGCCGATGAAATAAAGGCCGGGGTGCTTCGATTCCATGGTCTGCGAGGACAAGTCCCGGGTGTCGACGCCGCCGGCCGTGACTTCCGCCTTCTTGTAGCCCTCGGTGCCGCTCGGCGTGATCTGCCAGCGGGCGATGCGCTCGGCCAGCGCCGATAGCGCGCGGTCGGCTGCCTCGTTGATCGGGCGCTGCAGCGCCGCGTCCTGCCCGACCCAGGCGTCGGCGAGGCGGGCCGGCACCATGCCGGCGAGCTCGTTGGCGATGCGCTTGCGGGAGCGCTGCTTGGCGTCGGCCAGCGCGGCCTGCACGTCCACGCCTGGCGCGAAGTCGATGTCCAGTGGGGCGCCGGGCTGCCAGTAGCTGGAGATCTGCAGCACCGCCGGGCCGGAGAGGCCGCGGTGGGTGAACAGCAGGTCCTCGAGGAAGACCGTCCGCGCCTTCTTGCTGCCGGTCGCGATCCGCACCGGCAGGGCGAGCCCGGCCAGGTCGGCATAGGGCGCCCAGTCTTCGCCGCCGAAGGTCAGGGGCACCAGGGCAGGGCGCGGCGGGACGACGCGCAGGCCGAACTGGGCCGCCAGCCGGTAGCCGAAATCGGTGGCGCCGATCTGCGGAATGGACAGCCCGCCCGTCGCCACCACCACCCGGGGCGCGCGCACCTCGCCGCGGCCCGTCTGGAGGCGATAGCCCTCACCGGGCGCGAAGCCGATCTGGCCGACGCTGCAGGGCTGCCAGTGCGTCACGCCGCCGGCCGCACATTCGGCCAGCAGCATGTCGATGATCTGCTGCGAAGAGCCATCGCAGAAGAGCTGGCCCTTGTGCTTCTCGTGGTAAGCGATGCCGTGGCGCTCGACCAGTTCGATGAACTGCTGCGGCGTGTAGCGCGACAGCGCCGAGCGGCAGAAATGCGGATTGCCGCCGATGAAGTGACGCTGCGGTGCGCGCACGTCGAGGTCGCGGTTGGTGAAATTGGCGCGGCCGCCGCCGGAGATGCGGATCTTCTCGGCAATGCGCTCGCCGTGATCCATCAGCAGCACCTTCAGGCCGCGCTGGCCGGCCAGCCCGGCGCAGAACAGGCCGGCCGCACCGGCGCCGATGACGATGACGTCGAATGCGCCCGGCGCTCCCATCAGCCCTTCCACACGAAGGGAAACTTCAGCTGCTTGAAAAAGCCGTTGGGCACGTAGTCGCCCACCACGCCGTAGTGCTCGGGCCAGAGCCTGGTGCTCTTCACCGCGGTGCCGAAGAGATAGTCGATGAAGGCGTAGTGCGCGGCGTAGTTCCTGTCGATCGCCTCGTCGTCCTGGCTGTGGTGCCAGTGGTGGAAGTTGGGCGTGACGATCACGTAGCGCAGCGGCCCCAGGCGCACGCTCACGTTGGCATGGTTGAAGACGGCCTGGAAGCCCACCACCACGATGTAGGCGTCGATCACTTCCTTGCTGAAGCCCAGCACGTAGATCGGCGCCAGCACCAGCGTGCGCGTGATCAGCAGCTCCAGGATGTGCTGGCGCGAGCCGGCCAGCCAGTCCATGCTCTTCACGCTGTGGTGCACCGCGTGCAGGCGCCACAGCAGCGGCACCTCGTGGTAAGCGCGGTGCGTCCAGTACTGCACCAGGTCCGCCACCAGGATGATCAGCAGCACCCGGGCCCAGAAGGGCAGCCCCGCGATCCAGCCGCGCACCCCGTCGTTGGCCGCCCAGCCGAAGAGCTTGTGCACCAGCAGGTTGGTGGCCAGCAGCACGAAGCCCACGATCATGTGGTTGACCACGAAGTGATGGAAGTCCGTCTGCCACTCGGCGCGGAACACCGGCTGTTCCGTGCGATGCGCGAACAGCTTCTCGATGAAGATGAAGATCAGCGAGGACCCCAGCAGATCGAGGATGAACCAGTCCAGCCCGATGTAGGGCGTGTTGTCCGCGAAGTCGTTGACCGGCACCTTGTGCCCGCCCAGCAATGCCGCGATCGCCACCAGCAGGAAGGCGAAGGCCGAGAGCCAGCGCGAGCGGTTGAAGATGATGTTGACCAGCGCCAGACCGCCGGACACGACCATGGCCGCGAGCAGCACCATGCGCATCACGTCGACGTTGTAGCTGCGGCGCAGCTCGGGCGTGCTCAGGTACTGCGGAAAGTGGAAGACCAGGACGCCGAGAAAGCAAAGGATGCCGAGCGAGAACGCGATCGTTCCGGTGACCAGCCCGCGGCCGCGTTGCAGTTCGCCGTGGCTTTCGACGAATTCGTTGAGTTTCTCGAGCTCCAGCATGCTCATCTCCGCCCGTTGTTCTTCAGGCCGAAGATTCTAGGGCGGCGGCCGGCGCATGCCGACCGGCCGAATGGCCGATCAGGTGCCGAAGCGCGCGGCCGGCAGGCCCGCGGCAGCCAGGCCGCGCAGCACGTCGCCCACCACGATCACGGCCGGGCTGCCCAGCCCGGCGCCGACGACGTCCCGGGACAGGTGCGCCAGCGTGGTCGCGACATGGCGCTGCTGCGGCAGGCTGGCATGCTGGATCACGGCGACGGGAGTTTCGCCCGGCAGGCCGTGCAGCAGCTGCTCCTGGATATGCACCACGCCCGAGACCCCCATGTAGATCACCAGCGTGAGCCGCGCATCGCGCGCCGTCGCCGCCAGCTGACGCCAGTCGGTGGGATGCTCGGCGGCGGCATGCCCGGTCTTGGCATGGCCGGTGACGAAGACCACGCCTTGCGCATGGTCGCGGTGCGTGAGCGGCACACCCAGCGCGGTGACTGCCGCCAGGCCGGCCGTGATGCCGTTGACCACCTGCACCTCGATGCCTTCCTCGCGCAGGTGCTCCACCTCCTCGCCGCCACGGCCGAAGATGAAGGGGTCGCCGCCCTTGAGGCGCACGACCGTCTCGCCCTCGCGCACCGCGGTGATCATCAGCCGCTCGATGAAGGCCTGCGGCGTGCTCTTGCAGCCGCCGCGCTTGCCCACATGGATGATGCGGGCGCCAGGCCGCACGTAGGCGGCGATGATCTCCTCGTTGACGAGGTCGTCCACCAGCAGCACCGTGGCCCCCTGGATCGCCTTGACGGCCTTGATGGTCAGCAGCTCGGGGTCGCCCGGGCCGGCGCCGACGAGGGTGCAACTGCCCGGGGTGGCTTCGAGATGATTCATGCGTGCTCCATGTCGTGGTTCAGTTGCAGGACCTGGCGGACCTGCTGTGCGATGGCGTCCGGAACCGGCGCCTGGCCTGCCAGCACGCGGCGCGTGTAGTCGGCGGTGGTCTGGACGTCGATGTCGGCCGGCAGTCCCGGCACTTCCGACAGCGTGCCGGGCTGCTGCGCCTGCAGCGCGATGCGTCGTCCCTTGACGAAGCCGTCGACCTGTCCGGTGCGGCGCGGATCGGCCACGCTTTCGCCTTCCAGTCCGCGCGAGAGCAGGGCGGTGGTGCCCATCAATTCGAAGGTGGCAGCCATCGATTCCGCATAGGCCGGATGCGTGTAGCTGCCGACCACGATGCAATCGCCTTCGCAAGGCTGCATCAGCTTCACCACGCTGTGGGCGGGATTGCGCAGGCCCACCACGCGGCGCACGTCTAGCAGGCGCTTGAGGCCGGCGCTGAGCAGCGCGGTGGGCGCGAACACCACTTCGCCGTCGGCGATGGGCCGGACACGCTCGAGCGGCTGCACATCGAGCGCCGCCAGCACGTTGGACGCCAGCACCCGCGTCGACTCGGTGGCCGCGCCATGGACCAGCACCGGCAGCCCCTCGCGCGCCAGCAGCAGCGCGAGCAGCGGCGTCAGCACCGGCATCCGGCGCGCGCCGTTGTAGCTGGGGAGTACCACCAGTGGTCGGCCGGCGGCCGGGAAGCGCGCCAGCCGTTCGTGCGTGGCATCGAGAAAGCCCGCCATCTCCTCGGGCGTCTCGCCCTTGATGCGCATGGCCAGGCAGAAGGCGCCGGTCTCGAGGTCGGTGACCGTGCCGTCGAGCACCTGGCCGAACAGGTCGCGGGCCTGCGCGCGGTCGAGCGGCTTCGCGCCGCGTGCGCCGCGGCCGATTTCCTTGATGTAGTGGCTGATTCCCATGGGTGCCCGGATTGTCCCGCAAGGCTTATGCCGCACGGCACGGTCGCTTATGCCCCGGCACGCAGCAGGGGCGGGCGATGTGCCATGCATCGCGGGCCTCACGACGCGGTCGCCAGTGCGGGGCTCGCACGCACCATGCGCTTGAGCTCGGGCAGGCAGGAGCCGCAGTTGGTGCCGCACTTCAGCGCACCCTGCAACGCGCCGAGGCGCTCTTCGTCCGAGCCCGGGACGTCCCCCAGTCGTTCGGCGATCGCGGTCTGGGTAACGCCGAAGCAGCTGCACACGACCTTGCCGCGCGCGGCGACGCCGGCCGGCGCGGTCGCACCCGGCTTGAGCAGCTGGCGGCCGTAGGCCTGGGCGGGCAGCCGGTCCTGCAGCAGCGCCTTGATCCAGGCCTCGGCCCGGGTGTCGCCGGCCAGCAGGAAGGCTTCGAGACGCGCGTCCTGTCCGTCGCGCACCAGCCGTGCCGCGCGACGCTGGCCGTGCTTTCTGTCGGCATAGCGCAGGCTGTCGGCGCCGTCCAGCGCGAGCAGCGCCTCGATGCGGGCCAGCACCTCGTCCGCGGGCGCTTCGTAGGCCGCGGCGCGGAACAGCACGCCGGTGCGCTCCGCAGCGCCGCCCTGCAGCGCGCCGCCGGCGCCGAAGGGCACGCAGCTCGCGAAGGCGAAGGAGGGCATCAGCCTGCGCAAGGCCTCATGGACGCGCAGTGCCGCGTCCTCGGGCAGCCAGCCCATGGCCAGCAGCGTCCAGGGCAGCTCGGCCTTGAGGATCTTGACGGCTGCATGCTTGAGCTCCGGCTGCTTCGAGTCGGGACAGAAGGCGGGCGTGGTGAGCACGTTGACGCCCGCCAGCCGCTCGCCGGTGCTGGAGCGGCCGCTCAGGTATTCCCCGCCCCAGTGCATGGCGATGAAGGCCTGGCTCAGCCCCACATCCGTGCTGCCCGCGGCGGGCAGCACGATCGATCCGCGGCGCGAGGTCACATGCACCAGCTCGCCTTCGCGCAGCTGGCGGCGCGCCATGTCCTGCGGATGCATCTGCACCGAGGGTTCGGCCACGTGGCCGAACAGCCGGCCCAGCGTGCCGGTGCGGCTCATGCCGTGCCACTGGTCGCGCAGGCGCCCGGTGGTCAGCGAGAACGGATGGCGCGCATCGCGCGGCTCGGCCACCGGCTTGTAGGCCACGTCGACAAAGCGGGCGCGGCCGTCGGGCGTGGGAAAGACGCCATCCTCGTAGAGGCGCGCGCGACCGGCGGACTCGCCTTCGCGCAGCGGCCATTGCTGCGGCGCGGCCTCCAGCATGGCGTAGCTCATGCCGGTGATGTCGAGGTCGCGGCCGCGGGTGGATTCGCGGTGCTCGTTCCACACCGACTCGGCGTCGGCGTAGGGGAAGAGCGTGGCGGCAGACCCGAGCTGCGCCTGGAGCCGGCGAGCGAAGTCGGCGGCGATCGCCCAGTCGTCGCGCGTCTCGCCGGGGCGCCGCACCGCATTGCGCACGCGCGAGATGCGGCGCTCGCTGTTGGTCACGGTGCCGTCCTTCTCGCCCCAGGTGGTGGCCGGCAGCAGCAGGTCGGCGTAGTCGCAGGTGGCCGTGGTCGAGAAGGCCTCCTGCACCACCACGAACTCGCAGCGCTCCAGCGCCCGGCGCACGGTCGCCTGGTCGGGCATGGACTGGGCGGGGTTGGTGCACGCGATCCACAGCGCGCGGATCTCGCCGTCGGCCGCGGCCTGGAACATCTCGACCGCGGTCTTGCCGGGCTTCTCGGGCACCGACGGAACGCCCCACAGCGCGGCCACCTCGGCGCGGTGCGCGGGGTTGGCGAGATCGCGGTGGGCCGACAGCAGGTTGGCCAGGCCGCCCACTTCGCGGCCGCCCATCGCGTTGGGCTGGCCGGTCAGCGAGAAGGGGCCCGCGCCCGGCTTGCCGATCTGCCCCGTGGCCAGGTGAAGGTTGACCAATGCCGCGTTCTTGGCCGTGCCCGAGCTGGACTGGTTGAGGCCCTGGCAATAGAGGCTCAGCGTGGCTGCCGAGGTGGCGAACAGGCGCGCGGCTTCCAGCAAGTCGTCCTTGGAGATGCCGCAGATTTGCGCCACGCGCTCGGGCGTGCAGTCGCGCACCGTGCGCTTGAGCTCGTCGAAGCCGGTGGTGTGGGCCGCGATGTAGGCGGCATCGGTCCAGCCTTCCCACAGCATCAGGTGCAGCATGCCGTGGAACAGCATCACGTCGGTGCCCGGCTGCAGCGGCAGGTGCAGGTCGGCGATCTCGCAGGTGTCGGTGCGGCGCGGATCGGCCACGACGATCTTCATCGCCGGATTGGCCGCCTTCGCATCCTCGATGCGGCGGAACAGGATCGGATGCGCCCAGGCAGTGTTGCTCCCGGTGATGAACAGGCATTGCGCATGCCGCAGGTCGTCGTAGCAGGCCGGGGGCGCATCGGCGCCCAGGGTCTTCTTGTAGCCGGCGACCGCGCTGCTCATGCACAGGCGCGAATTGGTGTCGATGTTGTTGGTGCCGACCAGGCCCTTGGCGAGCTTGTTGAAGACGTAGTAGTCCTCGGTCAGCAGCTGGCCGGAGACGTAGAAGCCGACGGCGTCGGGGCCGTGGTCGCGGATGACCTGCGCGAACTTCTCGGCGGCGCCGTCCAGTGCCGCATCCCAGCCGATCGTCTGCGGCTTTGCGCCGCGCTGCGTGCGCCGCATCGGCTGCAGCAGGCGCGTCTGCATCGTGACGGCCGCGGTGGCCGTCAGGTGCAGGGTCGATCCCTTGGTGCAGAGGCGGCCGAAGTTGGCGGGATGGTCCGGGTCGCCGCGCACGCCGGTGATCTGCTCGCCTTCGGACTCGATGACCACGCCGCAGCCCACGCCGCAATAGGGACAGGTGGATCGTGTTTCAGCCATGGCAATGAGACTCCCTTTGCCTCCGGGAGCGGGTGAGGGTGAGTGCGCCGGCCGTGTCCATCGCGAAGCTCGCTGACCTCACCCTAGCGCTCTCCCACCGGGACCGGCGACAAGGCGATGTGCCGCGCCGGTCCGGCCACGGGCCGCGGCAGGTCGATGGCGTGGGTGGCGAGTTCGTGCGCGTCCAGATGAACGACCCCGTCGGCCACCTTCACCGCGAAGCGCGGCGTGCAGCCCTCGTCGGGCGCCTTGGCGCATCCGTCGTCCAGCCCGATCGCCCAGTTGTGCAGCGGGCAGGCCACGCTGGTGCCGAACACGATGCCCTGCGACAGCGGGCCGCCCTTGTGCGGGCAACGGTCGAGCAGGGCGAAGACCTGGTTCTCGGCGTTGCGGAACACCGCGACATCGACGCCCTCGGTGCGGGCCACGCGGCGCGCGCCCAGCACGGGGATGTCGTCGACGCGGCAGATGGCTTTCCATTCGGTCATGGCCGGGGTCCTTTCAGGCGGCTTGGGTGGTGGTGTCGACGACGGCGACGGGCGTGAACTGCCGGACGTCGACCGAAGCCTGGCTGCTCTCGAACCACGGATCGGGCTCGCCGTCCAGGGCGAACTGCAGGCGCTCCCACAGGGCCTTGCGGCCTTCGGCGTCTTCGAGGATGCGCTTCTTCACGTAATCCAGGCCCACGCGGCCGATGTAGTGCACCGTGCGCTCGAGATACCAGCCCTCCTCGCGGTAGAGCTGCAGGAAGGCGCCCGAATACTCCATCACTTCCTCGGCGGTCTTGGCCTTGACCAGGAACTGCGCCACCTCGGTCTTGATGCCCCCGTTGCCGCCCACGTAGATCTCCCAGCCCGAGTCGACGCCGATCACGCCGACGTCCTTGATGCCGGCCTCGGCGCAATTGCGCGGGCAGCCCGAGACCGCGAGCTTGACCTTGTGCGGCGAGTACATGGCCCACAGCGCGCGTTCCAGGTCCTTGCCCATCTGGGTCGAGTCCTGGGTGCCGAAGCGGCACCACTCGCTGCCGACGCAGGTCTTCACCGTGCGCAGCGACTTGGCGTAGGCGAAGCCCGAGGGCATGCCGATGTCCTTCCAGACATTGGCCAGGTCCTCCTTCTTGACGCCCAGCAGGTCGATGCGCTGGCCGCCGGTGACCTTGACCGTCGGGATGTTGTACTTGTCGGCCGCGTCGGCGATGCGCCGCAGTTCGTCCGGCGTGGTGTGGCCGCCCCACATGCGCGGGATCACCGAATAGGTGCCGTCCTTCTGGATGTTGGCGTGGCTGCGCTCGTTGATGAAGCGGCTCTGCGGATCGTCCTTGGCCTCCTTGGGCCAGGTCGAGATCAGGTAGTAGTTGATGGCCGGGCGGCAGGTGGAGCAGCCGTTCGGCGTGCGCCAGCCCATGCCGCGGTAGACGTCCGCATGGCTGAGCCAGTGTTCCTTGCGGATCGCGTCGCGCACGTCCTGGTGGCTGACGTCGGTGCAGCCGCAGATGGCCTTCTTCTTCGGCGCCGCCGAGTAGTCGCCGCCGGCGGTGAACATCAGGATCTGCTCGACCAGCCCGGTGCACGAGCCGCAGGAGGCGCTGGCCTTGGTGTGCTTCTTGACCTCTTCCAGCGTGAACAGGCCCTTGTCCTTGATCGCCTTGCAGATGGTGCCCTTGGTCACGCCGTTGCAGCCGCAGACCTCGGCGTCGTCGGGCATGCTCGCCGCCTTGCTGTGGCCTTCGTGGCCGGTGTCGCCGATGTTCGATTCGCCGAACATCAGCTTGTCGCGGATGTCGTGCACGCTGCGGCCGTCGCGCAGCAGCTTGAAGTACCAGCTGCCGTCCACCGTGTCGCCGTAGAGGCAGGCGCCGACCAGCTTGTCGTCCCGGATGACCAGCTTCTTGTAGACGCCGCCGAAGGGATCGCTCATCACGATTTCCTCGCAGCCGTCGCCGCCCATGAAGTCGCCGGCGGAGAACAGGTCGATGCCCGTCACCTTGAGCTTGGTGGAAGTGAGCGAGCCCGAGTAGCGGCCGATGCCGAAGTGCGCCAGGTGGTTGGCCGCCACCTTGGCCTGCTCGAACAGCGGCGCGACCAGGCCGTAGGCGACGCCGCGGTGCGCGGCGCATTCGCCCACCGAGTAGATGCGTGCGTCGGTCACGGTCTGCATGGTGTCGTTGACCACGATCCCGCGGTCGCAGTGCAGCCGCATCTTCTGTGCCAGCTCGACGTTGGGGCGGATGCCCACTGCCATCACCACCAGGTCGGCCGGGACCTCGGTGCCGTCCTTGAAGCGGATGGCCGTGACGCGGCCGCTCTTGCCGTCATCGCTGCTGCCCACCAGCTCCTGCGTCTGCGCGCCAATCAGGAACTTCAGGCCGCGGTCCTCCAGCGACTTCTGCAGCAGCTTGCCCGCCACGTCGTCGAGCTGGCGCTCCATCAGCCAGGGCATGACGTGCACCACGGTGACGTTCATGCCGCGCAGCATCAGGCCGTTGGCGGCTTCCAGGCCCAGCAGGCCGCCGCCGATGACGACCGCGTTCTTGTGCGTCTTCGCGGTCTCGATCATGTAGTCGGTATCGGCAATGTCGCGATAGGCGATCACGCCCTTCAGGTCCTTGCCGGGCACCGGCAGCATGAAGGGGTTGGAGCCGGTGCACATCAGCAGCCGGTCGTACTCGGCCTCGGTGCCGTCCTCGGCGCGCACGATGCGCTTGACGCGGTCGACCTCCACCACCTTCTTGCCGGCGTGCAGGGTGATGTTGTTCTCGGCGTACCACTCCCAGCTGTTGAGAATGATCTCGTCCACCGTCTGCTCGCCGGCCAGCACCGGCGACAGCAGGATGCGGTTGTAGTTGGGATGCGGCTCGGCGCCGAAGACGGTGACGTCGTAGAGCTCGGGCTCGATCTTGAGCAGCTCCTCGATCGTGCGCACGCCGGCCATGCCGTTGCCGACCATCACGAGTTTCATCTTCTTCATGGGGTGGACCTTTCTGGACTCAAGCAAACAGGGGGCTCGTGACTTGCATGGACAATGCCGCGCCATGAGCTTCGAGGTTGAAATCGGCTACAGCAGCCATCGCGGCCCGCGACCGCAGAACGAGGACTTCGCCGGCGCGGTGCATGCGCCGCGCGGTGAGGAGTCGCGCGGCCTGGTCGCGGCGATCGCCGACGGCGTGTCTTCCGGGGGGCACGGGCTGGAGGCGGCGCAGACCACCGTGATCGGCCTGCTGGGCGACTACTTCGCCACGCCCGACACCTGGGAGCCGACGGTGGCCATGGACCGCCTGATCGCCGCCCAGAACGCCTGGCTGGCCGACCACAACCGGCGCCGCCGCCACGACGGCGCCATGACCACGCTGACAGCCCTGGCCCTGCACGGCCAGACCTACACGCTGGCTCACGTGGGCGACACGCGGGCATGGCGCGTGCGCGCGGGCGAGGGCGCGGCCACGCCGCTGACCGTCGACCACGCGCTGGACCATCCGGACCTGCGCAGCCGCCTCACGCGCGCCGTGGGCCTGGACGACCATGTGCGCGTCGACTACCTGCAGGGCGAGCTGCGCGTGGGCGACTGCTTCGTGCTCAGCACCGACGGGGTGCATGGCGTGCTGAAGCCCGCGCGCGTGGCCGAGCTTGCGCTGGCCACCCATGCGCAGCAGGCCAGCGATGCGCTGGTCGACGCCGCGATCGCCGCCGGCACGCGCGACAACGCGACCGCGCTGGTGATCCGCGTGCTGGGCCTGGACGCGCGCCAGCTGCACGACGAACTGGGCGATGCACGCCGGCTGGCGCCGCCCCCCGCGCTGAAAGTGGGGGACATGCTGGACGGCTACCAGATCACTGCACTGGTGGCCGATACCGGCGTGCACCGGCTGTACCAGGCGCGCGAGGCGCGGACCCGTGGGCTGGTCGCGATCAAGACGCTGCATCCGTCGCGCGCCAGCGACCCCGAGGAGCGGGCCATGCTCGCGCACGAGGCCTGGCTGGGCCTGCGAGTGAGCGGCGGCGGCGCGCCCGGCTTCGTGCGCGTGCACGAGCGGGGCGACGACGCCAGCGCGCTCTACACCGTGTTCGACTGGCATGGCGGCCGCACCATCGAGCAGATGCTGCGCTCCGGCCCACGCCCGGGCGTGGCGCAGGTGGTCGACGCCGCGACGCAGATCTGCAAGGCGCTGGGCCGGCTGCACCGCCACGGCGTGGTGCACCGGGACATCAAGCCCGGCAACCTGCACCTGGGCGATGACGGGCAGTGGCGCATCCTCGACCTGGGCGTGGCGCTGTCCGGCCGCGAGGGCGCGGCGCAGCGCGAACTGCATGCCGGCACGCCCAGCTTCATGAACCCGGAACAGTGGGAGGGTGCGGCACCCGACCCCGGCAGCGACCTGTTCGCGCTGGGCGTGTCGCTCTACCAGTGGCTGGGCGGCCGCCTGCCCTATGGCGAGATCGAGCCCTACCAGGGCGCGCGCTACCGGCGCGACCCCGTGGCCTTGTCGCGCATCCGCCCCGACGTGCCGATGTGGCTCGACCACCTGGTGCGCAAGGCGGTGGCGCGCGATCCGCGGCAGCGTTTCGAGACCGCCGAGGAGATGCTGCTCGCGCTGGAGCGCGGCGCCGCCCGTCCGGTCGGCGCGCCGGCCGCCACGCCGCTGGCGCGACGCGACCCGGCCCTGCTGTGGAAGCTCGCGCTGGCGGCATCGCTGGTCTTCAACGCGCTGCTCGTCTACTGGCTGTTGTTCCTGCCGCGCTGAGGGCGCGAAGGGGGCGTGGCTGCGCATGGTCGTCACCGTCCGGCGCTGCGTCGCATCGGGCGAACCGGGCGATCGGCCTCGTGGTTCGGCGTGTGCGGCGCGACGCGCGCGCGGCCGCCTTTTTCTGCCCAGGTGCGTGTCCAGCGGATCTGCATGACCCGCATCACGCCCAGCATCACCAGGGCAAGCATCGCGAACAGGATGAAGCCCCACATGTAGGTGCCGAGGTACTGCTTCGACAGCCCCATCGCATTCGGCACCAGGCCGCCGCCCAGGGCGCCGATCTCGCCGATCATCGAGCCGGCCACCGCCGTGCTGGCGGGCCAGCGCAGCGGGACCAGCTGGAACAAAGCCCCGTTGCCCGCGCCCAGCGCGGCGAAGCACACGATCAGCAGCAGCGTGGTGAGCGCAAGCGAGCTCGAGGCCAGCCCGATCAGCGCCAGCGTCACGGCGGATGCCAGCAGCACCAGCGTCAGCGTGTTGACGCCGCCCCAGCGGTCGGAGAGCCAGCCGCCCATGACGCGCACGGCGGCGCCCATGAAGGCCGCCAGCATCGTCAGCTGTCCGGCCTGCACCTTGCTCACGCCGAACTGGTCGTAGTAGTAGGAGGGCAGAAAGGTGGTGAGGCCAATGAAGCCGCCGAAGGTGATGCCGTAGATCAGGCTGAAGGCCCAGCCGTCCTTCTCGAACAGGCAGGCCACGTGCTCGCGCAGGCTGGCATGGCTGTCGACGTCCGGCGGCTCCTGCGCGAACAGCACCATCACCGCCATCGGCAGCAGGATGGCCACGGCCGCGACGCCGTAGACCGCCTGCCAGCCGAGCCACAGCGCCAGCGGCGGCGCGACCAGCACCGAGACCGCCGTGCCCACGTTGCCGGCGCCCACCAGGCCCATCGCCAGGCCCTTGTTCTGCGGCGGGAAGGAGCCCGAGCCGAGCGACAGGGCCACGCCGAAGCTGGCGCCCGCGATGCCCAGCAGCACGCCCATGGCCAGCAGGTCGTTGAAGCTGTGCACCATGAAGAAGCCGAACAGCATCGCCACCGCGATCAGGCCCATCTCCACCAGCGTGGCGTTCTTGCGGCCGATGTATTGCGAGAGGATGCCGAGCGGGAAGCGCATCAGCGCGCCCGCGATGATCGGAATCGACAGCATCAGCCCCTTCTGCGCGGGGGTGAGCTGGAAGGTCTCGCCGATGAAGGGCGCCATCGCGCCGTTCAGCACCCAGATGCAGCACGAGAACATGAAATAGAAGAACGCCGCGAACAGAGTGGGTGCGTGCCCGGAGCGCAGGAAGGACTTGAAGCTGGACATGGCGGTGGCTTGGCGGTGGCGTTGGCAATGCGAAAGTCATCAGCGCGGCCGTGGCGCGGCTGCGTCGATGGGCGATGAAAGGGTGTGTCCCGCCGGGCCCCGGCGGAATGGACTGGGGGTGAGCGGGGCCCTGCCGGAACCCGGGCCGGCGCGGTGGCCGGCGACTTCACCAAAGCGGTGCCTCGTTACACCGCGTCGTTGTCTACGCAAGACCCGTGCCTGCTGTCGGGCGGGCGCTTCGCCTATGCTGCGACCGCCTGACCCGTTCGCGAACGTCCTTCCATGAATCGACTCCTGCTCGTCCTGCCCGATCCCATTGCCGAGGCGCCTCCCGAAGGGCTGCGCCAGCTCCTCGCGGAAGCGGATGCGACGGCCATCGGATGGGCCACCTGCGGCACGATGGTGGAGGAGGCAGCGATGCTCGCGCCGGAGCAGGTGCTGGTCCACGCGCCGGCATCGATCCCCGGATTGCAGGCCGCGCTGCAGGCCTGGGCCGGCGCGCCGCCGCTTCCCGTGGTCGTGGTCAGCGAGCCGCTGCCGCCGCAGGCGCATGAAGAACTCGTCGCGCTCGGCGTGCAGGCCTGGTCGCGTGCCGACACCCTGGACGCAGCCGGCCTGCGCGCCCTGCTCGCCCGCGCGCAGGCGCGCTGGCGGCGCGAGGCCGCGTTGCGCGACACGCTGGCGCGCTCGCTCGCGCACCTCGACGAGCGCAAGTGGGTGGACCGCGCCAAGGGGCTGCTGATGACGGCGCGCGGCATCGGCGAGGACGCGGCCTTCGGGCTGCTGCGCGGCGCGGCGATGCATGCGAACCTGCGCGTCGGCGAGCTCTCGCGTTCGGTGGTCGAGGCCGCGCAATGGGCCGATGCCATCAACCGCGCCGGACAGCTTCGCATGCTCTCGCAGCGGCTGGTGCGCCTGGCGGCGCAGGCGCTGGCGGGCGTCGATGCGCGGCGCAGCCGCGCGCTGCGCGCCGAGTCGGCCGAGCGGGTACAGGACAACCTCGGTCATCTCGCGGGCCTCCCGCTGGATGCGACCAGCATGCAGGCGCTGGCAGCGGTGCGCTCGGCCTGGGAAGCGCTGGATGCCGCACTGTCGGCGCGGCCCGGGCCCGCGGCGCTGAGCGACATCGACGCCAGCGCCGAGACCCTGCTGAATGCCGCCGAGGCGCTCACCGACGTGCTGGAGTCGTCTGCGGGGCGCCGTGCCCTGCGCATCGTCAACCTCTGCGGACGGCAGCGCATGCGGGCGCAGCGCCTGGCCAAGGATGCGCTGCTCGCCGCGCTGCTGCCCGAGGGTGCGTGGAGCGCGCGCCTGGTGCCCACCATGGACAGCTTCGAGGCTTCGCTGCTGGAGCTGGAGCGTGCGCCGCTGAGCTCGCCCGAGATCCGCGCAGCGCTCAGCGGTGCGCGCGACGAATGGCTGCGGCTGGTGCGCGGCGTGCGACAGGCCGACCGGGCCGAAGGCCGCGCCGACCTGGTGCGCGCCAGCGAGGTGCTGGCCGACACCTTCGACCGGCTCACCGCGTCATACGAACACAGCCTGCAGGTCATCATGTCGTGACCTTGGCTCTCCCCCAGGTTGGCCCACTTCGTGTGGCCGCCCACCCCCTTCCGGGCGCAACGCCAGCGGCCCGGCAAAGCCGGTTCCGCGGTGTTTCCCGAACGAGCCTGGCTTTGCCGGCCGCGGGGCTTCGTGACGCGTCAGGCGGCGGCCTTCTCGACGTGCGCCTGGCGCGTGTAGAGAAAGTCGATCACGGCCTTGCGAGCGTGGACGTAGACCGGGTCTTCCGCCAGTGCCACGCGGTCGCGCGGGCGCGGCAGGTCCACGGCCAGCACCTCGCCGATGGTGGCGGCCGGGCCGTTGGTGAGCATCACGATGCGGTCGGACAGAAGCACCGCCTCGTCCACGTCGTGCGTGACCATGACCACCGTGCTGCGGGTCTTCGCGACGATGGCGAGCAACTCGTCCTGCAGCTTGGCGCGGGTCAGCGCGTCGAGGGCGCCGAAGGGCTCGTCCATCAGCAGCACCTTGGGTTCCATCGACAGGGCGCGCGCGATGCCCACGCGCTGCTTCATGCCGCCCGAGATCTCGCCCGGACGCTTCTGCGCGGCGGCCGTGAGGCCGACCAGCGCCAGCGCCGCTTCGGTGCGTGCCCTGAGCTGCGCCTTGTTCTCCGTCGCCGCAAACACGCGCTCCACCGCGAGGTGGACGTTCTCGAAGCAGCTGAGCCAGGGCAGCAGCGAATGGTTCTGGAACACCACCGCCCGTTCGGGCCCGGGGCCCTTGATCTCGCGGTTGGCGCACAGCAGCGCGCCCTGCGTGGGCGCGCTCAGCCCGGCGATCAGGTTCAGCAGCGTGGACTTGCCGCAGCCGGAGTGTCCGATCAGCGTGATGAACTCGCCCTTGGCCACGTGCAGATCGATGTCGCGAAGCGCCAGGAAGCTGCCCTTGGGCGTCTTGAAGCGCTGCTCCACGCCCTCGATCTGGATGTACTTGCCATCGCTCATGACTTCACCTCTTCGAATGTGAATGCAGTGGCGATCCGGATCAGGGCGAACTCGAGCACCAGCCCGACGATGCCGATCACGAAGATCGCGATGATGATGTTGGCGACGTTGAGGTTGTTCCACTCGTCCCACACCCAGAAGCCGATGCCGACGCCGCCGGTCAGCATCTCGGCCGCGACGATCACCAGCCAGGCCGTGCCGACCGCGAGGCGCACGCCGGTCAGCATGTAGGGCAGCACGGCGGGAAACAGGATGCGGGTGAGGATCTTCCACTCGGACAGATCGAGCACCCGCGCCACGTTCATGTAATCGCTGGGCACGCGCTGCACGCCCACCGCGGTGTTGATGATCATGGGCCAGATCGAGCAGATGAAGATGGTCCAGATGGCGGCCGGGTTGGCGCCCTTGAAGACCAGCAGGCCGATGGGCAGCCAGGCCAGCGGCGAGACCGGGCGCAGCAGGCTGATCAGCGGGTTGAACATGCGCGCGAGAAAGCCGAAGCGCCCGATCGCGAAGCCCGCCGGAATGCCGACGGCCGCTGCCAGCCCGAAGCCCATCGCCACGCGCTTCAGCGAGGACAGGACGTTCCAGCCCACGCCCTGGTCGTTCGGTCCCTTGCTGTAGAAGGGGTCGCTGAACACGGTCAGCGCCTGTTGCCAGACAGCGCCCGGCGACGGGAAGCCGTTGCTGTTCTTCAGCGCGACCAGTTCCCAGACCAGGATGAGGAGCCCGAAGCCGAGGATCGGCGGCAGCACGCGCAGCCAGATCCAGCTGAAGTCGCGCGGCGCGCGCGGGGTGGGCTCGGGCGCCTGCTGCACGGGCACCGCCGCGGCGGCGGGCACGGCGGCGACGCTCCTGGAGAGCACGGGTGCGGCGACATGCGCGGCGGCGGCTTCGAGCGGCGAGTGAAAAACGGCACTGACCATGGCGTGCTCCTCAGACGTGCAGCTTGAAGGAATCGGCGTACTGCTTCGGGTTCTTCCCGTCCCACACCGCGCCGTCGATCAGCTTGCTGGTGCGCAGCACGTCCTTGGGCACCGGCGTCTTGGTGGCCGCCGCGGCCTGCTTGTAGATGTCGATGCGGTTGATCTCGGTGGCCACCTTGAGGTAGTCGGGGTGCTCCTTCAACAGGCCCCAGCGCTTGTGCTGCGTGAGGAACCACATGCCGTCGGAGAGGTAGGGGAAGCTCACCGCACCGTCGTTGTAGAACTTCATGTGGTTGGGATCGTCCCAGTTCTTGCCCAGGCCGTTGGTGTAGCGGCCCAGGATGCGCTGGTTGATGGCGTCGACGCTGGTGTTGACATAGCTCTTGTCGGCGATGGTCTCGGCCATCTTGTTCTTGTTCTGCAGGCCGGTGTCGATCCACTTGCCGGCCTCCAGGATCGCGGCGGTCACGGCGCGTGCGGTATTGGGGTACTTCTTGACGAAGTCCGCGGTGGTGCCGAGCACCTTCTCCGGATGGTCCTTCCAGATGTCCTGCGTGGTCACGGCGGTGATGCCGATGCCGTCCATGATGGCGCGCTGCCCCCACGGCTCGCCGACGCAGTAGCCGTCCATGTTGCCCACGCGCATGTTCGCCACCATCTGGGGCGGAGGCACCACGATGTTCTTCACGTCCTTGAACGGATCGATACCCGCCGAGGCCAGCCAGTAGTAGAGCCACATGGCGTGGGTGCCGGTCGGGAAGGTCTGGGCGAAGGTGTATTCGCGCTTGTCGGTGGTGATCAGCTTGGCCAGCGAGGCGCCGTCGACCGCGCCCTTGTCGGCGAGCTTCTTCGACAGCGTGATCGCCTGGCCGTTGTTGTTGAGCGTCATCAGCACGGCCATGTCCTTCTTCGGGCCGCTGATGCCGAGGTGCACGCCGTAGACCAGGCCGTAGAGCACATGGGCCATGTCGAGCTCGCCGTTGACCAGCTTGTCGCGCACCCCCGCCCAGCTCGCTTCCTTGCTGGGGACGATCTTCACGCCGTATTTCTTGTCGATGCCCAGCACCGAGGCCATCACCACGCTGGCGCAGTCGGTCAGCGGGATGAAGCCGATCTTGACCTCCTCCTTCTCGGGCTTGTCGGAGCCCTGGGCCCAGACGGCGGCGCGCAAGGCGGGGTCGAGCCCGACGGCGCCGGCAGCCGCGGCCTGCAGGATGCGGCGGCGGCTCAGTTTCGGTTTCAGCAGATCGTTCATGGGGCGCACTCCGAAGGTGGATGACTGGGCTCGAGAAAAACAAAAAGGCGTCCTCACCGTGCAAGGGCTCGCTCGACACGAGCCCGCGCAGGTGGGGACGCCTTTGTCCGTTTTGGGTTTGGCCGCATCCGCCGTTGGATGCTGCGCGCAGAGCTAACGCAAGGCTTGTGCCAGGAAGGGCGGGTTGGCTTGGCGCCGCTTCTGTGCTCCGGCAGCCGAAGGTGCCATGCGGGCGGCACGCGTCTTCGATGCAAGTGCTTCTTCGTTGCCCTCGGGCACGCTTGTTGTGCAGCGCACCAATTCAGATCATGGCGCTCAGCGCACGGGATCGGCCGGCAGGTATTCCGCCATCGAGAGCACCGATTCGGCCACCTCGACCAGCCGGCGTCCCTGGCTCATGGCAGTGCGGCGCAGCATCTTGTGGGCCTCTTCCTCGCTCATGCGCCGGTAGGCCATCAGCAGGCCCTTGGCGCGCTCCACCAGCTTGCGCTCGTTGAGGGCGGCGCGCACTGTCTCGAGTTCATCGCTCATGGCCTGCAGGCGATGCGACTGCTCCTGCACCATCTCCAGGACCGAGCGCTCCAGCTGGCGGCCGAAGGGCGCCGGCGCGGCCAGGGCGCGTGGCTGGCCGGGAGGGGCCACCGGCGCCGGCGGTTCGTCGAAGAAGGCGGCCGACGCGGCGCCTGGCTCGATCGCCAGCTCGGCGAGCAGGCCCTCGTGCGCCTGCAGTTCGGCCCGGGCGCGGGCCGTCTTCTGCTCGCACAGCAGGCGCAGGTCGGCGGCCAGTCGCTCCTCGATGGTCTGCATGGCATCGATGCGCCGGCTGCAGCAGTCGAACCAGGTCTGGCTCAGCTCGGTGTCAAGGCTCACGCCCGGGGGTGCCGCGCAGGCGATGCGCCGAAGCCGCTCCTGCTCGGCCAGCTGCGCTGTGGGCTGACTGCTGCGCCAGAGCTCGCCCAGCGCCGGGCCCGAGAACTCGACGAAGACCTGGAAGCAGCGCTCCTGCGACTCGATGAGGTGCAGCCATTGCTGCTGGCGTGCGCCATCGTTTCGGCCGGATGCGAAAGCCGCGGCGCCGCAGGCGCGTTCCTGGCCCGCGAATTCCTTGCCCTGCATGAAATTGAACATGGCCACCAGAAGGCGCGAGATCTCGGGGTCGGTGGCGCCGTCCGCGGCCTCGAACACCACGGCCAGCAGCCCGGCGATCAGCTTTACGAAGGCGGCCGTGGCCTCGGCGGCGGACAACGCCATCGCTGCGACGCGGCGACGCAGCTCCGGCAATGCGTCCAGGCCCGGCAGCACCCACGCGATGCGGCTGAACAGGCGCGCGCCGTTGCCGATGCGCGGCGCCTCGGTGTCGAGGCGCCCGAAGCTGCTGCGCACCGCTTCCTCGGCGCGCAAGCAGGCTGCGATCTGTTCTTCACGCTGCGCCGCGAAACGCCGGCCGCCGGAGGCCAGCCACACGTTCGAGATGCCGCGCTCGCGCTGCAGCGCATGGACCAGGGTGCCGATCGTGCCGACGAGCGCGCTGGTGCGCGCGAGCTGATCGAGTTCGTCGATTTCGCAACGCCGCGCGCCGATCAGGAAGCTCAGTGCGGAGTTCATCGTGGCAGGCCCATGGAGAGGGGATGCAGCAACAATCGTGCCCCGGTGCATCCTCTGCGTCCGGATGTCCGTTCCCGGTCCACGACCTACACTTGCCGCATGTTTGTACTGGGAATCGAATCGTCCTGCGACGAGACCGGCGTGGCCCTGGTCGAGTCGGGCACCAGTGGCCTGCCGCGTTTGGCCGCCCATGCCTTGCACAGCCAGATCGCGATGCACCAGGCCTACGGCGGCGTGGTGCCGGAACTGGCGAGCCGGGACCATATCCGGCGGGTGCTGCCGCTGACCCAGCAAGTTCTGTCGGAGGCCGGCCACGGGCTGGGCGACGTCGACGTGGTCGCCTATACGCGCGGGCCGGGACTGGCCGGCGCACTGCTGGTGGGCGCGGGCGTCGCATGCGCCCTGGGCGCGGCGCTGGGCAAGCCGGTGCTGGGCGTGCACCATCTCGAGGGGCATCTGCTGTCACCCTTCCTCAGCGCCGATCCGCCTGAATTTCCTTTCGTCGCGCTGCTCGTGTCCGGTGGCCACACGCAGTTGATGCGAGTCGACGGGGTGGGGCGCTACGCGCTACTGGGCGAGACCATCGACGACGCTGCAGGCGAAGCCTTCGACAAGAGCGCCAAGCTGATGGGCCTGCCCTATCCGGGCGGCCCCTGGCTGGCGAAGCTTGCCGAGCAAGGCGATGCCACGGCCTTCAAGCTGCCGCGGCCGCTGCTGCACAGCGGTGACCTCGATTTCTCCTTCGCGGGGCTCAAGACGGCCGTCCTGACCCAGGCCCGCAAGCTGGGGGACGACCTGGAAGCGCGCAAGGCCGACCTTGCGGCCTCGACCCAGGCGGCGATCGTCGACGTGCTGCTGAAGAAATCGCTGGCCGCCCTCGAACAGAGCGACTTGAAGCGCCTGGTGGTCGCCGGCGGCGTGGGGGCCAACCGCGCACTGCGAGCGCAGCTGGATGCGGCCTGCGCCAGGAGGGGGGTGCGGGTGCACTACCCGGAGCTGCACCTGTGCACCGACAACGGCGCGATGATCGCCATGGCCGCCGCGATGCGGCTGCAGTGCGGCCTGCAGGCTCCGACAGACCGCTATGCGTTCGACGTCAAGCCGCGATGGCCATTGGCCTCGCTGGGCGCGCCGGAGCCGCAGTTCGGCTAGGCAACGAACGCTTGGGGGTGCCGCGCGAAGGAAGCGGCAGCACGTCGAGCATCTTGCGCCAGAGCTGCGACCACTGCGGCCAGTCATGGCCGCCTTCGGTGGTGAAGACGCGCCCCGCCGGCAGCGCCTCGGCGAGCAGGCGATGGTTGGATGCAAAGCGGTCGGCCAGCCCGAAGCCCAGGTACAGCGGAGGCAGTTCCCTGTTCGGCTCGGCGGCGGCGTATTGCTGCAGCCACGGCCAGAGCTTGCGATCGACTTCCTGGTCCGGCGGCGGCCCTTCGGGCGCTTTCCAGGCCCGCAGGCCGCCGGCCTTGTGGATCTCGGCGCCCAGGGGCCGCCGGCCCAGATAAGGCGCCAGCGCCACGATCCCGTCGACGGCACCGGGCTTGGCCAATTCGTGGATCAGGGCGCCGAAGCCGCCGATCGAGATGCCGATCAACCACACCGACTTGTAGCCCAGCGCGCGCTGCGGCTGCAGGATGTCGTCATGCAGCCGCTCGATGAAGGTCTGGTCGTAGTAGTAAGAGACGTCGGCATCGACCAGCAGAGCGTCGGCCGCCAGATCGCGCTCTCGAACGGCACTGATGAACCCTTCGCGTTCGAACTCCTCGGGCTTCAGGAAAGCTCCCGGCAGAAACACCAGCAAGGTGTCCGAGCGCGAATCGTGGTTGGCGGGTTTCAGGTGCGTTCTCATGGGTGCTTTATCAAGCGCTTGTGACTCACTGCTGCTTTCGCAGCCCGGCACGACGAGCGCTGGTTAAGGAAGAAGGCATCAAAAAAAAGCCATAAATGTGACGTCCTTGGACATATTTTGCAGCCAGGAATAAGAAGGGCCGGCAACAAAAAGTTACCGGCCCAGTCAGCTTCTTGCGCAGTCAGAGGTTATGAAACATTTGTGCCAACTCAATGAATGGCCAGTTGGGTCACGGTGCTGACCGGCACCTGCTTGCCCAGCTTGAGGCTCAAGACCCCGTTTTCGAGCTTGGCTTCGCTCGCGGCCGCATCGATGTCCTGCGGCAGCTCGTAGGCGGCCTTGAACTGGCGCTTGGCCTCGGCCTTGCTCTCGATGCGAACCACGGCGCCTTCGATGCCGATCGTGAGGTCTTCACGCGCGAGGCCCGGGACATCGAGGGACAGCGTCCAGCTCTTGTCGTCCTGCTCGACATTGAGGGAGCGGCGAGCGGCGGAGAAGGTGTCGTTGACGAAGCGCTCGACGCTGCGATCGAAGCTGCGCGGTGCGAAGCGGGTGGCGCGGAGGGCGGGGACGAAGATCATGCGAGGTACTCCTGAGTGAACGCGGTGGGACAAGAAATGTGTGTCCCTTACACTGCGCGGCCTTTCAACAGAGTGCCGCTTGCCGTCTCATCTAGGCGCGGCGAGAAGCGTTTCAAGATGAGTTCCTTCCGCTTTATTTACCGCCGCCGGGCCTTGAAATTCGCGGCCGCGGCGCTATGCGCGGCCACGCTGCCTGTGGTGCGTGCGCAGCCCGCGGTCCCGATCCGACTGGCGCTGGTCGAGAGCATGAGCGGGACCTTCGCCAACACAGGGGAAGCGGTTTGGCGCAACCTGCTGTGGGCCGTGGAGCGCGTGAACGCGCGCGGCGGCGTCAAGCTCCCCGGCGGTGCGCGCCTCCTGCAGCTGGACCGCTACGACAGCAAGGGACAGAACGAGGAAGCCCTGTCGGCACTGCGCGCCGCGGTGGACGACGGCGCGCGCATCGTGCTCCAGGGCAACTCCTCGGCCACGGCTGCGGCGCTGGTGGACGCCATCGAGAAGAACAACGAGCGCGATGCCTCACGCCGTGTGCTCTTCCTCAACTACTCGGCGGTGGACCCGGTGCTCACCAACGAACGCTGCAGCTTCTGGCACTTCCGCTTCGACGCCCATGCCGACATGCGCGTCACCGCGCTCATGGAGGTGATGAAGAGCGACGCCGCGCTCAAGCGGGCCTATCTCATCGGCCAGGATTACAGCTTCGGCCAGTCGGTGCTGCGCGAATCGAAGCGCCAGCTCGCGATGCTGCGGCCCGACGTGCAGATCGTCGGGGAGGAACTGCATCCGATGGGCCGCGTGAAGGACTTCGCGCCTTACGCGAGCAAGATCCTCGCGAGCGGGGCGCAGGTCGTGGTGACGGGCAACTGGGGGAGCGATCTCACGCTGCTGGTGAAGGCGGCGCGCGAGGCGGGCTTCAACGGCAGTTTCTATACCTTCTACGGCAACGCGCTCGGTGCGCCGGCAGCCATCGGCGACGCCGGCATCGGACGCGTGGTCGCGGTCGCCGACTGGCTCCCCAATGTGCAGACGCGCGAGTCCGAAGCCTTCTACCGGGCCTTCCGCGAGCGCTTCCCCAAGCCGGCCGACGACTATGTGCACATGCGGATGCAGCTCCTGGTCGAGGCGCTGGCGCAGGCCATCGAGCGCGCCGGCAGCGTCGATCCCGTGGCTGTCGCCCGTGCGCTCGAGAAGGCCGAGGTCAGCCTGGCGGGCCAGAGCGGCCGCATGCGCGCCGCCGACCACCAGTTCCAGCAGTCCCTCGTGGTGGGCGTGATGGACCGGCAGGGCAGCCCGGGTGTGAAATTCGATGTCGAGGGATCCGGCTACGGTTTCCGCGTGGTTCGCACCATCGCTGCCGAGCGCGCCGAGATGCCCACCAGCTGCAAGATGCAGCGCCCCTGAACACGCAAAGGAAACAGTCAAGATGCGCGAAGCCATCCACAACCTCGAAGCCTCCAAGATCCGCGAAGTCGCCAACGCCGGCATCGGCCGCGCCGACGTGCTGGCCTTCTGGTTCGGCGAAGGCGACGAAGTCACGCCGGAGCCGATCCGCCAGGCCGCCATCGCATCGCTGCAGCAAGGTGAAACCTTCTATGCCCACAACCTCGGGCTGCCGGAGTTGCGCGAGGCCGTCGCGCGCTACATGAGCGGGCTGCACCCCGCGATCGATGCTGCGCGCATCGCCATCACTTCGGGCGGCGTGAGTGCCCTGATGCTTGCGATGCAGGCACTGGTCGACGCCGGCGACGAGGTCGTGGCCGTGACGCCGGTGTGGCCCAACCTGACGGCGCAGCCCGCAATCCTGGGCGCGCGCGTGCGCTGCGTGTCGCTGGTGCCGAAGGCGGGGCAATGGACGCTCGATCTGGATGCCCTGCGCGCGACCGTGACGCCGGCGACGAAGCTGCTGGTCCTCAATGCGCCCAACAACCCGACCGGCTGGACGCTCACGCGCGCCGAGCAGCAAGAGATCCTCGATCACTGCCGGCGCACGGGCACCTGGATCCTGGCCGATGAGGTCTACGAGCGCCTCTACTTCGAGCCGAGCCCGACGCCGAGCGGCCTGAAGCAAGACGCGCCTTCGGATGGCCCTGTTCCCAACGGCTGCGCGCCGAGCTTCCTCGACGTGGCGGCGCCGGACGACCGGCTGGTGGTGGTCCACAGCTTCTCCAAGAGCTTCCTCATGACCGGCTGGCGCCTCGGCTGGCTGGTGCTGCCGCCCGCGCTGGTGGAGGGCATGGGAAAGCTGATCGAGTTCAACACCTCCTGCACCAGCGTGTTCACCCAACGCGCCGGCATCGCGGCGCTGGCGCACAGCGCGGAGATCACGCCTCGGGTAGTGGCGCACCTGAAGACCTGCCGCGACACCCTGATTCCTCTGCTGGCCGAGCTTCCCGGCGTGCAGGTCGCGCCCGCACGCGGCGGCATGTACGCCTTCTTCAGGCTCGAAGGCTTCGACGATTCGCTGGCGCTCGCCAAGCGCCTGGTGGCCGAGGCCGGGCTCGGCCTGGCGCCCGGCAGCGCCTTCGCGCCGGAAGCGCAGGGCTGGCTGCGCTGGTGCTTCGCTTCCAAGGATCCCGGCCGCTTGGTGGAAGGCGTGAGCCGCCTGAAGCGCTGGCTGGCGCAATAGCCCCGAGAATCCCGGGCCCTTCGTGAAACACCGCGGAACCGGCTTCCCGGGCCGCAGGTGCCGCCCCAGGGCAGGGGGCGCCCGGCAGGACATGCGGGCAACCTGGGGAGAGCTATAATGCTTAGCTTTGCATGCCGCAAGGCGCACGACGGGTGCAGTTCCAGCGCTCGCCGCAAGTCAAACATCCCGGAACAGGAAATTCATCACATGATCGCAGCCTCCATCAAGGCCGAAGTTGTCAAGGACAACGCCCGCGCCGCCAACGACACCGGCAGCCCCGAAGTGCAAGTCGCACTGCTGACCGCCCGCATCAACGAACTCACCCCGCACTTCAAGACGCACGCCAAGGACCATCATGGTCGCCGCGGCCTGCTGCGCATGGTGAGCCGTCGCCGCAAGCTGCTCGACTACCTGAAATCCAAGGACGCCGAGCGTTACACCGCGCTGATCGCCAAGCTGGGTCTGCGCAAGTAAGCTGATTCGCATGAAGAAACGCCTGGGTTAGTCCGCTAGCTCAGGCGTTTTTTACTTCGCGAATCGAACCAGGAGTGCCGTACAGAGCGAAGCTGTGTCATTCCAATGGAGTTCTCCCCGAGCTTCCCTGGAATGGCATCGTGTTCTGAAAGGCGCCCCTTCCCCGCGGAACCTGCGATCGCCGCAGGCCGATCCGCCCACAAGAAACAGGAGCTAGACATGAGCCTCTTCAACAAAGTCACCAAGACCTTCCAGTGGGGCGACAAGACCGTCGTCATGGAAACCGGCGAAATTGCCCGCCAGGCCAGCGGCGCGGTCGTCGTCGATATCGACGGTACCGTCATCCTGGCGACCGTGGTCGCCTCCAAGTCCGCCAAGCCCGGCCAGGACTTCTTCCCGCTGACGGTCGACTACATCGAGAAGACCTATGCGGCCGGCAAGATTCCCGGCAGCTTCTTCAAGCGGGAGGCGAAGCCCAGCGAACTCGAGACCCTGACCTCGCGCCTGATCGATCGCCCGATCCGCCCGCTGTTCCCCGAGGGCTTCCTGAACGAGGTGCATGTGGTGATCCACACGCTCTCGCTGAACCCCGAGGTCGATGCCGACATCGCGGCCATGCTCGGCGTGAGCGCCGCTCTTTCGATTTCCGGCGTCCCCTTCAACGGCCCGATCGGCGCCGCGCGCGTCGGCTACATCAACGGCCAGTACGTGCTGAATCCGGGCCAGACCGTTCGCAAGGATTCGCAGATGGACCTGGTGGTCGCCGGTACCGAAGCCGCCGTGCTGATGGTCGAGTCCGAAGCGCTGCAGTTGAGCGAGGAAATCATGCTCGGTGGCGTCGTGTTCGGCCACGAGCAGGCCGGCATTGCGATCAATGCGATCCACGAACTCGTGCGTGAAGCCGGCAAGCCCGTCTGGGACTGGCAAGCGCCGGCCGAGGACGAAGCCTTCGTCGCCAAGGTCAAGGGTCTCGCCGAGGAAAAGCTGCGCGCCGTCTACCAGATCCGCAGCAAGCAGGCCCGCACGCAGGCCCTGCGCGAAGCCAATGCCAGCGTGATGGAGTCGCTCAAGGAAAGCGGCGAGCCTTTCGATGCGGGCAAGGTCAGCGATCTGCTGTTCGCCATCGAGTCGAAGATCGTGCGCAGCCAGATCCTGTCGGGCGAGCCGCGCATCGACGGGCGCGACACGCGCACCGTGCGCCCCATCGAAATCCGCAACGGCGTGCTGCCTCGCACCCACGGCTCGGCCCTGTTCACGCGCGGCGAGACGCAGGCATTGGTCGTGACCACGCTGGGCACCGAACGCGACGCGCAGCGAATCGACGCGCTCGCCGGCGAGTACGAAGACCGCTTCCTGTTCCACTACAACATGCCTCCCTTTGCGACCGGTGAAGTGGGCCGCATGGGCTCGACCAAGCGCCGCGAAGTCGGCCACGGCCGCCTCGCCAAGCGCGCCCTCGTGGCCTGCCTGCCGACCAAGGAAGAGTTCCCCTACACCATCCGCGTCGTGTCGGAGATCACCGAGTCGAACGGTTCCTCGTCGATGGCTTCGGTCTGCGGCGGCTGCCTCTCGATGATGGACGCCGGCGTGCCCATGAAGGCGCACGTGGCCGGCATCGCCATGGGCCTGATCAAGGAAGACAACCGCTTCGCCGTCCTGACCGACATCCTCGGCGACGAGGACCACCTGGGCGACATGGACTTCAAGGTGGCCGGCACGACCAACGGCATCACCGCGCTGCAGATGGACATCAAGATCCAGGGCATCACCAAGGAAATCATGCAGGTCGCCCTGGCCCAGGCCAAGGAAGCGCGCATGCACATCCTGGGCAAGATGCAGGAAGCGATGGGCGAAGCCAAGGCCGAGGTGTCCAGCTTCGCGCCGCGCCTCTTCACGATGAAGATCAATCCGGAGAAGATCCGCGACGTGATCGGCAAGGGCGGCTCCGTGATCCGCGCGCTGACCGAAGAGACCGGCACCCAGATCAACATCGACGAGGATGGCACCATCACCATCGCCTCGACCGATCCGGCCAAGGCCGACGAGGCCAAGAAGCGCATCGAGCAGATCACGGCGGAAGTCGAGATCGGCAAGACGTATGAAGGGCCGGTCACCAAGATCCTGGACTTCGGCGCGCTGATCAACCTGCTCCCCGGCAAGGACGGCCTGCTGCACATCAGCCAGATCGCGCACGAACGCGTCGAGAAGGTGACCGACTACCTGAGCGAAGGCCAGATCGTGAAGGTCAAGGTCCTCGAGACCGACGACAAGGGCCGCGTCAAGCTGTCCATGAAGGCGCTGACCGAGCGTCCGGCCGGCATGGAGTTCAGCGAGCGCCCGCCGCGCGAGGAGCGTGGCGAGCGGCGTGACCGTGGCGACCGCGGTGATCGCGGCGATCGCGGCGATCGCGGCGATCGTGGTGACCGCGGCGATCGTCCCCCCCGCGGCGAGCGCGCACCGCGTGCCGAGAGCGCCGAGCCGGCGGGCGAGCAGGCCGTTGCGCTCGAGCAGGACTCGCGTTCGCAAGAGCCCCACGGCGGCGATCGCCAGGCTTGAGAGGCGGGGGCGGTGACGCCCTTGCCGTCGTTCAACCGTGCGTCCGCCTGCGAGGGCGGGCCTTTCAGGCGAGAAAAGCATGAAAGCCATTGAAATCACTTCCTTCGGCGCACCCGAGGTGCTGCGCGTGGCCGAGCGGCCGGCGCCGGCGGCTGGTGCGGGCGAGGTTCTGATCCGCGTGGCCGCCAGCGGCGTGAACCGCCCCGACGTGCTGCAGCGCACCGGCAACTATCCGGTGCCGCCGGGCGCCTCCGACCTGCCGGGCCTCGAGGTCGCCGGCGAGATCGTCTCGGGCGATGCCGTGGCCATGAAGGAGGCCGGCTTCGCGGTCGGCGATCGCGTCTGCGCGCTGATCGCCGGCGGCGGCTATGCCGAGCTCTGCGTCGCGCCCGTGGCCCAGTGCCTGCCGGCGCCCAAGGGTTGGAGCGATGCCGAGGCGGCCTCGTTGCCGGAGACCTTCTTCACCGTGTGGAGCAACGTGTTCGACCGCGGCCGTCTGCAGAAGGGCGAGACCCTGCTGATCCAGGGTGGTACCAGCGGCATCGGCGTGACCGCGATCCAACTCGGCAAAGCCTTCGGTGCCACGGTGATCGCCACCGCGGGCAGCGACGAGAAATGCGACGCCTGCAGAAAGCTCGGCGCGGACCATGCGATCAACTACAAGACGGCCGACTTTGCCGAAGAGGCCAAGCGCCTGACCGGCGGCAAGGGCGTCGACGTCATCCTCGACATGGTGGCGGGGCCCTATGCACAGCGCGAGATCGAATGCCTGGCCGAGGACGGCCGGCTGGTGATCATCGCCGTGCAGGGTGGGGCCAAGAGCGAATTCAACGCCGGCCTGGTGCTGCGACGCCGACTGACCATCACCGGCTCGACTTTGCGGCCGCGGCCGGTCGCCTTCAAGGGCGCGATCGCGAAATCGCTGCGCGAGAAGGTGTGGCCGCTGCTCGAGAGCGGCGCCGTCAAGCCCGTGATCCACAGCGTCTTCAAGGCCGACGGCATGCCCAGCGGCGCCGCCCAGGCCCATGCCCTGATGGAAACGAACCAGCACATCGGCAAGATCGTGCTGACCTGGTGAACGACGGAAACGACATGACGACGAAGAAGAAACTCATCGCCGGCAACTGGAAGATGAATGGCAGCCTCGCTGCCAACGAGGCGCTGGTGAAGGCGCTGCTGCAGGGCGTGGGCACGCCCGCTTGCGAGGTCGCGGTGTGTGTGCCGGCGCCTTACCTGGCGCAGCTGCAGTCGCTGCTGTCCGGATCGCCCATCGCGCTGGGTGCGCAGGACCTGTCGGCGCAGCCGCAGGGCGCATTCACCGGCGAGCAGTCGGCGGCGATGCTCAAGGACTTTGGCGTCCGCTTTGCGATCGTAGGCCACTCGGAGCGACGCCAGTACCACGGCGAAACCGACGAAGGCGTGGCGGCCAAGACCGCTGCCGCGCTCGCCAACGGCATCACGCCCATCGTCTGCGTGGGCGAGACGCTGGCCGAGCGCGAAGCGGGCCACACGGCCGAAGTGGTCAAGCGCCAACTGGCCGCCGTGATCCATGTCAACGGCCATTGCATCAGCGAGATCGTGGTGGCCTACGAGCCTGTATGGGCCATCGGCACCGGCAAGACGGCGACGCCCGAGCTGGCTCAGTCGGTGCACGCGCTGCTGCGGGCGCAGTTGCACCATGCCGCGGACGAACACGCGGCCGGCATCCGTATCCTCTACGGCGGCAGCATGAACGCCGCGAACGCGGCCGAGCTGCTGGCACAGCCCGACATCGACGGCGGCCTGATCGGCGGCGCCTCGCTCAAGGCGCCGGATTTTCTGCAGATCATTGCTGCGGCACGCTGAACACGGCGCTGCCGCGAACGAATTTAGGAGTTAGAACGAATGAACGTGGTCCTCAATATCCTCGTGGGCGTGCAGATGCTCGCAGCGCTCGCGATGATCGGCCTGATCCTGATCCAGCACGGCAAGGGCGCCGACATGGGCGCTGCCTTCGGCAGCGGCAGCGCCGGCAGCCTGTTCGGGGCCAGCGGCAGCGCGAACTTTCTCTCGCGCACCACCGGCGTGCTGGCCGTGGTGTTCTTCGCGTGCACGCTGATGCTGGCTTACTTCAGCCATGCGCGTCCCACCGGCGGCGGCAGCCTGCTCGAGCGGGCCGCGATCGGCACGCCGGCACCGGCACCCGCACCGGCGGCATCGGCTCCGGCACCCGCATCGCAGATTCCTTCCGGCAATGCCCCTGCTGCGCCCGCTTCCGGCGCACCGGCACCGGCCCAGCCGGCCGCACCGGCTTCCGGCGCCGGGCAGATCCCGGCCAAGTAAGCGGGTCTCTTCGAGGGGCGTGGACCCGCGACCGGATGTCCCTTGTCGTTTTCACTGCGTTCCCAAAAGAAAACGGCCCCGTTTCAGGGTAAACTCTAAAGCTGCCCGGAAAGCCAAAACCTCACAGGTTCCTCATGCCATCCGGGCATTGCAAACACCGCCGTCGTGGTGAAATTGGTAGACACGCTATCTTGAGGGGGTAGTGGCGAAAGCTGTGCGAGTTCGAGTCTCGCCGACGGCACCAAATCTCGCCGACAGGAGGCTTCATCCTCCTGTCGGCGTTAAGCGGTAAAAGACCCCGATGAACCTCGATTCCTACCTCCCCGTCCTGTTGTTCATCCTGGTCGGAGTCGGGGTCGGCGTTGCGCCTCAGGTTCTCGGCTACATCCTGGGTCCCAATCGACCCGACAGCCAGAAGAACTCGCCTTACGAGTGCGGCTTCGAAGCCTTCGAAGACGCGCGCATGAAGTTCGACGTGCGGTATTACCTCGTGGCGATTCTCTTCATTCTTTTCGACCTCGAGATCGCCTTTCTCTTCCCGTGGGCGATCGCGCTCAAGCAGATCGGTTCGGTCGGCTTCTGGGCCATGATGATTTTTCTCGCCATCCTCGTCGTGGGCTTCGTCTACGAATGGAAAAAGGGTGCGCTCGATTGGGAATGACAAGGAACCACGATGGCCATTGAAGGCGTCTTGAAGGAAGGCTTCGTCACCACGACCTACGACTCGGTGGTGAACTGGGCCAAGACGGGATCGCTCTGGCCGATGACCTTCGGCCTTGCCTGCTGCGCGGTGGAAATGATGCACGCGGGTGCCGCGCGTTACGACATCGACCGTTTCGGCATGCTGTTCCGTCCGAGCCCGCGCCAGTCCGACCTGATGATCGTGGCCGGCACGCTCTGCAACAAAATGGCGCCGGCCCTGCGCAAGGTCTACGACCAGATGCCCGAGCCGCGCTGGGTGCTCTCGATGGGTTCCTGCGCCAACGGAGGCGGCTACTACCACTACAGCTACTCGGTGGTGCGTGGCTGCGACCGCATCGTGCCGGTCGACGTCTACGTGCCGGGCTGCCCGCCCACTGCCGAGGCGCTGCTCTACGGGATCATCCAGCTGCAGCAGAAGATCCGCCGCACCAACACCATCGCACGTGCCTGAGAAGCGAGAGACGATGACCGACTTTGCCATTGCTCCCGAGGCACTGCAGAAACAGATCCAGGAAACGCTCGGCGCCAAGGCCAGGAGCGTGACCGTCGCGCTCGGCGAAGTGACCGTCGTGGTGCCCGCTGCCGATTACCTCGAGGCCGCGCGGCTGCTTCGCGATGCACCCGGTTGCCGGTTCGAACAGCTGATCGACCTTTGCGGCGTGGACTACTCCGACTACCGCGAAGGCGAGTGGGAGGGTGAGCGCTTCTGCGTGGTCTCCCACCTGCTGTCGGTGAGCCTCAACCAGCGCGTGCGCCTCAAGGTCTTCGTGCCCAACGAGGACCTGCCGGTGGTCGATTCCCTCACCGGAATCTGGAATGCCGCCACCTGGTTCGAGCGCGAGGCTTTCGACCTCTACGGCATCGTGTTCGAGGGCCACGACGACCTGCGCCGCCTCCTGACCGACTACGGCTTCATCGGCCATCCCTTCCGCAAGGACTTCCCGGTCTCCGGTCACGTCGAGATGCGCTACGACGCGGAGCAGAAGCGCGTGATCTACCAGCCGGTCTCGATCGAGCCGCGCGAGATCACCCCGCGCGTGATTCGCGAAGACAACTACGGCGGATTGCACTGACACCGACATGGCCGACATCAAGAATTACACGCTGAATTTCGGACCCCAGCACCCCGCGGCACACGGCGTATTGCGCCTCGTGCTCGAGCTCGACGGCGAGGTCATCCAGCGCGCCGATCCCCACATCGGCCTGCTGCACCGCGCGACCGAGAAGCTCGCCGAAAGCCGCACCTACATTCAGTCGCTGCCCTACATGGACCGGCTGGACTACGTCTCGATGATGAGCA
The DNA here is from genome assembly GCF_031454625.1 of Variovorax soli. GTDB lineage: Bacteria > Pseudomonadota > Gammaproteobacteria > Burkholderiales > Burkholderiaceae_C > Variovorax > Variovorax soli_A. The sequence continues at coordinate 55,869 of NZ_JAVDRF010000008.1, forward strand.
ACGAGCATGCCTACTGCCTCGCCATCGAGCGGATGCTGGGCCTCGAGGTCCCCTTGCGCGCACAGTACATCCGCGTGATGTTCGCCGAGATCACGCGGCTGCTGAACCACCTGCTGTGGCTGGGTGCGCATGGCCTGGACTGCGGCGCGATGAACATGCTCATCTACTGCTTCCGCGAGCGCGAGGACCTGTTCGATCTGTATGAAGCCGTGTCGGGCGCGCGCATGCACGCGGCCTACTTTCGCCCGGGCGGCGTCTACCGCGACCTGCCGGACGCGATGCCGCAGTACAAGGTCAGCAAGATCAAGAACGCCAAGGCGATCGAGAAGCTCAACGAGAACCGCCAGGGCTCGATGCTCGATTTTGTCGACGACTTCTGCGAGCGCTTCCCCAAGATGGTCGACGAGTACGAGACGCTGCTCACCGACAACCGGATCTGGAAGCAGCGCACCGTCGGCATCGGCGTGGTCACGCCCGAGCGCGCACTCAACCTGGGCTTCACCGGACCGATGCTGCGCGGTTCCGGCGTCGAGTGGGACCTGCGCAAGAAGCAGCCCTACGACGTCTACGATCGGATGGAGTTCGACGTGCCGGTGGGCAAGACCGGTGACTGCTACGACCGCTACCTCGTGCGCGTCGAGGAAATGCGCCAGGCCAACCGGATCATCCAGCAGTGCTCGGCGTGGCTGCGCGTCAATCCCGGCCCGGTGATCACCGACAACCACAAGGTGGCCGCGCCCGCGCGCGAATCGATGAAGGCGAACATGGAGGAGCTGATCCACCATTTCAAGCTCTTCACCGAAGGCTTCCACGTGCCCGAGGGTGAGGCCTATGCCGCCGTCGAGCACCCGAAGGGCGAGTTCGGCATCTACCTCGTGAGCGATGGCGCCAACAAGCCCTACCGCCTGAAGATCCGTGCGCCCGGCTTTCCGCACCTGGCCGCGCTCGACGAGATGTCGCGCGGCCACATGATCGCCGACGCGGTCGCGGTGATCGGCACCATGGACATCGTCTTCGGCGAAATAGACAGGTGAGCGAACGAATGACTCCCGACACTCCCCACAGCACCCAGGCGCCGCTGTCGGCCGCCACCCTGGCGCTCTTTGCGCGCGAGGTCGCCAAGTACCCGCCGGAGGGCAAGCAGTCGGCCGTGATGGCCCTGCTCACGATCGTGCAGAAGGAAGAGGGCTACGTCAGCGTGCAGCGTGAGCGCGAGATCGCGGCCTATCTCGGCATGGCGCCGATCGCGGTCCACGAGGTCACGACCTTCTACAACATGTACAACCAGCAGCCGGTGGGCAAGTTCAAGCTCAACGTCTGCACCAACCTGCCGTGCCAACTGCGCGACGGAGCGGTGGCGCTGGCGCATCTCGAGAAGAAGCTGGGCATCAAGATGGGCGAGACCACCGCCGACGGCATGTTCACGCTGCAGCAGAGCGAGTGCCTCGGCGCCTGCGCGGATTCGCCCGTGATGCTGGTCAACGATCGCACCATGTGCAGCTTCATGAGCAACGAGAAGCTCGACCAGCTGGTCGACGGCCTGCGCAGCGCCAAGATGGAGGGCGCGCAATGATGACGCCCGAGCAAGTGCTCTCGCAGTTCCAGGCCACCGGCGTCCAGACCTGCTTCCACGGCCGCCACATCGAGCCCCAGATCTACGCCGGTCTCGACGGCACCAACTGGCGCCTGGCGGACTACCAGGCGCGCGGCGGCTACCAGGCGCTGCGCAAGATCTTGAGCGAGGGCCTGACGCCCGAGCAGGTGATTGCCGAGGTCAAGGCCTCCGGCCTGCGCGGACGAGGCGGTGCGGGCTTCCCGACCGGGCTGAAGTGGAGCTTCATGCCGCGCCAGTTCCCCGGCCAGAAGTACCTGGTCTGCAACTCGGACGAGGGCGAGCCGGGCACCTGCAAGGACCGCGACATCCTGCAGTTCAACCCGCACATCGTGATCGAGGGCATGGCCATCGCGGCCTACGCGATGGGCATCAGCGTGGGCTACAACTACATCCACGGCGAGATCTTCCAGACCTACGAGCGCTTCGAAGAGGCGCTGGAAGAGGCGAGGGCGGCCGGCTTCCTGGGCGACAACATCCTGGGCAGCAGCTTCAGCTTCCAGTTGCACGCCTCGCATGGCTTCGGCGCCTACATCTGCGGCGAAGAGACGGCGCTGCTGGAATCGCTGGAAGGCAAGAAAGGCCAGCCGCGCTTCAAGCCGCCGTTCCCGGCCAGCTTCGGCCTCTACGGCAAGCCGACCACGATCAACAACACCGAGACCTTCGCGGCGGTGCCCTGGATCATCAACAACGGCGGCGTGGCGTATCTGGAGTGCGGCAAGCCGAACAACGGCGGCACCAAGATCTACTCGGTCAGCGGCGACGTCGAGTTGCCGGGCAATTACGAAGTGCCGATGGGTACCCCGTTTTCCAGGCTGCTCGAGCTCGCCGGCGGCGTGCGCAAGGGCCGCCAGCTCAAGGCGGTGATTCCCGGCGGCTCCTCGGCGCCGGTGCTGCCGGCGTCGATCATGATGGAGTGCACGATGGACTACGACTCCATCGCCAAGGCCGGCTCCATGCTGGGCTCGGGCGCCGTGATCGTGATGGACGACAGTCGCTCCATGGTCGAGTCGCTCAAGCGCCTCTCGTACTTCTACATGCACGAGTCCTGCGGCCAATGCACGCCTTGCCGCGAAGGCACGGGCTGGCTGTGGCGCGTGGTGGACCGCATCCACAACGGTCACGGCAAGGCCACCGACATGGACCTGCTGAACTCGGTCGCCGACAACATCCAGGGCCGCACCATCTGCGCGCTGGGCGATGCCGCCGCGATGCCAGTGCGCGCCATGATCAAGCACTTCCGTCACGAGTTCGAGGCCTTGATCCCGGGCTACGTCCCGAAAGCACCGGTCAAGGCCTGAGCGAGAAAACAAAACATGGTTGAAATCGAACTCGACGGCCAGAAGGTCGAAGTGACCGAGGGCAGCATGGTGATGCATGCGGCCGACAAGGCGGGCACCTACATCCCGCACTTCTGCTATCACAAGAAGCTCAGCATCGCCGCCAACTGCCGCATGTGCCTGGTCGATGTCGAGAAGGCGCCCAAGCCGATGCCGGCCTGCGCCACGCCGGTCACGCAGGGCATGATCGTGCGCACCAAGAGCGACAAGGCCATCAAGGCCCAGCAGTCGGTCATGGAGTTCCTGCTGATCAACCACCCGCTCGACTGCCCGATCTGCGATCAGGGCGGCGAGTGTCAGCTGCAAGACCTGGCCGTGGGCTACGGCGCCTCTTCCTCGCGCTACGAGGAAGAGAAGCGCGTGGTCTTCCACAAGGACGTCGGCCCGCTCATCAGCATGGAAGAGATGAGCCGCTGCATCCATTGCACGCGCTGCGTTCGCTTCGGCCAGGAAGTGGCGGGCGTGATGGAGCTCGGCATGTCGCACCGCGGCGAGCATGCCGAGATCGAGACCTTCGTCGGCAGCTCGGTCGACTCCGAGCTCTCGGGCAACATGATCGACATCTGCCCGGTCGGCGCGCTGACCAGCAAGCCCTTCCGCTACAGCGCGCGCACCTGGGAGCTTTCGCGCCGCAAGTCGGTGAGTCCGCACGATTCGACCGGCGCCAACCTGATTGTCCAGGTCAAGAACAACCGCGTGATGCGCGTGTTGCCGCTGGAGAACGAGGACGTCAACGAGTGCTGGATCGCCGACCGCGACCGCTTCTCCTACGAGGCGCTCAACACCCCCGAGCGCCTGACGCAGCCCATGCTCAAGCAGGGCGGGCAGTGGCAGCAGGTCGACTGGCAGACCGCGCTCGAGTACGTGGCCAACGGCCTCAAGCAGATCAAGGCCGACCATGGTGCGCACAGCATCGGCACACTCGCCAGCCCGCACAGCACGCTGGAAGAGCTGCACCTGGCCAAACTGCTCATGCAGGGCCTGGGCAGCGCCAATATCGACCATCGGCTGCGCAATGCCGAGTTCGGTGCCTTCGAGGGCGTGCGCTGGCTGGGCACTTCGATCGCCTCGCTGTCGCAACTGCAGCGCGCGCTGGTGATCGGCAGCAACCTGCGCAAGGACCATCCGCTGTTCGCGCAGCGCATTCGTCAATCGGTTCGCAAGGGTGGGGCGCTCAGCGTGCTCACCTCGCCCGAGCTGCTGGTTGACGACGAAGCCTGGGCCATGCCCCTGGCGAATGCCGTGCGCGTGCCGGCCCAGGACTGGATCGACGTGCTCGCCGAGATTGCCTCCGCCGTCGCCGCGACCACCGGCGCCGCTGCGCCGATCGTCCGTTCTGCCGAGCCAGGCGATCCGGCCAAGGCCATCGCTGCCTCGCTGCTGAGCGGCGAGCGCAAGGCCATCCTGCTGGGCAACGCCGCCGCCCACCATGCCGAAGCCCGCCCGCTGCTGGCGCTGGCGAACTGGATTGGCGCCCAGACGGGCGCGAGCGTCGGCTATCTCACCGAGGCGGCGAACACGGTCGGCGCCCAGCTGGTCGGCGCGCTGCCGATGGATGCGGGCCTGAGTGCCAGCGAGATGCTCCTGGGTGGGCTCAAGGCGGTGCTGCTGCTCAACACGGAGCCTGTGTTCGACTCGGCTGCCGGCACCCAGGCTGCCGATGCGCTCACGCATGCGCAGATGGTCGTGACGATGAGCCCCTTCAAGGCCAACCTCGAGTTCAGCGACGTGCTGCTGCCGATCGCGCCCTTCAGCGAAACGCCGGGCACCTTCGTCAACGCCGAGGGCCGCGTGCAGAGCTTCCATGCCGTGGTCAAGCCGCTTGGCGAAACGCGCCCGGCCTGGAAGGTGCTGCGCGTGCTGGCCAACCTGCTGGGCTTGCCGGGCTTCTCCTTCGAGTCGGCGGCCGAGGTGCTGGCCGACACCGGCCTGAGCGCCGGCCTGGTATCGGCCGACAGGCTGAACAACGCCACCGCAGCTCGCCCCGACGGCAAGCGCGTCTCCAACGCAGCGGCGCCCGTGGTCGCCGCGATCTACCAGCTCGATTCGATCGTGCGCCGCGCGCCCTCGCTGCAGCTCACCGCCGATGCGCGCGCGACGCAAGCCCAGGTTGCGCAGGAGGTGCTCGCATGATCGACAGCCTGCATGGCTTCGGCCTCGGCCTGGTCGCCGCCCCGTGGTGGACCGCGGTCGCCTGGCCGGTGATCTGGACGCTGATCAAGATCGTGGTGGTGGTGCTGCCGCTGATGGGCGCCGTGGCCTATCTGACGCTCTGGGAGCGCAAGGCCATCGGCTTCACGCAGATCCGCCTGGGCCCGAACCGCATTGGTCCGCTGGGCCTGCTGCAGCCCATCGCCGACGCGCTGAAGCTGCTGACCAAGGAAATCATCCTTCCCACGGTCGCCAACAAGGGCCTGTTCCTTCTGGGGCCGATCATGACCATCATGCCCGCGCTGGCCGCCTGGGCCGTGATCCCCTTCGGCCCCGAGGTCGCGCTGGCCAACATCAACGCCGGCCTGCTGTTCGTCATGGCCATCACTTCGCTCGAGGTGTACGGCGTGATCATTGCCGGGTGGGCTTCGAACTCCAAGTACGCCTTTCTCGGCGCGCTGCGGGCCTCGGCGCAGATGGTCAGCTACGAGATCGCGATGGGCTTCTGCTTCGTGGTCGTGCTGATGGTCTCCGCCAGCCTCAACATGACCGACATCGTGACGGGGCAGGGCAAGGGCCATTTCGCCTCGATGGGCATCGGCTTCCTGTCCTGGAACTGGCTGTCGCTGCTGCCGATCTTCGTGGTGTACTTCATCTCCGGCCTGGCCGAGACCAACCGCCATCCCTTCGACGTGGTGGAGGGCGAATCGGAAATCGTCGCCGGCCACATGATCGAGTACTCGGGCATGAGCTTCGCCATGTTCTTCCTGGCCGAGTACGCCAACATGTGGCTGGTCTCGATCCTGTGCGCAGTCCTGTTCCTCGGCGGCTGGCTGCCTCCCTTCGATTTCCTCGGCTTCATCCCCGGGTGGATCTGGCTGGGCCTCAAGACCTTCGTCGTGGTCACCATGTTCCTGTGGGTCCGCTCGACCTTCCCGCGCTTCCGCTATGACCAGATCATGCGTCTGGGCTGGAAGATCTTCATCCCCGTCACGCTGGTGTGGCTGGTGGTGGTCGGCGCCTGGATGCAGACCCCGTTCAACATCTGGAAATAACTGGAATCGCCATGTCTGCGCACCCCGCCCGCGCGCTCGCGCGCTCATCCTCGACTACGACCGCGCCGGCCTTCTCGCTCAAGGACTTCCTGTCCAGCTTCATGCTGGTCGAGCTGTTCAAGGGCCTGGCCATCACGGGCAAGTACGCCTTCAGCCGCAAGATCACGGTGCAGTTCCCGGAAGAGAAGACGCCGCTCAGCCCGCGCTTCCGCGGCCTGCATGCGCTGCGACGCTATGAAAACGGCGAGGAGCGCTGCATCGCCTGCAAGCTCTGCGAAGCCGTGTGTCCCGCGCTCGCCATCACGATCGAATCGGATGTGCGCGACGACGGCTCGCGCCGCACCACGCGCTACGACATCGACCTGACCAAGTGCATCTTCTGCGGCTTTTGCGAGGAAAGCTGCCCGGTCGACTCCATCGTCGAGACCCACATCTTCGAATACCACGGCGAAAAGCGCGGGGACCTGTACTTCACCAAGGACATGCTGCTGGCCGTGGGCGACCGCTACGAAAAAGAAATCGCCGCCAACAAGGCGGCCGACGCCAAGTACCGCTGACTTGGACTGGCCCGACAACCAATAACGAAACCGATCCATGGACGTCAAGACCGGTCTGTTCTACCTGTTCGCCGCGGTGCTGCTGTTCGCGGCCTTCCGCGTCATCACCTCGCGCAATCCCGTATATGCGGCGCTGTACCTGGTGCTGGCCTTCTTCCAGGCCTCGGCCATCTGGCTGCTGCTGCGTGCCGAATTCCTCGCCATCTCGCTGGTGCTGGTCTACGTCGGCGCGGTGATGGTGCTGTTCCTGTTCGTGGTGATGATGCTCGACATCAACGTCGATGCGCTGCGGCAGGGCTTCTGGAAGCATTTCCCGCTTGCCGCGGGTGTCGGCGCGCTGATTGCCCTGGAAATGGCCGCAGTGCTGATGGGCGGCTTCCGCCTGGCCGAGCCGCGCCGCCCGATGGCCACCGGGCCCGAGACCTCCAACACGATGGAACTCGGCAAGCTGCTCTATACCAACTACCTCTATCCGCTCGAGATCGCGGCCGTCATCCTGCTCGTGGCCATCGTTGCGGCCATCGCGCTCACGCTGCGCACGCGCAAGGACAGCAAGTACGTGAACCCCTCCGACCAGGTGCGCGTGAAGGCGCGCGACCGCGTGCGCATCGTGCAGATGCCCGTGACGCGAGCCGCGCAGCCCGTCGCCGATGAAGTGCCTGCCACCGGGGAGACCAAGGCATGACCCTCACGCTCGGACATTTTCTTTCGCTGGGGGCGATGCTCTTCGCGCTGTCGGTGATCGGCATCTTCCTGAACCGCAAGAACCTGATCGTGCTCTTGATGTGCATCGAGCTGATGCTCCTTGCGGTCAACGTGAACTTCGTCGCGTTCTCGTACTTCCTGGGCGACATGCACGGCCAGATCTTCGTGTTCTTCATCCTGACCGTGGCGGCGGCGGAGTCCGCGATCGGGCTGGCGCTGCTGGTGCTGCTGTTCCGCAACAAGTCGAACATCAACGTCGACGAACTCAACGCGCTCAAGGGCTGAGGGGATTCAAATGAGCGCAACGCTTTCCGCATCCGCACTGCTGGCAGTGCCGCTGGCACCCCTGGCCGGCTCGCTGCTGGCCGGCCTGTTCGGCACGAAATTCGGCGGCAACCGCTTCGGGCGCCGCGCCTCGCACTCGATGACCATCCTGGGCGTGTTCATCGCCTTCGTCATCTCGGCCATGACGCTCAAGAGCGTGGTGGTCGACGGCGCCCGCTTCAACGCCACCATCTACGAATGGATGATGGTGGGCGGCATCAAGATGGAGGTCGGCTTCCTGGTCGACGGCCTGACGGCCATGATGATGTGCGTCGTGACCTTCGTCTCGCTGATGGTGCACATCTACACCATCGGCTACATGGAGGAGGACGAGGGCTACAACCGCTTCTTCGCCTACATCTCGCTCTTCACCTTCTCCATGCTGATGCTGGTGATGAGCAACAACATGCTCCAGCTGTTCTTCGGCTGGGAAGCCGTGGGCCTGGTGTCCTACCTGCTGATCGGCTTCTGGTACAACAAGCCGAGCGCGATCTTCGCCAATCTGAAGGCCTTCCTGGTCAACCGCGTGGGCGACTTCGGCTTCATTCTCGGCATCGGCCTGATCGCTGCCTATGCCGGAACGCTGAACTACGCCGAAGCTTTCGCGAAGGGCGGCGAACTCGCCAAGCTGAGCTTCCCCGGCACCGACTGGATGCTGATCACCGTGATCTGCATCTGCCTGTTCATCGGCGCCATGGGCAAGAGCGCCCAGTTCCCCCTGCACGTGTGGCTGCCCGATTCGATGGAAGGCCCGACCCCGATCTCGGCGCTGATCCACGCGGCGACCATGGTGACGGCCGGCATCTTCATGGTGGCGCGCATGTCGCCGCTGTTCGAGCTGAGCGACACCGCACTGTCATTCGTGCTGGTGATCGGCGCGATCACCGCGCTGTTCATGGGCTTCCTGGGCATCATCCAGAACGACATCAAGCGCGTGGTGGCCTATTCCACGCTTTCGCAACTGGGCTACATGACGGTTGCGCTGGGCGCCTCGGCCTACTCGGTGGCGGTGTTCCACCTGATGACGCACGCCTTCTTCAAGGCGCTGCTGTTCCTCGGCGCCGGCTCCGTCATCATCGGCATGCACCACAACCAGGACATCCGCTGGATGGGCGGCGTGCGCAAGTACATGCCCATCACCTGGATCACCTCGCTGCTCGGTTCGCTGGCGCTGATCGGCACGCCCTTCTTTGCGGGCTTCTATTCCAAGGACAGCATCATCGAGGCGGTGCACGAGAGCCACCTCTGGGGCGCCGGCTTCGCTTACTGGGCGGTGCTGGCAGGCGTGTTCGTGACGGCCTTCTATTCGTTCCGCATGTACTTCCTGGTCTTCCACGGCAAGGAGCGCTACGACCAGAACCCGGATGCCCACCACCATGAGCCGGACGCGGAGCCCGACCATGGCCACCACGACGATCACTCCACGCCGCACGAGTCGCCCTGGGTGGTCTGGCTGCCGTTGGTGCTGCTGGCCATTCCTTCGGTCGTGATCGGCTACATGACCATCGACCCGATGCTGTACGGCGAGTTCTTCAAGGACGCGATCTTTATCGACGCCGGCAAGCATCACGCCATGAACGAACTGGCCGAGGCCTTCCACGGCCCCTTGGCCATGGCCCTGCACGGCCTGACCGCACCGCCGTTCTGGCTGGCACTGGCCGGCGTGGTGCTGGCCTGGTACATGTACCTCGTCAACCCGGCGCTGCCGGAGGCCATCAAGCGCGCCTTCGGCCCGATCTACCGCTTGCTCGAGAACAAGTACTACATGGACTGGATCAACGAGCACCTCATCGCACGCGGCACGCGCGCCTTGGGCACGGGCCTTTGGAAGGGCGGCGACCAGGGCATCATCGACGGCGCCATCGTCGACGGCTCCTGGAGGACGATCGGCCGCGCCGCCGGCGTCATTCGCTGGATGCAGTCCGGCTACATCTATCACTACGCCTTCGCGATGCTCCTGGGCATCTTCATCCTCATGACGTATTTCGTCTGGTTCAACAGATAAACCGCGCGCCACTGGAGAAAAGCAAAAATGGGTTTGTTGAGCCTTGCCATCTGGGTGCCGATCGTCTTCGGCGCAGTGCTGCTGGCCATCGGTCGCGACCAGCACGCGAGCATCGTGCGGTGGATCGCGCTGGTCGGATCGATCGTGAGCTTCCTGGCCACCGTGCCGCTCTACACGCGCTTCCAGAACGGCACTGCCGCGATGCAGTTCGTCGAGAAGAGCAGCTGGATCGAGCGTTTCAATGTCAGTTACCACGTCGGCCTCGACGGCCTGTCGCTGTGGCTGGTGCTGCTGACGGCCTTCATCACCGTGATCGTGGTGATCTCGGCCTGGGAAGTGATCACCGAGCGCGTCAACCAGTACATGGGCGCCTTCCTGATCCTCTCCGGCCTCATGATCGGCACCTTCTCGGCGCTGGACGGCGTGTTGTTCTACGTCTTCTTCGAGGCGACGCTGATCCCGATGTACCTGATCATCGGCATCTGGGGCGGCCCGAAGAAGATCTACGCCGCTTTCAAGTTCTTCATCTACACGCTGCTCGGCTCGCTCCTGACGCTGGTCGCGCTGATCTACCTGTACAACCGCTCGGGCGGCAGCTTCGACATCCTGAGCTGGCACAAGCTGCCGCTGACGGCCCGGGAGCAGACCTTCCTGTTCTTCGCCTTTTTCGCGGCCTTCGCGGTCAAGGTGCCGATGTGGCCGGTCCACACCTGGCTGCCCGACGTGCACGTGGAGGCACCCACCGGCGGCTCGGCCGTGCTGGCGGCCATCATGCTGAAGCTCGGCGCCTACGGCTTCCTGCGCTTCTCGATGCCGATCGCGCCCGACGCCGCGCATGAGTGGGCCTGGCTCATCATCACGCTGTCACTGATCGCGGTGATCTATGTCGGCCTGGTGGCGCTGGTGCAGCAGGACATGAAGAAGCTGGTGGCCTATTCGTCGGTCGCCCACATGGGATTCGTCACGCTGGGCTTCTTCATCTTCAACGAGATCGGCATTTCGGGCGGCATCGTCCAGATGATCGCGCACGGCTTCGTATCGGGCGCCATGTTCCTTTGCATCGGCGTGCTGTACGACCGCGTGCATTCGCGCGAGATCGCCGACTACGGCGGCGTGGTCAACACCATGCCCAAGTTCGCGGCTTTCGCGCTGCTTTTCGCCATGGCCAACTGCGGCCTGCCCGCGACTGCAGGCTTCGTCGGCGAATGGATGGTGATCATCGGCGCGGTCAAGGCCAACTTCTGGCTGGGCCTGGGTGCGGCGACGGCGCTGATCTTCGGCGCGGCCTACACGCTGTGGATGTACAAGCGCGTCTATCTGGGGCCGGTGGGCAACGCCCACGTGAAGGAGCTGGACGACATCAACGCCCGCGAGTTCCTCATGCTGGCGCTGCTTGCTGTCGCGGTGCTGTGGATGGGCCTTTATCCCAAGCCTTTCACCGACGCGTCCAATGCCTCCGTGAGCGAGCTGCTGCGTCACGTGCAGACATCCAAGATTCCAGGCTGACCGAGAGAACGAGATGATTGACAAACTCAGCTGGATGACGATCTACCCCGAAATGGTGCTGCTGGTCATGGCCTGCATCATCGCGCTGGTGGACCTGTCCACGACCGACACCCATCGCACGCGCACCTACGTGCTGACCCTCCTCACGCTGGCCGTGGTGGCCGTCCTCACCGGCATGCAGGCGACCGACGCGGCCAGCCACTACGGATTCGGCGGCATGGTCGTGAGCGACCCGATGGGCAACTGGCTCAAGTGCTTCGCCTCGGTAGCGCTGATGGTCACGCTCGTCTATGGCCGTCCCTACGCAGCGGACCGCGGCATGCTGCGCGGCGGTGAGCTCTTCACTATGAGCATGTTCTCGCTGCTGGGCATCTTCGTGATGATTTCGGGCGGCAATTTCCTGGTGATCTATCTCGGCCTGGAACTGCTCACGCTGTCCAGCTACGCACTGGTCGCGCTGCGGCGCGACAACGCGGTGGCGAGCGAGGCTGCGATGAAGTACTTCGTCCTCGGCGCCATGGCGAGCGGCTTCCTGCTCTACGGGCTGTCGATGATGTACGGCGCCACCGGTTCGCTCGACACCACCGAGGTCTTCAAGGCCATCGCCAGCCGCAAGGTCAACCACCAGGTCCTGGTCTTCGGGCTGGTGTTCATCGTGGCCGGCCTGGCCTTCAAGGTGGGCGCGGCGCCGTTCCACATGTGGGTGCCCGACGTCTACCAGGGGGCGCCCACGGCCGTCACGCTGCTGATCGGCGCGGCGCCCGAGCTGGCCGCCTTCGCCATCATCATTAGGCTGCTGGTCGAAGGGCTGCTTCCCCTGGCGATCGACTGGCAGCAGATGCTTGCATTGCTGGCCATCGCCTCGCTGCTGGTGGGCAACCTGGCGGCCATCGCGCAGACGAATCTCAAGCGCATGCTGGCCTACTCGACCATCTCGCAAATGGGCTTCATGCTGCTGGGCATGGTGGCGGGCGTGGTCAACAACAGCACCTACAACGCCCAGTTCGCGTACAGCGCCGCGATGTTCTACATCGTGACCTACGTGCTGACCACGCTGGCCAGCTTCGGCATCATCCTGCTGCTGGCGCGCGAGGGCTTCGAGAGCGAGGAGATCACCGATCTCGCCGGTCTCAACCAGCGCAGCCCGCTCTATGCCGGCGTCATGGCCATCGCCATGTTCTCGCTGGCGGGCATCCCGCCGCTGGTCGGCTTCTACGCGAAGCTGGCAGTGCTCCAGGCCCTGATCGCCTCGGGCCAGGGCCTGTACATCGCGCTGGCGGTGTTCGCGGTCGTGATGTCGCTGGTCGGCGCCTTCTACTACATCCGCGTGGTCAAGGTCATGTACTTCGACGCGCCAGTGACGGCGACCACCGTCTCGGCGCCGCGCGACGTGCGCACCGTGCTGGCCGTCAATGGCGCGCTCATCCTGGTCCTGGGCATCGTGCCCGGCGGCCTGATGACGCTGTGCGCCCAGGCCATCGTGGCCACGCTGGCCGGCTGAGGGAAGTGTCGCAGGAGGCCTCGGTCTGGCTGGTGCTGCTGGTGGCGGTGCTCGCGGCCAATCTGCCCTTCCTGAACGAGCGCCTGCTTGGCGTGGTGCCGCTCGCGGGCCGCGTGAAGTCGCTGGCCCTGCGGGTGGGCGAGCTGGTGATTCTTTACCTTGGGGCCGGCGGAATCGGGCTCCTGTTCGAGCGCCGCGCCGGCCAGATCGCGCCGCAGGGCTGGGAGTTCTACGCCATCACTGGCGCCTTGTTCCTCGTGCTCGCGTTCCCGGGCTTCACCTGGCGCTATCTCCTCAAGCATCGGAAATGACATGAGCCCCCACGCTTTTCACTTCTTGTATTCGCTGCCCCCCGAGGGGGCTGAGTGCCGCAGGGCGGCCCGGCGGGAGGCCTGACATGGACGACGCACATCTGAAGGAAGAGGGCACTGCCAGCGAGCTGCTGTTCAAGGGCAATTTCCTGCATGCCAAGCGCGACACCGTGCGCCTGCCCGACGGCAAGAGCGCGACCCGCGAGTACATCGTCCATCCCGGCGCCGTGGTGGTGGTGCCCCTGCTCGAGGACGGGCGCGTCGCGATGGTGCGCCAGTACCGCTATCCGATCGAGCGGGTGATGACCGAGTTTCCGGCCGGCAAGCTCGACGCCGGCGAGGACCCCTTGTTCTGCGGCCAGCGCGAGCTGCAGGAGGAAACCGGCTACACGGCGCTCGAGTGGGCCCATGCCGGTGCCATGCATCTGGCGGTGGCCTATTCGACCGAAATCATTCACGTCTACTTCGCGCGCGGGCTCACGGTGGGCAGCCAGCAGCTCGACCATGAAGAGTTCGTGGAGCTGACGACGGTCACGCCCGCGCAACTGCTGGACTGGTGCCGCGACGGCACCGTGTCGGATGCCAAGACGCTGACCTGCACGCTCTGGCTGCAGAACGTCCTGTCCGGCGCATGGACGCTCGACTGGAAGAGCGCCGCCACGCCGTCGGCCAGTCGATAATGCGCGCATGAAGGTCCTCAACCTCCAATGCGCGCACGGCCACGGCTTCGAGGGCTGGTTCGCGTCCAACGACGATTTCGAAACGCAACTCGCCGGCGGCCTCGTCTCCTGCCCGATGTGCAGCGACACGGCCATCACCAAGCTGCTCACCGCACCACGCCTGAACCTCGGCAACGCCAAGCCGCCCGCCGAGGCCGCTCCCGCGCCAGTGCCTGCTCTCGCCCAGAACGAATCGCCCGAGGGGCGCTGGATGCGCGCCGTGCGCGAAGTCATGGCCAAGACGGAAGACGTCGGCGATCGCTTTGCCGCCGAGGCGCGCAAGATGCACTACGGCGAGGCCGAGGAGCGCGGCATCCGTGGCCGGGCCACGCGCGAGGAGGCCCGGGACCTGCTCGAGGAGGGCATTTCGGTCTTCTCGCTGCCCCTTCCGCCGGCCCTGAAAGAGACGTTGCAGTAAGCAGCGCCGGCGGCAGCTGTGCCGTCTCAGGCCGAGAATTGCAGCGCCGCCAGGCGCGCATAGACGCCGTTCTGCGCCACCAGCGTGGCATGCGTCCCCTGTTCCACGATGCCGCCGTGGTCGAGCACGATGATGCGATCGGCCCTCTGCACGGTCGCGAGCCGGTGCGCGATGACCAGCGTGGTCCGGCCCGCCATGGCCGATTCCAGTGCCGCCTGCACCATGCGTTCGCTTTCCGCATCGAGCGCGCTGGTGGCCTCGTCGAGCAGCAGCAGAGGCGGATTCTTGAGCATCGCTCGCGCGATCGCGATGCGCTGGCGCTGGCCGCCTGAGAGGCGCACGCCGCGCTCGCCCAGGAAGGTGTCGTAGCCCTCCGGCAGCGCCCGCAGGAAGCCGTCCGCGAAGGCTGCGCGCGCCGCGGCGTGGACCTCCTCGGCGCTGGCCTCCGGCCGGCCGTAGCGGATGTTCTCGAAGGCGCTGGCCGAGAAGATCACCGCATCCTGCGGCACCAGCCCGATGCGCGTGCGCAGGGCATCGAGGGCGAGCTCGGCGAGCGGCGTTCCGTCGAGCAGGATGCGGCCCGACTGCGGGTCGTAGTAGCGCAGCAGCAGCTGGAATACCGTGCTCTTGCCCGCGCCGCTCGATCCCACCAGCGCCACCGTCTCGCCGGGCGAGATGTCCAGGCTGAAGTCACGCAATGCCGGCGTGCCGGGGCGCGAAGGGTAATGAAAGCCCACCTGTTCGAAGCGCACGGCACTTCCGGCCGCCGGGATGGTCGCCTGCGCGGGCCGGGCCGGCGACACGATCACCGGCTTCGCGTGCAGCAGTTCCATCAAGCGCTCGGTGGCGCCGGCCGCGCGCAGCAGGTCGCCGTAGACCTCGCCGAGCACGGCAGCCGCGCTGGCCAGGATGATCACGTAGACCACCGTCTGCCCCAGGTGCCCGGCCGTGATGTCGCCCCGCAGCACCGCCTGCGTGCCCTGGTACAGCCCCCACAGCAGCGCGGCCGAGGTCGCGACGATGATGAAGGCCACCAGCACCGAGCGCGCCTTGGTGCGGCGCACGGCGGTGCGGAAGGCGCTGTCGGTGGAGGCGTCGAAGCGCGCCGCCTCGCGCGCCTCGGCCGTGTAGCTCTGCACCACCGGGATCGCATTCAGCACTTCCGCCGCAATGGCGCTCGAGTCGGCCACCCGGTCCTGGCTGGCGCGCGAGAGCCGCCGCACCCGGCGGCCGAACCACATGCTCGGCAGCACCACCAGGACCAGGATGCCCAGCACCTGCACCATCACGTAGGGGTTGGTCCACACCAGCATGGCCAGCGCGCCGGCGCCCATCACGGCGTTGCGCAGCCCCATGCTGAGCGAGGAGCCGACGACGGTCTGCACCAGCGTCGTGTCGGCCGTGAGCCGCGACAGCACCTCGCCGGTCTGCGTGGTCTCGAAGAACGCCGGGCTCTGCCGCAGCACGTGGGCATAGACCGCGTTGCGCAGGTCGGCCGTGACCCGTTCCCCCAGCCAGCTCACGGTGTAGAAGCGCGCCGCCGAGAAAGCCCCGAGCGCCACCGCCACGCCGAAGAGGGCGAGGAAATGATCGCGCAGCGCCATGGCCTGGGCGCCGCGGTCGGCCGCCACCAGTCCGCCGTCGATGAGGCTGCGCAGGGCGACCGGAAACACCAAGGTGGTCACGGCCGCCATGACCAGGAACAGCCCCGCCAGGAAAATCTGAACCCGGTAGGGCCGCAGAAAGGGCGCCAATCCGAACAGCGAACGGGGAGCGCCTTTGGCGGCCGAAGAAGGGGCAGGGGAAGCCATGGGCAGGATTCTAATCAACACTTGCCCTTACAAAGGTCGCCTTGACAATTACTGCCGCGACAACTAATATTGCCCCATGTCCCAGCCCACACATCCTGAAGCCGAAACGCCGGTTGCACCCGAAGGGTCGCCCGCCACGCCTGGCTTCTATCAGCCGGAGGGCTACCTCGCCGAGCAAAGCGTCGGCCACATGATGCGGCGCATCACGACCATCGTCGGTCAGCTCGTGTCGAACAAGATGTCAGAGCCGAGCGGACCGACTTTCCCCCAATGGGCCCCCCTGTTCAAGCTCTACCTGGGCCATGCGACCACCGTCGCAGAGCTCGCGCGAGAATGCCAGCTCGACACCGGCGCCATGACGCGGCTGCTCGACCGGCTGGAAGCCAAGGGCCTGTGCCGCCGCGTGCGCTCGCTGTCGGACCGCCGCGTGGTCAACATCGAGCTCACCGACGAGGGACGCGAAGCCGCGCGCGAGGTGCCCCATGTGCTGTGCAGCGTGCAGAACGAAGTGCTGGCCGGCTTCAGCCGTGAAGAGTGGCAGCAGCTCAAGGGCTTCCTGAACCGCATCCTCGAAAACGCCCAGGCCATCGCGGCCCGTGGAGAAAAGAATGATCCGAATGCTTCCTGAATTCGCACGGCGCCCGATGACCGTCGTCGGCGCCGCGGCGGCGCTGTTCCTGGCCGGTTGTGCCGACATGGGCCACATCGATTCGCACGCAAGACTGCGCGATGCCGATTCCCTCGGACTGTCCAGCCAAACCGCCGAGCTGACGGCGCCCAACGTCGAGAGCCAGTGGTGGCTGGGCTTCGGCGACGCCCAGCTGAACGCGCTGGTCGACCAGGCCTTGCAGGGCAACCCCAACCTGCAGGCCGCGCGGGCCCGGCTGGAGCGCGCCCAGGCCGCCGTCGGCGTGGCGGAAGCCGCCCGCAAGCCGAAGCTCGACGGCCAGCTCGATCTCACGCGCCAGAAATTCAGCGGCAACTACATCTACCCCGCACCGCTCGGCGGTTCGATCCAGGAACTCGGCACCCTGCAGCTCAACGGCAGCTGGGAGCTCGACTTCTTCGGCAAGAACCGCAGCGCCATCGAGACCGCCGTCGGCAGCGCCAATGCCGCCGCGGCCGATGCCGATGCGGCCCGCGTGCTGTTGTCCAGCAACGTGGCCCGCGCTTATTTCCAGTGGGCGCGGCTGGACGAGCAGCTGGCCGTGGCCACGCGCACGCTGACGCAGCGCGAGGAAACTCTCAAGCTGGTGCGCGACCGCGTTTCCGCCGGGCTGGACACGCGCCTGGAGCAGTACCAGAGCGAAGGCGGCCTGCCGCAGGCCCGCCAGCAGATCGAGGCGCTCAATGAACAGATCGAGATCGCCCAGCATGCGCTGGATGCGCTCGTCGGCAAGCCTGGCATCGCGCAGGGCCTGGCCGCACCGAAGTTGGCCGGCATCCGACCGATTGCGCTGCAGCCGAGCATCCCGGCCAACCTGCTGGGCCGTCGCGCCGACATCGCCGCCGCGCGCTGGCGCGTCGAGGCTGCGACCAGCGACGTTGCCAGCGCCAGGACCCAGTTCTATCCGAACATCAACCTGGTGGCCTTCGCCGGCTTCTCCGCTCTCGGTTTCGGCAATCTCACCAAGTCGGGAAGCGGGCAGTGGGGCGTGGGCCCGGCCGTGCGGCTGCCGATCTTCGAAGGCGGCCGGCTGCGCGCCAACCTGCGCGGCAAGACGGCCGAGCTCGACGCTGCGATCGAGAGCTACAACGGCGCCGTGCTCGACGCGGTGCGCGACGTGGCGGACCAGGTGAGCAGTGCCCAGTCGGTCGCGCGCCAGCAGGCCGAACAGGCCGAATCGCAGCGCGCCGCCGAGGCCGCTTACGACATCGCCGTGCAGCGCTACGGCGCCGGGCTCGGCAACTACCTCAACGTGTTGACCGCCGAGACCACCGTGCTCGCCGAACGCCGCCAGGCCGTCGACCTGGCCGCCCGCGCCCTCGAGACCCAGGTGGGCCTCGCCCGCGCGCTGGGCGGCGGCTGGCAGCCGGACACCGAAACGACCGCCGCGGCCGGCCAGCCCGCAACCGGTCATCCCTGAACAGCAAAGCGCGAATCCGAAGGACATCCCCATGGACAGCAACAACAACACCGCAGCCGCCGTCGATACCCCGGCGCCCAACAACAAGCGCCGCCGCGCGCTCACTGCGATCGCCGCCGCAGTGGTGGTCGCCGGCGCCGGCTGGGGCGCCTACCAGTGGCTGGTCGCCAGCCATTACGAGACGACCGACAACGCGTACGTGCAGGGCAACGTGATCCAGATCACGCCCCAGATCGGCGGCACCGTGATGGCCATCATGGCCGACGACACCGACTTGGTGAAGGCCGGCCAGCCCCTGGTGCAGCTGGACCCGGCCGATGCCAAGGTGGCCCTCGAGCAGGCCGAGGCGGCGCTCGGCCAGGCGGTGCGCCAGGTGCGCACCCTTTATGCCAACAACGGCTCGCTGGCCGCGCAGGTCTCGCTGCGCCAGGCCGACATCGTCAAGGCGCAGAGCGACATCGCGCGCGCGCAGGACGACCTCAAGCGGCGCCAGGCCCTCTCGGGCAACGGCGCGGTGTCGAAGGAAGAGCTCAACCATGCCGAGACCGCGCTCGCCAACGCGAAGAGCGCGCTGGCCTCGGCGCAGGCCGGCGTGGTCGCGGCGCGAGAGCAACTGGCGAGCAACCAGTCGCTGACCGAAGGCACCACGATCGAGCAGCACCCCAGCGTGCAGGCCGCCGCCGCCAAGGTGCGCGAGGCCTACCTCGCGACGCAGCGCGTGGCGCTGCCGGCGCCCGTCGAGGGCTACGTGGCCAAGCGCACCGTGCAGCTCGGCCAGCGCGTCGCGGCCGGCACGCCGATGATGTCGATCGTGCCGCTCAACCAGGTGTGGGTCGATGCCAACTTCAAGGAAGTCCAGCTGCGCAACATCCGCCTCGACCAGCCGGTGAAGCTCACCGCCGACGTCTACGGCAAGAAGGTCGAGTACACCGGCCATGTGGCCGGCCTGGGCGTGGGCACGGGCGCCGCCTTCGCGCTGCTCCCGGCGCAGAACGCCACCGGCAACTGGATCAAGGTGGTGCAGCGGGTGCCGGTGCGCGTCGCGCTCGACGCCGAGCAGCTCAAGGCCAATCCGCTGCGCGTCGGCCTGTCGATGGACGTGGAGGTCGACGTGCAGCAGAAGGGCGGCAAGACACTGGCCGATGCGCCGCGTGCCACCGCGCTGGCCCAGACGCAGGTCTACAGCCAGCTCGACCAGGGCGCCGACGCGGAGGTGCAGCGGATCATCGCGGCCAATCTCGGCCGCGGGCCGGCGCTGGCCAGCACGCCCAAGCAGCCGCAAGGCGCCGCAGCCTCCCCCATCTCGCACGTCAACCCGATCTGAGCGGAGGCGCGCAGCATGGCCACCGCCGCGGCGCCCGCCGCTTATCCGCCGCTCGAAGGTTCGGCCCGTCTGTGGGGCACGATCGCGCTCTCGGCCGCGACCTTCATGAACGTGCTCGACACCTCGATCGCGAACGTGTCGTTGCCGGCCATCTCGGGCGACCTGGGCGTGAGTTCCACGCAAGGCACCTGGGTCATCACCAGCTTCGCGGTCTCCAACGCGATCGCGGTGCCGCTCACCGGCTGGCTCACCCAGCGCTTCGGCCAGGTGCGCCTGTTCATGGCCAGCGTGCTGCTGTTCATCATCAGCTCGTGGCTGTGCGGGCTGGCGCCCAACATGACCACGCTGATCGCCTTCCGCGCGCTACAGGGCTTCGTGGCCGGGCCGATGATCCCGCTGTCGCAGACGCTGCTGCTGTCGAGCTATCCGAAGGCCAAGGCCGGCCTGGCGATGGCGATGTGGTCGATGACCACGCTGGTCGCGCCGGTGATGGGGCCGCTCATGGGCGGCTGGATCACCGACAACATCTCCTGGCCCTGGATCTTCTACATCAACATCCCGGTGGGTCTGCTCGCAGCCGGCATCACCTGGGGCATCTACCACAAGCGCGAGAGCGGCATGCGCAAGGTGCCGATCGACGGCATCGGCCTGGCGCTGCTGGTGCTGTGGGTCGGCTCGCTGCAGTTGATGCTCGACAAGGGCAAGGAGCTCGACTGGTTCCATTCGCCCCAGGTCGTGGCGATGGCGGTGGTGGCGGTGGTCGGCTTCGCCTTCTTCCTGGCCTGGGAGCTGACGGACAAGCATCCGGTGGTGGACCTGTCGCTCTTCAAGCGGCGCAACTTCTGGTCCGGCGCGCTCGCCACGGCCGTCGCCTACGGGCTGTTCTTCGGCAACGTCGTGATCCTGCCGCTGTGGCTGCAGCAGTTCATGGGCTACACCGCCACGCAGGCCGGCATGATCATGGCGCCGGTGGGACTGCTGGCGATCGTGTTCTCGCCGATCGTCGGACTCACGGTGGGCAAGATCGATCCGCGCCGCTATGCAACCTTCTCCTTCCTGGTGTTCGCGCTGGTGCTATGGATGCGCTCGGGCTTCAACACCCAGGCCGATTTCCGGACCATCATGATCCCGACCGTGATCCAGGGCGTCGCGATGGCCTTCTTCTTCATCCCGCTGGTGACGATCACGCTCTCTGGCCTTTCGCCCGACCGCATCGCGGCGGCCTCGGGACTCTCGAACTTCGCGCGCATCACCGCGGGCGCCATGGGCACCTCGATCGCCACCACCCTGTGGGAGAACCGCGCCGCGCTCCATCACGCGCAACTGGCCGAGTCCATCAACCAGGGCAGCGTGGCCACCAGCAGCGCGATGGCGGGGTTGGGCGCCAGCGGCTTCTCCGCCGACCAGGTGCTGGGCCAGATCAACCGCATGGTGGACCAGCAGTCCTTCATGTTGGCGGCCAACGACGTGTTCTACGCGTCGGCGGTGCTGTTCCTGCTGCTGATTCCGTTCGTGTGGCTCGCGAAGCCGGCGCGCGGCACGGGCGCATCGGACGCCGCTGCCGGCGCGCACTGAGCGCCTCGCGGCAAGCCTCGCCCGCCACGTCTCTTGCGCAGACGTGGCGCGCTTTCGCACCCCCGATGCTGGTTGCGCTGCAGCATAGGCATTTGCCCCAGTAGGCAAGTCGTTCAGCGGCTGCAAACAATGCGTTACGCGCAGCCATGGTGGCGCGCTCAGATGGACCGCATGACTGATCTTTCCCGCCAGCACCCGGGCGACCGCGCGAGATGAGCGACATCATTCTCGAGACCCGCCAGCTCACCAAGGAATTCAAGGGCTTCACCGCCGTCAGCAAAGTCGACCTGAAGGTGGTGCGCGGCTCCATCCACGCCTTGATCGGGCCGAACGGCGCGGGCAAGACCACCTGCTTCAACCTGCTCACCAAGTTCCTCGAGCCCACCTCGGGAACCATCCTCTTCAACGGCCAGGACATCACGGGAGAGCGCCCCGCGCAGATCGCGCGGCGCGGCATCATCCGCTCGTTCCAGATCTCGGCGGTGTTCCCGCATCTCACGCTGCTCGAGAACGTGCGCCTGGGCCTGCAGCGCGCGCTCGGCACCAGCTACCACTTCTGGAAAAGCGCGAAGACGCTCGAGCCGCTCGACGCCCGCGCCCGCGCGCTGCTGGCCGAGGTCGGCCTCGAGGAGCTCGCCGACGAAGAGACCGTGAACCTGCCCTACGGCCGCAAGCGCGCGCTCGAGATCGCGACGACATTGGCCATGGAGCCCGAGCTGATGCTGCTCGACGAGCCCACGCAGGGCATGGGCCACGAGGACGTGCACCGCGTGGCCGAGCTGATCAAGCGCGTCTCGGCCGGGCGCACCATTCTCATGGTCGAGCACAACATGAGCGTCGTCTCCACCATCGCCGACACCATCACGGTGCTGCAGCGCGGCGCCGTGCTGGCCGAGGGGCCCTACGAGGAAGTATCGAAGAACCCGCAGGTGATGGAAGCCTATATGGGCACCACCGACGGCCAGCTGCAGGGGGCGCATTGATGGCCGCGCCCGCCCTCGAGATCCGGAACCTCCAGGCCTGGTACGGCGAGTCGCACGTGCTGCATGGCGTCGACATGGTCGTGCAGCCCGGCGAGGTCGTCACGCTGCTCGGCCGCAACGGGGCCGGACGCACGACCACCATGCGAGCCATCCTCGGCTTGACCGGTGCGCGCAAGGGGAGCATCAAGGTCAACGGCACCGAGACCATCGGCATGCCCACGCACCGCATCGCGCACCACGGCATCGGCTATTGCCCGGAAGAGCGCGGCATCTTCGCCAGCCTCTCCGCCGAAGAGAACCTGCTGCTGCCGCCCGCGCTGAAAGGGGCGGACAAGGGCATGACGGTGGAGGAGATCTACGCCATGTTCCCCAACCTGGCCGAGCGTCGCCACAGCCAGGGCACGCGCCTGTCGGGCGGCGAGCAGCAGATGCTGGCGGTGGCGCGCATCCTGCGCACCGGCGCGAGGCTGCTGCTGCTCGACGAGATCTCGGAGGGACTGGCCCCGGTGATCGTGCAGGCCCTCGCACGCATGATCCACACCTTGCGCGGCAAGGGGTACACGGTCGTCATGGTGGAGCAGAACTTCCGTTTTGCCGCACCGCTGGCCGACCGGTTCTACGTGATGGAGCACGGCCGCATCGTCGAAAAATTCGGCGCGGCCGAGCTCGACGCCAAGATGCCGACGCTGCACGAGCTGCTCGGCGTCTGATCCCCATTCATTTCTGCTTGAAGGAGACAACACCATGAAGACTGCATTCACCGCAATCGCGCTCGCTGTCGGCGCCCTGGCATTGGCTTCCGGCGCTCAGGCGCAGGAGAAGGTCAAGATCGGCTTCGTCACCGACATGTCCAGCCTGTACTCCGACCTCGAAGGAAAGGGCGGCGCGACCGCCATCGAAATGGCGATCGCCGATTTCGGCGGCAAGGCGCTGGGCCAGCCGATCGAGCTGCTCACGGCCGACCACCAGAACAAGGCCGACATCGCCGCATCGAAGGCGCGCGAGTGGATCGACACGGCAGGCGTCACCATGGTCTTCGGCGGCACCAACTCCGGCACCGCGCTGGCTACCGCCAAGGTCGCGCAGGAGAAGAAGCGGGTCTACTTCAACAACGGCGCCGCCAGCTCGGCGCTCACGAACGAGCAGTGCAGCCCCTACACCGTGCACTACGCCTATGACACCGTCGCGCTCGCCAAGGGCACCGGCGCCACGGTGGTGGAGCAGGGCGGCAAGAGCTGGTTCTTCCTGACCGCCGACTACGCCTTCGGCCATGCGCTCGAAGCCGACACCAGCCGCATCGTCAAGGAAAAGGGCGGCACGGTGGTGGGCGCGGTGCGCCATCCGCTCAATGCCTCGGACTTCTCATCTTTCCTGCTGCAGGCGCAAAACTCCAAGGCGCAGATCCTCGGCCTCGCCAACGCGGGCGGCGACACCATCAATTCCATCAAGGCGGCCAAGGAATTCGGCATCGGCAAGACGATGAAGGTGGCGGGCCTGCTGGTCTTCCTGAGCGACATCCACAGCCTGGGCCTCAAGAACACCGAGGGCCTGCTGCTCACCACCAGCTGGTACTGGGACCTCAACGACAACACGCGCAAGTGGGCCGCGCGCTATTTCGACAAGACCAAGCGCATGCCCACCGACATCCAGGCCGCCGACTACTCGGCCACCATGACCTACCTGAAGGCGGTCGAGGCCGCCAAGACCACCGATTCGGACAAGGTGATGGAGCAGCTCAAGAAGATGCAGATCAACGACTTCTACGCCAAGGGCCAGATCCGCGCCGATGGGCGCTTCGTGCACGACATGTACCTCGTGCAGGTCAAGGCGCCGTCCGAGTCGAAGAGGCCATGGGACTACCTGAAGGTCGTCAAGACGCTGCCGGGCGACCAGGTCTTCACGACGAAGGCCGAGTCCAAGTGCGCCCTGTGGAAGTAATCGGGCTTCGCGGCCGGAGAAAGAACACATGAAGAACAGATTCGCGCTCTCGGCCGTGGTCCTCGGCCTCACCCTGGCCGCAGGCGCGGCGCAGGCCCAGGACAAGGTCAAGATCGGCTTCATCACCGACATGTCGAGCCTCTACGCCGACGTCGAAGGCCGTAACGGCGCCACCGCGATCCAGATGGCCATCGACGACTTCGGCGGCAAGGTCAACGGCCAGCCCATCGAACTGCTCACGGCCGATCACCAGAACAAGGCGGACATCGCCGCCTCCAAGGCGCGCGAGTGGATCGACACGGCGGGCCTGACGATGCTCTTCGGCGGCACCAACTCCGGCACCGGCCTGGCGATGGCGAAGGTGGCGCAGGAGAAGAAGCGCGTCTTCATCGTCAACGGCGCCGGCACCTCGGCGCTGACCAACGAGCAGTGCACCCCCTACACCGTGCACTACGCCTACGACACCGTGGCGCTTGCCAAGGGGACCGGCGGCGCCGTGGTGGCGCAGGGCGGAAAAAACTGGTTCTTCCTGACTGCCGACTATGCCTTCGGCGCGGCGCTCGAGAGCGACACCGCCAAGGTGGTGAAGGAGAAGGGCGGCACGGTCGTGGGCAGTGTCAGGCATCCGCTCAACGCGTCGGACTTCTCGTCCTTCCTGCTGCAGGCGCAGAACTCCAAGGCCCAGATCCTGGGCCTGGCCAACGCGGGCGGCGACACCATCAACGCGATCAAGGCGGCCAAGGAATTCGGCATCACCAAGACGATGAAGATGGCGGGCCTCCTGGTCTTCATCACCGACATCCACAGCCTGGGCCTCAAGAACACCGAAGGCCTGCTGCTCACCACCAGCTGGGACTGGAACCTCGACGACAAGACGCGCGCCTTCGGCAAGAAGTTCTTCGAGAAGACCAAGCGCATGCCCACCGACATCCAGGCCGCCGACTACTCGGCCACCATGACCTACCTGAAGGCGGTGCAGGCGGCCAAGAGCACCGACGCCGACCAGGTGATGGCGCAGCTCAAGAAGATGCCGATCGACGACTTTTACGCCAAGGGGAAGATCCGCGAGGACGGCCGCTTCGTGCACGACATGTACCTGGTGCAGGTCAAGACCCCGGCCGAGTCGAAGCAGCCCTGGGACTACTACAAGGTCGTGAGCAAGCTGCCCGGCGACCAGGTCTTCACCACCAAGGCCGAGAGCAAATGCGCTCTCTGGAAGTAATGCTCGCCCACGAAAAAAGAAGAACCCCGGTCCCCCTGAACGTCCTATGACCATTTCGCTGCCTGCCCTGCTGAGCCAGCTCCTCCTGGGGCTGGTCAACGGATCGTTCTACGCGATCCTGAGCCTCGGGCTCGCAGTGATCTTCGGCCTGCTCAACGTCATCAACTTCGCGCACGGCGCCCTGTTCATGCTGGGCGCCGTGCTCACGTGGATGGCGATGAACTACTTCGGGATCAACTACTGGGTGATGCTCATCGCCGCGCCGATCGTCGTCGGCCTGTTCGGGGTGCTGATCGAACGGCTGCTGCTGCGCTGGATCTATAAGCTCGACCACCTCTACGGCCTCTTGCTCACACTGGGCCTCACGCTGCTGATCGAGGGCGTGTTCCGCTCCGTCTACGGCGTCTCCGGCCTGCCCTACGACACGCCCGATGCGCTGGCCAGCGCCACCGACCTCGGCTTCATGATCCTGCCCAACTACCGCGCCTGGGTGGTGGTGGCCTCGCTGGTGGTCTGCTTCGCCACCTGGTTCGTCATCGAGAAGACGCGCCTGGGCGCCTACCTTCGCGCCGGCACCGAGAACCCGCGCCTGGTCGAGGCCTTCGGCGTCAACGTGCCGCTGATGATCACGCTGACCTACGGCTTCGGCGTCGCGCTCGCCGCCTTCGCGGGCGTGCTGGCCGCGCCGGTGATCCAGGTCTCACCGCTGATGGGGCAGAACCTCATCATCGTGGTCTTCGCCGTCGTGGTGATCGGCGGCATGGGCTCGATCATGGGCGCCATCCTCACGGGCCTGGGGCTGGGCGTGATCGAGGGGTTCACCAGGGTCTTCTATCCCGAGGGCTCGTCCACCGTCGTCTTCGTGATCATGGTCATCGTGCTGCTGATCCGGCCGGCCGGCCTGTTCGGCAAAGAGAAGTGAAGCGGCCCGCGTGATGAAGAACAACAAGATCTCCCTCGTCCTCTACGGCCTGCTGCTGCTAGGGCTGATCGCGGCGCCCTTCCTCGGCGCCTACCCGGTGTTCGTGATGAAGCTCATGTGCTTCGCCCTGTTCGCCTCGGCCTTCAACCTGCTGCTCGGCTTCACCGGCCTGCTGTCCTTCGGCCACGCGGCTTTTCTCGGCGGCTCCGCCTACATCGCGGGCGAGGCGATGAAGGTGTGGGGCCTGACGCCCGAGCTGGGCCTGATCGCCGGCACGATCACCGGCGCGCTGCTGGGCTGGATCTTCGGCGTGCTCGCCATCCGCCGCCAGGGCATCTACTTCGCGATGATCACGCTGGCGCTGGCGCAGATGGTGTTCTTCGTCTGTCTGCAGGCCAAGTTCACGGGTGGCGAGGACGGCCTGCAGGGCGTGCCGCGCGGCAGGCTCTTCGGCGTGGTCGATCTTCAGAACGACCTGACCATGTACTACGTGGCCTTGGTCATCGTCGTCGCCGCCTTCCTGCTGATCGTGCGTACCATCCATTCGCCCTTCGGCCAGGTCCTCAAGGGCATCAAGGAGAACGAGCCGCGCGCGCTTTCGCTGGGCTACGACGTGGCGCGTTTCAAGCTGCTGGCATTCGTGATCTCGGCCGCGCTCTCCGGCCTCGCCGGCTCGCTCAAGACCCTGGTGCTGGGCTTCGCCACGCTGTCCGACGTGCACTGGACCGCCTCGGGCCAGGTGATCCTGATGACCCTGGTAGGCGGCCTGGGCACGCTGTCCGGCCCGCTGGTCGGCTCGGCAGTGGTGGTGCTGCTCGAGAACAAGATCGGCGAGTTCGGCCACCTGCTCGCCGACCTGACTTCCATCGATTGGTTCGGCACGCTGGGCGAGTCGGTCACCATGGTCACCGGCCTGATCTTCGTGATCTGCGTGCTGGCTTTCCGGCGCGGGATCATGGGCGAGATCATCGCCTTCGTGTCGCGGCGCCGCTAGCTGGCTGGCGCCAGTGCACCGGCAGCGGCTGACCCACCCCCCCCATCCCCAGAGGCCAAGAATGTGGCATCCCGCTGAACGCTACCCCGACCCCGCCATCGAGATCCTCGATCCGCGCTTCGCCAAGTACCGCCTGATGAGCGCTGCGGTCGAACGCCTGGCCACGGGCTGCCGCTGGGCCGAGGGGCCGGTGTGGTTCGGCGACGGGCGCTGCTTGCTGTGGAGCGACATTCCCAACAACCGCGTGCTGCGCTGGGACGAGGAGACCGGCGCGGTCAGCCACTTCCGCAAGCCCTCGAACTTCGCCAATGGCCACACCCGCGACCGGCAGGGGAGGCTGCTGTCCTGCGAGCACGGCACCCGGCGCGTGACGCGCACCGAGTACGACGGCTCGATCACGGTGATCCTTGACCGCTTCGAGGGCAAGCGGCTCAACTCGCCCAACGACATCGTCGTCAAGTCGGACGACTCGATCTGGTTCACCGATCCGCCCTTCGGCATCCTTGGCCACTACGAAGGCCACGCGGCCGAGCCGGAACTGCCGACCCACGTCTACCGTGTCGATGGGCAGACCGGCAGGGCGACCGTGGTCTGCAGCGACGTCGAGCGTCCCAACGGCCTATGTTTCTCGCCGGACGAGAGCCTGCTGTACGTGGTCGAGTCGGGCAGCACGCCGCGCCGCATCCGCGTGTTCGACGTCGGCGAGGACGGCGGGAGTCTCAAGAATGGCCGCGTGTTCGTCGAAGCCGATCCGCAGGGCGCACCCGACGGGTTCCGCTGCGACATCGACGGCAACTTGTGGGCCGGCTGGGGCACCGGCGAGGGCCGCGACGGCGTGATGGTGTTCGCATCGGACGCCACGCCCATCGGGCGCATCGCGCTGCCGGAGCGTTGCGCCAACGTGTGCTTCGGCGGCGCGGCGCGCAACCGGCTGTTCATGGCGGCGAGCCAGTCGCTCTACGCGCTCTACGTCAACACGCAGGGCGTGCGCGGCGGCTAGGCCCAGGCGCCTCAGGCTTGGCGCGCGGCCGGCAGCGCGCCCGGCGGCCAAGCGCTCGATCGCGAACGGTGCGACGAACGGGACTTTCTGCTTTGGCGACGGACGCCCCCCGGCTGCGCTCGACCGGCGGCGAGGCCACCTACAGCAGCCCGGCGCAGTCCTCCGGCAGCCAGTGAAAGCTCTGAGCCCGCAGCGCGGTATCGAAGATCACCTTGTACTGGCAAGTCTTCACACCGCCTGTGACGCGGAAGTTGAAGACGTAGTCCCACTCTCGAACCTCGAAAAGGCTTTCGCGGAAGTGGGGCCGGCCCACGAGCTCATAGAGCTGGTCCTTGGTAACGCCGGGCGCGATGCGGCGCAGGTTGTCGGAGTTCGGGAAGGTGCCTTCTTTCAGCCACGCATCCTTCCCGATGTCGGGGAAGACGACTTCGCCTGCGCGGCCGTCGTCGGAAATGTTCTTGCTGACGGTGGACGTGCCGCAGCCCGCCAGCGACAACAGTGCCGCGATCGCCAGCGCAATACCGGCCTCTTTGATTTGCTTGCTCATGAATGCCTTGGAAATTGATTGCGATCCGGTGCTTACCAGTGGAAGCCCATGCCGGCGGCGACGCCCACCTTGCCGCGCGAGTTGGCCGTTCCGCTGAACTTGACGATCCACCGGCCGTTGTCCGCCAGCTTCGAAACCCCGATGGCGACGGCGGCCTGGCCATCGAAGGCCGCGACACCGGCGGATACCATGCTCTTGCCGGGGAGGGAGGCCTGCGGCAGGTTGGCCATCGCCATGGCGCCTGCCGCCGCGGCATTGGCTTCCTTGCTCACCTTCTCGACATTGGCCTGGACTTGGCCGAGCTTGGCGTCCGTGTACTGGTTGGCAGCCGCAATGCCGGCATTCAGCTGATTCACGTTCACCGCATCGTTGCCGGCCACGCCGTCGGCGACGTTGTGGAGGGTCACCGGAGCGTTCGTGTTCGTGCCGCCCAGCTTCACGCTGTTGTAGTTGGTCGTGCCGTCCGCATTGGTTTCGTACTTCACGGCGGATTGGTCGACGCTGGCCACGGTGTTCTGCACAGCCTTCAGTTGCGACACGTTGACGGCATCGCTGTCCAGCGAGCCGGCCGCCACGCCGGTGATCTGCCGGAACTGGCCGTTCGCAGCGTCGCCCACCGACACCGCGGACAGCGTGCTGGTGGTCGCGTTGACGGCGGCGGTTTGCGAGGTGGACGCGCCCGTGGGCACATAGCCGGCCGCACCGGCTGCCGTGGAGGCGACCGAGCCGGCGCCGAGCGCCACGCCACCGGCCTGGGTCACGCTGCTGCCCGCGCCGATCGCAACGCCCTGGACCGCGGCCGCAGAAGACTGCGTGCCGAGCGCGATGGAGTCCGCCCGATGCGAGGTCGCACCCTGGCCGATGGCCACGCCGCCGGGCGCGGTCTGTTGCACGATGGCGCCGTTACCGATGCCCACCCCGTTGTCGCCATTGACCACGGTCCGGGGACCGACCGCCACGGACTCCGCACCGATGGCCAGCGAATCCATCGCGGTGGAATTGGCGTGGAAGTACTGGATCGGCGTGACAGCGAAGGATTGCAGCGCACCGCTGAGCTGGCGAACGGTGACGGCGTCCTGCGCCTGCGTGCCGTCGGCCACATTGGTGATCTGGCGGTAGGTGGTCGCGCTGCCGACGGAGACGGCGCCCAGCAGCGTCCGGTCGGTCGTGTTGTACGGAATCAGCGAGCTGCCTGCGGGAATGTCGCCTGTGCTGCCCGCGACGACGCGGTCGGAGACCGAGCCGGAGCCGAGTGCGACCGATCCATCGACGGAGGCGCTGGCGCCCAGGCCCTGCGCCATGCTGCCCGCCCCGGTGGCGACCGCGTTCGGGCCGACGGCGATCGCATCCGTTCCCAGAGCCTGCGAGTCGGGCAGTGTTGAATTCGCGTGGAAGTACTTGATGCCCGCGCCGCTGTTGATGTCGCCGATCGTGTTGTTGAGGTTGGTGATCTGGGTCGTGTTCGCCGTCACCTGCTGGTTCGTGGCGAACAGCTGCGAGCCGTTGATCCCGTCGGTGGAACTGGCGTCGAGCCGGCCCGCCGCGACGTTCGTGATGGTGCGCTCCGCACCTGCCGCACCGATGCTGACCGTGCTGCTCGGCGTGGTTCCGGCGAAGTTGTAGGTGGTGGTGCCGATCACGGTGCTGGCCGTGCCGACCGCCGCCGCCGTCGTGGAGCCGGCGCCCAGCGCCACGGCGCCGGAGTTGTTGGCAACGGCGTTCGGACCGATGGCGACCGAATCCGCTCCCAGGGCCTGCGAGTCGGGCAGCGTGGAGCTGGCGTGGAAGTACTTGATGCCCGCGCCGGTGTTGATGTCGCCGAGGGTGTTGCTGAGGTTGGTGATCTGGGTCGTGTTCGCCGTCACCTGCTGGTTCGTGGCGAACAGCTGCGAGCCGTTGATCGCATCGGTGGAGGCGCCGGAAATCCTGCCGGCGGCCACGTTGGTGATGGTGCGCTCCGCGCCTGCTGCGCCGACGCTGACCGTGCTCGTCGGCGTGGTGCCGGCGAAGTTGTAAGTGGTGGTGCCGATCACCGTGCTGGGCGTGCCGACGGCCGCCGCCGTCGAGGAGCCGGAGCCGAGCGCCACGTCGCCGGCGTTGTTCGCCACCGCCGTGTCCCCGAAGGCAACCGCCCCTGCAGCCAGCGCGCGGCTGGTGCTGCCGATTGCAACGCTGCCCTGGCCGACCACGGTGTTCTGGTAGCCGATGCCGACCGCACCCTGCGCTGCCGTGCCCGCCACGCCCACGGCCTGGCCGCCGCCGCCCACCATGTTGGTGTTGCCCATCGCCACCGACCCGTTGCCGGTGGCGGTGTTGTCCAGACCGCTCGCGATCGCGCCGTTGCCGGTGGCGGTGTTCGGGTCGCCGATCGCGACCGCGCCGTTGCCGCTGGCGACGTTGCCGGAGCCGATGGAGACCGCCCGACCGCCGGTGGCGGTGGCGTTGGTGCCGATCGCGACGGCTTCGGCCGAATCGGCCCGCGCATTGCTGCCGACGGCGATGGTGTTCAACGCCGAGGCGCTGGCCAGGCGGCCCATGGCGATCGCTTCGGTCTGGGTGGCGGACGACTCTCCGCCGATGGCGATGGCGTCGATGCCTGCCGCGTTGGCGCCAGCGGTCGTGTTGCCGCCCAGTGCCACGGAACCGGCGCCCGAGGCGCGCACGGCGGTCGCGGCAGAGACGCCGCCCGAGCCCAGCGCGGTGGCGTTGGCCGCGGCCGCATTGGCCCGGGAGCCGACTGCCACCGCATTGGCGCCGGTGGCCCGGCTGACGATCCCCAGTGCGACCGCACGGTCCTGCGATGCCGTCACGTCCGTGCCGATGGCGATGGCGCCCGCCGCAGTGGCGCCCGCTCCCACCAGCGTGCGCGCGCCGAGATTGATGGAATTTATCTCCGAGGCGATCGACTGGAAGCCAATGGCGATGGCATTCTGGGCGCTTGCGTTGGCGGTATTGCCTTGCGCGATGGCATCCAGGTCGGTGGCGGTTGCTTGGAATCCGATGGCGACGCTGCGCAGCGCTGCGGCGTGGGTGCCTATACCGAGCGCGGTGCTGCCGACGCCGTCGGCCACGGCGCTGACACCCCCAGCAAGAGAGTTGTCCCCTGTCGCATTGGCTCCAGCCCCGAAAGAGGATGAGTTGATGCCGCTGGCAACGGCCTCACGTCCTGCCGCAGTGGAATTCTGGCCGATGGCCTGGGAGCCCCAGCCCGCCGCGAACGCAAAGTTGGCGCCGGCCGTGGAACTGACACCGACGGCAGTTGAGTTGCCCCCCGAAGCACTGGCGAAGGTTCCCAAGGCGCTGGCACCGGCTGCAGTGGCATTGGCATTCACGCCAAGCGCAATCGAATTGATGTTGTTCGAGACCGTGGCGCTGCCTATCGCGATCGCGCCTCCCGGCCCTGTGGCCGATGCCTGCCGGCCGATAGCCACCGAGTACTGTGCCGAAGCGACGGTCTGGAAACCCACGGCGGTCGCCCAATTGAGGGAGGCCAGCGCCTGATATCCGAGCGCGGTGGCGCCGTCCGCGGTTGCCTGGGATTGCCAACCCATGCACGAGGCGGTGCCGCTGTAGTAGTTGTACGGCGACGCACTGCAGTTCACGGATTGCGCCTGCGCCGAGGCGGTCCATCCCATCCAGCCCATCGCCAGCAGCGCGCTCATGATGCCGGCGCGCACGCCTCTCCCCCGGCGCGTTGGGGGACGCGTGCATTCCGCAGCGGTGACAGCCACGCGACTGCCGGCAGACTTGCCGCGGACGCGCGTGATCTCGGACGCTGCGACCCACGCGCCAATGGATTCGTTCCAAACAGTGAAATAGCTCTGGTTCATGGCGCGACTTATAAAACGATATTATTAAATGTTTCAAACGAAACTGTTTATTGCGCCGCGATATTAAAGTAAGCGGAGCCGCGTGGAGAACGAAGGCTTCGATTTTTACAAATTAGCTCTTTTTGCGATGCCGACTCCGCTCCCAAACGCTTCGGACGGCCACTCCAACGAAAACTTTCGTAATTGCAGGAAGCAGGATGGCTTAAGGTGATTTAATTACTTGTAATGGGGATTTCTTACTGCGCGGAAATGCACTTTTATAGGGGGGTGTGCCTTCTTTCCAACAGAGCCAGCGGGGGATCCGCACTATCAAACTCAGGCGCGAATGTTTTTTGAAAATGCCTACCAAAAAATCTGAAATTAACTGAGCCTTCTATCGATTTACGGAAGTTCCCGAAGGATGTAAGGAATACGTCAGCCAAATAAGTTGGCGCATCCCGCAGCTTGAATCAGAAGTATTGAAGGCCCTGCAATGGCTCTGTGGGGAATGCGCAAACTGCCGCGCGATGAACGCCTTGGCGAGGATTTGCTGCGCAGCCCGCGGAACTGCAAAAGCAATTGCGCGGGCGCCGATGCTGCGGCGTCCCCAGGGGGTGAATCCCCGGCAAACCGCCACGGCCACGGCGGCGGCTTCCCGGCGTCGGTTCAGTAGACGTCGCGCCGGTAGCGGCCCTGCGCGATCAGATCGTCCAGGCCTTCCGCGCCCAGGACCTCGCACAGCGCCGCGTCCACCCCGGGGGCCATGCCCTCGAGGCTGCCGCACACGTACACCACGGCGCCGTCGGCGATCCAGCGCCGCAGTTCCCCGGCCGCCTCGCGCAGGCGGTCCTGCACATACACGCGCTGCGCCTGGTCGCGGGAGTAGACCAGGTCGGTGCGTTGCAGCTTGCCCAGCGCCTGCCATGTCGCGATCTCGTCCGCGCAGATCGCGTCGTGCGCGGCCTGGCGCTCGCCGTACACCAGCCAATTGCGGCCGTGGCCCCGCTGCATGCGCTCGCGCAGATGCGAGCGCAGGCCGGCGAATCCGGACCCGTTGCCGATGAAGATGCACGGCACGTCCTTCTCCGCCGCCGCGAAACCCGGATTGGCGACCAGCCGCACGTCGATGTGCGCACCGAGCGGCGCGTGCGCGGTCAGCCAGCCGGAGGCAAGGCCCAGGCCGTTGTCATGCCGCGCCTGCCGCACCAGCAGCTGGATGCAGCCATCGGCGGCGATCGACGCGACGGAATAGCTTCGCGGCGCGAGCGGCGGCTGCGCGCTGCCGTCCGGATGGTGCGGCAGCACCTCGAGCAGCGCACCCGCTTCCCAGTTCCGTGCGCTGGCAGAGTGCAGCTCGATCTCGAAGAGCGGATCGCCCTGGCTGCCTTCGTTGAGGAGAGTGCGACGCTCGAGGCGCCAGCCTTCGAACGCGCGTTCGGAAGAAGCCGCCGCGGGCTGCAGCGCATGCCAGGCTTCGATGCGCAGATCGAACGCATCCGCGATCGCGCGCTGCCAGCGGCCGATCGCCTCGGGATTTCCGTTGTCGACCTCCACCATCGGGAACAGCGCCTGCGCACCCTGGCTGCGCAGGTCATGGTCGAGCTTGCGGCCGAAGCCGCAGAAAGTGGCGTAGTGCCAGTCGCCGAGCGCGAGCACGCCGTAGTGCACATGCCGCAGTTGCGGACCGGCCTGCTGCGCGAACCTGCGCGCGAAGGCGCGCGCGCTGTCGGGCGGATCGCCGTCGCCGAAGGTGCTGACCACCCACAGCACCTTGCGGAAGTGCAGCAGTGCATCGGCGCTCAACTCGGCCAAGGTCTTGACGACGGTGCCGACGCCGGCGGCGCGCAGCGCGGCCGCGGTCTGCAGCGCGACGCGCTCGGCATGGCCGGTCTGCGTGGCGAAGGCGATCAGCACCTGCTCGCTGCTCTCCGCCGTGGCCGTGCCCGGCAGGCTCCAGCGGACTCGCTCCGCGCGAACCGCCTGCTGAGTGCGGCGGCGGCCCAGATACAGCATCCAGCCGGTGATCGCGAACAGTGCCAAGGCCAGGCTGCTGAGCGTCATCACGATGCGGCCCGGCAAGCCCCAGTAGGTGCCCATGTGCAAGGGATAGATGCTGTTCACCAGCCGGCCGGCCAGTGGCTTGTCGGCATAGCGCTCGTGCTGCGTCGCCTCGCCGGTGGCGGCGTGCAGCGAGAGCCGGTTGCGCGCACGCTCGTGCTCGGGTTCGGCGCGCAGGTAGTTGGCCTCGACCTGCGAGCCGTTGCGGGCCGGGAGGCGCAGCGTGACCTGGCTCCAGTCGCCCGTCGTCGCTTGCTGGAACGAGCCCCACACGCGCTCCAGGTCGAGCCGCACCGGCGCGCCGGCGGCGCCCGGCATGCGCTGCGTGCGCGCGGCGCGGCCTTCGCCGGCAGCGTCGTCGACCCGCGCGCGCACTGCATCGAACCCCCAGTAGATCCCCGTGAGGCCAGAGACCAGGTACGCGAGCAGGGCGACGGTGCCCACCACGGCGTGCAAGCTCCACAGGAACGCACGGCCTCGGAGGGCGAAGTCGAGCCGCAACCAGTTGCGCCATGCGAGCGGCCGCCGCGGCCAGCGCAGGTACAGCCCGGACAGCGCGAGCACCAGCAGCCCCGCGGCCAGTGTGCCCGTCACGGGCTTGCCCGTGTCGCGCGGCATCAGCAGCCAGCGGTGCAGG
Organism: Variovorax soli; assembly: GCF_031454625.1. Classification (GTDB taxonomy): domain Bacteria; phylum Pseudomonadota; class Gammaproteobacteria; order Burkholderiales; family Burkholderiaceae_C; genus Variovorax; species Variovorax soli_A. The sequence goes on from NZ_JAVDRF010000008.1 coordinate 90,980, forward strand.
CTTTCGACCAACTCGAAGAAGGCCTCGGCCCGGGGCTCGGGCAGCAGGGCCGCGGTGTAGGGGTCGGCCAGGCGCGTCTCGCCGCGGCGCTCTCCCGGCGGCGGCGCGAAGTTCACGCGCGCCGGGCGGCCAGCTTGCGCGAACAGCGTCAGCGCCGCCACGCGTTGGCCGGGGTGCGCCGCCTGCAGCCGGTCCAGCAGCTCGGCCGGGGTCAGCGGCTGCGCATCGGCCGCTTGCGGCGACACGCGATGCAGGCCGGGATCGATCAGGTCGGTGATCTCGGCGCGGAAGGAAAGCACCGCCCCGCTCAGGCCGATGACCAGCAGCACCGAGCCGGCCGTGATGCCGATGAACCAGTGGATCTGGAACCAGGCGCGTCGCAGAAAAGCCATGCCGCCCCCGTCCTCAGAGATCGACCTTGACGGTCGCCTTGACCGTGCGCGGCACGCCCATGGCCAGCCGCGTGCCTGCCGCCGCCCAGTAGCGCTTGTCGCCCAGGTTGTCGATGTTGATCTGCCACAGCGTGCGCTTGCCGAACAGCCGCGTCACGTAGCGCGCGCCGGCTGCGAAGAGGGTGTAGCCGCCGATGAAGTCCTGGTTCAGGTCGTCGATCGGCCGCCTTCCGGTGTAGTAGGCGCCGCCGTTGACCGACAGGCCCGGCACTGCCGCGATGTCATAGGAAAGGAAGACGCTGGCCGTGTGCCTGGCGGTGTTCTCCGGCATCTTGCCGTTGTACTGGGCGTCGATGTCCCGGAACGCCGCGTCCAGCGTCTGCGCCGAGAGCAGCCAGGCCAGCTGCCGCGTCAGCTGCCCTTGCGCCGAGAGCTCGACGCCCCGGTAGCGCTGGCGGCCGTCGGCCACGAAGGTGTTGGCGCTGTTGGTGTAGGCGCCGGGGCGCTCGATGTCGAACAGCGCGGCCGACAGCAGCGTGCCCGTGTCGGTGAGCCAGCGCAGCCCGGCCTCCTTCTGCTTGCTGATGCCCGGCGGCATGCGGTTGTTCTGGTTCGCGGTGCCGGTGGGGGCGACTTCGCCTTCCTCCACGCCCTCGGCATAAGACACGTAGGCCATCAGATCCGGCGTGAACTTGTAGCTCAGCGCAGCCAGCGGCGTGGTCTTCTTCACGTCGTAGTCCACCTGCGGCAGCGTCGCGCTGGCGAACTGCGTGCTCTCGAAGCGCGTGTGCCGCACGCCCGCCACCAGCTGCCATTCGGGTGAGAAGCTGATGCGGTCGAGCGCGTACAGGCCGAGCTCCCGGCTGTCCTGCGCGCCGGTGGTGGGCCGAGTGGGCAGCGCAGTCAGCGGCAGGAAGCCGATGGGACGCGGAAAGTACAAGTTCTGCGCCGTGGAGGCGCCGCCGTAGTTGCGCTGGTAGATCGGCTCCTGGCTCTTGTCACTGCGTGCCGCGCCCAGCGTGAGCTCGTGTTGCAAGCCGCCGGTCGCGAAGCTGCCGAAGAGCTCGGTGCGCAGCAAATCGGAGCTCTGTTCCAGGTGCTGCACGTTGCCGGTGATGCGGCCGGCGCCGGTGCGCACGTCGTAGTTGCTGAACATCGCCAGGCGCCGGTCGCGCTGGGCCTCGGAATGGCCGGCCTCCGCCATCAGCGCCCAGTTGTCGCCCAGCGCATAGTCGGCGCGCAGCTGGCTGTTCTTGACCTCGGCCTCGAACACCGCCCACGGCGGGCCGATCAGCTTGTGCGGATCGGGCAGTGCCGGCAGCGCGATCACGCCGTTGACGGCCGCGAGCCGCGTGATGCCGGCCTGCTCGGTGATGCGCTTGCGGTCGTACTCCAGGTCGGCCTTGAGCGTGAGCCGGTTGTTGACGCGCCAGTCGAAGGCGGCCGACAGGAACTTGCGGCTGCCGTCCACGCCGTCGATGGTCGAGCCGAGCTGCCCGCCGGCCGCGTTGATGCGCAGGCCGTACTGGTTCTGCTCGCCGAATTGCCGCCCCAGGTCGACGAAGCCCTGCACCGTGCCCTGGTCGTCGAAGCGGGTGCCGACCGAGGCGACGGGCGTGCTGCCCGCGCGCTTGGTCACCAGGTTGATCACGCCGGCCGGCGAGGTGAAGCCGTAATAGAGCGCCGAGGCGCCCTTGAGCACTTCGACCCGTTCCTTGTTCTCCATCGGGATCTCGGACACGTTGGGAATCGCGAGCGAGCCGTTGAGGCGGAAGTTGGTGCGGTTCTCGACGGCGATGCCGCGGATCACCAGCTGGTCGAAGGTGTCGCCGGCGTTCTGCTGGCGCGTGACGCCGGCGGTGTTGCGCAGCACGTCGTAGATGCCGGTCGCGCCCTGCAGCTCGATGACCTCGCGCGTCACCGTGTTGACGGTGGCCGGCACGTCCATGATGCTCGCCCCGCGGAAGGTGCCGGCTTCGACGGTGTTGGCAACGAAGCCGCTGCTGCGGTCGGACTGCACGGTCACCGTGCCGAGTTCGCGACGATCCTCGGGGACGGAAGGGGTGGCTTGGGCGCAGGCCAGCTGGGCCGCCAACGCGAGCGGAATCGATACGAAGAACTTGTGCATGGGATCGTCGGACCGACGGGCCCGGGTCCCGGCGACGACATTCGAAAGAGAGCTGATTCAGGCGGCATTGTAGACGTACAAATGAGAAGTATTCTCATATTGGCGCTCCAAAGAGAAGCCTTTGGCCGGCGCCGGCGCCGCCGGTCGATCAGGCCTGCACGGCCAAGGGATTCGGCGAGGGTTCGCCGACCTTCCTGAGCGTGTTCCGATCGGTGTGGTGAAAGGGCTCGGCCAGCCCCTGGATCTGCATCACGGTGTCCTGGTCGTACGACCAGGTCCCGTCGGCGTTGAAGGCGACCGCGATGCGCCATTCCAGCGTGGTGAAGGCATGCTCGATGAACCGGTTGGAGACGATGCCGTTCACCAGGCTGCCGCGCGTGGCCGCGAGCTCGAAGCCGTCCGCGTCCGGACTGGCCTGGCCGCTGGCCATCGCGACCTGCCCGCGCGGAATCGCCAGCGTGTGCATGACCGTGCGGGTCGCGGGCTCCCACAACCAGTAGCCGACCTGGTCGTGGTATGTCTTGCTCAGGCCCGGCTTGTGGATGAAGGTGTGGTAGCGCAAGCCATAGAGCACCTGCGGGCCGTTGGTCTGCGGATCGATCGGCTGCAGCTCGTAGTGTTCGACGTAGACCTGCGTCTTCGGCCCCTGCGCCTTCGGCTTGACGTCGACGCCTTTCTCGCCGCGCCACAGGCCCGCCATGCGGCGCAGCGGGCCGAGGTTGGCGAGGGTTTGTCCGTCGAGGTCGGAAGGCTCGGTGTAGATGTCATCGGGGAACTTGGGCATGGCAGTCGGTCAAGCGGGGTGGGGGGGCATTCGGCGGCCGGCGAGTGCTCGCGCGGCCCGGGCCGATTCTGCCTGCTGGAAGAGGTAGCGCCGCTACATCCGCAGCGGCTGCGCATACCCCGTCATCTCGAGGTAGCCGCGCCCGATGCGCTGCCCGCGCTCGTCCAGCAACTCGCTCAGGCCCTCCCAGTAGACGGCGCCGGTCGAGCCGCGGCTGTCGAGTTCCTGGTCGTCGAGCAGGGCCTGAACGGTGAAGGCGCCCGCGGGCGTGCCGATGTGCCAGCGCAGCGGATAGACGGCGCGGGTGCGCGGGCTGGTCCAGGGCCTGGCGCCTTCGAAGTGGACTTCATCGGCGCCGAACACGCGCAGCTGGCCGTCGGCGCGGCGCAGCGCGCCCCCGAACCACAACGCCGAGCCGTCGCGCCGGCGGATCCGGAAGGTCATCAAGGCGCCGCCATCGTCGAGGTTCATGCCGACCCAGTCCCAGCCGGCCGCATCGGGATGCAGGTAGGCCTCGCTCCACTCGTGGTCGAGCCACGCCTTGCCCTGCACCTCGAAGCTGCGGCCCTGCAAGCTGAGCCGGCCCTGCGTCGCGAGTTGCGGTTCGCTGTAGTAGTAGCTGGCCTGTTCGGCATCGGGACCCTTGCGCGACAGGCCGTCCTTGCCTTGCAGCAGCACCGGCTGCGTGGGCGTGAAGCGCAGGTCGAGGGCGAAGCCTTCGGCCGGCAGGCGGGCCACGTAGCCCTGGGCGTCGCGCTTCAGCGTCCAGTTGCGCAGCCGGACATCGGTGTCGCCTTCGGCGGCCGAGGCGATGCCGAAGCCCGCGCGTGCGATGCGCTGGTCGTGCCAGAGCTTGCGTCCCTCGAGGTCGGTGATGGCCGCGTGCGCGAAGATCAGCTGCCGCGCCGCGAAGGCCGAGCGCATCTGCTGCGCGGCCTCGATCCGCGAGCGGAAGAAGGTGAGCTGGAAACCGAATTCGCGCGTGCCGGCGCGCGCATGCCCGGTGATGTACCACCACTCGGTGCGCAGCTCAGGATGGCTGCCGAAGTCACGCGGGAACTGCAGCGTGTGCAACGGCAGCGCCCATGCCGCCGGCATTGCCAGCGCCGTCATGGCGAGCAGGGCGCGGCGCGACAGTCCGTGCATGTCCGTCATGGCGGCATTCTCACCAGTCTTCCTTGACCGCCAGCACCGCGTCGCGCGACGCCGCCGCGCGGCCGGCCAGCCAGGCGGTGACGGTGCCGGCCGCCACCACCGCTGCGCACAGCACGGCCAGGCGGACCCAGGGCACGAGCAGGTCCATGGTCCAGTGGAAGCTCTGCGGATTGACCACGTGCACCAGCACCACCGCCACCGCGAGGCCCAGCCCCAGGCCGGCGGCCGCACCGATCGCGGTCCAGGCCGCGCCTTCGCCGGCCACCACCGCCAGCACCTGCGCGCGCGTGAAGCCCAGGTGCGTGAGCAGTCCGAACTCCTTGCGCCGCGCGAGCACCTGCGCGCTGAAGCTCGCCGCGATGCCGAACAGACCGATGCCGATCGCCACCGCCTGCAACCAGTAGGTGACGGCGAAGCTGCGATCGAAGATGCGCAGCGAGGTCGCGCGCAGCTGTCCGACGGAGGCGATCTCGACCGGATCGGCCGTGCCGAGCAAGCGCGCGGCCAGCGCCCGCACGGCCTGCTGGACCTGCCCGTCGTCGGCGCCCGGCGCCAGCCAAAGTGCGACGTCGCTCACGCTGCGGTCGCCGGTGAGGCGTTCGAAGTCGCGCGCGTGCATCGTGATGGCGCCGAACTGCCGCACGTAGTCGCGCCACACGCCGGCCACGAAGAAACGGGTGCTGCCGCCGAAGGCACGCTCCAGCGGCTCGAAGCGCCCGCCGGGCCGGGCGCCGTAGAGCTCGACCACGGCCTCGCTCACGTAGACGCCGATCGCATCCGCGGGCACCGGCAGTGCTGCGCCGAGCAAGGGCAGTGAGCGCGAGGCGTCGCCGTCGTCGAGGCTGCGCGAAATGAGCGTCACCGAGGGCCGCGCGGGATCGAGCAGCAGCGCACGCGTGCGCAGCGTGCCGGTGCGCGCCACGCCTGGCAGCGCCGACAGCGCCTGCACGAAGGCCGGCGTGAAGGCGGCCTGCTCGTTGCCGACCGAGCCGCCGCTGCCGGCGCTCGCGCTGCGCACATAGAGATCGGCCGGCAGCACCACGTCGAGCCAATGCATCACCGACTCGCGAAAGCTCGCCACCATCACGGTGAGCGCCACCGCGAGGCTCAGGCTCGCGACCACCCCGCTGACGGCCACCGCCGCGGTGGCGCGCATGCGCCGTGCGCGCTCGATCGCCAGCATGGGCAGCACGCGCCCCGCCGCCCAGGGCGCCAGCCGGTCGTAGAGCAGCGCGATCAGCCAGGGCAGGGCCGCGATGCCGCCCACCAGCAGGAAGCCCACCGAGAGGTACGCGGCGATCGGAATGCCGAACACCGCCGGCGCCGTGGCCAGCGCGATGCCTGCGGCGATCAGCAGCAGCGCCAGCTTGTGCGCACCGCCCTGCGTGTGCGCGGCGCCGAGGCCCTTGAGCGTCTGCGCCTCCGGCAGCGCCTGCGCCGCGCGCGCGGGCCACCAGCCGCCCACCGCCGCGGCCAGCAGGCCGAGGCCGCCGTAGAGCAGGGCCGGGCCCCAGCGCCAGCGCAGCGTCGGCGCCACGCCCTCGAAATAGCCGCCGCCGAGATCGCCGCCCAGCACCCGCAGACCGAAAGCGGCGAGCGCGGTGCCGAGCGCGAGTCCCGCGATGCTGCCGATCAGGCCGAGCGCCAGCGACTCGGCCAGCACCAACTGCAGCCGCTCGCGCGGCGTGAGGCCCAGCACGCCCAGCAGCGCGAACTGCTGCGCCCGCTTGGCGACGCTGAGCGCCAGCACGGAGAACACCAGGAAGGCGCCGGTGAACAGCGCCACCAGCGCGAGCACCGTGAGGTTGACGCGGTACGCGCGGGAGAGATTGCTCACGCGCTCGGCCGCGTCGCCGGGCTCGGCGATCTGCAGCTTCGAAGGCCAGCCCGGCGATTCGCGCAGAGTGCGCATGAAGGCCGCGCGGTCGGCGCCGGGTTCGAGCCGCAGGTCGATGCGCGTGAGCTGGCCGGCGCGGCCGAACAAATCCTGCGCGGCGCCGATGTCCATCACCGCCAGCGCGGCGCCGCCGGCCGCGATCTGGCCGGCGATGCGCAGCTCGCGCACCTCCGTGCCGATGCGCAGCTGCAGCCGCGTCGCGCTCTCCCCGACCACGTTGCGGGCGGCCGCGTTCAGGAACACCGTGTCCGGCGCCATCCATGCAAAGCGATCGGCGTCCGCGCTCGGCCTGGGCATCAACGCGGGTGCGATCGTGGGCAGCACCAGCGCGTCGACGCCGAGCACGCGCAGCGGAAGTCGGTGCGCGTCGCGGGTGAGCGCCACGGCCTGGGTCTCGAGCACGGGACTGGCCAGCTGGACCTGCGGCAACTGCGCGACGCGCGCGAACAGCGACTCGTCGAAGCTGCCTTGCGCGGCCCGCAGCTCCAGGTCGGGCTGGCCGTTGACCGAGCGCACCGCGCTCGAGAACTCGTCCAGCGCCGAGGCGTTGATCAGGTGCACCGAGAAGGCCAGCGCCACGCCCAGCATCACCGCCAGCACGGCCGCCGCACTGCGCCAGGGATGGTGGCGGAGCTCTTGCCAGGAGAAGGTGCGCAGGAGGGTTCGCATCGGGTCCGATTCTGCGCGCAGGCACTGCCGCGCGAGGATCAGCCGCAAATCGGGCTGCCTGGGTATCCTCCATCGGTAGGAGGCGCCGTCAGCCGCAACGCGCCTATGCTCCGGCCGGCATGTCCGAAGAAGATCGAGAACCCCCCGCCGCTCCCACGGCCGATGCCCTGGTGGCGGAGTTGGACCAGACACAGCGCATCCTCGCTGCATTGCACGCCGCGGTGCTCAGGCGTTCCGCGCACAACCCGAACATGCACCGCCGCCTCGCCACGCTGGCGACCGCCTTCAACGAGATCGAGGCGCAGCGCTGGGCCGTCCTGGAGCGCGCGGCCGACGGGGATGTGACGGCCGGCCGCGCGAGCCTCCCTTCACCAGCACCGAAGCGCTGATCCCGTAGCTGAACCGTCGGGCGTTCGTCCGGGGACGTCCCGCGCAAGCCGGCTCGCGTGCTGCGTCTCGACTCGACGAGAGCAGGTCAAAGCCGCTCAGCCTCCGCCGACAGGTAGGCACGCACTGCCGCGCTGGTGCTCAGCCCCGCCGCACGCGCATACGCCTGGCGCGCCGCCTCGCGTTCGCCGTTCGCGCCCAGCAGATGCGCCCGCGCGGCCCAATAGGGTTGGTAGTTCGCGACTTCGCCGGCGGCGAGCGCATCGAGGGCGCTCAGACCGGCCGCCGGTCCCTCGGCCCGCGCCACCGCGCAAGCCCGGCTCACGTGCGCGCCGGTGCAGGGCCTCAGGGCGACCAGGCCGTCGTAGAGCGCGAGCACCGCCTCGGCCGGAACCGGCGCGCCCAGGCGCCGCGCGCAATGCGCGGACTGGATCGCCGCTTCCATCTGGAAGGCGCCCAGGGCGTGCATGCCGGCCGCCCGCCGAAGCGCTTCCTCGGCTTGCGCGTGCATGCCGAGGTCCCAGCGGCGGCTGTCCTGCACGTCGAGCGGCACATAGGCGCCGGCGTCGTTGCGGCGGGCGGCGGCGCGGCTCTCGCAGAACAGCATCAGCGCCAGCAGGCCCAGCGGCTCGGGCTCTTGCGGCATCAGGCTGCAGAGGATGCGGCACAGGTCGATGGCCTCGCGGGTCAGGCCGCGCTGAGCGCTGTCGGCACCGTCGATGTCGTCCCAGCCGGTGCCGTAGGCGGCGTAGATGCCGTCGAGCACGTCCTGCAGGCGCTGCGACAGGTCCTGTGCGCGCGGGAACTCGAAAGGGATGCGCGCCGCGCGGATGCGGGCCTTGGCGCGCACCAGCCGCTGGCCCAGCGTGGCGGGGGCGACCAGGAAGGCGCCGGCCATGCGTGCCGCGTCGAGGCCGAGCACGGTCTGCAGCATCAGCGGCGCACGCGCCGCGGCGTCTATGGCCGGATGCGCGCAGACGAACAAGAGGCGCAGCCGCTCGTCCGGCACCGCCTCGCCGCCGTTCGCCTCGGGCGCGAACTCGTCGGCCATGGCCAGCAGCGTCTGCCCGGCCTGCTCCTGCACGCGGCTGTGGCGCCAGGCGTCGAGCACGCGGTTGCGGGCGACGCCGAGCAGCCACGCCTCGGGCTGGCGCGGGATGCCCTCGGCGGGCCAGCGCTCCAGGGCGCGGGCGAAGGCATCGGCGAGCGCGTCCTCGGAGGCGGCGATGTCGCGCATGCGCGCCGAGAGGATCGCGACCAGCCGGCCATAGGACTGGCGCGCGGCCCGCTCGGCTGCCGCATGGGCCTCGGGCAGGGCTGCGGAGGTCACATCTCCGTGGGCGCGGTGAACACCGGGCGCACCTCCACGCCGCCGGTGGCGGCACAGGGCGCACGCGCTGCCCATTCGAGCGCCGCGTCGAGGTCCGGCACCTCGATCACGAAGTAGCCGCCCAACTGCTCCTTGGTGTCGGCGAAGGGGCCGTCCTGCACCTGGCGCTTATCGCCGCGCACGCGCAGCGTGGTGCCGGTCATCGGCGGATGCAGGCCATGGCCGCTTTGCACGATGCCGGACTGGCGCACCGCGCCCACGTAGTCCATCCAGCTCGCGCGGTAGGCCTGCGCCTGGGCCTCTTCGCGCTGGTCGAACTCGGACTGGGGTTGGTAGAACATCAGCATGTATTGCATGGGGAACCTCCGGAAAAAGAGTGTGTCGAGCAGGATCGCTCATGCCCATGACGTCCGGCAATCCTGCATTTCGACAGCCGTTGGCGGACGGACGAAAAAAATTGTCGCGCCTCAATCCTCGGTCAACGCGCGATGAAGGCGCGAAGCCACCGCCAGGAGATTCCGCTCCTGGCGGACATGGCCGATCAACTGCATGCCGATCGGCAGGCCCTGCGGCCCCTGCAAGCCGGGCACGTTGACGCAGGGCACGCCGAGCAGCGTCCAGAGGCGATTGAAGACCGGATCCCCGGTGGCGCCGAGGCCGGCCGGCGCCTCGCCGGGCGCGGCAGGCACCAGCAGGGCATCGACGTCGCGCATCAGCGGCGGCAGCAGGCGGCGGGCGGCCGCGGCCTGGTCGAGCGCCTGTTGGTAGGTGTGATCGGCGCAGGCGCGGCCCATCTCCAGCAGCGCAACGAGTGCGGCGCTGAGGCGCTCGCGGTGGTCGCGCCACTCGGGCGCCAACGATTGCGCGGCTTCCCGGGCCATGACGGTCTTCTGCGCTTCGACCAGGCCGGCCATCTCGGCGGGCCAGTCGATGTCGCGCAGCCGGATGCCGGCGGCGCCGGCTTTCTTCAGCGCCTCTTCGAAGGCGGCGCTCCCGCCGGCATCGGCGGCCGGCCACTCGTGGGTGCGGCAGACGCCGAGCCGCAAGGCACGTGCATCGGGCGGCTGCAGCGGCGCGAAGGCCGCCTGTTCCATCGCGCACCGCATCAGCTCCAGGTCGTCCGCGCTGCGGGCGAACCAGCCGACCGTGTCGAGCGATGGCGAGAAGGGCTTGACGCCCGCGAGGCTCACCGAGCCGAAGCTCGGCTTGATCGCGAACACGCCGCAGAAGGAGGCAGGCCTGATCAGCGATCCCGCCGTCTGCGTGCCGAAGGCGATCGGCACCATGCCGTCGGCCACCGCGGCGGCCGAGCCGCTGGAAGAGCCGCCGGGCGTGTGGTCGGGGTTGCAAGGGTTCGCCGTGGGGCCAGGCGTGAAGTAGGCGAACTCGGTGGTCACGGTCTTGCCGATCACGACCGCGCCTGCCGCCCGCGCGCGCGCCACGCAGGCAGCGTCGGCAGCGGGACGGAAGCCCTGGTAGATCGGCGAGCCGTAGCGGGTGGGCAGGCCGGCGGTCGCGATCAGATCCTTCACGCCGATCGGCACGCCGCCCAGCAGGCCCGGCCGGCCGCGCGCATCCAGGTCGCGGGCCGCGCGCATCGCGCCCTCGGCGTCGATGCATTCCCAGGCATGGATCACGGGCTCGCGCTCCGCGATGTGCTCGAGCGCGCGGCGGACTGCCACTTCGGCCGTCAGCGTTCCGTCGGCCATGGCCCGGCGCATGGCCAGGGCTGTCATCAGGGCGCCGGACACGGTGCTGTGCCTCCAGCGCCCAGCGCTTGCGCCGACGGCGCGAACATCGCCTCCATCTCGCTGCGCAGCTGGTACGCGTCGGTGGTGGTGTCCATCGCGACATCGGCCCAGCAAAGGCTCTGCCCCTTCCTGACCGGCCGTACCAGCTTCACGTGGTGCGCGAGGCCGAGCGGCAAGCCGCCGAGGCGCATCGAGCGCTCCGCCGGCAGCAGCTTGCCCCACACCGTGTAGCCGCCTTCGCCATCGAGCGTCTCGCCCGCCCCGAGGTCGCGCTTGGCGGTGGCGACCACATCGGCGTTCCAGCAGGTCGCCACGCCGGTGGGCTCGCCGCGCAGCGCCACGCACGCGACCGAGACGCCGACCTCCAGGCCGATCAGGTGCCATCGCTTGTAGAGCGTGAAGTAGCGCCCGGTGGGATCGGTGTGCGCGTTGTATTCCTCGAAGCAGTGCTTGATGTAGTCGGTCTCGGCCTCGACCGTGACCCACACGCCCATGCGGATGTCGTAGGGGATGCGGCGACCGTCGGGCTCCAGCGAGGACACCACCTCCACCATGCCCTTGCGTTCGAGCACGCCGCCTTCGCTCTTCGGGCGCGTCACGAAGGGGATGTCCTCCACGCTGGCCGGCGGGTAGCGCAGCCCGTCAGAGGGCACGCCGAGGCCGGTGGCATTGGCCACCGCCGCGCTCTCGATCGATGGCTTGGAACCGTCGAGGAAGCTGTTGAACATCTTGGGGTTGAGGCCGCCGCGCTTCGCCTGTTCGGGCGTGAGGCCGTAGTGGCCCCACACCGTCTCCGGCGTCGATTCGCTGAAATGCGGCAGCCACTTGTGGCCGCGCCCGGCCGCCACCACCGGAAAGCCGCAGGTGCGTGCCCAGTCGACCAGGTCGCAGATCAGCGCCGGCTGGTCCCCGAAGGCGAGCGAGTACAGCACGCCGGCCTGTTGCGCGCGGCGCGCCAGCAACGGGCCGCAGAAGGCGTCGGCCTCCACCGTGACATTGACCACGTGCTTGCCGTGCGCGAACGCATCGAGGCAGTGCTCGACTGCGGCGACCGGGTTGCCGGTGCACTCGACCACGATGTCGATGGAAGGCGCGCGCGTCACCGCCTGCCAGTCCTCGGTGATCCAGGTCGTGCCCTCGCGCAGCGCTTCCTGCAACGAACGGGCGGCGGCGCGCGCCGGCTGCCAGCCCACGCGTCCGAGGTTCGCGCGCGCCGCATCGGGCGAGAGATCGGCGATCGCCACCAGCTGCACGCCGGGCGTGCGCGGTATCTGCGCCAGGTACATGGCGCCGAACTTGCCGGCGCCGATCAGGCCGATGCGCACCGGCTTGTTCTCGGCGGCGCGCTGCTGGAGTCGTTGATGCAGGCTCATGGTTCGGGTCGCCTCCGTGTGATCAGCGCATGCTCAATGCCGGGAGCAGACGCTGACGACCACCTTGCAGGGCTCGGTCGGAAGATGGGTTTCGCACTGGCCTGCAGCGGCCTTGCCCGCGGCGTTGGCCGTGGGCGCGACGGCCGTGCCCCACTCGCCGTAGTTGCCGGTCGCGAGCGCACCGCAGGCGCGGTCGAAATAGGCACGAACGACACAGGCGCCGGCACGGCCCGCCGCCCGATCGCATTGGGCGCGAGCGGCCAGCTCGGCGGCGGCGCGGGAAGGTTGATCGAAGGCGTAGCCATACCATCCCTGGAGCGATGCGATCGCGCCCCAGCTCGGGCCCGGGCCGGGTTCGGCATGGGCCGGACCGATGGCGATGTACGTCAGCATGCCGTAGAGCAGCAGCGCGAGCGCGGCAGGCATGCGGCCAGGACGGGATCGAAAGCGCATCCCGCGAGGATCGCACATCTACGCGGGCAGTATGCCGCCCGCGCTGAGGTGCAGCACCCGGTCGGCCCGCGCAGCGGCGGCCTCCGAATGCGTGACCAGCACCAGCGAGGCGCGGTGCTCGCGCGTCTGCGCGAACAGCACCTCCATCACCTTCGCCGCGGTGCCCGGATCGAGGTTGCCGGTGGGCTCGTCGGCCAGCAGCAGCGCAGGCCGGTGCACCAGCGCGCGGGCGATCGCCACGCGCTGGAGCTGGCCGCCGCTCAGTTGCTGGGGCAGGCGTTCGCCCAGGCCCGCCAGACCGACCGCCTCGAGCATGTGCGCCACCCGCGCCGCGTCCGCCTGCTTCAGCAGCATCAGCGGCAGGGCGACGTTCTGCGCCACGTCCAGGTGGGGCAGCACATGAAAGGCCTGGAACACGAAGCCAACCTGCCGGCGGCGCCAGAGCGCGCGCGCCTCGCCGTCGAGCGCGCCGATGTCGACGTCGTCGTGCACGACGGTCCCGGCATCCCAGCTGTCCAGCCCGGCCATGCAGTTGAGCAGCGTGGACTTGCCCACGCCGGACTCGCCCACGATGGCCACGAACTCGCCCGGCGCGACCGCGAGCGAAACCTGTTCGAACACGGTGCTGTCGCCGTAGCGCTTGGCCAGGCTTTCGACCTTGAGCGTCATTCGATCTCAACCACCGCGGCCGCGATGCGCGCGATCGCATCGGGCGCCTCGGCCGGCACCACGCGCCGGGCCGGCATGCTGCGCAGCCAGGTGATCTGCCGCTTGGCCAGCTGACGCGTGGCCGCGATGCCGCGCTCGCGCAGCTCGGCCAGGGGCCAGGCGCCATCCAGCGCCTCCCAGGCCTGGCGGTAGCCGACGCTGCGCATCGAGGGCAGGTCGGCCACCAGGTCGCCGCGCGCGCGCAGGGCTTGCACCTCGTCGAGGAAGCCGGCCGCCAGCATCGCGTCGAAACGCTCGGCGATGCGCTGGTGCAGCCAGGCGCGATCGGTCGGCTCGAGCGAGAAGAGCGCCAGCGGCGGCAGGCCGCCCGCGCGTTGCGTGGCATGGAAGCTGGAGAGGGCGCGACCGCTCGTGCGCCAGACCTCCAGCGCGCGCTGGATGCGCTGGCTGTCGTTCGGCGCGAGCCGCGCGGCGGTGGGCGCATCGACTTGCGCCAGCTGCGCATGCATCGCGGGCCAGCCGAGCGCGGCGGCCTCGACTTCGAGCTGGCTGCGCACCCCGGGGTTGGCCGCGGGCATCGCGTCGATGCCGTCCGCCAGCGCCTTGAAGTACAGCATGGTGCCGCCCACCAGCAGCGGCAGGCGGCCTCTTGCACGGATCTCGGCGATCAGGCGCGTGGCGTCCGCCACGAAGGCCGCCGCGCTGTAGGGCTCGCGCGGATCGCGGATGTCGATCAGGTGATGCGGCGCCGCGGCACGCTCGGCGGCCGTAGGCTTGGCGGTGCCGATGTCCATGCCGCGGTAGACCAGCGCCGAGTCGACGCTGACGATCTCTACCGGTCGTGCGCGGGCGATGGCGAGCGCGGCCGCGGTCTTGCCGGAGGCGGTGGGCCCGGCGAGGGCCACGTAGCCGGTGTCAGTGGCCATGAGAAGCGCCGCGGCGGTGCACCCTCGCCCGCGCGACCGGCGCAGAGAGTGCGCGCCCTGTGCGAGAGGCGGGGGAGACGGCGCGTGCTGCAGTGGGCGACATGCGCCCGAGCGTAGCAAATGCGATCCGCCGCAGCGGCGCAGCGGGATCAGATCTTGTGCGGCGGCGCCGAGACGGCTTCGTGCGGGCCCGCGGCCATCCCCGGCTGCGCGGGATGCGTGGTGTGCGTGGTGTGCGTGGCGGGCGCTTCGTCCTGCGCTGCCAGCACGGTCGGCGGCTTCATGCGAAACAGCTGGGCCAGTGCGGCGCGGTACTGCGCCTCGCCGATCGAGCCGGTGCTGTGGTGCGAGCCGCCCTCGACCAGCACGAACTGCTTGGGCACGGTGGCGGCTTCATAAAGCTTGCGCCCGAGCGTCGGGTTGATCAGGCTGTCGGCGCTGCCATGCACCACGAGCAGCGGGGCACCGATGTTCTTGACCTTGGAGATCGCCTCGAAGCGCTGCGTGATCAAGGGACCAAAGGGCAGCCAGCCCCACTTGAAGCTGCTGACGACGTCGGCGATCGAGGTGAAGGTGCTCTCGACGATGGTGCCGCTCTCGTCGTTCACCTGCGAGGCCAGGTCGATGCCGATCGCGCCGCCCAGCGAGTGGCCGAAGATGTAGCGGTGCTGGTTCGGGTGCCGCGCCGCCAGCCAGATCCAGGCGGCGCGCGCGTCCTCGCGTGCGGAGTCCTCGGAGGGCAGGGCCTTGCTGCTCTTGCCGAAGCCACGGTAGTCGATGGCCAGCACCGAGAAGCCCAGCTCGTGCATGCGCCGCATGCGCGGCGCCGAGCCGGCGACGTTGAACTTGGCCCCGTGCAGGTAGAGCAGCACCGGGGTGTCGGCCGACTCCGGCTCGCCGCCGAGCCAGAGCCCGTGCAGCCGGGCCGGCTGGCCCGTGACCTTGGAGTCGAAGTCGATCCAGACATGCTCCATGCCTTCGCTCATGGCCTCGGAGTTGCCCCAGCTGCGGTCGCTGGGCTGGAAGATCCACTCGCGCTGCTGTTCGTCGAGGGTGGAACAGCCTCCGGCCAGCAGGGCGACCAGGGCGGTGGCGGAGGCGAAGAGGGACCAGGACTTCATCGGAAGGCTGAATGACAGGCGATTGAGAGGAAAGTTCAACTCAAGACACCATGCAACGGCCGTGCCCGGGCACCCGATGACGGGTGAAAACCCTTGGTGACGTGGCCAACTAGCGACAAATGTGCGGAAGTTGGCGACAAACGGACTCAGCGGCCGCGCAGGAACAGGCTGTCGAGTTCGCGAATGGAGAGCTGGCGCCAGGTCGGCCGGCCATGGTTGCATTGGTCCGAGCGCTCGGTGGCTTCCATCTGGCGCAGCAGGGCGTTCATTTCGTCGATTGTCAGCCGGCGGTTGGCGCGCACCGCGCCGTGGCAAGCCATGGTCGAGAGCAGCTCGTTCCGGGCGCGCTGCACGACCGTGCTGGCGTCATGCTGCGCCAGTTCGGCCAGCACGCTGCGCGCGAGCTCGACCGGGTCGCCATCGGCCAGGGTGCCGGGGACCGCGCGCACCGCCAGCGTACGGGGCGAGAAGGGCGTGATCTCGAGGCCCAGCGAGGGCAGGACCGCGGCGCACGCTTCGGCGGTGGCGACTTCCTGGGGCGTGGCGGCGAAGGTGGCCGGGATCAGCAGCGGCTGGCTGGCGATGGCGGCGCCGTCGAGCTGGGTCTTGAGGCGCTCATAGACGATGCGTTCGTGTGCCGCGTGCATGTCCACGATCACCAGGCCCTGGCTGTTCTCGGCCAGGACGTAGATGCCCTGCAGCTGGGCCAGGGCTCGGCCGAGGGGCCATGCCTGTTCGTTGTCGTCGGCTGCGCCGGGGCCGGCGGTAAGCGCCTGGGTGGAGGCGATGGCCGGGGCCAGGGCTTGGGCGGCGGGTGCGTCGAAGGCGGGGAAGGGAGCCGCGATCGGTTCGCGCGGTGCCGAGGGCCACATCGCGGCCGCATCGCCCAGGCCGCGCTCGGCCGCGAAATGCATGGCGGGCTGGGTCCATGCCGGCACGGCCGGCGCGCTGGTGCGCGGCTTGAAGAAAGGCTCGGCCGGCACAGAGGCCGCGTCGCCGGCGCGCGGCACCGCCAGCGCGTTCTCGATCGCATGGCGCACCGCCTGGTGCACCTCGCGACCATCGCGGAAGCGCACTTCGATCTTGGTCGGATGCACGTTGACGTCGACCCGCGCCGGATCGATCTCGAGGTACAGCGCATAGACCGGCTGGCGCTGGCCATGCAGCACGTCTTCGTAGGCGCTGCGCACCGCGTGGGCGAGGACCTTGTCGCGCACGAAGCGGCCGTTGACGTAGAAGAACTGCTGGTCGGCACGCGAGCGGGCGGCGTCGGGAATGCCCGCGCGGCCCGTCACGCGCACCGGCCCGGCGGCATGCGCGATCGCCACGCTCTGCGCGACGAACGGATCGCCGAGCGCATCGGCCAGGCGCGAGTCGCGCGCGGCGGCTGCGCGCCACTGCTCGACCAGCTTGCCTTCATGCCAGACCGCGAAGCCGACATCGGGACGGGCCAACGCATGGCGGCGCACGGCCTCGATGCAGTGGGCCAGTTCGGTGGCGTCGGTCTTCAGGAACTTGCGGCGCGCCGGCGTGGCGAAGAAGAGCTCGCGCACCTCCACCGTGGTGCCGGTGGCGCGCGCGACCGGGCGCAGCTCGCCGGTGCGGCCATCGAGCGCAAAGGCGGCGTCGGCGCCGGCTGCGCGCGACAGCAGGCTGAGCTCGGCGATGGCGTTGATGGCGGCCAGCGCTTCGCCCCGGAAGCCCATGGTGCCGACGGTCTCGAGTTCGCCGAGGCTCGCGATCTTGCTGGTCGCGTGGCGGCGCAGCGCCAGCGGCAGCTCGTCGCGCGGCAGGCCCTGGCCATCGTCCTCGACAGAGATCAGGCGCACGCCGCCGGCTGCGAGGCGCACCGTGATCTGGTGCGCGCCGGCGTCGAGGGCGTTGTCGAGCAGTTCGCGCACCACCGAGGCCGGCCGCTCGACCACCTCGCCGGCAGCGATCTGGCTGATCAGTTCGTCTGGAAGTTCGCGGATGGGGCGGCGCGTGGCCGAAGGGAGGGCGGAGGGGAGGGCGCTCACCCGGCCATTCTAGAAGGGCTTCCCGGGCGGCCGCACGGCCGCCCGGATAATGCGCGCCCATGGAAATCATCAGCTTCTTGGTCGACTTCATCCTTCACGTCGACAAACACCTGGAGAGCTTCGTCATCGCCTACGGGCCCTGGGTGTACGCGCTTCTGTTCCTCATCGTCTTCGTCGAGACCGGCCTGGTGGTCATGCCCTTCCTGCCGGGCGATTCGTTGCTCTTCATCGTCGGTGCGCTGTCCGGCGCGGGGCTGATGAGCGTCGGCATCGCGGTCCCGATCCTGATCGCCGCAGCCATCCTGGGCGACCAGTGCAACTACAGCATCGGGCGCTACTTCGGTCCCAAGGTCTTCCAATGGGAGAGCTCGCGCTTCTTCAACCGCAAGGCCTTCGACCAGGCGCACGCGTTCTACGAGCGCTACGGCGGTATCACGATCGTGCTCGCGCGCTTCATGCCCTTCATCCGCACCTTCGCGCCTTTCGTGGCCGGCGTGGCCGACATGACGCGCGGCAAATTCAGCCTCTACAACATCGCCGGCGGGCTGCTGTGGGTGCTGGGCCTGTGCACGGCCGGCTACCTGTTCGGCAACCTGGCCTTCGTGAAGGAGCACCTGGACAAGATCATCTGGGCACTGATCATCGTGCCGGGCCTGATCGCGATCTTCAGCGCGTGGCGCGCGGGGCGCACGCCTTCCTCGGCGCGCTGATCGCGGGCGGCTTTCCAACAAAAAAAGGCGTGCCGATCGGCACGCCTTTCCGCATGCATGCGGGAATCGCAGGGTCAGTAGGTCGGCCCGTTATAGGGGTAGTAGCCGCTGCTGCGATCGCGGTAGTAATTGCGCTCGTCCGCGCGGCGACCCACCTGGTTGCCGATCACGCCGCCGATGGCAGCACCGCCCACGGTACTGGCGGTGTTGCCGCCGATGGCGTTGCCGAGCACCGCGCCGCCCACTGCGCCGCCGGCCGTGCCCCATTGCTCATTGGGTCCTGCCGCGCAGCCCGCCAGCGCCATGACGGCGGTGGCTGCACCGGCCGTGATCCAGAGACGTGTGTTCATGATGTCCACCTTTCGATGAGTGATGAACTCATTCTGGGGAGCTGCGGTCCGGCGGTTGTAGGAGCCTGCCGCACCCCGCTGCCCGAGAGTGCGCGCTGAATTCGTGCAACAAGAAGCAACCTCGAGGTCGTCCATGCAACGGGCGCGTCAGCGTTGCGAGGCGGTCACCGCGATGCCGCGAATCTGCCCAGCGACGCGCGAGGGCGCGGGCCGCGGAAAGGCCTTCGCATCGAAGCGGTGCAGCAACTCGGCCTCGCGCACGCGCGCCAGCGCGACGTTCGCCTGCTTGACGTGGCCGAAGCCGCGCATTTGCAGCGGCAGCAGCGCGATCTCGGTCGCGATCTTCAGGCGCTCGGCGTCGAGCGAAGGCAGCAGCGACTCGATGCGCCGCCGATAGTCTTCGATCAGCGCGCGCTCCATGCGCCGCTCCGCGGTGTAGCCGAAGGGATCGAGCGCGGTGCCGCGCAGACGGCGGCCGCGGGCCAGCAGCTTCAGCACCGGCATCAGCCAGCTGCCCAGGCGCAGCTTGCGTGGCGGGCGGCCCTGGCGCGCGCGGCTCAGGAAGGGCGGCGCCATGTAGAACTCCAGCTGCAGATCGCCTTCGAACTGCTGCTGCAGCGAGCGCGCGAACTCGCCGTCGGTGTACAGGCGCGCCACTTCGTACTCGTCCTTGTAGGCCATGAGCTTGAGCAGGCCCTGCGCCACGGCGCGCGTGAAAGGCAGCGTGGAATCCGCGTGCAGCGCGGCTTCGCACTGCTGCACCGCGGCAATGCTGTCGGCATAGCGCCTGGCGTAGTCGGCGTTCTGGTAGGCGGCCAGGTGGACCATGGCGCTTTCGATCAGCGTCTCCAGCGGCTCGGGCCGCGCAGGCTCGGCCGACTGGCTGCGCAGCAGCGCGGCCGCGGCTTGCGAATCGCCCGCGGCCAGGCGGCCCAGCGAGAAAGCGAGCTTGTTGTTGTCCACCGCCACGCCGTTGAGCTCGATGGCGCGCAGCAGCGCCTCCAGGCTCACCGGCACCAGGCCGCTCTGCCAGGCGTAGCCGAGCGCGAGGATGTTCGAGGCGATCGAATCGCCGAGGAAGGCCTCGGCCAGCGCTTGCGCGTCGAGCGTCTCGACGCGCTCGGCGCCGGCGGCGAAGCGCAGCTTGTCGAGCAGCAGCGGCACCTTGAGGCTGGCGTCGGGGTTGTGCAGGCTCTCGGCCACGGGCGTCTCGTGCGTGTTGGCGAGGATGCGAGTGCGCCCATGGCGCACCGTGGCGAGCGCGTCCGCGGACGCGCCCACGACCAGGTCGCAGGCCAGCAGCGCATCGGCTTGCTGCGTGTCGATGCGAACCTGGTTCAGGCGCCAGTGGATGTCGGCCAGGCGCACGAAGCTGAGCACCGAGCCGCCCTTCTGCGCAAAGCCCATGAAGTCGAGCACGCTGGCGCTCTTGCCCTCGAGATGCGCCGCCATCGCCACCAGCGCGCCCACGGTCACCACGCCGGTGCCGCCGACACCGGTCACCAGCAGGTCGTAGGGGCCGGTCCAGGCATGGGGCGCAGGTCGCGGCAGCGCGTTGACGCGCGCCATGAAGGCGTCCGCCCCGGCGGCCAGCGCGCCCGTCTTCTTGCGCGGCCCGCCGCCCAGCACGCCGACGAAGCTGGGGCAGAAGCCCTGGACGCACGAGTAGTCCTTGTTGCAGCTGCTCTGGTCGATCTTGCGCTTGCGACCCAGCGGTGTTTCCAGCGGCAGCACCGCGATGCAGTTGCTTTGCACCGAGCAATCGCCGCAGCCCTCGCAAACGCGGTCGTTGATGTAGACCCGGCGCGCCGGATCGACCAGTTCGCCTTTCTTGCGGCGGCGGCGCTTCTCGGCGGCGCAGGTCTGCTCGTAGATCAGCACGGTGACGCCGGCGATCTCGCGCAGGCGCCGCTGCACCGCATCGAGCTCGGCGCGGTCGTGGAACTCGGTGCCGGCGGGGAAGCGCTGGCGGATGCCTCGGTACTTTCCGATGTCGTCCGACACCACCACCACCTGCTTGACGCCTTCGGCCTCCACCTGGCGTGCGATGCCGTCGACGCTGATGATCCCGTCCACCGGCTGGCCGCCGGTCATCGCCACCGCGTCGTTGAAGAGGATCTTGTAGGTGAGCGTGGCCCGCGCCGCCACCGCCTGGCGGATCGCGAGATAGCCCGAGTGGTAATAGGTGCCGTCGCCGAGGTTCTGGAACACGTGCGGCACGCGCGTGAACATGGCGTGCGAGACCCAGTCCACGCCTTCGCCGCCCATCTGGATCAGCCCTTCGGTCTCCCGGTCCATCCAGCTGGCCATGAAGTGGCAGCCGATGCCGGCCTGTGCACGCGAGCCCTCGGGCACGCGCGTGCTGGTGTTGTGCGGGCATCCGGCGCAGAAGTAGGGCAGGCGCTTGACGCTGTCGCTGGCATTGGACAGCAGCTCCGGCGGCGTGAAGTCGCGCACTAGGTGGCGCCGGTCGAGGTCGGGGAAATGCGCGGCCAGCCAGTCGGCGACGACCTGGATCAGCCGCGAGGGCCGAAGCTCGCCGACCGCGCTCACCAGCGGCCTGCCTTGCGCATCCTGCTTGCCGACGATCGCCGGGCGTTCGTCGGCGTTGTAGAACATGGCCCGCAGCTGGTCCTCCACCACCGGGCCCTTTTCCTCGATCACCAGCACTTCCTTCAGGCCTTGCATGAAGCAGCCCATGCGCGTCGGCTCGACGGGATAGGTGAGTCCCAGCTTGTAGATGCGCAGGCCGTGGACGGCCAGCGCCTCGGTGGTCACGTCCAGCCTGCGCAGCACTTCCATCAGGTCGTAGTGCGCCTTGCCGGCGGTGACGATGCCCACCGTTGCAACGGCGCTCTCGACGATCAGGCGATCGATGCTGTTGACCCGAGCGAAGGCGCGCACCGCGTCGAGCTTGGCGTGCAGGCGTTGCTCGATCTTCAGCGAGGGCAGGTCGGGCCAGCGGTAGTGCAGGCCGTCGGGCGGCGGCGCATAGCCGGTGATGCGGCGCACCGTGTCGCCGTCCTGCCAGGTCGCGGCGCGGGCATTCACCAGGTCGAGGTCGACCGTCGTCGCGCTCTCCACGATCTCCGACAGCGCGGTGAAGCCCACCCAGTTGCCGGAGAAGCGCGACAGCGCCCAGCCGTAAAGGCCGAACTCCAGGTACTCGGCGACACAGCTCGGCGAGACCACCGGCGCATGCCAGGACTGGAAGGCCTGGTCGCTCTGGTGCGGCATCGAGGAGGACACGCAGCCATGGTCGTCGCCGGCCACCATCAGCACGCCGCCGTGGGACGAGGCGCCGTAGGCGTTGCCGTGCTTGAGGGCATCGCCCGCGCGGTCCACGCCCGGGCCCTTGCCGTACCACATCGCGAACACGCCGGCGCAGGTGCGCTCGGGATCGGCCTCGACCCGCTGGGTGCCGAGCACCGCGGTGGCGCCGAGCTCTTCGTTGATCGCGGGCAGGAAGCGGATGCCGCTCTCGTCGAGCTTCTTGCCGGTCTTCCACAGCGCAAGGTCGACCATGCCCAGCGGCGAACCCCGGTAGCCGCTGATGAAGCCGCGCGTGTCCAGGCCGGCGGCCGCATCGCGCTGGCGCTGCATCAGCATCAACCGCACCAGCGCCTGCGTGCCGGTGAGGAAGATGGACCCGCCGCTGGCCCAGAGACTGTCGCTCAGGCGGTAGTCCGGGCGGACGAGGGGCGCGGGGGCTGTGGTGTCGGCCATGGCGTTGGATATCTCGCGAGACTAGCGCCGGATGATGGAGAAGGATGCAGGACGTCGCCGCGCACCGCGCAGCGCGCGATGGCCGAGGGCGCCGGCAATGGATCGAGCCACGCTGTCGAACGGCCTACAGCTCGCGGCTGCGTGCGAGCGGCGGGTTCTGCGCGAAGTACCGGTGGATGCCGCGCATCAACGCATCGGCCAGGTCTTCCTGGTAGGCCACGCTGCGCAGCTTGGCCTCTTCTTCCGGGTTGCTGATGAAGGCGGTCTCCACCAGCACGCTGGGAATGTCGGGCGCCTTGAGCACCGCGAAGCCGGCCTGCTCCACCTGCGGCTTGTGCAGCCGGGCGCCGATGCTCCGGATCTCGCCCAGCATCGCGCCGCCGAGCTTGAGGCTGTCGTTGATCTGCGCGGTGGTGCTCATGTCGAGCAGGGCGCGCTGCACCTGGGCCTCATGCGAACCGACGTTCACGCCGCCCACCTTGTCGGCCTGGTTCTCCTTGTTGGCGAGCCAGCGCGCGGCGCTGCTGGAGGCACCGGTCTGGCTGAGCGCGAACACGCTGGCGCCGCGGGCCTCTGGCGTGGTGAAGGCGTCGGCATGGATGCTCACGAACAGGTCGGCCTGCACCCGGCGCGCCTTCTGCACGCGGGTGCCCAGCGGGACGAAGAAGTCGGCGTCGCGCGTGAGGAACGCGCGCATCGGGTTGCCGCTGACGCTGCTGGCGTTGATGCGGTCGCGCAGCCGGTGCGCCACCTGCAGCACGATGTCCTTCTCGCGCGTGCCGTTGGGGCCGATGGCGCCCGGGTCTTCGCCGCCGTGGCCGGGATCGAGCGCGACGATGATGATGCGGTCGGTGCGGCTCGCGGTGGCGGTGCCGCCGTTGCCGTTGCTGCTGCCGCGTGCCGCCGCCGACGGGGGCATGGCGGGCATGGCCGGCGCCGTGCCCACGAGCGGCGGCAACTGCGCGGGCGCGACGAGCGCGGGGGCGGGCGCCGGCGTACCCGTGCCGGGGGAGGGCGCCGGACGCATCGATTGCTGCGCCATCAGGTCGCCCAGCGGGTCCACGCCCGGGGGCGCCGGACGCAGCGGCGCGGGCGTGTCGCCGGACGCGCCTGCGTTGCGCGGCGCGATCCCGGCGACGGTGCTGTCGCGGCCCTGCGCCTTGGGCGCGTCGCGCAGGCGCTCGGCGATCAGCGCTTCCATGGGATCGATGGCTTGCTGCGGATAGAGGTCCAGCACCAGCCGGTGCCGGTAGGCCGCCACCGGCGCGAGCGAGAAGACCTGCGGCGCCACCGTCTGCTTGAGGTCGAACACGATGCGCACCACGCTCGGCGCGAACTGGCCGACCCGCAGGCCGTTGATGTACGGGTCCTCGGGCCTGATCTTGCCGACCAGCTCGCGCAGCGCCGGATTGAGGTCGATGCCCTCGATGTCGACCGCCAGGCGCGGCGGGTTGCCGACCACGAGTTGCTGGGAGTTCAGGCGGCCATCGGATTCGATGGTGACGCGTGTGTAGTCGTTGGCAGGCCACACGCGCACCGCGACGATGGTGGCGCCGCGCGCGATCTCGTGCGCGCCGAGCAGCAGGGCGAGGCTGCCGCCCTGCAGCAGCAGCGCGCGTCGGTTCATGCCTTCGAGCTTCATGCAATCGCCTCGAGCAAGCGCTTGCCCAGCGCGGTGTTCGCCTGCAGGGTCACGGTGCGGGTATCGTCGGTCATTGCTTCTATTTTAATAGCAAGGTCGGCAATTGGAATGCGCCCTGCAGCGTTGTCTGGCCACTCCGCGAGCTTGAGGCCCGGGCCCGCGAAGATGTCGCGGAAGCCGGCATCGTCCCATTCGTGGGGGTCGCTGAAGCGATAGAAGTCGAAGTGGAAGATGGCGAGCCCGCCGGGCGCCTCATGGGGCTCGACCACCGCATAAGTGGGGCTCTTGATGCGCGAGCCGATTCCCAGCGCCCGCAACAGGTGGCGAACGAAGGTGGTCTTTCCGGCGCCGAGGTCTCCATGCAATGCGATGAACGCATCGCCCAGCGCTTGCGATGACGCGAGTCTGCGCGCCAGCGCATCGCAGTCGTCCTCGCTCGACCAGCGCTGCACAAGGCTTCGCGTTTCTACAATCGGCAGGTGATCGGCAGCCATCAACTCGTGAGTCGGATTCGGGCGTGGGCCCGGGAGCTCGGATTCTCCCAAATCGGGATCGCGGGTGTCGATCTGTCGAGTGCGGAAGAAGGCCTCGCGCAATGGCTGGCGCAGGGTTGCCATGGGGAGATGCACTACATGGCCTCGCACGGCACGCGCCGCGCGCGGCCGGCCGAGCTGGTGCCGGGCACCGTGTCGGTGATCACCGCGCGGATGGATTACCTGCCGCGCGACACGCCCGGCGATTGGCAGGCCATCGAGTTCGACCGGCTGCGGCGACCGGGCGAGGCCATCGTCTCGCTCTATGCCCGGGGCCGCGACTACCACAAGGTGATGCGCGCGCGCCTGCAGAAGCTGGCCGATCGCATCGGCGAGGAAGTCGGCCCCTTCGGCCATCGGGTCTTCACCGATTCGGCGCCGGTGCTCGAGGCCGAGCTCGCCTCGCGCAGCGGCCAGGGCTGGCGCGGCAAGCACACGCTGGTGCTGGACCGCGAGGCCGGCTCGATGTTCTTCCTGGGGGAGATCTACGTCGACATGCCCCTGCCGGCCAGCGCGCCGGCCAGCGCGCATTGCGGCAGCTGCGGTGCCTGCATCGAGGTCTGCCCGACGCGCGCCATCGTCGCACCCCACCGGCTCGATGCGCGGCGCTGTATTTCCTACCTGACCATCGAACATGCCGGGCCGATCCCGCGCGAGCTGCGGCCGCTGATCGGCAATCGCATCTACGGCTGCGACGACTGCCAGCTGATCTGCCCCTGGAACAAGTTCGCGAAGAAGAGCGCGCTGCCCGATTTCGACGCGCGCGACGGGCTGACCGGCCGCCAGCTCCGCGAGCTCTTCGCATGGAACGAGGCGGAGTTCCTGCGCTTCACCGAAGGCAGCCCGATCCGCCGCATCGGGCACGAGCGCTGGCTGCGCAATATCGCGGTGGCGCTGGGCAACGCACTGCGCGCCGGGCAGGTGGAGGCGCGCGCCGCCTTGGCCACGCGGCGCGAGCATTCCAGCGCGCTGGTGCGCGAGCACGTCGAATGGGCGCTCGGCGAGGGGGCGTAGCGCTCAGCGCCGCAGGATCGCCGACACCTGCGCCGTGCCGTTGTCGAGCGAACGCATCGAGCTCAGCCGCAGCGAGGCGTACTTGAGGGCGGGGTTGTTGATCAGCCTGCCGGCGAAGTGGCCGTTGAAGCGGGCGTCCTTGCAGCCGCTCATGTCGAGCTCGAGCGAGGCATTGGCTGTCGAGACGAAGTCGGTGCTGGAGCCGCTCAGGGTGCAGGCGGCGTCGGGCAAGCGGCCGCGCACGCTGCCGTCGTCGGCGATCTGCAGGCTGCCGTCGTGAACCGCGGGCGGGCCCTGCGCGCCGGTGTCCTGCTGCGTCACGTAAAGCAGGAACGATCCCTGCCAGTCGCCCTGGTAGCGGGTGTACACCTGCGCCTGCACCACCGGCGCAAGCGATGCCGCGGCGAGGACCAGCAGGAAGCGCATCGGCGAGATGGTAGCCGCACGCGTCTGCGTGCACGCCTACCGGGACAGCGAAAGTGCAAAGGGAAGGCTCGCAACGCGCAGCAGGGTGGACAGCGTCACCAAGGCCCGCGACGTAGGCGCCGTTGCGGCGTCTTTCCATGGGTTATCCACGAAGTGGGGCGCGAGCGAAGCCGTTAGCATCCCTCCTTTCGATTTTTCGTTCTCCAGGAGCCTTCTTCATGCAACGTCGTCAATGGAATGCACTCGCCGGCGCCGCCGCGCTGGCGCTGATCGCCGGCCCCGCCTGGGCGCAGGGCTATCCCAACAAGCCCATCGAGCTGCAGGTGCCCTTCGCCCCCGGCGGCACCACCGACATCGTGGCCCGCGTGATCGCCGAGCCGCTGAGCAAGCAGCTGGGCCAGAGCGTCGTGGTGATCAACAAGGCCGGCGGCGGCGGCATCGTGGGCGCGGCCGAGACCGCACGCGCGACGCCCGACGGCTACAGGCTCGGCGTGGCGACGGTGTCGAGCACGGCGGCCAACCCGGCCATCAACCCGAAGGTGCCCTACGACCCGATCAACGACTTCACGCCGATCATCAACATCGCGGCCACGCCGAACATCATCGCGGTGCATCCGGGCTTCCCGGCCAAGAACTATGCCGAGTTCGTGGCCGAGATCAAGAAGCACCCGGGCAAGTACTCCTACGCTTCTTCGGGCACCGGCGGCATCGGCCACCTGCTGATGGAGCTCTACAAGAGCCTGACCAACACCTTCGTGACCCACATCCCCTACCGCGGCGCCGGCCCGGCACTGAACGACACGGTGGCGGGGCAGGTGCCGATCATCTTCGACAACATTCCCTCGGCGCTGCCCTTCATCAAGGCCGGCAAGCTGGTGCCGATCGTGGTCGCGGCGCCGCAGCGGCTGAAGGACCTGCCGAACGTGCCGACCTTCAAGGAAGTGGGGCTGGAGCCAGTGAACCGCATGGCCTACTACGGCATCCTCGGACCCAAGGGCCTGCCGAAGGAGGTGGTCGACAAGATCAATGCGGGTGTGAAGAAATCGGTCGAGGACCCGGCGGTTCGCAAGCGCATCGAGGACACCGGTTCGCTGATCGTGGCCAACTCGCCCGAGCAGTTCGCCGAGCAGATCAAGGCCGAGTACGCGATCTACAAGCAGGTGGTGGTGAAGCAGAAGCTCACGCTGGACTGATCGGTCCCTGGTGACATCCGAAGCCGCCCGCCACGGGCGGCTTTTTCTTTGCTATCTTGCGGTCCCATGACCGCGGCCCTCGATACACACCTCGACGCGCCCCTCGCCCCGCTGGGCATCGACGACTTCATCGATGCGCTCTGGCTCGAGGATGGCCTGTCGAAGAACACGCTGGCGGCCTACCGGCGCGATCTCGCGCTGTTCGCGCAGTGGCTCCATGCCCAGGACGGCGGGCGGGCGCTGGACGCCGCGCGCGAAAGCGACCTGCAGGCCTACATGGGCGCGCGGCTGACGGCCCGGGGCAAGGCGACCTCGGCCAATCGCCGGCTCACGGTGTTCAAGCGCTATTTCCGATGGGCCCTGCGCGAGCGGCGCATCGGCGCCGATCCCAGCCTGCGCCTGGTGCCCGCCAGGCAGGCGCCGCGCGCCATCAAGATGCTTTCGGAGAAGCAGGTGGAAGACCTGCTTTCCGCGCCGGACATCGACACGCCGCTGGGCTTGCGCGACCGCGCGATGCTCGAGCTGATGTACGCCAGCGGGCTGCGCGTGAGCGAACTGGTGGCGCTCAGGGTGTTCGAGCTGAGCCTCAACGACGGCGTGCTGCGCGTGCTCGGCAAGGGCAGCAAGGAAAGGCTCGTGCCTTTCGGCGGCGAGGCCCGCCGCTGGATCGAACGCTACCTGCGCGAGTCGCGGCCCGCCATTCTCGACGGCCAGCAGACGGCCGACCTCTTCGTCACCGCACGCGGCGCGGGAATGACGCGCGTGATGTTCTGGATCATCGTCAAGAAGCACGCGCAGGCGGCGGACATCCATGTGCCCCTCTCGCCGCATACGCTGCGCCACGCCTTCGCCACGCACCTGCTCAACCACGGCGCCGACCTGCGGGCGGTGCAACTGCTGCTTGGCCATGCGGACATCTCGACCACCACCATCTACACGCACGTCGCGCGCGAGCGCCTGAAACAATTGCACGCCAAGCACCATCCGCGCGGATGACGCATGCATGCACGAATGAAGCCGACAAGGAAAGAAGTGATGACACGGAAGCTTCCCCCTCGCGTCCGCAGCTGGCTGGTGGGCGTGGCCTGCAGCCTCGCCGTCGCGGCCGCGCATGCGCAGGCCGTGCCCAAGACCATCCGCATGATCGTCGCGTATCCGAACGGTGGCATCAGCGACGTGCTGGCGCGCGCGCTGGCCGAGAAACTGAGCGCGCAGCTGGGCAGCGCGGTGGTGGTCGAGAACAAGGCGGGCGCCAGCGGCACCATCGGCATGGACGCGGTCGCCAAGGCCGCACCCGACGGCGCGACGCTCGGCTTCGCGGCCATCAGTCCGCTGGTGCTGAACCCGCACCTCGGCAAGTCGCCCTTCGACCCCCTGAAGGACATCGCGCCGGTGGCGAGGGTCATGTACTCGCCGGTGCTGCTGCTGGCCACGGAGGCCACGGGCACGCGCGATTTCCGTACGCTGATGGACGACGCGCGGGCCCGCCCGGGCGCGGTGCGCTGGGCCACCTCGGGTCAGGCCTCGCTCGGCCACATCGTGCTCGAGCAGTTGCGCAGCGCGGCGCACGTGGACATCACTCATGTGCCCTACCGGGGTGGGGCGCAGCAGATGAACGATGCGCTGGGCGGCCAGTTCGAGATCCTGTCGATCAACGCCGGGCCGACGGTGGCGCCGCATATACGCTCGGGCAAGCTGCGCCCGCTCGCGGTGGGCGCGCCGCAGCGCTTGCAAAGCCTGCCGAAGGTGCCGACGCTGGCCGAGCTGGGCTTTCCTGCCGCCAACCTGAGTTCCGTGTTCGGCGTGTTCGCCCCCGCCCGCACGTCCTCCATCCTGATCGCCAAGTACAACGCCGAGATCAACAAGGCGCTGGAGAGCCCCGATCTGCGCGCCCGCATGACAGCCACCGATAACGTGCCCGCCGGCGGCAGCGCGGAGGCCTTTGCCGACGAGATCGCCGAGGAGTACGAGAGCAACGCGCGCATCGTGAAGGCGGCGGGCATCAAGTCCGACTGAAGCGCGGCCGCTTCGCCGAATGTCCGATTTCCGCCGCTTCGCTAGTCTTCGCGCAGCGCCTCGAGTTCCTCGTTCGTGAAGCCGGCTTGTGCCCGCGCCTCCAGGTTGAACGGCGCGCGCAGGCGCGGCGCTTCGTGGCGGCGGTAGAGCACGCGGTAGTGCGCGATCGGGTCCAGCCCCTCGCGCTCGCACAGCCAGCGGTACCAGCGGTTGCCGATGCCCACATGGCCGATCTCGTCGCGCAGGATGATGTCCAGGATCTCACAGGCCTTGGTCGCATCCGGCGTGTTCACGCGGCGCAGCTTGGCCTGGATCAAGGGGGTCGCATCCAGTCCGCGTGCCTCCAGCGTGCGCGGCACCAGTGCCATGCGCGCCAGCACGTCGTGCCGGGTCTTCTCGCACATGGTCCAGAGGCCGTCGTGGCCGCTGAAGTCGCCGTAGCGCCAGCCCATGCCGCGCAGGTGCTCGTGCAGCAGGGTGAAATGCAAGGCCTCCTCGCCGGCCACGCGCAGCCAGTCGCGGTAATAGGCCTCGGGCATGCCGTCGAAGCGCCAGGCGGCGTCGAGGGCGAGATTGATGGCGTTGAATTCGATGTGGCAGATCGAATGGACCAGCGCCGCCCGGCCCTCGGGCGTGAAGGGCGATCGCTTCTCCACCGCGGTGGCGGCCACGCGCAGCGGGCGTTCCGGGCGGCCGGGCACGCCGGCCTCGTCGCCGTCGGTGCGCACCGGCGCGGCGGGCGCCGGATGGGCCCGCATCCGCGCCGCGGCGGCGTGGGTCGCCGCCACCTTCTGCTCGGGGTCGGTGAGGCGCAGCGCGGCCAGGGCATCGAGGCGGGGGTGCTGCATCCCTACAATTCTAGTTTTGCACCCCAGGAGACTCGAGATGGCCCTCTACGAACTCGACGGCGTGGCGCCGCAACTCGGGCCGGGCGCCTATGTCGCCGACAGTGCGCAGGCCATCGGCCGCGTCGTCATGGGGGACAACGCGAGCCTCTGGTTCGGCGTGGTGGCGCGCGGCGACAGCGACACACTGACCATCGGGCGCAACAGCAACATCCAGGATCTGTCGATGCTGCATGCCGACGCCGGCGTGCCGCTCACCATCGGCGAGAACGTGACGGTGGGCCACCACGTCGTGCTGCACGGCTGTACGGTGGGCGACAACTCGCTCATCGGCATCGGCGCGGTGGTCTTGAATAACGCGAGGATCGGCCGCAATTGCATCGTCGGCGCCGGCAGCGTCGTCACCGAGGGCAAGGAGTTTCCCGACAACTCGCTGATCATCGGCGCGCCCGCCAAGGTGGTGCGCACACTCGACGATGCCGCTGCCGATCGGCTTCGGAAGAACGCCGATCACTATGTGGAAAACGCCCGCCGCTTCGCGAAGGGCCTGAAGAAGATCGGATGAGAAGCCGATCGGGAAGACTGCCTTGAGCGAGTTGCACAAGTTCCTTTTCGACGGCCTGCCCGTGCGCGGCATGATCGTGCGCCTGACCGACGCCTGGCAAGAGATCCTGGCGCGGCGCGCGTCGAACACCGCCACCGGCGCTTATCCCGCATCCGTGGCCGAACTGCTCGGCGAGATGACGGCAGCGGCCACGCTGATGCAGGCGAACATCAAGTTCAACGGCGCGCTGATCCTGCAGATCTTCGGCGACGGACCGGTCAAGGTCGCGGTGGCCGAGGTCAAGCCCGACCTCAGCCTGCGCGCCACCGCCAAGGTGGTGGGCGCGCTCGATCCCAATGCGCATCTTTCCGGGATGGTCAACGCGAGCGGCAAGGGCCGCTGCGCGATCACGCTCGATCCCAAGGACAAGCTCCCGGGCCAGCAGCCCTACCAGGGCGTGGTGCCGCTGGTCGACGCGCACGGGCGCAAGCTCGAGCGGCTCAACCAGGTGCTGCAGCACTACATGCTGCAAAGCGAGCAGCTCGACACCACGTTGGTGCTCGCGGCCGACGACCGGGTGGCAGCCGGCCTGCTGATCCAGCGCCTGCCGGTCAAGGGCGAAGCCAACCTGGAGGGCGCCGGCCGCGGCGCGGGCGACCCGATCAGCGTGGACCAGATCGGCCACAACGAGGACTACAACCGCATCGCCATCCTCGCCTCCAGCCTGACGCGCGAGGAGCTGCTCACGCTGGACGTGGAGACCATCCTGCGACGCCTGTTCTGGGAAGAGAAGCTGCTGCGCTTCGAGCCGCAGACCGGCATGCTGGGCCCGCACTTCGCCTGCACCTGCGGGCGCGAGCGCGTGGCGCAGATGATCCGCGGGCTGGGCCAGGAGGAGGCCGAGTCCATCCTCGTGGAGCGCGGCGACATCGAGGTGGGGTGCGATTTCTGCGGCAAGCAGTACCGCTTCGATGCGGTGGATGCCGCGCAGATCTTCACCGCGCCGGGCGACCAGTTGCCGGCAAGCTCGGTGATGCAATAGCGCGCGTCAGCGCGGACCCGCCGCGAAGCCGCCGAAGCGAATGTCGGGCGCGCTGGTGTTGTGGCGCGAGGGAATGCTCCGGCCGAAGCGAACGTCGGCCGCGTCCAGCGTGCGGATCTCGGGCAGCGGCTTGCGCGCCTCGGCGGCGTCCGGCGTGGCCCGCCATGCCACTTCGCTCATGTCCGCGTTGTCCGGCGCGACATACATCGAGCGCAGCACCGCGAAGCGCGGGCCATGGCCGCGGCCCGGCTTCATGGCCACGTCGAGCGTTGTGCGGGCCTCGCTGATCTCGCGCACCTCGACCTTGGCCTCGCCGCCGTTCGCGAATCGCAGCTTGAAGACCAGCGGCTTTGTCTCGATCGCGATCGATGCGATGCGTGCCATCGGCCTGCCTGCCTGCTCGACCGGGCCCATGACGAAAGAGGAGCCGTACACGCCATCGCCGAAGCGCGGCGCGGGCAGGGGCTTGATGCGCCAGTAGCCGTCGGCGGGGTACATCACGAGGGCCTCCAGCGGCTTGGCGGCGGTCTTGGCAAAGACCTGGATCATGTGGAAGCCGCGATCCGGACGTCCGTCCACGCGGATCGGCACCCGCTCGGGCCGCCAGAAGGAGGGCAGGGTGATGCCCACGATCTGCCATCGCGGGCCGTCGTGCAGCACCGCGCGCCGCTCCTTGAAGCCGTAGCGCGGATCGGTCGGATGCGTGCCGCCGTCGAAGTTGCAGCCCGAGAAATCAGGCGCCGTGCGGTCCTGCTCGATGGTGTCCAGGTAGGCGGGCGGCAGCGCCTCCACGCGGAAGCGGCGGATGGCCTTGCCGCTCAAGTTGAGCGAGACGTTGTCCTCTTCGGCGCAGGCGGTCGCATGGGTCTCGTTGTCGATCGTCGCCTGGGCGGGCGCGGCCCAGGCCGTGGCGGAAGACAGCAGGGCCCACAGCAGGGCGGCGGCGCGGAGTCGGAATGGCTGCATGGCTTGGATGAGTTATGACGAGCGCCTGGCGACGAGATCGCTGAACAACCGGTGCTCGCAGGCAGGATCGGAGCACTTCTCGCAGGCCCATGACCAGCTGCCGGCGCCCTCCGGTGCAGCACGGCGGCCGCCATCGGAATCGGCCGCGGCGTTGATGGCATTCCACGCGTTCGCCAGCTGTTCCCCGCCTTCGCCATGGACGACCGCGAAGCCGAGCTTCGCGTCCATCAGCGCCTGGCGCAGCATGTCGTCCATCGGCGTTGGCGATGCAGGTGCGATGAGCAGGATGAGGGCGCATCCCAGTGCCTGGAGCGTGCCGGCATCGAACGCGCGACCTGGCAGGGGTTCGACCACCAGGCTGGCGGCGATGCCGCGCTGCGCAAGCCGCTGTGCGAGCGCCTCGGCGAGCCTGGCTTTGCCGCTGTCATCGGCGCCGATCAGCGCGATCACGCAGCCGGCCGGCAGGGCTGGGGTCATGGAAATCGTCAGTGCGTGATCTGCACGAACACTTCGTTGGGCTTGACCATGCCGAGCTCCTGGCGCGCGCGCTCCTCGACCATCTCCAGCCCCTGCTTGAGGTCGTTGACTTCGGAGTTGAGCCGATCGTTGGCGATGGCCGCCTTCGCGTTGGCGTCCTTCTGCTCGGCCAGCTTGTCCTTCAGCTGCGCCACGTCGCGCACGCTGCCACGCCCGGTCCACAACTGCCACTGCAGGATCAGCAGCAGCAGGACCAGGATGATCGGAACGATGCGCGAACGCATGGTGCTCCGTCCCGCAGATCAGCGCAGGTTGTAGAAGGCAGCGCGCCCGGGGTAGCTGGCGACGTCGCCGAGGTCCTCCTCGATGCGCAGCAGCTGGTTGTACTTGGCGATGCGGTCCGAGCGCGACAGCGACCCGGTCTTGATCTGGCCGGCATTGGTGCCCACCGCGATGTCGGCGATGGTGGAGTCCTCGGTCTCGCCCGAGCGGTGGCTGATCACCGCGGTGTAGCCGGCACGCTTGGCCATCTCGATGGCGGCGAAGGTCTCGGTCAGGGTGCCGATCTGGTTGATCTTGATGAGGATCGAGTTGGCGATGCCCTTGTCGATGCCTTCCTGCAGGATCTTGGTGTTGGTGACGAACAGGTCGTCGCCCACCAGTTGCACGCGCTTGCCGAGGCGTTCGGTCAGCAGCTTCCAGCCGTCCC
This sequence comes from Variovorax soli, assembly GCF_031454625.1. Classification (GTDB taxonomy): domain Bacteria; phylum Pseudomonadota; class Gammaproteobacteria; order Burkholderiales; family Burkholderiaceae_C; genus Variovorax; species Variovorax soli_A. Next base: position 124,226 of record NZ_JAVDRF010000008.1, read on the forward strand.
AGTCGCCTTCGTGCATGCCGTCCTCGATGCTGATGATGGGGTACTTGTCGACCCAGGTCGCCAGCATGTCGGCCCAGTTGCCGGCCGACAGCGTGAGGTTCTCGCCGGCCAGCACGTAGTGGCCGTCCTTGTAGAACTCGCTGGCGGCGCAGTCCAGGCCCAGCGCGATCTGCGTGCCGGCGACATAGCCGGCCTTGTCGATGGCTTCCAGGATGAGCTGGATCGCGGCCTCGTGGTTCTCGACGCTGGGCGCGAAGCCGCCCTCGTCGCCCACGGCCGTGCTGATGCCGCGGTCGTTCAGGATCTTCTTGAGGGCATGGAAGACCTCGGCGCCGTAGCGCACGGCCTCGCGAAAGCTGGGGGCGCCGACCGGAATGATCATGAATTCCTGCAGGTCCAGGCTGTTGTTGGCGTGCGCGCCGCCGTTGATGACGTTCATCATCGGCACCGGCAGCTGCATGCCGCCCATGCCGCCGAAATAGCGGTACAGCGGAAGGCCCGACTCTTCGGCCGCGGCGCGGGCCACGGCCATGGAGACGGCCAGGGTCGCGTTGGCGCCCAGGCGGCCCTTGTTGTCGCTGCCGTCGAGGTCGTTGAGCGTGCGGTCCAGGAAGGCCTGCTCGCTGGCATCGAGGCCCAGCACGGCCTCGGAAATCTCGGTGTTGATGTTCTCGACGGCCTTGAGCACGCCCTTGCCAAGGTAGCGGCTCTTGTCGCCGTCACGCAGCTCGATCGCCTCGCGCGAACCGGTGGAGGCGCCCGAGGGGACGGCAGCGCGGCCCATGGTGCCCGATTCGAGCAGCACGTCGCATTCGACGGTGGGATTGCCGCGGCTGTCGAGGATCTCGCGGCCGACGATGTCAACGATTGCACTCATTGCTTGTTACCTTCTCTCTTCGAAAATCAGTTTCAGTTCTTGCGCATCAAACCTTCGCCGCCAGGAGGCGGAAAGGAAAGCCGTCAGGCGACGCCTTCGACGACGACCATTCGCATGATGGCAGCTCCGGCACGCGCTTCGCGCGCTTTACCGTATTCGGGCGAGGCATAGAACTTATTCGCGGCCTCCATGCTCGGGAACTTGAGCAGCACGAGGCGCTGCGGGTTCCAGTCGCCCTCGAGCACCTCGACCTTGCCGCCGCGCACGCAGACTTCGGCGCCGTGCGCCTTCATGGCCTCGGAAGACCATTTCTTGTACTCCTCGTACTGCGTCGGATTGGTGACTTCGACGTGGGCGATGATGTAGGCGCTCATCTGGCCTCCACGCGGATCGCTGACGTGTACGCGCTGCTCCCCGAGGGGGCGTTCGCAGCTTGAATCGGCTTTGCGTTGCTCATTGAAAGGCGTTCTCCAGGAATGCGTTTTTCTTGGTGACGGTGTCGAGCGCGAGCAGCGTTTCGAGCAGCGCCTTCATGTGCCGAAGCGGCACGGCGTTCGGTCCGTCGCTCAAGGCATTGGCGGGATCGGGATGCGTTTCCATGAAGAGGCCTGCCACGCCCACTGCGACAGCGGCGCGCGAGAGCACGGGCACCATCTCGCGCTGGCCGCCCGAGCTGGTGCCCTGGCCGCCCGGCAGTTGCACCGAATGCGTGGCATCGAACACCACCGGCGAACCGGTCTCGCGCATGATCGCCAGCGAGCGCATGTCCGACACCAGGTTGTTGTAGCCGAAGCTGGCGCCGCGCTCGCAGGCCATGAAGCTGTCTTCGGGCAGGCCCATTTCCTTGGCGGCAGCGCGCGCCTTGTCGATCACGTTCTTCATGTCGTGCGGCGCGAGGAACTGCCCCTTCTTGATGTTGACCGGCTTGCCCGACTGCGCGGCGGCACGGATGAAGTCGGTCTGCCGGCACAGGAAGGCCGGTGTCTGCAGTACGTCCACCACCAGCGCGGCGGCCGTGATGTCCTCTTCGGTGTGCACGTCGGTCAGCACCGGCAGGCCCAGCTCGCGCTTGACCTTGGCCAGGATCTCCAGGCCCTTGTCACGCCCCGGGCCGCGGAAGCTGGTGCCCGAGGAGCGGTTGGCCTTGTCGAAGCTGCTCTTGAAAATGAAGGGGATGCCGAGCGCGGAGGTGATTTCCTTCAGCGTGCCGGCCGTGTCCATCTGCAGCTGCTCGGACTCCACCACGCAGGGGCCGGCGATCAGGAAGAAGGGCTTGTCCAGCCCGACGTCGAATCCGCAGAGCTTCATGGATTCCCCCGCGCCTGCCGCTTCGTGCGCTGTTTGGCCAGCCAGGGGGCCTTCGCAGCCTGGTGCAATGCGGCGCCGTTCATGCAACCACCTTCAGCGCCTGCTTGTCCGCGCCCTGATGTTCGAGCGCCGCCTTGATGAAGGCGTTGAACAAGGGGTGGCCGCTCCACGGCGTGGACTTGAACTCGGGGTGGAACTGCACGCCGATGAACCAGGGGTGCACGTCCTGCGGCAGTTCGACGATCTCGGTCAGGTGCTCGCGCTGCGTCAAGGCCGAGATCACCAGGCCGGCGCGGCGCAGCTCGTCGAGGTAATTGACATTGGCTTCGTAGCGGTGGCGATGCCGCTCGGTCACCACGTCGCCGTAGATGCTGTGCGCGAGCGTGCCGGGCGCCACGTCGGAACTCTGCGCGCCCAGGCGCATGGTGCCGCCGAGATCGGACTTCTCGTCGCGCAGCTTGATGGTGCCGTCGCGGTCCTTCCATTCGGTGATCAGGGCGATCACGGGGCAACTGGTGTCGGGGTCGAACTCGGTGCTGTTCGCGTTCTTGAGGCCTGCGACATTGCGTGCGTATTCGATGGTCGCGACCTGCATGCCCAGGCAGATGCCCAGGTAAGGGACCTTGGTCTCGCGGGCGAATCGAGCCGCTGCGATCTTGCCTTCCACGCCGCGCTGGCCGAAGCCACCGGGCACCAGGATGGCGTCGTACTTGCCGAGCCGGGCCACGTCCTGCGGCGAGATCGTTTCGGAGTCGATGTACTCGATCTTCACGCGCGCATGGTTCTTCATGCCGGCATGCCGCAGCGCCTCGTTGAGCGACTTGTAGCTGTCGGACAGGTCGACGTACTTGCCGACCATCGCGATGGTCACTTCCTTCTGCGGATGCTCCACCTCGTAGACCAGGTCGTCCCAGCGCTTGAGCTTGGCCGGCGGGGTGTTGATGCGCAGCTTGTCGCAGATCAGTCCGTCCAGGCCCTGCTCGTGCAGCATGCGCGGGACCTTGTAGATGGTGTCCACGTCCCACATCGAGATCACGCCCCACTCGGGCACGTTGGAGAAGAGCGAGATCTTGGCGCGCTCGTCGTCGGGGATGGGCCGGTCGGCGCGGCACAGGAGGGCGTCGGCCTGGATTCCGATCTCGCGCAGTTTCTGTGCCGTGTGCTGGGTGGGCTTGGTCTTGAGCTCGCCGGCCGCCGCGATCCAGGGCACGTAGCTCAGGTGCACGAAGGCCGAGTTGTTGGGGCCCATGCGCAGGCTCATCTGGCGCACGGCCTCGAGGAAGGGCAGGGATTCGATGTCGCCGACGGTGCCGCCGATCTCGACGATCGCCACGTCCACCTCGTGCGGCGTGCCGATGCCAGCGCCGCGTTTGACGTATTCCTGGATCTCGTTGGTGATGTGCGGGATCACCTGGACCGTCTTGCCGAGGTAGTCGCCGCGGCGCTCCTTCTCGAGCACGGTCTTGTAGATCTGACCGGTGGTGAAGTTGTTGGCCTTGCGCATGCGCGTCGTGATGAAGCGCTCGTAGTGGCCGAGATCGAGGTCGGTCTCGGCGCCGTCGTCGGTGACGAAGACTTCGCCGTGCTGGAAGGGCGACATCGTGCCGGGGTCGACATTGATGTAGGGGTCCAGCTTGATGAGGGTGACTTTGAGGCCGCGCGACTCGAGGAGTGCGGCCAGCGATGCGGAGGCAATTCCCTTGCCCAGGGAAGACACCACACCACCGGTGACGAAGACGAATTTGGTCATGCCATTTCCGAACGTGCAGGTCCGGGCAGTGGGAAATTCGAATTATAGGTGCGGCCCTCCGGCGGATCGTCGGCGAGGTCTTTCCTGTGCGGGGCCCCCCGCGCCCCTGAGATGAGGCGACGAACACGCGAAGGGGAAACCGGAGGGTGAGCAACAATACGCGCCTATGCAAGACCTCGCCGGCAAACACATCGTCCTGGGCCTCACCGGCGGCATCGCCTGCTACAAGTCGGCGGAGCTGTGCCGGCTGCTGGTGAAGGCCGGCGCCATCGTTCAGGTGGTGATGACGGAGGCTGCGACCCAGTTCATGACGCCGGTCACGATGCAGGCGCTGTCCGGCCGGCCGGTCTACACCTCGCAGTGGGATGCACGCGAGCCCAACAACATGCCCCACATCAATCTGAGCCGCGAGGCCGACGCGATCGTGCTGGCGCCCGCCAGCGCGGACTTCATCGCGCGGCTGGTGCAGGGGCGCTCCGACGAACTGCTCAGCCTGCTGTGCCTCGCGCGGCCCCTGGACCGCGTGCCGCTGCTGATCGCGCCGGCCATGAACCGCGAAATGTGGGTTCATCCCGCGACCCAGCGCAACCTGCGCCAGGTCGACGCCGACGGCGCCCGCGTGCTGGGCGTCGGCAACGGCTGGCAGGCCTGCGGCGAGACCGGCGACGGACGCATGCTCGAACCCCTGCAGTTGTTCGAGGAGATCGTGGCCCAGTTTCAACCCAAGGTGCTGGCCGGGCAGCAGGTGGTGGTCACGGCCGGGCCGACCTTCGAGGCGCTGGACCCGATCCGCGGCATCACCAACCACTCCTCGGGCAAGATGGGCTTCGCGATCGCGCGGGCCGCGCGCGAGGCGGGCGCCGAGGTCACGCTGGTGGCGGGGCCGGTGCATCTGCCCACGCCGCGCGGCGTCGCCCGCATCGACGTGCAGTCGGCGCGGGAGATGCTGGAGGCCAGCCAGGGGGCCGCGCAGAGCGCGTCGGTGTTCATCGCCACGGCCGCGGTGGCCGACTGGCGGCCGGCCTCGCAGAGCGAGCAGAAGATCAAGAAAGATGGCAGCGGCCAAGTGCCCGTGCTTCACTTCGTCGAGAACCCCGACATCCTGCAGAGCATCGCGCAGGGCGAGCGCGCCAGGGCCGGCAAGCTCTTCTGCGTCGGCTTCGCCGCCGAGAGCGAGAACCTGGTCGCGCATGCCAAGGCCAAGCGCGAGCGAAAGGGGATTCCCTTGCTGGTGGGCAACATCGGCCCGCTCACTTTCGGGCAGGACCACAACAGCCTGCTGCTCGTCGACGCCCATGGCGTGCGCGAGCTGCCGCGCGCGCCCAAGCTGGCGCTGGCACGCGAGCTGGTGACCGAAATCGCGGCGCGGCTCCCGCCCGGGCGTGCGTGATGAATCCGCAATGGAACACGCCGCCCGACGGCGATTTCGCGCGCTACGTCGAGCGCCTCACTGCGCAGGCCGCACAGCCCCGCGGCCAGCCCCAGGAGGGCGAGCATGTGCTCGATGCCGGCATGACGCCGCAGCACGAGGTGCAGCCTGCCCGTCAGCCGCAAAACGACGCACCCCAGGCAGCCGCCCGCGCCGGCCTAGGCCGCAACCTGCTCAAGGGGCTGGGCATCGCCTGGCTGCTGGCCTTGCTGGTGCTGCTGGCGGCCAAGGCATCCCCGAGCATCGTCATCGCCCTGTTCGCCGGCGGCCTGTGGCTGGCCTACAAGCTCAGGCACCTGGTCTTCCCGCCGGGCGTGGAGAGCTGGAAGCAATGGCTCCAACAAGCCGCGGAACGACAACAGCAACTGCAACAGCAACAGCAACGAAAGCGCAACCCGAAGTGAACGTCGACGTCCGAATTCTCGATCCCCGTATGCAGGACCAGCTTCCTGCCTATGCCACCCCCGGCAGTGCCGGCCTCGACCTGCGCGCCTGCCTGGATGCGCCCATCACGCTGGCGCCCAACGCCTGGCAACTGGTGGGCACCGGCATCGCGATCCACCTGGCCGACCCCGGCTATGCGGCGCTGATCCTGCCGCGCTCGGGCCTGGGCCACAAGCACGGCATCGTGCTGGGCAACCTGGTGGGCCTGATCGACAGCGACTACCAGGGCGAACTCAAGATCAGCGCCTGGAACCGCAGCGACACGGCCTTCGTGCTGCAGCCGATGGAGCGGCTGGCACAGCTGGTGATCGTGCCCGTGGTGCAGGCGCAGTTCCGGGTGGTTGCGGAGTTTCCGCCCAGCGAGCGCGGCGAAGGCGGTTACGGCTCGACCGGCAAGCATTGAACGGGCCGTGTAGGCGCAAGCTGGCGTCCCGGGGCTGTGTTGCCCACAGGTAAAGAACGGAACCGGGGATATAGCCTTCGCGTCGAAGCTTTCAACATGTGTTCGCGGTCAGCGCAGCGTCGTGCGATCCGTTAGAGCCCATGGACGGCGGACCGCGCCGACCTGTTTCGAGGAGTACATACCATGAAAATCCCAACTCGCCTTGTTTCCATCACCGCCTCCGTGCTTGCGCTTGCCGCGCTGACCGCATGCGTGGCACCCCAGCCGGTCTACCAGACCTCGCGCTATCCCTATCAGCCCAGCTACCCGGCCGCGCAATCACCGTACGTCGAGTACGGCCGTGTCGCCAACATCGAGGTGATTCGCAGCCAGACCTCCGGCGCCGGCCCGAGCGGCGGCGGTGCCGTGGCTGGTGGCGTCCTTGGCGGCGTGGTGGGCAACCAGTTCGGCCACGGCAGCGGGCGCGCCGCAGCGACGGCGCTGGGCGTGGTCGGCGGCGCCTTGCTGGGCAACAGCATCGAAGCCAATGCGAATGCGCCGCGCGCCTACGAGAGCTACCGCATCTCGATCCAGACCGAAAACGGTGCCTACCGCTCCTTCGACGTGCCGAGCCCTGGCGACCTGCGAATCGGCGACCGCGTGCGCATCGACGGCGGCCAGATCTCCCGCCTTTGAGCGCGCAGGGCACACAAGGAAAAGCCGGGCAAAGCCCGGCTTTTTTTCGCCTGTCGCCGGGCGTTTTTCTCGCCCGTTCAATGCAATGTGCCGCTACCCGGCGTCGTGGGCGATACCTTGAAAAAACCGGTCCCGGCGGTCCCGCGGCCGATTTCCTCCTCGGTCGCCTCGCGTACCGAACGCACGGTCAGATCGAGCCGCAGCGCAATGCCCGCGAGCGGATGGTTGCCGTCGAGCACCAGGTGCTCGGGGTAGATCTCACTCACGGTGTAGATCGTGTCCTTGGGCATGTCGGGATTCACGCCGGCCGGCAATGCGGCGCCGTCGAAGGTCATGCCTTCCTCGATGCCTTCGGGGAACAGGGAGCGGGGCTCGAGGAAGAGCAACTGGTCGTTGAAGTCGCCGAAGGCCTGCTCGGGCTCGAGCTGCAGCTGCACGCGCGCCCCGGGCTCATGGCCGAGCAGCGCGGCCTCGATCGCGTCGAAGAGATCGGCGCCGCCGACCAGGAACTCGACCGGTTCTTCGAGCACGTCCAGCACGTCGCCGAGTGTGTCCTTGAGCGTCCAGGTCAGGCCGACGACGCATTGTTCAGAGATTTCCATACGAGAATTCTCCCATGGAGATTCAACGACCCCAGGCCCTGCTCGGCGGCCTCAGCGCTTCGCAGTTCATGCGGCGCCACTGGCAGAAGAAGCCTTTGCTGGTGCGCCAGGCCATTCCCGGCATGGTGCCATCGATCGGGCGCGAGGAGCTGTTCTCGCTGGCCGCCCGCGAGGAAGTGGAGTCGCGGCTGATCCGTCACGGCAAGAGCGGCTGGGCGCTCAAGCACGGTCCCTTCGCGCGACGGGCGCTGCCTTCGCCGAAGCAAGCGGCCTGGACGCTCCTGGTGCAGGGCGTGGACCTGCACCACCCGGGCGTGCATGCGCTGCTGCAGCAGTTTCGTTTCGTGCCCGATGCGAGGCTGGACGATCTGATGATCAGCTATGCGAGCGACACCGGCGGCGTCGGCCCGCACTTCGACAGCTACGACGTGTTCCTGCTCCAGGCGCACGGGCGGCGGCGCTGGTCCATCGGCAAGCAGCGCGACCTCGGCCTGCAGCCCGATGTGCCGCTCAAGATCCTCGCGCGCTTCGAGCCCGAACAGAGCTTCGTGCTCGAGCCCGGCGACATGCTCTACCTGCCGCCGCGCTATGCGCATGACGGCGTGGCGGAGGGTGGCGATTGCATGACCTATTCGATCGGACTGCGCGCGCCCGCCGCTGCACCGCTGGGTGCCGATCTGCTGGCGCGCATCGCCGAGGCGCAGGCAGAGCGCCTGCAGGACGCGCCGGCCGGGTCCGCTGTTCACTACAAGGACCCTTCGCAGCCCGCCGTGCCGGCGCCGGCCGAGATGCCGTCCGCATTGCAGGACTTCGCGCGCAAGGCGGTGCTGGCGGCCCTGCGCGACCCCGATGCAATTGACCGCGCTCTCGGCGAATCGATGACCGAGCCCAAGCCCACCGTGTGGTTCGAGCAGGGCGAGCTGCCGGCCACATGGGGCAGCGTCTCCCTCGACCGCCGCACGCGCATGCTCTATGACGCGCGCCATCTGTACATCAACGGCGAAAGCTTCCGCGCCTCCGGCCGCGATGCCCGTCTCATGCGCCGCCTGGCGGACCAGCGCGCACTCGGGCCGCGGGATCTCGCGGCGGCGAGCGAGGATGCGCGTGCATTGCTGGAAGACTGGTGCGAAGCGGGGTGGCTGCATGCCGAATGAAATACCCGCCGGCGACGCATTGCCCGAAGGCGCCTTCGATGGCCGCCGCGCCTTCGAGGCGCATCTGCATGCCGCCCTGGCCGCCGCCGCGCGCGAGAACTGGCGTGAAATCGTGTTGGCGGACCCGGCCTTCATCGACTGGCCGCTGGGCGAACGCGCCGTCGCCGAGGCCTTGCAGGCCTGGTCCGCGGCCGGCCGCAGCTTCGTGATGCTGGCGCGGCGCTTCGACGTTTTCGAGCGCGAGCACGCGCGCTTCGTGACGTGGCGGCGCATGTGGAGCCACATCGTCGATTGCCGCGCCTGCGATGGACCCGGCCTGCCGCAGGTGCCCAGCGGCATCTGGACGCCCGACTGGTACCTGGCGCGCGTCGACGTGGAACGCGTGCGCGGCGTGTGCGGCCGCGATCCCGAGCGCCGGCGGGCGTTGCGCGAGCGCCTGGACGAGTGCTTGCGCCATGCGAAAGCCGCATTTCCGGCAACGACATTGGGCTTGTAAGCCAATGCCGCGAATCGCGGCGCAATGGGCTTGCTGGTCAGGGTAGAGGTCTAGAATTTTTTTCTTCGAGACCTTCATCCAAAGGAGCCCTGTAATGAGAAAGTCCGTCCTGCTCGCCTCGTTGATCGCTGCGGCCGCACTTGCCGCCTGCGGCAAGAAAGAGGAGTCCGCGCCGGCCGTCGTGACCCCGCCGCCCGCCGCCGTCACGCCGGCTCCAGCTCCTGCCCCTGCACCCGACACCTCGGCAGCGACGCCCGCACCTTCGCCCGGCGCGTCTTCCGCGCTCGACGCCGCAAATGCCGCCACCGATGCAGCCAAGAAGAAGGAAGAGGCGCCCAAGCAGTGATGCCGCGCCCAGCTTCCGCAAGAGGCCGCCCCGAGGGCGGCTTTTTTTTATGCCCGCAAGTCCAGCCAGGCTGAGCCGTCCGAAGCGTTGGCCGTCAGCATCTCGTGCGCGCTCGCACCGAGGGCCTCGGCCATCGCGCTGCGCACGAGCTCCGGTCGGTTGTTCTGCTCGCTGAGGTGAGCGCCCAGCACATGGCGCAGGCCGTCATGGTGCAGCGCACGCACGATCGCAGCGGCAGCGGCGTTCGAGAGATGCCCGTAGTTGCCGCCCACGCGCAGCTTGAGAAAAGGCGGATAGGCCGAGCGCGCCAGCATGTCGCTGTCGTGGTTGAACTCGAGCAGCAGCGCATCGAGCCCCGACAGCCGTGACAGCACATGCGGCGTCGCATGACCGAGGTCGGTCAGGATGCCGAGGTGGCGTGCGCCGTCGCTGCAGCGCAGCTGCAGCGGCTCGCGCGCATCGTGCGGCACCGTGAAGGGCTGGATCAGGATGTCGCCGACCTCGATGTCGATGCCGTCCCGCGCAAGCCGCAGGCCTCCCTCGAAGTCGTGCCCACCGGCAGCCAGCCAGGTGCCCTCGCTCATCCACACCGGGATGCGCTCGCGCCTGGACAGTGCACGGGCGCAGCCGATGTGGTCGCCGTGCTCGTGCGTGACGAATATCGCGTCGATGTCGGAGGCCGCGAGGCCGGCGCGCGCCAGCCGCGCATCGAGGTGCTTGAGCCCGAAGCCGCAGTCGATCAGGAGCCTCGAACGGCGTCCGCCGCTGCTGGCTTCGACCAGCGTGGCGTTGCCGGTGCTGCCGCTGCCCAGGCTGCGGAATCGCAGCATGCGGGGCTCGGCTTACTTGAGGTCGTCGGCGATGACCTGCACGATGCGCTGGGCATTGGCCGACGTCTCCGCCGCGCCGCTGTCGTTCTGCACCGACACCGTGCTCGTCTCGCCCTGGCCCTTGACCAGGATGCGGAACTTGAGCGGCGCCTCGGTCTTGCCCGAGCCGCTGAACATCTTGGCGAAGAAGCCGGGCTCCTTCTTGTCCGGGTTCGGCGGCACGTAGCGCACGAAGTACACGCCGGCGGCGCGGTCGCGGTCCTCGACGGTGAAGCCGGTGCGATCCAGTGCGAGGCCGACGCGGCGCCACGCGCGGTCGAAGCTCTCGTTGATCTGCACCACCGGCTGGCCGCCGACATTGGAAACGCGTGCGGTTTGGGCGGGCGCGCTGGCTTGCGCGATGAGCTTCGACTGCTCCTGCGAAACGCCCAGCTTCACCATGAGGCGGCGCAGGAACTCGGTCTCGAGCTCGGGGTCGCTGGGGCGCGGCTGCCAGACGGTCTGGTCCTGGCGCGTGTTGGTGTAGACCTCCTGCATGCCGCGGTGGCTCACGAAGATCTCGGTGCTGCCGTTGGCGCCGCGTTCGATGCGGGTGCGGAAGCGGTCCAGCTCACCGGTGGAGTAGATCGCGTCGACCAGCTTGCCCAGCGTGCCGCGGATCACGTCCTGCGGCAGCTTGGCGCGGTTCTCGGCCCAGTCGGTTTCCATGATGCCGAGGTTGCGCTGCTCGGTGGTCAGCAGGAAGCCGCTCTCCTGCCAGAAGTCCTTGATCGGGTCCCACAACTGCTCCGGCGAACGGTTGACCACGATCCAACGTTGCGTGCCTGAGCGCTCCATGCGCACGTCCCCGAGATTGGCAACCGCCGTCGGGACGCCGGGCGCGTTCGCGACGCCGGCCTGGTAGGCATTGGCCGAGACCGCGTTGCCGGGCACCGCATAGCGGTTCTCGCGCGACAGCTGCGTGAGGTCGGGCGGCACTTCGAGCGTCGGGGCCTTGCCGGCGCTCTTGTAGTCGATCTTGTCGCTCTCGAGGACCGAGCAGGCGGCGAGGCTGGCGACCAGCGCCAGCATTGCGAATCGCGAAAGGGTTTTCACTCGTCTTCTTCCTAAGGTGGAATGTTTAGCGCTGTGTCAGAGCGGCCGGCCCCGCAAAAGGTTGCCGGGCTTCGTGTACCGCAGGTAAAGATGGAATCAGTTCTTGAGCAGGCCGCTGGCGCGCAGCGCGGATTCGACCACCGGCCGGCCGTCTTCGGCGAGCTCGGTGAGCGGCAGCCGCAGCGCACCGCCGCACAGGCCGAGCCGTGCCATGGCCCACTTCACCGGAATGGGATTCGGCTCGACGAACAGATGGCGGTGCAGCGGCATCAGCTCGAATTGGATCTGCATCGCGCGCTTCGCATCGCCGGCGATGGCCGCCATGCACAACTCGTGCATCTTGCGCGGCGCGACGTTGGCCGTGACGCTGATGTTGCCCTGGCCGCCGCAGAGCATCAGCGCGACGGCGGTCGGATCGTCGCCCGAGTACACGGCGAAGTGCCTGGGGACTTCCTTGATGAGCCACTGGGCGCGCTCGATGTTGCCGGTGGCTTCCTTGATGCCGACGATGCCCGGCACCTGCGCCAGGCGCAGCACGGTGTCGTGCGCCATATCGGCGACCGTGCGGCCGGGCACGTTGTACAGCACGATGGGCAGGTCGCCCACCGCCTCGGCGATGGCCTTGAAGTGCCGGTACTGGCCTTCCTGCGTCGGCTTGTTGTAGTAGGGCACCACCTGCAACTGCGAATCGGCGCCCACGTCCTTGGCGAACCGGGCGAGCTCGATGGCCTCTTTCGTCGAGTTCGCGCCGCAGCCGGCCATCACGGGCACGCGGCCCCGGGACTGCTCGACCGAAACCCGGATGATTTCGCAATGCTCCTCGACGTTCACCGTCGGCGATTCGCCGGTGGTGCCGACGACGCCCACGCAGTCGGTGCCTTCGTCGATGTGCCAGTCGATCAGCCGGCGCAAGGCGGGGTAGTCGACGCTGCCGTCTTCGTGCATCGGCGTGACGAGCGCGACGATGCTGCCTGTCAGTTGCTCCAAGGGGATCTCTTTGTCGGTTGCGGAAAGGCAGTCATTCTACTGACTGGCCCGGCGGGGCTTTTCAGAGGGGGTAGCGCGTGGGTTTGTCGGGGGACCCGTTCCGCGGCTCGCGCACCGCGGCGATCCGCTGCACGAAGCGGTCCGGGCTGGCCAGGAAACCGTCCTCGTAGGCCACCACCCGCAGCCCGGCGCAGGCCCTCAGCAATTCGCCCGGCTGCAGCAGGAAGTCGGGGCGAGACGGCTTGCCGACGCTCTCGTTGCCGGCCGCGAAGGTCTCGTAGAGCAGCACGCCGCCGGGGGCCACGGCCGCAAGAATGTCGGGCAGTCGCGCGCGCCACAGGTAGTTGGTCACCACGACCGCGCCGAAGGCCTGGCCCGCAAACGGCCACGGGCCGTCCTCGATGTCGCCCAGCAGGGCCTGCCCGAAGCGGGCGGCAGAGGCGATCGCCTCCGGCGCGCGATCGACGCCCGTGACCGCATGCCCGCGCTGCGCGAACCATGCCATGTGCCGGCCCGCACCGCAGGCCACGTCGAGCACGGTGGCACCCGGGGCGAGCAGGTGCGACCAGCGCACGACCCAGGGGGAGGGCGGCAGATCGTGATTCAGAAGCAGGCCCAGAGCTGGTCCACGAGCGTCACGAGGAACGCGGGACGCGTGTAGAGGCCGAAGACGCCCAGCAGCGCCAGCGCCGCAGCGGCCAGCCAGCCGGCGTGCACGAGGTGGTGGCGGGTGCCCGGGCGCATGGCGGTTCAGGCCGGCTGGGCGGACGGCCGGCGCGCGATCGCGCCTTCCTTGACTGGCAGGTTGACCAGCGCCGCGAACACGCCGAGCGCGATCGCGATGTACCACACGATGTCGTAGCTGCCGGTGCTGTCGTAGAGGTAGCCCCCCAGCCAGACGCCGAGGAAGGAGCCCACCTGGTGGCTCAGGAACACGAAGCCCCCCAGCATCGACAGGTGCGCCACGCCGAAGATCTGGGCCACGATGCCGCTGGTCAGCGGCACGGTCGAGAGCCAGAGAAAGCCCATCACGCTCGCGAACACATACACCGTGAGCGGCGAGATCGGCACCAGCAGGAACAGCGCGATCGCCGCTGCGCGCCCGAGATAGATGGCCGCCAGCAGCTTGCGCTTGGCCAGCCGGGCGCCGAGCGTGCCCGCGATGTACGTGCCGAAGACATTGAACAGCCCGACCAGCGCCAGCGCATAGCTGGCCACTTCGGGCGAGAGCCCCCGGTCGCGCAGGTAGCTCGGCAGGTGAACGCCGATGAACACCACCTGGAAGCCGCAGACGAAATAGCCCGCCGTCAGCAGCACGAAGCTGGGGTAGCGCAGAGCCTCGCGCGTTGCCTGCGCGATGGTCTGGTCGCGGTGGGCCAAGGGGCTCGCGCCGTGCCGCGGCTCGCGCAGGCCGAAGGCGAGCGGCACGATCATCAGCACCATCGCGGCAAGCACCAGCAGTGCGGTCTGCCAGCCGAGGCCGCCGATCAGGCGCCCCTCCACCGGCACCATCAGGAACTGGCCGAAGGAGCCGGCGGCGGCGGCCACGCCCATGGCCCACGATCGCCGCTCCACGGAGATCTGCCGCCCGATCACGCCGTAGATCACCGCGTAGGTCGTGCCGGCCTGGGCCGCGCCGATCAGCACGCCGGCGGTCAGCGCGAACATGAGCGGCGTGGGCGACAGCGCCATGCCGGCCAATCCGAGCGCATAGAGCACCGCGCCTGCCACCAGCACGCGGAAGGCGCCCAGCTTGTCGGCCAGCATGCCGGCGAAGACCCCGATCACGCCCCAGGAGAGGTTCTGGATGGCGATCGCCAGCGAGAAGCTCTGGCGCGACCAGCCCTGCGCCTGCGTGATCGGCTGCAGCCACAGGCCGAAGCCGTGGCGGATGCCCATCGAGAGCGTGACGATCATGGCGCCGCAGAACAGGACCTGTCTGAGCGAAAGCGGCTGGGGCGTGGCATGCATCCGGCGACTGTATCGAAAAGCCGGGGGGCGCATGGGCCGGTGGCGCCGCGCCCATTGTTGATATTTTCGAGCGACGTTGATGCGGCCCACGCATCAGCGCTGCTCTGGATATCCATCCAGGTTTTTCAAAGGCCGCCCCTACAATCCGCCCCCATGGCGACCCTCAGCAAGACTCCCCCGGCCTATTCGGAAGGCTCGATCCGTGTCCTCAAGGGCCTCGAGCCCGTCAAGCAGCGGCCGGGCATGTACACCCGCACCGACAACCCGCTGCACATCATTCAGGAAGTGCTGGACAACGCCGCCGACGAGGCGCTGGCCGGCTACGGCAAGAAGATCAAGGTGACGCTCCACGCCGACGCCTCGGTCAGTATCGAGGACGACGGGCGCGGCATCCCCTTCGGCCTGCATCCCGAAGAGAAGGCACCGGTGGTCGAACTGGTCTTCACCCGCTTGCATGCCGGCGGCAAGTTCGACAAGGGCGCCGGCGGCGCCTACAGTTTCTCGGGGGGCCTGCACGGCGTGGGCGTGTCGGTGACCAACGCGCTGTCGAAGCGGCTCGAAGTCCACTCCTTCCGCGATGGGTCGGCCGCGCGCATCGTCTTCGCGGGCGGCGACGTTGCGGAGCCGCTTCAGCTTCGTGCGATCGAGAGCGGCGAGCGCCGCCAAGGCACCACGGTGCGCGCCTGGCCCGATCCCAAGTACTTCGAATCCGGCGTGCTGCCGGTCAACGAGCTGACCCATCTGCTGCGCAGCAAGGCGGTGCTGATGCCCGGCGTCACCGTCACGCTGGTGATCGAGAAGACCAAGGAGACCCAGCAGTGGCTCTACAAGGGCGGCCTGCGCGACTACCTGATGCAGACGCTCAACGCCGATCCGGTGATCCCGTTGTTCGAAGGCGCCGGCCATGCCGACAAGAACGCCGACAACTTCGCCGAGGGCGAGGGCGCCGATTGGTGCGTGGCCTTCACCGAGGAAGGCCAGCCGGTGCGCGAGAGCTACGTCAACCTCATTCCCACCAGCGCCGGCGGCACCCACGAAAGCGGCCTGCGCGACGGCCTGTTCAACGCGGTCAAGGGCTTCGTCGAGCTGCATTCGCTCTTGCCCAAGGGCGTGAAGCTGCTGCCCGAGGACGTGTTCGCGCGCGCCTCCTATGTGCTCTCGGCCAAGGTGCTGGACCCTCAGTTCCAGGGCCAGATCAAGGAGCGCCTCAATTCGCGCGACGCGGTGCGCCTGGTTTCCAGCTTCGTGCGCCCCGCGCTGGAGCTGTGGCTCAACCAGCACGTCGACTATGGCAAGAAGCTCGCCGAGCTTGCCATCAAGGCCGCGCAGACGCGCCAGCGCGCCGGCCAGAAGGTCGAGAAGCGAAAGGGCTCCGGCGTGGCCGTGCTGCCCGGCAAGCTGACCGACTGCGAGAGCAAGGACACGGCGCACAACGAGGTCTTCCTGGTCGAGGGCGATTCGGCCGGCGGCAGCGCCAAGATGGGCCGCGACAAGGAGAGCCAGGCCATCCTGCCGCTGCGCGGCAAGGTGCTCAACACCTGGGAAGTGGAGCGCGATCGCTTGTTCGCCAACACCGAGATCCACGACATCTCGGTCGCGATCGGCGTCGACCCGCACGGGCCGGAAGACACGCCCGACCTCTCCGGCCTGCGCTACGGGAAGATCTGCATCCTCTCTGATGCCGACGTGGACGGCTCGCACATCCAGGTGCTGCTGCTCACGCTCTTCTTCCGCCACTTCCCCAAGCTCATCGACGCCGGCAACGTGTACGTCGCCAAGCCGCCGCTGTTCCGCGTCGACGCACCGGCGCGCGGCAAGAAGCCGGCCTCCAAGGTCTATGCGCTCGACGAGGGCGAACTCACCGCCATCCTCGACAAGCTGCGCAAGGACGGCGTGCGCGAAGGCGCCTGGACCATCAGCCGCTTCAAGGGCCTGGGCGAAATGAGCGCCGAGCAGCTCTGGGAGACCACGCTGAATCCTGATACGCGCCGCCTGCTGCAGGTGCGCCTGGGCCGCTTCGACCTCCAGGGCACGCAGGGCGAGATCACCAAGCTGATGGGCAAGGGCGAGGCCGCCGCCCGGCGCGAGCTGATGGAGCTGCGCGCGGACGAGGTCGAGGTCGACGTCTGAAGGGCTTCCTCAGGACATGAAGGCCCCGGGCACCGGGGCTTCGCCGAGCGCCTGGCGCAGCGCGGCCCAGTGCATCGCCTCATCGCCGAGGATGCTGGCCGCGGCCTTGGCCAGCCCGCGGTCCTCGAAGAGCGGTACCGCGCCCAGGTAGGCGCTGACCGCGCCTTGCTCCAGCTTGGCCGCAAATCGCAGCACATCGGCCTGCGACTTCAATTGCGAGGCCGGGAAGTCGTACTTCGCCTTCGCGCTCACGGCCTTGCCGCCGAGCTTCTCGACCGTGGCGGCGAGCAGCGCGGCATGGGCCCGGTGGTGCCCCTGGAAGGTGAGGGCGAGGTCGAGCACGGGCTTCTCGAGCAGCTTGCTCTCGGCCCCGAGCTGGTAGGCCGCGATGGCCTCGAGCTCCGAACCGAGCGCGGAATTGAGGATCTGTGCATCGCTCGCCGCGTCGCCGCCGGCCTGGGCCGCCAGCGCGTCATTGCCGGACAGCAGCGCGACTGCGGCGCCCGACAGCAGCAGGCCCGAGCGGCCGAGGAACAAGCGTCGCGCGGCGACGGGCGTGGGCATAAGGAAGAAGGACATGAGGGTCTCCAGTGAAGTGGGATCAGTAGGTCGGGCGCGCTGGCCCATCGGCGATGACGGCCATCACGTGCGCGACGATCCCGTCGCAACGCACACCCGCGAAAGAAAAGGCGTCACCGATCGCCACGTCGATCTCGCGCGACAGCGCTTCGCGCAGCAGGCCCCGCGCCCGGAAGAAGCGTGAGCGAACGGTGGCTTCGGGGATGTCGAGCGCCGCAGCCACTTCCTCGATGCTCAGGTCCTCGACCGCGCGCAGCACGAAGACCGTGCGGAACACCTCGGGCAGGGCGTCGATGCCCGCCTCGATCAGCTTGCGCGTCTCGCCGCGCATCGCATGACGGTCCGGTTGTTGGTCGGGATCTGCCTGCATCCACGTGCCCTCCTGCGTATCGATGGCCTCGGCGGCCGTGTCGAAGGCGATGACCTGGGCGCTGCCGCGCCGGCGCAGGCGTCCCAGCGCTTCGTTGGCCACGATGCGCACCAGCCAGGTCGAGAGCCGGGCTTCGGCGCGAAAGCTTCCGAGCGAGCGCCAGGCGCGCAGGTAGGCCTCCTGCAAGGCATCCTGGGCTTCGTCGTCGTCCTTCAGGATGCTGCGGCCGGTGCGAAACAGCAGCCGGTTGTGGCGCCGCATGATGAGCTGGAAGGCGAGGGCGTCGCCTTGCGCGGCGCGGGTGGCGAGCTCGATGTCGGTCGGCTGCGCGGCGTCGTCGGCGTCCTTGATGGGTTCGAGCTTGTTCATGGTGGCGTCGTGGTGTTGCCCATTGGATGGACGGGGATGTCATCCTGTTCCCGCACGGAAATCGGCGGGCATCGACGACAATGCGCCCGGCGATGAACTTTCGACACGCTCCCGGCCGCTGGTGGCGGCTCCCGCTTCTGTGGCTGGCCCTGTGCGCATGGTTGCCGCTCGCGCACGCCTCCGACATCTACGGCTACGTCGACGACAAGGGCGTGGCCCACTTTGCCGCCGAGAAAATCGACGAGCGCTACCAGCTCTTCTTCCGCGGTGGCCAGGCCTTCGATACCGCGCAGGGCATCGGCCCGCTCACGCGCGGCCGCACAGGCGGCATCGACGGCAAGGTGCCTCGCGCCTCTCAATCGCTGCTCGCGCTGTTCGAGGCCTCGCCTAGCTACAGGCCCGCGCAGAAGGCGCTGCGCGAAGCGGCGCAGCGACACGACATCGACTACGAACTGCTGCAGGCCCTGGTCGCGACCGAATCGGGCTTCGATGCGCAGGCGGTCTCGCCCAAGGGCGCGCTCGGTCTGATGCAGCTGATGCCTGCGACCGCGCAGCGCTATGGCGTCGGGGCCGACAAGCGCGGCTCGATCGAGAAGAAGCTCTTCGACCCGCACATCAACATCGCTGCCGGCGCGCGCTACCTGCGCGACCTGATCGCGATGTTCCCCGGCGACATCGAGCTCGCGCTCGCGGCCTACAACGCGGGCGAGGGCGCGGTGCAGCGCGCGGGCAACAAGATCCCGAACTACCGCGAGACGCAGAACTACGTGAAGACGGTGCTGCAGCTCTACGCCTACCTCAAGCCGTCCGCGGCGACGGGCCGCGGCAATGCGCCGGGGCGCGTGCGCATGGAGCTGGCGGCACCGCGCGGCGGCGCGCTCGGGCGTGGGAACCTGCCCTCGCCGGCGGGGGAGATGCCGGCCCTGCCGGCGCTGGCAGAGGCAGCGACGCAGGCGGCCGACGCGGACGCGGGCGCCGCCCCGCTGAAGCTGTCGGATCGAATTTCGAAGAAACCATGAAGGCCGCCGCCCTGCAGCGCTGAGGGCAGTTCCTCGCAGGCGCGGCCGTTGCCTTTCATGGCAGGAGCGTGCAGCCGTCAGTGCACGAAGCGCGGGAGCTGATCCGTCGAAGGGCAGGGCGCGGCCACTACACTTGCCGCTCCCACAAAGTCTCTCGCAATGGATTCCCAACCGACCCTCGATTTCCAGAACCCCGAAGAGGACGGGGCCCTCACGCTGGCCGATTACGCACAGACTGCCTACCTCGAATACGCACTTTCGGTCGTCAAGGGCCGCGCCTTGCCGGACGTCAGCGATGGCCAGAAGCCGGTGCAGCGGCGCATCCTCTATTCGATGTCGCGCATGGGCCTGGGCTTCGGCGGCGCCAACGGCACCGTGGGCGCCAAGCCCGTCAAGAGCGCGCGCGTGGTCGGCGACGTGCTGGGCCGCTTCCATCCGCATGGGGACCAGGCGGCCTATGACGCGCTGGTACGCATGGCGCAGGACTTCTCGCAGCGCTACCCGCTGGTCGACGGCCAGGGCAACTTCGGCAGCCGCGACGGCGATGGCGCCGCGGCCATGCGCTACACCGAGGCGCGCTTGTCGCGCATCACCAGCCTGCTGCTCGACGAGATCGACGAGGGCACGGTCGACTTCATCCCCAACTACGACGGCTCGACCGAGGAGCCGCGCCTCCTGCCCGCGCGGCTGCCCTTCACGCTGCTCAACGGCGCCAGCGGCATCGCGGTCGGCCTGGCCACCGAGATCCCCAGCCACAACCTGCGCGAGGTGGCCGATGCCTGCGTCGCGCTGATCAAGTCCAACGGCAAGCTGAGCGACGAGGAACTGTTCGCGCTGGTGCCCGGCCCCGACTACCCCGGCGGCGCGCAGATCATCAGCAGCCCGGCCGAGATCACCGAGGCCTACCGCAGCGGTCGCGGCTCGCTGAAGGTGCGCGCGCGCTGGAAGATCGAGGACCTCGCGCGCGGCCAATGGCAACTGGTGGTCAACGAACTGCCCCCCGGCGTCAGCACGCAGAAGGTGCTGGAGGAGATCGAGGAGCTCACCAACCCCAAGGTGCGCGCGGGCAAGAAGGCGCTGACGGCCGAGCAGACCCAGCTCAAGGCGGCCGTGCTCGCGGTCCTGGACGTGGTGCGCGACGAGT
Source organism: Variovorax soli (assembly GCF_031454625.1). GTDB lineage: Bacteria > Pseudomonadota > Gammaproteobacteria > Burkholderiales > Burkholderiaceae_C > Variovorax > Variovorax soli_A. The sequence goes on from NZ_JAVDRF010000008.1 coordinate 144,204, forward strand.
CGAGCAAGGACGCGCCGGTGCGCCTGGTGTTCGAGCCCAAGACCTCGCGCATCAGCCAGGAGGAGTTCATCACCACGCTGCTGGCGCAGACCTCGCTCGAGACCTCCGCGCCCATCAACCTCACGATGGTGGGCATCGACGGCAAGCCGACGCAGAAGTCGCTACGCCAGATGCTCAGCGAGTGGATCGCCTTCCGCGAGGTCACGGTCGAGCGGCGCTCGCGCCACCGGCTCGGCAAGGTGCAGGACCGCATCCACATCCTCGAGGGGCGGCAGCTGGTGCTGCTCAACATCGACGAGGTGATCGCCATCATCCGCGCCGCCGAGGACCCGAAGGCTGCGCTGATCGCACGCTTCAAGCTCAGCGATCGCCAAGCCGAGGACATCCTCGAGATCCGGCTGCGCCAGCTGGCGCGGCTGGAGGCCATCAAGATCGAGCAGGAGCTCAAGAGCCTGCGCGAGGAGCAGAAGAAGCTCGAAGACATCCTGGCGACCCCGGCCTCACTGCGCCGCCTGCTGGTGAAGGAGATCGAGGCCGATGCCAGGAGCTTCGAGGACCCGCGCCGTACGCTGATCCAGGCCGAGAAGCGCGCAGTGGCCGAAGTGCGCGTCGTCGACGAGCCGGTGACGGTGATCGTCTCGCAGAAGGGCTGGGTGCGCACACAGAAGGGCTGGGCCAGCGAGCGCGCCGCGGGCGCCGCCGCGCCCGAGTACAGCTTCAAGTCGGGCGATGCGCTCTATGGCGCCTTCGAGTGCCGTTCGGTCGACACGCTGCTAGTCTTCGGCACTGCCAAGGACAAGGGCGTGCGCGTGTACAGCGTGGCCGTGGCCTCGCTGCCGGGCGGGCGCGGCGATGGCCAGCCGATCACGACGCTGATCGATCTTGAGAGCGGCACGCATCCCGCGCACTACTTCGCCGGACCCTCCGGGGCCGCGCTGCTACTGGCCAATACGGGCGGCTACGGCTTCATCGCCTCGGTGGAGAACATGATCTCGCGGCAGCGCGGCGGCAAGGCCTTCATCGACGTGGGCGAGGGCGAGCAGCTGTGCCGGCCCTCGCTGGTCGGCGGGGCGAGCGGCGCCGAGCCGATGCCGCCGGCGACCCACGTGGCCTGCGCCTCGGCGGGCGGTCGCATCCTCACCTTCGAGATCCTCGAGATGAAGGCGCTGCCCAAGGGCGGCCGCGGCCTCACGCTGATCGACCTCGACGCCAAGGACACCCTGGCGGGCGCCGCCGCCTATACGCGCAGCGTGCGCATCGAGGGCATCGGCCGGGGCGGCAAGGAGCGCGAGGAGACCCTGGAGATCCGCACGCTCAACAACGCACGCGGCACGCGTGCGCGCAAGGGCAAGGCGGCCGACCTCGGCTTCAAGCCGACCGGCGTGGTGCGCGTGCTCTGAGGGCGCTTTCGCATGACGGATTTCGGCCCGGTGGGCATCTTCGTTCTGATCGTGACCAGCGCTGCGAGCTTCCTGCTCGCGCGCTGGCTGTCGAAGCGCCGGCGCGACTCGAAGCGCGAGCGCGAGCGCCGCAGCGAAGAGGCGTCGCAAAGCCGGCAGGTGCGGCGGGCGCAGGAGCGGCGCAAGGCGCGCCGCTAGCTTCTGTCTCGGTTCGGATCGGACCGCCGTCCCGGCTCGCGCGGGTCGGCGCGAGCTTGACCGTTGCGCCCTGCGTTCCGGCATAGACCATTCGCGGCATTGCCGCCCCTGTCCAGGCATGAAATATTCCACGCCGAACGACGAGGAACCGCATGGACGAGACCATCCAGAAGCTGGTGACCGCGCGGCGCCAAGCGCTCGGGGGCGTCGACGATGGCCGCCGGCCCTGGGGCCTGGCCCTGTCGGGCGGAGGCATCCGCAGCGCCACCTTCTGCCTCGGCCTGCTCAAGTCGCTGGCCGCGCGCCGCCAACTCCTGCGCTTCGACCTGGTCTCCACCGTCTCGGGCGGCGGCTACATCGGCGCCACCTTCGGACGGCTGTGCACCAACGCCAGGTCGGCCGACGAGGTGCGCGAGATCGAGCGCGCCTTCGGTGACGTCGACCGCGCGCGCTTCGGGTGGTGGCTGCGCGGCAACGGCCGCTACCTGATCCCCGGCGGCCTGCACGACACGCTCTTCGCCGGCGCCCTCTACCTGCGCAACCTGCTGGGCACGCACATCGAGATCGCGATCGCCGCCAGCCTGATCGGCATGGTGCTGGCCGCGGTCAACCTGCTGCTGTGGGACTCGGTGTTCCGCGCGGTCGATCTCAACAGCGTGCCGCCCGATTCCGTGGTCGGCGTCAGCGACCTGGCCGGCGTGCAGTCGCTGCGCCTGCTGGTCCAGTGGGCCACGCAGGGGCCCACGCTTTGGTTCACGCTGGTGGGGCCTTTCATCGCCTCCGTGGTATTGGCCTGCGCCTACTGGTCGGTGCGCGACAAGAAGTCCACGGCCTTCATGCTGGTGCAGGTGGCGATGTGGTGCGCGCTCGCCGCCGGCGCCTGCTGGCTCGGGCCGCAGCTGGTGCGCCACTACAGTGGGCCGCTGTGGCTGGCGCCGGCCTTCGTGGGCTTCGCCCTGTGCTGGGTGGTCGCGCTGCTGTGGGTGCTGTGGCGCAGCCGGAAGCGCTCGCCCGCGCAGTTGCGCAACGACCTCACCGACGGGCTCGCCTCGGTGATCAACACCGCGCTGCTGATCGTGCTGCTGGGCATGCTCGATCGCGCGGCCTGGTGGCTCGCGGCCGAGAGCCAGGACCTGCGCGCCTTCTACGGTGCCGCCTTGCTGGCGGTGGCGGCCGGGCTGCGCGGCGTGCTGCCGATGCTGCTGTCGCAGAAGCAGCAGGCGCCGGGCATCGGCAAGACGCTGCTGCTCAGCCTGGCGAGCCTGCTGGGGCTGCTGCTGGCCTTCTGCCTGGCGGCCTGGTGGGTGGGGGTGGTGTACGCGGCGACGCTGCTGCCGGTCTTCACGGCCGGCGGGCTGGACTTCTCGCGCGGCTGGGTCTGGCTGGGCACCATCTTCGTCATCGTCTTCAGCTATGCGTGGGTGACGGGGCGCAACTTCGCCTTCCTCAATGTTTCCTCCCTGCACATGTTCTACAAGGCGCGCATCGTGCGCGGCTACCTTGGCGCGGCCAATGCACGGCGCCTGGGCGCGAGCCCGACCGACCAGGTCTCGGGGCTGGAGCCGCCGCAGGTGCCCGTGGGCGAGGTCGATCCGCACGACGACATCTCCCAGCTGCACTATGCGCCGCATCTGCACGGCGGGCCGGTGCACCTGGCCAACGTCTGCATCAACCAGACGCACGACACCAAGCAGAAGCTCTTCAACCGCGACCGCCGCAGCCTGCCTCTCACCATCGGACCGCAGGGCTGGATGCAGGCCGGCGGCGCGGGCTGGGCGCAGGCGCACGGCGATGGCGCGCTCACGCTGGGCGCGTGGACCGCGATCTCCGGCGCCGCCTTCGCCCCGGGCCTCGGGCGCCTGACCAAGCGCGGCATCGCGGCGCTGTCGGTGTTCGCGGGCCTGCGCCTGGGCTACTGGTGGAACAGCGCCGAGGCCGGCATCGTGCAGCGCGGCGCCGCGGTGCATAGCAGTCCGCTGCTGATGAAGACGCGCTTCATGCTGCTCGAATGCTTCGGCGTCTTTCCGGGCAGCAGTTCCGCCAACTGGTACCTCAGCGACGGCGGCCACTTCGAGAACACCGGCGCCTATGCGCTGCTGCGCCAGCAGGCCGCGCTGATCGTGATCGCCGATTGCGGCGCCGACCCGGACTACCGCTTCTGCGATCTCGAGATCCTCATCCGCCGCGCGCGCATCGACCTCAATGCCGAGATCACCTTCATGAAGCCGCGGGCCGGCGCCGACTGGGCGCACCTGGGCGCCTTCGGTTCGCTCAACGACCTGGCCTCGCCCGACAGCCAGGCCTGCCTGGCGCTGGCGCAGGTGCGCTACGCCAGCGGCGCGACCGGGCAGATCGTGCTGGTCAAGCCCAATGTGTCGGCCACGCTGCCGGTGGACCTGGTCAACTTCAAGGCCGCCAATCCGCTGTTCCCGCAGCAGCCCACCACCGACCAGTTCTTCGACGAGGCGCAATGGGAGAGCTATTTCCGCCTCGGCGCCGAGATCGGCGCGCGCCTCGAGGGCGAGATGCTGGAGCAGGTGGCGCTGGGTGCGCCCGGCCTCTTCGTGCCCGATGACGGCCAGCCGCAGGCGGCCGCGAAGGCCGCCGCCGCGAAGGGCGATGCGCAGGACAAGGGCAAAGACAAGGACAGCGCCACAGCGGCGGCCGTCGGGTCGATGAGCCGTTTGCAGGCGCGCGTGCTGCGCGCCGGCGCGGTCACCGCTTCAGTCGGCATCGGCACTGCCGCGACCTTCGGCGTCGCGGCCTGGCAGGGCATCGACAGCTGGCGTGCTCAGCGCATCGAGACGGAGAAGGCCGAGAACAGCTCCTTCAAGGAACTGACCGAGCGCTGGGCTCGCCTGCACGCGAGCAGCACCGGCGGCGACGCGCCCGCGCTGCTCGCGGCCGAGCTGCTGCGCACCGGCGACCTGCTGTGCCGCGACGGCCGCGACAACTTCATGGCCAGGTTCCGGCTCTCGGTGCGCATCGTGGACGATGCCAAGCAGGCCTGCGCCAACGAGCCCCTGGAGCAGCGCACGCCGGCCTGCGCGCGTTTGCTCGATGCGGGCAACGGCATCGACTGCCTGCAGCCGGCGCAGACGCCGCCCTGCGCGCCGCGCTACTGGGCGCGCGACTACACCGGGCAGGTCGGCTCCAAGCAGAACTGCAGCGGCACCTTGCCCACGCCCTTTCCGGCGGTGGTGTGGCTGCGCGACCGCTTCCTGGACCTGAGGCCGGGCCTGCCGCAGGTCGCATCGGTCGAAGTGCCCATGGCGAGACCCATGCCGGGGCCTGCATCCGAGCCGGGCGTCGAGCCTTCGAACGGGGTCGAAGTGCCGCCTGCGTCGCCTCCACCGCCCGCGGGCGACATCTGCGAAGGCACGGTCGTCTACATCCAGCTCTACGGCCCGGCGCTGCGCGACAAGGCGCGCAGCTGGCGCGGGCCCTGGCGCACGCTGGGCGCTTCGGTGCCGCCCATCGAGGACGTGCTGAGCACCTCGCGCCGGGCCGGACGCTCCCCGCCGGCGGGACATCCGGAGCCCACCGTGATCATCCGCGACGAGAAGACGCGCCCCTGTGCCCAGGCCCTGATCCGGACCGCCGCTTCGCCCACCGGCCAGGACTGGGCCATCAAGCTGCGGCCGCAGGGCGCGGCCGAGACGAAGAACAACATCGAGGTGTGGCTGCCGCGCACCGGCGGGCCGATCGCGAACTGAAGCGGTCCGACTGTCGGTCTTCGCGGTCCGCCGCGGTTCCACGGCTCGGCAAGGCGCTCACTCAGATGCTGCGCTGATGGACCCGCTTCGAAAGCGCTTCGGCGGTCTCGCGCCGCTCGCTGTAGCGATCGACCAGAAAGCTTGCGCAGTCTCGCGTCAGCAGCGTGAACTTCATGAGCTCTTCCATGACATCGACCACGCGCTCGTAGTAGGACGACGGCTTCATGCGGCCGTGCTCGTCGAACTCGAGGAAGGCCTTGGCCACCGACGACTGGTTGGGGATCGTGATCATCCGCATCCAGCGGCCCAGCACGCGCATCTGGTTCACGGCGTTGAAGGATTGCGAGCCGCCGGAGACTTCCATCACCGCCAGGGTCTTGCCCTGCGTGGGTCGCACGGCGCCGACGGCCAGCGGAATCCAGTCGATCTGTGCCTTCATGATGCCCGTCATCGCCCCGTGGCGTTCAGGCGAAGTCCACACCATGCCTTCGGACCACCGCGCCAGCTCGCGCAGCTCCTGAACCTTCGGGTGGCTCTCTGGCGCTTCGTCCGGCAGCGGAAGTCCTCGCGGGTCGAAGATGCGCGTTTCAGCGCCCATGAGGCGCAGCAGCCGCGCGGCCTCCTGGGTGAGGAGGCGACTGTAGGAACGCTCGCGCACCGATCCGTAGAGCAGCAGGATCCTGGGCGCGTGCGTCGCGCGCTCGCTGGGCAGGAGGTCCTGGAGCTCCGGCTTGACGAATGCGGAGGCGTCCAGGTTCGGCAGATCAGGAACTGACATGTCGGCTCTCGTTGCTTGTTGGGCGGTCTTCTTCGGACCGGGCTCTGGGTGAAGAGACTTCAGGCGCGACCGGCGCGCCGGCGAACACCTTGTGGACGACCACGGCAAGAGCGGCGCCGATCAGCTCGGCAACCACGAACCCTGGAACGCTCGACGGCGCGATGCCGGCGAAGCTGTCGCTGAACATCCGTCCGAACGCCGCCGCCGGGTTCGCGAACGAGGTGGAAGCCGTGAACCAGTAGGCCGCGCCGATGTAGGCCGCAACCATGGCCGCAACGCGTGCCGCCGGCGCGCGCAGGATGACCAGCACCAGGCCGAAGGTCGCCACGCCCTCGGCAATCCATTGACCGGGGCCGCTGCGCACCTTCGTCGAGAACTGGAGGATGGTCACGTCGAACATCGCGTGCGAAAGCCAGGCGCCCAGCACCGCACCGAGGAGCTGCGCGAGCACATACGGTGCGAGCAGGTGCAGCGCAAGCTCTCTTCTGCCGGCCATCACGAGGGACACCGCGGGATTGAAATGAGCCCCGCTGACGGGGCCGAACACTTCGATGAGGATGTACAGGCCGCCGACCGTGGCGAGCGTGTTGGCCAGAAGCGCCATGGCGACGTTTCCGCCGGCCAGGCGCTCGGCCATGATGCCGGAGCCGATGACGGCCGTCAGCAGAAGCGCGGTGCCCAGGGCCTCGCCGAGCAGTCGTTGTGGTGTGGAGACGGGCATGCTCAGTGCTTCGAAAGGGGGATGAAGGCCTTCTGCAGGCCTTCGTTGCGCATCGCCTTCCTCAGCACTTGCAGGAGGTGGCGGTGTCGGTCAGGCATGTCTCGCCCTGGCAGCAGTTCTCGGTGAGGTAGCCCAGCAGCTCGTTCATCCGATCGAACGATGCCCGGTAGACAAGATTGCGGCCCAGACGCTCTTGCGTAACGAGGCCTGCGTTCACGAGCTCCTTCAGGTGGAAGGACAGGGTTGCCGGGGGAATGCCCGAACCCTCGGCCATGACGCCGGGCGTCATGCCTCGGGTACCGGCGATCACCAGCGCGCGAAACACCCGCAATCGGGCCTCTTGCGCCAGCGCGGCAAGGGAGCGTACGGCCTGTTTTTCTTCCATCGTTCTAGTTTAGTCGAAATATGGAAGGCGAACGGCCGCGCCGGGCGAGCGTCGACGAAGCCGACCGCATCTCCGCTGCCGCCCAGCTCAGGCGGCCTGCACCCGCGGCGGGGCCGCGCGAACGAGGCCGAGCGCGTGGCGCGCGATCATGGCCTCCTCGTCGGTCGCGATCACCCAGGCGCTGGCGGGCGAGCCGGGAGCCGAGATCACGCGGTCGCCGCGTTCCTCGGACGCCGCCTCGGGATCGAAGCGAATGCCGAGCCAGTCCAGCCCGCCGAGCACGGCGGCGCGCACCCGTGCCGAGTTCTCGCCGATGCCGCCGGTGAAGACCAGCGCATCGATGCCGCCGAGCGATGCCGCGAGCGCGCCGGCTTCGCGCCGGATGCGAGCGCAGAAATACGTGATCGCCTCGCTCGCATGCGCGTCCTCCGAGGCCTCCAGCGCGCGCAGGTCGTGCGAGATGCCGGACAGGCCCTTGAGGCCCGATTCCTTGTAGAGCAGGTCCGACAGGCGCGCTGCGTCGTAGCCGTGCGTCTGGAGCAGATGCAGCAGCACGCCGGGATCGATCGCGCCGCAGCGCGTGCCCATCGGCAGCCCGTCGAGCGCGCTGAAGCCCATCGTCGTGTCGATCGAGCGGCCGCCGCGCAGCGCGCACATCGACGCGCCGTTGCCGAGGTGGGCGACGATCACGCGCCCCGCGGCTTCGCGCGGCGACAGCTCGGCCAGGCGCCCGGCGACGTACTCGTAGGAAAGGCCATGGAAGCCATAGCGCCGGATGCCGGCCTCGAAGTAATCGCGCGGCAGCGCGTAGGCTTCGCCCAGGAAGCCGCCGCCGCGATGGAAGGCGGTGTCGAAGCAGGCCACCTGCGGCACGCCGGGGAAGGCGCGACGGGTGACCTCGACGCCGACGATGTTGTTCGGCAGGTGCAGCGGCGCCAGCGGTACCAGCGTGTGCAGCGAGGCCAGCACCGCGTCGTCGATCAGCGTCGAGGCGCTGTGGCGTGCGGCGCCATGCACGATGCGGTGGCCGATGGCGGCGAAGCGCAGCTGCGGGAACGCGGCCTGGATCAGCGCAAGGATCGCGGCCAGGGCATCGCCATGGCCGCAGGCCGGGCCCGCGGGCAGACCGCCGTCATGCAGCACGCGGCCGTCCGCGGCCTTTGCCGCGAGGCGCGCGTTGCTGCCGAGGCCGTCGACCTGGCCCGCCGCCGCGCGCCGCAGCCGCCCCTCGGCATCGACTGAGAAGAGCGCGAACTTGATCGACGACGAGCCGGCGTTGAAGGTGATGATGTGTTCGGACATGGCGGGCTTCAGTCCGCCCCCGGCTTCCACACCCGCGCCAGCACGGCGAGCCGGGTCCTCAAGCTGTGCCGCTCGTCCGACAGTGCGTCGATGAAGTCCGACAGGCGCTTGGACTTGATCATGGTGTAGAAGGTCAGCCAGGTGGTGAATGCGCCCACCACGCCGAACCACAGCAGCTTCCGCCACAGCGGCGCATCGGCCTCGGCCAGCAGGTTCATCCCGAGGAAGCCGGTGGTGACGGTGCCGATCAGGCCGAAGAGGGTGACCACGGTGAGTCGCACCACGGTGTTGGCCTGGCGGCGCAGGCTGTCGGCGTCGAGGTAGGTGTTCATGTCGGCGATGCGCTCCTTGACCTCGTCGTAGAGCGGATCGAGCGCCAGGTGCGTGGTGCACAGGTGCGACAGCGCGCGCACCTGGGCCTGTTCCGAGATCTCGTGGAACCAGTAGCGGTGGGTGAAGCGCAGGAATCCCTCGAAGCTCGCGCGGATGGCGCGCTTGAAGACCTTGACGCTCGCGACGTCGTGCACGTCGAGCCGGCGCAGCGCCTCGACCAGCCGGTCCGAGAACATCAGCAGCGCCGCCTTCTGGAAGTGCGCGATGAGGAAGACCAGGAAGTGCTGGTGCCGGAACTGCGCCAGCACGCCGCGGTCGCGGCAGCAGAAGAACTCGGAGTCCGCGGCGCCGATCACGACCAGCGAGCGCCCGCTGCACAGGTAGCGCGTGTTCGGGGCGCTGCCGGCGTTGACCCAGAAACGGTCGTAGCAGAAGCGCTGCTCGAAGTCCTCCAGATGCTCCTCGGCAAAGGGCAGGGGGCCGCCGCCGCCGACCGCCGGCTCGGACGCGCCGGTGACGAGCGCCAGCCGGATGAAGTCGCTGCGCGAAAGCCGGCGCGGATCGTCGAGCGCGAGGTAGGCCATCAGCGGCATGCGGTAGTACTCGAGCTGGCGGAAGCGCAGCGCGCCGGGCTCGCCCGAATGGTCGCTCACCAGCGGCTGCATCAGCCATGCCCAGTGCGCCGCGATGCGCGGCGCGCGGTGTTCGGCCACATGCGCGAGGAAGAGGTCGCGCTGCTGCGCATCGGAGCTCGCGAACACGCGCCCGCTTGCATCGAGCCACTCGACGCTCGCCATGCAATGCAAGGCCGCGCCCTGGGCATCCCAGCCGCCGGGGTAGGCGCGGCCGAAGCGGTAGAGGACCTCCTGCGCCTGCGGCAGGCTCAGGTCGTCCACGCCCACTTCCATGTTCAGCATCACCACGTCGACGTCGAAAAAGAAGTAGAGGTCGGTGTGAATGACCTGCAGCGTGACGGGCGCGTCGCCGGGGCGCGTGACCACGCGGACGGCGGCGATGTCGCGCCGGCGGAAGACCCGCATCGGCGATTCGCCGCCCGTGCCGCCGGCCTCGCGGCCGCGACGGCCCTCGCCGTAGAGGAAGCGCTGCACGTAAGGCAGGAAGCTGACGAACTCGTTGTAGTGGCGTTCGTGGAAGCCCTCGTTGCTCCCCGTGTATTCGTCGAACTCCTCGCGCCAGGGCGAAGCATCGCCCATCTCCTTGAGCACCTGCCACGGGCTGCGCCGCTGCTGCTGCAGCGTTCCCTGCGTCGGCATCAGGCGCAAGGGCCACAGCAGGGTCGCGCGCAGGTGGCGCACGGCGGGCGCCGTCGCCGCGCTCGCCGCCTGCGCCGCAGCTTCTAAGGTAGGAGTGATCTGCTGCATGGCGCCAGTGTAGGCACCGGCATGCCGGCGGGGAGCCTGCGAGGGGTGCCTAGGGAAATCCCCGATATGGCTCTGAAACCGGTTTCACATACACTGCGCCTGAGCTTGCGGAGACCCGTTCTGGTGCCTTCGCCCCCGCACATGCACCAGTCCAGAGCTTCCTCCCCGTGAACTACCAATTCCAGTTCGATGCCGTCTTTGCTGCCTGGCCGCTGCTGCTGAAGGGCACCTGGATCACGATCCAGCTTTCGCTGGTGGCCACGCTGCTCGGGCTGGTGGTCGCCATCTTCTGCGCCTGGGGCAAGACCTCGGGGCCGGGCTGGCTGCGCTTCATCGTCAATGCCTACATCGAGGTGATCCGCAACACGCCTTTCCTGGTGCAGCTGTTCTTCTTTTTCTTCGCGCTGCCGGCCATCGGACTGCGCTGGTCGCCCTACACCGCGGCACTCACGGCCATGGTGGTGAACCTCGGCGCCTACGCGACGGAGATCATCCGCGCCGGCATCGAATCCATCCCCAAGGGCCAGATCGAGGCGGGGCGGGCACTCAATCTCAAGCCCTGGGAGATCTTCCGATTCGTGATCATCAAGCCGGCGCTGAAGGCCATCTACCCCGCGCTCACCAGCCAGTTCATCCTGCTGATGCTGAGCTCGGCCGTGGTGTCGGTGATCTCCGCCGACGACCTCACCTCGGTCGCGGCCAATCTGCAGTCGCAGACCTTCCGCAGCTTCGAGATCTACATCGTCGTGGCCTGCATCTACCTGGCGCTGGCGCTCGCGTTTTCGACGCTGTTCAAGCTGATCTACCGGCGCACGCTCAACTACCCGGACCGGCGCTGAGAGGCGGCTCACACCATGCGAACCTTCGGCTTTCCCGATTTCCTCTTCATCCTAGAAGCGGCCAGGTGGACCTTGGCGCTGTCGCTGATCGCCTTCATCGGCGGCGCGACGCTGGGGCTCGTCATCGCGCTGGCGCGCACCTCCGAGAGCAAGACCGCGCGGCTGCTGTCCACCGGCTTCATCCAGGTGTTCCAGGGCACGCCCTTGCTGCTGCAACTGTTCCTCATCTTCTTCGGCGCGCCGGTGGTCGGCTTCGACATCAATCCGTGGATCGCCGCCGGCGTGGCGCTGGTCCTCAACAGCGCCGCATTCCTCGGCGAAATCTGGCGCGGCTGCATCGAGGCCATCCCGCGCGGGCAGACCGAGGCCGCGCACGCGCTCAACCTGGGCTACGCGAGCCGGATGCGCGACGTGGTGCTGCCGCAGGCCTTCAAGATCGCGCTGGCGCCGACGGTGGGCTACGTGGTGCAGATCATCAAGGGCACTTCGCTCGCCGCCATCATCGGCTTCACCGAGGTCACGCGCGCCGGCCAGATCATCAACAACGCGACCTTTCAGCCGCTGTATGTCTTCACCAGCGTGGCGGCGATCTACTTCGCCATCTGCTGGCCGTTGTCCTTGATGGCCGCGCGCATGGAACGCAAGCGCGCCATCGCGTTCGCGCGCTGAGCCCTTCGCCTTTCTCTTCTTCTCTTCACGTCCTCATCCAGGAGACCTCCACCATGACCCTCTTCACCACCCGCCGTGCCGCCATCGCCGCCCTGGGCCTCGGCGCCGCATTGACCGCCTTCGCACCGCTCGCGTCCGCCCAGACCGTTGCCGACATCAAGAAGAAGGGCGAAGTCACCATCGGCATGCTGGTCGACTTCCCGCCCTACGGCACCACCAATGCGCAGAACCAGCCCGACGGCTACGACGCCGACGTCGCCAAGCTGCTGGCCAAGGACTGGGGCGTCAAGGCCAACATCGTTCCGGTCACCGGCCCCAACCGCATCCCCTTCCTGCTGACCAACAAGGTCGACCTGCTGGTGGCTTCGCTGGCGGTGACGCCCGAGCGCGCGAAGCAGGTGCAGTTCTCGCAGCCCTATGCGGCCGCCACCATCGTTCTCTACGGCAAGACCGGCAGCAACATCAAGAGCGCGGCCGACCTGAAGGGCGTGCGCGTGGGCGTGGCCCGTGCCAGCACGCAGGACGTGGCCGTGACCAAGGCCGCGCCGGAGGGCACCGAGATCCGCCGCTTCGACGACGACGCCTCGGCCATGCAGGCGCTGATCTCGGGCCAGGTCGACGCCATCGGCTGCTCGGTGACCGTCGCGGCGCAGATCGCCAAGCGCGTGCCGCCCAAGACCTTCGAGAACAAGTTCACCCTGGTGCAGCAGGCCATGGCGATCGCCATGCGCCCGGGCCAGGACGACCTGCTGAAGCACGTGAACGAGTTCGTCTCGAAGAACACGGCGAATGGCGAGCTGAACAAGCTCTACAACAAGTGGCTGCAGACCGATCTGCCGAAACTGCAGTAAGCGGAATACGGACCGACCCATGAGCGCACTCGTCGCAACCCACGCCACCGCCGAATCGATCATCCGCATGGAAGCGGTGAACAAGTGGTACGGCACTTTCCAGGTGCTGACCGACATCGACCTGTCGGTGCGCACCGGCGAGCGCATCGTGATCTGCGGGCCGTCGGGCTCGGGCAAGTCGACGCTCATTCGCTGCATCAACCGGCTCGAGACGGTGCAAAAGGGCAGGATCGTCGTCGACGGCATCGAGCTCACGGCCGGCGGCAAGAACGTCGACGCGGTGCGCGCCGAGGTCGGCATGGTGTTCCAGCAGTTCAACCTGTTCCCGCACCTGACCATCCTGCAGAACTGCACGCTTGCGCCGATGCGCTCGCGCGGCATGTCCAGGGAACAGGCGGAAGAGGTGGCGATGAAGTACCTCGCGCGCGTGCGCATCCCCGAGCAGGCCCACAAGTACCCGAGCCAGCTGTCGGGCGGACAGCAGCAGCGCGTGGCGATCGCGCGGGCGCTGTGCATGTCGCCGAAGATCATGCTTTTCGACGAGCCCACCTCGGCACTGGACCCCGAGATGGTCAAGGAAGTGCTCGACACCATGATCGGCCTGGCCGAGGACGGCATGACCATGCTGTGCGTGACGCACGAGATGGGCTTCGCGCGCAGCGTGGCGGACCGCGTGATCTTCATGGCCGACGGGAAGATCGTCGAGCAGGCGCCGCCCGGCGAGTTCTTCGGCCACTCGAAGCACGAGAAGACCCGGCAGTTCCTGGGGCAGATTCTCAGTTCGCATCAGGCGCACTGAAGGCGGCGGCGGGATCGGGCAGCCGAATGAACGTATTGATTTCACTGTCGTCCTTTGGCGCGGCCGAGGTGGGGCGACACGGGCAGCTGTGGTGCACGAGGCTGGCGCTGGAGGCGGGGGCGGACGGCGTGGAGGTGCGCGGCGAGCTGCTGCGCGATGCGGCGGGCGAGCTGCCTGCGCTGGCTGGCCTGGCGGCCGTCTACTCGAGCCCCGAGGGGCTGTGGGCGCACGACGCAACCCTGGATGAAGAGGCGCTCGCGCGCGGCCTGGCCGCAGCCGGGACCCTGCGCGCGCACCGGCTCAAGATGTCGATCGGCGGCTTCGGTGCGGGCTCGCACGCCTCGCTGCCGCGGCTCAAGGCGCTGCTCGATGCGCAGGCGGTCGAGCTGCTGATCGAGAACGACCAGACCGTGGCGGGCGGCACGCTGCCTGCGCTGCAGGCCTTCTTCAACGCGGCCGATGCGGCGGGGCTCGACCTGGGCATGACCTTCGACATGGGCAACTGGCACTGGCTGGGCGAATGCCCGCTGGCGGCGGCCCAGGCGCTGGCACATCGCGTGCGCTATGTGCATTGCAAGGGCGTGCAGCGCCTGCCCGCGAAGTGGGTGGCGGTGCCGCTGGAGGACTCGCTCGCGCCCTGGCGCGCCGTGCTGCGGGTTTTACCGGCGGATGTGCCGCACGCCATCGAATACCCTCTGCTCGGCGACGACCTGCTCGCTGCCACGCGCGGGCAGGTCGCCCGGATCCGTTCGCTGAAAGCCACGCCATGACCCCATCCGCCTTCGATGTCGCGCTGTTCGGCGAAGCCATGCTGCTGCTGGTGGCCGACCAGCCCGGCCCCATCGAGAACGCGACCGCCTTCCACAAGCGCACGGCCGGCGCCGAGACCAACGTCGCGATCGGGCTCGCGCGGCTCGGCCTGAAGGTCGGCTGGGCCAGCCGGCTCGGCACCGACACGATGGGCCGCTCGCTGCTCGCCACGATGCAGGCAGAAGGCATCGACTGCTCCCATGTGACCTGCGATCCGGCACAACGCACCGGCTTCCAGTTCAAGGGCCGCGTGACCGACGGCAGCGACCCGCCGGTCGAGTACCACCGCAAGGGCTCGGCGGCCAGCCAGATGGGGCCGGCCGATGTGGACGAGGCCTGGCTGCGCTCGGCGCGGCACCTGCATGCGACCGGCGTGTTCGCCGCCATTTCCGACAGCAGCCTGCAGGCCGCCCTGAAGACGATGGAGGTGATGCGCGCGGCCGGCCGCAGCATCTCCTTCGACCCCAACCTGCGGCCCACCCTGTGGTCCTCGACCGAGGCCATGCGCCACTGGATCAACGAGCTGGCCGCGCGCGCCGACTGGGTGCTGCCCGGCATGGAGGAAGGCCTGCTGCTCACCGGCCAGCGCACGCCCGAGGGCGTGGCGCGCTTCTACCGCGAGCGCGGCGCGAAGCTGGTGGTGGTCAAGCTCGGCGCGGAGGGCGCCTACTACGACAGCGATGCGGCGGGCACCGGCCGCGTCCAGGGTTTTCCGGTCGAGAAGGTGATCGACACGGTCGGCGCCGGCGACGGCTTCGCGGTGGGCGTGATCAGCGCGCTGCTCGAAGGCAGGACGGTGCCCGAGGCGGTGCGCCGTGCCGCCTGGATCGGCGCCCGCGCGGTCCAGGTACTGGGTGACACCGAGGGCCTGCCGACGCGGGCGCAACTGGACGAGGCGCGCTTGTGACGCGCAAGAAGGTCCTGGTCTTCCGCGAGCTGCCCGAGGACCAGCTCGCCCGCCTTCGGTCGGCGCACGAGCTCACGCTGGTCAATCCGCGCATCGCGGCGCAGCGCGATGCCTTCGAGGCCGCGCTGCACGAGGCGCAGGGCCTGATCGGCTCCAGCTTCCCGGTCGACGAAGCGCTGCTCGCGCGCGCGCCGAAGCTGGAAGCGATCTCCAGCGTCTCCGTGGGCGTCGACAACTACCCGCTGGCTGCGCTGCACGCGCGCGGCATCCTGCTGTGCCACACGCCCGGCGTGCTCGACGAAACGGTGGCCGACACCGTCTTCGCGCTGCTGATGGCGACCAGCCGCCGCGTGGTCGAGCTTTCCAACCTGGTGCGCGAAGGACGCTGGACGAAGAACATCGGCGAGGACTTGTTCGGCCACGACGTGCATGGCAAGACCCTGGGCCTGCTGGGCTTCGGCCGCATCGGGCAGGCCATCGCCCGGCGCGCGGCCCTGGGCTTCGGCATGCCGGTGCTCTACCACGCGCGGCGCGCCGTCGACCTGGCGGCGCAGGCGCCCGAGCTGCTGGGCCGGGCCACGCATACGCCGCTCGACGAGCTGCTGGCGCGCGCCGACATCGTCGTCGCCATGCTGCCGCTGTCGGACAGCACGCGCGGCATGATCGATGCGCGCGTGTTCGGCCGCATGAAGCCCGGCGCCATCTTCATCAACGGCGGCCGCGGCGCCACGGTGCAGGAGCCGGCGCTGCTCGACGCACTCGACCAGGGCACGCTGCGAGCCGCCGGCCTCGACGTCTTTGCGGTCGAGCCGCTGCCCCTGGATTCGCCGCTGCGCACGCATCCGCGCGTCACGCCGCTGCCGCACATCGGCTCGGCCACCCACGAGACGCGGCATGCCATGGCGGAGCTGGCGGTCAGCAACCTGCTGAAGGCGCTCGCCGGCGAGCGGCCCCTGGCGGTCTACGACACGGCCTTCGCATGAGCCCCAAGAAGCCAGGCAGGGCGACCATCGCAGACGTGGCGAAAGAAGCCGGCGTCTCCAAGGCCACCGTCTCGCGCTTTCTCAACCACCGCGACCGACTGCTGAGCGACGACATCGCCGCGCGCGTCGAAACCGCGGTCGCCAAGCTGGCCTACACGCCGAGCCCGATGGCGCAGGCGCTGAGCCATGGTCGCTCGCGCCTGATCGGCCTGATCGTGGCCGACATCACCAACCCCTATTCGGTGGCCGTGCTGCGCGGCGCCGAGAAGGCCTGCCAGGAGGCCGGTTACCTGGTGATGCTGTTCAACCTCGGCAACGACATCGACCGTGAGCGCGAGGCCATCGATGCGCTCGCCGGCTACCAGGTCGACGGCTTCATCCTCAACACGCTGGGCCGCGGCGCCGGCCTGGTCGATGCCGAGGCGCTGCACGGCAAGCCCGCGGTGCTGGTGGACCGCCGCCATGCCGGCATGCACACCGACTTCGTCTCGCTGGACAACCCGGCCGCGATGAAGGCCGCCTGCGGCCATCTGGTCGAGGGCGGATACCGCGAGTTGCTCTACATCACCGAGCCGCTGAAAGGCGTGAGCTCGCGGCGCGAACGGACCGAGGCCTTCGGTGCCTGCATCGCGGCGCACCAGCCGCGCGTCGCCGGCGAGGTGTTCGAGAGCACCGAGGAGGACAACGATGCGCTCGATGCCGCCCTGCGTGCCCTGCGCAAGCGCGCCAGGAGCGGGCGCCGCGCCGCCGTGCTGTCCGGCAATGCCGTCGTGACCCTGCGCGTGGCCTCCGCGATGGCGCGCCTGGGCTGGCACTTCGGCGTCGAGCTCGGCTTCGTGGGCTTCGACGATCCCGAATGGGCGCCGCTGATCGGCCCTGGCCTCAGCGCCGTCGCCCAGCCCACCGACGCCATCGGGCGCACCGCTGCGACCTGCCTGATCGAGCGGCTGCGCGGGCTCGAGGGGCCGCCGCGGCAGCTCTTGCTGCCGGGGGAACTGGTGGTGCGGGGCTCTTCGACCGCGGCTTGATCGGCTCGGGCACGCGCTTCGTCGCGACGCATTGTTAGCGATCGGGAAACGGACAACTTCCCCGCGCCGTCTTTGAGAAGCAGGGGGGCGCCGTCAAACTGGGCGCACCGCAACAAGCCCGGGCCGACCCCAAGGCCCAGGCTTTTCTTTTTGAAGACCTGCCCATGAATGCTCCCTGCACCACCTGCGACGATGCCGTGCTCGCGCCCCCGCCGGCGCACACGGAAACCCCCTCGCGTTCCACCTGGCTCGCGGTCGGCTCCATCGCAGTCGGCACCTTCGCGATGGTCACGACCGAGTTCCTGCCCATCGGCCTCTTGACCGACATCGCGGCCGGCCTCGGCGTCTCCGACGGCACCGCCGGCCTGATGGTCACCATGCCCGGCGTGCTGGCCGCCTTCGCCGGCCCGGCCCTGATCGTGGCCTCGGGCCGGCTCGACCGGCGCACCGTGATGGTCGCGCTCAGCGTGCTGCTGGCGGCCTCGAACTTCCTGGCCGCGCTGGCGCCCAACTTCGCCACGATGCTGGTCGCGCGCTTGCTGCTGGGCCTGTGCATCGGCGGCTTCTGGACCTTCGCGCCTGGCGCGGGCACCCAGCTGGTACCCGACGCCTCCAAGGCGCGCGCCATGTCGATCGTGCTGGCCGGCATCTCGGGCGCGACCGTCTTCGGCGTGCCGATCACCGCCTTCCTCGGCAACCTGGCCGGCTGGCGCGCGGCCTTCGGAGCGACCGGCGTGCTGGCGACGGTGGTGCTGCTGATGCAGATCTGGCTGCTGCCCTCGATGCCGCCCGCGCGCGCCATCCGGCCGCGCGACCTGCTGACGCCGCTCACCCGGCGCATGGCCCAGGTCGGTTTGCTGGCGGTGCTGTTCCTCATCGCCGGCCATTTCGCGGCCTACACCTACCTCAAGCCGCTGCTGCAACAGAGCTTCGGCCTCGGACCCGATGCGGTGACGACCCTGCTGCTGGTCTACGGCGCGACCGGCTTCATCGGTACCTTCTTCGGCGGCAGCCTGGTGGCGCGCAGCGTGCGCCTGGCCGCGTTGACGGCGGCGCTGCTGCTGGCTTCGGCCCTGGTGCTCTCGACCCTGGTCGGCGACGGCATGCTGGCCGGCGCGCTCGTGGTTGTGGTCTGGGGTGTCGCCTTCGGCCTCATCCCCGTGGCACTGACCGGCTGGATGATGCAGGCCGTGCCCGATGCGCCCGAAGCCGGGCAGGCGCTGCTGGTCAGCGGTTTCCAGGTCGCCATCGCCAGCGGTGCGCTGGCCGGCGGGCGGGTGGTGGACGGCTACGGCATCGCGAGCACCATGCTGATGAGTGCCGCGCTGGTGCTGGTGGCGGCGGCCGTGATCGGGACGCTGGGCCGGGCGCGGCGCACGGTGGCCCTGAACGCCTAGGCAGGCCGAACGGCATCGGCCAGCGAAGTGCATGGCGTGCCGTTCCGATACGGGATCGGACATCCGAACGCAGAAGGCAAAGAAGATAGAAAACCGATTCTTGGGTTTTCTTTGCGTCCTCTGCGAAACCCTCGCGTCGTCTGCGTTCGATGTCCGATCCCGGATTTCGTCTTACTCGACTTCAGCGATGAGCTCGATCTCCACGCAGGCGCCGAAGGGAATCTGCGCCACGCCGAAGGCACTGCGCGCATGCGCGCCCTTCTCGGGGCCGAAGACCTCCGCGAAGAACTCGCTGGCGCCGTTGGTCACGAGATGCTGCTCGGTGAAGGTGGGCGTCGAGTTGACGAGGCTCATCACCTTCACGATGCGCTTGACCTTGTCGAGATCGCCGATGGCCGCCTTCAGCGTGCCCAGCAGGTCGATCGCGATGGCACGCGCGGCCTGCTTGCCTTCTTCGGTGCCGAGGCCGGCGCCGAGCTGGCCGACCCACGGCTTGCCGTCCTTCTTCGCGATATGGCCGGAGAGGAAGACCAGCTTGCCGGTCTGCACGAAGGGCACGTAGGCGGCGGCCGGAACGGCGACCGGCGGGAGGGTGATGCCGAGGCTTTTCAGTTTGTCGTTGATGCTCATGAAGGCTCCTTGTCTGGGTCTGGGTCTGCGTCTCGGTTGAGATCTGGGTCTTGGGATGACGATTGTGTCTGCGCCTGGGACTGGGATTGCACCTGCTGCGCCGCCTGCGCTGCCTCGGCCCGCAGTTCCTCCAGCGGCTGCACCGTGACGCTGACGTCCAACGTGTGGCGCGCGCCGCCGTGCAGCACGCCGCGCATCGGCGAGACGTCGGAGTAATCGCGGCCGATGGCCAGCGCCACATAGTCCTCGCCGGGCTGGCGGCCGTTGGTCGGGTCGAAATCGGCCCAGTCGCCGGGGCCGTCGGCGCCGGGAATGTAGACCGAGACCCAGGCGTGCGAAGCGTCGGCGCCGATCAGGCGGGGCCGGCCCGGCGGGGGCTGCGTCAGCAGGTAGCCGCTGACGTAGCGCGCGGGCAGGCCCAGGGTGCGCAGGCACGCGATCATGATGTGGGCGAAGTCCTGGCACACGCCGTGGCGCTGGGCCAGGGCCTCGATCGCCGGGGTGCTGATCTCGGTGCTGCCGCTGTCGTAGACGAAATCGGCGTGCATGCGCAGCGTCAGGTCCATGGCGGCGTCGAACAGCGGCCGGCCCGGCGCGAAGCTGGGCCGCGCATAGGCGGCGAAGTCGTCGTGCCGCGGCACGTAATGCGAGGGAAAGACGAATTCGGCGGCGGCATCGAAGCGCGCGCCCTTGGCGTAGCGGAAGCGCTCGCGCACCTCGTCCCACGGCAGCTCGCGCGCCGCGGCCGGCGAGAGCTGGGGCGGCGAGGTCTCGACCACGCTCTCGGCCGTGACCCGGAGCTCGTCGTGAGTGGAGTCCAGCGCAAAGAAGGCCCGCGCGTTGCCGTAGACATCGGGCGACTCGCTGCGTTGCGCCGGCGCGGGGCTGACGGTGAGGGCGTGGCTCACCAGGCGCTGCGTCGGCGTGGTCCGCGGCTTGAGATGCGCCAGGTGCTGCGCGGTTTCGACCGCGGGCGAATACGCGTAGCGCGTCTCGTGGGTGACGTGCAGGAGCATGGGTCAGGCGCCGACGGAACGCAGCGACTCCGAAGTCAGGGTGAAGTAGCGGATGCCGATGGCATCCGAGACATGGTAGGCCGCGGTCTCGCAGGTCTCGAGCAATCGCACCAGCGCGCCGTGGTCCGCGTGGGGGCCGGGGTCGCACAGGTGTTCGAGGGTCCAGGTGGCCGGGTCCGGCAGCTCGTGCGAGAGCGCGGTGAGCTTGCCCGGTGCGCTGCCCGCGAGCCGCGCGATGCGCCCGCGCAGCGTCTGCGTGACCCAGGCCAGCGAGCGCGGGTTGTCTCCGTCCAGCACCACCAGGTCGACCAGGGTGGCGACGTCGCGGCGCTGCTGGTAGCGCGCGTGGAAGGTGATGGTGCTGTCGAACAGCGCGACCATGGCCTCGAAGCCGCTCATGTCATGCACCGAGCCGAGCTCGAAGCCGGCCGCGAGCGAGCTGGACAGGAAGGCCAGGCGCTCGATGTGGCGGCCGATGGAGAGCAGGCGCCAGGCGTCGTCGCGCGTCATGCGGTCGGTCTGCGCGCCGGTCATTGCGGACAGCGCGCTGCTGGTGGATTCGAGCATGCGCAGCGCGGCGGCGCTGGCGTAGCCGCTTTCGCCGCGCTCGCCGGCCAGCTCGGCGCTGCGGCGCATGAAGTCGGCCTCGGCGCGCACGATCTGGTTCCAGTGGTCCGGCGACAGCCGCTCGCGCACCGCGGCCGCGGCCTGGCGGATGCAGCGCAGGCTGTAGCCGACGCTGCCGCCCTCGTCGACGTCGCCCAGCTCCGCGATCAGCGCGCGCTCGAAGACGCGCCGCGAACGCGGCAGGCTGGGCACGTCGCGCGGCACCAGCGCGTTGCGCCGCGCCATGTCGTGGAGCCAGGTCAGCAGGGCGGGAGAAGAAGGGTCTTCGCCGCCGAGCAGGTCCAGCGTGAGCCGCGCCAGGCGCACGGCGTTTTCGGCGCGCTCGGTGTAGCGGCCCAGCCAGAACATGTTCTCGGCCGCGCGGCTGGTGACGGGCGCGCGATGGCGCGCCAGCGAGGCCGGCGTGGCGTGGGCCTGGAGCAGAGTGGTGCGGTCGACCTCGCCGTGCGTCTGCACCCACACGTCGGCACTGCTGCCGCCGCGCTGCATCGAGGCGATCTGCGCATCGGCCGCCGCCAGGCGCGCCAAGCCGCCGGGCAGCACGCGCCAGGACTGCGGGCCGACGCAGACCGCGAACACGCGCAGCAGCACCGCGCGCGGCGCGATGTGGCCGGCGCCGAGGTCCTCGGTCCAGGTCGGCATCTGCGAGATGGGCAGGTAGTTCTGCACCGTGTATTCCTCGCCCTCGCGCACGATGCGTCCGGCCCATTCGTCGAGCTCGCGCCGGCCCAGGCGGCTGCCGAGCAGGGTGTCGAAGCCGGCATGCCCGTCCTCGCCGGCGTAGGTGGACTTGATGGTGCAGCCGGCCAGCTGGGGCAGCACCGACTCCATCGCGGCGCGCTCGCCGCACCACCAGGTGGGCAGCGCCGGCAGCAGCAGCTTCTCGTCCAGCAGTCGGCGCGCCAGCGCGGGCAGGAAGCCGAGCAGCGCCGGCGATTCGAGAAAGGCCGAGCCCGGCGTGTTGGCCACCAGCACGTTGCCGGCGCGCACCGCCTGCAGCAGGCCGGGCACCCCGAGGGTGGAATCGGCCCGCAGTTCCAGCGGGTCGAGGAACTGGTCGTCCAGCCGCTTGATCAGCCCGTGTACCGGCCGCAGGCCCTGCAAGGTCTTGAGGTAGAGCCGCTGGTCGCGCACCGTGAGGTCGTTGCCCTCGACCAGCGTGATCCCCAGGTAGCGGGCGATATAGGCGTGCTCGAAGTAGGTCTCGTTGTAGGGCCCCGGCGTCAGCAGCACGATGTGGGGCGGCTGGCCGGCCGGGCACATGTGCTGCAGGCCTTCCATCATGGCGTTGTAGGTGGCGGCCAGGCGCTGCACGTGCAGCGCCTCGAAGGCCTGTGGGAACTGCCGTGCGATGGCCAGGCGGTTCTCGAGCAGGTAGCCCAGGCCCGATGGCGCCTGCGTGCGCTGCGACACCACCCACCAGTGGCCGTCGGGCCCGCGCGCGAGGTCCAGCGCGGCGATGCGCAGCCAGGTGTCGCCCGCCGGGCGCACGCCGTGCATGGCGCGCAGGTAGCCCGGGTTGCCGTGGACCAGGGCCGAGGGCAGCAGGCCTTCGGCCAGCAGCTGCTGCGGCCCGTAGACGTCGGCGAGGATGCGATCGAGCAGGCGCACGCGCTGCAGCGTGCCGGCCTCGATCGCGGCCCAGCTCTCGGGCGGCACGATCAGCGGGAAGAGATCGAGCGACCAGGGCCGCTGCGGGCCGTCGGCGTCGGCGTACACGTTGTAGGTGACGCCGTTGTCGCGGATCTGGCGCTCCAGGCTGACCGCGCGCCGCGGCAGGTCGCTGAAGCCCTCGGCGCCGAGCTGCTCGAAGAAGTCGGCCCAGTGCGGCGCCAGCGGCGCGCGTTCGTCGCCGGCCGGTGCCTCGGCAGGCATTGCGGGGGGCGGGGACGATGCATCGTGCAGCGGCGCCGGCTGCGAGGGCACGCCCAGCCGCGGCACGCTGGCCGGCGTGGCGAGTCCGCGCAGTTCGTCGAAATGCCCCGGCGCCGCAGGCGGCGCGAGCGACGAGGCCAGGGCGGCCGGCGATTCCAGCGCCTGGGCGTCGAAGAGGGATTCGTTCAAGGGGTCCAAGGTGCGTTCATTGTCACACCGACGAACGTGAAGACCGACATCCGCACGCGAAGGGTCCGAAGCGCTTCCTTTGCGGACGGATGTCGCTTCCGGACCCGCGATCCGTCAAACCCTTCGCAGATCCAGCGTGAAGGGAAACTCCCTGCTGCCCGCGATCTCGATGTTGGCCGGCGGCGTGCGCAGCTGCCCCGGCGTATGGCCCATGCTCGAAAAGCGCGACAGGCGCCGGCTCTCGGCCTCGTAGGCGTTGACGGGGAAGGTCTCGTAGTTGCGCCCGCCCGGATGGGCGACGAAGTACTGGCAGCCGCCGAGCGAGCGCTTCATCCAGGTGTCGACGATGTCGAAGGTCAGCGGCGCATGCACGCCGATGCTCGGATGCAGCGCCGAGGGCGGGTTCCAGGCCTTGTAGCGCACGCCGGCCACGAACTCGCCCGCCGTGCCGGTGGGCTGCAGCGGCAGCGCCTGGCCGTTGACGGTGATGGCGTAGCGGCTTTCGTTGAGCCCGGTCACGCGCACCTCCACGCGCTCCAGCGACGAGTCGACATAACGCACCGTGCCGCCGGCCGAGCCTTCCTCGCCCATCACGTGCCAGGGCTCGAGCGCGTTGCGCAGCGAGAGCTCCACGCCCATCGCCTGCACCTGGCCCAGCAGCGGAAAGCGGAACTCGAAGTGCGGCGCGAACCAGGCCGGGTCGAAGGCGAAGCCGGCCTGGCGCATCTCGCTGATCACGTCCTCGAAATCCATCTTGACGAAGGTGGACAGCAGGAAGCGGTCATGCAGCTCGGTGCCCCAGCGCGTGACGGGCGCGCGATAGGGCGCGTCCCAGAAGCGCGCGACCAGGGCGCGCAGCAGCAGCTGCTGCGCGATGCTCATGCGCGCATGCGGGGGCATCTCGAAGGCGCGCAGCTCCAGCAGGCCCAGGCGACCGGTGGTGGTGTCGGGCGAGTAGAGCTTGTCGATGCAGAACTCGCTGCGGTGCGTGTTGCCGGTGACGTCGACCAGGATGTTGCGCAGGGTGCGGTCGACCAGCCAGGGCGGCATGTCCTGGCCGTGGACCTCGCGGCTGCGCGCGATCTGGGCCAGCGCGATCTCGAGCTCGTAGACCTGGTCGTTGCGCGCCTCGTCGACCCGCGGCGCCTGGCTGGTCGGACCGATGAAGAGGCCCGAGAACAGGTAGCTGAGCGAGGGGTGGTTGTGCCAGTAGAGCAGCAGGCTCGCGAGCAGCTCGGGCCGGCGCAGGAAGGGGCTGTCGTCCGGCGTGGCGCCGCCCAGCACGAAGTGATTGCCGCCGCCGGTGCCGGTGTGGCGGCCGTCGGTCATGAACTTCTCGGCCGACAGCCGGGTCTCGAAGGCCGCGCCGTAGAGGAACTCGGTGTGCTCGACCAGCTCGCGCCAGTTGTGGGCCGGATGGATGTTGACCTCGATCACGCCCGGGTCGGGCGTGACCTGCAGCAGCTTGAGGCGCGGATCGCGCGGCGGCGGATAGCCTTCGATCACCACCCGCAGGTCGAGCTCGCCGGCCGTGGCCTCGACGGCGGCGAGCAGGTCGAGGTAGTCCTCCAGCCGCGCCAGCGGCGGCATGAAGACGTACAGCACACCCGAGGCGCTGCCGACTTTCTCGGCCGCGGGCCCGTTGGCGCGGCGCGGGTCGCGTACCTCGACGCAGAGCGCGGTTCGCGTGACCCAGTGGGCCGACTCGCCGCGTTTCGGATGGCGCAGCGCGGCCGACTCCACCGCGCCCTGCGCGCGCGCCGCCGCGGCATTGCCGTGCGCGGCCTGGAAGCGCACCGCGGTAAGCGACTGCTGCGGCGTGCCGAAGTCGTAGGGCACGTCGACGAGGTCGGGGGCGACGCCGGCCGGGCCGGCGTAGCGCGCGCGGAACAGGGCCGAGGCGGGCAGGGGCGCTCGCGGGGCGCTGGGGTCGCGCTCGATCAGGTAGGGGTAGTCGCCCTTGCTCGCCCACGGCTGCGAGTCCAGCGGCAGGCGATAGCCCATCGGCGAATCGCCGGGGATGAGGTAGAGGCGGTCGTCCCGCAGGAACCAGGGCCCGGTCTTCCAGGCCGGGCCGGCGAGGGCAGGCGCGTCGGTGTCGGCATTGGCGGCCTCGATGGGCAGCACATAGCCGATGACGGCATCCAGCTTCTGCGTGAACACGCGGCGCAGCCGAACGCGCTCCATCTCGTCGTCGAGCTTGGAGTCGAAGGGATCGACGTTCACCGGCAGGCGGCGCTCGCGCCAGAGGTAGTAGTAGACGTCCTCGTACCCGGCCTGCACGAAACGGTCGGTCAGGCCCAGCCTGTGCGCGAGGGCGCGCGTGAAGCGCCGCGCGTCGTCGCTGGTGTAGTGGGTGGGATGGCGCTCGTCGGCGAAGAGCTCGGGCCGGTGCCACACGGGCTGGCCGTCGGCGCGCCAGAAGATCGACAGCGCCCAGCGCGGCAGCTGCTCGCCGGGGTACCACTTGCCCTGCCCGAAATGCAGGAAGCCGCCCTGGCCGTACTCGTCGCGCAGCCGGTGCACCAGCTCGGTCGCGTAGCCGCGCTTGGTGGGGCCGAGCGCATCGGTGTTCCATTCGGCCGCGTCGCGGTCGCTGGTGGCGACGAAGGTGGGCTCGCCGCCCATGGTGAGGCGCACGTCGCCGGCGGCCAGGCGTGCATCGACTGCGTCGCCGAGGGCCAGCACCTCGGCCCATGCGTCCTCGGTGTAGGGCTTGGTCACACGCGGGGATTCGTGGATGCGCGTGATCTTCATCTCGTGGCCGAAGTCCACCTCGGCCTCGTCGACCGCGCCTTCGATCGGCGCCGCACTCGACGGCGTGGGCGTGCAGGCCAGCGGGATATGGCCTTCGCCGGCCATCAGGCCGGAGGTAGCGTCGAGGCCGATCCAGCCGGCGCCCGGCAGGTAGACCTCGCACCAGGCATGCAGGTCGGTGAAGTCGACGGTGGTGCCGCTCGGACCGTCGAGCGCCTTCACGTCCGGCGTGAGCTGGATCAGGTAGCCCGAGACGAAGCGCGCCGCCAGCCCGCAGTGGCGCAGCAGCTGCACCAGCAGCCAGCCCGAGTCGCGGCAGGAGCCCGAGGCATTGGCCAGCGTCTGCTCGGGCGTCTGCACGCCGGGCTCCATGCGGATCAGGTAGTTGACGTCCTGCTGCACCTGCTGGTTGAGGCCGACCAGGAAGTCGATGGTGCGCTGCGTATTGCGGTCGATCTTCTCGAGGTAGGCGGCCACCAGCGGCGTGGCCGCGTCGGCCACCAGGTAGGGCGCGAGCTCCTGCGCCTGCGATTCGGTGTACTTGAAAGGGAAGTTCTCGGCCTGCGGCTCGAGGAAGAAGTCGAAGGGGTTGTAGACCGCCATCTCGACCACCAGGTCGACCGTGACCTTGAACTCGCGCGTCTTCTCGGGGAATACCAGGCGCGCGAGGTAGTTGGCGAAGGGGTCCTGTTGCCAGTTGATGAAGTGCTGCTCGGGCTCGACCCGCAGCGAATACGAAATCACCTTGCTGCGGCAGTGCGGCGCCGGACGCAGGCGTACCACCTGGGGCCCCAGCTGCACCGGACGGTCGTATTTGTAATGGGTGACGTGATGGAGTGCGGCGTGGATGGACATTTTTTTCTGAAGCGTCGAAGGAGCCCCTGAACGAGGACGCATACTAGCTGACACGCATAGCAATTAGCGCGCCACAGAGTGCGGTCAAGGGAGGGATTGCAGCATGTCATCCGTGAGTGTTTCGTGACGCCCGACGCGCAAGGCCGCAGTTCGGGCTTCTTCGCTTTCATGGCCGGCTCGGTGCTCGGCGCGGCTCTGCAGTTGCAGCAGGCCGCGTTATGGACCAGCGCGATCTATGCGGCCCTGCTGGCGTTTGCCGCGGCGTGCCTGCTGTTGCTGCGCAGGTGGCGGCGATCCCTGCGCGTGCTGCTGCCGGCCATGCTGATCGCCGGAACGATGGCCGGCGCGGGACTCGCGGGCTGGCGCGCCTGCGCCTATGCGTCCGAGGCGCTGGTGCCCGCACTCGAAGGCCGCGACCTCGAGGTGTGGGGCGTGGTCTCGGAGATGCCGCAGCGTGGCGACGGGGCCGTGCGCTTTCTCTTCGATGTCGAGCGCGCGCGCTGGGCCGGCGATGCCGAACGCAGCCTGCCTCGCGCGCCCTCGCGCATCGCGCTGGGCTGGTATGCGGACAACACCGGCCTCTGGGGACGCGTGCCCGAGGACGCCTCGCGCGCCGAGCCCGCTGCCACGCCAGGGGTAGTGCATGCGGGCGAGCGCTGGCGCATGACGGTGCGCCTGAAGGCGCCGCACGGCAACCTCAATCCGCATGGCTTCGACCAGGAGCTGCGGCTCTGGGAGCAAGGCGTTCAGGCCAGCGGGTACGTGCGCACCGGCGCGCGCGATGCGCAGCCGGAGCGGCAGGCGCAGACCTGGCGCCATCCGGTCGAGCGGGCCCGCGAAGCGGTGCGCGACGCGATCTTCGAGCGCGTGGCCGAGCGCCGGCGGGCCGGCGTGATCGCGGCACTGGTCACCGGCGACCAGAACGCGATCGAGCGTGCCGACTGGGACGTGTTCCGCGCCACCGGTGTCGCGCACCTGATGTCGATCTCGGGCCTGCACATCACGATGTTCGCCTGGCTCGCCGCATGGGCGGTGGCTGCGGCCTGGCGGCGCAGCAGCCGTCTCATGCTGTGGCAGCCCGCCCCGCACGCGGGCCTGGTAGGCGGCGTGCTGCTGGCGGCGCTGTATGCGCTCTTCAGCGGCTGGGGGCTGCCCTCGCAGCGCACGGTGTGGATGCTCGCCACGGTCGCGCTGCTGCGCATCGCCGGACGGCAGTGGCCCTGGCCTTTCGTCTGGCTGTGCGCGTGCGCGGTGGTCGTGGCCCTCGATCCCTGGGCGCTGATGCAGGCGGGCTTCTGGCTCAGCTTCGTGGCGGTCGGCGTGTTGTTCGCCACCGGGTCGGCGCAGGAGGGGGGTGGCGGTGCCGTGGCGCGCCTGGCACGCATGGCGCGCGAGCAATGGGCGGTGACGCTGGCGCTGACGCCGCTGAGCCTGCTGCTGTTCCAGCAGGTCTCGAGCGTCGGCCTGCTGGCCAATGCCGTCGCCATCCCCTGGGTGACGCTGGTGCTGACGCCGCTTGCCATGCTCGGCGTGTTGCTGCCGTCGCTGTGGGACCTCGCCGCCTGGGCGGTGCAAGTGCTGGCCGTGGTGCTGCAGTGGCTGGCCGAGCTGCCGCTGGCGACACTGTCGGCGCCGGCGCCCGCGCTCTGGGCGAGCGTCGCCGGGGTGGCCGGCGGCGTGCTGTTGGCCATGCGCTTGCCCTGGGCGCTGCGCCTGCAGGGCCTGCCGCTGCTGCTGCCGGCCCTGCTCTGGCAGGCGCCGCGTCCGCCGGCGGGCGAGTTCGAGCTGCTGGCAGCCGACATCGGCCAGGGCAATGCGGTGCTGGTGCGCACCGCGACCCACAGCCTGCTGTATGACGCCGGTCCGCGCTACAGCCTGGAAAGCGATGCCGGCCACCGCGTCCTCGTGCCCTTGCTGCGGGCGCTGGGCGATCGGCTGGACACCGTCGTCCTGAGCCACCGCGACAGCGACCACACCGGCGGTGCGGCCGCGGTGCTGGCCATGCATCCTGCGGCCGAGCTGCGCAGCTCGATCGAAGCCGGGCACCCGCTGCAGCAGATGCGGCCGGTGCAGCGTTGCCTGGCCGGCCAGCAGTGGAGCTGGGACGGCGTGCGCTTCGAGATCCTCCATCCCGAGGAGGCCGACTATGCCGGCTTCACCAAGCCCAATGCGATCTCCTGCGTGCTGCGCGTCGGCAACGGCCGCGCCACCGCGCTGCTGACCGGGGACATCGAGCGGCTGCAGGAAGCGGCGTTGGTGGGGCGCACGCCGGTGCTGCAGGCCGACGTGCTGCTGGTCCCTCACCATGGGAGCAAGACCTCGTCGAGCGCCGCGCTGCTCGATGCGGTCAAGCCGCGCGTCGCGCTGGTTCAGGCCGGGTATCGCAACCGCTTCGGGCACCCGGCCGGGGAGGTGATGGCGCGCTATGCGGAGCGCGCCATTGCCGTGGTCGATTCCGCGCATTGCGGCGCCGCCGAATGGTCCAGCACGCACCCGGAAGCCGTGGGCTGCGAACGCCAGGAAAGCCGACGCTACTGGCATCACCAGCCGCCCTGAACGCCGCCTTGGGGTTAGCGTGAGCACGGTGTCTGGCCTTGAACTTGCTAAGCTACGGCCAAGGAGATTGGTCGTTCCATGCACAAATTCGACGAGATGTACGAGCAGCTGCCCTATTCGGGCGCAGCGATCCGGAACCATTACAAGCGCTACGACCAGTGGCTCGCGAAGCAACCCGGCGAGGTGATGCGTTCGCGGCGCGAGGAAGCGGAGATGATCTTCCGCCGGGTGGGCATCACCTTCGCCGTCTATGGCGCGAAGGACGAGGACGGTTCGGGCACCGAACGCCTGATTCCCTTCGACCTGCTGCCGCGCATCATCCCTGCCCACGAATGGGAGAGCATGGAAAAAGGCCTGGTGCAGCGCGTGACGGCGCTCAACCGCTTCATCCACGACGTCTACCATGGGCAGGAGATCGTCAAGGCCGGCGTGGTGCCCTCGGAGCAGATCTTCAACAACGCGCAGTACCGGCCCGAGATGGTGGGCGTGAAGGTGCCCAACGATGTGTACTCGCACATCGCCGGCATCGACATCGTGCGTGCCCCCGACGCCAGCGGCAACGGCGAGTACTACGTGCTGGAAGACAACCTGCGCGTGCCCAGCGGCGTGAGCTACATGCTCGAGAACCGCAAGATGATGATGCGGCTCTTCCCCGAGCTCTTCAGCCAGAACCGCGTCGCGCCGGTGGCGCACTACCCCGACCTGCTGCTCGAGACCCTGCGCGCTTCCGCACCGCCGGCCACTGCCGAGCCCACGGTGGTGGTGCTCACGCCGGGCATGTACAACAGCGCCTACTTCGAGCATGCCTTCCTCGCGCAGCAGATGGGCGTGGAACTGGTCGAGGGGCAGGACCTCTTCGTCAAGGACGACTTCGTCTACATGCGCACCACCCGCGGACCGCGGCGCGTCGATGTGATCTACCGCCGCGTGGACGACGACTTCCTCGACCCCGAGGTGTTCCGCCCGACCTCCACCCTGGGCTGCGCCGGCCTGATGCGCGCCTATCGCGAGGGCAACGTCGTGATCTGCAATGCCGTCGGCACCGGCGTGGCGGACGACAAGTCGATCTATCCCTACGTGCCGAAGATGATCGAGTTCTACCTGGGCGAGCAGCCGATCCTCAAGAACGTGCCGACCTGGATGTGCCGCAACAAGGAAGACCTCGACTACACCCTCGCCCACATGAAGGACCTGGTGGTCAAGGAAGTGCACGGCGCCGGCGGCTACGGCATGTTGATCGGCCCGGCCGCGACGCAGGCCGAGATCGAGGACTTCAAGAAGGCCGTCCTGGCCAAGCCCGACGGCTACATCGCGCAGCCGACGCTGAGCCTGTCGACCTCGCCCACCTTCGTCGAGTCGGGCATCGCGCCGCGCCACATCGATCTGCGGCCCTTCGTGCTCTCGGGCAAGGAGGTGCAGATGGTGCCGGGCGGCCTCACGCGCGTCGCGCTCAAGGAGGGCTCGCTGGTGGTCAACTCCTCGCAGGGCGGGGGCACCAAGGACACCTGGATTCTCGAGGGCGACCGGCGAACCAAGCCGCGCGGCGATGCGCCGGACGGGACACGGGGCCAGACACAATCCCAGACCCAGTCGAGCTGACGGAGGAAAAGAACACCATGCTTTCGCGCACCGCCGATCACCTCTACTGGATGTCCCGCTACACCGAGCGTGCGGAGAACACCGCCCGCATGCTCGACGTGAACTACCAGACCTCGTTGCTGCCGCAGTCGGCCGAAGTCGCCAAGTACGGCTGGCAGGGCCTGTTGTCCATCAGCGAGCTGCTCCCCGCCTTCGACGAGAAGTACGACCAGATCACGCCCGACCGGGTGATGGAGTTCATGGTCAAGGACGAGTCCAATCCTTCGTCCATCCTGTCGTGCCTGCGTGCCGCGCGCGAGAACGCGCGCGCCGTGCGGGGTGCGCTCACCACCGAATCGTGGGAGACGCAGAACACCACCTGGCTCGAGGTCAACCGCATGCTGCGCGCCGGCGATTTCGAGCGCGACCCGGGGCAGTTCTTCGAATGGGTCAAGTTCCGCTCGCACCTGTCGCGCGGCGTGACCGTCGGCACCATGCTGCAGGACGAGGCCTTCCACTTCTCGCGCTTGGGCACCTTCATCGAGCGGGCCGACAACACGGCACGCCTGGTCGACGTGAAGTTCCACGCGCTCAACAGCGAGTTCTTCGGCACCGCGACCGAGGAGGACCAGGAGTACGACTTCTATCACTGGAGCGCCATCCTGCGCAGCGTCTCGGCCTTCGAGATCTACCGAAAGGTCTACCGCGACGTGATCAAGCCCGAGCGCGTGGCCGAACTGCTGATCCTGCGCGCGGACATGCCGCGCTCGCTGCACGCGAGCCTGGTCGAGGTGGTGAACGATCTCGCGAAGGTCCAGAACGACCAGAGCGCCGAGACCCAGCGGCGCGCCGGCAAGCTGCTGGCCGACCTGCAGTACGCGCGGGTGGACGAGATCCTCGCAACCGGCCTGCACGCGTACCTCACGCAGTTCCTCGACCGGGTGAACGACCTGGGCTGGCGGATCAGCCAGGACTTCCTGGTGCCGGGGCACTGAAGGGTTTAATCCCAAGCGCGCGGCATGCGGGCGTGCCGTAAGGCGCAAGTTTTATCGATTTCAAGTATCGACTTTTGGAGGGGGTGCACTTCGTTGCGACCCCGCCATCCTTCGGCTATCGTCTCCCGCCACACAAGGCAAGGCTCGGGGAGTGGCGGTGAGGGAGTAGTACAGGGGGCCGCATTGGCGGCGGGTTCGCGCGCGAAAGTGATTGGCGCGCGAACCTCGAACCCCGCACCGCCTGCGTCGCACGCCATCGCGTGCCTTTCACACCAGCGTCGCCCTCCGCACTGCCAGCTCCCACAGCCCCATCTTCTCCTGCGCCTTCTCCCGGCTCAGCGTGGGCATGAAGCGGCGCTCGATGCGCCATTGCTTCGACAGCTCCCCGACATCGCGGTACACGCCGGTCGAAAGTCCTGCCAGGTAGGCCGCGCCAAGGGCCGTGGTCTCGATGACTTCCGGCCGCACGACCGGAATCCCCAGCAGGTCCGCCTGGAACTGCATCAGCAGATCGTTGACGGCAGCGCCGCCATCCACGCGCAGTTCGGCCACGGGCGTGCCACCCGCGGTCACCGCATCGCGGCTCATGGCCTGCAGCAAGGCGGCGCTCTGGTAGGCGATGCTCTCCAGCGCCGCGCGCGCGATGTGCGCCACGGTGGTACCGCGCGTCAGGCCGGTGATGGTGCCGCGCGCATCCGCGTTCCAGTATGGCGCGCCGAGCCCGGTGAAGGCCGGCACCATCATCACGCCGCCCGCATCGGGCACGCTCTCGGCCAGCGCCTGCACCTGCGCGCTGCCCTGGATCGCCTTCAAGCCGTCGCGCAACCACTGCACCACCGCGCCGCCGACGAAGACGCTGCCTTCCATCGCGTACTGCGGCGCCATGCCGATCGTCTGCGCGGCGCTGGTCACGAGCAGCCCGTTGTGCGATGGCTGGAAGTTCGCTCCGGTGTGCATCAGCAGGAAGCAGCCGGTGCCGTAGGTGTTCTTGGCCATGCCGGCCTCGAAGCAGGCTTGGCCGAAGAGGGCGCTTTGCTGGTCGCCGGCCACGCCGCCGACGGGCAGCGGGCGATCGAACAGGCCGGCAACGGTGTCGGCGAAGTGCGTGCTCGAAGGCCGGACCTCGGGCATCAGCGAGGCGGGGATGTCCAGCGCCTTCAGCAGGTCGGCATCCCACTGGTGGGTGTGCACGTTGAAGAGCATGGTGCGCGAGGCATTGGTGACGTCGCTCACGTGCTGCTTGCCGCCGGTCAGCTGCCAGATGAGCCAGCTGTCCACGGTGCCGAAGGCCAGCTCGCCGCGCTCGGCCGCGGCGCGCGCGCCGGGCACGTGATCGAGCAGCCAGCGCAGCTTGGTGGCGGAGAAGTAGGCGTCGATGACCAGGCCGGTCTTCTGCTGGATGGTGCCGGTCATGCCGTCCTCGCGCAGCTTCGCGCACAGGGGCTCGGCGCGGCGGTCCTGCCAGACGATGGCGTGGTGCACGGGCTGGCCGGTCTTGCGGTTCCACAGCACCGTGGTCTCGCGCTGGTTGGTGATGCCTATCGCGTGGATGTCGCTCGCCTTCAGCTTCGCCTTGGCGAGCACCTCGCGCGCCGTGGCGAGCTGGCTGCTCCAGATCTCCATCGGGTCGTGCTCGACCCAGCCGGGCTGCGGGTAGATCTGCGTGAGCTCCCGCTGCGCGATGGCGACGATGCGGCCCTCGCGGTCGAACACGATGCTGCGGGAACTGGAGGTGCCCTGGTCGAGGGCGAGCAGGTAGGTCATCGGAAGGTCCTCGATCAATGTTCGCGCGCGATCTCGCAGCGGACTTGCGCCTGTGCCAGCAGTTCGGGGAAGGGCGGCGGCGGCTCCGCGTCGGTGAACAGGCAGTCGATCTGCGACAGCTTGGCCAGCTCGATCATGGCCGGGCGGTTGAACTTGCTCGAATCGGCCGCGAGCCAGACCTCGCGCGCCTGCGCGATGATCGTCTGCGCCACCTTCACCTCGCGCAGGTCGAAGTCGCGCAGCGTGCCGTCGGCCTCGATGCTGGAGACGCCGATCAGCGCGATGTCGACCTTGAACTGGCGGATGAAATCGACCGTGGCCTCGCCCACGATCGCGCGGTCGCGCAGCCGCACCGAGCCGCCCGCCACGATCACTTCGCAGTTCGGGTTGTCGCTCAGGATGGTCGCCACGTTGAGGTTGTTGGTGATCACGCGCAGCCCCGTGTGCTTGAGCAGCGCCTTGGCGATTGCCTCGGTGGTGGTGCCGATGTTCAGGATCAGCGAGCAGTCGTTCGGCACCCGTGCCGCCACGGCGCGCGCGATGCGCGCCTTGCCCTCGGCGTGCAGGGTCCCGCGCTGCTGGTAGCCGATGTTCTCGGTGGTCGAACTCGGCACGCGCACGCCGCCGTGGAAGCGCGTCAGCAAACCTTCGTCGGCCAGGCGCTGGACGTCGCGGCGCACCGTCTGCAGGGTCACGTCGAGCATGTCGGCCAGCTGTTCGACGGTGACCGAGCCGCGCGTGCGCACGGTGTTGAGGAGTTTGAGCTGGCGGGGATTCGAATTCACGCGAATGAAAAGAGCGCAGGGCGCGCTACTTTAGAACGAAAGAAAACGAATGGAGTTAAGGGTTAACGACTAGAAATATCGCGCATTAAGGAATCAAAATGAAAAAAAGCGAAAACGCTTCGACCGAAAATTCCAGAGACCCGAGAGCCTGATTCCAAGACCGTGAGCGCAACCCCTCCCACCTCCCCGGCCGCGGCCGAGGCCGCCTGCGACGTGCTGATCGTCGGCGGCGGCATCAACGGCTGCGGCATCGCGCGCGATCTGGCGGGCCGCGGCTGGCGCGTGCTGCTGTGCGAGAAGGACGACCTCGCGGCGCACACCTCCTCTTCTTCCACCAAGCTGATCCACGGCGGGCTGCGCTATCTCGAGTACTACGAGTTCTCGCTGGTGCGCAAGGCGCTGCAGGAACGCGAGGTGCTGCTGCGCAGTGCGCCGCACATCATGTGGCCGCTGCGCTTCGTGATGCCGCACGATCCTTCGATGCGGCCGGCCTGGATGGTGCGCATCGGTCTCTTCCTTTACGACCATCTGGCCCGGCGCGAGGTGCTGCCGGGTTCGCGCGCGGTGGACCTGCGCACGCATGCAGCCGGCGCGCCGCTCAAGCCGCAGTTCAAGCGCGGCTTCGTGTATTCGGACGGCTGGGTCGACGACGCGCGCCTGGTGGTGCTCAACGCGCTGGACGCGCGCGCCAAGGGCGCCGAGGTGCTGACGCGCACCCGCTGCCTGAGCGCGCAGCGCGATGCCGGCGGCTGGACCGCGGTGCTCGAAGGCCCGTCCGGCCGTCGCACGGTGCGCGCCCGCGCCGTCGTGAATGCCGCCGGCCCGTGGGCCGAGTCCTTCCTGCGCGGCGTGGCGCGGCCCGCCAAGGGCGAGGCGCTTGCGACCAGGCACCTGCGGCTGGTCAAGGGCAGCCACATCGTCGTGCCGCGCCTGTTCGCGCACGAGCACGCGTACATCTTCCAGAACCCCGACAAGCGGATCATCTTCGCGATCCCCTACCAGGACGCCTTCACGCTGATCGGTACCACCGACATCGAGCTGAACGGCGACGACCCCGGCGCGGCGCGCATCGGCACGGATGAGATCGACTACCTCTGCACCCAGGCCAGCCGCTATTTCGCCAAGCCGGTCGCGCCGGCCGACGTGGTGTGGACCTATTCCGGCGTGCGCCCGCTGCTCGACGATGCCTCGGGCGACCCCTCGGCGGTGACGCGCGACTACATGCTCGAATCGAACACCACCGCGGCGCCGCTGCTGTCGGTGTGGGGCGGCAAGATCACCACCTTCCGCAAGCTCTCGGAGGATGCGGCCGGCGAGGTGGGCCGCATGCTCGGCGAGGCGCGCCCCGCCTGGACCGAGGGCGCCTTCCTGGCAGGCGGCGACCTGTCCGATTGGATTGGCGCCGCCGCCCGGCCGGATGACGATTTCGAACGTTTCGTCGCGGCGGTCCGCGCGAAGCACCCCTGGCTCGACGCCGCGCTGGCGCGCCGGCTCGCGCGCGCCTACGGCGCCCGCATCTCGGCCGTGATCGGCGAGGCGCAATCGATGGACGACATGGGCCCGGCCGTGGCTCCCGGCTTGCACGAGCGCGAGCTGCGCTACCTGCGGGACGAGGAATGGGCGTGCAGCGGCGACGATGTTCTGTGGCGCCGCTCGAAGCTCGGGCTTCATTTCACGCAGGAAGAACGCGAACGGGTCGGCGCATGGATGCAGCAGCAGATCCGTGCGCCGCGACAGCAAGAAGGAGTTGCATGCAGTTGACACTCGAGCGCGTCACCAAGAAGGTGGGTGCGCAGACCTGGCTCTACGAGCAGAGCATCGCGCCGAGGCACGGCGCGGTGACGGTGCTGCTCGGCGCCACGCAAGCCGGCAAGACCAGCCTGATGCGGCTGATGGCCGGGCTGGACACGCCCACCTCGGGCCTGGTCCTGGTCGACGGCAAGGACGTGACCGGCGTGCCGGTGCGCGAGCGCAACGTGGCGATGGTCTACCAGCAGTTCATCAACTACCCGTCGCTGAAGGTGGCCGAGAACATCGGCTCGCCGCTGAAGCTGCGCGGGGAGAAGAACATCGAGGCGCGCGTGCGCGAGCTGGCCGACAAACTGAGTATCGGCATGTTCCTCGACCGCTACCCGGCCGAGCTCTCCGGCGGCCAGCAGCAGCGCGTGGCGCTGGCGCGCGCGCTGGCCAAGAACGCGCCGCTGGTGCTGCTCGACGAGCCGCTGGTCAACCTGGACTACAAGTTGCGCGAGGGCCTGCGCGAGGAGCTCACGCAGCTCTTTGCCACCGGCGACTCGACCGTGATCTACGCCACCACCGAGCCCGGCGAGGCGCTGCTGCTGGGCGGCTACACGGCCGTGATGGATGCCGGCGAGCTGCTGCAGTACGGCCCCACGGCCGAGGTCTTCCACGCGCCGCAGTCGCTGCGCGTGGCGCGTGCCTTCAGCGACCCGCCGATGAACCTGCTGGCCGGGCGCGTGACGGCTGGTGGCGTGCAGCTCGCCGGCGGTCCGCTGGTGCCGATCGCGCTCCCGGCGGGCGTCGAAGGCACGGTCACGATCGGCCTGCGCGCCAGCGCGCTGGACGTGCGGCAGGGGGAGGGCGGCATCGCGATCCCGGGCCGGGTCGAGCTGGCCGAGATCTCGGGCTCCGACACCTACGTGCATGCCGAGACCCTGGTGGGCGAACTGGTGGCGCAGCTGACGGGCGTGCATCGCTTCGAGCTGGGCGCCGCCATCACGCTCCATTTCCCGGCCGCCCAGGCCTATGTGTTCGACGCGTCGGAGCGCCTGGTCGTTGCGCCCGCCTGGCGCAGGAAGGGAGGCTGAGATGGCACGCATCGACCTCGACCTGGCCCATGCCTACCGGGCGAATCCGACGCAGGACAGCGACTATGCGCTGCTGCCGCTCAAGATGAGCTTCCGCGACGGCGGCGCCTACGCCTTGCTCGGCCCCTCGGGCTGCGGCAAGACGACCATGCTCAACATCATCTCGGGTTTGCTGGCCCCGTCGCGCGGCACCGTCAGCTTCGACGGGCGCGATGTCACGCATGCGTCGCCGCAGGAGCGCAACATCGCGCAGGTGTTCCAGTTCCCCGTGATCTACGACACCATGACCGTCGCCGAGAACCTGGCCTTCCCGCTGCGCAACCGCAAGCTGCCCGCCGACCAGATCCGCAAGCGCGTGGGCGAGATCGCCGAGATGCTCGACATGAGCGGTCAGCTCAACCAGCGCGCCGCCGGCCTGGCCGCCGATGCCAAGCAGAAGATCTCGCTGGGCCGCGGGCTGGTGCGCAGCGACGTATCGGCCGTGCTCTTCGACGAGCCGCTGACGGTGATCGACCCGAACCTCAAGTGGCAGCTGCGGCGCAAGCTCAAGCAGATCCACCGCGAGCTCAAGCTCACGCTGATCTACGTCACGCACGACCAGGTGGAAGCGCTGACCTTCGCCGAGGAAGTGGTGGTGATGACGCGCGGCAAGGCGGTGCAGGTGGGCAGCGCCGATGCGCTCTTCGAACGCCCGGCCCATACCTTCGTCGGCCATTTCATCGGCTCGCCCGGCATGAACTTCCTGCCGGTGCAGAGCAGCGGCTGGTCGCTCGAGGTCGCGGGCATGCGGCTCACGACGCCGCGCACGCTGCCCGAGGGCGCGCTCAAGCTGGGCATCCGTCCCGAGTACGTCACGCTGGCCGAGGCGAACGCGGCCGGCGCGCTGGCGGCGAGCGTCGTGCAGTTGCAGGACGTGGGCACCCACCAGATGCTGACGGCGCAGGCGGGGGAGAGCGTGATCAAGGCGCGGCTTCCGTCCGAGGTGCAGGTTCCGCCGGCCGGCTCGCCGGTCTGGCTGAAGGTGATGGACACGCATACGTGCTTCTACCGTGACGAGGAGCTGGTGGTATGAGCGCAGCGCAGAACCGCTTCAAGCAAGCTCGCGGCCCCCTGGGGAGCAGCGAGGACACGACGTGCCGAGGGTGGAGGCAGGGATGAACGGACAGAACAAACCCATCAACCAGAAGGCCTGGTGGCTGGTGCTGCCGGTGCTGCTGTGCGTGGCCTTCTCGGCCATCGTGCCGCTGATGACGGTGGTCAACTATTCGGTGCAGGACATCATCTCGCCCGAGCGCCGCGTTTTCGTCGGCACCGAGTGGTTCGCCGCGGTGATGCGCGACGACGAGCTGCATGGGGCGCTGTGGCGCCAGCTCGGTTTTTCGCTGGCGGTGCTGCTGGTCGAGATCCCGCTGGGCATCTGCCTGGCGCTGTCGATGCCATCGACGGGCTGGAAGTCGTCGGCCGTGCTGGTGGTCATCGCGCTGTCGCTGCTGATCCCCTGGAACGTGGTGGGCACCATCTGGCAGATCTACGGGCGCGCCGATATCGGCCTGCTCGGCTGGGCCCTGCAGCGGCTGGGCATCGACTACAACTACACGGGCAGCGCGACCGATGCCTGGATCACGGTGCTGGTGATGGACGTCTGGCACTGGACGCCGCTGGTCGCACTGCTGTGCTATGCAGGCCTGCGCTCCATTCCCGATGCGTACTACCAGGCGGCGCGCATCGACGGCGCCAGCCGCTTCGCCGTGTTCCGCTACATCCAGCTGCCCAAGATGCGCGGCGTGCTGATGATCGCGGTGCTGCTGCGCTTCATGGACAGCTTCATGATCTACACCGAGCCCTTCGTGCTGACCGGCGGCGGGCCGGGTAACGCCACCACCTTCCTGAGCCAGTACCTCACGCAGAAGGCCGTGGGCCAGTTCGATCTGGGGCCGGCGGCGGCGTTCTCGCTGATCTACTTCCTGATCATCCTGCTGTTCTGCTTCGTGCTCTACAACTGGATGCAGCGGGTCGGGACCCAGGCCGTGGAGGAGCCGACATGAACGAACGCAGATTCCGCAAGCGCAGCATCTTCCTGCTGCTCTACATCCTTTTCGCCCTGTTGCCCATCTACTGGATGATCAACATGAGCTTCAAGACCAACGAGGAGATCCTTTCGAGCTTCTCCTTCTTTCCGCAGCAGTTCACCTGGGGCAATTACGCGCGCATCTTCACCGACGAGTCCTGGTACTCGGGCTACATCAACAGCCTGATCTACGTCGGCATCAACACCGTGGTCTCGCTCACGGTGGCGCTGCCGGCGGCCTATGCCTTCTCGCGCTACTCCTTCCTCGGCGACAAGCACATCTTCTTCTGGCTGCTGACCAACCGCATGACGCCGCCGGCGGTGTTCCTGCTGCCCTTTTTCCAGCTCTACACCACGGTCGGGCTGATGGACACGCACCTGGGCGTGGCGCTGGCGCACCTGCTCTTCAACGTGCCGCTGGCGGTGTGGATTCTCGAAGGCTTCATGAGCGGCATTCCGCGCGAGATCGACGAGACGGCGTACATCGACGGCTACTCCTTCCCGCGCTTCTTCCTCACCATCTTCCTGCCGCTGATCAAGGCAGGGGTCGGCGTCGCGGCCTTCTTCTGCTTCATGTTCAGCTGGGTCGAGCTGCTGCTGGCGCGCACGCTGACCAGCGTGAACGCCAAGCCGATCGTGGCGACGATGACGCGCACCGTGAGCGCCTCCGGCATGGACTGGGCCACGCTGGCGGCGGCGGGGGTGCTGACGATCGTGCCGGGCGCGATCGTGATCTGGTTCGTGCGGCATTACATCGCGAAGGGCTTCGCGATGGGCCGAGTCTGAAGGAGACGCGAGATGTTCGATTGGATGGTCTGGACCACGCCCGTGGCGGTCTTCTTCTGCTGCATCGCGCTGATGCTGGTCGGCATGACGGTGTGGGAGCTCAAGTCGCCCACCACCCTGCGCCGCGGCTGGCTGCCGATGGAAACCACGCGCGGCGACCGGCTCTTCATCGGCCTGCTGATCGCCGCCTACATCAACCTGGTCTTCATCGGCCTGGCGGGCAAGTTCCAGGAGTGGCTGGCGCTGGAGGCGGAGCCCTCGATCTGGATCAGCTTCGTGCTGTCGATGCTGGTGCTGGCGCTGGTCATGCGCAAGGGCTGAGCATTCTTTTTCACGCTGTCCGGCTCTTCGCTTTCCCGGGGCCGGGATCTGCACAACACCGGGAAGCACCTTGAGGAGACATTCATGAAGATTCGCTACACAGCGCTGGCACTGGCAGCGGCAGCGCTCGCCATGCAGAGCGCCTGGGCCGGTGAGGCCGAGGCCAAGAAATGGATCGACAGCGAATTCCAGCCGTCGACGCTGAACAAGGACCAGCAGGCCGCGGAGATGAAATGGTTCATCGACGCCGCGAAGAAGTTGCAGGCCAAGGGCGTGCGCGAAATCTCGGTGGTGTCGGAAACGATCACCACGCACGAGTACGAGTCGAAGACGCTGGCCAAGGCCTTCGAGGAGATCACCGGCATCAAGGTGAAGCACGACATCATCCAGGAAGGCGACGTGGTCGAGAAGCTGCAGACCTCGATGCAGTCGGGCAAGTCGATCTACGACGGCTGGATCTCCGACTCCGACCTGATCGGCACCCACTACCGCTACGGCAAGATCCTGTCCCTCACCGACTACATGGCCGGTGCCGGCAAGGAATGGACGAACCCGGGCCTCGACGTCAAGGACTTCATCGGCACCAGCTTCACGACCGCACCGGACGGCCAGCTCTACCAGTTGCCCGACCAGCAGTTTGCCAACCTGTACTGGTTCCGCGCCGACCTGTTCGCGCGCCAGGACCTCAAGGACAAGTTCAAGGCCAAGTACGGCTACGAGCTGGGTGTGCCGCTGAACTGGAGTGCCTACGAGGACATCGCCGAGTTCTTCAGCGTCGACGTGAAGAACATCGACGGCAAGCCGATCTACGGCCACATGGACTACGGCAAGAAGGACCCCTCGCTGGGCTGGCGCTTCACCGACGCGTGGCTCTCCATGGCCGGCACCGCCGACAAGGGCATTCCCAACGGCATGCCGATCGACGAATGGGGCATCAAGGTCGCGGCCGACAAGTGCACGCCGGTGGGCGCCAGCGTGGCGCGCGGCGGCGCCACCAACTCGCCGGCAGCGGTTTACGCCCTGACCAAGTACATCGACTGGATGAAGAAGTACGCGCCCAAGGAGGCCACCGGCATGACCTTCGGCGAAGCCGGGCCGGTGCCTGCGCAGGGCCAGATCGCGCAGCAGATCTTCTGGTACACCGCCTTCACCGCCGACATGACCAAGCCGGGCCTGCCGGTGGTGAACGCCGACGGCTCGCCCAAGTGGCGCATGGCGCCCGGCCCGAACGGCCCGTACTGGAAGCAGGGCATGCAGAACGGCTACCAGGACGTGGGCTCGTGGACCTTCTTCAAGGCCCATGATCCCAACAAGACGGCGGCTGCGTGGCTCTACGCGCAGTTCGTGACGTCCAAGACCGTCTCGGCCAAGAAGAGCGTGGTGGGCCTGACCTTCATCCGCGAGAGCGACATCCAGCACGACTACTTCACGCAGAACGCCAACAAGTACGGCGGCTTGATCGAGTTCTACCGCAGCCCGGCACGCGTGGCGTGGACGCCCACCGGCACCAACGTGCCCGACTACCCCAAGCTCGCGCAGCTCTGGTGGAAGAACGTGGCCGAAGCCGTCACCGGCGAGAAGACGCCGCAGAAGGCGATGGACAACCTGGCCGAGGAGATGGACAACGTGATGGCCCGCCTGGAGCGTGCCGGCATGGCCAAGTGCGCGCCCAAGCTCGCGCCCAAGGGCGATCCGGCCAAGATGCTGAGCGACGAGCACGCGCCGTGGAAGAAGCTTGCGAACGAGAAGCCGAAGGGCGAAACCATCGACTACAACAAGCTGCTGACCGCGTGGAAGGAAGGCAAGGCGCGCTGAGCGTCCGGCCGGCTTCGAAAGGGCTGCTGTGCGATGGGGCACAGCAGCCCTTTTGCTTTGGAGGGTCAGCCGGCCGCGCCCTGCGCGGCCTCGGCGTCACGCAGCCTTGCGCACGTCTGCCTGATCAGGGCTCCATCGCGGCGCGAACCTCGCGCCCCAGTTCGATCACCGACATCGCGTAATAGCTGCTCCAGTTGTAGCGCGTGATCACGTAGAAGTTCTGCGTGCCCGCCACGTAGCTGGGCGCGTCGGCGCCGTTCTGGAGCTCGACGAGCGCCAGCAGACCCGCGTGCCGCAGCGCCTCGCCTTCGAGCACCGCGCCGCCGGCCACGAAGCTGTCGGCGCTGAAGCTGGGGAGGATGTCGGGCGCGAGCAGGACGTCCTTCTTGAGCCGCGCCTCGTCGAAGGCCACCGGGTAGATGGGCGGCACGCCCGGCTGCCAGCCGAAGGCCTTGAAGTAGCTGGCCACCGAGCCGATCACGTCGCTCGGGTTGTTGACCAGATCGATGCGGCCGTCGCCGTCGAAGTCGATGGCGTACTTGGCGATGCTGCTGGGCATGAACTGCGGCATGCCCATGGCGCCGGCGTAGCTGCCGAGCGGCACCATCGGGTTCTCGGCGGTGCGGCTCTCGGTGCTCAGAAAGCTTTCGAGTTCGCTGCGGAAGAAGGCCTGGCGCTCGGCCGCGCGCGGATGGCCCTGTGGGAAGTCGAAGGACAGGGTGGCCAGCGCATCGATCACGCGGAAGTTGCCCATGTTGCGCCCATAGATGGTCTCGACGCCGACGATGCCGACGATGATCTCCGCCGGCACGCCGTACTCGGCTTCGGCCCGCGCCAGCGCGGCAGCGTTGGCCTGCCAGAAGCGCACGCCGGCGGCGATGCGCACCGGGTCGATGAAGCGGCTGCGGTAGACGCGCCAGTTCTTCGCGGTGCCGCGCGGCGCCGGCAGCATCAGCCGCGGCACGTTGGGCAGCAGGCGCGCGCCGCCGATGGTGGCGCGCACCCAGGCGCGGTCGAGGTTGCGACGCGCGGCCACGTCGTCGGCGAACTGCATCGCATCCTCGCGCGTGGCGTAAGGCGTTTCGCCGCGCGCCACTTTCTGGGCGGAGGCGGGAAGCGCGGGGAGGGCGGCGCCCAGCAGGACGAGGGCCAGGGAGAAGGCGGTCGGGAGAAGGCGTCGCATGGGTGGCGATTGTGCCGTCCGTGCGCGGATGCCCGGCGCACGACACAGGTGGTTTCAGCGCGGCCAGCTCAGGCGGCGGAACTCGGCGCGCAGGGCCGCCAGCGTGGGGCCGGGCGTC
Source organism: Variovorax soli (assembly GCF_031454625.1). Classification (GTDB taxonomy): domain Bacteria; phylum Pseudomonadota; class Gammaproteobacteria; order Burkholderiales; family Burkholderiaceae_C; genus Variovorax; species Variovorax soli_A. The sequence goes on from NZ_JAVDRF010000008.1 coordinate 187,448, forward strand.
GCTGCGTAGCGCTGTGCCTCGAGGCGCAGCAGCCAGTCCTGCGCGGCCTGCGCGCCGCTGCCGAAGCGCTCGGCGAGATGCTTCGCCATCTGGCGGGGCGGCGTGCCCTCGGGCAGCTCGATGCCGGCTTGCCCGAGCCGCGTGCGCGCCTGGCCCAGCAGCCGCAGCCACGGATCGTGCTGGCTGCGCTCCCACAGCGTCCAGCCCGCGCCCGCCAGGCTGGCCAGCACCACCAGCGCCAGCAGCACGGTCGCCAGGTCCTGCAGGCTGGGCGCCTCGAAGCCCAGGTTCTTCAGCAGGTCGAGCTGGCGGCTCTGGGTGTAGTTGAGCACCCACTGGTTCCAGCCGTTGTTCAGTGCCTCCCAGGCGGCGCGCAGGTTCTGCACCAGCGTGGGATTCATGGCGACCATCGCGCCGGCGAACAGGCCGGCCCGCGGCACCAGGCGCTGGAACTGGCCGACGCGGTCCGGCGAGACGGCGCCGGTGGGGTCGACGCGCACCCAGCCCACGTTGTCCTGCCAGACCTCGGCCCAGGCATGGGCGTCGCTGTGCCGCAGCGTCCAGTAGTTGTCCACGCCGTTGATCTCGCCGCCCTGGTAGCCGGTCACGATGCGTGCCGGGATGTCGAGCGCGCGCATCAGCACCACGAAGGCCGAGGCGATGTGCTCGCAGAAGCCGGCCTTCCGGTCGAACCAGAATTCGTCGGCCGTGTGCTCGCCGTAGACGCCGGGCTCCAGCGTGTAGCTGTAGCCGCCGGTGCGCAGCCGCTGCAGTACCGCCTGCACGAAGGCGCTGCTGTTCGCGCCGGCGAGGGCGGGGTCGCTCTTCATGAGCGCCGCCAGGGCGATGGTGCGCGGATTGCTGCCTGGCGGCAGCGCGACGTAGGGCCGCAGGCCGGCGCTGCGGCGCTGCGGTCCGCTCTGGAACTGCGTGTAGCTTTCGGCGCGGTAGCGCACCAGGTCGCTGATCGGCCGGTTCGCCAGCCATTGCAGGTCGGCCGTGCCGAACAGCTCGTAGCCAACCAGCTCGGGCTTGAGAGGCGTGGCGTCGAGCGTCAGCAGCCAGGGGCGGTTGCTCGGCTCCAGCGTGACCTCGTAGCCGATGGGCTCGCCCTGCACGCGCAGGTTCTGCGCGTTGCCGCGCGACAGCAGCGGCGCGGCCGTCCATTCGCGGCCGTCGAAATGCGACAGCACCGGTCCGCGGAAATACATGTCGCGCTGCGCCGGCACGCGGTCGCCGTCGAACTTGATGCGCGCGGCAACGCCGTCGTCGAGCGCCAGCTGCGCGATGCTGCCCACGCGCATCGTGTTCGACAGGCCGCTGCGCCCGACCATGGCGTCGCCCGGCGTGCCCCAGAGCGGCGCCATGCGCGGGAAGAGCAGGAACAGCACCAGCATGATCGGCGCGCCGAGCAGCGCCATCCAGCCGGCGGTGCGCGCCGCCAGCATCAGGGGCGGCCGGCCGACCGGCATGTGGGCATTGACCAGCGCGGTCAGCAAGCCCAGCAGCGCCAGCAGCATGGCAAAGGCGGTGGGCAGCGACTGCGAGTAGAAGAAGTTCGTGAGCATCGTGAAGAAGCCCAGGAAGAAGACCACGAAGGCATCGCGCCGCGCGCGCAGCTCCAGTGTCTTGAGCGCCAGCAGGACCACGATCAGCGTCACGCCGGCATCGCGGCCCAGGAGCGTTCGGTGGGTGGCATAGGTCACGAGCAGCGTGACCGCGAGCAGCCCGACGCGCCACCACTTGCTGGGCAGCGGGCGGGCCTGCACCGCCAGGCTGCCGCGCCAGAGCAGGACGACGGCGGCCAGGGCGCTGCACCACCAGGGGATGTTGGGGAGCTGGGGCAGCAGGATGAGCGCGATCACGCCCAGCAGGAAGAGCGTGTCCCTGGCTTCGCGGGGCAGGGCCTGGAGCTTGAGGGCGGCCTTCATGCCATCAGCACAACGCCAGGACTTCCAGGCAACGCCGCTTGTGCGCCTCGCCTTGCGACGGCGCCACGATCCGCCCCAGGACACGCAACCCGTAATCCACGCCCAGCCGGTCCGCCATCAGCACCCACGCGCAGAGGCGCGACAGCCGCGCCTCCGGATCGGCCAGGCCCGTGGCCTGCGCATCCAGCCATAGGTCCTGCCGCTGCGCCTGCTGGGTGTCGCGGCTCACGAGGTCCTCGGAGCCCACGGCCTGCGCCTGTGCGGCGCGCTTCCAGACCACCAGCTTCAGCGGATCGCCGCGCCGGTAGGCACGCACCCCGTCGTACTCGCCGGCCACGCTGGCGCGCAGCGCCGAGGAGGCGGCCTGCCCGGCCAGCGGCTCGCCCGGCGGCAGCGGCGGCGGGTGCGCTTCGGGGGCGGGATAGACCAGCACCTGCGAGGCCGGCCGCCACACCGTCCAGACGCGGAAGGTGCCCAGCGGGAAGCGGGTCTCGGCCGTCAGCGTGGGTGCCGGATGCAGCCCGCGGCGATCCGGCTTGAACGCGACCTCGACCGTGGCGCTGCCTTGCGCGGGCACGTCGCTCCACGACCATTGCCCGCTGTGATGCACGGCCAGCCCGATGCCGTAGCGCGTGCTGCGCCGGGTGTTGTTGAGCACGACGCGCAGCACCGCCGCCGCGCCCGCGTACTGCGGATCGGGCGCCATCAGCCGCAACCCCAGCCCGCGCAGCGTGCCATGGCACACGTGCATGCCGACCGCCACGCTGCCGGCCAGCAGGAAGGTCAGCAGGTAGCCCAGGTTGAGCTGGTAGTTGATCGAGCCGACCAGCAGCAGCAGCAGCGTGGCGCCGAGCATCCAGCCGGCCGGCGAAGGCACGATGTAGACATTGCGCTGGGTCAGCTCCAGCGTGTCGGAGGGCGGGCGGCGCGACAGGAACCAGCCGTCGATGCGCGAACGCAGCACCGTGGTCATGGCAAGGGAACGGCGGCGACCATGGCGCGCACCTGCTCGACCGCACCGCGCCCTGCATCGCCGATCGGCGTGAGCCGGTGCGCGATGGTCTGCGGCAGCACGGCCTGCACGTCGTCGGGCGCCACGTAGTCGCGGTTGGCCAGCAGCGCCTGCGCCTTGGCCGCGCGCAGCACCGCGATGCCGGCGCGCGGCGACAGCCCCTGCAGGAACCAGCGGCCCGATCGTGTCGCCGCGATCAGGTCCTGCACGTAGTTCAGAAGCGGCTCGGCCGCGTGTACCTGCAAGACGCGCTGCTGCAACGCGGTGAGCTCGCCGGCGGTCAGCAGGGCCGGCAGGCCGGCCAGCATTTCTCGGCGGTCGGCGCCGGCGAGCAGCTCGCGCTCGGCGGCGCGGTCGGGGTAGCCCAGCGAGATGCGCATCAGGAAACGGTCCAGTTGCGATTCGGGCAGCGAGAAGGTGCCGAGCTGGTCGTTCGGGTTCTGCGTCGCGATCACGAAGAAGGGCGAGGGCAGGGGGCGGGTCTCGCCCTCGACCGTGACCTGCTTCTCCTCCATCGCCTCGAGCAGCGCGCTCTGGGTCTTGGGGCTGGCGCGATTGATCTCGTCGGCCAGGAGCACCTGGGCGAAGATCGGCCCGGGATGGAAGACGAAGGCCTGCTGCTCGCGGTCGTAGATCGCCACGCCGGACAGGTCGCCCGGCATCAGGTCCGCCGTGAACTGCACGCGCGAGAACTGCAGCCCGAAGGTGTGCGACAAGGCATGGGCCAGGGTGGTCTTGCCGACCCCCGGCACATCCTCGATCAGCAAGTGGCCGCCGGCCAGCAGGCAGGCCACGCAATCGCGCACCTGCGCCTCTTTGCCCACGATCACCGTGTTAAGCTGGCCGAGCAAACTGGCGAGCTTCGCGGCGACGTCCATTTTTGTATCCATATGCAAACAATACCGTAAGCCTTGCGGCCCCATCCCGCGTGAGGCTACGACGCGAGTCGATCATGGGCAAAACCGGCTATTTCATCCACCGCGATTGCTGGAAGCACGAGATGGGCCCCGGCCATCCCGAATGCCCCCAGCGTCTCGACGCCATCGAAGACAGGCTGCTGGTCACCGGCGTGGCCGACGCGCTCGAACGCTGCGAGGTGCCGCTGGCCACGCTGGCCCAGATCACGCGGGCCCACAGCGTCGCCCACATGGAGCACCTGGAGGCACTGAACGATCGTTTGGTCGCCGACGAGCCGGCCGGCGGCCCGTGCTATGCGGCGATCGATCCCGACACCACGCTCTGCCGCTCGACCGTGCTCGCGGCCCGCCGCGCCGCCGGTGCGGCCGTCGCAGCGACCGATGCGGTGATCTCCGGCGCTCTCGAAAACGCCTTCTGCGCCGTGCGTCCGCCCGGCCACCATGCCTGCCACGACCGGGCCATGGGCTTCTGCTTCATCAACAACGTCGCCGTCGGCGTGCGCCATGCGATCGAGGCGCATGGCCTGGAGCGCGTGGCGATCGTCGACTTCGACGTGCACCACGGCAACGGCACCGAAGACATCTTCAGCAACGATCCGCGGGTGCTGATGGTGAGCTTCTTCCAGCACCCCTTCTATCCCTACAGCGGCGCGGACCATCCCGCGCCCAACATGCTTAACCTCCCCGTGCCGGCGTACACCAAGGGCATGGACGTGCGTGAGCTGATCGAGGCCTGCTGGATGCCGCGGCTGGAGGAATTCAAGCCGCAGATGATCTTCGTGAGCGCGGGCTTCGACGCCCACCGCGACGATGACCTGGGCCAGCTGAGGCTCAACGAGAGCGATTTCGCCTGGATCACCGAGCGCATCCGCGAGGTGGCGCGGCGCCACGCCAAGGGACGCATCGTCTCGATGCTGGAGGGCGGCTACAACCTCGATGCACTGGCCGCGAGCGTCGAGGCGCACGTGCGGGCGCTGGCAGAGCTCTAGTTCGCAGGCTGATGAATTTCGAGGATTTCGCGCAACGCCTGGGGCAGATCCACGCCCGCAGCCTGTGGATCGAAATTGCCGCGCTGATCGCCTGCGTGGCAGTGGCGTGGGGCGTCTGCCGCTGGTTCGGCCGCGACCAGCCCAGGGACTCGATCTGGTTCGGCGAGCACACCTACGACGGCCTGCTGTTCCCGCTGCTGGCGCTGCTGCTGACCGACCTCGCGCGGCGTTTCGTGCTGGATTTCCAGACGGTGCTGGTGCTGCGCATCGCGGTGTCGGTGTTCCTGTCGCTGGCGGCGATCCGGCTGGTCGCGCGCGTGCTGCGGGCCGTCTTCCCGAGCTCGGCGCTGGTCCGGCTGGTGGAGCGCACCGTCTCCTGGCTGGCCTGGATCGCCGCGGTGCTGTGGATCGTCGGCCTGCTGCCGGCGGTGCTGGCCGAGCTCGACAGGATCACGCTTTCCTTCGGCAAGAACCAGGTCAGCCTGCGCACCATCCTCGAAGGCACCCTGTCGGCGGGGGTCGTGCTGGTGATCGCGTTGTGGATCGCGTCCACCCTCGAGAAGCGCGTCCTGCGCACGGCAGTCACCGACCTGTCGATGCGCAAGGTGGCCTCGAATGCCATCCGCGCCTTCCTGCTGCTGATCGGCTTGCTGTTCGCGCTGTCGGCCGTGGGCGTGGACCTGACCGCGCTCTCGGTGCTGGGCGGCGCGCTCGGCGTGGGCCTGGGCTTCGGCCTTCAGAAGCTCGCGGCCAACTACGTGAGCGGCTTCGTGATCCTGCTGGAGCGCTCGATCCGCATCGGCGACAACGTCAAGGTCGACGGCTTCGAGGGCCGCGTCACCGACATCAAGACCCGCTACACGCTGGTGCGGCAGGGCAACGGGCGCGAGTCGATCGTGCCCAACGAGTCGCTGATCACGAACCGGGTGGAGAACCTCTCGGTGTCCGATCTCAAGTTCAACCTGACGACCAGCATCATCGTCGGCTACGAGAGCGACGCGGCACAGGTGCAGGCCATCCTGTGCGAGGCCGCCGCCGCACAGCCGCGCGTGCTCGGCGATCCGGCGCCGGTCGCCTTCCTGACGAACTTCGCGCACGACGGGCTGGAGTTCACGCTCAACTTCTGGATCGCCGATCCGGACAAGGGCAAGGACAACGTGCGCTCGCCCATCAACGTCGCCATCCTCGAGGGACTGCGCAAGGCCAAGATCGACATCCCCTATCCGCAGCGCGTGCTGCGCGTCGAATCGTTACCACCTCGCGTGCCGCCCACCGGCGAAGCTCGCCTATAATCGCAAAAAAGCACGACCGTTCTTTTTCTTGCGCCCAGGCATCGCCTGATTGAAATGAACAGCTCGCGCGGAGGCCGGCGCCTAAAATCTTCGGTTCCTCTGCACCCCCCCCGGTTTCGCAATTCAATGGAGTCAAGCCAATGAAGGTCCTGGTCCCCGTCAAGCGGGTCGTCGATTACAACGTCAAGGTGCGCGTCAAGAGCGACGGCACCGGAGTCGACATCGCCAACGTCAAGATGAGCATGAACCCCTTCGACGAAATCGCCGTCGAAGAGGCGGTAAGGCTCAAGGAGAAGGGCGTTGCCACCGAGATCATCGCCGTGTCCTGCGGCGAGGCGAAGTGCCAGGAGACCCTGCGTACCGCCATGGCCATCGGCGCCGACCGCGGCATCCTGGTGGAGACGACGGAAGAACTCCAGCCCCTGGCCGTCGCCAAGCTGCTGAAGGCCCTGGTCGACAAGGAAGCTCCCCAGCTCATCATCCTGGGCAAGCAGGCCATCGACGACGATGCCAACCAGACCGGGCAGATGCTCGCCGCGCTCGCCGATCTGCCGCAAGCCACCTTCGCCTCCAAGGTCGAGGTCGAAGGCGACAAGGTCAAGGTCACCCGCGAAGTCGATGGCGGCCTGGAAACCATCTCCCTCACGCTGCCCGCGGTCATCACCACCGACCTGCGCCTGAACGAGCCGCGCTACGTCACCTTGCCCAACATCATGAAGGCCAAGAAGAAGCAGCTCGACACCTTCAAGCCCGAGGACCTGGGCGTGGACGTCAAGCCGCGCCTGAAGACCCTCAAGGTCAGCGAGCCGCCCAAGCGCGGCGCCGGCATCAAGGTGCCCGACGTCGCCACGCTGGTGGACAAGCTCAAGAACGAAGCCAAGGTGATCTGAGGCCGCAAGGAAGACACGACATGACCGTACTCGTTATCGCAGAACACGACCACGCCACCGTCAAGCCGGCGACCCTCAACACCGTGACCGCGGCCATCGCCTGCGGCAGCGGCGATGTGCATGTGCTGGTGGCCGGCGCCAACGCCGCCGAAGCCGCGGCGGCCGCCGCCAAGATCGCCGGCGTGGCCAAGGTGATCGCCGCCGACAGCCCCAGCCTCGCCGAGAACCTGGCCGAGAACGTCGCCGCCCAGGTGCTCGCCATCGCCAAGAACTACAGCCACATCCTGTTCCCGGCCACCGCCAACGGGAAGAACGTCGCCCCGCGCGTGGCCGCCAAGCTCGACGTCGCGCAGATCAGCGACATCACCAAGGTCGACAGCCCCGATACGTTCGAGCGCCCCATCTACGCCGGCAATGCCATCGCCATCGTGCAGAGCAGCGATGCGATCAAGGTGGTCACCGTGCGCACCACCGGCTTCGACGCGGCCGCGGCCACGGGTGGCAGCGCCACCGTGGAGAACGCCGAAGGCGTGGCCGACTCGGGCAAGAGCAGCTTCGTCGGCCGCGAAGTCACCAAGAGCGAGCGCCCCGAGCTCACGGCGGCCAAGATCATCGTCTCGGGCGGCCGAGCCCTGGGCAGCGCCGAGAAGTTCACCGAGGTGATGGCGCCGCTGGCCGACAAGCTCAACGCGGGCCTGGGCGCGAGCCGCGCCGCCGTCGATGCGGGCTACGCCCCGAACGACTGGCAGGTCGGCCAGACCGGCAAGATCGTGGCGCCGCAGCTGTACATCGCCTGCGGCATCTCGGGCGCGATCCAGCACCTGGCCGGCATGAAGGATTCGAAGGTGATCGTGGCGATCAACAAGGACCCGGAGGCGCCGATCTTCAGCGTGGCCGACTACGGCCTCGAGGCCGATCTCTTCACGGCCGTGCCGGAACTCGTCAAGGCGCTCTGACCGCCTTCGCAGGACTGCCTATCGAAGAAGCCAGGGCATCGTTCGCGATGCCCTTTTCGTATCCGCCTCGCCCCCAGTCGCATTGGAGACAGCCATGAGCTACATCGCCCCCGTCAAGGACATGCTCTTCGACATCGAGCATCTCGCCGACATCGCGCAGGTTGCGCGCATGCCCGGCCTGGAGGACGCCGGCCTCGAGACCGCGCAGGCCGTGCTCGAGGAATGCGCGCGCTTCAACCAGGACGTGGTCGCGCCGCTCAACGTCGCGGGTGACAAGCATCCTTCGTCGTTCAAGGACGGCAAGGTGATGACCACGCCGGGCTTCAAGGAAGCCTTCGCGCAGTACGTGGCAGGCGGCTGGCAGGGGCTGCAGCATCCTGCCGAGTTCGGCGGCCAGGGCCTGCCCAAGACCATCGGCGCCGCCTGCGGCGAGATGCTCAACTCGGCCAACATGAGTTTCGCGCTGTGCCCGCTCCTGAGCGACGGCGCCATCGAGGCGCTGCTCACGGCCGGCTCCGACGAGCTCAAGGCGACCTACCTCGAGAAGCTGGTGAGCGGCCAGTGGACCGGCACCATGAACCTGACCGAGCCGCAGGCCGGCAGCGACCTCGCGATGGTGCGCAGCCGTGCCGAGCCGCAGCCCGATGGCACATACAAGGTTTTCGGCACCAAGATCTTCATCACCTACGGCGAGCACGACATGGCCGAGAACATCGTGCACCTCGTGCTGGCGCGCGTGGTCGGCGCGCCCGAGGGCGTGAAGGGCATCAGCCTGTTCGTGGTGCCCAAGTTCCTCGTCGGCAAGGACGGCTCGCTCGCCGCGCGCAACGACGTGCACTGCGTGAGCATCGAGCACAAGCTGGGCATCAAGGCATCGCCCACCGCCGTGCTGCAGTACGGCGACCACGGTGGCGCCATCGGCTACCTCGTGGGCGAAGAGAACCGCGGCCTCGAGTACATGTTCATCATGATGAACGCGGCGCGCTATGCCGTGGGCATGCAGGGCGTCGCGATCGCCGAGCGCGCGTACCAGCACGCAGTGGCCTACGCCAAGGACCGCGTGCAGAGCCGCCCGGTCGACGGCTCGATGAACGCCAGCGCGCCGATCATCCACCACCCCGACGTCAAGCGCATGCTGATGACGATGCGCGCCTACACCGAGGGCTGCCGCGCCATGGCGGCAGTGGCAGCGGCCGCCTACGATGCGGCGCATCACCATGCGGACGCCGACACGCGCAAGCAGAACCAGGCCTTCTACGAGTACATGGTGCCGCTGGTCAAAGGCTACAGCACCGAGATGAGCCTGGAGGTCGCATCGCTGGGCGTGCAGGTGCATGGCGGCATGGGGTTCATCGAGGAAACGGGTGCGGCGCAGTACCTGCGCGACGCCAGGATCCTCACGATCTACGAAGGCACGACCGCGATCCAGGCCAACGACCTGGTGGGCCGCAAGACCGCGCGCGACGGTGGCCAGGTCGCCAAGGCGATTGCAGGCCAGATCGAGAAGACGGAAGCCGAGCTCGCGAAACGCGACAGCGCGGCGGCGCAGGCCGTCGGCAAGCGCCTGAAGGCGGCGCGCGAGGCCTTCGTCGATGTGGTCGATTTTGTCGCGGGGCGCACCAAGGCTGCGCCGAATGCGGTGTTCGCGGGCAGCGTGCCCTACCTGATGCTGGCGGGCAACCTCGTCGCGGGCTGGCAGCTCGCGCGCTCGCTGCTGGTGGCCGAGGAACTCGCCAAGGCCGGCACCGACACCGCCTTCATGCAGGCCAAGATCGCCACGGCGCGGTTCTATGCCGAGCACATCCTCAACAAGGCGCCCGGCCTGCGCGACAGCATCGTCGACGGTGCCGAGAGCGTGACGGCGCTGGCGATCGACGCCTTCTGAAACCGGCCGTCGCTCCCGTTTTTCTCAACCTCAAGAGACGACCGACCATGTCCAATCTCCCCCCCGTGCTCGCCAACCTTCCGCTGCCGATCATCGGCTCGCCGCTGTTCATCATCAGCAACCCCAAGCTCGTGATCGCGCAATGCAAGGCCGGGGTGGTGGGATCGATGCCCGCGCTCAATGCACGGCCGGCCGCGCAGCTGGAGGACTGGCTGGCCGAGATCACCGAGGAACTCGCGGCCCATGACAAGGCGAACCCGGACCGGCCCGCGGCGCCCTTCGCGATCAACCAGATCGTGCACAAGAGCAACGACCGGCTCGAGCACGACATGGAGATGGTGGTGAAGTACAAGGTGCCGATCGTCATCACTTCGCTGGGCGCGCGCACCGACGTCAACGACGCGGTCCACAGCTACGGCGGCGTGACGCTGCACGACGTCATCAACAACGCCTTCGCCCACAAGGCGATCGAGAAGGGCGCGGACGGCATCATCGCGGTGGCGGCCGGCGCCGGCGGGCACGCGGGCATCAAGAGCCCCTTCGCGCTGGTGCAGGAGATCCGCCAGTGGTTCGACGGGCCCATCGCCCTGTCGGGTTCGATCGCCACCGGCGGCGCGGTGCTGGCGGCACAGGCCATGGGCGCCGACTTCGCCTACATCGGCACCGCCTTCATCGCCACCCAGGAGGCGCGCGCGAGCGAAGAGTACAAGCAGGCGATCGTCGCCGGCACGTCCGACGACATCGTCTACTCGAACCTCTTCACCGGCGTGCATGGCAACTACCTCGCGCCCAGCATCGTCGCCGCGGGCATGGACCCCGCCAACCTGCCGCAGGGCGAGCTCAAGACCATGGACTTCGGCGGCGGCGAGGGCAGCAAGGCCAAGGCCTGGAAGGACATCTGGGGCTCGGGGCAGGGCATCGGCGCCGTGACCGAGGTCGGGTCTGCAGCTGCCTTCGTCGAGAAGCTCAGGCGTGAGTACCAGGAAGCACGCCGACGCCTTGCCCTCTGAAGGAGGCGCAGGCGGCTCGGGCGGGCCGGATTCGTCCTTGCCCTCCGGGCCCGCCATCGGGTGCACGTCCGCCAGTCCCGTGACCGCAGCGCGCATGCCGCTGCTCGATGCGATGAAGGGGCTTGCCTGCGCGCTGATCGTGGGGCATCACCTCGCGCGCTACGGCCCATTGCCGGCCGGTGCCTCGGCGCTGGCGCCTGGGCTGTTCGAATGGCTGGCCCAGGACGGCCGGCTCGCCGTGCAGGTGTTCCTCGTGATCGCCGGTTTCCTGGCGGCGGGCAGCCTCGCGCCCGATGGCGTGCTGCGCATCGACCGCCCGATGCTGCGCGTGATGCAGCGCTATGCGAGGCTCGTCATGCCCTACCTGGCGGCACTCAGCATCAGCGTGCTGGCCGCCGCCCTGGTGCGGCCCTGGCTCATCGACGAGGTCGTGCCGCCGGTGCCCGGCATCGCGCAGCTGCTGGCGCACGGGCTGCTGCTGCAGGACCTGCTCGGCTACGAGGCGCTGTCCACCGGCGTGTGGTACGTGGCAATCGACTTCCAGCTCTTCGTGCTGGCGTTGTGGGCGATCGGCCTCTCGGAGCTGTTGCAGCGCCGCTGGGTACTGGATCCGAAGCGCGCGCGCTGGCTGGCGGTGGCCCTGGTGCTGGCGCTCGCTGTTTCCTCGCTCGCGGTGTTCAATCGCCATGCGGCGCTGGACAGCACCGCGTTGTATTTCTTCGGCGCTTACGGCCTGGGCATGCTCGTGTTCTGGATCGGCCGTGCCACGCGGCGCAGTACCTGGCAGTTCGCCGTGGCGCTGATGGTGCTGGTCGGCGCGGCGGCCCTGGCACTCGACTGGCGCAGCCGCATCGCCACCGCGCTGGTCACGGCGCTGCTGCTGGCCGTGGCGCAGCGCCGGGGGGGCCTGGCGCTGGGGGCCTGGCCGCCGCTGGTGCGGCTGGGGCGCATCTCGTACTCGCTGTTCCTGATCCACTTTCCGGTGCTGCTGCTGGTGAGCGCGGCGGTGGCGCGGCTGGCGCCGGCCGAACCCTGGGTCGACCTGTTCGGACTGCTGGCCACCTTCGCGCTGTCGATCGCGGCGGCGATGCTGCTGTACCGCTGGGTCGAATCGCGGCCGGCGACCTGGCGTGGCGTGCTGGCGCTGTTCGCCGGCCTGCTGGCCTGCGGGCTGATGGCTGCCTTGGGCTGAGCTCGCGCTGAAAATCGGCCCGCGCTCCCGCATCAGGCGCCGGCAAGCGCCTGCGCGTAGTGCGCCGAGAACCTGCGCGCCACGGAGTCCCAGTCGTAGCCCTTGGCCTTGCGCTGCGCGGCCTCCGACATTGCGGCACAGCGCGCTGCGTCGAGTCCGGTGAGCTCGCGGATGGTGGCCAGGTCCGCGGGGCCTCGCTCGAAGTCGAGGAAGAAGCCGTTGACGCCCCGCTCGACGAAGCCGTTGATCGGCGCAATGTCGCGGCACAGCACGATCTTGCCGGCCGCCATCGCCTCCAGGATACCCACGCCGAAGCCCTCGTACTCGGTGCCGGTGACGAACACGCTGCGCTGCTGCAGCTCGTGCATCAGCGCGGCGTCCTCGATGTAGGGATGCAGCCGGACCGAGGCATCGAGCTTCAGTGCGCTGATCTGGTTCTGCAGCGACCCGCGCAGCTGGTCGAAGTCCGGCCCGGCGATCAGCAGGTCGATCGCGATCCCGTGGTCGCGGGCCATCGCGACCGTGTCGATCACCGCGTCGATGCGCTTGTTGCGCGACCAGCGGCCCCAGTAGATCCATTTCGCCGGATCGGCCGTGCCGGTCAGCCGGCCCTGCTGGAACTTGGCGAAGGCAATGCCGTTGTCGCATTGCTCGACGCGGTCGGAGAAACGGCTGAAGTACGCGGTGTCCGACGCGCTGATCGCGAGGACCTTTCGGTAGCGCCGCAGCAGGGTGCGCATCAGCAGGCGCTCGTGCACCCACTTGATCGTCCCGTGCCGCGTCGTGTGGCGAAAGCCGCCGTGGGTGCTGAGCACGGCGGGGATGTGCCGGCACTGCAGCAGCACGTTCGCGGTCAGCATCATCAGCTGCGGATCGTGCACGTGCAGCAGGTCATAGCCGGCGGCGAGGCGGCCGAAATCGCGCGCATAGCCGACGAGGCGGTTGCCGACGACGGGCACGCGGTATACCTTCAGCCCGTCCATCTCGCTCATGGAAGCTTCGGACAGCTTGGCCGAGACGTGGGCCACGTCCACCTGCACGCCGTGGCTCGAGGTGCACTTGGCCAGCTCGCGGACCACGGACTCGATGCCGCCCACTTCGGGAAAGTAGGTCGGCGTGATGGAAAGAACTTTCAATTTGCGGCTCCGGTGCAGGGCGGTCACGTTGGCGCAATAGCTTAGCGGGTGCCGGCGAAGGGCTTTGGCGCGAAGATACCCAGGGCGGCGCGGCATCTTTTATGATTCAGGGAATTTCAGAAAGTACTGAAATTACACGAAATCCCGGCATGACTTCTCCCACCTCGACGGCCAGCCTGAAGCGCCTGGCACCTCCGCCGCGCGTGGCCAGCCTGCTCCAGGGCGCGGCCGCCTTGCTGTGGTTGCCGCAGGCCGCCTTGCTGGCCTGGGCGGTCGATGGGTTGGCGCAAGGCGAGGGCCTGCGCGCCGTGCTGTGGGCTGCGCTCGGGATCGTGCTGCTGGGGCTGATGCGCACGGTCTGCGAAGCCTGGGGCATGCGCCGCGTGTTCGCCGCCGCGCGATCGGCGCTCTCGGGCATTCGTGCGCAGGCCGCCGCGGCGCTGGCCGCGCACTCGCCGCTGGACCGCACGCGGCCGGCCTCCGGCCTGGCGGCCGGCACCATCGCGGAACAGGCCGAGGCGGTGGTGCCCTACCTGGTGCGCTACGCGCCGGCGCGCTGGCGCGCGACGGTCGTGCCGCTGCTGATCCTGCCGCTGGTCGCGGCCTATTCGTGGGTCGCGGCGGCGATCCTGCTGGTGGCGGCGCCGCTGATCCCGCTCTTCATGGCCATCGTCGGCTGGCGCGCCAGGGCGGCAAGCGAGGCGCACATGATCGAGGCCGGCGGCATGCAGGGCTTCCTGCTCGACCGCCTGCGCGGCCTGGCCAGCCTGCGCGCCCTCGGCGCCGTCGATGCGACCGCGCTGCGGCTGGGCGAGGCGGCCCAGGGGCTGCGCCGGCGCACGATGGCGGTGCTGCGCATCGCCTTCCTGTCCTCGGCCGTGCTGGAGCTGTTCTCAGCGCTGGGCGTCGCGATGGTGGCGGCCTATGTGGGCTTCCACCTGCTCGGCACCTTCGAGTTCGGCACCTGGGGCCGGCGCCTGAGCCTCGGCGAGGGCCTGTTCGTGCTGCTGCTGGCGCCGGCTTTCTTCGAGCCCCTGCGCGAGCTGTCGGCGGTCTGGCACGACCGGGCGGCCGGCGAAGCGGCGCTCGCGGCGCTCGAGAGGCTGGGGCAGGGCACCACGGCGCTGCCCGGCGCCGAGGCAAAGCTGGCCACCGAGGTCCGCAGCGCCGCCGGCGGCCCGCCGTCGGTGCGGCTGCGCGGGGTGCATCTCGCCCATCCAGGGGGCGGCACGGTCTTCGAAGGCCGCGACCTGCGCATCGCCGCCGGCGAGCACGTGGCGCTGACGGGCGCCAGCGGCTCGGGCAAGACAGCCTTGCTCAGCCTGGTCGCGGGCCTGCTGCCGGCGCAGCGGGGGCAAATCATGGTGGGCGGCGTTCTGCTCTCCGAGCGCACGGCGGCCGCACTGCGCCGGCGCATGGCCTGGATGGGCCAGAAGCCGCACGTGTTCGCCGGCTCGGTCGAGGCCAACGTCGCGCTGGGCCGCGCCGGCGTGCAGGCGGCGCAGGTCGAGGCCGCGATGCGCTTCGCCGCGCTCGACGCGGTGGCCCAGGCCCATCCGCGCGCCAGCCTGGGGGAGGGCGGCCGCGGCCTCTCGGGCGGCGAGGCGGCGCGGCTGGGGCTGGCGCGCCTGGCCGTGCATGCCGGGGCCGACTTGCTGCTGGTGGACGAGCCCACGGCCCATCTCGACACCGCGACCGCCGCGCGTGTGGCCGAGTCGCTGATCGCGCTGGCACGCGGCAAGACCCTGATCGTCGCCACCCATGACCCGGTGCTGGCCGCGCGCATGGACCGCGTGATCAGCCTCGATGCGATGCCCGCGCAGGAGGCCGCATGACCAGGCGCTGGCGCGAGCTGCAGAGGGTCTGGGCCCCGCTGCTGGCCGCCGAGCCGCGGCGGCTGGCCCTGGGCGCGGGGCTGGCCGCGCTCACCGTGCTGATGGGCATGGGCCTGCTGGGCCTGGCGGGCTGGTTCATTACCGCGACTGCGCTGGCCGGCCTGCACGCGGCCACCGCACTGGTCTTCGACGTGTTCATGCCTTCGGCCGGCATCCGGCTGCTGGCGTTGAGCCGCACCGCATCGCGCTACGGCGAGCGGCTGCTGACGCACGACGCCACCTTCGCGGTGCTGGCGGCGCTGCGCGTGCGCCTGTTCCGCGGCTGGGCCCGGCCCGATGCGGCGCGGCAGCTGCTCGCGCGACCGGCGCGGCTGCTGTTCCGGTTGAGCGCCGACGTCGACGCGCTGGAGTCCTTCTATCTGCGCCTGCTGGTGCCCGCCGGCGCGGCATTGGGGGCGGCGCTGATGGCCGGGCTGGTGCTCGGCGCCATGAATTCGTGGATCGGTCTGCTGCTGGCACTGTGGCTGCTCGGCGCCGGCTGGGGCATCGCGCTGGTGCTCGCGCGGCGCGCTCGGCCGGCCGCCGTGCGCCGGGCCCAGGCGACGGAAAGCCTGCGCGCACGGACCGCGGACCTCGTGGCCGGCCAGACCGAGTTGGTCATGGCCGGCCGCATCGAGGCCCAGTGCGAGGCCGTGGCCGCGGCCGACCGCCACCTGGCGGCAGCCGACCTGGTGCTCAACCGCCTCGAGGCCAACGCCGGCATCGCCTTTGGCATGGCGGGCACGCTGACCCTGGCGGCCGTGCTGCTCGCAGTCGGCCTGCTGGCGGACGAGGGAACGATCGGCACGCCCGCCGCAGCGCTGGGCCTGCTGGTGGCGCTGGGCGCCGTCGAGCCTTTCGCGGCCCTGCGCCGGGGCGCTCTCGAGGCCGGGAGGGCGTGGCTCGCGGCGCGGCGCCTGGCGCCGCACATGGCGGCCGGCCCCGAGCCCATGCCCGTTCCGGCCATGCCCGACGACGGCCTGGCCCTGCAGGCGCGCGCATTGACGCTGGTCCACCCCGGCAGCCGCCGGCCCGCGCTGCAGCGCAGTGCCTTCGCCGTCGCCGCCGGCGAGCGCGTGGCCGTGGTCGGCCCCAGCGGCGCCGGCAAGTCGACCCTGCTCGCGGCGGCAGCGGGCGAACTCGCGCCTGCGCAAGGCGAGCTGCGGGCCCTGCCGGCCTGCCTGCTGACGCAGCGCACCGACCTGTTCCAGGACAGCCTGCGCGACAACCTGCGCCTGGCCAACCCTTCGGCGGACGACGCGCGGCTGTGGTCCGTGCTGCAGGCGGCCGGCTTGGCCGACGAAGTGCGCGCGATGCCATCGGCCCTCGACAGCCGGCTGGGCGAAGGCGGCCTGGGCCTCTCGGGCGGCCAGTCGCGCCGGCTCGCGCTGGCCCGGCTGCTGCTGCGCGACGTCCCGTTCTGGTTGACCGACGAGCCCACCGAAGCGCTGGACACCGCCACTGCACACGACGTGCTGCTGCGGCTGCGGGCCCAGGCCGCGGGCCGGACGCTCCTGATCGCCACCCATCTGCGGCGCGAGGCCGCGCTGGCGGACCGGCTGCTCGTCTTGCACGCCGGCCGCATCGTGGCCGACCTGCGGCGCGGCACGGCGGCCTTCGAGGCCGCCCTGAGCGCCCTGCGGCCGGACTAGGAAACACAGGAAAGCAAAAGGAAGCCCCATGGACCTGGACATCGTTGCACTCTCCCGCCTGCAGTTCGCGCTGACGGCGCTCTACCACTTCCTGTTCGTGCCGCTGACCATCGGCCTGGCCGTGATCGTCGCCATCATGGAGACGGTTTACGTCATGACCGGGCGCACCATCTGGCGCGACATGACGAAGTTCTGGGGGCTGCTCTTCGGCATCAACTTCGCCATGGGCGTGGCCACCGGCGTCGTCATGGAGTTCCAGTTCGGCATGAACTGGAGCTACTACAGCCACTACGTGGGCGACGTGTTCGGCGCGCCGCTGGCCATCGAGGGGCTGATGGCCTTCTTCCTCGAAGCCACCTTCGTCGGCCTGTTCTTCTTCGGCTGGGACAAGCTCTCCAAGGTCGGGCACCTGATCACCACGTGGGCCGTGGCCATCGGCTCCAACTTCTCCGCGCTGTGGATCCTGATCGCCAACGGCTGGATGCAGAACCCCGTGGGCGCCGCCTTCAACCCGAAGACCATGCGCATGGAAGTGACCGACTTCTTCGCCGTGCTGACCAACCCGGTGGCGCAGGCCAAGTTCGTGCACACGGTGTCGGCGGGCTACACGGTGGCGGCCGTCTTCGTGCTGGGCGTGTCGGCCTGGTACGTGCTGCGCGGCCGGCATCTGCAGCTGGCCAAGCGCTCGATGACGGTGGCGGCCTCCTTCGGCCTCGCGGCCTCGCTGTCGGTCGTGGTGCTGGGCGACGAGAGCGGCTACCTCTCGACCGAGCACCAGAAGATGAAGCTCGCCGCCGTCGAGGCCATGTGGAAGACCGAGCCCGCGCCGGCCGCGTTCACCGCCTTCGGCTTTCCCGACAAGGAAGCCCGCGAGACGCACTTCGCGATCCACATTCCCGCCGTCATGGGCTTGATCGGCACCCGCTCGCTCACCACCGAGATTCCCGGCATCGACGACCTGGTGCATCGCGCCGAGCTCAACATCCGCGTCGGCATCTCGGCCTACGACGCGCTGCAGAAGATCCGCGAGGCCGGCAGCGATGCCGCAGTGCCGGACTCGGCGCGCAAGATCTTCGAGGACAACGGCCACGCGCTCGGCTATGCCCTGCTGCTCAAGCGCTACGTGGACGACCCGCGCAAGGCCACGCCCGACCAGGTCGCGCAGGCGGCGCTCGACACCATCCCGCCGGTGGCGCCGTTGTACTGGACCTTCCGCGTCATGGTCGGCCTGGGCATGTTCTTCATCCTGCTCACGGCCACCTTCTTCGTGCTGTCGGCGCGGCGCAAGCTCGATGCCCATCCTTGGCTGCTCAAGCTCGCGGTGCTGGCGATCCCGCTGCCCTGGATCGCGGCCGAGTGCGGCTGGATCGTGGCCGAGGTCGGCCGCCAGCCCTGGGTGATCGAGGGTGTGCTGCCCACCGCGGTGGCGGTGTCGAACCTGGGCGCCGGCACGGTGCTGCTCACCATCGCCGGCTTCACGCTGATCTACAGCGTGCTCTTCGTGATCGAGATGAAGCTCATGCTGAAGTCGATCCGCAAGGGCCCCGAGGCGCATCCGGTGCCGCCGCCGGCCACCTACCGCGCCGAGGCCGATCCGGAGCTGGCTGCGCTGCCCCACGCGCCGTTGGCTGCTGCCGACTGATTGGAGAAAACACATGATCCTTCACGAACTCATCGCCTACGAAACCCTGCGCCTGGTCTGGTGGCTGCTGCTCGGCGTGCTGCTGATCGGCTTCGCCGTCACCGACGGCTTCGACCTGGGCACCAACATGCTGCTGCCCTTCGCCGGCCGCAACGACCTCGAGCGCCGGGTGATCATCAACAGCGTCGGACCGGTGTGGGAAGGCAACCAGGTCTGGCTGATCCTTGGCGGCGGCGCGATCTTCGCGGCCTGGCCGCAGCTTTACGCGGTGTCCTTCTCGGGCTTCTACCTGGCGATGTTCGCGGTGCTGGTGCCGCTCATCCTGCGGCCCGTCGCCATCAAGTTCCGCAGCAAGCACGAGGATGCCGGCTGGCGTGCGCGCTGGGACTGGACGCTGTTCGTCACCGGCCTGGTGCCCTCGTTGATCTTCGGCGTGGCCATGGGCAACGTGCTGCAGGGCGTGCCCTTCCGGCTGGCGCCGGACATGCACATCTTCTACGAGGGCTCCTTCTTCGGGCTGCTCAATCCCTTCGCGCTGCTGTGCGGGCTCGTGTCGCTGGCCATGCTCGTCATGCACGGCAGCGCCTGGCTGCAGCTGAAGGCCGAGGGCGCGGTGGCCCAGCGCGCGCGCAGCTACGGCAGCGCGGCGGCGCTGCTCACGCTGGTGCTCTACGCCCTGGCGGGGCTGGTCCTGTGGTTCTGGATCGACGGCTATCGCGTGACCGGCGCGCTGCCCACAGGCGGCCCGTCGAACCCGCTGCTCAAGACGGCGGCCCATCAACCCGGCGCATGGTTCGCCAACTACGCGAGCCAGGCATGGCTGTGGGCCGTGCCCGGCATGGGGCTCGCGGGTGCGCTGCTGGCCTTCCTGGCCATGCGCATGCGACGCGCAGGCATTGCGCTGCTGGCCAGCGCGCTGGGCATCGCGGGCATCATCCTCAGCGTCGGCGTCTCGATGTTCCCCTTCATCCTGCCGTCGTCCTTCGACCCGCGCGCCAGCCTCACGGTGTGGGACTCCTCGTCGAGCCACCTGACGCTCTTCGTCATGCTGGTGGTCACCGCCATCTTCATCCCGCTCATCGTGGCCTACACCAGCTGGGTCTACAAGGTGCTGTGGGGCAAGGTCGATGCCGACGCCATCCGCGACGAGCGCGGCCACGCGTACTGAACGAATCGGATCAAAGGAAACGAACCATGTGGTACTTCGCCTGGCTGCTGGGACTTCCGCTCGCCGCGACCTTCGCGGTGCTCAATGCGATGTGGTACGAACTGATGGATGACGAAGCGATTCGGCGCGACAAGCTGGGAAAGCCTTGAAGGCGGGTCTGCGGACGGTTTTGCCGAAGGCGTAGAAAGGTGCCGCCCGAGCGTCTCATGGGCGACCCTCGAGCAGGCGGTCCATTTCCTTGGCCCATCGGGGATTGCATCGCCACAGCGGTTGCAGCGCGTCCGAGGATGTGGCCGGGACCTCCGACCACTCGCGCAGCCATCGCGCCGCCGCCTCGGCATGGCCCAGTGAAGCGCTTGCCGCCGCCGCACTGCGCATCGCAGGACGCCAGGTCGGCCGAATCTTGAGCGCGGCGAGAGCGCACTTGAGCGCGTCTTCGGCCTTGCCATCGAAGAGGAGGGCGAGCGCGAACACGTTGTACCAGACGAAGTTCTGCGGGTCGTAGCGGTTCAGGCGCAGGCCGCTGTCGAGCGAGCGCACCGCGAGGCGGGCATCGCCCGAGAACAAGGCCGCCATGCCGTGCACCAGGTGGCCCAGGGCGAAGCTCGGGCTCAGCTCGACGGCCTTCTCTGCGCTGCGCAGCGCGAGCGCAAATTCGTCGGCGTAAACGCCGACGATCGCCGTGGCGTAGTGCGCGTAGGGGTTCTTCTCGTCGAGCTGCACGGCGTCAAGCGCGGCGGCGCGGCCCTCGCGAAGATCGAGCGCCGGGTTCTCGCTCCATCCGTAGGCGACGAGCCCGGCGTTCACGCGCCCGAGCCACAGGCTGGCCTCGGTGAGCTCGGCGTCGATCAGGCGAGCCTGCCGAAACATCTCTCTCGCCTTCACGTGGGTGGGTTTCGTGACGTGGTGGAACAGCCAGGAGCCCTGGGCCACGAGCTCCCATCCCGTCACGCTGCCGGTGCGGCTGCGCGCCGCCCGGTTGCCGGTGTTCTTGAGCAACTCGGGCTCGATGGCGCCTGCCACACGCTGTGCGATGGCATCCTGCACCTCGAACATGTCGGCATCGGCGAAGTCGAGTTGATCCGCCCAGAGGCAGGCGCCGCTGGGCGCGTCGACGAGCTGGGCCGAAATGCGAACGCGTGCGCCCGACTTGCGCACCGACCCTTCCAGCAGGTAGCGCACGCCCAACTCGGCGGCGGCCGTGCGGCTGTCCACGGGATGGAGCTTGTAGACGTGGCTGGCATTGCGGCCGGTGACCGAGAACCAGCGAAAACGCGTGAGCGCGGTGATGAGCGCCTCGGTCACCCCGTCGGCGAGGTATTCCTGTGCGGGTTCGTCACCGATGTGGGTGAAGGGCAATACGGCGATGCTGGGCCGGCCGCCATGGTCAGGCTCGCCGTGCAGCAGCGGCGCGAGCTGCGTGTCCTCTGCAACCGCCGCGCCGGACAGCCTGTAGCCAAGCCGCGGCACCGTGACGATCCACTCGGCACCGCCGGCTTGCGCCGTGCCGAGGAGCTTGCGCAACGCGGTGACTTGCACCGAGAGGTTGCTGTCCTCGACAACCAGGCCGGGCCACGCCGAGCGCATCAACGCATCCTTGGTGACCGGCTCGCCATCGGCATCGAGCAATGCCTGCAGGATGAGCAAACCGCGCCGGCCCACCGCGACGGCCACGCCGTTGCGCGTGAGCGTGCCGCGCGCGGTGTCGAGCAGGAAAGGTCCGAATACGAAGCGCTTCGCCATGGTGGACGCCAGGTTGGTTTCCCGCGATTTCGCAAGATTTCGGCGCTGTTTCAGTGACGCGCCGGCTCTGCGCGCGCACATTGTCTCGCCACGATCATTCGTTCGCAAACACGCCAAGGAGGCACGACATGGACACCCGCACCGACTTCCGCCAAACCCGATTTGCCGTGCGCGGCTCTGAGCCGTACACCAGCGCGCAAGGGTCGCGCTATGCGCCCGGCGTCAGCGCCGAGACCACGGGCGCAAGCGCACTCTTCCTCGGCCTGGTCACCCTGCCTGCGGGCGAGCGCACCAAGGCACATGTGCATGAGCACCACGAGTCCGCGCATTACATGCTCAGCGGTGAGGAAGTGGAGCTGTGGACCGGCGCGCAGCTCCAGCAGCGCGACGTGGTGCGCCCCGGCGATTACCTGTTCGTGCCTGCCGGCATGCCGCATGTTGCGGTGAACCGCGGCCGCATCCCCGCCGTGTTCGTCGGTGCGCGCAACGAGCCGACGGCACAGGAATCCGTGCTGCTGCTCCCCGAGCTCGACGCGCTGGTGCCTTGATGCTTCATCTCCAGGAGGCAAGCATGGCAAAGATCGAAGCCAGAATCGCCGCGCTGGGCTTGGTGCTGCCGCAACCGCTGCGAAGCCCGCCCGCACTGAAGCTGCCTTTTGAATGGGTGCGCATACGCGGCGCGCGAGCCCTCGTGTCCGGCCATGTGCCCGTGGAGGCAGACGGGCAGCTCGCCAGTCCGCTCGGCAAGGTGGGCGCCGAAGTCTCGCCCGAGCAGGGTTATGCCGCGGCACGCCTGGTCGCGCTGGCGCACCTGGCGAGCCTGCAGCGCGCGCTCGGCGACCTGGACCGCATCACCGCGTGGCTGCGGGTGTTCGCGATGGTGAACGTGGCACCCGGCTTCTACGAGACGCCGCGCGTCACCAACGGCTACTCCGACCTGATTCTCGAGCTCTTCGGTCCCGAGATCGGCGCCCATGCGCGTTCATCGATCGGCATGGTCATTCCGCTGAACGCGCCGGTGAACTGCGAAGCGGAGGTCGAGATCGACCTCGGCGGGCACTGAGGCGAAGGGATGGCGACCTGGCGAAGATCGGCAAGGCAGTCGAAGACGCGAATCTCAGGATCGGCTTCCAGCGCCTGCCTGGTTCTGGCCGGCGCCCCTGGCGGCTGAACGGGGATCGGAGGCTGCGCCCAGGACAGCCCCGATCTTGACGGAAAGGTCAAGCAAGACGCCGCTCAACTCGGCTTCCGCGTCGCGCAGGCTGGCTGCCGTGGACACGCTGACGTTGAGCACATAGATCGGCCCGTCCGGCACGATCAGCGGCGTGGCCAGCGCCACGACTTCCGGCTGCCATGAGGCGGTGCAGTAGCCGCGTTGCTCCACGCTCAGCTTCGCTTGTTCGATGTCGCTTCTGAGCTGGCGCCATTCACTGGCCCGCCGACTGCGGAACAGCCCCATGAGGGCGCGACGCTCGGAGGCTTGGACGACCGCAAGGTACGCCCGGCCGAGCGAGGTGAGCTCCATCGGCACGCGTTGGCCGGCGACGACGTTGCGCAGCGACACGCGCCGGTTGTAGCGGACCGATTCCAGGTAGACCATCTCGTCGCGGTCCGCCACCGCCAGCCCGACGTTGATGTGCATCTTCTCGGCCAGCGCGCGCATCAAGGGGGCCGCCGCGTTCAGCACCGGAGATCCCGCGCGCATCGCATGGGCAAAACTCAGCACGGGCGCCGCCAGGCGATAGGCCCGGCGAACCCGGTCGTGCTCGAGCAGCCCGCTTCCGACCAGGGTTTGCGTGAGCCTGCTCACCGTCGCGCGCGAGAGCGAGGTGCGCTCTGCAATCTCTCCATTGCCCAACAGGTCGGCACCTGGCCGAAAGGCCCTCAGCACCTCGATGCCGCGTTCGAGCGATCGGTTGAGCGTGGGCGCTTCGTGATGGCGGCGACGAGGCTGCGGCTCGGCTTTCGGTTCTCTGGGCATCGCTCAAGCCTACTCGAATTTCCATTCAGTGGAATTGACGGGATGCGTGAATGGCAGCCCGACCCTAAGCTCGGACTGCCGATAAGACGAGCCGCCCGAGCCGCCGTCGATGCCCTCGTCCTTTGCTTTTTCGAACCGGAGACATATCCATGCAGCGCATGCTGAAGGCGGTACACGCCAAATTTCTCGCCCTGGCTTCCTGCGCGATCGCCGTCGCGGCCGTCACCACCGCGGCGCCCGTACACGCCGCGTTTCCGGACAAGCCCGTCAAGATCGTCGTGCCGTTCGCGCCCGGCGGCGGCACCGACCTGGTGGCCCGGACCATGGGCATCGCCATGGGACAGGAACTCGGGCAGCCCGTGATCATCGACAACAAGCCTGGCGCCGGAACCATCATCGGCACCGACGCGGTCGCCAAGAGCCCGGCCGACGGCTACACGCTGGTGATGGCGACCGTGGCGCACGTCGTCAACCCGAGCCTGCAGTCGAAGCTGCCGTACAACTACGAGAAGGGCTTCGCTCCCGTGATGCTGGTGGGCGTGTCGCCGAACGTGCTTGTCGTGCGGGCCGACAGCCCGTTCAAGTCGGTGCGCGACGTCATCGCGGCCGCCAAGGCCCATCCCGGGAAGCTCTCGTTCGCATCGCAAGGTGCCGGCACCTCGGCGCATCTGGCGGGAGAGCTCTTCAAGAACCTGACCAAGACCGACATCACGCACATTCCCTATCGCGGAGCCGGGCCGGCCATCACCGATCTGTTGGGCGGCCAGGTCGACATCATGTTCGCCACGGCGGCTGCGGTCGGCACTTTCGTCGAGAGCGGCAAGCTGCGCGCGCTGGCCGTCACCACGGCGACGCGCTCCACCACGCCTGCTCTGGCCAAGGTCCCCACCATCGCCGAGAGCGGCGTTCCCGGCTACGTCGCCGACAGCTGGTACGGCCTGTACGCGCCTGCGGGCACGCCGCCGGACGTGATCGCCCGGTTGAACGCTGCGGCGAAGAAGGCGGTCCAGACCGAGGCCTTCCGCAAGCGCGTGGAAAGCGAGGGCCTGGTCATCAACGGCGGCTCGCCTGAAGAATTCGATCGCTACGCCAAGGGCGAGGAGGCGCGCTGGCGCAAGGTGGTCAAGGAAAACAGGATCACCACCGACTGACGACCCGGGACACACACACCATGACCACCGCAAACCTGATCGAACTCGAGGTTGCCGACGGCGTCGCGACCCTGTGGCTGAACCGCCCCGAAAAGCGCAACGCCATGAGCGACGACATGCGCACGCAATTCATCGCCGCGCTCGAACGCGTGACGAACGACAACGGCATCCGCGCGCTGGTGCTGACCGGCCGCGGCAAGGGCTTCTGCGCCGGCGGCGATGTTGCCGGCATGGAGCGGCGGATGCAGGCGCCGGCCGGCGAGGTCGGCTTCAATGGCTGGGCGCGGCAGCAACGCGTGCACCACACCCAAACGCTGCTGCACACCATGCCCAAGCCGACCATCGCCGCCGTCAACGGCGCCGCTTCGGGCCTGGGCGCGGACACCGCGCTGGCCTGCGACTTCATCGTGGCCTCGGACGCGGCCAGCTTCACCTGGTCCTATATCCATCGCGGCCTCATCCCCGACGGCGGCGGCATGTACTTCCTGCCGCGCCGCGTCGGCCTGGCCCGTGCCAAGGAACTCATCTTCAGCGGCCGCAAGGTCGACGCGGAGGAAGCGCTGAGGCTCGGCATCGCCGATCGCAAGGCCGATGCCGGCAGCCTGGTGGCCGATGCGCAGCGCTGGGCGGGCGAGCTGAGCCAGGGCTCCGCCACGGCGCTGGCCCTGGGCAAGACCATCCTGAACCAGACATTCGAGCTATCCGCGCATCAGGTGTTTGCCCAAGGCAGCCAGGCGCAGGGCATCTGCTACACCAGCACTCAGCATCGCGAATCCGTCATGGCCTTCCTCGCCAGGAGCGCCGAGAACAACGGGGGTACGAAATGAGCGGCACCGATTCGATCGCACGCTTGCTCAGGCCCCGCAGCGTCGCCGTGATCGGCGCTTCGGCGGACGCCGCCAAGACCGCCGGCCGTCCGGTCGCCTACTTGCGCAAACATGGTTTCACGGGCGAGATCTACCCGGTCAATCCGCGCGTGGAGGCCATCGACGGGCTGCGCTGCTACCCCGACATCGCGGCGCTGCCCGGGGTGCCGGACGTGGGCATCGTGCTGCTCGGCGCCGAGCGTGCGCATCTGGCCGTGCGCGACCTGGCGTCGCGTGGCACGGCAGCGGCCATCGTGCTGGCGAGCGGCTATACCGAAACCGGCGACGAGGGCGCCCGCCGCCAGCAGCAGCTCATCGAAGCGGCCGGCCCGATGCGCATCCTCGGTCCGAACACGATCGGGCTGGTCAACCTGACCGACAACATCGTGCTCTCCGCCAGCGGCGCGTTGGAGATGGAGCGCTTCCCGGTCGGCTCGATCGGCGTCGTGTCGCAGAGCGGCGGCATCCTCGGCGCGCTGCTGTCGCGGGCCGCACCGCGCGGCATCGGCCTGTCGAAGCTGATCTCGACCAGCAACGAGGTGGACCTCGACCTGGCAGATTTCGTGGACCACCTGGCGGACGACCCGGACACGAAGGTCATCGCCTTGTATGTCGAAAGCGTGCGCAACCCCGCCAAGTTCAGGGCCGCCGCCCTCAAGGCAGCACGCGCAGATAAGCCCGTGGTGGCCTTCAAGATCGGGCGTTCCGAAGCCGGGGCGCGGGCCGCCGTCTCGCACACCGGTGCGCTGGCCGGTGCCGACCGCATGTACGACGCGCTGTTCAAGGACGTGGGCATCATCCGTGCGCAGACCTTCGGCGACCTGCTGGACATTCCGGCCGCCCTTGCCACCGGCCGCGTGCTGCGTGGCACCCGCGTGGCCGTCCTCACGTCGACCGGTGGCGCGGGGACCCTGGTGTCCGACAGCCTGGGCGTGTCCGGCTTCGAAACCCCGCCGCCCGATGCCGAGACCGCCGCGCGGCTGCGTGCGCTGCAGACCGGCGATCACGCCGCACTCGACCGCAACCCGATCGACGTCACGCTGGCCGGGCTGCAGCCCGATCTGCTGCGCGGCGCGATCACGGCGCTGCTCGAAAGCCCGGCCTACGACGCGCTCACCCTCATCGTCGGCTCCTCCAGCCTCGCCATGCCCGAGCTGATGGCGAACGCGATCAGGGACTGCCTGCCGATGAGCGACAAGCCGGTCATTGCCTACATCAGTCCTCATGCGCCCGAGGTCGCGGCCCTCCTGACCCAGGCCGGCGTCCCCGCGTTCTCGGCCGCAGAGAGCTGCACGGTCGCACTCGATGGCATGCTGCAGCGAACGCGCTGGCAGGCGTACCCCGAGGAGCCCGCGGGCGCAGCCATTGCGATCGCGGACCTCCCTTCCGGTTCGCTCGACGAGGCCCAGGCCAAGCAGCTGTTCGCCCGCTTCGGCGTGCCCTGCGCGGGAGAGACCATCGTCACCACACCTCAGGAAGCCGAGCAGGCGGCGCGCGCCTTCGGCGGCCGTGTCGTGCTGAAGGTGCTCTCCAGCGCAATCACGCACAAGAGCGACGTGGGAGGCGTGGCGGTCAACCTTGCGGCAGAGCAGGTGGGTGCTCGCCTGAGCGCGATGGCCGTCGAGGTGCAGGAGAAGACGGGCATCGTGCCGCAGCGCTTCCTGGTGCAGGAGATGGTGTCTTCCGGCACCGAGCTGATCCTGGGCATGCATCGGGACCCGCTCGGCACGGCGATCCTGCTGGGCATGGGAGGCGTCACCGCCGAATTGTTCAAGGACACCACGATGCGACTGTTGCCCGGCAAGGGCGGCCTCGGGCGCGAGCAGGCCCTGGAGATGCTGCGCGAACTGAAGACCTGGCCCTTGCTCGACGGCTTCCGTGGACGTCCCAAGGCCGACGTGGAGGCGCTGGTGAAAGCGATCGTGGCGTTCTCGACGATGACCGCACAGATGGGTGATCGCCTGGTCGAAGCCGAGATCAACCCGCTCTTCGTCCTCCCGAAGGGCCAGGGCGTGCGCGCCGCGGATGGCGTCGTGGTGCTCGCAGGCAAGGCATGACGCTTGGGATGAAAGGCCTCTGATCGCTACTGCAGGGCGGCGCCCCCTCGCGCGAGGTACTGGCCGAGGAGGCGGGCAAACTGTCCGCCGTCGGTGTTGATCGAGGTCTGGAGAGCCCCGCCGGAACTGAAGACGATCCCGAAGGTGTGGATGTCGCCGTACTCCTGCGTATTGCGCAGCATGTAGTCGACGTGGTTGTCGCGATAGTGCAGGTCCGTCCCGCCGGGCGTGACGGAAGGCACGCCCATCGGCGTCTGCCACCACAGGATCGGCAGTCCATTGCCCAGGGCGGCTCGATAGTCGGAGATCGCGCTCTGCGACTGGTGGAAGTTCGGGGTGGCGACGTTGCTTTCGTCCCAATAGAACGGACCGGTTCGCCCTGCACATTCCGCCGGAGGCGATGCGATTTCCAGGCAGCCTGCGTCGCGGTCGCTCGTCTGGGCCACGATGAAATCCGCGCCCTGCGCCCCGACCGCGCGCATCTCGGCGCCGATCGCTGCGGGCGAGGTGCCCCAGAACGAGGGCGGAAATCCGAGCAGCGCCTTGGGTGCGATCTGCCTGCCCATCTGCAACAGGCACTGCCCGATGCCCGCGGCCGTATTGGAAAGGCCGCTGCATTCGGATTGGCTGTTCACGACGGCCGGCATCTGCGTTGGATCATGGTTCGGCGCTTGCGCCCACACATAGCCCCAGAAGTCCGGCTCCAGATTGACCAGCGCGGGTGCATCCAGCGCGGCAATGCGCTGGTACATGAGCCGGACCTGGGCCCAATAACTGTCCATGAACACCGCACTGGCGATGCCGCTCACGTTGCCATCGCCGTTCTGCGCCATCTGGTAGAGCGTGAACATCGGGACCGCACCGTAGGCCTGGATGGCCTGCGCGGTGTAAGTGATGTAGGCGCCCGCGGGACTGTTCCACGTGGGCCACGCGCCCGCGCCGACACCCACGAGGTACGTGTCCACGATGTCGGGGCGAATGCCCTGGCTTTGCATCTGGGCCAGCGTATTGCCCGCGCCGAGTCCGACCAGCACCCGGGAAGGCTTGCCCAGCCTGGCCACCAAGGCGGCGCTCGCGGCGACGCCGGAGGGGCCGCTGGCCGTGCTCCCGGTGCTGCCGGTACTACCCGTACCCGTTGTGCCACTCGTACCACCTGTGCCACCCTGACCGCTTTGGGGATCGCCAGCTTGGCTGCCGCCGCTGCCGTTCGGGCTGCCAGTGCCTTGCAGTGCCATGCCGACGAGCTGAGCACCATTGGTTCCGCTGCCGCTGCCGCCACCGCAGCCGGACAGAACCAGCGAGATCAGCAGCGCCGCGAGGCATCGTTGAGAAGACGTGGTCGTCAAAAGAACTCCGTGAATTGTGAGAAGGCCGTTGCCGCGCGGGACGCGTGGCCCGCTTCCTGGTGCACGAACCATGCCGAGCCAGGGGCGGTCAAAGCAGGGGATCGGCCTCGGGCGGAAGGTGACGCAAAGCGTCGCTCTCGGGCCGCGGGGGAACCGCATGTGCTCAAAGGGTGACGCAACGCGTCGCTGCGGGTCGATCCATGCGCCGGCTCAGGCTCCCGCCTTCTTTCTCTTGCCCGCCGTCATGCGGTCCTTGAGCCCCAGCACCTTGGTCACTGTCGCGCCCATGCCCATCAGCTGCATCGCGGTCTCCGGCGCGAGCCGCTGCACGTCGTCGAACCACTTCATCAACCGGTCGATCAGGTCGTGCATCTCGCGCATGCGTTGCTGCGCGTGGCGTTCGTGCTCGTTCGCGGGTTTCTCCAGCAGCGCCATGCGCAGCATCGACAGCGTGGGTTCGATCTCGCGGCGCCGGCGCTCCTCGGCCAGCACGCGGAAGATCTCCCACACGTCCGAGGGAGCTTCGAAGTATTCGCGCCGGTCGCCGGGCTGGTGGCGCAGCCGCACCAGGCGCCAGGACTGCAGTTCCTTGAGCCCCATGCTCACGTTGGAGCGCGAGAAGGCCAGCGCCTCGGCGATCTCGTCCGCATTGAGCGCGCGCTCGGAAATGAAGATCAGCGCATAGATCTGGCCGACGGTGCGGTTGATGCCCCACTTGCTCCCCATCTCTCCGAAATGGGCGATGAACTGGCGGCTCAGGGGGGGCAGGGCGTCGGTAGGCATCGGCCGATTCTCGGGTCGAATTGCTGTAGCTTCAAGAAAGACTGAAAAGTCCGCAGACCGGCGGGCGTGTTCGCGCGAGGTGGTCGTATGGTTGTCCGCCAGCGAGGCCTGAAGCCTTGCGGGGATAATCGCCGTCCATGAGCGGCAACACCTTCGGCACCCTTTTCGCGGTCACCAACTTCGGCGAATCCCACGGCCCCGCGATCGGCTGCGTCATCGACGGCTGCCCGCCGGGCATGGCCCTCAGCGAAGCCGACATCCAGGGCGACCTCGACCGCCGCCGCCCCGGCACCAGCCGCCACGTCACGCAACGCAACGAACCCGACGCGGTGCAGATCCTCTCCGGCGTGTACGAGGGCAAGACCACCGGCACGCCGATCGCGCTGCTGATCCAGAACACCGATCAGCGCAGCAAGGACTACGGCCAGATCGCACAGCAGTTCCGCCCTGGCCACGCCGACTTCACCTACTGGAAGAAATACGGCATTCGCGACCCCCGAGGGGGCGGGCGTTCTTCGGCGCGCTTGACGGCGCCGATGGTGGCTGCCGGCGCCGTGGCCAAGAAGTGGCTGTTCGAGAAGTACGGCACCGTGTTCCGCGGATGCATGGCCCAGATCGGTGACATCGAGATTCCCTTCGAGCGCTGGGAGCACGTGCCGAACAATCCCTTCTTCGCGCCCGTGGCCGACGTCTCCAGGCTCGAGGCCTACATGGACACCCTGCGCAAGGCCGGCGACTCCTGCGGTGCGCGCATCCGCGTGACGGCCTCGAAGGTCCCCGTGGGCCTGGGCGAGCCGCTGTTCGACAAGATGGACGCCGACATCGCCTGGGCCATGATGGGCATCAACGCCGTCAAGGGCGTGGAGATCGGGGCCGGATTCGCGAGCGTCACGCAGCGTGGCACCACGCATGGCGACTCGATCCGGCCCGATGGCTTCGACAGCAACAATGCCGGCGGCACGCTCGGCGGCATCACCACCGGCCAGGACCTGGAGGTGAGCATCGCGATCAAGCCCACCAGCTCGATCATCAGCCCACGCCAGTCGGTGGACATCCACAACCAGCCGGTGGAAGTGGTCACCAAGGGCCGCCACGACCCCTGCGTGGGCATCCGCGCGACGCCGATCGCCGAGGCCATGCTGGCCCTGGTCGTGATGGAGCATGCGCTGCGCAACCGCGCCCAGTGCGGCGACGTCGTCGGAGCGCCGGACCCGGGGCAGTCCACGGCGGAAGGCACCTCACCCCAGGCGTCCTTCCTCTAGTGGCCGCCGGGCGCGGCCACCTGCTCGCCTTCGCCGGCCTGTCGGCGAGCTACTTCGCCCACATCGGCTTCTTCAATCCCTACCTGCCGCTCTGGCTCCAGAGCCTCGGCCTGCCGATCTTCACCATCAGCCTGCTCACCTCGGTGCAGTCGATCACGCGCGTCTTCGCGCCCTATGCCTGGGGCGCGCTGAGCGACCACACCGGCCAGCGCGTGCTGTTGCTGCGCATCAGTGCGGGAGTGGCGCTCTTCGCCTCGCTGGGCCTCTGGTGGAACGGCGGCGCCTGGTGGCTGAGCCTGGTGCTGCTGGTCATGTTCACCCACACCAGCTCGATGATGTCGCTCACCGAGGCCGCGATGGCCCACCTGGTGGCCGGCGACTGGGGTCGCTACGGGCGCATCCGGCTGTGGGGCTCGGCCGGCTTCCTGCTCACGGTCTTCATCGCGGGCGAGTGGTTCGAGCGATTCGGCATGGGTCATTTCCCGGCCTGGGCGGGCGGCACGCTGGCCATCGTGCTGATCGCGACGCTGCGCCTGCCCGACATGCGCGAGCCACCGCTGGCCCATGCGGCGCAGAAGGAGCCGATCGGGCCGGTGCTGCGCATCCCCGCAGTGCGCTGGTTCTTCGCCTCGCTGTTCTTCCACGTGATGGCGCATTTCGCGGTTTATGGCTTCCTCTCGCTGTACCTGGACTCGCTGGGCTACGGCAAGGGCGTGATCGGCCTGCTGTGGGCGCTGTCGGTCGGCGCCGAGGTCGCCTGGTTCTTCCTGCAGGGCCGGCTGCTCGGGCGTTTCGCGATGCCGCGCTGGCTCCTGATCTGCGGCGTGGCCGCGGTGCTGCGCATGGGTCTCACCGCCGGCGGCGGGTCGTGGCTCTGGGCCCTGGCGGCTGCGCAGCTCCTGCATGCACTGTCCTTCGCCGCGCACCACACGAGCTGCATCGCGATGGTGTCGCGCCACTTCCCGGGCAGGCTGCGCGGGCGCGGACAAGCGCTCTTCACCGTGATCGGCTACGGCTTCGGCGGCGTGCTGGGGGTGCTGGCCGGCGGGGCGATCGCACAGCGTTTCGGCTATGTAGTGATGTTCGGCGTGGCGACCCTGCTGGCGGTGGTAGCCAGCGTGTGCGCGTGGCGGATGCTGCGGCTGGAAGCCGTGACGGGCCGGCCGCGCCCGGCGCAAGCCGCGGCAGGCGCGAAGCCACCATCCGCCTGAGCGGATCAGGCCTGCGTACGAGGCCTGCGTGCTTCGGGGGGCCACGCTGCCCCGGCCTGCAGCCCGCGCCGGCAGTGGCGGGGTCGTGCCATGCCGCTGCCGGCCGGACGAACCGCAGGTCAGGCTGCGTTCACCGTGATGCGGCGCGGCTTCGCATGCTCCGCCTTCGGGATCCTCAGCTTCAGCACACCGTTGGAAAGCTCTGCCGAGACCTTCTCGGCATCGAGCTCCTTGCTGAGCGTGAAGCTGCGGCGGAAGCGGCCGACACCGACCTCGGTGTGGCTGGACTGCAGCCCCTCGGGCAGGGACAGGCCCACCTCAGCCTCGATGCTGAGCGTGCCGCTGTCCGCGTGCAGAGACAGCGTTTCCTTCGTCACACCGGGGAGGTCGGCGTACAGCGTGAGGCTGTCCGCATCCTCGATGACATCCACGGGCGGCATCATCGCGGGTGCGTCGCGACGCATGTCCGATTGTTCCTTTTCGGCGACGGCGGTGGAAGAGGCGCCGTCCTGTTTGCGAACGTCGTTCATCTTCGACTCCTTTCTTCAACTGACCGTGATACGGCGCGGTTGCGCAGAAGCATGGCGCGGGACCGTGATCTGCACGATGCCATCGCGGTACTGGGCCTTGACGCCATCGGGGTCCACCTCGTCAGGCAGCGTGAGGACGCGCGTGAACTGGCCCGCGAAGCGCTCGTTGATATGGACGACCGGTTGCTTGCCGTTCGTGCCTTCCTCCGGCAGCGGCGATTTGCGCTCACCCGAGATGGTCAGCACGCCGCGATCGACATTGATCTCGAGCGTGGCTGGGTCCAGGCCCGGGGCAAAGGCGTAGACCTCCACGGTCTGCGGCGTGCCGCCCACGTTGAGTGCGGGGAAGCCGCTGCGGCCGAAGCCGCGGATGGTCGGAGAAAGATCGAATGCCTGCTGCATCTCGCGCTGCAGGCGATCCAGCTCGGCGAACAGGTCGCGCGAGAACAGGGATCCGTACATGCGAAACCTCCTTTCAAGCTCGGTTCGACAACATGCGTCGGGACTGCTGTCGGGACTGCTTCCCGGCGCTTCCGGAGCATTAGTTGGGAGCGCCTCGAAAAAAGTTCAAGAGGCTTCAGGCGTGCTCGCGCGGGGTGAGAAGGTGCCAAATCGGGCCCTTGAAAGGGGCGGACTCAACCGCATGTCGGCATCGAAATGGCATTGTTGGAAAGGAGGCAAGACATGGAAGTCCTGAAGGGTCTGGGAAGTGCTTTCCAGAGAGGTTGGCAGGATCTTTCGGAAGGCTGGCGCGACATCGTGCAACGCGGAAGCTCGGCGCTGACGCGGTTCTTTCCACGCAAGGATGAGCAGCCGACACAGGTGCTGTCGTTTCCCCGGTGGGGCATGCTCGCCGGCGAGGTCATCGATCGCGGCAGCTCCGTGGTCGCGCAGGTGGAACTGCCCGGCGTGGAGCGCGACGACTGCCAGGTGACCGTGCAAGACGGCTACCTCCGTATACGCGGCGAGAGGCGTTCCGAGCGTGAACACCTGGGCGCGAGCTATTACCTGATGGAGCGCGCCTATGGCGGGTTCGAGCGCGCCGTCCGTCTGCCGCCCGACGTCGACGAAGGCTCCGCCCACGCGCGGCTGCGCGACGGTGTGCTGCGGGTGGAGTTCAAGAAGAAGAAGGGCGCGGCCTCGCAGCGGCGCCGCATCGAAGTCCGCTAAGGCGCAGACGCTTCAGCGCAATTCGCTGCGCCTCGGCAGGTCGGCTCCGCGCCGCGAGCAGGTGAGGGCGGCGGCGCGGGTCGCGAACCCGAGAGCCTGTTCGAGCGCAGCGGCGTCGAGGCCCGCCAGGGCCTTGGGCGCCAGCGCATCGTGCTCATCGAGCCAGGTCAGGAGCGCGGCCTGGAAGGTGTCGCCGGCGCCGACCGTGTCGACCACGGTGACAGGCGGCGAGGCTGCATCGACGCGCGTGTGCCGCGTCCACGCCGTGGCGCCCTCGCGGCCGCGCGTCACCACCACCAGCGAAGCGCCCAGTCCCAGCCAGCGCGCTGCGACCTGTTCGGCGCTTTCGTCCGGATAGAGCAGGCCCAGGTCCTCGTCGCTGGTCTTCATCAGATGGGTGAGCGGCGCCATGTAGCCGACCACCTCGCGCCACAGCGCCAGGTCAGGCTCGACATTGAGGCGCACGTTCAGGTCGTAGGCGACCAGCCGCCGCTCGCGCTCGCGCGCCGCCAGCGCGCGCAGGGCGCTGCCCACCGGCTCCACCGCGAGCGCGTAGGAGCCGAACTGCAGCACGCGCGTGGCGCCCGGCAGGGCCGGCATCGTCTCGTGCGTGATCTGCCGGTCGGCCGCGTCCTTGCCGTGGAAGGCATAGCGCGGCACGCCGGCGGCGTCCAGGCTCACCACGCTGAGCGTGCTGGGTGCGTCGCTGCGCAGCACCAGCGAGGTGTCGACGCCTTCGGCGCGCAGCGAGGCGAGCAGCCGTTCGCCCGAGGCATCGGTGGACAGGCCGGTGAGAAAGGCCACCGGCCGTTCCAGCCGCGCCAGCCCCTGGGCCACGTTGAACGGCGAACCGCCCACGCGGGCATCGAGCGTCAACCCGGTCGAGGTCCACTCGCCCGTGTAGACATCCATCAGCGCTTCGCCGCAGACCACGAACATGGCCGTCTTCCTCTGTCTGTGAATCGGAGGCAATCAGCGCGGTGCCTGCCAGCCCTTGTAGTCCTTGACGTTGGCGCGCGTGATCAGCGTCGAGGGCAGCAGCGTCATCGACTCGGCCGGCTTCTTGCCGTTCATGATGTCGTGGCCGATCTCCACGGCCTTCTGCGCAATCATGTACGGGTCCTGGCTGGCGGAGGCCTGCACCTGCGTGTCGCTCTTCAGCGCGGTCTCGATGTCGGGCGCGCCATCGACCGAGGTGATGACGATGTTCTTGCGATTGAGCTGCTTGGCGGCCAGGTCGGCACCGATGGCCTGGGGGTCGTTGATCGCGAACACCGCGTCCACCTTCGGGAAGCGCGTCAGGTGGTTCTGCATCACGTTGAGACCGCCCTCGCGCGAGCCCTTGGCGTCCTGGTCGTCCGACAGCACCTTGATGTCGGGGTTCTTCTTGAGCACCGACTTGCAGCCGTTCACGCGGTCGATCACCGCCGACACCTGCGGCCCGTTCTGGATGATCACGTTGCCCTTGCCGCCGAGCTTCTCGACGATGAACTGGCAGGCGATCTCGCCGGCCTGCACGTTGTTGGTCTGCACCGTCGCATCGGCGCCGTTGGCCGCGACGTCGACGCCCACCACCACGATGCCGGCCTTCTTGGCCTTCACCAGCGCGGGCTCGATGGCCTTGGCGTCGACGGCGTTGACCAGGATCATGTCGGCGCCCGAGGCGATGAAGCCGTCGATCTGCGAGAACTGCTTGTTCAGATCGTAGTCGGCCGACAGGGCGTTGACCTTGGCGCTCGGGTTGTACTGCTTGACCTTGGCCTCGGCGCCCTTGGCGAGCGCGACGAAGAAGGGGTTGCCCATCGAGCCGAGCGTGATGCCGACGTTCTTGATCTGCTTGTTTTGTGCCTGCACGGCAGGGGCGCCGAGCATCGAGGCGATCACGGCCAGGGCGAGCATGGATTTGCGCATGGGGAGAGTCTCCAGTTGGTGGTGGGTTGGTTGACGGGAATGGGGTTCAAGTCCTTGCGGAGTCTTTGCGACGATAGCGGTCCAGCGCGACCGCGCCGATGATCACCAGGCCCTTGACGATGTACTGCCAGATGTCGGAAACGCCCATCAGGATCAGTCCGTTGGTCAGCACCGCGATGATCAACGCGCCGATCAGCGTGCCCAGGATGGAGCCGGTGCCGCCGACGAAGCTCGTGCCGCCGAGGATCACCGCGGCGATCGCGTCCAGCTCGTAGGAGGCGCCCAGCTGCAGCCCGTTGGCCGCATAGAGCCGGGCCGAGGCCATCACCCCGCCCAGCCCGGAGAGCAGCCCCGAGGTGCAGTACACGAAGAGCAGGACCGCCCACACCTTGATGCCCGCCAGGCGCGCGGCTTCCGGGTTGCCGCCGACCGAGTAGATGTTCAGCCCCAGCACCGTGCGGCGCAGGATGAACCACGACAGCGCCACCACCGCGAAGGCGATGATCACCAGCCAGGGAATGCCCAGCACCTCGCCGTTGCCGATGAAGGCGAAGGGCAGCTGCGGGTTGAACACGGTGGTGTCGTTGCCCAGCAGGCGCGCGATGCCGCGCACCGCCGTGAGCGAGCCCAGCGTCACGATGAAGGGTGGCAGCTTGAGGAAGGCGATCAGCACGCCGTTGATCAGCCCGAACAGCAGGCCGCAGGCCAGTCCGGCCGCGATGCCCAGCATGCCCAGGCCGGGGATGTTCGACACCAGCATCGCCCCGACGGCCGAGGCGGCGAGGATCGAGCCCACCGACAGGTCGATGCCGGCGGTGAGAATGACGAAGGTCATGCCGGCCGCCAGCACGATGTTGATCGAGGCCTGCTGCGTCATGATCGACAGGTTCTGCAGGCTGAAGAAGTTGTCGCTCGCCAGGCTGAAGCCGATGCACAACAGCACCAGCACCGGCAGCATGCCGAGGGCGCGCATGATCTCCTTGCCGCTGGCGCCGCGCAGGGCTCCGGGCAGGGCAGGGTTCTGGGGCGTCGCGAGGACGTTGGCGGTGTGCTTGTTCATGCGATGTCTCCTGAATGCGCCGTCTGTGTCAATGCAGCACGGGCGCGTGGGTGGCGGCCGCGCCGGTGGCGAGCGCGACGATGTTTTCCTGCGTGATGGCCAGGGCGCTCGCGCCCCCGACCTCGCCGACGAGGTGGCCTTCGCGCATCACGATCACGCGGTCGCAGATGCCCACCACCTCGGCCAGCTCGCTCGAGATCACCAGCACGGCGACGCCGCGCCGCGCCAGCTCGTCGATCAGACGGTAGATCTCGCTCTTGGCGCCGATGTCGACGCCGCGCGTGGGCTCGTCGAGGATCAGCACCTTGGGCGCCAGCTCGAGCAGGCGCGCCAGCAACACCTTCTGCTGGTTGCCGCCTGACAGCGAGCCGACGTTCACGCGCGGCGAGGGCACGCGGATCGACAGCTGCGAGATCGCATCGCGCGCACGCTGCGCGGCGCGCTTGCCGTCCATCACGCCGCCCGGCATGGCATCGCGCGGGCTCACCATCACGTTGATGTTGTCGCGCACCGAGAGGTCGAGGAATAGGCCCTGGCCCTTGCGGTCCTCCGTGAGGTAGAGGATGCCCGAGCGGATCGCGTCGATCGGCCGTGCGATGTCGAGCGCCTCGCCGCTGCCGTTCAGCGACACTTCGCCGCCCGTGCGCGGATCGGCGCCGAAGATGAGCCGCGCCAGCTCCGTGCGGCCGGCGCCGACCAGCCCGGCCAGGCCCAGTACCTCGCCCGCGTGCATCTCGAAGCTGCAGCCGTGCACGCGCCGGTCGTCGCGCAGGTCGCGCACCGTGAGCGCCCTTTCGCCGGTGTGCTGGCCGTGGTGCTCCTTGCGGTAGAAGCCCGAGAGATCGCGGCCCACCATCATCTTCACCAGCCGGTCGCGCGAGAGCTCGGCGCGGCTGAGCGTGCCCACGTAGCTGCCGTCGCGCAGCACGGTGACTTCGTCGGCCAGCTCGTCGATCTCGTCCATGCGGTGGCTGATGTAGAGGATCGCCAGGCCCTCGTCCCGCAGGCGCCGGATCAGCGCGAAGAGGCGATCGGTCTCGTGCGTGGACAGCGGCGTGGTGGGCTCGTCCATCACCAGGATGCGGCAATCGAAGTGCACCGCGCGCGCGATCTCCACCAGTTGCCGCTGCGCGATCGACAGCGTGGCCACGCGCACGGCCGGGCCGAAGTCGGCGCCCAGGCGCTGCAGCGTCGCCTCGCAGGCGGCATGCATGCCGGCGCGGTCGACCAGGCCTGCGCGGCGCAGCGGCCGGCCCATGTAGATGTTCTCGGCGGCCGTGAGGTTGGGGGCGAGGCTCAGCTCCTGGTAGATCACGGACACGCCCAGGTGCTTGGCTGCCAGCGGCCCGTCGATGTGGACTGCCTTGCCGTCGATCAGGATCTCGGCGCCGGGGTCGGGCATGTAGGCGCCTGACAGCACCTTCATCAGCGTCGACTTGCCGGCGCCGTTCTCGCCCATCAGTGCATGCACGCGGCCGGCGCTGGCGCGCAGCTGCACGTCCTGCAGCGCCTTGACGCCGGGGAAGGTCTTGGAGATCTTGCGCAGCTCGAGCAGCGCAGGCGGGGAGTCATGCATTCGCAGTCTCCTGGTGGCGGGGGTGGGAATGGCCGCGCAGCACATCGGCACGCGGCGAGAAGTTGAAGAACATCGGCAGGCTGGCCGCGCCGATGGCACCGGCGTCGGCACGGAAGCTGCCGCGCAGGATGCGCGGGGTCTGGCGCGCCTCGGGGGCGATGGCGCGCAGGCCCTGATCGAGGCCTTGCATCAGCTGGTCGATCAGGCCGCTGTCGATGTCGCAGTCCAGCACCACCACGGGCAGGTCCAGCACCGCCAGCGAGGCGCGGATGGAGGGCACCAGCGCATCGATGCAGTCCTCCAGCCATTCGCGCACCTCGGGCCGGTTCGCCTGGACGCAGGCCTCGAGGTCGGTATGGCCGTGCACCGCGATGCCCTGGTGGCGCAGGTGGCGCGTCAGCGCGTTGAGCGAGGCACGCGACAGCAGGATGTCCCAGCGGCGCGCCGGCACCGGCGCCGAGGCCAGGCGGCTGGGGGGCACCGGCATCAGGCCCAGGTCGGCCGCGTTGCCGCTGGCGCCGCGCAGGCTTTCGCCGCCGGTCACCGCGCCGGCGCCCAGCGCCGCGCCGATGAAGATGTAGAGGAAGTCGTTCTCCTCGCGCCCGACGCCGAAGAACAGCTCGGCGATCGCGGCGGCGTTGCCGTCGTTCTCCTTGAAGACCGGCAGGTCCACGGCCTGCGCCAGCATCTCGCCGAAGTCCACCTCGTCCCAGATGCGGAAATCGGCTTCCAGGTCGAGCTCGCGCAGCCAGGCGCCGAGGTTGTAAGGCTGCGCCAGGCCGATGCCCATGAGGCGCCCGCGCTGGGCGCGGCCGAGCGTGTCGATCATGCGCAGCACGTCTTCGCGCACCAGCGCAAGCGCCTTGTCGGGGTGGGGCAGCAGCAGGTCATGTGCCGCGCGCGCCAGGATGCGGCCGCCCAGGTCGATCATCACCGTCTCGATGCTGGTTCGGTCCAGCCGCACGCCGATGCCGTAGGCGCCCTCGGGATTGATGCGGTAAAGCCCGGCGGGCTGGCCGCGCTGGCCTTCCTGGCGGCGGCCGGCAGGCTCGATCAGGCGCGACTCTTCCAGCGATTGCACGATGCTGCCCACGGCCGTATTGGTGAGCTGGGCCCAGCGGGCGAGGTCGGCCTTCGAGGCCTCGCCGGCACGGCGCAGGCGCTGCAGCAGGCTGCGCTCGTTGTAGAGGCGCAGGTTGACCGAGTTCGTGCCCCGACCGGGACCGGCTGTCGCCACTGGCTGTCTCCTTGCTCCGCGAAGGAGCTGATTAATTAATTCAAGTTGAATAAATGGTAGGAGCGGGTCGCAAGGAAGGCATCCCGGGTTAACCCGCAAAAATGCAAAAAAGTATGTGCTTCCGGCTTGGCGGCCATTCGTTGCGCAGGGGCGCACGGCATCACGGTATCGCTCGCGCGCCGATTGCCTGAGGCTGAAGCACTGAGGACAAACCCCGATTCCGCGCGAAAGTCGCACGCTGCTGATCGATGATCGAACGCGATGCCCGTCGTCGCGTTGCCTGCGGGACCTCGGCAGACCTACATTCACCTCGCCCCTCATATCCAACGGAGACATCCATGAGCAACCCCCAGGAGCACGAGCCCAGCGGCCGGCACCAGTCGAAGAAAGCCGCCGCGAGCGGCTGGATCGGCTCGGC
Organism: Variovorax soli; assembly: GCF_031454625.1. GTDB lineage: Bacteria > Pseudomonadota > Gammaproteobacteria > Burkholderiales > Burkholderiaceae_C > Variovorax > Variovorax soli_A. The sequence goes on from NZ_JAVDRF010000008.1 coordinate 227,296, forward strand.
GCTCGAGTACTACGACTTCTTCATCTACGCCACCGCAGCGTCGCTGATCTTTCCGCAGATCTTCTTCCCCAAGGGCGATCCGAAGATCGCTATCGTCGCGTCGCTTGCGACCTACGGCGTCGGCTATGTGGCGCGGCCGATCGGCGCCTTCATCCTGGGTCACTGGGGCGACACCCACGGCCGCAAGAAGGTGCTGATCCTGTGCATGTTCCTGATGGGCTTCTCGACCATCGCCGTCGGCCTGCTGCCCACCTACGACCAGGTCGGCCTGCTGGCCCCGGTGCTGCTGGTGGCCTGCCGCCTCGTGCAGGGCTTCGCGGTGGCCGGCGAGATCTCCGGTGCGAGCTCGATGATCCTGGAGCACGCGCCCTTCGGCAGGCGCGGCTTCTTCGCCAGCTTCACGCTGCAGGGCGTGCAGGCCGGCCAGATCCTGGCGGCTGCGGTGTTCCTGCCCTTGGCGCACTACATGCCCGCCGACCAGTTCAACAGCTGGGGCTGGCGCATTCCCTTCCTGCTGAGCTTCATCGTGATCGTCGCGGGCTACATCATCCGCCGCGAGGTCGAGGAGACGCCCGCCTTCGCGGAAGAAGGTCGGAAGCACGAGCGTCCGCGCTCGCCCGTGCTCGACGCCTTCAAGTACAGCTGGAAGGACATGCTGCGCGTGGTGTGCATGTCGCTGATGAACGTGATCCCGGTGGTCGCCACCATCTTCGGTGCCGCCTACGCGGTGCAGGCCGCCTACGGCATCGGCTTCGCCAAGGACATCTACCTGTGGATTCCCGTGCTGGGCAACATCCTCGCGGTGCTGGTCATTCCCTACGTGGGCAACCTGTCCGACCGGATCGGCCGCAAGCCGCCCATCATCGTCGGCTCACTGGCTGCGGGCCTGCTCGCCTTCGGCTATCTCTACGCGATCAGCATCAAGAGCGTGCCGCTGGCGATCTGCATGTCGCTGCTGATGTGGGGCGTGGTCTACCAGGGCTACAACGCCGTGTTCCCGAGCTTCTACCCCGAGCTGTTCCCGACCCGCACCCGCGTCTCGGCGATGGCGATCTCGCAGAACGTCGGCACCGCCATCACCGCCATGTTGCCCGCCCTGTTCGCCACCGTGGCGCCTCCCGGCGCGCCGAACATCCCGCTGATCGTCGGCTCCCTGGCGTTCGGCATCACGGTCATCGCGGCGATCGCGGCATTGAGTGCGCGTGAGACTTACCGCATCCACATGAACGACCTCGGCAATGCCGGTGCGCTGCCGGTGCCGAAGCCGGATTACGAGCGAATGCGCGAGAAGACGCTGGCGGATGCGAGGCTGGCGAAGGCGGCGGGGTGAGGAAAGACGGAAGCGGACATCCGGCGCAGAGGGCAAGTTGCTCAGGACCCGAAAAGAGATCAGATTACTTCCGATTTGTCTTGTCGAGTCCTGCGCTGCGTGCGCTGCCTGCGCTGCCTGCGTGCCAGCACTGCCGCGCGTGTGACTTACTGGTTGAGGAACACACCCGCGAAGACGCCGCGGACCACGGAAATAGGAAGTGGTGTCGCGGCAAATGGGGCTGGATGGCTCCGCAGATCACTTCGGTCTCGAACGCGCGAAGCTCCCAGGCGCAATAATTGATTGAAATAACCCAAGGCGCCGGCAAGCTGCGATAGTGCTAACGCTTTGCAAGCGGATAAACACGAGTCAAGGACGGAAATTCTTTGATTTCGCCCAGCCCGCCAGTTGAGAGAGAAATAGATCTTTGACGCCTGCGATAAGAAATCGTCAATGCATCATCTGAGTTTCTTCTCAACTCAAATTCTCCATATGAAACGGTGCGCGGCACAAAATCGTTGCCGCCATTGTTCTCCAGATGTCTAAGGATCAACGCCCCATCACTGCAGCCGGCCATTGCGGTTCCGAGTGGCGTAACCACTCTAGTCTGATTTATCACTCCTTGAATAAGGGTATGTGAGGTCAATTCCAAATGAAGAACCCGTTGCTCCTCATTCAAGTTCGATAGGTCGGCAGATGCGCTGGATTGACCGACATAGTATGACTGAAAATCTGGAAGCGTTTTGAGAGAAACAGGGGTTTGAGCTCGCCCTGTGGTCGGGTTGACCAGAGCTGTTTGCCACAATACATAAATGGATCCAGCATAGACATTAAGAAGATTGGAAACATTTCCGCCTCCAGATTGGGTTACTGCATAGATGTAGTCACCGCTCAGTATAGGGCAATCGACCATGGAAAGAGCTGGTGGGCGCCAGTCGAGATCATGGTTGGTCACGTGGCGATCGACCCCACAGCTTGCCAAAATAGGCACTGCCAAGATTGCAAAAATTGGCAAGATGTTCATTTGAAATTCCTCGAAACAAGCAGCCAAATAACTACCGTCTGCCGTGATGTTGGCTCATGTTGACGTTTGTGATGGCTTGCCAAATATCGGGGTACTGCGTGGCCAAGGTCGCTAGTCCTACGGGCATAGCTGGAAGCAGATCGATCGTATTCCAAGTTTCTGAGGCGCCATTTTGTAAATTGTTCCCCAATTGGTCGTAGTAATGGACTGCATTCAGAAAATCGTGCGGACCTGCAAATGACTCGATGAGTCTGTCCAAAAAGCTACCCGCAGCATAGGGAACGCCGCCAATAGATCCCAAGCCCCCTTGCAGACCACCCAACGGGCTGGGCGTGAGCCCTGGGTTGGAGTCGATTACGGATTGAAGGCTGATGCCAGGCTGCAGGTGCACGCGCCCATCGTTTGGATTGATCCAATTCGGATTTCCATTTACATCGGGGTTGTCGACGCAAATCCCTGCGACACCACACAGCTGGCCAACGTCAATCCTGTTGCCCCCGATCTTGATGCCATCGCCGTTTACGCCATCGCTTGGACCAGAAGTATTTGTCAGCAGGCTCCCGTTTTCGTCTACCACACCGCCAAACAGTTGCGAGCTTTCAATTTGATTCTGGCGTGTATAGTATCCCGCAGCTTGGAGGGTTGCGATCAAGCCAGTGGCAATTCCTACCTGCCTGCAACCTTGGCCATTTAACTCACCTGCCACGCACCCTGCAGCGGCGTTTACGGCCACACCTACCAATCCGCTGCTGCCGGTATAAGCAGCGCCCGCGCTCGCTGACGCCATCGCTGCAAGTGTCGCGCGAATGCCTTGACTGGAGCTGAGGTCATGCAACACGGCGCCGATATCACCGTTGTTATCAATAAGGCTCACCGCAGCTTGGCTAGCAATTGAACTGACACCAGAAACAACACCCGCGGAAACAACAGCCCCCGTTCCAGTCAGGAAATAGCCACCTCCCGATAGCGCCACACCCTCGCCAGCACTGGCTGCGACTACGCTACCCACACCATTCGCCGCCCCCCACGTCAGCACGCTCGCGACAATGGTCACCACCGCAGCCCCGGTCTGCGTGAGTCCGCTCTGGCTCTGCGCCCAATGGCGTTGGGCGACCTCCACGCCCTGCCAGTCGAGCTGCAGGTTGTTCAACTGCGCGTCGTTCTGCACCTGCGTGAGCCATTGCATCCCGGGCTGCCCGGCTTGCGCGGAGATGGCCTGCGCCAGGCTCTGGATGGGGATGCTGGCAGCCTCGTCGCGACTGCCGTACACCACGTTCTGGCCCATCTGTACGTTCACTTGCGGCGCCTTGATGATGAGGTTCGCGCTGTTGATCTGCGTGTCGTTGGCGCTTTCGGTGCGTGCGCCCGCGTCGGCATTGCGCTGATACATCAGGTCCCCGCCGCCGCGTCCCTGGCTCGATTCGGTGCCGGTGACGACCACGCCGAAGTTCACGGCGCCTCGCTCTGCGTTGAGGCTTGCACTCTCGATGGCGTCGATTCGGGCGCCGGCCAAGGTGACGTCACCACCGGTCGCAGTGATGTTCACGCGATTGCCGCTCAGGATCGTGGGCGCCACCGTGGTCTGCTCGATGCGGTTGTCCTCGCCGGCGCGCGAAGACAGCCCGTTGGTGCCACTGCGTCCCATGGAACCCGTGACACCCATGCTCGAGCGCGTGTTTTGCACGCCGTAGCTGCCTTCGCGCTGGTCGACGCCGCTGTAGACGTTCACCTCTCGGCCGGTGACGTCCAGGTCTTGGCCCGCGCTCACGTGGCTGGCGTAGATGTTGACCTGCTCCCCCGCGGACAGGGCGGCGTTGCCTCCGGCGCCGAGGTGGCTGGCGCGCTCGCTCTGGGTGCTCGCGCTGGCGCTTTGCTGCTGGCCTCGCGCTGCATCCACCCGGAATCCGCGGGGTGCCAGAACACCCGACTCGCTGCGGCTGCTGTGCGCATCGGCCTGGGTGGTGTCCACGGACGAGATGATGTTCAGGTTGCGCCCGGCAGCCACACGCAGACCATTGGCGGCCGACACGTCACTACCCACGACATTGACATCACGTCCAGCCTGCATGTCAACGTTGCCGCCGCTGAACTGGCCGCCGATGGCACTGTCGGTGGTGATCTGCGCCTGGAAGCTGTTGGAACTGCGGCTGAGAAGCCCGCCGCCGCCCCATTGCGCCGTATAGGCCAGCGCACTTTGCGAACGCCCCGACTCGATGGTGATGTCATTGCCCGCCTTCACCCCGAGGTCGCCAATGGCAGTGACCGCGGCCGCACGGGCTTTGAGGTCATGCCCCGCGTCGAGCATCAGCTTGCCGCTCGCGCTGATACTCGAACCCACTTCCTGCCGAGTGGACAAACCCATCAACACCCCGTCGCCCATGCCCATGGTGGTAGTACTGGTCGTGACCGTACCCAGGTTGATGTCATTCCCGGCCTTGATGCTCGTGGCACCGCCGCCCTGGTTGCCCACCACCGCGCCGATCAGGTTGGCGTCGCGCCCCGCGCTGACCAATAGTGTGCCGCCCGGGTCAGTCACGTACAGGCCCGCCACGCGGTCGATGCCGGTATTGCTGTTCAGCCCGAGCTGGTTCGAGGTGGTCGTGGTGCGGACGTCGATGTCGCGGCCCGCCTCGAGCGACAGGCTGTCTCGCGCGTCGATGGTCCCGCCGATGTTGTTCAGGTCGTTGACGGCGTCCAGGGCGACCTTGCCGCCGGTGATGCGCCCACCCAGGTTGTCGATGCTGCCGGCGTCGATGCGCACCAGCGTGCGCCCGGCGATGGTGCCGGTGTTGGTGAGACTGCCCTCGGCCTTGATCTTGATGGCATCGGCGCTGAGCAGGGCACCGGAGCCATCGACATCGCCTTGCCGCACCCGCACGTAGACCTGCGGCACGAGCACGCGCTGGGTGCTGCCGTCGGGGAGCGTCACGGTCTGCTCGACCAGCCAGACGATGTCGCTCGTGAGCTGTGCCATCTGCTCGGCCGTGAGGGCGATGCCGGGGCGCAGGCCGTATGCCTGCGCGAAAGTGGCGCCTGCGCTCATGAGGGCGGCGTACTGCGCTTCATCGCCGTCATAGCCGTCCAGGGAGCGATCACCGGTGAGCTGGGCGATCTGCTCGCGGATCAGGCGCTGCTCGTAGAAGCCATCGCCCAAGCGCTTCTGCACCAGGTCCGGGTCCAGGCCCAGCCTGTCGAGCAGGTAATCGCTGCCCAGCCAGTTGCGGTAGCCGGCGAAGCGCGCATCGGTCTCGACGAGATAGCGGCTGCCCGGGTCGGGGCGGATGGCGAAGAGGCTCGCGGTGGGGATCGAGGCATCGGGGGTGCGGGTGCGCACGACCAGTGGGACGGCACCTGTGCCGCTGCCCGAGGTCGTGCCGACTGCGCCCACGTTGGCCGCGATCTCCACGAGGGTCCCGCGGTGCGCATGGCCGCTGACACCGCCCGCAACACCGGCATTGGCATCGACATGGGCGCCGCTGCCCGCCAGGTCCGGCGCCTTGCCGCTGGTGGCGTCGATGTTGGACGCATAGCGGAGGTCGCCCAGGTCGACGGTGCTGCTCGAGGTGATCGGCCCCAGCACGCCGACAGTGTTGGGGCCGGTGCCCGGCTTGCTGGCCATGTAGCCGGTGACCAGCGTCGCGACAGTCGTGGTCCGGGTGCCGGTCGTGGTCTCGTTGTCGATGCCTGCGGCGGTGACGGTGCCGCCGGCGAGCACCTGGCTGTCGCGGTTTTGGAGGAAGCCGTTGATATCGAGATTGCCGCCGGCCACCAGGCGCGCCGGGTCGGTGCGCGCGGCGTAGTCCCCGGTGGTGTCGACGGCCTCGTCCCAGATGCCCCAGCCCTGGCCCACGACGACGACGGACCCATCGGCATTGCGGTGGAAGACGTAGCGGCTGGCATCGTCGCCCCAGGTGTCGCTGCGGTCCCAGAACTTGCCGTCCATGGTGGCGATCCGGGA
>NZ_JAVDRF010000009.1:0-221585 GCF_031454625.1 Variovorax soli
CAGGGCCGCGCGTGTTTGAGCGAAGCGAGTTTGCGCGGACCCCGCGAAAAGCGAGCACCGCAGGCTTCCCGCAGCGAAGCGCAGGGTCGCGGCCAGTGGGGTCGCCTTTTCTTTGGTTACTTTCTTTTGGCGAAGCAAAAGAAAGTGACTCGCCTGCCGGGGCGACATCCCGGCCCCGGGCCCAAACCAACAGTAACGCCCCAACAAAGCCCCCACCGCACCCCTCTCCAAAACAAAAGAGGGACAAACCCATGAGCCTTCTCAAACTCAAGGTCCAACACTCCCCCAACCCGCAAGCCAACCCGACAACCCGTCGAGAGGCCCCCCGATGACCCGCCGGCATCTCACGCTGGCATTCATCGTCGCCCTAGCGGCCGCGTGGCCCTTCCTGCCCGACTTCTCCGTCACCGTGCTCAGCTACATCGGCCTCTACGCCCTGGTCGCGGCCGGCCTCGTCATGCTGACGGGCGTAGGCGGCATGACCTCCTTCGGCCAGGCCGCCTTCGTCGGCACCGGCGCCTACGCGACCGCCTGGATCTGCACGTCGCCGCTGGTGGCGACGGCGCTGGCCGGCATGAGCCCGGCGCTGCTGCCGTGGCTCGGCCTGCTGTTCGGCATCGCCGTCACCTTCCTCATTGCCTGGGGCCTGGGCGCGATCACGCTGCGGCTGTCGGGCCACTACCTGCCGCTGTGCACCATCGCCTGGGGGTTGAGCTTCTACTTCCTGTTCGGCAACCTCGAGTTCCTCGGCGGCCACACCGGCGTGGCGGGCGTGCCGGCGATTGTGGTCGCCGGCGTTTCCTTCGCTTCGCCGCGTTCGCTGGGCCTGGTCATCTGGGGCGTGCTGCTGCTGGCGCTGTGGGCCCTGCACAACCTGCTGGACTCGCGCGAGGGCCGCGCCATCCGGGCGCTCAAGGGAGGCCGGGTGATGGCCGAGTCGATGGGCGTGGACACCGGCCGCTACCGCATCAAGGTCTTCGTGCTGGCGGCGCTGCTGGCGGCGCTGTCGGGCTGGCTCTATGCGCACCTGCAGCGCTTCATCAACCCGACGCCTTTCAATCTCAACATCGGCATCGAGTACCTGTTCATGGCGGTGGTCGGCGGTGCCGGCCACCTGTGGGGCGCAGTGTTGGGCGCGGCGCTGATCACCCTGCTGAAGGAGCAACTGCAGGACATCCTGCCCAGCCTGCTCGGATCGAGCGGCAACTTCGAGGTGATCGTGTTCGGCCTGTTGATGCTGGTGGTGCTGCAGCGCTTCGCCGACGGGCTGTGGCCGACGCTCGCGCGGCTCGGCGACCGCTTCCTGAAACCCGCGCCCGCGCGCGCGCCGCACCAGGTGCTGGCGCTGCCCGAAACCGCCTTGCCGCCGCGCAACCAGGTCGTGCTGGAGGCCAAGACGGTGACCAAGCGCTTCGGGGGCCTGGTGGCCAACGACGCCGTCAGCCTGGACATCAAGGCGGGCGAGATCCATGCGCTGATCGGGCCCAACGGAGCCGGCAAGAGCACCTTCTTCAACATGATCTCGGGGGTCGACGATCCCACCGAAGGCGAAGTGCGGCTGATGGACCGGCCGATGACGGGCCAGCCCTCGCGCGCCTTCGCCGCGCTGGGCCTGGGCCGCACCTTCCAGCATGTGCGCCTGCTGGGCCAGCGCCGCGTGATCGAGAACGTCGCGCTGGGCGCGCATCGGCGCGGCCAGCGCGGCTGGATCGCCTCGATGCTGCGCCTGGACCGCGCCGAGGAGGCCGCCCTGCTCGCGCAGGCACGCCGGCAGATCGAACGCTGCGGCCTCGGCGAATTCGCGGAAGTCCCGGCGGGCTCGCTCGCGCTCGGCCAGCAGCGCGTGGTCGAGATCGCGCGCGCCCTCGCAGGCCATCCCGCGGTGCTGCTGCTGGACGAGCCCGCGGCCGGCCTGCGCCACCTGGAAAAACGCGCGCTCGCCACCTTGCTCGATCAGCTGCGCGCAGAAGGACTGGGCATCCTGGTGGTCGAACACGACATGGAGTTCGTGATGAACCTGGCCGACCGTGTCACGGTGCTGGAGTTCGGCGCCGTCATCGCGCGCGGCACGCCGGCCGAAGTGCAGTGCAATCCGAAGGTGCTGGATGCCTATCTGGGCGGCGTCGACGAACCCGCGGCAGCAAGCCTCGTGGAGCAGACCGCATGAGCGCCTCGAACCTGCTCCAGCTCGAAGACTTCTGCGTCTCCTACGGCCCGGTCGAGGCCGTGCACCACGTCGACCTGCGCGTCGACGCCGGCGAGATCGTCACCGTGATCGGCCCCAACGGCGCCGGCAAGACCACGCTGCTGTGCGCCGCCATGGGCCTGCTGCCTTCGCGCGGCCGGGTGCTGCTGGCCGGCGAGCCGATGGCGCGCATCAGCGTGGAAGCGATGGTGGCGCGCGGCGTCGGCCTGGTGCCCGAGAAGCGCGAGCTCTTCGGCGAGATGCCGGTCGAGGACAACCTGCTGCTGGGCGGCTTCTCGCGCTGGTGGCGCGGCGAGCGCGACCAGCGCCGGCGCATGGACGAGGTCTTCGCCATCTTCCCGCGCCTGGCCGAGCGCCGCGCGCAGCTGGCCTCGACGCTGTCGGGCGGCGAGCGCCAGATGCTGGCGATCGGCCGTGCACTCATGGCGCGCCCGCGCTTGCTGATGCTGGACGAGCCCTCGCTGGGCCTGGCGCCGCTCATCGTGCGCGAGGTGCTGCAGGTGGTGTCCTCGCTGCGCAAGCATGGCGTCTCGGTGCTGCTGGTGGAGCAGAACGCGCGCGCCGCCCTGCAGGTCGCGGACCGGGCCTATGTGCTGGAGATGGGTGCGATCGCGCTGCAGGGCGCGGCCTCGGAACTGCTGCACGACCGCCGCATCATCGATACGTACCTGGGCCTGGGGGCGCGCGCCGACAAGGCGGCCTAGCGAGCGCACAGGCGCGGCCTTGTCCTTCATGGGGGCGCCGTGCCGCGCCACAGAATCGCGCGTGGAGGCCCGGCATCCCGCGCGGGCCCGCACGCGAAGGCCTCTTTCCGGGGCCGGAAAGCATGGCTGCAAGACCCGGCGAGACCCGCATCGGCATCTCAGGCTGGCGCTATGCGCCCTGGCGCGGCAAGTTCTATCCCAAGGGGCTGCGGCAGCGCCAGGAGCTGGCGTTCGCCTCGCGCATGCTGCCCACCATCGAGCTCAACGGTTCCTTCTATTCGCTGCAGCGGCCGGCTTCTTACCTGGCCTGGCACGACGAGACGCCGGATGGCTTCGTGTTCGCCGTCAAGGGATCGCGCTACATCACGCACATGCTGCGGTTGAAGGAGGTCCGCACCCCGCTCGCGAATTTTCTCGCCTCGGGCGTGCTGGCGCTGCGCGCCAAGCTGGGGCCGATCCTGTGGCAGCTGCCGCCTTCGATGCGCTACGAGCCCGAGCGCTTCGAGGATTTCTTTTCGCTCCTGCCGCGCGACACGAATGCGGCGCTGGCCCTTGCGCGCGGCCACGACGATCGGCTCGAAGGCCGCACCTGGCTCCACCGCGCCGCGAAACGGCCGCTGCGGCATGCGGTGGAGGTGCGGCACACGAGCTTCGTCGACGCGGCTTTCATTGCGCAGCTTCGCCGCCACGGCATTGCCCTAGTCGTCGCCGATACGGCCGGGCGCTGGCCGCTGATCGAGGACCTGACGGCCGACTTCGTCTACCTGCGGCTGCACGGAGACAAGGAGCTCTATGCGAGCGGCTACGACGATGCCGCGCTGGACCGATGGGCCGCGCGCATCGATGCATGGCGCCATGGCCGCCAGGTGAAGGATGCGCGCAAGGCCTCGACACGCGCCGCGCCGCGCCGGGCCCGGCGCGAGGTGTTCTGCTACTTCGACAACGACGTCAAGGTGCATGCGCCGTATGACGCGGCGAACCTGGCGCTGCGCCTGGGCGTGCCGACGGGTCTGGGGCCTGACGGAGAATTCGCTGCATGGCATTCCTGAGGCACGCCGCCGTCGCCGTCCTCGCATCGCTGCCGGCGCTGTCGGTCCATGCGGGCGCGTGGGGCGAGGGCGCCTTCGACAACGATGCCGCGCAGGACTTCCTGAGCGAATGCGCGCGCTCGTCGGACCCGGCCGTGGTCTCGCAGGCCATCGAACTGGCGCTGGCTGCGAGCTTCGTGGACGCCGACGACGGTGCTGCTGCGGTCGCCGCTGCCGAGGTGATTGCCGGGGCCCTCGGCAGCAGCGGCTCGGCGCCGCGGACGCGCGTGGTGCCCTGCCTGGCCGCGGCGCCGCGCGAGCAGGTCCGCGCCTTGGCGCCGAGGGCCGTGCAGGCCGTGGAACGCGTCGGCGATCCCGCCGTCTCCGAGCTCGCCCAGCAGTGGGCCGAAGAGAAGCCGAACCGCTGGTCGGTGGTCCTGCGGCAACTGGCGGCGCGTCTTCGCCGTTAAAAGCCGTTGCATTCGGGCAGCTCGACCGGGGGGGCGCGAAGGATGCCCCATCCCCGGCAAGCCAGCAGCAGCTATCGCTTCGGCCCCTTGAAGCTCCACCACGGAAGCAGCGCGCTCAGCGACTGCACGTCGCCACTGTTGGCACTCTCGTAGCCTGCGAGCGTGCCCAGCTGGTGCTGCCAGGCAGCGCTGCGCAGCAGCACGAGCAGCGCCTGCACGGCCGGCTGGTCCAGCGCCGACTTGAGGCAGGCGAGGTGGTAGCGCTCGTGCACCAGCGGCACGAAGCCCAGGCCCGCGCCGCGCGCGGCCGATTCGATGCCCAGCCCCGCATCGGCCCGGCCCGAGGCCACCGCATGCGCGACGGCCGTGTGCGAGGGCTCCTCGCGCGCGTAGCCCTGCAGCGCACACCGATCCAATCCTTGCTGCGCCAGCAGTTCGTCCAGCAGCACGCGCGTGCCGGTGCCGAGCGCGCGGTTCACGTAGCGCGCGCGCAGCCGAACGACATCGGCCATGCCGCGCAGCCGCAGCGGGTTGCCGGGCGCGACGATCAGCCCCTGGGTGCGGCGCGCGAAGCCGATGATCTTGTGCAGCCCCGGCTTGAGCAGCGGTTTGTAGGTGCGCTGCGCGAGCGAGCCGGCCGGCGGCCGCTCCAGCGTGTGGAAGCCCGCCATCACGCAGCGGCCCTGGTTGAGCGCGCTGATCGCGTCGACGCTGCCGGTGAAGCGGATGTCGAGCTGCAAGCGCCCGCGCTCGGCCGCGTGGGCGCGCAACAGCACCAGCGCATCGTCGTGGCTGGCCTGCAGGCTCAGCACATGCAGGCTGTCGTCGAAGGCCATCGCGAAGGCGCGCTCCAGGTCCGCGTGGAGGGCCTCGATCTGCGGCGCGAGCCGGGCCTGCGCCTGGCGCTCGGCCCACAGCAGCTTGTCGCCGAACTCGGACAACTGGGCCGAGCGGCCCTGCTCGCCACTGACGAGCGGACGGCCGAGGTTCTGCTCCCAGCGCTTGAGCTCGCCCCAGACGTGGCGGTACGACAAGCCCAGCGCCCGCGCCGCGGACGAGATCGAGCCGTGCTCGCGCACCGCGTGAAGCAGCTCCATCAGCGGGTTGCGGATCAGCCCGCGGCCGCTGCGGCGCGGGGCGATGGCATAGGACAGTTCGATCTGTTGCACGTCGGGAAGCGAGGCATGAATGGTGGCGCAACGATTATGCAAAGTCCGTGCTTTACCTATGCAAGTGTTTGCATAAGTTGCCCCTTCGCGCTGCCGATACTGGACGGCTTGTGCACCACCCCATGAACACCTTCACGGACAGCGCCATCGCCGCGTGGCACTTGCTGGTTTCGGGCGATCCCGTCCTGCTCGGCATCGTCGGCCGTTCGCTGGGCGTCAGCGCCATGGCCTGCGCGCTGGCCTGCGGGCTCGGCCTGCTGTCCGGCGCCTGGCTCGCGGTCGCGCGCTTCGCCGGCCGCGGACTGCTGCTCACGCTGCTCAACACGCTGCTCGCCCTTCCCTCGGTGGTGGTGGGGCTGGTGATCTACCTGCTCCTGTCGCGCTCGGGGCCGCTCGGTTTCCTGGGCTGGCTGTTCTCCTTCAAGGCGATGGTGCTGGCGCAGGCGCTGCTGGTGCTGCCGGTGGTCACGGCGCTTACGCGCCAGGCCATCGAGGACGCGGACCGCGCGCACGGCGAGCAGTTGCGCTCGCTCGGCGCCGGCGCGCTGGCGCGGGCGCTGCTGCTGGTGTGGGACGAGCGCTATGCATTGATCACGGTGCTGATCGCCGCCTTCGGCCGCGCGGTCTCGGAGGTCGGCGCGGTGATGATCGTCGGCGGCAACATCGACGGCTTCACGCGCGTCATGACCACCGCCATCGCGCTCGAAACCAGCAAGGGCGACCTGCCGCTGGCGCTGGCACTGGGCCTGGTGCTGCTGGGCGTGGTCCTGCTGCTCAATGTCGCGATCAGCGGGCTGCGCGGCTGGCGCGAGCGCGTCGATGGCGGCGCTGTCGACGCGGCGGGACTGCGGCGCATGGAGGCGGTCTCGTGAGCAGCCTGCGGCCATCCGGCGGCGCCCGTCCGCTGCTGCGTGTGGTGCCCCCGCCTGGCGCCGACGCGACCGAGGGCGACTCGGCGCTCTTCGCATTGCACGACATCGACGTGCGCTACGGCCGCGTGCCGGCCCTGACCCACGTCACGCTCTCCATCCACGCCGGCGAGCGCGTGGCCCTGATCGGCGCCAACGGCAGCGGCAAGAGCACGCTGCTGCGCGTGCTGCACGGCCTGGCGCCGCATGCGGCCGGCGCCTTTGCGAGCCAGGTGCCGCCGCAGGGGCAGGCGATGCTGTTCCAGCGCCCGCACATGCTGCGCATGAGCGTACGCAACAACGTCGCGCTGGCGCTCTGGCTGCACGGCGTGCGGTGGCGCAAGGCGCAGCAAGACGCGGTGGCGGCGCTCGGGCAGGTCGGCCTGGCCGGCGAAGCCGGGCGCAATGCGCGCACCCTCTCCGGCGGGCAGCAGCAGCGCGTGGCGCTGGCGCGCGCCTGGGCGCTCAAGCCGGCGGTGCTGCTGCTCGACGAGCCGACCGCCAGCCTGGACCCGACGGCCAAGCGCGAGGTCGAGGCACTGATCGCCGACGCGGCGCACGGCCGCACCCTGGTGTTCGCGAGCCACAACCTGGGCCAGGTCAAGCGCCTGGCAAGCCGCGTGATCTACCTCGAGCACGGACGGGTCCTGGCGGACCTGCCGGTGCAAGATTTCTTCAACGGGCCACTTCCCGAGGAAGCCCGTCAATTTGTCAAGGGAGAGCTGGCGTGAGGTCATTCAAGTTCCTGGCGGCGGCCCTCACCCTGGCTGCGGGCAGCTTCGCGGCGCAGGCCGAAACCATCACCATGGCGTCCACCACGTCGACGGAGCAGTCGGGCCTGTTCGCGCACCTGCTGCCGGCCTTCAAGCAGGCCAGCGGCATCGACGTCAAGGTGGTGGCGGTGGGGACCGGGCAGGCCATCGACATGGCCAGGCGCGGCGACGCCGACGTGCTCTTCGTGCACGACACGGCGGCGGAGGAGAAGTTCGTCGCCGAAGGCTTCGCCGCGAAGCGCTTCCCGGTCATGTACAACGACTTCGTGCTGATCGGGCCGAAGAACGATCCGGCGGCGGCGAAGGGCAAGGACATCGCAGCGGCGCTGAAGAAAGTGGCCATTGCCAACGCGCCGTTCATCTCGCGCGGCGACAAGAGCGGCACCGACGCCGCCGAGCGCCGGCTCTGGACGCAGACGGGCCTGGCCGAGGCAGGCCAGCCGGTGCCCAACGACAGGAAGGGCGCGGGCTACAAGGAATGCGGCTGCGGCATGGGGCCGGCGCTCAACATCGCGGCCTCCAGCGGCGCCTATGTGCTGGCCGACCGCGGCACCTGGCTCAGCTTCAAGAACCGGGCCGACCTGGCGGTGCTGGTCGAGGGCGACAAGCGGCTTTTCAACCAGTACGGCGTGATGGTGGTGAGCCCCTCGAAGTTTCCGCAGCTCGACAGCGCCGGCGCGCAGAAGTTCGTCGACTGGGTGATCTCGCCGGCGGGGCAGTCGACGATCGCGAGCTACAAGATCGGCGGCGAGCAGCTGTTCTTTCCCAACGCGGGCAGCCCGTAGGGCAAGGCGGCGGTCCCTGCACCAGCACCGCCACCTGCGCGGCGGCAGTTTGCCCACAGGGACTTGCGGCCTTCGCGCGACGGGCCTGCGCGCCGCGGGTCATCGGAACCCGAGCTTCAGCGGTCCATCGGCAGGTAGAGGCTTTCCTTGACTTCCTCCATCACCACGTAGCTGTTCGATTCGGCCGGCACCGGCAGCTTCTTGAGCAAGTCGCCCAGGAGCCGCCGGTAGTCGCTCATGGCCCGCAGCCTGGCCTTCACGAGGTAGTCGAAGCCGCCCGAGACCAGGTGGCATTCCATCACCTCGGGCACGTGCAGCAGTTCCTTGCGAACCTTGTCGAAGACATCGGCCGACTTCGACGACAGCGTGATCTCCACGAACACCAGCAAGGTCTTGCCGATCGCCTGCGGGTCGATGCGGGCGTGGTAGCCGGTGATGACGCCTTCGCGCTCCATGCGCCGCACGCGCTCGGTACAGGGCGAGGTCGACAGGCCGATCTGCTGTGCCAGCTCGGTCATCGGGATGCGTCCCTGGCGCTGGAGGAGGTCGAGGATCTTGCGGTCGGTGCGGTCGAGCTCGGTCATTTCACTCCTGGAAGGCGCCTGCTGCCGCCTTGGCGGCAATATGCACTGGCAAACTTGACAATTTCAGTGAAGTTTATGGCGTCAAGATGAATAACCTTGGGTTCTCTCTTGGAGTTTAAGGGGTTCAGCAATGAAAGTGATCGTCCTGGGCGGCGGCGTCATCGGCGTCACCACGGCCTACTACCTGGCGCGGGCCGGCGCGGAAGTGACACTCGTCGACCGCCAGGACGGTCCCGCGGAGGAAACCAGCTTTGCCAATGCCGGCCAGGTGTCGCCCGGCTACTCCACGCCTTGGGCCGCGCCGGGCATTCCGCTGAAGGCGCTCAAGTGGATGTTCCAGAAGCATGCGCCGCTCTCGATCCGGCCCGACGGCAGCCTGTTCCAGCTGCGCTGGATGGGGGCAATGCTGAAGAACTGCTCGCCCGAGCGCTATGCGGTCAACAAGGAACGCATGATGCGCGTGGCCGAGTACAGCCGCGACTGCCTGCGCACGCTGCGCGCCGACACCGGCCTTCGCTACGAGCACCGCACCCAGGGCACGCTGCAGCTCTTTCGCACGCAGGCGCAACTGGATGCGGTCGCGCGCGACCTGGCCGTGCTGGAGGAATGCGGCGTGCCCTACCAGCTGCTCGATCGCCGCGAGCTGGGCGCCTTCGAGCCTGCCCTGGCGCATACCGGCGACCTGCTGGCGGGCGGCCTGCGCCTGCCCAACGACGAGACCGGCGACTGCCACCTGTTCACCCGCGGGCTGGCCGAGGTGGTGCGCGGGCTCGGCGTCTCCTTCCGCTTCGGCGAGGCGGTCGAGAGCCTGCTCACCGATGGCGGACGCATCGCCGGCGTGCGCCTCGCCGGGCCGAAGGGCGAGGTGCTCAAGGCGGATCGCTACGTGATGGCGTTCGGCAGCTATTCGCGCGAGGTGGTGGCACCGCTGGGACTCGACATCCCGGTCTATCCGGTCAAGGGCTATTCGCTGACCGTGCCGCTGCTGGACCCCGCGCTGGCGCCCCAATCGACCGTGCTCGACGAGACCTTCAAGATCGCCATCACGCGCTTCGACGACCGCATCCGCGTGGGCGGCATGGCCGAACTGGCCGGCTTCGACCTGCGCCTGAACCCGCAGCGGCGCGCGACGCTGGAACGGGTGGTCGGCGAGCTGTTCCCCGGCGGCGACCTGCCGCGCGCCAGCTTCTGGACCGGCCTGCGCCCGATGACGCCCGACAGCACCCCGATCGTCGGCCCCACGCCCTTCGCCAACCTGTACCTCAACACCGGTCACGGCACGCTGGGCTGGACCATGGCCTGCGGCTCGGGCAAGCTGGTGGCAGACCAGGTGATGGGGCGGCGGCCCGACATCCGCACCGACGGGCTGGCGATGGACCGCTATGCCGCACCCGAGCGCGGGCGCCTCGTCGGCACCGCGCCGGGCACGGCTTCGGCCTGATCAGGCCGGCTGCGCAGCGCGATCCTCGAGCAGCTTGACCAGCGTGTGCAGCACGCGGTTGACCGGCGTCGCGATGCCCAGCGCCTCGCCCTGGCGCAGCACGTAGCCGTTGAGGTGGTCGATCTCGCTGCGCTTGCCGCGCGCCAGGTCCTGCGCAGTGGAGGAGTACTGCGAGGGCATGCTCTCGGCGATGCGCTGCACGGCGGCCCAGGTGTCGCCTGGCACGGTCACGCCGGCCGCGTCTGCGACCGCCAGGCATTCGCGCACCGCGTCGCCCATCACGGCCTGCACGCCTTCGCCTTGCGACAGGCGCCCATAGGGCAGCTGCGTGATGGCCGACAGCGCGTTGTAGGCACAGTTGAGGATCAGCTTGGCCCACAGCGCGCCGGTCACGTTGTCGGAGATCTGCGTGGGCACGCCGGCGGCGATCAGGAGCTCGGCGACTTCGGCGCTCTTCGTCGAGGGCGCGATGACCAGTTCGCCGCGCCCGTGGTGCTTGACGTGGCCCGGGCCCGCCATCTCCGTGGCCACATAGACCACGGTGGCCGCCACTTCCTGCGCCAGCGCGGCCTGCAGACGCGTCGCGTTGTCGACGCCGTTCTGCAGCGTGAGCACCAGCGCGTCGGACGCCAGGTGCGGGCGCATCGCGGCGGCGGCGCTCTCGGTGTCGGTGGACTTCACGCAGAAGAGCACCAGCCGGGCGTCCCGCACGGCATCGACCACGGTGCTGGCCTCCAGCGGCACGCGCGCCTGGAAGGACTGCGTGTCCAGCAGCAAGCCGTCGCGACGGATCGCCTCCACATGCCGCGGGCGACCGACCAGCACCACCGAATGTCCCGCCCGCGCCAGCATGCCGCCGTAATAGCAACCCACCGCACCCGCGCCCATCACTGCAATCCGCATGACCTGCTCCATCAACGCATTGGCTGCATGGTAGTGCGCCGAACTCGGCTTCGTGCGGCGGGCGCGCCATGACCTCCCACGTCATCGACCCGCGGCGGCTCCGCGGCGACCATTCGTTCACCCCGCGCCTTTGCGGGCTTTGAACGAAAGGAACCGACATGAACACCGCCGCACCCGATGCCGCGCGCATCGCCGAACAGTACATCGCCGTGTGGAACGAGACCGATGCCGAGCGCCGGTTGAAGCTGCTCGAATCCCACTGGAGCGCCGACGCACGCTATGTGGACCCGCTCATGCAGGGCAGCGGCCACGCGCAGATCAGTGCGCTGGTCGGCGGCGTGCACCAGCGCTATCCGGGCTTCCGCTTCAAGCTCAAGGGCCAGGCCGATGCGCACGGCGACCACCTGCGCTTCTCGTGGACCCTCGGCCCGAGCGGCGCCGAGGACCTGGTCGAAGGCACGGACTTCGTGCAGCTCGAGTCCGGCAAGCTGCGCGCGGTCACCGGCTTCCTGGACAAGGTGCCGGCCGGCGCGTGATCGTCAATCGACGATCGCCACGCCCTTGACCTGCGCGTGCACGGCCGCGCCTTCGCGCAGCCGCAGCAGCGCGGCCGACTTGCGCGTGATGCGCGCCAGCAGGCGCGCGCCGCCCACGTCCAGCCCCACCATGACCTGCGCCGGACCGTCTTGCGCGAGATCGGTCACGGTCGCCGGCAGGATGTTGAGTACGCTGGTGTCGGCCTGGGGCGTCAGCGTGAGGCTCACGTCGCGCGCCTGGATGCGCACCCGCACCGCCAGGCCGATGCGGCTGCCGCCGTGCGGCAGCCACAGCGTGCCGCCGGCGAAGGCGAGCTGCGTCAGGCCGAAGGCGGCATCGAAGCCGGTGACGGTCGCATCGACGACCGCGCCGGCCGTATCGCCGTGCGCCAGCGGCAGGTCGAGCCGCGTCATCAGCGCAGGAGCAGGGCCGCTGGCCAGGACGCGCCCGGCCTCCATCAGCACCAGGTGATCGGCCAGGCGCGCCACCTCGTCGGCGGCATGGCTCACGTAGATGACCGGGATGTCGAGCTCGGCATGCAGGCGCTCGAGGTAGGGCAGGATCTCGCGCTTGCGCTGCAGGTCGAGCGAAGCCAGGGGCTCGTCCATGAGCAGCAGCCGCGGGCTGGTGGCCAGTGCGCGCGCGATGCCCACGCGCTGGCGCTCGCCGCCCGAGAGCGTGTCGGGCCGGCGGGCCAGCAGGTGGCCGATGCCGAGCAGCTCCACCGCCTGCGCGAGCGGCACCCGGCGCTGTGCGGTGGCGACCCGTCGGATGCCGTATTCGAGGTTGCGCCGCACGTCGAGGTGCGCGAAGAGGCGCGCCTCCTGGAACACATAGCCCAGCGCGCGACGGTGCGTCGGCACGAAGCGCGCGCCGTCCTGCCAGCATTCGCCGTTGACCACCACCGAGCCGCCGGGCGCCCGCAGCAGCCCCGCGATGGCGCGCAGGCAGGTGGTCTTGCCGCAGCCCGAAGGTCCGAAGAGCGCACTCACGCCGCGGCCCGGCAGGTCCAGCGCGATGTCGAGCGAGAAGCCGGGGTGCTCGACCTTCAGGCGCGCCTGCACGCCCGTGCCCGCTGCCGCATCGCTCATCGCCGCCGCCCGGTGGGATTGAGCGCGTAGAGCGCCAGCAGCACGAGGAAGGAGAGGACCACCATGCCGCCGGCCAGCCAGTGCGCCTGCGTGTACTCGAGCGCCTCCACGTGATCGTAGATCTGCACCGACACCACGCGCGTCTTCTCGGGGATGTTGCCGCCGATCATCAGCACCACGCCGAACTCGCCCACCGTGTGCGCGAAGCCCATGACCACGGCCGTGAGGTAGCCGGGCCGCGCCAGCGGCAGGGCCACGCTGAAGAAGCGGTCGAGCGGCGAGGCCCGCAGCGTCGCCGCCGTCTCGAGCGGCTCGCTGCCCATGGCCTCGAAGGCGTTCTGGATCGGCTGCACCACGAAAGGCATCGAATACAGCACCGAGCCGATCACCAGTCCCGCGAAGCTGAAGGGCAGCAGGCCGATGCCCAGCCATTCGGTGAGCGCGCCGAGCGGCCCGTTCGGCCCCATCGTCACCAGGAAATAGAAGCCCAGCACCGTGGGCGGCAACACCAGCGGCAAGGCCACCAGCGCGCCGACCGGGCCTTTCCACGCCGAGCGCGTGCGTGCCAGCCACCAGGCCAGCGGCGTGCCCACCAGCAGCAGGATCAGCGTGGTGAGCGTCGCCAGCTCGAGCGTGAGGACGATGGCGCCCAGGTCGTCGGCGTTGGGCATGGATGAATCGCCGCTAGATGCCGTAGCCGAAGGAACGGATCACGGCCTTGGCGGCGTCGGACCGGAGGAAGGCCATCAGCGCAACGGCGGCCGCGTTGTCCTTGCCGCGGGCCAGCAGCACCGCGTCCTGGCGGATGGGGCGGTGCAGCTCGCCCGGCACGATCCAGGCCGAGCCGCTCTTGAGCGCGCCGTTCTCCCACACCTGCGACAGCGCGACGAAGCCGAGCTCGGCGTTGCCGCTGGAAACGAAGCCGAAGGTCTGGCCGATGCTCTCGCCCTGCACGAGCTTCGGCGTCAGCGGGGCGAGCACGCCCAGGCGCGTCATCGTCTCGACCGCGGCCGCGCCGTAAGGTGCGAGCCTGGGCGCGGCCAGCGCGAGGTGCGCGAAGCTGCCGCGCTTCAGCACCTCGCCCTGTGCATCCACCAGGTCCGGCTTGGCCGACCACAGCACCAGCTTGCCGAAGGCGTAGGTGAAGCGGCTGCCGGGCACGGTCGCGCCTTCCTTGTCGAGCCTGGCCGGCGTCTCTTCGTCGGCCGCGAGGAAGACGTCGAAGGGCGCCCCGCTTCGGATCTGTGCGTAGAACTTGCCCGTCGCGCCCGAGGCCAGCACCGCCGTGTGGCCGGTCGCCTTCTGGAAGTCGGCGGCGAGTGTCTTCATCGGGCCGGCGAAGTTGGCCGCGACGGCGACCTGGACCTCGCCCGCATGCACGGCCAGCGATGCGCCGAGCGCGAGCAGGGCGCCGAGCCGGCGCGGCAGCACGGGTCGGGATTTCATATCGCTATTCATCGATGGAATAGCGCGAGTGTAAGGCCCGCCGGCACAATGCCACGCATGGCATCTCCCCGCTTCGGCGACGCGCTCGGCCACGGCATGAGCGACAAGCGCATCGACATCCTGCGCGGCATCGGCCGCACGGGCAGCATCTCGCAGGCGGCGCGCGAGGCTGCGGTGAGCTACAAGGCCGCCTGGCAGGCGGTGGCCACGCTCACCAACCTGGCCGGCGTGCCGCTGGTGGAGCGGGCGGTCGGCGGCGCGGGCGGCGGGGGAGCCTCGCTCACGGCGCACGGCAGACAGTTGCTCGAGCTCGCAGACGCGCTCGCGCTGGCGCGCCGCGACGTGCAGTCGCGCGCCGGCGCGGCAGGCGCGGGGTCGGCGGTCGCGCGGCTGGCCATTCGCACCAGCATGCGCAACCAGCTGCCGGCGACGGTGCAGGCGATCGAATCCACCGGCCGCATCGTCCGCGTCCGGCTGGCGCTGGCCGGCGCGCAGCCCATCGCGGCGCGGATCACGCAGGAGAGCGCCGAGCTGCTCGGGCTGGCCGAAGGCATGGCCGCGATCGCGCTGTGCAAGGCGACCGCGGTGCGCATCGAGCGTGCCGCCGCGCCGCGCCGCGCCCGGGGTAACCTGCTGGCCGGCGTGGTGCAGGGCGTGGCGCGCGGCGAAGATGGCGACGAGATCGCGGTGGCGCTGGAAGGCGGCCTGCAGCTCGTCGGCTTCGCGCCCGGCGGCTCGGGGCTGCGCGCCCGGCAGCGGGTGCAGGCCTGTGTCGACGAGGCGGCCGTGGTGGTGGCGCTGCCCGGGTAGCACCGCACACGCCGGGCGACGCTCCACGCGCAGGCCGGCATGGCGCGCACAGCCGCAGTGCCGCGCTTGCAGCGCGGGCACGCCTTGGCGGGTCAGGCCTTCTCAGGCACCGGATTGCGGAAGCTCACGTTGAGCAGGTTCCAGGCGTTGATCACCGCGATGGTGAAGCCGAGCTCGGCGATCTCCTCGTCGGAAAACTGCGCCTTGAGCCGGGCGAACGCCTCGTCGCTCGGGTCCCGGTGCGGGATGGCCGTGACGAGCTCGGCCCACTCCAGCGCCGCGCGCTCGCGCTCCGTGAAGAAGGGCGCCTCGCGCCAGCCGGCCACCGCGTTGAGGTGGCGCGCATCGACGTCCTGCTTGATCAGGTCGCGCCAGTGCATGTCCATGCAGAAGGCACAGCCGTTGATCTGCGACACGCGCAGCAGCACGAGGTCGTACAGGCGGTGGCCCAGCAGGTCCTTGCGGACCGCGGCGGAGAGGGTGAGCAGGGACTGGAAGGCCTTGGGTGCGAGCTGGTGGAAGGGAATGCGTGCCGTGTGCGTCATGCGATGTCCTCGGGGGGGGGTGGCGGAGGGCCGCCCCGTGCGGCCTCCATACCTTCAAGACGCGCGACGCCTCCGGTTTGTGACGGCAAGCGGCGAAAACGCCGCGAAACTTCGCCCTGCGCGGCCTGCTGTCCGACGTGCAAAGCTTTTTGCGTCCCACCAGGGACCAGCCTCCCGTCCCCATCATCGGCAGCACCATTGTGCGAGAAGGCAGTCGAGGCATGGCCGATTCGAGGGTGCCGGGGTTCGTGAGGCGCCACCCGTTCTGGGTGGCAGCGCTGGTGGTGCTCGGCCTCCTGGTCCTGCTGTTCGACTGGAACTGGTTCAAGCCTCCGCTCGAACGCTACATCTCCCAGAAGACGAAGCGCGAGTTCCGCATCTCGGACCTGCACGTCCGGCCCGGCCTCACGCCCACGATCCGGCTGCGGGATGTCTATTTCAGCAACGCCCCATGGGCCACCGACAAGGCGATGGCGAAGATCGAACAGCTGGAATTCTCGGTCTCGCTTCGCGATCTGCCGGACAAGGTCCTGGTGCCGCGGGCGGCGCTGACCAAGCCGGACCTGGTGTTCGAGCGAATGCCGGACGACCGCAGGAACTGGGTGCTCTCGGACCCTTCCGACACCTCGCCGAGCAAGCTGCGCATCAGCACCCTGTCGGTCGATCACGGCCACCTGCGCTACCTCGACCACGGCGAGCCCTTTCAGCTCGACATCCAGGGCAGCACTTTCGATCCTGAGAGCGAGCCGAAGACGCGCAACGCCGATGCGCCGCCCTCGAACAATCGCTACAGCACGCAATACACGTTCAGCGGCAAATACCACGATGCGGGCTTCTCCGGCACCGCCCTGACCGGCGAAGTGCTGAGCTTCCAGGAATCCGGTGTTCCCTTCCCGATCAAGGGCAGCCTGATGGCCGGCACCACCCGGCTGGAGGTCGAAGGCACGATCGCGGATGCCGCCAACATCTCCGGCATCGATGCCTGGCTGCACATCGAGGGCCGCACGCTGGCCAACCTCTATCCCTTCCTGCTGCTGCCGCTGCCGGCCTCGCCGCCCTACCAGCTGCAAGGCCATCTGGTGCTGAAGGGCAACCGCTACACGATGGACGATCTTGCCGGCAGGATCGGATCGACCGACGTCACGGGGCAGGGCGCCTACGTCGCGAAGCAGCCGCGCCCGCTGCTCACGGGGAAGCTGCACAGCAAGCTGCTGAACATGGCCGACCTGGGGCCGATGATCGGGATCGAGACCAAGGGCTCCGGCGGCAAGCCCGCCCTGGGCCAGGCGCAGACGCGCTCCCGCCCATCGGCCAAGGAGGCCGCGAGGAAGGTCGACCCCGACCACGTCCTGCCCGCCGGCTCCTTCGATGGCAGCCGCCTGCAAATGATCGACGCCGAGGTGGATCTCGACGCGGGCAGGCTGCTGGTGCCCAAGTACCTCCCGCTGGAGAGCCTGCGTGCATCGCTGCGCCTGCACGATTCCATCCTCGTGCTGCCGCAGGTGGATTTCGGCTTCGCCGGCGGCGCCATCGTGTCGCAGGCGCGGCTCGATGCCCGCGAGCCGACGATCAGATCGGAAGTGCAGATCCGCCTCCAGGGTGTGCACATCGACCGCCTGATGCCCAAGAACGAGAAGATCGCGCAGGCCGCGGGCCAGATGGGCGGCGCCCTCCGGCTGAAGGGCACCGGCAACTCCATCGCCGATGCCGCCGCGAAGGCCGATGGCGGCATCGCCGTGACGATCACCAAGGGCCGGGTCTCGAACCTGCTGGACGCGCTCAGCGGACTCAATGGTGGCAAGGTGCTGCAGCTGCTGGTGGGCGGCGACCGCGTCATCGCGGTCAACTGCGGCGGCATCGCCTTCGACGTGAAAGGAGGACGCGGAGACTCCAGGCTGTTCGTCGTCGATACCGAGCAGACGCAGATCCTCGGCAGCGGAACCTTCGATCTGGAGCACGAGCGCTTCGACTTCGTCGTGGCCCCCAAGCCCAAGCACATGGGCGTGCTGTCGCTGCGCACGCCGGTGCGCCTGTTCGGCACCTTCAAGAACCCGGACTTCGCCATCGAGAAGGGCCCCCTGGTCGCGCGTGCGGGCGGCGCGGCGGCATTGGCCGCGGCAGGGCCCCTTGCGGCACTGCTGCCGTTGATCGAGACGGGGCCGGGCCAGGACACCGATTGCACCGCCGTGCAGGAAAAAGTCGGCAGCGTCGCGAAGCCCGGCAAGCCGGCGCCAAAGAAATCCAGGTGAGCGGCGCGCGGCTCGCCCCGGGGCCGCTTCTTTGGCCCGCCGCTGATTGGGAGCACACTCGCGCTGCGCAGGGCGCCGTGTGACGTGCCGCAGGCGTCGCAGCCCGGCGTGGCAGCCTCAACCAAACAACACCGAGGAGCAACCATGAGCAAGACCCGAACCGAGCACGACCTGCTGGGCGACCGCGAGGTGCCCGCCGAGGCCTACTATGGCGTCCACACGCTGCGGGCCAAGGAGAACTTCCAGATCTCCGGCACCACCATCTCGGCTTTCCCCGAGCTGGTGATCGCGCTGGCCTCCGTCAAGGAAGCGGCCGCGCAGGCCAACGCCGAGCTGGGCCTGCTGCCGCCCGAGCTGCGCGATGCGATCGTGGCCGCGTGCGAAGAGATCCGCAACGGCGCGCTGCACGAGCAGTTCGTGGTCGACGTGATCCAGGGCGGCGCCGGCACCTCCACCAACATGAACGCGAACGAGGTGGTGTGCAACCGGGCGCTGGAGATCCTCGGCCACCAGCGCGGGGAGTACCGGTACCTGCACCCCAACGAGCACGTCAACATGGCGCAGAGCACCAACGACGTCTATCCGACGGCGATCCGCATCGCCACCTGCTTCGCGATCGAGCGTCTGCTCGAGGCCATGGAGCATCTGCGCACGGCCTTCGCCGAAAAAGCCACCGAGTTCGCGCACCTGCTCAAGATCGGCCGCACCCAGCTGCAGGACGCGGTGCCGATGACGCTCGGCCAGGAGTTCTCGACCTACGCGGTGATGATCGAGGAGGACATCGCGCGCCTGACCGAAGCCTCGGCCCTGATCCGCGAGATCAACCTCGGCGCGACCGCCATCGGCACCGGCATCACCGCCCATCCGGAGTACGCGGGCAAGGCGCTGGCGGCGCTGCGCAAGATCACTGGGCTGGACCTGGCCACGGCGCCCAACCTGATCGAGGCCACGCAGGACTGCGGCGCCTTCGTGCAGCTGTCAGGCGTGCTCAAGCGCATCTCGGTCAAGCTGTCGAAGACCTGCAACGACCTGCGGCTGCTCTCCAGCGGGCCGCGCTCGGGGTTCGGCGAGATCAACCTGCCGCCGATGCAGGCCGGCTCCTCGATCATGCCGGGCAAGGTCAACCCGGTGATCCCGGAGGTGATGAACCAGGTCTGCTTCGAAGTCTTCGGCAACGACCTGACGGTGACCTTCGCCGCCGAGGCCGGGCAGTTGCAGCTCAACGCCTTCGAGCCGATCATCGCCAGCGCGCTGTTCCGCAGCTTCAAGCACCTGACCAACGGCGCCAGGACGCTGGCCGACCTGTGCGTCAAGGGCATCACCGCCAACCCCGACCGGCTGCGCGAGAGCATCGAGCGCTCGATCGCGCTGGTCACCGCGCTCAATCCGATCATCGGCTACAAGCAGGCCACCGAGGTTGCGGCCGAGGCCTATGCCAACGGCACCAACGTGCGCGACGTGGTGCTCCAGCGCAAGCTGATGACGGAGGCCGAGCTGGAGGAGGCGCTGCGCCACGAGGTGCTGATCCAGCCGCGGGCCTACGAGAAGGCGCGCAAGGCTTGAACGCCGCGCGACACGGTCGCGCGCGGCTCGCGGCGGCCTGACGCTTTCAGGCCGGCTGGACGATGCGCGAGAGCTCCCGCGCGATGTCCTCGCTGCGGGTGGGCCGCACCAGGCGCCCCACCTCCTGGCCGTCGCGCATGAAGATCAGCGTCGGCCACAGCTTGACGCCGAAGGAGCGGCCCAGCGGCCGACCGCTGCCGTCCTCGATCTTCAGGTGGCGCAGCGGCGCCGTGCCGGCCAGGGCTTGCGCGATCAGGGGCTGGGCCGCTTTGCAGATGCCGCACCAGGGTGCGCCGAATTCGACCAGCGTGGGGCCGGGGAGAGCGTCGACTTCGCTGCGCGCGGGTTCTTGGGAGGCGTAGGAATCGTTCATCGCGCCATTCTGCGGGAGCCCGGCGTTCATTGCTGGCGGCGGGCCAGCTTGCGATACACCGTGGCACGGCTGATGCCGAGGGCGCGGGCGGCCTCGGCCACGTTGCCGCGCGCATCGTCGACGGCGCGGCGGATCAGCGCTGCTTCCAGGTCGCGCAGGCGGGCGGGCTCCGGCGCCGCGCTCGGCGGATGGCCGGTCAACTGGGGTCGCGCCTGCACGCGCAGGCCGGACCACAGCGGCACTTCCAGCAAGGCGTCGCCGCGCCGCGCCGCATCGAAGAGCATCTGGGACGGCAGGGCGAACAGGTCCTGGCAGTGCGTTGCGGGCTGCCGCGCCAACGGCTGGTGCAGCATCTGGCGCGCCGCGGTGTTGGCCCCGGTCACGCAGCCCTCGGCGTCGATGGCGAGCAGCCCCTCGCTGCCCGGCCCGGCCCCGTAGCCCGGCCAGTCCAGCCGCAGCAGCAGTGCACAGGGATGGCTTTGCACCAGTGCGTTCTCGATGCTGCGTGCGGACTGCACCGCCAGGTGCCGCAACTCGGGTCGCTCGAGCACCTGCACGCCGGTGAGGTCGAGCATGCCGATGCAGTCGCCTTCCGGGCCGAAGAGCGGTGCGCCCGCGCAGCTGTAGATGCTGGTGGCGTCGAAGAAGTGCTCGGCGCGGTGCAGCCACACGGATTCGTGCTCGGCGAGCACGGCGCCGATGGCGGTGGTGCCGACCGCGCGCTCCGACAGATCGACGCCGACGCGCGCGATGTCGCGCGCATGGCGGTCCGCGGGGTCGCTGCCGCCGGGCAGGGCCCCGACCTCGATCACGGTGCCCTCGGCGTCGGTCAGGACCGCGAAGTAGCGCGTGTCGGCGATCGCCCGCGAGAGCCGCGCCAGCACCGGCCGCGCGGCCGAGAGGAGGCTGCGGTTGCGCTCGGCGATGCGACGCATCGCCTGCTGCGTGACCGGATCGAAGCTGACCCGATGCTGCGGCCGGTGGCCGGCCGCGAGGCAGCGCTGCCAGGAGCGCAGCAGCCAGGGCTCGATGCGGACGCCGCGCGTGCCGGCGGGCTCGCCCTCGATCCATTCGCGCCGCGCCTGGGCGATGGTCAGGGAGCGCTCAGGCAGGGGCGTGGAAGGTGAGGTCATCGTGATGGAAGGCGCCGCCGGGCGACGCATGCGGAAGGCCTGCCCGCGCGGCAGGATGTTTCATTTTGAGAATTTCAAGGACAACCCGCAAGCGCCTAGGGTTTTGCCTAGGGTGGTGGCCCTGCCCCGCGTCCAACATCCTGTTTGCTCTAGCCATCACCCAAACGGAGACAGCCACATGCAGGTTCCATTCACGGTCAACGGCCGCGCGGTCACGGTCGATGCGCCCCCCAACACCTTCCTCGTGCAAGCCATCCGGGAGCACCTGCTCCTGACGGGCACCCACGTGGGCTGCGACACCGCGCAGTGCGGCGCCTGCACGGTCCACGTCAACGGCCGCGCGGTCAAGTCCTGCAATGTGCTGGTGGCACAGGTGGCGGGCGCGGACATCACCACCATCGAGGGCATCGCGCAGCCCGACGGCACCCTGCATCCGATGCAGGCGGCCTTCAAGGAATGCCACGGGCTGCAATGCGGCTTCTGCACCCCGGGCATGGTGATGAGCGCGATCGACCTGTGCACGCACTACCCCAAGGCCAGCGAGTCCGAAATTCGCGAGCTGCTGGACGGCAACCTGTGCCGCTGCACCGGCTACCAGAACATCGTCAAGGCCATCCAGATGGGCGGCGAGGCCATGGCGGCCGCGCCGGCCAAGACCGCGGCCGCGGCCTGAGGAGCATCACCATGGGCGCACCTGATTTCGCAAAGCTGCCGCACATCGGCGAGGCACTCAAGCGCAAGGAAGACTACCGCTTCCTGACCGGTGCCGGGCAATACACCGACGACGTGAACCTGGCCAACCAGTGCCATGCCGTGTTCCTGCGCTCGCCGCATGCGCATGCGGCGATCAAGTCCATCGACACCGCGGCGGCCTCGAAGATGCCCGGCGTCGTGGGCATCTTCAGCGGCAAGGACATCGACGGCAAGATGGGCGGGCTGCCGTGCGGCTGGCTCATCAACAACCCCGACGGCACGCCGATGAAGGAGCCGCCGCATCCCGTCCTCGCCATCGGCAAGGTGCGCTATGTGGGCGACCACGTGGCAATGGTGGTGGCCGACACCGTGGAGCAGGCGAAGAACGCCGCCGAGGCGATCGAGGTCGACTACGAGGTGCTGCCCGCGCTGGTGAGCGTGGCCGATGCGGCGAAGAAGGCCGGTGGCGTCACCCTGCACGACGCCGCTCCCGACAACCAGTGCTACAAGTGGGCGCTCGGCGACAAGGCGCAGGTCGACGCGGTCTTCGCCAAGGCCGCGCACGTGACGAAGCTGGACCTGGTCAACAACCGGCTCGTGCCCAATGCGATGGAGCCGCGGGTGGCGATCGGCAGCTACAGCCGCGCCAACGACGAGTACACGCTCTATGTCGCCAATCAGAACCCGCATGTCGAGCGGCTGCTGATGACGGCCTTCGTGCTGGGCCTGCCCGAACACAAGGTGCGCGTGATCGCGCCCGACGTGGGCGGCGGCTTCGGCTCCAAGATCTTCCTCTACGCCGAAGACGTGGCGCTGACCTGGGCCGCGAAGCAGCTCAATCGCAGCATCAAGTGGACGGGCGAGCGCTCCGAGGCCTTCCTGTCCGATGCCCACGGCCGCGATCACGTGAGCCATGCCGAGATGGCGATGGACAAGGACGGCAAGTTCCTGGCGCTGCGCGTGCACACCGACGCCAACCTGGGCGCCTACCTGTCGACCTTCTCGACCGCGGTGCCGACCATCCTCTACGCCACGCTGCTGGCGGGCCAGTACACCACGCCGCA
The DNA here is from genome assembly GCF_031454625.1 of Variovorax soli. Lineage (GTDB taxonomy): Bacteria > Pseudomonadota > Gammaproteobacteria > Burkholderiales > Burkholderiaceae_C > Variovorax > Variovorax soli_A. Next base: position 22,476 of record NZ_JAVDRF010000009.1, read on the forward strand.
GATCTACGTCGAGGTGGACGCCTGGTTCACCAACACGGCGCCGGTCGATGCCTACCGCGGCGCGGGCCGGCCTGAAGCGACCTACCTCCTGGAGCGCCTGGTCTCGCGCTGCGCGTGGGAGATGGGGCTGGGCCAGGACGAGATCCGCAAGCGCAACTTCATCACCGAGTTCCCCTACCAGACGCCGGTCGCGCTGCAGTACGACACGGGCGACTTCCATGCTTCCATGGACAAGGCCAAGGCGCTGGCCGAGGTGGCGGGCTTCGCCGAGCGCAAGAAGGCCAGCGAGGCCAAGGGCCAGCTGCGCGGCATCGGCTACTCCAGCTACATCGAGGCCTGCGGCATCGCGCCGTCCAACATCGCGGGGGCCCTGGGGGCGCGCGCGGGCCTGTTCGAGTGCGGCGAGATCCGCGTGCATCCGACCGGCAGCGTGACCGTCTTCACCGGCTCGCACAGCCACGGCCAAGGCCATGAGACCACCTTCGCGCAGGTGGTGGCGGCGCGCCTGGGCATCCCGGTGGAGAACGTCGACGTGGTGCACGGCGACACCGGCCGCGTGCCCTTCGGCATGGGCACCTATGGCTCGCGCTCGATCTCGGTCGGCGGCGCGGCGATCATGAAGGCGCTCGACAAGATCGAGACCAAGGCCAAGAAGATCGCCGCCCATCTGATGGAGGCCAGCGATGCCGACGTGGAGTTCGCCAATGGCGAGTTCACCGTCAAGGGCACCGACAAGAAGATCCCCTTCGGCCAGGTGGCGCTGACGGCCTACGTCCCGCACAACTACCCGCTCGACAAGCTGGAGCCGGGGCTGGACGAAACCGCCTTCTACGACCCGACCAACTTCACCTTCCCGGGCGGCACCTACATCTGCGAGGTGGAGGTGGACAAGGACACCGGCGAGGTCAGGGTCGACCGCTTCACCGCCGTGGACGACTTCGGCACCATCATCAACCCGATGATCGTCGAAGGCCAGGTGCACGGCGGCATCGTGCAGGGCCTCGGCCAGGCGCTGATGGAGAACTGCGTCTACGACAACGAAAGCGGCCAGCTGCTGACCGGCAGCTTCATGGACTACGCGATGCCGCGCGCCGACGACTTCCCGATGTTCAAGCTGGACACCACCTGCACGCCCTGCACCCACAACCCGCTGGGCACCAAGGGCTGCGGCGAGGCCGGCGCCATCGGCTCGCCGCCCGCGCTGATCAACGCGGTGCTCGACGCGCTGGCGCCGCTGGGCGTCAAGGATTTCGACATGCCGGCCTCGCCCCATCGTGTGTGGGAAGCGATCCGGAAGGGCAGCGTGAGCCCGACGCAGGAACCCCAGCAAGCCCCCTTGACCGCCAGCACCCAGGGCCGCCCGACGCCCTGACCCCCGGAGGAAATCGAACATGTACGCCTTTACCCTCGAACGTCCCGCCAGCGTGGCGGATGCGGCCAGGCTGGCTGCCGCCGGCGGCAAGCCGCTGGCCGGCGGCCAGACCCTGCTGGCCTCGATGAAGCTGCGCCTCGCGGCGCCCGAGCAACTGGTCGACCTCGGCGGCATCCGGGAGCTGGTCGGTATCCGGAAGGAGGGCAACGCCTTCGTGATCGGCGCGATGACGCGCCACCTCGACGTCGGTGCCAACGCCGAGATCAAGGCGGCCTTCCCGGCGCTCGCCTGGCTGGCGGACCACATCGGCGACCGCCAGGTCCGTGCCATGGGCACCATCGGCGGCTCGCTGGCCAACAACGATCCTTCGGCCTGCTATCCCAGCGCGGTGCTGGGCTCGGGCGCGACCGTGATCACCAGCAAGCGCGAGATCGCGGCCGACGACTTCTTCCAGGGCCTGTTCGCCACCGCGCTGGAAGAGGGCGAGCTGATCACCGCGGTGCGCTTCCCCATCCCCAAGCGCGCGGCCTACGAGAAGCTGCGGCAGAAGGCCTCGAACTTCCCGCTGGTCGGCATCTTCGTGACCCAGGGCGACGGCGGCGTGCGCGTGGCCGTCACCGGCGCGGGCAACGGCGTGTTCCGCCACACCGGGCTCGAGGACGCGCTGAGCAAGAGCTTCACGCCCGAGGCCGCGGCCAGCGTGAAGATCGATGCGAGCGATCTCAACAGCGACCTGCACGCGACGGCGGCCTACCGCGCGAACCTGATCAGCGTGTTGACGCAGCGGGCCGTGCGCAAGGCGCTGGGCTGAATGCGGACACCGGACGCAGAGGGCGCGGAAAGCCATTGAAGGGGATTGACGGGTATCTTCTTCGGTTTCTGCGACCTCTTCGACTTCTGCTCCTTCTGCGACTTCTGCAGAACTTCTGCCTGCCCTGCGTTCAAGAATGATTTTTCCCAGCATCGACTCCGTCATCGCCGGCCTGGAACAGGCGGGTTACTTTGCCGACCGGCGGTTGGCGACAGCGGTTTTTCTCGCCCTCAAGCTGCAGCGTCCGCTGCTGCTGGAAGGCGAGCCCGGCGTGGGCAAGACGGAGCTGGCCAAGGCGCTGTCGAGCGCCCTGAAGCGCGAGCTGCTGCGGCTGCAGTGCTACGACGGCCTGGAGCAGCGCGAGGCGCTCTACGAATGGAACTACGCGGCGCAGCTGCTGCACATGCGCGCGGCCGAGGCGCATGGCGCGGCACGCGACGTGGAGGCCGAGGTCTACCAGCCGCACTACCTGATACGCAGGCCGCTGCTGCAGGCCTTGCAGGCACCGGCGCCGGGCGCGGTGCTGCTGATCGACGAGGTCGATCGCGCCGACGAGCCCTTCGAGGCCTTCCTGCTCGAATACCTGGGCGAATACCAGGTCAGCATTCCCGAGCTCGGCACCGTGCGCGCGCTGGTGCCGCCGGTCACGCTGCTCACCAGCAACCGCACGCGCGAGCTCAACGACGCAGTGAAGCGCCGCTGCCTCTATCACTGGCTGGACTACCCGGAGCGCGAGCGCGAGCTGGCCATCGTGCGCGCGCAGGCGCCGGGGGCCAGCGAAAGGCTGTCGCAGCAGGTGGCGGATTTCGTCGCGCGGCTGCGCAGCGCGCCCTTCGCGAACGCCTTCCAGCGCGCGCCCGGCATCGCCGAAAGCGTCGAATGGGCGCGGGCGCTGATCGCGCTCGATACGCTGGCGCTCGACCCCGAGGTCGTCGTCGACACCGCGGGCATCCTCTTCAAGCAGCGCGACGACGTGGCTGCGTTGACGCTGGACCTGGCCTCGGATCTGTTGAAGCCCGAGGAGGCGGGGACATGAATGCCGGATGCAGGCAGCGAAAGGGCTTTGCAGAGAGCGCAGGCCATTTCAAGAGATCGCTCGATTTGTCGTTTCCACGACTTCTGCGAGAGCTTCGCGTCCTCTGCCTTCGGCCTGCGTTTTCAACATGCAGCAACTAGGCGACGCCAGACGCGGCAAACTGGCCGACAACATGACCGGCTTCGGCCGCGCCCTGCGGCGTGCCGGCGTGCGCACCGACTCGGCACGCATCGCCTTGGCGGCCGAGGCCGCGATGCTGGTCGGGGTGGACCGCCGGCCCGACCTCTCGGCCGCGCTGGAGGCCGTGATGATCAGCCGCGAGCAGGACCGCGGTGTGTTTCGCGAGCTCTTCGACGCCTGGTTCCGCGATCCGGAGCTCGCCAACAAGCTGCTCGCGCAGATGCTGCCCAGCGCCGAGGGCAAGGCCGAACCTTCGAAGCGCCGGCCGCGGGTGCGCGAGGCGCTGGCGGCGCCGCGCGATCCGGTGCCGGCCGTGCGGACCGAGCGCGAGGTGGACTTCGATGCCGCCATGACCGCCAGCGACCGGCAGCGCATGCACCATGCCGACTTCAATGCGCTCGGCGCCGCCGAGTACCGGCTGGTGGAGCGGCTGGCGCGCGATGTCGCGCTGCCGGTGCCCACCCTGGCCGCGCGCCGCCTGCATGCGGCCGGCAATGCCGGCGCGCATTCGCGCATGAACTGGCCCGGCATCTGGCACGAGGCCGGCCGCACCGGTGGCGAGATGCTGCGCCTGCCGCGACTCTCCCGGCGCACGCAGCCGCTGCCGCTGCTGGTGCTGATCGATGTCTCGGGATCGATGGAGCGCTATGCGCGCCTGCTGCTGGCCTTTTTGCATGCGGCGACGCGGCGGGCCGGCCGGCGCGACGTGTTCGCCTTCGGTACCCAGCTGACGGACCTGACGCCGGCCTTCCGCATCGCCGACACCGACGCGATGCTGGGCGCCGCCGGTGAAGCGATCGCCGATTTCGCCGGCGGCACGCGCCTGGGCGCATCGCTGGCCGAGCTGCGCCAGAACCACGCGCGCCGGCTGACCGGCCGCCGCACATTGGTGCTGGTCATCAGCGATGGCCTGGACACCGGCGAGCCCGAGGTGCTGGAGCGGGAGCTCCAATGGCTCAAGCGCCATTCGCGGCGCGTGCTGTGGCTCAACCCGTTGTTGCGCTACGAAGGCTATGCCCCGCTCGCGCGCGGGGCCGCGGTGCTGCACCGCCATGCGGATGCGATGCTCGCGGTCCACAATCTCAACGCGCTGGAACAACTGGCCTCCAGCCTCGCCTCGCTGATGCGCTGCGGCCGCTAACGAAGAAGGAACCCCACCATGGAAATGCTTGGCAACCGCCGGCTCCCGATCACGCAGCAGCAGGCCTGGGAGGCGCTCAACGATCCCGAGACGCTGAAGAAATGCATCCCCGGCTGCGACAAGTTCGAGCCCGCCGGCGACAACGAGTACGCGGTGGCGCTGGCGGTCAAGATCGGGCCCGTCTCGGCCAAGTTCAACGGCAAGGTCAAGCTGGCCGACATCGTGCCGCCCGACAGCTACAAGCTGTCCTTCGAGGGGCAGGGCGGCGTGGCCGGCTTCGCCAAGGGGTCTTCCGCGGTCTCGCTCAAGCCGGTGGATGGCGCGGAGGGCGTGGACGGGCCCGCGTGCGAGCTCGACTACACGGTGCAGGCGCAGGTGGGCGGCAAGATCGCGCAGCTGGGCCAGCGCCTGATCGACGGCGCCGCCAAGTCGACGGCCGACGACTTCTTCAAGCGCTTCGAGGCCGAAATGCAGGCGCGCCATGGTCCGCCGCCCGCTGCCCAGAGCGCGGATGCGCCGGCCGCCGAACCCGCCGAACCCGCCGAGAAGACCGGCAAGATGGCCGGCTTCATGCGCAAGATGGGTTTCGGCAAGAAGGACGAAGCGCCAGAGGCGGCCGGCGGCGAGAAACCGGGCGAATAGCGCCGCCACGGAAGACCGGTATGGAAAACCTCGACGTGATGGTCCTGCGCACGCTGCGCGACTGGCGGCTGGCGGGCCGCCGCGCGCTGCTCACGACGGTGGTGCGCACCTGGGGCTCCTCGCCGCGGCCGATCGGCTCGATCATGGCGCTGGCGGAGGATGGCGCGGTCGTCGGCTCGGTCTCGGGCGGCTGCATCGAGGACGACCTGATCGCCCGCTACAGCCGCGCCCATGGTGCCGTGGGCGAGATGCCCTCCGGCCCGCCGGCGCTGGTCAAGTACGGCATCACCGCCGACGAGGCGCACCGCTTCGGCCTGCCCTGCGGCGGCACGCTGGAGCTGCTGCTCGAATACGACCCGGACGCCGCATCCCTGGCCACGCTGGTCGAGGCGCTCGAGCAGGGGCGCCTGATGCAGCGCACGGTCTCGCTGGCCGACGGCGCCGTTCGGCTGGCCGAGGCCGGCGCGCCGGCCGAGCTCGCGGTCAACGACACGGAGCTGGTCAACACCTTCGGCCCCGAGTACCGCATGCTTCTGATCGGCGCCGGCCAGCTGGCCGAGTACCTGTCGACCATGGCGAAGTTCAGCGGTTTCGCGGTCACGCTGTGCGACCCGCGCGCCGAGTACCGCACGGCCTGGTCGACGCCCGGCGTGGCCATCAGCACCGAGATGCCCGACGACGCCGTGCTCGCCTTCAAGCCCGACCGCCGCAGCTGCGTGGTCGCGCTCACGCATGACCCCAAGCTCGACGACCTGGCCTTGCTGGAGGCGCTGCAGAGCGAGGCCTTCTACGTCGGCGCGATCGGCTCGCGCCGCAACGCGCAGGCACGGCGCGAACGCATGATCGAGCACTTCGACCAGACTGAGTCCTCGCTCGCGCGCCTGCGAGGCCCGATCGGCATCTACATCGGCAGCAAGACGCCGCCCGAGATCGCGGTGAGCGTCATGGCGGAGATCCTGGCGGTGAAGAACGGGGTCACGCTGCCGCGCGAGACGGAGGTGGCGGTGGCGAAAGAGGCTGCATCCGGCTGAGCGGCGCCGAATCAGCGCTTGCCCAGGCCGGCGAGGAAGGTGGTGCTGCGGCCGAAGGCGCGCTGCATCTGCTTCGACTCTCGGGCTTCCTTGCCGGCCCGCGAGAAGGCGAAGATCGCGGCGGCGAACGCGAAGCAGACGCCGATCGCGATCAGCAGACCGGTGAACGAACCCAGCCACCAGGCAGTGGCGAGGACGGCGACGCTGGCGAGAAGAAGTAGGGCACGCATGCGCTGAAAGTACCAGAGCATGCGCCGCGCGGCTGTGAACTATTGCTCGGAACGGGTGAGCACGATCGGGCTCATTCGCCCGTGCCGGGCACGCGCGCCGGGCTGCCATCGAAGACGGCGAGCAGCAGTCGCGTGAGCGCTTCCATGCGCATCGGCGCCGGCCCCTCCTGCGGCAGGAGCCCCGGCCTGAAGCCCGCTGCCTCGAAGCGCTGGAGCAGCGCGGCATCGCTGCTGATGATGTGGACCGGCACGTCCCACGAGGCACCCGCGCCGCTCACGCTGGCCAACGGCTGGTGGTCGCCGATCATGATCGTCAGCAGCTGCCGCGGCGCACGGTGCTCGAGGTAATCGCCCAGCCATTCGAAGGTGTAGCCCAGGGCCTCGAGGTAGGCCGGCACCGGCGCCTGCCACGAGACTGGCGCGGCCAGCGATCGCGCGACCTCGGCCGGCGTGTAGGCCTCGCTGCCCGCGAGCTTGTCCCAGTCGCTGACGTAGGGCGGCAGCGGGCGGAAAGGCGCATGGCTCGCGAGCGTCGCGAAGACCATGAAGCGCGGCGCGCGCGTGCCGGGCGGCGCAGCCAGCTCCTGTGCATGCAGCAGCGCCATCGAGGCCTGGTCGGGAATGCGCCAATAGCCGAAGGCCGGCCCGCGGTAGCCGATGTGCTCGGCATCGCCATAGCGGTCGTAGCCGTAGAAGCGGCCCTCGGGCCAGGGGCGCTGCAGGCCTGGCATCCAGTTCACGGTGCGCCAGCCATGGGCCTGGAAGTGGCGCGCCAGCGTCGGCCGCTGCGTCGCCAGCAGCAGCTCGTAGGCGCCGGGGTCCTGCATGTCCACGCCGCTCAGCAATTCGGCATGGGCCAGCCACGAAGCGCCGCCGTAGGTGGGCGATCGCACGCGCGCCGACACCACCTGCAGGCCACCGGCCGCGAGCGCCTGCGCGAAGGCGGCGCGTCGCGGCGCGAGGGCGGCGGCCTGTCGTGGATTGTCCAGCGTGGTTGCGCCGTAGGACTCGGCGAAGAGCAGCAGCACGTCCGCGCCGTGCAGGCCGGCGAGACTGGCCTGCGCGAAGTCCGGGCTGGGCGTGAGCCGCGCGCTCGCCTGCCCGGGCAGCAGCTGGCCCGCCAGCACGCCGGCCTGCTGGGCGAGGATCGGCGCCACCGGCATGGAGAAGAACCAGCGCGTGTCGCGCCCGCCGATGCCGTGCGCCGCGAAGCAGGCGACAAGCAGCAGGCCGGCCAAGCCGATCGCAGGCCGTGGCCGCGGCCAGGCCAGCGCCTGCGCAATCGCGCGCCAGCAGTGCAGCGCAAGCCGGTACAGCAGCAGCGGCACGGCGAGCAGCGCCAGCGCCCCCAGGGCGATCTGCCAGGCCGGGAACTCGCCCATGCGCAGCACTTCCAGCGCGTGCCGGCTGTCCCAGTAGAGGTTGAGCTGGCGGCCGAACACGGCCGACACCGTGACATCGAAGTAGCGCGCGACGATCCAGCAGGCGCTGGCGGCGGCCAGCAGGCGCAGCACCCGCGTTCCGGGCCGGCCGCGCCACGCCGCCCAGCCGGCGAGCGCCACCACGGCCACGACCAGCTCGAAGGAAAGGCGCAGCGCCGGCCGCGGCCACAGGCCGGGGCCGTGGTTTTCCAGCGTCAAGAGGGCATTGAGCAGCAGCAGCGGCCCTGCGATGCGCGCCAGCCAGCCGCCCCAGCCTGAGGGCGACATCGGGGACGGCCGTGCGCGCGTCACTTGCGCCTCGGCTCGAACTCGATGATCAGCGCCACCTCGTCGCCGACCCAGCCGTTGTTCAGCGTGCGCGCAGCGGGAGCTTTCATGTCGGTGTTTCCATGGGATGTTCTCGGTGGCGCCGCAGCCAGGCGATGTCGATCGCGAAGGAAGCGGCGAGCAGGGCCAGGCTCGCGGCTGCGAAGGCCTCGCTCCAGCGCAATGCGATGAACGGGCTCAGGCACGCGATCAGGCTGGCGATCTGCACGACGCACACGGTCTTGCGCCGCTGGCTGGGCGGCAGCGCGCGCGACAGCCAGGGCCAGGGCCGCGCCGCGAGCAGGAAGAGGTAGCGCATGAGGCCGGCGGCCAGCACCCATGCACCCGCCTTGCCGAAATGCACGACCAGCAGCGACAGCACCAGCACCAGCAGCGCGTCGGCCTCCATGTCGAAGCGTGCGCCGAAATCGCTGGCCAGGCCGCCGCGCCGCGCGAGCGGGCCATCGATCGCATCGAGCAGGGCAGCGCTGCCGGCCACCACGATGCTGCCCCAGGCCACGGCATCGTCGACCGGCTCGCCGGCCAGCGCAGCCAGCAGCGCGATCAGCGCCAGGCGCGCCAGCGTCACGCGATTGGCGGCGCCGAAGCGCGTGTTCGGCGCATGCGCCGCGAGGCCCGCCAGCACCAGCGCGAAGGCGCCGGCGAAGAGGGCCAGCGACTTGAACTGGAACCAGGGACCGAACGCACCCAGGCGTCCCACCCAGGCGCCGAGTGCAGCCAGCAGCAGGAAGCAGGGCAGGCCCTCGCGCCAGGCATCGCGCCGCAACGCGGCCAGTCCTTCGGCGGCCGCCGCGGGCACGGTGGGGGATCGCGTGAGCATGGTTTTAAGATCGGTTGCCGAACACGAACCGGACGATCCAAGGAGCATGCCAGCAAATCCATCTCGCGTCGCCCCGGGCGAGTCCCGGGCCTGCTGGGTCGAGGCGCCGGGCCGCGCCGGCCTGCGACAGGCGGTGCTGCCGGTACCAGGGAACGGCGAGGTGCGGGTCCGCGCGCTGCACAGCGGCATCAGCCGCGGGACCGAGCTGCTGGTGTTTCGCGGCGAGGTGCCCGAGAGCGAGCACGAGCGCATGCGCGCCCCGTTCCAGGAGGGCGACTTTCCGGCGCCGCTGAAATACGGCTACGCGAACGTGGGCGTGGTCGAGGAGGGGCCGCGAGCCCTGCTGGGGCGCACGGTCTTCTGCCTCTATCCGCATCAGACGCATTACGTGGTGCCGGCCGGGGCGGTGCATCCGCTGCCGGAGGGCCTGCCGCCGGCGCGTGCCGTGCTCGCGGCCAACATGGAGACCGCCGTCAACGCGCTGTGGGACGCGGCGCCGCGCATCGGCGATCGCATCGCGGTCGTCGGCGCGGGCGTGGTGGGACTGCTGGCGGCCTGGCTGGCCGGTCGCTTGCCGGGCTGCGAGGTGGAGGTCATCGATACGAATCCGGGGCGCCGTGCCATCGCCGAAGGGCTTGGACTTGCCTTCGCGAGTCCGCAGGCGGCGCGCGCCGATGCGGACCTGGTCATCCACGCCAGCGGCAACGGCGAGGGCCTGGCCACGGCCTTGCGGCTCGCGGCATTCGAGGCGACGGTGCTGGAGATGAGCTGGTACGGGAGCCGCGCCGTCACGCTGCCGCTGGGCGAGGCCTTTCATGCGCGGCGGCTCACGCTGCGGAGCTCCCAGGTCGGTCACGTTTCGCCGTCGCAGCGCGCACGCTGGAGCCACGGCCGGCGGCTGGCCTTGGCGCTGGCGCTGCTGCGCGATCCGGCGCTCGATGCCCTGCTGACCGACGCGGCACCCTTCGACACGTTGCCGGCAGTACTGGCGCGGCTGGCAGCGGGCGCGCCGCAGACCTTGTGCCATCGCATCGACTATCCCTGAACCGTTCATCCACTCGCAAGGAAGCCATGTACAGCGTCAACGTCCGCGACCATTTCATGATTGCCCACAGCTTCCGCGGCGCGGCCTTCGGGCCGGCGCAGCGGCTGCATGGCGCGACCTACGTGGTCGACCTGGAACTGCGCCGCCCCGAGCTCGATGCCGACGGCATGGTGGTCGACATCGCGCGCGCCACCGAAGTCCTGCGCAGCGTGCTGGCCGAGTTCAACCTGCGCAACCTCGACGAGGACCCGGCCTTCGAGGGCCGCAACACCACCACCGAGTTCATGGCGCGCGTGATCTTCGAGCGCGTCGCCGCGCGCATCGCGGACGGCGAGCTCGGGCCGCATGCGGACGGTCTCGCGGGCATGCGCGTGCGGCTCAACGAATCGCACGTGGCCTGGGCGGCTTACGAGGCGGCGCTTTGACGGGCGAGCCGCGCTGCAGCTTCCTGGTGCCGGGCGATCTGAACACCCGCACCGGCGGCTACGCCTACGACCGGCACGTCATCGAGGGCTTGCGTGCGCGGCAGTGGGCGGTCGAGGTGCTGTCGGCGGGCGAGGGTTACCCGGCGCCCGAGGCCGCAGCGCTGGAGCGCACCGCGCGGGTCGTCGAGGCCTTGCCCGATGGCGCGCTCGTCGTTGCTGACGGCCTGGCCTTCGGCGTCCTGCCCGAGCTCGCGCAACGGCATGCGCAGCGCTTGGACTGGGTCGCGCTGGTCCATCATCCGCTGTCGCTCGAGACCGGGCTGAATCCCGGCCGGCGGCAGGCGCTTTTCGACAGCGAGCGGCGCGCGCTCGCCGCTGCGCGCGGCGTGATCGTCACCAGCCCTTCAACCGCGCGCGCGCTGGCGGACTTCGACGTCGAGGCCTCGCGCGTCGCCGTGGTCGAGCCTGGCACCGAGCCGGCGCCCTTGTCCAGGGGCTCGGGCGGCGAAGTCCTCTCGCTGCTGTGCGTGGCGACCGTGACGCCGCGCAAGGGGCATGCGCTGTTGATCGAGGCCCTGGCGGGATTGAAGGACCGGCGCTGGGTGCTGCATTGCGCCGGCAGCCTCGTGATGGACGCTGCCTGCACTTCCGCGCTCTTGCAGGCCATCGACGCGCATGGCCTGCAAGAGCGCGTGCGGCTGCATGGCGAACAGGACGACGCGGGCCTGCGTGCGCTCTACGCGAAGGCCGACGCCTTCGTCCTGCCTTCCTTCCACGAGGGCTACGGCATGGCGCTGGCCGAGGCGCTGGCGCATGGACTGCCGGTGATCAGCACGCGCGCCGGCGCCATCCCCGACACGGTGCCGGTCGAAGCGGGCGTGCTGGTGGAGCCCGGCGAGCCCGCCGCCCTGCGCGCCGCGCTGCAGCGATTGATGGACGACGCCGCCTGGCGCGCACGACTGGGCGCCGGCGCGCGGTCCGTTCGAGGGCGCTTGCCGAACTGGGCGCAAAGCAGTGCGCGCTTTGCCTCCGCGCTGGCCGGCTTCGCACGGGCAACCCGGCCATGACCGGCTTCAGCGCCGACTGGCTGGCGCTGCGCGAGCCCTTCGATCTGGCGGCGCGCGCCGAGGCGGCTGCGACGCTGGATCTGCGCGGCATGGCCAACCGGATGCGCCGCGAAGGCCGACCGCTGGAGGTGCTGGATCTGGCTTGCGGCACCGGCGCCAACCTGCGCGCCCTGGCGCCGCGTCTTGGCGGTGCGCAGCGCTGGCTGCTGGTCGACCACGATCCGCGGCTCCTGGCTGCGCTGCCCGGCGTCTTCGCGGCGTGGTCGCGTGCGCAGGGTTTCGCGCTGCGTGCCGTTGCCGAGGGCCTTCACATCGACGGACCCGACTGGCGTGCCGAGCTTCGATGGCGCTGCGCCGATCTCGCGAGCGGGCTGGACGCCGTGCCCTTCGCGGAGGCGCAGCTCGTCAGCGCCGCCGCGCTGCTGGACCTGGTGTCCATGCCCTGGCTCGAAGCGCTGTTCGCGCACGTGCGGAAAGCGGGCGCGGCGATGTTCTTCGCGCTCAGCGTCGACGGGCGCGTGCGCTGGCGTTCCGCCGTCGAAGAGGACGATGCGATCCAACGTCTGTTCGAGGCGCACCAGCGGCGCGACAAGGGATTCGGCCCGGCGCTCGGCGGCGACGCCCCGGCATCGGCGGCGGCTTTCCTGGCCGCAGCGGGCTACGGCGTCACCCAGGCGCGCAGCGATTGGCAGGTCGAGGAAGTGGAGATGCTGAGGGCCTTGATCGACGGCATGGCCACCGCCGCGCTCGAGCAGGCCCCTGCCGCGCAGGCACGGGTGGAGGCGTGGCGTGCGCGGCGGATGGCAGCGGCGCCGAGTACCCGTCTGCAGGTCGGGCATGTGGACCTGCTGGCGGAGCGCGGCCAGGGCCTTCCCGCAAACATCTCGCCTTTCTGACCTCAGGGGGCGGGCCGCAGATCCAGGTCCCACAGCACATCCGCCCCCATGCGGAACACACGGGCAGGGGGCCGCGGGCAGTCGCGCATCGCGGCCGTGCCCGGCAGCGACAGCCCCGGCCGTCCGCTGCCGATCAGCACCGGCGCGACGCTGAGGTGCAGGCGGTCGATGCAGCCCTGCGCGACGAAGCGCGAGACCGTGATGCCGCCGCCCTCGACGAAGAGCACCCGCAGGCCGCGCGCCTGCAGCACGGGCAGCAGCGCGCGCAGATCGGGCGGGCCGCCGTCGTTCTTCATCAGCCCCGGCACGCCCAGGACTTGTTCGGGGCCCACCCGCTGCGCTGCCTCGGACTCGCGTGATGCATCGCAGACCAGCAGCGTCGGAGCCTGCCGGTCCGACAGCACGCGCAGCGTCGGCGCCAGCCGCAGCGAAGGATCGATCAGCACCCGCATCGGGTGCTCGCCCGCCACGCGGCGCGTGGTGAGCTGCGGGTTGTCGATGGCCGCGGTGCCGGCGCCGACGATGACGGCATCGCACAGCGCGCGCAGCCGGTGCAGGTGCAGCAGCAGCTCCGGACCGTTGACGAAATTGGAGTCTCCGCCGCGGGTGGCAATGCAGCCATCCAGGCTCTGGCCCAGCTGGCCGATCACCCAGGTGCGGCCGTCGGGCGGGCGGTCGAGCACGGGCTTGAGCAGCGCGAAGAGCTCGACGGCTTCTTCATCCCAAGCGGGTTCGTCGAGCGTGAAGCCGTTCGCCGGGTGCCGGGTGAAGGGCTGCGTCGCCTCGGCCGCCGGCAGTGGACCCATGCCGCGGCGATGCCGCACGATGGCCAGGCACAGGGGCCACAGCGCTTCCACGCCGAGCCGTGCGCGCGGGGCCGAGGTCATGGTCGGGCGCAGGTCGAAGGCATTCACCAACTTGGCTTGTAGTAGGGATCGGCCATTGTCGCCCGCGGTGCATCGCCGGCGCCGCCCCACTGCGCGACGGCGAGTGCAGCGGCGACCCATGCCGCGGCGACCGCAGCGACGATCAGCGGCTCGACCCAGGTCCGCGCAGTGGTGGGGGGCGGGGCTGGCCCCGGGCGCTGCAGGCGTCGACGTCCCCAGTGCACCAGCGGGCCGGCGGTGAAGGCGCCGGCGAGCAGCAGCAGCGTCGGCGGGCGGACCTCCGTCAGCAGTGCGGTGGCGAGCGTGAGCGCGAGCCAAGCCAGTGTTGCGACGAGCGCGCCGGCCGCCCCGAAGGCGATGCGCACGAAAGGCCAGAGCCACAAGGCGCAACCGGCCACCGCGGCGGCCAAGGACAGGCTCAGCTCGAAGAGCATCGCCGAGCCGGATGCCATCGCGACCGCGGCCAGGCCCAGGCTGGCCACGACGAGGATCGAGGCCGCATTGGCGCGGGCCGCGTGTTCCCGCAGCACGGCCGGATGACCGCCGTGCCCAGCGCCCAGAGGCCGATCATGAGCGGCAGCGCCTGCGTGGCCAGGCTCGCCAGCGCCAGTGCCCACAGCATGCTGGCCGTCAGCCACTCGCTTCGCCGGCCTGCGTGCAGGGCCTCCAGCCCCAGCCCGGCCAGCGCCACGACGGCATACACCCACGGCAGCCTTTCCGTGAGCGTGCCGGGCGGCGTGCGCCAGCCCAGGATCCACACGGCGGTGCCGACGATGGCCAGTGCGGCACCTGCGCCGGCCCAGCGCCGGCCCTGCACCGGTCCCAACGCGCCGCGCAGCATGCCGGTCACCATGAACGCGACGACCAGCGGCAGCGCGAGGCTCTGGAACAGCGGGTGATGGAGGTCCATCGCCGGGTTATGAGCTGCCGCGCGGCATCAGTCAATGCTGGCGTCGTGGGGCGACACGCCCTGGGCCAGCGCCGCCTCGCGCTGCGCTGCGAGCGCGCGTCGATAACCGTCGCGCTGCTGCAGCCGGGCCCAGTAGGCGCTGACGGCGTCTGGCAGCTGCCCCTGCAACCCCAGCTGCCCGGCCAGCATCAGCGCATAGCCGACCGAGATGTCGGCGGCGGTGAAGCGCCCCGCGCTGAGGAACTCGTGGTCTTGCAGCAGGGCCTCGGTCCAGCGCAGCCGCGCCAGGAACCACCGGGTGTAGTCCTCGGCGACCTGCGGCTGCTTGCGCTCGTCGGGCTCGAAGCGGCCATAGCGCAGCACGAGGGTCTGCGGAAAGGTCAGCGTGCCCTCGCCCTGGTGCAGGCCGTTGAGCCAGGCACCGAAGCCGGGCTCGTGCGGGCGCACGGCAAGGCCGCGCTGGTTTTGCGGATCGAAGCGCTCGGCCAGGTACTGGCAGATCGCGGCCGATTCGGTCATGCGGGTGTCGCCGTCGACCAGGTAGGGGATGGTGCCCAGGGGATTGATGTCGAGATAGCTGCGCGCATGCACGCGCGGCGGGAACGGCAGGACGCGCAGCTCATAGGGGGCGCCCAGCTCCTCGAGCATCCAGAGGGGGCGGAAGGAGCGGGCGCTGACGCAGTGGTAGAGGACGACCATGCGGGCACTCTAACCGCCGTGCCCGTGTCTCAATCGAGGGTCGAGCCGGATTGCCGGACCAGTTTCCGGTGCTTCGCGAGCTCGGACTGGAAGAAGGCGGGCGCGGCGTCCGGTCCGGTGTCCAACACCGTCAGGCGGGGCCGGGTCCGAGGCGCAGGGAAAACACGGAGAAGCCGAAGAAGACGGGGTCGCGGGAGCGCTGAAGGACAATCCGGGGCCGGGCTGCATTTTCCGAGCCGTCGCCGCATGCGGCGCGACCCCGTTCCCGCAACTGGGCGAGGCGAGAAGTCCCCCATCAACGAGACCATCCATGAGTTCAAGCCAAGACATCGTGATCATCGGCGGCGGCCATGCCGCTGCGCAGCTGTGCGCCGGGCTGGCCGAGGCGGGGCAGGGCGCCCGCGTGCACCTCGTGTGCGAGGAGGCCAGCATTCCCTACCACCGGCCGCCGCTGTCCAAGACCTTTCTCAGGAGCCCGGAAGAGGCGCCGCAGCTGCATCGCGCCGAGGCCTGGTATGCCGAGGCAGGCATCACGCTGCACCTCGGCGATCCTGCGTCGGCGATCGATCGTGCTGCACGCACCGTCACCCTGCGCTCGGGCGCTGTGCTGGGCTGGGAGCGGCTCGTGCTCGCCACCGGCACGCGCGCGCGCCGTCTGCCGGCCCTGGTGGGGCTGTCGAACGTCGCGCTGCTGCGCGCCGCGGACGAGGCGGCGCAGCTGCGGTCGATGCTGTCCGCGGCGCAGCAGGTCACGGTGCTGGGCGGCGGCTTCATCGGGCTCGAGGTGGCGGCCACGGCGCTGGGGCTGGGCAAGCACGTGACCGTGCTGGAGAGCGCGCCGCGCCTGCTGAGCCGGGCCGTGTCGCCGGCGCTGTCCGAGCATGTGCTCGCGACGCATCGCGCGGCGGGCATGGACATCCGCGTCGGCGCGAAAACGGGCGCCTGGCGGACCGAAGGCCAGCGGCTGGCGGCCATCGAGGTCGACGGCCAGGCGCTGCCGGTGGACCTCCTGATGGTCGGCATCGGCGCCGTGCCCGAGACCGCGCTGGCCGAGGCCGCCGGCCTCGAGTGCGCCGACGGCATCGTGGTGGATGCCTATATGCAGACCAGCGACGAGGCCGTGTTGGCGGTAGGCGACTGCACCCGCTTCCCCGACCGGCGCGCCGGCCAGGCGCTGCGGCTGGAATCGGTGCAGAACGCCAACGACCAGGCGCGCACCGCGGTCGCCACGCTGACCGGCGCGGCCCGGCCGCACGACGCGGTGCCGTGGTTCTGGTCGGACCAGGGCAGCCTGCGCCTGCAGATGGCGGGACTCGTCCCCGCCGAAGGTACGCCGGGCGCGAACACGGTCCGGCGCCCGGGCCCGAATGCAGCCGGCTTCTCGCTCCTGCACTACGTGAACGGCATGCTGCGCTGCGTCGAGTCGGTCAACGCGCCGGTCGACCACATGATGAGCCGCAAGCTGCTGGAAGCCGGCCGCAGCCCGGACCCGGCGGTGGCTGCGGACCCCGCCGTGCCCTTGAAGACGCACCTGGCCTAGCTGCTGGCTGCCGCGGTGCGCTTGTTGCTGCGCTCGTCGGCGGCAGCGCTCTTGCGCAGCGCGGCATCCATGGCGCGCGTTCCGGCCGCCAGTGCGGCCTCGTAGGTGTCGGCCTCGTACTCGGCGGCTTTCAGTACCTTTTGCGGCGCGCCGCTGTCGTCGGTCTGCAGCAGTGTCCAGACGAAAGATCCGGGCGCCGCCTCGTCGATGGTGAGCTTGATCGGAGGATGTTTCATGGCTTGTTCATCGTGGTCGGCTCGGCCCCCGATTTCTGTAGGCGAAGTTCCATCGTCGCGGCGGTTACACGGTTCGCGGCCTGTTCAGCCCGCGCGCCCCGCCTGGGCTGGCCGATCGCCGGCACTCACCGGTGCCTGCGATCCGGCGCGCAGCAGCAGCGCGCCCAGCAGTGCGGCCGCGCCCGCGAAGACGGCGCCAACCACGAAGGCCAAGCGATAGCCGCCCACCAGCGCGGCCAGCGGCACGGCTCCGGCGGCCGCCATGCCCTCGGTGCGCGCGGAGGCGAGGCTCGCGAGCACCGCGAGGCCCAGCGCACCGCCCATCATGAAGGCGGTGTTGACGATGCCCGAAGCCAGACCGGACTCGCTGGGCGCCACGTCGCCCATTGCGACCAGCAGCATCGGATTCAGCGCGATGCCGGCGCCCAGGCCGAGCAGCGTCATGCCCGGCATCACGTGCATCAGAAAACTGCCTTCCACCGGCGCGCCGGCAAAAAGCAGCAGCCCCGCCGCCGCGAGCAGCAGCCCGAAGGCCAGCGGTCCGCGATTGCCGAAGCGCATCACCAGCTTGGCCGACAAGCCCAGCGAGAAGGCGGCCATGATCAGGTTGGCCGGCAGGAAGGCCAGCCCAACCTGCATCGGGCTGTAGCCCAGCACCAGCTGCAGGTAGAGCGCGGAGATGAAGAACCAGGCGAACATCGCCGCTGCCCACAGCACGCCCATCACGTTGGCGACCGCGACGTTGCGCAGGCCGAACAGGCGCAGCGGCATCAGCGGATGGCGCACCCGCGCCTCGATGGCGATGAAGGCGACCAGCAGCAGCGCCGCGATGCCGAGCAGGCCCAGCGTCTGTGTCGAGGTCCAGCCGGCCTCGTTGCCATTGACGATGGCGTAGACCGCCAGCATCAGCGAGAGGGTGACCGTGAGCGCGCCGCCTGCGTCCAGCCGCTCGCCGGCGGCATGCCCCGGCAGGTGCGGCAGCAAGGCCAGGCACAGCGCGTAGACCGCCACGCCGATCGGCAGGTTGACCAGGAAGATCCAGTGCCAGCTCAGGGCATCCGTCAGCAGACCGCCGAGCAGCACGCCGATGCTGCCGCCGCCGGCGCAGACGAAGCCATAGACGCCCATGGCCTTGGCGCGCTCGCCGGGCTCGGTGAACAGGTTCATGATCAGCGAGAGCGACACCGCCGAGACCACCGCCCCGCCGAATCCCTGGACTGCGCGCGCCGCGATCAGCAGGGTCTGCGAGTTCGAGAGGCCGCAGGCCAGCGAAGCCAGCGTGAACAGCGTGATGCCGGCGAGGAACAGTCGCCGGTGGCCGAAGAGATCGCCCAGCCGGCCGCCCAGCAGCAGGAAGCCGCCGAAGGTGAGCATGTAGGCATTGACCACCCAGACCAGCGAGGTTTCGTTGAAGCCGAGGTCGGTGCGAATCGAGGGCAGGGCGACGTTCACGATCGTGGTGTCGAGCACGATCATCAGCACGCCCAGGCACAGCACCATCAGCGCCAGCCAGCGGCGGCGCCCTTCGATGTGTTTGCCGCTCATGTTGTCTGGTGGAACAGCGATGTCGGGCGGGTGGGCGGCATGGAATCTCCTGGTTTGTGGATGGTGTACACAAACCATAGCAAAGAGGCTGGATGCCGTCCACACGGACTACGGACTTTCGTAGCCGGGGGCGCGACGCTGCCCCTGCCGTTCCGGCGACCATCACTCGTGCCGCGCGGTCACGGCGCATCTGCCGAACCGCGCGGCGCCAGGCTCAGTAGCGGTAGGGATTGTCCGGCCGGCGGTCGTAGTAGTTGGGCACGCCGTCGCCGTCGCGGTCGCGGTCGTAGCGGTTCGGCACGCCATCGTGGTCGCGGTCGCGCCAACCTCGCTCGCGGTGGTAGTAGCGGCGGTCGTCATGGCCGTAATAGCGCGGCGGTGGCGCGTAATAGGCGCGGGGCGGCGGGGGCGGAGCCGGAACCACGATGACCCGGTTGTCGTAGCGGCCGTCGTGCGCAGAGGCCGGGGCGGCGGTGAGGGCGCCGAGGGAGAGCAGCGCGGCGGCGCCAAGGGCGAAAGTGATCTTCTTCATGCGAGCTCCTCGTGGTGGAACAAAGTGCCTCCATGGTGCGCCGCCTCTGTGAAGCGGCGGTAAGCCGGAAGCGAAATCTTGTATAGCCGTGTGAGCCTTCCTGGGCTGCCAAAAAGTAAACGCCGCCGTTGCAGTGTTTGTTTACATGTAGTTAAAATGTATTACATGAGCACGGATCGAGACAATTTCCATGACTGGGCGCGGGAGAAGCCCGACACCAGCTTCGGCGCCGCCAGCCGGCCCGAGCCCCTCAGGGACTCGCGGCGCGAGGCGATTTGCTGGGGGCGCCTGGCCATCCTGGGACTGCTCGGCGTCGCCCTCGTCGTGGGCTTCAAGTGGCTCGCCGGCCTCTGAGCGGACCGTAGTTCAGCCGCGCTCCGGCGGCACGTCGCCGTCCTTCTGACGCTCGCGGAACAGCGCTGCGCGCATCAGGAAGATGGTCATCACCGGCGCGCTGAGGGCGACGAAGAACGCGATCAGCAACGCATGCAGGAAGAGGTGTCCGTCCTGGACCGAAAAATAAACGGTGGTCGCCAGCGTGATGCACCAGGTGCCCAGCGTAGAGCCCAGCGTGGGCGCGTGGATGCGCCGGAAGAAGGTGGGCAACCGCACCAGCCCGAAGGAGCCGATGGCGGCGAAGGCGGCGCCGGCCACGGCGAGCACCGCGGTCAGGATCTCGGCCAAGGTCGGCAGCGGGCCTGCCATCCAGTCGGTCATCGGACAGCCTCCGCGCCATGCATTCCGCTGCGAGCGCCTGTGGCAACGGCTGGGTGGGAAGCCGCTCGGTGCCCTCCCTGCTTCGCATAGCGGCGCGAGCCCCTTCGCAGCGGCTGGGCGGGGTTCATTCGATCACCTCGCCACGGAGCAGAAATTTGGCCAGCGCCGTCGCGCCGACGAAGCCGAACAGCGCGATCAGCATCGCGGCCTCGAAGTACACGCTGCTCGCATAGACGATGCCCAGCACCAGCATCATCAGCATGCCGTTGATGTAGAGGCAGTCCAGCGCCATCACCCGGTCCTGGGCGGTCGGGCCGATGAGCAGGCGCGCCAGCGCGCAGAGCATGGCCACCGCGAGGAGCAGCAGCGCCAGCTTCAGGGCCCAGAGAAGAACCGGGGTCATGATTCGAAGATCTCCATCAGCCGACGCTCGTAGCGCGTCTTGATCATGTCGATGAAGGCTGCCTCGTCGTCCTCGTGGAAGACGTGGATCAGCAGGGTGGAGCGGTCCAGCGCGATCTCGCCCCAGGCGGTGCCGGGGGTGAGGCAGAGAATCATCGCCAGCGTGGCGAGCGCATTGGGGTCGCGCATCGCGAGCGGCACGCGCACGAAGCGCGGCGCCAGGTCGCGGTTGCGCCGGGTGAGCAGCAGGCGCGCCACGGTAAGTGCGGAAACGACCAGGTCGTACGCCACCAGGCCGCCCAGCGTGAGGGCCAGCAGCGGTCGGCGCATCTTTGCCCGGGCCGGCCGCAGGCTCTGCGTGAGCAGGGGCACCGCGATCGCGAGCAGGGCCGCCAGCAGCAGCGTGGCTGCATCCGGGGCCTCGTTCAGCAGCAGCCAGACGATGAAAAGCGCCAGCGAGAGCATGGGCGATGGCAACCAGCGTTTGATCATGGCTTCGGATCTCCGGCAGGGGCGGTCGGACCGGGCCGCTGGCGCGCGCCGAACACAGCATCGCGATAGGCGCTCGGGAAGCGCAAGCCTTGCGCAGTGGCACTGGCGTGCTGCATTACGGGCTCGGCCATCAGGGTCAGCGCCAGGCAAGCGGCCAGCAATGCGGCCACGGGGAGGACCTCGAGCGCCCGCAACGCGGGAAGCGTCTGGTGCGGCTGGGTCCAGAAATGGCGGATGCCGGTGCGGCTGAGCGCGATCAGCGTGAGAAAGCCCGAAACGATCAGCAGCGCCGTGAAGGCCCAGTCGGCCGCCGTGAGGCCGCGCGCCTCGCCGAGCAGGCCCGAGAGCATCGCGAACTTGCCGACGAAACCCGACAGCGGCGGCAGGCCCGCCAGCAGCAGCGTGCAGCCCAGGAAGCCGAGGCCGAGGAAGGCGATGCCGGCCGGGATGGCGCGGCCGTAGAGCGCCTGGGCGTCGTCGTCGAGGTTCACGTCGTCGAGGTGGCGCAGGTCTTCCGCGAGAAAGGGGGCATCGCCGGCCGCCTCGTGCGGCGCGATGCTCAGTCCGGCGTTGCGCCAGCGCTCGATCATGTCGATCAGCAGGAAGAAAGCGCTCACCGCCAGCGTGGAGCTCAGCAGGTAGTAGAGCGCGCCCGCCCACACGGCCGGCTGCCCCAGGCCGATGGCCGCCAGCAGCGTGCCGGCCGACACCAGCACGCTGAAGCCGGCGAGGTTGGACAAGCGCTGCGTGCCGACGATGCCGAGCGCGCCGCAGAACAGCGTGGCCAGTCCGATCGCGACCAGCGCGCCCTGGCCGAACAGGGCCGAGCTGCCGGCGTCGGGCGCGAACAGCAGGCTCCACAGCCGCAGCACCGTGTAGATGCCCAGCTTGGTGAGGAGCGCGAAGACCGCGCCCACCGGCGATACCGCTGCGCTGTAGGCCGGCACCAGCCAGAAGTTGAGCGGCCAGGCGCCGGCCTTGGCGAAGAAGGCGGTGGCCAGGATGGCCGCGGCGGCATGCACCAACCCGCGATCGGCGACCGGCAACTGGGCGATGCGCAGGCCGAGGTCGGCCATGTTGAGGGTGCCGGTCACGCCGTAGAGCAAGGCAGCACCGATCAGGAACAGCGACGAGGCCGCGAGGTTGATCGCCACGTAGTGCAGGCCGGCCTGCACCCGCAGTCGGCCGGAGCCGTGCAGCAGCAGGCCGTAGGAGGCCGCCAGCATGACCTCGAAGAAGACGAAGAGATTGAACAGGTCGCCGGTCAGGAAGGCGCCGTTGAGGCCCATGAGCTGCAGCTGCAGCAACGGATGGAAATGCACGCCCGCGCGGTCCCAGCGCGAAGTCGAATAGATGGAGGCGCAGAAGGCAACGACGCCGGTGAGCGCAACCATCATGGTCGAGAGCCGGTCGGCGACCAGCACGATGCCGAAGGGGGCGCGCCAGTTGCCCGGCAGGTAGACGCCGATCGAACCCGGCCCGCCGCCGGTGTCGACCGCATTCACCCAGCGCAGGAGCGCGAGCGCGGCCAGCAGGCCCAGCAGGCCCGAGACCACGCTCAGGAAGGACTTGGCGCGTCGGCGCTGCTCGCCCATCAGCAGCATCAGCGCGGCCGTGAAGGCCGGCAGCAGGATCGGCACCGCGATCAGGTGCGGCATGCCGAACTCGAGCAGGCGGTCGAGCAAGGAGAAAAGCTCCGTCATTCGGCGAGCTCCTTCTTCTCTGCACCGTCGACGTGGTCGGTGCCGCTGAGGCCGCGCGAAGCCAGCAGCACGACCAGGAACAGTGCCGTCATCGCGAAGCCGATCACGATGGCGGTCAGCACCAGCGCCTGCGGCATCGGGTCGGCGGTGTTGGCCAGCGTGGCGGCCAACCCCGGGACCAGCACCGGCTCGCTGTCGACCTTGATGCGGCCCATGCTGAAGATGAAGAGGTTGACCGCGTAGGAGATCAGCGTGAGGCCCATGATCACCTGGAAGGTGCGCGGCCGCAGCAGCAGGTACACACCCGAGCCGGCGAGGATGCCGATGGCAATGGCGAGCACGGCTTCCATCAGGCGCCGCCCCCCGCTTCGAACGCGGCGCGTTCGGCTTGCTTTTCTGCTTGTTCGTCGGCCCAGCGATGGCTGCGGATCGACTGGTGCGCCAGCGCCGTGAGGATCAGCATCGTCGCGCCCAGGACCAGCGCGAACACGCCGATGTCGAAGAACAATGCGCTCGGCACGTGCACCTCGCCGAGCACAGGCAGGTGCAGGTGCGCGGTGTGCGTGGTCAGGAAGGGATAGCCGAACAGCAGCGCGCCCGAACCGGTGGCGAGCGCCAGCAGCAGGCCGACGGCGATCCAGCGGCGCGGGTAGATCCGCAGGTGCTCCTCCACCCATTCGGTGCCCGACACGATGAACTGCAGCAGCAGCGCGACCGACATCACCAGCCCGGCCACGAAGCCGCCGCCCGGCTGGTTATGGCCGCGCATGAAGAAATAGACCGACACCAGCACCGAGAGCGGCAGCAGAAGGCGCACCAGCACGGCGGGCACCATCAGGTAGCCGACCGCGGTGTCCGGGGCGCGGCGCGGATTCAGCAGATCGCTGCTGCCGTCGTCGGGCTGCGCTCGCTGCTGCGCAGGCAGTGCCATGGATTCGCGCGCCGGGCGGAAGCGCCGCAGCAGCGCGTAGACCGCCAGGGCCACGATGCCGAGCACCGCGATCTCGCCGAAGGTATCGAAGCCGCGGAAGTCGACCAGCATCACGTTGACGACGTTGGTGCCGCCGCCTTCCGACAGCGCGCGCTCGAGGAAGAAGGGCGAGATGCTCTGCGGGAAGGGCCGCGTCATCATGATCCAGGCGAGCGCGGCCAAGCCGCCGCCGGCCGCGGCCGCCACCAGGAGGTCGCGCCCGCGCCGGCCCCACAGCCGCATGCGCGCGCGCATCGGCTGCGGCTTGGCGGTGCGCATCGGCAGCCAGCGCAGGCCGAGCAGGATCAGCACCGTGGTCACGGTCTCGACGACCAGTTGGGTCAGCGCGAGGTCGGGCGCCGAGAACCAGATGTAGGTCGTGCAGCACACCAGGCCCGCGCCCGAGGCCAGCATCAGCGAGGCCAGGCGGTGGAACTTGGCCTGCCAGGCGGCGGCCAGGGCGCAGGTGCAGCCGATCACCCAGGTCATGGCGAACATCGGCGAGAAGGGCAGCAGCGCGCGCGTGCCGGGCGTCGCCGGCGCGAGCCATAGCGAGGCGCCGGCCCCGGCCAGCGCCACCGCGACCATCAGCAGCAACTGCACCTGCAGGCGCCGGGTGCCCAGCACGCGCCGGCTGCGCCGGCCGGCCTCGCTCAGGCGAGCCAGCAGGTTCTCGAACATGCGCTGGCCGTCGAAGCGATGCAGCAGCGGCGTGTGCTCCAGCGCGCCGCGCGCGCGACCGCGACGCTGCAGCAGGTAGAGCCCGGCGCCGCCGACCAGCGCGATGGCGCTCATCGCCAGCGGCAAGTTGAAGCCGTGCCACAGGGCCAGGCTGTAGTCGGGCAGTTCGCCGCCGACCACCGGCATCGCGGCCGTGGCGAGGAAGGCGCCCACCGACCAGGCCGGCGCGACGCCGACCACCAGGCAGGTCAGCACCAGCAGCTCGGCCGGCACGCGCATCCAGCGTGGCGGCTCGTGCGGCTGCTTCGGCACCCTGGGGCCCGGAGGCGGGCCGAAGAAGACGTCGAACACGAAGCGGGCCGAGTAGGTCACGCTGAACACGCCGGCCAGCGTCGCGATCACCGGCAAACTGAGGTTGATCCATGGCGTCGCCTGGATGAAGACCGTCTCGGCGAAGAACATCTCTTTCGAGAGGAAGCCGTTGAGCAGTGGCACGCCCGCCATCGCTGCGCTGGCGATGATGGCCAGCGTGCCGGTGATCGGCATCAGCCTGAGCAGGCCGCTCAGCTTGCGGATGTCGCGCGTGCCGCTCTCGTGGTCGATGATGCCGGCCGCCATGAAGAGCGAAGCCTTGAAGGTGGCATGGTTCATCACGTGGAAGACGGCCGCGACCGCGGCCAGCGGGCTGTTGAGCCCGAGCAGCAGCGTGATGAGCCCGAGATGCGAGATGGTCGAGTAGGCCAGCAGCGCCTTGAGGTCCCGCTGGAACATGGCCACGTAGCCGCCCAGCAGCAGCGTGGCGGCGCCGGCGCCGCTCACCAGCCAGAACCAGGGTTCGGTGCCGGAGAGCACCGGCCACAGCCGTGCCATCAGAAAGACGCCGAGCTTCACCATCGTGGCCGAGTGGAGGTAGGCCGAGACCGGCGTGGGCGCCGCCATCGCGCGCGGCAGCCAGAAGTGGAAGGGGAACTGCGCGCTCTTGGTGAAGGCGCCGAGCAGGACCAGCACGAGGGCCAGCGGATAGAGCCGGCTGGCGCGTATCTGCTCGCCGGAGGCGAGCACCGCATCGAGCTCGTAGCTGCCCACGATGCGGCCCAGCACCAGCGCGCCGGCCAGCAGGCACAGCCCGCCGGCGCCGGTGATGATGAGCGCCATGCGCGCCCCGCGCCGCGCGTCGCGCCGGTGGTGCCAGTAGCCGATCAGCAGGAAGGAGAACAGGCTGGTGAGCTCCCAGAACAGCACCATCTGGATCAGATTGCCCGAGAGCACCACGCCCACCATCGAGCCCATGAAGGCGAGAAAGAAGGAGAAGAAGCGCGGCACCGGGTCGGAGGACGACATGTAGTAGCGCGCGTAGAGCACCACCAGCGCGCCGATGCCGAGCACCAGCATGCAGAACAGCCAGGCGAAGCCGTCCATGCGGAACACCAGCTCCAGGCCCAGCGAGGGGATCCAGCGGATCTCTTCGCGGATGACGTTGCCGTCAGCGAGCCGGGGAAAGAGCCACGCCGCCTGCACGGCGCAGCCCAGTGCGACCATGCCTGCCAGCGTCGATTCCCTGTTGCGTGCTTTCGACGGCAGCAGGGCCGCGATCACACTGGCAACGAAGGGAAGTGCGACGAGGAGTGCAAGGGGCATCGCGGCCGATTCTATCGACCGCCCCCTGCGCAAGACCTCGCGATCAGCCGGTGGACGGCCGCACCGTGCGGATGCCGAGCCAGGTGAGGATCAGCGATCCGGAGGCCTGCAATGCCGCGGTGCCGAGGGCGGGCCCCGGCGCTCTTTCATCGGCATCGAGCCGTGCTCAGGGGGCCATCTGCCGCGGCAGCCAGGTCACGATGTCCGGCGCGAAGTAGATGATCAGCACCGCCGTCACCATCAGCGCGAACATCGGCAGCGTCACGCGCGCGATGTAGAGCAGGTCCTTGCCCGTCATGCCTTGCAGGACGAACAGGTTGAAGCCCACCGGCGGCGTGATCTGCGCCATCTCCACCACCAGCACGATGAAGATGCCGAACCACAGCGGATCGATGCCGGCGGCGAGCACCGTCGGCATGATCACGCCCATGGTCAGCACGACCATCGAGATGCCGTCGAGAAAACAGCCGAGCACGATATAGAACAGCGCCAGCATCACCACGAGCTGGAACTTCGACAGTCCGAGCGAGCCGATCCATTCGGCGAGATGGCGCGGCAACCCGATGTAGCCCATGGCGAGCGTGAGGAAGGCAGCGCCGGCGAGGATCAGCGCCATCATGCAGTACAGGCGCGTGGCGCCCAGCAGCGAATCCCTGAAGGTCTGCCAGTTGAGCGAACCCTGCGCCGCCGAGATCACCAACGCACCCACCACGCCGACACCAGCAGCCTCGGTGGCCGTGGCGATGCCTGCATAGATCGAGCCCAGCACGGCGAGGATCAGCACAGCGACGGGGATCAGACTCAGCGACTGGCGCAGCTTCTGCGTGAAAGCCATCGGCGGATCGGGCGGCGGCACGCGCTGCGGATTCAGCATCGCCCACACCGCGATGTAGCCCGAGAAAAGCGCAGCCAGCAGGATGCCCGGCACGACGCCGGCGATGAAGAGCTTCGCGATCGACACATCGGCGCTCACGCCGTAGACAATCATGATGATCGAGGGCGGGATCAGCAGGCCCAGCGTGCCGGCCCCGGCCAGCGTGCCGATCACCATGTCGTCCGGGTAGCCGCGCCGCTTGAGCTCCGGCAGCGTCATCTTGCCGATGGTCGCGCAGGTGGCGGCACTCGAGCCCGAGACCGCGGCGAACACGGCGCAGCCCGCCACGTTGGTGTGCAGCAGCCGGCCCGGCAGCGCTTGCATCCAGGGAGCCAGGCCCTTGAACATGTCCTGCGACAGGCGGGTGCGGAAGAGCACCTCGCCCATCCAGAGAAACAGCGGGAGCGCGGTGAGCGTCCAGCCGGAGGCCGAGCCCCAGATGGTCACCGCCATCGCATCGCCGGCGGGGCGGGCAGAGAACAGCTGCATGCCGATCCATGCGACGCCCGAGAGTGTGAGCCCGATCCAGACGCCGCTGCCGAGGATGAGGAACAGGCTGGCGATCAGCAGCCCGGCGATGGCGATGTCATTCATGGCGAAGGGCCTCGGCGGGGCTGGTCTTGGTTGGCCTCCCGCGCCATTCGATCAGGAATTCGTCGACCGCTGCAATGGCGAAGATGAGCGAGCCGACGGCCATGCTCAGCTGCGGCAGCCACAGCGGCGTTGCGTCGTTGCCTGTCGAGATGTCGTTGTAGGCATGCGATTGCCACGCGAGGCGGAGGCTGTAGAGGGCGAAGAGCGCGGCCAGCAGCGCCGCCGCGCCGGTTGCCCATCGTTCCAGCCAACGCCGCGGCGCGCCGTGCAGGCTGCCGAGCAGCAGCGTGACACGGATGTGCTCGCCACGTTTCAGGGTATGGGCCAGAGCCAGGAAGCCGGCACCTGCCATCAGGTAGCCGGCATAGGCGTCGAGCCCCGGGATGTTGAAGTGCAGTTGCCGGCCGACGATGGACAACAGCACCGCCACCAGCAGGCCGATCATGAAAAGCGCCGCCAGGGCGACGGCGCTGTCGTAGAGGAAATCGAGCGTCTTGCGCATCCTGCCCACGCGCGCCTACATCTTCTTGTAGGCGTCGACCACAGCCTGGCCTTCGGGACCGGCCTTGTCGAGCCATTCCTTGAGCATGGTCTCGCCGATCTTCTTCATGTCCGCCTTGAGCTGCGTCGATGGCGAATGGATCGTCATGCCGTTCTTCTTGAGCAGATCCAGGTACTCGACATTCTTCTTCTTGGAAATTTCCCAGCCGCGCTTCTCGGCGTCCGCGCCGGCCTTCAGCAGCGCGTCCTGCGTGGCCTTGTCGAGCGCGTCGAAGGCCTTCTTGTTCACGAGGACGGCGTTCTTGGGCAGCCAGGCCTGGGTGTCGTAGAAGTTCTTGATGTACTCGTAGGTCTTGGTGTCGTAGCCGGTGGAGCCGGAGGACATGTAGGACTCGATCACGCCGGTGGCCATCGCCTGCGACAGCTCGGCCTGCTGCACGGTGACGGGCTGGGCGCCGACCAGCTCGCCGATGCGCGCGGTTGCGGGGCTGTAGGCGCGCCACTTCACGCCCTTGAGATCGGCGGCGGACGCGATCTCCTTCTTGACGAAGATGCCCTGAGGCGGCCAGGCCACCGAATAGAGCAGCATCATGCCTTGCTCGGCCAGCTTCTTCTCGAGCACCGGCTTCTGGGCCTGGTAGAGCTTCCAGGCGGCGTCGTAGCTGTCGGCCAGGAACGGAATGCCGTCGGTGCCGAAGATCTGCCATTCATTCTGGTAGTTGACGAGCAGGATCTCGCCCATCTGCGCCTGACCGCCCTGGACGGCACGCTTGATTTCCGGCGCCTTGAAGAGTGCGGCGTTGGCATGAACGGTGATCTTGAGCTTGCCGCCGGTCGCCTTGTCGACGTCGGCGGCGAACTGCGTGATGTTCTCGGTGTGGAAGTTGGTGGCCGGATAGGCCGTGGGCAGGTCCCACTTGGTCTGCGCGAAGGCCGCTGCGCCGAGGGTGAGGGCGGCGAGGGCGATGCCGAACTTGTGAATCATGGGCTCTCCAGAACGTACGGATGTGAAAAGGCGTCGGGGAGCATACGTGCAAATATCAGGCCACTGCGTGAGGCTTTCCCCTGACGGCATGCGCCCGGCGCGTGCAGGCACTCGCAAAAAAGCCGCCCGAGGGCGGCTTTCGTTGGCGGCGCGGCGCGGTCGCCGCGCGCGTGGATCAGGGCTTGTTATCGGCCTTCTTTGCCGTGCTCTCGGCCTTGTCCTTCCTGGGCTCGGCCTTGGCGACCTTGGCTGGCGGCGCTGCGCCGCCGAAGCTCTGGCCATTGACCGTCAGGCCTTCGCCCGACAGCTTGGCGGCCGCCTTTTCCTTCACACCCTTGACGCGGCTCATGAGGTCGTGCCAATCCTTGAAGTCGCCACCCTTCTTTCGCTCATCGATGATGCGCTTGGAGAGCGAGGGGCCCACGCCCCGGATCGCATCGAGCTCGGCATCGCTCGCCTTGTTGGCATCGACGGCCGCCCATGAAGCAGCGGCAAACAGCATGGCCATGATGGCCAGAATCTTCTTCAGCATTCTTGAGATTTCCCTGTCACGTTAAAGAGACGCTTCTCGCGTCCCGCTCGCATGCGGATTGCATGCGGCGTGCATTTGAACGAGAAGATCGCCAACGGTGTTGGCGTTGCGACAATTTGAGGGATTTCAGAGCTCTTCGACGCGGCGCGGCGGGTAGCTGTCCCAGGCCTGGCAGCCCGGGCAATGCCAGAAATGCTGGTGCGCCTCGAAGCCGCAGGCGGCGCAGCGGTAGCGCATCAGCGGCCGCGTGGCCTGGTCCAGGGTGCGCTGGACGGGCTGGCGGTACTGCTCGTGCGCGAAGCGCTCGCCGGCCAGCCAGCGCGAGGCGGCCACCAGCGAGGGCTGGTGGCTGAGGTGGGCGATGTAGCCATCTCGCGGCTCGGGCGGATTGGAGGCCTCGGCCACGAGGTCGTCGGGCAGCATCGGGGTGCCGCCCAGCGCCATGATGGCTTCGAGCACGTCGATGGACGGCGATTCGGCATAGCGGCGTTGCAGGATGAGCAGCGCTTCGCCGCCGCGTTGCGAGGCGACCGCGGCCTGCTGCAGCATGGCGGCGTAGAGCGGCAGCGCGAGCGGTGCGCTCTCGCACAGGGCGGCGAGCGTGTCGTAGGCACCGGCGGAGTCGCCGTTGCGCAGCTGCAGCGCGGCGGTGTCGATGGCCGGCCGCGGCGCTTGCGGCGCCAGGGCGACCGCCTGGTCCAGCAGCAGGGCGGCGTTTTGGAGATCGCCGGCGGCCACCTGTTCGGCGGCCTGTTCGCAGAGATGGTGGGCACGGCGCACGCTGTAGCTGGCCTGCTCCGCCTCGTCGAGCTTCTGTGCCACGGCCGCGGCCTGGGTCCATTCGCGCGAGCGCTCATAGATGGCCAGCAGCGCCAGCCGCGCCTCGTTCTCGTAGCGGGTGCCTTCGAGCTTCTGCAACGCGGCCTCGGCGCGGTCGAGCAGGCCAGCGCGGAGAAAGTCCTGCGCCAGGGCGTGCTGTGCCCGGTCGCGGTCGGCGCGGCTCAGGTCGCCACGCCCCAGCAGGTGCTCGTGCACGCGCACGGCGCGCTGATATTCGCCGCGGCGGCGGAACAGGTTGCCGAGCGCGAAGTGCAGCTCCTGGGTGTCGGGGTCGTTCTGCACGGCCTCGATGAAGGCATCGATGGCCTGGTCCTGCTGCTCGTTGAGCAGGAAGTTGAGGCCGCGGAAGTAGGCCTTGGGCGCCTGCCGGTTCTCGATGCGCAGCTGCCGGAGGTCGAAGCGCGAAGCGAGCCAACCCAGGATGAATGCAAGGGGCAAGCCGAGCAGCAGCCAGCTGAAATCAAAGTCCATGTTGGCGCACGGCGGGAAGGTCGGTGGCGGCAGCCGGGGGTGCTGCAGTGGCGCTTGCCGCAGGCGGGACCGGCGAGGCGGGCAACTGGGCCGCGGCGCTGCGGTGCTTCCACCAGCCCGGCAGCATTCCCAGGACGCCGACCACGAGTCCGCCCGCAAAGGCGGCGAGCACCACCAGCACCAGCGGGGCGCGCCAGGAGGTGCCGAAGAAGAAGTAGACGGTGGCGTCGTGCTGGTTGTTCAGCGCGAAAGCGAAGAGGGTAAAAAAAATGGCTGCCTTGAGCAGCCAAAGGAGATATTTCATGCGCGTCCCCGATGGCGGGGGAATTCTATGCTTCAGTCTCCGCGCAGACGCTGCTCGGCATCGAGCTCCGCCGTGCGTGCATCGACCGCCTCCCGCAGGGCCTTGCCCGGCTTGAAGTGCGGCACGCGCTTCTCGGGGATCTGAACGCTTTCGCCCGAACGCGGATTGCGCCCGATGCGCGGCGGACGCCGGTTCACCGTGAAGCTGCCAAAACCGCGGATCTCGATGCGATGGCCGCGCACCAGGGCGTCGCTCATCGCGTCAAGGATGGTCTTGACGGCGTACTCGGCGTCGCGGTGCGTGAGTTGCGCGAAGCGGGCCGCGAGTTCTTCGACTAGGTCTGAACGAGTCATAAACCACAGAAGGACACGGTGAGCAGAGCTCACCGTGTCTGCGTCTGCTTTTTATTTTTCGTTGTTGCTGTCGAGCTTGGCGCGCAGCAGGGCGCCCAGGCTGGTCGTACCCGCGTTCTCGCGTGCCGACTGCTGGCTCAGGTTGGCCATCGCGCCTTGTTCGTCGGCCAGGTCCTTCTGCTTGATCGACAGCTGGATGTTGCGGGTCTTGCGATCCACGTTGACCACGACAGCCGTGACCTCGTCGCCTTCCTTGAGCACGTTGCGCGCATCTTCCACGCGGTCGCGGGAGATCTCGCTGGCGCGCAGGTAGCCGACGATGTCGTCGCCCAGGTCGATCTCGGCGCCGCGCGGGTCGACGGTCTTGACCTTGCCGGTCACGACCTGGCCCTTGTCATTCACCGTGGTGAAGGTGGTGAAGGGGTCGCTGTCGAGCTGCTTGATGCCCAGGCTGATGCGCTCGCGGTCCACGTCGACGGCCAGCACGATGGCCTCGACTTCCTGGCCCTTCTTGTAGTTGCGCACGGCGGTTTCGCCGGGCTCGTTCCACGAGAGGTCGGACAGGTGCACCAGGCCATCGATGCCGGCCGCCAGGCCGACGAAGACGCCGAAGTCGGTGATCGACTTGATGGGGCCCTTGACGCGATCGCCGCGCTTGGTGTTTTGCGCGAACTCCTGCCACGGGTTGGCCTTGCACTGCTTCATGCCCAGGCTGATGCGGCGCTTGTCTTCGTCGATCTCGAGAACCATGACTTCGACTTCGTCGCCCAGCGAGACGATCTTGTTGGGGGCGATGTTCTTGTTGGTCCAGTCCATCTCGGACACGTGCACCAGGCCTTCGATGCCGGGCTCGAGCTCGACGAAGGCGCCGTAGTCGGCGATGTTCGTGACCTTGCCGAACAGGCGCGTGCCTTGCGGGTAGCGGCGCGAGACGCCCATCCACGGGTCGTCGCCCATCTGCTTGAGGCCCAGCGAGACGCGGTTCTTCTCGGTGTCGAACTTGAGGATCTTGGCCGTGATTTCCTGGCCGGCCTGGACCACCTCGCTCGGGTGGCGGACACGGCGCCAGGCCATGTCGGTGATGTGCAGCAGGCCGTCGATGCCGCCG
Organism: Variovorax soli; assembly: GCF_031454625.1. Taxonomy (GTDB): domain Bacteria; phylum Pseudomonadota; class Gammaproteobacteria; order Burkholderiales; family Burkholderiaceae_C; genus Variovorax; species Variovorax soli_A. Next base: position 54,455 of record NZ_JAVDRF010000009.1, read on the forward strand.
AGGTCGACGAACGCACCGTATTCCGTGATGTTCTTGACCACGCCGCGCACGACTGCGCCTTCTTTCAGCGTTTCCATCAGCTTGGCGCGCTCTTCGCCCATGCTGGCTTCGACCACGGCGCGGCGCGAGAGCACCACGTTGTTGCGCTTGCGGTCGAGCTTGATGACCTTGAATTCGAGGGTCTTGTTCTCGTAGGGGGTCAGGTCCTTGATCGGACGGGTGTCGATCAGCGAGCCCGGCAGGAAGGCGCGGATGCCATTGACCAGGACGGTGAGACCGCCCTTGACCTTGCCACTGGTGGTGCCGGTGACGAAGTCGCCGGATTCGAGCGCCTTCTCGAGCGCCAGCCAGGAGGCCAGGCGCTTGGCGGTATCGCGCGAGAGGATGGTGTCGCCGTAGCCGTTCTCGACGCTGCCGATGGCCACGGAAACGAAATCGCCGGCCTGGACTTCGAGTTCGCCCTTGTCGTTCTTGAACTCTTCGATGGGCACGTAGGCTTCGGACTTGAGGCCGGCGTTGACCACGACGTGGTTGTGCTCGACGCGCACGACTTCGGCGGTGATGACCTCGCCGCTGCGCATTTCGGAACGCTTCAGGGATTCTTCGAACAGGTCGGCAAAAGATTCAGACATGTGTGGGTTCCTTCCGTCACGCAGGGTTTGCAGTCGCACCATTGCGGCTGGCTAGGGTCTGGAGACGGCGGTTGAGGGCTCGGGGCCCGGTTGGAGTTGAACAACCAGCAGGCCGGTGCGCTGTCGCGCGGCGGGGACCTGCTGGACCGAAATACCCTTCAGGATGACCCGAAAGGCTGTACTTCCTGCCACCAGGCAAGCACCTGCTCGACCGATTGCTCGACCGAGAGAAGGGAGTTGTCCAGGAGGCGGGCATCAGGCGCCGGTTTCAAAGGGGCGACGCTGCGGGAAGAATCCCGGAGGTCGCGCGCTTCCAGGTCGGCGCGAAGACCGTCGAGTGTAGTCGAAATACCCTTTGAAATCAATTGCTTATGCCGCCTTTCGGCGCGCTGGGCGGCGCTCGCGGTCAAATAAACCTTGAGGGTGGCATCGGGAAAGACCACCGTGCCCATGTCGCGGCCGTCGGCCACGAGGCCCGGCAGACGGCGGAAGCTCTTCTGCAGCGCCAGCAATGCCTTGCGCACGGCGGGCAAGGCGGAGACGCGCGAGGCGTCCATGCCGGCGGCCTCGGTTCGGATGGCGTCGCTCACGTCCTCGCCGGACAGCAGCACCTTGCCTTCGCTGAAGCGCAGCGGCAAGGTGCGGGCGAGCTCGGCGATCTGCATCTCGTGGGCTGCATCGGCTTCGAGGCCGTTGCGCCGCATCGCGAGGCCGGTCACACGGTAGAGCGTGCCCGAATCGAGGTAGTGATAGCCCAACTGATAGGCCACGGCGACGGCCAGGGTGCCTTTGCCCGAGGCGGTGGGACCGTCGATGCAGAGCACCGGCACTTCTGCCGCCTCGGCCACCGAGAACAGGGTCTCGAAATAGTCCGGGAAAGTCTTGGCCACGCAGTGCGGCTCGAGGATGCGCACCGGCAACCCGGCCGGATTGAAAGCCGCCAGCGAGAAGCACATGGCCACTCGGTGGTCGTCGTAGGTGCGAATGCTCGCGGCACGCCAGCCGGCCCGCGCAAGCGGATGCACGCAGATGAAGTCCGGGCCGTCCTCGACGGTGGCGCCCAGCTTGCGCAGTTCCTTCGCCATGGCGTCGATGCGATCGGTTTCCTTGACGCGCCAGCTCGCGATATTGCGCAGCAGGCAAGGGCCGTCGGCGTAGAGCGCCATCACCGCCAGCGTCATCGCTGCGTCGGGAATGTGGTTGGCGTCGAGGTCGATGGCCTTGAGTGGCCAGGCGCCGCGTGAGATTGCCAGCCAGTTGGGGCCGCTGTCGATGTGAGCCCCCATCAGCCGCGCTGCCTCGACGAAGCGGATGTCGCCCTGGATCGAATCCGCGCCCACGCCTTCGATGCGGATGCCCTCGCCCCGGGCGATGGCGCCCAGTGCAATGAAGTAGCTGGCCGAGGAGGCGTCGGCCTCGACGTGGATGTCGCCGGGCGAGCGGTAGCGGCTGCCGGCCGGAATGACGAAACGCTCCCAGCCCTCGCGCCGGACCTCGATGCCGAAGCGCGACAGCAGGTTGAGCGTGATCTCGATGTAAGGCTTGGAAATCAGCTCGCCGATCACCTCGATGGTGATGTCGCGGCCCGACGCCTGGTCGGCCCGCTCCGAGGCAGCCCCCGCGGCCAGTGGCAGCGCCAGCAGCAGGGCGGTCAAGAACTGGCTCGACACGTCGCCCCGCACGCGGATCGGAGCGGCCAGCTGGAGGGAGTCGAGCGGCACCGGATGGATGGCCAGCGGGGGATAGCCGGGATTGCCGAGGTAGTCGATGCGGCAGCCGAGCTGCACCAGCGCATCGACCAGATCGCCGATCGGCCGCTCGTGCATGCGTGGCACACCGGAGAGCTCGAATTCGCCGCCGAGCAGGGCCAAGGCCGCCGTCAGCGGCCGCATTGCGGTGCCGGCATTGCCCAGGAAGAGCTTGGCGCCGGAAGTCCTCAGCCGGCCATCCAGGCCTTCGATGCGCAGCCCGGCGCCAGCGCGGTCGATGCGGCAGCCGAGCGCGGCCAGGGCATCGAGCATCACCCGCGTGTCGTCCGAATCAAGCAGGTCGTGCACGGTGGTCGTGCCGCCGGCCAGCGCTGCCAGCAGCAGCACGCGGTTCGAGATGCTCTTGGAACCCGGAAGGCGCACGGTGCCAGAGGCGCCGGCGAGCGGCGGAAGGTCCAGGAAGGGCGTGGAGAACATGGCTCAGTCGGGGGAAACGCCTGCGCCCGGCTGCCATTGGGCGCGCGCGCGGCTCGCAGCGGCGATCGCGTCCTCGAGGGCCTGCGAATCGCCCGCACGCATCAGGGCCTCCATCTGCGCCAGGGACGCGCGAAATGCCTGCGATTGCTGCAGCACCTGCTCGCGGTTGGCCAGCAATACATCGCGCCACATGGCGGTGTCACCGGCCGCGATGCGCGTGAAGTCGCGGAAGCCCGGGCCGGCCAGTTCCAGGAAGCGCGGCCCCTCGGGCTGGGCCGTCAATGCGTTGGTGAAAGCGAAAGCCAGAAGGTGCGGCAGGTGGCTCACGGCCGCGAAAGCCTTGTCGTGTGCCTCGGGCGTCATGGTCACCACCTTGGCGCCGATCCCGGACCAGACTTGCGTCGCGCGCTGCACGTTGGAGCGCAGCGTGGCCTTGACGGGCGTGAGGACGACCTGGCGTCCGGCATAGAGGCTTGCATCGGCATGCTCGACGCCGGCGACTTCCTTGCCGGCGATCGGATGTGCCGGAACGAAGCTGGCGAACTGGTCGTGCAGGCCGCGCCGCGCGGCCTCGATCACGTCGCCCTTGGTCGAGCCCACGTCCATCACCAGCATCTGCTCGGTGATGCCGTGGCGGATCGCCTTGAAGGTCGCCTCGGAAGCGCCCACCGGCACCGCGATCAGGACCAGGTCGGCGCCCGAGACGGCGAGCAGGGCGGAGGGCGCCGCGACGTCGATGACGCCCAGTTGCCGCGCGCGCTCGGTGGTCGATGGCGACTTGCTGTAGCCGACCACGCGCTTCACCAGCTTGGCGCGCTTGAGCGCCAGCGCAAAGGAACCGCCCATCAGGCCGCAGCCGATCAAGCCGAGCTGTTCGAACATGGGGCAGCCTCAGGCGGTGACGGGGTAGGCGCCGATCACCTTGTAGAACGCGCAGAGCTTGCGCAGTTCGGCGAGGGCGGCGGCCACGTGGGGCTGCGAGGGATGGCCGTCGAGGTCGATGTAGAAGTAGTACTCCCACTGGCCCGTGCGTGCGGGGCGCGACTCGAAGCGGGTCATCGAGACATCGTTGGCCTTGAGCGGCACCAGCAGGTCGTGCACGGCGCCCGGCCGGTTGGGCACGGAGACCACGAGGCTGGTGCAGTCCTTGCCCGAAGCCGGCGGCATGGCCAGGGTCTGGGGCAGGCAGATGACGGCGAAACGCGTGCGGTTGTACGAGTCGTCCTGGATCGCGTGCGAGACGATGTGCAACCCGAAGCGCGTGGCGGCACGCTCGCTCGCCAGGCCTGCCCAGGCCGGGTTGCCGGCGGCGAGCCGGGCGCCTTCGGCGTTGCTGGAAACGGCGCGGCGCTCCGCACGCGGCAGGTGCTTGGAGAGCCAGGTCTGGCACTGAGCGAGCGCCTGGGGGTGCGCCAGCACCGCCTCGATGCCTTCGAGCGAATTGACCGTGCGCAGCAGGTGATGGCGCACGAGCAGGCTGACCTCGCCGACGACATGGGTCGGCGAGTGCAGGAACAGGTCGAGCGAGCGCGTGACCACGCCCTCGGTGGTGTTTTCGACACCGACCACGCCGTACTGTGCGCTGCCGGCCGCCGTGGCATGGAAGACCTCGTCGAAGCTGGCGCAATAGATCAGGTCGGCGGCACCGCCGAAGTACTCGATGGCGGCCTGCTCGCAGAAGGTGCCCTCGGGGCCGAGCACGGCGACGCGCTGTGGCGACTCGAGCGCCAGGCAGGCCGACATGATCTCGCGCCAGATGGCAGCCACATGCAGCGATTTGAGCGGGCCGTGGTTGCTCTGCTGCATCTTCTCGATCACGTGGGCCACGCGGTCGGGACGGAAGTAGGGCGTGCCCTCGCGCTTCTTGACCTCGCCCACCAGCTCCGCCACGTGCGCGCGGCGGTTGAGGAGATCGAGCAGTTGCTGGTCGAGCGAATCGATCTGCGTCCGCAGATCGGCGAGGCTGGCGGAGGGGTCGGAGGCTGGGGACGGTGGGGTGGAGGCGGTCATCGGTCGGATCGCACGCCGTGCTACGCGTGCGACCGCTCGAATTCTCGCATGTAGTCCACCAGCGCCTGCACGCCTTCGAACGGCATCGCGTTGTAGATGCTGGCCCGCATCCCACCCACGGACTTGTGGCCCTTCAGCTGCAGCAGGCCTGCCTCGCGCGCGCCTGCGAGAAAGGCCTCGTTGCGGCTTTCGTTCTTGAGGAAGAAGGGCACGTTCATGCGCGAGCGGCAGTCGTGGGCGACGCGGTTCTCGTAGAAGGGCGAGGCGTCGATGAAGTCGTACAGGAGCCGCGCCTTGGCGGCGTTGCGCTGTTCCATGGCAGCGACGCCGGTGAGCGCGCCTTCGGTCTGCTGCCGCAGCCACTGGAAGGTAAGCCCGGCGATGTAGATGCCCCAGGTCGGCGGCGTGTTGTACATGGACTTGTTGTCCGCCACGATCCGGTAATTGAATGCGCTGGGACAGATGTCGAGCGCATGGCCCAGAAGGTCGTCGCGCACGATCACCAGCGTGAGACCGGCCGGCCCGAGGTTCTTCTGGGCACCGCCGAAGGCAAGGCCGACGCGGGTCCAGTCGACCGGGCGCGAGGCGACGTGGGAAGAGAAATCGATGACCAGCGGGGCCTTGCTCCCTAGCGCGGCCAGGTCCGGCAGCGCCTGGAACTCGACACCGTGAATGGTTTCGTTGGAGCACAGGTGCACGTACGAAGCATCGTCCGACACCTGCCAGGTCGAGGGTGCGGGAATCTGCGTGTGCTGGTTGTCGGCATTCGAGGCCGCGATGTTCGACTGGCAGTAGCGCTGTGCTTCCTTCTGAGACTTTGCGCTCCAGCTCCCGGTGATCACGAAATCGGCCTTGTTGCCGCGAGACAGGTTCATCGGAACGATCGCGTTCTCGCCCAGGCCGCCGCCCTGCATGAAGAGGATGTGGAAGTGCTCGGGCACTGCCAGCAGCGCGCGAAAGTCCGCTTCGGCTTGCGCGCAGATCGCGCCGAACTCCTTGCCGCGGTGACTCATCTCCATCACGCTCATGCCGCTGCCTTGCCAGTCCAGCATTTCGGCGGCAGCACGCTGCAGCACCGCTTCCGGCATCGCAGCCGGGCCGGCGGAGAAGTTGTAGGGGCGTCGACCCGAGGGCGTCGTCACTTCTTGGCGGGCGCCTTGGGCGCTGACTTGGCTGGGGGTGCGCCTTCGGTAGGGGCGCCCAGGGCCTTGGCGACGTTGGCATCGAGCGTACGCATCTTGGGTTCGATGCTGGAGCGGGTCTCGGCCACCAGCTTTTCCGTCAGCGCGGTCTGCATCTTCGGATTGAGCTCCTGGTACTTCTTGCTCAAGGGCGAGTTGATCCAGGCCAGCAACTGGCGCAGCTCGTCTTCGCTGAAGTTGTCGCGCAGGATCGGGCCGAGGGCATCCGGTGCCAAGGCCACGGCCTTGTCGCGCACGATGGGATAAGCGTCGTCGAAGTACTTCTTGAGCTCGGCGTCGGCGGCCTTCGCGGCGGCCTCGCGCTTTTCGGCAGGGACCTGCGTCTGCAGGTATTGCGAGCCGGCCTGCGCGATGGGCGCGCTCGACTGTTCGACCAGTCCGCGTGCCAGCGCCTCGATGCCGGGACGCTGCAGGTCGAGGAACTGCTTGACCATTGCCGCCTTGTCCTGGGCCATGGCCATGGAGCTGCCGGCGAGCGCGACCGCGAGCAGCGCGAACTTGAATTTTTTCACTGAAGATTCTCCGTTGAAGATGATGAGGAAGTGTCGTCGGCGCCGTTGTCGCTCTCCGCATTCGCGTCGTTCTCGACGATGCGCTGCAGGCCGCTGAGCTTGGCGCCTTCGTCGAGACCGATCAGCGTGACGCCTTGCGTGGCGCGGCCGAGTTCGCGGATTTCGGAGACACGGGTGCGCACCAGCACGCCCTTGTCGGTGATGAGCATGATCTCGTCGTCGGCGTGCACCAGGGTGGCAGCCACGACCTTGCCGTTGCGCTCACTTTGCTGAATCGCAATCATGCCTTTGGTTCCCCGCCCATGACGGGTGTACTCGGTAATGCTTGTGCGTTTTCCGTAACCATTCTCGGTCGCGGTCAGCACGCTCTGCTCTTCGTCCTCGGCCACCAGCATGGCGATCACGCCCTGACCGTCTTCCAGGGTCATGCCGCGCACCCCGCGCGCGTTGCGGCCCATCGGGCGGACGTCGTTCTCGTCGAAACGCACCGCCTTGCCGCCGTCGGAGAACAGCATCACGTCGTGCGCCCCATCCGTCAGCGCGGCGCCGATGAGGTAGTCGCCCGGATCCAGGTCGACCGCGATGATGCCGGCCTTGCGCGGGTTGCTGAATTCGTCGAGTGCGGTCTTCTTGACGGTGCCCATGGAGGTCGCCATGAAGACGTACTGGTTGGCCGGGAACGTACGCTTCTCGCCCGTGAGCGGCAGCACGACGTTGATCTTCTCGCCTTCCTGCAGCGGGAACATATTGACGATCGGCCGCCCGCGCGAGCCGCGCGACCCGGCAGGCACCTCCCAGACTTTCAGCCAGTACAGCCGCCCGCGGTTGGAGAAGCACAAGATGTAGTCGTGCGTGTTGGCGATGAAGAGCTGGTCGATCCAGTCGTCTTCCTTGGTCGCGGTCGCCTGTTTGCCGCGCCCGCCGCGCTTCTGCGCCCGGTATTCGCCCAGGGGCTGGCTCTTGATGTAGCCGGCGTGGGAGAGCGTCACGACCATGTCGGTGGGGGTGATCAGGTCTTCCGTCGACAGGTCGAAAGCGCTGTGCTCGACCTGGCTGCGGCGCGCGCCGAGCTTGGTCTGGCCGAACTCCTGCTTGAGAGTGGTGAGCTCGTCGCTGATGATGGTCGACACGCGCTCGGGCTTGGCCAGGATGTCCAGCAGGTCGTCGATCTCCGCCATCACTTCCTTGTACTCGGCGACGATCTTGTCCTGCTCGAGGCCGGTCAAGCGCTGCAGGCGCATCTGCAGGATTTCCTGGGCCTGCGTGTCCGACAGCCTGTAGAGGCCATCGGAGCCCATGCCGTAATCGCGCTCGAGCCCGTCCGGGCGGTAGTCGTCGGCATTGATGACGCCTCCGTCGGCGCGGGTGCGAGTGAGCATCTCGCGAACCAGCTTGCTGTCCCACCGGCGGGTCATCAGCTCGGCCTTGGCGACGGGCGGCGTGGGCGCGTTGCGGATGATGGCGATGAACTCGTCGATGTTGGCCAGCGCGACGGCCAAGCCCTCGAGCACATGGCCGCGTTCGCGCGCCTTGCGCAGATTGAAGACAGTGCGGCGCGTCACCACTTCGCGGCGGTGCTGCAGGAAGACCTCGATCAGGTCCTTGAGGTTGCACAGCTTCGGCTGCCCATTCACCAGTGCCACCATGTTGATGCCGAAGGTGTCCTGAAGCTGGGTCTGCTTGTAGAGGTTGTTGAGCACCACCTCCGGCACCTCGCCGCGCTTGAGTTCGATCACCAGGCGCATGCCCGATTTGTCGGACTCGTCCTGGATATGGCTGATGCCTTCGATCTTCTTTTCGTGCACCAGCTCCGCCATGCGCTCCTGCAAGGTCTTCTTGTTGACCTGGTAGGGCAACTCGTCGACGATGATCGCCTGGCGCTGGCCGCGGTCGATGTCCTCGAAGTGGCACTTGGCCCGCATCACCACCTTGCCGCGGCCGGTCCGGTACCCGTCCTTGATGCCATTGATGCCATAGATGATCCCTGCCGTGGGGAAGTCGGGCGCCGGAATGATCTCCATCAGGTCGTCGATGCTGGCGGCCGGGTGGCGCAGCAGGTGCAGGCAGCCGTCGACGACTTCGTTCAGGTTGTGGGGCGGGATGTTGGTCGCCATGCCGACCGCGATGCCGCCCGAGCCGTTGACCAGCAAGTTGGGCAGCTTGCTCGGCAATACCAGCGGTTCTTTTTCGCTGCCGTCGTAATTGGGACCGAAATCGACGGTCTCCTTGTCAATGTCGGCGAGCATTTCATGCGCAATCTTCGCAAGCCGAATTTCCGTGTAGCGCATTGCGGCTGCGTTGTCGCCATCGACCGATCCGAAATTGCCCTGGCCGTCGACCAGCATGTGGCGCATCGAGAAGTCCTGCGCCAGCCGAACGATGGTGTCGTAGACGGACTGGTCGCCGTGCGGGTGGTACTTGCCGATGACATCCCCGACGATACGGGCCGACTTCTTGTACGGCCGGTTCCAGTCGTTATTGAGTTCGTGCATCGCATACAACACCCGCCGGTGCACGGGCTTGAGGCCGTCCCGAGCGTCTGGAAGGGCGCGTCCCACGATCACGCTCATGGCGTAATCGAGATAGCTGCGGCGCATTTCCTCTTCGAGGCTGATGGGCAGAGTTTCTTTGGCGAACGAGGTCATGAGCAGCAGGCTGGCGGCGGAGAACCCGAAATTTTACGCCGCGGAGGGTGTCGCACCGCCGCAACACAACGCCGGGATTCCGCCTCCGTCCTACGTTTCGGGGGCGCCTCGCGGGCAGTTTGCCAAAGATCCCATGGCACAATCGCCTCAACGTTTTGGGTGGTGGTCACTTAAAGCGTCCTTGATTCGCAGCGCGGCTGCGGCTTTTTCCCCAAGAGGAGAACCATGAAGAAACTGAATAAAGTGGCGATGATGTTTGCAGTCGCTGCGCTCGCCACTGCCGCCGGCGCGCAGACCCGTGTCACCGCCGCTGACGGTGGTCCCGTGATCGACAACTGGCAAAACGGCACCGGCGAATTGGTCTGGAAGAACGGCACGAACGAACTGTGCTGGCGCGATGCGAACTGGACGCCTGCCACCGCCGCCGCCGGCTGCGACGGCGCTCTGGTCCCGCCGCCGCCTCCCGCCGCGGTCGTGACCCCGCCCGCTCCGGCCCCCGCTCCCGCCGCTCCTGCCGTCGCCGCCTCCAAGGTTACCTTCGCTGCCGACGCCTTCTTCGACTTCGACAAGTCCGTGCTGAAGCCCGAAGGCCGCGCCAAGCTTGACGACCTTGTCTCGAAGATCCGCGACGTGAACCTCGAAGTGATCATCGCAGTCGGCCACACCGATTCCATCGGTACTGACGCCTACAACCAACGCCTGTCGGTGCGCCGCGCCGAAGCCGTCAAGGCCTACTTGGTCTCGAAGGGCATTGAACGCAACCGCGTCTACACCGAAGGTAAGGGCGAGAAGCAGCCCGTTGCCGACAACCGCACCAAGGAAGGCCGCGCCAAGAACCGCCGCGTGGAAATCGAAGTGGTCGGTACCCGCGCCAACCGTTGATTCGCAAGAGTCTTCAAATCAAAACCCCGCTTCGGCGGGGTTTTTTAATGGACGAACGCATTGCAGATTCGCCGCAGGTGGTCTAGGACAATTCGCGTCGTTCCATAATCCGCATATGACCGAAACCGTGAATGCCGATCCGGCGGAACTCGCCAAATTCTCTGAACTGGCCCACCGCTGGTGGGATCTGGAAAGCGAATTCCGGCCCCTTCATGAAATTAATCCGCTGCGCCTGGAGTGGATCGAAAGTATTGCGCCTATCGCCGGATGCAGAGTGCTGGACGTCGGTTGCGGCGGCGGGATCCTTGCTGATGCGATGGCGCGACGCGGCGGCGACGTGCTCGGCATCGACCTGGCTGACAAGGCTCTCAAGGTCGCCCAGCTTCACGCGCTGGAGGCTGCGACGCGCGGCGTGAAGTACCGCAACATCAGCGCCGAGGCCCTGGCAGTCGAGCAGCCAGAAAGCTTTGACATCGTCACCTGCATGGAGATGCTCGAGCATGTTCCGCAGCCGGCTTCGGTCGTGCAGGCTTGCGCCCGGCTGGCCAAGCCTGGTGGCTGGGTTTTCTTTTCGACGATCCACCGCAACCTGAAGTCCTTCCTCCTCGCGATCGTCGGTGCCGAGTATGTTCTGGGCATGCTGCCGCGCGGCACGCACGAGTACCGAAAGCTGATCCGGCCGAGCGAGCTGGCCGCCTACTGCCGCGCTGCCGGGCTCGACCTGCGCCAGACCCGCGGCCTTCAGCACAACCCCGTTACCCGTCGCTACTGGCTCAGCGACGACACCAGCGTCAACTACATGTTCGCGACGCGCAAGCCCGCGCCAACCCTGTCATGAGCTTTGCCGATGCCACCCGAGCCATCCTGTTCGACCTGGACGGCACGCTGATCGACAGCGCAGCCGACCTGGGCGCCGCAGCCGATCAGATGCGTACCGACCGCGGCCTGGACTCGCTCCCCATGGAGCGATATCGCCCCATGGCCGGTTCCGGAGCGCGCGGGATGCTAGGCGTTGCCTTCGGCATCACACCCGATGCCCCCGACTTCGCACCCCTGCGCGAGGAGTTCTTCCTCAATTACGAGGCGCGGATGATGCGCACCCGGCAGTTCGAAGGCGTGGCCGAACTCGTCGCAGCGCTTTGCGCGCGAGGCCTGCAGTGGGGCGTGGTCACCAATAAGTCGGTCCGCTTCACCGGCCCACTCACGCGCGCCATGCCGCTGTTCAGTACGGCGCGCGCGATCATCAGCGGCGACACCACGCCATACGCCAAGCCGCACCCGGAACCCCTGTTCGAGGCGGCGCGGCAATTGGGTGTGTCCCCTGCAAGCTGCATCTACGTGGGCGACGACGAGCGCGATATGGCGGCAGGCCGGGCTGCTGGCATGCGGACTGTCGCTGCGACCTATGGCTACATGGGCGCCGAGGCCGATGTGACCCTGTGGGAGGCGGATGCCGCCATCAGATCTCCCCTAGAGCTCTTGCAACTACTGGAATCGGCCTAAAATACTCGGCTCTGGGGCTGCACTGGTTTCGACGTGGGTTCGGAATCGCAGCGGGGCATGTCGAGCTGAATGCGCTCGTAAAACAGATTCAAACAAACTAACTGCAAACGACGAACGTTTCGCACTCGCCGCTTAATTGCCGGTGAGCTTTGCAACAGCACGCCGATGGGCTGGGCAAGGGGGCACGGAGCAATCCGCGCCTCCCGGCTGCAAAGATAATCCACATCGGCTGGCCTCGATCCGGGTACCTTGGATCGGGGCGAGAACCAAGGGTACTGGCGGCCGGTGTAGCGTGCGACTGCGCGACAACGGTGGCGAGACTCAAAACAGATCGCTAAACATGTAGATCTGCGCGAAGAAGGCTTGCGGACGGGGGTTCAAATCCCCCCAGCTCCACCATTCAATCTGCGAAGACTTGCTCTTTGCATTCACGATGTCGCAGGTCCCGCCCGAGCGGATCTGCATCGCGCGTCGTCTCCACCCTTCCTTCGGCTACCATGCCGCCGCGGAGGACAAGCAAGTTGCATCGCCCTTATCGACGCAACATGCAATTTGGGGAGACGCACAATGACAATTGCCGCGACCTCTACGCAGCAGGTCACCTGGGGTGATCTGTGCAATGCCCGTTTCTGGCGCTCGCTCGCGCCGCAGCTTTGCATCGGCGGTGCGCAGTCGGTTGTCACGGCCGTGCCTCGGCAGAGCTATGAACGGCTGGCGCAACGCATGTCGAAGGATGGCTATTTCTGCGACAGCGATGAGGTGATCGAGCGGCTGGCGCCGCTCGTCGGCGAGGCCGTGAAGCGCTGCGTCGCTGTCGGGCTGCCAGCCGTGTTCGCATGGATCTACGACGAGCCGTGGGCTTGCTACGCTCGCCTGCGACCGATCTTCGCGCACTTCCTGGGTGCCGAGTTCAAGCCTTTGCCCGCATTCTGGGCATGGCATGTCGATCCGCAGAGAGGGGAGACCGGCTGGAAGCCTCATCGCGACAATCGCTACAACTCGCTCGGCGCGGACGGTTCGCCGCTGTCGCTCACCTGCTGGGTCCCGCTGTCCGACGCGGACCCTCTCAACAGCTGTATGTACATCGTGCCCAAGCACATGGATGCCGCGTACGGCGCGCCCCCTGGGCGTGCCGGAGCCGTCGACGCCCTTGTTTGCCGCGCGTGCACTGCCGGCGAAGCCTGGCGATTACCTGGTCTGGGACCAATGCGTCTTGCATTGGGGTGGCCCGACCAGCGAGTTTGCCGAGCACCCCCGCATGAGCATGGCACTCGAGTTTCAGCGCGGCGACGTCCTCCCGATCATGCAGCCGTTCGGGCGCGGGGAACATCTCCCGGCTATGCCACCCGTGCTGGAGCAGGAGCTCCATCCCGCCTTTGAAGTTCGCCTGCAACTCGTCGCGCGACAGATCCTGCAGTACCAGCACATGTATGGTTTGTCGCAAAGCCTCGCCGATCTCGCTGCATATTTGCTGACGGCGGCGGCGGCGGCGGCGGCGGCGGCGCGCGACGACTAGCAGCGCGGTGCCGCTGGCGCACCAATTCTGATTCTTTCTTTCTCATTCCTCGCGCGTTGTCGCACGCGGGCTATAGTCCGCTCGCTCGCGCCTCCAGCCGGACAGGGTCGGCCTTCCGGCAGGTGCCGGAGGCACCGGTGAATGGCGCGCTGGAGGACACACATGGAATCATCGACGACGCCCGCGACCTCGACCACCTCGAATTACTACGACGTCGTTCCGTACGAGTCCCATCCTTTCCCGCAATCGACCATCGAGCATCTCGAGGCGCTGGCCTTCCTCTTCGGCCTGGCCACACCACCGCTCAAGCGGGCGCGCGTGCTCGAACTCGGCTGCGCGGCGGGCGGTAACCTGATTCCGATCGCCGCACGGCATCCGGAAGCGAGGATGGTGGGCGTGGATCTGTCTTCGGTGCAGATCCGGCAGGGCCAGGCGGCCATCGACCAAGCGCGACTCCAGAACATCGAGCTGCGGGCCCTGGACCTCACGGAGCTCGATGCTTCTTTTGGCCAGTTCGACTACATCATCTGCCATGGTGTCTACAGCTGGGTACCGGCGCCGGTGCAGGATGCGATCCTGCGCATCTGTTCCCAAAACCTCGCTCCGGAGGGCGTCGCCTTCGTGAGCTACAACGTGTACCCGGGTTGGAAGGCGCGCGAGATCGTGCGGGACGCGATGATCCTGCGCGGCGCGCCGCGCGACGAACCCGACGAGAAGCTCTCCTACGCTCGCGGCATGCTCGAATTCCTGGAGCAATCGGCGCGGCCGGACAGCGTTCTCAAGAAGACGCTGGAAGAGAACATGCCGATCGTGCGGAACTCGGGGGCGTCCTACCTCCTGCACGAGTTCCTCGAGCCGCACAACGCCCCTTGCTACTTCAAGGAGTTCGCTGCGCGCGCCGGAGCCCACGGACTCAGCTACCTGGCGGACGCCGAGCCTTCGACCATGTTCGTGCAGAACTACGGCGAGAAAGTGCGAGATCCGCTGCTGCGCGAGTGCGGCGGCAGCCAGATCATGATGGAGCAGTACCTGGACTTCCTCGTGAACAGGACCTTCAGGCAGACGCTGCTGGTCAAGCAGGAGCGTGCCACCGACATCCGTTATCGGCTCGATGCGACGCGCATCCGTGCGCTCGAATACGCAGGGGTGTTCTCGGCCGAGGACGGCGAGGTGCTCACGCTCGATGCGCGCGAGCAGGTCTGCCGCGCGATACGCAACCTCAAGGTCACGCTGCGGCTGCCGGTGCACAAGGCTGTGGCCCAGGTGCTCGACGAGCGATACCCCGCGAGTACGCCGACCGATGCGCTGATTGCCGCAGTCTCGGCGCGAACCGGCGAGCCGCGCGCCGCGGTCGACCCGCTGGTCATTGCGATGCTGGAGGAACTGCTCATTCTCGGCGCGGTGCGCATCCGGCGCACGCCGTCGCAGGCCAGTGTCACGGTTCCGGCTTTCCCTCGGGCACCGGCCGCGACGCGCAAGGCTCCAGGTCTGGCGCTGAGCGCTGGCCCGACGGCTGTGGCTTGCAACCAATGGCATGAACTGGTAGGGCTCTCCCTGCTCGAGCGCTGCCTGCTTCCCCTCCTCGACGGCAAGCATTCGCATGAAGCCCTCGCGCAGCATCTGGCCAACGAGGCCTGCGCCGGTCGACTGCGCTTCATCAAGGACGAGAAGCCGCTGACCGACGAAGCAGCGTTGCGCGCATTCACGCAGCGGCAGGTGGCGCTGGCCCTGCGCGACCTTCGTCGAAAGGCGCTGATAGAGGCATGATGCTCTCCTTTGCAAAAAGGAGATTGCAGTGAAAAAACTCATGTGGCGCACGACTGCGCGCAGCGCGGTCGTGATGGCGCTCGCGCTGGCCGGCGCAGCCCAGTTGCACGCAGCCTCGCAGGCGCCCGCGGCGGCAGAAAACGGCATGGTGGTGAGTGCCCAGCACTTGGCGACGAAGGTGGGCGTCGAGGTGCTCAAGCGCGGCGGAAACGCCATCGATTCGGCGGTGGCGGTGGGCTACGCGCTCGCGGTGGTGTACCCGGCCGCCGGCAACCTGGGCGGCGGCGGCTTCATGACCGTGCAGTTGGCAGACGGCCGCAAGACCTTCCTCGATTTCCGAGAGAAGGCTCCTCTGGCTGCGACGGCGAACATGTACCTCGACAAGGAGGGCAACGTCATCAAGGGCCTGAGCACGAACGGCCACCTCGCCGTCGGCGTGCCGGGTACCGTTTCCGGCCTCGAACTGGCACGGGAGAAGTACGGCACCATGCAACGTGCCGCACTGATCGCTCCGGCGATCACGCTGGCTGAACGCGGCTTTGCGTTGGAGCAGGGCGATATCGACATGCTGGCCACCGCGACCGCCGATTTCAAGAAGGACCGGGCCAGCGGCGCCATCTTTCTCAACAAGGGCGAGCCCTTCTCGGTCGGCCAGAAGCTGGTGCAGAAGGACTTGGCAAAGACGCTCAAGACCATCAGCCAGAAGGGCCCCGATGGTTTCTACAAGGGTCCGGTGGGCTCTGCCATCGTGAAGTCGAGCCAGGAGGGCAGGGGCATCATCACCCAGGCCGATCTCGACCAGTACAAGACGCGCGAGCTGGCGCCGATCGAATGCGACTACCGCGGCTACCACGTGATCTCGGCGCCGCCGCCAAGCTCGGGTGGAGTGGTGATCTGCGAGATGCTGAATATCCTCGAGGGCTATCCGCTCAAGGACCTGGGCTTCCGCTCGGCCGAGGCGGTGCACTACCAGATCGAGGCAATGCGCCACGCCTATGTGGATCGCAACAGCTACCTCGGCGATCCGGACTTCGTGAAGAACCCGCTGGACCGCCTGCTCGACAAGGGCTATGCCGAAAAAATTCGCGCCGTGATCGACCCGAAGAAGGCCGGCGTCTCCAAGGACATCAAGCCAGGCGTTGCCCCGCACGAGGGCAGCAACACCACCCATTACTCGATCGTCGACCAGTGGGGCAATGCAGTCTCGGTGACTTACACGCTCAACGATTGGTTCGGCGCCAAGGTCATGGCCGCCGGCACCGGGGTGTTGCTCAACAACGAAATGGACGATTTCACCTCCAAGGTGGGCGTGCCCAACCTCTATGGCCTGGTGCAAGGCGAGGCCAACGCCATCGCCCCCGGCAAGCGACCGCTGTCTTCGATGAGCCCGACCATCATGACCAAGGACGGTAAGACTGTCTTCGTGGTCGGCACGCCGGGCGGCAGCCGCATCATCACGGCCGTGCTGCACACCCTGCTCAACGTGGTGGACTACGGCATGAACGTCCAGGAGGCCGTGGATGCGCCCCGCTTTCACCAGCAGTGGCTGCCCGACGTGACCAATGTCGAGACTTTCGCGCTCAGCCCCGACACACGCAAGATCCTGATCGACATGGGCCACAACCTCGGCGTGCCACAGCCTGCCAACCATATGGCGGCGATCATCGTCGGCGCCCCTGCGCTGGGCGGCAAGCCGGTGGGCAAGAACCGTTTCTACGGCGCCAACGACCCGCGACGCAATACCGGCCTGGCGCTCGGGTACTGATGCGACTCGAGGAGATCCTCTTCACCCAGGGCTTCGGCACCCGGCGCGTTTGTGCCGGGCTGATCCAGCAGGGCTTCGTTCGGGTGGACGGGGCCATCGTCGACGACCCCGGCCAGGCGTTCGCGACGCAGGGCCTGCGTTTCACGGTCCAGGGCGTGGAGTGGGCCTACCACGAGAAGGCTTACCTGATGCTCCACAAGCCGGCCGGCACCGAGTGCTCGCAGAAGCCCTCGACCTACCCGAGCATCTACACCTTGCTGCCAGCGCCCCTGCGCCAGCGGCCCAACAAGGGCGCGGTGCAGGGCGTGCAGGCCATCGGCCGCCTCGATCAGGACACCACAGGCCTGCTTCTGCTGACCGACGACGGCCAGTTCATCCACCGCATGGGTTCGCCTAAGCACCATGTGCCCAAGGTCTACGAGGTGGGCATGAAGCATCCGATCGATTCGAATCAGGTCGACCGGCTGCTGGCCGGCGTGGTGCTCGACGACGACCCCAAGCCGGTGCGGGCAGCGGCCTGCGAGGCGGTCGGCCCGCTGCAACTTCGGCTGACGCTGACCGAAGGCAAATACCACCAGGTCAAGCGCATGCTCGCGGCCGTGGGCAACCGGGTCGAGACCTTGCATCGTTCGCGCATCGGGCCGCTGGCGCTGCCGGAAGATCTTGCGCCCGGCCAGTGGCGGTGGCTGGAGGCGGCCGAGGTCGATGCCCTACGGAACCGGAGCGCCGGTCAGCCAACGTACAGGGTCGATCGTTAGAATCAGAATCTTCTTTCGGAACGTCTCTCTTGCGCTTCAAGTTCTCCATCCCAGGCCGCCTCGCGGCCTTTTTGTTTGCCTGCGCGGCGCTGCCTTCGCCGGCAGCCGAGCCGCCCCCAGTCTTCGTGCTCAATTCGCTCGACGCCACGGTGAGCGTGATCGATCCGGCCAACTGGAGCGAAAAGCAGCGCATCCCCACGGGCAAGGAGCCGCACCACCTCTACCTCTCGCCCGACGAGAGTTCGCTGATCGTCGCCAACTCGGCCGGCGACTCGCTGACGTTCCTCAATCCGCGCACGGCCGAGGTCCAGCGCGTGGTCTACGGCATCATCGATCCGTACCACCTGCGCTTCTCGCCCGACATGAAGTGGTTCGTCACCGCAGGCAACCGGCTCAACCACGTGGATGTCTACCGCTGGGACGGCAAGGAGCCCAAGCTGGCCAAGCGGATTCCGACGGGCAAGACGCCGAGTCACATCTGGATCGACGGCAAGAGCACCACCGCCTACGTGAGCATGCAGGACAGCGACGAACTGGTCGCCGTTGACCTGGCCACCCAGACCATCCGCTGGCGGGTTCCCACGGGGCCGATGCCCGCGGACATCTTCGGCATCCACGACGGCAAGACCTTGCTGGTGGGGCTCACGGGCAGCGATGGCGTGCAGGTCTTCGATGTCGCCGGTGCACAGCCCAAGCCGATCGGCCAGATCATGACCGGCAAGGGTGCCCATGCCTTCCGTTCGGCAGGCGACGGCCGCAGCGTCTTCGTCAGCAACCGCGTGGCCAACAGCATCAGCCGCATCGACCTGCAGACCCTGCAGGTCGTCGACACCTACCCGGTGCCCGGCGGTCCCGACTGCATGGACGTCTCTGCCGACGGCAAGACGCTCTACGTGACCTCGCGCTGGGCCAAGAAGCTCAGCGTGATCGACCTGGCGGCGCACAAGGTGACGCAGCAGGTGCCCGTCGGCCGTTCGCCGCACGGTGTCTGGACGCTGGACCATGCCCGGCGCTAAGGCTGCGGCCGCTTCCTTCCTGCTCCTCGCAGCGGGCGCCCTGTCGACGGGCGCGCTCGCGCAGGGCAGTTGCGCCAAGCCGATCTATCTGACCTTCGACACAGGCCACATGGGCGTGGCTCCCCTGATCGCGGAGGTGCTCAAGCGCCAGGACGTGCGGGTCACCTTCTTCGCCGCCGCCGAGCCCACCCAGACCGGCGGCGACAGCCTGGACAGCCAGTGGGCCCCGTGGTGGAAGGTGAGGGCGGCCGAGGGCCACGAATTCGCCTCCCACACGTACGACCACGCCTACTGGCGCGGCGACATCAAGGGCATGGCGCCGCGCTTCCGCATCCAGCCCTCGGCCGGGGCCTTCGCGGGGCGGCAATTCACCTGGGACGCGGAGCAGTACTGCGCCAACATCGCCAAGGCCTCGGACCGCCTGCAGCACATCACCGGAAAGAAGCCGCTGCCGCTGTTCCGGGCCCCGGGCGGCAAAACCTCGCCCAAGCTGCTAGCCACGGCCAAGGCCTGCGGCTATGAGCACGTGGGCTGGGCGCCGGCCGGCTTCCTCGGCGACGAACTGCCGAGCGAGAAGTTCAGCAACGAGAAGCTGTTGCAGCAAGCCCTCGAGCGCATCCAGCCGGGCGACATCCTGGTGGCGCACCTGGGCATCTGGTCGCGCAAGGACCCGTGGGCGCCGGCGGTGCTGGAGCCCTTGATCGTCGGGCTCAAGGCCAAGGGCTTCTGCTTCGAGACACTGCGCCAGCATCCGGCGTATCGTGCCTGGATCGCATCGCATTCCTGAACCGGGTGGTGGTGTCCCGATGGACTGGTTGACCGATATCTTCGCCAACGTGCAGCAATGGCTGTTCGAGGCTGCCGTGCAGCCGCTGGTCTACGCCGTCGGCCTCGGCGGCTGGGTCGAAGACGCCTTCGACGCCACCGGCTGGCTGCTGGTCGGACTGATCCAGATTGCGGTCCTGGTCGCCCTCATCGGCCCGCTGCAGCGCTGGCGGCCGGTCGAGCCGGTGGTCGATCGGCCGGCCATCCGCATCGACATCCTCTACACCCTGATCCACCGGCTGGGCCTGTTCCGCCTGGCCATGTTCTTCGCACTCGATCCGCTGTTCGACCAGGCGTTGGGCACGGTGCGGGGAGCCGGCTGGGGCTCCCTCCACCTGGACGAGCTCTGGCCCGGCGTGACCGACGTTCCCTGGATCGCCTTCGCGATCTACCTGGTGGTGCTGGACTTCGTCGAGTACCTCATCCATCGCGGACAGCACAAGTTCAACTGGTGGTGGGCACTCCATTCGCTGCACCACTCGCAGCGCCAGATGACCATGTGGAGCGACAACCGCAACCACCTGCTCGACGACGTCATCCACGACGCGATCATCGTGGTGGTCGCCCAGCTGATCGGCGTGGCGCCGGGGCAGTTCATTGCCATCGTCGCCTTCACCCAGATCAGCGAGAGCCTGCAGCATGCCAACCTGCGTCTCGGCTTCGGCGCTATCGGTGAGCGGCTCTGGATCAGCCCGCGCTTTCATCGCTTGCACCACAGCATCGGCATCGGGCACGAATCGAAGGGGCCCCGCACCCTCGGCGGCCACAACTTCGGTGTGCTGCTGCCGTGGTGGGACATGCTGTTTCGCACCGTCAACTTCGAAGACCGCTACGACCCGACCGGCATCCGCGACCAGGTCGAGCCCGATGCGCGCGGCCAGCTGCGCGAGTACGGGCGCGGCTTCTGGGCGCAGCAGTGGCTGGGGCTCAAGCGGCTGGCTGGCCGCGGCTGAGATGGCCAGCACGTCCTCGCCCGGCTGAGCCCGCATTCAGCTGCTGGCGTTATCCTCGGCCCCCGATGCGTCTTCTCCTCGATTCCTTCTGGCGTTCCGTCGCCTATTGCATGCACCCGAGGGTGATCGTGCTGTCCCTGCTTCCGCTCGGGCTCATGGTGCTGCTGGCGGCACTGTTCGGCTACTTCTACTGGGACGCCACGGTAGCCTGGACCCGCGAGGCGCTCGACGCATGGCCGTTGCTGGCCAGCTTCTGGGCCTGGATCGGCCGGCTGTTCTCCGGCGATGTCACGGCGGTCGTGGCGCCCATGGTGGTGGTGATCGCTGCCACGCCGCTGATCGTGGTGGTGTCGTTGCTGGTCGTCTCGGGCCTGATGGCGCCGGCGCTCACGCGCCTGGTGGCCGAGCGGCGCTTTCCGGCGCTGGAGCACAAGAAGGGCGCCTCCTTCCTGGGCAGCGTTTTCCGTGCGCTGGGGCTCACGGTGCTGGCGTTGCTCGCGCTGGTGGTGTCGATGCCGCTCTGGCTGATCCCGCCGCTGGTGCTGATCCTGCCGCCGCTCATCTGGGGCTGGCTGACCTACCGCGTGATGAGCTTCGACGCCCTGTCCGAGCATGCGAATGCCGAGGAGCGCGCGGCCCTGCTGCGCGCCCACCGCCTGCCGTTGCTGGGCATCGGCGTGCTGTGCGGCTACCTGGGCGCGGCGCCCAGTATCGTCTGGGCCTCGGGGCTTCTCTTCGCGGCGGCCTTCCTGGTGCTGGCGCCGCTCGCGATCTGGATCTACACGCTCGTGTTCGCGTTCTCGGCGCTCTGGTTTTCCCATTACTGCCTGGACGCCCTGGCGCAGCTGCGGGCGCAGCGCGCAGCGGCGGCCTTTCCAACCACGACGGCCGAAACGGCGGATGCCCGTGCGGTCGCAACCCAATGGGGTGCTCCATGACCCGTTCCATCGGCCTGCTCGTCGTCGGCGACGAGATCCTGTCGGGCAAGCGCGCCGACAAGCACATGCCCAAGCTCATCGAGCTGCTCGGCGCCCGCGGCATGCAGCTGGCCTGGGCCGAGTACGTCGGCGACGAGCCGACCCGCATCACGGCCGCGCTGGGGCGCGCCTTCGCCTCGGGCGACATCGTGTTCTCCACCGGCGGCATCGGCGCCACGCCCGACGACCACACGCGCCAATGTGCGGCCGCGGCACTCGGCGTGCCGCTGGCCCTTCATCCCGAGGCCGAGATGCTGATCCGCGAGCGCATGCAGGACACGGCACGCGAGCAGGGCAAGGTCTACGAGCCGGATCACCCTGACAACGTGCACCGGCTGAACATGGGCGTATTCCCGCTCGGAGCCAGGATCATCCGCAACCCCTATAACAAGATCCCCGGCTTCAGCGTGGCCGATGTGCATTTCGTCCCCGGTTTCCCGGTCATGGCGTGGCCGATGATCGAGGCGGTGCTGGACGAACGCTACGGGCACTTGTTCGCGCGCGGTCGATCGGTCGAGAAGTCGGTGATCGTTTACGGCACCATGGAGGCCACGCTCACGCCCCTGATGGAAGCGGTCGAGCGCACGCATCCCGGCATCAAGGTCTTCAGCCTGCCGAGCGTCGACCATGCCGAGCACGGCCGCCACATCGAGCTCGGCGTCAAGGGCGACACCGAACGGATCGATGCCGCCTACGCACAGCTCCTAGAAGGCTTGCACACCTTTGATGCCCGCTTGGGCCCTGAATTGGTGCGTTGATTGCACGAGCACCAATTTGGTTACAACTTGCCTGTTTTTGGGGTCCCGGCAGCGGGCCGGACGCCCCTTCGTGCCCCTGACAATGGCACAGAAACTGCATTCCCGATCCCGCTGCATTTCCCACCCCTACCATTCCAAGGAGAAGCCTGATGGCTAAGACCGTCGCCGATGTACTCAAACTCGTCAAGGAAAACGAGGTCAAGTTCGTCGACTTTCGATTCACCGACACCCGCGGCAAGGAACAGCACGTGACCGTGCCGGTCTCCGCCTTCGACGAGGGCAAGTTCAACGACGGTCATGCCTTCGACGGCTCGTCGATTGCCGGCTGGAAGGGCATCGAGGCCTCGGACATGCTGCTCATGCCCGACCCGAACACGGCCAACATCGACCCCTTCTTCGAAGAAACCACCCTGATCCTGACCTGCGACGTGGTCGATCCGACCGACGGCAAGCCCTACGAGCGCGATCCCCGTTCTCTGGCCAAGCGTGCAGAAGCCTACATGAAGGCCTCCGGCCTGGGCGACACGGCCTTCTTCGGGCCGGAGCCCGAGTTCTTCGTGTTCGACGGCGTGCGCTGGCAGAACGACATGTCCGGCTGCTTCGTCAAGATCGAGTCCGAAGAGGCCTCGTGGAACAGCAGCAAGGAATTCGAGCACGGCAACACGGGCCACCGCCCGGCCGTCAAGGGCGGCTACTTCCCGGTCCCGCCGGTCGACAGCTTCCAGGACATGCGTTCCGAGATGTGCCTCGTGCTCGAATCCCTGGGCATTCCGGTCGAGGTGCATCACCACGAAGTTGCGAATGCCGGCCAGATGGAACTGGGCACCAAGTTCAGCACGCTGATCCAGCGCGCCGACTGGGTCCAGCTGCAGAAGTACGTGATCCACAACGTGGCCCACGCCTACGGCAAGACCGCGACCTTCATGCCCAAGCCCATCGTCGGCGACAACGGCTCCGGCATGCACGTGCACCAGTCGGTCTGGAAAGACGGCAAGAACCTGTTCGCCGGCGACGGCTATGCAGGCCTCAGCGACTTCGCGCTGCACTACATCGGCGGCATCATCAAGCATGCCCGTGCGCTCAACGCCATCACCAACCCCGGCACCAACAGCTACAAGCGCCTCGTCCCCGGCTTCGAGGCCCCGGTGAAGCTGGCCTACTCGGCCAAGAACCGCTCGGCTTCGATCCGCATCCCGTTCGTGGCCAACCCGAAGGGCCGCCGCGTCGAGGCGCGCTTCCCCGATCCGATGATGAACCCCTACCTCGGCTTCGCCGCCATGCTGATGGCCGGCCTGGACGGCGTGGAGAACAAGATCCATCCGGGCGAAGCCGCCAGCAAGGACCTCTACCACCTGCCGCCCGAAGAAGACGCGCTGATCCCGACCGTGTGCCACAGCCTCGACCAGGCGCTCGACTACCTGGACAAGGACCGCGCCTTCCTGACCAAGGGCGGCGTGTTCACCGATGCCTACATCGACGCCTACATCGACCTGAAGATGCAGGAAGTCACGCGCTTCCGCATGGCCACCCACCCGGTCGAGTTCGACATGTACTACAGCCTGTAAGGCCATCGCGCCCCCCGGGGCGCCTTTCAGTGAAATAAAGGACGGCTTGCCGTCCTTTTTTCTTGGGCGGATCGCACCCCGTGGCGGCGCCATCGAATTGCATGAAAATGCCATCCGGTTGCCCACTTTCATATGACGATCATGAAGACTTCTTTCGTTTACCTGCTGGCGGCCATGGCAGCGGCCGGCGTCCACATGCAGGCCCAGGCGCAGCAGGAGCGCGTCTGGCGCTGCGGCAACGAATACACCAACAACGCGACCCTGGCCCAGCAGCGCGGGTGCAAGGTCATGGAGGGCGGCAATGTCACCGTCGTCCAGGGCAGCCGGCCCGTTGCCGCGGCGGCCGCCAGCAGCACGTCTGCCGTACGAGCCCCGGCGGGCAGCCCGCGCGTCGAGGGCGCCGACCAGCGTGCCCGTGACGGCGAAGCCCGCACGGTGCTCGAGTCCGAGCTCAAGAAAGCCGAGGAGCGCCAGGCCCAGCTGCTCAAGGACTACAACAACGGCGAGCCCGAGAAGCAGGGCGGTGAAGCCCGCAACTACCAGAAGTACCTCGACCGAGTGGCCGAGATGAAGGCCGAGATCGCCCGCAACGAGAGCGACATCGCCGGCATCCGCCGCGAGATCGGTCGCCTGCCGGCCACGCGCTGATGGCCTTTGGCAAGGGTGCTGCCGCTGCCAAGCGCTTCCAGCCTTTCGACCTCCTCTCCACGCTGATCGCGGTGGTGCGCACCGACGGCTCGGTGCTGTTCGCCAACGCCGGCCTCGAAGACGCATTGGGCACCTCGCGCCGCACGCTCGAAGGCTCGCAGTTCGGCGCCTGTTTCCACGAGCCCCAGGTGCTGCGCACCGCCATCGACGGCGCACGCAGCAACGACTTCGCCACGCTGCGCTACGAGGCCTTCCTGCGCCGCGTCAATCACGAACTGATGCCGGTGCAGGTGACGCTCGCGCAGGGGGACCGGGCGGGGGAGCTGATCATCGAGATGTCGCCGCTGGAGCAGCAGGTGCGGCAGGACCGCGAGGAGCGCCTGCTCGACCAGGCACAGGCCAACAAGGAGCTGATCCGCAATCTCGCGCACGAAATCAAGAACCCGCTGGGCGGCATTCGCGGTGCGGCGCAGCTGCTGCAGATGGAGGTGGAGTCGCGCGACCAGGTGGAGTACACGCAGGTCATCATCCACGAGGCCGATCGCCTGCAGACCCTGGTCGACCGCCTGCTGGCGCCGCACCGCCGCCCGCACGTGGTGGGCGACGTCAACATCCACGAGGTCTGCGAGCGCGTGCGCTCGGTGATCCTCGCGGAGTTCCCGCGCGACCTGCACATCGAGCGCGACTTCGACGTCTCGATCCCGGAATTCCGCGGCGATCGCGAGCAGCTGATCCAGGCCACGCTCAACATCGTCCACAACGCGGCGCAGGCGCTCGCCGAGCGGCGCGCGGCGGGCGATGCGCGCATCACCTTCAAGACCCGCGTCGCCCGTCAGGTGATCTTCAACAAGCAGTGGTATCGACTGGCACTGGAATTGCATGTCATCGACAATGGACCGGGCGTGCCGGACGCGATCAAGGACCGCATCTTCTACCCGCTGGTGTCGGGCAGGGAAGGCGGGACCGGCCTCGGGTTGACGCTGGCACAAACTTTCGTGCAACAGCACCATGGCGTGATCGAGTGCGACAGTGTTCCGGGCCGGACCGATTTCAAGATATTGATACCGTTGCCTTAGAACAGGGAAGAAGGAACTGCATGAAGCCGATCTGGATAGTGGATGACGACCAATCGATCCGTTTCGTGCTCGAAAAAGCGCTCCTGCGCGAAGACCTGCCCACCCGCAGCTTCACCAGTGCTCGCGAGGTGCTTGCCGCGCTCGAAGCCGCGGCCGATGACGAGATGCTCGGCCCCCAGGTGCTGGTGAGCGACATCCGCATGCCGGGCGGCTCGGGCCTGGACCTGCTCGACAAGGTCAAGGCCAAGCATCCGGGCCTCCCGGTCATCATCATGACCGCCTTCTCCGACCTCGACAGTGCCGTCTCGGCGTTCCAGGGCGGCGCTTTCGAATACCTGCCCAAGCCCTTCGACCTGCCCCGTGCGGTAGAGCTGATCCGCCGCGCCGTCGACGAGAGCCAACGCGAAGAGGTGGCCGAGGAGCGCATGGCCGCCACCCCCGAGATGCTGGGACAGGCGCCGGCCATGCAGGACGTGTTCCGCGCCATCGGGCGCCTGTCGCAGAGCAACGTGACGGTGCTGATCACCGGCGAGTCCGGCAGCGGCAAGGAGCTGGTCGCGCGCGCACTGCACAAGCATTCGCCGCGCGCCAACGGGCCTTTCGTGGCGATCAACACCGCTGCGATTCCCAAGGACCTGCTCGAGAGCGAACTCTTCGGCCACGAGCGCGGCGCCTTCACCGGCGCCCAGACCATGCGGCGCGGGCGCTTCGAACAGGCCGAGGGCGGCACGCTCTTCCTCGACGAAATCGGCGACATGCCCTTCGACCTGCAGACGCGCCTGCTGCGCGTGCTGAGCGACGGGCATTTCTATCGCGTGGGCGGCCACAACTCGGTCAAGGCCAACGTGCGCGTGATTGCCGCGACGCACCAGGACCTGGAGCAGCGCGTGAAGCAGGGCGGCTTCAGGGAGGACCTGTTCCACCGACTCAACGTGATCCGGCTGCGCCTGCCGGCCCTGCGCGAACGCGGCGAGGACGTGCCCGCGCTCACCCGGCACTTCCTGCAGCAGAGCGCGAAGCAGCTCGGCGTCGAGCCCAAGCGCATCTCGGACGCGGCGCTGGCGCGCTTGTCGACCTTCTCCTTCCCCGGCAACGTCCGCCAGCTCGAAAACATCTGCCATTGGCTGACCGTGATGGCGCCTGCGCAGCTGATCGAGGCCAAGGACCTGCCGCCCGAGGTGATGGCGGGTGCCGCCCCCGAGGCGCCGCTCGCCGCGGGTGGCACCGCGCCTGCGTCACCGGCGGTCGCCGAACGCGACGCGTCCGCTCCCCTGGTCGTGCCCGCCGCGACTGCGGTGCCGGCCGTCGCGGCCGCGGCCGGCGCCCAGGTTGCCGGTTGGGAAAGCGGCCTCGAGCAAGAGGCCCAGAGCCTGCTGGCGGCTGGCCGTCACGACGTCTGGGACGCGCTGACGCGCCGTTTCGAGTCGCGCCTGATCCTCACCGCCCTGGCCAACACGCGAGGCCGCCGCATCGAAGCGGCGCAGAAGCTCGGCATTGGCCGCAACACCATCACCCGCAAGATCCAGGAGCTGGGCCTGGAGTAGGCGTGGAGGAGCGCCGAACGCCGAGTACGTTCAGCGGCTGCGCTGGCCCTGCGTCAGCGTGTCGAGCTGGAACTGGCCGCTCTTGTCCCACAGCCAGGTCTCGACATAGGTGTGGGCGCCGATCTTGCCCGGGTTCGGCAGCGGCGAGGCCTCGCGGATCAGCTCGGCGATCTTGCCGCTGACCTCCGGCGCGTGGCTCGGCGTGCGGCTGAAGTGCACGTCCGTCACGCGCCCATTGGCATCGACGTCGGTTTCGGTCACCACGACGGCATACACCAGCGGCGGGATCTTTCCCTTGTAGATGCGCTTCGGATAGGCGTCGTAGATGTGCCGCGCTCCGAGCTTCCGGTAGGCGCGCACGGCCGGCGTTTGTGGGGTGATGAGGCGCACGCCCGGTATTTCGGCCGAGGGCGTGGGCACTTCGTCCGCGGGCTTGCCGGTATCGCGCGAAGGCGCGGGGGGTGCTGCCTCGGGCTTGAAGATCGAGCAGGCGGAGAGGCTCAGTGCGGCCGCGAGCAGCGCGGCCTTGAACGACAAGGTGGTCTTCATGGGTCGATCTCCAGGATGACGGGTGCATGGTCGCTGGGCTTGTCCCACTTGCGCGGCACGCGATCGATGACGCACCCCTTGGCTTGCGGGACCAGCGTTTCGCTCACCAGGATGTGGTCGATGCGCAATCCACGGTTCTTCTGGTAGCCCAGCATGCGGTAGTCCCACCACGAGTAGCTCTTCTCGGGCTGCTCGAACAGGCGGAAGCTGTCGACCAGGCCGAGTTGCAGCAGCGACTTGAAGTGCTCGCGTTCCTCGGTCGTGTGATGGATGGTCTCGGCCAGGCCCACCGGGTCGAAGCTGTCGCGGTCCTCCGGCGCGATGTTGAAGTCACCCAGCAGCGTGAGCCGTGGATGCGCCGCCAGCTCCTCGCGCAGCCAGTCGCGCAGCGCACGCAGCCAGCTCATCTTGTAGGCAAACTTCTCGGTGCCGGGCGCCTGCCCGTTGACGAAGTAGCCGTTGACGATGCGCAGCGGACCTGAGCGCGTATCGATCGTGGCGCTGATCACGCGGGAATGGTCGTCGGCGAAGCCGCCGATGTTCTTCCCGATATCGCGGATCGGCGCGAGGCTCAGGATGGCGACGCCGTTGTAGGTCCTCTGGCCGAACACCGCGGCGTTGTAGCCGGCCGACTGCAGCACATCCAGCGGGAACTTGTCGTCGCTCATCTTGAGCTCCTGCAGGCACAGCACGTCGACCGGGTTGGCGATCAGCCAGTCCAGCACATGCTGGAGCCGGGCGGTGAGGGAGTTGACGTTCCAGGTGGCAATTTTCATGGGATCAAAGCGTACCCGAGTCGGGCGGCCCCTTCCCTGCAATGGGCAGCGCTCGCTGACGCGCAGGTTCCGAGCGGCACACGCGGCCCGCGCAGGCCCGCGCCGCCGGCGCCTTCACTCGGGCCGTTCGAGCGTGATGAAGCTGTACGGCAGGCCCTTGGCCGAGACATGCGACTCGCGCGACGTCTCGCGCCAGGACACGTCGAAGCGCGGCGCCCAGGCATCGCCTTCGAAGTCGCGCCCGATCTCGGTCACCAGCGCCCGGTGCGCGAGCGGCTCCGCCTCGGCATAGATCTGCGCGCCGCCGATCACCCACACCTCGGGCTCCTGCGCCTCCTCACAGCGGGCCAGGGCCTCGTGCAGGCTGGCGGCGCGCTCGGCGCCTTCGGCCTGCCAGTCGGGCTGGCGGGTGATCACGATGTTGCGGCGGCCCGAGAGCGGGCGGAAGCGCAGGGGCAGCGAGTCCCAGGTCCTGCGGCCCATGATCACCGGCGCGCCGGCGGTCTGCTGCTTGAAGTGCGCCAGGTCCTCGGGCAGGTGCCAGGGCATGAGACCCTCGTGGCCGATCACGCCGTTGGCGGCCCGGGCGAGTATGAGGTTGATGCGGGTGGCCATGCGCTCTGGCTCCTAGACCGCGACGGGCGCCTTGATGGCCTCGTGGTGCCGGTAGTCCACCACCTCGAAATCGTCGTACGCATAGTCGAAGATCGAGGTGGGCCTGCGCTTGATGACCAGCGTGGGGTAGGGGTAGGGCGTGCGGCTGAGCTGCAGCGCCACCTGCTCGGCGTGGTTGCTGTAGATGTGACAGTCGCCGCCGGTCCAGATGAAGTCGCCCACGTCGAGGTCGCACTGCTGCGCGACCATGTGCGTGAGCAGCGCGTAGCTCGCAATGTTGAAGGGCACGCCCAGGAAGATGTCGGCGCTGCGCTGGTAGAGCTGGCAGCTCAGCTTTCCCCGCTCTGCTTCGCCCTGGGGCGGGGCCACGTAGAACTGGAAGAACGCATGGCAGGGCATGAGCGCCATCTTCGACAGCTCGGCCACGTTCCACGCACTGACGATGATGCGGCGCGAGTCGGGGTTGCTCCGCAAGGTGTCGATCACCTGCTGGATCTGGTCGATGTGGCCGCCGTCAGGCGTCGGCCAGCTGCGCCACTGCACGCCGTAGACGGGGCCGAGGTCGCCGTCCTCGCGCGCCCATTCGTCCCAGATGGTGACACCGCGCTCCTTGAGCCAGTTGTTGTTGCTGGAGCCAGTCAGGAACCACAGCAACTCCTGGATGATGGACCTGAGGTGCACCTTCTTGGTGGTGATCAGCGGAAAGCCTTCGGCGAGGTCGAAGCGCATCTGGTAGCCGAACACGCTCTTGGTGCCGGTACCGGTGCGGTCGCTCTTGTGCACGCCGTGCGTGTCGACGTGGCGCATGAAGTCTTCGTATTGGGAGCGGGCGGGGCGGGGTGGCATGGGTCAGAGCTTGTCAGTAAGAGCCGAAGAGGGCGTCCAGCGCTGCCCGGATTTGATGCTGTTCGCCGCGCAGCAGGCAACGGGGCTCCAGGCGCATCCCAGTTTACGTGCATGCATCATGTCAGTCGAATGACACGCCCCGGATTCAGAAGATTCTGCGGATCAAGCCCGCGTTTGATCGCCCGCATCATCTCCAGCGCCACCGGCGACTTGTGCTTTTCCAGTGTCTCGACCTTGAGCGATCCCACGCCGTGCTCGGCCGAGAAAGAACCTTCGAACTGGCGGACCGCCTCGTAGACCAGGGTGTTGATGCGGTCCTCGTGCTCGCGCAGGAAGTCTCCGTTGTGGGCACCGGCCGGCGCCTGCACGTTGTAGTGCAGGTTGCCGTCGCCGAGATGGCCGAAGTTGACCAGCCGCACGCCTGGAAGCTCGTCTTCCAGCAGGGCGTCGGTCTGTTCCACGAAAGCCGGGATGCGCGAAACAGGGATGGAGATGTCGTGCTTGATGTTGAGCCCTTCCTCGGCCTGCGCCAGCGGAATGCTCTCGCGCACATGCCAGAGCTGGTGCGCCTGCGTCAGGCTCTCGGCCACCACCGCGTCGCTGACGCAGCCGGCCTCGAAGGCGGTCTCGAGCAGCGCCTCGAAGCGCGCGCGTGCATGGTCCTCCGACTCGTTGTCGGAGTTCTCCAGGAGCACGCAGTAGGGCACGCCATCGTCCTCGATGAAGGGTACGCGCAGCGCCGGAAAGTGCTTGGCCACTAGGCTGAGCGCGAAGCGGCCCATCACCTCGAAGCCCGTCAGCCCCGCGCCCAGTCGCTTGTGGGCCAGGCCCAGCAGCTCGACCGCCTGCTCCAGCGTGGGCACGGCCGCCCAGGCGGTGAGCCGCGCGGCCGGCAGCGGATACAGCTTCAGCGTGGCCGCCGTGATGATGCCCAGCGTGCCCTCGCTGCCGATCATCAGGTCGCGCAGGTCGTAGCCGGTGTTGTCCTTGCGCAGGCCGCTGGTGCCTTCCCAGATGCCGCCCTGCGGCGTCACCACCTCCAGCCCGAGGCACAGCTCGCGCGCATTGCCGTAGCGCAGCACCTGGGTGCCGCCGGCATTGGTCGCGAGGTTGCCGCCGATGGTGCAGCTGCCCTCGGCCGCCAGGCTCAGCGGAAACAGGAAGCCGGCCTTCTCGGCCGTCTCCTGCAGGGTCTGCAGCACGCAGCCGGCCTCCACCGTCATCGTGAGATTGGCAGCGTCGACGCCGCGGATGGCGTTCATGCGCTGCAGGCTCAGCACGATCTGGGTGCCGCTCTCGTCGGGAATCGAGCCGACCGCGAGG
Source organism: Variovorax soli (assembly GCF_031454625.1). Classification (GTDB taxonomy): domain Bacteria; phylum Pseudomonadota; class Gammaproteobacteria; order Burkholderiales; family Burkholderiaceae_C; genus Variovorax; species Variovorax soli_A. The sequence goes on from NZ_JAVDRF010000009.1 coordinate 85,304, forward strand.
CCCGTGTTGCCGCCCTGCGGCACGATCGCCCGCCCGGCCGCGGCGCACGCCTTCACCACCTCGGCGACCTGCTGCGTGCTGCCCGGCCGCACCACCGCCAGCGCCTTGCCGCGGGAGCGCTTGCGCCAGTCCTGTTCCCAGGCCCCGAGGTCGCCCTCGGTCAGCACGTTGGCGTCGCCGACCAGGGCGCGCAGCTTGTCGATCAACACGCCACTCATAGCGCCACTCCTTCCATTCGTTTCGCCCGCGCAAGGCGCAGGCGCACATGCCAGGCGCAGGCCGCGAACAGCACCAGGCACAGCACGACCTCGACCAGTGCCAGCAGGCGGCCCGTGCCGTCGATGTCGCTCCAGGCGCGCACCACGCCTTCGGTGAAATAAATCCAGACCAGCAGGCTCACCCAGCGGTAGGTGTACATCCGGTTCTTCAGCAGCCCCGCCAGCGGGATCGCCAGCGGCAGCACCTTGAGCGCCAGCCAGGAGCCGCCCGGACGCAGCGGTGCCAGCCACAGCTCCCAGGCCAGCCCGAGCACGATCAGCCCGACCACGCTGCCGACGGCGAGCCAGCGCGTGGTGGAAACGGAGGAGGGGATGGCGGGAGCGGTCACGGGGAAGGCAAGGATCGGGGGCGGTCGTCGCCGGGCTGGCGCGGGACCCGATGGCATGATAGCCGCCATGAATCGCCGGCAACTCTGGAGGGATCTCTCGCATTTTCCCTGGGGCAACACGGCCGCGGTGCTGGGCGAGCGCTTCCGCGAAGACCGCCTCGGCCTGACCGCCAGCAGCCTGACCTTCACCACCACCATCGCGATGGTGCCCTTCTTCACCGTGGCGTTGGCGCTGTTCACGGTCTTTCCCATGTTCTCGACCATGCAGGGCCGGGTGCAGCGCTGGCTGATCGAGAGCCTGATCCCGGACAACATCGCGCGCCAGGTGCTGGGCTACCTCAACCAGTTCGCCAGCAAGGCCAGCGGGCTGGGCGTCGCAGGCCTGCTGGTGCTGCTGGCCACCGCCATCGCGCTGATCCTCACGATCGACAAGACGCTCAACAACATCTGGCGCGTGCGCAGGCCGCGGCCCTTCGCGCAGCGGGTGCTGATCTACTGGGCCGCCATCACGCTCGGGCCGCTGGTGCTGGCGCTGAGCCTGAGCACCACCTCCTACGTCTTCTCTGCCTCGCGCGAATGGGTGGGCCGCGGCATGCTCAAGCTGGTGTTCGACACCTTCGAATTCGTGCTGCTGGCAGGCGGCATGGCCTCGCTCTACCACTACGTGCCCAACACGCACGTGAAATGGGGCCATGCCTGGGCCGGCGGCTTCTTCGTGGCGGCCACGATCGAGATCGCCAAGCGGGTGCTGGGCTACTACCTGAGCCTGGTGCCGACCTACTCGGTGCTCTACGGCGCCTTCGCCACCGTGCCGATCCTGCTGATCTGGATCTATGTCGCCTGGGTGATCGTGCTGCTGGGCGCGGTGATCGCGGCGTACCTGCCCAGCCTGCTGACCGGCGTGGCGCGGCGCGGCGGCTTCGCCGGTTGGCCGCTGCAGCTCGCCGTCGAGGCGCTGCAGCAGCTGGCGCAGGCGAAGGCCACGCCCGTCAAAGGATTGGGCGCGGCGCAGCTGGTGGCGCGCTTGCGCGTCGATGCGCTGCAACTGGCGCCGGTGCTGGCCACGCTGGTCACGCTCGACTGGATCGGTCCGCTGGCCGAGGAACCGGACAACGAGGACCCGCGCTACGTGCTGCTGGCCGACCCGGGCCGCACCTCGCTCGAACCATTGCTCAGGGAGCTGCTGCTGCCCCGGGCCCCGCCGCTCGATAACCTGTGGCAACGCGGTCCCTTGCGCACGCTGCTGCTGCAGGATGTGCTGCCTTGCCGATAATGGCGGCGGCTTCCGTCCCACTTCATTCAGTCAGCCTTGAACGATTCCGTCACCCCCGCAACCCTCCAAGCTCCTGGCGATGCCCTGTGGGTCGTCTGCCTCTGCGCCGAATGGTGCGGTGCCTGCCGCGAGTATCGGCCGCTGTTCGAGCAGGTGGCGCGCGCGCATCCGCACTTGCGCTTCGCCTGGGTCGACATCGAGGACCATGCCGAACTGGCCGACGACTTCGATGTCGAGACCTTCCCTACGCTGCTGGTGGCGGGCGCGTCCGGCACCCGCTTCCTCGGGCCCCTGCTACCGCATGCCGAGACGCTCTCGCGCCTGCTCGACGCCTTGCAGCCGGCACAGGCCGCGAGCCCGGAGGTCAAGACATTGCTTGGCGCCCTGGCGCGCGAGCCCGGCAGCTTCGAAGTCGCCTAGAGCGCCACGCTCACCTCATCAACGTCTTGGCCGCCGACAGGCGCAGCGCGTCGCGGGTGGGGATGCCGGACATCAACGCGCTTCGCTGAGGAAGTCCCGCAGCGCGAACAGCACTTCGTCCGGTGCCTCGCTCATCAGCGCGTGGCCGGCCGCCACCTGCATCACCCGGGCGCCTTGCGCCTTGGCGCGCAGCGCCTGAGTGGCGCGCGGCGGCGTCATCTGGTCGGACTTGCCCAGCACGAACAGGACGGGGCACTGCACCGCGCTCATCGCCGCCTCGCCGCCGGCGTAATCGTTGCAGGCCTTGAAGCCGAGGTGGAACACATTCGTCTCGCGGTTGCTCGCGAGCACGCGGCGCATCAGGGCCCGCGAGCCGCCGTAGAGCCACGTGCCCGGCCCCAACGTGGAGGGCGGCGGCGCCAGCATCGAATGCGAGAAGCTGTTGACCATGTCGATGGCGCGCTGCGGATCGTTCAGCGCGCCCTCGAGCAGTGCCGGCGAGACCTTCATCGGGTAGGCGGTGCCGACCAGCGCCAGCCGCGTAATGCGCTGCGGCGCGCGTGCCGCGGCCTCGAGCGCGATCAGCGAACCGAAGCTGTGGCCGACCAGGGCCGCCTTCTCGATACCGGCCGCGTCGAGCAGCGCGAGCACGAACTGCGCTGCCTCCTCCACGCTTGCGGGCGGCGGGCCCTCGCTCCTGCAATGGCCCGGCAGGTCGAGCGCCAGCACGTTCCAGCCGTGGTGGGCGAACCAGCGGCTCTGCAGGATCCACACGCTGTGGTCGTTGAGCACGCCGTGGATGAAGACCACGCTCGGCTTGGCGGCATCGAAGGCCTTGCCGCCGGTGTAGCAGTAGGCCTTGTGGCCGTTGACCAGGACGTCCATCACGCACCTGCCTTCTCTGCGGCCTTCAGTGCGCGCTTGAGATCGTCGATCAGGTCCGCCGGGTCCTCCAGCCCGATCGACAACCGGATGGTGCCCTGCGAGATGCCGGCCGCAGCCAGTGCGTCGTCCGTCATGCGGAAGTGCGTGGTGCTTGCGGGATGGATCACCAGGCTGCGGCAGTCGCCGACATTGGCGAGGTGGCTGAAGAGCTTGAGCGCCTCGATGAAGACCTTTCCCTGCTGCCGATCGCCCTTGAGGTCGAAGCTGAAGACCGCGCCCGCGCCCTTGGCGCCGTGGCGCAGCAGCTTGCCGGCGAGGGCGTGGCTGGGATGCGTTGCGAGCAGCGGATGGCCCACGTGCGCGACGAACGGATGCGAGGCCAGGAACTCCACCACCTTCTGCGTGTTGTCGATGTGGCGCTCCATGCGCAGCGGCAGGGTCTCGATGCCCTGCAGGATCAGCCAGGCCGTGTGCGGGCTCATCGAGGCGCCGAAGTCGCGCAGCCCTTCGCGGCGGGCGCGCAGCAGGAAGGCGCCCACCGTGCTCTCCTCGCTGAACACCATGTTGTGGAAGCCTTCGTAGGCCTGGGTCAGCTCGGAGAAGCGGCCCGAGCGTTCCCAGTCGAAGCTGCCGCCGTCGACCACGACGCCGCCGATCACCGTGCCATGGCCCGAGAGGAACTTGGTCGCCGAGTGGTAGACCAGGTCGGCCCCCCAGTCGAAAGGCTTGATGAGGTAGGGCGAGGTCAGCGTGGAGTCCACCAGCAGCGGCACGCCGGCCGCATGTGCGATCTCGCTGACGGCGGGGATGTCGAGCACGTCGAGACCGGGGTTGCCCACGGTTTCGCCGAAAAGCAGCCGGGTCTCGGGCCGGATCGCGGCACGCCAGCCGTCGAGGTCGCCGGGCTTGACGAAGGTGGTCTGGATGCCGAAGCGCCGCAGCGTGTAATGCAGAAGATTCTGCGAGCCCCCGTAGAGCGCCGTGCTCGCGACGATGTGCGCGCCTGCGCCCATCAGCGTCGCGATCGACAGGTGCAGCGCGGCCTGCCCGCTCGCCGTGGCGATCGCGCCGATGCCGCCCTCGAGCGCCGCCACGCGCTGCTCGAGCACCGCGTTGGTCGGATTGCTGATGCGCGAGTACACGTGGCCCGCGCGCTCGAGGTTGAAGAGCGCGGCCGCGTGGTCGCTCGATTCGAAGACGAAGGAGGTGCTCAGGTGAATGGGCACCGCGCGTGCGCCGGTGGCGGGATCGGGCGCAGCGCCGGCATGCAGTGCCAGCGTGTCGAAGCCAGGGTCGGAATAGCCGGGCATGGAAGCCTTTCGAAGCAGGATCGTTTCTGCAATGCCCCGTTGCGCGCAATGCCTGCGCCGGTGACGTGGGCCTGTGGATGGGCGGCCATTGTGGGCTATATTCAATTTCGGCAGCACGCCGAGCAAGCGAGGAGCAACACGATGAAAGTCAGCGACATCCTGCGCGTGAAGGGCAACACGCTCTATACCATCACGCCCGACGAACCCCTGGCCGAAGCCGCCAACACCATGGCGGACAAGGACATCGGCTCGCTGGTGGTGATGGAGCATGGCGACCTCGTGGGCATGCTCACCTTCCGCGAAGTGATCGTCGCCATCGTGGGCAACGGCGGCCAGGTCGGCGGCACGCTGGTGCGCAAGGCCATGGACGACCATCCCGTCACCTGCACCCTGGAGACCGACCTCGACGAGATCCGCCGCATCATGCTCGAGCGCCATGCCCGCTACATGCCCGTGATGGACAAGCGCATGCTGATGGGCGTGATCAGCTTCTACGACGTTGCCAAGGCGGTGGTCGACAGCCAGAACTTCGAGAACAAGATGCTCAAGGCGTACATCCGCGACTGGCCGGCCGAGGACGAGTCCTCCTGAGCTTCCGCGAGGCGCGGCTTGCATTCAAGGCTCGGGGTACGCGAAGACCTGCTGCATTTCGACTTTCCCGAACAGGCTGTCCCACGCATCACTCCTTGATGTTCGCCGCCTGCACGATCTTCTGGTTGCGCGCGTACTCGGACTGGACGAACTTGCCGAGTTCCTCGGCCGTGCCGCTGCCCGGCAGCGCGCCTTGCTCTTGCAGCTTGCTGCGCACTTCGGGGTCTTTCAGCACCGCGTTGAGCTCTTCATTGAGGCGCTTCACCGTCGCGCTCGGCGTGGCCGCAGGCGCGAAGATGCCGGTCCAGCTGACCATCGAATAGCCTTTCAGTCCGGGCATCTCGTCGAAGGCCGGAACATTGGGCAGGGCATCCAGCCGCTTGCTGCCCGTCACGCCCAGTGCCTTCAGGCGGCCGCCGTTCACATGCGGAATGGCGCTGGTGCTGACCAGCATCGCCAGATCGACCTGGTTGCCGATCACGTCGGTGGCGATCTGCGCGCCGCCGCGGTAGGGCACGTGGGCCACGAAGATGCCGCTGCGCTCCTTGAGCAGCTCCATCGCCAGCTGCAGCACCGTGCCCACGCCGGAGGTCGCGTAGTTGTACTTGCCGGGCGCTGCCTTGGCGAGCTTGACGAAATCGGCGTAGTTCTGCACGGGCAGCCCGGGCCGCGCCACCAGCACCATCGGCGCGGTGTTGAGCATGCCGACCGGCGCCAGGTCTTTCAGCGGATCGAACTTGAAGGCCGCGGGATTGATCAGCCTGCCGATCGCGATCGCGCTGTCCGGCCCTGCCACCAGCGTGTAGCCGTCAGGGGCCGCGCTGACCGCCTTGCCCACCCCGATGGCGCCGCCGGCGCCGGTGACGTTCTCGATCACCACCGACTGCTTGAGCCGCTCGCCGAGCTTGGTGGCGACCAGGCGCGCGTTGAAGTCCACGCTGCCGCCAGCCGAGTAGGGGACGATCAGCGTGATGGGCTTGGCGGCGGGCCAGGCAGGCTGGGCGAAGGCCGCGCCGGGGAGCGCGGCGGCAAGCAGAGAGGCGAGAAGCAGGGGCTTGAACGAAGGCATGGTCAGGTTCCGGAGGTGGGGATGTCGGGGGCGAGCCGGGCGCGCAGCGCGTCGAACTCGGCGCTCCATGTCGCGCGCCAGTCGCGGCGTGTGCTGTCGTCGATCCAGGCGCCATCGAGGCCGTTGAGCATGAAGCCGCGCAGGTCGTCCAGCCCGAAGCCGAAGTCACGGACCATCATGGCCCAGGCCTGCGTGGGGGTGACCTTGTGCAGCGTGGGATCGTCGGTGTTGGGGTGGATGCGCAGGCCCAGGCCGGGCATGCGGCGGATCGGGTGGTCCAGCGCCCAGCGCTCGGGCGGCAGCGTGCGCAGGTAGTAGGAGTTGGTCGGCACCACGGTGAAGAGCACGCCGCGCTCGGCGCATTCGCGCGCGAAGGCGGGCTGGTCCACCACCGTGTAGCCGTGGTCGATGCGGTCGACCTGCAGCAGCTCGAGCGCGGTGCGCACGTTCGTCCAGGGCATGCCGAACTCGCCCGCGTGGGCGGTGGTCCGGAGGCCGGCACGCCTGGCGTCGCGGTACGCCTGCACGAAGAGCTCGGGCGGGCGATCGACCTCGCGGTAGTCGATGCCGATGCCGATCACTTCCTCGCAGCGGTTCGCCGTGACCCATTCGACCATCTGGACTGCGGCCTCGGGGCTCGCCTCGCGGTCGATGGCCGCGATCAGCCGGCCGGTGATGCCGCAATCGCGATGGGCGTCGTGGATGGCGCGCACGATCGCCTCCTGCGCTGCGCGGTAGGCGATACCCGAGGCATGCACCGTCCCGGTCGGGTTCCAGAAGAATTCGCTATAGCGCACGTGGTGGGCCGCGGCGTCTTCCAGGTACTCGAAGGCCAGGCGGTGCAGGTCGTCGGGCGTGCGCACCAGGTGGGCATCGAGCGCGCGCAGCACGCGCAGCACGCCGACGGGCTTCTCGCCGCGCGTGTAGAAGTCCTCGACCTCCTGCTCGGCCAGCGGTGCTCCGGCGCGGCGATTGAGCGCCGCGAAGGTGCCGTGGCGAACGGTGCCGAACAGGTGGCAGTGCAGCTCGGCCTTGGGAATTGCGTGCAGGAAGGCGTCGAGCGAGGTGGGTGCGGGCATCATCCGGGGCAGTCTACCGAGCGCGTGCGCAAGTCCGACATTCTGAGCCTCCGCGGTCGGACCTCCCTTGGCCAAACGGCCCATCGTGCACGAAGCGTGGATTGGTGGAATACTGGATATTTATCCAGTACAGAGGTGAAAGACCATGCCCGATGCTTTCATTCCCCTCCACGCGATCAAGGGCCGCGGTGCCGCGACCCGGCTGCCCCACCGCTTCGAGCGCGACGCGCGCGATCCCTTCGACGACGGCTGGGGCACGCTCGAAGAGGGGGCCGGCGAGCCGCTGCCGCCCTTGCAGACCGAGGTGCGCTTCGAAGACGTGAAGTCGGTGCTGAGCGAGAACGACTCGCCCGACGTCCATTTCGACCGCTCGATCAATCCTTATCGCGGTTGCGAGCACGGCTGCATCTACTGCTTCGCGCGGCCGACCCACAGCTACCTCAACCTCTCGCCCGGCCTGGACTTCGAGACCAAGCTGATCGCCAAGCGCAACATCGTGGAGGTGCTGCGCGCTGAGCTGGGCCGGCGAAGCTACAGGCCACAGCATCTGGCGATCGGCACCGCGACCGATTGCTACCAGCCGATCGAGCGGGAGCTGCGCCTCACGCGATCGGTGATCGAGCTGCTCCAGGAAGTGCGTCATCCTTTCGGCCTGGTCACCAAGTCCAGCGCCGTCGAACGGGACCTCGACGTGATCGCGCCGATGGCAGCGGAGCACCTGGCTGCGGTGTACGTGACCATCACCACGCTCGACGGCGAGCTGGCGCGCAAGCTCGAGCCGCGCGCTGCCGCGCCGCACCGGCGGCTGCGCACGGTGCGCACGCTGGCCGAGGCAGGCGTGCCGGTAGGCGTGAGCGTAGCGCCGCAGATTCCCTTCGTCACCGAGGACATGGAGAAGGTGCTCGAAGCCGCGTGGGAGGCCGGCGCGCGCAGCGCCTTCTACACCGTGATCCGCCTGCCCTGGGAGGTGGCGCCCCTCTTCAAGCAGTGGCTGGAGCTCCACTACCCGCAGCGCGCCGGCCGCATCATGGCGCGCATCCACGAGATGCGCGGCGGCAAGGACTATGACGCCAACTTCGGTACCCGCATGGTCGGCACCGGCCTGTGGGCCGAGCTGATCCGCCAGCGCTTCGAGAAGGCGACGCAGCGCCTGGGCTTCAACCGCGAGCGCATCGCGCTCGACCTCAGCGCGTTCCGGCCACCCGGCGCAGCGGGGCAGGGCAGCCTGTTCTAGCGTCGGCTTCGGCCGCTGCGCTGCGTGACGCGACCCCGCACCAGTCGCCGCCCAGGGCCTTCACGAGGAAGACCGAAGTCTGCAGGCGCTGGCCCTGCAACTGCGCGGCCTGTCGCTCGGCCGACAGCAGCGACTGCTGCGCACTGATCACGTCGAGGTAGGTCGAGGCGCCGCCCTCGTAGCGGCTGGTTGCCATGTCGAGCACGCGGCGCGCCGAATCGACGGCGGCGAGCGACTGCGTCACCGCGCGGTCCAGCGCGGCCAGGCCGGAGATGCCGTCCTCCGCCTCCTGCATGGCCGTCAGCACCACGCGCCGGTAGTTGGCCACGGTGGCGTCGTAGCCGCCCTGCGCGAAGTCGACGTTGGCGCGCAGGCGTCCGCCGTCGAACAGCACCTGCGTGGCCGAGACGCCCACCGACCACAGCAGGCTGGGCGCATCGAACAAGCGCTCGACCATGCGGCTGTCCACGCCCACCATCGGCACCAGCATGACGCTGGGGTAGAAGGCCGCGGTCGCCACGCCGATCTGCGCATTGGCCGCGGCCATCGCGCGCTCCGCCGAGGCGACATCGGGCCGGCGCTCCAGCGCTTCCGAGGGCACGCCGAGCGGGATGGCCGGCGGCACGATGGGGCGCAGGTCGGGCGCCAGCGCAAAGGTGGGTGCCGGCGTGCCGCTCAGCGTGGCGAGCGCATGCTCGTACTGCGCGCGCTGCTTCTTCAGCAGGTCGACCTGCGCCAGCGTGCTGTCGAGCAGGGCCTGCTGCTGCGCCACGTCCAGCCCGGAGACGGCACCGAGATCGTGGCGCGCCGTCACCAGCTCCAGCGCGCGGCGCTGCAGCGCGATGGAGCGCGACAGCACGTCGAGCTCGGTGTCGGTGGCGCGCAGGTTGAAGTAGGCCGAGGCCAGGTCGGTGGTGAGCAGCAGGCGCGTGTTCTCCAGGTCGGCCGCCAACTGCGCCGCGGATGCGGTTGCGCCCTCGACCGAGCGCTGCACGCGGCCGGCGAGGTCGAGCTCGTAGCTGGCGTTGAGCGAGAGCGCGAAGTCGTTCTGCACCGTCGCGAAGTTCTGCGTCGCGTAGTTGGTGAGCGGGCGGTTGGCGGAGATCCTGAGCCGCGAGGCACGCGCGCCCAGGCCCAGCTGCGGAGAGCGCGCAGCATCGGCCGCCGACAGCATGGCGCGCGCCTGGGCGAGCCGCGCGCTGGCCAGCGTCAGGTTGGGGCTGTTGCGCAGCGCCTGCTGTTGCAGGCCATCGAGCTGGGAATCGCCGAAGCGCTGCCACCAGGGGCCCTTGTCGAGCGCATCGCCGGGCACGGCCTCTCGCCAGGGTTCCTCGAGCTGCCATCGCACCGGCAGCTCCAACGCGGGCGGTTTGTAGTCGGGGCCGGCCGCGCAGGCAGCGAGGAACAGCGCGGCGGCGGCCGTGCCCGCGAGACGCATCTTCACGCGGGTTCCTTGGCCACGGCCACCACATCGCCGTCGGCCAATGAGTCCGGGGGATTCAGGATCAGCCGGTCGCTGGCCGTGATGCCGCCCAGCACCTCGACGGTCTCTCCGTAATTGCGCCCGAGATTGACCGTGCGCAGGTGCACGTGCCCTTCGGCATCGACCGTGGCGACGCGCGTGCCCTCGGCGCGGAACAGCAGCGCATTGGCCGGGATGCTGAGCGCGCGGCTGGCCGCCAGCGGCAGCGAAACCTGGACGTAGGCGCCCGGCAGAAGCAAGCCCTCGGGGTTCGGCAGCGCGACCTCGACCTGCATCATCCGCGTGGCGGTGTCGATCGCGCCCGAGGTGCGCGCCACCTCGCCCTTGAAGCTCTGGCCGCGCAGCTCCGCCTGCGTCACGAGCACCGCCTGGCCGGTCTTGACCAGCTGCGCATAGGCCTGCGGCACGTTGATGTACACGCGCAGCGGATCGGTCTGCGCAAGCAGGAACAGCGGCCGGCTGCCGCCCGCGTCGATCAGGTCGCCGACGTCGACGTTGCGCCGCGTGATCACGCCGGCAAAGGGGGCGACGATCCGCTTGAAGCCTTCGGTCTGGCGCAGCCGCTGCACGTTGGCATCCGCCGCCGCCACGTTGGCCGTGGCCTGCGCGAGGCCGCTGCGCCGCTCGTCCAGGTCCTGCTGCGAGACCACGTCTTTCTTGCGCAGGTTCTCCCAGCGCGCGACGGTGCTCTTCGCCAGCTCCAGGCTGGAGGCGGCCTGCTGCCGCGCGGCGATCGCCTGCGACAGCTGCTGGTCGATCTCCGGCGTCTCGATTTCCGCCAGCAGATCGCCTTTCTGCACCTGGCTGCCGATGTCCCGGGTCCAGCGCTTGAGATAACCGCTGGCGCGCGCCGAGATGGGCGCCTGCACGAAGCCCTGCAACGTGCCCGGCAGCGCGAGCGTCTGGCCGGCGGCGGCCGTCTGCGGCAGCGCGGTCTTCACGTACTGCTTCGCGAGTTCCGTGGAGGAGGCTTCGAGCGCGCGGGCGTTGGCCATGCGCACGAACACCGTGCGCGCGGCGCCGATGGCCAGCAGCACCAGCACGATCAGGACGGCGATGCGCGTGCGCCGCACGATCTGGCGCCGCCGCAACAGCTCGTGATGCTCGCCTTGCTCGTCGGCGGCGATGGCGTGGATGGCCAATGCCGCATGGCGTTGCTCGGTCATGGTCTCAACTCTCCTGCGGCGTTGCGCTCTGCAACGGCGATGCGGTGGCTTCGGCTTCGCGTGCCGCCTTGCGATGGGCCCGGCGGCTGTGGATGCCGGCATAGACGGCCGGCACGAAGAAGAGGGTGGACACGGTCGCGAACAGCAGGCCGCCGATCACGGCGCGGCCCAGCGGCGCGTTCTGCTCCGCGCCTTCGCCCAGGCCCAGCGCCATCGGGATCATGCCGATGATCATCGCCAGCGCCGTCATCAGCACCGGCCGAATGCGGGTGGCGCCCGCTTCGAGCGCGGCCGACAGCGGCGGCACGCCGGCCGACAGCCGCTCGCGCGCGAAGGACACCAGCAGGATGCTGTTGGCCGTGGCCACGCCCATGGTCATGATCGCGCCGGTCAGCGCCGGCACGCTGAGCGTGGTGCCGGTGAGGAACAGCATCCAGGCAATGCCGGCCAGCGCCGCGGGCAGCGCGGTGATGATGATCGCGGCATCCAGCCAGGACTGGAAGGTGACCACGATCAGCAGGTACACCAGCACCACGGCCATCGCGAGCCCCACCCCCAGCCCGAGGAAGGAGGTCTGCATCGTCTGCACCTGGCCGCGGATCGTGACCTGGCTGCCGCGCGACAGCTTGGGCCGCACCTCGTCGACGAGCTTCCTGACCTCGGCCGCGACGCTCGCGAGATCGGTGCCCTGCACGCTGACGTACACGTCGACCACCGGCGCGATGTTGTAGCGCGAGACCACGGAGGGTTGTCGCGCCGCCTCGGCCTCGACCAGGTTGCCCAGCAACTGCGGCGGCCCGGCATTGGCGCCCGAGCCGGAAACGGGGATGTTGAGCAGCGCGTCGAGCGAGTCGACCTTGTACTGCGGCGTCTGCACCGCGACGTTGTAGACCACGCCGTTCTGCGGATTGAGCCAGAAGGCGGGCGCCGTCTGCGAGCTGCCCGACAGTGCGATCAGTACGTTCTGGCCCACGTTCTGTGCGGTCAGCCCGACCTGCTGCAGCCGCGTGCGGTCCATCTGCAGGCTGAGGCTGGGCGCGTCCAGGCGCTGGTGCACGTGGGCGTCGACCGCGCCGGGGATCTTGCGGATGGCCTTGACCAGCTCCGCGGCGCGCTGCGAATTGCCGGCCAGGTCGTTGCCGCTGAACTGCACGTCGATGGCTGCCGGCAGGCCGAAGTTGAGGATCTGCGTGACGATGTCTGCCGGCTGGAAGAAGAACTCGATGCCGGGGAAGCGCCTGGGCAGCTCCGCGCGCAGCAGCGAGACGAATTCCTCCGTGGGCCGGTGCCCCTCCCGCAGCGAGAGCAGGATCTCGCCGTCCAATGTGCCGATGGTGCCGGCATTGCTGTACGAGAGATTGATGCCGCTGTTGGGCACGCCGAGGTTGTCGAGGATGGTCTCGAGTTGGTCCTTCGGCACCAGCTCGCGGATCGCCGCTTCCACTTGGTCGGCGAGCCGCGCGGTTTCCTCGATGCGGGTGCCGGTGGGCGCGCGCATGTGCAGGCGGATCTGGCCGGCGTCCACGCTGGGGAAGAAGTCGCGGCCCAGCACCGGGTACAGCAGGCAGGACAGCAGGCAGAAGCCGAGAAAGAGCGCGATGAACGGCCCGCGCCTGGACAGCAGCGCCGACAGCACCAGTGTGTAGGCGCGGCGCACGCGCTCGAAGCGCCGGTCGAAGCTGCCGTAGAGCCGCTGCAGCAGGCTCGGCGTGGCACGGCCGGCAGCGGGGCCATGGGCCTGCACGCGTCCCATCAGCAGCATCACCAGCGTCGGCACCAGCGTGCGCGACAGGATGTAGGAGGCCAGCATCGCGAACACCACGGCCTCGGCCAGCGGCACGAACAGGAAGCGCGCCACGCCCGAAAGGAAGAACATCGGCACGAAGACGATGCAGATGCACAGCGTGGAGACGAAGGCCGCCGTGCCGATCTCCCCGGCGCCGACCATGATCGCCTCATGGAGCGGCGTGCCCATGTGCAGGTGGCGCTCGATGTTCTCGATGGTCACGATCGCCTGGTCGACCAAGATGCCGACCGACAGCGCGAGCCCACCCAGCGTCATCAGGTTGAGCGTCTCGCCGAGCGCGTAGAGCACTAGGATAGACGCCAGGATCGACAGCGGGATGGTGGCCGCAATGATCAGCGTGCTGCGCCAGTTGCCAAGGAAGATCAGCACCATCGCGGCCGTCAGCAGTGCGGCGATGACGGCTTCGAGCACCACGCCCTGCACGGCCGCCTTCACGAAGAGCGACTGGTCGAACAGCGGCGTGACCTTGATGTCGGCCGGCATGCCCTGCTGCGCCACCGGCAGCAGTGTGCGCAGGTTGGAGACGATGTCCAGCGTGGAGGCGGCGCCGTTCTTGATCACCGACAGCAGCACGCCGCGCACGCCGTCCTGCCGCACGATGTTGGTCTGCGGCTGGAAGCCGTCGCGCACGTAGGCCACGTCGCGCAGGTACGTGGTGGCGCCGCCCGCGGTGCGCACCGGCAGGTCGTTGAGGCCGGCCAGCACCTCGGGCGAGCCGTTCATCCTCACGCTGTACTCGGTGGCGCCGAACTTGGCGGTGCCCGAAGGCAGGATCAGGTTCTGCGCGTTGACTGCGTTCACCACCTCGGCCGGCGAGAGCCCGCGCGCCTGCAGGGCCTGGGTATCGAGGTCCACCGAGATCACCCGGTTCTTGCCGCCATAGGGAAAGGGGATGGCCACGCCGGGAATGGTGATGAGCTGCGGCCGCAACTGGTTGATGGCCGAGTCGAAGAGCGCGTTCTCCGGCCGCTCGCTGCTCGACAGCGCCAGCTGGATCACCGGGATGCTGGAGGCCGAGTACTTGATCACCAGCGGCGGCGTGATCCCCGGCGGCAGCTGGCGCACCTGGGTCTGCACCGAGGCGACCGTCTGGGCGATCGCGGTCTCGATGTTGGCCGTGGGCTGGAAGAAGATCTTGATGACGCTCACGCCGGCCAACGACTGCGATTCGATGTGCTCGATGTCGCTCACCGTGGTGGTGAGGCCGCGCTCGGTCTGGCCGGCAATGCGCTGTCCCATCTCCTGGGCCGGCAGGCCGCCGTAGTTCCAGATGATGCTCAGGACCGGGATGTTGATGTCCGGGAAGATGTCCGTGGCCATGCGCGCCAGCACGAAAGGCGTGGCCAGCACGATCAGCATCGCCATCACGATGAAGGTGTAGGGGCGGCGCAGAGCCAGCGAAACCATGGACACGGCTTGTTACTTCCGGCGAGAACGGCGCCATCATAAAGAGAGATGGCAAGACAATAGTTCCAATGACCGAGCTTTACCTATCTTCATCGCAGAACCCTTCACGCTGGCTCGTGGTGATGGGCGTTTCGGGCTGCGGCAAGTCCAGCCTCGGGGCCGCGCTGGCCCGCGAGCTGGGCCTGCCGCTGATCGAAGGCGACGACTTTCATTCGCCCGAGAACGTGAGCAAGATGCGTGCGGGCATCGCGCTCACCGACGAAGACCGCGCAGGCTGGCTGAACACCCTGGCCGCGACGCTCGCCGCGCATCCTCGAGGCGCGGTGCTGAGCTGCTCGGCGCTCAAGCGGGCCTACCGCGAGCGGCTGCGTGCCGCAGTGTCGGAGCTGCTGTTCGTCTTCATGGACCTGTCGCGCGAAGAGGCCGAGCGCCGGGTCGCCGCGCGCGGCGCCGGGCACTTTTTTTCGCCCAGCCTGGTTGCGGACCAGTTCGCCACCCTCGAGCCGCCAACGGGAGAGGTGGGCGTCCTGACCGTGGATGCGAGCGCGCCGCTGCCCGAGCTGGTGAAAGAGGCCAGGTCCTGGCTGACAGCCTGATCTCCTGGCAGGGCCGGCCGCGCCTCAGGCCCGCAGGGTCCGGGCGTGGTGCGCCAGGTGGTCCGCCACGAAGCTCTGCACGAAGTAGTAGCCGTGGTCGTAGCCCTCGTGCCGGCGCAACGTCAGCGGCTGGCCGACGGCGCGGCAGGCGGCTTCGAGCCGGTGCGGGTGCAACTGGTCGGCCAGGAATTTGTCGGCCAGGCCCTGGTCGACGAGGATGCCGGCGGGATAAGGTGCAGCTGTCTGCGACTGCATCAGCGCGCTCGCATCGTGCGCCAGCCATTGCTCGCGGTCGGGGCCGAGGTAGCCGCCGAAGGCCTTCTCGCCCCACGGGCACTCGGTGGGCGCGCAGATCGGCGCGAAGGCCGAGAGCGAGGCGAAGCGGCCCGGATGGCGCAGCGCCAGCGTCAGAGCGCCGTGCCCGCCCATCGAATGGCCGAAGATGCCCAGCCGATGGATATCGATGGGGAAATGCCCGCCCAGCAGCGGCAGCAACTCGTGGACGATCCAGCTTTCCATGCGCCAGTGCGTGGCCCATGGCGCCTGCGTGGCGTCGAGGTAGAAGCCGGCGCCGACGCCGAAGTCCCAGTTGTCGCTCTCGCCGGCCACATGGGCGCCGCGCGGGCTGGTGTCGGATGCGATCAGGGCCAGGCCGAGCTCGGCCGCCAGCCGCTGGGCGCCGGCCTTGACCATGAAGGTCTCCTCGTTGCAGGTCAGCCCCGCGAGGTACATGAGGGCCGGCACCGGGCCTTGTCGCGCCTGCGGCGGCAGGAAGACCGAGAAGCGCATCGGCAGGCCGATCTCGCGTGCGTCGTGTTCGTGAAAGCCTTGTGTGCCACCGAAGCAGCGGTGTTCGGAAAGCGTGCGGATGCCTGGGCTCATGGTCTTGCCGGTTCGAGGACGGCGCGGGCGAGGTCCTGCGGTTCTTCTTGTGGCAGGCTGTGGCCGCCGACTGGTATCACTTGGTGCCGGTGCGGGCCGCCGAACGGGCGGGCGTGCGAGTACCGGTGCCAACAGCGCCGCTCGTTTCCAGGGGCGATCGGTTTCGACCGGACTTGGCGACGCGGTGTCCTCGTCGTCATCGCGAGCGCGGTCAGTACAGCACCACGCCGCGGATCGACTCGCCGCGCTTCATCAGGTCGAAGCCCTTGTTGATGTCTTCCAACGGCATGGTGTGGGTGATCAGGTCATCGATGTTGATCTTGTTCTCCATGTACCAGTCGACGATTTTCGGCACGTCGGTGCGTCCGCGCGCCCCGCCGAAAGCCGAGCCCTCCCACTTGCGGCCGGTCACCAGCTGGAAGGGGCGGGTGCTGATTTCGGCGCCGGCCTCGGCCACGCCGATGATGATGCTGCGGCCCCAGCCCTTGTGCGTGCACTCCAGCGCCTGTCGCATCACCTGCGTGTTGCCGATGCATTCGAAGCTGTAGTCCGCGCCGCCATCGGTCAGCTGCACGATGGCGTCGACGATGTTGGCGTGTTCCTTCGGGTTCAGGAAGTGCGTCATGCCGAACTTGCGCGCCATGGCTTCGCGCGCAGGGTTCAGGTCGACGCCGATGATCTTGTCGGCACCCACCATCTTCGCGCCCTGGATCACGTTCAGGCCGATGCCGCCCAGGCCGAACACCACCACGTTGGCGCCGGCCTCCACCTTGGCGGTGAAGATCACCGCGCCGATGCCGGTGGTGACGCCGCAGCCGATGTAGCAGACCTTGTCGAAAGGGGCGTCCTCGCGGATCTTGGCCATCGAGATCTCGGGCGCCACGGTGTAGTTGCTGAACGTGCTCGTGCCCATGTAATGGAAGATGGGCTTGCCGTCGAGGCTGAAGCGGCTGGTCGCATCGGGCATCAGCCCCTTGCCTTGCGTGCCGCGGATCAGCTGGCAGAGGTTGGTCTTGCGCGAGAGGCAGAACTTGCACTGCCGGCATTCGGGCGTATACAGCGGAATGACGTGGTCGCCCTTCTTCAGCGAGGTCACGCCGGGGCCGACGTCGACCACGATGCCGGCGCCTTCGTGCCCGAGGATGGCGGGGAAGATGCCTTCGGGGTCGGCGCCGGAGAGGGTGTAGTAGTCGGTGTGGCAGATGCCGGTGGCCTTGATCTCGACCAGCACCTCGCCGAACCTTGGGCCGTCGAGGTCGACGGTTTCGATGCTGAGCGGTTGACCTGATTTCCAGGCGACGGCGGCTTTGGTTTTCATGGGCAGGGGCAAGAGTGAGGAGATATCGGGAGGGGTTCGCGCATCACTTTATGCCATAGAACGCTGACGCATTCGCACCAGGAGCGCTACCCCGGGGCCGCCAACACCTGCTACAAACGGCCCATGAAAAAGATCCTCGTCCTCAATGGTCCCAATCTCAACCTGCTCGGCACCCGCGAACCTGGGCAGTACGGCTACGAAACCTTGGCCGACGTCGAGCGCCTGTGTGCGGAGGCGGGCGCGAAGCTGGGCGTAGACATCGAGTGCCGCCAGTCGAACCACGAGGGCCAGCTGATCGACTGGATCCACGAGGCGGGCCGCGAAGTGGCCGCCGCCCGCATGCTGGGCGTGGTGATGAACCCGGGCGCGTACACGCACACCTCGATCGCGCTTCACGATGCGATCAAGGGCGCGAGCGTGCCGCTGGTCGAGCTGCACATCTCGAACGTGCATGCGCGCGAGGAGTTCCGCCACCACTCCTACATCTCCCCGGCGGCGCGCGGGATCATCGTCGGCTTCGGCGTCAAGGGCTACGGGTTGGCGATCGAGGCGCTGGTGCGGGTGAGCGAGTGAGAAAGGGGAGTCGATGAGCCCGGACCGTCAGGGGCTGTTCACTGGAGAAGATGGTGCGCTGCGCTGCCGCTGGTGCGAATCCACCACGGCCTACCAGCACTACCACGACAACGAATGGGGATTCCCGGTCACCGACGACCGGCGCCTGTTCGAGAAGCTCTGCCTCGAAGGCTTCCAGGCCGGCCTGAGCTGGCTCACCATCCTCAACAAGCGCGAAGCCTTCCGGAGTGCCTTCGCGCAGTTCGATGCCGAGCGCGTGGCCCGCTTCGGACCGAAGGACGTCGAGCGCCTGCTCGGCGATGCGGGCATCGTGCGGCATCGCGGAAAGATCGAGTCGGCCATCAACAATGCGCAGCGGGTGCTGGCGTTGCGCGAGCAATTCGGTTCGCTGGCCGTCTATGCCTGGCGCTTCGAGCCCGATCCGGCCTCCCGGCCCAGGCGCATGACCCACGAGGCGCTCAGGACCATGACCACTTCGCCGGAGTCGGTGGCGATGTCCAAGGACCTGAAGAAGAGGGGCTGGAGCTTCGTCGGTCCGACCACGGTCTACGCCTTCATGCAGGCGATGGGCCTGGTCAACGACCACATCGAGGATTGCCATGCGCGCGAACGCGCACTGGCGGCGCGCTCCAGCCTGAAGCTGCCCTAGCTGGTGTCCTGTCGCAAATCACAAGCCGTTGCACAACGTGCTGCGCGTCCCCCTCGCCGCTTGATCCGCATCAAATGGCCGTCCTCCCGCCACCGCTAGACTGGTCCGGCGACAACACGCTTGGAGGTCCCGTGGACGACACAACCAAACGCAAGATCCAGGGTCTGCTGGACGCTCACCGGATCATGACCATCGCGACGCTGCGGCCGGACGGCTGGCCGCAGGCAACCACGGTCGGCTACGTGAACGAGGACCTCACGCTATGGTTCCTTTGCGGCCTGGAGAGCCAGAAAGCCAGGAACATCGCGCAGGACAACCGCGTCTCGATCACCATCGATCACGACACGCCAGACATCATGTCGATCACCGGCCTGTCGATGGCGGCGAGAGCCCACCGAGTCAGCGATCGGGCAGAAGCCGAGAAGGTGCTGCGCATGCTGCCCTTGAAGTATCCGGATGCCCCGCCTTCGATGACGCAAATGAAGATGCCGACGCCGGAGCAGGTCGCCCTTTTCCGCATCGTTCCGGAAGTCGTCTCCGTTCTCGACTACACGAAGGGATTCGGGCATACCGACCTCGTGGTTTGGTAGTCGGCATCGGTCGCGGCGCTCGATGAGCGGATTCGGCAGGCGTCCGCCCGGTTCGGTGCATGCTTTCGCACTCGCACGCCGGCAGTGGGGCCGGAATGCGTAGGGATTGATCCATCGCAAGCGAGCTCGCCGTTTATCGTCCTAGAGTGGGCCATTGATCAAAACGTGGAGAGATTCCCATGAATCCCGACGTCGAATTGAGGCACGAGATTTTTGAAGCGCTGAACTGGGATCCGATAGCCTGTACCGCATCGATCGATGTGCGCGTGGAAGGTGGAGTGGTCACGCTCACTGGTGAACTGGCCGACGCTGCGCAGAAGGCAGCGGTGGAGTGTGCGGTGCGGCGCGTCTCGGCGGCCGCCGACTTCATCGATAAGTTGCACGTGCGCGCGGGGGGCGAGGGACGCGTCGCGCCCGCCAAGAACTCCGCTTCGGATTTGCGCCCATGAAGCGGCTGGCCGTGCTGACGAGCGGCGGTGACGCGCCTGGGATGAACGCAGCGATCCGCGCCGTTGTACGCGCGGGGATCTCGAGGGGATTCCAGACCTTCGGCGTCAGGCACGGCTACACGGGCCTCATGGCCGGCGATCTCGTCCCGTTGGGCTCTCGAGATGTCGGTGGCATCATGGAGCGCGGCGGCACGATACTGGGCACCACTCGATGCCAGGAGCTCAAGACCGGCCAGGGTCAGCAGGCGGCCCTGCGCCAGCTGCGGGAACGGGGCATCGAGCACCTCGTCGTGATTGGCGGCGGTGGCTCCCAGGCGGGTGCCGCCGCCTTGTCGGGCAACGGCCAGTCGGTCGTGGGGCTCACCTCCACCATCGACAACGATATCGCCGGATTCGACGTCACCATAGGCGCCACTACCGCCGTGGACGTGGCTCTGGAATCCGTCGACCGTCTGCGCGTCACCGCTGCTTCCCACGGACGCGTGTTCCTGGTCGAGGTCATGGGGCGCGATGGGGGCTTTATTGCTCTCAATGTGGGCATTGCGAGCGGAGCCGAGTTCATCGTCGTGCCTGAGGTCGAGACAAGCCCCGTACAGGTGGCCGCAGAGATTCGGGCGACATGGGCACGCGGGAAGAGCCATGCCATCGTGGTCGTCGCCGAAGGAGCGAAGTACAACGTCGACGCGTTGGCTTCCTGTCTCGGGCGATCGGATACGCCATTGGGTTTCGACCTGCGTCTATGCCGGCTCGGACATGTGCAGCGCGGCGGCGCTCCGGGCATGACGGACCGTCTGCTGGCCACTCGGCTGGGCGCCGCGGCGGTCATGCACCTGGCAGAGGGGCGGACCGGTGTCCTGGTCGGCATCCGTGCGGGGTGCATCGTTGCCGAGCCGCTGGCTGAGTCCGTTGGACGCAAGAAGCCGCTCGAGCCGGACCTGCTCGACCTCGCCCGCACGCTCTCGCTTTGAACGTCCAAAACGGCCTGCCTATCCACGCACACCAAAGGAGCCAAGATGCTTGTCAAGGACATTTGCACACTGGATGTTGCCGCCTGCGGCAGGAATGCCAGCATCTTCGAAGCCGCCTGCACGATGCGCAAGCATCACACAGGTGACGTGGTCGTCGTCGATGATCCAACCGGCGAACGAACGCCCGCCGGCATCGTCACGGACCGTGACATCGTGCTCGAGGCCTTGGTCAACGAAGTCGACATGGGCAAAACCCCGGTATCGACCATCATGAGTTCGCATCTCGTGATCGCCAACGCCGACGAAGATGTGCTCGATGCCATGGACCGCATGCGCCTGCATGGTGTGAGGCGCCTTCCAGTGGTCGACCATGGCGGAAGGCTCGTCGGGATCGTCACGCTTGACGACATCCTGAGCATGCATGCCGACCAGTTCGCCGTCCTGGCCGGGATCGTCTCCAAGGAAATCAATCGCGAGCAGCGAACGCGTCGCTAGCACGCATGCAGCGCACCAGGCACCGTTGCGGATCTGCGGTGGGCGGCTGCGACACGTCCAGATTGCCCGGCGCGCTGCTCTTGGCTCAACACTAGGCCGCTTGCGGCCCAGCCACCTTGCGGTGGCTCACCCGGCCCTGGCTGTCGACGCTCTCGAGGTGCACATCGAAGCCCCAGAGCCGGGCGACGTGCTTGAGCACTTCCTGGGCGTCGTCGTGCAGCGGGCGGTCATTGTGCTGGGTGTGGCGCAAGGTCAGGGCGCGGTCGCCGCGCAGGTTGACGCTCCAGACCTGGATGTTGGGCTCGCGGTGGTTGAGGTCGTACTGGCGCGACAGCGACTCCCGCAGTTGCTTGTAGCCGCTGTCATCGTGAATGGCCGACACCTCGAGTTCCGGCTCGCTTTCCTTGTCGCGGATCGAGAAGAAGCGGAAGTCGCGCATGAGCTTTGGCGAGAGGAACTGGCCGACGAAGCTCTCGTCCTTGAAGTTGCGCATCGCGTAGTCCAGCGATTGCAGCCAGGGCGAGCCGGCCAGGTCGGGGAACCACCGCCGGTCTTCCTCGGTGGGGTTCTCGCAGATGCGCCGCAGGTCGGTGTACATGGCGAAGCCCAGCGCATAGGGATTGATGCCGCTGTAGGCGCGGTGGCCGACCGGCGGCTGGAACACCACGTTGGTGTGCGACTGCAGCCACTCCATCATGAAGCCGTCGGCCAGCAGGCCCTCGTCGTACAAGGTGTTGAGCAGGGTGTAGTGCCAGAAGGTGGCCCAGCCTTCGTTCATGACCTGGGTCTGGCGCTGCGGATAGAAGTACTGCCCGATCTTGCGCACGATACGCACCACTTCGCGCTGCCAGGGCTCCAGCAATGGTGCATTCTTCTCGATGAAGTAGAGCAGGTTCTCCTGCGGCTCGGAGGGGAAGCGCTTGGACGCCTCTTCTTCATCCGCGGTGCGGCCGGCGCGCCGCGGCAGGGTGCGCCAGAGGTCGTTGACCTGCTGCTGCAGGTGGTGCTCGCGATCCTCGCGGCGTGCCTGCTCCTGGCTCAGGGACAGGCGCTGCGGACGGCGGTAGCGGTCGACGCCGTGATTCATCAGTGCGTGGCAGGAATCCAGCAGGTCTTCGACGGCCGACAGGCCGTGCCGCTCCTCGCACTCGCTGATGTAGTTCCGGGCGTAGACCAGGTAGTCGATGATGGACGAGGCATCCGTCCACATCTTGAACAGGTAGTTGCCCTTGAAGAAGCTGTTGTGCCCGTAGGCCGCGTGGGCGATCACCAGGGCCTGCATCGCCATGGTGTTCTCTTCCATCAGGTAGGCGATGCAGGGGTCGGAATTGATGACGATCTCGTAGGCCAGGCCCATGTGCCCGCGCCGGTAGTTCTTCTCGGTCGAGATGAACTGCTTGCCGTAGGACCAGTGGCGGTAGATCACCGGCATGCCCACCGAGGCATAGGCATCCATCATCTGCTCGGCCGTGATGATCTCGAGCT
Source organism: Variovorax soli (assembly GCF_031454625.1). Taxonomy (GTDB): domain Bacteria; phylum Pseudomonadota; class Gammaproteobacteria; order Burkholderiales; family Burkholderiaceae_C; genus Variovorax; species Variovorax soli_A. The sequence continues at coordinate 107,640 of NZ_JAVDRF010000009.1, forward strand.
GGTTGGCGTAGGTGTCCAGCTTGTAGCCGCGCGCCACGCGGGCGATCTCGCTGTGGTAGCGCTCGATGAGGTCGAAGGTCCAGTCCGAGGGGCTCGGCAGCGGTTCTCGTTTCATGGCGTTCACGCGGTCCCCCTCTCTTTCTTGAACAGGTCGCGGAACACCGGGTAGATGTCCGCCGCATCGGCGACCTTGCGCATCGCGAAGTTCTTGTGAGATTCGACCAGCTGGCTGTACTCCTCCCACATGTTCTGCTCGGCGTCCGCCACCTGCACGTAAGCGTAGTAGCGCACCAGCGGGAGCAACTGGTCGGCCAGCAGCTCGCGGCAGCGGCCGCTGTCCTGGTGCCAGTTGTCGCCGTCGCTGGCCTGAGCGCCGTAGATGTTCCACTCGTTGCTGGGAAAGCGCGCGCGGACGATCTCGTGCATCAGCGTGAGCGCACTGGAGACCACGGTGCCGCCGGTCTCGGTGGCGTGGAAGAACTCTTCCTCGCTCACTTCGCTGGCCTGGGTGTGGTGGCGAATGAAGACCAGCTCGATCTTCTCGTAGTGCCGTGTCAGGAACAGATACAGCAGCATGAAGAAGCGCTTGGACATGTCCTTGCGCGCCTCGTCCATCGAACCGGAGACGTCCATCAGGCAGAACATCACGGCCTTGGCCGAGGGGATCGGCACCTTGACGCGATTGCGGTAGCGCAGGTCGATCGGGTCCAGATAGGGGATGTGCTTGGCCTTGGCCTTGAGTTCCTCGATCTTGGCCTCGGTGTCGCGGATCTCGCGCTGCACCAGTGCATCGGCGGCGCGCGGGCTGCGCTTCAGGTGCAGGAGGTGGGCCTCGAGTTCGCGGATCTCGCGCCGCGAGTCGCCTCCCAGGGCGATGCGCCGCGCCAGCGCGCCGCGCATGGAGCGCACGACGTGCAGGTTGGTGGGCATGCCATCCTGGGTGAAGCCGGCGCGCTGGCTCTTCCATTCGGGCACTTCGGCCAGCTGGGTGCGGACCAGGTGGGGCAGCGCGAGGTCCTCGAAGAAGACCCGCATGAACTCTTCCTTGGTGAGGCGGAAGACGAAGTCGTCCTCGCCGCCTTCCCCGTCGCCGGCCTGCGAGCCGCTTCCCTTGCCGCCGCCGCCGCCCTGCGGCCGCTCGATGCGGTCGCCCTTGACGTATTCGCGGTTGCCCGGGTGCACATACTCGCGGTCGCCGCCGGGGCCGTGGCCGAACACCGGTTCGGACACATCTCGCTTGGGCAGCGTGATGTCCTCGCCCTGCTCGAGGTCGCGGATGTTGCGGCCGCTGACGGCGCGGCGCACGGCCTCGCCGATCTGCTCGCGGTAGCGCCGCAGGAAACGCTCGCGGTTGCCGATGGATTTGTTCTTCCCCGACAGCCGGCGGTCGATGATCTGCTGCAGCATGGCCACGGCCGGAACTCCTTGTCAGCTCATCATGAGCTCTTGCGCACGCGCAGGTACCACTCGCACAGCAGGCGCACCTGCTTGGCGGTGTAGCCCTTCTGCACCATGCGGTTGACGAAATCCTCGTGCTTCTTCATCTCGTCGGCGCTGCTCTTGGCGTTGAAGCTGATGACGGGCAGCAACTCCTCGGTGTTCGAGAACATCTTCTTCTCGATCACCGTGCGCAGCTTCTCGTAGCTGGTCCACAGCGGGTTCTTGCCCGCGTTGCCGGCGCGCGCGCGCAGCACGAAGTTCACGATCTCATTGCGGAAGTCCTTGGGATTGCTGATGCCCGCGGGCTTCTCGATCTTCTCGAGCTCGGCGTTCAGCGAGCCCCGGTCGAACACCTCGCCGGTGTCCTGGTCGCGGTACTCCTGGTCCTGGATCCAGTAGTCGGCGTAGGTCACGTAGCGATCGAAGATGTTCTGGCCATACTCGGAGTAGCTCTCGAGGTAGGCGGTCTGGATCTCCTTGCCGATGAACTCCGCATAGCGCGGTGCCATCAGCTCCTTGATGTACGACAGGTACTTCTGCTCGGTCTCCGGCGCGAACTGCTCGCGCTCGATCTGCTGCTCGAGCACGTACATCAGGTGCACCGGGTTCGCGGCGACCTCGCCGCTGTCGAAGTTGAAGACCTTGGAGATGATCTTGAATGCGAAGCGGGTGGACACGCCGGCCATGCCTTCATCGACGCCAGCATAGTCGCGGTACTCCTGGATCGACTTGGCCTTCGGATCGGTGTCCTTCAGGTTGTCGCCGTCGTAGACCTGCATCTTGCTGAAGATGCTGGAGTTCTCCGGCTCCTTCAGACGCGTCAGCACGGAGAACTGGGCCATCATGCGCAGCGTGCCGGGCGCACAGGGTGCCAGCGCGAGCGACGAGTTGCGCACCAGCTTCTCGTAGATCTTGATCTCTTCGGACACGCGCAGGCAGTAGGGCACCTTGACGATGTAGATCCGGTCGAGGAAGGCCTCGTTGTTCTTGTTGTTGCGGAAGGCCTTCCACTCGCTCTCGTTGCTGTGCGCGAGCACGATGCCGTCGAAGGGGATGGCCCCGAAGCCTTCGGTGCCCTTGAAGTTGCCTTCCTGCGTGGCCGTGAGCAGCGGGTGCAGCACCTTGATCGGCGCCTTGAACATCTCGACGAACTCCAGCAGGCCCTGGTTGGCCAGGCACAGGCCGCCGGAGTAGGCGTAGGCGTCGGGATCGTCCTGGGCGTAGGTCTCGAGCTTGCGGATGTCGATCTTGCCGACCAGCGAGGAGATGTCCTGGTTGTTCTCGTCGCCGGGCTCGGTCTTGGCGACCGCGATCTGGCGCAGCACCGACGGGTAGCGCTTGACGACCTGGAACTGGCGGATGTCGCCACCGTACTCCTCGAGACGCTTGACGGCCCAGGGCGACAGGATGCGGTTGAGGTAGCGAAGCGGTATGCCGTATTCCTTCTCGAGGATCTCGCCGTCTTCGGTCGCATTGAAGAGGCCGAGCGGCGACTCGTTGACCGGCGAGCCCTTGATGGAATAGAAGGGCACCTGCTCCATCAGCTGCTTCAGGCGCTCTGCGATCGAGCTCTTGCCGCCGCCGACGGGACCGAGCAGATAGAGGATCTGCTTGCGCTCTTCCAGGCCCTGCGCCGCGTGCCGGAAGTAGGAGACCACCTGCTCGATGGCGTCCTCCATGCCGTAGAACTCGCGGAAGGCCGGGTAGATCTTGATGACCTTGTTGGCGAAGATGCGCGACAGGCGCGGATCGTTGCGCGTGTCGACGAGCTCCGGCTCCCCGATGGCCTTGAGCATTCGCTCGGCCGCGGTCGCGTAGGCCGCGGGCTCCCGTTTGCAGATCTCGAGGTACTCCTGCAGGGAGAGGACCTCTTCGCGAGTCCGCTCGTAACGGGCGGCGAAGTTGCTGATGACATCCATAAACACCTCCATCGAGTCAGCGGGGCGCTGCCCGGAGTTTCCGTGCTGCACACATCGCATCGTTCGCAGGAATGGTGCCAGGTGAGTTGAGCACGCTTAGGAAAAACTCCTCGAGCAGTAACTTGGCTCAAAGCATAGAACAAACAACGCGTCGAGCAAATTGGTTTTCAAATAAGAACGAACCGTCCGTCTAAAAGTTCCAACGCGAAAGCGGCAGCAATGAGCATAAACGCATGTAAATCGAACCGGGTCTGCCATCACGCTCGAGCGCTCTGGCGACTTGCACCAAGGGCGATGTAGGACATCATCAACGATTCGCGCGGCGGCGTCAGCAAGGCCTGTGCAAAGACTATTCCGGCCACGACGTGAAGGCACGATGCGGCGATGCCAAAAGGTGCACAGGCTCCCGCCGTCTGTGCTTGAGTGCCCTCGCGCCGTTACTCCACCTTGCCGATCTTGCGGACTGCATCGATCATCACGGCCGCATCGGAGCGCCAGTAGGACTCGAACTCGGGGGCATCGAGGTAGGCGATCGGGCTGCCCGCCTTCTCGATGACCTGGACCACCGCCCGGTCCGCGGCCGCCTTGGCCGAAGCGGCGCGCAGCTTGCCGACGACGTCGTCCGGCGTCGCCGCCGGCACGAACAGCCCCGACCACTGCGCGAACTTCACCTTGAAGCCTGACTGCTCGAGGCTGGGGACGCCCGGCAGCGCGGCCAAGGGCCGGTCGCCCCAGTGCGCCAGCGCGCGCAGCTTGCCGGCCTTGATCTGCTGCACCACGGTGGCCGGGCCGCTGGCGATCGCATCCACCTGGCCCGCGAGCAGCGCGACCACGGCGGGACCCGCGCCGGTGTACGGGATGTGGGTCATGCGGAAGCCCGCGGCGTTCTTCAGCATCTCCATGGGCACGTGCATGGTGCCGTAGTTGCCGGAGCTCCCATAGTTGTAAGTGCCGGGCTTGCGGCGCGCGTCGGCGACGAACTCGGCGAGCGTCTGCCAGGGCGCGTCGGCCCGCACCACCAGCACGGTCGGGTCGGCCGTGAAGCGCGCGATCGGCTTCAACTGGCTCATCTGGTAGGCCGGCTTGCGCGCCAGGAGGGCGTCGGCCTCCGGCAGGATCGATATCGAGGACAGGCTCAGCAGTACCGTGTAACCGTCGGCGGGCGCGCGCGCCACGAAGCCGATGCCCACGGCCCCGCCGGCGCCCGCCCGGTTCTCGACGATCACCGACTGTCCGAGTTCGCGCGACAGGGCCTCGGCCACGGGCCGGGCCACCGTGTCGGCCACGCCGCCGGGCGGAAAGGGCACGATCATGGTGATCGGCTTCTCGGGCCAGTTCGATTGGGCCAGCGCGTTTGCCGCAATGCAGCAAGCAGCCGTGAGCAGGACGGCGCGCAGCCGCAGGGACCGTTGCATGGTGCGTGTCTCCGTTTTATGTATATATATGTGCATGAAATGAGATGCATGAGGGAGCTTCAGGCGAAGGCGTTTTCCAGCGTGCCCAGGCCATCGATCTCGATGCGGACCCTGTCGCCGGCCTTGAGATAGCGCGGCGGCGAGAAGCCCATGCCCACGCCCGCGGGCGTCCCGGTCGCGATCACGTCGCCCGGGTGCAGGGTGATGCCGCGCGAGCAGGTCTCGATCAACGTCGGAATGTCGAAGATGAAGTCGGTGGTCGGCGCGTCCTGGCGCAGTTCGCCATTGACCCAGCAGCGCACGCGGGTGCGCGAGCCGTCCAGCGCGTCGGCGCTCACGATCCACGGGCCCATGGGGCAGAAGGTGTCGAAGGACTTGCCGAGATCCCATTGTTGGTGGCGCATCTGCACATCACGGGCGGTGACGTCGTTCACGATGGTGTAGCCGAACACGTGGGCCATCGCGTCCGACCGCGCGATGTTGCGGCCGGCCTTGCCGATGACCACCGCCAGCTCGGCCTCGTAGTCGATCTGCGCGGAAATCGCATCGCCCGGCAGCCGGACCTCGTCGCCTGGGCCGATCACGCACTCGGGCACCTTGGTGAAGACGATCGGCCACTCCTGCGGGTTCGCGGCGTTGTTCTTGAACACCGAGCCCGACAGCTCCTTGGCATGGGCGTGGTAATTGCGCCCCACGCAGAAGAGGTTGCGGCGCGGCAGGGGCAAGGGCGCCTCGAGCTTCACGTCAGCCAGGTGCACGGGCTGGCCGGTCGGCGCGGGCCAGGCCGTGCCAGCGGCATGGTCCTCGATCAGGGGCAGGGCGCCGCGCTGCGCGCGATCCGCATCGAGGGGGAGGCGGTGGAGGGTGCTTCCGTCGTCTGAAACCAGGCCGACCTGGCGGCGGCCTTGATATTGGTAGGTGGCGATGCGCAAAATGACCTCCTTTGAGACCAAATGCTACCAATCGGATACCAATCTCACAACAAGGGGAGCGGCTTGGCGTGCTTGCTACGATAGCCGCCGCTCTTCGTCCCACCCTCGAACCTCGATCGTGTACACCGCCCTGACCCTGCGGGAAGCCATTCTCGACAACCTCCAGTCGCGCACGTGGCGTGCCGGCCATCGCCTGCCCACCGAGCGTGCGCTGAGCGGCCAGTTCGGCCTCAGCCGGTCGACGGTGCGCCGGGTCCTGGCGGAGCTGAAGGAGCTCGGCCTCATCACCCAGACCGTCGGCAGCGGAACGTATGTAAGCGCCGAGGTGGCCGCGGCGCTGGCGGGTCTGAGCGACGGGGAGGCGCCGCTCGCCACCAGTCCGGCGGAATTGATGAGTGCGCGCCTGGTGCTGGAGCCGGCGATCATCGCCATGGTGATCGGCAACGCCACCGCTGCGGATTTCTCGCGCATGGAAACGTGCTGCGAGAAAGGCGAGGCGGCCGCCACGCTCGAGGATTTCGAATTGTGGGACGGCCGTTTGCACGAGGCCATTGCCGATGCCGCGCACAACGCCTTCATTTCGACGGTGTTTCAGCGCATGAACGAGGTGCGGGCCCAGAGCGAGTGGGGCATGCTCAAGCGCCGCAGCGCAACGCCCGAGCGCCGGCTCGACTACCAGCGCGAGCACCGCCAGCTGGTCGCCGCCCTCAAGGACCGGGACGGCCCGCGCGCCGTGCAGCTCTGCACGGAGCACCTGGCGCACGTGCGGCGCAACCTGCTTGGCTTCTGAGCCCTTGGGCCCCAGCAATACCAATCAGGCCCAATTTCCCCAGCGGCCGGCGAACCCTGGGAAAGCGCCAGATCAGCTGAAGAACTCTTTCGCCTTGTCGAACCAGCCCTTGTCGGTCGGGCTGTGCTTGTTCCCGCCCTTCTTGAGCGACTCGTCGAGGTCCTTCATCAGCTTGCGCTGGTGCTCGGTCAGCTTGACGGGGGTTTCAACGCGGATGTGGCAGTAGAGGTCGCCCGGGTAGCTGGAGCGCACGCCCTTGATGCCCTTGCCGCGCAAGCGGAACTGCTTGCCGCTCTGGGTGCCGTCCGGGATGTCGATGGCGGCCGGGCCCTTGAGCGTGGGCACGCTGATCTCGCCGCCCAGCGCAGCGGTCGTGATGCTGACCGGCACGACGCAGTGCAGGTCGTCGCCGTCGCGCTCGAACAGCTCGTGCTTCTTGAGCCGGATCTCGATGTAGAGGTCGCCCGGCGGCCCGCCGTTGGTTCCTGGCTCGCCGTTCCCGGTGCTGCGGATGCGCATGCCGTCGTCGATGCCCGCCGGGATCTTCACCTCCAGCGTCTTGTTGTTCTTGATCTTGCCCTGGCCGTGGCAGGTGGCGCACGGCTCCGGAATGATCTTGCCGGTGCCATGGCAGGTCGGGCAGGTCTGCTGCACGCTGAAGAAACCCTGGCGCATCTGGACGACGCCATTGCCATGGCAGGTGGTGCAAGTGATCGGCTTGGTGCCGGGCTTGGCGCCGGTGCCCTTGCAGCTGCCGCAGTCGTCCCAGCTGGGGATGCGGATCTGCGCATCCTTGCCGTCGGCCGCCTCCTCGAGCGTGATCTCCATTGCGTAGCTCAGGTCGCTTCCGCGGAACACCTGTCGGCCGCCGCCGCCGCGGCCGGCGCGCGCGCCGAACACGTCGCCGAAGATGTCGCCGAAGGCTTCCGCGAAGCCGCCGAAGCCCTCGGGGCCGGGGCCGCCGCGCATGTTGGGGTCGACACCGGCGTGCCCATACTGGTCGTAGGCCGCCCGCTTCTGCGGGTCCGACAGCATCTCGTAGGCTTCCTTGACCTCCTTGAACTTGGTCTCGGCATCCTTGCTGTCGCCATGGTTGCGGTCAGGGTGGTGCTTCATCGCCAGCTTGCGATAAGCCTTCTTGATTTCATCCTCGCTCGCGTTCTTGGGAACGCCGAGGGTTTCGTAATAGTCGCGTTTGGTAGCCATGGTCGGTCGCAGTGGTCGAGAACGGAAAAAGGCCGGACCGCCTTGTCAGGAGATCCAGCCTCGTATCAGGATCGGGAAATCAACCCTTCTTGACTTCCTTGACCTCGGCGTCGACCACGTTGTCGTCCGCCGGCGCGCTGCCTGCAGCTTCCTGGCCCGCCCCCGCGGAGCCGCCGCCCGCCGCTGCGCCGGCTGCACCGGCCGCGGCCTGTGCGTCCGCGTACATCTTCTCGCCCAGCTTCTGGCTGGCAGTCATCAGCGTGTTGGTCTTTTCCTCGATCGCCGTCTTGTCTTCGGACTTCAGGATTTCTTCCAGCTCCTTGATGGCGGTCTCGATCTTTTCCTTCTCGCCGGCTTCGAGGCTCGCGCCGTGCTCGGCCAGCGACTTCTTCACGCTGTGCGCCATGGCCTCGCCCTGGTTGCGGGCCTGGGCCAGCTCGACCTTCTTCTTGTCCTCGGCTGCGTTGAGCTCGGCGTCCTTCACCATCTTCTGGATCTCGTCCTCCGACAGGCCCGAGTTCGCCTTGATGGTGATCTTGTTCTCCTTGCCCGTGCCCTTGTCCTTGGCGCCGACGTGCAGGATGCCGTTCGCGTCGATGTCGAAGCTCACCTCGATCTGCGGCGTGCCGCGCGCGGCCGGCGGGATGCCCTCGAGGTTGAACTCGCCGAGCAGCTTGTTGCCCGCGGCCACCTCGCGTTCGCCCTGGAACACCTTGATGGTCACGGCCGGCTGGTTGTCCTCGGCGGTGGAGAAGGTCTGCGCGAACTTGGTCGGGATCGTGGTGTTCTTCGTGATCATCTTGGTCATCACGCCGCCCATGGTCTCGATGCCGAGCGACAGCGGGGTCACGTCGAGCAGCAGCACGTCCTTGCGGTCGCCCGAGAGCACCTGGCCCTGGATCGCGGCGCCGACGGCCACGGCCTCGTCGGGGTTCACGTCCTTGCGCGGCTCGCGGCCGAAGAACTCCTTCACCTTCTCCTGCACCTTGGGCATGCGGGTCATGCCGCCGACCAGGATCACGTCATGGATGTCGCTGACCGACACGCCCGCGTCCTTGATGGCGGTGCGGCAGGGCGCGATGGTGCGCTCGATCAGCTCGTCGACCAGGCTCTCGAGCTTGGCGCGGGTGAGCTTGATGTTCAGGTGCTTGGGGCCCGACGCATCGGCCGTGATGTAGGGCAGGTTGATGTCCGTCTGCGCGCTGTTCGACAGCTCGATCTTGGCCTTCTCGGCGGCTTCCTTCAGGCGCTGCAGGGCGAGCACGTCCTTGCTCAGGTCCACGCCCTGGTCCTTCTTGAACTCGCCGATGATGTAGTCGATCACGCGCTGGTCGAAATCCTCACCGCCCAGGAAGGTGTCGCCGTTGGTCGACAGCACTTCGAATTGCTTCTCGCCGTCCACGTCCGCGATCTCGATGATCGAGATGTCGAAGGTGCCGCCGCCCAGGTCGTACACGGCGATCTTGCGGTCGGCGCGGTCCTGCTTGTCCAGGCCGAAGGCCAGCGCGGCAGCGGTCGGCTCGTTGATGATGCGCTTGACGTCCAGGCCCGCGATGCGGCCGGCGTCCTTGGTGGCCTGGCGCTGGCTGTCGTTGAAGTAGGCCGGCACGGTGATCACGGCCTCGGTCACGGCCTCGCCGAGATAGTCCTCGGCGGTCTTTTTCATCTTGCGCAGGATCTCGGCGCTGACCTGCGGCGGCGCCAGCTTCTTGTTGCGGACTTCCACCCATGCGTCGCCGTTGTCGGCCTTGACGATGCTGTAGGGCATCAGGTCGATGTCCTTCTGGACTTCCTTCTCCTCGAACTTGCGGCCGATCAGGCGCTTGACCGCGTAGATGGTGTTCTTGGGGTTGGTGACCGCCTGGCGCTTGGCCGAGGCGCCGACGAGCACTTCGCCGTCTTCCTGGTACGCGACGATCGAGGGCGTGGTGCGCGCGCCTTCCGAGTTTTCGATCACCCGCGTGGTGTTGCCTTCCATGATCGACACGCACGAGTTCGTGGTGCCGAGGTCGATGCCGATGATTTTGCCCATGTTGTTGCTCCTGAACGCGAAAAAGATGTTGTTGTGAACTTGTGGATAACCCGGCTCGATTCAAGGGAAGAGGCGGGGATTTCCTGTGGTTTTCGTGTGGGTGGCTCAGTTGGCCGGCGTGACGGTCACCAGGGCCGGGCGCAGGACGCGCTCGGCGATGGTGTAGCCCTTCTGGAGCACGCCGACGATGGTGTTGGGCTCCTGCCCTTCGGCCGGCACCACGGAGATCGCCTGGTGCTGGTGCGGATCGAACTTGCTGCCGGCGGCTGGCGCGATCTCGATCACCTTGTTGCGCTCCAGGGCGCTCTTGAGCTGGCGCAGCGTGGCTTCTGCGCCTTCGCGGATCTGCTCGGGCGTGGCGTCCTGGTGGGCCAGGCCGGCCTCGAGGCTGTCGAGCACCGGCACCAGACTCTCGGCAAAGGACTCGATGGCGAACTTGCGGCCTTTCGTGATTTCATCGTCGGCGCGGCGGCGCGCGTTCTGCACGTCGGCCTGGGCCCGCAGGAACTGGTCGGCCAGTTCGGCGTTCTTGGCCTTGAGTTCGGCGATCTCGGCGCCGGCGGCAGCCAGCGCGTCCGCTTCGTTGGCGGCTTGCGCGGCCTCCAGTTCCTCGGGGCTCGCTTCGCCCTGCAGGGTCTCGGGATTCGATGGATGGTTTTGCGGGTCAGTCATGCTCGAAAAGCCGGCGGCTCGCCGGGAACTGAAGAAAAAATTGAACGATCCGGGCCAACTGGGGCCGTTGCCGCGGATTTCAAGAAAAAAATGCGCCTCGGGAGGCGCATTTCGCGGGCCGGCGAGGGTGCCGCCGCGGCGCCTGTCTCAGTGGGCGTCGAGCAGCTCGACGTCGAACTTCAAGGTGGCATTGGGCGGGATCACCCCGCCTGCGCCGCGTGCGCCGTAGCCCAGGGCGGGCGGAATGATCAGGGTGCGCTTGCCGCCGATCTTCATGCCGGCGACGCCCTCGTCCCAGCCCTTGATCACCTGGCCGGCGCCCAGCGAGAAGGCGAAGGGGTCGTTGCGGTCGCGGCTGGAGTCGAACTTGGCGCCCTGCACGCCGTCGTTGAAGAGCCAGCCGGTGTAGTGCACGTGCACATGGTGGCCGGCTTTGGCTTCCGCGCCGTCGCCGACGACGCTGTCTTCGTACTGGAGGCCGGAGGGAGTGGTGGGCATGGCGGTCCTTGGGAAGTGGAGGAAAAGCCCCGCAGTTTAACGAGGCGCCGGGGGTGCCTCCGGCGGCGGCGGCACGAGCGGCTTGACCGGCGCCGGCGTGTTCTTCTTGACCTGGTTCAGCTGCCATTTCACCGCGAAGGCCTGCAGGTCGGAGAGGCGCTTGAGCAGGTCCTGGCCGCTGGGCGTCAGGCTGTAGCCCTCGCCGCCGTGGCTCACGATGCCGGCCTCGCGCAATTCCTTGATGCGGGTGTTGAGCGTGTTGGGCGTGATGTTGCCGACGCTGTCCTGCAGCAGGCGGAAGGTCTGGGCGTGGCCGTCGCGCAGCGCCCAGAGCACGCGCAGCGCATAACGGGCTTCGAGTAACGCGAGCAGTTGGCTGACGGCCGCGTTTTCCTTGCTGCTCATGGAACCGGTCTCCTCTGCACGGTGGCGATGACCACCGCCTGTTCTTGTGACTGGGGGCCGGGGACTATAGCCCAGAAGACTACGTGCTACAAGATTAATAGCTGTGCAGCAAAGCCCGCTGCGGCCGCCGAGGGCGAAGCCTCAGGCGAGCGGGTAGCGTGCCATCGTTTCGCCGAGCCGGACCGAAGCGCCTGGCGCCCAGTTCGCGTTGAAGTCCAGCGGCGGCTTCGGGAACAGCATGACGACTGTGGAGCCCAGCAGGAAGCGGCCCATCTCCTCGCCTTGCTTGAGCATGATGTGCTGATCGGCGTAGTGCCACTCCCGCAGCTCGCCACTGCGCGGCGGATTGACCACGCCGTGCCAGACGGTGGCCATGCTGCCGACGATGGTGGCGCCGACCAGCGCCAGCACGAAGGGCCCGCGTGTCGATTCGAACACGCACACCACCCGCTCGTTGCGGGCGAACAGGCCGGGCACGCCGCGAGCCGTGACCGGGTTCACCGAGAACAGCTCGCCCGGCACGTGGATCATGCGCAGCAGGCGGCCGTCGCAGGGCATGTGGATGCGGTGGTAGTCCTTGGGACTCAGGTACAGGGTGGCAAAGCTGCCGTGTGCGAACTGCGCGGCCAAGGCTGCGTCGCCGCCCACCAGCGCGGTGGTGCTGTAGCGGTGGCCCTTGGCCTGGATGATCTGGTCGCCCTCGATGACGCCGAACTGGCTGATCGCGCCGTCCACCGGGCAGACCAGGTCGGCCTGCGCGATCGGCCGCACGCCGGGCTTCAGGGCGCGGGTGAAGAATTCGTTGAAGCTCGGGTAGCTCGCGATGTCGCTGTCCAGCGCCTCCGCCATGTCGACGCCGTACTTGGCAACGAAGCGCCGGATGATCCAGGTCGTGAGCGCGCCGCGTTCCTTGCCCGCGACCCAGCCGGCGAAGTTGGTCAGCGCCTGCTTGGGAAAAAGGTACTGCGGCAGGACGGAGAGGCGGTCGGACACGAAGGGGCTTCCCGAAAAGGAAGGCGATTCTAGCCACCGCCTTTCCGGTGGCGTGCGGGACGGCGCCTACTCCGGCTTGATGTTCGCCGCCTTGATCACCTGCGCCCATTTCTCGACCTCGGCCTTCTGGAAGGCCGCGATCTGCGCGGTGCTCATGTCGGCCGGCTGCATGCCGAAGCCCTTGAGCTTCTCCTGCATCTCGGGCTCGGCCAGGATCTTGCGGATCTCGTTGTGCAGTCGATCGATCACCGGCGCCGGCGTGCCGGCCGGCACGAAGATCGCCTGCCACGACAGCACCTCGAAGTCCTTCAGTCCCGGCAGGCCCGACTCGGCCACCGTGGGCACGTCGGGCATGGAGGCCAGGCGCTTCGCCGAGCTGACCGCGATCGCACGCAGCTTGCCGCTCTGGATGTGCGGTCCGGCGACGACGGTCGTGTCGAACATCATGTCCACCTGGCCGCCGATCACGTCCTGGATCGCCGGGCCGCTGCCCTTGTAGGGCACGTGGGTGAACTTCACGCCCGACTTGTAGGCCAGCAATTCCAGCGTCAGGTGCTGCGAGGTGCCGGTGCCGGCCGAGGCCGAGGAGAGTCCGCCCGACTTGGCCTGGCTGGCGTCCAGCACGTCCTTCAGCGTCTTGTAGGGGCTGGCCTGCGGCACCACCAGCACCACCGGGTTCGTGCCGATCAGCGTCACCGGCGCGAAGGATTTCAGCGGGTCGTAGCCGATCTTCGGATAGAGGCTGACGTTGATCGCGTGCGAGCTGATGGTCCCGCCCAGCATCGTGTAGCCGTCCGGCGCGGCACGGGAGGCGATCTCGGAGCCCACGCTGCCGCCGGCGCCGCCCTTGTTGTCGACCACCACGCTGGTGCCCAGCACCGGCCCGAGCTTCTGGCCGATAAGGCGGGCCAGGACGTCGGTGGTGCCGCCCGCGGGGAAGGGCACGAGGTAGGTGATGGCCTTGCCCGTGGGCCAGGGGCCTTGCGCCAGAGCAGGCAGGGCCGGCAGGCCCGCGGCGAGCGAGGCGAGCGCGGTGCGCATCAGGGTGCGGCGTTGCATGAAGGTGTCTCCTTGAGTTCGGGGTACAAAAATGGCTGCGCGCTCACGGCGTCTCGACGATCTCGACCCAGTTCGGGTTCTTGCCGACAGGCAGCCGCTGGGGTGCGCCCAGGGCGCCCGAGGCGGTGTCGATCGGATACACCGAGGCGCTGTGGGACTCCTGGCCGACGGCGACCAGGAAGCGGCCGCTCGGATCGATGGCGAAGCCGCGCGGCGTCTTCTCGGTCGGCGTCTGGCCCAGCGGCTGCAGCCGGCCGGTCGCGGCGTCCACCTTGAAGGCCGACAGCGTGCTGGACGTACGCTCCGACGCGTAGAGATAGCGGCCGTCGGGCGTGAGATGCAGATCGGCCGCCCAGGGCTTGCCTGAGAAGCCCGTGGGCAGGACGGTGCTGCTCTGCTGCAGCTGCAGCGTGCCGCGGGCTGCATCCCAGGCATACACCTGCAGCCCGGCGTCGAGCTCGTTCAGCAAATAGACGAAGCGCTGCGCCTTGTCCCAGATGAAGTGGCGCGGTCCCGACTTGGCGGTGCCGATCGTCAGCGGCGGATCGTTGGGCGACAAGGCGCCGGTCTGGGCGTCGAAGCGCCAGCTCGAGACGTTGTCGCCGCCCAGGCTCGTCGCCAGCACGAAGCGATTGGCGGCGTCGGCGTGGATCGCATGGGCGTTGGGCGCCGTGGCCAGCAACTGCTGGATGGGGCCGACGCTGCCGGTTTTCGGGTCGATGCTGTTGACCGTGATCTTGTGCCCCGGGTAGGAGGCCGCGAACAGCCACCGGCCGCTGGCGTCGATGTCGATGTTGGCCATGCTGTCGGCCAGCGGCGCCTCGCCCAGCTTCTTCAGCTTGCCGCTGGCGCCGTCGATCGCGAAGCTCGCAACGCGGAAGGGCTGCGAGCGCAGCGCGGCGTAAAGGAAGCGCTTGTCGGGGCTCACGGCCATCGGCATCACCGTGCCGCCGACATTCACGGATTCCACGGGTTTCAGCGTGCCCTGGGCGCGGTCGAGTTCGAGCACCGAGATGTCCTGGCTGTCCGCGTTGGAGATGTAGACCCAGGTGGCGGCCGAGGCGCTGCCGCCGATCGCGGCGAGCGCCGGCACGAGGAGCAGCGAGAGACGGCGCAGTGCGCGCGAAGCGATGGTCGGATGCATGTTCTTCCTTCTTGTGTCGGTACTGGGAACTCGTTCAGGGCATGTACTGGCCGCCGTTCACCTCGAGGATCTGGCCCGTCACGTAGCCGGAGAGCTGTTCCGACGCGAGGTACAGAAAGGCGCCCACGCAGTCGTCGGGCTCCCCGATGCGGGCCATGGGGATCGTGGCCTTGAAGGACTCGAGCATCTGCGGCGTCGAGAACTGGTCGTGGAAAGGCGTCTGGATCACGCCCGGCGCGACCGCGTTGACGCGGATGCCGTCGGGTGCGAGTTCCTTCGCGAGGCCGCGCGTGGCGGTGCTGACGAAACCCTTGGCGCCGGCATAGAGCGAGGCCCCGGGGCCGCCGCCATGGCGCGCGGCCACTGACGAGACGTTGATGATGCTGCCGCCGCGACCCTGCGTCCGCATCAGCGGCACCACGTCACGGCAGAAGGCGAGCACCGAGCGCGCGTTGAGGTGCATCACCTCGTCGAAGAGGGCATCGTCGAACTCGGCGATCGGCACGCGCTTCACGAGGCTGCCCGCGTTGTTGACGAGCACGTCGATGCCGCCCCACCGCGCGCTGGCTTCCTGCACCATGCGGCGAATGGCCTCGGTGTCGCGCACGTCGCCCTGCAGCGCGAAGGCTTCGCCGCCGGCTGCCGCGATCGCGTCGACCACTGCGCGGGCCTGCCGGGCCGAGGCGTTGTAGTGCACGGCCACCCGCATGCCGCGCGCGGCGTAGGCCTTGGCGACGGCGGCGCCGATGCCGGTGCTGGCACCGGTGACGAGGGCGATCTTTCCCTTGAGATCTTCCATGGCTTGTCTTCCTTTCAGGTGACCGGTGCGGGGTTGAAAAGCACCAGCGCGTTGTGCAGCTTCCAGTGTTCGGCCCAGGTCTTCTTGCGCCCGCTGGCCACTTCGAGCATCAGCCGGAACAGCTCCCAGCCCACCTCTTCGATCGTGGCCTCGCCGTCGGCGATGCGGCCGGCGTTCACGTCCATCAGGTCGTGCCAGCGGCGCGCGAGGTCGCTGCGCGTGGCCACCTTGATCACCGGCACTTCGGCCAGTCCGTAAGGCGTGCCGCGGCCGGTGGTGAACACGTGCAGATTGATGCCTGCGGCGAGCTGCAGCGTGCCGCAGATGAAATCGGAAGCCGGCGTCGCGGCATAGAGCAGGCCCTTCTGACGCGCCTTCTCGCCCGGCGCGACCACGCCGGAGATCGGCGCGGAGCCGGACTTCACGATCGAGCCCATCGCCTTCTCGACGATGTTGGACAGCCCGCCCTTCTTGTTGCCGGGCGTGGTGTTGGCGCTGCGGTCGACGCGGCCCTTGTCCAGGTAGGCGTCGTACCAGGCCATCTCGCGGATCATGGCCTCGGCCACCTCCGGCGTGGCGGCGCGCGAGGTGAGCTGGTCGATGCCGTCGCGCACCTCGGTCACCTCGGAGAACATCACGGTGGCGCCGGCGCGCACCAACAGGTCGGTGCAGAAGCCCACCGCCGGATTGGCCGTGACGCCGGAGAAGGCGTCGCTGCCGCCGCACTGCACGCCGACCACCAGTTCGCTGGCCGGCACCGTCTCGCGCCGGCGGGCATTCAGGCGCTCCAGGTGCTCCTCGGCCTGCCGCAGGATCGACTCGACCATCGACATGAAACCGACGTGGGCGTCGTCCTGCAGGCACACCACGTCGAGCTTTGCGTCGGCCGTTTCGCCGATGTCGGCGATGTTGCGTTCGTCGATCAGCGGGATGGTGCCGGGCGGCATCAGGCGCTCGGGCTGCAGCTTCTCGCAGCCCAGGCTCACCACCATCACTTCGCCGCCGAAGTTGGGGTTGAGGCTGATGTTGCGCAGGGTTCGGATCGGGATGACCGCGTCCGGGGCATCGATGGCCACGCCGCAGCCGTAGCCGTGCTCGAGGGCCACCACGTCGTCCACGTTGGGGTACTTGGGCAGCAGCTCCTTCTTGATCCGATCGACGGCGAACGCGGTGACGCCGGCGACGCACTGCACGGTCTGCGTGATGGCCAGGATGTTGCGCGAGCCCACCGACCCGTCGGCATTGCGGTAGCCCTCGAAGGTGTAGCCCTCGAGCGGCGGCCACGGCGCAGGCTTGACGGTGGCGATCGGCAAGCCCTGCAGCTCGCGCGCGGCGGGCATCCTCAGCAGCCGCTCATGCACCCAGGCGCCGGCTTGGATGGGTTTGAGCGCGTAGCCGATCACCACGTCGTAGCGCCGCACTTCGCCGCCCTCGGGGATGTCGGCCAGCGCCACCTTGTGCGCCTGCGGCACCTTCTCGACCAGGGTCAGGCCGGACGCGAAGACGGTGCCCGCGGGCAGGCCGCCGTCGTTGGCCACGATCGCGACGTTGTCGCGCTCGTGCATGGTGATGTAGAGCGGCTGGCTGTTCTGAATGGTCGACATGGTATGGGTCCTCAGCGGTCGAGCGCGATGCTCTCGACCCAGTTCGGCCCGCGCCCCGCTGCGCAATCGCCCAGCGCGTTCAGCGCGCCCGTCTGCGCATCGATCGCGTACAGCGCGACCCGGTGCGAGCGCTGGCCGGCTGCGATCAGGAAACGGCCGTCGGGCGTCACATTGAAGCCGCGCGGCTGGGCCTCGGTCGGCACGTGGCCGACGAGCGTCAGCGTGCCGTTCTCGGCATCGACGCGGAAGGCCGCCAGCGTGCCCGAGCGGCGCTCGCTGCTGTAAAGAAAGCGCCCGTCGGGCGTGAGATGGATGTCGGCGGCCCAGGGCTCGCCGTCGAATCCGCGCGGCAGCGAGTCGAGGGTCTGCACCGTGCGCAGCGTGCCGCTGTTGCCATCGAGTGCCAGCACGTCGATGGCGGCGTCGAGCTCGGTCAGCAGGTAGACGAAGCGCGCGTCGTGGCCGAACGCGAAGTGGCGCGGGCTGGCCTCGGCATGCGGCTGCAGCGCGGCCGGCGTGTTCGGCGCAAGGCGCCCGCTCGCGGCGTCGAAGCGGAACTGCAGCATCACGCCGCTGCCCAGGCTGGTGGCGAAGACGAAGCGGTTCGACGGATCGGCATGGATCGCGTGGGCATGCGGCCCTGTCGGGAGCACCTGATGCGCTGCCTGCACGACGCCGTCCGCATCGATCGGGCTGACGGCGATCACGTTGCCGCCGTAGGACGCGCTGAAGAGAAAGCGGCCGCTGCGGTCGGTGGCGATCGAGGCCATGCTGTGCGGCAGGGCCGCGGCGCCGATGGCGTCGAGTCTGCCGCTTTTCGGATCGATCTCGAAACTGAGCACTTCGCGCGGTTCGGAGCGCCGCACCGCATAGAGGCGCGTGCGCGCCGGGCCGAGCGCGAGGGGCATGACTTCGCCGCCGACCTCGACGCGCTGCACCGCCGTCAGCGCACCGCGCTCCGCATCCAGGCGCAGCACCGAGATGTCGCCGCTTTCGGCATTGGAGACGTAGACGGCGTACATGTTCAGAACACCGGGTGACCGGTGATCAGCGACGGCAGCCAGGTCGAGAACGAGGGCACGTAGGTCACCAGCGTGATGGCGATGAAGATCGCCAGGTAATAGGGCCATGCGGTCTTGGTCGCTTCGCCGATCGAGATCTTGCCGATCGCGCAGCCGATGAACTGCACCGTGCCCACCGGCGGATGGACCAGCCCGAGTGCGCAGTTGAGCAGGAGCATCATGCCGAACTGCACCGGGCCGACGCCCATCTGGATCGCAAGCGGCAGGAACAGCGGCGTGGTGATCAGGATGTGCGCCGCCATGTCCAGGAAGATGCCGAGGAAGATCTGGATGATGTTGATGTACAGGAGCATCAGCCAAGGCGTGGTGGTCGCGGCCAGGAGGGCTGCCTCGATCGTGTCCGGGATCTCCAGGTATGCCATCTGGTAGCGCAGCATGTTGGACACGCCGATCAGCAGCAGGATCACGCCCGTCGTCTTCGAGGCCTTGGCCAGCGACTTGAGGAGATTGCGACGCGTCATCGTGCGGTAGACGACGACGGTCAGCAGCAGCGAATAGGTGACCGCGATGGCCGCCGCCTCGGTGGCCGTGGCGATGCCCTTCATGACGCTCACCAGGATGATCACGATCACCATCAGCCCGGGGATCGCCGCGACGAAGGTGCGCAGCACCATGCCCCAGCCCGGGAAGCGTTCGAGCATCGTGGTGCCGTCGGGGCGTTTCGGATAGCCGTACTTCGCGGCCTGCCAGTAAGCGGCGACCAGCATGCAGACCATGATCCAGAACACCGGGATCAGGCCCGCGAACATCAGGTCGCCGATCGACACGCCCTTGATCGTGTGGCCCGCGATCTCGCCGACGGCCGCCTGCGCCGCGAAGGCGTAGATGATCATGTTGTGCGAGGTCGGCATCAGCGCGCCCGACAGCGACGCATGGGTGGTGACGTTGACCGCATAGGCCGCGCTGTAGCCCTCGCGCTCCATCACGGGAATCATCACCCCGCCCATGGCCGAGGTGTCCGCCACCGGCGAGCCCGAGACGCCGCCGAACAGCGTCGAGGCCACCACGTTGGCCAGCCCCAGGCCGCCCTTCCAGTGGCCGATCAGGCTGCGCGCGAAGGCGACGATCTTGTCGGCAATGCCGCCGTGCAGCATCAACTCGCCGGAGAAGATGAAGAAGGGGATGGCGAGGAACGAGAACACGTTCATGCCCGACACCATCATCTGGATCGCGGTTTCGAAAGGCAGCCCTTCGAAGGCGAAGGTCAGCAGGCAGCTCAGCCCGATCGCGAAGGCGACCGGCATGCCGAGCACGAGGAAGATCAGAAAGCTCAGCGACAGCAGTGTCAGTGCCATGACGGGACGACCTCGTGGACGGTGAATTGAGCCGCGAGGTGCTCGATGGAAAACAAGGTGATGAGCACACCGGCGACAAGCACCGGCAGGTAGCGGACCGCCTCGGACAAGCCGATGGTGGGGATCGTGTCGTGGCGCGTCGACAACGCCATCTCCGCGCCACCGGCAAAGAGGGCAATGGCGAACGCGATGGTCAGCAGGTAGACGATGAACTTGCACCAGAACTGAGCGCGCGCGGGCAACGCCTTCACCAGCGAATCCAGGCCGATGTGCCCGGCGTCCCGGACGCCGGCCGAGGCGCCGAACATGGCGACCGAGATCACCAGCAGCAGCGCCACCTGCTCGACGTACGAAGGCGCGTCGTTGAAGACGTAGCGCAGCACAACGCCGTAGACGACGACCCCGAGCAGGCCGACCAGGCACGCGCAGGCCAGGTACATGGTCCAGCGCGACAGCCGCGCATTCAGTTGAGAGAACAGGTGCATCGTCGGGCCGTCACTTGGTGTCGACGATTTCCTGTACCAGCGCCTTCAGCTCGGGCGTGGTCGCGAACTTGTTCCATACCGGCTTCTCGACCTCGACGAAGCCCTTGCGATCGATGTCGGCCGCGGCGACGATCTTGGCGCCGCCCTTGATGACTGCCGCCTTGGCGTCCTTCTCGCGCGGCTCCCAGAGCTTCACGTAGTAAGGCACCGAATCCTTGGCCGCCTTGCGGATGGCTGCCTGCTCTTCCTTGGGCAGCGTGTCCCAGATCTTCTTCGAGAACACCAGCACCTCGGGCGTCATCACGTGCATGGTCTCGGAATAGACCGGCGCCGCTTCATAGTGCTTGGCTTCCTCGTACGAGGGATAGTTGTTTTCCGCGGCGTCCACCAGCCCGGTCTTCAGGCCCGTGTAGACCTCGGCGATCGGCATGGGGGTCGGCGATGCGCCAGTCGCCCCCACCAGGCTCACCATCAGGTCGGAGGGCTGGACACGGATCTTCAGGCCCTTCATGTCGGCGACCGTCTTGATCGGCTTCTTGGCATAGACGGAGCGCGCCCCGCTTTCGTACATGCACAGGCCGATGAAGCCGGCCTTCTCGAACGAGGCCAGGATCTTGTCGCCGGTCGGGCCGTACATGGTCTTGCGGAAATGGTCGATGTCGCGGAACAGGAAAGGCAGTGAAGGAATCACCGAATCCGGCACGATGCCGTGGAAGGACGCGGAGCTGACGCGCACCATGTCGAGCGCGCCGATCTTGACCTGCTCGACGGTGTCCTTCTCGGAGCCCAGCGAGCTGTCGGCGAAGATCTTGATCTTGTCCTTGCCACCCGTCGCGGCTGAGAGCTGGTCGCTCATGTACTTGACCGCCATGTTGGTCGGGAAGTCCTTGGCGTGGACCTCCGCGGAGCGGAAGTCACGTGCCTGGGCCTGCATGGCGGCAAGCGACAGGACGGCGGTCGCGATCAGGCTGAGCAGGTGGCTGTTTGAAGTCTTCATGTCTCTTCCTCTGTTTGAAATCGATGGTCTGGAAAAAGGCGTAGGAGGGGAAAGCTTGGCTTGTTCGAACGAGCCTTGCTCGGGGAAGGCGCCGCCCTGGCGGGAGGCATTGCAGTCGGCCGGCGCGCGCTGCGGGTGCGCCTCGGCCTCGGCGCCGGATTAGTCGAAGGGACCTTGCGCGGTGAAGGCACCGCCCTGGTAGATGGCGTTCGGGTCCGACGCCGCGACCGGTGGCTGCGCCTCGACCTTGGCGCGGAACACTTCCGAGCTGTCTTGCGGCACGTAGCCCAGGTGCGCGGCCGCGCTGTTGTCCCACCAGACATCGCGATTGGCCGACACGCCGTAGACCACGGTGTGCTTCACGTCCGGCGTGAAGAGCGACTTCTCGACCAATGAGGTGAGGTCGCGGTAGCTCAGCCAGGTGCTCATCATCCGGCGGTTGGCCGGCTCCGGGAAGGATGAGCCGATGCGGATGCTCACCGTCTCGATGCCCCAGCGGTCGAAATAGAACTGGGCCACGTCCTCGCCGAAGGACTTGGACAGCCCGTAGTAGCTGTCAGGCCGGCGCTTGGCGTGGGCGTCGATCGGCTCGGTTTGCTTGTAGAAGCCGATCACATGGTTCGAACTCGCGAACACCACGCGCTTGACGTCGTGGCGGCGCGCGGCTTCATAGAGGTGGAAGACACCCTTGATGTTGGCTTCGAGGACTTCCTCGAAGGGGCGCTCCACCGAGACGCCCCCCAGGTGCACGATCGCATCGCAGCCGGCGACCAGCGCGTCGACCGCGGCCTTGTCGGCGAGGTTGCAGGGCACCACTTCCTCGTGCGCGCCGGCAGCCGGCGCGAGGGCTGCGATGTCGGACAGGCGCAGCGTTTGCGCGAAGGTGGGCAGGCGCTCGCGCAGGATCTTGCCCAGTCCGCCGGCGGCGCCGGTCAGCAGAAGGCGGTTCAGGCGGGGTCGAGGGGAGGAGGGCTCGCTCATTTGTCTCTTGGAGTCGTAAGTTATCGGTTGTCGTACAACGTTCGCTTGATTATCATCAACGCATGTCGAGCCTGTCAACGGGGTCAACCTCAGCCGCCGAGCCGGCCGCCTTGAGCGGCAGCCCGCGCCGTCGCGGCCGCGGCCTGGCGCACGGCCTGGTCGACGACCTGGGCGAAAAAATCCGCAGCCAGCAGCTGCGGCCGGGCGACAAGCTGCCCACCGAGTCGGCCATCATGCAGGCCTACGGCGTCAGTCGCACCGTGGTGCGCGAGGCACTGTCGAAGCTGCAGGCCGGCGGGCTCGTGGAGACGCACCATGGCATCGGCACTTTCGTGCTGCCGCCGAAGGCGCCGGGCATGTTCCGGCTCGAGGGCTCGGACGTCGCGACCTCCGTCGACGTGCTGGCGGTGCTGGAGCTGCGCATCAGCCTGGAGACCGAGTCGGCCGGCCTGGCTGCCACTCGCCGCACCGAGGAGCAACTGCAGGCGATGCGCGAGGCGCTGGACGATTTCCAGCGCAACGTGGAGGAGGCGGGAGACACCGTCGCGCCCGACTTCCGCTTCCACCTGCAGATCGCGGAGGCCACGGGCAATGTGTACTTCGCGGACATCATGAGCCACCTGGGCACCACGATCATTCCGCGCACGCGCATCACCGCCATCCGCAATCACGACCGACGCGGCGAGTACCTGAGCCGCGTCAACCGCGAGCACGAAGAGATCTACGCCGCCATCGCGCGGCGCGATCCGGAGTCGGCCCGCGCGGCCATGCGGATCCATCTGACCAACAGCCGCGAACGCCTTCGCCTGGCGCAGGAGGCCGCTCGGCGCGAATCACAGGGCCCGGCGCCTGGCGGCAGCACGCCTGCAGCCTGAGCGCTTCGACGCGCCATGCTGGACAGGTTGCCGCTCTAGTTGTACGATGACTGATAACTAAGAATCTCAAGCCGACCTTCGAGTGTGCCCATGGCGCACTCGTCCTTACCTCCAGGAGACCTTTGACATGAAGTTGAATCGACGCGATCTCGTGCTCGGCGCCGTCGGCGCGAGCCTGCTGGCCGGCCATGCCTCGGCAGCCGATGCCTGGCCCTCGAAGCCCTTGCGCATCGTGGTGCCCTACCCACCGGGTGGCTCCTCCGACATCATTGCGCGCGCCATCAGCCAGCCGCTGTCGGAGGCGCTCAAGCAATCGGTGATCGTGGAGAACCGTGCAGGCGCCAATGGCAACCTGGGCGCGGATCTCGTGGCCAAGGCGCCGGGCGACGGGTACACGCTGCTCCTGTGCGACGTGGGCGCGCTCGCCATCAGCCCCTCGGTCTACACCAAGCTTGCCTTCGATCCCTCGAAGGACCTGCGCGGCGTCACCATGCTGGCCTACTCGCCGCACCTGCTGGTGGTGCACCCGTCGGTCCAGGCGAACAACCTGAAGGAACTGGTCGCGCTGTCGAAGAAGGCCGACTTGAACTTCGCCGTCACCGCCACCGGCAGCGCGCCGCACCTGGCCGGCGTGGCGCTGGAGCGCGCCAGCGGCGCGCGCTGGCAGTACGTGCCTTACAAGGGTGGCGTGCAGGCCATCCAGGACACGGTGGGCGGCCAGACCCAGGTGCTGATGAACGGCATGCTCGCGACCCTGCCGCACGTGCAGAGCGGCAAGCTCAAGGTACTGGGCGTCTCCAAGGCCACCCGCATGCCGCTGATCGGCGACGTGCCCACCATTGCCGAGCAGGGCGTGGCGGGCTTCGAGTCCGGCACCTGGCAAGGCTTGCTGGCGCCGCGCGGCACGCCCGACGCGGTGATCCAGCGCCTCAACAAGGAGCTGGTCGCCATCATCCGCTCGGCCGACATCCGCTCGCGCCTGGCCGGGCAGGGCGCCGAGGTCGTGACGATGACGCCGGCCGAACACGAGCAGTTCTTCAACAAGGAACGCGTGCGCTGGGCCAAGGTGGTCGACGCGGCGCAGATCAAGCTCGACTGACATCGGACATGGGCACGCCGAGGGCGCGAAGGTTTTCGCGTCCGGGCGTCCGCTGCCGTTCTTTTCTTCTTTCCAGGATCTTTCGATGAATCCCCAAGAACTCAAATCCATCATGGGCTCCGGCCTGCTGTCCTTTCCCCTGACCGACTTCGATGCCGAGGGCAACTTCGACAGGAAGGGCTACATCCGGCGCCTCGAATGGCTGGCGCCCTACGGCGCGAGCGCGCTGTTCGCGGCCGGCGGCACCGGCGAGTTCTTCTCGCTGACCGGCGAGGAGTACCCGGGGATCATCGAGACCGCCGTCCAGACCTGCCGCGGCAAGGTGCCGATCATCGCCGGCGCCGGCGGGCCGACGCGCTTCGCGATCCAGTGCGCGCAGGCGGCCGAGAAGGCCGGCGCGCACGGCATCCTGCTGTTGCCGCACTATCTGACCGAGGCCGGCCAGGAAGGCCTGGCCGCGCACGTGGAGGCGGTGTGCAAGAGCGTGAAGTTCGGCGTGATCGTCTACAACCGCGGGCAGAGCAGGCTCTATCCCGATACGCTGGCGAAGCTGGCCGAGCGCTGTCCCAACCTGGTGGGCTTCAAGGACGGCATCGGCGACATCGAGCTGATGAGCTCCATTCACCTGCGCATGGGCGATCGCTTCGCCTATCTCGGCGGGCTGCCGACGGCCGAGGTCTACGCGGCGGCCTACAAGGCGCTGGGCACGCCGGTGTATTCCTCGGCCGTCTTCAACTTCATTCCGAAAACCGCGATGGACTTCTACGAGGCGGTGGCGGCGGACGACATGGCCACGCAGCACCGCCTGCTCAAGCAGTTCTTCATGCCCTACCTGGAGATCCGCAACAAGGGCCAGGGCTACGCGGTGAGCATCGTGAAGGCCGGCGCGCGCATCGTGGGCCATGATGCCGGCCCGGTGCGCACGCCGCTGACCGAGCTCAAGACCGACGAGTACGATGCGCTGGCGGCACTGATCGACAAGCTCGGGCCGCAGTAGCCATCGCAGCGAGGCGACTGGCCCCGGCGCGGCGCCGCCCAGGCGCCCGCGCTTTTTTCGACCGACCCCAAGGACCCAGCCATGCAGAACTTCGACAATCTGATCAACGGCGAATGGCGCGCGGGCGCCAGCTACAGCCCCAACACCAACCCGAGCAACCTCGAGGACGTTCTGGGCCACTACGCGCAGGGCGATGCAGCGCAAGTGGACGAGGCCGTGGCCGCAGCGACCGCGGCCTTCCCCGGCTGGGCCACCGGCAGCGTGCAGGCACGCTCGGATGCCCTCGACAAGATCGGCAACGAGATCCTCGCCCGCAAGGAAGAGCTGGGCACCCTGCTCGCGCGCGAGGAGGGCAAGACCCGCGCCGAGGGCATCGGCGAAGCCACGCGCGCCGGCCACATCTTCAAGTTCTTCGCCGGCGAATGCCTGCGCCTGTCGGGCGAAGTGATCCCCTCGGTGCGCCCCGGCATCGGGGTGGAGATCACGCGCGAGCCGGTGGGCGTGGTCGGCCTCATCACGCCGTGGAACTTCCCGATCGCGATCCCCGCCTGGAAGATCGCGCCGGCCCTGGCGTTCGGCAACTGCGTGGTGCTCAAGCCCGCCGACCTGGTGCCCGGCTGCGCCTGGGCGCTGGCCGAGATCATCAGCCGCTCGGGCATTCCCGCCGGCGTCTTCAACCTGGTGATGGGCCGGGGCAGCGTGATCGGCAATGCGCTGGTCGACCACCCCGGCATCCATGCCATCAGCTTCACAGGCTCGGTCGGGGTTGGCCGCAACATCGCGGTGCAGTGCGCGACCAAGCACAAGAAGGTGCAGCTCGAGATGGGCGGCAAGAACCCGCAGGTGGTGCTGGACGATGCCGACCTGAACCAGGCGGTGGAGCTCAGCGTGCAGAGCGCCTTCTATTCCACCGGCCAGCGCTGCACGGCTTCGAGCCGGCTGATCGTGACCGAGGGCATCTACCCGAAGTTCATCGAGGCGATGAAGGCGCGCATGGCCAAGATCAAGGTCGGCGATGCACTGGCGCAGGGCACCGACATCGGGCCGGTCTCCAGCGAGAGCCAGTTGCAGCAGGACCTGGAATACATCGAAATCGGCCAGAGCGAAGGCGCCACGCTGGCCGCGGGCGGCGGTCGGCTCAAGCTCGCGACCGAGGGCTTCTACATGTCGCCGGCGCTGTTCAGTGAATCGGTGGCGAGCATGCGCATCAACAAGGAAGAGATCTTCGGACCGGTGGCGAGCGTGATCCGGGTGAAGAACTACGAGGAGGCGCTGGCTACGGCCAACGACACCGAGTTCGGGCTGTCGGCCGGCATCGCGACGACCTCGCTGAAGTACGCGACGCACTTCAAGCGGCACAGCCAGGCCGGGATGGTGATGGTGAACCTGCCGACGGCGGGGGTGGACTATCACGTGCCCTTCGGCGGACGCAAGGGCTCGAGCTACGGCCCGCGGGAGCAGGGCAGGTATGCGCAGGAGTTCTTCACGGTGGTGAAGACGGCGTACACCCTGGCCTGAGGTCTTCGATCCCTTCCCTCCGGGGGAGGGGCTCAGGCCGCCCGGCCTCGCCGCAGCCAATACTCGATCGCTTCGAACACCCCTTCGCTCAACAGCGCCAGCACCGCGGCCGGCACCGCACCCGCCACCAGCAGCCCGCGGTCGTTGAGCGCCAGCCCGGTCACGATGCGCTCGCCGAATCCTCCGGCACCGATGAACGCCGCGATGGTCGCGGTCCCGATGGCGATCGTCGTGGCCGTGCGCACGCCCGCCAGCAGCGTCGGCAGCGACAGCGGCAGCAGCACCAGCCGCAAGCTCTGCCCGCCGGTCATGCCCAGCGCCGTCCCGGCCTGGCGCAGTCCGGCCGGGACTTCGGCCAGCCCGGTCACGGTGTTGCGCATGATGGGCAGCAGCGAGTAGAGCGTGAGCGCGATCAGCGCCGGCAGTGTGCCGATGGCGCCGATCAGCGAGATGAGCAGCGCCAGCAGCGCGAGCGAGGGCACGGTCTGCAGCAGGCCCGTGAGCCCGAGCACCAACGCTCGAAGCCGCAGGTGCGGGAACACGAGGATGCCCAGCGGCACGGCAATGAGGATGGCCAACCCGACCGAGATCGCCACCAGCAGCAGGTGCTGGCGCGTGAGCCGGCCGAGATCGGCCCCGAAGAGCTTGGCCACGAAGCCGCGCGCGCCCCCGCTGCCTGCTGCGACGGCCTTCCCGCCCGCCTTGCCTTGCGCCAGGAAATCGCGAGCGATCGCATCGAAGGCCACGCCTTGCAGCTCGGCGCGCGCGTTCATCGCGATCATCGCGCGCTCGTCGATGCGGCCCTCCAGCTTCTGCAGCGCAGCCCAGGCGGCCGGCCAGCGCGCCGGTACATCGAGCCGGTACAGCACCACCGCGTCGTAGCGCGGGAAGAAGGCGCGGTCATCCGTGAGCACGCGCAGGCCGAGGTGCTCGATCTTGGCGTCCGTCGTGTAGATGTCGATGACGTCGATCTGCTTCGCCGCGATGGCGTCGTAGGCGAGGCCATGGTCCAGCCCCGTCGGCTTCTGTGCGATGCCGTAGCGCGAAGCCAGGCCCTGCCAGCCGTCGGCGCGGCCGATGAATTCGTTCGACAGGCCCAGTCGCAGCTCGGGATGGCGTGCCAGGTCGCTCAGCGTCTTCACGCCGAGGCGCTCGGCGTCGGCTGCGCGCATGGCGAGCGCATAGCCGTCGTTGAAGCCCAGCGGGATCGCGATGCCCAGGCCGAGCGGCGCCAGCGCGGCATTCATGGCTTCGCGCGTCATCGGCTGCGGGTTCTTGAGGATCTCCAGCGCCACCGTGCCCGTGTATTCGGCATAGAGATCGATGCTGCCCGAGCGCAGGGCCTCGTAGACGATCGCAGTGTTGCCGAGGCCTTGCCGCAGCTGCGGCGGGGCCGGCAGGTGCGGCAAGGCGGTCTGCGCCAAGACCTCCGCCAGGATGTAGGACTCGGTGAAGCGTTTCGAGCCGATGTGCAGGGTCGTGTCCTGCGCCTGCGAAGGCGCGGCCGCCCAGAGCAGGCCCAGGCAGGACAACGCGAGAAGCCGCAGGCGGCGCAGGCAATGCATGCGGGGCAGTGTATCGGCGTGCTGCGGATCGCGACAGGCCGCCTTCCTACAGTCGATCGTGCGCGGGGCTGATGCGATGCCGGTGGCGCCTGGCCGCACAGTGCGGCGGTGCGCATCAATTACGTCCGGCGGGGTCAAGGCAAGCCGCTGCTGCTGGTCCATGGACTGGGCAGCAGCTGGCGCTCGTGGCAGGGCATCCTGCAACCCCTGGCGGCCCGGCGCAGCGTGATCGCGATCGACCTGCCCGGCTTCGGCAAGAGCCCGCCGCTGGATGGCGCGGTCACGGTGGGAGCGCTGGCCGATGCGCTCGAGCAGTTTCTGCAGGAGCATGACCTCATCGGCACCGATGCGGCCGGCAGTTCGATCGGCGCGCGCCTGCTGCTCGAGCTGGCAAGCCGCGATGGCGTGCTGGGCTCGGTGGTCTCGCTGGGGCCGGGCGGCTTCTGGGTCGGCTGGGAGCGCTTCCTTTTCGCCGCGTCGGTCTGGCTCTCGTGCCGGCTGGCACGGAGCCTGCAATTCGCAATGCCGGCCCTCGTCTCGCACGGCTGGTCGCGCCACCTGCTGCTGGCGCGGTTCTCGGTCCAGCCGGCCGCGCTTCCGTTTTCGATGGTGCTCGAAGAAATGCGCAGCTACGCGTCCGCGCGCTCCTTCGAGGCCGTGCTGCTGGCGCTGCTGCGCGAGCCGGCGCAACGGGGTGCGGACGCGGGCCGCATGCCGGGGCCGCTGGTGATCGGCTGGGGGCGGCTCGACCGCATCTGCCTGCCGCGGCAGGCGGCACGCGCGCTGCAGCTCTATCCCGGGGCGCGCCTGCACTGGTTCGAGCGCTGCGGGCATTTTCCGCACTGGGATGCACCCGAGGAAACGACCCGCCTTATCCTCGAAGCCACGGCCGATTGACCCAAGCAACCGCCTAACCCCCGAAGGACTTCATTGGGCTCCGAACACAAGACGCAATCGAAGAAGAAGAGCGAGGCCCGGCCGGCGCCGACGCCGCCGTGGACCGACGTCCACGGCGCGCGGGAGTTGCCCGCAGTGCTGGTCGAGGGCTACAGCCTCCAGTTGCGCGGCGGGGAAGGCTTCCTGGGCGACCAGGCCAGCCAGACGGCCTTCCGCGAGCTGCTGGAACGGTGGCGCCGGCGACATCGCAAGAAGCGCAAGAAGGACCCGTTGGGCGAGCGCCATTCCCGGGAGCTGGCCAAGGGCACGCTCGATGCGGCCCTCAAAGAGGGCAAGGCCTCGGAGGCGACGGACGTGGTCCACGCGGCCATCGAGGAATTCGCCGAGGCGCTGGCCGATGTCATCCGCAGCTTCCTGCGCCAGCCCTCGTGGAAGGGGGTCCAGCGCATCGTGATCGGTGGCGGCTTTCCGGAAAGCGACGTGGGCGAGCGGGCGGTGCTGCAGGCGGCCGCCATCCTGCAGGAATTGAAGGTGCAGGTGGAACTCGCGCGCATCAGCCACGAGACCGACGACGGCGGGCTGCTCGGCTGGGTGCACCTCGCGCCACCCGAACTGCTGGAGCACTACGACGCCATCCTCGCGCTCGACATCGGCGGTACCAACGTGCGCTGCGGCATCGTGAAGACGCGGCGCAAGCGCGCGCCCGACCTGTCGCAGGCCAAGGTGCTGCGGCGCGAGAAATGGCGCCATGCCGACGAGGGCCCGAACCGCCGCGTTCTGGTGGCGCGGCTGGCCGACATGCTGGAAGAGCAGGTGCGCTACTGCAAGAAGAAGGGCATTCGGCTCGCACCCTTCGTCGGCATCGGGTGCCCGGGCCTGATCCGCAAGGACGGCTCGATCGCGCGCGGCGCGCAGAACATGCCTGGCGACTGGACCAGCGAGCATTTCCACCTGCCCACCGCGCTCGCCAGGAAGATCCCGACCATCCGCGGCGTCCCGACGATGGTGCTGATGCACAACGATGCCGTGGTGCAGGGCCTGAGCGAGCTGCCCTTCATGCGAGACGTGAAGCACTGGGCGGTGCTCACCATCGGCACGGGGCTGGGCAACGCCAGCTACAGCAATCGGGAGCCGCCGAAGAAATCCAGGGGCGCCTAAAGCTGGAAGGCGATGGTCAGCAGCAGCCCCTCCGCGACGTCGCGCACCAGTCCCGGCCGCCGCGCGCGGTAGGTCTCGCCGGCCGAGGCGGTGGTCTCGATCCACTGCGCCAGCCAATCGATCTGCTCGGCACCGTAGAACACCACCGCCGCCTCGTGGTTCAGCAGCAGGCTGCGCAGGTCGAGGTTGATCGAGCCGCACAGCGCGAGTTGATCGTCCACCACCACCGCCTTGGCATGGGCC
The DNA here is from genome assembly GCF_031454625.1 of Variovorax soli. Lineage (GTDB taxonomy): Bacteria > Pseudomonadota > Gammaproteobacteria > Burkholderiales > Burkholderiaceae_C > Variovorax > Variovorax soli_A. The sequence continues at coordinate 137,740 of NZ_JAVDRF010000009.1, forward strand.
ATGAAGGGCAGCATGCGGAAGATGACGCCGGCGCGGGCGAGGTCGCGCATGGCGCGCGCGCGCACGAAGTCGGCCAGCCGGTGGTTGGATCGGGCGGGCAGCGCGATCGTGACCTGCACCCCGCGCCGCGCCGCCAGCCGCAGCGCATCGCGCAGGCCGTCGCCGGGCACGAAATAGGGCGTGATCGCGAGCAGCCGGTGCTCGGCGCGAAAGCATGCGTCGATCAGCAGCGCATGCGCCGTGTCCTCGGTCTGGTCGGGCCCGCTGGGCAGGAACTGCGCGAGCTCGCCCGTGACCGGTGTCTCGGCGGCGATGGCGCGGGGCTTGCGTCCGCGCACCGAGGCCCAGTCGTGGTCGAACTGGCGCGCCGCCGCCGCGGCCACGCTGCCCTGCAGGTCGAAGGAGAGGTCGTGCCACGCGTCCGGGTATTCGTCGTTGCCGACAAAGTATTCGCCAGCCAGGTTGCGCCCGCCCGACCACAGCCAGCTGTCGTCCGCGATGGTGAGCTTGCGGTGGTTGCGCAGGTTGCGCGGTCCCGTGCGGCGCAGGCTGAAGATGGGGCGGAACACGGCTACCTCGGCGCCGGCGTCGCGCAGCGTGTCGAAGTGTTGGCGCGGCAGCGACAGGGCGCCGAAGCCGTCGAGCAGCACGCGCACCTTGATGCCCTCGCGCGCGCGCCGCGACAGGCGATTGATCGCTTCGTGGCCCAATGCGTCGTCGCCGATGATGAAGGTGCAGACGTCGATGCGCTTGCGCGCGCCCTCGATGACCGCCCACAGCGCATCCCGCGCCGCGACGCCGTCGGCATGGAAGCGCACCTTGCAGGGTCCCGGCGGCGCGAGACCGAAGCTCTCGATCAGGTCGGCCGCCCAGTGCCCTGCCGGCGCCGAGCGCGATGGCCGCGGCGAGCCCCCGGGCCGCAGCTTGCGCTGGCCGAACAGCAGGTAAACGGGCAGGACGAAGTAGGGCAGCAGCACCAGGCCCATGACCCAGGCGATCGCGGTGGTGGGCGCGCGCTGCTCGCGCCGCGCGCGCGTGCTCAGCACGTAGACCAGCACCGCGAAGGTCACGACCAGCAGGTGCTGCGACGGCGAAGGCAGCCAGTCGAGCCAGTCGTCGATGCGGTTCACGCGAGGTGCGACTGCAAGGCCGCGGGGACCGGCCGGCCTTCGGAGGCCAGGAAGCGCATCATCGGCCCGACCACCGCGCGCACCGCGGGGCGCGCACCCACGCGCTCGCGCCAGGCCAGCAGGCGGGGCGTGGCGTCCGTCATGCCGGCGCCCTTGCGGTCGGCGAAGACCTGCGCCATGTAGAAGGCGATGTCGGCGAAGGTATAGGGGCCGGCCAGGTGCTCGGCGTGCGCCAGCCGCTGTTCCATCTGCGCGTAGAAGTGGGCGCAGGCGGCGCAGGCCGCCTGCGCCGCCTCGCCCTGCATGTCGTGCTGCAGGCCCATGAGCTTGATCACGTGCGGGAAGAACACCTCGTCGGACAGGTGCTCGATCTGGCGCGCCCGCGCTCGGCCGGCGACGTCACGCGGCCACAGCGGCGGCTCGGGCACCTTGTCTTCGAGGTACTCGAAGATCTGCGTCGAGTCGAAGAGCTCCACCTCGCCGTCGATCAGCACCGGCACCTGACGCTTGGGATTGATGCGCAGCACCTCCGGGTGCTTGGGGAGGTAGTTGTCGTCCTTGTCGAAAGGCACCATCACGGTTTCGACCGCAAGGCCCTTTTCGAGTGCCGCGATCTGCGCCTTGGCGCCGAACATGCTGAGGGGACCGGTGAAGAGCTTCATGAGGCGCGATCATGCCGCGACTTCACCGCGCGCGCACCTCAGCTAGCGCCCCAGACCTCCTGTGCGGTCTCCACCACCAGCCGCAGCTTCGCCCGCTGGGCCTCCACCGCGATGTTGTTGCCGTGCACGGTGCTGGAGAAGCCGCACTGCGGCGACAGCGCCAGCTGCTCCAGCGGCACGTACCTGGCCGCCGCCTCGATGCGCGCCTTGAGCTCGTCCTTGTCCTCCATCTCGCCGAACTTGGTGGTCACCAGGCCCAGCACCACGGTCTTGCCCTTGGGCAGGAAGCGCAGCGGCCGGAAGTCGCCCGAGCGCGCGTCGTCGTACTCGAGGAAATAGGCGTCCAGGTCCATCTCCTTGAGCAGCGCCTCGGCCACCGGCTCGTAGTTGCCGGCCGCCGCGTGGGTGCTCTTGAAGTTGCCGCGGCACAGGTGCATTGCCAGCGTCATGCCCGCGGGTTTCTGCGCCACCACCTTGTTGATGAAGGCGGCATAGCGGTGCGGCAGCTCGTTGGGGTCGTCGCCGCGCTGGCGGGCGGCCTCGCGCATCTTTTCGTCGCAGAGGTAGGCGAGGTTGGTGTCGTCCATCTGCACGTAGGTGCAGCCGGCCGCGGCCAGGGAGCGCAGCTCGTCGCCGTAGGCCTGGGCCACGTCGTCGTAGAACGCCGGGTCGAGCTCGGGATAGGCCTGCTTGCTGATGCCGGCGCGGCCGCCGCGGAAGTGCAGCATGGTGGGCGAGGGGATGGTGACCTTCGGCGTATTGCCGGCGGACACCTGGCTCTTCAGGTATTCGAAGTCCGCCAGTTGAATGCACTTCGCGTGGGTCACCTTGTCGATGACGCGCATCACCGGCGGCGCGAGTTCCTCGGTGCCGTCGGGCTTTCGGATGGTGACCGGGATGTCGGTCTTCACGCCGCCCAGCTGCTCGAGGAAGTCGATGTGAAAGTAGGTGCGGCGGAATTCGCCGTCGGTGATGCTCTTGAGGCCGATGTCCTCCTGGAACTTCACGATCTCGGTGATGGCCTTGTCTTCGACCTTGCGAAGCTGCTCGGGCGTGATCTCGCCCTTGGCCTTCTGCTCGCGGGCCTCGAGCAGGTACTTGGGGCGCAGGAAGCTGCCGACGTGGTCGTAGCGGGCAGGCAGGCGGGCATGTTCGGACATGGGGTGGCTCCGTCGAATCTGAAAAGAACGACCGATCGTAAACGCACATCGGTCGACTTGAATGGATACATAGAGACTGGTATTTACCCTTGAATAAGCCGGAAAGTATTGGCTTTCAGAGGATCAATGTATACATTGCGTATCCTATGAGCCGATCCCCAAGCCCCTTTCCCCTGAACGCCTGGTATGCCGCGGCCTACGACGTCGAGGTCAGGCACAGCCTGCTGGCCCGCACGATCTGCAAGCAGAAGCTGGTGCTGTACCGGCGCTCCGACGGGCAGGTGGCCGCGCTGGAAGACGCCTGCTGGCATCGCCTGATGCCGCTGTCACTGGGCCGCCTGGAAGGCGACGAACTGGTCTGCGGCTACCACGGCCTGGTCTACAACAGCCAGGGGCGTTGCACCCACATGCCGAGCCAGGAGACGCTGAACCCCTCGGCCTGCGTGCGCGCCTACCCGGTGGTGGAGAAGCACCGCTTCGTCTGGGTGTGGCCCGGCGACCCGGCCCTGGCAGACCCGGCCCTGGTGCCCGACATGCACTGGAACGACGACCCGGCCTGGGCCGGCGACGGCAAGATGATCCGCGTGGCCTGCGACTACCGGCTGGTGGTCGACAACCTGATGGACCTCACGCACGAGACCTTCGTGCACGGCTCCTCGATCGGCAACCGCGCCGTGGCGGAGGCGCCTTTCGTCGCCACCCACGGCGATCGCTCGGCCACCGTCACGCGCTGGATGGAGAACATCGACCCGCCGCCCTTCTGGGCCGGGCAGATCAGGCATGCCCATGGCTACGAGGGCAAGGTGGACCGCTGGCAGATCATCCGCTTCGAGGGGCCATGCACCGTCAACATCGACGTGGGCGTGGCCCCGGCGGGCAGCGGCGCGGTGCCGCGCGAGGGCCAGCCGGGCGACCGCAGCCGCGGCGTGAACGGCTACGTGCTCAACACCATCACGCCCGAGACCGACACGAGCTGCCTCTACTTCTGGGCGTTTGCGCGCAACTACTGCATCGGCGAGCAGCGCCTCACGCACGAGCTGCGCGAGGGCGTGGCAGGCATCTTCCGCGAGGACGAGCTGGTGCTCGAAGCCCAGCAGCGCGCCATCGACGAGCGGCCGGGACGCGAGTTCAACAACCTCAACATCGATGCGGGCGCGATGTGGGCGCGCAGGCTCATCGACCAGCTGATCGCGAAGGAAAAGCCGGCCGCGGCGCCGATCCCGATCCGGCCGCAGCCGGTGGCGCACCCATGAGCGCGGCCGAGCCGAGCGAGAACGGCAGCTCGCAGGCCGTCAAGGCCCAGCTGAGGCTGCGCGAGATGGTGCTGGCCGGCGAGCTCGCCGGCGGCGCGCGCATCACGGAGGTCGCCATCTCGGAGCTGCTGGGCGTCTCGCGCACGCCGGTGCGCAGCGCGCTCATGCGGCTCGAACAGGAAGGCCTGCTCGAAGCCTTGCCGAATGGCGGCTACGCAGTGCGCACCTTTTCCGAGCGGGACGTGGCCGATGCCATCGAGCTGCGCGGCACGCTCGAGGGCCTGGCGGCGCGGCTCGCGGCCGAGCGCGGCGCCGCGCCGGTGGTGCTTCGCGAGGCGCGGGCCTGCCTCAAGCGAATCGACGAACTGCTTAGGGAGCCTGCGCTCGACGACGCGGCCTTCTCCCGCTACGTGGCTTTCAACGAGCAGTTCCACCGGCTGCTGTCGGAGATGGCCGGCAGCCCGTTGATCGCGCAGCAACTGGAGCGCGCGACCAGTCTGCCCTTCGCGTCGCCCTCCGGTTTCGTGGTGGTGCAGGCCAATTCGCCGGCCGCGCGCGACATGCTCGTGATCGCGCAGGACCAGCATGGCCAGGTGCTCGATGCCATCGAGAACCGCGAGGGTACGCGCGCCGAGGCGCTGATGCGCGAGCACAGCCGAATCGCGCAGCGCAACCTGCGCGAGGCGCTGCATGGCACGCATCTCCATCCCCTGCCCGGCGTGCAGCTGATCCGCCGCCGGGCCTGACCATCTCTCCATCACGATGACAAACGAAGTCCACTGGATGCCTGCGCGCATCGCGGCCTGCCGCGATCTGACGCCCACGGTGCGCGAGTTCGAGATCACGCCCGAGACGGGTTTCGCGGCGGCGTATGAGCCCGGCTCGCATCTTCAAGTCCAGTTGCTGGTCGGCGCTCCTGGAACAGGCCGGATGCAGACCCGCCACTATTCGCTCGTCGGCGAGCCGGATGGCCGCGCATGGCGCATCGCCGTCAAGCGCCTGGACGACGGGCGCGGCGGCTCGCTCGCGATGTGGCGGCTGGCGCCCGGCGATCGCCTGCTGGTGACACAGCCGCAGAACCACTTCGGTCTCGACACGACGGCGCCCGGCTACCTGCTGGTGGCGGGCGGCATCGGGATCACGCCGATGGTCTTCATGGCCCAGCGCCTGGGTGCGCTCGCCGCCCGCCGCGGCATTGCCGTGCGCATGCTCTATGGAGCACGCAGCGCCGAGGAACTCGCCTACCTGCCCTTGCTGCAGAAAGCGCTCGGCGCCTCGGAGGCGTGCAGCGTGCAGGCTCACACGGGGAGCGCGCCCATCGATTTCGCCGCCGAGATCGAGGCCCTGCCGCGCGGCGGCCAGCTCTACACCTGCGGGCCGGTGCCGATGCTCGAAGCCGTCAAGCGCGCCTGGGCGGCGGCAGGGCGGCCGCCGGCCGACCTGCGCTTCGAAACCTTCGGCAGCAGCGGCCGGTTGCCCGCGCAGGCCTTCGAGGTGCGCATTCCTCGCCACGGGCTCAGCATCCAGGTGCCGGCGGACAGCAGTCTGCTCGAGGCACTGGAAGCCGCCGGGGTCCAGACACTGTGGGACTGCCGTCGCGGCGAGTGCGGCCTGTGCGCCATGGACGTGATTGCCGTCGACGGCGAGATCGACCATCGCGACGTGTTCCTGAGCGAGGACGAGAAGCGCGAGGGTCGACGCATCTGCGCCTGCGTCTCCCGCGCAGTGGGCAGCATCACCCTCGACTCCGCGTGGCGGCCCGACGCCTCGTGAAGTTCCCCCGCTGCGCGATGATCGCGCAATCGATCGAACGATCGCGCAGAAGCATGGCCGCGCGGCGGCGCCTTAGGTGTTTGCCGAGGCGCGAACTCCGTTTCAATTGATCACAATACGCCCCGTCCCGCTTCCATCCACAAGGAGACTTCCATGCAACGTCGCCACCTCATGCAGGCCGCGAGCCTCACGGCCCTCGCATTGGCCATGCCGCTGGCGCAGGCCCAGGGCAATACCTTCAAGATCGGCCTGGTGCTGCCGATGACCGGCCAGCAGGCCACCACCGGCCGCCAGATCGAGGCCGCGGCGCGGCTCTACATGGCGCAGAACGGCGACACCGTGGCGGGCAAGAAGATCGAGCTCATCGTCAAGGACGACACCAGCCTGCCCGACGTGACCAAGCGCCTGGCGCAGGAGCTGGTGGTGAACGACAAGGTCAACGTGCTCGCAGGCTTCGGCATCACGCCCTCGGCCATGGCCACGGCGCCCATCGCCACGCAGTCGAAGACGCCGATGGTCGTGATGGCGGCTGCCACCTCGAGCATCACCGAGGCCTCGCCCTACGTCGTGCGCACCAGCTTCACGCTGCCGCAGGTCTCGGTCGCCATGGGCGACTGGGCGCCGAAGAACGGTATCAAGTCGGTGGTCACGCTGGTCACCGACTACGGGCCGGGCAACGACGCCGAGAAGTTCTTCAGCGAGCGCTTCGCGCTGAACGGCGGCAAGGTCCTCGACAAGCTGCGCGTGCCGCTGCGCAACCCGGACTTCGCGCCCTTCCTGCAGAAAGTGCGCGACGCCAAGCCGGACGCGCTCTTCGTCTTCGTGCCCTCGGGCGCCGGCGCGGCAGTGATGAAGCAGTTCATCGAACGCGGCATGGACAAGGCCGGCATCAAGCTGATCGCCACCGGCGACGTCACCGACGACGACCAGCTCAACGACATGGGCGACGGCGCGCTGGGCGTTGTCACCACGCACCACTACTCGGCCGCGCACCCCTCGGCGCTCAACAAGAAGTTCGTCGACGCCTTCGAGAAAGCCAACAAGAACTTGCGCCCCAACTTCATGGCCGTGGGCGGCTACGACGGCATGCGCGTGATCTACGAAGCGCTCAAGGCCACCAAGGGCCAGGGCGGCGGCGACGCCTTGCTGGCCGCGATGAAGGGTCAGATCTTCGAGAGCCCGCGCGGCCAGGTGCTGATCGACGCCCAGACGCGCGACATCGTGCAGGACGTGTACCTGCGCAAGGTCGAGAAGAAGGACGGGCAGCTCTACAACGTCGAGTTCGACGTGATCAAGGCAGTCAAGGACCCGGGCAAGGCCAAGCAATAAGCTCATCCTCAGGCCGATGCTCACCATCCTCTTCGACGGCATCGCCTACGGCATGCTGCTGTTCGTGCTCGCCGTCGGCCTGGCCGTGACGCTCGGGCTGATGAACTTCATCAACCTCGCGCATGGCGCCTTCGCGATGGCCGGCGGCTATCTCACGGTGTTCGCGATGCAGAAGGCGGGCGTGCCGTTTCTGGCCTGCCTGCCGCTGGCCTTCGTGCTGGTGGGGCTGCTGGGCGCGCTGCTCGAGCGCACGTTGTACAGGCCGATGTACGGCAAGTCGCACCTGGACCAGGTGCTGTTTTCCATCGGCCTGGCCTTCATGGCGGTGGCGGCGGTCGACTTCTTCGTGGGGTCTTCGCAGCAGAACATCCACCTGCCCGAGTGGCTGCGCGGGCGCACCGAGATCGGCGACGGCGCGCTGCTGCTGGGCATGGGGCACTACCGCATCTTCATCATCGTGCTGTGCGCGCTGCTCACGGTGGTGCTGCAGCTCATCCTGTCGAAGACGCGCTTCGGCAGCCGCTTGCGCGCGGCGGTGGACGATCCGCGCGTGGCGGCCGGGCTGGGCATCAACGTCAACGTGGTGTTCCTGGCGACCTTCGCGGTGGGCTCGGGCCTGGCCGGCCTCGGCGGCGCGCTCGGCGCCGAGATCCTGGGCATGGACCCCACCTTTCCGCTCAAGTACATGATCTATTTCCTGATCGTGGTCTCGGTCGGCGGCACCTCTTCCATCACCGGGCCGCTGCTGGCCGCGCTGCTGCTGGGTATCGCCGATGTGGCGGGCAAGTACTTCATTCCCAAGATGGGGGCCTTCACGGTCTACCTGCTGATGATCGTGATCCTCATGTGGCGGCCGCAGGGCCTGTTCACCCGACGGGGTGGGCGCTGATGAGCGGCACCAATTCACGCGATGCGCTGCTCGCCCGGACGCGCTGGCGACCGTGGGAGTTCGTTTTCTGGGCCGTGGTCTTCGTGCTGCCGGCGCTGCTGCCGTCGAAGGCGCTGATGATCAACGAGATCGCGATCACGGCGCTGTTCGCCCTGTCGCTGGACCTGATCCTCGGCTACACCGGCATCGTCTCGCTGGGGCACGCGGCCTTCTTCGGCTTCGGTGCCTACACGTCAGCGCTCTTCGCCAAGCACGTAATGCCGGACCCGACCGTCGGCCTGCTGGTCGCCATCGCCGCGTCGGCCGCGCTGGGCGCCGTGGCCAGCATCACCATCCTGCGCGGCAGCGACCTCACGCGCCTCATGGTCACGCTGGGCACCGCGCTGCTGCTGCTCGAACTGGCCAACAAGCTGGACTGGCTCACCGGCGGCGCCGACGGGCTGCAGGGCGTGGTGATGGGGCCGGTGCTGGGCCTGTTCGACTTCGACCTCTACGGGCGCACTGCGGCGTGGTACTCGCTGGCCGTGCTGTTGCTGCTGTTCCTCGTCATGCGGCGCCTGGTGCAATCTTCCTTCGGCGCCACGCTCAAGGCGATCCGCGACAACCGGTTGCGCGCGATGGCGATCGGCATCCCGGTGGTCTCGCGCATCGCGGTGATCTACACGGTGGCCGCGGCGGTGGCCGGCGCGGCGGGCGCGCTGCTGGCGCAGACCTCCGGCTTCGCCTCGCTGGACGTGCTGGCCTTCGACCGCTCGGCCGACGTGCTGCTGATGCTGGTGATCGGCGGCGTGGGCTGGCTTTACGGCGGCATTGCCGGCGCCATCGTCTTCAAGCTGCTGCAGGACACGCTCTCGACCGTGACGCCGCAGTACTGGATGTTCTGGATCGGGCTGATCCTGGTGCTGCTGGTGCTGGTCGGGCGCGACCGGCTGCTCAGGCCCTGGACCTTGTTGACCAAGCGAACGGGTGGGGCGCGATGAGCGATACCGTGCTGTCCGCCACGGGTCTCGTCATGCGCTTCGGCGGCATCACGGCAACCGACAACGTGACGCTGAACCTGAGGCGCGGTGCGCGCCACGCGCTGATCGGCCCCAACGGCGCCGGCAAGACCACGCTGGTCAACCTGCTGACGGGCGTCCTCACGCCGACGGCGGGACGCATCGTGCTGGAGGGCGAGGACATCACGCGCCTGGCGCCGCATGCCCGTGTGGCGCGCGGCATGGTGCGCACCTTCCAGATCAACCAGCTCTTCGACTCGATGACGCCGCTGGAGACGCTGGCGCTGGTGGTGTCGCAGCGCGCCGGCCTGGGCGCGCAGTGGTGGCGGCCGCTGGGCGCGTCGGCCCAGGTCGCGGAACGGGCTGCGCAATTGCTGGAACAGTTCCACCTGGCCGACGTGGCACAGCAGCCGACGCGCGAACTGGCCTACGGCAAGCGCCGGCTGCTGGAGATCGCGATCGCCCTGGCCTGCGAGCCGCGCGTGCTGCTGCTCGACGAACCCGTGGCTGGCGTGCCGGCCGGCGAGCGCGAGGAGTTGCTGCAGACGGTGGCTGCGTTGCCGGCCGATGTGTCGGTGCTGCTGATCGAGCACGACATGGACTTGGTGTTCAGCTTCGCCGACCGCATGACGGTGCTGGTCAACGGCGCCTTGCTCACGGAGGGCGATCCCGACGCCATTGCCCGCGACCCGAAGGTCAAGGAGGTCTACCTGGGCCACGGAGCCGCGCATGTCTGAGTTGCTTCGCATCGAGAAGCTGAGCGCCGGCTATGGCGAAGCGGTGGTCCTGCACGACGTCTCGCTCGCCCTTGGCGAAGGACAAACGCTGGCGCTGCTGGGCCGCAACGGCACCGGCAAGACCACGCTGATCAACACGCTCGCCGGCGCGACGCGCCAGCACGGTGGCAGCATCATGCTCTCGGGCACGGCGCTGCACAGGCTCTCGCCGCACCAGCGCGCGGCAGCGGGCATCGGCTGGGTGCCGCAGGAGCGCAACATCTTCAAGTCGCTCACGGTGCACGAGAACCTGACGGCGGTGGAGCGGCCGGGCCGGTGGAATCCGCAGCGCGTCTACGAGATGTTTCCGCGCCTGGCCGAGCGCAAGCGCAACCTGGGCACGCAGCTCTCGGGCGGCGAGCAGCAGATGCTGGCGGTGGGGCGCGCGCTGGTGGTGAATCCGCGGCTGCTGCTGCTGGACGAGCCGCTCGAAGGCCTCGCGCCCATCATCGTGGAAGAGTTGCTGCGCGCCATCCGCCGCATCACGCAGGATGAAGGCCTGGCGGCCATCATCGTGGAGCAGCATCCGCAGGCCATCCTCGCGATCTCCGACGAGGCGGTGGTGCTGGACCACGGCACGGTGGTGCATGCCGATCGCGCAGGCACCTTGCGCGCGCAGCCCGAGGTGCTTGAGCGCCTGCTGGGCGTCTCGCGCTGAGCCCACGTCGGACCTACACTGGTCCGAACGGGATCAGCGCCACGGCGCTTCATCGACAGGAGACCCGAACATGGCAAGCATTCGACGCGAAACGCAGGTGGCCGCGAGCCCGGCGCAGATCTGGGAGGTGGTGCGCGACATCGGCGCCATCCACCGGCGCCTGGTGCCCGGCTTCGTGACCGACTGCAGGCTGGAGGGCGATGCACGCATCGTCACTTTCGGCAACGGTGTGGTGGCGCGCGAAGTGATCGTCGACGTGGACGATGCCGCGCGCCGGCTGGTCTGGTCGGCCAGCGGCGGGCGGCTCACCCATCACAATGCCTCGCTACAGATCTTCGAAGAGGGCGGCGGGGGCAGCCGACTGGTGTGGATCGCCGACCTGCTGCCGCACGAGATGGCGGGCCCCATCGCCGGCATGATCGACGAGGGCATGCGCACGATGAAGAAAACCCTGGAGGCGCAGGCCGACCCTCGGTAGCCCGGTCAGCGCACCGGTCACCAGCGGTCTGAACTCATCAGCGGTTCCCAGCGGCCCCCGCGCGGGCGATAGACGCCCACGCTGCCGTAGATCTGCTCGCCGTCGGGCCCGAACTTCATCACGTTGGTGACCGGGGCCATGAAGTCGAGCTCGCGAAGCTTGGCGGTCAGCATCTTCCCGTCGACCGACCTGGCCCGTTGCACGGCGTTGGAAAGCAGGTACATCGCATCGTAGGCGTAGTGCGAGCCGTACACCGGTGCGTGACCGTATGCAGTGCTGTAGGCCTCGACGAACTTCGCGCCGCGGTAGAACTCCGTCGGCTCCAGCACGGGCGACGTGGCGAAGACTTCGAGCGGGAGCTTTTGTGCCAGCAGCTTGTTCGTCTTGAGCGTGTCGCCGCCCACGATCTTGATGTTGTTCAGGCCGGCGTCCGCCAGCTGCTTGACGAGCGCGACCACTTGAAAGTCCGCGAGCGTCGTGACGATGGTCTCCACCGAACGGGTCTTCAACTCCTTCACCAGGGAGCCGAACTCGGTGGTCTTGTCGTCGAACGAGCGGCGCGCGGCGACGGTCCGGCCATGGGCATTGAGCGATTTTTCCGCCAGATCGGCCAACGCCTTGCCGTAGGACGAGCTGTCATCGACGACTGCACAGGCGCCTGCGCTATCGCTGAGCGTCGTGGCTGCAAAGGCGCCCATCGCGCGTCCCTGGATCGTGTCGCTGGCCACCAGTCGCAGCGTCGTGGGAAGGCCGAGCTGCGTGTACTTGGGCTGGGTGGAAATGGCGAGCTGCGGAATGTTGCTCGCCGCGTAGATCGGCGCGGCCTGGATGCTCACACCGGAATTGAGGTGACCGATGACCGCGACCACGCCCTCGTCGACAAGATGGCGCGCCACCTGTTCGCCGACGCGTGGACTCGATTGATCGTCGACGGCGACAACCTGGAAGTGCACGGTCTTCCCGTCTACCTGGACGCCGCTGGTGTTGATTTCCTTCACCGCCAGCTCGACGCCCTGGAGCATGTCCTTGCCCAGCGCGGCCAGCGGGCCTGAAAGAGGCTGAGCGACGCCGATCTTCACGGTGTCAGGTACCTTGGAGCAGGCGATGAGCCCGACGAGCGCGAATGCGGAAATGCCGGCAGCGACAAACTTCATGGAACCCCTCTGGAAAGTTGCAAAAAAATTCTAAGAGGGGTGCCGGAAAGAATGAGCGCACCAACAGATTTCGCGCGATTTCATGCCGCGATGATCCAGGGCGCTTGCGTGATGAAGAAGGCGCTCGAGGCGCCTGGGGTGGACGTTCAGTAGCCGACGGTGAAGCGCTGGCGCGAATGCGCGGGCTTCTCGATCTCGTCGGCCATCGCGATCGCGTAGTCCTCCATCGAGATCCAGCTCTTGCCCTGGGCATCGGCGAGCAGCTGGTCGCCGCCGGTGCGGTAGCTGCCTGTGCGCTCGCCCGGCTCGAGCAAGGCGGAAGGCGAGAGGAAGGTCCAGTCGAGTTCCTTCTCGGCGCGCAGTGCCTCCAGGAAGGTGCGGCCCGCCAGTGCCTCGGGCTTGTAGGCGGCCGGGAATTCGGGCGTGTCGACGAGCGCCTTGCCAGGCGCGATCTCGAGGCTGCCCGCGCCGCCCACGACCAGCAGGCGCGGTACGTTGGCCTTCTTGGCGGCCGAGACTGCGGTGGCCGCGTCGGTGCCCCCGGCGAAGTGCGTCGCACTGACGACGGCGTCGTGGCCGCGCAGCAGCGGCACCAGCGCGTCGAGCCGGGTGGCGTCGCCCTGCTTGAGCTGCAGGCCGGGCTTGGGCTGGACCTTGTCGATGTTGCGCGCGATGCCCGTGACGGTGTGGCCGCGTGCAAGCAGTTCGTTGGCAATACGGGAACCGACGCGGCCGCTGATGCCGAGAATGACGATGTGGCTCATGGAAGAACTCCTGGTTGAACAAACGAGAACAAGAAAAAGGGTCAGGCCTGCCCCGCCGCCTGGACCAGGTGCTGCTGCCAGGCCTCGGGCCTGCCCAGGAAGGGGCTGGCGTCGATGCGGTCGAGGCCGCCGTCGCCGCGCGCCAGCGCGAAGCTCGGGAAACCGCCGCCGCCCATGCGGGACAACAGCGCGCGGCTGGCAGCGACATGGCCGCGCGTGGGCTCGCCCGCATGCGCTTCGAACGCGGCGGCGAAGGCCGAGCTGTCGAGGCCGATGTCGGCAGCCAGTTCGCGCAGCACTGCGGCATCGGCGATGCGCCGCCCCTCGACGTAGTGGGCGCGCTGGAGGCGCTGGAGCAGATCGAGCCCGCGGCCTCCGAGTGTCTCCGCTGCAAGGATGGCCGTGGTCGGCGGTTCGGAATCCATCACCGCCTTGGTGTCGCGCAGCAGCCCTTCGAAGTAGGCCTCGCCGAAGGGCTGGGCGGTCAGTTGCGCGATGCGCCGGTCGTGCGGCAACACGTAGTCGCGCCACTGGGGCGTGATGGTGCGCCGGTTCGGGCCGGTCATCATGCCGCCGCCATGCAGCGTGATCGCGAGCCCCGGGACGGCGCGGCCTGCCTGCACCAGCGGTGCGGCGGCATAGCACCAGCCGCACAGCGGGTCGAAGACGTAATGAAGGGTGGAGGTGTTCATGCGATGGGCACTTCAGCAACGGAGTGGCAACGATCTTATGTTTCTCGATCCGATCGAAAAACCGCTTAGCATGCAAAGGTTTGTTGCTTGTATCGATCGGATCAAATGGACCGCATCACCGCCTCGCAGGTGTTCGTGAACGTGGCGGAGCGCGGCAGCATGACCGCGGCGGCAGAGGCGCTGGGCATGTCGCGCGCCATGGTCACGCGTTACCTGGCCCAGATGGAGGGCTGGGCCGGCGCCCGCCTGCTGCATCGGACCACGCGGCGCCTCAGTCTCACGGCGGCTGGCGAGGAGACGCTCGCGCGCTGCCGCCAGATGCTCGAGATCGCGGGGCAGATGCCGGTCGCGGCCGATATGCCGGCCGACGTCCCGCAGGGCCTGCTGCGCCTGAGCTGTGCGCAGTCGCTGGCGCAGGACGTTCTCGCATCCGCCGTGGCAGCCTATCTGCGCCAGTATCCGCAGACGGCGATCGACCTGAGCATCAGCAGCCGCACCGTCAACCTGGTGGAAGAGCGAATCGACCTCGCGATCCGGATCACGAACGACCTCGATCCGAACCTGATCGCCCGCCCTCTGGGCCACTGCGCCTCGGTGGTGTGCGCGACGCCGGCCTACCTGAGCGCGCACGGCACGCCGCGCACGCCGCAGGAGCTCGCGCTGCACAACTGCCTGACCTATTCGTACTTCGGCAAGAGCCTCTGGCAGTTCGGGCACAAGGGGCGCCAGGTTGCGGTACCGGTGGGTGGCAACCTCAGCGCCAATGAATCGTCGGTCCTGCTGACGGCCGCGCTCGAAGGCGCCGGCATCGCGATGCAGCCGGAGTACTCGGCTGCGCCGTGGGTGGCGAATGGCCGTCTGGTCGCGCTGCTGCCTGATTGGAGGCCGCTGGCGATGGGGGTCTACGGTGTCTACAGCTCGCGCCGCCAAATGCCGGCGGCATTGCGCGCGATGCTGGACTTTCTGGCGCTGCGCTTCAGCGACCCGCGCCACTGGCCGCCGGCGGCGCCTCCGGTCCCACGGCGCGGTACAGCGCGCGCACGAAGTCGGACTGCGTGATCATCCCGGCGAGGCGCCGCTCGCCATCGATGATCGGGATGTGGTGGTGCCCGCCTTCCGAGAACAGCGGCACCAGTTCGACCATCGGCCGTTCGTCGCTGGCCACGCGCACCTGCCGCGTCATGATCTGGCCCACCACCTCCGGCTTGCTCGACATCACGGTACGCGTCGCGCGGATGAAGTCGCGCAGGCGGCCGGCCAGGCCTTCATGGTGATCCAGGTCGATGTGGCGGAAGAAGTCGGCTTGGGTCACGATGCCGACCACGCGGCGCATGCGGTCGGTCACCGGCAGCGCCTTGATACGCCGCGCCTGCATCAAGGCCCAGGCCTCCTGCAGCGGCGTGCCGAACTCAACGGCCACCGGCGCTCGCGTCATGATGTCGGCGCAACGCACGGTGCCGAGCCGGCGGCGGTAGGACTCCAGCTCGGTCTCGCGGATCAGCGATTCGAGATCGTCGCGGCTGATGTCCAGCACCTGGTTGTAGCGCTTGAGCACCGCATCGACGTCCGCCGAGCTGAAGCGGGCGTCCGGCTGCGGGTCGCGCGGCTTGAGCTGCACATGCGGATAGCGCCGGCCGGTGAGGCTGTTGTAAAGCACGCCAGCCAGCACCATCAGCACGGAATTGGTCAGCACCGGATAGAGCGAGAAGGGGAAGTGCGTCGTCTGGCTCAGCACCGCGAACAGCGCCACCGCGCCGCCCGGCGGGTGCAGGCATCGCATCGCGAACATCAGCCCGATGGCCAGTGCGGGCGCCAGTGCGCTGGCCCACACCGGGTCCGGTATCCAGCGTGCGCAAGCGACGCCGACCAGCGCCGAGAACATGTTGCCGGCGATCACCGACCAAGGTTGGGCCAGTGGACTGGCCGGCAGCGCGAACACCAGCACCGCGCTGGCGCCCAGAGGCGCGATCAGCCAGCGGCTGTCCATCGATGAGCCCGTCATCTGCGAGAGCAGGGCAGTGACGAGGAGTCCCAGCCCTGCGCCGGCGACAGCGCGCAGCCGTTCGCGCGTGTTGACGTTGGTGCGCGCCGGCAGCCACGCCCGCGCGAAGGTCCGCAGCGCCTCGCGCGCCATGCTCAGGCGGCCTCGCCGACGACCCGGCGCCCGATCTCCGGCCAGCGCCCGTGCAGCCAGCCCCAGGCCAGCAGGCCCACGCTCATCATCCCGATGGAGGTGAGCGCCAGCGCCAGGGTCGAATGCATGACCAGGGGCGCAATGATGCCGGCCACGATGCCGTTGGCGGTCGAGCCGATCACGGCCTGCAGCGAGGACGCCATGCCGCGGCGCTCGGGGTGCAGGTCGAGCACCAGCAACGTGACCACCGGCACCATCAGTGCCCAGCCGAAGGCGAAGACCGCGAGCGGCCACAGCGCCCAGGCAGCGTGGGGCGGGAAGAGGGCGTTGGCAGTGACGTTGACCACCGAGGTCAGCAGCATGATCAGAAAGCCGTCGCGGATCTGCCGCTTGGGCGCCACCTTGCCCGCCATGCGGCCGCTGGCCCAGGCGCCACTCATGATGCCGCCGATGGTCAGCAGGAAGAACCAGAAGAACTGGGTCGGCGCGAGGGACAGGTGGTCGCCGAGGAAGGCGGGCGCCGCCAGCACGTAGAGGAACATGCCGTTGAAGGGCACGCCGCTCGCCAGCGCGAGCAGCAGGAAGCGCGGGTCGGAGCACAGGTTCCAGTACCCGCGCATCAGGTGCCGCACTTCGAAGGGCTGGCGCTGGCTCTGGTGCAGGGTTTCAGGCAGGAGCTTCCAGTTGGCCGCGAACAGCACCACGCCCACGGCGACCAGGAACCAGAAGACGCTGTGCCAGCCCAGGTGCACGAACAGGAAACCGCCGACGATCGGCGCAATGGCCGGCGCGACGCCGAAGTAGATCGTGACCTGGCTCATCACCCGCTGCGCCTCGGCCGGCGGGAACATGTCGCGGATCACCGCGCGCGAGACGACGATGCCTGCGCCGGTCGACAGGCCTTGCAATGCGCGAAAGAGCACCAGCTGCCCGATGGTCTGGGACAGCGCGCAACCCAGCGAGGCGACGGTGAACACTGCCAGTCCCCACAGCACCACCGGCCGCCGGCCGAAGCTGTCCGACAGCGCACCGTGGAACAGGTTCATGAAGGCGAAACCGAACAGATAGGCCGAGAGCGTCTGCTGCATCTGGGCCGGCGTCGCGCCGATGGTCTGCGCGATGCCCGAGAAGGCCGGGATGTAGGTGTCGATCGAAAAAGGCCCGAGCATGCCCAGCACCGCCAGCAGCACGGCTAACGCCCAGCGGGGCGCGTGCCAGAGTTTGTCGGCGTCGGGGTTCATGCGGCTCCAGGGAAATGAAAACGGACTTGGCCGTCCGGTCAAGTCCGTTTCGATTGCGCCACTGTACTTACAGCGTATCGATGAAGCTGCGCAGCTTGTCCGAGCGCGAAGGATGCTTGAGCTTGCGCAGCGCCTTGGCCTCGATCTGGCGGATGCGCTCGCGGGTGACGTCGAACTGCTTGCCGACTTCTTCCAGCGTGTGGTCGGTCGACATCTCGATGCCGAAGCGCATCCGAAGCACCTTGGCCTCGCGCGGCGTCAGGCTGTCGAGGATGTCCTTGACCACGTCGCGCAGGCCGGCCTGCATCGCGGCCTCGATCGGCGCCGTGTTGCTGCTGTCCTCGATGAAGTCGCCCAGGTGCGAATCGTCGTCGTCGCCGATGGGGGTTTCCATCGAGATCGGCTCCTTGGCGATCTTCATGATCTTGCGGATCTTGTCTTCCGGGATCTCCATCTTGGCGGCCAGGATGCCGGCGTCGGGCTCGAAGCCGAACTCCTGCAAGTGCTGGCGGCTGATGCGGTTCATCTTGTTGATGGTCTCGATCATGTGCACCGGGATACGGATGGTGCGCGCCTGGTCGGCGATCGAGCGGGTGATGGCTTGGCGGATCCACCACGTCGCATAGGTCGAGAATTTGTAGCCGCGGCGGTATTCGAACTTGTCGACCGCCTTCATCAGGCCGATGTTGCCCTCCTGGATCAGGTCGAGGAATTGGAGGCCGCGGTTGGTGTACTTCTTGGCGATGGAGATGACGAGGCGCAGGTTGGCCTCGATCATTTCCTTCTTGGCGTCGCGCGAGGACGACTCGCCCTCGTTCATGCGCTTGTTGATGTCCTTGAGCTCGGCCAGCGGCACCACCACGCGCGACTGGATGTCGGTCAGTTTCTGCTGCAGTTCCTGCACCGGCGGGATGTTGCGCGCCAGCACGGCGCTCCAGGGCTTGCCGGCGGCGGCTTGCTTCTCGACCCACTTGAGGTTGAGCAGGTTGGAGGCCACGCGATGACCGTTCTTGTCGTAGCCGCTGAAGTCGCGGATGAACTCGTCCTGCGGGAAGCCGCACTTGTCCACGATGATGCGGCGCAGCTCGCGCTCCTTCTTGCGCACGTCGTCGACTTGCGTGCGCACCAGGTCGCACAGCTTCTCGATGGTGCGGGCCGTGAAGCGGATGGTCATCAGCTCCTCGGACAGGGCGTGCTGCGCCTTCTGGTAGGCCGGCGTGCCGTAGCCTTCCTTGTCGTAGATCTTGTGGACCTTCTCGAAGAGGAGGGCGATGCGGTCGAAGCGGGTGAGGGCCTCGTTCTTGAGCTCTTCCAGCTTCTTGGTCAGGGCTTTGGAGCCGCCCTTGCCGTCGTCGTCGTCTTCCTCGTCGAATTCGTCGAAGTCTTCCTCGGCCACGTAGTCGTCGGCCTCGTTGGGGTTGGAGAAGCCGTCCACGATGGTGGAGATGACCACCTTGCCTTCACGGATCTCCTGGCCCAGGCGCAGGATCTCGGCAATGGTGGCGGGGGAGGCCGAGATGGCCTCCATCATCGCCATCAGGCCGCCTTCGATGCGCTTGGCGATCTCGATCTCGCCCTCGCGCGTGAGCAGTTCGACCGTGCCCATTTCGCGCATGTACATGCGCACCGGGTCGGTGGTGCGGCCGAATTCGCTGTCCACGGTCGAGAGCGCGGCCTCGGCCTCCTCTTCGGCTTCTTCGACGGTGGTGGCGGTCGGCGCGGTGTTGTTCAGCAGCAGCGTCTCGGCGTCGGGCGTCTGCTCGTAGACAGCCACGCCCATGTCGTTGAGCATGGTGACCACGACTTCCATGGTCTCGGCGTCGACCAGCTTGTCGGGCAGGTGGTCGGAAATCTCGCCGTGCGTCAGGTAGCCGCGTGTCTTGCCCAGGGTGATCAGCGTCTTGAGGCGGGACCGGCGCTTGGCCAGGTCTTCCTCGGAGAGCACGGTTTCGTCGAGGCCGAACTCCTTCATCAAGGCGCGTTCCTTCGCCTTGCTGATCTTCATGCGCAGGGGCTTGACCTTTTCCTCGGTCGCCGCGGGCTCGTCGCCGACCAGCTCGTCCTCGATGTCGGACAAATCGACATCGCTGGCCGGCGCTTCGGCGGCGGCCTTGGGCTTGCGGCCGCGCTTGGCGCCGCCGGCGGACGCCGCCCCGGCCGCCTTGGGCGGGCGGCCGACCTTGCGGGCGGACGTGGCGGGGGCGTCGGCGACCGCTGCTGCGGCGGCTTTTTTCGGTTCGGCGGTGGGAGACGTTTTGGTGGGCACGGTTTTCACTTTCGTTGCGGCGGTCGCCTTGGACACGGCGGTACCCGTCTTAGTTGCCGGCAGGGCCGCAGCTTTCAACGGTTTCTCTGCCGGCTTCTTGGCGATGGACACGGCGGGCTTCTTTGAACTGGGCATACGACCTCGTACAACAAGAATGGACCAACGGAATCACAGGCGCCAACAGCCCGGCGCAGGCGGGAGTACAAAAAACGGATAGGGGCGCACAAAAGGCTGGCGGCCTCTCGAACGCTCTTCAAAAGGCAAGATGTCGGGCGAACATTTGGTGTGCAGTCCTTGCGGTTTTGACCCGTATTCCGATGTGAATTCATCGAAAAGTGCGTTGCGCATCGAGTCGGCCCGGAGGTGCTGCTGTCGCTCTTGCCTATTTCGCTTGTTTGCGAAGCCTTACATTATAGCGCGCTGCGCATTTTTCAAGCAAGTTCACGCTAGCGCGGATGAAGGCGCGCGCGGAGCTCCAGCCGGCGTGCTTCCAGGGCCTTGTAGCGCTCCAGGGCACGTGGGTCGCTGCCGACGGCGGCGATCGCCTCGCTCTGCTGGGCCTTGAG
The DNA here is from genome assembly GCF_031454625.1 of Variovorax soli. Taxonomy (GTDB): domain Bacteria; phylum Pseudomonadota; class Gammaproteobacteria; order Burkholderiales; family Burkholderiaceae_C; genus Variovorax; species Variovorax soli_A. The sequence continues at coordinate 157,663 of NZ_JAVDRF010000009.1, forward strand.
CCGCTCGTCCAGCATGAAATCGAGCACATTGCGCAGCTCGCGCGCAGTCTCCGCCGCCTGCTCGCCCTCGGCATCGCCGACCGGGGCCCCGTCGGGGCCTGTCATGACGCGCAGCGCCAGCGCCTCGAAATCCAGGCCTCGCAGACCCTCGCGCAGCGCTGCCCAGGGCTGGACGCCGTGTTCGTGCAGTTGGCTGTCCAGCCAGGCGAAGAGCTGGCCGTGCTCCCGGGGCAGCTCGCACAGCAGGTCATGGAGCTCGTGAGGCAGCGCCTCCCATTCCGCCATGTTCGACAGCAGCAGGCGCGCGGCCACATCGGCTCGGCCGGGCGGCAAGGTGCGGCCGCGGGCGGGCGGGCGCGGGGACGAAGTGCGGGACGCGTACCGGTCTTCCCGCGGGCGGGCTCTGCCCTCGCGACGCTCGCGCGCGACGGAGCCGGCGGGGCGGGCCGCCCCGGGGGGCAGCCACAGCTCGCCTAGCTCCTGGGCATTCAGCTGCACCAGCTCCGCGATTTCGGTGAGCAGTTGCCGCTTGAGTGCACCTTCCGGCAGCGCGCTCCACAGCGGCCGCGCATTGCTGGCCATGTGGGCCCGACCTTCGGCGCTGCCCAGGTCGCAGCCCTCGCGGGCTACTTCGACCATGAAGCGGCTGAGTGGCGTGGCCTCGTTCACGAAGCGGGCAAAAGCGTCGGCGCCGAACTCGCGAATGAAGCTGTCGGGATCGTGGTCGGCGGGCAGGAACAGGAACTTGACGCTGCGCACGTCGGTGGCGTAGGGCAGGGCGCCATCGAGCGCCTTGCGTGCAGCGCGCCGGCCGGCGGCATCTCCGTCGAAGCTGAAGACCACCGATTCGGTGAAGCGGAACAGCTTCTGCACATGGTCCGTGGTGCAGGCCGTGCCCAGGGTCGCGACCGCGTTCGGGAACCCCAGCTGGGCCAGGGCCACCACGTCCATGTAGCCTTCGGTCACCAGCGCATAGCCGCGCTCGCGCAAGGCGGCGCGGGCTTCGTAGAGGCCATAGAGCTCGCGGCCCTTGCTGAAGACGGGTGTCTCGGGCGAGTTGAGGTACTTGGGCTTCTCGTCGCCCAGCACCCGGCCGCCGAACCCGATGCATTCGCCCTTGACGTTGCGGATCGGGAACATCACCCGGTCGCGGAAGCGGTCGTATCGCTTGCCTTCATTGTTTTCGTCGGCCTCCCCCGCGATCACCAGGCCGCTCTCGGCCAGCAGCGGATCGTCGTAGTCGGGAAACACGCCGGCCAGCGTGCGCCAGCCGGGCGGCGCGTAGCCGATGCCGAATTCCCGGGCGATTTCGCCCGAAAGGCCGCGGTCCTTGAGGTAGGCGATGGCGGCCGGGGACTGGCGCAACTGCTTGCGGTAGGCCTCGCCCGCCTTTTCGAGCACTTCGGACAAAGTGGCCTGCTTCTGTCGCTGTCCGGCCGCACGAGCCCGCTCCTCCGGCGATGCGTCGTCCTCGGGCACCTGAAGGCCGTACTGGCCGGCGAGGTCGTGCACCGCCTCGACGAAGCCCATGCCGGCGTGCTCCATCAGGAAACCGATGGCATTGCCGTGCGCCCCGCAACCGAAGCAGTGATAGAACTGCTTGGTCGGGCTGACGGAGAAGGAGGGCGACTTCTCGCCATGGAAAGGGCACAGCCCCATGAAATTGGCGCCGGCCTTCTTCAGCTGCACGTACCGCCCGACGATTTCCACCACGTCGGCGCGCGCGATCAGTTCCTGGATGAAGGAGGCGGGTATTGTCATGGCAAGGGGAACGGCAAATCATACGCAAGCCTCTCCACTCCTCCCCGGCGGGCGGCATACTGGCTGGACCGACACGGCACCGCATGATCCGCAGTTCCTACCTTCACGCCGCACCCCTGCTGCGCCACCCGCTGAAGTTCGCCTGGGAGGCACTGAAAGCTTTCAAGGCCAACCAGGGCTTGCTGCTCGCGGGTGCCGTGGCCTATTACGCCCTGCTGTCGATCGTGCCGCTTCTGATCGTGAGTGTGATCGCACTCTCCCACGTGATCGATCAGGAAGCGCTTCTCGGCGCGGTCGGACGCTACCTGGCTTGGTTGCTGCCGGGGCAGTCGGGTGCGCTGGTCGCGGAGCTGTCCAACTTCCTGACCCATCGCGACGTGATGGGACCGGTGCTGGTGGCCACGATGATCTTCTTCAGCTCGCTCGCCTTTACGGTGCTCGAGAGCGCCATGGCGGTGATCTTCCACCACCGCAAGGCGGACCATTCGCGCCATCTCCTGGTATCGGCGGTGATGCCGTACATCTACATCCTGTGCCTCTGCGTCGGGCTGCTGCTGGTGACGCTCGTGTCGGGCGCGTTGCAGGTGATCGGGCAGGAAAGCGTGGACCTGTTCGGCTACAGCTGGCCGCTGTCCGGCGTGTCGGGCGTGCTCCTGTACTTGCTGGGACTGGGCGGCGAGATCTTCATGCTGACTTCGCTGTACCTGGTCATGCCGGTCGGTCGACTGCGGCTGCGTCACGCGCTTCTGGGCGGCGTCACGGCGGCGCTGCTATGGGAGGTGACGCGCCGCTTGCTGGTCTGGTATTTCTCGACCTTGTCCCAGGTGAACGTGGTCTATGGCTCCCTGACCACGGCAATCGTGGTCCTGCTGAGCCTGGAGATCGCGGCCACGCTCGTGCTGTTCGGCGCCCAGGTGATCGCGCAATTCGAGCGCCTGGAGCGCACCGGCGGCCTGGGGGGGATCGAGGGTGAGGGAGAAGTCGACCGCTAGGGAGGCCAAGTCCCACGGTAGCGGGCTGGCTACCGCGGCGCCAGGCGGATGGCCCCGTCGAGGCGGATCACCTCGCCATTGAGCATATCGTTCTCGATGATGTGCTTCGCCAGTTTTGCGTAATCCTCGGGCGTGCCCAGGCGCGACGGGAAGGGCACGCTGGCAGCCAGTGCATCCTGGACTTCCTGCGGCATGCCGAACAGCATCGGCGTACCGAAGATGCCCGGGGCGATCGTCATGTTGCGGATGCCATTGCGCGCCAGATCGCGCGCGATCGGCAGCGTCATGCCGACCACGCCGCCTTTGGAGGCGCTGTAGGCGGCCTGGCCGATCTGGCCCTCGTAGGCCGCCACCGAGGCGGTGGAGATCAGCACGCCGCGCTCGCCGGTGGCCTCGGGCTCGTTCTTCGCCATGGCGTCGGCGGCGAGGCGGATCATGTTGAAGCTGCCGACCAGGTTGACGGTGACGGTCTTGCTGAACACGGCCAGCGCGTGCGGGCCGCTCTTGCCGACGGTCTTCTCGGCCGGCGCGATGCCGGCACAGTTGACCAGGCCGACCAACTTGCCGAGTTTCTGGGCAGCGGCCACCACGGCCTGGCCGTCTTCCTCCCGGCTCACGTCGCACTTGACGAAGACGCCGCCGATCTCCTTGGCGACCGCTTCGCCCTTGTCCGCCTGCATGTCGGCGACGACGACCTTGCCGCCGTTCGCGGCGAGCATGCGCGCCGTGCCTTCGCCGAGGCCCGAAGCGCCGCCGGTGACGATGAAAACCTTGCCCTCGATCTGCATGTGCTCAGCTCCTCAAAGAATGCTTCGTTGGGCGATCATAGAGCGCAAAAAAAGAGGCCCCGTCCGAAGATGGGGCCCTTGAATTGGATCCCGAAGGACCCAAGGAGACAATCGTCGCCCGCTCGAGGCGGGCTTGTTGCTGATCAGGCGCGCTTGCGGGCAGCGGTTTGAGCGGTGCTCTTGGCGGCGTTCACGGCCGTCGTCGAAACGGCCTGGAAGTTGGCTTCGGCCACGTCCGTGGCTTGCTTCACGGCCTTCTGGACCGATTCGAAGGCGTTGTTGGCGGCGGCCACGGCGCTCTTCATCACGGCGACGGCGGTTTCCGAACCGGCCGGGGCGTTCTTGGCAGCGCTGTCGACCAGGCCGACGAAGGCTTGCTGGGCTTCAGAAGCCTTGGACTCGAAAGCCTTCGTGAATTCGGCGCCGGTGCCCTGGGCGATTTCGTACAGGTGGCGGCTGTAGGCAGCGGTCTTCTCGGCCAGGGGCTGGAACAGGCCGGCTTGCAGGGCCAGCAGCTCTTGCGCGTCCTTGACGCTCAGGAGCGCTTGCGTGGTGCCGGCGGCTTCGGTGAGGGCGGCCTTGGAAGCGGTCACGTTCAGTTCGACCAGCTTCTCGACGCCTTCGAAGGCCTTGGTGGTGAGGCCGAACAGCGTTTCGACGTTGGCCTTGTGAGAGGCGATGATTTGGTCAGCGGTGAGTGCCATGTGGGAGCTCCAGTTGAATGAAAGGGTTGGGTTCGCGGTGCGCTGCTCCTTCGACTTTATGTTGCGGCGCAGCATGACGGAAGTATAGGCAGCGCCTTGGCGCTCTCCAAGAGGTTTTTGCTGCTTTGCAGCAATTTAGAAGCGACTTTCTAAAACCCTCCCGGGCAATGTTCCTGATGCGTGCTTTTTATTCGGGCCACTTCGTCCTGCCGCTGCCGCCCGGTCATCGGCCCGATGGGGCGCAACCCACTGCTGCGCGAGCAGATGGAGCAACACCTGCCCGCCGTCCGGATGTTGGAGGCGGCACGCGCCAGCGACGGCGAGCTCGCCCTGGCGCACACGCCGCAATGGATCGCAGCCATCAGCGACGGCAGTGTCGACGCGCAGGCCATGCGTGAGATCGGGTTTCCCTGGAGCGAAGCCATGGTCGAGCGCTCGCGCCGCTCGGTCGGTGCACTTTCGCCAAGACCCGCGTGGTCACGCTATTCGCGGTGGCCAGCGGCTACGGGCAGCGACATTGCCGAGACGGTGCGGGTGCAGCTCGCTACTTTCCCCGTGGCCTTCGACGACTGGGGGCGATGGCAGAATGCCCCAGCAAGAGGGCGTCGATGAGCGCCGCCCGCACCCGAATGCGCTCGGCACCGCAGACAGAGCCCCACACACTCCCGATGAGCGCCAGACCCACCCCCCACCACCGCAGCGCATTCCGAGTTTTCCGCAGCATCCCGACGCGCTGGGCCGACAACGACATGTACGGGCATGTCAACAACGTCGTCTACTACGGCTGGTTCGACACCGCTGTCAATGCACTGCTGATCGAGCGCGGTGCCTTGGACGTCCACCACGGCGACACCATCGGCTTTGTGGTGGAGACGCAGTGCAATTACTTCGCACCGCTGTCATTTCCGCAGACGGTGGAAGCCGGTGTGCGGGTGGCCCATGCGGGCAGCTCCAGCGTGCGATACGAGATCGCGCTGTTCGCCGAAGGCGCCGAAACCGCGGCTGCCCAGGGCCATTTCATTCACGTCTACGTCGACAGGACGACCCATCGGCCGGTGACGCTTTCTGCGGCACTGCAGGCCGTCGTCGACGAGCTGCGCGGCTAAGACCCGCGCAAAGAAAAAGCGGCGTCTGGTGGACGCCGCTTTGGCTATTGCCGGACTTGGCTCTTATTGCGTCTTGGTGGAGGCGGGCTTCATCATGTTCTTGATCTCGGCCTTGGCCTTGGTTTCGTCAGCCTTGGCCTGCTTTTCGCAGGCGCTCTTGGCGTCGCCCTTCTGGTCGTCGCACTTCTCCTTCGCGACCTCGTAATTGGCCTTCACCTTTTCTTCCTCGACCTTGCGCGCGTTCGAGTCGCTGGGCTTGTATTGCTGCTCGAGTTCAGCCTTGGCGACATTTTCCTTGCCCTTGGCTTCCTTGTCGCAGACGTCCTTGGCGTTGCCCTTCAGCGGGTCGCACTTGGCCTTGTCCATCTTGTAGTTGGCCTCGATCTTTTCCTTCGCGGCCTTGTATTCGTCGTGGGTCATCGCGCTGGCCTGCGCGGCCACCAGGCACGACGAGGCGATCGCGAGCATGAGCAAATTCTTCTTCATGAGATTCTCCTTTGATGTGAGGTTGCCGGAATCAGTACTTCTCGAACCACAGCGCGTCCGGCGTGCGGCCGTCGCGGTTTTCCCAGTCCTTGACCTGCCTTTCTGCTTCATCGCGACTGATTCCGTGTCTTTCCTGGATGCGTCCGAGCAGCTGGTCGCGCTTGCCGGCAATGACATCGAAGTCGTCGTCGGTCAGCTTGCCCCACTGCTGCTTGACCTTGCCCTTGAGCTGCTTCCAATTGCCTTCGATGGTGTCCTTGTTCATCGACCGATCTCCTTCAGATGAGAGGTTGGTTATGTCGCTGACCCATTGCATATGGCCGGCGTGAGACAACTCTGGCGTGCGGGTCTGAAGCGCGCGGTAGGACGCCCGGGGAACGGTCCGTAGGCACATGCCGACGCGGCCCGTGATAATCGGGCGCACGCAGAAACCGGACGCCAGCGCGCCGCATCATGATCATCCACAGCCTGCTCGATACCGACCTCTACAAGTTCACGATGATGCAGGTGGTGCTGCACCACTTCCCCGGCGCTCGCGTCGAGTACCGCTTCAAATGCCGAAACCCGGGAATCGACCTGGCGCAGTTCGCCGCACAGATCCGCGAGGAAGTCCGCCACCTGTGTTCGCTGCAGTTCCGGGATGCGGAGTTGAGCTACCTGCGCTCCATGCGCTTCATCAAGAGCGACTTCGTCGATTTCCTCGGGCTGTTCCGCCTCAACGAGAAGTACATCGACATCGTCCCCAAGGCCTCGGGCGAGCTCGATATCCGGATCGTTGGGCCCTGGCTGCACACCATCCTGTTCGAGATTCCCGTGCTGGCGATCGTCAACGAGGTCTACTTCCGCAACACCCGGCCGCACCCTGACTTCGCCGAGGGCCGGCGGCGCCTGGAGACCAAGATGGCGCAGTTGCAGGGGGAGGGGCTGCAGGACCTGAAGATCGCGGACTACGGCACCCGCCGCCGCTTCTCCAAGGACTGGCACGAGGAGGTACTGCGCACTTTGAGCGCGCGGCTCGGTCCGGTGACCTCCCCGTCGCAGCGCAACGTCGACAAGCCGCCGCAGTTCGCCGGCACCAGCAACGTGCTTTACGCCATGAAACTCGGCCTGATCCCGCTGGGCACCATGGCGCACGAGTACCTCCAGGCCTGCCAGGCGCTGGGTCCGCGACTGCGCGACAGCCAGGTCTTCGGCTTCGAGTGCTGGGCGCGCGAATACCGGGGCGACCTCGGCATCGCGCTGTCGGACGTCTACGGCATGAGCGCTTTCCTGCGCGATTTCGACATGTACTTCTGCAAGCTGTTCGACGGCGCGCGGCACGACAGCGGCGATCCTTTCCAGTGGGGCGAGCGCATGCTGGCCCACTACGCCGCCAACCGCGTCGATCCCCAGACCAAGACGCTGATCTTCAGCGACAGCCTCACGGTTCCGCGCACCATCGAGCTCTACCGGCAGTTCCGGGGCCGCTGTCAGCTGGCCTTCGGCATCGGCACCAACCTCACCAACGACCTGGGCTATGAGCCGCTCCAGATCGTGATCAAGATGGTTCGCTGCAACGATCAGCCGGTGGCCAAGCTGTCCGACACGCCTTCCAAGAACATGTGCGACGACGAGCGCTACCTGGCCTACCTGCGCCAGGTCTTCGAGATTGCGCAGCCGATCGCATGAGCCTGTCGTTGCACGTCCCCCGACGCCTTCGCCTGCTGGCTGCTGCCGCACTGCCCACCCTCACGCCCACCCTGGCTTTCGCCGCCGAAGTCGACGGCCGCGTGCTGTCGCCATGGTGGGGGCTGCCCTTTGCGGGCCTCCTGCTGTCCATCGCGCTGATGCCGCTCCTGACGCCGTCCTTCTGGCACCACCACGTCGGCAAGGTGTCGGCCGCCTGGGCGCTGGCCTTTTTGCTGCCGTTCGCGGCCATCCATGGCGCCGGACTGGCGGGCGCGCAGCTCCTGCATGCGCTGTTGGCCGAGTACATCCCCTTCATCCTTCTGCTCATCGCGCTGTTCGCGGTGGCGGGCGGCATCCACATCCGCGGCAACCTGCGCGGCACGCCGAGGCTGAACACCGCCATCCTCGCGATCGGGGCATTGCTCGCGAGCCTGATGGGCACGACCGGCGCCTCCATGCTGCTGATCCGCCCCCTGATTCGCGCCAACGACAACCGCCGCCACCGGGCGCACGTGATCGTGTTCTTCATCTTCATCGTGTCGAACGTGGGGGGCTCGCTCACGCCGCTGGGCGATCCACCTCTGTTCCTCGGCTTCCTGAAGGGCGTGGACTTCTTCTGGACGGCGCGCAACATCCTGCCGGAGACCCTGTTCGTCGTCGGGGTGCTGCTGGCGCTGTTCCATGCGCTCGACCGCTGGTACTACCGAAAGGAAGGCGTGCTGCCTTTCGATCCCACGCCCGACACGCGAGGCATCCGCTTCGAAGGCGCGGTCAATTTCTGGCTGCTGGGCGGCATCATCGTCCTGGTGCTGTCGAGCGGCATCTGGAAGTCGCCCGTCAGCTTCGACATCCATGGCACCGAGCTCGGGCTTCCCGGCCTCGTGCGCGATGCCGGGCTGGTCGCCATCACGCTGCTCTCGCTTCGGATCACGGCGCCGAAGGTCCATGCCGACAACCACTTCGGCTGGGCGCCGATGGCGGAAGTGGCGAAGCTCTTCGCGGGCATCTTCCTGACCATCATCCCGGTGATCGCGATGCTCAAGGCGGGCATCCACGGCCCTTTCGGCGCGGTCGTCTCGCTCGTGACGCGGCCTGACGGCCAGCCCGATCCGGCCATGTACTTCTGGGCCACCGGGGTGCTGAGCTCCTTCCTCGACAATGCGCCCACATACCTCGTGTTCTTCAACACGGCTGGCGGCGATGCGCAGATCCTCATGGGCACGCATGCTGCGACCCTGGTCGCTGTCTCGGCGGGCGCGGTGTACATGGGGGCCAATACCTACATCGGCAATGCGCCCAACCTGATGGTCAAGTCCATCGCGGAAAGCCGGGGTGTGCGCATGCCGAGCTTCTTCGGCTACATGGTGTGGTCGGGTGCCTTCCTGGTGCCGCTGTTCATCCTCTCCACCTTCATCTTCTTCCGCTGATCATGAGCAAACCCAAGATCCTCGTCGCCCGTTCGGTCTTTCCCGAAACCATCGCCCGGCTGGAAGCCCATTTCGAGGTCGAGTCCAACCAGGACGACCAGACCTGGAGCAAGCCGCAGCTGATCCAGAAGCTCCACGGCAAGCAGGGCGCCTTCACCACCGGCAGCGAGCGCATCGATGCCGAGGTGCTGGCGGCCTGCCCGGAGCTGAAGATCTGCGCCAACATGGCCGTGGGCTACAACAACTTCGACGTCGATGAGATGACCGCTCGCGGCGTGCTCGCCACCAATGCGCCCGACGTGCTGACCGAGACCACGGCCGACTTCGGCTTCGCGCTGCTGATGGCGACCGCGCGCCGCATCACGGAGAGCGAGCATTTCCTGCGCGCCGGCAAGTGGCAGAAGTGGAGCTACGACATGTTCGCCGGCTCCGACATCCACGGCGCCACGCTGGGCATCATCGGCATGGGTCGCATCGGGCAGGGCATCGCCAGGCGCGGCGCGCATGGCTTCGGCATGAAGGTGATCTACCACAACCGCTCGCGGCTCGATGCGCAGCTCGAGGCCGAATGCAAGGCCAGCTACGTGGGCAAGGAAGAACTGCTGAAGACAGCCGACCACGTCGTGCTCGTGGTGCCGTATTCGCCTGCCTCGCACCATACGATCGGTGCCGCCGAGCTGGCCCTGATGAAGCCGACCGCCACACTGGTGAACATCGCCCGCGGCGGAATCGTCGACGATGCGGCGCTGGCGGCGGCGCTGCGTGAAAAGCGACTCTCGGCGGCGGGCCTGGACGTGTTCGAAGGCGAGCCCAAGGTGCATCCCGCGTTGCTCGAGGTGCCGAACGTCGTGCTCACGCCGCACATTGCCAGCGCCACCATCCCGACGCGGCGCGCGATGGCCGAGCTGGCGGCGGACAACCTGGTCGGCTTCCTGGTCCACGGCAAGCCGGTCACACCGCTCAATCCCGCGGTGTTGGGAGGCAAGTAGACCTGCCATGTCTTTGCCGGAATCCTGGGTCCTCATCGGCCTCGCTGCCTTCAATGTCCTCCTGCTGCTCTGGCTGCTGCTGCGCAAGCCGCCCGCACCCGACCACAGCACACTGGTTGCCACGCTGGGCGCGGCTAACGAGCGCATCGAGCGCGAGCTGCGGCACGAGATCGGCGAGTCCTCCCGCGGCGCGCGGCAGGAGACGAGCCAGGCCTTTGCGACTTTCCAGCAGGCGCTCGTGCAGCAGGGGGCCGAGGCCATCCGCACGCAGAACGCCCAGATCGACGCCTTTGCGCAGCAGCTGAGCCTGTTGCAGAAGACGCTGGCCGATACCTTGAACACCCAGCTGCAGGGGCTGGCCGAATCGAACGCGCGGCGGCTGGCCGAGGTGCGCGCGACGATGGAGACCCAGCTGGCGCAGCTCCAGCAAAGCAATACGGCCAAGCTCGACGAGATGCGCAAGACCGTCGACGAGAAGCTGCAGAGCACGCTCGAGGCTCGCCTGGGCGAAAGCTTCAAGCAGGTGGCGGACCGGCTGGAGCAGGTGCACAAGGGCCTGGGCGAGATGCAGACGCTGGCCGTCGGCGTCGGCAGCCTCCAGCGCGTGCTGACCAACGTCAAGACGCGCGGCGTGTTCGGCGAGGTGCAACTCGAAGCGCTGCTCGAGCAGGTGCTCACGCCCGAGCAGTACGCCCGGCAGGTCGAGACCAAGCCACGCAGCGGCCAGCGGGTGGATTTCGCGATCCGCTTTCCCGGTCGCGGCACCGACGGCGCGCCGGTCTGGCTGCCGATCGACGCCAAGTTTCCGCGCGACGACTACGAGCGCCTGCTCGATGCGCACGAGCGCATCGACGCCGGCGCCGCCGAGCTCGCGGCGCGCGCGCTGGAGGCGCGCATCCGCAGCGAGGCCCGCTCGATCGCCGAGAACTACCTGGCTGCGCCGCACACCACCGATTTCGCGATCCTGTTCCTGCCGGTGGAGAGCCTGTATGCCGAGGTGCTGCGCCGCCCCGGACTGATGGACGCCATCCAGCGCCAGCACCGCGTCACATTGGCGGGGCCGACCACGCTGCTGGCGATGCTCAACAGCCTGCACATGGGCTTTCGCACGCTGGCGCTGGAGCAGCAGGCCTCCGAGGTGTGGAAGGTGCTCGGCGCCGTCAAGACCGAGTTCGAGCGCTATGGCGAATGGGTGGCGCGCATCAAGGAGCAGGTGGCCAAGGCTTCCGACACGCTCGACAAGGCCGATACCCGCGCCAAGCAGATGCGCCTGGCGCTGCGCAAGGTCGAGGCGCTGCCGGAGGCGCAGTCGCAGGCGCTTCTGCCGGGCGCCGACGACGGCGAACTGGGCACGTGAACGGCGCCCGGCCGCCACGGGGGGGAGCCAGCCGATGACCTCGGAGCTGCTGCGTCTGATCGCGGCGCAGATCCTGCTGCATGCGGCCATGGCCGGCATGCGCCTCGGTGCCCCCTTGCTGGCGCTGCAGCATGGCTACAGCGCGGCCGCGGTGGGCGTGCTGATCGCGCTGTTTGCGCTCACCCAGGTGTTCCTCGCACTGCCGGCCGGGCGCTTTGCCGACCGGCATGGGCTCAAGCGGCCACTGATGCTGGCGGTGATCGCCGCCTCCTCGGGTGCTGCGCTGGCGGCCGTCCTGCCGTCGTTCCCGGTGATGTGCCTGTCCGCGCTGCTGACGGGAGGCGCCACCGGCGCAGCCGTCATCGCCTTGCAGCGCCATGTCGGACGCGCCGCGAGCAACCCGGTGCAGCTCAAGCAGGTGTTCAGCTGGCTGGCGATCGCGCCGGCGGTCGCCAACTTCGTCGGCCCTTTCTGCGCCGGCCTGCTGATCGACCATGCGGGCCGCAGTCCGGCCGACCTGACGGGCTTCCGCGTCGCCTTCGCCGTGCTGGCGCTGCTGCCGCTGGCGGGCTGGCTCTTCGCGCGCCGCACGCGGGAGCTCCCGCCGGTCGCGACGATGGATGGCGGTGCCAGGCCGCGTGCCTGGGACCTGCTGCGGCAATCCATGTTCCGGCGCCTGCTGTTCGTGAACTGGCTGCAGTCCTCCAGCTGGGACGTGCACGCCTTCCTGTTGCCGATCCTGGGTCACGAGCGCGGGCTGGGCGCCTCGGTCATCGGGTCCATCCTCGGTGCATTCGCCATCGCGGCGGCCGTGATTCGCATCGTCCTGCCCCTGGCGGCCGCGCGGGCGTCGGAGCGCAGCGTGATCGCCACCTCATCGGTGGTGACGGCCATGGTGTTCGCGGTCTATCCGCTGCTGTCGTCGGCACCGGCAATGGCCGTCTGCTCGGTGGTGCTCGGCTTCGCGCTGGGGGCGGTGCAGCCGATGGTGATGAGCATGCTGCACCAGATCACGCCGCACACGCGGCACGGCGAGGCGCTCGGGCTGCGGTTGATGACCATCAACGCCTCCAGCGTCGCCATGCCGATGCTGTTCGGCTCGATCGGCGCGCTGATCGGCATCGGCGGCGTGTTCTGGCTGGCGGGGGGCGTGGTGGCGCTCGGGACGCGGGCGGTCTGGGGACTGAAGGCCTGAGCGCGGCCCCTGCGCAGGGCGCGCGGCGTCGCGACGCTGGGGCCGCAGGTGCACCGCCGAGTGCCGCCGCCTCCCGAACGGCCTGGAGAGATTCTTCGAGCGGGCGGGTTCCGCCTGTCGGCTCAGAGCTTGTAGAAGCGCTTGATCGCTGCCCAGGCGTCCTGCGGGGTGTCGACGTACTCGATGAGCTTCACGTCTTCCGGCGAGATCACGCCTTCCTCGGCCAGGAAGTCGAAGTTGATCAGCTGCTTCCAATAGTCCGAGCCGAAGAGCACGATGGGGACCGGCCGGGCCTTGCGGGTCTGGACCAGTGTGATCACCTCGAACAGCTCGTCCAGGGTGCCGAAGCCGCCCGGGAAGGCCACCAGCGCCTTCGCCCGCATCATGAAGTGCATCTTGCGGATGGCGAAGTAATGGAACTTGAAGCTCAGCGCCGGGGTGACGTAGGGGTTGGCTTCCTCCTCCATCGGCAGCGCGATCGCCAGGCCGACCGAGAGGCCGCCGCCCTCGTAAGCGCCGCGGTTGGCGGCCTGCATGATGCCGGGGCCTCCGCCGGTGGCGACGAAGAGCTTGTCCTCCGGGTCCTTGTCGTCGCTGTACTGGGCCACCAGCTTGCCGAAGGCGCGCGCCTTCTCGTAGTAGTGCGAGCTGCGCGCCAGCTTTCGCCAGCGCGCGGCGGCCACCGTGTCGCCGGCGGCGTCGGCCTGGGCGATCAGGGCGCCGGATTCTTCCTCGCTGCGAAAACGGGCGCTGCCGAAGACCACCACCGTGTTCTCGATGCCGTGGGCGCGCATTTCGAGGTCGGGTTTCATCAGCTCGAGCTGCATGCGCAGCCCGCGCGTCTCGCGTCGCAGGAGGAACTCGGGGTCGGCGAAGGCAAGCCGCGAGGGGTCGGCGTGGAGCGGAAGGCCCTTGTCGGCATGGGACTGGAGGGTGGCCCAGGCGTCGGCAAGGCGCTTGTTATGGAGGTCGTGTGCGTTGTTGGGCATGGTCTGTCGTCAGGGCGAGTCTCGGATTGTGCGCGCAGCAGGATCCGGGCCCGGGATGAAAAGGAGGCGCGGCATCAGAAGCGGCCGTGGCGGCCCTCGCCTGCGGCGAAACGGGCGGCGCCCGCGGCACCCTCCGCTGCAACGAGGGGCACTCCCAGCCGGCCCTCCTGCCGCAGCGCCTCCGCGAGCGGCAGGTTCCATTGGGCGTGGACGGAGGCGCGGTCGGCCAGCATGCATTGCTGCGGAAAGGCGGCCAGCTCGCGCGCCAGCGCCTCGGCGGCCGCGCGAGCCGTGCCCTCGGGCACGACGCGATTGACCAGGCCCATCGCCAGCGCCTCGTCGGCCGCCACCGGGCGGCCGGTAAGGATCAGGTCCAAGGCGCGGCCCATCCCGATCAGGCGCGGCAGCCGCACCGTGCCGCCGTCGATCAGCGGCACGCCGAAGCGGCGACAGAACACGCCGAGCACGGCGCTGCTTTCGGCCACCCGCAGATCGGCCAGCAGCGCGAGCTCCAGGCCGCCGGCCACCGCGTGGCCGCTGATGGCCGCAATCAGCGGCTTGGCCAAGGCCATGCGGGTGGGGCCCATGGGCCCGGTGCCGCCGCCTTCCGGGTCGAGCTCGTTGCGGCGTCCCGGATCGTTCATCGCGCCGAGGTCGGCGCCGGCGCAGAACACGCCGTGCTCGCCCCAGAGCACCGCCACGCGCTGGCTGTCGTCGGCTTCGAAGCGCTCGAAGGCTTCGCGCAGCCGCTCGGCCATGTCGCGGTCCACCGCGTTGCGCTGCCGGGGGCGGCTCATGACGATGGTGCTGACCGGGCCATCGATCTCGGTGCGTACGGAAGGGCTGTTCATGGCTGGAGCGTACGCAAAAAAGGCTCCCGAAGGAGCCTTTGACGCCGGCGGGGCAGCCGCTCAGACGCGCTTGCGGTATTCGCCCGTACGGGTGTCGATCTCGATCCGGTCGCCCTGGGAGACGAACAGCGGCACGGGGACTTCGAAGCCGGTGGCGATCTTTGCTGGCTTCAGCACCTTGCCCGAGGTGTCGCCCTTGACGGCCGGCTCGGTCCAGGTGATCTCGCGCTCGACGCTGGTGGGCAGCTCGACGGAAATGGCCTTGCCGTCGTAAAACACCACTTCGACCGGCATGCCGTCTTCGAGGTAGTTGAGCGCGTCGCCCATGTTCTCTGCCTCGACCTCGTACTGGTTGAATTCGCTGTCCATGCAGACGTACATCGGGTCGGCAAAGTAGGAGTAGGTGCAGTCCTTCTTTTCGAGCACGATCTGCTCCATCTTGTCGTCGGCCTTGAACACCACTTCGGTGTTGAAGTTCGCGATGAGGCTCTTGAGCTTCATGCGCACGGTGGCGGAGTTGCGGCCGCCGCGGCTGTATTCGGTCTTGAGCACGACCATCGGGTCCTTGCCGTGCATGATCACGTTGCCGGCGCGGATTTCTTGAGCGATTTTCATAATCAGGGTCTCTGGATGTTGGCCGCTCGGTGTGTCGGTGGGCTGGATCCTCGACACATTCACCGCGGCGGGTTCAGCGGATGAGTGCGGCAGGGCCCTTGGGAGCCTGGCCGGAAATCCGCAAAGCCCGCAATTCTAACTTTTTTGGACGACGAACCTCCGCAAGCGCTCCAGAAGGCCATCCTGCGCGAGGACGCGATCGCGTGCTGCGGCGGTGGCAGCCCGCCAGTGTGCGAGCGCCGACGGGCCGATCTCCGGCAACTCGCCCGCAGCCATTCCGTTCCAGAGGTGATGAAGGCGGCGCAGAGCGGGCGGGGCTTCCATCCAGTCCAGGAACGCGTCCAGCTTGCTGTGGTGGGCGTCGTCGTCCTGGGCATAGATCTGCCAGATGAAAGGAGCGCCGGCCCAAAGGGCGCGCACCAGCGAATCCTCGCCTCGCACGAAGTTCAGGTCGCACGCCCACAGCAGGTGGTCGAAGTCGGTCTGGGTCAGGTGGGGCAGCCAGTCGATGGACAGGGCGCCCCGCCGGGCCGGCCCTGGCGGCAGGGCGCGCGATGCCCGGCCGGCGGTCACCAGCAGGCGGGTGGGTTCGCCCGCGTGCTCGAGTCGGGCCAGCAGCGCGTCGAGCGCGGGCGGCTCGTAGCAGAACAGGCAGACCAGGCGTTCGCCGTTCCAGGGGATGTTCTGCCTGGCAAGCCAGGCGGCCCGGTCGAAGCGCTCGCGGCGTGCCGCCAGGTCGGCTTCGCGCATCAGGCCGCCCGTCGAAGGGGTGAAGCCGGGGTAGAAGAAGTGCTTGGTCAAGCCCGCGCCCGGGCCCTTGAACACCGGCGAGGCCAGGCCGTGGAGGCGTTCGACATAAGGCTCGGCCGAGAGGTATTCGAGGTTCAGCCATACGCGCCGCGCCGCGCCCGGAGGTGCCGGCTGCGCGAAGCGTGCAACGAGCTCGGGCGCGGGATCGCAGCCGAAGGCCTCGATCAGCACGTCGGGCGGCGGGGCGGCGTCGGCCTCCTGCGCGGCGCCGGCGGCGGTCCAGGCGACCACGCGTACATCGGGATGGCCCCGTGGCGCCATCCATGCCAGTGCCGACGGGTCGTCGATCCACAGCCGGACCGTGCCGCCGTCGGCCGCGAGCGCGCACGCCAGGCGCCAGCACACGCCGACATCGCCGAGGTTGTCGATGACCTTGCAGAAAATGTCCCATCGCATCGCGGGATACTCTACAGCCCGTTTCCCGGCGGCCCTCGCAGGATCGCGCCAGCACAATAGCGCCCGATGTCAGACACGCATTCCGATCAACTGCTCAGCGAGGTCGCGGCGCTGCCGCAACTGCCGGGCGTCTACCGCTATTTCGACGCCTCGGGCGCGGTGCTGTACGTGGGCAAGGCGCGCAACCTGAAGAAGCGCGTCGCCAACTATTTCCAGAAGAACCACGCCGGCACGCGCATCGGCCACATGATCTCGAAGATCGCGCGCATGGAGACCACCGTGGTGCGCTCCGAAGCGGAGGCGCTGCTGCTCGAGAACAACCTGATCAAGACGCTCAAGCCTCGCTACAACATCCTGTTCAGGGACGACAAGAGCTACCCCTATCTCAAGATCGCATCGCACACCTTTCCGCGCCTGGCGTACTACCGCGGATCGGTCGACCGCAAGCACCGCTACTTCGGCCCCTATCCGAGCGCGTGGGCCGTGAAGGAATCGATCCAGCTGCTGCAGAAGGTCTTCAAGCTGCGCACCTGCGAGGACACGGTGTATGCCAACCGCACCCGCCCTTGCCTGCTCTTCCAGATCAAGCGCTGCACGGGCCCTTGCGTGGGCTACATCACGCCCGAAGCCTACGCGCAGGACGTGGCCAATGCCGAGGCCTTCCTGATGGGCGACACCCAGGCGGTGCTCTCGCAGCTGGAGGCGCGCATGACGGCACATGCCGAGAAGCTGGAGTTCGAGCAGGCGGCCGAGCTGCGCAACCAGATGTCGGCGCTGTCGCGGGTGCTGCACCAGCAGTCGGTTGAAATCGCTTCCGACAAGGACGTGGACATCCTTGCGGTCAAGGTGCAGGGCGGCAAGGCTTGCGTCAACCTGGCGATGGTGCGCGGCGGCCGGCACCTGGGCGATCGCGCCTACTTTCCGGTACACGTGGAAGACGCGACGCAGATCCAGCAAGGCGCCCAGGACGCCGAAGGCGAGGAAGCCCCGGACGCGTTCGCGGAATCGGTCGAGGTCCAGGTGCTCGAGGCCTTCATTGCCCAGCATTACATCGACGTGCCGGTCCCGCCCACGCTGGTCCTGAGCGAGCTGGTGAGCCGCGCGCTGATCGAGGCCATCTCGCAACAGGCCGGCACCCGCGTCACGGCCGTGTTCCAGCCGCGCGAGCAACGCCGGCACTGGCTGGAGATGGCGCAGACCAATGCTGCCCTGCAGCTTGCACGCCTGCTGGCCGAGGAAGGTTCGCAGCAGGCGCGCACGCGCGCACTGGTCGACGCGCTGGAGCTTGCGCCGGACGATCTCGACAACTTCCGTGTCGAGTGCTTCGACATCTCGCACACGGCAGGCGAGGCCACGCAGGCCTCCTGCGTGGTGTTCGAGCATCACGCCATGCAGAACCGCGAGTACCGCCGCTACAACATCGACGGCATCACGCCCGGCGACGACTACGCTGCGATGCGCCAGGTGCTGCATCGGCGCTACGGCAAGCTGGCCGAGGCGATGGCGGCGGAGACCGATGCGCCGCCCGCGGGCGATGCGGCAGGTGTCGGTGCCGATGCCCGGCCCGGCACGCGCAGCGCGCGCATGCCGGACCTGGTGCTGGTTGATGGAGGCAAGGGCCAGGTGTCGATGGCGCGCGAAGTCTTCGGCGAACTGGGCCTGCCGCTGTCGCTGATCGTCGGGGTGGAGAAGGGCGAAGGACGCAAGGTCGGCCTGGAGGAACTGGTCTTCGCCGATGGACGCGAGAAGGTCTACCTCGGGCGCGATTCGGCGGCCCTGATGCTGGTGGCGCAGATCCGCGACGAGGCGCATCGCTTCGCCATCACCGGCATGCGCGCCAAGCGGGCCAAGGTGCGGGTGGGCGGAAGCCAGTTGGAGGACATTCCCGGCATCGGCCCCAAGCGGCGGGCGCGCCTGCTTCAACGCTTCGGCGGCATCCGCGGCGTGGCAGCGGCGAGCATCGAAGACATCGCTTCGGTCGATGGCATCGCGTTCGAGCTTGCGGAAGAAATCTACCGGGCGCTGCACTAGCCCCGCAAGGCGAGCAAGCCCGGGGCGAGCCATATACTCGCCGACATGTTCTGGACGCTTCCCACCATCATGACCTGGACGCGCATCGTCGCGATCCCGCTGATCGTGGGGGTGTTCTACCTGCCCGTGAGCGAGTCCATGCGCAACCTCGTGGCCACGGTGCTGTTCATCGTGTTCGCCGCCACCGATTGGCTCGACGGTTTTCTCGCGCGGCGGCTCAACCAGACCTCGGCCTTCGGCGCTTTCCTCGATCCGGTGGCCGACAAGTTCCTGGTGTGCGCGTCGCTCCTGGTGCTGGTGCATCTGAACCGTGCCGACGTGTTCGTGGCGCTCATCATCATCGGCCGCGAGATCGCCATCTCCGCCCTGCGCGAATGGATGGCGCAGATCGGCGCCGGCAAGAGCGTGGCGGTCCACATGATCGGCAAGGTCAAGACCGTGGTGCAGATGGTGGCGATTCCGTTCCTGCTTTTCAACGGCCTCCTGTTCGGGGCCATCGACACCGGCGCCTGGGGACAGTGGCTGATCTGGATCTCGGCAGTGCTCACGGTGTGGTCGATGATCTATTACCTCCAGAAGGCCATACCGGAGATCCGGGCCCGCGCCAAATGAGGGCCGTCGCAATGCCGGCGTCGGGATGGGTGCGGGCCATGCCCGCGGTCTTCGTGCTGATCTGGAGCACCGGCTTCATCGTGGCGCGCTACGGCATGCCCTATGCGCCGCCGCTCAAGTTCCTGTCCGTGCGCTATGCGCTGTCGGTTCTCTGCTTCCTGGCCTGGGTATGGGCCGCGCGCGTGCGCTGGCCGCGCGAGCGCGCGCAGTGGGGGCACCTGGCGGTCACCGGCATCCTGATGCAGGCCGGCTATCTGGGCGGCGTATGGGCGGCGGTTCGGGCCGGCATGGGGTCGGGGCTGATCGCTTTGCTGGTCGGCATCCAGCCCGTGCTCACGGCCATCTGGCTGTCGATGCGCGGCGGTTCGATCTCTCGCCGGCAATGGGCCGGCCTCGCGATGGGTTTCGCTGGGCTGGTGCTGGTGGTGCTGCGCAAGCTCGGGCAGGGCGGCGAGGTGAGTGCGCTGACCATGGGGTTGGCGCTGATGGCGCTCGTTTCCATCACTTCCGGAACGCTATATCAGAAGCGCTTCGTCGCGCCATGCGACGTGCGCATCGCGGGCGCGATCCAGCTGGCCGCCGCATTGCTGGCTACGTTGCCCTTCGCGGCCCTGGAACCGGACAGCATTCAATGGAACCTGCACTCCGGCGGCGCCATGGCCTGGTCGGTGCTGGCGCTGTCACTGGGGGGCAGTTCGCTGCTCTACATGCTGATCCAGCGCGGGACAGCGACGGCGGTGACCAGCCTGCTGTACCTCGTGCCGCCCTGCACGGCGCTGATGGCATGGCTTCTGTTCGCGGAGCCGATCACCGTGCCGACGCTGGTGGGCATCGCCATGACGGCGGTGGGCGTCGGCCTCGTGGTGCGCGGCGACCGCTGAATGAGCCCGCTCAGCGGGTGCGGCGTGCGGCGGGCTTCCACGGCTCGCCGCGAAAGCCGTCGAGCAGGAAGTCGAGCAGCGCGCGTACGCGCCTCGGCGTCTTGGGGCGCCAGGGGGCGACCCATTGGATGTCGGCATCCGGCATCGCGTACTGCGGCAGCAACTGCACCAGCTCGCCGGACGCAAGCTGCGGCGCGATGTCCCACAGGCTTCGCAGCATGACGCCGTGGCCGGCCAGGCACCAGTCGCGTACCAGCTCTCCCGAATTGCTGGCGAGCGGGCCGCGCACGCGCACCCTCGCGATGCTGCCGTCCCTGGCGTTGCGCAGCGACCAGAGCGTGGCATCGCGATCGCCGGCCTCGCCGCCGTTCTCGCGCGCCACCAGGCAATCGTGCGTTGCCAGCGCGGCAAGGTCCGCAGGCCGCCCGCGTCGCGCGAGGTAGCCGGGTGCAGCTGCGAGCACGCGCTGGTTGCGTGCGATCCGGCGCGTGACCCAGTCCTTCGCATGGTGGCGCTGCACCGGCCACAGCCAGATGGCGCCGTCGTAGCCGCCCGCGCCGAGCTCGGGCAATTGCTCGGTCAGCTGCAGTTGGATCTGCAGTGCGGGGTGGCGCGCCTGGAAACTCGCCAACGCCGGGCCCAGCCAGCGCCGGCCGAAGCCGAAGGTCGCGGCCAGGCGGATCGACCCCGCCAGTTCGTTCTGCCGCTCGCCGAGCTCGTTCTCGAGAGCCGCGAAGCCTTGCAGCAGGGCTTGGGCATGCAGGCACACTGTTTCGCCTTCGGCGGTGGCGCTGAGCCGGCGCGTGGTGCGATCGAACAGGCGCTGCCCGAGCCGTGCCTCGAGCGCACTCAGGCGCTTGGTGACGACGGAGGGCACGACGTCCAGCACGGCGGCCGCCCCGGCGAGGCTGCCGCGCTCGCGGATGGCCGTCACGAGTTCGAGGTCTGCGCGATCCATTGCTGCCATGATGGAAAGTATCAATTGGCCGATTGTTGCTTGCTCCGGTTCGCGACGCAACGCACAATTCCGCCGTGTTCACCGACTTCAGCAGCTTCGACCTTTCGCGCGACGGCGTCCGTGTGCATGGCCGTGTCGGCGGGCAGGGCGCGCCACTGCTTCTTCTGCACGGCCACCCGCAGACGCATGCCATCTGGCATCGCACCGCACCGGCGCTGGCGCAGCACTTCACGGTGGTCGCTGTCGATCTGCGCGGCTATGGCGATTCAGGGCGCCCGCAAGCCGATGCGCAGCACGTGCGCTACAGCAAGCGCGAGATGGCGCTCGATGCCCTGGCCGCCATGCATCACCACGGCTTCGACCGCTTCGGCGTGCTCGCGCATGACCGCGGCGCCCGCGTGGCCCATCGGTTGGCGATGGATCATCCCTCGGCCGTCGAGCGCCTCATGTTGCTGGACATCGCGCCCACGCTCGCGATGTATCAGAAGACCACGGAAGCCTTCGCGCGCGCCTACTGGCACTGGTTCTTCCTGATCCAGCCGCCGCCCTTGCCCGAGGCTCTCATCGAAGCCGACCCGGTCCGCTACGTGCGAAGCGTCATGGGCGCTCGCCATGCGGGGCTGGCACCCTTCGCCCCCGAAGCAATGGCCGAGTACGAACGCTGTATCGCGATCGAAGGCACCGCGCAAGGCGTGTGCGAGGACTACCGCGCATCGGCGACCGTCGACCTCGAGCACGATCGCTCCGACGTCGCCGCCGGCCGCAAGCTTGCCCAGCCGCTGCGCGTGCTGTGGGGCGAGCACGGTGTGGTGGGCCGCTGCTTCGACGTGCTCGCGCTGTGGCGCGAGCGCGCCCTCCAGGTCTCGGGCGGCACGCTGCCCTGCGGCCACTACATTCCCGAAGAGGCGCCGCGCGAGCTGCTGGCAGAGGCGCTGCCTTTCTTTCTCCAGCGCACAGACCCAGGACAGAGACCATGAGCAAGCACCGCATCGCAGTCATCGCAGGCGACGGCATCGGCAAGGAAACCATGCCGGAGGGGCTGCGGGTCCTCGATGCCGCCGCGCGCAAGTTCGGCATTGACCTGCATTTCGATCATTTCGATTTTTCCAGCTGGGACTATTGCGAGAAGCACGGCAAGATGCTGCCGGACGACTGGAAGGATCAGATCGGCGGCCACGACGCGATCTACTTCGGCGCCGTCGGCTGGCCCGAGAAGATTCCCGACCACGTGTCGCTCTGGGGTTCGCTGCTGTTGTTCCGCCGAGAATTCGATCAGTACATCAACCTGCGGCCGGCGCGCCTGATGCCCGGCATCATCGCGCCGGTGGTGCGGCGCGACGGCACACCGCGGCAGCCCGGCGAGATCGACATGTACATCGTGCGCGAGAACACCGAAGGCGAGTACTCGAGCATCGGCGGGCGCATGTACGAGGGCACGGCACGCGAAATCGTCATCCAGGAGACGGTGATGTCGCGCATCGGCGTGGACCGTGTCCTCAAGTTCGCATTCGAGCTGGCACAGTCGCGGCCGAAGAAGCACCTGACGAGCGCGACCAAGTCCAACGGCATCTCGATCACGATGCCGTACTGGGACGAGCGCGTGGCGGAGATGGCGAAGCGTTATCCCGGCGTCAAGCTCGACAAGTTCCACATCGACATCCTGACCGCGCACTTCGTGCAGCGCCCCGATTTCTTCGACGTGGTGGTGGCGAGCAACCTGTTCGGCGATATCCTGTCCGACCTCGGCCCGGCCTGCACCGGCACCATCGGCATCGCGCCGAGTGCCAACCTCAACCCTGACCGCATCACGCCATCGCTGTTCGAGCCGGTGCATGGTTCGGCACCCGACATCGCGGGCAAGGGCATCGCCAACCCCATCGGCCAGATCTGGTGCGGCGCGATGATGCTGGAGTTCCTGGGCCACAAGAATGCGCATGATGCGATCCTGGCTGCGATCGAGCAGGTCCTGGCGCCGGCGAGCGGCGCGCCGCGCACGCCGGACATCGGCGGTAGCGCGAACACGGCCGACGTGGGCCGTGCGATCGCACAGGCGCTTTGACTGCCGGCGCCTGAAAAGGACCGGCGCGAAACGCCACTAGAATCGCGGTCCTCGCTGGATTGCACTGAGGGATGTCGTATTGACACCCCGTGGACCAGTGGTTGTAATCCTTCTCGGCAGTGCGCTGCCGCGCGACAGAACTGCCATCCTTCTTTCTTAAACGAACCCCGTGGCTTCGTCACGGGGCCGGCACCGCTTCTGACGCTACCTGATCAACTAATTTTCCTGCAAGGGGTCCTTGTGAACAAAACCGAACTGATTGAGCACATCGCAAAAAACGCCGATATCTCCAAGGCCGCGGCCACGCGTGCACTGGAGTCGACCATCGGCGCCATTCGTACCACGCTCAAGAAGGGCGGCTCGGTCTCGCTCGTCGGTTTCGGTACTTTCGCTGTGGGTAAACGCGCTGCGCGCACGGGCCGTAATCCGCGCACCGGCGACGCGATTAAAATCAAGGCCGCCAAGATCCCGAAGTTCCGCCCCGGCAAGGCGCTGAAAGATGCGCTGAACTGATGGACGAAACCCGGTTGGGTGCTTAGCTCAGCTGGTAGAGCGGCGCCCTTACAAGGCGTAGGTCGGGGGTTCGAACCCCTCAGCACCCACCAACCGATGCAAAGGCGAACAGACAGTTCGCCTTTTTTGTTTTTCGCTACAGAGACTCCCATCCATGTTCGATTTCATCCGACAGCACAACAAAGCCCTGATGGTCGTCTTGTTCCTGTTGATCGTGCCGTCTTTCGTGGTGGTCGGCGTG
The DNA here is from genome assembly GCF_031454625.1 of Variovorax soli. Taxonomy (GTDB): domain Bacteria; phylum Pseudomonadota; class Gammaproteobacteria; order Burkholderiales; family Burkholderiaceae_C; genus Variovorax; species Variovorax soli_A. Next base: position 181,092 of record NZ_JAVDRF010000009.1, read on the forward strand.
CTGGATCGCTACCGGGCTTCCGGCGACAAGGGCGAGAAGGTCGCCAGCGTGGCCGGCGAGAGCATTCGCCGGCCTGAATGGGACGCACAGCACCGCAATGACATCGATCGCATCCGCCAGCAAAGGCCCGACGTGGACGCGGCGATGTTCGATACCGACGCGGAGCGCTTTGCGACCCTGGAGCGCATGGTGCGCGACCGCGTGCTCGCGGCCGCCGCGGCCCAGGACCACTTCGTGATGACGGAGCAGCGGCAGCTGGAGATCTTCCAGAACGATCCGAGTCTGGCCAGCTTCGTGGTCGTCAAGGATGGCAAGCGCCAGTTCGACCGCGAACTGTTCCTGCGCGCCACGGGCATGACACCCGAGCAGCACCAGGCTGCGCTTGCGGCGCAGACGGTGCGCCAGCAGGTCTTGAAGGGCATTGCGGACACTGCCTTTGCGTCGCCGGCGCAGGCCGCGGTTGCGCTCAACGCCTTCTATGACCGGCGCGAGATCCAGGTCGCGCGTTTCTCCCCCGGCGATTTCGCGACGAAGGTCAATGTGAGCGATGCGGACCTGGAGGGCTATTACAAGCAGCACCTTGCGCAGTTCCAGGTGCCGGAGCAGGCGAGCATCGAATATGTCGTGTTGGACCTCGAGGCTGCCAAGAAGAACATCGCCGTCAGCGAGGCCGACTTGCGGACCTATTACGAACAGAATAGCGGGCGCTTCGGAACGAAGGAGGAGCGGCGTGCCAGCCATATCCTGATCAGCGCACCCTCGGGCGCCCCTGCCGCGGAGCGTGAAAAGGCGCGCGCGAAGGCCCAGCAATTGCTGGCCGAGATCAAGAAGGCGCCGGGCAGTTTCGCCGACCTCGCGCGCAAGAATTCGCAGGACCCAGGCTCGGCGGAGAAGGGAGGCGATCTCGACTTCGTGACGCGCGGCGCGATGGTGAAGCCGTTCGAGGATGCGATGTTCGCGCTCAAGAAGGGCGAGATCAGCGACGTCGTCGAGACCGAATTCGGCTACCACATCATTCAGCTCAACGACATCAGGCCGGCCGTGGTGCCGCCTTTCGAGCAGGTGCGCGCGAAGGTCGAGGACGAGGTCCGCAGCCAACAGGCGACGCAGGAGTTCGCCAAGGCGGCGGAGACCTTCACCGATGCCGTCTATCAGCAGCCCGACAGCCTGAAGCCCGCGGCCGACAAGCTCAAGCTCACGATCCGGACTGCCGACAAGGTGGGGCGCACGCCGACGCCTGGGGCGACGGGTGTCCTGGCCAGCCGCAATTTTCTGAACGCCTTGTTTGCCGCCGATTCGCTCGAGCGCAAGCACAACACGGAGGCCATCGAAATCGGACCCAACCAGCTCGCATCGGGCAGGGTGACGCAATACAGCCCGGCAAGGGCGCAGCCCCTCGAGGAGGTCAAGGAAAAAGTTCGCGCGCAGCTCGTCGCCGAGCGCGCGGCAGCGCTTGCCAAGACCGAGGGCGAGACCAAGCTCACGGAATGGCAATCGAACGCCGCGGGCGCGAACTTCGGCGCGGCGGTGACGGTTTCCCGCCTCGACGCGCAGTCCCAGCCGACGCCAATCATCGAGAGTGCACTGCGCGCCGACCCGGCCAAGCTGCCGTCGCTGGTGGGGGTGGATCTGGGTGCGCAGGGCTATGCCGTCGTTCGTGTCAATAAGGCCGTCCCGCGCACGCCGCCTTCGCCCGAGGTGGCGCAGCAGGAGGCCCAGCAAGTCGCCATGGCCACGGCGGCGGCGGAGGCCGCTGCCTACTACGAGCTGCTGAAGAGCCGCTTCAAGGCCGAGATCCTGGTGCCGAGACCGGTGGATGGCGGCATCGTCGCCGGGCGGTAGGTTTTTTCCGGCTACAATTGCGGGCTCTGCGGTGGCTGTAGCTCAGTTGGTAGAGTCCCAGATTGTGATTCTGGTCGTCGTGGGTTCGAGTCCCATCAGCCACCCCAAACGCCTCAGATGAAAAAAGCGCCGGTCATTGGACCGGCGCTTTTTTTTGGGCGACAAACGCTTGCGGCAATTCGGACTTGAATTAGAATTCGCACTTCCTAATTCGGAGGAACCTTCACCGATGGCCTCAACACTTGCCGACATCAATTCCCAGATCAAGAAGCACGACGAGCAGATTGCGCAATTGCGCAAGCAAGCCGAGGAACTGCGCAATCAGGAGCGCGCGGGCGTCGTCGAGGAGTTGCGCAAAAAGATCGCAGAGTACGGCCTGACTGCGGCTGATTTGAAGCTCACGTCGCGCAGCAGCAGACGGGCAGCGCCCGCAGTCGCGGCAAAGTCCGCTGCAAAGTACCGCAGCCCGACCGGCGAAACATGGTCCGGTGGACGCGGCCGCAAGCCGCGCTGGATCACCGAGGCCCTGGCCGCCGGCAAATCGCTGTCCGACTTCGAGATCCGCTAGGTCTTTGTCCCCGCCATAGAAAAAGCCCGCGTCGCGGGCTTTTTCTATGGCAGCCATCGACCCTCAGTTGACCATGACGAGCTTGCCCTTGACGTTACGTGATCCCATGTGTGCATAGGCGGCCTTGAGCTCTGCCATGGGCATGGTCCGATCAATCACCGGCTTGATCTTGCCTTGCCCATACCACTTCGCCAATTCGGCCATCATCTGCGCATTGGCCTTGGGTTCGCGTTTGGCGAAATCGCCCCAGAAGACGCCGACCAGCGATGCACCTTTGAGCAGCATCAAATTGAGCGGCAGCGAGGGAATCGGACCTGAGGCGAAGCCCACGACCAGATAGCGGCCCCGCCAAGCAATGGAGCGGAATGCGGGCTCCGCGAATTCTCCGCCCACCGGGTCGTAAATCACGTCGGGACCTTTGCCGTCCGTGGCAGCCTTCACGGCATCTCTAAAGCCATTGGGAAGTGCCTGGGTGGTGTAGTTGATGGTGATGTCCGCGCCGATGGATTTACACAGCTCGCATTTCTCGTCTGTCGATGCTGCGGCAATGACCTTGGCGCCTGCGGCTTTGGCGATCTGGATGGCAGCGGTGCCGACGCCGCCGGCGGCGCCAAGCACCAGCACTGTTTCCCCGCCCTTGAGTTGCGCGCGATCCATCAGCGCATGCCAGGAGGTCGCGTAGATCATGATGAAGGCGGCTGCATCGACATAGCCGAAGCCCTCGGGCAGGGGCATGCAGAGTGCAGCAGGCGCGAGGGTGTGAGTTCCGAAGCCACCGGTCCCCGACAAGCATGCGACGTTCTGGCCGACGCGCAATTGGGTGACGCCTTCGCCGACGGCCGAGACCACGCCGGCGTATTCGGACCCCGGCACGAAAGGCAGCGGCGGCTTGATCTGGTATTTGTTCTGCACGATCAGGAGGTCGGGAAAGTTCAGGCTGGCCGCCTTGATCTCGATCAGCACCTGACCCGGACCGGGCGTGGGGGTCGGCAGTTCTTTCCAGGTCAGCGCGTCGACGCCGGTCGGGTTTTCGCAGAGCCATGCGTGCATGCTCGTGTCTCCTTGGGTGAATATGGGGCAACCGAATCCGGGCCATGATAGGCCGGGAGCCCTGCCAGGCAATGTCCCTGCCGTGACGCGCTCGCCGCCTACAATCGCGCGCACTACCAACGCCATGAAGATACTGATTTCGAACGACGATGGCTTCCAGGCTCCCGGCATCGTTGCGCTGCACGATGCGCTCAAGGAGGTGGCGGAAGTCGAAGTGGTCGCGCCCGAGCACAACAACAGCGCCAAGTCGAATGCGCTCACGCTCGCGGCGCCGCTGTATGTGCACAAGGCACACAACGGCTTTCGCTATGTGACCGGCACACCCGCGGATTGCGTGCACATCGCGCTCAAGGGGCTGCTCGACTACCGGCCCGACCTCGTGGTCTCCGGCATCAACAACGGCGCCAACATGGGGGACGACACGATCTATTCAGGCACCGTCGGCGCGGCCATGGAAGCGTACCTTTTCGGCATTCCCGCGATCGCCTTCTCGCAGATCGAGAAGGGCTGGGCCCATGTCGATGCTGCGGCGCGCGCGGCGCGACGGCTGGTCGAGCAGATCGAGCGTGAGCGCATGCTGGCCGGGCCTGCCTTCCTGCTCAACGTCAACGTGCCGAACCTGCCCTTCGAGGAGCTCAAGCCGATCAAGGTCTGCAGGCTGGGACGCCGCCATGCCGCTGAAAAGGTCATCATGCAGGAAAGCCCGCGCGGCGAAACCATGTACTGGATCGCCGGAGCGGGCAGCGCCAAGGACAGCGGCGAGGGCACCGACTTCCACGCGACGGCCGCCGGCCACATCGCACTGACGCCTCTGCAGATCGATCTGACCGACCACGCGCACCTCGAGCATTGGCGCGAGACTGTGGCGCGGCTGGGCGAGCGCGCCTGACTATGGCGAGCCAACGGCCCGGGTTTCCCGTGCGGCTCACCCCCACCGCCTCCGCGGCGACACGCGGACGGAGCTCGGCCGTTCCTGCGAAGCCGCTCGTTCATCACACGCCGTCGATGGCCTCCGATGCGGTGCGCGCGCGCATGGTGCAGCGGCTCGCCGCACAAGGCATTGCAGACGCGCGCGTGCTGCGAGCCATGAGCACGGTCGAGCGTCATCGCTTCGTCGATAGCGCCTTGGTCAACCAGGCCTACGAAGACACGAGCCTGCCTATCGGACTCGGCCAAACCATCTCGAAGCCCAGCGTGGTGGCGCGAATGACCGAACTGCTGCTCGGCGCACCCGCCTTGGCGAACAAGCCTGGGGATCGCCTGGGACGCGTGCTCGAGATCGGCACGGGTTGTGGCTACCAGGCCGCCGTGCTGAGCCACGTCGCGGCGGAGGTTTACAGCATCGAACGCCTGCGCGGCCTGCACGAACGAGCGCGCACGCATTTGCGCCCGTTCCGCCTGGCCACCGTGCACTTGCTGCTCGGCGACGGCATGGTGGGCTATGCGAAGGGTGCACCCTATGCCGGCATCATCGCCGCCGCCGGGGGCGATGCGGTGCCGGAAGCGTGGCTCCAGCAGCTCGCCGTGGGCGGCCGCATCGTTGCGCCGACACAGGCGTCGACCGGCGGACAGGCGCTCGTCGTGATCGACAAGACAGCGCGCGGACTGGAGCGCCGCGTTCTTGAGGCGGTCCACTTTGTCCCCCTAAAATCGGGAATTGCTTGAAGGAAGAACACATGCAGGGTATTGGCAATCGGGGCTGGCTTGCTGGCGTGACGCTGCTGGTCGCACTCTTGATTGCGGGGTGTGCCGCGAAGCGCGGGCCTGTTCTGGTCGAGGACCGCGGCACGATGATCGGTGCGCCGGCTGTTGCGCCGGTCGCGCCGGGGATGCCTCCCATCACCACCGATGCATCGGGCAAGCCGCTGCCTGGCATCGAGAACTATGGCAAGCCCGGCTACTACGCCGTGCGTCCCGGCGACACCATTCGCCGCATCGGCACGGAGACGGGCCAGAACTGGCGCGATATCGCGCGCTGGAACAATCTCGAGAACCCGGACCTGATCGAAGTGGGGCAGGTGCTGCGCGTGATCCCGCCTGCGGGCGCGGCCGCAACTGCGGCAGTGCCGCCTGCGTCCGCCGCCACCGATCCGGCGCGGACCGCTGCGGGAGCAAGCGGGGCTTCCGCCGCTGCGGCGCCGGCTCCCGCGACGGCTGCGAGCGCGGCCGCCAAACCCACGCCATCCATCGTCACGGCGTCGCCTGCGACACCGGCCGCGACCGCATCGGGCGACGAAGACGTGGGCTGGATCTGGCCTGCCCAGGGCTCGCTGATCGCCGGCTTCGACGACGCCAAGAACAAGGGCCTCGACATCGGCGGCAAGGCCGGCGACTCGGTGCTCGCTGCGGCCGATGGGCGTGTCGTCTACGCCGGTGCAGGCCTGCGCGGCTACGGCAACCTGATCATCCTCAAGCACAACAACACCTACCTCACCGCCTACGCTCACAACCGGACGTTGCTGGTGAAGGAAGACCAGTCGGTGCAGAAGGGACAGAAGATCGCCGAGATGGGCAACAGCGACGCGGACCGCGTGAAGCTGCATTTCGAGATCCGCCGCCAGGGCAAGCCTGTCGATCCGGCGCGCTATCTGCCCGCCCGCTAGGATCATGCATGGCCACCTCTCGCCTTCGTCGCGCTCAGATCGTGCGGCGCGCGGCGGGCAACGGCGGCGCAGTGCCCTTCGTCGCCTTCGGGCCAGCTGTTCCTGCAGACGAAGCGGCCGAGCTTGCAGGTGAGGCGGCACAAGAAAATTCGCGCGATGTCGCGCCGCTCGAAGTGGGCGGCGAGGGCGGCGATTCGCTGACCCTGTACCTGCGCGAGATCCGGCGCACGGAGCTGTTCACGCCTGACGAGGAATACCGTACGGCCTGCGCTGCGCGTGGAGGGGATTTTTCGGCGCGCCAGTCGATGATCGAGCACAACCTGCGGCTCGTGGTGAACATTGCCAAAGGCTATCTCGGCCGCGGCGTGCCGCTGGCGGACCTGATCGAAGAGGGCAACCTCGGCCTGATGCACGCGATCAACAAGTTCGAGCCTGAACGCGGCTTTCGCTTCTCGACGTACGCCACATGGTGGATCCGCCAATCGATCGAACGCGCGGCGATGATGCAGGGGCGTGCGATCCGCCTGCCAGTCCACGTGGTGCGCGAGCTGCAGCAAGTGATTCGCGCGCGGCGCACGCTGGAGGGCGATGCCGAGTTCGTCGCACAGCGACCTGACGGCGTGCGGGTGGAAGACGTGGCGGCGCTGCTGGGCCGCGAGGTGCAGGCGGTGGCCGATCTGATGGCTTTGGCCGAGGCCCCGCGTTCGCTCGATGCCGGTAGCGAACGCAGCGAGGACAGCTTCAGCCTGGCCGATACCGTGGCCTCCGAGGATGAGCGCAGCGACCCGACGGGGACCACTCAGACGCACGAAGTCGAGAAGCTCCTCGACCAGTGGATCCTCGCACTGAGCGATCGCGAACGCGAGGTGCTGGAAGGGCGCTACGGTTTGCATGACCGCGATCCGGAGACCCTGGAAGTGCTGAGCGTGCGCCTGGGCCTCACGCGCGAGCGCGTGCGGCAGATCCAGAACGAGGCCCTCGCCAAGATGCGGCGCCAGCTCGCGCGCGCGGGCGTGCAGCGCGACTCGCTCCTGTAGGCCCTTCGTCCGGGCGGCGATGCGGCCCTGAGACAATCCATGCATGACGGAATCGACAGGAAGCAAAGAGGCGCAGCAGGCCCACGATGAATGGCTGCAGGTCGAGTCGCTCGACCTCGACGCGCAGGGCGTCGCTCACAGGGAGAGCGGCATGGTGGTCTTCATCGAGGGCGCGCTGCCCTTCGAGGAAGTACAGCTCAAGGTGCAGCGCAGGAAGAACAATTGGGAGCAGGGCACCGTGACCTCGATCCGCCGCGAGTCCTCGCAGCGCGTGCGTCCCGGCTGTCCGCATTTCGGATTGCACCCCGGCGCCTGCGGCGGCTGCAAGATGCAGCACCTCGACACCGCGGCGCAGGTGGCGGTCAAGCAGCGTGCCCTCGAGGACAACCTGTGGCATCTGGGCAAGGTGCGGCCCGAGAACATGCTGCGGCCGCTCGAAGGGCCGGCCTGGCACTACCGGTATCGCGCCCGGCTGTCGGTGCGCCATGTGCTCAAGAAGGGCACGGTGCTGATCGGTTTCCACGAACGCAAGAGCCGCTATCTCGCCGACATGCAGGTGTGCCCGGTGCTGCCGGCGCGCGTCAGCGCCATGCTCATGCCGCTGCGCGAGCTCGTCGGATCGATGGACGCGCGCGACACCTGCCCGCAGATCGAATTGGCCTGCGGCGATGCACCCGACGGCACCGGACTCGGCGTGATCGCGCTGGTGCTGCGGCACCTGGAGCCGTTGTCTGCAGCGGACATCGCGCGCCTCAAGGCCTTCGCGGCGGTGAACGAGGGCGTGCAGTGGTGGCTGCAGCCGAAGGGGCCTGAGACCGTGCGGCTGCTGGAACCTGGCGGGCCGGCGCTGGCGTACCACTTGCCGGAATTCGGTGTCACGATGCCTTTCAAGCCGACCGACTTCACGCAGGTCAATGCATACATCAATCGCGTGCTCGTCAGCCGCGCCTTGCGCTTGCTCGACGTGCGGGCAGAGGAGCGTGTCATCGACTGGTTCTGCGGCCTTGGCAATTTCACGCTCCCGCTCGCGACCCGAGGGCGGGAAGTGCTTGGCATCGAAGGCAGCGATGCGCTGGTGGCCAGGGCCACGGAGAACCTGCTGAGAAACCAGGCCCCGACCTCTGTGCGAGGGGCGCTGGCCCCTACACGCTTCGTCGCGCGCAATCTGTTCGAGATGACTCCAGCGATGCTGGTCGCCGATGGCGCCGCGGACAAATGGCTGGTCGATCCGCCGCGGGAAGGCGCCTTCGCGCTGGCCAAGGCCCTGGCCGACCTCCATCAGCAGGAAGATCTGCCCAGGGATGGCTGGTCGCCGCCGAAACGGATCGTCTACGTGAGCTGCAATCCGTCGACGCTGGCGCGCGACGCCGGCCTGCTGGTGCACCAGGCGGGGTATCGCTGCACCTTGGCCGGCGTGGTCAACATGTTTCCGCACACGGCGCATGTCGAGTCGATCGCGGTTTTCGAACGGGCATGAAAAAGGGCCCGAAGGCCCTTTTCCGAGTGGCGGAAGGGTGCTCAGTCGCGCTCGCCGCCGAAGATGCCCAGAAGGGCCAGCAGGCTCTGGAACACGTTGAACATGTCCAGGTAGAGCGCCAGCGTGGCGCTGATGTAGTTGGTCTCGCCGCCGTCCATGATCTGCTTGAGGTCATAGAGCATGAAGGCCGAGAAGATACCGATCGCGGCGACTGAGATCGCGAGCATGCCTGCGCTGGAGCCCACGAAGACGTTGATGATGGCGCCGATCATCAGCGCCAATGCGCCGACGAACAGCCACTTGCCCATGCCGGAGAGGTCGCGCTTGATGACGGTGGCTAGCGAGGCCATCACGAAGAATACGCCGGCAGTACCGCCGAAGGCGGTCATGATGAGCTCCGAGCCGTTCTTGAAGCCCAGCACCATCGCGATCAATCGCGACAGCATGAGGCCCATGAAGAAGGTGAAGCCCAGCAACACCGGAACGCCGGCCGCCGAGTTCTTGGTCTTTTCGACGGCGAACATGAAGGCGAAGGCGCCGCCCAGGAACACCATGAGGCCGATGCCGCCGCTCAGCGAGCGGGTGATGCCGGTGGCGACGCCCAGCCAGGCGCCCAGCACGGTGGGCAGCAGGCTCAGGGCGAGCAGCCAGTAAGTGTTGCGCAGTACGCGATGGCGCTCTGCTTGCGGCAGCGCCTGGCCGTAGCCGACGGAAGTGGCAAGGGTGTTGACGCGGTCGTTCATTGCTGAAACTCCTGATGTTGGCTGCAACGCAGCAGTTGGGGTCATTCTAGGGGGCTGCAAGTGGCGGCCTCGGAAAAGACCCCCCTCCGCATGGCGCTAAGGCACACCCTTGTTTCGCAGGCATTCGATCAGGCACGGGCGCTATGCTCGGCACTTGCTCACTTTTTGCAAGACCATGAAGACCAAGTCATATCTCGAACTCGCCGACGTGAAGGCGATCGCCGGGGCGGCCGAAGCCGAAGCTCTCAAGAACAATTGGGCCGTGACCATTGCCATCGCCGACGACGCCGGCAACCTGCTGTGGCTGCAGCGGCTGGATGGTGCCGCGGCCATCTCGTCGCATATTGCGCCCGCCAAGGCTCGCACAGCTGCCATGGGGCGGCGCGAGAGCAAGGTCTACGAGGACATGGTCAATGGGGGCAGGACCTCCTTCCTGTCCGCGCCCGGGATCGATGGCTTGCTCGAGGGCGGCGTGCCGATCGTCAAGGAAGGTCAGGTGATCGGTGCAGTCGGCGTCAGCGGTGTCAAGTCCAACGAGGACGCCCAGATCGCCAGGGCAGGCATCGCCGCGCTCGGTCTCTGATCGGAAGCACCCAGGCAAAAACGCCGACCTCCGGGTCGGCGTTTTTCTTGAGCGTTCAAGATGGGAAAAAAAGCTTGGCTAGTCGGCGAAGAGCCGTTGGCTAGCAAAAAACGACCCTTTGGAGATCAGATCTCCTCGAGTCGCCCCACGATGAAACTTGCGCAGATGGCAGATTGAACCCTACTTGGTGAGGATCAGTTTGCCCAGTTTGGTGGCTTGCAGCCGGTACAACGATCCGTTGTGCAGGATGCCCACGATCTTGCCGCCCTTGAGAAGCTCTGCACTCTCGAGCAGGGCGGCGGGCCGCGTGTTCTCGCTGCTCGCGCGGCCACCACCGGCTTGGTCGAGCGAGGGATGGCTCAGGCTACTGAACGAGTTGGGCAGAGCTTGCATCGAAGATCCCTTTATCTGAACGATGTAGTAATGATAATTATTCTCAACAAAAAGTCAATCGCCAGGATTGTTTTTCCCATACGCACTTTGCAGACCGTCCCTACTTCGGTTCAGGCTCGGTGATGAAACCGATCTTGCGAACGCCCGTCTCGCGGGCCGCCGACATGACCTTCGCCACGCGCTCGTAGCGCACTGCCTTGTCGCCGCGGATGTGCAATTCGGGCTGCGGGTCCTTGGCGGCCTCGACGGCCAGCCGGGTGTTCATTTCGCTGTCGTCGATCCGCTGCTCGTTCCAGTAGTAGCTGCCATCGGCCGAAACCGTGAACACGATGTTTTGTGGTTTGGTCTGCTCGGGTTCGCTGCTTGCACGCGGGAGGTCGATGTTCACGGCATGCTTCATCACCGGCACCGTGATGATGAAGATGATGAGGAGCACCAGCATGACGTCGACCAGCGGCGTCATGTTGATCTCGTTCATGACCTCGTCCGGCTCGTCCTGGGTTCCGAAAGCCATGGGATTCCTCAGCCTTTCTTGAGCGGGACGACGGTGGCTTCGACGCTGCTTTGCACGCGGGCGCCCGTCACGAAGTAGGCATGCAGATCATGCGCGAAGCTGTTGAGCTTGGTCAGCACGAACTTGTTGCCGCGCACCAGCGCGTTGTAGCCGAGCACGGCAGGTATGGCGACTGCCAGGCCCAGCGCCGTCATGATCAGCGCTTCGCCGATCGGCCCAGCCACCTTGTCGATGGTCGCCTGGCCGGCCGAGCCGATGCTCATCAGAGCGTGATAAATGCCCCACACCGTGCCGAACAGCCCGATGAAGGGCGCCGTCGACCCGACGGAAGCCAGGATCGCGAGGCCGGTCTGCAGCCGGGCCGTGAATTCGTCGATACCGTTGCGCAGCGCGCGGGTGATCCAGTCGCTCACGTCGAGCGCATCGTGCAGATGCGCCTTGGTATTGCGATGATGGGCGGCCGCCTCGCGGCCCTCCAGTGCCAGCGCGCGAAAGGGGTTGCTGTCGTCCTTGCCGAGCTTGTTCAGCGCGGTGGCAAAGTCCTCGCTGTGCCAGAAGTCCTGGGAATGCTTGGCGAGGCGCTTGTACCGGATGATGTCCAACGCCTTGATCAGGATCACGATCCACGATGCAAGCGACATGCCGATCAGAAGCAAGGCCACGGCGCGGGTGACGAAGTCGCCCTGATTCCAGACATTCATCAGGCCAAAGTGGGAATCCATAAACGCTCCAAGGGAAAATTAGTTCAGTACGAAATTGACCGGAGCGTCGTAGGACATCGTTTGCGCGACACCGTCGACCTTGCCGGGTGAAAAGCGGCATCTCAGCATGGCCTCTCTTGCGGCCTCGTCCAGCCGATCAAAGCCGCTCGATCTGCCGATGGTGACCTGCTTCGGCGAACCATCCGCGCCCACGACGACCTTGACGATCACCTTGCCCTGCTCGCCCAGGCGCTTGCTCATGCTGGGATACACGGGCTTGCAACTCTGCGCATAGTCAGCGTCCGTGCTGGGCAATTGCACAGCAGGCGGCGCGGGCGGAGCAGGCGGCGGCGCCGGGGGTGCGGGAGGCGCCGGGGGTGCGATGGGTGCAGGAGGCGGGGGCGGCTCCGCCGTCGCCACGGGCGCGTTCGGTGCCGGTGTTGGTTTGGGCTCGCGGATGGCTTGCGGACGTGGCGGAGGGGGTGCCTTGGTGATCTGGGGTTTGGCTGGCGGGGGCGGCGGCGGCGGGGGCGGCTCCTGGGGCTTGGGCGGCTCGATGAATTCGCTCAGGATCTGCACCGGGACGACTACCTCGGCCGCGCGTCGCAGCAGGCCGCTTTGCAGGGCCCAGAGCGCGGCGACGTGAAAGAGCACCACGCCGCTGGCAATCAGCGCGTTGCGCGAGAGGCCCAGAACGGAAGGAGGCGGCGGGGAGAAGCGGTCAGACACGATTGAACATTGGACTGCCGGACGCTATCGAAGGTGCCGGATGCGGCAAACCGCTCGCTGTTATCTATGCAGGAAAAAAACCCACCAGGCCGAGGCCGTGACGATGATCAGGCTGATGCCGAGTGCCGAGAAGAGTTCCATGCCCTGCTTTCCGTGATGGCGCTGGCGAGCTGGATCGAACTCGGCTCCGATTCGCGGCTCAGCGCAGCGGTCGGATGGGAGGCGCTGCACTGCGCGACGACGTCGCGCGCGCAGCTCTCGCATTGGCCGCACTGGGTGGCGACGCCGAGTTCGAATTGCACTTCATCGAACGTCATTCCCGCGCGCACGTGGCGCGCGATTTCGCGGTCTGACACTCGGCGACATACGCAAACGATCATGGCGGTGGACGGAAGTCTGGCTGGCGGGTGATTAGGAGCCTCATTATAAATACGAATTCCTCGCATTTGCAATAACTATGAGCATCGTAGGGCGCGCAGCCCCGGAGCCGCCCGTTCGCCCGCCCCGTCCGGCCGCCCGGCTCAAACTTCGGCCCAGAGGCGCAGCAAGTTGTGGTAGTGGCCCGTGAGCGCCACGGTCTCCTCGCACTCACCGATTCGTGCGCGCAGCTTGAGGATGGTTTGGTCGAGTTCGAACAGCATGGCTCGCCGCCCATCGTCGCGCACCATGCTTTGGACCCAGAAGAATGCGCAGGTGCGCGCGCCACGCGTCACAGGGTGCACACGGTGCAGGCTGCTCGAGGGATAGAGGATCAGGTCGCCGGCGGGTAGCTTGACCTCATGAGCACCGTACGTATCGACCACTTCCAGCTCGCCGCCGTCATAGGCGTCCGGTTCACATAGGAAGAGGGTGCAGGAGAGATCGGTGCGCAACTGCTCGCCCGTGCCGGGCACGGAGCGCACCGACCCATCGACATGGAGGCCATACTGTTCGCCTCCTTCGTAGCGGTTGAACAGCGGCGGTACGAAGCGCAGCGGCAGCGCGGCCGAGAAGAAGAGGGAGTTTCGTGCCAGCGCCTGCAGAATCGTCCTGCCGAGTTTGCGCCCGACTGCGGAGTGCTCCGGCAATTGCCGGTTGCGCTTCACCTGCGCACCTTGCTCGCCGACGGTTTCGCGGCCGTCGACCCAGTCGGTGACGTCGAGCGCCGCGCGGATGTCGCGCACCTGCTGGGCGCTGAGGACATTGGGCACATGCAGCATCATCTTGTGGAGAGCGCTCTCATGAAAGAAGCCACGGCAAGCCGTGGCCCGAGTGTCGCATCGCGCGGGCGCGACGCGACGCTCTTCAGAATGTGAAATTGGCCGTGATCCGCCCAGAACGCGGAATGCCCGGCGAGTAACGATAGCCGCTCTTGTTGATCGCCGCGACGTACGCCTCGTCGAACAGGTTGTAGATGTTCAGCTGGATCTCGACGTTCTTGCTGACGCGATAGGAGGCCATCGCGTCGAACACCCAGTACGCCTCGGCGAAGGCCGGGGTACCCACAGCGGCGTCGAAGCCCTTGGTCATCTTGCCGTTGTAGCGTGCACCACCGCCGACCGTCAGGCCGAAGGGGAACTGGTAGGTCGTCCACGCCGTGAACGCCTGCTTCGGCGTATAGGCGAGAACCGTGATGCGATCTTGCGAATTGGTTGCGCCGTCGACCTTGGTGTTCATGGTCGTGAAGCCCGCGCTCACGCCCCAGTTGTCTGTGATTGCACCCGCCGCGCCCAGCTCGATGCCTTGCACGCGCTTCTTGCCCACCTGGGTGAAAACGGCTGCGTTGGTCGGATCCTGGACGACTTCGTTGCTCACCTGCGTGCGGTAGAGCGCCGCGTTCAGCGCGAGGCGTTTGTTCAGCACGTCCCACTTGGTGCCCACTTCATAAGTCTTGGCCTTCTGCGGCAGGAAGTCGGTGCGGCCGGCACTGTTGCTTGCACCGGCTGCGGCCAGTGCAAAGTTGGCCCCCCCCGGGGGCTGTGCGGCTGTCCCGTAAGCGGCGTAGAAGCTGCCGTTCTGGGCCGGCTTGTAGACGACGCCGAGCTTGCCCGTCAACAGCCCGTCCGACACCGACAGTTGATTCGATGTGATCGAACGCGACGGCAGAGTCAACACGGTGGAGTTGAAGTCGGTGCTGTAGTGGTCGTATCGCAGGCCGCCCGTGATCTGCCATTGCTCGTTGAGCTTGAGGGTGTCGAACGCATACAGGCCGATGGTGTCGGTCCGGCCATTGGAGCCCGTGCCGTTGCGCAGCCGGTTGTAGCCCACGACGTCCCGGTTCGGGTTATAGAGGCTTGCATCCGGCCAGGAACCGGCAGGCGCGAAGGTCGTGTTGACGCGAGCGAAGCCCGGGGCGAAGAAGTTGAGATTGTTCTGTTCTTCCCGCAGCAGTTCGAGACCCGCGCTGATCGAGTGGCCGATGCCGCCCGTATCGAGCTTCGCGGTCACGTTGGTCTGGTTCACGAAGATCCTGTTTTCCTGGTCCTTGTTGGTCGGCAGGTTGCGCCGAAAGGTCCAGGTGTTGGGCAGGCTGGGGTTCGGCGTGGCGAGGAAGCCCGAATTGTCCGCAGGCATGCTCCCGTTGGCTGCAAGGCCGCCCGGCAGGAACGATGTGAGCATGTAGTCCTGCGCGGTCCGTCCGATGCGGGTGGTATTGCGCAGCGTGACGTCCGGCGAAATGTCGCGCTCGACACGGGCGGTGAACATTTCCGAGGTCACGTGGTCGAAGTCCGAGCGCGTGCCATAGAAGTTGCTCGGATCGACGGGCGATGCGAAGTCCAGGAATGTGCGGCGGCGCGCGCCGAGGGCGAGCGCGTCCGGGTTCGAGTAGCCCGGCAAACCAATGGTCGGAACGCCGCCATCCGGAACGTTGTCCTGCTTGACATGCACGTAGTCGAGGAAGATGCGCGTCGGCGTGTTCAGGCCGATGGCCAGCGACGGCGCGACGGCCCAGCGCTTGTTCTTGACGAAGTCGCGGCCGGCAACGCCGCCGTCCTGCGCCACCGCGTTGAGCCTGAAGGCCGTGCCGGAGCCGTCCGCGCCGCTGATCGTCTTGTTCCAGTCGATGCTGGTGCGCGCGTAGTCGGCGCTGCCGAAGCTCACGGAGCCGGCGAAGCTGTCTTCGAGGCGCGGCTTCTTGGTGATGAGATTGATGTAGCCGGTGGGCGCGGTACGTCCCACGTCAGTGCTGGCCGGGCCCTTGACCACCTCGACCTGCTCGACGTTGAACACATCGCGCGAGACAGAGCCGAGGTCGCGGATGCCGTCCACGAAGATGCTGCTCGAGGTGTCGAAGCCGCGCATGAAGATCGTGTCGCCGGTGCTGGTGTTGCCGTTCTCGCCGAGAAAGAAGGTACCGGCGCCCGGGATGTTGCGCAGCGCTTCGGTCAAGGTGGTGGCGCCTTGTTCGCGGATGATCTGCTCGCGCACGACTGAGATGGTCTGTGGCGTGTCGACCAGCGGTGCGGTGAACTTCGGGTTGGCCGAGGTGTCGGCCTTGTAGTCGGCCGAAGCGCCCTCGACACGCACTTCCTTGAGGGTGCTGGTGCTCGTCTGCGCCGAGGCCGGTAACGCGCTCAGCGCGAAAAGCGTTGCAGCCGCAGCGCTGCCGAGGGGCGGCAATGCACGGGCGACGGCGTGCTTGCGGCTTTTGATGTAGGCCATGAAGGGCTCTCCGAAAAGGCTGATGTGAGAACTCGACTGGCTGGTCGCGCCGGACGTTCAGGTCGGGCGGGGATTGGCTGGGTGAGTTGAGTCGCGAACAGGGCGAGATCGGCTCGGATGATAATGAATCTCAATACCCTTGTTACCATTTACAAGTCCTGCCTCCTAAATTCACCCGGTTTCGTTGCCATGCGGCAACTGCTGCCGCCGGAGAAGATCCGTCGGCCGACGTCGCACGGTCGCTGCCTGCGGCGTCGAGAGTTCCGCGCGGTCCAGCGCGGCGTGCGCCACCTGCCGCGCCGGGTCGATCCGAGAACGGATGTGTGCGGGCCGTCAGCCCAAAAAAAAGCGGGGCTGCTTGAGCCCCGCCTCGATGTTGAGGATCGCCTTACTCGGCTTCACCCATCTGTGACTGCAGGTAGTTCTGCAGGCCGACCTTTCCTACCAGGTCGATCTGAGTTTCCAGGAAGTCGATGTGCTCCTCGGTGTCGTCCAGGATCTCCTGCAGCAGATCCCGCGACACATAGTCCCGAACAGTTTCGCAATGAGCGATGCCGTCCTTGATGGTGGCCTGGGCGCCCATTTCCGACTCGAGGTCGCACTGCAGGATCTCAGGTACGTCTTCGCCTATCCGGAGCTTGGCCAAATCCTGCAGGTTCGGGAGGCCGTCCAGCATGAAGATCCGATCCATGAGCTTGTCTGCGTGCTTCATCTCGCCGATGGATTCGTCGTATTCCTTTTTTGCCAGCTTGTCCAAGCCCCAGTGCTTGAGCATGCGGTAGTGAAGGAAGTACTGGTTGATCGCGGTGAGCTCATTCTTGAGCTGGGCCTGCAGATGGTCGATGACTTGAGGGTCGCCCTTCATGGCTTTTTCCTTGTTCTAGAAAGTGTCGATTGTGGGAGCGCCGTTGGAGGCCAGGCAAGAGAAGCCCTGTTCTGGCGCTTTGCATGCGTTTGATCGTAATAGGCGTTCGCATCGAGCCGCGGGCGGCAGCTCATAGTGCAGTGCAATATTTTTAATAGTTCATTACTATCAGAATGTGCTCATTAGTAGTTATACTAAACCCTCGCTTTCATCAGTCCACCTAGGAAACCCATTCATGTCCCTGATCAACACCGAAATCGTCCCTTTCAAGGCCACCGCCTACCACAACGGCAAGTTCGTCCCGGTCAGCAACGATAACTTCAAGGGGAAGTGGTCCGTCGTCGTCTTCTATCCCGCCGACTTCACCTTCGTCTGCCCGACCGAGCTCGGCGACCTGGCCGATCACTACGCTGAATTCCAGAAGCTCGGCGTCGAGATCTACGGCGTGTCGACCGACACCCACTTCACCCATAAGGCCTGGCATGACACTTCGGACACCATCGCCAAGGTAAAGTACCCCCTGATTGGCGACCCCAGCCAACAACTGGCCCGCGCCTTCCAGGTGCTGATCGAGGAAGGCGAAGACGCTGGTCTCGCCTACCGCGGCACCTTCGTCATTGACCCAGAGGGCAAGATCAAGACCGTCGAGGTGCACGACAACGGCATCGGCCGTGACGCCAACGAACTGCTGCGCCGCGTCAAGGCCGCCCAGTACGTTGCCGCTCACCCGGGTGAAGTCTGCCCGGCCAAGTGGACCGAAGGCGCCGAGACCCTCAAACCTTCCTTCGACCTGGTCGGCAAGATCTAAGCAGTACGTTAGCGCCAGGCCCGGGCGCAACCGCACCCGGGCCTTTCTATTTCCGTCTTCTGATTTCCAAGAGGTGAGTCCACCATGCTCGACGCCGGCACCAAAGCACAATTGAAAAGCTATCTCGATCGCATCACGCAGCCGGTCGAGATCGTCGCTTCGCTCGATGACAGCAAGGCGTCGATCGACCTGCAATCGCTGCTGAAGGATGTGGCCGAGTCTTCTTCGCTGGTGAAAGTCACCGAAAGCCGCGACGACAACCATCGCAAGCCGTCGTTCTCCATCAACCGGCCCAGCCAGAGCAACGGCCCGCGTTTCGCCGGTCTGCCGATGGGCCACGAGTTCACTTCGCTGATCCTCGCGCTGCTGCAGGTCGGCGGCTATCCGCCCAAGGTGGAGCAGGCCGTGCTCGAGCAAATTCGTGCGCTGGAAGGCGACTTCGAGTTCGAGATCTACATCTCGCTGACCTGCCACAACTGTCCGGACGTGGTACAGGCGCTCAACCTGATGGCGGTGCAGAACCCGCGCATCAAGACCACGATGATCGATGGCTCGCTGTTCCAGGAAGAAGTGAAGGAGCGCCAGATCATGGCCGTGCCTACCGTCTTCCTGAATGGCACCGAATTCGGACAGGGGCGCATGAGCCTGGAAGAAATTCTGGCGAAGATCGATACCAGTGGTGTCGAGCGCGAGGCGAAGAAGATCGCCGGTAAGGATCCATTCGACGTGCTGATCGTTGGCGGCGGGCCGGCCGGCGCGGCGGCTGCCGTCTACGCAGCGCGCAAGGGCATCCGCACCGGTGTCGCTTCAGAGCGTTTCGGCGGCCAGGTGCTCGACACGCTGGGCATCGAGAACTTCATCTCGATCAAGGAAACCGAAGGACCCAAATTCGCGCTGGCGCTCGAGGAGCACGTGCGCAACTACGAGGTCGACATCATGAACCTGCAGCGCGCCGCGGCGCTGGTACCGGGCAAAGAATTCATCGAGATCAAGCTCGAGAACGGCGCCTCGCTCAAGAGTCGCTCGGTGGTCATCTCCACGGGAGCGCGCTGGCGCAACATCAATGTGCCGGGCGAGCAGGAATACAAGAACAAGGGCGTGGCTTACTGCCCGCATTGCGATGGCCCGCTCTTCAAGGGCAAGCGCGTCGCGGTGATCGGCGGCGGCAATTCGGGCGTCGAAGCGGCGATCGACCTGGCCGGCATCGTGGGCCACGTGACGCTGATCGAGTACGACACGCAATTGCGTGCCGACGCGGTGCTGCAGCGCAAGCTCAAGATTCTGGCGAACGTCAAGGTGGTCACCAACGCACAAACCACCGAGATCACCGGCGACAAGCAGAAGGTCAATGGCCTGACCTACAAGGATCGCGCAACGGGCGAGAGCCACCAAGTTGAACTGGAAGGCGTGTTCGTGCAGATCGGCCTGGTGCCCAACACCGACTGGCTCAAGGGCACGGTGGACCTCTCGAAGCACGGCGAGATCGTGGTCGACGCCAAGGGTCAGACTTCGGTGCCCGGCGTGTTCGCGGCCGGGGATGCGACGACGGTGCCCTTCAAGCAGATCATCATCGCGGCTGGCGATGGTGCGAAGGCGGCGCTCAGCGCGTTCGACCACCTGATCCGCAGCTCGGCGCCGAACGAGCAGCCGACGGCCGCTGAGGCAGCGCTTTAGCGGGCGGTTCGACGCGCGAGACCCGAGAGATCCTCCATCAGCAGGCGCGCGGCGGGTGCGATCCACGGGATCGGAGGAAGAGGCGAGGGCTGGCGCTCTCCCGGGCATGAGGAGCCCTGCGCCGCGAAGGGTCGCAGCGGATCCAGTTCGGGCGGGCCGCCGCCCTCGAGGCTGGCTGCCGTACTGGCCAATGCGCGGTGGGCGGCCTCAGCCAGGGTGACCCACGCCGGGTGATCGCGCCCGGTCGTCGAGCTTTCGGCGAGGCGCCCGAGCGAGGCGGTGTCATGAGCGGTCCGAGCGACCAGCCGAGCGGTGACAGCGCAATGCCCTGCATCGCTGCGATGTGCCGTTGAGCGCCATAAGCTGGTCAGGCGCAGCCATAGATCGATTTCACGATCGGCGATGGTCGCCCGCACTGCCAGTTCGCGCAGCGCGAGTCGCATCTGGCCTGCTGTCGCTTCCTTCTCTTGCGCCGCCACCGGGAGCCGTCCTGGAAGATCCCGTTGCACTTGCTCGGCCATTTTCCGAATTGCGGACGCGCAGCTCGCGTCGAAGACCGCACGGGCGCCCGAGGCGACGCCCGTCAACGAAACCGCAAGGCCGCTCGCCACCCCGATCGCGATCTCCGCCATCCGCAGTCCGGCCACCTGGAGCGCCGGATGTCCCGCCGTGCCGCCACTCGAGAGCACGATCAAGGCGGCGATCGGCGCGCTGCGCATCGAAGGGCGCCACGCGCTGGCCGCTGCGAGGAAAGCCACGATGCCCAGTGTGGCGGCCGTGGAGTCCGTGCCGAGGTGGTGCTGCAGCCAGACACCCGCGAGACCCGTGCCCGCGCCTGCCGCAGTTGCACGCACCCGATCCCAGCCCGCTCCGATCGTTGAAGCCGTGCTGGGGCGCACGACGATCAAGGCGCTCATCACGGCCCAGAAGCTCTCGGGCAACCGGAGCGCCGCGGAAGCCAGGTAGGACAGCAGCACCGCCGATGCCAACTGGAGGCCCTGGCGCCAATGGGCATCGTTCATGCGCGGCGGGCCGGGCTTGCTTGAGGCTGCGGCGGCAGCTCAAGGCCTTCGGCCACACGATCGATGAGTTCGCACGCGGCGAGCAACTGCGCGCGCTCGCCCGCGCACAGCCGCGCCTCGATCGCGCAGGCGAGCGAAGCTTCCCTTCGATGGACTTCGGTGCCAAGCAGCCGTGCGCCCGCGGCGGTGAGCGAAAGGATGGATTTGCGGGCGTCGCCTCCATGGGCGCGGCGCTCCACCAGGCCCTCCCGCTCGATCTCCGCCAGCAGCCGTGTCAGGGTTTGGAGCTTGACGTGCTCGTGCAGCGCCAGCTCCGTCGGCGTCAGGGGGCCGCGCCGATACAGCTGTCCTAATACGCTGAGCTGGGCGTTGGCCGGCGAGTTGGCGGCACCTTGTGAGCGCAGATGGCGGTTCAGCTGCGAGACGGAGGCGCGCAGCCGAATGGCCGTACGCAGGGTATCGGCGGAAGGACGAGTCACCCGCCAATCATAAGATCGATCTTAGTAAATGACAAACGCGAAGGCTGGGCGCTCAGTAAGTCAGCCGCTCGGGACGCAGCTCCTGCAGGATGGTGGTCGCGATCTCTTCGATCGATTTCGTGGTGGTTGACAGCCAGCGGATGCCGGCGCGCCGCATCATGGCCTCGGCCTCGCTCACCTCGTGGCGACAGTTCTCGATGCTTGCGTAGCGGGAGTTCGGCCGCCGCTCATTGCGGATCTCGCTCAGCCGCTCGGGCTGGATGGTGAGCCCGAAGATCTTCTTGCGGTGCGGCATCAGCGCCGGCGGCAGCTGCCGGCGCTCGAAGTCTTCCGGGATCAGGGGGTAGTTGGCGGCCTTGAGGCCATGCTGCATCGCCAGGTAGAGCGAGGTGGGTGTCTTGCCGCTGCGGCTGACGCCCACGAGGATCACGTCGGCGTTGTCCAGGTCGCGGTTGCTTTGGCCGTCGTCGTGCGCGAGGCTGAAGTCGATGGCCTGGATGCGCGCGTTGTATTCCTTGCTTTTGCTCACGTCGCTGAAGCGGCCGATGCGATGGTTCGACTTCATCGCCAGCTCGATCTCGAGCGGCCGCACGAAAGTGCCGAACATGTCGAGCAGCATGCCCTTGCAGCCGGTCTCGATGACCTCCAGCACGTCCATGTTCGCCAGCGTGGTGAAGACGATCGGCCTCAGGCCTTCCATCTCGGCCGTATGGTTGATCCGCCGCACCGCCTGGTGCGCCTTGTCGACCGTGTCGGTGAAGGGCAGGCGCACATGGCGTGGCTTGATCTCGAACTGGGCCAGAACGGCGTTGCCGAAGGTTTCGGCGGTGATGCCGGTGCCATCGGAAACGAAGAATACGGTGCGTGTGTGCATGCTCGGCGGCCTTGTCGTGCGGCGCGCCGACCCGCTCGGCGCCTACAATCCGGCCCATTATGGGGAATGCAGCCCGGCCGTTCCCGTCGCCCTATCTTTC
Organism: Variovorax soli; assembly: GCF_031454625.1. GTDB lineage: Bacteria > Pseudomonadota > Gammaproteobacteria > Burkholderiales > Burkholderiaceae_C > Variovorax > Variovorax soli_A. The sequence goes on from NZ_JAVDRF010000009.1 coordinate 202,796, forward strand.
CATCCATGCACACCGCCCTCGCGCCCAGAGCAATCAGAACGATCGCGCGCCGCCGTCTGCATGCCGCCCCGGTTTCAACTTCTGGAGCTTTCCCATGTCTGCACTTTTCGAAGCGACCGCCCTGGTCGTACCTTTTGAAAACCTGAGGATGACCGACGTCGAGTCGGTAGGCGGCAAGAACGCCAGCCTCGGCGAGATGATTTCCCAGCTCCCGCAAGGGGTGCGCGTGCCCACCGGATTCGCGACGACCGCCCATGCGTTCCGGCAGTTCCTGGCTCACGATGGCTTGGCCGACCGCATCAGCGCGAAGCTCAAGAGCCTGGACACGGAAGATGTCCGCGCCCTGGCTGCGGCCGGGGCCGAGATTCGAGCCATGGTGGAGACCCAGCCCTTTCCTGCCGACCTGGCGCAGGCGATCAGGGAAGCCTTTGCCAAGCTCAGCGCGGGCAATCCCGAAGCCTCTTTCGCCGTGCGCTCTTCGGCAACCGCGGAAGACCTGCCCGACGCCTCCTTCGCGGGCCAGCAGGAGACCTTCCTCAACGTGGTGGGCGTCGACGACGTGCTGCACAAGATGAAGGAGGTGTTCGCTTCCCTCTACAACGATCGTGCCATCAGCTATCGTGTTCACAAGGGCTTCGCCCACGACGTGGTGGCGCTGTCTGCCGGCGTGCAGCGCATGGTGCGCAGCGACCTGGGCGCAGCGGGCGTGATGTTCACCATCGACACTGAATCCGGCTTCGATCAAGTGGTCTTCATCACCTCCAGCTACGGCCTGGGTGAAACAGTGGTGCAAGGCGCAGTGAACCCCGACGAGTTCTACGTTCACAAGCCGATGCTCAAGGCCGGTCATCGCGCAGTGATCCGCCGCAACCTCGGTTCCAAGCTGATCCAGATGGAATTCGCCAGTGCTGCCGAGAAGGCGGCGAGCGGCAAGCTGGTGAAGACCACGGACGTCCCGACCGAGCAGCGCAACCGGTACTCGCTAACCGATGAGGAGGTCGAGCAACTGGCCCGCTATGCGCTGGTGATCGAGGAACACTACGGTCGACCGATGGACATCGAATGGGGCAAGGACGGCACCGACGGCCAGCTCTACATCCTGCAGGCCCGCCCGGAGACGGTAAAGAGCCAGCAACAGGGGAAGGCCGAGCAGCGTTACAAGCTGCTGGCCAAGGGCCCGGTGCTGGCAGAGGGCCGCGCGATCGGCCAGAAGATCGGCACCGGCCCGGTTCGTTTGGTTCACAGCATCAGCGAAATGGACAAGGTCCAGCCCGGCGACGTGCTGGTGACCGACATGACCGACCCGAACTGGGAACCGGTGATGAAGCGGGCTGCCGCCATCGTCACCAACCGCGGCGGGCGCACCTGCCATGCGGCCATCATCGCGCGTGAACTCGGCATCCCGGCGGTCGTCGGATGTGGCGACGCCACCGACCTGCTCAAGGACGGCACGCTGGTAACGGTGAGCTGCGCCGAGGGTGACACCGGGTTCATCTACGACGGCCTGCTCGAGACCGAGGTGACCGAAGTGCAGCGCGGCGAAATGCCCGAAATCGACATCAAGCTGATGATGAACGTCGGCAATCCGCAGCTGGCCTTCGACTTTGCCCAGCTGCCGAACCACGGCGTGGGCTTGGCCCGACTCGAGTTCATCATCAACAACAACATCGGCGTCCATCCGAAGGCCATCCTCGACTACCCGAATGTCGATGCTGACCTCAAGAAGGCCGTCGAATCGGTCGCCCGCGGCCATGCATCACCGCGCGCTTTCTATGTCGACAAGGTTGCCGAGGGCATCGCCACCATCGGGGCGGCCTTCTGGCCCAAGCCGGTGATCGTGCGGCTGTCGGACTTCAAGTCCAACGAATACCGCAAGCTGATCGGCGGCAGCCGCTACGAGCCGGAGGAGGAAAACCCGATGCTCGGCTTCCGCGGCGCCGCGCGTTACCTCAGCGCTGATTTCGGCGAAGCCTTTGCCATGGAATGCGAGGCGCTCAAGCGCGTGCGCGGCGAGATGGGCCTGACCAACGTGCAGATCATGGTGCCCTTCGTTCGTACGCTGGGGCAGGCGGCCCGCGTTACCGAACTGCTCGGCGAGCACGGTCTCAAGCGCGGCGAGAACGAACTCAAGCTGATCATGATGTGCGAGGTGCCGAGCAACGCGGTCCTGCCGGAGGAGTTCCTGGAGTACTTCGACGGCTTCTCGATCGGATCGAACGACCTGACCCAGCTCACGCTGGGACTGGACCGGGATTCCGGTCTCGAGTTGCTGGCGGCGGACTTCGACGAGCGCGATCCCGCCGTCAAGGCACTCTTGGCCCGCGTGATCAAGGCTTGCAAGGACCAGGGCAAGTACGTCGGTATCTGCGGACAGGGGCCCAGCGACCACCCAGACTTCGCGGCTTGGCTGGCCGAACAAGGCATCGAATCGATCTCGCTCAACCCCGACAGCGTGATCGACACCTGGCAGCAACTCGCGAAGTCCTGAAGCGACCGGAAGAGCGGCGGGGCAGGTTTGCCTCATCGCATTACAACTTTCGTCACAACTTCTGTTTGTAATTTCGATGTCAGCTTCGTCTCGTCGCAATCACGTGCAGCTTTGATGCAAACTCGGCGCCCACGGGAGGGGAGCCGCCCGGACCGCTCGGGCAAGAGACCGTCCAGGTCCGAGAGCGCCGGGATTTCGCATTGAGGACGCCATGATTCTTGTCAAGACAGAAGCCGGCCAGCAGGTGTTCAAGGATCGTTCGGTCCGGCTCACGCCGCGCCAGCGATCGGCCTTCATCCTATTCGACGGCAAGCGCTCGGTCAGCGAGGTGCTCGAGGCCGGCATGGGCATCGGGCATGAAGACATCGATCAGATGGTCGAGCTCGGCTTACTGGGGCAGGTAGGGGGAATGGCCGAAGCGGCCAACGCCGGCACGGTGGCGATGCCGGCCGGCCTGCCATTGGCTGCCCAGCGGCCTGAGCGTCCGGGCGAAGCGTCGCCGCAGAACCAGGCGTCCCCGACGCCCGCCATGGGGTCGCGCTCGCCCCAGCAGCGTTACAAGGACGCCTATCCGATCGCGACGCAGCTCACCGGCAGCCTCGGACTTCGCGGCTTCAGGTTGAACCTGTCGATCGAAGGCGCCTCCACCTACGAAGAGCTGCTCGCACTTGCGCCCAAGATCCGTGCAGCCGTTGGTCAGGACAAGGCGCTGGCGCTGGATCGCGCACTGGGTCTCTAAGGGGCCCGACAGAGCGAGCACTCCGGTCGGGCGATAGGCTGCTACAATAGCCGGCTTTGCCTTGCCACACTGCGACTGACGCTGCAGGTGGCTTTATCCCTTCCACGGAAGACCCACAAGGAGTGCCATGCGTCACTATGAAATCATTCTGCTGATCCATCCGGATCAAAGCGAGCAAGTTCCGGCCATGCTGGAGCGTTACAAGGGCATGATCACCGCCGGCGGCGGCAAGGTCCATCGTGTCGAGGACTGGGGCCGTCGCCAACTGGCTTACCAGATCAACAAGCTCAACAAGGCGCACTATCTTTGCGTGAACATCGAGGCCGAGCAGGCGGTGATGGCAGAGCTCGAGCATGCCTTCAAGTTCAACGATGCCGTCCTGCGCCACCTCACCGTGGTCAAGAAGAAGGCCGAGACCGGCCCTTCGTCGATGATGAAGACGGTGGAGCGCGAAGAGGCCCGCAAGGCCCAGCAGGCCGAGTACGCCGCCAACAACAACTGATGATGGCGTGAGCGCTGCCGCAGCCAATCAGCTGGTGCTGACTGCCTGCGTTGCCGAGCTCGGTGCCTTGCGATTCACGCCCGCCGGCCTGCCTGCGATCGATCTGCGGCTCGAACATGAGTCGACGATGACCGAAGCGGCCCAGCCCCGGCAGGTCAAGGCGGCCCTCAAGGCCGTTGCGTTCGGCGCAGTGGCCGAGCGGCTCGCGAGGCAGGCGTTGGGAAGTCTCTGGCGTTTCCAGGGCTTTCTGGCCACACCGCGCAATGGCAAGCATCCAGTGCTGCACATCCAGGATTTTCAGCAAGATTAATTTTCGAGAGGTCCCACAATGGCCACGTTCAAGAAATTCAACAAGGACAAGCGTCCGAAGCGCAACACCCAGTCGCTGCTGTTCAAGCGCAAGCGCTTCTGCCGCTTCACCGTCGCAGGTGTCGAAGAAATCGACTACAAGGACATCGATACGCTGCGCGATTTCATCAGCGAGAACGGCAAGATCATCCCCGCGCGTCTGACCGGCACGCGCGCGATCTACCAGCGCCAGCTCAACACCGCGATCAAGCGAGCCCGCTTCCTCGCGATGGTGCCGTACAGCGACCAACACCGCGTCTAAGGAGGGAACACCATGCAAGTCATTCTTCTGGACAAGGTTGTGAACCTCGGCGTGCTCGGCGAGATCGTCAAGGTCAAGGACGGCTACGCGCGCAACTTCCTGATCCCCTCGGGCCGCGCCCGCCGCGCGACCGAAGCGAACAAGGCCGAGTTCGAAGCCAAGCGAGTCGAGCTCGAGAAGGCTGCGGCCGGCAAGCTGGCCGAAGCGCAAGCGCAGGGTGAGAAACTGGCCGGCACCGCCGTCAAGCTGACGCAGAAGGCCGGCGTCGACGGCCGCCTGTTCGGTTCTGTCACCAACCACGACATCGCAGACGAGCTCAACAAGCAGGGCTACAAGGTCGCGAAGTCGCAGGTGCGCATGCCGAGTGGTCCGATCAAGACCGTCGGCGACAGCACGGTCAGCGTCGCGCTGCACACCGACGTGGTGGTCGACATCACCGTCACGGTCTACGGCGAAAGCGCTTAAGCCTTCGGCAAGGAAAAAACAAGGTCGCTGCTGCGACCTTGTCCTTTCAGGGCCGCCTTCGGGCGGCTTTTGTTTTTGCAGCCGCAGTTGTCCCGCGCGCTGCACCGGTAAGTCACCGCTTATCCACAGCGTTATCAAGTGACGTGGCCCGTCATGCGCCTTAGCATGTGCGGCTGCAAGGAAGTACATGTCAGCCGTTTTTTCCTACGCCGACAACGATCCGTCGGCCGACCGCCAAATCGCGCAGTTGCGCATCCCGCCGCATTCCATCGAGGCCGAGTCGAGCGTTCTCGGCGGCCTGCTGCTGGACAACGGAGCCTGGGATCGGATGGGCGATCTGCTGGTGGATGGCGATTTCTATCGTCACGAGCACAAGCTGATCTACGCTGCGATCGGCGCGCTGATCAATGCCAGCAAGCCGGCCGACGTGATCACCGTCTTCGAGCAATTGCAGAACCTGGGTAAGGCCGAGGAAGTCGGCGGCCTGGTCTACCTGAACTCGTTGGCGCAGTACGTGCCGAGCGCCAGCAACATCCGCCGCTACGCGGAGATCGTGCGCGAGCGCTCGATCCTGCGCAAGCTGGTCAGCGCCAGCGATGAGATTGCGACGAACGCCTTCAATACGCAGGGCAAGTCGGTCGACAAGATCCTCGACGAAGCCGAGCAGAAGATCTTCAACATCGGCGAGGAAGGCTCGCGAATGAAGCAGGGCTTCCAGAGCATGGAATCCCTGGTGGTCGAGCTGCTCGATCGCGTGAGCGAAATGGCGGAGAACCCGAACGACATCACGGGCGTTCGCACCGGCTTCTACGAGTTCGACAAGATGACCTCGGGCCTGCAGCCGGGGGACATGATCGTGCTAGCGGCGCGCCCGTCCATGGGCAAGACCTCGCTGGCGATCAACATTGCCGAACATGTGGCGCTCAACGAAGGGCTGCCGGTTGCCGTGTTCTCGATGGAAATGGGGGCAGCCCAGCTGGCTGTCCGTATCGTCGGCTCGATCGGCCGCATCGACCAGGGACACCTGCGCACCGGCAAGCTCAGCGACGAGGAGTGGCCGCGCCTGACCGAGGCCATCGAGAAGCTGCGCAACGTGTCCTTGCACATCGACGAGACGCCGGGCCTGACGACCAGCGAGCTGCGTGCGAACTCGCGTCGCCTCGCGCGCCAGTACGGGCGGCTTGGTCTGATCGTGGTGGACTACCTTCAGTTGATGAGCGTTTCCAGCAGCATGAACGACGAGAACCGCGCGACCGCCGTGGGCGAAATCTCGCGCGGCCTCAAGATGCTGGCCAAAGAGCTCAAGTGCCCGGTGATCGCCTTGTCGCAGCTCAGCCGCGGCGTAGAAAGCCGCACCGACAAACGACCCATGATGAGTGACCTGCGCGAGTCCGGCGCCATCGAGCAGGACGCCGACCTCATCATGTTCATCTACCGTGACGACTACTACAACAAGGACAGCAAGGAGCCTGGCGTGGCCGAGGTGATCATCAGCAAGCACCGGAACGGCCCGACCGGCACCATGAAGCTGGCCTTTCTCAAGCCGCTCACCAAGTTCGAGAACCTCGCCAGCGGCGGCGACGATTTCTAAGGCTATTGCAGCCGCGACGGTTCGGGTTCCGCCGGATCAGCCTGCAGCCGACGCAGCATTTCGGCGAGCGTCTTGCCGGGCTCGTCTCGAAAGCGCTCCGGCATGACCTCGATGCGATCGATGCGGTCGATGCGGAAGCCGCGAAAGTCCTGCCGCAGCTCGCACCAGGCCGAAAACGTCCAGACCCGGCCCCAGTAGAAGCAGCCCAGCGGCCGCACCACGCGCTGACTCGGCGCCCCGCTGACGTCGTGGTAGTCCATGCGCAGCTTGTTGCGCGACTGGACCGCTTCGCGCAGGGTCTGCAGGCGCAGGCGCGTTCCATCGTCGAGCGCGATCGCCGGCGCGAACAGCGCCAGGCTCTCGGCCGACACGCGCGCAGCGGGCGGAAGCACCGACAGGATCTTGCCGAGTGCGGTCTGGATGTCTTTTGCCATCGCCGGATCGACCCAGCTCTGGGCCAGCCGTGCCGACGCCACCAGCGCCGCGGCCTCATCCTGGGTGAACATGAGGGGCGGCAGATCGAAGCCGGCGCCCAGCCGATAGCCGACGCCGGCTTCGCCTTCGATCGGGACGCCCTGTCGCTGCAGGTCGGCCACGTCGCGATAGATGGTTCGGTCCGACACCTCCAGCCGCTGCGCGAGGAAGGCGGCGGTCGTCAGGCGTCGCCCGCGAATCAATTGGACGATCTGGAACAGGCGGTCGGCACGGCGCATGTGGACAAGTCAAGGTCGAACGAGCTTCTTCTTCTGCAAGTCTTCCACGAAATAGCGCCGGCCGCGCTTGGGAAGAGGGCATCGATCTCAGTCCATCATCACGCCGATGTGGATGGCAACCTGGTCGGGGCCGCTGTAGGCCTCGAAATCGCTGCGGTAGCTGCGGCGGATTTCGGGGTGCTGCGAGAAATACTGCCAGATCGATTCCCACAAGGCCAGCACCATCTGGGGCATCTGGCCCTGGCCGGTGAAGACCAGGTAGTCGCCGGCTTCCACTTTCACGGCGGAAGGCCCGCCGGAGACCGCGACGCCGGTCGTCAGGTCGAAGGCGCCGGGGGCCTCGGGGTCGTAAGCGGAATACACGCCGTAGAGCCGCATGTCATCGATGCGGTTCGGCGTCATGGCATAGACGCGTTCGTCGAAGAAGCGCGTCCAGAGCTCGTTCATGCGCGCCAAGTGCGGTTCGTTCTCGCTGCGGTTGCTGGTGCGCACGGTAATGCCGGCAATGTTGAAGCCTTCGTGACGTTGAAGCTGAGGTTGCATGGTTCTCTCTCCGGGTAAGACGCCATGCTGCGCGCCGGCTACTGACAACGTCCTGTCAGCAGCCCCGCTGCCCTCGCGCAAAAGGCCGGCCTTGCGGCCGGGTTACAGCACGTCGCTTGCGAAGTCAGCCAGTCGCGAACGTTCGCCACGCGCCAGCGTGATGTGGCCGCTGTGAGGCCAGCCCTTGAACTTGTCGACCGCGAAAGTGAGCCCGGATGAGCCTTCGGTCAGGTAGGGCGTGTCGATCTGCGCCAGGTTGCCCATGCAGATGATCTTGGTGCCGGGCCCCGCGCGCGTGACCAGGGTCTTCATCTGCTTTGGCGTCAGGTTCTGAGCCTCGTCGATGATCACGTACTTGTTGAGGAAGGTGCGCCCGCGCATGAAGTTCATGCTCTTGATCTTGATGCGGCTGCGGATCAGCTCATTGGTGGCCGCGCGTCCCCATTCGCCTGCGCCGCCGCCGTCGCCTTTCGCCAGGAACTCGAGGTTGTCATCGAGCGCACCCATCCACGGGCCCATCTTCTCTTCTTCGGTGCCCGGCAGGAAGCCGATGTCCTCGCCCACGCTGACGGTGGCGCGGGTCATGATGATCTCGGTGTAGCGGCGGTCGTCCAGCACCTGGGTCAGGCCCGAGGCCAGCGCCATCAGTGTCTTGCCGGTGCCGGCCGTGCCGGTCAGCGTGACGAAGTCCACCTCCGGGTCCATCAGCAGGTTCATCGCGAAGTTCTGCTCGCGGTTGCGCGTGTTCACGCCCCAAACGGCGTTCTTGATCGAGCCGTAGTCCTTGAGCGTCTTGAGCACCGCCGTCTTGTCCCGGATCTCCGTGACGCGGGCGTACATGCTGGGTTCGCCGGGCGCCTCGAAGTAGACGAACTGGTTGATGTAAAGGTTGGGCACCAGCGGGCCGCTGACGCGGTAGAAGGTGCTGCTGCCGCTCTGCCAGCTCTCGAGTGGCTTGCTCTGCCGGGTCCAGAAATCGGCCGGCAGGGCCAACGCGCCGGAGTAGAGCAGGTCGCCGTCTTCCAGCGTCTTGTCGTTCTGGTAATCGTCCGCTGCGAGCCCCAGCGCGCGGGCCTTGACGCGCATGTTGATGTCTTTCGACACCAGCACGACTTCCTGACGAGCGCGTCCAGGGCTGTCCTTGGCGTAGAGGTCGCGCAGTGCGTGAACGACGCCGAGGATCTGGTTGTCCGCCTTGCCCTGGGGCAGGCTGGTCGGCAGCGCGTAGTCGAGCGGGTCGGTCTGGAAGAACAACTTGCCGCCGGCCTCCCGGTGGCCGGTGGTATCCAGCTTCAGGCCCTTGCCAATGTCGGCGCCCTGGGCAGCGGCGAGCGCGTCCAGCGTGCGGCTGGTCTGGCGGCCGTTGCGGGCGACTTCCGTCGTGCCCTTCTTGTGGCCGTCGAGTTCCTCCAGCACGATCATCGGTAGGAAGATGTCGTGCTCCTCGAAGCGGAACAGGCACATCGGATCGTGCAGCAGCACGTTGGTGTCCAGCACGAACAGCTTGGCGGCGCCGTTGGTGTTGCTGCGCTTCGCCTTGACGGGACCGGTCGCTGCCTTGGCCGCCGTGGCTGGGCGGCTTTCCTCGCCGCCTTGCGCGGGGGGCGATGGGGCCTTCAACCTCGGCAGGGGCGGTGTCTCGATGACTGCACCGCCTTCCGCGGCGTGGCGGTCGAACAGTTCGAGGGGCTGAGGCCCGCTGGACCGGGTCTCTTCAGCGCGCCGGTCGGAAGAGCGACGGCCGCTCTTTCCGTGCAGGGACCGGGCGGGCGCGTCGTGCGCGTCCGGCGAAAGCAATGCGGCGCGTTTCGTGGGGGCGGGTGGCAAGGGCATGGGGCGGTTCGCTCGCAGGAAAGAAGGGGCCAGAAAGCGAAAAAGCCGCCTGAAGACCCAAGCGGCTTTGTTCGGTGGATGCGGTCGCGGAGCTCAACGGCATGGAACCATTATGCACATCGGTCGTGACAGGTTCCGTGTTCGTTGCAGATCGCCAACGCGGCCTGCCAAAAGCGCACGAATGTTGCCGATCAGGCGCTTATTTCTTGAGGGCCTTGACCGCCTTGAGGACTTCATCGACGTGACCCGGCACCTTCAGGCCGCGCCACTCGGCCTTGAGCACGCCGTCGGCGCCGATCAGGAAGGTGCTGCGCTCGATGCCCTTGACCTTCTTGCCGTACATGATCTTGTTCTTGACCACGCCGAACATATGGCACATCTTTTCCTCGGTGTCCGCGATCAACTCGAAGGGAAGCTCGAGCTTCGCCTTGAACTCGTCGTGCGACTTCATGTTGTCGCGCGAAACACCGAAAACCGTGGCGCCGGCCTTCTCGAAATCCTTGTAGCGATCGCGGAACTGCATCGCTTCGGTGGTGCAACCGGGCGTGTTGTCCTTGGGATAGAAGTACATCACCAGCACTTGCCCGAGATGCGAGGTGTTCGAGACCTTGATACCGCCGGTGGCGTTGGCGTCGAATTCAGGGATGGGTTTATTGACAACGATCGCCATGAAACTTATTTTCTCCGTTTGATTCCACGTTCGAGTCGGGCTTTTGGCTCTCGCTCCTGGCTTGTGCTTCGAGCGCTCGATACGATGGAGATGGGTCGCCCACAATCGACCTTAATTGAGGACGGGCCGCCGGTTTGCAACCCGGTATTTTAGCTCGAAATACCCCCTATTGGCCACCTTGCGGCCTCTCGATCAGCAGGGCCGCGACCACGTGCCGGCCTTCTCCCGCCAGGATGTTGTACGTGCGGCAGGCTGCGCCCGTGTCCATGGTCTCCACACCCGTGCGCCGGGCCATCAGCGGCTGCAGCCATGCCGCCACGGGAAAGCGGATGCGCGCGCCGCTGCCGAAGATGATCAGTTCGGCACCCAGTGCAGCCAGTCGCGCGAAATGCTCCGCGCCCAGTTCGTCGAAGCGGCTGCAGTCCCAGTCGAAGCGCTCGCCGCGCGAGCCCACGACCACGCTGTTCTCGATTCGTTCGTTGTTCACGGCTACCCAACCGGGGCCGTGCGCAGTCAGGGTCTGGGCATCGGATTTGTCGGGCTGGAGCTTCATCTGGGAGGGTGGGGAACTGTGGTCAAATTATAAGTTTTCCCCCGTGCACCCCGCCCCTGGAGGGACTTTGAAACCGCTCAAGAAATCGGCCAAGCTGGCCAATGTGCTCTACGACATCCGCGGTCCGATCATGGACGCCGCGAAGCAGATGGAGGAAGAGGGCCAGAAGATCATCAAGCTGAACATCGGCAACCTCGCCCCGTTCGGCTTCGATGCGCCGGAGGAGGTCCAGCAGGACATGATCCGCAACCTCCCCGGCTCGTCCGGCTATTCGGACAGCAAGGGTATTTTCGCGGCGCGCAAGGCCGTGATGCACGAGACCCAGAAGCAGGGCATCGCCGGCGTCACGCTGGATGACATCTACCTGGGCAACGGCGCCAGCGAGCTGATCGCAATGGCCGCCAACGCGCTCCTGAACGATGGCGACGAGCTGCTGCTGCCTGCGCCCGACTACCCGTTGTGGACAGCGGTCGCGAGCCTGTCGGGCGGCAAGCCGGTGCACTACCTGTGCGACGAGGAGAACGGCTGGATGCCCAGCCTGGCCGACATTCGCGCCAAGATCACGGCGCGCACCAAGGGTATCGTCGTCATCAACCCCAACAACCCCACGGGCGCGCTGTACTCGGACGAACTGCTCCGGGGCATCGTGGCGATCGCACGCGAGCACAGCCTGGTGATCCTGGCAGACGAGGTCTACGACAAGGTTCTGTACGACGGCGTCAGGCACACCGCCTTGGCGAGCCTCTCGAAGGACGTGCTGACCCTGACCTTCAATTCGCTCTCGAAGAGCTACCGCTCCTGCGGCTATCGTGCCGGCTGGATGATCGTCTCGGGCGACAAGAAGATGGCACAGGACTACATCGAGGGCCTCAACATGCTCTCGAACATGCGCTTGTGCCCGAACGTGCCGGGCCAGTGGGCGATCCAGACCGCGCTCGGCGGATACCAGAGCATCAACGACCTCGTGGGCGCGGGCGGCCGCCTGCGCCATCAGCGCGACCTGGCCTATGAGCTGATCACCGCCATTCCGGGCGTCAGCTGTGTCAAGCCGAGCGCGGCGCTCTACATGTTCCCGCGGCTCGATCCCAAGGTCTATCCGATCGAGGACGACCGCCAGTTCTTCCTCGAAGTGCTGAAGGAGACCCGGGTCATGCTGGTCCAGGGCACCGGCTTCAATTGGGCGACGCCCGACCATTTCCGCATCGTGTTCCTGCCCCATGAGGAGGACCTGCGGGAGGCGATCCAGCGCATCGCGGATTTCCTCGAGCGCTATCGCAGCCGCAACGCATAGGGGCGGCGTGCCAAGGTTCCCAAGTTCCACAGTCAGACGAATCGAATGAAACCCATCCAAGTAGGCCTGCTCGGCATCGGCACGGTCGGCAGCGGTACCTTCAAGGTGCTCCAGCGCAACCAGGAAGAAATCAAGCGCCGCGCGGGGCGCGGCATCGAGATCACCATGGTCGCCGACCTCGACCTGGCGCGTGCCAGGGCTGCGGTGGGCGAGGGCGTGCAGGTGGTGAACGACGCGCGCGCCGTCATCGCCAACCCCGACATCGACATCGTGATCGAGCTGATCGGCGGCTATGGCATCGCGCGCCAGCTGGTGCTGGAGGCGATCGCGGCGGGCAAGCATGTGGTTACTGCCAACAAGGCGCTGCTGGCGGTGCACGGCACTGAAATCTTCGCGGCGGCCCACGCCAAAGGCGTGATGGTGGCCTTCGAGGCGGCTGTGGCCGGCGGCATCCCGATCATCAAGGCGCTGCGAGAAGGCCTCACGGCCAACAGCATCCAGTGGATCGCCGGGATCATCAACGGCACCACCAACTTCATCCTCTCGGAGATGCGCGACAAGGGCCTGGACTTCGCCACCGTGCTGAAGGAAGCGCAGCGCCTGGGCTATGCCGAGGCCGACCCGACCTTCGACATCGAAGGCGTCGATGCGGCTCACAAGGTCACGCTGATGAGCGCCATCGCCTTCGGCATCCCGGTGCAGTTCGACAAGGCGCACGTCGAAGGCATCACCAAGCTGGCCGCGCAGGACATCAAGTACGCCGAGCAGCTGGGCTACCGCATCAAGCTGCTCGGCGTGACCAAGCGCAAGGCCCAGGGCATCGAGCTGCGCGTGCATCCGAGCCTGGTGCCTGCCAAGCGATTGCTCGCCAACGTCGAGGGCGCGATGAACGCAGTGGTGGTCAACGGCGATGCCGTCGGTACCACGCTGTATTACGGCAAGGGCGCCGGCAGCGAGCCGACCGCCAGTGCGGTGATCGCCGATCTCGTCGACATCACGCGCCTGCATACGGCCGATGCGGCGCACCGCGTGCCGCACCTGGCATTCCATCCGGACGCGATGAGCGACCTGCAGGTGCTGCCGATGTCCGAGGTGGTGACCAGCTATTACCTGCGCATGCGTGTGGCCGACGAGGCCGGCGTGCTGGCGCAGGTGACGGGCTTGCTGGCCACGGCCGGCATCAGCATCGACGCGGTGCTGCAACGCGAGGCCGACGAGGTCGGCGGCGAGGGCTCGACCCAGACCGATCTCATCATCCTCACGCACGACACGCGCGAAGGCACGCTGGACGACGCGCTCGCCCGGCTGCAGGCGCTGCCGACCGTGCTGGCGCCGATCGTGCGCATCCGCAAGGAAGAGCTGTCCTGATGCGCTACCTGTCCACGCGCGGCCACCCGGAGCGCCGCCGCTTCTGCGAGATCCTGCTCGAGGGCCTGGCGCCTGACGGCGGCTTGTACCTGCCCGAGCGATATCCGCAGGTGGATGCCGCCACGCTCGCCAGGTGGCGCGGTCTGCCCTATGCCGAGCTCGCCTTCGAGGTGCTGTCGCTCTACGTCGACGACATCCCCGCCGCCGATCTGAAGGCGATCTGCGAGAAGACCTACACCGCCGAGGTCTTCGGTACGGCCGACATCGTGCCGCTGCGCGAGCTCGAGGACGGCGTGTACCTGCAAGCCCTGTCCAATGGCCCGACGCTCGCCTTCAAGGATATGGCGATGCAGCTCCTGGGCAACCTGTTCGAGTACGAGCTCGCGCGCCGCGGCGAGGAGCTCAACATCCTCGGTGCCACCAGCGGCGACACCGGCAGCGCGGCCGAATACGCAATGCGCGGCAAGAAGGGCGTGCGCGTCTTCATGACCTCGCCCGACGGTCGCATGAGTCCCTTCCAGCAGGCGCAGATGTTCAGCCTGCAGGACCCCAACATCCACAACATCGCGATCGCCGGCGTGTTCGACGACTGCCAGGACATCGTGAAGGCGGTGTCGAACGACCTCGACTTCAAGCGCAAGTACCGCATCGGCACGGTCAATTCGATCAACTGGGCACGACTGCTGGCGCAGGTCGTGTACTACTTCGCGGGGTATTTCCAGGCGACCGGCGACAACGCCAAGCAGGTCAGCTTCACCGTGCCCTCGGGCAACTTCGGCAACGTCTGCGCCGGCCACGTGGCGCGCATGATGGGGCTGCCGATCCGCACGCTGGTGGTGGCGACCAACGAGAACGACGTGCTCGACGAGTTCTTCCGCACCGGCGTCTACCGCGTGCGCTCGGCGGCCGACACGCACGAGACCTCCAGTCCGTCCATGGACATTTCCAAGGCCAGCAACTTCGAGCGCTTCGTGTTCGACCTGGTCGGCCGCGACGCTGCGAAGACGCGCGGCCTGTTCGAAGGCGATCTGGCCAAGGCAGGCCGCTTCGACCTGAGCGCCGATCCGGCTTTCGCCCAGGCCGCCACGCGCTTCGGCTTCGCGAGCAGTCGCAGCACCCATGCCGACCGCCTGGCGACCATCCGCGATACGGACAAGCGTTTCGCGACGCTGATCGACACCCACACGGCCGACGGCCTCAAGGTCGCGCGCGAACACCTGGCGCCCGGTGTGCCCATGATCGTCCTCGAGACCGCGCTGCCCATCAAATTCGCCGAGACCATCGTCGAGGCCCTGGGCCGGGCGCCCGAACGTCCCGCGCGATTCGAAGGCATCGAGGCGCTGCCTCGGCGCGTGGTCCAGCTGCCGGCCGACGCCGAGGCGGTGAAGACCTACATCGCCCGGCACTGTGCCTGAGCCGTCGAGCCGCGCATGAAAGTCATCGGATTCGCCGGCTTCTCGGGCGCCGGCAAGACCACCCTGGTCGAGCGCCTGATCCCCGTGCTCGGGCTGCACGGGCAGCGCGTCTCGGTGGTCAAGCATGCGCACCACAAGTTCGACATCGACCATCCGGGCAAGGACACCTACCGTCATCGCGAGGCCGGGGCCTTCGAAGTGGTGGTGGCCTCCGACAAGCGCCTGGCGCTGATCCGCGAATTCGAGCGGCCGACCCAGCTCGGCGTGCACGAGCTGATTGCCGAGCTCGATGCGAGCGTCGACTGGGTGCTGGTCGAAGGCTTCAAGCACAGCGATCTCCGGAAGATCGAAGTCTGGCGCGAGCCGGCGCAGGGGCAGGCACCCCGGCCCGCGCGTTATGCCGAGGATGAATTCATCGTCGCGATCGCCACCGACACGCCAGAGCACCTTCCCGCTGCGACGGCGCTGCCGGTCTTCGACCTGAACGACGTCGATGGCATTGGCACTTGGTTGCTGCAGAACGCGAGCCGTTTCGAGTACAAGGTGGATCGCCATGGCTGATGCTGCCAAACGCCCCCCCTTGATGCCGCTCGACGAGGCGCTGGCGCGGCTGCTCGCCGCCGCCACACCGCAGATGGCCATCGAGTCCGTGTCCACCTTCGAGGCCGACGGCCGCGTGCTCGCGCAGGACGTCCGCTCGGGCCTCACCGTGCCGCCGCGTGACAACAGCTCGATGGACGGCTATGCCGTGCGCAGCGCCGACTGCGCCGCGCCAGGCGCGGTGCTGCGGGTCGTGCAGCGCATCCCGGCCGGCACCGTGGGCACGCCGCTGGCCGCCGGTACGGCCGCGCGCATCTTCACCGGCGCGCAGATCCCTGAAGGCGCCGATGCGGTCGTGATGCAGGAAGACACCAGCGCCTTGCCCGATGAGGGCGGCCTGGGCAGCGTGCGCATCGAGATCGCGCCGGCCGCGGGCCAGTGGATACGCCGCGCCGGCGAGGACGTGGCAGCCGGCGACGTGGTGCTCGCGCGCGGCGAGCGCCTGACGCCCGCGGGGCTGGGGCTGGCGGCGAGCGTCGGCCTGGACCGGCTGCAGGTGGCGAGGCGACCGCGCGTCACGCTGCTGTCCACCGGCGACGAACTGGTGATGCCCGGCGAGGTCGCGCCCGAGGCCATGAAGCCGGGCTCGATCTACAACTCCAACCGGTTCTTCATGCGGGCCCTGCTCGTGCGCCTGGGGTGCGAAGTGCACGACCTCGGCATCGTGCCCGACCGCCGCGACGCCACCATCGAGGCGCTTCGCGACGCCTCCGAGCGCAGCGACCTGATCGTCACCACCGGCGGCGTTTCGGTCGGCGAGGAGGACCACATCAAGGCCGCGGTGCAGGCACTGGGCCAGCTCGACCTCTGGTCTTTGTCGATGAAGCCGGGCAAGCCTTTTGCCTACGGCCGCATCGGCAACGCCCACCTCACCGGGCTGCCCGGCAATCCGGTCTCCAGCTTCCTGACCTTCCTGTTGCTGGTGCGGCCTTTCCTGCTGACGCTCCAGGGTGCCCGGCGCGTGGCGCCGGCGCCGGTTGCGATGCGGGCCGACTTCGACTGGCCGCGCGCCGACCGCCGCCGCGAGTTCCTGCGCGCGCGCCGCAATGCCGCGGGCGGGCTGGACCTGTTCGCCAACCAGAGCTCCGGCGTGCTGACCTCCATGGTCTGGGGCGATGGCGTGGTCGACACGCCGGCCGGCCAACCGTTCAAGGCCGGCGACACGGTGCAGTTCATTCCCTTCTTCTCCCTGCTGAGCTGAGCATGAAGGTCACCGTGCGCTATTTCGCCTCGGTGCGCGAGGCCCTCGGGACCGGCACCGAATCCATCGAGACAAGTGCGTCCGACCTCGGCGCACTGCGCGACGAACTGATCGCGCGCGGCGAGCCGCACGCCAGCGCGCTGGCCCGCGGCAAAGCCGTGCGCATGGCGCTGGACCAGGTCATGAGCGCCGAAAGCGCTGCGCTGCGCGAAGGCCAGGAAGTGGCCTTCTTCCCGCCCGTCACGGGCGGGTGAGCGCGGCGTGCAGCTGCGACAGGCGCGCGCGCAGCGCATCGCCGGCGCGTCCTCGGCGCATGCAACGCGTCCTGCACCAGGCTGAACTGCGCGATCCGGCGCGGTGCCACAATCCCGCCATGAGCAGCCCGCGCGTTTTCATCCAGGCAGCCGATTTCGATCTCGCCACGGAGGTCGCCGCCCTGCGCGCAGACGACAAGCGAGTCGGCGCGGTCTGCAGCTTCGTGGGCATCGTGCGCGACCGAAACGACGGCGACGCGATCGCCTCGATGGAACTCGAGCACTACCCGGGCATGACCGAGAAGTCCATCGAAGCCATGATCGACGAGGCCCATCGCCGGTTCGATATCCTGGGCGCACGCGTGATCCATCGTGTCGGGCTGCTGCACCCGCTCGAGCAGATCATGATGGTGGCCGTGATCTCCGCCCACCGTGGCCAGAGCTTCCAGGCCTGCGAGTTCCTGATGGACTACCTGAAGACGCAGGCGCCGTTCTGGAAGAAGGAACAGACGCCCGAGGGCTCGCGCTGGGTCGATGCGCGCGTGGATGACGACGCGGCCCTGGCGCGCTGGGGCATCGAGGCCGGCAACGCCTGAGGCCGCCGCCCCGACCCGGAGGACCGACATCTACTGCGGCGTGAAGCCGCTCGCCTTGATGATGCCCGCCCAGGTCTGCGTGTAGCTGCGCACCCGGCCTGCGAACTGGCCCTGCGGCTCGTAGGCCACCGTCAGGCCCATGGTCGTGAGCTTCTGCTTCACGTCGGGCATGGCGAGCACCTTGGCGAGCGCATCGCCGAAGCGGTCGATGACCGGTTGCGGCGTGCCCACGGGCGCGAACACACCGTAGTAGGGCAGGTCTTCCAGGTTGGCGAAGCCCAGCTCGGTGAAGGTCGGCACCTGCGGCAGCAGCGCCTGGCGCTTGTTGCCAATGGTGGCCACGATGCGCAGCTTGCCCGCCCGGTGGTTCTCGATGAAGTCGGGCACCGAGGCGATGCCGGCGCTGATCTGGTTGCCCAGCATGTCCGCCGTCATCGGCGCGCTGCCGCGGTAGGGCGCCGCCTGCACATCGATCTTGTACTTGGTGCCGATCATCTTCACCAGGAACTCGGGTATCGAAGCCGGCGCGGGCACGCCGATGGTGTCCTTGCCGCCGCGCTGGGTGCGTACCCATTTCAGGTATTCGTCGAAGGTCTTCGCGGGCGTGCCGCCGGAGACCGCCAGCACGTTGGCGAAGGTCGCGAAGCCGGCCACTGGTACGAAGTCGCTGGCCGAGTTGTAGCCCGGGTTCTTCACGACCTGCGGCAGGATCGAGATGGTGTGGTCGTGCGACAGCAGCAGCGTGTGCCCGTCGGCCGGCGCGGCCTTGAGCGCCTGGGCCGCGATCTGGCCACCGGCGCCGGCGCGGTTCTCCACCACGACCGGCACGCCGAGTTGATCCTTGAGCTTCTCGCCCAGGGTCCGGGCGATCGCATCGGTGCCCGCGCCGGCGGGGAAGCCGACCAACAGCCGGATAGGCGCTCCTTGCTGCTGCACTTGCGCGAAGGCCGGGATGCCGGCCAGCGCCGCCGCCAGCCCCAGCGCAAGAACACGGCGCGACGTGCGCGGCGCGGCGGCCATCCACCTTGAACAGAACATGAGATCGACTCCAGACGTTGATGAGGAAAATGCGGACCGAGCAACTCGCGTGCCCAGCCGCCGGGAGGGCTATTCTGTACGAGCCCGACGCGGAAGACGGGGCGTGCTATCACCGGCCCTGGCTTGAATTTGCCGCGCGGAGCCCTAGATGACCGGGGATCGGAGTTTTCATTCATGCGCCAAGACAAACTCACCACCAAATTCCAGGAAGCCCTTGCCGACGCACAGTCGCTCGCCTTGGGCAACGACAACCCCTACATCGAGCCTGTCCACCTTTTGGTGGCCATGCTGCGCCAGGACGAGGGTCCCCGGGCCTTGCT
>NZ_JAVDRF010000010.1:0-219660 GCF_031454625.1 Variovorax soli
TTATTACACGGTTTTTTAAGAACCAACAAACTTTTTTGAAGTTTTTTAGAGCCCCGCCAACCACCCGATCAGCCACCAACTCACCCAAACCCCTCACCCCACCCAGAACAACCACCGAAACCCCTCAGAGCCTCAGCAATCAACCGTCTTGAGCGGAGCCCTCGATTATGACACGGTTTTCAGTCGAGTCGCAACCGGGCTCGATTTTTTCGCACTTGACGGATTCGAGGACCCGTCTACTGCCGCGCCGTCCGGATGTTCTGCGGCAAAGCCTGCGGCCAGCTGGTGCGGAAGGGGTTGATATCCAGGCCGCCTCGTCGCGTATAGCGCGCGTAGACGGCCAGCTTCGTCGGCTGGCAGCGGCGCCAGATGTCAAGGAACATGCGCTCGACGCAAGGTTCGTGGAATTCGTTGTGGTTGCGAAAGCTCACGATGTAAGCCAGCAGTCCCGCTTGGTCGATTGGCGCGCCGCTGTAGCGAACCTGGACGCTGCCCCAATCGGGCTGTCCTGTCACCAGGCAGTTGCTCTTGAGCAGCCGACTGACCAGAGTCTCGGTCACGGGGACCTCTGTCGCATCACTCGACAGAAGTTCGGGCGCAGGCTGGTAATGCGTGCACTCGATATCCAGGCGATCAAGGTCGAGCCCGTCGAGCTCATGGACCTGCTCGCGGTCGAACAGCTCGGGGGCGATCAGCTTGACGCCGATGCTCGCTGCCCGGTCGCTGCCCCGCCACACCGCTTCGCCCAGATCCGCGCGCAACCGCTCGCGCACCGCCTCCGCATCGGTGAAGACAGTGCCGTTGAAGCTGTTGAGATAGAGCTTGAAAGACTTGCTCTCGATGATGTTTGGCGTCTCACAAGGCACCGTGAAATGCGCGATCGCCAGCTGCGGCTTGCCCCGCCGATTGAGCCAGCTGAGCTCGAAGGCCGTCCACAAGTCTGCTCCGAAGAAAGGCAGCGGCCCGGTCGCGAGGCCCATGGCTTCGCGCTGCGTGCTCCGAGGGATCGGAAAAAGAAGGCCAGGATCGTACCGGTCGACATAGGCTGAGGCGCGCCCCAACTGCGACTGTTCAGGTGTGTTGTGGTGACTCATGCATGCTTCTCGACGGTCTGCATAAACGGAATGATGTGTTGCAGCAGGATGTCGCAGACGGGCGGCGGCAGATCATGTCCCATGCCGGGCACCGAGACGAAGCGGGCGCCCGGGATGCGGCGCGCGGTGTCCTGGCCGCAGGCGATGGGCACCAGCGGATCCGCCTCGCCGTGCAGCACGAGTGTGGGGCTGGAGATGCCTCCCAGCAAGGCATGACGATCGTTGTCGGCCCCGATCGCCAGCATCTGCCGCACGATGCCACCCGGCCGGTAGGCACGTCGCAGGCCGCGGGCGATACGCTCGGCCAACGTCCGTTCGTCTTCAGGGTAGGCGGGGCTGGCGATCAGCCGGACGACGCCCAGGCTGTGCGCCACCAGAGCAGCCTCCGTCCGGCTGGCTGGCCGGCGCATCAGCGCCGCGGCAACATCGGGGCGAGGCCCAGGAAGATTGCGCGCACCGCTCGAACTCATGATGCTGACCAGACTCGCGATCCGCTGCGGCGCACCCGCAGCCAGGCGCTGCGCGATCATGCCGCCCATCGATGCACCCACCACATGTGCGCGCCGGATACCCAGGCCATCGAGTACGCCGAGCGCATCGTCGGCCATGTCCTGCAGCTTGTAGGCAGAGCGCACCGGCAGCCCGATGCGATGCCGCACGCTCTGCCAGACGAGATTGCCGGCACCGGCCTCGTCGAAGCCCTGGCTCAGCCCGATGTCCCGGTTATCGTGGCGCACGACCCTGAAGCCGGCATCGACCAGTGTGCGCACGAAATCCTCCGGCCAGGCGATGAGTTGCATGCCCAGGCCCATGATCAGCAGCACCACAGGCCGGCCTTCGCCGCCGCTGTCCTCGACTTCGATCTGAATGCCGTTGGCTGTGAGTTTCATGACGTGGTCCGCTCCCTCTGACGGGCTCGACGCCTAGCGGAATTCACGCTCGCGCAACCACTTGGTCGCCACCCATTTCTCGCCCGCCAGCACTGGGGCGCCGCCATGAAGGGTGTGCGTCGCCGGGTCAGGCCGCTCGTAACTGAAGAAGACGCCGGTGCCGCGCTTGGGCGCGACTTCCAGGCCCACATCGGGGAATGTCGTAGCGCCCCCCAGCTCGGGCTCTTGCAGGTACATCACCAACGTCGCCACGCGCTGCCCCCCGCGCCGCAGGATGGTGGGCGTGCCGGGCTCGTTAGGGTCGAAGTAGTCGTAGTGCGGCCGGTACTGCGCGCCAGGCGCGTAGCGCAGGACCTGCAAGCCTTCGCCGAACTCGAGCGGCCAGCGCAGCAGCGCCGCGATGCGCTGCTCCAGACAGGCGACCACGGGGTTTTCTCCGCGTTCGAAGAACATGCCGTCGCTGGTGCGATCGACATTGAGCGCCTCGCCGCCCGTCTGCGTCTCGACGGTAAGGGAGCGTGCGAGCCGCTGGCGCGCTGCCTGGATCAGGGCCTCGCACTCCTCGTCCGAGAGCAGGTCGCCGAACACCACGACCCGCGGATGCCGCAGGGTCTGCAGCACCTGCACGCGTCGGTCGCCGGTATCGATGTACAAGGGTGCATCCGACAGATCCGGCCCGGGCATCGAGGTGCGTGCAGGCGCAACGGCCGCGAGGCGCGCCGATTGCGCCTCGACCTCTGCAAATGCCGCATCCGCAGCGTCGGCATGCCAGCCCGCATCGCGCATCGAGGCACGCAGACTGGCGATGGAATGCCCGGCTGCAAGCTGGGCGACAACCCACTCTCGCAATTCGGGGCTGATGACTTGACCCGTCACGCTGATCTCCTTCGAAACACAAAACGCTCCGGCGCCGAGGCCCTCGCGTCGAAGACATAGCCTTCGAGATCGAACTTCTCCAGCACCCGTGGCGTGGAGGCCTTGTGCAGCACGGCCCAGCGCGCCATCAGGCCGCGGGCCCGCTTGGCGAAGAAGCTGATGACCTTGTACTTACCATTCTTCCACTCCTCGAACACGCACTCCACCACGCGCGCCTTGAGCACACTGAGGTCGACCGATCTGAAGTACTCCTGGGAGGCCAGATTGATCACTACCGGCGTGCGATCCGCCACAAGCCGCTGGTTCAGGTATTCGGCAATGCGGGAGTTCCAGAAGGCGTAGAGATCCTTGCCGTGCCGATTGCCCAACTGCGTCCCCATCTCGAGCCGGTAGGGCTGCAGACGATCCAGCGGACGCAGCACGCCATAAAGGCCACTCAGGATGCAGATGCGTTCCTGCGCCCATTCGAGTTGCGCCGCGCTCAGCGTCTTGGCGTCGAGCCCGCCGTAGACGTCGCCGTCGAAGGCCAACGCGGCTTGCTTCGCGTTGCGAGCCGTACCCTTGGATGCCCAGGCCGCATAGCGCGCCACATTCAATGCGGACAGCTTGTCCGACAGCCGCATGAGCTCGGCGATTTGCTGCGGCGACTTCTCGCGCAGGATCTTGATGAGCTCGGCGGAGGGGCCTCGGGGTCCCTCGAAGTGCGGTTGGGTGGCGGGCAGGGTGTCTGGTACGGGCGTTTCGTAGTCGAGCGACTTGGCCGGAGAGAGCAAAAAAAGCATCCCCGAATTATCCGCGGCGGCAAGAAAGACGGTACGAAAGCAAAGCGCGCGGAGTGCAGGCCGGCATCGCACCCTCCTCATGGATTCCGAGAAAGGACCCAGCGGACATCGACAAACGCGCCCCCCGGCCCAAGCTGAGCCGCCGCCCCAAGCCTTCGAAAGCTATGGGCAGAAGAAGACGAGCTTCAGGCCGATTTGACAAGGTTCAGTGCGCCGGCACGATGGCCCGGGCTCCACGGGATCGGCCGCTCGAATAAAATCGGCCGCTTCCCAACCCACCCGAACGGCATCCTGCGGGATGCCGTTTTCGTCTTTGCACCCCATGAGCGACACCTTGTCCCAGCCCGGCCTCGAGAGCCTGTCCAAGTCCTTCGAACCCGCCGCCCTCGAGGCGCACTGGGGTCCCGAATGGGAGCGGCGCGGCTACGCGGTAGCGGGCTTCCGCGGCACAGGACAGCCGAAAGAGGGAGTGCCCTCCTTCGCCATCCAGCTTCCACCGCCGAACGTGACCGGCACGCTCCACATGGGCCATGCGTTCAACCAGACGATCATGGACAGCCTGACACGCTACCACCGCATGAAGGGTGACAACACGCTGTGGCTGCCTGGCACCGACCATGCGGGCATCGCGACGCAGATCGTGGTCGAGCGCCAGTTGCAGGAGCAGAAGATCAGCCGCCACGACCTGGGCCGCAAGAACTTCGTGGCGCGCGTGTGGGAGTGGAAGGAGCAGTCGGGCAACACCATCACCAATCAGATGCGCCGCATGGGCGACACGGTGGACTGGAGCCGCGAGTATTTCACGATGGACGAGAAGCTCTCGAAAGTCGTTACCGACACCTTCGTGCGGCTCTACGAGGAAGGGCTGATTTACCGCGGCAAGCGGCTGGTCAACTGGGACCCGGTGCTCAAGACCGCGGTGAGCGACCTCGAGGTCGAGAGCGAGGAAGAGGAGGGCTTCCTCTGGCACATCGCCTATCCGCTCGAAGACGGCTCGGGATCTCTGACGGTCGCGACGACGCGCCCCGAAACCATGCTGGGCGACGTCGCCGTGATGGTTCATCCCGACGACGAGCGCTACCAGGCACTGATCGGCCGCAGGGTGAAGCTGCCGCTGGTCGACCGCCTGATCCCGGTGATCGCCGACAGTTACGTCGACAAGGCGTTCGGCACCGGCGTCGTCAAGGTCACGCCTGCGCACGACCACAACGATTACGCGGTGGGCCAGCGCCATGGCCTTCCCGTCATCGGCGTACTGACGCTCGACGCCGCCATCAACGACAACGCCCCCGAGAAGTACCGGGGTCTCGACCGCTTCGACGCCCGCAAGTCGGTGGTGGCCGACCTCCAGGCCCTGGGCCTCCTCGTCGAGACCAAAAAGCACAGGCTGATGGTGCCGCGCTGCGCACGCACCGGCGCCGTGGTCGAGCCGATGCTGACCGACCAGTGGTTCGTCGCCATGACCAAGCCGGATGCAAAGGGCCAGTCGATCGCGCAGAAGGCCATCGACGCGGTGCGCTCGGGCGAAGTGAGCTTCGTGCCCGAGAACTGGGTCAACACCTACAACCACTGGATGGAGAACATCCAGGACTGGACCATCTCGCGCCAGCTCTGGTGGGGCCACCAGATCCCCGCCTGGTACGACGCCGAAGGCCAGGTGTACGTCGGGCGGGACGAAGCCGAGGCCCAGGCTCAGGCACCCGGCAAGGCGCTGACGCGCGACGAAGACGTGCTCGACACCTGGTACTCCGCGGCGCTGGTGCCCTTCTCCTCGCTGGGCTGGCCCGAGAAAACGCCGGACTACGACCTCTACCTGCCTTCCACAGTGCTCGTCACCGGCTACGACATCATCTTCTTCTGGGTCGCCCGGATGATCATGATGACGAAGCACTTCACCGGCCGAGTGCCCTTCCGGCACGTTTACATCCATGGCCTGGTGCGCGACTCGCACGGCCACAAGATGAGCAAGTCCGAAGGCAATGTGCTGGACCCAGTGGACCTGATCGACGGCATCGCACTGCCCGAGCTGCTCGAAAAGCGCACGCAGGGCCTGCGCCGCCCGGAAACAGCGTCTGCCGTGCGCAAGAACACGCAGAAGGAATTCCCCGACGGCATCGCCGCCTTTGGCGCCGATGCGCTGCGCTTCACCTTCGCCTCGCTCGCCTCGCTTGGCCGCAACATCAACTTCGACCCCAAGCGCTGCGAGGGCTACCGCAACTTCTGCAACAAGCTATGGAACGCAACGCGCTTCGTGCTGATGAATTGCGAAGGCCAGGACTGTGGGCTGCGCGAGCACACCAAGGACGAATGCGCCCCCGGCGGACCCGCACATGGCTACCTGAAGTTCAGCCAGGCCGACCGCTGGATCGCCTCGCAGCTCCAACGGGTCGAGGCCGAGGTGGCCAAGGGCTTCGAGGAATACCGGCTCGACAACGTCGCCAATGCGATCTACCAGTTCGCGTGGGACGAGTTCTGCGACTGGTACCTGGAGATCGCCAAGGTCCAGATCCAACAGGGCGGGCCCGCGCAGCAGCGCGCCACCCGGCGCACGTTGATCCGAACGCTCGAGGCCTTGCTGCGGCTGGCGCATCCGCTGATCCCCTTCATTACCGAGGCCCTCTGGCAAAAGGTGGCGCCGGTGGCCGGCCGACCCGGCGAGTCGGTGATGATCGCGCCCTACCCGCAAAGCCAGCCCGAGAAGATCGACCCAACAGCCGAAGCGCATGTCGCGCGCCTCAAATCGCTGGTCGATGCCTGCCGTACGCTGCGCGGCGAAATGAACGTCTCACCCGCGATGCGCCTGCCGCTCTATGCCGTCGCCGACACGGCAGATGGCAACGCCTTCGTGCGCGAGGCCGCGCCGGTGCTGCAGGCTTTGGCCAAGCTCAAGGAAGTGAAGGTCTTCGAAGATGCGTCCGCCTGGGCCGCGGCAGCCGAGGCTGCCCCGGTGGCCGTGGTGGGCGACGTGCGGCTGTGCCTGCACATGGAGATCGACAAGACCGCGGAAAAAGCCCGCCTCGGGAAGGAAATCGCGCGCATCGAGGGCGAGGTCGAGAAGGTCAAGGGCAAGCTCGGTAACGAAGCCTTCGTCGCCAAGGCGCCGGCCGCGGTGATCGAGCAGGAGCGCAAGCGGCAGGTGGACTTCAGCGCCACACTGGAACGGCTGCGCGACCAGCTTGTGCGCCTCGGCTGACACAGCCTGGACACGGAGAGCTTTAGTATTCGCGTTCGGCGCCGCGGGCGCGGCTCCATCCTCCAATTCACCCGACCAGACGCTAAGCCCATGTCCACTTCCACCAAGCGCATCCGCAAGGCCGTGTTCCCCGTCGCCGGATTCGGCACTCGATTCCTGCCGGCCACCAAGGCACAACCCAAGGAGATGCTGCCGGTCGTGGACAAGCCGCTGATCCAGTACGCGGTCGAGGAGGCTTATGCCGCCGGCATCCGGGACATGATCTTCGTCACCGGCCGCAACAAGCGCGCCATCGAGGACCACTACGACACCGCCTACGAGCTGGAGAGCCAGCTCGAAGCCAGCAACAAGCTGGAGCTGCTCAAGATCGCGCAGTCCGTGATGCCGGACGACATGACCTGCTCCTACGTGCGCCAGCCGCGCATGCTGGGCCTGGGGCACGCAGTGCTGTGCGCCGAGCACTTGGTTGGCGACGAACCCTTCGCGGTGCTGCTGGCGGACGACCTGATGGTCGGCCCGGAGGATGGTGAACCCGTGCTCGCACAGATGACGCGCGCCTTCGCCCGGCTTGGCGGTTCCCTGCTCGCGGTTCAGGAGGTGCCCCTGGACCAGGTCAAGCGCTACGGCATCGTGGCGGGCGACATGATCGAAGAGGGGATGGTCAAGGTCAGTCGCATGGTCGAAAAGCCCAAGCCCGAGGACGCGCCCTCACGCCTGGGCGTGGCGGGCCGCTATATCCTGACGCCAGGCGTGTTCAACGAGATCCGCAACCAGCCGAAGGGGGCCGGCGGCGAGATCCAGCTGACCGACGGCATCGCCTCGCTGATGAAGAAGGAACCCGTCTACGCCTATTCGTACCAGGGCGTGCGCTACGACTGCGGCAGCAAGGAAGGCTTCCTGCAAGCCAGTGTCGAACTCGCGCTTGCGCACCCGGAGGTCGGCGCCCAGTTCCGCGCCTACCTCAAGACCCTGGAGCTTTGACAGGCGCTGCCGGCGCCGCAACCAGCGGCTCGACGAAACGGCGCAGCTCCTCGTCCGCGATCGGCGTGATCGGCAGGTCGAAGGCTTCGCGCAGCCGCGCCACCAGCGCCTGCGCCCACAGCGCGTTCCATACCAGGCCTGCATGCCGGTCGGCGAGGAGTGCGTTGTGCGGGTCGTCGCCGATCGTGTTGGTCACGCGCAATTCAGGGCCCATCTCCACCGCCTTGTAGTCCGGCTTGCCCTCGGCATCGCGCGAGCCCCAATGGTCCTGGAACCAGGCCAGGTCGTCGAAATAGGCGAGCCGGGCGTCGCCGTCTGCCAGATGTCGGATGGCGGCATTGAAGCCATCGAGCGCGATCCGGATGTTCCGCGTCTCGGTCGCCGACTGCCAGCGATCGAAGTTGGCAGGGTCGTCCGCCTCGTTGCCGATGCCCACCAGAAGGATGCGCGTGGAGCGATGCCGGGCGTGAATCGATGCGACCGCCGCACCGATCTCGCGCGCGCAGAAGGCCGTTGCCTCGCGCAGCTCGGGCGCGGCAGGATCGCTGGCCTGCAGATCCAGCAACCCACCCCAATTGTTGAGGCCGATTCGGATCACCACCACGCCGCGCGCCCAGCGCTCCGGCTCCCGGTCCATCAGAGCGACGAGACGCGGCGCCTGCCGGAAGCGCCCACCCATCAGGTTCTTGCAAGCAGCGCCGGAGTTGGCGAAGTTGTAGAGGTAGTCCTCTTTCCGCGGCGCGCGGCCGCCCGGCAAACCCATCCATTCGCGCGCCAGCGCGACCACGCCGGGCCTACCCCAGCGCACCCAGGGGCCGAGATCCAACTGTTGGCCGCGCATGCGCGCCAGCACCTCGGTCCATTGAAAGGTGCGCGAACGCAAGCGCCCCCCTCGCTCGCTGCTGTCGGCGGGGAACCAGGCGTTGTCCTGGTAGGAGTGGCTGTTGGAATCGCCCAGTATCGCGAGCGGGAACGCACTGGGGGAAACGGGTCGGAAGGATGGGTCGTGCGGCATGCCGTCGCTCCACAAGCCCAGCACGAGCGCCCCGGCCGCCAGGACCAGCGCCAGGGCACCGGCCGCCAGTCGGACACTGCGCTTCACGGCAGCACCGTCAGCGCCGCCGCAGGACGTGGATGAAGTCGTCTCCCACCGTCTGCTGCTCGACGAGGTCGTTGCCGGTCTGCCGCGCAAAGGCCTGGAAGTCACGCACCGAGCCGGGGTCGGTGGACACCACCTTGAGCAGCTGTCCGCTCTCCATCTCGTTGAGCGATTTCTTGGCCTTCAGGATGGGCAGCGGGCAATTGAGTCCGCGGGTGTCGATTTCTTTGTGGACGTCCATCGTGTTCCTTCTGCGGGCATCCCGAATTCTAGGAGGCGGCAGCGCCGTCGGCTGTGGAAGCCGGCGGCCGCGGCCATTCCATGAATTGCGGCTCGTGCCCGCGTGTGCGCAGCCAGTCGGCCAGCGCGTAGCCGGTGCCTGCCGGCCAGCACCGCAAGGCGGCCAGGTCGTAGAGCCGGTAGTCGACGAGCTCGGGCGACAGCCGCACCTCGCCGTCGGCCAACGCGTGGTAGGCGATGATGACCTGGTTCATGCGTTGGAAGTCATAGACGCCGACGAGGTTCAGGGCAACGGCGTCGAGGTTCGTCTCTTCCTTGATCTCGCGCGCGATGCCTTCCTGCGGCGTTTCCCCCGCCTCCATGAAGCCGGTGATCAGCGCGTACATCTTGTGTGACCACGCTGCATTGCGCGCCAGCAGCACCTGCCCGCGGTATTCGATGATCGCGGCCAGCACCGGCGTCGGGTTGTTCCAGTGCGTCCACCCGCAGGCCGGGCAGCGCAGGCGCGTCTTCGGCCCACCGTCCTCGGCCAGCTCGATACGCGCGAGCTGCGTGGCGCAGGTCATGCAGAACTTGGGATCGGACAACATGGCGCTCATGCGGGGAAGACACCGGTGGACAGATAGCGGTCGCCACGGTCGCAGACCACGAAGACGATGGTCGCGTTCTGCACCTTCTTCGCGATCTCGAGTGCCACCCACAGCGCACCGGCCGACGAGATGCCCGCGAAGATGCCCTCCTCGCGCGCCAACCGCCGGCACATCTCCTCGGCGTGGTCCTGGCTCACGTGGACCAGCTCGTCGACCCGGCTGGGCTCATAGATCTTGGGCATATACGCCTCGGGCCATTTACGGATGCCCGGGATGCGCGAACCCTCCTCGGGCTGCGCGCCGATGATGCGCACCGCCGGGTTCTTCTCCTTGAGGAAATGAGAGACGCCGGTGATCGTGCCCGTGGTGCCCATCGCGCTCACGAAGTGCGTGATGCGCCCGCCGGTGTCGGCCCAGATCTCGGGTCCCGTGGTCTCGTAGTGGATGCGAGGGTTGTCGGCGTTGGCGAACTGGTCGAGCACGCGGCCCTTCCCCTGCGCCACCATCTGCTCCGCCAGGTCCCGCGCGTACTCCATGCCGCCACTCTTGGGCGTGAGCAGCAGCTCGGCGCCGAAGGCCTTCATGGTCTGGGCGCGTTCGACCGAGAGGTCTTCCGGCATGATGAGCACCATGCGATAGCCCTTGATGGCCGCAGCCATCGCGAGTGCGATGCCGGTGTTGCCCGAGGTCGCCTCGATCAGCGTGTCGCCGGGCTTGATCTCGCCGCGCTCTTCGGCGCGCTTGATCATCGAGAGTGCCGGCCGGTCCTTGACCGACCCGGCCGGGTTGTTGCCTTCCAGCTTGCCAAGGATGACGTTGCCGCGCTTCGCGTTGTCGGCCGCATCGATACGCTGCAGCGCGACCAAGGGCGTCTTGCCGATCGCATCCTCGATCGTCGGGTAGTTCACGTTTGCCATGCCAGGCACTGTGCCATAATTTTGAGCTCCCTTACTTCCCCTGCCCGGGTGGTGAAATTGGTAGACGCAGGGGACTCAAAATCCCCCGCCGCAAGGCGTGCCGGTTCGATTCCGGCCCCGGGCACCAGCGATCGAGCGACGCTGACAACTTGTCGCTTTCCCTTG
Source organism: Variovorax soli (assembly GCF_031454625.1). Classification (GTDB taxonomy): domain Bacteria; phylum Pseudomonadota; class Gammaproteobacteria; order Burkholderiales; family Burkholderiaceae_C; genus Variovorax; species Variovorax soli_A. Next base: position 10,828 of record NZ_JAVDRF010000010.1, read on the forward strand.
GAAGCGCGGCCGCAAACAAAAAAGGCTCCCGAAGGAGCCTTTTTTTGCTGATGCCTGAAGGCGATCAGTAACCGCCGCGGCTACCGCCGCCGTAGCCACCACCGCCGCCGCTGCGGCCGCCGCCACCACCACCACCGTAGCCGCCACCACCGCCGCCGCCGTAGCCGCCGCCACCGCTGCGGCCACCACCGCCGCCGAAGCCGCCGGGCGAACGGGGCTCCATCGGACGGGCTTCATTGACGGTCAGGGCACGGCCTTCGAGCGATTGGCCGTTCAGGCCTTCGATAGCGGCGAGCGCTTCCGAATCGGTGCCCATTTCGACGAAGCCGAAGCCCTTGGAGCGACCGCTGTCGCGTTCCATCATGACCTTGGCGCTGGCAACCGAACCATAGGCCGAGAAGGCCTGTTCAAGGTGGTTGTCGCGGACGGAGTAGGCGAGGTTGCCTACGTAGAGTTTCTTGCCCATGGAGGGACTCCTAATCAAACCAAAAAAACAATCGATGGAGTCCCAGAGTCACAACAAGCAAATGATGCGCGGTGGCGCGAAACTGAACCGATTACCGGATCGCGAAGCATGTACAAAACTTCAGCGATGCCCCCCTATTGTCGCGCACATCTCACGGGACGAGCCCACTTTTCATCATGAATGCAACTTCCCCCATGAAATCCGGGCCTTTGAGACATCCAAACACGGCTGCACGAGGCGCGCCAATGAACTGCCGCTTCGCCTCAGGGGGACAGCAACCCGTGCCCCAGATCTCTTCAGGCCTTGGCCTGGGCCTCCAGCCGGCGGCTCGCATCCAGCGCATAGAGAACGGCCTTCTCGTCCTGGGCCTTGCCAGACGCATCCCCCACCGGCAGTTGGGAGGAACCGTACAGCTCACGCTCCAGCCGCTTCGCGCGCTCGGAGTACATGCGGGCCAGGGCGCCGTGATGCTCCGCTGCCGCCTGATGCTCGATGCGCGCGAGGTGCGCCTCCTCGAGCAAAGCCATGACGCGCCGCAGATGACCGTTTCGGTTGGGCTGGAAAAAATTGAACATCGGACCCTCCATCGGAAGCCAACAGGAACTCTTTTTTAGCTTCAGTCGACCCTGTGGCGCTGTAGGTACAAGCGCTCTTGTTGCTTTTTGGTCATGAATTAGTTCTCAGTTTCCGCGAAATCCGTGCAGCCGTCATCCTCCAAAAGCGTTACTCCGCCTTGATCGCCATGGTCTGGAGGATGGTTTCCAGCTGCGGGCTCATGGGCAGGTCGATGCTGGTGCCGCTCAAGGGCAGCTTGCGCAGGAACCAGCGCTTGTACTGGCGCTCGATCTCTCCGTCTTGCGCGAGGAACTGGAAGGTATCGTTGACCACCTTGGCCAGTTGCGGGTCGTTCTTGCGATACATGATCCCGTAGGGGTCGTAGGAGAGGAAGTCGCCCACCACCTGGTATTCCCCAGGGACCTTGCCCTTGCTCTGCGCGATCAACCCATAAAGCAGCACGTCGTCCGTGGCAAAGGCATCGACGGCGCCATTGACCACCTGTGCGAAGGACTCCGCGTGGTCGCGCTGCACCAGAAGATTCAGTTTGAGATCGAACTTCTGCGACAGCGCCTGCATGGTCTGCTCGTTTGTGGTGCCACGGGTGACCGCCACGCGCTTGCCCGCCAGGTCCTTGAATTCCCGGATCGGCGAACCCTTCTTCACCAGCAGCTTGGTACCCGAGACAAAGATCGTGGGCGAGAAGGCCACCCGCTTCTGGCGCTCCAGGTTGCTGGTGGTCGAGCCGCATTCGAGATCCACCTGCCCCTTCTCCACGGCGTCGATGCGCGATTCCGAGGTCACCGGCGCCCACTTGATCTCCAGGCTCTTGTGCACCGTCTCCTCGATGGCGGCCACCAGCGACTTGCAGAGCTCGATCGAATAGCCGATCGGCACGTTGCGGGGCGAGAGGTAGGAAAACGGCACCGAGGATTCCCGATAGCCCAGCGTGATGACGCCGGCGTCGCGCACCTTGGCCAGCGTCCCGCTGAGCGCTGCCGGCGTGCTGGGCGTGGGCTCGGTCTGGGCCCGGGCGGCCGTGGTCGCGATCAGGCTCGCGGCCAGCAGCAGCAAGCACAGGGGCTTCATGGCCGCTGCTCCTTCAGGCGTGCACCGGATGCGCCAGCGTCGCCGCGCTCTCGGCATCCAACGCCTTCTCGTTGGCCGCGGCGTCGCTCTCCGACAGCAGTTCGCCCTCCCACTTGGCGACGACGGCCGTCGCGATGGAGTTGCCCACCGCGTTGGTCGCAGAGCGGCCCATGTCCAGGAAGGTGTCCACCCCCAGGATCAGCAGCAGGCCGGCCTCCGGGATGTTGAACTGGTTCAGCGTCGCGGCAATGACCACCAGCGAGGCCCGCGGCACGCCGGCCATGCCCTTGGAGGTCATCATCAGGATCAGCAGCATGGTGATCTGGGTGCCCAGCGGGAGGTGGATGTCGTAGGCCTGCGCAATGAACAGCACCGCGAAGGTGCAGTACATCATGGAGCCGTCCAGGTTGAAGGAATAGCCCATCGGCATGACGAAGCTGGAGATCTTGCGCCGGACGCCGAAGCGGTCGAGCGCGTCCAGGATCTTGGGGTAGGCGGCTTCTGAGCTGGCGGTGGCGAAGGAGAGCAGGAAGGCTTCCTTGATCAGCACCAGGAGCTTGAAGACGCGGGTGCCGAGGAAGACGAATCCAGCCAGCACCAGCACACCCCACAGCACGAACAGTCCCAGGTAGAAGTCGCCCATGAAGACGGCGAACTTGAGCAGGATCTCCAGTCCGTTGACAGCCACCGTGGCCGCCATCGCGGCCATCACCGCCAGCGGCGCAAGCTTCATGACATAGCCAGTGATCTTGAGCATGGCATGCGACAGCTCGTCGATCGCGTTGATCAGGGTCTTCGCCTTTTCCCCCAGCGAAGCGAGCGCGACGCCGAAGAACATCGAGAAAACGACGATCTGCAGGATCTCGTTGTTGGCCATCGCCTCCGCGAAGCTCTTGGGAACCAGGTGACTCACGAAGTCCTTCAGCGTGAACTTCGAGGTGGCCAGGTTGGCCGAGGCGCCGATGTCAGGCAGCGGCAGCCCGAGGTTGTGGCCGGGCTGCAGCAGATTGGCCATGATCAGCCCGAGCACCAGCGAGACCAGCGAGGCGGTGACGAACCAGCCCAGCGCCTTTCCGAAGACACGGCCCACCGAGGCCGCGTCACCCATATGGGCGATGCCCACCACCAGCGTGGAGAACACCAGCGGGCCGATCAGCATCTTGATCAGGCGCAGGAACACATCGGACAGGATCGAGATGTAGCCGGCGATCTGCGCCGCGGTCTTCTTGTCCGGGAAATTGATGAAGATCATGTAGCCGATCACGATGCCGATCACCATCGCGATCATGATCCAGGCTGCCGGCGGCAGGCCTTTCTTGCGGGCGGGGCTTTTCATGGGACGTCCTTTCTCCTCAAACGATGAGCACTCGAACTTCTCAACTTCGTGATTCGGTCAGCAGCTGCGCGAGGGCTGTCTCGTCCGGGTCCGGCGGCGCCTCGGCGCCCGGCGTGTAGACGATATCGCGTCGACCCTCCGCGAATGCATCGAGGGTCTGCGGCCAGCGCACGCCCGGCCACAGCAATTCCATGCGGCCGCTGGCAGGCCGGTAGGCCACGCCATAGAGCGTGCCGTAGCCGCGCAGGTAGGCCGACTGGTACAGCGGCGGCTGCAGCAGCGCGCCGATCGCGTCCTCCAGAGTGCCGGGCCCGTCGACCTGGCGCTGCAGCCGCTCCAGCCGCTCGGCCGCGTGGGTGGCGCGCGCATGCTCCGGCCATTCGATGTGGTGCTGGAAATTCGTGACCGCCTTGCGGCGCGTGACCTCCGCAGGGCGGTCGGGACCGACGAACACAGTGGCCCATTCGGCCCGGCGGTCCAGCACGGTGATGCTGTAGGGCATGCTGACCGGCACGCGCTGCAACAGCGCGACCGCCTCGGCCGTGCTTTGCGCCATCTCGAGCACATAGCGCAGCACCAGCGGGATGCCGAAACCCGTGCCCGAGACGGTGCTGCCGCCGAATGACAGCGAGGCCGCCACGCCGGCCTCGTTCTGGCCGTCGAGCGCGCCCCAGATGCAGTCGCCCATGGCGGCGACCCGCTGGCCCTGCCAGCGCGTGGCCAGCCAGCTGCCTTCGAGCAGCGCGGGCGCGAAGTCGTAGTTGCGCAGCAGCGCGGGCTCCTCGGCACCAGCCGGGTCGATCCAGACCGCCTGCGAGCACCCCACGATGTAAGGCGGTGGGCACCACAGCGACAGGAAGCGCGCTTCCACGTCACCGCCTCCGGCCAGTTCGACCAGGCGCTGCCAGGTCGGCACCAGCTCGGGCATGTGCTGGCGCAGCGCGCGCCGGCTCTCGAGATAGCTCGGCCGCGCCACCGCCCCGCTGCGCAGGAACCAGGCACGGTAGCCCGGCCACAGGCGCGCGAACAACGCCTGCCAGCGCGGACCCGGCTGGTCTTCGATGAGCGTTTCGAAGCCGATCTGGATGGCCATGGTTCCGCCGGCGTGCCTCAGAGAATCTTGAAGGACCCGGGCGCCGGCGCCGCCTCGTGCTGGGTCGTCACGATCGGCTTGCCGGCGTAGTAGTTCTTGATGCCGCGGATCCAGTCGCGCGCGCGGATGTTCAACTTGAAGTTGTCGTCCATCGAGCGGCCGCGCGTGATCAGGATGCCCAGGTCGGCGCCTTCGTAGCGGTAGTCGCCCGGACCGGTGATGCGCAGGAAGAAGGCTTCGCGCTCGCTGTCGATGGCGCGCCGGTCGTAGTCGAAGCGCTGATAGGCCACGCTGCCGTCCTCGCCCATCCGGTAGATGCCGGTGCCCGGCGCGTGCGTGACCTGGTCGACCTTGTCGTCGGTGCACTTGAGCACCACCTGCGACCAGGAGTCGATGAAATGCGGCTGTGCCCAGCGCTCGTTGATCTCGCGCACGTTCAGGTCGAAGGGCACGCCCGAGAACTCGAGCAGGTGGAACAGGAACAGGGGCGCATCCGCGTAGGCGAAGGCGGCGTGGTTGGTCATCGGGCTGGCGCCGCAGATGCGCGGGTTCAGCTCGCCGAGGTAGACCTCGCCGTTGTCCTGGTCGATCAGGAAGTCGAGGTCGAAGTAGCCCCGATAGCCTTCCGACAGCAACTGGTTGCCGAAGCGCTCGGCCATGTCGCGCGCCTTGGCGCGCACCTCCTCCGAGAAGGCGCCGGGGAACACCTCGTTGCCGCTCCAGCCGCCCTTGTAGGGCGTGAGCTCCTTGGCGCCCACCACCTCCGTGAGCAGCGGCCCGACCAGCGTGCCCGAGTGCGTGGCGCAGGCTTCCAGGGTCGCGCCGCGGCAATTGATGCGCTTCATGATCTTGACCTCGGGGTCGTTGACGATCTCGTCCTTGTGCTTGTTGAAATCGTCCTCGCCGGCGATGAAGAAGGTGGTGTGGCCCGAGTCGCCGAAGGCCGACTGCACCACCAGGTCGCGTCCCAGCCCGTTGCGCTCGGCGATCTGCATCAGGTGCTCGAAGCTTTCGACCTTCTCCAGCGCATTGGGCACCGAAAACACGCCGGCCTTGTTGCCGATGCGCACGGTCTCCATCTTGTTGTCGCAGCGGGTGCGAAGCTTGGCCGGCGGGAACCACACCTCCATGCCCAGCTCCTTGGCCAGCGCTTCGGTCTTCTCGTCGAACATCAGGAAGGTCGCCACCGGCTTGCCGCCGCGGCGCTCGATCAGGTCGATCACCTCCTTGTGCTGCAGCAGATAGTTGTTGATGTCCTCGATCGACTGGAACTCCTCGTGCGGCGACTCCGTCGGCACGAACACGTTGGGGTGGCGCCCGTCGAAGCAGTCGATGTAATTGATGTAGCGAAAGCGGTTGACCCAGCGGTCCATGCCCAGCAGGTTGAAATTGGTCGCGCTGATGAAATAGATCGGCCGCTCGTTGCGATGGAACATCAGCAGCAGATCGGCAATGCTCTGGACCTTGGTCGTCATTCTTCACTCCTCGTGGTGGAACTGGCTTGGGCCGTTTCGGCGGCCGGTGTGCTCGTGCTGGCGGCCTTGATCTCGCCGTCCCTTTCTTGCGGCTGCGCGGCCCGGCCCGAGAGCGCGAGCGCGGCGCGCGCCGCTGTCGCCTGGGCGGCGCGAGAGAGCGCGGCGTCATTGAAGATGCGGAAGCCCAGCTCCGGTCGGAAGCCGTGGATCTCGCGAACGTCCAGGGCAGCCATGAACTGCAGGATCTCGGCACTGATCACCTGCCCCGGCACCAAGATCGGGAAGCCCGGCGGATAGGGAATGACGAACAGCGCCGACACCAGGTCGCGCCCGGCCTGGATCGCCTTGGCGGCCTCGGCCATGTCGATGTATTCGCAGTTGACGTCGTCGTAGGAGAGGAAGAAGGCGCTGCGGATGTCGCCGTCGCGCGTGCCGGCGCGCCCTTCCACGCTGCGGCCGCGGAAGGCGAAGTGGAAGCTCGAGAAGTCCGGCAGAGGCGGCTGCTCCAGCGTCAGCGATCGCACCCGCTTCTCGTGAATGCGGCGCTCGATGGCGCTCATGTCGGAGATGCGGTGGTCGACGTCGCGCGCGATCTTCACCAGCACCTCGATCAGGTACGCCACCGCCGAACGGGTGCTGCCGATGTTGGTCATGAACAGCACCGTGTTGCGCGAGGTCTTGTTGATCTGGATGCCGTAGCGGTCCATCAGCTCCTTGTTCTTGAAGGTGTCCCCGTCCATGCCGGTGGCACCGATCGTGAGCGTGGCGCGCGTCGGGTCCAGTGCGAACTCGTCGGTGCGCCAGGCGGCCTCGAGGTTGTTCCAGCCGGTCTCGTCGTTGTAGTAGGAGTCGACGCCCGACTCGCGGTACTCCGTCGGCACCACGTCGCGCACGCTCAGGAAGCGGAAATAGCGCTTGAGCAGCGGATGGTGCAGCACCTGCTCGCGCAGGCTCATCGCCAGCTCCAGCTGACGCTGGATCAGCTCGTAGCCCTCGAGCTCGACCTGGCGCCGGCCGACGTCCAGCGAGGCCAGGATCTGGTAGTTGGGCGAGGTCGAGGTGTGGGTCATGTAGGCCTCGTGGAAGGCCTCCTCGGCCTTGTCCTTGAAGTCCTGGTCCCAGACATGGATCATCGAGCCCTGACGCAGCGCGGTCAGCGTCTTGTGCGTGGAGTGCGTCGCGTAGACGCGCACGCGCGCCTTCGTCGGATCGGGCAGCAGCCGGGTATCGAGCACGCGCTGCTCGTCGTCCCAGTCGAAGCCTTCGCTGAAGGCCGCATGGCGCTCCGCATAGGCCGGATCCTTGAGCATCTCGCACAGCTTGGCGGCACTGGCCATGCCGGTGCGCTGGCGGTAGATCGGGTGGCAGCGCGCGAACGCGAACCAGGCCTCGTCCCAGAGGAAGACCAGGTCGGGCTTGATCGCCAGGCATTCCATCATCACCCGCTCGACGTCGTAGACGATGCCGTCGAAGGTGCAGTTGGTCAGCAGTACCATGCGCACCCGGTCCAGGGTGCCGGCGCGGCGGAAGTCGAGCAGGGTCTGCTTGATGTGGCGGATCGGCACCGCGCCGTACATCGAGTACTGGTCCAGCGGATAGGAGTCGAGGTAGGCCACCTGTGCGCCCGCCAGCACCAGGCCATAGTGGTGCGACTTGTGGCAGTTGCGGTCGACCAGCACGATGTCGTCGGGCCGCACCAGCGCCTGCACCACGATCTTGTTGCAGGTGGAGGTGCCGTTGGTCGCGAAATAGGTACGCCGGGCGCCGAAGGCGCGCGCCGCGTACTCCTGCGCCATCTTCAGCGGACCCACCGGGTCGAGCAGCGAATCGAGGCCGCCGGACGTGGCGGAGGTCTCGGCCATGAAGAGGTTCATGCCGTAGAACTGCGCCAGATCGCCGATCCAGTTGGAGTTCATGATCGACTTGCCGCGCGCCAGCGGCAGCGCGTGGAACACGCCGGTCGGCTGCTTGGCGTAGTCGCGCAACGCGTTGAAGAAGGGAGTGCGGTGCCGCTCGCCCACGCCTTTCATGATCGAGCTGTAGAGCTCGATGTGGTCTTCCTCGCCGAAGAAGATGCGCTTGAAGACCTCGCCCACCTGGGCCGCGATGGCCTCGACATTGACGTCGGTCACCAGGTACAGGTCGAGCTCGGGCCGGATCTGCGCGATCTGGCGGCCGAGCAGCGGCCCGCGCTCGAACTCGGCCATCTTCTCGATCCCCTCGTCCATGCCGTCCAGGAAGCGGCGCAGCATGTCATTGTGGTTGACCGAGCGGAAGGGAAAGCCGTGCCGGATCACAACCGCCTGCAGGTTGAAGTTGACCAACGTGGCGATCAGCGCGTCCTCGAAACTGGGCACCACCACCACGTCGAAGATGAAGTCGTCGTCGGCGCTGCGCTTGCGCTGCACGCGTCGCCTCAGCGCGTCCTCCTCGCTGGCCGACATCTCGTCGACGATCAGCACCTCGAAGTAGGGGCGCGCCAGCTGTGCCTGGCGCTCGCTGTCGGTCTCGATCTGCGAGGGCAGCTCGTTGTCGCTGTCCAGCGTGTTGACGTCGTGCCGGTAGGTGCGCGCCGCCAGCACGCGGTGGATGCGCCGCGCCGCCTGGTGCGCGCGCGCCAGCTCGTCGCGCTCGATCCACTGGGCCAGCTCCCCGAACACTCGTCCGCCCGGGAAGGCCCAATAGCTCTCGACCGGGGCCAGCTGCTCCACGATGGCCCGCACGTGCGTGAGCCGGCGCTCGCGCTCGGGGTGTTCCGCAGGCAGGATGGCCAGGCGGCTCAGGTCGTCGACCAGGCCGATCCACCCGTCCGACCGCATCTCCCAGACACTGCGGTGCCGGCTCAGCGATGCCCGGCCGTTCTTTTCCGTTGCACTTCCTGGCTTCATGCTTTGTCTCCTCTGGGCCGGCTCCGCCTCGATGTCGGCCCCTTGTTGTGATTTGCGACGGCGAGAAGGGAAAAATCAGTCGGGCTTCACGAGCGGCCCCAGGCTTTGCAGGTAGGGGTAGGCGTTGCCCTCCCGGCGGTAGACGTCGAAGTCGCAGTCCCGGTCGCGAAAACTCTTGAGCGGCTGCCCCAGGTTGCTGCGCAGCCCGCGCTCGCGCTCGCGGCGCAGGCGGGCGAAGTCGACGTCGATGGCCATGATCTCGGCCCCGCCCTCGGCCTGGTGCAGCACATAGCCCGACGGGTCGCAGACGATGGAGCGCCCCACCCCGCCGTCGCCGACACCGTTCACGTCGAAGAAGTAGAGCTGGTTGGTCACCGCCGAGGCGCGCGCGATGGCCAACTCGACGTCGCGGTCGATGGTGTCGGTCATGGTCGGGTGCAGGATGACCTCGGCGCCCATCGCGGCCAGCGTGCGCGTGGTCTCGGGGAACCACATGTCGTAGCAGATCGAGACGCCGAAGCGGCCCGCGCCGGGCACGTCGAACACGCAGAACTCGGTGCCGCCCGCCACGTCGCGCTCGTAGGGGCGAAAGGGGAAGAGCTTGCGGAATCTTGCGATCACCTCGCCCTGCGGGTCGATCACGGGCGTGGTGTTGTAGACCACCGGCCCGGCGGGCCCCTCCACTCTCTCGAAGAGCGAGCCTGGAATCAGCCACAGGCCGGTCTCGCGCGCCAGCGATGCCAGGCGCGCCTCGGTGGGTCCGGGCAAGGGCTCGGCCCTGTCGTGCCTGGGACCCAGCGCAGCGAGCTCGGAGAACAGCACCATGCGCACCCAGGGGAAGCGCGTGCGGATGTGGCGCAGGTAGTTGCCCATGCGCTCCACGTTGCTCTCGAAGGCCGAGACGTTCATCTGCACGCCGGCCACGCCGAAGGTGGTGGCCGCCCCTGCCGGCGGCATCCCGGCATTCATCGATCCAGCCCCGCGAGACAGACGTACTTGATCTCGAGGAACTCGTCGAGGCCGTACTTCGAGCCCTCGCGCCCCAGGCCCGATTGCTTGACGCCGCCGAAGGGCGCCTCGGCGGTGGAGATCAACCCGGTGTTCACGCCCACCATGCCGGATTCGAGCTGCTCGGCCACGCGCATGATGCGGCCGATGTCGCGGCTGTAGAAGTACGAGGCCAGGCCGAATTCGGTGTCATTGGCCAGCGCGATGGCCTCGGCCTCGGTGTCGAAGGCGAAGACCGGCGCCAGCGGGCCGAAGGTTTCTTCTTGCGCAACCAGCATGTCGGAGATGGCGCCGGCCACCACCGTGGGCTCGTAGAAGCGGCCGCCCAGGGCGTGACGCTTGCCGCCGGTGAGCACCTTGCCGCCCTTGGCCACGGCATCGGCCACATGCTCCTCGATCTTGGCCACCGCCTTGTCGTCGATCAACGGGCCCTGCGTGACGCCCGGCTCCACGCCGTTGCCCACCTTGAGGGCCTGCACCCGAGCCACCAGCTTCTCCGTGAAGGCGGCGAGCACGCCCTTCTGCACGTAGATGCGGTTGGCGCACACGCAGGTCTGGCCGGTGTTGCGGTACTTCGAGACCATCGCGCCTTCGACCGCGGCGTCGAGGTCGGCATCGTCGAACACGATGAAGGGCGCGTTGCCGCCGAGCTCCAGCGAGAGTTTCTTGATGGTGTCGGCCGACTGCTTCATCAGCATGCGCCCGACCTCGGTCGAGCCGGTGAAGGTGAGCTTGCGCACGGTCGGGTTGCGCGTCATCTCGCCGCCGATCTTCGAGGCCGAGCCGGTGAGCACCGACAGCAGGCCCTTCGGCAGCCCTGCGCGCTGCGCGAGTTCCGCGAAGGCCAGCGCCGAAAAAGGCGTCTGCGTCGCAGGCTTGACCACCATCGCGCAGCCGGCGGCCAGGGCCGGGCCGGCCTTGCGCGTGAGCATGGCGGTCGGGAAGTTCCAGGGCGTGATGGCGGCCGTCACGCCGATCGGCTGCTTGAGCGCCAGGATGCGGCGGTCGGCCGAGGGCGCGGGGATGGTGTCGCCGTAGACGCGCCGCGCTTCGTCGGCGAACCAGTCGATGAAGGACGCTGCGTAGGCGATCTCGCCCTTGCTCTCGGCCAGCGGCTTGCCCTGCTCGGTGGTCATGATGAGCGCCAGGTCGTCCTGGTTGGCCAGCATCAGGTCGTTGAGGCGGCGCAGGATCGCCGTGCGCTCCTTGGCCGGGCGGCGGGCCCAGTCGCGCTGGGCCACTTCGGCCGCGCCGATGGCGCGCTGCGTCTCTTCGGCGCCGCACATCGGCACGGTGCCGATGCGCTCGCCATTGGCCGGGTTGCTGACCGCGACGGTTTCGCGCGTGTCCGCATCGATCCATTCGCCGGCCAGGAAGACCTGCTGGCGCAGGAGGGAGGGGTCTTTCAATTTCAGCGTCATCGTCGAATACCTCCTGTCTCAAGCTTGCATCGCGGCGGCCAGGATGTCGAGGCCCTCCTCGAGCACCGATTCCTCGATGGTCAGCGGGAACAGGAAGCGGATCACGTTGGCGTACACGCCGCACGTCAGGAGCAGCAGTCCGGCGTCGCGGGCGCGGGCCTGCACCTGGCGGGTGAAATCGGGGTCGGGCTTGCCGTCCTTGCCGGCGAACTCCACGGCAACCATGGCGCCCAGCCCGCGCACGTCGGAGATCTGCGGCACCGTTGCGCGCAGGGCGACGAGCCGCGCCTTCAGGCGCTGACCCAGGCGCTCGGCGCGCGGCGCGAGCTGCTCGTCCTCGATGACGTCGAGCACCGCATGCGCGGCGGCGATCGCCAGCGGGTTGCCGGCATAGGTGCCGCCCAAGCCGCCGGGCGCGGGCGCGTCCATGATCTCGGCGCGGCCGACCACGCCCGACAGCGGCAGGCCGCCGGCCAGGCTCTTGGCGATGGTCATGAGGTCGGGCACCACGTCGTAATGGTCCATCGCGAACAGGCTGCCGGTGCGGCCGAAGCCGGTCTGGATCTCGTCGGCGATCATCAGGATGCCGTGGCGGTCGCAGATCTCGCGCACCGCGCGCATGAACTCCGGCGGCTGGATGTAGAAACCGCCCTCCCCCTGCACCGGCTCGAGGATGATCGCGGCGACCTGCTCGGGGTCGATGTCGGCCTTGAAGAGCCGGTCGATCGCCGCCAGCGAATCTTCGACCGAAACGCCATGCAGCGCCACGGGCGCCGGCACATGGTAGATGCTGCCCGGGAAGGGCCCGAAGCCGCTCTTGTAGGGCGCGACCTTGCCCGTCAGCGCCATGCCCATGAAGGTGCGGCCGTGGAAGGCGCCGCTGAGCGCGATCACGCCCGGGCGGCGCGTGGCGCAGCGCGCGATCTTGATCGCGTTCTCCACCGCCTCGGCCCCGGTCGTGAAGAAAGCGGTCTTCTTGGGATGGTTGCCGGGGGAGATGTGGTTGAGCCGCTCGGCCAGCGCGACTGCGCTCTCGTAAGGCACGACCTGGTAGGCGGTGTGGGTGAAGCGATCGAGCTGGCTGCGTACCGCTTCCATCACGCGCGGATGGCAGTGCCCGGTGTTGAGCACCGCGATGCCGGAGCCGAAGTCGATGAAGCGGCGCCCTTCCACGTCCCACAACTCGGCGTTGCGGGCGCGCTCGGCATAGAAAGGGAAGCCGATGCCGACGCCCCGCGGCGTAGCGGCGGCGCGCCGGGCGTCGATCCCGGCGTTGTTGGGCCGCGCGGCGGCGATGGGGGCGACGGTGGCAGTGTTCATGGCGCTTTCGGTGCGGAAGCTCGAAGGTCCGCGGTAGCTGTGGATCGCGCCAGTCTATGCAAGTATTGATCCTATAAACAGAACCAAGTAATCTCGATTTGATGGAACCAACCATCGATGCCCGGCAGCAGGGGACCTCCGGCCTGCCCGACTTCGTGCTGCGCCACTTCGATCGGCAGTCCGACGACTACGACCACCTGCAGCTCTACCGCATCCTGCAAAGCGGCATCCGCCAGTCGGCACTGCCGGCCGGGCTGAAGCTGCCGCCCACGCGGGAGATGGCGCGTTCGCTCGGCATCGCGCGCAACACCGTGGTTCACGTCTACGAACAGCTGGCACTGGAGGGCTACGTGCAAGCCGGCGTGGGCCGGGGCACCTACGTGGCGCAGCTGGGCTTGCGCCCGGCCGAGCCGGCGACACGCGCGGCTCGCCGCGTGCTGCTCTCGCGGCGCGGCGAGGACCTGGTCGAGCACGCGGGCGCCGCACGCCTGCAATGGGGCGCCTTCGCGCCCGGTGTGCCCGAGGTGCGGCTGTTCCCCGCGCAGGTCTGGAACCGCCTGCAGCGCGGACTGTGGCGGCGCGCCGCGCCCGAGCAGCTCACCTACGCAACCGGCGCCGGCGATGCAGGCCTGCGGCAGGCCATCGCCGAATACCTTCAGGGCACGCGCGGCGTGGCCTGCACGAGCGAGCAGGTGGTAATCACCAGCGGCACGCAGCAATCGCTGCTGCTGGTCGCACAGTTGCTGGCCGATCCGGGCGACAGCGTCTGGCTCGAGGACCCCGGCTATTGGGGCGCACGCAGCATGTTCCGCGCGATGGGCCTGAAGCTGCTGCCCGTGGGCGTGGACGCCGAGGGTCTCGCGCCGACGCGCCAGCAACTGCGCCGGCCGCCGCGGCTGATGTTCCTGTCGCCCTCGCACCAGTACCCGACCGGCGCACTGATGAGCCAGCGCCGGCGCCGTCAGCTGCTCGACTATGCGGCGGCTCAAGGCGTGTGGGTGGTGGAGGACGACTACGACAGCGAGTTCCGCTATGGCACCCGGCCGCTGCCGGCGCTCCAGGGCCTGGACGAGCAAGGTCGCGTGATCTACCTCGGCACTTTCTCGAAGACGCTGTTCCCCTCCCTGCGCGTGGCCTACCTGGTGCTGCCGCCGGACCTGGTGGACCGGTTCGCGCGCGCGCTCAACGAGCTGTTCCGCGAAGGCCAGACCCTGCAGCAGGCGGTGCTCGCACGCTTCCTGGCGGAGGGTCACTACGCAAGCCACATCCGCCGCATGCGGGCGGTGTATGGCGCGCGGCACGATGCATTGATCCACGCCATCCGGCAGCAGTTCGGCGATGCGCTGCCGGTGATCGGCGGGGACGCCGGCCTGCACCTGGTGCTGGGCCTGCCGCGGGGCGTGGACGACCACGCCGTCGCGCACGATGCCCAGCGCGCGGGCGTGGCGACGCGGCCGCTGTCGATGTACTACGTGCGCCCCTCAGCCGCCGAGAGCGGCCTGCTGCTCGGCTACGGCGCGGTGCGCGAAGAGGAGATCGGGGGGAGCTTCGCCCGCCTGGCCGAGGTCCTGCGCGCGCACCTCTGAACGGCGCCGCTGTCAGCCAATGCTGACGCCTGCCGCCCGGATGCGGCGGACAAGCGCGCGCCCCGGGAGCCGACGAAGCGCCGCGCCGCCGGCCGCTGGCGACGGGCGATCCTTCGCGCCTATACCTGCAACATAGGAGGCGCGTCATGGACAAGATCATTCTGGACTCAGCAGGTGACGGCCGCGGCTACGAATGCCTCGGGCTGAACGGCTCGCGCATCCTGACGCGCAGCCATGCAGAGGCCTGCTTCTGGCACTCGCTCGGCTACGTCGTGCTTCACTATTCGCATTGGGCTGTGTGAAGCAGTGCGCATCGTCTTAAGAAAGAGAACAAGCCATGTTCATCGTCATGAGAACCGTCCCCCGCGCGCAGGACGCGCGCCTGGTGATTGCCTGCATACGCGCCTGCATCTGGGCCGCCGTCGAAGGCCGCCCCTTCTGCCCGCTGCGGCAGGAATGATCGTCTGCCGGCTCGTGCACGTTCAGAGGTGAAGGACCCCGAGGCGCGCCGCCTGCGCCACCGCATCCGTACGGCCGGTCGCATCGAGCTTGTCGATGAGCGAGCCCACATGGAACTTCGCCGTGTGCACCGAGATGCCCAGGCGCCGCGCGATGAGCTTGTTCGAGGCGCCCTCGGCGACCAGGGCCAATACTTCGAGCTCGCGCCGGGTCAGGGTCGAGTCCTCCGTCGCTTCGCTGCGCGGCGCGGCCTCCGGCAGCACCAGGGCCACGTCGGCGGCCTCGCCGCGCTCGGCCACGCGGATGTCCGGCGCGGCAGCCAGCGCGGCAGCCAGGCGCTGCGACAAGGCTTCGTCCTCGATCTCGAGCGCGACAACGATCGGCTTCATCGCGCCATTGTGGAGCGCGCTCAATCGGCCGGCCTTTCGCCCACCGTGAGCTGCACTTCCACCGCTTCGCCGGCGCGGCGCAGCGACAGCGCGAGCACGGTGCCCACGCTCGCCGGGCCCAGTGCACGCAACAACAGCGGCACGCTGCGGATGGGCTGGCCGTTCATCGCCACGATGATGTCGCCCTGGTGAATGCCGGCCGCCGCGCCGGGGCCCTGCGCCGCCACGCCCATCACCATCGCGCCGACACTGCATGCATCCACGCGCACCGGCTGCAGACTCAGGCCGAGGTAGCCGCGCGGCATGCGACCGTGCGCCATGAGCTGCGTCGCCACCCGTTCGATCGTCGCCGCGGGAATGAGCAGCACGCGTCGCCTCGGGCCGAAGACCGCCATGCCCGCGGCCTGGCCCTTCGCATTGAGCACGAGGGCGCCTTCGGCGCCCGACCGCAGCCGCAGGTCGAGCTCGATGCGAGCATCGATCTCGCCGCCGCGCAGGCTGCGCCATGCCGGCCCGGCCAGCGACACCAGCCCGCCTGCCACCAGCGGCAGCCCTTCGCGCGCGCCGAGCGTGATCACCACCTCGCCCGCGCGCAGCGGCGCTGCGTCGAAGACCACCGGCGACGCCGTGGCGCCTTCGCAGCGCAGCAGCAGTACGTCGGTCGTGGGATCACGTCCAGCCACCTTGGCCGCGACGGTCGTGCCGCCGGGCAGGACGACCTCGGCCTCTTCGTCTTCGGGCAGTCCTTCTTCCGAGCTCACGATCCATCCGGGACGCCAGACGAATCCGCTGGCACGCGCATGACGCGTCTGGACGGCGAGCACGCCCGGCGCTGCAGCGCTCACTGCATCGGCCATCGCGGCCGACCACTGTTCGAGGGGAGAGAAGGAAGGCGTGTTCGACATGGCGACTCCTTGGATCGGCTCAATTGTCCAGAGGCGTCTCGCGCGCGGCTACTGCCCGCTTGGGCAGTTCCTGACTTCGCATCACGATGGCTCGCGGCACATGCGGAGTGCGCTCGATTGTTTCCAGTCGGAAAACACCGTGGTTCCAACAGCCGCGATTTGAAGGCGGCCTTTGCACCCACACTTCATTCCATCGATCAACCCTTTCAAGGAAGCCGCAATGAATGCCTCGAAAATCCTTACCGCCGCTGCCTTCTCGCTTCTGGCTGTCGCCGGCGCGCAGGCTGAAACCTACGATGGCGTGCATCCGCTGACCTCTGGCGCCACGCGTGCCGAAGTCGCCGGCCAGGCCGTGGCAGCCGCCCGTGCCGGCAACGCGTACGGCGACGTGGCGGGCGCTGGTTCCCAAGCCATCGCCTCGACTGCGGACCGCGCACAGGTCTACCAGGATGCCGTCGCGAAGGCGCACGATCCGTTCGCAAGTCTCGATCGCCGCGCCTTCTATCGCGACCAGGTGCCGGAGGCGTACAAGAAGCCCAAGGTGTCGTTCACGCGCCAAGCCGGCCTGTAAACCCGGACCAGAAAAGCGATCAAGAAAAAACGGGCCTCGCGGCTCGTTTTTCTTTGCTCAGTTGCCGGCGGCTGACGTGGAGGCCAGCCACGCGGCCTTCGACATCCTGTAGAGCACGTGCCGCAACAGGGGATGGCCCGCCGGCACCAGCGGATGATCGAAATCTTCGGCCGCTGAGCGCGTCATGCCGAGCCGCTGCATGACAGCCTGCGAGCGCTGGTTGGCGGGCACGGTGAAAGAGAGGATCTCTTCGAGGCCGGCCTTCTCGAAACCGAAGGCCAGTGCCGCACGCGCGGCCTCGCTCGCGAAGCCGCGCCCCCAGAAGGCCGGGGCCAGGCGCCAGCCGATCTCGACGCAGGGCGTGAACGCCGCCGAGAAACCCGGGACCACCAGGCCCACCGCGCCGATGAAGGGCGCAACACCGGGCGCCTCCACCGCCCACAGGCCGAAGCCCGTGCGCTCGAAATGCGCGCCGATGCGTGCAACCAGTTCGTCGCTTTGCGCACGGGTCAATCGATGCAGCAAGTACTGCGTCGCCCGCTCGTCCGCATTCAGTTCGGCGAAAGGCTCGAGATCTTCTTCCCGCCATGTCCGCAGGATCAGGCGGGGCGTGGTCAATGGCGCAGCGCCTGTGGGCATCGGGAGAGCCTCGAAGCCGCTCAGGGCACCAGGCCCGTGGCAACGGTGGGATGCCGCAGGCGAACGCGCAGCTCGCGCTTGAGCCGCGTGTTGTCCAGCCGCCGCGACTCGCTCATGAAGCTGATCTGCGACAAGGGCAGCTGCGCCTGGGCCTCCTCGCGCGCGATGCGCGGCGGGCGCGGCAGGCCATAGAGGTCGGCCGCGAGGTCGACGTAGTCGCCGATCCTGAGCTCGCTGTCGTCGCTCACATGAAAGACGCGCTGCGGACCGCCACGCCACAGCGCCGCGACGCAGGCGCGTGCGAGGTCGTCCGCATGGATGTGGTTGGTGTAGACGTCCTCCTCGGCGCGCAGCACGGGCGTGCGCTTGTGCAGGCGCTCGCGCGGCGTGCCGCCTTCCCGGTCGGGCGCGTAGATGCCGGGGATGCGCAGGATGCGCGTGGCAACGCCGGCGCGGCCCAGCCAGCGCACGGCACGCTCGGCATCGACGCGGCGGTGCGCGCGGGGCGTGGCTGGCCGCACGGTGCGGGTCTCGTCGATGCGCGCGCCGCCGCAATCGCCATAGACGCCGCTGGTCGAGCCGTAGACCAGCGCCGCCGGCAGCGTGCGCAGGCGCAGGGCGCGCACCAGCGCCGTGGTGCGGTCATCGCGCCACCAGCGCGCTCCTTCCGCGCGCGCGGGTGGCGCGAGATGCAGCACGCGCGTGGCCAGGCCCGAGAGGCGGCGCAGCGCGGCGGCGTCGTCGAGATCGGCCACGATCGGCGTGAGGCCCGCCAGCCGCAGGGCCGCCACCCGGTCGGGCGAGGAGGTCAGTGCGATCAGGCGCACGCGGCCGCGCAGGGCCCGCGCCGCCCGCAGGCCGACGTCGCCGCAGCCGACCACGAGCACGCGCTCGCGGCGAAAGCGCGTAGGCCTGCTGCCGAACGGGCTGTTGAATCCGGGCAAAATCGGTTCCCCTTTTGCTGAACAAGAGTCGAAGAATACCCATGACGAGCGCGGCGCCTGGCGAGGCGGGCTTTCACATCACGGTCGAACCCAGTGGACGGCATTTCGATGCACATGCCGACGAGACCATTCTCGCGGCCGGCATCCGGCAGGGCATCGGACTGCCCTACGGTTGCAAGGACGGGGCGTGCGGCTCCTGCAAGTGCAAGAAGCTCTCGGGCGAGGTCACCTTGCGGCTGCATCAGAGCAAAGCGCTGAGCGCCGAGGAGGAAGCGGCCGGCTATGTGCTGACCTGCTGCGCGACGGCACGCAGCGACGTGGTGCTGGAATCGCGCCAGGTCACGGACGCCAATGCCTTCCCGATCCGCAAGATGCCGGTGCGCGTGCAGTCCATCGTGAAGAAGTCACACGACGTGGTGATGCTGCGCCTGCAACTGCCGGCGGGCGAGCCGCTGCAGTTCCATGCGGGGCAGTACATCGAATTCATCCTGCGCGACGGCACGCGGCGCAGCTACTCGATGGCCAACGCGCCGCACACGCTGGGCGAGCCCGGCACCGGCATCGAACTGCATATCCGGCACCTGCCGGGCGGCAAGTTCACCGACCATGTGTTCGGTGCGATGAAGGAGAAGGAGATCCTGCGCATCGAAGGGCCCTACGGAAGTTTCTTCCTGCGCGACGATTCGCCCAAGCCCATCGTGCTGCTGGCCTCCGGCACGGGCTTCGCGCCGATCAAGGCGCTGCTGGAGCACATGAAGTTCAAGGGCATCGACCGGCCCGCCACGCTCTACTGGGGCGGACGGCGGCCGGAGGACCTGTACATGGACGATTGGGTGCGCTCGGCGCTCGTCGAAATGCCGAACCTGCGCTATGTGCCGGTGATCTCGAACGCGGTGCCGGAAGACAACTGGCACGGGCGGACCGGCTTCGTGCACCGCGCGGTGATGGAAGACTTTGAGGACCTGTCCGGCCACCAGGTGTATGCCTGCGGCGCACCGATCGTGGTCGACTCGGCGAAGCAGGACTATGTGGCGCAGCGCGGCTTGCCGGAAGACGAGTTCTTCGCGGATGCATTCACCACGGAGGCAGACAAGGCGCTGCCCTGACGTCGTGGCAAAGCCGCTTCGCTTCGCCTCCACGCACCATCGAACCATGAAAACCAGAGACCTCCTCCTCAGCCTCCTCGCCGCCGGCGTCCTCCTTGCCGCCACCCCGGCTTCGGCGCAGTCCGCGCAGCATCCCATCCGCCTGGTCGTCCCCTACGCGGCCGGCGGCCCGATCGACGTCACGGCTCGCGTGCTGGCCGAGCGTGTAAAGGATTCGCTCGGCCCGGTCATCATCGACAACAAGCCCGGCGCCGGCGGCAACATCGGCGCCGATGCGGTGGCGAAAGCCGCGCCCGACGGACTCACGATCGGCATCGCGGCGACCGCCACCAACGCGGTCAATCCCTGGCTCTACAGCAAGATGCCTTTCGATGCGGCCACCGCCTTCGCGCCCATCACGCAGATGGTGCGCGTGCCCAACGTGCTGGTGATGAACGCCGAGACCGCCCAGCGCCTGAAGATCGGCAACCTGCGCGACCTGATCGCCTACGCCAAGGCCAACCCCGGCAAGCTCAACTACGGCAGCGGCGGCAACGGCAGCGCCGGCCACCTGGCGGGCGAGATGTTCAAGAAGGAAGCCGGCATCTTCGCCGTGCACATTCCCTACAACGGCGGCAATCCGGCGCAGCTCGCGCTGCTGTCGGGCCAGGTCGACTTCAACTTCGACAACCTCGCGACCGCCGCGCCGAACATCCGGTCCGGCAAGCTCAAGGCCATCGCCGTGACCACCGCCGAGCGCAGCAGTGCGCTGCCCGAAGTGCCGACGGTGGCCAGCACGCTCAAGGGCTTTTCGATCGATACCTGGTGGGGCCTGGTCGCGCCTGCGGGCACGCCCGGGCCGGTGCTGGACAAGCTCAATCGCGCCTTCGTCGCCGCGCTGAACGCGCCCGAGACGCGGACGCGATTCGCCTCGCTGCTGGCCGAGCCGGTCGCGAGCACACCCGACCAGTTCGGCACGTTCATGAAGAGCGAACTTGCCAAGTATGAGAAGGTGGTCAAGGCCACCGGCGCAAAAGTCGATTGAGGACAGCGGCCGCATCGGCCGCTGCGTTCATTCGCCGAGGTACGCCGCGCGGACCTTCGGGTCGCTCAGCATCACCTTGGCATCGCCGCTCATGGTGATCAGCCCCGACTCCATGACGTAGCCGCGGTCGGCCAGTTGAAGCGCGCGGCTGGCGTTCTGCTCCACCAGCAGCACCGTCACGCCCTGGTCGTACACCTGCTTCACCACCTCGAAGATCTTGTCGACCATGATCGGCGACAGGCCCATCGAGGGCTCGTCCAGCAGCAGCACCTTGGGGCGCGCCATCAGCGCACGGCCCATGGCCAGCATCTGCTGCTCGCCGCCGGACATGGTGCCGGCCAGCTGCGTGGCGCGTTCCTTCAGGCGCGGGAAGGTCGCGAACACGCGATCGATGTCCTTCGCGATCTCGGCCTTGTCCTTGCGGATATAGGCGCCGATCTGCAGGTTCTCGGTGATGGTCATGCGCGTGAACACGCCGCGGCCCTCGGGCACCATGACCAGCCCTTCGCCGACCAGGTCCCAGGCGCCACGGCCCTTGATGCTCTTGCCGAGGAACTCGATGTCGCCGGCGGCGAAAGGCAAGGTGCCGGTGATGGCCTTCATGGTGGTGGTCTTGCCGGCGCCGTTGGAGCCGATCAGCGAGACCAGCTCGCCTTCGCGGACTTCGAAGTCCACGCCCTTCACCGCCTGGATGCCGCCGTAGGCGACCTTCAGGCCGCTGACCTTCAAAAGAGTTTGAGCCATTTCAGTGTCCTCCCGTGCCGAGGTAAGCCTCGATCACCTTCTCGTTCTTCTGCACCTCCGCCGGCGTGCCCTCGGCGATCTGCTTGCCGTAATCGAGCACGGTCACGCGGTCGCACAGGCCCATGACCAGCTTCACGTCGTGCTCGATGAGCAGGATGGTGCGGTTGTCCTTGCGGATGCGGTCGATCAGCTCGCGCAACAGCACCTTCTCGGTGGCGTTCATGCCGGCCGCGGGCTCGTCGAGCGCGATCAGCTGGGGGTCGGTCGCCAGCGCGCGGGCGATCTCGAGGCGGCGCTGGTCGCCGTAGCTCAAGGTGCGCGCCTTGTAGTCGGCGTACTTGCCGATGCCCACGTAGTCGAGCAGTTCGTGCGCTCGCTTGGCGATGGCGTCTTCCTCGGCCTTGAAGCTGCCGGTGCGGAATATGGCGCCCAGTACACCCGAGTGCGTGCGTACATGGCGGCCCACCATCACGTTCTCGAGCGCGGTCATTTCGGCAAAGAGACGGATGTTTTGGAAGGTGCGCGCGATGCCGGCCTTCGCCACCTCGTGCACCGCGGTGGGCTGATAGGGCTTGCCGCCGAGTTCGAAGCTGCCGCTGTCGGGCGTGTAGAGGCCCGTGATGACGTTGAAGAAGGTGGTCTTGCCGGCGCCGTTGGGGCCGATCAGGCCGTAGACCTGGCCGCGGCTGATCTTGATGCCGACGTCCGACAGCGCCTGCAGGCCGCCGAAGCGCTTGGAGATGCCGTGAACGTCGAGGACGGTGTCAGTCATGCTGGTGCTCCCTCGTTCACGGATTGATGGACATGGAACGGGAGGCCTCGCCGGGCAACTCGTCGGCCGGCGTGGGGACGCCGGGCGCATGCGCCTGTGTCGAACCCGGCACGGGCGACTTGGGCAGGCCCTTGCGCAGCAGCGACTTGCCGTGCTCCGGCGACGGCCAGAGGCCGCGCGGCCGCACCAGCATGATGATGATCATCGCCAGCGCGATGAACAGCTGGCGCAGGATGGAGGCGTCCAGCCGGCCATCGGTCATGGCCTGCAGCGGCGCCGCGACATAGCGCAGCACTTCCGGCATCGCGGCCAGCAGCACGGCGCCGAGGACAACGCCCGGCAGGTGCCCGATACCGCCAAGGACCACCATGGCGACGATCATCACCGACTCCATCAGGCTGAAGGACTCGGGCGAGACGAAGCCCTGGAAGGCCGCGAACATGGCGCCCGACACGCCGCCGAAGCTCGCACCCATGCCGAAGGCCAGCAGCTTCATGTTGCGGGTGTTGATGCCCATGGCCTTCGCGGCGATCTCGTCTTCGCGGATCGCCATCCAGGCGCGGCCGATGCGCGAGAGCTGCAGCCGGTGCGAGATCAGGATGGTGACGAGCACCAGGGCCAGGAAGAGGTAGTAGTACAGCGAGACCGAGGAGATCGTGTAGTCGCCGAGCTTGAGCGCCTTGCCGAGGTTGAGGCCCCAGAAATGCACCGGGTCGATGGCGGTGATGCCCTTGGGCCCGTTCGTGAGATTGAAGGGGTGGTCCAGGTTGTTGAGAAACACCCGGATGATCTCGCCGAAGCCCAGCGTGACGATGGCCAGGTAGTCGCCGCGCAGCTTCAGCGTGGGGGCGCCGAGCAGCACGCCGAACAGGGCGGCCAGTCCCAAGGCCGCCGGGACGACGAGCAGCAGCGAGCTGTGCATCCCGTTGGGGAACATGGCCTTCATCGCCGGAAAGGTGTCGGTCAGGTGCG
Source organism: Variovorax soli (assembly GCF_031454625.1). Classification (GTDB taxonomy): domain Bacteria; phylum Pseudomonadota; class Gammaproteobacteria; order Burkholderiales; family Burkholderiaceae_C; genus Variovorax; species Variovorax soli_A. The sequence continues at coordinate 33,590 of NZ_JAVDRF010000010.1, forward strand.
GAGACCCGAGCAGCGCGAACATGTAGGCGCCGATGGCGAAGAAGGCGACATAGCCCAGGTCGAGCAGGCCGGCATAGCCGACCACGATGTTCAGGCCCAGCGCCAGCAGCACGTAGAGCAGCGCGATGTCGGCGATGCGCACCCAGGCGTTGCCCTGGCTCTGCAGCAACAGCGGCAGCACCAGGAGGCCGATGGCGGCGATCGCGATGGAGACGATCTTCTTGGTATCTTGCATGGCGTCCTCCCTCAGGCCCGATCAGCCACGCGCTCGCCGAGCAGGCCCGAGGGCCGAAGCGTGAGCATGATGATCAGCACGATGAACGCGAAGATGTCGCTGTAGTGGCTGCCGAGGATGTCGCCGGTGAGCGCCCCGATGTAGCCCGAGCCGATGGCCTCGATCAGCCCCAGCAGAATGCCGCCGACCACCGCGCCCGCGAGGTTGCCGATGCCGCCGAACACTGCTGCGGTGAAGGCCTTGAGGCCCGGGATGAAGCCCATGGCGTGCTGCGCGATGCCGTAGTTGGAGGCGTACATCACGCCGGCAATCGCCGCGAGCACGGCGCCGATGATGAAGGTGGCCGAGATGACCATGTCGGGACGGATGCCCATCAGCGCCGCGACGCGCGGGTTCTCGGCGGTGGCGCGCATCGCGCGGCCGAGCTTGGTGTAGTTGACCAGCCACATCAGCACCACCAGGCAGAAGGCGGTGACGCTGAGGATCATGACCTGCGTCGGCGAGATCACCGCGCCCCCGAGCTGGATCGGGGTCGTGGGCAGGAGCGTGGGATAGGCCTTGTTGGTGGGCTTCCAGATGATCATCGCGATCGTCTGCAGGAGGATCGACATGCCGATCGCGGTGATCAGCGGCGCCAGCTTGGGGCTGTTGCGCAGCGGCCGATAGGCCACCTTTTCGATCACGAAGTTGAGGGTGGCGGCAACCACGCAGGCGATGATGAGCGCAAGAACGAGGATGATCCAGCCGGGGGTGCCGGGCATCGCGGTTTGCATCCAGCCGATGATGGTCCAGCTGGTCAACGCCCCGACCATGAGAACCTCGCCGTGCGCGAAATTGATGAGGTTGATGATGCCGTACACCATGGTGTAGCCCAAGGCTATCAAGGCGTACATGCTGCCGAGGACCAGACCGTTGATGATCTGCTGCAGCAAGATATCCATAGAGAGATTCCCTTTTTGTAATAGGCGCCCTCGTTGGCGCCCGACTTATCAGGCGCACCGGTTGGGCGCCCCCGACTTTGCTTAGCAAAAAACCCGCCAGCATGTATCGACGGCGGGTTTGTGGCGGGGATTGTAGTCACGCCGGATCGCCATTTCGGTGCGCGGCGACGGGGGTTTTCCCGCTGGCGCGAAGCCAGGACGACGCGGCTACCAGCCCGCCTCAGCGGCGATACAAACGGTATCGGCGGCTGGTCAGCAGCCGGTCAGCGAGAGGCGTCCTCGTTGCGCTTGCGCAGCTCGCGAAGTTTCTCGGCGATGCGGATCTCGAGGCCGCGCTCCACCGGCCGGTAGAAGGGCTGCTGCGGCTCGACACCCTCCGGCAGGTAGCGTTCGCCGGCAGCGAAGCCCCCCTCCTCGTCGTGCGCATAGCGATAGTCCTTGCCGTAGTCGAGCTGCTTCATCAAGCGCGTCGGCGCGTTGCGCAGATGCAGGGGCACGGGCCGCGTGCCGTCCTGCTGGACGAAGGTGCGGACCTCGTTGTAAGCCCTGTAAACCGCATTCGATTTCGGCGCGATCGCGAGGTAGACCACGCACTCGGCCAGCGCCAGTTCGCCCTCGGGGGTCCCCAGGCGCTCGTAGACCTCGGCCGCATCGAGGGCCAGGCGCAGCGCGCGCGGGTCGGCAAGGCCGATGTCTTCGCTCGCCATGCGCACCAGGCGGCGCGCCATGTAGCGAGGATCGGCGCCGCCGTCGAGCATGCGCACGAACCAGTAGAGCGCGGCATCGGGATCGCTGCCGCGCACCGACTTGTGCAGGGCGGAGATGGTGTCGTAGAACTGCTCGCCGCCCTTGTCGTAGCGGCGCATGCGCTCGCCCAGCACGCGCAGCAGCCACTCGTCGCCGATGTCGGCGCGCTTCTCGGCGGCGGCCGCCACCGAGAGGGTTTCGAGTGTGTTGAGCAGCCGGCGCGCGTCGCCATCGGCATAGGCGACGAGGCGGTCCTCGGCCTTGGCCTCGATGGTGGGCACGGCCTGGATGGCTTGGGCCCGCGCGACGATCTGGCGCAGGTCGTCCTCGGTCAGCGACTTCAGCACGTACACGGCGGCGCGCGACAGCAGCGCCGAATTCACCTCGAAGGAGGGGTTCTCGGTGGTGGCGCCGATGAAGGTGAACAGGCCCGACTCCACATGCGGCAGGAAGGCGTCCTGCTGACTCTTGTTGAAGCGGTGCACCTCGTCGACGAACACGATGGTGCGACGCTGCTCGAGCCCGTCGCGCGCGGCAGTCGCGCGCTCGACCGCCTCGCGGATGTCTTTCACGCCGCCGAGCACCGCGCTGATGCTGAGGAACTGGGCATCGAATGCATCGGCCATCAGCCGCGCGATGGTGGTCTTGCCCGTGCCGGGCGGGCCCCAGAGGATGCAGGAATGCGGCTGGCCCGACTCGAAGGCAATGCGCAGCGGCATGCCGGGGCCGAGCAGATGCTGCTGGCCGATGACCTCACCCAGCGTCTTGGGCCGCAGGCGCTCGGCGAGGGGTTGGTGAGAGGTGGGGGCCATGGAAGCCGTAGTGTCGCGCATGCCATGCGGGCATGGCGGGGAGCGCCGGCCCCGTCGCTGAGCCGCGACCGCAGCCGCGCTATTGGCGGATCACGTCGGCACCGGCCGGCGCCTTGAACTGGAAGGTGCTCGCGGGCAGGGTCGGATTGACCTCGACCTTGCTGAACTTCAGCACCGAACGCTGGCCGAAACTGTCGAGGATCTCCAGTGACGCGAGCGCCTCGCCCTGGAAGCCGATCTGCACATTCTGCAACTGCCCTTCCTTGTTCTTCGGACTGGCCTTGACCCATTGCAGGCCGTCGCGTTCGGGAGCCCCTTCCAGCGCGAAGTCGGCCTGCAGGGCGCGCAGGTCGGCCGCGGAGGCGATCAGCGCGGCGGGCGTCGAGCCCAGGGCCTGCGATTGCTTGCGCTGGGTGACCTGGTTCAGGTCGGCATCGTAGAGCCAGAGCGTCTCGCCATCGGCCACGATGCTCTGGACGAAGGGCTTCTTGTAATCGAACCTGAACTTGCCGGGCCGCTGGAATTCGAAGGTGCCGCTCGACACCTTGGCGCGCGAAGTCTGGCCCTCCTTGGCGGGCGCCGTCACGGTCTGGGTGAACTCCGCGCGGCCCGATTTCGCGTTCTTCACGAAGGCTTCAAGGCTTTCCATGCCGCCGGCCCAGGCGCCGCCCGCGAAGGCGGCCACGCCGAAAGCAGCCAACAGTTTCTTCAACAGCATCATCCCTTGTGTTCCGTCATTCGGTGCGCGCAGGCACCAGGATCTCGCGCTGGCCGCTGCCGCTCATCGCACTGACCAGCCCGGCCTGTTCCATGTCCTCGACCAGCCGCGCGGCGCGGTTGTAGCCGATCTTCAGGTGGCGCTGCACCAGCGAAATGCTGGCCTTGCGGTTCTTGAGCACGACTTCGACCGCCTGGTCGTACATCGGGTCCTTCTCGCCGCCTTCACTGCCGCCTTCACCGAGTAGATCGCCTTCACCGTCGACGGTTCCGCCTTCGAGCACGCCTTCGATGTAGTCCGGTTCCCCTTGCGACTTGAGGTAGGCAACCACACGGTGCACCTCGTCGTCGCTCACGAAGGCGCCGTGCACGCGCACCGGCAGGCCGGTGCCGCTCGCCATGTAGAGCATGTCGCCCATCCCCAGCAGCGCCTCGGCGCCCATCTGGTCGAGGATGGTGCGCGAGTCGATCTTGCTGGAGACCTGGAAGGCGATGCGGGTCGGGATGTTGGCCTTGATCAGGCCGGTGATCACGTCCACGCTGGGTCGCTGCGTGGCGAGGATCAGGTGGATGCCGGCGGCGCGCGCCTTCTGCGCCAGGCGGGCGATGAGCTCCTCGATCTTCTTGCCCACCACCATCATCAGGTCGGCCAGCTCGTCGATCACGACCACGATGTGCGGCTCGCGCTTGAGCGGCTCGGGGTCCTCCGGCGTCAGGCTGAACGGGTTGTAAATGAACTCCTCGCGCGCTTTCGCCTCGTCGATCTTGCTGTTGTAGCCAGCCAGGTTGCGCACGCCGAGCTTGCTCATCAGCTTGTAGCGGCGCTCCATCTCGGCGACGCACCAGTTGAGGCCGTGGGCGGCCTGGCGCATGTCGGTGACCACCGGCGCGAGCAGGTGCGGGATGCCTTCGTAGACCGACATTTCCAGCATCTTCGGGTCGATCATGAGCAGGCGCACATCACGCGCCTCGGCCTTGTAGAGCAGGCTCAGGATCATTGCGTTGATCCCGACCGACTTGCCCGAGCCGGTGGTACCGGCCACGAGCACGTGCGGCATCTTCGCGAGGTCGGCAACCACCGGGTTGCCGATGATGTCCTTGCCCAGGCCCATCGTGAGCATGGACTTGCCCTCGTTGTAGACCTGCGAGCCCAGGATTTCGCTCAGGCGGATCGACTGGCGCTTGGCGTTCGGCAGCTCGAGCGCCATGTAGTTCTTGCCGGGGATGGTCTCGACCACGCGGATGGAGACCAGCGACAGCGAGCGCGCCAGGTCCTTGGCGAGGTTGACGATCTGGGAGCCCTTGACGCCGGTGGCCGGCTCGATCTCGTAACGCGTGATCACCGGGCCCGGCGAAGCCAGCACCACGCGCACCTCGACGCCGAAGTCCTTCAGCTTCTTCTCGATGAGGCGCGAGGTCATTTCGAGCGTGTCGGCCGACACGGTTTCCTGGCGTCCCTGCGCCGCATCGAGCAAATCGACCTGCGGCAGCTTGCTGTCGGGGAGTTCGCGGAAGAGCGGCTTCTGGCGCTCCTTGGCGACGCGATCGCTCTTGGGCACCTCGGTCAGCGCCGGCTCGATCTGCACCGGCGGCGCGGGTGGCCGACGCTTGGGACGGGGCACGATTCGCAGTTCCTCTTCGGCCGAGCCGGGCTCGGCGCCGTGTTCCACCGAGGCCAGTTCTTCGCGCTCGCGCATCGCCTTCTTGCCCATCGCGATGTCCTCGGCGATTTCTCGCTTCTCGCGGCGCGACTCGAACAGGGAATAGAGGCGCGCGCCGATGCGCTCCGCGATCTGGCTCCAGGAGAAGCGGAAGACCAGCGCCGAACCGATCACCCCGGCGGCGATGGCGATCAGCGCCGAACCGGTGAAGCCCATCCACTTGACGCTCGCAGGACCCACCAGGTAGCCCAGCACGCCGCCGCCATGGCCCGGCAGGTGCGATTCGAGCCGATAGAGGCGCGACCACTCGAGCACGGCGCTCGCGCACAGCAGCAGCACCAGGCCAAACCAGAAGGCGAGCCGGCTGCGATTGAAGCGGCCGCGCGGTGGCTGCTCGGCCGCGGCCGCTTCGCCGCCGCGCATCCAGCCGGCCAACGAAGACAGCCACACGCGCAAGCCGGCCGCGAGGCACCACCAGACGGAATACCCGGCGAGGAAATAGCTGGCATCGGCAAGCCAGGCGCCGATGCGGCCGCCCCAGTTCTTGACCTCGCCGCCGGTTCCCGAAGTGGACCACGCGGCATCCGAGGGTGTGAAGCTCAGCATGGCGAGCAGCCAGAACAGCAGCGCGACGAAGCCGGCGATCAGCGTGATCTCGTGCGCGAAGCGCATCGCGCGCACCCGAACGGGCTGCGCCTCGCCCGACGCGGAGGATTGAAGGGTGTTGAGCGAATAAGTCATGGAAGGCACGGCCGCCAGCCCGCGGGAGCGGGCGAGCAAAGCACGAAAACTACAACGAACACCATCGCGGCCGCGTTGTCATCGGGGCCGGCGATGCGAAGCCCGGCAAGCCGGAAGGCGTCGGGGCTAGAGGTCAGGCAAGCGATGAGAGCCGTTCCTTGACGATCATGGAGCCGTCGGACTGCGTCTGGACGAAGCCGCGCTCCTCGAGGTCTTTCATGACGCGGCTGACCATCTCGCGCGAGGCGCCGACCATCTTGGCCAGGTCCTGGCGCGAGATCTTGTCGCGCACCTTGAGGTTGCCGGCGCCGTCGTCCACCGCGAACTCGAGCAGCGAGCGTGCCACGCGGCCATAGACGTCCATCAGTGCGAGCGATTCGATCTTGCGATCGGCGTGACGCAGCCGCGTGACGAGCCCGCGCATGATGTTGTAGGACATCGAAGAGTTCTCGGGCAGACAGCGAGCGAAGGCCTCGCGCCCGAGCATCAGCACGTCGGTCTGGACCTCTGTGCGCACCGTGGCCGAGTGCGGCTCGTCGTCGATCATGCTCATCTCGCCGATGTAATCGCCCGGGTGCAGCGTCGCCAGGATGACCTCGCGTCCGCGGCTGTCGGTGCTCATCACGCGGGCGCGGCCGGTCAGAATGATGTAGAGCGCATCCGACTTCTTGCCCTGCTCGACGACGACCTCGGCACGCTTGAAACGCTTCTTGACGATCGCATCGGCGATGCTCGCCGACTGGGCCGGTGTGAGCGCGGCGAAGAGCGGCACGCGGCGGAGCAATTCAAGATTGGACAGCATCGACATTCATCAATCCCCGGGTCTACCGCGCGATTAAAAGCCCATGCATTAATACAATCGCACGCATTGAAAACACCTCACGCCCGGTCTTGAACCGAACGGTGATACTCCATATCTATCACCCTTGAAAATGTACACGCTGATGCAGCGTCAAACCTAGGTTTTCTACTCATGTCGTCCTCTCCACGCCACGCGAAGGTACTGATTCTGGGCTCCGGCCCTGCCGGATATACCGCCGCCGTCTATGCGGCCCGCGCCAACCTGCAGCCGATGCTCATCACCGGCATTGCCCAGGGCGGCCAACTCATGACCACCACAGAAGTCGATAACTGGCCGGCCGACGTGCATGGCGTTCAGGGGCCAGATCTGATGCAACGCTTCCTGGAGCATGCGGAGCGCTTCAAGACCGAGATCGTGTTCGATCACATCAACAAGGTGGACCTGAGCAAGCGGCCGTTCACGCTGACTGGCGACAGCGGCACCTACACCTGCGATTCGCTGGTGATCGCCACGGGCGCCTCGGCCAAGTATCTCGGCCTGGAATCCGAGCAGCATTTCATGGGGCGCGGCGTCTCGGGTTGCGCAACCTGCGACGGCTTCTTCTATCGCGAGCAGGAAGTGTGCGTGATCGGCGGCGGCAACACCGCGGTCGAGGAGGCGCTCTACCTCTCGAACATCGCGAGCAAGGTCACGCTGGTGCACCGTCGCGACAAGTTCCGCGCCGAGCCGATCCTGATCGACAAGCTCCATGAAAAGGTCAAGGAAGGCAAGATCGAACTCAAGTTGCACAACACGCTGGACCAGGTGTTGGGCGACGATTCGGGCGTGACCGGCATCCGTTTGAAGAATACCCAGACCGGGGCGACCGAGCAGGTGGACCTGAAAGGCTGCTTCATCGCGATCGGGCACCATCCGAACACCGACATCTTCCAGGGCCAGCTGGAGATGAAGGACGGCTACATCCTCACGCGTTCCGGCCTGCAGGGCTTCGCGACCATGACAAGCACCCCAGGCGTCTTCGCAGCCGGCGATGTGCAGGACCATGTGTACCGCCAGGCCATCACCAGCGCCGGCACCGGCTGCATGGCGGCGCTGGATGCCCAGCGCTTTCTGGAGCAGGACGGCACGCTTTGATCCGAGCAAGTGGGCTGAGGCTATAATCCAAGGCTTTGCCGAATTCTTAGCCCTCTTTGGGGGCGCAAGAGGGGTCGGCGAGCCGGGGTACCGCCACCCGTTTCTGGCGAGGTCAAGCTGCAACCCACCCCCGCAATCCTTGCGCCGGGTGCCAGCTGTTCAAGAAAGAGTTCCACATGGCACGCGTATGCGAAGTCACGGGCAAGGGCCCGATGGTCGGAAACAACGTTTCCCACGCCAACAACAAAACCAAGCGCCGGTTCCTGCCGAACCTGCAATATCGCCGTTTCTTTGTCGAGAGCGAAAACCGCTGGGTTCGCCTGCGTGTTTCAGGCGCCGCGCTGCGCCTGATCGACAAGAAGGGTATCGACGCCGTGCTCGCAGACCTGCGTGCGCGCGGCCAAGCCTAAGGAGCTGAACCATGGCAACGAGCAAAGGCGGACGCGAGAAGATCAAGCTGGAATCCACCGCGGGTACCGGCCATTTCTACACCACCAGCAAGAACAAGAAGACGATGCCCGAAAAGATGTCGATCATGAAGTTCGACCCGAAGGCACGCAAGCACGTCGAATACAAGGAAATCAAGCTGAAGTAATTCGGCTGATTTCTCGATGAAAACCCGCTGTGATCCAGCGGGTTTTTTTATTGCCCTCTGAACTTGCTCAACTGCGGGCAAAAAAAAGCCGGCGCGAAGCCGGCTTTTTTCACGGCGCTCAAGGCGCCAATATTTCCTCAGGTGTGCGCAGCACGCAGGCGCGTGGAGAACTCGCGCAACCCGGCAATCCCGCTGGCCTCGGCGCGATGGCACCAAGCAGCCAGATCGGCAGCCAGTTGCTCACGAGACTGCGAGGTGTTGAGCCAGAGCTGGCGCAGTTCCTCGCGCATCGTCACCATCTTGTCCAGCACTGGGTGGGCTGCGCGGGCTTGAACCAGGTTCGAGCGCGCGGTGGCGGGCACCTTGTCATCATCCCGATGCAGCCAGCGCTTCGCGACCTTCAGCGCCGATAGGTCGGCACCCTTGGCCTTGAGCTGGGCCAACTCCTGCCTGGTGGCGCGGCGCATCTCGCGGGCGTAGCCGGCCATCACTTCGTAGCGGTTGGCGATGACGGCCTCGAGCGTCTTCTCGTCGGCCACGGGGCGAACGTCGCCCATGAGCAGGCGGGGCGGCACCTTCTTGACCTTGGCCCAGCCGATTTTCTGCATCAGGCTGATGTAAACCCAGCCGATGTCGAATTCGTACTTCTTCACCGAGAACTTGGCCGAAGTCGGATAGGTGTGATGGTTGTTGTGCAACTCCTCGCCGCCGATGATGATGCCCCACGGCGAGAGGTTCGTGCTGGCGTCGGGCGCCTCGAAGTTGCGGTAGCCCCAGTAGTGGCCGAGGCCGTTCACGACACCGGCAGCCCAAAACGGAATCCACAGCATCTGCACCGCCCACACCGTGGCGCCCAGCGCGCCGAACAGCGCGAGGTTGAGGATCAGCATGAGACCGACGCCCTGCCAGCCGAAACGGCTGTAAAGGTTGTTCTCGATCCAGTCGTTGGGCGTGCCGTGGCTGAACTTGGCGATGGTTTCCTTGTTCTTGGCCTCCGCGCGATAGAGCTCAGCGCCGCGCCACATCACTGTGTCGATGCCACGCGTCTGGGGGCTGTGGGGGTCGTCCTCGGTTTCGCACTTGGCGTGGTGCTTACGGTGGATCGCGACCCACTCGCGCGTCACCATGCCAGTGCCGATCCAGAGCCAGAAGCGGAAAAAGTGGGACGGAATGGCATGCAGATCCATTGCACGATGCGCCTGCGCACGATGCAGAAACACGGTGACGGCGACGATGGTGATATGGGTGGTCACCAGTGTGTACAGCACGATCTGCCACCACGTGAGATCCCACAGGCCATTCCCGAGCCAGTCGATAGCCGCGCTCAGGATGGCAGAGTCAGGAAGCAACATTGAATTCGGTACTCCATGGCCGCACGAAGGTGCAGCCTTCAGTTAGCCATCGATTTTAAGCGACGCCCCCTCGAAATAGGGCTAAATCCTTGATTTGTAACAACTAATCGTCAAATTCCTCAAGCTTTCGGCCTATTTCCGCTGCCACGCCGCGGCAAAGAAACCGTCGGTGGCGTGACGGTGCGGCCACAGCCGGAGATAACGCGTGCCCGCTTCGCCGCCGGCGCACAGGGTTTCGGCATCGGCCACCTTCAGGGCGGACAGCAGCGGTGCGATGTCCAGGATCTCGAAGTCCGGGTGGGCCTGGCTGAAGGCCTCGGCAATGGACTCGTTCTCCTCCGGCAGTACGCTGCAAGTCGCATAAATCAGGCGACCCCCGGGCTTCAGCAGTCGCGCGGCACTTTGCAGGATCGCGGCTTGCTTGACCGCGAGCTCCTCGACGGCCTTGGGCGACTGCCGCCATTTGAGGTCGGGGTTGCGGCGCAGCGTGCCCAGCCCCGAGCAGGGCGCGTCCACCAACACCCGGTCGATCTTGCCGGCCAGGCGCTTGATGCGCTCGTCGCGCTCGTGGGCGATGGCCGCCGGATGCACGTTCGACAGCTTGCTGCGAGCCAGCCGCGGCTTGAGCGCATCGAGCCGGTGGGCCGAGGTATCGAAGGCATAGAGTCGCCCGGTGCTGCGCATGGTGGCGCCGATGGCGAGCGTCTTGCCGCCTGCGCCGGCGCAGAAATCGACCACCATCTCGCCGCGCTTGGCATCGAGCAAAAGCGCCAACAGCTGCGAGCCCTCGTCCTGCACCTCGACCGCGCCGCGGGCGAAGGCATCGAGCTTGGCGAGCGCCGGCTTGCCCTCCACGCGCAAGCCCCAGGGAGAGAAAGGCGTGGCGGCGGCCGGGATGCCGGCCAGGCCCAGTTCCTTCTGCACGTCCGGACGCTTGTCGGTGAGCGCGTTGACCCGCAAGTCGAGCGGCGCGGGTTGTTGCAGGCTTTGCACCAGCGGCCAGAAGCCCTCGCCCAGTTGCGCCTTCAGCGGCGCCACCAGCCATTCGGGCAGGTTGTGACGATGGCGTTCCAGCAAGTCTTCGGGCTTGACAGCGTCGCACTGGTCGAGCCAGCGCTTTTCCGCTTCGCCGAGCGCGCTCTTGAGGAAATCGCGCGGGCCATGAAAGCCGAGGATGGCCATGCGCCGCTCCTTCGGACCGCTGCCGGACGGCGACAGGTGGTCGAACAGCAGCTTCTTGCGCAGCACGGTGTACACCGTCTCTGCGAGGGTGGCGCGCTCGCGCGGCCCCAGCTCGCGGTGCTCGCGGAAGTAACGGGAGACGACCTGGTCGGCCGGATGATCGAATTTGAGGACCAGGCCGACCAGTTCGGCGCAGGCCTCGAGAAGGGCTCGGGGATGCATGCCCCGATTGTCTCAGCCGGCCAAAATCCGGCTCCATCCACCCCGATCCTCGGACGCCTGAAGCCCATGACCAGCCCGACCGACGACGACCTGCCGCCTCTGATCGAGACTCCTCCCGGCCGCTACCGCCACTACAAGGGCGGTGAATACGAAGTGCTGGGCACCGTGCGCCACAGCGAAACCCTCGAGCCCATGACGCTTTATCGCGCGCTCTACGGCGCACGCGGCCTGTGGGTGCGCCCGGCTGCCATGTTCGCCGGAATGGTGGAGATCGACGGCCGGCCCCAGCCGCGCTTTGTCCGGGAGGGCAGCGCGCCGCAGTAGCCCGGGCTTTTGACGAGAAGCCCTGCGTTTTCAGCTTGTTTGCGACAACCAGTCGGCAATGGCCCGGGGGTAGACCCTGTGCTCTTGCGACAACACCCGCGCGGCGAGGGTCTCGGGCGTGTCCTCCGGGAGGATGGGAACCACCGCCTGCGCCAGGATCGGCCCATGGTCGAGTTCAACGGTCACCTGGTGCACCGTCAGCCCGGCCACCTTGCAACCGGCCTCGATGGCGCGGCGGTGCGTGTGCAGCCCCGGAAATGCCGGCAGCAGCGAGGGATGGATGTTGAGCAGGCGGCCCTCGTAGCGGGCCACGAAACCCGGCGTGAGGATGCGCATGAAGCCCGCGAGCACGACCAGGGCCGGCGCATGCGCATCGATCGCATCGGCGAGCGCCGCGTCGAAGGCCTCGCGGTTCGGGTGGTGCTGGTGCGCGACCACATCGGTCGCAATGCCTTGCGCCTGGGCGAGGGCGATGCCGGCCGCGTCCGCCTTGTTGCTGATGACTGCGGCGACTCGCGCATCCAAGCGGCGGGCCCACTGCTCGCGCTCGGCGGCGCGCACGATGGCCGCCATGTTGGAGCCGCCGCCGGATATCAGGATCACGATGTTTCTCATGGGAGGCGGGATTATCTGTGCTCGTTTCCACTCCCCTGCTTTTGTCGCCGCGCTGACAGCCGGAACAAGCACGACCGTGCTAAAACCGATCGGTTCGACAGACCGACGCGCCTTCGTGGCGCCCGACCAACACAGCGAGGCAACGCATGGATTTGAGCTTCACGCCCGAGGAACAGAGGTTCCGCGAAGAGATTCGCGCCTGGGTCAAGGACAACCTCCCCCAAGACATCTCCCACAAGGTGCACAACGCCCTGGAGCTCACGCGCGACGATATGCAGCGCTGGGCGAAGATCCTCGGCAAGAAGGGCTGGCTTGGCTACGGCTGGCCCGTGGAGTTCGGCGGCCCGGGCTGGACCGCGGTGCAGAAGCACCTGTTCGAGGAAGAGACCGCGCTGGCCGGGGCGCCGCGCATCGTGCCCTTCGGGCCGGTGATGGTGGCACCGGTGATCCAGGCCTTCGGCAACGCCGAGCAGCACAAGCGCTTCCTCCCCGGCATCGCCAGCGGCGAGGTCTGGTGGAGCCAGGGCTACAGCGAACCCGGCTCGGGTTCGGACCTGGCCTCGCTCAAGACCCGTGCAGAACGCCAAGGTGACAAGTTCATCGTCAACGGCCAGAAAACCTGGACCACCCTGGGCCAGTACGGCGAATGGATTTTCTGCCTGGTGCGCACCAGCACCGAAGGCAAGCCGCAGACCGGCATCAGCTTCCTGCTGATCGACATGAAGTCGCCCGGCGTCACCGTGCGGCCCATCAAGCTGATGGACGGCAGCCACGAAGTCAACGAGGTGTTCTTCGACAACGTCGAAGTGCCGGCCGAGAACCTGATCGGAGAGGAGAACAAGGGCTGGACCTATGCCAAGCACCTGCTGTCCCACGAGCGCACCAACATCGCCGACGTGAACCGCGCGAAACGCGAGCTGGAGCGCCTCAAGCGCATCGCCAAGCGCGAAGGCGTCTGGGACGAAACGCGCTTCCGCGACGAGATCGCGAAGCTCGAAGTCGATGTGGTGGCCCTCGAGATGCTGGTACTGCGCGTCCTCTCAGCCGCCACTTCGGGCAAGAACTCGCTCGACATCGCCGGCCTGCTCAAGATCAAGGGCAGCGAGATCCAGCAACGCTATTCCGAACTCATGATGCTGGCGGGCGGTCCCTTCGCGCTGCCGCTGATCCGCGAGGCCATGGCGGCGGGCTGGCAGGGTGATTTTCCGGGCGGCCACCCCGAGCTGGCGCCGCTTTCGACCACCTACTTCAATATGCGCAAGACCACCATCTACGGCGGCAGCAATGAAGTGCAGCGCAACATCGTCGCTCAGACCGTCCTCGGTTGAGCGCCCCACAGCAGGAAGGAACGAGACGATGGACTTCAATTTCAGCGACGACCAACAGCAGCTTCGCGACGCCGTCGCCAAGTGGGTGGAGAAGGGCTATGGCTTCGAGCGCCGCCGCAGCATCGAGGCGGCGGGCGGCTTCTCGCGCGAGGCCTGGGACGAATTGGCCGAGCTCGGCCTGGGCGGCCTCTACATCCCCGAGGACGACGGTGGGCTGGGCATGGGCCCGGTCGAAGGCATGGTGGTGATGGAGGAACTGGGCCGCGGCATCGTGCTGGAGCCCCTGGCCCAATCCCTCATCGCCGGCGCCGTGCTCGCCGGCCATGCCGACGAGGACACCCGGGACAACTGGCTGCCGCGCATCGCAGGCGGTCAGGCACTGGTGGTGCTGGCCTACCAGGAGCGCAAGGCGCGTTACCGGCTCGACATCTGCGAGGCCGAGGCGACGAAGGATGGCGACACCTACCGCCTGAGCGGTACCAAGAGCCTGGTGCCGGCCGGCGACGGGGCCGATGCCTTCATCGTGCCCGCGCAACTGGACGGCAAGATCGCCCTCTTCCTCGTCCCGCGCTCGGAGGACGGCGTGGCCGCGCGCGGCTATGGCACGCAGGACGGCAGCCGCGCTGCTGAAGTCGTCTTCGACCAGGCTGCCGCCACGCTGGTCGCCCCTGACGGCCTTCCGGCGCTCGAGCACGCCGTCGACATCGGCATCGCCGCGACTTGCGCCGAAGGCGTGGGCGCCATGGACAAGACCCTCGCACTCACCGTCGAGTACATGAACACCCGCAAGCAGTTCGGCACGGCCATCGCGAACTTCCAGGCGCTGCGCCATCGCGTGGCCGACATGAAAATGCAGCTCGAACTGGCCCGCTCCATGAGCTACTACGCGGCCTTGAAGCTCAATGCCCCGGCCGCCGAGCGCCGCCAGGCGATGGCACGTGCCAAGTACCAGCTGGGCGTGTCGATGCGTTTCGTCGGCCAGAATTCCGTGCAGCTGCACGGCGGCATCGGCGTGACGGACGAGTACATCGGCAGCCACTACTTCAGGAAGCTGACCCAGCTGGAGATGGTCTTCGGCGACTCGCTGCACCACCTGGGCGAGGTGTCGTCGCGCATGCAAGAAAGCGCCGGCGTCTTCGCATAAGCCGAGCCCACCCCTGGGCGCTGCGACTTCCTGTGGTCGTGCGTTGCACTGCGCCTGCCTTCTCGGAGGGCGGGCGCTCTTCCATTTCTTTTACCACCGGACAGGGTCATGCACACTCGACGAAACCTGATCGCCTTCAGCCTCGCCACGACCATGCTCGCCGCCTGCAGCTCCGTGCCCACCATGACCGATCGTCCACCGATCGTCTTCATGCACGGCAACGGCGATTCGGCGGCGCTATGGCAGACGACGCTTTGGCGCTTCGAGTCGAACGGCTGGCCGCGCGACCGGCTGTTCGCGCCCGACCAGCCGTTTCCGCTCGCGCGCGATGATGACGGCGTGGCGCAACCGGGGCGCAGCTCGACCGCAGAGTCGATGGCGTTCCTGAAAGCCGAGGTCGAGCGCGTGCTGAAGGCCACCGGCGCGCCCAAGGTGGTGCTGATCGGCAACTCGCGCGGCGGCAACACCATCCGCAACTACGTGCAGAACGGCGGCGGCGATGGGGTTGTGAGTCACGTGGTGCTGGGCGGCAATCCGGCGCACGGCATCTGGGCCGTGAAGGGCTTGCGCGAGGGCAGCGAGTTCTCGGGGCTGAGCCCCTTCATCCAGCGGCTCAATGCGCCGAAGAACGCACGCGGCGACGAGGTCACGCCGGGCGTGAAGTGGCTCACCCTGCGATCGGACAACAACGACAAGTACGCCCAGCCCGACGGCGTGTGGATCGGAGCCAAGGGCACGGCCACCCACATCGGCTTCGACGGGCCGGCGCTCAAAGGCGCGACCAACATCGTGCTGCCGCGCACGGACCATCGCGAGACTTCCTTTTCGCCGGCCGCCTTCGATGCGACCTGGCGCTTCCTGACCGGCGAAGCGCCACGAACGCTGCAAGTGGTGGCGGAACCTGCCATCACGCTGTCGGGGCGTGTGACGGGCCTCGGGCTCGATCCTCTCGATCCCGCCAGCGGCACCTTCGTCAACAACCTGCCACTCACAGGCGCGCGGCTCGCCGTCTTCGCGGTCGATGTCACGACCGGCGACCGCGCCGGGCAAGCCGTCTGGGAGCAGACGATCGGCCCGGACGGCCGCTGGGGTCCTTTCGTCGGGCAGCCGACCACCGCGTATGAGTTCGTGCTGAGCGCTCCGGGTTACGCGACCACGCACATCTACCGCAGCCCTTTCCCGCGGTCCAGCGCGGTGGTGCAGCTGCGGCCCGAACGCCTGGCCGAAGCCGACCGCGACGCCCGGGCCCTGGTCATCTTCACGCGCCCGCGCGGCTACTTCGACGCCCAGCGCGACACCATGCGCTTCAACGGACAGAGCGCACTGCCCGGCGTTCCGCCGCAAGGAGCCGGGGTCTCGAGCTCGAAGATCCGGCTGACAAGCGATGTGCCGAGCAGCGTGGCAGCGGAGTTCAATGGCGAGCGCGTGGCTGGCCGGACCTGGCCGGCAGCGAAGGGCGAGCTCAGCGTGCTCGAGCTGAGCTACTGAGCCCGGCGTGCGCTAGCCGTGCAGCCTCGAGTTGTGCGGCAGATGCGCCATCAGGAACTCCATCTGGTCCGCCAGGATGCGGCGGTTGCGCAGGATGAAGTCTTCCCAAAGCGAAGGCACGTAGGGCGCGTAGAGCAGCGGCATGTTGGCCTGCTCGGGCGTGCGGCTGCTCTTGCGGTGGTTGCACGGCTTGCACGCCGTGACCACGTTCATCCAGCTGTCGATGCCGTTCTGCGCGAAGGGGATGATGTGCTCGCGCGTCAGGTCTTCCTCATGAAAGTGGCCGCCGCAGTAGGCGCAGATGTTGCGGTCGCGCGCGAAGAGCTTGCTGTTGGTCAGCCCCGGGCGCATGGCGAAGGGATTGATGCGCGGCACCCCCTTGGTCCCGATGATGCTGTTGACAGCGATCTGCGACTGCTCGCCGGTGACCGCGTTGTGCCCGCCGCGGAACAGCGCGACCTGCGCGCCCACTTCCCAGCGCACTTCGTCCGCCGCATAGTGGATCACCGCCTGTTCCAGCGAGATCCACGACTGGGGCAGCCCCTGGGCCGAGAGCTTCAAGACCTTCACACACGCCTCCTCACAAAGGGAAGAACCACGGAAAGACCAGGACATCGCGTACATCGGACAACTGGCGAACGACGCACTGCGTCACAATATACCGGCTTTGTGACAAAAAGCGCTCAGTGGGCCCATTCGGCGGGCGCGAAGCGCTATCAAAAAGATACCAGACGATGCAGGTTTTCCGGGGGTTCAGGCATCCGGGCGTGGCTCCGGCCTGCGCCCTGACCATCGGCAATTTCGACGGTGTGCACCGCGGCCATCAGGCCATGCTGGGCCTGCTCAATACCGAGGCGCGCCTGCGCGGCCTGCCCAGTTGCGTGCTCACCTTCGAGCCTCACCCGCGCGACTACTTCGCCCAGCTCAGCAAACGGCCCGAACTGGCGCCGGCGCGCATCGGCACCTTGCGCGACAAGCTCAGCGCCCTGGCCGCCAGCGGCGTGAGCCAGACGATCGTGCTGCCTTTTGATGCACGCCTGGCTTCCAAAACGCCGGAGGATTTCATCCGGCACGTGCTGATCGAGGGCCTGGGCGTGCGCTACGTGCTGGTGGGCGACGACTTCCGCTTCGGCGCCAAGCGTGCCGGCGACTACGCCATGCTCGATGCGGCCGGCGAAGCCAACGGCTTCGACGTGGCGCGCATGAACAGCTACGAGGTGCATGGCCTGCGCGTGTCCAGCTCCGCCGTGCGCGAGGCCCTGACCGAGGGCCGGATGAGCGATGTGCAGACCTTGCTCGGCCGGCCTTACGCAATATCCGGCCACGTGGTGCACGGCCGCAAGCTCGGCCGCGCGCTGGGCGCCTCGGCGCCGGGACGTCACGACGGCTTCCGCACGCTCAACCTGCGCTTCAAGCACTGGAAGCCGGCCGCCAGCGGCATCTTCGCGGTGCTGGTGCACGGCCTGGACGCGCAGCCGCTGCCCGGGGTGGCCAACCTCGGTGTGCGCCCCTCGCTCGACGCCAACGACGTGAACGCCGGGCGGGTTCTGCTCGAGACCCACTGCCTCGATTGGCCCGCCCGCCTTGGCGAGGAGGGGGGCTACGGTAAAATCGTTCGCGTGGAACTGCTGCACAAACTGCACGACGAATTGCGCTACACCAGCCTCGAGGCCCTGACGGCGGGCATCGCAAAGGATGGGCGCGACGCACGTGCGTTCTTCGCTTCCGCCCACGCCGAGACCCGTCGCCAGACCACGCGCGATCGAATTTAACCGGGCCGACCGCGCTGCCGCCCTTCTGCAAGCTCAGGGCGGACGGCTTTTTCTCCTTCGCACCGACGCCTCCACCAGGGCTCGGGCCGAGCCTGTCGAAGCCCCCTGTTTCGAACTTCATCATGTCTGCTGACGCCGCCTCCACCACCACCGACTACCGCGCCACCCTCAACCTGCCCGACACTCCGTTCCCGATGCGCGGCGACCTGCCCAAGCGCGAGCCGGCCTGGGTCCAGGAATGGAACGACGAAGGGCGCTACCACCGGCTGCGCGACGCCCGCCGGGGCGCGCCCAAGTTCATCCTTCACGACGGCCCGCCCTACGCCAACGGCCAGATCCACATGGGCCACGCCGTCAACAAGATCCTGAAGGACATGATCACCAAGGCGCGCCAGCTCGAGGGCTACGACGCGCTCTATGTGCCCGGCTGGGACTGCCACGGCTTGCCGATCGAGAACGCGATCGAAAAGAAGTACGGCCGCAGCCTGAGCCGCGACGAGATGCAGGCCAGGAGCCGCGCCTACGCCACCGAGCAGATCGCGCAGCAGATGAGCGACTTCCAGCGCCTGGGCGTGCTGGGCGAATGGGACCATCCGTACAAGACGATGGACTTCGCCAACGAGGCCGGCGAGCTGCGCGCCTTCAAGCGCGTGATCGAGCGGGGCTTCGTCTACCGGGGGCTCAAGCCGGTGTACTGGTGCTTCGACTGCGGCTCCTCGCTGGCGGAGTTCGAGATCGAGTATGCGGACAAGAAGTCCAACACCGTGGATGTGGCCTTCAAGGCGCATGACCCGGCGAAGCTGGCCGCGGCCTTCGGCCTGCCGGCGCTCGACAAGGACGCCTTCGTCGTGATCTGGACCACCACCGCGTGGACCCTCCCCGCCAACCAGGCGCTCAACCTGAACCCCGAGCTGGACTACGCGCTGGTCGACACCGACCGCGGCCTGCTGATCCTGGCTGCCTCGCTGGTCGAGATGTGCATGAACCGCTATGCGCTCGACGGCCGGGTGCTGGCCACCGTCAAGGGCGAGAAGCTGGGCGGCCTCGAGTTCGAGCACCCGCTGTACGAGGTCGATGCCGGCTTTCGCCGCCTGTCGCCGGTCTACCTGGCCGACTACGCCACCGCCGACGACGGCACCGGCATCGTCCACTCCTCGCCCGCCTATGGCCTGGACGACTTCAATTCCTGCATCTCCCATGGCCTGGCCTACGACGACATCCTGAATCCGGTCCAAGGCAACGGTGCCTACGCGCTCGACTTCCCGCTCTTCGGCGGCCAGCACATCTGGAAGGCGGTGCCGCACATCATCCAGGCGCTTCGCGATGCCGGACGGCTGCTGGCCACCGAGACCATCACCCACAGCTACCCGCACTGCTGGCGCCACAAGACGCCGGTGATCTACCGCGCCGCGGCCCAGTGGTTCGTGCGCATGGACGAGGGTGAAGGCGTGTTCACCAAGGACAAGGCCCCGAAGACCCTGCGCCAGATGGCGCTGGAGGCCATCGAAGAAACCGGCTTCTATCCCGAGAACGGCAAGGCGCGCCTGCACGACATGATCGCCAACCGGCCCGACTGGTGCATCAGCCGCCAGCGCAGCTGGGGCGTGCCCATTCCCTTCTTCCTGCACAAGGACACGGGCGAGCTGCATCCGCGCACCATGGAAATCCTCGACCAGGCGGCCGCCATCGTCGAAAAGGGAGGCATCGAGGCCTGGAGCCGCGTGACCGCCGAGGAGATCCTCGGCGCCGGCGACGCGCCCCTTTACACCAAGAGCACCGACATCCTGGAGGTGTGGTTCGACTCGGGCTCCACCTTCTCGCATGTGCTGCGCGGCACGCATGCGAACGGGCACCACGAGACCGGCCCCGAGGCCGACCTGTACCTCGAAGGCCACGACCAGCACCGCGGCTGGTTCCACTCCTCGCTGCTGATCGCCTGCGCGCTCGAGGGCCGGGCGCCCTACAAGGGCCTGCTGACGCATGGCTTCACCGTCGACAGCCAGGGCCGCAAGATGAGCAAGTCGCTCGGCAACGGCATCGAGCCGCAGGAAGTGAACAAGAAGCTGGGCGCCGAGATCATCCGCCTCTGGGTCGCGGCCAGCGACTACTCCGGCGACATCGCCGGCGACGACAAGATCCTTGCCCGCGTGGTCGATGCCTACCGCCGCATCCGCAACACGCTGCGCTTCCTGCTCGCCAACACCAGCGACTTCGATATCGCGAAGGACGCGGTGCCGCTCGCCGAGCTGCTCGAGATCGACCGCTACGCCTTGAGCCGCGCCGCGCAGTTCCAGGCCGAGGTGCTGGCGCACTACAAGGTCTACGAGTTCCATCCGGTGGTGGCCAAACTGCAGGTCTACTGCTCGGAGGACCTGGGCGCCTTCTACCTCGACATCCTGAAGGACCGGCTCTACACCACCGCGCCCGGCTCGCGCGCGCGGCGCAGCGCGCAGACCGCGCTGTGGCACATCACCCAGGCCATGCTGCGCTGGATGGCCCCGTTCCTCAGCTTCACGGCGGAAGAGGCCTGGAAGTTCTGCGGTAACGGCGAGTCGATCTTCACCCAGGTCTACTGCGACCTGGGCCAGCCCGACGAGGCCCTCCTGGCCCGGTGGTCGCGCATCCGCGAGATCCGCGATGCGGTCAATAAAGAGATCGAGAACGTGCGCGCGGCCGGCCAGGTCGGCTCCTCGCTGCAGGCCAACGTGAAGCTCGCGGTGCCGGCCGAGGACCATGCCCTGCTCGCCTCGCTCGGCGAAGACCTCAAGTTCGTCTTCATCACCTCGGCTGTCGAGCTGGCGCGGGGCGATGCCGTGGCGGTGCAGGTCGCGCCCAGCACCGCCGCCAAGTGCGAGCGCTGCTGGCACTGGCGCGACGACGTCGGCCATGACCCTGCGCACCCCGGCCTGTGCGGCCGCTGCACCAGCAACCTGTTCGGCGCCGGCGAAGCCAGGAGTGCCGCCTGATGGCCGCCACCCGCTCCCTCGCCTCCTCGCCGCGCACCGGCATCTGGCCCTGGCTGGCGCTGGCTTTGGTGATCCTGATCCTCGACCAGTTCACCAAGACGCTGATCCTGGGCTACTACAAGCTGGGCGATGCCACCTACATCACCAGCTTCTTCAACATCGTGCGCGCCCACAACACCGGCGCCGCCTTCTCCTTCCTCGCGGATGCGGCGGGCTGGCAACGCTGGTTCTTCACCGCCATCGGCGTGGCGGCGGCGTTGTTCGTGGTGTGGATGCTGCGGTCGCATGCCGGCCAGAAGCTTTTCTCCTTCGCCATGGCCGCGATCCTCGGCGGCGCGATCGGCAACGTGGTCGACCGGATGATGCACGGCTACGTGGTGGACTTCCTCGACTTCCACTTGGCGGGCCGCCACTTTCCGGCCTTCAACATCGCCGACAGCGCCATCACGCTCGGTGCGATCTGCCTGATCCTCGACGAGCTGCGACGGGTGCGCCGCGGCAAGTAAGCGCCGCATCATCGCTCCTCCTGCGGGAGGGTTTGCCCTCCTTGGCCGGCGTCACGACGTCGTCATACTGCTGCGCTTCAATGTAATCGATTACATCGAACGCGCAGCACCATGAGCATCCAAGCCGTCGCGAGAAAAGCCGGGGTCTCCGTGGCCACGGTCTCGCGCGTCTTCAACCTGCCCGAGAAGGTCTCGCCGCCCACGCGCGCCCAGGTGGAACAGGCGGCGCGCGAGCTGGGCTACCTGCCCAACTCCAGCGCCCGGACGCTGCGCACCCAGCGCAGCCGGATCCTCGGCGTGGTGCTGCCCACGATGTTGAACCCGGTGTTTGCGGAATGCCTGCAGGGCATCGCGCAGGCCGCCGTGGCGGGCGGC
The DNA here is from genome assembly GCF_031454625.1 of Variovorax soli. Taxonomy (GTDB): domain Bacteria; phylum Pseudomonadota; class Gammaproteobacteria; order Burkholderiales; family Burkholderiaceae_C; genus Variovorax; species Variovorax soli_A. The sequence goes on from NZ_JAVDRF010000010.1 coordinate 55,249, forward strand.
TATGCAATCAGCCCCGTGACCACCGCCTACCAGGTCGACGAGGAGGAGCGTGCGGTGCACAGGCTGATGGCCGGCAACGTCGACGGCCTGATGCTGGTCGTGTCGAACCCGGCCACGTCGACCGCGCTTCAGCGCCTGCGCGGGGCCGGCCTGCCTTATGTGCTGGCCTACAACCGCCATGCGACGCACCCCTGCATCTCGGTGGACAACGAAGCCGCGACCGCGGCCGCCGTGGCGCACCTCGTCGGGCTCGGGCATCGGCGGATCGCGATGATCAGCGGCACGCTGGCGGCGTCGGACCGGGCGCAGCAGCGCTGGCGAGGATTCCTGCAAGGCATGTCCTCCGCCGGCCTCGAAGCGCCGCCGGTGGTCGAGGTGCCTTTCGTCGAAACCGCGGTAGACGCGCTGACGCGCTTCCTCGCCACCACGCCGCGCCCCACCGCGCTCGTCTGCTCCAACGACCTGCTCGCCATCCGCAGCATCCGGGCCGCGCACCGCAGCGGCCTGCAGGTGCCCCGCGCGCTCAGCGTCATCGGCTTCGACGGCATCGCACTCGGCGAAGACCTCACGCCGGCGCTCAGCACCGTGGTCCAGCCCAACATCGACATCGGCCGCCTCGGCGTCGAACTGCTGGTGAACGCGCTTGCCGGCGATGTCGCGCCCGGCCCCGAGGCGAGCCTCTTGCTGCCGCATGCGCTGCGCATGGGCGAGTCATGCGCGCCGCCACCCTGACTTCACGCTTCCCGCATCCACCACCAAGGAGTACCCATGTCCCTGCCTCTTCATCGCATGGCCCGCGCCGGCCTGCTGGTCCTCGGCCTCGCTGCCGGGACCGCCATGGCGCAGACGGCCATCTGCTACAACTGCCCGACCGAATGGGCCGACTGGGGTACGCAGCTGCGCGCCATCAAGGCCAAGACGGGCATCACCGTCCCGCCGGACAACAAGAACTCGGGCCAGGCCCTGGCGCAGCTCGTGGCAGAGAAGGCCAGCCCCGTGGCCGACGTGACCTACCTCGGCGTCACCTTCGCCATCCAGGCCCAGAAGGAGGGCGTGGTCGAGGCCTACAAGCCCGCCGCGTGGAAAGACATTCCCGATGGCCTGAAGGATCCGGCAGGCCAGTGGTTCACCATCCACTCGGGCACGCTCGGCTTCATGGTCAACGTCGATGCGCTGCGCGGCAAGCCGGTGCCCAAGTCCTGGGCCGACCTGCTCAAGCCCGAGTACAAGGGCCTGATCGGCTACCTCGATCCGGCGTCGGCCTTCGTCGGCTACGTGGGCGCGGTCGCGGTCAACGAGGCGCGCGGCGGCACGCTGGACAACTTCGAACCCGCCATGACCTACTTCAAGGCGCTGCAGAAGAACGAGCCCATCGTGCCCAAGCAGACCTCGTATGCGCGCGTGCTCTCCGGCGAGATCGCGATCCTGCTGGACTACGACTTCAATGCCTATCGCGCCAAGTACAAGGACAAGGCCAACGTCGAGTTCGTGATCCCCAGCGAAGGCACGATCGCGGTGCCCTACGTGATGAGCCTGGTCGCCAGGGCACCGCATGCGGCGGAGGGCAAGAAGGTGCTGGACTTCGTGCTCTCCGACGAGGGCCAGGCGCTCTGGGCCAAGGCCTACCTGCGGCCGGTGCGTGCCGGCGCCATGCCCAAGGACGTCGAGGCGCAGTTCCTGCCGGCCGCCGAATACGCCCGCGCCAAGACCGTCGATTACGGCCGCATGGCGCAGGCGCAGCGCGCCTTTTCGGACCGCTACCTGAAGGAAGTGCGCTGAGCGGGACATGAAGGCCGCCGCAACGACCCACCCGCGCTGGCTGCTGCCGGCCTGCCTGGCCCCGGCGGCCGTGTTCTTCCTCGCCTTCTGGCTGCTGCCGGTGCTGCGCCTGGTCGCATTGCCGGCCGCGCAGGGCTGGCAGACCTACCTGGCCGTGCTCACCGACAGCCGCTACCTCGCGAGCATGCTCGACACGCTGGCGCTCTCGTTGGCCGTGACGGTGGCGACGCTGGTGCTGGGGGCCGCGGTCGGCATCTACCTCGCGCGCCATGCCTTCCCCGGCAAGCGTCTGCTGCTGTCGCTGCTGACGCTGCCCTTGTCCTTCCCCGGCGTGATCATCGGCTTCTTCGTGATCCTGCTGGGCGGGCGGCAAGGCCTGGTCGCCGACCTGGGCGCGGCCTTCGGCCTGGAGCGCATCACCTTCGCCTACGGCCTGCTCGGGCTCTTCCTGTCCTACCTCTATTTTTCGCTGCCGCGCGCCATCGCCACCTACGCCGCGGCCGCCGAGGCGATGAACCTGCAGTTGGAAGAAGCCGCGCGCTCGCTCGGCGCCTCGCGCCTGCGCGTGATGCGCGACGTCTGGGTTCCCGAGCTCGCACCCACCACGCTGGCCTGCGGCGCCATCCTGTTCGCCACTTCGATGGGCGCCTTCGGCACCGCCTTCACGCTGGCGAGCAAGTTCGAGGTGATCCCGATCACGATCTACAACGAGTTCACCAACTACGCCAACTTCGCGCTTGCAGCCTCGCTGTCGATCGCCCTCGGCCTCGTGACCTGGGCGGTCCTGTTCATGGCCCGTCACTTCGGCGCCGATCCCACGCGATAGGCAGCCCACCATGCGCACCACCACGACGCCCGCCCCCTTCCTGCTGAGCATCACGCTGCTCGTGAGCCTGTTCATGCTCGCGCCGATGCTGCTGTCGGTCATGGCCGGCCTGGTCAACAACTACAGCGCGGGCCTGAAGAGCGGCCTGACCCTGCGCTGGCTCCAAGAAGTCTGGGAGGTTTACGGCAGCACCGTCGGCTGGTCGATCGCACTGGCACTGGGCTGTGTGATCGGCACGCTGCTGCTCGGCGTGCCCTGCGCCTACGCGCTGGCGCGCAGCCGCACGCGCAGCGCGCGCTTCTTCGAGGAGCTGCTGACGCTGCCGGTGGCCGTGCCCGGGCTCGCCACGGCGCTCGCGCTGATCCTGGCCTACGGCCAGCTCACCGCCTTCCGCCAGAGCTTCGCCTTCATCCTCGTGGGCCATGTCGTGTTCACGCTGCCCTTCATGGTGCGCACCGTCGGCTCGGCCTTTCAGCGCGAGGAGCTGCGCGCGCTGGAGGAGGCTGCGCGCTCGCTCGGCGCCAACTTCCGCCAGCGTTTCCTCGGCGTGCTGGTGCCTGCCGTGTTCCCGGCCATCGTGGCCGGCAGCCTGATGGTCTTCACGCTGTCGGTCGGCGAGTTCAATCTCACCTGGATGCTGCACACGCCCCTGACGCGCACCCTGCCCGTCGGGCTGGCCGACAGCTATGCGTCGATGCGCCTGGAAATCGGCTCGGCCTACACGCTGGTCTTCTTCATCGTCATCCTGCCGGTCCTGTGGGGCCTGCAATACCTGGCTCACCAGGTCCAGAAACACCATGGAACTTGAGCGCATCCCGGTCGACGTCCTCGGCGTCGCCAAGACCTACGCCGACGGCACGCGCGGCCTGCAGCCGACCACGCTGCACGTCGAGCCCGGCGAAGTCCTCGCGCTGCTCGGCCCCTCCGGCTGCGGCAAGACCACCCTGCTGCGCCTGATCGCCGGCCTGGAATCGCCCGATGCGGGCGGCCGCATCCTCTTCGGCGGGCAGGAGGTCACGCAGCGGCCGGTGGAGCAGCGCGGCGTCGGCATGGTGTTCCAGAGCTACGCCCTCTTTCCGCAGATGACGGTGGAAGCGAACATCGGCTACGGCTTGCGCATCCGCGGCGTGGCGGCGGCCGAGGAACGCCGCCAGGTCGGCGAGCTGATCGAGCTCACGCGGCTCGGAGGGCTCGAGAAGAAGCGCCCCGCCGAACTGTCGGGCGGCCAGCGCCAGCGCGTGGCGCTGGCGCGCGCGGTGGCGGTGCGTCCGCGCGTGCTGCTGCTGGACGAGCCGCTGGCGGCCCTCGACGCCAAGCTGAAGGAGTCGCTGCGCGATGAGCTGGCCGAGCTGCTGCGGCGGCTGCACATCACGGCCATCCACGTCACGCATGACCAGCAGGAGGCGATGGCGATCGCCGACCGGCTGGCGGTGATGAGCGCCGGCCGCATCGTGCAGATCGGGCACGGCGAAACGCTTTACCGGTCGCCGCAGCATTCCTTCGTGGCCGAGTTCCTCGGCCGCGTGAATCGCCTGGAACGCACGCCCGAGGCCGTCCGCCAGGGTGTGCTGCACATCGGCGGCGCCTGCATCGATTGCCCCATGGCGTGGCGGGACCACGACGCGCTGCTGGTGCGCCCCGAGGACATCGAGGTCGGCCCGCCGCAGGCCGGCTGGGGCGAGGCCCGCGTCGAGCAGCGCACCTTTCTCGGCGACCGCGTCCAGCTCCGCCTGCGCGCCGAAGGGCAGCCGCCGCTCGTGGCCGACGTGGGCCGCGACAGCGCCTTTCGCGCCGGCGACAGTGTCGGCATCCGGATCGAGCCCGCACGCCTGATGAGCGCCGCCCGGCCGCCGGAAGGCGCTCGCCCGGCAGCCGAAGTTGCACCCATGAACCCGCAGGAGTCCGCCGCATGACCAGCCTTCTCGTCCAGCTCAGCGATCTGCACATCCGCGAACCCGGCCGCCTCGCCTACGGGCGGCTCGACACCGCGCCGTACCTGCGGCGCGCCGTCCAATCCATCCTGCAGCTCAGGCAGTCGCCCACCGCCGTGGTGATCACCGGCGACCTCAGCGATTTCGGGCGCGCGCCCGAGTACGCCCATCTCGACGAACTACTGGCACCGCTTCCGATGCCGGTGTACCTGATGCCGGGCAACCACGATGACCGCGATCAGCTGCGCCGCAGCTTTCCAGGGCATGGCTACCTGGGCGGCGAGGGCTTCGTCCAATACGCGGTGCAGGTCGGCGCGCTGTGGCTGCTCGCGCTCGACACCTGCGTGCCCGGCCACAGCCATGGCACCTTGTGCGAACAGCGCCTGGCCTGGCTCGAAGCGCAGCTCGATCTCCATCGCGGCGAGCCGGTGGTGATCGCCATGCACCACCCGCCTTTCGCCACGCTCATCGGCCACATGGACGAGATCGGCCTGCTACAAGGCGCCGCCGCGCTCGAGGCGCTGGTCGCCCGCCATCCGAACGTCGAGCGCGTGATCTGCGGCCACCTGCATCGCGCGATCGACGTGCGCTTCGGCGGCAGCATCGCCTCGACCTCGCCATCCCCCGCGCACCAGGTCATGCTCGACCTCTCGCCCGACGCGTCCTCGGCCTGGATGCTGGAGCCGCCCGGCTTCCGCATCCACGCGTGGGACGGCGGCCGGCTGGTCACGCACCTGGCCGCGAGCGGCAGCTTCGAAGGGCCCTATCCCTTCCACGACCAAGGCATGCTGATCGATTGAAAGGCTCATGGCGGCGCGTATAGTCATCGCATCCCATGAAGCATCTCTTGAATCTGCTGGCCGCCGTCGCGCTGCTGGTATGGGGAACCCATCTCGTCCGCACCGGCGTGCTGCGCGTCTTCGGCGCCAACCTGCGCAAGATCCTGGTGCACAGCATGCGCAACCGCTTCACGGCCGCGCTCTCCGGCGTCGGCGTGACGGCGCTGGTGCAATCGAGCACTGCCACCTCGCTCATGACCTCGTCCTTCGTCGGCCAGGGCCTGGTGGCGTTGCCGGCCGCCCTGGCCGTGATGCGTGGGGCCGACGTCGGCACGGCGCTGATGTCGGTGCTGTTCTCGGCCGACCTCTCCTGGCTGTCGCCGCTTTTCATCTTCGTCGGCGTGGTGCTCTTCATCACGCGCGGCTCGACCGTGGCGGGGCGCGTCGGGCGGGTGCTGATCGGCCTCGGCCTGATGCTGCTGGCGCTGCAGCTGGTGGTCGAGGCCACCGGCCCGCTGTTCTCATCGCCCGCGGTGCTGGAGCTCCTGGCCTCGCTCGGCAGCGACGTACTGCTGGAGATCACCATCGGCGCCGCGCTGGCGATCGCGGCCTACTCCAGCCTGGCGGTGGTGCTGCTGGTGGCGGCCATGGCCAGCTCCAGCGTGGTGCCGCTGGACGTGGCGCTCGGCCTGGTGCTGGGCGCCAACCTGGGCAGCGGCCTGCTGGCGGTGCTGACCACCGCGAAATCGGCCATCGCAGTGCGCCAGGTCACCGTCGGCAACCTGCTCTTCAAGGTGTTGGGCGTGGCGATCGCGGCGCCCTTCGTCGGCCTCTACCTGCGCGAGGCCCGGCCCTACATCTCGGACGCCACGCAGCTGGTGGTGCTGTTTCACCTGGGCTTCAACCTGGTCATCAGCATCGGCTTCATCGGGCTCACCGACCTGGTCGCGCGGCTGGTGGCCCGGCTGCTGCCGGTGTCGACGGAGTCCGCCGCCATGCAGCGGCCGCGGCACCTCGACCCCTCTGCCCTGTCCACGCCCACGCTGGCGATCTCCAACGCCGCGCGCGAGGCCCTGCACCAGGCCGACGTGGTCGAGACCATGCTGATCGGCATGCTCAAGGTCATCCGCGACAACGACCTGCGGCTGGCGGCCGAGCTGCGCAAGCTCGACGACACGGTCGACGAGCTCTACTCGGCGATCAAGTACTACCTGACCAAGATCTCGCGCGAGGCGCTGGGCGAGGAGGAGAGCCGGCGCTGGACCGACATCATCAGCTTCACCATCAACATGGAGCAGATCGGCGACATCATCGAGCGGGTGATCATCGACATCGAGGACAAGAAGATCAAGAAGCAGCGCAACTTCTCGGCCGCCGGCATGCGCGAGATCATCGAGCTGCACGAGCGGCTGCTCGCCAACCTGCGCCTCTCCATGAGCGTGTTCCTCAACGCCAACGTGCGCGACGCCCAGAAGCTGCTGGAGGAGAAGGCACGCTTCCGCGACCTGGAGCGCGCCTATGCCTCCACGCACCTGGAGCGGCTGTCGGAGCAGACCGCCTCCAGCATCGAGACCAGCTCGCTGCACATCGACCTGATCAGCGAGCTCAAGCGCATCAACTCCCACATCTGCTCGATCGCCTACCCGATCCTCGACTCGGCCGGCGCGCTGTCGCGCACCCGCGTGCGCGATTCGCGCCTCAGTCCGATCGAGTGAAGATTCTTTTTACAGCGTGAGGATGGTGCAGCCCGTGGTCTTGCGCGCCTCGAGATCGCGGTGCGCCTGCTGCACCTCGGCCAGCGGATAGCGCTGCGCGATCGGGATCTTCACGGCACCGCTGGTCACTGCCGCGAACAGGTCATCGGCCATCGCCTGCGTGCTCTCGCGCGTCGCAATGTGCGTGAACAGCGTGGGCCGTGTGATGTAGAGCGACCCCTTGGAGGCGAGCACGCCGAGGTTGACCGGCGGCACCGGGCCCGAGCCGTTGCCGAAGATCGCCAGCAGGCCGAAGGGCCGCAGGCAGTTCAGCGAGCCCTCGAAGGTGTCCTTGCCCACCGAGTCGTAGACCACCTTCACACCCTTGCCGCCCGTGATCTCCTTGACGCGCTCGGCGAAGTTCTCGGTGCTGTAGTTGATCGCGTGCGCGGCGCCGTGCTCCAGCGCCAGCTTGCACTTGGCGTCGGTGCCGGCGGTGCCGATGAGTTGCAGCCCCAGCGCCTTGGCCCACTGGCAGGCGATCAGGCCGACGCCGCCGGCGGCCGCGTGGAAGAGGATGAAATCCCCGGGCTGCAGGCCCTCGGCAGGCAGCGTCTTCTTGAGCAGGTACTGCGCGGTCAGGCCCTTGAGCATCATGGCCGCGCCGGTCTCGAAGGAGATCGCGTCGGGGAGCTTGCAGACGTTCTTTGCCGGCATCACGCGCAGCTCGCTGTAAGCGCCGGGCGGCTGGCTGGCATAGGCGGCGCGGTCACCGGCCTTCAGGTGCACGACGCCTTCGCCCACCGCCTCGACCACACCGGCAGCTTCCATGCCGAGCTGTAAGGGCACCGGCAGGCCATAGAGGCCGCTGCGTTGGTAGATGTCGATGAAATTGAGGCCGACCGCATGGTGGCGAATGCGGATTTCGCCCGGGCCGGGTTCGCCGACCTCGACCTCGACGATCTTCAGTTCCTCGGGACCGCCATTGCGATCGATGCGAACGGCTTTGCTGCGGGTCATGGCTTTCCTTTGCTTCGAATGGGCATGCACGAAAGCTGCACATCGTAGACAGCCTGCAAAGCCGGCGCCGAACACAGGTATTCTCGGCCCCCCTCCGGCACCTTCTCCTGTCCATGACCCAGCGCCTCACGCCTTCCACCGCCCTGCTGCTCACGCTGCCGCCGCTGCTCTGGGCCGGCAATGCAGTGGTCGGCCGCGTGGTGCGCGAGCTGGTCTCGCCGATGACCCTGAACTTCATTCGCTGGCTGCTCGCCTTCGTGCTGCTGCTGCCCGTCGCGTTTGCGGTGCTGCGCCGCGAAAGCCCGCTGTGGCTGCACTGGAAGCGCTATGCGCTGCTCGGCCTGCTCGGCATCGGCTGCTACAACGCGCTGCAGTACCTCGCGCTGCAGACCTCGACGCCGATCAACGTCACGCTGGTCGGCTCCAGCATGCCGCTGTGGATGCTCGCGACCGGCATGCTGTTCTTCGGCGCCCGCGTGCGCCCGCAAGAAATCGCCGGTGCCGCGCTCTCGATGCTGGGCGTGCTGCTCGTGCTGAGCCGGGGCCGCTGGAGCGAGCTGCTGGCCTTGCGGCTGGTGCCCGGCGATCTCTACATGATGCTGGCCACGATCTCGTGGGCCTTCTACAGCTGGATGCTCGCGGGCACGCGCGAGCCTGCGGCCGTGCGCCAGGACTGGTCCTTCTTCCTGATGGCACAGCTGGTGTTCGGCATGGCCTGGTCGGGCGCCTTCGCGGCCGGCGAATGGGCGCTTTCCGACGGGCATGTCGACGGCGGCTGGACACTGGCCGCCGCGTTGGCCTTCATCGTGCTCGGGCCCGCCATCCTGGCCTACCGCTGCTGGGGCGCCGGCGTGCAGCGCGCCGGTCCGCAGGTGGCCGGCTTCTTCAGCAACCTCACGCCGCTGTTCGCCGCGCTGATGTCGGCCGCCTTCCTGAAGGAGCTGCCGCACTGGTACCACGGCGGCGCTTTCGCGCTCATCGTGGGCGGGATCTGGGTGTCTTCGCGCCGGTGACTCAGTAAGTGCCCGGGTAGGCGCCGCCATCGGCCAGGATGTTCTGCCCGGTGAGGTAGCCGGCCTGCACGCTGCACAAGAACGCGCAGATCGCGCCGAACTCCTCCGGCGTGCCGAAGCGCTTCGCCGGAATGTTCTTCTTGCGGCTTTCCCACACGGTGTCGAAGTCCTGACCGGACTTCCTGGCGGCGCCGGCCATGGTGCCCTTCAGGCGGTCGGTGTCGAAGGAGCCCGGCAGCAGGTTGTTGAGGGTCACGCCCTTGGCCGCGATGCCGCTGCGCGCCACGCCTGCGACGAAGCCGGTGAGCCCGCTGCGCGCGCCGTTGGACAACCCCAGGATGTCGATCGGCGCTTTCACCGAGCTGGAGGTGATGTTGACGATGCGCCCGAAGCCCCGCGCCGCCATGCCGTCGACGGTGGCCTTGATCAGCTCGATGGGCGTGAGCATGTTGGCGTCGACCGCCCGGATCCAGGCCTCGCGGTCCCAGTCGCGGAAATCGCCGGGGGGCGGGCCGCCGGCGTTGGTGACGACGATGTCGAAATCCTTGTGCAGCGCGAAGGCCGCGGCGCGGCCTTCGACCGTCGTGATGTCTGCGGCCACCTGCCGCACCCAGGGCTTGACTGCGCTCCCGTGGACCGTGGCCGCCGCTTCCAGCTTCTTCGCCGCTTCCGCCAGCGCCTCGGCGCCACGCGCCACGATCAGCACGTTGACGCCCTCGCGCACCAGCGCCTCGGCGCAGCCGTAGCCGAGCCCCTTGCTGGCGCCGCAAACCAGCGCCGTCCTGCCTGAGATTCCGAGATCCATGGTCGATTTCCTTCGGGCGGTCAGCGCCCTGTACGTGTGAAGACAAAGATGCCGGCGATCACCAGCACGGTGCCGGCCGCGATCCACGCGGTGAAAGGCTCGCCGAGGATCAGCACGCCCATCAGGATGGTCGACATCGGACCGATCATGCCGGTCTGCGCGGCAATCGCGGGCCCGATGCGCTCGATGGCCATCATCACGGCGAGCACCGGCAGAGCGGTGCACACGACGGCGTTGAGCACCGACAGCCAGATCACCTCGGGCGCCACCTGGAAGGCGGTTTCCACCGGCCGCAGCAGCAGGAACTGCGCGATGCACAGCACGCAGGCCACGCTGGTCGCGAGCCCCACGAGGCGCAGCGATCCGAGGCGCTTGACGAACTCGCCGCTGGCCACGAGGTAGACCGCATAGCTCACCGCGCTCAGGAAGACGAGCGAGGTGCCCCAGGCGGCCGCCGCGCCCTGGCCCATCTGCAGCTCGTGGCCGAAGACCAGCAGCACGCCCGCGTAGCTGATCGCCATGCCGGCCGCCTGCCAGCGGGAGATCCGGCGGCGATACACGATCCAGCCGAACAGCAGCACCAGCGTCGGGTTGAGGTAGAGGATCAGCCGCTCCAGGCTGGCCGTGATGTAGGCCAGGCCGGCGAAGTCCAGGAAGCTGGAAAGGTAGTAGCCCGAGAAACCCAGGCCGATCACGCCCGTCCAGTCGCGCCGCGTCAGTGCCGGCTTGCCGCGCCCGGCCCACCACGCCATGAGCGCGAACAGCGGCAGCGCGAACAGCATGCGCAGCATGATCAGCGTGACCGCGTCCACCCCGTAGCGATAGGCCAGCTTGACGATGATGGCCTTGCCGCTGAAGGCGATGGCGCCGAGCGAGGCGAGCGCCAGCCCGGGCCCGATGCGCTTGGGCTCGTGGACCTGCCCCGCGGCGACGGCCTGCACGGAGGACATCGGGGATCAGAACCCTGCGGCGAGGCCGTCGCGGCGCGCGTCGCTCGCGGCCACGTAGCCTTCGACCGACGGGTCGCCGGCACGCCAGATGAACTGGCCGGCGCCGAAGTCGAAATAGGAGTCCTGGATGACCTCGACCTGGTGGCCGAGTGCGCCGAGGCCTTGCACGACATCGGGCTTCATCGTCCCTTCGGCGTTGATCGCCAGTCCCTGGTTGAAGCGCCAGCGCGGCGCGTCGCAGGCCGCCTGCGGGTTCTGGCCGTGGTCCAGCATGCGCACCAGGGTCTGCATGTGCCCCTGCGGCTGCATGTTGCCGCCCATCACGCCGAAGCTCATCACCGGCTGGCCGTCCTTCGTGAGGAAGGCCGGGATGATGGTGTGGAAGGGGCGCTTGCGCGGCTCGACGACGTTGGGGCTGTTGGCATTCAGGCTGAAGCCGTGGCCGCGGTTCTGCAGGCTGATGCCGAAGGACGGCTCCACGCAGCCGGAACCGAAGCCCATGAAGTTGCTCTGGATGAAGCTCACCATCATGCCGTTCTCGTCGGCCGCGGTGAGGTAGATGGTGCCGCCCTTGACGGGGTTGCCGGCCTTGAAGTCCTGTGCCTTGTTCACGTCGATGAGTCTGGCACGGGAGGCGAGATAGGCGCCATCGAGCATTTGCAGCGGGGACACCTCCATCGACGATGGGTCGGACACGTAGCGGTAGGTGTCGGCGAAGGCCAGCTTCATCGCCTCGATCTGCAGGTGCTGCGAGGCCACCGAATCGGGCGGCATCGAGGCCATGTCGAAGTTCTGCAGGATGCCCAGCGCGATCAGCGCGGCGATGCCCTGGCCGTTGGGCGGCATCTCGTGCACCGAGTAGCCGCGGTAGTCCTGCGCGATCGGCGCCGCCCATTCGGGCTTCCAGTTGGCCAGGTCGCGGACCTTGAGACTGCCGCCGTGGGCGGACGAGAACTTCTCGATCGCCTCGGCAATCTCGCCGCTGTAGAAGGCGTCGCCCTTGGTGGCGGCGATGGCCTTCAGCGCGCGCGCCGCGGCCGGGAAGCGGAACAGCTCGCCGATCTCGGGGGCGCGGCCCCAGGGCAGGAAGGCCTCGGCGAAGCCGGGCTGCGATTGCAGGATCGGCGTGGCGGCTGCCCATTTCTGCTGCACGACAGGGGGCACCAGATAGCCGCGCTCGGCGATCTCGATGGCCGGCGCCATCAGGTCCCCGAAGGGCAGCTTGCCGAAGTGCTCGGACAACGCGACCCAGCTGCCCACGGCGCCGGGCACGCTCACCGAATCGATGCCGCGCTGCGGCGGCGCGGCGGCGTCCTTGCCGTACTTGCGCTGGAAGTACTCGGGGGTCCAGGCTGCCGGCGAGCAGCCGGAGGCATTGAGTCCATGCAGCCGCTCGCCGTCCCACAGGATGCAGAATGCATCGCTCCCCAGACCGTTGCTGACGGGCTCGACCAGGGTCATCACGGCCGCCGTGGCGACGGCAGCGTCGACCGCATTGCCGCCCTGTTGAAGGATGCGCAGGCCGGCCTGGGCGGCCAATGGATGCGAGGTCGAGACGACGTTGCGGGCGAAGACGGGGATGCGGGTGGAGGTGTAGGGGTTGGCGTAGTCGAATTTCATGGTTTCAGTCGCTGACGATCTTGCGTTCGATGATGATCTTCTTCCACTTGGCGGCGTCCTGCGCCACCATCGCCGCGAACTGCGCGGGCGTACCGGTGGCCGGCGTGATGCCGAGCCGGGAGAGCTTGTCGCGCACCTCGGGGTCGCTCACCGCCTCGTTGGCCGCGGCATTCACGCGCGCCACGAGATCGGAGGGAAGGCCCTTCGGGCCATAGAGGCCGAACCAGGTGTTCGACTCGAAGCCGGGCAGCACGTCGGCGATGGCCGGCAGCTCGGGTGCCAGCGGACTGCGCTTCAGCGAGGTCACGCCCAGGGCACGCAGCCGCCCTTCGCGCACGTGCGGCATGCCGGTGGGCAGCGCGTCGAAGAGCACGTCGATCTTGCCGCTGATCAGGTCGGGGATTGCCAGCGCCGTGCCCTTGTACGGGATGTGCGTGACGAACACGCCGGCCTGCGCCTTGAAGAGCTCCGCCGTGAGCTGAACGATGGTGCCGTTGCCGCTGGAGGCGTAGTTGAGCTTGCCGGGGTTCTTCTTCGCGTACTCGATCCATTCGCGCACCGTCTTCGCCGGCGAGCTGTTGGGCACGAGCATGATGCTGGGCGCGTCGCCCACGTGCGCGATGGGCGTGAAGTCGCGCACCGTGTCGTAGGGCAGCTTCGCATTGACGGAGGGGCCGATCGAATGCGTGCTGGTGGTGGCCAGCAGCAGCGTGTAGCCGTCGGCCGGCGCCTTGGCCGCGAGGTCGGAGCCGATGGCGCCGCCGGCACCCGGCTTGTTGTCGATGACCAGCGTCGTGCCCAGCTTCTCGCCCATCTTCTGCGACAGCGTGCGCGCGAAGAGATCGGTCGCGCCCCCTGCCGGGAAAGGCACGATCAGCCGGATGGGCTTGCCGGGATAGGCCTGCTGCGGCCAGGCGGCGCTCCATGCTGCCGCGCACAACGCCAGGGTGCCGGCGCGCAGGAAGGAGGATCTTTTCATTTTCATGCCTCCGATTCTGACGCCTCTGCGCCGGTACCGCACAAGCGCAAAGGCCGCCCGCAGGCGGCCTTTGCGTGGCGCGCAGCCTTGGAAGGCGCCTATTCCTCGACGAAGGCCTCTTCGCGCTTCGATTTCACGGCCGGCAGCAGCACGATCACGACCATCAGCGCGGCGGCGGCCAGCAAGCCGGCCGAGATCGGGCGCGTGACGAACACGCTCCAGGTCCCGCGCGACAACAGCAGCGCGCGCCGCAGGTTCTCTTCCATCATCGGGCCGAGGATCAGCCCGAGCAGCAGCGGCGCCGGCTCGCAGCCCAGCTTGATGAACAGGTAGCCGATGACACCGAAGATCGCGACCATCCAGACGTCGAAGGTGTTGTTGTTGGTCGAGTACACGCCGATCGCGCAGAACAGCACGATGGCCGGAAACAGCCAGCGGTAAGGAATGGACAGCAGCTTGATCCAGATGCCGATCAGCGGCAGGTTCAGGATGATCAGCATGAGGTTGCCGATCCACATGGAAGCGATCAGGCCCCAGAACAGCTCGGGGTTGCTGGTCATCACCTGCGGGCCCGGCTGGATGTTGTGGATGGTCATGGCGCCGACCATCAGCGCCATCACGGGGTTGGGCGGAATGCCCAGCGTGAGCAGCGGGATGAAGGAGGTCTGCGCGCCGGCGTTGTTGGCGGCCTCGGGGCCGGCGACGCCGCGGATGTTGCCCTTGCCGAACGGGATCTCGCCGGCCTTGAGCCGCATCTTCTTCTCGAGCGTGTAGGCCGCGAAGGCCGACAGCAGCGCGCCGCCGCCCGGCAGGATGCCCAGCGCGCAACCCAGCGTGGTGCCGCGCAGCACCGCCGGCGTCATGTTCTTGAAGTCTTCCTTGGTGGGCCAGAGGTGGTGCACTTCGGAGGTGAAGACCTGGCGGTCTTCTTCGGGGCGCGAGAGGTTGGAGATGATCTCGCCATAGCCGAACACACCCATCGCGATCACGATGAAGCCGATGCCGTCGGTCAGCTCCGGAATGTCGAAGCTGTAGCGCGCGACGCCCGAGTTGACGTCGGTGCCGACCAGGCCGATCAGCAGGCCCAGCACGATCATGCAGATCGCCTTGAGCAGCGAGCCCGAGGCCAGCACCACGGCACCGATCAGGCCCAGCACCATCAGCGAGAAGTACTCGGCCGGGCCGAACTTGAAGGCCAATTCAGTCAGCGGCGGCGCGAAGGCGGCCAGGATGAGCGTGCCCACGCAGCCGGCGAAGAAGGAGCCCAGGCCGGCGGCCGCGAGCGCGGCCCCTCCTCTCCCCTGCTTGGCCATCTGGTGGCCGTCGATGACGGTCACCACCGAGGAGGACTCGCCCGGCAGGTTGACCAGGATCGCGGTGGTGGAGCCGCCGTACTGCGAGCCGTAGTAGATGCCGGCCAGCATGATCAGCGCAGCCACCGGCGGCAGCGCGTAGGTGGCCGGCAGCAGCATGGCGATGGTGGCGACCGGGCCGATGCCCGGCAGCACGCCGATCAGCGTGCCCAGCAGGCAGCCGACGAAGGCGTAGATGAGGTTCTGCAGCGTGAAGGCCGCGGTGAACCCGATGGTGAGGTTGTTGACGAGATCCATGATGTTGTCTCTCTCAGCCGGTGATGAAGGTGGGCCAGACCTGGAACTGCAGCTTGAGCAGGACCACGAAGGCAACGTAGCTCCCCACCGCCAGGATGGTGGCGAGGATCAGGCTGGACTTGATTTGGTACTGCTCGCCCGCGAGGCCGGCGATCAGCACCAGCGCGTAGATCGCGGCGATCAGGCCCATGGCCGGCAAGCCGATGCTGGGCAGGCCGCCCAGCAGGATGCCGAAGACGAGATTGGCGCCGATGATGTAGCCCAGCGGCCGCCAGGCGATGCTGCCCACCCGCTCGCCGTCCACCGTCTCGATGGTGAGCGCGCCGAAGATGACGATGGCGCCCAGCACGCCCAGCAGGATGCCGAGCATCATCGGAAAGTAGCCCGGTCCCATGCGGGCGCCGGTGCCCACGTTGTAGGTCGTCGCTCCCCACGCGAAGGCAATGCCGACGACGGTGAACATCAGACCCGCGAAAAAGTCCTTCTGACTTTTGATCTTCACGAAGTGTCCCCTCGAAAATTTCGAACAGCGGATTTTGAGTCAGCTGTAGGTCAGGTTCGATGTGGGAATCACCTAACGTGAAGCTAGGGTTATCCCGGGGCGCGACCTGCGCCCGGGCGCTGTATTTCGAGCGCCGGAGGCCCTATTCGAGCGGCGGCGTAGCGCTCAGGACTTCGTCCACGGTGGTCAACCCTTCGGCGACGCGCAGGGCGCCGGCCAGCCGCAGCGGCCGCATGCCGTCGGCCACGGCCTGGTGCCGCAGCGCGCCGACGTTCGGCTCCTTGTCGACCAGGGTCTTGAAGGGCTCGCTGACGGTGAGCAGTTCGTAGAGGCCCATGCGGCCGCGATAGCCCGTCATGCGGCAGTCGACGCAGCCGACCGGCTTGTACGCGCGCACCGAGCCGGTGATCTGCCAGGGCTTGACGAAGGCACCGAGCTGCTCGCGCGTGACGCTCTCGTCGGGCGTCTTGCAATGCGGGCAGAGAGTGCGCACCAGGCGCTGCGCCAGCACGCCGAGCATGGTGGCGTTGATGAGGTAGTTGGGCACGCCCAGCTCCATCAGCCGGGTGATGGCGCTGGGCGCATCGTTGGTGTGCAGGGTGCTGAACACCAGGTGCCCGGTGAGCGCGGCCTGGACCGCCATTTCGGCGGTGGCGAGGTCGCGGACCTCGCCCACCATGATGATGTCCGGGTCCTGCCGCATCAGCGCGCGCAGGCCCTCGATGAAGCCGAAGTCCAGCTGCGGCTGCACCTGCGTCTGGTTGAAGGAGGGCTCGATCATCTCGATCGGGTCTTCCACGGTGCTGACGTTGACCTCTTCCGTCGCCACCCGCTTGAGCGTCGAGTACAGCGTGGTGGTCTTGCCCGAGCCGGTCGGCCCGGTGACGAGGATGATCCCGTGCGGCCGCGTCACCAGCTGCTCCCAGCGCTTCGCGTCGTGCTGGGCGAAGCCGAGCGCGTCGAGGTCCTTCACCGCGGTGTCGGGGTCGAAGATGCGCATCACCATCTTTTCGCCGAAGGCGGTGGGCAGCGTCGACAGACGCATTTCGACCTCGTCGCCGCGCATGTTGCGGGTCTTGATGCGGCCGTCGAGCGGGCGGCGCTTCTCGACCACGTCCATGCGGCCCAGCAGCTTGATGCGCGAGACCATCGCGTTCATCACGCCCATCGGCATCTGGTAGGCCGGGTGCAGCACGCCGTCGATGCGGAAGCGGATCACGCCCTGCTCGCGCCGCGGCTCCAGGTGGATGTCGCTGGCGCGCTGGTCGAAGGCGTACTGCCACAGCCAGTCCACCACCTGCACCACGCTCTGGTCGTTGGCGTCGAGCTGCTTGTTGCTCTTGCCCAGCTCGACCAGCTGCTCGAAGCTCGCGCTGCCCGCGTTGCCGCCGGCCTTCTGCGCCGCGCGCACCGACTTGGCGAGCGAGAAGAACTCGGCCGTGTAGCGCTGGATGTCCGTCGGATTCGCGACCACGCGCCGCACCGGGCGGCGCGCCTGCCGCTCGACTTCGGCGATCCAGTCGGTGAGGAAAGGCTCGGCGGTGGCCACCACCACCTCGGCCGGCGTCACCTGCACCGGCAGCACCTTGTGGCGCTCGGCATAGGCCGCGCTCATGGTGTCGGCCACCTTGCCGACGTCGACGCGCAGCGGATCGATGCGCAGGTACGCGAGGCCGGCACGGCCGGCCAGCCATTCCGTCAGCATCTCCAGGTCGAGCGGCTTGCCGTCGCCCTGGCGCGTCATCGCCACATTGGCCAGCCGCACCAGCGGCGGCTGCCGGCTCTCGGCCTGGGCACAGCGCGCCATCGTCCGCTTGGCCT
Source organism: Variovorax soli (assembly GCF_031454625.1). Taxonomy (GTDB): domain Bacteria; phylum Pseudomonadota; class Gammaproteobacteria; order Burkholderiales; family Burkholderiaceae_C; genus Variovorax; species Variovorax soli_A. Next base: position 72,578 of record NZ_JAVDRF010000010.1, read on the forward strand.
CCTCGGGCGAGATCACGCGATCCTTGGCGAGCCACTCGATCAGGTGCCGCAGATTGAGCGGCCCTTCGTGGCGAGCGGCGGACGCGGAGGCGGGAGAGGTCGCTGCGTTCATCGGTCTGCGATCGGTTTGAACACCCGCAGCCACTTGGGCGCGGGCAAGGCCCAGCGAGTCTGGATGCTTTGCGCGCGCTCGGCAAGCGCCGCGCGCTTGGGCCGGCTCGGGCTGCGCTGGGCCAGCACGATGGTGTTGCCCTCGCGCGTGGGCCGGAAAGCCCACAGCGCGTCTTCGCCGAAAGCGGCAGCGATCTTGTCGAGGCTGCGCTCGTAGCTCGAGGAGCGGCCGAAGAGATTGACCGTCATGCAGCCACCCTCGGTCAGCAGCCGGCGGCAGTCGGCGTAGAAGTCCTCGCTGTCGAGCACTGGCGCCGCGGCCTCATGGTCGTAGAGGTCGACCTGCAGCGCGTCGACGCTGCCCAGCCATGCGGGCTTGCGGATCTCGGTCTGCGCATCGGCAACCACCACGCGCAGCTTGGCATCGTCGGCCGGCAGCTTGAACCAGCCGCGGCAGGCCGCCACCACCTGCGGGTTGAGCTCGATCGCGGTGGTGCGCATGCGCAGCGCCTTGCGGCAGAACTTGGTGAGGCTGCCCGCACCCAGGCCCAGCTGCATGGCATGGCGCTTCGGCACCTCGGCCGGTTCGGCGAAGAGCAGCCAGGCCATCATGCGCTGCACGTACTCGAGCTCGATCTCGAAAGGCGCATCCAGCTTCATCGAGCCCTGGACCCACTCGGTGCCCAAGTGCAGGTAGCGCACGTCCCCGAAGTCGGAGAAGTTGACCTCAGGCAAGGCGCGCTTCATGGGACGGGCAGGTGCTGCGCGATCACCTCGCGCCATGCCGCCGCCTTGCATTCGAAGCTGCAGGAAGCATGCGCCGCGCTGGACGATGGCAGCCGATGCACCGGCACGCCCAGCGTGCGCGTGTGCCGCGCGTGCCTGAAGCTTTCGCCGCCGTTGTGCGCGATGCCGGCAAGCGCCGGCAGCCGCAGGCCCGCGATGTCGTTGACGACGGCGTCGCGGATCGCCGAATCGAGGCTGCCCTCGCGCCGGCAGCGCGCGTACACGTCCCACACGCCGAGCCCGCGTGCGAGCAGCCAATCGCTACGCTTTCGATAGCTGTCGGGCCCGATGGGCAGTGGGCTGTCGGGCCAGATGGCTTGCAAGATTCTCCAGAACTGATTTTGCGGGTGCGCATAATACTGCCCCTGCGCGATGGACCGCGCGCTCGGGAAGCTGCCGAGAATCAACAGCACCGTGACTTCCGACACGATCGGTGCCAAGCCCGTGAGTACTGCGTGCATTGGGTCCGGGGGCTCGTCGCGTCGATCCGTCACACTCGCGAGCATAGAAGTAAAAAACCCGCCGTCGGCGGGTTTTGCTTTGCGGGCCGTCAAGCGGCATCAGGGCTTCTTCGCGGCTTCGTTCTGCGGCGTGCCCGGGATCTTCTCGCCGATCTTGTCGCCCGTCTGGCGGGTCTTTTCGGCGGCCGTGCTCGCGGTATTGCTCACCGCCGTGCCGGCCTTGCCGGCGGCGTTGCCGGTCGCGTGCACGGCTTTCTTCGTGCCGCGCTTGGTGGCGTGCCAGGCCTTCTTGGCACCGCTCTCGGTGGCGTTCACCGCCTTCTTGGTGCCGCTCTTGGTCGCGTCCCAGGCTTTCTCGCCGGCGTTCTCCGCCTTCTGGACCGTGGTCGGCTCGGCGGGCTGGACGGGCTGGGTCTGGGCGGCGGCCGACAGGGCCATGGACGCCAAAGCCAGCGCCAGCGCGGCGGGGATGAGGCGGATCGATGTTGTGTTCATGAGGGGGAGCTCCTTTGGATGTTGGAGTGACGAACTTGCCACCGTCTTGCAACGGTCACTCGAAGGTCAAGGATGACACCGGAAGCGCGTGCCAAAAGCACCGCCGCACAACACGCGCCCTTCGCCTACGCGCGGCGTAGGCGATCCACCGACGCGCCCATCAGCGCCGAGAGACGCGGCAGTGCCGAGAAAGCGTTGCGCGTGGTGGCGTCGGCGAGCGCCTCGGGCGCAATGCCTCGCAGGCCGGCCAGCACCTCGGCGATGCGCGGCAGCTCGCCCGGCTCGTTGCGCCCCTGCGGCTCGCCCGCCGCGCGCTGGGCCTGCGTGCGGTAGAGCCACTGCGGCTGGATGTCGGGGGAGTCGGTCTCCAGCACGATGGCGTCCAGCGGAAGCTCGACGGCGAGCCGGCGCAGCTGCAGGGCTCGCTCGAAGGTCAGGGCGCCGCCGAAGCCCAGCTTGAGGCCGAGCGCGATGCAGGCCTGCGCCTGCTGCGCGCTGCCGTTGAAGGCATGGGCGATGCCCAGCCAGCGTCCATCGGGTGCCACCTGGCGCAAGTGCTTGAGCACCTGGTCCACCGAGCGGCGCACATGGATGAGCACCGGCAAGCCGTGCCTGCGCGCGAGCTGCAACTGAGTGTGAAAGAAGTGTGCCTGCTTGTCGGCGTCGAGCCCCGGCACGAAGAAGTCGAGCCCGATCTCGCCCACCGCCACCAGGCGCGGATCGTCGCGCCGCGCCGCCAGCTCGGCCTCGAGCTTCGTCAGGTGCTCGTCAGTTGCGTCGCCGGTGCACATGGGATGGATGCCGAGCGCGTAGGCGTCATCCTGCGCGTGTGCGAGTTCGCGCACCCTTGCGAAGTTGGCGGCGGCCACCGCGGGAATCACGCACAGGGCCACGTTCCGCGCTGCTGCACGCGCCCGGATCGCGGGCATCTCGTCGCCGAATTCCGGCGCGTCCAGGTGGCAATGGGTATCGACGAAGACGGCCATCGACGGATGATGCCCGAAGGCATGCACTGGCGCGGAAAGCGTGCTACCGTGCCTCCTCACGCGTGGACTTTTTTAGCCGGAGGTGCCCCGATGCGAAGGCCAGCTTTTTACAGTCGCTCGCCCCGCACGCCGCTCGAAGACGCGGCCGATGGCGGGACGCCGCAGCCGCCCGACGAAGCCTCCGACGGCGCCTCGGCTCCGGCTCAGCCGCCGGCCGCCAGATCACGCTGGCAACCCGGTCGCCGCAGCTTCGCGCTGCTGCTGGCACTCAGCCTCGGATCAGCCGCCACCGGCGTCGCGCTGTGGCCGCGCCAGAACTTGCGCCAGTACACGCAGAAGGACATCGACGCGGCCGTGCTGCGTACCCTGCAGACGGCGACCCTCCCCTCGCCGGCCGCCAAGGCCGCCGAGATCATCCGCCCCTCGGTGGTGCGGGTGGTGGGCTACGGCCCCGAGAAGAAGACCCCCGAGGCCCAGCTCCAGAAGCACGGCCGCAATATGGCCAAGGGCAAGCCGCCGGACGCACAGGCCGACGAGCCGCCGGGCGAGGTCGAACGCGGCGTGGGCACGGGTGTGGTGATCGTCGACAAGGGCATCATCCTCACAAACCTGCACGTGGTCGCGGGCTCCGAGAAGATCAGGGTCACGTTCGCGGACGGCCTCGAGGCGCCCGCGGTCGTCACCGGCGTGCAGCCCGAGAACGACCTCGCGGTGCTGCAGGCACAGAAGCTGCCCGACGACCTGATCCCGGCCGTCATGCGCTCCACCGCCGACCTGCAGCCGGGCGACCAGGTGGCCGCGGTCGGGTTCCCCTTCGGCATCGGGCCCTCGGTCTCGGCCGGCGTGGTCTCCGGCCTCAAGCGCTCCTTCCGCTCGCCCGAGGGCAAGCAGGAACTGGGCAACCTGATCCAGTTCGACGCGGCCGCCAACCCGGGCAACTCGGGCGGACCGCTGGTCAACATGAACGGCGAGGTGCTCGGCATCGTCACCGCCATCCTCAACCCGACGCAGCAGCGCACCTTCATCGGCATCGGGTTTGCCGTGCCGATCGAGAACGCCGCCTCGGCCGCCGGTTCGCCGCCCTTCTGATCGCCATCCTTTCCAGCCCAGCACCGAAAGCACCGCATGAGCACAGAGACCGAACCCACCCTCGCGCCTTCCGCCACCACCGCCGAGCTGATGGAGCAGATCCTCTATCAGGTCAAGCGCGTCGTCGTCGGCCAGGACCGCTTCCTGGAACGCGTGATGGTGGCGGTGCTGGCGGGTGGCCATCTGCTGGTGGAAGGCGTGCCGGGCCTGGCCAAGACCCTCACCGTCAAGACGCTGGCCGACGCCGTGCGCGGCCGCTTCAAGCGCATCCAGTTCACGCCCGACCTGGTGCCGGCCGACCTGGTGGGCACGCGCATCTACAACCAGAAGACCGGCGAGTTCAGCACCTCGCTGGGCCCCGTGTTCGCCAACCTGCTGCTGGCAGACGAGATCAACCGCGCGCCCGCCAAGGTGCAGAGCGCGCTGCTCGAGGTGATGCAGGAGCGCCAGGTCACGATCGCCGGCGAGACGCACCGCGTGCCCCGTCCCTTCCTGGTGATGGCGACGCAGAACCCGATCGAGACCGAAGGTACCTACCCGCTGCCCGAGGCGCAGGTCGACCGCTTCATGATGAAGGTGCTGGTCGACTACCCGAGCGACGAGGAGGAGTTCGTGATCGTCGAGCGCGTGATCGGCCCCCTGGTCGAGGCCAGCCCGGTCGCGACCACCGACCAGCTCGCGGCGCTGCAGGCCGAGGCGCGGCAGGTGTATGTCGATCCTTCGCTGATCCAGTACGCGGTCCGCCTGGTCTCGGCCACCCGCTCGCCCGACCGCCATGGCCTGAAGGACATGCGGCGCTTCATCACCTACGGCGCCAGCCCGCGCGCCAGCATCAACCTGACCGAGGGCGCGCGCGCACTGGCGCTGCTGCGCGGCCGCACCTACGCGCTGCCCGAGGACATGACTTCCCTGGTGCCCGACGTGCTGCGCCACCGCGTGACGCTGTCCTACGAGGGCCTTTCCGAAGGCCTCACGCCCGACAGCCTGATCGAACGCATCATGCGGGCCGTCCCGCCGCCGGCCAAGCCGCTCGAACATGAAAAGCTGGTGGCCTAGCCGCCGTCCGGCGGCCAACGACGCCCAGCTCGCGGCCGAGGCCGCGGCCAGCGGCACCGAGCGCGCGCTGCGCCGGCTCGAATGGACCGTCATCCGCCGGCTCGACGGCCTGCTGCAAGGCGACTACCGCACGCTGATGCGCGGCACCGGCCTGGACCTGGCCGACCTGCGCGAGTACCAGCATCACGACGACGTGCGCCACATCGACTGGAACGTCACGGCCCGCCTGCAGACGCCGCACGTGCGCGTCTTCACCGAAGACCGGGAGATGGCCGCCTGGTTCATCCTCGATCTGAGCCGCTCGGTGGACTTCGGCTCCGGCCGCAAGGCGAAGCGCGAGATCTCGGCCGGCTTCGTCGGCGTGATCGCGCGCCTGCTCACGCGACACGGCAACCGGGTCGGCGCGCTGGTCTACGGCAATGACGTCGAGGCGGTGATCCCGCCGCGCACCGGCCGGCGCCACGTGCTGTACCTGCTGAACGCGATGGAGCGCCGCGGGCGCCAGAAGGACCAGCCGAAGCAAAAGGGCATGACGCGGCTGGCCGAGCTGCTCAAGTCCGCCGCCGTGCTGATGCCGCGGCGCTCGACGGTGTTCGTCGTGTCCGACTTCCTCAGCGAGCCCGGCTGGGACCATGCCCTGGCGCAGCTGGTGCGGCGCCACGAGGTGGTGGCGGTGAGGCTCTTCGATCCGCTCGAACTGGAGCTGCCAGATCTCGGCCTGGTGCCGCTCACCGATGCCGAGACGGGCGAGCAGCTCTGGGTCGACACCCACGACGCGGCCTTCCGCAAGCGCTTCGCCCGCCTCGCCGTCGAGCGCGAAACCACGCTGCGCGAGACGCTGGCCAAGGTCGGCGTCGACACGCTCGAACTCTCGACCAACGACGATCTGGTGGAAGCGATCGTGCGCTTTGCCGACATGCGCAAGCGCCGCGTGCGCGCCGGTTCGTCCCAGCCCAAGGCGGTGGCAGCATGAACTTCCTCTGGCCTCAATTCCTCTGGCTCCTGGCGGCGATGCCGCTGCTGGTTCTGCTCTATGTCTGGCTGCTGCGGCGCAAGAAGAAGCTGGCGCTGCGCTACGCCAGCCTGTCGATCGTGCGCGAGGCGATGGGCGTGCGCCAGAGCGTGCGGCGCCACATCCCGCCTTTCCTGTTCCTGCTCGCGATGGTCGCGATGCTGATCGCGGCGGCGCGGCCGATGGCGGTGGTGGTGCTGCCCTCGAACCAGCAGACCATCATTCTCGCGATGGACGTGTCGGGCAGCATGCGCGCTGCCGACGTCCAGCCCAACCGGCTGGTCGCCGCGCAGGAGGCGGCCAAGGCCTTCCTGAAGGAACTGCCGCGCCACGTGAAGGTCGGCATCGTCGCCTTCGCGGGCAGCGCCAACGTCGCGCAGCTGCCCACCACCAACCGCGAGGAACTGGTCCAGGCGATCGACTCCTTCCAGCTGCAGCGCGCCACGGCCACCGGCAACGCCATCGTGGTCTCGCTGGCCACGCTGTTCCCCGACGCCGGCATCGACATCTCGAACTTCGGCCCGCAGGCCAACAACCGCACGCGCGGCGTGCCCATCGAGCAGGCCGGCAAGCCGCCGCCCAAGGAGTTCACGCCGGTGGCGCCCGGCTCCTACACCTCGGCGGCCATCATCATGCTGACCGACGGCCAGCGCACCACCGGCGTCGACCCGCTCGACGCGGCCAAGGTCGCGGCCGAGCACGGCGTGCGCGTCTACACGGTGGGCATCGGCACGGTGGACGGCGAGACCATCGGCTTCGAGGGCTGGTCGATGCGCGTGCGCCTCGACGAGGAAACGCTCAAGGCCATCGCCAACAAGACGCAAGCCGAGTACTACTACGCGGGTACCGCGGCCGACCTGACCAAGGTCTACAACACGCTGAGCTCCAGGCTCACGGTCGAGAAGAAGGAGACCGAGATCTCGGCGCTGTTCGCGCTCGGCGCCGCGGTGCTGGCGCTGCTGTCGGCGGGGCTCTCGCTGCTCTGGTTCAACCGCATCCTCTAGGCGCTCACTTCGACGAGGCCTGCTCGAGCGATACACCGCCGGTGGGCGCTGCGCCCAGTTCGGCGTCCATGTGCCGCACCGCCTCCTGCAGCAGGGCGCGCAGCCAGACCAGCCCCGGATCCAGCGTGCGGTACTTGTGCCATTGCAGGGTCTGCTGCATTGCCGGCGACGGCAGGGGTGCCGGCAGCACGCGCAGGGGCAGGGACTTGCGGGCCAGCCGCGCCAGACGGGCGTGCATGGTGGCGATGCGGTCGGTGCCCACGACCAGGTAGGGAACCGCAGCGAAGCTGAAGCTGCTGACTTCGATGCGCCGCACGCCCGGGTAGCGCCGCTTGAGCCAACTCGCGCGGGTGGGCGCGTCCATGCCGGACGGCTGCATCACGACGTGGCCGGCAGCGGCGTACTGCTCGGCCGTCAAACGCTCGGCCTGCGCGAAGCAGCCCCCGTTCCAGACCGCGCAGACGAACTGCTCTTCGAACAGCACCTCCCAGGGGTGCTCGCCGGGGGTGCGGTATTCGGTCGGCAGGACGAGCAGGTCGGCCTCCCCGCTCTCCAGCTCGCGCAAGGGTGGCTGCAACAGCGGCAGCAGGTCGAACCGCACGGTGTGGGATTGCCGGCTCGCCAGAGCGAGCACATGCGGCATCAGGACCATCGAGGTGTAGTCGGACACGACCATGCGGAAGCAGCGGTCCGAATGGGCGGGGTCGAAGCGCGGCTGCGCAAGGATCGCCGAATCCACCCGCACCAGGACGTCGCGCACCGACTCCTTCAGCGTCTCGGCCCGCGGGGTCAGCTCCAGCTTGCGGCCGACCTGGACCAGCAACTCGTCGTCGAAGTAGTCCCGCAGCCTTGCCAGGGCATTGCTCATGGCGGACTGGCTCAGGTGCAGCCGCTCCGCCGCCTTGCTGATGCTGCGCTCGGCGAGCATGGCATCCAGTGCGACCAGCAGATTCAGGTCGAGCTTGTTGAACCGCATGCGTGGAGACGTATCGACGGCATCGATCCGGGCCATGGACGAAAGCGATAGTAAGAAGATAGTACTTATCGAGGCCTGCGCCATCCGGGCCGGCCCGGGGGTTGGCCTGGCGCCTTGGCGCCCGCTGCCGCGTCACCGCCACTGCAGCAGCAGCGACCACGGCTGCCGGCTCATGTGGCGATCGACGCAGCCCCGCGTCGCCGCATCGCAGCCGTGCACATAGCTCGGATCGAGCCGCTGCGTGCCGGCCGCGAAGTCCAGGCGGCGCAGGCTGACGGACTGCAGCACGTTGCCCCCGATCGCGTCGAAGCCCGTGGCGTCCACGGCTGCAACCACGTCGCAATGCATGGGCAGCGCAGCGCCGCCCGTCCGGCGCGTGGCCAGCAGCCGGCCGATGCCCTCGAAGCTTGCGACCTCGGGATCGTCGCTGCGCGCATGACAGACCAGGTCGCCGACGCGGGGCGGCGTGTGCGCGAGATCGCAGGCGCGCATCGCATAGGCCGTGGGCCGGCCCTGCGCCTCGTCGATGCCGGCCTGCCACGCGGCTGCCGCGTAATCGGCATGCGCCTCGGAAAAAACGAACTCCTGCGGCCCGAGGCCCGCCGCACGCGCAAGCCAGCTCACGAAGGCGGCGGACCAGGGCGTGTCGATCACGGCGACGCGGTCCAACGCGGCCTGCAGCGCGCGCAGCTCATGCGAGGCGAGGCCCTGGTCCGGCCCGACGCCCAAGCCCTGGAGATGGTCCGCGCTCGCCTGATCGAGCGCCTGCCGCAGCAGCCCACGGTCGGCCGGAAGCCACCCGCCGAAGTCCACCTCCGACGGAAGGCGGCGCTCGCGCTCATCGACGGCGCGCCAATAGCCCATCACGCGCTCCCACGGCGCCGGAACGAGCGCGGACCTGCGCGGCGCTTCGGCTTCCGTGTAGCCGGGCTCGACGAGCCGGCCCTCCGCGTCCAGCACCTGGCCGCCGAAGGCACGCTGCTCTTGCAGCGCCGCAGCGGCCATCGCCAGGGCACGCGGCGACGGCGCGCTCCGGGTGGCGGTCTCCAGGCAGGCCGGACTCGCCTGCGCGTGGGCGCCCGCACCGCACAGGCCCAGCAGCGCGAGGGCCGCAGCAGCAATGACTCGGCGAGGCATTCTCCTTTTGCGTCCTTTGCGAAACCCTTGCGTCCCCTGTGTCCTTTGCGTACGGATGTCCGACCCCGGTTCGCTACGCCCCCCGCGTCAGCATGCGCCCCGCGCGCGCCAGCACCACGGGCTCGGGCTCGCCGCCGCGGAAGGCACAGGCGCCGTTGACGAACACCCGCTCGATGCCCACGCTGGCGCTCTTCGGCCGGTCGTAGGTGGCGGTGTCGGCGATGGTGCGCGGGTCGAACACCACCACGTCGGCCATCGCGCCGGCGCGCAGCAGGCCGCGGTCCGCGATGCGCAGATTGCGCGCGGTCATGCCGGTCATCTTGTGCACCGCCTGCTCCAGCGTGAAGAGCCGGCGCTCGCGCCAGTAGCGCGCGAACACGCGGGGGAAGGCGCCCCACAGGCGCGGATGCGGATGGCGGTCGTGCGGCAGGCCGTCGCTGCCGATCATGGTGCGCGGGTGCGCGATGACGCGCTCCACGTCTTCTTCCTTCATCTGGAAGTAGCAGGCGCCGCCGGGCTGCAGGCGCCTGCAGGCCTCCTGCTGGTCGACGCCCCACTCGCGCGCGATGTCGGCCAGCATTCGGCCGGTCACGCCGGGATGCGGATCCGACCAGGTGATGAGGATGTCGATGACGCCGTCCACCAGGTCCTCGCGCAGCACGGTGGACCCGGCGACGTAGGGGTAGACGTCGAGCGCGATCTCCTGGCGCTCGGCCAGCGCATCGACCAGCGGCAGCGTCTCCTTCGTGCGGCCCCAGTTCGCCGGACCGGCGCACTTGTGGTGCGAGATCACCAGCGGCGCGCCGGCGCCGAAGGCGATGTCGCCGGCCTCGTGCATCGCCTCGATGATGCGTTCCATCTCGCTGCGCAGGTGCGTGGCATAGACACCGCCATGGCGGGCCACGATGCGCGCCAGGCCCGTCACCTCCTCGGCCGGCGCGGCAAAGGCCTGCTCGTAGAACAGGCCGGAAGAAAGGCCGTGCGCCCCGTCGATCATGCATGCCTCGAGCAGCGCCCCCATGCGCGCGCGCTCGTCGTCGGTGGCCGCGCGGTCGAGCGCCTCCATGGCGGCGAAGCGCAGTGTCGTGTGGCCCACCAGCGCGGCGACGTTGAGCGCCGGCCGCGCCGCCTCGACCGCGGCGCGGTACTCGGCCATGGTGGCGTGCCGGAAGGAATCGATGCCCAGCAGGGTGAGCGGCGGCTGCGCCTGCGGCGTGCGGTACGGCGCGAGCGAGATGCCGCAGTTGCCGGTGACCACGGTGGTGATGCCCTGCGAGATCTTGGGCAGGCACAAGGGGTCGCGCAGCACGATGGCGTCGTCGTGCGTATGGACGTCGATGAAGCCGGGCGCGATGACCTTGGCGCGGCAGTCGACCACGTCGAGCGTGTCGTCGTCGACGCCCGCCGGCAGCCGCCGGCGCAGACCCTCGCCCAGCGCCGCGATCCGGTCGCCGATCAGCAGCAGGTCGCCGGTCCAGCTCGGGCCGCCCGAGCCGTCGACGATCAGGCCGGCTTCGAGCAGCGTGGCGCGGGCGGCGGCGCTTTCGAGTTCGTTCTCAGCCATGCTTCACTCCGCCGCCATCCCAGCTCTGCAAAGGATGCGTGCTGGCATCGATGCCGTGGCGCTGAAAGGCCTCGCGCGCGCGCTGCAGCCGCTGCACGGCGGGCTCGCCACGGCGCTGCGCAACCAGCACGGTCAGAATCTCGATCGCCGTCAGGTGCGTGAGGTAGGCGTCGATGCCCACGTGCATCACGGCATCGTCGGGCACCGACAGGCCCAGCAGGAAATCGGCCCGCGCTGCCAGCGCGGTGCCGGGCCGGGTGAGCGCGACCACCTTCGCGCCCTGCCCGCGGGCGATGTCGACCGCGTCGAGCAGCGAGGGCATGCCGCCCACATGCGAGATCGCGATCACCACGCCGCCGGGCCGCTGCGCCGCGCCCGCCACCTGCTGCAGGTGGTAGTCGGCCCAGGCATTGGCGGAGAGGCCGAGCCGGAACAGGCGCGCCTGCAGGTCGTTGGCCATGAACCAGGAGGTGGCGCCGGCGCCGTACAGGTCCACGTGCGGCGCCGCAGCGATGGCGCCCACGGCGCCGTCGAGCACCGCCATATCGAGCTGACTGCGCACGCCCGAGACCGACGCCGCGGCGCTGCGGGCGATCTTGCCCACCACCGCGTCGGCCGTGTCGGCGATGTCGACGCGCCGGTGCAGGGGCGAGCCGCCCAGCGCCAGCTCCTGGGCCAGCGCCAGCTTGAACTCGCGCAGCCCTGCGAAGCCGAGGTCGCGGCAGGTTCGCATGATGGTGGGCACCGAGCTGCGCGAGCGCTCGGCCAGCGATTCGAAGCTTTCCTCGAGCACGCGATCGGGGTCCTCGAGGATCAGGTCCAGGATGGCGCGCCGCGTGGCCGGCGCGCCGGCGCGGGTCGCGGCGACCTTCTGCAGCAGGGAGTTCGTCATCGCCATCAGAAATGGATCGACACCGCGTCGCTCACGCGGTAGTCGTCTTCGACGATCGGCATCCAGTGCCACTTGTCGAAGGTGGTGCAAGGGTGCGAGATGCCGAACCCGATGCGTTCGCCGACCACCGGGGCCAGGGCCTCGTCGGCCGCGTCCCAGCGCAGATAGGCGTGCTGGTCGTTCAATGCGCTGACCTGCCAGGTCGCGGGCACCGCCGTGGGCGCCAGCGCCCCGCGCGCGGCCCTGGCGATCGGCACCGGCATGGAGAGGTCGAAGGAGATGTCGCGCTTGCCCACGGCAACGATCGCGAGGCCGCGCTCGGGGCGCGACTGCACGGTGGCCCACACCTCCATGGCCGGACGCAGGCTCTCGCCGCACTCGCACCCCATGCGCTGGTCGACCGCGACCTGCAGGCGCTGGTAGGTGCCGTGGTCGTGCGTGACGTAGCAGCCCGAGCGCAGCAGCCCGCGCACCGTGCCGCCGATCGCCGGCTTCAGCCGCAGGGCCACCAGGTCGTAGAGCGCGGAGCCGCCGGCCGAGACCAGCACTTCGCCGGTCTCGAACAGCTGGTTCGCTTCGCAATGGCGCGCCACGGCTTCGACGCGGTCCATCAGCGCGTTGGTGTAGGCCGTGTCGGCCGCACTGTCGCCGGTCGCGCCCTGCCCTTCGTAGCATTCGATGCCGACGAGCTTCACCGCAGCGCTCTCGCGCAAGCGGGTCGCGAGCGCGATCGCCTCCTCGTGTGTGCGGCAGCCGGTGCGCGCGCCATCGACGCCGATCTCCAGCATCACCTCGAAAGGCAGGCTTTGCGGATGGCGCGCGGCCCAGCCCTCGATCAGCCCGAGCTGCGCCAGCGAGTCGACGAGGAACACCACGCGCAGGTCCGTGTGCGCGCGCAGCAGCAACTGGATGCCGGCCAGGTCCTCGTCGCTCACCACCTGGTTGGCGATCACCGTGCGGCGCGCGCCGGCGGCCACGCCGATGGCCAGCTGCGTGACGGTCGCGAAGGTCAGGCCCCAGGCGCCGGCATCGAGCTGGCGGCGGAACAGCTGCGGCGACATGGTGGTCTTGCCGTGCGGCGCGAGGTCGATGCCCCATTGCCGCACGCGCGCCTGCATCCAGGCCAGGTTGTGCTCCAGCGCCTCGCGCTTGAGCACGGCCAGCGGCAGCGGCAGGTCGCCGGCCAGCACGTGCCAGCCGGCCTCGCCGATCTCGCTGCGGCGCCGGGGCGCCTGGGTGCGCGGGTAGCCCTTGAAGCGGGTGTCGAAGAGCGGGTCGAAGAGTTCGTTGTCAGTGGTCATTCAATTACCTCCGCGCTGTGCGCGAGGGTTTCGGCGTGCGAGCGGCCCGGCGGCGCATGCCGGATCAGCTCCTTGCGAATGCAGGCGGAAAAATGGCCCGGCGAAAGTTCGTCGAGCGGCGGCACGGTGGCCGCGCAGGCTTCGATGGCGTGCGGACAGCGCGTGCGGAAGACGCAGCCCGAAGGCGGCGCCATCGGGCTCGGGATGTCGCCCTTGAGCGCCACGCGCTCGTTGGGCGCGAGCGGATCGGGCTTCGGGCTCGCGGCCAGCAGCGCCCGGGTGTAGGGATGCTGCGGGTGCTCGAAGAGCTCGCGGGTCTCGGCCACTTCCATCACTTTGCCCAGGTAGAGCACGACCACGCGGTCGCACAGGTATTCCACCACGTCCAGGTCGTGCGAGATGAAGAGCATGGTCAGCGACAGGCGCTCCCGCAGGTCGGCCAGCAGGTTGATCACCTGCGACTGGATGGAAACGTCCAGCGCCGACAGCGGCTCGTCGGCCACGATGAACTCGGGCTCCACCGCCAACGCGCGCGCCACGCCGATGCGCTGGCGCTGGCCGCCCGAGAACTCGTGCGGGAAGCGGCTCGCATGCTCGGGCCGCAGGCCCACGGTCTCCAGCAGCTCGGCGATGCGCCGCTCGCGCTCCCCGGGACCCTTGGCCAGGCCGTGCGTGGCCAGCGCCTCGCCGAGGATGGCGCTGATGCGCATCTTCGGGTTGAGACTGGCGTAGGGGTCCTGGAAGATGATCTGCAGCTTGCTGCGAAGGCGCCGCAGCGGGCCCGCCGCGAGCTTGCCGATGTCCTCGCCGCGGTAGAGCACCTCGCCTTCGGTCCGCTCGATCAGGCGCAGCACGGTGCGGCCGATGGTGCTCTTGCCGGAGCCGGATTCGCCGACGAGGCCGAGGGTCTCGCCGGGGTGGATGGCGAAGGAGACGTCGTCGACGGCGCGCACGGGGCGCTCGCCGGTTCCGAAGTATTTCTTGAGCTTGCGGACCTCGATGAGGGGAGCGGCGGCGTTGGTCATGGGCGTTGGGCGTTGGCGGAGCGGGAGCGAGGCCGCGGGAGCGCTCGTCATGCAGCCCTCGCGAGCGTCTGGGCCGCGGGGACGCGGATGCATCGTGCCTGGCGGTCCTCATGGGTATCGACCAGCGGCGGTATCGCCTGCCTGCACGCCTCGATCGCGTGGTCGCAGCGCGGCTCGAAGGCGCAGCCCGGCGGCGGCGCCAGCGGGCTCGAGACCTGCCCGCGTATCGCGAACAGGCGCCGGGGCCGGCCCTCGCCGCGCGCCTGCGTCTTGCCCGGCAGGCAGGCGAGCAGGCCCTGCGTGTAGGGATGCTCGGGCGATGCGAACAGCGGCCGCACCGGCGCGCGTTCGACCACCCGCCCCGCATACATCACGACCACGTCGTCGGCATGGTGGGCCACCACGCCGAGGTTGTGGGTGATGAAGAGGATGCTCATGCCGGTCTCGGCCTGCAGCTTGCGCATCAGCTCGAGGATCTGCGCCTGGATCGTGACGTCGAGCGCCGTGGTCGGCTCGTCGGCGATGAGCAGCGTCGGATCGCAGGCCATGGCCAGCGCGATCATCACGCGCTGGCGCATGCCGCCCGAGAGCTGGTGCGGGTACTCGTGCACGCGCTGCGCCGCGGCCGGGATCTCGACCAGCTCCAGCATGCGCAGCGCGTGCGCCAGCGCCGACTTGCGATCCAGGCCCTTGTGCAGGCGCACGCTCTCGGCGATCTGCTCGCCGACGGTGAAGACCGGGTTGAGGCTGGTCATCGGCTCCTGGAAGATCATCGAGAGCTCGTTGCCGCGCAGCCGCCGCATCTCGCGGTCAGACAGGCCGAGCAGGTCGACCGTGCGGCCGTCGCGGGTGACGAAGGCGGTCTGGCCCGACACCTGCGCATTGGCCGTCTTCGGCAGCAGGCGCATCAGCGTGAGGCTGGTGACCGACTTGCCCGAGCCGGACTCGCCGACCAGCGCGGTGGTCTTGCCGGGCTGGATGGAGAAGCTCACCTCGGCGACCGAACGAACCAGGCCGTCTTCGGTGGGAAAGGAGGTGCCGAGGTTGCGCACCATCAGGCGAGGCGGGGTGTTCATCGTCATCAGGCGGCCTTCTTGAGTTTCGGGTCGAGCAGGTCGCGCACGCCATCGCCCAGGAGCTGCAGCGAGAGCGCGGTGAAGATGATGGCGAGGCCCGGGAACAGCACGACCCAGAAGGCCCGGTCCGCGTACTGCTGGCTGCCTGCGACCATGGTGCCCCAGGTCGGGATCTCTGGCGGGACGCCGACGCCCAGAAAGGACAGCCCTGCCTCCGCCAGGATCGCGTAGGCAAAGATGAAGGACACCTGCACCAGGATCGGCGACATCAGGTTGGGCAGGATGTGGCGCCACAGGATGCGCGAAGTGCGCACGCCCAGGGCGCGCACCGCCTCGACGAAGAGCAGTTCGCGCACCACCAGCGTGGAGGCGCGCACCACCCGCGCGACGCGCGGCGTGTAGACCAGCACCAGCGCCAGCACGACGTTGACCAGCGAGGGGCCGAGGATGGCGACCAACGCGATCGCCAGCAGGATGTCGGGGAACGACATCATCGCGTCGACCACCCGCATCAGCGGCGCATCGAGCCGCCGGAAGAAGCCGCCCATGAGGCCGAGGAGGGTGCCCAGCACCACCGAGCCCAGCGCCGTCAACGCCGCGATCGCGAGCGAGTAGCGCGCGCCGTGCACGATGCGCGCATACATGTCGCGGCCGAGCTCGTCGGTGCCCATCAGGTGCGCCGCACTGGGCGGCTTCAGGCGATCGAGCACGGCCGTGTCATTGGGATCGGCCGAGGCGAACCAGGGCGCGCCGAGGGCCAGCACCGCGATCACCAGCAGGACGAGGGCGGAGATCAGCACGATGCGGCGATGCATCAGCTGGCGGAGCATTCGTGGGAGTTGCATGTCAGTCCATCGGAGGCGGGGTCGGTGTCGGGGTCGGGAACGGGAACGGATGTCCGCCTGTCCCGTTCACAGCTTCACGCGCGGATCCACCACCGCATACAGCAGGTCGATCGAGAAGTTGATGAGCACGTAGATCGCGGCGATCACGAGCAGGGCTCCCTGGATCACCGGATAGTCGCGGCGCAGCACCGCGTTCACCACCAGGTTGCCGACGCCCGGGAGGCCGAACACGGTTTCGGTGACGACGGCGCCGCCGATCATCAGCGCGATGGTCAGGCCCAGCACGGTGACGATAGGCACCAGCGCATTGCGCAGCGCGTGCTTCAACACCACGGTGCTCTCGGCCAGACCCTTGGAACGCGCGGTGCGCACGTAGTCCTCGCCCAGTACGTCGAGCATCGAGGCGCGGGTGAAGCGGATGATCAGCGCCGAGTTCAGCAGGCCCAGCACGGTCGCCGGCAGGATCAGCGCATGCAGGCGCTCGGCCAGCGGCGCACCGGGCGCGCCGTAGCCCGAAACCGGGAACCAGCCCAGCGAGACTGCGAAGATCTGGATCAGCACGATGCCCAGCCAGAAGCTCGGGATGCTGGCGCCCAGCATCGCGATGCCGGTGAAGAACTGGTCGACCGCGCGTCCGCGGAACACGGCCGAGACGATGCCGCAGGGCAGCCCGATCAGCGCCGCGATCGCCACCGCCATCAGCGACAGCAGCGTGGTCGGCTCGGCGCGTTCCATCAGCGCCTGCGTGACCGGGCGCTGAAGGAAGATCGACTGGCCCAGGTTGCCCTGCAGCACCTCGCGCAGCCAGTAGCCGAACTGCACCGGCAGCGGCTTGTCGAGGCCGTATTCCTTCTGCACGCGGGCAATGTCGGCGGCGGTGGCCTGGTCGCCCAGCAGCACCGATACCGGATCGCCCGAGGCGGCGCGCGTCAGGATGAAGACCAGCACGGCGACGATGGCCAGCACGACGAGCATGCCGGCGAGGCGGGAGGCCAGGTAGCGGACCAAGGTTGGTGTTGTCATCGGGTGAATGTGGAAGCGGTGACCTTCGTCTTCGTTCTGCGTTCGGCTGCCCGGATGCGGCTTACTTGATCCGTGCGTTCCAGAAGAAGGGCCAGGTCATCGGCTGGTAGTTGTCCAGCGCCGGGCTCTTGGCCGAGAGGCCGTTGAACTTGCCGACGTTGACGTACGGCACCTCGTCGTAGACCACCTGCTGCACCTTGCCCCAGAGCTGGCCGCGTTTGGCCGGATCGCTCTCGACGTTGAACGCCGCGAGCGCCGCCTTCTTGGCCGGCGTGTCCCACCAGCCCGGCGCACCGTCGCCGAGTTGCGGCGGCGAGAGCATGGGCTCGGGGAACTGGCCCGAGTGGGTGACGTAGATGTCCCACAGCTTCGGGTCGTTGCGCCGCTGCACCAGCGTGGCCCAGTCGACCACGTTGAGGTCGACCTTGAAGCCGGCGCGCTTGAGCTGCTCGGCCATCAGGAGCGCCATGTTGTAGTGGAAGTCGTACTGGCGGCTGGTCAGCACCCGGATCGGATCGCCCTTGTAGCCGGCCTTGGCGGCGGCCTCCTTGGCCTTGGGGGCGTTGCGCTGGTTGTAGAGCTCGGTGCCGCCGGTCGCGTAGAAGGGCGAGCCCTTGGGGAAGTGATTGCCCTCGGCAACGAAGAAGCGCGTGTCGCCGAAGCCGGCCGCCAGCATCTCGCCCTCGCCCAGCGCCAGCTGCACCGCCTGGCGCACCGGCTGGCTGGCCATCACGCCTTCCTTGGTGTTGAACACGAGGTAAGGAAAGCCGAAGGCCGGCGTCATGATCGGCAGCGTCTTGCCGGCGGCCTTCTCCAGCCGCGGCAGCGCCTCCGTGGGCAGCAGGTCGGCGAAGTCGTACTGGCCGGCCAGCGCGCCCTCGACGCGAGTGTTGGCATTGGGCACCGGCACGAAGCGCAGCTCCTCGATGGCCGCCTCGCGCTTGCCGCCGTAGCCGCTGGGGGCTTCCTTGCGCGCGCTGTACTTGTCGAATTTCGTGAGCAGCACGTACTGGTCGGGCCGGCGCTCCTTGAACTTGTAGGGGCCGGTGCCGACGAAGTCCTTGAGCGGCTGCGCGATCGAATCCTTGGCCATGATCGCGGCCATGCCGCTGGGCAGCGCAAACTGGGCCAGGAGCGGCGCATAGGGCTGCTTGAGCACCACCTCGACGGCCAGCGGGCCCTTGGCCTTCAGACTCTCGATCTCCTTGGCCACGGCCTTGCCGCGGGGTGACTGGTCCATCCAGCGCTGCAGGCTGGCGACCACATCGTCGGCGTTCAGTTCGCGGCCGTTGTGCAGCATCACGCCCTTGCGGATCGTGATGGCGTAGGTCTTGCCGTCGGCCGAGATCTTCGGCATGCCCTCGGCCAGCATGGGGACGACGTTCCACTTGGCATCGAAGGTGTAGAGCGGCTCGTACACATGCTGCATGATGGTGCCGACCAGGTCCGCGGTGGAGGCCATCGGGTCCAGCGTCTGGGGCTCGGCCACCATGGCCAGGGTCGCGAAGTTGCGCGCGCCCTGGGCCTGCGCCGGCACTGCCGCCAGGCCGGCGAGCGCGAGCAGGCAAGCGCCGAGCAGGCTGCGCTTCGAGAGTGCGGGCTGGCCGCTTCGGCGTCCGGGGGTCTGCATGTAGAACTCCTTCGTGATCGATGAAATGAAAAAAACTTTCTCTTCGGGCCGGACTTTGAAGCAAGCAGCGCGCCAATACATGGGTGTAAACCCTAGATTTCAGGTTTTCGTCTGAAATAGAATTTCATGAAGCCGGCCTTGCCGACGCCTCAAACCCCCTTCTCTTTCACTCAGGAGCTTCCCATGCCGCTCGAATACCTCGGTGTCTCGCCCAACGCCTCGGACCGCCAGATCCGTCCCCTGTCCCCCGCCGTGCGAGCCGGGGATTTCGTCTATGTCTCGGGCCAGGTGCCGGCCGATGCCAAGGGCGAGATCGTGCTGGGCGGCGTCGAGGCCCAGACCCGACAGGTGATGGAAAACATCAAGTCGGCGCTGGCGCTGGCCGGCGCTACGCTGGAAGACGTGTGCAAGAGCACCGTGTGGCTGCATGACGCGCGCGATTTCGGTGCCTTCAATCGGGTCTACATGAGCTACTTCAACGGCAACTTCCCGGCACGCTCGACCACCGAGGCGCGGCTGATGGTCGATGCCAAGGTCGAGATCGACGTGGTGGCCTACAAGCCCAAGGCCTGAGCCCATGCACCTGAAGCGCCGCGAAGCCCTGCTGAGCCTGCTCGGGCTGATGGCCCAACCCGCCGCGCAGGCGGCGCAGGACCTGCAGGCATGGCCCCGCGCCTTGCAAGTCCCCGGCGGCGTGGCCCGGCTCTCGCTGGGTCCGGGCGCCCGGCGGCCGCAGGCGCGCACCGAGGAGGACGTGCCGCTGCTGGTGCTGGGCGATGCCATCGAATGGACCGCGCTGGTGGGCATTCCGCTGTCTGCGCCGCCGGGCGAGGCTCGTATCCGGGTTCCGCGGGAGGACGGCGGCGTGCGCGAGCTGCCCTATGCGATCGGACCCAAGCGCTACCGCGAACAGCATCTCAAGGTGGCGCCCGGCCAGGTCGACCTGTCGGCTGAGGACACGGCTCGCTACGAGCGCGAGCGCGCCCACCTGCAGACGGTGATGGCCACGTTCAGCGAGCTCCTGCCTCCGGGCGAGCTGCGCATGCGCGTGCCGGTGCCGGGGCGGCGTTCCAGCTCCTTCGGCCTGCGGCGCGTGTTCAACGGCGAGAAGCGCAACCCGCACAGCGGCATGGACATCGCGGCGCCCACCGGCGCGGCGGTGAGGGCGCCGTTGGACGGCCGGGTGATCGACACCGGCGACTATTTTTTCAACGGCAACACCGTCTGGCTGGACCATGGGCGCGGGCTGCTCACGATGTACTGCCACCTCAGCGCGATCGACGTGAGGCCCGGCGATCCGGTCAAGGCCGGCGAGCGCTTCTGCGCGGTGGGGGCCACAGGCCGTGTGACCGGCCCGCATCTGCATTGGTCGGTGATGCTGAACCGGGCCATGGTGGACCCGGGGCTGTTCATCGAGACCTGAGGAGCCCTAGTCCGCGGGCATGGCCTCCAGCGCCTTCGCGGACGCGGCAAGCCCACCCAGGATGGACTGCGCCACCTTCGGCGGAAAGCCGGGGGGCAACTGCGATTCCATTCGCGCAATGACGCCGGGCGTGGCATCGAGCACCGAGGCGACGATGTCTTCGGCGTCGGGTCCGTGGCCACACAAGCGCGCCGTCGCATTGAAGTGGCGCCGCTGGATGGTCGAGCGCCGATAGTGCCTGTTCTTCCCCATCACGGCCATCGCCAGCTTGGCGTCATGACGCGAGAACTGGTTGGGGCCGGCGCCCTCCACCGGCCAGATGGACATCACGTCGTAGAGCGGCGCGAGCCTGAAGCGCCCCTGCGGCAGCAGGTGGATGCTGAAGTTCTTGGCGTGGCCGGCCGGTGCCGCGAGCATCCAGAAGACCAGCTGCGCGGCGAGCAGCGTCCGCAGGTCCTCGCGCGCATGGACCGACTGCTGCAGGATCTTGGCCAGGTCCAGCAGACCCGGGCCGCCGTCCGCCTCGTACTTGAGGTGCGAAGGGACGCCCAGTGCCTGGCAGAAGTCTTCCTGGGGCAGGCGCATCAGCCAACTGCCCGAGGAATGGAGCTGCCGGTCGAAGCGCTCGACGGCCAGCACCTTTTGACTGCCGAAGCCAAGGATGGCGCAGCGCGGAACCGCGAGGCCGTAGGCCCCGAGGATGTTCAGGCAGAGCCATTCGTTCTCCACCGAGGTGCTGAAGTCCGCCTGCCGGTGTCCCACGAGGCCCAGCGGCAGCTTCAGGATGTGCGTCGTCGGCGTCGCGCCGTGCGGCCGCATCCACTGCTGGTCGTGCCACAGGAGCGCAGTCTTTTCCTGCGCCCCGGCCAGCGAGATGCGCAACGCGTCCGCCTCCTCGGGCAAGCCGCCCAGGCGGCCCGGCGTCACGGTCTGCAGGAGCAGCGCCTCGACCTCGTCCACCGACATCGGCGTCCCCGATATCTTGTGCAGACTCGCCGGCGCGTCGTCCTCGGCAAGGAGCTGGATGGCGCCGATGCAATCGCGTCCGACCGCCTGCAACAGCTCGAACGCGTCCGTGGACGCAGTGCCGAAACGCGTGGCGATCCGCTCGCGGATGGCGCGGCTGTCAGGCAGCAGGTTGTCGAAGTAGCTGTTGACGACGGCACCCTTGAGCCCGCCCGATGCAAGGGGAAGCGACAGCGACAGGGGGCGCCCGGCCGGCGCAGCCATCCATGCCGGGTCGTAGACGAGCTCCGGTTCGCCACGCGCGGGAATCCGCCAGGCGCCGACCCGTTCGCCGTTGGCCCAGATCGACAGGGCCCGTGAATGCGATCTGCGGCCCACGGGCTCACCACTCCTGGGACGCGGACGCGTCCGATCTCGACTGGACCATGAGCTCCATGCCGAGCAGGCCGAAGAGCGCGAGCAGTTGCTCGAGGCTGACGGACTCCGGGTGAAGCTCCATGTGCGAGATGCGGCTCTGACTGATGCCCATGCGGTTCGCCAGCTCGGTCTGCGACAAGCCGGCCGCCCGCCGCCCCGACTTCAGGAGCGGGCCGAGCTGTGAGGGTGTGGCAAGGAGCTGACGCATGTGTCTTTGCCCATGGGACGGATATCCCGCATTTTACTCATTGGATGGGTAATCGAAAATTACCCACTAAACTGGTAAATACAATTTACCCGCATCATGGGTAAAAAAGCGTTGCCCCCGGAGGTCCGGTTTCACTGCCCGTTGTCCAGCCGCCCCGCCGCCAGCCGCAGCACGCGATCGCATCGCTGGGCCAGCCCTGTGTCGTGCGTGACCACCACGAAGGCGGTGCGGCGCTCGTGCGCCAGCTTCAGCATCAGCGAGAACACGCCGTCGGCGGTGTTGCGGTCGAGGTTGCCGGTAGGCTCGTCGGCCAGCACGCAGTCGGGCTGCGTCACCAGCGCGCGGGCGATCGCCACGCGCTGGCGCTCGCCGCCGGACAATTCGGCCGGCCGGTGATGCACCCGCTCGGCCAGCCCCACGGCGGCCAGCATCGCGCTGGCCGCGTCGGCGGCCTGCTGGGGCGGCATACGGCGGATCTTCAGCGGCATCGCCACGTTGTCGAGGGCGCTGAACTCGGGCAGCAGATGGTGGAACTGGTAGACGAAGCCCAGATGCGCGTTGCGCAGCCGGCCCTGCTCGGCCGCATCCACATGCGCGATGTTCTTGCCATGCAGTTCGACGCTGCCGCTGGTGGGCGCATCGAGCCCGCCCATCAGGTGCAGCAGCGTGCTCTTGCCGGAGCCGGAAGCGCCGACGATGGCCAGCGTTTCGCCGGCGCGCACGTCGAGGTCGACGCCGTGCAGCACCGTGAGGTCGATGCGGCCTTCGTGGAAGCGCTTCGTCAGGCCGCGGACCTGCAGGACGACGCCATCGGCGCCGGGCCTCTGCAAGCCGTTTGCCACCGCCTCAGGGGACCGCGACGACACGCCGAGCGTCACGGCGTCATTCATAGCGCAGCGCCTCTGCCGGGTTGACGCGGCTCGCACGCCAGCTCGGATAGAGCGTGGCCACGAAAGAAAGCGCCAGCGAGATCAGCGCGATCGGCAGGATGTCGCCCCGCTGCGGATCGCTGGGCATCTTGCTGATCAGGTAGATGTCCTGCGGCAGGAAGCGCGCGTTGAAGAGCCGCTCCAGCGCCGGCACGATCACGTCGATGTTGTAGGCGATGCCCAGGCCCAGCAGCAGCCCGGCCAGCGTGCCGATCACGCCCACCATCGCCCCCTGGACCACGAAGATGCTCATGATGCTCTTCGGGCTCGATCCCAGGGTGCGCAGGATCGCGATGTCGGCGCGCTTGTCGGTCACCGTCATGACCAGCGTCGAGACCAGGTTGAAGGCTGCGACCGCCACGATCAGCGTGAGGATGATGAACATCATGCGTTTCTCGACCTGCACCGCGGCGAACCAGGTCTTGTTCTGGCGCGTCCAGTCGCGGATCAGGAACTCGCCGGGCAGGGTCACCGCCAGCTCATCGGCCACCTCGCGCGCGCGGTGCAGGTCCTTGAGTTTCAGGCGCAGGCCGCTCGGCCCTTCGAGCCGGAACACGCGCGCCGCATCCTGCTCGTGGATCATCGCCAGCGCCGAGTCGTATTCGTAGTGGCCCGAGTCGAAGGTGCCGACCACGGTGAACTGCTTGAGCCGCGGCACCACGCCGGCCGGCGTGACCTGCCCGCCCGGCGCGATCAGCGTGACCTGGTCGCCCGGCTGCACGAAGAGCGAGCGCGCCAGCTCGACGCCCAGCACGATGCCGAATTCGCCCGGCACCAGCTTGGCCAGCGCGCCCTTCTGCGCGGTGGTGGAGATGTCGGTCACCTGCGGCTCCAGCGAGGGCTCGATGCCGCGCACCAGGGCGCCCTTCATGTCCTCGCCGCGCGCAATCAGCGCCTGCGCGGCGATGAAAGGTGCCACGCCGACCACGTTGGGGTTCTTGCGCGCCGCCGCGGCGATGGCGTCGATGTCGGCCAGCGCCTGGCCGTCGCGCGAGAAGATCTCGATGTGAGAAATCACGCCGAGCATGCGGTCGGTCACCTCTTTCTGGAAGCCGTTCATCACGGAGAGCACGATGATCAGCGCCGCCACGCCCAGCGCGATGCCGAGCATGGAGACTCCTGAGATGAAGGAAATGAAGCCGTTGCGCCGCGTCGCCCGGCCTGCGCGCGTGTAGCGCCAGCCGAGCTGCAGTTCGTAGGGGAAAGGCATCAGGCCTCCCGCCATGCATGGGGGTCGTACATCTCGACGATTGTGGCATCCCGGACAATACGCCCATGCCTGCCGCTCCCGAGTCGCCCCATCTCCTGATCCCCTTTGCCGGCCGCGGCACGCCGGAATGCCGCAAGGCGCTGCACGGCTTGCGACTGCCCGGGCTCGAAGCCCTGCTCTCCCGCCTGTCGCCGGTGCACGAGGACCTGCAGGACGAGAGCACGCTCTCCCCGCCGCACGAGCGCGCCCTGGCCGCGGCCCTGGGCATCGCCGCGCCCGACGGGCAGATCCCCTGGGCCGCGCTGGAGGCACGCCGGGCCGGGCTCGACGGCGCCGTCGGCGAGGAGGGCGGCTGGGGCATCGCCACCCTGTGCCACTGGCAGGTGGGCATCGACGACGTGCTGCTCGGCGATCCCGGCGCGATTCGCATCGACGCGGCGGAGTCGGAAGCCCTGCTGGCCATCGCCCGACCCTATTTCGAGGAGGACGGCATCGCGCTGCACGCCACGAGCACGCCGGGCCGCTGGCTGGTGCGGGGCCGCATGTTCGACGGGCTGGCCACCGCTTCGATCGACCGCGCGATCGGCCATCCGATCGCGCAATGGTCGCCCTTGTCCGACGGCGCCCGCCCCTTGCGCCGGCTCCAGAACGAGATGCAGATGCTGCTCTACACCGAACGCGTCAACGACGAGCGCACCGCGCGCGGCGTGCCGCCCATCAATTCCTTCTGGCTCAGCGGCACGGGGCATCTGCCTCTCGACGCTGCGCCGATGCAGACCGGCCCGCAGGTCGCCGATGGCCTGCGCGAGGCGGCCTTGCGGGACGACGGCGCGGCCTGGGCGCAGGCCTGGGCCACGCTCGACGCGGGCCCGGTCGCCGAACTGCTGGCCGCGTACAACGCGGGCGCCAGGGTAATGCTCACCCTGTGCGGCGACCGCGCTGCGCGCCGTTTCGGCGTGGAGCCGCGCGGCCTCGCGGGCTGGGCGCGCTCCCTCTTCCAGCGCGCCAGCGCGCCGGCCGTGCTGGAGACGCTGTGATGAAGATCGTGGCCCGCACCATCCCCCCCCGCAGCGCGTGGATGCTCGAGCAGGCCGGGGTCCATCCCCTGCTGGCGCGCCTCTACGCCGCGCGCGGCGTGCAGACCCGTGACGAGCTGGACGACGGGCTGGCGCGCCTGCTTGCGCCCGAGGGCCTGCGCGGCGCGCGCGAGGCCGCGCTGCTGCTGGCCGATGCGATCCGCGACGACAAGCGCCTGTGCATCGTCGCCGACTACGACTGCGACGGCGCCACCGCCTGCGCCGTCGCCCTGCGCGGCCTGCGCCTGCTCGGCGCGAAGCACGTGAGCTATCTGGTCCCCGACCGCGTGGTCGACGGCTACGGCCTCACGCCGCCGATCGCCGAGCGCGTGGCGGCCACCGGCGCCGACGTGCTGATCACGGTGGACAACGGCATCGCCAGCGTCGAGGGCGTGGCCGCGGCCAAGGCGCGCGGCCTCGCGGTGCTGGTGACCGACCATCACCTGCCCGGCCCGGCGCTGCCCGCGGCAGACGTGCTGGTGAATCCCAACCAGCCCGAGTGCGGCTTCGACAGCAAGAGCATTGCCGGCGTCGGCGTGATGTTCTACGTGTTGCTGGCGCTGCGCGCCGAACTGCGCTCGCGCGGCGTGTTCGATCCACCGACCGATGCCGGTCTGCCCCAAGGCGGCCGAGCCTCCCTCTCGGGGGCTGGCGAAGCACACGAAGCGGCAAGCCGGGGGGCCGGCAGACCCCAGCCGAAGCTCGACGCGTTGCTGCCGCTGGTCGCGCTCGGCACCGTGGCCGACGTGGTCCGGCTCGACGCCAACAACCGCCGCCTGGTCGCCCAAGGGCTGCGCCGCATCCGCGCCGGCGTCATGCCGGCAGGCTTGGCCGCCCTCTTCAAGGCCGCGGGCCGCAATTCGGCAGCGGCCACCACCTTCGACTTCGGCTTCGCGCTCGGCCCGCGCATCAATGCGGCCGGGCGACTGGCCGACATGACGCTGGGCATCGAATGCCTGACGACCGACGACAGCGCGCGCGCCGAGGAGCTGGCGCGCCTGCTCGATGGCATCAACCGCGAGCGCCGCGACATCGAGGGCGACATGCGCGAGCAGGCGCTGCGCCTGGCCGAGTCGCTGTTCGACGAGGACGCCAGCGCGACGCCGCCGGCAGCGATCAGCGTCTTCGATGGCGACTTCCACGAAGGCGTGGTCGGCATCGTGGCCTCGCGCATCAAGGACCGCTACCACCGGCCCACCTTCGTGTTCGCGGCCAGCGCCGCGCCGGGCAAGGAACACGAGCTCAAGGGCTCGGGGCGCTCGATCCCCGGCTTCCACCTGCGCGACGCGCTGGACCTGGTGGCCAAGCGCCATCCCGGCGTGCTGCTGCGCTTCGGCGGCCACGCGATGGCGGCAGGGTGCACCGTCGCCCAGGAACACTTCGAGACTTTCGAGCGGGCGCTCGCGCACGTCGCTGCCGAGTGGCTCGACACGTCGGCGCTGACCCGCCGCATCGACACAGACGGCCCGCTCGCCCCCGAGTACCTGCGCGTGGACCTGGTCGACACGCTGCACCGCGAGGTCTGGGGCCAGGGCTTCGCGCCGCCCACCTTCAGCGAGGAGGTGGAGGTGATCTCGCAGCGGCTGGTGGGCGAGAAGCACCTCGCGCTCAAGCTCAGGCACAAGGGCCAGCCGGTCGACGGCATCTGGTTCGGCCACACCGAGCCGCTGCCGCCGCGCGTCGTCATCGCCTTCCGCCTCGACGCGGACGAATGGCAGGGCGTGCGGCGCGTGCGCTTCCTGGTGGAAGGTGCGGAGATCTGATGCCATGAACCCGCCCGTGACCGAAACACCCATCCCCATCCGCCCCGCGGCCACCGTGCTCATCTGCCGCGACGGCGGCGCGGGGCCCGAGGTGCTGATGATCCAGCGCCATGCGCTGTCGGACGTGCATGGCGGCTCCTATGTCTTTCCGGGCGGCAAGGTGGATGCGGCGGATGCACAGCTGGATGTGCTGGCCCACCTGGACGAGGCGCCCGAGCGACTGCACGCGCGCCTGGGCGACCCGGACATCGACGCAGTCACCGCGGCCGCCATCCACGTCGCCGCGGTGCGCGAGGTCTTCGAGGAATGCGGGCTGCTGCTGGCCGAGGGCGTCGATGGCCCAGGCGCAGAGCAGGCCGCTGCGCTGTGCGCCGCAGGCCTGAGCTTCAACGACATGCTCGGCCGCCTCGGCCGGCGACTGGCCACCGGTGCCATGCGGCCCTGGTCGCGCTGGATCACGCCGCCGCAGGCCCTTCATTCGCCGGGGAAGCGTTTCGACACGCGCTTCTTCATCGCCCGCGCCCCTGTTGGCCAGGAGGCGCGGCACGACGCGCACGAAGCCGTGCTGAGCGCCTGGCTGCGCCCCCGCGCGGCGCTGGAGCGGTATTGGGAGGGCGAGATCGCGCTGGCGGCGCCGCAGGTCATGAGCCTCGCGCACCTGGCGCGCCATGCCAGCGTCGACGCGATGATGGCGGAGGCAGAAGGCCGCGTACCCAGCGTCGTGCGCCCGCTGACCTTCGAGATCGACGGCCACCGCGCCACCGCCTATCCGGGAGATGCGTTGCATCCGGAACGCGTCCGCGTGATGCCCGGCCCCTTGCGCCTGGTGCTGCGCGGCCGGCGGCTGGAGCCGCCCGGCGGCTTCGACGACCTCTTGCGATGAGGACGTAGCACCCGCTCACTACACTTGCTGCGGCCTCATCGCGGCACGGACACACTGCATGGAACTCCTCACCCTGACGGCCCTGCTTCTGCTTGCCGCCTATCTGCACAAGACCCGCGAACAAAAGAAGCGCATCGCGCTGCTGGCCAGCCACCTGGGCCGCTACCAGATCGAGACGCTGATGGAAAACCTGACCGAGGGCTACCTGCGCTGCCTGGGCGAGGACGATCCGGAGCGGCGCGAGCAGATCTGGAAGCTGCTCGACACCACCGAGCAGACGCTCGCCGGCCAGTTCCAGCGCTTCGCCGCTGACTTCGCCCGGGTCGAGGACGCCGACGCGCGCGTGAGCACGTTGCCGCTGGCCCTGCCCTTCGCGCAAGCCCTGTTCCCGGCGAAGACCTTCGACATGCGCACCGCGCTGGCGATCCATGCGCGCGGCATTGCCGATACGGCGGCCAACAGCCTCCAACAGGCCCCCAAGAGCAAGGCCTACACCATGTCGGCCGAGCTCTTCCTGATGCAGCACACCTGCCACTGGTACTGCCGCTCCCGGGCGGTGGCCTCGGCACGCATGCTGGCGCGGCACAAGACCTCGTATGCGCAGCTGGTGGATTCGGTATCGCCCGCAACGCGGCGGGACTACCGTGCGCTGATCGGCGCCTGAGGCACGCCCGCCAGGCACGGCGCCGCGCAGGCGCCGAGCCCGGCTATCGCCCGAACTCGTGATTCAACCCGACCGAGAAGCTGCGCACGCCCGCCGGCCCGGTGCGCGCCGCACTGAGATCGATGCTGATCATCGGCGTGATGCTGAAGCGCGCGCCGACGCGCGAGGTCCAGAGGCCGAAGGCGCGGTTGCGTTCCGCGATCAGCGAGACCGTGTCGTTCAGCGCCCACTCGCCCGCGAGGCCTCCGCGGCCGGTGCGCTCGCCGCTGCCGGTGGCCCAGTCGGCGCCCAGGTTGGCATGGACCATCAGGCTGTCGGTGGCCCGCCACGTCAACGGAAGGACGAACTGGCCGCCGCTGCGGCCGCCGCGCCGCGGCAGTTGGGAAGCGAAGCCCAGGGAGACGGCCGCGCTCCACGGCGCCTCGGGCTCCTGGCCCAAGAAGGTCCACTTGAGCTGCGGTCCGAGCACGTGGACCGTATCGCCGGGCGCCGAGATGCGCTCGATGTTCAGCCCCAGCTCGACGGGCCCGACGCGGCAGGCCGGCCCGAGGTGCCACAGCGTGGCGTCCTCGCTGCGCACGCGGGTGCCCCAGAACTCGTACTGGCAGCGGTCGGGATCGAGCATGCCCGCGTCGTCCACTTCGAAATGGCCTCCGGCCTGGGCGGAAGCCGCGGCCAGCCAGAGAGGGACTGCGAGTGCGCGTCGGATCATGGCGGCGCATTCTAGAAGCGGCCCGTGTCAGTTCATCCGCGCACAGACCCTCATAGCTCGAACTGCGGCTGCAGCTCGCGGATGCGCTTGATCGCCACGCCGGCAGCCGCGGTGCGGGTCTCGACGCCGAGCTTCACGTAGACGCGCTCCAGGTGCTTCTTGGCGGTGGCCGGGCTCGCACCGAGGATCTCGCCGATGTCCCGGTTGGTCTTGCCCTTGACGACCCAGTAGAGCACCTCGGCCTCGCGCGCGGTGAGCTTGAGGCTCAGGCTCATCGCCTCGATGACCGCCGAGTCGGAGACCTCGCGCATGATGATCAGCCAGTCGTCCCCCGCCTCGTCCTGCCCGGTCTGCTGGTGCAGGCGCAGGTTGAGCGTCGCGGCCCCGTGCGCGATGGCGAGCACGGGCGGCTCGATGTGGCGCTGCCGCGCATCGGGCAGGTGCCGGTGCAGCCACTCCAGCACCGCCGGCGGCGTGGCCGGCGCGCTGCTCCCGCAGTAGCGCTGCAGCAGCTCGCGGGCCAGCACGGTCTGCCAGATCAGCCGGCCTTCGGGCATGCGCACGGTGAAGCTCGCGTAGCCGAAGGCATCGAGCGCATTGCGCGCCTGGCCGGCCTGCTGCGCGGCCTGCCGCGCCCGGCGGGCGCCCTGCAGGTGCACGTTCATGCGCGCCAGCACTTCCTTGGGCTTGATCGGCTTGGTGACGTAGTCGACCCCGCCCGCCTCCAGCGCCGCGACGAGGTGCTCGGTCTCGGTCAGGCCGGTCATGAAGACGATCGGGATGTGGGCGGTCGCGGCATCGGCCTTGAGCCGGCGCGCGACCTCGAAGCCGTCGATGCCCGGCATCATCGCGTCGAGCAGCACGATGTCGGGCCGTGCCTGGGCCGCGCGCTGCAGCGCCTGCTCGCCGCTGGTGGCGACCAGCACGGCGTAGCCCGATTCGTCCAGCGCGTCGTGCAGCACGGCGAGGTTGTCGGGCACGTCGTCGACGATCAGCACCAGGTCGCCGGTGCCGGCGTGCTCGCGCAGGCTCTGGAGCAGGGGGGGCGGGCTCTCGCTGCCCTTGGCACTCATGGCGTGCTCCCCGCCGCGGCCAATGCGCGGCTCATCGCCTCGAACTGGAACTGGCGGGCCAGCGCGCGCTGGGCGGCCGTCCAGGCCGCGCACTCGGGCTGGGCGGCGT
This sequence comes from Variovorax soli, assembly GCF_031454625.1. Classification (GTDB taxonomy): domain Bacteria; phylum Pseudomonadota; class Gammaproteobacteria; order Burkholderiales; family Burkholderiaceae_C; genus Variovorax; species Variovorax soli_A. Next base: position 102,480 of record NZ_JAVDRF010000010.1, read on the forward strand.
CGATGGCGTCGAGCTCGTTCATGATGCCGCGGAAGTATCCCAGGCCGACCGCATCGCCGAGCGCGCGCAGGCGGGCAGCGTCGGGCAGCGTGCCGGCGGGCTCGGCCGGCGCGGGCTGCGAGGACACCGCGTTGTCGCTCCACCGCAGCACCAGCCGGCGCTCCAGCCAGTCGAGCAGCTCGCTGTGGCGCACCGGCTTGACGAAGAAGTCCTCGGGCGCAATGCCGGCATCGTTGTCCAGGCGCTTGTCGAAGGCATTGGCGGAGACGATCGCCACCTGTGCCTCGGCCAGGCCGAGCGCGCGGGCGCGGCGGATGGTCTCCCAGCCGTCGATACCGGGCATGGCCAGGTCGACGAACATCGCATCCGGATGCCAGCCGGCCGCCACCAGGTCGAGCGCATCGTGGCCGCTGGCCGCCGTGCGCAGTTCGAAGCCCAGCGGCGCCAGCAGCTGCACGAGCAGCTCGCGGTCGGCCTCCTCGTTGTCGACCACCAGCAGGCGCCGGCGCGGGCCTTCGTAGCCGCGGCGTGGGCGCGGCGCCGGCACCGCCGCAATGCGGCGGCGGCCCACGCCGGGGCTCTGGTGCACGCGGGGCAGGAACAGGCGGACGCGGAACAGCGAGCCGGCCCCGGGTGCGCTCTGCACCTTCATCTCGCCGCCCATCAGGTCGATCAGCATCTTCGCGATGGTCAGGCCCAGGCCCGCGCCCGGCGCCGACGGGCCCGCACTGGCGCCGCGCGCGAAGGGCTCGAAGATGCGGCCCAGCTCCTCGGACGACATGCCGGGGCCCGTGTCCTCGACCTCGATGGCCGCGAACTCGCGCGCATAGCGCAGGCGCAGGGTGACGCGCCCGTCGGCCGTGAACTTGATCGCGTTGCCCAGCAGGTTGATGAGGATCTGCCGCACGCGCTTCTCGTCGGCCCGCACCAGCTCGGGCAGGTCGCCTTCGGGCTCGAAGCGGAAGGCGAGCCCCTTCTCGGCCGCCTGCAGCTCGAACATGTCGGCCAGCTCGCTCATGAGCTCGGCGAACTGCATGGGCCGGGCATGCAGGGTGAGCTTGCCGGCCTCGATGTGGGCGATGTCCAGCGTGCCCTCGATCAGCGACAGCAGGTGCTCGCCGCCGCGCTTGATCACCGCCACCGCCTGCCGCCGGTGCGGCGGCACGGCCGCGTCCTCGCCCATGAGCTGCGCATAGCCGAGGATGCTGTTGAGCGGCGTGCGCAGCTCGTGGCTGATGGCGCTGATGTAGCGGCTCTTGGCCTGGTTGGCCTGGTCCGCCTGCTCCCGGGCCTGCTCGGCCGTCTGCTTGGCCGCCTGCAATGCGCGGTCGGTCTCGCGATGCAGCTCGATCTCGCGCATCAGCAGCCGGGTCTGGCGGTTCGACTCCTCCTGCGCCACCTTGCGGCTCTGGTGCGCGAGCACCAGCCACCAGGCGACGATGCCGGCGATGAGCAGCAGCGCCATGTAGGCCTTGAGGAAGCCGGAGCGCAGCGAGGCGGTGGACTGCGCCATGCCGGCCAGCACGCTCTCGCCGATGCCGCGCAGCTCCTGCTGGTAGAGCACGCCGAAGACCGCGGCCAGCAGGGGCACGACGATCAGCATCAGCAGCAGGAAATGGCCGAGGCCGGTGTCCAGGTAGGGCCAGACGCGGCGCGGAAGCAGCCATCGCAGGGCGCCCGACCATTGCGCCGACAGGCTCGCCGCCGGCTTGCACAGGTCGCCGCAGCGCGCATCGAGCGTGCAGCACAGCGAGCAGATCGCGCCCTGATAGGCGGGGCAATGCGCCATGTCGGGGCCCTCGTAATCGCGCTCGCAGATCACGCAGCGCTGCGTGCTCAGGCGCCGGTAGCTGCCGGCTTCGGATTCGACCCGCGCCCAGCGCACCGCGCGCGGCCCCGTGGCCGGCCCGAAGGGCGCGGTGCCGCCCGGTTCAGAAACCCGCGCGATGTAGTACTTGCCGCGGGTCACCCAGGCGATCAGCGGCGCGGCGGCGAAGGCCGTGCCCAGCGCGATCAGCGCCGAGAAGGCCTGCGCGGTCCGACCGAAGGCGCCCAGGTGGGCGCTGATGGACAACACAGAGGCCAGCGCCATCGCGCCCACGCCCACCGGGTTGATGTCCCACAGGTGCGCGCGCTTGAATTCGATGCCCGGCGGCGACAGCCCCAGCGGCTTGTTGACCACGAGGTCGGCCACCACTGCCATCATCCAGGCGATGGCGATGTTGGCGTACAGGCCCAGCACGTCGCCCAGGGCCTCGAATACGTTCATCTCCATCAGCATGAAGGCGATCAGCGCGTTGAACACCACCCACACCACCCGCCCCGGATGGCTGTGGGTGACGCGCGAGAAGAAGTTGCTCCAGGCCAGCGAGCCGGCGTAGGCGTTGGTGACGTTGATCTTGAGCTGCGAGACCACCACGAACAGCGCGGTGGCCGCCACCGCCCAGCCGTATTTCGGGAACACGTACTCGTAGGCAGCCAGGTACATCTGGTTCGGGTCCACCGCGCGCTCCGGCGGCACCATGTGGCCGATGGCGAGGTAGGCCAGCAGCGCCCCGCCCAGCATCTTGAGCACGCCCAGCACAACCCAACCCGGGCCGCCCGCCAGCACCCCGGCCCACCAGCGGCCGCGGTTGGCGGCGGTGCGGACCGGCATGAAGCGCAGGTAGTCGGCCTGCTCGCCCATCTGGGTGATCAACGCGATGCCGACTGTCAACGCAGCACCGAAGAGGTGCAGGTCGAACCCGATCTGGCCCGACTTCAGGCCGTTGTAGTGCGCGATGCCCGCGAACGCACCAGGATCGCGCGCCAGTACGTAGGCAAAGGGCACCACGAGCATCAGCAGCCAGACGGGTTGCGTCCAGACCTGCAAGCGGCTGATGGCCGAGATGCCGTGCGTCACCAGCGGAATGACCACCAGCGCGCAGACCAGGTAGCCCCAGGCCGGCGGTACGCCCAGCGCCAGCTCCAGCGCATAGGCCATCACCGCGGCCTCGAGCGCAAAGAAGATGAAGGTGAAGGAGGCGTAGATCAGCGAGGTCAGCGTGGAGCCGATGTAGCCGAAGCCGGCGCCGCGGGTGAGCAGGTCCATGTCCACGCCGTACCGCGCGGCATAGACGCTGATGGGCAGGCCGGCCAGGAAGATGATCAGCCCGGTGGCCAGGATGGCCCAGGCCGCATTGACGAAGCCGTACTGCACCAGCAGCGTGGCGCCGACCGCTTCGAGGATCAGGAAGGAGGCCGCGCCGCCGAAGGCCGTGCTGGCCACGCGCCATTCCGACATGCGACGAAAGCGCTGCGGCGTGAAGCGCAGGGCGTAGTCCTCGAGGGTCTCGCGCGCGACCCAGCTGTTGTAGTCGCGCCGGACCTTGACGATGCGCTGCGGCGCTTCGTCGCTGGCGAACGGGGGGGCGGCAATCGGATCGTCCACGCCGCACCGGGTGCAGGTTCCGTGCCACCGGCACGACTGTTGCAATGTCCCGAGGCTGCCCATAATGGCCGCCAACCAAGCCCTCCGACACGCTCATGGAACTGACCCCGCGCGAAAAAGACAAGCTCCTGATCTTCACGGCCGCCTTGCTGGCAGAGCGGCGCCGCGCACGCGGGCTGAAGCTCAACTACCCTGAAGCGGTGGCGCTGATCTCCGCCGCCGTGATGGAAGGCGCGCGCGACGGCAAGACCGTGGCCGCGCTGATGAGCGAGGGCCGCAGCATCCTGTCGCGCGCCGACGTGATGGAGGGCGTGGCCGACATGATCCCCGACATCCAGGTCGAAGCGACGTTCCCGGACGGCACCAAGCTCGTCACGGTCCATCAGCCCATCGTTTGAACAACAACAGCACACCATGACCCTCCGCCTGCTTCGCCGAGTCCCCCTGCTCCTGATTGCCGCGCTGCCGCTGGCCGCGGCCGCCCACACCGGCGCCGATGCCGGCCTGCACCACGGCTTCGCAGCCGGCTTCGTGCACCCGCTCGCCGGGCCGGATCACCTGGCCGCAATGGTGGCGGTGGGCCTGTGGAGCGCGCTCACCGCGCGCCGCCCCTGGCCCGATCTGCTGTGGGCCCCGCTGGGCTTCGCGCTGATGCTGCTGGCCGGCGCCTTGATGGGTCTGGCGGGCGTGCAGTTGCCGGCGGCCGAACCCATGATCGCGGCCTCGCTGCTGGTGCTAGGGCTGCTGGTCTTGACGCGGCAGCGGCTGCCGGCGTGGGCTGCGGCGGCGCTGGTTGGCATGTTTGCACTATTCCACGGCGTCGCGCACGGGCGGGAACTGGCGGGGGAATCGGGCGCCGCGCTCACGCTGGCCGGCATGCTGGCCGCGACGGTGCTGCTGCACGCCGCGGGCATCGCCATCGGCTGGACGCTGCGCCACCGTCATCGCCGGGCGCCGCGCATCGCGGGCGCGGCGGTCGCGATCTTCGGCATGGCATTGCTCGGTGGCCTCGCATGATCGTTCCCGGCGAACTCATCACGGACGAGGGCGAGCACGTCCTCAACCCCGGCCGCCGCACGCTGACACTGGTGGTGCGCAATGCAGCGGATCGGCCGATCCAGGTCGGCTCGCACTACCACTTCGCCGAGACCAACGGCGCACTGGACTTCGACCGCGGAGCCGCGCACGGCATGCGGCTGAACATCGCCTCGGGCACCGCGGTGCGCTTCGAGCCGGGGCAGCAACGCACGGTCGAGCTGGTGGACTTCGCGGGCGACCGGGTGGTCTACGGCTTTCGCGGACTGGTTCAAGGAAAGCTCTAGCACATGGCAACCATCGGCCGGCGTGCCTACGCCGAAATCTTCGGTCCTACCGTCGGCGACCGCGTGCGGCTGGCCGACACCGATCTCGTGATCGAGGTCGAGGAGGACTACACCCTGCGCGCCGGCGGCTACGGCGAGGAAGTCAAGTTCGGCGGCGGCAAGACCATCCGCGACGGCATGGCGCAGTCGCAGCGCACGCGCGCCGAGGGCGTGGTCGACACCGTCATGACCAATGCGCTGATCCTGGACCACTGGGGCATCGTCAAGGCCGACATCGGCCTGAAAGGCGGCCGCATCGTCGCGATCGGCAAGGCCGGCAATCCCGATGTGCAGCCGGGCGTGGACATCGTGATCGGCCCGGGCACCGAGGTCATCAGTTGCGAAGGCACGATCGTGACCGCGGGCGGCATCGACAGTCACATCCACTTCATCTGCCCGCAGCAGATCGAGGAGGCCCTGGCTTCGGGCATCACCACCATGCTGGGCGGCGGCACCGGCCCGGCCACCGGCACCTTCGCCACCACCGCGACGCCCGGCCCCTGGCACATCGAGCGCATGCTGCAGGCCGCCGACGCCTTCCCGATGAACCTCGGCTTTCTCGGCAAGGGCAATGCGACCCTGCCGGCGGGGCTGACCGAGCAGATCGACGCCGGCGTGATCGGCCTCAAGCTGCACGAGGACTGGGGCACCACCCCGGCCGCCATCAGCAATTGCCTGGACGTGGCGGACGCCACCGATACGCAGGTGGCGATCCACAGCGACACGCTGAACGAGTCGGGCTTCGTCGAGAACACCATCGCGGCGGTGAAGGGCCGTGCCATCTGCGCCTTCCATACCGAAGGCGCGGGCGGCGGCCATGCGCCAGACATCCTGCGCGTGGTGGGCGAGGCGAACTTCCTGCCCTCCTCCACCAACCCGACGATGCCCTACACCGTCAACACGCTCGACGAACACGTCGACATGCTGATGGTCTGCCACCACCTCGACGCCGGGATTCCCGAGGACCTGGCCTTCGCCGAGAGCCGGATCCGCAAGGAGACCATCGCGGCCGAGGACATCCTGCACGACCTGGGCGCGATCAGCATGTTCAGCTCGGACAGCCAGGCCATGGGCCGCGTCGGCGAGGTGATCCTGCGCTGCTGGCAGACGGCGCACAAGATGAAGGCCCAGCGCGGCAAGCTGCCCGAGGACGGCAGCCGCAACGACAACGCACGTGCCAGGCGCTATGTGGCCAAGTACACGATCAACCCCGCCATCGCGCACGGCATCTCGCACGAGGTGGGCAGCATCGAGGTCGGCAAATGGGCCGACCTGGTGGTGTGGAAGCCCGCCTTCTTCGGCATCAAGCCCTTCACCATCCTCAAGGGCGGCAGCATCGCGATGGCGGCGATGGGCGACCCCAGCGCCTCGATTCCGACCCCGCAGCCGGTGCACTACCGGCCGATGTTCGGCGCCTTCGGCGGTTCGTTGGCGAAGAGCTCGCTGACCTTCGTATCGCAGGCCGGACTGGCGGCGGGCATCGGGGAGCGCTATGGCCTGTCGAAGACCTTGAGCGCGGTGAAGAACATCCGCGGGGTGCGCAAGCAGGACATGGTGCACAACAGCCACACGCCGAAGATGGAGATCGATGCGCAGACCTATGCGGTGCGGGCCGATGGTCAGTTGCTCACCTGCGATCCGGCGGTGGTGTTGCCGATGGCTCAGCGATACTTTCTGTTCTGAGCCGAACACCACGACGGTCGTTTCAGCCCGGGGCGGCATTCGATCGCCCGCCCATTGAGTGCACGCGACAGGCGAACATCCGCCACCTCGAATCTTTCTCTTTTGTCCATGCTCACAGCCAACAAACTCATGCCCCAGGGCGGCGGCCTCGCGCCGGTGCTTCTCAAGCGCGCCGCCACGGTCGAACTGGACTGGGACGTGCGCCAGAAGAGCCGCTTCGACGCCACCGATTCCCAGGGCCGCCAGCTCGGGGTGTTCCTGCCGCGCGGCACCACGGTGCGAGGCGGCGACGTGCTGGTGGCGGAAGACGGCTCGCTCGTCAAGGTGATCGCTGCAAAGCAGCCGGTGCTGGTCATCACGCACTGCAGCGAGCACGGCACGCTCTTCGACCTGATGCGCGCGGCCTATCACCTGGGCAACCGGCACGTGCCGATCGAGCTCAAGCCCGATCACCTGAAGATCGAGCCCGACCATGTCCTGGCCGGCATGCTGCGCTCGATGCACCTGATCGTGCGCGAGGCGGAGGAAGCCTTCGAGCCCGAAGGTGGCGCCTATGGCGCGCAGGGACATTCGCACGGCGGCGCGCCAGTCGGACCGGTGCTGCATCCGGACGCCTATGCCGCGCCGCATCCGCACGATCGGGCCCCAGATGACCACGGCCCTTCGCACGACCACGCGCATGGCCACGGCCATTCGCATTGATGGCTGAAGCGCCGGGCGCCCTGACTGCGGCCAGCCTGCTGCAGCTGATCTGGTTGGCCTCGCCGGCTTTGCCGGTCGGCGGCTTCTCCTACTCGGAAGGCCTGGAGGCCGCCATCGAATGGGCCGGCGTCGGCAACGAGGAAGCAGCCTCCGAATGGCTGGCCGGCCAGCTCCACCTGAGCCTCGCGCGCAGCGACCTGGCCGTCGTCGTGCAAGCGATCCCCGCCTGGCGCAGCGGCGAGATCGCGCGCATCGGCGAACTCAACGACTGGGTGCTCCAGACGCGCGAATCGGCCGAGTTCCGCCTGCAGACCGAGCAGATGGGCCGCTCCTTCGTCGAGTGGCTGAAGCTCCGGCACGCCGATGCCGCCGCGGTTTTCGGCGCGCTGCCCGCCAGCTATCCGCTGGCCTTCGCCTTTGCGGCCAGCCGCACCGAAGCCTCGGTCCGCGACGCCTGCCTGGCCTTCGCCTTCGGCTGGGCCGAGAACATGGCGGCGGCCGCGGTCAAGGCGGTGCCGCTGGGCCAGAGCGCCGGCCAGCGCATCCTCGGCCGCCTGGCCGCAGAAATTCCCGCTGCAGTGGACCGGGCGCTCGCGGTGGCGGATGATGAGCGCCAGGCTTTTTCTCCCATGCTCGCCGTGCTGTCGGCACGACACGAAACCCAGTACTCGCGACTTTTCAGAAGCTGAACCCGCATCCATGAGCTCCGCCCTGCACCACATCCCCCATCGCACCAAGAGACTGCCGCCGCTGCGCGTGGGCATCGGAGGCCCGGTCGGCTCCGGCAAGACGACGCTGCTCGAAATGCTCTGCAAGGCGATGCGCGACAAATACGACCTGATCGCCATCACCAACGACATTTACACCAAGGAAGACCAGCGCCTGCTGACGGTGGCCGGCGCGCTGCCGGCCGAGCGCATCATGGGCGTGGAGACCGGCGGCTGCCCGCATACCGCGATCCGCGAGGACGCCTCGATCAACCTCGAGGCCATCGACCGCATGCTGGCCGAGTTTCCCGATGCCGACGTGGTCTTCGTCGAGAGCGGCGGGGACAACCTGGCTGCCACTTTCAGCCCCGAGCTCAGCGACTTGACGATCTACGTGATCGACGTCGCGGCCGGCGAGAAGATTCCGCGCAAGGGCGGCCCCGGCATCACCAAGAGCGACCTGTTCGTGATCAACAAGACCGACCTCGCGCCCTACGTGGGCGCCGACCTCGAGGTGATGGCGTCGGATACCCGGCGCATGCGCAAGCAGCGGCCGTTCGTGATGACCAATCTCAAGACGAAGGACGGGCTCGCCGACGTGGTCTCCTTCATCGAGGAGCGGGGCATGCTGGCGGAGCATTGAAGTCGCACGACCGCCTCGGACACCGTGAATGAACCCGGCTAGGAGGCTTCCTTCCCTGCGTCTTCCCAGCGCCTTCAGAGCTCGTTCGCGTCCCTGAGCTGCCGCGCCTTGTAGACCAGCCGGACGCTGGCGCTGCGCGCGTGGTGGACGTGCTGGGCGTAGACGTCGATGTCGTCCCGCGTCCAGGCCGCGTAGGCACTCCCCGGGTCGCTGGAGGCCAACTCTGGGCCGAACCGGCTGCGGCCCCAGGCCACCAGCTCTGCAAAAGCCGCCGCGCCCAAGTCGGGCGCCACCTGCGCTGCCGCCACCCACTCCATCCGCCGCAACTGCCCGTCGGCCAGGTAGAAAACCGGCTCGAAGAGCAGGCCCGCAATGGGTGCTGGCGCGCCGCGCCACAGGCCGGCGAGGCCACCCGCGAGACGCTGCGGCCGTTGCACGCGCTCCAGTCCGGGCAGCGCGGCTTGCAGTTCCTGGGCCGTCATGCCCAGGCGCACGCCGGCCGGCAGTGCCTGGGCCTGCGCGACACCGGCCGCCAGGCCAAGGAGCGCGGCGAACAGGATCGGACGGAGGGGGCAAAAAACGATGGGGCGACGCATGGCAGACGGCAAAAGCAAAGCCGGGTCTGAGTGGCGCGCGCAGCAGGAAGTTCGGCTGATCGGGAAGCTTGGCGTGCCAGTCTTGAAAGCGCTGCGATTGTGAAATAAGTCACGCTCTGTAAGACGCATAGACCTTCAGGCCTATTTTTTGCTGAACCGGGACATCCGATACTGCCATACGAATACCAAAGTTCCCATGGCTTCCGAAGCAATCTTCCTTCCCGCGGCTGGCAGCGTCCAGTTCGCCATCTACCCCGACGGGTACGACGGCGCGCGCATCATCGCCAGGATCGACGAAGAGGTGCTGCACGACCGCTTTCACGCGGCGGACGGCGAATCGGAGCTGGTGAGCACCTACGACCGCAACGCCGACTCCATCGACGCCCTGGCTACGGCCCGTTACCGCGAGAACCCGCGGGTCGAAATCCGCCTGCGAAGCACGGACTTCCAGTCGGGCGGTTTCTAGGCGGCCTTGCAAGCGCTGCGCGGCGAAGGGCGCGCCGTGGGGAATCGCGTTTCAATAGCGCCTTCAGCACTGACGCAAGCCCCCACCCATGCCCCAGCACATCGGAATCGTCGGCTGCTCCGCCGAAGGCGCGGCCCTCTGCTATCGCACGATCTGCGCGGAGGGCGCCCGGCTTCTGGGCCCACATGCCCACCCCGAGGTTTCGATGCACACGCCCTCGCTGGCCGAGTACGTGGCATGTTTGGACCGCGGCGACCTCGCCGGCGTGGGCGAGTTGATGCTGACCTCCGCCCGCAAGCTCGCGCAGATCGGCGCCGACTTTTTGGTCTGTCCCGACAACACGATCCACCAGGCCCTGCCAATGATCACGGCGCGTTCGCCGCTGCCTTGGCTGCACATCGCCGAGGTCGTGGCCCAGGAAGCCGTCGCCCGGGGCTTCGGCCGGCTGGGCCTGACGGGCACGCGCTGGCTGGTCGACAGCGAGGTCTATCCCGAGGCGCTCGCGGCACGCGGCCTGGCCTGCGTGCGCCCCGACGAGGCGGAACGCGATGACACCCACCGCATCATCATGGACGAGCTGGTCTATGGCCGCTTCGAGGAACGCAGCGTAGCGCGCTTCCAGCAGGTCATCGGGCGGATGAAGGACGAAGGCTGCGAAGCCGTCATCCTCGGCTGCACGGAGATCCCGCTGATCATCGGCGACGCCAACTCGCCGCTGCCCACCTTCGACTCCACGCGGCTGCTGGCGCGGGCAGCGCTACGGCGCGCGATCGAGGGTCCGCGCAGCGGGAGGGCGTGAGCCGCCGTGGCACCCGCTCGCTCACCTGCCGGTAACCGCATCTTGGGGACGCAGCCCCAGGACATGAGAAATGCAGGGGTCAACCGAGCTGGGGAGGCGTTGGCGGCGACTTCGCCATCGGCGCGGGCTCTTGCTGTTGTTGCTGGGGCTGCGGCACGCCGGCCGGGGCCAACCCCCGTCTCGCAATGCCCTTGACCAAGTGCCGAGACACGTGATGCGTCTTGGCCAGCAACGCCAGAGCTTCGCTGCGCGCCGGCTCGCAGGCCGGCAGCAATTTCTGCAATGAACTCATGTGGTCGTCCTCTTTGAGGGCCGGGAAACGAAGACTTCGCTCTACGTCGGTGCACGCAGAATTTCATTGCTCGGGGTACGCGGCTCCCGGTACGGCCGCGGGGATGGATTATCTGCCTGCCAGCGCCGGCGCGCCAGTCAGTACGGGGGGTGCGGCGCGGGTGAACGGCGGAGAGTGTGAGATTCGAACTCACGGACGGTTGCCCGTCGGCAGTTTTCAAGACTGCTGGTTTAAACCACTCACCCAACTCTCCTGTGGTCTTGCCCGCGCTCCAGGAGCACGGGGCGCTAATTTTAGTCGCTGGCTTCGGCCGGTCCATCACGCGCGGTGACTGCGGCAGGGGCCGGCGTCCAGCCACGCAGCACCAGGTCCACCACGCCCTCGGCCCAGGTGCGGCGCTCCTCGGGCCCCGCCAGCGGTTTCGAGATGAAGAAACGCACGCCGCCGAAGGCCAGCGTCGAGAGCTGCACCGCGGCCAGTTCGGGATCGGGCACGTAGAGCCTGCCGGCACGGTGCGCCTCGGCAAGATATTCGACCACCGGCGCGAGCACATAGCTGTTCTCGGCGTACAGCGACTTCGCGAGCTCCGGAAAGCGCACCGCCTCGGCGATCACCAGTCGCAGCAGCGCCAGCGTCTGTGGCTCGGTGGCGCCCAGGTACATGCGCTCGACCAGGTCCAGCAGGACTTGCCTTTCGTCGGCGCCGGAGCGCACGAGGGTGGCCTGCATCGTCTCGCGGGCGCTGCTCACGGCACGGTGCACGACTTCGCGGAACAAGGCCTCCTTGTTCTCGAACTGGCGGTAGATGGTGATCTTGGCCACACCGGCATCGCGGGCGATGGCCTCGATGCTGGTGGCGGCGTAGCCGTGCTCGAGGAAGGACCTGAGCGCGGCGCCGAGGAAAGCTTCGCGCAAGGCCACCGCCTGCTCGGGGCTGGGCCGCCCGCGCGAACGACGCTTGATGACTTCTTCTTCCGGCAAGGTTCGGGTCGGCATGGCGTCGCTGATTGTCTCAGCTGTCGGGAAGGAAGATGGCCTGCAGGTCGCTCAGGAAGTCCAGCCCGCGGGCGGTCGGCCAGACCCGCGCGAGATCGCGCTCGATCAGGCCCTTGCGCTCCGCCTCCTCCAGCCCGCGCTGGATGGCGGTGACGGCCAGCCCCGTGCGCTCACCGAACTGCGCCAGCGTGAAGCCTTCCTTGAGTCGCAGCGCATTGAGCATGAATTCGAAGGGCAGCTCGGCGATGCCGACCTCCTCGCACTGGGCGACCGCACCGGCCGCCAGCGCGTTGTCCATGTAGAGCCGCGGCTCTCGAAAGCGCACTTGCCGAACCACGCGATGCGCGAAGCTCAGCTTGCTGTGCGCGCCGGCGCCGATGCCGAGATAGTCGCCGAACTGCCAGTAGTTGAGGTTGTGCGCGCAGCGATGGCCGGCACGCGCATAGGCCGAGATCTCGTAGCGTTCCAGGCCGTGCTGCGCGGTGCGCTCGCTGAGACGGTCGAGCATGGCATAGGCCACGTCGTCCTCCGGCACCACCGGCGGGAACTTGGCGAAATAGGTGTTGGGCTCGATCGTCAGGTGGTAGACCGACAGGTGCGGCGGCGCGAGCGCCAGCGCCTGCGACAAGTCGGCGTCGAGCTCGTCGGGGGTTTGGCCGGGCAACGCATACATCAGGTCGAGGTTGAAGGTATCGAAGGCCTGGGCCGCCTCCTCGACCGCAGCGATGGCCTGAGCGCGGTCGTGCACCCGGCCGAGCACCTTCAGGTGCGCGTCGTTGAAGCTCTGCACGCCGACCGACAGCCGGTTGACGCCGGCGGCGCGGTAGCCGCGGAAGCGGTCGCGTTCGAAGGTACCGGGATTGGCCTCCAGCGTGATCTCGCACTCGTGCGCGAGCTTGAGCCGGGCCCGCAGATCGCTGAGCAAGCGGTCGATCGAGGCCGGCGAGAACAGGCTGGGCGTGCCGCCGCCGATGAAGATGCTGTGCACGCTGCGCCCCCAGACCAGCGGCAGGGCCGCGTCGAGGTCGGCGATCAGTGCATCGAGGTAGCGCTGCTCGGGCAGCGGCGCCTCGGCGCTATCGCTGCGCCACTCGTGCGAATTGAAGTCGCAATAGGGGCACTTGCGCAGGCACCAGGGCAGGTGGACGTAAAGCGAGAGGGGCGGCAGCGCCGACAGCTGCAGGGGTCCGGGGCGCATCCAGTGCAGCACGTCGTTCGCGTGCTCGGCGTCGCCGCTGCGCGCCTGCGCGCGCTCCTGGGCGATCGCGATCGCAGGGCTCATGTCCAGCGCTCCCGCATCAACGCCAACATGGCGCGTGCCGCCTGGCCACGATGGCTATGGGCGTTCTTCAACTCGGGGGGCAGTTGGGCGAAGGTCTTGCCGAACTGCGGCAGCCACATCACGGGGTCGAAACCGAAACCGTTCTCGCCGATCGGCGCACGGGTGATCTGGCCGGCGGCACGGCCGACGGCGATCAGCGGCTCGGGGTCCTCCGGGCTGCGCAGCGCCACCAGGGTGCTGACCAGCGCGGCGCGGCGATCATCGATGCCCGCCATCTGCTCGAGCAGGGCACGCACGTTGTTGGCGTCGCCCTTCTCGTAGCCGAAGCGCGTGGCGTAGTAGGCGGTGGCCACGCCTGGCAGGCCGCCGAAAGCCTCGACGCAAAGGCCGGCATCGTCGGCGATCGCCGGCAGGCCTGTGGCGGCCGCGGCGTGGCGCGCCTTCGCCAGCGCGTTCTCGACGAAGGTGAAGAAGGGCTCCTCCGCCTCGCCGACGCCGAGCTCCGCCTGCCGCACCAGCGCGATGCCCAGGGGCGCGAACAGCTGCTGCAGCTCGGCGAGCTTGCCGACGTTGTTGGAGGCGAGGACCAGTTTCATGGGCAGCCGGCGCGCTCGCGTCGTCGTTCCATCAGCCGGCCAGCGCCTGCGATTGCAGCGCGGTCAGCTCGGCGATGCCCTTCTCGGCCAGCAGCAGCAGCGCGTTCATCTCTTCGCGCGAAAACGCGGCCCCTTCGGCCGTACCCTGGACCTCGACGAAATGGCCGGCGCCGGTCATCACCACGTTCATGTCGGTGTCGCAGACCGAATCCTCGATGTACTCGAGGTCGAGCAGCGGCGTGCCTTGCACGATGCCGACGGAAACCGCAGCCACATGGCTCCGGATCGGCGAAGCGGCGAGCGTGCCGGCCGCCAGCAGCGTCCGGACCGCATCCTGCGCCGCCACGAAGGCACCGGTGATGGCTGCGGTGCGGGTGCCGCCATCGGCCTGGAGCACGTCGCAGTCGAGATGGATGGTCCGCTCGCCGAGGGCGGCAAGATCGAAGACCGCCCGAAGCGAGCGACCGATGAGACGCTGGATCTCCTGCGTACGGCCGCTCTGCTTGCCGCGCGCGGCTTCGCGGTCGCTGCGCGTGTGGGTCGCACGCGGAAGCATGCCGTACTCGGCGGTTACCCAGCCCTCGCCGCTGCCGCGCTTGTGCGGCGGCACCTTTTCCTCGACCGAGGCGGTGCAGAGCACCCGCGTCTGGCCGAACTCGATCAGCACCGAGCCCTCGGCATGGATGGTGAAGCCGCGTGTGATGCGAACGGGACGCAGCTGGTCGGCGGCACGGTCGCCGCTTCGTACGAAAACTGTCATGTCAACCCAAGAAAAGAAGAAGGATCAGGGCTTGCGTGCCGCGGAGGAGCGCTTGATGGCTTCGTTGATCTCGGCGATCGAACGCTCGATGGCGTCTTCGTCGAGGTCGTCGAGCTCGCTGTCGGACGGCATGCCCGCCTGGATGGTGGAGGCGAAGACGCCATCGCTGATGCTGTCGGTGGACACGCCGCGCGCCTGGCCCGGCGCATCCGGCGTTTCCCATTCCAGGGCGATCAGCGTCACGTTGTCGCTGTGGGCGCCGCCGTTGCGCAGGGCCATCTCGGCAAGATCGGGCGCAGCATCGGACACCGGTTTGCCGGAGGAAAGCGTGCGCACGATCAGGCTCTCGTCCAGCACGCTCCACAAGCCGTCGGAGCACAGCATGATGCGATCACCCCGCTGCAGCTGCAGCGGGGCGGAGATGTCGAACAGGGGCGTCGTGGGCGACCCCAGGCAGGTCAGCAACAGGTTGCGGTTGACCACCTCCGAGCTCGTCGCTCCACCGGGCCGCGGGCGCTCGGCATGCGAATGGTCGCGCGTGCGCACCAGAAGTTCGCCGTCGCGAATCACATAGAGCCGGGAGTCTCCGCAATGGATCCAGGTGGCGGTGGTGCCTTGCAGGACCGCCACGACCACGGTCGTGCGAGGCGTATCGAGCATGCCCTTGTTGCCCGCGTAGCGCATGATCTGCTGGTGCGCGGCCATGACCGATGCCGTGAGAAAGGCCTTCACGTCTTTCACCATCGGCCGCGCCTCGCGCTGGTACAGGGCCGCGATGGTCTGCAGCGCCATCTGGGCGGCCACTTCGCCTTCCGGATGTCCGCCCATTCCATCGGCCAGAACGAAAAGGCCGGACTCGCGCGTGTAGCAGTAGCCCATGCGGTCTTCGTTCTTGAGACGGCCGCCTTTGCGGCTGACCTGGAAAACGGAAAATTTCATGCCGGACGTGTGGTGGGGGCTGCGGCCTTGGGGAGGCCTTTCTTCTCGAAGGAGCGCATGTTGTCGATCGAAAGCCGGACCTTCTCACTCACGGTGAGCTTGGTATAACGGCGCTCGCCCTCGCGGCTGAGCTCCTTCTGCAACGCGAAGACCGATTGCGGGCGCGACAAGGGGTCGAGCGACATGCACCACTCGACCACCTCGATCAGGTTGTCGGAATAGATGCCGCGCAGGCGCGACAGCGACAGGCCGAGCCGGTCTTTCTCGATGCGCTGCGGCGCGTCGTTGGGTGGATAGCCCTGCATGCACGCGTAGATGCAGGCGCCGATGGCATAGATGTCGGTCCACGGGCCCATCGACGAATCGCGGCGGTACATCTCGGGGGCGGCAAAGCCGGGCGTGTACATCGGGCGGATGAAGTTGCCCTCCTTGGAAAGCACCTCGCGCGCGGCGCCGAAGTCGATCATCACCGCGCGATCATCATCGGTCACGAAGATGTTGGCGGGCTTGATGTCCAGGTGCAGCATCTTGTGCTGGTGCACGATCCGCAGGCCGCGCAGGATCTCGTCGAACAGTGAGCGGATGGTCGATTCGCGGAAGACCTTCTGCTTCTTGAGGTCGCGCGCGGTCACGATGAAGTCCTGCAGGGTGGCTCCCTCCAGGTAGTTCATGACCATGTAGACGGTCTCGTTCTCGCGGAAGAAGTTGAGCACGCTGACCACCGAGGCATGCGAGATCTGCGCGAGCGAGCGCCCTTCCTCGAAAAAGCTCTTGAGCCCGAGCCGGTAGAGCGAAAGCTTCTCGGGCGGCACCTGGGGACAGAGTTCACCCGTCCCCCGCGTCGCCAGCGAGGAGGGAAGGTACTCCTTGATCGCGACCTGCTGACCGCTGTGGTCGACGGCCAGGTAGACCACGCCGAATCCACCTGCGGAGATGCGACGCACGACTCGATAACCGCCAATGACCGTGTCGGGCAGCAAGGGCGAAGGTTTGACCTTTGACATAATCCGGGAGTTTCGCCCTAAGGCGGATGTGCGGCAAGCGAAGGCGGTGCCGTTTGTCTCGGGGCGTGCACACCAATTCAAGAGCGAGGCGCGATGCCAGTTTACAGCATGACCGGCTATGCCAGCGGCCAGAGCGCCGCGGGCAGCGGTCACCCCGAGGCCGAGCCGCGAAGCACGAGCGCAGGCCGGCTCGGAGTGGAGATCCGCTCCGTCAACAGCCGCTTTCTCGACCTCACATTCAAGCTGCCCGAAGAGCTGCGCCAGCACGAGCCGATGCTGCGGGAGCTGCTGACGGCGCAGCTCAAGCGCGGCAAGGTCGAATTGCGCGCGGCCATCGAGAGCGGCGCCGCAGGGGGCATCGGAGATCCCTCGACCAAGCTGCTGCAGCGGCTCAATGGCCTGCAGGACAGCATCCGTTCCTGGCTGCCAACCGCACGCGAGCTCAGCGTGGCCGACGTGCTGCGCCTGGCAGCCGGCGACACCACGGCAAGGAGCGACTGGGGCCCCGAGTTGTCCGAGCTGGCGGGGAAGACGCTCAAAGGCCTGATGACCTCGCGCGAACGCGAAGGCGCACGCCTCGCGAAGATGTTGCAGGACCATCTGGCCCGGCTGCGCGCCCTCGTGGCGCAAGCGCTGCCGCTGGTGCCGCAACTCGTGGAGCAGCAGCGCAGCCGCTTCCTGGAACGCTGGCAAGAAGCGATGGGCGCGAGCGGCGGCACCACCCCGCCAGAGTCCGCGCAAGACCGCGCACTGGCCGAAGCGACGGCCTTCGCGATTCGCATCGACGTCGCGGAAGAGCTCACGCGCCTGGGCTCGCACCTGGAAGAAATCGAACGGCTGGTCAAAAAGGGCGGCGAAATCGGCAAGCGGCTCGATTTCCTGATCCAGGAGCTGCATCGCGAGGCCAACACGCTGGGGTCCAAGTCGGCGACGCTCGAGCTCACCCGCATCGGCGTGGACATGAAGGTGCTCATCGAACAGATGCGCGAGCAGGTGCAGAACATCGAGTAACAGGGAAACAGGGAACGCGCGAATGGATTACCCCGGAAATATCTTCGTGGTCGCGGCGCCGAGTGGCGCCGGCAAGTCGAGCCTCGTCAAGGCTTTGATGGAGCTCGACACTGCCGTCCAGCCCTCGGTGTCGCACACCACGCGGCCGCCGCGCGGCCAGGAGAAGCACGGCCGCGAGTATTTCTTCGTCCCGCACGGGGAATTCGACGCGATGGTCGCCGGCGGCGCCTTCATCGAATGGGCGCACGTGCACGGGCAGCGCTACGGCACCTCCAAAAAGGCCATCGAGGAACGCCTCGCCAAGGGCGCGGACGTCATCCTCGAGATCGATTTCCAGGGCGCGACCCAGATCCGCAAGACCTTCGCCAATGCGGTGACGATATTCATCCTGCCGCCAAGCTGGGAAGAGCTGCGGTCGCGCCTGGAGCGGCGCGGCGAAGACAGCGCGGAGGTCATCGAGCTGCGCCTGCAGAACGCCGCGAAAGAGATGGCGCGCGCCAACGAATTCGACTTCGTTATAATCAACGAGTTATTTGAGCGCGCACTTTTCGACCTCAAGGCGATCGTCCACGCTCAACGGCTTCGGTACTCCGCACAGCGCCGGGCGCGTGCCGATACTTTCGCCGCGCTGAACATTCCCTGATCCAGATCACTTCCCGCCCGTAAGCCGAAAGACCCTCATGGCCCGTATCACCGTCGAAGATTGCCTGCAAAAAATCCCGAACCGCTTCGAGCTCGTGCTGGCCGCCACCTACCGTGCGCGCATGCTGAGTCAGGGCCATGCACCGAAGATCGAGAGCAAGAACAAGCCGGGCGTCACGGCGCTGCGCGAGATCGCCGAAGGCAAGATCGGCCTCGAAATGCTCAAGAAAGTCCCGGGTTGAGCTGACGCACACCTGCAACAAAAAAGCACCGCAACGCGGTGCTTTTTTGTTGCACAAAGACATCGAACCGGCGGCCAAGCTAAAGTGACAAGGATGAGCGCGGTCGTCAAGTCCAAGTCAGGTGCCCCCAAAGGCACGCCCCGGCCCAGTCCGGCGGCGCTGAACGCGGCTGCCGCCAGCTTTGCCGCGCTCACCGACCGCCTGGACTATCTGAGCGCCGAGGATGTCGAGCAGGTGCGCCGCGCCTACCGCTTCGCCGACGAAGCTCACCTGGGCCAATTGCGCAACAGCGGCGAGCCCTACATTACCCACCCTATCGCAGTGGCCGCCCAATGCGCGGAGTGGAAACTCGACGCGCAGGCATTGATGGCTGCCCTTCTGCACGATGCGATCGAGGATTGCGGCGTCACCAAATCGGAATTGATCGAGCGATTCGGCGCCCCGGTCGCGGAACTGGTCGACGGCCTGACCAAGCTCGACAAGCTGCGCTTCAACACGCGCGAAGAGAACCAGGCCGAGTCCTTTCGCAAGATGCTGTTGGCGATGGCGCGCGACGTGCGCGTCATCCTGGTCAAGCTGGCGGACCGCACGCACAACATGCGCACGCTCGAGGATGCGCCCCGCGAGAAGTGGGCCCGCATTTCGCGCGAAACCCTGGAGATCTACGCTCCCATCGCGCATCGGTTGGGGCTCAACCAGACTTACCGCGAACTGCAGGACCTGTCCTTCCGCCACCTGCGCCCCTGGCGCTATGCGATTCTGGCGAAGGCCGTCGCCAAGGCGCGCGGCCGGCGCCGCGACCTGATCCAAAAGGTACAGCAGGAATTGGAAACCGCCTTTGCCGCGGCCGGCATGAGCGTGCGCATCGCAGGCCGCGAGAAGACGCTCTATTCCATCTACCGGAAGATGGAAGAAAAACACCTGAGCTTCGCCCAGGTCACCGACATCTACGGCTTCCGCTTGATCGTGCCGACGGTCATCGCCTGCTACACCGGGCTGGGCATCCTGCACCAGATGTACAAGCCTCTTCCGGGCAAGTTCAAGGACCACATTGCCATCGCCAAGCTCAACGGATACCAGTCTCTGCACACCACTTTGGTCGGGCCGGCCGGCGTCAGTGTCGAGTTCCAGCTGCGCACGGAGGCCATGCACGTGGTCGCCGAGTCCGGCGTGGCGGCCCATTGGCTCTACAAGGCCGCGGAGCCGAGCGCGGCGACCGGTGACCGGTTGGGCACCAAGTGGCTGCAGTCCCTGCTCGACATCCAGGACGAAACGCGCGACGCCGCCGAGTTTTGGGATCACGTCAAGGTCGACCTCTTCCCGGATGCGGTCTACGTGTTCACGCCCAAGAGCCAGATCCTGGCGCTGCCGCGCGGCGCGACCGTTGTCGATTTCGCCTATGCCATCCACAGCAACATCGGCGACCACACGTCCGCGGCGCGCATCAACGGCGATCAGGTGCCGCTGCGCACCGAGCTCAAGAACGGGGACGTGGTAGAGGTCATCACGGCCCCCGTATCGACGCCCAATCCGGCCTGGCTGGGCTTCGTGCGCACCGGCCGGGCGCGCTCGAAGATCCGCCACTACCTCAAGACCTTGGCGCATGCCGAGTCGGAAGGCCTGGGCGAAAAACTGCTGGCGCAGGCGCTGCGGGCCGAGGGGCTCGGCAATCTGCCGGAAGACAACGAGGCACATCAGCAGATCTGGGAGAAACTGCTGCGCTTCACCGGGAATCGCACCCGCTCGGAACTGCTGACCGACATCGGCCTGGGCAAGCGCATAGCCACCATCGTCGCCAAGCGGCTGATGGCGCTGCTGTCGGAGCGCGGCGAGAAGCCGGACGCCCTGATGCTGAGCCGCGAACGCTTCACCGCGCACGAGGCCGTTTCCCAAGGTGCTGTCACGCTGGACGGCAGCGAGAACTCCTCGGTGCGCTTTGCGCTGTGCTGCCGACCCATTCCCGACGACGCCATCGTGGGCTACCTGGGCCACGGCGAAGGCCTGGTGGTGCATACGGAAGCCTGCGGCGTCGGCCAGCGCCTGCGGCACAAGGACAGCGAGCGCTTCTTCGCGGTCGAATGGGCGGACGAGCCGGTGCGGACTTTCGAAACCGGCGTGGTGATCACCGTGCGCAACGACAAGGGCGTGCTGGCACGCGTCGCTGCCACTCTGGCGGATGCCGAAGCCGACATCACACACGTGGAGATGGCCGACGAGACGCCGCAGGACTCCACCGACCTTCGCTTCGTGATCGCCGTGCGAGACCGCACCCACCTCGAGTCCGTGCTGCGCGCGGCGCGGCGCACGCCCTCCGTACTCGCTGCGGCGCGGACTGTTCCGGCGCCTTGAGCGTCAACCGCCAGGTGATGGCGGCGGGTAGCTCACCGACAGCACTTCGATCTCGTGCACGCCACCGGGCGTCGCCAGCTTGACCACGTCGCCCTCACGCGCTTTCAGCAGGGCTCGGGCGATCGGGGAAATCCAGCTCACCTGGCCTTGGGCGCTCTCGGCCTCGTCGATGCCCATGATGGTCAACTCGCGCTCATCGCCCGTCTCGTCCGCATAGCGGACCTTGGCACCGAAAAAGATCTGGTCGCGGCCATGGTGGACGGAAGGGTCCGTCACCTCGGCCACTTCGAGCCGCTTGGTCAGGAAGCGGATACGCCGGTCGATCTCGCGCAGGCGCTTCTTGCCATAGAGATAGTCGCCGTTCTCGGATCGGTCGCCATTCTTGGCCGCCCAGTGAACCGCCTCGACCACCTTGGGCCGTTCCACGTCCATCAATTCGAGCAACTCATCGCGCAGACGCGCATAGCCCTGCGGCGTGATGTAGTTCTTGCCCCCGGCGGGCAGCGACGGCATGGCGGCGGCGCCGTCGTCATCGTCGATCTCCTTGGTGAATGCTTTGCTCATGGCTTGAAGCTCCAAAGGAAAAAAGCCTGCAACTCTCGTTGCAGGCTTTCTTGATTTGGTGCGGCTGGCAGGATTCGAACCCACGACCCCTTGGTTCGTAGCCAAGTACTCTATCCAACTGAGCTACAGCCGCACAGCTTGCGAGTATAGCATGCTGTTGGACCCCCTTTTGGCACACCCATGCCAACATGCTGCTCGAGCAACTTTCAAGCGGTCCTTCGCTTCAAGAGGGATCGCCCCACTCCTCGCGCGCGACCTCGGTCGGGTTTCGGGCGCCGTACCGGGCGTACAACTCCTCGGCAGCCTCGGCCGTTTGCACCTGGTCTGCGCAACCTTCCGAAAGCCGGGCCCACTCGGAGACAAAGGCGCAACGCCACTGTTCTTGCGGGAACGGATGCGTGCCGAGCACGTCGAAGGGCGTCTTCTTTTCAGCGACTATGTTTTCCTCCGTACTCAGCGGCTCAGTCCGTTCGGCAATAACTGTAAGGGAATGGTAAGTGAAACGCAGGGGGGTCGACGTGAACTTTTCACACCGGCACGTCATGGCATGTAGCTACAATTAGCTACACGAGGCGCCTTTTTGAAACAGTCGGGGTGACACAGCCCTTCTTCGTTTCGCGACGCGAATGCGCTCCGTCTCCTAACCCTCACTTCAGTTGCAGAGATGGCCAACCGACTCACAACCCACAATCGTTTCCACGCTGACGATCTCGAGAGCATGCCCTCGCAACTTGACGAGCTGACCCTCCACGGTCGACTTGAGCAGCCGGAACAGCGCAGCAAGGGATGGCTCCGCAATGTGGCGATTGGAACACTGGTGGCGCTCGTGGCAGCTGCCATCTTTCTTGCTCGCTGAGCTTCGGCGGGGGGCAAAGGTGCCCCCGGGAAGAACGCGAACTTGCAGTCGGGTTGGTGGTAGGCCGTCCTGGGCTTGAACCAGGGACCAACGGATTATGAGTCCGCTGCTCTAACCAGCTGAGCTAACGGCCCACGCAATGGGATTCTAGTGGGCACGTTGCCCTGCCTATTTGCGGTGGCTCAGCGCGTTAGAGACCAGCTTGGACGTGATGTCGACGATCTGGATCATGCGGTCGTAAGGCATGCGTGTCGGTCCGATCACGCCGAGCGTCCCGACCACTTCGCCGTCCACCTCGTAATTCGCGCTCACGATCGAGAGATCGTCGAAGGGCACGACCTGGCTTTCGCCGCCGATAAAGATGCGAACGCCTTCCGCCTTGCTCGAAACGTCCAGCAGGCGCAACAGCTGCGCCTTTTGCTCGAAGAGTTCGAAGGCGCGGCGCAGGTGGCTCATGTCGCTCGAGAAATCGGTGACTGCGAGCAGGTTGCGCTCGCCGGCGATCACGACTTCGTCCTGAGCCTCCGTGAGCACCTCGGAACTGACCTGGACCGCCGCCTGCATGAGGGCCGCGATCTCGCTGCGCAGCTGCTCCATCTCCGACTGCAGCCGGTCACGCACCTGCTCGATCGACAGGCCCGCGAAATGCGCGTTGATGTAGTTCGAAGCCTCGACCAGCTGCGACTGCGAATAGTCGACTTCAGGAAAGATCACCCGGTTCTGCACGTCGCCGTCCGGCGAGACGATGATCACCAGCAGGCGGCGGTCCGACAGGCGCAGGAATTCGATTTGCCGGAACGCCGAGGCACGGCGCGGCGCCATGACCACGCCAACGAACTGCGACAGGTTCGACAGCAGGTTGGCGGCGTTGGCGATCACCTTCTGCGGCTGATCGGGCGGCAGACTCGGCGCTGCGAACTGCTCACGCTGCGCCGTCAGCATGGTGTCGACGAACATCCGATAGCCGCGGGTCGTGGGGATGCGGCCGGCGGAGGTATGGGGACTGACGATGAGGCCCAGCCCTTCGAGATCGGACATCACATTGCGAATGGTCGCCGGCGACAGCTCGAGGCCCGAGGCACGGGAGAGCGTACGTGAGCCCACCGGCTGCCCTTCGGCAATGTATCGCTCGACCAATGTCTTGAGCAGCAACTTGGCGCGATCGTCCAGCATTGAAAGATTTTAGTGTTGTAATTTGCAGATGACATCCAGCTTCCGGCGCGTCGCATTGATCGGCAAGTACCAGGCTTCCGGCGCGCGCGTGCCGGCCGGTGCGCTGGACGAGGTGATGGAAGGCATCGGCGCCTTTCTCGAATCCCGGGGCTGCGAGGTCTTCGTCGAGCAGACGGACGACGGAGAGCGGGCGCGGACCCGCTACGCCGCCCTGTCTGTCGACGAGATCGGGCGGAAATGCGACCTGGGCCTGGTGGTCGGCGGAGACGGCACCATGCTCGGCATCGGGCGCCAGCTCGCCTGCTATGGCCTGCCGCTGATCGGCATCAACCGCGGGCGGTTGGGCTTCATCACCGACATTGCCCTGAACGACTACCAGACCGTGCTGGTCCCGATTCTGGCCGGAGAGTACGAGGAAGACCACCGCAGCCTGATGCAGGCGAACGTGGTTCGCAAGGGCGTCTCGGTGTTCGACGCGCTTGCCATGAACGACGTGGTCGTCAACCGCGGCGCCACCTCGGGCATGGTGGAGTTGCGGGTTTCTGTGGGCCATCACTTCGTGGCCAACCACCGCGCCGACGGCATGATCATCGCCTCGCCCACCGGCTCCACCGCCTATGCGCTGTCTGCCGGTGGCCCGTTGTTGCATCCGGCGGTGCCGGGCTGGGTCATGGTGCCGATCGCGCCCCACTCGCTCTCGAACCGCCCGATCCTGCTGCCGGATGCGGACGAAGTCTCCATCGAGCTGGTCGGCGGCCGTGACGCGAGTGCCAATTTCGACATGCAATCCCTCGCGACCATGGCCATCGGCGACCAGATCGTGGTGCGGCGCTCGCAGTACCGCGTGCGCTTTCTCCATCCGCGAGGCTGGAGCTATTTCGACACGCTGCGCAAGAAGCTGCATTGGAACGAAGGAGGTTCCTGATCCATGAGCCCGCACGCTGCTCAACCCGTCCGTTGCCCCTTGCGAGCGCCTTCCGAGTTTTTCGCGACCCAGGGCGGGCATTGACATGGGGTTGCGTCGTATCGCCTTGCGCGATTTCGTGATCGTGCGCGCGCTCGAACTCGATCTGGCGGAGGGCTTCACGGTTCTCACCGGTGAAACCGGCGCCGGCAAATCGATCCTGATCGACGCCCTGCAATTGGCGCTCGGCAATCGGGCCGACGCGGGCGCCGTCCGCGAAGGTGCCGAACGCCTCGATGTCAGCGCCGAATTCGATGCCGACCCGGCCCTCGCCGCCTGGCTGGACGAGGGCGGCTTCGAAGCCGGCGATGCACTGCTGCTGCGCCGGACGGTCGATCTCCAGGGCCGCAGCCGGGGCTGGATCAACGGCAGCCCTGCCACCGCGGCCCAGTTGCGGGAATTGGGCGATCGGCTGCTGGACATTCACGGCCAGCATGCCTGGCAGAGCCTGACCCGTCCCGAGGCGGTGCGCGGCTTGCTCGACGCCTATGCAGGCGCCGACGATGCGGCGCTTGCACAGGCCTGGCAAGGGTGGCGCCAGGCCATCGCGACGCTCGACAAGGCACGCTCGGCGCAGGACTCGCTGCAGCGAGAGCGCGAGCGCCTTCAGTGGCAGGTGAACGAGGTCATGAAACTCGCGCCGGGCGCCGACGAATGGGACGAGCTCTCGGCCAGCCACACCCGCATCTCCAACGCGCAGGCACTCATCGATGCGGCCGAGGGCGCCTGCAGCGCGCTGGAAGACGACGAGGGCGGCGCGCTCGCCGCGCTGAGCCGGGCCGTGACGCTGCTGCAGAACTGCGAGCACATCGAACCGGCCTTCAAGGAGCTGGGCGAGGTGCTGTCCTCGAGCGTCGCCCAGGCCTCGGACGCCGCGCACTCCCTGCACGGTTATCTGCGACAAGCCGACACGGACCCGGAACGGCTCGCCGAACTCAACGAGCGGATGGGCCTCTGGATGTCGCTGGCCCGCCGCTACAAACGCACGCCGGCCGAGCTGCCCGCCCTGCTCGCCGGCTGGCAGGCCGAGCTGCAGACGCTGGACGCACAAAGCGACCTGGAAGCCCTGGAACGCGCCGAGGAGGCCGCGCAAAAGGCCTACATGAAGGAGGCCAAGGCCCTGAGCAAGGCGCGCAGGCAGGCGGCACCGCGCCTGGCCCAGGCGGTCACCAAGGCCATGCAGGGCCTGGGCATGCAGGGCGGCCGCTTCGAAGTCGCGTTGGAAGCCTTGGCCGAACCCGCCCGGCACGGGCTCGAAGACATCGCCTTCCTGGTCGCGGGCCATCCGGGCAGCACGCCGCGTGCGATCGGCAAGGTGGCTTCGGGTGGCGAGCTGTCGCGCATCGCCCTGGCGATCGCCGTCACCACGAGCCAGCTGGGCACCGCGCAGACCCTGATCTTCGACGAGGTCGACGCCGGCGTCGGCGGCGCCGTGGCCGAGACTGTCGGCCGCCTCATGAAGCAGCTGGGCCGAGACCGGCAGGTGCTGGCCGTCACCCACCTGCCCCAGGTAGCCGCTTGCGCCGACCATCATCTGCTCGTTGCCAAGCAGCAGACCAGCGCCAAGACCAAGGACGGCATCCGCACCGAAAGCAGCGTGTCGGTGCTCAACGAAGACACCCGCACCCGCGAGATCGCGCGCATGCTGGGCGGTGAGCGCATGTCGCAGACTTCGCTCGCTCACGCCCGCGAAATGCTGGGCAGCCAGGCGCCGGAAACGTCGCCATGAGCCTCGAACTCGTGCTGATCACCGGCATGTCCGGCTCGGGCAAGTCCGTCGCCCTGCACGCGCTGGAAGACGCGGGCTACTACTGCGTCGACAACCTGCCGCCCGAGCTGCTCATGCCCTTCGTCGCCCTGCAGCGTGAGCAGCAGGCGGTGCGTGTGGCGATCGCGATGGATGTGCGAAGCGGCGTCTCGCTGCCGCTGGTACCGCAGCAGCTCGACCGGCTGCGGCAAGAAGGCGTGTCGCTGCGCTCGCTGTTCCTGGACTCGACCACCGACGCACTGATGCGCCGCTATTCGGAGACCCGGCGCCGCCACCCCCTGTCGCGCAACGACGGCAGCACCGATGCGCCGGAGCATCAGCGCGTGCTGGTGCAGGCCATCGAGCTCGAACGCGAGCTGCTGGCCGAGCTGCGCGACGGTGCCGACGTGATCGACACCAGCATCATCCGGCCGGCGCAGCTGCAGAGCTACATCAAGTCGCTGATCGCGGCACCCGAAAGCGCGCTCACACTGGTCTTCGAATCCTTCGCATTCAAGCGCGGCGTGCCCCTCGATGCCGACTACGTGTTCGACGTGCGCATGCTTCCCAACCCGCACTACGTGCCCGCCCTCCGGCCATTGACCGGCCGCGACGCACCGGTGATCGAGTGGCTGCGCGAGCACGACGATGTCGCGCGCATGTATGACGACATCGAGCAGTTCCTCCTTCGATGGCTCGATGCACTGGCGCGCGACCATCGCAGCTATGTGACCGTGGCCATCGGCTGCACGGGCGGCCAGCATCGCTCGGTGTTCCTGGTCGAGCAGCTGGCCCGCGGCTTCAGCACGCGCTGGGTCGCGCTCAAGCGGCACCGCGAGCTGGACGCGCAGGTTTAAGCCACGGCAAGCAGCTTGCGCACTGGGGCCGGCAGGCCCAGCGCCGACCACTCGACGGCCCCGAACCAACGCCCGGAATCGGTCGGCGCGCATTCGGCCTCGTACGGCACCGACACCGGGTGCAGGTACAGGTCCTTGTGCGTAAGGACGTGCAGGAAGGCCTGATCGTCGCGAGCGGCTGGGCGCACATCGGGCGCGAGCTCGTCCAGCAGCGAAGCGCGGCTCTCATAGACCGGCAGGCAATAGAGCCCGGCCCAGATTCCGCGTGAAGGGCGCTTCTCGAGCCACACGCGCCCGGCCGAGTCGAACGCCTTCAGCATCCACAAGGACTGCGCGCCGCGGCGCAGCTTGCGCGTCTTGACCGGGAAACGCTCCGGCGCCCCCTCGCGCCGCCCGGCGCACAGCTCGCTGGCCGGGCAGATCATGCAGCTGGGCTTGCGCGGCAAGCACAGGGTGGCACCCAGGTCCATGAGGCCCTGGGTGTAGGCGGCGATGGCGCGCCGCTGCGCCGCAGGCGGCAGGAGCTCCGTTGCCATGGCCCAGAGCGCCTTCTCCTGCGCCGAAGACGCCAGGTCGCCCTCGAAGGCCAGCACCCGCGTCAGCACGCGCTTCACGTTGCCGTCGAGGATCGCGACCCGCTCGCCGAAGCAGAAGGCCGCGATGGCGGCGGCGGTGGAACGGCCGATGCCCGGCAGTGTCGCCAACTCGGCCGCCGTGCGTGGGAAGGCGCCGCCGAAGCGCGACAGCACCTCCTGGGCGCAGCGGTGCATGTTGCGTGCCCGGCTGTAATAGCCCAGGCCGCTCCACAGGCCCAGGACCTCGTCCTCGCTGCCCGCGGCCAGTGCCTGCACAGTCGGAAAGCGCTCGAGGAAGCGTGCGAAATAGCCCATCACGGTCGAGACCTGGGTCTGCTGGAGCATGACCTCCGACAGCCACACGCGGTAGGGATCCTGGGTGTTCTGCCACGGCAACGTACTGCGGCCGTGGCTGCGCTGCCAGGCCACGATGCGCGCGGCCAGATCCGCCGGCGCTGCAACAGACGCCGGCTTCAGAGCGTCAGGCGGCACTGAGTTCGCTGCGCGCCGCAGCCGCGGAAGGTGCCTCGTTGCTCGTGAGCAGCGCTGTGAACTCGCGCAGGCGCACATGCAACTCGGCCAACCCGACCTCCTGGGCCGCGAGCTCGGACAGGCGCTCGTCGAGGTTGCCCGCGGCGCCCTGGATGCGCTCGACGGCCTCGATGCGCTTGGTGAAATTTCGGCGGCGCTCCTTGAGCTGCGTGTCGAGCTGCGCGCCTGCGCCCTTGCTCCAGCGCTCCACCTCGGTCATGGCAGCCTCGTTGACGACGCGCAGGCGGCTTGCCAGCGCGCGCACGAGCTTGTCGCAGAAGTCGGGCTGCGCCAGCTTCAAGACGTTGCCAATGCCGAGGTAATGGACGTGGCTGCGCTCGATCTGGCTCAGCTGCTCCTGGAAACCCGTCAGGTCAGGCTCGGCCGGTGCCTGCAGCGCGAAGCCGTGCTCGGCATTGAGTTGGCGGAACGTGGCGTGGAGCATCGATTGGATCTCGGCAGTGGTCGCCTGCACCTCGCGGAGGTTGTTGCGCAGCGCGTCGAAGGTCGCGCCGTACACCTTGCGCACGTTGAACTTGATGCCGGGCCGCTTGAGCGAGGAGGACAGTCGGGCCATGTCGGCCTTGAGCGCAGTGCTGCCCAGCACGGCGTACACCTCGCGCAGCAGCTTGCCTTGCACCGAACGCAGCGCCAGGATGCGCGCGTTGCTGCCTTCGAACTCGGCCTGCTCCTGCTCGATGCGGGTGCGCATGTGGCGGATGACAGAGACATTCTTGCCGCGCAGCCCCTGCAGTTCGAGCGCCTGTTCCGAGAGATCGCGCTGGCGCACCTTGAGGATGCGCGCCGCCTCGGCCTGCAGGGCGGAAATGCCGGCGTCCACGGCCAGCCGCAGCATGCGCTCGCGCTTGCCGAGCAGGCCCTCGCCCAGCACGGACTCGAGCGCGGGCAGCCGGCTCGCCTGCAGCAGCGGCACGTCGCGCCGGATCTTGGCCTGCAACCCCTTCTGCGCCGAGACCGGAAGCACTTGCGCGAGCGGCACGCCCAACAGCTCGGCGGCGCCCTTGCGCTGGCGCTGGATCTGGGCATCGATCTGGGCGGGCGTGCTCAGCGTGTCCCACATGGTGTCGATCTTGTTGAGCACCACGATGCGGGTTTCGCCCGGATCGCCCTCGGTGATCAGGTGCTCGCGCCAGATCGCGAGATCGGAGCGGGTCACGCCAGTATCCGCGCCCAGGATGAAGACCACCGCGTGGGCCTGCGGAATCAGGCTCACCGTCAATTCGGGTTCGGCGCCGATTGCGTTGAGGCCAGGGGTGTCGAGGATCACCAGCCCCTGCTCGAGCAGAGGGTGCGGCATGTTCAGCAGCGCATGGCGCCAGCGCGGGATCTCGACCTGGCCCTCGGCATCGGGCACGGGGTTGTCGTCAGGCGATTCGTCGCTCCAGAAGCCCAGTGAACGCGCCTCGGCCAGCGGCACACGCCGGACCTCGGCCACCTTGTTCATGGTCTGCGAGAGCTGCTCGGCGTCTTCGACGTCGATAGGGATTTCGGTCCAGTGCTCGGCCTTGTCGCGCCAATGGGCCAGCGAATGCGGCTCGAGCCGGGTTTCGATGGGAAGCAGGCGGAGGCAGGGGAGAAAAGTCGAGTCGTAGCCCAGCTCCGTCGGGCACATCGTCGTGCGGCCTGCACTGGCCGGCATGATGCGGCGGCCGTACGCGGCGAAGAAGATCGCATTGATCAGCTCTGACTTGCCGCGCGAGAACTCGGCCACGAAGGCGACCATGACCTTGCTGGTACGCATTTGCGACTCCAGCTCGCGCAGGCGCTCGGCTACGCTCTGGTCCAGGAGCTCGTTTTCATCCAGCCAGCGCGCCAGCCATTTGAGCCGGTGCGCGAAATTGCGTCGCCAGGCGCCGTGCTGGTCGAATTGCTGATTGAAGGAGCGAGTCAAGGGCGTGTAAGGGTTGCTTACAAAATATTAGCACCCACTTGGCGCTGCGTGGCAGTAGTCTGCCGGGCTTTCAGTACTTTTGGCACTTCGGGCAAAAATAAGTGGAGCGCTGACCCTGGCGCACCTGCCGCACCGGAGTGGCGCACACCCGGCATGGCTCGCCGGCGCGGCCGTAGACGGTGGCCTCCAACTGGAAATACCCGCTCTGCCCATCGACATTGGAGAAATCCCGCAGCGTGCTGCCGCCACGCTCGACCGCCCGCGCGAGGATTTCCCGCACCGCCGCGTGCAGCCGCAGCGCGCGCGGCCGGCTGATGCGGGACGCAGACAGGCTCGGACGAATGCCGGCCTGGAACAGCGCCTCGGAGGCGTAGATGTTGCCGACGCCCACCACCAGGTCGCCCGCCAGCAGCACCTGCTTGATCGGTGCCTTGCGGCGCCTGAGGCCTGCGTGGAAGCGATCGGCATCGAAGCTCGCCTCCAGCGGCTCCATCCCCAGGCCACCCAGCAGCTTGATCGCCAGCGGCGCAGCTTCGTCTTCTGCGTACACCACCGCGCCGAAGCGCCGCGGATCATTGAGCCGCAGCGTGCCGAGGCTCGTCACGAGATCGAAATGATCGTGCACCCCGGGCTCGGGCAGCAGGGTGTCGAAACGCAGGCTGCCTGACATACCCAGGTGCATCAGCAACAGGCCGACGTCCATGTCGACCAGCAGATATTTGCCCCGTCTGCGCACGGCGTGCACCGTGCGCCCGACCAGCGCCGCGGGATCCACGGCGAGGGCCCATCGAAGCGGCTTGCCCAGCCGCACCGCTTCGATGCGCGCACCTTCAATGCGCTTGGCGAAACCGAGCCGCGTGACTTCAACTTCGGGCAGTTCAGGCATGGAGGAAGGCTGACATCAAAACAGGGCGAGATCGAAGCCCCGCGCGGCCATCGCTCGAAAACCTTGGATTATTATGGCTCGATGATCCCCTCGCTCCGCCGATCCCGCCTTGCGGCGGCCGCGCTTTTGGCCCTCGTCTCCCTGGCTGCGCACGCGCAACCCATCACGCCCGCCCCCGCAGCACCGACCAGCCCTGCGCCCCTCGTCGAACCGGCGGCGCCGCCCGTGACGACCGCTGCGGCCACCGCCGCGCGCGAAGAAAAAGCGCAACCGTCGGCGATGACCGCCGAGCTCTTTTACGAAGTGCTGATGGCCGAGCTGACGGCACGCTCCGGCGACCCCGGTTCGGGCTATGCGCTGGTGCTGGATGCAGCGCGCCGCTCGCGCGACGCCAAGCTGTTCCAGCGCGCCGTGGAGATCGCGCTCCAGGCGCGTTCCGGCGACGCCGCGCTGGCCGCGGCGCGCGCCTGGAAGGAGAGCCTCCCCGACTCGCGAGAGGCTCGTCGCTTCGAGCTGCAGATCCTCATCGCACTGAACCGCATCGCCGAAACCGTCGAGCCGCTCAAGGCCGAACTGGCAGCCACGCCCCAGGTAGAGCGGCCCTTCCTCATGGCCCTGATCGCGCGCAACTACGCCCGGGCCACCGACAAGAAGCTGGCGGCTTCGGTCGTCGAACAGGCGCTGGCGGAGGAACTCAAGAGCCCGGCCACCGGTGGCCCGGCCTGGACCACCATAGGCCGCCTGCGCTTGGCGGCGGGCGACGCGGCTGGCACGCTCGAAGCCGCGCGCAAGGGCGAGGAGATCGACCCGTCGGCCGATGGGCCGGCCATGCTGGCCCTCGAACTGGTGGACCCTGCCCAGCCGGAGGCCGAGACGCTGGTCAAGCGCTACCTTGCCGGCCCCAAGGCCCTCCCCGAGATGCGCATTGCCTACGCGCGCGTGCTGGTGGAGGGCCGCCGCTACACCGATGCGAGCGCGGAGCTCGCCGCGCTGACCGCCGCACGCCCCGAATTGCCCGAGCCCTGGCTGCTGCTGGGCAGCCTGCAGGCCCAGGCACGCCAGGATGCGGCAGCCGAATCCTCGCTCAAGCGCTATATCGCGATGGCCGATACCCAGCCCGATGCCGAAGCGCGCGGCCGCGGCCAGACCCAGGCTTTCCTGCTGCTGGCGCAGCTGGCGGAACGCCGCAAGGACTTCGTGGGCGCCGAGCACTGGCTGTCGCGTATCGACAGTACCGAAGATCTGGTGGGCGCGCAGACGCGGCGCGCCGCGCTGCTGGCCCGGCAGGGCAAGCTGCCCCAGGCGCGGGAGCTGGTCCGGGCCCTGCCGGAGCGCACCGAAGAGGACAAGAAGCAAAAGTTCATGGCCGAAGTCCAACTGCTGCGGGACGCCAAGCAGTACCAGGCCGCCTACGACATGCTGACGCAGGCCAGCTCGGCCAAGCCCGAGGACACGGACCTGATCTACGACAAGGCGATGGTGGCCGAGAAGCTGAACCGCCTCGACGAAATGGAGCGCCTGCTGCGCAGGCTGATCGAGCTCAAGCCTGACAACCAGAACGCCTATAACGCGCTCGGCTACTCGCTCGCCGATCGCAAGGTCCGCCTCGAGGAGGCGCGCACGCTGATCAAGAAGGCCGTGCAGCTTGCGCCCGAGGATCCGTTCATCGCCGACAGCCTCGGGTGGGTCGAGTTCAGGCTCGGCAACAGCGACGAAGCCATGCGCATTCTCGAGGCCGCCTACAAGCGCAGGCCCGACCCCGAGATCGGGGCGCATCTCGGCGAGGTGCTCTGGGTCAAGGGCGAGCGCGATCGCGCCATGTCGATCTGGAAGGAAGTCTTCCTGGTCGATGCGGACAACGAGACGCTGCAGGAGACGCTCAAGCGCCTGCGGGTGAAGCTTTGAAGCGTCGCGTCGCCCTTTGCGCAGGTTGGGCCGGCCTGCTGTTGGCGGCGGGTTGCGCCAGCCCTGGCGGCCCGCCGGGCGAACCTTCCGGGCAGGCTTGGAGCGGCCGGCTTTCGCTGCGCGTCGACAGCGAACCGGTACAGACTTTCTCGGCCCTGTTCGAACTGCGCGGCGTTCCGCAGGCCGGCGAGCTCATCCTCACGAGCCCCATCGGCAACACACTGGCCCAGCTGCATTGGGCGCCGGGCGAAGCCTTGCTGAAGAACGGCAGCCAGACACGGCGTTTCGACTCGGTCGACGCGCTCATCGAGGCCGCCACGGGCGCCGTCATCCCGGTCGGCGCGCTGTTCGGCTGGCTGGCCGGTCGCGAAGAGCGGGTGCCCGGCTGGCGGCCGGACCTCTCCCAGGTTAGCGCAGGCCGGCTTCAGGCCATACGCGAGTCCCCACAGCCGCGGGCGGATCTGCGCATCGTCTTCGAACGCGCATGAAGGCGATCTACGACCTTCCGGCACCGGCCAAGCTCAATCTCTTTCTGCACATCACCGGCCGGCGTGCAGACGGGTACCACCTGCTGCAGTCGGTGTTCATGCTGATCGACTGGTGCGACACCCTGCATGTGGAGTTGCGCAGTGACGGCCAGCTCACGCGCGAGGACCTCACAACGCCCCTGCCGTCCGATGACCTGGTGCTGCGCGCCGCCAAGGCACTCCAGGCTTTCTCCGGAACGACGCAGGGCGCCCACATCGGCATTGCGAAAGAGGTGCCGACGCAGGCCGGCATGGGCGGCGGCTCCTCGGACGCGGCCACGTGTCTGCTGGCGCTCAACCGTTTGTGGGGCCTGGACCTGCCGCGGTCGAAGCTGGAGCAGATCGGGCTGACGCTGGGCGCCGACGTTCCCTTTTTCCTCCGGGGGCGCAACGCCTGGATCGAAGGCATCGGCGAACAGATCACGCCGATCGAGGTGCCGCCGGGGCGGTTCGCGGTCGTCAAGCCGACCGAAGGGCTGGATACCCGTCTTATTTTTGCAGCACCCGATCTTCAACGCGCCACGCCTGCTGCTATAATTTCTGGCTTTGCTGCACACGCTGAACGAGACGGGGGCGAGATCAAGAGTCTCGGCTTCGGTCGCAACGATCTGCAGCCGGTTGCAGAGAGGCTGTGTCCCGCCGTCACCGACGCCATTGCATGGCTCGGTCATCACGGACTCCAGGCTCGCATGACCGGTTCGGGGAGTTCGGTGTTCGCGGCAATGACGCATGACGTTGAACTGGCCAGTGCGCCCTCGGGCTGGCAGGTTCGCAAGTGCAGCAATCTGGCCATTCATCCCATGGTGGGTTGGGCGGTCTAGAAGGTCAGAGCGCTTTTGTGGTCTGATGCGACGTATATCGGTGGGTGGCTTCTGGCCGCCAACCTGTGTAGGGGAGTCGCCAAGCTGGTTAAGGCACTGGATTTTGATTCCAGCATGCAAAGGTTCGAATCCTTTCTCCCCTGCCAAATCCTCATTCACGAGAGTATTGGCGGCCCCTCAAACGGGCCATTTCCTTTTTGCCGGGACGCTCATGCAGGCTCACCATCCTGATTTCATGGTTTTCACCGGCAACGCCAATCCTGGCCTTGCCGCCGAGATCGCGCAGAACCTGGGCACCTCGCTGGGCGCCGCCCGCGTCGGGCGCTTCTCCGACGGCGAAGTCACCGTCGAGATCAACCAGAACGTCCGCGCGCGCGACGTGTTCGTGGTCCAGTCCACCTGCGCGCCGACCAACGAAAACCTGATGGAACTGCTCATCATGGTCGACGCGCTCAAGCGCGCCTCGGCCGAGCGCATCAGTGCCGTCATCCCCTACTACGGCTATGCGCGCCAGGACCGCCGTCCGCGCTCGAGCCGGGTGCCGATTTCCGCCAAGGTCGTAGCCAATCTGCTCGAAACCGTGGGTGTGGCCCGTGTGCTGACCATGGACTTGCACGCCGACCAGATCCAGGGCTTCTTCGATATCCCCGTCGACAACATCTACGCCTCGCCCGTGCTGTTGGGCGACCTGCGCCAACAGAACTACGAAGACCTGATCGTGGTCTCGCCCGACGTCGGCGGCGTGGTGCGCGCACGCGCATTGGCCAAGCAGCTCAATTGCGACCTCGCCATCATCGACAAGCGCCGCCCTCGCGCCAATGTGAGCGAAGTCATGCACGTGATCGGCGAAATCGACGGCCGCAACTGCGTGATCATGGACGACATGATCGACACCGCCGGAACGCTGGTGAAGGCTGCCGAGGTGCTGAAGGAACGCGGTGCGAAGAAGGTGTACGCCTACTGCACGCACCCCATCTTCTCGGGCCCCGCCATCGAGCGCATCGCCAAGGGCAGCGCACTCGACGAAGTGGTCGTGACCAACACGATCCCGCTCAACGATGGCGCGACGGGCTGCGCCAAGATCCGCCAGCTCTCCGTGGCGCCGCTGATCGCGGAGACGATCCAGCGCATCGCCAAGGGCGAGTCGGTGATGAGTTTGTTCTCGGACCAGGAGAACCTCTTCTGAGGTTTCTTCAGGCCTGAGCAAGAAGCCGGGCGCCCTCGCGGCGCCCTTTTTAAACCGGAGTCGCACTGGTCGCGGTCGACTTCCACAGGAGTGAGTCATGAAATTCGTCGCTTATGAGCGCGCCAAGCAGGGCACGGGTGCGAGCCGCCGTCTCCGCATTTCGGGCAAGACGCCCGGTATCGTCTATGGGGGCGAAGGCCAGCCCCAGCTGATCGAGCTCGATCACAATGCGCTGTGGCATGCACTCAAGAAGGAAGCCTTCCACTCTTCCATCCTCGAGATGGAAATGGGCGGCGCCACCAGCAAGGTGCTGCTGCGCGACGTGCAATACCACCCCTTCCGTCCGCTGGTGCAGCACGTGGACTTCCAGCGCGTCGATGCCCGCACGCGCATGACCGTCAAGGTGCCGCTGCACTTCAAGGGCGAGGAAGAGTCCACCGCCGTCAAGCTGGACCACAACCTCGTGAACCACGTGATGACCGAACTCGAAGTCAGCTGCCTGCCCGCTGATCTGCCCGAGTTCATCGAGGTGGACCTCTCCGGCTTGACCAAGAACGCAACGCTGCACGTCAGCGACATCAAGCTGCCCAAGGGCCTGAAGTACATCAGCCACGGCAGGGGCAACCCGGTGGTGGTGTCGGCCGTTGCGCCGCTGGTGGCTGAAGAAGCCGCGCCGGCAGAAGGTACCGCGGAAGCCGCGCCGGCCGCTGCCAAGACGGACGCCAAGGCTGCGCCCGCCAAGAAGAAGTAATCGCCTCGCGCGCTGCTTCGCCACGACGGCCCGCCTCGCGCGGGCCTTTTTATTTTGGCGGACGGCGACGCCATAATTCCGCCCCATGATCAAGTTGTTCGTCGGTCTCGGCAATCCCGGTCCCGAGTACGAAGCCACGCGGCACAACGCCGGCTTCTGGTGGATCGACGCGCTGGCCCGCGAGCGCAAGCTCACGCTGGCGCCGGAGCGCAGCTACCACGGGCTGGTGGCCCGCATGCAGGTGGGCGGCCAGCCGGTGTGGCTGCTGGAGCCGCAGACTTTCATGAATCTCTCGGGCAAGTCGGTGGCCGCCCTGGCCCGCTTCTTCAAGATCGAGCCCTGCGAGATCCTCGTGGTGCACGACGAGCTCGACGTGGTGCCGGGCCAGGCCAAGCTGAAGCGCGGCGGCAGCCACGCGGGGCACAACGGGCTGCGAGACATCCATGCGCAGCTGGGCACCGACGATTACTGGCGGCTGCGCCTGGGCATCGGCCATCCTGGCGTCAGGTCCGAGGTGATCGGCTGGGTGCTGAAGAAACCATTGAAAGAACAGCGCGACGCCATCGACGACGCGATCGCCCGCACCTTGCACGCCTTCCCGGCCCTGGTCGCCGGCGAAATGGACAAGGCAACGCTGCTGATCCACACGAGCAAGCCGCCGCGCCCCAAACCGCCGCGGCGAGAGCCGGGCGAAGGCGGACCGCCCGCTCCGGCCTGAGCGGAACCATCCAAGCAAAAGGGAGAGTCAAAAGAATGAAGAAATCGAGATCCAGGATCGCTACCCTGGCCATGGCGGCTTGCTTGTGCAGCTCGCCTGCGGCAGCGGCCGGCAACGCTGCCGCCTGGCGCTGCGGCAATACCTACACCGACCAGCCTTGCGCGGACGGCAAGGCACTCGCCCTCGACGACGCGCGCGATGCAGCCCAGAAGCGGGACGCCGATCGCGCGACCGTCGACGCGCAGAGCGCCGGCGACCGGCTCGAACGCGAGCGACTGCGGCAGGAAAAAGCGCAGGCCGTCCGCCAGGCCACGCTCATCGACAGCAGGCCTGCGATGCCGAGGCCGGAGGCCGACAGTCCGAAGAAAAAGAAGAAGGGCAAGAAGGCGCCCGATTACTTCAGCGCCCACGACCCGGTGGCCACGGCGAAGAAGAAAGCAGAGAAGGCAGCCGGTCGCCGCAGCGCAGACAACCGCTAGTGGGCTTGCGCGGCCGCGGGCGGTTTGCCCTCGGCCGCGCTCGCCTTCGCTGCGGCCAGCCGCTCGAACTTCTGCCAGAGGGTTTCGTGCGACTCGATGTGGGCCGGGTTCTTGGGGATGCAGGCCACGGGACACACCTGCACGCACTGCGGCTCGTCGAAGTGGCCCACGCATTCGGTGCACTTGTGCGGGTCGATCTCGTAGATCTCCTCGCCCATGTAGATCGCATCGTTGGGGCACTCGGGCTCGCAGACGTCGCAGTTGATGCATTCGTCGGTGATCATGAGGGCCATGGAGCGGATTATCCGTCCCCTGCTGCCAGGCCGCCCGGAGGCGGCCGAAGCCCCCATCGGCGGCAGTGAAGGCGCCCCGCCGAAAGTGGGAGTCGCCATTTCCGGCATGGTCATTGCGTCTGTCGGGTTATGCTGCGCCCCGCCCCATGAGTCTCTTCCTGTTCAAGCGCTTCGTGACGCTGATCGCCACCTTGATCGGCGCTTCCGTCATCGTCTTCCTCGTGCTCGAGATCCTGCCCGGCAACGCCGCGCAGATGCTCATGGGCCCCGATGCCTCGCCCGAGGCCGTCGCGGCCCTGGCCGCCAAGCTGGGCCTGAACCAGCCCGCCTGGACCCGCTACTGGCAATGGATCGGCGGCCTGCTCACCGGCGATCTCGGCGACAGCTACGCCTACAGCACGCCGGTGATCGAGCTGGTCCTCGAGCGCCTGTCGCTGACCGTGCCGCTGGCGCTGCTCGCGATGGCCTTCACCACCGTGCTCGCCCTGCTGGTGGGCGTGACCGCCGCGGCACGCCACAACAAGCTGGGCGACGTCGGCCTGATGGGACTGACGCAGGTGGGCATCGCCATCCCCAACTTCTGGTTCGCCATCCTGCTGATCCTGGTCTTCTCGGTGCAGTTGCAGTGGTTCTCGGCCGGCGGCTTCGAGGGCTGGGACGACGGGGTGCTCGCCGGGCTCAAGGCGCTGCTGCTGCCCGCGCTCTCGCTCGCCGTGGTGCAGGCCGCGATCCTGGCGCGCATCACCCGCTCTGCCGTGCTGGAGGTGATGCGCGAGGATTTCGTCCGCACCGCGCGCGCCAAGGGCGTGTCGCAGCGCGCCGTGCTGTGGACCCATGTACTGCGCAACGCGATGATCCCCGTGATCACCGTCATGGGCATGCAGTTCTCCGAGTTGCTGGCCGGCACCATCGTGGTGGAAAACGTGTTCTATCTCCCGGGCCTCGGCCGGCTGATCTTCCAGGCCATCAGCAATCGCGACCTGATCGTGGTGCGCAACTGCGTGATGCTGCTGGCGGCAATGGTGGTGATCGTCAACTTCGTGGTGGACGTGCTCTACGCCGTCATCGATCCGCGCATCAAGGCGAGCGACATATGAGCGCCGCTCCTGCTTCCATTCCCAGCGCTGCCGCATTCAAGGTCCCCGGCTTCTGGCGCCGCGCCCTGCATCACCGCAGCTTCGTCCTTGGCGGGGTGCTCACGC
The DNA here is from genome assembly GCF_031454625.1 of Variovorax soli. Taxonomy (GTDB): domain Bacteria; phylum Pseudomonadota; class Gammaproteobacteria; order Burkholderiales; family Burkholderiaceae_C; genus Variovorax; species Variovorax soli_A. The sequence goes on from NZ_JAVDRF010000010.1 coordinate 140,926, forward strand.
TGCTGCTGGTCCTGGCCGCCGCGGTGTCCCTGGCCTGGACGCCGTGGTCGCCCTACGAGATGGACATCGCCAACAAGCTCAAGCCGCCCACGGCCGCCCACTGGCTGGGCACCGACACCTTCGGGCGCGACGTGGCATCGCTGCTGCTGGTGGGCGCGCGCGCCTCCATCCTGGTGGGCTTGATTGCGGTCGGCATCGGCCTCGTGGTCGGCACGGCGCTGGGCCTGCTCGCGGCAGCGAGGCGCGGCTGGGTCGAGGAAGCCATCATGCGCTTCGCCGACTTCTCGATGGCCTTCCCGGCAATCCTCTCGGCCATCATGATGACGGCGGTCTTCGGCGCCGGCATCGTCAACGCGATCATCGCGATCGGCATCTACAACATCCCGACTTTCGCGCGCATCACGCGCGCCTCGGCCAACGCCATCTGGTCGCGCGAATACGTGGCCGCCGCGAGGGCCTGCGGCAAGGGTGCCTTCGCGATCACCCTGCAGCATGTGCTGCCCAACATCTCGGCGGTGCTGATCGTGCAGTCCACCATCCGCTTCGCCATCGCGATCCTGGCCGAGGCCGCCCTCTCCTATCTTGGCCTGGGCACGCAGCCTCCGCAGCCCTCTTGGGGCCGCATGCTGAGCGAGGCCCAGACCATGATGTTCCAGGCACCGCTGCTCGCGGTGTTCCCCGGCCTCGCGATCGCGCTGGCGGTGCTCGGCCTCAACCTGCTGGGCGACGGCCTGCGCGATCTGCTCGACCCGCGCCTGGCCCGCGCCCGCTGATCTCCAGCCTTCCATGCCTCTGCTCGAAGTCGAAGACCTCCACGTGCAACTGCAGACGCAGCGTGGCCCCGCCGAGGCAGTGCGCGGCATCGGTTTCACGCTCGCGCGCGGCGAGACGCTGGGCATCGTCGGTGAATCGGGCTGTGGCAAGTCGATCACGGTGCAGTCGCTGATGGGGCTGCTGCCTTCGACGGCCAAGGTGACCGGCAGCATCCGCTTCGATGGCACCGAGCTCGTCGGCCTGCCGGAGCGTGCGATGTGCGAGATCCGCGGCAACCGCATCGGCATGATCTCCCAGGAGCCGATGACGGCGCTGAACCCGGTCCACACGATCGGGCGCCAGGTCGGCGAGCCCCTGCGGCTGCATCGCGGCCTGTCGCGGGCCGATGCCCGCAAGGAGACGCTGGCCCTGCTCGAACGCGTCGGCATCCCCGACGCGGCCTCGCGCCTCGACGCCTATCCGCACCAGTTCTCGGGCGGGCAGCGACAGCGCATCGGCATCGCGATGGCGCTGGCCTGCGGGCCCGACCTGCTGATCGCCGACGAACCCACCACCGCGCTGGACGTCACCATCCAGAAGCAGATCCTCGAACTGATCCAGGGCCTGGTGGACGAACGCGGCATGGCCCTGATCCTGATCTCCCACGACCTGGGCGTGATCGCGCAGAACGTCTCGAAGATGCTGGTGATGTACGGCGGCAGCGTGGTGGAGAGCGGGCCCACGGCCACGGTCTTCGCGGAGCGGGCCCACCCCTACACGCAGGGACTGTTCGCCGCCCGGCCGGCGCTCGGCGCGGCGCGCGGGCAGAAGCTGGCCACCATCCGCGGCAGCGTGCCCGATCTGGTCGACCTGCCGGGCGGCTGCCCCTTCGCCGGACGCTGTCGCTTCACCATCGACGACTGCCACGCGACTCGGCCGCCGCCCACGCCCATGCCGCACGGCCACGAGGTGCGCTGCATCCGCCTGGGCCAGGTGATCGCGGAAGGAGCGTCTGCATGAGGCCACAACCGGCGGTGCCGAAAGAGGCTCGCACCGCGGCTGAAGGCGAAGGCAGCCCAATGATCCCGCTCCTCGAAGTCGCCGATCTGGTACGCCACTACAACCTGCCGCGCGAACGCCTCTTCGGCCCGCCGCCCACCGTCAAGGCGCTCAACGGCGTGAGCTTCAGTCTGCAGCCGGGGCGCAGCATGGGCATCGTCGGCGAGTCGGGCTCGGGCAAGTCGACCATCGCGCGCCTGGTGATGGCGCTCGACACCCCGACGGCCGGGACGGTGAAGCTCCTCGGACGCGATCTCCACGCGCTGCCCCGGCACGCGCTGCGCGCGGCGCGGCGCGATGTCCAGATGGTGTTCCAGGACCCCTACGGCTCGCTGGACCCGCGCCAGACCGTGGCGCGCATCGTGGCCGAGCCGCTGGAGGCGCTCGCCGAGACCGGCCGACGCGAGCAGCGTGAGCGGGCCGGCGAATCGCTGGCAGCCGTCGGCCTGCGCAGCGGCGACCTCGACAAGTACCCGCACGAGTTCTCCGGCGGCCAGCGCCAGCGCATCGCGATCGCCCGTGCGCTGATCACGCGCCCCAAGCTCATCGTGGCCGACGAGCCGGTGAGCGCGCTCGACGTCTCGGTGCAGGCACAGGTGTTGAACCTGATGCAGGAGCTGCAGCAGAAGTTCGGCATCAGCTACCTGCTGATCAGCCACGACCTCGCGGTGGTGAACCACCTGTGCGACGAGGTCTGCGTGCTGCACCGCGGCCTGATCGTCGAGCGCGGCGCGCCGCAGCAGCTGTTTGCGCATGCCGAGCATCCGTACACCCAGGCCCTGCTCGCAGCCGTGCCGCGCGCCGAGCCTGCCGCGCTTGCCTGAGCAGGTGCTTGTCCCGAGCACGGTGCGCCTGCGCATGATGTAACGTCGTATTTCCCCTTCTCAGCTTTTGCCTGGAGCCTCGACATGTTGAAACGCCGCACCCTCCTGACCACTGCCGCACTCGCCACCGTGCCGCTCGCGCTACCGCAGGCCGCGCTGGCCCAGGGTCGCAAGGACTCGCTCGTGATCGGCATGACGCTCGAGCCGCCGGGCCTGGACCCGACCACCGGCGCCGCATCCGCCATCGCGGAAATCACCCACTACAACATCTACGAGACGCTGACCAAGATCAACGCCGACGGCAAGGTCACGCCGCTCCTGGCCGAGAGCTGGGAGGTCTCGCCCGACCTCAAGACCTACACGTTCAAACTGCGGCGCGGCGTGAAGTTCCAGAACGGCGAGCCCTTCAACGCACAGACGGTCAAGTTCGCGTTCGATCGGGCAGGCGCCGAGAAAAGCACCAACAAGGACAAGCGCACCTTTGCCAACCTGAGCACCCAGGCCGTCGACGAAAACACCGTGGTGCTGATCAACAAGGAGATCGATCCCGATCTGCCTTTCCTGCTGGGCCAGGCGACCGCCATCATCGTCGAGCCCAAGAGCGCCGACACCAATGCCACCAAGCCGGTCGGCACCGGCCCCTACAAGCTCGACAGCTGGGCCAAGGGCTCCTCGGTCGTGCTGAGCAAGTGGGACGGCTATCGCAATCCCGGCGAGGCCAAGCTGCGGCGTGTCACCTTCCGGTTCATTTCCGACACCGCCGCCCAGGCGGCGGCGCTGATGGCCGGCGACGTCGACGTCTTCAAGCCCATCGGCACCCGCGCGGTCGCGCAGTTCAAGAACAACCCGCAGTTCCAGGTCATCCAGGGCGGCTCGCGCGCCAAGACCATCCTCGCCATCAACAGCAGGAAAAAGCCTCTCAACGACGTGCGCGTGCGCCGCGCCATCCTCGCCGCGATCGATCGCAAGGCGGTGATCGAAGGCGCCGCCGATGGTTTCGGAACGCCCATCGGCAGCCACTACGTGCCCGGCGCGCCCGGCTATGTGGATACTACGGCCATCAACCCGTACGACGTCGAGAAGGCCAAGAAGCTCCTGGCCGACGCGGGCGTCAAGACGCCGCTGGAACTGACGATGACGCTGCCGCCGCCGCCCTATGCGCGCCAGGGCGGTGAGGTGATCGCGGCAGAGCTTGCCAAGATCGGCATCAACGTGAAGATCCAGAATGTCGAATGGGCGCAATGGCTCAGCAACACCTACGGTGGTGCGCACGACTACGACCTCACCATCGTGTCGCACGTCGAACCCTTCGACCTGGGCAACTATGCCAAGCCCGACTACTACTGGGGCTATGACTCCAAGGAGTTCACCGCCCTTTACGCCAAGATCAAGAACACCGCCAACGAGTCCGAACGCAACAAGCTCCTGGGGGATGCACAGAAGCTGCTTGCCACCGACGCAGCGAACGGATTCCTCTACCAGCCTCAGTTCCCCAGCGTCGCCAAGAAGGGCGTCAAGGGGCTGTGGAAGGAAAGCCCGATCTTCGTCAACGACCTCGCGGCGCTGTCCTGGTCGTGAGCAAGGCGCTTCACGACCTGTCGGCAGGCGAACTGCTCGACGCTTACCGCGACGCCCGCCTCTCGCCGGTCGAGGTCACGCAGGCGGTGCTCGACCACATCGCGCGCTGGGAGCCGAAGCTGCAGGCGACATGGCTGCTGCGCCCCGATGCCGCACTGGAGCAGGCACGCGCCTCCGAGGCGCGCTGGCGGCGCGGCGAGCCGCTGGGCCTGCTCGACGGCGTGCCGACCACGATCAAGGAGAACATCGCCACGCGCGGTGACCCGATGCCCGCCGGCACGGCCGCGGCCGAGCTGCGACCGGCTGCCGCTGACGCACCGCCGGCCGCGCGGCTGAAGGAGGCGGGCGCGGTGATCGTCTCCAAGACCACCATGCCCGACTACGGCATGTTGTCCTCCGGCCTCTCGAGCTTCCATACGCTGGCCCGCAATCCCTGGGACCTGTCGAAGACGCCGGGCGGTTCGAGCGCAGGCGCCGGCGCCGCCGCGGCAGCCGGCTACGGCCCGCTGCACATCGGCACCGACATCGGCGGATCGCTGCGGCTGCCGGCGAGCTGGTGCGGCATCTTCACGCTCAAGCCCAGCCTGGGCCGCATTCCGATCGACCCGCCCTACATGGGCCGCGCCGCCGGCCCCATGACGCGCAGCGTCGCCGATGCAGCGCTCATGATGCGGGTGCTGGCCCAGCCCGACGCGCGCGACAGCATGAGCCTTCCGCCGCAGGACATCGCCTGGTCGTCATTCGACGTGGGGGCGGAGCATCTGCGCGGCCTGCGCATCGGCTTGCTGCTCGACGCAGGCTGCGGCCTGGCGGTCGACACCGAGATCCGAGCGGCCGTCGAGGAGGCCGCGCGCCTGTTCGAGCGCGCCGGCGCCGTCGTCGAGGTCCTGCAGCCCTTCATGTCGCAGGCCATGCTGGACGGCATGGACCACCTGTGGCGCATGCGCTCGCTGGTGGACATCGATGCCCTGCCGGCGGAACGGCGCGCCAAGGTGCTGCCCTACATCCGCGCCTGGGCCGAGAGTGCGGCCGGCTTCAGCGGCGAGCACGTGTTCCGGGCCTTCAGCCAGTTCCACGCGACTCGCCTGGCCGCCGTGTCGGCCTGCGCGAAGTACGACTACGTGATCTCGCCCACGGCCCCCAACCTGCCTTCGGATGCCGAGTTGCCCTCGCCCACCAACGACCCGCTGCGACCGCTGGAGCACATCGGATTCACCGTGCCCTTCAACATGTCGGAACAGCCGGCGGCTTCGATCAATTGCGGCTACAGCCGCAGCGGCCTTCCGATCGGACTGCAGATCGCGGGGCACCGCTTCGACGACCTGGGCGTGTTGAAGGTCTCGCGGGCCTTCGAGCTGATCCGCGGGCCGCAACGCCCGTGGCCGCAGCCGCCCGGCGCCTGAACCGAGCCTCTCGGACGAGCTGCGAGGCCGGCAGCTCGCGCGCACGCGTCACGAAGCGACTGAAGATCGGGTGTCGGAGGCAGAATAGCCCGCATGCAAGACAGCCTGGGCAACCCGGTCACGCTGAGCGATCCTTCCAGCCTGCGCGCGGTCAATGACTTCGTCGAAGGCTTCATCGCCTGCGAAGCCCGTGCGGCTGACGCGCTCGCGGCGGCGGAAGACGACAGCCCCCTCGTGCAGGCCTACTGCGCGACGCTGCACCTGTTCGCCGAGTCGCGCGACGCCGTGCCCAATGCGCGTCCCTTCATCCAACGCGCGCAGGCCGGTGCTACGCGCGCCAGTCCGCGCGAGCGGCGCTATATCGAAGCCATCGCGGCCTGGGCCGAGGGTGATATCGCGCGCGCGATCGCCCTGCACCAGGAGCAGGCCCGCGAGCACCCGCGTGATCTGGCCTCGCTCAAGCTCGGGCAGTACCACTGCTTCAACACCGGCGACTGCCCCGGCATGCTGCGGCTCGCGCTCACGGCGCTGCCGGCGGCCGCCGACGTGCCCTACCTGCACGGCATGGCGGCCTTCGGCTATGAGCAATGCCATCGAATGCGGGAGGCCGAGGCCAGCGCGCGCCGCGCGATCGCGATGGAGCGCAAGGAGCCCTGGGCCCACCACGCGCTCGGCCATGTGATGCTGACCGAGGGCCGGCTTTCCGAAGGCCTGGACTTCATGCGGAGCGTGAGCGACAGCTGGACCGGGCTCAACTCCTTCATGGTCACCCACAACTGGTGGCACGTGGCGCTGTTCCTGATCGACCTGGGCCGCGATGCGGAGGCGCTTGCCGTTTACGACGAGCAGGTGTGGGGCGTGGTCAAGGACTACTCGCAGGACCAGATCGGGGCCGTCTCGCTGCTGGCGCGGCTCGAGCTCGCGGGTATCGAGGTGGGCACGCGCTGGCAGGCGCTGGCCGGCTACCTGGTGCAGCGGCTCGACGACCACGTCCTGCCCTTCCTCGACCTGCAGTACCTCTACGGCCTGGCGCGCGCCGCCCGGCCCGAGGCCGAGCGGCTGCTTCGCAACATCGAGGCCTATGCGCCGCAAGCGCCGCCGTCGAGGCGAGCCGCCTGGCAGCGCGTCGGCGTGCCGGCCGCGCGCGGCCTGCTGGCCCATGCGCGCGGCGATGCCGCGGGCGCGATCGAAGGGCTGGGCCTCGCGCTGCCGCGCCTGGTGGAAATCGGCGGCAGTCACGCGCAGCGCGACCTGTTCGAGCAGCTGTACCTCGATGCCCTGATCGCCAGCGGCACGGCCGCAGCGCTGGCGAGCGCGCAGGGCCTGCTGCAACAGCGGGTCAACGCCCAGCCGGAGTCGCTGCGCCTTCGGCGGCAGGCCGATGCGGTCTACGCGGCATTGCAGCTACCGCCACTGGTGCCCGATGCCGCCCCCTGATCACCCGCTGCAGCAGGCGGCGGGCGTGTGGGCGCCGCTGGCCAGTCGCCCCGCCTGGAACGCCTGAACCCGGAACTGTCGCCCCGCGCTCAATGCGCGGCGCCGTGCCACCAGCGGCTGTACTCCTCGTCGGTCAGCAGCGTCCACGCCGCCAGCACCAGCACGACCAGCCCGGTGATGACCGCGGTGAGCATCGCATCGCCGTTGCCATTGAAGCGCAGCACCCAGGGCGACACCATCAGCCACAGGCCGAGCCCCGCCTCGGTCCATTCTTCCCAGGCGCGGGGAAGCAGCATGGCGCCGAGCGCGGCGGCGATCAGCGCGACGCCGACGATCACCGCATTGGGCATGGCCGCCGGATGCGCCGAATAGCCGAGGATCCAGGGCGAAAGTAGCAGCCAGGCACCCAGCGCCCCATTGACCGGGTCTTGCCAATGTTTCAGTTGGAACATGGTTCGTACCTCCAGAGCCGGCAGGAACGCCGGTCCTCCTTGGAGCCTCGTGCCACTCGCGGGTTCCGGATTCCACCGGATCCCAAAAAGGCCGCGAAAGGCGCATCATCCAGCCTGAAGAACCCGCGGTACGGGCTCACAGCGAGGCAGTCGTGGCAAGGCTCAGGACGGTTTTCTGGCTCGGCGCGGCGGTCGCCGCGGTGGCCGCGCTCGTCACCTTCACGGCCGACGAGCTCCGGACTTCGAGGCTGCAGTCGGCCTTCTGGCGCGACCTGGGGCGAGATGCGCGCTTCAGCTTGGAGCCTGGCCCCAGCGATGCCATCCGCTTCCCGCACAGCGGCCCCTACGACGAACGGCTGGGCTACCGCCGGCTCCCCGAGCTCATCGAGCGCCTGCAGGCCCGTGGCTACGAGGTGACGCAGCAGGCCCGCATGTCGCCGCGGCTGATTCAGCTGCACGAGCACGGTCTCTACGGCCCCTACCGCGAGAAGAACCAGGCCGGTCTGACGGTCCGCGACTGCCGCGCCCGCACCCTGTCGCAATCGCGCGTGCCCGAGCGCGTCTACGAGCGCTTCGAGGAAGTGCCGCCGCTGCTGGTGGATGCGCTGCTCTTCGTCGAGGACCGCCACCTGCTCGACACGCAGCCGGCCCAGCGCAATCCCGCGGTCGATCCGGAGCGCTTCGCAAAGGCCACGCTGGAACAACTGCACCGGACGCTCGGCGCGCGGCAATCGGCCTCCGGCGGCAGCACGCTGGCCACCCAGATCGAAAAGTACCGCCACTCGGCGCAGGGCCGCACTTCATCGATCGGCGACAAGCTGCGCCAGATGGCATCGGCCTCGCTGCGGGCCTACCAGGACGGCGAGGACACGCAGGCGCGGCGGCGCCAGGTGGTGGTCGATTACCTGGACACCGTGCCCCTGGCCGCGCGGCCGGGCTTCGGCGAGGTACATGGCCTGGGCGACGGCCTGTGGGCCTGGTACGGGCGCGACATTCGCGAAGTGAACCACCTGCTGTCCGACAACGCGGAGGGCGCTGCACCGTCCGACGAGGCGCAGCGGCGCCAGGCCGAGGCCTTCAAGCAGGCGCTGTCGCTGATGATCGCGCAACGCCGGCCCTCGCAGCACCTGCTGGACAACGGAGCGAGCCTCGCCCGGCTCACCGACAGCTACCTGCGGCTGATGGCCGAGGCGGGCGTCATCTCGACGTCCCTGCGCGACGCGGCGCTGCAAGCCTCCCTGCAGCGGAAGGCCGGCCGGCAAGCGACGCCGCGGCCGGACTTCGTCGAGCGCAAGGGCCTGAATGCCGTGCGCGGCGAAGTGGCCGCCCTGCTCGGCGTGCCCCGTGCCTACGACCTCGAGCGGCTCGACCTCGAGGTGGACGGCACCATGGACAGCGAGGCGCAGGCCATCGCGGCGCAGGCGCTGGCCGCGCTGCGCACGCCGTCCGGCGCGAAGGCTGCAGGGCTTTACGGCCATCATCTGCTCGACCCCGGCGACGATCCGCGCCACCTGGTCTACAGCTTCACGCTGTACGAGCGCGGCGCGCACGCCAACCTGCCGCGCATCCAGGCCGACAACATCGACCAGCCCTTCGATGTGAACCAGGGGGCGCGACTCGACCTCGGCTCCACCGCGAAGCTGCGCACGCTGGTGAGCTACCTCGAGCTGGTCGCCGAGCTGCACGAGCGCTGGGCCGGCCGCGATGCATCCGCCATCGCCGCATGGGCACCGAGCCGGCGCGACCCGCTCGGTGCCTGGGCGCGCGAGTACCTGCTGCGCACCCGGGACCGCAGCCTCGCCCCGATGCTGGAGGCGGCGATGCAGCGGCGCTACTCGGCGGGCGAGGGAGAAGCCTTCTTCACCGGCGGAGGCCTGCACAGCTTCAGCAATTTCGATCGCACGCATGGCGGGCCGATGACGGTACAGGAAGGCTTCAGGCACTCGGTCAACCTGGTGTTCATCCGCGTGATGCGTGACATCGTGCGCCACCGGATGTACGGCGACGAGGCCGTCGGGCGCAACATGCTGGAGGATCCTTCAGACCCGGGCCGGCGGGAGATGCTGGCGTTCTTCGCCGATCGAGAGGGCGCGGCCTATCTGACGCGCTTCTACCGGAAATACCAGGGCAAGTCGCCCGTCGAAGCCGAAGCGCTGCTGCTGAAGGGCGTGCACCCCTCGGCGCCGCGTCTCGCGAGCGTTCTTTTCAGCCTGGAGCCCGAAGCCGGCGAGGCGCAGCTCGACGAACTGCTCACGCGCCGCATGGGACATGGGGCCGGCTCGGCGCGCGCGCTGCGCAAAATGCGCACCACCTACGCCGGCCTGTCGCTGGCCGATCGCGGCTACGTGGCGCGGGTGCATCCGCTGGAGCTTTGGCTGGTCGCCTACCTGCGTCGCCATCCCGGCGCGACGCTGACCGAGGCGCTGGACGCGAGCGTGCAGGAGCGGCAGGACGCCTACGCCTGGCTCTTCAAGACTCGCCACAAGAACGCGCAGGACCGGCGCATCCGCGAGCTGCTCGAGCGCGAAGCCTTCGCCCAGATTCACCGCTCGTGGCAACGCCTGGGTTATCCCTTCGCTTCGCTCACGCCCTCCTACGCAAGCGCGATCGGCGCCTCTGGCGACCGGCCGGCGGCGCTGGCCGAGCTGATGGGCATCCTGGCCAATGACGGCCGGCGGCTGCCGCAGCAGCGGGTGAACGCGCTGCACTTCGCGCGCGACACGCCCTACGAGACACGGCTCGAGGAGCGCGGCGCAGCCCCCCAGCAGCTGCTGCCGCCCGAAGTGGCGCAGGCCGCGCGGCGCGCGCTCGCCGACGTGGTGAACAACGGTACCGCACGCCGCCTCAAGGATGCCGTGCCGGATGCGAGCGGGAGGCCGATCGAGATCGCCGGCAAGACCGGCACCGGTGACCACCGCTTCCAGGTCATCGGTCGTGGCGGACGCGTGATCGCCGAGCGCAAGGTCGAACGCACGGCCACCTTCGTCTTCACGCTCGGCGACCGCTACTTCGGCACGCTGGTGGCCTATGTGCGCGAGCCGTACGCAGCGCGCTACCGCTTTACCAGCGCGCTGCCGGTGCAGCTCCTGCGGACGATGGCGCCGCAGTTGCTGCCGGTGCTCCAGCGCGAGGGCTGCGCCACCGACAGCGGCTCTTGACGAGCGCCTGCTAGCGCAGGTGCCGTCGCTGGTCGTAGCTGGGCTGCGCCGGCATGCCGTCGAGATGCGCGGTGTCGGCCCAATCGAGGATCTCCATCCCGGTAGGCCTCGTGGCGTCGGCAATGCGGATGCGGTTGAAGCCCGCATTGGGAATCGCGCTCTGGCGCGGGCCGTTGAGGCCCAGGCCGTTCGCGGTGCGCCAGACCATGTCGAGCACGCCGCCGTGCGTCACCACCATCACGGTCTGCTGCGGATGCGCGGCTGCGATGCCGGCCAGCGCGCCCATGACGCGTGCATGAAACTCGCGCGGCGACTCGCCCTCGGGCATGCGATGGTCCTCGCTGAACTTGAGCCATTCTTCCCAGGCGCGCGGATGCAGGCGCTGGATCTCGTCGGCGCGCATGCCTTCGACGATGCCGAAGTTCTGCTCGCGCAGTGCGACCGAGCCGACGATCTCGAGCCCGAGCTGGCGTGCGCTCGGCGTCGCCGTCTGCTGCGCGCGCAGCAGGTCGCTGCTCACGAGATGGTGCACCGATTCGCGCGCGAGCCGCAGGCCCAACCGTCGTGCCTGCTCGTGGCCGGTGTCGTTGAGGGGAACGTCGATGTGACCCTGGAATCGCAGCTCGCGATTCCAGTCGGTCTCGCCGTGGCGGATCAGGATGAGTTCAGTGGGCATGGAGTGGGGCTATTGTCCTCGCAATGAATGTCACGGCCGCGGCACGCCGATCACGGAGAATCGGCGCATGCCCCGTCTTGTCTTTTTACCCGGCCTGGCCTGTGACGAGCGCCTTTGGGAAGCCCAGCTGTCCGCCCTGCCTGCCGGCATCGACGTCCGCGTGAGCGACGCCCACATGCGCCACGAGCGCATCGAGGCCATGGCCGCGGCCGTGCTGAGCGAGCACGAAGGCTCGCTGATCCTCTGTGGTGCGTCGATGGGCGGCATGGTCGCGATGGAGGCCGCGCGCCAGGCGCCCGAGCGCATCGCCGGCCTCGCGCTGCTGGGCACCAACCCACGGCCCGAGACGCCCGAGATGTACGAGCTGCGCGCCTCCGCGATCGAGCTCTTCGAGCAAGGCGAGGCGCGCGACGTGATCCAGTTCAACGCGGGCTTTGCCTTCCACCCCGAGCAGGCTGGCGATGCCGCGCTGGTGCGCCGCTATGTGGAACTGATCCTCGATGCCGGCGCGCAGCAGCTCATCACGCAGAACCGCGCGCTGATGATGCGTCCCGACCAGCGCCCGTCGCTCGCTTCGCTGCGTTGCCCGGTGCTCGTGATCTGCGGCGACGGCGATCGCCTGACGCCGCCCGAATGCTCCGAGGAGATCGCCCGGTTGGTGCCGCAATCCGAGCTCGTGTGGATCGAGGCCTGCGGCCACATGCTGACCATGGAGAAACCCGCGCAGGTCAACGCGGCGCTGATGCCATGGCTGCAGCGGCAGCTGGAGGCAGGCTAGGGCCTGGTGGCAGCGCCTAGCTCAGCTGGCCGCCGGTCTCGCGCACGTCCTCGCGCACCGCGAGCGCCGTGGCGACTGCGATGCGCAGTGCGGCGATCACCGTATCCAATGCCATGCTCGGCGCCCCGGGAAAGCGCGCCGCCTGTTCAGGCAGGTAGGGAATGTGGATGAAGCCGCCGCGCTGTCCTGCCGCCACCGGCCGCGTCGCGATGCGGTGCATGAGGCCGAAGAAGAAGTGGTTGCACACGAAGGTGCCGGCACTGTTCGACACCGCGGCCGGGATGCCGCCCGCGCGCAGGTCGCGCACCATCGCCTTGATCGGCAACGTGGAGAAATAGGCCGCTGGCGCCCCAGCCACCACGGGCACATCGATGGGCTGGCAGCCCGCGTTGTCGCAGATGCGGCCGTCGTCGACGTTGATCGCCACGCGCTCGGGCGTGATCTCGCTGCGCCCGCCGGCTTGGCCGATGCCGATCACCAGCCGCGGCTGCAACGCGTCGATGGCTGCATCGAGCTCGCGCAGCGCAACGCCGAAGACGCAAGGGATACGACGCGCATGCACCAACGCGCCATCGCAGCGCCAGCCTTCCAGCGCGCGCACCGCTTCCCACGAGGGATTGAGCGCTTCCTTGTCGAAGGGCTCGAAGCCCGTCAGCAGGACGTTCACGAGCACTTCTCAGGCCATCGGCGCGATCGTGATGCCTTCGCTCTCGAGGCGCTCGCGGATGCGGCGCGCAAAGGCCAGCGCATGCGCGCCGTCGCCGTGCAGGCAGACCGTCTGCGCGTTGACCTTCACCACGCTGCCATCGATTGCGGTCACGCGGTGATCGCGCACCAGCGACAGGGTCTGCGCCAGCGACTGCGCTTCGTCCTCGATCAAGGCGCCGGGCCGGCTGCGCGGCACCAGGCTGCCGTCGGGCATGTAGCCGCGGTCGGCGAACACTTCCTCGACCGGCATCAGCCCGGCGCGTTGGGCCGCGCCGATCATGCCGCTGCCGGCGAGGCCGAAGAAGCGCAGGCCGGGGTCGAAGCGGCGCACGGCCTCGCACAGGCCCTCGGCCAGCGCCGGCTCCTTCACTGCCTGGTTGTACAGCGCGCCGTGCGCCTTGACATGCGCGAGCCTGCCGCCCTCGGCCTTGACGATGGCCGCCAGCGCGCCGACCTGGTAGAGCACGCCCGCGACGATCTCCTCGGGCGGCAGGTGCATCTCGCTGCGGCCGAAGTTCTCGCGGTCCGGGAAGCTGGGGTGCGCGCCGATCGCCACGCCGTTGTCCAGCGCCCAGCGCACGCACTGGCGCATGGTGTTGGCATCGCCCGCATGCCAGCCGCAGGCGATGTTGGCGGAGCTCACGAGCTTGAGCAGCGCCTCGTCGTTGTCGCAGCCCTCGCCGAGGTCGGCGTTGAGGTCAATCTGCATGGTGGCTTTCTCCTTCGGCCGGATTGTGCGCCGGCATCGGCCACCCCATGGCCGCCAGGGATTGCCCGGCCTGCGCAAGGTAGTGCCACTGTTCGGACCAGGCCCGCAGGGCGGCCGCGGCGTCGACCTCCGCGAGGCGCAGGCGGCCGTTGAGCGGCGCCCGCGCGAGCTTCCAAAGATCGGCGCGGATCACCATGCCGATGCGCGGATAGCCGCCGGTGGTCTGGGCATCGCCCATCAGGATGATCGGCTGCCCCGAGGGCGGCACCTGGATCGTGCCGGGGATCACGGCCGATGAGAGCATGTCGACATTGCGCTTGCGCTTGAGCTCGGGGCCCTCGAGGCGGTTGCCCATGCGATTGCTCTGCGGCGTGATGCGCCACGCGGACCTCCACAGCTGCTCGCGCGCGGCAAGCGTGAACTGCTCGAACTCGGGGCCGCGCATGACGCGCAGGACGACGGCGCCTTCCCCGTCCTGCTCCCAGGCGGGCGCGCGCAAGCCGAAGGCACGCCACGCCAGGTGCGCTGCATCGAGCCGGGGCGTGCCCACGGGCAGCCGGTCGCCCTTCTTCAGCGCGCGCCCGAGGTGACCGCCGAAACCAGCCTTGAGATCGGTGCTGCGCGAGCCGATGACCGGCGGCACGTCGATGCCGCCGGCAACGGCAAGCCAGCTGCGCAGCCCCGCCTTCGCGCTCCATTCGTTGGCGGGCCCGAGCCGGAGCACCTGGCCCGCCTGCACCGGAACGCTCCAGCAAGGCCACACCGGAGCCCCGTCGAGCCGTGCGCCGAAGTCATCGCCGGCCAGCGCGATTCGGGTGGGCGCTTCGAAGCGGATCTCGCAGCCGCCCAGGGTGAGCTCGAGGCCGGCCGCGCCGTCGCAATTGCCCACCAGCCGATTGGCCAGCGTGAGCGCGAGCGCATCGAGCGCGCCGCCCGGGCAAATGCCCTGCTGCCGGTGGCCGTATCGGCCGAGGTCCTGCACCGAGGCCAGCAGGCCGGGCCGCAAGACCGTGAGGGCGCCCGCCGACCTCGGTGGCGGAGCGGGACTCACCACTGCGCGCTTTCGACGACGAAGCGCACGCGGTCGCCTGGACGCAGCAGGGTGGGCTCGGCCGCGCGCGGATCGAAGAGCTCCAGCGAGGTGCGGCCGATCAGCTGCCAGCCGCCGGGCGAGACCAGGGGATAGATGCCGGTCTGCGTACCGCCGATGCCGACCGAGCGGGCCGGCACCGCCACGCGGGGTTCGGCCCGCCGCGGGGTCGCCAGTTCCGGCGGCAATCCGCCCAGGAAGCCGAAGCCCGGCAGGAAGCCCAGCAGGTAGACCACGTAGTCGGCCTCGCTGTGGCGCCGCACCACCTCGGCAGGGGCGAACCCGGTGTGCGCGGCGACGTCGGCCAGGTCGGGGCCGGCCTCGCCGCCATAGGCAACCGGAATGCGGATGTCGCGCCCTTCGATCGCCATGCCCGCGAGCTGCGGCCAGGCCGACAGCACCTGCATCTCGAGCTCGGCCGCATCGACCTCTTCGGGATCGAAGAGCAAGCTCAGGTTGTTCATGCCCGGCAGCACCTCGTGCACGCCGCGCCACTGCAGGGCCTCGTTGGCCAATGCCCAGATCTGCTGCTGCTGCGCCAGCGTCGCGGGCGCAGGCAGCTCGCACAACAATGCCGCGTCGCCCAGCGCGTGCAGGCGCGGCGCCGAAGTCATTCGCGGCCCAGGCTGCGTACCTTGGCGAGCAGGCTGTCCTGCACGTTGCGCGAAACGAACTTGTGGACTTCGCCGCCGAGCATCGCGATCTCGCGCACGAAGGTGCTGGAAATGAACTGGTACTTGTCGCTGGGGGTGAGGAACACGGTCTCCACGTCGGGCATCAGCGAGCGGTTCATGCCGGCGAGCTGGAATTCGTAGTCGAAGTCGGTCACGGCGCGCAGGCCGCGCACCATGGCCTTGCCGCCGCGCGCCACGACGAAGTCGCGCAACAGGCCGGAAAAGCTCTCCACCGTGACCTGATCGCTGAAGGGTGCGACCGCCTTGCGCGCCATGTCCATGCGTTCTTCCAGCGTGAACAGCGCCTTCTTGTGGTGGCCCGCCGCGACCGCCACGATGACCTTCGAGAACAGCTGCGTCGCCCGTCGCACCACGTCTTCGTGGCCGAGGGTGATGGGGTCGAAGGTGCCGGGGTACACCGCGATCACGTTGCTGGACATGCTTGCTTCCTCCTGATGCGGCCTGCTTCGGCCGGATTATGCAGTGCTGTCAGTCGCAAGTACCAAGAGATGTGCGTGAACGGCGCCAGCCTTGAGGTGCCGGAACACGTCGAGGCCGAGCGCGGCCAGTTCGTCGTCGGCCCAGCGGCGCGCGGCTTCCAGGTAGACCACGCCGTCGGGCCGCAGCGCGCGCGCCGCAGCACGAAGGGCGGGCGCGTAGAGGGCCGTGTTCTCGAAAGGCGGATCGAGGAACACGGCATGCACGCTGCCCGCCGGCGCGCGCTCGAGCGCGGTGACGCCATTGCCGCGCTCGATGCGCACCGCCCCCGCCTCCAGCTTGGTCTTCAACGCCTGCAGTTGCGCGACCAGCGCCGCGTCCTGCTCGCACAGCAGCACGGAGGCTGCGCCGCGCGAGGCCGCTTCGAAGCCGAGCGCCCCGGTGCCTGCGAAGGCATCGATGCAGTGCCAGCCCGGCAGCTCGCCGCCGCTGGCTCCCGCAAGACTGGCGAGCCAGTTGAACAGGGTCTCGCGCACCCGGTCGGGCGTGGGGCGCAGTCCCGGCTTGTCGGCTACGGCCAGGCGCGTGCGCTTCCACTGGCCGCCGATGATGCGGACCTCGCTGCGGCGTGCGTCGGCCGGCCTGGGTCCCGCCTTGGCAGCGCCGCCGCGCACCGGTGCCCGCTTAGTCATCGCCACCGCCGCGGATCGCGTCGTCCACCCCATGCATCGCCATCCTGTCGCTCCTCGTGTTGCGCTGTGAGGCGAGGATGGTAGCCAAGCGGCGGTCCGCGGTCTCGGGCCTTGTTCAGGGCTTGCCGCCGACCACCACCGTCACCATGCGATCGGGGTGCAGCTTGCGCGCGAAGGCAGCCTTGACGTCCGCCACCGTGACCGCATTCATGCGCGCGGTCCAGGTCTCGAGGTAGTCGAGCGGAAGGTCGTTCCATGCAATGTTGGCCACGTTGCCGAGCAGCTTGCGGTTGCTGTCGAGCAAGAGCGGGAAGCCGCCGATCAGGTTGTCCTTGGCGGCCTTGAGCTCGGCCTCGGTGGGTCCCTCGGCAACGAACCTGGCGATCACCTCGCGCGCGACCTTCACCGCCTCGGCCGCCTGGTCGGGACGGGTCTGGAAGCCGACGCGGAAGGAGCCCGCGTGCAGCCCCGGCGAGAAGCTGCTGTAGACGCTGTAGGCCAGGCCACGCTTCTCGCGCACCTGCTCGGTCAGGCGCGAGACGAAGCCGCCGCCGCCGAGGATGTAGTTGCCGAGCGTCAGCGCGAAATGATCCGGGTCGCGGCGCGCATAGCCGGGCTGGCCGATCCAGACGTGGGCCTGGGCCGAATCGAAAGGCAGGCGCTCATCCTTGGCGGCGGCAAGCGGGGCGACCTCGGGCACCGGCGGCAGCGCGGCGCAGCCGCCGGCAGGCGTCGGAAGGCGCGACAGCAGCGTGGTCGCGATGGTCTCCGCCTGCGCGCGCGTCACTGCACCGACGATGCTGAGCTTGGCGCGGCAGGGCAGGATCAGCTGCTCGTAGCGCTGGCGCATGGCCGCGGTGTCGATGCGCGCCAGGGTGGCCTCGGTCGTGTCGTTCCCGTAGGGATGGTCGCCGAACACGTCCTTCGAGAAGGTGCGCGCCGCCAGGGTCGCGGGCTTGGTGTTGGCTTCGCGGATCGAGGCATTGAGACGCTCGCGCTCGCGCCCCCACACGTCCTCGGGGAAGGCCGGCTCGCCGATCTCGCGCGCCGCGAGCTGCACGGCCTTCTGCAGCAGCGAGGGCTCGGACAGCGTGCGCAGCGAGAAGCTCATGCGGTCGGCGCCGGCACTGGCGTCGAAGTCGGCGCCCAGATCGGCCCAGGCTTCGCCGAGCGCGTTCTGGTCCATCGCCGGGTCGCTCCCATTCGCGCGGATTCCTTTCTCGACCATGCCTGCCGTCACGCCGGCGAGGCCGGCCTGCGCGGGCGGGTCGCGCCGGCTGCCGGCATCGAAATCGATCTGCACGTCGACGATGGGCAAGGCGTCGGTGGCGGCCAGGTAGATCCTGGCGCCGCTGGGCAGGGTCCAGTGCTCGATCGGCACGGCCGCCTGGGCCGCAGCGGCGGCCAGCGCCAGCGCGAGGCACAGCAGGGTTCGGGTGTTCTTGAAGCTCAGCATGTCGGGCCGTTCGGGGTCTTCAGCGCAGGTCGCCCGCGGGCGCCGCGAAGCCGCGTCCGCGGCGTTGGGGGTCGGGCGGTAGCGGCCGCAAGGTGGCTGCCGTCAACTGGTCGTCGCCGAAGTACTTCGCGGCTACCGCCTGCACTTCTTCGGCCGTCACTTTCTGCAGGCGCGCGATGATGCGCGCGCTGGCGTCGAGCGGCAGGCCCTGGATCCAGTGGCTGCCGAGCTCGCGCGCCTGCGCCATGACCGAGTCGAGCTTGTAGGTCTCGCTGGCCGTCCACTGGGTCTTGACCCGCGCCAGCTCAGCCGCGCCGATGCCCTCGCGGGCGATCTTCGCCACCTGCTCGCGCAGCGCGGCCTCGACCGTCTCCGGCGTCTTGCCGGCGGCGGGCACGCCATCGAGCACGAAAAGCTGCGGACCACGGCCGACGAAGCCCGCGTACGCGCCGGCGGCGTCGGCCACGCGGCCCGGCCCCTGAGTGAGCGCTCGGTCGAGCCGCGCGCCGGGATAGCCATCCAGGACGGCGGAAAGCACCGTGAGCGCGTAGGCATCGCTCGGGCCGTCGAACTGGTCGGTGGACGGGATCTGCGGCACGCGGAAAGCCAGCGAGACGTAAGCCTGCTCGGCCGGCGCCTTGAATTCGACGCGCCGGATGCCGCGCTGCGCGGGCTCGATCCGCGGCTTGCGTTCGGGCACGGCGCGGCCGGGAATGCGGCCGTAGTACTTCTCCGCCAAGGCGCGGACGCGCTCCACATCAACGTCGCCCGCCACCACGACCGCCGCGTTGGCGGGCACGTACCAGCGCTGAAAAAAGGCGCGGGCGTCGGCCGGCGTCATCGCGTCGAGGTCGCTCATCCAACCGACGATCGGGCGGTGGTAGGGCGAGGCCGTGAAGATGGCGGCGTTCTGCTGCTCGCCGAGCAGGGCGCGCGGCTGGTCGTCGGTGCGCAGGCGGCGTTCCTCCTTGACGACCTCGATCTCGCGCTTGAATTCCTCGTCCGCCCATTGGTTGCTGGCAAAGCGGTCGGACTCCAGCGCCATCACCTGCTCGAGCTTGTCCGCCGGGATCTGCTGGTAATAGCCGGTGTAGTCGCGCGTGGTGAAGGCGTTCTCGTGCCCGCCCAGAGCTGCGACGCGGCGCGAGAACTCGCCGGGCTTCAGCGTCTTGGTGCCCTTGAACATCATGTGCTCGAGCACATGCGCCACGCCTGAAGTGCCGTCAACCTCGTCGAAGGATCCCACCCGCACCCAGACCATCTGCACCGCCGTCGGCGCGCGCCGGTCGGGCTTCACGATCAGGGTCATGCCGTTGGCAAGGGTGAACTGGCGGGGCTGGGCAAGCTGGATGGCATGGGCGGGGGTGTCCGGCGGAGGTATTTGCGCCAGGGCAGCCCCGGCCCAGGGCGCCATGAGCACCGAGGCCAGCACCGCACCAGACGCAGCGCGGCGTGGCGAGGGGTGTTTCATAGAATGGGTCGGATTGTAAAAACGCCCCGATGTTCAGTTTCTTCAAGAAAAAGCCGCCAGCCGACAGCGCCGCGCCGGCCGCCGCACCGGCGCCTGCGCCGGCCGAGATGTCCGCGGAACCGCCGGCGCCCGCCAGGTCGGTGTTCTCGCCGTCCAGCTGGTTCGGCGCCAAGCCGGCCGAGCCGCCGCCGGCCGTGCCTGCGCCACCTCCCGCCACGCCTGCAATCGCTCCGGTTGTACCCGTCTCTGTCCCGGGCCCCGTCGACGCCGTCGAGACGCTGGCACCGGGGCCGGCGCCAACGCCATCGGAAGCCCCCCCGCCTTCCGAGCGCAGCGGATGGCTCGGCAAACTCAAGATGGGCCTGCGCAAGACCGGCAACAGCATCACTGCCGCCTTCGTCAACGCCCAGATCGACGACACGCTCTACGAGGAACTCGAAGAGGCACTGCTGATGGCCGACACGGGCGTGAAGGCCACGGAATTCCTCCTGGAAGACCTGCGCCGGCGCGTGCGCAGCAACATGGCGACCGAGGCGTCGCAAGTCAAGCTGCTGCTGGCGGACGCGATCGCGGACCTGCTGCGCCCACTCGAAAAAGAGCTGGTGATCGGCGAGCACACGCCCACGGTGATCATGGTCGCGGGCGTCAATGGGGCCGGCAAGACCACGTCCATCGGCAAGCTGACCAAGCACTTGTCCAACGAGAGCGCCTCGGTGCTGCTGGCGGCGGCCGACACCTTCCGCGCTGCGGCGCGAGAGCAGCTGCTGGTCTGGGCCGACCGCAACACGGTCGAGATCGTGAGCCAGGAAGGCGGCGATCCAGCCGCGGTGAGCTTCGACGCCGTCAACGCCGGCAAGGCGCGCGGCAAGGACGTGGTGCTGGTCGACACCGCCGGCCGCCTGCCGACGCAGCTGCACCTGATGGACGAGCTCAAGAAGATCAAGCGCGTGGTCGCCCGCGCCGATGCCACGGCGCCGCACGAGGTGCTGCTGGTGATCGACGGCAACACCGGCCAGAACGCCCTCGCACAGGTCAAGGCCTTCGACGAAGCGCTGGGGCTGACGGGCCTCGTCATCACCAAGCTGGACGGCACGGCCAAGGGTGGCGTGCTGTGCGCGATCGCACGCGAGCGGCCGATTCCCGTGTATTTCATCGGCGTCGGCGAGAAGCTGGAAGATCTGGAAACCTTCAAGGCGCGGGAGTTTGCCCAGGCCCTGATGGGATAGCGCCGCCGCCGGTGCTTCTGGCATCATCTTCACGGGCCGCAGAGCCTGCCAGGAGACCGCCATGCACAGCGCCGCCACGCCCCTGCCCGCCACCGAACGCAAGGTCGACCGACTGCTCGCCCATTACGGCGAGAGCCACCAGAACCCGACCAACGAGGCCATCCACATGATCGCCATCCCGGCGATCATGCTGAGCATCGTCGGCCTGCTGTACGCCCTGCATCCGTGGGCGGCCTACGTTTTCGTGGCTGCCAGCGGGGTCTACTACCTGATGCTGCGCTCCGCCAGCTTCGTGATCGCGATGGCGGCCTGCATCGTCGCAGCACTGGCCGCCGTGCAGGCAATGGGGGACCTTGTCCTCCCGATTTCCGCCACTATCTTCGTCGTGGCCTGGATCTTCCAGTTCATCGGACACCAGATCGAGGGCAAGAAGCCCTCCTTCTTCGAAGATATCCAGTACCTGTGGGTCGGACCGCTGTTCGTGCTGTCCAGACTCTTCATGCGCCTGGGCGTCCGCTGGTAACAGCTGATTTCCGGAGCCTGGAGATGGCACCATTCTGTGGAAAGGGGGGGTGCCGGGATAGGTTGCGCCTATCCGATCCATTGAAACCTGGGAGGAACCCTTAGCTTAGCACTCCCTCTAATCGAGTGCTAATATGCCCCGTACGAAGGAGTTTCCTCAATGAAAGATCAGTCCGGAACCCCCGCCAACCAGCTCGCCCTGGCCAACCCATGGTCGATGGTGCCTTCGCTGGGTAACCTGGACGCCTATATTTCCGCAGCCAACCGCCTCCCCCTGCTGACCCAGGAGGAAGAGCAGCGCTATGCGCGGCGGCTGCGCGACAACAACGACCTCGAAGCCGCGGGTGCACTGGTGCTCTCGCACCTGCGCCTGGTGATCTCGATTTCCCGCCAGTACCTGGGCTACGGGCTGCCGCACGGCGACCTGATCCAGGAAGGCAATGTGGGTCTCATGAAGGCCGTCAAGCGCTTCGACCCCGACCAGGGCGTGCGTCTGGTCAGCTATGCCATGCACTGGATCAAGGCCGAGATCCACGAATACATCCTGAAGAACTGGCGCATGGTCAAGGTCGCGACGACCAAGGCCCAGCGCAAGCTGTTCTTCAACCTGCGCTCGATGAAGCAGGGCTTCAAGGCCGATTCCGTCGACGGCGACACGCACCGCGACACGCTGAGTTCGGACGAGGTCTCGCAGGTGGCGACCCGGCTCAACGTCAAGCCCGAGGAAGTGCTCGAGATGGAAACGCGCATGTCGGGCGGCGACATTCTGCTCGATCCCAGCCCCTCCGACGACGGCGACGATGGCTTCGGCCCCATCGCCTACCTGGCCGATGCCTCGCAGGAGCCCACCGCGCAGATCGAGTCGCGCCAGCGAGACCGCCTGTCGACCGACGGCATCACCACCGCGCTGGCGACGCTGGACGACCGGAGCCGACGGATCGTGGAAGAGCGCTGGCTCAAGGTCAACGACGACGGCTCCGGCGGCATGACGCTGCATGACCTGGCCGCGGTCTACGGCGTGAGCGCCGAGCGCATCCGCCAGATCGAGGCGGCGGCCATGAAGAAGATGAAGAAGGCGCTGGCGGAATTCGCCTGAGCGGGGTCGCATCTCATCGAAGCCCGGTATGGTCCGGGCTTTTTCTTTTGGAGTTCAGCGCTTGTGCTTCACGCAGATTTCAGCAGCGCCTTGATGTCCGAGACCATCGCCGGCACGCCGGCGCCATAGCGGGCGTAGAGCCGCAGGCGTCCCTCGGTGTCGTAAACGAAGCTGGCGGCCGAGTGGTCCATCGAATAGCTGGTCGGCGTCTTGCCCTCGACCTTCTTGTAGTAGACCTTGTAGTCCTTGGCCAGCTCGGGCAGTTGCTCCGGCGTCGGGATCAGCGCGACGAAGGACGGATCGAAAGCACCCATGTAGGCCTTCATCACGCTGGGCGTGTCGCGCTCCGGATCGACGGTGACGAAGAGCACCTGCAGCTTGTCGCCGTCGCTGCCGAGCTGCTGCTTGACCTGCGCCATCTCGGTCATGGTGGTCGGGCAGACATCGGGGCACTGCGCATAGCCGAAGAACATCACGACCACCTTGCCCTTGAAGTCGGCCAGCGTGCGCTGCCTGCCGTCGGCATCGGCCAGGGTGAAGCCCTTGGCATAGTCGGCGCCGGTGATGTCCACGGCATTGAAGCTGGGCTTTCTGTCCGAGCAGGCCGCGAGGGCCGTGCCGGCAACCGCAGCCAGCCCCGTCCAGGCCAGCATTCGTAGTGCGTGCCGCTTGTTCATGGTTTCATTCATCGCAGGTAATGGTCGATCAGCAGCGCGGCAAAGAGCACGCTCAGGTGGATCAGGGAGAAGCGGAAAGTCTTGCGTGCCAGCGTGTCCGAATAGCGGCGCCACAGCGCGAACGCATAGCCGGTGAAGCCGATGCTCACGGCCACGGCGACCGCCAGGTAGAGCCAGCCGCTCATGCCGTAGATGAAAGGCATGAGGCAGGCGGCGAAGAGGATGAAGGTATAGAGCAGCACCTGCAGCCGGGTGAACTCGTTGCCATGGGTCACCGGCAGCATCGGCAGGCCCGCCTTGCGGTAGTCCTCCACGCGGTAGAGCGCGAGCGCCCAAAAATGCGGCGGCGTCCACAGGAAGATGATCAGGAAGAGGATCAGCGCCTCGGGGCCCACGTCGCCCCTCATCGCGGCCCAACCCAGCACCGGCGGCATGGCGCCGGAGGCTCCGCCGATCACGATGTTCTGCGGTGTCAGCGGCTTGAGGATGACGGTGTAGACCACCGCGTAGCCGACGAAGGTGGCAAAGGTCAACCACATGGTCAGCGGATTCACCGCGAACCACAGGAGCGCCGAGCCGCCCGTGCACAGTGCCGCCGAGAACAGCAAGGCCTGGCGGTCGCTGAGCTCACCACGTGCGGTGGGCCGCCAGGCCGTGCGCTTCATCTTGGCGTCGATGCCTTTCTCGACGAGGCAGTTGAAGGCCGCCGCGGCGCCGGCCACCAGCCAGATGCCGATGCAGGCCACCACGATGTGCTGCAGTGCGTCCAGGCTGGGCAGGCCAGGCACGGCCAACACCATGCCGATGAGGGCGCAGAACACGATCAGCTGGACCACGCGCGGCTTGGTCAGCGCATAGAACTGGCGCAGCACATTGGCGGTGCTGTGGCTTTGGACGGAAACCGGCGTGGTCATGCAGTCTCCATCCCGCGACCCCGGCGCGCCGGGGTGCCTGCGGCCACGGCGCTATGTGCCTTCCGGCTTTCGCACAGCGTCCAGGTCAGGACCACCGCCAGCGCCGCGGCACCCCCGGTATGCAGGACGGCCGCCACGAGCGGCCAGCCCAGGAGCACATTGCCGAGGCCGGTTGCCAGCTGGAGCAGCGCCAGTGCCGCCAGCCATCGGACCTGCGGCCGCAGCGGCGCGACCCGGCGCAGCCGCCAGACGAGCAGGCCCATGGCGACGAACACCAGGTAGGCCATGAGCCGGTGAACGTAGTGGATGGCGGTGAGCGCCGCGAAGTCGATGGGCGCTCCGTCGGCGCCTTCTCCCAATGAGCGCCAGATGTGGAAGCCCTGAGCGAAGTTCATGTGCGGCCACCAGCTGCCCTGGCAGGTCGGAAACTGGGTGCAGGCGAGCACCGCGTAGTTGGTGCTGACCCAGCCCCCGAGTGCGATCTGCAACAGCAGCAGGACGCTCGCCGCGATCAGCAGCGTGCGCAGCGCCGAAGGAATGGCCGTGGGCTGCCGCTCGGCGGCCGCCTGCCGATAGCGTACGGCCTGGATGCAAAGCAGCGCCAGCAGCACGACAGCGCCCAGAAGGTGCAAGGTGACGATGGCGGGGTACAGCTTCCAGGTGACGGTCAGGGCACCGAAGGCGCCTTGCAGGCAGACCCACGCCAGGGTGGCGACCGGCCACCAGGCGCTCAACGGGCGTTCGCGTGCATGTTCCGGATTGTGCTGGTTGCGCCGCGCCACCCAGGTGGCCACGGCGAGCACGAGGATCAGGAAGCCGACGCCCGTGGCCAGGTAGCGATGCACCATCTCCACCCAGGCCTTGCCATGCGTAACCGGACCGGTGGGCTGCGCAGCCTGCGCCATCGCGATGTCGTGGCGCGCACCGACGGGGCTTGCGTTGCCGTAGCAGCCGGGCCAGTCGGGACAGCCCAGGCCGGAATCGGTCAGGCGCGTGAAGGCGCCGAACAGCGTGAGGTCGAAGGTCAGGAACAGCGTGAGCACGGTCAGCACGTGCAGGCGCCGGGCCGCGCCATGACCGACGCCGCGCCGCCAGACCCAGAACAGCGGTCCGAGGGCCAGCAGCACGCCCACCGCCATCAGCCAGGCGATGGGGGTGAGGTCGTAGAGCGAGTTCGTGTCCATGCAGTGCGGGCCGGTGCGGCTAGCGGCCGGGCTCGTCCCAGGAGGCCGAGGCGCGCAGGAGGCGCTCGAGATCCCGCTTGGCGCGGGTCGCGCCGGCAGTGTCCATGCGGGAGGGGAAGCGCATCATCCAGTTGCCCATTGGATCGACCACGTAGAAATGCTCCGCCAGCGCATGGCCGGCTTCGGGAGCCAGCCACTGCGCCAGTTGCGCCGCCGGCACGCGCAGGACGGTCGCGCCTTCCAGCCCCTTGTCCAGCCGCGCCGGCACCGGCGCCGTATCGCTCACCAGCCAGACCCGGTCGAGCCGATCCTTCTCGCGGCCCAGGCTTTCGCGCAGCTGGCGCTGCAGGTAGAGCTGCTGCTCGCACAGGGCATCGCAGCCGGCGTCGGCCACCGCGACCAGCAGCCATTGGCCTTTCAGTGTGGAAAGCCGCACCGGCGCACCGGCACGCGTGGTCGCGAGCAGCTCGGGCATGGTGCGCTGCGGCTCGATCAGTTCGCCGTAGACGCGACGCCCCTCCGGCCGGATCACGTAGTAGGTGAAGTACGAGGCGATCACCGGCGCCGCGCAGCACAGCATGACCAGGATCATCTTCCAGCGCCCGCGCAAGGTGCGCCGGCCTTCGACGCCATCCAGCGCCTGGCGCGGCGAAGGCATCGAGTGCACCGTCAACCCGAGCGGCTCGTCAACCACGGCGGACGCGGCGCGCGCGGCGGTAGGGGGCGATGAATTGAAACCAGACATAGAGGATGACGACGAGGGCGGCGAGCCCGAACCACTGGAACGCATAGCCGTAGTGCTTTTCGATGCCCAGCGCGGGGACCGGCCAGTCGCGCTGCAAGCCCTCGGAGGCCGGGCCGGTCTGCAGCAGCGAGACATCGGTGCGCAGGGGCAGCCCGGTCTGCGCGCGGAACGCTTCGAGATCCAGATTCTGCCGGATGGGCGAAGACCCCGGCGCCGCGGCGGACGGCGGGCTCTCCTTTGCCAGCTCGAGCAGGTGCGCCGGCGGCGGCGCGATCCGGGCGACCAGTTCGACCAGCCCGCGCGGCGTCTCGATCGGCGCGAGCTGCGCGCGGTCGGTGAAGTTGCGCTGCACCCAGCCGCGCTGCACCAGCACGGTCTGGTTGCTGCCTTCGATGGCAAAGGGTGTCAGCACGTAGAAGCCGGGCAGGCCGTGCATCTGGCGGTTGTCGAGATAGACCGTGTGCGGCGTCAGCCAGAGCCCGTGCAGCCGCACCGGCCGGTGCATGGCGGAAGTCGCCGGGTCCAGCGCGAGGAATTCCTGCTGGTCGAGCGGCGGCAAGGTTTTCTGCGCCTCGATCTCCGCTTGCAGCGCCTCCTTCTGCGCGGCGCGAGACAGCTGCCAGCGCCCCAAGGACACCGTGGCTGCGAGCATGCCCACGGCCACTGCGGTCATCAGCCAGAAACGTCCGCCGCGCGCGGGCTGCACCGCCGGTGCCGGGTCATCGTTCATGCCATGGGCCGGCCGGTGCGGCCGATAATCGGGATCATGAAATACCTTGTCGCCCTGGCCTTCATCGGCATCCTGGCGAGCCTCGGCGTCGCGCTGTTCTTCATGCTCAGGGACGGACGCGAGGGCCGCGTCAAGAGCGGCGGGATGGCGCGCGCCCTCACCGTTCGGATTGGGCTCTCGGTGCTTTTGTTCCTCTGCCTGCTGCTGGCGTGGAAGCTCGGCTACATCCAGCCGGGAGGGCTGCCCCTCGGCAAGTAGGTCGTGCTCGTTCCACAGCCCCCATGAAAAAAGCGCCTTACGGCGCTTTTTCTTTGTGCCGTCCGGAATGCTCAAAGCCAGTAGACCAGGGTGTACAAGCCGAGCCACACCACGTCGACGAAGTGCCAATACCAGGCCGCACCCTCGAAACCGAAGTGGCGCTCCGGCGTGAAATGGCCTGCGCGCAGCCGCAACGTGATGAACAGCAGCATCAGCATGCCGATGAACACATGCAGGCCGTGGAAGCCGGTCAGCATGAAGAAGGTGGAGCCGTAAGCGCCGGAGCTGAGCTTGAGGTTCAGCTCGGTGTAGAGATGATGGTATTCGTAGCCCTGCACGCCCAGGAAGGTCGCGCCCAGCAACACGGTGAGCCACATGAAGCGGATGGCCTGGGCGCGGTGGTTGGCGCGCAGCGCGTGGTGGGCGATGGTCAGCGTGACGCCCGAGCTCAGCAGCAGCGCGGTGTTGATGGTCGGCAGCCAGAACGGCCCGACCGTCTGGAAGGGCTCGACGGTATCCGCCGGCGAGCCGGTGGCGCCGGCGGCCAGCGTCGGCCACACAGCCTTGAAGTCCGGCCAGAGCAGCGCGTTGTCCAGGCTGCCGAGCGAGGGCAGCGCGTGGGTGCGGGCCCACCACAGGGCGGTGAAGAAGGCGCCGAAGAACATCACCTCGGAGAAGATGAACCAGCTCATGCTCCAGCGGAAGGAGAGGTCCACCTTGTGGCCGTACTGGCCGCTCTCGCTCTCGCCGATCGCGCGGCGGAACCAGACGAAGAGCGTGGCCAGCCACAGCACCATGCCCGCCAGCAGCGACCAGGCGCCCCACTGGTGGCCGTTGATCCACTGGGCAGCGCCGAAGATCACGAAGAGCAGGCCGATCGACGCCATGACCGGATACGGCGACGGCGAAGGCACGAAGTAGTAGGGCGTGGTGCCGTGGGTGCTTGAACTCATATCAGGTCCTGGTTCTCTTCTCTCGATTCAAATCTGTGGGCGTCTCTGTCAGGGCGCGACGACGAACTTCACCAGCACGATCAGGCCGACCACGAAGAGGATGGCGGCCACCAGGCCGACGGCCACGATGTGCAGCGGCGTGAGCTTGGCGATGTCTTCCTGGTAGTCGCTGTTCTTGCGCACGCCGAAGAAACCCCAGGCCACCGCCCTGGCGGTGCGCCACAGGGAGCCTTTCTTGGGCGGCGGCGTCTGGGCCATGATCATGAGCGCGGCTCCGCGGCAGGCGCGGGCATGGCGGTGTTGGCGGCCACGGGCGCGGCCGGCGTCTTGCCGCCGACTTCGAAAAAGGTATACGACAACGTGATCGTCTTGACGTCCTTCGAGATCTTCGGATCGATCACGAAGGCCACCGGCCACTGCTTCTTCTCGCCCGGGTCGAGCGTGTACTGGTTGAAGCAGAAGCACTCGAGCTTGTTGAAATAAGGCGCGGCCTGTTGCGGCGCATAGCTCGGGATGGCCTGCGCAGCCATGCGGCGGTTCTGCACGTTCTGGAACTCGTACATCACCGTGTTGAGCTGGCCCGGATGGACCTGCATCGAGCGCTGCGCCGGCTTGAAATCCCAGAGACCGCGCACGTTGGCGTCGAACTCGACGGTGATGGTGCGGCTGGTGTCGACCTGCGTGTTGTCGGGCAGCCGCACGTTCTTGCCGCCGCTGGCACCGCCCGGCACCTCGAGCTCGGAGCGCGCCAGGATGTTGATGCCGGTCATCTCGCAGATGGCGCGGTACAGCGGCACCAGCGCATAGCCGAAAGCGAACATGCCGGCCGCCACCACGGCGAGCTTGCCCACCATGCGGACGTTCTCGCGACGGATGCGTTGACCGATGCCCATCTTCGCTTCGCCTCGTGCGGGCTCAGTGCCCGATCCAGACCATGCGGACGATGAAGCCGATGAAGAACAGCAGCGCGATGGAGGCCAGCGTGAGCCCCATGCGGCGGTTGTTCCTCTTCTGTTCAGGCGTCATCGCGTGCATCTCTCAGCCGATCACCTTGTTGGCGGCGGCGTTCAGCTTGGGCGGGTTCTCGAAGGTGTGGAACGGCGCGGGCGACGGCACTTCCCATTCCAGGCCCTCGGCGGCTTCCCAGGGCTTCTGCGAGGCCTTCTCGCCCTTGCCCATCATCGTCGGCAGCACGACGAACAAGAAGAAGTAGACCTGCGCCAGACCGAACGCGAAGGCGCCCACCGAAGCCACCGCGTTGAAGTCGGCGAACTGCATCGGGTAGTCGGCATAGCGGCGCGGCATACCGGCCAGGCCCAGGAAGTGCATCGGGAAGAAGGTGACGTTGAATGAGATCAGCGACCACCAGAAGTGGATCTTGCCGCGCGTCTCGTTGTACATCACGCCGGTCCACTTGGGCGCCCAGTAATAGTAGCCCGCGAACATCGCGTAGAGCGAGCCGGCCACCAGCACGTAGTGGAAGTGGGCGACGACGTAGTAGGTGTCCTGCAGCTGGGTGTCGATCGGCGCGATCGCCAGGATCAGGCCCGTGAAGCCGCCCATGGTGAACACGAAGATGAAGCCCACCGCGAAGAGCATCGGCGTCTCGAAGGTCATCGAGCCCTGCCACATGGTGGCGATCCAGTTGAAGATCTTCACCGCCGTCGGTACTGCGATCAGCATGGTCGCGTACATGAAGAAGAGCTGGCCCGTCAGCGGCATCCCGGTGGTGAACATGTGGTGCGCCCACACGATGAAGGACAGGATCGCGATCGAGGAGGTCGCGTACACCATCGAGGCGTAGCCGAACAGGCGCTTGCGCGAGAAGGCCGGCACGATCTGGCTGATGATGCCGAAGGCCGGCAGGATCATGATGTAGACCTCGGGGTGGCCGAAGAACCAGAAGATGTGCTGGTACATCACCGGGTCGCCGCCGCCGGCGGGGCTGAAGAAGCTGGTGCCGAAGTGGCGGTCGGTCAGCGTCATGGTGATGGCGCCGGCGAGCACGGGCATCACGGCGATGAGCAGGTAGGCGGTGATGAGCCAGGTCCAGCAGAACATCGGCATCTTCATCAGCGTCATGCCGGGGGCGCGCATGTTGAGGATGGTCACGATGATGTTGATCGAGCCCATGATGGACGAAGCGCCCATGATGTGCATCGCGAAAATGCCGGCGTCCATCGAGGGGCCCATCTGCAGCGTCAGCGGCGCGTAGAGCGTCCACCCGGCCGCGGGCGCGCCGCCGGGCATGAAGAACGAGCCCACCAGCATCAGGGCTGCGGGGATCAGCAGCCAGAAGCTGAAGTTGTTCATCCGCGCGAAGGCCATGTCGGAGGCGCCGATCTGCAACGGGATCATCCAGTTCGCGAAGCCGACGAACGCCGGCATGATCGCGCCGAACACCATGATCAGGCCGTGCATGGTCGTGAACTGGTTGAACAGCTCCGGATTGACCACCTGCAAGCCGGGCTGGAACAGCTCGGCACGGATCAGCAGCGCGAGCACGCCGCCCACCATCAGCATGGTGAAGGAGAACAGCAGGTACAGGGTGCCGATGTCCTTGTGGTTGGTAGCGAACACCCAGCGCCGCCAGCCGGCAGGCGCGCCGTGATGTTCGCCGTGGGCATGGTCGCCGTGGCCGTGTGCGTGGCCGTGAGGATCGATGACTGCGCTCATTGTGGTATTCCTTGCAAACTCTTCGTCGTGGCGTGGGGCGGCGTCGACTTACTTGCCGCGCTGCGCCAGCACCTCGGCCGGCTGCACCAGCTGGCCCGTCTTGTTCGACCAGCTGTTCTTGGTGAAGCTCACCACGGCCGCGATGTCGGTATCGCTCAGCTGCTTCCAGGAAGGCATGGCGCCGTTGTTCTGGCCGTTCAGGACCACGTGGATCTGCTTGTTGTGGTCGGCGTCGAGCACGACCGCCGAGCCGTCCAGCGGCTTGATCGGGCCCGCGCCCTTGCCGTTGGCCTGGTGGCAGGCCGCGCAGTTGGCCGCATAGACCTTTTCGCCGCGCGCCAGGATTTCGGGAAGAGTCCAGACCTTGGTCGGATCGTCCTGCTTGGCCGCAGCCTCCTTGCGCTTGCCATCGACCCAGGCGGTGTAGTCGCCCTTCGAGACGACCTTCACATGGATCGGCATGTAGGCGTGCTCCTTGCCGCAGAGCTCCTGGCACTGGCCGTAGTAGTCGCCCACCTTCTCGGCACGGAACCAGGTATCGCGCACGAAGCCGGGAATGGCGTCCTGCTTGACGCCCAGTTGCGGCACGGCGAAGGCGTGAATCACGTCGTTGGCGGTGGTGATGATGCGCACCTTGGTGTCGACCGGCACCACCATCGGGTTGTCGACCTTCAGCAGATAGTCGTCGGGCACATCGCCCTTGGCGCCGGCGTCCGACAGGGCGCGGTGCGAGCTGTCCAGCGTGGAGATGAAGGCCAGGCCTTCGCCCTCTCCCTTGAGGTAGTCGTAGCCCCACTTCCACTGGTAGCCGGTGGTCTTGATCGTGAGGTCCGCGTTGGTGGTGTCCTTCTGGGCCACCAGCACCTTCGTCGCCGGCAGCGCCATCAGGATCACGATGACGAAGGGCACGATGGTCCAGATGACCTCCACCACCACCGATTCATGGAAGTTGGCCGCCTTGTGGCCCACCGACTTGCGGTGCTTCCAGATCGAATAGAACATGACCGCGAAGACGGCGATGAAGATCACCGTGCACAGGATCAGCATCACGGTGTGCAGGAAGTGCTGCTCCTCCGCGATCTTGGTGACGCCCACCGGCAGGTTCAGCTGACGCACCGACGGGCCGCCGGCCAGATCGTTGACTGCGTGCGCCGCGCTGCCCCACACCGCGCCGGCCGCCAGCAGCAGATTCGCCGGCCATTTCTTGTTGCACCAATTGCTCTTCATCGTGTTCACTTCTTCAATTTTCAAGTAACCCACCTGTCTCCACGGTGCCGCACTGCGCGCCGCGCTTCAGGCGCCGCGCAATGCCATGCGGATCTCGCGCGCCAGCGCCGCGCGCAGCTCCGGACGCACATAGCGCCCCACCCTGACCGAACGACCCTGTCCCGAGACCTCGATCAGCGACCGGTCGCTGAGCTGCGGCTCGACCCGCACCTGGTGCGGCAAGAATTCGGTGCGCTCGTAATGCCCACCGTTCTCGAGCTCGACCACCAGACGCCCGCCCTGCAGCGCGATACGCTCGCCATCGGCGGCGTGGCGCGCATAGAGCAGGAAGGCGAAGCCGACGGCGCCCAGCTCGAGCCAGGCGAAGGGCAGCACCAGCGGCGCGCCATGCAGCCAGAAGACGGTTCCGATGCCCAGCGAGATCACGCACAAGGAGGCGTAGAGCCAGCCGAGCTGGCTCGGCGTGACCGAGCAGTTGCGCTTCAGGAACCAGTGGATGCTCTGGCCTGAAACAGTGGCAAAACGAAACACGGAATTCGACACGGGCGAGCGAGTTCAGCAAATCGGTGCGTCGATCGCCGTCAAACCCATGTCCGACAGGCCTCGATCACGGGACAATACCCGGAGTTCACGCAACGGCGGATTGTAGCGGTGATCCGAATGGCCCCTTCGACGGCGTCCGCGCCGTGGCCACTCACGCTCCGGGGCGCCCGCCGCGCTGGAGCATCGAACGCATCTCGCGCAGCGAAACCGCGCTTTCGGCAGCCAGGGCCACGCGCGGCGCCGGCTTGAAGGCATGGCCGTAGATGATCTCGAAAGTCAGTGCGATCCGGCCCGCCCCTTCCGCAGAAAGCGCCACGTCGGGCAGCGCGCGGCGCAGGGCCCGGTGCCAGGCCCGGCCGCGCAGCGCGGGGAAGCGCGCCCGGTGAAGGTTGCGCCCCAGCGTGCGCAGCTCGGCCAGCGCGGCCTCGGCGCTGGGCCAGGTCAGCACGATGCGCTCCATGTCCATCACCGGCTCCGCGAAGCCGGCGTGCACCAGCATGTCGCCCCAGTCGTGCATGTCGGTGAACTCGTGGCTGGCCGGCGGCCAGCCCTGGCGCTCGTGCAGCACGCGCAGCTCGCGCACCGTGTCGGGGCCGAAACAGGAGAACATCAGGAAGCCGTCGGTCGCCACCAGCCGGTGCCAGCGCGCGATCAGTGCCTGCGGGTCCGCCGCCATGTGCAGCGCCATGTTGGCCCACAGCAGATCCACGCCCTCCTCGGGCGGTGCATCGAAGCTGCGCCGGGCGCCCTGCCAGCGCCGCGCGCTCCACCAGGGCGCCGCGAGCGCCTCGCGGGTGGGCGCGAGCAGCGCCGGCTCCGGCTCGACCACGAAGGCGACGGCATCGCGGTAGCGGCGCGCGAGCAGGGCATGCGCCTCCAGGCCACCGCGCAGCGGCGACCAGTCGGCCCAATGGCGTGGCTGGGTCTTGATCCACTGCAGCCGGTCCTCCATGCGCCGGCCGATCTCCTCGTGCAGCCAGGGCGAGCTGCCGGCCGCGGGCACGAGCCGGCCCCACCGTGCGGCCGCCGCCGCATCGATGGTCGGCGGTCGCTGGGGGGGATCGGTGGCCATGGGGCGCTCAGTATATTGAGGCATGTCCAACCCCTGGCGCCGCCGCCCTTCCCTGTTGTCTTCCTTGCTCGCACGCGTGCCGAGCCAGTGCGCCGTGTGCCGCGCCTGGCCCTCGCGGCCGGTATGCGACGCCTGCGTGACGCGCTTCGCGCCGCCTGCGGCGCGCTGCCTCGGCTGTGCGCTGCCCGTGCCGCACGAGGTGGCTCGTTGCGGCGAGTGCCTCGCCCATCCGCCGCCGCTGGATGCCTGCCTGGCGGCCTGCGCCTATGTCTGGCCCTGGCCGGACTGCATCGCGCAGTTCAAGTTCCGGGGCCGCGCGGGCTGGGCCGCGCCGCTGGCGACCCTGCTGCGCAGCGCGCCGTGGGTCGAGCCGGCCCTGGAGCAATCCGACCTGGTCTTGCCGATGCCGCTGGCGCCGGGCCGGCTGCGGGAACGCGGCTTCAACCAGGCGCACGAGCTGGCGCGCCGGCTCGCCCCGCAGAAAACCGATGCCCGCCTGCTGCTGCGCACCCGGGAAACGCCGGCGCAAAGCGGGCTCGCCCGCGCCGAGCGGTTGCGCAACCTGCGCGGCGCCTTCGCGCTCGAACCGCTGCGCGCAGAGGCGGTGCGGGGGCGCCGCATCGTGCTGGTGGACGACGTGATGACCAGCGGCGCCTCGCTGTTCTCGGCGGCGCAGGTGCTGCGCACCGGCGGGGCCGCGCACATCACCGCGCTGGTGCTGGCACGGACCGATCCGCCCGCGTGAAGACAATCGGTCCCATGTTCCACATCGTCCTGGTCGAACCCGAAATCCCCCCCAACACCGGCAACGTGATCCGGCTGGCCGCCAACACCGGCTGCACCCTGCACCTGGTGGAGCCGCTCGGCTTCTCGATGGACGACCGGCTGCTGCGGCGCGCGGGGCTCGACTACCACGAGTACGCCGAGGTCCGGCGCCATGCCGGCTGGGACGCGCTGCTGGCGGCCGAGCGCCCCTCGCCCGAGCGCCTGTTCGCCCTCACGACGCGGGGCACGCGCACCGTCCACGCGGTCGATTTCCGCCCGGGCGACTGGTTGGTCTTCGGCTCGGAGACGCGCGGCCTGGCACCGGAGCTGCGCGAGCGCTTTCCCCCTTCGCAGCGACTGCGGCTGCCGATGCGCGAAGGCCAGCGCAGCCTGAACCTGTCGAACGCGGTGGCGGTGACGGTGTTCGAGGCCTGGCGGCAGAACGGGTTCGCCTGAGAGGACGCGCTGCGGCCGGGGCTGCGGCGCCCGGCGAGCGACCGGCGAAAAATCGAGGAGAGCGCGCGTGCGCGCGGCGTCAGCGGAAGCGGCGCACCACCGATTCGGCGACGCAGGCCGGCTTGGGCGCGCCCTCGAGCTCGATGGTGGTTTCCCAGACCATCTGGACGCCCTCCCCATCGATCGGCTCGCAGCTCAGCAGCTTCATGCGCCCGCGCAGCCGGCCCCCGACCGGCACCGGCGTCATGAAGCGCACGCGGTTCAGCCCATAATTCACGCCCATGCGCGACTCGATCACCTCGAAGGAGGTCTCGTAGAAGCGCGGCAACAGCGACAGGGTTAGGAAGCCATGCGCGATGGGCCCGCCGAAGGGACCGGCCTTGGCGCGCTCCACGTCCACATGAATCCACTGGTGGTCGCCGGTGGCCTCGGCGAACTGGTCGACCTGCGCCTGCGTGATGGTGATCCAGTCGCTCACCGCGACTTCCTGGCCGACGCAGGCGGCGAGATCCTGAAGGGTCTGGAATGTCTTCTTCATGCTTTCACTTTATCGGGCCGGGGCCGTCGCCGCTGTAGCTGGTGTGACAGTTCGAAGGGCAGAGCGAGCGCCGAGGCATCGAGCCTTCGCGGATCGGCTCCCACTGCGCCAGGTCGCGCTCGGCCGGGATTGGCGACCAGGACCACCGGCATCACAGGCGCCTTCCACGCTGAAGAGACAGGCGCCATCGTCGCCGCGCCGCCGGCCGTCCGAGTTGCGCTATGTTCGCGGACCATGACCACGACAACCACAGGCCCGGGCCATCCCGCGGGCGGGATCTACCTGCTCGCCGCCCATCCCCACTGGCGCGATTCGCGCGTCAACTGGCAGCTGATGCAGGCGGCGCGCAGCGTGCCCAGGGTCGAGGTCAACGACCTCTATTCCAGCTATCCCGACTACGCGATCGACGTGCAGGCCGAGCAGGCCCGCCTGGCGCACGCCCAGCTGCTGGTGCTGCTGCACCCGATCCAGTGGTACTCGATGCCGGCCTTGCAAAAGCTCTGGCTCGACGAGGTGCTGAGCTACGGCTGGGCCTACGGCGGCGGTACGGCGCTGCAGGGCAAGGACTGCTGGTTGGTCGCCACCACCGGCGGGCCCGAGCGCAGCTACCACCCGCAGAGCTACAACCGCTACTTCTTCGACGCCTTCCTGCCACCGTACGAGCAGACCGCGGCCCTGTGCGGCATGCGCTTCCTGCCGCCGCTCGTGTTCCACGGCGCGCGCAGCGCCAGCCCCGAGGCGCTGGCGGCGCACGTCGACGTCTTCCGCCAGCGCCTGTCGACCTACCCCGACTGGCCGGAGCTGGAGGATCTCGCCGAATGCGCGAGCTGCGAGGTCCCGGCCACCGACCGGCCGCACGAACACACCGAGGCCTGAGCGCATGGAACACGCACCCGCCTGGCTCGTCAATTCCCTGATTTACCTGGGCGCCGCCGTGCTGGTGGTGCCGCTGTCGAAGGCGCTCGGCCTGGGCTCGATCATCGGCTACCTCGCGGCCGGCATCGTCATCGGTCCCTGGGGCCTGGGGCTGGTGACCAATGTCGCGGACATCCTGCACTTCGCCGAGTTCGGCGTGGTGCTGATGCTGTTCCTGGTCGGCCTCGAGCTGGAGCCCAAGCGCCTGTGGAGCCTACGCCGGCCGATCTTCGGCTGGGGCTCGGCGCAAGTGCTCGGCTGCGCGGTCGTTCTCTTCCTGGCCGGCTGGGCCGGTGGCGCGAGCTGGCGCGTGGCCCTGGTCGCGGCGCTGGGCCTGGCGCTGTCCTCCACCGCCATTGCGCTGCAGGTGCTGGGCGAGCGCAACCTGTTGCCCACGCCGAGCGGCCAGGCCGGCTTCTCGATCCTGCTGTTCCAGGACGTGGCGGCGATCCCGATCCTCGCGCTCCTGCCCCTGCTGGCCGCGGGCTCCGACACCGGCCCCACCCTCACCGGCGCCGCCCGCGCGCTGGAGGGGCTGAAGATCGTCGCGGTGGTCGGCGGCATCGTGCTGGGCGGCCGCCTGGTGCTGCGCCCCCTGCTGCGCTGGATCGCGCGCAGCAACACGCCCGAGATCTTCACCGCCGCCTCGCTGCTGCTGGTGGTGGCGATCGCCGCGCTGATGCAGGTCGTCGGACTGTCGATGGCGCTGGGCGCCTTCCTCGCCGGCGTGCTGCTGGCCGAGAGCGAATTTCGCCGCGAGCTCGAGACCGACATCGAGCCCTTCAAGGGCCTGCTGCTGGGCCTGTTCTTCATCGCGGTCGGCATGAGCATCGACTTCGGCGTGCTGTTGGCCCGCCCGGGACTGATGGCGCTGGTCGTGCTCGGCTTCATGCTGCTGAAGGCGGTGGTGATCCTTGCGCTGGCGAAGCTGATGGGCCTGCCCTACCAGCAGCGGCCGGTGTTCACGCTGCTGCTGGCGCAGGGCGGCGAGTTCGCCTTCGTCGTGTTCCAGTCAGCCGGGCCGCAGGTGCTGCCGGCCGGCGTGGCCTCCTTCCTGATCGGCGCGGTGGCGCTGTCGATGCTGCTGTCGCCGCTGCTGCTGGTGGCGCTCGACAAATGGGTGCTGCCGCGCTACAGCGCGGGCCAGCCGGTCACGATGGAGGAGATCTCCGAGCAGCAGGACGCCAAGGTGCTGATCTGCGGCTTCGGCCGCTACGGCCAGATCCTCGGGCGCATGCTCAAGGCCCAGGGCCTGGCCCTGACCATCCTGGACCACGACCCCGACACCATCGAGAGCCTGCGCGAGTTCGGCTTCCGCGTCTTCTACGGCGACGCCACGCGGCTGGACCTGCTGCGCACCGCGGGCGCCGGCACCGCCAAGGTGCTTGTGGTGGCCGTCGACGGCGTGGAGCAGTCACTCGCCATCGTCGACATGGTGCGCGAGCATTTTCCCAACGCGCGCATCATCGCCCGTGCACGCAACGTGGGCCATCTCTACCAGCTGCTGGACCGCAAGGTGGAGTTCATCGAGCGCGAGCTCTTCGAGTCCTCGCTGCGCAGCGCCCGCTCGGTCCTGGAAGGCCTGGGCTGGCCTCCGCACGAGGCGCGCGAAGCCACGATGCGCTTCCGCCGCCGCAACATCGAGCTCATGCACGAGCTCTATCCGCACTACAAGGATCGCGCCAAGCTGATCGCGGCCGCCAAGGAAGGGCGGCAGCAGTTCCAGGAGCAGATGGCACGCGAGCGCGAGGAGCGCAAGCAGCGCGCCGGGCAGGACTGGAATCTGGCGGCGGAGGAAGAGCGGAGCATCGCTGAATGATCAACTGCTGAAGCGGACAGCCCGACGCAGCGCACGCCCTTCGCCAAACCTTCGCGTCCTCTGCGGACGGATGTCCGATCCCGCGTCCCGGCTCAACCCTCCAGCTTCAGCAGCCGCACCGCATTGCCCTTGAGGATGCCCGGCATCACCTCGGGCTTGAAACCGGCCTCCTCGAAGTCCTTCATCCAGCGGTCGGGCGTGATCAGCGGGTAGTCGCTGCCGAACAGGATGCGGTCCTTCAGCAGCGTGTTGGCGTACTGCACCAGTTGCTTCGGGAAATACTTCGGGCTCCAGCCCGACAGGTCGATCCAGACGTTGGGCTTGTGCGTGGCCACGCTCAGCGCCTCGTCCTGCCAGGGGAAGCTGGGATGGGCCATGACGATCTGCATGTCGGGAAAGTCGATCGCCACGTCGTCCAGGTGCATCGGATTGCTGTATTCGAGCCGCAGCCCGCCACCACAACGCATGCCCGAGCCGATGCCGCTGTGGCCGGTATGGAACACGGCCGGCAGGCCATGCTCGGCGATCACCTCGTAGATCGGCCAGGCCATCTTGTCGTAAGGGTGGTAGCCCTGCACCGTCGGGTGGAACTTGAAGCCCTTGACGCCGTGCTCCTCGATCAGCCGCCTCGCCTCGCGCGCGCCCATCTTTCCCTTGTGCGGATCGATGCTGGCGAAGGCGATCATGATGTCGCTGTTCTTCTGTGCCGCCTCGGCGATCTCCTCGTTCGGGATGCGGCGCCGGCCCAGGTTCGACTCCGCATCGACCATGAACATCACCAGCCCGATCTTGCGTTCACGGTAGTAGTCGATGCTTTCCTGGATGGTCGGGCGCCGGCTCGACCTGAAATACTTGTCGGCCGCGCGGTCGTATTCCTCGCCGTAGTTGTCGAAGGGATTCCAGCAGCTCACTTCGGCGTGGGTGTGGGTGTCGATCGCGATCAGGTTGCGGTGGTCCATGGGGTGTCTCCAGCGGCTAGCGACTAAGGGTAAATCCGGGGCCCGAGCCCGTCTACTCGGCTTGAAATAGTTATTTTCCATAACCATAATCGATCATGATCGGGAGCGCAACCATGACCACTGCCACAGACCTTCAACTCGAAATCCGCGACCAGATCGCGATCGTGCGGCTGACGCGGGCCGCCAAGCGCAATGCGCTGTCGGATTCGCTCATCCTCGCCCTGCGCGACACCTTCCAGAACCTGCCTTCGACCGTGCGTGCCGCGGTGATCGACGGCGACGGTCCGCATTTCTGTGCCGGCCTCGATCTCTCCGAGCTGAAGGAGCGCGACGCCGGCCAGGGCCTGCAGCATTCGCGCCTCTGGCATGCGGCGCTCGATGCCTTGCAAAGCGGCCCTGTCCCCGTGATCGCGGCGCTGCACGGCGCGGTGGTGGGCGGCGGGCTGGAGCTGGCGAGCGCCTGCCATATCCGCGTGGCCGATGCCACCACCTTCTACGCGCTGCCCGAAGGCTCGCGCGGCATCTTCGTCGGGGGCGGCGGCTCGGTGCGCATCCCGAAGCTGATCGGCACTGCGCGCATGATGGACATGATGATGACCGGCCGCGTCTACGACGCCGAGGCCGGCGAACGCGCCGGCTTCGCGCAGTACCTGGTCGCCGAGGGCCGCTCCTTCGAGAAGGCACTCGAGCTCGCCCAGCGGGTGGCCGGCAACGCGCCCCTGACCAACTACGCGCTGATGCATGCGCTGCCGCGCATCAGCGAGCAGCCGGCCGACCACGGCTTCTTCACCGAGGCGCTGATCTCCGGCATCGTGCAAAGCGCGCCTGAGGCCAAGGAGCGCGTGCGCGCCTTCCTCGAAGGCCGCGCCAACAAGGTGACGAAGGAATGAACAGCCCCGTGCGCTATCGCCCCCTCGCCTTCGGCGTGACGCGGGCCGTCCTGGCCGAGGGTGCGCCCGGCACGCGCTACCTGCGGGCCGAAGCCACGCTCGCGCCCTATGCCGAGCGCATGACCGACCGCCTGCGCCACTGGGCCGAGGCCGCGCCCGACCGCACCTTCATCGCCCGCCGCGAGCGCCTGCCCGGCGGCGGCACCGGCGACTGGATCCGCGTGAGCTACGCGCAGGCGCACCGCCAGGCCCGCAGCATCGGCGAAGCCCTGCTCGAGCGCGGCCTGGGCGCCGAGCGCCCGGTCGCGATCCTCAGCGAGAACGGCATCGAGCATGCGCTCATGGCCCTGGGCTGCCTCTACGCCGGCGTGCCGTACTGCCCGGTCTCGCCGCCCTACTCGCTGGTGAGCCAGGACTTCGACAAGCTGCGCCATGTGCTGGACACGCTGACGCCCGGCCTGGTGTTCGCGGCCGATGCCCAGCGCTTCGAGCGCGCCATCACGGCCACCGTCCGTGCCGACATCGAGCTGGTATTCGGCGAGGGCGAGATCGCGGGCCGCCCCGCCACCCCCCTCGCGCAGCTGGCCGCCACCCCGGCCACGCCCGCCATCGACGCGGCGATGCAGGCCACCGGCCCCGACACCATCACCAAGTTCCTCTTCACCTCGGGCTCGACCAAGCTGCCCAAGGCGGTGATCAACACGCATCGCATGTGGTGCGCCAACCAGCAGCAGCTGCGCCAGTCGATCCCGGCCCTGGGCGAGGAGCCGCCGGTGCTGGTCGATTGGCTGCCCTGGAACCACACCTTCGGCGGCAACCACAACGTAGGCATCGTGCTGGACAACGGCGGCACGCTCTACATCGACGACGGCAAGCCCACGCATGGCGGCATGGCCGAGACCCTGCGCAACCTGCGCGAGATCGCGCCCACCATCTACTTCAATGTGCCGACCGGCTTCGAGGCCATCGCGCACGCCATGGAAAGCGACGCGGTGCTGCGCAGCAACCTGCTGTCGCGCGTGAAGATGTTCTTCTACTCGGGCGCCGCGCTGGCGCAGCCGGTGTGGGACAGCCTGCACCGCACGCAGGAGGCCGAGGTCGGCGAGCGCATCGTGATGGGCACCGGCCTGGGCATGACGGAGTCGGGGCCCTTCGCCCTCTACGTCACCGGCCCCGAGGTCAAGTCGGGCGACCTGGGCCTGCCGGCGCCGGGCATCGAGATCAAGCTGGTGGACATCGATGGCAAGACCGAGGTGCGCTACCGCGGCCCCAACATCACGCCAGGGTACTGGCGCGCACCCGAGGCCACGGCCGAGGCCTTCGACGAGGAGGGCTTCTTCCGCACCGGCGACGCGGTGGCCTGGATCGACGAAAGCAACATTCACCGCGGCCTGCGCTTCGACGGCCGCATCGCGGAAGACTTCAAGCTCGCCACCGGCACCTTCGTGAGCGTGGGTCCGCTGCGCGCGAAGATCATCGCGGCCGGTGCGCCCTATGTGCAGGATGCGGTGCTGACCGGACTCAACCTCAAGGAGGTCGGCGCGCTGATCTTCCCGACCCAGAAGGTCCGCGAGCTGGCCGGCCTCGCCGCCGATGCCGGCATGCGCGAGGTGGTGCAGAGCGCGCCGGTGCAGGCCCACTTCCAGCGCGTGCTGGACGCGCTCGCCAAGTCCGCTACCGGCAGCGCGAACCGCATCGCACGCCTGCACCTGGAGCACGAGCCGCCCTCGATCGACCGCGGCGAGGTCACCGACAAGGGCTCCATCAACCAGCGCGCCGTGCTCAAGCACCGCGCGGACACCGTCGAGGCCTTCCACGCCGGCAGCCTGCCTTTCACGCTCAAACCCCAAGGAGACACGCCATGAAGATCGAAGGACAAGCCGCACTGGTCACCGGCGGCGCATCGGGCCTGGGCGAGGCGACGGCGCGCGAGCTCGCGCGCCTGGGTGCCAGGGTGGCCGTGCTGGATGTCAACGCCGCGCTGGCCGAGACAGTCGCGGCCAAGCTCGGCGAGGAATTCAGCGCCGGCTGCGCGGTGGCCTGCCCCTGCGACATCACCAACCCGGACAGCGTGAACGCCGCGCTGGACAAGGCCGCCGCGGCCCACGGCGCCGCGCGCATCCTGATGAACGTCGCCGGCATCGGCAGCGCCAAGCGCATCGTCGGCAAGGACGGCAACGCGGCGCCGCTGGAAGACTTCGTGCGTGTGGTCAACGTCAACCTGATCGGCGCCTACAACATCAGCCGGCTCTTCGCGGCGCGCTGCGCGAAGCTCGATCCGCTGGAAGGCGGGGAGCGGGGCGTGATGATGTTCACCGCCTCGGTCGCGGCCTTCGACGGCCAGGTCGGCCAGCAGGCCTACAGCGCCTCGAAGGGCGGCCTGGTGGGCATGACGCTGCCGATGGCGCGCGACCTGGCGCAGCACGGCATCCGGGTCTGCACCATCGCGCCGGGCCTGTTCGCCACGCCGCTGCTGAAGGAGCTGCCGGAGGCCGTCCAGCAATCGCTGGCCGCCTCGATCCCCTTCCCGCCGCGCCTGGGCAAGCCCTCGGAGTTCGCCGAACTGGCCTGCCACTTCGTGACCAACGGCCACCTGAACGGCGAGGTGATCCGCCTCGACGGTGCGCTGCGCATGGCGCCGCGCTGAACATCCAACCGGGGTACGCAGGGGACGCGAAGGGCGTCCGTCGCGTCCGGCAGCCCGAATTCCGATTTCATCAAGGAGACATCGCCATGCAACACCGCCGCCATTTCATGCAAGCCCTGGGCAGCGCCGCCGTCCTGGGTTCCCTGTCGCCGCTCTCGGCCCTCGCCCAGGCGCTGGACCAGGTCAAGATCCTGTACGGCTTTCCCGCCGGCAGCGCCGGCGACAGCGTGGCCCGCCGCGTGGCGGAGAAGCTGGGCGGCACACCCTACAGCAAGAACCCGGGCTTCGTGGAGAACAAGCCCGGCGCGGGCGGCCGCATCGCCATCGAGACGCTGAAGAGCTCGCCGGCCGACGGCTCGGTGCTCACGCTGGCGCCCGTGTCGGCGCTCTCGGTCTATCCCTACATCTATCCCAAGCTCAGCTACAAGCCCGAGGAAGTCACGCCGGTGTCCATCGGCGCCATCATGTTCCACGGCCTGGCGGTGGGCCCGGCAGTGCCGGCCGAGGTGAAGACCTTGAAGGACTTCCTGGCCTGGGCCAAGGCCAATCCGGCGCAGGCCAGCTACGGCTCGCCGGGCGCCGGCTCCATGCCGCACCTGCTGGGCGCGCTGCTGGGGCTGCGCTCGGGGGTGGAGCTCAAGCACGTGCCCTACCGCGGCACCGTGCCCAGCATCACCGACCTGGTGGGCGGCCAGATTTCCGCTGCCATGAATCCCAGCGGCGACTACCTGCAGTACATGAAGGCCGGCCGCGTGCGCGTGCTGGCCACCTCCGGCAAGAAGCGTTCGCCCTACCTGCCGGACGTGCCCACCTTCACCGAGCTGGGCTACCCCGACGTGACCTCCGAAGAGTGGTTCGGCTTCTATGCGCCGGCCAAG
This sequence comes from Variovorax soli, assembly GCF_031454625.1. Taxonomy (GTDB): domain Bacteria; phylum Pseudomonadota; class Gammaproteobacteria; order Burkholderiales; family Burkholderiaceae_C; genus Variovorax; species Variovorax soli_A. Next base: position 183,972 of record NZ_JAVDRF010000010.1, read on the forward strand.
ACGCCGCCCGCCACCATCGCCGCCGCCAATGCGGCGATCAACGCCGCGCTGAAGGACAAGTCGGTGATCGACGCCCTGGCGCTGGTCGGCCTGGTGGCGCACGGCAGCACGCCGCAGGAGATGGCGGCCGATCAGAAGGCGGAATACGAGCGCTGGGGCCCGCTGGTCAAGCAGATCGGCTTCACCGCCGAGTCCTGACCATGGCGCGGCTGCGTTTCAGCGCACTCGGCCTGGCCGCGGCGCTGGCGGCTTGCAGCGGTGCGGGGCCCGGCGCCCCTGCGCCCCGGCTTTCGGCGGCGCAGCCCGGCTCGCTGCTGTCCTGCACCGACCTGGCCGCCCGGGCCGCGCGGCCGGACACGGTCTACACCCAGGTGGCCGAGGTCGCGGCCGGGCCGGTGACGATCGGCAGCACGAGCCTGCCCGCCCCAGCCCATTGCCTGGTGCAGGGCCGCATGAACGAGCGCGTGAGTCCGGTCGACGGCCAGCGCTATGCCATCGGCTTCGAGATGCGCCTACCGCGCGCCTGGAACGGCCGCTTCTTCTACCAGGCCAATGGCGGCCTGGACGGCGTGGTGGTGCCCGCCCTGGGCGGCATCGGCGGCGGCGGGCCGGTGCGCAGTGCGCTGGAAATGGGCTTTGCCGTCATCAGTGCCGATGCGGGCCATCCCGGCGCGATGGGCCCCCGCTTCGGCCTCGATCCGCAGGCGCGGCTCGACTATGGCTACAACGCCGTCGCGCAGCTCACGCCGATGGCCAAGCACCTCATCGCGCAGGCCTATGGCCGCGGACCCGACCGCTCCTACATCGGCGGCTGCTCCAACGGCGGCCGGCACGCCATGGTGGCCGCCGCCCGCTCGGCGGCGCAGTACGACGGCGTCCTCGCCGGAGACCCCGGCTTCCAGCTGCCCAAGGCCGCGGTGGCGCAGCTCTACGGCGCCCAGCAGTATGCGAAGGCGGCGAGCGCCACCACGCCGGGCGGCCAGCCCGACCTGCAGAGCGCCTTCACGCCGGCCGAGCTGCAGCTGGTGGCCAGGCGCGTGCTCGCGCGCTGCGACGCGCTGGACGGGCTGGCCGACGGCATCGTGTCGGACCTGAAGGCCTGCCAGGCGCGCTTCAGGCTCGACAGCGACGTGCCCACCTGCACCGGCTCGCGCGATGGCACTTGCCTCGCGCCGGCGCAGAAGAGCGCCCTCGCCAACGTGTTCGCGGGCGCACGCAACAGCAGCGGCAAGCCGATCTACAGCAGCTTCCCCTTCGACGCCGGCATCTCCGGCAGCAACTGGCGCGAATGGAAGTTCGCCAGCCCGGCGACGCGCGACGCCGGCGCCGTGGCCTTCATCTTCAGCACGCCGCCGCTGGCGGATCGGCCCGCCGGCCTGCCCTTCGCGCTGGGCTTCGACATGGACCGCGATGCGCCGCTGATCGACGCCACCGGCGGCCCGTTCCGCACCTCTGCCATGGGCTTCATGGCACCGCCCGATGCGGCCAGGCTCGACGCCCTGCACGACCGCGGCGCGAAGATGATCGTCTACCACGGCACCAGCGATCCGGTGTTCTCCGCCGACGACACGGCCGCCTGGTACGAGCGCCTGCAGTCGACCCACGCCGGCGATGCGGCCTCCTTCGCGCGCTACTTCCCCGTGCCCGGCATGAACCATTGCGCCGGCGGCCCCGCCACCGACCAGTTCGACATGCTGAGCGCCCTGGTCGACTGGGTCGAGCAGGGCCGGGCACCGCAGTCCATCACCGCCAGTGCACGCGGGCCGGGCCCCGGCGTCGTCAACGCCGAGGTGCCGGCCGACTGGTCGCCGCGCCGCACCCGCCTGCTGTGCCCCTATCCGCGCGTCGCGGCCTACACCGGCGGCGATCCGGAGGCCGCTTCCAGCTTCACCTGCCGATGAACTACCAGCCCCATGCCGACGACCAGCGCTTCCTGCTCGAGGCCGTGCTCGGCGCCACGCCGCGCCTGCGCGAACTCCGCCCCTTCGCCGAATTCGACGATGCCTTGCAGGCCCAGGTGCTCGAGGAGGCCGGCAAGTTCGTGGCCGAGGCGATCGCGCCGCTGAATCGCACGGGCGACGAGACGGGCTGCCGCTTCGAAGACGGCGAGGTGCACGTGCCGCCCGGATTCCGGGAGGCCTACGCGGGCCTGGTCGAAGGCGGCTGGCTCGCGCTCTCCGCGGCGCCGGAAGACGGCGGGCAGGGCCTGCCGGCGGTGCTCGAAGCCATCCTCTTCGAATGGCTGAGTGCCGCCAACCACGGCCTCACGATGGCGCCCGGCCTGCTCCACGGCGCCTACGAGTGCCTCAGGCACCACGGCAGCGAGGCCCTCAAGGCACGTTACCTGCCGAAGATCGCGAGCGGCGAGTGGCTGGCCACCATGTGCCTGACCGAAGCCCATGCCGGCAGCGACCTGGGCCAGGTCCGCACGCGCGCCGTGCCCCAGCCCGACGGCAGCTTCCGGGTCAGCGGCGGCAAGATCTTCATCTCCGGCGGCGAGCACGACCTGACGCCGAACATCGTGCACCTGGTGCTGTGCCGGCTGCCCGACGCGCCCGCCGGCCCCAAGGGCCTGTCGCTGGTGCTGGTGCCCAAGCAGCTGCCGGACGGCCTGCGCAACGCGGTGCACTGCGAGCGCATCGAGGAAAAGATGGGCCTGCACGGCAGCCCCACCTGTGTGATGCGCTTCGACGACGCCACCGGCTGGCTGGTCGGCGAGGCGAATCGCGGCCTGGCCGCGATGTTCGTGATGATGAACGCCGCGCGCCTGCACGTGGCGCTGCAGGGCATCGGCCTGCTCGACGCCGCCTGGCAGAAGGCCGACGCCTATGCCCGCGAGCGCCGCCAGATGCGGGCCCCGGGCCCCGCCCCGGCCAGCCGCGGCCCCGAGGCTGCCGACCTGATCGCCGAGCACCCGGCGGTACGCCGCATGCTCGAGACACAGCGCGCCTGGGTCGACGGCGCGCGCCTGCTGGCCTACCGCACCGCGCTGCAGCTGGACATCGCGCGCCACGACGCCGACCCCGCGCGCCGCGAGCGCGCCGAGCGCGCGTGCGCGCTCGTCACGCCGGTGCTGAAGGCCGCCTGCACGCAACAGTCCTTCGAAGGCGCCAGCGCCTGCCTGCAGGTCTTCGGCGGCCACGGCTACGTGCGCGAATGGGGCATCGAGCAGGTGCTGCGCGATGCCCGCGTGACCATGATCTACGAGGGCACCAACGAAATCCAGGCCATCGACCTGGTGGTGCGCAAGCTGCTGCCCGATGGCGGCGCCGGCATGGCGAGCCTGCTGATCGAGCTGCGCGACGAGCTCGATGCCGCGCGCGAGTTCGACGCCGAGGTGCAGCGCCGCTTCGCGCAGCTGCGCTACGTCGGCACCACGGTCGCCCTGGCGGCGCAGCGCGATCCCGCGCTCGCGTACGAGGTGGCCGACGACTACCTGCGGGTGGTGGCGATCGCCCTGCTGGCCTGGGCCTGGGCGCGCATCGGGCATGCCGCGCCCCAGACCTCGCGCTGGACGGCGCCCGCGGAGGCCTTTCGCCGCTTCGTGCTGCCGGAGTTCGAGATGCGGCTCGGCATGGTCAAGCGCGCCTGCGAGGCGGTCATCTCACCGGCCACGTAGGGGGCACGCCCCTACGCCCGCCGTGCAAACGCAGTTAGGCTCTGGCCCATGCCAGCCCCGCGCAAGAAAGCCGCCGTTCCCGCAGTTTCCGTCCCGCCGTCGCGCCCGGACCGGCTCGACACCCGGGTTCTCGAGGCCCTGGTCGGGTACAACGCCCGCCGCGCCTGGCTGACGGTGAGCACGGTGTTCGCGGAGCGCATGGCGGTCTACGGCCTCAAGCAGGTGGACTTTTCAGTGCTGTCGCTGCTCGCGCACAACCCCGGCGCCACCTCGCGCCAGCTCTGCGCCACCCTGGACATCCTGCCGCCCAACCTGGTCAGCCTGATCTCCGCGATGGACAGCCGCGGCCTGATCGAACGGCGCCCCCACCCCTACGACGGCCGCGCCATCGGCCTGTACCTGACGCCGGCCGGCGAGTCGCTGGTGCACGAGGCCGAGCGCACGGTGGTCGAGCTGGAAGCGGAAGCCAGCGCCAAGCTCACGGCGCGCGAGCGCGAGACGCTGATCCGGCTGCTGCAGAAGATCTACCACTGAAGAGCCGGGCGGGATGCGTTCCGGCGCGGAAAGCCGGGCGCGCCGGAAGGGCCCGGCCAACTCCCGCACCCGGCGAGCGCCGCGATCGGAAGCTCGATCGGCCGTCAGGACAACGTACGCGACGGGCTCACCAGAATTTCCACCAGGGCGCCGAGGCGGAGGAACGTGCCGGTGGCAGGGGTTGCAGGCCCGTGTCGCGAATGCGGCGGCGCTGTTCGGCCTCGAGCGCCTGCGCCATGCGATGCGCCAGCTGGTCGCCCTGCATGGCGCGGATGCGCCATTCGGCAGCCAGGCTTTGCAGCTCGGAATCCTCGAGCTTGGCAGGCGTCGTCATCGATTCGGACATACGTGAAATTTTGCACACGCGAGGACGACGCGGCAATCGTAGAGCTTTGCATTACATCCTCAATCAGGCCTATGTCGGAAGGCCTGTTCGTCATGCCGAGAAGCCGTCCCAACTCAGCTTGAGCCCTGTCAGCAGCATGCCGAGATACACGAAGCGATAGAACCAGGCCGCATCGATGCGCCGCGCAATCCGGATGCCGAGCCACACGCCCAGCGGCGCGATCGGCAGCAGCACCAGCGAGGTCGCCATGTTGCGCCAGTCGAGCAGGCCGAGCCAGGCATAGGGAAGCCACTTGCTCAGGTTCACCACGAAGAAGAAATAGGCGAGCGTCGCCGTATACGCCACCGGCGTCAGCCGCAGCGGAATCACGTAGGCATTGACGGGCGGACCGCCGGCGTGCGCGATGAAGCTGGTGAAGCCGCCGATGGCCGTCAAGACGGCACCGGTGGTTTTCGAGGGCGGCGGCGCGTCGGAACGCGGCGGGAAGAGCAGCCGCTGCGCGAGGAACAGCAGCGTGAAGACGCCGACGACGCCCGCCACCGTGTGCGGGGGCAACACCCGGAACAGTACCGTGCCGATCAACGTGCCCACCAGGCCGAAGGGAATCAGGAAATACAGCAGCGACCGATCGAAGTCGCGGCGGAAGGCGGCGATGCCCAGCAGGTCCATCAGCAGCAGCACCGGCATCAGGATCGCCGCCGCTTGCGGCACCGTGACCGCCAGGGCCAGCAGGGGCACCGCGAGCGAGCCGAAGCCGGCACCGAATCCGCTCTTGCTGACGCCGAGCATGAGCACGGCGGGAACCGCGACCGCATAGAAATGCCAGTCGTTGATGATGGGGAGGTCCATCCCTAACCTTTCACGCACACCACCTGCTTGAGCGTGTACACCACCTCCACCAGGTCCTTCTGCGCTTCCATCACCGCGTCGATGTCCTTGTAGGCCATCGGGATCTCGTCGATCACGTCGGCGTCCTTGCGGCATTCGACGCCGCGGGTTGCGGCGATCTGGTCCGCCACGGTGTAGAGCTTCTTGGCCCTGGTGCGGCTCATCGTGCGGCCGGCGCCGTGGCTGCAGCTCATGAAGCTTTCCGGGTTGCCCTTGCCGCGCACGATGTAGCTCTTGGCGCCCATGCTGCCGGGGATGATCCCCAGCTCGCCGGCCTTCGCGCTCACCGCGCCCTTGCGGGTCACCAGCACCTCCTGGCCGAAGTGCGTCTCGCGCTGCACGTAGTTGTGGTGGCAGTTCACCGCTTCCACCTGCGACTCGAAGGCCTTGCCGATCACCTTGCGCGCGGCCGCGACCACGCGCCGCATCATCACCTCGCGGTTGGCGAGCGCGAAGCGCTGGGCCCAGCCGACGGCGCGCACGTAGTCGCCGAAGTAGCGGGCACCTTCCTCGAAGTAGGCCAGGTCCTGGTCGGGCAGGTTGCGCTGGTGCTGCTCGGCGTCTTTCTTCGCGAGCTCGATGAAGTGGGTGCCGATGGCATTGCCCACGCCGCGCGAACCCGAATGCAGCATGAACCACACCGACCCCGCTTCGTCGAGGCAGACCTCGATGAAGTGGTTGCCCGTGCCCAGCGTTCCCAGGTGCTTGTGGTTGTTGGTGTTCTTCAGGCGCGGATAGCTTTCGCAGATCGCCTCGAACTCGTCGACCAGGCCGGCCCAGGCGGCATCGGTCTCGGCGGGCGGCGTTTCCCAGGCGCCCTTGTCGCGGCCCATGCGCCTGGGGTTGCTGCCGTGCGGCACGGCCTTCTCGATCGCCGAGCGCAGCGGGCCCAGGTTGTCGGGCAGGTCGTTGGCATGCAGCGTGGTCTTGCAGGCCATCATTCCGCAGCCGATGTCCACGCCGACCGCGGCCGGGATGATGGCCCTGAAGGTCGGGATGACCGAGCCGACCGTCGCGCCGATGCCGTAGTGCACGTCGGGCATGGCCGCGATGTGCCTGAACACGATGGGCAGGCGGGCCGCGTTCTCCAGTTGCTTGCGCGCCTCGTCCTCGACCGGCACGCCGCGGGTCCACATCTTCACCGGCACGCCGCGCTCGACCGGGTGTACTTCGTAGTTCTCTTCTTGCATGGCATTTCGTCCCTTCGGTCGGGGGCCGGCTGTACCCTCCCCGACTCACACGTACGGGCTCCAATGGCGCCCATTGTCATCCCGCCCGAGGACCTGCCATGCAGCATTTCGACGCCGACGCCACCCGTGGCGCCCTGGATTTCGCGCAACTGATTCCCGCATTGCAGGCGGCGTTCGCGGGGGAGGCCACCGTCCCGCCGCGCCACGTGCACGCCGTCGAGGCGGGCAGCGACCGCGGCACGGTGCTGATCATGCCGGCCTGGAGCGAGGCGGGCTTCCTCGGCATCAAGACCATCAACATCTTTCCCGGCAACGGCGCGCGCGGCCTGCCGGGGCTGCACGCGACCTACGTCCTCTACGACGCGCACACCGGCGTGCCGCTCGCGATGATGGACGGCAACGAGATCACCGCGCACCGCACGGCGGCGGCCTCGGCGCTGGGCGCATCTTTTCTTGCGCGAAGGGATGCACGTCGACTGCTCGTGCTGGGCACTGGCCGCGTCGCGCGGCTGCTGCCGGCCGCCCATGCCCGCGCACGCCGAATCGAGGAGGTGTGGGTCTGGAATCACCGTCCCGAAGGCGCGGAGGCCCTGGCGGCGCAATGGCGCGGCGAAGGCTGGAATGCGCGCGCCGTGCCCGTGCTGGAAACCGCCGTGCGCAGCGCCGACATCGTGAGCTGCGCGACGCTCGCAACCTCGCCGCTGGTGAGGGGCGAGTGGCTCGCGCCGGGTTCGCACCTCGACCTGATCGGCAGCTTCACGCCGCAGATGCGCGAGGCCGACGCGGCTTGCTTTGCCGGCGCGCAGACTTTCGTGGATACCGGCGAGGCCTTGCTGAAGGCCGGCGATCTGCTCGATGCGATCGCGGCCGGCACGCTGGCGCCCGATGCGGTACAGGCCACGCTCGCCGACCTGTGCAAGGGCCGCCATGCGGGGCGCGCGAACGCCACCGGGCGCACCGTCTTCAAGGCCGTCGGCAGCGCACTCGAGGATCTCGCGGCCGCCACGCTGGTGTGGCAGGCCGCGGATCAGGGCACGCTCGCTCCAACCAACGCTTCGCCTGCCTGATCACCTCGCCGAAGCGCCGAGCGGGCGACTCGCAGCGGCCTGCGCCGCGGCGCATTCCTTCAGACGCGTTCGAGGATGACCGCGATGCCCTGGCCCACGCCGATGCACATGGTGCACAGCGCATAGCGCCCGCCGCCCTTGTGCAGCTGGTTGACCGCGGTGGTCGCCAACCGCGCGCCGCTGGCGCCCAGCGGATGCCCCAGCGCGATCGCGCCACCGTTGATGTTGACGCGTGCGTCGTCGTCCTTCAGGCCCAGCAGGCGCAGCACCGCGAGGCCTTGCGCGGCGAAGGCTTCGTTGAGCTCGATCACGTCGATCTGCTCCAGCTTCAGGCCGGTGAGCTTCAGCACCTTCTCGGTGGCCGGCGCCGGGCCGATGCCCATCACGCGCGGCGGCACGCCGGCGGTGGCCATGCCGACCACGCGGGCGCGCGGCGTCAGGCCGTGCCTGGCCGCACTCGCCTCGTCGGCCAGCAGCAGCGCGCAGGCACCGTCGTTCACGCCGCTGGCGTTGCCGGCGGTCACCGTGCCGTCGGGGCGCACCACGCCCTTGAGCTTGGCGAGCGCCTCCAGGCTGGTGTCGCGCGGATGCTCGTCCTTGTTCACGACGATCGCGTCGCCCTTCTTCTGCGGCACCGTCACCGGCACGATCTCGGCATCGAAGAAGCCCGACTTCTGCGCCGCCACGGCGCGCTGCTGCGAGGCCAGCGCCATCTTGTCCTGCGCCTCGCGCTCGATCTTGTGGTCGGTGGCGACGTTCTCCGCGGTCTCCGGCATCGAATCGACGCCGTACTGCGCCTTCATGAGCTTGTTGACGAAGCGCCAGCCGATGGTGGTGTCGTAGACCGCGTTGCTGCGGCTGAAGGCGCTCTCGGCCTTGGGCATCACGAAGGGCGCACGGCTCATGCTCTCGACGCCGCCGGCAATCATGAGCCCGGCCTCGCCGGCCTTGATGGCGCGCGCCGCGCTGCCCACGGCGTCCAGGCCCGAGCCGCACAGGCGGTTGATGGTGCCGCCGCCGACTTCGAGGGGAAGCCCGGCCAGCAGCGCCGACATGCGCGCGACGTTGCGGTTGTCCTCGCCGGCCTGGTTGGCGCAGCCGTAGAGCACGTCGGCCACGGCCTGCCAGTCGACGTTCTTGTTGCGCTCCATGAGTGCCTTGAGCGGCACGGCGCCCAGGTCATCGGCGCGCACGCCGGAAAGCGAGCCGCCGTAGCGGCCGAAGGGGGTGCGAACGGCGTCGCAGATGAAGGCTTGGGTGGTCATGGTGTGTGTCTCTCAGGAAGGAAGTCGATACGGAAAGCCGACGGCAGAGATCGCAGAGGTTTCGCAGAAGCGCCTTCCGCCTTCGGGCGGTCCGCCTTTTTACGCAGCGATCGGCAACCCGACCAGCTTCTCGAGCTCTGCATGCGCGAGCCCCTCGACCTTGTCGATGAGCTTGAGCCCCGCAGGCGTGCATTCGAGCGTGGCGAGGTCGGAGTACACGCGCTTCACGCAGCCGATGCCGGTCAGCGGATAGGTGCACTGCGCGACGATCTTGCTCTCGCCCTTCTTGGTGAGCAAGTCCATCATGACCCAGGTCTGCTTGGCGCCGATGGCCAGGTCCATCGCGCCCCCGACGGCGGGGATGGCACCCTCCTCGCCCGTGCTCCAGTTGGCGAGGTCGCCGGTGGCCGAGACCTGGAAGGCGCCCAGCACGCAGATGTCCAGGTGGCCGCCGCGCATCATCGCGAAGCTGTCGGCATGGTGGAAGTAGGCGCCGCCCGGCAGCAATGTGACCGGCTGCTTGCCGGCGTTGATGAGGTCGTAGTCCTCCTGCCCGGCGGCCGGCGCCGGGCCCATGCCGAGGATGCCGTTCTCGCTGTGCAGGATGACTTCGCGCCCCGCCGGCAGGTGGTTGGCCACCAGCGTGGGCTGGCCGATGCCGAGGTTGACGACGGCGCCGTCGAAGATGTCCTGCGCGACCCGGGCGGCAAGCTGGTCCTTGGTGCGGCGCTGGTAATGGCTGGTGCTCATGGTCATGCTGCCTTCTTGAAGCCGCCGGCTTGCGTTGCCACGCGGTCGATCTTGACGATCTTGCTGACGAAGATGCCGGGGGTGACGATGGTCTCGGGATCCATCGCGCCCAGCTCGACGATCTCGTGCACGGTGGCGATGGTGCGTTCGGAGGCCATGGCCATCACCGGGCCGAAGTTGCGCGCCGCCTTGCGGTAGGTGAGGTTGCCCCAGCGGTCGCCCTGCTCGGCCTTGACCAGCGCCACGTCGCCGCGGATCGGGTACTCCAGCACGTAGGGCTTGCCGTCGATGACGCGCGTCTCGCGCTCGCCGGCCAGTTGCGTGCCATAGCCCGTCGGGCAGAAGAAGGCACCGACGCCCGCGCCGGCCGCGCGGATGCGCTCGGCCAGGTTGCCCTGCGGCACCAGTTCGAGCTCCAGCTTGCCGGAACGGTAGAGCTCGTCGAACACGTAGCTGTCGGCTTGGCGCGGGAAGCTGCAGATGATCTTGCGCACCCGCCCGGCCTTGAGCAGCGCAGCCAAGCCGGTGTCGCCATTGCCGGCGTTGTTGTTGACGACCGTGAGCTCCTTGGCGCCTTGCTCGATGAGGCCGTCGATGAGCTCGTTGGGGATGCCGGCCGTGCCGAAGCCGCCGATGAGGACCGTGGCGCCGTCGGGGATGCCGGCCATGGCATCGGCGATCGAGCCGGCGATCTTGTTGATCATGAATCTGTCTCCGGAGTAAGGGAAAAGCCGAAGGCCTCGGCTTCAGGCGTGGAGCACAATGTTCCCGGTTGTTCGTATATCGAACATGTGTTCGTATAATGAATTCTAAAGAAGATCGCTTCGCATGGCAACCCAAAAAGAATCCACTGCCCCCACGCCCGGGGACCGCTACGTCCAGTCCTTCGCACGCGGGCTGCAGGTCATCCGCTCCTTCAGCGAGCGCGCGCCGCGCCAGACGCTCAGCGAAGTCGCGGCCGCGACCGGGCTCACCCGCGCCGGGGCGCGGCGCATCCTGCTCACGCTGCAGACGCTGGGCTATGTGGACTTCGACGGCAAGCTGTTCGCGCTCACGCCGCGCATCCTCGACCTGGGCTTCGCCTACCTGTCGTCGATGCCGATCTGGAACCGCGCCGAACCGGTGATGGAGGCACTGGTGCAGCGAGTGCAGGAATCCTGCTCGGCCGCGGTGCTGGACGACACCGACATCGTCTATGTGCTGCGCGTGCCCATCCACAAGATCATGCGCATCAGCCTGGGGGTGGGCTCGCGCCTGCCGGCGTGGTGCACCTCCATGGGCCGGCTGCTGCTGGCCGACCTGGACGACGATGCGCTGCGAGCGCGGCTTGCGGCTTCGAGCATCGAGCCGCTCACGCGCCACACGCTCACCGACATCGACGCGATCGTCGCCAGGGTGCTGCAGGCGAGGCGCCAGCGCTGGTGCCTGGTCAACCAGGAGCTCGAGGAAGGCCTGATCTCCATCGCCGCGCCGATCGTGGACCGCGCCGGCCGCATGGTGGCCGCGCTCAACATCAGCGGACAGGCCAACCGCACCAGCGCCAAGGTGATGCAGGAGACGATGCTGCCGGCGCTGGTCGGGGCGGCGCAGGACATCTCGCGCCTGCTCTGAGTCCTGCGGCGAACGCATCGCCAAACAAGAAAGCCGCCCGTGGGCGGCTTCGATCCGGCGCCCCTGCCCTCGTGCAGAGCAGGCGCTCGCCTGGGCTTACTCTTACTTCTTCTTGGCCGCGGCCTTCTTCGGCGCAGCAGCAGCCTTCTTCACGGCGGGCTTGGCCGCCGCCTTCTCGGCCTTGCGCTTGGCGGCCTTCGGATCGATGGCGGCCTTGAAGGCGGCGCCGGGCACGAACTTCGGCACCTTGGTGGCGGCGATCTTGATCTTCGTGCCTGCCTGGGGGTTGAAGCCGGAGCGCGCGGCGCGGGCGACCTGCTTGAAGGTGCCGAAGCCGACGAGCTGGACCGGGTCGTCCTTCTTCACTGCGTTGACGATGGCGCTGGTGACTGTTTCGAGGACGCGCGCGGCTTCGGCCTTGCTCAGGGTGTGGGCGGTGGCGATCTTCTCGACCAGTTCGATTCGGTTCATTCAAAGTTCCTTGATTTGGGACACGCCGCGTTGCCTGCAGCGGCCCCGGCCGATGCCGGGGCGGGCGGAGTGTACTGGGCTCCGCGGCACGGGCCTCGCGGGAAGGTTCAGCCGCCGCCGACGAAGTGGATCGCTCAGGCCTGCGGGAAAGCCTTGGCCCGCTGCAGGGACCATCCGAGCGTCATCCCGGCAGCGGCAACCAGGATGGCCGCTGACCCGACGAGCTGCAGCGGCTTGAGCCGGTGATCGAAGGCGACGAAGTCCACCACCATCGCGACGATCGGGTAGAGGAAGGACAGCACACCCACCGAATGCGTCGGCAGCTTCTGGATCGCGCCGTAAAGGAGCGCGAACACCAGGCCGGTGTAGACCGCGCCCATCACCAGGAAATCGCCCCAGACCCGGTAGCCGGAGGGGAGGTTCGTCAGGTCCGCGAAGGGCGCGATCATGAGGATGCCGACGCAGACATGGATCAACGCGATGAGGTGCGGCGGCGTGTCGCCGAGCTTCTTGGTCACGATCGCGGCGATGGCGTAGAAGAACGCCGCGCCGAGGGCCATCAGGACCCCGGCGATATAGGCGGAGTCCGGACCGGCATAGGCGGCCGCGGACGGCCGGGCCTCCACGATGAGCAGCACGCCCGCGAACGCAATGCCGAGCCAGCCGAGCTTGGCGGCCGTGATGCGCTCGGCGAAGAAGAGCGCGCCGAGGCCGATCAGCATGAAGGGCTGTGTGTTGTAGACGGCGATGGCCACGGAGATCGAGGCGCGCGAGAAGGAGGCGAAGATCAGGAGCCAGTTGAGCACGATGGCCACGCCGCCGATGGCGGCCCAGCCGACCTGCCCGAGCGTGAGCCTGCCGCGCAGCGACCCCGTGAAGGCGCAGACCACCAGCAGCGTCGCCGCCCCGAAGACGCAGCGCCAGAACAGCAACTGGATGACCGGCTGCCCGGAGTAGACGACGAACCAGCCGATGGTTCCGGAGATCAGCATGGCCGCCATCATCTGGAGCGTGCCGGCAATTTTCTTGTTCATGCGGGGGTGGCGCTTCGGTCGGGGTGTGAGTCCGCTATTGTGACCTCAGCCCCCCGGGACAACCCTCTGGCCCGCCGCTTGCTATTCGGATGGCAATGATTGAAAATTTTCTTTCTCTGCACCATTTTGTAATTTTCTTTACATCGCTCGCACCGGAGAGGAGCGAGTCCAGAACGCATGCCGGCCCTGACCGCAGTCGCCACCACCACCGTCCCGCAGCGCATCGCCCAGGCGCTGCCGCAGCTGACGCGCTCGCACCGGCAGGTCGCCGATTACGTGCTCGAACGCCCGCTGCAGGTCGCCACGCTGCCGATCGACGAACTGGCCGCCATCGTCGGCGTGTCAGTGGCCACCGCCAACCGCTTCGCCCGCGCGCTGGGCTTCGACGGCTACGCGAGCTTCCGCGCCGAGCTGGTGCGCGGCTTCGAGCCGCTGGTGGCCCCGGTGGAGCAGCTGCGCGGCAACCTGGCCCGTCCCTCGACCGTGGCCGAGGTGTTCGCGATGGCGCTGCAGGAAAGCCAGGGCAACATCGGGGCGACGCGCCAGGCACTGGACCCCGCCTCCTGCGAAGCCGCTGTGGCGCGCGTGCTCGGGGCCCGCACCGTCTTCATCGCCGGCTTCGGCGCCAGCGCCTGGCTGGCCGGGCTGCTGCACCATGGGCTGGATGCCTACTGCGGCGACGTGCGCTTGCTGTCGTCGGTCAGCGGCGTCACGCACGGCGCACGCGCACTGTCGCGCGGCGGACCGCAGGACCTGCTGGTGGCGCTGACCTTCCCGCGTTACCTGACCGACACCGTCGCCCTGACCGAGCTCGCGCGCGCCCAGCGAATCGGCGTCCTGGCGTTGACCGACCGGCCCAGCTCGCCGATCGCGCCGCTGGCCGACGTGGTTCTCTATGCGCAGACCGAAACCCGCTATCGTCCCAATTGCGAGACCAGCGTGCTCGCGCTCATCGAAGCCCTGACCAGCGCCGTGGCCCTGCGCGCCCCGCACGCCTACCAGGCCGCGAGCAAGGTGGTGCATGCCGTGATGCCGTGGCTGCACGGCGCGCAGGACCTGCGGGCCGCGAGCACGCCGAAGATCAAGCAAGGGCCGGCGCCGCGCGCACCGGCCGGAAAGAAGAAGACCCGATGAGAACGATGCCCGTCATTGCCATCCACGGCGGCGCCGGCACCATCAGCGCTGCGGCGCTGACTGCCGGCGCCGCCCAGCCCTACCACGAGGCGCTGCGCGACATCCTGCAGGCCGGCCAGGCGCTGCTGCTGAAGGGCGCCCGCGCGCTCGATGCCGTGTGCCTCGCGGTGGAGATGCTGGAAGACTGCCCGCTCTTCAACGCCGGCCATGGCGCGGTCTTCACGCAGGCCGAGACGCACGAGCTCGACGCCGCCGTGATGAACGGCGCCGACCTGCGCGCCGGCGCGGTGGCCGGCGTGAGCCACATCCGCCACCCGGTGCGTGCCGCCCGGGCGGTGATGGAAGAAGGCGCCCACGTGCTGCTGGCCGGCGCCGGCGCCGAGGCCTTCGCGCGCGAGCGCGGGCTGGAGATGGTGGAGCCCGCCTACTTCTCGACCGAGGCGCGGCGCTCGCAGCTGCACCGCGCGCAGGCTGCGGGGCGCGTGGTGCTCGACCATGACGGCGCGGCATCGTCGACGGGGGCGTCCGGCGCACCGCTGGACGAGGGCCGCAAGTTCGGCACCGTCGGCGCGGTGGCCCTGGACCACGAAGGCCATCTCGCGGCCGCCACCTCCACCGGCGGCATGACCAACAAGCGCGTCGGCCGCATCGGCGATTCGCCGCTGATCGGCGCCGGCACCTATGCCGACGACAAGCGCGCCGCCGTGTCCTGCACCGGCAGCGGCGAGATGTTCATCCGCACGGCCGCGGCCTACGATGTCTGCGCGCGCATGCGCTATGCGGGCCAGTCGCTGGCGCAGGCGGCGCAGGCCGTGGTGATGCAGTCGCTGCCGGCGATCGGCGGCAGCGGCGGGCTGATCGCGATCGATCGGCTGGGCAACGTCTGCATGCCCTTCAACACCGAAGGCATGTACCGCGGGCATGCACGCGGCACCGATGCGCCGAAGACGGCCATTCACCGATGAGCGCGGTTCTTCACACCTCTCCCGCCGGCGGCGCCGCGCTGCAGTTGCCCGAGCAGCGCGTGCTCGAGGTCGATGGCCTCACCGTGCGCTTCGCCACGTCCGAGCGCACCGTCGATGCGGTGCGCAAGCTCTCGCTGCACGTGGACCGCGGCGAAACGCTGGCCATCGTCGGCGAGTCGGGCTCGGGCAAGTCCGTCACCTCGCTGGCGCTGATGCGGCTGGTCGAGTACGGCGGCGGCCGCATCCTCGATGGCCGCATGGCTTTCAGGCGCCGCGATGGCCGCGTGCTCGATCTGGCGAAGGCCTCGGATGCCACCATGCGCGGCATCCGCGGCGCCGACATCGCGATGATCTTCCAGGAGCCGATGACGTCGCTCAACCCGGTGTTCACCGCCGGCGACCAGATCGCGGAGGCCATCGCCATCCACCAGGACAAGGACCGCGCGGCGGCGCGCGCCGAGGCGCTGCGCATGCTGGAGCTGGTGCGCATTCCCGAAGCGCGCAGCGTGCTGCAGCGCTACCCGCACCAGCTCTCGGGCGGCATGCGCCAGCGCGTGATGATCGCGATGGCGCTGTCCTGCCGGCCCTCGCTGCTGATCGCCGACGAGCCCACCACCGCGCTGGACGTCACCATCCAGGCCCAGATCCTGCAGCTCATCCGCGAGCTGCAGTCCGAGATGCACATGGGCGTGGTCTTCATCACCCACGACATGGGCGTGGTGGCCGAGGTGGCCGACCGCGTGCTCGTGATGTACCGCGGCGACAAGGCCGAGGCCGGCCCTTCGGAGCAGGTGTTCAAGGCCCCGCAGCACCCCTACACGCGCGCGCTCCTCTCGGCCGTGCCGCAACTGGGCGCCATGCGCGGAACCGAGCTGCCCGCGCGCTTCGAGCTGCTGCAGGTCGATGCGGCCGGCATCCGCACGAGCGACCGCAGCCCGCAGGACACGGTGCGCCGCGACACCCCGCCGATCCTGCGCGTGAAGGACCTGGTGACGCGCTTCGATCTCAAGAGCGGCCTGTTCGGCCGTGTCACGCGGCGGGTGCATGCGGTGGAAGGCATCAGCTTCGACCTGCATGCCGGCGAGACACTGGCGCTGGTGGGCGAGTCGGGCTGCGGCAAGTCCACCACCGGCCGCTCGCTGCTGCGCCTGGTCGACAGCCAGGGCGGCGAGATCGAGTTCAAGGGCCGCAACGTCCTGGCGCTGCCGCAGGGCCAGTTGCAGGCGCTGCGGCGCGACATCCAGTTCATCTTCCAGGACCCTTTCGCCTCGCTGGACCCGCGCCTCACGGTGGGCTTCTCGATCATGGAGCCCTTGCTGGTGCACCGCGTCGCCAGCGGCGCCCAGGCGCAGGAGCGGGTGCGGTGGCTGCTCGAAAAGGTGGGCCTGCCGGCCGACTACGCGCAGCGCTATCCGCACGAATTCTCCGGCGGCCAGCGCCAGCGCATCGCGATCGCCCGCGCACTGGCGCTCGACCCCAAGGTGGTGGTGGCCGACGAGTCGGTGTCGGCGCTCGACGTGTCGATCCAGGCCCAGATCGTCAACCTCATGCTCGACCTGCAGCGCGAGCTGGGCGTGGCCTTCCTGTTCATTTCGCACGACATGGCGGTGGTGGAGCGCATCAGCCACCGCGTGGCCGTGATGTACCTGGGCCAGATCGTCGAGATCGGCCCGCGGCGCGCCATCTTCGAGAACCCGCAGCATGCCTACACGCGCAAGCTGATGGCGGCGGTGCCGGTGGCCGATCCGGCGCGCCGCAATCGCGCCCGGCCGCTGCTGCACGGCGAGATCCCGAGTCCCGTTCATCCCGCGGGCTACGAGCCCGAGCTCAAGCCGCTCGTCGAGGTGGGCCCCGGCCACTTCGTCGCGCAACACCCAATCAACTGATCGACCAAGAAGGAGTTCCAGCATGGACAAGCAGCATCTCTCCCGCATCGCCGCCGCGCTCGCCGTCGCCGGCCTGGGTGGCTTCGCGCTCTCGGCGCACGCCGCCAAGGACATCGTCGTGGCCGTGCAGTCGGGCTTCACGACGACCGACCCCTACGACGCCAACGACACGCTCTCGCAGGCGGTGGCCAAGTCCTTCTACCAAGGGCTGTACGGCTTCGACAAGGACATGAAGATGGTGCCCGTGCTGGCCACGGGCCACACCGTCAGCAAGGACGGCCTGGTCTACACCGTCAAGCTGCGCACCGGCGTGCAGTTCCACGACGGCACGCCCTTCAACGCCGAGGCTGTGAAGGCGAACTTCGACCGCGTGACCAACCCGGACAACAAGCTCAAGCGCTACAACCTCTACAAGAACATCGCCAAGACCGAGGTGATCGATCCGACCACGGTGCGCTTCACGCTGGCCGAGCCGTTCTCGCCCTTCATCAACAACCTGGCGCATCCGTCGGCCGTGATCATCTCGCCGGCCGCGCTCGCCAAGTACGGCAGCAAGGGCATCGCGCAGAACCCGGTGGGCACCGGCCCCTTCAAGTTCGTGGAGTGGAAGGCCACGGACTACCTGAAGGTGGCCAAGTTCGACGGCTACTGGAAAAAGGGCTACCCGAAGATCGACACCATCACCTTCCGCCCGGTGGTCGACAACAACACGCGCGCTGCGATGATGCAGACCAACGAGGCGCACTTCGCCTTCCCGATGCCGCCCGAAGCGGCAGAGACCCTGAAGGGCAAGCCCAGCCTCGAGGTGACCAGCGCGCCCTCGATCATCCAGCGCTACATCTCGATGAACGTGCAGCAGAAGCCCTTCGACAACCCGAAGGTGCGGCAAGCCATCAACTACGCGATCAACAAGGAGGCGCTCGCCAAGGTGGCCTTCTCCGGCTACGCCATTCCCGCGGAGGGCGTGCTGCCCAAGGGCATCGACGGTGCGGTGAAGCTCGGCCCCTGGCCCTACGACCCGGCGAAGGCGCGCGCGCTGCTGAAGGAAGCCGGCTACCCGAACGGCTTCGAGAGCACGCTCTGGTCGGCCTACAACTACACCACGGCGCAAAAGGTGATCCAGTTCGTGCAGCAGCAGTTGGCGCAGGTCGGCGTCAAGGTGCAGGTGCAGGCCCTGGAGGCCGGCCAGCGCGTCGAGCGCGTCGAGAGCGCGCAGGACCCGGCGACTGCGCCGGTGCGCATGTACTACGTGGGCTGGTCTTCCTCCACCGGCGAAGCGGATTGGGCGATGCGTCCGCTGCTGGCGTCGGAGTCCTTCCCGCCGCGCCTCTTCAACACCGCGTACTACAAGAACGACGAGGTCGATGCCGACATCAAGAAGGCGCTGGTCACCACCGATGCTGCTGCCAAGGCCAAGATCTACGGCGACGCGCAGAAGCGCATCTGGGACGATGCGCCCTGGGCCTTCCTCGTGACCGAGCAGCTGCTGTCGGTGCGCGCGCGCAACCTGAGCGGCTTCTACGTCATCCCCGACGGCAGCTTCAACTTCGACGAAGTCGAGCTGAAATGACGCACTCTCGTTGTGAGCCGCGGGAAGATCGGTGGCGCACTGAAATGACACGTGCATGACACAGTACGTCCTCAAGCGCCTGCTGGGCCTGCTGCCGACACTGCTGATCGTGGCGGTGCTGGTGTTCCTGTTCGTCCACATGCTGCCCGGCGATCCGGCGCGCCTGGCGGCCGGGCCGGATGCCAGCCCCGAGACCGTGGCCCTGGTGCGCGCGGACCTCGGCCTGGACAAGCCGATGCCGCAGCAGTTCCTGAACTTCTTCACGAACATGCTGCAGGGCGACTTCGGCCATTCGCTGCGGTCCAAGCGGCCGGTATCCACCGAGATCGCCGAGCGCTTCATGCCCACGCTGCTGCTGACGATCACCAGCATGGCCTGGGCCGTGGTGTTCGGCATGGCCATCGGCATCACGTCTGCCGTGTTCCGCAACCAGTGGCCCGACCGGCTCGGCATGACGCTGGCCGTCTCGGGCATTTCCTTTCCGGCCTTCGCGCTCGGCATGCTGCTGATGCAGATCTTCTCGGTCCAGCTCGGCTGGCTGCCGACGGTCGGCGCCGATTCGTGGCGGCACTACCTCTTGCCCTCGCTGACGCTGGGCGCCGCGGTGGCGGCGGTGATGGCGCGCTTCACACGGGCGTCCTTCATCGAGGTGATCCAGGAAGACTTCGTGCGCACCGCACGCGCCAAGGGCGTGTCGGAGAAGTGGGTCGTCCTGAAGCACTGCCTGCGCAATGCGTTGATCCCGGTGGTCACCATGATGGGCCTGCAGTTCGGCTTCCTGCTCGGCGGCTCGATCGTGGTGGAGGCGGTGTTCAACTGGCCCGGCCTCGGGCGCCTGCTGGTCGACGCGGTCGACATGCGCGACTACCCGATCATCCAGACGCTGGTGCTGCTCTTCTCGCTCGAATTCATCCTGATCAATCTCGTGGTCGACGTGCTCTATGGCTATATCAACCCCACCATCCGCTACAAGTGAGGCGCCCGCCTTGGCCGTCGTCGCCCAAGGCCGGGTGCGCACGCCGTGGACGGAGTTCTGGCGCAAGTTCCGCATGCAGCACGTGGCGATGGGCGCCGCCGTCTTCGTGCTGCTGCTGGTGGCCGTGGCCATCCTCGCGCCCTGGCTCGCGCCGTACGACGCCGAGAACTTCTTCGACTACGACAAGATCAACACCGGCCCCTCGGCCGCGCACTGGTTCGGCGTCGACCCGCTCGGGCGCGACATCTTCAGCCGCATCCTGATGGGCGCGCGCATCTCGCTCGCGGCCGGCTTCTTCTCGGTCGTGATCGGCGCCATCGTCGGCACCGCCCTGGGCCTGCTGGCCGGCTACTACGGCGGCTGGTGGGACCGCATCGTGATGCGCATCTCGGACGTGCTGTTCGCCTTTCCCGGCATCCTGCTGGCGCTGGGGGTGGTGGCCATCCTCGGCAGCAGCATGACCAACGTGGTGGTGGCGGTCTCGGTGTTCAGCGTGCCGGCCTTCGCGCGGCTGGTGCGCGGCAACACGCTGGCGCTGAAGAACCTCACCTACATCGAGGCCACGCGCAGCATCGGCGCGAGCGACCTCACCATCCTGCTGCGGCACATCCTGCCGGGCACCATCTCCTCGATCGTCGTGTACTTCACGATGCGCCTGGGCACCTCCATCATCACGGCCGCCAGCCTCAGCTTCCTCGGCATGGGCGCACAGCCGCCGACGCCGGAATGGGGCGCGATGCTGAACGAGGCGCGCGCGGACATGGTCAATGCGCCGCACGTGGCGCTGTTTCCCTCGTTGGCGATCTTCTTCACGGTGCTGGCTTTCAACCTGCTGGGGGATGGGCTGCGCGATGCGCTGGACCCCAAGATCGATCGGCTTTGACATGGGTCGCGGACATCCGTACGCGAGGTCTTCTGCGTCCAGGTTGACCGGGTGAGCCGATGCCCTCCCCAGCCGTTCCACACATCGGCGCCCTGCCCTCGGGCGAGCGCGACGCCATCACCGACGTGGCCGGCGTCACGGTCGGGCATTGCACGCTCGACGAAGCGGAGGTTCAGACCGGGGTGACGGTGGTGCATCCGCACGCGGGCGATCCCTTCCTGCAGCGCGTGCCCGCGGGCGCGGCGGTGCTCAATGGCTTCGGCAAGAGCGTGGGGCTGGTGCAGGTCGAAGAGCTCGGCGTGCTCGAAACGCCGATTGCGCTGACCAACACCTTCTCGGTGCCGGCCGTGGCCGAGGCCCAGATCCGCGACTGCATCGCCATGAACCCCGAATGCGGGCGCGGCCTGCCCAGCGTCAATCCGCTGGTCTTCGAGTGCAACGACGGCTTCCTCAACGACATGCAGCGCATGGCCGTGCGCGGACACCACTACCGGCAGGCCTGCGCCGCGGCGAGCGGCGAGGTGGCGCAGGGCTCGGTCGGCGCGGGGCGCGGCATGTCCAGCTTCGCGCTCAAGGGCGGGATCGGCACGGCCTCGCGGCGCGTGCCGAGGCCGGGCGCGGGGCGGCACACGGTGGGCGCGCTGGTGCTGGCCAACTACGGCCTGCTGCCCCACCTGGTGATCGCGGGCCGCGCGGTCGGCCCTCGGCTGGAGGCCCAACTGGCCGGCGCGGCGCCGGCGGCCGAGCCCGAGAAGGGCTCGATCATCATGCTCATCGCCACCGACGCGCCGCTGGACGCGCGCCAGCTGCGCCGCCTGGCGCTGCGCGCAGGCGCCGGCCTGGCGCGCACCGGCTCGGTGTTCGGCCACGGCAGCGGCGACATCGCCCTCGCCTTTTCCACCGCCTACACGCTGCCCCTGCGAAGCGAGCAGCCGATGCCGGCGGTCGCCCTGCTGCACGACGCGCTGCTGGACGGCCTGTTCCGGGCCGCGGCCGACAGCGTGGAGCAAGCCATCCTGCATGCGCTGTGGCGCGCCGAGTCGATCACCGGGCGCCACGGCCACAGGCGCCCGGCGCTGAGCGAACTGCTGCGCGACTGGCCTTCCGACACCTTCGCCCACCCCCTCGATCCGCACCCATGAAAATCCTGATCTCCGTCGACATCGAAGGCGTGGCCGGCGTGTTCCATTCGCAGCAGGTGCGCGCCGGCAACCCCGAATACGAGCGCGCACGCCGGCTGATGACCGACGAGGCCAACGCCGCCATCGCGGGGGCCTTCGACGGCGGGGCCACCGAGGTGTGGGTGAACGATTCGCACGGCGACTTTCGCAACATGCCGCCGGACCTGCTCGATGCGCGCGCGCAGGTGATCCAGGGCAAGCCGCGCTACCTGAGCATGGTGGCCGGCGTGGAGCTCGGCGTGGACGGCGTGTGCATGGTCGGCTACCACTCGCGCGCCGGCGGCTCGGGCATCCTGGCCCACACCATCAACAGCTTCGCCTTCGCGGGCGTGGAGATCGGCGGCCAGGCGCTGGGCGAAGCCGGCCTCTACGGCGCGTTGGCCGGCGAGTACGGCGTGCCGGTGCTGATGGCGAGCGGCGACGACGTCTTCATCGCGGAGAACCGTGCGCTCTTCCCGCACGCCGTCTTCGTGCAGACCAAGCGCGCGACCGGGCAGACCAGCGGCGTTTCGCTGTCGCCGGCGCAATCCTGCGCGACCATCCGCGAAGGCGTGGCCGTGGCGCTGGCCGCGCAGGGAAGGGCCCGCCCGCTGCTGCTCGCCAAGCCGCTGGCCGTCACCCTGCGCACGCAGTCGCCCGCCCTTGCCGACCTGTTCTGCCAGTGGCCCGCCTTCGAGCGCAGCGCGCCGACCGAGCTTCGCTTCGCCGCGCCCTCGGTGGAAGCGGCGGTGCGCATGCTCAACTGCTGCTCGGCGATGTCGGCAATGCTGCGCTGATCCGCCGGCCGCGGCGATCGTTCATCGGTCGCTGCCGTCGTAGACGAAGCGCCAGTCGCCATAGCTTCGCGGCGCAGCCCCGTTCGCGATCACGCCATCGGGTCTGCGCAGGCGCAGCGGCGCCTTCGGTGATCGGCTTGCCACGCCCCAGATGCCGCCCTGCGGCGCCATCAAGGGTGTGAACGGCTGCGAGGTCATCGGATCGGGATCGAGCCGCCGGAGGTATCGCCGGACCACCAGGTGGCGCGAGTCCTTCAGCAGATCTTCCAGGCGGCTCGGGTACTTGCGCTGGCCGTCCGGCGCGCTGAGGTAGTAGCTCTTGATCGCTTCGCGGTAGCGCGACCCGACGTCAACCAGTTCGGCCTCGCGCTCCCTCTGCACGCGGGTCGCGTGGACCTCCATCGCCTTGCCGGCGCCGAGGGACAGCAGGAACACGAGCAGCAGCAGGGTGAGGTACCCGATGCCCCGCTGATGCCGGCGGCGCGCCACCGCCACCTACCAGGCCCTGAACGGCGTGCCGTCCGCGGCGTTTCCCGGGGCGCCGCTGTGGACGTCGTGGATCACCTTGCGGCCTCCTTCTTCGTCGCGCAGCAGCGGGACCCACGAGTCCCTTCGCTCGGTGACCGGGTCCAGGGGCATCGCGCGCAGGTAGCGCTGCGCGACGAGCTCGTCCAGGCGCTCCGGATAGCTGCCACGGTCGCTGTAGAACTGATCGAGCGCGAGCCGCATCGCGCCGAGGTTCTCCCGCAGGGCGGCCTCCTTGGCGCGATCGGCCTGCCGCAGGTAGCGCGGCACCGCGATCGTGAGGAGCGCCGACACGATGGCCATCACGACCAGCAGTTCGATCAGCGTGAATGCCCGGGCTCGTCGCATCTCACCACTCCTGGTACGGGCGGCCGTTAGAGCCAGGCCTGCCGCTCAGCGAGTAGACGTCGTACACGTCGTCGCCCTCCCTGGGACGATCGGCTTCGCTCGCATAGGCGCGCTTGCCCCAGGTGGCTTCCGGGGCCAGACCGGGGTCGGCATTCATGGGATCGCGCGGCACCCGGCGCAGGAAGAAGATCTTGCGGCGGCCCGGGTCCCGGAGATCGACCGCGCCCTCGACCAGCGCCGCCAGCGTGGGCGGATAGCCGGTGGTGGTGGCGGAGCGATGAATGCGTCCTTCGTCGCCCGCGCGCTTGTAGGCGTCGATGGCCGTGCGGATCTCGCGCAATGCGATGCGCAGTTCCTGTTCCTTCGCGCGCCGGACGGCCATCTCGGTCAGCGGCACGACGACGGACGCGAGGATGCCGACCAGCGTGACCGTCACCATCATCTCGACGAGGGTGAATCCGCGGCTGGGCTTCATGGGGCCGCCTCCGCCGCAAGAGAAGGCTCGGGCTTGCCGGCGTACTGGCCGCCGGGCGTCAGGCGCATCGGCCGGACCGAGGCATTGTCGACAGTGCCGGACGGAAATTCGAGCACATGCGCCGAGGGCGTCGGCATGGCGCGAACGATCCGGGGCGTGATGAGCAGCACGATCTCCGAACGGCCCTTGGTCTGGGTCTGGTTGGAGAACAGGCGGCCGACGGCGGGCACCTCCCCCAGTCCCGGAATGCCGGCCGAACTGTTGCTCTGCTCGTCCTTGATCAAGCCGGCCAGCACCTGCGTCTCTCCGTCGCGCAGGCGCAGCACCGTGTTGGCGTTGCGCGTCCCGATCTGGTAGGCCAGCAGGCCGGTGGTCGAGCGGATCTCCTTGACCACGCTGCTCACCTCGAGGTCGATGGCGATGGTGACTTCGTTGTCGACATGGATCTCGGGCGTGACTTCCAGCTTGAGCCCGACGTCGAGATAGCTGATCGATTCCGTCGAGGCGCTGGAGCTCTGGTTCACGGTGGTGGTGATGACGGGCACCTTGTCGCCGATCAGCACCTTGGCCTTCTGCCGGTTGCTGACGCGGATGCGCGGGTTGGCCAGCGTCTTGCTGTCCTCGCCCGTCTGCTTCAGGTTCAGCACCAGCAGCGGATCGGGAAGAAAGAGCTGGAAGCTGTTGCGGCCCAGGCCCCGCAATTCGTCCACGGTGAGCTGGCCCGGCACGCCGGCGCTTCCCAGCACCCCGGCCGCGAGCCGGGTCGGATACTGGATGCCGGCATTGAGCAGGCCGTTGGCGTTGATCTCCAGGATCTCCACCTCCAGCAGCACTTCGGGGTCGGCGACGTCGTAGGCGGCCACGAGCCGTTCCGTCGCGGCGATGACGTCGAGGTTGTCGCGAACGATCATCATCTTGAGCCGGTCGTCCACCACCATGGACTTCGGCGCAATGAGCGTCTTGACCAGGTCCTGCATCTTGCGCGGGTCGGCGTTCTTCAGGCGGAAGGTGCGGATCACCAGCTCCTCGTAGTGCCTGCGCTTGTCCTCCGTGTCGGCGTAGATCAGCAAGGTCGATTCGTTGAGCACCTTGCGCGCGAGCTGGTTCGTGCGCAGCACCAGGCCGAGCGCATCGGCGACCGAGGTGTTCCTGGCGAAGATGGTGGTCCTGATGTCGTTCTTGATGTCCTTGTCGAGGATGAAGTTGACGTTCGAGGTGCGGGAGAGGATTTCCAGCACGGTCTGGATTGCGACGTCGCGAAGCTCCAGCGTCACGGGCTTGCGCAGCGCCTCGGCCAGGACGGGCTCGGCCGCCAGGCCCCGATTCCTTTGCAGCTCGATGCCCTGCTGCAGGCGCTGCGCCTCGGCATGCCCGGGGTTCGCGGAGAGCACGGCCTGCAGCGCATCGAACGCGGCGTCGGTGTCGCCGTTCTTCAGTGCGGCGTTCGCCTGCGCGATGTGCTCGGCTTCGACCGTCGCACGCGCCAGCGTGGCCACGCCGGACAACGCGAGCTCGTTCTGCGGGTCGATCCGCAGCATGGCGCGGTAGGCGTCTTCGGCCTCCGCCGACTTGCCCTGCGACGCAAGCTGCCTGGCACTTGCCAGCAGGTCGCGCAGTGCCCCGTCGCGCACCTGCACGTACCGAAGGCGGTATTGCGCCGGGTCCTCCTTGGCCAGCGCGGCGAGCACGGCCAAGGCGGCGTCGGTGCGGCCTTCGGCGAGCAGCCGGTCCGCCTGCTGCGCCTGCCAGTACGTGGCGCAGCCGGAGAGCAGCATGACCGACAACAGGCAGGCAGCAGCGCTCCGGCCCGATGCGCGCAGGGCACTTCTTCTGATCGATTTCATTGCAAGGGGACGATTCGGGTCTCGTTCAAGGGGAGATAGCGCAGCTCGAGCTGGGCCGCATCGGCCTTCTCGACCTTCCATTGCGCATCGACCGGGTCGCCCACCTTCACCACGTAGGGGTCAGCCCCGAGCCCCAGGAAGACCTGCGTGCGGCCGTCCTGGTCGATGCGCCCGAGATAGGTGAAGGGCGGGTCCGGCGCAACGGGTTGGGGCGGCGGCAGGATGTCGGGCGGAGGTGCGGGCGGGGGCGGGGGCGGCGCCGGCGGAGGCGGCGCGGGCTCGAGGGCTGCGGGCAGTGCGCCCATCGCGCGAAGCCAGGGCTCCGCGGGACGTGTGTTCGCTTCGGACTGCGGCTTCGAGCGAATCATGCCCTCCACCGCCGAGGGCCAGGGGTCCACCGCCTCCGGCTTCAGCAAGGCCAGCGCGGTCAGCACCGCCGTGACCAGCGATCCCGCCTGCAGCCCCTTGCCAAGCCGGGCTCGCCTCATCGACGGTCCCCCGGCCGCGGGTCGCGGTAGTACAGGCTGGCGTCGAGCCTGATGCTCAGCCGGTCGGGCCGGTCGGGCGATCGCTCGGTGGAAATTCGATCGACCGCGAGATTGGGCATGGCGGTGAGCAGGTCGTGCAGCAACTTTCGGAACGACAGCGCGTCGGCTTGCAAGGTCAGTCGAAGCGACAGGCACGTTCCCTGCAAATGCTCGAATCGCTGGCTGCCGTATTCGACCCGCGACAGCTCGACGCCGGCCTGGCCGATCAGCGAATGCAAAGTCTGCAATTGCTCGCTCCACAAATTCTCGTCCGGCAGGAAGGCCAGGAACGGTCGCACCAGGTCCTCGCCCTCGCGCCCCGTGGGATCGGCCATGGCAAGGGGCAGCGGAAGACGGCTCGACAGGGCCGTGGATGCCTTCTGCAAGGCGCGGATCTCCTGGCGCAGCGGGCGGTTGACGACCCCGGCCAATCCGAGCCAGAAGCAGAGGGCCGCCAGCGCCAGCAGCATCGGCCCGTGCAGCGACGCCCGCGCACGGCCCGCAACCCATGCCGCGCGTCGGGTGGCGGCGGTGAAGCGACGCACCGGTGCCTTCACGATTGCCGCCATTCCAGCGAGAGCTGGAACAGCACGGGCTTGGCGGCGGGGGCGGAGGCTTCTGCCTGCCGCGCCTCCGACAGCGGCTGGACGGAACGCCACGACGCGTCGGACTGAAGGCGCTGCATCCATGCGACGAAGGCCTGGCCGTTGTCGGCCTCGCCGGTGATGTGCAGCCGGAATGCATCCGATTCGGGCTGGACGCGCGTCACCCGGACATCCTCGGTCGTCGTGGATTGCAGGGCATCGAGCATGGGCTCCCAGGGGCGGTGCAAGCTGGCGATCAAGCGATCCGCCTCACCCGCTGCCTCGGGCTGGATGGCTTCACCCGCCGCCGCGTGCACGCGGGTCGAAGGCCGCCGCAGGGCCTCGAGCTGCGCCACCGCAGCCGCGCGCTTCGCCAGCAGGGCGTGGCGCTGCCACAGGCCGTGGGCGCCGCCGAGCAGGCCCAGCGTCAGCAGCACCGCAGTCATGGGCGACCACGGCGAACGGTGTGCAAAGTCGAGACCCCTCGGCATCAGAACACTCCGCACAGGGCGAATGCATAGGCCATGTCGGCGGTGGCATCGAACCCCTGACCATCGTCCAATTTCAAACCGTGCGCCGGAAACGCCGCGCCGTCCGCAGGCATGCAGCAGGAGAAGCAGCGGCGCACGCCGGGCTCGCAGGGCGCGTCGAGCGCGGACGCATCGCTTGCTTCATCGAAAGGGCGCAACGCGACGTCCAGGGGTTGCCCACGTTCATGCCGAACCGCGAGCTGCCGGTCGCCGTCCACCAGGTGAACCACGCCGCGCTCCCGGGTCAAGACGGAGCCGAAGCGGGCCCAGACGACGGCCATGCCTGGGGCGATGCTCCGCAGCCGAAGCCGCGCCTCGCGGGCGTGTGCCGTAATGTCGGCGATGAGAGGACGGGCAACGAAGGCCGCGAGCTGCGGTTGGCCGTAGCGCGCCTTGGCGAAGCGCACCGCATGCGCCGACGCCTCCTCCCGGAAGCGCTGTTCGAACAGCGCGCAGGCCACGGCCTCGCGCAGCGAGAGGTCCGCGAGCGCGTGCGACCAGGGCAAGAGCAGGTAGCGCACGTCCGAAGGTCCCAGCACCCATTCGATGGACGCACCACGGCCAAGCGCGATCCACTCGCGCAGCGCCTGCAGCGCCGCCGCGCGCCCGCCCGCCGCGAACGGCAGGAGCGTCTTGCGCGCCAGCACGCGCCGGCGGCCATGGCCCCGGACTTCGCAGGCCGCCAGCATGCTTGCGCCCAGATGCACGCGAAACCGGGCTCTATTCCACAAAGGTGACACGATTGATTTCCTGCAAGGTGGTCTGCCCGCGCCGGACCGCATCGAGCGCAGCACGGCGCATCGACGCCATGCCGCGGCTGCGCGCGGCGGCTTTCAGCTGCGCGATCGGCGCCTGCTGAACGACGAGCTCGCGCAGCTCGTCGTCGAGCACCAGCAGCTCGGTCAATGCGCGGCGGCCGCGATAGCCGGTGCCGCGGCAGTGCCCGCAGCCCCTGCCCTGGCGCTGCCCGCCTTCGGCAAGCTCCGAGCGCCGGATGCCGGAGGCGCGCAGCAGCGCCTCGCCGGGCTCGACGTCCTCGGCACACTGCGGGCAATTCATGCGCACCAGCCGCTGCGCCACCACCCCGTTGAGCGCGGTGACGAAGCTGTAGGCATCGACGCCCATGTGCCTGAAGCGGCTGATGACGTCGAACACGTTGTTGGCATGGACCGTCGTGAACACGAGATGCCCCGTCAATGCAGCCTGCACGGCGATCTCTGCCGTTTCGCGATCGCGGATCTCGCCCACGAGGATGCGATCGGGGTCGTGGCGCAGGATCGAGCGCAGGCCCTTGGCGAAGCTGAGCCCCTTGCGCTCGTTGACCGGGATCTGCAGAACGCCGGGCAGCTGGTATTCCACCGGGTCCTCGATCGTGATGATCTTGTCCTCGCCCCGGTTGATCTCGCAGAGCGTCGCATAGAGCGTGGTGGTCTTTCCGGAGCCGGTCGGACCCGTCACCAGCAGCATGCCGTAGGGCTGGCTCGCCAGTTGCCGGATGGTCTGCTGCGTCGCGCCGTCGATGCCCAGCAGGTCGAGGCTGAGCTGCGAGAGCTCGGCCGTCAGCGACTGACGATCGAGAATGCGCAGCACCGCGTCCTCGCCGAAGAGCCCCGGCATGACCGATACCCGAAAGTCGATCTCGCGGCCGCCGATGTGCACCGCGAAGCGCCCATCCTGCGGAATCCGCTTCTCGCCGATGTCGAGCTCGGCCATCACCTTCAGACGCGAAATCGCCTGCTCCGTCAGCGCGAGGTCGGGCAGCTGGCGGGCGAGCGACAGCACGCCGTCGATGCGGTACTTGATGACCAGCCCTTGGGGCGTGTTCTCGAAATGGATGTCGCTGGCGCCGTTCTTGTGCGCGTCGTAGAGCGTGGAGTTGACCAGGCGGACGACCTGGCTTTCGTCCCGCGCGATGGACCGCGGGGAGATCTCTTCGCTGCCGGCCTGCACGGCCGCGCCCTGTTCCAGGCGCACCAGCTGATGGAGCGCCTGCTGATGCGCCTCGAGGCGCGAGAGCAGCGCCTTCAGGTCCGCCGGATGGGTGTGGACGATCGCGAAGCAGCCGGGAATCCGGTGGCTGGCCCAGGTGCACAGGCCTTCGTCGAGCGGCTCGCTGCTCACGAAGTAGCGGGTGCCATCGTTGTCCGCGAGCAGCACGCATTCGCGCTCCAGGCATTCGCCGAAGCTCAGCGACGCGAAATCGGGCGTGAGCGGCGCCAGCTCCGCGAAGCTCATCGCCTTCGGCTTCGCGCCATCGAACCATGCGTCCGCGCTCACTGCAGCGCCCCGGCCAGCTCGAAGATCGGCAAGTACAGAAGGATCACGATGCCGCCGATCGCCAGGCCGATCACCAGCATCAGTACCGGCTCGAAGAGCCGGGTGAAGCGGTCGATCCAGTGATTCATCTCCGTGTCGTGGAAGGCAGCGGCCTTCTCCAGCATCTCGGCCGTCTGGCCATTGCGCTCCCCGGCGCGCAACAGGCGCAAGGCGACCGGCGTGGTCAGCGCGCTGGCCTGCAGGCTGTCACTCAGGCTGCGGCCTTGCGAGACGTCGACGATGGCCGCGCCGGCGGCCGACTGCAAGGAAAGAGGCAGCAGGCCCTGCGCCATCCGCAAGGCCTTGGTCAGGGGAATGCCGCCGCCCAGCAACAGGCCGAGCGAACGGTAGAAACGCGAAAGCTGCAGCAGGCGCACCTTCGCGCCGAGCCATCGGTTGTCTTGCAGCACCCTGCCGAGCCAGGTGCGCACGGCCGGACGGGTCGCCAGCACGGCCATCGCCACCAGCCCCGTGCCGGCTGCGACCAGCAGACCCAGCCCGTGCTCGCTGGCGAAGGCACCCCAATGCATGAGCCACCGCGATGCAAGCGGCAGCTTGTCTTCCATGCCCTCGTAGACGCGGCTGAAGCGCGGCACCAGAAAGCACAGCAGGAAGGTCGCGACCGCGATGCCCACGACGCAGAGCATGGCCGGGTAGAGCGAAGCGCTGACGATCTTCTGGCGCACCGCCCCCAGCTGCGCGTGGTAGCGCAGGTAGCGCTCGAGGGCGGGCACCATTTCGCCGGTGTGCTCGCTGGCTGCGATCGAGGCGATGAACAGCTCGGGGAAGTGCGCGGGAAAGCGCCTCAACGCGACGGAGAAGGCCTGACCTTCCTGCATGCTGCGCACCAGTTCGCCGAGGACACCGCCGGCGCTTCCGTCCTGCGACCGGCGCTCTGCGAGTGTTTCCAGCGTTTCGATCAGCGACAGGCCGGCGCCGAGCAGCGCGACCAGTTCGTGGGCGAAGAGCGCGAGATCGAAGGCGCTGCGCGACATCATCGATCCAGGCCGCCATGCGAAAGCGCCGCCCGACACGCCGATCACGTGCAGACCGGCCTGCCCCGCGATCCGTTCGGCCTCCTCAGCGGTGCGTGCATCGATGCGATGCAGCTGCAGTTCACCCTGGGCGCTGAGGCCCCGAACCTTGAAGATCGTCATGGCGTGCTGCGCTCAGTGGGCGATGTCGGCGTTGTCGCCGCTGCCGCCGGGCGCCTTGTCCGGGCCGAACGAATACAGCTCGAAATCATCGGCTTGGCGGGCGCCGGGAAACTTGTACTGGTAGGGCGTACCCCAGGGGTCCAGCGGAACTTCCTTGCGCAGGTAGGGGCCGTGCCAACGGGATTCTCCGGGCGCTGCGCGCATCAGCGCGGCCAGGCCTTCCTGGCTGGAGGGGTAGCGGCCCACGTCGAGCCGGTACTGATCGAGCGCCTTGCCGAGCACATCGATCTGCGCCTTGGCGGTGGTGATCTCGGACTTGCTGACGTTGCCGAAGAGGCGCGGGCCGACGATGCCGGCGAGCAGGCCGATGATGACCAGCACGACCAGAAGCTCGAGCAGCGTGAAGGCCCTGTGCAGGTGGGAAGTCCGGGAGACAACTTTCACGATCGTCCTTGATCGATGCGGGCGCATGTCTCACCGGCTCCCTGCCTTTGGAGGCTCCCCGAGACTGGTGGAGCTTGCACCCTTGGGCTGGAATTCGTCTTTGTGAAGCCGAGCAGCCATCGCGGGATCGATGGCAGTCAGACGCTGGTACAGCCTTTCTGCGTCTTCACGTTGACCCGATCGAATGCGGGTCACAGCCAGATTGGCGAGGACAAGAGGCTCGTCCGCTTGCTCGACGTTCAACCGCTCGAAAATTTCGGAAGCTCGCGCCAGATCATTGGTGCGGATCAACGACACGCCCATGTTGATCAAGGCCCTCCGATTGTTCGGGGACAGCTTCAATGCCGTCGCCAACGCCTCCTTGGCCTGCGCAATCTGACCGACATCATTGAGGCGTATTCCCAACGCGATCCATTTTTCGGCATCCAGTGGGCTGATCTCGACAACCCTACGATAGGCATCGAGGGATTCGGCCACTTTTCCGGCGTTGGCCAGGCTTTCGCCCAAGGCATAAAGCGTGGTGACGTCGTCAGGAGCACGCTGAAGTGCACGCCTGTAGGCGGCCATGGCCTGTTCGTGCTCGCCCAAGGCACTGTGAATCCGACCGACCTCGTACCAGGCGCTGTCATCCTTGCGAGCGGCAGCTCCGGCTTGCCTGGCGATATCCAATGCCCTCTGGCGTTCACCCATGGCCGCATAGGCCTGACCGAGACCCCCCAGTGCCCGGCCAGATCCCGGCGCTTTCTGCAATGCACGATCGAACGCGCGTGCCGCGGCTTCGTACTTTCCTTGGACAAGATTCAAATGGCCCAGATTGAGCAGGGAAGACATGTCCGACGGATCCAAGTCCACCGCCTGCCGAAAACTTGTCTCGGCCTGGGTCCGTTGCCCGTTCGCCGCATAAGTGAGGCCCAAGGCGTTGAGCAATGACACCGATGAGGGGTCGCGCTTCAAGGCGTTCACGAAGGCTTCGACGGCCGCTTTGTAATCTCCGCGCTTGGCTGAAAGAGACCCGAGCGATTCCCATGCCTGACCATTCTCCGGTGCGAACGCGACCGCAGCACGATAGGCCTCCAGCGCACGAATGGGCTGCTTGTTGCGCTCATAGGCCACACCCAGGTTGTGCCAGGCGGCCATGCGACGCGGCTCGACCCGGATCACCCACTCATACATTCCCACGGCCTTCTCCAACTCGCCCGCTTCCGACCAAGCCAGGCCCAAGCCCTCCATCGCGTCCACGCAAGAAGGATCTGCTTTGAGAGCTTCCGAGTAAGCCTGAATGGCTTCGGGCCCTTTCAGGTGCAGCTTGCCCAATGACGCCAGCGCCAATGCCCTTTCTGGCCCGAGGCCACTCTGCGCCGCAGCGTTGAAAGATTCGATCGCACGATCCTTCTGTCCGCCCTTGACGTAAAGCAATCCCAGGTTGGTCCATGCCTTGCTGTAAGCGGGATCGACGCGCGTCGCGGTGGTGTAGGAATCGATTGCGAGTCTCGTGTTGCCAAGCAGACCGTAAGCGTTGCCCAGATTGCTCCATGCGGAGGCTAAACGAGGGTCAATTGCGACAGCGCGCTCGTAGGCTTCGGCTGCCTTCTCGGGCGCCTGATTGGCGATGTAAGCGTTGCCGAGGTTGTTCCATGCCCATGCGCTTTGAGGACGATCGTGCGTCCACCGAAGATGGTGTTGCAGCCGCTCTGCGGGGTCGTCGACATGGTCAAGGTATCTCGCCTGATTCGTCCATGGAATTTCTGATAGTCGTGGCGGAGGTTTGGGCAAACGATCTTGCACGTCGGTCAGCCACTCGATCGGTAATGCCATCGGCGTTGGCGACTTGCCGGCTTTCGCCATCACCACAAGGCCCAGCAACCGCCCTTGTGCATCAAAAACACCCGAACCGTCCGAGAGCGAAGACGATGGCCCGAGCCTCATGTACTGACCGCCTATCACGGTTGACCGGGCAGTGACGAGGAGATTGCTGGCCGACACAGCCATGCCTCGCCTTTCCAATGCCACCACGCGAGCGCCGTTCAGCACGGAATGCGTGCCGTCGGAAGTTTCCGCTGGGTCGGGAAGTGCATCGGCTGCCTGCAGCAGGCAAACGTTCCTGTCTTCATCTGCAGCCAGCAGAGAGGCCAGCGTCGTTCCTTCCTTGTAGCGCACAGAGTACGAATTCGCTCCGGCGAGACGGTGGCAGACCGTTGCGATCTGGCGAGGACCAATAATGACGCCCTGGGCGTTGGTGGCACCGCCCGCGGAGATCGCCACCTCGGCGTCGGAAGCTGCGCGAAATGCGGCACTCAACTCGGCGGCACTTGCGCTCACTGACGCTGCAGCCGCGAGAGCAATGACGAGAGAAGAAGGTATTTTCATGTTCTTTTCAATCCGAGCAATCGTCACAATCGCCACGAACAATCTGATCCGCGCCACGCCCGCTTTATTCATTTTCAATTCAATCAAGTCGCTCTCGCACGAGGAAGTGGCGGAAAACGCCGCACTCAATTCGGTTAAATTTTCGCTTACTGCGGCCGCCTCATCTCTGCTTTGCAAAGTGTCAGTCGAACATTGCAGCGCAACGCTTTTCTCAACCCTAAGTAAGGCAACAAACGTCTATTGCCCATGAATGACATGCACATTTGCCCGTGCGAAGTTTCGGGTTTTAGGCAGCAATCTCACAGAGCGAATTGACCTTTGAAATGTGATGTTTGATGGCAATCAGAAGTGCGAGATTCTTCGGAGTTGCTTCAGCCCCAAGTCCAAAAAAATAGACGTTCAATGTCTTGGTGTGCGGAAAATAAACTACATTGAATTGCAGATCATCAAGAGATTCTGAACTTTCATCATAAAGCGCCGCCGCTCGGACCAAATAATAATAAAGACCTTCTCTTTTGCGGTCGCCGAGGGAGGGGGCAAGTGTTTTAGCCATTGCTTGCGGAATTTCCAAAAAATCGCGGCTTTTCAAAAGTTGTTGCGTTGCAGCTTGGAGCTTTTTAGAAGCAATGTGGATATCGCCAGATTCAATCTTTACGTACGGCCCTTCACTTCCGACCGCAGTCGCACTGGAATTTAGTGCGCACCACATTTCTTTTTTCACCTCAGAAGAAGCAGATCTATCGGACCAACTGCATCCAAAAAGCAGGCCGCAAGACGCGATGAGCAACAATTTTTTCATTTCACTTTAAGGTTGATCTGAGAGACCCGGGTGAGCTCGGCAATTCTGTAGGGGCAGGGAAACTCCCATGCCCTGCATTGAATCTTATTGAGTTCAAGAAGATGATATTGCTCACATCATTAGCTTCAGGGTGCCCACTGGCCTCGGCCATTATGTTGCCTTCATATTGCGGAAGTGGTCTCGTTCGACCGCTCGATTCTGCATACATATCAGGCAATCCCATAGTGTGCCCCACCTCGTGACCGGCGGTCCACCTGCGGTAGTCATTCGTATTCGGATCAGAATTCAAGGGTGCAAGTCTTATATAACTTCCTCCCACGGCGTTAGCAAACGGCCGACCTGCAGCACCCACATCGGCAATTTCGATAACGTTGTACTGATCTCGAGGGGCACCCGGAGTT
Source organism: Variovorax soli (assembly GCF_031454625.1). GTDB lineage: Bacteria > Pseudomonadota > Gammaproteobacteria > Burkholderiales > Burkholderiaceae_C > Variovorax > Variovorax soli_A. The sequence continues at coordinate 218,435 of NZ_JAVDRF010000010.1, forward strand.
GGGACGGTGACATTCATCGTCGTGCTGTAGGCGCCGAATATTCCAGTCCACGCAGAAGCAATAGCTCGCGAATATGCTGCAATTGCCGACGGAGTTGCAGCCGCTCCAATGAAAGTAGCGGGATATGTAAACGTGACGTTGTTCCCGGAGGTCGCCACCTCTACGTATCTACCGCTTGGATCAACGCTGTTCGGCGTGTTGTTCCCCGCATAGGCATACAGGTTGACGTCGTCCTTGTACCCAATCGGATCGGTCTGCAGGAACCTGCCCAATGCGGGCGAGTAGAAGCGCGCCTTGTAGTAGTACAGCCCGAGCTCGCCGATGAGCTGCTGGCCGGTGTACCGGAACCTCGGGCCGTTCATCGTGTTCGGCTCGCCATAGGGCCCATAGCTGTAGATGCCGGTGGAGGCGCCCGTCGCATTGGCCGTGGCCACGATGCTGCCCAGGTGGTCCGTGTAGAACCAGTTCTTGGCCGTGGTGCCCGAACCCTCGTACCAGACGATGGGCTCGTCGGTCCCCGGTCCATGCACATACCGCCTCTGGATGGCGGAGTTCGCCGCGTCGTACTCGGCGATCAGGTTCGCCGCGTCGTACAGCAGGTTCGTCGTGGCCGTCCCAATCGCGGTTTGCCTGAGCCTTCCTTCGGCGTCGTAGGCCAGCGTTGCTGCCGTGCCCGCCTTGCTCGCGCTCTTCAGCCGGTTGTCCAGGTCATAGCTGTAGCTCCAGGTGCCGTCGCCCGTGAGGTTGCCGTTGGCGTCGTAGCTCTGGGCTGTGCCGGCCACGGCGGTGTACTGGTTCAGCCCATTGGCCGTGTAGCTCTTCGTACCCGGGCTCGCCCCGCTCCACTGGTACAGGTTGTTGGTCCAGGCGATGCTCTTGAGTTCTGCGAGCTGGTTGCGCGTGTAGCTGTACTGCGCCTCCTGCGACGGTGAGGCCAGGAAGTTCTTCAGGGTGGCCAGCGCCCCCTGGTTGTCGTAGGTCCGCTGGATGGTGGTGCCGTTGCCCAGCGTCACCGTGGTGCGCCGGCTCAGGTCGTCGTAGGCGTAGCTGGCCAGGTTGACGCTGCCGTTCTCCAGGATCGCGCTCGGGCGATTGGCCGCGTCGTAGCTCGTGGTCGTGTAGAAGGCGTCCGGCCAGGTGGTGCGGATGCGGTTGCCCGCGGCGTCGTAGCTGTGGCTCAAGGTCTTGCCGCCGGCCGTGGTGGCGCTCAGCCGAGCGGCGTTGTC
>NZ_JAVDRF010000011.1:0-217992 GCF_031454625.1 Variovorax soli
CGGCACGCCGGTATCGAGAACGGTGACCTTGCGGCGGGCACGGCCGAGCTGCAGGGCGGCGGCGAGGCCGGCAAAGCTGCCGCCGATGATGATGACGTCATTCATGGTGATGGGCTCCGTGTTGTGGATGGAGGGGGGTGGGCTAGGCCGGGCGCGCAATATCGTCCAGCGTTACGCGCTCGAGACGGGCAGCGAGCAGGGCTTCGGCATCGGCGAGACAGTCGCCCATGACTTTATTGACCGATCGGACGATGCCGCATTCATCGAATGCATCAAGGCCTTCGGGCCAGTATGGCGACGCTTGTGTCCGATGCTCATGCTAAATCCTCCTTTTGCGGGGAAGCGGCTTGCCGACGGTCGGTTTGATGTGGTTGTAATGTGGGATCACTCTCAGCGCCCGGTGATGCTTGAGCCGGCTTTCGAGCGAGAACTTCGATCGGGATGATTCGCGCCTCGGAAAGGCCGCGTGACACGTTCGCCGTTGCCTGGCTCGCGATCTCCCGATCCATTAGCATCGCCGCGCGGCTCGGCGGCTTCTCCCCGCGCTCGACAATCGCGCGAGCGCGCGCGCCAAACGCGAGCGCTTCCTCGCGAGTGCTGTGCAATCGAATGACGTCGAAACCCGCCTCCAGTAGGTTGCGCCGCGTCTCCTCCGGTGTCGACAGGAAGCTGGTGCTCGCGCTCCTCGCCCAAGGCGCTGGATAGTCGAGTTCCCCGCCTTCGCCCTTGGCAATCTCCGAGAGCGCCAGCCAGCCGCCCGGCTTGAGCACCCGGTGAATCTCGCGATAGAACGCGCTCTTGTCAGCGATGTTCATCGAAACATTCATCGAGTAAGCGCCGTCGAAGCTGCCGTCGGCGAACGGCATCGCGAGGGCATCGCCGATCTCGAACGTGATCCTGTCCTCGAAATCGAGCAACTGCGTGAGGTGGCGGGCAACGGCACAGAATTCCGGCGTCAGATCGATCCCGGTGACCAGGCGACCGAAGCGGTTTGCGAAGTAGCGCGCGGGCCCGCCGATTCCGCTGCCTATGTCCAGAATGTGGTCAGAAGCGGTGGCACGGACCAGGTTGGCAACTTCCGTTGTCGCCTCCAGTCCGCGACCATGAAATTGGTCGTATGGCGCAAGCGCCTCCATGCTTGGGTGATCGGGGTCGATCCCGTCCTCCGCCAACGCCGCATTGAGACGCGAGAGAAGATTGCCTCCGCCGTAGTGCCTGGAAACTTCGCGATCAGTGTTCATCGAAATCGTCCTTTAGCAGGTGCCGTGGGTGGATGTCGGTGCAGCGGCCAGCCGCCTTGGGTCGGCCCTGTCGTTGACTGCCATCAAGCGCTTGAAAAATGCTGTCATCGTTGCCAGCAATGAGCGCGTAGCCTCCATCCTTGCAGAGATAGGCATCGCTCGCAGCGATCCCAGGCAGGGCGCTAGCGGCCGCGGCGCGGCGAACCCCTTCAATGAACATGACAAGCCCGGCCTCGATGCGCTCAAGCATGGGAACCTTCGTCCGCAAGTCGTGCGCCGAGCGCTGGCGTTGCTTCTGCAGGCGGCTGTGCGGGGCTGTCGCGCCGGATGCGGAACCAGGCGGCGTACAGCGCCGGCACGAAGACGAGCGTCAGCGCCGTGGCCACCACCAGGCCGCCCATGATCGCGATGGCCATCGGTCCCCAGAACACGCTGTGCGTGAGCGGGATCATCGCCAGCACCGCCGCTGCGGCCGTCAGGACCACCGGACGCGAGCGCCGCACCGTGGCGTCGACGATGGCGGCCCAGGGCGCGATGCCGCGCGCGATGTCCTGGTCGATCTGGTCGACCAGGATGATCGAGTTGCGCATGATCATGCCGCTGAGCGCGATCACTCCGAGCAGCGCGACGAAGCCGAACGGGGCGTTGAACAGCAGGAGCGCCGGCACCACGCCCACCAGCGCCAGTGGTGCCGTCATGAACACCATGAACAGGCGCGAGAAGCTCTGCAGCTGGATCATCAGCAGGGTCAGCATCACCGCGAACATCGCCGGGAACACCGCGAACAACGCCACGTTGGCCTTGTCGCTCTCCTCGATCGCGCCGCCTTCCTCGATGCGGTAGCCCGCCGGCAGGCTGTCGATGATCGGCTTGAGCGACGGCCGGATCTTCGCCGTGGCGTCCGGACCCTGGACGCCATCGACCACGTCGCTGCGCACGGTGAGTGCCATGTCGCGGTTGCGCCGCCACAGCACCGGCTCTTCGAAGCTCGGCTCGACGCGGGCCACCTGCGACAGCGGCACGGCAACGCCGTTGCGGGAGAACACCTGCAGGTCGCCGAGCTGGCCGATGCTCCTGCGCTCCTCGGGCGAGGCCCGCACGACCACGTCGATCAGTTCCTCGCCGCGACGGATCTGCGTCACCGGCGCACCGTCCAGCGCGGTCTGCACCAGGCCCTGGATGTCGGCGCTCGACAGGCCGAGCAGGCGGGCCTTGTCCTGGTCGACGTGGACCTGCACCGAACGCACCTGCTCGTTCCAGTCCAGCTGCGTGTCTCGCACCAGTGGGCTCTTGCGCACCGTGTCGCGCACGCGGTAGGCGATCTCGCGCACCTGCGCCTTGTCCGGCCCAATGATGCGGAACTGGACCGGGAAACCTACCGGCGGGCCGAACTCCAGACGTGTGACGCGCGCATTGACGTCCGGGAAAGCCTCGTCCTTGGCGAACAGCTCCATCAGTCGATCGCGCACGCGTTCGCGCTCTTCGATGCTGGCTGTCTTGACGACGAACTGGGCGAAACCCGGATTCGGCAGTTCCGGTTCGATCGACAGGTAGAAGCGCGGCGTGCCGCCACCGGTGTAGGCGGTGAAGAACTCGATGTCCGGGTCCTTCGCGAGCCGGGCCTCGAGCAGCTTCACCTGGGCCGACGTGGCGGCGAACGACGCCCCTTCGCGCAAGCGCAGGTCCACCAACAGTTCGGGCCGCGAGGCGGTGGGGAAGAACTGCTGCTGCACCGCCAGCATGCCGGCACCGGACATGGCGAAGACCAGCACCGTGATGGCGAGCACCCAGGCCCGGCGATGCACCGCCCAGTCGACGATGCCGCGCAGCCGGCGGTAGACGGGCCGGTCGTAGGGGTCGTGGTGTTTGCCGTGTTCGTGCTGGCTCGCCAGGTTCTTCGGCAACAGAAGCACACCCAGGTACGGCGTGAAGATGACGGCCACCAGCCACGACAGGATCAAAGCCGTTCCGACGACCCAGAAGATGCCCCCCGCGTACTGGCCCGCGATCGACTTCGCGAAGCCCACCGGCATGAATCCGGCGGCCGTGACCAGCGTGCCGGTCAGCATCGGAAACGCCGTGGACGTGTAGGCGAAGGTGGCCGCGCGCAGCCGGTCCCAGCCTTCCTCCAGCTTCACCACCATCATCTCGACGGCGATGATGGCGTCGTCGACCAGCAGGCCCAGCGCGATGATCAGGGCTCCGAGCGAAATGCGGTCGAGGTTCCAGCCGGCGGCATACATCACGCCTGCCACCAGCGCGAGCACCAGCGGCACCGACGCGGCGACCACGATGCCGGTGCGCCAGCCGAGGAAGACGAAGGACACCGCCAGCACGATCGCGAGCGCCTCCAGGAACGAGCGCTCGAACTCCCAGACCGACTCGGCCACCACGCGCGGCTGGTCGGCGTATTGCTGGATCTCGACCCCGGCCGGGATCTCCTGCCGGATCTGGGCCAGCCGCTGCTCCAGCGCCTTGCCGAAATCCAGCACATTGCCGTTTCGCTGCATGGTCACGCCGATGGCCAGGACCGGCACGCCGTTGTGACGGATGCTGAAGCTGGGCGGGTCCTCATAGCCGGTGCGCACGGTGGCGATGTCGGCCAGTCGCAGCAACTGACCCCCGACTTCCAGCGTCACGTTGGCGACGTCCGCGGCGCTCTTGAGCCCGCCGTCCACGCGCACCTGCACACGGTCGTGCGTGGCGTCGGCCGAACCGGCGGGCGTCACCAGGTTCTGGCGCGCCAGCGCGTCGAACACCGTGGTCGGCGGGATGCCGAGCGACGCCAGGCGCCGGGTCGACAACTCCACATACATCCGCTCGGCCTGCTTGCCCAGCACGTCCACCTTGGCGGCACCGGGCACGCTCTGGAGGCGGCGCTTCACGTCCTCGGTGAGCGTCAGCAGTTCGGCCATCGACAGATCAGGTGCGCTCAAGGCATACAGCACGCTGTAGCGGTCGTTGTACTCGTCGTTGAAGAACGGCCCGCGCACGCCCTCGGGAAACTCCTGGCGCACGTCGCCGATCTTCTTGCGCGCCTGGTACCAGGCGTTCTCCAGCTCCTGCTTGCTGCTGCCGCCCTTCATCCACAACGTGATGCCGCCGTAGCCCTGGCGCGAGAAGCTGCGCACGTACTCGAATTGATCGAGCTCCTGCAGGCGGCGCTCGATGCGGTTGAGCACTTGGTCCTGCACGTCCTGCGCGGTGGCGCCGGGCCACACGACGATGGCCGTCATCTGCGGCACGTCGAAGTTGGGGTCCTCGAGGCGCCCGAGGCGACTGAAGGATAGGACGCCGACGATGAGCGTCGCAATGATCAGGAACAGCACCATCGGCCGATGCGTGACAGCCCATTCCGAAAGATTGAAGCGCTTCATGAACTGCTCTTGGCAACAGCGGCCGTGGCGGAGACGGGGGTGCGCTCGATGGGACGCACGGCAGTGCCCGCATCGAGCTTCTGAGCGCCCACGCTGACGACCTTGCTGCCCGCGGTCAGTCCCGTGACCTGAACCGTGGCGTCGTCGATGGCCAGTACCTGGACCGGTGTGAACACCAGGCCCGAACCCTTGGCGTTCACAGTCCACACGCCGGCGGGGCCGCTGCCCTTGACCAAGGCACTCACGGGCAGCACCGCGGTCGCGGGGCCCGCCTGCGGTGCCGACAGCATCAACTGCATCGTGCTGCCCAGCGGCAGCGCAGCCACGGTTTCGCGCGCTTCGGGCGCGGCCGAATAGCGCGCGCGGTAGGTCCGGCCTTGCACGCTGGCCTGCGGCGAGAGCTCACGCAGCACGAGACGGACCTGCGATTTCGGATCGTTCCATGAGGCCGCCGTGGCGACCAGGCTTCGCGCCCGGCCGACCCAATCCTCGGGCAGCTCGGCGACGATTTCGCGTTCGCCGTCACGGGCCAGCGACAGCACGGGCTGGCCTTCCGCGACCACCTGGCCGCTCTCGAAGCGCAGCGTCGTGACGACGCCTGCGTAGGGAGCCACCAGCGTGGCGTAGGCCTCGCGATTGCGCGCGAGCTCGAGCTGGCGATTCGCTTGGTCCAGGCGCGCTGCAGCGGCGTCGGCACGCGCCTTCTGCCGCTCGTGGTCGGCGGCGCCGACCGATCCGTCTGCGAGCAGCCGGCGGAAGCGCGCCTCGTCGGAAGCGGCCTGCTGCGCATCCACGGACGCGGCCCTCACCTGGTCCGCTGCCGCCTTCACGGCCAGCTGGTAATCGGCCGGATCCAGACGGGCCAGGACCTGGCCTGCCTTGACGCTGCCACCGACTTCCACGAGCCGCTCGACCACCTTGCCTGCGGTCCGAAAGCCGAGCTCCGTCTCCACGCGCGCACGGACCACCGACGTGAAGCTGCGGGTCTGCGCGGAGTTGGCCGGTGTCACGGTCGTCACGAAGACGGGCTTCACGGCGGCGGCCGGTGCGGGCGGTTCGCTGCAGGCCGTCAGCAGCAGGCTGGCGACCGCGATGCTCGAGAGCGAGAGGGCTGGGAAGATGCTGTTCAAAGGGTCGTTCATCGCGGCGTCCTTGCGGCAAGTGAAGTCATGTCGGTGCTGGGCTGCGTCATGGGAAACCCACCGCCCAGGGCTTTGTAGAGCTGCACGTCGGCCAGCGCCTGCTGCAGGCGGCTCTCCGACAAGGCCAGTTCGCTGGCCAGCACCGAGCGCTGCACGTCCAGCAGAACCAGCAGGTCGATCTGGCCTTCGCGCTGCAGCGACTCGGCGCGCTGCAGCGAACGGCGGCGGTGCTCGACGGTGAGGGCGAGGGCCGCGTTTCGCTCGGCTTCCTGCGAGCGCACGAGCAGGCTGTCCTCGACTTCCTGGACCGCCACCAGCACCGCCTTCTGCCAGGCGAGCAGCGCCTCGTCAGCGCGCGCGGACTGCACGCGAACGCCGGCGTCGATGCGGCCGGCGTTGAAGATCGGCATCGCAAAGGCCAGGGCGACGTTGGAGAAGTGAACCGGCGCGAGATCGAGCGCGTTCAGCCGCAAGTCTTCCCGACCCACCAATGCGTTCAGGAACAGTTTGGGCCACCACTGGGCCCGGGCTTCGGCAGTGCGCAGCGCCTCGGCACCGACGCTCGCCTCGGCGGCGACCAAGTCGGGGCGACGCCTCAGCAGCTCGCTGGGCTGGCCCGCCGCGATGGCGCGCTCCGCCGGCCACGCGAAACCGTTGTCGGCGTCGACAACGCGCGCCGACGGGTTGCGGCCGAGCAGCACGGCCAGCTTCGTCTGCGTGGTGCCGAGCAGCATCCGCAGCGCCGGCACCTGGGCATCCAGCGCGTCGGCTTCGGCGCGCGCGCGGTCGTGGTCGAACGCACTGGCCTGGCCTTCGCGCAGCCGGCTTTCCACGCGGCTGGCGGTGTCACGTTGCGCCTTCGCCAGAGCCTGCACGATGCGCAGCCTCTCATGGGCGCTGCGCAGCACGAAGTACTGGCGCGCTACCTCGCTGGCGACCAGCAGGCGGGCGCCTTGCACTCCTGCCGCCGCTGCCGTGGTGTCGGCCTGCGCCGCGTCGCGCGCAGCCCGCACGCCCCCCGCCAGGTCGATCTCCCAGGCTACGTCGATTCCGGCACGCAGCGCGCGCGTGTCGGGCATCCCTTGCTTCACGGACGCAGGCAAACCGCTGCTGCTGCGCGATGCGGAAGCCTGCACGCCCACCGCCGGCCACAGCCGGGAGGCCTGGGCATCAGCGCCCGCGCGGGCCTGGGCGACGCGCTGGAGCGCGATGGCGATGTCCTGGTTGGCGCCAAGCGCCTCCTCAACCAGCGCGGTGAGAGTGGAATCTCCCCAGGCGGCCCACCACGCATCGCCCGTGGCTTCCCCTTCCGCCTGTGCCGCATGGCTGTGGGCAAAGGCGGCCGCGAGGGGCACCGAGGGCGCGGGAGCCTGCACGGGGGGTGTCGAGCACGCCGACAGCACGACCCATGCCGCGAGCGACAGGAGGCGGGTTGCCCGGGGGGCCGGCCCGCGGCTGCGCCAGGAGAAGGAAGTCATGGGTCGATTGATTATTGGACTACAAGTCCAGTAATGTGCAGATAATATAGTGAACTGTCAAGGTCACTTAATATCCACGACGTCCGCCATGATTGATGGCCCGCTGCTTCCGCTCGCGCCGCTCGCCTTGCGTATCGGCGGTCCAGTCGTTCGTCTGTTGTGTCGTGGGGGCTCCTCGGGTCGCCGTCAGTTACTGGACTACAAGTCCAATAAGGCGCTTGAGCTATAGTGAACTGTCTAATCCACTAAATCTGCCCATGGCCCGCCCCCCAGCTCCAGCTCCCAAGCCCCAACGAGGGCGGCCACGCGATCCCGAGCGCGGCAGGCGCATCCTGGAAGCGGCGCAAAGGCACTTCGACGAGCATGGCCTGGAGCGTGCCAGCGTGGATGCCATCGCAGCGGACGCCGGTGTGTCCAAGACGACCGTGTACAACAACTTCGGCTCCAAGGAGAGGCTGTTCCAGGCGGTCGTGCGCGACAGGACGGCGACGGTGGTGGCTGGCGTCGCGGGCGCCGGGGCGCTGGATCCGGACCAGCCGGAGAAGGCGCTGCTGGCGATCGGCGCCCGGTTTCTCGCACTGGCGCGCGGCGACGCCCTGGGCGCGTTGCGCGCTGTCTACGGCGTCGCGGGGGCGCAGCCGGAAGTCTGCCGTGCGTTATACAAGGAAGGCCCGGAGCATGTGAACGGAGAGCTGGCTGAATACCTGCGCCGTGCCGACGCGGCGGGCACGCTGAAGGTGCGGAACCCGCTTCAGGCGGCGGACCTGTTCCTGTCGATGTTCCTGGGCTCCGGGCACATCCGCGGACTGCTCAAGCTCGAGATGCCGGATTCCCGGGAAAACAGGGCTCTTCTGCGCGAGGCCGTACGGGTCTTCATGGCGGCCTACGGCGCGTAGGCTCCACGAGCGGCCCGAGCTCGCGCTGGCGCTGAGCGCGGCAGTCCCCGTGCTCGGGCGGAAGCGACGGGTGGCCGCATCGGCCGCAAGCACATCCGCGCCATCCAGCCGTTCAGCGAAGAGACGGGTTGGCACTGGCACGACATGAACACGCACTTCGTTTACGCCTTGAGGGGTTTGATCAGGTTCCGGCTCGACGGCGCAGACGAAGCGGTCACCGTCGTCGCCGGCTCCTGTCTCAGCCACCCCGGCGGCGTGGCGCACAACGTGATCGGGCAATCCCACGATCTCGAGATCATCGAGCGCTAGGGTCGTGGCCGCGTTCGGGACACGAAACCACCGAAACCCTGATTCGCAGCGCGCTGCCTTCGTTCGTGCTCCCGGCAAAATCCCGCGGAGCTCACCCAAGCCAGCGTCGTCCACGTTGACGAAGAGCGCTTGCGCAATGACTTCTCACTGGCGCAGCTCGGGCGCATCGCGGGCACGCTCGGCCTCTCCCCTGGGGGCCTTAAGCGCCTAAACCAAAGTCGTAGAGCGCGTGACGCACGTCCAATGGTCTTGGACGTGCAATCGGCCTAGTCTTGCGTCAACGCTCAAGACCCGCAAGGAAATCCAAGTGCGCAACAACCCGACCGTGGCGATCGTGGACGACGATGAATCGGTTCGAGACACCACGAAGGACCTGCTCGAATCCGCCGGCTTGTCCTGCGCCACTTTCGACTCCGCCGAGAGCTTCCTCCATTCGAAGGACACCTGCGCCATCCGATGCCTCGTGGCCGACATGCGCATGCCGGGGATGACCGGTCTCGAGCTGTACGGCCACCTGGCCGCCGCCGGCACCCCGATTCCCACGGTCCTGATCACCGCCTACCCCGACGAACGGACGAGCGCGCGCGCCTTGAAGGCGGGCGTGACCTGCTTTCTCGCAAAGCCCTTCAGTCCGGAAGACCTCCTTGCCTGCATCGAGGCCGCCGTGCGCGAACGCCATCCTGCATGAGGCGCACGACCACGCTTCCCGGAACTGCTTCATCCAAATGAACCACGAGGACACCGCCATGCATGCCGCCCACCACTCATCTGCCGCACCGTCCGCCTTCGAGCTGCGCTTTCCCTCGCTCAGCGGCACGGGCTGCGCCCTGTCATTTCCCTGTGATGCCAATGGGTCGGTGCACATGGACAGCCTAAGCGAGCGCGCCCGAAACAACTACCTTCTTGCGCGCGCACTGATGGGCCGCGACTACGGGTGGCCCAGCGTGCTGGCCTCGCAGACCTGAAGCGAGGAGAAAAGCCATGTGCGATGGATCGGCCGAAATCCCGGAAGGTGGGGTGCCACTTGCATTCGCTGCAGAACCTCCTCTATAAAAAAAGGGCGGGGATCGCCTACGTCACGATCAACCGCCCGCAGGCGATGAACGCGCTGAGCCACACGGCGCTCGAGGAGCTGAGATCGGTGATGGAGGACGCGCGCGCGGACCCTGTCGTCCAAGGCGTGATCGTGACCGGCGCGGGCGACAAGGCCTTCGGCACCGGGTCCGATCTCAGCGAGAGCACGTCGATCTCCGCCGTCGATGCGCAAGCGTTCACGCGCAGCGGCCGGCGTGCGTTCGATCTGATCGAGCACCTCGGCAAGCCGGTGATCGCCGCCATGAATGGCTTCGCATCGGGCGAAGGGTGCGAACTGGCGATGGCGTGTACCTTGCGTCTTGCAACGGCGCATGTGAGATTCGGCGGGCCGGAAGCGAAGGCCTTCGTTCGCGGCTTCGGCGGAACGCAGCGCCTGCTGCGTCTTGTCGGCAAGGGCCGTGCGCTGCAGCTCATACTCACGGCGGACACGATCGACGCGACGGAAGCACACCGGAACGGACTGGTCAACGAGATCGTCGACGCAGACCAGCTCATCCCCCGTGCGGAAACGATCCTCGGCCGAATGGCCCTGGACACGCCAAGCTCCGAGTCGAAGCGCGCCATCACATGAAGGCCCCGGTTGCTCACGGCATCGAATGTCCCCTTTGCAGGGACAGACAGCCTGCGTCTTTGAAGTGACCATTCCGGGCTTAGGAGGTACGTTGATGGAATGGCTGCTCCCGTGCAAGCTGGAATGTGACGAAGCCCAGATGGGTGGACATCAGAAGGCGTGTCCCCAGACCAGTGAATCTGAGCCTCAAGGGTATGCGCTGCATTCGACAGAACAAGGCGGCGCCCCATGGGCGCGCGTTGACGCAGCAACGGCCCGCTTCTGGAGGAGCTCGCAATGCAGCGGGTGGTGATCATCGGCGCCGGTCACGCTGGCTTCCAATGCGCCGCGTCCCTGCGGCAGGAAGGCTTCGGCGGCAGCATCGTGCTGCTCGGCGACGAGGCTTGCCTGCCCTACCAGCGCCCTCCGCTCTCCAAGGCCTACCTGCTTGCGAAGGCGAAGGCCTCGGACCTGCTTTTTCGCCCTGGGCGTTTCTTTGACGAGCATCGGGTTCAGCTGGTGCAGGGGCGGGCGGAGTACATCGACCGCCGGGCGCAGCGCGTCGCGCTGCAATCCGGCGATAGCATCTCCTACGACCACCTGGTGATCGCCACCGGCTCCAGCCCGCGCAAGATCGCGCTCGAGGGCGCGGCCCTTGACGGAGTAGTGAGCCTGCAGACATTGAGCGATGCTGACGGACTGCGGGAGCGCCTGGCGGCCAGCCGTCGTGCGGTGGTGGTGGGTGCGGGCTTCATCGGCCTCGAGTTCGCTGCCGTGGCACGCACGCTCGGACTGGACGTCACAGTGGTTGATGTCGCCGACCGAGCACTGGCCCGCGCAGCGTCGGCCGAATGCGCCCAGATCGTTGTTGAATCGCATGTGCGGAGCGGAAGCCGCCTGCTGTTTCGATGCGGCATCTCGGCTCTCGAAGGAAGGAACGGGAAGATCGCCGCTGTGCGCACCGCGGACGGCCAGGAACTGCCCGCCGACATCGTGGTGGTCGGCATCGGCGCGGAGCCGCGGACGCAGCTCGCGGTGCGAGCCGGGCTGGCCGTCGAGAACGGCATCAGCGTGGACGAGCAATTGGTCACCTCCGATCCGGCGATCTCCGCCATTGGCGACGTAGCCGGCTTCCCCGATCAGGTGTCGGGCCGGCGGATCCGACTCGAGTCGGTGCAGAACGCGTCCGACCAAGCACGCAGCGTGGCCACGCGGCTGACGGGCAAGGCGGTGTCGCACAACCCGGTCCCCTGGTTCTGGAGCGACCAGGGCGAGCTGAAACTGCAGATCGCGGGACTGCGCGCCGCGGACGACGAACACGTGGTCTTGGCGGAGCCGCAATCCCGCGCATGCACGGTGCTCTGCATCCGTAACGGGCGACTGGCCGCGGTGGAGACCATCAACCGCGCCGGCGACCACATGCTGGCGCGGCGTCTTCTGGCCAAGGGGGTCCACATGACCGGCGCGCAGGCGCGAACGCCCGGCTTCCAACTCAAGGATCTCAACTGATCCCCCCTTTTTGGCGGCCTCCGGCCCCGAAGCGAGAGCAGATTGCGCGCCACCTCCAGGCCCATGGCGCCCAGGCCGATGAGCCCGACGCGGGGCGCTCGGGTCACGCCCCGATCTCGCCGCGCTCGAACAGCTGCTGCCGGATGTCCTTCTTCGCGATCTTCCCGTAGCCGGACTTCGGCAGCACGTCCCAGAAGAACAAGTGATGCGGCCAGCGGTAGCGCGCGCAGCGGCCCTCCAGGTGCGCCATCAACGCGTCGCGATCCACCTGCGCACCTTCGCGCTTGACCACCACGGCCACACCGACCTCGCCCCACTTGCGGTCCGGCACTCCCAGCACCGCCACCTCGGCGACGCCGGGATGCGTCAGCAGCACCTCTTCCACTTCGCGCGGGTAGACGTTGGAGCCGCCCGAGATGTACATGTCCGATTCGCGGCCCGTGATGAAGAGCAGGCCGCGCTCGTCCATCCTGCCGAGGTCGCCCGTGTGGAACCAGCCGCCGCGCAACGCCTTTTCGGTCGCTTCCGCATTGCCGTGATAGCCGGCGAACACCGCCGGGCCGCGACAGCAGATCTCGCCGACTTCGCCCGCGGGCAACGGCCTCAGTTCGGCGTCGAGGATTGCCACCTCCATGCCGGTGCGCGGGCGGCCGCAGCAGCCGATGTTGGCATTCGGGTCTGCGTCGTCAGCCGAGTGCATATCCGGCGGCAGCACGGTGATGTTGCCGGTCACCTCGCCAAGGCCGAAGTACTGCACCAGCACCTTGCCCAGCTTCTGCAGCGCCAGCTTCTGGTCAGCGCGGTACATGGGCGCGCCGGCGTAGATCATGTAGCGCAGCGAGCTGTGGTCGTAGCGGTCCACCGCGGGGTCCTCTACCAGGATCTTGACGATAGTGGGAACGGTGAAGAGATTGGTAACGCGGTACTTTTCCACCGCTTGCCAGAAAGCCTCGCCCTCCAGCTTCTCGCTGGCCAGCAACACCGTGGGCGCTCCGCGCGCGACGTTCAGCAGCGCATGGATGCCCGCGCCATGCGACAGCGGTGCGACCGCGATCGAGCAGTCGCGCTCGGTCGTGCCGGGGATCAGATCGGCCAGGTGGTTGGTGACCACAAAGGACATCTGCCCGTGCGTCAGCACGCCGGCCTTCGGGCGCCCCGTGGTGCCGGAGGTGTAGAAGAACCAGAGCGGGTCGTCGCACCCTACCGTCTCGTGCTCCCCGGGCAGGTCGAGGTGATCACGCACCAGGTCTTCATAGGAATGCTCGCCGGCGCGTGGCGTGCCAATGGCGATCACGTGCTTCAGCGCCGACGAAGCTTCGCGAACCGCATCGGCATGGCCCGCGAAAACGTCCTCCACGATCATGGTGCTGGCGCCGCTGGAGGTGCCCAGGTACGCCACCTCCGACGGCGTCAACCGGAAGTTGGTCGGCACCCAGACGCAGCCCAGTCGAAACGCGATCCAGCAGCTTTCGAACATCTGCACGTTGTTGCGCGACTGCACGAGGATGCGGTCGCCCTTGCGCAGGCCCAGCTTGCGCAGCGCCGCGGTCATCGCTGCGACGCGCCGTTCCATCTCGCGCCAGGTCCAGGTCCGACCGCCGTCCTGGATCAGCGCCGGCCGGTCCGGAAAGAGGCGTGCCGTGTGCGTCAGCAGCCGCCCGAGATTCATCACCTGCGCTGCGTTCATCACGCGCTCTCCAGGATGCTCAGGTAGCTGGCGACCGCGGAGCCGCCCATGTTGAACACGGCGCCGACGCGGGCGTCGCCCACCTGCATGCCGCCGGCGGTGCCCGACAGCTGCATCGCCGCCATCACGTGCTGCGACACGCCGGTGGCGCCGATGGGATGCCCCTTGGACTTCAGTCCGCCGGACGGATTGACGGGCAGCTTGCCGTCCTTGCGCGTCACTCCGTCGAGGATCACGCGCGCGCCCTGTCCGTGCGGCGCCAGCCCCATCGCTTCGTACTCCAGCAGCTCGGCGATGGTGAAGCAGTCGTGGGTCTCGACGAACGACAGGTCGCCCAGCTTCGCTCCGGCCGCCTCCAATCCCTGCTGCCAGGCCATCGCCGCACCCAGGAACTGCGTCGGATCACGGCGGGACATCGGCAGGAAGTCGTTGACGTGCGTGCGGGAGCGCCAGCGCACCGGCGACACCTTCGCACCGGCCAGCGGCTCGGTCGACAGCACCAGCGCGGCAGCGCCATCGGACACCAGCGAACAGTCGGAGCGCTTGAGCGGCCCTGAGACAAAGGGGTTCTTCTCCGAAGGCGTGCGGCAGAACTCGAAGCCGAAGTCACGCCGCATGTGAGCGTAGGGGTTGTGCATGCCGTTGGCGTGGTTCTTGGCCGCGATCGCCGCGAGCGCATCGGACTGGTCGCCGAAGCGCTCGAAGTACTTGGTCGCGATGCCGCCGAAGATGCCGGCGAAGCCGGCGGGGTCGCTGCCTTCTTCCTTGACGTAGGAGCACTTGATCAGCGTGGCCGCTACCTCCGGCGTGCGCAAGCCGTTCATGCGCTCCATGCCGATCACCAGCGTGCGCTTCATGCGGCCGGCCGCCATCGCATCCAGCGCGGCCCAGATCGCCGCCGAGCCGGTCGCGCAGGCGTTCTCGGTGCGCACCGCCGGCGTGTGGCGGAACTCGGGCATCGCCACCGCCGGCAGCGAGGCGGTGAAGTCCTGGCCGACGAAGCCGGCGTTGAAGTGGCCGACGAAGATGCCGTCGATGTCCTTGGGCCCCAGGCCTGCGCTGTCCAACGCCGGTTGCACGGCGTCGCGGATGAGTTGCTCCAGTTCGACGTTGTCCAGCTTGCCGAAGGGCGTGTGGCCCCAGCCGGCGATGTATGCGTGGGTCATGATGATTCCTCGTGGATGAAGGGGTGGACGATTCAGGGGGTGACGGGTTGAATGACCTCGGGGCGGCCATGGCGCTGCACCAGCGTCAGGGCAATCAGGCCGGTGGCTGCGACCAGCAGGCCTGTGGTGAACGACAGCACGGCGGCACTGCCGCTGCGGTACATCACCCCCATCCAGGTGCCGCACAGGAACGCGGCGGCGGCGAAGATGAAGCCGCCGAGGGCCGAGGCGGCACCGGCCTCCAACGGGAACGGCGTGGCCATGCCGACATGGCCGCAGGGTTGATGGATGCCGTAGGCGAGCAGCATCAGCCACAGGCCGGCGGCCAGCGTGACAGGTGTGTGCGCATTCGTGAGTTGCGGCGCGATCAGGAGGACGGCGGCTGCCAATGACAAGAAGCCCGCGCGGCGCACGGAGACCACGATGCCATGCGCCGCGATCCAGCGCCGGCAGAGGAAGGTGCCGATCAGGTAGGCGACGGATGCCCCGCCTATCACCAACCCGAAGGCCACGCGCGAGACATCGAAAGTCTCGATGAAGAGGTAAGCGGAACTGGAGAAGAAGCCGAAGTTGGCCGCGAAACCGCACGAGTTGAGGAGGGTCCAGGACCGGAAGGCCGGGTTGCGGGCGATGCGTGCATAGCCGGCGAACAGCGGCCCCCACTGCAAGGCGCCGGGATTGAGCGCACGCGCCGTCTCCGGCACCCGCAGCAGCACCAGCGCGACGCCGGCCAAGCCGCACAAGGCCATGGACCACAACGTGGAGCGCCAACCCAGCGCCTGCGTCAGCAGCGCACCCGTCACCGGGATCAGCATGGTCATGCAGGCCAGCACGGACATCGCGACGGTCATGACATGGGTGCCGTGCTGTTGCTCGAACAGGTCGCGAACCATGGCGCGGCCGCACACCATGGTGGCGGCGATGCCGACGCCTTGCATCGCGCGGGCGGCGATGAGCACTTGGACGCTCGGCGCCAGCGCGCCCAGGCCCGCACCAGCGGCGTACAGCAGGAAGCCGGCCACCAGCACCGGCCTGCGGCCGAAGCGGTCCGCGGCGGGACCCCACACCAGCTGGCTGAGACCGAAGCTGAACACCAGTATGGCCAGTGTCAGTTGCACCACGCCCACGGACGCGGCGTACTCGTGACGGATCGCGGGCAACGCTGCCAGGTAAAGGTCAGTGCCGAGCGGCTGCACCGCCGTGGCCAGGGTCACGACGAGGACGACCAGCGCCGGCCCCATGGCCGCCTTGGCGTTCAAGGGGTCAGGGCTCCAACAGGCCGCGCTGCTGCAGCCAGCCGCGGATCAGCGCCGTGGCTTCCTTCAGCAGCTCGGGCTGGCCCGCGTAATAGTGGGTGGCGCCCTTGATGATGCGGAAGGTCTTGTCGGGCGACGCGGCCGCCTCGTACAGCATCCTGGGGTGCGTCTGCGGCGCAGCGTCGTCTGCGCTGTTCTCGATCACCAGCAGCGGGGCCTTGATCCGCTTGGCGCCCTCCAGGCCGTTGCCGCAAGAGTCGTCCAGCGACCATTGCGACAGCCAGGAGCGCAATGTGGTGAAGCGGGCCAGCCCCACGGGGCCGGTATTCACCGTCTCCGGGTTGCCCATGTAGCACCAGCGCGGCTTGCGGTCGTTCGGGTCCAGCGTCGGATCCAGGAAGCGCGGATCAGCCAGTGTGCGGTGGACGATGAAGGGGCGTTCCATCTCGCCGGTGTCGCGCGTCTTCAGCTTTGTCAGCGTCTGCTTCACCCACGCCGTGATGCGCCGCATGCGGGCCAGCTGGGCGGCGCGGTAGCGCTGGATGTACTCGGGCGAGTACGGTGGCTGGTTGGGGTTGCGCGGATCGTAGATGTCGAGTTCGACATCGCGCTTGTCCGGATCGAGTTCATCGTTCACGGAAGGATCGATGGCCTCCGCCAGCAGATGGGCTCGCGACAGGTGTGCCGCCTGGAAGATCACCGCATCCGCCGGGATCAAGCCCGCGCCCTTGAGGTCGACGGGGTCGCCGGCCGGCGTGTGCGTGATGCTGGGGTTTTCGGCCTCGGCCTGGTAGCTCACCGCCAGCGCGCCGCCGCCGGACCAGCCGACCAGCACCACATGCTTGTAGCCCCAGACCTCCTTGGCGTGGCGAATGTACGCGCCCAGGTCGAGCAATACCTTCTCCATGATCAGCGCGGTGTCGTTGCGCTGGTAGCGGCTGCCCGCGCAGAGCACGTGCGCGCCGGTCTCGGCCATCGCACGCGGGACCGGCAACAGCTGCAGGGTGGAGGCCGGGTGCATGAAGACCATCAGCGTGTCCGACGCCTTGTCCGCGGGCCGGAAGCGGATGCCTTCGAGGTTCACCGCGCCCTGGTTGCCGGCGAAGCCGTAGGTTTCGGTGAAGGCGGCACGCTCCTCGTACTGGAGGTGCACCCATTCGGTCTGGACGGCGAGGGCTTGGGTCATGGGACGACTGTAGGTGGGTGCCGCCGCCACCACAGTCCCCCGGCGGCGGTACAGCCTGCGGGATCGGGAGGACCGAGCCCACCCTGCGCGACCGTCCCCTCCGAGGGGACTGACAGTCAGGCCCAGGCGGCTGACAGTGACGCCATGACCAAGGCCACCTTCATCTGCGCCGACGGCGCACGCCGCGACGTCGACGTCGCCATCGGCACCAACCTCATGCGCGCTGCTTGCGACCACGGCATCGACGAAATCATCGGAGACTGCGGCGGCGCGCTCAGCTGCGCCACCTGTCACGTGTTCGTCGAGGACGGCTATGCCGATCACCTGTCCTCCATGGCGCCCAGCGAGGACCAGATGCTGGACTACACCGCCGCCGCTCGCCAGGCCAACAGCCGCCTGGCCTGCCAGATCGTCATGAGCGCCGCCACCGAAGGCATCGTGGTGCGCATCGCCAATCCGCAGGTCTGACGGCATGGCTGAATCCTGGCTTCAGCTCGAGGGCAAGGTTTGCGTCGTCACGGGCGCGGCCGGTGGCATCGGCATCGGGATCGCGCGTGAACTCGCGCAGGTCGGCGCCAGGGTGGCCCTGCTGGATCGCGACGAGCCAGGCGCGGCGAAGGCCGCGGCTGACATCGCAAGGACGGGCGCGCGCGCCATCGCGGTCGCCTGCGACATCACCGACAAGGCCGACGTGGAACGCGCCGCCGCGACCGTGGAACGCGAGCTGGGCCGCTGCGACGTGCTGGTGAACAACGCCGCCACCATTTACGCGGCGGCGCTGATGGACATCGAGCTGGAGCGCTGGAACCAGCTGATGGCCGTCAACCTCAACGGCTTCCTGCTCTGCGCGCAGGCCTTCGGCCGCCAGATGATCGCCGCGGGCGGCGGCAGCATGGTGCATGTCGCCTCGATTTCGGGCCGCGTGCCGCAGCCGTACAGCGGCCCCTACAGCGTCAGCAAGGCGGGGGTGAAGATGCTGTCGCAGTTGCTGGCCGTGGAACTGGGCGAACACCGGATCCGCAGCAACGTCGTGAGCCCGGCGATGGTGCGCACGCCGTTGACCGAAGGCATCTACCAGGATCCCTCCGTGCTGAAGAAGCGCGAGTCCATCGTGCCGGCGGGGCGCATCAGCGGCCCGAAGGATATCGCCGAAGTGGTGGCCTTCCTCGCGAGCCCGCGGTCCGGCTACGTGAACGGCCAGGACGTGCTGGTCGATGGCGGCCTCAGCACCACCTGGCTGTCGCTGATCCCGCGCCCCGGCTTCGAGAAGCAGGACGCGGGAAAGGCATGACCGGCCTGCGGCGAAGCGGCCTGGCCGCGCTCGCCACGGTGCACTTCTGCAGCAGCGCGATGATGCGCGTCTGCGATCCGATGTTGCCCGCACTGGCGCAAGCCTTCGGCGTCACCACCGGCCGCGCCGCGCTGACCGTTTCGGTGTATGCGGTGGCCTACGGCCTGCTGCAATTGCTGTTCGGCCCGCTTGGCGACCGCTACGGCAAGCGGCGCGTGATCGGCTGCGCCGCGCTGGGCTGCGTGGTGGGCAACGTGCTCGCTCTGTTTGCGATGAGCCTGGAAATGCTGGTGGTGGCGCGCTTCCTTGCCGGCGCCACCGCCGCCGGCATCATCGCGCTGGTTCTGGCCTGGGTCGGCGACACCGTGCCGTATGCCGACCGGCAGCCGGTGCTTGCACGCTTCCTCATGCTGTCACTGGGCGGGATGATCGCCGGCCAGTGGGTGTCGGGCGTGCTCACCGAATGGCTGGGCTGGCGCGCAGTGTTCGCGCTGCTGGCCGTGGTGTTCTGCTCAGGCGGGCTGGCGATCCGCTTGAATCGCGACGTCCGTGCGGAACCCGTGCAACCACCCTCACCCAACGGCCACTTGCGCGACATCCTCAACGTGCTCTCGGTGCCGTGGGCGCGCTGGATGTTGCTGATCGTGATGGTCGAAGGCGCCTTCGCTTTCTGTGGCCTGGCATTCCTGCCGGCCTTCCTGGTGCGCGAGTTCGGGCTCGGCCTGTCGGCGGCGGCCGCCGTGGTGGCGCTGTACGGCGTCGGCGGCTTCTTCTATGCCTTCACGGCCCGGCGACTGCTGGCGGTGCTGGGCGAAAGCGGCATGGTGCTCGTCGGTGGGCTCGCGCTGGGCATCGGCTGGCTTGCACTGGCCGCCGGCCATCACTGGGCGTTGTCGCTGCCGGCCTGCCTCCTGGCCGGGGTCGGCTTCTACATGCTGCACGGCACGCTGCAGACACACGCCACCCAGATGGTGCCCGCGCTGCGCGGCACTGCCGTCAGCCTGTTCGCCTCCACCATGTTCCTTGGCATCGCCGCCGGTGTGGCCGCGGCCTCGGCGGTGGTGGATCGCGCCGGGACGCGCCCTGTGTTCATGGCCTGCGCAGTCGCGCTGGCGGCGCTTGGTGCCGTGTTCGCCTTCAGTCTCCGGCAACGCACGGCGGCAAGTCCGCACCCGGCTTCCTAGCATCAATCCGCGCTGCGCCCCAGCCCCGCGCGGATCGTCATGCCCGGCGCCGGGTCGAGCAGGTTCACTTCGGCGCGCTGGAAGAATGTCGTCCCGTGCTGCTTGCGCTGCTCGGCGAAAGCCGCGCGAAGCGTCTCGTTGCAGTCCAGCGCCTGGCGGCCCGCGTGCCACTTCGCAGCATCCTGCCAGGCGTACAACAGCACGATCTTCTGCATGCCGGCGCCGGAGGCCATGTCCCATACGGCCAGCACGCGAGCGCCGGCCTCGCGCACCAGCGGCAGCCAGGTTTGCTGCAGGAACACGCTGGCATTGGCGTTCTGCCCCGGCGCGATCTGCTGCTGCACCAGCTCGTGCAGGCCGCGCACCGCCGTCGCCCGATCGTCTTCGATGCTCCACGCCACGTTGGGCTTCATGAAGAACAGGTCGTGCCGCTCCACCATCTCGTGTCCGGCATTGGTCTCGGCGCGGATGCGCCACCACTCGGCGTCCGCGTAGAAGCTGGCCCACACCGCCTCCCGGTGCGCGTAGTCGCGGTACGCCATCAGGTAGACGAAGCGCGGCGCGTCCGGGCCGGCCACCGCATTCCAGCGCGCGACGCAATCGACGCCATGCCTGGCGAACAGCGCCGGGAAGTGCTCGTTGAAGCGGGTGTGCACGTCGGCCATGCGGCCGGGGGCGACGGAATAGAGGCGCAGCTCGTAGATCATGAAGTCCAGCTTAGCTGCGCGGCCACTGCTGTCTGTCCCGTCGAAGGGGGGCATACCGCACCGCGGGCGCTGCCTATGCTGGCTGGATGAAAGCCATTGTCTCCACGGCCGAAGGCGCGCGGCTTGCCGACGTGCCGGCGCCGCAGCCCCAGCCCAATGAAATCCTCGTGCGCGTGAAGGCGGCCAGCCTGAACCGTGCCGACCTCGCCGGACTCGCGGCCAGGGACGGCAAGGTGATCGGCATGGAGTGGGCGGGCGAGGTGGTGGAGGCGGGGCCTCAGTCCGGCGGCTGGAAGCCGGGCGACCGCGTCATGTGCACCGGCGCCGGCGCCTATGCCGAATACGCCGTCACCGACGGCGGCCGCGCCTGCAGGATCCCGGACAGCACCCTGCCCTACGAGGAAGCCAGCATCCTCGTGCTGGCGCTGCAGGCCATGCACGATGCCCTCGTCACCCACGGGGAACTGAAGCGCGGCCAGGACGTCCTGATCCACGGCGCCGCCTCCGGCGTCGGCCTGATGGGGCTGCAGATCGCGCGACTGCTCGGCGCCCGCAAGGTGATCGGCACCTCCACCAACGCCGCGCGCCGCGCGCGGCTGGCCGAGTTCGGCGCCGACCTGGCGCTCGACCCCGGCCAGCCCGACTGGCACCAGCGTGTTCTCGAGGCCACGGGCGACAAAGGGGTGGAAGTCGTCGTCGACCAGGTCACCGGCAAGCAGTTCGCGCAGACCATGCAGACGGCCGCGGTCGGCGGGCACATCGTCAACCTCGGGCGCCTCGGTGGCGCCGGCGGCGAGTTCGACTTCCAGTTGCACGCACTGCGCCGCATCAGCTACATCGGCGTCACCTTCCGTACCCGGTCGGTCGACGAGATCCGGACGCTCAACGCGAAGATGCTGGCCGACCTCGGCAGCGCCATCGGCGAGCGCCGGCTCAGGCTGCCGATCGACAGCCGCTATCCCTTGGCCGAAGCCGCCGCCGCGCTGGAGCGCATGAGCGCCAACCTGCACTTCGGGAAGATCGTCCTCACCCTCTAGACAAGAAGAAGCCATGGCCAATGTCACCATCGTCTACTACAGCAGCACCGGCCATACCTGGCAGATCGCCCGCGCCGTCGAGGAAGGGGCGCGCGCCGCAGGTGCGAAGACGCGCCTACGCAAGGTGCGCGAACTGGCCGGCGTCGAAGCCATCGCCGCCAAGCCCGCATGGAAGGAACACCTGGAGGCCACGCGCGACGTGCCGGAAGCCACGCTGGACGACCTGGACTGGGCCGATGGCTTCGTCTTCGGGACGCCCACCCGCTTCGGCCTGCCGACGGCGCAGTTGAAGCAGTTCATCGACACCCTGGGCCCGCTGTGGTCGCAGGGCAAGCTGCAGGACAAGGCGGCCGCCGCCTTCACCGGCGCCGGCAACGTGCATGGCGGCCAGGAGGCCACGCTGCTGGCGCTGCACAACGTCTTCTACCACTGGGGTTCGATCATCGTGCCCGTGGGCTACACCGACAAGCTGCTGTACGCAGCGGGCGGCAACCCGTACGGCGTGAGCTTCACCGACGGCCGCGGCAAAGGGTTGCCGGAGGAAAAGTTGGCGGCCGCGCGATTCCAGGGCCAGCGCATTTCGCGTTTTGCTTCCATCCTGGCCGCGGCCCGCACCTGAGTCAGGTCGGCATGGAAGCCCATGCTAGGCTGATGCGGATGAACCCGTCCACGCCCACGACCGACGAAGACCTGCCTGGCAACGGCGCTGCCGTGAGCGACGAGGATGCTGGCGGCGTGCAGGCGGTCGACACCGCAGTGCGCGTGCTGTCGGCGCTGATCGACACCGGCGCGCCGCTGATGCTGAAGACGGTGGCGGAGCGCGCCGAGATGCAGCCACCCAAGGCCCATCGCTACCTGGTGAGCTTCTGCCGCAGCGGCCTGGCCGAGCGCGACGCCGCGAGCGGTGGCTACCGGCTGGGTCCGCTGGCTGTGCGCATCGGGCTGACGGCATTGCGACGATTGAGTGTCGTGCAGGTGGCATCGCCCACGCTGGGCGACCTGCGCGACGAGCTCGGCTTCACCGTCGGCCTGGCGGTCTGGGGCGCGGCCGGGCCGACCTTCGTGCGCTTCGAGGAAACGAACGATGCGCTGATCATCAGCGGCCGGCCTGGCTCCGTCATGCCGATCCTCACTTCGTCCACCGGGCGGGTGTTCGGCGCCTACCTTCCCCCGTCGGTGACCGCGCCGCTGATCGAACGGGAAATGGCTGGCTCGCAGCATCCGGGCGCCACCCCGACCCGGATTGCAAGCAGGATGAGCAAGCCCGACGTGGAGGCACTGTTCGAGGAGGTGCGCCGCCACAAGCTCGCGCGCGTTCAGGGCGACGTCAACCCGGGGCTGCATGGCATCTCGGCACCGATCTTCGATCACGCCGGCGCGGTGGTCGGCGTGATCACCGTGATGGGGTCGGCGGGCCTGATCGACACGCGGCTGGACGGCCCCGTCGCATCGACCCTGGCCGCGCGCGCGGAAGAGGTTTCGCGCCGGATGGGGTGGGCCTGAATGGTTGATTCATCACGACAGCGAGGGTATCCACTGACACGATTGGATTTCGATTAGCGTAATCTGATTACGGAATCTGAAACCCGCCACGGATCGCAGAAATCCGGGCAGCGCTCGCCTCGGAGCGTGCCAGCCATACAAGGAGACAACCATGATGACAGTGATGGTTCAGGATCGGCCTGCTGCCGGCCACAGCGCGGAGAGCGCCCTGGCCCGCCTGATCGACGGCATGGGCAACGACCGCTTCGGCCCGGCGCTGGCGAGCTACCTGCATTCACTGTGCGGCGCCGACCACTTCGCGGCCTTCCGCCTCGGGCGGGACGAGCTGCGCGAAGTGGCAGCCTGCTGCGTGCAACCGGAGCGCACGGCGCGCGACCGCGTCGAGAGCTACGTGAAGCAGGGCCTGTGGAAGCACGACCCGGCGATGACCGAGGCGCAACGCTGCGTCGAGGGCGGCGCGGCCACGATCATCCACGTCGACTTCAGCGACCACGGCTACGACGACCTGCGTCCACGGGTGTACCCGCACGTGCGCGACCGCATCCTGCTGTGCGGCCACAGCGTCAATGGCACCTTCGGCCTGAGCGTGCTGCGCGCCGACTCGCATGCGCCCTTTGCCCACGAGGCCATCGAAAAGCTGGGCCAGGCGGCCGAGTTGCTGGTGGCCATGCTGGCCAAGCACGCCGACGTCTGCCAGAGCCGTCCGAACGTGGCACAGGCCCTGACCTCGCTGCCCGAGATCGAGAACTGCATCGTCGCGACCAGCCCTCTGCCGCGGCGCGAAGCCGAGGTGTGCGCCCGTATCCTTTACGGCCTGTCCTCGGTCGGCATCGCGCTGGACCTGACGGTGAGCGAGGAAACCGTCAAGACCTACCGCAAGCGTGCCTACCAGCGCCTGGCCATCGGCAGCGAGCGCGAGCTGCTGACGTGGTACCTGGCCCGTTGGAGCCGCTGGAGCGCCGAGCGATTCGAGGCCGCGGCCTCCACCGCGCTGCACTGAGCGCGTCTCGGCGTCCCCCGTCGCGGGGACTGACCCCGACGCGCGGCCGTGCGTCAATGCGAGCATGCCGACGCACCGCAGATGAACCTCATGCAGCCGCCTGCCATCCAGTTGATCGTCGAGGACCACGAGGCCCTCGCAGCGGTGCTGCGGGCGCTGCGCGACGCGGTGGAGCGCGCCGGCAGGCCGGGCAGCGCGCCGGACTTCGACGCGCTGCGCGCCATGCTGTTCTACCTGGACGAGATGCCCGCGCGCGTGCACCACGCCAGCGAGAGCGAGCTGCTGTTCCCGCGCATCCGCGAGCGCTGCCCGGCGCTGCGCCCGGTGCTGGACCGGCTGGAGGCCGAACACGAGCGCGGTGAATCCGCCGTGCGAGAGCTGGAGCACGCCCTGACCGCCTGGCAGGTGATGGGCGATGTCCATCATGAGTCGTTCGAGCTGCTGGTGCGAACGCATGTCAACGGATACCTCGGCCACATGGAGGTGGAAGAGAGCTATGTGCTGCCGGTAGCGTTGGACTTCCTGTCGCCAGCCGACTGGCGCGAGCTCGCCGAGGCGCTCACCCGTCAGCGCAGCGAACTCGGCGCATCGATGGCGCAAAGCCACCGCTCACTGTTCGCGCGCATCACGCTCACCCATCCCCTTCAGAAATGCCCATGCAAGACATCGAAGTTCCCGTCCTGATCGTCGGCGGCGGCGGCTGCGGCCTCGCCTCCTCGCTGTTCCTGTCGCGGCAGGGCATCCGCAGCTTGCTGATCGAGCGCCATCCTGCGCCCGGCCGCTTGCCCAAGGCGCGCTACGTCAGCCAGCGCACGATGGAGCTGCTGCGCCAGTTCGACGTGGCCGACCGCGTCTACGAGCGCTCGATGCCGCTCAAGCACATCTCGCACATCCGCTGGTGCACCACGCTCGCCGGCGACGGCGAGCTCGACCGACGCACCTTCTACCGCATCGAATCCTTCGGTGGTGGTTCGCTGGCGCAGCACTACGCCAAGGACAGCCCCTGCGAGTCGACGCTGTTCCCGCAGGTGCGCATGGAGCCGCTGCTGCGCGAGATCGCCTCGGCGGAGGACAACGCGCAAGTGCTCTACAACCACCAGCTGCAGTCCTTCGAGCAGGACGAAGGCGGCGTGACCGCGATCGTGCGTGATCGCGCCACCGAGAAGGACACCCGCGTGCGCGCCAAGTACCTGATCGGCGCCGACGGCGGCAAGACCGTCGGGCCGGCGGTGGGTGCCGCCATGACCGGCGCCACCGACCTGGCGCACATGGTCACGGTGTACTTCCGCGCCGACCTGTCGCAGTACTGGGACGACGACTACGCGATGACGACCTGGTTCGTGAACCCCGAAGGCGGGTCGTGGGCCAGCGGCGTGCTGGGGCAACTGGGCCCGACCCGGTTCGGCCGGCACTCGGAGGAGTGGATGTTCCATTTCAGCTTCCGCCCCGACGATCCATCGCGCTTCGAGGAGGCGTCGCTCCTGCCGCGGATGCGCGAACTGCTGAAGATCCCGGACCTGAACCCGGACATCATCGGGATCGGCCACTGGACGGTCGAAGGCGTGCTGGTCGATCGCTACCGCTGGGGCCGCGTGCTGCTGGCCGGCGATGCCGCGCACCGCCATCCGCCCACCACCGGCCTGGGCCTGAACTCCGCGATCCAGGATGCGCACAACCTGGCATGGAAGATCGCCGCGGTACTGAAGGGCCAGGCCCATGACAGCCTGCTCGACAGCTACGAGGCCGAACGCCGACCGGTGGCGGCGGCCAACATCCAGTGGGCGCTCATGACTTTCCAGAACCACCAGCTGACCGATGCCGGCATCGGGCTGGTGCGCGGAAACGCCGAGCTGAGCCAGGCCAACTTCCGCCGCTACTTCGCCGACGACCAGGAAGGACGTACGCGGCGCGCGCGTCTGGCACAGATCATGGATGTGCAACGCATGGAATGGCAGGCGCACGACATCGAGCTCGGCTACCACTACGACATCGGCGCGGTGATGCCGGATGGCACGCCGACGCCGGAGCGCGATCCGCTGGGACAAGTCTATGTGCCGACCACGCGGCCGGGGCATCGCCTGCCGCATGCATGGCTCGAGCGCGATGGCCAGAAGCTTTCCACGCTCGACCTGGTCCAGCCGGGCCGCTTCGTGCTGCTCACCGGACGCGAGGATTCAGGCTGGGCCGAGGCCGCGGCGGCCGTGGCGCGCATCAGCGGCGTCCCCATCGAGGTGGTCGAGATCTCGGACGCGTCCGCGGTGCGCGATGCAGACCGCCGCTGGCGCCACCTGCGCGGCGTATCCGCCGATGGCGCGGTCCTGGTGCGGCCGGACCAGCACGTGGGCTGGCGCTCGATCGGGCGCAGCAAGGAGGCGCAGGCTACGCTGGCGGCAGCGCTGGCCCGAATTCTTCAACGCGACATCAAGGCCTGACCTGCACGCCCGCGGCGAAGCGGGCCGGCAGAAAACAAGGAGACATTCACCATGCATCGACGCACCCTCCTCTCCCTGGTCGCCGCCGCCGCCCTGGCGCCCGCGGCCTTCGCCCAGTCGACCTGGCCCAGCCAGCCGATCCGGCTGATCGTCCCCTACCCGGCCGGCGGCGGCACCGACTTCTTCGCGCGCCTGGTCGCGCCCGGCATGGGTGAGGCGCTGGGACAGCCGGTCATCGTCGAGAACCGTCCCGGCGCCTCCGGCATCATCGGCGCCACCGCGGTGGCCAAGCAGCTGCCGGCCGACGGCCACACCTTCCTGCTGGGCGACATGACGACCTACGCCGTCAATCCCAGCATGTTCGAGAAGCTCTCCTACGACCCGCTGAAGGACCTGGTGCCCGTGACCATGACCGCCAAGTTCGACTTCGTGCTGGTGGTCAACCCCACCGTGCTGCCGGTCGGCAACGTGCAGGAGCTGATAGCGCTGGCGGCGCGCACGCCGGCGGGACTGAGCTATGCCTCGCCCAGCGTGGGCACCACCCATCACCTCGCGACCGAATTGCTCGCCCGCGAGACCGGCATGAAGCTGGTGGCCATCACGTACAAGGGCGGCGGACCGGCCGTGCAGGACCTGCTGGGCGGCCAGGTGGGCATGATGTTCCTGGACCGCGCCTCGGCGCGGCCGCACATCGAGTCCGGCAAGCTGCGCCCGATCGCCGCCGCAGGCTCGAAGCGCATCGCGGCCTACCCCGAGGTGCCGACGCTGGCCGAGCAGGGCGTCAAAGGTTTCGAGGTGGAAGGCTGGCAGGGCTTCAGCGTTCGCGCAGGCACCCCCGAGCCGGTGATCCGCGCGCTCAACGCCGCCTACCTGAAGGCGATCGCGCCGGCCGAAGTGAAGCGCAAGCTCAACGAGGCCGGGATCGATCCGGTCGGTGGCACGCCCGAGCAGTTCACCGCCTACATCCAGGCCGAGACGGTGAAGTGGCGCAGCGTGGTGCGAGAGCGAAACATCAAGGCCGAGTAAGCGCCGTCCGGCCTGGATGCCGAGTCAGTAAAAAAGCGGCCGATGGCCGCTTTGCCTCTGGAGCCCCGGCTCCCGCCTGTGACGGCCGACGCCTACGGTGCCGACACGAAAGCGCCGTTCTTCACCTGCAGGATCGCGGCGCCATAGCTCGGCTGACGTCCTGCGTCCAGCGTCCACAGGCCGTCACCGATCACGACCGGCACCTTGTTCGACTTGGCCAGCTCGGCGCGGACCTTCGCACGGTCAGGGTTCGGGCCGGCGTTGCGGATCGCCTGGATGCCGATCAGCGCGGTGCTGTAGCCCATGGCCGCCCAGTTGTCCGGCGCCGTGCCGTAGCGCGCCTTGTAGGCTTCGGTGAAAGCGGCATTCACCGGGTTGGCGCTGGTGGCGGCGTAGTCGGCGACCACGTAGGCGTTCTCGACGGCCTTGCCACCGGACTTGATGAAGCCTTGCGAGGCCAAGGAGGCCGGTCCCATGAAGCGTGTCTTCGGGCTCACGCCCGCCTGCAGCAACTGGATGAAGAAGTTGGCCGACAGTTCCGCCGGTGCGGCGATGAAGACGGCATCGACGTCCTGCGCCGCAATCTTCGTGGCCAACGGCAGGAAGTTCGAGTCGGAGGCCTGGATGCCCTCGTCGGCCAGGATCTGCGCGCCGCTGGATTTGAGCGCATCGCGCATGGCGTTCTTCTGCGCGATGTAGCCCTCGTTGCCTTGGTCGAAAACCATCAGTGCCCGCTTCACGCCGAGCTTCTCGACCGCATAGCGGCCCAGGCGCCCGGTGGTCTGCGTGGCCTGCGCGCCAACCTTGAACGACCAGGGGCCCGCATCGAGGATCTCGGCCGACGAGGAGGTGCTGATCATCGGGATCTGCAAGGCGTTCGAGACCGGCGCGCCGGACACCGCTTCGACGCTCGTGGTCGGCCCAAGCAGCAGGATCGCGTTGTCACGGCGCGCGAACTGGTTGATCAGGGTGATCGTTTGCGCCTTGTCGCCGGCGGTGTCGCCCTCGACGATCTTGATCCTGGCGCCGCCGGGCAGGCCTTGCTTGTTGGCCTGCTCGATCGCCAGGCGCATGGCGTTTTGGATCGGCACGCCGCCAAAGGCGTAGACGCCGGTGGTGGCGTTGAACACGCCCACGGTCAGCTCCGCGCCCTGCGCGCCGGCGGTGCCGGCCGTCGCGGCGGCGGCCGCGGCCATGGTGGCCAGCAGCCAGTGCCTGCGTGTCTCATTCATGCCGTTTGTCTCCTGATTGAAGAATTCATTACGCAACCATGCCCGCACGGCCGAAATAGTGATCGGCGATCACCGGGTCGTTCGCCAGGTCCGAGGCCAACCCCTGGTGCACGATGCGGCCCTGCTCCAGCACCGCGGCGCGATGGGCCGTCTGCAGCGCGAGGCGAGCGTTCTGCTCCACCAGCAGGATGGTCATGCCCTCGCGATTGAGTTGCACCAGTGCGCGGAACACGTCCTTGATGATCACGGGCGCGAGACCGAGGCTGGGCTCGTCCAGCATCAGCACCTTGGGACGACCCATCAGCGCGCGGCCGATCGCCAGCATCTGCTGCTGGCCACCGGACAGCGACCCCGACAACTGTTCGCGCCGGTCCTTCAGCACCGGGAACAGCGCGTGCACGCGATCGAGGTCGGCCGCATCGCTGCCGCGCACGCCCGCCGCCTGCCGGCCCAGCTCGAGGTTCTCCGCCACCGAAAGCGGTGCGATCACGCGCCGCCCCTCGGGCACCTGGATGATCCCGGCGCGCGAGCGCAGATGGGCAGGGCGGCGGCCGAGCGGCTCGCCCTCGAACAGGATCTCGCCGCCGGAGGGCACGATGCCCGACAGCGCGTTGACCAGGCTCGACTTGCCCGCGCCGTTGGGCCCGATCAGGGCGAAGATCTCGCCCTTCTTCACCGTCAGGTCCACGCCACGCAGCGCCTGGATGCCGCGGTAGTGCACGTCGAGATTGCGGATGTCCAGCATGCCTCAGGCTCCCAGGTAGGCTTCGACGACCTTGGGATCGCGGCCCACCGCCTCCGGCAGGCCCTCGGCGATGAGCCGGCCCGAGGCCAGCACGTAGAGGTGCGCGCACAAGGACATGACGAAACGCATGTTGTGCTCGATCAGCAGCACGGCGACGCCGCTCGCGGCCACACTGCGGAAGATGCCGGCCAGGCTTTCGGCCTCGGCGTCGTTCATGCCGGCCACCGGCTCGTCGAGCAGCAGCAATCTCGGTTCGGTTGCCAGCGCCCGCATCATTTCGATGCGGCGCTGATGGCCGTAGGACAGGCCGCCGGCGCGGTGCTCGGCCAGCGCTGTCATGCCGAAGCGCTCCAGCAGCGCCATCGCCCGCTCGTTCAGCCGCTTCGCCTCGGCGCGCGCGGATGGCAGGCCCAGCAGGTTGGCCCAGAGGCCGGCCTTCTCGTGCCGGTGGAAGCCGGCCACCACGTTCTCGAGCACGCTGGCGTCGGGCACCAGTCGGATGTTCTGGAAGGTGCGGGCCACGCCGGCGCGCGCCAGCTCGGGCGCCTCATCGCGCGAGACGTCCCTGCCGTCCAGCAGCACCTTGCCCGAGCTGAGGTGCAGCAGTCCGGTGATGAGGTTGACCACCGTCGTCTTGCCGGCGCCATTGGGCCCGATCAGGCCGGTGATCTGCCCGGCGGGAACCTGCAGGCTCAACTTGTCGACGGCCGGCACGCCGCCGAAATGGCGGGCCACATCCTGGAGGACCAGCGTAGCGGTCATGCGTGCACTCCTGCGTCGATCGACGCGTTGACGGGCGGCGCGCCCGTGCTGGCGGGGCCGCCGACCACGGGAGCGGCCGACAGGGGGGCAGCCCTGCGTCGCAGCCGGCGGTCGCGCAGCATCGCGATCACGGTGTCGGCCACGCCGCGCGGCAGGTACACGATGACCAGCATCAGCAGGATGCCCTGCACCACGTTGCGGTAGTCGGCGAACACGCGGAACAGTTCGGGCAGCGTGGTCAGGATGGCGGCACCGACCAGCGCGCCCCACACCGAGGTGCGGCCACCGAGCACGACCATCGCCAGCGTCGCCACCAGCATGCCGAAGCCGAACTCGCCGGGCGTGATGGCGTAGCTGCTGGTGGCCTGCAGCGCGCCGCCCAGGCCGGCCAGCAGCCCGGACAGGATGAACGCGATGCGGTGGTAGTAAGGCACCGAGATGCCCAGCGAGACCGCCACGGTCTCGTCCTCGCGGATCACGTCCATGGCACGTCCCACGCTGTAGCGGCCCATGGCCACCAGCAGCAGCACCACGATCACGACCACCGACAGCAGCACGCCGGTGCCGGCCACCTTGGGGATGCCGTTGACGCCCAATGCACCATTGGTGACGCTGACCCAGTTCTGCGTGGCCGACAGCACGATCTGCACCAGCGCCAACGTAGCGACCGCCTGGAACACACCGCGAAGCCGCGACAACGGGAACGCCAGCAAGGCACTGGCCAGGGCGCCAAGCATGGTGCCGGCAACGATGGCTGCGAACGGCGGCCAGCCGGCCTTGGTGATCAGCAGCGCGCAGCCGTAGGCACCCAGCGCGGCGAAGCCCGCGGTGCCTAGCGAGAACACGCCGGCGCGCAGCACCACGTACTGGCTCATCGCCAGCAGGGCGTAGACCAGGATGTGGTCGAACAGCGACTGGTAGGTGTAGAAGAAATTCATCATGCGCGTTGGATCCGCATTGCGGCGGTCGACTGACCGAACAAGCCGGTGGGCCTGACCAGGATGACGACGAACAGGGCGACGAAGACGACGGCCTCGGCGACGCCGGAGGAGACGTAAGCCACCGCCAGGGTCTGCACGATGCCGATGGCTAGCCCCGCGATCAGCGCGCCTGGGATGCTGCCGAGTCCGCCCAGGATGATGATCACGAAGGCGCGCAACAGCAGCGGCTCGCCCATCGCGAAGTGCACCGAGTTGAAGACCAGGCCGATCAGCACGCCCGCCATGCCGGCCAACGCACCCGAGATCATGAACACCTGCATGTTCACCGGCCCCGGATTGATGCCCAGCAGGCGCGAGGTCTGCTCCGAGTACGCCACGCAGCGGATGCGCTGGCCGAAGGTGGTGCGGTACAGGTACCAGACCAGGCCGAACACCATGACCACCACGAGACCGATGATCACCAGTTGCAGCAGTTGGAAGCGCAGCCCGAACACGGTGTAGACCACCACCGGAAAGGCATCGAACGGGAAGCGCATGACCGCGGTGTTGGAAACCTTCTGCGCGATGGCCAGCAGCACCAGGTCGGCCCCTATCGAGGCAACGATGGCGGAGAACTCCGGCGCGTTGCGGCGGCGCAGCGGCCGAAAGGCGAATATGTCCAGCGCCGCCGACACCAGCCCGCCCGCCAGCATGCCAATCAGCAGTGCCACATAGATCGGCGCATCCAGCATGGTGACGGCGTACAACCCGGCGAAGGCGCCCCACATGAACACCGAGCCGTGGGCCATGTTCATGATGTGGTTCACCCCGAAGAGCAGCGTGAACCCGAGCGCGAACAGGGCGTAGACACTGCCGACGACCACGCCGTTGAGAAGTTGTTGCATCAGCATGCCGGAAGAATAGGAATGCAGGCGCTGGATGTATGTCCCCTTGCGGTGGTACGGACTTGCATGAGGTCCCGCGCGCCGGGATGGCCGGTCCCCTGCGACGGGGACAGACGGCCCCGCGGCTCGTCATGACACTGCCGGGCATAGCAGGAGTGGTAACCCGCCACTCCCTGGAGAACCCAAGATGCGCTTCCCCCACCTGCCCGTCGAAGACGAGCTCGAGATCCGTTCGGTCTTCGCCCGCTACGGTCACCTGGCCGACGCCGGCGACCCCAACTTCGTCCAGCTGTTCACCGAGGACGCGAGCTGGACGCGCGCCAATTCGCCGCCGGCCGCACAGGGCGGCAGCGGACTGCCCCCTGAAACCATCCGCGGCCGCGACAAGCTGCAGGTGCTGATGGAAGAAGTGATGAAGAAGAAGTTCAAGCAGCGCATGCACCACCAGATGACCGACTTCTACGTGGTACCGGGCGCCAACGCCGACGACGCCATGGGTCACGCCCGAGCGCTGATCACCGACTGGCGCGAGGGCCCCGGCAAGATCGCCATGTTCGGCAAGTACGACGTGCGCTTCCGCCGCACCGATGTGGGCTGGCGCATCAGCGACATGACGGTTCGCGTGCTGCCGAGCGGGGATTGAAGCCATGAGCGCCATCCTTGCACCCGACGCGCCGGTCCTCGACGAGGACCCGTTCTCCGACGAAAACATCGCGAACCCCTACCCCTTCTTCGAGCGCATGCGCGAGCTCGCGCCCGCGGTCTTCATCGCGCCGCATGGCTACTACGCCGTGGGCAGGCACCAGGAGGCCGGGATCGTCGCCAGCGACTACGCCCGCTTCACCACCGAGGGTGGCGTGGGCATGAGCGACATCCGCAAGCCGGGCGCCTGGCGCACGCGCAGTCCGATCGCCGAGCTCGACCCCCCGGAGCACACGCGGGTGCGAGCCGCGTTGCAGAAGATCCTGTCTCCGCTGGTCATCAAGACCTGGAAGGAGAAGTTCGCCCATCGTGCCGAGGATGTAGCCGAACGGGTGGTGGCCAAGGGAAACATCGACGGGGTGGCCGACATCGCCGAAGCCTTCGTGCTCGATGTCTTTCCCTCGGTGCTGGGCATCAACGTGCCGCCTGAACGCATCAAGCTGACGGGAGAGCTCAATTTCAACCAGATCGGGCCGAACAACGAGCGCGTGGCGCGCACGCTGGAACGCGCCGGGCCGATCATGGACTGGTACCAGCAGGTGCTGCAGCGCGAGTACATGCTGCCGGGCGGCTTCGGCGAGAAGATCTATCTGGCCGAAGACGCCGGCGACTTCGACAAGGGCACCGCACCCCTCCATGTCCGGACCTTCTTCCGTGCCGGTGTGGACACGACGATTGCCGGCATCGGCTCGACGCTGAAGCTGCTGTCGGAGCACCCGGACCAGTTGGCCAAGGTGCAGGCGAACCCGGCGCTCATCAAAGGCGCGTTCGAAGAGGCGCTGCGGATGGAATCGCCGGCGCAGGTGATGTTCCGCACCACCACCGGCGAGGTGGAGCTGGGCGGGGTGCGGCTGCGCGCCGATACCAAGGTCGGCTACCACATGGGTGCCGCCAACCGCGATCCGCGCCAATGGAAAGACCCGGACCGCTTCGACGTGACGCGCCAGACCACCGGCGTGCACCGCGCCTTCGGCGTGGGTGCGCACGTCTGCATCGGGCAGATGATCGCCCGGCTTGAGGCCGAATGCATCCTCGGCGCAGTGCTGCGTCGCGTCCGGCGCATCGAGCCCGCAGGCCCGGCGCAATGGCGGCCTGTGAACACGCTGCGCACGCTGGACGTGCTTCCCCTGACGCTGGTCGGCGCGTAGGGACGAGCCGTCCCCTGACACGGGGACAGACGCACCCGGTGCGGCCATCCACACTGCCGATGAGTTCTCGAGTACCAATGGAGACAACCATGCACATGCAACGCAGAGCGGCCGTGACCGGCGCGCTTCTTCTCGCCACCGGCGGCCTGGCCTTCGGGCAGGGCAAGGACATCCCCGTCGGCGTGTTCAACGCCATGACCGGCACCTACGCCTTCGGCGGCGTGCCGATCCAGAACGGAATGAAGCAGGCGCTGGAAGAAGCCAATGCACAGGGCCTGCCCGGCGGCAACAAGTTCAAGGTGTTCGAAGGCGACACGGCCGGCGACAAGGGCCAGACCATCAACCTGGTCAACCAGTTCGTCAAGCGCGACAACGTGATGCTGATCCTGGGCCCCACCA
This sequence comes from Variovorax soli, assembly GCF_031454625.1. GTDB lineage: Bacteria > Pseudomonadota > Gammaproteobacteria > Burkholderiales > Burkholderiaceae_C > Variovorax > Variovorax soli_A. Next base: position 33,886 of record NZ_JAVDRF010000011.1, read on the forward strand.
TCAGCGGTGAAGCGCTGGCCGGCGCGCCCGTCGCCAACGATCTGAAGGTTCCCATCCTGGCCATCGGCAGTTCGCCCGGAATCCTCGCCACCGGGCCGTGGGCCTTCAAGATCCAGGCCACGCCGGTGGACATCATGGGTTTCCTGGGCAAGCTGGCCGTGGAGAAGCTGGGTGTCAGTCGCATCATCCTGCTGCACGATCAGAGCAACGATGGCTACGTCGGTCAGAAGACCGCCCTGGCCGACTACCTGACCAAGGCGGGTGTGAAGATCGTTGCCGACGAGAAGTTCGTTTCTTCCGAATCCAACTTCCTGGCGCTGGCCACCAAGATGGCCACCACGCCGGCCGACGCCATCTTCATCGCCGCACCGGCCGAGGTGACGGCGAACCTGATCTTGCAGATCCGCCAGGCCGGCCTGGACTCCAAGGTCAAGTTCATCGGTCCCTCCACGCTGGGCTCCCTCGGCTTCATCAAGGCCGGCGGCAAGGCGGTGGAAGGGACCTACGTCGTCTCCGACTACTCGCCCAACAGTCCGGCGCCGATGAACCAGGCTTTCGTCAAGGCTTACCAGGCCAAGTACAAGGCCGTGCCCGACAACTGGGCGGGCATGGGCTATGCACTCGGCCAAGTGGCGGTGCAAGCGGTGAAGAACGCGGGCCCCGCGCCGGACCGGACGAAGATCCGTGACGAGTTGGCGAAGCTGAACCAGGTGCCGATGGTGCTGGGCAATGGCATGTGGAGCGTGGATGCCGGGCGCAACCCGAGCTATGGTGGCGTCCTGCTGCAGGTGAAGGACGGCAATTTCATCGCCGTCCAATGAGGCCTTCGAGCGTCAGGCGGTCAGGCCGCCATCGACGTTGTAGACCCCACCCGTGATGAAACTCGCCTGCGGCCCCAACAACCAGAACACCAGGTTCGCCACCTCCTGCGCCGTTGCGGCCCGTCGCAGCGGCTGGTTCAGGAAGTGCTGTTTCAGCGCCACTTCCACCTGCTCTTCGGTTCGCCCATCCACGCGAAAGGTGCTGCGCAGCAGAGGCGTGTCGATCGGCCCCGGGGCAGATCACGTTGATGCGGATATCGTGCGGCGCGAATTCGAGTGCCGCCTGCTGCGTCATGCGGATCACGGCCGCCTTCGACGCGCCGTAGACCCCCAGCCCGGCCTCGGCCCGGCTGCTGCGCTGGCCCGACACCGATGAGGTGTTGACGATCGAGCCGCCGCCCTGCGCCCGCATCACCTTGCCCACCGCTTGCATCCCCAGCAGCATGCCGCGCACGTTGACCGCAAAGATCCGATCGAAGTCGGCCATGCGGAAGTCCAGCAGCGAGGACTGCGGGCCGACGATGGCGGCGTTGTTGTGGAAGAGGTCGATGCGGCCCCACTTCTCCACTGTGGCATCGGCACAGCGCTGCACGTCAGCCTCCAGCGCCACGTCGGCCTGCAGCGCCAGCACGCGACTGCGGTCCAGCCCGTCCAGCGCCCGGTCCAGCGACGGGGCATCGCGGTCCACAACCGCCACCTTGGCACCTGCATCCAGCAGTTGTCGCGTCAAGGCCAGGCCGACGCCGCTGGCACCTCCGGTAACCACTGCCACCTTGCTGTCGAACACGCCCGCGCTCATTGCAGCGTCACCCGCAGCGCATCCGGCGCGCGGAACACGAAGGTGTGCAGGTGTTGCGCCGTGTCCGGCTGCACCAGCCGCATCTTCGGGAAGCGCTTGGCGAACTCCTCGAAGACGATCTTCATCTCCAGCCGCGCCAACGGTGCGCCCAGGCAAAAGTGCACGCCGTTGCCGAAGGTCAGCTGCTTGCGCGCATTGGCACGCCGGATGTCGAAGCTGTGCGGTTCCGGGAACACTTCCTCGTCGCGATTGGCCGAAGCGAAGGACAGCATGATCGGCGCGCCCTTCGGAATCTTGACGCCGCGGAACTCCACCTCTTCCAGCGCAACGCGGCGCCAGCCGATCACCGCCCCGGCATAGCGCATGCCTTCCTCGACCGTGTTGGCTGCCAATGTCGGATCGGCGCACAGCGCCTCCCACTGGCTGCGGTTCTCCAGCAAGGAGCGGAAGGTGTTGGTCAGCTGGTTGGTCGTGGTCTCGTGGCCGGCGAAGGCAACGCCGAAGGTGTGGGTGATGATCTCGGGAATGCTGATGACGCTGTCGTCACCATTGCGGATGGCCAGCATTTGGCTCGTGAAGTCATCGCCGGGGTTCTTCTGCCGGTCCGCCACCAGCGCGGCGCAGTACTGCCAGAACGCCGCCATGTTGCGCGCGCCCTCCAACTGCTGCTCGTGGGTCGCGGGGCTGAAGTCGATCACGCTGCGCGCGCCGGCCCACTTCTTGACGTTGGGGACGTCCGCGTCCGGGATGCCCATGAGCTTGAACACCACATGGGCCGGCAGCTCGTAGTTGACCTCGGCCAGCAGGTCGACCTCGTCCTTGCCTTCGATGCGCTCGATCGCTTCGGCCACCAGGCGGCGAATGTGCGACTCCAGCTTGACGAATTCGCGCAGGTTCAGCTTCTGGCTGGTGACGGCACGGGTGCGCTTGTGCACGTCGCCGTACAGGGTCGAGTGGCTGGCGGTCGAGGCATAGCCCTCTTCCTTCAGGATCGCCATCGCCTCCGGACACATGGGCGTGACCGGCCGCGTGGTGTTCTCCGACGAGAAGCGCACGCCGTCGTGCAGCACCGTGTAGACGTCGCTGTGCTTGGTCAGCACCCAGTAGCCGATCTCCTCGCACCAGAACACCGGCTCCGTGCGCCGCTGCACTTCGAAGGCAGCGTGCAGCTCCGGGCTGTAGTACGGCTTGAAATCCTTGGTGGCGGACTGGAAGGGACAGACTGCAGTCGTATTCATTTGTGGTGCTCCTGTCAGCGCATCAGCATGCCGCCGTTGACATCGAGGGTGGCGCCGGTCACGAAGGCGGCGCCGGGCGACACCAGGTAGGACACCGCGGCAGCGATCTCCTCCGGCAGCCCGATGCGCCCGAGCGGCACCGCGGCCGTACCCAGGTATTTCCCGTCGCCGCTGCCGGGGGGCACCGTCTGGTGCAGCATCGGCGTGTCGATCGGTCCGGGCGCGACCGTGTTGACCGTGATGCCCATGGCCGCGGCTTCGCGCGCCGCGACCTTCGACAAGGCCAGTACCGCGCCCTTGGATGCGCTGTACGCCGAGCCGCTCTGCATGCCGCCCATCTGCCCGGCCAGCGAGGCGACGGTGACGATGCGGCCGTGTTCGATGGTTCTCCCGGCCGAGCGGCGCAGCATCTCGCGCACGCACAGGAAGGTGCCGCCGGCGTTGACGCGCATCACCGCGTTCCACTCCTCCAGCGTGATGTCCACGGTGGGCAAGCGGCCTGGCACCGGATGGGCGCTGAGGATGCCGGCAAAGCACGCCAGCACACCGATGCGGCCCAGCTTCTGTTCCACCGCATCGAAGGCTGCGCGAACGCTCCCTTCGTCGGCCACGTTGCAGGCCACGCCGATGTGGCCCTTGCCAGGCAGCGTCGCGGCGGCCCGTTCGGCGGCTTCCGCGTGCAGATCTGCCACGGCAAGGGTCAGGCCGTCTTCGGCGAGCCTGCGGGCGCTGGACAGCCCCAGCCCGCCCGCGGCGCCGGTGACGAGTGCGATGCGCATGAAAGTCTCCTGGAGTTCAGTGGTCAGGATGCGCGTCCACCCAGCACTGCACCAGCGCGTCGCTGATGTAGGCGCTGGAGGTCTGGCCGCCATCCACGGCCAGCACCTGGCCGGTGACGAAGCCGGCGTCGTCGCTGCACAGGAACGCGGCAGCGCCGGCGATCTCTTCGGGCCTGCCGGGCCGGCCCATCGGCGTGGTGCCGACGATCGTGGCGTGGAAGCGCGCCGTGTTCAGTCGGCCCGCGGTCTGCGGCGTCGCGATGATGCCGGGCGCGATGGCATTGACGCGGATGCCCTGGTCGGCGTAGTCGGCGGCCAGGTTGCGGGTCAGGCCGATCACGCCGGCCTTGGCCATCGAATACACGGCCTGCCGTCGGTACCCGACCAGCCCAAGCGTGGAGGCGATGTTCAACACCACCCCTCTGGATTCGATCAGCGCCTGCAGGGCGGCGCGGGTGATCAGGAAGGTCGCCTTCTGGTTGATGTCGGCGAACTTCTGGTAGTCGGCGTCGGTGGTCTCGTGGAAGGGCGGGCAGTTGCCCAGCCCGGCGTTGTTGACCAGCACGCGGATGGCGCCGAAGTGGCGCAGGCACTCGTCGACGATCGCTTGCGGCGCCCCCTCGGCGGTCACGTCGGCGACGAAGGTGCGCAGCGTTTCCGAACGCGGCAGCGCGGCCAGGCCCTCGTCGTTGATGTCGACCGCCAGCACCTGCGCGCCCTCCTCGTGCAGCCGCAGCGCGATGGCGCGGCCGATGCCCGAGGCCGCGGCGGTGACGATGGCCGGACGGCCGGCAAAGCGCTTCATGCCACTTCCCAGATGTCGTACACGGGCCCGTTGGGCTCGCGCGTGCCGGTGCCGATGGCGATCTTGTCGTTCAGCCACCGCAGCCCTGGCGCGGCCGCTTCGAACTGCACCGCGACGCGGAAGTAATCGGCGCCGCGCGCAATGGGCTCGCGGTTGACGATCTTCTTCATGATCTCCGGCGTCGGCCCATTGCGGCGGCCGCTGTAGGTCATGTAGATCAATTCGCCGGCACTGGTTTCGAGCACCAGGCGCACGTCCAGATGCAGGCCGCCATCGGGCCGCTCCAGCACCACATCGGCCCCGCCCGGCAGCACCCGGCCGCGCAGGCGATCGCCCTCGAAGTGGCCGCCGCTGACGCACATCACGCGGCGCGTGTAGCCGTGCGGCACGGCACCCACCAGCTGAGCGGGCGCGTCGACCTCGGCCTTGATCGTGAACAGCGGGCGCAGTTCGATCGGGGTCACTGGATCGCCTCCGTGCTACGCACTGCGGTATTCGCCTTGGGAGCGGCCCGGTGTCTCATGCCGGCTCTTTTTTCGCGTAGCGCTTGCGCACGTCCTTGATGAGCTCGAGCAGCGCCTGCGGCACGTCGCGCCCTTCGGCCTTGGCCTTCTCCTTGCAGTCTTCCCACAGTTTCAGATCGGCGTAGCCTTTCTCGGTGTGGCGGTTCCACTGCTTGTCCAGCGGGGTGGTGATCTCCAGCCGGATGCCGGCAGGGTCGTGGAAGTAGATCGACAGGATCAGCCCCTTGTGGTCGGTTGGCCCGATCACGTCGATGCCTTGCGACTTGAGCCACTCGTGCCACTTCAGCACCTCGGCGCGGTCCTTCGCCTCCAGCGCGATGTGGTTGAAGATGTCGTAGGCAGGATGGCTCGCCTTGGAGGGCGGCGGCACGCCGGGGGCCTCGAAGAAGGCCAGCGTGGAGCCGTCGCCCATGCGGAAGAAGATGTGAAAGTAGGGAATCGCGTCGCCAGTGGAGGGCACGCTGTCGTCCAGCACCGTGCTGGCCAGCTCCATCCCCATGATGCGTGTATAGAAATCCGTGGTGGCTGCGGCGTCCGGCGTCACCCAGGCCGCGTGGTTCAGCATCATCGGCGTGAGGCCGGGGTTGGGGGTCAGTGCAACCTTGGGCTTGGCGCCGGGATGGGGGGCAGTGGTTTGCATGAGAGCAATCTCCGGTTAGGTTCGGTTCTTACAGTTGTGGATCGGCGATGCGCACGGCGATGCCGTCGAGCGCGTCGGTCATGACGATCTGGCAGGACAGCCGGCTGCCCGCTTCGCGCGGTGCGGCGGTGTAGTCCAGCATCTGGTGCTCGGTATCGACCGGCGGCGGCAACAGCGCGGCGAATGCGTCGTCCACGATCACGTGGCAGGTGGCGCAGCTCATCACGCCGCCGCAATCGCCGACGATGCCGTTCAAGTCATTGGCCGTGGCGGCCAGCATCAGGCTCTGGCCGTTGGCGACCTCGACTTCGTCGCGCTCGCCGTTGGGATGGATGTAGATGACGCGGGGCATGGTGGTGACTTTCGTTGAGGCGGGGGCCGCCGTCAGTCCCCTCGCCGGGGACGTTGGCCACGTTGGCCACGGGTGCGCAGGCGGCGCAGGCCGGCGCGCAACAGGCCGACGAAGCCCTGCGGCATCAGGAACATGCAAAGGATCAGGAAGGCGGCAAAGATGGCCGAGGGCGCAGACTTGGAGATCTGGTCGGCGACGTTGGGAATGAACTGGATGAAGGCGGCTCCCACCAGCGCGCCCGAGATCGTGCCGAGACCGCCGACCACGGCACCGACCAGGAAGAAGATCGAGACGAACATGCCGAAGCTGTCCGGCGCGACGAAGGCGGTCGCGATCGCGCCCAGCGAGCCGGCCACGCCGGTGTAGAGCGCACTGATGCCGAAGGTCATGGCCTTGATGTAGGGCACGTTGATGCCCATCGCGGAGGCGGCGATCGGCTGCTCGCGGATGGCGATGGTGGCCCGGCCCAGCCGGCCGCGCAGCATGTTCCGGGCGCACAGGAACAGCAAGGCCGCCATCGTCAGTACCACCAGGTAGAGCCACTGGTCGGCCGACAGCCCGAGCCCGAAGGGTGCCTCCGGCTTCAGCAGGGTGATGCCCTGCACGCCGCCGGTCCATGGCTCCAGCGCCTTGTGCTTGAGCAACTGCGGCGTGGCCAGCGCGAGCGCGAAGGTGGCAAGCGCCAGGTAGTGGCCCTTGAGCCGCAGCGCCGGCCAGCCGAACAGGAAGCCGAAGGCGAAGCAGACGACGGCCGACACCGGCAGCGTCGCCCACCAGGCGAAGCCGCCGTGCTCCATCAGCACTGCCGTCACATAGGCGCCCAGCGCGTAGAGCGCGCCGTGGCCCAGCGACAGCTGTCCGTTGTAGCCCACCAGCATGTTCAGCCCCAGCACCGCGATCGCCGAGATCAGCGTCATGGTCGCGAGGAAGATTCGGTAGTCGGACAGCACGAACGGCACGGCCAGCGCGGCAAGCACCAGGGCGCCGACGGCGACCGGACGCCACGACCATCCCTCGGCAACGGCGGGCGGCGCGGCCGAGCGGGAGGGCTGGCTGGAGGAAACGGGCAGTGTCGACATGCTCAGACCCTCGCCACCAGCTTGCGGCCGAAGATGCCGGAGGGCCGGATCAGCAGCACGCCGACGATCAATACCAAGGCCAGCGAGAGCTTGAGCTCGGTGCCGACCACGTAGGTGCCCGCGAGGTTCTCGATCACGCCGACGATCAGGCCGCCCGCCACGGCGCCCCAGGGGTTGTCGATGCCGCCCAGCAGGGCCGCCGCGAAGGCGTAGATCAGCACGCCCCCCATCATGTTGGGCTCGAGGAAGACCACCGGCGCCACCATCAGCCCCGCGACTGCGCCGATGAGGGCCGACAGCCCCCAGCCGAGCGAGAGCATCAGCGACACCGGGATGCCTGCCAGGCGCGAGGACACCGGGTTCTCGGCCGAGGCGCGCATCGCAAGGCCCACCTTGGTGAAGCGAAGGAAGGCGTAGAGGATTCCCATGACCAGGAGGACCACGACGACGGTCCCCAGCTCGTGGCCGGAGATCAGCGTCGTGCCGCCCGGCACCTTGTCCGGGAACGGACTGGGGAAGGGTTCCAGCTGGTGACCGAAGATCCAGCCGGCCAGCGAATTGATGCCGACGAACAGGCCGATGAAGACCACGATCACCGACAGCTCCGGCACGTCGCCCAGCGGCCGCAGCACCAGGCGTTCGATGGCGAAGCCGGCCACGAAGCCGAAGGCCATCGTAGCGAGCGCGGCAGCCCAGTAAGGCAGGCCCCACTTGAGCAGCAGGAAGGCGATGAAGGTGGAGAACATCGCCATTTCGCCCTGCGCGAAATTGATGTGGTGGGTGGACTGGTAGATCATCACCAGCGCCAGCCCCAGGCAGGCATAGATGCCGCCCATGGCGATGCCCGAGGCGAGCTGTTGCAGCAGGCTGTACATGCGTGCGTCCTTGCGAGTCAGAAACCGAGGTAGGAGCGGCGGATCTGCTGGTTGTCGCGCAGCTCCCCGGCTGTGCCGGAGATCACGGTGCTCCCGGTCTCCAGCAGCCACGCGTGGTCGGCCAGATCGAGCGCGCGGGCGACGTTCTGCTCCACCAGCAGGATGCTCACGCCCTCCTGCTTGTTGATGACGCGCATGATGTCGAAGATCTCGCGGATGACCAGCGGCGCCAGGCCGAACGAGGGCTCGTCCATCAGCAACAGTCTGGGGCGCTGCATCAGGGCCCGGCTGATCGCCAGCATCTGCTGCTCGCCGCCGGAGAGCGTGCCGGCTTGCTGCTGGCGGCGCTCGCGCAGGCGCGGGAAGTAGCTGAACATATGTTCCATGCCCTCTTCGACCTCCCGCTTGCTGCGACGCAGGTACGCGCCGACGCGCAGGTTCTCCTCCACCGTCATGTTGACCAGCGTGCCGCGGCCGTCGGGCACATGGGCGATGCCGAGCGCGGCGGTCTTCTCAGTGGTGTAGCCATCGATGCGCTGGCCCGCGAAGCGGATCTCGCCGGTGCGCCGCACCAGGCCGCTGAGTGCGCGCAGCGTGCTGGTCTTGCCCGCGCCGTTCGCGCCGAGGATGGTGGTGACGCCGCCTTCGGCCACCTCGAAGCTGATGCCCTTGAGCACGCGGGTGGGGCCGTAGAAGGCCTCGACGTTCTTCGCTTCCAGCAGGGCGGCCATCAGGCGGTCTCCGTTCCGAGATAGGCACGCACCACCTCCGGGTCCGCCTGCACTTGCGCGGGCGGGCCGTCGGCGATCTTGCGGCCGAAGTTCATCGCCACCACCTGGTCGGACACGCGCATCACCAGATTGAGGTGATGCTCCACGAGCAGCACCGTGACCTGGAAAAGATCGCGCACGTCCACGATCAGTTGGCGCAAGGCATCCACCTCTTCATGGTTCAGGCCCGCGGCCGGCTCGTCCAGCAGCAGCAGCTTCGGTTCGGCCACCAGCGCCCGCGCCATCTCGACACGCTTGCGGGTACCGAAGGACAGGTACTTGACCGGCGTCTCGGCCATGTCGTCGAGGTTCAGCAGGGTCAGCAGGCGGTCGGTGCACTGGCGCACCTCGGCCTCCTCGCGCCGCACCGCAGACAGGCGGAACGCGTTGGCCAGGTAGCCGGTGCCGGTGCGGCAATGGCGACCGACCATCACGTTCTCGCGCACCGTCATGGCCGGGAACAGCGCCACGTTCTGGAAGGTCCGGCCGATGCCGGCGGCGGCGATCGCATGCTGCGGTTTCGCCAACAGGTCGGCGCCGTCGAAGGTGATGGTGCCGGCCGCGGGCGTGTACAGACGGCTCAGGCAGTTGAAGAGGGTCGTCTTGCCGGCGCCGTTGGGTCCGATCACGCCGCAGATCTCGCCGCGGCGCACGTCGAACGAAATGCCGTCGAGCGCGACGATGCCGCCGAAGCGCACTGAAAGGTCGCTCACGCGCAGCAGGGCATGGGAGGTGGAAGACATGGGAGGAGTATTCGTGCCGGGAAGGAAGGCGTCTGTCCCCTGCCGGTGGTACTGCGCTGCGTTGTCCCTTGCCATGGGGACAGACGCCCCGGGAAGCCGCTGTCACATTCGGCGCAGCACTCACCCGAAAAGGCATTCCCATGATCGAAACCGACGTCGTGGTCATCGGCAGCGGCGCCGCCGGCCTCACGGCCGCCATCACCGCACGCCAGCTTGGACTCGAAGTGCTGGTGGTGGAAAAGACCGGGCTGTTCGGCGGCACCACGGCCTATTCCGGCGGTGCCCCCTGGATCCCCTGCAATCACGTGATGAAGCAGATCGGCCTGGACGACAGCCGCGCCGCGGCCGAAACCTACCTGCGCGCCGTGCTGGGGGAGGCCTTCGACGAAGACCTGGTCAGCAGCTATCTGGACAACGCCGCTGCCATGCTCGCGTTCATGGAGCGCCATTCGGATGTGCGCTTCAAGCCCTTCCCCCTGCCCGATTACGAAAGCGATCTGCCCGGCGCCGCGCGCTGCCGCTCCCTGCTGACGCCGGAGTTCGACGGCCGCCTGCTCGGGGAACGCCTGGCCGACCTGCGCATGCCGCTGCCGCAGCTGATGCTGTTCGGCAGCATGCAGGTCGAAGGCGCCGACATCCACCCGATGCGCCATGCGCTGAAGAGCTGGGCCGGCTTCAGGCACACCGCCAAGGTGATGCGCCGCTTCGTTGTCGACAAGGTGCGGCACGGCCGCGGGACCCGGCTGGTGAACGGCAATGCGCTGGCGGCGCGCTTGTTCTACTCGGCGATCCGCGCCGGCGTCACACTGTGGAAGAACACGCCCGCACTGGAGTTGATCGTCGAGGAAGGCGCCGTGCGCGGCGTGCTGGTGCAGCGCGATTTCCACCGCATCGCCATCCAGGCGCGCCGCGGCGTCCTGCTGGCAACCGGCGGCTATGGCGCCAACGACAAGATGCGCGCCAGGTACATCCCTTTCGCCGAGCACCATCACTCGCTGCAGCCGGAAGGCAACGTCGGCGACGGCATCCACCTGGGCCTTACAGCCGGTGCGGTGCACGACCTCGCGCACGCGGGCGACTGCATCTGGACGCCGGTGTCGCTGCTGCGCAAACCGGACGGCAGCGTCGTCAAGTACCCGCACATCTTCATCGACCGCGCGATGCCGGGCTGTATCGCGGTGGACCCGCAAGGCCGTCGCTTCGTCAACGAGGGCACGTCCTACCAGACCTTCGTGCGCACCATGCACGAGCGCGGCTTCACCAAGGTGCATCTGATCGCCAACCGCGATTTCGTCCGCCGCTACGGCCTGGGCCTGGCGCGGCCGCACCCCTTCAACCCGCAGCCCTTCGTCGATGCCGGCTACCTGGTGGAGGCGGCGACGCTGGCGGAGCTGGCGCAGAAAATCGCCGTCGACGCGCTCCAGCTGGAAACGACGGTGCAGCGCTTCAACGAAGCGGCACGACGCGGCGAAGACCCGGAATTCGGCAAGGGCGTGGACGCGCACTCGAAATTCCGTGGCGACCAGACGCATCAGCCGAATCCCGGCGTCGCCCCGGTGGGCGTCGGTCCCTACTACGCCGTCGCGCTCTATCCGGGCGACCTGAGCACGGTGGGCGGGCTTGATACCAACGGACGCGCCCAGGTGCTGAACGCGCAGAGGCAGCCGATCCCCGGTCTTTACGCCGCCGGACTGGACATGAACTCGATGATGCGCGGCCGCTACCCCGGCGGCGGCAGCAGCATCGGACCCGCCATGACCTTCGGCTACATCGCGGCGCGCCACATCGCCCAGGGCCGCGCCCGGGTCGAACAGAAGCGACTGGCAGAGGTGGCGTGATGGATTACGAATTGCAGGGCCGCGTGATCTTCATCACGGGGGGCGGCAGCGGCATCGGCCGCGCGATCGGTCTCGAAGCTGCGCGCGGCGGCGCGAAGGTGGCAGTCGTCGACGCAGTCGCGGAACGGGCCGAACAGGTTGCCATCGAGCTGCGTGACCTCGGAGCCAAGGCGGTGGCCGAGACGCTGGACGTGCGCGATCCCGCCGCGTGCGAGGCGAGCGTCGCCCGTGTCGAACAGGCGCTCGGCGCCATCGACGGCATGGTGGCCTGCGCCGGCATCTCGCCGCCCTCGGCCGCCCACGTGATGCCCGACGAGATCTGGACCCGCTGCCTGGACGTCAACCTCACCGGCATGTTCCGCTCGGTGCAGGCGGTGGGCAAGCGCATGGTGGAACGCAAGCGCGGCGCGATCGTGACCATCACCTCGATCGACGGCCTGGGCGGCCATGCGGGACGCGCGCACTACAGCGCGTCCAAGCACGGCGTGATCGGCCTGACCCGCGCACTGGCCATCGAATGGGGCCGCTTCGGCGTGCGCGTGAACGCGGTGGCGCCCGGCGTGGTCGACACGCCGCTGTTGAAGGCCAACATCCCGCCGGACCATCTGCAGTACGCGATGGTGGACCGCAACCCGCTCGGCCGACTCTGCCGGCCGCAGGAGCAGGCGGGCCCCGCCCTCTTCCTGCTGTCGGACGCTGCCAGCTACGTCACCGGCTCGGTCATGACCGTGGACGGCGGCAGCTCTGCCGGCTTCTTCACGCGCTGGAATGGCGCCGACCTGGGATCGCGCGCGCTGATGGAAGCCGGCGCCTACAGCCAACCCGAATAACTCTCTCGAAGGAATCACCATGAAAAACCTGTTCGACCTGCGCGGCGAGCGCATCCTGATCACCGGTGCCGGCGGCGCCATCGGTGGCGCCACGGCGCGCGTCTGCGCCGCCCTGGGCGCCGAGCTGTTCATCGCCGACCTGAAGGCGCCGACCGAATTGGCCGGCGAGCTGAAAGCCCGCGCCGCCGCACTGGACAACACGAAGCGCAAGGACGTCAACGCGCTGGTCGAGGATATCGGCCCGATCGATGCGCTGATCGACACCAGCGGCTATTACGTCAAGGGCGACTGGCTGGACGGCGGCGACGAGTGGGAACAGCTTTTCGAGCGCACGATGGCCATCAACGTCAAGGGCCCGATCAACCTGGTGCGCGCTGTGCTGCCCGCGATGATGAAGCGCGGCAGCGGCCGCATCGTGCTTACCAGCTCGATGGCCGCGCGCAATGCCGGCTCGACCCTCGCGGTGGAGCCCGCCTACGCGGCATCGAAGGGCGGCCTGTCGGCCCTGGTGCGCTACTTCGCGCGCCAGGCCGCGGCCTCCGGCGTGGTCGTCAACGGCGTCGCCCCGGGACCGATCCTCACGCCGCTGCTGGTCTCCGCCAACCAGCCCTTCACCGTGGACCAGTACCCGATGAAACGCCTGGGCCAGCCGGACGAGATCGGCTGGCCGGCCGCCTTCCTCGCTTCGCGCGGCGCCAGCTTCACCACGGGCGCCGTCCTGGACGTCAACGGCGGCATGTGCTTCTCGTGACGCGGGCGTGAAGATGCAGCAGCTCGACGTTCTCTGGAACGCGATCGACATTGGCCACCTGCAGGCGCGCAACCGGATCTACCTGCCCGCGCACCAGGTGAGCCTGCCGCCGGCAGAGTACGGCGCCTACCTGGCCGAGCGCGCACGCGGCGGCGTGGGCTTGATCGTCACGCACGGCTTTCACGTGCACCCGGCCAGCGCCCGCGCCGGCGTCTCGCCGTGGGAGCCGGCCTGGACCGATGCGGTCCACAAGTTCGTGACGCCGAGCAGGCAGCTGGGCGTGCCGGTGTTCGTGCAGGTCACGCACATGGGCGCAAGCGGCACGCGGCGCACCGACGACATCGGCTTGTGGGGCGCGGTCATGGCGCCTTCGCAAATTCCTTCGCCGGTGCATCGGGCCAGCCCCAAGCCGATGGAGGAAGATGACATCCGCGAGGTGATCGAAGGCTTCGCGGCCACCTGCGCCAACGTGAAGGCGGGTGGCGGCGATGGCGTGGAGATCCACGGCTCGCACGGCTACCTGCTGAGCAACTTCCTGTCGCCCTACTGGAATCGGCGCAACGACGCCTGGGGCGGCGACACCGAGCGGCGCACGCGGCTTGCGCTGGAGATCGGAAAGGCGGTGCGAAAGCGCTGCGGCAGCGACTTCGTCATCGGCATCAAGCTCAGCCTGGACGAGTACCTGGGCGAAGCCGGCACCACACCTCATGAAACTATTCGCGTGCTCCAGTTGCTGGAGCAGGCGCGGCTGTTCGACTACGTGTGCCTGTCGCACACCGACTACCACCACAACCACAAGCTGGTGCCGCCGCAGTCCAGCGGCGAGACGGCGCCGCTCGCGGCCCATGCGGCGCGCGTGCGCGAAGCGCTCGGCGGCCGCATCCCGCTGTTGATCCAGGGTTCGGTGCGCGATCTCGAGAAGGCGGCCGAGATCGTGCAATGCGGACAGTCGGACTTGGTCGGCCTCGTGCGTGCGCACATCGCCGATCCCGAGATGGTGAAGAAGGCACGGGAAGGCCGCCTCGATGAAACGCGCCGCTGCGTCGGTGCCAACCAGGGCTGCTGGCGCAGGCTCGGGCAGAACGTGAGCTGCACGGTGAATCCGGCGGCCGGGCGGGAGCTGCGGTTCGGCGTGGCGATGGCCAGCCCCGCCGCCTCGGCGAAGAAGGTGCTGGTGATCGGCGGCGGTCCCGGCGGGCTCAAGTTCGCCGACACCGCGGCCGAGCGCGGACACAAGGTCACGCTGTGGGAACGCAGCGGCCAGCTCGGCGGCCAGATCCGCAAGGCCGGCCTGCTTCCGGACTATGCCTCGTGGAACTTCCTGGTCGACGACCTGGAGGCCTCGGTGCGCCGGCGCGGCGTCGACGTCGTCCTGAACAAGGAAGCCACGGCTGACGCGGTGGCAGCGTTGGCGGCCGACGAAGTGATCGTGGCGACGGGAGCGCGCTGGCAGACCAGCGGCTTCTCCATGTTCCGCACCGACCGCGATGCCATCCCGGGGGCGGAGCTGCCGCACGTGGTCGACGCGCTTCGCGCACTCGACAACCCGTCGGGCTGCGGCCAACGCGTCCTGATCGTCGACGACAACGGCGACTACCTGCCGCTGGGACTGGCACGGCTCCTGGCAGCCGCGGGCCGCGAGGTGACCGTCGTCACTGCCGATGGCCTGCTCGGCCGCAAGCTCGAAGCCACGCTGGACTGGCCATGGCTCATGCCGCGGGTGGTGCAAGCGGGCGTCGTGCTGCGCGCCTCCACATCGGTCGAGCGCATCGAGGCGGGCAACGCGATCCTGCGCAGCACGCTGGGTGGGCCCGCAGAGACGCTGGCTGCCGACACCGTCGTGCTGTCCATGCTGCGCACCAGCGATGACTCGCTCTATCACCAGCTGAAGGCGCGCGGCCTGCCGGTGCGCCGCATCGGCGACTGCGTGGCGCCGCGCGAAGTCGACGACGCGGTGCTGGAGGGCTTTCGCGAAGCGCAGGCTATTGCTTGAACTTCGAGGCCCGCCCGTTGTGAACGACAAAGAGGCCGCTGACGCGGCCTCTTCACTGGGGCATCGATCAGCGATCGATCGTGATCAGTTCCGTCATCGGCTTCCAAGACTTGCCGTCGAACTTGGCGAGGCGCGCCTGGCGGATCGGGTAATAGTCGTCCTGGCGGAAGTTGATCTTCATGCCGGGCAGCAGCATCCCCAGCTCGACGTCCTTCAGGCCCTGGATCTGCTTCAGCAGGTTCTCGCGCGTCAGGTTGTCTCCGCAGCGCTCCAGCGCCAGCGCCGTCAATTGCGCCCCCATGTAGGTGTAGACCGAAGTGGTGTCACCCGGATCGTCGTTGGGCAGGTACTTCTTGAAGAAGGCCAGGTAGTCCTGCATGGCCTTGTCATCGGACCAGGTCGGATCCGACGGCGTCTTGAACCAATAGCTGGAGACCAGGCCCACCGAGTTGTCCAGACCGGCCGGCGTCAGCACGCCAGTGATCGAGCTGGACACGTAGGGCACGATATAGAAAGGCTTCCAGCCGATGGCTGCCACCTTCTTGATTGCCTGCGCCTGTGCCTTGTTGGAGGTGAACACCACCAGCGTGTCCGCGCCCGAGGCCTGCAGCTGCAGGATCTGCGAGTCGACGGTCGGGTCGCTCATCTCCTGGCTGACCTCCTTCACGATGTTGCTTTGCTTGGCGCCCAGCGCCTTGCGGAAGCCGCGGATGTAGGACTTGCCCACGTCGTCGTTCTGGTACAGCACGCCGATCTTCGCGTCGGGCCTGGCCTCGACCATGTACTTGCCGTAGATGGATCCCTCGATGTCGTAGGCAAAGGAGAACGGCACCGTCCACGGCGTGGCCTTGGAATCATGAAGGCCGGGACTGGACGCGTAGAAGAGCAGCTGCGGCACCTTCTTGGCGTTCAGGTACTTCTGCACGGAGGTCTGTGCCGCGGTGCCCATGGAGTTCACCATGGCCAGCACCTGGTCGGACTCGACCAGCTTGCGCGTCACTTCCACCGTCTTCGGCGGGCTGTAGGCGTCGTCCACCGACAGCAGGTTGATCTTGCGCCCGTTGATGCCGCCCTTCGTCTCGTTCAGCATCTTGAAGTAGGCCACCGACATGCGGCCCACCATCGAATAGGCGGAGCCGGGGCCGCTGTAGGCGACCGTCTGGCCCAGCTTGATCTCGGTGTCGCTGGCGCCGGGACCGTAGTTCTTCTGGGCCTGCGCCGGCACGGCGGCCGCGAGGGCGGTGCCGGCCAGCAGGGCAAGGAGGGAAGCGCGCATGTTGTCTCCTGGAGTCGTGGGTTGGATTCGGTGGCACAAGTAAATCAAGGGGCAGGGAAGACGTCTGTCCCCGTGCCGAGTGACAGGCTGGCCGCATTCGCTGGGATATCGACAAGGTCGTCCCCGGGAAAGGGGACAGACGCTCGCACGGCCAAACCCTAAATTCCTCGCATCCCCAAGCAAGGAGCCTGTGCATGACTACCGCCGCCGAAGCCAACGCACTTCGTGATGCGCCCGTGCTGGACATCGATCCTTATTCGATCGAGGTGCTGCGCGATCCCTATCCGTTCCATGAGGCGCTGCGCGAGGCCGGGCCAGTTGCATTCATCAAGGCACACGGCGTCTATGCCGTGGGCCGCCATGCCGAAGCCAAGACGGTGCTGTCCGACCACGCGCGCTTCACCAATGCCGGGGGCATTGGCATTCAGGACATCCGCAAACCGGGTGACTTCCGCATTCCCAGCCGGCTGCTGGAGGCCGACCCGCCGGACCACACCAAGATCCGCACAGTCGTGACGCGGCTGCTCTCGCCACTGGTGATCCGCAAATGGAAGGAAGGCTTCGATCGCAAGGCCGAGGCACTCGTGGACCATCTGCTGGAGCAGCGCGAGTTCGACGGGGTGCAAGATTGCGCCGAGCGCTTCATCCTCGAGGCCTTCCCTGCGGCCGTCGGCGTGCGCCTGCCACGCACCGAAACGCTGGCCATCGGCGAGATGCGCTTCAACCAGAGCGGCCCCCGAAACGCGCTGTATGAGCGCGCGATCGAGGCCGCCCAACCCTACCTGGCCTGGTTCGAGGAAAGCGTGTCGCGCCAAGGCGTGATGCCCGACTCGATCGCCGAACTGCTGTTCCGCGCCGAGGATGCCGGCGAACTCGACGAGGGCATCGCCTCGAACGTGGTGCGCAGCTTCGTGGGCGGCGGCACCGATTCGACCATCGCCGGCATCGGCTTCACGCTGCACCAGCTGGCGAAAAACCCGGCGCAGTGGCAGCGCGTGCGCAGCGAGCCGGCCAAGGTGAAGGCCGCCTTCGAGGAAGGCATCCGCCACGAGACCCCGTTCCAGGTGACCTACCGCACCACGCGCGGCGCAACCGAGTTGTCGGGCGTGCGGCTGGATGCAGACACCAAGATCGGCGTCTTCATGGGCGCCGCCAACCGCGACCCGCGCCACTTCGCCGATGCAGACCGCTTCGACGTGGACCGCCCTGCCCTCGCCGGCAATCACCTGGCACTTGGCAGCGGCATCCACGCCTGCATCGGCCAGATGCTGGCTCGGCAGGAGTCGGAGGCGCTGATCGGCGCCCTCGCCCGCCGCGTCGTCGGCATGGAGCTGACGGCGCCCGCGACCTACCGCCCGATCAACCAGATGCGCACCCTCGACAAGCTGCCGATGCGCATCGTTCCGGCATGAGTCTCACGCAGCCGCAGCAGACGATTGCCCAAGGCAACCATCTGCCATTCGAGAAAACCGACGGACAGGCAGGCTCACCAGCCTCTCAGGATGCCGTGCATGTATAGCTCGAGGCGTTGCTCTCCGTCCCCGCCGCGCCCGTGAAGCGGGGCCACAGGGGCCAGCGGCACATGGGACGCGAGCGCGCGGCAGCAGGGTCTGCCGCGTTGTTGTCGACCGAGGCAATCGTGTCGGGCGCTTGCCCGTTCTCGACCCAATTGCTCAGAACGGCGAGCCCGTCATAGCCCAGGTTGTAGCGGCCCGAGCCATGATCGAACCCGGGAATCATGAAGAAGCGGATGAAACTGTCGACCGCCGGCTGACCGAACTGCGTGACCTGCAGGTTGTAGTAGTCCTCCGTGTTGTGCGGGCTGATCAGGCCATCGGTCGTGCCGTGCGTGAGGATCAGCTTGCCACCCTTGGCGCGAAACGCTTCGAGGCTCTGCTGCGTCACTTCCGTGATGCCACCCAGTTCCTGCAGCCGCGCCTTGTAGTTCGCCGGATCGTAGGTCAGCGGGTTCAGCAATGGGTCCTTTGCCACGAAATACCTCGCATGCGCAGCGCCGATCGTGTAGAGCAGCGCGTCCGCCGGCGGGGTCGCGGCGCTGGTTGGTACGGGTGCGAATCCCAGTGCGCTGCCTGCGCCGAAGAACGAGAAGTCTCCGCCCTCGAGCAGCGGCCAGCGCGCAAACACCTGCTGGCCCGCAATTGGGAAGCCTAGGTCATACGGCGAGCTGATCTTGTCGATGGCGTTGATCTGCGCATCGGAGAGACAGCTGTCACCGGCGTCTGCCCCGCCGGGGCACCGCAGGGTTGCTTTGACGGTGTTGATATTGAAGGCTGCGTTGCAGGCCTGAATGTTGCCAATGATTCCATCGCTGAGGCCGTCCAGCGAATCGCAGGCGGCATACACGGCGTTCACCAGCAGCTTGCGCTTGTTGTCATTGATCCAGCCTGCCCCGCCGTTGTCGTACAGCGCCCTGCCTACGTAAAGCGATGCCTGCTGAAGCAAAGAAAGGTTGTAGGCGGGGTAGTTCGCAATGACGCCGTCGTAGTCGGCTGCGTAACGTGCTGCCGCGTCGAGCCCTTCATGACCGCCTTGCGACCCGCCGATGAAATAGAAGCGGCGAGGCTTGGCACCATACCGCTTCTGGATGATCGCCATGGCGACATCGTGCACCTTCTTGACGGACAGTTGCCCGTAGTTGAGGAGCGCCTCGTCATTGAGCGCGAACGTGCCGTCGAACACGGCGCCCTTGTGTCCGCCATCGCCGCCCAAGGTCACGTAGCCCTGCTTCAGCGCGTTGGGAGTGCCATTCGGCTGGGAAACGTAGGGGCCGAGGCCGGTGACGAGCGTCCCGTCGTAGCCCCCGCCTCCCATATGCAGCGCACGCTCATTCCATTGAGTCGGCAAGTTGACCTGGAACTCCATGGTGGGTGCGCCTGCCGTGGCAGGCACGATGATGCCGGTCACCGCGCAGTACTCGCCATTGGTATTGTCTTTCGCATCCGCGGCGACGAAGGTGGCGGACTGAACGATAGCGCCGGAGGTCGGCTTGCCGATCATCGAAGCCGGGATGCTCATGCCCGAGATGCCAGCACAAGCGTCCTGGGCAGTGGGTGCTGCTGGCGTCGTGCCGGCCGTCGTCGCCGTCGTGACCGGGCCGATGAAGCCCGTACCGCCGCCTCCGCCGCCGCAAGAGGCCAATCCTTGCATGGCAAGAAGAAGCGCGACACATCCTGCTGTGCGCCGAGCCTTAAGGGAAATCCGTCTCATCAGTCTCCTCCGGTGTATACGTGTCATTGGATTGCCGCTGAAGGCAACGTATGGGACGGTATGCGAAAGGATGCCGGTTCGTATTTCAAACCCTTGCTCGGATTTCATATCCTTGCGCAGGGAATCCCCTTAGACTTCGGACCCACTGTCGCAGCCACCAGGACGAGAAGATGAGCGGCCAGGATCTATCGCAGCCAATCTTGCCCACCTCCTTGAGGGCGATGTCATTCACCACAGATCCGGCGGTGCCTCGAGAGCCGTCGTTGTTGCGCGAGCCGCAGTTGGCAGCCTGGGCCGGATTCCGGGTTGGCATGTCCCAAGCGATTTCCGTAGAGATGGGGAAGCACCACGGAGAACATGCGGCCTTGGCCATGATCCTGAAGGGGCGCACGCGCGGCCAAATCAGGAGTCGTGGCGAAGAGTGCGACTTCAGTCCAGGGCCGAACTCCGTTGGATTGTTTGCCCCCAAGTTTGATGTCAGCTGGACGCGCTGGCAGTGCGAGCCCGGGGCCGAACGCTTCGTCGTCGAACTCGACTTTGCAGATCTCCATCAAGCGGGCGATCTGGAGCAGATGCTGACATCCCGTCGCACGCTGCGACAGAACCTGACACTGAGCGACCATCAACTCGCATCGCTGATGCGGCTGATCGCCAACGAGGTCCGCGAGGGTAGCCCGCACGGCGCTCTCTATGCGACGTCGCTCAGCATCAGCTTGGCCGCCTACCTATGTGCCCAGCATGCTTCGGGAGGGCGTACACCGACACGTGAGCGTGGCGTCCTTACAGCGATACAAAAGCGGCAGGTGCTCGAGTTGGTGCAGCGGCGACTCCACGAGAACTTGAGCCTCGACGAACTCGCGGCAGCGGCCGGTGCCAGCCGATTCCACTTTCTTCGACTGTTCAAGAACAGCCTCGGCATGACGCCTTACCAGTTCGTGATGGATCAACGGATCGCCGCGGCCCGGCAACTGCTTGAAAAGACAAGTCGGCCACTGGTCGATATTGCGGCCGCCACCGGTTTTTCGAGTCAAAGCCACATGTCCACGGCGATGAAGCGCCACACTGGCCTGTCACCTGGACATTGGCGGCGCTCGAGGCCCAAGTGACCTTTTGCCTCATTCGGTGGATCTTCATGGCGGGGTGCGCCGCGTCGTGACTTCCAGAGTTCTTCACAGAATCGGCCAGGCGCAGTCGCCGATGCATCTTCAGCAGCAGTCCACGGACTTGACGTCATCAGGTGCGATGTAGGACAACCCTTCAGGACTGACGCTCACGGGCGCGGCAAGGCGGTGTTCGTTGTGCTCCGTCGCTCCCAGGATGTGGATCACCTGCCAGCCGCAGAACACCATCACATCGGCAATCAGCCTGCGGTGGCAGCGCCACCAGAGAAGCTCCGAGCACATGATGGCGGTGCGCGATGCTTTGGCCACGTGTAGCAACGAAGCCAGTCCTTGGGCGAACTCCTCCGACTTCAGATGCTGGGCGTAGGCCCGGAACGAGGGATGCCGCCATGCGGAGCCTTCGACCTCCAGAAGATCCGGGCGCCTTCGGCCACCCAGCTCGGAGAACCAGTGGTAGTCGATGCGGTGGGCGGCCAGGGATGTGCCGAGGGGTTCAGCCCCGAACTGTGGGTTGCGCCGGGAACCCGGGAAACGCCTGACGTCGGCCACGGTCTCGATCGCGTGCGCCTGCAGGATGTCGAGGAACTCGGCAAAGGAGTGCGTCGAATGGCCCACCGTCCAAACCGTACCTTCGGCCCCGAGCTTGTTCAGCACGACTGGATGGGCCAATTGCACTGGTGGGATCGAGTCCGGCATGTGGCCATGGTACGTGCGACGGGATTCAGCAGTCGAATCGATTCGCGCGAGGCTCGTTAGCGCGGCCGCCGCAACCCGGCGGCTGCCGCCGCGCCGGCGCCACCGTTTTCGCTGACGCGCAGTTCCTCCGCCAGCCAGTCCACCAGCCGCGTCGCGTCCGGGCGCCGGGCGAGGTGGGGGGCGAGCCACACGGAGAGCTTGTTGGGCCCGGGCACGAAGCCCAGGGGCGCGACGAGAGTGCCGTTGTTGAGGTCATCCAGCACCAGCATGCGCGGCACGTTGGCCAACCCGAGACCGCATTTCGCAGCCTGGATCAGCAGGTAGAAGTGCGCAAACGATTCGTCGATGCGCAGCTCGCCGAGCGGCGCGCCGCAGTGGTGGCGCCAGTCGTCCCAGGCGTGCAGGCGCGTGCGCGTGGTCATCAGGCGCGCGCGCGGCAGGTCATCGACCGAGGCGACGCGCACACTGCGCTGGTACTGCGGCGCGCACACCGGACCGATCCACTCCGTGACGATGTCAGCGCGAATGGCGTCCTTCGGCGGCTCGATCGTGGAGAGGCGGATCGCCACGCCGACGTTGTCGCGCACGAAGTCCACCGCGCCAGCGCCCGTGTTGAAGCGAAGTTCCACGTCGGGGTTGTCGTCCTGGAAGCGCGCGAGTCGCGGCAGCAGCCAGTACATCATGATCGACTCGGAGCACGAGAGGGTCAGCGGGCCTGGACGCAACTCCTCGATGCTGACCTGGATCACTGCAAACGCGCGCGACAGCGCGTCGGCGAGGCGCTGTCCCTCTGGCGTGGGCACGGCGCCGTTGGCGCCACGGCGCAGCAGCGGCAGGCCGATCCCGTCCTCGAGTGCCTTGATGTGCCGGCTGACCGCGCCGTGCGTGACGGAGAGCTCGTCCGCCGCCGCGCTGAAGCTGCGCAAGCGCGCGGTCGCTTCGAACGCGCGCAGCGCATTCAGCGACAGGCGCGGCGCAGGCATGGCAGCCCTCCGGGGTGGGTGCCGCAGTCCGGGTTAACCCGCATGCGATGTGAGCTTTCCTGACATGGAGCCGAAATCATATCGATTGCCCGAACGTGCCGTGGCTCCTTAGTATCCGACCCGTTGAAAGCATCCTGCAGGCCCCATCGGCCGCGGGCCCTGCGCAAGAAAGCTCACACGCCATGCCCCGATCCGCACCTCGTCCCGAGTTCCGCGCCCGCTATCTGGTCGAGAGCTCCGTCCCCGCCGACAAGGTGGCGCAAGTCATCGCGGGCGAGCAGTCCAGTGGCACCTTCCTCGCGCTGCCCGGCGAGACCGAGCAGCTCAAGGAGCGTTCGCGCGCCCGGGTGACCCGCATCGACGTGCTGCCTCCCGCGCTGGAGCCGACGCTGGCCAGTGCGTTCGTCGAGCGCCACGGCCACAACGGCGTGTTCCACCGGGCGGAGATCGAGATCGCCTTCCCGATCGAGAACGTGGGCGCGAACCTGCCGACGCTGCTCGCCACGATCGCCGGCAACCTGTTCGAGCTCGGTGAAGTCACGGCCCTGCGGCTGCTGGACCTCGAATTGCCCGAGGACTATGCCGCGGTCTTTCCGGGCCCGGCTTTCGGCATCGAGGGTACGCGGCGCCTGGCCGGTGTCCACGACAGGCCGTTGATCGGCACCATCATCAAGCCCAGCATTGGCCTCACGCCGGGCCAGACCGCGGAACTGGTCGACAGCCTCTGCGCGGCCGGCATCGACTTCATCAAGGACGACGAGCTGATCGCCGATCCGCCTTACGCCCCCTTCGACGAGCGCCTGCGCGCAGTCATGCCGGTGCTGCAGCGCCATGCCGACCGCCTGGGCCGCATGCCGATGTACGCGATCAACATCTCTGGTTCCGTCGACGAGATGCTGCGCCGCCACGACGCGGTGCTGGCCGCGGGCGGCACCTGCGTGATGGTGAGCGTCAACTGGGTCGGATTCGCGGGCGTCGAGCACCTGCGGCGCCACGCGCAGCTGCCGATCCACGGGCACCGCAACGGCTGGGGTGCATTCACGCGCCATGCCGGGCTCGGCTTCTCGTTCCAGGCCTACCAGAAGCTGTGGCGTCTGGCCGGCGTGGATCACCTCCACGTCAACGGCATCCGCAGCAAGTTCTGGGAGTCTGACGAGTCGGTCGTCGCCTCGGCGCGCGCCTGCCTGTCGCCCTGGGCCGGGCTGCGGCCGCTGATGCCGGTGTTCTCGTCGGGTCAATGGGCGGGCCTGGCGCCCGACCTGTATGCCGCGCTCGGTGCGGTCGACCTGATGCACCTGGCCGGCGGGGGAATCATCGGCCACCCCGATGGCATCGCCGCGGGCATGGCCAGCATGCGCGAAGGCTGGGAGGCGGCCGTGGCCGGCATCGGCCTGGGCACCTACGCCGAATCGCACCCCGCGCTGCGGCGTGCGCTGGTCCATTTCGGCAACCTGTAGAGGCAGGCATGAAGTTCGCCTTCTACGGTGACGATTTCACCGGCTCCACCGATGCGCTCGAGGTGCTGGCCTTCGCCGGCCTCGACTGCGCGCTGTTCCTCGACGTGCCCGACGAGCAGGCGCTGCGCGAACTGGGGCCTTTCGACGCGATCGGCGTCGCGGGCGCGAGCCGCGCGATGTCGCCGGCCGAGATGAGCGCGCAGCTCGCACCCGTGCTGGCCGCGATGTCCCGGCTGCCCGTGGAGCTGGTGCACTACAAGGTCTGCTCCACCTTCGACAGCTCGCCGGCCATCGGCAGCATCGGTCGCGTCATGGACCTGTCGCGCGCGGCCTTTGGCGACACCGCGATCCCGATCGTGGCAGCCACACCCGCACTGGGCCGCTACTGCGCCTTCGGCAACCTGTTCGCCCGCTCGGGCACCGATGGGCGCGTGCATCGCATCGATCGCCACCCGATCATGAGCGTGCACCCGGTGACGCCGATGCACGAGGCCGACCTGGCGCGGCACCTCGGCGCGCAGACCGCGATGCCAATCACCGGATTCACGCTGCCGCAGTTCGCGCTTGAACGCGAGGCGATGGCGGCGGAGTTTGTTGGCCTGGTCGATTCCACGAGCGGCGGCGCGGTGCTGCTCGACGGCACGACCACCAGCCAGCTCAGCGACACCGGCCGGTTGCTCGACGGCCTGGCGCGCGGCCGCGAGACGCCGCTTTTCTGCATTGGTGGGTCGGGACTCGAGTACGCGCTGACGCAGTGGTGGCGCGAGGCGGGCGTGCTGCCGGCCGCCCCGACCACGCACGACCGCTTCGACGGCGTGCCCCAGGTGCTTGCGGTCTCGGGTAGCGCTTCGCCGCTCAGCGCGCTGCAGATCGATGCGGCGCTGGCTGCCGGCTTCTCCGACCTGGCCATCGACGCCGCCGCGCTGGTCGCCGGGAGCGACCCGGATGCGGAACTCGCCAGCCTCGCCGAACGGGCCCTGCTCGCGTTGCGCGCCGGAAGCAGCGTGATGCTGCACAGCGCACGCGGGCCGCAGGATTCGCGCGTCGAGGCGATGCTCGGGGCGTTGGCCAAGCAGGGCATGAGCCGCGAGCAGGCCCGCCACGAAGGGGGGCGCCTGCTGGGGCAGCGCTTGGGCCAGCTGGTGGACGGGCTGCTGCGCGCCCATCCGCTGCAGCGCCTGCTGCTGTCGGGCGGCGACACCTCCAGCCATGTCACGCAGCGGCTCGCGCCGCAGGCGCTGCGCGTGCTCGCACGCCTTGCGCCGGGCGCACCGCTTTGCCGTGCCATCTCGCGCGAGCCGCACCTGGCACAGCTCGAAATTGCGCTCAAGGGCGGCCAGATGGGCCAGCCCGACTACTTCGTCAAGGCGCTGCGCGGCACCGCCGATGCTCGCCCATCTCTTCCATAGACAACAGGAGACTCAACCATGACATCGATCGACCGCCGCCGCGCCCTCGTGACCAGCGCCGCACTGATCAGCGCACCGGCGCTGGTGCTGCCGCGCTTCGCGCGCGCCGCCGAATTCACCTACAAGTTCGGCACCAACCTGCCGGCCACGCATCCGCTCAACGTGCGCGCGATGGAGGCCGCCGAGCGCATCCTGAAGGACACGGGCGGCCAGGTCCAGATCAACGTCTTCCCCAACAACCAGCTGGGCAACGACGCCGACATGCTGTCGCAGCTGCGCGCTGGCGGACTGGAGTTCTTCACCGTGTCAGGCGTCAACGTCTTGTCGCAGCTGGTGCCGATCTCGTCGATGTGGGGTCTTGGCTTTGCCTGGGCGGATGACGACGCGGTCCACAAGGCCTTGGACGGCGAGCTGGGCAAGTACCTGCGCGCGCAGTTCCCGAAGGTGGGCCTGATGGCGATGGACACCGTGTGGAGCTCGGGCTTCCGGCAGACCACGAACAGTGTGCGGCCGATCAACACGCCCGACGACCTCAAAGGCCTGAAGATGCGCGTGCCGGTGAGCCCGCTTTGGACCTCGCTGTTCAAGCACCTCGGCGCGGCGCCCGCCTCGATCAACTTCGCGGAGACCTACTCGTCGCTGCAGACCAAGGTCGTCGATGGCCAGGAGAACCCTTTGGCGATCATCTCGATCGCGAAGCTCTACGAGGTGCAGAAGTATTGCTCCATGACCAACCACATGTGGGATGGCTATTGGTGCATGACGAACCGGAAGGTCTGGGACCGCATGCCCGAGAAGGCGCGGCCCATCATTGCCAAGCACCTGAACCAGGCAGCGCTCGACATGCGCGCCGATGGCGTGAAGCTCAACGCCTCGCTGCGGCCCGAGCTGACCGCCAAGGGGCTGACCTTCAACGATCCGAAGCTCGGGCCGTTCCGGGAGCGGCTGATCGCGTCGGGCTTCTACGCCGAGTGGAAGCAGAAGTATGGCGACGAGGCCTGGGCCCTGCTCGAGAAGCACACCGGCAAGCTGGGCTGACCGACATGCACGCCGCCTCGATTCCTCACGGCGACGACTCGCAGCGCGGCGTCGTCGCAACCTGGGCGAGTCGCGCCCAGCATGTGTTTGGTCGCCTGCTCGGCGTCCCGGTTGCGCTGCTGGTGGCGGCCGAGATCGCCGTTCTATTGGCCGGCGTGGTGGCGCGCTACGTGTTCCACCACCCGTTGATCTGGTCGGACGAGATCGCATCGATCCTGTTCCTGTGGCTGGCGATGCTGGGCTCGGCAATCGCCTTCCAGCGCGGCGAGCACATGCGCATGACGGCCGTCGTGGGCAAGCTCTCTCCTTCCACGCGGGCCTTTCTCGACGTCATTGCGACCGCGGCCGCGCTGGCCTTCCTGCTGCTCATCCTGCCGCATGCCTGGGAGTACGCGATCGAAGAGGCAATGATGCGCACGCCGGCGCTGGACCTGCAGAACTCCTGGCGCGTGGCCGCGATGGCCGCCGGCTTTGGCGCGATGGCCCTGCTGGCGGTGCTGCGGCTGGCCGCGGTGGGCCGGCCGCGGCAGGTGGCGGCAGCCGTCGGGGTGGTCCTCGCGATCATCGTCGTGATGACGCTGCTGCAGCCCGTGTGGCGACAACTCGGCAACGCCAACCTGGTGGTCTTCTTCGTGGTCGTCGTCGCCGGGGCAGTGTTCGCCGGCGTGCCGATTGCATTCGCCTTCGGCCTGGCCACGCTCGGCTACGTGATGCTGACAACACGCACGCCAGTGCTGATCGTCGTCGGGCGCATGGACGAAGGCGTCAGCCACCTGATCTTGCTGTCGGTGCCGCTGTTCGTCTTCCTCGGCCAACTGATCGAGATGACGGGCATGGCGCGTGCGATGGTGGCGTTCCTCGCCAGCCTGCTGGGACACGTACGCGGCGGACTCCACTACGTGCTGGTTGGCGCGATGTACCTCGTCTCCGGCATTTCCGGCTCGAAGGCGGCCGACATGGCGGCCGTCGCGCCCGTCCTGTTCCCGGAGATGAAGAAGCGCGGCGCCACGGAAGGCGACCTCGTCGCGCTCTTGTCGGCGACCGGGGCGCAGACCGAAACCATCCCACCGTCCATCGTGCTGATCACGATCGGCTCGGTCACCGGCGTTTCGATCGCCGCGTTGTTCACCGGAGGCCTGCTGCCCGGTCTCGTGCTGGCCGCGACGCTGGTGGCGGTGGTGTGGTCGCGTTATCGGCGTGAAGACCTGAGCGGCGTGCGGCGCGCCAGCCGTGCGGAAATCGGCCGGGCATTCGTGATCGCGCTGCCAGCCATTGCACTGCCGTTCATCATCCGTGCCGCGGTGGTGGAAGGCATCGCGACGGCCACCGAGGTCTCGACCATCGGCATCGCGTACGGTGTAATCGCCGGCCTGCTGATCTACCGGCAGTTCGACTGGAAGCGGATCTATCCGATGCTCGTCGACACCGCCAGCCTGTCAGGCTCGATCCTGCTGATCATCGGCGCGGCCACCGCGATGGCCTGGGGGCTGACGCAATCGGGCTTCTCGCACACGCTCAGCGAAGCGATGCGCGCGCTGCCCGGCGGGGCCGCGGGCTTCATGGCGGTCTCGGTCATTGCCTTCATCGTGCTCGGCAGCGTGCTCGAGGGCATCCCGGCAATCGTGCTGTTCGGCCCGCTGCTGTTTCCGATCGCCAGGGCCGTCGGCATCCACGAGGTGCACTACTCGATGGTGGTCATCCTCGCGATGGGGCTCGGCCTGTTCGCACCGCCCTTCGGCGTGGGCTACTACGCAGCTTGCGCGATCGGCCGCGTCAGCCCCGACAAAGGGATCCGGCCGATTGGCGCCTACATGCTGGCCTTGTTCGTCGGCCTCGTGATCGTCACGGTGGTGCCGTGGATCTCGATCGGCTTCCTCTGAATCCTTCTTCCATCCTCGTCATGAACCATACCTCCGAAACACGCGTCGCCCTGGTCACCGGCGGCGCCAAGGGCATCGGCGCCGAGGTCTGCGCCCGCCTGGCGGCCCTCGGCCACCAGGTGCTCGTGGCCGACCTCGATTTCGAGGCTGCGGCCGCCATGGCGCGCGAGCTGAGCGCTGCCGGGGGCCGGGCGAGCGCGGTCCGGCTCGACGTCGGCAAGCCCGAGGCCATCACCGCCGCATTCGAGCAGGTCGAGCGCGAGCACGGGCGCTGCGACATCCTCGTCAACTCCGCCGGCATCGCCAAGGTGTTCCCCTTCCTCGAGTTCCCGCTGGAAAACTTCCTCGCGACCATGAACGTCAACGTCACCGGCACGCTGCTGTGCTCGCAGGCGGCGGCGCGTCTGATGGTGAAGAAGGGCTGGGGCCGCATCGTCAACATCGCTTCCGTCGCCGGCATGCGTGCGGTAGGCAGCGGCCGCACCGCCTACGGCACGTCCAAGGGCGCCGTGATCGCACTGACGCGGCAGATGGCGGTGGAACTGGCGGAGCACGGCATCACGGCAAATGCGGTGGCGCCAGGCCCCGTCGACACCCCGATGACGCAGGTGCTGCACACCGCACAGTTCCGCGCCGAATATTCGAAGGCGATTCCGATGAACCGCTATGGCACCTGCGGCGAAATCGCCTCGGCTGTGCTTTACCTGGTGTCGGAGGACGCGCGCTATGTGACGGGCATCGCGATGCCGGTCGATGGCGGCTTCCTCGCGTCGGGTGCACGCGGGTTGTGATTCCCATGGCAGACCTGTACATCTTCCGCTGACCGAGCCCGGCACGAAGTAGGACCGCCATCAGGGCATTCGACAATAGGGATGAAGCGCGCAAGCTCGGTAAAGCGATCCAACTTCCGAAAATTGAAAATCTAATTTCCTGCCGCTGCAGTTTGTGTCCGCAATCCTAAAAGCTAAAGTGCAGGAGTGGCACGGACTGCAGAGCTGCCATGGGCTTTCAACCGAATCACTCGAGGAGAACGACGTGCACGACGAGCTTGAGATCCGCCGGATGATCGAGCGCTGGGCCGTCTGGCGGGACGCCGGCGAACTGGGACCGCTTCGCGTCGGTCTGGCATCCCGAGGGCGTGATGATGGCGACCTGGTTCCAGGGGTCCTTTGCGGATTTCATCCGCGTCACCAAGGAAGGCTGGGCCAAGGGGGTGAGCATTCTTCACTTCCTCGGCGGCTCGGCCATCGATGTCCGGGGTGATCGCGCCATCGCCCAGACCAAGATGACGATCTCGCAGCGCGGGGAGGTCGAGGGGGTGCTGTGCGATGTCGTGTGTACCGGGCGCTTCTACGATTTCGTCGTGCGCCACGAAGGCGAATGGAAGCTGCTGCACCGCCAGCCCATCTACGAGAAGGACCGCATCGACCCCGTCGATCCCTCAGCGACCGTGAAGCTGGACCCAGCCACGTTGGCCACGATGCCCGAGGGCTATCGCCACCTGGCATTGATCCAGACCCGCATCGGCTACACCGTCAAGATGGACATGCCCATGCTGAAGGGCGACGCCGTGCAGGACCTGTACCGCCGCGGCGCCGCATGGCTCGCCGGTGGCGCGCTGGAGCGCTGAGCGCAGGACCACCCTGAGAATTGGGGAGAGTTCCCGCCATCGTCCGCTCGTGAGCCGTCGCAGCGTGCTTGCCTTTGGTCCGCCGCCTGGAAACACGGCGACATCTCCAGGCCCTTCGGTAGCGGCACCGGGTCACAACATCGGCGGCGGCGACATGCGCGTGCTGCTCGCGCTGCGGCGCAGCGGCCCGCCTTACGTGAAGCGGCCCACCGACCTGTTCCGCGCGCTGCTCGTGACCTCGGGCGCGATCACCAAGAAGGTGGACCGCCTCGCCACGGCCGGCTATGCCGAGCGCCTGCCCGACCCCACGCATGGCGGCGGCTTCCTCGTGCATCTGACGAAGAAGGGCTTGCAGGTGGTCGAAAACGCGATCGACCACCTGGCCGATCATTCGGTGCTCGCACCTGCGATGGAGCAGTTCAGCCCCGACGAAAGAAAGCGCGGCATCGACTTCGTACTGCGCGTGCTCTCGCAGCTCGAGAGCACCGTCGGGAAACTCGACGACGCCGAGGAGCCGGCGCCGACCCGGCTGAACGGGATGAAACGGCGCAGCGCCTGAATCCCTCCTACTCGATCGGCACGCTCGCCTCCTTCAGCACGCGCAGCACGAAGTGCGACTTGCTGTGCCGGATGCCCGGGATCTTGTAGAGCCTCTCGCGCAGCAGGCGCTCGTAGTCGCGCGTGTCGCGCACCGCGATGCGGATGTAGTAGTCGTAGTCGCCCGAGACCAGGTACGCCTCCAGGATCTCGGGAATGGTCGCGAGCACGCGACCGAACTCGTAGAGTGTTTCGTCGGTGTGGCTCTCGAGCGTGAGCTGCACGATCACCGAGTCGCGGTAGCCCAGGCTCGCGGGGTCGACGTCGATGGTGTAGCGCCGGATCACGCCCTCGGCCTCCAGCCGCTTGATGCGGCTCCAGCAACTGGTCGCCGAAAGTCCGACCTCGGTGCCGATGTCCTGCAGCGAACGGCGCGAGTCGTGCAGCAGCGCACGCAGGATCGCCATATCGATCTTGTCGAAAAATTCTTCGTCCGTTTTTGAGTTCTTCCTTTTAATCTTCAAGTAATTCTCCTTTTCGATCGAATTTCAGAAGCACATTCTGCGACAAACCCGAAAGAATCCTTGCATGGAAATCGCCATGCAATCTCTTCTTTCGCCCACGCTGGAGAACCGCGGCGGCGCGCTGCGCAACGGTGCCGAGCGGCTGCTCGACACGCTGATCGAATGCGGCGTCGACACCCTCTTCGGCTACCCCGGCGGCGCGGCCCTGCCGCTGTATGACGCGCTGCACGGCGAGCCCCGGCTGCGCCACATCCTGGTTCGCCACGAGCAGGCGGCCGTGCATGCAGCCGAGGGGTATGCGCGCACCACCGGCAAGGTCGGCGTGGTGCTCGTCACCTCGGGGCCCGGCGTGAGCAACACCATCACCGGCCTGCTCGATGCGATGAGCGATTCGGTGCCGGTGCTGTGCATCAGCGGGCAGGTGGCGACCGCCGTCATCGGAACCAATGCCTTCCAGGAAAGCGATGCGCTGGGCATGTCGCGCCCCGTCACCAAGTGGAACTGCCAGGTGCGCTCCGCCGCGCAGATCCCGGACGCGGTGCGCCGCGCGCTCGCGATCGCGGCCGGCGGCCGGCCGGGGCCGGTGCTGCTCGACGTGCCCAAGGACGTGCAGGTGGCGCGCTGCGCGGAAGACGGAGCCCCGGCTCCCTCGACGCGTGCGCGCGCGGCGCAGGCCGAGGTCGCCGTGCCGCGCGGCAGCCTGCAGCGCGCGGCGGACCTGATCTCCACTGCGCGCCGGCCGGTGTTCTACGGCGGCGGTGGACTGGTCAATGCCGGCCCCGAGGCCTGCGCGGCCTTCGCGCGGCTGGTGCGCGCGACCGGTGCGCCGTGCACGCTCACGTTGATGGGGCTGGGCGCGTTCCCGGCTTCCGACCCGCTCTTCGTCGGCATGCTGGGCATGCACGGCACGCTCGAGGCCAACCTCGCGATGCACGAGGCCGACCTGATCATCAATGTCGGCGCGCGCTTCGACGATCGCGTCACCGGACGGCTGGATGCGTTCTGCCCGCACGCTCGGAAGATCCACATCGACATCGACCCGAGCAGCATCCACAAGACGGTGCGCGTGGACGTGCCGATCGTCGGCGACTGCGGCCGCGTGCTGAACGCCCTGCTGGCGCTGCCCGAACTGCCAGGGTTCGCCGCCGGTCGGCTCGCACCGTGGTGGCAGCGCATCGGCCGCTGGCGCGAGGCGCGCTGCCTCGACTTCGCGACGCGCGAGGACCAGATCATGCCGCAGCAGCTCATGACCGCGCTGCAATCACGGCTCGACGGGCGCGACGCCATCGTCTCCACGGACGTGGGCCAGCACCAGATGTGGGCCGCCCAGCACCTTCGCTTCGAGCGGCCGCGGCGCTGGCTGACCTCCGGCGGCGCGGGCACCATGGGCTACGGGCTGCCCGCCGCGATCGGCGCGCAGGTCGCGCATCCCGACGCGCTGGTGGTGTGCGTGAGCGGCGACGCCTCGGTGCTGATGAACATCCAGGAGCTCTCGACCGCCGTGCAGCACGCCACACCGATCAAGCTGGTGCTGAGCAACAACGGCTACATGGGCATGGTGCGCCAGTGGCAGGAGCTGAACCACGGCAACCGGCTCTCCCACAGCTGGAACGCCGCGCTGCCGGATTTCGTGGCGCTCGCAAAGGCCTTCGGCTGGCGCGCGCGCCGGGTTGCGGACCCGCGCGAACTGGACGATGCGCTCGCCGAATGCCTGGCCTCCGAGGGCCCCTTCTTCCTCGACGTTCAGGTCGCGCCGCAGGAGAACTGCTTTCCCATGATCCCGGCGGGCGGTGGCCACCACGAGGTGATGCTGGCCAAGGACTGCTGGCATGAAGACAAGGAGTCATGACCGACGGCAAGCACTTTTCATTGACCCGCCCCTCTCCGACGCCTGGGGTGCCGCGCGCTCACCCGTGCGCAGTGCCCTGACTCCCGCCACGCCGCCTCCCGGTCGCCGCGGACCCCAAGGTATCGAAGCGTGGCGCCTCAGTTGGCGGCTTGCTGCTTGAGCCAGTCATCGATGCGCGGCAGGCCGCGCGGCGAATTGCGATGCAACTCGTAGTACGGGATGCGAGGGGCAAAGATCTCGTAGAGTCGCAGCAGTTCGGCCACCGGTTCCTCGTTGAGGTCGATGCGCAAGTCCAGCAGCGGTGTTTCGCGATCGCCGAAGATTGCGATGTCGGACGATTGCTGGCCGCCCTGCTGGCCGCCCGCATCCCGACCGCCCTCGAGGCTCGCGATCAAGCGGCGCGCGAAAGGCTGCCCCTCGCTGTCGTGGTAACCCTTCTTCATGCCCTCGATGGTTGCGGGGCTGCTGAGCACGTTTCCGAGAACAACGAAGTTGTCGCCGACGTAGTGGCCCGCGTAGGCCAGGCAGTCGTCGCCGGTGAACGCGGCAATGCGCCCTTCGCTGTCGATCGCCGCGAGCTGCCGGTTCGACGCGAACTCGTCAGAGCCGATCATTGCCTTCATGGCCCCTTCGGCACTCATGGCATTGGCGATCATCACGGCGCCGACTTTGTGGCAGCGCCCAACCGTGCTGATCCCAAGGCACAGGCCTAGCTTCGGTACATGCCGGTACAGGTCCAGTCCGCCGGCGGCGACGGTGCGCGTCGTCTTGGCGACGCCGAACTGGCCGGTCTGGGGATCACGCGCAACAATTGCGAACGTCATGGAGCTACTTCCTTCCTGTTATGCCGGCCATCGCAGCGCTGGCTCAGAGAAGTTGAAACGTCACGTGAGAAAACTCCCCCACCAACGCGCTGTCTTCAATGGTGTAGTCCGGAGAAATCGGAGAGACCGTGTCCTGCCCGACATTGAAGCCGTTCTGATTGAGAAGGGTCCGCAGGGTACGTTCAATGCGCCCCCGTGCGACGCAATGTCCGTCCACATCCAGCAGCATCGAGGCGCCGGATCCCGGCGCACGGACGTCGAGCCGCACCTCCACCGAGATCGAGTGTCGCCCTGGACTCAGCCGATCGAGCCCTTCTATTCTTGCCACGTGTGGTCGAATCGCGTTGTAGTAGAAAACCGGTCGTCGATCATGGATGTAGAACGAGTAGCCGCAGATGGAGCTTCCCTGGCAGGCGATGACACCTCGACCCTCGGAATTCACCACAAGCTCGCACGTGATGCGAAACGATCGCCCGGTGGTGTGCGGTGCCGCATCCGCATGGATGTTGCCGACTCTGCGTCGAAAGACGAATTCAGTTCTTCCGGCGCCCAGACTCGGGCGTCCTTCGGCACCCGCAGAGGGAGGGTGAATCGGAAGAATCTTGTTCCATTCAGCCTGCTTCCAGAACTCATCTCGCAGGCTCCGAAGTCGTTGCGGTTCTGCCTGAGCAAGGTCGACGGCCTGACTGTAGTCTCGATCCACGTGATACAGCTCCCAGTTTCGCTCGTGGGCATCCGTCGTCGAGCGCGATGCGAAGTGCTCCCACGGATCGTTGACTGGCGTGGAGCAGGCCAACCAACCGTCTTTGTAGATCGAGAAGTTCTGCATCGACTCAAACACCTGCGAACGGCGCCTTGGTGCAGCCGATTCGTCGTGGAAGGCATAGAGCATGCTGACCCCGTCGATCGAGTCCTGCCTGACGCCATCGATCTGCCCGGGCGCCTCGACGCCGGCGGCCTCGAGCACGGTTGGCATGATGTCCGCAACGTGGTGGAACTGGCTGCGCATCCCGTCGCGCGCCTTGAAACCGTCAGGCCATGAGACGACCAGTCCGTTGCGAGTGCCGCCGAAATGGGATGCGACCTGCTTGTAGTACTTGAACGGGGTGTTGATTGCCCACCCCCATGCCGCCGGGAAATGGTTGTAGGCCTCCGGACCGCCAATCTGATCGAGCAGGCAAAGCTGGTCTTCCAGTTTCTCATCGAAGCCATTGGCCCACGACTGCTCGAAGAGCAGGCCATTGAAGCCACCCTCCGCGCTCCCCCCGTTGTCGCCTTGAATGAACAGGATGAGCGTGTTGTCGAACTGTCCGGACAGCTTGAGGAAGTCGACGATTCGTCCGACGTGATGATCGAAGTGATCAAGTGCCGCCGCGTAGGCCTCCATCAGTCGGCTCGCCAACATGCGCTGGTCCTTGTCCAAGGAGTCCCAGGACGGAAGGTTCTCGGGGCGCTCGGTCAGCAGGGCATCGGCCGGAATCACGCCGAGCTGCTTCTGCGTCCGGAACGTCTGGCTTCGCACTT
The DNA here is from genome assembly GCF_031454625.1 of Variovorax soli. Taxonomy (GTDB): domain Bacteria; phylum Pseudomonadota; class Gammaproteobacteria; order Burkholderiales; family Burkholderiaceae_C; genus Variovorax; species Variovorax soli_A. The sequence goes on from NZ_JAVDRF010000011.1 coordinate 68,699, forward strand.
CGTCCCATCCCTCGTCGAAGGTGCCGCGGTACTTTTCCAGCCAGGGCCTTGGGGCGTGATGAGGAGAGTGCGCCGTGCCACTGGCGATATAGGCAAAGAAAGGCTTCTCGGGCGTCAGCGCCTGCTGCTGGGCAAACCAATCGATGGCGCGATCCGCCATGCGCTCGTCAAAGTGCTTGAGCGGGGTGTCCTGGCCGCCTGGCACGAAGGTGGTGTTCTCTACCAGGTCCGGCGACCACATGTTCGTGTCGAAACCAAGAAAGCCGTAGAAGTACTCGAAGCCCATTCCCGTGGGCCAGCGATCGAAGGGCCCCTGCGGCGTAATCTCCCATTCCGGGGTGATGTGCCACTTTCCGAACATCGCGGTGTTGTAGCCGGCGCGGCGAAGAATGTCCGGCATCGTGCCTGCTGATTTCGGAATCACGCTGGTGTAGCCGTCATAAGAGGAAGGGCGAGCGGTCACCCGGCCCATGCTCACGCGATGCGGATTCCTTCCGGTCAGGAGGGCAGCGCGTGTCGGAGAACACATCGCCGTGGTGTGGAACTGTGTGAAGCGCAGACCATGGGCGGCGAGCGCGTCGAGTGCAGGTGTATGGATCGGCCCTCCGAAGGTGCTGCAGGCCCCATAACCGACATCGTCAGTCAGAAAGACCAGGATGTTGGGCGCCCCGTCCTTTGGGCGTGGCCGTCTTGGCCACGCGCTCGAGGGGTTCGTCGAACTGCTCATGACGGACGATCCTCCTGTTGGTTCAGCCGGCAATCCGCGTGAGTTGGCAGGTCCGCAGGCCGACGCCGCGCAAATAGCGCGCGGGCGCTTTTCTCAAAGGCGGCCATCGCGCCGACAGTGCACATCGCTCGAGCGACCTCGGGTTCGCCCGTCCCTGGATGGCTTGCAACGATTGCTGGTTTCATGGAAGTCGGGATGAAGCTCGAGATCTTGATCACTCGCCGAACTTGACGGGTGTGGTCTCGAGCGTTTTTCGAATCGTCTCTGCATCACGCGCAGCGATGCGGCTGACTTCTGCGGCGGGCAGCGGGTTGAGACTCAGCCCGAACTCCAGGAACCGCTCGCTCTCTCCCGGTCCACTCAATACCTGCAAGACTGCCGCGGCAACCCTCTCTGCAACGGAGGGCGGGATGCCTGTGGGAGCGAAGAGGGCATAGGTCAGATCCTGCTCATATCCTGGAACGTGCCGTGCGATCGGCTCGGCACCCGGGACGAGCCGGCTGGGCTGTGCAGACGTGACGCCAAGGGCCTTGAGCCTCCCGGTCTTCATGAGCTCTGTGATCATCGGCGAGGGCGTGCTGAAGAATGCCTTGATCTCTCCGCCAAGCGCTGCCTGCACGACCGGTGCGGTACCCCGATACGCAACATAGATCAGCTTGAGACCGGTCTCGCGTGAAAGCACGGCTGTCGCGATCTGGATGATCGGACCTCCGCCGCCGATGTCCACGCCGCCCTTTTGCTTACGCGCCCATTCGACGAAGCCGGGAAAGTCCGACGCAGGAAGCGATTCGTGCGCCAGCAGAGCGATGGGTGTCGTTCCGATGCCGACGACCGGGACGATGCTGCGCAGCGGGTCGAAGGAGGCATCCTTGGTGATGAGCGGGACCTGCACCAGGCCAGTGGTCGCCGTGTAGAGAAACGTATAGCCGTCGGGCGCGGAGTTGGCCGCGGCAAGTATTCCGACAGCGCCGGCACCGCCGCTGCGGTTGTCGACCACCACCGGTTGGCCGAGCAAGGGGGAGAGCTTCTGCGCGAGATAGCGGCTCACGACATCGGTGGGACCGCCCGGCGGGAAGTTCAGAATCAGCCGGATGGGTTTGGCAGGCCAGGGCTGGGCCCACGAACGACCGGCCACTGCCAAGGCGGCCAGACCCGCAAGAACTTCACGACGCTCGAGCATGCGCAACCTCCGATCGAAATCGCACGACTGACTCAATCCAGCGCGTGCCATCGCCAGATGCAGGCCGCAAAGCACGCTAAAGTAGAATGATTATTCTCATTCTATTTATCTGTTGTCAAGTAGCATCGACCGATCATGAGTGCACCGACCCAGGCGTTTGCCGACCGCCTCTCCTCTTGGTCTGCCGAGGGGCGGCTGCCCGAGATGCGTCCGGCGCAACAAAGTCGCAGCGCGAGGACGGCAGCGGCCCTGATCGAAGCCGGCCGGCACCTGCTCAGGGAAAAATCGTTGGAGGATCTTTCGATCGAGCTCGTGTGCGACTCTGCACGGACCACTGTCGGCGCGTTCTACGGGCGTTTCGAGAGCAAGCAGGATTTCTTCGTCACCATGCAGCGCGTGCAGACCATGCAGACGGAGCAATCCATCCAGGCATTCGTCGAACGTCATCCCGCGGGCGCGTCATCGATCGATGCGCTGTGCGCTGACATCGTTCACGAAACAATCAACAACTTTCGCACCAACTTCGGTGTGATGCGGGCCTCGCTCCAGCACAGCCGCGAGGGCATGTGGCAGGTCATCAAGGAGTCCGGGGACAGATACCGCGCCATGCTGGTCCAGTTGCTGGCGCCCTACCTGAAGCACTTGAAACCACGGGAGCGAGAGCGCCGCATTCTTTTCGCGTACCAAGCCCTGGCAGGCGTGCTGGTGCATATTGTTCTGAACAATCCCGGCCCGCTGCGGCTGGACGACGCGGCTATCGAAGATGAGCTGCTACGGCTCGTGCGGTCTTACTTGAGCGCTGCCGAGTGAAGAAACCTGCGCCACGGGAAGAACGCGCGAATTGATTCAGTAAGCGACATGGAGCGTTGCTTCGAAATCGACTTCGCACAGAGGTTCGGTGCCCTCATGAGCATCAAGGCTTTTGCCAAGATCGGGAAACATCCGATGCCGATGCATCCATCCTTGGAGACCATGCCATGGGCCGTCTAGAAAGCGCCGCAGCGGCCAGGCCCCAGTTCTGAGAGCGGCCGATCATCGCTTTGGTTTGGAGAATGGATGAGCTGGTTGAATCGTCAAGCACCACCTCCACCCGCTGCGGCGCCGGGCGCTTCGCCCGAGTCGAAGGAACCGCCGGCGAATCCACCGCGCAAGGCGTGGGTGGTTTTCCTGCTGGTCCTGGCAGCCAACTATGTGGTGATGCGCCTGGTGCTTCCCGGCGCCGATGCGCCGGCGACCGTGCCCTACACGGAGTTCCGGGAGCAAGTCGCGAAAGGCAACGTCCATTCGATCTACAGCCGCGGCGTCGACATCGAGGGCCGATTCGCCGCGCCTGTCACCTGGCCGCCCCCGCAGCAGGACAGCGGGGCACCGCGCCGAGCCGATCTTCCCCAGGTGGCACCCAGGCCGGTCAGCACATTCAAGACAACGCTTCCTGCATTCGTCGACTCCGGGCTGGAGTCCTTCCTGATCGAGCACAAGGTGGAGATCAGCGCAGTGCCGATCCAGGCAGGGACGGGGTGGGCAAGCCTGCTGTATGGCTTCGGGCCTGCTCTGCTGATCATCTTGTTCTATGTCTGGATGTATCGGCGCGCAGTCAAGAGCGGCGGAATGGGCATTGGCGGAATGATGGGCCTTGGCAGCAGCAAGGCACGCCGCTACGACCTCGAGTCCCGCACCAGGGTCACGTTCGCTGATGTGGCGGGCATCGACGACGCCGAGAACGAATTGGTCGAGATCGTCGACTTCCTGCGGTCGCCAGAGAAGTACACGCGTTTGGGCGGCTCGGCACCCAAAGGCGTGCTGCTCATCGGGGCGCCGGGTACCGGCAAGACGCTGCTTGCAAAGGCTGTAGCAGGCGAGGCCGGCGTGCCGTTCTTCTCGATGAGCGCGTCCGAGTTCGTGGAGATGATCGTCGGAGTCGGCGCAGCGCGCGTGCGCGACCTCTTCAAGGAGGCCCGAGCGCATGCGCCTGCCATCATCTTCATCGACGAAATCGATTCGATCGGCCGCGCGCGCGGGCAGATCGCGATCGGCGGTGCGAGCGAGCAGGAGCAAACCCTGAACCAGATCCTGACCGAGATGGACGGCTTCTCAGGCCGCGAAGGCGTGATCGTGCTGGCCGCGACCAACCAGCCCGACGTGCTCGACAAGGCGCTGCTTCGCCCCGGCCGCTTCGACCGCCGCGTGGTCGTGAACCTGCCGGACAAGAACGGCCGCGAAGCCATCCTGAAGGTGCACACACGCCAGGTGCCGCTCGCGGCCGACGTCGACTTGGCAGAGGTGGCCTCGACGACGCCAGGCTTGACCGGGGCGGACCTGAAGAATCTGGTCAATGAGGCCGCGCTGCTGGCGGCCCGACGCGAGCAGAGCCAAGTCACGCTGAAGGATTTTCACGACGCACTCGAAAAGATCGTGCTGGGACCCGAGCGGCCGCTCCTGCTGAGTCCGGAAGACCGCGAGCGCATTGCCTACCACGAGAGCGGTCACGCGATCCTCGGCTTGGTAGTGCGGGGCGCGGACCCGGTGCACCGGGTCACCATCGTGCCGCGAGGCCAGGCCTTGGGCGTGACCTACCAGCGGCCCCAGACCGACCGCTACAACTATCCGGAAGGCTATTTGCGGGCACGCATCATCGGCATGCTGGGCGGACGTGCCGCCGAAGAGCTCGTCTATGGCTCGCGCACCACCGGCGCGGAGAACGACATCGAGCAGGCGACCGAGTTGGCGCGGGGCATGGTCACGCGCTGGGGCATGAGCGACAAGCTCGGCATGGTTCAGCTCGCTCCGCGCAAGAACCGGTATCTGGGTGGCCGGGGTCTTGCCGCCGCGAAGCCCTTCAGCGAGGCAACCGGGCACCTGATCGACACCGAGGTGCAGCGCATCATCGACGAATGCCACGAGGAAGCGAAGCGCTTGCTGGGCGAGCACCGCGCGCAACTCGATGCGCTTGTCACTGCGCTGCTGAAGCGGGAGACGCTGGGCGAAAAGGAGATCCTCGAGGTCACCGGCCTCTCGAGGGCGCCTGAGCTGGAAAGCCGCAGGCTCGATGCGGCCGTGACGGCGACCGGAGCCATTTCGCCGCCGCCTGGTCGCGGGTTCTAGGATTTGCGAGGGTCAAGCGCCTCGCGTACGCGAGCCGCCTTTTCGTTCGCTGCCGATCAGCTCGTCACACCGAGACACGCCCGCGGCCAAGGCCACGGCAGGCAAAAGTCGGCCGCCGCTCTCACAATGCTTTGGATGGCTTTGCGGAGGGCTGGTCCAACGCGTGCGTCTGGTCGATGAAGCGCCGGCTGGAGCCCAGGATTTCCTTGCGGGTGCGCTCGGATTCGACGATGCGAGACAGGACCAGTGCGCCCACGCATTGGGCAATCAGCGCCCATGCCGCATCCGGATCGCCGATGCGCGAGCTCCAGCTCTTCTGCAGGTGTTTCAAGCCCTCCTCGACCGCCGCACGAACCTCTGGCCCCGCCCTCGCGATCTCGGGACCCAAGGTCGGCAAGACGCATCCGCTTTCCGGGTGCAGCGCATGGTAGGAACTCAGATAGCTGCGCAACCGCTTCGCGACGTGGTCGGGCGGTGATTCCCGGTCTCCGGCCAGCATCTCGGTGCTGTTCGAGATCTCGTGTTCGACGAGCTCGGCGAACAGCGCTTCCTTGGACGGGAAATGGCCATAGAACGCGCCCCCGGTCAGGCCGATGCTCGCCATCAGTTCATCGACGCCGGTGGTTCCAAAGCCGCGTTCTTTAGCGATGGCACGGGCATTCTCGAGCAGCTTCTTGCGGGTTTCCTCTTTGTGGGTTTTCGGATAGCGCATGCGTGGGTCTCGGCAGATCGTGGAGCACTCATCATAGCATGCCGTCCGTTTGGTAAACGCTCGAACTCCATTAAGCACCGGCGGCGTGACCCAAGGGTTTCTCCCTGCGGCAAAGCCGCCTCGCCATGTTGACGCTGCCCCACCGCCAACCTATATTTCACCGTCGTTTAGCAAACGATCGTTATTTAACTCGAACGGATGATGCGATGACGCAACTGACCCAGCTGATCGTGCAAGGCATCTCCAGCGGTGCCATCTACGGGCTCGTCGCGCTCGGCCTCGTTCTCGGCTACAAGGCGACCGAGGTCCTCAACTTCGCACAAGGCGACGTGGTGATGCTGTCTGCGTTTCTCGGCTGGGGTCTCGTCGTCGCCGTCGGCCTTCCCTTCTGGCTCAGCTTCGTCCTCGTGTTGTGCATTTCCGCCGCTCTTTGCTTTCTCCTGGAGGCGAAGATCATGCGCAGGATCGCCGGGCGCCCCCAGTTCTCGGGCGTCATGCTCACCATCGGGATCGGCTTCATGATCCGCGGCGGCGTGAGCATGTTGTTCGGGCCGCAGTCGCGCAGCTATCCCACGCCCTGGACAGGGCAATCCATGCAGATCGGCGGCAGCGTGGTGGCCGAACTCAATCTGGTGATCGTCGGCGCCGCCATGGGCGTCACCGCCCTGCTCTACTACTTCCTGCGCCGGACCACGCTCGGCGTCGCGATCCACGCGACGTCGCAAAACCAGCTGGCGGCCTACCTCTGCGGGGTGCGTGTCAAGCGGCTGAATTCGATGGTGTGGGCGATCTCCGGTGCGATCGCCGCGCTGTGCGGACTGCTGCTCGCACCCATCACGCTGGTCGACCTGGGGCTGTGGTTCGTCATGCTCAAGGCTTTGGCCGCCCTGGTTCTCGGCGGCTTCGGCAGCGCGCCGGGTGCCGTCATCGGCGGACTCCTCATCGGCCTCATCGAACAGTTCGCCGGCGTCTACCTGCCCGATGGCGTCAAGGACGTGGCGCCTTACCTGGTGCTCATCGGGGTTCTGGTTCTGTATCCGCGCGGGATCCTGGGCGAAAGCCACGGCCGGAGGGTCTGACGCCATGGCACGCTACGAAACGGGATTCGAGGATGGCCGGCGGCTGCTGCGCCGCAGGCCCGAGCGGCTTGCGTACGGCCTGCTCGCGCTGACGCTGGTGGCCGCACCATGGCTGCTGCCGGCCTATCACGTCGGCGAGGCGACATTCATCCTCATCATGTGCGTCGCGAGCCTCGGGCTCATGACGCTCACGGGCTTCACCGGCCAGGTGTCGCTCGGCCAGTCCGCGTTCGTCGGCATCGGCGCGTACATCCACACCATCCTCCTGACCCAGGGCGTGCCGCTGCCCCTGTCGCTGCTCCTGACCACCGGCGGCGCGGCGCTCGGGGGCCTGCTCGTCGGCATGCCCGCCATTCGCGTGTCGGGGCTGCACCTGGCGATGGTGACCATGGCTTTTGCCATCGTGTGCGAGCATGTGCTCGGCCGCTGGAAGAGCGTCACCGGCGGCCACAGCGGCATGGCCGTCCCCGATCCGACCCTCTTCGGGCTCAGCCTCGGCGGTCCGCGCGCCTTCTACTTCCTCTGCCTGATGGTGCTGGCGGTGGTCTTGCTCCTGCTGGTCAACCTGATGCGGTCCGCCACCGGGCGCGCCTTCATCGGCATTCGCGATTCCGAGGCGGCGGCGCAGGGACTGGGGATCGACGTCGCCAGGACCAAGGTGCTCGCCTTCAGCCTTTCGGCGGCCTGCTCGGGACTCGCCGGCGCATTGCTCGCCCACCAGATGCAGCACATCACGCCGGAAGCGTTCGGCCTGGCGCTGTCGCTGCAGCTCGTCTTGATGGTGTTCATCGGCGGACTGGGAAGCCTGCGCGGAGCCATTCTCGGTGCGATCCTGATCGGCCTCCTGCCGTCGTTCATCTCCTCGCTGAAGGAGATGCTGCCCGCGCGGCTCGGCGCGCAGTTCGGCCTGGAGCTTTTCGTCTACGGGGCGGTGCTGACCTTCTTTGTGCTGCTCGAGCCGGGCGGCCTCAATTCACGCTGGGTTCGCATTCGCAAGGTTCTCGCCGAGTTCCCGTGGGTGCGCAAGAGCAGCACTCATCAGACCAAGGTCTACATGAAATCGGAGCGCTATCGATGAGCGCCGAATTCTTCGAGGTCGAGCGATTGAGTCTGTCCTTCGGCGGCGTCAAGGCCGTTCGCGACGTGAGCTTCTCGATTCGCGCGGGAGAGATCCTCGCTGTGATCGGTCCGAACGGCGCGGGCAAGACATCGCTGCTGAACCTCATCACGCGCGTGTTCGACGCCAGCAGCGGCAGCATCCGCTTCAACGGCCAGGACATCCTGCGCCTGGCTCGGCACGACGTGGTCCGCCAGGGCATCGCGCGCACGTTCCAGAACATCGAGCTGTTCGAGGGCGCGACGGTGCTGGAGAACCTGCTGCTCGGCCGTCATCGCGCGGACCACGGCAACTTCTTCTCGCAGATGTTCAACCTGCCATCGGTGCGGCGCGCAGAAGCCCGCACGCGTGAACGCGTCGAGGATGTGGTCCGCCTGCTGGAACTCGCGCCATTCCGGCATCGCCCGGTGGCGGAACTGCCGTACGGCGTGCGCAAGGTCGTCGAACTCGGTCGCGCCCTTGCCGCGGAACCCCGACTGCTGCTGCTCGACGAGCCGGCATCGGGACTGAACCCCGAGGAGACGCGCAGGCTCGCGTACTGGCTGGAAGACATCCAGGCCGAGCTGGGCGTCACCGTGGTCATGGTGGAACACGACATGTCGCTGGTCGCCGCGGTGGCCAACCGCGTGGTGGTGATGGACCAGGGCCAAGTCCTGACCGATGGCACGCCGGCGCAGGTGCAGGCCGACCCGCGCGTGATCGCGGCTTACCTGGGGACCTGATTTTCATGACGCCGTTGCTGTCCGTCCGCAATCTGGAGACATGGTATGGCCCCGTGCGCGCGCTGCACGGCGTGAGCCTCGAAGTGCATGCCGCGCAGATCGTCACCGTACTGGGCGCCAATGGCGCCGGCAAGACGACCCTGCTCAACACCATTGCCGGCGTGCTCGCGCCCTCCAACGGAACGGTCGAGTTCGAGGGCCGGCCCATCGGCGGCAAGGACGCCGACGAAGTCGCTCGCGGCGGCGTCGTGCTGGTGCCCGAGGGCCGCCAGATATTTCCGTTCCTCACCATCGCGGAGAACCTGCGCATGGGTGCATTCGCACGCCGGGACGCGGAGATCGCGCGCGACATGGCGCAGATGTACGACTGGTTTCCCCGCTTGTTCGAACGCCAGCGCCAGCAGGCGGGCCTGCTTTCGGGCGGCGAGCAGCAGATGCTTGCGATCAGCCGCGCGCTGATGGGACGGCCGCGGCTGCTTCTGCTCGACGAGCCTTCGCTGGGCCTCTCGCCGCTGTTCACCAAGGACATCTTCGCCATCATCAAGCGCATTCGCGAGCAGACCAAAACCGCCGTACTCGTGGTGGAGCAGAACGCGGCCATCGCGCTGGCCACCGCCGACCACGGCTATGTCATCGAACTGGGCCGCGTGGCGGCGGCCGGCCCCTGCGAGGCCCTCGCCCAGCGTGAAGACATCAAGGAGTTTTACCTGGGTGGTGCTTCGCACCCTCCGCCGCAAGGTGTCGCTGACGGGATCCGCCCGGCACGCCGACGCCCTTCCTGGAACTGAGAAAAGGACTGCCATGACACTCGATCGCCGAACCCTTCTGAAGACAAGCCTTGCCGCCGTGGCGCCAGGTGCCCTGTGGCCCTCCGCACACGCCGGTGCGGCGGGTGTGGGCGACAAGGAACTCGTCCTGGGCACGCACCTGGATCTTTCCGGACCGGTGGCCATCGCGATGCCCGTGATCCGCAACGGCATCCAGATGCGCATCGACGAGGCCAACGAGGCCGGCGGCATCAACGGCCGCAAGCTCCGGCTGGTCGTCGAGGACAACGCGAGCCAGCCGTCGCAAGCGGTACGCGCCGTGGACAAGCTGATCCGCAAGGACGAGGTCTTCGCCCTGCTCTGCCCCTTCGGCTCCGGACCGAACGTCGCCACGGTCAAGAAGGCGGTGGATGCCGGCGTGATCTGTTTCGCGCCGTATGCAGCCTCGGGGCTCGTGCGCCAGGCGGCCGGCCAAACGCCGCTGCTCTTCACGACCAACCTGAACTACGACAGCACGACGTCGGCCGCCGTGAAGTGGGCCACCGGCAACCTCGGCAGCAAGAAGGTCGGCTTCATCTACCAGGAGGGCCCCTTCGGCGACCTGGTCGGCAAGGGCGTGAAGGCGGCGCTCGCAGCCAAGGGCACGCCGCTCGCGGCCGAAGCCAGCTACAAGGTCGGCGATCTCGACTTCTCCTCGCACGTCGCACGCATGCAGGCCGCGGGCGTGGACCTGATCGTCTGCGCAACCACCACGCGCGAGACCATCGCGGTGGCGGCGGAAGTGAAAAAGCTCGGCCTGAGCGGCGTCAACGTGCTGACCGCCAGTCCCGGCCGTGCCGGCCTCACCATCGCCCTCGGCAAGGACGCGATGGAGGGCGTGTACGGCGTCGGCACCTGGCGCATCGCGGCGCCCGACCAGGCCACCGCCGCCGAGAAGTCATGGGCCGAGGGCTACCGCAAGCGTTTCAAGGCGGAGCCTGACGACGTGGCCGCTGCCTTCTACGACTACACCAGCTGGTTCCTGCAGGAGGTGCGCAATGCGGGGCGCGACCTGACGGCGGACAAGCTGGTCAAGGCGCTTCAGGCATCCACCTTCAAAGGCGTGTCTTCGTACGACACGCAGCGCTTTGCCAACAACCACATCGACCCGGAATGGACGCGGGTCGAACAGGTCGTGCAGGGCCGCTGGACCGCGCGGTCGAGCGTGGTCGACCCGGCCAAGAGCTCCCTGTGATCCACGTGTCGGCATCCCTGGCCGCGGACGAGGCGCGCCTCGCGACCCTGCCCCAGCTGTGGCGGCGCCGGTGCGCGGACGGAGGTGACAAGCCCGCGCTCCGACACAAAGACCGCGGCATCTGGCAGGGCCTGTCCTGGCGCAGCTATTTCAGCGAGGCGCGGGCGATCGGATTGGCGATGGCCGAGGCCGGCCTGCAAGCCGGCGAGGTGGTCTCGGTGCTCTCGGACAATCGACCCCGATGGCTGATCGTCGACATGGCGGCGCAAGCCATGGGCTACGTATCCCACGGCATCTATCCTTGCAGCTCGAGCGCGCAGGTCGGGCATGCGCTCGTCGAAGCCGGGACGCGGGTGCTCTTCGTCGAGAACGCCGACCAGCTGGTGAAAGTGCTCGCAGTACGCGACACCTGTCCCGATCTGCGCCATATCGTGGTCCTCGAAACACGCGGGCTGCTACGTTTCGAGGACCCGCAGGTCGGCACCTTCGACGACTGGCATGCACGCGGTGTGCACGCCGCAGCCAGGGAGCCCGCTCTGTTCGATGCCCGCATCGATGCGGGCACAGGAGAACAGATCGCATTCCTGGCGAGCACGGCCGGCAGCACCGGCCCGGCGCGGCTGGCGGCCCGGCGCCAGCACGACCTCTTGCGCGAAGTGCGCGCCATGAGCCCATGGCTCCAGCTGCGTCCCGGTGATCGGACGCTGTCGATCATGTCGCTGGCGCACTACGGCGAACGCATGCTGGCTCAGAAGGCCATGCTCATGCACGAGACCTTGCTGCACTTGCCGGAAAACGGAGCCACGATGTTCAACGACCTGCTGGAGGTCGAGCCCCACATCCTGTTCGCGGCTCCGCGCTTTTTCGAGAAGCTGCAGGGAACGACCGAGCTGTTCATGCAGGAAGCCGTGCTCCTCGCACGCACCGCGTATACCGCATGCCTCACGCCGCGCCGGGCAGGCTGGCTGCAACGCAAGATGCGCTGGCGCATACGTTCTGCCCTGGGATTGCGGAACGTGCGGGTCGCCGTTGTGAGCGGAGCAGCCAGTCCCCCACACGTCGCCGACTGGTTCGATGCCATCGGCGTTCCGATGCTCGACTGCTACGGCATGGCCGAGGCGGGCTTCTGCAGGATCGTTCCCGCCGGCCGTTCGGTGGAGACTGCCTCCGCGCCCATCGAAACAGGCACCCAGCTGAAGCTGGCGCCCGATGACGAAGTGCTGGTGCGCGGCCCGGTCCTGCGCCCGGGCTATTGGACGCGCGGAAAGCCGTGCGTCGCCGCGACCGTTGCCGGCGGCTGGCTGCGCACCGGCGACCTGGGGCGTGTCGACGAACACGGCCGTGTGCATCTGCTCGGCCGCGTGCGCGCGCGGGCCGTCGCAGCAGGAGGCGGGCACATCAGTCCGGAGACAGCGGAAGACGCGCTCAGGCTCAGTGCCTACATTGCCGACGCGATCGTCGTGCCTGCAGAAGGCGGACTTTCTGCAGCGCTGCTTTCGCTCGAAGAAGAGAGGGTCAGGAAGTATGCGCAGCAGCATCGCCTGCCCTTCACCGATTACGCCAGCCTGCTCGGCCTGCCCGAGATCGCGGCGCTCATCGCGGCCCAGGTGGAGATCGCGAACGGGCGCCTGCCCGAGCCCCATCGCGTGCGCACCGTTCGCGTCATCCCGCGTTCGCTGCATCCAGGCGACGAAGAACTCACGCCCGCGCTGCGCCTGAACCGTGGCGTCGTGGCGAGCCGATACGCCAACTTGTTTACTGAACCCCTTGGAGTCTGATCATGAGAGAAGCCGTCATCGTTTCCACCGCACGCACGGGCATCGGCCGTGCATTTCGCGGCGCATTGAACAACATCAAGTCGCCCACCCTGATGGGCCACGCGATCCATCATGCCGTGCAGCGGGCGGGCATCGATCCCGCAGAAGTGGAGGATGTGGTGATCGGCAGCGCGATGGCCGCCGGCACGGCGGGCATGAACATCGGGCGTCTCGCGGCGCTCGCGGCGGGCCTGCCGCAGTCGGTTCCGGGACAGACCATGGACCGGCAATGCGCCTCCGGCCTGATGGCCATTGCGACGGCTGCCAAGCAGATCATCGTCGACGGCATGGATGTGACTGTGGGCGGGGGGCAGGAGAACATCTCCGCCGTGCAGAACCCGTTCGTCAAGTGGGTCGGTGAAGAGGCGGACCCGCTGCTCATCGCGCGTGTGCAGAACGCCTACATCCCGATGCTGAACACGGCCGAGATCGTGGCGAAGAAGTACGGCATCTCACGCGAGTCGCAGGACGAATATTCTGCCGAAGCCCAGCGCCGCACCGCCGTGGCCCAGGAACGCCGTCTGTTCGACGACGAGATCGTGCCGATCACGGCGAGCATGGCCGTGGCCGACAAGGAGACAGGTGCGATCAGCTATCGCGATGTCACCCTGGAGCGTGACGAAGGCAACCGCCCCGACACGACGTTCGAAGGCCTTTCGAAGCTCAAGCCGGTCATCGAAGGCGGCGTCATCACCGCCGGCAATTCGAGCCAGCTGTCGGACGGTGCTTCGGCCTGCGTGCTCATGGAGCGAGCAGTGGCCGAGCGGCGCGGGCTCAAGGCCCTGGGCACGTACCGGGGCATCGCGGTCGCCGGCCTCGCGCCTGAAGAAATGGGCATTGGCCCGGTCCTGGCCGTGCCCAAGCTGCTGAAGACCCACGGGCTCAAGGTGAGTGACATCGGCCTGTGGGAGTTGAACGAAGCCTTCGCTTGCCAGGTGCTGTACTCGCGCGACCGCCTGGGCATCGATCCGGAAAAGCTCAACGTCAACGGCGGTGGCATCACCATCGGACATCCCTATGGCATGACCGGCTCGCGGCTGGTGGGGCATGCACTCATCGAGGGCAAGCGGCGCGGCGCGCGCTTCGTCGTCGTGACGATGTGCATCGGCGGCGGCATGGGCGCCGCCGGCCTGTTCGAAGTGGCTTGAGGCAAGGATCATCCCCATGACCTACCAGAGCCCATTTCGAGACATCCAGTTCGTATTGCACGAACTGCTCCAGGTGCCGGCCATGCTGGAGGCCTGCGGCCAGCCGGAACTCGACGCCGAAACCATCGACCAGGTGCTCACCGCGGCCGGCCAGTTTGCCTCCGAGGTGATTGCGCCGCTCAACGCGCCGGGCGACGAGCACGGTTGCAGCATGCCTTCGGCCGGCGTGGTGCAGACGCCGCCGGGCTTCAAGAAAGCCTACGACGAGTTCACGAAGAACGGCTGGGCCGGACTGGCGTGCAGCCCCGAGTACGGGGGCCAGGGCTTTCCCTCGGTGGTGGCCAATGCGGTCTATGAAGTCTTCGGCGGCGCCAACATGGCGTGGGCGTCGTATCCCGGCATGTCGCATGCCACCTACGTGAACGTGGCCGCCAACGGATCGGAGGAACAGAAGGCACTCTACCTGCCGAAGATCGCCTCGGGCGAGTGGGCCGGCACCATGTGCCTGACCGAGCCGAACGCGGGCACCGATCTGGGCCTGATGCGAACCCGCGCCGTGGCCCGGCCCGATGGCAGCTACAGCATCACCGGCAGCAAGATCTTCATCTCGGGCGGCGAGCAAGACCTGACCGGGAACATCATGCACCTGGTGCTCGCGCGCATGTCGGACTCGCCGCCCGGCGTGAAGGGCATTTCGCTTTTCATCGTCCCTAAATTCTTGCCCGACGCAAGCGGTGCTGCCGGCGTACGCAATGCGGTGGTCTGCGGCTCGATCGAGCACAAGCTGGGCATCCACGGCAACTCGACCTGCACCATCAATTTCGACGGCGCAACCGGCTGGTTGCTGGGCACGCCCAACAAGGGTTTGGCCGGCATGTTCGTGCAGATGAACCACATGCGCGTGCTCGTCGGCATGATTGCCATCGGCCTGATGGAAGCGGCCTACCAGAAGGCCCTGGCGTACGCGAAAGAGCGCCTGCAGGGTCGCGCCAGCGGGGCGAGATCGTCCGGCGAAGTCGCCGACCCGATCATCGGACATGCCGACGTGCGCCGCATGCTGCTCACCCAGAAAGCGAACATCGAAGGCGCGCGGGCACTGGCGCTATGGACGGCGCAGCTGAGCGATCTTCAGCGGCTTCACCCCGACCCCGTCCAACGCAATGAGACGGCCGAACTGCTCGGACTGCTGACACCGCTCGTGAAAGCGCTGTCCAGCGACCTTGCGGTGGAATCCACGCTGCTCGCCATGCAAGTGTTCGGCGGGCATGGCTACATCCGCGAGAACGGCGTCGAGCAGCACCTGCGGGACGTAAGGATCGTCGGGCTCTACGAGGGCACGAACGGCGTGCAGGCGATGGACCTGCTCGGGCGCAAGGTGCTGCCCGACCAGGGCCGCCAGATGGGTGCCTTCCTCGACATGGCCGGCGCATTCGCCGAAATCTGCAGCCCGCGCGAGGCAATGCGCGAATTCACGGAGCCGCTCACCCAGTTGGTCGCCGAAGTCAGGCAACTCACGAGCGAGCTCGTCGACGCGTCTGCGAATGACCCGCATGCGGCTGGCGCCGCCGCAGCGCCTTACCTGCGCCTGGTCGGGCACCTGGCCCTCGCTTGGATATGGGCCCGAATGGCCGAGGTCGCGTTCAGGCACGCCGAGTCCACCGACCCGATCTATGCGTCGAAGATTGCAACCGCGCGCTTCTACTACCAGCGGTTGCTGCCCCAGACGGCGGCGCTTTGCCGCGAGATCCGGGCCGGGTCGTCCACGTTGATGGAACCGGTCGTCGAACTCTTTTGATGGCGGCGCCACAGCGTCGCTGCCATTGCCGCCGAACACTACCAGAACCCTGCGAAAGGAAGTGCGCGCGCAGGCGATGAGAGCCCGACCCGTGCGATGGCGCTTCAGCCCGCTGCGGCGCGCAGGCGCTCCATCCCGGCGTCGCGGATGCCCAGCGCCGCGAGTTGTTCGACCGTGGCGTCGAAGTACTCGCGGCAAGTCCCCAGGCTGCCCGCTCCCGTGTTGATCATCTGCGCCATTTCCTGGACCGGCAGTCCCTTGATGTAACGAGGATGCGAGCGGTTGACCGTGAAGGTGATCGCGCGCACCGGCGTGCGGCCCAAGCGCGCCACCACCCATCGCGGTTCGTAGACGTCGGTGAGCATCTCTCTTCGCCAGAGCACCCGCAATTCGTCACGCACCTTGCCTGCGTCGATCTGCAGCAGCATGCCATGGCAGGCGCCGCCCCGGTCGAGCCCGAGCATCAGTCCGGGCCGCTCCGGCGAGCCGCGCCCGATGATCGAACGCAGGCAGAAGCTACGGTGCCAACCTTGGACTTTCGCCGGCCGCACGTCCACATGATCCATCGCAGGGTTCCACATCAGCGAGCCGTAGCCGAAGACGAGAACGGGTGCATCGCGCTCGTGCTGCGACAGAATGGCGTCGATCGAAACTTCCAGCTCCTCGACGGAGCGCAGGCGGGCGCCGGCGGGGAGCTGCGCATAGACCTTCGCCACGAACGCGTCGTCGAGGAGCCCCTCGCGCGTGACTTGCACGCGCTGCGTCGCGGGTTTCATTGCGGGATGGCCAGGATGTCGAGGGACTCGTCCATCAGCGCCTTGAAGTTCGGAGATGAGGCTGTGGCCGAGCTTCTCGGATCTCCTTTCGGGAGCGTTCCGATTCGAAGCAGCGCGCGAGCACCAATGCCGATCTTCAGCTCGCCGCGCAAGGCGATCGCGATCGCCGCAAAGGCTCCGTTGACCTCGACCGGCTCATTGTCCGGAGTGAACCGGCCGTGCCCCATAGCCTAAGCCGCGACGGCTTCGACCAGCCCGCCGAGCCGACGCGTGATCAGCTGGTCGGCCTCCTCCATGATGCGATCGATCAGCGCTTGCACGGTCGGAATGTCGTTGATCAGGCCGACCACCATGCCGCAACTCCAGGCGCCGGCATCCATCTCGCCTTGCAGCATCACGCGCGGGTAGATGCCCGCAACCTGGTCGATGATGTCCTCGAACTTGAGATCGGCGCCTTTTTCCTTCTCGATCCGGATCAATTGCTCGACGGCCGAGTTGGTCAGGACGCGCTCCGTGTTGCGCAGGCCGCGCATCACGAGCCGCGTGTCGAGCTCGGTGGCCGCCACGATCGCTTCCTTCACGTTCTGGTGAACCGGTGCTTCCTGCGTGGCCACGAAGCGCGTGCCCATGTTCATGCCCTCCGCGCCCAGTGCCAGCGCCGCCACCAGGCTGCGCGCGTCGGCCATGCCGCCGGAGGCGACGAACGGGATCTTCAGCTCCTCGGCCGCGCGCGGCAGCAGGATCATGTTCGGCAGATCGTCCTCGCCCGGATGGCCGCCGCACTCGAAACCATCCACGCTCACGGCGTCGCAGCCGATCGCTTCGGCCTTGAGCGCGTGGCGCACGGAGGTGCACTTGTGGATGACCTTGATGCCTGCCTTCTTGAGCGCGGGCATGTAGGCCTCGGGACTGCGCCCCGCTGTCTCGACGATGCGAACGCCGCCCTCGGCGATCGCAGCGATGTACTCGGGATAAGGCGGCGAAGAAAGGGTCGGCAAAAAGGTGAGGTTGACGCCGAAAGGCTGGTCCGTCATCTCGCGGCAGCGGGCGATTTCCTTGGCCAGCAGTTCGGGCGTCCTCTGCGTCAGCCCGGTGATGAGCCCGAGCCCGCCGGCGTTCGAGACGGCCGCGGCGAGCTCGGCGAAGCCGACGTAGTGCATGCCGCCCTGGATGATCGGGTGGCGGATGCCGAAGAGTTCAGTGATGCGTGTTTTCATGTGTCTCTCACCAGGTTTCCATGTAGGGGCGCAGGTCCATCTCGAACGTCCAGGCGTCTCGAGGCTGGGTATGCAGGTACCAGTAGTTTTCTGCGATGTGCTCGGGATTCAGGATGCCGTCCTGCGCCTTGAGCGCATAGCGTTCGGGGAAGTTGCTGCGGATGAACTCCGTGTCGATCGCGCCATCGACCACGATGTGGGCCACGTGAATACCCCGCGGACCGAGCTCGCGCGCCATGCTCTGGGCCAGTGCGCGCAAGGAATGCTTGGCACCGGCGAAGGCGGCGAAGTTCGCCGAGCCGCGGATGCCTGCCGTCGCGCCGGTGAAGAGAATCGTGCCACGCCCCCGCGCGACCATCCTGCGCGCGACCTCGCGCGCATTCAGGAATGCGCTGAAGGCGGCCATCTCCCAGATCTTCATGTACTTGCGCCCCGTCTCCTCCAGGATGCTGCTGGGCACGTTGGCGCCGATGTTGAACACCATCACCTCGATCGCGCCGCGCTCCTTCTCGATCTGGTCGATGAGGGCGACAACGTCCTCCTCCTTGCGCGCATCGCTGCCGTAGCCGAACGCCTGGCCGCCGGCCTTGCGGATGCGCTCGACGGCAGGCTCCAGCTTGTCGGCCGATCGCCGTGTCAGGCATGCGACGTAGCCCTCGCGGGCGAAGCGCGCGCCGATGGCGCTGCCGGTTGCGTCACCGGCGCCGACGACGAGAGCCACACCGCGGGGGCTGGTTGATGGGTCCATGTGTTCTCCTTTTAACAGACGTCCGTTCAGTCATCGCACGTTAAATGTTGAACGTTCGTTTGTCAATCACAGAAAAACCCAGTGAAACCCCGTTGACGGAACTTCGTTAATCACATAGCTTACGTTTATCAAACGCACGTTAGCTTAAAGGAGTCATGAATGCGCAAGTCGGTTGAATTTTTCTTCGATGTCGGCAGCCCCGCGTCTTACCTCGCGTGGACGCAGTTGCCTGGCCTGTGCGCCAGCCATGACGCCGACCTCGTCTACCGGCCGATGCTGCTCGGCGGCGTCTACCAGGCCACGGGCAACGCCTCGCCGGCCACCATTCCCGCCAAGGGACGTTACACGCAGATCGACTACGAGCGCCATGCGCGCCGATATGGCGTTCCATTCCAGGGCAATCCGCACTTTCCGATCATCACGCTGTTCCTCATGCGGGCGGTGGCCGGCATTCAGCTGCGCAGCCCCGAGCGGCTGCAGCAGCTGCTGGGCTGCGTGTTCAAGGCGCTCTGGATCGACGCGCTCAACCTGAACGATGCGCAACTCACGGCCCGCATCCTGATCGAGGGCGGCTTCGATCCCGCGGAGATCGATCGGCTGACGCAGGACCCCGAGGTCAAGGCCGCCCTGAAGGCCACGACGCAAGAAGCCGTCGAGCGCGGCGCGTTCGGCGCGCCCACGCTCTTCGTCGGCGACCAGATGTTTTTCGGCCAGGACCGGATGGACTTCGTTCGCGAAGCGCTGTCGTGAGCCCCCGGATCGCACGAAGGAAATCACACATGGAACACCGACTCTGGCATGCCTCCTACCCCGCAGGGCTTCCCCACGACCTCTTCCTCGATGAAAGCGAAACCCTCGTCACCTCGCTCGAGCGGGCCTTCACAAGGCACGCCGCCAGAACGGCAGTGACCTGCGCCGGCGAATCGCTGACTTTCGCCCAGGTCGAGCATGCCTCGGCACTGCTCGCGCGGTCTCTGCAGGCGGCCGGTCTCCAGCGGGGAGACAGGGTGGCCCTCCTGCTGCACAACAACCTCGTTTACCCCGTGGCCTTGGCCGCCATCCTGCGCGCGGGCCTGGTCGGCGTGACCATGAATCCGCTCTACACGGCGCGCGAACTTCAGTACCAGCTGGCCGATTCGGGGGCTTCCGCGATGGTCACTGCCGAGCCGTTCATGGGCCTCGTGGCCGAGATTCTGGAGCAGACACAGCTTCGGTATATCGTGAGCGTGCCGATGCAAGGGGTGAAGGAAGCACTGTTCGCAACGGCCTGCGAGCCGGGCTCAGCAGCGAACCAGGACCCTCGGATCGTCACCTTGGGCGCTGCCACGTCTGCGTTGGCAGACGCCGAGTTCGCCCGCGAGCAAGTCCGTTCCACCGACCTTGCTTTCCTGCAATACACCGGCGGCACGACGGGCGTTTCCAAGGGCGCGTGCCTGACGCACCGCAGTGTCCTCGCCAGCTCGCTGCAGATGCAGTCATGGCTGCGACTGAATCTCGACCTCGACAATTTCGAGTTGGTGACGCCCCTGCCGCTGTACCACATCTATCCGCTCGGGATGGCATTGACGGCTCTTGCCAGCGGAGCCCACAACCGCCTGGTCGTCAATCCGCGCGACACCCGATCGCTCTGCGCCGAACTCGAGAGGGCGCCTTTCGACATGCTGATCGGCGTTAACACCATGTTCAATGCCTTGGTGACATTGCCCGAGCTGTCGAGCATCGATTTTTCCCGCTGCAAGGTGGTGGTCGGCGCCGGCGCCTCGATCCAGGCGGCGGTCGCCGCCAAGTGGGCCGAAGCCGGCGGCCCGCCCATCACCGAAGCCTATGGGCTCACCGAGACATCGCCCAGCGTCACCTTCAATGCGCTCGGCCGCAGCGGCACGATCGGTGCACCGGTGCCCTCCACCGACGTTCAGATCGTCGACGATGCGGGGGAACCGGTTGCACTCGGCACGCCCGGCGAGTTGCTGATCAAGGGTCCGCAGCTTTTCGCCGGTTACTGGAACCGCGAGGACGAGACGCGCAAGTCATTCACGCAGGACGGCTGGTTTCGCACCGGCGATGTGGTCACCATGGATGCGCAAGGCTTGATGTACATCGTCGACCGCAAGAAGGACATGATCCTGGTCTCCGGCTTCAACGTGTATCCCAACGAGATCGAAGGTGTGGTCGCCCTGCATCCTGACGTGCTCGAATGCGCGTGCGTGGGGGTGCCGGACGAGCGTTCGGCAGAGGCGCCCCACCTGTTCGTCGTCGGCCGCACGCCAGGTTTGAAGGCCGAGGAATTGCAGGCGCACTGCCGCAGGCTCCTTGCCGCCTACAAGGTGCCCCGCCACATCACCTTCCTGGAAGCTTTGCCCAAATCCGCAGTAGGAAAAATTCTGCGCAAAGAACTGAGGCCAGGTAGCGGCGGCGTCCCCGGTGCTGCGCACAAGGAAGTCGGTGCTGGATGAACAGCTACACCGGCTTCCGGTGAAATGCGACTGCTGCCTGGCTTGAGCTCATCTCACGAAAGAAGATCGTGAACGCTCGGCACCCTGGTGCCGCAAGGGAAATTCCTCATGAAGTACTACCTGTGCAAGTTCCTGCCCCCCCGCGCGGACTTTCTTGCGTCGATGACGCCGACCGAAGGCGACCTGATGAAGCGGCATGGCGCGTTCCTCAATGATCTTCTGGACCAAGGCCTCGTCGTCGCGCACGGGCCGGTAGACGATCCGGCCGGCGGATGGGGCATGTCGCTCTATCGGATCGGCGACGATCAGGAAATCGAGACCTTGACCTCCCAGGACCCGATGGTGGTAGCGGGCGGTGCACGCTACGAAATTCTTCCGATGCGCCATTTGCGGGCGCGCGGCTGAGGGCTTTATCACGCTTCTTGCCAACTCGCCGTTGCGGACCTTTGCTTCGCAAGCTTCGCGGGCGCTCAGCCGGGTCGCCGCCACGGCGTCGCGCGCCGCTCCGCCCACGCGAGGATGCCGTAGAGCCAGCGATCTTCGGTTCGGAGCCAGTGCCGAGCCAGATCACGAACAGCGGCGCCACGGCGACCTTGGGCACGCTGTTCAAGGCCACGATCAGCGGATAGATCGGCGGCTTCGTCCTGACCTTCCCCGACGAAGGCGGCGCCAGCGGACGCATCGTGATCGACCGCGGCGACATCCTGCTGCCGCAGAAAGCCTACGCCGCGGACCGCATCGTGCTCACGGTCGAGAAGGGCTATGCGACGAAGATCGAGGGCGGCCTCGACGCCGAGCTCCTGACCGACTACATGGCCTCCTTCTGCGACCCCGAGGCCTATGCGATCTCGCACATCGGCTGGGGTTCGCAGCCACGCGCGCGCTGGTCGAGGCTGGGGCTCGTGCAGCAGCTCGCACCGCACGCGGGCGAACTGGTCGTTCGCAAGACAGTGCCCTCAGCCCTCTTCGGCACCTCGCTGGCCGCCTGGCTCGCCGACATTCAGGAGCACGTATAGCTCGTCGCCGAATCGACGTTGCCGCTGGTGTAGGCAATCTTCTTCGGATACACGCAGATGGGACGAGTCTTTGTCGCCGTGCTGCTCAGGGCTTGGAGCGTCAACGCATCCGGCGGCGTGCCTTTTTCCACCCAGGCCGTCAGTGCGTCGTAGAACTGGGTCGGTGTGAAAAAGGGAATCTCTGCGCCCGGATTCGACGTTCCATTCGGGTCACCGTGGCCAGCGCCTGGCACCAGATAGAGCCGGTAAAAGCTTTGCACATTGCTCAAGCCCCCCATCTTCCCAACGACGCTGTGGTAGTAGTTGACCGAGCCCTGCGGCATGATGAGTTCATCGGCCAAGCCATGCCAGGTCATCATCTTGCCGCCCCGATTCTTGAATGCAGAGAGATCAGGGTTGTCCGTGTTGATGTTCCCGAACTGCGGTTGCAGCGCCACGCCGCGGTCGTAGGCATTGCTCAGCTGTGCGTAGCTCAGCTGCTTCCAAAGCGATTGACCGTTGCCGGTCGCATTCACGAAAGTGGGGTCGGCAATCGTGGGATTCTGCAGTTCAAGCGCCACCTGGTCCGACGCGATCGGAAACGCGCCGTTCGGACTGGTGAGACCGTTCAGACCGAAGACAGAGAAGAATGCACCGTACAGCGAGGTACCCCGCGCCTGCCCGTACCAGCGATGGATGCCTGAGCCAAGCAACACGGCGGACGAAGCTTCGGACCACCCGTTGTCGGTTGCGGGCGCCGGAACCGAGCCATCGCCGGTCATGCCATACCAGACCTTGTTGATGGCCGTGGCCTGCGCGTTCGTGACGCACGCGCTCGTCCCGTTCGTTCCCCCATCCGACGGACAGAGAACCGTCGGATCCGTCGTCGGGTCATACGCACAGGACGCGGGGTCGAGAACGTAGCCGAGGTGCTGGCCGCCCACCACGTCGCATGCGGCGATGGCCGCGTTGGAAACCAGGTCCTGCTGGGCCTTCGTCGGCGCAACGCCACCAAGGTCACGCTGGAAAACGATCTGAGGGTACAACTCGCCCGTGATGAACCTGCTCCAGTTGATCGCAGGATAGTTGGCGATGATGCCGTCGAAGTCGGTCGGGTTGTTCTGTGCCAGGTTCAAGCCCTGGCGTCCACCCGTCGAGCCGCCGTCCCAGTACGAATACTTGGGCGCCGTCCCGTAGTAGGCGGTGGCCAGGGCCTTCGTCTTGACCGCCTGCTCATGGATGCCTCGGCTGGCGAAGTCGGTCCACAGCGTCTGGTTGATCGTGCCGTCCGGATTCATCGCGAACGAGCCGCCCGCCAGTGACGCATGACCGGTGTCCGTGGTGGACGAGACGGCGCCTTCCTTTCCGGCAACGTCGGCAGCGGCCGTGCTCGCAATCGCCGTCGCACTGCCGGCCGGACCTCCTTGCCATCCACCGCCTCCCAGCGCATGAACGCGCGAATTCCAGGCCGTCTTCGAAGGAAGCCAGATCTCGATCCCGATGCCAGGCGACGTGGAAGGCGCCCCATCAGGCCCGGCGTTCCCCGGTCCGACGTTGAGCTTGACCATGCACACATCATTCGCCGCCATCGCAGTCGTCGAAGTCGCCGAGCCGCTCAAGAGGAGCGGGTCTCCCTTCTTGAACGACCTGACCGCAACCACGCTCGTATTGGCGTCAGGCTTGAAGTTCGCCTTGAGCGTGTCGTCGCATGCCAGTGGTGCGGCGGTGGCTGGCGGGGGCGTGCCGACCGGCGGCGGCGCCGTGCCTCCGATGATGAACGGAGGTGCGTTGTGGCCTCCGCCGCCACAGCCGCTTGCAAGCAAGCCCGCGAGGACTGCTACCGGCAGCCAATGCTGATGAGTTTTCATGGGTCTCCTTCCGCACAAGGGAACATGCACCAAAATGCATTTTTTGGAACGCATCCTGATGCGCACATGAAGTATTAAGCGCACATGAAAATGCCTCGATTTCGCTGGTAAACCCTTGTGTAGGGAATACACCGTGCACTGGGTCGGAGAGAGATGCGCTTGAATCGGCGCGGAAAAGCGCCTGTTCGTGAATGCCTCTTCAGAAATATATTGCATGGGCATTCGAGGCGTGAGCCTCCAGCGTCGCTCCAAACGTGGAGAGTGCGATGCCTGCTGAGAAGATTCCCGGGGCGCGCTCAAGCCATCGACACATGGCTTTCAGCGCATGGGCCACGACGGATCGCCGCATTCGCGGCAGCCGCCAGCGAGCAGGTCGGCCTCAGCGGCTCAACGCAAGCCGGATTGCCGATCGGCCGCGCCAACCAGTTGCACCAGCCCCGGGCCGATGGTGTCCAGCAGTCGCGACTTCTTCCAGTGCAGGCCCGGCACGGCACAGTTGAAGAGCAGCCGACGGGGCCCGTAGCGGATGCGCGCGGCCACGCCCGCGGCGAGCACCCCGAAACCCGTGTCGCCCAGGTTGATCGAGAAGCCGCGCCTGGTGTATTGCGCCAGGCTTTCGCGAACGCCTTCGCTGCAGCGCGCGTACTCGTCGGGCCGCTCGCGCTTCACGCGGCCGAGGAATGCCTGGCACTCGGCCGGCGGCAGTTGCGCGAGCCAGGCCCGGCCCATCGCCGTTTCGACGATGCCTCGGACCGCGCCGACACCGGGCCGCTTGAGTGTGCCGCCCTCGTGGGCGCAGGTTTCGAGATAGACCACGTCGAGATCGGTGGCCACGCCGACCGATACCGCACCTTCGATGCGGTCGGCCAGCTGCTGCATGGCCGGCCGCAACATGCCCAGCATCGGTGTGTTGATGATGTACGGATAGCACAGCGCCACGGCTGCCGGGCCGATGAAGTAGCGGTCCAGCCGGTCATCGTGATCCAGGAAGCCCATGGTGAGCAGGCTGCGGCATAGGCGTGAGACGGTCGGCCGCGACAGGCCCAGCTTGGCCGCGAGCTCGCTGTTGGCATGTGCGCGCGGATCGCTCACGAAGGTCTGCAGGATGAGCAGGCCCTTGGCGAGCGTCCCCGAGAAATAGGGGTCTTCGGCCCGTAGCCGGCGAAGGTCGTCGGAGTCCTTCATGTTCTGGCGGCGATTGTGGGCGGCGCGAGGCATCGAGCGAATCGTGGTTTCAATAATTGAAATCGAGTGCTGCGAATTGTGGACCTGCTTCATAAAGTCGCGGGCATCATGATCCGGAACACCGCACACCTCGAGGCCCTGCTGGGCGACATCCGCACCTTCGTCCGTGAACGCTGGCATCCCTTGGAGGATCAGGTCAGCCGCGACAACGACATCCCGCCCGAGCTGGTGGACGAACTGCGCCGCAAAGGTTATTTCGGCTGGAGCATTCCCGAGGCCTACGGTGGCCTGGGCCTCACCACCGAGGAACTGGTGTTGTGCGCAATGGAGCTGTCGCAGTCGTCGGTCGCACTGCGCGCCCGCGTCGGCACCAACACCGGCATCGGCTCCGAAGCGCTGGTGGCGGACGGCACCGAGGAGCAGAAGCAGCGCTGGCTGCCGCGCATGGCCACCGGCGAGCTCACCGGCTGCCTTGCGCTCACCGAACCCGAGGCCGGCTCGGAGGCGAGCAACGTGCAGACGACCGCGCGACGCGACGGCGAGCACTACGTGCTCAATGGCGGCAAGCGTTTCATCACCAATGCGCCGGTCGCGGATGTCTTCACCGTCATCGCCCGCACCGAGCTGGGGTCGAAAGGCAGCAAAGGCGTCTCCGCTTTCCTGGTCGAACGCGGTCCGGGCCTCACGACGGGCGAGCCGTACCGCATGATGGGCCAGGCCGGTTCCTTCGTGTCGGATGTGCATTTCGACGACTGCCGCGTGCCTGCGAGCCAGCTCATCGGCGGGCGAGAAGGCACGGGCTTCCAGACGGTGATGAAGGTGCTCAACAAGCAGCGGCTTCATCTGGCGGCGCTCTGCACGGGCCCGGCGATCCGCATGCTGGACTTGGCGATGATGCATACCAGCCGGCGCAGCCAGTTCGGCCAGGCAGTGGCGGACTTCCAGCTGGTGCAGGCCATGATCGCCGACAGCCGCACCGAGATCTACGCGGCGCGCTCGATGATCCTCGAGGCGGCCCGTGCGCGCGACCTCGGCGAGGACGTGGCCCTCTCGGCCTCGATGTGCAAGTACTTCGCTTCCGAGATGTGCGGCCGCGTGGCCGATCGTGCGGTGCAGATGTTCGGCGGCTCCGGCTACGTGGCCGACTTCAGCCCGATCGAGCGCTACTACCGCGACGTGCGCCTGTTCCGCCTCTACGAAGGCACCAGCCAGATCCACCAGCTCAATATCGCGAAACTGGCGCTGCGCGAAGCGGGGATGCGATGAGCGGCCGGGTGGACATCGCGCAGGTGCGCGACTTCGTCGAGCGGCACTGCATTCCGCTCGAATCGCATGCGCACGTGCACGATCCCGCTGCGCTGGACCACGCACTGTCGCAGCTGCGCCCCATCGCGCGCGAGTGGGGCCTGTACCTGCCGCAGATGCCGGCGGCGCAAGGCGGACTGGGACTGTCGTGGACCGAGCGCGCCGCGGTGTTCGAGGAGGCCGGCCGCAGCTACCTCGGGCCGGCCGCGCTCAACTGCGCCGCGCCGGACCAGCCCAACATGATCAGCCTGCTGCAACAGGGCACTCCAGCGCAGCAACTGCGCTACCTGCGTCCGCTGGCCGAAGGCCGCGTCCGTTCGTGCTTTGCCATGACCGAGCCGGCGCCCGGCGCCGGTTCCGACCCTTCGATGCTCCGCACCACCGCGCGGCGCGAGGGCGGCGGATGGGTGATCGACGGCCACAAGTGGTTCATCACCGGTGCCGTGGGCGCGGCCTTCTGCATCGTGCTGGCACAGACCGAGGAGGGGCCGACGCAGTTCATCGTGGACATGGGCAATCCCGGGCTGGCGCTGGTGCGCGCCATTCGGGCCATCGATCCGTACGCCGTCGGCGGCCACGGCGAGCTTCGCTTCACGGCGTGCCGCGTCGACGGGGACGCCGTGCTGGGCGAGGCGGGCCAGGGCTTCGCGTATGCGCAGGCGCGCTTGGAGCCGGCGCGCGTGTCGCATTGCCTGCGCCTCCTGGGCCGCGCGCGCCGCGCACTGGAGATCGCACAGGCCTATGTCTGCGAGCGCACGTCCTTCGGCGAGCGCCTGGCCGATCTCCAGCAGATCCAGGCGATGGTGGCCGACTGCCACATCGACCTGCACGCCAGCCGGCTGATGAGCCTGGATTGCGCGCGCCGCATGGACGAAGGCCTGCCGGTGAAGACCGAGTCGGCCATGACCAAGGTCTTCGTCTCCGAAGCCCTGCACCGCATCGCCGACCGCGCGGCGCAGATGTGCGGTGCACTGGGCATGTCGGAGGACGCGCCCGTCGCGCTGATCCTGCGCGAACTGCGTCCGTTCCGCGTCTACGACGGCGCTTCCGAACTGCACCGTGCCACGCTCGGGCGCCGCTTTCTGAAAACCTGAAACCGACCCTCCTGGAGACTGATGATGAAGAACTTGCCGACGACGCTCTCGCACATGGCCAGGCGGCTGGGACTGGGCCTCGCGCTCGGCCTGGCCGCCGCATCGGCGCTGGCCGCCTTTCCCGATCGGCCGGTGAAGCTGGTGGTGCCCTTTCCTGCCGGCGGCAGCACCGACCTGGTGGCGCGCGAAGTGGCGCTGGAAATGGGCAATGCCCTGGGCCAGCCGATCGTGGTGGAGAACAAGGCCGGCGCCGGCAGCCTGATCGGCTCCGAGTTCGTGGCCAAGTCCGTGCCCGACGGCTACACGCTGCTGATGGCGGGCCTGACCAACATCTTCCTTCCCTACGTGCACAAGGGCCTGAACTGGAACCCGGTGGATGACTTCGTGCCCGTCGGGCTCGTGGCCGACCTGCCCAACGTCATCGCAGTCAACGCCAAGACGCCGTACCGGAAGCTGCCCGACCTCATCGCGGCCGACAAGGCCCAGCCGGGGCAACTCGCCTTCGGCTCCGCGGGCGTGGGCACGCCCTCGCACCTGGTGTGCGAGATGATCAACCACCAAGCCGGCACGAAGTTGCAGCACGTGCCCTACAAGGGCAACGCGCCGGCGGTGAACGACGTGATCGCGGGGCACATCCCGGTGATGTGCAACAACCTCGGCGGCACCCTGCCCTACATGAGCGGTGGGCAGATCCGGATCCTCGCGCAGACCGGCCGCGCCCGATCGCCCTCGGTGCCCGACGTGCCCACCTTCGCCGAGCTGGGCCTGCAGGGCCTGGACAGCGGCCTGTGGATGGGCATCGTCGCGCCGAAGGGCACGCCCGATGCCGCGCTGGGCCCGCTGCGCAAGGCGCTGGCCAAGGTCATGGCGTCGCCCTCGGTGAAGGACAAGCTGGGCAAGCTGGGCGCGACGCCGCTCGACCCCTCGCTCGCGGCTTTCGACAAGCGCATCGGCACGGACCGCAAGGCCTGGGACCCGGTGCTCAAGCGCGTGGACCTGAAGGCCAATTGATGAATCCGAATCCTCACCAGGCGCCCCTGAGCGGGGTGCGCATCCTGGACATGGCGACGGTCCTGGCAGCGCCTTTCTCGGCGACCCTGTGCGGCGACATGGGTGCGGAAGTCGTCAAGCTGGAGCTGCCGACCGGGGGCGACCCCCTGCGCGGGCTGACGCCGGTGCACGAGGGCCATCCGCTGTTCTGGAAGACCGCCAATCGCGGGAAGAAAGGCATCTCCCTGGACGTCCGCAAGCCCGGCGGCCGCGCGCTGTTCCTGAAGCTCATCGCCGGCTTCGACGTGCTGGTGGAGAACTTCCGCACCGGCACGCTGGACGCATGGGGCCTGGACATCGGGACGCTGCACGAGGCCAATCCGCGGCTGATCGTGCTGCGCCTCACCGGCTTCGGCCAGACCGGCCCCTATGCGCGCAGGCCGGGCTTCGCGCGCATCTTCGAGGCGATGAGCGGCTTCACACATCTCACCGGCGAGCCCGGCGGGCCGCCGCAACACATGAACTATCCGCTGGGCGATGTGGTGGCGGGCCTGTTCGGCGCCTTCGCCATCAGCACCGCGCTGGCCGAACGCAACGCGCTACCGCCCAGGCAGCAGCGAGGCGCCGAGATCGACCTGTCGGCCACCGAGGCGATGTCGCGCCTGCTGGACCCGCTGGCGGCCGAGTACCGTATCGGCGGCGTGGTGCGAGAGCGCACCGGCTCGCGCGCCACCTACACCGCGCCTTCGAACGTGTTCCGCGCAGCCGATGGCGTGTGGCTCACGCTGGTGGGCACCGGCGGACTGATCTTCGCGCGCATCTGCCGGGCGATGGGCCGCGACGACCTGCTCGCGGACGCCCGCTTCGCCGACAACGCCGCGCGCATCCGGCACCTCGAGGCGCTGGACCGCAGCATCGCCGACTGGTGCGCCAGCCTTCCGTTCGATGACTTGAGCATCCGGCTCGATCGCGAAGAGGTGCCCTACAGCAAGGTGTATTCGATCGCCGACCTGCAGGCCGACCCGCACATGCAGGCGCGCGGCGCCTTCATCGATCTGCCCGACGAGCAGTTCGGCAGTGTGCCGGGCCCGGCGCCCGTGCCGCGCTTCGTGGGCCGGCAAGGCGTCCGGCCGTCCGCCACCGGCCCGCGCAACGGGCAGCACAACGGTGAGGTGTATGGCGCCTTGGGAGTGGGCGAAACGGAGCTCGCGGCGCTGCGTGAAGGCGGCGTGATCTGAGAAGCACCGAGGCCTTCGTCGGCAATGTCGTTCGTTCACGAACTGCATGGCGCGCAGCGGCGGTCATCCCTGCTGGACGACACCCGAGGCCATCAGCGCCGCGATTTCCTCCTGCTCGAACCCGAAGTCGCGCAGCACCGAGCTGCTGTGCTCCGCCAACCGGGGGGCCGGCATCGTTGCTGCTTCGGCCTTGCCATCCAATGTCAGCGGCGTGCCGATGCCGCGCATCATGCCGCCCTCGCCGTCCGGCACCTCGATCACCATCCCCACCGCGCGCGTTTGCGGATGCTCCAGCGCCTGGCCGGCACTGTTGACCGGACCAGCAGGCACGCCGGCCCCATCGAAGCGCTCGCACCATTCAGCGACCGTGCCTGCGGCCAACACCGCCTCGATCAGCATCTCCAGTTCGGCCCGATGCTTGACCCGCTGCTGCGGCTGGTCGAAACGCGTATCGGTGATCCATTCCGGATGTCCGAGCACTTCGCACATGCCCTGCCAAGCCTTCGTGTTGCCGGCGCCGATGACCATGCGGCCGTCGCTCGCCTTGAACACCTGGTACGGTGCGATCAAGGAGTGCGCAGTGCCCAGACGCTGCGTCTCGCGTCCACTGGAGAAGTAATTGGCGGCCAGCCAGTAGGTTTGCTGCATCGCCGCTTGCAGCAGCGACGTGCTGACATGCTGGCCCTCGCCGGTCTTGAGCCGGTGTACATAGGCGGACACGATCGCCAGTGCGGCCAGGATGCCGGCATTGGTGTCGGCGATCGATACGCCCGGCTTGACCGGGTCGCGGTCCGCCTCACCCGTGGCGGCGATGATCCCGCTGAAGGCCTGCAGGATCAGGTCGAAGCCGCCGGTCTTCGCCATCGGCCCCGTGCGGCCATAGCCCGTTATCGAACAGTAGATCAACGCCGGGTTCACCGGCTTGAGGTCGGCATACGCCAAGCCCAGGCGCTCCATCACACCGACGCGGAAGTTTTCGGTCAGCACGTCGGCTTGGCGCACCAGGCGCAGCAGCACCTCCTTGCCCTGGGGCGTGCGCACATCGAGCGCAAGCGAGCGCTTGCCGCGATTGATCATCCGGAACGACGGCGGCATCGCCGAGTCGCCTGGCTTCTGGTACTGCCGCGCATCGTCGCCCGAAGGCCACTTCTCGATCTTGATGACCTCTGCGCCCAGATCGGCCAGCATCATTCCGCAGGTGGGGCCGGCCATGATCTGCGCCATCTCGATGACGCGCACACCGGCTAGTGGCTTGTGAGGAGCAGTCGACATGTTTTTCAGTGCCCGGTGAAGCGCGGGGCGCGCTTCGCGGCGAATGCCGCCCGGCCCTCCACAAAATCGGCGCTACGCAGCGTGAGAGTTTCGCGCTCACGCAAGCGGTCTTCGTTGAACTCGCCGCGTCCGATCTCGTCGATCGACCGCTTGGTGGCCTGGACAGCAAGCGGCGCGAGCGAAGCGACTTGCCGCGCGAGCGACTGCAACACGGCCTCGAAACGGTCTGCTGCCACCACCTGTTCGAACAGTCCACAGGTCTGTAGCTGATCGACGGGCAAGGCCTGCGCCGTGAGGAAAGCGCGCTTGGCGCCCGTGATGCCGAGCCGCGAGACATAGCGCCGCAAGCCGCTCGGGTAGTAGTGCAAGCCGAGCGCGTTGGCCGGCATACGGAACTCGGAACCGGCCAATGCGACGCGCAGGTCGCAAGCCAGGACGATATCCGTCGCGCCGCCGTAGACGCTGCCGTTGACTGCGCACAGGGTGATCGGCCGCATCGCCTCCAGCGCATTCGGCACCTTCTCGAACAGCCGGGGGTCGTGACGGCCGCTGTCGAAACCACCAACGTCGTAGCCGGCGCAGAAGACAGGCCTCTCTTGACCTTGCGTGTCGGCGTTCAACACCACCACGCGGATCGACGGATCGGCGTCGAGCGTGGCAAGAGTGTGGAGCAACCAGTGCAAGTCGGCGTCGCGCAGGCTGTTGCGCTGTGCGGGACGATTCAGGCGGATCGTCGCGATCCCGGCGTCGACCCTCAGCGAGGGCAGGTCTTCGGTGGCCATTGCCTTCATTCCGGCTCGATGCCGGCGCCTTTGACGAGCTTCTCACGCTCCGCGAGCTCGCTCTTGACCAGTGTGGTGAGATCCGAAGGCTTGCCCCCCATTGCCGACATGCCGGACCTTTCGAGAATCTCACGCAATGCGGGCTGCGCAAGCGCCTTGTTGATTTCGGCATTCAGCTTGGCAACGACCGCTTGTGGCAAGCCGGCCGGACCGAAAATGGCGAACCACGACGAGATCGCGTATCCCGGCACCGTCTCGCCGATGGTTGAGACGTTGGGCAGCCCTGGGAACCTCTTGTCTTCCACGACCGCGAGGGCGCGCACCTTGCCGCTGTCGATGTACGGCTTTGCCGTCGCCAAGCTGGCGAACAGGAGCGGGATCGAATTCCCCAGCAGGTCAGTCATCGCAGGCCCGCCGCCCTTGTAGGGCACATGAACCATGCGGATGCCGGTCTTTTCGATGAGCAATTCGCCAGCGAGATGGTGAGCCGAGCCATTGCCCGAACTGCCGAAGCTCAGCGCTTGAGGGTGTGCCTTTGCATAGGCGATCAGCTCGGAGACGGTCTTTATCGGAAGGGATGGATGAACCACCAGGACGATGTGATTGACGGCAACCGGCGCGACAGGTGTGAAGTTCTTTACCGGATCGTACGGAAAGCGCTTGGTCAAATAGAGGTTCGTGGCGTGGCTGGCATCGGTCCCCAGCACCAGCGAATAGCCGTCCGCGGGCGACTTCGCAACGTTGTCGGCGCCGAGGGTGCCACCGGCGCCGGCCCGGTTGTCGACGATCACGGCCTGGCCGAAGGCTTGACCGATGCGGTCGCCAAGTGCGCGAGCCAGTTGATCGGCCGCCGCACCGGGCGCATAGGGCACGACCAGTCGAATCGGCTTCTCGGGATAGGCGGCCTGAGCCGTCGAAATCGCCGGGTTCAATGCGGCAATGATGGCAGTGGCCATCAGCGCACGGCGGGTGGAAGATGGGAAGCCTGGGGTCATTGCGTCTCCTTGTTTTCCGCGCTCGCCGGTGCTCTTCAGTTCTGCAGAGATGCGTCGAGCCATCGGCGTTTGGCGAAGCATGCGCGAAGAGAGTGCCTCCCAGGCCTAAAATCACATATGTGATGACAAAATCCATTCATGAATCGTGACAAGTCCGGTCAAGTCAGCACAGCGGGTCCTGGAGCTCCTGGAGTTCTTCGCTGAAGAGCGCAGGCCGACGGCGGTCGGCGTGATTGCTCGGGCGCTCGGTTGGCCCCAGTCGAGTACCTCCGTGCTCCTGAGGGGACTCGCCGAGACCGGGTACTTCGACCACGACGCCCGCACCGGCATGTACGTGCCGAACGTGCGCATCTCGCTCGCGACGGCGTGGATCCAGGAACACCTGTATAGCGAGCACAACCTGCTGCGACTCATGGAGGATGTGCTCGAGAAGACTGGCCACACCGTGATGATCGGGTCGCGGCGCGGCGTGCACGTGCGCTATCTGCATGTTCTGCAGGCCACGCGCGAGGGGCGCTTCCTGGCCAAGACCGGGTCGCTGCGGCCGCTGTTCCGCAGCGCGGCTGGCAAGATGCTTCTGACGACTCTGCCCGAGCGCGA
The DNA here is from genome assembly GCF_031454625.1 of Variovorax soli. Lineage (GTDB taxonomy): Bacteria > Pseudomonadota > Gammaproteobacteria > Burkholderiales > Burkholderiaceae_C > Variovorax > Variovorax soli_A. Next base: position 101,617 of record NZ_JAVDRF010000011.1, read on the forward strand.
AATTGCGATGCTGCTGCGCAAGGCCAACGCGCTTGAGACCGATTCGACCACTCGGCTGGAGTTCGCCACCGTCGTGCGCGAGTTGGAGACGGCGCGGCGTCAAGGCTATGCGGTTTCGATGGGGACCTCGATGCCAGGGGCCGCGGCTCTGGCCATGCTCATACCAGCGATCCGGGATCGGGAGCCGATGACGCTCAGCCTGGGCGGTCCCTTGAAGGAAGTGCGCCGAGACCGCGAACGACTCGTCGCGACGCTGCGCGAAGTCCTCGAGCCCCTCCGCAAGGTCGCAGCGGGTTGAGCCGCGAACCACGCGCCCGGCATCTCGCAAGCAATCCTCCTTTCGAGGGCATCGATTGCCAATGATCTGCCGCCGCAGCCGCCCACAACAGCACCACCCGTGGAGAAAACCACACGGAGAGACGTCATGACAACCCAGCATCACACCGTGAACGCATCGCCTCGCATGAGCTTCAGCCGCGAGTTGCGCTTCCTCTCACTCGACGAAAGCGTGCAGTCGCTGGCCTTTCCCTGCGATGACGCAGGTCGCGTGGATCTCGACACACTCAATGAGCGCGAGCGCAACGCTCATCTGTTTGCCCGGGCTCTCATGGGCCACCACTACGCATTCCCGGTCACCGGTCCGCGAGGCGCGCGACCATGACTGTGGCCCTGCTGCTGCACCGCGCCGACAGCGTGGTTGGGAAGTAGTTGACGAGGCTCTTGGTATCCAAACAGCACCACTCAAAATGCCAGGCCGCCTCCGGATTGACAAAGAAACTGCTTGGGTTGCGTTGCGATATGGCATCTCCTGTAGAGGGGGTAACCCTAGACTTGTTTCATATCAACGCAGCGGGTGAACCCATGATCTTCAGACCCAAATTTGTCAGCTTCGATTGCTATGGCACGCTCATCAACTTCGAGATGGGCCCGACGGCCAAAGTCCTGTTCAAGGACCGCGTGTCGGCCGACCGGATGCCGGTGTTCCTGGACAGTTTCCGCGCCTATCGACTTGACGAGGTATTGGGCGACTGGAAGCCTTTCTACGACGTGGTAGCGAACGCCATCCAGCGCGCCTGCAAGGCGCATGGCATCGAATACCTGGCATCGGACGCGGTCTCTCTGTACGAAGCGGTGCCGACTTGGCAGCCGCACCCGAACGTGGTCGAGGTGCTGGAGGCGATCGCGCCGCACGTGCCGCTGGTGATCCTGTCGAACTCGATGGTCGACCTCATCCCTCACAGCGTCGCTCACCTCAAGGCGCCTTTCCACGCGGTCTACACCGCCGAGGAAGCGCGCGCGTACAAGCCGCGCATGCAAGCCTTCGAATACATGTTCGACCAGCTCGGCTGCGGGCCCGATCAGATGATGCATGTCTCGTCGAGCTTCCGGTATGACCAGATGACGGCGTCAGACCTGGGCTTCATGGCCAAGGCCTTCATCGACCGTGGTCACGAGCCCACGTCAAGCGAGTACGGCGTGAGCCGCTTGACCGACGTTCGTCAGCTTCCTGCACTGCTCGGACTCTGATGGCCGGCCAGGACCTCCCCTCGGGAACCCGGTGGGTCTCCGACGGGCGCCCGACCGAGGCCGCTGCGCTGAGCACCCCGGCGCCCGAGCTGCCGCCAGCCGAGGTGCGGGCGCTGGTCGGACGCCTCTATGGCATCGACGGCAGTGTGAAATCGCTGGCGGGCGAGCGCGACCAGAATTGCGCCGTCGAATGCGCCGATGGCACGCGCTACGTCTTCAAGATCAGCAACCCCTCCGAGTCCGTGTCGCTGGTCGATTTCCAGATCGCCGCCCTCGAGCACATCGCCCGCACATCGCCCAGCCAGCCCGTCCCCCGCGTCGTGCGGACGCTGGACGGCCGCGCGCATGACACCACGACGCTCGCCGATGGCACCCGAAGCACCGTGCGCCTGCTCACCTATCTGGAAGGCATCCAGATCCGGGAGACACCCCGCACCGCCGCTCAGCGCGTGGCGATGGGCAAAGGTCTGGCCGAACTCGACCTTGCCCTGCGGGGCTTCACGCACCCTGCGGCCACGCACGACCTGCTGTGGAACGTGTCGGCCGCGCACCGGCTGACCGCCCAGCTCGACAGCTTGGTCGAAAAACCACGCCGAGCGCTGGCCCAGTCATTCATGACGCGCTTCACCGACCATGTGCTGCCACGCCTCGCGTCGTTGAGGGCGCAGGTGATCCACAACGACTACCACCTCTACAACGTGCTGGTCGCGCCGGACGACCAGGCGCGCATCATCGGCATCATCGACTTCGGCGACATGCTCCATGCGCCACTGGTCGGCGAGGTGGCGACGGCTGCCGCATTCCACATGACCGGCAACGCCGACCCGTTCGAGGGACCGGCGCAGTTCGTCCGCGCCTACCAGGCCGTCCTGCCACTGACCGAGCTGGAGCAGGACATCGTCGCCGACCTCATGGCGACGCGCCACCTCATCACGGCGTTGATCTCGGAGTGGCGCGCCCTGCGCTATCCCGAAAACCGCGCTTACATCCTGCGCCACAACCCCGCGGCCTGGGAGGCACTGTCGCAGATGGCAGACCTCTCCCGCCACGACGCGCGCGACCGCCTTTTGACTCCCACACGAAACGGAACCTCCTCATGAAAGCCACCGCTGACTTCAACATGGTCAACGCCTACATCCCCGGCCGTGCCGACGTCGGGCCCGCCACCGAGGCCATGATCGAGCGGCGCAATGCGCTGCTCGGCCCGGCCTACCGGCTGATGTACGAACACCCGCTGCACATCGTGCGCGGTGACGGCGTGTGGCTGATCGACCCGGAAGGCCGCCGCTACCTCGACGTCTACAACAACGTCACCTCGCTCGGTCACTGCCACCCCGCGGTGACCGAGGCCATCTGCCGCCAGGTGAACACGCTTGCGACCAACACGCGATACCTCCACGACACCATCCTCGAGCTGGCCGAGCGCCTCCTCGCCAGCGTGCCCGGCACGGACCTGGCCCACCTGATGCTGACCTGCACCGGCAGCGAGGCCAACGACCTGGCATATCGCATCGCCAAGGTGCGCACCGGCGGCACGGGTGTGATCGTCACCGACACGGCCTACCACGGCATCACCGACGCCGTATCGCAGTTCTCGCCATCACTGGGCGCGGCCGTCGACCTCGGTCCACACGTTCGCCTGGTGTCGGCGCCGCGCCAGTACCACGCCGAAGGCGCCGACCTCGCCGAGCGCTTCACGCGCGATGTCGAAGCGGCCATCGCCGACCTGCAGCGCCACGGCATCAAGCCGGCAGCCTTGATCGTCGATTCGCTTTTCACCAGCGACGGCATCCTGCCCGAGCCTGCGGGCTTCCTGAAGGGCGCCGTGGAGGCGATCAAGCGCGCTAGCGGCCTGTTCATCGCCGACGAGGTGCAGCCCGGCTTCGGCCGCACCGGCGAGCACATGTGGGGCTTCCAGCGCCACGGCCTCGTTCCCGACATCGTCACTCTGGGCAAGCCGATGGGTAACGGCCAGCCGATCGCGGGCCTTCTCGCGACAGCGGACGCCCTGGCGGAATTCGGCAAGAACTCCCGCTACTTCAACACCTTCGCCGGCAACACGGTCTCATGCGCGGCGGCCCTGGCCGTGCTGGAGACCATTGAACGCAGCCGGCTGATGCCGCACGCAGCCAATATCGGGAAGGTGCTGCTCGACGGCATCACCGGACTCGCCGCGAAGCACGAGGCCATCGGCGACGTTCGGGGGTCAGGGCTCTTCGTCGGTGTCGAGCTCGTGTCCGATCGGACGACGCGGGCGCCGCACCGCGTCCTGACCAGCCGCGTGGTCAACCTGATGCGCGACAAAGGCGTGCTGCTCAGCGCATGCGCCCAGGGGCACAACGTGCTCAAGATCCGCCCGCCGCTGGTGCTGTCGGCGGAGCAGGCCGGCATGGTCATCGAGGCGCTCGACGAATCGCTCACCCAGGCGCAGCGCTAGTCGGCGGGATTGGCTTGACAGTACGATCGCACCATGAGATCAGCAGTACCGTTCGACCGGTTCGACCTCAAGATCCTGGTGCATCTCCAGCGCGAAGGGCGCTGCTCCAACGTCGACCTCGCCGAGTCGATAGGCCTCAGCCCCAGCCCATGTCTCCTGCGCACCAAGCGGCTGGAGGAGACCGGGCTGATCCGCGGCTATGGCGCCGAGATTGCGCTGGAAAAGCTGGGGGACCACGTCATCGTGTTCTCGGAGGTCACCATCAGCAGCCACCGACCGCATGATTTCCGCAAGTTCGAGGAAGCCGCCGGGAAGTACGAGGAGATCGTCGAGTGCTACAACGTCAGCGGCGGCTATGACTACCTGCTGAAAATCGTGGCGCCCGGCGTCGGCCATTTCCAGGCCCTGATGGAAAGGATGCTGGAAGACGACATCGGCATCGAACGCTTCGCCAGCCGGATCGTTCTGCGCCAGTCGCTGGCCCGGCGCGGATATCCGCTGCGCATCATCGCGACCTAGAAGCGGCAGATCGGCTTGAGCAGGAAGCCCTGGTTGGCACCGTGACGATTCGGCGCGAAGCCATTGGCTTGCAGCGTCTCTTCCGCCGTGCTGTAGAAGACCTCTCGTTCGACCAGTTTCTCATCACGCAGCTGAACGCCCGCCTAAGTCAGTTCATCTCGGTCGTGGAGCGGATTCGCGTGATCGACATTCCGGGACTGAACAAGGTTGCCGGCATTGCGAATTGAGGTCCTCGCGTGTGCGCCAAAGAGACGGCTGCCGGCCCAACGCGAAGCCGCAATCCCGGCGCGACTTCACGTGCGGTGCGATGATCGTCACAGCTTCGTCAGTCTGTGGGCGTGACGCACGCGAAGTTCGCACCATCCTCCTGGTTGCCGGTGCCCTTGTAACGTGCCACCTGCGGGTACGGGCAAAGGGGGCGTGTTCGACCGCTGGACCAGCCCGCCGGCAGATCGACGTTCACGCCGCCCGCATTGCCGGCGCCGCGTGCGGTCGCGATGACACTTTGCGGCGCCTGTCCTTTCTCCACCCATTCCACCAGCGGCATGAGCATGTTGAACTGGTCGGTCGCCGGCCCGCCCGCGCAGTGGTTCATCCCCGGCACGCGGTAGAAGCGCGCGAAGTTGGCCGCGCTCCCCCCGTTCGCTGCCGCGAGCCCGTCGTACCAGTTCTGCGTGTCGTCGCTCGAGAAGATCGGATCGCTGGTGCCGTGATAGACGACCATCTTGGCCCCGCGCATCTTGAGGGTCGACAGGTCGGTGGGATGCGGCGGAATCATGAATGAGAGCGCACTCTCGGTGTAGGTGGCGTTGGTGGCCGCAACCTTGGCCAGCATGGTGTCGATGCTGCCGGTCAGCGTGAAGTTCGGCCCGTTGAAAGTCGCCGGATCTTCGGGCGGCACCTGCCAGATCAGGCCCACTGCGCCAGAATCGAGCTGCAAGGAATTCGTGAACTTCCAGCTCGACCAGCCGTTCGTGGCGAGGCCGGCGTCATAAGGGAAGCTCGAGTAGAAGCGCGTTCCGGTACTGTTTGTCGCGCCGCTGAAGAGCTTCGCAATGGACGTCTTCTGCGCCGTGCTGAGGCAGCTACCATCCCGCGCGCCGCTACAGGTCGGAACGTCGCGACCCAAGTCGAACACCGCCTGGCACGCCTTGGTGTCCTGGACCAGTCCGTCGGCGGCGCCATCGAGCGCGTCGCACTTCGAAAGGACCGCATCGGACACGAGTCGCCTCTCGGCTTGAGTGAAGCCAGTGGAGATGTCCGTCGGGTTGGTGGCAAGAGCCGCGTAAGCCTGCGCGCCGGCAATGTTGGCGATCGCGGCCAACGGCAATCGGAAACCGGGGTCGCCGACCAGGAAGCCGTCGTATTGATCTGCGTACCGGGCGGCAGCCACCATGGTGTGCCGTCCGCCATTGGAGCAGCCTCCTATGTACGAGCGGTCAGGACCCTTGCCGTACGCGATCTCAATGATCTTCTTCGCCATTGGCGTGAGCTTGCCGACGGCCTGGTAGCCGTAGTCCAGCCGCGCCTGCGGGTCGATGCCGAAAGTCGGACCCAGCGACGCCGCGTGACCCGCGTCCGAGCTGATGACTGCGAAGCCCTGCTGGAGTGCATTCGTGAGGGGCCCCCCGCCGCCGATGCCACCGGCAGCCGTGACGACGCTGCCGTCGATGCCGCCGTTGGCCTGGTAGAAGAAGCGGCCGTTCCAGTTCAGCGGCAGACGCATTTCGAACTTGATCGCGTAGGACTTGCCGTCCACGGCACTCGTTCGTTGAAACATGCTGCCTGTCACTTGGCAGTGCGCCGGCACGGAAGTGCCGGCAACGGTGAGCGCGCCGGCGTCGATGGCCTTGGCATCCGTGATCGTCGTCTTCTCGAAGGAAATCTTTGCCGCCAACTCCGTGCAGGTGCCGCTCAGAACCGCAGGCGCAGCCCCTGACAACTGGGGCAATGGCGCGTTGCCTCCGGCGAAGCCGGAGACAGCACCGCCCCCGTCCCCTCCGCCACCGCAGGCCGTCACAAGCGTTGCGAGCGCCGCGGAAAGACCGATGGTCTTGCGCCGGTGTGAGAATTCTTGCATCGCTGGGTCTCCTCGTAGACAGTCGAACATTGCCCTTTTTTAGTTAATTTACTGAAGTAGTTATGGCACCCGTATAGGGATTTACCCATCCATATGCCCAATGATTAGCCCGACCGTATACTTCATCGCCTAAAGCACATGAGCGCAACTGCCGGGGCGCGGCCGGCGCTTGGCACAATCGCCGGATGAGTTCCAAGTCTGTCAATCCGCTCGAGTTGACGCCTGCCGGAAGGCTCGGCGAGGCCAGCCTTCGCCGTGTTCTCGGCTACCAGCTTGCGCAGGCAAGAATCGTCACGGACGCGATCTTCGATGCCGAGGTCGCAAGCCCCCTTCAGCTGCGCCCGGTCGAGTACACGGTCCTCACACTGATCGCGGAGAACCCCGGCGGCTCGCCCGCTCGGCTGGCTCGCGCTTTGGCGGTGACCGCGCCCAACATCACGGCGCTGCTGGACCGGTTGGAAGCACGCGAGCTGATCGAGCGCAAGGCAAGTGACAATGACCGCCGCTCTCAGGTGCTGGCCGTGACACGCAAGGGGGCGGAGTTGGCCCGCAAGGCGACCCACCGTATCGTGGCCGCGGAGCACTCGGCGCTATCGCTCACACCCGGAGAGCAGGCCATCCTCACAGAGCTGCTCCACAAGGTGGCCTGTGCGCGCGATTCGAGCCGGTAAGGCTTGTCGATGACGTGCGCGGCCGTCCCAAACTTCCGGCAGCCTCGAGCGCGGGCTTCACGCTCTCCAACGGGCCACGACCGTCGCATGGAACGACCGCGCCCGAAATGTACGATGCGTAGGACGAGGAAAGGAAGAGCGCCAGATTTGCAATATCGTCCAGGGAGCCGAAGCGCCGAAGCGGCACTTGCAAGCGGGCGAATTCCCGATTCTGCGGCGTGGGAGACATCAGTTTGTGGAGCCCTTCGGTTCCATCGACAGGTCCTGGTGAGATCGCGTTCAGACGAACGCCATCGGTGCCCCATTCGAGTGCCAGCGCACGCGTGAGTTGGTCGACGCCTGCCTTGGCAGCGCTCGCGTGCGCCTGAAAGCGCATCGGCACGTGTATGCCGGCGATCACGTCCTTGTTGATCGCATTGCGCTTCCGCTGCGCCGGCAGCATGGTCATCATGCGCAGCGGCGACAAGGGGAACATCTCGAACATCGGCGTCATCGCGCGTCGCCCCGAGTGGCTGCCGTTGCTAGGGGACCGACTGACTCCTGAGGTCGTCGAGGCGTATTTCAAGCACCTTCCCGCAGGGAGGGTGACGCGCTTCTACCTTCGCGGGACATCGTCGATGAACCTTCTGATTCACGACGCACTGGATGGCGGCGGTGCGTCCTCCATGCGAATGGATCCGCTTGGCAAGGGAACGGCGCAGATCCTGCTGGACATGAAGGTCGAGGTTCCGCGCAGTGTGGCCGCGCTGGTGCAAGGCGTTTCGCGTCAAGGGACCGCGTCCGGCTTCTGTTCGGCGACGGCGGCTCCCACCGAATCACCGTCGACAAGGTCTGCGACGGCCTGGACCGCCACCGTATAGCCTTTCGCTCCGAGCCCGGCGATCACGGCCGTCGCGGCCCGCGACACCAGCGATCTCTGGTAGATCTCCTCGCGGCGATGGATGTTCGAAATGTGCAACTCGATGATCGGACCCGGGAACATCTTCAGGGCGTCGAGGATCGCGATCGAGGTGAACGAATAGGCGGCCGGGTTGATGACGATGCCGCTGCCCTGATCGATGGCTTCGTGGATCCAGTCGATCATCTGGGTTTCGCTGTTGGTCTGGCGGAATTCGATCGCGTGCGTGCCGGCGGCCTGCCTGCACAGTGCCTCGATCTGGCCCAGCGTGGTTCGGCCATAGATCTCCGGCTCGCGCTTGCCCAAGCGATTGAGATTCGGTCCGTTCAGCACGTAGATCGGCTTGTTCATTGCGTGTCCTCTCGACTCAGGCTCATCCCTTGTAGCCCATGACACGCGGCAGCCAAAGCACGGTCTCCGGGACGAAGGTGATCAGTGCAAGCACCGCGATGGCAGCGGCAATGAACGGCACGCATTCGCGCACGATGGCCAACAGCGGCTGCTTGGTCATGTTGGCGACGACGAAGAGCAGCAGCCCGAATGGCGGTGTCAGCAGGCCGATCATGATGTTGACAACCACGACGACACCAAAGTGCACGGTGTCGATACCCAGCGCCTTCACCGCCGGGATGAAGATCGGGACGATGATGAGCAGGATCGTCGTTCCCTCCAGCAGGCAGCCCAGCACGAGGAGGATGAGGTTGACCAGCAGCAGGAAGCCGACCTTCGAAAGGTGGAAACCGCCCACGAAATGCTGCACCGACACAGGAATGTTCTCTACCGTCACGACGTAGTTGAAAGCCAGTGCACCGGCGATCAGCATGCCCACCGACGTGGTGGCCTTGGCGCTCGACAGCAGAACGCCGTACACCTGGCGGCCTGACAGCGCGCGATAGATCAGCGCCGCGGCAAGCAGTGCGTAGGCCGCCGCCGCTGCAGCTCCCTCGGTGGGGGTCATCACCCCGCCGTAGATACCCACCAGCAGGATGATGGGCAACAGCAAGGCCGGAAAAGCCTCGACCGTGACTCGCGGTACCTCGCGCAAGCGCACCGGCGGCTCGACCGGATAATTGCGTCGCCTGGAGATCACCGCATTCATCACCATGAACGCCACGCCCAGAATGAGTCCCGGGACCACGCCGCCGAGAAAGAGATAGCCGATCGACGCGTCCGAGACCAGCGCGTAGATGACCATCGGGATCGACGGCGGAATGATCGGCCCGATGATGGCGGCCGAGGCGGTGATCGCCGCCGCATAGGCGACTGGATACTTGCCGCCGCGCGTCATCATCCCGATGATGATGCGGCCGATGCCCACGGCATCAGCGATCGCCGACCCCGACATGCCCGCGAAGATGACGTTGGACACGACATTGACATGTCCCAGGCCGCCGCGGAATCGGCCCACGAGCACAAGACAGAACTTCAGCAGCCGGTCGGTCAGGCTCCCGGTGTTCATCAGGTCGGCGGCGAGGATGAACAGGGGCACGGCCAGCAGCACATAGCTGTTGTACAGGCCGTTCAGGATCTGTTCGGCCGCGGTGCCGGGGTCCAGGCCTGCTGCGAGCAGGTAGAAGATCGATGCGCCCACCATCGAGAGACCGATCGGCAAGCCCATGGCCGCAAGCGCGACCAGGACGATCACGCACCATCCGAACGGCGACAGGCCCATCATTCGGCCACGTCTCCAGGCAGCTCGGAAGCGACCGCCGGCGCCGTGCCGCGCCAGGCCCGCCATGCCACGCGCACCTGCCGCACGATGCACACGAGCGCAAAGAGCACGTAGATCGAATAGAGGTAGTCGAAGCGCATGCCGAGGTAGGCGGAATGCTCACGCCGCATGAAAAGGACATAGCGCCATGTCGCGGGCAGCGACAGCGCCATCAGCACGATCAGGCCGACGCTTGCAACGATCGTGAACGCGCGCCGCGCGCCCGGAGGCACGGCGTTGTAGAGGATGTCGAAGCGCACCTCCTCGTCGTCCGCGACAATGAACGAAGCGCCCCACAGCACGACCCAGACCCAGCACAGAATCGTGACCTCCTCGGTCCAGCCGAGCGGGCGGTTGAGCACGTAGCGGAAGATGATCTGCAGCAGGAACGAGACGAACATCGTCGCGATCAGTACCACCGCGACATCGTCGGCACGCCGCTGTAGCCAGCGGCCGACCGCTACGCCGCGGGTCGCCGACGGTATTTCCGGAGCCATCGCGCCGACTCTGGCCTACAGCGCATTGATGCGCTCGATTGCCCCACTGGGCCAATCGCGGCCGTACTTGTCGACGTAGCGCTTCTGCGCATAGGCCCGGAAGGCATTCACATCGGGGGTGTAGACCTTCTTGCCTTCGGCTTTCAGCGCGGTGACGACATCGCGCTCCTGCCCCTCGAACTTGGCGGTGTAATCGTCGATCGCCTTTTCGGCAGCCGCGCGAAAGCGTGCCTGCTGCTCGGGCTTCAGCATGTTCCAGGCTTTCGACGAAACCGTCATCACGTCATAGCCGACGACGTGCCCGGTGAGCACGAATTGCGTCGTCACTTCATCGAACTTCATCAGCTTGCTCAGGACCAATGGATTGTCCTGGCCATCGATGGCGCCCGTCTGAAGCGCGGTGTAGACCTCGGCGAACGCCACCGGCGTCGGATTGACTCCGATCGACTCGCCGAGGAATTGCCAGAACTCGCCCGGAGGCATGCGCAGCTTGATGCCGGCCAGGTCCGCAGGGGTCTTGATCTGCCGGTCTGGCTTGAGGTTGACGTGGCGCGAGCCGAAGTAGACCGGCGTGATCACCTCGATTTGCAGCTGCTCGCGCGCCATCTTCACGAACTCGCGGCCGACATCGCTCTTGAATGTCTTCTTGAGATGGGCCACGTCCCGGAATAGATAGGCGGAGGTGAGCAGCGACCAGGCGGGCACCTGCTTGGAGATATCCTGCGGCGCAAGGTTGGCCATCTCGAGGTTGCCGCGCTGCAGAGCGACGAGTTCTGTGCCCTGCTTGAAGAGTGTGTTCCCCCAGAACGGCTGGAACTCGAAGTCCTCCTTCATGGCCGCCGCAAAGGCCTTGTAAGCGTCGGCGCGCAGGTCCTGCTCCGTGAAGGCGCAACTGAAGCGCATCTTCGCCGGGGACTGCGCCCACAAGGGCGAGGCCGCGGCAAGGGCCATCGTGGAAGCGCCGGCACGCAGCAGCGCGCGACGGGGAATCGTGGATCTCATGTCTAGTCTCCTCCGATGTGGACGACGGCGACCTCGGCCTGCGCCGAGGGATTCGACTGACAATAATCAGTTTGTCCAACGATTGCAATTGGCTTCAACGATAGGGCGTCTGGCGGACACGGCCGTATCATGGCAAGGCGGTTCGAGGCGATCAGTCCCGGCGCGCAGAACGGATCAGTGATGCTGGACGAAGCAAGGCAGTCGGAAAGCGTTGGCGAAAAGGCCTACCAGCGAATACGCGCGGACATCGTCTGCGGCAGACTGGCGCCCGGAGAGCGGCTGACGCTCGATCGCATGCGCGATGCCTACGAAGTCAGCGTCGGCACATTGCGCGAAACCCTGAATCGGCTGTCTTCGGAACGCCTCATCGTCGCCGAGGGTTCGCGCGGTTTCCAGGTCGCTCCGATTTCGGCAGCCGACTTGCGCGAGGTGGCAGCGATGCGCTGCCTGCTCGAATTGCATGCGCTGCGCTTGTCGTTCGAGGTCGGCGATATGGAATGGGAGGGCGCGGTCGTCGCTGCTCATCACAAGCTGGCCTCGATGGAGCGAGGCATGAAATCGGGGGAGCGCACCCATGCGCAGACATGGAAGCGCTACGACCGCGAATTCCACCGCGCCCTGATCTCAGCCTGCGGTTCGCAGGTGCTGCTCGACACCCATGCGCTCATCTACGACAGGTACCTGCGCTACCAGATGGTTGCAGCGGTCTACCGAGGCGACGTCGCTGCCGGCGAGCACGGGCGTCTGCTGAACTGCGCGCTCAAACGCGACTGGAAAGGCGCGCAAAGCACACTCACGAAGCACGTGCAGGATTGCGTGCAGCACATGATCGAGAAGCGATTGGTGCCTTGAACCCGGATGGCGCGGCGGCTTCCGAGCCATTTGATGTCGAGTGGCGGCGTCCGAACGCCTGAAGAAATTCGTCCGCCCAGCGCGTTCAAATGACGTCGGCGTGACCGGGAACCGCACCGGCGTCACCTCCTGAGACTGGGAGCACTATCCGATCCTGGGCTTCGACGAAATCCCGGAGACCGCAGTGCGCGTCATCGCCTGCAGCGTGCCCACGCCCTCGAAGCCAAGCACGCCGGCCCCGCCGGCCGTGGCCCAATGCACGATCTGCTCGACGCTCACTGCATCGGCGCCGCATTCGCCCTCACCCTCCGGCCGCGGGCGGGACCGCGCGCCGGCCTGGGCGCGGTGCACGAGCCAGGCGAAGTGCAGTTCGCTGATCATGTCGGCCGCTTCGTTCGAGGCGCGTGGCGGTGGCGCCGCCGCGCAACAGCATGAAGCGCAGTCCCAAAGCCTCCGCCTCCTCGAACAGCAGCGCGGCCGCATCGTGGTCCGCGCCTGGCTGGAACAGGTAGTGATGGTCCGCCGCCGTGGTGCAACCCGAGCGCAGCAGTTCCACCAGGCCGATGCGCGCGGCCACCCGCAACCGCGCTTCGTCGAAGCCGCGCCGATAGGCGAAGGGCACGGCCTGCAGCCAGGGGCTGAGCGTGGCGTCGATGCCGGCCGGCACCCCCTTCAGCAGCGACTGGAACAGATGATGGTGGGTATTGACCCAGCCCGGATAGATGACGCAGTCCGTCTTTCACGATGAATATCAGCCTGCGTCGATTACGTGTCTTCGTCGCCGTCGCGGAGGCGCTCAGCTTCACGCGCGCCGGAGACGCACTCGGACTGCCGCGGTCCAGCGTCAGCACGCAGTTGCGCGAGCTGGAAGGTGTTCTGGGCCTGCGCCTGTTCGACCGTCACACGCCATGTTGCGGCTGACCGAGGCCCGTCCGGCGCGAGGTGGTGCTGGTGCTGCACACCGGGCGCTCGCTGTCCCCGGCGGCCAAGCAGTTCAGCGAGGCGCTGATCGAATGGTCGCGCAGTGGTCCTGATGCAAGCGGGCGCGACGGACGGCGCTGAGCGGCGAGCTACCGCCATGCACCGCTGACGATTGCGAAATCCCGGCGGACGGGACTGCAGCTCAGGCCGCTGGCCGCGTCATCTGGCAGGTGGTGGGCTGGGTGCTCTCGGCTGCCGACCAGGTCGCCTCGTTGCGAAATCCGTAGCCGGTGTTCTCTGCGTCGTATTTGACACCGGGACTGCCCTTCTTCGCCCATGTACCGAGGTAGATAGGCGCCTGCAACTGGTGGTCGGATTGACGCATCTCGATCTCGCCCATCGGACTGGCGTACTTCATTCCTTCCATGGCGAACGCCACCTTCTTCGGGTTGGTCGAGTGGGCCTTCCGCATGGCCTCGCGCAGCATGTGCATGGTGTTCCAATGTGCTGCGTAGATGAAGTCCTCACCGGACTTCTGCTTGTAATCCGACGCAGTCTTCTCGAGTGCCGGCGTGGTGGGGGCATTGCTGCCCCAGTTCCAGATCACGCTGACCTTCTCGGTGCCCCACGATCCCATCTGTGCGGGAATGCCGGGATTGTTGGCATTCATGGTGTAGAAATTGATGTTCAGCCCGTAGTCCCGTGCAGCCTTCATCAAGAGGCCCAGGTCGCTGCCCCAGTTCGAGGTGATCACGGTATCAGCGCCGGAGCTCGCGATCTTTGCCACGTAGGGCGCAAAGTCGCGCGCCGAGGCGATGGGCACGTAGTCCTCTCCGACGATCTGCACATCGGGCCGCTTCTTCGCAAGGTAGGTGCGCGAGGCCTTGGCCACCTGCTGGCCGTGGGTGTAGTTCTGGTTGAACAGGAAGACCTTCTTCACGTCCGGCTTGTTCTTCAGGTAGCTGGTCAGCGCGTCGATCTTCATCTCGCTGGAAGGGTAGAAGCGGAAGTGCCAGAAGCTGCAGCGATCGTTGGTCAGGCCGGGGTCCATCGCCGAGTAGTTCAGGTAGACCATGGCGCCTTCGGCATCGCGCTGCGCCTGCTTGTTGATCGCATCGACCAGCGCAAAGGCCACGCCCGAGCCGCCTCCCTGCGTGATGTAGCGAATGTTCTGGTCGTAGGCCGCCCTCAGGACGGTGGTGCTTTCCTGCGGCGTGCCCTTGCCGTCGAAGGGAACGATCTCGAAGGTGGGGTCGCCGGCAGAACTGCTGCCGTTGAGTTGGCTCACCACTTCACGCAGCTGATTGAGCGACACCTGTCCCGCCTGGGCGAAGGGGCCGGAGAGCACGTCGATGAACGCAATCTTGACCGTCTCGGCCGCCGCGCCGGCGGATGCCGCGAGCAGCACCGCTGCACACACCCAGGGCCGTGCGTCGCGCACGCGTTCAACTGCTCGCATGATGTCTCCAGTCGCTCTTGTTCGGGAGGCACATGCTAGGGTCCACGCCCAGGTAGCTCCGGTCGCCGACGCGACAAGCGATGGCTTCCTGGACGATTCGGTCCGGTAGTCCCGGGGGCCGTGGAGGATTGGCCCGGGGCGATGGCCCTGGCGCCGATCCAGACATCGCGAGGACTCCCGCCCAAGGCAGGCTCTAGGTCATCGCGAACCGGGCGGCCTTCGCAATGCTAGCGGCATCGACGCCGAAGAACCGGCGCAGCGCCGCGCGTGTGTCGCTGCGACCGAAGCCGTCGGTGCCGAGCGTCAGGTAGCGGCGTCCTTCCGGCAGGAAGGCGCGCACACTCTCGGGCAGGGCGCGCACATAGTCGGTGGCAGCAATGATCGGCGCCCTGCCCTTGCCGAGCTGCTGTGCGACGAAGGGTACGCCGGCTTCCTCGCCGGCCAACGCGCGCTGCTCGCAGGCGAGTCCGTCACGCGCGAGTTCACTCCAGCTCGTGACGCTGAACACCTCGGCCTCAATGCCTTCGTCGGCGAGCATCTGCGCGGCCTTGATGACTTCGGTCAGGATGGCGCCGGAGCCCATCAGCGTGACCTTCTCCTTCGCCTTGCCCGACGCCGGTGCGTACACGCCGAAGCGGTAGCAGCCGCGCAGGATGTCCGCTGCCGCGCCCTCGGGCACATCGGGCTGGGCATAGTTCTCGTTCATGAGCGTGACGTAGTAGAAGGCGTCCTTCTGCTCGACCATCATCTCGCGGATGCCCGCATCGACGATCACCGCCATCTCGCCCGCGAAGGCCGGGTCGTAGGCCTTGCAGTTGGGGATCGTGGCCGCGATCAGGTGGCTGGTGCCGTCCTGGTGCTGCAGCCCCTCGCCGCCCAGCGTGGTGCGCCCCGAGGTGGCGCCCAGCAGGAAGCCGCGCGCGCGCTGATCGGCCGCCGCCCAGATCTGGTCGCCCACGCGCTGGAAGCCGAACATCGAGTAGTAGATGTAGAAGGGCAGCATCGCCAGGCCGTGCACGCTGTAGCTGGTGGCGGCCGCCGTCCAACTGGCGATGGCGCCGGCCTCGCTGATGCCTTCCTCGAGGATCTGGCCGTCGATCGCCTCGCGGTACGAGAGCACCGAGCCGATGTCCTCCGGCGCATAGCGCTGGCCCACGCTCGAGTAGATGCCGACCTGCTTGAAGAGATTGGCCATGCCGAAGGTGCGCGCCTCGTCCGCCACGATGGGCACGACGCGCGGGCCCAGGGTCGCGTCCTTCATCAGGTTGCCGAGCATGCGCACGAAGGCCATGGTGGTGCTCATCTCCTTGCCGGCGGCGGCCACGGCGAACTGCGCATAGCTCGCGATGTCGGGCTTCGCGACCACGTCGCAGGCGGTCTCACGGCGCGGCATCGCGCCGCCGAGCGCTTCTCGGTGCTGGCGCAGGTAGCGCATCTCGGCGCTCTGTTCGGCCGGGCGGTAGAAATCCATGGCGATCGCCTGCGCATCGGTCAGCGGCAGGTTGAAGCGGTCGCGGAATTCGATCAGGTCCACGTCGCCCATCTTCTTGTGGGAGTGCGTGGTCATCTTGCCCTGTGCTGCGCGGCCCATCCCGTAGCCCTTCTTGGTGTGGGCGAGGATCACGGTGGGCTGGCCACGGTGCGCGGCCGCGGCCGCATACGCCGCGTAGATTTTCACGAGGTCGTGGCCCCCGCGTTTCAGACGGTCGATCTGCTCGTCCGTCATGCCTTGCGCGAGGCGCGCGAGCTCGGGGTTCTGGCCGAAGAAGTTGTCGCGATTGAAGCGGCCATCCTTGGCCGCGAAGGTCTGCATCTGGCCGTCGACGGTGTGGGCGAACGCACGCGCCAAGGCACCGCTGGTGTCCTGCGCAAACAGGCCATCCCAGTCGCTGCCCCACACTAGCTTGATGACGTTCCAGCCCGCGCCGGCGAACAGTTTCTCGAGCTCGTCGATGACGCGGCCGTTGCCGCGCACCGGGCCATCGAGTCGCTGCAGATTGCAGTTGACCACCCACACCAGGTTGTCGAGCTTCTCGCGCGCGGCCAGCGTGAGCGCACTCATCGACTCGGGCTCGTCCATTTCTCCGTCGCCGAACACACCCCAGACCTTGCGGCCTTCGCAGTTCAGCAGATTGCGATGCGTGAGGTAGCGCATGAAGCGCGCGTGGTAGATCGAGCTGATCGGACCGATCCCCATCGAGCCGGTCGGAAACTGCCAGAAATCCGGCATCAGGTAGGGGTGCGGATAGCTGCTGAGGCCGCGTGCGCCGCTGCCGTGGACGAAGGCCGGCGCGGTGAGCTCCTGGCGGTAGTGCTTCAGGTCTTCTTCGCTGAGCCGGCCTTCGAGGTAGGCCCGCGCATAGACACCCGGCGCGCTGTGCGGCTGGAAGAACACAAGATCGCCGCGGTGCCGATCGTTTCGCGCATGAAAGAAGTGGTTGAAGCCGGTCTCGAACAGGTCTGCCGCGCTGGCATAGCTGGCGATGTGGCCGCCGAGTTCGCCATACGCCTGGTTGGCCTTGGCCACCATCGCCAGCGCGTTCCACCGCATCAGGGAGGCGAGCTTTTCCTCGATCGCCAGGTCGCCAGGAAAACGCGGCTGGTCTTCCACCGCAATGGTGTTGACGTACGGCGTTGCCAGATCAGGACGCCAGTCGATACGCTGCCGCCGTGCCAATCGCGCCAGTTCGTCCAGCATCTCTCGTGCGCGCTGCGGGCCGTGCACATCCGCCAACGAAAGGAAGGCGTCGCGCCACTCGGCGGTCTCTTCGGGATCCGGATCCTGATTCGGCGCGGCATCGTTCAGCAGGGCGCGCATCTGCTCATGAGGAAGGGGGGCGTCCATGGGAGCAATTTACGCCGCTCTTTCAGAAATTAGCTGCCGATTTGGCGGCTCGAATCGACGCAGCTCGGCATAATATGCCGCGTTCTCAAGTTCTCTCGGCACATCATGAATCTCGACGGCACCGATTTGCGAATTCTGGATGAACTTCAGCGCGACGGGGCGCTTTCCAATGTCGAGCTTTCCCGGCGTGTGCATCTGTCGCCCTCGCCCTGCCTGGCCCGTGTGAAAGCACTCGAGGCATCGGGCGTGGTCGCCCGTTATGTGGCACTGATCAACGCGCAGGCCGTGGGGCTGAGCCTGAACGTCTTCATTTCCATCAGCTTGAAATCCCAATCCAAGGCAGCATTGGCTGAGTTCGAGCAGCGCATCGCCGAGCATGAGGAAGTGATGGAGTGCTACCTGATGACGGGCGACAGCGACTATTTGATCCGCGTCGCGGTCGCGGACATTGCCGCGTTGGAGCGATTCATCCTGGACCAACTCACGCCGATCCCGGGCATCGAGCAGATCCGCTCGAGTTTCGCGCTCAAGCAGGTGCGCTACAAGACGGCACTGCCCTTGCCTCGGGCGTCCTGATCGATCACGGAAGCCCGGCCAGGGCTGATTCGCCGCTCAGGCGTAGCGCTGCTCCAGCGCGTCCCATTCCGGCTTGCCGACCAGCCGCTGCCGCTCGGCAAAAGGCGTGACCAGGCCACTGGCTTCCTGCACTTGCTTCTCGTCGCGCAGCACGGTCAGCGCCTTCTGCATGCCTGCCACGGCACCCTGCAGGGCCGCGTTGGCGTACAGCACGATGCCGTAGCCCAGCTCGGCCAGCTGGTCGGCATTGAAGATCGGCGTGCGCCCGCCGATCACCATGTTCATCAGCTGCGGCTTCGACAGGCGCCGGGGCAACGCCCTCACTTCCTCGGCCTTCGTCACCGCCTCCACGAACAGGATGTCCGCACCGGCTTCGGCGAACTTCTGCGCCCGCTCGACAGCCGCCTCGAAGCCCTGCGTGGCGCAGGCATCGGTGCGGGCCATGATCAACAGGTCGGCGTCCTGGCGCGCATCGACGGCGGCCTTGATCTTGCTCACCGCCTCTTCGGTGGAAATCACGTCCTTGCCCGAGAAGTGCCCGCAGCGCTTCGGCGCGACCTGGTCCTCGAACTGGATGCAGTCGGCCCCGGCGCGCTCCAGCGTGCGCACCGTGTGGCGCACGTTCAGGGCATTGCCGAATCCGGTGTCGGCATCGACGATCAGCGGAAGACCCACCGCATCGCGGATGCGCGCCGTGTGGTCGGCGATCTCGGCCAGGCCCATGAAGCCCTGGTCGGGCATCCCGAACCACATGTTGGTCACGCCGGCACCGGTGACGTAGAGGGCCTCGAAGCCGAGGTCCTCGATGACCTTGGCCGAAAGTGCATTGAACGCGCCGGGCACGATCACGCCGCGTCGGGCCTCGGCCAGGGATTTGAGTTGCTTGCGGGTGGACATGAATTGCCTTTTCGATTTCGATTCAGAAACTGTCGGCGGGAACGCGCACGAATCCCTCCATCAGCACGCGGGCGCTGCGGCTCATCAAGGCCTTGGTCACGGTCCATCGGCCGCCTTCCTGCCTCGCCTGCGCGCCGACCCGGAGAGTGCCGGAGGGATGCCCGAAGCGCACCGCGTTGCGCTCACCGCCACCGGCCGCCAGGTTGACCAGCGTGCCCGGCACCGCCGCCGCCGTGCCGATGGCCACGGCCGCGGTGCCCATCATGGCGTGGTGCAACTGCCCCATCGAGAGCGCGCGCACCAGCAGGTCCACGTCGGCCGCCCTCACCGGCTTGCCGCTGGAGGCCACGTAGTCCTGCGGCGCGGCCACAAAGGCGATCTTCGGCGTGTGCCGGCGCTCGGCGGCCTCGGCAATGTCCTGGATCAGGCCCATCTTCACGGCGCCCCAGGCGCGGATGGCCTCGAAGCGCACCAGGGCCTGGCGGTCTGCGTTGATGGCCCCCTGCAACTCCGTGCCGGTGTAGCCGATGTCCGTTGCATTCAGGAAGATGGTCGGGATGCCGGCGTTGATCAGCGTCGCCTTGAAGGTGCCGAGGCCCGGCACCTCGAGATCGTCGACCACGCGGCCGGTCGGGAACATGGCGCCACCTTCCTCGCCCCCGTCGGCGGGGTCCATGAACTCCAGCTGCACCTCGGCGGCCGGGAAGGTCACGCCGTCGAGCGCGAAGTCGCCCGTCTCCTGCACCTGGCCATCGGTGACCGGCACCTGGGCGACGATGGTCTTGCCGATGTTGGCCTGCCAGATGCGCACCGTGCACAGGCCGTCGCGGGGAATTCTCTCGGCCTTCAGGAGGCCGCTCGCGATCGCGAAGGGGCCGACGGCGGCCGAGAGGTTGCCGCAGTTGCCGGACCAGTCCACCACGCCCTGGTCGATGGGCACCTGGCCGAAGAGGTAGTCCACGTCATGGCCGGGCCGAGTGCTGCGCGAAACGATCACGGTCTTGCTGGTGCTGGAGGTGGCCGCCCCCATGCCGTCGATCTGCTTGCCGTAAGGGTCGGGGCTGCCGATCACCCGCATCAGCAGCGCATCGCGCGCCGGGCCCGGCTGCCGTGCCGCCTCGGGCAGGTCCTGCAGGCGGAAGAACACGCCCTTGCTGGTGCCGCCGCGCATGTAGGTGGCGGGGATCTTGATCTGCGGTGCAAATGCCATGTCGGTTCCGTTCAGGCGACCTCCGTGGCCGCCGCGAGAAAATCCTGTGCGAAGCGCTGCAGCACACCGCCGGCCTCGTACACCGAGACCTCCTCGGCCGTGTCCAGGCGGCAGGTCACCGGCACCTTCAGCGTGTCGCCGCCGCGTCGATGGACGAGCAGGGTCAGCTCGGCGCGCGGCGTGCGTTCGCCGACGACATCGTAGGTCTCCGTGCCATCGAGCTGCAGCGTGAGGCGATCGGTGCCCGGCTTGAACTCCAGCGGCAGCACCCCCATGCCGATCAGGTTCGTGCGATGGATGCGCTCGAATCCCTCGGCCACCACCGTCTCCACGCCGGCCAGGCGCACCCCCTTGGCGGCCCAGTCGCGGCTGGAGCCCTGGCCATAGTCGGCGCCGGCGATCACGATCAGGGGCTGGCGCCGGTTCAGATAGGTCTCGATCGCCTCCCACATGCGCACGACCTTGCCTTCCGGCTCGATGCGCGCCAGCGAGCCGGCCTTCACGCTGCCGTCGGCGTCGCGCACCATCTCGTTCCGGAGCGTCGGGTTGGCGAAGGTTGCGCGCATCGCCGTCAGGTGATCGCCGCGATGCGTGGCGTAGGAGTTGAAGTCTTCTTCCGGCAGGCCCATCCGGTGCAGGTACTCGCCGGCGGCGGAGTTCATCAGGATGGCGTTGGAGGGCGACAGGTGATCGGTCGTGATGTTGTCCGGCAGCAGCGCCAGCGCACGCATGCCCTGGAGCGTGCGCGCGTTGGCGGCCAGCGCACCGACGCCCTCGGTGTCCCAGTACGGCGGGCGACGGATGTAGGTGGACTGCGGCCGCCATTCGTACTGCGGGCTGACCGGCGCACCGTCATCGCTGCGGATCGCGAACATCGGCTCGTAGACCTTGCGGAATTGCGCGGGTTTGACGCTCGCGGCGACGATGGCGTCGATCTCTTCGTCGGCGGGCCAGATGTCCTTGAGCCGCACTTCCTGGCCCTGGGCGTCGACGCCGAGCACATCCTGCTCGATGTCGAAGCGCACCGTCCCGGCGATCGCATAGGCCACCACCAGCGGCGGCGAGGCCAGGAAGGCCTGCTTCGCATAAGGGTGGATGCGACCGTCGAAATTGCGGTTTCCCGACAGCACGGCGGTCGCGTAGAGCTCGCGCTCGATGATCTCCTGCTGGATCTTCGGGTCCAGCGCGCCGCTCATGCCATTGCAGGTGGTGCAGGCGAAGGCGACGATGCCGAAGCCCAGCTTCTCCAGCTCCGGCAGCAGCCCGGCCTCCTCCAGGTACAGCGCCACGGCCTTCGAACCGGGTGCCAGCGAGCTTTTGACCCAGGGCTTGCGCGTCAGGCCCTTCTCGTTGGCATTGCGCGCCAGCAGCGCAGCAGCGATCACGTTGCGGGGATTGCTGGTGTTGGTGCAGCTCGTGATGGCCGCGATGATCACGGCGCCATCGGGCATGAGCCCTTGTGCTTCCTCGGCGCGCGCCTGGTCCAGGCCGATGGCGATGCCGCGCTCGCGCAGCGCCGAGGTCGGCAGCCGGCGATGCGGGTTCGACGGGCCTGCCATGTTGCGCACGACGGCGGACAAGTCGAACTTCAGCACGCGCTCGTAGTGCGCGCTCTTCAGGGAATCGCCCCAGAAGCCGGCGGTCTTCGCATAGGTCTCGACCAGCCTCACCTGCTCGTCGCTGCGGCCGGTGAGCTTCAGGTAGTCGATGGTCTGCGCATCGACGTAGAACAGCGCTGCGGTAGCGCCGTATTCCGGGCACATGTTGGAGATGGTCGCGCGGTCGCCGACCGACAGGCTCGCTGCGCCTTCACCGTAGAACTCGAGATAAGCGCCCACCACCTTCTCCTGGCGCAGGAACTCCGTCAGCGCGAGCACGATGTCGGTGGCGGTGATGCCCGGCGGGCGCCGCCTGGTCAGCTCGACGCCGACGATGTCCGGCAGGCGCATCCACGAGGCCCGGCCCAGCATCACGTTCTCCGCCTCCAGGCCGCCCACGCCGATCGCGATCACGCCGAGCGCGTCGACATGCGGCGTGTGGCTGTCGGTGCCGATGCAGGTGTCGGGGAAAGCCACGCCTTCCTGCACGTAGACCACCGGCGACATCTTCTCCAGGTTGATCTGGTGCATGATCCCGTTGCCCGCCGGGATGACATCGACATTGTCGAAGGCACGCCGGGTCCACTCGATGAAGTGGAAGCGGTCCTCGTTGCGCCGGTCCTCGATCGCCCGGTTCCTGGCAAACGCGTCGGGCTCGAATCCTCCGCATTCCACTGCCAGCGAATGGTCGACGATCAGCTGCACCGGCACCACGGGATTCACCGCCGCCGGATCACCGCCCTCGGCGGCGATGGCATCGCGCAGGCCCGCCAGGTCCACCAGCGCCGTCTGGCCCAGGATGTCGTGGCAGACCACGCGCACCGGGAACCACGGGAAATCCAGGTCGCGGCGGCGTTCGATCAGCTGCATGAGATAGGCATTCAGGTGCGCGGGTTCGGCGCGGCGCACCAGGTTCTCGGCGTGGACCCTGGCCGTGTAAGGCAGCGTGGCCCAGGCGCCGGGACACAGGGCGTCCACGGCCTCCCGGGCATCGAACCAGTCCAGCGCGGTGCCGGCCAGCTTCTTGCGGAATTGATTGTTCATAGCGGGAAAAGGGCGTCCCGGCGCGAGGCCGGCGGCTCGATGGTTGCTACTTGCGCTCGTCCAGGGGAATGAAGTGCTGGTCTTCCGGACCGGTGTAGTTCGCGCTCGGTCGGATGATCTTGTTGTCGATGCGCTGCTCGATCACATGCGCGGCCCAGCCGCTGGTGCGCGCGATCACGAAGAGCGGCGTGAACATCGCCGTGGGCACGCCCATCATGTGGTAGCTCACGGCACTGAACCAGTCGAGATTGGGGAACATCTTCTTGATGTCCCACATCACCGATTCAAGCCGCTCGGCGATGTCGAACATCTTGGTCGAGCCCGACTCCTCCGACAGCCTTCGGGCCACGCCCTTGATGACCCCGTTGCGCGGGTCGCTCAGCGTGTAGACCGGGTGGCCGAAGCCGATCACGACCTCCTTGGCCTCCACCCGGCGGCGGATGTCGGCCTCGGCCTCGTCCGGGTTGTCGTAGCGCTTCTGGACCTCGAAGGCCGCCTCGTTGGCGCCGCCGTGCTTGGGCCCGCGCAGCGCGCCGATGGCACCGGCGATGGCCGAGTACATGTCGCTGCCGGTGCCGGCGATCACGCGCGCGGTGAAAGTGGAGGCATTGAACTCGTGCTCGGCGTACAGGTTGAGCGACGTGTGCATCGCGGCGACCCAGGCCTGGGATGGCTTGCGGCCATGCAGCAGGTGCAGGAAGTGGCCGCCGATCGAGTCGTCGTCGGTCTCGACCTCGATGCGCTTGCCCTGGGTGCTCCAGTGGAACCAGTAGAGCAGCATCGAGCCCAGCGAGGCCATCAGCCGGTCGGCGATGTCGCGCGCGCCAGGCAGATGGTGGTCGTCCCGTTCCGGCAGGATGCAACCCAGGGCCGACACGCCGGTGCGCATCACGTCCATCGGGTGGGCGCCGGCAGGCAGGCGCTCCAGCGCTTCCTTCACGCTCGCCGGCAGCCCGCGCATCGCGCGCAGCCGGGTCTTGTAGGCCTCGAGCTCGGCGCGCGTCGGCAGCTTGCCGTGCACCAGCAGATGGGCGATCTCCTCGAACTCGCAGACTTCCGCGATGTCCAGGATGTCGTAGCCGCGGTAGTGCAGGTCGTTGCCCGTGCGGCCGACCGTGCACAGCGCCGTGTTGCCGGCGGTGATGCCGGAAAGGGCGACGGATTTCTTGGCCTTGAAGCTCGTGATGGGCGCTTGTACTGCTGCGGTCATGGGGGTCATGCGGTCTCCTTGTCAGGTTTCGCAATCTACGCAAAATGGAGGGTTGCGGATAGAACTGAAAAGGCAAATTCTTGCGAACGAATTTCATCCAATCAGCGAATCTTGCGAAGTTGCAAGCGCCGGGGGACAGCTCATGAAGAAGACCTTCATGGGGGTGCGCCTGCGCAAGCTGCGCGCGGAGCGCGGCCTGTCGCAGATCGCCATGGCCAACGAACTGGGCTTGTCGCCCAGCTATCTCAACCAGCTGGAGCAGAACCAGCGCCCGCTCACGGTCGCGGTCCTGCTGAAGATCCACCGCACGCTGGGCGTGGACGTCCAGCAGTTCTCGGAGGACGAGGAAGCCCGCCTGATTGCGGGCATGCGCGAAGCGCTGGCGGACGCGCCCGAGCAGGTGACCTTGCCCGAGCTCGAGGAAGTGGCCGCGCAGATGCCGGCGCTGGGACGCGCGCTGATCGCCCTGCACCGCCGCAACCTCGAGGCCATGGAGCAGCTCGAGACCATGGCCCTGCGCCTGGGCGATGACCGTTCCGATGTCACGGCGCCGCGCGCGACGCCGTTCGAAGTGGTGCGGGACTTCTTCGTGGCCCACCAGAACCACTTCGATGGGCTCGATCGCGCGGCCGAGTCGCTCGCGGGCGAGGCCGAGGCGAGCGGCGGCACGCTGACCGAGTGGCTGGCCCAGCGGCTGCTCCAGAAACACGGAGTCCGCGTGCTCTTCGCAGGCGACACGAAGGACATCAAGCGCCACTATGAGCCGGCCGCCCACGCGCTGCGGCTGTCGTCCGCGCTGGGCGCGGCGCAGCAGGCCTTCCAGCTCGGCACCCAGCTCGCCCTGCTCGAGCTGGGCGACGAGATCGAATCGCTGATGGATGCGCCGCCCCTCACCGAGGACGTGCCCTCCCGCAAGCTCGCCCGCATCGGCCTGGCCAACTATTTCGCTGGCGCCCTGCTCCTGCCTTACGGGAAATTCCTGCAAGCCGCCGAGAGCCTGCGCTATGACATCGACCTGCTGGGCCAGCGCTTCGGCGTCGGCTTCGAAACGGTGTGCCATCGGCTCAGCTCGCTGCAGCGGCCGGCAGCGCCTGGCGTGCCCTTCTTCTTCGTGCGGGTGGACCGGGCGGGCAACATCTCCAAGCGGCAGTCCGCGACCCACTTCCATTTCAGCCGCACGGGTGGGACCTGCCCGCTCTGGAACGTGTACGAGGCCTTCGGGCAACCGGGCCACATCCTGACCCAGCTCGCGAGCATGCCCGATGGCCGAACCTATCTCTGGATCGCGCGCACGGTCTCGCGCGGCCAGCGCGGCTATGGCTCCCCGCGCAAGACCTTCTCCATCGGCCTGGGCTGCGACATCCGCCATGCGCCGCGGCTGGTGTATGCCAAGGGGCTGGACCTGCGCGACCCCGAGGCCGCGACGCCGATCGGCATGGGATGCAAGGTGTGCGAACGCATGCACTGCCCCCAGCGCGCCTTCCCCTTCGTCGGGCGGCCGCTGGACGTGGATGAGAACCAGAGCCGCTTCACGCCGTACGGGATCGCCTGGTGAAGTCCCGTGCCGACTCTCGGCCGGCGTCATCCGTCTCCGTCTTCATCCGCGAGCCGCCGCGCGCTTCGCCAGGTGCGCCACCAGCAGCCCCGCGGCGGGTGACAGCTGTTTCTCGTTATTGAAGCAGATGGCGAAATCACGCCGTGCCCAGCGGTCGGTCAGGGCGACGAACTTCAGCCGGTAGACCGAGGCCATGGGCTCGGCGATCTCGCGCGGCACGATGGCGATGCCCAGGTTGGCGCGAACGCATCGCAGGCATGCATCGAAGGTCGAGACGACCGCGCGATAGCTCAGTGGTTTTCCGACGATCGCCGCTTGGCGGGCGAGCATGGTGTGTACCGCCGTGTTGGTGGGCAATCCGACGTGGTCGAAGGCTAGCGTCTGCTCGAAGTCGACCCTCCTTCTTCGCGTAAGCGGATGATCCGCAGGCGCAATGACGGCGAGGCGATCGCTGCGGTAGGTGCGGGTCTGGAGCCCCTCCAGATCGGCTGCGTTCCAGCACACCCCGACCGGCGCCAGGCCTTCACGAATGCCACGCACGAGGTCCCGGCTGAGCGATTCCTCGATGTCGACGCGGATGTCGCGATGCGCGGGGATCTGCAGAAAACTCGCGATGTCGTCCGGCAGGCTTTCCGCGATCGAAGAGACCGTCGCGAGCACGCGCACCTGGCCCTTGATGCCCTTGCCGTAGGCCGCCATGTCACGCGCCACGCGGTCCTGCCCCGCAAGCAGGGCGCGCGCATGCTCCAGCAGGATCTCCCCTGCCCCGGTGGGGACCACGCCTCTTCGGTTGCGCTCCACGAGGGCATTGCCGACGGTGCTCTCGAGTTGCGCAAGGCGCTTGCTCACCGCGGAAGCGACGATGTGGTGCAGCTCCGCGGCCCGCGCGATGTTGCGCATTTCGCAGACGGTCACGAAAAGGCGAAGGGTCGTCAGGTCCAGGTCGTGCATGAGAGGCCAGAAGTTCCGAACTGGAACGATGGGCGTTCCAAGATACCGCTTTTCCTCCTGAACCGGAATCCCTAAAGTCCCCCATCGAAGTACAAGCCACCCTGGCCCCAGAGCCTGGAGAGACAAACCCATGACGAACACGAGCCCCAGGCTGCCATCCGCTGCCGTGGTCCGCGAGGTCGGCCTGCGCGACGGCCTGCAGAGCATCGCCACCATTCTTCCGACGGAGCAAAAGCGCGAATGGATCGCCGCCGCCCATGCGGCCGGCCAGCGCGAGATCGAAGTCGGTTCCTTCGTGCCGGCGCGGCTGCTGCCGCAGCTGGCCGACACGGCCGAGCTGGTGGCCTACGCCAGGACCTTCCCGGACCTGTTCGTCTCCGTGCTGGTGCCCAACCTGCGCGGTGCCGAGAACGCGATCGCGGCCGAGGTCGACCTGATGATCGTTCCGCTGTCGGCCAGCCATCAACACAGCCTGGCCAATCTCCGCAAGACGCCCGACGAGGTGGTCGCCGAGGTGGCGCGCATCCGCGCCGCACGCGACGCCGCCGGCTCAAAAACCCTCATCGAGGGCGGCGTCGGCACGGCCTTCGGCTGCACCCTCCAGGGTCAGGTCGAGAAGAGCGAGGTGCTGCGCCTCATGCAGGCCCTGCTCGACGCCGGCGCGGACCGCGTCAGCCTGGCCGACACCGTCGGCTATGCCGACCCGGCCATGGTGCGCGAGCTCTTCGAAGCGGCGATGGAGATCGCGGGCGAGCGCTTCTGGTGCGGCCACTTCCACGACACGCGCGGCCTCGGCCTGGCCAATGTCTATGCGGCGCTTGAAGTCGGTGTGCGCCGCTTCGACGCCTGCCTGGCCGGCATCGGCGGTTGCCCGCACGCGCCGGGCGCGAGCGGCAACGTCTCGACCGAAGACCTGGCCTACATGCTCGGCAGCATGGGCATCGCCACCGGCATCGACATCGACGCGCTGCTCGCCCTGCGCCAGCGGGTCGCCCGCTGGCTTGCGGGCGAGACCTTGCATGGCGCCGTCTGGCAGGCCGGCCTGCCCAAGACCTTCGCCGCCCCTGCCGCTCGACCCGCCATCGCCGCCTGAAAGACCCTCGCATGACGTCCCAAGCTCCCTTGCCCCTCTCCGGCGTTCGCGTCCTCGAATTCACCCACATGGTGATGGGCCCGACCTGCGGCATGATCCTGGCCGACCTCGGCGCCGAGGTGATCAAGGTCGAGCCGCCCGGCGGCGACAAGACGCGCAAGCTGCCCGGCCTGGGCATCGGCTTCTTCCGCAGCTTCAACCGCAACAAGAAGAGCGTGGTGCTCGACATCAACACCGAGGAAGGCCGCGCCACCGCCGCCGAACTCGCCGGCGAATGCGACGTGGTCCTGGAGAACTTCCGCCCGGGCCTGATGAAGAAGCTGGGCCTGGACTACGAGACGCTCTCGAAGCGATACCCGAAGCTGATCTACGTCACGCACAAGGGCTTCCTGCCGGGCCCTTATGAGAAGCGCCTGGCGCTGGACGAAGTGGTGCAGATGATGGGCGGCCTGTCGTACATGACAGGGCCCGTCGGCCGGCCCTTGCGCGCGGGCACCTCGGTCAACGACATCATGGGCGGCATGTTCGGCGCCATCGGCGTGCTGGCCGCCTTGCGCGAGCGCGATGAGACCGGTCGCGGCCAGGAGGTGCAGAGCGCCCTGTTCGAGAACTGCGTGTTCCTCTGCGCGCAGCACATGCAGCAGTACCTGATGACCGGCGAGCCGCCGCCGCCCATGCCGGCGCGGGTGTCGGCCTGGAGCGTGTACGACGTGTTCACCCTGGCGGACAACGAGCAGCTCTTCATCGGCGCGGTCAGCGACAAGCAGTTCGAGACCCTGTGCCGCGTGCTGGAGCGCACCGACCTCCTCGATCGGCCCGGCTTCGCCGACAACGCCTCGCGCGTGGCGGTGCGGCCCGAGCTGCTCGCCACGCTCGGCGAGATCCTGATCCACCATCGCATCGACGAGCTCTCGCCCAAGCTGGAGGCCGCGGGCATTCCCTACGCGCCGATCATGCGGCCCGAGCAGCTGGTGGAAGATCCGCATCTCAAGGCCAGCGGCGGCCTGGCACCGATGACCACCGACGACGGCGGCGTCACCGACGTGGTGCTGCTGCCGCTCCTGATGGGCGGCCGCCGACCGGGCGTGCGCTCGCCGCTTCCGAAAGCCGGCGAGCACAACGATGAGATTCTTTCCCGGCTGAAATCGCGACAGACGGCCTGAGCCCCCTATCGAACCGACAACTTCCCAGGAGACAAGACCATGAACCTTCGCATTTCCCGCCGCGGCTTGCTCGGCCTCGGTGCCTCCACGCTTGCCGCCGCCGCCCTGCCCGCCTTCGCGCAGTCCGACAAGCCGGTGCGCATCGTGCTGCCGATCAGCGCCGGCTCGGGCGTGGACACCATCGCCCGCGCGGCCTCGCCGGCGCTGGGCAAGGCCTTCGGCCAGCCGGTGGTGATCGAGAACCTGCCGGGTGCCGGCGGCATCACCGGCGCCTCGGCCGTGGCGAAGGCGGCGCCCGACGGGCTCACGCTGGGCCTGTTCTCGAACAACCACGTGATCAACCCGGCCGTCTACAAGAAGATGCCTTTCGACGCGATCGACGACTTCACGCCCATCAGCGTGATCGGCGCGACGCCGCTGGTGCTGGTCGCGAACAAGGACGTCCCGGCAAAGAACGCGAAGGAGCTGATCGCGCTGCTCAAGGCCAAGCCCGACGACCTCAACTACGCCTCTTCCGGCAACGGCACCATCATTCATCTGGCGGGCGAGCTGTTCCTCGAGCAGGCCGGCGTCAAGGCGAAGCACATCCCCTACAAGGGCACCGGGCCCATGGTCACCGACCTGATCGCCGGGCAGGTCCAGTTCGGCGTGGTGGCACTGCCGGCCATCCAGCAGCATCTGAAGAGCGGCGCGGTGCGCGCCATCGGCCTGTGCGGCGCGCAGCGCTCGCCCGCAGCCCCCGACATCCCGACCCTGGCCGAGCAAGGCCTGTCCAACTACGACGTCGAGGGCTGGTTCGCGGTGGCAGGCCCCGCCAAGATGGCGCCCGCCGAGGTCAGGCGCGTTCACGATGCCTTCGTCAAGGCTTTCCAGAGTCCGGACGTGGTCGATGCCATGAACAAGCAGGGCAACGTGATCAAGCCCACTTCGCCCGAAGACGCCGCCAAGTTCTTCAAGAGCGAGGCGACGCGCTATGCCGCGCTGGCCAGGAAGGCCAACGTCACGCTGGACTGAGCAGCCACGAGCGGGCGGGGCCGAGTGCGCCTTGCCCGCTTCGACATCGGGAGTTTTCACATGGCAGACCTCTTCGACAATCCCATGGGGCTCGCGGGTTTCGAATTCGTCGAATTCGCATCGCCGACGCCCGGCATGCTGGAGCCCGTCTTCGAGGCCCTTGGCTTCCAGGAGGTGGCACGCCACCGTTCCAAGGACGTCTCGCTGTTCCGCCAGGGCGACATCAACTTCATCGTGAACCGCGAGCCAGGGAGCGACGCCGCCTATTTCGCGGCCGAGCATGGTCCCTCCGCCTGCGGTATGGCCTTTCGTGTCAAGGATTCGCACCTGGCCTACCAGCGTGCGCTGGACCTGGGGGCTCAGCCCATCGAGATTTCGACCGGCCCCATGGAGCTTCGCCTGCCCGCCATCAAGGGCATCGGCGGCGCCCCGCTGTACCTGATCGACCGCTTCGAGGAGGGCAAGTCGATCTACGACATCGACTTCCGATGGATCGAGGGCGCAGACCGCCATCCCGTGGGGCACGGCCTGAAGTCCATCGACCACCTCACCCACAACGTGTACCGCGGCCGCATGGCCTATTGGGCGGATTTCTACGAACGGCTCTTCAATTTCAAGGAGATCCGCTACTTCGACATCCAGGGCGAATACACCGGCCTGACCTCCAGGGCCATGACCGCGCCCGACGGCAAGATCCGCATTCCCCTGAACGAGGAGTCCGCCAAGGGCTCGGGCCAGATCGAGGAATACCTGATGGCCTTCAACGGCGAAGGCATCCAGCACATCGCGCTGCTCACCGACGACCTGATCGCCTCGGTCGACGCCCTTCAGATGGCCGGCGTGCCGCTGATGACACCCCCCAACGACATCTACTACGAAATGCTCGAGAAGCGCCTGCCCGGACATGGCCAACCGGTGGCCGAACTGCAAGCGCGCGGCATCCTGCTGGACGGCGCCACGGAGGGCGGCACGAAGCGGCTGCTGCTGCAGATCTTCTCGCAGACGCAGCTGGGCCCGGTGTTCTTCGAGTTCATCCAGCGCGCCGGCGACGAGGGTTTCGGGGAAGGCAATTTCAAGGCGCTGTTCGAATCCATCGAGCGCGACCAGGTCCGCCGCGGCGTGCTGCAGACGGACTGAAATCTTCTGACGGCTGCGGGAGCCTGGCCACGTCTTTCGTGGCGAAATCAAGGCTCCGGGGGGTGCCGCCCGGCCCCGCACGAACGGCCCGCTTCGGGGGAGGCTGCCTGCAGCGGCGATTTTTTCTTCCATCCAACGCAGGCGCCAACTGACGACGAGGTCCGTGCGCAAGCCCAGCATGGCTGGCATGTGCCGCGCGCGCTTCCTTGTCATGATGGTCGACATACTCCGGCCTGGAGCGTTCGGATGGGCGCTGTTCGAATCCTTCGATGACATGCCCGGCTTCGAGCCCTTCGCGCGTTCAGATCTCAGCTTCCCCACGTACGAGCGGGCCTGGGAAGCCGGGTGTGCGGCGCTTCAATCCTGTATGGAGGATCTGAATCTGCTGGACGACGAGGACTGAGAAGGGCTGACCCCGCTCAGTCGCCCTGGGAGGAAGCGCCGGACTGCTGTTCCCGAATCAGGAATTCATCGATCCAGGCGCGGGCCTTGGCCGCAAGCAGGCTTCTCGCTTTGGCCTCTTCGGTCACGCCGCCGAGCCCGATTCTGAACATCACCTGGCCGGCCCGTTTCACATCGGCAAAGTAATACACCCCTTCGCCGACAGGCTCGGAACCCACATCGATCGTCCATTCGGGTGGCGCGGCCGGCGGATCGGTGTCCGTGCGCGGCGGGGAAATATTCATCGGTGGACCCTGTGCAAGTACGACGCAGTTCAGTATGCACAGCCCCTGCGGCGGCGCAACGGGGTCATCGGCAAGCCATCGCTCCGGTTCGGCAAGGGTCGGCGCGGCGAACGCCTGAGACGGTGACCTGGGATTACCGATCGGGCGTGACGGGAGAAGCGAGGCGGCGCGAATTGGCGGGATCGCGGAACACCAGCGGATGCTCGACCGGGCCGGCGGGGCCGTGCGCGGCGGCGCGCTGCACCGCCTCCACCACCCGGTGGTGCTCGGGACTCTTCGCGCAGACCGGATCGGCCGCCGCCGCGTCGTGCGCCAGCAGGTAGGCCTGGCAGCGGCAGCCGCCCAGGTCTTGCTCGCGCATGTCGCAGCTTGCGCAAGGCTCCTTCATCCAGCCGGTGCCGCGGTAGCGGTTGAAGCCTTCGGAATCGAACCAGATCTCGCGCAGGCTGTGCGCCGTCACGTTCGGAAAGGCCAGGCCCGGCAGCATCCTCGCGGTATGGCAGGGCAGCGCCGTGCCATCCGGGGCGACGGTGAGGAACATGCTGCCCCAGCCGTTGACGCATTTCTTGGCCCGCCCCTCGTGGTAGTCGGGCGCGACGAAGAAGATGCGCATGCGCTCGCCCAGCCGGGCGCGCCAGGCATCGGTCACTTGCTCCGCATGGCGCAGCTGCTCGTGCGTCGGCAGCAGGTGGTCACGGTTCAGGAAGGCCCACGAGTAGTACTGCGTGTTCGCCAGTTCGAGGTACTCGGCGCCCATTTCGTGCGCCATCTCGATGATGCGGTCGATGTGGTCGATGTTCATCCGGTGGATGACCACGTTCATCACCATCGGCCAGCCCTGGTCCTTGATGATCTTCGCCACGCGGTTCTTCAGCGTGAAGGTCTTCGTGTGCGAGAGGAAATCGTTCATCTCGCGCGTGGAATCCTGGAAGGACAGCTGCACGTGGTCGAGCCCGGCGGCCTTCAGCGCGGCAGCGCGGTCGGCATCGAGGCCCACGCCGGAGGTCAGCAGGTTGGTGTAATAGCCCAGCCGCCGGGCCTCCGCCACGATGATCTCCAGGTCGTCGCGCAGGAGCGGCTCGCCGCCCGAGAGGCCGCACTGCACCGCGCCGAGCTCGCGGCCCTCGCGCAGCACGCGCAGCCAGTCCTCGGTGCCCAGTTCGCTGTCCTGCCGGGCGAAGTCGACCGGGTTGAAGCAGAACACGCAATGCAGCGGACAGCGGTAGGTCAACTCGGCCAGCAGCCAAAGCGGGGGCCCGGGGCGCGGTGGCTGCGTCATCTGCATCATGCCTCCCAGCGCAGCCAGTTCTGCTGCGCCGCCAGTTCGACGAAGCCCCGCACTTCGGGCTCCAGGCCGGTGGTGCCGAAGGCCTGTTCCAGATCGGCCACGATCGCGGCCAGGCTGCTTGTGCCATCGCAGCGCTTCATGATCTCGCCGGCGCTGCCGTTGAGCCGCACCATGCCCTCGGGATAGAGCAGCACATGGCAGTCCTGCGCCGGCTCCCATTGCAGGCGGAAGCCCGGACCGATCCGAGGGCGGCTGTCGGCGCTCAGCGCTGACCGGGTGGCGCTCATGCGTCGTTCACGCCGTAGCGCGTCGCCATCGCATCGTTCATGGCCCACAGGATGTCGAGCTTGAACTGCAGCACTTCCAGCGCGCGCTCCTGCAGCGCGCGGGTGTCGAAGTGATCGAGCGTGATCGCCAGGCCCTGTTCGACGTCGCGCCGAGCCTGGCTCACGCGATTGCGGAAGTAGTCCAGGCCTGCCGAGTCGATCCACGCATAGTGCGCCGGCCAGGTGGCCAGGCGCTGCTTGTGGATCTCGGGCGCGAACAGTTCGGTCAGCGACGAGCACACCGCCTCCTGCCACGGCGCGCGGCGCGCGAAATTCACGTAGGCGTCGACCGCGAAGCGCACGGCGGGCACTACGTGGCGCAGGTCGCGCACTTCCTCCCGCGCCAGACCCACGGCCTCCGCCAGGCGCAGCCAGGCCTCGATGCCGCCCGGGTCCTTCACGCCGCCGAGCTCGAAACCGTCGTGGTCGAGGATGCGTTGCACCCAGCCGCGCCGCACCTCCTGGTCGGGACAATTCGAGAGCACCGCCGCATCCTTGATCGGGATCGCGATCTGGTAGTAGAAGCGGTTCGCCACCCAGCCACGCACCTGCTCGGGCGTGGCACGGCCGCTGTTGAGCATGACGTTGAACGGATGGTGGATGTGGTAGCTGCGGCCACGCTCGCGCAGCCGCGACTCGAATTCCTCGCGGCTCCATGCGGGCGCGCTTTTCTCGCTGCCGGAGGCCGGGCGAGCGGGGTCCTGAAGCCTGTCGGCGTGCATGCTGTGGTTCCGCGGTTCAGAGTTGAAGGGTCATGCCGTCTTCGCAGGGCTCGATGTCCGCGCGTCGCAGCGCGGCATGCTCGTCGGAATCCTCGTCGAGGATGGGGTTGGTGTTGTTGATGTGGATCAACATGCGCCGGGTGCCTGCGGGCAGCCGCGCGAGCCATTCGATCATGCCGCCTTCGCCCGACTGCGGCAGATGGCCGATCTCGCGCGCGCGCTTGGTGCCCACGCCCAGGCGGACCATCTCGTCGTCGGTCCAGAAGGTGCCGTCGACCATGACGGCGTCGGCGCTGGCCATGGCATCGAACACCGGCGGCGTGATGGCGCCCAGGCCCGGCGCGTAGAACACGCTTCTGCCGCTCTTGCGGTCGCGGATCGTGATGCCGATGTTGTCGCCCGCCACCGGATCGTCGCGGTGCGGCGAGTACGGTGCCGCCTTGCCGGTCAGCGCCAGGGCGCGGAAGTCCAGGCCGGACACGCCGGGCACCTCGAAAGCGCTGCCGTCCAGCGCGATCGCGTGCCGCGCCACGCCGCAGTAGTGCGACAGCACGCGCAACACCGGATTGCCCTGGCTCAGGTCTTCCGACACCGGGTCGGTGCACCACAGCGGCAGCGGCTTCGTGCGCTCGCGCAACATGAAAAGACCGGTGGCATGGTCGACCTGCCCATCGATCAGCACCACGCCGGCGATGGCGCTGTCGCGCAGCGCGCGCGCCGGCTGCAGCGCCGGATTGCTGCGGATCTGCTCCAGGATGTCCGGCGAGGCGTTGAACAGGACGCCGTCGTCGCCCTCGTCGGGCCGCACGAAGATGGAGGACTGCGTGCGCGGCCTGGCGCGCACCGTGCCCGAGCGCACGCCCGCGCAATTGCGGCAGTTGCAATTCCATTGAGGAAAGCCGCCGCCGGCCGCGGAGCCCAGAACAGTGATGCGCATCGAGAGAATGAAAAGGCGGGCCCGGAACAACCCGCCCCGGCGGTGCCGGGGCGGGTTGTCACGAAGCGCGCATTCAGCGGGCGCTGACGTACATCGTGATCTCGAAGCCGAAGCGAAGATCAGTGGCCGTCGGGGTTTCCCATTTCATGTACATGTCTCCTGCAAGCGTTGCACGGCGCCGGGTGGCCGCCGCGAGGATCGATCGATATCCTCTTCGCATACTGGACTCTCGCAGCGCTGCGCTCCAGCCATGAAATCATGAATCTCACTTCATGATTTTCATGAATGGCGGCCCGGGGCCCGCCGCTTACCATGCCCTCGTGCTCCCTTCCGGCCTGTACCCCGATTCGCCGCCCCTGCGCGCCCATGCCCTGGCGGTCTCGCACGGCCACGTGCTGCATGTGGAGGAACACGGCGATCCGGCGGGCATCTGCGCCGTGGTCCTGCATGGCGGGCCGGGCTCGGGCAGCTCGCCCCTGCTGCGCCGCTTCTTCGACCCGGCCCGCTATCGGGTGATCAGCATCGACCAGCGCGGCGCGGGCCGCAGCCGTCCACGCGGCGCCACCACGCACAACCGCACGGCGGAGCTGCTGGAAGACCTGCGCACGGTGCGCGAAGAACTCGGCGTGCCGCGCTGGCTCGTGGTCGGCGGCTCCTGGGGCGCCACCCTGGCGCTGGCCTATGCGGGTTTCGAGCCGCAGGCGGTGGCGGCGCTGCTGCTGCGCTCGGTCTTTCTCCCGACGAGCGAGGCGATCGAGGCCTTCTTCCAGGACAGCGCCGGCCGCGCGCCGGAGGCCTGGGCGCGCTTCGCGGCGGTGGCGCCTGCCGACCAGCGTCACGACTTGCTGGGCTTCCTGGCCCGCAGCCTGCAGCGGGCGCCGACCGGCGGCGACGCGGACCTGCACCGGCGTCTCGCCCTCGCGTGGTGGCGATGGGAGCAGACGCTGGCGGGCAGCACCGCCGCTTCACCGGCTGCAGTCGAACCCGATCGAGAAATGCTGGACGCGCTGGCAGACCGCTACCGCGTGCAGAGCCATTACCTCGTCCACCGCTGCTGGCTGGATGCGCCACCGCTGCTGGACCGCCTCGGCGCGCTGCCGCCGGTGCCCACCTTGCTGCTGCATTCCCGCGACGACCGCATCTGCCGGCCCAGTGCCGCGCAGGCGGTGCACGAGCTTCTTGCGCACAGCCGCCTTCGATGGGTCGATGGCGCGGGCCACGACCCGGCGCATCCCGCGATGGCCTCTGCCATGGTCGCCGCGCTCGACGGCTACGCGCTGCACGGCCGCTTCGACGACGGGCGCGCGCCATGACACTGCGCCTGAAGATCAACCTGATCGTGAGCCTGCTGACCCTGCTGTTCGTCGCCGCCATGCTGGCCCTGCAGCTGCGTGCCATGCGCGAATCGGTGCAGGAGGAGGTGGTGGCGGCCAACCGCGTGGCTGCACAGCTGCTGAACCGGACGGCCTGGCTCTACGCGGCCCAGGGCACGCCTGCGATGCTGGCCTTCCTGCAGGGCGTCGGCCGCGTGCGCTCCAACGACATCACGCTGATCGACGACAAGGAAGAAGTGCTCTACAGCTCGCCGACGTCGGTCTACAAGGCCGGCCGCGACGCGCCGGACTGGTTCGATCGCCTCGTCTCGCCGCCGCCGAACGAGATGTCCATCGTCTTTCCCGGCGGCAAGCTGATCGTGCGTTCCAACGCCTCGCGCGCGGTGCTCGATGCCTGGGACGATGCCGTGCTGCTGGCGCTCAGCGCGCTGGGCCTGGTGCTGGCGGTCAATGCGCTCGTGTTCTGGCTGGTCGGGCGCGCCACGCGTCCGTTCGCGGACATCGTCGATGCGCTGAACCAGCTCGAAAGCGGGCGCTTCGATGTCGCCCTGCGCGCCCTGCCCGGCAGCGAGGCCGCAGCCATCGGCGCCGCCTTCAACCGCATGGTCGTCATGCTGCAGCAGCACATCGAGACCGAGCGGCGCGCGGTGCGGGCCGAGAGCCGCCTGTCCGAGAGCCGCGAGCTGGGCCGCTGGGTCGACCAGAAGATCGAACAGGAGCGCCGGCTGATCGCGCGCGAACTGCACGACGAGCTGGGGCAGTCGGTCACCGCGATGCGCAGCATGGCCTTGTCGATCGCCCAGCGCATGCAGGGACGCGATCCGCAGGCCGAGCAGGCGGCGCGGGTGATCGCCGACGAATCCGCGCGCCTCTACACGGCGATGCACGGCATGATCCCGCGGCTCACGCCGCTGGTGCTCGACAGGTTCGGCCTGGTGGCCGCGCTCGAGGACCTGGTGGAACGCACGCGCACGAGCCATGGCGAAGTGCGGCTCGAATGGCAGCTCGGGCTCGATCTTGGCCGCGTGCCGCTGGACACCGATGCGGCGCTGGTCCTGTACCGCGCCGCGCAGGAGGGGATCACCAACGCACTGCGCCACGGACAGGCGCGCCGCATCGTGCTCGCCCTGCATGGCGACGAACGGGCGGTGACGCTCTCGCTCACCGACGACGGGCGCGGCCTGCAAGGCCCCGAAGCCGCCCACGACGCCGGCACGGGCCATTATGGCCTGCGCTGGCTGGCCGATCGCATCGAAAATCTGGGGGGTGAACTGCGGCTTGAACCCGCGGTCCCCAGCGGTGCCCAATTGACGGTATGCCTGCCCTTGCCGGAGGCCGGCGCGGAGAAGATCGATGACCCAGGCTAACCAAGAGACGCCGCCGATCCGCGTGATGCTGGTCGACGACCATGCGCTGGTGCGCATGGGCTTTCGCATGCTGCTGGCCGACGCGCAGATCGAGGTGGTGACCGAAGCCGACACCGGCGAACAGGCCTGCCAGGACTATCCGCAGGTGCGGCCCGACGTGGTCGTGATGGACCTGTCGATGCCCGGGATGGGCGGCCTCGAAGCCGTGCGGCGGCTGCTCGCGCACGATCCGAAGGCGCGCGTGCTCGCGCTCTCGGCGCACGAGGACAGCGCCCACCCGCGCCGCGTGCTGCGCGCCGGCGCCCTGGGCTACCTGGCCAAGCGCAGCGCGCCCGAGGCGCTGATCGCCGCGGTGAAGGCGGTGGCGCGCGGCGAACGCTACGTCGATGCCCATACCGCGCAGGCGCTGGCCACGGCGCAGATCGAGGGCGATGCCAATCCGGCCGAATTGCTCAGCGAGCGCGAGTTCTCGGTCTTCATCCAGCTCGCGCGCGGCCAGACCGTGGCGCAGATCGCCGCCACGCTGAACCTTTCCCTCAGCACGGTGGGCTCGCACCTCTACCGCGTGAAGCAGAAGCTCGGGGCGAGCAATCAGGCGGAGCTGACCTGGGTGGCGCTGCGGTGGGGCCTGATCCAGGTATAGCCTGGCCTGAGCCCGTGCTTCTTCGACCTCGTGGCGCGGCGAGTCGCTGCCCCGTTGCGCCGGTTCATGCGCGTTCGAAAATCGGCCAGCCGGCCTGCAAGGCCTGCGCGCGCAGGCGCGCATCCGGGCAAACCGCCACCGGGTTCGACACCGCGCCCAGAAGCGGCAGGTCGCTGATCGAGTCGGAATAGAACCACGACTGCTCCAGGGTGTCGAGGCTCAACGCCCGCGCGGCCAGCCAGCGCTTCACGTGCATCAGCTTGTGGGCACCATAGCAAGGGTCGCCATCGATCGCGCCGTCGAGCGCGCCGTCGACCACCAGCGACGGCGTGGCGATCACGTCGGGCACACCGAACAGCCGGCCGAAGGGCTCGGCGATCAGCCAGGTGGTGGCGGTGACGATCGCGCAGAGGTGGCCCTCGCCCTGGTGCCGGCGCACCAGCGCACGCATCTCTGGCGGCACCCGCGGCGCCATCTCGGCCTCGAACTCGGCCGCCCATTGGCGCAGCACGGCGAGGCCGAAGCGCGCCAGCGGCGCGACGCTGACCTGGTGCAGTTCGCGGATGTCCAGCGAACCGTCCACGTACTGTTGGCAATAGCCCAGGTAGACCGATTCCGCATCTTCGGACAGGACGCCGCGCGCGACCAGGAAGCGGGTCCACGCCATGCCGCTGTCGAACGGGATCAGCGTGTGGTCGAGATCGAACAGCGCCAGCTTCATGGCGGAACGTCGATCGCGGCGCTCACGCGGCCGAAGCCGCATGCGGCT
This sequence comes from Variovorax soli, assembly GCF_031454625.1. Taxonomy (GTDB): domain Bacteria; phylum Pseudomonadota; class Gammaproteobacteria; order Burkholderiales; family Burkholderiaceae_C; genus Variovorax; species Variovorax soli_A. Next base: position 140,556 of record NZ_JAVDRF010000011.1, read on the forward strand.
CCGGCTGGAGCTGCGCCAACAGCGCGCCGCGCAGCGCATTGCACACCACGAGCGCCTGCGCCGACTGCAGGTCTTCCCGCCGCAGCGTGCGTTCGGCGGCCTGCCAGGCGGGATCTTCGAGCAGCACCTCGCGCATGACGCCGGGCAGCGCGCCGTCCGCGAGCGGCGGCGTCCACCAGCGCCCGTCGATGCGCGCGAACAGCGTGCTGCGCCCGCCTTCGGCAAGACGGCCGTCGGCGGTGAAGAACAGGCTGTCGAAGGCGCCGGCGCGCTCGGCCTCGCGCACGCCGGCGTCGTAGTGGCCGCGCAAGGTGGTCTTGTGCGCAGCCAGCGGATTGGCATCGGGCAGCCGTCCGGCGGCAATCAGCAGCTTCACCGCGCCGCCGGCCAGGGGCGCCAGCGGCGCATGCGTGACGCCCAGGCGTCCGTCGTGCGCCAGGGCCAGCCGCAGGCGCGAGGGCTGGGCCTGCGCGAGTGCCGGCAATGCACCGTGCAAGGCCGCGAGCGCTGCATCCCTGTCGAAGGCGAAGCCCAGCGCGCGGGCACTGCGCGCCAGCCGGGCCAGGTGCCGCCGCAGGTGCCGGATGCCTTCGTGCGGCGTGGCGTACATCGTCTCGAACAGCTCGAAGCCCGGGTCGAGTCCGGTGAGAAAGCGGGCCTTCAGCCGGCACTCCTCGAATTCGTCGTGGGCGCCACTGTCCTGCACGATGCCCGCGCCGATGCCCAATCGCAGCGGCCGCAGCCCGCCGGCCTCGGCACCGAGCGTCAGGGTGCGGATCGCCACCGACAGGCAGAAGTCGCCGACGCGCGCGCCGGCGGCCGGCGCATCGATCCAGCCGATGGCGCCGCAATAGAGGCCGCGCGGCGTGCTCTCCAGTTCGGCGATCCACTCCATCGTGCGGTGCTTGGGCGCGCCGGTGATGGAGCCGCAGGGAAACACCGCGCGCAGCAGCTCGGGCATGCCGATCTCGGCGCGCAGCTGCGCCTGCACGGTCGAGGTCATCTGGAACAGCGTGGCGTAGGGCTCCACGGCGAACAGTGCCGGGACCTTCACCGAGCCGATGCGCGCCACGCGGCCGATGTCGTTGCGCAGCAGGTCGACGATCATCACGTTCTCGGCGCGGTTCTTGGCGTCCGCCGACAGCAGGCGGGCCATCTCGCTGTCGCTCTCGGGCGCGCCGGCGCGCGCCGCCGTGCCCTTCATCGGGCGCGCCGTGAGCACGCCGGCGTCGTGGCGCAGGAAGAGTTCGGGCGAGCACGAGAGCACGTGGGTGATGGCGCCCGGCTCTTCTCCCTGCGCGGCCTGCGGCAAGGCGATCAGCGCGCCGAAGGCCACCGGCTGGCGCGCACGCAGGCGCCGGTAAAGGCTCAGGGGCGAGCCGTAGCTTCGGCCCTGCATCCGGTAGGTGAAGTTGACCTGGTAGGTCTCGCCCGCGGCGATGGCGCCGTGGATGCGTGCGATGGCCTCGGTGAAGGCGGCCTCGCCGATGCTGGGGGCGAGCGCCATCACGCCGGCCGCCTGCGGCTTGCCGTCGCCCCCCTCCTCGCCCTGTTCGACCTCGGCCAGCCAGCGGCCGACCTCATCGGCCGAGAGCCGCGTGCAATGGCGAAACACGAGCACCCGCAGCGCCGAGGCATCGTCCGGTGCGAGCCGCGACTGCCCGGCTTTCAGCAGCTTGGCGCCCCACTCGTAGTCGGCCAGCAGCACCGCGTGCAGGCCTTGCCGCAGATCGGCATCGACCAGCGCCCACTGGGCCTCCAGGCGCGCAGGGTCGGTGCATCGGTGCTCGCGGACATAGCCGGTGTACAGCCGGCTGGTCGGCCGCTCGCGCGTCGAAGCGCAGTCGTCGAGCAGCGCGAAGCAGCCGATGGCGGGGAGAAAAGACATTCAGCTCCAGTCGTCCATGTCGTGCTCGATGCGGGGTCGGTGGGCAATCCATTCGATGGTAGCCGGCCGCGCGCGCGGGTTGCAGGCGCGGATCGCGAACATCGCGGCTGGGCCCTGGGTCTGCGACATCATGCCGAGTCAAGGAAAACGTTCAGGGGTTCACGACAATGAGCTCGCCCTTGCCGTCGGCAGAGAGATCGCCCAGATGGCGTTCGATGCGGCGTGCCGGCAGCCCGCTGAAGACGCCGCCATGGCGCGCCAGGTCGCGCGCGAGCAAGGCCCAGAACACCGGCGTCGCGGCGCGGTTGGCGACGAAGGTCGGCAGGGTCCGGATGGCCGCGGTCGCGGCCGCTTCGGGTCCCGCGAACACCACGCTGCCGCGACGCATGCCATGGCCCGCATGGGCGCCGACGCGGCCGCCGACGGCGATCGTGCCCGCCACCATGCGCGAAGCCAGGAAGGCGCCCACGCCGCCATGAATCAAGGCTGTGCCCCGGCGCATGCGGTCGCCGAAGCGGTCGCCCGCATTGCCATGGACCACGAAGGTGCCGCCGCGCATGCCGTCCATGTTGCCGGGCAAGGTGCTGGCGGCGAAGTCGCCGACGTCGCCTGCAACGGTGAGCGTGCCGCCGGCCATTTCGCAGGCGGCCAGCAAGCCGGCGCTGCCCGCGATGTGCAGCTCGCCCGCGCGCATGCAGCCCCCCGCGTAGTGGCCGGCATGGCCATCGACGCGGATGCGGCCGCCGTCCATCTGCCAGCCGATGCGGTCGAAGCGTCCGAGATCGCCTTCGAAGTGCAGCACCCCCGCCTCGCCCGCCTCGACGTCGAAGAACGCCGCCAGGGGCAGCATCGCGTTGCCATGGCCGACCGCCAGCCGCTCGACCTGCCCGACCGGGAGCTCCGCGAGCGCGGCCGGCGTGATGCCGCGCAGGTCGACGCGCAGCGCGGGCGCCTCCCGCAGCCTGAGGTGCCATCCGCTCATCGAGCCTCCTCCGCAGCGAGCAGCCGATGCAGATGGAAATGGAAGGGCCCGAGCTTTCCGCCGTAATTGCCGGCCGAGATGCGCAGCAGCCCGCCGGCCCGGCCGATCGCCACGGCGGCTTCCATGCCCACGCGCATGGCGGCGCCCACGTCGGCCTCCGTCAGGCCGTCGATCACGATCTCCAGCACGCAGCCGCTCGCGAGCGCGCTGTGCGCGACCAGGCCGACGAGGCTGGGGCAGAAGGCGTCGTTGGTCGAGGCACTGAGGTTGGCGTAGCGGCTGCCGACCTTCGAGCCCGAACGCACCAGGCCGCCCGGAAAGGGCATGACGACGTTGGGCAGCCGCTTCATCGCCGCCACCGCGGCCTCGGAGACGGCGAGCGCCGCATCGGTGTCGCGCGCGAGCAGCAGCAGGTTGCCGCCCCCCACGGCCTTGACCACGGGCGTGTCTTCCTGCGCCACGAACTCGCCGTCCATCACCGGCACGCGCCAGTAGCGCACGCCGTCGATGAGCTTGGAGATCTGCCAACCGTCGCCGAAGAAGCGCAGGTTCTTGCCAAGCGCGGCCGCATCGCCGCTGCCGGCTGCGCCGGGCGCGAGTCCGGCGAAGACCGCGGTAGTCGGGCAGGTCAGCACGCATTGGCCGACGCGGCGCTCCAACTGCTTGGCGAGCTCCTTGCCCGACATCGAGAAGATCAGCACGCTCACGCCGGGCCGGCCATCCGGCGTTTGCGCGGCATCGATCTCGCGCTCGATGCCGGCTTCGCAGCCGCAGGCGATCACCGAGGTCGCGAAGCCGGTGGCGGACACCGCCGCGTGCCGCGCCCAGACGAGGTTGTGTGCCGTGATGATGATGCGCGTGGCCTTCATCGGAAAGGCCTCCGCGAAGGTGTCGTCGATGAGCACGCCGTTGCGCTTCACGTCGCCCCCTTGAAGCAGGCGGCCGGCAGCAGGCGCCCGCCGTGGCAGCACTGGCACAGCTCGTCGTGGCCGATGGCGAGGTGATCGAAGTTGACCGAGCCTTGCGCGGCCAGATGCCGGCGCAGCCGTTGCTCGATGCCGCGGTCGTACGCCGGCTCGACGAAGTGGGTACCGCCCACCGGCACCGCCGTCACGCGCCCGTCGCGCGACACCAGGACGCCGTCCTTGAATACGTAGGCCGGCGTCGCGAACATGGCCTCGCGGTTGCGGTCCTCACGGTAGATGGCGATGTCGGCGGCCGCGCCCGCGCCCAGGTGGCCGCGGTCGCGCAGGCCCAGCAGCCGGGCGGGACCCGCGCGCGTCATGATCGCGATCTCGTAGAGCGACAGTTCGCGCGTGATCGAGCGCAGCGCGGCGTTCGCGGCCACCTCGGGATGGAGCCTGGCCAGCTGCTCCTCGCGAAAGCTGCGGTCCATCAGCAGCCGGATCAGGTGCGGATAGCTGGTGAAGGGGCCGCCGTTGGGATGGTCGGTGGTCAGCACCACGCGCCACGGATCGTCCACCAGCAGGAAGATCTCGAGCCCGATGACCCACTGCAAGGCGTTCACGTAACTCTGCTCGCGGTAGCGGAACGGCACCACGCCGCAGCCCGCCTCGCACTCGATGTCGGCGCCGATCCATTTGCGCGGGTGCGCCAGCCCCGACTGCGCATGCTGGCGCATGGTGTCGCCCGATGCGGTGACGGTCTGGCCGAACATGATCTGGCCGACGTCGATGCTGACGTTCGGATGCGCATTCACCGCCTCGGCCAGCTGCAGGGCGGCCGAGGAGAACTTCTTCGGCCCCTCGGTGCCATAGGCGTGGAACTGGATGTGCGTCAGATGGCCGGGCAGGCCTTCCAGCGCGGCGATGGTGTCCAGCGTGGACTGGATGTTGCCGGCCACGCCGAGGTTGCTGCCGTGGATGTGCAGCGGGTGCGGCACCCCGAGCTCGCGCAGCGCGCGCGCCAGCGTGTGCACCACCTGCCTCGGCGTGACCTGCCAGTGCACATGGTTCTCGTCGACGTCGAGCTTGCGCTGGTTGAACTTGAAGGCCGAGATGCCGCCGGGGTTCACCACCTTCACGCCCATCGCCTTGCTGGCGTTGATCGTCCAGCCCGCGTAGTCGCGGATGCGCTCGAAGTCCCAGCGCTCGGCCAGCATGCGCAGGAACAGCTCGTCGTTGCCGAGCATCACGTAGGCGCCATGGTCGAGGATCGGCGTGTCGCCCATCTCCATGTGCGTATGGCGTGCGTTGCAGGCCATCATGGCCGGCTCGAAGGCGGCCGTGTAGCCCATCTCGACGTAGCGGTAGCCGGTGGCCAGCGTGCCGGGGGTGCAGCTGCCGCAGGAGGCCAGCTCGAGCGCGTTGTCGGGCAGCACCGGCGGGTTCGCGTTCGAGCGGTGGTCTTCCGGCATCAGCATGCGCGCGAGGTTGACCTTGCCGCCGCCGATGTGGGTGTGCATGTCGATGCCGCCGGCCATCACGATGCAGCCGCCGACGTCGATCGCCTCGCCCTCGGCGCCCTGCGGCGGCGGCTCCACGATGCGCCCATCGCGCACATGAAGATCGCGCACCTCGTCGCGGCCGTTCGCCGGGTCGATGACGCGGCCCCCGCGCAGGCAGAAGTCGGTCATTGCGCGCCCTCCCGCCGAAGCGCCTGGACCGCCTGCGTCAGGCGCCGCAGCACGTCGCCCGCACTCGGCAGCCCGTCGTCGTACAGCGGCCGCAGCGGCAGCAGGACCGAGCCATCGGTGCGGAACAGATGGCCGCCGGAACCGATGCCGGGCGTCGACACCGGGATGAACACCCGCTCGCGTGCCGGCGCCCCCGCGTCCTGCGTCAGCTGCATTCGCGGGTGGCCCAGCACGACGCACGGCAGCGTCGCCGGCGGCGGCGCGGGTTCCGGGCCGAAGCTCGACACCCACAGCAGCAGGTCGACCGCGTCGTCGGCCAGCAGACGCCCTGCATCGAAGCATAGCGGTTCGTGCTCCAGGCCCGCGGGGCCGCAACGCGAGCGCAGCGGCAGGCCGGAAAGCCAGGCGAACACCTGGTTCACGGTCGCGGCGCCGTCGTCGCCGCCCAGCGAGAGCGAGGCCGCGCGCGTGCTGCGGTTGAGCGTGCCGACAATGCGCTGAACGGCCTCGACGATCAGCGCGCCCTGGGCCGGCAGCCGGCCGGGCTCGTAGACCAGCACCGCATAGCGCGCTGCCCGCAGCCGCGCGGACAAGGCGGCCAGCTCGGCCGGGACGCGCTCGTCATCCGCCGAGAGCCGTCCGGCCACGAGCGCCGCGAGCAGGGCCACGGTGTCGAACAGGTCGCCCTGCAGCGGGAGCATCTCGATGGGCGCGGCCGCCGGCTCGCCCGCGCCGCAACGGCGGAAGAATTCCGGATAGCGCGGCGTGGGGTCGCCGGTGATGCAGACGATGAGGTCGGCCCGCGTCCTCACTTCCGCCAGCGTGGTCGAGAAGCCGCCGCGATCCTGCAGCGCGCGCAGGCCGTGCATCAGCGCCGGCCCCCGCGCGGGGTCGCAGATGGCGCCGGTTTCGCAGGCCAACGCGTACAGGGCGCGGGCGCCGGCGACATCGGTGCCGAGGCCGCCGAACAAGGGCTGGCGACTGGCCGCGAGCAGCGCGGCAGCCGCCGCGAGCGCGGTGTCCAGATCGCAGTCGCGGCCGTCGACGTGCGGCCTTTCGGTGGCCGCCGCACCGCCGAATGCGGCCAGCGCGCTGCGCGCGCGGGGGCAGTCGCTGCCGGTCAGCGCGAGCGGCGTGCCGGGCGGCCCGAGCGCCACGCCGAAGCTGTCGCACAACAGGGGGCAGAAAGGACAGGTCCATGGGGCTGGGCCGGGCTGCCGGGTGGTGTCGACGGAATCCATGGGCGGGCAACCACGCAAAGCACGTGCCATTCATGCGCCTGGCCCGCGAGTCGGGTGCGCCGCCCGGACGCGGGTGCCGCTGTCACACGTGTGCGAGACAAAGTGTTGCGGTTTCGGCGGTCAATGCGTGCCGACGGCGGCCGTTGCCGGAGCCGGCGGGCCCCTCGGAGGATGGCACGGTTCGTGTGTGCAGGGGCCGCATGGCATGCACCCGAACCCACTTCCGGCCGGCGTCCGCGGGTCAGCGCGCCCTGCGCGGGAGTTGCAGGTCGTGCAGCGCGCTGGCGACCAGCCAGGCATCGGCGCCCGCGGCGCCGGCGCGTGCCAGGTCGTCCTCGCTGCGGATGCCGCCCGCGCCGATCAGCATGGCGCGCGGTGCCAGGCGCCGCACCTCCTGCAAGGTCTCCAGGTCCGGCCCGGCGCCGGAGCCGACCCGCTCGAGCGTCATCACGATCAGCCGCTCCGGCCACAGGTCCACCGCGTCCCAGCAGCCGGCGGCATCGAGGCGCCGGCCGTCGCGCCGGTCGAGCGACAGCGCAGCCCGGGCGCCTTCGTTCGCGGCGGCATCGAAGCAGCGCTCCAGTGCCTCGCGCGAACGCAGGGACTCGCTGCCATACACGAACACGATGCGCGCGGCGAAGGGCGCCAGCTGGCTGCGCAAGGCCTGCCCGGCCGATGCATCCGCCAGGCCCGCGTCGAGCCAGAGCTCGATATCGGGCAGCGCCTGCAGCAGGTCGACGAGCACTGCGATCTGCGTGTCCCGGCCCTGCAGGGCATCGAGATCGGCCACGTACAGCTGGCGCGCCGCACAGTGATCGCACAGGATGCGCGCCACCGTCACCGGATCGCTGCTGGCACACAGCGCCGACACGATCGGCCGGTACGCCTGCCGGTCGCCGCGCACGGCACGCACCACCTGGCCCTGCAGCAGGTCGATGACGGGAATCAGGTTCAATTCGGAGATCATGGGTCACTACCCGCAGAGAGGATGGAAATGAGGACACGCGTGCTTGTTTACGAGTATCTCAGCGGCGGCGGCTGGTCGGACTACGGCGACGAAGCGGCGGCCGACGAGCTGCTGCCGTTGGGGCTGTCGATGCGCGACGCCATGGTGGCGGACCTGATGCACGTCCACGATTGTTCGGTGTCGGCAGCCACCTGCGTCCCCGTGAACACCCTGCCCGCCCGCGCGGCGCCGCTGCGGCCGCTTGCCGGCGAATCGGCATTCGCCTTCGTCGCGCGCCAGAGTGCGCTGCACGACCTGGTCTGGCTGGTCGCGCCCGAGACAGACGGCCTGCTGGCGCGCTTCCAGCGAACCGTCGGCGATGCCCGCTGGCTGGGCTGCAGCGCCGAAGCCATCACGCTGGCGGCCGGCAAGCAGGGCACGCTCGCGCACCTGGCCGCGCACGGGGTGCCCACGCCGCTGGCCTTCGAGCATGCGCCCGACATCGCGCGCTGGGTCGTCAAGCCCGACGACGGCGCGGGCGGCGTGGCCACGCAGGTGCACACCAGCCGCGCGGCCGCGCTCGCAGACCAGGCCGGCCGCGCGCAGGCCGGCGCGGCCGTCACGCTCGAGCCCTGGATCGAAGGCGAGGCCCTGAGCCTGTCGCTGCTGTGTTCCGGGCAGAACGCCGAGATGCTGAGCGTCAACCGCCAGCGCATCGCGATCGACGCGCACGGCCGCCTGTGCTTCGAAGGCGTGACGGTCGATGCGCTCGGCCGCGACGATCCGCGCACGCGGCCCCTGGCCGAGCTGGCCCGGCAGGTGGCGCGCGCCATCCCGGGCCTGCAGGGTTTCGCCGGCATCGACCTGGTCTGGCATCCGCAGCGCGGGCCGGTGGTGATCGAGGTCAATCCGCGCGTCACCTGCGCCTATGTCGGGCTCTCGGCCGCGCTGGGCCGCAACCTGGCGGCCGAACTGCTCGCGAGCCGCCTGCACGGCCACCACCCGGATCGGGAACTTGCGCGTGGCCACGCCTGAACGCACCACCATCGGGTGGGACATCGGCGGTGCGCACGTCAAGGCCTGCCTGCTGCAAGGTGGCGAGGTGGTCGACGTGGCGCAATGGGCGTGCCCGCTCTGGCAGGGGCTGGACCACCTGGTGCGTGCCCTCGGCGCCGCGCGCACGCGCTGGCCCGCGCTCGAGGCCGCGCAGCATGCCGTGACGATGACGGGCGAGATGGTCGACCTGTTCCCCGACCGCGAGGACGGCGTCCGAAGCATCGCCGCCGCGCTCGCGGCCGCGCTGCCGGTGCCGCCGGGCGCGCTGCATTTCTTTGCCGGCGACGCCGGCTGGTGCGCCGCCGCGGACGTGGCCCGGGCATGGGCCTCGGTCGCCTCGGCCAACTGGCTCGCGACGGCCCGGCATTCGGCGCTCACGCTGCCGCAGGGCGTCCTGGTCGACATCGGCAGCACGACCACCGACCTGATCGCGTTCGGCAACGGCCGCGTGCTGAGCACCAGCCGCACCGACGCCGAGCGCCTGGTCAGCGGCGAGCTGGCCTACCACGGCGTGGTGCGCACGCCCTTGTGTGCGCTGACCCAGCGCCTCACGTGGCGCGGCCAGGCGCGCCACGTGATGAACGAGTTCTTCGCCACCACGGCCGACGTCTACCGCGTGAGCGGCGAGCTCGATCCGGCGCACGACCTGCACCCGAGCGCCGACAACGCGGCCAAGAGCCTGCCGGCGACGCGCCAGCGCCTCGCGCGCATGGTGGGCCTGGACGAACGCGACGCCACCGCCGCCGAATGGCTCGATCTGGCGCGGGCCTGGCGCAGCGCCCAGCTCGAGGCGCTTGCCGCACAGCTGCGCCGCGTGCTGGCCGCGCATGCGCTCCCGCGCGACGCCGTGATCGTCAGCGCGGGCTGCGGCGCCTTCCTCGCGCCGGAACTGGCGGCCGCAGCCGCCGGACCGGCTCCGCACCGGCTCGCGGCCTACGGCAGCGATGTCGCCAAGGTGGCCCCTCATGCCGCTGCCGGCACCGCCGGCTGGGCGCAGGTGTGCGCCCCGAGCGTCGCGGTGGCCGCGCTGTTCGAACGGGAGCACGACTGATGTGGGTCGTCAAGATCGGGGGCAGTCTTTGTACCGAGCCGGTGCTGCTGCAGTGGCTGGATCTGCTCACGCAGGTGGGCGGCGGCCGCGTGACGATCGTCTGCGGCGGCGGCAGTTTCGCCGACGAGGTGCGGCGCGTGCAGGCCCACTGGCAATTCGATGACCTGGCCGCCCACAACATGGCGGTGCTGGCGATGGCGCAGACCGCCTACCAGCTGCATGCGTTGAATCCTGCCCTGCGGCTGGCCACGCGCAGGACCGAGATCCCGGCCCTGCTGCACCAGGGAAAGACCGCGCTGTGGCTGCCGCTCGAACTCAGGCGCGACAAGCCGGACGCCCGCACCAGCTGGGAGGCCACCTCCGACACCATCGCGCTGGACCTCGCGAAGCATCTCAACGCCGAGCAGCTGGTGATGGTCAAGTCCTGCACCATCGACCCGCAGCTGACCCTGGCCGACCTGAGTGATGCCGGCGTGCTCGACCGCCAGTTCGCCGAGCAGGCCGACGGGGCGGCCTTTCCGATCACCCTGCTCCACAAGAACCAGGTCGGTGCGATGCGTGCGCTTCTGCTGGGCGCGGATTACGCGGGGCGCTGAGCCGTACGCTGCTGTGGGTTTGAGGCCGGAGCCGGGATGTCGCCCCGGCAGGCGAGTCACTTTCTTTTGCTTCGCCAAAAGAAAGTAGCCAAAGAAAAGGCGACCCCACTGGCCGCGACCCTGCGCTTCGCTGCGGGAAGCCTGCGGTGCTCGCTTTTCGGCTACGGCCAGAGGGGAGTTGAACTCCAACGCGCCATGGCGCGTCCTTGTGTGGGGCGCGCGAAGACGTGCGCTGCAGGTCTTGGCTCGCGCTGCGCGAACGCAAACGCAAACGCAAACACATGCCATGCACGTCCTCCACATGCCCATGCCCATGCCCATGCCCATGCCCATGCCCAATGCTCATGCCATGCTCATGCTCATACGTATGAGTAGGTCCGTGCACATGCGCATGCGTCCGCTCCCACTCCAGGCCTCGCGCAGCGAGGCCGTTGGAGGCCGAGCGAAGCAATGGCCCGACCCACTCCCCTCTGCGCGTGCCGAGGAGCGCAGCTTCAGGCGGAAAAAGGGCCGCGCGTGTTTGAGCGAAGCGAGTTTGCGCGGACCCCGCCTGAAGCGAGCACCGCAGGTTGCCCGCAGCGAAGCGGAGGGTCACGCGCAGTGGGGTCGCCTTTTCTTTGGTTACTTTCTTTTGGCGAAGCAAAAGAAAGTGACTCGCCCGCCGGGGCGACATCCCGGCTCCAGCCTCAAACAAGCCGCAACGCCATGACAAGCGAACAAAGCCCCATCCAAAGCAGTCAAGCCGGCAAGGACTCGACCGCCTGCCCTCGCAACAGCGCACCCAGTGCCGCCAGCCGCTGCGGGCACAGCGCTGTCGTACGGTCACCCGTGCAAACCGCGCTGCGAAAGCCCGCGAAGTCGGGCGCGAGCGCACGCAGCGAGAGAACATCGGTCGTACGCAGTGCGCCCGCCAGGCCGACCAGCCGGCCCGACGCGCGCACCCGCGCCACGAATTGCCGCAGCTCCGGCATGGCCACCGCGTCGAACAGGCTGCCCGCCTGCTTGTCGGCCGTGTCGGCCATGAGCGCAGGAAATTCGAGCCCGCAGGCATGCGCGACCAGCCCCGCATCCAGGCCGCGGTCGGCCACGAAGACCGGCACCACCGGCCAGGCGCAGGCCGCCAGCGCGTCGAGCACGGCCAAGGCCTCGGGGCATCGCTCGATGCCGACCTTCACGTAGTCGACGCCGCAAGCACCCACGGCCTCGACCTGGGCGAGGATGCGCGGCAGCGCATGCATCGGCAGGTCGCCGATGGTCGCGCTCACCGGCAGCGCGACGCGCTGCGCGCGCAAGGCACTCGCGATGGCGGCGATCGTCGCCACCGGCAAGCCGCCCAGTGCGCCCTCGCCCGGCTCCTTCAGATCGATGAAGTCGGCCCCGCCGCCGGCCGCGAGCAGGGCTTCCTGCACGCTGCGGACACTGACGAGCATGCGCATCGTCATGACGAGCGCTCCTGCGCGCGGGCCTGATGCTGCGCGACCGCGGCGCGCAGCCAATCCCAGGCCTCGTGCTCTTCGGGTCCCGCGGTCTTGTCGATCGCGATCTGCAGGTAGCGCATTTCGGTGTCCACTTTCTCGGGTGCCAACATCTTCAGGCGGCTGACCAGCACCGCCCCCTCGATCACCGCCGCCTGGGCGCGATTGAAGCCGGCGAAGGGTGCATGCGTGACCTCGTGCACGGCCACCATGCGCAGCACCGGCCGCTGTACGTCGTCGCGCCGCTCTGCCAACGCGAGTTCGACATGGCGAAGCGCGCAGGCGAGCCGCACGCCCTCGATGCGTTCGGCCGCGCACGTCGGCCAGGTCTTGCGGCCGGTCACGCAGCCGGCGAACACGCGGGTGTCGCACACGATGTTGAGCACCGCATGGCCGGTGGCCACGATGTTGTCGTGCGTGGTGGAAGGCTTGAAAGGCATCAGCACGATGCCGTCGTCGCGGTAGCGCACGCCCATCGGCGCCACATGCACCTGCCCGTCGGCTGCGACGGTGGTCACCACGGTCTCGAAGATCTGGTCGTTCATGGTCTGCACGGCGCTCATGACCCGGGCTCGTCCGTCTTGGCTTTCGGCGCCTTCATCGTCGTTCCCGGCGCGCACCAGCGCGCCAGGTCTTCGGCGGCCCGCGGCGCGGCGCAGCCCCAATCCAGCGGCTGGTCCTGCACGTAGCGCTTGCCCAGCTGCCAGGCGATTTCCGCCCGTGCCAGCTCGACGCCCATGTAGAAAGCATGGTCGGCATCGTCCTGCAGGTTCAGCTGCGGCCAGAGTTCGAAGGCGCCCTGGCCCAGGCGCAGGCCGTCGCGGTTGTAGACGTGCAGGCCCAGCGGCGAGATCTGCACGCGGAAGTTCGGGTCGCGCACCTGCGCCGCGATCTCGCCGATCTCCTCCGGCGTGTCGGGAAACGGATGCCTGGCATGCACCGTCGCCAGCGCATCGCTCAGGCCCTTGGGCAAGGTGCCGCGTTGAACCGACGCATGCATGATGCGGCGGGCCCAGTCGGCCTCGCACACCGCGCGCCGCGCATGGTGGCTGACCTGCGTCGTCAAGACGGCGGCGGCATTCAGTTCGGCGGCAATGCCGAACAGCACGGCGTTGATGCCGCTCGTGTCGGCCTCGGTCAGCTCGGTGAGGTTGCCGACGCCGATCATGATCGGCGCGTCCGGAAAACGCTCCCGCAGCCGGTGGTAGCGCACGATCGACGCGGTCAGCCCGAAGGGGATCGGATCGAGGATCGAATCCGCCAGGAAGGCGCGCCCGCGGCGCTGCATCTCATGGATCGCTTCGTACAGCGACGCCTCGTGGGCCGGAAAGCGGGGGATCAGTATGGGCGTCGAGGCGACCTCGTCGGCGATCCACAGTGTGTCCAGCTTGAGGCTCAGCAGATAGTCGGCGCCGGCCTTGCCGCCGCACAGCAGTTCGAAGGGCTCGCTCGAATCGACGCTGACTCGGAAGCCGGCGGCCTTCAGCGCCTGCACGCTCTCGGCCAGATGCTCGAAGGGCGTCTCGGGCAGGCAGCCGAGGTCGATCACGTTGGCGCCGTCGGCGGCCAGCCGCTGCGCCCGCTCGACGATCTGCGCCACCGACAGCAGCGGCGCATCGACGATCTCGGCGAAGATCGACACCTGGTATTCGTTCAGTTCGACGCGCAGCTCGGCCCGGTCGAAATGGCGCGGCAGGTCCTTCAGTTCCTGCGGCCCGCGCTCCACCGGAATGCCGTAGTGGGCGCTCAGGGCTGCGATGTCGCCACGGCAGCGCCCGGGCACCATGATGCGGTCGGCGCGCCGCGGCGGGCCGGCGCCCTCGGCCTCGCTGAACACCGGCGCTGCCACCCGGCGACGGATCAGGTCCGTGGTCATCAGCGCGGCCACCTGCAGCCCGATCTCCCGCACTTCCCATGTGAACGGGGCCGCCTCGATGCCGGCCAGCACCCGCGCGAGGCTGGCTTGGGCGAGACGCCCGGTCAGGAAGACGATGTGTTCCATGCGAGTGAGAGTTCTTTCAAGCGTGCGTCGAGCACGGCTTCGAGTTCGGCCGGAGAGCAGACCACCCGGCAGAAGTCGATGCCGCGCAATCGCGCCACATTGTCGAGCTCGATGCGGCGTGGGCGCAGCGTCACCCAGTCGTGCGGCGATTTGGTGACCACCACCGGTTCGGTGTCGCATGCAAACACGATGCCAGGGATGCCGAGCTTGCCGGCCTGGGCGAACATGTTGGTCGGCAGCGTGTCGCTGATGCCGAACGCGCACTTGGCCACCGTGTTGCTGGTCGCCGGCGCGACGACCACGGTGTGATAGATGTCGTCGTAGAGCATGCCCACCGGGACGCCGCTGGCCGTCTTGTCGCGAAACACGCGAAAGCGCGGCTTCAGTCCTTCGATATGCAGCTTGTAAATCGGCAGCACTTCCTCGGCGGCGGCCGAGAGGAACAGGTCGACCGCCGGCAGCCGCTCTGCGATCGCCAGCGATTCCTCGAGGAAATGACCGGACCCCGTGATGCACCAGGCCAGGCGCGAACGCGGCGCCGCATGCAGCTGCGTCTCGCCGGCCTCGGCAGACAGTCCGACGCCACGCGGATCGATGGGGCCGGCACCGGGGTGCCCTTCGTTGGCCATGGCCGATGGATGCGCGGACTCGGAGGCTGCGTTCACAGCTTCTCAGTCCGGCGGTGAGATCTCGATGTGGAGCTTGTGGAGTTTCCGGTACAAGGTGTTGCGGCTGACATCGAGTGCCTTGGCGACGTTGCTGACGTTCCAACGATGCTGCTCCAGCATCTGCAACAGCACCTGCCGCTCGTTGGCCTGGATCGGATTGAGCCTGGCCTTGGGCGCCGCATCGGCGGGCGCCGTGTTCTCGTCCGCAGTTGTCGCGCCGGTTGCGGCCGGCAACGCGACAGGGGCTTGATTCGGCGATGGCGCCTGCCTCGCCACCAGCGAAGGCAGGTGCTCCTTCGCGATGGTCTTGCCGTCGGCCAGCGCGGCCGCGCTGCGCAGCACGTGGCGCAGCTGCCGCAGGTTGCCGGGCCAGGGATGCGCCATCAGCAGGCGCTCGGCCTCTTCGCTCAGCCTGCAGCCGGTGCCGCCTTCGTCCGCCAGCACGGACTGGATCAGCTCGCGCTTGTCGCTGCGGTCGCGCAGGGGCGGCAGGTCCAGCTCGATGCCGGCGAGCCGGTAGTACAGGTCTTCGCGGAAGCGGCCGTCCTGCACCAGGGTCGGCAAATGCTGATGACTCGCGCTCACGAGCTGGAAGTCCACCGGATGGGTGTCTTCGGTGCCGAGCGGGGTGACCTGGCGCTCGTCGAGCACGCGCAGCAGGCGGGCCTGCAGCTCCAGCGGCATGTCGGCGATTTCGTCGAGGAACAGCGTGCCGCCGTCGGCCTGCAGGATCTTGCCGCGCCGGCCGCTGCGCTGCGCGCCGGTGAAGGCGCCGGCCTTGTAGCCGAAGAGCTCGGATTCGATCAAGGTCTCGGGCAGGCTTGCGCAGTTGACGGCGACGAAGGCGCCGTCGGCATGCGGACTGCTCTCGTGGATCGCCCGCGCGAAGACCTCCTTGCCGGAGCCGGTCTCGCCGCACAGCAGCACCGGCGTGCTGCGCGCGACCACGCGCCGCGCGGTGTCCAGGTGGGCCACGAGCCGCGGGTCCTTGAAGGTGCGGACGATCGGCGGGGGACGCAGGGCGGGCACGCGCGGCGGCACGCGAAGGCCTTCGCCCGCTGTCTCGTCCAGTGCCACGACGCCCATGCCCGCGACCCGCCCGCGCGCGGGCGTGCCGGCGTCAGATGCCGGCCGTCGCGCCACCGCGAAGAAGCGCAGCGCAGCTTTGGCGCGGTAGGCCACGACCGGGTGGAAGGACGAGGACAGGCTGCGCTTGAGGATGTCCTCGAGCGAGGTCTGGAACAGGTCCTCGATGCGCTGCGTGCGGATCTCGTCCATCGACTGCAGGCCGAGCTGGAACAAGGCGCTGCGGTTGGCCGCGAGGATGCGCCCGTCGTCGCCGACCGCGAGCTTGCCTTCGTGCAGCGTGTAGACGAACTCGGGCCGGCTGTGGAAATGCAGCGGATGCGCATTCGAGAAGCGCTTGTCGATGAGGCGGTTCTCGATCATGCGCGCCGTCATGCCCAGCAGCACCAGCACGTGCTGCTGCATCAGGCTGGAGCGGCTGGTCACGTCGAGCACCGCGATGATCTCGCCGGTCGGATCGAACACCGGCACCGCGGAACAGGTGAGCTGCGTGAACTGGCTGAAGAAGTGCTCGTCGCGCCGCACGGAGATCGGATGCGCGGCCGCCAGGCAGGTGCCCATGCCGTTGGTGCCGGCCTCCGCTTCGCTCCACATGCCGCCCGCATGCAGGCCCATGGGCTCGGCATCGGCAGCGAACTCGGGCGAGGACACCATGTGCACGATCACGCCGTCGGTATCGGTCAGCACCACCGCCGACTCGGGGTCGGCGAGCTGCTGGTAGAGCGTGGTCATCTCGTAGCGTGCGCACTCGATCACGTCGGCATGCCGGTCGCGCCGCGCTTGCAGCGCCGCCGACCCGATCACCACCGGTTCGCGCGCGCGGCCGGGGTCGAGCCTGTAGAGATTGACGCATCGACTCCACGAGCGCGTGACCAGGTCATCGCCCTCTTCGTGAAAGCCTCGCCTCACGACATCGAGTACGCGATCGGCGTGCCGATCGCCTTGCCGCGGCATCAATGTCATTGGCGTTCTCCGGCACGTTCCATTGCGTCTCCTTGGTCGGCCCATTGTTGTGCTTGCCGGCGCCCCGTGAACCCGGTGAAACACCAAGGCCCATCGGGCCCGATCCGCGCACTGGCCTGCATTTTGCATCGATGAATTCCGCACGGAGGGCCACGCTCGCCGGCGGACACACTTTCGAACATCTTCAAAACAACCGGAGACGGCACTTGAACACCAGCCTGCGTCCTTCCATCGGCTCGCTTCCCGATGCCCTCAGGGCAACCTCCGACACGGCCGAGGCGCCTGCATCGATGGACCTGATCTTCATCGAAGGCCTCCATGGCGAGACGGTGATCGGCATCCACGAGTCCGAGCTGCATCGCCCGCAGCCGCTCGTCATCGACGTGGTCGCAGGCGTGCCGCGCGCGCTGGCCTGCGACACCGACCGCATCGCCGACACCATCGACTACAGCCTCGTGCGCGAGCGGCTGCACAGGCTGCTGCTCGAACATCGCCTGCAATTGCTCGAGGCGTTTGCCGAAGCCATCGCCGACATCCTCATCGAGGAATTCCGGGCAAGCTGGGTTCGCGTCAAGGTCGTGAAGCCGCGCAAGTTCGACGATGTGCAATCCGTCGGCGTGCAGATCGAGCGTCATGCGCCTGCTGCCGGCAGCGCGAAAGCGGCCCACGGCGCGACGGTGCTGAAGTTCCTCGCCAGCGGCATGGTGCCCGCCAGGCACTGAACGCGCCGCGCCTCGCCGGACGACCCAAGAAAAGAAGCCCGCGCGGTTCACGCGCCGGCTACTTCTCCCGCGCCGAGGCTTACAGGTGCGCCGCGAACGGATGTGCCATCTTGCCCTTCTTGTCGACCACTTCGGCGGGCGTGGGCGAGCCGGATACGGCGCGCTGGATGGATTCGCGCACGGCCTGGTAGTTGTAGTCCTGGATCTTCTTGTCGTCGGTGGCGAGCCAATGGATGAACACGCCGACGCAGAGGAACAGGTTGTCGGCCTCGTCCATCGGGATGGTGCCGTCCTCGACGCTGTCGGCCACTGCCAGTGCCACGGCGCGCTGTGCCGGACCGAACATCTGCACGGCCTGCTTGGCGCCCTTGATGGTCACTTTGTTGAACATCACGGTGGCTGGCTTGGCCAGCAGGTTGGGAGCCACCACGGCAAGCAGCGAGGTGAAGCCGTCCTTGTTGTTGGTCAACGCGTTCGCGAACGCCGTTTCAGCGGCGCTGCCGCGCGGGCCGATGATCAGGTCGATGTGGGCGACTTCGTTGCCCTCGCCGACGAGCGATTCGCCCACCATCAGTCGATCGATTTTTGCCATGGTCTCGGGTCTCCTCTACAAGGTGATAGGGTCGTTACGACACCGGCCAGGATGACCAGCGCAAGGTCATGGGTATCACGATCCGTGCCATCCGCTCGCTGCCGCGCGCGCCGGCGCCGTGGAGGCCCCGATCCAGCCGGCCAGCAGCAGCGCCGCGACGGTCAAATCGGCGCTGGTCCCCGGGTTGATGCGCCCGGCCTTCAGCGAGAGGTCCCAGGCGGCGAAGCCGGGATCGGCATCGAGCACGGCGCCTGCGCGCTCGCGCTCGCGCCAGGCCTGCGCCGCCGCCATGACAGTCTGTGCCACGCGCTCGCCGTGAATTCGAACAATGTGTGAATCCGCAAAGCCGCTCAGGCAGGCCAGGTAAAGGCGTTGCACGAAGGCCACGGTGGCGGCGTCGGGCGTCGCATCGGCGCCGGCCGGCCCGTCGCCGCAAGCCGTCCCGGGACGCGGCGCAGCGAAGGCCAGCGCGAACAGATCGGCGAAGCCGTCGCGGTACTGCCGTGCGATCAGGTCGCGGTCGGCCGCCAGCGCCATCGCGGCGCGCAGGTCGATGCTCGGCACGTCGCGCACGTCCTCGGCCGGGGCGCTCCCCAGGCCGCCGGGGCGGGCATGCGCGATCGCGCGATAGGCCGCGCGTGCATCCTCGATGTCGAGCGTGCCCAGCACCGACGCCACGGCCGCCTGCAGGGCCGTGCGGGTGGTGGCGCCGGGATGGCGCTCCATCGCCAGCGCGATCGGCGCGCACAGCAGCAGGATGCCGAGGTTGGTGTTGCAGCCGGCGACTGCCCAGCTGGCGGCCACGGCGCCCTCGATGCGCGCACCGACACGCGCATCGGGCGCGAACAGCGGGCCCGCCGCGGCCTCGGCGCTGGCGATGAACATCGATGCCTGCATGCCGTGCCCCGGCGAGGCGAGGCTCACGTTGCCCGGCTTGCGCACTGCGACGTCGAGCCAGCACGCCCGCAGGAAGCAGGCCCTGGCGCGTTCGATCGCCGCTTGCCGCGCGTTCATCAGGCGCGGCGCTCCGGGGCCATGCCCTGCTGCAGGCGAGGGCGGGTCTGCGCCATCTTGCGGCCGAGCAAGTCGTCGACGATGGCGCCGGCGATGTTGAAAGGCGTCACGCGCTGCAGGCCCTGCCAGGCGGCGACGCCATTGACTTCCAGCACCTGGATGCGCGGCCCGCTCGCCGCCGCGATGAGGTCCACTCCCGCATAGTCCATGTCCAGCGCGAGCGCGGCGCGTTCGGCCAGTTGGGCGAGCGGCGGCGCCAGTTCGGCCGGCTCGCAGCGCGCGCCCTGCGCCACGTTGTGGACCCAGTGTGTGCTCACGCGCCGCATCGCGGTCAAGGCGCGCCCGCCCACCACCAGCACGCGCCAGTCGAAGCCCGGTGCGGCCAGCGGCGGCACGAAGCGCTGCAGATAGGCCAGGCCTGCGTAGCGCGCGTCGATGTCGGGCATGGCGTGATGCACGCCGTCGACCTGGCCCACCAGCTGCAAGTCCTTGCCCTGCGAACCGAACAAGGGCTTGAGCACCAGGGCATGGCCTGTGGCAGTTTCGCGCATCGCGATGCGCCGGGCCTGGGCCGCGGATTCCGTGGCCCAGGTGGCGGGCGCCGGGATGCGCGCGGCATGCAGCAGCAGGCTCGTCATCGACTTGTCGACCGAACGCTCGATCGCGCGCGCGTCGTTGTAGACCGGCACGCCCAGTTCGCGCAAGGCGTGCAGCACGCCGAGGCGTTTCGTGACCTGCTCGAAGCTGCCGCCGGCAATGCCCCGCACCAGGACCGCATCCGGCAGCTCGCGCCCGTAGCCGGGAATGACCAGCCCGTGCCAGGCCGCCGTGGTGTCGATGTGGCAGGCCGCCAGATCGACGCAGCGCCCCAGCGCGCCGCGCGCGCGCAGCGCCGCCTGCAGCTGGCGCGTGTGCCAGCCGATCTCGTCGCTCATGATGGCGACGCGAAGCGTCATGGCCGCACCCCGCCAAGGCGATCGGTCGTCTCGGTGCCCGCCCGGCCGCCCCGAAGGGCGCTGAACAACATCCTGGGGACCGCGCTGCACACAGCGAGAGCGTGGGGGCGGTTCACTTCAGTGGCTCCGCGTCATTTCGTGCCTCCTGCAGCCACAGGCGCCGCAACAGCGCCATGTCGGGCGCACCGGCGTGCCAGGTGCGGCCGCTGTCGAGATTGCTGATCCACACCTCGGCCGGAGCGAACAGCGCGCCGTCGATCTTGTAGAAGTCGTAGGCCACTTCCTTGAAGATCTCCGCGAACGATCGGCCGTAGTCGCGCGAATTGCCGGAGGGCAGCGCATGCGCCAGCGCGCGGGCCGCGTCGTCCTCGCCGCGCACCGTCAGGTGCACGCGGCCGCCGTACAGGATGGCATCGTTGGTGCGCCCCATGGCCTCGACGCCATCGCTGCTCGCCGACGACAGCGGCGCGCTGGCGGCGCCGTCGACGATGTCCGCCAGCGCATAGCCCAGTTCGTGTGCCTTGTGCAGCGCCACCTCGAGCACGCGCGCCACGACCTGCGTCGTGCCGGCGCGGCTGGTGGTGGGCGTGAGGATCAGCGTCAGCGCCTGCGGCGCCAGATCGCAGTCGCGCAGCAGCTTGTCGATGATGATCTTCGGCGGCGCGCGATCGACTTCCAGCACCAGCACGCCGGTCTGCGCGCGATCGCGGTAGCCCAGCTCGCCGAAGAGCGTTTCCTTGACCGCCAGCGCGCGCGCCGGACCGGAGCCGAGCGAGAAGAACTTCTTGCCGCCGGTCTCCTCCTTCGATGCGGACAGGCTCCAACCCGCGTACTGGCTGCCCAGGCAGGCCAGGACCGGCTGGGAGCTGCGCACGTCGAGCCAGGTCGGCCAGCCATCGGCGCTGCCGCCGCTGCGCAGATCGACCTTCCCCAATCCGCCCATGCAGATCTCGGCGATCCGCAGCCCGGCCGCCACGCCGCCGGGCGCCTCGATGCCGGCATCGACGATCTGCACGCCGGTGTCGTCGCGGCGCACGTGCAGGCCCAGCGCTTCCGCATCGGCCAGCAGGCTTTCGACCAACGGACGCGCCAGCCGGTTGACGCTCAAGCCCGCGGCCGCGGCCGGCAGGGAGGTGTTGCTCATGCCAAGGTCTCCAGTGACTGCAGCAGCCGCTCACGGCCGTCGTTCAAGAGGGTGCGAACCTGCGCGGCGCTGCTTCCGCTCGCGGTCAGGGTGCACAAGGGATCGTCGATGTCGAAACGCTGCCCGGCATCGGGGAGGTCGCGAATGCCGGGCCATGCGGCGAGCCGCCGCGCCGCGGCTGCATCGAGCTGCACGGCGCGCCGCGCGAACACGATCTCCATGCCTTCGATGTCCTGCGCATGCCCAGGCGTTGCCGGCGGCAGTTCCGCGTCGAGGCAGGCGCGCACGTGCGCCTGCATCAGGCCCGGCGCGCCGGCCGGCCGGTGGTACAGGCTCATGCTCGCCGGCGGCCTCGGGTTGACTTCCAGCACGCCGATCGCCTCGCCGTCGCACATGAAATCGAGACTGCACAGGCCCCGCAGCTCGAAGGCCGCGGCAAGCGCGCGCGCGATGGCGGCCACCCGGCGAGCGAGCTCGGGCGCCAGTGGCACCGGCCCGACGGCGCCGCAAAAAACAAAAGGCCGCGCGCCGAATCGGCGAACACTCAGCGCGTTGAAGCCGAGCACATGGACATCGCTTCCATTGGCGATGAAGGTGGCCGACATCGGCAGCCCCGGCATCTCGCGCTGGTAGTAGCGATGCGCGGGGTGCCGCTCCTCCGCCGGCCAGGGCGCGCGGCGCACATGCCAGCCGCCGCACCCATGCGCGTCCTTCTGCAGCCACCCCTCCGCGGATTCGGGCGGCTCGAAGCGCACCGGCGGATGCGGCAGCTGCCGCGCCGCGAGAAAGCCGAAGAAGGCCGCCGGATCGCGCACGCGGCGCACCGCGGCCGCAGCGGTGCCGATCAGCGGCAGCAGCGCAGCGCCCTCTTCGAGCAGGCCGGGCTCGCCTTCGAAGCCGCTGCCGGCCACCCATCCCATGATCGGCGCTCCGCTTTCGCGCTCTTGCGCCAGCGCGCGCAAGGCGGCGAGGACGCGCGCCGCATCGATGTGGAGGCTCGCGGGCGCGCCGATCGGCAGCCAGCGCGAGGCGGCGCGGCGCGTGTCGACGTCGCCGAACAGGTCGAGCGCGACCACGTCGAAGCCGTCGTGCGCCGCTGCCTCGGCCATGGCGCGCGCGGAGATGGCGGCCACTGCGAGGGTTTGCATCGGGCGGGCGTGGCTCAAGGGGTCTTGGCAGCCTGCTCGGCCAGGAAGGCACGGGCGACTGCAAAGGCCTCGGGGAAGCTCAGCAGCTGCGGCTTCTCGGCCTCGCACATCTGCACCAGCAGCCGATGCTGCGTCTGGTACTTGACGTTGCCGACGGCCAGCGCGCCGATGCCGACGGCCTGGGTGCCGGCCAGCGGCTTGCCGTCGTCCATCACGCCGACCCCGGCGATGCCCTCGGGCGGCACGGCATTGACGTCCGCCGCCACCTTGAGCCGGGTGGCGGCGGCCAGTGCCTCGCTCGACACCACCTGGACGCCTGCCGCCGCGCAGGCCAGCAGGACATCGGCCTCGGCGATGGAGCTGCGCACCGCCGCCGGATCTCCGCCCGACAGGCCGTGCAAGGTGACGCCGAAGCGTCGCGCGCTTTCCTGCGCGGCTTCCTCGGCCGCGTCGATGCCGTTGCGGCTGGACAGGAAGACCTCGGCGCCGGCCTGCGCCGCGATCACGCCCGCCACGCGGCCGACCGGGCCCGTGCCGCCCAGGATCACCACGCGCTGGCCTTCCAGGCCTTGCGCGTGGTGGCGCTTCAGGGCAGCCTCGACGCAGGCCACCATGGCCGCCGCGGTGGTATAGGCGCCGCTCGGATCGGCCATCACCGAGACGACGAAGGGCTTGACCATCGAGGTTTTCGCGCGCTCGAGCATGTCGGCGGCCAGCTGGGCGTCGCGTCCGCCGATGAAGATGCCGGTGCGCGCGGCGCCCTTCGGCCCGCGCGAGAAGATGGTGTCCTGCGTCAGCGCGGTGATGCGGTCGAGGCCCACTTCACAGTAGGGCACGATGATCTGATAGCCCGCATCCGCGGCCATGTTGATGTCGAACGGACTCATCTGGCGGCCGGGGGTGAACATGTGGAGGATGCGGGGACGTTCCATAAGAGCCTTCGGAGGTGGAGGGTGTCTTCAATCGATGCGCGGCTGCCCAGTGCCGTCGCGCACCGTCGCGGAGCGGTTGCGGCCGGACACGATGCGCAGCTGCAAGCGCGCGTCTACCTGCCCCGCTGCCTGCGCGGCTTCGACCAGCGCTTCGGCGCGCGCTTCCGAAGGCAGGATCGCGAAGGCCGTGGGACCCCACGAGCTTTGGCCGATCGCCGGCGGCGGCCCGGCCTTCGGGTCGCGGCCCGCGTCGGCGATCCACTGCATCAGCCGGCCGACCGCAGGGCTCGTGAAGGCACCGCCTTGCGCCGGCGCGAAATGCTCGCCGAGCAGCTGCTGCATTCGCTGGATGCCTGCGGCGAAGGGCGCGAACTCCGCGCTCGCCGCGCCGGGCAGGATGCGCATCAGCACCTGGTGGCAGATGTCGGCGGCGCTGGACTGCGGCAAGGGCGCCAATGCGGCCAGGGCTTTCTTCTCCGCGCTGCCCGACAGGCCCTGGTGCGAGGGATCCTGGACCACCACGATGCGCCACGCTTCCGGGAAGGCCACGCGCGACAGGAGCGGCGCCGGCAAGCCGTCCGCGCGGGGGCCGCCGTCGACGAGCAAGCCGCCCGCATCGAAGCCCGCGATGCCGACGCCCGAGCGCGCGCCGCGGCCCAGCCAGTGCGCCAGCGTGGCGGTATCGAGGTCAAGCCCATGCCATTGGGCGAACGCCCGGCCGACGGCGCACGCGAGCTGCGTGCCGGACCCGAAGCCCGCGTGCGGCGGCAACACCTGCAGCAGCCGCAGGCACAGCGGCGCATGGCGGCCGCTGCGCTGGCGCAGCAGCTGCAGGAAGGCGGCGGCGCGGTCGAGCTCTGCGTGCGCGTGCGGCGTGTCTCCGGTCACGCGGTCCGACGGAGCCTGCGCCAACTCGACCTCGGTCGTGAAGCCATCGATCACCAGGCCGACGCTGCCGAACGCGCGCCCCAGTGAGCCGGCCGGGTCCAGAAAGCCCAGATGCAGCCGCCCGGCGGCGCCCACGCGCACGGTGCGCACGCTCAGGTTGCGCCTCGAAGCCAATGCGCTGTCGGGTGGGGTCATGGGCGATGCGGTGCGGTGAATGGAAGCTTGGACGGGATGCTCAAAGCAAGGGCTGTTCCGGGCAGCTCCGCAGGGCAGAAGCGCAGCCCGGCGCCTCGGGCGGAGCCGCCCCTGTCCCAGGACTGGAACACTGTGTCCCAGCCAGCCCGGGCCGGCTTGGCGGGGCCCGGCTGCGTGCATCGGCCGGGCGCGGCGCGGCTCCGCCGATCGATCCACCTGCAGCAGCCTGGCCTTCGGTTCGGCCTCTTCCTGCACCGGCACGCGCCCTTGTCTGCCACCCGTCCAGGTCCTGCGCGGCGAGCGTCGGAGTTCCTGCAACCGGACCTGCCTGACCCTTCATGAGCACATCCCCTGCGCTCGATCGACTCCCGCTTCGCACCGCCAGCGGCGACTACCAGGTCGTGATCGAAGCCGTGCAAGGCTCGCGCAACAAGCTCAAGTACGAGCCACGGCACCGCACGCTCCAGCTGCATCACGTGCTGCCGCTGGGGGTGTCCTTCCCCTATGACTTCGGCTTTCTGCCCGGCACGCTCGGCGCCGACGGCGATCCGCTCGACGCGCTGGTGCTGATGGACGAATCCGTGCCGCCGGGCGTGGTCGTGCCTTGCCGACTGGTCGGCGTCATCAAGGCCGAGCAGACCGGCAAGAAGGGCAAGACCCGGCGCAACGATCGCTTCCTGCTGGTGGCCAGCGGGTCGCACCGGTTCCGGCACTGCAAGGAGCTGGAGGACATCGCCGCCGACGTGCTGGACGAGATCGAGCGCTTCTTCGAGTTCTACAACCGGCAAAAGGGCGTGGACTTCCATCCGCTCGGACGCGAAGGCGCGCGCAAGGCCGAGGCATTGATCCAGGCCGGGCAACGCAAGAGCAGCTGAGCCGCGGGGAGCCGCGCGCCCGCGGAAGCAGTCGTGCGCCTGAAGCCGCAAGCCGTCGATGCCAGGCTGCGGTGCGGCTAGCGCTTGGCAGGCGGTGCCTGGTCGGTCTGTGTCGTGCCGGTGCCGGAACCATCGCCGGGATGCCGTCCCGTCAAACCGCCGGTTGTTCCGATCCCGGGTGTTCGCAGGTTGCCGCTGCGGGCTGCACGGGAACCGCCATCGGCGGTGCTGTCCGGCTGGCGATCGTCCTTCGGGACGGCCCGGTTCCGGGTGGCCGGCGGCTTTGCCGAAGATCCCTGCACCGACGGCGCCGCGGTGCCCTTGGGATTTCCCGTGGGCTGCGACATGGCAGGGACGGCGGCGATCGCAAGCGCGGCAAGGCCCCAGCGGAGGCAGGCGTTTCGAGGAGCAGGTGAATGCGGGGGACAGGTCATGCGTCACTCCTGAAAGGGTGAAAACACTCTTGGCCTTCGTGCGAGGCCGTGCCCTCGGCGATGGCGCGTATCGCGTGTAGGCCAAGCCCTTCCGGCCGTCAACGCAGCGGCCGGGCTGAAGACTGCACGGGCTGCGAGGCATGAAGCCTTACGATTCGCATCCATCCGCCAGCCGACCATGCACCTCCACGTCGACGAAGAGATCACCTTCCGCAGGCTCGAGATCCTGCTGGTCTTCATGGAGACCGGCAATCTCGCCCGCGCCGCCGAAAAGCTGGAGATCAGCACGGTCAGCGTGCACCGGGCCTTGCACGCGCTCGAAACCGGCGTGCGCTGCGCGCTGTTCCGGCACGAGGGCCGCAACCTGCGGCCGACCGAGGCGGCGCAGGCACTGGCAGAGGTGGGCCGCGAGGTGCTTCGCACCATGGTCGACGGGGTCCGCTCGACCCGCGAGGTGGCCGGCTACTCGGCCGACCGCATCCGCATCGGCTCGCTCTATTCCCTGACCCATCGCACGATTCCGGCACTGGTGATGGGCATCAAGTTGCGCAAGCCGGACATCCAGACCGAGCTCATCCTCGGCTCCAACGCCGACCTGCTGCAGAAGCTGCGAGACGGCGCACTCGATGCCGCGGTGATGGCCATTCCCAAGGAGGCTTCCGACGTCGAGTCGCAAGCCCTGTTCGAGGACGACATCCTGTTCGCCGCGCCGGTCGGCTCCCGCTACGCGGCGCAGAACGAAGTCGACCTGAGCGCCTGCGCCGGCGAGCGCTTCGTGACGCTGAAGGAAGGCTTCGTCACCTACAGCGGCTTCCTCGATGCTTTCGAGGTGGCCGGCTTCACGCCGAACGTGGTGATGAAGACCGGCGACATCTTCTCGCTGATGAACCTGGTGAGCGGCGGCGTCGGCTACACGCTGCTCCCGGGCCGGGTGCGGGGGGTGATGCCGCAACGCGTGCAGCTGATTCCGCTGCAGCCGAAGTTCCTCATGCGCCAGACCATCGCACTCAACTTCCTGCGCACGCGCGAACGCGATCCCAACCTGCTTGCCCTGCTCGCCGTTTGCCGCACGGCCGGGGCCGAATTGGCCTGAGCCCGCGCCTGCCGATCAGGGTTAACCCGCGATCGTTTCGTCCGACGTAATCGTCGCGCCGCGCCCTTGATTGATCGGAAGGGGTGGGCGCCGATACGGTACGTCCCCAGGGGGAAGAGGCCGCACCGTCGTGCGGCACACGCCCCCCCCGGAGACACACCCCATGATCATCTACGGCACCGCGCTGCTGGCTGTCTGCCACCTGCTCGGCATCTTCATCGGCGACCTGCTCGGGCAGGCGCTGGGCGTCAAGACCAACGTCGGAGGCGTGGGCATCGCGATGCTGCTGCTGATCTTCGCACGCCTCTACATGCAGAAGAACCACAAGCTGCCCAAGCTCACCGAGCTGGGCGTGGAGTACTGGGGCGCGCTGTACATCCCGGTCGTGGTGGCCATGGCGGCGCAGCAGGACATGGTGGCGGCCCTGCGCGGCGGCCCGGTGGCGGTGCTGTCGGCGATCGCGGCCGTGGCGGTCTGCGCCGTCGTGATCGCGGTGATCAATCGCAGCGAGCGCCCGGCCGACGCGCCCGTTTCCGCGCCGATGCTGCACGACAACCCCCTGCTCACCGAAGCGGAGTGATCGCCATGCTCGACATCCTCGAAAAAGCCGCCGCCCACAACGGCCTCGTCACCGCCTTCGCGGTGGTCGGATTGATCGTCCTGGTCTCCGGCCAGATTTCCAAGCGCCTGACCTTCGGCCGCATCCACGGCTCGGCTATCGCCATCGTGATCGGCCTGGCCCTGGCCTACTGGGGCGGCACCAAGACCGGCGGCCACAAGGGCCTGGCGGACCTGTCGCTGTTCGGCGGCATCGGCCTGATGGGCGGCGCGATGCTGCGCGACTTCGCCATCGTGGCCACCGCCTTCGAGGTGCAGGCCACGGAGGCGCGCAAGGCCGGGCTGATCGGCGTGGTGTCGCTGTTGCTGGGCACCGTGCTGCCCTTCGTGGTCGGTGCCGTCATCGCGCGCAGCTTCGGCTACTCGGACGCGGTCAGCATGACCACCATCGGCGCCGGCGCCGTCACCTACATCGTCGGCCCGGTCACGGGCGCCGCCATCGGCGCGACGCCGGAGGTCATGGCCCTGAGCATCGCGACCGGCCTGGTCAAGGCGATCATCGTGATGGTCGGCACACCGATCGCGGCCCGCTTCCTGGCGCTCGAGACGCCGCGCTCCGCGATGGTGTTCGGCGGGCTGGCGGGCACCGTCAGCGGCGTGTCCGCCGGGCTCGCCGCGACCGACCGCAAGCTCGTGCCCTACGGCGCGCTGGTCGCCACCTTTCACACCGGGCTGGGCTGCCTGATGGGCCCGTCCATCCTGTTCTTCGCCACCAAGGCCCTGGTGGGCTGAGGCACACACCCATGGACCGATTCAACTGGAATTCAAAGGCGCACAACCGCGCCGCGCGGCTGGCACGGGCCGCCGAAGCCCTGGGCCATCGGCTGCGCGGCAAGCAGGTCGAGGCCGAGGCGATCGCCGCCCTGCTCGAAGCCGTGCTCGAGCCCGGCGACCGCGTCTGCCTCGAAGGCAACAACCAGAAGCAGGCAGACTTCCTCGCGCAGGCCCTGGTGCAGGTCGATCCGCAACGCGTGCATGGGCTGCACATGGTGCAGTCGGTGCTGGCGCTGCCGGAGCACCTGGACATCTTCGAGAACGGCGTGGCAAGCCGGCTGGACTTCAGCTTCTCGGGGCCGCAGGGCGCGCGTCTCGCCAAGCTGGTGTCGGCCGGGCGACTCGAGATCGGCGCCATCCACACCTACCTCGAGCTGTTCGCGCGCTACTTCATCGACCTCACGCCGCAGGTGGCGCTGGTGGCCGCGCACGCGG
This sequence comes from Variovorax soli, assembly GCF_031454625.1. GTDB lineage: Bacteria > Pseudomonadota > Gammaproteobacteria > Burkholderiales > Burkholderiaceae_C > Variovorax > Variovorax soli_A. Next base: position 168,926 of record NZ_JAVDRF010000011.1, read on the forward strand.
CCGATGCGGAGGGCAACCTCTACACCGGCCCCAACACCGAGGACACGCCGGCCATCGTCGAGGCCACGGCGTTTTCCGGCGGCATCGTGATCGCTCAGGTCAACGAGCTGGTCGACGGCCAGTCCACCACGCTGCCGCGCATCGACATCCCGGCCGGCTGGGTGAGCTTCGTGGTGAAGGCGCCGCGCCCCAACTTCATCGAGCCGCTGTTCACCCGCGACCCGGCGCAGATCAGCGAGATCCAGATCCTGATGGCGATGATGGCCATCAAGGGCATCTATGCCGAGTACGGCGTGCAGCGCCTGAACCACGGCATCGGCTTCGACACGGCGGCCATCGAACTGCTGCTGCCGACCTATGGCGAGTCGCTGGGGCTCAAGGGCAAGATCGGCAAGCACTGGGCGCTGAATCCGCACCCGGCGCTGATCCCTGCCATCGAGGCGGGCTGGGTCGAGTCGGTGCACTCCTTCGGCTCCGAGCTCGGCATGGAGGACTACATCCGCGCGCGCTCCGACGTGTTCTTCACCGGCCCCGACGGGAGCCTGCGCAGCAACCGCGCCTTCTGCCAGGCCGCCGGCCACTATGCCTGCGACATGTTCATCGGCTCGACCCTGCAGATCGACCTCGACGGCAACAGCTCGACCGCGACGCTGGGCCGCATCGCCGGCTTCGGCGGCGCGCCCAACATGGGGGCCGACGCGCGCGGCCGCCGCCACGCGAGCCCCGCCTGGCTCAAGGCCGGGCGCGAGGCGCGGGCCGGGCGCACCGGCGCGGCCGGCACGCCGCGCGGGCAAAAGCTGGTGGTGCAGATGGTCGAGACCTTCCGCGAGCACATGCAGCCCGCCTTCGTCGACCGGCTCGATGCCTGGACGCTGCAGGAGCAGGCCGGCATGGCGCTGCCGCCGATCATGATCTACGGCGACGACGTCTCGCACATCCTGACCGAGGAAGGCATCGCCAACCTGCTGCTGTGCCGCAGCGATGCCGAGCGCGAGCAGGCGATCCGCGGCGTTGCCGGCTACACCGCCGTCGGCCTCGCACGCGACAAGCGCGCCGTGGAGAACCTGCGCGACCGCGGCGTGATCCGCCGGCCGCAGGACCTCGGCATCGACCCCCGCCAGGCCACGCGCAACCTGCTCGCCGCGCGCAGCATGCGCGACCTGGTGCGTGCTTCGGGCGGGCTGTACCAGCCACCCAAGCGATTCAGAAACTGGTAGCCGGAGAGACTCACGATGAGCGACCTTCCCGCAGGGCTCGAAACCCTGGACTTTTCCTACGCCGGCGGCCGACCCGCCGGACGCTTCGCGCCGGTGCTCGTCGGCGTCGTCGGTTCCGGCAATCTCGAGGTGATGCTCGAGCCGGCCGGCGGCAACGATTGCGCCGTGCATGTGGAGACCTCGGCACGAGGCTTCGCACCGATCTGGCAAGCGGTGATGGACGACTTCCACCTGCGCCATCCGCTGGCCGGCGTGCGCGTCTCGATCAACGACATGGGGGCCACGCCCGCGGTGGTGAGCCTGCGGCTCGACCAGGCCGTGGCCGAGATCGCGGGAGGCAAGCCATGATCAGCTACGCCGAATGCTCGGCGCGCGAGCGGCTCGCGCTGCTGCTCGATCCCGGGAGCTTTCATGAATGGCTGCCGCCGGCCGAGCGGATCACCAGTCCGCACCTGGCGCAGCTCGGCGTGCCCTCGGCCTTCGACGACGGCGTGGCGATCGGCCGCGCGACGCTCGGTGGCCGCCCCGTGTTCGTGGCGGCGCAGGAAGGCGCCTTCATGGGTGGCGGCGTCGGCGAGGTGCACGGCGCCAAGCTGGTCGGGCTGCTGCAGCGCGCGCTGCGCGATCGCCCGGCAGCGGTGCTGCTGCTGGCCGAGTCGGGCGGCGTGCGATTGCACGAGGCCAATGCGGGGCTGATCGCAGTGTCGGAAGTGATGCGCGCGCTGCTCGACGTGCGCGCCGCCGGCATCCCGGTGGTGGTGCTGATCGGTGGCGCCAACGGCTGCTTCGGCGGCATGGGCATCGTGGCGCGCTGCGCCGACCACATCGTGATGAGCGATGTCGGCCGGCTGGCGATGTCGGGGCCGGAGGTGATCGAGGCCTCGCACGGCGTGGAGGAATTCGATTCGCGCGACCGGGCGCTGGTCTGGCGCACCACCGGCGGCAAGCACCGCTGGCTGACCGGCGATTGCGACGCGCTGGTCGAGGACGACGTCGCCGCTTTTCGCGCGGCGGCCATCGCCGCGATCGGCACCACGAAGCCTTTGACGCTCGCGTCGCTCGAAGACGAGCACGCCTTGCTGAACAGGCGCCTGCACGCTCTCCCTGCCGACAGCGCCGACAACGCCGACAACGTCGGCCACGACGAAGCGACGCGGCTCTGGCGCGCACTCGGCATCGCCGACGCCGAGCAGGTCCCCGAGCTGCCGGTCCCCGCCCTGCGCGCGCTGCGCGTCGTCTAGGAGCCTCACATGCAGTGGAATTCTTTGGTCACCCAGCTCTTCGGCTCCTACCACGGCATGCGCGCGGTGGGCGATTTCCTGAAAGGCGAGGTCGTCTCCGAGGGAGCACCTCTCACGGTCATCGGCACCACGAACCACGCGCCGATCGGCGTCGAGCTCGCGCTTGCCCAGGCCCGCGTGGTGCTCGATGCGATCGCGCAGCATCCCGGCCGGCCGATCCTGCTCTTGATCGACACCCAGGGACAGCAGCTGCGCCGGCGCGACGAGCTGCTCGGCATCAACCGCGCCATGGCGCACCTCGGCGCCGCCATCGACCTGGCGCGCCGCCGCGGCCACCGGGTCATCGGGCTGGTGTACGACCAGGCCCTGTCCGGCGGCTTCATTACCTCGGGCCTGATTGCCGATGCCTGCTACGCGCTGCCGGATGCCGAGATCCGCGTGATGCGCATTCCCGCGATGGCGCGCGTGACCAAGCTGCCGGAGGACAAGCTCACGGCGCTGTCGCAGTCCAACCCGGTGTTCGCGCCGGGCGTGCAGAACTACGTGGCCATGGGCGGCGTGCGCGCGCTGTGGCGGGGCGACCTGCAGGCCGCCTTGCGCGACGCGCTCGCGCACACGCCGACGGAAGACCTGCGCGCGCGCGACGGTGCCGAGCGCGGCGGGCGCCGGCTTGCCGCGGCCATCGTGGAGCGCGTGCTGGACGCTGCCTGAGCGCCCCATGGCCACCCTGTTCCCCCTGCGGCGCCACCAGCTCGCGCGGCTTTCCGCGTCGGGCTGGGCCGGCGTCCTGCGCCGGTGCTGGGACCCCCAGGCGCGCGACTGCCTGACCCATTGGGCGACGCAGCAGTTGCCGCTGGTGGTGACGCGCCAGAGCATCGAGGCCGCGGCCGACGGATGGATCGCGCTGGGTCTGCCCGCGCCGGGGCGCTGGGACCGCCGCCGGCTGGCGCTGCGGGTGCCGCGCATGGCGGTGCTCCTGTTCGACGAGTTCCCTCGCCTGGCCGAGGTGCGGCGGCTGCTGCCGCTGGCGGCGCGCCGCCCGGTGCGCGATCTCATCGACGGGCTCGACGCCTGCGGTGCGACGCCACGCGTCTTCGGCAGCTACGGATGGCAGGCGCTGAGCGCCCTCGATCATGTGCGGCCGGAGTCCGACCTCGACCTGTCGATTGCCGTGGACGGGGCGGCGCACGCGGATGCGGTGGCGCACGTGCTCCAGGCCTTCGGCGGCGCACGGCCCCGGCTGGACGGCGAGCTCCTGTTCGTCGACGGCGCGGCCGTCGCGTGGCGCGAATGGACGCCGTGGCGCACCGGACGCACGCAGGCGGTGATGGTCAAGCGGCTGGACGGCGTCAGCCTGCAGCGCGACGCCACATGGTGCGATCGTGCGGCCCTGGCGGAGCTGGCCGCATGAGGACCTCCGCGCTCCCAGTGCCGGCGCAGCCGCGGCTCACGGCGGCAGCGATCGGGCGCGCCGCCACGCTCGCGTTGCACGACGAGCTGTCGCTCTCGCCCAAGCCCGGCCTGGTGACCTTGACCGACCGCGGCAGCCACGAGGACATGGACGCGCACACCTTCATGCGCAGCCTGTTCTCGCTGCGCCGCTACTTCGCGCAGATCGCCGAAGCCGGCTTCGGCGGCGCCGGGTTCGCGGTGCTGGAGCGCTGCGGCATCGCGGCCGAGGCGCGCATGCTTGCCGCCACCGGCGGCGTCAACACACATCGCGGCGCGATCTTCATGCTCGGTCTGCTGTGCGCCGCGGCGGGCGCCACGCTGAGCGAGGGCGGCGGCGCATTGCATCCCGACCGGTTGCGCGATGCCTTGCGCAGGCACTGGGGCGACGCGCTCGCCGAGCGCAGCCGGCGCCCGCCCACCCTGCCCGGCGGCATTGCCGCGCGGCGCCACGGCCTGCGCAGTGCCTCCGAAGAGGCGGCGCTGGCATTTCCCGTGCTGTTCGAGACCGCGCTGCCGGCGCTGACGACCGGCGTGGCGCGCGGCCTGACGCTGCGTGAGGCGCGGGTCGACACGCTGTTCCGCGTCATGGCCGTGCTGGACGACAGCAACCTCGCGCACCGCGGCGGGCTCGCCGGCTTGCACCACGCCCGAAACGCCGCACGCGGGTTCCTGGATCGAGGCGGCATCGCGCGGCCCGAAGGACTCCGGGAGGCGCAGGCCATCGCCGACGATTTCGTGGCGCGGCGGCTCTCGCCCGGCGGCGCCGCGGACACGCTCGCCGCAGCCTGCTGGATCGTTCGCGTGTGTCCGGGCGCATGAGCTTCGCACTGCTTTTTTCCGGCCAAGGCACGCAGCATCCGGCCATGCTGCCCTGGCTGGCCGACGACGCGCTCGTGCGCGAGATGCACGCGCGCCTGCGCATCGATGACTGGCGCCGCGCGCTCGCCGACCCGGGCTGGGCCGAGCGCAACGACAACGCACAGACGCTGCTGACGAGCCTCGCCCTGGCGGCCTGGCGCCAGCTGGCGCCGCTGGTACCGTCCCCCAGTGCCGTGGCGGGCTACAGCGTCGGCGAATTGGCGGCCTTCAGTGCGGCCGGCGTGATCGACGCCGCCACGGCCGCGGCGCTGGCCCCGCTGCGGGCCGAAGCCATGGACCGGTGCGCCGCCCGCGCGCCCGGCGGCCTGCTGGCCGTCGGCGGTCTTCCGGAACCCGCGCTCGAGCGGCTGCGCGCCGAGTCCGGTCTTGCACTCGCCATCCGCAACGGCGACCAGAACGTGATCCTCGGCGGCCCCCATGCCGCACTGGACCAGGCCGAAGCCAGGGGCCTGGCCGCCGGCGCGCAGTGCACGCGATTGCGCGTCAACGTCGCCTCCCACACGCCGTGGATGCGCGAGGCGGCAGAGCGCTTCGCGGTGACGCTGGCGGAGCTGCCTTTCGGGGCGCCGCGCGTCGTACTCTTCGGCAATGCCGGGGACCGCATCCGGGATGCATCGTCCGCCCGCGCATCGCTGGCCGCGCAGATCGCCACGACGGTCCGCTGGGACGAATGCATGGAAAACGTCATGGCGCGGCAGGTGCGCTGCGTGCTGGAGGTGGGGCCGGGTCATGCGCTGGCGCGCATGTGGAACCAGCGCTACCCCGCCGTTCCGGCGCGGGCCTGCGACGACTTTCGCAGCGCTGCAGCGGTCGCCGCCTGGGTGAACGGCCATGCGGCCGATTGACTGCAGGCGCGCAGGTCCGCGCGAGGAGCCGCCGGAGGAAAGCCTCAACGGCGCAACAGCGCCAGCAGCAGCACGCAGCCGAGCGCGAGCAGGAGCGACAGGGTCTTCCAGAACGCCAACGGGTCCCGCTCGATCAGGGGCGGGTACTTGCGGCGCTGAAGCGCCGCGTCGGGCCGGTGCAGGCTGAAGGCAAATTCGGACACGTCACCGTAACGCAGGTTCGGGTCGGGATGGACGGCCTTGCGGATGGCATCGTCGATCCATGAAGGGATGTCGCGCCGCGTCTCCTGAACGGCACGGTAGCGCAGGCGCTTTTGCTCGCCCAGGCTCCTGCACCGGATCATTTCGAGGCCATAGGGCAGGCGGCCCGTGAGCATCTGATAGGTGAGCACGCCCAGCGAGAACACATCCCCCCGCACGGACCCGTCGGCCCCGAGGAAGTATTCCGGCGCCATGTACTGGGCCATGCCGGGCAGCGGGTTGCGCGCTTCGATGCCCATCTCCAGGATGCCCGCCACGCGCGTGGCGCCGAAATCGATGATCTTCACCGTCCCCGTCGCATCGATGAGCACGTTCTCGGGCCGCAGGTCCTGGTGGACCATTTCCGCGCGGTGCATGGTGCGCAGACCGCGGGCGAGCTGGCCCACGATATCGCGGACGCCGTCGATGGCAGGCAGGGGGTGATCCACCATCCATTGCGCAAGCGTGTTCCCTTCCACGTATTCCATGGCGATATACAGCGCATTGCGCGGCCGCAGGGGTGCATGGGCCTTGAGCAGGTGCGCACTCTCGACGCGCCGCGCCACCCACTCCTCGAGCAGAAAGCGCTCGCGGTAGGCGGGGTCATCACGCAAGTCGATGGACGGCGTCTTGAGCGCCACCAGCTGCTGCGTCGCCTCGTCGGCGGCCAGGTGCACGTGGCTGCGGCTGCTGGCGTGCAACTCGCGCAGCACGCGATACCCGTCAAACACCATCCGCGGCTCGAGCAGCGGCGGCAGCGGCAGCTCGGCCGCCAGGCGGGACACCTCCGTCGACTCCGGATCGGGAAGGGACAGTACGCGGACCACCTGCACCGTGAGGTTGTCGTCGCTGCCGCCGTGCAGGGCCTCCGCGGCGATGGCCGCAGCCGCTGCGTCGAGGTCATCGGCGTGGCGCTCGATGGCAGCTGCCACGGCTGCGGGCGTCACGTGACCGTGCACGCCATCGGTGGCGAGCACGAAGGTGTCTCCGACTTCCAGCGGCACCTTGCGGTAGTCGATCTCGACCTGCTGGGCGATGCCGAACGCCCGGCCGAGGTAGCTCTGGCCGGCCCCCGCGTGGATGCGGTGGTCGGTGGTCAGCGGCTCGAGGGTGCGGCCCTGTACCTGGCAGATGCGCGCATCGCCGACATGGAACAGGTGCGCCGTTCGCGACTTGATGACCATCGCGCTGAAGGTGCAGACCCAGCCGCGATCCTTGTCGTAGCGGCCCTGCCCCAGCTGCGTCTGCGCAAACAGCCAGGAGTTCGTCGCGGCGAGCACCCGCTCGGCCGACTGCCTGACGGACCAGGCCTCGGACGTGCAGTAGTAGTCCTCCAGGAAGCTGGTGACCGCCGCCTGGCTGGCCTGGCGGCTGAATTCGCTGCTGCTGATGCCATCGGCCAGCGCGATGGCGATGCCCTTGGCCGCGAGCCGCCGGTCGGACGGCATGCACAGGCCATGGAAATCCTGATTGCTGGACTTGCGCCCGGGCCCGGAGTACTGGCCCGCTGCGATCGTCAGCGGCACGGGCTCAGGCGGAAACGCGCGGAACGTGCTTGCGCGCCGTCTTCACGTGCGTGGCATAGAGCGTCAGTCCCGTGAAGGACAAGCCGCCGACGAGATTGCCGACGACGGTGGGGATCTCGTTCCAGATCAGGTAATCCAGGAACGAGAAATGCGCGCCGGTGAGCAGCCCGAACGGGAACAGGAACATGTTCACCACCGAATGCTCGAAGGTCATGTAGAAGAACACCGTGATCGGCATCCACATCGCGATGACCTTGCCGCCGACGGTGGTCGAGATCATCGCGCCGACGACGCCGGTGGACACCATCCAGTTGCAAAGCATGCCCCGGATGAACAGCGTGAGCATGCCCGCCGCGCCGTAATGCGCATAACCCAGCGTGCGATTCTCGCCGATCTTGGCGATCGTCTGGCCGACCGCATTCGGCTCGGTCGAGAAGCCGAAGGTGAAGACGATGGCCATCATCGCGGCCACCGTGAACGCGCCGGCGAAGTTGCCGATGAAGACGAGGCCCCAGTTTCTGAGCACGCCCGCCGCGGTCACACCCGGCCGCTTGTCGATCAACGCCAGCGGGCTCAGGACGAACACACCCGTGAGCAGGTCGAAGCCCAGGAGATAGAGCATGCAGAAACCCACGGGGAACAAGACGGCGCCCAGCAACGGGTTGCCGGTCTGCACGTTGATGCTCACGGCGAACACTGCGGCAAGGGCCAGGATGGCGCCGGCCATGAAGGCGCGGATCAGCGTGTCCCGCGTGGACATGTGAATCTTGGATTCGCCGGCGTCCACCATCTTGGTGACGAATTCGGAAGGCACGAGGTAGGCCATGGGATCTTCTCCTTTGAGGTTCGGTGTGAGCGCGCGTTGAACGGCGACGAGCACCTGGACAGGTGCACGCGACCCACGGGACCAGTCGATCGGGCACTTCGTTGTGCGCGAGGCGGCGCGTCTTGGGACGCCGCTGCATTGCCGCACGCCGAAGGCGTGCGCTGGCCTGAAACGGTAGGAATGCAAGCGCCATGCCACGGCGAATGGCCGATCGGTACGGCTGAAAGGCGCGCTTCCGGCACTGCCGTGCAGCGCCGGCACCGTTCTGGCGCAGAACGGCGCTCCAGGGTGCGCTACGGCGGTGCGCCGTGATCGCCGTCACGCACGCGGATGCCGGAGATGCAGCGCGGGCGCTTCACCTGTTTCAGAATGGCGACATGAAGGAGACGTCTCATGCACGCGCTGGCCTTCCACACCCTGCTCTACCGGTACTTCTTCTTCGACTGGATGTTCCGTGACGTCACGCGCGGCAGCCTCCTCGAGCGCTCGGCGGCCTGGCGGCACAACCAGTCCCAGGCCGACTGGCTTCTCACCTACATGCATCGATGGCTGTGGTGTGCCGTTCTCCTGTATGGCGTGGGAGCCCTTGTGGAGATCGGGATCGGCGCGCCCGCGATGTCGGCGCTGTTCTATGTGCCGAGCGTCTTGAGCATCTCGTTGAATGCGGTGATCGTGGCGGCTTGGCTGGGGCTGAAAACCCTGTCAGCGCCCTTCTGAAGCGCTGGCGGCTGGCGCGAATGGCCTCCGCGTGCACCCGCCTCCGGCGCTCGGCTGCGAACAGGCCGTGCGCAGCGCGCCGACGTCGTGGCGTCGTCGCGGCCGCGCAGCCCGGCCATCCGCCCCGTCAGCCCGCCACGGCCGCGAGCGCCGCGTTGAAGGTCGGGCTCGGGCGCATCACCGCATCGGTCTTGGCGACGTCCGGCAGGTAGTAGCCGCCGATGTCGGCCGGCTGGCCCTGCACGGCGGCCAGCTCATCGACGATCTTCTGCTCGTTGGCCGAAAGCGCGTCGGCGAGCGGCTTGAAATGAGCCGCCAGCTCCTTGTCTTCGGTCTGCTCGGCCAGTGCCTGGGCCCAGTAGAGGGCCAGGTAGAAGTGGCTGCCACGGTTGTCGAGCTGGCCGGTCTTGGGCGAAGGGCCCTTGTTGTTGTCCAGCAGCTTGCCAGTGGCCGCGTCGAGCGCCTTGGCCAGGACCTTCGCCTTGGGGTTGTTGCTCTTGATGCCCAGTTCCTCCAGGCTCACGGCCAGGGCCAGGAACTCACCGAGCGAGTCCCAGCGCAGATGGTTTTCCTCGACAAGCTGCTGCACGTGCTTGGGCGCCGAGCCGCCGGCGCCGGTCTCGTACATGCCGCCGCCGGCCATCAGGGGCACGATGGACAGCATCTTGGCCGAGGTGCCCAGCTCCATGATGGGGAACAGGTCGGTCAGGTAGTCGCGCAGGATGTTGCCGGTGGCGCTGATGGTGTCCAGCCCGCGGATCACGCGCTCCAGCGTGTAGCGCATGGCGCGCACCTGGCTCATGATCTGGATGTCGAGCCCGGTGGTGTCGTGCTCGTGCAGGTACATCTTGACCTTGGTGATGAGCTGCGCCTCGTGCGGGCGGTAGGCGTCGAGCCAGAACACCACGGGCATGCCCGAGTTGCGCGCGCGCGTGACGGCGAGCTTGACCCAATCGCGGATGGCCGCGTCCTTGACCTGGCACATGCGCCAGATGTCGCCCGCTTCGACGTTCTGGCTCATCAGCACCTCGCCCGTGGCGAGATCGGTGATGTTGGCCACGCCGTCCTCGGGGATCTCGAAGGTCTTGTCGTGGGAGCCGTACTCCTCGGCCTGCTGCGCCATCAGTCCGACGTTGGGCACCGTGCCCATGGTCTTGGGGTCGAAGGCGCCCTGCCCCTTGCAGAAGTTGATGATCTCCTGGTAGATGCGGGCGAAGGTGCTCTCAGGCATCACGGCCTTCACATCCTTCAGGCGGCCATCGGCACCGTACATCTTGCCGCCGTTGCGGATCATGGCGGGCATCGACGCATCGACGATCACGTCGTTGGGCGAGTGGAAGTTGGTGATGCCCTTGGCGGAATCGACCATCGCCAGCTCGGGGCGGTGCTCGTGGCAGGCGTGCAGGTCGCGCTTGATCTCGTCCTGCGTGCTCTGGGGCAGCGTGCCGATCTTGTTGTAGAGGTCGACCATGCCGTTGTTGACGTTCACGCCCAGCTCCTCGAAGAGCTTGCCGTGCTTCTGGAAGGCTTCGCGGTAGAAGATCTTGACGCAGTGGCCGAACACGATCGGGTGCGACACCTTCATCATGGTGGCCTTCACGTGCAGCGAGAACATCACGCCGGTCTTGCGCGCGTCCTCGATCTGGCGCTCGTAGAAATCGAGCAAGGCCTTCTTGCTCATGTACATGGAGTCGATCACCTCGCGATCGAGCAGGGAGACCTTGGGCTTGAGCACGATGGTCTTGCCGCTCTTGGCGATCAGCTCCATCTTCACGTCGCGCGCCCTGTCCAGCGTCATCGACTTCTCGCCGTGATAGAAGTCCCCGTGGTGCATGTGCGAGACGTGCGAGCGCGAGGCCGGGCTCCACTCGGCCATGCTGTGCGGGTTCTTGCGCGCGAATTCCTTCACCGCCTTGGGAGCGCGGCGGTCGGAGTTGCCCTCGCGCAGCACCGGGTTCACCGCGCTGCCGATGCACTTGTTGTAGCGCGTGCGGATGTCCTTTTCCTCCTCGGTCTTCGGGTTCTCGGGGAAATCGGGAATCTTGTAGCCCTTGTCCTGCAGTTCCTGGATGGCCGCCTTGAGCTGGGCCACCGAGGCGCTGATGTTGGGCAGCTTGATGATGTTGGCCTCGGGCCGCAGCGTCAGCCTGCCCAGTTCCGCCAGGTTGTCGGGCGCGCGCTGCGCATCGGTCAGGAACTCGGGGAACTGGCCCAGGATGCGGCCGGCCACCGAGATGTCGCTGGTGGCGACGTCGATGCCCGCCGGCGCGGCGAAGGCCTGGATGATGGGCAGCAGCGAGGCCGTGGCCAGGCGCGGCGCCTCGTCGGTGAGGGTGTAGATGATCTGGGATTTTCCGGCGGTCATGGCGGCTTTCGGGTGGACTGAACAACAAGGCGATGCCACGCGCCCGCCAGCGAGGCGGGGGGCGATCGGGCGCAAACTTTAACAAGTTGGCGGCGAGGGGGCCCGAAACGGGGCCAAAACCTCGCACCGGCCGGCGTGATTTCCGGGTGCGTGCGGCCGCGTGTCATCGGCGCGCGCGAGGGCGTTCATGCGTTCGTCGCGCGCTTCCTGCGCTGCGCCTAGGCGATCGTCATCAGGCTCGCATTGCCGCCTGCGGCCGCCGTGTTCGTGCTCAGGGCGCGCTCGATCACCAGGGCCTCCAAGGGGTGGGCGTCGCTCTCGACGGCGAAGCGTCGAAGGCTGACGATCGGACCGTCGCGTTGCGCCAGGCGCGCCGACGCGGCCAGCAGATCGGCGTCGCTGCCTTGATGCAAGGCCGCGTCGAACTCGACACCGGGCGCAGCCCAGTCGCTGGCCAGCGCGATCGCCTCCTGGACGTCCAGGGGGAGGCTGGCTCGCAAAGCCTGCGTCGCGGGTTCCGACGGCCAGATCGCGCGGCTGCCCACGACCAGGGCCGCCGCCAGCTGGAAGAGTCTCGACACTTCGGTCTCCGCCAGGCACAGCACGGCCTCGCGCGGATGCAGCGAATAGACGTTCCGCTCGCCGGTGGGACCTGCCAGCAGCCGGGCGCTGCGCGGGCCTGCCCACTGCGCGAGCCGCTGGCACTGCGCCGCGGTCGCACGATCGCGATGCTTCGCGAGCCACGACACCAGCGAGCCGAATGCGCCCGGCACGGGCGGCGCGGTGCCCTCCGGCGTCGATCCGGGCAGGCCGCTTTCGACGGCGCGCGCCAGCACATCCTCCGGCCGGGTCGCGAGCAGGCGGTACATGTACAGGGGGCCGCCCGCCTTCGGCCCGGTGCCGGACAGCCCTTCGCCGCCGAAGGGCTGGACGCCGACCACCGCGCCGACCATGTTGCGATTGACGTAGATGTTGCCGACACGGGCGTGGCCCACCACCCGGTCGATGGTTTCGTCGATGCGCGTGTGCAGGCCCAGGGTCAGGCCGTAACCGGTGGCGGTGATCTGCGCCATCACGGTGTCGAGCGCTCGCCGCGCGTAGCGCACCACGTGCAGCACGGGCCCGAAGACCTCCCGCTCGAGTTCGGAGATGCTCTCGAGCTCGATCAAGGTGGGCACGACGTAGGTGCCTCCCTGGAGCACGTCATGCGCGCAGCGGCCCAGCCGATGGACACGCCGGCCGCGCCCTCGCATCGCCTCGACGTGCGCCTCGAGGGTGTCGCGGGCGCCGGCGTCGATGACCGGGCCCACGTCCGTTCGCAGCAAGGCCGGGTTGCCCACGGTGGCCTCGGCCATGGCGCCGCGCAGCATGTGAAGCAGGCGATCCGCCACGTCTTCCTGGACGCACAGCACGCGCAGGGCCGAGCAGCGTTGCCCCGCGCTGTCGAAGGCAGAGGCGAGCACGTCGGCAACGACCTGCTCCACCAGCGCCGACGAGTCGACGATCATCGCGTTCTGTCCGCCCGTCTCCGCGATCAGCGGCACCGGTGCGCCGCTGGCACCCAGGCGCTCGGCCAGCATGCGCTGCAGCAGGCGCGCGACCTCGGTCGAGCCGGTGAACATCACCGCCTGCACGCGCGCATCGGCCACCATGCGCGCGCCGACCGTGGAGCCGCGGCCGGGCAGCAGCTGGAGGGCGGCGGCGGGCACGCCGCCTTCGTGCAGAAGGCGAACCGCCTCGGCGGCGATCAGCGAGGTCTGCTCCGCCGGCTTGGCGAGCACCGTGTTGCCGGCCGCGAGCGCCGCGGCGATCTGGCCCACGAAGATGGCCAGCGGAAAATTCCAGGGGCTGATGCAGACCACCGGACCGAGCGGCCGGTGCGTGCCGTTGTCGAAGTCCGCGCGCGCCTGGCCCGCATAGAAGCGCAGGAAGTCGATCGCCTCGCGCACCTCGGCGATGCCGTTGGCGCAGGTCTTGCCGGCCTCGCGCGCCAGCAGCCCGAGGAGGTGCGGCAAGCGCGCCTGCAGCAGGTCCGCCGCACGCTCGAGGACGCCGGCGCGCTGCGCGGAGGGCGTGCTCGCCCATGCCGGCGCGAACGAGCTCGCCGCGCGCAGCGCGGACTCGATCTCGTCTTCGCCGGCGGCGCGAACCTGGCCCACCACGTCGTGATGATCGGCGGGATTGCGCACCGGCTTCCACGCGGTCTCGGCCTGCGCCGGCGGCTGCGCCAGCATGGGCGCGGCCGCCCACTCGACGGTCGCGCTCAGCGCCAGGGCGCCTTCCAGCTCTCGCAGCGTTTGCTCGTTGGACAGATCCATGCCCTGCGAATTGCGCCGCACCTCGCCGTAGATCGCGGCCGGCTGCGCGATCGCGGGATGCGGCCGGCCGGCCTCGCCCTCGTCCTTCGCCATGCGCTCGACGGCTGCCACGGGGTCCTCCACCAGCGACTCGATGGAGATCGTCGGGTCGGCGATGCGATTGACGAAGGAGGTATTGGCGCCGTTCTCCAGCAGGCGCCGCACCAGGTAGGCCAGCAGCGTCTCGTGGGTGCCCACGGGCGCGTAGATGCGGCAGGGGCGGCCCAGCTTGCCGTCTTCCGTCCGTCCGACCACCTGCTCGTAGAGCGGCTCGCCCATGCCGTGCAGGCACTGGAACTCGTACTGCCCCGGTTGATAGGCGGCCGGGTCGGCCAGCGTGTAGATCGCGGCCATGGTGTGGGCGTTGTGGGTTGCGAACTGCGGATAGGTTTCCGCCGGCGCGGCCAGCAGCTGGCGGGCGCATGCGAGGTAGGACACGTCGGTGTAGACCTTGCGCGTGTAGACCGGGAAGCCCTCCTGCCCCTCGACCTGTGCGCGCTTGATCTCGCTGTCCCAGTAGGCGCCCTTGACCAGGCGCACCATCAGGCGATGGCGGCTTCGGCGGGCGAGGTCGATCACGTAGTCGATGACCTGGGGACAGCGCTTCTGATACGCCTGGATCACGAAGCCGATGCCGTTCCAGCCGGCGAGCGCGGGCTCGAAGCAGAGCTTTTCGAGCAGGTCGAGCGAGAGCTCCAGCCGGTCCGCCTCCTCGGCATCGATGTTCAGGCCGATGTCGTAGCGCCGCGCCAGCACGGCCAGGCTGCGCACGACCGGGTAGAGCTCGTCCATCACGCGCGCGTACTGGGCGCGGCTGTAGCGCGGGTGCAGCGCCGAGAGCTTGATGGAGATGCCCGGGCCTTCGTACACGCCGCGCCCGTTCGACGCCTTTCCGATGGCGTGGATCGCCTGCTCGTAGGCCTGGCGATAGCGGTCCGCGTCCTCGGCCGTCATGGCCGCCTCGCCCAGCATGTCGTACGAATAGCGGAAGCCCTGGGCCTCCAGGCCGCGGGCATGCGCCAGCGCATCGCCGATGGTTTCGCCGGTGACGAACTGCTCGCCCATCATCCGCATGGCCATGTCGACGCCCTTGCGGATCATCGGCTCGCCGCCTTTGGCGATCAGGCGCGTGAGCAGCGCCGACATGGACGATTCGCTGTGCGTGGCCACCAGCTTGCCGGTCAGCAGCAGCCCCCAGGTTGCGGCGTTGACGAAGAGCGAGGGGCTGTGGCCGGCGTGCTCCTGCCACTGGCCGCGCGCGATCTTGTCGCGGATCAACGCATCGCGCGTGGCGGTATCGGGAATGCGCAGCAAGGCTTCGGCCAGGCACATCAGCGCCACGCCCTCCTGGGATGACAACGCGTATTCCTGCAGCAGACCCTGCACGACGCCCGCCCGCCCGGCAGCGTTCTTGCGCTCGCGCAATCTCCGCGCGATCCGGGTGGCCAGCGCGTTGGCGCGGTGCGTGGTCTCCGGGTCCGTCTTCGCCTGGGCCAGCAGACGCGACACGGCTTCGGGCTCCGGCAGCCGGTAGGCGCTGGTGATGCGGTCGCGCAATTCGGAGCGGCTGGAGGCGGCATCGGCAAAGCCGCGGAAAGGCATGGCGAGGTCGGGCTGTGCGAGGGGTGTACGCATGGGAGAGTCCTCCGTGCTGATGGTGACTTCTCGCATAATGCAGCTTCAGAGGCCGACTTTTTGTTCGAATTTTCTCGCATATGCAGAACAAATCACTAGACGAACTGGCCGAGCGGCTTGCGCTGGACAGGCTGGATCTGCGCATCCTGGCGGCCCTCCAAACGGACGGCCGGATGACCAACCTGAAACTGGCCGACGCCATCGGCCTGTCGCCTACCGCGGTCCTCGCGCGCGTGCAGCGCCTCACCCGTGACGGATACATCCTCGGCTACGAGGCGCGGCTGAATCCGTTGAAGCTCGGTGCCGGCATGCTGGTCTTCGTGGAGGTCCTGCTCGACCGCACGACGCCCAACGTCTTCGACGCATTCAAGGCCGCCGTGCAGGTGCGCCCCGAGATCATGGAATGCCACATGGTGGCGGGAGGGTTCGACTATCTGCTCAAGACGCGAAGCGCAGACATGAGCGACTACCGCAACTTCGCCGGCACCGTGCTGTGGCAGTTGCCGGGGGTGCGCGAGACCCGCACCTACGCGGTCATGGAAGAGGTGAAGAACTCCGCCCGCTTGCCCCTGCCTGATGCCTGATGGCGCGCCTGCGAGGCACGGCGCCTGCTTGCGAGAACTTTGGAATTCAAGCCCCGCGCCCCGATCGCGAGAGCGATCACGCCCCCTCGCGCTCCTCACGAGAAACGCACGCTTTCGGCGTAGGACCTCACCGCGAGTTGAAGGCCTCCCTGGGCCGCAGACCCTAGCATTGCGCCGAAGTTCGCAGAAGCACTCGAACGAAGGAGGTTCGACCCATGACTCAGCGCAGCGACGCCATCGACACCCTGCCCCACGATCTGGATGCCTATCCGCCGCGGCGACCCGCCTCGAGAGCGGAGATGCGGCAGGCGACCCTGTGCAGGCATTGGAAGGCGATCAAGGCCCAAGGCATCACGGCATCACAGTTCATTGCTTTCCTGCAGCCGCTCGCCGATCTGGATGGCATCACCGTCTCGTACCTGTGCGGCGACGACACCCGCGAGGCGCAGCCCAGGGAGCGCATGCCGAGCTTTGCGCTCAACGAGGACGGGCGCGTGTGGATCGAGAGCAATTTCGCCGAACTGAAGGACCTGTTCCGCGATCTGTGACATCGCACCAAAGGGCAAGGTCGAGGCGTTCTGCCGACGGCCTTGGCTGCCGGCAAGCGCTCAGGGCTCGAGGTAGTAGCAGGTGGTGCTCGTGCGCACCCGGGAGCTGACCAGGGCGGACAACACGGCGCCCCCGAGCGCGGCGATCGCCACCGCCTGCATGGGTTGTCGGACCACATAACTGCGCACTGCATCGAGCGCATGGTCCACCTGGCCCTGCAGTCGGGCTGCGCCCGTCGGCGCCGGTGCCGCGGGCAATGTTTTCGCAATCACCTGCGCGTCGTCGACAACGGCGCTGCCCTCGTCGGCAATGGTGGGGCTGGTCTGATCGGGGTCGTTCATCATCAAGATTCCTTGGTCGCTTGGCGGGTGCCATTGCAGCGGTGAAGAAATCCTCTCAAATCACGCGTGGCTCCTTGTCGGAGCCGGACGACGCGCAACGTAAGCGCAACACGGCGCATCCGGGCGGCTTGGCAGACGCGACCCGCGCGGGCCGGCCATGACGATGACAAGGTCAAAATGGATCGAATGAACCACGCAACTTGCCCGCCGCGCCACTGGCCTCGCCTTGCCCCGATCGTTCTCGCCGCCGCCCTGCTGGGAGGCTGCGCCTCCGCGCCATCGACCGCACCATCGCAGCCATCGCAGGCATCACAGGCATCACAGGCATCACAGGCATCACAGGCATCACAGGCATCACAGGCATTGCAACCATCAACCGCGAGCCCCCCGACCGTCACGGCGCCGCCCTCGCCCGCAGACGAAGCGGCACCGTCATCGGCATTCGCACAGTGGGTCTCTGACTTCCGCGCCGGTGCCCGCACCGAAGGCATCAGCGAAGCCACGCTGCGCAGCGCGTTCGACGATGTCCGATACCTTCCCCGCGTCATCGAGCTGGACCGTTCGCAGCCCGAGTTCACGCGCACGGTCTGGGATTACCTCGACAACACCGTGACGCCCCAGCGCGTGGCGGCCGGGCAGGACAAGCTCCTGCAGTTCCGCAGCGAAGCCGATGCGGCGGCCGCACGCTACGGCGTCCCGCCCGCGATCGTCATTGCCATCTGGGGGATGGAGAGCAACTACGGCAGCAACTACGGCAGTACCCCGACCATCGACGCCCTCGCGACGCTCGGCTTCGAGGGACGGCGTGCGGAATGGGCACGCGCGGAGCTGCTCGCCGCCTTGAAGATCCTCGACAAGGGCGACATCCCCCGCGACCGCATGGTCGGCTCCTGGGCGGGCGCCATGGGCCAGACCCAGTTCATGCCCTCGAACTTCCTGGCCTATGCGGTGGATGCCGACGGCGATGGCCGGCGCGACATCTGGGACAGCATGGCGGACGTCATGGCCTCGACCGCGAACTTCCTTTCGCGTGCCGGCTGGCAGGCAGACAAGCCGTGGGGCGTCGAGGTCCGGCTGCCGGCGGGCTTCGACTTCGGCCGCGCCGACACGGCCGTGCGCCAGTCCAGCGCCCAATGGGCCGCCGAGGGCGTGCGCACCGTCGACGGCCAGCCGCTGCCGGCGTTCGACGAGAGCGCGATCCTGCTGCCCGCCGGCGCCCGCGGGCCGGCCTTCCTGGTCGGGCCGAACTTCCGCGCCATCCTGCGCTACAACAACTCGACCAGCTATGCGCTGGCGGTCGGCCTCCTGGCGCAGCGCCTGAACGGCGGCGCCGGCGTGCAGGCATCCTGGCCGCGGGACCTGGTCGCGCTCAGCCGCAGCCAGCTGCTCGAACTCCAGACCGCGCTCAACCAGCGCGGCTTTGCCAGCGGCACGCCCGACGGCGTCATGGGTCCGGCCACGCGTGACGGGCTGCGCCGCTATCAGCGCAGCGTCGGCTTGCCCGCGGATGGCTATCCGAGCGCAGAGCTCCTGCAGCGGCTGGAACAGCCTTAGCCACCGGCCGATCGCGCCGCTTGCAGTGCGCGGGAACAGGTCGATCCCGGGCGCCATCCAATGGACACCGGCTGCTGATTCGACGCCCGCTGCGGGCGCAATGTGGCTCGGCGTCCATCAAGGAGCTCCTCATGATCCATTCACGTTATCGAGCGCCCGGCGCGATCGCGCTTGCTGCCGTGCTGACTGCCGCATGCGGGGGTGGCGGTGGCGGCGGCGGGGGCTTTGGCGGCCCTGTGGGCACCGGCTCGGGGACCTCGGCCGCCGAGCAGGCCGCACTCGTCGAGGAGGGCAAGAAGATCTTCCGCTTCGACACCTTCGGCGACGAGGCCCAGTGGACCGACACCCTGCGGATCCATGAGGTCATCAGCACCGCGATCAGTCCTGCAGCGGCGCTGGCGGTCGGGCTGAAGGTCGACGTCGAGGCGCTGCCGCCGGCCATCGTGAAGGGCATCCAGGATGGAAGCATCGATCTCGCGAGTCCTGCCACCACCGTCGCGCTGCTGAAGCTCGACGCCGTGGTCGGCCTCAAGGGCAAGGTGGAAACCGTCAACGGCAAGGACGCGCTGACCCGCGTCGGCGTCACCTGCGCTCTCTGCCATTCGACCGTCGACAACGCCTTCGCGCCGGGCATCGGCAAGCGGCTCGATGGCTGGCCCAACCGGGACCTGAATCCCGGCGCCATCATCGCGTTGTCCCCGGCTGTCGACGCCGCCAAGAAAGCCGTCTACCTCTCCTGGGGCAAAGGCAAGTACGACCCGCGATACAACATCGATGGCCTCAACAAGCCGGTGGTCATTCCGCCGGCCTACGGGCTGGAGGGCATTCACAGCATCACTGTCACCGGGGACGGCACCGAAATCGCCTACTGGAACCGGTACGTGGCCGTCACGCAGATGGGCGGCCAGGGAAGCTTCACCGAACCGCGGCTGAACCTGAGCATCACCAACGGCACCACGGATCTGGTCACGAGCAAGTTGCCCGCCTTGCAGGCCTATCAGCTGTCGTTGAAGGCCCCCGCCCCGCCGCAGGGCAGCTTCGACGCAGCGGCTGCCGCGAGGGGCAAGGTGGTCTTCGAAGGCGCAGGCAAGTGCGCGACCTGCCACAGCGGCGCCCTCTTCACGGATGCCAATTCGACGCTGCATCCGCCCGGCGACTCGATGGCCGAACCCGAATCGCCGAGCTACGCCTCCCGCTCGGCGACCAGGATGTACCGCACCTCGCCGCTGCGTGGCGTCTGGCAGCACGCGCCCTACTTCCACAACGGGTCGGCCGCCACGCTCGAAGAAGTCGCAGCGGTCTACAACACCCGGCGATCGCTGGGCCTCGGCCCGCAGGAGATCGCAGACCTCGCCCAGTACCTCAAGTCGCAGTGAAGCGGCGGCGAGCGTGAGCCTCAGGCGGCCGAGCCGCGGCGCAGGGCCGCCTCGACATTGCGCTGCGTGCTGAGGATGTGCTCGCCGAGCAGCGCGCAGGCGGTGTCGGCATCGCGGCGCAGCGTGGCCTCCATGATCTTGCGGTGCTCGTTGGACTTGCGCCGGCCGGCCGGCCGATGGCGCGCCGAGAATCGCCGATAGCGCTCGGCCTGGTCGAACAGGCTCGAACTCCACAGCCGCTGGCGCTCGGAAGCACAGGCGGCAATCAATGCGGCGTGGAAATTCCGGTGCAGCTCGCTCCACTCCTCGTCCAGGATGACCGGCCCATCGCTCAGGCGCGACTCGACCTTTTCGAGCCGATGGAAGGCGGCGACGATCGCACCCTCCCAGGTGTCGTCGCCCAGTTCGATCGCGCTTCGCAGCGCCTCGACGTCGAGCATCAGCCGCATGTGCGTGATGTCGGCCAGGTCCTCGGCGGAAATCGGTGCAACCCGAAAGCCCCTGCGTTCGTCCGCCTTGACCAGCCCTTCCTGGGCAAGCCGGCTCAGCGCTTCACGCAGCGGGCTGCTGGAGAATCCATAGTGCTCCTGCAGGTCGTCCAGCTTCAGCTTGCTGCCGGCCTGGAACAAGCCGGTCAGCACGTCGCGGCGCAAGCTTCGGAAGGCCTGCTCCGCAAGAGGGGTCGAGGGCTCCAGGGCGGCCGCAGCGAATGAGTTCATGGAATTATTTTATGCACGATGCTGTGGAACATGCAAAGAGCCAGCCACGCGTCGCGGTCAGGGCTGCAGCACGATCTTCCCCGGCGTCCCTCCGCTGTCGAGCAGTTCGTGCACGCGGCGGGCCTCCGACAGCGCGAAGGAGGTGATCTTCGGCGCGCGCACGCGGCCTTCGGCCATGAGTGCGATGGCGGTCTCCATCAGGCCGCGCCGCTGCTTCGCATCCGCATCGATGGCGTGGATGGAGAAGGTGCGAACGGCCAGGCTGCGGCCCAGCAGCTTGCGAAGCTCCTGGAACACGTCGCCCGCGGGCGGGCCGTTGACGATGTTGTAGGAGACCAGCATGCCGCAGGGCGCCAGCGCGCGCAGGCAGGCGATGAAGAGCGCGCCGCCCAGATGATCGAAGGCCAGGTCGACGCCACGGCCGTCCGTCAGCTGCATGACCTTCTCGGTCAACCCCTGCGGGTCGCTCTCGATGACCTCGTGCGCGCCGTTGGCGAGTGCAAAGCTCCTCTTCTCCGGCGTCGAGGCAGTCCCGATCACGCGCAGCCCCCGGTCGCGCGCGACCTGCACCAGCGCCGTGGCCACGCCGCCGGCCGCGCCCGGCACCAGGATGGAGGTCGCCGGAAGGTTGCCGTTGCTCGACAGCATCGCCAGCGCGAGCTGGAAGTTGCCGAGGCTGACGGCGTCCTCGAAGCGGATCGAATCGGGAAGCACGAAGGGCGCGGCCTGGGGCACGCAGATGGCCTCGGCATAGCAGCCGCCGCGCTGCGCCAGTTCACGCGCGCTCACGAGCACGCGCTGCCCGAGCCGGAGTGCGCTCACGCCGGGGCCGATCGCGTCGACCACGCCCGACATCTCGTTGCCCGGGATCGCGGGCATCGGAGGCATCCACTTGTAGCTGCCGTTGCGGATCAGCACGTCGGGTCCGCCGGCGCCGATCGCCACGGCCTTGACCCGCACTTCGCCGGCCCGCGGCTGCGGCAGCGGCAGCTCGACGAGCTGCAGCACTTCGGGCCCGCCGGGCGCCTGGAGTTGAATGGCTTTCATGATGGTCGAACGGCCTGCATCAGCGCTGCCCATCGTGCACGGACACCTGGTCCTTCGTGAGCCCGCCGAGACGCGCGTGCACGCGGCCGCCGGTGCCCATCACCAGCGCGAAGAGGATCTCGTTGGGCCGCGGCGCGTCCTGGATGCCGATCTCCATCGCGTTGTAATGACTGCGCACGTACGCGGCGTGGATGTAATGCAGCGGCACCATGATCCGGTAGCCCGTCGCCGCCACCGCCTTCGATGAAGGAACGATCGCCTTCGGCTCGCCCAGCGCCTCGCGCATGGCCCAGCCGCCGGCCTCGTGCCAGACGGCGCCGTGCTCCAGCTCCCCATTCACGCCGACGATCGCGGCCTTGCTGTAGACCTCGACCCGGTCGCGGCCCAGCGTCTCGACCAGCTCGTCGGCCAGCAGCGTCCCCAGGGAGCGCAGCTCGGCCATGAAGGGCATGAGGTCGGGCTCGTACCTGCCGGCGTAGGGATTGCGGATGACCGCGCAGGCGGCCGCCAGCTTGAGCGGCGTCTGCACCGGCGGCCCGCCCTCGTGGTAGACGGTTTCGATGGCAAGGCTGCGCTTGCGGATTTCGATCAGGGACATGGGAACATCATTGCCTTGGAATGTGCGAGTCGTTCACGACGGCCGTCCAGCGCTTGAGCTCGGCGCTCACCATCGTGGTCATTTCTTCCGGCGTGCTGCCGCGGGCTTCGCCGCCCATGTCCTCCAGGCGCGCGCGAACGGCGGGCACCTGCAGGGCCTTGAGCGTCTCCGTGCGCAGGCGCTCGACGATGGGGCGCGGCGTGCCGGCCGGTGCCATGAAGCCGGCCCAGGAGCGCACGTCGTAGCCCGCCACGCCCTGCTCCACCACCGTCGGCAGTTCCGGCATCGCGCTCCATCGCTGCGCGCCGGTGGTGGCCAGCGCCCTCAGCTTGCCGGCCTTGATGTTGGGCATCACCGCGGTCGGCGGCGCGATGATCATCGGCACCTCGCCACCCAGCAGCGCCGTGACCGAGGCGGCATCGCCGCGATAGGGAACATGCAGCATCTCGACCTTCGCGCTCTTGACCAGCAGCTCGCCCGCCAGGTGATGCGTGGACCCGATGCCGGCCGAACCGTAGGACACGCTGCGGGCATCGCCGCGGGCCGCGGCCAGCAGCTCCCCCAGGCTCCGGTAAGGCGAATCGGCACGCACCACGAGCAGGAAGGGAAAGAAGGTGACCGTCGAGATCATCTGGAAGTCCGACACGGTCTGGTAGTTGAGCTTGTTGTAGAGCGCCCCCGCCACCGCATGCCCGCCGGTGGCCAGCAGCAGCGTGTAGCCGTCGGGCCGGGCCCGCGCCACCGTCGCCGCAGCGATGGTACCGCCGGCGCCCGTCTGCGCCTCGACCACGAACGGCTGGCCCAGGCCCTTGGTCATCTCCGCGCTGACCACGCGCGCGATCGTGTCGGCGTTGCCGCCCGCGGCGAAGCCCTGGTAGATCTTGATCGGCTTGTCCGGAAAGTCCTGGGCCGAGGCCGTTAAGGGTGCCGCGCAGGCCAGGGTGAGGCCTGCGGCAACGAACTGTCTGCGCTGCATGTATTTGTCTCCGATGTTCTTCGTCGTGAAGGCTGCATCCGTCAGCAGCCGGTTGCAAAGCCTCAGGCCTGCTGAACGATCGGGTTGCGCAGCACGCCGATGCCCTCGATCTCGACCTCGCACACGTCGCCGGGCTTCATGAAGCGCGGCGGCTTCTTGCTCCAGCCGACGCCGGCCGGCGTGCCGGTCGCGATCACGTCGCCCGGCGTGAGCGTGAAGATCGTCGAGGCGTAGTTGATCAGCTTCGGAATGCTGAAGATCATGTGCCCGGTGTGGCTGGACTGCACGACCTCGCCGTTGAGGCGCGTCTCGAGCTTGAGCGGCCGGCCCGGCTCGATCTCGTCGGCGGTCACCATCCAGGGGCCGAAGCCGCCGGTCGA
Organism: Variovorax soli; assembly: GCF_031454625.1. Classification (GTDB taxonomy): domain Bacteria; phylum Pseudomonadota; class Gammaproteobacteria; order Burkholderiales; family Burkholderiaceae_C; genus Variovorax; species Variovorax soli_A. The sequence continues at coordinate 192,350 of NZ_JAVDRF010000011.1, forward strand.
TTCGAAGTTCTTGCCGGAGGCGATCTGCTTGGCGTGGAACTGCCACTCGCGCACGCTGCCGTCGTTGTAGCAGGCGTAGCCCGCCACATGGTCGAAGGCATCCGCCTCGGCGATGTTGCGCCCGCCCTTGCCGATGATCACGGCCAGCTCGCCTTCCCAGTCGAGCGATTCCGACACGTGCGGGCGCACGATCGGCTCGTTGTGCCCGCATTGCGAGCGCCACACGCGCAGGAAGATTGGCGGCTGCTCGGAGAGCTCGCGCTGCATGCCGGCGGCCAGCACTTCCTGGTGATGGTCCATGTAGTTGCGCACCGCGCAGATGATCTTCTCGGATCGCGGAATCACGGGCAGGAAGCGGATGTCGGCGAGCTTGGCGACCACCGGCAGACCTTCGACATGCTGCGCCGCCTGCGTGTACTCGCCCGAGGCGATGTAGTCGGCCAGGCTGGCGTGCTGCGGGCGCGCCTTCCCGAGGTCGACGACGCCGTCGCCGACGACGGCGCCCCAGGTTTCGCGGCCTTGGTGGACAAATGACAAAAGCTTCATGGGAACTCCAGTTGGGATGCGTCGTTGGGAGGGTGGTGAAGAAGGCCTGTCGCGAGGCGTCAGGCAGCGGATGCAGTGGGCGCGGCGGAAGCCGTGGATGCGGGCGACTGCGCCGCGAACTGCGCCTGCCACTGCGCGAGCGGCATGAAGGTGGGGTCCCTGCGGCAGGCCTCCTCGGTCTCGCGCATCAGCGTCGCGTCGTCCTTGGAGAGATCCAGCGGATCGCCGTGGGGCTGAGCGACGTAGAACGGCGTGTCGACATAGATCTCCACCGTGTTGCCTTCGGGGTCGAGCATGTAGACGGACAGCGCGTTGCCGTGGTTGAGGCCGCGAATCCCGGTGGCGCCGCGTTCGGCCGCACGGGCCGAGATGTCGCGCAGGTGCTGGATGCCCGGGACGACGAAGGAGATCTGCATCACGGTGCTGAACCTGGCTTCCGCCGGCCGGCCCGAGGCCAGCACCAGTTGATGGTGCTGGTCCGGGCTGGCGCTCATGAAGACCAGCGTATTCCTGAAGGTCCGCCCCTCGCCGCGGTCGGTGACCGTCAGGTCGAAGGTTTCGGTGTAGAAGGCGACCATCCGTTCCAGGTCGGTGACGAAGATTCCGAAATGCGATGGCGTGGGTCGATCGACCTTGAGCATGATGTCTCCAGTGCGTTCTGCGATAGCGCAGCCCCGGGCTTCCTTCGAATGCGGCAGCGGCATCGCGCTGCAGACCCTGGGAGGGCGCTATCTTGTTCGTGCATTCTCTTCATTTTATGCATAAACTTCAATCTCTGTAAAACCCTGATAGCCATGCATCAACAAACTTCTGCAACCCGCACGCGCCTGCTCGGCATCTCCGGCAGCCTGCGACGCCAATCGAACTGCACCGCTGTGCTTCGCAGCCTTCAGGGGCTGCTGCCGGATTCGATGTCGATCGAGCTCTTCGCGCTGGACGAGATCCCGCTCTACAACGCCGACCTCGACGGGGCCACACCGCCGCCGGCGGTCGCGGGGCTCAAGCAAGCCATTGCGCAGGCCGACGGGCTGGTGCTGTGCTCGCCCGAATACAACTACGGCATGCCCGGGGTGCTGAAGAATGCGATCGACTGGGCATCGCGCCCCAGCTTCGCCTCGCCGTTGAAGGGCAAGCCGGCCCTCGTCATGACCGCCTCTCCCGGCACGGCCGGCGGGGTGCGCGCGCAGGCCCAGATCCGCGACGCCCTGGCCGCCACCCTCGCGCGCCCGGTGGTCCGGCAGCATGTGGCGATCGCGAATGTCGCGGCACAGATCAGCGATGGCCGGCTGGTTCACGCGCCGACGCTCGAGTTCTTGAAAGTCGCGCTCCATGACCTGCTCGACGAGATTGCGCTGCTCAAGAACGCCGATCGCTGATCAGGCAAGCTACGCTCCGCCCATCCCGCCAACCGGAGCTTCCTCGATGCCCATGAGACGCTTGAACCTCTTCTCCCTGATGGCCCTCTGCGCGACGCTGGCCGCTTGCAGCCACGCGCCATCCCGCGAGCAGATCGGGGCGGCATGCACGACCCTGGCCGGCAGGTCCATTCCGGCCGCCTCCATCGGGCTGCCCAGCGGCCCCGCCACCGTGCATTCGGCGGTGCTCGTGACGGCTGCGCCGGGGTCCGTCAGCGGCAACAGCCTTATGCCGGCGACGCCGGAATACTGCAAGGTGCTGGGCACCGTGGCCTCGCGCGATCCGAAGGCGCAGCCGATCAACTTCCAGCTCAACCTGCCGACCCGATGGAACGGGAAGGCGCTGCAGTATGGCGGCGGCGGATTCAACGGCGTGCCGATCAGCGGCCTCGCCCCCTTGCGGGATGCAGCGCCCGGCGACCCGCTGCCGATCGCGCGGGGGTATGCCACCTTCGGCACCGACTCGGGCCACCAGGCCTCGGCCTTCCCGGCCAGCGAGCCCGGCGCCTTCGCGCTCAACGACGAGATGCTGGAGAACTTCGCCTACGCCTCCTACAAGAAGGTACGAGACGTGGCCGTGGATCTCATGCAGTCGGTCTACGGCCAGCGGCCTCGCCAGCTCTACTACTTCGGCGGCTCCGAAGGCGGCCGTGAAGGCCTCACCATGGCGCAGCGCTTCCCGGCCGATTACGACGGCATCGTCAGCGTCGTGCCGGTGATCAACTGGACCGGCCTGTTCCACGCCTTCGTGCGCAACCAGGTGCCGCAGTTCGGCGACTGGCTCGATGCCGCGAAGACCCCGCTGATCGCGAAGGCGACGTCGGAGGCCTGCGATGCCCTCGACGGGCTCGCCGATGGCGTCGTCAACAACTACATGGCGTGCCCGGCGCGCGTGAACCTGCAAGCGCTGCGCTGCCCGGGTGGCAGCGATGCCGGCCCTCATTGCCTGTCGGACGCCGAGCTCTCGCTGATCCGCGGCATTCACTCGCCCTACCGCTTCTCCTTCCCGCTGGCCAATGGCATCAGCGAGTATCCGCAGTGGCTCTACGGCCACGAGGACAGCCTCGATGGCGCAGCGGCGCTGAACCTGGTTCGATGGGTGAGCGGCAGCGCCGCGCCGACCGTGCCGCCGAATGCATCGACGGCCGCCACGCAATGGCTCTATGGCAGCAACTGGATCCGCTACGCGATCGCGCGCGACGCGAATTTCGACGTGCGTTCCTATCGCCCGGAGCCCTTCGCGGCGCGCGTCCAGCAGACGTCCGCCCTCATCGACTCCACGAATCCGGACCTGTCCGCCTTCTTCGCTCGCGGCGGCAAGCTGATCCTTCGAGAGAACGCCGCCGACCGCGCCCAGAGCCCCCTGATGGGCATCGAGTACTACCAGTCGGTGGTTGCGCGGCTGGGTCAGCCGGCCGTGGACCGTTCGGTGCGCCTGTATGTGTCGCCATCGTCCACGCACTCCGGCAACGCACGATCGGTCACGGACAAGTCGGCGATCCCGACCATGGCGGACCTGCTCGATCCGCTGGATCGCTGGGTGACCACGCAAACCCCGCCGCCCGATGCGATCGTGCAGACGAGCAAGGCCGGCCTCCCTCCCTTTGCGCTCCAGGGCTCTCGTCCCATGTGCCGCTACCCGGGCTATCCGCACTACATGGGCGGCGACAAGGCGCTGGCGTCGAGCTATGCGTGTCGCGACGCGCAGCTCTAGCGGAAAGATGCATCGAACAGGGCACCTCCGCAGGCTCAGCCCTTTGCAGACCTCGCTTGCTGCGTGAAGGAAAGCGTCAGGAAATCGACGAACGCGCGGACCCGTGCCGCGAGCTGGTGGCGCTGCGGATAGACCGCGTAGATGTCGGCATCGGGCGTGTAGTACTGGGGCAGGACCTGCACCAGGCGGCCTTTGGCGAGGTAGCGCTCGATGTCCCACTCGGCGCGCATCAGGATGCCATGCCCTTCGAGCGCCCAGTTGACCGCGATCTCCCCGTCGTTGGTGGCGAGGTTCCCGCGCGTCTTGACGGCTTCGGTGCGCGCATGGCGGCCCCGGCCGCTCGCCAGGCGCCACACGCCGTAAGCTTCCTCGCCCTGCCGGATACCGATGCAGTTGTGCTTCGTCAGGTCGTTCGGAACCCGGGGAATGCCGAACTTGGCAAGATAGGCCGGCGCCGCGCACAACAGGCGGCGATTGCCCGCAAGGCGCCTGGCGATCACCCGGCTGTCCGGCGGCGCACCGAAACGCACGCAGACATCGAACAGGTCTTCGGTCGGCGCAGGAGGGTTGACCGACAGCTGCAGCTGAACCTCGACGTCCCGGTACTTGCGGATGAACTTCGAGATCAGCGGTGCCACGTGACTGCGCCCGAAGCCCAGCGTGGCGTTGACGCGCAGGAGGCCCTTCGGGATGGCCTTGGCAACGCCGAGAAGCTCTTCCATCTCGTCGATCTCGCCGAGGATGCGGCGCGCGTGCTCGAGGTAGAGCTCGCCCTCGGGCGTCAGGCTCATGCGGCGCGTGGACCGGTTGACCAGCAACACCCCGATGCGCGACTCCATCAATGCCAGGTGCTTGCTCACCGCGGGCGTGGTGACGCCGAGTTCACGCGCCGCCGCGCTCAGGCTGCCGGCGCTCGCCAGGGCAGAAAAGAAGCCGAGGTCGGCCGGCACGATGGCAGGGGCCATTGGAAGCTCCAATGTTGAATCCAGGTTAACAATGGATTCACTCTAGCGCCGAGGCGGCGGCGCGTCGAGTCCCTACAGTGGCGGCACTGACCCCACCCACGAGAGACAAATCCATGAAGACATACAGGATCGCCACCATTCCAGGCGACGGCATCGGCAAGGAAGTCGTGCCTGCCGGCCAGGAAGTTCTGGAAGCGCTGGCCTCGGCCAGCAGCACCTTCAAGTTCGAGTTCGAGAACTTCGACTGGGGCGGCGACTACTTCCGCGAGCACGGCGTGATGATGCCGGACGAGGGCCTGAATGCCATCCGCGACAAGGACGCGATCCTGTTCGGCTCGGCGGGCGACCCGCACATCCCCGACCACGTCACGCTCTGGGGCCTGCGCCTGAAGATCTGCCAGGGCTTCGACCAGTACGCCAATGTGCGTCCGACGCGCATCCTGCCCGGCATCGACGGGCCGCTCAAGCGTTGCGGCCCCGACGACCTGAACTGGGTCATCGTGCGCGAGAACTCCGAGGGTGAGTACTCGGGGGTCGGCGGGCGCGTGCACCAGGGCCACCCGATCGAGGCGGCGACCGATGTGTCCATCATGACCCGCGCCGGCGTGGAGCGCATCATGCGATTCGCCTTCAGGCTGGCCCGGTCGCGGCCTCGCAAGCTGCTCACCGTCATCACCAAGAGCAACGCGCAGCGCCATGCGATGGTCATGTGGGACGAGATCGCGCGACAGATCTCCAAGGAGTTTCCCGACGTCACCTGGGACAAGGAGCTCGTGGATGCATCGACGGCCCGGATGATCAACCACCCGGCATCGCTCGACACCATCGTCGCGACCAACCTGCACGCCGACATCCTGAGCGATCTTGCCGCCGCGCTGGCCGGCAGCCTGGGGATCGCGCCCACCGGCAACATCGATCCGGAGCACCGCTATCCGTCGATGTTCGAACCGATCCACGGCTCGGCCTTCGACATCATGGGCAAGGGCCTGGCGAATCCGGTGGGCACCTTCTGGTCGGTGGTGATGCTGCTGGAGCACCTGGGCGAGACAGAGGCCGCGCAGCACGTCATGCAGGCGATCGAGAAGGTCACCGCCGACAAGTCCCTGCACACCCGTGACCTGGGCGGCAAGGCGACCACCGCGGAAGTCACCAAGGCCATGTGCAGCCTGGTGGCCGCCGGCTTGCAGCGCAAGGCTGCCTGATGCGAGCCCGCCCCATGAAGACATCTGATTTCCGCCCCCGCACTGCCCTCGCCGCTGTGGCTTTCGGCTTCGCCGCCTCGCTCGCCACGGCCCAGGCCTGGCCGGCGAAGCCGATCACCCTCATCGTCCCCTTTCCGCCCGGCGGAAGCTCGGACGCGCTGGCCCGCGCCATCACCACGCCGCTTTCGCAAACCCTCGGTCAACCGGTGGTCGTCGAGAGCAAGCCGGGCGCCGGCGCGACCGTTGGCGCCGACTACGTGTCGAAGTCGAAGCCCGACGGCTATACGCTGCTCATGGGCGCCGTCCATCACACCATCGCCACCAGCGTGTACAAGAAGCTGCCCTACGACTTCCAAACGAGTTTCGCGCCGATCACGACGGTGGCCCTGGTGCCCAACGTGCTGGTGGTCAATGCCAGGTCGCCGGCGACGGACGTCAAGAGCCTGGTGGCGCTGGCCAAGACTTCACCCGGCAAGCTGTCGTACGGCTCGAACGGCAACGGCACGGTGCAGCACCTGATCGGGACGCAGTTCTCGGCGATTGCAGGCGTGGAGCTCCTGCACGTGCCCTACAAGGGCAGCGCGCCGCTGACCACCGACCTGCTCGGCGGCCAGGTGGACATGTCCTTCGACACCTTGACGCCTCTGGTCCAGCACATCAAGGCGGGCAAGCTTCGCGCCCTGGCCGTGACCACGGCGAAGCGCTCAAGCACCTTGCCCGACGTTCCAACGCTGGTCGAGGCGGGCATGAAGGACTTCAACCAGGGCACCTGGTTCGGCATCCTGGCACCGGCGGGGACGCCCAAGGACGTGGTCGCCAAGCTCAACGCGGAGATGGTGAAGATCATCCAGTCTCCGGAGTTCAAGAAGCGCATGGAGGAGATCGGCGCCGAGCCGGTGGGCGACACGCCGGCCCAGATGGCGGCACAGATCAAGGACGACACGGCCAAGTACGCGAAGCTGGTCAAGGACGCCAAGGTCTCCATCGACTGAGCCGCGGGCGAGAGCGCCAGCGCCGTCAATGGGCCGCGGCCACGGCGCTGCGGCGATCGATCTTCCGGCTCAGCGCGATCGAGGTGTGGGTCTGGTTGATGCCATCGATCTGGCCGAGCTGATCCAGCAGTGCATCGAGCTGCTCGGGCGTCTCGCAGCGCAGGAGCGCCATGTAGTCGAACTCGCCGCTCACCGCCCAGACCTCCTCGACCTCGGGCAATCGCTCGAGCGCCTTGATCACCGCCGTTGCGCTCTTGGCATTGACGCTGAGGCCGCAGAAGGCGCGCACGGCAGCCTGCTCCAGCCGGGTCCCGAAGCGCACGCCGTAGCCGGACACGATGCCCTCCCGCTCGAGGCGCGCGATGCGCGCCACCACCGTGGTCCTGGCGATCTTGAGCTTGCGGGCAAGGTTGGCCGCCGGCTCGCGGGCGTTGGCCTGCAGCAGGCTCAGCAAGTGGCGGTCGAGGTCGTCGAGTCGGAGGTCCATGGGCGGTCGGCGCGGGAAATAAGGCATTGTGGCGTGCCGCGCTCGTGCGCAGCAGGCGCGATGCCCAGATTCGCGTAGTAGCGTCCGACCTTGGTGGCGAGGAACTGCTCGAGCGGCACTTGCTCCTGCCCGACGAAACCGGCTTGGGGCAGCTTGCCGTCCCGCAGCAGCTCGAACACGCCCACCACCCCCGCCGCGATGGTCAGCTCGATGGCGGTGCGCTCTTGGCCGCGCAGCGGGGCACCGAAGATGCGGGCCACGCGGGTCTCCTGCTCGAAGCGGCCGCCGCGCAGACCCGAGGCGGCGGCGAACAGGATCACCACGTCCTCGCGGCTGTGCGGCACCGCATGCTCGAGCACCTGGCGAAGCAGATCGCGGCGCTCGATCAGCCGCAGGTCATGGAGCAGGAAGTTCATCGCGTCGCGGTGGCCCGGATAGCGGATCGTCTTGTAGTCGAGGTTGCGGACCTTGCCCTGGAGGGTCTCGCAAAGCGTCCCCAGTCCGCCGGAGGTGTTGAAGGCTTCGAAGGCCTCGGCATCCAGCGTGAAGGTCTCGTGCCCTTCGAGCGGCTGCACGGATACCCGCTGTCCGTTGACGATCGCATCGCACGCATTGCAGTACTCGTTGAGGACGCCGTCGATGCTCCAGGTGAAGTTGTAGCGCAGGCTGTTGGTCGCGTTGCGGGTCAAGGCGCCGACGCGCAGGCGCAGGTCGTAGAGCTCGTCGAAGCGCCCAGCCAGATGGCCGCCGAGCATGCCGATCACGCCCGGGGCCAGGCCGCTTTGCGGCATCAGGACCGAGGTCGCACTGCCGGCGAGCGCCCGGATGGCCTGCGTGGCAGCCACGTCCTCGGTCAGGTCGAAGTAGTGCACGCCCCGCCGGGCGGCCTCGGTGGCCATGCGGCGTGCCAGGTAGAACGGCAGCGCGTTGATCACCACCGCGTGCGCCGAGAGCGCGGCCCCCAGCTCCGAATCGCTCTCGACATCCAGTTCGATCCTGCGCACCAGCCGCTCGCTCTCGACGCCGCGTCCCGGCTTCAGGTCCGCCAGGGTGACCGGGATGCGGTGGAACTCCGCGATCATGTCCGCCACTGTGCTGCCGACCTTGCCGGCGCCAAGGACCAGGACCCTCTCGAATTGCAGCTTGGACATTTCTTTTCTCCGATCAGGCAGGGCTTGCCTCCTTGAAAGGAATGTAGAAGCGCGCCGCGACGGGCGGTAGAGAGCAAATCGTCGAAAAAACGAGGGCCTTCGACGAAATGGCGGCCGAGTTCGTCGCCCTGAGGGCAGCCGCTTTTCAGCTTTCGAAGGCAGCGCGCGCCTTCCCCGAATATCCGAGCTGTCACTCGGGTGATCGACAGAATCGACCAGCCCGCGTCCAATGGCAGCTTCGTCCAGAGGAGCTTCCATGTTCGCCGAACCGTCCCCGAAATCCGCCGAGTTGCTGCAGCGCCTGCGCGCATTCTTCGACCAGCACATCTACCCGAACGAGGAGCGCTATCACCGCGAGATGGATGCCTTCCGCCGGCAGGGCAGCCCCTGGCAGGTGGTGCCGCTGATCGAGGAGCTCAAGCCGAAGGCGCGCGCGGCCGGCCTGTGGAACATGTTCCTGCCGCATCCCTACGAAGGCCACGGCGGCATCTCCAATCTCGACTACGCGCCGCTGTGCGAGGTGATGGGGCGCGTGTCGTGGTCGGGGGAAGTCTTCAACTGCTCAGCCCCCGACACCGGCAACATGGAGACGCTGGAGCGCTACGGCACCGCGGCGCAGAAGCAGCAGTGGCTGCAGCCGCTGCTGGCCGGCGAGATCCGCTCGGCCTTCCTGATGACGGAGCCCGCGGTGGCCTCGTCGGACGCGACCAACATCCAGTGCTCGATACGGCGTGACGGCGACCACTACGTGATCAACGGCCGCAAATGGTTCTCCTCCGGCGCCGGCAGCCCGCGCTGCAAGATCTTCATCGTGATGGGCAAGACCGACCCCGACGCTCCGCGGCATGCGCAGCAGTCCATGGTGCTGGTGCCGCGCGACACCCCCGGCGTCACGGTGCTTCGCCACCTCTCCGTGTTCGGCTACGACGACGCGCCGCATGGCCACATGGAGGTGATGCTGGAGAACGTGCGGGTACCCGTGGACCATATCCTGCTGGGCGAGGGCCGCGGTTTCGAGATCGCGCAGGGCCGGCTGGGGCCGGGGCGCATCCATCACTGCATGCGCTCGATCGGCGCCGCCGAGCGCGCGCTGGAACTGATGTGCGACCGCCTGCAGAAACGCATCGCGTTCGGCAAGCCCCTGGCCGAGCAGTCGGTCTGGCACGAACGCATCGCGGAATCGCGCTGCATGATCGACCAGGCCCGCCTGCTGACGCTCAATGCGGCCTGGAAGATGGACACGGTGGGCAACAAGGGGGCCCGCGCCGAGATCGCGATGATCAAGGTGGTCGCGCCCAACATGTCCTGCAAGGTGGTGGACTGGGCCATCCAGGCCCATGGCGGCGGCGGGGTCAGCCAGGAATTCTGGCTGGCCGAGGCCTATGCCCACCAGCGCACCGTGCGGCTGGTCGACGGACCGGACGAAGTGCACCGCAACGCGATCGCCAAGCTGGAGCTCGCGAAGCACCGCTGAAGGGCGCGAAGGAGGCGTTGCGCGTGGGCGCGTCGCAGGGTCGACGCCCGCCCGCTGGTCGCGCGGCGGGATCCGATGGCGGATGGTGGACGTCCGACAGCTTCGAAGTCACTCCGCCACGCACTCCAGCGCGAACAAGGGCACATCGCATTGCCGACTCAGCCACACGCCGCCGCCCAGCTCCTTGAACTGCCTCGACAGCCCGCGCCGGTACACCTCGGCGCGATGGCGAAAAAGGCGCGGGTCGGTGAGACCCTGGTCCACGATGTCGCGTTCGTAGTCCTCGCGCGCCACGACTTCCACGTAGAGCGCGCCCTTGCTCAGCGCTCCGAGGTTGTGCAGTGCGCGTTTCAGGTCCGGCGGGCTCAGGTAGGCGAGAACCCCTTGGCAGATGACCAGGTCGAAGGGTTCCCTGGCGCGGTAATCCACGACCGAGCCCTGCTCCCACCCGTAGCGCCGGCAGAGGTACTCGCTGAACTCCACGCCCTGATAGCTGGATTGCGGAAAGTGCCGCGCCACGATGTCGCGCCACAGGCCGATGCCGCAGCCGAGGTCCAGGACTCGATGCACGGGCACGCGCAGGTATTTCAGGTAGGCGCACACGAAGGCCCCGAGCCGTTCGACGTGCTGCGGGTCCGCCACCCGGGTCTTCTTGTCGAAGTAATAGCGCTGGTAGTAAGACTCGTCGAAAGTAGCGGCACCGACCGATTCCATGGCTGATCCTTTGGGCTGAACTGTCCTATTCTGCCCAGCGATCCGCTGGCCCGCCGGCTGTGGACGAGCGAAGCGGACGGTACCCACCTGCTCGACTTCGAGTCGTTCGCGGCGCGCACCGACCCCTTGTGGTGCTTGTGGTCGGCAGCGGGCGGGCCGCGCGATCGAATCCTCGCCTCAGGAGGCCTGAGGCAGGTAGCTGGGCCTGGCCGCCGTCATCCCCAGCTTGACTTGCTGGGTCAGCGCATCGGCCAGCACTTCATCGAGCCCCGATTCGAGCCCGTCGAGTGCGCGCTCGACGATCTCCTCAGGACTCGATTTCGGAACGTCGAACCCACGCGTCAGGTCGGTATCGACATAGGCCATGTGCAGGGCCAGCACCTGCGTCCTCTGCGGCGCCAGTTCGCTGCGCAGGGCGTTGGTGAGCGACCAGGCCGCGGACTTGCTGGCGGAGTACGCAGCCAGCTCGCCCCCGTTCAGCCATGAGGCGATCGACAGCACATTGAGCAAGGCTCCCCCGCCGTTGGCCTCGAGAACCGGCGCAAAGGCCTTGCTCATGCGCAGCATCGCGAAGAAGTTGGTCTCGAAGATGCGTCGCGTCACGTCTTCGCTGTCCGGCGCAAGAAAGCTCCCGGCCTGGGCAATGCCGGCGTTGTTGATCACGAGCGTCACATCCGCCGCCTGCGCTGCGGCGGCCGCCACGTCGTCCGGCTTGGTGACATCGAGCCGCAGCGGCTGAGCGCCGGATGGCGTGATGGCCGCGGGGTCGCGCGCGCCAGCGTAGACCTTGCGGGCACCGCGGGCGAGCAGCGCGCGCGTGAATGCCAGGCCGATGCCACGATTGGCGCCTGTAACGAGGGCAACAGCGTTCTCGATCTTCATAGGAAACTCCGGGGTTGAGGTAAATCAGGCTCAGGCTCACTTGATCTTGACGACGACCTTGCCCTTTGCGCGGCCTGATTCGACGTAGGCCAGGGCGTCGTTGGTCGCCGCGAATGGAAAGACGCGATCGATCACGGGGCGGATGGCGCCGGCTTCGATCAGCGCGGTGATCTCGCGCAGCTGGCTTCCGTTCGCCTTCATGAAGAGAAAGGCGTAGCCAATGCTTCGGCGTTGCGCCTTTCGGCGGACGCCCAGGCTCAGCAGACGCATGACAAGTTTCATGAAGCCCGAGGCCGCGATCTCCTCGCCGAACTCGGGGTCGGGCGGGCCGGAGATGGAGATGAGCTTCCCGCCGCTTCCGAGTACCCGAAGCGATTTCTCGAGCGTCTTGCCATCCTGGCTGTTCAGGACCACGTCGTAGTCACGCAGGACCTCCTCGAAGTCCTGCGTCTTGTAGTCGACGACGACGTCTGCGCCCAGGCTCTTCACGAGTGCCAGGTTGGCCGCGCTCGTGGTCGTGGCGACCGTTGCGCCGAGATGCTTGGCCAATTGGATGGCGAAGGTGCCTACGCCGCCGGAGCCGGCCTGGATGAAGACCTTCTGCCCCTTCTTCAGCCCGGCCTTGCCGACCAGGGCCTGCCATGCCGTCAGGCCCACGATCGGGATGGAGGCGGCTTCTTCCATCGTGAGGCCCCTGGGCTTGAGCGCGACCGACGCCTCCTTGACCGGAACGAATTCGGCGAAGGTGCCGATCCGGAAATCATCCGGGCGCGCATAGACCTCGTCGCCCACCTTGAACTGCCGCACCTGCGGTCCCGCCTTGACCACCACGCCGGCCACGTCGTGCCCCAGGATGAGGGGCGGCTGGTAAGGCAGGACGAGCTTGAACTCGCCGTCCCTGATCTTGGCGTCCAGCAGGTTCACGCCGGCAGCATGGACCTCGATTAGGACCTCGTCGTCGCGCAGTTCCGGCACCGGCATCTCTGCCGCGCGCAACGCGCGCTTCTTTCCGTAGCGATCCAGGACAAATGCTTTCACGGTGCTTCCTTGATTTCGTTCTTGGCCTCGCTCACATGATGCTCATCATGTGTAAAGGCGAGCCAACAGGGGTCCATCGGCGGCTTCAGTGAGCGGCGGGGCTCAGGTGCTTGAGCGCGGCCTTTCGCAGGCTGTCCGACAGACCCCGCTCGTCGACGGCGCGGGCCAGCAGCAAGGCGCCGACCATGGTGGAGACGGTCACGAGCGCCCGTTCGTGGGCCTCGGGTTGTCCCCAGTCCGGCATCTGGCGGGCGATCAGGTCGATCATTTCCTTGAGGTGGCGGGTCGCCACCCGACGCACTTCAGGCGCCTGGCGCAAGGTTTCGGAACCCAGGGCCGCCAGGGGGCATCCTGTGTCGACGTGTTCGAGGTGCTGCCTGGAGAGATAGGCGCTCAGCATGGAGGCCAATGCGCTCTCGGGGGGCATGCGGGCGGCGGCCTCGGCTGCGGCCGCAGCCGACTCCTTGCACGCCCTCCCCGCCGCTTCGGCCAACATGGCCTCGCGCGACGGAAAGTGGGAATAGAAGGCGCCATGCGTCAGCCCGGCCTCTTTCATGATGTCCGCGACGCCCGTGCCGTCATAGCCGCTGCGCCGGATCGCCCGGGCTGCCACGGCCACGATGCGTTCGTGCGTGGCATCCTTGGCGGCCGCGCGGGCATTGGGTCTGGTGCTTCGCATGATGCGCATCATACGTCATTCGGCGGCTTCGCGCATGGCCTCGTCCTGCGCCGGCGTGCTTCAAGTCCTTCGACTTTTCGTGCGGGACCGCGCAACCGCCGCCTTGCCTTTTGGGCGACGCTCCGTCGACATCCGCTCGGCGGCGGCGGTTCGCAGGTATTGCATCAATTGCTCCGTTGCCGGCGTCGGGCTGCGCCCCTTCATAGTGATCATGCCGACCGGCGGAAGCTCGATCGGAACCGGCAGCCGAAGCGCCTTGACGAGCCCCTCGCCTTCGAAATGCCGCGCCACGCCGAGCGCCAGAAAGCCGACGGCGGAGCGCTCGCGCACGCAGCTGAGCGTGACCAGGAAGGATGCGGTCTCGACGATGTCCAAAGGCGGGGCAAGTCGATGCTTGTAGAACATCTGCTCGAGCTTCATGCGCGAGGACGCCCACGGCGGCGGCACCACCCACGGCAGCTGAACCAGCTGGCGCCAGCGGGGCTTGGCGGCGGACGCCAGTTCGTGGTCGGGCCGGACCACGACGCACATGGGCTCGGAATACAGGCCCTCCGTCTTGAGGTCCGGCGCCGCATAGCCGGGCTCCAGCCGCCCGACAAAGAGATCCAGTTCGCCGACACGCAAGCGCGGCAGCAACCGGGTCAGATCGCCTTCCTCGATCATCACGGTGGTCTGCGTCGAGCGCTCTTTCAGCAGTGCGACGGCACGCATCAAGAGGGATGGCGTGGCGACCACCATCGCGCCGACGCTGGTGCGGCCCGCAGCGCCGCTCGCTACGGCCGCGATCTCGTCGCGCGTGCGGCCGTAGTCGGCCAGCACCGAGCGCGCGAAGCGCACCACGGCCGATCCGTAGGGGGTCGGTTCGGTCCCGCGGGTCGAACGCACGAACAACGCGAGGTCGAACATGCGCTCGATCTCCGCCAACGTCTTCGAGACCGCTGGCTGGCTGACCGACAGGAATTCGGCGGCACGGCCCAGATGGCGGAACTCGTCGAGCGCCACCAGCAGCTGCAGGTGCCGCAGCTTGAGGTTGGACCGCAGCACGCGGTCGATATCAGGCATCTTGCTTCATAACCAAAAGGGAAAGTAGAGAGTCGCTATCCTCATTTGATCGTAATGACGGCGCCCCGAACAATGGGGCTTCCCACGATGCCACCAGGAGACAAGACGATGCGATCCAATCGCCGCCAGTTCGTGCTGGGCAGCCTCGGCGCTGCCCTGCTTCCGCTTGCCGCTACGCGCGCTGTCGCGGCCGGCTACCCCGAGCGTCCCGTCACTTTCATCTGCCCCTGGCCGGCCGGCGGCACCGCGGACGTGACCATGCGTGCCCTCTGCACGGCGGCGGGCCGGGAGCTCGGACAATCGGTCGTGGTGGACAACAAGGCCGGCGCTTCCGGGATGATCGGTCTGAAAGCGCTGGCGAGCGCCAAACCGGACGGCTACACCATCGGCCAGATCCCGATCTCGGTGACGCGCTTCTCGCAGCTCGGCATGGTGCAGGTCGATCCCCTCAAGGATCTCAGCTACATCGCCCGCGTCTCCGGCCAGACCTTCGGCATCGCAGTGCGCGCCGAAGCGCCCTGGAAGACGCTCGAGGACCTGGTGGCCGACGCCAAGGCCCACCCCGACAAGATCACCTACGGCACCGCCGGCCTGGGTGGCGCGACGCACGTCGGCATGGAAGAGTTCGCGATCGCTGCCGGCGTGAAGTTCAACGCCATCCCCTTCAAGGGCGGCTCCGAGGCGCTGCAGGCGCTGATGGGTGGCCATGTCGATGTGCTGGCCGACTCCAGCTCGTGGGCGCCGCACGTCAAGTCGGGCAAGCTGCGCCTGCTGGCGACCTGGGGCGAGCGACGCACGGCGGAGTTCAAGGACGCGCCGACGCTGAAGGAGGCCGGCTACGACGTGGTGGTAGACGCGCCCAACGGGATCGGCGCTCCGAAGGGCCTGCCCGCAGACATCGCTGCGCGGCTGCGCGCGGCCTTCAAGGTGGCGGCCGAGAGTCCGGAATTCGCTGCCGCCTGCGCCAGGATCGACGCGCCGCTGATGTACCTCGACGCTGCGGACTACGAGAAGTACGTGAGCGCGAGCATGGCCAAGGAAAAGGTGCTCATCGAGCGGCTCAAGCTCAAGGAGCTGATGAGCAAGAACTGAGGCGAAGCCGCCAGGAGATCCGCATGACCACCGCTGTTGCCACCGCTGCAGGCCCCCCCCCTTCGCCGCTCATCCGGCTGCACGAGAACGACAACGTGCTGATCGCCCGCGCGCCCCTCGCGCTGGGCCAGGCAGTGCCGGAGCTCGGCCTGCGCATGCGCGCGCAGGTGCCTGCCGGCCACAAGATCGCGGCAGGCCGGATAGCCGCCGGCGAGAAGATCAGGAAGTACGACACGGTCATCGGTGCCGCCATGCGCGACATCGAGCCCGGCGAGCACGTGCACACCCACAACCTCGAGTTGGTCGACTTCGACCGCGATCCGGGCTTCTGCGAAGACGTGCGTCCCGTCGACTACGTGCCGGAAGCCGAGCGCGCCACCTTCATGGGCATCGTGCGGCCCGACGGCAGCGTCGCCACGCGCAACTTCATCGGACTGATCTCGTCGGTGAACTGCTCGGCCACGGTCATCAAGCAGATCGCCGCCCACTTCACGCCCGAGCGCCTGGCGCCGTACCCGAACGTCGACGGCGTGGTGGCCTTCGCGCAGACCAGCGGCTGCGGCATGTCCTCGCCGAGCGAGCACTTCGACGTGCTGCGCCGGACCCTCGCCGGCTATGCCCGCCATCCGAACCTGGCCGGCGTGCTCATCGTCGGCCTCGGCTGCGAACGCAACCAGGTCGCCGACCTCGTGGCATCGCAGGGCCTGGTGCCGGGCCCGCACGTGCGGACCTTCGTGATGCAGGACACCGGCGGCACCCGCGCCACCATCGCCGAGGGCATCGCGGCCGTCGCGTCCATGCTGCCGGCCGCGAACGACGTCAGGCGCCAGCCGGTCAGCGCCGCGCACCTGAAGATCGGCCTCGAATGCGGCGGCTCCGACGGCTTTTCCGGCATCACCGCGAATCCGGCGCTGGGCGCGGCGATGGACATCCTCGTGCGCCACGGCGGCACCGCCATCCTGTCGGAAACACCGGAGATCCACGGCGTGGAGTTCATGCTGACCCGCCGCGCCGTGAGCCCGGCCGTGGGCCAGAAACTGCTCGACCGGCTCGCCTGGTGGGAGGCCTACACGCGCGGCCACAACGGGCAGTTCAATGGCGTCGTGGGCCCCGGCAACCAGGCCGGCGGCCTGGCCAACATCTTCGAGAAGTCGCTCGGGTCCGCGATGAAGGGCGGCACCACGCCGCTGCAGGCCGTGTACGAATATGCCGAGACTATCGACAAGGCCGGCTTCGTGTTCATGGACTCGCCCGGCTACGACCCCGTGGCCTCCACCGGCCAGATCGCCAGCGGCGCGAACCTGATCTGCTTCACCACCGGCCGCGGCTCGATGTTCGGCTCCAAGCCCTCGCCGACCCTCAAGCTGGCCAGCAACACGGCCATGTTCACCCGGCTCGAGGACGACATGGACATCAACTGCGGCCTGATCCTGGATGGCGCACTCGACGTCCAGCAGATGGGCGAGCGCATCTTCCAGCACATCCTGCGCGCCGCTTCGGGCGAGCCGACCAAGAGCGAATTGCTGGGCCTGGGCGATCACGAGTTCGTGCCCTGGCACATGGGCATCGTGAGCTGACGCCCGCACGCCCGTCCCTGACACTTTCCCGCCCCGGCCTGCTGCGCAGCGCAAGCAGTTAGCATCGGCACGAGACACGCGATCAGGAAACCCATGCGCATATTGCTCGTCGAGGATGACCGGGTGCTGGCCGACGCGCTTTCGCGGGCGTTGGTGCAGTCCGCCCATGCCGTCGACGTCGTTTCCACCGGCGAGGAGGCCGACCATGCCCTCGCTCCCGGCATCTATGACCTGGCGATCCTGGACATCGGCTTGCCGGGCCTGAGCGGGCTCGACGTGCTGAAGCGGCTGAGGGCGCGCAAGTCGGCGATGCCCGTGCTGATGCTCACTGCCTTCGACACCCTTGCCGACCGCGTGCGCGGGCTCGACCTGGGCGCCGACGATTACCTGGCCAAGCCCTTCGACCTGCCGGAACTGGAAGCGCGCGTGCGGGCACTGCTGCGCCGCAGTACCCAGTCCATGCCCTTCCTCGAACATGGCCCGTTGCGCTTCGACACCGTGGGCCGCCGCGTCTTCCACGACAAGCGGCCGCTGGACCTGTCGCCGCGCGAACTCGCCTTGCTGGAACTGCTGCTCATGCGCGCCGGGCGCGTCGTGAGCAAGGAGCAGATGGTCAATCATCTCTATGGCTGGGGCGACGAGGTGGGCGACAACGCGATCGAGGTCAACGTCTACCGGTTGCGAAAGAAGCTGGAGCCCCTCGGTTGCGAGATTCGGACCGTGCGCGGCATGGGCTACCTGATCGACAGCAGCGATGTGGAAGGCTGAGCCCCGGCTGCAGCGCAAGCTGCTCGCGTGGCTGCTCGGGCCGCTCGCCGTGCTGCTGGTGCTCGACACCGCCGTCGCCTACTGGAACTCGCTGCGCTTCTCCAACCTCGCCTACGACCGCGCGCTGCACGAGATCGGGCGCGAGATCGCCCTGCATGTGAAGCTCGACGGCACGCGTCCCCGGCTCGAGCTCTCGGAAGCCGCGGCCAACATCCTTCTGCTGGACCCTGAAGACCAGCTCTTCTACCGCGTGGTCGGCGAGGACGGCTCCGACCTCGGCGGCGACGCGCAGTTGCCCGCGCCCCGCAACGCAAGGCCCGCCACGCCGGATTTCTATGGCGGCGCGTTGCGCGGCCAGCCCGTGCGCATGATGGTCGCCTGGATGCCCGTCGGCGCGGACGGCGGGCCTCCGCAGGTCCGCGTGCAGGTGGCCGAAACGCTCCACAAGCGGGAGCGCCTGACCTGGGAGATGGTGGCCAACGTGGTGCTGCCGCAGCTGCTGCTGATCGTCATGGCGACGGCGGTGGTCTGGTTCGGCGTTTCGCGCGGACTGGAGCCGCTGCAGCGGCTGCGCCGCGCGGTGTCGAACCGCTCGCACCTCGACCTGAGCCCGATCGATACCCACGAGGTCCCCGGCGAAGTGCGCCCGCTGGTGGACGACGTCAACGAACTGATGGCCCGCCTGGGGCGCACCTTCGACTTTCAGAACCGCTTCGTCGCGGACGCCGCCCACCAGTTGAAGACGCCCGTCAGCGGCCTGAAGGCACAGATCGAGCTGGCGCTGCGGGAGAACGATCTGCAGCGGGTGCGCCATTCGCTCGCCCAGCTCTACATCAGCGCCGACCGGCTCTCGAGGCTGGTGCGCCAGCTGCTTTCGCTGGCCCGCAACGAGCCCGGCGCGCTCGACTCCATGCAACTGCAGCCGCTCGATCTGAACGCCCATGCCCTGGAGGTGAGCATGGAATGGGTGCCGCAGGCGATCAAGCGCAACATCGACCTCGGCTTCGAGGGCGCCGAGCATCCGCTGATGATCGACGCCGACCGGGACCGCCTGCGCGAGCTCGTCAACAACCTGATCGACAACGCCATCCGCTACAGCCACTCGGGCGGCCGCGTGACCGTGCAGGCCGGCCAGGTGGGAGACGACCAATGCCGCCTGGCCATCAACGACGATGGCCCCCGCATCCCGGTGCAGGAGCGTGCCCGCATCTTCGAGCGCTTCCATCGCCTGCTCGGAACGCAGGAGGACGGCAGCGGGCTGGGCCTCGCCATCGTCAGCGAGATCGCCACGCTGCACGGCGCACGCATCACGCTGGAGGAAGACACCGACGGCGTGGGCAACACCTTCAGCGTCTTCTTCCCCTTGCGCGCCGCCGCCGCCTGAGCGGTGCGGCGCCGGCGCCGCTCTGTAAGCTTCCTGACAGCTTGCAGACAACCGGCTGTCAGCGCGCCGGCAGTAAGGTGACAGGGCAAGTCTCTACGCTCGGCAGGGGCGGAACCGCCGTGGTTCCGAACCCCTTCACCAGGAGACACCGTGTCGTTTTTATCGAGTCCCGAGTTCTGGATCGCCCTGTCGCAGATCATCCTCATCAACATCGTCCTGAGCGGGGACAACGCCGTCGTCATCGCGATGGCATCGCGCTCGCTGCCCCCCGCGCAGCAGAAGAAGGCCATCGTGTTCGGCAGCATCGGCGCCATCGTGCTGCGCGTGATCCTGACCTTCTTCGCCGTCTATCTGCTGACCCTGCCCTACCTCAAGCTCGTCGGCGCAGCGCTGCTGCTCTGGATCGGCGTGGGCCTGCTTCAGGGCGAGGACGACGAGGAAGGCATCGAAGGCCATTCCGGACTGGCCGCGGCCATCAAGACCATCGTGCTGGCGGACCTGGTCATGAGCCTGGACAACGTCGTCGGCGTCGCGGCCGCCGCCAAGGGCAATGTGCCGCTGCTGGTCTTCGGCCTGGTGATCAGCATTCCGCTGATCATCTTCGGCAGTACCCTGATCCTGAAGCTGATGGATCGGTTCCCCGTCATCATCGTGGGCGGCGCCGCCCTCCTCGGCTGGGTGGCCGGCGAAATGGCGGTGTCGGACCCGGCCATCGCCGCCTGGGTCGCCGAGCGTCATTCGCTTCACACCGTCGTCCCCGCGCTCGGTGCCATGGCCGTGGTGGCCGTCGGCAAGTGGCTGAGCATCCGCAGCGAACAGCGCCGCGAAAAGCTCCGCGAAAAACTGCAGGCGGCCGAGAAGCAACCCGCCGTCTGAAGGTGCACGCATGCCGCGCATCCTGGTGCCCATCGACCCGGAGCAACCGGCTCGAACCCGCTCGGCCATCGAGCAGGTCCTGCGCATGCGCCGGACCGAGCAGGCGAGCATTCGCCTGCTCCGGGTCCGGCCCAAGGTCTCGGGCCATGTGGCGATGCTCTTCGGCACGCAGGAGCTGCTCGAGCTGCAGCTGAGCGCAGGGGCCGAGGAGCTGCAGTACGCGCAGAAGCTGCTCGACCTGGCCGGGGTGCCTTACGCCAGCACCGTGCTGGTGGGGCGCGCTGCCGAGACGATCGCCATGGCCGCGCGCGACTACGGCTGCGACCGCATCGTCTTCGGCCGCGACGAACCCAGCCTGGCAGGGACGATCTTCGGCTCGCTGGCGCAGCAGGTGCGCCAGCATCTGAGCGGCAGCGGCGATCCCCAGGTCATTGGCTCCTGAAACGAGCGAAGCGCCGGCCGGCCGCGAGGCTCAACCCGGCGCGCCTTCCCCGTGAAGCCGGATGATCAGCGAGCGCAGCCATGCGTTCGCAGGGTCCTTGTTGTAGCGGCCGTGCCAGAACAGGTTGATCGCGATCTCCGGGAGCTTGGCCGGATGGCGCACATAGGCCAGGCCGAAGGGCCCGGCCAGGGCCTCGGCGAGCCGCTCCGGAACGGTGGCCACCAGGTCGGAGTCATGCAGGATGTGCCCCACCGCCACGTAATGCGGCACGGTGAGCACGACCTTGCGGGCAATGTTCCTGCGCCGCAGAAGTTCGTCCGTCCGGCCGTGGCCGGTGCCCTCCGACACCACGACCACATGGTCGGCCGCGGAAAATTCATCCAGCGACACCTTGCGCTTGTCGAGCGCATGGCCGCGCCTGAACATGCAGACGTAGTGCTGCTTGAACAGCCGTCGCTGGAAGTAGCCTGCCTTCAGCTGCGGCAGCAGCCCGATGGCCAGGCTGACGTGGCCCGCTTCCATCTCGTCCTGCAGGTTGACCGCGGCGTTGCGGACCGTGCTGACCGAAACCGACGGCGCGACGCGCGACAGCTCCTGCATCAGCCTCGGCAGGAAGTAGATCTCTCCGATGTCCGTCATGCCGACGGTGAAGGCCCGGTTGGAGGTCGCCGGATCGAACGACGCCTTCTGATTGAGCGCCGCATGGAGGACCTGCAGGGCGCGCGCGGTGGGCTCGGCCATCTGTTGCGCGAATGGCGTGGGCTCCATGCCTTTGGGCGTGCGCAGGAACAGCGGGTCGTCGGTGAGCTTGCGCAGCCGCGCCAGCGCGTTGCTCACGCCCGGCTGGGAAAGCCCGAGACTGGTGGCGACCTTCGAGACCCGCCGATCGATCAGCAGCTGGTTGAAAACGACGAGAAGGTTGAGGTCGATGTCCTTGAGCTCCATGGGCTCCCCACATTCACGAAATCAATCTGGACTATTCCCCACATTCTATTGATCGATGGCAGTCGAAGCGCGATCATTCCCTCACGACGACGTGCGACAGCGCACCAAGGAGACAAGACATGGACGACGCATCAGCCGTCTTTCCCAAGGAGATCCGTTGGGAAGACCAGGGCACGAGCCGCATTCCCTTCATGGCCTACACCGAGGCCGATCAGCATCGCCGCGAACTCGAGCGCTTCTTCTACCGTGGCCACTGGTGCTATGTCGGGCTGGAGGCCGAGATTCCGAATGCCGGCGATTTCAAGCGCACCGTGGTCGGCGAACGCTCCGTGATCATGGTGCGGGATGCCGAGGGCGGCATCAACGTCGTCGAGAACGTGTGCGCCCATCGCGGCATGCAGTTCTGCCGGGAGCGGCATGGCAACCGCAAGGACGCCGGCTTCACCTGCCCCTACCACCAGTGGAACTACACGCTCAAGGGCGACCTGCAGGGCGTGCCCTTCCGCCGCGGCGTCAAGCAGGACGGCAAGGTCAACGGCGGGATGCCGGCCGACTTCAAAACGGCGGAGCACGGCCTCAACAAGCTGAAGGTCGCGACGCGCGGCGGCGTGGTCTTCGCGTCCTTCGATCCCGAGGTCGAGTCGCTCGAGGACTTCATGGGTCCGGCGATCCTCGGCTACTTCGATCGCCTCTTCAACGGCCGCAAGCTGCAGATCCTGGGCTACAACCGCCAGCGCATTCCGGGCAACTGGAAGCTGATGCAGGAGAACATCAAGGACCCCTACCACCCGGGCCTGCTGCACACCTGGTTCGTCACCTTCGGGCTCTGGCGTGCGGACAACAAGTCGGAGCTGAAGATGGACAGCCATCATCGCCACGCGGCCATGATCTCGACCCGCGGCTCGAGCGGCAAGGCGAACCAGGTCACGCAGGTCTCGAGTTTCAAGGAGAGCATGCAGCTCAACGACGACCGCTTTCTCGACATCGTGCCCGAGCCCTGGTGGGGCGGCCCGACCGCGGTGATGATGACGCTGTTCCCGAGCGTGATCTTCCAGCAGCAGGTCAACAGCGTCTCGACCCGGCACATCCAGCCGAGCGGCCCCGGGAATTTCGATTTCGTCTGGACACATTTCGGCTTCGAGGACGACGATGCGGCGATGACGCAGCGGCGCCTGCGCCAGGCCAATCTCTTCGGACCGGCGGGCTTCGTGTCGGCGGACGATGGCGAGGTGATCGAGCTTTCGCAAAAGGGCTTCGAGCAGAAGCCGTTCCATCGCACGCTGGCCGAACTGGGTGGACGCGAGGTCGGCGACACCGATCACATGGTCACCGAAACCCTGATTCGGGGAATGTACGAATACTGGCGCAAGGTGATGGAAGACTGAGATGGACTTTCAAGACTTCTACGAACTGAACCAGCTCTACGCCGACTACGCCAGCGCGCTCAGCGCCGGGCAGTGGGATCGCTGGCCGGAGTTCTTCACCGATGATTGCACCTATCGCCTGCAGCCGCGCGAGAACTTCGATCGGGGCTTTCCGCTGGCCACGCTCTCTTTCGAGAGCAAGGGGATGCTGAAGGACCGCGTCTACGGCATCCGGGAGACGTTGTTCCACGATCCCTACTACCAGCGCCTCGTCGTCGGCGCGCCGGTGGTGCGGAAGTCGGAGGCCGGCCGCTTCGAATGCGAAGCCAACTACGCGGTGTTCCGTACCAAGCTTTCCGAGCTGTCCTCGGTCTTCAACGTCGGGCGCTACATCGACGTGGTCGTCCGCACCGGGCAGGGATTGAAGTTCTCGTCGCGCCTGGTCATCTACGACAGCGAGATGATCCCGAACTCCGTCATCTATCCGATCTGAGGCCCGCCATGAGTGATCTGCAATGGACCGATGCCGCGCCGGTCGACGATGTCCCGGCGGACGACGTGATCGGCATCCTCGTCGACGGTCATGACGTCGCGCTCTACAGCGTCGAGGGTCAGATCTACGCGACCGACAACATCTGCACGCACGGACATGCGCGCCTGTGCGAAGGCTTCCTGGAAGGGCACGAGATCGAGTGCCCGCTGCACCAGGGCAAGTTCGATGTCCGCAATGGCCAGCCGAGCTGTGCGCCGGTGACGGAGGCGATCAAGTCCTATCCCGTGCGGATCGAAGCCGGCCGTGTGTTTCTCGCCCTGGACTGAGCCGGCCCTCCGGACTGCCGCCGAATGAACACCGACACCATCGTCATCGTGGGCGCCGGCCAGGCCGGCGGCTGGGCCGCACAGACACTGCGCAGCGAAGGATTCAAGGGGCGCATCGTCCTGATCGGCGACGAGGCGCATCGTCCCTACGAGCGGCCGCCCCTGTCCAAGGCGGTGCTCGCGGGCGACGCGCATGCGGACAGCACCCACCTGCTGAAGCAGGACGCCTTCGACCGGCTCGACATCGACTGGCGCCCGAAGGTCGCCGCGACGCGCATCGACAGGCCCGCCACGCAGGTTCACCTGTCGCAGGGAGAGCCGGTCCGCTACGACAAGCTCATCCTCTGCAATGGCGGCAGGGCGCGCCGCCTGGAGGTGCCGGGGGCCGACCTGCCGGGCGTCTTCACCTTGCGCAGCATCGAGGATGCGATGGCGCTG
This sequence comes from Variovorax soli, assembly GCF_031454625.1. GTDB lineage: Bacteria > Pseudomonadota > Gammaproteobacteria > Burkholderiales > Burkholderiaceae_C > Variovorax > Variovorax soli_A. The sequence continues at coordinate 216,376 of NZ_JAVDRF010000011.1, forward strand.
GGCGCCGCCTTGTCGGCGAACAAGCGCCTCCTGATCGTGGGCGGCGGCTGGATCGGGCTCGAAGTGGCCGCGACCGCTCGAAAGAAGGGGCTCGACGTGACGGTGGTGGAAGCGATGGACCGCCTCTGCAAGCGCACCGTTCCGCCGGTGATCTCCGGCTACCTCCACCGTCTGCACAGCGCGCACGGCGTCGAGGTGCTGCTCGGCACCGGCGTCCGTGCGCTGGCGCGCGCGCCCGGGGGCGGCCTGTCCGCCACGCTCGACGACGGACGCGCCATCGCCTGCGATGCCGTCCTCGTCGGCATCGGCCTGGTCGCCAACGACGCGCTGGCACGCGAAGCCGGGCTGGCCTGCGAAGGGGGCGTGGTGGTCGATTCGCAGTGCCGCTCGTCGGACCCCGACATCCTGGCCGCCGGCGACGTCGCGGCCTGGCATTGCGAATGGGCCGGACGGCGGATGCGGCTCGAGTCCTGGCAGAACGCCCAGGAGCAAGGCATCGCGGCGGCCCGCGCCGCACTGGGCATGGCGGTGAATCATCAACCCCTGCCTTGGTTCTGGTCGGACCAGTACGACGTCAACCTACAGATCTTCGGCATGCCGGCGCCGTCGCACCGCGTGGTGGTTCGGGGGGATCCGGACAGCCACGTCTTCGTGGTCTTCTTCCTCGATCAGGACAAGGTCGTCGCGGCGCTGGGCCCCAATTGCGCCAAGGATCTGCGATTCGCACGCCGACTCATCGAGCGCCGCACGAGCATCGACCCGGAGCGGCTCGCCGACAGCCGGACGCCTCTCGCCAAGCTTTGAAGTCGCTTCACCGGAGGGCCTGCTACAGGCAGTTCACCGGGATCTTGAGGTAGGCCACACCGTTAGCCTCCTCGGGCGGCAGATTGCCGGCGCGGATGTTGACCTGCACCGACGGCAGCATCAGCGCCGGCACGGCCAACGTGGCATCGGACCGCCCGATCTAGAGGCCCGGCAAACGCTACCTGGCGGCGGGAGGCCTCGCGACTTCCCGGTCCATCATCATCAGCATCATCATTTCCATCATGTCCATGCGGCGCTGCATCATGTCTTCGTGCATGGACGGCCCGCCGGGCCTCGAAGACTTGCCGCCGTCCTGCATCGGCATGTCCCGCATCCGGCCCATCATCGCCATGCCATCCCGCATGGCCTTCATGTGGTCCTTCATCAGGGCGGCGCGCTCGGCAGGCGTCTTGGCGGCCATCATCTTCTGATGCATGTCCTGCATCGCTTCCATCTGCTTGTCCACCTTGGCGGCCTCGACCTGCTGCTCGGTGGCGACGGCAGGATGATGGCCCGCATGCTCGTCGGCCTTGGGCGCGCCCTTTTCGGCGCCCGGCCACTGAAACGAGGAACAACCGGCCAGCGCCACCACCACGGCAGCGGCCAGGGCATGTTTGGGTTTCATATCGTGTGCACCTCCTGATTGCGTCTTGCGCTAGACCATGGCGAGTGAAGGTTCTCCGGCCTTGGAGAACGCGAACTTGCCGGGCGACCGCACCGGGTCGGTCGTGACGACGATCCGGTCCTTCGGTCCGAAGCTGCCGTCGAGCAGCAGCTTGGACAGCGGGTTCTCGATGCGATGCTGGATCGCGC
>NZ_JAVDRF010000012.1:0-200677 GCF_031454625.1 Variovorax soli
AGGCGCTGAAGTTCTTCGGTGAACTGTATGACGTCGAACGCGAGGTAGCCGAGGCCGACAGCGTCAGCAGACTAGAACTGCGACGACGACGATCAGGGCCGGCAGCCGATGCGCTGCATCAGTGGATGCGCCAGCAGCGACAGAGGATCCCCGATGGATCAGCGACTGCCAAGGCGATCGATTACAGCCTCAAGCGATGGGATGCGCTCACACGCTTCCTGGAAGACGGTGATCTGCCGATCGACAACAACTGGGTAGAAAACCGCATCCGACCGATCGCGCTCGGCCGACAGAACTGGCTGTTCGCCGGATCACTGCGCGCCGGCAAACGAGCCGCCGCTGTCATGAGCCTGATCCACTCGGCCAAGCTCAACGGGCACGACCCGTACGCATACATGCGTGACGTGCTCACCAAGTTGCCGTCACTCCCTGCCAGCCGTACCGAAGAGCTGCTGCCGCATCGCTGGCAGCAGGGCTGATCGCCGAACTCGCCGTCAAGGCGAGTTGCCCGGACGCTTACAGCGGGGCGCCAAAAAGGGGCCAGCAATTCGCCGACGACGCTCAGGTCGTCGCTTCCACGCGCAGCTGCCTTCGCAGAATCTTGCCAACGTTCGTCTTTGGCAGGCTGTCTCTGAATTCGATGTGCTTCGGCCGCTTGTAGCCGGTCAGTTGCTCGTTGCAATAGCGCATCACGGCCTCCTCGGTCAAAGTAGGGTCCTTGCGCACGACAAAGACCTTGATTGCCTCGCCCTGCTTCTCGTCTACGACGCCGATCGCCGCGCACTCGACCACCCCGGGGCACAACGAGATCACATTCTCAAGCTCGTTGGGAAACACGTTGAAGCCGCTCACAAGGATCATGTCCTTCTTGCGGTCGACGATCCGGCTGTAGCCGTCCTCCTGCATGATCGCGATGTCACCAGTCCGCATGAAGCCGTCGCTCGTGAAGGCCGCTGCAGTCTCTGCGGGCTGGTTGTAGTAGCCGACCATCACGTTAGGGCCTTTGATGCAGAGCTCGCCCGCCTGACCCGCCGGCAACGAACGACCTTCGTCGTCCTTGATTGCGATTTCGATGCTTGGCAGGGGCAGGCCAATGGTACCGGTGAAGGCCGTGTTCGAGACAGGATTGTTCGTGCCGATCGCGCAGGTCTCGCTCATGCCCCAGCCCTCGATCATCGGACAGCCCGTAGTCTCGAACCATTTGCGGGCCGTACCCTCAGACGCGGCCATCCCGCCCGCCTGGGAGACAAACAGGTTGGAGAAATCGACGCTCTTGAACTCCGGATGCACCAGGAGCGCATTGAACAAAGTGTTAACCGCCGGCAGCATATGGAAGGGCCGCTTCTTGAGCACGGCGATGAACTTGTCAAAGTCGCGTGGATTGGGGATGAGCGTGAGGTGCGAGCCCTGCCGAATGGCGAGCAAGCACAGCGTCAGCGCGAAGATGTGATAAAGCGGCAGTGCGGCGATGCTGTTGACCTTGGACAGATCGCCCGCCCGCTCCAAGGCCGGCGTGAACCAAGCCTCGGCCTGCATCGTTGCGGCGATGATATTGCGATGCGTCAGCACTGCACCCTTCGAGAGGCCTGTAGTGCCGCCGGTGTACTGCAGGAAGGCAATCGAATCCAGCGTGCTTGTATCCGGCCCGAGCGTTCTCCCTTTGCCTTCCGCGATCACCTTGGGAAAGGGCGTTACCGTGCGGCCCTTGTCGAGCGGAAGCTTGTAGGGCGGGACCATCTTCGCGAGGTGCCGCACTGCCAGCGTGATCCAGGTGCCGTAGAGTCCGCCGAGCAGGTCGCCCATCGATGCGATCACCACATGCTTGATCGGAGTCTGCTCGATCACCTGCTCTAACGTGGCGGCGAAGTTCTCGAGAATGATGATCGCCGTTGCACCGGAATCCTTCAATTGATGCTCGAGCTCGCGCGCCGTGTATAGCGGATTGACGTTGACACAGGTGTACCCCGCGCGCAGAACCCCCGCCATGGTGACGGCGAATTGCGGCACGTTGGGCAGCATGATGGCCACGCGCGCACCCGGCTCGAGAGCTTGCGACTGAAGCCAGGCGCCGAGCGCGCCGGACAGTTCGTCAAGCGCCGCGTAGTTCATCCACCGCTCCATGCATACCGAGAAAGGTCGATTCGCATAGCGCTGAAAGGACTCTTCGAACATGTGGCGCAGCGAACGGTACTGCTCGGGAAAAATCTCGTGCGGCACGCTGGCCGGATAGCTCTTCAAGACGGCTGATTGCATGCGATCTCCTTAGGCGCGGATTGTCGAAGCGAGCGCGGCCATGCCACCAGCGGGCTTGTCCTAGGGGCGCGCCCCGTCTGTCGCGTATGCGATAGTTGGCTGTATGGTCGCGCGTCTACAGCAATGCATCGTTCTGACTTGGCTGCTGGCGGCGATTGCCTGGACCAGCGCGTGGTGGACGCGCTCGCCCTACATGGCTGCGGGCGGATTGCTGGTCTTGGCCCTGGGCCATGCGGCCTTCCTTGCGCTGGAGTTCGTGGCCAGCTACCACGTCAACGGCCGAGACTCCCTGTGCCGCGCTCCTGCCATACAGTGTGTGCGGGCCTGGCTGGCGGAAAGCCGGGTGGCCCTGCAGGTCTTCTGCTGGCAGCAGCCATTTCGATCGCGCGCCGTGGCCGATCATTTGCCCCACGGCAGCCGCTGCCGGGGCGTGGTGCTGGTCCACGGCTTCCTCTGCAACAGGGGCTTCTGGAATCCTTGGATGCGCGAATTGCGCGCCAGGGATCATCCGTTCGTGGCCCCCAATCTGGAGCCGGTCTTCGGTTCGATCGATCAGTATGTGCAGTGCATCGAAGAAGCCATCACGCGCGTAAGCACAGTCACGGGGCGGCCTCCAGTGCTGGTCTGCCACAGCATGGGCGGCCTGGCAGCCCGCTCATGGCTGCGCGGCGCAGATGCGGCGCGCGTGCATCGCATCGTGACGATCGGCACGCCGCATCGGGGAACCTGGCTGGCACGCTTCAGTCGCACGGCCAACGGACGCCAGATGCGAATCGACGGCGATTGGCTGCGGCAGATGGAAATCGAAAACGGCAGCGCCGGCCGACCTCCCTTCACGTGCTGGTACTCGAATTGCGACAACGTCGTGTTCCCGGCCTCGACTGCGACCCTCTCCAACGCAGACAACCGACTTGCAGCGGGTCGCGGTCACGTCGAGCTGGCCTTCGTTCCAAGCCTTCGCCAGCAGACCCTTGCCCTGCTCGAGGACTGATTCAGCCCGCGCTCAGAGCGAGGTTTCCCCCGGCAGGAGCACGCCGGGCTCGATGTCTGGCCGCATGGCGAGCGCCTCGTAGAGCGGCGTGAAGTCTGGCGCCGTCATGTCGAACAGCTGCGCGAAGCTGTCGATCACGAAGTAGTTGGCCTGGTAGGTATCGATCTTGTAGCGCGTGCGCATGGCCCGCAGCAGATCGAGCGGCAAGCGCAGCGGCTCCGCGCTGCGCACTGCATGCCTGAGCTCGCCAACCGAGCTCAGGATGCCTGCGCCATACGCGCGCACGCCCTCTTGCTGGCGGATGAGGCCGAACTCGACCGTGTACCAGTACAGCCGCGCGAGCTTCTCTCCGGCGCCCAGATCATGGGCCTTGATGCCGCCCTGCCCGTAGCGTTGCACGTAATCCGCGAAAGTCGGATCGAAGAGCATCGGCACGTGGCCAAAAAGATCATGGAACACGTCGGGTTCGACGATGTAGTCGAACTCCTCAGGCTTCCGGATCCAGTCTGTGACCGGGAACTTGCGATTCGCCAGCAGCGTGAAGAAGGGCAGCTCCGGAATCAGCCCCGGCACCGCCACGATCTCCCAGCGCGTGGCCTTGTAGAGCCGCTCGTTGATCTCGTCGAAGCGCGGAATACGGTCCTTGACGCCGAGCAAGGGCAGCGACGCGATGAACGCGTCGCAGGCCAGCCCGGACAGTTGGGCGGCCTGCCGTTCATAGAGGCGCCGGTAGGTGTCATGGTCGGCCGGCGTGTAGCTGGCCCAGTCTTGCGGGCAGGTGTAGTCGGCCAGCACTGCGCCGCCGCGCGAATAATCGCCGCGCGGCGGCCGATCCGATTGGCCGTAGACGGCGGGCATGACCGCACCTGTAGGCGTCTCCATGAAAAGCTCCAAGAAGTTTTTACTTGAGCCAGCGGTCCATCACGCGCTGGAACTCGCCGCCGGCTTGTGCCAGGTGCAGCCACTGGTCGACGTAGGCCTTGAAGGCGATGTCGTCGCGCGGCAGCATCCAGGCCATTTCGCCGTACTGCAGCGGCTTTTCCGGATTGACCGCGCACAGTCCCGGTTTGAGCTTCTGCTGCGTGATCGCCTCCGCCGCTTCGGTCACGAAGACGTCGGCCCGATTGGCGAGGATCTCGTCGAAGATCGTCACGTTCTCCCCGTGCATCGTGAGCCTGGCGCGCTTGAAGTTGGCGCGCGCGAAGCGCTCGTTGCTGCCGCCGGGGTTGAAGATCACCCGCACCTCGGGCTTGTCGATCGCGGCCACGCTCTGGTACTTGGCGACGTCGGCGCAGCGCGCGACCGGCGTCTTGCCGTTGACCATATAGGGTGCGCTGAAGAATGCGCGCTTCTGCCGCTCGGTGGTCACGGAGACGCCGCCCACCGCGACATCGCACTTGCCCGCTGTGAGATCGGGCAGCAGGTTGGCCCAGGTTGTCTTGACCCATTCCGGCTTCGCATTGAGGGTGCCGCTGAAGCTCGTCATCAGATCGACGTCGATGCCTTCATAGCTCGCGTCGGCTTTCTGAAAGCTGAAGGGCTTGTAGTCGCCCGGCGTGCAGATGCGCAGCACGCCGGCCTTCTGCACTGCGTCGAGGTGCGACGCACTCGTCCCGTGCGGCGGCTGTTGTTGCGCATTCATCGCACAGCCGCCGAGAGCGAGGACCGCAGCCGCGATCGAGGACGAGCGAATCCAAAAGCCGAGAAGACGCATTCCTTACTCCTATGTGTGGTTGGAGCAACTATTGTGCGGCGCTCAAAACCCCGCGGCGCATCTGATCGAGTTCGATGCTTTCGAACAGCGCCTTGAAATTGCCGTTGCCGAAGCCGTCATCACCCTTGCGCTGGATGAACTCGAAGAAGATCGGGCCCAGCTGGTTCTCGCTGAAGATCTGCAGCAACAGCGCATCCTTCTTGCCATCGATGAGGATCTTTCGCTTCTGCAGCTCCTCGACGCTTTCGCCGTGGCCCGGGATGCGCTTGTCCACCAACTCGTAGTAGGTGTCGATGGTGTCGAGCAGCTTGACGCCGTTGGCGCGCAGCGCGTCGACGGTCTTGTAGAGGTTGTCCGAGCCCATTGCGATGTGCTGGATGCCTTCGCCGTGATAGAGATCCAGGTATTCCTGGATCTGACCCGCCTGCTCCTTGCCCTCCTCATTGATCGGGATGCGGATCTTGCCGCACGGGCTGGTCATGGCCTTGCTCTTCACCCCGGTCACCTGGCCTTCGATGTCGAAATACTTGATCTCGCGGAAGTTGAACAGGCGCTCGTAGAAGTCGGCCCATTCGTTCATGCGGCCGCGGTGGACGTTGTGCGTCAGGTGATCGATGTAGGTCAGGCCATTGCCTTCCGGGGCCAGCGCCTGCTGCGCCGTCAGTCCGGGCAGCGCCTCGAAGTCGACGTCGTAGAAGCCGATGTTGCCGATGTCCCCAGGCTGCGCGCCGTTCTTGCCGCGCCAGCGGTCGACCAGGTAGATCAAGCTGTCGCCGATGCCCTTGATAGCAGGGATGTTCAACTCACCGGGCCCGGCCTTGTCGGCAAAGCCCCAGGCCCCGAGGGAGGTGGCGCGCTCGTAAGCAGCCTTTGCGTCCTGGACCCGGAAGGCAATGGCGCAGACGCTGGGGCCATGCTGGCGCGCGAAGCGCTGGGCGAAGGAATCCGGCTCGGCGTTGACGATGAAGTTGATCGTGCCCTGGCGGTACAGGAGCACGTTCTTGTGGCGGTGCTTGGCCACCGCCTTGAAGCCCATGCGCTCGAACACCTGGCCCATGGCTGCCGGATCGGGCGCCGCATATTCGATGAATTCGAAGCCGTCAGTGCCCATGGGGTTGTCCCAAGGGGGGACGGCGGCGGAGTCGGCGGTGCTCATAGGTGTCTCCAAGGAAGGATTGCTGGGATGTTCAGCGTGGCCTCGAGGGTGCGCCGGCCACGCCTGGAACTGTAAGAGCGGCGACGCTCATGATTTCGGCGTTGTCAGCCTGATGTGACCTCGACACGCATGAAAACTGCGAAAATTCCGACATGGACGCACTTGACAAGCTGGACAGACTCATTTTGCGCACGCTGCAAAGCGATGGCCGCGCCACCTACGACCAACTGGCCGAGAAGGTCAGCCTCTCGCCCAGCGCAGTGCTGCGGCGTGTTCGCCGTCTGGAGGAAAGTGGCGTCATCGACCGCTACGTGGCCCTGGTCAAGCCCGAGGCGGTGGGCCTGGGACTGACGGCGTACCTCAATGTACGCCTCGAAAAGCACACGGAAACCCATAAGCGCAACCCCATGGACCTGTTCCGTGCCAGCGTGGTGACTTGGCCGGAGGTGGTGGAATGCGCCGCGCTGACGGGCGAAATGGACTACCTGCTGCGGGTCGTTGTCGCCGATATGGCGCACTACAGCCGTTTCATCATGGACACGCTACTCAAGCATCCGAGCGTGCAGGACTGCAAGACCAGCTTCGTGCTTGACCGAGTCAAAGCCACGACAGCCATGCCGATATAGCAGCTTGGGGGCGATTTGCGCCTCGGGACATCGACTTGTATTCTTATGAATTACTTTTTAGTCCTTGCTAACCCGTCAGTTAGGGGAAAACCCTTATATTGGGGGCATGCATACCGCCAAGGCACTCTTCAAAGCCTCGCTCGGCCTCGGCTCTTTCCTGAAAGCGCCCATGGTTGAAGCCCTGCCGCAGGCCGCTGCGCCCGCCCCCGTCATGGTCCCGATCCGCTCCATCGGGCCGCGTGAGCGCGAGCGCATCGCGCAGCACCTGATGGCCCTCAAGCCCCACGACCGCTACCTGCGTTTCGGGTACGCCGCCTCCGACGAGCAGATTCAACGCTATGTCGACGGGCTCGATTTCGACCGCGACGAGCTGTTCGGCATCTACAACCGGCGGCTCGACCTGATTGCAGTGGCCCACCTGGCCTTCGCGCCCGACGACCAGCTCAAGGACTGCGCCGAATTCGGCGTCTCGGTCGCCGAGCACGCCCGGGGCCGCGGCTACGGCGCGCGCCTTTTCGAGCGCGCGGCGGTGATGGCTCGCAACGAAGGCGTCGGCATGCTCTTCATCCACGCGCTGAGCGAGAACACGGCCATGCTCAAGATCGCGCGCAATGCAGGCGCCACCGTGGTGCGCAGCGGGTCCGAATCCGAAGCCCACCTGCAGCTGCCCCATGCCACCCTGGACAGCCGTATGAGCGAGATCGCGCTGGAGCACTACGCCGAGGTCGACTTCCAGCTCAAGACGCGCGCCAAGCAGTTCTGGGCCTTCCTGGCCACCGTGCAGGAGATCCGTAGCGGCGTGCGCGCCGCGCGCGACCAGTCCTCGCCTTGAGCCGTCCCAAGGCAGGCGACTGAGGGCGCGCGCCACGGACGGGTTCCGGTATCCTTGTGATCCCGCAACTCCGCCCTCCCGCAGTGGCTGACCCTCACCCCGACCGCGTGCCCGCTGAACGCGAGGACAAGCGCAGTTTTCTGCAAAAGCTCGCCGAGTTCATCCATCCCGGACCGGACTCCCGCGATGAGCTGATCGAGACCCTCGCCGATGCCGAGGACAACGACGTGATCGGCGCCGAATCCCGCGTCATGCTCGAAGGCGTGCTGCGCATGGCCGACATGAGCGCCGGCGACGTGATGGTGGCCGCGCCGCGCATGGACCTGATCAACATCGACGCGCCCTACGAGTCGCTGTTGAACCTGGTGATCGATACGGCGCACTCGCGCTTCCCGGTTTACGAGGGCGAGAAGGAAAACATCATCGGCATCCTGCTCGCGAAGGACCTGCTCAAGCTCCAGCGAGCGCCGGGACTGAACATCCGCGCACTCCTGCGTCCCGCCACCTTCGTGCCCGAGAGCAAGGGGCTCAACGATCTCCTGCGCGAGTTCCGCGGCAACCGCAATCACCTCGCGATCGTGATCGACGAGTTCGGCCGCGTGGCCGGGCTCATCACCATCGAAGACGTGCTGGAGCAGATCGTCGGCGAGATCGAGGACGAATTCGACATTGCCGAGGACGAGGGCGACATCTTCGGCCTGGCCGACCGCACCTACCGCGTCTCCGGCGACACGCCGATCGAGCGCGTGGCGGAGGCCTTCGGCATCGTCTTCAACGAGGAGATGCTGAGCGAAGACTTCGACACCATCGGCGGCCTGATCGCTCATGAGATGGGCCATGTGCCCAAGCGCGGCGAGCACTATGCGCTGGGCGCCTTCGACTTCGTCGTACTCCACACGAAGGGCGGCGCCGTCCGCTGGTTCAAGGTCTCGCCGGCTCGCGGCGACGACGCCGCGGATTGAAAACGCTGGCGCGCGCGCTCGGCTTCGGACTTGCGGGGCTCGCGCAGGCCGCATCGGTCGCAACGCCCTGGAGCGGCCAGCCGCTGTGGTGGCTGCAGCTGATCTCGCTGGCCGCGCTGGCCTGGCAGCTCGACACGCTCCGGGAACGCGCGCAGCCGCGGCCCGCGTGGCGCAGCGCTGCGCTTCACGCATGGCTGTTCTCGACCGCCTGGCTGTGCGGCACCTTCTGGTGGCTCTTCGTCTCGATGCACACCTACGGCGGACTTCCGGCGCCGCTGGCTGCCATCGCCGTGCTGGCGCTGTCCGCCGCCCTGTCTCTGTACTACGCCGCAGCCGCCGCCTTCTATGTGGCCTTCGCGCCCGTTCGACGGACCGGTGCGGTACTGCTGTTCGCTGCGGGCTGGACCTTCGCCGAACTGCTGCGGAACAGCTTGTTCACCGGCTTTCCCTGGGGGGCGGGCGGCTACGCCCATGTCGATGGTCCGCTCGCCGCCTATGCGCCGTGGCTGGGCGTATATGGCGTTGGCGCGGTCGCTGCTGCGATCGCGGCGCTCGCTGCGGCGGCGCTTCGAGCTCCGCGGGGCGGAACGCGGGCGATGGAACTCGGCCTGGCGTTGGTCTTCCTTGCCGTGCCGGCGCTGATCGCTGCCGTTCGCGGTGCTCCCGATGAAGCGGCGCGCTCGCGCGGCCGCCTGGAGGTCGCGCTGTTGCAGGGCAACATCCCGCAGGACGAGAAGTTCATCCCCGGCGGCGGCGTCGCTACCGCGCTCCAGTGGTACGGCGAGCAGTTGCAGCGCGCCACCGCGCCGCTCGTGATCACGCCTGAAACCGCGCTGCCCCTGTTGCCCCCGCAACTGCCTCCCGGCTATCTCGATGCCCTCGCGGCGCGCTACGCGAGCAGCACGCAGACCGCCATCGTAGGCCTGCCGCTGGGCGATGGCGGCGTCTACACCAACACGGTGCTGGGCTTCGGTCCGGGGCGCAGCACCCCCTACCGCTACGACAAGCACCACCTGGTGCCTTTCGGCGAATTCGTGCCGCGCCTGTTCCGCTGGTTCACCGACCTGATGAACATCCCGCTCGGCGACTTCCAGAGCGGTGGCCTTGCGCAGCCGCCGCTGGTGTGGAAGGGGCAGCGCATTGCGCCCAACATCTGCTACGAGGACCTGTTCGGCGACGAGATCGGCGCCAACTTCCGTGATGAGGCGCAGGCGCCCACCGTGCTTCTCAACGTGAGCAACATCGCCTGGTTCGGGGACACGGTCGCGATCGATCAGCACCTGGCCATCTCGCGCATGCGTGCGCTGGAGTTCCAGCGGCCGATGGTGCGCGCCACCAACACTGGGGCGACCGCTGTGATCGACCATCGCGGCCGCGTCACGCAAGCGTTGCCCCGGCTGACGCGTGGCGTCCTGGTGGCGACCGTCGAAGGGCGCGCCGGTCTCACGCCCTACGCCTTCTGGGTCTCGCGCTTCGGACTCTGGCCCCTGTGGGGTCTGGCGCTGGCAACCATGGCGGCCGCGCTCTTCGCTGCGCAGCGAAGAGCCGGCCGCGCAGCGCCCCGGGGTTGAGCGGGCCCCGCGGGTCCAGGCACTTCAGGCCTCGTCTCCGCCCTCCGGCATCGCCGCATGCGCAGGAAGCATTTCAGGCGTGTGACGACGGCTCGCGCTTCCGTTATCGTCCCTGCGCTTCGTGAAATTCTTCACGCCAACAGGAGCCTCCATGTTCTTCGTCCCCCGCTTCCGGGCCTTCGCGGCCGTCGCGGCGCTGACTGCCGCCGCAGCCATCGCCCATGCCCAGCAGGCCTTGCCCAATGTCGTGATCCTGGCCACCGGCGGCACCATCGCCGGCGCCGGCGCCTCGGCCGCCAACAGCGCCACCTACGCGGCCGCCAAAGTGCCGGTCGACAAGCTGATCGCCGGCCTGCCCGAGATCTCCAAGGTCGCCAACGTTCGCGGCGAACAAGTGTTCCAGATCGCCTCCGAGAGCTTCACCAACGACAACCTCATGGGCCTGGCCAAGCGCGTATCGGCCCTGTCCAAGCAGGCCGACGTCGACGGCATCGTGATCACCCATGGCACCGACACGCTGGAAGAGACCGCCTATTTCCTGAACCTGGTGGTGCGCACCTCCAAGCCGATCGTGGTGGTCGGCTCGATGCGCCCGGGCACCGCCCTGTCGGCCGACGGCGCGCTCAACCTCTACGACGCCGTCAACGTCGCCGCCAGCAAGGACGCGTCCGGCAAGGGCGTGCTGGTGACCATGAACGACGAGATCCAGAGCGGGCGCGACGTCAGCAAGGTCGTCAACATCAAGACCGAGGCCTTCAAGAGCCAGTGGGGCCCGCTGGGCATGGTCGTGGAGGGCAAGAACTACTGGTTCCGCGCGCCGGTGAAGCGCCACACGACCCAGTCCGAGTTCAACATCGACGAGATCACGGCGCTGCCGGCGGTCGACATCGTCTACGGCTATGGCAACGTGCCCTCCACGGCGATCGATGCCCTCGGCAAGAGCGGCGTGAAGGCGCTGGTGCACGCCGGCACCGGCAACGGCTCCGTGGCCGACCGCATCGTGCCCGTGCTGCAGAAACTGCGCGGCGACGGCGTGCAGATCATCCGCAGCTCGCGCGTGTCCGACGGGTTCGTGATCCGCAACGCCGAGCAGCCGGACGACAAGTACGACTGGGTGACAGCGCATGATTTGAAGCCGCAGAAGGCGCGCATCCTGGCGATGGTGGCTTTGACCAAGACCAACGACTCGAAGGAACTTCAGCGGATCTTCTGGGAGTACTAGACCGCAACGAGGGCTGAGCCCCGCAACGGCCGCAGCGGCGCACGCCCTGCGGCCGTTGTCATTTCCGCGCGCTCTTAAAATGCCCGGTTCGCCGCGTCGAGGATTCGATCGGCCACCAAGCCCACCCATGCTCACCTTCCAACAAATCATTCTCAAGCTGCAGTCCTACTGGGACGCCCAGGGCTGCGCGCTGCTGCAACCCTACGACATGGAGGTGGGGGCCGGCACCTCGCACACCGCGACCTTCCTGCGCGCGCTCGGCCCGGAGCCCTGGAAGGCCGCTTACGTGCAGCCCAGCCGCCGGCCCAAGGACGGCCGCTATGGCGAGAACCCCAACCGCCTGCAGCACTACTACCAATACCAGGTCGTGCTCAAGCCGGCGCCCGCCGACATCCTCGAGCTCTACCTGGGTTCGCTCGAGGCGCTGGGCTTCGATCTCAAGAAAAACGACATCCGCTTCGTCGAGGACGATTGGGAGAACCCCACCCTCGGCGCCTGGGGCCTGGGCTGGGAGGTCTGGCTCAACGGCATGGAGGTGACGCAGTTCACCTACTTCCAGCAGGTGGGCGGCATCGACTGCCGGCCCATCACGGGCGAGATCACCTATGGCCTTGAGCGGCTGGCGATGTACATCCAGGGCAAGGAGAGCATCTTCGACCTGGAATGGGCGCCCGGCATCAGCTACGGTGATGTCTATCACCAGAACGAGGTCGAGCAGTCGACCTACAACTTCGAGCACAGCGACGCGGACTTCCTCTTCACCGCCTTCGCGGCGCACGAGAAGCAGGCGAAGCACCTGATGGAGCAGAAGCTGGCACTGCCGGCCTACGAGCAGGTGCTCAAGGCAGCCCACAGCTTCAACCTGCTGGATGCGCGCGGCGCGATCAGCGTGACCGAGCGCGCCGCCTACATCGGCCGCATCCGCAACCTCGCGCGCAGCGTGGCGCAGAGCTACTACGAGAGCCGCGAGCGACTTGGCTTCCCCATGGCGCCGCGCGAATGGGTGGCCGAGATGACGAAGAAGGTGGCCTGAGCGATGCGTACCCAGAACAACCTGCTCGTCGAGCTCTTCGTCGAGGAACTGCCCCCCAGGGCACTCAAGAAACTGGGCGACGCCTTCGCAGGCGTGCTGCGCGACCAGCTGGTGGGCCTGGGCCTGGTCGACGCGGCCTCCGTGCTGACGGCTTACGCCTCGCCGCGCCGCCTGGCGGCGCACCTCACCCATGTGAGCGCGCAAGCCGCCGATCGCGCGGTCTCGCAGAAGCTGATGCCGGTGGCGGTCGGCCTCGATGCGGCAGGGCAAGCGACGCCGGCGCTGCTCAAGAAGCTCGCTTCGCTGGGCGCCGACGCTGCGGCCGTACCCGGCTTGCGCCGTGCGATGGACGGCAAGGCCGAGGCCCTGTTCCTGGACAGCAACGCCAAGGGCGCGACGCTGGCCGAGGGCCTGCAGAAGGCGCTTGCCGAGGCCATCGCGAAGCTGCCCATTCCCAAAGTCATGAGCTACCAATTGGAGTCCGGCTGCGCGCTGCCCGGCTGGACCAGCGTGAGCTTCGTGCGTCCGGCGCACGGGCTGGTCGCGCTCCATGGCGATGCCGTCGTGCCGGTCGAAGCCCTGGGTCTCCAGGCCGGGCGCGAAACCCACGGCCACCGCTTCGAGGCCCAGCGCGACCCCATCCTGCTGCGCGATGCCAACAGCTACGCGGTGCAACTCGAAGAAGAGGGGGCGGTGATCGCCGGCTTCGAGGCGCGCCGCTTCGAGATCGCGCGCCAGCTGGCCGAGGCGGCATTGTCGGTCGGTGCCGGCGCACAGCCGATCGACGACGACGCCCTGCTCGACGAAGTCACCGCGCTGGTGGAGCGCCCCAACGTGCTGGTCTGCGAGTTCGAGCGCGAGTTCCTCGGCGTGCCGCAGGAATGCCTCATCCTCACGATGAAGGCCAACCAGAAGTACTTTCCGCTGCTCGACGCCGCTGGCCGATTGACGAACAAGTTCCTGGTGGTCAGTAACGTCCGCCCCGATGATGCCAGCGCCGTGATCGGCGGCAACGAGCGCGTAGTGCGCCCGCGCCTGGCGGACGCCAAGTTCTTCTTCGACCAGGACCGCAAGAAGTCGCTGGCCTCGCGCGTCGAGGCGCTGGGCAAGGTGGTCTATCACAACAAGCTGGGCACGCAGGGCGAACGCGTGGAGCGCGTGATGCGCATCGCGCACGCCATCGGCGAGCAACTGGGCGCCGCTTCGGGCGATCACGCGCTGGCCCGGCGCGCCGTGCAGGCAGCCCAGCTCGCCAAGGCAGACCTGGTGACCGACATGGTCGGCGAGTTCCCCGAGCTGCAGGGCATCATGGGCCGCTACTACGCGCTGCATGACGGCCTCGAGCACGCCGTGGCCGACGCCATCGAAGACCACTACAAGCCCCGTTTCGCCGGCGACGCACTGCCGCGCGGACCGGTCGGCATCGTGGTCGCCCTGGCCGACAAGCTCGAGACCCTGGTGGGCATGTTCGGCATCGGCAACCTGCCCACCGGCGACCGCGATCCCTTCGCATTGCGCCGCCATGCGCTGGGCGTGATCCGCATGCTGGCCGAGCGCCACCTTCCCCTGGACCTGCGCGCCCTCATCGGTCAGGCCTATGCGGCCTTCGGCGCGCCCAAGGCCGGCGACCATCCGCTGGCCGACCCGACGGAAGCCCTGGAGGCGTTCATGTACGACCGCCTGGCCGGCAGCCTGCGCGAGCAGGGCGCCAGTGCCCAGGAGGTCGAGGCGGTGCTCGCGCCCGCGCCGCAGCGACTGGGCGAGGTGCCCAAACTGCTGGCGGCGGTGCGCGCCTTTGCCGTCCTGCCCGAGGCGCCGGCGCTGGCCGCGGCCAACAAGCGCATCGGCAATATCCTCAAGAAATCGCCCGAGGCCGATGCGCATGTGAGCGAACTGCTGCTGAAGGAGCCGGCCGAGAAGGCGCTGCACGCCGCGATGCAGGAGGTCGTGCCCACGGCCAATGCACGCTTCGATGCCGGCGACTACACCGCCTCGCTGCAGACGCTCGCCGCGCTGCGCGCGCCGGTGGATGCCTTCTTCGACGACGTGATGGTCAATGCCGAGCAGTCGGATCTGCGCCTGAATCGCCTCGGCCTGCTGATGCTGCTGCACCGGGCGATGAACCGGGTGGCGCAGTTGGAACGGCTGGCTGCTGCCTGATCGAGTCACCCATGAAAATCGTCATCCTCGACCGCAACGGCACGCTCAACGTCCACCGTGAGGACTTCGTCAAGAGCGACATCGAGTGGACGCCGCTGCCCGGCGCGCTGGAGGCGGTGGCGCGGCTCAACCATGCGGGCTGGCATGTGGTGATCGCGTCCAACCAGTCCGGGCTCGGCCGCGGGCTGTTCGACATGGCGTCGCTCAACGCCATGCACGCCAAGATGCACAAGATGCTGGCAGCCGTCGGCGGCCGCGTGGATGCGGTGTTCTACTGCCCGCACAGCCCCGACGAGAACTGCGAATGCCGCAAGCCCAAGCCGGGCCTGTTTCTGCAGATCGCCGAGCGCTACGGCGTGGACCTGGCTCATGTACCGACCGCCGGCGACAGCTTGCGCGACATGCAGGCCGGCGCTGCGGCCGGCTGCGAGCCGCACCTGCTGCTGACCGGCATGGGCGCAGCCTGCCGCGGCGTACCGCTGCCGCCCGAATACCCCCCCAACACCCGCGTGCACGAAGATTTGGCGGCCTTCGTCGACTTCCTGCTGGAGCGCGAAGAGCGCAACGCCTCGAACCTGGCCGCCTGATGTCCCTCCTGCGATCCATCGTCCATGCCCTGTGGATGCTCGTCACCGTGGTGCCCTGGGCCCTGATCATGATGGTCAGTTCGCTGTGGAAGCGTGGCGTGCCGCTGTACTGGATGGCCGCGCGCTGGCTCGGCTGGGCGATCGGCGGCGCCCGGCTGCTGCTGGGCATCGAAACGCGCGTCAGCGGCATGGAGAACCTGCCCCAGGACAAGCTCGCCGGCTGCGTGCTGCTGGTGAAGCACCAGTCGACCTTCGAGACCTTCCTGATGCCCACGCTGATGCCGCATCCGCTGGCCTATGTGTTCAAGAAGGAATTGATCTACGTGCCCTTTTTCGGCTGGGCCATGGCGAGGCTGGACATGATCCACATCGACCGGTCCCAGCGCACCCGGGCCTTCAACAAGGTGGTGGCGCAGGGCCGCGCCCTGCTGGCCCAGGGCATCTGGGTCATCATGTTCCCGGAAGGCACACGCATCCCGCGCGGGCAGCAGGGCATCTACAAGACCGGCGGCACGCGGCTGGCTTGCGAGACCGGCGTGCCGGTGATCCCGATCGCCGTGACCTCGGCCAGGGTCTGGCCGCGCAAGGCCTTCATCAAGCATCCCGGCGTGGTGGATGTGTCGATCGGCCCGGCCATCTCCAGTGTCGGGCGCAAGCCCGACGAACTGATGCGCGAGGTCGAGGCCTGGATCGAGGCCGAGATGCGCCGCCTCGACCCCGAGGCCTACGTTGCGGCGGAGACGGTGTCGGCCTGAAGGCTGAGGCCTCGAACATCATGCGCGGCCTGCTGCAGTTCACGCTCGACCTGTTCGACGCGCCGGTGCCGCCGCAAGCACCTGCCCCGGCCGGGCCCTCGGCGCCAGACGGCGCCGCGCCGCCCGCCATCCCCCTGGCCGACGCGATGAGCCCGGCCAGCTTCGTCCACCCGCGTGCCACGCGCGAGCTCACGCTGGGCAACGCTCGCGTGGCCTTCGAATTCACCCGGGGCAAGCGGCGCACCATCGGCTTCATCGTCGGCGCCGAGGGACTGACGGTGCGCGCGCCACGATGGGTGCCGCTGCGCGACGTCGATGCGGCCGTGAAGGAGAAGGCCGACTGGATCCTGCGCAAGCTTGCAGAAACGCGGCAGCGCCACGCGAAGCTGGAGGCGGCGCGCATCGATTGGCGCGACGGCGTGAGCTTCCCTTTTCTGGGCGAGCCGGTGCTCGTGCGGCTCGATCCCCACCACGGCTTCGAGACCGCGGGCGCGATGCTCGACGTGGGCACGGGCGCGGAGACGCGCGTCCTGCGCCTCGCGCTCGCGAACAACGCCAGCGCGACCCAGATCCGCGATGCCGCACAGGCCTGGCTGATGCGCCAGGCGCGGCGCATCTTCACCGAGCGGCTGGACCATTTCGCGCCGCGCCTCGGCGTGGCCTGGCACAAGCTGACCCTGTCGAACGCCTCGACGCGCTGGGGCAGCGCCAGCGCCGACGGCGCGATCCGCCTGCACTGGCGCCTGGTGCATTTCCGGATGCCGGTCATCGACTACGTGGTCGCCCACGAGCTCGCCCATTTGCGCGTGATGGACCACAGCCCGCGCTTCTGGGAGACCGTGGAGACGGTGGTGCCGGACTATGGCGACTTGCGGCAGCAGCTCAAGGACCAGCCGGTTCCCAAGTGGTGATTGCGGAGCCGAACAAGGCAGACATGCGTACCCGAAGGATGCGAAGGTTTCGGTTCCCGTGTTTCCACCCGCGCTACCGCGCGTGCGTCACGCCCCCATCGACCACCAGGGTCGACCCCAGCACGTAGTCTCCCGCCCGCGAAGCGAGGTAGATGGCCGCTGCCGCCATGTCCTCCGGCTCGCCGATGCGGCCGGCCGGGATGCGGTCCTTGATCTCGTCGCCGTGGTCGCGCGCGACCTTGTTCATGTCGGAGGCGAAGGCGCCCGGTGCGATGGCGCTGACGACGATGCGCTCCTGGGCCAGCCGCAGCGCCATGCGGCGCGTGAGCTGGATCAGGCCAGCCTTGCTCGCCGCATACGAATAGGTTTCCTGCGGATTGACGGAGATGCCGTCGATCGACGCGATGTTGATCACCTTCGCGAGGTGGTCGGTCGCTGCCTTCTTGAGCATCGGCGTCAGCGCCTGCGTCAGGAAGAAGGGCGTCTTGAGATTGAGGTCCACCACCTTGTCCCAGCCGCTCTCGGGGAACTCGTCGTAGGGCGCGCCCCAGGCGGCACCGGCGTTGTTGACCAGGATGTCCAGCGTGTCTTCGTGCTTCGCATAGGCCGCGACGAGGGACTTGGCGCCTTCGACTGTCGACACGTCGGCCGGCAGCGAGACGCAATGGCCGAAGGCAGAGAGTTCCCTGGCCGTCCGGTCGCAGGCCTCGGCCTTGCGTGCCGAGATGTAGACGCGCGCGCCCTGCGCCAGGAAGCCTTCGGCGATCATGCGGCCGATGCCGCGCGAGCCGCCGGTGATCAGGGCCGTGCGGCCCGAGAGCGAGAAGAGTCGGGTGGTATCCATGCACTTGTCTCCGATGTGTCGAAGACAAGCTTAGAGCGGATGGACGCCTGCGCGCGTCACCTAGGCGCCACGGCCTCCGACGCCTCCTCGTCCAGCGCCAGCACCACTTCCTGCAGCGTGCGCGCGAGCCTGTTGCCGTCCAGCGGCTTGTGCAGGATGCGCGCCGCCACGGTCGAGAGCTCGCGAAAGCGCGAGGGCGCGGTCTCGCCGGTCACGATCACCGCCGGCAGCAATGGCCGGCGCGAGCGCACGCGCTCGATCACGTCCAGGCCGGTTTCCTCGCGCAGCCGGTAGTCCACCACCATCACGTCGGGCTCGAAGCCCTCGGCCAGGGCCTGCTCCGCCTTGGCGCCGGTGGCAACGCCCTTGACCGACCAGCCCAGCTGGTGCAGGTAGGTGCACATCGCCGACAGCACCTCGGCCTCGTCGTCCACCAGCAGCACAGCCAGGCGCGTGCCGTCGAAGGAGCGCGCCAGAGCGGTCGCGACTTCCGGAGGGCTTTCGCCCATCGGCGCGGCGGGGGCGATGTGCAGGGTGAAGGTGGTGCCGCTGCCCGTCGCGCTGTCCAGGCCGATCTCGATCTTCAGCAGCTCGGCCGTGCGCCGCACGATGGCCAGGCCGAGGCCCAGGCCCTGGCTGCGGTCGCGCGAGGGATTGCCGATCTGATAGAACTCCTCGAACACCCGCTCGCGCTCGCTTTCCGGGATGCCGGGGCCGGTGTCGCTCACCCGCACCCGCACACGGCCGTCGCCGGCGGCTTCGGCCGACAGCGTCACGCCGCCGTGGGTGGTGAACTTGATCGCGTTGTTCACCAGGTTGCCGACGATGCGGATCAGCTGGTCGGCATCCGTCAGCCCCCACAACGGCGTCTCCGGCGCCGTCACCTTGAGGAACAACCCCTGCTGCGCCGCCAGTGCAGCGTACTCGTCGCGCGAGGCGCGCAGCACCGCGCCGATGTCGTGCGGCGCAAACCGGGCTTCGATGGTGTGGGCGTCCAGGCGCGAGATGTCCAGCAAGCCGTCGAGCAGGCCACTGCTCTGCCGCAGTGCGCTGCCGATGCCGCGGCTCACCTCCTTGAGCAGCGGATCGGGTGAGCGGCGCGCCAGGATGTCCAGCGTGGTCGCGTTGATCGACAGCGCGTGCAGCGGCTGGCGCAGGTCATGGCTGGCCGCCGCGAAGAAGCGGGTCTTGGCCTCGCTGGCGGCAGTGGCGCGGTCGCGCTCCTGGCGCACGACCTCGGACAGCAGGGCGTTGTCATCGAGCACGCTCATGAGCTTGTGCAGCATGCGGCCCTGGTCCCGCACGGTGGCGAGCAGCATGAAGTACACGAGCACGATGCCGGCCGCGAACATGAAGCCCACGGCGCTGCCGCGCCAGGCCCAGCCGCCCGCGAGAAAACAGAAGGTCAAGGTGCAGAAGCCGACGAAGGCGCGCTGCGAGCCGGCGACCGAGGCTGCGCCGATGGTGCAGCCGGCCATCAGCACGGCGGCCACGGCCATTGGCGCGAAGTCCCCGGGCGCGTAGAAGGCGAAGGGGACGATGCTGGCGGTCGACACGCCGTTGAAGTCGAAGCCGCGCAGAAGCCGCGGCAGGTACTGCAGTTGGAGCTCGGGCTCGACGCGCTCCACTGCCAGGCCCAGGCGCCAGCGATACACCATGACGGCGCCGGTCAGCGCCAGCCAGAGCCACGGCCAGAGCTGCACGCCCTGGCGCCAGACGATGAAGGCGACCAGGATGTAGCCGAGGTAGTTGAGCGGCAGGCGCCGCGAATATTCGAGGATCAGCTGCAGACGGCGCTCCAGGATGCGCCGTCCGATGCGCGCTTCGCGCGAGGTCCCGGCCAGCGGCAGCGGCGCCGATGCGGCTTCAGTCAATGCGCACGCCCTCGCGCGAGGCCTGGTAGGCGGCCTCGGTCCTGTTGCGCACGCCCAGGGCCATGTAGACGGCAGTGAGGTGGGCCTTGACGGTGGATTCGGCGATGTCGAGCTGGCGCGCGATCAGCTTGTTGGGCAGGCCGCGCGCGGCCGCGCGATAGACGTCCATCTGGCGCGGGGTGAGGCCGGCGAGCCGCGGGTCGGGGCTCGCCGACGCGGGGTTTTCCACCGCAGGCGGAGGCGCCGCGTTGAGGGTTTCCAGCGGCAGGAAGATGCGGCCGGCCAGCACCTGCTGAAGGGCCGCGACCATCATTTCCGAGCTGTACTTCTTGGGGATGAAGCCCGCCGCGCCGAGGTCGACGGTGTTGCGGATCATGGTGGCGTTGGTGTCGCCGGACAGCACCACGATGCGCGCCATGCAGCCTGCGTCGCGCAGGCGGCGGATCGATTCCTCGCCATTGCAGTCGGCCAGGTGCCAGTCCAGCAGCACGAGGTCGTACTCGGCCAGTTCCACCAGCTTGATCGCATTGCTCATGTCGCCGGCGGTCTCCACGCGCAGCTCGGGGACCAGGACGTTCAGCAGGTTCTTCATGCCCTGCAGGAACATCACGTGGTCGTCGATCATCAGTACGTTCATCGAAATCGGAGTATTCATCAGAACAGGCCCGGATTGAACGGGCTAAGACTTTGGTCGAACCGGGTTTGTCGGGAGCGATGGGACGCGTTCACAGGAAGAGCGAGCGGGGGCTTTCGAACGCGCGCGGCCGCCCGTCGAGCGGATCGCAAAAGGCCAGCGATTTGGCCAGCAGCTGCAGCGGCCGGTCGAAGTCTTCGGCACCCTCGGGCAGCAGCGTTGGATAGAGGGTGTCGTCGCGGATCGGCAGGCCCAGTGCGGCGCAGTGCACCCGCAGCTGATGGCGCCGGCCGGTCACCGGCGAAAGACGCAGTCGGGCCCAGCCATCGCGGGCTTCCAGCAGTTCGAAACGGGTCTCGCTGTTGGGCTCGCCTTCCACCTCGCGCATGCGCATGAAATGCGTGTCGTCCACCAGGCGGCTGCGGCGCACGGCGGGCAGGGCCGGCGTGCCGTGCCAGGTGACGATGGCCTCGTAGTGCTTGGCAATGGCGCGCTCGGCAAAGAGCGCATGGTAGGCATGGCGCGTGGCCGGCTGCACCGAGAACAGCACCACGCCGGCGGTCTCCCGGTCGATGCGGTGCAGCGGTGCGAGCTGGTCCAGGCCCAACTTGCGCTGCAGGCGCACCAGCAGGCTCTGCTGCACGTACTTGCCCACCGGCGCCACGGCCAGGAAATGCGGCTTGTCCACCGCGAGCAGGTGCTCGTCGCGGAAGAGCACCGTCTCCTCGAAGGGCACGGGTCGCTCGCTGTCGAGCGAGCGGTAGTAGAAAACGTGCAGCCGCGGCTGGTAGGGGCGCGTCGGTGTGACGGGGACGCCGTGCTGGTCCACCACTTCGCCTGCGCGAATGCGCGCTTCCCAGGTGGCGCGCGGGATGGCCGCGAAGCGCTGCACCAGGAATTCGGCGATGGTGCCCCACGGACCCGGCGGCAGCGCGACGCGGCTGGGGCCGACGCCGTCGCGGGTGGGGAGCGGCGCGGCGGCCATGCAGGCGGCCTCAGTCGGCGGCCAGGGCCGCGGCGATCTCGTCCAGCAGGGGCCGCGCGCCGGCTTGAGGCTGGGTGCAGCGTGCCTGGAGCTCGGCCCATCGCGCCAGCACGGCGCGCTCCGAATCATCCGCAGGCCGGCAGCGCGAGCGCAGCTCTTCCAGCAGCAGGCCGAAGGCGCGCGCCTCGACGCGTTGCAGCGCCAGGGCCTGCTCGGACCCGTCGAGCGGCAGGAAGGAAGCGGCGCCGTAGTCGCCCAGCAGGCCGTTGCCTTCACCGTCCCACAGGATGTTGTGGGCGTAGAGGTCACCGTGCAGGATGCCGTGGGCATGCAGCTGCGCGGCGGCCGAGGCGATGCCGCACGCCAGCCGCCGCGCGGCCGCCAGCGGCCAGGCGGCCTCCTCGGCATAGACGTCGCGGCTGCAGGACGCCAGGCTTGGCGGCCCGGCCAGGTTGCGGAAGCGCGGGTCCACCAGGGCCAGCACGAGGCCGGACGTGCCTTCGGGGTGGTCGTGGATGCGGCCTTCGACGCCGATCAGGTTCGGATGCGCGCCGGCGGCGATGCAGGCGGCCATCTCGCTGTGCGGCCAGCCATCGCTGGTCACCGCGCCCTTGAACAGCTTCACGGCCACCGGCCGGGCGCGGCCGTCCGGCTGCATCCAGTCGGCGCGGCGGATCACGCCGGACGCGCCTTCGCCCAAGGTGTCGCGCAGCGACAGGCGCCGCCAGTCGATCGCCGGGATCGTCGCGGCCTCCACCGCGGCCGTCTCGGCGCGATCGTCGAAAGGGTTGCCTGCGAAGGCCAGCCATGCGAGCCGTGGCAGGGCCGGCAGCCAGTCCGGAAGGGCCTCGAGCCGGTTGGCCGAGATGCGCACCAGCTCCAGCGCGCGGCAGGCCGCGAGCTCGGCCGGCAGGGCCTGAAGGCGATTGCCGGCCAGCATCAACTTCTGCAGCCGGGTGCAGCGACCGATGGCGGGCGGCAGCGCCTCGATCTCGTTGTCGGTGAGGATCAGCCAGCGCAGGGCGGGGGGCAGCGCCTCTCCCGGCACCTTGCGAATGCGATTCGCCTTGAAGCCGACCATGTCGAGGCTGCCGCACCGGCCCAGCGCGGCGGGCAACTCGGTGAAACGGTTGTTCGAGCAGAAGAGCACGCGCAAGCGATGCAGCCTGCCGAGGTCCTCGGGCAGCGTCGACAGTGCATTGCCCGAGAGGTCGAGCGCCTCCAGCGTGTCGGCCAGCGCGAAGATCTCGCGCGGAAATTCGGTGAGACCGCAGCGCAGGACCAGCCGTCGCGCGCCGGCCAGCTCGCCACGACGCAACTGGTGCAGGGTGGTCGGGGAACCTTCGTCTTCGCCTGTGGCTGCGGTGCGATCGCCCCCGGGCGGCCGAGCGGCGATCATGAAGGGACGCCGAAGCGCCAGACGCCGTCCTCTCCCTTGCGCCGCTGCAGCAGTCCGTCGAACCACAGCAGGTGCAGGTGCGCCACGGTTTCGCCCAGGGCGAAGGTGGTCTGGTGCACGTCGAGCGCGCGCTTGAACAGGATCGGCAGGCCCTCCGCGCCGCTGAGAGGCCGGGCCGTGCAGGCCTCCAGCAGTTCGGCCAGGCGGTCGCGGTGGTGGTCCTGCAGCTGCTTCACGCGCTGGTGGATGCCGGTGAAGGGCTTGCCGTGGGAGGGCAGCCCCAGCGTGTCGGCCGGCAGCGCGTTGAAGCGTTCGATGCTGTCGAGAAACAAGCGCAGCGGGTTGGCCTCGGGCTCGCCCGCATGAACGCTCACGTTGGTGGAGATGCGCGGCAGCATCATGTCGCCACCCAGCAGGGCTTGGATCTCCTCGCAGTACAGCGAGATGTGCTCCGGCGCATGGCCGTAGCCGCTGATGCAGCGCCAGTCGCGCCCGCCGATGCGGACCGTGGCGCCGTCGAGCAGGCGCACGAAGCGTGCCGGTACCGAGGGCACCATGTCCGCGTAGTAGCTGGAGCGGCCGCGGATGACCGCCAGCGCCCCGGCATCGGCCAGGCCATGCGACACGAAGAAGTCCGCCGCCGCGTCGCCGCCCGCCAGCGTGTCGCCGCTGCCGGTGAGCACGCGCGCCACGTGGTAGTCGGTCGAGCTGATCCACAGCGGCGCATTCCAGCGCTGGCACAGCCAATCGGCCAGGCCGATGTGATCGGGGTGCATGTGCGTCACGATCACGCGCAGGATCGGCAGCCCCTCGAGTTCCTGCGCGAAGATCTGCTCCCACTGCGCGCGCGAGGCCTCGTGCGCGATACAGCAGTCCACCACCGTCCAGCCCTCCACGCCGTCGATGCTGTCGCGCAGCAGCCAGAGGTTGATGTGGTCGAGCGCAAAGGGCAGTGCCATGCGAAGCCAGCGCACGCCCGGTGCCACCTCGAAGGTCCGGCCCGGCGCCGGCAGCGTGTCGCCGTAGGGGTAGTGGAGTTCGCGTTCGAGCAAGTTCATGTAGGATTGACGTTAACGTAAACGTCATGGGAAGACCCATCATTGTAGGCAGTCGGGCCCGAAACTGCTGTCACCCGCGATATTCCGACCGAACGCATGTCCTCGCAGACCTTCACCATCGGCGAACTCGCCAGGGAGTTCGACCTCACCACGCGCGCGATCCGCTTCTACGAGGACATGGGCCTGCTCGCCCCCCAGCGCGCCGGGCAGCAGCGCGTCTACACCGCGCGCGACCGGGCGCGCCTCACGCTCACGCTGCGCGCCAAGCGCCTGGGCCTGAAGCTGAACGAAGCCAAGGAAATCCTCGACATGTACGACAGCCCGCGCGACACCGCGCCGCAGCTGCAGCGCTTCCTCGGGGTGCTCGGCAGCCACCGCGCTCAGCTCGAGGCGCAGCTGGAAGAACTGCAAGCCAACCTCGCCGAAATCCGCACCCAGGAAAAGCAGGCCCGCGCCGCACTCGCGCGGGCTGCCAGATCTGCCAAGGCGCGATAAGGCCCATTCCCCTTCAACCAACACGCAAAGACCATGGACAACAACGAACCCGGCAACCTCGAGGATCTGTTCGCCCACAACCGCACCTGGGCGGCGCGCATGGAGCGTGATCGTCCCGGCTTCTTCACCAGCCTGGTGAAGCAGCAGACACCGAGGTACATGTGGATCGGCTGCTCCGACAGCCGCGTGCCCGCCAACCAGATCACTGGGCTGGAGCCCGGCGAGGTGTTCGTGCACCGCAACGTCGCCAACATCGTGGTGCACTCCGACCTCAATGCGCTGTCGGCGATCCAGTTCGCGGTCGAGCGGCTCAAGGTCCAGCACATCATGGTGGTGGGCCACTACGGTTGCGCGGGCGTCAAGGCGGCGCTCGAGGGCGCGCGCATCGGACTGGCCGACAACTGGATCCGCCACATCCAGGACGTGCGCGACCGGCATCGCGTGCTGCTCAATTCCCTGCCGGAAGAACTGCGTGCCGATGCCTTGTGCGAGCTCAACGTGACGGAGCAGGTGGTCAATGTGGCGGTCAGCACCGTGATGGAAGACGCCTGGAGCCGTGGACAGTCCGCGTCCATCCATGGCTGGGCCTTCGGCGTGCACGACGGGCTGCTGCAGGACCTCGGCATGACGATCAACGGGATCAAGCCGATCGATTCGCTGTACAAGGCCGCCGTGCAGCGCATCCGCTACAAATGGAGCAAGCGGGCCGAGGAGCCCCAGAGCGATGCCGATCCGGCACAAGCCGAGGCCTGATTCCGAGCCATGTTCCCGCAGCGCCTCGATTCACCGCTCGCCTATGACATCGCCAAGGCGATGCGCGACGGCTTCGACCGGCACTACCGCCTGTTCCGCGCCGAGTCGGCACGCGCCAAGCACCGCTTCGAGACCGCCGACTGGCACGGGCAGCAGCGGGCGCAGCGCGAGCGCATCGAGTTCTACGACCTGCGCGTGAGCGAGGCCGTGGCCCGGCTCGAGAAGGAGTTCAAGGCCGGCGAGCAGCCCATGGACGTCTGGCACCAGGTCAAGCTGCACTTCATCGGCCTGCTGGTCGAGCACCATCAGCCCGAGCTGGCCGAAACCTTCTTCAATTCGGTCACCACCAAGATCCTGCACCGCGCCTACTTCCAGAACGACTTCATCTTCGTGCGCCCGGCGATCAGCACCGAGTACCTCGAGCCGCGCGGCGCGCCCACCTATCGCGCCTACTACCCTCAGCAGCACACGCTGGCCGACACGGTGCGCCAGCTGCTGGAGGACTACGCGCTGCAGGGCCGTTTCGCCGACATTGCGCGTGATGCCGAGCGCGTCGCGGCCGCCATCCTCGGGCGCTTCCACCAGGTCAAGCTGCGTGCCAACTTCCAGCTGCAGGTGCTGTCGGGGCTGTTCTATCGCAACAAGGGCGCCTACGTGGTGGGCAAGATCATCAACGGCTTCATGGAGCTGCCGTTCGCGCTGCCGATCCTGCACGACCGCGCCGGCAAGTTCTACATCGACGCGGCGCTCTTCGGCGAGGAAGACCTGCAGATGCTCTTCAGCTTCGCGCGGGCCTACTTCATGGTCGACATGGAGGTGCCGTCGGCCTTCGTGCAGTTCCTGCGCTCGCTGATGCCGAGGAAGCCGCGCGCAGAAATTTACAACGCCCTCGGCCTGGCCAAGCAGGGCAAGACGCTCTTCTACCGCGACTTCCTCTACCACCTGAACTATTCGACGGACCGCTTCCGCAGCGCGCCCGGCATCAAGGGCATGGTGATGCTGGTGTTCGACCTGCCTTCCTTCCCCTACGTGTTCAAGGTCATCAAGGATTTCTACCCGCCTCAGAAGGACACCACCCGCGAGCAGATCAAGAGCAAGTACATGCTGGTCAAGCAGCACGACCGCGTGGGCCGCATGGCCGATACCCTGGAGTACAGCGACGTCGGTTTCCCGATGGACCGCTTCGAGCCGGAGCTGATCGAGGAGATCAGGCAGTTCGCGCCCAGCCAGCTCGAGATCGGCGACCGCGATGGCAACGGGGAAATGGAAGTGGTGCTCAAGCACGTCTACATCGAGCGCCGGATGATCCCGCTCAACATCTACCTGCAGGAGGCCTTCGACCAGCTCGAGCATCCCGAGCACGCCCACCGGGCGAGCAAGCAGCTGGAGCACGCGGTCATCGAATACGGCAATGCCATCAAGGACATGGTCGCGGCCAACATCTTCCCCGGCGACATGCTGTGGAAGAACTTCGGCGTCACGCGCGGGGGGAAGGTGGTGTTCTACGACTACGACGAGATCGAGTACCTCACCGAGTGCAATTTCCGCCGCGTGCCGGTCGCGCGCTACGAGGAGGACGAGTTGAGCGGCGAGGTCTGGTACTCGGTCGGCCCGAAGGACGTGTTCCCCGAGACCTTCGGCCCCTTCCTGCTCGGCAACCCGGCGGTGCGCGATGCCTTCATGGCCCATCACGCCGACCTGCTCGACGCCGCTTTCTGGCAGAGCCACAAGGAGCGAATCCTGGCTGGGCAGATGCTCGATGTTTTTCCCTACGACGAGGCGCAGCGCTTTCAGCATGATGGCCACGCGCCGTACTTCTGAATTTTTTTCGACTTCACAAGGAGCTTTTCATGTCCGAATCCATCGTCATCGTCGGCGCCGCCCGCACCCCCATGGGCGGCTTCCAGGGCGACTTCTCATCCCTCGCCGCGCACGACCTGGGCGGGGTGGCGATCAAGGCGGCCGTCGAACGCGCGGGCATCGCGCCCGACACGGTCGGCGAGGTGCTGTTCGGCAACTGCCTGATGGCCGGCCAGGGCCAGGCCCCGGCACGCCAGGCGGCCTACAAGGGCGGCCTGCCGGACAGCGCAGGCGCCGTCACCCTCAGCAAGATGTGCGGCTCGGCCATGAAGGCTGCGATGCTCGCGCACGACCTGCTGCTCGCCGGCACGCACGAGGTGATGGTGGCCGGCGGCATGGAGAGCATGACCAACGCGCCCTACCTGATGCTCAAGGGCCGCGGCGGCTACCGCATGGGCCACGACCGCATCTTCGACCACATGATGCTCGACGGCCTGGAAGACGCCTACCAGCCCGGCCGCTCCATGGGCACCTTCGGCGAGGACTGCGCGGCCAAGTACAAGTTCACGCGCCAGCAGCAGGACGAGTTCGCGATCGCCTCCGTGGAGCGCGCCAAGGCCGCCACCACCTCGGGTGCCTTCAAAGCCGAGATCGCGCCGGTGCTGGTCAAGGGCCGCGGCGGCGAGACGCTGGTCGAGATCGACGAAGGCCCGGGCAAGGTCAAGCTCGACAAGATCCCCACCCTCAAGCCGGCCTTCAAGAAAGAGGGCGGCACCATCACCGCCGCTTCCAGCTCTTCCATCAACGACGGCGCCGCCGCGCTGGTGATGATGACCGAGAGCACCGCGAAGAAGCTGGGCGCCAAGCCGATCGCGCGCCTGGTCGGCCATGCCACGCACGCGCAGCAGCCCGAGTGGTTCTCGACCGCGCCGGTGGGCGCCGTGGCCAAGCTCTTCAAGAAGACAGGCTGGGGCGTCAAGGACGTGGACCTGTGGGAGGTCAACGAGGCCTTCGCCGTCGTGCCGATGGCGCTGATGCACGAACTCGACGTCTCGCATGCGGCGGTCAACGTGCATGGCGGCGCCTGCGCACTGGGCCACCCGATCGGCGCCAGCGGCGCGCGCATCATGGTCACGCTCATCCATGCGCTCCAGCAAAAGGGCAAGAAGCGCGGCGTCGCCACGCTGTGCATCGGCGGCGGCGAGGGCACGGCCGTGGCGCTCGAACTGGTCTGAAACGGGCGTGGGCACGAATACTGCAGTTGCGGCAGTGCGAAGGCGCTGTCCGACCCTCGAAAAAAGGACGCCGTCCTTCGATGCGCAACTTGCCGATGCTGGAGTTCTTGTCTATGCCCTCACCGATTTCGCAGGCCCAGTTCAAGAAGGTTCGCCTGATGCTCGGTCAAGGGCGCGTCGCCTCGGTCTACAGCTATCTCGCGGATCGTGGCTTTCACTATGCGTGCTGGGCTGCGGGCGATGTCGGCGGCGACGGCGGGGCTTCGGCATACGCCGGCACGGTGCCCGGCCTGCGTCTCGAAACCGCGCAGGGGCTGAAGGCTGCCGAGCTCACGCAGATCCGCCTTGCCATGGCCTGCGCCTACCTCGACGCGCTGGCCTTGCAGTTCGACCATGGACCCTTGGTCACCCGCGACGTCACGGCGGAAGAGACCGCAGAATTCCATGGCGAGGTCTTTCGCGCTCATTTTCTCGGCCTCACCGATTGGTCGCTCCACATCCCTTTCGAGCAGCAGGAGAAGGCCGGCGGCCTCGCGGCCGTCGAGCGCTACTGGCAGGGCGTGCTGCGCACCTCGGCGCAGCTGAACGCGAGGGCCATCGCGCGCGCCGCCGCGGCCCTGCTGGCAGCCTGACGGAATCCCGCACCGACTGACACTTTTTGCCGTTTCTTCGGCAGCCCATGACATTTCTTGGCCCGCGGCGCGCCGGGTCGAGACAGGGCGAACGCTTTCTAGAATGACCCATTCCCCACTCTCGGAGACATCCTTCATGCATCCGGCCTTCCACCGCAAGGCGCTCGCCGCGCTGCTCGCCACCGCTTCCGTCGAGGAGTCGCCGTGCTGCTGACCTCCGACCAGGAAGCCATCCGCGACGCGGTGCGCGCCTTCGCGCAGGCCGAGCTCTGGCCGAACGCGCCGCGCTGGGACCGCGAGCACCTCTTTCCGAGGGAAGCCCACGCGGGCCTCGCGGCGCTGGGCGCCTACGGCATCTGCGTGCCGGAAGAAGACGGCGGAGCCGGCCTCGATTACCTCACGCTGGCCCTCGTGCTGGAGGAGATCGCAGCCGGCGACGGCGGCACCAGCACCGCCATCAGCGTCACCAACTGTCCCGTCAACGCCATCCTCATGCGCTACGGCAACGCGCAGCAGAAGAAGCAATGGCTGCAGCCGCTGGCGCAGGGCCAGATGCTGGGCGCCTTCTGCCTGACCGAGCCGCAGGCCGGCAGCGATGCCTCGTCGCTGCGCACCACTGCGCGCAAGGATGCCGACGGCTGGGTGATCGACGGCGTCAAGCAGTTCATCACCAGCGGCAAGAACGGGCAGGTCGCGATCGTGATCGCCGTCACCGACAAGGGCGCGGGCAAGCGCGGCATGAGCGCCTTCATCGTGCCGACCGACGCGCCGGGCTACACCGTCGCACGGCTGGAGGACAAGTTGGGCCAGCACTCCAGCGACACCGCGCAGATCAACTTCGACGCCTGCCGCATCCCGCCCGAGAACCTGATCGGCCAGGAAGGCGAGGGCTACAAGATCGCGCTCGGCGCGCTGGAGGGCGGCCGCATCGGCATCGCCGCGCAGAGCGTGGGCATGGCACGCAGCGCCTTCGAGGTGGCGCTGGCCTATGCCAAGGAGCGCCAGGCCTTCGGCAATCCGATCTTCGAGCAGCAGGCCGTGGGCTTCAGGCTGGCGGACTGCGCGACGCAGCTGGAGGCCGCGCGCCAGCTGATCTGGCATGCGGCCAGCCTGCGCGACGCCGGGCGGCCCTGCCTGAAGGAAGCGGCCATGGCCAAGCTCTTCGCCAGCGAGATGGCCGAGCGTGTCTGCAGCGCCGCCATCCAGACGCTGGGCGGGTATGGCTACGTCAACGACTTTCCGCTGGAGCGCATCTACCGCGACGTGCGGGTGTGCCAGATCTACGAAGGCACGTCCGACATCCAGAAGCTGCTGATCCAGCGCGCGCTGGCCTGAGACCCGGCAAGCGCTGTCATCGATACGGATGACAGACAAGCACGGCGCGGCGGCGCACCATCGGGCCTTCGTTCCACGGAGGCGTCCGCCATGCCCATCGACCCCGGCTTCCCATCCGTCCGCACCGCGGCGCTCGCGCTGTGCGCTGCCGCCTTCGCTTCGTCCGTGTGCGCGCAGGACGCGCCGCTGGACATCGCCACGCTGACGGCCAGCGAAGCCGCGCAGCGCCTCTGCGCCGGCTCGCTGACCAGCGAGCAACTGGTGATGGCCTATCTCGCCCAGGCCAAGGCCAAGCCGCAGCTCAATGCCTTCATCACGCTGGACGAGGCGGGTGCCCTGAAGGCGGCGCGGGCTGCCGATGCGGCGCGCCGCCGTGGCGGCCCTTGCAAGCCGCTGGGCGGGCTGCCGGTGGTGATCAAGGACAACATCCAGGTCCAGGGCCTGCCGGCCAGCGCCGGCACGCCTGCGCTCAAGGGCTTCGTGGCGCGCGCGGACGCGCCGGTGGTCGCCAAGCTGCGCGCGGCCGGCGCCGTGGTGCTGGGCAAGACCCACATGCACGAACTGGCCTTCGGTGTCAGCGGCTACAACCCGGCCTTTCAGACCGGGCCCGAGGTGGGCGTGCGCAACGCCTATGACGCGACTCGCGTGGCCGGCGGCTCCTCGTCCGGCAACGGCGCGGCGCTGGGCGCGCGCATGGCGCCGGCGGCGCTGGGCACCGACACCGGCGGCTCGGTGCGCATCCCCTGCGCCTTCAACGGCTGCGCCGCGCTGCGTCCTACCGTGGGCCGCTATTCGCAGCAGGGCATCGTGCCGATCTCGCACACCCGCGACACCGCCGGGCCGATGGCGCTCTCGGTGGCGGACCTCGCGCTCCTCGATCGCGTGATCGCGGGCGGCGCGCCGGTGGTTCCGGCGGATCTCAAGCGTGTCCGCTTGGGCGTCGCGCAGGGCTTCTACGCCAACCTCGACGAGGACACCCGCGCGGCCACCGAGGCGGCGCTGGCCAAGCTGCGCAGCGCGGGCGTCACGCTGGTCGACGTCGAGATGCCGCAGCTGGCCGAACTCAATGGCGCCGTCAGCTTCCCCGTCGCGCTCTAAGAAATTCATGACGACCTCGCCGCCTACCTGCAGAAGTACGGGGCCGGCGTCGATATCCGCCAGGTGGCCGCGGCCATCGCCAGTCCGGACGTCAAGGGCACCTTCGAAGGCCTGGTGCTGCCGCGCAAGCTGCCGGCCGCCCAGGGCGTTGTCGATGCCAGGCCGGCCTACGACAACGCGATGCGCAAGGCGCGGCCCGCGCTGCAGAAGCTCTACCGCGACACCTTCAAGAAGCACCGGCTCGACGCGTTGGTCTTCCCCACCGTGCCGCGCGTTGCGCTCCCCGCCACGCCCGAGTCCAGCAGCATCGAGAACTTCGGCTTGCTGATTCAGAACACCGATCCCGGCAGCAACGCGGGCGTTCCGGGGCTGCAGCTGCCCGCCGGCCTGGGCGCCACGAGCGGCCTGCCGGTGGGACTGGAGATCGACGGGCCGGCCGGCGGCGATCGCCGGCTGTTGGCGGTGGGGCTGGCTATCGAGGCTGTGCTGGGTCGATTGCCGCCGCCGAAGTAAGCGCCAGGGTGGCGCCGAGGCGCCGAAGCCTCAGCGCCCCGGCGCCCAGGCCGCCAGCGCCGAGCGCCGCTCGATGCCCAGCTTGCCGAAGATGCGCCGCAGGTAGGTCCGTACGGTCGGTACGCCGACGCCGATGCGGCGCGCGATCTCCTTGTCGGTCAACCCTTCGCACACCGCTTGCGCGACCTGCTGCTCGCGCGCACTCAGGCCGACCCAGGGGGCCTCCCGCGGGGCGACGGGCGAGGCCTTTTGCTGCGCGCGCTGCAACGCGCCGACGAAGGCCGGCTCGACCAGGTCCAGCAGCCCCTTCTCGTGCGCGCCGAAGTCTCCGCGCCCCCGTCGCCGCCAGATCCGCAGATCGCCGAGCGCTCGCTCGCCCTCAAAGGCATGCAGGTTCATGCCCCAATGCAGGCCGTCGCGCGACAGGAAGTCGTTGAAGAAGGCGGTTCGCATCAGCGCGCGCTGTGGCATGACCTCCGTCACGCGGGTCGCACGGCGGCGCGACTGCAGCACGAAGGTGATGGGGTCGTGGTGCTGGTGCCACTGCGCATAGCGGTCGAGATTGCTGGGCGCCATGTTGAGCGCGACGCACTTCCCGAAAGTGCCGCTTTCCGCATCCCACACGAAGGAGGCGAACTGGTCGGCACGCAGCAGGTCCAGCAGCGCCCAACCCACGCGCTCGCGGATCTCGCGCTCGCCCGCGTTCTCCGCGAGCAGCGCGAAGATGCCGCGCAGCGCCAACTGTTCCGAAGCCTTCAGGTACATGAGCGTTCTCCTCGTCCGGGCTGGAGCCTATGACTCGAGCAAGCAACGCGCCATCGGGCGATTCATGGGTTGCACAATGCGCCAACCTGCCGAAGCCTCATGCCCCGACCCACGCCCGATCCTTGCCCCTGCGGTCGCCGCGACCGCCGTGGTGACGTGCTCGCCTATGCCGCCTGTTGCGGCCGCTACCTGGACGACTTCGCGCGCACGCCGGCCCCCGACGCCGAAACGCTGATGCGCTCCCGCTACACCGCTTTCGTGCGCGAGCGGGCGGACTACCTGCTGGCCACCTGGCATCCCTCGCATCGCCCGGAGCATCTCGACTTCGAGCCCGGCGCGAAATGGCTGGGCCTGGAGGTGCGCGGGCATGTCGAGCGGGATGCCGATCACGCCGAAGTCGAATTCGTGGCGCGCCAGCGCAGCCGTTCGGGCACGGCCACACGGCTTGCGGAGCGCAGCCGCTTCGTGCGCGAGGAAAGGGAGGGCGGTCTCCTCCGTTGGTACTACCTCGATGGGGTGATGCGCTGAGTCGACCCTGCGCCTGAAAATTGCCGGTGCGTGCCTGATCCCGCCTGGACTCATTGCTGCGAATTCGATAGCAGGCCAGGGCATTGTGCGCAAATCGGAGACAGTCCGATTCCTTTTGGCTACTTTATGCGCGGCACGTCCGGCCTCACACTCCCTCCATTCTCAGAAAGAACTCCGACTCCGAGGGCACCATGGCGACAAAGTACAGCACGATCATCCCGACCGCATCCCGCTGGATTGGCGCGATGCCGGCCGCCGCTGTCGCCGCCGTCGCCCTCTGGCTGGCCGCGCCTGCTGTCCATGCCGACGAGGTCGTGGTCACGCCTTTCTCCAGCGCCCACGGCGCCCAGGCGCCCCAGCCCTGGCGCTTCACCAGCCTGCCCAACAAGACGCCGACCCGCTTCGAGGTGGTCCAGGAGGGCGCCCAGAAGGTGCTCAAGGTTGAAGCCGACCAGTCCTACGGCAACCTGGTGCACGCCACCCGCGTGCCCCTCAACCCCTCCACCACGCTCGCGTGGCGGTGGCGCGTCGACACCTTCGTGGAGGACGCCGACCTGCGCACCCGTTCCGGCGACGATGGCGCCGCCAAGCTCTGCGTCTTCTTCGACCTGCCCGTCGAGCGCCTTTCCCTGGGCGAACGTACCCGCCTGGCGCTGGCGCGCCGCACCACCGGCGAGCAAGTGCCGAGCGAGGCCCTGTGCTACGTGTGGGACAAGAAGGAAGCCAAGGGCAGCACCCTGGTCAACGCCTTTACCCAGCGCATGCGCATGGTGGTGCTCGAGTCCGGTGCCGCGGCCAACAAGGCGGCCTTCGTGAGCGAACGCCGCAACCTGCTGGCCGACTACAAGCGCGCCTTCGGTGACGAGGCCGGCGACACCCTGCCCGATGTGGTGGCGGTCGCGGTCTCGGCCGACGCCGACAACACCCAGGGCCATGGCCTGGCTTATTTCTCGGACATCGACCTGCGCAGCATCACGACGACGCGCAGCGCCGGGGTCGATTCACCGCCGGGACGCGCCGGCTCGGCGGAATAGCAATGAACGATCTCGTCGCTCTTCTCTCCGCACAGGGCACCGCCGTGGTCTTTCTGGTCACGCTGGCGACCCGGCTGGGCGCGCCGGTACCGGCTGCGCCTTTTCTCGTCGTGGCCGGCGGGCTGGCCATCGGCGGACAGCTGTCCTTCATCGCCGTGCTGCTGGCCGCCGTGCTCGGCAACATCCTCGGCGACGGCGCCTGGTTCCTGGCCGGGCGCCGCTGGGGCTACCGGGTCATGCGCTTCCTCTGCCGCATCTCGCTGTCGGCCGATACCTGCGTGCGGCGCAGCGAGTCCATCCTGGGACGCTGGGGCGGCCTCTCGCTGATCGCGGCCAAGTTCGTGCCGGGCGTCTCGGTGGTCGCGCCACCCATGGCCGGCGCGCTGGGCATGTCGAACACGCGCTTCCTGGCCTACGAGACGCTGGCGGCGCTGATCTGGGCGCTGGGCTTCCTGGCGCTCGGCGGGATGTTCCATGCCGCCATCCAGGATGTGCTGGCGGTGATGTCCAGCGTCGGGCTCACGGCCTCGGTGGTCGGCGCGCTGCTGCTCGCCGTCTTCATCGCCTGGCGCTATCGCGAGCGGCGCATCGCGCGGCAGCAGGCCGAGGACGTCCAGCACATCGAGGCCGCTGCGCTGCGCGAGGCCTTCGCCGGGGGTGCCAGCCTCACCGTGGTCGACCTGCGCTCGGTCGAAACGCGCCGGATCGACGACCGCGTCCTGCCCGGCGCCGTCGGCATCACCTACGGCGAGCTGCCGGATCGCCTCGCCGAGCTCCGGGCCGCGCGCGAGCTGGTGGTGTTCTGCGACTGCCCCAACGAAGAGACGGCCATCGCCGCCGCGCGACTGCTGGAGAAGGCCGGCCTGCCGCGCGTGCGCGTGCTGGCCGGCGGCATCGCCGCCTGGGCCGCTGCCGAGGCGGTGGCCTCGGCGCCGGCACCGCTCGAGGCCGGCACACCCGACATCGCCGCACATCCCGCTTGATCCTTCGCCCAGGGCGGGCCTAGAATCGGTCCCGCTCCGGGGTGCGCGCACGATGCGTGCTGAGATGGCCAACCGGCCGAACCCGCGAACTTGATCTGGTTCATACCAGCGGAAGAAGAGCTGCGACTCCCCGGCCACGGATACCCTCATTTCCGCCGCGCCGATCCTGGAGCGATCGCGGAGCACCCATCCAACCGAAGGAGTGCCCCCGCATGAATGCCCCTGACAAGTTCGCCTCTCTGCTCACGCTGACGCGCGAGCCCTTCCCCGCCTCCACCAAGAGCGCCATCACGAGCGCGCGGCGGCCCGATGTGCGGGTGCCGGTGCGCGACGTGCTGCTGACCAACGGCGAGACCGTCTCGCTCTACGACACCTCCGGCCCTTACAGCGACCCGTCCGCCGACATCGACGTGCGCCGCGGCCTGTCCAGCGTGCGCGGCGCCTGGATCGCCGAGCGCAACGACACCGAAGCCTATATCGGCCGCATCCGCCAGATGCTCGACGACGGCGCCACCCATGCCGACCGCGATGCGCAGAAGCTCGCCGAACTGCGCGCCGCCGCCTCCGGGCTGCAGCGCCAGCCGCGCCGCGCCTTGCCCGGGCGCAACGTGAGCCAGATGCACTATGCGCGCCGCGGCATCGTCACGCCCGAGATGGAGTACGTGGCTCTGCGCGAGAACGGCAAGCGCGAATGGATGGCCGAGTACATGGCCGACGCCGCGCGCGAAAAGCGGCTGGCCGGCAACCCGATGGGCGCACAGATTCCCAAGCTCATCACGCCCGAGTTCGTGCGCGACGAGGTGGCCCGCGGCCGCGCCATCATTCCCGCCAACATCAACCACCCCGAGGTGGAGCCGATGGCGATCGGGCGCAATTTCCTGGTGAAGATCAACGCCAACATCGGCAACTCGGCCGTCACCTCCAGCATCGAGGAAGAGGTGGAAAAGCTGGTGTGGGCGATCCGCTGGGGCGCTGACAACGTGATGGACCTGTCCACCGGCCGCAACATCCACACCACCCGCGACTGGATCGTGCGCAACAGCCCGGTGCCGATCGGCACGGTGCCGATCTACCAGGCGCTCGAAAAGGTGGGCGGCGTGGCGGAAGACCTCACCTGGGAGATCTACCGCGACACGCTGATCGAGCAGGCCGAGCAGGGCGTGGACTACTTCACCATCCACGCGGGCCTGCGCCTGCCCTTCATCCACCTCACCGCCGACCGCCGCACCGGCATCGTCTCGCGCGGCGGCTCGATCATGGCCAAGTGGTGCATCGCGCATCACAAGGAGAGCTTCCTCTACACCCACTTCGAGGACATCTGCGAGATCATGAAGGCCTACGACGTGAGCTTCTCGCTCGGCGACGGCCTGCGCCCCGGCTGCGCGGCGGACGCCAACGACGAGGCCCAGTTCGCCGAGCTGCGCACCCTGGGCGAGCTGACGCAGATCGCCTGGAAGCACGACGTGCAGACCATGATCGAAGGCCCCGGCCACGTGCCCATGCACATGATCCAGGCCAACATGGACGAGCAGCTCAAGCACTGCCACGAAGCGCCCTTCTATACGCTCGGCCCGCTGACCATCGACATCGCGCCCGGCTACGACCACATCGCCAGTGCGATCGGCGCCGCGATGATCGGCTGGGCCGGCACCGCGATGCTGTGCTACGTCACGCCCAAGGAGCACCTGGGCCTGCCGGACCGCGAGGACGTGAAGCAGGGGATCATCGCGTACAAGATCGCGGCCCATGCCGCCGACGTGGCCAAGGGCCATCCGGGCGCGCGGGCGCGCGACGATGCACTGTCGCAGGCCCGCTTCGAGTTCCGCTGGCAGGACCAGTTCAACCTCGGCCTCGATCCCGACACCGCCCGTGAATTCCATGACGAGACCCTGCCCAAGGACTCGAGCAAGGTGGCTCACTTCTGCTCCATGTGCGGCCCGAAGTTCTGCTCGATGAAGATCACGCAGGAAGTGCGCGAGTACGCTGCCTCGCGTGGCCTGGCCGAAGAAGAGGCGGTGGTCGACGGCATGGCCGGCAAGTCGGCCGAGTTCAAGGCTGCGGGCGGCGAGATGTACATCCCGATCCAGCCGGCTGCCTGAGCGCGGAACAGGGATCGGACATTCGGACGGATGTCCGACCCCGCTCCCCGTCCTCGCATCGGAGGGGCCTTACCATCGCCCGATGCCCTCCATCCCCTTCGATGCCGTCCTCTTCGATTGCGACGGCGTCCTCGTCGACTCCGAACCCATCACCAACCGCGTGCTGGCTGAAATGCTCGGCGAGCTGGGCTGGCAGCTCACGGTGGAGGAGGCGATGCGCACCTTCACCGGCAAGGCCGTCAAGGACGAGACGGCGCTGATCGAGGCCAGAACGGGTTTCACCGTCACGCCCGATTGGCTCGATGCGTTTCGGGAGCGGCGCAATGCGGCGCTGGACCGCGAGCTCATCGAGATCGCCGGCGCGCCGGTCGCCGTGCGCGCCCTGCATCGTGCCCTCGGAGGCCGCATCGCCTGCGCCTCGGGTGCCGACCGGGTCAAGGTCCGGCTGCAGCTGGAGAAGATCGGCCTGCTCGACGCGTTCGAGGGCCGGATCTTCAGCGGCCATGAGACGCCGCGCTCCAAGCCGGCGCCCGACGTCTACCTGGCCGCGGCCGCGGCCCTGGGCGTGGACCCGGTGCGCTGCGCGGTGGTCGAGGACACGGTCACCGGCGCCACGGCCGGGGTCGCGGCCGGCGCCACCGTGTTCGGCTACAGCCCCTC
This sequence comes from Variovorax soli, assembly GCF_031454625.1. Lineage (GTDB taxonomy): Bacteria > Pseudomonadota > Gammaproteobacteria > Burkholderiales > Burkholderiaceae_C > Variovorax > Variovorax soli_A. The sequence goes on from NZ_JAVDRF010000012.1 coordinate 37,498, forward strand.
CGACCAGGGCCACAGCGGGCCCGAGGCGCTGCGTGCGGCGGGGGTGGCGCATGTGTTCAGCGACATGGCGGCGTTGCCGGCCTTGCTAGCCGGCTGGCAAGGCCCCTCGGCCTGAGGCGTGCAGCGTGAAGGTGCTGCGCTGAGGGCGGAGAACGGGGTCAGCCGCGACGCTCGGTGGCGGCCTTGGCCATCGCGCCCAGCGCCTCGGTCATGGCATGGGCGCGTGCGGACCAGAAATGAGCGATGAGCTGGTCGGCGTTCTTTTCGACGTTGGGATGGCTGCGCGAACGTCCCGACGTGGCGGCGAACTCAACCAAGGCCGCGTATTCGGAAGTGTCGGTGTCGGGAATGTGCATGCCTCGATCCTAGGGCGAGAAAACGGGTTCGGAGCCCGCAGGACCAGCGGCAGCCGGCGCCGCGTCGAACTTTGTCACGGATTGCCATCGGCCGGCAAGCCCTCGCCGGCGCCTGTTGCGCCGGCGCGCCGGAATGCGCCCGGGGTGACGCCGGCCCAGGCCCGGAAGGCCCGTGAAAAGCTTTTCTCATTGCGAAAACCCACCGCCAGCGCGATCTTCTTGATGGGCCGCTCGGTGCGGCGCAACTGCTCGGCCGCCTGCTCGTGGCGCACCGCGTCCTTGAGCTGCTGGAGCGAGACGCCTTCCTCCAGCAACTGGCGGTGCAGGGTGCGGGCCGAGACGTTCAGGATCTGCGCCAGCGACTCGGCCGTCGCCGCCTGCCGGCCACGGGCGCGCAGCAGCTCGCGCACGCGCTGGCCCAGCAGCCGGTCGCGCCGGTACTGCAGCACCGTCAGCGGCAGGGCGCGCCGCAGCATGGTCCGCAACGCCTGCTCGTCGCGGCGCAGCGGCAGCGCCAGGTAGCGCTCGTCGAAGCTGTAGCTGGCAGCCTTGGCGCCGAAGTGCAGCTCGCCGCCGAACATCAGCGGATAGGCATCGCGATGCGGCGGCGGATCGAACGGAAAGCTGGCCGCGCGCAGCGACACCCGCGAGTCGATCACCCAGGAGGCATAGCCGTGCAGGAAGCGCAGATTGGAGACCAGGCAGAACTCGCGCAACGCGCCCAGCGCGACGTGCTCATGGATCGAGACGGTGGCCACGCCGCCCGCCACCTTGAGCTCGAGGCCGATGTCTTCGGTCAGCAGGCGGTGATGGCGGCACCAGCGCCGGATGGCCACCCCGAGGTCAGGCGAACTCAGCGAAGCACGGCAGAGCATGCCGTAGGTGCCCCAGGGCAGGCGGCGGCTGAACCAGCCCAGCGCCTCGTCGTCGAGCTCCTGCATCGCATAGCCCGACAGCGTCTCGAACTGGGCCGCGGTCACGCGAGCCTGCTCGTTTGCCAGGTCTCGCGGCGCAATCTGTGCCTGTGCGAGCGCCCGGGACGGGTCCTTGCCGTAGCGTTCGTAGCCCAGCACGATCGCTCGGACGAAGGCCATGGGCGTGGCCGCGCGGCGGGCAGGCTTGAGAGGCGAGGAGCTCATGAAGGGGCGCGAAGCGGATGGCGCAATATGCAACCATTGTGACGCCAAATGCAACGGAGGCCGGCGTAAGCTGCGACTGCCCGCGCGGCATTCTTCCGCGCACGAGCCGACCCCGTATCCAGGAGACACCCCCATGCATGATCCCGGCCTCAATTTCGATCTCGGCGAAACCATCGACTCGCTGCGCGACGCGGTGGCGGACTTCGCCGCCCACGAGATCGCGCCGCGCGCCGCCGAGATCGACCGCGAGAACCTGTTCCCCCACGACCTCTGGAAGAAGCTCGGCGAGCTGGGCCTGCACGGGATGACGGTGAAGGAGGAATACGGCGGCACCGAGCTGGGCTACCTGGCCCACATCGTCGCCATGGAAGAAGTCTCGCGCGCCTCGGCCTCGGTGGGTCTCTCGTACGGCGCGCATTCCAATCTCTGCGTCAACCAGATCCACCGCAACGGCAGCGAGGCGCAGAAGAAGAAGTACCTGCCGAAGCTGGTCAGCGGCGAGCACGTCGGCGCCCTCGCGATGAGCGAACCCAACGCCGGCTCCGATGTGGTCAGCATGAAGCTGCGCGCCGAGAAGAAGGGCGACCGCTACGTGCTCAACGGCGGCAAGATGTGGATCACCAACGGCGGCGATGCCGACACCCTGGTCATCTACGCCAAGACCGAGCCCGAGATGGGCGCCCGCGGCATGACGGCCTTCATCGTGGAGAAGGGCTTCAAGGGCTTCTCGGCCGGCACCAAGCTCGACAAGCTGGGCATGCGCGGCTCCAACACCTTCCCGCTCTTCTTCGACAACTGCGAGGTGCCCGAGGAAAACGTGCTGGGCGGCGAGGGCCAGGGCGCCAGGGTGCTGATGAGCGGGCTCGATTACGAGCGCGCAGTGCTTTCCGGCGGCCCGCTCGGCATCATGGCCGCCTGCATGGATGCCGTGCTGCCCTTCATTCACGAGCGCAAGCAGTTCGGCCAGAGCATCGGCGAGTTCCAGCTGATGCAGGGCAAGCTGGCCGACATGTACGCCACCTGGCAGGCCACCCGCGCCTACGTCTACGCGGTGGGCAAGGCCTGCGACCGCAATGACCATGCACGCACCTTCCGCAAGGACGCGGCCGGTGCCATCCTCTATTCCGCCGAGAAGGCGACCTGGATGGCCGGCGAGGCGATTCAGGCGCTGGGCGGCGTGGGCTACACCAAGGAGTTTCCGGTCGAGCGGCTGTGGCGCGATGCCAAGCTGTACGAAATCGGGGCGGGAACCAGCGAGATCCGGCGCATGCTGATCGGGCGCGAGTTGTTCGCGGAGACGGCATAGGGAAATTCGGGAACGAACGCAGCGGGCGCAGCAAAAAACTCCCGGCCTTTTCTGCGCCCTCTGCGTAACCTTCGCGATTTCTGCGTTCGGCACCCGTATTCGAAGAACCTGAAAGGAGACCACATGCCACTGACTGAAAGCATGGACAAGGGCGCCACCGATGTCCCGCTGATCGAGCAGACCATCGGCGATTTCTTCGACGACATGGCGCGGCGCCAGGGCGATCGCGAAGCGCTCGTCAGCGCGCACGAGCAACGGCGCCTGAGCTACCTCGAGCTGCAGCGCGAATCGAACCGCCTCGCCGGCGCGCTGCTCCAGCTGGGCCTCGCGCCCGGCGACCGCGTCGGCATCTGGTCGCACAACAACGTGCCCTGGGTGCTCATGCAGGTTGCGACCGCCAAGGTCGGCCTCGTCCTGGTCAACATCAACCCGGCCTACCGCACCTCCGAGCTCGAATACGCGCTCAACAAGGTGGGCTGCAAGGCGCTGGTCACGATGCAGCGCTTCAAGACCAGCGACTACGTCGGCATGCTGCGCGAGCTGGCGCCCGAGCTCGCGAGCGCGCAGCCCGGCGCGCTGCAGGCCGCGCGCCTGCCGCAGTTGCGCACCGTCGCCTGGATCGACCGGGCCGGCGAGGGCGGGGAACTGCCGGGCCTCATGCGCTTCTCCGCCTTGCTCGAGAAGGGCAAGGCCGACGACCCGCGCGTGGCCGACATCGCCAAGACCCTGAAGGCGACCGATCCGGTCAACATCCAGTTCACCAGTGGCACCACCGGCTTCCCCAAGGGCGCGACGCTGACCCACCGCAACATCCTCAACAACGGCTTCTTCATCGGCGAGTGCATGAAGCTCACGCCCGAAGACCGGCTGTGCATCCCGGTGCCGCTCTACCACTGCTTCGGCATGGTGCTGGGCAACCTGGCCTGCCTGACGCACGGCGCGACCATCGTCTATCCCAACGACGGTTTCGACCCGCTGACCGTGATGCAAACGGTGCAGGACGAGCGCTGCACCGGCCTGCACGGCGTGCCCACCATGTTCATCGCCGAGCTGGACCATCCGCGCTTCAAGGAGTTCGATTTCTCGACGCTGCGCACCGGCATCATGGCCGGCTCGCCCTGTCCCACCGAGGTGATGAAGCGCGTCGTCGGCCAGATGCACCTGCGCGACATCACCATCGCCTACGGCATGACCGAGACCAGCCCGGTGAGCTGCCAGAGCTCCACCGATACGCCGCTGGACAAGCGCGTCTCCACCGTCGGCAAGGTGCAGCCGCATCTCGAGATCAAGATCGTCGACCCCGAGATCGGCGCCATCGTGCCGAGGGGCGTTTCGGGCGAGTTCTGCACCCGCGGCTATTCCGTGATGCACGGCTACTGGGACGACGAAGAGAAGACCCGCGAGGCGATCGACGCCGAGGGCTGGATGCACACCGGCGACCTTGCCACCATGGACGCAGAGGGCTACGTCAACATCGTCGGCCGCATCAAGGACCTGGTGATCCGCGGCGGCGAGAACATCTACCCGCGAGAGATCGAGGAATTCCTCTACCGCCACCCGAAGATCCAGGACGTGCAGGTGGTCGGCCTTCCCGACAAGAAGTACGGCGAAGAGCTCTGCGCGTGGGTCATTCCGAAGCCGGGCCAGCAGCTCACGACCGATGAGGTGCGCGAGTTCTGCAAGGGCCAGATCGCGCACTACAAGATCCCGCGCTACATCGAGTTCGTGAAGGAGTTCCCCATGACCGTGACCGGCAAGATCCAGAAATTCAAGATCCGCGAGGCGATGAAGGAACAGCTGGGATTGGGAGAGGAGAAGACGGCGTGACCTTCGCGTCCTTCGCGTACGGATGTCCGTCTTCACCCGCCAAACCATGACCAAACTAGAAACCAAACTCAACGCCCGCTCCGCGGAGTTCCAGGCCAATGCCGCGGCCATGCGTGCCTTGGTCGAGGACCTGCACGCCCAGTTCGCCAAGGTCGAGGCCGGCGGCGGCGAGGCCGCGCGCAGCAAGCACACCGCGCGCGGCAAGCTGCTGCCGCGCGATCGCGTGGCGCAGCTCCTGGACCCGGGCACGCCTTTCCTCGAGATCGCGCCGCTCGCGGCCCATGCGATGTACCACGGCGCGGCGCCCGGCGCGGGCCTGATCGCCGGCATCGGACGCGTGAGCGGCGTGGACTGCATGATCGTGTGCAACGACGCCACCGTGAAGGGCGGCACCTACTATCCCGTCACCGTCAAGAAGCACCTGCGCGCACAGGAGATCGCCGAGCAGAACCGCCTGCCCTGCATCTACCTGGTGGACTCGGGCGGCGCCAACCTGCCGAACCAGGACGAGGTCTTCCCCGACCGCGATCACTTCGGCCGGATCTTCTACAACCAGGCGAACATGAGCGCCCAGGGCATCGCGCAAATCGCGGTGGTCATGGGCTCCTGCACCGCCGGCGGCGCCTATGTGCCCGCGATGAGCGACGAGTCGATCATCGTCAAGGAGCAGGGCACCATCTTCCTGGGAGGCCCCCCGCTGGTGAAGGCGGCCACCGGCGAAGTGGTGACGGCCGAGGACCTGGGCGGCGGCGACGTGCACACGCGGCTGTCCGGCGTGGCCGACCATCTGGCACAGAACGACCTGCATGCGCTGGCCCTGGCGCGTACCGCGGTGGAGAACCTGAATCGAGACCGCGCGCAAGCGCCCGGTCCTTCGGCGGCGAGCGCCCCCTGCTACGCAGCGGAAGAACTCTACGGCGTGATCCCCACCGATACCCGCAAGCCCTTCGACGTGCGCGAGATCATCGCCCGCATCGTCGACGGCAGCGAGTTCCACGAGTTCAAGGCCCGCTTCGGCGCGACGCTGGTGTGCGGCTTCGCCAACATCGAGGGCATGCCGGTGGGCATCGTGGCCAACAACGGCATCCTGTTCTCCGAGTCGGCGCAGAAGGGCGCGCACTTCATCGAGCTCTGCTGCCAGCGCAAGACGCCGCTGGTGTTCCTGCAGAACATCACCGGCTTCATGGTCGGGCGCAAGTACGAGAACGAAGGCATCGCGCGCCACGGCGCCAAGATGGTGACGGCCGTGGCCACCGCCAGCGTCCCGAAGTTCACGGTCATCATCGGCGGCAGCTTCGGCGCCGGCAACTACGGCATGTGCGGCCGCGCCTACTCGCCGCGCTTCCTCTGGATGTGGCCCAACGCGCGAATCAGCGTCATGGGCGGCGAGCAGGCCGCGAGCGTGCTGGCCACCGTCAAGCGAGACGGCATCGAGGCCAAGGGCGGGCAGTGGAGCGCCGAGGAGGAAGAAGCCTTCAAGGCGCCGATCCGCCAGCAATACGAGCAGCAGGGCCACCCTTACTACGCCACCGCGCGGCTGTGGGACGACGGCATCATCGACCCGGCCGACACGCGGCGCGTGCTGGCGCTGGGCCTGGCGGCCGCGCGCCATGCGCCGATTCCGGAGCCGAAATTCGGCATCTTCCGCATGTGATACCAAGGAGAAGCGCATGTCGTTGCCGAACTACTTCGCAAGCCTGGGGCGCTACCACGTCTGGGCCACGAACAAGCTGCTGACGTCCAACCTGAAGAGCCTGTCGGATGCGGACTGGCGCCGCGACTGCGGCCTCTTCTTCCGCTCGGTGCACGGCACGCTCAACCACCTGCTGCTCGCCGACAACCTCTGGTATGCGCGCTTCGCCGAAGGCCGCTCCCCACGCATCCCGCTCGACACCGAGCTGCACTCCGAGCGCGCGGCCGTGTGCGAGGCGCTGGCGCAAGCCGTGACGCGCTGGAGCCCGTGGCTCGCCACGCTCGCGCCAGAGCGCTACGACGGCGAGCTGGCCTACACGCGCAACAACGGCGAGCAGGTCCGCATTCCCTTCGCGCCGGCGCTCGGTCATGTGTTCAACCACGCGACCCACCACCGCGGCCAGCTCACGGCCGCGCTCACGGGCATGGTCCAGCCGGGCCCCGAGCTCGACTGGGTCTATCTGCTGCAACAGGAGGCAAAGTCCCCATGAGCGCATCCTTCAATACGCTGGCGCTGAGCTTCGACGGCGCCATCGCGCGCATCTGGCTCGACCGGCCCGAGCTGCGCAATGCCTTCGACGACGTCGTCATTCGCGAGCTGAGCGAAGCCTTCTCGCAGGCCGGCGCTGCGAACGATGTGCGCGTCATCGTGCTGGGCGGCAACGGCCCCGCTTTCTGCGCCGGCGCCAACCTCAACTGGATGCGCCGCGCGGCCGGGTTCACCCACGAGCAGAACCTCGCCGACGCGGGCGGCCTGGCCGAGATGCTGCGCACCATCCACGAGAGCCCCAAGCCGGTGATCGCGCGCGTTCAGGGCGATGTCTATGCCGGCGGCATGGGGCTGGTGGCGGCCTGCGACGTCGCGGTGAGCGTGGACACCGCCTCGTATTGCCTGAGCGAAGTGAAGATCGGCCTGATCCCCGCCACCATCAGCCCGTACGTGCTGCGGGCCATGGGCACGCGAGCCGCGCAGCGCTACTTCCTGAGCGCCGAGCGCTTCAGCGCGGCCGAGGCGCATCGCATCGGGTTCGTGCACGAGGTGGTAACGGCCGATGCGCTCGATGCCAAGGTGGCCGAGATCGCGAAGGCCTTCACCGGCGCCAGCCCGGCAGCGGTGCGCGCCTGCAAGCAGCTGATCGCCGACGTGGCGGGCCGCCAGATCGACGATGCGCTCATCGCGAAGACGGTGCAGGGCATCGCCGACATCCGCGCGAGCGAGGAGGGCCGCGAAGGCGTGCAAGCCTTCCTGCAGAAGCGCAAGCCTTCGTGGCTTGCGGGATGAAGGCATCGCGCCATGGACACGCTCGACCTGCCTCAGCTGCTCGCCCTGTCTGCCGCCATCGGCTGGGCCAGCGGCGTGCGCCTGTACCTGGTCGTGCTGCTCACCGGCCTGGCCGGCTACCTGGGCTGGGTGCCGTTGCCGGGCGGGCTGCAGATGCTCGCGCATCCGGTCGTGATCGCGGCCAGCGGCTTCATGGTCTTCATCGAATTCTTCGCCGACAAGATCCCCGGCCTCGATTCGCTATGGGACATGGTGCACACGGTGATCCGCATCCCCGCGGGCGCCGCGCTGGCGGCCAGCGTCTTCGGCGCCGACCATGCGGTGATGGCGATCGTCGCCGCGCTGCTCGGGGGCAGCTTCGCGGCCACGGCGCACGTGGCGAAGGCCACCACGCGCGCCGCCATCAACACCTCGCCCGAACCCTTCACCAACGTGGGCGCCTCGCTGGTCGAGGACGGGCTCGTGCCGGCCGGGCTGTGGCTGGCGGTGGCGCACCCGCTCGTGTTCCTGCTGCTCTTCGTCGCGTTGCTGGCGCTCTCCGTCTGGTTGATCCGCAAGAGCTGGCGCTTCCTGCGCGCGCTCTTCGGCCGGCTGGCGAGCATCTTCAGCGGCCGTGCCGATCCCGGCGTGACGCCCGCCTTCCGCCTGCACCGGCGCGAGGACGGGCCGCTCTAGCTTTTTTTGTAACAGCACGGACGGCGAAATGCCGGACCGTTGCACGACGTTGAGGCAAAGATGATTCATACGGCAGCGAACGTCGCGCAAGCGGCGCGCATCTCGCAGGCGATGGCCCGATTGCGGCGCTGCGCCGGGCTGCCTACGATGCCCGGCCCGAACGAACGAGGAACGTCCCTGTGTTGAGTCCTGCTTCTCCGTCCCCTTCGCCCACCGCTGCCTCGCGCAATGCCGACTGGCAGCAGCGCAGCCGGCGCCATGTGTGGCACCCCTGCACCCAGAGCAGTCGCCTCGACGCCGTGCCGCCGCTGCCGATCGCGCGCGGCGAAGGCGTCTGGCTGATCGACCACGATGGGCGCCGCTACCTCGATGCCACCAGTTCCTGGTGGGTCAACCTGTTCGGCCATGCGCATCCGGCCATCAATGCCGCGCTGAAGCAGCAGGTCGATGTGCTGCCGCATGTGATGCTGGCCGGCTGCACCCACGCGCCCGCGGTCGAGCTGGCCGAGCGCCTCGGCGCGCTGACCGGCGGCGTGCTGGGCCACTGCTTCTATGCCTCCGACGGGGCCTCGGCCGTCGAGATCGCGCTGAAGATGAGCTTCCATGCCTGGCGCAATGCCGGCCGCGGCGGCAAGCGGCGCTTCGTGGCGCTGCGCCAGGGCTACCACGGCGAAACGCTGGGCGCGCTGCACGTGACCGACGTCGCCGTGTTCCGCGATGCCTATGCGCCGCTCTTGGGCGATGCGCATCTCGTGCCTTCGCCCGACGCGCGCGGCGCGCAGCCGGGCGAGGACGCCGCCGCCGTGGCGCAGCGCGCGGCCGATGCGCTGGGCGCGCTCCTGGCCGAGCAGCACGACGGCATCGCCGCCGTGATCGTCGAGCCGCTGGTGCAATGCGCCGCCGGCATGGCGATGCACGACCCCGAGTACCTGCGCCGGGTGCGCGCCCTGTGCGACCGCTACGGCGTGCACCTGATCGCCGACGAGATCGCGGTGGGCTGCGGGCGCAGCGGCAGCTTCTTCGCCTGCGAGCAGGCCGGCATCTGGCCCGACTTCCTGTGCCTGTCCAAGGGCATCAGCGGCGGCTACCTGCCACTGGCGCTGGTGATGACGCGCGAGGCCATCTACCAGGGCTTCGTCGACGACGACGTGGCACGCAGCTTCCTGCATTCGCATTCCTACACGGGCAATGCGCTCGCCTGCCGTGCGGCGCTGGCCACGCTCGATCTGTTCGAGCGCGAGGACGTGCTGAACCGCAACCGCACCCGCGCCGCGCGCATCCTGCAGCGCTTGCAGGAGGGGCTGGGCGTGCGCCCGGTCGACCACCTGCGCCAGCGCGGCATGATCACCGCCTTCGACGTGCGCGAGCCCGGGGAGCGCTTCGCCGAGCGCTTCCACCTCGCCGCGAGGAGCGAGGGCCTGCTGATGCGTCCGATCGGTGGCACCGTCTACCTGATGCCGCCCTACGCGATCGGCGACGGCGAGATCGATCGCCTGGTCGAGGGCACGCTGGCCACCCTGGACGCGGTCGCCGCGCCGCATGCAGCCAAGGAGGCCCGCGATGTCGCGCTTGCTTGACCGCCTCCAGCACGAGCTCGCCGCGATCGATGCGCAGGCGCTGCGCCGCCGCCGGCTGATCGCCGAGACGCCCTGCGCCCCCGAGCAGCTTCTCACGCTGGCCGGCGCCGCGGCGCCGCGCCGCATGCTGGCCTTCAGCAGCAACGACTACCTCGGCCTGGCCGCGCATCCGGCGCTGGCGGCCGCGCTGGCCGACGGCGCATCGCGCTACGGCGCGGGCAGCGGCGGCTCGCACCTGATCCTCGGCCATTCGCGGGCGCATGCGCAGCTCGAGGAGCGCCTGGCCGGCTGGATGGCGCCGCACATCCCCGAGGCGCGCAGCCTGTTCTTCTGCACCGGGTACATGGCCAACCTCGCGGTGCTGTCGACGCTGGGCGGCGCCGAGGCCGTGATCTTCTCCGAGACCCTCAACCATGCCTCGCTGATCGACGGCGCGCGGCTGGCCAAGGCCCATGTCGAGCGCTATCCGCACTGCGACCTGCAGGCGCTCGACGCACAGCTCGCGGCCTGCGATGCGCCGGTCAAGCTGATCGTGAGCGATGCCGTGTTCAGCATGGACGGCGACATCGCCCCAGTGGCCGGCCTGCTGGCGCTGGCCGAGCGCCACGACGCCTGGCTGGTGCTCGACGATGCGCATGGCTTCGGCGTGCTCGGCGCGAACGGGCACGGCGTGCTGGAAGCCACGGGCCTGCGCTCCGAGCGGCTGGTGCTGGTCGGCACGCTCGGCAAGGCCGCCGGCGTCTCGGGCGCCTTCGTCGCCGCGCACCGCACCGTGATCGACTACCTGGTGCAGCGCGCGCGGCCCTACATCTTCACCACCGCCGCGCCGCCGGCCATCGCGCATGCGTTGCTCGCCAGCCTGGACCTGATCGAAGGCGAGGAAGGGGCGCGGCGCCGCGCGCAGCTGCAGGCGCGCATCGCGCAACTGCGCACGGGCCTGCAACGCGTGCTGCCCGCGGACGGCAACGCCTGGCTGCCCAATTCGCCGACTGCCATCCAGCCGCTGATCGTGGGCGACAACACGCGCGCGATGCGGTTGTCGGCGCAGCTCGACGCCCTGGGCCTGCGGGTCGGCGCGATCCGGCCGCCCACGGTGCCGGCCGGCACCGCGCGCCTTCGCATCGCGCTGTCGGCCAGCCATGGCGCAGACGACGTCGCGCGGCTGATCGAGGCGCTGGGGCAGGTGCTCGCCCAGCCCTCGCGGGAGGCTGCATGACGCATCACTGTTTCGTCACCGGCACCGACACGGGTGTCGGCAAGACGCTGGTCAGCAGCGCCATGCTGTCGCTTCTGGCCGCATCGGGGCTGCGCGCGGTCGGCATGAAGCCGGTGGCCGCGGGCCTCGAAGCAATCGACGGGACATGGTGTAACGAAGACGTGCGGCGGCTCGAGACCGCGGGCAACGTCGATGCACCGCTGGCGCTGCGTTGTCCCTATTTGCTGCGCGCGCCGATGTCGCCCCACCTGGCTGCCCAGGAAGAGGGCGTCCGCATCGAGCTTCCGACCCTGCGCGCGGCCTTCGAGGCCTTGGCGCGACGTGCCGATGCGGTGGTGGTCGAAGGCGCCGGTGGCTTTCGCGTGCCCTTGGCCGAGGCGCTCGACGGAGCCGATCTCGCCATGGCGCTGGGCTTGCCGGTGGTGCTCGTGGTGGGCTTGCGCCTCGGCTGTCTCAACCATGCGCTGCTGACCGCCGAGGCGATCCGCGCGCGCGGGCTGGCGTTGGCCGGCTGGGTCGGCAGCACCATCGATCCCCACATGCTGGCGCTGCAAAGCAATGTCGACACCTTGCGCCGGCGCCTCGATGCGCCGCTGCTCGGCGTGCTGCCGCACCTGGCTTCTCCCGAGGCGGCTGTCGCAGCCCGTCATCTCGACCTGCGCGCGCTGCGCAGCACCGCGGCCCTGGCCGCCTGACGCGAACACATCCACAGAAACATCCATGGAACAGACCCTCAATTTCATCGATCGCAAGGCAGCCCGCCATGCCATCTCCGACAGTGCCGACTGGAGCGTCGCCGCCGTCGCGGCCCTGTTCGACCTGCCCTTCAACGACCTGCTGTTCCGTGCCCAGCAGGTGCATCGCGCCAACTTCGACGCCAACACCGTGCAGCTCTCGACCCTTCTGTCGATCAAGACCGGCGGCTGCGAGGAGGACTGCGGCTACTGCCCGCAGAGCGCGCACCACGACACCGGCCTGCAGGCCAGCAAGCTGATGGCGCTGGACGAGGTGCTGGCGGCGGCGCAGGCCGCCAAGGACCACGGTGCCACCCGCTTCTGCATGGGCGCGGCCTGGCGCAGCCCGAAGGACCGGCACCTGGAGCCCGTCATCGAGATGGTGCGCGGCGTCAAGGCCATGGGGCTGGAGACCTGCGTCACCCTCGGCATGCTGGAGGCCGAGCAGGCGCTGCAGCTCAAGGACGCGGGCCTGGACTACTACAACCACAACCTCGATTCCGCTCCGGAGTTCTACGACAAGATCATCACGACCCGGAGTTACCAGGACCGGCTCGACACCCTCGGCCATGTGCGCGAAGCCGGCATCCACGTGTGCTGCGGCGGCATCGTCGGCATGGGCGAGTCGCGCCTGGAGCGCGCCGGCCTGATCGCCCAATTGGCCAACCTCGACCCGTACCCGGAGTCGGTGCCCATCAACAACCTGGTGCAGGTCGAGGGCACGCCGCTGGCCGGCACCGAGCCGCTGGACCCCTTCGAGTTCGTGCGCACCATCGCCGTGGCCCGGATCACCATGCCGAGGACCATGGTGCGCCTGTCGGCCGGCCGCGAGCAGATGGACGAAGCCTTGCAATCGCTGTGCTTCCTCGCCGGCGCCAACTCCATCTTCTACGGCGATCGCCTGCTGACCACCGCCAACCCCCAAGCCGCGAAGGACCGCGCGCTGCTGGCGCGATTGGGCATGCGCAGCGACGCCTGAACCACGCCTCACTACAAGAAAGCCGCCCCATGTTCCAGAAGATCCTGATCGCCAGCCGCGGTGACCAGCCGCGAAGCGTCGCAGCGGCGAAGCCAAACTGCAGGGCACGCATCGCGTGCGCAGGCGATTTCACCGCGGAGATGCACCATGTTTAAAAAGATCCTCATTGCCAACCGCGGTGAAATTGCCTGCCGCGTTGCCGCCACGGCGCGCCGCATGGCCATCCGCACGGTCGCCGTCTATTCCGATGCCGACGCGCACGCCAACCATGTGCGTGCCTGCGACGAGTCGGTGCACCTGGGCGGCAGCGCACCCAAGGACAGCTATCTGCGCTGGGAGAAGATCCTGGAGGCCGCCAAGGCGACCGGCGCGCAGGCGGTGCATCCGGGCTACGGCTTCCTGAGCGAGAACGAGGATTTCGCCCGCGCCTGTGCCGAGGCCGGCCTGGTCTTCATCGGCCCGCCGCCCTCCGCCATCCAGGCCATGGGGCTGAAGGCCGAATCCAAGCAGCTGATGGAAAAGGCCGGCGTGCCGCTGGTGCCCGGCTACCACGGCAAGGACCAGAACCCGGCCCTGCTCGCGCACGAGGCCGAGCGCATCGGCTACCCGGTGCTGATCAAGGCCAGCGCCGGCGGCGGCGGCAAGGGCATGCGGGTGGTCGAGAAGCACGCCGACTTCGCTGCCGCGCTCGCCTCCTGCCAGCGCGAGGCCATCAACAGCTTCGGCGACGACGCGGTACTGATCGAGAAGTACGTCCAGCGCCCGCGCCATATCGAGATCCAGGTCTTCGGCGACACCCACGGCAATTACGTCTACCTGTTCGAGCGCGACTGCTCGGTGCAGCGGCGCCACCAGAAGGTGCTGGAGGAGGCGCCGGCGCCGGGCTTGACGGAGGCCATGCGCCGCGAGATGGGCGAGGCCGCGGTGGCGGCCGCGCGCGCGGTGAAGTACGTGGGTGCGGGCACGGTGGAGTTCATCGTCGAGCAGCGCAGCGAGGGGCTGTCGAGCGCAGGTGCCGACATGACCTTCTTCTTCATGGAGATGAACACGCGTTTGCAGGTGGAGCATCCGGTGACCGAAGCCATCACCGGGCTGGACCTGGTGGAGTGGCAACTGCGCGTGGCGTCGGGCGAGCCGCTGCCCCTGAAGCAGGAGCAGCTGCAGATCAATGGCCATGCCATCGAGGCGCGCATCTGCGCCGAGAACCCCGACAACAACTTCCTGCCGGCCACCGGCACGCTGCGGGTCTACCGCAAGCCGCAGCACACCTCATTCCAGCGCAGCCGCGTGCGCATCGACGACGGCGTGCGCGAGGGCGATGCGATCTCGCCCTTCTACGACTCGATGATCGCCAAGCTGATCGTGCACGGTGCGACGCGCGAGGAGGCGCTGGCACGGCTGGACGCGGCGCTGGCGCAGACGCACATCGTCGGCGTTGCGACCAACGTGCAGTTCCTGCGCGGCGTGCTGCGCACCGATTCCTTTGCCCATGCCAGGCTGGACACCGCGCTGATCGAGCGCGAGCGCGCCGTGCTCTTCGACCGCGAGCCGCTCGGCCTGCCGCTGGCGGCGGCCGCCGCCATCGCGCGCGCCTTGCTCGCCGAGCGCGCCTCGGCCGCGACGGCCGATCCCTTCACCCGCCGCGACGGCTGGCGCGGCTTCGGCGAATACCAGCGCCGCTTCGATTTCGAGTTCCGCGGCCAGGAGCAGCAGGCGCTGCTGCGCTACAAGCGCGACGGCAGCCTGTGGCTGCAGGCGGGCGGCGTGGAAGGCGCGCTGGTCGTCGATGAACTGCCCGCGGGCCAGCTCGAACTCCAGTTCAACGGGCTGCGCCGCACCCTCGATGTCTACGAGGAGGGCGCCGCCACCCATGTCTTCGCGCCCGAAGGCGCCACCCGCATCGCGACGCTCGACCGCATGGCCCATGCCGGCGACACGCATGCGGAGGCCGGCCGGCTCACGGCGCCCATGCCGGGCAAGGTCGTGTCCTTCGCCGTCAAGGCCGGCGACAAGGTCAGCCGCGGCCAGGCGCTGGCGGTGATGGAGGCGATGAAGATGGAGCACACCATCGCCGCGCCGGCCGACGGCACCGTGGAGGAACTGCTCTACGTGCCGGGCGACCAGGTGGCCGAAGGCGCGGAGTTGCTCCGCATTGCGGCTTAAGCTTGCAGGCATGCGAATCACCGTCTGCCTCACCGACAACCGCCCCGACGCATGGATCGCGGGCTTGCGCGAGGCGCTGCCCGGCGCCGATGTCCAGAACTGGACGCCCGGCGCCCCGCAGGCCGACCATGCCGTGGTCTGGTCGCCCCCCCAGGCCTTCATCGACGAGCAGCCGGGGCTGCGCGGCATCTTCAACATCGGCGCGGGCGTCGACGCGCTGTTCAAGCTGAAGCTGCCGCCCGGTGCCACGGTGGTGCGCCTGGACGACGCGGGCATGTCGGTGCAGATGGCCGAGTACGTGTGCCATGCGCTGATCCGTCATTTCCGCGAGTTCGATCTGTACGAGGCTGATGCGCGCGAGGGCCGCTGGGGCTTCCGCAAGCCGCGCGAGCGCGAGGACTTTCCCGTCGGCGTGATGGGTCTCGGCGTGCTGGGCGAGCGCGTCGCGAAGGCCATCGCACAGTTCGAGTTCCCGGTCAACGGCTGGAGCCGCACACCGAAGCACATCGAAGGCCTGCGCGCCTTTGCAGGCGACGCGGAGTTCGGCGCCTTCCTCGGCGCCAGCCGCGTGCTGGTCAACCTGCTGCCGCTCACCGACGCCACGCGCGGCATCCTGAATCGCGAAACGCTGTCGCGCCTGAACGGCGGAAAGCCGGGCGGCTATCTGATCAACGTGGCGCGCGGCGCGCACCTGGTCGAAGCCGACCTGATCCCCCTGCTCGACGCAGGCGTGCTCGCCGGCGCGACGCTCGATGTCTTCGAGGTCGAGCCGCTGCCCGCGGCGCATCCCTTCTGGCGCCACCCGAAGATCACCGTGACCCCGCACGGCTCGGCACGCACGGTCCGCGGCGCCTCCGTCGCACAGATCGCCCGCAAGATCCAGGCGATGGAGCGCGGTGAGCCTGTCGCGGGCGTGGTCGGATGGGAACGCGGATACTGAAATCGCGGACGGATGTCCGCATCCCCGAAGCATTGAACGAGGCCTGCCGATGAAACTCCCCACCCAAGTCAAGCTCGTCGACGTCGGTCCGCGCGACGGCCTGCAGAACGAAAAGCAGGCCGTGCCGGCCGAAGTCAAGATCGGCCTGGTCCATCGCCTGCAGGAGGCCGGGCTCAAGGAGATCGAGGTCACGAGCTTCGTCAGCCCCAAGTGGGTTCCGCAGATGGCCGACAACGCGCAGGTGATGCACGGCCTCCGCCGCAAGCCCGGCGTGCGCTATTCGGTGCTCACGCCCAACATGAAGGGCTTCGAGGCGGCGATCGCCGCGCCGCGCGAGGAGTGGCCCGACGAGATCGTGGTCTTCGGCGCTGCCAGCGAGGCCTTCAGCCAGAAGAACATCAACTGCTCCATCGCCGAGAGCATCGAGCGCTTCCGGCCGGTGGCCGAGGCAGCGCGCGAGAAGGGCATCCACGTGCGCGGCGCCATGTCGTGCACCGTCGGCTGCCCCTACGAGGGCGAGGTCGCGCCCGAGCGCGTGGGCATGCTGGCGAAGCTGATGAAGGACATCGGCGTGCAGCACGTCGGCGTGGCCGACACGATCGGCGTCGGCACGCCCCTCAAAGTGCGGCGCGCACTGGAGGCGACGCTCGCACACTTCGGCATCGACGACATCTCCGGCCACTTCCACGACACCTATGGCCAGGCGCTCTCCAACACGCTCGCCAGCCTCGAGCTGGGCGTGTGGCAGTTCGACACCTCGGTCGGCGGCTTGGGCGGCTGTCCCTTCGCCAAGGGCGCGACCGGCAATGTCGCGACCGAGGACGTGGTCTACATGCTGCACGGCATGGGCATCGAGACCGGCATCGACCTCGACCGGTTGATCGACGCCGGCGTCTACATCAACGAGGCGCTGGGCCGCGAGCCGAACTCGCGCGTGTCCAAGGCGATCCGGACGAAGCGCGCGGGGTGAAGCCGATGAAGACGGACATGTCAGTACGCGGACCCGATTTCGGCCATGTGCGGCGCTGAATTGACCTCCCTCCCCGAAGGCGTGCAGCGCGTCGCGCGCCTGCTGCAGCAACGCGGCCATCCGCATCCGCCGCGCATGCTCGACGACGCCTGCCGCACCGCGCAGCAGGCGGCCGATGCGCTCGGCATCTCGGTGGCGCAGATCGCCAAGAGCATCGTGTTCCGCCGCAAGAGCGACGAGGCGGCGGTGCTCGTCGTGACCTCGGGCGACAAGCGGGTCGACGAGAAGAAGGTCGAGGCGCTGGTCGGCGGCAAGCTGGGGCGCGCCGATGCCGACTTCGTCAAGCGCATGACCGGCTT
The DNA here is from genome assembly GCF_031454625.1 of Variovorax soli. Classification (GTDB taxonomy): domain Bacteria; phylum Pseudomonadota; class Gammaproteobacteria; order Burkholderiales; family Burkholderiaceae_C; genus Variovorax; species Variovorax soli_A. The sequence goes on from NZ_JAVDRF010000012.1 coordinate 54,713, forward strand.
CTCGATCGGCGGTGTCTCGCCCTTCGCCCATGCGACGGCGCCGGTGATGCTGATCGATCGCGAGCTGTTCCGCTTCGACGAGGTCTGGGCGGCCGCCGGGCACCCGCATGCGGTGGTGCAACTGCGTCCGCAGGAGCTCGAGGCGCTGACCGGCGCGCCGATCGCCGAGGTGGTGGTGTGATGGCGGTGGCGTCGCCCTGCATCTCGGTGTGCCGCATGAATGCGCAGAGCGGCCTTTGCGAAGGATGCCTGCGCACACTCGACGAGATCGCCGCCTGGAGCACGATGGACGACGAGGGCAAGCGCGCCGTCTGGGCATCGATCGCACGACGGGCAGATCGTCTTTCCGGACCTTGTCGCGGCAGCGAGAGGAAGCCGACCGGCTGCGCAGCACCATGAAGCACATCACCTTCCATCTCGACTTCATCTCTCCCTACGCCTATCTGGCGTTCGAGCACCTGCCGCAGGCGCTCGAAGGGCTGAGCCACAGCGTGACCTACCGGCCGGTATTGCTGGGCGCGCTGCTCAAGCAACACGGCCAGCTCGGGCCGGCCGAGATCCCGTCGAAGCGGGCGTGGACCTACCGCCAGGTGCTGTGGCTGGGCCAGGCGCACGGCATTGCGATCGATTTGCCGGCGTCGCATCCCTACAACCCGCTGCCGCATCTGCGGCTCGCGCTCGCGACCACCACGGATGGCGACATCAACCGCCATGTGGCCGAGACGATCTTTCGCGATGTCTGGCAAGGCGGCGGCGAGGCCGGCGATGCTGCCCGGCTGGCGGCGCTCGCGGCGCGGCTGCGCCTGCAGCGCGATCCCGCCAGCGAGGAGGTCAAGGCCCAGCTCAAGGCGAACACCGAGGAAGCGGTCGCGCGCGGCATCTTCGGCGTGCCCACCTGCGAAGTCGACGGCCGCCAGTTCTGGGGCTTCGACGGCCTGGCCATGATGCGCGATTACCTGCGCGGCAATCCCTGGTTCGAGGGGCCGGACTGGGAGGCCGCGCCCCGCCGCCCCGCGCTGCTGCGCAGCAGCAATCGCTGATTTCTTACAACCTGAAACGCGTGCCGCGGGTTTCACCCTAAATCGTCAGAATCGATTCAGTTTCGCGAAAGCCCCGGGTCAGTCGTCGCTCCAAGAATCCATCACGCCCCACGCCGTGGGAAAAAAAGGAGACGACCAATGGCAGCCACACTTGATTCACGGGGAGTGCCGCACGGCGCGCCCCGTCCCATGTCCGCGGAGGAGAAGAAGGTCATCTTCGCGTCCTCGCTCGGCACCGTGTTCGAGTGGTACGACTTCTATCTCTACGGTTCGCTGGCGGCGATCGTCGCCAAGCAGTTCTTCAGCGGCCTGGATGCGGGTGCGGCCTTCATCTTCGCACTGCTGGCCTTCGCCGCGGGCTTCCTGGTGCGGCCCTTCGGCGCCATCGTGTTCGGCCGCCTCGGCGACATGATCGGTCGCAAGTACACCTTCCTGGTCACCATCCTGATCATGGGCCTGTCGACCTTCATCGTCGGCCTGCTGCCCAGCTACGCGACCATCGGCGTGGCAGCGCCGGTGATCCTGATCGCCCTGCGCATGCTGCAAGGCCTGGCGCTCGGCGGCGAGTACGGCGGTGCCGCCACCTACGTGGCCGAGCACTCCCCGCACGGCAAGCGCGGCGCGTATACCTCGTGGATCCAGACCACGGCCACGCTGGGCTTGTTCCTGAGCCTGCTGGTCATCCTCGGCGTGCGCACCTGGCTCGGCGAGGACGCCTTCGCGGCCTGGGGCTGGCGTGTGCCTTTCCTGGTCTCGATCGCGCTGCTGGCGGTGTCGGTGTGGATTCGCCTGTCGCTGTCCGAGTCGCCGGCCTTCCAGAAGATGAAGGCCGAAGGCAAGACCTCGAAGGCGCCGCTGTCGGAGTCCTTCGGCGAATGGAAGAACCTCAAGATCGTCATCCTCGCGCTGATCGGCCTGACCGCCGGCCAGGCCGTGGTGTGGTACTCGGGCCAGTTCTACGCGCTCTTCTTCCTGACGCAGCAGCTCAAGGTCGATGCGACCACTGCCAACCTGATGATCGCGGCCGCGCTGTTGATCGGCACGCCCTTCTTCGTGGTCTTCGGCACGCTGTCGGACAAGATCGGCCGCAAGCCGATCATCATGGCCGGTTGCCTGCTGGCCGTGGTGACCTACTTCCCGGTCTTCAAGATGCTGACCGAGTACGCCAACCCCGACCTGGCCAAGGCCCAGGCCACCGCCGGCGTGACGGTGACGGCCGACCCCGGCTCCTGCTCCTTCCAGGGCAACCCGGTGGCGCGCGAAATCGACTTCAAGAGCTCCTGCGACATCGCCAAGCGCTACCTGGTGCAGAACTCGGTGAGCTATGACAACGTCGCAGGCGCACCGGGCTCCAAGGCCGTGGTCAAGATCGGCGACAAGACCATCGAGGCGCCGGTCGGCAATGTGGCCAACCACAAGTTCGACGAGGCTTCGAGCAAGGAGATCGCCGCCTTCAAGAAGGGCGTCGCCGACGACCTGAAGGCCGCGGGCTATCCCGCCAAGGCCGATCCCGCCAAGATGAACAAGCTGATGGTGGTGCTGCTGCTGACCTACCTAGTGATCCTGGTCACCATGGTCTACGGCCCGATCGCGGCCATGCTGGTCGAGCTGTTCCCGACGCGTATCCGCTACACCTCGATGAGCCTGCCCTACCACATCGGCAACGGCTGGTTCGGCGGCCTGCTGCCGACCACCGCGTTCGCGATCGTCGCCTCCACCGGCAACATGTACAACGGCCTCTGGTACCCGGTCGTCATTGCGGCCATGACCCTCGTGGTGGGCACGCTGTTCATCCGCGAAACCAAGGACGTGGACATCTACGCGAACGACTAGGCTCGCCAGCCGAGCCTGAACCGGACAAAGGGCCTCGCCCCTTCTCCGGGCAAGGAGGCCTCGCGCCGTGACCGCGGCGCGAGGCCTCAGCGTTTGAACATCCCGTCGCTGATGATCGAAAGGTCGGCGAAATCGATGCCCGAGTGGTCCTGCGGCGAGTAATTCACCTCCAGCCCGCCGCCGAGATCGAAGTTGCGCAGGCCTTCCAGCGCCGCCAGCACCCGGGCCCGCGTCGGCTTCGGGCCGGCGCGGCGCAGGGCCTCGACCAGGACCTTGGCCGAGGCGTAGCCTTCGAGCGCGGCCGGCGACAGCGCCTGCTGGCCCTTGGCGCGCGCCAGCGCCAATGCCTCCTTGACCATCGGATGGCCGATCGAACGCTCGCTCGGAAAGACCTGCGCCACGATCACGCCGCGGCTCTGATCGCCCAGCTGCTTGATGAAGCCCGAGGACGCGTTGTTGGACAGCGTGACCACCTGGGCCGACGAACCCGCCGCGCGCAGCGCCTTGACGCCGTCGGCCACGGCAGTGCTGGAGGCGATCCACACCACGGCCTGGACCCGCGCGGCCGCGAGCTGCGGCACGATGGCCGCGTAGTCGGGCTTGTCGCGGTCGGTCGGCACCACCAGCGCCGGCTTGACCCTGGCCTTGCCGAAGCCGGTCATCGCCCCTTCCAGGCCGTCCTTGCCGAAGGAGTCGGACACATGCACCACCGCGATCCGCTCGAGGCCGATGGTCAGCAGGTGGGCCACGGCCTTCTCGGCCTCGCGCTGGTAGGTGGAGCGCACGTTGAACACATGCTTTTGCAACGGCCGGTGCAGCACCATGGCGCCGGTGGAAGGGCCGATGAGCGCCACGCCGTATTTGTCGAGCCACGGGATGATGGCCTGCGAGTGCGGCGTGCCGCGGCTCATGAAGAGCGCCACCACCTTCTTGTCCTCGATCAGCACGCGTGCGTTCTCGCCGGCGCGCTTGACGTCGAAGCCGTCGTCCAAGCGCAGCATCTCGATCTTCTCGCCGTGGACCCCGCCCTGCGCGTTGGCCGCATCGATCGCCAACTGCGCACCGAAGATGGTTTCGTTGACGCCGGTTGCGGCCGAGCCGGTGATGCCGGCGGTCTGCCCGACCAGGACCTGGGCGGCGGCATGGACGCTGGCCAGTGCCAACAGGGCGGCCACGCAGAGCGCGCGCATGTGCATGAGAATTTCTCCTGAGTACGATCAATAGGGGCGAAGGTGCCGCTGATTGAGTCACGTCCGGCATCCGGTTTTCTCCAGGTAAACCCCTGCCGAACGGCCGGCCATGTGAACCTTTGCACGTTGTCGGCCGCCGGTTTCTAGAATGTCTGCCCCACCCCAAGGCACGCATGACACAGGGCTTCATCCGGATACGCGGTGCACGTCAGCACAATCTCCAGAATCTCGACCTCGACATCCGCACCGGCGAGATGACCGTGGTCACCGGCCCGAGCGGTTCGGGCAAGTCGAGCCTCGTGTTCGACACGCTCTATGCCGAAGGCCAGCGGCGCTATGTCGAAACCTTCTCGGCCTATGCGCGGCAGTTCCTCGATCGCATGGACAAGCCGGCCGTCGACAAGGTGGAAGGCGTACCGCCCGCCATCGCCATCGACCAGACCAACCCGGTGCGCTCCTCGCGCTCGACCGTCGGCACGATGACCGAGCTCAACGACCACCTGAAGCTGCTGTACGCGCGCGCCGCCCAGCTCTTCGACCGCGAGACGGCGCTGCCGGTGCGGCACGATTCCCCGGACTCCATCTATGCCGAGCTGATGTCTCGTGCCGCCTCGGCGGGCGATCTGCGGCTGGTGCTGACCTTCCCGGTCGAGCTGCCGGCCGGCACCAGCGCCGACGAGGTGCAGCAATGGTTGTCGGCCAGCGGCTTCACGCGGGTGCAGGGCGAGCGCGAGGTCGCCACGCCCACCGGGCCGCGCAAGGTGCTGGACGTGGTGGCCGACCGCTTCCGCATCGCGAACACCGAGCGCGTGCGGGTGATCGAGGCAATCGAGGTGGCCCTGAAGCGCGGCAGCGGGCGGCTCACCGTGCATGCGTTGCCTTCCGAAGAGGGCGGCGAGCCGGAAGCCTGGAAATTCTCGACCGGCCTGCATTGCCCCGACACCGACATCCGCTACGGGGACCCGATCCCCTCGATGTTCTCCTTCAACTCGGCGGTGGGCGCCTGCGAGACCTGCCGCGGGTTCGGCCGAGTGATCGGCGTCGATCTCGGTCTGGTGATCCCCAACGACAGGCTCACGCTGCGCGCCGGCGCCATCAAGACCATCCAGACGCCGGCCTGGAAGGAAGCGCAGGACGACCTGATGCGCCATGCCGAAGCGGCAGGCATTCCGCGCGACACGCCCTGGAACAAGCTCACCGCCGAGCAGCAAGCCTGGGTGATCGAGGGCTCGCCGCACTGGAACGGCAAGTGGAACCAGCAGTGGTATGGCGTGCGCCGCTTCTTCGGCTACCTGGAGAGCAAGGCCTACAAGATGCACATCCGCGTGCTCTTGTCGAAGTACCGCAGTTACACGCCCTGCCCGGCCTGCGGGGGAGCGCGGCTCAAGCTGGAGAGTCTGCTGTGGCGCATCGGAAGCAAGCAGGACGCGGATGCGGTGCTGGCACCGTCGAAGCGCTTCATGCCGGTAGGCGTGAAGTGGTCGCGCGAGCAGCTGGAGGCGCTGCCGGGGCTGTGCCTGCATGACTTGATGATGTTGCCGATCGAAAGATTGAGGCAGTTCTTCGATGGGCAGCAGCCTTCGCCCCAACCCTTTCCCGCCAGCGGGAGCGGGGGGCCACAGCCGGGCGCAGGGGATGTGCGCCCGCTCCCGCCTGGAGAAGCCCGGGGCGATGGCGAGACCCAGGCGCTCAAGCTTCTCTTCGATGAGATCACCACCCGCCTGCGCTATCTCCACGACGTGGGCATCGGCTATCTCACGCTCGACCGCCAGAGCCGCACCCTGAGCGGCGGCGAGGTGCAGCGCATCAACCTCACGACGGCGCTCGGCACCTCGCTGGTCAACACGCTGTTCGTGCTCGACGAGCCCAGCATCGGCCTGCATCCGCGCGACATGAACCGCATCACCGAGGCCATGCTGCGCCTGCGCGACGCCGGCAACACGCTGGTGGTGGTGGAGCACGACCCGGCCGTGATGCTGGCGGCCGACCGTGTGATCGACATGGGCCCCGGGCCTGGCGCGCGCGGCGGGCAGATCGTGTTCGATGGCAGCACCGCCGAGCTGCGCCACGCCGACACGCTGACCGGCCAGTACCTGGGCGGGCGCAAGCAGATCGGGATGGGCTTCAAGCGCATGGTGAGCGACAACACGCCGCGGCTCATCCTCGAAGGCGTGCGCGAGCACAACCTGCGCGACATCACCGTCGAGTTCCCGCTCGCGCGGCTGGTCTGCGTCACCGGTGTCAGCGGCTCGGGCAAGTCGACGCTGATCCAGGACGTGCTGGCCCCCGCGCTGATGCGCCATTTCGGCAAGGCCACCGAGACCCCCGGCGCGCACGACCGGATGCTGGGCGCCGATCATCTGAGCGAGGTCGTGTTCGTCGACCAGTCGCCGATCGGCAAGACGGCGCGCTCCAACCCCGCGAGCTACGTGGGCGCCTGGGACGCCATCCGCGAGATCTTCGCCACCGCGACGCTGTCGCGGCAGCGTGGCTACACCGCGTCGAAGTTCAGCTTCAACAGCGGCGACGGGCGTTGCCCGACCTGCGGCGGCTCGGGCTTCGAGCACGTGGAGATGCAGTTTCTCTCCGACGTCTACCTGCGCTGCCCCGACTGCGACGGCAAGCGCTATCGTCCCGAAATCCTGGAAGTGAAGATCGAGCGCGGCGGCCGCAGCCACAACGTCGCCGGCATCCTCGAACTCACGGTGGCCGAGGCCGCGGCGCTGTTCGCGGGCGACCGCGAGGTGCTGCGTGCGCTGCAGCCCATCGTCGATGTCGGCCTGGACTACGTGAAGCTGGGCCAGCCCGTGCCGACCTTGTCGGGCGGCGAGGCGCAGCGCCTCAAGCTCGCAGGCTTCCTGGCCGAGGCGGCGAAGAACGCCAGCGCCAGCAAGCAGCCGCTGGCGCGCAAGGGCACGCTGTTCCTGTTCGACGAGCCGACCACCGGCCTGCACTTCGACGACATCGCGCGCCTCATGCGCGCGCTGCGCAAGCTGCTCGATGCCGGCCACTCGCTGGTGGTGATCGAGCACAACCTCGACGTGATCCGCGCCAGCGACTGGCTGATCGACCTCGGCCCCGAAGGCGGCGAGGGCGGGGGGCAGGTGGTGGCCGTGGGCACGCCCGAGCAGGTGCGCGAGAACCGCGCCTCGCTGACCGGGGCCGCCCTGATCGACTACGAGCGCGCCATCGGCCCCGGCGCCTACAAGCTCGCGGAGCGCGCCGCGCGCTCGTACGCGGCACGCACGCAGCAGCAGGTCGGCCGCGATGCGATCCAGATCGTTCATGCGCGCGAGCACAACCTCAAGAACCTGTCGGTCGACATCCCGCGCGGCAAGTTCAGCGTGGTGACCGGCGTCAGCGGTTCGGGCAAGTCCACGCTGGCCTTCGACATCCTGTTCAACGAGGGACAGCGTCGCTACCTCGAATCGCTCAACGCCTACGCACGCAGCATCGTGCAGCCGGCGGGGCGGCCGGAGGTGGACGCGGTCTATGGCATCCCGCCCACGGTCGCGATCGAGCAGCGGCTGTCGCGCGGCGGTCGCAAGAGCACGGTGGGCACCACCACCGAGGTCTGGCACTTCCTGCGCCTGCTCTACGTCAAGCTGGGCATCCAGCATTGCATCCACGACGGCGCGGCGGTGCAGCCGCAGACGCCCGACAGCATCGCGGCGCAGCTGCTGAAGAATTTCAGGGGCCAGCACATCGGCCTGCTGGCGCCGCTGGTGAGCAACCGCAAGGGCGTCTATACCGAGCTGGCCGACTGGGCGCGGCCACGTGGCTTCACGCACCTGCGGGTCGATGGCGAGTTCCTGCCGACCACCGGCTTCCCGCGTCTCGATCGCTTCAAGGAACACAGCATCGAGCTGCCGGTGGCCAGCCTCGACGTGGAGCCGGCGAAGGAGGCCGAGCTGCGCGAGGCGCTGGCCCGCGCGCTGGAACACGGCAAGGGCGTGGTGCACGTGCTGAGCGAGCTCACCGGCCTGCGCGGCGCCATGATGGCGGCGGCGCCCACCGTGGGCATCGGCCGCGTGCAGGTGTTCTCGACGCTGCGCGCCTGCCCGGTATGCAGCACCAGCTATGCCGAGCTGGACCCGCGGCTGTTCTCGTACAACAGCAAGCACGGCTGGTGCCCGGACTGCGTGGGCACCGGCGTCAAGCTCACGAAGGAGCAGCGCAAGGTCTACGACGATTCGACGATGGCGGAGGACAACCGCGGCAGGGAGCAGACCTTCGCGGAGCCCGAGGTGGAGGACGTGGGCGATGTGGCGTGCCCGGCCTGCCAGGGCACGCGGCTGAATCCCACGGCGCGGGCGGTGGTGTTCGGCGGCGACATCGCTCGCCCCGGCCCGTTGCCCGCAGAGGAGGGAAAGCCGATCCTCGGGGCGGATGCCGGCCCGGCGGCGGACGCCGATCTGCCCTCACACGAGTCCCCCGCCACCGCGACGGACCCTGATCTGCTCCCTCTCCCCCCCGCAGGAAAGGGCTGGGGCGAGGGCGGCATCGCCATCACGCAACTCGCCCGCATGAGCGTCACCGACATTCGCATCTGGTTCGACCACATCGCGCTCACCGGCCGGCAAGCCGAGATCGCGCGCGACCTGGTCCCCGAGATCCGCAGCCGCCTCGAGTTCCTCGAGGAGGTCGGCCTCGGCTACCTCACCCTGGACCGCGGCGCCCCGACGCTCTCGGGCGGCGAGGCGCAGCGCATCCGTCTGGCGGCGCAGCTGGGCAGCAACCTGCAGGGCGTGTGCTACGTGCTGGACGAACCCACCATCGGCCTGCACGCGCGCGACAACCAGATCCTGCTGGACGCGCTGCACAAGCTGGGCGAGAAGGGCAACACGCTGGTGGTGGTGGAGCACGACGAGGACACCATCCGCCGCGCCGATCACATCATCGACATCGGCCCGAGCGCGGGCAAGCGCGGCGGGCGGCTGGTGGCCGAGGGCAGCGTGGCCGATCTGGAGCGCGCGAGCGATTCGCAGACCGGGCGTTACCTGCGCGATGCCATTCGACATCCTCTTCAGCCCAGGCGGGCTGTCTTCCTGCCTCCCGCCCCCGCGGAGACCGGGGCCGTGGCCACGGCGCCTCCAAAGCCGCAGCGCAACAAGGCCGCCGCGCGCCCCCACGCCAACCCTTCCCCGGAGGCGGAGGGAGCGCTGCGCTGGCTGACCGTGCGCGGCGCGAACCTGCACAACCTGCAGCAGGTCACGGTGACCCTGCCGCTCAACCGCCTGGTCGCGGTCACCGGCGTCAGCGGCTCCGGCAAGTCCACCCTCGCGCGCGACGTGCTGCTCGCCAACGTCCATGCCATCGTCGCGCAGCGCATGACCAAGGCCGGCCGCGACGCCGACGCCGCGGGCAAGCGCCCCGCATGGACCGGCTGCGCCGCCGTCGACGGCTACGAGCCCATCGACCGGGTGCTCGAAGTCGATCAGACGCCCATCGGCAAGACCCCGCGCAGCTGCCCCGCCACCTACATCGGCTTCTGGGACACCATCCGCAAGCTCTTCGCCGACACGCTGGAGGCCAAGGCACGCGGCTATGGTCCGGGCCGCTTCAGCTTCAACACCGGCGAGGGCCGCTGCCCCGGCTGCGAGGGCGCCGGCGTGCGGACCATCGAGATGAGCTTCCTGCCCGACGTCAAGGTCCCTTGCGAGGTCTGCCATGGCGCGCGCTTCAATCCCGAGACGCTGGCCGTGAGCTGGCGCGGCAAGAGCATCGGCGACGTGCTGCAGATGGAGGTGGACGAGGCCGTCGAGTTCTTCGCCTCCATGCCCCACATCAGCCATCCGCTGCAGCTGCTCAAGGACGTGGGACTGGGCTACCTCACATTGGGCCAGCCCTCGCCGACGCTCTCGGGCGGCGAGGCGCAGCGCATCAAGCTGGTGACCGAGCTCAGCAAGGTGCGCGACGACGTCACGCGGCGCGGCAACAAATCGCCGCACACGCTCTACGTGCTCGACGAGCCGACGGTGGGCCTGCACATGGCCGATGTCGAAAAGCTGATCCACGTGCTGCACCGGCTGGTGAACGGCGGGCACAGCGTGGTGGTGATCGAGCACGACCTCGACGTCATCGCCGAGGCCGACTGGCTGATCGACCTCGGCCCCGAGGGCGGCGACGGCGGCGGCCGCGTGGTGGCGTCCGCGCCGCCGGAAGAGGTGGTGCGCCTGCGCACGCACACCGGCGTCGCGCTGGCGCCGGTGCTGGCGCGCGGAGCCGGCCGGCACGAGGTGGTGCAGCTGCCGGTCACGGCGACGCCGGTGCCGATGCGGCGCGAGGCCTGATCACTTCTGCAACGCCCCTGACGCTCCCGCGACAGGCCGGGGGTCAGCCCCGATTGCCGGGATTGCCGCCGCGCGGCCAAATGGCGGCCTTTCGCAGTCCTGGAGCCCTCTCATGTTTCGCCGATCCTTCCTGTGCGCCGCCCTCGGCCTCGCGGCCGTCGCTGCCCATGCCCAGACGTTTCCCGCCAAGCCGATCAAGCTGGTGATCGCTTTCCCGGCCGGTGGGCCGACCGACATCACGATGCGGCAACTGGCCGACAACGCCTCGAAGATCATCGGCCAGCCGGTCGTGGTGGAGAACAAGCCCGGTGCCGGCGGCACGCTGCCCGCGCAGGCCCTGCAAACCGCACCCGCCGACGGCTACACCATCGCCCAGATCCCGCTGGGCGTGTTCCGCCTGCCCTACACGACCAAGATCAACTGGGACCCGGTGAAGGACATCAGCTACGTGATCAACGTCACCGGCTATGCCTTCGGCATCGTCGTGCCGGCCAACAGCCCGTTCAAGACCTGGCAGGACTTCGTGGCCTATGCCAAGGCCAACCCAGGCCGGCTGACCTATGGCTCGACCGGCAACCTGACCAGCCCCCACCTCACCACCGAGCTGATCGCGCAGAAGGCCGGCATCGAGCTGCAGCACGTGCCCTACAAGGGCAGCGCCGACCTGATGCTGGCGGTGATCAGCGGCCAGCTCATGGCCGCGGCCGACAGCACCGGCTTCGCGCCGCAGGTGGAGGCCGGCAAGCTGCGCGTGCTCAACACCTGGGGCGAGAAGCGGCTGGCCAAGTTCCCGGACGCGCCGACGCTGAAGGAGCTGGGCTACGACATCGTGCAGAACTCGCCCTTCGGCATCGGCGCACCCAAGGGCACGCCGCCTGAGGTGGTGAAGAAGCTGCACGATGCCTTCAAGCAGGCGATGGAAGAGCCGAGCTACGTGGCGGCGCTGGGCCGCTACGACATGCTGCCCAACTACATGAGCTCGGCCGACTACACGAAGTTCGCGCAGGCGACCTTCACGCGCGAGAAGGCGCTCATCGAGAAGCTGGGGCTGGCCAAGCCGCAGTGAGGGCCCGGGCGACTATCCGAGTTCGAAGCTCGTGATGCCATAGACCCGCTGCAGCTCGCAGGCCGGGGCCGGCCCGGCGTACATCCTCGCGGTCTCGAAGACGCACTGCAGGCCGAGGGCCTGCGTCAGCGCGGCGGCGGCGGCGTTGGGCAGCGGCACGTCGAGGTACACCGTGTCCCCGGCCGGCACCTGGGCACACAACGCGGCGTACAAGGCGCTCGCGATTTCGGGCGTGTCGGCGACCAGCGGGCCGATCTTGTGGCCCTCGCGACAGCGCCGGATCAGCCCCCAGCCGGCGACGGCTCCGTCGGCGACCCACGCCCGGCCGGTGGCGTCGGGCATCGCGGTCCAGCAGCGCAGGAAAGCGTCGCGCGGCGCGGGGAAGACGCGGCGGTCGTCGGCGCACAGTGACTCGAAGGGAACGCCGGCGAGCGGCACGATCGAGGGGGTCGGGGCCTGCGCCGCGCGGCCGGCCGGACCGGCGAAGCGGGCGTTGTTCCAGGCCAGCGCAAAGCCGCTCCTGCGGTAGTTGTCCTGCTGCGCGGGCACGCCGTCGAGGCCCACCACGTGGTCCTTCAGTCGGCGCATGCCGGCGGTCCATAGCCGAAGGCCGATGCCGCGCCCCCGCCATTCGGGCCGCACGATGTACAGGCCGATGAAGCCGAAGCGGCCGGCGTAGGACACGGCGGAGATGCAGCCCACCGGCTCGTCGCCGCATTCGGCGAGCAGGAAGCCCCCGGGGTCGGCGGCGTGGAAGCAGGCGGCATCGTGCAGGCCGGGATTCCAGCCCTCGTTCGCGGCCCATTCGATCGCGAGCGCGACTTCGGCCTCGCGCATGGGGCGGATGGTGCATTTCATGTGCGGCATTGTGGCGCGGCATGACCGGCTTGCATTCGCCGCGCCCGGCCCCAGTTCCGGGGGAATGACCGCGCCGGAGTCCCCCATGAACGAATCGTTGCACGTCGTCTGCCCCCATTGCCACACCACCAACCGCGTGCGCCAGGCGCAACTGGGCAGCGCGCCCGACTGCGGCAGTTGCCACCGCGCGCTCTTCACCGGCCATTCGACCGCGCTCGACCAGGCGGCCTTCGAGCGCCACATCGGCCGCAACGAGATACCGGTGCTGGTGGATTTCTGGGCGCCCTGGTGCGGCCCCTGCCGGCAGATGGCGCCCGGCTTCGAGCAGGCCGCGGCGCAGCTCGAGCCGCAGGTGCGGCTGGCAAAGGTCGACACCGAGGCCGTGCCGGCGCTGGGCGCGCGCTTCAACATCCGAAGCATCCCGACCTTGGCCTTGTTCCGCGGCGGCCGCGAGATCGCGCGTCAGGCCGGCGCCATGGGCGCGGCCGACATCGTGCGCTGGGCCCGCGCGCAGCTGGGCTGAGCCGTCGTTCCCCGACGCTGGCGCTGCGCGCGCCGGTGGGCGTCACCGCGCGATGAACGAGATGAGGGTGCCCGCGGGCCTCAGGCGCGGCGCGCCTGGAGGATGGCCGCCGCCACTTCGGCGAAGCCCGCGCCGCGCTCGCTGGGCGCCACGTAGCGCGGCAGATGCTGCAGCGCGGCCTCGAAGCGGCGGACGTTGGCCACGCCCACACTGTGCGCGAAGTGCTCGAACATCAGCGCGTCGTTGGTCGAGTCGCCGACGTAGGCCCAGCGCTGCATCTCGTGGTCGAGCGAACGGGCCCAGAGTTCGCGCACGATCCAGCGTGCGCCTTCCAGCTTGTTGTGATCGCCGTACCAGCCGTTGATGTGGATGCTGCTGACGGTGGCGTGCATGCCCTCGCTGCGCATCAGGCCAGCCACCCGCGCGATGGTTGCATCGTCGAGCCGGGTGAACTCGCTGTGGTCGATGGCGATGTCGCATTCGCGCCCGGCCGAATCGGTGGCGCGCCGGGCCGCGGGGATCTCGCGCTCGATGCGCGCGAGCACCGCCTGCATGCGCTCGAAGTTGCGCGCACGCGTGGCGGCGTCCTGCTGGTAGCGCTTCTCGACCCGGCCCGCCCCCGTGCGCACCAGCGCGACGGCACCGTTCTCCGCCACGATCGCATCGACCGGCCACACGCGCGCGAAGGGCTCGCTCCAGCCGACCGGCCGGCCGGTGATGGCGACCAGGTTCAGCCCTGCGGCGTGAAGTTCGTGCATGGCCTGGAGCGCATCGGGCGTGATGGCGCCGTCGGTGGTCAGCGTGTCGTCGATGTCGGTGAACACGCCGATGAGCGCGCGGCGCGCCCCCGCGCTCCAGCGGTCGAGGCAGAGCAGAGGGGGCGGCAAGTCAGGCGGCGTGGACATGGACGGTATCGAGAAGGGACTGCCCTGCACGGGCCGGGCCGATCAACCGGCGTTCTGCAGCGCCAGGCCCGCGTGCTCGCGCAGCGGATGGAAGTGGATCTTCGGAAAGCGCTCCTGCGCCAGCCGCACGTCGTACGGCGAGGTGCACAGGTAGGCCAGCGTGTCGGCCGCGTCCTTGGCCATGCGCGCCGGGTAGGCGTTGACGAACTCGCGCAGCTCGGCCGGCGTGTCGGCCGTGATCCATCGCGCGCCGGTGTACTGGCAGCCCTCGAGCCGCACGTCGGCGTCGTATTCGGCCTTCAAGCGGTGCTGCACCACTTCGAACTGCAGCTGGCCGACGGCACCCAGCAGCATCGGGCCGCCCACTTCGGGGCGAAACACCTGGATGGCACCTTCCTCGCCGAGCTGGGCCAGGCCCTGCTGCAGCTGCTTGGTGCGCAGCGGGTTCTTCAGGATCACGGTCATGAAGAGCTCGGGCGCGAAGAAGGGCAGACCGGTGAACTGCAGGCTCGCGCCGTCGGTGATGGTGTCGCCCAGCTGTACGCCGCCGTGCGTGGTGAAGCCGACGATGTCGCCCGCATAGGCCTCTTCCACCGCCTCGCGCCGCTGGCTCATGAAGGTCACGACGCTGGTGGGGCGCAGCTCCTTCGACGTGCGCTGCACCTTGAGCTTCATGCCCGGCGTGTACTTGCCCGAGGCCATGCGCACGAAGGCGATGCGGTCCCGGTGGTTGGCGTCCATGTTGGCCTGCACCTTGAACACCACGCCGGCGAAGTCTTTGTCCTCGGGCCGGATTTCCTTCACCACCGGCTGGCGGTTGACCACGACGGTGCTGGTGCGCGAGCGCGGCGAGGGCGCCAGGTCGACCAGCGCATCGAGCACTTCCATCACGCCGAAGTTGTTCACGCCGGAACCGAAGAACACGGGCGTCTGCTTGCCGGCCAGAAAGGCCTCGCGGTCCCAGGCGGGCGAAGCGCCGGTGGCCAATTCCATGCTTTCCATGGCGCCGTCGAAGTCAGCGCCGAAGCGCCTGGCCAGTGCGTCGCGCTCGCTCAGGGCAAGAGTTTCGAAGTCCTGCGGCAGACGTTCGCTGCCCGATTCGAACACCGTCATCGCCTGCGTGCGCAGGTTCATGATCCCGCGAAAGGTCTTGCCCTGACCCACGGGCCAGGTCATCGGCACGCAAGGCATGCCGAGTTCGCGCTCCACCTCGTCGAGGATGTCGAGCGGTTCGCGCACCTCACGGTCCATCTTGTTGACGAAGGTGATGATGGGCGTGTCGCGCTGGCGGCAGACCTCGATCAGGCGCCGCGTCTGCGCCTCGACGCCGTTGGCCGCGTCGATCACCATCAAGGCCGAGTCGACGGCAGTCAGCACGCGGTAGGTGTCTTCGGAGAAGTCCTTGTGGCCGGGCGTGTCGAGCAGGTTGATCACGTGCTCGCGGTAGACCATCTGCATCACCGAGCTGGCCACCGAGATGCCGCGTTGCTTCTCGATCTCCATCCAGTCGGAGGTGGCATGGCGCGAGGCCTTGCGCGCCTTGACCGAGCCGGCGATCTGGATCGCGCCGGAGAAGAGCAGCAGCTTCTCGGTCAGCGTGGTCTTGCCGGCGTCGGGGTGGGAAATGATCGCGAAGGTGCGGCGGCGGCGGGTTTCGGAGGCGAAGGACATGAGGAGGCAGGAATCGAAAGCGGCCGCTGATGCCGGCCGAACCCGCAATTATCGATGCCGGTGGCGTCCGGGCGTCGCTCGGGTAAAATCCGCCGCTTCCGAGGAGCGTTGCAGCGCCGCCAGGCGTGAGGCTCGGACCCTATCGCAACCACGCTCAACCGCTGTTCTCGCGGTGAGTTCTTCCCCGACCGCAGCGGCATCATTCAAACTTGTTTGGAGTCCACATGAGCGCCGTTCTCAAGCCCACCGCCGACCAGGCGATCGCCGACCTGTCCCTTGCCGCCTGGGGCCGCAAGGAAATCCGGATTGCCGAAACCGAGATGCCCGGCCTGATGGCCATCCGCGACGAGTTCGCCAAGACCCAGCCGCTGAAGGGCGCGCGCATCACCGGCTCGCTGCACATGACCATCCAGACCGCGGTGCTGATCGAAACCCTGCAGGCCCTGGGCGCCACCGTGCGCTGGGCCTCGTGCAACATCTTCTCGACCCAGGACCACGCGGCCGCAGCCATCGCGGCCAGCGGCACGCCGGTGTTCGCCATCAAGGGCGAATCGCTGGAGGACTACTGGGACTACACGCACCGCATCTTCGACTTCGGCCCCAAGGGCGCCGCCGGCGAAGGCCCGAACATGATCCTGGACGACGGCGGCGACGCCACGCTGCTGATGCACCTCGGCCAGAAGGCCGAGAAAGACCCGGGCGTGCTGGCCAACCCGACCAGCGACGAGGAGCGCATCCTCTACGCCGCGATCAAGGCCAAGCTGGCCGTCGATCCCACCTGGTACACGCGCAAGTCGGCCGAGATCATCGGCGTGACCGAGGAGACCACCACCGGCGTGCACCGCCTCAACGAAATGAGCGCCAAGGGCACGCTGCTGTTCCGCGCGATCAACGTGAACGACTCGGTCACCAAGAGCAAGTTCGACAACCTCTACGGCTGCCGCGAGTCGCTGGTGGACGGCATCAAGCGCGCCACCGACGTGATGATCGCCGGCAAGGTGGCGCTGGTGGCGGGCTATGGCGACGTGGGCAAGGGCTCGGCCCAGGCCCTGCGCGCGCTGAGCGCCCAGGTGTGGGTGACCGAGATCGACCCGATCAACGCGCTGCAGGCCGCGATGGAAGGCTACCGCGTCGTGACCATGGACTACGCGGCCGACAAGGCCGACATCTTCGTCACCACCACCGGCAACAAGGACGTCATCACGCATGGCCACATGGCCGCAATGAAGGACCAGGCGATCGTCTGCAACATCGGCCATTTCGACAACGAGATCGAGGTCGCCTCGCTCGAGCAGTACGAGTGGGAAGAGATCAAGCCGCAGGTCGACCACGTGATCTTCCCCGACGGCAAGCGCATCATCCTGCTGGCCAAGGGCCGGCTGGTGAACCTGGGTTGCGGCACGGGCCATCCGAGCTACGTGATGAGCTCCTCCTTCGCCAACCAGACCATCGCCCAGATCGAGCTCTTCACCAAGCCCGACGCCTACCAGGCGGGCAAGGTCTACGTGCTGCCGAAACACCTGGACGAGAAGGTCGCGCGCCTGCAGCTGTCCAAGCTCGGTGCCCAGCTCACGGTGCTGACGGATGCGCAGGCCGCCTACATCGGCGTCGACAAGAACGGTCCGTACAAGCCGGACACCTACCGCTACTGAGCGCGGAGCCGCGCCGCATCGTGCGCGCTGACCAGTTGCTCGTCGAACGCGGCCTGGCTGCCTCGCGCTCGCAGGCCGTGAGATTGATCGCGGCCGGCCTGCGCTGGCGCGACGGTGCGCGCTGGCGCACGGTGGTCAAGAACGGCGAGCAGTTGCCCGAGGACGCCGAGCTCGAACTGCTCGACGCGGCCGAGGCGCGCTATGTCTCGCGCGGCGGCCTCAAGCTCGAAGGCGCGCTGGCCTCGGCCGGCATCGATGCGAGCGGCAGGCGCTGTCTCGATGTCGGCCAGTCGACCGGCGGCTTCACCGATTGCCTGCTGCAGCAAGGTGCTGCGCATGTGGTGGGCGTCGACGTCGGGCATGGCCAGCTGCATCCGCGCCTGCGCGCCGATGCGCGCGTCACGGCGGTCGAGGGCATCAATGCGCGGGCGCTCGATGCCTCGGCGTGGGCAGCGGACGCGCCGGCGGACACGCAGTTCGGCCTGATCGTCGGCGACTTGTCCTTCATCTCGCTCACGCTGGTATTGCCGGCTCTGTTACCTTTGCTCGCCCCGACGGGCGAACTTCTGATGCTGGTCAAGCCTCAGTTCGAATTGCAGCCGGCGCAGATCGGCAAGGGCGGCATCGTGCGCGATGCCTCGCTCTACCCAGTGGTCGAGCAGCGCCTGCGTGCGGCCTGCGAGGCGCTCGGCCTGCAGGTGCGGGGCTGGTTCGACAGTCCCATCGCGGGTGGCGACGGCAACCGCGAATTCTTCATCCATGCCGCTTTCGCGAGCGGCCCACCAGGAGCCGGCCGTGCGCCTTCCGTTGAGCTTTGAGTTCTTTCCGCCCAAGACGCCCGAGGGCGTGGCCAAGCTGCGCGCCGTGCGCCAGCAGCTCTATTCGCGCCGGCCCGAGTTCTGCTCGGTGACCTATGGTGCCGGTGGCTCCACGCATGAGGGCACGTTCGGCACCGTGCGCCAGATCCTTGAAGAAGGCGTCGACGCCGCCTGCCACTTCTCCTGCATCGGCGCGACCCGCGCGACGGTGCGCGAACAACTGAAGGAACTCAAGGCCATGGGCGTCAAGCGGCTCGTGGCCCTGCGCGGCGATCTGCCCAGCGGCTACGGCATGGGCGGCGAGTTCCATTACGCGAGCGACCTGGTCGCCTTCATCCGCGAAGAGAGCGGCCGCGACTTCCACATCGAGGTCGCCTGCTATCCCGAGGTGCATCCGCAGGCACGCTCGCCCGAGGCCGACCTGCAAGCCTTCGCGGCGAAGGTGCGCGCCGGCGCCGACTCGGCCATCACGCAGTACTTCTACAGCCCCGAGGCCTACTTCCGCTTCGTGGAGGAAGCTCGAAGGCTGGGACTCGACACGCCGATCGTGCCCGGCGTCATGCCGATCATCAGTTCCACCCAGCTGATGCGCTTCTCCGACGCCTGCGGCGCCGAGATCCCGCGCTGGATCCGGTTGCGGCTGCAGGGCTTCGGCGACGACACGACGTCGATCAAGGCCTTCGGCCTCGACGTGGTCACCGAGCTCTGCGAGCGCCTGGCCAGCGGCGGCGCGCCGGCCCTGCATTTCTACACCATGAACCAGTCTGTGGCGACGCTCGCGTTGCTGGAGCGGCTGGGCTGGGAAGGATGAGCGGGCGCTGGATCGCGACACGGGTCGCTCTGGTCCTGGTCGCCGCCGCACTTGCCGCCTGCACCACCCCGCCCGCTTCGCCTCCTGCGACCACGGAAAGCGGCACCGGCCTGCGCCCGCTGTCGCGCCAGCCCGCGCTGCCGCCCGGCGCACCGGCGCGCTCGCAAGTGCCCTCGGTGCGCTACGACCTCGCGGTGTCGGGCACGGCGGAAGACGATGGCGTGCCAGGCGACGAGGGGCCGCGCGAGATCTTCGAGCGTGGCGGCGCGTCCTGGTACGGCATCCAGTTCCATCAGCGCAAGACCGCCAACGGAGAGCGCTTCGACATGACGGCGCTGACCGCCGCCCACAAGACGCTGCCCTTCAACACGCGCGTTTGCGTGCGCAGCCTGGTGAATGGGCGCGAGGTGCTGGTGCGCATCAACGACCGCGGGCCCTATTCGGCCGGGCGCATCATCGACCTCAGCCGCGCAGCGGCGGATGCGCTGGGCATGCTGGGGCTGGGGATCAAGCAGGTGGCGCTGTCGATCGTGGACAAGAACACGACACACTGCGGCGACACGGCGATCGACCCCGCAGCGATCGACGCGCCGCCACCGGAAGCCGAGGTCGCGAAACCCGCCGGCAACCCGGCGCCCCGGCGTACCCGCTTGGTGCCACTGCGCCTGCGGCGCTGAAGATCACCGCTCAGCCGCCGCTGTCGAGCGAGAAGGCGGCGTGGCGGTCCTGCGCGAGGCGCTGCGCCATCTGCGGCAGGGCGGCCTCGAGCTGGGCCTTGAGGGTGTAGGGCGGGTTGATCAGGAACATGCCGCTCGCGGGCAGCCCGGGCCGGTGCGTGGTGCCGGACGCATCGGTCAGGATCTTGCTCGACTTGACCGTCAGCGTCGCATGCAGCCAGGGCTTGCCCGCCTTGGCGGCCAGGGTCTTGAGGCGGCGCGGAAGGTCGTGCGCTTCGGGCCGCGGAATGATCGGGTGCCAGATCGCGTAGCTGCCGGTCGCGAAGCGCTTGAGCGCCTCGGCCGTGAAGTCGAGCACGCGCGTGTAGTCGCTCTTGATCTCGTAGCTCGGGTCGCACAGCACCAGCGCGCGGCGCGACGGCGGCGGCAGGAACTTGGTGGCGCTGCCGAAGCCGTCCTCGCGCAGCACGGTGATCCGGCGGCCGGCCTCCAGCTGGGCGATGTTGGCGTCCAGCGTGCGTGCGTCGGTCGGATGCAGCTCGAACAGCTTGAGCTTGTCGTGGTCGCGCAGCAAGTGCTGCGCGATGAAGGGCGAGCCGGGATAGATGCGCGCGCCGCCCTTGGGATTGAAGTCGTGCACTACCGCGAGGTAGCGCGCCAGAGCGTCGGCGAGCGGCGGCTGGGCGGTGCCGGGCTGGGTCTCGGAGACCAGCCGCAGCACCCCTTGGGCCGCTTCGCCGCTGGTGCCGGCATAGTCGCCGTCGAGCCGGTAGAGCCCGGCGCCGGCGTGGGTGTCGACCACGGTGAGCGCCGCGTCCTTCTCGAGCAGGTGCTCGAGCGTGGCGATCAGCACCGTGTGCTTGAGCACGTCGGCGTGGTTGCCGGCATGGAAGGCGTGGCGGTAGCTGAACATGAGAAATGGTGCCTGGAAAAAGAACGTGTGAGGGCGAGGCTCCCGCGCCGTTACAAGCAATCACAGCGGGATCGAGGAAGGCGAGGAGCAACTGGCGATTCTCGGGCATGTGCGCATGCGCGGGTGTGCCGTTGATTCCGACGGGCTGCGCCCCGCGTTGCCGAACGCCATTGGCGGACTGCGTTCCTCCGGTGGCGCAGCCGGCGCCCGAGCCCACGCCCATCTCCGGAGCAGGCTGGTCGCCGCGGGGCCGGAGGTTCCATCAAAGGTGGCAATCGATCTCGCCCGCGTGTGCGCCAGCGACCGCGGGCGGATTTGCCTGCAGCCGCGCTTGTTTCATATAATCGAGGGCTTCGCAGCGTTTTAGTGGCCCCGCGGCGGAGTATTTCACCCACCTAAGAGATTCCCGTCAGAGGAACACCGACCGTGGAAAAGGGCCCGCCAAACCAATTTCCCTCCAAGGAAAGCTCATGACCAAAACGTTCAGCGCCAAGCCCGCTGACGTGAAGCACGAGTGGTTTGTGATTGACGCGACCGACAAGGTCCTCGGACGAGTAGCCAGCGAAGTTGCTCTCCGTTTGCGCGGCAAACACAAGGCCATTTACACGCCTCACGTCGATACCGGTGACTTCATCGTCATCATCAACGCAGCACAGCTGCGCGTCACCGGCGCCAAGCCGCTTGACAAGGTGTACTACCGCCACTCGGGCTATCCGGGCGGCATCACGGCCACCAACTTCCGCGACATGCAAGCCAAGCATCCGGGGCGCGCCCTCGAAAAGGCCGTCAAGGGCATGCTGCCCAAGGGTCCGCTGGGCTACGCCATGATCAAGAAACTCAAGGTGTACGGCGGTGCAGAGCATCCGCACACCGCCCAACAGCCCAAAGTGCTGGAACTCTAAGGAGCCTTGAGAATGATTGGTGAATGGAACAATGGCACCGGCCGTCGCAAATCCAGCGTCGCCCGCGTGTTTCTGAAAAAAGGCTCCGGCAAGATCACGGTCAACGGCAAGGACATCACTGAGTTCTTCGGCCGCGAGACCTCGATCATGATTGCCAAGCAACCGCTTTACCTGACCGACAACGTCGAGAGCTTCGACATCATGGTCAACGTGGCGGGCGGCGGCGAATCGGGCCAGGCCGGCGCGACGCGCCACGGCATCACCCGCGCGCTGATCGATTACGACGCATCGCTCAAGCCGGTGCTGAGCCAGGCCGGCTTTGTGACCCGCGACGCCCGCGAAGTGGAGCGCAAGAAGGTCGGCCTGCATTCCGCACGCCGCCGCAAGCAGTTCTCGAAGCGCTGATCGGTCCGCCGATTGGGCTTATTGCCCGAACTGTCAAAAAGCCGCCTTCGGGCGGTTTTTTGGTTATTGCAGTAGCATCTTTCAGTTGGCCGCTTCGTTCGGCCTCTCCACAGGAGTTCCCCTTCCATGAGTGCCGTTGCCGAAAACGTTCAAACCCAGATGCCCGACCCGATCGTCTTCACGGACAGCGCGGCCGCCAAGGTGGCCGACCTGATCGCCGAAGAGGGCAATCCCGACCTCAAGCTGCGCGTCTTCGTGCAGGGCGGCGGTTGCTCCGGCTTCCAGTACGGGTTCACCTTCGACGAGATCGTCAATGAAGACGACACGACCATGACCAAGAACGGCGTGTCCCTGTTGATCGATGCCATGAGCTACCAGTACCTGGTCGGCGCCGAGATCGACTACAAGGAAGACCTGCAAGGCGCCCAGTTCGTGATCAAGAACCCCAACGCCACCAGCACCTGCGGCTGCGGCTCCAGCTTCTCGGCCTGATCGCATCGACCGTCGCGTCCAAAGCCGCCCCCGGGCGGCTTTTTTATTGAGTGCCGCATTGGCACCTGCCTCACAGCCCTCGCATGCACGGGCAGCGGCCTGTGTGGCCGAGTCTCGGGGCCAGCGCCGGGGGGCGAGACGGTTCAGGCCGGGTAGATCGCGCCCAGAACGCGCGCCCCGCGCGCTCCCGTGACGCTCGCGAGATTGCCGGACTCGCGGCGCATGGTGCTGCGCGCCAGCCAGGCGAAAGCGGCGGCCTCGACCTGCTGGGGCGGCAGGCCGCGCTCGGCGGAAGAGAGCACCTGCACGGCGGGCAGCAAGGCTCGCAGGCGCGTCATCAGGTGGTCGTTGAGTGCGCCGCCGCCGCAGACGATCAGCAGGTGGATGCCCTCGCCGTGGCGTTGCAGCTCCGTGGCGCAGACCATGGCCGTGAGCTCGGCCAGCGTGGCTTGCACGTCGGCCGGCTGCGCGGCGGCGCCATCCAGGAGGCGCGCGGCCAGCCAGTCTGGATTGAACAGGTCCCGGCCGGTGCTCTTGGGCGGCGACTTTGCGAAGTAGGCGTCGGCGAGGCAGCGCGAGAGCAGGTCAGGCAGCACGCGGCCGGTGGCGGCCCAGCGGCCGCCGGTGTCGAAAGGCTGGCCGATGTGGCTCTGGCACCAGTGGTCGAGCAGCGCATTGCCGGGACCGCAGTCGAAGCCCAGCACCGTGCCGCTGCCGGCCGGCAGCAGGCTCAGGTTGGAGATCCCGCCGATGTTGAGCACCGCCACCGGCTGTTCGTCGCGGGCGAACAGCGCCCGGTGGAAGCCCGGGACCAGGGGCGCGCCCTGGCCGCCGGCCGCGAGGTCGCGGCTGCGGAAATCCGCGACCACGCAGATGCCGGTGAGCTCCGCGACCAGCGAGGGGTTGTTGATCTGCAAGGTGTAGCCGACGTCGTCGAACTCGCCGGGCCGGTGTCGCACCGTTTGCCCGTGCGCGCCGATAGCGGTGATGGCAGCGGCGGAAGTGCCGGTATCGGCAAGCAGTTGCTCGACCACGCCCGCATACACCCGCGCGAGCCCGTTGCCGGCCAGTGCGGCGCGGTGCAATTCGTTGTCGCCGCCGAGGGTGTTGAGCGCCAACAGCTCAGCGCGCAGCGAGACCGGGAAGGTCGCGGTCGCATGGGCACGCACCGCGAGGCGCTCGCCGGAGAAGTCGGCCAGGACGCCGTCGACGCCGTCGAGCGAGGTGCCGGACATCAGGCCGATGAAGAGTTCTTCAGCCATGCCGGAACGATGCGGACACGCCTAGTCGGCGCTGGCCTGGACGACGGAAAAGGCCGCCGCCAGCTCGGTGCGCGTGGCCAGTGCCAAGCGCTCGAAGGCCGGGCGCGCGGCCGCCGAAATCGGTGCCCCGCCGTCCTGCTGGGCGATGGTCGACGGGTCGTGGTACTCGCCGTTGATCCGGAACTCGAAGTGCAGGTGCGGCCCGGTGGCCCAGCCCGTCGAACCGACGGCACCCAGGGTCTGGCCCTGCGTCACGGTCTGGCCGGCCTTGACGTCGATGCGGCTGAGATGCGCATAGGCCGTCTGCTGGTTGTTGCGGTGGTTCACGATCACGATGTTCCCGTACCCGTTCTGCGTGCCCGCGAACTCCACCGTGCCGTCGCCGACCGTGCGCACGGCGGTGCCGGTAGGCGCCGCGTAGTCGATGCCGTTGTGCTGGCGCCAGCTGTTGAGGATCGGGTGCATGCGCATCGCGAAGCCGCTCGACACGCGCGTGAACTCGACCGGGAAGTTCAGGTAGGCGCGCCGCAGGCTGTCGCCGCTGGGGCGGTAGTACCCGCCTTTTTGGCCGGGCTCTTGGAACCACAAAGCCTGGTGAAGCTTGCCGTTGCTTTCGAACTCTGCCGACAGCACGCGGCCGGTGCGCAGCGTCTGGCCATCCGCGTCGAAGGTCTCGTAGACCACCGCGAAGCGATCGCCCTTGCGCAGCGCACGGAAGTCGACGTCGCCGGAGAAGATGTCCGCCAGCTGGCTGGCCACCGCATCGGGGATGCGGGCGTCGTCCGTTGCGGCGAACAGCGAGCTGCGGACGATGCCGCTGGCCAGCCGGGTGCCGGGGGTCAGGGCGTCGGCCTCGGTGCGGGCGCTGAAGCTGCCGCCGACCTTCTCGATGACCAGGCGCTTGAAGCCGCCATCGCCATCGGGCATCCAGCGGGCGCTGAGCTTTTGCAGGGCGTTGTGTTCCGTGGCCTCGGCGGTAACGGTGCGCCCGGCGCGGCCGAGCAGCGCCATGCGCGCCTCGGCATTGCCGCGCACGAAGGCGGCCGCGGCATCGTCAGCGATGCCCAGGCGACGCAGCAGCGCCTCGGCGGTGTCGCTCGAACGCGTGATCTCGGTGCGAAAGAGGGTGAAGCCATGGGTGTCGAGCGCTTCCACCTGGTCGGCGAAGGCGAGCGGCTTGACGGCCTCGAACACCTGCTGGACGGGAAGCTCGGACGCATCGGGCCCAAGCGAGGCGACGGCGAAGGCGCCGCCGCCGGCTGACAGCAGCAGGGCGGCAATGGCGGCCGTGATCTGCCGCGGGTATGTCCGAAATGTATGTGCCACCCGGGAAGCAAGCGCTTCCTCGGCGGCCAGAATGCCCTTGATCAAACTACGAATCCCAGCTCAGGTTCTGCAAATCCGCGCTGCAAAGGGCCGTGTCGGAACGGGCGGCAGGACGGTGCGAGGAAAAGCGCCGCTTAGAATCCGGCGCTTGAAAAAGTCGGGCCGAGTATAGCTTCTGACATACGGAAAACTGCCGCATTACTTCATGAAAACGGGTTTTGTTACATCCACAGCTCTGTCCGACGGTGTAGGACGAGCCCTCGAAATTTCGCTTCGTGGAACCGATGAATTGCTGCCCCAGGACGAGTGGGTGAAGAAGCTCCAGCGCTCGGAGTCCACCGGCCGGCCGCTGCGCATCAAGCTGGGCCTCGACCCCACCGCCCCGGACATCCATATCGGCCACACGGTGGTGCTCAACAAGATGCGCCAGCTGCAAGATCTGGGCCATACCGTCATCTTCCTGATCGGCGACTTCACCACGACCATCGGCGACCCCTCCGGCCGCAACAGCACCCGGCCGCCGCTCTCGCGCGAGCAGATCGAGGCCAACGCCCAGACCTACTACCGCCAGGCCAGCCTGGTGCTCGACCCCTCCAAGACCGAGATCCGCTACAACTCCGAATGGAGCGATCCGCTCGGCGCGCGCGGCATGATCCAGCTGGCGGCCAAGTACACGGTCGCGCGCATGATGGAGCGTGACGACTTCAGCAAGCGATTCAAGGCCGGGCAGTCGATCTCGGTGCACGAGTTCCTCTATCCGCTGATGCAGGGCTACGACTCCGTGGCGCTCCGATCCGACCTCGAACTGGGCGGCACCGACCAGAAGTTCAACCTGCTGGTCGGCCGCCATCTCCAGCAGGAGTACGGCCAGGAGCCGCAGTGCATCCTCACGATGCCGCTGCTCGAGGGTCTGGACGGCGTCGAGAAGATGTCGAAGAGCAAGAACAACTACATCGGCATCAGCGAGGACCCCAACACCATGTTCGCCAAGGTGCTGTCGATCTCGGACACGCTCATGTGGCGCTGGTATACGCTGCTGTCCTTCCGCTCGCTGGCCGAGATCGAAGCGCTGAGGACCGAGGTCGAAGGCGGGCGCAACCCGAAGGACGCCAAGGTCGCCCTGGCCAAGGAGATCACCGCGCGCTTCCACAGCCCGGCCGCTGCCGAGGCGGCGGAGCAGGACTTCATCAACCGCAGCAAGGGCGGCGTGCCGGATGAGATCCCAGAGCTCTCGCTGACAGGCGCACCGCTGGGCATCGCGCAGCTGCTCAAGCAAGCCGGCCTGGCGCCCTCGACTTCGGAGGGCAACCGGCTGATCGAGGGCGGCGGCGTGCGCGTCGATTCCTCGGTGATCAGCGACAAGGGGCTCAAGCTGGACGCCGGTACCTACGTCGTGCAGGTCGGCAAGCGCAAGTTCGCGCGCGTGACGCTCGGCTGAGCTGGCAGGCCTCAGCGGACCTCGATGGTCACGCGGCGGTTCCGGGGCTCTTCAACCTCGTCCGACGTCGGAATGGCCAGATCGCGCTCGCCGCGCCCCACCACCTCGATCCTGTGCGCCGGGAAGCCGCGCGCCAGCAACAACTGCCTGACCTGCTCGGCCCTTCGCCGCGACAGCTCGTCGTTGCGGGCCGCGGAGCCGATCGTGTCGGTATGTCCCGTCACCACGATCTCGCCGCCGCTGCGTGCCAGCGCCGTCTTGAGCGACTCGCTCAGTGCCATCTGCGAGGAGGCGGTGAGCACCGAGCCGGCCGCGTCGAAGTACACGGTGTACCTGAGCACCGGCGGGGGCAGCAGCTCGAAGAGCGCCGGGTTGTCGGCCCGCAACCGGTCCGGATCGGCTCGGTCGACGACGGGGGCGCCGCGGGCCTTGGCGGTCGCGCGCTCGTAGGGCATGGACAGCGTCCGCTCGTCATCGTTGTTGGCGCGCACGACCACCGCCGAAGGCGCGCCGTCCGCCGGCGGCAGCAGCACCACGCGCGTGCCGGGTGGCGTGGCGCATCCCGCGAGCAACGCGGCCGACAGGGTTGCCGCGAGAAGTACGAATCGGGGGCGCTGCTCCATCATTGCGCGGTATCCGTTTGCACGATGAAGTCCGCACCCCGGATCGCAATGGTGGCCGTCTGGGTCTCGACGCGCACCGCATCCGGCTGCGTCTTGCCGATCAAGCCGGTGACCATGCGCAGCGATCCGCGCAGCAGCGAGACCAGCAGACCGCCGTCGCGCGTGGTCGCGTCGAAATGGAACTGCTTGAGATCGAGCCGGGACGAAGGCCCCACCACCATCGTCGTGCCGTCGCGCAGCACGAGGCTGGCGGCGGAGCCGGCTTCGGTCTGGAGGCGATCGATGGGCGCGATGGGATCGCCGGCCTGCGCCTGGCGCGTGCTGCCGTCGGCGCCCAGCAGCAGTACCTTGCCGCGGACCGACTTGAGGATGCCCGCATGGTCCGCGCCGACGGGCGGCGTGGCCGGCGCGCCGGCGGCAGGCGCTGTCTGCGCCAGCGCACCGGCCGCGGACAGGAGGAGGCCACAAGCGATCGTGGCAAGGCGTGTCTGGTTCATGGTGTGTGCAGCAGAATTTCTCGATCTGCCGGCGGATGGTACGCGCGACGGGGAGCCGCAGGGCCTGGCCCCGATAATCGGCCTCCCGCTGCGGCGTCCTCTCTCCGATTCCTCTTGTCCTCCCTGCTGCCTTCTCCGTCCTCCGGGGCACTGAGCCCGAAGCTGCTGCTGCGCCTCTCGATCGCGGTCGCGCTGACGACCATCGTGTTGAAGGGTGCGGCCGGCTGGCTGACCCATTCCATGGGTCTGATCTCCGACGCGATGGAGTCCTTCGTGAACCTGGCAAGCGCGATGTTCGCGCTCGCGATGGTCACGATCGCCGCGCGGCCGGCCGACGAGGACCATCCTTACGGCCATCACAAGGCCGAGTACTTCTCCTCGGGCTTCGAAGGCATCCTGATCTTCGCCGCGGCGGCCGCCATCGTGTGGGCGGCGGTCGTGCGCTTGCGTTCGCCGGAGCCCCTTCAGCAGCTGGGCTGGGGCCTGGCGCTGTCGGTGCTGAGCTCCGCCCTGAATGCAGGGCTGGCGCTGGCGCTTTTCCGCGCCGCGGGCTCGCATCGCTCCATCGCGCTCGAGGCCGACGCGAAGCACCTCATGGCCGACGTCTGGACTTCGGCCGCGGTGGTGGTGGGCATCGTCGCAGTGGCGCTGACGGGCTGGCTGTGGCTCGATCCGCTGCTCGCGATCGGGGTGGCGCTCAACATCGCGCGCGAGGGCGTCAAGCTGGTCTGGCGCTCGTCGCAGGGCTTGATGGACGAGGCGCTGGACCCCGAGTCTCAGGCCATGCTCCATGCCGCGCTCGAACATTTCGCCGCCAGCGTGCCCGAGGGCCGGCAGCTTCGCTTCGACGACATCGCCACGCGCCGGGCCGGACAACGCCGCTTCGCCGACCTGCACATGCATGTGCCCGGCGACTGGACACTGCAGCGTGCCGCCGGTTTGCGCGACGCCCTGGAGCAGTCGCTGATGGATGCGGTGCCCGGGCTGCGCGTGACCATTCAGCTGCTGCCGCTGGGCATGGAGGCGCGCTCGACGCAGATCGAGGAGACGCCTTCGTGAAGGCGCTGCTCCAGCGCGTCGCCGAAGCACGGGTCGACATCGCGGAACGGACCGTCGGCGCCGTCGGCCCTGGTCTGCTGGTGCTGCTGTGCGCCGAGCGCGGCGACGCCGAGGCGCAGGCGGACCGGATGCTGGCGAAGATCCTGAAGCTGCGCATCTTCTCCGACGAGGCCGGCAAGATGAACCGCAGCGTGCAGGACATCGGCGGCGGCCTGCTCGTGGTGAGCCAGTTCACGCTGGCGGCCGATGCCAGCGGTGGTAACCGGCCGAGCTTCACCCAGGCCGCGCCGCCCGACGAAGGGCGCCGGCTCTACGAGTACTTCGTCGCCCAGGCGCGCCGGGCGCATGCCGAGGTCGCCACCGGCGAATTCGGTGCGGACATGCAGGTCAGGCTGGTGAACGACGGGCCGGTCACGATCCCGCTGCAGATTCAATAGGGGTTCTTGATCCCGAGGCCCGCGAGGATCTCGATCTCGCGCGCCTCCATCGCCTCGGCCTCGGCCGCGCCGGTCTCATGGTCCCAGCCCTGCGCATGCAGCGTGCCGTGCACCAGCAGGTGGGCGTAGTGGGCAGCGAGGGTCTTGCGCTGCTCCTTCGCCTCGCGCGCGACCACCGGCGCGCACAGCACCAGGTCGGCCATCACGACGGGGCTCTGCGCGTAGTCGAAGGTCAGCACGTTGGTCGCGTAGTCCTTGCCGCGGAACTCGCGGTTGAGCTGCTGGCCTTCTTCGGCGTCGACGATGCGCACGGTGATCTCGCCGTCGGCCGCGAGCGCATGGCGAATCCAGCGGGCGACCCGGTGCCGTGGCAGCGCCGCGCGATGGCGGGCGACCTCGCGAAAGCGCGCGAATTGCAGCGACAGAGACAGATCCTTGAGGGCCATCTCAGTCCCGGCTGGACGCGCGTTTGCGCGCGCCGTCGTACGCATCGATGATGCGGGCCACGAGCGGGTGCCGCACCACATCGGCACTGGTGAAATGCGTGATGGCGATGCCCTTGACCCGCCTGAGCACCCGCTCGGCATCGATCAGGCCGCTCAGCTGCTGCTTGGGCAGGTCGATCTGGCTCACGTCGCCGGTCACCACCGCCTTGGCGCCGAAGCCGATGCGCGTGAGGAACATCTTCATCTGCTCGGGCGTCGTGTTCTGCGCTTCGTCGAGGATCACGAAGGCGTTGTTGAGCGTGCGCCCGCGCATGAAGGCCAGCGGGGCGATCTCCAGCGTATTGCGCTCGAAGGCCTTCTGCACGCGGTCGAAGCCCATCAGGTCGTAGAGCGCGTCGTACAGCGGTCGCAGGTAGGGATCGACCTTCTGCGTCAGGTCGCCCGGGAGGAAGCCGAGCCGCTCGCCGGCCTCGACGGCCGGGCGCGTGAGCACGATGCGCTGCACGGCGCTGCGCTCCAGCGCATCGACCGCGCTGGCCACGGCCAGGTAGGTCTTGCCGGTGCCGGCGGGGCCGATCCCGAGGGTGATGTCGTGCTCGGCGATGTTGTGCAGGTAGACGCTCTGATTGGGCGTGCGCGCGCGCAGATCCGTTCGGCGCGTGGCCAGCGTGATCGCGCCGTCCTCGGCCTCGCCCAGGGTGCTGTCGCCGGCGAGCGTGAGCTGCACCACGGCTGCATCGATGGGGCGCTGGGCGATTTCGTAGAGGGCCTGGAGCACGTCCATGGCGCGCTGCGCATTGGCCTTGTGGCCTTCGACCTTGAACTGCTCGTGCCGGTGCGCGACCTTGACGTCCAGTGCTTCCTCGATGCGACGCAGGTGGCCGTCCAGCGGCCCGCAGAGGTGGCTCAGGCGGGTGTTGTTGGGCGGGGCGAAGGTGTGTCGCAGAATCACGCGGATTTCATTTTCAAAAGCGAAAAGGGCACCCATGATAGGCAAACTCACCGGCATCCTGGCCGAGCGCAATCCGCCGCAGGTGGTGGTGGACTGCAACGGCGTCGGCTACGAAGTCGATGTGCCGATGAGCACCTTCTACAACCTGCCCTCGGCGGGTGAGCGCGTGTCGCTGCTCACGCACTTCGTGGTGCGCGAGGACGCGCAGATCCTCTACGGCTTCGGCACGGCCGAGGAGCGTGCCGCCTTCCGCCAGCTGATCAAGATCTCCGGCGTGGGTCCGCGCACGGCGCTGGGCCTGCTGAGCGGCATGAGCGTCGGGGAGCTGTCGCAGGCGGTCACGCTGCAGGAGGCGGGACGGCTGGTGAAGATCCCGGGCATCGGCAAGAAGACGGCCGAGCGGCTCTTGCTCGAGCTCAAGGGCAAGCTGGGCGCCGAGATCGGCGCACCAGCGCATGCCGCCACCGATGCGCAGGCCGACATCCTGCAGGCGCTGCTCGCGCTGGGTTACAGCGACCGCGAGGCGGCGGCCGCGCTCAAGGCGCTGCCGAAGGACGTGGCGGTGGGCGAGGGCATCAAGCTCGCGTTGAAGGCGCTGGCAAAGTAGGAGCGCGCCGATCTTGGGTTCGCAGGCCTGTGGCTGGTGTGGTTGGCGAAGCAGAGGGTCTGCGCGACCTTGGTGGCGGTGCCGCTCCAGACGGCGCTTCGCCGGTCAGCAGCCTGGCGAAGCGCACGATCAGCCAAGCCGAGACAATGGCGGCCGCCTGGCGAGGCAGGCCGGGGGCCGGGAGAACTCATGAACGGAGCTCCCAGCGATCCATGGTTCAGCGAGCATCCTGCATCGCGAGCGCCATGGCGAAGATGACCGTTTGCGCGATCACCGCAATGCCGTGGCGCTGCATCAGCTGGCGGGCGCCGAGCACGCGGTGGGCCAGTGGGCGCGTGCCGTCCGCACCGCGGCGCAGGCCGAGCGCCGCGAGCGCGCGGTCCATGGCGGACTCCGACGCGATCGTGCTGCGAGCCAGTCCGTCGAACAGCGCCGCATCGAGCTGCACACGCATTGCCAGGTAGCGCTCGGGCAGGCCGATCAGCGCAACGACGGCGAAGGCAGCCCAGGTGGCCGAAGGGAGGGAGCGCCCAGTCAGCGCCAGCACCAGGCCCGAGAGGAGGGAGAGCGCGAGGCCCCACAGGGCGAGCGCGCCGCCGGCCCGCAGCAGCCCGGCAGTGGCGGCGCAAAGGGCGCGGTCGTCGTCATTCATGGCGTACCTTTCCGGAAGTCATCCGATCCAGCAGGGCGAGCCGGCTCGCGCGCGTGCGCCAGCATGCCGTCGATGGCGTTGAAGGCCATGCGCAGGAACATCCATAGCGGTATCAGCACGAAGACCGCCGGGGAAGGCGCCGCGAAAAGAGCCACAGGCCGAGCGCGACAGAGAGGGCGCAGGCCGCGACGGTGCCCTGGTTGGCCGTCACGCCCACGGCATGCAGACGCCGGACCAGCGGCCGCAGCAAGGCCTGGAATCGCGGCTTCAGCTCGTAGATGGACACGCGCACTCCTCGTCGGTGGCGCATTCTGCCGCAGGGGCGTCCGGCCGAGGCCTGTGCCGAACCTCGGCCGGCCGTTCGGCCGACTAAACTGTCCGTCCAGCCAACGCCATGACCATCCAGACCGACGACTTCGCCCCGGCCCCGCAACGCGTGGTCTCCGCCGCACCGGCCTCGCCCAACGAAGAAGCGATCGAGCGGGCCCTGCGCCCCAAGCTGCTCGACGAATACGTGGGACAGGCCAAGGTGCGCGAGCAGCTGGAGATCTTCATCGGCGCGGCGCGGCACCGCGGCGAGGCGCTCGACCACGTGCTGCTCTTCGGGCCGCCCGGCCTGGGCAAGACCACGCTGTCGCACATCATTGCCGCCGAGCTGGGCGTCAACCTGCGCCAGACCTCGGGCCCGGTGCTCGAGAAGCCGAAGGACCTGGCCGCGCTGCTGACCAATCTCGAGCGCAACGACGTGCTCTTCATCGACGAGATCCATCGCCTCTCGCCGGTGGTGGAGGAGATCCTCTATCCCGCGCTGGAGGACTACCAGATCGACATCATGATCGGCGAAGGCCCGGCCGCGCGCAGCATCAAGCTGGACCTGCAGCCCTTCACCCTGGTCGGCGCCACCACGCGCGCCGGCATGCTGACCAACCCGCTGCGCGACCGCTTCGGCATCGTGGCGCGGCTCGAGTTCTATACGGCCGAGGAGCTGGCGCGCATCGTGCATCGCAGCGCCGGCCTGCTCTCGGTGCCGACGGACGCCGCCGGCGGCCTCGAGATCGCACGCCGCTCGCGCGGCACGCCGCGCATCGCCAACCGCCTGTTGCGCCGGGTGCGCGACTACGCGCAGGTCAAGGGCGACGGCCGCATCACCGAGGCGTTGGCGCACAAGGCGCTGGCCATGCTCGACGTCGATCCCCAGGGCTTCGACCTGATGGACCGCAAGCTGCTGGAGGCGGTGATCCACCGCTTCGACGGCGGCCCGGTCGGGCTCGACAACATCGCGGCCAGCATCGGCGAGGAGCCGGGCACCATCGAGGACGTGATCGAGCCCTACCTCATCCAGCAGGGTTACCTGCAGCGCACGCCGCGCGGGCGCATCGCCACGCTGGCGGCCTACCGGCACCTGGGCGTCGCCGCGCCGCAGCGCGAAGGCGACATGTTCGGACCCTGAGGGCGCTTCGTCATGCATACCCACGACCTCAGCGGCTGGCGGCACGAGCACCGCTTCCAGGAAGACAGCCGGGCGGCCGAGCGCAGCACGCGGCTGGTGATGTGGATCACCGCCGTCGCGATGCTGCTGGAAATCGGTGCCGGCTGGTGGTTCAACTCGATGGCGCTGCTGGCCGATGGCTGGCACATGAGTTCGCACGCGGTGGCGATCGGGCTCAGCGCCTTCGCCTATGCGGCGGCACGGCGTTACGCCGGCGATCGGCGCTTCGCCTTCGGCACCTGGAAGATCGAGGTGCTGGGCGGCTTCGCGAGCGCACTGTTCCTGCTCGGGATCGCACTGCTGATGGTGGTGGGGTCGCTCGAGCGGCTGTGGACGCCGGTGGCGATCCACTATCAGGAGGCGATGGTGGTGGCGGTGCTGGGGCTGGCCGTCAATCTGCTTTGCGCCTGGCTGCTCGGAAGGACGCGTCACCACGATGGGCACGACCATGACCATCACCAGGACCGTGAGCACGGGCACGGGCACGGGCACGCGCACGC
Organism: Variovorax soli; assembly: GCF_031454625.1. Taxonomy (GTDB): domain Bacteria; phylum Pseudomonadota; class Gammaproteobacteria; order Burkholderiales; family Burkholderiaceae_C; genus Variovorax; species Variovorax soli_A. The sequence goes on from NZ_JAVDRF010000012.1 coordinate 88,050, forward strand.
GCACGCGCATGGCCATGACCTGAACCTGCGCTCCGCCTACCTCCACGTCCTGGCCGACGCCGCTACCTCGGTGCTCGCCATTCTGGCGCTGGCCGGCGGCTGGCTCTACGGTTGGGGTTGGCTCGACCCCTTGATGGGCATCGTCGGCGCGGTGCTGGTCGCGAGCTGGGCGCGCGGCCTGCTGGTGGACACGGGCAAGGTGCTGCTCGACCGCGAGATGGACCATCCGGTGGTCGAGGAGATCCGAGAGGGCGTCGAGCAGGGCCTGGCGGATTCGGAGACGCGCATTGCCGACCTGCATGTGTGGCGCGTGGGGCCGGGCGCCTACGCGTGCGCGCTCAGCGTCGTCACGCACTCGTCGACGCTGACGCCCGACGAGGTGCGGGCCACCTTCACGATCCACGAGGAAATCAGGCACTCGACCATCGAGATCCATCGCTGCCGCGCGACTGCGTGAAGCGTCGCCGCGACGCCGGCGGCCCTGTCACCGAAGCTTCACCGCGGCGCCATGGCGGGGTCATCCGTCCTGGCGACGATGAGCCCCCATGCAACGCGATGACGCTTTTCTTCGTGCATGGCGCGACACGGCAGAGGCCTTTGCGGGTGCGGAGGCGGACGAGGTCTCGCGTCCAGCCCAGCGCTATCGAACCCTCTGGATCTCCGACCTGCACCTGGGCACGCCCGGCTGCCAGGCGAAGGCGCTGCTGGATTTCCTGAAGCACACCGAATGCGAGACGCTGTTCCTGGTCGGCGACATCATCGACGGCTGGCAGCTGCGCCGCCACTGGTACTGGCCGCAGCCGCACAACGACGTCATCCAGAAGCTGCTGCGCAAGGCGCGCAAAGGCACGCGCGTGATCTTCATCCCGGGCAACCACGACGAGTTCGCCCGCAAGTACCTGCACCACAACTTCGGCGGCATCGACGTGGCCGAGGAGTGGATCCACGAGACCGCCGACGGCCGCAAGCTCTGGGTCATGCACGGCGACCTGTTCGACGGCGTGATCCAGTGCGCCAAATGGCTGGCCTACGTGGGCGATTCGCTGTACGAGTTCACGCTCAAGCTCAATCGCCACCTCAATTCGCTGCGTGCGCGCCTGGGGCTGCCCTACTGGTCGCTGTCGAAGTACCTGAAGCTCAAGGTCAAGCGGGCGGTCAGCTACGTGGGCGACTTCGAGGGGGCCGTGGCGCGCGAGGCGCGCAAGCGCGGCGTGCAGGGCGTGGTCTGCGGGCACATCCACCACGCCGAACTGCGCGACATCGACGGCATCCTCTACGCCAACGACGGCGACTGGGTCGAAAGCCTCACGGCACTGGCCGAGCACGCCGACGGCTCGCTCGAGATCCTGCACTGGGGCGAGCACATGCCGGTCACGGCGCGGGCCGGCCGCGCGGCTCCGCGGCAGGTGACGGCACACGCATGATGGGAGCGCCTTCCGCGACCCACCGGACCGTCGACCTGGTGTACTTCAACGCCGGCGGCGGGCACCTCGCGTCCGCGCTGGCGCTCGAGGCGGCGATCCAGCGGGCCGGCCTGCCCTGGGCCGTGCGGCTGGTCAACCTGCGGGAAGTGCTCGATCCGAATGACGGCTTCCGCAAGTTGACCGGCATGGACCCGGAGGACGTCTACAACAAGCGGCTCGCCCGCGGCTGGACCCTGGGGCTGACGCACGAGCTCAAGGTTCTGCAGGCCGTGATCCGGTGGGCCAGGCCGAAGCTGGTGCGGCCGCTCCAGCAGCACTGGCTGGCGACGGAGCCCGACATGGTGGTCTCGCTGATCCCGAACTTCAACCGCTCGCTGTACGAGTCGGTCGCCACCGCCCTGCCGGGCGTGCCCTATGTGACGGTGCTGACCGACCTGGCCGACCACCCGCCGCATTTCTGGATCGAGAAGGGGCAGGACCAGTACTTCGTCTGCGGCTCGCCCAAGGCCGTGCAGCAGGCACGCGAGGCGGGCTATGCGCAAGACCGCATCCATGCAACCTCGGGGATGTTGATCCGTTCGACCTTCTACGAGACCACGCCGATCGATCGCGCCGAGGAGCGCCGCCGCCTCGGCCTGGACCCGGACCGCCCGACCGGCCTGGTGCTGTTCGGCGGGCAGGGCTCCAAGGCCATGCTCGGCATCGCCCGGCGCCTGCCCCGGATGCAGATGATCCTCGCCTGCGGCCACAACGAATCGTTGGCCGAGGCCTTGCGCGCGCTGCCGGCGCAGGCGCCGCGGGTGGTGTTGGGCTTCACGCCCGACGTCGCCCGCTACATGCAGCTGGCCGATTTTTTCATCGGCAAGCCGGGCCCCGGCAGCGTCAGCGAGGCGGTGCAGTTGCGCCTGCCGGTGATCGTCGTGTGCAACAGCTGGACCTTGCCCCAGGAACGCTACAACGCCCGGTGGGTGCGCGAGCAGGGCGTAGGACTGGTGCGCTCGAGCTATGCCAAGGTGCCCGGCGCGGTCCAGGAACTGGTGCGCGACCTCGACCGCTACCGCGCCGCCACGCACAAGGTGCACAACCGGGCCGTGTTCGAGGTGCCGGGCATTTTGCAGAGCATCCTGGCGCAGGCCGAGTCGCGGGTGGCGGGCGAGGCGCTGATCCCGGACCTGGCCGCGCCGCCGCTCGAGTAATACTGACTTCTGACTTTTATCTAAAAAAAGAGTACTTAGGTTCAAATATTTGATTTAGCATCGGCGCCCGGATGCAGCCCGCGCGGTGGGCGGAACGAGGGACTCGACGATGAAGAAGACAGCGTGGATGGGGATGGCGAGCCTGGCCCTCGCCCTGGGCTTGAGCGCCTGCAAGAGCGATGGCACGGCGACGGCGGCGCAGGCGAGCGCTTCCGGCGTTGCCGCCCCGGTCACGGTGACCTGGCGCCCGGCGGACAAGACCGCCGAATTCCTCAGCGCGTTTCGTCCCCAGGAGTAGCAGGGCGTCCCTGTCCCGCCCCATCCTCGGCCAGCCCGCTTCCAGCGGACCTTCTGCATGGGGCCGCTCAGTGCGCGCCGTGAATTCTGCGGGCGGCCGGACCGTGACGGTGCCTGCCGGCCATCGGCGCGCGCCGCGCCTTCGGCGGCCGGGTCGGTGCGTGCTCCGCTGCCATCCAGTTGATGTGATCCTGCCGCTTGAGGGCCAGCTCCAATGAAGCCCGAGCCCGGGCCTTCCGCCTATCCAGCCACGCCAAAGGAGCGGCCACGATCAGGCCGGCGAGCGACACGAAGGCAGCGATCAATGCCGCCACGGTCAGCAGAAGTCGGAGTTCATGCAGGTCGAACTCGCCGGCGGGCGCGGCCGGCAAGGTCGTGGGCGGCGGCGCTGGCGATGGCGGGAACGCGAGCTCGATCCAGACGAGCCCGACCGCCAGCGCGATCGCAAGCACGAAAGTCCAGGCAAAGAATCGCTGATAGCTCTTGTGCACGGCTGCAGGGGAATCCATCGCGCCCTCCGGCGAATGACGGTGCTCGATGGTGCGGAGCGGCGCGCGACGGGGTGTCGGACAAGGCGCACGGCGCCTGCCGGACCATGGCGAAGTTACCCGGCGCAATACTTTCCCGGCTTCCCAAGAAAAAAGCCTGCTATCGATCTGATAGCAGGCTTTCCTTTGGGTGGTGGCTCTTCACGGACTCGAACCGCGGACCTGTGGATTATGATTCCATCGCTCTAACCGACTGAGCTAAAGAGCCGAGCCCAAAATTATAACCCGGCTTCCCAAAGCCTCAACCGGCCTTCGGCAGTTTCCCCAGCTCCTCGCTCACCAGCCGCACGATCAGGCGGTGAAGCGGAGCGCTCCTTCGGCTTCGGCGATCGGCGCCTCCTTCGCGGCTGGCGGCGAACTGGCGGGAGCCGGCATCGCGGCCGCGGCATCGTCCGACGCCTCGGATGCAGGCTGATACGGCCGGGGCCGGCGCGGGGGCTGGCGCGGCGCCTTTTTCGAGCTATCGCTGACCGCGGGGCGCTACCGCCGTCCGTAGAACGAGAGGTGAAAATCTGCCGATGCATGCGCCACCCCCCGCGAACCCGTCGCTCCACGACACCATGCCGGACGACCAGCTGATGCTCGCCTACGCCGACGGCGACACGAACGCCTTCGACGTGCTCTATGCGCGCCACGAGAGCGCGCTGTTCCGATTCGTGCGGCGCCTCATGGGCATTCGTCTCGCCGCCGAGGTCGACGAGGTGTTCCAGGAGACCTGGATGCGCATCGTCGCTGCGCGCGGGAGCTTCTCGCCGCAGGGCGCGAGCTGGCGTAGCTGGGCCTTCACGATCGCGCACAACCTGGCCATGGACCGGCTGCGGCTGAGCGGGCGCGAAGTCGCCTTCTATGCCCATGACGAGGACGGCGACGGCCTCGAGGCCGCTCGCCTGTTCAGCCGCGGCCTGCTGAGCGAGGGTGGGGCGTCTTCGAACGCCGCCCATCCCTCGGCCGAGGAGCTGGCGTTCTGGCGCGCCGCCGGCCGGCGCCTGCTGGCCTGCCTGGACGAGCTGCCCGACGATCAGCGTTCGGTCTTCCTGCTGCACCAGGAGGAGGGCTTCACGGTGGCGCTGATGGCGCAGACGCTCGACGTCAATTTCGAGACGGTGCGCAGCCGACTGCGCTATGGGCTCAGGAAGCTGCGCGGCTGCATGGAGCGCTACCTGGTGGTGCTGGAGCGCCGGGCATGAGCAGCACGATGAACGAGGACAACGGCGATCTGCGCGACGAGGCGCTGCATCGCGCGCTCCTGAACGCGCCGGATCACACCGCGGTGCCGAACTGGCGCCTGCGCAAGGCCATCCTGGACCACGCGCATGAGGCGGTCGAGCCCTTTGCGGCGGCGGTGCCGGAGGCAGCGGCGCATCCGTGGTGGCGGCGCCTCCTGGGCGGCCCGGGCGGTGGCACGCGCATGCCATGGATTGCCGCCTTCGCGACCCTGGTGGTCGGTGTGCTGGTGGCCGTGCTGTGGCAGCGCGAGCCGGTGCCCGGCGCGCGTCCGGACGGCGAGGTACGGTCCGGCGCCCCCGCACATCGCGGCGGCACGCCCGAAGCGCCGGCAAGCCCGCCGCCGGCCGCGCCTGCGCCTGCCCCCGCGTCCCCATCGCAGGCGGCCAAGCGGGCGCTGCCATCGAGCCAGGACATCGCCAGCAGCCAGCTTCCCGCGCCGGAGGTGCCGGCGGAACCTGCCACCGATGCGGCCGCGGCGAAGGGCGCGGGCCCCCAGCGCCCAGCCGAACGCCCTGCAGCGGCGACCGCACCTTCCGAGCTGCCGCGCCGGCAAGCCGATGAGGCCAGGCGCTCCGGCTCGGCCGCAACGGCGGCTCCGCCTGCGCCGGCCCTCGCCGCGCCCCGCGGCTCGTTGTCCGAGCGGATGCGCAGTGAGGAAGAAAGCGCTTCGAGACAGCGCTCTGCCGCGCCGCCCGGTCCTGCGCCGGGCGCCGGTGCCGCCCGCGATGCCGCCGATCTCGCCCGCGAGGGGCGCGCCGCCGCGCCGTCGGTCGCCGCGCCACCCGCGCCCGCCGGAGCCCCCGAGCCACCCAGCTTCTCCGCGCTCTCGCAATGGAGCCGCATCACCATCACGCAGCGCGGCGGCGCCAGCCGCACCCTGTCGCGTTCGGAGGCGCAGGACCTCAACGCGCTGCTGGGATCGGCCGCGATCTCGGCCGCCGGCACTCAGCCGCTGGCCGGCGCGCCCGAGTGGCGCGTCACGCTCGAGCGCAGCAACGGCGATGTGATGGCGACCTTCGAGCTGGGCAGCAGCCAGGTGCGCTGGCGCGAGGGCCGGAGGGGGGCGGCGACCGGCACGCCTTCGGCAGCGTCGCTGGCCGCCTTGCGCGAGGCCTTGCGGCACGCCGTCGAACCGCCGGCGCAGCCATCGCCGCCGCCCCAGCTGCAGTTCAAACCGCAGCAGCCCGCCGAGGCCGGGGCGGAGCCGCCCGCGGTGCAGCGCTAGCTGTGCTTGAAGGCCGGCTTGCGCTTGTTGACGAAGGCGTCCATGCCTTCCTTCTGGTCGGTGGTCGCGAACAGCGCGTGGAACAGACGGCGCTCGAACATCACGCCATCCGACAGGCCGCTCTCGAAGGCGCGGTTGACCGATTCCTTGGCCGCCATGACCGCCACCTGCGAGAAGTCGGCGATGACCAGGGCGGCGCCCAGTGCTTCGTCCATCAGCTTGTCGTAGGGCACCACGCGGCTCACCAGGCCCGCGCGCTCGGCTTCGGCGGCGTCCATCATGCGGCCGGTCAGCGCCATGTCCATCGCCTTGCTCTTGCCCACCGCGCGCGGCAGGCGCTGCGTGCCGCCGGCGCCCGGGATCACGCCGAGCTTGATTTCGGGCTGGCCGAAGCGGGCGTTGTCGGCCGCGATGATGAAGTCGCACATCATCGCCAGCTCGCAGCCGCCGCCGAGCGCGAAGCCGCTCACCGCCGCGATCACCGGCTTGCGCACGCTTCGGATGGTCTCCCAGTTGCGCGTGATGTAGTCGCCCTTGTAGACGTCGACGAAGCTGTAGCTGGCCATGGCGCCGATGTCCGCACCGGCGGCAAACGCGCGTTCGCTGCCGGTGAGGATGATGCAGCCGATGGCGGGGTCGGCGTCGAAGGCCTTGAGCGCGTCTCCGAGTTCGGTCATCAGCGCATCGTTGAGCGCGTTCAGGGCCTTGGGCCGGTTCAGCGTGACGATGCCGACCTTGCCGGCTTCGGTGCGGACTTCGATGTTCTCGTAGCTCATGGGGATCTCCTTGGAAGGAACAATGCGGAACAGCTCGGCGCTGTTTTACTGCGGCACCAGCCAGCGCGCGATCTTCGCGGGATCCTGCGCGGCCAGCCGCCAGGTGGTGACGCCGGTCGGCAGCGTGAGCGGCAGCCGCAGCAGCCGCCGATCGCGCGCCACCAGCGCGGTGATCTTCTTGAGGGGCCCGAGGTAGAGCCCGAGGTCGTCGAGCCGAACGATGCGCCAGCCCTGGGCCGGACGGCCCTTCGCGGCGGCCAGCTCGATGCCGATCCACTCGTCGTTTGCCGCGAAGCCCGCCTGCTCGGCGGCACCGCCGCGCAACACCATCTTGACCTGCACGCTGCCGCTGGACTCCGCCACGCGCAGGCCGAGCGCCTGGGCGCGTTGCGCCGGGTCCTCGTTCGCGGCCACGCCGTGCCGGCCCAGCAGCTCTGCCAGCGGCAGCTCCTCGGTCGAATGCACCCAGCGTGCGATCTCGTCCGAGAACGAGCGGCCCCCGATGGCTTCGAGCGCTGCGCTGAAGTCGGCCTCGCTCACCGGCCCGCCGCCGCTCTGCTTCCACATCAGCCGCATCACGTCATCGAGCGAGCCCTGGCCTTCGCCGCGCAGCGTCAGGTCGAAGCACAGCGCGACCAGCGCGCCTTTGGTGTAGTAGCTGATGGTGGTGTTGGCCGTCTGTTCGTCCTGCCGGTAGTACTTGACCCAGGCGTCGAAGCTGGCCTGCGCCACCGACTGCACATGGCGGCCCGGCGCCTGCAGCACCTGGTTGACGGTCTTGTTGACGAGGCGCAGATAGCCTGCGTCGTCCAGGCGGCCGGCGCGACGCAGCAGCAGGTCGTCGTAGTAGCTCGTGAAGCCCTCGAACAGCCACAGGAGCTGCGTGTAGTTTTCCCGCTCGTAGTCGTAGTGCTCGAATTCGGCGGGCCGCAGGCGCTTCACGTTCCAGGTATGGAAGTACTCGTGGCTGACCAGGCCCAGCAGCGTGGTGTAGCCCTCGGGCTGCTTCTTGAGGCCGAGCTGCGGCAGGTCGCGCCGCGTGCAGATCAGCGCGGTCGAATGGCGATGCTCGAGGCCGCCGTAGCCCTCGTCCACGGCGTTCAGCATGAAGACGTAGCGGTCGTGCGGCGGCTTCGGACCGCCGCGCTTGCCGACCTTGGCGCCGTGCCAGAAGCGAATCTGCGTCTCGCAGATGGCCCGCGTGTCGGCGATCAGCCGCTCGCCGTCGAAGGAGGGCGGTGCGCCGGCGACCACGAAGCGGTGCGGCACGCCGCAGGCGTCGAACTCGGCGCTCCAGAAGGCGCCCATCTCGACCGGGCTATCGGCCAGCTCGTCGTAGCTGGCGGCGAGATAGCTGCCGAAGCCCTGGCGATCGGTCTTGACCGGCTTCAAGGCGGTCGCACAGGACCAGCGCTCCTCGTCCTTCGAGAGCGCGGGCGCGACGATCTCGATCGCATGCGGCTCGTCGGCCTGGCCTTCGACGCGCAAGCACAGGCTCGTGCCGTTGAAGAAGGCGCGCGACGAATCCAGCCAGGCGGTGCGCACCGAGTTGTCGTAAGCGCAGACCTGGTAGCGGAGTTCCATCGGCTTGCCGGGGGTGCCGTCGACCTGCCAGCTGCACTTGTCGAGCTGCTGCACGGCGAGCTTGCGCCGGCCCTGGCTCGCCTGCAGCTGCTGCAGGTTCTTGGAGAACTCGCGCACCAGGTAGCTGCCGGGAATCCACACCGGCAGCGTGAAGCGCTGCCGCGCAGCGGGCTGCTCGAGGCGCAGCGTGATGACGAACAGGTGCGCGTTGCGATCCGCGCATTCGACGCGGTAGTGGATGGCCGCCGCGACCATCAGTGGGTCGCGGCGAGTTGCTTCTCGACCTGCGCCGCCGGGATCGCTCCGGGTGCGCGCGTGCCGTCGCTGAAGATCAGCGTGGGCGTGCCGGTGATGTTGTATTTCTGGCCGAACTCGCGGTTGCGGGTGAGCGCGGCGGTGTCGCATTCGGCCGTCTCGGCCGCGACGCCGCGCTGCATCCAGTCGGTCCAGGCCTTGGCCTTGTCCTTGGAGCACCAGATGTTGCGCGCCTTCACGACGGAGTCCGGTCCCAGCACCGGATAGAGGAAGAGATGGATGGTCACGTTGTCGACCTTGGTCAGGTCGCGCTCGAACTGCTTGCAGTAGCCGCAGTTCGGATCCTCGAAGACCGCGAGCTTGCGCTTGCCGTTGCCGCGCACGATCTTGAAAGCGTCCTGCACCGGCAGCTTGTCGAAGGCCACCTCGCTGAGCTTCTCGACCCGCTCCTCGGTGAGGTTGCGGCGCGCCTTGACGTCGATCAGGTTGCCCTGCAGCAGGTAGTTGCCCTGCTCATCGGTGTAGAAGATCTCGAAGCCGTTGATGCGCACTTCGTAGAGTCCCGGCACCGGCGCCTTGCGGATCTCGTCGATCTTGGCGAACTGCGGAATGCGCGTGCCCAGGTTCTGGCGGATCTCGGCCTCGCCGGCCGTTGCGCCCAGGCTGCAGCCGAATGCGATTGCGGCAAGAAGAGCGGATGCGGTTTTCATGATGGTGGTCTTGCTTGCGGAATTCATGGGAGCACCTTCGGGCGGCCGTGCGCTGCTCATGTCAGACCCATGGCCTGCTTCGCGACCCATTGCTTGATGAGCCGCGTGCGGTCGAAGCCACGCATGCCCCAGTTGCGAAGGGCCGGCAGCGGGTCGGCGTTGTGCGCGAAGAGCTGCTGCAGGCCGTCGGTGGCCAGGCTCATGGCCAGGACTTCGGCGCGGCGCGAGCGTTCGTAGGCGCGCAGCAGCCGGGCGTCGCCCACGCTGCGCCAGTAGTCGCGGTCCTTGATGACCTTGGCCAGCGCCGCGGCGTCGGCCAGGCCGAGGTTGAGGCCCTGCCCGGCCAGCGGATGCACGGTGTGTGCGGCGTCGCCGGCCAGTGCCCAGGCACTGCCGTCGGCAAGCCGGCCGGTCCAGCGGTCGGCGATGGCGCGCTGCAACGGCCATGACGCGCGCTCGCTCACCAGGCGCAGCGCGCCCAGCGCGCCGTGGCTGGCTTCGTGCAAGGCGGCATTGAATTGATCGGCCGTCAGTGCGAGCAGCTCGGGCGCGCGCAGCTGGTCGACCGACCAGACGAGCGCGAGCTGCTTGTCGAGCATCGGCAGCAGCGCGAACACCTCGCCCCGGTCATTGAACCACTGGCGCGCGGCGCCGTCGTGCGGCTCGTCGGCGACCAGGCGGGCGGCGATCGCGTGCTGCGGATAGCGCGTGACCTCATAGCGCACGCCGAGCGTCTCGCGGGTGGCGCTGATGCGGCCTTCGCAGACCACCGTGAGCGGCGCCTGCACGGGCTCGGGCACCAGTTCGATGCGCGACTGGAAGCGCACGGCGTCGGTGAGCTGCTGCTCCAGCGCGGGGACGTCGACGATCCAGGCCAGCGCCTCCACCTTCTGCCGCGCCGCGTGGAACTGCACGCGGCCCCCTTCGTCGCCATGGACCAGCATCTCGCGCACCGGCGTGGCATGCGGCGCGTCGGGCCAGCCGCGCAGCGACTCGAGCAGCGTCTTCGAGGCGGCGTTGAGCGCATAGGCGCGGACGTCCTGCTTCTCGGCCGCGGCGGCAGGCGCCACCAGCGCCACGCGCACGCGCTCGCGCGCCAGCAGCAGCGCCAGCGTCCGGCCGACGATGCCGGCGCCGCGAATGCAAACCTCGGGAGGAAGAGCCATCGGGGCATTGTAGGAGGCCGATGTGCCCGGCGTGCGGGACAATCGCCCGCTTCAGCCAAGGACTCCCGCCGTGACCGCTCCCGCCGATTTCGACCTCCAGGCCACCATCGCCCGCCTCTTCGTCTATCCGATCAAGTCCTGCGCCGGGGTCGACCTGCCCGAGGCGCTGCTGACCGAGACCGGGCTGGAATTCGACCGCGCCTGGATGGTGGTCGACGCCGCGGGCGAGTTCGTCACCCAGCGCCAGCTGCCGCGCATGGCACTGATCCGCCCGCAGATGAAGCATTCCGAGATGGTGCTGCGAGCACCCGGCATGCTGGCGCTGCACATCGCCTTCGACCGGGTCGAGCAGCCGGTTCGCGTGCGGGTCTGGAAAGACGAGGTGGCCGCTTACGACATGGGCGACATCGCGGCCCAGTGGTTCAGCGATTTCCTGGCCCAGCCCGGCCGCCCGCTGAAGCTGCGCCTGGTGCGCTTCGATCCCGAGCAGAAGCGGCTGTCGAACATGAAGTGGACCGGCGGCATCGAGGCGCAGAACCAGTTTTCGGATGGGTACCCTCTGCTGGTGGCGAGCGAGGGCTCGCTGGCCGAGCTCAATGCGCGGCTCGCCGCGCAGGGGCATGCGCCGGTCGGCATCGAGCGCTTCCGCCCGAACATCGTGCTGGCCGGCATCGAGGCGCACGATGAGGATCGCGTGGAGATGCTGCACGTGGGCGCCGGCGAGACCGAGGCGCAGCTGCAGCCGGTGAAGCCCTGCACGCGCTGCCCGATCCCCGACATCGACCCGGCGACGGCCGAATCCAGCGCCGAGGTCGGCAACGCGCTGCGCACCTACCGCCAGGACGCGCGCGTGGACGGCGCGATCACCTTCGGCATGAACTGCATCGTGCGCGAAGGCGTGGAGCAGTGGTTGAAGGTGGGCCAGCCGGTGGCGGCGAACTACCGCTTCGACTGAAGTCCTAGAACACCACGCCCGACACCAGGATCACGTTCGCGTAGGGCGTGCATTCCCCGGTACGGACGATGGCGCGGGCCTGCGCGCTCAGGCGTTTGAATTCCGCGTGCGACACCGTCTGCGGCGCGAGGGCAAGCTGTTGCGCGTACCAGGCAGGCAGGGCGCGGCCGGCACCCAGCGCTTCTTCGGCGAGCACGCTGCGTTCCACCTGCATCTCCGTCAGCACCGCGCGCAGCACCTCGGCGATGCGCGGCACGCCGGGTGTCAGCGCGAGATCGATGCGGCGCGGGCCGTCCGGGATCGGCAGGCCGGCGTCGCCGATCACGAGCATGTCGCCGTGCCCGAGGCAGGCGATCACGTGGGAAAGCTCGGCATGCAGGAGCGGCGTTCGCTTCACAGTGAGATCCAGTCGGGCGGCAGGGGGCTGCGCAGCACCTCGGCGCGGCGCGGGATGGAAGGCTGCGCGCCGGGCCGTGCCACGCATAGGGCGGCAGCGCGGATGCCGAGCTGCACCGCCGCCTCGAAGGGCGTCCCTCGGGCGAGCGCCACGGCGAACGCGCCCAGGAAGGTATCGCCGGCCGCCGTGGTGTCGACGGCTTCCACGCCAGGCGCCGGATGATGGCGGCAGCCTTGCCCATCGACGGCCACGGCGCCCTGCGCACCCAGCGTGACCACCACGCGCTCGGGGCCCCTGGCGCCCAGCGCGCGGGCGGCCACGGCTGCCTCGGCCGGGCCGTGGACCGGAAGCCCGCCGAGCGCCTGGGCCTCGACCTCGTTGACCACCAGCGTGTCGACTTGCGACCAGAAGGCCGCGGGCATGGCCGCGACCGGCGAGGGATTGAGCAGCACCCGGCAGCCCACCCGCGCCGCCACCTCGAGCGCGCGCGCCACCTGCGCCAATGGTGTTTCGAACTGCACCAGCAGGAAGGCGGCGCCGTGCAATTGCTGCGCGAGCGCGGCATCTTCGACCTGCACGCCGGCATTGGCGCCCGGGATCACGACGATGCGGTTCTGGGCACTGTCGTCGACCATGACCAGTGCGACGCCGGTGGGTGCCTGCGCGTCGGTCTGCACGCCCGCGGTGTCGATGCCGTCCTGCGCGAGCGCGTCGCGCAGCGCCCGGCCGTGCGCATCGTCGCCCACGCAGCCGAGCATGCGCACGCGGGCCCCCTGGCGGGCGCAGCCCACGGCCTGGTTGCCGCCCTTGCCGCCGGGCAGGTGGTCGATCGAGTGGCCGTGCAAGGTCTCGCCGGCGGCGGGCGCATGCGGCACGCGCAGCAGCAGGTCCATGTTGAGGCTGCCGAGCACGACGATGCAGGGGGCGGGGTCGGAAGAGGTCGGATGCATCGCAGGCGGAAGATCAGGCGGCGCTCCGGCGCGCCGCGGGTTCGGAGAAGCCGGCATGCCGCGCGGTGGAGCCGCGCACATGCAGCTCGGGCTGCAGCATCACCTTGCGTGGCTCGTGCCGCCGGCCGTCGATGCGTTCGAGCAGCATGTCGACCGCGAGCGCGCCGATGCGCGCTTTAGGCTGGGCCACGGTGGTGAGGGGCGGGCTGGTGAAGCTCGACAGCTCGATGTCGTCGAAGCCGACCACGGAGAGCCCGTCCGGCACGCGCAGTCCGCTCTCGTGGGCCGCGCGCAACGCGCCTATCGCCATCAGGTCGTTGCAGACGAAGACGGCCGAAGGCGGCGAGCTGGTGCGCGCGATGGCATGCATCGCCTCGTAGCCGCCCTGGCTGGTGAAGCCGCCGTGCCACAGCAGCTCGCCTGCGCCGGCGGCCGGCGACAGCCCCGCTTCGGCCAGCGCCATGCGCCAGCCTTCGATGCGCTGCGCGCTCGGCGCCAGCCCGGCCGGGCCGCCGATGCAGGCGATGCGCGTGTGGCCCAGCGACACCAGGTGCCGCGTCGCCAGCAGGCCGCCGTGCATGTGGGCGCTTTCCACCAGGTCGCAGGCCGGATCGTCGATCTCGCGGTCGACCAGCACCACCGGCATCCGGAGGCCGCGCAGCAGCGTGGCGAGCGAGGCGTCGTCGCCGGTCGAGACCACGATCAGGCCGTCGATGCGGCGCTCCGACAGCACCTGGAGGTACACGCTCTGGCGCCGCGGCTCGTCGTCGGTGTTGCACAGCACCAGCGTGTAGCCGGCGCCGAAGCAGCGGTCCTCCACCACCCGCACGATTTCCGCGAAGTAGGGGTTGGAACTGTTGGGGATCAGCATGCCCACGGTGCGCGTCGTGTTGCTCTTGAGGCTGCGCGCCACGGCGCTGGGGACGTAGCCCAGCTCGCGGATCGCCTCTTCGACGCGCTCGCGCACCTTGGCGCTGACGTGTCGCGTGTCGTTCACCACGTGCGACACCGTGGTGACCGACACGCCGGCGCGCAGCGCCACATCCTTGATCGTTGCCATGCGTTCCTCAGGCCGTGCCTGCGCGGCGCTGGCGCAGGGTGTCGATGATCACGGCGGCCACGATCACCGCGCCGGTGATGATGCGCTTGCTGGGCTCGCTGGCGCCGACCTGCGCCAGCCCGGCTTCGAGCACCGCGATGATGAGCACGCCGAAGAAGGTGTTGACGACGGAGCCGCGCCCGCCCATCAGGCTGGTCCCGCCGATCACGACGGCCGCGATCACCTGCAGCTCGATCCCGACGCCGGAGTTGGGATCGGCGGCCTCCAGCCGTGCCGCCTGCATCAGGCCGGCGAGGCCCGCAAGCAGGCCGGTGGCGGCGAAGACGATCACGCGGATCGGGCGCGGGTCCACGCCGGCCAGCCGCATCGCCTCTTCGTTCGTCCCGATGCCCACCACGTAGCGGCCGAACACGGTGCGCGTGAGCAGCAGCTGCCCGACGGCGACGATCGCCAGCGCCAACACGAAGGCGGCCGAGATCCCGCCGACCCAGGGCGCCGCCAGGCCGGCGATCGCGTCGCCCACGTACTGCGTGCGCGACTCGGTCACCAGGTAGGCGCCGCCGCGCACCGCTTCCAGCATGCCGAGCGAGACGATGAAGGTAGGCAGCCGCCAGGCCACCGCGACCGCGCCGGTGATGGCACCGCAGAGAAGGCCCGTGGCCAGGCCGAGCGCTGCCGCCAGCGGCACCGCGAGCTTCCATTGCACGATGGCGGCGGCCGTCACGGCCGCGCTCAGGGCCAGCACCGAGCCCACCGACAGATCGATGCCCGCGATGATCAGCACGAAGGTCATGCCCACCGCCATCACCGCCAGCGCGGGGATCTCGTTGGCGATGGTGACGAAGGTTTCGACCGTGAGGAAGTAGTCGCTCAGGCTGCTGAAGAGCGCGACCATGCCGCACAGCACCAGCGCCAGTCCGATGTAGGTGCCGAGCTGGCTGCGCAGGTTGATGCTCGCGGCCGCGGGTGCGGACGCCGCCGGCGGCGTCGCGTCGGGCGCTTGGGAGGGCGTGGAGACGGGGGATGTCATGAAAGGAGTCATGGGTCCGGAGAAGAAGTCCTCGGGTCGCCGAACGCGGCCGCCAGCAGCGACTGCTCGCTCCATGCGCCGCGCTCGAAGGTCGCCACCAGCCGGCCGGCGCGCATGACGCCGATGCGGTCGCACATCGCCATCAGCTCGCGCAGATCGCTGGAAACCATCAACAGCGCCTTGCCGGCGTCGGCCATCCGGTCGAGCTCGGCATACAGGTCGGCGCGCGCGCCGACGTCGACGCCGCGCGTGGGCTCGTCCAGGAGCAGCACATCGCATTCGCGGTGCAACCAGCGCGCGAACACCACCTTCTGCTGGTTGCCGCCGCTGAGCGTGGCGACCGGCTGTTCCTCGCTGCGCGAACGGATCCGCAGCGTCTGCACCAGCCGGCGCGCGATGCCGCGCTCCTTGCCGGCGCGCAGCCAGCCGCCGCGTGCAACGGCACCGAGATCGCTCAGGGTCGCGTTCACGCGAATCGACTGCGGCAGCAGCAGGCCCTGCGACTTGCGGTCCTCGGTGACCAGGCCGATGCCGGCGCGGATGGCCTGCATCGGCGAGCGGAAGCGCCGTGCCTT
Source organism: Variovorax soli (assembly GCF_031454625.1). Lineage (GTDB taxonomy): Bacteria > Pseudomonadota > Gammaproteobacteria > Burkholderiales > Burkholderiaceae_C > Variovorax > Variovorax soli_A. Next base: position 103,425 of record NZ_JAVDRF010000012.1, read on the forward strand.
GCCGGAGAGCGTGATCTCGCCGCGGTCCGCGGGGTCGGCGCCGAAGAGCAGCCGCACGAGCTCCGTGCGCCCCGAGCCCACCAGCCCGGCCAGGCCCATCACCTCGCCGGCGTGCAGCGAGAGATCGACATCGCGCACCGCCTGGGCACGGCCCAGGCCGCGGGCGCTCAGCAGCACCGGCCCTGCGGGGCGGCGCGGGCGGCCCTCGTGCTCGTGCACGGCGCGACCGACCATGCGCTCGACCAGTTCGGATTCGCGCACGCCCGCCATCGCCCGCACATCGACCAGGCGGCCGTCGCGCAGCACAGCGACGCGGTCGGCGATGCGCTGCAGTTCCTCGAGGCGGTGCGACACGTAGACGATGCCCACGCCGCGAGCCTTGAGCAGCGCGATCTGCTCGAACAGGTGCGCGGTCTCGCGCGGCGTGAGCATGGCGGTGGGTTCATCCAGCACCAGCACGCGCGTGTGGTCCTGCAGGTTGCGCGCGATCTCCACCATCTGCTGCTGGCCGATGCCCAGGCGCGCGACCGGCGTGGCCGGGTCGATGTGCTGCATGCCGATCTTCTCGAGTTGGCGCGTGGCGAGCGCATGCAGCTCGCCGCGGCGCAGCCAGCCGGCACGCTGCGGCAGGCGATCCAGCAGCAGGTTCTCGGCCACCGAGAGCGTGGGCACCAGGCCGAGCTCCTGCATCACCATGCGAACGCCCTGGCGTTCGGCCTCGCGGCGCGAGCCCGGCCCAAAGGGCGCGCCCGCCAAGGTCATGCGCCCGCGCGTGGGGACCACGAGGCCGCAGACGATCTTCGACAGCGTGCTCTTGCCGGCGCCGTTCTCGCCGGTGAGCGCGAGCACCTCGCCCGGGCGCAGCGCGAGGGATACGCCATCGAGCACGGGCGCCGCGTAGTCCTTGCCGATGTCCTGCAGGGACAGCAGCTCGGCGCCGGCAGGCGCATCGGCGGCGGTGTCGGCCATGCGCGGGCTTTCTGTCGTTTTCGATTACTTGGAAGTCTTGGTGACCAGCACCACGTCCGTCTTGATCACGGCGGGCATCGAAGCCTGCGGCGTCTTGTCGGCCAGCGCCGTCAACGCGGTCTCGATGCCGAACACCGCCTGCTTGGCCGCGAACTGGTCGGCCGTGGCAAGCACGCGGCCATCGGCCAGCATGGGCTTGATGGCGCCGATGTTGTCGTAGCCCACCACCTGCACCTTCCCGGTCTTGCCGGCGGCCTTGACCGCGGCGACCGCGCCCAGCGCCATGCTGTCGTTACCGGCGAGCAGAGCCTTGAGGTCGGGATGCTCGCGCAGCATGCCGGCGGCGACCGTGTTGCCCTTGTCGATTTCCCATTGGCCCGACTGCACGCCGACCACCGTCACGCCCGCGGCCTTCATCGCGTCCTGGAAGCCCAGCGTGCGCTGCTGCGCATTGAAGGTGGTCGAGACGCCTTCGATGATGCCGACCTTGTCGCCGGCCTTCAGCGTCCTGGCCAGCTCGTCGCCCACCAGCCGGGCGCCGGCGCGATTGTCGGGGCCGACGAAGGGGACGGTGATGTTCTTTTCCTTGAGCGCCGCGGCATCGAGCTGGTTGTCGATGTTGACCACCAGGATGCCCTTGTCGATGGCCGCCTTGACCACCGGCACCAGCGCCTTGGAATCGGCCGGCGCGATCACCAGGGCATTGATCTTCTGCGCCACCATCTGCTCGACCATCTTGATCTGGGCCGCGGTGTCGGTCTCGTCCTTGATGCCGTTGGCGATCAGCGTGTACTGCGAGGCATGCGCCTTCTGGTGGGCCTTGGCCCCGTCTTCCATGGTGCGGAAGAATTCGTTGGCCAGCGACTTCATCACCAACGCGACCTTGGGCTTGTCCTGCGCGAAAGCGGAAGTGGCCGGAAAGGCGCCGAGCAGGGCGACGGCGGCGGCGATTTGAATCGAGCGGCGGGTGAGCTTCATGGGTTTGTCTCCGGAGATGATGGATCGGGTGGCTTGGCCCCGAGGCGCGATCTTAAGCAAAACCGGCAGGGGGAAACGTTTGCGCAAACGTTTTCGTCTCAGGTTTTTCCCGGGTGCCGCTGCCCATCCGCGGCCCCGGAAGCCTGCCTCGGAGTGCACCGCCTAGAATCTCGGGTTCCCCCAAGCAATCCTGAAAGTCCCGCCATGAGTCTCCAGTGCGGCATCGTCGGCCTGCCCAACGTCGGCAAGTCCACCCTCTTCAACGCCCTGACCAAGGCTGGCATCGCGGCCGAGAACTATCCCTTCTGCACCATCGAGCCGAACGTCGGCGTGGTCGAAGTGCCCGACGCGCGGCTGGGCCAGCTGGCCGAGATCGTGAAGCCGGAGCGCATCGTGCCGGCGATCGTCGAGTTCGTCGACATCGCGGGCCTGGTGGCCGGCGCGAGCAAGGGCGAAGGCCTGGGCAACCAGTTCCTCGCGCACATCCGCGAGACCGATGCCATCGTCAATGTGGTGCGCTGTTTCGAGGACGACAACGTGGTTCACGTGGCGGGCAAGGTCGACCCGATCTCCGACATCGAGGTGATCCAGACCGAGCTGTGCCTGGCCGACCTCGCCACCGTGGACAAGGCGCTGCAGCGCCACACCAAGACTGCGCGCTCGGGCGACAAGGAGGCGATCAAGCTGGTCGCGCTGCTCGAGAAATGCCAGGCGGCGCTCAACGACAACAAGCCGGTGCGCACCATCGAGTTCAGCAAGGAAGACAAGCCGCTGATCAAGCAGTTCTCGCTGATCACCGCCAAGCCCGCGATGTTCGTCGGGAACGTGGCGGAGGACGGCTTCGAGAACAACCCCTTCCTCGATCGTCTGCGCGAGTACGCGGCGGCGCAGAACGCACCGGTGGTGGCCATCAGCGCCAAGATCGAGTCGGAGCTGGCCGACATGGACGAGGAGGACAAGAAGATGTTCCTCGCCGAGATCGGGCAGGAGGAGCCGGGCCTCAACCGGCTGATCCGCGCGGCCTACAGCCTGCTGGGCCTGCAGACCTACTTCACCGCCGGCGTGAAGGAAGTGCGCGCCTGGACCATTCACATCGGCGACACGGGCCCGCAGGCGGCCGGCGTGATCCACACCGATTTCGAAAAGGGCTACATCCGCGCCCAGACCATCTCTTTCGCCGACTACATCGCCTACAAGGGCGAACAGGGTGCGAAGGATGCCGGCAAGATGCGGGCGGAAGGCAAGGAGTACGTCGTCAAGGATGGGGACGTGATGAACTTCCTGTTCAGCGCCTGAGCGCGTTCTTGTCACCCGGCCCGCGATACACATGATCACCGTCCACCACCTCAACAACTCCCGCTCGCAGCGCGTGCTGTGGCTGCTCGAAGAGCTCGGGCTTCCCTACGAGATCGTCTACTACCAGCGCGATTCCAAGACCATGCTCGCGCCTTCCAGCTTGCGCGCGATGCATCCGCTGGGCAAGTCGCCGGTGGTGACCACCGACGACGGGCTGGCGCTCGCGGAGTCCGGTGCGATTCTCGAATCGTTGGTCGAGCGCTACGGCAACGGCCGCCTCGCGCCCGCGGCGGGCACACCCGAGGCGCTGCGCTACCGCTACTGGATGCACTACGCCGAGGGCTCGGCCATGCCGCCGCTGCTGTTGAAGCTGATGTTCGACCAGATCGAGAAGGCGAAGATGCCCTTCTTTGCCAAGCCGATCGCCAAGGGCATCGCAGCCAAGGCGAAGGCGGCCTTCATCATGCCCAACATCACGAACCATCTGAACTTCATGGAAGGCGAGCTCGGCAAGAGTGAATGGTTTGCTGGCGCTGACTTCACCGGGGCCGATATCCAGATGAGCTTTCCAGTCGAGGCGGCGCTGGCGCGGGGCGGGCTCGATGCCCAGCGTCCGAAGCTGATGGCCTACCTCGAACGCATCCACGCACGGCCTGCCTACCAGCGCGCACTGGAGCGCGGCGGCCCTTATGGCCTGTTGAGCTGAACCGCGCGCGCCGGTGCGTCAGTTCGGCCAGATGTGGAGCAGCGCTATTGTCATGGTGATATAGCGCGCGAACTTGCCGATCGCCATATAGATGACGCACGGAAAGAAGGAAAGCTTCAGCCAGCCCGCGACGGCGCACAGCGGATCGCCCACGAGGGGGAGCCAGGCCAGCAGACAGGCCTTGGGCCCCAGCTTCTCGAGCCAGGCCAGCACGCGCATGTGGTGCTTGGAGTGCGAGTACTTGTCCGCGACCTGGTGCGCGGCATAGCCCATCCACCAGTCGACCATGCCGCCCAGGGTGTTGCCCGCCGTCGCGACACCGATGGCCGACCAGAACAATTCGGGATTGAGCTTCAGCAGTCCGAAGAGCGCCGGCTCGGAGCCGACCGGCACCAAGGTGGCCGAGACGAAGGCTGCGATGAACAGGGTACTGAGCCCGAATTGAGGGAGCGCCAGAAGCGCAAGTAGAGATTCGAGCCAGGCTTGCATGTGCGCCGGAGTATAGAAAGATGCGGCGATATGTGGCGTGGACTTATAGATCGTCAAGCTCGGAAGCCCGCCGATAAATCTGCAAATCGTTGCAGCGGCGGCCTTGCGGCACCGCTACAATCGTGCCTCATTTTTCAGCAGCATCCGGCGCTCGCCACTTTCCTCCATGACCCTGCAGATCGGCAACATCGTGCTGGAGAACCGTCTGTTCGTCGCCCCCATGGCGGGCGTGACCGACCGGCCTTTCCGCATGCTTTGCCGCGAGCTCGGCGCGGGCTACGCAGTGAGCGAGATGGTCACGTCGCGCAAGGAGCTGTGGGGCTCGCTCAAGACCTCGCGCCGTGCCGATCACGAGGGCGAGCCGGGCCCCATTGCAGTGCAGATCGCCGGCACCGATGCGGCCATGATGGCGGAGGCGGCGCATTACAACATCGAGCGTGGCGCGCAGATCATCGACATCAACATGGGCTGTCCGGCCAAGAAGGTCTGCAACAAGTGGGCCGGCTCGGCGTTGATGCGCGACGAGCCGCTGGCGCTGCAGATCGTCGAGGCGGTGGTGAGTGCCGCGGCGCCGCACGACGTGCCGGTCACGCTCAAGATGCGCACCGGCTGGAGCGAGGACCATCGCAACGCGGTGGCACTGGCGCGCCGCTTCGAGGACGCGGGCGTGCGCATGCTCACCGTGCATGGCCGCACGCGCGAACAGGGCTACAAGGGCGAGGCCGAGTACGAGACCATCGCGGCCGTCAAGTCCGCGGTGCGCGTGCCGGTGGTCGCCAACGGCGACATCGACTCGCCCGCGAAGGCGCGCGAAGTGCTGGCGCTCACCGGTGCCGATGCGCTGATGGTGGGTCGCGCCGCGCAGGGGCGGCCGTGGATCTTTCGCGAGATCGCGCATTTCCTCGCAACCGGCACGCAGCTCGCGCCGCCGCTGGTGGCCGAGGTGCGGCGCCTGCTGCTCGAGCATCTGCAGCAGCACTACGCGCTCTACGGCGACTACAGCGGCGTTCGGACCGCGCGCAAGCACATCGGCTGGTACGTGCGCACCCTGCCGGGCGGCGAGCGGTTCCGCAGCGAGATGAACGCCATCGAAGATTGCGACGCGCAGTGGCGCGCGGTCGCGGACTTCTTCGATGTGCTGGCGGCACACATGGACCGCATTCCGCCCGACGATGGCGGCGGCGAGCGAACGCCCAGCGATGAGCAGGCCGACGCGTTGGCATGACGTGAACAAGATAAGAAGAGCAGAGGGCCATGAGCAAAAAACACATTGAAGACTGCGTGCGAAGCAGCCTGGACAGCTACTTCCGCGATCTGCGAGGCACCGAGCCCGACGGCATGTACGACATGCTGGTGCGCGTGGTCGAGAAACCCTTGCTCGATGTCGTCATGGCGCGGGCCGAGGGCAACCAGTCCAGGGCCGCCCAATGGCTGGGCCTGAACCGCAACACGCTGCGCAAGAAGCTGGTCGAACACAAACTCTTGAAATAGGCCCCATGGCACTGACTGCACTCATCTCCGTCTCCGACAAGACCGGCATCCTCGAATTCGCGCAAGCCCTGCATGGCCTCGGCGTCCGTTTGCTGTCCACCGGCGGCACCGCCAAGCTGCTGGCCGATGCCGGCCTGCCGGTGACCGAGGTGGCCGAGCTCACGGGCTTTCCCGAAATGCTCGATGGCCGGGTGAAGACCCTGCATCCCAAGGTTCACGGCGGCCTGCTGGCGCGGCGCGATGTGCCGGCGCACATGGCCGCGCTCGCGCAGCACGGCATCGGCACCATCGACCTTCTGGTGGTCAATCTCTATCCCTTCGAGGCCACGGTCGCCAAGCCCGGTTGCACCCTGGAGGATGCGATCGAGAACATCGACATCGGCGGGCCGGCCATGGTCCGCAGCGCCGCCAAGAACTGGAAGGACGTGGGCGTGCTGACCGACGCCTCGCAGTACGGGGAGGCGCTGGCCGAGCTGAAGGCCGAGGGCCAACTCAGCCGCAAGACGAAGTTCGCCTTCTCGGTGGCTGCCTTCAATCGCATCAGCCAGTACGACGGCGCGATCAGCGACTATCTCTCCGGCTTGCAGGAAGACGGCACGCACGCGCTGTTCCCGGCGCAAAGCAACGGACGCTTCGTCAAGCTGCAGGATTTGCGCTATGGCGAGAACCCGCACCAGCAGGCTGCCTTCTACCGCGACCTGTACCCGGCGCCAGGCTCGCTGGTGAGCGCGAAGCAGCTGCAAGGCAAGGAGCTCAGCTACAACAACATCGCCGACGCCGACGCTGCCTGGGAATGCGTGAAGGGCTTCGACACGCCCGCCTGCGTGATCGTGAAGCATGCGAACCCTTGCGGCGTGGCGATCGGCAAGGACGCCCACGAGGCCTACTCCAAGGCCTTCAAGACCGACCCGACCTCGGCCTTCGGCGGCATCATCGCCTTCAACCGGCCCCTGGACCGCGCCGCTGCCGAGGCTATCTCCAGGCAGTTCGTCGAGGTGCTGATGGCGCCGGGCTATGCGCCCGAGGCGCTCGAGGTGTTCAAGAGCAGGGTCAACGTGCGCGTCCTCGAGATCGCGCTGCCGCCGGGCGGCAAGAGCGCCTGGGAGCAGGGCCGCAACGCGGTGGACGTCAAGCGCGTCGGCTCGGGGCTGCTGATGCAGACGGCGGACAACCGCGAGCTGACGCTCGACGAGCTCAAGGTGGTGACGAAGAAGCAGCCGACGCCGCAGCAGCTGCAGGACCTGCTCTTCGCCTGGAAGGTCGCGAAGTACGTCAAGAGCAACGCCATCGTGTTCTGCGCCGACGGCATGACCATGGGTGTGGGCGCGGGCCAGATGAGCCGGCTCGATTCGGCCCGCATCGCGAGCATCAAGGCACAGCATGCCAACCTGTCGCTGCAAGGCACGGCGGTAGCGAGCGATGCCTTCTTCCCGTTCCGCGACGGGTTGGATGTGGTGGTCGATGCCGGCGCAAGCTGCGTCATCCAGCCCGGCGGCTCGATGCGCGACCAGGAGGTGATCGACGCCGCGGACGAGCGCGGCGTCGCGATGGTCTTCTCAGGCGTTCGCCACTTCAGGCATTGAGGCGCCGCGGCGCGGCTGGTGCTGGCCCTCTGCCAGCCGTCGAAGCCCCACCGCGGCATCCACTTCAGCCGGGGCAGGAGCTTTCGCGGGGGCCTTATGCGTGCCGCTGGAACCCTTTGAAGACCTCGCGTGCGGCCTCGATGGTGGCCGAGAGGTCCTCGTCGCTGTGGGCCGCGCTGACGAAACCTGCCTCGTAGAGCGCCGGCGCGATGTAGACGCCACGTGCCAGCAGGCCATGGAAGAGGGTGTTGAATCTCGCGCTCTCGGTAGCCATGACTTGGGTGTAGTTCTGCGGCAATTGCGCGAGCAGGAAGAACCCGAACATGCCCCCTTCGCTGTCGGCGCTGAAGGGCACGCCTTCTGCCTGCGCGGCCGCCTTCAGGCCGTCGATAAGCGTACGCGTCTTTCGTGACAGCGCATCGAAGAAGCCGGGTTTCGCCACTTCCTTCAGTGTGGCGAGGCCACAGGCCGTGGCCACGGGGTTACCCGACAGCGTGCCGGCTTGGTACACCGGGCCAAGAGGGGCCAGCTGCTCCATGATGTCGCGCGGCCCGCCGAAGGCCGCCAGCGGCATGCCGCCGCCGATCACCTTGCCCAGCACCGTGAGGTCAGGCCGGATGCCCAGCACGCCTTGAGCGCCGTGCAGGCCGACGCGAAAGCCGGTCATGACTTCGTCGAACACCAGCAGCGCGCCATGCTGCGTGCAGAGTTCGCGGCAGCGCTGCGCGAAGGGGCCGCTCGCGCGGACGAAATTCATGTTGCCGGCGATGGCCTCGATCATCAGGCCGGCGATCTCGTGACCGTGCAGCGTGAAGGCTTCCTCCAGCTGCGCGGTGTTGTTGTACTCGAGCACCAGCGTGTGCTGCACCACCTCGGGCGGCACGCCGGCCGAGGTCGGGTTGCCGAAGGTCGCGAGGCCCGAGCCCGCCTTGACCAGCAGCGCGTCGGCATGGCCGTGGTAGCAGCCTTCGAACTTGATGATGTACTTGCGGCCGGTGGCGCCGCGCGCCAGACGCAGTGCGCTCATCGCGGCCTCGGTGCCCGAGCTCACGAGGCGCACCATCTCCATCGAGGGCACGAGCGCGAGGATGGCCTCGGCCAGCTCGATCTCGCGCTCGGTCGGGGCGCCGAAAGAGAAGCCTTCGGTCACCGCGCGCTGCACCGCTTCCACCACCGCGGGGTGGCCGTGGCCCAGGATCATCGGCCCCCAGGAACCGATGTAATCGATGTAGCGCTGGTCGGCGGCGTCCCAGAAGTAGGCGCCCTGCGCGCGCTTCACGAAGCGCGGCGTGCCGCCGACGGCCCGGAAGGCACGCACGGGCGAGTTCACGCCGCCGGGAATCACGGCGCGGGCGCGCTCGAAGAGGATGTCGTTGGGATCGGTGTTCGGCATAGGGCGGGAGCCTGGAGGACGGCTCGTCTAGTGGCGGGTGTCGTGCGGGGGCAGGGCGAAGTCGGCGGGGGAGGCGGACGCCTCGTTTTCGGCATCCTCCTCGGGCTGGGCCCAGAAGAGGCGGTCCGGCAGCACATGGCCCATGCCGGGGCGGAAGCCCGCGTCGAGGCAGCGGTCCATGTAGCTCAGCGCCTCGGTGGCGGCCGCGGCGAGGTCGGTGCCGCTGGCCAGGAGCGCAGCCAGCGCGCCCGAGAGCGTATCGCCGGCGCCTGCGAAAACGGCATCGAGCCGCTCGTATTTTTCGCTGGCGAGCACCGACTGCGGCGAGGCCAGGACGTTGTCGAAGTACTGGTCGGGCAGCACCATGCCGGTCACCAGCGTGTAGGGCACGCCCACTTCGCCGGCGGCACGCGCGATATCGCGTGCGCTCGGCGGGCGTTCGCCGGCCCAGTCGGGCAGCAGCCAGCGCCACAACGTGCTGTGATTGCCGACCAGCACGGTGGTCTGCGGCAGCACGAGCTCGCGGAAGGCGTCGAGATAGGCTTCGATCTGTGCGTCCTCCCACCAGGAGAGATTGGGCATGTAGGCGACAACGGGAATCTCGGGGTAGTCGGTCGCGGTCTCGGCCACGGTGCTCAGGTTCTCGGGAGATCCCACGAAGCCCACCTTGATCAGCTGCACCTCCACGTCCTCCAGGATGGTGCGCGCCTGCTCTGCGACAGCCTCCTCGTCGAAGGGAAAGTGGTCGAAGATCTCGGCGGTATCGCGCACGTAGGCGCCGGTCACGACCGGCAGCATGTGGGCGCCGACCGAGGCGATGGCGACGGCATCGCAGGCGAGGCCGCCAGCACCGCTGGGGTCGCTCGCATTGAAGACCAGGACGCAGGGCGGGTTCGCCTCGTTCTCGCTGCTGACTTCGTCGCTGGCGGGGTCGGTAAGATCGCTCACTTTGTCGCCTTGCTCCGGTGGTAATAAGGAAGTTGTCATGCGCAGCGGGGCTCGGCAGATGGTGGCGTATCTGAGACGCTTGTCACGTGATTTTGAGATACGTTTGGATACGATCGTTGCATTCTATGAACAGGGACTTTAAGCTGCGATGAATACGAAAACCTGGATGTGCCTGATTTGCGGGTGGATCTATGACGAAGCGGTTGGGGTGCCAGAAGATGGTATTGCGGCTGGCACGCCATGGGCAGATGTTCCGATGAATTGGACCTGTCCCGAATGCGGCGCCCGCAAGGAAGACTTCGAGATGGTTGAAATCTGAAGCATGGCATAGGGCCGTGCTTCTTGCGCCCCGCGAGGGGCGTTTCGGTCTTAGAGTGTCATAAAGGAGCGGCGAGAATGAACTCGAACGGATCCGGTTACAAGGTTCTCGTCATCGACGACAGCAACACCATTCGGCGCAGCGCCGAAATCTTCCTCAAGCAGGGCGGCCACGAGGTGCTGCTGGCGGAGGACGGATTCGACGCGCTGTCGAAGGTCAACGACCACAAGCCGCACCTGATCTTCTGCGACATTCTCATGCCGCGTCTCGATGGATACCAGACCTGCGCGATCATCAAGCGCAATGCCACCTTCTCCAATGTCCCCGTCGTGATGCTCTCGTCCAAGGACGGCGTGTTCGACAAGGCGCGCGGCCGCATGGTCGGCTCGCAGGACTACCTCACCAAACCATTCACCAAGGACCAGCTGCTGCAGGCAGTGCAGCAGTTCGGCGTCGTTTCGCAGGAAGTGCAGTAATGGCTATTCGCAAAGTGCTCGTGGTCGACGACTCCAAGACGGAGTTGATCTTCCTGACCGACCTTCTTCAGAAGAACGGCTTCTCGGTAAAGACCGCCGAGAACGCCGAGGACGCCATGCGCCGCCTCGAGGAAGAGCAGCCCGACCTGATCCTCATGGATGTCGTGATGCCGGGCCAGAACGGCTTCCAGCTCACCCGCGCGATCGCGCGCAACCCGCAGTACGCGTCGGTGCCCATCATCATGTGCACCAGCAAGAACCAGGAAACCGATCGGCTCTGGGGTATGCGCCAGGGCGCTCGCGACTACATCGTCAAGCCGGTCAATGCGGCCGAGCTGATTGCCAAGATCAGCGCGCTGGCCTGAGCGCACGGCTCTTTTTCTTCTCGTTCATGGCCAACCGCGACGCTCTACGCGCTTTCCAGTCCCGGCTCGCCAGTCGCCTGCAGGCGGCGCGCACCTCGGGTGTATCCGCCTCCTGGCTCGCGGTGGAGGCGGGCGAGGCAAAGTACCTGTTCCCCCTCGGGCATGCCGGCGAGATCTTCCCCTGGACTCCGCCCCAGTCAGTGCCCTACGCACAGCCCTGGTTTCTCGGGGTCGCCAACCTGCGCGGCGGCCTTTACGGCATCGTTCAGCTGTCCACCTTTGCTTCCGGCGAGCCCCCATCCGCGGGCAGCGAGGCGGCGCGGGCCCAATCGCGCCTCGTGGCGCTCAACGAAATGCTGGAAGTCAACTGCGCCTTGTTGATCGACCGGCTGGTGGGGCTGCGCGGCGTGGAAGCCTTCACCGCATCGCAGGCGCCGGACGGCGACGCTCCTGCCTGGCTGGGGCATGCGTACACCGATGCGGCTGGTGAGCGCTGGCAGGAAATCAACCTGCAGGCGCTGTCGCAGCAACCGCAGTTTTTGAGTATCGGCGCCTGAGTGCTGCGCCTTGCACCGACCACTACCTAAGGACCGACCGTGAGCTCGATCGCCGACAAGTTCAAGAAATTCCTGCCCGCGGGTGGCGACACCATGCGTGTCGATAGCGGTTCGACGTTGTCCCTGGATGGCGGCGAAACCTTGCAACCACCCGAGGAGAAGACGGTGCGCATCCGACGTGATTCGCCGTCCGAAGCGACACCCGAGTCGGTGGTCCTCGCCATGGACGCCGCCAACGACCACTCCCCGGCCATGACGATCGACAACGACCCCGTGCTGGCCGAAACCCCGGGCGCCGCGCCCGCCCAGCCGGCGGCCGGCGGCGGCTCGCTGCGCTCCAACCCTGCGCGCCAGCAGCGCGTGCTGGCCATCGTGCTCGCCGCCGTGGTGCTCTTGCTGTTGCTGGTGGCCGGCTCCGCCATCCTGCGCGCCGAACGGCTGGCGCAGCAGGTGGCTGCCACCGGCCAGTCGCTGATGCAGTCGCAGCGCCTGGCCAAGTCGGTGTCGCAGGCGCTCGTGGGCAACGTCCCGGCTTTCACCGAGGTCAAGGAAAGCTCGGACGACCTCACGCGCCGCGTGCAGGGTCTGGCCAATGGCGATGACGCCCTCAAACTGGATCGGGTGGGCAATCAGTACGAGTCCGAACTCGCCAAGATCACGCCGCTGGTGGAGCGCGCCGACAAGAGCGCCAAGGCTGTGCTGGCGCAGCAGAAGATCCTGACGCAGGTCGGCACCGCGTTGCGCGACATCAACCGCCAGTCCTCGGACCTGCTCGAGATGACCGAGACCGTGGCCTCGCTGAAGATGCAGCAGAACGCGACGCTGCCCGAGATCTCGGCCGCCGGCCAACTGGTGATGCTGACGCAGCGCATCGGCAAGTCGGCCAACGAATTCCTGACGGTCGAGGGCGTGAGCCCCGACGCCGTGTTCCTGCTCGGCAAGGACCTGAACACCTTCCAGGAAGTCACACGCGGGCTGCTCGAGGGCAATGCCCAGCAGCGCCTGCCCGGCACGCGCGACGCGCAGACGCGCCAGCAGCTCGAGGCGATCCTCAAGACCTACGAACAGACCCGCACCCAGGCCGGCGCCATCCTGGGCAACCTCCAGGGCCTGGTGGCCGCCCGCGAAGCACAGGCCGCCATCCTCGCCGACAGCGAACCGCTGCGCACCTCGCTCAGCGACCTGCAGGAAAAGCTCTCGGCCCGCACCGGCCTCGGCGCCGGCACCGTGGTGATGCTCTTCGTGCTGTCGCTGGCCGCCTTGGCGCTGGCCGGGGCGATCGGCTTCGTGCAGGTGCGCGAGGGCCGCGAGCGTGCACTGGCCGCCGAACGCGAACGGATCGCTGCCGAGCGTGCCAGCGAAGACGCGGGCCGCGTCAACGCCGCCAACCAGGCGGCCATTCTGCGGCTCATGAACGAGTTGCAGACGGTGGCTGAAGGCGACCTGACACAGGAAGCCACCGTGACCGAGGACATCACCGGCGCCATCGCCGACTCGGTGAACTACACGGTGGAAGAGCTGCGCTTGCTGGTGGGCAACGTGCAGAACACGGCCACCCGCGTGGCGCAGACGACCTCGCAGGTGGAAAGCACCTCGACCGAGCTGCTGGCCGCCTCGACCGAACAGCTGCGGGAGATTCGCGAGACCGGCCAGTCGGTGCTGACCATGGCGGAACGCATCAACGGGGTGTCCTCGCAAGCGCAAGAATCGGCCACTGTGGCACGGCAATCGCTGCAGGCCGCGTCGTCGGGCCTGCAGGCCGTGCAGAACGCGATCGGCGGCATGAACTCGATCCGCGACCAGATCCAGGAAACCTCCAAGCGGATCAAGCGACTCGGCGAATCCTCCCAGGAGATCGGCGAAATCACCGAGCTGATCTCGGACATTACCGAGCAGACCAACGTACTGGCCCTGAACGCCGCCATCCAGGCCGCATCTGCCGGTGAAGCCGGCCGCGGCTTCTCGGTGGTGGCGGAGGAAGTGCAGCGCCTGGCCGAACGCTCCGCCGACGCCACGCGCCAGATCTCGGCGCTGGTGAAAGCCATTCAGACCGATACGCAGGATGCAGTGGGCGCCATGGAGCGCTCCACGCAGGGCGTGGTCGAGGGGGCCAAGCTCTCCGACAATGCCGGTACCGCGCTGTCCGAGATCGACCGCGTGTCGCGCCGGCTCGCCGAGCTGATCGAGCAGATCTCGCAGTCTGCGTCTCGCGAAGCCGATTCGGCCAACGTGGTGGCTGCCAACATCCAGCACATCTTCGCCGTCACCGAACAAACCGGCGAAGGCACGCGCACCACCGCCCAGCAGGTGCGCGAGCTCTCGCACATGGCCGAGGAACTGCGCCAGTCTGTGGCCCGCTTCAAGATCAGCTGAACCCCGAGCACCCAACGTGTCGACCCAAAGCCCCGCCACCGCCCCGAAAGCCGGTCACGCGCCGGCCCATGAAGATCTCGGGCCGTTGGCCTGGGTGCTCGGAGAAATCCAGAAGTCGCTCGACAACGCCAGCAAGACGCTGAAGCGCTTCGCGCGCGAGGGCAGCGGCAGCGTCGAAGCCGACACCGCGCCCTTGCGCCTGGCGCGGCAGCAGCTGCACCAGGCCGTCGGCGCACTGCAGATGGTGGGGCACTCGGCGCCCGCGCTGGTACTGGGGGCGATGGAGTTCGCCGTCCAGAGCTTCGTCACCGAGCCGGCGCGCTGCACCGACGCCGCGGCCCAGAAGATCGACCGCGCGGGCTTCGCCGTCGCCGATTTCCTCAATGCGCTGCTGGCCGGCAAGACCGTGTCGTCGGTCGCGCTGTTCCCGCAGTACCGCGACGTGCTCGAGCTCGTGGGCAACGAGCGGGTGCATCCGGCCGATCTCTGGGACATGAACTGGCGCTGGGCCGAGATCAAGCCCTCGCCGACCCAGACCGCGATGGTGTACGACCCCGCGGTGCGCTCCAAGCTCGACCGCGAGGTGCTCAAGATCGTCAAGAACGGCGACGATCAGGCCGCCCGCCGGCTGCAGGCGCTGTGCCTGAGCCTGGGCCGGGGCGCCTCGGTGCCGCGCGTGGCCAGCTTCTGGACGCTGGCGGCCGGCTTCTTCGAGGCTCTGGCGCTGGCACTGATTCCCGCCGACGCCCACGTCAAGCGCGCAGCCTCGCGCGTGCTGCTGCAGTACGCCACCCTGGCGCGCGGCGACAACACCGTCTCCGACCGGCTCGGCCAGGACCTGCTGTTCTTCTGTGCGCAGGCCGTGCCCGGTCCGCGCGACGAGGCTGCCACGCTGCGCGCCGTGCGCGTGGCGTGGGGTGTGGCCAACGAGCAGAAGGTCGACTACACGATCGAGCAGTTCGGCCGCTTCGACCCCCAGGTGTTGATGCAGGCGCGCAAGCGGATCGAGACCGCCAAGGAGATGTGGTCGGCCCTCGCGGGGGGCGACGTCTCGCGCACGCGCCAGGTGGCCGACACCTTCGTGCAACTCGGCGAGTCGCTGCAGAAGCTGCATCCGCCCAGCCAGCCGATGGTGCAGGCCCTGAACAACGCGGTCGATGCCTCCATGCGCTCCGGCCGTCCGCCGGCGACCGAGCTGGCAATGGAGGTCGCGACCTCCGTGCTCTATCTCGAGGCGGCCTTCGAGGATCTCGATCCGCACGACCGCCAGCTGACGGCGCGGACCGTCCAGCTGGCCGGCCGTATCGAGCGCGCACGCGAAGGCGGTCGCTCGGAGCCGCTCGAGCCCTGGATGGAGGAGCTCTACCGCCGCGTGAGCGATCGCCAGACCATGGGCACCGTGGTCGGCGAGCTGCGCAGCCACCTCAGCGAGCTCGAGAAATCACTCGACCAGTTCTTCCGCCGCCCGACCGAGAAGGGCCTGCTGCGCACCGTGCCGACGCAGCTGCTGCAGATGAAGGGCGTGTTCTCGGTGCTCGGCCTCGACCAGGCCGCCCAGACCGTGCAGCGCATGCGCGAGAACGTCGACCGCCTGCTGGCGGAGGCCCCGTCCGCCGCCGATGCCGTGGACTTCGACGCACTGGGCAACAACCTGGGCGCGCTCGGCTTCCTGATCGACATGCTGAGCTACCAGCCGGCGCTGGCCAAGCGTCTGTTCATGTTCGACGCCGCAGCCGGCGAGCTCAAGCCGCTGATGGGTCGCCAGGCCGCCGAGGCGGCCGCAGCCGAGGTGGCCGCGCCCGTCTCCTTCGCCTCCGCTTCCGGACCGGTCTCCGTCACCGAGTCCGTGCTCAGCGTGGAGGAGGTCGATGCTCAGATTGCGGCCAAGCTCGCCGCGCTGGCGACGCCGTCGCGCAAGGTGCCGCCGCCCCCCATCGAGGAAGTCCGCCGCCCGTCCGCGAGCTGGACCGCCAAGATCACCGGCCCTGCGCCGCTGGAGGCGCTCCCCGACACGGAAGTGCGGGAGCTGGAGGAGGACGATCTCCAGAACATCTTCCTCGACGAGGCCCGCGAGGTGCTGCACAACGGCCTGGCCGCCGTCTCGGCGCTGGGCTCGCGACCGGACGACAACGGCGAGCTCACCGTGCTGCGCCGCGCTTTCCATACGCTCAAGGGCAGCTCACGCATGGTCGGGCTGATGGATTTCGGCGAAGCCGCCTGGTCCTTCGAGCAGGTGCTCAACACCTGGCTGGCCGACCAGCGTCCCGCGACGCCCGAGCTGCTCGCCGGCACGCGCCGCGCCCTGACCGACTTCGCGAAATGGGTCGAGGCCATCGCGGCCAACGAGCCCCATGGCTGGCAGTCCGCCCCCTTCTGCAGCGTGGCGGAGTCCCTGCGCACCGGCGAGCCGCTGGCGCCGCCCGCACCCGTGGCTGACGCCGATACCCTGTTCGCGGCAGCGCGCCACATCGCCGCCGAGGAGATCCAGGTCGAAGCCAAGGCGTCCCCGGGCGCGATGCCCGAGCCGCTGCCCCTGCCGGAGCTGCCCGATCTGGACCTGGGGCCCCTGACTTTCGATGCGCCCGAGGTGGTCACGCCACCGGCGGCCGAGCCCGAGTTCGCGAGCGCCGGGGCGCCGGAACAGCCTGCGGCCTCGGACGACGATTTCGCCGCGACCGATTTCCTGGACTTCGACAGCAGGCCCACGCCGCCGTCCGAAGAGCCGCAACTGCCGCCCGAGCTGGAAGAAATCGACTTCCTCGAAACCGCGCATGTCAGCATCGAGCCCGCATTGGCGATGCCGGCCGCCGAGGCGCCCGTCGCGCTGGAGCCTGATTCGCTTCCGGTGCCTCTGCTGAAAGAGGCGTCGGTCGAAGAGACCCCGTCCGAAGCCTTGCCGGAGCTCTCGCCGGAGCTGCGCCTCGACCCGGCGACCGAATCGCTGGCCGAGCCGCACGTCGAAGCGCCGGTCGAGCCGGAGTCGCAGGCGCTGGCCGCCGCGCCAGCGGCTGCGCCGGAGCCCGCGGCCGAGCCGCAGCCCGAAGCCGAAGCGGAAGCCAAGTTCGAAGCCGAAGCGCTCGCCGAGGCCCCCGGCGTTGCGGCGGCCGCCCCCTTCGACATGCTGCCCGCGCCGGGCGCCGACGACCAGGTCAAGGTCATCGGCCCGCTGCGCATCGGCATCGCGCTCTACAACGTCTATCTCGTCGAAGCCGACGAGTGGTCGCGGCAGCTCGCTCATGAAGTGGGCGAGTGGGCGCTCGAATCGAATCACCGCGTGCCCGAATCGACGATCAACCTGGCCCATTCGCTGGCAGGCAGTTCTTCCACCGTCGGCTTCCAGGGCCTGTCGGACATGGCGCGTTCCTTCGAGGCCGCGTTGACGCACCTGCACATGCAGGGCCGCGGCACGCCGGCGCAGGGCGCAGTACTGGTGGCGGCGGCTGACGAGCTGCGGCGCCTGCTGCATCAATTCGCGGCCGGCTTCCTCAAGGAACCCGCCGCCGCGACCCTGCAGGCGCTGCGCGAGGTGGCGGCGTCGCCCATGCCGCTCGAGATCGCCGAGACCGCCGCAGGCACCACCGTGGCCGCGCCGCGCACCGGTGCCGGCGACGTGGCGCTCGACGAGGGCGAGGACGCGATCGACGTGGCCGATGCCGTCGACGTCGACCTGTTCCCGATCTTCGAGGAGGAGGCGGCCGAGTTGCTGCCGCAGCTGGGCACCGCGCTGCGCGAATGGTCGCAGCATCTGGACGACCCGGCTCCGCGCGCCTCCACGCTGCGCACGCTGCACACGCTCAAGGGAAGCGCCCGGCTGGCCGGTGCCATGCGCCTGGGCGAGCGCGCCCACCGGATGGAGTCCGAGATCGAGTCCATCGGTGCCTCGGGGGCGGACCGTGCCGCCCTCGAACAGCTGCTGACGCGCTTCGATGCGCTGCAGGCGACCTTCGATGCGCTGCGCGAGGCCGACCATGCCATGCAGAGCGAGCTGGCACAGCGGGCGGTTGCCGCGCCGGCCCCGGCGCCTGTCGTCGAGGCGCGCGAAGCGCCGGAGGCGGACGCTTCCGTCGAGCAAGTCTCGCCCGCCGCCGGTGATGCGGCCGAAGAAGCGTCGCGCCTTGCGCTGCCGATGCCCTCGCCGTCGGCGCTCACGCCGCTGCGGCCGCTGTCCAGCCAGGCCGTGCGCATCCGCACCCACCTGCTCGACCGCCTGGTGGCGCAGGCCGGCGAGGTCATCATCACCCGCTCGCGCCTGGAGGCTGAACTCGGCCAGCTGCGCAGCTCGCTCGGCGACCTGACCGGCAACCTCGATCGCCTGCGCCAGCAGCTGCGCGACATCGAGGTGCAGGCCGAGAGCCAGATGCAGTCGCGTCTGGCCCAGGCCAAGGATTCGCAGCAAGGCTTCGATCCGCTCGAGTTCGACCGCTTCACGCGCGTGCAGGAACTCACGCGCATGATGGCCGAATCGGTCAACGACGTGGCGACGGTGCAGCGCACGCTGCAGAAGACCGTGCAGTCGACGGAAGACGACCTCAGCGCCCAGGCGCGCCAGACGCGGGAGCTGCAGCGCGGGCTGCTGCGCACGCGCATGGTGGAGTTCGAAGGCATTTCCGAGCGCCTCTACCGCGTCGTGCGGCAGGCCTCCAAGGACACTGGCAAGCAGGTGCGCCTGGACATCGTCGGCGGCACCATCGAGATGGACCGTGGCGTGCTGGACCGCATGACGCCCGCCTTCGAGCACCTGCTGCGCAATTGCGTCGCGCATGGCATCGAGGACGCGGCGACGCGCGAGCAGGCCGGCAAGGAGCCGAGCGGCCTGATCGCCATCGAGCTGCATCACGAGGGCAACGACGTCTCGGTCAGTTTCCGTGACGACGGCGCCGGGCTCAACCACGGGCGCATCCTGGAGCGCGCGCGTGCGCTCGGCCTGATCGCCGCGGACCACCATCCCACCGAAGACGAAACGGCGGAGCTGATCTTCACTCCCGGCTTCTCGACCGCCGAACAGGTTTCCGAATTGGCTGGCCGCGGGATCGGCATGGACGTGGTGCGCGCGCAGGTCGCGGCGCTCGGCGGTCGCATCGAGATCCAGAGCAAGCCGGGCGAGGGAACGCAGTTCAAGCTGGTGCTGCCGCTGACCACGGCCGTGACGCACGTGGTCATGCTGCGTGCCGGCGCCACGTCGATCGGCGTGCCATCGAACCTGGTGGAACTGGTGCAGCGCGCCGGTGCCTCCGACCTCGAGACCGCCTACCTGAACCAGCGCTATCCCTTCGGCGGCGAGCAGGTGCCCTTCTTCTGGGCCGGCGCACTGCTGCAGTCCTCCGCCCGCAGCGAGCGCGGGATCGCCAAGACCAACACCGTCGTCATCGTGCGAAGCGCGGCCCAGCGGGTGGCCCTGCATGTGGACGAAGTCCTGGGCAACCAGGAAGTGGTGGTCAAGAACCTCGGTCCGCAGCTCTCGCGCTTGCCGGGCATGGCCGGCATCTCGGTGCTGGCTTCCGGTGCGGTCGCGCTGATCTACAACCCCGTGGCCCTGGCCGCGGTGCATGGCGAGCAGGCGCGGCAGTTCCAGACCAGCGGCGCATCGGCCGCCGCCTCGGCGCGCGGTGCGGATGTCGTGGCAACCCCCGCGGCGCCACCGCAGATCCCGCTGGTGCTGGTGGTCGACGACTCGATCACCGTGCGCCGGGTCACGCAGCGCCTGCTGCAGCGCGAAGGCTACCGCGTGTCGTTGGCGGCCGATGGCCTGCAGGCGCTGGAGCGGCTGCAGCAGGAGCGGCCGGCGGTGGTGCTGTCGGACATCGAGATGCCGCGCATGGATGGCTTCGACCTCGCGCGCAACATCCGCGCCGACGCTTCGCTGGCCGGTCTGCCGATCATCATGATCACCTCGCGCATCGCGGAAAAGCACCACGACCATGCGCGCGCGCTGGGCGTCAACCACTACCTCGGCAAGCCCTACGCCGAAGACGAGCTGCTGCGTCTGGTACGCCACTACACCAGTGTCGAGACGCCGCAGGCCATGGCGGCCTGAGCGGTCCGGCGCGGGCGGCGCTTCAGGCGCCGCACTTCCTTCCACGCTTCGCCTCGCGCACCACGGCATAGCGCTGCAGCGTGCGCTCGCGCGCCTCGGCGTGGTCGACGATCGGCAACGGATAGTTGTCGCCTAGCCGCACCCCGGCCGCTTCCAGTTCCAACGGCGCCGCTGTCCACGGCGCGTGGATGCTCGCGCCGGGCAGCTTCGCGAGTTGAGGCAGGTAGCGGCGGATGAACTTCCCGTCCGGATCGAAGCGCTCGCTCTGGGTGACGGGGTTGAAGATCCGGAAATAGGGCTGTGCATCGCAGCCGCTGGAACTGGCCCATTGCCAGTTGCCATTGTTGGAAGCCAGCTCGAAGTCGTTGAGCTGCAGCGCGAAGTAGCGCTCGCCGCGCCGCCAGTCCAGGCCCAGGTCCTTGCACAGGAAGCTGGCCGCCACCATGCGCAGGCGGTTGTGCATGTAGCCGCTCTGGTCGATCTGCGCCATCGCGGCATCGACCAGCGGGTAGCCGGTGCGGCCGCGGCACCAGGCGTCGAAGAGCGTGTCCGCGTGCTTGCCGTGGTGCCACTGGATCCGGTCGTACTCCGGCCGGAAGCTCTTGCCTTCGCAGACCTGGGGGTGGTGCGCGAGGACCTGGAAGAAGAAGTCGCGCCAGATCAGTTCCCCCAGCCAGGTCGAGGCGCCGGCGTCGCCCTGCAGCGAAAGCTGGTGTGCCACGCCCGCCAGCTGCCGGACCGACACGGTGCCGAAACGCAAATGCACGCCGAGATAGCTGGGGCCGCGCACGGCCGGGTAGTCGCGGGTCTGGTGATAGCGGTCGACGCGCTGGAAGAAATCCTCGAAAAGCGCCGCGCCGCCCCGACTGCCAGTCGGGATCTCCAGCTCGGAGAGGTTGCTCTTTTCGAAGCCGATCTCCCCCAGCGCAGGCACCCGCGGACAGTCGTGGCGCGGGGCGGGCGCCAGCGCCTCGGCGTGGCTGCGCACGGGGTAGGGCTTCAGGTAGAAGCCATCCACTTTGCCGAGCCAGGCGCGCTTGTAGGCGCTGAAGACGGTGTAGGGCTGGCCGGTCTTCGTCAGCAACTCATCGCGCTCGAAGACCGCGTGGTCCTTGTAGGTGTGGAAGCTGATGCCGCCGTTGGCCAGCGCACCCAGGACCTTGGCGTCGCGCGCCAGCGCCTGGGGCTCGTCGTCGCGGTTTGCGAAGACCGCCTGCACCTCCAGGGCGCGCGCGAGCGGCGCGATCTCGTCCTCGGCCACCGCGTGGCGCACGATCAGCCCGCCGCCCAGGGCGCGCAGCTCGGCCGCCAGCTCGACCAGCGATTCGCGAATGAATTCCACGCGGCGGTCCGCCCGCGGCAACGCATCGAGGATCGCCCGGTCGAAGACGAAAACGCACAGCAGTTGCCGGCAGGCGCGCAGCGCGTGGTAGAGCGCCGCGTTGTCGTCCACCCGCAGGTCGCGGCGGAACCACATGAGACCCTTGGCGTAGGTCTTGTCGGCGGCCAGTAAAATCGGCGGCATGGCCTCCGATTCTGCCCCGATGAACCTCACGCATCACTTCCTGATCGCGATGCCGGGTCTGACGGACAAGGCCTTCAGCCGCAGCGTCGTCTACCTCTGCGAGCACAGCGAGCGCGGCGCGCTCGGCCTGGTGATCAACAAGCCCAGCGACATCAACCTCGGCGTGCTGTTCGAAAAGATCGAATTGCGCCTGGCGCGCCCCGAACTCGGCAGCGCGCCGGTGTTCCAAGGCGGCCCGGTGCAGACCGAGCGCGGTTTCGTGCTCCACGAGCCGGTGTTCGGGGAAGGCGAGAAGCCCAACGAGTCGGTCTACGCCTCGACCATGACGATTCCCGGCGGGCTGGAGATGACCACCTCCAAGGATGTGCTGGAGGCCCTGGCCACTGGCGCCGGGCCGCGCAAGGTGCTGGTCTCGCTGGGCTATGCCGCCTGGGGCGAGGGGCAGCTGGAGTCCGAACTGGCCGAGAACAGCTGGCTCACCGTGGGCGCCGACCCGGCGGTCATCTTCGACACGCCCATCGAGCAGCGCTACGACAAGGCCCTGTCGCTGCTCGGCCTGCAGGCCTGGACCCTGTCGCCGGACGCGGGGCACGCGTGAGGGGCGAGCCGATGCCCGACACCCCCGCCCCTCCTGCTTCCGTTCCTTCCCATTTCCAAAGCTTCCTGGCCTTCGACTTCGGGCAGAAGCGCACCGGCGTCGCGAGCGGCAACCGCTTGCTGCGAAGCGCGACGCCGCAAGCCACCATCCGGGCCGAGGGCGATGCCCGCTTCGCCCAGGTCGGTGCCCGCATCCGCGAGTGGCAGCCCGATGCGCTGGTGGTGGGCGTGCCCTACCACCCCGACGGCGCCCCGCACGACAACACCCGTGCCGCCCAGCGCTTCGCGCGCCAGCTGAAGGGACGCTTCGGGCTGCCGGTCTACGAGGTCGACGAGCGCTACAGCACGACCGAGGCCCTGGCCCAAGGCGCGCGCGATGCCGATGCGGCCTCGGCCTGCATCATCCTTGAACAGTTTCTGAGGAACCTCCCGTGAATGTCATTCCGAGCAACGAAGGGCCGCCCCGGGGGGCAAGCGCCCCCCCGACGGACCGCGAGCCCGCGCCGAGCGCCGAGGCCCTCGATGCCGAGGCGCTCTACCTCGAGCTGCTGCGCGGCGTCAAATCGCTGATGCGACCGGACACGCGCCTGGTCGGCGTCACCTCGGGCGGCGCCTGGCTGGTCGAGCGGCTGCAGAAGGACCTGGGGCTGTCCGGCTCACCCGGCATCATCTCGTCGGCCATGCACCGTGACGACTTCGCGCGCCGGGGCCTGGCCGCGACGGCACAGACCTCGCTGCCTTTCGATGTGAACGGCGCCGACGTGCTGCTGCTCGACGACGTGCTCTACACCGGCCGCACCATCCGCGCGGTGCTCAACGAGCTGTTCGACTTCGGCCGGCCGGGCTGCGTGCGGCTCGCGGTGCTGGTCGACCGCGGCGGGCGCGAGCTGCCGGTGGCAGCGGACTTCGCCGCGGCCAGGCTGGCGCTGCCGGCATCGCAATCGCTCGCTCTTGCACGTGACGAGCAGGGCGCCTTCAGCTTCCAGGTGGAGCAAGCCTGATGCTCTACAAGCGCAACCCACAACTCAACAAGAACGGCGAGCTGATCCACCTGCTCTCGATCGAGGGCCTGCCCAAGGCCATCGTCACCCAGATTCTCGACACCGCCGCCAACTTCACCAGCGTGAGCGACCGCGAGGTCAAGAAGGTGCCGCTGCTGCGCGGCAAGAGCGTCTTCAACCTCTTCTTCGAGAACTCGACGCGCACGCGCACCACTTTCGAGATCGCGGCCAAGCGGCTGTCGGCCGACGTGATCAACCTCGACATCGCGCGCTCCTCCGCGAGCAAGGGCGAGTCGCTGCTGGACACCATCGCCAACCTGAGCGCGATGGCGGCCGATCTGTTCGTGGTGCGGCACAGCGAGTCGGGCGCGCCCTACCTGATCGCGCAGCACGTGGCGCCGCACGTGCACGTGGTGAACGCCGGCGACGGCCGCCATGCGCACCCGACGCAGGGGCTGCTCGACATGTACACCATCCGCCACTTCAAGAAGGACTTCGCCAACCTCACGGTGGCGATCGTGGGCGACGTGCTGCACTCGCGCGTGGCCCGCTCCGACATCCATGCGCTCACCACCCTGGGCTGCGCGGAGGTGCGCGTGGTCGGCCCCAAGACGCTGGTGCCGGGCGACATGGCGCAGATGGGCGTGCGCGTGTGCCACACGCTCGAGGAAGGCATCAAGGACTGCGACGTGATCATCATGCTGCGGCTGCAGAACGAGCGCATGAGCGGGGCGCTGCTGCCTTCGTCGCAGGAATTCTTCAAGACCTACGGCCTGACGCCCGAGAAGCTGCAGCTCGCCAAGCCCGATGCGATCGTGATGCATCCGGGCCCGATCAATCGCGGGGTCGAGATCGATTCCGCGGTGGTCGACGGGCAGCAGAGCGTCATCCTGCCGCAGGTCACTTTCGGCATTGCAGTGCGAATGGCCGTCATGAGCATCGTGGCGGGTAACGAAGCATGAGAACCCTGATCATCAACGGTCGCGTGGTCGATCCGGCCACAGGCCTGGACAAGCAGGCCGATGTGGCCATTGCCGACGGCAAGGTGCTGGCCATCGGCAGCACGCCGGGCGATTTCGGCGCGGAGCGCACGCTCGATGCGCAAGGCTGCCTGGTCGTGCCCGGCCTGGTCGACCTGGCGGCGCGCCTGCGCGAGCCGGGCTACGAACACGAGCGCATGCTGCAGAGCGAAATGGCCGCGGCTGCCGCCGGCGGCGTGACCAGCCTGGTTTGCCCGCCTGATACCGACCCGGTGCTCGACGAGCCCGGCCTGGTCGAGATGCTCAAGTTCCGCGCCGAGAAGATGCGCAGTGCGCGCCTGTTCCCGCTGGGTGCGCTGACGCGCGGGCTGAAGGGCGAGGTGCTGACCGAAATGGCCGAGCTGACGGAGGCCGGCTGCATCGGCTTCAGCCAGGCCGATGTCCCGCTCCACAACACGCAGGTGCTGCAGCGCGCGTTGCTGTATGCCAGCACTTTCGGCTACACGGTCTGGCTGCGGCCGCAGGATCGCGATCTGGGCCAGGGCGTGGCCGCGAGCGGGCCGCTCGCCACGCGCCTCGGCCTGTCCGGCATCCCGGTGGCGGCCGAGACGATCGCGCTCTTCACCATCATCGAGCTGATGCGCGCCACCGGCGCACGCGTGCACCTGTGCCGCCTGTCGAGCGCCGCCGGCGTCGCACTGGTCCGCACGGCCAAGGCGGAGGGGCTGCCGCTCAGTTGCGATGTCAGCATCAACTCGCTGCACCTGGCCGATACCGACATCGGTTATTTCGACAGCCGTGCGCGGCTCAATCCGCCGCTGCGCCAGCAGCGCGACCGCGAGGCCCTTTCGGCGGCGCTGGCCGACGGCACCATCGACGCGCTGGTGTCCGACCACACGCCGGTGGAGGCCGATGCCAAGACCCTGCCCTTCGCCGAGAGCGAGCCGGGCGCCACCGGGCTCGAACTGCTGCTGCCGCTGGCCCTGCAGTGGGGCGAGCAAAGCGGCGCCGGGCTGGCGCGCGCGATCGAGGTCGTGAGCGCCGCGCCGGCGCGGCTGATCGGCGCCGCCGAAGCAGGGCGCCTTGCGCCGGGCGCGGCGGCCGATCTCTGCGTCGTCGATCCCACGCTCGAATGGCAGGTGTTGCCCGAGGCGCTGCGCAGCCAGGGCAAGCACACGCCCTTCGGCGGCTATGCGTTGCTCGGAAAGGCGCGGCATACGATGGTCGGCGGCCGGCTGGTCCACGGCTGAGGCCGCACGCCGCGCGATGCAGTCCTTGTCTGCGGTGCTGAAGCTGGTACGCGCGCTGGCCCATGCGCATCGCGGCTGGTGGACCATCCGCAGCAGGTTCCCCAAGCTTTCCCAGGCCGAGCGCGAGCAGGAGGTGCAGGCATGGGCGAAGCGGATGCTCGCGATCATGGGCATCCGCCTGGTGGTGCAGGGCACGCCGCCCGATGGAGGGCCGGTTCTGGTGGTGAGCAATCACGTGTCCTGGCTGGACATCCTCACGGTCCACGCAGCGCGGCACGTGCGCTTCGTCTCCAAGTCGAACGTGCAGCACTGGCCACTGATCGGCACCCTCGCCAACGGCGCCGGCACCCTCTACATCGAGCGCGAGCGCCGGCGCGATGCGCTGCGCGTCGTTCACAGCATGACCGAGGCGCTCAGCCGAGGCGATGTGATCGCGGTCTTTCCCGAGGGCACCACGGGCGACGGCAGCACCTTGCTGCCCTTCCATGCGAATCTGCTTCAGGCCGCGATTTCCTCCGGTGCCCCGGTGCAGCCCATGGCCCTGCGCTTCGCCGATGCAGCCAGCGGCACGACCAGCCTGGCGCCGCGCTACATCGACGACGACAACCTCGCCACCTCGCTCTGGCGGGTGCTGAAGGCGCCGCCGCTGGTCGCGATCGTTCGCTTCGGTGAACTCCAGCCCTCCTGGGGCCGCGACCGGCGCGCCTGGGCGCTGTCGCTGCATGCAGACGTGCAGGCCTTGTGGCGGAAGACGCACTGAATTCGAAACGCCCAAAAAAACAGCGCCCCGCAGGGCGCTGTGCAACGGCGCCAGGGGCGCCGGGGAGGAGGAAACTGTTGCGCAGGAAGGCCCCAGACACCTTGGGAGCCTTTTGGTTGGCAGTTGATACAGCTTAGACGTCAGCCCCGTGTTTCCTGCCGGAGAAGGCAATGCGCTCGCGTGGGTCCTGACCTACAACGTCATCAACGTGCCCGCGCTGCTTCGGTGCCGTGCAGCGCGTGGACGATTGCGCGTTCACGCGGGCCAGGGGCTGGGTAAATCTCACGAATTGTTGCGTCGAACTTTTCGAACGGTCTGAGGCCGGCACCATTCGCGCCTGTTCAGCGATTGGGCGACTCATGGACACCATTCTTCTGTTGATTGCCGTCAATTTTCTCGTCGTGCCTTTTCTGCAGGAGGCGGAGGCCCAAGGCCGCGAGCTCCGGCGCTTCCCCGGCCTCCTCCGAATCCTGCGCCTCTCGCATGTGCGCAGATCGAAATGGCTCCGTTCCTTCTGCGTCTTCGCGCTGTTCCTTCTGGCCATTGCTCTCTTCCGCGCACAAGGCGGACACGTGGACAGCCTGATCCTGGCGATCTACTTCGCCCTCATGCAGATCGTGCTGTGGTCGGTGGTCTTCCTGAGCGTGCGCAAGCAGGCCCGCACACCCTTCCATGCCGGAACGCCGGCCGACGAAGCGCTCGGCCGTCCCGTCGCCGCACTGCTGCCGCGCCGGACATGAAACCTCCCCGCGGATCGCGCGTGCCGGCATGCCGGGCGGTGCTTCTGCTGACGTTCGTCATGCTGGCCGGATGCCAGATCCACAGGGAGCCACGACCGCTCTCGTCCGAAGCGCCGCCACCGCCCACCTTCGTCGATGCGCCGTCGCGCTGCACCGCGGCGCGCGCCCGCTTCGGTCTGGGCCGGCGCATCACCGCCCCCCTGCTGGAAGAGATGCGCATGCGAAGCGGTGCACGCCGCGCGCATGCGGTGCTGGTGACGGAGCCGGAGACGCCCTTCGATGTCAACCGGCTGATCGTCGACATCGAGTCGAACGGCCGCATCGTCGGCGTGCGCTGCGCCTAGTCGGCGCCCGCCGAGCCGGATCGGCAGCAGGGCGCGTCAGGTGCCGATAAGGGGGCGCGGCAGCAGGCCCAGGAAATGGTCGAGCATCTGGAAGTGATCGTCCAGGAGCTGGTCCTCCAGCCCGGGCAGTGCCGCGATCGGCACCCACGCCACGGCGGCCGCGTCGTCGTCCGCGCGTATGCCAGGCAGCGCCTGCAGGTCGCCCAGGTCGAAGAAGTGGCCGTGGGTGATGGTGCGGCCGCGTTGGCTGCGATCAGGTCGATCGAACACCTCCGTGCTGGCGAGGCACGCGAGCAATTGGGCAGGGGGCAAATCCAGGTGCGTCTCTTCCTCGAGCTCGCGCAGCGCGGATTGCAAGGTTGTTTCGCGCGACTCCAGGAACCCGCCCGGCACCGCGTGCAGCCCCTTGCCGGGCGCATGGCCGCGGCGGATCAGCAACACGTGCCCGCTGCATTTGACGACGCAATCCACCGTCACCAGCACCACCGGATAGGGCGCCACCGACCAGGCAGCGTCGTGTTGGCGCAGGAGCTCCCATTCCTGGGCCAGTGACGCATGCAGGGGCGTCGCCATCCAGGAACGCACGAAGGCGAGCGTACCGGGCGGCAGTGCGCGTGCCAGCACCTCGGGCATCGCTTTCGCGCCGCCGAAGATTGCATCGCGAACCGTGGCCGCGCTCGCGCTGTGCACGCGCGGCTCGGTCTGCAGCGTCCACCCGTCGAAGCCGTGAAGGTAGTCGCGCGTGGCGTCCTTCACATGACCGATCAGCACCGTTCCGTCGGCCGATGCGGGCGCCGCGCCCTGTTCAGCGAGTGCCGCATCGATGGCCAGCCGCACTTCGGCGATCCAGCGTTCCTCGTCGAAGTGGTCGCGCATCGGCACGAAGTGCACGCGCGGCCGGTCGGCCTCGGCGAGCGTCAGGCGGATCATCTCTGCCCGCTCCTGCCAGGTGAACGGATTCCTCGGCGAGCGCGCCTGGAAGGCCGAGCCGATCACCACCACCACGCGCGCTGCCGACTCCAGCGCCTTGCGCAGCAGTGCGTGATGAGCGTTGTGGAAGGGCTGGAAGCGGCCGATGAAAACGGCGAGCTCGTGTTCTGAATGAGGTCGTGCAGTCATGAGAAAGGCGTGCGGGGTCCGTCATTCTGGCCGCGATGCAGCGAGGCGGGAAGCACCAGACGGCCGAAGCCGGCGCCCCATCACGTCGAGCTTGGAGAAGGTGCGACCTGCCGCAGGACATTGGTCCCCAGCGCGGTGCCATGCACGGCCAGATGGGCGCCCAGCTGAATGGCTTGAAGCAGCTCGGCCGGTGTCAGCTGTTGGGCCAATGCCGTGGCCACGATCTGCCGGATCGCGCCCGGGTTGAAGGCCGTGAAGCAGGCATGCAATGCCAGTTGCACCAGGCTGCGCTCCGCCGGCGTCAGGCCTGCACCCGGGCAACCGTGCTCGACGAAGTCGAGAAGCACATGGGCATAGCCGGGATCCATCCGTGCGACGGAGGTCAGCGCGAGTGCATGCGCGGGACCGAGCGAATCGATTCGCGCTTGGAGATGCTCGTCAATGGCCGTCGCTTCGCTCGAGCCGGTGAACTCGGCCAGGATGTCGGTGGCCTGGCACACGCTGGCAATCCCTTGCACGGCAACGAGGTGCAGCACATCGAAGATGTCGGCCTGCGTGGCACCGACTTCGAGTGCCCGTTTCACGTGGGTGTGCAAGCCCGGTTCGAAAAGATGGGAGGAAGAGGTGTCGAGCGCCACGTAGATGAGCTCGACCATCCGCTGCGTCAGCGGCCCCGTGTGCGCCGGATAGCCGGCGTAGCGTGCGTAGTGCTGCACGAAGCCGGGACACGCCGCCAGCATGGTCTCGCACCACGGGCGCCAGTAGCCGCGCTCGGCAATAAAGAACGCCTTGGTCTGCGCCCGCTCGGCATCGCTCACCGTCTCTGCTTGCATGTTCATCGCGTGTCCTTTCGCGCGGCGCCGCGGCCAATGAGGGTTTGCCCCGTCAGGTATTGGGCGGCCGGGCCGCAGACGAAACGCAGCAGCGGGTGCAGCGACCGGGGTTCGAGATCCCTCGGTACTTCGAGTGCATTGATGCGCAGCGCACGATGGCCCCATTCGCAGGCCAGGGTGGAGACCAGCATGCGTGCCGCGGCGCCATCGCCCGCGTCTCGCCAATGGCCGACTTCCGGCGTGGGGAGCAGCAGCGTCAGGCTGGCCTGCTGCGGGTGGCAGGCCGCAAAGCGCGCGGCCGCGGCATGCACTGCCTGCAGAACGCCAGTGGGTCCGCAGGACAGCGGCGAAAGATCGAGGCGGGCCGCATAGTGCGTCTGTGCCGTGGGTGCCTGGGCCGCGGCTTGCCACGGTGCACCACCCTCGCCGCAAACTTCCAATTGCAGGGGCATGTCCAAGGACAGCGGCGCCAGCGTCGCAGGTGCGAAGCGCTGGCTGCCGCCATAGATGGAAGAGCCGCCATTCACTGCCAGCATCTGCCCGCTCAACGGCGCTGCTCCGGGACTGGCCAGGAAATACAACGCCCGCGCCATTTCTTCGGGCGCCGCCATGCGGCCGAGCGGAATCTTTCCGACCGCGCCTTCGGGGTTGAGTCGACCCGCCTGAATCAATCCGTCGACGAGTTCTGTTCGCACGAACCCTGGGGCGAGCACCGTCACGCACCACTCGGGATGTGCCTTGGCCAAGGCCAGCGTCTGGGCGATGAGCCCGGCCTTGCTCGCGCTGTAGGCGCCACGCCATGGAATGGCAAGCAGGCCCGCGCCCGACGCCACATTCACCACGCGCGCGCCGGGCTTGAGCAGGTGGGCACAGGCCTCGATCACCGCCGCGGGCGCTGCCAGATTGAGTGCGAGCAACCGGCCCATCTGTGCCGGCCCTTGTTCAGCCAGTGGTGTGTTGGAGGCATCGGACATGCCGGCGTTGTTGAGGATGGCGTCCAAGGCGGGGGTGCCGTCGCCCAGGCCTGCGATCTGCTGCGCGTCGGTCAGGTCGATGGTCCGCAACACATGCGCGGCGGAAGCCGGGGCCGGCAGGTCTTCTCCCAGCTGTTGCAAGGCCCGCTCGTTGTGGTCGACCAGCACGCATTGCCAGCCCGCGGCGGCAAACAGGCGTGCGGTGTCTCGCCCGATGCCGGAAGCGGCGCCGGTGATCAGGACCGTCTGCATCCGCGCGTCCTGCATGCCTCAGATGTTGGTCACCGTGATGCCGCCATCCACCGTCAGTGCCTGCGCCGTGATGAAGGCTGCGTCGTCGCTGGCGAGGAAGCAGATGCTGCGGGCGATGTCTTCGACCGTGCCCAGGCGGCCCAGCGGCGTGCGGGCAATGCGGTTGGCATCGCGCTCGACATTGCGGTTGCGCTGCGTGCCCTCGGTGGGAACGGCCGATGGGCACACGGCATTGACACGGATGTTGCGCGCGCCTAGTTCTGCGGCCGCAGCGCGGGTGATGCCCAGAATGCCCGACTTGATGCCGGAATAGACCACCGAGTTGGCGGCCGAGCGCAGGGCCGCCACCGATGCCACGTTGACGATCGAGCCGCCGCGCTGCGGGTCCATGAGGGTGACGGCCTCCTGCAGGCTCCAGATGACGGACTTGAAGCCCACATCCAGCATGCGATCCACGGTCTCCGGCATGATTTCGGGGATCGCCTGGTAGCGCACCCAGGCCGCGTTGTTGACCAGGATGTCGAAGCGCTTTGCGTGCTCGAACGAGCGCTGGATCGCCTCGCGAATGCCTTCGCGGCTGGCGATGTTCAGCGCGATGGGAAGGGCCTGTCCTCCCCGCACCTTGATCTCCTCCACCACGGGGGCGACCAGTTCTTCCTTTAGATCGTTCACGCAGACGATGGCGCCACGCGCGGCCATCTGAAAGGCGGTTTCTCGACCGATGCCGGCGCCCGCGCCGGTAATGAGGGCCACGCGGCCCAGCAGATCCTGATTCATTCGTCGTCCTCGATTCATATGGAATGGATGAAGTCCTGTCCGACCTGGCGGGCGAGCGATCCCGAGCCGAATGCCGCGTCGAACTTGCGTACCTCGCGCAGGGCGTAATGCAAGGGCAGCTCCCACGTGAAGCCCATGCCGCCGTGCAGGTGGATGGACTTCTCGAGCACGAACGCCGCACTCGCCAAGGCATTGACCAGGATGGGCCGGGTGCTGCGCACGTGGTCGTACTCATCGGTGCGGAGCACGCGCTGGATGCCCGCGTTGGAGGCTTCCTGCAACATCCGCATCCTCGCCAGCAGGTGGCGCACGGCCTGCTTCGCCGACAGGGGCCGTCCGAACTGCACGCGGGTCGACATGTACGCGGCGGTGGTGGCCAGGGCCCCTTCAGCGGCGCCGTTGACGAAGCCGGCGATCAGGATGTGGCTGTCGCGCTGCAGGGCTGCAAAGGTGGCGGCATCGAGTTCGGCCAGCACCTTGGCGCTGTCGAGCACCAGCCATGACTGGGGGTGCTCCGGGTCGAGCGCGCCGTCCTCCTGGATCTCGACCGAGCCCAGATCCAGCAGGGCGCCACCGCCCTGGCCATCGGCCACCAGCACCCAGTCGCTGTCCCTGGCGTGGCGGGCCTGCCCCGCCAACCGCTCCTGGAGACTGCCTTGCAGCGCCCAGGTGGCGACGCGCGCGCCGCTGGCAAGCTCTGCCGCCAGCGCGGACCCGCCGAGCGCCTTGGCGATCAGGATGGTTTCGAGCAGCGGCCATTGCAGGCGCAGCTTGCCGGCTTCGGCCACGATGGGCAGCGCGAACTCGATGCCGAGCGCAAGGCCGCCCGCCTCCTCGGGCGCGCACACACCGCACAGCCCTGCGTTGGCAAGGACCTGGGCGGCCTCGCGGAAGTCGCGCGTCTGCGCATCGGTGATCGCCTCGGCCGCAGCCTGGGCGAACTCCTCGGGCTTGAGATCGTTGTCTGACATTCAGAGGTCCTTCGGCAAATCCATGATGCGTTGCGCAATGATGTCCAGCTGCACTTCGGTCGTGCCGGCGTAGATGGTCTCGGCACGGGCGTACAGGTAGCTGGTGGTGAAGGCCTTGCGGGCCCGCTGCGCCAGCGCACTCGAGCGCGGGTTCACATGGGAGACGATCGACAGCGCCAGTCCTGCGAAGGCCTGGTGGCACTCGGACCAGAAGAGCTTGGTCAGCGAGCCCCGGGCACCGATCTTGTTGCCCGCCATCATGTGGTCGACCGTGCGCTCGACCAGGCCCTTGAGCGCGTCGATCTCGCCCACCACCTCGCCAATGCGGCGTTGGTAGTAGCCGTCGTCGAGCAGCGTCGCCAGTCGCGGATCGGACTTGCACGCGGCGATGAGCTGGCGCAGTTCGCATTCGAAGCGCCACGCACGGTACATGCGGTTGGTTGCGCGCTCGATGGACAGCACGCGGATGGCCGCATTCCAGCCTTCGTCCGGCGCGCCCAGTCGCGCGCTGTCGGGCACCTCCACGTTGTCGAAGAAGACTTCGGCAAAGGACTCCTTGCCGTCGATCGACTTGATGGGCACGACCCGGATGCCGGGCGTGTCCATGGGCACGGCGAACATCAACAGGCCGCGGTGCTTGTCGGCCACCGTGCCGGTGCGGGTGAGCAGCAGGCAGTAGTGCGCCTTGGCCGCACCGCTGGTCCAGATCTTCTGGCCGTTGATGCGCCACGTGTCGCCCTCCGGCACGGCCTTGGTACGCAGGCGCGCCAGGTCGGAGCCTGCGTCCGGCTCGGAGAAGCCCTGGCACCAGTAGTCGCGCATCGAGAGGATGCGCGGCAGGAACAGCTGCTTCTGTTCTTCCGTGCCGACGGTCTGGATGATGGGCCCCGCGAGCTCCTTGCCGATCGAGCTCACGCTCTCGGGCATGGCCAGCGCGCCCACCTCCTTGTTGACGACCAGATGCTCGCGCAGCGTGAGGCCCAGCCCGCCATAGGACTTGGGCCACGTCATGCCTGCCAGGCCGGCCGCGTACATGGACGCCTCCCAGTCGCGGCATTCGTCCAGCGTCGGCGTGCGGTAGCCGACGCTGTCCGCACGCATGTGCTCCGGCAGGTTGGCACGCAGCCACTGGCGGGCGTACTGGCGATAAACGGCCGGACCTGCTGCAGCGTCCGGAATGGCCGGGTTCTTTTCCATGTGCATGAGCGCCTTCAATGTGCAGAGCCGTTGCCGGCGGTCGGGACCATCAGTGCGTCCAGAACGAGAACGCCCTGGCCCTCGGGCTTGACCAGGATGGGGTTCACGTCGATTTCGGCCACGTCCTCGGCATGGCGGCAGGCAAACTCCGAAAGCCTGGCCACCGTGCGGGCGGCAGCGGCCACGTCCGCCTTCGCCTGGCCACGAGCGCCATCCAGCAGCGGAAACATCTTGAGGCTGCGGATCATGCGGAGGGCTTCGTCTTCGGAGACGGGCGCCACCTGGACAGCGACATCCTTGAGAATTTCTGCATAGATGCCGCCGAGCCCCACCATGACCACCGGGCCGAACACGGGATCGCGCGAGACACCGGCGATCAGCTCCACGCCGCCGCGGACCATCGGCGCCACCAGCACGCCGTCCACGCGCGCCTTGGGCGCATGCGCCTCGGCATTGGCGAGGAGGCGGGCATAGGCCTGCCGCACGGCCGCGTCGTCCTGCAGGTCCAGCGCAACGCCGCCGATTTCCGTCTTGTGGGCGATGTCTTCCGACGCGATCTTGAGGACGACGGGGTAGCCCGTGGCCCGCGCGCTGCGCACGGCCGCGTCGGCCGAAGTCACGACCTCCTCGCGCGGCACGCTGATGCCTGCAGCCGCCAACGCCTTCTTGGCATGGAACTCGTTGCGAAATACGGCCGCGTCCACCTTGTCGACCGGGCCGGCATAGGTGGCGGCGGCAGGCAAGGTGCCGAGCTGCCCGAGCTTCACCAGGCCCGCGAGGCCCTTGGCGGCCGCCGGAATGCCGGGAAACACCGGGATGCCCAGCGCGTTGATCTCGGCCACCGCATCCGCCGGGCCTTGGCTGATGATGATCAGCAGGCGATCGGGATGGCTGGCGCGGATCTTGGACAGGGCCTCCAGGAACACACCGCGCAGCCTGGGGTTGTACAGCGACAGGGCCAGCAGCAGCACCAGCGTGCTGCCGTTCGCATCGTTCTGCAGCGCGGTCAGCATCTTCAGCAGGATGTCGGGCCGTGCCGACATCTGGGCCGATGCATCCACCGGATTGTTGGTGCCGGCGGTCGGCACGGCCTCGCGGATCAGGGCCTTGGTCGAATCGGCGAGCTGTGGCAGCGTCATGCCGGCTTCCACCATGGCATCCGCCATCATGATGCCGAAGCCGCCGGACGCGGCGACCAGGGTCACGGCGTCGGTGGTGGGCAGGCGATCCGTGCGCAGCAGTGCGGCGGCGTGGCCCACATCGAGCAGCTCTTCGAACGAGCGCACACGCAGCACGCCATGGCGGCGGAAGACGGCATCGAACACCGCGTCCGAACCGGTCAACGCGCCGGTGTGCGAGGCAGCGGCTGCCTGGCCTTGCTCGGTGGCTCCGATCTTGAGAACGATCACCGGCTTCTTCTGCAGGCGTGCCATCTCCAGCGCCTCGATCAGACGGCCGGCATGGCGGCAGGTTTCCATGCAGCACAGCACGATGTGCGTGGCCGGATCTTGCGCCAGCGCGGCAATGCCGTCGGCCACGTCCACGTCGGCTTCGTTGCCGGTGGCGATGAAGCGGCTCACACCGAGACCACGGTCGGCCATGTTCCGCATCGTGAAGCTGCCGATGTTGCCCGATTGCGAGACGATGCCCACGTGCCCGGCGGGCGGCATGCTTTGCTCCAGGGCGATCGAGAACGAGCCCACCAGCTTGTCCACCACATTGACGGTGCCCAGGCAGTTCGGTCCGAGCAGCCGCATGCCATGGTTGCGGACCACGCGAACCAGCTCGGCCTGCAGGGCGGCACCCTCGGGGCCGGCCTCGGCAAAGCCCGTGGACAGCACGATCACGCCGCGCACGCCGCGGCTGGCGCAGTCGCGAACGGCCTGCAGCGTGGCGTCGGCGGGCACCGCCACGATCGCCAGTTCCGGCGCCGTCGGCGTCTCGAGGATGGACGCGTAGGCTGGCAGGCCCTGAATGGTTCCGCCCTTGGGATTGATGGGAAAGATGGCGCCGGCATAGCCGTACTTGCGCAGCAGCTGCACGGGGCGGCCGCCGATCTTGGTGACGTCGTCGGAGGCGCCGATCACGGCCACGCCCTGGGCCTTGAAGAATGCGTCCAGCCCGGCACCCGGGGCTGCTTGAACCTGCGTCAACATGCTCAGCGCCCCTTGAAGACCGGGTCGCGCTTTTCGAGGAAGGCCGCGCGTGCTTCGCGGGCGTCTTCGGTCTTCGACAGCGCGACGGTGAACTCCTGCTCGAAGCGATAGGCATCGCGCTGGGGCATCACGTCCACCATGTTGGCTGCGCGCTTGGCGTAGGCGATGGCCAGGGGTGCCTTGGAGGCAATCTCGCGGGCCAGTGCCATCGTCACGGGCAGCAGGTCCTTTTCAGACAGCACCTCCTCGATCACATTGCGCTTGAGCAGATCGTGCGCGCTCAGGCGCTGGCCCGTGAAGAACATGCGCCGCAAGGTGGAGCGGCCGAACACGGTCTTGAGCATGGAGGCGCCGCCTGCCAGTCCCACATTGATCTCGGGCATGCCCACGGTGGCGTTCTCCGAGGCATACAGGATGTCGCAGGCCGCAGCCAGGCCAAAGCCGGCGCCCAATGCCGCGCCGTTGATGGCCGCAATCACGGGCTTGGCGCACTCGCGGATGGCGTTGCCGGTTTCGCGGGTGATGCGGTTGTGCTCGAGGAAGTCGCCGGCGATTTCCGAACTGGGGCGATCCTTCAGGTCAGCGCCCGCGCAGAACACGCTGCCGGCGCCGGTCAGTACCGCGCAGCGGACGTCCTCCCGCTCG
This sequence comes from Variovorax soli, assembly GCF_031454625.1. Lineage (GTDB taxonomy): Bacteria > Pseudomonadota > Gammaproteobacteria > Burkholderiales > Burkholderiaceae_C > Variovorax > Variovorax soli_A. Next base: position 139,523 of record NZ_JAVDRF010000012.1, read on the forward strand.
GAGATGGCATCGAAGGTGGCCACCAGCCGGCGGCGCATGTCCCGGTTCAGTGCATTGACCGGCCTGCGGTCCAAGGTGACCAGGGCGACGCCCTCGGAGACTTCCAAACGAACCCATTCTTCACTCATGAACCACCTCTGTATGGAGCTAACTTGCCGCCGGTAAGAATCAGAAAAAAATGCACTGGGGCTGCCGGGCGGACCGTTGTTCGGACACCTGGGGGTGGGGCGGAGCTGCCGGTTTGTCTCAGTGGCGATTTGTCCGATTGATTATAGAAATCGCGACGGAATTGACTTCCACTCAATCTGAGAGAGTGTTCTGCGAAAAATGCAGCATTCGCGCGTTGGTGGGTTGGCTCGACGGCGCTACCATGCGCCAGCCCTCAATTCGAGATGACAAGATGGATTTGATTATTTGAGTGTTATTTGAGTGCTCTTTGAGATTCGATCGAAAAATCTCGAATGCCGTTTTGAAATTGCCATAATTCGAAACAAGGTCAATTCTCGAAATGCAAATACAGCGTCTGGGTGATTTGACGATGGCATTGGGCGAATGCCCGGTGTGGCATGGGCAACAGCTGTGGGTGATGGACTGCCGCGCGGGCCTGATCCATGCGCTGAACCCGCAGACCGGCGAGGCCACAGCGCGCCACGAAGCGCCGGCACCCCTCGGCTCGTTCGCCTTCAATGGTGACGAGGGAGACTGCATCGTGCTCGCGCTGAAGGAGGAGATCGCGGCGCTGAACCTGCGCAGCGGCCAGCGCCGCACGCTGGCGCGGATCGAGGTCAGCCACCCCCACGTGCGGCTGAACGACGGCATCTCGCTGGCCGACGGCAGCTTCGTGGTCGGCACCATGCACGTGGAGCGCGCGCCCGGCGAAGCTCCCCTGGGCGGGCTGTACCGGCTGGACACCCGCCTCAGCCTGCGCAAGCTCGACGATGGCCTCGGCGTCACCAACGGACCTTGCGTGAATCCGCTCGACGGGCGCTTGCACGTGGCCGACAGCACCGCGAGGGTCATTTATTCGTATGCGATCTCGGCCGATGGCGCGCTGGCCGACAAGCAGGTATTCGTCCGCACCGATGCCCTCGGCTCGGGGCCCGACGGCTGCGCCTTCGATCGCCTGGGCGGACTCTGGACCGCACTGGTGCGCACCGGGGCGCTGGCCCGCTTCGACCGGCAGGGCCGGCTCACCCACAAGATCGACCTGCCGGTGGCCCACCCGAGCGCGCTGTGCTTCGGCGGCGCCGGCATGGCCGATCTGTTCGTCACCAGCATCCGTGACAGTGGGCGCCTGAGCGCGTCCGGCCCGCTCGATGGCGGTGTGCTCAAGCTGACGGGCCTCGGGTTTCAGGGCAGTGCGCGGCCCGCCTGCCGCATGCCGCTGTAGGGGATAAGGCCGAGCCGCTACGGCGTGGACTGCGAATCCAGCCCTGCGGCCTTGCCGTGCGCCGCAAAGCGCAACTCGGGGCCCGCCACGTGCTCGGCCACGAAATCCAGGAACAGGCGGATCTTGGCGGGGATGATGGCGGTATCCAGGATGGTGGCGTACATGCCCTCGTCGAAGCCCTTGTTGCTGATGCGATAGGTGTCGAGCACCCGGACCAGACGGCCCAGGCGGATGTCGTTGTGCACCGTGTAGTCGTCCAGCAGCACCAGGCCCTCTCCCAGCCGGGCGAGTTCCAGCAGGGCGATGCCGTTGTTGCTGACATGCCGCGGCTTGAAGGCGATCTCGCTCAGCTGCTCCTGCTGCTTGAACAGCCAGGTGTATTCGTCGCCGGGCAACTGGTAGGCCAGGCACTCATGCTCCAGGATGCTTTCGGGCACCTGCAAGGCGGGTTTGCCGGCCAGGTAGGCAGGGGCGGCCACGAGATGGCGCTCGCTCTGGAACAGCATGCGCCGCTTCACCCCGGCTTCCACAGGGGGCGAGATGCGAAAGTCGATGTCGAACTGGTTGCGACGCAGGTCCACCGGGGCCTCGGTCAGCGTCAGTTCGATGTGGATCTCGGGATAGCGCTTGCGGAAGGCCGCGATCAGGGGCGGCAGCACGCCCTGGCCGAACATCACCCGCGAGTGAACGCGCAACAACCCTTGGGGCGCGCTGCTGATGGCGGTGATGTTGGCCTGGAGCTCGTTGATGCGCCACAGGATGCCTTCCAGCTGGCGCGCATATTCCTGCCCCGATTCGGTTAGCGCGACCTGCCGCGTGGAGCGCAGCAGCAGCTTGACCTTCAGCTCGTCCTCGATCTCGGTGATCATGCGCGACACCCCGGTGGCCGAGATGCCGAAGCGGCGTGCCGTCTCGGAGAAATTCCGGGTCTGGGAGATCGATAGAAAGAGCTCCATGGCGCGCAATCTATCCATGAATCCTCCAGTTTTCGCAGTTCAGATCTGCAGTTTCTGCCATGGCCGAATCGGTTTGTCTATCTAGAATTTAGTGGTCCCTCGCGGGCGCTTTTTTTTGGGAGACGGCACCTATGGAATTCGGCGTATTTATTCTGGCCCAGCAACGGGGCTATCACCAGACTTCGCAGCAGGTCATCAATAACTCGATCGAGCAAACCGTCGCGGCGGAGCAGGCCGGATTTCACAATGCGTGGTATGCGGAGCACCACTTCAACAATTATTCGCTTTCTCCGTCTCCGCTGATGATGGTGGCCCACATGGCCGGCAAGACGCAGCGCATCCGCCTGGGGACGGCGGTGTGCATCCTGCCACTCTACCAACCCGCGCGTTTCCTGGCCGAGGTCGGCTTCGTCGATACGGTCTCCAACGGCCGGCTGGACCTGGGTGTCGGCTCGGGCTATCAGGAATTCGAATTCGCGCGCTTCGGCGTGAAGATTGCCGAATCGGGCGCCATCTACAACGAGTTCCTGGACATCCTGGACAAGGGTCTGACCCAGAAGATCTTCGAGTACGACGGCCGCTTCCTCAAGATGCCTCCCAGCTCCATCGCGGTGCGCTGCGTGCAGGACCCGATGCCCCCGCTGTGGATCACCTCGGGCAACCCGGTCACGCTGGGACGGGGCGTACGCGAAAGCCGCAACCTGTTCGTCACGGCGCTGCTGAACGGCAACGAGGGCGTTCAGGCGCTGCGCGAACGCCTGGTGAAAGTGGCCGCCGACAACGGCAAGGACCTGGACCGCGACGTGAAGTTCGGCTTCCTGCGCTGCGCCTACGCTTCCGACGACAAGGCCGAGATCGACGCCTACCTGGATTGCGCGCGTTTCCAGCGCCGCATTTCAGAGAGCCTGAAGTTCCGGCGCTCGCAATCCGACGATGGCTACATGATCAAGGAAGTGCCCTCCGAGACGGACCCGACGGTCGAGCAGCTGCGCAAGAACCTGCCCGTGGGCTCGGTCAACCAGGTGATCGACAAGATGCTGGAAGAGATCAGCATCCTGCGCCCGAAGCACATCGCGCTACAGACCCAATTGGGCGACTTCGATCAGAAGGCCATGCTCAGGCAGATCGAGCTCTGGGGAGAAAAGATCATTCCCGCCATCCGCAAGGAACTGGCACGCAACAAGCCGGCTGCCCAAGCGCAGGCCGCATAAACAGGAGACCCACATGACGAACACACGTATCAACCGCCGCACCCTCCTGCTCGGCAGCATGCTGCTGGGCACCGGCGTCAGCGCCCTTGCCAACACCGGCAATTGGCCCGCGCGCCCCATTCGCCTGGTGGTCGCCGGGTCGGCCGGCGCAGGGGGCGACACCTTCGCCCGCCTGATCGCCGACCCCCTGTCGAGGGTCCTGAAGCAGCCGGTGGTGGTGGACCCCAAGGCCGGCGCCAACGGCCTGATCGCGTGCGACGCGGTGGCCAAGGCCGCAGGCGACGGCTACACGCTGCTGTTCGCCCCGTCGTCGGCCATTCTCATCAATCCGGTGATTCATCCCAAGCTGCCTTACGACGCCGAAAAGGACCTGGTCCCCATCACGCAGGTGGGTGCGGCCGGCATCCTGCTGGTGGCAAATCCGAGCACGGGGTTCAAGAACCTCGCGGACATGGTGGCGTACGCCAAGGCCCATCCCGGCAAGCTCGCCTATGGCTCGTGGGGCACGGGCTCTTCCGGCCATCTGGCCATGGAAGGCATCAAGGCGCACTACGGCCTCGAGATGCCGCATGCGCCCTACAAGACGCTCGTCAACGAAGTGACGGACCTGATCGCCAACAACATCAGCGTGGGCTTCACCGACATCCAGTCGCCCATTCAGCACATGCGCGCCGGCCGGCTGGTGGGCCTGGGCCAGACGGGTTCGCAGCGCTGGCCCGCCACGCGGGACCTGCCCACGCTGTCGGAACAGGGCTACAAGTTCGAGGCCGATGGCTGGTACGGCGTGTTCGCCCCGGCAGGGACGCCGACGGAAATCATCGACCGGCTCAACGAGGAGATCAATCGCTTGCAGAAGAGCGATGCAGTGCGGCAGAAGATCGAAGGCCAGAACATGATCGTGCCACCGGGCCGCTCCGCCAAGGAGTTCGCCGCATCGATCCAGCGGGATGCCGCCATCTGGCAAGGGCTGGCGAAAACGACCGACCTCAAGGACAAGTGAGGGCCTGGGCGATTGCGCCGTCTCTTGCGGGCCGAAGACACCGGGGCGACATGCCCCGGTTTTTCTTTTGGTGGAGGCCCAGGGCGTGCATCCCGCACTTTTCTGCAGGACTGAATCACGCTCCTTCCATATTCCCCTCGGCCGGCTCCGACCGGAGAATTCCCTTCATCGCACATCACTCTTGAACGCGGAGAAAACATGGAATTCGGCGTATTCATCCTCGCGCAGCAGCGGGGCTATCACCAGACTTCGCAGCAGGTCATCCAGAACTCGATCGAGCAGACCGTGGTGGCCGAGCAGGCCGGCTTCAACACCGCCTGGTATGCGGAGCATCATTTCAACAACTACTCGCTCTCGCCCTCGCCGCTGATGATGATCGCGCACATGGCGGCCAAGACCCGGCGCATCCGGCTGGGCTCTGCGGTGTGCATCCTCCCGCTGTACCACCCGGCGCGGTTCCTGGCCGAGGTGGGTTTCGTGGACACGGTGTCCAACGGGCGCCTGGATCTCGGCATCGGCTCGGGCTACCAGCAGTTCGAGTTCGAGCGCTTCGGCGTGAAGATCGAGGAGTCGGGGGCGATCTACAACGAATTCCTGGACATCATCCCGAAGGGCCTGACCCAGAAGATCGTCGAGTACGAGGGCAAGTACCTCAAACTGCCGCCCAGCTCGATCGCCGTGCGGCCGGTGCAAGACCCGATGCCTCCGCTGTGGATCACCTCGGGCAATCCCGCCACCCTCGGCCGTGGCGTACGCGAAGGCCACAACCTGTTCGTGACGGCATTGCTCAATGGCACGGACGCCGTTGCCGCACTGCGCGAGCGCCTGCAGAAGGTCGCCCAGGACAACGGCGCGGATCTCGATGACGACGTGAAGTTCGGATTCCTGCGCTGCGCATTCGCCTCCGACAACGCATCCGAGATCGACGCCTACCTGGACAACGCGCGCTTCCAGCGCCGCATCTCGGAAAGCCTCAAATTCCGCCGCGCGCAGTCCGATGACGGCTACATGGTCAAGGAAGTGCCTTCGCCCACCGACCCGAGCTTCGAGCAGCTGCGCAACAACCTGCCGGTGGGCTCGGTCAATGAAGTGATCGACAAGATGCTGGAGGAAATCAGCATCCTGCGCCCCAAGCACATCGCGCTGCAGACGCAGCTGGGCGACTTCGACCAGAAGACCATGCTGCGCCAGATCGAGCTGTGGGGTGAAAAGATCATCCCGGCGATTCGCAAGGAAGTCGAATCGATGAACGCGGTGTCCGCCTGAAGTGCAGCGCCTCTTTTTCATGAATCCGCCCAAGGCCGCTGACCGATGACCGCTCCGACCCCCTTCGACAACAAGGCCCTGCAGGGCAAGGTGGCCGTCGTCACCGGTGCCGCCGGAGGCATCGGCCTCGCCATCTGTGCGCATCTTCGGTCCGTCGGTGCGCAGGTGGTGCAGGTCGATATCGGCTATCCCGCCATTCCGGCCGAGGCCGACCGATCGCTGAGCGTCCGCTGCGACGTCGCGGACCCTGCGTCCGTCGCCGCGATGGCAGGGCTGGTGCGTTCGCGCTTCGGCCGCTGCGATGTGCTGGTGAACAACGCGGCCATCACGTCGTCGCCCGTCGGCCTCGAGAACTTCCCCATCGCGCTCTGGGACCGCATCTTCCAGGTGAACCTGCGCGGCGCCCTGCTGTGCGCGCAGGCCCTGGTGCCCATGATGTTCGACCAGCAGGCGGGCAGCATCGTCAACGTGGCCTCGATTGCCGCCCAAGTGTCCACGCGCGTCGGCGCCTATGGCCCGACCAAGGGCGCCATGCGGTCGCTGACCCACCAGATGGCCGTGGAATGGGGGCCGCGCGGACTTCGCGCGAACTCGGTCAGCCCCGGCATGATCCGAACGCCCTTGTCGGAAGTGCATTACCGCGATGACTTCGTGTTGACAAGCCGGACCTCCAGGATTCCGGCGCGGCGCATCGGCCGTCCCGAAGACATCGCGGGCGCCGTGTGTTTCCTCGCGAGCGACGCGTCGACGTACATCAATGGACAAGACATCGTGATCGATGGCGGATTCCTGAAGGCTTCCCTCGTCAATCTCTACAACGACGCCGACCGGGGCCGCATCGACGCCGGCGCCTCGCACACCCCGCAGTGAGCCACACCATGGAATCGCCAAAGCGCCTGCAGAACGTGTTCGTCGTGGCCGAGCGGCCCGCCGAACTTCATGACTTTTACCAATCCGCGCTTGGCCTGCAGCTCAAGTTCCGCGACGGAGACCGCTGGATTCAGTACGGCATGGGCAATGCCGGCGTCGCATTGGCTTGCCCAGAAGAAGCCATGCCCGCGACCTCCGGCGTCGTCATGGTGTTCGAAGTGGACGACTTCGCGGCCACGGCGGAACGTGTCGCTGCCGCGGGCGGCGAGGTACTCGGCACGCGTGACATGGGCTCGCACGGCGCGGTGCTGTCGCTGCGCGACCCCGAAGGCAACGTCGTTCAACTCTTCAAACGCCAGGGGACGCCGACACCATGAACCAAGCGACACACATCGACGCCATCGAGCCCAAGCTGTTTCGCCAGTTGCTGGGCTGCTTCCCGACGGGGGTCGCCATCATCACCACCCACACGGCCGACGGGCGGCCCGTGGGGCTGACTTGCAACTCCTTCAGTTCGGTCTCCCTGGAGCCGCCGTTGGTACTGTTCAGCCTGCGCAAGGCGAGCAGTCTGCTGGGCACCTTCGTCGAGGCCGGTACCTTCGCCATCAACATTCTTTCGCAGAGCCAGGATGCGCTGTCCGGACGCTTTGCGTCGAGCAAGATCGCTGACAAGTTCGAGGGCGTGGCCTGGCGTCCGGGCGCGCTCGGCACACCGCTCATCGACGATTGCCTGGCCAGCTTCGAGTGCAGCGTCCATGCCCGCCACGAGGCCGGCGACCATGAAGTCTTCATCGGCGAGGTGAAGCACATGACCACGGGCTCGGCCGACCATGCGCTGGTGTTCTACAAGGGTGCCTACATGATGTTGGCCGAGTCGCTGCGCAAGCTGGTGCTCGAAGGCCAACTCGGCACGGCCGACATCGACGAAGCCTACCGTTCGCTCTATGGCACGCTGCTTCGGCTGGCCTGCGACCGCGCTTCCGAAGCCGAGGTCGATGCGATCGAGGCGGCCGCCGACGAGATCGAGCAGCACCAGGGGGCGGACGCGCTCCCTCAACGCATCGAGGCCATGGCGCGCTTCTTCTCGTCCATCGCATTGGCGGGCCACAACGAGGCGCTGCGGCTCATGGCGCAGACGATGACCGCGGTCTTGCGCGAGCGCATGACGCACGTGATCCCCGCGCATCCGAGGCCGGACGTGTTCCCCCTTCGGCGCAAGGTCGTGCGCTGCCTGCGGGTTCGGGATGCGGAAGGCGCCGTCGGCGCGCTGGACGAATTGATCAAGACCTTGCGCAGCAACGGGGTGCAGCAGGCAAGCCGATGAGTGCTGGTGCCCTCGACAGGAATCGAACCTATTTCAGCATCAAATCGCCCGAAATCGGCTGATTCCCTCGGTGGGGCTTCCCTCTGAAGGCTCCGCCGAACTAGGTTGAATTCGGCTTCTCTGTCCCGGTTTTTGTCCCGGTCTGAGGGCTGATGAAGGCGTCCAGTGCGTTGCGCTCGGCTCCGTGGTCGGCGCCCTTGATCCACCGGCTGTAGACCCGGAAGAACATCTCCGGCGAGTGTCCAAGCTGCCCTGCGGCCCAGGCCGGCCGGTTGCCGGCCATGAGGCACATCGTGGCGAACGTGTGGCGGGTCTGCCTGGCGTCGCGATAGCGCAGCTTCGAGACCTTCATTGCGGGCTTCCACCAGTCGTTCAGCGGGCCGTCGGTGCCGGCGAAGGGCTCGCCAGTCCGGTCCAGGAAGATGTGCCCGCCGGCCAATTGGGTGCGGGCGCGCTGGCGCTCAAGCACGCCCAGAGCGCGACCGCTGAGCTCGACGATACGCATGCTGCTGGTCTTCGTCCCTTTTTCCTTCCCGCGGGTCAGAGCAATGTCCACCTTTACCGTGCCGGAACGGAGGTCGGCGCGTGTCCAGCGCAGCGCGATCTGCTCGGATGGCCGGAGCCCGGAGAAGAAGGCGAACTCGTAATAGTCGCGTGCCTCCTCCTCGGTGAACTTACTCAGCAGTACGTCCACCTCGGCCAGGTCGAAGGGGTCGGGCTCCGGCTCCTGGCGCCGTCGCATGGCAATGTGCTCGTGCAGGGGCTCCCTGATCGTCTTCGCCAGGTATGCGTAGTGCAGCACCTGCTTGATGACGGTCGCAATGTTGTTGAAGGTCTTCGGGTTCTCTGGCAGCTTGGCCAAGAGGCCCATCAGCATGCGGTAGTCGAAGTCCGCCATGTGCTTGCCGCGCACCTCGTCGAAATGCAGGCTGCCCAGCGTCTGCTGGTAGTGGTGCATCGTGCTGTGCTGGACGGCGGGCTTCTTGATCTTCAGCCACTCGGTGGCCAGTTGGCCCCAGGTCGTACTCGGCGCGTCGGTCTTGCACCGAGGGCTGTCCGGAAAGTAGTCGGCCAGGGCGAATGTGCCGCGCTCAATCTTGCCCAGGATCTCGTTTCGCAGCTTCTCGGCGTACTTGATGTTCGAAGGGGTAGGCGGCATGTCTAGCCGCTCTTTGCCGAAGCCGTGACGCCGCAGGTCAATTTGCAGATGGGCGTCGCGGACGATTACGCCGGTTGAGGACTGAGCTGCTCGGGGCATTGGGGCTGACGTCTCCGACCGCGGTTGCTTTGGATGCTGGGGCGCTTGTCAATCAGATCGTACAGCGCCTCCAGGTCGATCAACTTGCGGCCCTCGAACCACTTCCAGACCTTGCCCTCGGGCCAGACTCCTGACAGGCCCGTGCGCTCGTGGAAAAACGAGCTCGGTAGACCGGTGGCTTCCTCAGCCTTCTCGATGGTGATCCAGCGGGTCACGCCGCGATCCCCCTGCTGGCCGCGTCGGCGAGCTGGTCGGCCCGTTCGTTGCCCCTAATGCCGGCATGCCCCTTCACCCAGACGATGGAGTGCTGGGGCTGACGCGCAATCATCATCACCTGCCACAAGTCCGCGTTGAGGACAGGCATCAGCGTCTTGGTCTTCCTGTCCTTGCGCTGCCAGCCCCGCCGCTGCCAGGCCCTGCACCATGAGTTCAGGCCGTAGACGACCAGTTGGCTGTCGGTATGGATTCGCGCCGGCCGGTCGCCAAGCCACATCAGCGCGCGCAGCATGGCGGTCATCTCCATCCGGTTGTTCGTGGTGTGACCCGCGGCGCGGCCGTTGAGGCTCTTGATCTCAATACCGTTTTCGTAAGCGACGAAGCCCCATCCGCCGTTGGCGCTGGGGTTGGGCCAGCAGGCCCCGTCCGTGTAGATCTCGATCATGCGTGGCTCCTGAGAGCCAGGACGAGCCTTGGCGCCGACTTGGCACCTGCTACCAACCGCAAATGGCTCGGGCGGCCAGCGTCGTCGGGTGCGGTGACCTGGTAGGCCGCGAAGAAGAACTCTTCGCCGCTGCGGTATCGGCAGGTGTAGCCCAAACGGTGTTCGATGCGAACGCCATCACTGCCGATGTACTCGCCATCCTCCGCCCTGACCGTGTGCATCTTGTAGCCTTCGCAGATCATGGCTTGATGACCGTTGACGATCACCGAATCGCCGACCTGGAAGATCGCGCTGGCGTTGCGCAGTTGCTTGGCCGCTTCGTCGCGGCCGATGTCCTTTTTCGGCGTGGTGCGAGGCAGGTCTTCCAGTTCCTGGGCGCGTTTCTGCTCTCGGCGCCTTCGCTCCTCGCGGTCGATCCCCTTCGTCACGCGAAGCTGGCGACCAATAATCGTCGCCTGCATCCAGCGCTCGTCGTGGACAGGCTTGATGCCGCGGAGCTGCGGCACGCCGTCCACGAACGTGATGGATGACTTCGGCATGCCAGGTGCGCCCGGCACCTTGGCCGCGTCGATCAGCCCAGCCGCGATCAGGGCCTCTGGGCGGCCCAAGTAGATGTCGCCGCCGGTGCCGGCGTCGTACTCCACGCCCGGAGCGAAGGTCGCGGCGCGGCTCACGACTTGTCTCCGATCACTTCACTGACAACCGCCTGAAGACGCTCTCGTGCTTCGGCAACCTCGTTCTGGATCGCGTTGAGCATGACGACTATGCGCTCTTGCGCGCGCTCGGATCCTTGGGCATCTGAGTACTGCCACTGGCACTCCATGTGCGTCATCTCCATCAGAATCTCTGCCGCACGGAGGGCGCCGTCCGCAAGGTCGACCTCCATCCAGTCCACGCGCTTAGGGCTGGCTTGCTCGTCCGTAGTTCTCGGTCCTTTGGGCAGCAGTTTCGTCAGGGCAGCGGAGCCGTCGAGTTCGTTCTGCGCCCAGTCGAGCAGCTCGAACGCTTCCTTCAGATTTCCTTCGACGCCGGAGCCTTGCGCGAGTGCGATGGCGCCTTGCAGTACCGCCAGGGGTTTGAAAAGCGCCTCGTAGTTGGCCGTTGCATCCGATTGCGTCGGCGAGTCGCCCAAGATCGCCAGCGCGTCGCCGGTCAGCAGATCGTGTGCGACGTGGTCCAGCAGCACTTCGTAGGCCTCGCCCCGCTCCGCGAGATCGTAGGCAGCTTCGAGCTTTTCGTCTGCCTCGCGAATCGCGGCCCGCAGGGTTGCCAGTCGCGCCGCAACATTGCTGCGGTCAGTTGACGGCACGTAAACAGCATTCTTCCGAATGGCCTTGGCCGAGCCCCTGGCAGGCTTGGTGAGGGTTGCGGCGGTCATTGCAGCCCCCCTTGCGGCAGTTCCTTCATCGCCTTCGAGGCTGCAAGAATGCCGCCGTCGAGTGCGGTCGCAGCAGCAGCATCGAGCAACTGGCGTGCTTGATCTAGCAAGATGCGGCGGGCCTTGCCGATCTGGTCCCCCGGCGACCAGGCCGCGGCATTGATAAGCGCGATGCTGTCGAAGAGTGTTCCGGCCATCTCAATGTCGGTCCACCTGTCGTCGTAGCTGAACATCTCCAATTGACCCAAGGCCATGCGCGTAAAGCGGATGGTGTCGCCGCTTCTCAGGTCATCGTCAGATTCGTCGAGTTCGGAGGCCAGTTGGAGGAACTCCGAAGCCCTCGCAGCACACGCGCGGCATACCCCGAGGGTGGTGCCGATCGCTCTGGCGATCGTCGTCGGGTTGCTGGCGGGGGCCTCGTTTTCGATCAGCTCGGCGGCCGGGACGGTTTTAGAGGTTGGAGCGACAGCAGTCGCGGGTGCGGTTACTGCTGTTGCGGCGCTACTTGAGTGCGTGCTACTCTCTGGCATGTGAAATCTCCTTGCCTTTAGACGGGATGGGCGTTTCATCGAGGGGCTGAGTCGTTGGCGCGACTCGGCCCTTCACCTTTTTGGCTGCTTTAGAACTGGCCTCCTCCAGCAGCGACACCATTTCCATGTTCAGCGATCGACGGGTCAGAGCGGCCTGTTGGCGCAGGCGATCTGCAAGTAAACCCGGCAGACGGATCTGCATGCGAACAATGGAGTGTCGAGTTTGGTCTGACATAGAAATGGTGTCGGTTGATTGTCGTTATGACACTGATACAGTGTCAAGCGATTTCCGCCAGAAGTGACACTGTTTTGGTGTAAATTTCCGGCATGGAAGACGAAGACAGGTACACGCGGATCACTCTTCGGATTCCGAAGCTGCTCCACTCCCAATTGCAGGGGGAAGCCGACAAAACATCCAAGAGCTTGAACGCGGAGATCGTTGCTCGTCTGTCGGCCTCGTTCGACTCAAAGAACCAAAGCGCCGGCGATCTGGCCAAGGCCGTGACGCGCCTTGATCTCTTGCAAAGGCGCGAATCGGTCGTTCGGCAGTTAGAGGCTGGCACATCTCGCCTTGAGATGCATCGACTGCGACGCGACATCAATCGCGCCAACATGAGCAAGGAAGACTTTTCCCGGTGGCTTAAGGAAGAGCGGGAAATGCAAGACTGGATCGCGCACATGGAATTCAGCCGACAACTTCTCGACAGGGAGATTGCTGTTGTCGATGGAGCGCCGCTACCCCCTGTTGACGCCACTCGCTGACGCGCAGAGTGGGGCATCAGGCTGCTTCGCTTTACGCGGCCAGAAGCGGAAGCACGTTCGGCGACCATTTGATATGTGTGGCGCGCACGCTGGTGTCCGCGATCAATCACGATCTTGTTCATGACTGCCCCTCGACTAGAGAGAGGCGATAAGCTTGTCGATGTCCGAGGCGCGCCAGCAGGTTGTGCGCGGTCCGAGCTTGATGCCGGTAGGGAACCGGCCTTCCTTGACGCCCTTCCACCAGGAGGCCCGGCCGACGGGCACCTTTGCGAGGACATCCGAGATTCGCAGCAACTTGTCTGCGGGCTGCGCTGTTAGGCCTTCACTGAGGGTCATGGGACATCTTTCTGACAATGGTCAAAATCCCGGACCCGTGTAGACTGGAATCCTCTGCCCAGAGGGGTGCCAGTTCCACAAGCGGGATCGGGTACTCAGATAACCCCCTTTCCACCTTGCCGGGTGTACTGGGGGTTATCTCTTTTCTAAACGATCACAGTTGGATGCATGAGCGTCTTCGAGCAGTAACTTGGCTCAAAGCATAGATCAAACGATGAGTCGAGCAAATTCGTTTTCAAATAAGAACGACACATCTGTCCAAAAGATCCATGGTCCGCGGCTGTGATAAAGGCTGCGTCCACAGGGAATGAAGCGCCTTGCGGATCTTGTGCTCCTTATAGGGGAACATCGGCATATCGTCGACGCATTGCATCATCTTGGTGGTGATCGTCTCGCTGCCCAGCATCTGCATCTGATCGCTGCGGATGCCGTCGTCGATGTCGTCGAGGTATGAAGGCATGGCATCAACAGGCCGCTGGTAATCTGCAACTGGTCGTTCATAGGGCGCACTCGGGGGCTACCGCGTCAAGCGCGCGGACAATCTTCTCGGCCAATGGGGTGCTGTACGACTGGGCCGGGTGTACGTCGTCGGCCATGTCGGCATCGGAGTAGGGGACCGCGCCCCAGTCAGCGAAGGTGGCGCCCTCTTCGGTAGCCACCTGGTGCGCCAGCGCGTCATAGGCGTCACGCCACGGCGGCGCACCGCGCACGCGCGACAGCCCGGTGACGATCGGCGTCTTCCCGAGCGCCTTCACGCGCTGGACCATGGAACGCAGCGGCTCGCGATAGTCGAAGCCGTTACCGCCGTCGTTCATGCCGAACTCAAGCACCACAAACCGAGCATCGATTATCTCGGCTAGGAAGCCGGGCATGCGCATAGTGACGTAGTTGCCAGGCATGCTGCGATCCGTGACGGTGTAGGCCGGGCGTAGTCGCTTGATCGCGGCCGCGGGCGGTTCCGTCAGACGTCCGGCGGGGCTTGAGCCGTTCAGGATCGAATCGCCCTCCAGCCAGACGGTGCACACCGGTGGGGGCTTGATCGGCTGTTCGCTCCGGGCTTCCTTCGTAGGGGCCGATGTGGGAATTCCCATGATGGGGGCACCGCCACCGCCGCCACCACCGCCGCAGCCGCCACTGCAGCCAGCAACGACTGCAAGGGTGAGTGCAGAAAGGACGCGGCCTGGTGCTACGTCTTCGCGCTCATCGCGACCATGCATCGTGCCGAAAAACCAGTTGAAGAGACGGGATGAAAGGATTAGGTCGAGCAGCATGGTCAGGCCCTCCGCTTCGGCATGAGGAGGCGGGTGACCAACTCCCCGGTCGGCGATTCCCACTCGGCGCGGTAGTCGCGGCAACCTCGCTTGCGCGCGCTTTCGCGGTAGTTCCTGAACTCCTCGGTGCGACCCAGTGCCAGGTGCGCGTCGCGGCGCAAGCCCTGCGCGCGAGCCGGTGTGAAGCCGTGCGCGTCGTCGGGGATCTCGTCGGCGGCTTCGGTGAACAGGAGGGCGGCGGTGCGCCAGTTGCGTTTGAGCAGCGCCTCGCGCGCGGCTGCCTCGAAGTTTGTGTGTGCTACAGCGTCCATTTCAGCTCCATACCCGGTGTTGGCGATGGAGGTGACTTTAGACAACTAAAGCAAATTCACAAACCCACTAAAGCAAAAACCCTTCAGTTCACTAAAGTATCCGAGACAAGCGCATCGGCCATCCACCCTACTTTTGCTTGCCGGACTTGGGTGCGGCTATCTTGACCGGCTCCGCGTTGGCCCGTTTTCCGTCCCAGAAATCCTTGTCCATTTCGTTGGGGCGTTCACCTGAAAGTCTCTTGGCAATCAGTGGCAGCACGTCGAGGTTTCCGCTCGGGTCGTTGATGTAGGTTGTGAGCATCGAGACCGCGCTGGCACGCGCGCCGGAGTCGACTACTTGTTCGATTGACTTGCCCAAAATCTCGAGCGAAGTGAGCACGTCCCATTTGAACTGCGGTTCGATGTCCTCGACTCGTTTCGGTCCCTTACCGGTGATCAGCCAGTAAGCACGGTAGCCAGTCGCGCGCTCAATGAGAGCAGCTGTCTCTCCCTTCAGGGACTTGGCAGTCCCATCAAGCCACTGTGTGACGGCACCTTGGCTGCGTCCGGTCGCGCGCGCCAACTCGGTGTTGGTCATCTTGGCTCCGTCGCGGGCCTCTTGGATGCGTTC
The DNA here is from genome assembly GCF_031454625.1 of Variovorax soli. Taxonomy (GTDB): domain Bacteria; phylum Pseudomonadota; class Gammaproteobacteria; order Burkholderiales; family Burkholderiaceae_C; genus Variovorax; species Variovorax soli_A. The sequence goes on from NZ_JAVDRF010000012.1 coordinate 154,657, forward strand.
TCTCAAGGTCATGGTTCGATTAAGCCATCTAAAGGATTTAGTAGACTAGCTAGAAAAGCTTTAGTTTGCTACAGTGCTAACCATGAGAACCAAAACCGGCATCGCCAACGCAGGAAGCGCCGCAGCGCTGGCGAAGATACTGAGCATCACACCCGGCGCGATCTCCCAATGGGGGGAGGACATGCCAGACGGCCGCGTCTGGCAGCTGCGCGTCTTGCGGCCTGAATGGTTCGTGGAGACAGCCCCGGTCGAAACTGTCGATCAGCAGGACCGGGGGAATTGAGATGGCCTATCTCCTGTCTCTAGGCCGGGTCATCCGCCGTGTCGGCACGACGTTCGTCTCCTGCGCGCTGAAACGTGCGACCACGTCGCCGTCTTCCCAGCGTAGGTCGAGCCGCGTGACCCGCAACTTCACCTGCGCGCCCTTGCCGTCGCTGGTGGCGTTCGTGCTTAACAGGGTTCGAGTCGAACAGTGGATCAGGTCGGCGTCGTTGGCCGCGAGGGTAGGGCGATAGGTCATGACCGCAGTCTCTCCAACCCCTGCTGAAAGAGCACGCAAGGCTCACGTCGCGATCTTGCGCGCCCTGCAAGAGCCCGGAAGGCAGGTTGCGATCGCCACTTCCATGGGGGTCAGCGAGAGCACTGTCTCGCGCTTCAAGAGCGAGCAGTTGGAGCAGTTCTGCGGGTTGCTTGCCCATCTAGGCCTCAAGGTGGTCAACCAGGAGATGCAGTGTTTCCCGCCGGATCAGATCCAGGCGCTGCTGACCCTGTCGAAGGTCCACCTGGCCAGCATCGAGCGGCCCGATCAACTCATTTGGGAGTGACTGATGCGTCGCGCCGTGCTTTGGGTCTATCACTTCTGCTGGTACTTGCGAATTCACCGCGGGCACGTCGGCCGCGCTTCCTGGGCGACGAATCACGAACTTGGACGAGCTTGGAAATGGAAACGATGAATCCTGGATTCCCCGAAAACCCAGCGGCGTACACGCCGGGCGAGTACAGCGCCCCGAGCTGGGACGAATTGCGCGAAGTCGGCTGCGTGCTGATCGACGACTCGCTTCAGCAGTTGGCGGTCTACCCTGGCGGTGGCGGGAACGTCGTCCTGATGGAACAGAACTGCGACAGCCCGGTGCAGTTTGTCGTCATCGACAAGGACGCGGTGCCGGCGCTGATCAGCGCACTCAACAAGGCGCAGGCTGAAGCGGCTGAGGCTTGGGCAGAGGTCGAAAAGGAGATCGAGGCGATCACGGCCGCTAAGGGCGACGTGGCGTCAGGAGAAGTGGGGCCGCATCGCTGATGGCCCGCGCCCGCAACATCAAGCCGGGTTTCTTCAAGAATGAAGACTTGGCCGAGTGCTCGGCATTCGCGCGCCTGTGCTTCGCCGGCCTCTGGACCCTGGCAGATCGCGAGGGGCGCCTTGAGGATCGCGCGAAGAAGATCAAGGGCGAGCTGTTTCCCTTCGACACGATCGAGGTAGAGCCGCTGCTGCAGGAGCTGGAGCGGTGGCACTTCATCCGTCGCTACGAATGGGCCGGCATCCGCTACATCCAGATCGTGGCTTTCGTGAAGCACCAGGTTCCGCACGGCACCGAGAAGGATGGCCAGATTCCCGACGAAGACGGTTTCCTCACAGTTCACGAACGCGGCAGGAACGGTTACGCCACCGGGACTAGCCAGCGAGTTTCCCGTGCGGCAACGGTTGCACCAGCCATCTCAGGGGGGGTTGACGACAGTGCCTTAACAGTTAAACCGTGCGGTACAACCGAGGTCGACAACGGTGTCTTAACAGTTAAGGAACAGGTGCATAACACCCTGATTCCTGATTCACTGATTCCTGATTCAAGTAATACCCCCCCTACCCCCCACGGGGGGCGACAGCGTCGATCGCCAACTGCAGCCATCGAGAGCATGCCGGGGTTTCCGGCCTTCTACGCGGCGTACCCGCGCAAGGTCGGGCGGAAGGCAGCGCTGAAGGCGTGGCTGAAGCTGGCGCCCGACGAAGCACTGCAGGCGACGATCCTGGGCGCATTGGCGGCGCAGCGGCCTCACCTCGATCGCCGGGAGAACGGCCGGTTCATCAAGCACCCGTCGAGCTGGCTCAACGACGGCTGCTGGGACGACGAGATTCCGGGTGCAAAGGTGGCGGCGCCCGTGAACGACAGCGGGCAGCAGTGGTGGGAGGTGGCCGGGTTTACTCATCCGGCCGAGGCCGCGAACGAGCGCTGTCACGTCCTCAACTATCGCGAGTTTCGCGAAGGCCGCCGAATCAGCGAGGTGACGGCGTGAACGCGGGCGAGCTCAAGGTCCGCATGGCAGGCCAGGCGGTGCAGATTGCGCAGTACCTGTTGCCTCACGGCAAGCGCAAAGGCGCCGAGTTCAAGGCCGGCAACACCAGCGGCGAGCCAGGCGACAGCCTGTCGGTGCGCCTGACGGGCGCCAAGGCGGGCATGTGGAAGGACTTCGCGAGCGGCGAGGGCGGCGATCTGCTCGACCTGTGGATGGCCTGCCGCGGCCTGGACATCGTCGATGCCATGCGCGAAGCGAAGAAGCACCTTGGCATCCGCGACGACTTCCCAAAGCCGCCCGAGCGCACCTACCGTCGGCCGGTGAGCCCGGGTGTGCCCGCAGCCAAGGGCCGGGCCCTGGAGTGGCTGCGCGGCCGCCGTCTGACCGAGGAGACGATCCGGGCCTTCAAGGTCGCCGAGCTGCAGCAGCACGGCAAGGTCTACGCCGTTTTCCCCTTCATCGACGACACGGGCGAGTTGATCAACATCAAGTATCGCAACGTCGATGAGAAGCGCGACATGCGGCAGGAGAAGGAGGCCGCGCCGTGCCTGTTCGGTTGGCACTTGATCGGCCCTAAGGTCCGGGTCGTGACGATCACCGAGGGCGAGATCGACGCCATGACGCTGCACCAGATGCGCGTTCCAGCGCTGTCGGTGAACCAGGGTGCCGGCAATCACCAGTGGCTCGAAACGGACTGGGACCGTTTGGAGCGCTTCGACGAGATCCTGATCTGCTTCGACAACGACGAGGCGGGCAACAAGGGCGCTGCGGAGGTAATGCGCCGTCTTGGCGTGGAGCGCTGCCGGCGGGTGCGCCTGGGCGCAAAGGACGCGAACCAGTGGCTGCTGGACGGCGCCGAGGCCGTGGACTTTCAGCAGGCGATGGACGACGCTAAGCCGCTCGACCCTGAGGAACTGCGCAACGCCGACGACTTCACGCCGAAGGTCGAAGCCCTGTTCCATCCCGATCCGGACGCGCCGCGCGATCCGCGCATCAAGTTCGACCGCGATTTTGACTTCTTCGAGTTCCGGCCTGCCGAGTACACCTGCTGGACCGGCATCAACGGCCATGGTAAGAGCCTGATGCTCGACCAGGTGCTGCTCGGCCTGATGGCGCAGGGCGAGCGAGTGGCGGTGTTCTCGGGCGAGATCCCGCCGGACAAGCACCTGCTGCGGTTGCATAAGCAAGCGACGGGGCTCTACAGGCCGACGCGCGAGTTCATCCGGGCCGTGGGAGCTTGGCTGCGCGACAAGTGCTGGATCTTCGACCTGGTTGGCACGGCCAAGCTCGATCGCCTCCTGGAGGTCTTCGCCTACGCCGCGCGGCGCTACGGGGTGCGGCACTTCGTGATCGATAGTCTGATGATGATCGACGTCCCCTCGGACGGCGTCGGCGCTATCACCAAGCAGAACGAGGCGGTGCAGAAGATCGTCGCCTTCAAGAAGGCGCACAGCGCCCATGTTCACCTTGTCGCTCATCCACGCAAGCAGAAGGACGAGGAGCAGGCGCCCGGCAAGATGGACGTGGCCGGTGCCGGCGGGATCGTCAACGGCGCCGACAACGTGTTCTCGGTCTGGCGCGCGCAGAAAGATGAAGCGCCAGCCGACCTGAGCGACCCGGACTCGGTCGCGGCCTGGGAGAAGCAAAGGCTTGAGCCCGACGCGAAGCTGATCCTGATGAAGGCCCGCTACGGCGATCACCAGGACTACACGCTGCGCCTTTGGTTCGACAAGCCGTCCATGCAGTACCGCTCGCAGCCGAGGCGCTACCCCCTTTCCTACGTCCCTTTCTCAACTCAGGAGAACCAATGAACGAGATCTACGCACTGCTCTGGAGCAAGAAGTCCAATGGATTCCATGTCGAGCCACTGTCGCGGACCGCGCAGTCTGGCATGCGCTTCTTCCAGGGAAACATGACCAACGACTACTTGCTGATCGCTTTCGGGACCGATGACGAGGTCAGCGCAAAGGCAGACGAGCTGCGGCCGTTGCTGATTGAGCGCGAGGAAGTGAGGCGCTTGTACGACAGCGGGAAGGGCGACAACGCGGCATGAAGATCATCGAGCGCTACGCCTCCGCCATGCGGTCTACGAACCTCAAAAGCGAGGAGCGGACCAACTTCTCAGACTCTGACGTGCTGGGCGCGATGGGGTTGGCTGACCGAGATCTGCAGCGTGGGCACGACAGCGAGGGCAATCGCGTCTGGCGGGCGCCGCTGGCTGTAGCGCTCCAGCGGCTCTTCCTCGGCGACAACTCGGCGTCGGTGCAGGTCGTGGAGATCTTGTCGGACCTGGCTTGGCGGCAGGCAAGGCGCCTGCGGGTGAAGCTGAACCAGGCGCAGGCGAGGACCATGGCGCAGGCCTGCCTCGCTTGGCACAGGGACGGGCGGTGCAAGCCCTGCGGTGGTCATGGACTGCTGGTGATCCCCGGGACCAAGACGCTCGGCACGAACAAGTGCCCCGCATGCGGTGGTGAGGGGACGATACCGTTCGAGATCCAGTTCCAGCGGGAGCAGCGCGAGCTCGCCGCGTGGGTAGTGGCCGAGATGGAGCGCAACCAGTCCGAGGCCGGTCCGCGCGCCATGGACAAGCTGCGCGACAGAATGGGATGAGGGGGTTGCAGATGATCTACCGCACGGTAGAATGCGGAAGCCGTCACCGGATCGACCGGGTCAAATAACAAAGCGGCACCCTGGCCCCACGTTGGGTAAACTCGCCCCCAAGAATCCGAACCCGCTCAGCAGTACGCTCGGCGGGTTTTCTGTTTGCGTCAGACAAGGGCAGCACGGCTATCTGCAAACTATTTCCAAAGTGGTGTTCTGTTCATCTGCATTCGAATTTGTCTGCAACGCCTGGACGTACTGGACCCCTGCCGGAACTACAAGGGAGCAAGTAGCACTGCCGTCCCAGTCATTGAAGCCATCTTGGGAGACCAGACTCTTGCCGCAGGGTTGGCTTTTGTCCCATGACCGCCAAATGCAAACCTGCGCGCCGCTCCCGTTGCCTCCTGAGCTCTTGGCTCCTGATACTGTGGAAATCGTGATCTCTTGACGGCGACCGAAATTGAGCTTTGCGACTGGTGACTTTGCCTTATTCAGCGAAATAATAGTTTGCCCTGCAGCGCAGGTTTGTTCGAATGTCGTTGTAACGGGGCCGAACTGCGGAGGGTCTGTGCTGCAATTGGCGGCATTGACCACGACTGGAGTGAAGACGATGGCGAGCAAGGCGGCAGTGCGCATAGCAAGTCTCCAAGAAGATTAGAGCCGGAGGGCACTAGTTCGACGGGGGGCTCGACCCGTCGGTGCTGACAAATGCAGCGATTTGTTGATTGGCAAACTTGGTGTCACTTAAGCAAAGCGCTTCGTTAGCGATTGCAGGCTCGTTGGTCGTCTGCATCAGCCGCGGCGAGTGCGTCTCTCACAACCTTCTGCCTCTGGTCGGCGGGAATCGATGCTAGTTCGCCTGGGGGCAGGCCGAGTGTTCCAACGTCGGTTCCGTCCTTGCCGTCAATCCGTTTGTAGACCAGAGTGATCGTGTTCTCGATGCTCTTCGATTCAGAGCCAGAAACTCCAAGAGAGGCGACGGGAACGGCAGCGGTCACCTTGAAGTCTCCGCTGACTTCTCTCACAAGGCCAAGTTTTAAGATAACAGTTGCCTCAGACAGAGGAAGCCCTACGGCTTGTTGGCCGGGCCTTACAGAGGAGTTTCGGATGTCTCGCCGTAGCTGCAAGATGATCTCGCACAGCGACGCATGGGTTTGGATGGACTCCTCCCGTCTCGGCCAGGAACACCCGGCAACGCAAGCGACCAGGGCAAGAAGACACATGCGGACCGCGAGGCTGGCCATGGAATCTCTCCTCATTCTTATTGAGGAGCAATAGTCGTCCGTCAGTGCAGCAAGTCAATCCTCCTTTTGGAGGATGCGCAATCTGGATTATTTGACTAAGGACTTGAGCGCTGTGCCGATCGTGATCGTGATCGGGATCACGTCACGTCGGCGCCCGCAAGGCAGTTTCCACGCGCCGCACTACCCGCGAACCTGACGCGGCCCACCCCGGGAAAAAAGGGCGGGGTTTCCACGCGACTGCGACACCGCGGAATCAGGGGGATCGCGAACCGCATAGGCCCAGCGCGCAAGCGTCAGTCGGATGGGCCCATCTCGGACAAGCCAAGGAAGCCCCGAACCATGAACCAAAACAATGAAGATGCGACGCCTCAGAGCGTGGCCGAAGACGAACGCCCTGATCTGCTCGATACGTCAGAAGAGCCGCTGACGCCGGCTGATCGCTTAGGGTTCGAGCCCTTTTCGTACTCAGAAAGGGGCTGACGTGGCGAACGCTGGTAGTTTTAAAAAAGGCGAGAAAAGGCCGAATCAGGGAAAAAGAGGGCCGGGAAAGGTGACCGCCGAGTTTCGCGACACGGTTCAGAAGTTGCTGGACGACAACCGCGCGAACGTGGCGAAGTGGCTCAAGGCCGTGGCCGAGGGAACTCCCGGTGATCCAGAGCAGGGCGTCAAGCCAACTGAAGGCGATCCGGGCAAGGCTCTCGATCTGCTTCACAAGCTGGCTGAGTACGCCGCGCCGAAGCTGGCCCGGACGGAGCACGCCGGCTCGATCACTGTCCGCAGTCTGGCGGAAGAGCTCGCCGAGCTGAACAAGGCGAATGGCGCTCAGTGAGACGCAGAAGAGCGTCCTACGCTGGCGAGCAGGTGGGCCCGCGCTGTTCGCGCAGGAGGTGCTGGGCGCCACGCCGACGGATCAGCAGTGGGATGCAAGTCGGGAGATCGTGAAGCGGCGCCGCGTGTCGATCCGATCGGGTCACGGCACGGGCAAGTCGACCTTCATGGCGTGGTGCGTGCTGTGGTTCCTGGCGTGCTACTTCCCCGCGAAGGTGCCGGCGACCGCGCCGACCGCGCACCAGCTCGAAGACGTGCTGTGGTCCGAAATCGCCAAGTGGCACCGGACCATGGCCGAACGGTATCCGTCGCTGGCCGGGCAGTTCGTCTGGTCTGCCGGAGCATTCCGCATGGCTTCGGCGCCGAACGAATCGTTCTCGGTGGCGCGAACGTCGCGGCCGGAGCGTCCGGAGGCGCTGCAGGGCTTTCATTCGGAACACATCCTGTTCCTGATCGACGAGGCCTCGGGCGTCTCCGACAACGTGTTCGAGGTCGCGGAGGGTGCGCTGTCCACCGATGGCGCCTTCGTGGTGATGGCTGCCAACCCGACCAGGCAGAGCGGCTACTTCTTCGACTCGCACCACAAGATGCGCGGCTCCTGGGCTGCGCTGCACTGGGACGGCGAGGCGAGTCCGATGGTCTCGCGGACTTACATCGAGAACATGGCCAAGAAGTATGGCCGGCAGTCCTCGGTCTTCAAGGTCCGAGTGAAGGGGGAGTTTGTGGGTGCACCTGACGGCGTGATCTCTCTCGAACTGTGCGAGGCGGCCAAGATCCGCGAGGTGGCTGTCATCGAGAGCGCCCCGGTGATCTGGGGCGTCGATGTGGCCCGCTTCGGCGACGACAGCTCGGCCTTGGCCAAGCGCAAGGGCAATCACCAGCTCGCGCCGGTGGAAGAGTGGTGGGGCAAGGACACGATGCAGACCGCCGGCCTCATCAAGGCGGAATGGGACAAGACGCCTGAGCCAATGCGGCCGCGGTCAATCAACGTCGATGTCATCGGCATCGGTGCCGGCGTAGTCGATCGCCTCAAAGAGCAGGGCCTGCCGGTGTTCGGCGTCAACGTGGCGGAGGCCGAGGCGGTGAACGATAAGAGCGAACGGCAGTTCAACCGGCTGCGCGATGAACCGAGCTCGCACCGATGTTCTTCAGCCCGCGACTTTCGCAGGCCGATGACATCGCCGCTTTCCAGCGCATCGCATCTCCCGGGACCACCGCGCTCCTGAAGAACTACGCGGTGTCGGATGCAGCGAACCAGACTGACCGCCTCGGCCGGCTGACAAACTCCAAGTTCAACGACTGGCTGCAAGCGCGATCGGGTGCTGTTGGCGGCCTGTTCAATGAAGGGGAGCAGGCGGGACTGGCGGCCGTGGGTCGCGATCTCTCTCGTGCGGACGCGGCTGAAAACCTGGGCCGCGCGACTGGCTCGAACACGGCGCAGAACGTGCAGAGCGCGCTGGATCTGGGGCTACTGGACAGCCCGCTTGTGAACGGCTTCGCCAACCGCATTCCGGTCGTTGGTCGATTCACAGGGCCGATGTTGGATAGCCTGCGGCAGACCGCCAAGAAGAGCAAGGTAGACCGGCTGGGCACGCTGATGTCAGATCCGGAGGCGCTGGACCGCGCCATTGCGGCCTATCAGCGGCTGACCACTGGGATTGGCCGGCACGGGGTCGCTTACCCCTCTTCTTTTTCGCTCCGCGCCTCTGCTATCGACCGGCCGGTGATCAGGCGATAGAAAAAACTGACGAAGAAGGCGAGAACGCAAAGTCCGATGGCCTTCCAGATCAGGAATTCGGTGAACAAGCCGTCCATCCGCGCATTCTAGGTCGCGCCTCCTGAAAGACCTTGCAAGCCCGCTTCCGCGGGCTTTTTTCATTTGAGGGCCGATATGGCAATCGTCACTACCCTTGCAGCCTGCAATACGAACCAGGCGCTGAACGGGCCCGCGGGCACCGACCTTCCTTCGACGCTCGACGACGCGATTCGCTATGCGCTGAGCTTCATTGCGCAGCTACGCGACGGCGCGGCCATCCCCACAGGCGTTGCGTTGCCGTGGCTCACCAGCGCTGCGGCGCCGCTCGGCTGGATCAAGCTGAACGGCGCGCTTGTCTCGCGCACGACCTACGCCAACCTGTTCGCCTTCGCGACGGCGGCCGGCCTTGTGTCCGAGGCGACGTGGAGCGGTGGCCAGTTCGGCAGTTTCAGCGTTGGAGACGGGTCGACGACCTTCCGAGTTCCCGACTGGCGAGCCATGTTCATTCGCGGGCTGGATGAGTCTCGCGGGCTCGACACCGGTCGCGTGCTCGGCGTCTGGCAGGACCAAGCGAACGTCTTGCATGGGCACGGCTACACCGACCCAACACACACCCATGCAGTGAGTGATCCAGGGCACGCGCACGGCGCATCTGCCGATGTCCAGGGAGCGCATACGCACTCCTACAACGCCTCGCAGAACACACTTTCTCTCGGCCCTGGCGCGGCCACTGCGGCGCTCGTCACCGGCCCATTTGGGACCAGCGCCGATGGCGCGCACAACCACAACATCACTGTAGGGGGCGCCTTCACGAGCGTATCGCTCTTCGCGGCATCCGTCGGGATCACGATTTCCAACCAGGGGAGCGCCGACGGACACCCGCGCAACCTGGCCTATCCCCACATCATCAAGTACTGAGGCGCCCGCATGTACGTCTTCAACTACGACCCCGAGAGCGGGGCCTACACGGGCGGGACGCCCTGCGAGTTCTGCCAGCGCACACCCGGCAATGTGCTGGTGCCGGCCTGGGCCACATCGATCCCGATCCCGAAATATGACCCGCTGAAGGAATGGCCGTTTTTCGATCAGCAAGAGGGCCAGTGGCATCTGCGGCCGCTGCCGCTGCCATCACCGAAGGAGCCCGCGCCGGCAGTAGCAGATCGAGCGGAAGCGCTCCAGGCCACGCTGCAAGCGCACGTCGATGCCGCCACCCGCATCGTCGACCAGTTGAAGTACCTCGCCCAAGGGGAGGGCGCATGAAGCAAGAAATGAAAGACATTGCATTCAACGTCGCCTATCAAGCCCCTGCGAGCTTCGTCGCCTGGTGGCAGCAACTGAGCCTAACGACTGCTCTCGCAGTGCTGCTCGGCGTACTGCAGGTGGCGTACCTGCTCCGGAAGTGGTGGCGCGAAGAATCTGAGTGGGGCCTGCGCCTGAAGCGCTGGACGGAAGGTCGATTCACGAAGCCGGGCGATCTTTCGTAGGGGGAATCATCATGCAACTCACTGACGTGATCGCCCAGATCTTTAATCCGGGCCTCGCGATGCTGCCGCTCGCCATGAACACACCGAAAGCGCGCGTACAGCTCCTCGCGATGACCCTGCAGGAAGATCCGGAGCAACGGCGCCGGCAGATGGGCAACGGGCCTGCGCGGGGCCTCTGGCAATTCGAACGCGGAGGCGGCGTCAAGGGCGTCATGAGCCATCACGCAACCACCGGTCACGCGCACCGCCTCTGCGCTGAGCGCGGCGTGCCTTGGGATGCTGCCGCGATCTGGGCGCGCCTGGAGTTGGACGATCTTCTGGCGTGCGGTTTCGCTCGACTCCTGCTCTATTCCGATCCCAAGCCCTTGCCGGCGACCGACGACGCCGATGCGGGCTGGGAGCTCTACATGCGGACTTGGCGCCCCGGGCAGCCGCATCCTGAAAAGTGGCCGGGCAACCACGCGGCTGCGCGTCGTGCGCTGGGGCTTTGACCATGGCTGACTTTGATTGGAAGCGCTTGGTCGCAGGCATCGCGCCGGTGCTGGGGACTGCCCTCGGTGGCCCGCTGGTGGGCGCGGCCGTCGCGGAACTCGGAGCGGCCCTGCTGGATAACCGAGACGCCACGGAGGACCAACTGGCGGCAGCTCTGTCCACCGGCCGGCTAGGCCCCGAGCAGATCGTGGCAATCAAACAGGCCGCCAACGCGCTGACCATCCGCATGCGCGAGCTCGACATTGACGTGCTGAAAATCAACCAGGCGGCCGAGGACGCCTACCTCAAGGACATGCAGGACGCGCGAGCTCGGCAGGTGGCCACGCGTGACCCGACGCCTCAGGTGATCCTGGGCGTGCTGTTCCTGCTGTGGGCTGGCACCTTCGCGGCGTTCTACTTCGGGACGCTGCCGGCCGACGATTTCATCCGTGCGCTGATCGTGCGGGCCTATGCCACGATCGAGACGGGGCTGACAGGTGCCATCGCCTATTTCATCGGCTCCAGCCGCGGTAGTAAGGCGAGTGGTGATGCTGTGCGCAAGATTGCGGAACAGGCGCAGCGTTGAACGAGGCGTGGCGGCGATGAACCCTTAGATATAGGGGGTATGCTCCGAGCCCGTCATAAGAACTGGAGGGCGGGACGATGGCCTATCGAGGCGCAACGGTGCATGCGGCCGTGATTGTCTTAAGCGGCCTGCTTTTGACTGGATGCGACAAGCTCAAAGCTTTCGACGAGCTTCAATCAAACGCAGGCAAGACCAACTTGCAGGTCGCGGATCTCGAATCGCAAAGCGCAAAGTACAGGCAGGAACTGTCTGAGCTGCGTAGTGAGATAGCCGGGTTGAGGGTACGCGTGTTGGTGCTCGAAGCTAACTCTAGCAAGCAACAAGCTGATCAGCCGTCCAGCCGACAGCGTCTGGCCGAGGACGACATCGCTAAGCTGAATGTCGTCATTGCGAAGTGTGTTGCCGTTGCCAGGAACCTGCCGCCCAAAGATGAGTACGCGGCCAGCTTCTACAAGGACTTCGATGCCTTCTACAACGTCGGGACTGGGCGTGTGCAGGATAACGTGATCTACAACGGCGGCCAGCCTGCTCGATTCGCGTTCAACAAGTGCATGGCAGATCGGGGCTGGCCGCTGGGGTAGCGGGACTCGCGAACCGTGGGCTGCTCGCCCAGTAGAGGCCCCCTTTCCTATTTGATGGCGAGGATTTCACAGTTCCATTCCTGCACCACCCAAGCCGAATCGTCCTTCTCGAGACCGACGATCCGCACTTCGTTGCCGAGCACCGAGATGACCCTCGCGTCGTACAGTGATGGGCCATCGTCCGCCAAGTAGATGTAGCTGAGGCCCTGCTCGTCACCCTTCCTGGTGCGACTGCTTAGCAGCGTGCCCCTGAATTCGCGTGGTTTCTGGTTCCAGGTGAGCCAGCGCCCAGAGTTGCGCATAAGTTGGACGCGGACTTGCATGACAACTGTGAATTTATCCAGTCCATCATACCTCGCCTAACCAGAAGTAGCATTAAAGTATTACTGCTGGCACAGTTGCTGTATGCCGCTGGCGCTCGCCAATCTCAAGCCGATGCTTCTGGATGAGCGCCTGCTTCCCTGGGGCGATCAGGCGTGGATCTACGAGCTCAAGTTCGACGGCTACCGGGTGCTGGCTGAGTTCGGCCACGGTTCTGCCCGGCTCAAGACCAGGAACGGCGCAGACTGCACAGCTTGGTTTCCAGAGCTTGCCCGCAGCCTGGCCAGCGTAAAGGGAGGCCCCCACATCGCCGACGGTGAGGTGTGCGTCCTGGACGAGTACGGCCGAAGCAGCTTCGATCGTCTTCAGGACCGCGCTCGCCGACGGCGGTGGTACGAGGGCGCCGATCCGGTGACCTACTGTGTCTTCGACCTGCTGCAGGAGAACGGCAAGGACATCACCCAGATGCCCCTGCTGAAACGCAAGGCCAGGATGCTCAAGCGCCTGGCAGGGGTTCCATCAGTCCTGCCGATGACCCACATCGCCGCAGAGCAGGGCGCGGAGCTGTTCGAGATGGCCAAGCAGCTGCGGCTCGAGGGTCTGGTGGCGAAGAAGGGGGACAGCGTCTACAAGCCAGGCGTGCGCTCGAGCGACTGGGTCAAGATCAAGAGGAAGGGGGCGATTCCGCCGGAGAGGTTCAGGCGGTGATTGCAAAGATGGACGTGTGACGATGCACCGGTATGGGGACGCGATTGCCTCGACGAGCATGCGCCATGTCCCAGGGGCCGGCCGCTCATTTACATTTGCCCTTTGCGAAGGGGGCCAGCGTGATCCGTGAACTAAGGTGACAACGGGGACGCCGCACTTGCGCTCTCGGTTCACTTTTAAGTTAACATGCCCCTGTATTTTGCTCGCCTGAAGACGGGCCATCCGGAACGCCTCGCTCCACCACGCGACGGGCCGGGGTCCTTCAAGATCTACACCATCCTCGAAAACCATCATCAATGGTCATGCAAAGCAAGAGCGGATGTAGCCGCACTGTCCAGCGCAGAGGATCAGAACCGAGCGAGAGCTTGCCTAGTGCAGTTCCAACTAAACGCAGCTCACGGCCTACCGCTGCCGAACATGTACGACGGAACCGCTTTGCACGCCACGGCCACGTTCACATGGCGCCATCACGAGTACAAGATTTGGCGTATACGTCAAAGCACCATCAGAACATGCTTCATCTACTTGAACGGCAAGCGAATCGTAATCTTGAAGATTCTTGCAAAACGGAGAGGGGAACTTTCTGAAGGTGAAAAAAAGAATTTGTCCGATTCTGCAATTGAGATTTTAGAGCAACTTGCATGTAGAAGTTTTGAATCAACTGAGCTCGAATTTCACCCTGTTCCAATTTCAGTTTGAGGTATCTAAAATGTTTGAAAAACTGCAGCCGTTGGATGAGTTTGACTACAAGAAAATGGCGATCGCCTCTTGCTTAAATGCCGCGATGGTTAGCAAGATGACGACTCGTTCAATGCTTGCCGAACAGCTGGGATGGTCAAAGAGTTACATGACTCGCTTTCTATCTGGAAAGGCAAATCTCACGCTGCGAACGATTCATGAGTTCACTAGCGCATTGGGCTATGACGTTGACCTTGCAATTCATGACGCTGGGACCGCTGGTCCCTTGCAGCCGTGGCAAGCTGTCGATGCTGACGCCTACTTTACCCCTGTGTTCAATCCGAACGAGGTAAGCCCCACGTTCCAGGTTCAAATTCGAATGCCAAGTGAAGTGGCAAATGATTTAATTACTGGAAACTACGCTGATGCTTATCTGGCGATCCAAAGCTTTCCGCCAAGTAAGCACCTCGAAACATCGAGGATTGCGTTCGATGAATCTCAGATCAATCAGCCGTTTGACATTTGTTCATTTAGTATTGACGCCGATAAGAAGATGGAGTCTGTAGTATGAACATGCCTCGGAAGATCATCGTTAATCCGCAGACCATCTCTAACGCACCTGTAGTGTTTGCGGAAGGTGTTGCAAAATTAAACTATTCACCGAATATCAGTCGGGTAAGTTTCTTTCAACTTGACCAAAGCAATTCCGCAGATGAGGAAGAGCTGCGGAACGTCGTCCTGACACTGGCAATTCCAACTCATGCTTTGGTGGAACTGTGTGTCAACATCCTTATGGGGATGCGGGCCAACATGGACCAGTTGGAAGGTGTCAGTCGCAAACAAATTGACCACACCTTTAAGATGCTTCGCGACATCCAGCCCGGGAAACCGGCCGAGGAAAACCGCGCGGCAAAAGAATCGCCGAGGCTTAGCAAGAAGCGTTATTGATCTGGTCTTGCTTGCCGGCAGCAGGACGGCTTCGCCAGACGCTGGCGGCAATTGCTTGCGCTGATCGATCGTGTCCCGGAGGCGCTCGTAGGTTCGATCAACGTTGCCGAGATCTGAAAAACCTGATACGTGGGAAGCTCATCAGCTTCGCCATGAATGGGATGGCGCCGTCAGTAGGTAGTGCAGTTAACCTGGTTTCCAAAGCGCTGGCAGTTCGTGGTTCGGGGCCCGTTCTGCTGGAGCTGCTGCTGTTGAATGAGTTGCTGCGTTTGCATGTTCTGCAAAGCAGCGCCTACAGCCGCATCACGGCGTGCTTGCTCTTGAGCGTTCGCCGCCGCAGCAGCCTCTCGCTCACGCTGATTGATGTTCGACAATCGTTGTTGGCCCTCAACAGAGTTGTCGGCTCTGAGTTGGTTGAACTCACCGTAGCTGATTTGTCCGGCATAGAGCTTGGCAGTCAGCACCTTGACGCGAGTTTGACCGGCCAAAAGTGTGGCTTGGTACTCTGGGGAAGCGTACTTGGCCCTGAAAGAAGCGCCCATGTCGAAGCATGCTTCCCGAGCGACCATCCATACGCCGAGCAGGCGTTTTTCCTCTTCGGTGGGAACGGTTCTATCGGTGAGCATCTCCATGCTGGGTCGTTCAGCCTTGAGGTTAATCGCGATCTTTTCGCGCAGGCCGACAAACCGTTTGTCATAGGCAATCGACTCGAAGCACGGTTTGGAAGGGTCGTCATTCGCCGTCGGCCTCTTGGCCTGCTGCCCAGGCGTGACACACCCGGCGATTGGTAGCAGCGCGAGCCAAAGCAGTCCTCTCATTCCGTACTCCTTATGACCTGTTGGGCGATCATGCGGCCACCTGCCCGTCAAGAATGAGAGGGAATGCGCTGCGCCGGCAAGCATCTGAGGTTTTCGTGAATTTTTGGGTGTCGGCAGACCGTTCCTACTGGGATCTAGCGGAAAGGGAGGGTAGCGGCGTGCCACTGGTCAACGGGGGTGCGGCGCCTTGCAGGCGTTTCAGCGTGGATGCAATTTCTGCGATCGATGCTGGCTTGGTCGCCTTGGCGTACTCTCGCGCGGCCCACGTAATCGCTAGCTTGCGGCGGCCTATGCGGAGCGCGTCACACAGTCCCGTGAGCTCTAGCAGCTCATCGTCAGTAGCGCTTCTGATGTCGCGATCCTTGCCTTTCAGGTTCTGTCTCGCCTGTTCCTCGGTCGCAAAGAGATCGAGTACCTGGATCCACGAAATATAAGACTTGTGCTGGCTCACGGACCGGACGACAGGCCCGATCTCATCGCTGTGGTAGAAGACCTGAGTTCCACGCATGGTTTGATGATCGGGATGGGATGCGCCGCGCCGGATCAGCCATGCGCCATTCGGTCCGCGCGCAGTCAGGTGCGGAATCAAAGCGAGCTGTCGAATGGAGGGATTGTCGTGGAGGCGCCACACGCAGAGCTCAGGCCGTCCGACGTGTACGAGGGTGCCCCCACATCTGATTACGGTTCGGCTTGAGTCCGAGTCACTCCAGTCCCCGAGCGGTTCTACCTCTCGTGCCAAGCGCAGCAGTGCAGGGACGATCCGCTGTGATTTCTTGCCCCATAGGTTAGCGCAGCGCATGAGGTACTCTTCGCCGAACTCGATTTCCTCTACAGGGATCGGCTGCAATGACTCTGGGTTGAATTCTCGAAATGCCCATTCGAGTTCGCCGCGCTCTCTGGCCTCTGTGGCCGACGCTAGCTGATCGAGGTCGGCGCCTAGTTGCTCAAGTCGCAGAGGTGCCGCGTCAGTGGGTCGATTGTGGCGCCCGGCACCGCTGACTTCCCGTATCGCTGCAACGCGAGCGTTCCAGTCGCAGCCCGGCCCAGACCAGATCAGCACCGCCTCCGGAAACTCCACGCCGGATGAGTTTTTCGCTGGTTCGCCTAGGTAGTACCGCACATATGGCAGGGTGCCGAAGAAGGCCTTGGTGAGCGTAGATAAGGGTGGCGAGTCCCTTGGGCCTGCGAGCTGCAGCACCACGTCCAGATCGCCGCAGTCCAATGCGCCTCGCGCATACGAGCCGGCGACCCACAGCGAGATCACGGCGACTTCTGCAACCAGCTCGCGATCTTTGAAATACCAGTGTTTGAACGGGATCGTGCGCTGGTGGCGCTCGTCGAGGCGCTCGCATAGACGCCGAAGCTTCTTGGTGAACGCCTCACGCGGGAGTCGCTTTTCGCCCGTCGCCATGTGCCTCTGCCTCCAGAAGAAGAGGGCACATCGTAGCTTGTCCCGGCGTAGTCCCGGAAAGCCAACAAATCCAATAAAATCAATGGCTTAGTGGTGCCCTCGACAGGAATCGAACCTGTATCTGAGTCTTAGGAGGACCCCGTTCTATCCATTGAACTACGAGGACGGAGGCGGGGGTGACTTTAACAGCTTGCCTGTCTCACTCGTACTTCACGGTGTAGATCAGGTCGATGCCGCTTTGCTGGCCGGCCTGGCCGCGCAGCGTGAGGCGCCGCGTGAGGTCGTAGAAGACGAACAGCGTCCCCAGCGTGCCCGAGAGGCTGCGCTCGTAGGTCAGGTAGAAATCCTTCGACAGGCGCTTGCCCACGGTGACCGCCGATTCGCGCATGTCGCCGCCGCTGCCCGGCCCCTTGAAGCCGATCTCATCCAGTCCGAGGCGGCTGGCGAGTCCGCCGCCGGAGCTGCCGGAGCCGAGCCGCCCCAGCAGCGCGAGCGCAGCCTGTTGCAGCAGCAGCGATTCGCCGCCGCTGGTGGCCGAGGCGCGGCCCAGCACCACCCATGACAAGGTCTCCGCATCGGAAAGGGCGGGCTCCGAGTACAGGCGCACCCGCGGCGACTGCGCGGTGCCGGTGATCTGCACGCCGGCGCGCTGCGAAATGTTGGGCCGGATGGCGAGGATGTCCAACGCGGGGTTGTCGTAGGGGCCGTTGAAGCGGGCGACGCCGGTCTCCACGTCCAGCCGCTGCCCATAGGCGCGGTACTGGCCCTTGACGGTGCGCACCTCGCCGGTCATGCGCGGCGGCGCATTAAAGGCGGTGCTTCGGATGTCGAGCTTGCCTTCCAGCCGCGTCGTTAGGCCGCGCCCCTGCACCGCGAAGTCCTCGCCGAGGTCGAAGCCGACCGCAATGTCGGGCGGCTTCGCGGTCTGCGCCTGGGCGACCCGCACGTCTTCGCCGGCGGTCCGGCGCTTGGCGGCTTCTGCCGCCTCGCGGTCCTTGGCGGCCGAGTGCACCACCACGTCGCTGCCCAGGCTGGGCGCGCTCTCGTCCGGCAGGATGATCACCGCACGGTCGGCCTCGAGGTTGCCGCGCACGCTGAACTGGCCGTTGTCCAGGCGCGTCTGCAGATCGCCCGACAGTGTGAGCTGGCGGTCGGTGCGCACCAGCACGCGCAGCGCGCGCAGTTGAGTCTGCATGGCCATGCGGATGCCCGTGCCCGTGGCCGGGGCCGTGCCCCAGCTCAGCTCGCCGCGGGCCGACAGTGTGCCGCCATCGCCGGCGGCCGCGTTGGCTGCGGTGCTGAGGTTGCCGCTCTGCCCCGGGATGCGCGTGCTGCTGCCGGCACCGCCTTTGAGGGTGAACTCCGTGATCTCGACGCGCTCGCCGGTCAGCGCCGCGCGCAGGCGCCCGTCGCGCAGGTCCAGCCCCTCGACCCACGCGCGCAGCGCGAGCTGGTCGGCCGTCAACGTGCCGTTCCAGCGCGGCAGCGCGCGGTTGCCCGAGAGCGCGGCGTCGGCCTCCAGCGTGCCCGCCACGCGCCATCCGGGGGGCGCCAGCATCGACCAGACGCCGAGGTTGGGCAGCCGCGCCGTCACGCGGCCGGCGAGCGGCGCATCGGGGGCCCATTGCCAGCCGTCCGCGCGGTGCAGCACGTGCGTGCTGGCATCGGCGCGGATCTGGCCGGCGCGCTCGCTGTCCCAGGCCAGGGTGGCACGCACCGTGTCGCCCTCGGCTGCCAGCCCGAGCTCGGCCTGGCGCAACCCGGCCGGGGTGCTGGGACCTTCGGCGGCCGCGTTCATCTTGCGCTCGGCGGCGGTGCCGGTGCCGCGGCTCTCGATGCGCGTGACCAGCGCGGCCTCGCCAGCCTGCACGCGGATGTCACCGCTGGCGCGGGAGAGCCGGGCGCGCGCGCGCAGTGCGTCGCCGGCATCGATGTCCCAGTCGCCATCGAACAGCAGGTCGCCGCTGATGCCCATCTCGGCCAGGGTGCCGCTGCTGCCCATCGCTTCGGCCCACGCCATGGGCAGGCCCCGCAGGCGGCCCTGGGAACGCAGGCGGAAGGCCCGGTCGGATGCCGTGCCGCTGTGGCTGTAGCGCAGCGGCTCCCAATCGACGTGCACCGTGCCGGGCACCGGACCGCGCAGCGTGGCGCCGGCGGCCGACGCTTCCACCTCGAGGCGGCCGGCATCGCCGCTCTTGAAGGTGGCGTCGAGCGCGCGTTCCAGCTCCAGCGTCCAGGGCCCGGGGCGCCGGGAGTCCTGCGCCTGCACCCGCAGGCTGGCGATCGAGGCGCGCCATTGCTTCGCGCGTTCGAGTCCGCCGCTGGCGCGCGTGTCGAGCGTGAGCTTCTGGGTGCCGCTCACCGCTTCGCCCTTGAGCGCCAGCGTGGCCTGGGCGAGGCTGCCGTCCAGCTCGGCCCGCAGTTCGCGCAGCTGGAGCTCCGTGGCCGGGCCATCGGCCGGCGGCGCCAGCCCGAGTACCAGGCGTGGGACCGAGAGCGTGGCCTTGAGCGTCGGCTCCGCGCTTCCGCGGGCGGCGGGCTCGCTGGCGTTCTGCAGCCGGCGCTGTACGGCCCGCCAGCCGCCCTGCCAGGCGGCGTCGAGCTGTGCGCTGCCTTGGATGCTGTTGCCCGCGAAAGCGGTCGTGAGCTTGGGCAGGCCTTCCACCCAGCGCTGCAGGAGGGCGGCATCGTCCATGCGGGCGCGAAGCTCGCCGCCGCCGCTGGCCGGCGCGATGCCGCCCTGCAGCAGGGCACTGCCGCCCGGCATCACCAGCTTCAGATCGCCGCTGCCCGCCTGCTCGGCGACGCGCAGCTGCAGCTTGCCTTCGACGCTGGCGTTCGCGGCCTCGATACGCAGCGTGCGCAGGTCCAGCACCTGAGCCTGCCACTGGCCGCGTGCCAGCGCGCGGTCGAGACGCAGCCCCTGCAGTGCCTTGCTGCCGGCGCCGCCGCCGGCCTGCAGCGCGAGGTCGAAGAGCAGGGCCTCGCCGCGCTGCTCGGCTTGGACACTGCCGCTCACCGGCGCGCCGGCCAGCGCGCTGTGCAGCGCGCCCGGCCGCACGGCGCGAACCCGTGCGTGCGCCTGCCAGGGCGCCGGCGCGGGGCTCCAGCGGCCCTCGGCCTCGATGCTGCCGCCGCCGGCGCGCACCGTGGCCTCGGGCAGGGTCCAGGTGGTGCCGTCGAAGCTGGCGCGAGCCTGGACCTGCTCGATGGGCAGCCGGCCGCTGTCCCACGGGCCGGGGTTCGCATTGCGGATGTCGGCGTCGGCCTGCCAAGTCGACTTGCCGACGGGTGCCCCGGCATCGGGGCCGGCCTCGATCCGCCCCGTCAGCAGCGTGCGCGGTGCTTCGGGCCAAAGGGTGGCCAGGTCGAGGTTCTGCAACTGCGCCTTGGCGTCGATCACCGGCTGCGCTTGCCAGGGCGCGATGTTGGCCTGCAGCTGCGCCTGCATCGGCGCCTCGGTGCCGGGCTCGGCGGGCTTGAGCTCGGCTGCCACGGCCAGCCTGGCATCGGCGGTCGCGAGCGTTCCCTTGACGCTGGCCTCGGCCAGCACCTCGATGGCGCGGCCTTCGGCCAGCGGTGCACGCACACGGCCTTGGAGCGCGGCATCGAGCGCCATCGGCGCGGGGCCCTGCAGCGTGAGCCGCGCGGCGTAATGGCCCTCGGCCATGTCCACGTCGTCGACCACGAGCTGGTGTTCGTTGCCGGCATAGCGATAGCGGCCTGCCAGCTTGTCCGCCTGGAGCGCGGGCGGGCCGGCCCAACGCAGTTCGTCGATGCGAAAGGGCAGCTCGACCTCCACCGGCAGCACGATGGGCGCCAGCGGTTCGACGGGCTTGTCCTCCACCGGCCCGCGGCGCTCGACCAGCAGCCGCGCCGCGTGGACCTCGCCGAGCTGCACCTTGCGCTTCAGCAGGGGCGCCAGCTGCCAGCCGATGGTGGCCTCGTGCACCTCCACCGCGAGGCTTTCGCTCTGCCAGCGCAGCCAACCGATGCGCCCGCCTGTGCGCAGCGAGCCGATGACCTCGCGGCTCTCCAGGGTCTGGCCGGGCGGCAGGTAGCGCGCCGCCCGTGCCAGCGCGAAGGCCAGCGATTGGTCCGAGCCCAGCCACCACCAGGCGCCCGCCGTCAGCGCGCCGATCAGCACGACCAGGCCGAGCAGGCTCCAGGCGAGGGCACGCAGGGCGCGCCGGCCGCGCGAGCGCGCGGGCCGGGGCGTGGGGGCTGCGTCCAGCTGCATGTCAGAACGTGAAGCCGAGCCGCAGATGCAGCCTGAATTTTTTCGTGTCGACGCCGTAGGCCAGGTCGGCCTGCACCGGTCCCACCGGGCTGCGCCAGCGCGCGCCCACGCCCACGCCGACCTTGGTCTTGAGCCCGCTGGGCCGGTCGGCGACGGCGCCCGCGTCGATGAAGACCGCGCTCTCCCACTCGGTGAGCTTGCCGCGATAGACGAAAGGCCGCTGCCATTCGACGCTGGCCGCGGTCATGTAGCGGCCGGCGACGATCTGGCCGTCGCT
Organism: Variovorax soli; assembly: GCF_031454625.1. Classification (GTDB taxonomy): domain Bacteria; phylum Pseudomonadota; class Gammaproteobacteria; order Burkholderiales; family Burkholderiaceae_C; genus Variovorax; species Variovorax soli_A. The sequence goes on from NZ_JAVDRF010000012.1 coordinate 175,895, forward strand.
GCGCCGGGTGCCGATCTGCCGATAGCCGTAGCCGCGCACGGTGGTGTCGCCGCCGGTCAGGAACATCAGCGTGGAGGGAATCTGCGCGCTGTCCTTGGCCGTCACCGCGCCCCCCTCCGCGCGCAGCTGCAGGCGGCTGCTGCGGGCCGCGCTGGCGCTGTCGCCCTTGTCGCTCCAGTCGAGCGGCACGATGCCCAGCCAGCGGCCATAGATGCGGGTGAAGGGCAACTGCTCGCCGGTCAGCGTGTAGCCGGCGCCGAGTTCCAGTGCCAGGCCATGGCCGCGCGTCGGCACGTTCGTGTCGTCGAAGTAGCGACCGGTCCAGCCCCAGTTCACCGACAGCGCCGAGGCCGAGGGTGGGGCGTTGATGCCGCGGTTTCGCGCAGCGTCGTATTGCAGGAAGTAGGTGTAGTCGATGTGGTCGCTCGACTTGCCAAGGCCGCCCCGCAGCCGGCCGCTGTCGACCTTGTAGCTGCCGGAGGTCTCGCTCTTGACCTGCCCCGCGCCGAACCAGCGCCAGCCCTTGTCGTTGGGCACCGCATTCCATTCGGTGCCCAGCGACCGCGTCTCGCGGTCGACCGAGAGCTTGGAGACGGCGCGCCAGCCCAGCAGCGGCATGCGGTTGTGGATGTGGTCCACCGACAGCCGCGGTCCGCTGTCGGTGGTGAAGCCGACGCCCAGCACCACCTTCTGCAGCGGCGCCTCGCGCACCTGGGCGATGACCGGCGCCCACAGCGGGTTGCTGCCGTCCGTGTCGAGCGTGAGGAAGACCGAGTCGTAGTAGCCGCTGCTGGCCAGGCGCTGCTGCGCGTCGAGGAGCTGCTGCTGGTCGTAATCGCTGCCGGTCGGCACGCGCGCGATGCGGCGCGCGGCGTCAGCGTCGTAGCGTTCGCTGCCGCGCACCTCCAGCGGGCCGAAGCGGTAGGCCGGGCCCGAGCGGTAGTCGACATGCAGCCTGGCCTGGCCTGCGTCGGCGTCGATGTCGGCGCGGCTCAGCGCCACGCTGCCGGTCGGGAAGCGCTTGGCCGTCAGGCTGCGCAGCGCGGCCGACTTGGCGTTGTCCCAGCCGAGCTGGGTGAAGGGCTGGCCGGTGCGCAGTGGCCAGTCCTTGCGGATGGCCTCGCGCTGGGCCTCGGCGCTCGGGTCGGCGGCAATCGGTCCGCTGAAGTCGATCTGCACCTGGGCCACCCGCGTGAGCTCGCCGGGATCGACCGTGATGCGCACCTCGCGCGGCGCCTTGGCGTCGGGCGTCTCCTGCAGCTCCAGCGTGAGGCGGGGCGTGAAATAGCCGAGCGTCCCTAGCAATTCGCGCGCATTGCCTTCGGCCGCCACCATGAGGCGCGAGAGCTCGGCCGCCCCGAGGTCGCCGATCTGGCGGTAGCGCTGGATCTCCAGGTTGCGCTCGAGGTACTCGCGCACCGTGTCCGGTGCCTTGACCGACACGCTGAAGGCCTCGCGCGCGCCAGCCGGCTTCTCGCCGCCGACGGGCCTGGCACTTGTTTCGGACTCGGCCGACTCGCCTTTCGGCAGCAGGCTGCAGCCCTGCAGCAGCACAAGCAGGCCTGCACAAAAAAACGCCGGCATCCACGCCGGCGCGAGTGACCGAAACACCCTGAGCATGCGGCCATTCTGACAGCATGCCCGGCACGGCCCCCGTAGGCGGGAGCCGCGGATGGCGGCTCAAGCCCGGCCTGCGACCTTCCGTGCCAGCATCCACACCACCGGTGGCGTGATCATGCGGGCAACCGCCTTGGCGCGGTCCATGTGGTGCGTTTTCATGAAGACCGAGGCCGATTCGTCGCCGTGCTGCTTGCCGGCCAGCGGGCTGCTGTAGTAGTAGGCGGCGACCGAGCGGCGCGGGCGGCCGTCCGGCGCCTGCAGCGGCTTGGTGTGGCCGTGGTAACTGATCGGGCCGTGCGGCAGCAGGATGGTGCGGCCGAACTCGGGCTGCACGGTGGTCACGCAGCGGTCGTGCTTCTTGTCCCAGAGCTCCAGGCCGGAGCCCCAGTCCGGGTTCCATCCCTTGTTGAGGTAGGTGATGAAGACCATCTCGTTCTTCAGCCCGAGGTGACGGTGGCGATTGAAGTCGCGGTGCACGGCAAAGGTCGCGCCGGTGCGGCTTTCGTGCAGCCCGCCGCCGAACAGTTTCGGGTCCGGCAGCAGGTAGGGCACGCCGGTCAGCGACGACAGCCAGTCGATGAACCAGCCGGAATGGATGATGTCGAAGTACAGCTGGGTCGCGGGGCCCAGCGACGGGCCGAGCACCGAACGCCGGGTCGATTCGTAGCGGCTCTTGACCTCGGCCCAGCAGGTGCCGGGCTGGGCGTCGAATTCCTCGGCCACCAGATCCAGCAGGGCCGGGTTGAACAAGTTCTCCAGCACCAGGTGCGGGAAGGGAGAGGCGGCCATGAGCGCGTTGCGCAGGCGATCGCGCTCTGCCGGCGAGAAGAGGGCACGATCGACCAACTCGGCGTGCGGCAGCCGCACACCGCGGATGCTCACGAAGTCGGCGGGAAGCTGAAAGCGTGGGTCCTCGTCCGCAGGCAGAGGTTGCTCGAGAACCGGGGGATCGAGCGGCAGCGAAAGAACGGCAGACATGACAACACCTCCTGCGGACCGAGCGTCAACGAAACGCCGTAATTGAATCCTTAGGTGTTAACTGTAACTCGACGTCTCCGAGTTGTGACGACTTTTTTCGTGCTAGTCCGCCGGAAAAACGTAGCACCTGCAGCCTAGAACAGGCGTCGGACGCCGCCTATTTCGAGAGAAGCCGCATGGCTTCCTCGAGGCCTTTGAGCGTCAGCGGGTACATGCGATGGGATACGAGCTGTTGCATGACCGCGATACTTTGCCGGTACTGCCAGACGCCCTGAGGTTCGGGGTTGATCCATGCGAACTTGGGGAAGGCATGGGTCAGGCGCTGGATCCATTCGGCGCCCGCCTCCTCGTTGTTGTATTCGACGCTGCCGCCCGGCTGCAGGATTTCGTAGGGGCTCATGGTCGCGTCGCCCACGAAGACCAGCTTGTAGTCCTTGTTGTACTTGCGAATGATGTCCCAGGTCGCGAACTTTTCGGAGAAGCGCCGCCGGTTGTTCTTCCACATGAAGTCGTAGACGCAGTTGTGGAAGTAGTAGAACTCCAGGTGCTTGAACTCGGTCTTCACGGCCGAGAACAGCTCCTCGACGCGCTGGATGTGCTCGTCCATCGTGCCGCCGACGTCCATGAGCAGCAGCACCTTCACGTTGTTGTGGCGCTCGGGCCGCATCTTGATGTCGAGGTAGCCGGCGTTGGCGGCCGTCTTGTGGATCGTCTCGTCGAGGTCCAACTCGTCCTCGTGGCCTTCGCGCGCGAACTTGCGCAGCCGCCGCAGCGCGATCTTGATGTTGCGCGTGCCCAGCTCCTGGCTGTCGTCGTAGTCCTTGTAGGCGCGCTGGTCCCACACCTTCACCGCGCTCTTGTTCTTGCCGGCGCCACCGATGCGGATGCCCTGGGGGTTGTAGCCGCCGTGGCCGAAGGGCGATGTACCGCCGGTGCCGATCCACTTGCTGCCGCCCTCGTGGCGCTCCTTCTGCTCCTCGAAGCGCTTCTTGAGCGTCTCCATGAGCTCGTCCCAGCCCATCTTCTCGATCTTGGCCTTTTCCTCGGCCGTGAACTCGCGCTCCAGCGTCTTGCGCAGCCAGTCGAGCGGCACCTCCTTGGTGAAGTCCGTCACCAGCTCCACGCCCTTGAAGTAGGCGGCGAAGGCGCGGTCGAACTTGTCGTAGTGCTTCTCGTCCTTCACCAGCGCGGTGCGCGAGAGGTAGTAGAAGTCATCGAGCCCGTAGGCGCCTTCCGAATTGGGGCCGACCACGTCGGCCTGCAGCGCCTCCAGCAGGCTCAGGTATTCCTTGACGGACACCGGAAGCTTCGCCGAGCGCAGGGTGTAGAAGAAGTCGATCAGCATGGCGAATCACTCCCGGGTTTCAGCGCGCGGCTTGTCCAGCAGGTAAAGCAGCTGGGCGCGCACCTCGGGCCATTCGCCCGAGCGCAGGCTGTACATCACCGTGTCGCGGATGGTGCCGTCGCGGCGCAGCGCATGGCCGCGGATGACGCCGTCCTTGCGGGCGCCCAGGCGCTCGATGGCGCGCTGCGACGCATGGTTGAAGTTGTCGGTGCGCCAGCCCACCACGTGGCAGCCCAGCGTGTCGAAGGCGTGCGTCATCATCAGCAGCTTGCAGGTGGTGTTGACGTGCGTGCGCTGGCAGCGCCGGGCATACCAGGTGTAGCCGATCTCGACGCGCTTCACCGCGGGCAGGATGTCGTGGAAGCTCGTCGATCCGAGCACCGTGCCGCTGGCCTCGTCGGTCACGGCGAAGGCGAAGCGGTGGCCCGCCTCGCGCGCGGCCAAAGCCGCCTCGATGTAGGCGCGCGTTTCCTGCGGCTCGGGCACCGAGGTGACCCGGATTTTCCACAGCTCGCCGTCGGCAGCGGCTGCGCGCACGCCGTCCTCATGGTCCAGCGCAAGCGGCACCAGCGCGATGCCGCGCGACCTCAGCGTGACCGGCTCGACGAATGCCATCGGCAGCTCCCGCTCAGCGGTTGTGGCGTTGCATGAACACCAGCTTCTCGAACAGGGTCACGTCCTGCTCGTTCTTGAGCAGCGCGCCCACCAAGGGCGGGACCGCGACCTTGTCGTCCTTGCTCTGCAGCGCCTCGAGCGGGATGTCTTCGGCGACCAGCAGCTTGAGCCAGTCCAGCAGCTCCGACGTCGACGGCTTCTTCTTCAGGCCGGGCAGGTTGCGCACGTCGTAGAAGGTCTTCATGGCCGAGGCCAGCAACTCCTGCTTCAGACGGGGGAAGTGCACCGCCACGATGCTCTTCATGGTCTCTGCGTCGGGAAACTTGATGTAGTGGAAGAAGCAGCGGCGCAGGAAGGCATCGGGCAGCTCCTTCTCGTTGTTCGAGGTGATGAAGACCACCGGCCGGTGCTTCGCCTGGATCAGCTCGCGCGTCTCGTAGCAGTAGAACTCCATGCGGTCGAGCTCGCGCAGCAGGTCGTTCGGGAATTCGATGTCGGCCTTGTCGATCTCGTCGATCAGCAGCGCCACCGGCGCATCCGCGGTGAAGGCCTGCCACAGCACGCCCTTGACGATGTAGTTGTGGATGTCCTTCACGCGCTCGTCGCCCAGCTGCGAATCGCGCAGCCGGCTCACCGCGTCGTATTCGTAGAGTCCCTGCTGGGCCTTGGTCGTCGACTTGATGTGCCACTGCAGCAGCGGCAGCCCGAGCGAGCCAGCCACCTCTTCCGCCAGCATCGTTTTGCCGGTGCCGGGTTCGCCCTTCACGAGCAGCGGCCGCTTGAGCGCGATGGACGCGTTGACCGCGAGCATCAGATCCTGTGTGGCGACGTAGTTGTCTGAACCCTTGAATTTCATGGATGACGTAGAGCAGAGAGGGAGTGGATGAAGGACCCAACATTCCATTCATCTGCGTCGCGCAAGGGCCCCGAGTGCCTCACGCACGGGCTGCCGAGAGCCCCCGCATATAATCAAATGTTGACCAGAAAACCAGTTTTCCACGAGATTGTGCGCGCAAAATGAACAAGTTGTTGTCCACGGTGTTTGCCCTCGCTGTCGCTTGCGTGACGGTCTCCGCCCAAGCCCAGAAGGTCACGGGCAATGCCGAAAACGGCTCGAAGAAGGTGGCCATGTGCATGGGCTGCCACGGCATCATCGGCTACCAGGCCACTTTTCCTGAAGTTCACAAGGTCCCGATGATCGCGGGCCAGAGTGCCACGTACATCGTCTCCGCACTCACGGCCTATAAGGGCGGCGACCGCAAGCATCCCACCATGCGCGCCATCGCCGACTCGCTGAGCGAGCAGGACATCGCCGACCTCGCGGCCTACTACAGCCAGCTCGGCGTGCAGGAAGGCGATGCACCGCCGGCCACCGCATCGAAGCAGCCGAGCGAGCGCGTGCAGGCCCTGATCTCGCGCGACAAGGACAACGCCTGCACCAAGTGCCACGGCGCCAACTTCAACACCCCGAATGACGGCACGGTGGCCAAGCTGGCCGGCCAGCACGCCGACTACCTCTACGTCGCCCTCAAGTCCTACAAGACCGAGAAGCACATGACCATCGGCCGCTCCAACGGCGTGATGAGCGGGCAGGCAAAGAAGTTCAGCAACGCAGAACTGAAGGAACTGGCCAGCTACATCAGCTCGCTGCCGGGCGAACTCAAGACGGTTCCGGAATCGCGCATCCATCACGCCAAGTAGACCGCGTTCACCCCGAAAAAAAGCCCGCCTGCAGCGGGCTTTCTTTCTTGCGGCCGCGCGCTGGCTCAGACGTCGAAGAACACGGTCTCCTGCGGACCCTGCATGCGAATGTCGAAGCGGTACGTGACCTGACCGCCGGTCTCGCTGCGCTGCGCCACCAGCGTCTGGCGCCGCTCCGCCGGCACGCTGGCAAGCACCTTGTCCTCGGCATTGGCCTTCGCCTCGTCGTCGAAGTAGATGCGCGTGAAGGCGTGCAGCAGCATTCCGCGCATCAGCACGATCACGTTGACGTGCGGCGCCTCGCCCGGCGATTCGGCGCCCGGCTTGACGGTATGGAACACGAAGCGGTTCTGCGCATCGGTGCCCGTGCCCGCGCGGCCGAAGGCGCGGAAGCCGATGGCCTGCGCGTCTTCCACCGACTGCGGATAGGCGCCGGTGCCGTCGGGCTGGCTGATCTCGACCAGTGCGTCGTCGATCGGCTTGCCGTCGCCATCGATCACCCGGCCCTCGATGCGGATGCGCTCGCCGCGCGCACTGTCCAGCGCGAGCACCGCGTCGAAGGGCTGGTCGAAGGCGTAGCCGTACTGCGTGGCCGCGAGGCCGTAGGCGAAGTAGGGGCCGACCGTCTGCGAAGGGGTCTGGCCGAAGTTGATCTCGAGTGCGCTCATCATGGTGCGTGTCTCCTAGGCTTATCTGTTTTCGAAGGGCGTCTCGTCGGCGCCGCGCAGCACCATGTCGAACACGTAGCCGAGCGCGTAGCCTTCTTCCGTCACGTCGAGGCTGAAGTCGGCAATCAGCCGGTTGCGTACCTTCTCCGGCGTGCCGGTGATCATCGGGTCGTACTGGTGCAGCGGATCGCCGGGGAAGTACATCTGCGTCACCAGGCGGCTGGCGAAGTATTCGCCGAACAGCGACAGGTGGATGTGCTGCGGCCGCCATGCGTTGGGATGGTTGCCCCAGGGGTAGGCGCCGGGCTTGATGGTGAGAAAGCGGTAGCGGCCCTCGTCGTCGGTCAGGCAGCGGCCGGCGCCGAGGAAGTTGGGGTCCAGCGGCGCGTCGTGCTGGTCCACCTTGTGCACGTAGCGGCCGCAGGCATTGGCCTGCCACAGCTCGACCAGCGTGTTGCGCACGGGGCGGCGGCGCTCGTCGAGCACCTGGCCGGTGAGGATCATGCGTTCGCCCAGCGGCTCGCCGTTCCTGCGTGCATTGCGCGTGAGGTCGTGATCGAGTTCGCCGATGCTGTTGTGGCCGTAGACCGGCTGGCGCAGTTCGCCGAGCGAAGCCTTGAGCGGAATCAGCGGCTGCGTCGGCCCGCGCTTGGCGGTGGAGCGGTAGCCGGCGTAGATGTAGGAGGGATGGCTGGGCCAGTCGCGCGGCGTGAGCGTGGGCAGGGCAGCCGCTTGAGGGGAAGAGCTCATGGACTTGTCTCCGGGTTCGTGTGGGGATGGGCCTTGACTCTATTCATGCGCATTGCTGATGTAAATTGACGTTCTCTCGATTTTTTATAAGCATTGGTAATTGAATGGCCGCCAAGTCCGAAGCCTTCCTTCGTGGTGTGCAGTTGAGGCACTTGCGCTGCCTGGTGGCGGTGGCGCAGGAACGCCATCTGGCGCGTGCGGCCGAGCGGCTGGCGCTGAGCCAGCCGGCGGTGTCCAAGACGCTGGCCGAGCTCGAGGCGCTGGCCGGCGCCCGGCTGGTGGAGCGCGGCAGCGCGGGGCGGCGGGGCATCCAGGGCTTCACCGTCGCGGGCGAGCAGCTGCTGGCGCACGCGCTGCGGGTGCTGGAAGCGCTCGATGCCAGTGCCCAGGCGCTGATGCCAGCCTCCGGCCTGCGCCTGCAGCGCCTTCGCATCGGCGCGCTGCCGAGCGTGGCGCCCTCCCTGTTGCCCGGGGCGCTCGCCCGGCTGCGCGAGCGGCTGCCCCTGGTCCAAGTGCTGGTGCAGACCGGGGCCAACGCCCTCCTGCTCGACGCGCTGCGTGCCGGCGAGCTCGACCTGGTGGCCGGGCGCATGAGCGATCCCCAACTGATGGCCGGCCTCACCTTCGAGCTGCTCTACACCGAGCCGCTGGTCCTGGTCGCACGCGCCGGCCATCCGCTGGCCGGTGCCGCGCCTTCGGCGCAGGAGGTGCTGGGCTATCCGCTGGTGATCTACGGCGAGGGCACGATCCCGCGCCATCACACCGAAAGCTTCCTGTCGGGGCTCGGGCTGCGCCTGCCCGCGCACGGGACGCAGACGCTGGACCTCTCGGTCGCTCGCGCACTGCTGCTGCGTTCGGACGCCGTGTGGTTCACGCCGATCGGCGCTGCGCTCGACGACCTGGCCAGCGGCCAGCTGGTGCGCCTGGCGGTCGACACCGCCGGCACCGAGGAGCCGGTGGGCCTGCTGCTGCGCAGCGATGCCGAACCCTCGCCCGCACGCCAGGCGCTGATCGCCTTGCTGCGCGAGAGCGGCGCAGATCAGTCGCGCGTGGCGCGCCGCTGAACGCAGGCCACGTAGCCCTGGCCATCCGGCGGGCGGCCGGCGCGCTGACTCTCCCACATCATCTGGCCCAGGCATTCCATCGCCTCGTGGTGCGCCTCCAGCAGCGAGTCGCGGCGCGCGGCCAGCAGCTCGACGGCCTGGCGGATGCCACGGGGCTGGTCGATGGAGCACTGCTCGCTGATCGACAGGTGCATCGACAGATGCAGGAAAGGGTTCTCGCGCCCGTCCTGCCCGTCGTAGACGCGGGCCACCGCCGCGTCCGCATCGGCCAGGTCGGCGTGGTACTCCGGGTGCTCGTCGATCCAGCGGCTGGCGATGATCTCCAGCGCCTCCATCGGCAGGCCCTGCCGGCTCTTGGCGTAGACGTCGCAGAAGAAGCGGCGCACTTCTTCCTGGGTGGGATTGAACATGGGCCGAGGTTAGCACCGGCCCCAAGGGCGCATGCAGTGGGCGGCCGCTACATTGAAGCCATGGACCGACTTGAAAACATAGAGACATTCGTCCGGGTGGCGCAGACGCAGAGCTTCGCCGAGGCCGCCCGGCAGATGCGCGTGGCCAAGTCGGTGGTCACGACGCGGGTCAAGCAGCTGGAGGAACACGTGGGCGCGCCGCTGTTCCACCGCAGCACGCGGGTGGTGCGGCTCAGCGATGTCGGGCAGGCCTTCCTGCGCGACTGCACCGAGCTGGTGGGCCGGGCCAACGACGTCATGGACCAGATGCGCGGCGCGCGGGCCGGCCCCACGGGCACGCTGCGCATCCATGCGCTGACCGGCTTCGTGCTGGGCCACCTCGCGTCGGTGCTGCGTGCCTTCCAGGCCAGCTATCCCGACATCCACCTCGAGCTCATCGTGAGCGACACCGTGGTCGACCCGGTCAAGGCGGGGGTTGATTGCGCGCTGCAGATCTTTCCGGCGGCTTCCACCGAGCTGGTCTCGCGCCCGCTGTTCCCGGTGCGCCGCGTGTTCTGCGCCACGCCCGAGTACCTGCGCGCCAATGGCACGCCGCAGACCCCGCGCGAACTGCACAAGCACCGGCTGGGCCTCTACTCGGGCTACCCGAGCCGCGACCGCTGGACCTTTCACCACGAGGGCGAGCAGGTGACGATCTACATGACCGCCGCGCTGCTGACCAACAGCGTGCACCTGCTGCGCGAGTACGCGCTGGAGCATGCCGGCATCGTGTGCCTGCCGACGCTGGTGGCGGGCGATCCCATCCTGCGCGGCGAGCTGAAGGTGGTGCTGCCGGAGCACCAGCTGTCGTCCTTCTCGCTCAACGCGGTCTATGCGGGGACCTCGCGCAACGCCTTCAAGCTCAAGCTCTTCATCGAGCACATCACGGCCGCCTTCACGCGCGTGGCGCCTTGGGATGCGGCGATGGTCGAACGGGGATTGCTGCCCGCCGAGCTCGTCGCTGACGCCTAGCCCACCGGGAAAACCCTGCCGATTGACCGCATCCGCCGAACAATGCGGCCCGCTTTTGACGCCTACCGAAGGGGCCCCGTGCTTCCTACAGTTCGTTCCATCGCAGCGCCGCTGCAAGAACGACCCAGGAGACCCGCCCATGACCGCCACCGCCTACCAGACCCGCTTCGGCTCGCTCAAGCATTACGAGAAGGGGCACGTCGAGCCCATTGCCGATGACGTGAAGCACTACGCGATGTCCAACTGCTTCGACATCGCGAGCAAGAGCAAGCCTTACGAGAAGGTCGTGTTCGGCCAGAACCAGATCTACGTGCTGGAGACCTTGCGCGCCGAGGGCAGCTCCCCCTGGTACACCTGCGCCCACGACGAGTTCGCGCTGGTGATGGATGGCGAAGTCGAAGTGCACCTGGTCAGGCTCGAAGACGCCCAGACCGTCGGCGACGAGAACAAGAACGGCGCTGTCCTCCTGAAGGACGAACCCAGGGGAAAGAAGATGGGCTGGATGAAGCTCACGCGCGGCCACCAGGGCCTGCTGCCGAAGAACACCGCCTACCAGTTCCGCAGCGTCGGCGAGCCCGGCGTCATCGTCCTGCAGACCTGCAAGGGCGACCTTTCCATCGAGCGGTGGGCCGACATCTGCCAGACCCACTGACGCGAACCGAACCCGAGGAGCCCCCATGAACGCACCCGCAGAACTCGCCAACTTCATCGCGTCCCAACCGGACAGCATGCTCGGCTACAAGGACTTCACGCTGGGAAGCTTCGGCTTCCGCCGCGACGAGTACTTCGCCCACATCACCTGGAAGACGCGGGACGGCCGCCCGATGAGCCACACGATGGACGTCGGCAACTACCTGCGCGCCCTGATGCGCGATGTCGCCTGGGGCTTCTTCTACGGCTGGGTCAACTTCGACGACGTGGTCGGCACCGTCAACCACTACCAGTCGGTCGATCTCTACGCCGGCAGCTACAACGGCACCATGAAGGAAGCCGGCATCGATCTGCTGGAGAACTTCCCCACCGCCCAGATCCGCGCCACCTTCGAGGCCATGCTCGACGACTGGACCAACGAGAGCTTCGACCCCTTCGCCGCGCCGCAGGAAACCGGCTCGCCCTATGGCCGCAAGAAGGGCAACAACACCGCCAAGATCACCCGCGCCCGCGAGCTCGCCAAGCGCTGCGTCGGCCTGAAGGACGACCTGCGGCTGCGCAGTGACGACACCGGCGCGCCGGTCAACCGCGCCTTTGCCGACGTGCCGCAGGGCCAGCCCGAGCTGCATCCCGAACCCGGCTTCGAGAACGAGGTGCATGCCTTCAACCTCTTCGGTTTCCTGAGCCGCTCGCAGGTGACGTGGAATCCGAGCTTCACCTCCGTCGTCAAGCACAGCTTCATGTGCCCGACCACGGAAGAGCACATCCTGCCGATCATCCACGGCAACGACCGCGTGGAGTGGTTCTTCCAGATGACCGACGAGATCCACTGGGACTGCGGCGACAAGAACACCGGCCGCCCCATGGCCCGCGTGATCATGAAGGCCGGCGACATGGCCGCCATGCCGGCCTATTGCCGCCACCAGGGCTTCAGCCCCAAGCGCTCGATGCTGCTGGTGTGGGAGAACGGCTCGCCGAGCCTGGTCTATGAAATCCAGAAGGGCGAAAGCCCCGAGATCCCGGTTTCGTTCTAGGCGATAAGCGCGCCGCACTTGCGGCGCGACCTTCCTTCCGAGCTTCGCTTCCTTCTTCAGGAGACAAAAATGGCAGACCGTATCCGGTCCGATGCCGGCGCCAACTCGCGCCGGCGATTCATGCAACAAGCGGGCGCAGGCTCGGCCGGCGTCGCGGCAGCGACCCTGGGGCTTTCGATGCAGGAGGCCGACGCAGCCACGGCACCTGCGTTCGACGCCACCTACGACATCGTGGTCGCCGGCAGCGGGGCGGGCGGGCTGGCCTCGGCCCTGTTCGCACGCTGGCAGGGCAACAGCGCCGTGATCCTGGAGAAGGCAGGCAGCATCGGCGGCACCACCGCCAAGGCCGCCTTCTGGTACTGGGTACCGAACAACGAGGCCATGAAGAAGGCCGGCATCGCCGACCCCAAGCCCGACTTCCTCAAGTACGTGGCGCGGCTGTCGAACCCGCAGGGCTACGACCCCGGCCACCCGCGCTACGGCTTCACGCAATGGGAGTACGACATGTGCTCCGCCTTCTACGACAGCGCCTCGCCCGCGGCCGAGCTGCTGGCCGCCAAGGGCGCGCTGCCCTACCGCCACGTCGCCGACGTGCCCGACTACTTCGCCGAGCTGCCCGAGGACAAGGCGCCCAAGGGCCGTGTGCTGGTGCCGAAGGAGGCGATCCCCAGCATGGCCGATGGCGGCCTGGTCGCGGTGCGCACGATGTCGACCAAGGCACGGCAGGAGGGCATCCCGATCCGCACCGGCGTGCGCGTCACGAAGCTGCTTCAGGACAAGAGCGGCCGAGTGATCGGCGTCGAGGCCAAGGACGAGCTCGGCGCCACCGTGCGACTGCGCGCGCGCAAGGCCGTGATCTTCGCCACCGGCGGCTTCACCCACAACGTGGAGCTGCGCAGGAACTTCCTCAACGGCCCCATCTTCGGGGGCTGCGCAGCCCCGAGCAACGAAGGCGACTTCGTGCCGATCGCCGGCGCGCTGGGCGCGCAGCTGCGCAATATGAACTACGCCTGGTCCTGCCCGATCCCGCTGGAGAAGGCGATCGCCAAGGACGGCTCCATCTCCGGCATGTTCTCCGTGGCCGGCGACTCGATGCTCTTCGTCAACAAGTACGGGCATCGCAACGTCAACGAAAAGCTGCAGTACAACGAGCTGGCCCAGACCTTCTTCGAATGGGATGGCGCGAAGGCCGAGTACCCCAACCTCGTGCGCATCGCGATCTGGGACCAGCGCTCGCAACAGCATTCGGCCAGCGCCGAATACGGACGGCTGATCGTGCCGCCCGGCACCGACGACCGCCATGTGATCAAGGGCGCGACGCTGGCTGAGCTGGCGCGCGGCATCGACGAGCGCTTCGCCAAATACGCGGGCGCCATCGGAGCGGCGCGGCTGGCGCCCGAGTTCCTGACCAACCTGCAGGCGGCCATCGCGCGCTTCAACCAGTTCGCGAAGACCGGCAAGGACCTGGATTTCAAGCGTGGTGAGCGCGTGGTGGAGCAGCTCTTCAACGGCGACGTGAAAGACGAGCCCGGCCGCAGCAACCCGACGATGTGGCCGCTGGCCGATGCCGGACCGTACTACGCGGCCCTCGTCGTGGCCGGCACCCTGGACACCAAGGGCGGCCCGAAGACCGACACCAACGGCCGCGTGCTCGACGCCGGCGACCAGCCGATCCCCGGCCTCTACGGCGTCGGCAACTGCGTGGCCTCGGCCTCGGGACGCGCCTACTGGGCCGGCGGCGCGACGCTGGGGCCGATCATCGCCTTCGCCTACCGGGCGGCGAACGCGGCCCATGCCGAGGGCAGGAGCGCCGCATGAAGACCGAGATGCTGCTTCCGCTCGCCGCCTGCCTCGTGCTCGCCGCGAGCCTCGCTCAGGCCCAGTCGCCGGGCCAGCGCCTGGCCCAGAGCGCCTGCACGCAATGCCACAGCTTCGGCAAAGGGGAGCCGAACGGCGTGGGCCCCAACCTCTACGGCCTGCTGGGCAGGCCCGCCGGGGCCAGCACCGGCTTCGCCTATTCGAAGCAGTACCTCGACGCGATGAAGGGCAAGACCTGGGACCGCGCGCTGCTCGACCAATGGCTCGCCGACACCCAGGCCGTCGCGCCCGGCAGCACGATGGCCTATTTCCAGGACGACCCGAAGAAGCGCGCCGCGCTCATCGAGTACATGCAGTCACTCAAGTGAAAGAAGGAGACCCACCATGGCCATCACCCGTCAAACCATGACCGACGAGCAACGCAAGTCGGTCGCGCTCGAATACCTCAAGGCTTATGACAACGGCGGCGTCACCTCGACCGGCGGCTCCATCCTCGACCTGTTCGCGGGCGATGCGCAGGTCTACTTCCCCAAGTGGGGCCTGGCCAACGGCAAGGACGAGATCGGCAAGCTCTTCGGGGAGGTCGGCAGCCGCGGCAAGTCCATCCGCCACGACTACGCGGGCTTCAACTGGATCTTCACCGGCACCGACCTGTTCGCCTGCGAAGGCACGAGCTACGGCGAGCATGCCGACGGCCCGTGGCGGGCCGGCGTGCCGGAGTGGGGCGCGGGCCGCTGGTGCGACGTGTTCGAAGTGCGCGACTTTTTGATCCAGCGCTGCTTCATCTACCTCGATCCCGACTACGCGGGCAAGGACACGGCACGCTACCCGTGGCTGGCCGGCAAGACGCCCGACAAGGGTTGAACACCATCATGAACCTCGCAGACATCCAGGAAGCCGCCGGCCTCAGGACGCCGATCCGCCATCAGCTCTTCATCGACGGCCGCTTCGTCGATGCCGAGTCCGGCGAGACCCTGGCCACCCTCAACCCGCACGACAACTCGACCATCGCCGAGGTGGCCCTGGCCGGCAAGGCCGACGTGGACAAGGCGGTCGCCGCCGCAAAGCGCGCCTTCCCGGCCTGGAGCCGCATGGCGGCGGCCGACCGCGGCCGCATCCTGCTGAAGCTCGCGGACCTGATCGAGGCCAACGAAGAAGACCTGGCACGCCTCGAATCGCTGGACACCGGCCACCCGGTGCGCGACTCGCGCCGCCTCGACGTGCCGCGCACGGCGGCCTGCTTCCGCTACTTCGGCGGCATGGCCGACAAGTTCCAGGGCGAGACCATTCCCGTGGAGGCCGGCTTTCTCAACTACACGCTGCGCGAGCCGGTCGGCATCGTCGGCCAGGTGGTGCCATGGAACTTCCCGCTGATGTTCACCAGCTGGAAGATGGCGCCCGCGCTCGCGGCCGGCAACTGCATCGTGATGAAGCCGGCAGAGATCACGCCGCTCAGCTCGCTCAAGCTCGTCGAGCTGATGGCCGAGGCCGGCATGCCCGAGGGCGTGGTCAACATGGTGCCGGGACTGGGCAGCGTCGCGGGGCAGTACATCGCCGAGCATCCGGAGATCGCGAAGATCGCCTTCACCGGCAGCACCGCCACCGGAAGGCGCATCGTCCAGGCCAGCGCCGGCAACCTCAAGAAGGTGCAGCTGGAGCTCGGCGGCAAAGGCCCCAACATCGTGTTCGAAGATGCCCATCTGCAGGCCGCCGTCAACGGCAGTGCCTGGGCGATCTTCCACAACCAGGGCCAGGCCTGCATCGCCGGCTCGCGCCTCATGCTGCACGAGAAGATCGCCGATGCCTTCCTCGAAAAGTTCATCCCGCTGGCGCAATCGATCCGCCTGGGCAATCCGTTGGACGAGGCCACCGAGATGGGCCCGCTCACCAGCGCGCAGCATCGCGAGCGCGTGCTGAGCTACGTCGAGGTCGCGAAGGGCGAAGGCGGCGAGGTGCTCGCGGGCGGCAAGTCGCCCGGCGGTGATCTCGCGCAGGGCTGCTACGTGGAGCCGACCGTGGTGCGCGCCCGGTCCTTCCGCGACCGCGTGGCGCAGGAGGAAGTCTTCGGCCCCTTCGTCACCGTGCTCACCTTCAAGGACGACGAGGAGGCCCTGCGGATGGCCAACGGCACCGACTACGGCCTCGGCAGCGGCCTGTGGACCGGCAACCTGCAGCGCGCGCATCGGCTCGCGCGCGACCTGCATGCCGGCATGGTCTGGATCAACAGCTACAAGCGCGTGAATCCCGGTTCGCCCTTCGGCGGCGTGGGCCAGAGCGGCTACGGCCGCGAGATGGGCTTCGATGCGATGCGCGAGTACACCCAGGTCAAGAGCGTGTGGGTCAATGTCGATGCGCAGATCCCGCCGCACTTCGTTCGATGAACCCGCGATGGGCCTGAAGACATGAACAAGGAGACGACCATGACCCTCAACCGCAGACAGTTCACCCAGGCCGCAGCCGCCCTGGCCGCCGGCGGCGCCGCGCCGCTGGTGTTTGCCGCCGACACGCTCAAGATCGGGTACGTCTCGCCGCAGACCGGTCCGCTCGCGCCTTTCGGCGAGGCCGACAAGTGGGTCATCGACCAGATGAAGACCGTCTTCAAGGACGGCCTCAGCGTCGGCGGAAAGAAGTACGCGGTGCAGATCGTGCTCAAGGACAGCCAGTCCAACCCCAACCGCGCGGGTGAGGTCGCCAACGACCTGATCCTCAAGGACAAGGTCGCGCTGGTGCTCACCGCCGGCACGCCGGAGACCGCGAATCCGGTGAGCGACGCCTGCGAGCTCAACGAGGTGCCCTGCGTCTCCAGCGTGGTGCCCTGGCAGCCCTGGTTCTTTGGCCGCAAGGGCGATCCGGCCAAGGGCTTCGCCTGGACCTACCACCTGTTCTGGGGGCTCGAGGACGTCATCGCCAACTTCACCAACGGCTGGAAGACGGTGAGCACCAACAAGAAGGTGGGCGGCCTCTTCCCCAACGACGGCGACGGCAATGCCTGGGGCGACAAGGAGCTCGGCTTTCCGAAGCCGCTCGCGCAGATGGGCTTCACGCTCACCGACCCGGGCCGCTTCCAGAACGGCACGCAGGATTTCAGCGCGCAGATCGCCGCCTTCAAGCGCGACAACGTCGAGATCGTGACCGGCGTGGTGATCCCGCCCGATGCCAAGACCTTCCTCACGCAGGCGCGGCAGCAGGGCTTCAAGCCCAAGGTCGTCACGCTGGGCAAGGCACTGCTGTTCCCGGGCGCGATCGAGGCGCTGGGCGAGCTGGGCTACGGCTTGTCCACCGAGGTGTGGTGGAGCCCTTCTCATCCCTTCACGTCGAGCCTGACGCGGCAAAGCGCCAAGTCGCTCGCCGAGGCCTACGAGACCGGCACGAAGAAGCAATGGACGCAGCCGATCGGCTTCGCGCATGCGCTGTTCGAAGTGGCGGCGAACACGCTGTCGCGCGCCAAGTCGACCAAGGCAGGCGATGTGCGCGACGCCGTCGCCGCGACCTCGCTCGATACCGTGGTCGGACCGGTGAAGTGGGGCGGACAGGGCCCCTTCAAGAACGTGAGCAAGACGCCGCTGGTGCTGGGCCAGTGGAACAAGGGCCAGAAGTACAAGGTCGAGCTGGCCATCGTCAACGACGAGGCCGCGAAGAACATCCCGGCCACGGGCACGCTGCAGCTGCTGTCATGAGCCTTCTCGCGCTGCACGGCGTGCGCAAGTCCTACGGCGCGCTCAAGGTGACCGACGACATCACGCTCGCCGTCGCCGAGGGCGAGACCCTGGGCATCCTCGGGCCGAACGGCGCGGGCAAGACCACGCTGTTCAACCTGATCTCGGGCGACGTGCGCGCGGACGGCGGGCGCGTCGAGTACGAAGGGCGCGATGTCACCGGGCTCAAGCCTCACCAGCGCTGCCATGCCGGCATCGGCCGCAGCTACCAGGTGCCGCAGCCCTTCGGGAACATGAGCGTGTTCGAGAACCTGGTCACTGCGGCCTGTTTCGGCGGCGGCCAGTCCGAACGTGAGGCCTGGCGAACTGCCCAGGAGGTGCTGGCCGAGACCGGGCTGATGGCGCATGCCAACACGCCGGCCGGCGGGCTCACGCTGCTGAACCGCAAGCGGCTGGAGCTGGCGCGCGCGCTCGCGACGCGACCGAAGCTGCTGCTGCTGGACGAGATCGCAGGCGGGCTGACCGAGCCCGAGGCCCGGCTGCTGGTGGAGGAGCTCCAGCGCATCAAGGCGCGCGGCGTGACCATGATCTGGATCGAGCACGTGGTGCATGCATTGCTGTCGCTGGCCGATCGGCTGTTCGTCATCAACTTCGGGCAGAAGCTGGCGGAGGGCGCGCCGCGGGCGGTGATGAACGACCCCGAGGTGCGCCGCGTGTACATGGGGATGGAAGCATGAGCGATCTCTTGGCGGCCCACGGACTCCAGGCCTTCTACGGGGACGCGCAGGCGCTCTTCGGCATCGACCTGTCGCTTGCCCAGGGCGAGCTCGTCGCCATCATCGGCGCCAACGGCGCGGGCAAGTCCACGCTGCTCAAATGCCTCACCGGCCTCGTGCGCGCCCCGCGCGAGGCGGTGCGCTTCAAGGGCGAGACCATCGGCGGCCTGCCGCCCGGCGAGATCGTGAAGCGCGGCCTGGCGATGGTTCCGGAAGGCCGGCGCCTGTTCCCCAGCCTGAGCGTCGAGGAGAACCTGCTGATCGGCGGCCTCGCCGGCCGCAAGGGCCCGTGGAACCTGCAGCGCCTCTACGGCCTGTTCCCCATCCTGGCGGAGAAGCGCCGCGACCCCGGCACCGCGCTGTCGGGCGGCCAGCAGCAGATGGTGGCGCTGGGCCGCGCGCTCATGAGCAACCCCGAGCTGCTCCTGTGCGACGAGCTCTCGCTGGGCCTGGCGCCGATCGTGATCCGCGAGATCTACGCCGCCATGCCCGCGATCACCGGCGAGGGCATGACGGTGGCGATCGTCGAGCAGGACCTGAGCATGGCGCAGCGCGTGTCGCAACGCATCTACTGCCTGCAGGAAGGCCGCGTCTCGCTCAGCGGCCGTTCCGATGCGCTGACGCGCGAGCAGATCTCGCAGGCGTATTTCGGCGTCTAGGAACGAAGACGGGGCCCGCCACACCATGATCGAAATCCTCCTCCAAGGCATCCTCCTGGGCGGCCTCTACACGCTCTTCGCCCTCGGCCAGTCGCTGATGTTCGGCGTCATGCGCCTGACCAACACGGCGCAGGGCGACTTCATCATCCTGGGCGCCTTCGCTGTCGTGGCCGGCACCACGCTGGCAGGGGGCGCGCCCTTCGCGGTTGCGCTGGCGGTGCTCCCGCTGGCCTTCGGCTTCGGCTACGCGCTGCAGCGCTACGTGCTCAACGGCACGCTCGGCAAGGACCCGCTGCCCTCGCTGGTCGTGACCTTCGGGCTCTCGATCGTGATCCAGAACCTGCTGCTGGAGCTGTTCTCGGCCGACCCGCGCTCGATCGAGACCGGCGGGCTCAACACCCAGGGCCTCGCCTTCGGCGACTCGCTCTCGCTGGGCGTTCTGCCGCTGGTGATCCTGGCCATCGCGGTCGCCGCCACCGCCGGGCTGCAATGGCTGTTCGCGCGCACCGCGCTCGGGCGCTCCTTCCGCGCCGTCTCGGACGACCGCGAGATCGCCGAGCTCATGGGGCTGGACGCGAAGAAGGTCTACGCCTTCGCCACCGCCATCGCCTTCGTGCTGATCGCGGTGGCCGGTGCGCTGCAGGGCATGCGCACCACGGTGTCGCCCTCGGACGGGCCGCTGCTGCTGCTGTTCGCCTTCGAGGCCGTGATCATCGGCGGCATGGGCTCCTTCTGGGGCACGCTGGCCGGCGCGATGATCCTGGGCCTCACGCAGCAGATCGGCTTCCGGCTCGACCCGGGCTGGGGCATCTGGGTCGGCCACATCGTGTTCCTGATCGTGCTGGTGCTGCGGCCGCAGGGACTGTTCCCCAAGACGCGAGGCTGATGCCATGAGCCGCACGGCCGCTCCGAAGGCTCATCGCCCTGCAGCCCGCAGGGCGGAGGTGACCCAATGACCCGCAACCCACCCCTTGCCGCGACCTCCACCGCCCCTGCCGCATTCGACGTCGTGCGCAACACCGCCGCGAGCCGGGTCGCGCTGGGCGTGGCCGTCGCGCTGGCCCTGCTCGCTGCCACGCTGCCCTTCTGGGGCGAATCGAGCTGGATGCGCGAGTTCGTCGAGTTCGCCTGCTACCTCATCTTCGCGATGATGTGGAACCTGCTCGCCGGCTACGGCGGCATGGTCAGCATCGGGCAGCAGGCCTTCTTCGGCTTCGGCGGCTACGTGATGCTCATGCTGGGCAACTTCGCGGGCGTGAATCCCTTCATCGCCATTCCCCTGGGCGCATTGGCCGCGGCACTCGTCGCGGTGCCGGTGTCCTTCGTCGCCTTCCGGCTCTCGGGCGGCTACTTCGCCATCGGGACGTGGGTCATCGCGGAGGTGTTCCGCCTCAGCTTCGCCAACGTGTCGGCCGTGGGCGGCGGCTCCGGCACCACGCTGACTGCGCTGCGCGGCATCGACCGCGCGACGCGCGAGAGCGTGACCTACTGGATGGCGCTGGCCTGCGTGGTCGCGGCCATCGCGCTGGTCTATCTTTTCCTGCGCAGCAAGCGCGGCCTGGCCCTGCTCGCGATCCGCGACAACGAGGTGGCGGCCGAATCGCAGGGGGTCCCGGTCGTGCGCATGAAGCTCGCGGTGTATGGGGTCGCAGCGTTCGGCGCGGGCCTGGCGGGCGCGCTGTACTTCGTCGGCAACCTGCGCATCAGTCCCGACGCCGCCTTCAGCGTCAACTGGACGGCCTTCGCGATCTTCATGGTGGTGATCGGCGGCATCGGGCGCATCGAGGGGCCGCTGGTGGGGGCGCTCATCTTCTGGGCGCTCAACAAGTTTCTGAGCGACTACGGCACCTGGTACCTGCTCGGCCTGGGGCTGATGGCGATCGTGGTGACCATCTTCTTCAAGCAGGGCTTGTGGGGCTTTGCGCAGCAGCGCTGGGGGTGGTCGCTGTTTCCGACCCAGCGCGTGCTGGTGGATGGCGGGCGGGCGCCAAGGCCTTGATCAATCTGGACCTTGCGGTTTGCGCAACTGCACGACGGTCTTCCCTGGTGTGGGACGAAGGCAGGAGGCTTGCCCTCGCGTCCTGGCGCAACGTGGCCGCGGAGAAGCGAATTTCGAGCGTGTTCCGTCAGACGGCCAGGCGGTACGCGCGCAGCCTCGAATCGCCCTGGTGCGCCGCTACCCGGCCGCCTCGAGCGCGGCCGCGGTGTCGTAGAACTCCATGAAATCCACGACCTTGCCGTCGCGCAGTCGATGCACGTCGGCCTTGGGCGACTTCATGATCTTGCCGGTGCTGCGGTGCTTCCATTCGCAGCTGCCCAGCATCACGACGCGATCGCCCTGGGCGATGAACTCGTGCACGTTGTAGCTGACCATTTCCCAGTCCTTGCCCAGGTCCTGGAAGTAGCGCTGCACTTCGTCCTTCGATCGGCAGGCCAGGGTGAATTCCACGCCGGCAGCGCCCGCGGCCAGCGAGCGCCACTGCACGTCTTCCGAGAGCAGGTCCATCCAGCAGGACACGCCCTCGCAGTCGGCCTTGGACTGATGCCAGAAGGCATAGCCCTTCTCGAGCAGCGCGACGTTGTTGCTTTCTTCTTCGGTCATGAGTGCCTCCGATTCCTCGGCTCTCCTTCAAGCAGGCGGACCGCGTCGTCCTGCGGACCCGCCAGCGACTGATGACCGCACATCTTGCGCCGGCTTCGACGGGATCCGCAATCGTCCATTGGACAGATGCCGCCGCGCCAGCGTGATCGACGCGGCCCGGTTCAGGCAGCGGCTTGCCACGACCCAGCGGGTGCGAGACGCGCCGGCGCGGAGCAGGCGCCGGAAGCAGGAGGCGCGAGATGCATACCGGCAGACGCGCACGTGGATGTGTCGCGGGCAGGCCACTGAACGCCGTGCTTTTTTGCACGCTTTGTCGGCTTCCGGGTGTCCCCGGGGAGGTGGCGTGACTTCCGCCACTTCCCCACGCCGCCTCGCGGGCGTTCAATGTCCTGACCGCTTTCCACCCGAGGCTCGCCATGCTGACCACCTTGTTGAGCTCTTGCATCCGCATCTGGCGCAGGCCCGCGCGACGGCGCCAGCGCTTGGCCGTCATCGCGCAGGCGCACGGCCAGACCATGCTGCTGGATTGCCAGCGGCACCAGCAGGGTTGGTCAGGGGTCGTGAAGATCCGCGAGGCCTCGCAGGAGCGCGTCGTCCATGTGTGCACCGAACTGCGCGCGAACATCGACGACGCGCTGGGCGATGCGGAGCACGATGCGCAGCGGCTGGTGCTGATGTTCGTGCAGTGAGAGCGCCCTGAGGCCCTATAACCGAATGCGGCCTCCCTGACAAGAGCACTTCTGAAGGAGGCGCCGCGCGGAACCGCGCGCCAAACTGCGGCCGCGAGGACCCCAGCCAGCCATGACGAAGAAGATCCAGCTCAATGACGAACAGTGGCGCACGCTCGAGGCGTTGCGCGACGCTCTCGCCAAGCGGCGACCGACCAACGCCATCAAGGTCTCGAGCCGCCTGCGCTCCAACGGCCTGGTGGCCACCAGCCGTGATGGCGCGAGCATGCTGACCGTCCAGGGGCTCAGCCGCCTGAACCAGGGACGCTGAGCGCGGCCGGATTTCCTCGCCGGATGCGATAGCGGCATGCGCCAGACGGCGAGGCCGTCAGGAGGATCGCCGGTCCCTGCAACGTGATCGATCCCCACCGATTGAATTCTTGCTTTTTGTCGCGGCATTGTGCTTGCGACCCTCTCCATTCCTAGCATTCACGGCCGTGTCCGTTCGGACCGAGTTCGTTTTCCCGACTCACCGTGAAGCTTCAATGAACCACATCTACCGCCTTGTCTTCAATCGTGTCCTGGGCGTGCGTCAAGCCGTCTCGGAACTGGCCAAGGCCTCCGGCAAGGGACGCGTGATTTCCGCACTGGCGGTCGGCCTGTTCAGTCCTGCCGCATTCGCCGTGAGCTATTACACCGTGACAGACGAAGCCGCGCTGCGAACGGCGCTCGGCAGCGCGATCGATGGGGATGTCATCGTCTTCGGGCGGGACATCACGCTGTCCTCCGACCTGGCGCCGATCACGCAGAGCATCGACATCCGGGGCAGTGGCCATGTGTTGAGCGGCAACGATGCCTACCGCGGCTTTTTCGTCCAACAGGGGACAGTCGAAATCAGCGACCTCGACATCGCCCACGCCACCGCGCAAGGCGGTTCGGGCGGCGGCAACGGCGGCGGCGGCATGGGTGCGGGCGGGGGCTTGTTCGTCAACAGCGGCGCGGCCGTCACGCTCAGCAATGTCCGGTTCGACGGCAATCGCGCGATCGGCGGTAGCGGCGGCGCCAGCGGCTGGGATTCCGGCGGCGGTGGCGGCATGGCAGGCGGTGGTGCCGATCGACTTTCCGGAAGCAACGCCGGTGGCGGCTTGGGTGGTGGCGGTGGCAGCGGTGGCACCCTCCAGGTTCCCGCAACGCCCGGAGGCGCGCTCGTGGGATCGGGTGGGGCTGCAGGGAGCCCCCCCGGCATCAATCCCGCCGTCGCGTTCGGTGGCGATGGCGACGTCGCTTTTTCTGGCGGAGGTGGCGGCGTGACTTTCGGCACCGGCGGCACCGGCGGTGACTTCGCCGGCGGCGGGGGCGGGGGCGCAGGTGCGGCATGCGGGCCGGGAGGCAGTGGCGGCTTCGGCGGCGGCGGCGGTGGCGGCGGGTGCGACGGGAGAACAGCGGAGTGGGGCGGCACGGGGGGCTTCGGCGCGGGCGGTGGCGGAAACGGCGGGGTCGAAGGCTTCGGCGGCGGGAGAGGGGCAGCCGTCGCGGGCCTGGGCCGAGGCATTGGCGGCGGCGGCGGCGGCGGCGGCTTCGGCGGGGCCGTCTTCGTGCGCAACGGCGGCAGCCTGACGATCGCCAGCGATTTCGGCTTTCAGAACAATTCGGTGGCCGGCGGCAATGGGGGGCCTGGTTTGCTTGGCGGAAACGCCGGGAGCAGCGGCAGCAGCGCCGGCAGCAACCTGTTCCTGCAGGGCAACGGCAACCTGGGCATTTCACCCGGGTCAGGCGTGTCCGTCGTGCTGGACACGGCCACCATCGCCGACCAAAGCGCACTCGGCGGCATCGGCAGCAACGCCGGTCTGTGGGGTTTGATCAAGACCGGCGACGGCGTCCTGCAACTCACCGGCACGGCGGGCTTTTCGGGCAGCGTGCAGATCGATCAGGGCAGCGTCGCCACCGCGGCGGACGCCAGCCTCGGGCGCAGCGGTCAATTGGGCTTGAACGGCGGCACGCTGCAGTACCTCGCCGGCTTCACCTCCGCCCGGTCCATCACGCTGGGCGCGGCGGGCGGCACTTTCGACACACAGGGCTTCGACAGCGCCTTGGAGGGCAGCGTTTCAGGCGCCGGCCAGTTGATCAAGCGCGGCAGCGGTACCTTGGTGCTGAGCGGCGCCAATACGCATGAGGGCGGCACCGCGATCCAGGGTGGCGTGCTGTCGATAACATCGGACGGCAACCTGGGTGCAGCCTCGGGAAGGTTGGATTTCGCCGGCGGCACCTTGCGCAACACCGGCGCGGTCTCGATGAACCGGGCTGTCACGCTCGCTGCCTCCGGGGGCACATTCGAGACCCAGGCAGATCTTCTGCTCAGCGGCGACATTTCGGGCCGGGGTCGATGGACGAAAGAAGGTGGGAGCACCCTCGTTGTCACCGGCGCTGCCAGCCATACCGGCGGCACCACGATTTCGGGTGGCACCCTGCAGATCGGCAATGGCGGCACCACGGGCTCGCTGACAGGCGACGTGCTGAACAACGCGACACTGGCCTTCAACCGTTCGGACGCCCTGAGTTTCAACGGGGCGATCACCGGCAGTGGAAATGTCGTGAAGAGCGGCGCCGGCACGTTGACGCTGGCCGGGGCCAACACCTACGCGGGCGGCACCACCGTCAACGCCGGCATCCTGGCCGGCAGTGCGAGCAGCTTCGGCAGTGGCGCCATCGTCGACAACGCCACGCTGCGGATCGATCAGGCAGGTGACGCGATCTTCG
>NZ_JAVDRF010000013.1:0-180242 GCF_031454625.1 Variovorax soli
CATCGTCAGGCTCTTACAGCCCCAAAAAGCCCAACCAGCAATGGTTGGGCTTTTTGCTTTGTGCGTTCAGTGTAAGCTGGGGCTATATAGTTCTCTCCCGAGTTCGATCTTTATTTGCTGCGGATCGCTGGAAACGGCGCGCTTCGAGGCGACACTGCCGAAGGAAAGCAAGCAATCGAGCCTCTGCAGCGTGAAGCCGGCGCACACCTTGGGTTGCGTCTGCCAGTTCCTTCCAGATCTCGGTCATGGCCCCAGAATCGGCGGCCAATTTGACGCCGAGCGTCAGAACCTCCGGATGAATATAGGCCTTCTTACAAACCGCCGGTGTATTGCCGAGTTGCTGGGCCACCGCGCCGAGAATTTCTTTTGCACTCAAGCGCGGGCCCTCCGACCCGCTGCTGCAAGCAAGTCGTATCAGTTCCAAAGCCTGCACCGTTCCGTGCCAGGTTCGAAAATCCTTGGCTGTGAAATTGTCTCCTGCGGCCTCGCGCAGGTAATCGTTGACGTCGGTTGACGATACGCTGCGCAGTTCGCCGTCCGCATCCTGGTACTGGAACAGTTCTTGGCCCGGCAGTTGCTGGCAGCGCCGGATCACGCGCGCTACGCGCGGGTCGTCGACCCGCGCCTCATGCAACACACCGCTCTTCCCGCGAAAGCGCAGCTTGAGGGAGGCGCCGCGAACGTCCACATGCCGATTGCGCAACGTGGTAAGGCCATAGGATCGATTGGTGCTCGCATATTCCTCGTTTCCAACGCGCAGGAACGTGATGTCGAGCAGGCGCACCAGCGTTGCCAGCACGAGTGCACGCCCCGGCAACGTCTGCCTTGCTCCTGCCCGCAGGTCGCGCGCCACGCGTGCACGGATTTTCGGCAAGGCGCGCCCGAACAGCTCGAGCCGCTCGAACTTGGTCTCATCCTTCATCAGGCGCCATTCGGCGTGGTAGCGGTACTGTTTGCGGCCGCGGGCATCGATCCCAGTGGCCTGCAAATGGCCGTTGGGCAACGGGCAGATCCAGACATCGGTGTAGGCCGGCGGGATGGCTAACCGCTGGATGCGCGAAATCTCATTGACATCATGCACCCACTGACCCTTGGTATCCCGATAGCGAAAGCCTTTGCCGTGCCGCTCACGCGTGAGACCGGGCATACCAGTATTCACGTAGACGAGGCCGTTCGGGAGAGGCACAGGGTGGGAACTTGGAGCGTCAGCCATGCGCTTTGCGCTAAATTGCTTCGCAAGAGTGCATTCTTCAATCCGCTCTCGCGAGGTGGCGCGCGCCCCGCAGGGATGTAGGACGCCGCAAGCACTGCGGGTCCGCTACCCGCCTTACCCACCTAGGAAGGCGCGCAGGTGCTTCAGGGGCATGCGATGGCGCTTTGCATCCGCGCGTGGCGCCACGGCGGCCAAACTTCCTGCCAGGCCCAGCAAGCCGGTCCCGCTCAATCCCCGGGCTGCCAGAGCGTCGGGTAGTGGGTGACGAAGCCATCCGGTGTTGTCAGCAACACCCCTTCATAGTCGAAGCGTGGCGACTGATACCAATACTCGGCATCGCTGCGGCGTTCGTAGTGCTGCTCCAGCGGGCTCAGGCCTTCGTCGTCGAGGTCGAGCCAGGCTGCCGGCGCCTTGGCGCTCTCGCCGACCTGAAGGTTCAGGCGGCGCAAAGCCAGCAGGTTGGTCGCCGGTGTGAAGCCAAGATCGAGGTCCGTGCAATGTGCCAGGCCGGCCACACGTTGGTCGTTGAGGGACCATTCGCCATTGGCGCCGCGCGCGATCGCAAAATCCACTGCCAGGCTTCCGATCCAGCCGCGCACGCGCCCCCATTTGGCATGCCATGCCTTGTCGCAATGCACGCGATAGTCCAAGCGGGCAGGCTGGCCGTTCTCGCCGCGAAAGACGGCAGCGCCGTCGAGCTGCCATCCGTCGCCGTGCTTTTCGAGGCGGCACGCATCATGGCCGGGCAGGTCGAGCCGGCGCCAGAACATGGTGGCTACGATTTGCATGGGCAGATGATGTCATCGATGCCCTCGGCGCACCAGTGCCCTCCTTGGAACCGTCAGAATGCAGACCGTGACCGCTGCTCCGATCCGACGCATTGCCCACCTCGACATGGATGCGTTCTATGCCTCGGCGGAACTGCTGCGATACCCGCAGCTCAGGGGCCTCCCGGTGGTGATCGGCGGCGGCCGGCGCAAGGTGGATGAGGCCATCAGAGAGCTGCCGGAAGGCAGCTCTCTGGCCGACATCCCGGTGGAGGCCTTTCCGCTGCTCAAGGACTATGCCGGCCGTGGCGTGATCACGACCGCGACCTATCCAGCCCGGCTGTTCGGCGTCGGCTCCGCCATGGGGCTGATGAAGGCTGCGAAACTGTGCCCGCAGGCTGTGATCCTGCCGGTCGACTTCGACGAATACCGCCGCTATTCGCGCATGTTCAAGAAGGTGATCACCGAGATCGCGCCGGTGATGGAAGATCGCGGCGTCGATGAGGTGTACATCGATTTCACGGCGGTGCCGGGCGGCCAGCGTGAGGGCGGTCGCGTGCTGGCGCGGCTGATCCAGCGCTCGATCCTGGACGCCACCGGGCTCACCTGTTCCATCGGCGTCGCGCCCAACAAGCTCCTGGCCAAGTTGGCGAGCGAGTTCGACAAGCCGAACGGCATCTCGGTGATCTATGAGCACGACCTGGAGACGCGCATCTGGCCGCTGCCCTGCCGCAAGGTCAACGGCATCGGACCCAAGGCCGACGAGAAGCTCCAGCGCTATGGAATCCGCACGATCGGCGAGCTCGCGGCGCGTGATCGCGATTGGCTGATCCAGAATTTCGGCAAGGCGACAGGCGCCTGGATGCACGAAGTGGCCTGGGGCCGGGATGAGCGCCCGGTGGTCACCGAGAGCGAGCCCGTGTCGATGAGCCGCGAGACCACCTTCGAGCGCGACTTGCACGCGGTGCGCGACCGAGCCGAGCTCGGCACCATCTTCACGCACCTATGCGAAAAGGTGGCGGAAGATCTGCAACGCAAAGGCTATGTCGGCAAGACCATAGGGATCAAGCTGCGCTACGCCGACTTCAAGATTGCGACGCGCGACCAGACCATCGAGCAGTTCACCTCGGACGCGAAGACCATCCGCCAGGCGGCTGGGCGCTGCCTCAAGCGCGTACCGCTGGAACGGCCGCTGCGCCTGCTGGGCGTGCGCGTGGGTGCCCTGGTCAAGGCGGGCAGTCCAGAGGCGCTGCAGGCGCTGGCGGATGGCAAATCCGCGGTGCGATCGCGCACCGCGACCGAGCTTGCGACAACGGCTTCGCTTTTCTAGACCTTCAGGTTGATGGCCCCGGATTCCCCTTCAACCCGAACCGTGCTGTCCCTGGCAGTGCTTCATGGCACTCACCGCATCTAGCGCTTGCCTGTGGGGTACTTCTGACCGATCCGCGTCTGGAGGAAGTCCAGTAGTGCGCGCAGAGCCGCGCTGTTGTGGCGGCGCTGCAGGTAGGCGGCCGAGAGCCACATGTCGTTTCGCACGCAGTCCTGCAGCACCGGGACCAGTTCGCCGCGTTCGATATGGCTTTGGACCAGCAGGGCCGGCAGATACATCGCACCAAAGCCCATCAGCGCGGCCTCGATCAGCGGCCCGGCTTCAGAGGCATCCATGCGGCTTTTGAGCGGCACGTCCAGCGGCTGGCCGTCGATTTCGAAACGCCATTGCGGATGGGTGCCGAGCCGCGAGTGCGTCAGCGCCTCGTGCTGCGTCAACTCGGCCGGGTGAGCCGGCGTGCCGTGCTTCTTCCAGTAGCTCGGCGAGGCGCACACCACCAGCGTCAACCGCGTCAGCTTGCGCACGATCAGGTTGTCGTCCTCGATCGGGCCGACGCGCAGCGCGAGGTCAATGGCCTCCTCGGCCATGTCGACCTGACGGTTGCTCAGGTGGAGGCTCAGGCTGACCTCGGGGTAGTAGCCCATGAATTGCGCCAGCAGCTTGGGCAGGTCGCCCTGGCCCATGCCGTGCGGCGCCGAGATGCGAAGCCGCCCGCGCGGCTGGCTTGCATGCTCCTGGAGCTCCGCCTGGGTGAGCTCCACCATCTCCATCACCGGCTTGCTGCGCTCCAGCAGAAGCGCCCCGGCGTCGGTGAGGCTGACGGAGCGGGTCGAGCGGTTGAGCAGCCGCACGCCGAAGCGGCTCTCCAGTTCGGCGACGTACTTGCTCACGGTGGCCTTGGACATGTCCAGGCGGCTGGCTGCGCGGGAGAAGCTGCCGTACGCGGCTACTTCGCGGAAGGTGCGGATGAGGTCGAGGCTGTCCATGTCAGTCGCCGATTGTGCGGCGGCCCGGGATCGCCGGCGGGGTCACCCGGTATTCCGCAGGCCCGCGGCCACGCCGTTGATCGACATGTGGATGCCGCGCTGCAGCCGCTCGTCGTCCTGCTGGCCGGCGCGCCAGCGGCGCATCAGCTCCACCTGCAGGTGGTGTAGCGGATCGATGTAGGGGAAACGGTGGCGAATCGAGCGCTGCATCTCGACATTGCCTTCCAAGCGCTGCTTCGCCCCGGTGATCAGCGCCAGGGCGTCCGAGGTTCGGTGCCATTCGGCCTCGATCATCGAAAACACCTTCTGGCGTAGCTTGCGTTCCTCCACCAGCTCGGCGTAGCGCGAGGCCAGCGCCAGGTCGCTCTTGGCCAGCACCATGTCCATGTTCGACAGCAAGGTGCTGAAGAACGGCCATTGCGCATACATGCGCTGCAACAGAGCCTGCCGTTCCTTGCGCACGACCGCGCTGCTGGCGGCGGCGAGGAACTGCTCGATCGCCGAGCCGAAGCCGTACCAGCCCGGAAGCGTGAGCCGACACTGGCCCCAGCTGAAGCTCCAGGGCACGGCGCGCAGGTCCTCGATACGGCGGCTCGGATTGCGCGAAGCCGGGCGCGACCCGATGTTGAGCTCGGCGATCTCCCGAATCGGCGTGGCGCTGAAGAAGTAGTCGCCGAAGCCCGGCGTGTCATAGACCAGGGCCCGGTAAGCGGCCATGCTCGCCGCCGACAGCTCGGCCGCGGTGGCAAGGAAGCTCGCCGGCGCGGGCTTTGCGGAAGGCAGCAGCGTGGCCTCCAGCGTCGCGGCGACCAGCGTCTCGAGGTTGCGCCGGCCGATCTCGCGGTTGGCGTACTTGGAGCCGATCACCTCGCCTTGTTCGGTCAGACGGATCTGGCCGCGCACCGTGCCAGGCGGCTGCGCCAGGATGGCCTGATAGCTCGGGCCGCCCCCGCGCCCGACGGTCCCGCCGCGCCCGTGGAACATGCGCAACCGAATGGAGGTCTTGGATTTCTTGTTCAGCTCGTCGAACAAGGCCACCAGCGCGGTGCCCGCGCGGTAGAGCTCCCAGTTGCTGGTGAAAATACCGCCGTCCTTGTTGCTGTCGCTGTAGCCCAGCATCACATCCTGTTCGGCGCCCGAGCGCTGCACCAAGTCCTGGATGCCCGGCAGGCCATAGAAGGCACGCACGATGGGCGCGGCATTGCGAAGGTCCTCGATGGTCTCGAACAGCGGCACCACGATGAGATCGCAGGTGGCGTTGTGGTCCAAGGTGCCGCGCAGGAGGCCCACTTCCTTCTGGAGCAGCAGCGCCTCCAGCAGGTCGCTCACCGTCTCTGTGTGGCTGATGATGTAGTGGCGGATTGCCGCCGCGCCGAAGCGCGCGCGGGCGCTGCGCGCGGCCGCGAAGATTGCGAGCTCGCTCTGCGCCAGCGGCGAGTAGGCGGCGTCGGGCACGCGCAGCGGGCGGGCGTCGTCGAGCAGGCGCAGCAGCAGCGTCTGCTTGGCTTCCTCGGCCAGCACGGCGTAATCGGGCTCGATGCGCGCCGTGGCCAGCAGCTCGGCTACGACAGCCTCATGCTTGTCGGAGCTCTGGCGCAAGTCCACCGTCGCGAGGTGAAAACCGAACACCTCGACCGCGCGGATCAGGGGCCCCAGCCGCTGCGCGACCATCGCGACGCCGTGCTTGTCGACGAGCGATTCCTGGATCACGCGCAGGTCGGCCAGAAATTCTTCCGCCTGGCGGTACGGGTTCTGTGGCGCGACCGCATGGCGCGCCGCTTCACCGCCCGTGAGCTCGCGCAGCGTAGCCGCCAGGCGCGCGTAGATGCCGGTCAGGGCCCGGCGGTAGGGCTCGTCCTGGCGATGCTCGCTGTGGTCGGGAGAGCTCTCGGCCAGCGCCTGCATCTCCGGCGATACATCGACCAATGTGGCGGACAGCGAGAGTTCGCCTCCGAGGAAGTGGACCTCGGTCAGGTAGTAGCGCAGCGCCAGCTCGGCCTGTCGGCGCATCGCGTACTCGAGGCTGTCGGCGCTGACATTGGGATTGCCGTCGCGGTCGCCGCCAATCCACTGACCCATGCGCAGAAAGGGCGCAATGTCGCATTGCCCCAAGGCCTTCTCGAGGTCGGCGTAGACGCGCGGGATCTCGCGCAGGAAAGTGGCTTCGTAATAGCTCAGCGCGTTCTCGATCTCGTCGGCCACCGTGAGCTTGGAGAAGCGCAGCAGGCGCGTCTGCCAGAGCTGGATCACGCGCGAGCGCATGCGGCTCTCGTTCTCCGCCATCGCGGCGGGCGTGAGCGCGTCCTTGGAGCCTGCGAAGGCGCGCTGGCGCAGCTTGATGTCGTCGCGCTCGGTGAGCAGCTGTGCAATGGCGCGCTCGGCATCCAGGATGCTTTTTCGCTGCACCTCGGTCGGATGCGCGGTAAGCACCGGAGACACATAGCTGTGCGCCAGCGACTCCACCACCGCCGCGGGCGTAATGCCCGCCTTGCGGATACGTGCCAGCGCGAGCTCGAGGCTGCCCGCGGCCGCACTCTCGCCGGCGCGTTCGGCGTCGGTGCGGCGGCGAATCAGGTGGCGGTCCTCGGCCAGATTCGCCAGATGGCTGAAGTAGGTGAAGGCGCGGATCACGCGGACCGTCTCCGCCGCGCTCAAGCCCTTGAGCAGGGTCTTGAGGGCGCGGTCTGCCGCATGGTCGGCATCGCGGCGGAAAGAGACCGACAGGGTACGGATCTTCTCCACCAGCGCGAAGGCTTCCTCGCCCTCTTGTTCACGGATCACATCGCCGAGGATGCGGCCCAGCAGCCGGATGTCGTCGATCAGTGGCTGCTCTTCGCTGCTGCCGCGGCGCCTGGCGGCTGAAGCTGGGGTGGGGCTGCTTTTCATTCGAAATATCTCCTCGTCCGACCTGGTCTGCGCCGTCGTTGCTGCGATGCAACAATGCTAGCATCTCCCAGATCCCTCACAGCAATGGAAGTGGCCCCTTGAGCAATATCGTGATCGCCACGCGCGAAAGCCGCCTGGCCCTCTGGCAGGCCGAGCACGTGCAGTCTCTGCTCCGGCAACAAGGCCACACGGTCAGCCTGCTCGGCATGACGACGCGCGGCGACCAGATCCTCGATCGCTCGCTCTCCAAGGTCGGCGGCAAGGGCCTGTTCGTGAAGGAGCTCGAGCAGGCGCTCGAGGAAGGCCGTGCCGACATCGCAGTGCACTCGCTCAAGGACGTGCCCATGGACCTGCCCGAGGGCTTCGCACTCGCCTGTGTGCTGGAACGCGAGGACCCGCGCGATGCGCTGGTGTCGCCCCGCCACGATTCATTCGAGGCCCTGCCGCAAGGTGCAGTCGTCGGCACCTCCAGCCTGCGGCGCGTGGTGCTGCTGCGCGCGCTGCGGCCCGACCTGCGCATCGAGCCCTTGCGCGGCAATCTGGACACCCGCCTGCGCAAGCTCGACGAGGGTCAATACGACGCCATCGTGCTGGCGGCCGCCGGCCTCAAGCGGCTGGGCCTCGAGCGCCGCATCCGCACCGTCTTCGAACCCGAAGCCATGCTGCCGGCCGCCGGGCAGGGCGCGCTCGGCATCGAGGTGCGGGCCGACCGCGGCGACCTGATCACGCTCCTGGCGCCGCTCGCCAGCCATCGGGACCTGCTCGCCACCGCGGCGGAGCGCGCCGTGAGCCGGGCCATGGGCGGCAGCTGCTCGATGCCCCTGGCGGCACATGCGCGCTGGCGGGCCGGCGACAACCTGCGCATCGATGCGGCGTGGGGTGAGCCGGAAGGCTCCGTACAACTGGTCCGCGCTCATGCGCAGGCACGCGTCGCCGATGCCGCTCAGGCTGCGGCACTCGGCGACCAGGCCGCCCGCCTGCTGCGCGACGCCGGCGCGCACTGAATGAAATGCCGGCGCCGCGAGTGATCGTCACGCGCCCTGCGCGCGAGGCGGCGCGCTGGGTAGAGGCGCTGCGCAGCGCGGGAGTGGACGCACAGGCGCTGCCCCTGATCGCGATCGCGCCGGTGGCCGATGGGAAGGACCTCCAGGCCGCGCTCCAGCGCCTCGACCACTACGCCGCGCTGATGTTCGTGAGTGCCGCGGCCGCCGAGCATTTCTTCGATGGCGCCGCCTCCGTTGCCGCTGGCCTGCGTTCGCGCTGCTGGGCCACCGGTCCCGGCACCATTCGCGCACTGCAGCAGGCCGGCGTGCCGGCCCGCGCCATTGATGCGCCGGCGGCGGACGCGGCGCAGTTCGATTCCGAGGCGCTGTGGGCCCAGGTGCAGGCGCAGGTGCGCCCAGGCCTGCGTGTGCTGATCGTGCGCGGCGGAGATGCGGCGGGACAGCCGGCCGGACGCGCCTGGCTGATGCGCGAGATCGCCGCGGCCGGTGGCGCCTGCGACACCGTGGTCGCCTACCGGCGGCTGCCGGCGCCTCTCGACGATGCCGCGCGCGAATTGGCCGGGGAGGGCGCGCGCGGCGAGGCGATCTGGCTCTTCAGCAGCGCCGAGGCCATTTCCCGTCTGCGCGCCGCGCTGCCCGATACCTCCTGGGGGTCTGCGCGTGCGATCGCCACTCACCCCCGTATCGCCGAAGCCGCGCGGGACGTGGGTTTCGGGGCCGTGTGCGTCTCTTCCCCGGCGCTGCCCGCGCTGATCGCGTCTATAGAATCCTTCGCATGAGCGACGCCTCCGTGTTGAACGAATCCCTGCAGGACCCGGCGGCGCGCGCGCCCGTGCCGATGCCCCTGCAGACGGCGCCGATCCCCGCGAACACGCTGTCGAAGGTCCTGCTCGGGCTGCTCGCCGCGGCCGCGGTGCTGGCGCTGGTCGCGGTGCTCGTCCTCTGGCAGAAGGTCAGCGGCATGCAGGAGCAGCTGGCGCGCCAGAGCGCCGACTCCCTGGCCCAATCCATGGAGGCTCGCACCCTGGCGCGCCAGGCGCAGGAGACGGTACGAGACACCGCGGCGCGGCTGGCCCTCAACGAGACGCGGGTGGCGGAGGTGGCGCTTCAGCGCTCGCAGCTCGAGGAACTGATGCAGAGCCTCTCGCGCTCGCGCGACGAGAACCTGGTGGTCGACATCGAGGCGGCCGTGCGCCTCGCGCTGCAGCAGGCGGAGGTCACGGGCAACGTGCAGCCACTGCTGGCCGCCCTGAAGGCCGGCGACCTGCGCATTGCGCGTGCCGCCCAGCCGCGGCTGGCGCCCCTGCAGCGCTCGATGCAGCGCGATGCCGAGCGTCTCCGGGCCAGCGCCAGTGCCGACAGCGGCGAGACGCTGCGCAAGCTGGACGACCTGGTGCGCATGGTGGACGAGCTGCCGCCCCTCAACGCGGTAGCCACGCGCGGAGCCGGTCTGAACCCCTGGCAGGCCGAACCCGTGCCGGCCGATGCGCCCTGGTGGCAACGTGCGCTGCTGATGGTGCGCAACGAGGCCCGTTCGCTCCTGCGCGTGGGCCGCATCGATCGCCCCGAGGCCGTTTTGCTGTCGCCCGACCAGACCTTCTTTCTTCGGGAGAACCTGAAGCTCCAGCTGCTCAACGCGCGGCTGGCGCTGCTGTCGAGGCAGTTCGACACCACGCGCAACGAATTGGCCGCCGTCTCGACCTCCCTCAATCGTTACTTCGATCCGGCCTCGCGCCGCGTCCAGGCCGCGGCCACGCTGCTTCAGCAGCTGCAGGCACAAATGAAGACCAGCGAGACGCCACGTATCGACGACACGCTGGCCGCGCTCACGACCGCGGCAGCCGGACGCTAGGGCCAGAAGGATATGCGCGCGGCACTGTGGTTCCTGGCCCTGTTCGGCATCGCGGCGGCGGTGGCGCTGTTCGCCGGCAACAACCAGGGCACGATCACCGTCTTCTGGCCGCCGTGGCGAGTCGACCTTTCACTCAACCTCACGCTCCTGATCCTGCTGATGGCCTTCGGGCTGCTGCATGTCGCCTTGCGCGCTTTGTCGGCGCTGTTCTCCCTGCCGCGCCAGGCCCGGCAATGGCGGCTGCAGCAGAAGGAGCGCTCCCTTCACGCAGCCCTGCTCGAGGCGCTGGCGCAATTGCTGGCCGGCCGCTTCTCACGCTCGCGCAAGGCTGCGCAAGCCGCGCTTGCGCAGGAGCGGACGCTGGCCGCGCTCGATGCGCACCTGCCACAGGCGCAGCAGATCCGCGTGCTGTCGCACCTGCTCGCCGCGGAAAGCGCCCAGGCCCTGCAGGATCGCGCTGCTCGCGATGCGCATCTGCAGCATGCGCTCAACGAGAGCGCGGAACGCGGCGGGCTCTCCGCCAGCCCGGAGACGCGTGAAGGCGTGCAATTGCGCGCGGCCCGCTGGGCGCTCGACGACCGCGACGCCCCCGCCGCGCTGGCGCGGCTGGAGGAACTGCCGCTGGGCGCGCAGCGCCGCACGCTCGCCCTGCGCCTGCGCCTCAAGGCGGCACGCCAGGACCGGCGCACGTTGGAGGCGCTCGAGACCGCGCGCTTGCTTGCCAAGCATCGCGCCTTTTCCGATGCGGCCGCGCAGAGCATCGTGCGCGGCCTGGCGACCGAACTGCTTTCGGGCGCGCACGACCCCACGCAGCTGCTGCGTGCCTGGGGCGAGTTCGAGGCTGCCGAGCGCGAAATGCCCGAAGTCGCCATTCATGCGGCGCAGCGCATGGTGGCGCTGCGCGGCGACCTCGACCTTGCGCGTGCCTGGCTGCTGCCGGTCTGGGAGCGCATGAACGAGCAGCCTCGCAGCCTGGGCGAATCCCTGCGGGTGAAGCTGGTCCGCGCGTTGGAGGCCGGGCTCGACTCGGTCGACGCCGACTGGCTGGCTCGCATCGAATCGGCGCAGCGCAACAACCCACGCGACGCCAATTTGCAGTACCTCGCGGGCATGGCCTGCCTGAAACGTCAGCTGTGGGGCAAGGCGCAACAACTGCTCACGCATGCCGCACTGGGGTTACAAGATCCCGTATTGCACCGCCGTGCCTGGCAGGCGCTGGCGCAACTCGCCGAAGCTCGCGAGGATGCGGACCAGGCATCGGCCGCGTGGAAGCGCGCAGCGCAGATCGAGACCCCCTGAGGAACAAATCCCCTCGATAGGGGCGCTATCTTTCTGATAGCTTAGAAGCCAATCGCCGCTTGGATTGCACCGTGTAGGAGCTCGCTTACCCCATCCGCGCGCTCAGCCGTTTACTCTGCCGAACGCTCTAAGCCAACAAAGAATTTGAGCGGGGCGCTTTGCTGATGTACAGTCGTAACTGTTTGCAAAAGTATTCATTCAGGGTCATGACGCGGAGTCGGGTTTGAAACGTTTTCTATTACATGCCACTTTGTTCGCCTCGGCCGGGCTGCTGTTACAGGCCTGCGCGCCTCTGGCGCCGGGCTTCCGCTCGGCCGGCAACGATGCTGACCAGGCGGTATCGCCATCGGGCTTCTCCACTTCCGAGATCGATCCGCCGCCGCCCGGCGCGATCACAGAGATCACGCCCCAGCTGATCCGGGCGCAACGCGCCGCCGTCGGCAACAACGTACCGCCCGAGGTGCGCTCGCTCGTGGGCGAGTCGCCGGTCTACAAGATCGGTCCGGGCGACGTGGTGAGCATCGTCGTCTATGACCATCCGGAAATCGTGTTCAGCGGCGTGCCAGCGACCACGGTGGCCGACCAGTCGAGCGTGTCGCCCGCGCCCGGCTTCATCGTCTCGAATACGGGCCAAATGAGCTTCCCCTACGTGGGCCAGATCAAGGCGGAAGGCTTGACGGTCCAGGAACTCGAAGAAACGCTGGTGAAAAGACTGTCCCGGGTCTTCAAGGACCCGCAGCTGAGCGTGCGCGTGGCCGCCTTCCGCAGCAAGCGCGCCTACATCGAAGGTGAGGTACGCCAGCCCGGACTGCAGATCTTCACCGATATCCCGATGACCTTGGCCGAGGCGCTCAACCGCGCCGGCGGACTCGCGCCCAACGGCGACCGCTCTGCCGTGACGCTGACGCGTGACGGAAAGATGATTCCGCTCGACCTGATGTCGATGGCCGAGGCCGGCATCGACCCCACAAGGATCCCGCTCCGGTCGGGCGACCTGGTGATGGTGCGCAGCCGCGACGAGCGCAAGGTCACGGTGATGGGTGAAGTCAACCTCCAGACCGGCGTGATGATGCGCAACGGCCGCCTGACCCTGAATGACGCGCTGACCGAGGTCGGCGGGGTCAATCTCGGGACGGCCAACCCGCGGCAGATCTACGTGATCCGCAACGAGACCAACGGCCTGTCGATCTTCCACCTGGATGCCCGCACCCCGACGGCGATCGCAATGGCGGACGGCTTCGCGCTCAGGCCAAAGGACGTGGTCTACGTCGACCCGGTCCCGCTGGTGCAGTGGAACCGCGTGTTGAGCCTGATTCTTCCGACCGCCACGACCGCGACCTCCTATCGCGACCTGGGCTCGCGCAGCGGGAGCGGCAGATAGTGGCCATCCAAAACGTCCTCGTCGTGTGCATCGGCAACATCTGCCGCAGTCCGATGGCCGAAGGCCTGATGGCGGCCGCGCTCCCCGGAAAACAGGTCGGCTCCGCAGGGCTGCAGGCGCTGGTCGGATGCCCGGCGGACCCGACTGCCTGCGAGCTGCTGGAAGAGCGTGGCATCGACATCGGAGCGCACCGGGCGCAACAGCTCGATCTCGAGCTGTGCCAGATCGCCGACCTGATCCTTGTGATGGACCGCGAGCAACGCCGGGCTGTGCAGGAGCGCTATCTCTGCGCCGCCGGCAAGGTGTTCCGTCTGTGCGAGTTCAGCGACGAGGACGTGCCCGATCCCTATCGCGCGGATCGCGGCGTCTTCGAGCACTCGCTCCAGCTCATCGAAGGCGGCGCCAGGCAGTGGGCCCAACGCATCTCAAGAGTATCCAGTTGATGAATTCCTCAATCATTACCAAGACGAATCCTTCCCCGGCGAGCGCGTCGAACGAGGAAGACCTCGACCTCGGGCGTTACATCGACGTCCTTGTCTCGAACAAGTGGCTGATCGCGGCGATCACGCTGGTCGTGTTCCTCATCGGCGCGGCCTACGCCTTCCTCGAGCGCCCGGTCTACGAGTCCAACATGGTGATCCAGGTCGAGGACACGGAACCCGGGGGCAAGGGCATCCTGGCGGAAGCCGGCGGCCTGGTGGACGTGAAGACGCCCGCGAGCGCCGAGATCGAGATCATCCGTTCGCGCATGATCGCGGGCCAGGCGGTGGAGGCGACCAAGCTCTACATCGTCGCCGGGCCGCGCTACGTGCCCTACATCGGCGGGTGGCTCGCGCGGCGGGCCAATGGCCTGTCAGACCCCGGCTTCCTCTGGCTGAACGGCTATGTGTCGGGCACGGAGCGCA
Source organism: Variovorax soli (assembly GCF_031454625.1). Classification (GTDB taxonomy): domain Bacteria; phylum Pseudomonadota; class Gammaproteobacteria; order Burkholderiales; family Burkholderiaceae_C; genus Variovorax; species Variovorax soli_A. Next base: position 13,624 of record NZ_JAVDRF010000013.1, read on the forward strand.
TCCTCGTGTCGCAGTTCGACGTGCCGACCTCGATGGAAGGCGGCCTGTTCACCGTGACTGCCTTGGGGAACAACCAGTACACGCTGGACTACCCGGGAATGCAGCAGGTCAAGGGCACCGTCGGCGCGCCGCTCAGGTCGGACACCCCCGAAGGGCCGATCTCCTTGCAGATCGACCAGCTGGCTGGCAAGCCGGGAGCGCTGTTCAACCTGTACCGCTACGCGAAGCTGCCGACGACGATCGGGCTCCAGTCCAGCCTCAGCCTCACCGAGCGGGGCAAGAACTCCGGCATCGTCAATGTCATGCTGCAGGACACGGACCCGTTCAAGCTGACCCGCGTGCTCAACGCCGTGGGCGACCAGTACGTCAAGCAGAACATCGAGCGCAAGGCGGCCGAGGCCCAGAAGACGCTGGCCTTCCTGGACGTGCAGCTGCCCCTGTTCAAGAAGCAGCTGGAGGCCTCGGAAGAGGTCTACAACCGCTATCGCAACCAGAAGGGGACGGTGGCCTTCAGTGAGGAAGCCGCGTTGATCCTGGGCCAGTCCGTCGACCGGCAGACCAAGCTGCTCGATGCCCAGCAGCGCCGACGCGAGCTGGAAGCGCGCTTCACTTCCGCGCACCCGGCAGTGCAGACCCTGGACAACCAGATCGCAGCGCTGAAGTCCGACATGGGCAGCATCCAGGAACGCATCAAGGGCCTGCCGGCGATCCAGCAGGAAGCCGTGCGCATGGAGCGTGACGTCAAGGTCAACACCGAGCTCTACCAGTCGCTGCTCAACAACGCGCTGCAGCTGCGCCTCGTGAAGGAAGGCAAGGTCGGCAACGTCCGCGTGCTGGACGAAGCGGTGGTGCCCACGCAGCCCGTCAAGCCGAACCGCAAGGTGATCATCGCCGCCGCGCTGGCGCTCGGGCTGTTCCTCGGTATCGTCGCGGCCTTCATCCGCAACTCCTTCGTCGAGCAGCGCCTGCGTGATCCGCACGAGGTCGAGGCCGACACCGGCCTGCCGGTCTTCTCGACCATTCCGCTGAGCCCCTCGCAGTCCGCCATTGCAAAGCGCCGTCTCAGCGGCGCCACCGGCGTGCGGTTGCTGGCGATCGAAAACCCCGACGACCCGGCGGTCGAGAGCCTCCGCAGCCTGCGCACGGCGATGCAGTTCGCGATGCTGGAGTCGCCCAACAACCGGGTGCTGATCAGCGGGCCCACACCGGGCGTCGGCAAGAGCTTCGTGACGGCGAATTTCGCCGCCCTGATGGCTGCGGCCGGCAAGCGCACGCTCCTGATCGACGCCGACCTGCGCCGCGGCCACACGCACCAGTACTTCGGCCTGCAACGCCACGGCGGTCTGTCCGAGCTGATCGCCGGCAGCCTGACGGTGCAGCAGACCGTGCACCGCCAGGTGGTGCCCAACCTCGACTTCCTCGCCACCGGCCAACTTCCGCCGAACCCTGCGGAGCTGCTGGTGTCCGACTCGTTCAAGACCACCCTCGAGCGCTTGTCCGAGCAGTACGACCTGGTGGTCATCGACACGCCGCCGGTGCTGGTGGCGGCCGACACCTCCACCGTGGCAGCCCACGCGGGCACCGTGCTGCTGGTGGCGCGCGCCGACCAGTCCACCATGGGCGAGCTGAAGGAGAGCACGCGGCGGCTCGCGATGAGCGGCAGGGCCGCCACGGGCGTGCTGCTCAACGCGATGGATCTGGGCCGCCGCACCTTCGCGCCCTACAAGTACGGGCGCTATCGCTACACCAGCTACAACTACGAGAGCATCCTGCCCGAAGAGCAGTGATGCAAGAAAGCCGGGCTCGACCCGGCTTTTTTTTGGCTTGATCGGCAGGCTCAGCGTCGGGCCACGCAGGCCAGCAGATCGCGTTCGAACTGCGCCAGCACGGCGTCGCGATCGAAGCGCGCCTCTGCCACCGCCCGCGCCTTCAGCCCCAGCTCGCGCCGGCGCTCGGGCTGCAATGCCAGCGCGAGCACCGCCTCGGCGAAGGCTTTGGCGTCGTCCGGCGCAACGGCGATTCCGCATTCCGCCATGACCTTGCCGAGCTCGGTCTCCGGGCGTGCGCCGGCCACCACGGGTCTGCCGCTGCTGAGCATGCCGGTCAGCTTGGACGGCATCACCAGGTCCGCCGCGTCCGCGCGCTGGGGCAGCAGATGGATATCCGCCAGGCCGAGGAAGTCCCCGAGCCGCTCGACCGGCTGCAGGTCGAGAAAGCGCACGTTGGCGAGCGATTCGCAGCGCTTGACCAGCTCGGCGCGACCGGCGCCGTTGCCGCAGAACACGAATTCGAGGCCGGGCTGGTCCTTGAGCATCAGCGCCATCTCGGCCAGCAGCTCCAGGCCCTGCTTGGCGCCCATGTTGCCGGAGTACAGCGCCACCACCGCGTCGGGATGGATGCCCAGTTCGGCGCGATAGGGGCTGGTGCCTTGCAGCGGCTGGATCGCGGAGACGTCGGCCCAGTTGGGCAGCGAGACCAGCCGCGCGTCCTCGGTGCCCTTGCTGCGCGCGCGTTCGAGCATGCGCTGCGAGATGGTGGAGATGCGATCGAAGCGGCGCATCAGCCAGCGCTCGGCCGCCGCGACGAAGGCCCGCGTGCGCGCCCCCTTGAGCAGGCCCAGGTCGAAGGCGGCGTCCATCTCGTAGTCCTGGATGTGCAGCCAGGATTTGGCCGAGCGCAGCCACGCGAAGGCCAGGGCCGCCGGCGTACAGAAGAGCGGAGGCTCCGTTACCCACACCACGTCGGGCTTCCAGTGCCACTGGGCCAGCAGGGCCGGCACGCTGCCGGCCGCAAAGCTCGCCAGGTGCAGGAGCCGCTTTGCACCGGTCACCTTGCGCGGCACCCAAAGGGGCGTGCGAAGCACCTGGGCGCCCTGCCATTCATGCCGGGTGTAGCGCCCCGCGTGGTAGCCGGGGCGCACTTTCCAGTCGGGATAGTAGGGCGGTGCCGTCACCACGCGCACCTCGTGCCCTTGGGCAGCGAGCCAGGCCACCATCTCCCCGGTGTACTTGCCGATGCCGGTCAGCTCCGGCGCGAAATTGATTCCGTAAACGAGGAGCTTCATGGATCAGGCGATATGCGGGGCATGCGTGCGGATGATGTCCACCAGTGTCGAAGCCACCTGCTCCATGCGGAAGCGCCGCTCGAAGGAGCGCAGCGCTGCAGCACGCAACGCGTCCAGCTCGGCCGGCGTCGCCGCCAGCCAGCGCTGCAGCAGGGCGGTCGTGCCTTCGAGCGTGTCCGACTCGACGAAGCCGGCATGGTCCTCGGCGATCTCGCGCCAGATGTTGACCTTGTCGCTGATCAGCACCGGCCGGCTGCAGGCCATCGCCTCCACCACAGCGATGCCGAAGTTCTCCTGGTGGGAGGGCAGGCAAAACACTTCGCAGGCGTGAAAGGCACCCCATTTGCGATCGCCCGACAGCATGCCGGGCCAGCTGATGCGCGCCGCCACGCCCAAGCTCTGGGCGCGGGCCTGCAACCGGCGCGTCAGCGCTTCGTCGCCGGGGCCGGCCATCACCAGGTGGGCCTCGGGCGTCGTCGCCGCGACGCGCGCGAAAGCCTCGATCAACAGGTCGCAGCCCTTCTTTTCGTGAATGCGGCCCAGGAACAGCAGCAGGCGCTTGTTCCGCAGCTCGGGGCAAGACGAGAGGAAAACCTCCGAGAGCCGCTGTGCATCGCGCGGCGGCGTGCTGGTGCCATAGGAGCCCACCACTTCGCGGCAGCGATAAAGCCAGAACGATTGCCGTGCCAGCAGCCGCTCCTCCTCGCAGGTGAAGACCACCGCCGATGCATCGCGCAGCACGCGGTACTCGCCCCAAGGCCAGTACAGCCACTTCTTCAGGTGCTTGAGCGGATAGCGGCGTTTGAACCAAGGGTCCAGCATGCCGTGGCTGTAGACGAAGTAGGGCGTGTCCGAGCCATGCAGGGCGCGCCAGGCCGCGAAGCCGACGTACTGCCAGAGCCCGTTGACGATGACCGCGTCATAGGCGCCTGCATGCGCTTTCAGCCAGGGCAGCAGGCGCTCGTTGTAGCCGTAGCTGGAGATCGAGGGTCCGGTCGCGACTACCTGGCCCGGATAGGCGCTCACGCAGTCAGCGTCGGGGTTGTCCAGGCTGACGAGGTCGCCGCTGTGGCCCATGGCCGTCAACGCATCGTGGATGCGGCGCACCCCCTCGATGACGCCTCCGCCCTGGGGATCGACGGAGGGAACCAGATGCAGGAGTCTCACAGTCGCGAGGCACGCGGCGGAAAAATCTCGAGCCTCGGATATCGGAATACGAGGAGCCCGTAGGCGAGCATGAGTCCGAGCAGGGCATTGGCGGAGAGCTGCCCGAGGGCAGGCCAGCTGACCACCGCCAGCGCGGTTGTCAGCCATACCAGCAAGGGATACGGGGAGTTCGTGCTGATCGAGATTTTCAAGCTCCGCATCAGGCCGAGCGCTATCACCAGGTATTTCACCGCGATGTAGGCGAAGCCCAGCAGGCCTCCTTCCATCAGGATGCGGCCGCCCTCGGCTTCGGCGAGTGCGAAGACATCGGCAGAGCCGGTGCGCACGTAGGTGGCCAGGTTGGAGCCGAAGCCCACGCCGTAGCCGAGCCAGGTGACGAGATCGAGCACCCAGGGCTCGCCGAACAGGACGGTGAACACGCGTTCGACGAAATTTTCTGCAGCCGAAGCCTGCTCGAAACGCGTCTGCGTGACGTTGATGGCCTCGCGGAACACGTAGCCGAACAGGGCCGCCAATCCACCCGCCACGACCACTGCGATCGCGGCCCCGACCTTGTTGCGTGCCTTCGAGAACAGCAGCCGCCCGAGCAGATAGGCACCGAGCATGCCGCCGGAGGTGATCGCCGCCGTTCTGGAGCCGCTCACCAGCGCACCGGTGATGAAGGCGACGAACACGGCGACGGCGAACAGGAACTGGAACTGGTTGCGCTTGCGCGCGCCCAGGATGCCGAACACCAGCGGCGCGACCATGGTCAGGTAGGTGGCATAACCCGAGGTGAAGCTGAAAGTGCCGGTGGTGCGCACCACGCCGACCACCGCCACGAACACGCTTTCCTCGTCCCCGTCGATCTGGGTGTTGATGCGGGCGCCGGGCGGCGAGTAGTGCTGAAGCACCGCCAGCGGTGCCAGCAGAAGCATGACGACGGCCGCCGTCAGAAGGGCGGCCCGGTAGTCCGCCTCGTTCATGGCTGCCGCGGCGGCGACCGCAAACCAGATGTAGAGCAACCAGAAGCGCAGGCCGATCACGAACACGATGGGCGAGCTCTGGCCGCCGACGAGCTGCAGCAGTCCCCAGCCCACCACCGCGCAGGACCATGCCACCATGGCCGCGGTGATCTTCCTGTGCCGCCTCAGGTGGCCGTGCCGCCAGGCGTAGACGATCAGCATCAGGGCCAACATGTCGCGCAGCAGGATCAGGGGCAGGGTGGAGGCGGACGACACCCATTTGCGCACCGATCCCTCGAACACGATGATCAGGAAGACGGCGAGGAAGAGCTTTCCCGCGCGGCTGAGGGACACGGCCCGGCTGGGTGCCTGTACCGAGGTTGGAGAGATGGCGCTCATCGCCGCACCTCGCTCGTGAGCGCGCGCAGCGCCGCCACATGGGCGTCGACGCGATGCGGCTCGTACCACCGGCGCGCCTCGCGGCCCACTGTGCGCGCATCGCCGGTGGCGGCGTCGAGCGCGCCGAAGCCTCGCATGTAGTGCACGTTCGCCGTCAGGCCGTCATGCTGGCCGTAATCCTTCGACAGCAGGATCGGACAAACCGCGTGCGCGCAGTAGGCCGCGAAGATGCCACTCTTGGACACGTAGTCCGGCGGATAGGCCAGCGCGCCATAGGCCGCGGTGGACAAAGCCGCGCTCACCTGTTCGGCGGGCAGTTTGCCGTGCGCCACCACGCCTTCCTGGACCATGCGCTGGGTGAGCGGGCCCTCGGGCATCGCCGGGCCGATGTCGTGGATCTCCAGGCCGTGGCGCCTGGCGCTGCCGAAAATCTCGCCGTCGGCCCATTCGTAGACCTGGGCCCGGATGCCGGCGCTGCCGAACACCACCAGCCTGCGCTGCCGCTCGGTATCGATCGCGTCGAGCTCGCCGACATTCGAGAACACGGGGAGCACCCGGTGGGGTGCCGCTTTCGATTGCGCCAACAGCCAGCGGGCGGCGTCTTCACGGTTCGTCAGCCAGAAGTCCGACAGAAGCAGCAGCTCGCGCGCGATGCGCCGCTGGACGCTGCTGAGCCAGAAGGCCGAGCCCCATGGCGGCCCGGTCGCGAAGAGCTCATGGAAGACCACGCCGACGGCCTTGAACTGCGTACGCAGGCCGCGGATACGCCGGACCAGCCACAAGGGAACGCCGCGCTTCTCGAAGCCATAGCCGCTGAAATGCAGCAGCACGAAATCGCCGGAGAGCGAGGCGGTGTCGGTGTCGTGTTTCAACTCCATCAGGGGCGCGTGCAGCGGATGGCCTACCATGGACGCGTAGTCTCGCACGCCGCCCGTGCCGGGCGGAATGAGGGAGAGCGAGGAAGCGTTCATGCAGGCCAGGAAAGGCGACTCCTCAGGAAGGAACGAGCTCTTCACTGCGGAAGTCTTCGTAGGCGCGTGCCACGCCATCGCGCAAGGATACCTCGGGCTTCCAGCCGAGCTCACGGATGCGCGAGATATCGAGCAGCTTGCGCGGCGTGCCGTCGGGCTTGCTGGTGTCGTAGCGGATTTCGCCTTGGTAGCCCACCACTTCGCTCACCAGGCTGGCAAGCTCGGCGATCGACAAATCCTCGCCGGTCCCGACATTGAGGTGACTGGTGGTGACCTCGGTGTGGGCCGCGTAGGTTTCGCGCGACAGATCCATCACGTGCACGCAGGCGCGGGCCATGTCGTCGACATAAAGGAACTCCCGCTTGGGAGATCCGGTGCCCCAGATGACCACGGCCGGTGCATCGGCGAGCTTGGCTTCATGGAAGCGACGGATCATCGCCGGCAGCACGTGGCTGTTCTCGGGGTGGTAGTTGTCGCCTGGGCCATAGAGGTTGGTCGGCATCACGCTGCGGAAGTCGCAGCCGTACTGGCGGTTGTAGCTTTCGCACAGCTTGATGCCGGCGATCTTCGCAATCGCATAAGCCTCGTTCGTCGGCTCCAGCTTGCCCGTCAGCAACGCGTCTTCGGCCATGGGCTGGGCCGCGAGCCGCGGATAGATGCAGCTCGAACCCAGGAACAGCAGCTTGCCCACGCCGTTGCGCCAAGCCTCGTGAATCACGTTGGCTTCAACCATCAGGTTCGAATAGATGAACTCGGCCGGATAGGTGTTGTTGGCATGAATGCCGCCGACCTTGGCTGCGGCGACATAGACCTCCTGTGGCTTCTCCTCGGCGAAGAAGGCGCGGACCTGCGCCTGGTCCGTGAGGTCGAGCTCGGAATGGCTTCGGCTGATGATGTTGCTATAGCCCTGGTCGACCAGGCACCGCACGATCGCGCTGCCCACCATGCCGCGGTGCCCAGCCACGAAAATCCGCTTTTGAAACTGGCTCATGAAATATCGACCCTTCCGCGCAGGATTGGAGATCGGCCTGGAACGTCCCGGGAGGGGCGGCGTTCAGGCCAGCTTCTTGTCGTTGCCGATGATCCCCGCCGGTGCGTCATCGAACCGGACGATGTCGTCCTCGCCGAGATAGCCGCCCGTCTGGACCTCGATCACTTCCAGCACGGTCTTGCCTGCGTTTTCCAGCCTGTACTTTGCGCCCACGGGGATGTAGATCGACTCGTCTTCCTTGACCAGGCAGGCCTCGCCGTTGCACAGCACCCGTGCCGTGCCTTTCACGACCACCCAGTGTTCGGCGCGATGGTGATGCATGCGCAACGCCAGGCGCGCGCCGGGCTTCACCGTCAGGCGCTTGACGGCAAAACGATCGCCGTCGTCGACGCTGTCGTAGGCGCCCCAGGGGCGCGGAATGCGGCGGTGGCGCGTGGCCTGGCTGTGGCCGTGGGTGGTCAGCAATGCGACCACGTCCTTGACCTGCTCGGCAAAATCCGCATGCGCGACCAGCAATGCGTCCGGCGTGTCCACCACCAACAGGTCCTTCGTGCCCAGTGCCACCACAGGTCGGTTGGGCGCGTAGACGAACGTGTTGCTGGCGCCGATGGCGAAGCCCTGGCCGCTGATCCGGTTGCCGTGCTCGTCCGCTTCATGCAGATCGGCGACGGCGTTCCAGCTGCCGACGTCGCTCCAGCGGCCCTGAAATGGAAGCACCGCAACCTTCTCGCATTTTTCGAGCACCGCATAGTCGATGCTCTGGCTGCGGCAGCGGCCGAATGTGGTGGCGTCCATGCGCAGGAAGTCACCGTCGGTTTCGACGGAAGCTGTGGCTTCCCGGCAGCTCTGCAGGATGTCGGGCGCGTGCTGTTCCAGCGCCTCGATCAGTACGCGAGCCTGGACGAGCAGGATGCCGGCGTTCCAGAGATGGCCGCCCGCCAGCAGCAGTTGCTCGGCGTGCGCTGCCGCGGGCTTTTCGACGAAGGCGGCCACCGCGTGGCCGGCGTCCTCGCCCAGCGAGGCTGCGAGCGGCTCGCCTTGGCGGATATAGCCATAGGCTGTGCTTGGAAAGCTGGGCTCGACGCCGAAGGTCACGAGATGGCCGGCGAGGGCGGCGGGCACGCCCTTGCGGATCGTCGCGACGAAGCGCTCCGCATCAGGAATGTGATGATCTGCCGGCGCGAACAACAGCAGTTGGTCGGGCTCGGACAGCAGGGCGACCGCGGCCATGGCAGCCGCTGTGTTGCGCGCCACCGGCTCGAGCAACTGCTGGCCTCGCACATTCGCGGCCTCGATGCTCTCCTGGACCAGGAAGCGGTGCTCCTCGGCAGCGACGCAGGTCACCTCGTCGCTCAGGAGCCGCAGGCGTTCCAGCGTGAGAACGAGCAGGTTCTTGTTGTCGATCAGCGGGACGAACTGCTTGGGCAGCGTCTTGCGCGACAACGGCCAGAGCCGCGTGCCACTGCCGCCGCATAGGACGATCGGACGGATCATGCTTACCTCGATCCGTCGCCAGTGATCACGGTGCGCACCGTCTTCAGCAGGATCTTGATGTCCAGCCAGAGCGACCAGTTGCTGACGTACTCCACGTCGAGCTCGACGCGTCTTGCGTACGACAACCTGTTGCGGCCACTGACCTGCCACAGGCCGGTAATGCCAGGACGCATGGCGCAGTAGTGCTCCCAGCCCTTGCCGTACAGGCTGCGCTGGCGCTCCATGCAGGGGCGCGGTCCCACGAGGCTCATGTCGCCCTTCAGCACGTTCCAGAACTGCGGCAGTTCGTCCAGGCTCAGCTTGCGGATGAACACGCCGATCGGTGTGATGCGCGGGTCCTTCTCCAGCTTCTGGAAGGTGTCCCATTCGGTGCGTGCCATGTCGTTGCGGCTCAGGAACTCGTCGAGCACATGCTCGGAATTGCGGACCATCGAACGGAACTTGTAAAAGCGGAAGCGCTGTCCGCTTGCGCCGAGGCGGTGCTGCCAGAAATGCACGGGACGTCCCATGCTGATGCCGACGCAGAGCGCCACGAGCAGGTAGAGCGGACCGAAGAGAACGAAGAAGGTCAGCGCACCCACGATATCGATGCTGCGCTTCGCAGCGCGCTCCAGGAGGTTGAGCTTGCGCGGTTGCACGTACGCGGGAGACGCCGAAGGGCCGCCGCCCCCGGGGGTGTAGCGTCGAACCACGTTGCCATGTGCAGTTGAGTCGGATCGAAACATCGAATATTCCCCCGGTGACGGGTGTTTTGCTGCCTCCAGCCCGAGAGCGCGGCAGCTGTAACGCTTTACTACTATTCGCAAGAATTTGAACACAAGATGGGCCGTTTGTCTTGTGAACAAAAGACGTACATCGCATGACAAACGTTGTAAGCCCCGCCTCTGACGAAAGCTTTCCCCGCTAGTTTGCTGCAGTGCAGCATCCATGGCTGAGTGTAATTCTTTTGTATGACAACATGTTAACGCGCGTTGACGTTTTCCTGTTGCTTACAAACGCCGGCTCCAAGTTTTCGTGACTTAGTTGTCGGTTTCATGCTGCTGCGGTGCAGCATGCATAGAGTATGCCGGCATGAGCCAGAAAGAATTACACCGACGCGCGTAGGACAACGCCTGCAAATGCATCCCCGGCAGGGTGGACCGCGCGCCCGAGCAGAAGCCCAACGCTCAAGCGTCAAAGCAAAAAGGCCGCGCCAAACACTGGCGCGGCCTTCGAGGCGCCCCGGCCGGTGCCGGGGGAAACCACGCCTCCTGCAAGTCCCTTGTCAGGAGGGGCGGACTTCGCGCGAAGGCTCCTCGAAAGGCAGCACCAGGTTGTCCAGGTCGCGACGCGTTTCAACCAGGATAAGCGGCCCTTCATCGAGCACGATGGCTGGGGGCCGTTCGCGCGGCACATGGACCGCCCGAGGTTCCGCCGCGATCGCTGCACGGACCTCGGCGACGCGCTCGGCGTTCGAGTTCACCCACTGCAGGCCGGAGCCTTCGGCCACCTGGGCGAGTTCGTCCAGCGGCAGTTCGTAGCCTTGTACCTTCGGCAGCGCGCGCGAGCGCGGCGCCGGGGCCTCGACGACGATGGGGGCAGCCGGAGTCGAGGGTCGCTCGGTGCGGGCCATGGGCAGCGCATCGACCTTGGCGGGTCCGTTGGCATCGGGCGCTCCGATCGGTGGGGCCGCCATGCTGGCCTCGGCATCTTCACGCGGCGCACGTTCGCGGCGGTCGCGGCCGTAGCGGTCACGCGAGCGCCCGCGGCGTTCGTCGTCCTCGCGGCGCGGTACGACCTCCCCGTTCACCGCATCCGCGGCGCTGTCCGCCGCCGGGGGCAGTTCCGCGCTGGCGATGGTCTCGGCCGCGCGTGGCGTCCCTTCCGCGCGGCGGTCGCGACGTCCTTCGCCGCGCTCGCCGCGAGGGGGGCGCTCCTCGCGCCCGCCGCGGGCTCCGCGCTCGGCATCTGACGGGCCTTCGTTGCCGGCCTCGCGCACGGCGTCGGCACCGCGTTCGCTGCGCTCGCGGCGCTCGCCGCGTCCGCGCGGCGCACGTTCGGCGGGAGCCACCACCTCGTCGTTCGCGGAGACAGTGGGTGCAAGCGCTTGTGCGTCGAGTTGGATCTCAGCGTCGGCCGGCGTCTGGCGAGGCTCGTTGTCGCGCCGCTCGCCACGGCCGCGGCGCTCGCCGTCGCGCGGTGCGCGCGCCTCGCGTGGCTCGCGCGGTTCGCGGATCTGTGCCTCATTGCGCGCTTCGCCGCGCGTCTCGCGTCCTTCGCGACGCTCGCCTTCACGGCGCTCGCCTGTACGTCCACCTCGGCGTTCGCCATCGCGGCCGCCCCTGCCCTCGCCACGTCCGCCACGGCGCTGTTCGCCGTCACGCGCCACGCGCCCTTCGCCATCGCGCCCGCCACGGCCTTCGCGGCGCGGCTTGGGTGCTTCGACAGGAATGACCACTGGTGCCGGCGCAGGCGCCGGCGTCGCGCCGAACAGGCGCTTGATCCAGCCGAAGAAGCCTGCGTCGGCCGGTTCCTCGACGGCAGCGGGCCGCGGCGCGACGGGCGCGGGCGTCGCCGCCGGCGGTTGCGCGGCTTCGGGCTTGGGTGCCACGACAGGCGCGGGTGCATCGGGCAGCACACCCTTGATCACCGGCGTCTGGCGGTTGGTGGGCTCCTGCGAGCGCCGCGTGACCGATGTCGGATCCTCGATCTCGTCGGCCATCTTGTAGCTGGCTTCGATGTGATCGAGGCGCGGATCGTCGTGCTTCAGGCGTTCCAGCTTGTAGTTGGGCGTCTCCAGCGTCTTGTTGGGCACCATCAGCACGGTAACGCGCTGCTTCAGCTCGATCTTGGCGATCTCGGGACGCTTTTCGTTGAGCAGGAAGGAAGCGACTTCGACCGGCACCTGCACGTGCACGGCGGCCGTGTTGTCCTTCATCGACTCTTCCTGAATGATGCGCAGGATCTGCAGCGCGCTCGATTCGGTATCGCGGATGTGGCCCGAGCCGCCGCAGCGGGGGCAAGGGATCGACGAGCCCTCGGAGAGGGCGGGCTTGAGGCGCTGGCGGCTCATTTCCATCAAGCCGAACTTGCTGATCGAGCCGAACTGCACGCGCGCGCGGTCCTGGCGCAGCGCGTCGCGCAAGCGGCTTTCGACTTCGCGGCGGTTCTTCGACTCGTCCATGTCGATGAAGTCGATGACGATCAAGCCGCCCAGGTCGCGCAGACGCATCTGGCGCGCCACTTCGTCGGCCGCTTCGAGGTTGGTGCGGGTGGCGGTCTCCTCGATGTCGCCGCCCTTGATGGCGCGGGCCGAATTCACGTCCACCGAAACCAGTGCTTCGGTATGGTCGATCACGATCGCGCCGCCGCTGGGCAGTTGTACCGTGCGGGCGTAGGCCGACTCGATCTGGTGCTCGATCTGGAATCGGCTGAACAACGCGGCATCATCGCGATAGCGCTTCACGCGAGAGGCATGTTCCGGCATCACGTGGGCCATGAACTGCTGTGCCTGGTCGTAGATGTCGTCGGTGTCGATCAGGATGTCGCCGATGTCGTGGTTGAAGTAGTCGCGGATCGCCCGGATCACCAGCGACGACTCCTGGTAGATCAGGAAGGCGCCCTTGCCGCCCTTGGCGGCGCCATCGATCGCGGCCCACAGCTTGAGCAGGTAGTTCAGGTCCCATTGCAGCTCGGGCGCCGAGCGGCCGATGCCGGCGGTGCGCGCGATGATGCTCATGCCCTTGGGGTACTCGAGCTGGTCCATCGCCTCCTTGAGTTCGGCGCGATCGTCGCCCTCGATGCGCCGGCTGACGCCACCGCCGCGCGGGTTGTTGGGCATCAGCACGACGTAGCGGCCGGCCAGCGAGATGAAGGTGGTCAGGGCCGCGCCCTTGTTGCCCCGCTCTTCCTTCTCGACCTGGACCACCAGTTCCTGGCCTTCCTTGATCGCGTCCTGGATGCGCGCCTGGCTGGCGGACACGCCCTCGGCGAAATATTGCTTGGAGATTTCCTTGAACGGGAGGAAGCCGTGCCGGTCCTCGCCGTAGTCCACGAAACAGGCTTCCAGCGACGGCTCGACGCGCGTGACGACGGCCTTGTAGATATTGCCTTTGCGCTGCTCGCGCCCTTCGATTTCGATCTCGTAGTCGAGGAGCTTCTGCCCGTCGACGATGGCCAGGCGGCGTTCTTCTGCCTGCGTGGCGTTGATCAGCATCCGCTTCATGATGCGTTTCCTTCTGTCGTTTCTGTCGTTCTCACCGGTCCATGACGGACCTCACGATGCACGGACGACGCTTCGCGAAACGAAGGAGGAATTGCCGCTTGACCCCGGCTGCCGGTCGGCGCGCGAGCGCGCGCGACCTGTGTTGAGCGTCAGCTCAAGTGCAGTAAGGGTGGGGGCGCGTGGATGGGCGCGAGCCCGATGTGATGTTGACTTGCCATGTTTTCGATGGCAGCTGGCGCGATGGAGACAGGCGCTACCGATGATCCAACGCCCGAAGGCGCTGGCATCAGCCAGCGCAGGCAAAGTTGAATCAGCAGCATCAACACAAGGGACTCGCTTCGATCCGCCGGCAGTTTGTCCACTGCCGGCTGGTATTCCGTATCGGTGTTTCGTGGGCGTCGGCTTGGCTTGAACATGGCGCCTGCCGCTTTGCACTTGTGCGCGTAGCCTGCAGATTCAACGCCCAAGCGGCATCGACCTCGCAGCGCTGCCGGCAGTGCTCTAAACTTCTGATTAATCAAGCACTTACAAGACCGCGCTGGTGAAAAACATTATAGGTGCGAAGCCAAGCCCCGCGGCGGCAGAAGTTCGCTTTCTGACGGTCGACGAGGAATTCGTGGGTCAAAGGCTCGACAACTTCCTGTTCAGAGAGCTCAAAGGCGTCCCCAAGACCCATGTCTACCGGATCATCCGGTCGGGCGAAGTGCGCATCAACAAGGGGCGTGCCCAGGCCGAAACCCGCCTGGAGGCGGGCGACGTGCTGCGTTTGCCGCCATTGCGGATGGCCGCGCGGCCGGAAGGCGCGGGCGGCCTGCCTGCCGCGCCGCCCCGCGAATTTCCCTTGCTGTACGAAGACGACGCCCTGCTCGCGCTCGACAAGCCTGCCGGCGTTGCCGTCCACGGCGGCAGTGGCGTGAGTTCCGGCGTGATCGAGCAATTGCGTACGGCGCGGCCCGCGGCGCGTTTTCTGGAACTCGTGCACCGGCTGGACCGCGAAACCTCGGGCATCCTGCTGGTCGCCAAGAAGCGCAGCGCGCTGACGGGCTTGCAGGACCAATTCCGGGAGCGCGAAACCGGCAAGACCTACCTTGCGCTGGTCGAGGGCGACTGGCCTGCCAATAAAAAGGTGCTCGACGCGCCGCTGGCGCGCTACCTGCTGCCGGGCAAGCCGGGTTCGTCGGAGCCCGGCGAGCGGCGCGTGCGCGTGGTCGCCAAGGATCACCCGGATGCCATGCGAGCGGTGACGTTGGTGAAGGTGCTGGCGCGCGTCTCGCTGCCCATCGAGCCGGGGGCCTTTTCCCTGCTCGGCGTGACGATCAAGACCGGCCGCACGCATCAGATCCGCGTCCACCTCGCCTCCGGCGGCCACGCCATTGCGGGCGACGACAAGTACGGCGACTTCGAGCGCAATCGTGCGCTGCAGAAGCTCGGCCTCAAGCGCATGTTCCTGCATGCCTGGCGCCTCCAGTTCACCCATCCAGCAAGCGGCGAGCGCATGGCGCTGCAGGCCGAACTGCCGCCCGAGCTGCGCGCCCTGATGCCGCAATCGGCGCTCGATGCGCTTGCAGTTCCCGCTCCTCTCCTTGCCCATGACTGACATGCGTCCACGCCGCTTCGACCTGATTGCCTTCGACTGGGATGGCACCCTCTATGACTCCACTCGGCTCATCGTGCGCTGCATCCAGGCGGCGGTGGTCGATGTCGGCGGTGCCAAGCCGAGCGAGAACGATGCAGCCTGGGTGATCGGCCTGGGCCTGTCCGAGGCGCTGGCCCGTGCCGCACCCGATGTGCCCCAAGAGAAATACGCGGAGCTCGGGGCTCGCTATCGCCACCACTATCTCAAGCACCAGGACGACATCGTGCTGTTCGATGGCGTCCTGCCGATGCTCGACGCCCTCCGTGTCCGTGGCCACAAGCTGGCCGTGGCCACCGGCAAATCGCGGCGCGGACTGAACGAGGCCCTCGCCACCGTCGCGCTGCGCGAGCGCTTCGACGCCTCGCGCACGGCGGACGAGACCTTCGGCAAGCCGCATCCGCGCATGCTGCTGGAGCTGATGGAAGAGATGGAGGTGCCTGCCGAGCGCACGTTGATGATCGGTGACACCACCCACGACCTGCAGCTCGCGATCAATGCCGGTTGCGCCAGGGTGGGCGTGAGCTACGGCGCGCACGAGCCAGAGACCTTCGACCCCCTGCAGCCGCTGTACGTGGCGCACTCCGTGTCCGGTCTGGCGCAATGGCTTCTCGAGAACGCATGAAAATCGCAGGCGCCAGCCACTCGGACGCTCGAAGGCGAATCCCGGAGCGGTCAGCGCGGAGGTGATGAATGAGCGAATGCATTCCCCTGTGCAATGCCGCCGATCTGGTCGAGGGCGGCCGTGCCGTGCCTTTCGATGTGGTGCTCGGCGGCCAGACCTGCCGGGCCTTCGCCGTCCGCTATGAAGGCCAGGTGCATGCCTACGTGAACCGTTGCAGCCATGTGGCGATGGAGCTGGACTTCCAGCCGGATCGCTTCTTCGACGACAGCGGCCGGTGGCTGCTGTGTGCGACCCATGGGGCGGTCTACAAGCCGGACACCGGCGAATGCGCCGGCGGTCCTTGCCGCGGGGGCCTCGTGAAGATCGCGCTGAGCGAACGGGACGGCGTGGTGCACTGGCATACTGCCTGGAACCTCCAACCCCTGGCCTTCTGACATGACCGACCCCCATCGAACGGAACCCGAGGGTTTCGAACCTTTCGAGCGCGCCACGCCGGCGCGCAGTTCCAGGAACGATCCGACCCAGCAACCCGGCTGGGAGCGCGCGACCCTCGAGAGGCTCGCCTTCGCCAGCCTGCGCGAGCAGCAGGCTGCGCGCCGCTGGAAGACTTTCGTCCGACTGAGCTGGCTGGCCTTCTTCATCTTCCTGGTCTGGTTCGTCGTATCGCGCGGTTCGCCGACCACGGCCAAGACCACGGCGCACACGGCCGTCGTCGAGATCAAGGGCGAGATCGCCAACGGTGCCGACGCCAGCGCGGAGTTCGTGGTGGCGGCGATGAAGACCGCCTTCGAGGACGAGGGGGCCAAGGGCATCGTTCTGCTGATCAATTCACCGGGCGGGAGCCCGGTGCAGGCCGGCATCATCAACGACGAGATCCGCCGCCTGCGCGCCAAGTACAACAAGCCGGTGTATGCGGTGGTCGAGGAGACCTGCGCCTCCGCGGCTTACTACATCGCCGCTGCGACAGACAAGGTCTTCGTCGACAAGGCGAGCATCGTCGGCAGCATCGGCGTGCTGATGGACGGCTTCGGCTTTACCGGACTCATGGAGAAGGTCGGCGTCGAGCGCAGGCTGCTCACGGCGGGCGAGAACAAGGGCTTTCTCGATCCCTTCAGTCCGATGAGCGATTCGCAGCGTGCGCATGCGCAGCAGATGCTCGATCAGATCCACGCGCAGTTCATCGACGTGGTCAAGAAAGGGCGGGGCGATCGGCTGAAGACCGGCACGCCGGGCCTGTTCAGCGGCCTGTTCTGGAGCGGCCAGCAGGCGGTGGACCTTGGCTTGGCCGATCAGCTCGGCAATGTGGACTTCGTTGCGCGCGAGGTTATCAAGGCCGAGGACGTCATTGATTACACGCGCCGCGAGAACGTGGCCGAGAAGCTGGCCAAGAAGTTCGGCGCGGCGCTCGGCGATGCCTCGGTACGGGCGATGCGCAGCGCCCCGGCGCTGCGCTGATCACGCCGGGTCCGCCCAGCGCGCCGACGCCGCGAGCCCCACGGCGAAGGTGACTACCACATAGAGCGCTGCGGTCAGGGAGCTGACCTCGGCGAGGAAGCCGATCACCGGAGGTCCGGCCATGAAGCCCAGGTAGGCCGCCGCCGAAACTGCGGCGATGCCACGTGCCGGCTCGACGCCCGGCACGCGCGCCGAGGCTGCGAACAGGATGGGCACCACGTTGGCGAAGCCGGCCCCGACGCCGGCGAACCCGGCCAGCGCCAGCCAGGGTGCATCGGTGAGCAAGACCAGCGTCATGGATGCCGCTGCCAGCAAGGCGCTGCCGCGCAGCAGCACGGCCGGTGCGAAGCGCGCCCGCAGCGCGTCGCCGCCGAAGCGCGTCGCCGCCATTGCGGCCGAGAAACTGGCGTAGGCGAGGGCGGCTTGCTGCTGGGGGCTGCCCAGCTCCTGTTTGAGGTAGAGCACGCTCCAATCGTAGATCGCGCCCTCGGCGATCAGGCCGAGTGCAGCGAGCACGCCAAGGATGACCAGTGCACCGCGGGGCAACCGGAAGCCTTCATTGCCGCCGGCGAAAGCAGTGGCGTCCTTGGGCAGCATCCATTGGGCGGAGAGCACGATCGCAAGGGCCATCGCCAACGCGACGAGCATCAGGTGCGACTGTGGTGCCACGCCGGCCGCCAGGGCGGCGCTCCCGGTCACCGCCCCGGCCATGCCGCCAAGGCTGAACATCCCATGCATCCCGCTCATGAGCGGGCGGCCGTTTCGCAACTCCAGTTCTGCGGCTTCCGTGTTGATGGCCACGTCGAATACGCTGGTGACGATGCCGAAGGCCGCAAGCAGGCCGAGCAGCGCCGCATAGCCCGGCATGACCATCAAGCCGGCCAGCAACAGTGCATAGACCGCACCGCAGAGGCTGGCGATCGCCCGCGCGCCGTGGCGTCCAATCCACCGGCTCGCCTGCGTCAGGCCCAGCAGGGCGCCTACGCCGGCCGCGAGCATGGCCATGCCGAGTTCTGCCTCGGTGACTCCGTAGTGCGCCTTCACGGTCGGGATATGCACGCCCCAGGTCGCGAAGATGAAGCCGGAGGCAAAGAACTGGACACGCGCGGCCCAGCGCATGCGGGCGGACGGCAGCACTGCATTGGCGGACACGGCTAGCGTCCGATCGCGAACACAGCGGGCATCCGCCCGTCGGCCGCCGGTGGCCTGGCGCGCCATGCCTTCACGGTTTCGCTGCGGATCTCGGCGCCCGCAAGCGTGAGTCCGCGAGCCACCGCCAACCGGGTGTTGTGTTGGAGGGTCTGCATCAGGGCCTGGAGCAGGGCTGCATTTCGGTACGGCGTCTCGATGAAGAGCTGGGTCTGGCCGGTGCGAAGCGCGAGCGATTCGAGCTCGCGGATGCGTTGCGTGCGCGCCTCGGCGTCTTGCGGGAGGTACCCGACGAATGCGAAATTCTGGCCGTTGAGTCCGCTTGCCGCGAGCGCAAGCAGCAGCGACACCGGCCCGGTGAGCGGCGTGACCGCGATGCCCAGCTCATGGGCGGCGCGCACCACGGAGGATCCGGGATCTGCAACCGCCGGCATGCCGGCCTCGCTGAGCAGTCCCATGTCGGTGCCGGCCAACGCCGCGGCCAGGAGTGGACGCGCATCGAACTGGCCCGCCTGGTGGTCGCCCTTCTTGTGGACCTCGCGGGGAAGTTCCTGGATCTGCTGCGCCTGCAGCGGCGCGGCCAGCGCCACCACGCCGTCAATGCGTTTGAGAAAAGCGCGGGCCGACTTTGCGTTCTCGCAGATCCAATGCGTCAGGCCTGCGGCGGTGTGCAGGGTGCCCAATGGCATCACTTCCTGGAGCGGGCCCTGCGTGTCGCATCCGAAATCCAGCGGGGCCGGAACCAGGTAGAGCTTGCCTCGGTTCACAGGAGATCGACTCCGGCTGCGCGCAACATGTTGGCCGTACGGATCAGCGGAAGACCCACGAGGGCCGTCGGATCGTCGCTGTCGATGGCGTCCAGCAGCGCGATGCCGAGGCCTTCGCTTTTGGCACTGCCCGCACAGTCGTAGGGCTGCTCCGCGCGCAGATAACTCTCAATGGCCGCATCGCTGTAGTTGCGGAACACCACGCGCACGGCGGCGAGCTCGCGCTGCGCGAAGCGCGTGGCTTGGCAGACCACGGCAACGGCGGTCTGGAACACGAGGGTCTGGCCGCGCATGCGCTGCAGCTGCGCGGTCGCACGGGCGTGGTCACCGGGCTTGCCGAGCGGTTCGCCGGCCAGGTCGGCCACTTGGTCGGAACCGATCACCACCGCTTCGGGAAAGCGGCGGGCCACTGCGATCGCCTTTTCGAGGGCCAGCCTTTCGGCCAAGGCGCGCGGCGACTCGCCCGCCAACGGTCTTTCGTCGACCTCGGGCGGCTGGACATCGAAGGACAGCCTCAAGCGGCCGAGGAGCTCGCGCCGGTAGCGGGAGGTCGAAGCAAGAATCACTGGGCGTTGCATGGCCCATGATTGTGCGTGAGCGGTTTAGACTGGTGCCAATGAGCAGAGAATTCACCCCCGGCAGGCTCGACGTGGTCCGCTTCGCCGAGGCGGCCGAAACGCTTTCTGGCGCCGAGCCCCTCCAGGCCTATGCACGGCTGAGTGCCGAGCTTGCTGAGCCGGCGCCCGATACGCCCGTGCAGTGGGAAGCCGTCGGCGCCGAGCACGAAGGGCGTGCCGGAACCCCGGTTCCGTGGCTCCATCTGATCGCGTCGGCCACGGTGCCGCTGGTCTGTCAACGCTGTATGACGCCGGTGAATGTGGAGTTGCAGGTCGATCGCTGGTTCCGATTCGTCGCCGATGAAGACACGGCAGCCGCCGAGGACGAAGAGTCCGAGGAGGACGTGCTGGTCGCCAGCCGCGAGTTCGACCTGCATGCTCTCGTCGAGGACGAGCTCCTGATGGAGATCCCTGTCACCCCACGGCATGAACATTGTCCGGAGCCCGTGAAGCTATCGGCGGCGGATCCCGACTTCGAAGCCGCCGGGGCTGCCCGCCCGAATCCCTTCGCCGTGCTCGGCACGCTGCGCTCGGACAAGCAGAAATAGGCCCGGACTTGCTGAACTGGCTTGAAGTGGCCGAATGGGGCTATAATCATGGGCTTCGCGCGCGCCGCCTTTCGCAGGTGCCGATGAACGGCAGGGGCCGTCAGGGTCCACTCCGGTCGAGCGCGTGCCCGCCCACTCACCCAAACATTTTCAGGAGCCAGCATGGCTGTCCAGCAAAACAAGAAGTCGCCGTCCAAGCGCGGCATGCATCGTTCCCACAACGCATTGGGCGTGCCGGGTATTGCTGTCGAGCCGACCACCGGCGAGACGCACCTGCGCCATCACATCAGCCCGAACGGCTTCTACCGCGGCCGCAAGGTGCTCAAGACCAAATCAGAAGCCTGATCTGCTGTTCCAAGGCTGAAGGCCCGAAGCTACTTTTGCCGTAGCGTCGGGCCTTTGTTTTGATGGCTACGCCTTCCGAATCTGCTATTTCCGCGCCCTCCGCAATCACCCTGGCCGTCGATTGCATGGGCGGAGACCATGGGCCGCGCATTACGCTTGCGGCCTGTCGGGCTTTCCTGGAACGCCACGCGGAGGCCTCGCTCCTCCTCGTGGGCGCCCCGGCTGCGATGGCCGGTTTTTCGCATCCGCGTGCCCAAGTCATTCCGGCCAGCGAAGTGGTCGGAATGGACGACCCGATCGAGGTCGCCCTGCGCAAGAAGAAGGACTCGTCGATGCGGGTTGCGATCCAGCAGGTGAAGGACGGCGCCGCACAGGCGGCGGTCTCCGCTGGCAACACCGGCGCCCTGATGGCGATCGCCCGCTATTTGCTCAAGACGCTTGACGGCATCGACCGGCCGGCAATCGCCCCCCAACTGCCCAACAGCAAGGGGGGCGCCACCACGGTGCTCGATCTGGGTGCCAATGTGGATTGCGACGCCGAGGACTTGCTGCAGTTCGCTGTGCTGGGCTCCGCACTGGTGTCTGCGCTGACGGGTAACGAATCGCCTTCGGTGGGTCTGCTCAATGTGGGCGAAGAGGCAATCAAGGGCAGCGAAACAATCAAGAAGGCGAGTCAACTGCTCCGCAAGGCAGCCAGCTCCGATGACTTGAACTTTTACGGCAACGTCGAGGGCAACGATATTTTCAAAGGCACGACCGACATCGTCGTCTGCGACGGGTTTGTCGGCAATGTCACGTTGAAGGCGACGGAAGGTGTTGCCTCGATGATCGTCGACTTCCTGCGCATCGAGTACTCCAGCAGCATTTTCAGCAAATTCGCAGCAATCGTCTCCTATCCGGTGCTAAAAGCGCTCAAGCGCAGGCTGGACCATCGGCGATACAACGGCGCTGCCCTGCTGGGCCTCCGTGGGCTGGTATTCAAGAGCCACGGCTCGGCTGACGATGTGGCTTTCGGCCACGCGCTCGATCGCGCTTATGATGCCGCTCGCAACAACCTGCTCGATCGCGTGCGGGCCCGCATCGCCCACGCCGCGCCCCTTCTTGCGCGGCAAGAGCCGGCGACGCCGGTCGACGCGGGGGCGCTCCACGTTTGATGACTCCTTTTTCCCGCATCACCGGCACCGGCAGTTACCTGCCGCCGCGTCGAGTGACCAATGAGGACCTCGCCCGCGATCTGGCAGTGCGGGGTATCGAGACCTCCGATCAATGGATCGTCGAGCGAACCGGTATTCGGGCCCGCCATTTCGCTGCACCCGAGGTGACCAGCAGCGATCTGGGGCTTCAGGCAGCCAGGCAGGCGCTCGAGGCCGCGGGCCGCACTGCCGGCGACATCGATCTCATCATCGTGGCGACTTCAACGCCGGACATGGTGTTCCCCTCATCGGCGGCCATCCTCCAGAACAAGCTGGGCATTGCCGGTTGTCCCGTCTTCGATGTGCAGGCCGTGTGCAGCGGCTTCGTCTATGCCCTGACCGTGGCGGACGCGATGATCCGCACGGGCAGCGCCAGGTGCGCCTTGGTCATCGGCGCGGAAGTGTTCTCACGCATCCTGGATTTCAACGACCGCACCACCTGCGTGCTGTTCGGCGATGGCGCTGGCGCAGTGGTCCTCGAGGCCAGCACCGAGCCCGGCATCCTCGCCAGCGATCTGCACGCGGACGGCAAGCACGTTGGCATCCTGTGCGTACCAGGTCATGTGTCGGGCGGCGATGTGCTGGGCACGCCGCTGCTCCACATGGATGGACAGGCCGTGTTCAAACTGGCCGTCCGCGTGCTGGAGGAGTCCGCGCGCGCCTGCTTGCAGAAGGCCGGAAAGACCGATGAGGACATTGACTGGCTGATCCCGCATCAGGCGAATATCCGAATCATGGAAGGCACGGCGCGCAAGCTGAAGCTGCCGCTCGACAAGCTGGTCGTGACCGTCAACGAACACGGCAACACATCTGCTGCGTCCATTCCCCTGGCATTGGATGAGGCGGTGCGCAGCGGCAAGGTGAAAAAGGGCGACACCGTCATGCTCGAAGGAGTAGGCGGTGGCTTCACCTGGGGCGCGGTGCTATTGACGATGTAGTGCGACGGCGCGCTGCCCGTGATCGGCGGCGGCGTGCGCAAAGGAAACCCAACCATGAAATCCTTCGCTTTCGTATTTCCGGGCCAGGGCTCGCAAGCAGTCGGCATGCTCGACGCTTGGGGCGATCACCCGGCGGTGGCCAGTACGCTGCGCGAAGCGTCGGACGCGCTGGACGAGGATGTCGCGCGCCTGATCCACGACGGTCCGAAAGAAGCGCTGGCCCTCACCACCAACACGCAACCCGTGATGCTGGTCGCCGGCATTGCTGCCTGGCGCGCCTGGCTGGCCGAGGGCGGAGCCAAGCCGGCGCTCGTCGCCGGCCATTCCCTCGGCGAGTACTCCGCGCTCGTCGCTTCGGGAGTGCTGACGCTGGCACAGGCGGCGCCCCTTGTGCGTTTTCGTGCCCAGGCGATGCAGCAGGCTGTGCCGGTGGGCGCGGGTGCGATGGCGGCGGTCCTGGGCATGGACGCGGAGAAGGTGAAGGCGGGCTGCGCCGAGGTGACGGCAGGCTTCGGCCCCGGCAGTGGCGAAGTCGTCGAGGCCGTGAACTTCAACGATCCGATGCAAACGGTCATCGCGGGCAGCAAGGCTGCGGTCGACAAGGCCTGTGAAGTGCTCAAGGCGCAGGGTGCCAAACGTGCGCTGCCTTTGGCCGTTTCGGCGCCCTTCCACTCCAGCCTGATGCGGCCCGCTGCCCAAGCCTTGCGTGAGCGCCTGGCGTCCGTGACCTTCGCGGCGCCGCAGATTCCGGTCCTCAACAACGTCGACGTTGCTGTGGAAACCGATGCCGATCGGATCCGCGATGCGTTGGTGCGCCAGGCGGCGGGGCCCGTGCGCTGGGTCGAAAGCGTGCTGGCCCTGAAGGCGCGCGGCGTGGAAGCCATCGTTGAATGCGGCCCGGGCAAGGTTCTCGCCGGGATGGCCAAGCGCATTGCGCCCGAACTCCTTACAGGGTCGGTGTATGACCCGGCAACGCGCGCGGAAACCCAGCAATTGCTCGGCGCCTGAGTGCCGCACCTCGAACATTCATCTTCTATGAACATTCCCAAATTCGAAGGCCAGGTTGCCCTGGTCACCGGCGCCTCGCGCGGCATCGGGGCGGCGATCGCGCTCGAGCTGGCACAACGCGGTCTTCAGGTCATCGGTACCGGCACCACCGAGGAGGGCGCCAACAGAATCACGGCCGCGCTTGGCGCGTATGGCGGAAGGGGCCTGGCGCTCGACGTGAACGACGGGCCGGCCGTTGAGGCATTGATCGATCAGATCGTCAAAGCGTACGGGGCGATCCACGTCCTGGTCAACAACGCGGGCATCACCCGCGACATGCTGGCCATGCGGCTCAAGGACGAGGACTGGGATGCGGTACTCGATACCAACCTCAAGGCCGTCTTTCGCCTGTCCCGCGCGGCGATCCGCCCCATGATGAAGCAGCGGTACGGCCGCATCATCAGCATCACCAGCGTCGTCGGTGCGTCGGGCAATGCCGGCCAGGCCAACTACGCCGCGGCGAAGGCTGGCGTCGCGGGCTTGACCCGCGCCCTGGCACGCGAGCTCGGCAGCCGCAACATCACGGTCAACTGCGTCGCGCCCGGCTTCATCGAAACCGACATGACGGCCAGCTTGCCGGAAGCCCAGCAGCAAGCGCTCCTGGCGCAGATCCCGCTCGGTCATCTCGGCAAGCCGGCCGACATCGCCCATGCCGTGGCCTACCTGGCATCGCCGCAGGCAGCCTATGTGACCGGCCAGGAATTGCATGTCAATGGCGGCATGCATATGTGAGATCAGCGCGCAATTCTCTTGCCCCCCATCCGGAGCCAGATGCCACAATCCGGCCGGCTAAAATCATTGATTACCTACAACCCTCAGAGGGAACCAAATGAGCGATATCGAAGCACGTGTCAAGAAAATCATTGCCGAGCAACTCGGCGTTGAAGAGTCCCAAGTCACCAACGAAAAGGCCTTTGTCGCCGATCTCGGTGCGGACTCGCTCGACACGGTCGAACTGGTGATGGCACTCGAAGACGAGTTTGGCATCGAGATCCCCGACGAAGACGCCGAGAAGATCACGACCGTCCAGAACGCTGTCGACTACGCCACCAAGAACCAAAAGGCCTGATATCGGCCACACTGGGTTCCCGCAACGGTTCGCGGCTGCCATGATGGCGCAAGCCGCCCCGCGGCCTCAGTGCCTCCAGAAAGGTTTGCCGGCATGACCAAACGCCGCGTCGTCGTGACCGGGCTCGGTTGCATTGCCCCTGTCGGAAACACTGTTGCCGAGTCTTGGGCCGATCTGCTCGCCGGAAAGTCGGGCATCGACACCGTCACCAGCTTCGATGCCGGTGCGCTCGCGTGCAGGTTCGCAGGCGAGGTGAAGGGTTTCGACATCACCCAGTACATCCCCGAGAAGGAAGCGCGCCATATGGACCGCTTCATCCATCTCGGCCTGGCTGCCGCAATGCAGGCGGTGAGGGACAGCGGCCTGCCGACCGGCGATGCCTTGCCCCAGGAAGACGCCGTTCGCATCGGCTGCAACATTGGCTCCGGCATCGGGGGACTCCCCATGATCGAGGCGACGCATGCCGAACTGACCAACAGGGGGCCGCGCCGCGTCTCCCCGTTCTTCGTGCCGGCTTCGATCATCAACATGATCTCCGGGCACGTGTCGATCAAGTACGGCTTCAAGGGGCCGAATATCGCCATCGTCACGGCGTGCACCACCGGCTTGCACGCTATCGGCATCTCCGCTCGCATGATCGAATACGGCGATGCCGATGTGATGATCGCGGGCGGCGCCGAGTCCACGGTCTCGCCGCTCGGCATCGGTGGCTTCGCCGCGGCGCGCGCCCTGTCCACCCGCAACGACGACCCGGCCACCGCCTCCCGCCCCTGGGACCGCGACCGGGACGGCTTCGTGCTGGGCGAAGGTGCTGGCGTGCTGGTGCTCGAGGAATACGAGCGAGCCAAGGCGCGCGGTGCCAAGATTTACGCCGAAGTCGCCGGCTTCGGCATGAGCGCCGATGCCTTCCACATGACGGCGCCGGATGTCGACGGCCCCTCTCGTTCAATGGTGGCGGCACTGAAGAATGCCGCCGTCAATCCCGACGAGGTCCAGTACCTGAACGCGCACGGCACCTCGACGCCCCTTGGCGATCTCAACGAAACCAACGCGATCAAAAAGGCCTTCGGCGCGCATGCCGGCAAGCTGGTGGTGAACTCGACCAAGTCGATGACAGGCCACCTGCTGGGCGGCGCAGGGGGCATCGAGTCGGTGTTCACGGTGCTGGCGATCCACCATCAGAAGAGCCCGCCGACGATCAACATCTTCAATCAGGATCCGGAGTGCGATCTCGATTACTGCGCCAATGAGGCGCGCGATCTCAAGATCGACGTCGCAGTCAAGAACAACTTCGGTTTCGGCGGCACAAACGGCACCCTGGTGTTCAAGCGCGCTTGAATTCCACGTATCCATGCACGGCGCCCCGTCGGTGAGCTATCCGGTGGGGCGCTCGCGCATCGCCGGCCGGCTTTTCCTCCTCTTTTGGCTCTGCGGCGCCTGTTGCGCGGCTGCTGCGTGGCTCCGGCTCGGCAGCAAGGCGGACTGGCGCTCCGGCCTGCTGGTGGTGAGCGTCCTCGGCGCGGGCGCTGCGGCCTGGGCGGGTTCGCAGCGCCGCGCTCGGCCCTCGGTCCTTAGTTTCGATGGCCTGCGCTGGTCGATCGGCGATGTTGCGGGCTTGCAGGCTGCCGATGCGAGCGTGGCGCTGGATGGCCAGTCGTGGCTGCTCGTACGCTTGGCGCTACCGCGACGCGCTGCCCGATGGGTCTGGCTGGAGCGGCGCGCCATGCCGGAGCGCTGGCAAGACTTGTGGTGTGCGGTATATTCGCGCCCCGTTCCGGCCAGCGAGGCCCCGACCGATGCCCGGTCCGCGCCCACCGGCGCGCAACATCCTCTGTCATGACCGCCTCTCCACCGCCCGTGCCGCCCGACACCGGCTTGACCGACGCACCCGTTGCTACGCCCAAGGCTGGAGAAATCGACTTCCAGCTGGTGCAGCGCACGGTCGCGGGCGACCAGAAGGCGTTCGAGCTCCTGGTCATCAAGTACCAGCGCCGGATCGAGCGGCTCATCGGCCGCATGGTGCGAGATGTCAACCTGGTGGAGGACATCGCGCAGGAGACCTTCATCCGCGCCTACCGTGCCCTGCACCAGTTCAGGGGCGAGGCGCAGTTCTACACCTGGCTCTACCGCATCGCCGTCAACACGGCCAAAAAGGCCCTGGTGGACATGAAGCGCGATCCGACCGTGACCGAGAGCACGCTGCGATCCTCTTCCGAGGACGATGATGAAACTTACCGCCCCGGAAACGAACCAACCAGCGACGAAACACCCGAATCCGTGATGGCGGCCAACGAAATCGCGGCCGCCGTCGAAGCGGCGATGGAAGCCCTGCCGGCGGAGCTGAGGCAGGCAGTCACGCTGCGTGAGATCGAAGGCATGAGCTACGAAGAAATCGCCGAGGTCATGAATTGTCCGATCGGCACCGTACGGTCGCGGATCTTCCGGGCGCGCGAAGCCATTTCGGCCAGGGTCAAACCGTTGCTGGACAACCAATCCGGCAAGCGTTGGTAAGCAGGTGAATGAGATGAAGCAATCAACCACTGTCCATGAGCAGGTTTCCGCACTCGCCGACGGGCATCTGCGGGACGACGAGTTCGCCCAAGTGATCGACAAGGTCTGCAACAACGATGAGTTGCGGGCCACCTGGCATGCCTACCATGTGGTCGGAGATGTCCTGCGTTCCGGCGTCCATACCGCGTGCAGCGACAGTTCGCGGTTCCTTTCGCGGCTCCAGCAGCGGCTGGCGGCCGAGCCTTCGGCACCGGTGCTCGCGCCGGATGTGTCGGTTGCGGTGCCCGCGCTGCGCCGTGCCGAGGCCGCCAACGAGCCGGTGTTCCGATGGAAGCTGGTGGCTGGTGCGGCATCGCTGGCAGCCGCGGCGGCCATCAGCTGGAACTGGGTCGGGGGAACTCCTCAGCCGGCTGCGCTATTGGCGCAGCAACAGCAACAACAGCAGGTCTCGGGCTCGGTGCTCGCCGCCAGTGGGCCATCGCCCCAGGCAGCGTCGGTGCTGACGCCCATGCGCGTCGTCGTGGGAAATGGCAATCCGCAAGTCATGTTGCGCGACCCGCGCTTGGACCAGTTGCTTGAAGCTCACCAGCAAGCGGGCGGCGCTTCCCAGATGCCTTCCGGCTTCCTGCGGAATGCGACCTTTGACGGCCCGTCCCGCTGATCGTTCGCTTCCAAACGTCCGCAATGACTGTATCGATGCCGATGTCCGCGCGTGGAGCCGTGGTCCTTGTTGCTGCGCTTTGCATGGCGCAGGCTGCGGTGGCCCAGAATCGAACGCCCACACCGTCCTCGAAGGGGTCGATCAGTGCTTCCGGCGGCGAGGCGCCGGCGTTGAGCGTGGTCGATTGGCTGCAGCGCATGCATGCCGCGTCCCGCCAGCGTTCCTATTCTGGAACCTTCGTCGTTTCGGCAGCAGGCGGGAACTTGTCGAGCGCCCGCATCTGGCACGTTTGCGAGGGTGACCTCCAGCTCGAGCGCGTCGAGGTGTTGTCCGGACCGCCGCGCTCGACTTTCAGACGCAACGATCATGTGATGACCTTCCTGCCCGAGACGAAGATCGTCAAGAGCGAGAAGCGCGAGAACCTCGAACTTTTTCCAAACCTGCTCGGTGCACCCGACACTGCCATCGGCGACTACTACGGTGCGCGCGTCGTCGGCAAGGATCGCGTCGCGGGCTTCGACGCCGACGTGGTGCAGCTGGAACCGCGCGACGGGCTTCGATTCGGATACCGCATCTGGAGCGAAAGGCGATCGGGCCTGGTGGTGAAATTGCAGACCTTGGATGGCGACAACCACGTGATCGAGCAGTCCGCCTTTTCAGAACTCCAGCTCGATGCGCCCGTCAAAGCGCAGGCGTTGGCGCAGATGATGAGCAGCACCGCGGGCTACAAGGTGGAGAAATCCGAGCTCGAGCGCACCACGCCTGTCAAGGAAGGTTGGGCCCTTCGCGCCCCGATCGCCGGCTTCAAGCCCGTCAGCTGCTACAAGCGCGTATTAGGCGGTGCTACGGCGAGCGGCGGGCCAGGGCATACGATGCAATGGATATTCTCGGACGGGCTGGCAACGGTTTCGCTTTTCTTGGAGCCTTACGACGTGCAACGCCAGCCCCGGGAAGTCCTGCTTTCGCTAGGCGCCACCTACACGCTCTCCCGGCTGCTGAAGGCCAAGGATGGCGATTGGTGGCTGACTGCTGTCGGCGAGGTTCCGCCGCAGACGCTCGATGCGTTCGCGCAAAGCCTTGTACGCACGCGCTGAACCGCCATATCGATTTTTGTACTTTTCTCCAACGAAGGAAGCCGATGATGTTCAGAACCGAGAGGAACAGGGTCCGCTCATTCCTCGTGGCCGGCGCATTCATGCTCGCCTCCGGCGCGGCGCTGCTGCCGGTCACGCCTGCCAGTGCGCAGACCCAAGCCCGTGTGCTGCCGGACTTTACGGATCTGGTGGATCAGGTCGGTCCGTCCGTGGTCAACATCCGCACGGTCGAGAAGGTGGCGGAGCGAGACGGCAGCGGTGAGATGGACGAGGAGATGCAGGAGTTTTTCCGACGCTTTT
This sequence comes from Variovorax soli, assembly GCF_031454625.1. Lineage (GTDB taxonomy): Bacteria > Pseudomonadota > Gammaproteobacteria > Burkholderiales > Burkholderiaceae_C > Variovorax > Variovorax soli_A. Next base: position 42,810 of record NZ_JAVDRF010000013.1, read on the forward strand.
TCGGCCAGCCCTTGCCCAATATCCCGCGCCAAGGGCCGCGCCCGAACAGGCCCCAGGCGCCGCAGGAAGAAGCGCGCCCGCGGGGCGTGGGTTCCGGTTTCATCCTGACCCCGGACGGTTTCGTGATGACCAATGCCCACGTGGTCGACGGCGCGTCAGAAGTGTTGGTGACGCTGGTCGACAAGCGGGAATTCAAGGCCAAGATCGTCGGTGCCGACAAGCGCACCGATGTGGCGGTTGTGAAGATCGATGCGACCAACCTCCCTGCGGTCAAGGTGGGCGACATCTCCAAGCTACGCGTCGGCGAATGGGTGATGGCCATCGGCTCGCCCTTCGGCCTCGAAAATACCGTGACCGCCGGCATCGTCAGCGCGAAGCAGCGCGACACGGGCGACTACCTGCCCTTCATCCAGACCGACGTGGCCATCAATCCCGGCAACTCGGGCGGGCCGCTGATCAACATGCGCGGCGAGGTGGTGGGAATCAACAGCCAGATCTATTCGCGCTCGGGCGGTTTCATGGGGATCTCCTTTTCGATTCCCATCGACGAGGCGATTCGCGTAAGCGATCAGCTTCGCTCCAACGGCCGTGTCTCGCGCGGGCGGATCGGCGTGCAGATCGATCAAGTCACGAAGGACGTGGCCGAATCCCTCGGACTCGGCAAGGCGCAAGGGGCATTGGTCCGTGGGGTGGAGGCCGGCTCGCCGGGCGAGAAGGCTGGCATTGAGCCTGGCGACATCATCACCCGTTTCGATGGCAAGGCCATCGAGAAGCCCAGCGATCTACCGCGCCTCGTGGGCAATACCAAACCGGGCACCAAGAGCACCGTGACCGTGTTTCGTCGAGGAAATTCGCGCGACCTGAGCGTGGTGATCGCCGAGATCGAGCCTGACAAGCCGACTCGGACGTCAGAGCGCGAGGAGCAGCCGGCCAAGCCGTCGGCATCCGCCGCCGCCAAGTCGCTGGGCCTTGCCGTCAGCGACCTGACGGAGGCGCAGAAAAAAGAGCTCAAGCTGAAGGGCGGCGTGAAGATCGAATCCGCCACCGATGCCGCGACTCGGGCAGGCCTGCGGGAGGGGGACATCGTGCTGGCCATCAATAACTCGGAAGTGGCCAATGCCAAAGAGTTCGAGTCCGCCCTGGTGAAGGCTGACAAGAACAAGCCCGTGAGCGTGCTTTTCCGTCGGGGCGAATGGGCCCAGTACGCCTTGATCCGCCCCTCACGCTGAATCGGCGTTCAACGTCAAGTGGCCCCATCCTGCAGTCGGGTTTGGGGCTTTTTTTCGCTCGGTTTTTGGTGTTCCCGCAACCCGTTGTGAAAAAACTTTTGGCACTTCAGAGGACGAAAATAAGTTTGTAATCACTAACTTTGCGGGTCGCTAACGACCATTTTCGGTAGAATAGGTTCCGCTCGGGTCCTCGCCACTGCATAAGCGGCCGAGCCCTCTCCACCATGCGAGATTCCAGAGTGCCGTCCACCGCTGCTCCACAGATCGCCCACAAGTTGTTAAGGAACTGGTCCACCGACCCTGTTGATAAGTTGTTTACAAGTGCCATGTTGCTGACCTGCAACGACCGATCCCAGACCCCGGCCTCGCTGTACGCGCCCCCCTTTTTGCCTACAATGAAGTTCCAACTACTGCAGTTGCCATTGCTTGTTGGTTCAGGGCGCGTCTCTTGGGGACGCGCCCTTTTTTCTTGCCGGTCGCCTGCTGCGCACGAGCCAATTCAAGTACTTAAGCGTTCCCGTTGATGAATCACATCAGAAATTTCTCGATCATTGCGCACATCGATCATGGCAAGTCGACGCTCGCAGACCGTTTGATCCAGCGCTGCGGAGGTCTCGCGGAGCGCGACATGGAAGCGCAGGTCCTCGACTCGATGGACATCGAGAAGGAGCGTGGGATAACCATCAAGGCGCAGACCGCGGCACTGCACTACAAGGCACACGATGGGCAGGTCTACAACCTCAATCTGATCGACACGCCAGGTCATGTCGACTTCTCTTATGAAGTGAGTCGCTCGCTCTCCGCATGTGAAGGCGCACTGCTCGTCGTCGATGCGAGCCAGGGCGTCGAAGCGCAGACGGTCGCCAACTGCTACACCGCGCTTGATCTCGGCGTCGAGGTCGTGCCGGTGCTCAACAAGATGGACCTGCCGCAGGCGGACCCCGAGAACGCGAAGGCCGAGATCGAGGACGTGATCGGCATCGATGCCGGCGACGCAATCCCTTGCTCCGCGAAGACCGGCATGGGCATCGACGAAATTCTCGAGGCCATCGTGGCCAAAGTGCCGCCGCCGCGCGGCAATCCGGACGCGGCATTGCGCGCAATGATCATCGACAGCTGGTTCGACGCTTATGTCGGCGTGGTGATGCTGGTGCGCGTGGTCGACGGCCGGCTGGCGAAGGGCGACCGGATCAAGATGATGGCCTCGGGCGCGAGCTACAACGCTGACAGTCTTGGCGTCTTCACCCCGGCAACCGAAACCCGCCAGTCGCTCGAGGCAGGGGAGGTCGGCTTCATCATTGCCGGCATCAAGGAACTGCAGGCAGCGAAGGTGGGCGACACGGTCACGCAGATCAAGACCGGCACCGGCGGCGCTGCCGCCACGGCCACCGAGGCCTTGCCCGGCTTCAAGGAGATCCAGCCGCAGGTGTTCGCCGGCCTCTACCCGACCGAGGCGAGCGAGTACGACTCGCTTCGCGACGCGCTGGAAAAGCTCAAGCTCAACGATTCATCGCTGCATTACGAACCGGAGGTGTCCCAGGCGTTGGGCTTCGGCTTCCGCTGCGGCTTCCTGGGCCTGCTGCACATGGAGATCGTGCAGGAGCGCCTGGAACGCGAGTTCGACCAGGACCTGATCACCACAGCGCCCAGCGTGGTCTACCAGGTCGTGAAGAACGACGGCGAAGTGATCATGGTCGAGAACCCCTCCAAGATGCCCGACGTCGGCCGCATGGCGGAGATCCGCGAGCCGATCGTCACCGTTCATCTCTACATGCCGCAGGAGTACGTGGGCTCGGTCATGACCCTGGCCAACCAGAAGCGCGGCGTGCAAATGAACATGGCCTACCACGGCCGGCAGGTCATGCTGACCTACGAGATGCCGCTCGGCGAAATCGTGCTGGACTTCTTCGACAAGCTGAAGTCGGTCAGCCGCGGCTATGCCTCGATGGACTACGAGTTCAAGGAATACCGGGCATCAGACGTCGTGAAGGTCGACATCCTGCTCAATGGCGAAAAGGTCGATGCGCTCTCGATCATCGTGCACCGCAGCCAGAGCCAGTTCCGCGGCCGGGCCGTCGTTTCCAAGATGCGCGAGATCATCAGCCGCCAGATGTACGACGTTGCGATCCAGGCCGCCATCGGGGCCAACATCATTGCGCGTGAGACAATCAAGGCCCTGCGCAAGAACGTGCTCGCCAAGTGCTACGGCGGCGACATCACCCGCAAGCGCAAGCTGCTCGAAAAGCAGAAAGCGGGCAAGAAAAGAATGAAGCAGATCGGCTCGGTCGAGGTCCCGCAAGAGGCCTTTCTCGCCATCCTGCAGGTCGAAGACTAAGAACACGGCATCGATGGCATTTCTCACCTCCCTGATCCTTGCGGCTTTCGTCGGTTATATCGGTGCTTGGTACTTCGGCGCGGTCGAAGGCAATTTCGCCCTGCTGCTGTTTCTTGCGACGGTCGTCACTGGCCTGTACTGGCTGGCGGAGCGCTTCTACTTCCTGCCGCGCCGCCGAAAGGCGGCCGAGGCGCTGGAAGGCTCCCTGACCCGGCGGCGCGAAGAACTGGCCCGCCAGGGCATCACCCAGGTCGACACCACGGACCCGAAGGCGCACGAGCGCCTGCTCATGCAGCCCTGGTGGCTGGACTGGACCGCGGGCCTGTTTCCCGTGATCCTGGCCGTGTTCCTGCTTCGCTCCTTCCTGGTCGAGCCCTTCAAAATTCCCTCGGGCTCGATGATGCCCACGCTGCTGACGGGCGACCTGATCCTGGTCAACAAGTTCACCTATGGCCTGCGCCTGCCCGTCATCAACACCAAGATCACCGAGGGCACCCCGCCGGCCCGCGGCGACGTGATGGTGTTCCGCTATCCGCCCAAGCCCAGCATGGACTACATCAAGCGCGTGATCGGCGTGCCTGGCGATGAAGTCGCGTACCTCAACAAGAAGCTCACCATCAATGGCCAGCCGGTCAGCAAGCAGCCGGTGCCGGATTATTTCGACGAGGAGGCGATGCGCTACCTCAAGCAGTATTCCGAGGACCTGGGCGGCAAGCATCACATGCTCCTCAACGACGAGGGCCGCCGTGCCGGCCTGTCGGAGGCCGAGATCATGGCGTTCCCGAACCAGGAAAATTGCCGCTACAGTGTCGAGGGCGTTGTGTGCAAGGTGCCGCCCGGCCACTACTTCATGATGGGCGACAACCGCGACAACTCGCTCGATTCGCGCTACTGGGGCTTCGTGCCGGACAAGAACATCGTGGGCAAGGCCTTCTTCATCTGGATGAATTTCGGCGACCTCAAGCGCATCGGCGGATTCCAATAATCGAGGTTTTGGAGGAAATGAGGGCATGAGAGCTAGTCAATCCAAGGGGCGCCAGCGCGGCATCTCCTTTATCGGGCTGCTGTTCGTCGCCATCGTGCTGGCCTGTGTCGGCGTGGTGGTGGCTCAGGTCATTCCGACCTTGATCGAGTACCAGGCGATCACCAAGGCGGCGAACAAGGCCAAGGAGGGTACGACGGTTCCCGAGGTGCGGGCGATCTTCGATCGCGCACAGGCCATCGACGACTTCCAGTCCGTCGCCGGCAAGGACCTCGACGTCAAGAAGGTCGGCGACAAGGTCGTGGTGTCCTTCGCCTACCAGCGCGAGATCCATCTGTTCGGGCCGGCCTATCTGACGCTGAAGTACGAAGGCCAATCGCGCTGAAATGGCAAGCTACCGGATCGCAGTCGAGCCCTTGCCTCGCCCTATCGGGGGGGCGCGCCTGCCCCGGGTCGGCGCCGCAGCGGGCCGGCTGTGACGGGCGGTGACCTTGGTGCGCTGCAGGCGCGCATCCAGCATTCCTTTTCCGACCCGCGGCTGCTGCAGCGTGCGCTCACGCACCGCAGCTTTTCGGCCGACCACAATGAGCGGCTCGAGTTCCTGGGCGATTCGGTGCTCAACCTCGCGGTCGCCCACCTGCTCTATGAGCGGCTGTCGCAACTGCCGGAAGGGGATCTTTCCCGCGTGCGGGCCAACCTGGTCAAGCAAGACACCCTTCATCAGCTGGCGGTCAAGCTGGCGCTGTCCCCGCTGTTGCGGCTTGGCGAAGGGGAGGCGCGCTCCGGCGGACCGAATCGCCCCTCGATCCTCGCCGATGCCCTGGAGGCGCTGATCGGCGCCGTTTACCTCGACGCCGGCTATGGCCCGGCGCAGGCGCTGGTGCGGCGGCTCTACGAGTCGGTGGCCATCACGCCGCGCATGGACGCGGCGGCCAAGGACCCCAAGACTGAATTGCAGGAATGGCTGCAGGGCCACAAAATGAAGCTGCCGGTCTACCGCGTGATCGGCACGCTGGGCGCGGCGCACAAGCAGACTTTCGACGTCGAATGCGAGGTGCCCGACCTGAGCTTGCGCGAACGCGGCATCGGCGGGTCGCGCCGCGCTGGCGAGCAGGCTGCGGCGGCTGCCATGTTGATCCGGCTCAAGGCGCGCGGCGGCGCTGCAAAGGCATCCCAATGAACCCTTCCATCGAATCCGGCCCGCTCCCTCCCGCAGAGGGCGCACAGCCGGATGCCTCCTCCGGTCAACGCTGCGGGCTGGTGGCCATCGTCGGCAAGCCCAACGTGGGCAAGTCGACGCTGCTCAACGCACTGGTCGGCCAGAAGATCAGCATCACCTCGCGCAAGGCGCAGACCACGCGGCACCGGATCACCGGCATGCGCACGCGGGGAGCGACGCAGTTCGTCTTCGTCGACACGCCAGGCTTCCAGACGCTGCATGCCAACGCGCTCAACCGCTCGCTCAACAAGACCGTGGTGGGTGCAGTCTCCGATGTCGACCTCATCCTGTTCGTGGTCGAGGCCGGCAGCTTCACCGGGGCCGATGAGCGCGTTCTGAAGCTGCTAGGCACCGGCATCCCGACCGTGCTGATCGCCAACAAGCTCGACAACGTGGCTCGCCGCAGCGAACTGGCGCCCTGGCTGCAGGAAATGCAGGGCCGGCACGCCTTCGCCGAATTCGTGCCGATGTCGGCCAAGAACCCCAAGGACATCGAGCGCCTGTTCGGGATCTGCGAAAAGTACCTGCCGGAACAGGCATGGTGGTATTCCGAGGACGAGCTCACCGACCGCAGCGAGCAGTTCCTCGCCAGCGAGCTGGTGCGAGAAAAGCTGTTCCGCCTGACTGGTGACGAGCTGCCCTACACATCGACCGTGGTGATCGACAAGTTCGAGGAAGAGCCGCCCGCCAAAAAGGGCCAGAAGCGCCTGCTGCGCATCGCCGCCACCATCGTCGTCGAGCGCGACAGCCACAAGGCGATGGTGATCGGCGACAAGGGCGAGCGCATCAAGCGTATCGGTACGGAGACACGCCAGGAGCTCGAAAAGCTCGCCGACGCCAAGGTCTTCATCGAACTGTGGGTCAAGGTGCGTTCCGGCTGGGCCGACGACGAGGCGCGGGTGCGTTCCTTCGGCTATGAATGAGTACGCCTGAGGGCGAATGGCAACCCACCGTATTTCGCATGAACCGGCTTATGTGCTGCACCGCTACGACTGGAGCGAGTCGAGCCTGATCCTGGAGGTGTTCACCCGCCACCATGGCCGCATTGCCCTGGTCGCCAAGGGGGCCAAGCGCCCCAGCTCCAACTTCCGGCCGGTGCTGCTGCCGCTCCAGCCGCTGCAAGTGAGCTACGGCGGCGATGCCGAGATCCGCACGCTCAAGGGGGCCGAGTGGATGGGTGGCCATGTGATGCCGACCGGCGAGGCGCTGCTGTCGGGCTACTACCTCAACGAGCTGCTCCTTCGCTTGCTGGCGCGCGAGGACGCGCACGAGGCGTTGTTCGACGGCTATGCCGTGGTGGTACAGGTGTTGGCAGGCGACCACGGCGGGGCGCAGGGCGCCACCCACGCTGCCGCGCTGCGCGCTTTCGAACTCCTGCTTCTGCGCGAAGTCGGGCTGCTGCCGACGCTCGATGTCGATACGCTCACGCTGGCGCCGCTGGAGCCGCAAGCGCGCTACGTGCTCGTGCCCGAGGCCGGCTTGCGTCGGGCCGCCGAGGAGGAGTCCGCGCTCGCGGGTGCCGAATGGGAGGCGTTGCAGCGCACCCTGGAGGAGCGCGCGCCGCTGGCCGCCACGCTGCGCCAGGTGGCGACGATGACTGCCGGCGCCAGCAGCGCGCTGCGCAACCAGCTGCGCGCATTGCTCCACTACCATTGCGGGGTGAGCACGCTGCGCACGCGCCAGATGATGAAAGACTTGCAAGCCCTATGAGCACTTCACTGTCGATCAACCTCAACAAGGTCGCGCTGGTGCGCAATACGCGCTCGCTCGGGATCCCCAGCGTGCTCTTCGCCGCCGCGCTGTGCCTGGATGCCGGCGCGCATGGCATCACGGTGCATCCCCGGCCCGACCAGCGGCACATCCGCCCGCAGGACGTGCAGGACCTGTCGGAGCTCCTGCGCAAGGACTGGCCCCAGGCCGAGTTCAACATCGAGGGCAATCCCTTCCACAACCTGATGGACTTCGTGCGCGAGCTGCGCCCGCACCAGGCGACCTTCGTCCCCGACGACGTGGCCCAGTCGACCAGCGACCACGGCTGGACCTTTCCCGACGATGCCGATCGCCTGCGGCCGCTGATCGCCGAGGCCAAGACGCTCGGCGTGCGTGTGAGCCTGTTCATGGACCCGGAGCCGGACATGATGGCCGCCGCCAAGGCCGTCGGCGCGGACCGCATCGAGCTCTACACCGAGGGCTACGCCGCCTCGCGCGGCACCTCCAAGGCCGACGCGGTGCTGGAGCTCTATGCGGAAGCGGCCCGTGCGGCGCAGGCGGCCGGCCTGGAAGTCAACGCCGGCCATGACCTCAGCCGCGACAACCTCACGGACTTTCTGCGCGCCGCGCGCGGCGTGCGCGAGGTCTCGATCGGCCATGCCTTCGTCTCCGATGCCCTGGAGCTCGGCTACGCCGCGGCCACGCGCGACTACCTGCGCTGTATTCGAGAGGCCGCGTGATCTACGGCATCGGCACCGACATTTGCGACATCCGCCGCATCGCCGCGACTTTCGAGCGCCAAGGTGAGCGCTTCGCGCAGCGAGTGCTGTGCGACGCCGAACTCGAGGTCTGGCGAGCACGCAGCGCTCGCTGGCCGAAGCGCGGCTTGCGCTACCTCGCGACGCGCTTTTCCGCGAAGGAGGCCTTCAGCAAAGCCATCGGCAAGGGCATGCGCATGCCGATGAGCTGGCGGCTTTGCGAAATTGCGAACCAGCGCAGCGGCAAGCCCGTGCTCGTGCTTCACGGCGCGCTCAAGGACTGGTTCGAGGCCGAAGGCCTGGTCGCGCACGTCACGGTGACCGATGAAACCGACTACGCGGCGAGCTTCGTCGTGATCGAACGCAAGCCATGACAGACCGCAATCCTGACCACGCCCCCTTGATCATCGACGTCGCCGGCACCGCGTTGAACGCGGCCGATCGCCGCCGCCTTGCCGATCCGCTGGTGGGAGGCGTGATCCATTTCGCGCGCAACTGGCGAGACCGCGCCCAGATGAGCGCGCTCAACGCCGAGATCAAGGCGCTGCGGCCCGACCTCCTGATCTGTGTCGACCACGAGGGAGGGCGGGTGCAGCGCTTCCGCACCGACGGCTTCACCCGGCTGCCCTCCATGCGCACGCTGGGCGAGCTCTGGATGCGTGACGCCATGCGTGCTACCCAGGCGGCCGCGGCTTGCGGACACGTGCTCGCCGCGGAGTTGCGCGCCTGCGGTGTGGACTTCAGCTTCACGCCGGTGCTCGATCTCGACCATGGCGAAAGCAGTGTGATCGGCGACCGCAGCTTCCATCGCGATCCGCGCGTCGTTGCCATGCTCGCGCGCAGCCTGGCGCACGGCCTGCTGCAGGTGGGCATGTCGAACTGCGGCAAGCATTTTCCCGGGCATGGATTCGTGCGCGCCGATTCGCACGTGGCCATTCCCGTGGACCGCCGCAGCCGGAAGGCCATCCTGGCGGACGATGCAAGGCCTTACGACTGGCTGGGCGGCACGTTGGCGGCCGTGATGCCCGCGCATGTGATCTATCCGAAGGTCGATGCCCGTCCCGCCGGCTTTTCCTCGAAGTGGCTTCAGCACATCCTGCGCGGTCAACTGGGGTTCGAAGGCGCGGTGTTCAGCGACGACCTCAGCATGGAAGCCGCGCGCAGCATCCAGGGCCAGCTGCTGAGCTATACCGATGCCGCGCTCGCCGCCCTCGACGCGGGGTGCGACCTCGCGCTGCTGTGCAACCAGAGCCTGGGCGACGGCAAGGTGCTCGACGAAGTCCTCGAGGGCTTCGCGGCGGCGCGCCGCGACGGCCGCTGGAAGCCGGAGGCCATCCGCGAAGCGCGTCGGCGCTGCCTCCTGCCGCGGGGCGATGCGCTCGGCTGGGACGATCTCATGCGCTCGCCGGCCTACCGGCAGGCAGCTGCGACGCTGTCCAGCATTTGACGCCTGCTCAGGCTGCCGCCGCCCACAGGGCGGGACCGCCGCTCTCCAGGTACGTCAGGTAGAGGCGCAGGTCGAACTCGAACTGGTGATAGTCCGGCTCCATATAGGTACAGAGCTGGTAGAAGGCCTTGTCGTGTTCGCGTTCCTTCGTGTGCGCCAGTTCGTGCACCACGATCATCCGCAGCCATTGGATCGGCACGTCCTTGAACAGGCTGGCCACCCGGATCTCGCGCTTCGCCTTGAGCTTGCTGCCCTGCACGCGCGAGATCGTCGTGTGGGTGCCGAGCGCATTGCGTATCACGTGCAGCTTGTTGTCGAAGGCGACCTTGGCCAGCGGCTCGGCATTGCGCAGGAACTCGTTCTTCAGTCCGCTCACGTAGTCGTAGAGCGCGCGGTCCGTCCGGATGCCGTGCACGCTTTCGTAACGCTTCAGCAGCCACTCGCCGAGCCGCCCTTGCGTCATGAGCTGTTCGACCTGCGCGCGCAGCGCCGTCGGATAAGCGGCCAGGTATTTCATGCGTGTTGCGCGGTTCTCGCGTCGGCGGCATAGCGCGAGCCGGCCGCTGCGCCGCCGAACACGATGTTCATGCCTTCTTCAGCCGTCGATCTTGTCGGTCTCGATCTTGAAGCTGCGCGTCTCGAAGCCGGACTTGGTCTTCGGGCCGTACCACTTGAAGAAGATCTTCTCGGCCTCGCCCGATGTCTCGAGTTCGCGCAGCGTGTCGTCCACCACCTTCTTGAGCCGGGTCTCGCCTTTCCTGATGCCGATCGCCAGCGCCTCGGTGCTCAGGTTCTGCTTGAGTACGACGTACTGCGCCCTCTGCGGGCCCAGCTTGGCGTAGCTGTTGAGCAGCGCGGCTTCGTCGTCGACATAACCCACGCCCTTGCCCTGCTGCAGCGCCTGGAAGGCCTGCTGGCTGGTATCGAAGGTCACGACTTCGGCGCCGGGAACGGCCTTCTTGATGTTGGGCTCCTGCGTGCCGCCGCGGATGGTCAGCACCTTCTTGCCCGCGAGCTGCGGCACCTCGGTGATGCCGCTGTCCTTCTTGACGATGGCCTTCTGGCCGGTCACGAAGGTCGTGAGCGAGAAGTCGATCTGCGACTCGCGCTCCTTGTTGTGCGTGAGGCCCGCCGCGATCAGATCCACGTGGCCCTGCTGCAACTCGGGAATGCGCGCCGCCACGGCGATCTGCTTGAGCACCGGCTTGACGCCGATCTTCTTGCCGATGGCGTTCACCAGGTCGACTTCGTAGCCGATGATCTCGCGCGTCTTCGGGTCGATGAAAGTGGCGGGCTCGTCGGTGCCGAGCACGCCGACGACCAGCTGGCCCTTCTTCTTGATGTCGTCCAGCTGATCGGCATGGACGATGGTGCCGGCGAGCAGGGCGGCCGCTGCGAAGGCGGCGGCAGCGAAACGGAAGCGCATCGTGTTCTCCTGGGGAAAGGGGTCCGCACCTTAACAACAAAAGCCTGCGCCGTGAAATAGCTCTTTCACATATGCATACTGCCGCCATGCAAATCCACGAAAAGCCGCCCTTCGACACGCCCTTCGAATGGATCGGCGGCGAAGAGAAGGTCCATGCGCTGGTCGAGCGCTTCTATGACCTGATGGAGCTGGAGCCGGCCTACGCGCAACTGCGCGCGGTGCACGGTCCCTCGCTGGAGAACGCGCGGCAGCGGCTGTTCTGGTTCCTGTGCGGCTGGCTGGGCGGGCCGCAGCACTACACCGATCGCTTCGGGCATCCGATGCTGCGTGCGCGTCACCTGCCGCAGAGCATCGGGGGCCATACCATCGGCATCCGGGAGCGCGACCAATGGCTCGCGTGCATGGATCAGGCGATGGGCGAGACACAGGTGCCCGAAGGATTGCGCGCTCGCCTGCGCGACTCCTTCTTCCAGACCGCGGACTGGATGCGCAACCGAGGCGGGTAAGTCGGCCCGGGCCCGCGCATCTCTGCGTGTACTCGCAATGCTGCAGGCCATGAACCGGCCTGCGGCGCCGCCTTCACTTCAGCGCCGGATCGGCGTCAGCAGCACCACCAGCGCCCCGGCCCCGCCTTCGGCCGGCTTGGCCTGCACGAACGCCAGCGTCTCGCTCTTCTGGATCAGCCAGCGCTGCACCTTGGCCTTGAGCACCGGCTGGCGCCCGGGAGAGCCCAGGCCTTTGCCGTGCACCACGCGCACGCAGCGCACCCCCTGCTTGCCTGCCTCGCGGATGAACTCGCCCAGGGCTTCCCGCGCCTCGTCGCTGCGCATGCCGTGAAGGTCGATCTCGCGCTGGATGCTCCATTCGCCGGCGCGCAGCTTGCGCGTGACGTCGTTGTGGATGCCGGGGCGGCGAAAGCTCATGGCGTCGTCGGCGTCGAGCAAGGTGGTGACGTCGAATTCGTCGGACAGCGACTCGCGCAGCACGCGCTCTTCGTCGAGCTGCTTCTGCACGGGCAGGGGCGCCGGCGGCTCGGGCGCCAGTGCAACGGCGGGGCGGCGCCGCAGCGGCTGCGTGGCGCCTATGGCGCGCGAGAACAGGTCCTGCTCGGCGGCGCGCTTCTTCTCGGCCGCGGCGTGCAAAGCCGCCTCGGCGGCTTTGCGCTCGCGCTGCTCGGACAGGGTCTTCTGCACGCCTTTGAGATCGGCGAGGCTCTTGAGCGCTGGAGGCTTGCTTCTCGGCATCATCGGAAGGATAAGTCCTTCGCGCCGGGACCTCAGATGAGGCCGCGCTCGGCCATCGACAGCGATTGGCCGGGGGCGACGATCACGTGGTCCAGCACGCGCACGTCGATCAGCGCCAGCGCGGCCCGAAGCGTTTGCGTCAGGGACTCGTCGGCGCGCGAGGGCTCGACGCATCCGCTCGGATGGTTGTGCGCCAGGATCACCGCCGCGGCATGGTGGTGCAGGGCGCGTGACACGACTTCGCGTGGGTAGACGCTGGTCTGCGTCAGGGTGCCGCGGAAAAGTTCTTCCAGGGCGATCAGGCGGTGCTGGGCATCGAGAAAAAGCGCGGCGAAGACTTCGTGCGGCCGTGAAGCCAGTTGCAATTGGACGTAGTGCTTGACCGCTTCGGGCGATTCGAACAGCGCGCGCTCCCTGAGGCGCTGGGCCACCGCGCGTCGAGCGAGTTCGAGAACGGCAGCCAGATTGCTGCGCTTGGCGCTACCGCCCAGGCCCTTGATGCGCTTCAGGTCTTCCAGTCCGGCATGCAGCAGGCCGTTGAGGCCGCCGAAGCCTTCCAGCAGCTCGTGCGCGAGCTGCAGCACGTTCTTGCCGGGAAGGCCCGTGCGCAGCAACAGCGCCAGGAGCTCGGCATCGGCGAGCGCGCCGGGCCCCTGCGCCATGAGCTTTTCGCGCGGTCGCGCCTGCAGAGGAAGATCGTTGAAAGACATGGCCGTCATGGGCGTTTGGCCCGCTCCCTAAAATACAGGCCCCGAGTCTATAGCCATCCCCGACCGTGTCCTCCACCCCATCAGCCACTGTCGTGGCACCCGGCTCCTTCCTCACGCTGCACTATCGCCTGGCGGGACCGGAGGGCGACATCATCAACACTTTCGGCGACAAGCCGGCCACGCTCTCGCTGGGGACCGGCGAGCTGTCGCCCGCGGTCGAGCAACGTCTGATCGGACTGGCCGAAGGCACCCACGTCACTTTCGAGCTGCCGGCCGGCGAGGCCTTCGGCGATCGCAACCCCGAGATGCAGCAGTGGGTGGCACGCAAGCTGCTCGCCCAGATGGGCGACCCCGACGAGCAGTACGCGGTCGGCGACGTCGTGCAGTTCCCCACACCCGACGGCAGCGGCAGCTACGCCGGCGCAGTGGTCGAGGCCAGCGAGACTGCGGTGCGCTTCGACTTCAACCATCCGCTGGCAGGCCAGCCGGTCAGCTTCGAAGTGCAGCTGATCGGAGTGCTGTGAGATGAGCACGGTCCAGGAAGTCATCCTTGCCGAGCCGCGCGGCTTTTGCGCCGGCGTCGATCGTGCGATCGAGATCGTCGAGCGCGCCATCGCCAAATTCGGAGCGCCCATCTACGTGCGCCACGAGATCGTGCACAACACCTACGTCGTCAACGAGCTCAAGGCCAAGGGCGCGGTCTTCATCGAGGACCTGGCTGAGGTGCCGCCCGGGGCCACGCTGGTGTTCAGCGCCCACGGCGTGAGCAAGGCCGTGCAGGCCGAGGCGCGGGCGCGCGGCTTCGAAATCTTCGACGCAACCTGCCCGCTGGTAACCAAGGTTCATGTCGAGGTCGCCAAGCTCGCGAAAGAGGGCTACGAATTCATCATGATCGGACATAAAGGACACCCCGAGGTGGAGGGCACGATGGGCCAGCTGTCCGGCGGCATTCACCTCGTCGAGGACGTGGCCGACGTGGCGCGCGTGCAGCCTGCACAGACCGAAAAGCTCGCGGTCGTCACGCAGACCACGCTCTCGGTGGATGACGCGGCTGAAATCTCGGCTGCGGTGCGCGCGCGCTTTCCGAAGGTGCGCGAGCCCAAGCAGCAGGACATCTGCTATGCGACCCAGAACCGCCAGGACGCCGTCAAGCTGCTCAGCCCGCAAGTGGACCTGGTGATCGTGGTCGGCAGCCCGACCAGTTCCAACAGCAACCGCTTGCGCGAGTTGGCGCAGCGCCTGGGCACGGAAAGCTACATGGTCGACTCTGCCGCCGAATTGAAGCCCGAATGGTTCGAGGGCAAGGCACGCGTGGGTCTCACGGCCGGCGCTTCCGCCCCGGAGGTGCTGGTGCGCGAGGTGATCGATCGCATCAAGGCGCTGGGCGCTGTGTCGGTGCGCAAGATGGACGGCATCGAGGAGACGCTGAAGTTTCCGTTGCCCAAGGGCCTGAAGCTCGACCATATGCCCGCCCCGGGCCATATCTCGTGACGAGCGCCGCAGCCATCGACTGGCGCCGCGACATCGATGCAGCCGCCCGGCGCATGCGCGAACGCGCCCCGCATTTCCTTCGCAAGACGCCGCTGTGGAAACTGCCGGGCCGCGCGCTGGGCATCGAGGTGCCGGGCGTCGAGCTCTGGCTCAAGCTCGAACATCTGCAGGTCGGCGGCAGCTTCAAGGCGCGCGGCATGATGAACCGGCTGCTTGCCAACGAGATTCCCGCCAGTGGCGCGATCGTGGCCTCGGGCGGCAATGCCGGCATCGCGACCGCCGCGGCGGCGCAGGCGCTGGGCGTGCATTGCGAGGTGTTCCTCCCCACCGTCTCGCCCGAAGCCAAGCGCGCGAAGCTGCGCGCGCTCGGAGCCTCGCTGGTGGTGGGTGGCGAGGTGTATGCCGATGCGCTGGCGGCCTGCCTGGAGCGGCAGCGCGAGAGCGGCGCCTTGCTCACCCATGCTTACGATCAGGCCGAGGTGGTCGCAGGCGCCGGCACGCTGGGCCGCGAGATCGAGGAAGAAGCCGGTTCGCCCGACGCGGTACTGGTCAGCGTGGGCGGCGGCGGGTTGATCGGAGGCCTGGCGGCCTGGTTCGAGCGGCGCAGTCGCGTGGTGGCGCTGGAGCCCGAACGCGCGCCCACGCTTTTTCGCGCACGCGCGGCTGGCAGGCCGGTCGACGTGGAGGTGGGCGGCGTCGCCGCCGATTCGCTCGGGGCGCGGCGCATCGGTGCCTTCGCCTGGGACATCACGCAACGCCAGGTGCGCGACGCCTTGCTGCTGCCGGACGAGGCGATCCGCGCTGCGCAGCAATGGTTGTGGAAGGAACTCAAGCTGGCCGTCGAGCCGGCCGCGGCCCTGCCGCTGGCCGCGCTGCACGCGGGTGCCTATGCACCGCGCGAAGGCGAGAGGATCTGCCTGATCGTCTGCGGCGCGAACGTGGACCCGGCAAGCCTGGCCTGAAGAGGCTGCGAACGATCAGGTCTGCGGCTGGTCGACGTTGACCATCCAGGGCACGCCGAACTTGTCTTCGAGCATGCCAAAGCCCGGGGACCAGAAGGTGGCTGCGTACGGCATCGTGATCTTGCCGCCCTCGGACAGCGTCTTGAACAACTGCTCGCCTTCTTTCACGTCCTTGGCCTGAACCGAGAGCGAAAAGCCCCTGTACCCGTCGAAGGGCATGCCAGGCGGGATATCGGAGGCCATGATCTGCTTGCCGCGCGCTTCGAGCGTGGCATGCATGATCTTGTTCTTGTGCGTGTCCGGCGTCTCCTTGGCCATTGGGCTTTCGCCGAAGGTCATGCTGAAGAGGATCTTGCCACCCAGGCTCTTGGCATAGAAGGCGAGCGCTTCGGCGGCGTTTCCGTTGAAAGACAGATAGGCTTCCATCGAATCTCCTTGGGTTGGTTGTAGAGGGGAAAACGATCCTACGCCCCCGCCTAAAATCCCCGAATGCTCGATATCACTCTGTTACGCAAGGACCTCGCATCGGTCGTTGCCCGCCTCGAAGCCCGAAAGAAGAACCAGACCTTTCTCGATGTTGCCAGCTTCAGCGCACTCGAGGCCGAGCGCAAGACCTTGCAGACTCGCACCGAGGAGCTGCAGGCCCGCCGCAACCAGCTGAACAAACAGATTGGCCCGTTGAAGGCCAAGGGCGAATCGGTGGACGCGCTCATGGCCGAGGTCAATGCGCTCAAGGCAGAGCAGGAGTCTTCCGTCACGCGGCTCGAGGCGATACAGCCCGAGCTGCAGGCGCTGCTGCTCGCGGTGCCGAACCTGCCGCACGCGAGCGTACCCCTGGGAGACAGCGAAAGCGCGAATCTCGAAGTCCGGCGCTGGAGCCCGAAGGGCGGCAACGGCGCCGATGCGCCGGCACTTGGCTTCGAGGCGCGCGACCACGTCGACCTGGGGACGCCGCTGGGGCTGGACTTCGAGACCGGCGTCAAGCTCGCGGGCTCGCGCTTCACCGTGATGAAAGGGCCGATCGCGCGGCTGCATCGGGCGCTGTCGCAGTTCATGCTCGACATCCAGACCCAGCAGCACGGCTACACCGAGTGCTACGTGCCCTACGTGGTCAATGCCGACACGCTGCGCGGCACCGGCCAGTTGCCGAAGTTCGAGGGCGACCTGTTCGCGGCCAAGAAGGGCGGGCAGGACGGTGAGCCCGCGCCCGACCATTCGGCCCTCTACCTCATCCCAACCAGCGAGGTGCCGCTCACGAACTTTGTACGCGACGAGGTCCTGCCCGAGGCGCAACTGCCGATCCGCCTGACCGCGCATACGCCGTGCTTCCGCTCGGAGGCGGGCAGCGCCGGCCGCGACACGCGCGGCATGATCCGCCAGCACCAGTTCGACAAGGTCGAGATGGTGCAGATCACGCATCCGGAGAAGAGCTACGAGGCTTTGGAGGCCATGACGACCCATGCCGAGGCGGTGCTCCAGGCGCTGGATCTGCCTTACCGCGTGGTGCTGCTGTGCACCGGCGACATGGGCTTCGGCGCCGCCAAGACCTACGATCTCGAGGTCTGGCTGCCGGCGCAGAACACCTACCGCGAGATCAGCTCGGTGTCCAACTGCGAGGCCTTCCAGGCGCGGCGCCTGCAGGCCCGCTTCAAGAACGCGCAGGGCAAGAACGAGTTGGTGCACACCCTCAACGGCTCTGGCCTGGCGGTCGGACGCACGCTGGTTGCGGTGCTGGAGAACCACCAGCAGTCCGACGGCTCGATCGTCGTGCCGGCGGCGCTGCGGCCCTACATGGGCGGCCTCGAAATCCTGCGGCCCTGAGGAGTCGCTGAAGCCTCTGCTAGAATCGCGGGCTCGACAAACACCAGACTCCGGAGAGGTGGCAGAGTGGTCGAATGTACCTGACTCGAAATCAGGCGTACGGTATCCCCGTACCGTGGGTTCGAATCCCACCCTCTCCGCCAGGGCGCCTTCAACGGCTTCCGAATCAATGCAAAAAGCCCAAGAGAACCGACACTCTTGGGCTTTTTTTGTTGGCCGAGGCGTACCCAGGCCGTTGCGACGCCCTATTGAGCGTCAGGCGGTTTCCGATCGCTCGCGATCCTTTGCAGATCGTCGCCCGCCGCAGGATTTTCTTGCAGGGGCGGATTCGGGTTGGATTGCCGTTCAGTGGTCGCCGCCCGCCGGAGACGATCGATCCATTCAGTGCGGCTCGGCCGCGGCCGACGCGCGCTGGAAAGAGTGCCTGGGTCGGGCTTCGAAGACAAGTCAATGCTCCGTTTGCGACGTACGGAATGCGCGGCTTATCGCCCGACGGACGCGACGACGATGAAGGCCAGCACCAGGAAGACGACGCCGACGAAGCCCGCCTCGATCAGCAGATCCGACCAAGGCGCGCTCGTAACCGCTGGGCTGACCGGTTCGAAGCTCATCGAAGGGGCTTGATCGCCGTGCGTCACATTCATGATTGGAGTTCCTCATCTCGGTCATCGAAGGGTGCGCCCACTATAAGACAAGAGTACTCAAGATGGGAAATGTTCACATTTTTGTCCCATTGCTCACTTTCACGGTCTACCAAAGTACTACTTAAAGAGCCAAGATCGGCCCATGAAAGATGAACATGACACGAACACGGGCTGGTGGACCGACAGGCCCGATCGGGAGCCGCGGGCTTCCTCCTTCTCTCCGATCTCCGGTCCTTTCCGTCGGCGGAAAGCGGAGCGCGTCTGGACCAAAGCGGCCCTGATCGTGGCGCTCATGGCCGGGCTCGGATGGTCGCTGCTGAACCTCGCTCGCGCGCTGACCTGAAAATCAGGCCGACGCGGCGCGCCCTCGTGACGTGACGTTTGGCAACGCTCTTCATGAAGCGGACGTCCGCCTGCGCTTCGGCCCCGACGTTAGAGTCTGAAAGGATGGCCTTCGCCCTCCGCCAGGAGTTTTTCTTGAACCTTCGTCGCTCTGTTTTCCTGAAGTGGACCGCTGTCACTCTCGCAGCCACCGGCGCCCTCTTTGCTGCCGCCTCGGCCAATGCCGGCACGAGCTGGTCCCTGGGCATCAATGTGCCCGGCGTCGCGGTCGGCATCGCCGATCCGGGTCCGGTGTATTACCAGCCAGCACCTGTCTATTCGCAGCCCGCGCCGGTGTACTACGAGCCCGCGCCCCCTGCTTACTACCGTCCGGCGCCGGTCTACACGCCAGCGCCCGTGTACTACGGCCCGCCGGCCGCATACTACGAGCCGCCCGGCGAGCGCTGGCGCCATCATCGCCACCAAGGCCGCGACTGGGGCGACAGGGACGACTGAGGTCACAAACCCGTGGACCCGACTGGGCGCATGGGTTCTGGCGTCGATGTTAAGGCTGGCCTAAGGCTCGCAGCTCATGATGGAGGCAGACAGTCGACCGGCGCTGGTAGAGGTTGCTTCGGCATCCGCCCTGCCTGGGCGGTTCCTCGATGCCGGCGACTGTCGCTATCTTCCGTCTCCCCGCAGCACTGGCGCATGACGCCGGGCCGCCCCTCATCTGCCCCCCATTGTGTCGCCGCCCCCCATCCATCGAGACGATGGCGCCTGAGCGCCGCGCCGGCGCAATTTGACCAGCACTTCCGTCGGCTTGCGGCCAGCCTCCCAGGCGAGGTCCTAAGGGGGACTTGCCGAGCGCGCCCGGGCTGTGCTTTCATGCAGGCACAACGTCCTGTTCGGAGGCACAAGCGATGAAGACCGTGGCAGAAATCCTCAAGGAAAAAGGCGACCAGGCCGTGTACAGCATCGGGCCCGACGCCTCTGTGTTCGAGGCCGTCGCGCTGATGGCGCAGAAGAACATCGGTGCCCTGCTGGTGATGGATGGCGGCCGCATCGTCGGCATGCTGAGCGAGCGCGACTACGCGCGCAAGGTCGTGCTGATGTCCCGCTCGTCCAAGGAGACCCCGCTGCGCGAGATCATGACCTCCTCGGTCATTTACGTGCATCCCT
This sequence comes from Variovorax soli, assembly GCF_031454625.1. Taxonomy (GTDB): domain Bacteria; phylum Pseudomonadota; class Gammaproteobacteria; order Burkholderiales; family Burkholderiaceae_C; genus Variovorax; species Variovorax soli_A. Next base: position 62,291 of record NZ_JAVDRF010000013.1, read on the forward strand.
CGCAAAGCAGTGAGGAGTGCATGGCGGTGATGACCGAGAACCGTGTGCGCCACCTGCCGGTGCTGGACGACGAGGACCGGCTGGTCGGCCTGATCTCGATCGGCGACCTGGTCAAGGGCATCATCTCGGAGCAGAAGTTCATCATCGAACAGCTGCAGCACTACATCACGGGCGAGCACGCCTGATCTTCCGGCCGTGCCGCAACACCATGGCGCTGACCGCCGAGGACCTCGAACGGATCGCCGCGTCGACGCTCGCCCACTACGACCAGCGAGCCGAGGACTTCTGGGCCGCCACGCGCGATCACGACGTGAGCCAGAACATCGCGGCGCTGCTCCAGGCCATCGAGGCGCCACCGCCCTTCGCCATCCTGGACTTCGGCTGCGGCCCCGGGCGCGACTTGCTGACCTTCAAGCGGCTCGGGCATCTGGCCATCGGGCTGGAGGGCGCGGCGCGGCTGGCAGAGATGGCGCGCACCCATAGCGGCTGCCAGGTGCTGGAACAGAATTTTCTCGCGCTGCATCTGCCGCCCGCCCGCTTCGATGGCGTGTTCGCGAATGCCGCACTGTTCCATGTCCCCACCCAGGAGTTGCCCCGCGTGCTGCGGGAGCTGCACGCGACACTGAAGCCGGGCGGCGTGCTGTTCAGCTCGAATCCGCGCGGCGAGGGCCAGGAGGGCTGGAGTGGGGCGCGTTACAGCGCCTTTCACGACCTGGAGGCTTGGCAGGGCTACGTGTCGGCCGCGGGGTTCGAGGCGCTCTCGCACTACTATCGACCGGCCGGGTTGCCGCGTGACCAGCAGCCATGGCTGGCGAGTGTGTGGCGAAAGCCGATGTGCTGAGGGCTTGGAAAGGCATGCCTGTCTTGTTCCGTCGCCACTGCACCCTGGAAAAGGCGAGGTGAACGCACCACGCCGCTCCACCGAGGCCAGTAGTCGCCGCTAATGCAGGCGCTACTCGGCAGTTTCCAGCGAAGCGTCGTACTCCCCGAGCGATGCGGCGCCGTTCAACCTGGCCCGCTTCAGCAGCGCCTGCTGCGCGCGCTGCGCCAGCGTCTTCTGCCCTTGCCACGCCTGCATCGCGGTGTCCTGCAGCGCACGTCCATAGGAGAAGCTCAAACGCCAGGGCTGCGGTCCGAGCCGGTTCAGCGCGTTCAGATTGGCCGTCGCCTCGGCCGGCGACTGGCCGCCGGAGAGGAAGTTGATGCCAGGCACCGCCGCCGGCACGGTGCGCCTCAGCACGCGCAGCGTGTGCTCGGCCACCTCCGCCGGTTCGGCCTGCATGGCGTGCGCCTTGCCGGGCACCACCATGCTCGGCTTCAACAGCATGTGCTCGAGCGCGACGCGGTGGCGATGCAGGGCGGCGAAGACTTCATGAAGAACGGCCTGCGTGACCTCGGCGCAGCGGGACTGCGTGTGACTGCCATCGATCAGCACCTCGGGCTCGACGATCGGCACCACATTCTGTGCCTGGCAGACCGCCGCATAGCGCGCGAGCGCCTCGGCATTGGCCTCGATGGCCGCCCGGCTCGGCAGCTGGTCCGCCACGTTGTAGACCGCGCGCCACTTGGCAAAGCGTGCGCCTTGCCGCTTGTAACCCTCCAGGCGTTCTGCGAGCCCGTCCAGGCCTTGCGTGATCTCATCGCCGGGCGCCAGCGCCAGCGGGCACTTGCCGGTATCGACCTTGATGCCCGGCACGATTCCCAGGCGCGAGGCCAGTTGCGGCAACGGCTCGCCATCGTCGCCGTGCTGGCCGAGCGTCTCCTCGTACAGGATGACCCCGCTGACGTACTGGCCGAGTCCCGGCGTCGCCAGCACCAGGCTGCGCCAGGCGCGCCGGTTTTCTTCGGTCGATTCGACACCGATGGCCTTGAAGCGCTTGGCGATCGTCGGTCCGCTTTCGTCGGCGGCAAGAATGCCCTTGCCCTTCTGCACCAGCGCATCCACTGTGGCCTGAAGTTCGATGGTCATGGCGTGTCCCCCGTTGGAGCCTCCCAGTCTCCGACGGCGAGCCCAGCAAAGCAAGTCATCCTGCGAACCCGATTGCGATGTAGATTACGGACGCCAACCCGGAGACAAGCATGCTGATGACCGCGCAGACGACGGAAGCGGGGCGCAGGCAGGAGCGCCTGGACCAAGTGGAGCAGTTGGTGCGGGCCAGGCTCCCGGCCGAATCGGTGGAAGGGATTTGCGGCTTTGTGCGCCGCTACTTCGGCCAGGTGGATCCGGAAGACCTGGACGAGCGGCCGGTGGCCGATCTCTACGGCGCCGCGCTCTCGCACTGGAGCTTCGCGCGCAAACGCGAGCCGGGGCACCCCAGGCTGCGGGTCTTCAATCCGACCATCGCGGAGCACGGCTGGCAGTCCACGCACACCATCATCGAGATGGTCAACGACGACATGCCCTTCCTCGTCGATTCGGTGACGATGGAGGTCAACCGCCACGGGCTCACCCTGCACCTGATCATCCATCCGCTGGTTGCGGTCGAGCGCGGCGCCGACGGCCTGCTGCGGGGCCTGGCAAGCGAGACGGGGGCATCGCCCGATGCGCATCGCGAGTCCTTCATCCACGTGGAGGTCGATCGCGTGCCGGAGCCGGCGCGGATGGAGGCGCTAGCCGCCGATCTCGAGCGCGTGCTCGACGACGTGCGCCAGGCAGTGGCCGACTTCAAGCCGATGCGCGAGCGGGTGCTCGCAATCGTGCAGGGCCTGGACGACCGTGCGCCGCCGATCCCCCCGCAGGAACTGGCCGAGGGCCAGGCCTTCCTGCGCTGGCTGGCCGACGATCACTTCACCTTCCTCGGCTACCGCAGCCACGAACTGGCCAAGGTCGATGGCGAGGACGTGCTGAAGATCGTGCCCGGATCGAGCCTGGGCATCCTGCGCGACGCCCCCGCGCCGGCCGCCAACGCCGCCTTCGCCGCGCTGCCGCCCGAGATCCGTGCCCATGCGCGCCGGCCCGAGCTGCTGGTGGTGACCAAGTCCACCTCGCGCTCCACCGTGCACCGGCCCGGCCACCTGGACTACGTGGCGGTCAAGCGCTTCGACGACCAGGGCGAGGTGAGCGGCGAGGACCGTTTCCTCGGCCTCTTCACCTCCACCGCGTACAGCGCCAACCCGGCCGAGATCCCACTGCTGCGCCGCAAGGTCGCCAGCGTGGTCGAGCGCGCGGGCCTGGCGGCGGGCAGTCATTCCGGCAAGGCGCTGATCAACATCCTCGATACCTACCCGCGCGACGAGCTGTTCCAGACCGGCGACGATGACTTGCTGCAGACCGCGATGGGCATCCTGCACCTGGGCGAGCGCCAGCGCTTCCGCCTCTTCGTGCGGCGCGATCCCTTCGAGCGCTTCTTGTCCTGCCTGATCTACGCGCCGCGCGAGAACTACACCACCGAGCTGCGCCAGAAGTGGCAGGACATCCTGATGCGCGAGTTCAACGGCACGGGCTCCGAATTCAACGTGCACCTGTCGGAATCGGTCCTGGCGCGCATCCAGATCACGGTGCGCACCAAGCCCGGCGGCATCCCGTATTTCGACGTGCGCGAGCTCGAGCAGAAGCTGGTCGCTGCCGCCCGGCGCTGGGACGACGACCTGAAGACGGCGCTGCTCGAGGCCGTCGGCGAGGCACAGGGCAACGCCTTGCTGCGCCGCTTCGGCGCCGCTTTCCCGCCCGGCTATCGCGACGAATTCGCGGCCCGCGCCGCAGTGCACGACATCGAGCTCATGGCGCAGCTGAGCGACGACCAGCGCCTGGGCATGAACCTCTACCGGCCGCTGGAAGCGCCGCCCGGCACGCTGCGCTTCAAGGTGCTGCGCCGCGGCGAGCCGCTCACGCTCTCTTCCAGCCTGCCGATGCTCGAGCACCTGGGCCTGAAGGTACTCGACGAGCATCCGCATCGCGTCGCGCCGCAGGGCGAGTCGCCGGTCTGGGTCCACGACTTCGGATTGCAGGCGGCTTCGGGCGATACCGAGATCGAGGTCGATGCGCTGCGCCCGGTGTTCGAGGAAGCTTTCGGCGCGGTGCTGGGCGGCGAGGTCGAGAACGACGACTTCAATCGCCTGGTCCTGGCTGCGCAACTGCCGGTGCACGAGATCGTGGTGCTGCGCGCCTATGCCAAGTACATGCGGCAGATCGGCTTCGCGCTCTCGCAGTCCTTCATCGAAGGCACGCTGGCCAACCATCCCGACATCGCGCGGGCGCTGGTCGGGCTTTTCAAGCTGCGCTTCGACCCGCAGCCGGCACCCGATGTGAAGGCGCGCGAGGAAGACAAGGTTCACGAGATCGAGGCTGCATTGGACGACGTGTCCAACCTGTCCGAGGACCGCGTGCTGCGCCAGTACCTGGCGCTGATCCAGGCCACCTTGCGCACCAATTACTGGCGCCGTGACGCGGGCGGCCGGCGACGCAACTTCCTGTCCTTCAAGTTCGACGCGGCCAAGGTGCCCGACCTGCCGGCGCCCAAGCCACTGTTCGAGATCTTCGTGTACTCGACGCGCTTCGAGGGCGTGCACCTGCGCGGCGGGCGCGTGGCGCGTGGCGGCCTGCGCTGGTCGGACCGGCCGGAGGACTTCCGCACCGAGGTGCTCGGCCTGGTGAAGGCGCAAATGGTCAAGAACACGGTGATCGTGCCCGTCGGCTCGAAAGGAGGCTTTGTCCTGAAGCGAGCGCCGTCGCCTGCCGACCGCGATGCCTACCTGCGCGAAGGCGTGGCCTGCTATCAGGACTACCTGCGCGGCCTGCTCGATATCACCGACAACCTGGCGGGCACGGCGGTCGTGCCGCCGGCGCAGGTGCGCCGTCACGATCCCGACGACCCGTACCTGGTGGTCGCGGCAGACAAGGGCACCGCCACCTTCAGCGACTATGCCAATGGCATCAGCAAGGAGTACGGCTTCTGGCTGGGCGATGCCTTCGCCTCGGGTGGCTCGGTGGGCTACGACCACAAGGTCATGGGCATCACCGCGCGCGGCGCCTGGGAGTCGGTCAAGCGGCATTTCCGCGAGATGGGCATCGACACCCAGAGCACCGAGTTCACCGTGGCCGGCATCGGCGACATGTCGGGCGACGTGTTCGGCAACGGCATGTTGTTGTCGCCGCACATCCTGCTGGTGGCGGCCTTCGACCACCGGCACATTTTCCTGGACCCGACGCCCGATGCAGCGAAGAGCTTCGCCGAACGCGAGCGCCTGTTCAAGCTGCCGCGCTCCTCCTGGGCCGACTACGACGCGACGCTGATTTCCGAAGGCGGCGGCGTCCATGCGCGCAGCGCCAAGTCGATCCCCTTGACACCGCAGGTGAGGCGGGTGCTGGACATCCAGGCCGACGCGCTCACCCCGACCGAGCTCGTCAACGCGATCCTCAAGGCACCGGTGGCGCTGATCTACAACGGCGGCATCGGCACCTACGTGAAGGCGACCGGCGAGACCCACGCCCAGGTGGGCGACCGCGCCAACGACGCGCTGCGCGTCAATGGCCGCGAGCTGCGCTGCAAGGTCTTCGCCGAGGGCGGCAACCTGGGCTGCACGCAGCTCGGGCGCATCGAATACGCGCGCGCGGGCGGGCGCATCAACACCGATGCCATCGACAACTCGGCCGGCGTCGACACCTCGGACCACGAGGTCAACATCAAGATCCTGCTGGGCCTGCCCGTCACCGAGGGCGAGCTCACCGAAAAGCAGCGCAACGCGCTGCTGCCGGAGATGACCGACGAGGTCGCCGCGCTGGTGCTGCGCGACAACATCTTCCAGACCCAGGTGCTGTCGGTCACCGGCCGCATCGCGCCGCAGCTGCTCGATGCGCAGACTCGCTTCATGCAGTACCTGGAAAAGGCCGGGCGGCTCAACCGCGCCATCGAATACCTGCCGGGCGACGAAGAGCTGGCCGAGCGCCGGGCCCAGGGCCAGGGCCTCACCAGCCCGGAGCGTGCGGTCGTGCTGGCCTACAGCAAGATCTGGCTCTACGACGAGCTGCTCGAATCGCCGCTGCCCGACGACCCCTGGGTCGCGACCGCGCTGGAACGCTACTTCCCCGAACTGCTGCGCCGGAAGTTCGCGGCCTGGATGCCGCGCCATCCGCTCAAGCGCGAGATCATCGCGACCCACGTCACCAACAGCACGATCAACCGCGTCGGCAGCACCTTCGTGCACCGGCTGGTCGAGACCACCGGCGCGCGCGCGTTCGAGGTGGTGCGCGCCTACCTGCTGTCGCGCGAGATCTTCGGCATGGTGCCCCTGTGGCAGTCGATCGAAGCGCTGGACAACCGGGTGGACGACGAGGTCCAGTCCGGCATGCTGATTGACACCGGCCGGCAGCTCGAGCGCGGCACCATGTGGTTCCTGCGCTCGCGCCGCCTGGCGGAGGACATGGCCTCCACCATCGAGCATTTCAAGTCCAACGTGGAGGCGCTGTCGGCGCGCCTGCCGCAACTGCTCGATGCAGACGAGCGCGCCCGCGTCGATGCCGCCGCAGCGCGCTACACCGCCCGGGGCGTGCCACGCGAGCTGGCCGAACGCGTGGTCAACTTCGGCACGCTCTACGCCACCCTGGACATCGCCGAGATCGCCGGCAGCGCGCGCTGGCCGGTGGAACTGGTCGCGGCGATCTACTTCGATCTCGCCAACCGGCTCGGCATGCCCTGGCTGCGCGATCGCATCGCCGCGCTGCCGGGCGACCAGCATTGGCAGGCGCTGGCCAAGGGTGCGATGCAGGATGATCTCTCAGGTCTGCAGCGCGCGATCACCCATGCGGTCCTGACCGGTGGCGGGGAGGGCGAATCGCCGGCCGACCGGGTCCAAGCCTGGCAGGCCGGCAATGGCCGTACGCTGGAGCGCGCGGCGCAGCTGATGGGCGAATTGCGCGCCGTGGCGGCACCCGACGCGGCGATGCTGGCGGTGGCACTGCGCGAACTGCGCGCGCTGGCCTAGAAGCACTCGTCGCCGATGCGGACATCCGGGCGCAGACCTTCCACGGGCTCTGCGCGCAGCGAAAGGGTGCATCCGGCAGCAGCCTCCTCTGCGGACGCCGGGCCGCACGGCCATGCGCGACTTCGGTTTGCTCATGCATGGAGCGGCGCCGTTGTGCCTGCACGACGCAGCCCGCGGCGCATTGGATGCCCACGCAGTTAAGATCGCAGCACGGCCGGCCGCCGCGCGAGGGCTTCCATGCCTCCACCGGTTGCCGGAGCTTTTTCACAGCGCGCCCGAGAGCCGCACACAGGGGCCCCTCGACAGGGGCTTTTTTTATGGCCTGACCGACCAGGGGAGAGAGAGAGACCGTGAACCATGATGGGTAATTCGTCCTTCGCGGGGCTGGGCAACTCGTCCTTCGCCAGCCTCACGCCCGCGCCGGCCTCGGCCGACGAGGCCGAGCCGTGGGTGCGCGGCGAGCTGATCCGCAGCCTGATGCGGGCCTCGCGCGGTTCCTACCTGCTCGCCGCGGCCCTGATGCCCGCCATGGTGGGCCTGAGCTGGGGCCATGTGCCGGCCTGGCAGCTCTTCGTCTGGCTGGCCATCGGCATCGGCGCCACCGCCTGCCGCATCTGGGGCGAGCAGGTCTATGGCCGGCACTATGCCGACCGCGACTCCGCGGCCCAGCAGTACTTCGTCGAGCGCTACCGCCACCTCTGGAGCGCCAGCGCATTTGCCTGGGGCCTGTCGATCCTGATCTTCTTCGAGCGCACCCCCCTGGTGAACCAGTTCATGAGCTGGCTGATCGTCGCTGGTGTCGCCACCTTCCCGCTCAACGGGCTGGCGCTGCATCCGCCGCTGCTCCGGCGCTACGTCAACACGCTGTTCGTCACCATGCTGGCGGCGATCGTCTTCCGCGTGATCGAGCTCAAGTTCGAGCGCCCGCATTTCCACTACGGCTTCCTGCTGTTGCCGGGCCTGCACTGGTGGCTGCTGCTGCGCGCCGGCCGGCGCATCCACGAGACCGCGCGCAACAGCTTCGAGCTGCTGTTCCACAACCACATCCTGATCAACTCGCTGACGCAGCAGCGCCAGGCGGCGGTGTCGGCGGTGGCGATGAAGAACCGCTTCCTTGCCAGCGCGGCGCACGACATGCGGCAACCCGTGCTGGCGCTCTCGCTCTACGCCGACTGGCTGCGCAACGAGCCGGAGCTGGTGGCCGAGATCGCGCCCAAGATCGTCCGCGCCACGCACGCGGTCAATGCCTTGTTCGATTCGCTGTTCGACCTGGCGCGCATCGATTCGGGCCAGGTGCGGCTGCACATCGAGCGGGTCGATGTGGCGCAATTGCTGCACGACCTCGAACTGCAGTACCGCCCGGTGGCCGAGGCCAAGGGCCTGAGCTTTCGCATGCACGTGAGCTCGGGCACCGTGCTGACCGACCCGATCCGCGTGCGCCGCATGATCGGCAACCTGCTGGCCAACGCCATCAAGTACACGGCTGAGGGCGGAGTGCTGCTGGCCTCGCGGCACACGCGCGATGGGCTGCGCGTGGAGGTGTGGGACACCGGCATCGGCATTGCGCGCGAGCACCTGCGCGACGTGTTTCTGGAGTTCTACAAGGTGGCTGACCATGCCGGCACCTCGGACGGCTTCGGCCTTGGCCTGGCGATCGTGGCGCGCCTGTCGCATGCGCTGGGCCACCCTGTCAGCGTGCGCTCCAGGCTGGGGCGTGGAAGCGTGTTCCGGGTCGCCTTGCACGACGCCGATGAGTCGCAGGCGCAGACCCGTATTTCCGGCGCCGTCGGATAGCGCTCTGCAAAGGCCGAGCTGAAAGAAAACCGGGCCTTGCGGCCCGTTTTTCTTCAGGAGTTGCTGGACAGCAGTCCGTTGGTTCGTGCGTGATGCAGCGCCTGGGTGCGGCTCTTCACGCCCAACCGCCGGAACAGGCGCCAGAGGTGCACCTTCACTGTGTGCTCGCTGATGTCGAGCTCGGTCGCGATGTCCCGGTTGCTCATGCCCTGGTCCAGCATGGCGATCAGCTGGGTCTGGCGCTTGGAAAGCTTGCTGTTGGCCGCGGCCACGGGCTCCTCGGCCTCCGTGTCAGCCATCAGCAGGCCGCGCAGGGCGGCAGTGAGCTCGGCCGAGCTGGCCGACTTCTCGATGTAGGTGTCGGCCCCGGCCTCGATGCAGGCTTCTTCCATGTCGCCGGCCGGCGAGGCCGAGTAGACCGCGACCGGAACATCGGGATAGATCTTCTTCACCGCGATCACGCCGGAAACGCCCGTGACGTCGGGCAGCTTCAGGTCGAGGCAGAACAGCCCGGGCTCCCCGTGCTGCTTGACCGCGGTGGCCAGCTTGTCGAGCCGTTCCAGCTCCACGATGGTCTCGGCAGGCCGCAGGCGCCGCAGCACCATCACGATGGCGTCGCGCATCAAGGGGTGGTCGTCGATGACATAGATACTCATAACTTTTTTCTCACTGTGTGCGCGCCGGCTCGGCCGGCCCTTGTTGGTCGCGCGAAATTCGTCCCTTAGTCGCTCTTGCCGGCCGAGGTCTCGGCCGACAGCGCCTCCAGTGCGTCCGTTGCCGCACGCATGTTCGCATAGTCGATCGGTTCGAGCTGCGCGGCGAGCAATGTCAGTGCCGTGCCGCGCTGTTCCCGCAGCGTGCCGATCGCGCGACCCGCCTCCTGCGGCGATGCGAACCCCAGGCTTTGTAACAGTTGTACCCCGTTTTCGTCGAGCAGCTTGAAGTAAAAAAGCCCGTCTTTTTCTCGGTACTGTTTAAAAGCCGGCTTGGCGGACTTGGATGCCCTGGGCCGCTTGGCGCCCCGGCTCCCGGCAGCCGCCAGGTTGCGCAGGCCGACCGCATGGCGCAGCTCGGCCATGAAGGGGCGTGAAATCGCCCGGGCTTTCTCGGCACCCGCGAGCAGGATCTTCTCGATGCGTGCCGGGTCGTTGACCAGGGCCTCGTAGTGCGCGCGCAAGGGCGCGATCTCGCGGTCGATGCGCTCGAAGAGGATCTGTTTGGCCTCGCCCCATGCAATGCCTTCGGCAAAGGCGCGTCGCAGGGTCTCGGTCTCTTGGGCGTCGGCGAAGGCCTGGTAGATCTGGAACAGCGCCGAGCCCTCGGTGTCCTTGGGCTCGCCGGGCGGGCGCGAGTCGGTGACGATGCCGGCAATCAGCTTCTGCAGCTGCTCGCGCGGGGCGAAGAGCGGGATGGTGTTGTCGTAGCTCTTGCTCATCTTGCGGCCGTCGAGGCCGGGCAGCGTGGCCACCGCGTCGTCGATCTCGGCCTCGGGCAGGGTGAAGTGCTCGCCGTAGAGGTGATTGAAGCGCTGCCCCATGTCGCGCGCCATCTCGATGTGCTGCACCTGGTCGCGGCCCACCGGCACCTTGTGGGCATTGAACATCAGGATGTCGGCGCCCATCAGCACCGGGTACATGAAGAGGCCGGCGCTGACGTCGGCGTCCGGGTCCTCGCCGCGCGCGGTGTTCCTGTCCATCTGCGCCTTGTAGGCGTGGGCGCGGTTCAGCAGGCCTTTGCCCGTGACGCAGGTCAGCAGCCAGGTGAGCTCGGGGATCTCGACGATGTCGGACTGCCGGTAGAAGGTCACGCGCTCGGGGTCGAGGCCGCAGGCCAGCCAGGTGGCGGCGATCTCCAGCGTGGAGCGCGGGATGCGCGCCGGCTCGTCGACCTTGATCAGCGCATGGTAGTCGGCCAGGAAGTAGAAGCTCTGCACATCGGCCCGGCGGCTGAAGCGCACCGAGTGCCGCACCGAGCCGACATAGTTGCCGAGGTGCGGCGTGCCGCTGGTGGTGATGCCGGTCAGGAAGCGCACAGGGGTGGGGGCGGAAGTGGCCATGGAAGCGGATTCAGTGCAGCAGCGCCGTCAGGGGCGAGATCAGCAGGTCGATGGCCTGGTAGCCGACGTTCATCAGCGGGCGCAGCCACCAGGTGCTGACGACGCCCGCGATGACCAGGCCCATCACGATGAAAAAGCCATAGGGCTCGATGCGAGCGAGGAATTCCTGCGCGCCGCCGCGCGGGAGCAGCCCGGCGAGCACCCGGCCGCCGTCCAGCGGCGGCAGCGGGAACAGATTGAAGGCCCACATCACGAGATTGACCAGCACGCCGCCCTGGGCCATCTTCACGAAGAAGGGCTCGGTGACCCCCGCGGCTAGCAACGCGACGAAGAAGAGCGCCCACAGGATTGCCTGGATGAAGTTCGCGGCCGGCCCGGCCAGCGCGACCCAGATCATGTCGCGCTTGGGATTGCGCAGCCGGCCGAAGTTGACCGGCACCGGCTTCGCATAGCCGAACAGGAAGGTGCCCGAAGTCGCGAAGTAAAGCAACAGCGGCATGAGGATGGTGCCGATCGGGTCGATGTGCTTGAACGGGTTGAGCGTCACGCGGCCCATCATCCAGGCCGTCTGGTCGCCCAGGTAGCGCGCTACGTAGCCATGGGCCGCCTCGTGTACCGTGATCGCGAAGATCACGGGCAGTGCGTAGATCAGCACTGTCTGAATCATGTTGGAGATGTCCACCGGGCGATTGTCTCAGACCGGTCCGCGCGAACCGGACGCGAGGGGGTTCACAGGCCCAGCACCGACACCGGGCCGCGCCCCTGGCGCACCAGCACCGGATCACCGCCGGTGCCCATCGGCGTGAGGTCGACCACGGTGGTGGGCTCCGACGGGCAGGCGCCGCAGGCGATCACGGCGCCGATCTGCTTCTCGAAGCGCTCGCGGATCGACTGCGCGTCGTTGAGCGCCTCGGTTTCGCCGGACGGGATCAGGGTGGTGGCCAGCAACGGCTCGCCGTGCAGCATGAGCAGCTCGCCCAACACCTTGTGGTCGGGCACCCGCAGTCCGATGGTCTTGCGCTGCGGGTGGCTCACTCGCCGCGGCACCTCCTTGGTGGCTTCCAGCAGGAAGGTGTACGGGCCGGGTGTCGCGGCCTTCAGCAGGCGGTACTGCTTGTTGTCCACCCGCGCATAGCTCGAGAGCTCGCTCAGGTCGCGGCACAGCAGCGTCAGGTGGTGCTTCTCGTCGACCTGGCGGATGCGGCGCAACTGGTCTACCGCGTCCTTGTCGTCCAGGTGGCAGGCCAGCGCGTAGCTCGAATCGGTAGGGACCGCCACGATCTCGCCGCGCGCCAGCAGGGCAGCCGCCTGCTTGAGCAGGCGCTGCTGCGGGTTGTCGGGATGGAGCTCGAAGAACTGGGCCATGGGTTGTGGAGAAGGCAAGACGGCAGCCGTGCATTCTGCCGACAAATGAAGACACGAAGGGCGTTCATGACTCCGCCGGCTCGATCGGCACCCGCCGCTCGCGCACCGTGAGCCAGGCGCCGGCCGCCCCGCAGGCCGCGATCGTGGCGATGCCGATCAACGACACCTGGTCCGGCACCTGCGCAAAGACCAGCCAGCCGCCCAGCATGGCAAAGGCGATCTGGGCATAGAGATAGGGCGTGAGCGTGGAGGCCGGCGCGCGCTGGTAGGCCAGGATCAGGATGAAGTGCCCGACCGTGCCCATGAAGCCCATCAGGCACAGCAGCGCCCACCAGTGCCAGCCCGGCAGCGCCGTCCAGGCGAAGGGCAGCGCCAGCGAGGCAAGCAGGGTGCCGACCCAGCCGGTGTAGAAGTGCATGGTCAGCGGGTTCTCGGTGCGGGCCAGCGTGCTGGTGAGCACCTGGAACCAGGCGTTGGTCAGCACCAGGCCGACGGGCAGCAATATCGCCCAGCCGAAAGCGTCGCCGCCCGGCCGAAGAATGACCAGGGTGCCGACGAAGCCGCCCGCCACCAGCACCCAGCGCAGCGGCGACACCTGTTCCTTGAGCGTGGTGGCGGCCAGCAGCGTGATGACCAGCGGCGCGATGAGCACCACCGAGGTGAATTCCGCCAGCGGCATGTAGCGCAAGCTCAAGAAGGCCAGCGTGCTCGAGGCCAGCAGCAGCGCGCCGCGCAGCAGCTGGTACTTGGGATGCCGGGTGCGCAGCAGGGCCGTGCCGTGTCGCGGCAGCAGCACGGCGGTGGTCGCCACTGCCTGGAAGGCGTAGCGGAACCAGACCGACATCAGGATCGGCACGCCGGCCGTGGAGAGCTTGGTGGCGGTGTCCAGGGTGGCAAAGCAGGCGACCGCCAGCATCACCAGGCCAATACCGGCCAGGATGCGCTCGGATTCGAAGTCGCGCGTGCGCTTGCGGGCGGCCGCCAGGCCGCGGGTCGTCGTCGGCGCGGTCACTGAATGCGGTCTTCGAGCAATTCCCACACAGGCGTGAGCTGGCCCGGCAGCGGGGGCAGCTTGCCCAGGTCGCAATGGCTTTCATCGGGGCTGTGGAAGTCGCTGCCGCGCGATGCCGCGAAGCCGAATTCCATCGCCTTGTCTGCGTACTCGACGTACTCGGCCGGCGAGTGGCTGCCGGTCACCACCTCGATCGCGCGGCCGCCGTGTTCCTTGAACTCGAGGAAGAGCGCGTATTCCTCGTTGGCGGTGAACTTGTAGCGCCCCGGGTGCGCGATCACCGCCAGGCCCTTGGCGCCGGTGATCCAGCGCACCGCATCCTTCAGCGTGGCCCAGCGGTGCGGCACGTAGCCGGGCTTGCCTTCGGTGAGGAACTTGCGGAACACTTCGTTGGTGTCGCGGCAGTGGCCCTGCTCGACCAGGAAGCGGGCGAAATGGGTGCGCGAGATCAGCTCGGGATTGCCGACGAACTTGAGCGCGCCGTCGTAGGCGCCATGGATGCCGACCCTGGCCAGGCCCTCCGCCATCTCCTGCGCCCGCCGGCCGCGGCCGCCGCGGGTGTCGTAAAGGCCTTCGCCGATGGCGGCATCGTCCGGGTCGAAGCCCAGGCCGACGATGTGCACCGTCTCGTTCGCGAAAGTGACGGAGATCTCGGTTCCGGTGAGGTACTTGATGCCCTGCGCGCGCGCCGCCGCGGCCGCGCGGCGCTGGCCGCCGATCTCGTCGTGGTCGGTCAATGCCCAGAGCTCGACGCCATTGGCGGCGGCGCGGGCCGCCAGTTCTTCGGGGGTCAGGGTGCCGTCGGACACCACGGAGTGGCAGTGCAGGTCGGCGTTCAGGATGGAAGACACGCCACGATCTTATTCTTTCTTGCATGGGCTTGCAGGGCGCATGGCGACTATCGGAAGCGCTATCGAATCAGTAGCGGACGAGGGCCGCCCGCGGGTGCTTTCGGCGCTTCTTTCGAAAGGCCGCCCAGGCCGCGCGGCGGCTCGGAGGCGGTGTTGCACGCATCTCGCCGCATGCCGTCGGCCGCGCATGTCAGTGTTGTGACGACGCGGGCCCTGCATTCCGTCTGTCACGGGTCCGTCATTGCCGAGCGGCAGCATGGGTGCTTCCCCCGCTCCGAGCCCCTCCATGAGTTTGCCCAGCACCCTCCGCGACCAGGACGAATTGATGCAGCGCATCGCGCGCGATCTGATCGACAGCTACGACGAGGAACTGGAGCTCGAGATCGAAGATCGCAACGTGGAAGAGCTCGAATCGGGCCAGACGCCTGACAAGGGCGCCCGCCGGGCCTATTTCAAGGAGCTCTTCCGCCTGCAGGGCGAGCTGGTCAAGCTGCAGGACTGGGTGCAGCACAGCCGGCAGAAGGTGGTGATCCTGTTCGAAGGCCGCGACGCGGCAGGCAAGGGCGGGGTGATCAAGCGCATCACCCAGCGGCTCAATCCCCGCGTGGCGCGCGTCGCGGCATTGCCCGCGCCCAACGACCGCGAGCGCACCCAGTGGTACTTCCAGCGCTACGTGGCCCATCTGCCGGCCGCCGGCGAGATCGTGCTGTTCGACCGCAGCTGGTACAACCGCGCCGGCGTCGAGCACGTGATGGGCTTCTGCACCGACGACGAATACGAGGAGTTCTTCCGCACCGTGCCTGACTTCGAGCGCATGCTGGTGCGCTCGGGCATCAAGCTCATCAAGTACTGGTTCTCGATCACCGACGATGAGCAGCACATGCGCTTCCTGGGCCGCATCCACGACCCGCTCAAGCAGTGGAAGCTCAGCCCGATGGACCTGGAGTCCCGACGCCGCTGGGAGGAATACACCAAGGCAAAGGAAACCATGCTCGAGCGCACCCACATCCAGGAAGCGCCCTGGTGGGTGGTCCAGGCAGTCGACAAGAAGAAGGCGCGCCTCAACTGCATCACGCACCTGCTCGGCCAGCTTCCGTATCAGGAAGTGCCGCATGCGCCGATCGAGCTGCCCGCGCGCGAGCGCCATGCGGATTACCTGCGCCAGCCGGTGCCGCCCTCGATGTACGTGCCCGAGGTCTACTAGGACCTGGCCGCGCCGATGGCGGCGCGGAAGCTGCTAAGGTGCGGGGCCGGCTCCGGCCCCCGCAAGCACCATGGCTCGTCGCCCCTCTTCGATCTCTGCCGCCTCGGCAATCACGCGCGCCTACCAGCGCGGCGTGAAAGCGCTCACCAAGGCCACGCTGCGCAGCGGACGGCGCATCGCCGGCCAGGTGCAGCGCGCGGCCGCCGAGCAGCTCAAGCCGCCGCGCGGTCCCGGCGACTGGCTGGCCGGCGCAGCGCTCGGCCCCGGCGGCGCGCGGCGCTATCACCTGTACCGGCCCCCCGACGTGCAGGCCGGCGAGCGCCTGCCGCTCCTGGTCATGTTGCATGGCTGTGGCCAGACCGGACGCGACTTCGCTGCCAGCACACGCATGAACCTGCTCGCGGCGCGCGAACGCTTTTTCGTGCTCTACCCCGAACAGGACCGGCTGGCCCATCCGCAGGGCTGCTGGAACTGGTACGACCGCCGCTTCGGCAAGGCCGATGCCGAGGCCGCGACCCTGATGGCCGCGGTCGACCAGGCCTGCACGCTGTACCTGGTCGATCGCGAGCGCATTGCCGTGGCCGGGCTCTCGGCGGGTGCCGGCATGGCGGCGTTGATGGCCACGCGCTACCCGGCGCGCTTCAAGGCCGTGGCCATGCATTCGGGCGTGGCGCCGGGCGCGGCCCGCTCGCCCGCCACCGCCCTGGGCGCGATGCGCGGGCGCCATGTGCCGCCCATGCCTGCGACCGCAGTCGGCAAGGCGATGGGGGCCGCGGCGGTCTTCACCACGCTGCCGCCGCTGATGGTCGTGCACGGCGATGCCGATCTCGTGGTCTCGGCCCGCAACGCGCTCAGCGCCGCGGAGGTCTGGGCCACGGCGACCGGCGCGAGCCCCGGCATCGAGCGCACCGTGCAGCGCGGCAAGCGCCACGCGATGCGGGTGACCGAGTTCAAGCGCAAGGGCCGCACCTTCGTCATGCTGTGCGAAGTCAAGGGGCTCGGCCATGCGTGGAGCGGCGGCGCGCCGCGCCTGCCCTTCAGCGACGCGGCCGGGCCCAATGCCTCGCGGCTGATCTGGGGCTTTGCGTCGAAGCAGTTCAAGGCGCTGGCCGCCTCCTGAAGCCATGCCCGGCATCGCCTACGACCCCAGCCGCACGGCGCTTTATTCGCCGGAGCGCCAGGAGACGCTGTTCGAAGCCGGCCAGCGCTATACGCCCATCCAGCGCGCGATCGAGGCGTCGCGCCTGGCCTACTACCATGCCGAGACTTCGGACGGCGAGCGCCAGCGCCTGGCTGATGCGCTGGCCCGCGGGGGCTTCGGCCCGCCTACCCTCATCACGCACGCCGATTCCCACAGCTTGGCCTTCGCCGCGCTGCACGCGGACGGCACGGCGCTGGTGTCCTTCCGCGGCACCCAGCCCGACGAGATCCGCGATGTCGCGACCAACCTTCAGGCGCTGCAGGTCGACTGGCCGGAAAGCGGAGGTCGCGTGCATGCAGGCTTCGCACGGGCGGCGCGGGCCCTGCTGCCGGTGCTGCGCGAATGGCTGGACGAAGGCGAGGGCGCCGGTCGCAATGCGCTCATCCTCACCGGCCACAGCCTCGGCGCGGCGCTCGCGACGCTGGTCGCCACCGTTCTGCGGCCGAGCCTGCTGGCCACGCTCGGCTCGCCGCGCGTGGGCAATACGGCCTTCGTGGCGGCGCTGGCCGAGGTCGAGATCCTGCGCCTGGTCAACGGCTGCGATGTCGTCACCCAGCTGCCGCCGGCCTTCTCGCTTTACGCGCATGCGGGGCCGACCAGCTACATCAGCTGCGAGGGCGAGTGCATGCACAACCCGGATGTCGGCTTCATCGAGAGCGACCGCGCCCAGGGCCGGGCGCGCTATGTGGTCGACCATGCCTGGAAGCGCGGCGCGGTGCTGCTGCGCGATCTGGCGGACCACGCGCCGATCAACTACGCGCGCGCCTATTTCGGCTGAATCTCTCGCCTGTTCTCGATTCGGCTGCACATGCAGCAAACGCGAAATGAGGCCGGCCTGTACGCCACCCGGCGTATTTCCGCCGCATGGCCGATTCCGCAGACTCCTCTCCGTCATTCACACCCAGGAGAAGAGCCCCATGCAACAACGTCGCTTCACACTCAAAGCGCTCACGGCCGCGGTGGCGCTGGCCAGCCTTTCGGCCATGCCGGTCTTCGCCGCCGACACCATCAAGGTCGGCGTGCTGCACTCGCTGTCCGGCACCATGGCCATCTCCGAGACCGTGCTCAAGGACACGGTGCTGATGGCCATCGACGAAATCAACGCCAAGGGCGGCGTGCTCGGCAAGAAGCTCGAGCCCGTGGTCGTCGACCCAGCCTCCAACTGGCCGCTGTTCGCCGAGAAGACCAAGCAGCTGCTGGGCCAGGACAAGGTCTCGGTGATCTTCGGCTGCTGGACCTCGGTGTCGCGCAAGTCGGTGCTGCCGGTGGTCGAGGAAATGAACGGCCTGCTCTTCTACCCCGTGCAGTACGAGGGCGAAGAGCTCAGCAAGAACGTGTTCTACACCGGCGCCGCGCCCAACCAGCAGGCCATTCCCGCGGTCGACTACCTGATGAGCAAGGAAGGCGGCGGCGCCAAGCGCTGGGTGCTGCTGGGCACCGACTACGTCTACCCCCGCACCACCAACAAGATCCTGCGTGCCTACCTCAAGAGCAAGGGCGTGAAGGACACGGACATCGACGAGAAGTACACCCCCTTCGGCCACAGCGATTACCAGACCATCGTGGCCGACATCAAGAAGTTCTCCTCGGGCGGCAAGACGGCGGTGGTGTCGACCATCAACGGCGACTCCAATGTGCCCTTCTACAAGGAGCTCGGCAACGCCGGCCTGAAGGCCAAGGACGTGCCGGTGGTCGCCTTCTCGGTCGGCGAGGAAGAGCTGCGCGGCGTCGACACCAAGCCCCTGGTGGGCCACCTGGCCGCATGGAACTACTTCATGTCGATCAAGAACCCGACCAACACCGCCTTCATCAAGCAGTGGAGCGACTACGCCAAGGCCAAGAACATCGCCGGCCACAAGGACAAGCCGCTCACCAACGACCCGATGGAAGCCACCTACATCGGCATCCACATGTGGAAGCAGGCCGTCGAGAAGGCCAAGAGCACCGACACCGACAAGGTGATCGCCGCCATGGCCGGCCAGACCTTCACCGCGCCCTCGGGCATCGTCTCGAAGATGGACGAGAAGAACCATCACCTGCACAAGAGCGTGTTCATCGGCGAGATCAAGGCCGACGGGCAGTTCAACGTGGTGTGGAAGACGCCGGGTCCGGTGAAGGCCAAGCCGTGGAGCCCGTACATCGAAGGCAACGACAAGAAGCCCGACTATCCCGCCGGCAAGTCGATGTAATCGGCTCGCCAGAGGCTGCGCGCGCTTCGTCTCGCGCATGCCTTCCCCTCCCGGGGGCAACACCAGCGGACCGGCGCAACGCCGGGTCCGCGGTGTTCACGCATGAGAGAAACGCTGTGCCCATTTCCTTGCGCTTCCTGTCCTGTTGTGCCGCGGTGATCGTCACGCTGGTCGCCGCCCTGTCCGCCCACGCGCTCACCCTCGACGAAGCCCGCGCGATCGCATCGGGCGATTCGGAGGCTCGCATCGCCGCGCTCAACAAGGCCGTCGCCACGGCCGACGAGAAGACCGCCGCCTTCATCCAGGCCATGGCGGACGACGCGGTCAAGTACACCGAAGACAAGGTCTTCCTCATCAAGGACGACAAGGCCTACGACCCCGTGACCGGCGCCGAACTCAAGCTGCCCGACACGGCCGAGGACGTGGTCAACAACAATCTGATGCGCGGCGCGCTCGATGCCGCGCAGGCCGCGCTCAAGCTCGGGAGCAAGGACGAGGCGGTGCGCGCCGAGGCAGCGCAGGCCCTCTTCAAGGAGCCCGACGAATCGCGCCTGCCCCTGGTCGAGAAGGCGCTGGCCGCCGAGACCAACGACCGGATCAAGGCCCAGCTCGAACTGGTGCGCGCCGCCAGCATGCTCGGCAGCACCGACAAGGCCAGGCGCCTCGCGGCCGCGAAGGCGCTGGGCGAGCGCCGCAGCCCGGACACCAAGCTGCTGCTCAACCAGCGGCTGGCCGACGAGACCGATGCGGAGGTCAGGAAGACGATCGAGGCATCGATCGCCAGCATCGACGGCTCGCTGGTCTGGGGCGATCGCATCAACGCCGTCTTCAGCGGAATCAGCCTGGGCTCCGTGCTGCTGCTGGCCGCGCTGGGCCTCGCCATCACCTACGGCCTGATGGGCGTGATCAACATGGCGCACGGCGAGCTGATGATGATCGGCGCCTACGCCACCTACGTCATGCAGGGCATCTTCCAGCGCTACATGCCCGAGTCGCTGTTCGGCGGCTACCTGGTGGCCGCGATTCCGGTGTCCTTTCTGACCTCGGCGCTGGTCGGCGCGGTGCTGGAGCGCGGCGTGATCCGCTTCCTCTATGGCCGGCCGCTCGAGACCCTGCTGGCGACCTGGGGCATCAGCCTGATGCTGCAGCAGCTGGTGCGCTCGCTCTTCGGCGCGCAGAACGTCGGCGTCGAGAATCCCGGCTGGATGAGCGGCGGCTTCTCCATGCTGAGCAACGTCACGCTGCCCTGGAACCGCATCTGCATCGTCGTCTTCGCGGGCCTGGTGCTGCTCGCCATGGGCTGGCTGATCGGCCGCACGCGCCTGGGCCTGTTCGTGCGCGGTGTCACGCAGAACCGCCCCATCGCCTCCTGCATGGGCGTGAACACGGCACGCATCGACACCTATGCCTTCGCGCTGGGCTCGGGCATCGCCGGGCTGGCGGGCTGCGCGCTTTCGCAGATCGGCAACGTGGGCCCGGACCTCGGCCAGAGCTACATCGTCGACTCCTTCATGGTGGTCGTGATGGGCGGCGTCGGCCAACTGGCCGGCACCGTCTACGCGGCGCTCGGCCTGGGCGTGCTCAACAAGTTCATCGAGGGCTGGGCCGGCGCGGTGCTCGCGAAGATCGCGGTGCTGGTCTTCATCATCATCTTCATCCAGAAGCGGCCCCAGGGCATCTTCGCGGTCAAGGGCAGGAGTGCGGAAGCATGAGCAGGGTCGCACTTCCATCCAAGGGACCGCTGCTGAGCGGCAAGGGCTGGACCGCCTTCTTCGCCGCCCTGATCGCGGTCTGTGCGCTGGCGCCCGTGCTCAACCTGCTGGTGCCGCCCGGCAGCGCGCTGCACATGAGCGACTATGCGGTGGCGCTGGTCGGCAAGATCATGTGCTACGCCATCTGTGCCCTGGCCATGGACCTGATCTGGGGCTACACCGGCATCCTCTCGCTGGGCCACGGCCTCTTCTTCGCGCTGGGCGGCTACATGATGGGCATGTACCTCATGCGCCAGATCGGCCGCGACGGCAACTACAAGAGCGAGCTGCCGGACTTCATGGTCTTCCTCGACTGGAAGACGCTGCCCTGGCACTGGACCTTCAGCGACAGCTTCATCGCGACGCTGCTGCTGATCGTCGCCGTGCCGGGCCTGATCGCCTTCGTGTTCGGCTTCTTCGCGTTCCGCTCGCGCATCAAGGGCGTGTACTTCTCGATCATCACGCAGGCGATGACCTTCGCCGCGATGCTGCTCTTCTTCCGCAACGAGACCGGCTTCGGCGGCAACAACGGCTTCACCGACTTCAAGCGCATCCTGGGCACGCCGATCGCGACACAGGAAATGCGCATGACCCTGTTCGCGCTCACCGGCCTCGCGCTGCTGGGCTTCTTCCTGTTCGCCAGATGGCTCATCGGCAGCAAGTTCGGCCGCGTGCTGCAGGCCATCCGCGATGCCGAGTCGCGCGTGATGTTCTCGGGCTACAACCCGCTGCCCTACAAGCTCACCATCTGGGTCCTCTCGGCAACCATGTGCGGTGTGGCGGGGGCGCTGTACGTACCGCAGGTGGGCATCATCAACCCGGGCGAGATGAGCCCGGCCAACTCGATCGAGATCGCGGTCTGGGCCGCGGTCGGCGGTCGTGCCACGCTGGCGGGGCCGATCCTCGGCGCCTTCATCGTCAATGGTGCCAAGAGCTGGCTCACGGTGGCCTATCCGGAGTATTGGCTGTACTTCCTCGGCGCGCTGTTCATCGCGGTCACGCTGTTCCTGCCGGATGGCATCGTGGGCCTGGCCAGGAAATGGGCCTCCAGGGAGAAGAAGCCGGCCTCCGGGAACGAGCCGCACCATCCTGCCCACCGCCCGGCCGCGGCAGAACAGGATGCCGAACCGTCGGCCATGGTGCCTCTGTCCACCGAAGGAGCCCGCGCATGACGCCCGACCTGATGGACGCCGGCGCCGAGCGCCTCGCCAGGCACGGCGGGCACAGCGACTTCGGCAAGCTCACTGCCTCGGGCGGCCGCGAAGCGGGCTACGGCCGACATGCGACGCCCGGCGAGGTGGACGTCACGCACGGCCGCATCCTCTACCTGGAAGACGTGAGCGTGAGCTTCGATGGCTTCAAGGCCATCAACAAGCTCTCGCTCGACATCGCGCCCGGCGAGCTGCGTTGCGTGATCGGCCCGAACGGCGCCGGCAAGACCACGATGATGGACATCATCACCGGCAAGACGCGGCCCGACGAAGGCACGGTCTTCTTCGGCAGCACCATCGACCTGCTGCGCCACAAGGAGGCCGAGATTGCCCAGCTGGGCATCGGCCGCAAGTTCCAGAAGCCGACCGTGTTCGAGCAACTGACGGTGTTCGAGAACCTCGAGCTCGCGCTCAAGACCGACAAGGGCGTGAAGGCCTCGATGCTGTTCAGGCTCGACTCCGCGCAGTCCGACCGGTTGGCGGAAGTGCTGCACACCATCCACCTCGAAGACAGCGTCTCGCGTTTGGCCGGCAACCTGAGCCATGGCCAGAAGCAGTGGCTGGAGATCGGCATGCTGCTGATGCAGGACCCGAAGCTGCTGCTGCTGGACGAACCGGTGGCCGGCATGACCGACGAGGAGACGGCGCGCACGGCCGAGCTCTTCCTCGCCCTCAAGGGCAAGCATTCGCTCATGGTGGTGGAGCACGACATGAGCTTCGTGCGGACCATCTCGGAGATCGTGACGGTGCTGTGCGACGGGTCCGTGCTGGCGCAGGGCACGCTGGACGAGGTGCAGGCGGATGAGCGCGTGATCGAGGTCTATTTGGGGCGCTGAGGTCAACACCATGCTCAAGGTCAAGAACATCCATCAGTACTACGGCGGCTCCCACATCCTGCGCGACGTGAGTCTCGAGGCGCAGGCCGGCAAGGTTACCGTGCTGCTCGGCCGCAACGGCGTGGGCAAGACCACGCTGCTCAAGTCGCTGATGGGCCTGGTGCCCATCAAGAGCGGCAGCATCGAGTTCGATGGCGCTTCGATCCAGAAGAAGACGCCCTACGAGCGCGCCCGTGCCGGCATGGGCTTCGTGCCGCAAGGCCGCGAGATCTTCGCGCGCCTCACGGTCGAGGAGAACCTGCGCATGGGCCTGGCTTACCGGCCCGCGGGCACGCCCATTCCGGCCGAGCTCTTCGAGCTGTTCCCGGTGCTCAAGCAGATGCTCAACCGCCGCGGAGGCGATCTCTCCGGCGGCCAGCAGCAGCAGCTCGCGATCGCGCGCGCCCTGGCGCCCCAGCCGAAGCTGCTCATCCTCGACGAGCCCACCGAAGGCATTCAGCCCAGCATCATCAAGGACATCGGCCGCGTGATCCGCATGCTCGCCGATCGCGGCGACATGGCGATCGTGCTGTGCGAGCAGTACTACGACTTCGCGCAGGAGCTGGCCGACGATTACCTGGTGATGGAGCGCGGCGAGGTGATCGCGCGCGGGCTGGGCAAGGACATGGAGGCGCAGGGCGTGCGACAGCTGGTCGCGATCTGAGCTGCCGGCGGCATCGTCCCTCGGCCCCCGCGAGAACCACGACGAGCACGGCGCGATCGTCGAGGCGCTGCGCGCGCGATCCGGAGCGCGCCCGCGAGGGCATGCGCGCGCATCTGCGCAGCCTGCGCGAAGACGTCAAGAACGCCCTCATCGAGTGAGCGACTTTTCATCCGAGGTGCCCAGCGGCGGCGCCACCTCTTCGAGCGGCTTGCGCTCCGCGTCCACCGCGTAGCGCAGCGCCAGCAGACCGGCCACGATCACGAGGGCGGCCCCGATCGCGTAGCCGATGGCCACCGCGCCGCGGCTGCCGGTCTCGATCAGCGCGCCGAAGAGCACCGGCGCCGCGAAGCCGCCCGCGCCCGTGCCGACCGCGTAGAAGATCGCGATCGCGATCGCGCGCATCTCCAGCGGGAACACCTCGCTCACCGTCAGGTAGGCCGAGCTCGCTGCCGCCGAGGCGAGAAAGAACACCGCCGACCAGGCCAGCGCCTGGCTGCGCGCATCGAGCCAGCCCTGCATGAAGGCCCAGCCGGTCAGCGCCAGGCCCAGGCCCGAGCACACATAGGTCAGCGCGATCATCCGCCGCCGGCCGACGTGGTCGAACAGCGGCCCCAGGATCAGTGGCCCGAGCACGTTGCCCAGCGCGAACGGAAAAATGTACAGCCCCACGCGGCCCTCCGGCACGCCGTGGAAGCGCGTCAGCACCAGTGCATAGGTGAAGAAGATCGCGTTGTAGAAGAAGGCCTGCGAGATCATCAGCGCCAGCGCCACCAGGCTGCGCTGCGGGTAGCGCCGCACCAGCACCTGCGCCACCTCGCGCCAGCCCGCGCTGGCGCGCCGTCCAAAGTGAACGCGACCCAGGGGCTCGAGCAGCGTCCCGCGCTGCGCGGCGACCTCGGACTCGATGTCCGTGACGATGCGCTCGGCCTCCTCGGCGCGGCCGTGCGCGATCAGCCAGCGCGGGCTCTCGGGCACGTGGCGCCTCACCAGCAGGATCGCCACCGCCAGCAGCGCGCCCAGGCCGAAGCCCGCGCGCCAGCCCCACACCGGCCCGAGCACACGCGGGTCGAGCAGTACCAGGCTCAGGCCCGCGCCCAAGGCCGCGCCGATCCAGAAGCTGCCGTTGATCGCCAGGTTCACGCGCCCGCGCACGCGCGCCGGGATCAACTCGTCGATCGCGGAGTTGATGGCCGCGTACTCGCCGCCGATGCCCAGTCCGGTCAGAAAGCGGCACAGCGCGAAGAAGGCGAAGTTGGGTGAAAAGGCCGTGGCCAGCGTGGCCAGCGCATAGACCGCGAGTGTGATGAGGAACAGCTTCTTGCGCCCGAGGCGATCGGTGAGCCGGCCGAAGAGCAGGGCGCCGATCACCGCACCGCCGATGTAGAGCGAGCCCGACCAGCCGATCTGCGCCGCGTTCAGCGCCAGCGTGTCGCCCCGCTCCAGCACGCCGCCGATCGAGCCGACCAGCGTGACCTCCAGCCCGTCCAGGACCCAGGCAATGCCCAGCGCCAGCACCACGCGCCAGTGCCAGCGCGACCAGGGCAGGCGGTCGAGGCGGGCCGGGATGTCGCTGTGGACACCCGTCATCAGGTCGGCTTCGCGGAGCACGGCATGGCCACGAGCCTAAACCCGGACGCGGGTCGCCCCTGTAGTCGCATGCCCCATGTGCGGGGCCGGCCGAGAGCGGGATTTCAGAACACGCCGAATACCTTCAGCAGGATGATGACGCCGATCGGCACGCCGCAGAGCCAGAGGATGATGCTTTTCATGAAGGTCTCCTGTCAGTGAAACCGCATCCTGTGTCGCATCCCGCGCACCGCGCGACGGCAAAGGCCGGTCAGGAGAGTAGGGGAGTGGACGTGCGGCTGTCGGATTTCATCCCCTGCGCCCGTGGACAAGCTTGTGGAAAACTCTGCGCACAAGTCGCGGAGCCCTTGTCCTGCAATGGTTTTCAACGCATTGCCTGTTGAAAGAGCAGCCGGCCCCCAAGACTGGCTGCCGCGTCCCGTGCATGTGGAAAAGCGCGGCCCGTGCGCACCGTCCGCTACATCGCCCAGATCCGCGGTGCCGCGCCCTGCATCTGCCAGAGCTCGGCACGCCAGGCGTGCCACACCTGCCGCAGCAGTTGCATCGCGGGCTCGACCACCGGCGCCAGCGCGCGCAGCACGATCACCTCGCCCGTGGGGCTGGTGGCGCCGGCGCTGTCGCGCAGCGCGTGGGCGTCGATCAGTGCGCGCGCCCGCTCGAGCGCGGCCTCGCGCCGGGCCCGCGCGATCGGCGAGCCGGCGACGAAGAAGATCGAGGCCAGGCAGCGATGCCCGGCCAGGCCCAGCGGGCCGTCGAGCAGCCGGTGGTCGGCGGCGTCGATGCGCCCGCGCTCCAGCCACGTGCCGGGCATTTCGATGTGCTGCTGCAGCGCGCCGCGCTCGAAGGGCTTGCCGGCGTTGGGCAGGCCCAGCGCCGCGAGGTCCCAGCCGATCAGCTCGGCCCCTGCGGCAGGACGCACGACGAGGCGGTTCTCCGCGCGACAGCCGCTGAAGCAGATGGCCTCCAGCGGCAGCCATTCGAGCCGCGCGCCGGGCTCGAGCAGCAGCTCGGTGCGCTGCAGCGCCGGCTCGCCTTCCGATCGATAGAAGCGGCTCGCGCCAGGCGTGGTGATCAGCCCATGGCTGCCCGCTGCGGCGCGCACGCGGATGTCCAGCGTATCGCCGCCCACCAGGCCGCCCGGCGGATGCACCAGCACGTTGTGGCAGACGGCGTCGCCTTCGGGGTAGAGGCTCTGCAGGATGCGCAGCGGGCCTTCGTGGCGAAAACGCGCGACGCTGCGGTGTTCTTCGAGGCTGTAGTCGAGTTCGAGTCGCGCGTGCCAGGGCATGCCGCAAGTGTAGGTGGCGATACCATCGTCCATCCCCAATCAAGGAAAGCCCATGAGCATCACCGTTCGACGCGACGGCGTCACCGGCACCCGCCACATCCTCAAGGTCCGCGAGCACGAGATCGCCGTGGACACCGGCGGCGAGCACGATGCGGGTCCCACGCCGCATGACCTCTACGACTCCGCGCTGGCCGCCTGCAAGGCCCTGACCGTGCTGGTCTATGCGCAGCACAAGGGCATCCCGGTCGAGGAAATCGAGGTGGTGGTGAACCGCGACGACAGCCAGGAGCGGCAGGGGCTCTACAAGCTCGACACCGCGCTGCATGTCACCGGCGCGCTGAGCGAGGAGCAGAAGGCGGCGCTGCTTCGCGTGGCGGGCAAGTGCCCGTTGCATCGCCTGATGACCGAGGTGAAGACGGAGATCGAGACGCGGCTGGTCTGAGCGGCACGCGGGTCTGCGGGCCGCCGGCTCAAGACCGCTTGGCCCTCGACAGCCTGAACGACCACCCCAGGTTCAGCCCTGCCGCCGCCACCAGGATCGCCGCCGCGCCGGCGACCTGCACCGGCCGCAGCCGGTGGTCGAAGGCCACCATGTCCACGCCGATCGCGACGATGGGGTAGACGAAGGACAGGGCACCCACCGAGTGCGTCGGCAGCTTCTGGATGGCGCCATAGAGCAGCACGAACACCAGCCCGGTGTAGACCACGCCCATGACCGCGAAGCTGCCCCATGCCTTGGCGCCGGTGGGCAGGTCCGAGAGGTTGGCGAAGGGCGCGATCATCACGATGCCGACGCACACCTGGGCGAGCGCGATCATGTGCGGCGGCGTGCCGCTGAGCTTCTTCGTGATCACCGCGGCAACCGCGTAGAAGAAGGCCGCGCCCAGGGCCATGAGCACGCCCGAGACATAACCCGTGCCCGTGTAGCTGACGCTGGCCTCGGGCTTTGCCTGGACGATCAGCAGCACGCCGGCGAAGGCAATGCCCAGCCACCCGAGCTGCGTCGCGCTGATGCGTTCGGAAAACAGCAACGCCCCCAGCGCGACCAGCATGAAGGGCTGCGTGTTGTAGACCGCCGTCGCGATCGAGATCGACGCGCGCGAGAACGACGCGAAGATCAGCAGCCAGTTGAGCACGATGGCAATGCCGCCCAGCACCGACCAGCCGAGGAGGCGAAGCGAGAGCTTGCGGCGCAGCATGCCAAGGCCGGCGCAGACGAACAGCAGCGTGCCGGCGCCGAACACGCAGCGCCAGAACAGCAGGTCGATGATCGGCTGCCCGGAGCGCACGACGAACCAGCCGATGGTTCCCGAAATCACCATCGCAGCGGTCATCTCGACCGCGCCGCGTGTCTTGTTGTTCATCGATCCTTCAGGGCACGTTCGAGGTGTTGATCTGGTAGGGGCGCCCCTGCATCGGGAAGCTGCCGCCGAACTCGATGGCGATATCGCCGGTGGGCTTGACGGGGCAGCCGCCCGGCGGCTGGCAGGCCCATTGCGCGCCGCGGTCGGCGAACACCACGGGGCCGTAACGGTAGTTGAGCACCGCTCGGCCGCCGTAGTCCGCCACGCTGAGGGTCAGCCCGACATTGGCGAAATTGTCGATGTCCTCGGCCGCGATCGGATCGACGAGGCGGCTGTCCTGCAAGGTGCGCACGACGCGGCCGCTGCGCCCGTCCGGCGAGAAGCGCACCCACTGGATGCTGCGATCGCCGCGCGAGGTGACGATCACCTGGCCATTGAGCGGGTCGTCCTTCATGCCCGGCTCCGGTTCGCCCTTGGAATGCGCAAGCGAGGTCGGGTTGCGGCCGATGGCGACCTTGCCCAGGGCCTGGATCTCGTTCGGCGAACCCGCGTGCACGTCGGCGCCCGGTGCGTAGCCGCCCAGGCTGAAGATGCGAAGCGCGCCCTCCTGCGTGGCGATCCAGGCACGCGCGTCCTTCGAGCGGGTGAGGGTGGTCTTGACGGCGGTGGGCCGCGCATCGAGCGCGACGGTCTTCACCACCACCGGCCGCGCCTGCGGCTTGAAGCCGAAGCCATGCGGCCACTGCCGCTCGTCCTGCCCCACCGCGCCGATGCCGGCGACGGCATCGCTGAAGTAAACGCCGTTGATGTAGTCGAACAGCGGCTTCAGGTCGATGAAGGCGGCCATCTGCTCCGACTTCGACACCACCACCGCCACGCCGCCCTTGGCGTAGCGACCGTAGTTGCCGCCGCCGCGCGTGAACGAGCGCCAGTGCGTGGCGAGCGGCGAGTTGGCCTGGCCCATGAAGAGGCCGCCGCCCAGCACCGTGTTGAAAGGGTGCATGCCGGTGGTCACCGCGATCTCGGTCGGCGCCTTCATCTCGGCCGGCAGGTCGACGTAGCCCAGCACCTTCATGAAGGCGATGTTGCCCATGTTCGGCAGACCCGGGTACACGCCCTGCCATTCGCTCCACCACTCGTAGTAGGGGCCCTCGAGCTTGCAGCCGTCGCACAGGCCCGCCAGCGCGACCACCGCGACCTGGCCCTTGAGCTGCGCCGTGTCCCAGACCGTGACGAAGGCGAATTCGCTGTTGCTCGTCATCGCGACCGCGGTCGGCACCTTGTTCGGCGCCAGCCGCGCCGTGGCCTGGTTGTGGGCCGTGTTGCTGCCCGTGGTGGCGAGCAGCCCGTTCTGGAAGGCGATGACCGAGGTCGGGCAGTAGCCCGCCGGACCGCTGCAGCGTCCGGCCGCGATGGGCCGGGCGCTGCCGTCGTTCGGCAGCAGGCCGGCAGCGCGGTACTTCACCACGTTGATGCTGTCGAGGCCGCCGCCTCCGTGCTGCCAGGGCAGTTGCGGCTTCTGCGCGTAGGTGTTGGCTTCGAAGGCGGAGGCCTGCAGATCGCCGACGCCGGCGCGCTCGACGGGATCGTCGGCCAGGAACACCACGCTGGACTGGTTGGTCGAGTAGGCGAAGTCGACCTCCTTGCGCGGTCCGCCCACCTGCCAGGAGGTGCGGCAGTGGCGCTGGTTGTCCTCGCAGCGCGCGAACTGGTCTTCGCGCTCGTACAGCGTGGGCAGCTTCGCGCGTGCCGCGGCGTCGGCCGTGGGCTCGGGTCCGTAGCGGTAGGCGATGCCCTCCGCATCGCCCATGTTCGCGGCGATCGCGCGGTAGGCCTCGGGAAGGACCTTGCCCGCGCGATCCACCACCTCCGTCACGCCCTTGGCCGAAAGCCGGGGCGAAGCGGCCTTCGCCGTGGCGGTGGCGATCCAGGTGCAGGACTTGCGGACCTGCGGGGCCGGGTCGGAGCCGAAGAAGGCGTTGCTGCAACTGCCCTGGCCGCTGACCACTTTCTCGACCCAGCGATCCCCGGCGCCGTAGCGCACCCGCGCCGGCGCAGCCAGCACGAAGTCCTCACCCTCCGACTTGCGCCATGTGGGATCGGGTGCCTGAGCCTGGGCGATGCAGGGCTGCGCCAGAAGCAGCACCAGGGGCGCCGCCGCGGCGAATGCCCGCAGCGGTGCGGCGGGGCGATGGGCTTTCATCGTGCGTATCCTGCCATGCTGACACGATTCAATGCCAAACCCGCGCGGACGCTGCGGGGTTGGTGATTCCCCTCAAGAGGAATGACGCCCTCGAGAAAACCAACGCATTACACTGATTGAATGTCCACTTGGCTGGCGTCGGCTCTTCAGATAGAGCATTGGGCGGTGGGCGACCAGACCTGGTCGCGCAATCCGGCCACGGGCGCCTTCGAACTCGCCGATTACAAGGGATGGGGCGCGCCGCCGGCAGCGTGCGATCCGCTCGACCTGGCGACCCTCGTGGGCGCACGCGTGAGCGTCGATGGGGCAGATCGGGCGGGCAAGTCCGTCGCGCTCTACCCCGGCGCCTTCAAGTTTTCTCCCGTCACGGGCAAGGCGCTGCCGGCGCCCTCCGTCCCGCATCGCGGCACCTGGCTGCCGCCTTTCGGCGCCGCGGATTCGCTCGAGGACCCGCCGCAGGGGCTGCGCCTGACGGCCGCTCCCCTGGCACTGCGCCCGACGCTGAGCATCGAGTCCGTTCCGGACCGCCAGCTGGCGGCCCCGCCATCGGGACACTATCAATTCCTGGTCAGCGCGTGCGACACCTGCGATGCCCGATTGCTCGCCCTGGAGTATTCGAAAGGCCGCATCTACCACTGGCTGCCGCACTCCGAGCGCTGGCTGGAGTTGCGCTGCAGCGTGCCGCAAGCGCTCGCCGGCAGCTCCCTCGGCGAGGAGGCCTGGGGCATGGCGGTGCAGGAGCCGCAAGGCGCCACGCGGATCTTCATGCCGACCGACGCCGGGCTGGCCATCGTCTCCATCAACCTGATCGCCCGGACCTACGCGTTGCGCACCGTCGGCACGCGCTGCGTGGGCGCGCCGATCCTGTGGCAAGGCAGGGTGCACGTGCCCATGCTCGAGCAAGACGGAACGCTGGGCGTCTATGCCCTCGACGCGGCCGGCACCGCGCTCCGCCGCGTGCAGGGGCCGGCAATCGATGCTGCGACGGCGAAATGGGTTCGCCCGCTGGCCGATCGCCGGCAGATCGTCTGGCTGGCGCCGGCGGGCCAGCTGGTTGTCAAAGCCGGTGCCGGCGATGCGGTCGAGGCATCCCTTCTGCCGTGGCCGTCGGGCATCACGCCGAGGCTGGCGCTGGGCAGCCCCTACCTGTCCCGCAGCGGCCACCTGTGGCAGCAGTGCGTGCAGCAAGACGACCAGGGCCAGCGCTTCGTCTTCGTGCAAGTGGGGCTCGGCGATCCTGAAATCAGGCCGGCCAGTTCGCCGCGCCTCAGCACCGGGGCGGCCTGCTTCCAGCTCGATGCGCGCCTGCGGATCGCGCCCTGGTTCGATGCCGACGACTGCCTGGATTCGGAAGCCGGCGAAGTGATCATTCCCTTGATCGAGTCGACCTCGGCGTCGAGCGTGCTGTGCGCACGCGTGTCGAGTCCCGGATCGGTCGAAAGCCTTTTCGCATCGGATGACGCGTGGACCACCACATTCGAACTGCACGGCGAACGCGACGTGCAATTCTGGGTGGCTTCCCTGTCCCGGCCCTGGGCGACGCTGCCTTTTGTCTATGCGGGCCACCTGTATCTCTACCATCCTGACAAGCGTCGACTGCCAGGCTGGCGTATCGACCCTTGAGCCATGGCGAATCCGGCCGAACTGGACCTGAGGTTCTCGCAGCCATGCAGGCGTTGTGCGCACCTGCTGCATGGGCGCGTCAAGTTCTGCCCCTACTGTGGCAGCGAGGCCGACTCGCCCCCCTGGCGCGACGAGGCGGCCAACGCCGCCTTCGGCCCCGGGCGCGCGACGCCCGATCACGACGAGCCGGCTGCGTCCCTGGCCGAAGAGGCGCCCGTCATGCCGCGGCGCGAGGTGCCGGACAAGACCGAGCTTCCGGCCGTCGTCGAGGCACGCAGCGATGCCGCGGACGACGCGGACCTCGACATCGCCCACATCGTCCCTGCCGCCTTCGAGTGGCCCGACGAAGTGCCGGCCACGATCACGCCCGAGCCTCCCGTCCCCACGCCGCGCCGCCGCCCGATCCTGAAGTACGCGGCGATCGCCGCGGTCATGGTCGCGTCCGTGCTCGCCCTCGTCCTCGGCTATGTCCGCTCGACCCGGCAGGACGAGGCGGACCGGTCGCGCGCGCTGACGGCGCAGCTCGCGCAGGCGCAGAGTGCCCTGGGCCGAGGCGACCTCGTCGCCGCGGAGCGTGAACTCGCGGTGCTGGCCGCCACCTATCCCGATCATCCCGGCGTGCGCCAGTTGAGCGATGCGCTGGACCAGCGCGTTCGCGAACAGCTGGCCAGGCAGGAACAGCTTCGCGAAGCCACCGCGAAAGCAAGCCGCTCGCTCGGCATCGGCGCCGCCGCTCCGCCCGTGGCCAAGGCCACGCCGGCGATCGAGGCGCCGGCCGCCGCCGCCGCGCCGGCCATTCCCGCGCAGCAACCCGCGAAGAGCGAATGCAACGAAGCGCTTGCGGCCCTGTCGCTGTGTGCAACCGAAGCCACGCCCGGCGTCGCGAGCGGACGATGAGCCGCGGGACGACCATGACGACCATCTTGAAGGAGGAAGCATGCCGATCCGACCACTGCTGACGGGACTGGTGTCGATGGTCCTCCTGTCCGCCGCGCTCGCAGCGCCGCCGCCGTCCAGGTCCGAGTACAAGATCGTCACCGCCTCGAAGAGCGGCACCTACATCCAGATCGGACGCGACCTCGCTAAGTGGGTGGCCGAGCCCGCCGGCATCGATCTCGAAGTCCTGGAGTCCAAGGGCTCGGCGGAGAACGTGCATCGCATGCGCTTCGAGCCGGGGGTCAAGCTCGCGCTGGTGCAATCCGACGTGTACCAGGCCTTCCTCGACGAGGCGAAGGCCGGCAGCGCCGATGCGGGCAACATCATCCGCCCGCTGCGGCTCATCCTGCCGCTCTACGACGAAGAGATCTACTTCGTTGCCCGCGCCGACTCGCCGCTGAACTACATCCACGAGATCAGGAACAAGAAGCTCGGCGTCGGCCCGCTCGGCAGCGGCACGGCGCTCAGCGCGAGAACGCTCTACCGGCTGATGTTCGACGAGCCGATATCGACCGACAACGCGCAGTACCTGAGCAACGAGGAAGCGCTCGCCAAGCTCACCGTCGACAAGTCCATCGATGTCGCCATCATCGTGGCGGGACAGCCCGCCAAGCTGTTCACCGACATGAAGCCGGAAGCGCGCAACTTCATCAAGATCCTGAAGCTGGACGACAAGGCGCCTGAAACGGCGAAGGTCACGAAGACCTACTTTCCCGCGACCATCCGCGCGGCCAGCTACGCCAACTGGCTCGCAGCCGACGTTCCCACGCTGACCATCAAGGCTTACCTGGTCACCTACGACTACGGGCTGCAGTCCACGGTGGGCAACCTGGCCCGCTTCGCCGAATCGCTCTGCACCAACTTCGACAAGCTGCAGGCCAACGGGCATCCCAAGTGGAAGCAGGTGCGCCTGGAACTGCCGCCGCTGAGCCAGGGATGGCGCTACTACCCCCCGATGGAAAAGCGGCTGCGTGCCTGCATCGCCGGCCGGACGCTGTCGAACACGGGCGCCTTCGGCAGGGGCGCATCCCAAGCTCCATCCCAACCTCAGCGCCCCTGCACGGAGCAGGAGCTGGTGCTGGGCATCTGCAACCGATGAGGGCCGCCGGCAGGCCATGAGCGTCCTCGTCGGCACCGCCTCCTGGACGGACAAGACGCTGATCGACTGCGGCCGCTTCTACCCGGCCGGCTGCAAGACGCCCGAGGCGCGCCTGCGCTACTACGCCTCGATCTTCCCGCTGGTCGAGGTCGACAGCAGCTATTACGCCATCCCGCTGCCCGCGACCGCACAGCAGTGGGCGGCGCGAACGCCCGAGCACTTCGTCTTCAACGTGAAGGCCTTCCGCCTCTTCACCGGCCATCTCACCGAGACCAAGGTGCTGCACAAGGACCTGCAGCAGGCGCTGGGCGCGGGCCGCAAGTTCTACGACAAGGACGTGCCGGAGGAGATCCTCGCCGAGCTGTGGAAGCGCTTCGCCGAGGCCCTCGAGCCCTTGCGGCGGGCCGGCAAGCTGGGACTGGTCCACTTCCAGTTTCCGCCGCGGCTGCGATGCAGCAGGGAGGCCCTGGCCCGGGTCGAGCAATGCGTCGCTCGCATGCCGCAGCACACGCTCAGCATCGAGTTCAGGCACAAGTCGTGGTGGGACGGCCCCGAGCGCATCGCGAGCACGCTGGCCTTCCTGCGCGAGCACCGCCTGGTCCACACCATCGTCGACGGCCCGCAAGGCGCGGACAACAGCGTGCCGGCCGTCTGGGAAACCACGCATCCCGACTACCTGCTGCTGCGCCTGCACGGTCGCAACATCGACACCTACAACATCCGGGGCGCAGCCTCGGCC
Source organism: Variovorax soli (assembly GCF_031454625.1). Classification (GTDB taxonomy): domain Bacteria; phylum Pseudomonadota; class Gammaproteobacteria; order Burkholderiales; family Burkholderiaceae_C; genus Variovorax; species Variovorax soli_A. The sequence continues at coordinate 96,164 of NZ_JAVDRF010000013.1, forward strand.
GCCGAGCGCTTCGACTACGACTATCCGGACACCGAGCTCAAGGACCTGGTCTCCGAAGTCGTCCGCCTGGCCTACAAGGCGAAGCACGCGCACGTCATCTTCAACAACTGCGACGAGGACAAGGGGCAGCGCAACGGCATCAGCTTCCTGAAGATGCTGTTGGCCTACGGGTGAGCCGCGCTGCCGGGCGGGGCTCACCAGCCCGCCGCGCCGCCCAGCAGCGCGCGCCTGGCGAGCAGGAAGGTCGCGGCATTCCAGCTCTGGCCGGCCATTCCCCTCGGCGCCAGCGTGCGGCCGTGGAACCATTCGGTGAAGCGCCAGTCGTCCAGCGCGTTCACGCGCGCCAGCCGCGCGAGCTCGGACCAGGCCGGTGCCTCCAGCCCCAGGCGCGCGAGCGTCATCACCCAGAAGCCGCCGACGAAGGGCCAGATGCCGCCGTTGTGGTACTGGTGCACGAGGTTCTGCTGATGGCGCCCCATGTAGAGCCGCCACAGTGCGTGCTGGGGCGTCAGCGGGTGCAGCACCACGCGCACCGGATACGGCACGCTGGCATTCGCTGCGCTCAGGGTCTCGACGATGCGGTAGGCCATGGCGGTATCCGCCAGTCCGCACTGGATCGACAGCACATTGCCGAACACGTCGCCCTCGTGGCCGACCACCGAGAGATTGACGAAGCTCAGGTACAGGCCGGGGTCGCGTCGGCCGCGGCGCGCATAGTGCCGCAGCAACCGCGCCCGGTGGTACTTGGGCAGCTCGGGCTGGAAGGGATTGAAGAGATGGTTGAAGTGGTAATGCGTCGCCTCGGCGTGGTCGAGCCCGTAGCGGCGCTTGACCTCGTACCAGAGCGCGTTGGTGTAGAGCACATAGCCCGAGCGCGGCATGATGTCGGCCCAGTCGCTGGCCTCGTTCTGCTGCAGCAGCCGGAAGTGCTGGTGCTCCTGCGCCAGCAGCCACCCGATCGCGCGGCCCACTTCGCCGCCCCAGTGCAAGGGGCCGACGCCGCCATGGCGGCGCACATGGTCGACCGCAATCAGCCACCACAAGGTGGCGTCGATACACCCGAGGTACCAGAAGTCGGCATCCCGGCCTTCCGGATCGACGTACTTGGGGATCTGTCCATTGGCCGCCTGCTGCGCCGCCAGCGCGTCGAGGCTGTTCACCGCGCCCTGCTCCAGCGCGGGCACGCCGCTGCCGCACATCGCCATCACGCAGATCGCGGCATCGCGCCCGAAGATGCGCGTGTAGCGGCGCGCCTCGGCCTCCTCGGTGCGGCTGGCGGCCAGGATGCCGTGCGGGGTCAGGTTGCGATGGAGCAGGTCGAGGGAGGCCTGCGCGCAGTCGTCGATGAGGGAGAGGGTCGGGGCGTCGAGATGGGTCATGGGTGGTGGGTCGTCGCCGGCGGGTGCCGAGGGTTCCCGTGGCGTTCACGCCAAGGGTAAACCCGTGCGCGAGCGCACGCCGAAGTGCCGGCCGCGAAATGAAGAATTGAAATCTAAGATGTCCTGCCCATCGAATGCCGGCCTGCAAGGCGAAAGGATGCCGTGAACACGAATGCCGATGATCCCTCTCCAAAGCGCCGCAGCCGCTCTGTCTGGGAACGCTCGCGCTCCCTTTCCCGGGCCAGGGCACGGGCGAGGGCGCGAAGAAGGGGAGTGATCATCTTCCTCGCCGCGCTGGTCAGCGTCGGGGCGGTCATCGCCGCGGGCCTGCACTACCTCTCGACGACCGAACGTGTACCGTCCACCAACATGGCCGCGGTGCCTTCCGAAGCCAGCCAAAAGCCGGTGGAACGAACGGCCGCGCTCCCGGCCCTCAACCTGCCGGCGGACGATGCGCCGCACGGGTCCGCGATGGAGTGGTGGTACTACAGCGGCATCCTCGGCGCGGAGGCAGGCCAGCGCTATGCCTTCCACATGGTCGTCTTCGTGGCCAACGGGCTGGTCAAGCACACCGTCATGCACGCGGCCTTGACCGACCTGCAGACCGGCAAGCGCTACCTCAGCCAGACCCGCACCGGCGGCACGCCGGCGACGAAGGTCGCCAATGGCTTCGACTTCAGGCAGCAGGGCTGGCAGGTGGCGGCGTCGCCTTCGTCCCATTTTCTGCGGGCCGGCTTCGACGGCGCCTCGATCGCCTTCGACCTGGGCGTCGCAGGCCCGGCCGTCGCGCACCGCGCGGCCGGTTCGGACACGCCGGGCCTGCTCGATTTCGGCAACAGCGGGATCAGCTACTACTACTCGCGCCCCCGGCTTCCCGCGCAGGGCAACATCGTCATCGCAGGGAAATCGCTGCCGGTGCGCGGTGACCTGTGGTTCGATCACCAATGGGGCGAGTTCGACGTGCTGACGCTGGGCTGGAACTGGTTCGCCCTGCACCTGGCGGATGGGTCGGACCTGATGTTGTACGAGCTCTTCGACGCGGACGGCCGGAAGGTCATGACCGCGGGGACCCTCTCGAATGCCAAGGGGTCCCGGCCGCTCCAGCCCGGCGAGGTGGCGTTGGTGCCCGGCACCACGTGGACGAGCCCGAAGACGGGCATCGCCTATGTCGTCGAGTGGCGCATCGAGCTGCCATCGGGCGTCCTGAACATCAAGCCCTTCCTGCCCGACAGCGAATTCGACTCGGGCGCGACGACCGGGAACGTCTATTGGGAAGGGCCCGTCAAGGTGAGCGGCAGCCAGGAGGGGCAGGGCTTCCTGGAGTTGAGCGGCTATGACCGCTTGAGCGCCAGGCAGTCGAAGAGCAAGTGATGCCGCGGCGGCGCTGACCGATTCATGGACCCACCCCCAGGCGCCCGCTGGTCTTGGCTGCCCGTCGAGGGCAGCTGGAAATACCACCTGCTGCTGGCGCTCACCGGCATGTTCGTGCTGGGCCCGCTGGCCGGCGTGACGGCGGCCTACATGAACTTCTCGCTGGGCTTCTTCGTCGGTGGCCAGGTGCTGGCGGGCCTGCTCGGCTCCGCGGTCACCGCGGGCTATGGCGCGGCCGGGCGGCACGGGGCCAATTACATCCAGACGGCCGCTGCCTCGGTCGCCAGCATGAGCGGCCTGGGCGTGCTGGTCCAGGCCATGGCCTGGATGGGACTGCCGCAGCCGCCGGCCTGGCAGATGGTGCTGTACCTCACCTGCGTCGGCATGTTCGGGGTGGGCGTGGGCATGCTCTACACGCCGGTGGTGGTCGACCGCATGCGCCTGGTCTTTCCCTCCGGTCTGGCGGTCGCCAACATCCTGCGGGCGCTGACCGACCCGCGGCTGCTGCGGCGCTCGGTGGGCCAACTGGGGAGCGGCATCGCCGCGGGGATGATCGCAGGGCTGGCCTCGGCCCGCCTGCCGCTCCTGGGTGCCGTCGAGCTGTCGGCGTCGACCTTCGGCGCGGGCCTCGTGATCGGCGCGCGCATCGGCGTCCCCGCGGTGGTGGGCGGGCTGATCGGCATCGCGCTGCAGCCCTACTTCGTCACGATCGGCTGGCTGCAGGCCGGGGACCCGCCCCGCAAGATCATGTTCCTCATCGCGCTGGGAACGATCATGGGCGCGGCGGGGGTGGACCTGGCGTCGATCTTCGCGCGCGCACTGTCGCCCGTGCGGCGGCAGGCGGCTGCGAGCGGTGCGCCGCAGCCCGAGATCGACGAGTGGCGGCGCGTCGACAGCACGCGCCTTGTGCTATGGGTGCTGTTCTGGGCGGCCGCCACGGTGGCCTGCGGGCATGGGCTGCTGGGGCAGCCGGTGTTCTTCCTGCTGGTGGCCGTGGCCTTGGTCTTTCTCTTCGCGCTGGTCAACGGCATCTCCGTCGGCATCAGCGACTCCAATCCGATCTCCTCGGCCTTCGTCGTGACGATCGTGGTCCTCGCCGCCCTGGGCCTGCGCGACCCGGGCGTGGGACTGATGGCCGGCGCGGTGCTGCTGGTGGCGACCAGCGTGGCCTGCGACATGCAGCAGGACCGCTCCACCGGCTCGCGGCTGGGCACGCCGCGCGTGCTGCAGTTCCGCTACCAGGTGCTGGGCATCCTCATGGGCGCCATGCTGGCGGTGGCGTTCGCGCGGCTGTTCATGGCGGCCTATCCCGTGCTGCTGCAGGACCAGACCGTGCTGAAGGCAGACCAGCAGCCGGCCGCCTGGAGCTCGGCCATGACGTACAAGTTCGTCGGCGTGCTGCGCAGCCTGACCAACGACCAGCCGTTCCAGCGCACCGCCATCGGCGTGGGCGTCGCGGCCGGGCTGGCGATCGAGTTGCTGCGCAAGTGGCTGCGCCCGCGCAGCTTCGTGCTCGATGCCGTCGTGCTGCCATCGCCCTATGCGCTGTCCTTCGGCGGCTTCGTCAACTTGCCGACCTCCCTGTGGCTCGGTGCGGGCGGCGTCGCGGGCAGCCTGCTGGCGCTGCGCGCACCCGCGACGCGCGGCGTGCCGCAGGACATGGGCGGCGCGTCGCTCTTCGGCGGAGGCCTGATCGCAGGGGACGCGCTGGCGGCGGTGGGCCTGGGCGTGGCGGGCCTGCTGGGAGCGTTGACCTAGGCGCCTGCGCGGCAGAAGCCCTCGGCGGCAACCCGCGAGAAACGGTCCATCGCGCCGCCCCCGAGCCTGGACGCTCGGACTTGCACTCATCGACGGCGGCGCGGAGTTGGGTGTAATGGGGTCCACAACGCTCGGCCGCCCGTCATCGCACAGGCCGGGGACTGCCCCTCCAGAAGGAATGAATGCCCATGTCAACGATCGCATTGTTCGACACCGCGGTGACCGCCCTGACCACGGCCCTGGCCACGCCGTCGGGCATCGTTGCGCTCTGCTCGGCGACATTGGCCGGCATGCTGGTGATCGTGAGCTCCTTCGTCAAGACCATGATTCCCCTGCGCTGCCTGGCGATCGGCGGCAACCTGGGCTTCCTGATCTACGGCGCGCTGCATCCATCGCTGATCATGGTGATGCTGCACGGCGCGCTGCTGCCGATCAACATCGTTCGCGCGGCCCAGATGGTCCGGCTCACGCGCCGCGTGCAACTCGCGGCGGCCTCGAACGACCTGTCCGGCGTCTGGCTGCGGCCCTACATGCGCCGGCGGCGCCTGAGGAAGGATGCAGTGCTGTTTCGCAAGGGCGATGCGGCCAAGCGCCTGTATTTCCTGGCCGAAGGACAGATCGAGTTCGTCGAGATCGGCCAGACCATGGAGCCCGGCCGGCTGTTCGGAGAGATCGGGTTCTTTGCGCCGGACAAGCGCCGCACCCTTACCGCCCGTTGCGCCACCCCCTGTACCGTGCTGCAGATGGATGAGATGACGTTCAAGACGCTCTATTTCCAGAACCCCGCCTTCGGATTCGAGGTCGTGACCCTGCTGGCAGGGCGGCTCTTCGCCGACCGGCAGCGCCTGGAAGAACGGCTCGCGGCCGTGACGCCGGTCGCCTGAGCGTGCCGGTGCGCGGCGCGAACAACCTCTTGCAAATCAGACACTAGCCAGCCGCCCGGCACGGCGTGACAATACGCAACATCATGAAACCCGCGACAACACTTCGCCGGCTGGCGCTGTGGGTCTTGTTCCTGATCGTGCCGGTGCTCGCCCAGGCGCAGGCCCAACTCGGGAGTGCCGCGGCCTTGCGGGCCAAGTACGATGCCGTGCACACGCAGCTCGACCGCAACATCTTCAACCGGCCGCTGGTGCTCGAATCGACCGAAGCCTCCGGGCAGTTGAGCGGCGATATCTTCGCGGTGCTGAACCATCCCTTCGACCAGGTGAGCGCGTCCCTGAGCCAGCCCGGTGTCTGGTGCGATGTGCTGATGCTGCACCTCAACACCAAGTACTGTGCGCCGCGCGGGACCGGCAATGCCAGGACGCTCGCCGTTTCCGTGGGCCGCAAGTTCGACCAGCCGCTGTCGGAGGCGCAGCGCGTCGATTTCGTCTGGTCGCCGCCGACCGTCGCCGACGACTACCTGAGCGTGCGGCTGAGCGCCGACAAGGGACCCCTGTCGACCCGGGACTACCGCATCGAGCTCGAGGCGACGCCGCTCGACAACGGCAAGACCTTCATGCATCTCGGCTATGCCTATGCCTACGGCGTGGCAGCACGCATCGCGATGCAGGGCTATCTCGCCACCATCGGCTCGGACAAGGTGGGGTTCACCGCGACGGGGAAGGACGCCTCGGGCGATCCCACTTACGTGGGCGGCGTGCGCGGCGTCGTGGAGCGCAACACCATGCGCTACTACCTGGCCATCGACGCCTACATGGACGCCCCCAAGCAATTGCCGCAGCGCCTCGCGACATGGTTCGACAGCACCGAGCGCTATGCGCGGCAGCTGCATGAAGTCGATCGGGAAGAGTACCTCACGATGAAGCGCAACGAGTACAAGCGCCTTTCGTCGCCCTTGCCCGAATAGTCGCGCCAGATCGATACCAGGTCGACCCGCCTGCACATCCCTGGTCTGGTTCAGGCCGGCATCGCCACCATACGGAGCACTTGCATCGGCCCCGTTGCACGGACGCGGTCCAGTTCCTCTTGCGAACGCAGGAACAACGAGCCGGCAAAGCCCAGCGCGTTCACGGAGATCGATTCGAAGCGCTCGCGCGAACGCGGAACGACCAGCATCCAGTCTCGACGAACCAGCAGGTTGTAAGGTGCCGAATGGACTTCGCCGTCTTCCGTGGCCACGGCGGAAATGCCGCACCGATGGAGCAACTCGCGATAGAGGGCAGCCCATGCGGAAGCCGTCGCTTGCGGTGGGAGGCGTTCGAACGCATGGCTGAACGGCAGGCGCAAGCCGTTTCCGAGGGCTTGTTCCATCGGTACTTCGTCAGGACTTTCGGGGGTGAACGGGAGCGGCACGAGCTGCAGATGCTTGTGCGGCTGGCTGGCCCCCGCTTCGGCGCCGCCGTTGTAGAAGCCGAGCCCATCGACTTCGCTCAGGCAAGCGATCAGCGCCGCGAAATCCGCCAAGTCGAGCAGACGCTCCTGGCGTTCGAAGGCGCGAGTCACGATCAGCAGATGGCCGGCGAGCAGCTGGAACTTGTTCAATAGCACGTAGTGCGAAGGCCCGAGGTCGGCCACGAACAGCGCAGGCTCGTAGTCGCCGAGTGGATCTGCCGCGACAGGGCGCACCGCGTCCTTGCGCGCGAGGCTCGACACCGTGCGCAAGACGAAGCGGACGCCCTCGCTGTCGAGAAGGAGGGTTCGGGTCTCGATCGGCTGCAGTGCACCGGCTGCCAGGGCACGCCGCATCGCATCCTCGACGATGGACAGCGCAAACATGCGTCATTCTCGACCCCTTCCGGGCAACCTGGAACGAGTGCGTGGAGCTGCGTTGCAGGCTTCGCGCGTGAGGCCACGATGTCGTCCCTTGTTCATGGGGCGGCCTTCCGAAAGCCGCCCGTCGTCGTCGGCAAAATCGCACGCCGGGATCGATCCGCCTGACCACCGTCACGGCCGGTAAAACTCGCCGCGTCCGACAAGCCGCATGGGTGTCGCGGGTTAGAAGAAAGATAGTTTTCAAGGAGCCTACATGCCCCAACAAACACTTTTCTTTCGTTCATCACTGACCGCGCTGCTCTGCGCGGGGTGCCTCTTCGGCGCCACCGCCTCGGCGCAGGGCACCTCACGCGTCGAGCGCGACCGCGCCAACTGCGACGGCGTCCAGCAAGACCGCGAAGCCTGCCGCCGCGAGGCCGGTGCGGCGAAGCAGGAAGCGCAGCGCGGCGGCCTGACACCGGGCGACCAGGCGGAGCAGAACGCGCTGGCGCGCTGCCAGATGCTGCAGCCGGCGGCCGATCGCGCCGATTGCGAAGCGCGTGTCAGGGGCGCCGCCAGCAGCACCAGCGGCAGCGTGATGGGAGGCGGCGTGATCCGGGAGACCGTGACACCGGTCCCACCGCCTTCGCCGTCGCGTTGAAGCCGCGCTGGGCCGCGTGCCCGCTCCCGCACCGCTCCCAATGAACTTCGTCCATGAGGACTCGCATGAAAATCGAAACCCTCCACACCCATCCTGCATCGCTGCAAGCCGACCCCGACGCGGAGACCCTGCCCATGCCCGTCGCGGGCAACGACATCGGCCACCCCGACGCGCAGCGTGCCTGCGCGATGCGCACGGAGACCCCGTCGAAGCTGCGCGGCACCTGGCACACGGTGCGCGCGGCCATGGCCTCGCTGCCCCAGCGCGCCCGGCAAGCCCAGGCGCAGGGGAAGAACTACGTGGCCGCGGAGCCGGTCAAGGCAGCGATGATGGCGGCGGCCGGCGGCGCGGCGCTGGCCATGATCCTGCGGGCCGCAGCCCGCCGTGGCAGGCACTGAGATGCGCAATCCCTGGATGCAGAAGAACCCCTTCCTCAGCGCCTGGCTGAGCGCCGCGAACACCATGACCGGTGCCGCGCGCGGATACGCGAGCGCCGAGATGCACCGGCAGATGGCCGCGGCGCAGGCCGAGATGACCCGGCAGATGATGGACTTCTGGAGCGGCAAGGCCGTCACGTCCCCGAGCCGCAGGAAGAAGAGGCGGCGCTGAGGGGCGCCGCGCGAGCTGGTCATCGACCAGTGCCACGGAGGTGTTCGCGCCTCGGCACGCGGTCTCCCCTTTCAACGCAGAGTCGTAGTTTCAGGCAAGAACGGGCGCGGATTCGACAAACGAACGGGCTCGCCGGGAAGGACACTCGTCGAATTGGCATGAACGCCAGAACCTTCGAATGCATGGAGCTGACATGAACATTCCGGGAACCCCCATGATCTCGCGACGCGGCGCACTCATCGTCGGCGCGGCAGCCGCGGCTGCAGTTTCAACGACCGCGCCCGCTGCGGCAGCGCCTGCCGATGCATCGGCGCCGGCAGTACCGCTGACCCGCGTGACATTGAAGGTCAACGGCGAGGCCCACACCCTGGAGCTCGATACGCGCACCACCTTGCTCGATGCGCTGCGCGAGCACCTGCATCTCACCGGCACGAAGAAGGGCTGCGACCACGGCCAGTGCGGTGCCTGCACGGTGATCGTCGACGGCCGGCGCATCAACGCCTGCCTGACGCTCGCCGTCATGCACGAGGGCGCGCAGGTCACCACCATCGAAGGGCTCGGCACGCCGCAGCGCATGCATCCCTTGCAAGCCGCCTTCGTCAAGCACGACGGCTACCAATGCGGTTACTGCACGCCGGGCCAGATCTGCTCGGCCGTCGCGGTCCTCGACGAAATCAAGCGCGGGGTTCCGAGCCACGTGAGCCCGGATCTCACCGCACGTCCTCTGCTGTCGGCGGAAGAGCTGCGCGAGCGCATGAGCGGCAACATCTGCCGCTGCGGCGCCTATTCGAACATCCTCGATGCCATCACGGAAGTGGCGGGGAGCAGAGCATGAAGCCGTTCACCTACGAGCGGGCGCCATCGCCGGCGCAAGCCGCAGCAGCCGTCGCGCGAAATCCGGGCGCCAAGTTCATCGCCGGCGGCACCAACCTGCTGGACCTGATGAAGCTTCAGATCGAAGCGCCGACGCACCTGGTCGACGTGAACGGTCTCGCGCTGGACAGGATCGAGGCAACGCCCGAGGGCGGATTGCGCATCGGCGCCCTGGTGCGCAACACCGACCTTGCAGCCGACGAGCGCGTGCGGCGCGACTATGGCGTGTTGTCCCGCGCGCTGCTGGCCGGCGCCTCCGGGCAGCTGCGCAACAAGGCGACGACCGCGGGCAACCTGCTGCAGCGCACGCGCTGTCCTTACTTCTACGACACAGCCCAGCCTTGCAACAAGCGCCAGCCGGGAAGCGGCTGCGGCGCCATCGGCGGCGTCACCCGCCAGCATGCCGTGATCGGCCTGAGCAAAGCCTGCATTGCGACCCATCCAAGCGACATGGCAGTGGCGATGCGCGTGCTCGACGCCGCCGTCGAGACCGTCCGCCCGGACGGCCGCGCGCGCGTGATCCCCATCGCCGACTTCCACCGGCTGCCGGGTGACACGCCGCACGTCGAGACGGCCCTGGAGCGGGATGAACTGATCACCGCCGTCACGCTGCCGCGACCCGTGGGCGGCACGCAGATCTACCGGAAGGTCCGCGACCGTGCCTCCTATGCCTTCGCACTCGTTTCGGTCGCGGCGATCGTGCAGCGCGACGGCTCGGGCCGCGTGGCGCTGGGCGGCGTGGCCCACAAGCCGTGGCGCCTGGAGGCCGCCGAAGCCGCGATGCCGCAGGGCGCCAAGGCGGTAACGGCGCAGCTGCTGGCCGGCGCGCAGCCGACCCACGAGAACGCATTCAAGCTGCCCTTGGCCGAACGCACCCTGGCCGCGGCCCTGCTGCAAGCGAGGAGCTGATCATGAAATTCGACACGCCCGCCACGACCAACCCCATCGACCAGCTCAAGGTCATCGGCAAGCCGACCGACCGGATCGATGGACCGCTGAAGACCACGGGCTCTGCGCACTATGCCTATGAGCGCAATGCCGAAGCGCCCCATGCCGCCTACGGCTACGTCATCGGCGCCGGCATCGCGAAAGGCCGCATCGCATCGATGGACCTGAACGCCGCTCGCGCCGCACCGGGCGTTCTCGCCATCGTGACCGCGCGCAATGCGGGCAAGCTCGGCAAGGGCGACTTCAACACGGCCAAGCTCCTTGGCGGTCCCGACATCGATCACTACCACCAGGCGGTCGCGCTCGTCGTGGCCAATACCTTCGAACAGGCGCGCGCCGCGGCGCAGCTGGTGCGGATCGAGTACGTCCGATCGGCCGGGCGCTTCGACCTGGCGGCGGAGAAGGATGCGGCGCAGCCGCCCAAGCCGAATTCCTTTTCCGGCGAGCCGATCACGAAGGTGGGCGATTTCGACGCCGCATACGCCGCGGCCTCCGTGCAGCTCGATGCGACCTACACCACGCCCGACGAGTCGCACGCGATGATGGAGCCGCACGCCTCCATCGCCGAGTGGAAGGGCGAGAAGCTGACTGTCTGGACCTCGAACCAGATGATCGCCTGGGGCGTCGGCGACGTGGCCAAGACGCTCGGCATCCCCGCATCGAATGTCCGGCTGGTCTCGCCCTTCATCGGCGGCGGCTTCGGCGGCAAGCTGTTCGTGCGGGCGGATGCGCTGCTTGCGGCGCTGGGGGCGCGAGCGGTCCGGAGGCCGGTGAAGGTGGCCCTGCCGCGGCCCCTGATGATGAACAACACGACGCATCGGCCGGCGACCATCCAGCGCATCCGCATCGGTGCCACGCCGGACGGCAAGATCACCGCCATGGCCCACGAGGGCTGGTCCGGCGACCTGCCGGGCGGGCAGGCGGAAACCGCCGTCAACCAGTCTCGGCTGCTGTACGCAGGCGCGAACCGGCTGACCGCCACGCGGCTGGCCGTGCTGGACTTGCCCGAGGGCAACGCCATGCGCGCGCCCGGCGAGGCGCCGGGCATGATGGCATTGGAGATCGCCATGGACGAGATGGCGGAGAAGCTGGCACTCGATCCGATCGAGTTTCGCGTGCGCAACGACACCCAGGTCGATCCCGAGAAGCCGGAGCGCCCGTTCTCCCGGCGCAAGCTGATCGAATGCCTGCGCACCGGCGCCGAGCGCTTCGAATGGAGCCGGCGCAATGCACGTCCGGGGCAGCAGCGCGAGGGGCGCTGGCTCGTCGGCATGGGGGTCGCGGCGGCCTTCCGCAACAACCTGCTGACCAAGTCGGCCGCGCGCGTGCGGCTGGACAACCGCGGCGTCGTCACCGTCGAAACGGACATGACCGACATCGGCACGGGCTCGTACACGATCATCGCGCAGACGGCCGCCGAAACGATGGGTCTGCCGCTGCAGAAAGTCGTGGTGCGCCTCGGCGATTCGGCGTTTCCGGTCTCGTCGGGCTCCGGCGGGCAGTGGGGCGCCAACAATTCAACTTCGGGTGTCTATGCGGCCTGCATGAAACTGCGCGATGCCGTGGCGAAGAAGCTCGGCATGGCCTCGGGCGACGCGGAGTTCTCCGACGGCATGGTGCGAGCCGGCGAGCGCGTGGTGCCGCTCGCCGAGGCGGCCGGTGCGAACGGCCTGGTCGCCGAAGACGGCATCGAGTACGGCGACCTCGACAAGAAGTACCAGCAATCGACCTTCGGCGCGCACTTCGTGGAGGTCGGGGTCGACGCGGCCACCGGCGAGATCCGGGTCCGGCGCATGCTGGCTGTCTGTGCCGCGGGGCGCATCCTGAATCCCAAGTCCGCACGCAGCCAGGTGATCGGCGCCATGACGATGGGCGTCGGCGGGGCGCTGATGGAAGACCTGGCACTCGACAAGCGGCAGGGCTTCTTCGTCAATCACGATCTGGCGGGGTATGAAGTGCCGGTCCATGCCGACATCCCCCATCAGGAGGTGATCTTCATGGACGAGACCGATCCGATCTCCTCGCCCATGAAGGCCAAGGGCGTGGGCGAGCTCGGCATCTGCGGGGTCGCCGCCGCGGTGGCCAATGCGGTCTACAACGCGACGGGCATCCGCGTGCGCGACTACCCGATCACGCTCGACAAGCTGCTGGAGCGCCTGCCGCCGGTGGCGTGAACGCACGGCCATCCCGTGCGGCATCTGAACCTACGCCAACAAGCGCCGGCCGCAACTGGCCGCGCGCGTCCCTCCAGGGAACGATGGCCGGATGCCGAACAGCGATGCGATGCCCGGGCCCGACACGCGATCCGGCGGCTCGCCCTGGAGCGCGCTCTGGCGCCGCGCCCGCCGCTGGGCCTTTCCGCTGCTGGGCCTGGTGGTGCTCGGCCTGCTGCTGTCCCACGCCTACAAGGTCGACTGGGGCGGCGCCTGGGAGGCGCTCGGCCGCTACTCGCCAGGGCTGCTGCTGGCCACGCTGGCGCTGTGCACGGCGAGCCACGCGCTGTACGGCTGCTACGACCTGCTCGGCCGGCTCCACACGCGCCACCGCATCTCGCGCTGGCGCACCTGGGCGATTGCCGTCACCAGCTATGCCTTCAACCTCAACCTCGGCGCGCTGGTGGGCGGCGTGGCGATGCGCGCGCGGCTCTACGCGCGGGCCGGTCTCGACGACGCCACGGTCGCGCAGATCGTCGGCATGAGCCTGTCGACCAACTGGCTGGGCTATGGGCTGGTGGCGGGCTGCGTGTTCGCCTCCGGCGTGGTGAAGCTCCCGGCGCATGCGCACCTGGGCGAGGGCGCCTTCCGCGCCTTGGGCGTGCTGATGCTGTTGTTGGCGGTGGCCTATGTGGTGGCCTGCTCGAAGGCACAGGGCAAGCAGTGGCAGGTGCGCGGGCGCCGGCTGCAGCTGCCCTCGCCGCGGCTGGCGATGGTGCAGCTCGGCCTGTCGTCTGCCAACTGGGCCTTGATGGCTTCGGCCATGTACGTGCTGCTCGGCGGGAGGGTGCCTTATCCCGTCACGTTGGGGGTGTTGCTGGCGGCTTCGATCGCCGGCGTGGTGACGCCGATCCCGGCAGGCCTCGGCGTGCTCGAGGCGGTGTACCTCGCGCTGCTCTCGGGCTCGGTGCGACAGGGCGTGCTGATGGGCGCCCTGCTGGCCTATCGTGCGCTCTACTACCTGGTGCCGCTGGGTGGCGGCTTGGCGCTCTACCTGGTGCTGGAGCGGTACGCCGGCGCGCATCCGCCGCCGCCAGCCGAAGGCGCCGAAGCGCTCAGCCCACCACGACCTCGCTGATCTGCATCACCGGTGTCAGGTCCGTGTAGTTGGCGATATCGGCCATGATGGCCTTGGCGTGCGGTCCGAAGGCCGCCTGGAAACTCTCCACGGAGTCGCAGAAGATGTGGCACATGCCGACGTAGGGTGCGGGCGAGCCGGGCGCGCCACCCGCCAGGCCCTTGTCGATGGTGTAGGACTTGCATGCGTCGCCCATCTTCTGCTTGAGCATGGGCATGTGCTTGTCGCGGTAGTAGTCGTGATCGAACCGGGCGCCTGCGTTGTTGGGGTACATCACGCTGACCTTGATCATGTCTTATCTCCTGTGGAACGGCCCGCCAGCATAGGAGATGCGGCGGCGCGTCACAAGCCTGGCGCGCTGTGGGCCGGGTGGCAGCCTCAGCCTTTGCGCGTGCGGAGGGCATCGGAGATGGACGACACCACCGCGGCCCATTCCTCGCCCGTGAGCAGTGCGGCGGTCTGGGTGTGGAGCAAGGTGTCCTCCTGCTCCAGATGGTCGAGCATGACCTGGCGATGCTCCTCCAGCAGCGCCTCCACTGTCGTCGCCGCGGCCGTGTCCCCGGATTCGGCCTGCTTCAGGATCGGCTTCACCTGCGAGAGCAGCGCGTCGCAGCGCTCACGCTGCGCCTCGAGCCGGCGCAGCAGTTCGTCCGACTCGGCCGACCTGCCGCGCAGGATCTGGAGCAGGACGACGCCCTTGGGCCGATGGGTGGCTTCGTCGAAGGCCTGGAGGCGCTCGATGAGATCGCCGATGGGCGAAGCCGCAGCCCCCGCATGCTTCCAGGCGCCGGCCTTCAGGGTGCTGTCGACGAGGGACAGCAACTCGCGCATGCGAGCGTGCTCGGCACGCAAGACGGTCCACGCGCATTCGGCCGCCAACATCTTCGCCCCCTTTGAAACACTCGCCCCGCCGGGCTTGCCCGGGACCTGTCTCCAACAAGGCAGTTCTACTGCGTCGCGGTCGCGGGCGCAACCGGCCAATGGCGCAAGGTGTGTGCGAGCTCAGCGGCCACGCTGTTCCCAGAACCCGCGGTGGGTGGCGACCAGCTCGTCCGCCACCTCGGGGACCGGGCCGATCACCTCGACCGACTTCTGGCCGCGGGCGAAGAGCTCGCGGCAGGGCAGCGAGAGCGTCGGGTTCTCGGGATGATCGCCGGTGAGCGCGAGCAGCGCCGACTCCTCGGCGCCGTAGACCACGCGGCCGATGTTGGCCCAGTAGACGGTGCCGGCGCACATGGCGCAGGGCTCGAAGGTGCTGACCAGGGTGCACTGCGCCAGGTACTCGCCCGGGTAGTTGAGTGACGCAGTGCGTGCCAGCGTGGCCTCTGCATGCTGCACGGTGTCGATGTTGCCCTGCTCGGCCAGCACGGTTTCGCCATCCGGCGCGACCAGCAGCGCGCCGAAGGGATGGCGGCCCATGGCCATCGCGCGCCGTGCGACCTGGTCGGCGCGGCGCAGGGCGCGGATGGCCTGCTGCTTATCCATGCTGTGATCCGCGATGAGCCCAGGCCGTGGTGTGCTTCTCGATCACGCTGAAGAGCTCGTACATCAGCATCGCCATGGCGCCCACCACCATCAGACCCGCGAACGCCAGCCCCATTTGCATGGCGGAGCCGGCCGAGATCAGCAGGTAGCCGATGCCTTCGTTGGCGGCGGTCATCTCGCTCACCGTGGTGCCCACGAAGGCCAGCGTGATCGCGACCTTGAGCGATGCGTAGAAGTAGGGCATGGAGCGCGGCAGGCCGATCTTCACCAGCACGTCCCAGCGCCTGGCGCCCAGCACGCGCAGCACGTCTTCGAGCTCGGGTTCGAGCGTCGCCAGGCCGGTGGCGATGTTGACCATGATCGGGAAGAAGCTGATCAGGAAGGCGGTGAGGACGGCCGGCCCGACGCCGATGCCGAACCACACGACCAGGATCGGCACGAAGGCCGCCTTGGGCAGGGCGTTGAAGGCCGTCATCAGCGGATACATGGCGGCATAGGCGAGGCGCGAGCTGCCGATCACGAAGCCGAGCAGCACGCCCACCACGATCGCGATACCGAAGCCCGCCATCGTGACCCAGAAGGTCCGCCAGGCATGCCCGGCGATGATGGCCTTGAACTCCCAGAACTGCGTCCAGATCCGCCACGGGCTGGGAAAGATGAAATCGGAAACGCCGAAGGCCGAGCAGACGATCTGCCACAGCACGATCACCGCGGCCAGGAGCAGCCAGGGCGACCAGCGTTCGAGTTGCCTGTTGTTCATGCCGCCACCGCCCCCGCCCCACGGATCGCCCCGATGTGCCCGCGCAGCTCCAGCACGATGTCGGTGAATTCCTTGGTATAGGTGAGCTCCAGCTCGCGCGGGCGCGGCAGCTCGATGTCGCGCTTGACCACGAAGCGACCCGGGCTCTTGCTCATCACGTACACCGTGTCGGCCAGGAACACCGACTCGCGCAGGTCGTGCGTGACCAGGATCACGTTGAAGCGCTGCTCGGCCCAGAGGTCGCGCAGGATGCACCAGAGCTCCTCGCGGGTGAAGGCGTCGAGCGCGCCGAAGGGCTCGTCCAGCAGCAGCATCTTGGGCTCGTGGATGAGGGCGCGGCAGATGCTGGCGCGCTGCTGCATGCCGCCGGAGAGCTGCCAGGGGAACTTGTCTTCGTAGCCGCCCAGGCCCACCTTCTGCAGGAGGCGCCGGGCACGCTGCTCGTAATCCTTGCGTTTGGCCTTGAAGCTGGAGCGGTACGGCTCGACGATCTCCAGCGGCAGCAGCACGTTGTCGACCGTCGTGCGCCAGGGCAGCAGCGAGGGCGCCTGGAAGGCCATGCCCGAGATCTTGAGCGGGCCGGTCACCGGCGCGCCGTCGATGCGGATCCGGCCCGTCGACGGCATCTTCAGGCCCGTCGCGAGTTTCATGAACGTGGACTTGCCGCAGCCCGAGGGCCCGACGATCGCGATGAAGGCGCCGCGCTCGGCCTGCAGGTCGATGGCCTCGACCGCGAAGTGGTTCTCGCGCAGCAGCGCCTCGTTGTAGGCGAGCCAGACGTCCTGGAAATCGACGAAGGGCGTGGTCTCGGCGACCGGCATCACTTCTTCAGGATGTTGAGCTCCGCGGCCGGCGGGAGCAGCGCTGCGGTCCACACCGCATCGGGGCTCACGCGCGTCTTGGTGTTGAAGGCATCGGAAACCTGCGAGGCCATCAGAGACAAGCGGCCTGCATTCACCACGCCGAAGCCCTCGGCGCGCGCGTCGGGGCTGTTGATCACGGTGTCGATCGCGAGCTTGAGCCGGCGCGTCTCCAGCGCGCTGTCGATGATGCCATCGCGCTTCTTGACCGACTCGATGGCCACCGCGGGATTGGCGAGGACCTCCCTGGTGCCCTTGGTGAAGGCCGAGAGGAAGGCCTTGACCGCGGCCGGGTTCTCCTTGATCAGCTTGGGCGAGGCGATGATCACATTGCCGTAGAGCTTCACGCCGTAATCGGGATAGGGCAGCACCACGATGTCGGCCGCCTTCGCGCCGCGCGCCTCCAGGTTGAGCAGCGAGGTGAAGGTGAAGCCGGTGATGGCGTCGATGTCGCCGCGGATCAGCATGGTCTCGCGCAGCGTCGGGTCCATGGCGGTCCAGTTGACCGCGCCGATGTTGTTGGCCTTGGCAAAGATCGGGAAGGCGCGGCGGCCGGCATCGAAGACCGGCGCGCCCATCTTCTTGCCCGCCAGGTCCGCGGGCTTGGTGATGCCGCTCTTCTTCAGCGTCATCACCGAGGCCGGCGTGTTGTTGTAGACCATCATCACCGCGACCGGCTTGTTGGGGCTGTCGGGGTTGTTGGCGTGGAATTCCATCAGCGCCGCCAGGTCGGCGAAGCCCATGTCGTAGGCGCCCGAGGCCACGCGCGTGACGGTGCCGCCGGAGCCATTGCCGGCGTCGATGGTGACATCGAGGCCCGCATCCTTGAAATAGCCCTTGGCGGCCGGATGCAGAAACAGCGCGGCCGGTCCCTCGAAGCGCCAGTCGAGCTGGAACTTGATCGGCGTGGGCGCCTGGGCTTGAGCGTTGGCGAGGCCGAAGCTGAGCGCGGAGGCGGCAAGAAAGGATTGGAGCAGTTGGCGCTTGTTCATGCGAAGTTCGTGTGGATGAGTGCCCGGCATTCAAGCAAATTCGGTGCCGGCGCGCACTTGGTGCGAACCCTTCCGGCTGAGCCACGCGAGTGCATGAGACACGACGGCCCCCATGAAGAACGCCTGCCGCGCGCACCGGGGCAGGGCGTTCTTTCCGCCGCCTGGCTACTTCGCCGAGCTCGCGTTCGCCACGGCCAGCGCCGTCATATTGAGCACGCGGCGCACCGTGGCCGAGGTCGTGAGGATGTGGGCCGAGCCCGCAGAGCCCATGAGGATCGGGCCCACCGTCACGCCGTTGCCGCCGGTCATCTTCAGCACGTTGAAGAGGATGTTGGCGGCATCGAGGTTGGGGCAGATGAGGAGGTTGGCCTCGCCGTTGAGCGTGGTCTCCGGCAGTGCGTTGTGGCGCACGGTGTGGGAAAGCGCGGCATCCCCGTGCATCTCGCCGTCGCATTCGATGTCCGGGGCCATCTTCGCGAACAGGTCGCGTGCCATCCTCATCTTGCGCGCCGAGCCTCGCTCGGAAGAGCCGAAGTTGGAGTGCGAGAGGAAGGCCACCTTGGGCGGCAGGCCGAAGCGGCGCACCTCGTCGGCCGCCATGATGGCGATCTCGGCCAGCGTCTGGGCGTCGGGGTCCTCGTGCACATTGGTGTCGGCAATGAAGAGGGTGTACTTCTCGAGCGTCAGCGCATTGAGGGTGGCAAAGCCCGGTGCGCCGCGCTTCAGGCCCAGCACGTTGTGCAGGATGCGCAGGTGGCTGTCGAAGCGGCCCACCAGGCCGCAGAGCATGGCGTCGGCATCGCCGAGGTGGACCATCAGCGAGCCGATGGTGGTGTTGGAGCGCCGCACCATGGCCTTGGAGGCCTCGGGCGTGATGCCGCGGCGGCCCATGATCTTGTGATAGGCCTCCCAATAGGTGCGGAAGCGAGGATCGTCCTCGGGGTCCACCACGTCGACGTCCGCGCCGGGGCGGATGCGCAGGCCGGCCTTCTTGATGCGCGTCTCGATGACGGCCGGGCGGCCGATCAGGATCGGCTTGGCCAGGCCTTCGTCCACCGCCAGTTGCGCGGCGCGCAGCACGCGGTCGTCCTCGCCCTCGCAATAGGCCACGCGCTTGGCGCTCGCCAGCTTGGCGGCGCTGAACACCGGCCGCATGAACATGCCGGTCTGGTAGACGAAGCGCGCCAGGTTCTGGCGGTAGCTGTCCAGGTCTTCGATGGCCCGCGTGGCCACGCCCGAGGCCTGGGCTGCCTTGGCCACCGCGGGCGCGATGCGCAGGATGAGCCGTGAGTCGAAGGGCTTGGGGATGAGGTACTCGGGACCGAAGGCCAGCTCCTGGCCCTGGTAGGCGGTGGCCACCTCCTCGCTGATGTCGGCCTTGGTCAGCTCGGCGATTTCGCGCACGCAGGCCAGCTTCATTTCTTCCGTGATCTTGGTCGCGCCGCAGTCCAGCGCGCCGCGGAAGATGTAGGGGAAGCACAGCACGTTGTTGACCTGGTTCGGGTAGTCCGAGCGGCCGGTGGCGATGATGCAGTCGGGCCGCACGGCTTTGGCCAGCTCGGGCCGGATCTCGGGCTCCGGATTGGCCAGTGCCAGGATGATGGGCTGGGCGGCCATGGTCTTGACCATGTCCTGCGAGACCACGCCGGGCGCCGAGCAGCCGAGGAAGACATCGGCGTTCTTCATCACGTCGGCGAGCGTGCGGGCGCCGGTGTCCGACTGCGCGTAGCGCGACTTGGAATCGTCGAAGCCGCCCGGGCGGCCGATGTAGATGAGGCCCTTGGAATCGACCGCGAAGATGTTGGCGGGCTTGGCTCCCATGCCCACCATCACATCCAGGCAGGCGATGGCGGCGGCGCCGGCGCCGGAGACGGCGATCTTCACTTCCTGGATCTTCTTGCCGACCAGCTCCAGCCCGTTGATCAGCGCAGCGGCCGAGATGATGGCGGTGCCGTGCTGGTCGTCATGGAACACGGGGATGTTCATGCGCTCGCGCAGCTTGCGCTCGATGTAGAAGCACTCGGGCGCCTTGATGTCCTCGAGGTTGATGCCGCCCAGCGTGGGCTCGAGCGCGGCGATGATCTCGACGAGCTTGTCGGGGTCCGATTCGGCCAGCTCGATATCGAACACGTCGATGCCGGCGAATTTCTTGAAGAGGCAGCCCTTGCCTTCCATCACCGGCTTGGCGGCCAGCGGGCCGATGTTGCCCAGTCCCAGCACCGCGGTGCCGTTGGTGACCACGCCGACCAGGTTGCCGCGCGAGGTGAACTCGGCGGCCTTGGAGGGATCGGCCTCGATGTCGAGGCAGGGGTAGGCCACGCCGGGCGAGTAGGCCAGGGAGAGATCGCGCTGGTTCAGCAGCGGCTTCGTCGGCGTGATGGAAATCTTGCCGCGGACGGGACTGCGGTGGTATTCGCGTGCGGCATCGCGCAATGCTTCTTCTGCTGGGGACAGGGGGGCGGCCATGAAAAATCTCCTTGGGTTCTGACGAGCGAAGAGGCTACTCCAAAAGCGCGAGGGGCTCGTGTAGTGGAAGCACGAAGGGGAGTCTCTAACATCCGCGCATGTACATCGGTCATTTCGCCATCGCCATGGCGCTGAAAGCACGCCACCCGGACGTACCCGCCTTGCCGATCGTGTTCGGTGCGGGATTCCTGGACATCCTCGATGGCCTCTTCATCATGCTGGGCTGGGATCGCGTCACGCCGAACCTGCTCGCCGGCCCGTACCTCTTCTTCGACCTCCGCTTCATCGACTGGGACCACTCCCTGCTGGCCGCCTTGTTCTGGTCGGCGATCTGGGGCGCATTTTTTCTGCGCGACAGGCGGGTGGCGGCCTTGGCATTCGCCGCGTCCTTTTCGCATTTCCTCGCGGACTGGCCCGTGCACAACAACGACCTCGCGCTGTATCCGCACGCCGAGACGCACTGGGGCTATGGCTTGTGGGGCAAGCTGGGCACGGCCTCCTGGGTGCTCGAAGGCGTCTTCTCGGCCGCCTTGGTCGCGTATGCGTGGGTCGCCAGCGCGCGCCGCGGGGTCGGCCTGCTGTGGCCTTCGATCGTGCTCGTGGTCTTGTTCATCGCGCTGTCACCCTGGCTGTCGCCGATGAAGCTTGCCGCGGGGCTGAACGAACCCTGGGCGCACCTGCTGCAAGGCTTGCTCACCACGCTCGGCTTTGTCGTGCCCGGGGCGCTGTTGATAGCGCTGCTCGAGAAGGCGCAGAGCGCGGCGGGAATGCGGCCTTCTCAGCGCAATGGCGACGCCGCCTTGAGCGGCAGCGCCGAATAGCTCGCGGCCAGAGGGTGCTCTGCTCTGCCGGCAATGCTGAGGGTGTTCGGCAGCTGAACGAAGCAACTCATCAGGTTGCGGGATTTCCAGTGGACCCTCTCTACGGCAGGCAGCGAGACGAGCTTCAGTTCTTCTTGTTCGGGTTGGCTGATGAGCAGGCTGGCATTCAAGGTATGCAGGCGGCACAATCGCCGGCATCGATCGCACGACCGCCTGCAGGAGCCCCCTTTGAAGCTGCGCTCGCAGATGATGATCCTGGTGTGCGGCGCGCTCGCGCCGCTGCTCATCGTCGCCGCCATCGGCGGTGCATCGCTGGTCCGCCACGAGCGCGAGACGCTCGAGCGCGGCGTCGTCGGCATGACACGCGCGGCGATGACCGCGGTGGACGCCGAACTGCGGGGCGTGATCTCGGCGTTGACCGCGCTGGCCGCGTCACAGAACCTCGGTGAAGGCGACATCAAGGCCTTTCACGACGAATGCCGGCGGCTCATGCACCGACAGTCGCGTTGGCTCGACGTCAGCCTCGCCGACGGCGAAGGGCGGCGCATCTTCGACGCGAGATCGCCCTACGGTGTTGTGCACGAGGGCGAGCCCGCCGGCGAGTCGGTCGAGCGCGCGCTCCGCGGCGCACGCGCGGCGGTCGGCAATCTCGTCTACCTCGCCAACGGGCTCGAGCCGGGCCCGCCGTCGGTACGCGTCAGCTATCCGGTCGTTCGCGGCGACAAGACCGTCTTCGTCCTCACGGCTTATGTCGAGCCGCATCTCTTCTCCGACGTGCTCCGCGCGCAGCGGCTTCCCGACGACTGGGTCATCGCGCTCGCCGACCGGAACCGCCGGTTCGTCGCGCGGCTGCCGCCGCGTCCGCCGGGCGATCCGATCTCGCCAAGCTTCCAGGCCGCGCTCGCGAGCGCGCCCGAAGGATTCTTCCCGGGCACCACCGTGGAGGGACAGTCGGTCTACACGCCGTACGTCACGTCCCCGGTCAGCGAATGGGTGCTCGGCATCGCGATGCCATCCTCCGCGGTTTACGCCGGCGCCACCCGGCTGGCGGGGACGATCGCCGCCGGTGTGCTGCTGGCGCTGGCCGTCGCGCTCGCGCTCGCCTGGTTGCTGGCAAGGCACATGGCACGGCCGATCGCGTTGCTGGCGGCGGCGGGCCAGTCGCTGCGCCGCGGCGAGGACGTCGCGCTTCGGCCCTCGGGACATGTCGATGAGATCGTGCAACTGCAGGCGGCCATGCTCGACGGCTTCGCGGCCGCCCGCGAACGGCAGGCGGTGATCGAGAGGCAGGTCGCGCGGCTCGAGTTGCTGGACCAGATCACGTCGGCGATCGCCGAGCACCAGGACCTGCGCAGCATCTACCAGGTCGTCGTGCGCAGCGTCGAGGAGCGGCTGCCGTTGGACTTCGCGTGCGTGTGTCGCCACGACCCCCGGCAGGGGACGTTGACGGTCATGCATGTCGGCGTGCGCAGCGAACCGCTCGCGACGGCGCTCGCGATGACGGAAGAAGGCTGCATCGCCGTCGACGACAACGGCATGTCGCGCTGCATCCACGGAGAGTTCGTAGAGGAGCCGGACACCGCGGCACTGCCGCACCCCTTCGCGCGCCGGCTGGCCGAGGGGGGCTTGCGTTCGCTGGTGCTGTCGCCGCTGGTGGTCGATGGCCAGGTGTTGAGCGTTCTCGTCGCCGCCCGTGCGATGCCGAACGCCTTCGGTGCAGGCGAATGCGAGTTCCTTCGCCAGCTCAGCGCACACACCGCGCTCGCGGTACGGCAGTCCAGGCTCAACCACTCCCTGGCGCAGGCCTACGACGAGCTGCGGCAGACACAGCAGGCCGTGCTGCAGCAGGAGCGCCTGCGCTCGCTAGGGCAGATGGCCAGCGGCATCGCGCACGACATCAACAACGCCATCCTCCCCGCGATGCTCTACACCGAGGGATTGCTCGAAAGCGAGAAGGGCCTGAGCACGTCCGGTCGTCAACAACTCGAGGTCGTGCTGAGAGCGATCGACGACGTTGCGGCAACGGTCGCCCGCATGGGCGAGTTCTACCGTCAGCACGGCCGGCAGATGCCGTTCGCCCCGTTGTCGTTGAACCGGCTTGCGCAGCAGGTGGGCGAGCTGACCCGCGCACGCTGGAGCGACATGCCGCAGCAGCGCGGCCTCGTCGTGAACCTGCGTACCGAACTCGAGGCCGACCTGCCCGACGTGAGTGGTGTCGAGAACGAGATCCGCGAGGCCCTGATCAACCTCGTCTTCAACGCCGTCGACGCCATGCCGAGCGGCGGCGACCTGGTCATTCGCACTCGCAGGTTGCCACCGCGGGAGGGCGAAGGGACCGACTCGGTCTGCATCGAAGTCGCCGACACCGGCGTCGGCATGGACGAGGAAACGCGCAAACGCTGCCTCGAACCCTTCTTCACGACCAAGGGAGAGCGTGGCACCGGTCTCGGCCTGGCGATGATCTACGGCATCGCGCAGCGCCACCATGCGACCATCGACATCGAAAGCGAAGTCGGCCGCGGCACGACGATCGGCCTGCGTTTCGCGGGTTGCCCGCGGCCCGTGGCCGCCGCTGCGGCGCCGAGCCAAGTTGCGTACCGGACCGCAGCGACCGGGCAGCCGAAGGCCCGCGTGCTCGTGCTCGATGACGACCCGCTGGTGCTGCAGACCTTGATGGCGATGTTGCAGTCCGGCGGCGACGACGTGGTGGCCGCCGATGGCGGCAAGGCGGGCATCGACGCATTCGTCGCGGCGCAGGCCGGCGGTGCCCCGTTCGACATCGTCTTCACGGACCTCGGCATGCCGCACGTCGACGGCCACACCGTCGCGGCACGGATCAAGCAGGTGTCGCCATCGACGCCGGTCGTCCTGCTCACAGGTTGGGGGCAGAGCGGGCCCGATGGCAAGCGCCCCGAGAACGTCGACCTCGTGATGTCCAAGCCGCCGAAGCTGCGCGAGATTCGCGAAGTGCTGGCGAGATTCGCGCGGCCGGCCCCGGCCGGGAACCCCCGTGACACGGGCTAGCCCTGGCGACTCGGGTTGAGCAGGTACTTCTCGCCGGTCGCCATCTTCGCGTGCACCGCGATCTCCGCCGGGATGAGTGTGAAGCGGAAGCAGAATGCGGCCTGAAGCTCGCACCCTCCTATGAACCCATCCCGTCACACTGAGGCGCAATGGTTCAACGCGCCTCCCCCTAGCGAGCGGTCACGTTTCTTGGCGTTACGCACGGACTTACCGTGGGTCAGCGGGTTCTTTGTCATGACGAGCATTTCGAAGGTGCTCGTCAGCTCAACGAGGCGAATCATCCGATTGCCGGGCTGCTGGTCGACTACTTAGACGGACGAGTGCGGGGGCAATCCGAGCTGTTCCTGTTGAGCTTGACTGATGAGCAGGCGCGCATCCAGAGCATGCAGGCGTGGTACGGCGCGAAGTATCGTATCGGCGGCTAGCGGGCCACAACCAGCCGTTCGCGAGCGACCGCAGTACGCGAGGCGATGCCAGGTTAGGCGCTCTCCCCGTAGAACGGCCGGCGTGTGAGCTGCACGACGCGCGACCTGGCGCGGTAGGGGTTTGCAATCAGGACGCCGGGCACGTCGGGCGCGAGCTCGACGCCGCCAACAACTCACGCATCGGCGTTAGGTCGCCTGTGTCGTCCTTCCACCGAGGGACTCGCAGGC
Organism: Variovorax soli; assembly: GCF_031454625.1. Taxonomy (GTDB): domain Bacteria; phylum Pseudomonadota; class Gammaproteobacteria; order Burkholderiales; family Burkholderiaceae_C; genus Variovorax; species Variovorax soli_A. Next base: position 120,812 of record NZ_JAVDRF010000013.1, read on the forward strand.
ACGGCGTAGGCGCTGTTCTGCCGCATCGGCCACGGTCTTGACCTCTGGCTTGCCGACCAGGTTGACCATGATCTGCGGGTCGAGGAACCCGACCACGACCCGGTCTGAGGCTTCCTGGCGAACAATCACGTTGCAGGGCAGCAGCAGGCCGATATCGGGCACGGCCTGTAGTGCCTGATGCGCAAGCGGGGGGTTGCAGGCTCCGAGGATGCGATACGGCGGCACGTCGACCCCGAGCTTCTCCTTCATCGCGCGCTGCACGTCGATGTCGCTCAGCACGCCGAAGCCCTCGGCTTTCAGGGCCGCGATGGTCTTGGCGAGAGCCTGGTCGAATGTGGTGTCGGTGAGCGTGGTGGTGAATCCGTACATGGGGACCTCCTTGGTGTGATGGGCAGGGCTCAGGCGTGGGTTGTTTCAGCGCGCGCGGGCTTGACGACCAGCTTGGACAACTCGGTGAATCCGATCGGCGGCACGGTCAGCCACGGCAGCGTGAACACGTGCTTGGCCAGGCCAGCGGCGATGCGCTCCATCTGCTTGCGTTCGCCCGCCAACCGCGCAGCCAGCAGCGGGTCGCGCGTGCCAGCCGCCAGCACGCTCTTGTTGAGCACCCAGGCATAGGGCTCGATGCTGGCGCGGCGAAGATCTTCCTGCAGCGCTGCGGCCTGAGACACGGGCGTAACCTCCGGCAGCGTCACCAGAATGATCCTGGTGTACGAAGCGTCCTGCAGCCTCATCAAGGGCGTAACGATCCGGGCAGCGCCATGCCCTTCGAACTCGCGCGTCATCTGTCGGTGGTAAGCGCCGGTCGCGTCCATCAACAACATGGAATGGCCGGTGGGTGCGGTGTCCAGCACGACAAAGGCGCTGCGACCTTCGCTGACCATGCGCGAGAACGCGTGGAAGACCGCGACCTCTTCGGTGCAGGGCGATTGCAGGTCTTCCAGCAGCAGCGCCTGCTCCGCCGCGTCGAGCCTGGGCGACTTGGCTGCCATGATCTTGTCGATGTAGCGCTGCGTCTCGACCTTCGGGTCGATGCGGCTCACAGTCAGTCCAGGCACGTCGCCGTTCAGCGTTCCCGCAAGGTGGGCGGCCGGATCGGTGGTGCTCAAGTGCACGGTCTTGCTGCGCTGGATCAGCCCCAGCGCAAGGGCCGCGGCGACCGTCGTCTTGCCGACGCCCCCCTTGCCCATCACCATGATCAGCCCATGCCCGGCGGCGGCCAGCTCGTCGGCCAGCGCGTCCAGGCCCTGAAGCTGTTCACTGGTCTCGACAACCGGAGTGGTATCCGGCGGGGTCGGGCCGGCACCAGCGGTCAGCAACGCGCGCAACGCAGGCAGGCCGACCATGTCGAAGGCCCGCAGCGGCACGCGGTCCTGCGGTAGTGCGCGAAGTGACGGTGGCATCGTGTTCAGCGCCTGCCGCCCCAGGTCCTCGATCGCGCAGGCCACTGCGTCGGTGCGATCACCGGCGCGGAACTCGCCGTTGATCGCGAGCCGCTGGTTGTTCAAGCCGAGTTCATGCAACTCGCCCGAGGTGTGCGCCGCTTCGGCGATGGCGCCCTTGTCGGGCCTCGTCACCAGGATCACGGTGGTCTTCGCAGGATCGCTCAAAGCGTCGAGCGCGGCCTTGAAGCGCACCTCCTGCATCTTCAAGCCCGAATGCGGCCCCAGGCAGGAGGCGCCACGATCGTTGCCATCCAGGAATCCGGTCCATGCCTTGGGAAGACTCAGCAACCGCAAGGTGTGCCCTGTCGGCGCTGTGTCGAAGACGATGTGGTCGTAGTGTTCGGAGGCGTCGGACAGGAGAGAAGAGAACTCGTCGAACGAGGCGATCTCTGTCGTGCAGGCACCGGACAGTTGCTCGCGCACGGTCGAGAGTTCTTCTGCGCTGGTGCCCGCTCCCATCTGCGCCAGCACGCGCTGGCGATACGACTCGGCTGCGGTGTCGGGGTCGATGTTCAGCACCGACAGGCCGGGCGCACCGGCCACGGACACGGGCGAGTTGCGAAGCTCGATGCCCAGCATCTCGTCGAGGTTCGACGCGGCCTCGGTGCTGACCAGAAGAACCTTCTTGCCGGAATCTGCGAGCGTCAACGCGGCAGCGGTCGACAGCGAAGTCTTGCCGACTCCGCCTTTGCCGGTGAAGAACAGGTGTCGGGTCGGGTGGTTCAGAAATCCGATGGGGCCGGGCTTCAGCCAAGCTCGCACTTCCTCGTGCGAGGGAATGCCGCCGCTGTGCACGATCTTGCCGTCGATGACCACGGCCGGCGTCGCGCGGATACCGTGGAGCTTGATCTCCTCCGGGTTCTCGACCTTCACGATCTCGACCTCAACCCCCACGGCTTCCGCGGCCCGTTCGATCATGCCGATGGTGCTGCGGCATTTGCTGCAACCGGATCCCAGAACTTCGATCTTCATCATCTCTCCTTACGATATGAGCGAGATCATTGAAACGCTTCACGGCCTCGGGCGTCCTCGACCTCAACGTTGCTAGGCCATGGAGATCGACTCCGTACGCCCACAGAATCGTTCCGCATGCTCGACAGGCGGGGGCCGCTTAGGTAAGCGGAGTACCTAAGCGCCGCCAAAGAAGCCGGTACCGGTTGCGCGAAGCCCGTCGCCGGCTCGTGCAACGAAGAACGCGTCGAGGCCAAGGCGCCGTGCGTGTTCGTGCCCAGCCTCTTCCCCGAGGACCATGAGCGCCGTCGCGTAGGCGTCCGCGTCGGCGCAGACCGGCGAGATGACTGTGACCGAAGCGAGGGTTCCCTGCAGAGGATGGCTGGTGCGCGGGTCCATCGTGTGCGAAACCCGTTTACCGTCAACCTTGATCCAGTGCCGGTAGTCGCCCGAGGTGGCGATTGCCGCGTCGCGCAGTTCGACCACACCCATCGCCGCGCGCCGCTCGTCCTCGGGGGCCTCGAGGGCGATCGCCCACGCCGAACCGTCCGGCTTGCCGCCTCGCGACCGCACCTCGCCGTCAATGCCGACCAGCCAGGAATCAATGCCGTGGCGGTCCAACACCCGAGCGAGTTCGTCGACGCCGAAGCCCTTGGCAATGCCACACAGGTCCAGGGCGACGGGCCCATGTTTGCGCGCCCGACTCCCCACCACATCGATCTCCAGCAGTTCGTCCACCGGAGGACAGGGGCGTGGCCCTGCAGGCACGTCCGGCGGACGCTGCGAGCCACTCGGTCCGAAGCCCCATGCGTCCACCAGATCGCCGACGCCGATGTTGAATGCGTTGCCGGTCTCGCGTCCGATTTCGATCGCGCGAACGAGCAGGGCCGCCAGGTTTGCCGATATGGAGACCCAATTGTCGGGCGCTGTCCGGTTCAATCGGGACAGGTCCGAATCGGCTTTCCAGTTGGACATCTGGTTGTCGACCGCGGTGACGCCACTCGCCAGCTCTGCAACGATCAAGCGCAGATTCGCTCCCGCCGGCGCGTGGAAGCGCGCGCTGTAGCGTGTGCCCATCGTGTCGCCGCTCGTGCTGCAGTCGTTCAGACGCAAGCCGGGCAACCACTCAATAGACGTCTTCGACATAGCGTCCTTGCGTCCTCAACTGCGCAACCGAGAGGCCGGTGCCTGCGAGGATGCCCTCCCAGGCAATCGCCACACCTTCTGCCATCATGCGACCGCCGCACACCATGACCTGCGCGCCATGCCCGATCAATTCGCGCAGCCGCTGCGCGTCGGCAACCAGCCGATCCTGGACATAGGACCGGTTGGTGGAGGATCGTGAGAATGCCGTCGTCAAGGAGCGCAGCCGGCGGTCGCCAACGAGGCCGTCGAGTTCTTCCCCGTAGAGGAATCCGTCCTCGGGGCTGCGCGCGCCGAAATACAAGTGCATCGCTCGCTGTGGCGCGTTGTGCCGAATGAAACCTATCAACGGGCCGATGCCGGTGCCTGCACCGATCAAGATCACCGGCGCGGCGCCTGCCGGGGGGCGGAAGCTTTCGTGCGGCCGTACGAACGCCTCGATCGTCGCTCCAGGCTGAAGATCGGTGAGATAGCCTGAGCAAACGCCGCCGAAGAGGCGGCGCACGCAGATCTCGACTACTCCGTCGGAGGCGGCGCTCACCAGTGAGTAGTAGCGCGGGGAGGCACCACCCGGGGGGACGACGCCCAGCAGGTCGCCGGTCTCGAACGTGGGCAACCTCGACAAGCCGAGCCTGGATCGCCATCCTTGCGCAGCCGCCGCTGGCACGAAGCGGAGAACGGCGGTCAGGGACTGAGGATCGGCGCCGTAGTCGGTGCGCGAGACGAGCTTCAGCGCGGTGGTGTGCGGCAGCAGCGGTGTGTAGTGGATGTCGAGCGCCACGCCGAGCGCATCGCCGAGCCGCTCGCACCATTGGAGGAATTCGGGTTCGGATTGCCGGTCCACCGTGCCCGGCTCGCGCAGCGCCTCCAACCCCTTGGCGGCGAGGGCCGCGTGCGCCTGTTGCGCATAACCGCAGAACTGCGGGAACTGCCGATCACCGAAGCCAAGCACGGCGAACGCCACGCCGGTTGATGCCGGCGTCCGGGCAAGCCTCGCCAGGAACTGGCGTGCGCTCTCGGGCGCCTCGCCGTCGCCATAGGTCGCTGTTAGGACGAGCAGGCGACGCGCATTGCGATAGCCGGCCGCGAAGTCGTTCATCGGTGCCGTGTGCACCCGCAGCCCGGCTTGTGTCAGCGCCGTATGCAGGGCCACGGCGAATCCCCAGGTCGTATTGGTTTCGCTGCCGACCAGCAGCTCGGTATCGGCGCCCTGGGCCGGGGCGTTGTTGGCCAGCCGCGGCAGTCCCTGGCGGCGGCGCAGCCAGAGCAGGAAGCCGGTCACGGCAAGCAAAGGCACCGTCACTGATGACGCGCCCAGCAGCAACCCGAGCCACCAGAGCCCATCGCCGGTGTGCAGCATGCGCACCGTCGCGTGCAGACGCTGCCAGCCGTCAAGCGTGCGGTAAGCGAGCCAAGTGCCGGTTGCAGGATCGATCGCGCCGGCGCCATCGGTGGTCTCCAGTTCGATGACATCGCTGGGATCGCCCGGGCTCGCGAGCTTCAGTTGCTGCAGCCGCGACACGTCGACGGCTCGCAGCGCCGGCATCCGAGCAAGCGCCACCGTCGTTGCGGCGCTCGGGCGCACGTCGAAGAAAGGATCAGTCCCGCCTCCCTCGGGCATCAGGCCGAAGGTCGCCAGCGACATGACCAGTCCGGTGGCGGCTGACAGCACGAGGCCAGCGAGCGCAACGCGCGAGGTCTCGTTGTGCAGCCGCTGCAGCGTGTTGCCGCGCACCGGGCCGGAAAGGTGCTTCCATCCCCCCATTCGCCGGGCGAGCAGTGTGAGGCCGCAGAGCACGATGAACAGCATGCAGGCGGCCGCAACGCCGGTGGCCACGCGGCCGGCGTCGTCGAGCAGGAGCTTGCGGTGCAGGTTCTTCACCCAACGCTGGACGGCCGAGGGCCGGTACGGCGCAACTGCATCGCCGCTGCCGGGGTCGATGATGGATGCCTGCTGCTCTTGGCCCACCAGGTGGTACGCGACGATCGTGCCCGAGGGCTGGCGCACCAGCGTCTCGACACCGGGCACGCGGGCGCTGACACGGCCGACGAGAGTTGCGACGTCGATGCCCGCTGTATCCCTTGCGCCCGCCTGCTCCAGCGTCGGAAACACCGAAAGCACCGACCCGGTCAGTGCGATCACGACGAGCAGCAGCGCAGCGATCAGGCCGGGGGTCGAATGGAGCTTGCGCAGCATCGCGCTCCTCGCCTCTCAAAGGATGTAGCGGAACGACTTGACGTAGCCGCGTCCAGTCACCGGTTTTGCAGCGCCCGCAGACGTGAGCGGAACCACCACTTCCGACGGGTTCTCCTTCATCTTCTCGACCGCGGTGTCGATGTGGATCTCATAGCCCGCGTCCAGCAGCGTGTCCGCCAGCTCGACCGTCACCCGCAAGGCCTTGCCAGCCCCAACGCTTGCGCCACTGATGCCATCGACTTTTGCCGTGCCGCCAGTTGCGCGGTACCAGTCGGGCAGGTGGCGCCAATACTTGGCCTTTGGCGCTGCGACCCACAGCGTGCGCTGGTAGCGGCCGGTGCGATCGCTGAGGTAGATGGCGAGATAGGCGCCGTCGCCGCCGTAGTCCTTCATCTGCGTCTCGAGCGTCACCTGACGCGCCGAGGCGATCGATGGGACCGCGAGCGCACCCGCGATCGCGGCAAGGGGCAATACAAGCTTCATTCGTGCACTCCTGAGGAAGTTCGCAGAAAGGGAAGAAGGGGTCAGCCAAGTCCGAGCGTCGAGCCCGGCGTGAGCAGGCCGGTGGGTGCACTATCAGGCGTCGGCGGGGGTGCTTCGCGTTGAGTTTGACGACCGCGGTCCCCGTGCTCGCGTTTGATGCTGATGACCTTCAGCGAGGCCGGGTCGACCTTGGCTTTGACGCGGCGGCCCTCGGCGTCATAACCTTTGATCTCGTAGCAGCCGTCGTCGATCTTGAGTCTTTCGACGCGCCAACCGTTGCGTTCGGCCAGGGCGCGAACGGCACTGCCCGACTGCCATGTTTCGGGCGGGGCGTCGCATTCCTTGCCCGCCCACGCGGGTTGGCCGGCGACCACGAGCATCGCGAGCGCAATGCTGCAGGGCACGGATGGACATTGCATAGATCGCAACCTGAAGTTTGATAGTCAGGGCACAGGATGCGCTTGAAGCATTAAGGAAGGCTTGCGATAACGCAAAGCGAGGCGTTTTATTTCATGAGACGCAGCGATCTCTAGGAGAAAGACGATTCGCACAGATCCGTAGGCCCACTCGGGGAGTTGCACGGTGGCGCAGATCGCCCGCTTTCTCAGCTTGCGCTAATGGCGCGCTCCCCCGCTCCGGGTGCTGTGCCAAACAATGCGGTCCCAGAGCAGGATCGGGAGCCCCAGGCATGGACGGCCGCCCATCACCAGATCGCGGGTTGAGGTGATCAAGTGCGTCAGAGCCGCCGGGCCTGCAAGTTGGGGCTGTCGATCAAGCGGATCACCGCTCAGCAACGTAGTACGGGCAGCGGGCGCAGTTCTTGATGAATCCTAAGAAAACGCGGCGTTCATTGAACGCAGGTTCGCCTGTCACATCAGACGCAGTAGGAAGGCGACAGGCGCCTCCATCAACGTGAAGGATTCGAGATGACTACGTTCAGTTGGCACAAGCTCACCGCAGCAGTGGCGGCAGCAGCCTTCGCGGCAGCGCTCGCCGGCACGACGCTGGCGCAAACCACCGCCCACAGCCACGACGCGGCCGCGCCGCACAAACTGACCCTCGACCAGGGCCGCAAATGGGCCACCGACGAGGCCCTGCGCAACGGCATGGTCCTGATTCGCGGGCTGGTCGAACCGCGCTTGAGCGACGCCCATGGCGGTAAGCTCGACGCGGCACAGTATCGCGACCTGGCTTCACAGGTCGAGACCAAGGTGGGCACGATCGTGGCCAACTGCAAGCTCGAGCCCAGGGCCGACGCAATGCTGCACTTGGTAATTGCCGATCTGCTCGAAGGCACCGACGCAATGTCCGGCAAGAACGCGAAGCTAAGTCCGGCGCAAGGTTTGGCCATGGTGGTCGTCGCCATCAACGAATACAGCGGCCATTTCGACCACCCCGGCTTCAAGCCGATCCGCAACGTTCACTGAAGCACAGGAGTTGAATCATGAAGTACGACATCCCCACACCGCTGCAGCAGGAGCACGAGCAACTGCACGAGCAGTTGAGGCAGGCGACGCGGGCCGGTGGCGAGGTCGGCGAACTGGCCAAAACCCTGGCAGGACTGATGCATCCGCACTTCGTCAAGGAAGACCGGATAGCCCTGCCGCCACTGGGCCTGCTGGTTGCGCTAACCCGCGGCGACGTAACGCCGGAGATGGCCGGCGTGCTCGAGCTGACCGACCAGCTCGAAGCCGAACTGCCGGGCATGCTGGCCGAACACCGCACCATCGTCGAGGCGCTGCAACGGCTGCGCGAAGCGGCGCAGCGTGCCGGTCGTAGCGAGATCGTCGAGTTCGCGCAGCAGCTGATGCAGCATGCGCGTACCGAGGAAGAGGTGATGTACCCGGCAGCGATTCTGGTCGGCCAGGTGGTGCGGCAGCGCCTTGGCCAGCCCGCGCCGGCGAAGGCGTGAGAGTCCCGGTCATGCGTACTCCCGCATTCTTCGACGCCGTGCCAGCCATCGTGGTCCATGACGCTCTAGCGCAAGCCCTGGGTGCGGCGGCGGACGGCGTCATCGAGTACCGGTACAGCGACGCGGTCAAACTCACCGGGCATTCCTGCCCGACGGTGGCCGGGGCCTATCTGATGACTCGCACTGCACTGGCTCGCCTCTACGCCGACGGGCCCCCTCGCCGCGGCGATGTGCGAGTGGAATTGCGACGGCAGCTCGACGAGGGCGTGGCCGGCGTGATCGGCAGCGTGGCTGGCCTGATCACGGGTGCGGCGAACGAGGGTGGCTTCAAGGGGCTCGCCGATCGCTTCACCCGGCAGGGGCAGCTGCGCTTCGGCGTGCCAATGGCCGGTGAGATCCGTTTCACCCGTGTGGACACCGGGCAGTCCGTCGAGCTGACCCATCACCCGCAGGCCGTACGGCGCCCGTCGGCGCTGAAGAGCCTGTTCCAGGAAGCGATGGCGCCGGCGGCGGACGCCGCGACGCGGCGGGCCTTCGCCGAGGGCTGGCAAGACTGGGTTCACGCGATGCTGATCGAGCATGCTGACGATCCAGTGCTGATCGAGCTGGTCGCCTGAATCGCCATGGCTCGCAGGGAGATCGCCCCCAAAGTCTTCCTGGCTGGCATGCCGCTGTTCAAGGAGCTCGACCCGGCGACGCTGGCCCGCTTGGCGGCGGGCACCACGCGACGAACGCTGAAGCGCGGTGAGACGCTGTTTCGCAAGGGTGACCCGGCGACGGGGATGTACCTTGTCGTGTACGGCGAGATCAAGCTGGTTTCAAGCACACCGATGCGCGGCGCACGGCTGTCAGGCATTGTCGGGCCCGGTCAGAGCTTCGGCGAACCGGTGATGTTCCTCGAGCGACCTGCGCTCGTCGAAGCGCAGGCCGCCAGCGAAACGCTCCTACTGCACCTGCCCAAGGAGGCGGTGTTCGCCGAAATCGAGCGCAGCCCGAAGTTCGCGCGCCGGATGATCGCTGGTCTCAGCAAGCGCATCGAAAGTCTGGTGCGCGAACTCGAGCGTCAGGCCATCGGCAGCGGCACCCACCGCTTCGTCGCCTACCTGCTGCGCCATCGCCGCGGCGAGCCGGGGCCGATCATGATCACCCTGCCGGCCGCCAAGGCGGAGATCGCCTCGCAGCTGAACCTCACACCCGAGCACTTCTCTCGCATCCTGCGCGAACTGGCTGATGCCGGGCTGCTGACACTTGAAGGCCGCAGAGTCACAGTGCCGGATGCGCAGGCGCTGGCCAGGCATCGCGGACGGCGCCCGACCTAGATGCGGATGTGAAGGGCTGATGACGTACACGGACGCGATACGACCCTGTGACTGCTTTGCGGCGCGCAATTCGACGTGTCGAATGACAGGAGCGGGTCCAAAGCGGAAGTAGCAGTTTCGCGAATGCGGACGTTCAACTCTCCTTCGCTTCTTCGTGGTGGGTTAGGTGGCCGCGGCGCCAATGCGCCAGCAGGCGGCAGAGAAGCGAACTTCGCTTGCCTGCACAAACGGCTCGAAGGCCGCGCGGACGGCTGCGATGACGCGCGCTCGCGTCGGCTCGTCCGCGTCCTGAAGCACCAGCCCGACCGGACCCAGGCGGCTGAAGTAGCCGACCAGCTCCTCCTCGGGCAAGGTGCAGGTGACATCGATCGATTGGAAATCGATGCCTCTCCAGCCGCTCGATTCGAGGATCGAAGCCACTCGCTGCCGATCCGCGAAGGCGAACTGCCCCGGCGCGCCCGGCTGCCGAGGGGGGAGGGTCAGCAGGGGTGCCGCGGCGCGTTCGGCCGTCGTCATGAACGGGTTTTCCGCGGCGCTGCGCCAGGCGATGGCGTGGAGCCTCGCATCCTTGCTTGCCGCCCGCCGCAAGTTCGCGAAGGCCAGGACCGGATCGTCGAAGAACATGACGCCGAAGCGCGAAACGATCATGTCGAAGCTCGCGGGCTCGAAGGCGTGGCGCTGCGCGTCGGCACAGACGAAGCTGGCCGGCAAGCCTTCGCGCTCGGCGCGCGCCCGTGCGAGGGCGATCATCGGCTCCGAGACGTCGACGCCGATGCAGCGGCCCGTAGCGCCGAGCCGCCGCGCGATGGCCAAGGTCGTGCCGCCGGTGCCGCAGCCGACGTCCAGCACGCGCTGCGCAGACGCGGCGTCGACCGCTTCGACGAGCTGGTCTTCGAAGGGCTTCAGCACGCCATCGAGCACCTGCTGTTCCTCGATCCAGGCGCGGCCTGCGCGTCCGTTCCAGAAGGCCGTCTGGTCGTTGCCGGGCGGGGGTGCTGTGGTGTCCATCGTCATCTTTCTTTGCTGGCCCAGGGGGTGAAAGCTGGACTGTGTAAGTTCAAGCGGACTTCAAGTCAAGGGCATGCGCATGAGACACCTTTGGCCCGCGCTTGCGGCAGATGTCACGAAATCACGCGCCTCCTTCCGAAGGATGATTCCCCATCGGAGCGCTTGCGACTAGAGTCCGGCGAGCCACGTCTGGCGCTACCCCAGAAAGAAGAACGAGGAGAAGAGAAGCGCATGCCGAGACGCAAGAAGTCGAGCCCGCTCGACGACATGATCGAGCTGGTGTCGATGCTGCCCTGGTGGGCGGGTGTCGCGATGGCGCCCATCTTCTACGTCCTCATGCATGGCTGGGCGCTGCGCGCCGCCGCCGAGATGACCACCAGGCCGCAGCTCGGCTCCGGCCTTTTCTATGCGCTGGCCTCTGTCGGCCAGTACCTGCTGCCCTTCGCTTGCCTCGCCGGCGCGGCCGTGTCCGCGTGGCGGCGCCACCAGAGAAAGACCCTTGCCGACAACGTGAGCACCGCGAAATCCGCGGACGTGCTCGAAGGCATGAGCTGGCGCGAGTTCGAGCTGCTCGTGGGTGAAGGCTTCAGGCGCAAGGGCTTCCAGGTCGAGGAGCTGGGCGGCGCGGGCGCCGATGGCGGAGTCGACCTCGTGCTGCGGAAGGGCAGCGAGAAGTACTTGGTGCAGTGCAAGCAATGGCGCGCGTACAAGGTCTCCGTGCAGGTGGTGCGGGAACTCTATGGGGTGATGGCTGCCAGCGGCGCTGCGGGCGGATTCGTGATGACCTCGGGGCGGTTCACGGCGGATGCGCGCGAGTTTGCGAAGGGGCGGAATGTCCAGTTGATGGATGGGGATGCGCTGTTTGGGCTGATTCGGGCGGTGCGTGGGGCGGGGCGCGATGTGCCGGCGCGCAGTGCTGAAGGCGGGACTCAAGATGTGCCGGAGGAGGCCCGTGCTGCAGCGATGGCGCCTGCATGTCCGCGATGCGCGGGGCAGATGGTGCGGAGGACTGCGCGCAAGGGGGCGAATGCGGGCGAGTCCTTCTGGGGGTGCGCAGCGTTTCCGAAATGCAGGGGTACTGCATGAAGACGGAGAAGTACGGCACATGACGAGGCTGATTGTTCTGGCGATCGTGTGCCTGATCGGTTGGAAGGCATACACGCACTTCGAGGATAAGCGTCAGGTCCTTAGCCGTTCCGCGCCCGAGCAGGCGTGGAGTCCGTCAGCGGAGAGCAAGCCTGCCGCAGTGAGCGCGTTGTTCAAGTGCGATGGCGGACGCGTTGCTCGCAGATGACCTCGTGTGCGGAGGCGACCTACTTTTTGAAAAACTGTCCTGGCGTGAAGATGGATGGGAACAATGATGGGGTGCCTTGTGAGCAGCAGTGGTGTCGGTGATGTCGGGTATGCAGCGTATGCCGCCTCTCATCGACAGAGTCTCACCGGCTACTTTCCATCGCCTTCCGGTCCTTCGCCAGGCACGCGGCGGCTGCGTTGCCATAAATTCATTGCAATCACGTCGCTGACGGATGCGGCTACCAGCCTGCGCCGAGCGCGGGAGGAGACGATCCCCCTAGTGGTGCCATCTGCCCTACCCTTGCGGTCGACGCGATTTTTTCCCGCAACTCTTGAAACGCTTGGTTTCGCCCCAAGGTGGCAGCGGGATGCCGCAAGGGCGGCATGAGAAGGCAAGAACAACCGTAGGAGAAGCCGTGCCGGCAGTGCAAAAGCAATTCGAAGAATTCCACAGTGCCATCTGTTTCGACGAGGAGGACGAGAAGGCCACCCTGCGCGAGAAGCGCGACACCATCGTCAAGGCGCTGAGAGCCAACCTCGGCGACGACGTGCCTTCGTTCACCAACTTCAACCAAGGTAGCTATTCCATGCATACCGGCGTGGTCCCGTTGGATGGAAACTTCGACATCGACGTCGGTCTCATCTTCGAATGCGATCAAGACAAATACCCCGACCCGGTGGTGCTGAAGAAGAAGGTGCGCGATGCCGCTGACACGAATTTCCGCACCGTCCTTGTCCGTCGCCCCTGCGTGACCGTGAACTACGTGAGCGGCGGCGAGACTCTCTATCACGTTGACTTGGCCATCTACACTCGGGACGCCAACGGCAAGCTCTGCTTGGCTAAGGGCAAGGAGAACTCGGCACCGGAGCACCGCATCTGGGAGGCCTCCGACCCAAAGGGGCTGACCCAGCGCATCTGCGGCACCTTCCAGGACTCGGACCAACAGGCGCAGTACCGCCGCTGCATCCGCTACCTGAAGCGCTGGCGCCATTGGCAGTTCGGGAGCGCGGGCGCCCCGCTCAGCATCGCACTAACCGTTGCGGCGTTGCATTGGTTTAAGCCGAACTTCGGCACATCGGGCAAACCCGTTGACCTGCTAGCGATGCTTGACTGGGTCGAGACGATGCTTGGCCAGTTCACCTACGAGTACCGCCAGGACGACGGCATGCACGAGCGCCTGAAGGTCATGCTGCCGGTGGAGCCGTTCACCGACCTAATGGCCAAGCGCACCGCCGCCCAGATGAAGATCTTCAAGGAGAAGCTCAAGTCGCTGCGCGACCACCTGCGCGACGCGTACAACGAGGAACTGCCCGAAGACGCCTGCAAGATTCTGAAAAAGCAGTTCGGCGACGACTTCAAGGTTCCCGAGAGGGCCGAGACGGCCAAGGCAGTCGCGCCGGCGGTCATCAGTACCGGAAACTCCGCTTGACGGATGCCGCCGCTACGCCGGTAGTCGACCCCACGAGGGTCGAAGCCGGCTTCGAGGCTGTCAGTGCAGCGTGCGCGTTGCGCGGCATCGCCGTCGCTCGGCTAGAGAGCTCGACGGCAAATACCTTGGGCGTCGAACTCACTGGCACGACGCGAAAGTGGCCGATCTACGTCGATTGCGCCGAAGAGCGCCTTCGTTTGCCCAAGGTATTCACGTACCCGCCGACGACGCTGCTGGCCCACGTCAGTTACCAGGGCGTTATCTGCATCGACGACGGCCAAGGCCTTTCACTCGACGCGACGAGGCCCGACGACATCGTCGCGCACACCGTCCTCAAGGCGTACGACCTGCTCGAAAAGTCTGCCGAGGACGCCGCGACGGGGTACGTCGAATTTTTTAACGAGCTCGAGGGCTACTGGCACAGCATGCCTGGGTCGCTGCGAGCCCGGGCCTACTTCGAAGTCGACGGCAAGGCGCGACTGCTCAAGGGATTCTCTAACCTCAGCTTGAAGAAGCCGTCGTGGTACTTCCTTGAGCGAAACGCCGAGGTACCGTGGGAGGTCAAGCACGATAAGCTAGGCGCGCATCGTGCGCTCTACGTCCACCTCGACACCATCGCGATGCCACCAGTCGATCCTGGCAAGGTGACGTTTGCGTTCATCGAGGATGTGCTACAGCAAATGTCACCTGAGCAGCAGGCTCTTTGGGATCAGTTGGTGGGCCCCTCGAAGAACTTCCCGAAGAGGCTGGCTTTGCTGGTGTCTGTACCGCGTCAAGCGGGTGGAAGTTCGCTAGTTGCCATTAGCTTTTCCGCGAATCGCGGCGTCGTCGACAAGAAGTCGGAGGTTACGCCGTTGACTTTGCGACGTCACACGATCAACTACATGCGCGAGCGCGGCGGCGCGTCACTTAATTTGTTCGCCAAGCATGTTGTCGTGCTAGGAGCTGGTGCGGTCGGGTGCGTGGTGGTGGATACGCTGGCGGCGGCAGGCGTTGGCAAGCTCACCGTGGTTGACCATGACGAGTACTCGGAGGACAACGTCTTTCGCCATGTCCTTGAGCCGCTATACATCGACATGGACAAGCCGCTGGGGCTGAAATTGGCGCTAGAGCGACGCTACCCAGGCCTGAGCATCACGCCAGTCACAACGAGTGCGCAGGAGTGGCTGAAAGCCGCCGACCTCAGCCGGTATGACGGCATCGTGCTGGCATTTGGCACCCCCTCCGTCGAGCGCTCGTTCTCGCGTGCACTGAAAGGCTCGCGCCATGACCTTCCGGTGGTCTTCACCTGGCTCGAAGCACTGGACCTGGGCGGTCACTCGGTGCTGGTGTGGACCAAGGGCGAGGGCTGCCTCGATTGCGCCTATCGCGACGACGAGGGGCTGCCGTCCCAGGCGTCGCGAACGTCATTCCTCGAGCCGAACCAACCGGTCACGCGCAACCTCACGGGATGTAGCGGTGCATTCGTCCCGTACGGTGCCATCCAGGCGCGGCGAACTGGCCTGTTGGCGGCCGAGCACATGCTATCGGCGATAACCGCAGTCGCTGCGGGAGAGGCACGGGAACCGTCCTACCGTTTTTGGGTTGGCGAAGGCAAAGCGGCCGTCGAGCACGGCCTGCGCACTACGCCCTGGTTCCAAGCAGCACGAACGACCCTCCCCGACGACGCGACGCGCCAGGTGTTTGGCCGTGCGTGCCGGCAATGCCGCTCGTCTGAGGAACCCGCGACGTGAGGCTCGTCTACCGCGTTACACCGCGCCAGCGCCTCATCGTCCTGGAGCACGCCTTGCAGCAGATGCAGGCGTTCGCACAGCATCGCTGGTGGCATTGCGAAGCCGGTGGTGTCCTGCTCGGAAGGCACCTCCTGGACTCGCATGATGTAGTCGTTGACGAGGTATCGACACCGCAGCACAGCGACCGCCGCAGTAGGTTCGGCTTCTTCCGGTCGTCGAAGCACGAGCAAGTCGCTCGCCAGAGATGGTCGCAGGAGAACAGCACGTCGGCATACCTCGGGCTTTGGCACACGCACCCCGAGCCCGACCCCACGCCGTCTGGCGTCGATCGGCGAGATTGGCAGCAAGCCGTAGCCGGCGATACCTACGAGGGTGAGCGCCTGTTTTTCCCTATCGTCGGTACGCACTGCATGCGCATTTGGACGTTGAGTCGCCGAGGCACGTTTCGGGAACTGAACTTGGAGAAGAAGAATGGCAACCAAGAAACCGGCGCCAGCTAAGGTGACCTCGAAATCGACGACCACGGTTAAGGTCACTCGGACCCAAGAACGCGCGCACATCCCTGTCGATGTTCGACGCGACTTGTGGGTGGCAGCTGCCGGCCGCTGCGAATTTCGTGGCTGCTGCAAGCCGGTGAACCGCGACTTCCTGACTAAGGCTCGGTGCAAGGTCGGTGAGTACGCCCACATCATTGCCGACAGCCCTGGTGGTGCTCGAGGCATCTTGGGGGAATCCGAGAGGCTCGCCGCTGACCCGAACAACCTCATGCTCGCATGCTTCGACTGCCACGCGCGCATCGACCGGGACGGCAAGAGCAACGAGTTCACGGCCGAACAGTTGCGGGCCATGAAGCGCGAACACGAGGCGCGCATCGAGCGCGTCTACTCGGCTACAGGTGTGGTAGAGAGCACTCCAATCATCATGTCGTTTCCGATTGGTGCCCATGTGCCCGTCATCGACGTGCGCAACATCCACTACGCGATGTTGACCAACAGCAACTTCAACCGCTTTCCGACAGCGGCCTACATCCACATCGACAAGAGCAACTTCCACCTGCAGGACAACGACCCCGATTTCTGGGCGAATGCACAGCGCGCGCTCACCCAGCAGTACGAGCAACGCGTACTTCCAGAGCTGACTTCCCGGGGTGGGGCTGCGCATCTGACCATCGCCGGTTTCGCTCCCATCCCGATGCTGATGAAGCTCGGCGCTCTCGTGGGGGACAAGACGCCTGCGACCATCTTGGACCTGCCAGGCGAGAAGTGGCTCTGGGACACCCGCGAAGCCTGTCCCGAGCCCGAGTACACCTACACGGTGCCGGCAACGCTCTCGCGGGAGGTGTCGGTGGTGGTAAGCATCTCCGGTAGGGCTAAGCATCCCGTCGGCCGCGATGTCGTTGAGTTCCAGGCTGTAGCGCCCGACCGCGGCATCATCCGCAAAGAAGTGCACCTGCAGCAGTTCCGCACTAGCTTCAACGCATTCTTGCAACTCCTTTTCGCTGCAGGAGGTCGCATCTTGCATATCCACCCGGCGACGCCGTTGGCGGCAAGTATCGAAATTGGCCGCCTGCTCCTGCCTAAGACCTTCGAAGAGGTCCACGTCTGGGAGTGGCAGGCTCCTGGGTGAAAGCAAGCTTTGCGATTGAAATAGCGAACCGGCCCCCGCTATGTAGAACAAGCGCGGGTCTCAATCACGGGCCGAGTGCGGCTGGGTGCGCGAATAGACCAATGGAGCCCGGCGCGACAGTCCGTCTCAGGGTTGCATCTTGATGAGCACGCCGGCGACAGCGCAGATCCGCTGCGCTGCAACGGTTAAGTGCATCGGCATGCTGGCGAACGGCAAGACTCCATCACACAGCAGACAGTTCTTTCGCCGAAGCAACTGACTGCAGCCAGTCTGTAGCGGAAGTCCAATCTGCCTCCTTTGTCCTGTTCCTCCGTCCGCCCTACATCTTCGTCTTGCTTCGAATGACCAACCAGCCCAATTGGGTGACCTCCTCAACGACAAGGCCAGGCAAAGGAAGACCGCCCAGCGGCTCCACGACAACCTGCATGGTTGCTATCAACAGCCCGGCCCTTACCAGAATGCTGATGTCCTCGAAAAGACGATCGTCCGTCAGGATCAAGGGCAGGGGCTGGAGGGCGATACGGCGCAACAGCGCAAGGGACGTCGCGCTCCTCATGTCTCATTGCCGTGCAGCATTGTCGGGTCGAGAAAATCCTGAATTGGGATATTCTAAAACAGGATGTACGTTCGCGCTCGTGTCGCGAGGCCTCCATCCAACCTATAAGAAGCTCTCCAGCCAGCTTGCCGAGGCTCGTGCCGCCGCTGGCCTCACGCAGGCGCAGGTTGCGCAGCGGCTGAAGCGGCCTCAATCATTTGTCTCGAAGTACGAGAACGGCGAGCGTCAGTTGGATGTTGTCGAGTTCATCGCCGTCTGCAAGGTCATCGGCATATCCGCGCCCGATCTGATCAATCGGCTCGCTTGAGCCGGCTTGGGGCCTGTGCTGGATAGCACGATCCCGTCCGGCCCTTCCAAGATCTCATTGAGAAGCGGCCGTAACGATCGCAAAGGCCCGTAGCGCGCCCCTAAGAGCAGCAGTACTCCACCGCCCAAAAGTACTCCCACTCCCAATACTGAACCCCGCCCCCATGCCGGGCCACTGCCCACACCACTTCCTCCCGCCCCGGAAAATTCTTCAACACCCGATGCGTGGACCCATCCGCCAGTCTGCGCACCTGGTACGTATTCCCTTCCTCATCCCTCTCCGAAATTTCCGTACTGCTCCCGGCCACGAACCGGTTGTCCAGAAACACCACCTTCGCCCCCGGCGCCAGCGCCGCATGAAAGCCCCGCAGGAAGGCATCGATGCGTGAGCGCGGGATGTGCGACCACCAGAAGCACGCGAAGCCCGCGTTGCACCGGGTCGCCAGCGGCGGCAGGCGATAGGCATCGCCCTCCACGAGCTGCACCTTCTCCGCCGGCACCCGGGTGCGGGCGATGCGCAGGCTCTGCGGTGCCGCATCGATGGCGACGACGCGTTCCGCGGCCGGCGCGTAGAACTGGGTCCAGTACCCGGTGCCGCAGGCGAGCTCCAGCACCGAGCGGCCCGCGAAGACGGTGGGCAGCCAGCTTTCGATCTGCCGCAGATCGGCCTGCCGCTCGGGCTTGAGGTAGACCTTGTCGTACTCGTTCGCCCGCGCCGCGTAGTAGTCCTGCATGGGCCATGGCCTCCGATGGGATGAGGAATGAGAATGAGCCGGACGGCCTGCTTGGCGGGCGACGTCCGCCAGGCAAATCGGAGATGTCCGACACCTCGCGCGCGGCGCGCGGCAGAAGCTACCGGTATTCGCATCATCCTCGCATGGGAGTCCACCATGATCCGAAAACTGGCATCAGGCCAATACCGCCTGTATTCGCGCAAGATCGATTCGAAGACAGGCCGACGCCGCAATCTCGGCACCTTTCGACACGCGCGCGCAGGCCGAGCAGCACGAGCGCGAGGTGCAGTACTTCAAGCGGCATGGCTGATCGCCGCGAGGCTCACTGCCATGTCGACGCTTCCGCGTTACTGGCGCATCGCTGCGCTCAAGGCCTGCATCGCATGCGCGGTCTCCGGCTGCGCGATCACCCCCGCGCCGCGCGACACGGTCGAACCAGGCGCCGTGAGGGACGTGCTTTCGTCGCCGGAGCCCGCGCCGAAGTCGCCGCAGTCGACCGCGCCAGCATCGGTGTCCAAACCATCTTCGGCAGCAAAGCCCGGCCTCGACCGCAGCAGCGGCAAGCAGGTTGGAAAGGCGTCGTTCTACGCCGACAAATTCGCGGGCCGGAAAATGGCGGATGGCACCCGCATGGACCCGCATGACGACAACGCTGCCAGCAAGACACTCCCCCTGGGGACCACGGCCAAGGTGACCAACCTGGAGACGGGGGACAGTGCGGTGGTCACCATCCAGGACCGGGGTCCGTACGTGAAGGACCGCATCATCGACCTCTCGCCCTCTACGGCGCGCAAGATCGGCATTTCGCGGCAAGACGGGCTGGCAGAGGTCGAAGTCACTCCATTGGCCATCCCTGAGAACGATGGCGCAAAGCCGGGCGGGCCGCGATCCGATGACAAGGGCTACAAGGCCTCAGGAAGACACTTGGACTCGCATGAAGATCTTGTGAACAAGCCCGTTCGAGACTTGGGACACTGACGACCCACTGCTTCAGCGCGTCAGGCGAGCGGGTCGGCTTCGGCGTACTCCCGGTCGAGCAGGGCGCCGGTCGCCTTGAACCAGCAGATGGAGTCGTGCGCGGCGACGACCGCCAGCTTGATCTGCTCGGATGCGGCCGGGTCGGCCAAGGCCGCCCACTTCGCGCTATCGGCCGCCTGCTCGAGCTCGAACACGGCCTCGCGTTGACCCGGTGCAGGCGCGCCCTCGACCGCAGTCCGCGTTTTCGCAAACTTCCGCCGAAACTCCGCAACGACCGCGGCGAGAACCGGGGACGCCATGCCGCCAGCCGCGAGTGCGGCTTCGGCCGCGGTCAATCGACTGTCGAGTTGGAGGCAGACCTGTTGCGCAATCGTGGTCGTCATGATGTCCCTTCCAGTCAGCGCGGCGGGTATGAAAAGCACCTCGATGGAGGGTGTGCGGGGTTCGGCCGCCAGGTGCTTCCGGCCGGGCGCCGCGCCGGACCGGTGCGTCATATTCTGGCTGGACGCCCGAGGGAGGGCAATTGGGTCAGGACCGGGTTCGGCACGTTGCCCGAGCAAGCGGACTGCCCAGCCGCAGCCCTCGTTCCATCTCGGTCTTCCGTGTGGCAGTGGCGTCCTTGCGCCGAAGCGCCATCCAGCCCCATCGCGTGATCTCGTGAAGTTGTGCCGGGCCCGGACCGAATCGTTGCGACGCTACTTCTCGTCCCGCCACCAGTACCACTTGTAGAGCACCCGCTGCCCCATTCGCCGGAACGGCGCGAAGGCCGGCGACTCGACCAAGCCCAGCACGTTCGGGAAGGGCAGGGGCGAGCGGTAGATCGGCAGCTCGAAGACCTCGCGCCCGGCATCCTGTCCCGTGAGGCGCTCGGCCAGCCGCTTGCCGGCCCAGGTCGAGAAAGAGACGCCGTTGCCGCCGTAGCCCACTGCGTACCAGATCTTCTTGTCGGGCTCGGGCTGCGTGATGCGCGGCATCATGTCGTGGCTCACGTCGACCCAGCCCCACCACGAGTAGTCGATCTGGATGCCGGCCAGCGGCGGGAACTTGCGCGCGATCGCGTCGGTGAGCAGCCTCAGGTGCACCGGGTCCTCGGCATCGGCGCCGCTGACCGAGCTGCGGCTGCCCAGCTGCAGCCGGTTGCCCTTGAGCAGCCGGTAGTAGAAGCGCAGCGTGCGCGTGTCGGTCAGGAAGGTGAGCGACCTGAAGTTGGTGGCGCGCAACTCGGCCTCCGTCAGCGGCCGCGTGACGACCGAGTTCGACAGGATCGGCATGATCTTGTTCTTGAGCAGCGGCGAGAGCGCCTGTCCGGTGTAGCCGCCCGTGCACACCGCCACGCGGCGCGCGCGCACGACCCCGCCGGGGGTGCGCAGGTGGTGCACGCCATCGATCGTGTGCCAGCCCTGCACCGGGCTCGAGGTGTGGACCTTCACGCCCAGCGCGCGCGCCTTGCGCATCAGGCCGAAAGTGAACTTGAGCGGATGAATGCCCACGCCCTCCGGCTCGAAGAGCGCGCCCGCGGCTTCGCGCTCGTCGCAGTAGTCGCGCCGCACTTCCTCGGCCGTGAGCATGCGCGTGCGGTAGCCGAACTGCTCGCGCATCACGCGTGACTCGGCTTCCAGGCCGGCGAGCTTCTCGGGCCGGTGTGCCAGGTAGAGATGGCCGCCGTCGTGGGCATCGCAGTCGATCTGCGTCGTGAGGTGCC
The DNA here is from genome assembly GCF_031454625.1 of Variovorax soli. Taxonomy (GTDB): domain Bacteria; phylum Pseudomonadota; class Gammaproteobacteria; order Burkholderiales; family Burkholderiaceae_C; genus Variovorax; species Variovorax soli_A. Next base: position 141,628 of record NZ_JAVDRF010000013.1, read on the forward strand.
GGAAGTTCTCGAAGCCGCTGCGGATCTCGGCATCGAGGCGCCGGGCCGTGTCCAGGCCCCAGCGCTGGATCCATTGCGAGCGCTTGAGCCGGCCGCTCGCGTTCTGGCCCTGGCCGCCGCTGCGGCTGGAGCAGCCCCAGGATGCCTGGTTGGCCTCCAGCACCGTGGCCTGGATGCCGTGCTCCTGCGCGAGGTACAGCGCGGTCGACATGCCGGTCGCGCCGGAGCCGATGATCGCCACGTCCACGTCGAGGTCGCGCACCACCGGCCCGTCGTCCTCGGGCGGCGTGCCCGCGCTGGCCACCCACCAGGTGGGCGCGTAGGCGCGCCCCGCCCCGGGATCGGGCGCCAGCAACGGGTCGTAGCGCGGGTCGTAGGGCTTGGGCGCGGGCGCGGCCCGGCCGGCGGTCGAGAACTGCGCGGTGCCTGCGGTGATCGTCATGGCGTTTCCTCGAAAGGCGCTACTTCGCCGCAGGCAGGTTCGGCCGTGCCTTGCGGAACACGTTCTTGAGCGCGATCTTGCCGTCCTTGAAGCTGAACACGTCGATGCCGTCGGTCTCGATGCGGCTGCCGTCGGCCGCGGTGCCGGTGAAGGTCCATTGCGAGGTGCCGAAATCACCCGCGACGAAGTGCCGGCCGTTGCGCCACTGCGCATCCGGCACCGTCTCCCAGGCCGCGGCAAAGGCCTTGCGCACCGCTGCCGCACCGCTGTGGCGGGTGCCGCAGGCGTCGGGGCCGGCGGCGGTCTGGAACACGCAGTCCTCGTGCATGAAGCCCATCAGGGCCTCGATGTCGTGGCGGTTCCAGGCCTCGCTGAAAGCCTCCAGGGTGGCGATGGTCACGGGGGCGGGCGATGCTGCTGCGGTCACGCGAAACTCCTGTCTTGTCGATGAGCGCAAGCGTAGGGAGCCGGCGCGCGCCGCGATAGGGCCAGTTGCAGGGATTCGATCGAGCCAGTGGCGGCGGACTGGTCCTAAACTGAAGGCACCATGCCCAATCCCAGAGCCATCCAGTGGGCGCAGCTCTTCGCGCTGCCCGACCAGCCCGGCCTGCCCTTGCAGGGCCGCCTGCGCGCGGCCGTGGTGCAGGCCATCCTCGAAGACCGGCTGAGTCCCGGCGCGCCGCTGCCTTCGTCGCGCGAGCTGGCGGCGTTGCTGGGACTGAGCCGCAACACCGTGACCTCGGCCTATCTGCAGTTGATGGACGAGGGCTTTCTGGAAGCGCGGCCGCGCAGCGGCGTCTTCGTGGCGCACGACGCGCGGCCGCTCACCGCCCAGCCGGCCGAGCCGCTGGTGGGCCGCAGCGGCCAGTCGGGCCAGCCACCCGAGTGGTCGGCGCGCGTGCTGCGCTCGCAGCTCGATCGGCCGACGCTCTCCAAGCCCGACCGCTGGCGCGACTATCCGTACCCCTTCGTCTACGGCACCTACGACCCGCAGCTGTTTCCCACCGAGGACTTCCGCGAATGCTGCGCGCGCAGCCTGGCGCGCTCGCAGCTGCCGCACTGGACGCCGGACTTCGAAACCGACGACGTGCCCGACCTGATCGAGCAGATCCGCACGCGCCTGCTGCCCCGGCGCGGCGTGTTCGCGCTGAAGGAGGAGATCCTGGTCACCCTCGGCGCCCAGCATGCCTGCTACCTGCTGGCCGAGGCGCTGTTCGATGAGCACACGCGCGTCGGCCTGGAGGAGCCGGGCCATCCGCATGCGCGCAACAGCTTCGCGATGCGGAACCCGAAGTGGGTGGAGATCGACGTCGACGACGACGGCCTGGTGGTCGATGCACTGCCGGCCGCCGACTATCTGTTCTGCACGCCTTCGCACCAGAGCCCCACCACCGCCACCCTGAGCCTGGAGCGGCGCCAGTGGCTGCTGCGCAAGGCCGAGCTGCAGGACTTCGTGATCATCGAAGACGACTACGAGGCCGAGAACCTGTACGAGGGCACGCCGATGCCGGCACTCAAGAGCCTGGACAAGACAGGGCGCGTCATCTACGTGGGCTCGGTGTCGAAGAGCCTGTCGCCGGCGCTGCGCCTGGGCTTCATCGTGGCGCCGCGCGCGCTGATCAAGGAGCTGCGGGTGATCCGGCATGCGATGGTGCGCCATCCCAGCGCCTTCCTGCAGCATGCCTATGCGCTGTTCCTCTCGCTGGGGCACCACGAGTCGCATGCGCGGCGCGTCAACCATGCGATGCAGGAGCGCCTCGCGCTGGCGGCACAGGCGCTGCGCGACCACCTGCCGGATTTCGAGTTCAGGCTGCCTTCGGGCGGCGCCTCGATCTGGGTGCAGGCGCCGGCCTGGGTGGATGCGGCGGAACTGGCGCTGATGGCGCGCAGCCATGGGGTGCTGATCGAGGCGGGGGATGTGTTCTTCGCGAAGCCGCCGTATCCGTGTCCCTTCTTCCGGCTGCGCTTGTCGTCGATCGCGGCGGGGCAGATTCCGGCGGGGATTCGGGCGTTGGGGATGGCGGTGCAGGAGTTGGCGCAGGCGCGCGGGGAGAGGTTGAGCGCTACTCCTCGCACGCATTGACATTTGCGCCCTTTTCCTCTTGGGGATCGGGCGCTTTGGCTTTGATTTGTGCGCTGCTGTTGATGAAAGGCCGGAGCCGGGATGTCGCCCCGGCGGGCGAGTCACTTTCTTTTGCTTCGCCAAAAGAAAGTAACCAAAGAAAAGGCGACCCCACTGGCCGCATCCCCTGCGCTTCGCTCCGGGAAGCCTGCGGTGCTCGCTTTTCGCGGGGTCCGCGCAAACTCGCTTCGCTCAAACACGCGCGGCCCTGATCCGCGAAAAGCTGCGCTCCTCGGCTACGGCCAGAGGGGACCTTGACATTGACGCGCCATGGCGCGTCCTTGTGTGGGGCGCGCGGGCGCGCGGGCGCGCGGGCGCGCGGGCGCGCGCGCTGCGGGTCTACGCGCACCTTGCACGCACACACATGCCCACACACACGTTGGCGAGCGCAAACGATGGGCCCTTCCACCTCGCTCTGCGTGCCGAGGAGGGGAAGGGGACGCACCGCCCGCGTGCGGCCCGCACCAGAACAAGGGTAAGTCCCCATCCCCTGGCTCCATGCCCGCTTCGTGGCTGGCACTTCCGGCTCCTACGCGTTGGGTGCAAAGTCCATTCCGATTCACCACCAGGAGAAACGAATGACCATGCCTCGGCGCTTCATCCTTTCATGCGCGGCCCTTTCCGCCGCGATGGCCCTCGGCGCCGCCGCCCAGGCGCAGACCAAGGAGCTGACCTTCGCCCACCAGGACATGCTGGTGCCCCTTCGCCTCGTGATGGAGTCCGGCGAGGTCGAGAAGGCCACCGGCTACAAGATCAACTGGCGCATGTTCTCGGGCGGCGGCGACGTGATCCGCGCGATGGCTTCGGGCGACGTGCAGATGGGCGAGACGGGCTCCAGCCCGCTCACCGCGGCGGCCAGCCAGGGGCAGGACATCAAGCTGTTCTGGATCTCGGCCGACATCGCCGACGCCGAGGCACTGGTCGCGCGCAACGCCTCCGGCATCTCGAGCATCAAGGACCTGAAGGGCAAGAAGGTCGCCACGCCCTTCGTCTCCACCGCGCACTACCAGCTGATGGCCGGCATGAAGATGGACGGCGTGGACCCGAAGACCGTCAACGTGATGAACATGCGCCCGCCCGAGATCGCCGCGGCCTGGGAGCGCGGGGACATCGACGCGACCTTCATCTGGGACCCGGTGCTCTCCAGGATCCGGCCCGGCGGCAAGACCATCGCCACCTCCGGCAGCATCGGCAAGCGCGGCGCGCCCACCTTCGAAGGCATCGTGGTGAACGCCAAGTGGGCCGCCGCCAACGAGCCCTTCATGGTCGCTTTCGTGAAGGCGCTCAACCGCGCCAACGAGGAGTACAAGGCCTCCGGCAAGAGCTGGACGCCCGACTCGCCCCAGACCAAGGCGATGGCCAAGTGGACCAAGGCCGACCCCAAAGACGTGGGCCCGGCCATGGCGCTCTACAGCTTCCCGAGCCTGGCCGAGCAGCTCTCGCCCACCTGGCTGGGCGGCGGCGCGGCCAAGGCGATGGCGAACACGGCCGTGTTCCTCAAGGAGCAGGGGCGGGTGCAGGAGGTCAAGCCCGACTACAGCGGCTTCGTGACCACGGCCTACGTCGAAAAGGCGATGGCTGCGGCCGCGAAGTAGCACCGAGGCGCCCCCATGCCCACACTCGACATCCGCGACCTCACGGTCAACTACGCCGTCAAGGGCGGCACGCTGCAGGCCCTGGCGCCCGTCAACCTGCAGATGCACGACGGCGACTTCGTGGTCGCGCTCGGCGCCTCGGGCTGCGGCAAGACCACGCTGCTCAACTGCATCGCAGGCTTCCTGCCGCCCTCCACCGGCGAGATCCTGCTGGACGGCAAGCCGGTCGCCGGTCCCGGCGCCGACCGCGGCGTGGTGTTCCAGAAGCATGCGCTGATGCCCTGGCTCAACGTGCGCGACAACGTCGCGCTGGGGCTGCGCCTGGCCGGCGTGGCCAAGGCGGAGCGCGACCGCATCGCCGAGGACAAGCTGGCCCTGGTCGGCCTGCAGCCCTACGCCGGGCGCGCCGTCTACGAGCTCTCCGGCGGCATGCAGCAGCGCGTGGGCATCGCCCGCGCGCTGGCCAGCGATCCGGCCGTGCTGCTGATGGACGAGCCCATGGGCGCGCTCGATGCCTTCACGCGCGAGCAGGTGCAGGAGATCCTGCTGAAGGCCTGGTCGAAGTCGAACAAGATGGTGTTCTTCATCACCCACTCGGTGGAGGAGGCGCTGTTCCTCGCCACCCGGCTGATCGTCATGAGCCCGAGCCCGGGGCGCATCTCGCACGTGTACGACCGGGTGCCGTTCTCGCGCCAGTACCTCTCGCACGGCGACTCGCGCAAGGTGAAGTCGGAGCCCGAGTTCATCCGCATGCGCGAAGAGGTCCTGGCCATCATCCACCATCGGGAGGCTGCCCATGCCTGACGCCATCATCGCCTCGCCTGTCGCCATGACGCCACCGGCCGACCCCCCCGTGCAGCCGGCCGTCGCCGCCTCCGGGTCGAAGGGCGGCACCAAGCTCAAGACCAGCGCCTTCAAGGTGCCGGGCGCGGGCTCGAGCGCCACCATCAGCGTGGTCACCGTGGTCGTGCTGGTGGCGCTGTGGTTCCTGGTCACCAACATGGGCTGGGTCAAGCCGCTGTTCCTGCCCTCGCCGCAGGCCGTGCTGCAGCAGTTCTACGAGTACCTCACGGGCCAGGCCAACGACAAGCCGCTATGGCAGCACTTCCTGGCCAGCATGTTCCGGGTGTTCTCGGCCTTCGCGCTGGCCAGCGTCACGGCGATCCCGATCGGCATCGCCATGGGCATGAGCCGGGTGGCCCGCGGCATCTTCGACCCGCCGCTGGAGTTCTACCGGCCGCTGCCGCCGCTGGCCTACCTGCCGCTGATCATCATCTGGTTCGGCATCGACGAACTGCCCAAGGTGCTGCTGATCTTCCTGTCCTGCTTCGCGCCGCTGGCCCTGGCCGCGCGCTCGGGCATGCGCAGCGCCTCGCAGGAGCAGATCAACGCCGCCTACTCGATGGGGGCCAGCTACATGCAGGTGATCCGCCACGTGATCCTGCCCTCGGCCCTGCCCGACATCCTGGTGGGCATGCGCATCGCGATCGGCTTCGGCTGGACCACGCTGGTGGCCGCGGAGATGGTGGCAGCCAACATGGGGCTGGGGCAGATGGTGCTCAACGCCTCCAACTTCCTGCGCACCGACATCGTGATCATGGGGATCGTGGTGATCGGCGTGGTGGCTTACCTGTTCGACCTGCTGATGCGCTGGCTGGAACGGCGGCTGGTGCCGTGGAAGGGGCGAATGTAGGGCACGCCGACTTCGCCTGGCCATCCATCTCCTCGACGGCCTGGTGCATCAGGCCGCGCAGCCAGACCAGGCCCGGGTCGCGGCTGCGGTACTTGTGCCACTGCATCGACTGCGCCATCGCGGGCAGCGGCAGCGGCGCCTCGAAAATCGTCAGCGGCAGGAACTGCCGCGCCATGCGGCCCAGGCGACTCTGGATGGTGGCGATGCGGTCGGTGCCCAGCACCAGGAAGGGCGCGGCAATGAAGCTGAAGGTCCGGACCTCGATGCGTCGTTCCATGCCGCTGCGCTCGAGGAACCAGGTGTCGAGCGTGGGTTGGCCGATGCCGGATGGCTGCACCTCGACGTGGTCGGCCGCCGCGTAGTCGTCCCGGCTCAGCGCGCCGGCGCGGGCGAAGCGGCTTTCGTTCCAGACCGCGCACACGTATTCCTCGTCGAACAAGGCTTCGACCGGATGGTCGGGCGAACAGTAGTTGCGCGGGACCACCATCATGTCCGCCTCGCCCCGGCCGAGCGCGCGCTGCGGCTGGTCCATGTGCGGCAGCGGGCACAGCAGGAAGTGCACGGTGCTCGACTGCCGGCGCGCCAGGGCGAGCAGGTGCGGCATCAGCGTAACGGTGGTGTAGTCGGACACCAGCAGCTGGAAGGTGCGGTCGGAGCGCGAGGGGTCGAACTGCGGCTCGGCAGCCACGGCGCTCTCCACGCGCATCAGCACGTCGCGCACGGCTTCCTTGAGCGCCTTCGCCCGCGGCGTGAGCTCCAGCGTGCGGCCCACCGGCACCAGCAGCTCGTCGTCAAAAAAGGCGCGCAGCCGGGCCAGCGCATTGCTCATGGCGGACTGGCTGAGGCGCACGCGCGCCGCCGCCCGGCTGATGTTGGCTTCGATCAGCAGCGCGTCCAGCGCCACCAGCAGGTTCAGGTCCAGCTTGTTGAAGTGCATGGCGGTCTCCGCCCCCGGCAGCCCGGTCGCAGGTGCCAGGTATTCGTCATATCAATGCGACGCATCGACCGAAATCATTTTACGGGTCGGTCCGGCGCCCATAAGCTCCGCCCCACTTCCAATACCCATACCAGGAGACACGAGCAATGACGGTGCGCCAGAGGGAGAGATCGCAGAAGTCGCCGCCGCTCGGCCGGCAGTCCGCGAAACAGGCCTAGCGGCGGGCCATGCCCATCGAATTGGCGTGCGAGGCCGTCGGCGACGGCCCGCCGGTGATCATCCTGCATGGCTTGTTCGGGGCGGGACGCAACTGGAAGCGGATCGCGCAGGCGCTCGGCAAGACCCACCGTGTCTACCTGCCCGACGCCCGCAACCACGGGGCCTCGCCGCGCGGCCAGGGCATGTCGTATGCGGAGATGGCGCGCGACGTGCTGGCGCTGATCGAGCGCGAGCGGCTCGACCGGCCCTTCGTGGTCGGCCACAGCATGGGCGGCAAGACCGCCATGACCCTGGCGCTGGAGGCGCCGGACGCGGTCGCCGGCGTGGCGGTGATCGACATCGCGCCCGAACGCTACGGCGACCAGTTCTCGCCCTACATGACGGCCATGCGCGGCCTGGACCTGGCGGCCGCCCTGGGACGGCAGGAGGCCAGCGCGGCGCTGGCCCGCGGTCTGGACGGCGATGCGCCGATGGATTTCCTGCTGCCCAAGGCCTGGCGCCACGACGAGCGCTTCGACTGGCGGCTCAACCTGCTGGCAGTGGCCATGTGCATGCAGGACCTGTGCGAGTTCCAGCAGCCCTCGCGCCGGCGCTACGTGGGGCCGGCCCTGTTCATGGCAGGCGCTTATTCGGACTACGTCCGGCCCGAGTCGCACGTTGGCATCGCGCGCATGTTTCCGCAGGCGCGCGTGCACACCATTCCCCACGCCGGCCACTGGGTGCATGCCGACCAGCCGGAGGCATTGCTGCTGACGCTGCGGGATTGGCTGGAGGAAGCCGGCCCGCCGAGCTCGGCCTGGCCACCGGCGTCGTCGCCTGCATCGGCGGCGCGCGCACGATGAGGAAAAAGACTTCGATGGAACCGTCCCTGTCCGACACCGCCCCCCAGCGCGCGCTGGACGGCTTCTGCTCGTACACCGCCTCGCAGGATTGCCTGCACGACCGGCTTGCGATGGTCGGCCCGTGGCCCGAGCAGCCCGGCGGCGATGCGCCGTGTCTGCCGCAGTTGCCGCACCTGCCGCCCGGACTCGTGCTGGCGCACGAGCACGGAAGCGCCAGCGACCGTGCGGCCATCCAGTTCTGCATCGAGGCGGCCAATGCCCTGCTCGGCGCCGCCCGCCAGCTTGCGGAAGAGCCGCCCCACCTGCTGCCGCCGAAGGAGCGGGCGCAGCGGGTGAAGGCGCTGATTCACGAAACCAAGGTGGCCGGCCGGGCCGCCTACCGCGCAGCGCTGACGCTGGCGGGGCAGGAGTGGAAAGAGGAGTGAGGAGCGAGGAGAGCGAGGACCTGCCCCGCCAGCGTGTTCAGCCTCAGCCGGCCGCCGTCCGGCTCGGAATCCCCAGGCCCCGCGTGACCGCGGGGCGGGCCACGAAAGTCTCGAGCGCGCGCTTCACATGCGGGAAGGCGTTGAACTCCACCAGTTCGCCCGCCTCGTAGAAGCCCACCAGGTTGCGCACCCAGGGGAAGGTGGCGATGTCGGCGATCGTGTACTCGTCGCCCATGATCCAGTCGCGCCCCGCCAGCCGCGCCTCCAGCACTTGGAGCAGGCGCCGGGCCTCCGCCACGTAACGGTCGCGCGGGCGCTTGTCGTCGTAGAACCTGCCCGCGAATTTGTGGAAGAAGCCGACCTGGCCGAACATCGGGCCGATGCCCCCCATCTGGAACATCAGCCACTGGAGTGTCTCGTAGCGCCGAGCCGGATCGGCGGGGAGCAGCTGGCCCGTCTTGTCCGCGAGGTAGATGAGGATCGCGCCCGATTCGAAGAGCGGCAGCGGCTTGCCGCCGGGGCCGTCGGGATCGAGGATCGCCGGGATCTTGTTGTTGGGGCTCAGCGAGAGGAACTCCGGGGACATCTGGTCGTGCGTCTCGAAGTTGACCAGGTGCGGCTCGTAGGACAGGCCGGTCTCCTCCAGCATGATCGAGACCTTGACCCCGTTGGGCGTCGGCAGGGAATAGAGCTGCAGCCGGTCCGGATGGGAGGCGGGCCACTTCTTGGTGATGGGGAAGGCGGAGAGGTCGGTCATGGGGCTCCTTGTTTTTTCGGATGGCGCGAGGGGGGATTTTCCCTCGGACTCGTTTCTTGCTCCCGCTCTGGATCCCGCTTGCGGCCGGGGGCGGCGGTGGAGCCTTTGTTCGCTTGGGCTGGCATTGCGCTTTGTTTGAGGCTGGAGCCGGGGCGTCGTCCCGGCAGCCGAGTCACTTTCTTTTGCTTCGCCAAAAGAAAGTAACCAAAGAAAAGGCGACCCCGCTGCGCGCGTCCCTTCGCTTCGCTACGGGCAACCTGCGGTGCTCGCTTCAGGCGGGGTCCGCGCAAACTCGCTTCGCTCAAACACGCGCGGCCCTTGATCCGCCTGAAGCTGCGCTCCTCGGCACGCGCAGAGGGGAGTGGGTCGGGCCGTTGCTTCGCTCGGCCGCCAACGGCCTCGCTGCGCGAGGCCTGGACGGGCGCATGCGCATGTGCACGGACCTACGCATACGTATGAGCATGAGCATGGGCTTGGGCATAGGCATGGGCATGGGCATGGGCATGGGCATGGGCATGGGCATGGGCATGGGCATGTGGAGGACGTGCATGGCATGTGTTTGCGTTTGCGTTTGCGTTCGCGCAGCGTGAGCCAAGACCTGCAGCGCACGTCTACACAAGGACGCGCCATGGCGCGTTGGTGTCAAAGTCCCCTCTGGCCGTAGCCGAGGAGCGCAGCTTTTCGCGGATCAGGGCCGCGCGTGTTTGAGCGAAGCGAGTTTGCGCGGACCCCGCGAAAAGCGAGCACCGCAGGCTTCCCGCAGCGAAGCGCAGGGTCGCGGCCAGTGGGGTCGCCTTTTCTTTGGTTACTTTCTTTTGGCGAAGCAAAAGAAAGTGACTCGCCCGCCGGGGCGACATCCCGGCTCCGGCCTCAAACCATGCGCAAGGGCAAGAACAAGACTCACCGCCCCGCCCCTCCCACACTGAACGACCGCCCCTCCACATGTCCCACCGCCCCCGAGCGCCCGATCAGCCAAGCACAAAGCGCCGACACCACCCCCGCGAACAGCACGTACAGGCAGATCTGCCACGGCTCGCCCCCGCCCGATCTGAGCAGCGCGGTCGCGACGATGGGCGTGATGCCCGAGGCGAAGATGCCCGAGAACTGGTAGACGAAGGAGATGCCGGTGTAGCGCACCTTGGCGTCGAAGAGGTCGCAGAAGAGCGCGGCCTCCGGCCCGTACACCGCGGCGTAGAGGATGCCGAAGGGCACGATGATCGCGAGCCAGACCAGCAGCACGTTGCCGCCGCTGTGCGTCATCAGCCAGAAGCCGGGGAAAGCGGCGACGGCGGTGATCAGCGAGCCCCACATGTAGACCCGGGGCCGCCCCAGCCGGTCCGACAAGCGCCCGAAGAAGGGGATGGTGAAGATCATCACCACCGCCGCCGCCATCACGCCCAGCAGCGCCTCGGTGCGGTTTATCTTGAGCGTGCTGGTCAGGTAGTTGATCGAGAACACGCCGAAGATGTTGAAGAACACCCCGTCGATATAGCGCGCGCCCATGCCCTTGAGCACATTGCCCGGGTAGCGCCTGAGCATGTCGGTGAAGGGGATGCGCAGCTCGGCGTTGCGTGCCTTCACCGCCGCGAACTCCGGCGTCTCCTGCACATGCAGGCGGATGTACATGCCCACCGCCACCATCACGCCCGACAGCAGAAAGGCCACGCGCCAGCCCCAGGCCAGGAACTGCGCATCGGTCAGCAGGAAGGACAGCAGCGCCACCACGCCCGAGGCCAGGCACAGCCCGATCGCCAGGCCGATCTGCGGCAGCGAGGCGTAGAAGCCGCGCTTCTCCTTCGGCGCGTACTCGTAGGCCATCAGCACCGCGCCGCCCCATTCGCCGCCGAGGCCGATGCCCTGCGCCACGCGCAGCAGCAGGAGCAGCACGGGCGCGGCGACGCCGATCTGGGCATAGGTCGGCACCAGCCCGATCAGGAAGGTGGCCAGGCCCATGATCATCAGCGTGAGGATCAGCATGCTCTTGCGGCCGATCTTGTCGCCGAAGTGGCCGAAGATCACGCCGCCCAGCGGGCGCGTGACGAAGCCGACGGCGAAGGTGGTGTAGGCCAGCAGCGTCGACACCACCGGGTCGCTGCCCGGAAAGTAGAGCTTGTTGAACACGATGCCGGCCACCACGCCGTAGAGGAAGAAGTCGTACCACTCGATGCTGGCGCCCACCAGCGCGGAGGCCACGACCCGTCGAATCGCTTTCTCGTCCGTTGCACTCATGTGATGTCTCCGATGAACTTCGTTGTGGAACTCAGCGTGCGAGGGCGCCGGCGGTGGCGTCCTCGCGAATCAGGTCGACGGCCTTTTCGGCCATCATCACGGCCGGCGCATTGGTGTTGCCCGAGACCAGCGTCGGCATGGCCGAGCAGTCGACCACGCGCAGCCCGCCGATGCCATGCACGCGCAGGCGCGCATCGACCACCGCGAGCGGATCGCTGCCCATGCGGCAGGTGCCCGTGGGGTGGAAGATGGTGGCGCCGTTGTTGCGGCAGAACTCCAGCAGGTCGGCATCGCTCGTCGCGTCCGGCCCCGGCTTGATCTCGCGCTTGACGTAGGGCCGCATCGCCGGCGCGGCGGCAATGGCGCGCGCCGCCTTCACGCCGGCCACCGCGGTCGCGCGGTCGAGCTCGGTCGCGAGGTAGTTGGGCTGCATCTCCGGCGGCTCGGCCGGGTCGCGCGAGCGGATGCGGATATGCCCGCGCGACTCGGGGCGCAGCTGGCAGATCGACAGCGTGAAGCCCGACCACGGGTGCACCTTGCCGCCGGCCATGTCGGCCGACAGCGTGGCGACGTGGAACTGGATGTCGGGCGTGGCCGCCACGGGCTGCCCGTTCGCATCAGCCAGCGCGCGCATGAAGCAGCCGCCCTGGTTGATGCCCACCGCCAGCGGGCCGGTGCGGTGCAGCAGCCATTCGAGGCCCATCTTTGCCTGGCCGAACCAGGAGTTGAGCTGGTCGTTGGTGGTGATGGGCTTGGCGCATTCGTAGCCGAGGCGGATCTGCAGGTGGTCCTGCAGGTTCTCGCCGACGCCGGGCAGCTCGTGGACCATCGGAACGCCGCGCTGCTCCAGCACGGCGCGCGGGCCGATGCCCGAGAGCTGGAGGAGCTGCGGCGACTGGATCGCGCCCGCGCAGAGCAGCACCTCGGCGCGGCAGCGCGCGGTCTTCGCCGCGCCGCCCTGCGTGTAGCGCACGCCGGCCGCGCGGCGGCCTTCGAACACCAGGCCCGTGGCCAACGCCTGCGTCGCGATGCGCAGGTTGCTTCGGCCCTTCGCCGGATCGAGGTAGGCCTTGGCCGTGCTGCAGCGCCAGCCCTGGTGCGTCGTGAGCTGGTAGTAGCCGGCGCCCGCTTGCTCCGCGCCGTTGAAGTCTTCGGTGCGCTTCACGCTCAACGGGCCGATCTGCTGTGCGCCTTCGATGAAGGCCTCGATCAGCTCGTGCTTCGCGCCGATGTCCGACACCTTGAGCGGACCGTCCGCGCCGTGGAAGGCATCGGCGCCGCGCTGATTGCCTTCGGACCGGATGAAGTAGGGCAGCACGTCGTCGTAGCCCCAGCCCGCGTTGCCCAGCGCCGCCCAGTGGTCGTAGTCCTCGCGTTGGCCGCGGATGTAGATCAGGCCGTTGATGGCGCTGGAACCGCCCAGCGTCTTGCCGCGCGGCCAGTAGATGCGGCGGCCGTTCATGTTTGGATCGGGATCGGTCTCGAAGCGCCAGTTGTAGGTGGGGCTCCACATCGTCTTGCCGTAGCCGATGGGCAGGTGGATCCACAGCGAGTTGTCGGCCGGCCCGGCCTCCAGCAGCAGCACCCGCGTCGCAGGGTCTTCGCTGAGCCGTCCGGCCAGCACGCAGCCGGCCGAGCCTGCGCCCACGACGATGTAATCGAACTCTTCTTCAACGGGCATGCAGGCTCCGGGGGATGGAACAATCGCTTCGGTCGTTCGATGCTAGGCGATAGTTTTTCGGAACGCAACGTTCCACTTTAGAGGTTTACCCGTATGACGCGTCCTGTGCGCACATCTGCTGCTGCCCCTGCTGTTGTCTTGAAGAAGCGCCCCGCGGCGCCCGCGCCCGAGGCCGATGAGCCTGCCACCGGTTCGTCGGCGGAGCGCAGCCTGCGCCTCCTCGCGCTGCTGGCGAGCGAGGGCCGCGCGCTGTCGCTGGCCGAGCTCGCGGCGCAGCTGTCGCTGCCCAAGGGCACGGCGCACCGCATCTGCACGCAGCTGCTGGCGACCGGCTTCCTGGCGCGCGACGTGGACGAGCGCGTGTTCAGCGTCGGGCCGGCGCTGCGGCAGCTCGCCTTCGACACGCTCAACCACGGCGTGGTGCGCGGGCTGCGGCACGAGGTGCTGTCGGAGCTGGTGCGCCAGGTGGGCGAGACCTGCAACTTCACGACCCTGGACGGCGTGCAGGTGCTGTACCTCGATCGCGTCGAGGCGCAATGGCCGCTGCGGCTGACGCTGGACGTCGGCGCGCACGTGCCGCTGCATTGCACGGCGAGCGGCAAGCTGTTCCTGGCACAGATGGAGAAGAAGGACCGCGACGCCGTGATCGCGCAGATCACGCTGACGCGCATGACGCCCAACACCATCACCGATGCGGACAAGCTGCGCGCCGAGTGCGAGGCGATCGCGAAGCGCGGCTACTCGACCGATCGAGAGGAATTCATCGCCGGGCTGGTGGCGGTGGCGGTGCCGGTGTTCGATGCGGCGGGGCGGCCGCGTGCGGCGATGGCGGTGCATGCGCCGACGGCGCGGATGACGATGGAGGACGCGGTGAAGCGGATCGGGGCGTTGAGGGAGGCGGCCAAGAGAATGGGCAAGCTGCTCTGACGATGACACTCTCGCGCATCGCTTGCCCGCAGTGACGACGCCCGAGGCACGGCCTCGTCGCTCGCTCCATGGTGTACGCTGTGTTGGCCTCGGCCTTCGGCGACCGCATGTGGAGGTCGCTTCCAGGATTCATCTCAGCTTTCAATGACTCGGGCGCCATTCGGTGCCGGGGCATGCCGATCTTCGGAGCAAACGATGTCGATGGAGTCCCTCAAGATCACCCCCGGCGACCCGCGCTACCTCGCCGTGCTCGACAAGCGCTTCAACAAGCGCTTCGCCGCCGCCCCTGACCATGTCCGCCTCGTCCACTCCACCGAGCAGGTGATCTCCGCGGTCGAAGACGCGGTCGGAGAAGGCCTGCGCCTCGCCGTCACCAGCGGCGGCCACTGCCTCGAGGGCTTCGTCTGCGATCCCGAGGTGCGCGTCATCATCGACGTCTCCCCGATGAAGCGCATCTACCACGATCCCGAACGAAGCGCCGTGGCCGTGGAGGCCGGGGCCACGGTGGGTGAGACCTTCAAGGCGCTCTTCGACAACTGGGGCGTGGTGCTGCCCCTCGGCGAGTACCCGGGCATCGGCATGGGCGGCCACGTGCCCGGCGGCGCCTTCGGCTTTCTGTGCCGCCAGCTCGGACTCGCCGTGGACTACCTCTACGCGGTCGAAGTGGTCACGGTGGACGCGGGCGGCAAGGCGGTCCCGGTGATCGCGACGCGCGAGCTCTCCGACCCTCACCGTGAGCTCTGGTGGGCGCACACCGGCGGCGGCGCCGGCAACTTCGGCGTGGTCACCCGCTACTGGTTCCGCGCGCCCGGCGCCTTCGGCGACGAGCCCGCGAGGCTGCTGCCGCGCGCGCCGGAGTCGATCACCACCTTCAAGGCCGAGTGGGACTGGCGCGACATCGATGCCTCCTCGTTCCTGCGGCTGCTGCGCAACCATGGCACCTGGTGCGAGCGCAACAGCAACGCCGATTCGGCCTACGCCTCGCTCTGGACGCTGCTGGAGGTCCATCGCCGGCAGTTCGGCAAGATCGTCCTGCGCGGCGTCAGCACGGCCGATGGCGACGCCGGCCGGCAGGTGGACGAGCTCGTGGCCGCGCTCAGCGAAGGGCTGCTCGCGCCCGGCGAGCGCGAGTTGGCGCGCATGTCCTGGCTGGCGTTCGCGCTCGATCCCTTTCCCGATCTCTTCGGCATGCCGCCGGGCGGCGTGAGCGTGAAGGTGAAGGATGCGCTGCTCAAGAAGCGTCTCGACGATCGCCAGATCGGCATAGCCTACGCGCACCTCACCCGCAGCGATCTCGACGTGATGGGCGGCATGCTGGGGTTCGCGAGCTATGGCGGGCGGATCAACACTGTCGCGGCCGACGCGACCGCCGCGGCTCAGCGCGAGTCGATCCTCGACATGGCCTGCAGCACGGGCTGGCTCGAGCCGGGCGAAGAGGCGGCGAACCTGGCGTGGGTTCGCGCCTTCTATGCCGATCTGTTCGCCGGCAGCGGCGGCGTGCCGATCCCGGGCGAGGCCTGCGACGGCGCCTTCATCAACCACCCCGACACGGACCTCGCGGACCCGGCCTCCAACAACTCGGGCGTGCCGTGGCACACGCTGTACTACCAGGCGGGCTACCCACGCCTGCAGCGGGTGAAGGCGCGCTGGGACCCGCGCAACGTGTTCCGGCATGCGCTGTCCGTCCGGGTTGCGTGATCGCAGGCCGGTGCGGGGGAGTCGGACGTCCCTGCGCGAAGGGCGTCCGACTCCTGAGACGCGACGGGCCGGCTTTGCTCACAGCGGCAGCTGATCGCCCCGGGCAGCGGCGCGGGCCTGCGTGCGGACCGAGGCGCGATCAACGGTTCCGGTCGTCATGTGCGCCACGCCTTGCCCATAGCCTTCGGCATAGGGATTGGCGCTGTGCGCGGCCGCGACCGCGCCTTTGCGCACGGCGGTGCGCCCGGTCGAGGCGGTCATCGTGGGCGTGACGCGCGACGAGACGGCTTCCGCGTAGGGGTTCTCGCTGCGCGCCGCGACCATGGCTTGCGCGTGCACGTCGGCGCGGCTGTTGGCCGAGACCGGCGCGTGCACGCCATCGTAGGTTTCGGCCTGTGCGCCGGCAGCGGCGAGCAGCGAGAGAGCGGCGGCGGCAATGATGTTCGAGGTCTTCATGTCGGGTCCTTTCGAATAGCGTGGATGTCGAGTCGGTCAGTGGATCGTCGGCCCCGCCTTTCGAAGCGGGTGTCGCTATTGCAGCGCGTGCGTGTATCGGCGATGTTTCGACCGGCGCTGACTTTTGAACTCACATGTATTCGCGAGCCCGCTCGCCACACCCAGATCTCTTTCTATTCGAACAGCGGCAGCAGCTTGAGCCGCTGGACCTTCCCCGAGGGCCCGCGCGGCAGTTCCTCCACGAAGCGGTAGTGGCCCGGCGCCTTGTAGCGCCCGAGCGCGCCCGCGCAGTACGCGCGCAGCGCTTCCTCGGTGCAGGTGCTGCCCTCGCGCAGGATCACGCAGACCCCGATCTCCTGGCCGTAGTGGCGGTCGGGCACGCCCACCGCGGCGGCGTCGCGCACGTCGGGGTGCGCGAGCAGCGCCTCGTCGATCTCGCGCGGCGCGATGTTCTCGCCGCCCTTGATGATCAGCTCCTTGATGCGGCCGGTGACGAAGAAGAAACCGTCGGCATCGCGATGCCCGAGATCGCCGGTGCGCAGCCATCCGTCCGGCGTGAAGCTGGCGCGCGTTGCTTCCTCGTTCTTGTAGTAGCCGAGCATCACGTTCGGTCCGCGGATCGCGAGCTGGCCGGTGGTGCCGTCGGGCACCTCGGACAGCTGGGCATCGATCACCCGCGCCTCGCAACCCGAGGCGCGGCCGACCGAGCCCAGCTTGCGCTTCGCGGGATCCATGGGATTGGAGAAGGAGGGCGCCGCGGTCTCGGTGAGCCCCATGGTCTCGACAATGCCGATGCCGAACATCTGCTCGAAGGCGCGATGGTGCTCGGGCGGCAGCGCGGCCGAAGCGGAGCGGCAGAAGCGGATGCCGGCGGTTTGCGCCGCCGGCGGCTTCCCGCCTTCGAGCAGGTAGGAGATCATGGTCGGGACCACGTTGATCCAGCTGCACTGCGCCTGCGCGGCTTGTTCCCAGAAGCGCCCGGCCGAGAACTTCGGCGGCATCGCCAGGCTGCCGCCATGCGCCAGCGGCGCCAGCATGGTCACGGCGAAGGCGTTGATGTGATAGAGCGGCAGCACCGCGAGCACGCGGTCGTCCGGGCCCAGGCCGTGCTCGGCGCTGATCGCATTCGCATTGGCCGCGAGGCTGCGCTGGCTCAGCATCACGCCCTTGGGCATGCCGGTGGTGCCGGAGGTGTACATCAGCAGGGCCGGGTCTTCGGGCGAGGGGGGCGGCGCCTCGGCGATCGCGGGCGCCTCGCTCTCGCCGGGCAAAGCCGACGCATCGGGCGCCACCACCAGCAGCGCGACGGCGCGGTCGAGATCGGCCAGCATCGCACGCACGCGCGCTTCCCACTCAGGCGCGACGCAGACCAGCCGGCAGTCGGAATGCGCGAGCACGTAGCGCATCTGCTCGGGCTGCGACAACAGGTTGACCGGGTTCACGCACAGGCCGGCGTGCATGGCGCCCAGCAGCACGCGCAAGGTCTGCAGGCCATTGGGCATGACCAGCGAGACGGTGTCGCCGCGCCTCGCGCCGTGCTGGCGCAGCACGGCCGCGACGCTGCGGCATCCGCGCGCCAGTTCGGCATAGCGCAGGGGCGAACCGCCCTCGGTGGACAGCGCATAGATCGCCTGCGGCCGCTGCGCGGCCTGCGACTCGATCAGCGAATGAACGGTCAGCGCCGTCACTCGGCACCGTGCCTGGCGAAGAACTCGCCGAAGATCTCCTCCTGGCTCGGCACGCGCTCCGGGATCGGCCGCGACACGCGCGTGATGTTGAGGTAGTGCCGGTAGTTCATGTTGTCGGAGAAGTTGTTCCTGCCCCAGGTGCCGCAGCCCATCGACAGCGAGAAGGGCAACCCGTTGTTGAAGCTGCCACCGGTGGCGATGCAATGCGCCTGGTCGACGATCACGCGCGACACCGGCAGCGACAGCCCCAGCCGCATCGCGCGCTCCGGCACGGCGCTGTGCAGCCCCACCGAATGCCCCGCGCCCTCGTAGGCATAGATGCGCTCGACGATGGAAGCGGCCTCGGCGAAATCGCGCGCGGCATAGATCGCGAGCACGGGGCTCAGCTTCTCGCCCGAGT
Organism: Variovorax soli; assembly: GCF_031454625.1. Taxonomy (GTDB): domain Bacteria; phylum Pseudomonadota; class Gammaproteobacteria; order Burkholderiales; family Burkholderiaceae_C; genus Variovorax; species Variovorax soli_A. Next base: position 159,739 of record NZ_JAVDRF010000013.1, read on the forward strand.
AGGGATGCTCGCGGCCCACGCCGTCCTCCGCCACCATCAGGATGCGCGGGTTGCGCTCGGCGATCGCCAGCCAGCCGGCGCGGCCTGCAGCGTCCTGCGCCGCCGCGCGCTCGGCGATCTCGCGCGCGGACTTGCCGATCACCGCGGCGGAGAGCTTGCCCTCCGGCCACATCAGGGATTGCAAGGCCTTCTTCTGCGCCGCATCGAGCATCACGGCGCCGCGTGCCTCGAGGGCGGCGATCAAGGGTGCGCGCATCGCATCGACGACGACCAGGCTGTTCTCCGACGAGCAGCTCGTCGCGTTGTCGAAGGTCTTCGACAGCACGATGCGTTCGGCCGCGGCGCCGGCGTCGGCCGTTTCGTCGACGATGCCGGCCACGTTGCCCGCGCCCACGCCGAAGGCCGGTGTGCCGCTCGCATAGGCCGCGCACACGTTGGCCTGCGAGCCGGTCGCCACCACCAGGTCGGACAGCCGCATCAGCTCGGCGGTGGCCAGCTTGGTGACGGGGGAGGGCAGCAGCTGCACCAGGTCGCGCGGCGCGCCAATGCGGTCGAACTGCGCATGGATGAACGCGATCAGCCGCGCCGCCGTCGACCAGCCCTTGGGCGAGGGCGCGACGATCACCGCGTTGCGCCCCTTGAGCGCGTTGATGATCTTGTTGGCCGGCGTCGCGCCCGGGTTGGTCGAGGGCGTGATCGCGCACACCACGCCCACCGGCCGGGCAATCTCGACGATGCCGCGCGCGGGGTCGTCGGAGATCACGCCCACCGAGCGCGCGCCGCGCAGGTCGCGCAGCAGGCCGAAGGTCTTGCGGTGGTTCTTGGCGACCTTGTCCTCGACGTTGCCGATGCCCGTGTCGGCCACCGCCAGCTCGGCCAGCTCGCGGTTGCGCTTCGGTTCGATGATGGCCCAGCCCGCCGCGGCCACCGCCATGTCCACCTGTTCCTGCGACCAGCTGTCGTAGATGCGCTGGGCCGCCCGCGCACGGGCCACGAGTTCGGCGATGGGTCCGGTGGCTTCGGGAGATGCGTTGTTTGCCATGTGCGTGAGGTCTCTGTGTGCGCGGGCTTCAGTCCACGCGAATGTTGGCTTCCTTGGCGAGCTTGCTCCAGCGGACGAGCTCGGTCGACACCACCTTGCCGAGCGCTTCCGGCGTGCCGCCCACGCCTTCGCTGCCCTGGGCGAGCAGCTTGTCGCGGATCTCCGGCTCGCGCACGACGGCATTGACCACGCGGTTGAGCTTCTCGATGGCGGCCTTCGGCGTCTTCGTCGGCACGAACATCGCGTACCAGGAGTCGACCTCGAAGTCAGGGATGCCCGCCTCCTGCATGGTCGGCACGTCGGGGAAGGCGGCGCTGCGCTTGGTGGTGGAGACCGCCAGCGCCTTCAGCCTGCCGGACTTGACGAACTGCGCCGCCGCGGGAATGGACACCCACAGCAGCGGCACCTGGCCGCCCATCACGTCGGTCACGGCAGGGCCGCCGCCGCGGTAGGGCACGTGCGTCATCTGGGTGCCGGTGCGCAGCTTGAACAGCTCGCCGGCCAGGTGGCCGGGCGAGCCGTTGCCCACGGTGGCGAAGGAGAGCGAGCCCGGCTTGGCCTTGGCCAGCGCCACCAGCTCGGCCACATTGTTGGCCGGGAAGCTGGTGTTGGCCACCAGGATCTGCGGCAGCGAGGCCACCATCGCGACCGGCTCGAAGTCCTTCTGCGTGTCGAAGCCCAGCTTGGCGTAGATCGCCGGGTTGATGGTGTGCGAGGAGAGCGTGAACAGCACCGTGTAGCCGTCCGGTGCCGACTTGGCCGCGAGCTCGGTCCCGATCGAGCCGGCCGCGCCGCCGCGGTTGTCGATCACCACCGGCTGGCCCAGCTGGGCCTGGAAGCGCTCCTGCACGATGCGCGCGATCACGTCGGTGCCGCCGCCGGGCGGGTAGGGGACGATCAGCTTGATCGGCTTGTTCGGGTAATCGGAGCCGTTGCTGCCCTGCGCCTGCGTGGCGAAAGGCGCGGCGAGCGCGGCCGCCGTGAGGACGGCGGTGCGCAGCCAGGGGGCGAAGCGAATCATTCCAGTCTCCTTTTTCTCGGGGTGGTGGTCATCGGCCCCGGCTCTGTCCGGTAGCCCAACGTGGCGCTGGCATCGCGCGCGCAGGTCATGACCTGCTCCGCGAGCCCGCGTGCCTGGGTGCGCGCGAAGCGGATCGAGGGCACGCTCATGCCCAGTGCGGCGACCGCTTCGCCCCGCGCATTGAAGACCGGCACGCCCAGCCCGCAGACGCCGAGTCGCCATTCCTCGCGGTTCTCGGCGTAGCCGCGCGCGCGGGTGCGCTCGAGTTCGGCGTGGAGCGCATCGAAGTCGGTGATGCTGTTGGGCGTGTACGCGACGAGCGTGCCGAGCCGCGCCCGCAGGGCGGCCGTGTCGGGCTGCGCCGCGGCCAGCAGCGCCTTGCCCGAGGCCACGCAATAGGCTGCCGCCCGGCCGCCGACGCGCGAGTAGGCGGCCACCGGCAGCGGGCTGTCGAACTTGTCGAGGTAGACGATCTCGGCGCCGTCGAGCGCCGCCAGGTGGATGGTTTCGCCCGTGGCTTGTGCCAGCGCTGCCAGGTGCGGGCGCAGCAGCGCGCCGATGTCCGCCACCTCGGCCACCAGCGCGCCGAGCTCGAACAGGCGCAGGCTCGGGCGGTAGGCGCTGGTCGCCGGGTCCTGCACCGCCCAGCCGCAGTCCACCAGCGTCTGCAGCGTGCGATGCGCATTGCTGCGCGCCATGCCGAAGGCGTGGGCCAGGTCGGTCACGCGGCAGTCGCGCTGCTGGCGAACCATCCATTCGATGGCAGCGAGGCCCTTGGCGAGCGTGGAGTCCATGAGGTGTCTTGGGTGATGTTCTAAATAACAGAACAACGTTCATGCATATGGAACAACTCTAGGCGCCGGGGATGAGCGTGTCAACCGGGCTCGCCATGAGGCGCTCGGCCAGTCTCGATCCCGATCTCACCCTTCCGAAGCCCAGCCCCGGAGGCAAAACCACGCCACTTCCGGGTCCTCGCTTCGAAATGAGTACTTAAGTAGTTGGTTTGTCATGCCTTCCGGGGGTGCTCTGTCCCGCGCAAATGAGGACAGAGCGCTCATGTAGACCTTTGTTTGCATATCTACATTCGATCCCAAGGCAGAAGCAGTCCGACCGGCAAGGCGGGCCGGACCGATTCCCTGCCGAGGCATTGCTTGGAGAAGTACATGCAGATCTTCGAATCCCTGTCGCCGCCGTGGATCCAGCTGCTCAGAAGCGAAGCAGGTGGCTCTTTCATGGAGTACGCGCTGGTCGGGTTGCTGATCCTCACCGTCTGCATGTTGCTGCTCCTGGCCTGGGACAAGAACGCATGAGGCCGGGCCTCCGGCTCCTCTGATTCGACAACACATCAACAAGGCTGTCATGCAGGAATTTCAGGCATTTCTCGAGCTCATCGCCATGCTGGTGCTCGACCCGCGCACGGCGGTGCTGTTCGCACTGCTCCTCATTGCGGCGGTCACCGACTACCGCACCTACCGGATTCCCAACTGGCTGACCTTCGGCGGCGCAGCATTCGCGGTGATCTACAAGACCCTCGTGGCCGTGTCTCCGGGCTCCGCTTGCCTGGCGGCTTCGGGAGGGCTGTTGCTCGGCTTCCTGATCATGTTGCCGCCCTATGTCCTGGGCGTGATGGGTGCCGGCGACGTGAAGCTGATGGCGATGGTCGGTGCGTTCCTGGGCGTCGACGAAACACTCCAGGCGGTCCTCTTCACTTTCATCGTCGGCGGGATTGCGGCATTCGGATTTGCACTTCTCAGGGGAAAGGTGCGACGCATGCTGCGAAACACGAAGGACGCGGTGCACGGCATGGTGCTTTCGGCCATGGTCGGTGCGCGGCCGGACGCTGAAGTCGGGGCTGCCCAGTCGGTCGGAAAACTCCCCTATGGCGTCTGCATCAGCGTCGGAACGGTCGCTTATGTGCTGGGACGGCAATTGGGTTACGCCTAGGTCGATGGGTCAACTGCGTTCGTCAATTCATTGGGGCATGAAATGAGAAATATCAAGGCAATGGGTCTTCTGGTTCTGGCACTGCTGACCGGCCTGGCCGCCGCGGTGTATGCGGCCGGCTGGGTGGCGCGCCAGGGGAGCATCGCGTCCAACAAGGTGGTGGTCGCGAACGTCGACATCGAGCTCGGCAGCCGCCTCAATGCGCAGATGCTGTCCGTGGTCGACTGGCCGAGCGGCTCGCTGCCCCCAGGAACCTTCGCGACGGTCCAGGACCTGCAGGACCGGGTCGCCAAGGTCGGCCTGCTGCGGGGCGAAGCGGTGCTCGAAGGCAAGCTTGCCCCCAAGGGCACGCAGGGCGGACTTTCGGCGGTCATCACGTCGGGGAAGCGCGCCATGACGGTGCGCGTCAACGACGTCGTCGGCGTCGCGGGCTTTGCGCTGCCCGGCAACTACGTGGACGTGATGGTCAACGCCCAGCAGGACAAGGAAAAGGGCGAAGAAAGCCGGCAGATCAGCAAGACCGTGCTCGAGCGCGTGCTGGTGCTGGCGGTTGCGCAGGAGGCGGGACGCGACGACACCAAGCCCAAGGTGGTGAGTGCAGTCACGCTCGAACTCAGCCTCGAGGATTCCGAGAAGCTCGATCTCGCCCGCAGCGTCGGCACCCTCTCGCTGGTGCTGCGCAACCAGGTCGACAACCAGACGGTCGCGACCGCCGGCATCACCAAGAACCAGCTGTTCGGCACGAAGGACATCCCGACACCCGTGGTCATGAAGGTCGCGGCCGAGAGCAAGCCCTCCATCCCCCGCGCCAGGCCGATGGCCATGCCGGCTCAGCCCTCGCAGTGCGTCGAGGTCGTGCAGAACGCCAACCGCGTGCTCAGCTGCTTCTGAGCGCATCTACTCAAGGAATACACCGTGTCCAAACCACGCCGCCCCCGCGCGATCCTTCCGACCCTGTGCACGCTGGCGCTGTCGATGACGACAGCCGGTACATGGGCCCAGACACCGCCCGTGGCCGCATCGGCCACCGCTCCGGCGATGGCATCGGCCCAGTTCACGGATCACAAGCGCTGCTCCCGCGTGGAGGTCGACACGCCGGCGACCGTCACGCTCGGCAAGTCGACCGTGATTCCCCTCAAGTCCCGCGTGACCCGCATCCTCGTGAGCGGCCAGCCGCCATCGCCGCGGCCCGCGGCCGCCATGCCCGGCATGCCCGGCATGACGATGGCGGCCCCGGCGCCTGCCATGGCCCCGGGCGCACAGACCAGCGACGGCATCGCCGACATGGAAGTCATGCTGCTGAGTCCCACCGACCTGTTCTTCCGCGGCAAGCGCGCGGGCTCGATGAACGTGATCATGCAGAACGCGGAGGGCGTCTGCTTCATCAAGGACATCGTCGTCACCGTCGACCCGGGCGCGCTGCAGGCCAAGCTCGACGAGCTGATGCCCGGCGAAACGCGCGTCAAGGTGCGCGGCGCCGAGAACACGCTGGTGCTCAGCGGCGAGGTCAGCGATCCGGTCCGCCTCGACGAGATCATGACCATCGCGGCCTCGTATGGCGATGGCAAGAAGGTCGTGAACCTGATGCGCACGACCGCGGCGCAGCAGGTGATGCTCGAGGTCAAGATCGCCGAGGTGAGCAAGACGCTGCTCGACAAGCTGGGCGGGAGCCTGCGCTACGCGAAGAGCTACAGCGGCGGCAATACCACCTACACGCTGCTATCGAACTTCCTGAGCGGCGGCAATGGGCTGATCGACGCATTGCGGGTGGGACGTGCCCGGTTGACCCTCGACGGGCAAAAAGACGACGGCATCGTGCGCGTCCTGGCCGAACCGAACGTGATGGCCATCAGCGGCCAGCAGGCGAGCTTTCTCTCGGGCGGCAAGATCTTCATCCCGGTGGCGCAGAACAACACGGGCACGGGGTCGACCATCACGCTGGAGGAAAAGGAATTCGGCATCGGCGTGAAGTTCACACCCACGGTCCTGAGCGGCGACCGGATCCATCTGAAGATGATTTCCGAGGTGTCGGACCTGTCCCAGACAGGTTCGCCATTCACCACCGTCGGCGGCGTCACCTCGGTTCTTCCTTCGATGATCGTGCGCCGGGCCGACACGACGGTGCAGCTCAACGACGGACAAAGCTTCGTGATCGCCGGGCTGATCAAGAACAACGTGAACGAGTCGGTCAAGCGCTTCCCGGGACTCGGCGAGGTGCCGGTGGTGGGGGCGCTCGCGCGCAGCACCGAATTCCAGAGCGACCAGACCGAACTGCTGTTCGTGATCACGCCGCGGCTCGTGAAGCCGCTCCCCGAGTCGCCGCGACTGCCCACGGACAACCACGTGGTGCCGAGTCGGGCCGAGGTTTATCTCAACGGAGCGCTGGAGAGCGCGACGCCGCCGGCCGATGCGCCGCCGCCGGAATTCAAGTGACAAGGAGTGCAGACCATGAAAACACAGACCCTGGCCATCCTTCTCGCCCTGCTGACCGCGGGATGCCAGACCCCTACGCCGAACTACGACGCGCGCTTCGGTGACGCAGTGCGCGATGCGAAGCGAAAGATGACCATCCATCCGGACGCCGGCAAGACCACGGACACGGGACTGGGCCTGGACGGCCGGGCGGCGCATGACTCGCTCATCCGCTACCACGAGAGCTTCAAGGAGCCGCCTCCGGTGGTGAACGTCATCAACATCGGCGGTGCCATCGGAAGCGGCGGCGGACGCTAGCACTGGCTACTTCACAACCCTGTTTCAAACCTCGCGCGGAAAGGAGCTCAACAACGACGACCCATGCTCAACCTGATGGGCCTCTCGCCCCAGATCACTTCCATTTTTCATTCAATCTTTTTTGAGGTGCATTCATGAACTACTTTCTTCTTCTGATCAACAACTTCCTGCGTTCCTTCGCCAAGGAAGAGGACGGCGCCCAGGTCGTCGAGTACGCGCTGATCATCGCGGTCGTTTCGATCGCGCTGGTGATTGCCTTGAAGGCGCTCGGCGGCGGGGCCTTCAACACCTTCATCGCACGCGTCAATACCTGCCTGACCACGGCCAATTGCGTTTGAAAGAGCTCCAGCGGCGGGCATCGTGACGAAGAGCGCGAACCCGCTGTTGCCGGAGGAACCCCTTCACTCATTCTCGAGGTGCATTCATGGACTACCTTCTTCTTCTCATCAACAACTTCCTGCGCCCCTTCGCGAAGGAAGAGGACGGCGCTCAGGTCGTCGAGTACGCGCTGATCATCGCGGTGGTGTCGATCGCCCTGGTGATCGCCCTGCAGGCGCTCGGCGGCGGTGCCTTCAACACCTTCATCGCACGCGTCAATACCTGCCTGACCACGGCCAACTGCGTTTGAGAAAGCGCCAGGAGACGGACGTCATGCCCATGAGCTCCGACCCCGTCTCCCGGACGCCCCCTCTCTGTGAGCGCGAATACGCCCAGGTCCTTCCGAAGGAGAAGCCCATGCCCACCGACTTGCTGCGCGACCGGAAAGGCGCCCTGATCATCGAATACGCGCTGATCCTCGCCCTCGTCGCCATCGCGCTGGTGCTCGCGCTCCAGCCGCAGCTGATCAGAACCGGCTTCTCCAACTTCATCACGCGATTCGCGGGCTGCCTGACGGGCACCTGCGTCTGACTTCATCCCCACGACCGGCCCGGAGGTTCGCTCATGCGCAAGCTCACCAGTCATCGCCGACAGAAAGGCGCCGTGCTCGTCACGACGGCGCTGGTCCTGCTGTTCCTCCTCGGCTTCATGGGCATCGCGCTGGATTTCGGGCACCTGTTCGTCGTCAAGACCGAATTGCAGACAGCCCTGGACAGCTGCGCCCTGGCGGCGGCACAGGAGCTCGACGGACAGAGCACCGCCCTGACCCGCGCCACCAGCGCGGGCATGACCGCAGGCAACCTGAACCGCGTCAACATGCAATCGACCACTTGGAGCGGACAGGGCCAGATCGTCGCGGCCAACATCAGCTTCAAGGATGCAGCCTACGCCGCGACCACTGCGCCCGCGGCAGCGCGCTATGCGGTATGCCAGCACACCCAGTCGGGCGTGGTCACGCGGCTGTTGCAAACCATGGGCGGCTTCACCGGCGACACGGCCGCCAATCCTGCCACGCGCCAGGTCGCGGCGACGGCCGTGGCGACACGCGCCAGCGCACAGACGACCTGCCCCATCCCGGTCGCGATGAAGCCCAAGACCGGAGGCACTGCGCCCAACTACGGCTTCGTCGTCGGTGAATGGGTGACCCTGCTCATGGCGCAGAACGCCGCGGCCGGCGGCCAGATCGGCTGGGCCAACCTGGACGGCAGCAACAGTGCTTCCGAAACCGACGCCGAGCTGACCGGCCATTGCGGAACACGCGTGGGCGACACCCTGGGCACGCCGGGCGTGCAGACCTCCGTCGCCGATGTCTGGAACGCCCGCTTCGGCATCTATAAGAACACCAGCGGCCCGTCGATCAATCCTCCCGATTTCACGGGCTACGCCTACACCACGACAGACTGGCCGGCAGCCTTCAACGCGTACGACGGCGCGCCCGGCGCCGGTGCGCCGGCGAGCGCACAGAACTTCGTCACCAAACGCGCGGCATTCGCCTCCTGCGCCGACACCGGCACCAGGGTCAACAGTTGCGAGTCCATCACAGGCCTGTCGCTGAACAGTTTCCAGAGCCTGGCAGCGCCGGGCAACACGACCGGCGGCCACATGCAGTACGGGACCAACCGCCGCATCGTCACCGTGCCCGTGATCAATGCCGGTAACCAGGTGGTCGACTACGCATGCATGCTGATGCTGCAGCCGCTCACGATTCCCATGTCCGATGTCAAGTTGGAGTTCAGGGGCAATGCCAATGCGAGCGGCAGTCCCTGCACCACGAGCGGACTGCCCGGTGGCTCGACGGGGCCGCTCGTCCCGGTGCTGGTGAGGTGATGACCATGAACAGCACGAAAATCCGGCAACGCGGCGTGGCCCTGGTGGAGCTGGCGCTCGTCATCCCCTTCCTGCTCCTGCTCACCTTCATCACCACCGAATTCGGCCGGGCGATGTACGAGTACAACGCCGTTGCCAAGTCGACCCGGGACGCGGTGCGCTACCTCTCGTTCCAGACGCCCGGCACGCACATCACCGAGGCGCGCAACCTGATGGTGTACGGAAACCTGGCCGGCACCGGAACGCCGCTGGCGCGCGGCCTCAGCCTCGCGAACGTGCCCGTGGGGACCTGCTGCACCTGGCAGACGACCGGCAGCAACCCGGTCGTGACCACCATCACCGTTCGGGTGAGCAGCTACAGCTTCCGTTCGATGTTCGCCAGCGTCTTCGGCCTGAGCTTCGCCGATGCCAACGGGAACATCGTCTTCAGCGACATCACCGCCACCATGAGGGCACAGACATGAGACGCAGGGCCGCTCCCAAGTCGACTAACGCAGCCGAAGGCGAAGCTACTCCAGCAAGCCGTCGCCAAATCGGTGCCACCACCGTCGAGTTCGCGCTCGCGCTGCTGCTCTTCTTCACTTTCCTCCTGGGCATCATGGACTTCGCGCGCATGCTGTTCACCTGGAGCGCGGCCCAGGAAGCCACTCGCGCCGGCGCCCGCTACGCAGCGGTGTGCGACGACACCTCCCAACAGGCGCAGGTGCTGGCACGCATGCAGGCCCTGCTGCCGCAGATCAGCACCATCGGTGTGGCCTGGAGTCCGGCCGGCTGCACGGCTTCGACCTGCGAAGGTGTGACGGTGACCATCACCGGCCTCAATTACCAGTGGATCTCGCCGATCGCGGGTCTGGCCGCGCACGCCCCCATCTCGATGCCCACCTTCTCCACCTTCCTGCCGCGCGAGGTCATGCGGCAGGACCCGAACAGCGCCGCCATCTGCTCTTGAAGGACTCCTCATGAAGATCGCCATCATTTCGCCCAACAAGACCCACCTGCAGGAGATGGGCAAGGTTCTCGAAGCGCGGTCGCACACGGTCGTGCTGGCCGAGGGCGGCAAGAGCAGGATGCGGCAGCTCGTGGAGCAGGAGCATCCGGACCTGCTGCTGGTCGACGGCATGTGCTGCGACCCCAACGAGCTGTCTCTGGTCGAGCACGTGACCACGCACCATCCGCGCACGGCGGTCGTCCTGCTCTGCGCGACTCACACGCCCGAGTTCCTGCTCAACTCGATGCGAGCCGGGGTGCGCGAGGTGCTGCCGTCGCCCGCCAGCGCGCCTGCCCTGGAGGCGGTGGTTCAGCGTGTCGCCGCCAAGCTCGCGAACGCGCACGGCCTGCCCAGCGGCAAGGTGCTGGCCTTCATGCCGTGCAAGGGCGGCAGCGGCGCCACCTTCCTCGCGACCAACCTGGCCTGGCAGCTCGCCGAGCGTGATTCGGTGCTGCTGGTCGACCTGAACCTGCAGTTCGGAGATGCGCTGTCGTTCGTGAGCGACGAGATGCCGAAGTCGACGATCGCCGACGTGGCGCGCGAGTTCAACCGGCTCGATGCTTCCTTCCTCGCGGCCTGCACCGTCAAGGTGACGCCGGGCCTGAGCCTGCTCGCCGCGCCGGAGGACCCCTCGATGGCCATGGAGGTGAAGCCCGAGCACATCGACGCGATCCTCAACCTCGCGGTGCTGCAATACGACTTCGTGCTGCTCGACATGTCGCGCGCACTGGATACCCTGTCGATCCGTGCGCTCGACCGCGCCTCTCGCATCTTTCCGGTGCTGCAGACCGGGCTGCCGGGGCTGCGCAACGCGACCAAGCTGCTCGGCGTGTTCAAGTCGCTCGGCTACGCGCCGGAGAAGATCGAGTTGCTCGTCAACCGCTTCGACAAGAGCAGCGAAATCGGTGCGCCCGAGGTGCGCCGGTCGTTCGGCCGCACCGCGCAGCGGCTGATTCCCGATTCGCCGAAGGAAGTCAACGCCGCCATCAATCGAGGCGTGCCGCTGGCGCAGCTGTCGCGCTCGAACCCGGTGGTGCGCAGCCTCGCCGACATGGTGGCCGTCCTGTCGCCGCGGGAGGAAGAAAACACCAGCCTGTTCAACCGGCTCTTCGGCCGCGCCTGATTCTCCAAAGGAGCCTTCCATGTCCCTGCGCGAAAAACTCAACGTGGTGGCCATCGACGCCGCCTCGCACGCCGCACCGCTTTCGACAGCCGATTCTCACGGCAGCGGAAGCTCCGAGGCCTATATGGCGCTCAAGGGCCGCCTGCATCTCAAGCTGCTCGAGAAGTTCGACCTCGCCTCGCTCGACACGCTGGCCCCGGAGGCGCTGCGCCAGGAGATCGCGACCATGGTCGGGCGCCTGGTGCAGGATGAGCAGGCGGCCGTCAACGACCTCGAGCGACGCACGCTGATCCGCGACATCCAGCACGAGATGCTGGGTTTCGGCCCGATCGAGCTGCTGATGGCGGACCCGACAGTCTCGGACATCCTCGTCAACCGCTACGACCAGATCTATGTCGAGCGCCGCGGCCGCCTGGAGCTGACGCCGGTGAGCTTCACGGACGAGAAGCACCTGCTGCGCATCATCGACAAGATCGTCTCGCTGGTCGGCCGGCGCATCGACGAGTCCAGTCCGATGGTCGATGCGCGCCTGCCCGACGGCTCGCGCGTGAACGCGGTCATCCCGCCGGTGGCGCTGGACGGCCCGATGATGTCGGTCCGCCGCTTCGCCCATATACCGCTGAAGATGAACAACCTGGTGGAGGACATGAAGAGCCTGACGCCGGCCATGGCGTCCGTGCTCGAGGGGCTTGCCAAGGCCAAGGTCAACATGATCATCTCGGGCGGCACGGGCGCGGGCAAGACGACGCTGCTCAACATCCTCTCCGGCTACATCCCCGAGTCCGAACGCGTCGTCACGATCGAGGATGCCGCCGAGCTGCAGATGCAGCAGCCGCACGTGGTGCGCCTCGAGACTCGCCCGGCGAACATCGAAGGCCGCGGCGAGATCACGCAGCGCGCGCTGGTGCGCAACGCACTGCGGATGCGGCCCGACCGCATCGTGATCGGGGAGGTGCGCGGCGCGGAGGCGGTGGACATGCTGCAGGCCATGAACACGGGCCACGAAGGCTCGCTCACCACCATCCATGCCAACACGCCGCGGGACGCGCTGTCGCGGCTCGAGAACATGATCGGCATGGCGAACCTCAACCTGCCGCACCGCGCGGCCCGGCAGCAGATCGCCTCCGCGATCACTGTGGTCATCCAGGGGCTGCGCATGACCGACGGCAAGCGCAAGATCACCAGCATCCAGGAGATCACCGGCATGGAAGGCGATGTCGTCACCATGCAGGAGATCTTCGCCTTCAGGCAGACCGGCGTCGGACCGGAAGGGCAGGTGGAGGGCTACTTCCACGCGACCGGGGTGCGGCCCAAGTTCACCGAACGGCTGCACGCCTTCGGCATCTCGTTGCCGGACGCGATCTTCGATCCGGCAAAGCGCTACCAGTAAAGGACAGGACCATGCAAAACCTCACCGGCAATTCGCTATTCATGGTCGTGGTGCTGGTCTTCGTCGCGGTGCTGCTGCTCCTCGAAGGCCTCTACCTCATGTGGAAGTCGTACAAGGGCCCCGAGGCGCGCAAGCTCGAAAAGCGGCTGCAGGCGCTTTCCGGTTCGGGCGACGCCACGCCGCAGGCGAAGCTCCTCAAGGAACGCATGCTCAGCGACGTCCCGGCGCTGCAGCGCTTGCTGCTGCGCGTGCCGCGCGCGCACGCACTGGACCGGTTGATCCTGCAGTCCGGTCTGGACTGGACCGTGTCGAAGCTGCTGCTCGGCTGCGCCGCCCTGAGCGTGGCGGGTTTCGCGATCATGATGGGACTCGCTGGCCAGGCCGAGGGCTTCGGGCTGATGGCCGGCGCGGCCTTTGCGCTCGCGCCGCTGGCTTTCCTGCACCATCGCCGCGCCAAGCGCCTCAAGCGCATCGAGGCCCAGCTCCCGGAGGCCCTCGACCTCGTGACGCGTGCGCTGCGCGCGGGGCATGCCTTCTCGTCGGGGCTGCAGATGATCAGCGAGGAAATGGCGGAGCCGATCGCGTCGGAGTTCCGCATCGTGCATGACGAGGTCAACTTCGGCGTGTCGCTGCAGCAGGCGCTGACGAACCTGAGCGAGCGCATCCCCCTTACCGACCTGCGCTACTTCGTCGTCGCGGTGCTGATCCAGCGCGACTCGGGCGGCAACCTGACGGAGGTGCTCAGCAACCTGAGTTGCCTGATCCGCGAACGGCTCAAGCTGCTGGCGAAGGTTCGCGTGCTGTCGTCCGAAGGGCGGCTATCGGCCTGGGTGCTCGGGGTGATGCCCTTCGCGCTCGCCGGGATGATGAACCTGGTCAACCCGGAGTTCATGTCGCTCCTGTGGACCGACCCGATCGGCATCGGGATCATCAAGCACATGCTGATCCTGATGGCGGTCGGCGTTCTCATCCTGCGGCGCATCGTGCGCATCCGCGTCTAGGAGCATTGCCATGCTGGTCCTTTCCGCACTGGTCTTTCTGGCTGTCACGCTCGGCCTGACGGGGGCCTACCTCTGGTGGGCGCCGACCCGGGCCCAGCAGCGCCTTCAGGCGTTGGCGCCCACGCCCGAGAAATCGGCATGGGCGGAGACCGTCGTCAAGCTCGTTGGTCCGTTCGCGCAGCTGTCCTCGCCGACCGGTGAGGAGGACGCGTCGCCCATGCGGCTCAAGTTCCTCCATGCCGGCATCCGGCACCCGGATGCAACGCTGATCTACTTCGGCATCAAGACCTTGCTGCCCTTCCTGTTTGCCTTCCTGACCTTCCTCCTGCTGAGGATGATCAACCCGGCGGAGGGACTGACGCTGGTCTTCTGGCTCATGACCTCGGCGCTTGTCGCGTGCTACCTGCCCAATGCCATCCTCCATGTGCTCGCGAAGAACCGCAAGCGCGACATCTTCGAGAACTTTCCCGATGCGGCCGACCTGATGCTGGTCTGCGTGGAAGCCGGCCTGGGCCTCGATGCGGCGCTCACGAAGGTGACGGAAGAGATCCGCATGAAGAGCGAGGCGCTGGCCCAGGAACTGCACTGGACCAACCTCGAGATGCGGGCGGGCAGCGCGCGCGAGAAGGCGCTGCGCAACCTGGCGACGCGCACCGGGGTCGAGGAGATCGCCACCTTCGCCACCATGCTGACCCAGGCCGACAGGTTCGGGACCAGCATCGGCGAATCGCTGCGCGTGTTTTCGGACGACCTGCGCCACAAGCGCCAGGTGCGCGCCGAAGAGCTGGCCGCGAAGGTGCCGACCAAGATGCTGTTCCCGCTGGTGGTATGCGTGTTCCCGTCGATCATCATGGTGGTCATGGGGCCGGCGGCGATCCAGGTGATCCGCTCGCTGATGCCGATGCTGAGCGGCAATGCTTAGCGGCCTGAGAAAGGTCGGCCCGTCCATGAAAGCAATGATCGACGCTCGCGCGGCAGTGCCCGCGGTGCGAAACTGGGGCCTCTCGTGGCCGCTCATCGTCTGCATATCGACGATCGCTCTCATCGCATGCCAGCCGGGCCTCCTGCTGCGGGATGCAGACACCTACTGGCACCTTGCCGCCGGCCGCTGGATGCTGGAGCACGCGTCCATACCGACGCTTGACGCCTTCTCTCATTCGATGCCCGGCGCGCCGTGGACGGCCTTCGAATGGCTGTCCGAACTCGTCATGGTGGGCGTCTATCGCCTCGGCGGTTGGGTGGGTCTTGTGGCACTTGCGGCCTGCTGTTTCGGCCTGGTGCTCGCGCTGCTGATGCGATTCCTGCTGGCCCGCATGGAGCCGGTGCATGCGCTGCTGTTCACCGTGCTGGCCGGCAGCATGCTCCTGACGCACCTGCTCGCGCGCCCCCATGTGATGGCCTGGCTGCTGCTGGCGCTCTGGATATCGGCGCTCGTTGGCGCGGCGGAGTCGCGCCGCAGTCCCCCGTGGTGGTTGCTCGGCCTGATGGTCCTCTGGGCCAACATGCACGGCAGCTTCATCCTGGGCCTGTTGCTCGGCGCTGGCGTCGCGCTCGATGCCGTACTTGCGCATCCGCGTGGCATGCGCAGAGCGGCCGCCAAGCCGTGGGGCCTTTTCGTCGCGCTATCCGTGGGCGCTGGGATGGTGACACCCAATGGCTGGCAGGTCCTCTGGCATGCGGTCTACATCATGGGGATGAAGGCGCTCTCCCACATCGGAGAGTGGCGCTCGCCGAATTTCCTGGAGCCGAGCGCTTTCGAGCTGTGGCTGCTCCTCGTGCTGGCCCTTGCGTTCAGCGGTCGGGTGCGCTTGCCGTGGCTGCGCCTGGTTCTCGTGCTCGGGCTGGTTCACATGGCGCTGAAGCATCAGAGAAATGTCGCGGTGCTGGGACTCGTGGCTCCGTTCCTGATGGCGACTCCGTTCGCACGGCATTGGTACGCCACGGCAACGCCGAATCGGGATGCGCAGGCACTGGACCGGTGGTTCCTCTCCCTGGCCGCTCCGGCACGTCCGATGGCCATTGCCGCATGCGCCTGCGCGACGGCATTGTTTGCCGCCGCATCCATGCATCTGCGCCCACCGATGCCCGCGCCTTCGATCACACCCAGGGCCGCAGTCGAGGCGGCCATGGCGGCCGGCGCCAAGGGCAGGTTGCTGAACGAATATTCATTCGGCGGTTTCCTGATCTACGAAGGCATCCCGGTGTTCATCGATGGCCGCGCGGACATGTATGGCGACGCGTTCTTCCAGAAGTTCGTGGATGCGGTCCAGGTCAAGGAGCGCAAACAGTTCATTGCGTTCCTGGACGAGCACGGGTTCGGATGGACCCTGCTCGCTCCGGGAACGTCGGCGATTGCGGTGCTCGACGATCTGCCGGGCTGGCGCCGGGTCTATGCGGACGACACGGCGGTCGTCCATGTGCATGTCGGAGCAGCATCCGATTAGGTGATGGCACAGCGCCGTCGGCTGCGCCGGCGGGCAGCGTGGCGCATCGACGTGCGACAGCCGGACGCCGGAGAACGCAATCCTTCAGGACAAGGGCTTGCCCAGCTGATGCTTCACCGCATAGCAATACAGCTCGAGCCGATTCGCGACATCCAGCTTCTGGTAGATCGAAGTCAAGTGGTTGCGCAGGGTGTGTTCGGTGATGAACAGCTTCTGCGCCAACGCCTTGTTCGAAGCCCCGCTGCTCTCCACCACGGTCGCGATGATCTTTCGTTCCTTGGCGGTCAGGCCCGCCTGCTTCTCCGCTTCGGGATCGCTGCGGGGGCTCTGCCGCGAGGCCATGAACTCCGAGAACACCCGGCTCATCGTCTCGGCATCCATGCAGAGCTCGCCGCGATGCACCCGCTCGATCGCCCGCAGCACCTGCTCGGCGGAGGCATCCTTGCGCAAGACGCCGCGCGCGCCTTGCAGGACCGCCATGTCCAGCGTCTTCTGCTCGCGTTCGCCCGTCAGGATCAGTGCGCGGGACGCCGGGTTCGACAACAGCCCGGGCAAGATCTCCAGGGCGCTCCTGCCGTCGAGGTCGAGATCGAGAAGGATGATGTCGGGGCTCAGCTGCCCGACCTGTTCGAGCGCTTCCTCGCAGTTCCTCGCAGTGCCCACCACGTGCATGCGCGGCTTCTCGCCGTCGATCAGCTTGGACAGGCCCCACAGCATCGTCTGGTGATCGTCCACCACCATCACGCCGATCGGTTTTGCCGCTGGTTGCATCTTCACCTCCTACATGGGAATTTCGACGTGCACCGACACGGCGCCGCCGGTGCCGCGATGGACGCTCGCATTGCCGCCCAGGGCACTGGCGCGCTCGCAGATCGAGTGCGGCAGGAATTCGATCGCGTGCGATCCGTCCGCCTCGTTCTCGATCTCCACCTTGAGCAGCCCGTCCGCACAGGCCAGCCTGACTGCACCGCAGTGCGCGAGCGTGTGCTTGCAGATGTTGTTCAGGCCCTCGCGGACGATCTGCAGGATCTCCGCTGCCATGCGGTCGTTCACGTTGAGTTCGCCGTCGACGCGCACCGCGATGTCGATGCCATAGAAGTCGCGCACCTGCGCTGCCTGTTGTCGCAGCACCATCAGCACCGCCTGCTCCGAGCGGTCCAACCCGTTGCGCACCGCGCCGGCGTAGCGGCGCAGGTCGCCGATGACGCGGGCAGCCATGTCCTGCAGCCTGTCGAGGTCCTCGACCAGCGGGTTGTCGGCGCTGGCCTTGTTGCGCAGCGCGCTGAGGCCCATCTTCAATCCGATGTAGGGCTGGATGGCGGTGTCGTGCAGGTCCAGCGCGATCTTCAGACGCTCCTGCGATGCCGCGTCCGAGGCCATGCGGTCGAGCAGCTCGATGTTCTCGACCACGGGGAAGGCCTGGGCGACCACGTGTCCCAGGAACAGCGCATCGGAACGGCGGAACGCGCCCCGCCGCGAGAGGACGATCAGCCGGCCTTCGCTCTTGCGCAGGTTGACGGGCACGTCGATGAAGGCACCGGCGTCCAGCAGTTCCGCCAGCCCTTCGCAAGCGCTGTGGGTTTCCTTGGCCCATCGCCCCTTCTCGGCGTCGTAGGTCGCCGCGTCGCCGAAGATCGGCAGGCTCGGCCAGGGCGAGCGGCGGTAGATCACCGCGCGCTGCGGGGCGAGCGCCATCAGCAGCGCTGCCAATTCAGGCGCGATCCGCTGGGCCTCGGGCGAGCGGTGCGCATCGCCTTGGCGGACGGTGCGCAGCGAACAGGCGCCGGACTCCTTGTCCCGCACCACCAGCAGGCAGGTGTTGCTGTCGACGAAAAAGCGCTGGATGTTCTCCAGGATGGCGGTGACGGTGTGATCGACCCCGAAGCGCGGATTCGACAACCGGCTCACCGCGCGCAGGAGCGCCAGCCGCCGCTTGAGCTCCACCTTGGAACGGCCCCAGTAGATGATCATGTAGCCGAGCGCCAGGATGAAGGTGGAGCGCAGCAACAGGCGGGGGAGATCCTGCGCGGTGGCGGACCCCATGCCGCAGGCCGCGAACAGCGCGACCGAAGCCAGGGTCACGCGCGCGCCTTCGTCGAGGCCCCAGCGGAAGGAGGAGGTGAGGACGGCGAAGAAGAAGAACAGGAAGAAGGGACTGTTGACGCCGTCCGTCAGCAGCACGATCAGCGCGTACCAGCAGATGTCCAGCCAATGGATCACCCTGCTTTGGGTGAGCGGGGCCTCCAGCTCGGAAAAGACGCACACCACCAGACTGTGCACGATGTAGCCGCAAAAGATCAGCCAGGTCGAGCCCCCCACGCCCCGCAGGCTGGCGGGGTCGACGAACACCGCGAGGAGGGCGGAGATCGAGAGCACGAGCCGCATCCGCGCCACCATCCGGGCGTCGGCAGCGTCTGCCGCCAGGCTCGTGTCGATCTCTTTTTTCTTCTCCTGCCCCAGCACCCGCATCCGCAGTCCCCTTGTGCGCCTTGGTTGCGCCGCGTGTCGTATGTGAAAGAATCACACGCAGAGTACTACTTATGTAAGCAAGTGTGTATATGCCGCCGCTCCGTGGTGGCCTATTGCGTGCGAAAGGTCACGCGCGGGTGGAGCAAGTCAGTGTCGAGGGAGCCCAGCCATCAAACCGATGACCTCCCTGAACGCCGTATGGCCTGGGGATGCCGCCAGGTCCAGCACAAGGCTGCGGCTGTAGTAGGGGCTCAGGTCCAGCCCCACGCCGATGCCCGCGATGCCGATGCGGCCGGCCTGCTCGTGCCGTGCCACCACATCCTGCAGGTGATGATCGAGGTAGTGGGCGTCGTTGGCCAGGTGGGTCGCGCTGTCCATCGGTGAGCCATCGGAGAGCACGAGCAGCAGCTTGCGTTCCTCGGCGCGCGCCTCGAGGCGCGTGCAGGCCCAGTCCACCGCCTCGCCGTCGATGCCTTCGCGGAACAGGTCGGCCTTGAGCAGGGCTGCGATTCCAGTGCGCGCGCGGCGCCAAGGGGTATCGGCGGCCTTGAAGACCAGGTGGCAGCGCTCGTTGAGACGGCCGGGGTGGGCCGGGCGGCCGGCGCGCAGCCAGTCGCGCTGCGCCCGCCCGCCATTCCAGGCACCGGTGGTGAAGCCGAGGATCTCGCTGGCCACGCCGGCCTGCTCGAGCGCACGCGTCAGCACGTCGGCCAGCATCGCCACCGATTCGGCATGCGCCTTCATGGAGCCCGAGCAATCGATCAAAAGGCTCACGACGCAGTCGGCCACCGGCTCCAGCCGCTCCGTGCGGAACAGCCGCCGCTCGGCGGGGGAGGCGACCAGCCCGGCCAGGCGGCGGCCGTCGATGCGGCCTTCCTCTTGCGCGCCGTCCCAGCCCTCGCGCTGCGGCTCGGCCAGCAGAACGCGAAGTGCGCGGGCGAGGCGGCCGATGTTGACGCCCTGCGCGGCGACGCGCCGGTCCAGCTGCTCGCGCAGCTCGCGCAGCAGTTCCCTGCGCACCAGCGAGGCGGCGTCGTGCTCGCGGTCGTAAGCGGTGGTGAAGACGCGGTAGCCGCCGCCGGCGCCTTCCAGCAGTGCGCTGCGGCCCGAGTCGGCGGTGGTGAAGCGCTCGATGATCTCGCGGTCCATGTCGGTGACCAGGCTGAAGACGCTGCGCTTGTCCTCGGGCTCCGCCTCGCGGGCCGCCGGATCTTCCTCGCCTTCGCCGGCGGCGTGCAGCATCGCGGCGACGGTGCGCGCAATGGCGCGCGCATGCACCGCATAGGCGGCCTGTTCGGCGCGGTCGCGGCGCAAGCCGGCGAGGGCGTGGCCGATCAGCGGCGAGAGCGCGAAGCGGGTGGCTTCGAGCATGTCTTCCGTCGCTTCCACCACCTGCTGGCCGGTGACTCGCGCGCGGCAGATCTGGGCGACGGCATAGAGCAGCAGGCCGCGCGCCGTGTCGGTCAGGCCGGCGTGGTGGACGGACAGGGACCACCGTTCATGGCGGTGCCGCAGGTTGCGCTGCATGCCCGGCATGCTCTCGGGCGCGAGCGACTCCACGCGGAACTGCTCCAGCATCTCGAACAGCATGCGCTCGACAGGCTCCTCGGGACGCAGGCGCGCGTGCAGCGCCGCATCGGAGGCGCTGAGCCGCAGCGCGAGCCCGTCCGCGGTGCCGCGGAAGGAGGCGAAATCGTCGCTCTCCGGCGAAGGGTGCAGGTGCGGCGCGTACCAGGGCAGCGGCTGGCGGCCGCGGTGCAGGCGACGGCCGCGGAAGTGCAGGTCGGCTTCGCCGCTGAAGGCGCGCACGAAGGCCGCGCACAACTCGTCGACCTGCTGCGCATGCCTTACCAGCTTCTGCGGATCGCTCATGGTCTTTCTTTCCCTCTTTCTTTTTTTTCTGAGGGGGTGGGGTGGGGACGCGGGGTGTTCGATGGGTAGGGTGTGTTTTTTTTGAGGCTGGAGCCGGGATGTCGCCCCGGCAGGCGAGTCACTTTCTTTTGCTTCGCCAAAAGAAAGTAACCAAAGAAAAGGCGACCCCGCTGGCCGCATCCCTGCGCTTCGCTGCGGGAAGCCTGCGGTGCTCGCTTTTCGCGGGGTCCGCGCAAACTCGCTTCGCTCAAACACGCGCGGCCCTGATCCGCGAA
>NZ_JAVDRF010000014.1:0-128912 GCF_031454625.1 Variovorax soli
CCGCCGGCAAGGCAGCGATCTTGTTCTTCACGGGGGACTCCCTTGTTTTTGGTGCCGCGGACTGTAGTCGCGCCGGCAGCAAAAACAAACTCGTTTTTTGTCGCGCAAATCTTGCGAGTGCCTCCGTGACCATGATCCCGTGCAGGCGCCGCATGCGATCGAACGCGAAGCGCTCTTCATCCCGCCGGCCCGGACCGACAGGCAACAAGTCCGCTTGCATCAAGGAAGCAGCGCGTACCGCCCAGTTCACGCGTGTCGACGCCGCCGCCCTTTGCGCGTATGCTACAAAAGTTCCTGCTTGTTGATCGCAAGACGCTCACCATCCCTTGTCGGCCCAGAAGAGCCGACGCGGCTGGAGCGATCCTTGCGCTGGGAGGGCGACTGCCGGTTCAACGCTCATCGATACATCCAAAACGGAGGTGGCATGGAGCTAAGGACGGAGCAACTGGCTGAGGGCATCGAGAAGATCAGCCTGATCGGGCGCCTGGACAGCGCCGGCACCCAAGAGATCGACATGCGCTTCTCCGCGCTCGTCGCGACCCGCAAACTTTTCGCCGTCGTCGACATGTCCGAGGTGTCGTTCCTGGCATCCATCGGCATCCGCACGCTGATCACCAACGCGAGAGCCCAGAAGCAGCGCGGCGGCGAAATGGCCTTGGCGAGCCCCCAGCCGCTGGTGGAGGACGTGCTCAAGGTGGCGGGCATCGACACGATCATCCCGCTGTACCCCGACGTCGATACCGCCTTCAGCGCGCTGAAGGCGGGAGCGGAGTGAGGCCCGGATGTCCTCCAGCGACAGGGAGCGGCAGGCCTCCCTGATCGTCGGCTCCGAGTTGCGCGAGCTTTCGCGCGTGAGCGCGTGGGTGCGCGACTGGGCGCAGCGCCAAAGCCTTCCCACCCGGGTCGCGCAGCACCTCGATCTTTGCTCGACCGAGGCGGTGACCAACATCATGACCCATGGCAGCGGCGATGCGGCGACGCACGGCAGCATCTTCCTGCGCCTGGGCTGGCAAGGCGAGGACGTGGCGCTGGAAGTCGAGGACGAGGGATGTCCCTTCGACCCGTTGCAGACGCCGGGGCCGGTGCCTGCGGGCAGCCTCCAGGAGGCGCACGTCGGCGGCTGGGGCATTCCCATCGTTCGCCGCTTCTCCGACGGCATGCAATACCGCCGCGAAGACGGCCGCAATTGCCTGACCCTTCTTTTCCGGCCGACGGTGCCGCCCTGAACGAACGAGCCGCCCGACGCCAGCCTTCCCGCGGGCGCCGTCCCCACGGCGCCACCTTTCACAAGCATCACTACGAGGAAATCACGCCATGGGAACTGCAGCCAAAACCCTCCCCACCATCGACACCCAGAGCGCATTGGCCGCGCAGGCGGCCCTTGCGGCCCAGCCCAACGGCGCCAATGGCCCCAGCGAGGCCTCGGGGGTCGACAAGATGCGCGAGTTGCTGTTCGGCAACCAGATGCAGGACTACGACAAGCGCTTCTCCGTGCTCGAGGATCGTTTCCAGCAAAGATTGCGCGACCAGGAGTCGGAGTCCTCCCGCAGCCTGACCAGCCTCGAAGCGACCATCAAGAAACAGCTCGAGTCGGTCGCCGGCCAATTCCGCGAGGAGAAGGACCTGCGCAGCGACGCCGACAAGGAGCTGGAGCGAAACCTGCGTGAGCAGACCCAGACGCTGGAAAAGCGTCTCGCCCAGGTCTCCGACCAGCTCGCGCGCCAGGGCCGCGAATTCACCGACAGCCTGGGCCATGAGATCCAGGGCCTGCGCGACGAGATGCGCCGGCGCCAGGACGACACCCGCGCCACCATCGAGCGGATGTTCGCCGAGCTCAGCAACGTGAAGACCGATCGCAACCTGCTCGCGGGACTGTTCGTCGAGATCGCCAAATGCCTGAACCAGGACATGTCGCCCAAGGGCGGCGGCAACGGCGAGCGGGCTTGATCGCCGCGGGGCCGCGGCCGCACGCCGGGACGGGGGACGCGCCGTGACAGCGCGCCTGCCGCTGGCCGCGACGAGCGGGACCGGCGGTGCCGACGAAGAAAACCCAAGCCGCCGGCTCGCCGGCCTGCTTCTGGAACTGGCCCGCTGCGTCAACCCCGACGTGGTCGTGCCGCTGCCGCAGCCGCCGCGCCCCGAGGCCGATCGCCGGCTCGAGGCGCTGCGTGATGTGCTGCTCGAACGAGAGCAGGTGGCGCTGGCGCGGCTGCAGCGCAAGTTCGACGATCCGCGCGAGTTCGCCGATGCGGTAGGCGCGGTGTTGCCGGCCGCGTTCGAGCTGGCGGCGCAGGACGAGCGGCTCGGCCAGGTGATCGCCCCCACGGTCGAAAAGGCCACCCAGGCATCGATCCGGAAGAACCCGGACACCATGGTCGACATCCTGTATCCCGTCATGGGCCCGGCCATCCGCAAGGCCATCGCCGAGACCCTGGAAGGCAAGCTGCAGTCGCTGAATCAGGCGCTCAAGCACAGCCTGTCATGGCGCGGCCTCAAGTGGCGCCTGGAGGCCTGGCGCAGCGGCAGCCCCTTCGCCGAGGTGGTGCTGCGGCACACCGCCGTGTTCCGTGTCGAGCACCTGTTCCTCGTGCATCGAAAGACCGGCCTGCTGCTGGCGCACGAGGCCGCGGACGACGCGACCTCGCGCGACCCGCAGCTGGTGTCGGCCATGCTCTCCGCGATCCAGGATTTCGTGCGCGATTCCTTCGACGAATCCGCCGAGGGCGGCGCCAAGGGCCGCAGCATCGACAGCCTGCGGCTGGGCGATCTGCTGCTGTGGTGCGAGGAAGGTCCCTCGGCCTTTCTCGCGGCGGTGATCCATGGCAACCCGCCCCCGGCGCTGCGTGTGGCGCTCGGGGAGACGCTGGGCGCCATCCATGAGGACTGGCGCACGGCGCTCGATGAATTCCAAGGCGACACCGCGCCCTTCGAAGAGACCGCCCAGCAGCGGCTGCGGCCCACGCTGTGGTCCCAGGCGGCCGAGTCGAAGAGAAGGCTGTCGCCCCTGCTCTGGGCCGTTCCCCTGGTCCTGCTGCTGCTGCTCGCCGGATGGATCGCGCAGCGGCTCATCGAGGGTCAGCGTGTCGACGACTACGTGGAGGCGCTGCGCGAGCAGCCCGGCATCGTCGTGATGGGCGCCGACCGCCACGACGGCAAGTGGTGGGTGTCCGGCCTGCGCGACCCGCTGGCAGCGCAGCCGGAGACCCTGCTCGACCCGGCGAAGCTCGACCCGGCGCGCATCGTCGGCCGCTGGGAACCCTACCAGGCGCTGCATCCGGCCATCGTGCTGAAGCGCCTGCAAGCGACATTGAATCCACCGCCGACTGTCCGCCTCTCGGAGGATGCGAACGGCATCCGCGCCGACGGCAGCGCCCCGCAGCATTGGGTGGACAAGGCGCGCGCCTTCGCGAACAGCCTGCCCGCCGGCGCGCCGCGGGTGGATCTCAGCGCCCTGAAGGACGTGCAGGACCCGGATTACATCCGCCTGCGCGACGCCCTCCAGGCCCACGTCATCCCGTTCGAGAACAACGCGCCGCGGCCGACCGCCGAGCAAGGCCTCGAGCTCGACACCGTTGCCGAGGAACTGCGCGAGCTGGTGCGGGTGGCCCGCGGCCTGGGCTTTTCGGTGCGCGTCACGATCGTCGGCCATGCCGATGCCACCGGCAAGGACACGGCCAACCTCGCCCTCAGCCTGGGGCGCGCCGAGGTCGTGCGCTCCATGCTGCGGGCACGCGGTATCGACCCGGCCCTGCTCTCCGTACGTGGCGCCGGCCCGCTGGAGCCGCTGCGACCCGGCGCCAGCGAGGAAGAGCTGTCGATGAACCGGCGCGTGTCCTTCGTCGTCGGCACCAGCGATTAGGAAACCCTGCATGCTGCAAAAGAAGATCTGTCTGCTCGGCGCCTTCGGGGTCGGAAAGACCAGCCTGGTGCGCCGGTTCGTCGACACCATCTTCTCGGATGCCTACCTCACCACCGTCGGCGTCAAGATCGACAAGAAGGTACTGACCGTCGGCACCGAGCAGCAGGCGCTGATCCTCTGGGACATTGCCGGCGAGGACGAAATGTCGGCCGTCCGGCTGAGCTACCTGCGCGGTGCGGCCGGCTACTTGCTGGTGGTGGACGGCACGCGCCCCGAAACCCTGGAAACCGCGGCGTCGATCCAGACCCGGGTCGTCGCGCAAGCCGGCCGCGTTCCCTTCCTGGCCCTGCTCAACAAGGCGGACCTCCAGGAGGAGTGGGCCCTTCCGCCGCAGCGGCTGGAGGCACTGGAGGCAGGTGGATGGCTTTTCCGCCGCACCAGTGCCAAGACCGGCGAGGGCGTCGAGGCGAGCTTCCAGGACCTGGCGGCGCTTCTCGCGCGGTAGCCATGCTGGACCTGCCGGCGCAGATTTCCGACTCGCTCATGCTGCTGGTCCACGGCCAGCGCGTGCTCGCGCACCTGGCCGTCGACGACGCACAGACGCTGGTGCATGCCGGCGGCGATCTGGCGCACTACGGCCTGGACGGCATCCGGCCCGGCGACGCCGCGAGCGACCAGATCTCCTTCCTCGAGGGCCTGTTGCCGCTGCCGGAGAGTCCCTTTCTTCTACGCTCCATGGAGATGCCCAGCGGGCGGGTGGCGGACGTCCATTTCTTCGCCGATGGCGGCACCGTCTGGATCGTCCTGCTCGATGTGACGGCGGAGCACGACGAAGCGCAGCGGGTGCAGCAGAAGGCCTACGACATGACCCTGCTCAGCCAGCGCGAGGCCCGGCTGATCGAGCAGCTCGAGGCGGCCAACCAGGAACTGAGGCGCGCCCACAGCGAGCTCGCCGCATCGCGCGAAGCGCTGCAGCGTACCCACGACCGGCTGCAGCACGAACTGCGGGACGCCGAGCGCTACGTTCGCAGCATCCTGCCGGCCCCGCTGTCCGAACCCCTCGTGGTCGACTGGCGCTTCGTGCCCTCGACCGAGCTGGGCGGCGATTCCTTCGGCTACCACTGGGTGGACGACGAGCACTTCGCGCTCTACCTGATCGATGTCTGCGGCCACGGCGTGGGCGCCGCCCTGCTCTC
This sequence comes from Variovorax soli, assembly GCF_031454625.1. Classification (GTDB taxonomy): domain Bacteria; phylum Pseudomonadota; class Gammaproteobacteria; order Burkholderiales; family Burkholderiaceae_C; genus Variovorax; species Variovorax soli_A. The sequence goes on from NZ_JAVDRF010000014.1 coordinate 5,056, forward strand.
CGTTGCCGTCGCCGACACTTTGCGTTCCGAGGCCCTGCCGCGGACCGACTTCCGCCGCCCCGCCGACGTGCTCGCCGCGCTCAACCAGGCCTACCAGATGGAGCGCCACGGCGAGCTGTTCTGCACCGTCTGGTACGGGGTCTATCACCGCGCCACGGGCGGGCTGCGCTATGCCTCGGCCGGCCATCCGCCGGCCATGCTGGTGAGCGGCGCGCCCGAAGCCGCGGGTGAATGCCGTGCCTTGAAGGCCAGCGGCCCCAGCATCGGCATCTCGCCGGCCGCCCGCTATGCCGAAGAGCACTGCAGCTTGCAATCGCCCGCCCGGCTGTTCGTGTTCAGCGACGGGACCTACGAGATCACCCGGCCGGACGGCTCCATGCTGGCGTTCTCCGACCTCGCCGAAGCGCTCGCGCGGCCTGTGCGCCACGGAGAGTCCGAACTCGACCGGCTGCTGGACTTCGCGCGGGAGATGCACGGGGCCGGGCCGCTCGAGGACGACTTCACGATCATCGAGATGGTGCTGTGAGCGCGGGCACTGTCTTGGGCGCCCTGGCCCCCGAGCTTCGCAGCGGGAGCTAGCTACTCACCCGCCCCAGCTGCAGCTCCCGCAGCCGCTTCACATCCCGCACCGGCGGCGATCCGAAGAAGCGGCTGTACTCGCGGTTGAACTGCGACTGGCTTTCATAGCCCACGCGATGCCCCGCCGTGGCGGCGTCCACGTGCTCGCTGATCATGATGCGCCGCGCCTCCTGGAGGCGCAGCTGCTTCTGGAACTGCAGCGGACTCATCGCGGTGACCGCCTTGAAGTGGTGGTGCAGCGAGGACACGCTCATGTGGACCTCTTCCGCCAGCGCTTCGACACGCAGCGGCTCCTGGAAGCGCCGCGCGAGCACGCTGATGGCCTGGGTGATGCGCTGGCTTTGGCTGTCCACCATGGCCATCTGGGCCAGGCGCCAGCCCTCGGGCGACTTCAGCAGGCGGTAGAGGATCTCGCGGACGATCAGCGGCGCCAGCGCGGGCACGTCCTCTGGCGAAGCCAGCAGCTTCACGAGGCGCAGCACCGGGTCCAGCACGGCCGTGGAGAGCTCGCCCGTGTAGATCCCGCGCGGCGAAGCCCGCGCAGGCCCGGCCTCGGCGTAGCTGAACTCCAGCGCCGCCGCGGCAATGTCCTTGACGTCGAAGCTCAGCTTGAGGCCGAGGTAGGGCGCCTCGGGCGAGGCGTCGATCACCTGGCCCGACACGGGCAAGTTCTGCGCGACCACCAGGTACTGGCCGCTGTCGTAGATGTAGACCTCGTCGGCCAGCAGCACCCGCTTGCTGCCCTGCGCGAGCACGCAGAAGGCCGGATCGTGGATCGCATGCACGGGATGCTGGGGCGCATGGGCGACCCGCGCGAGCGACAGGCGCGGGACGGCCGTGGGATGGATGCCGTCGGCCCCGCCGGTGAGCCGGTCGATCAGGGCGGCGAGCTCGGCTCGCAAGACGGTGACCTGCACTTGCTCCGATGAGCGGTCGTCCTGCGGGGCTTTCTGGAGGGATGTCAGCATGCGCCGAAGCTTAAGCAGCTTGGCGCCGCTTGTCTCGTCCCCGGCTCCCCGGTTGCAGGATCGTGCAAACATGCGCAAGGATCGCGCAAGGTGCCCCTTCCATCGCTCGACCCCAAGCGCCGGCGGGCACGGCGCAGCGACGACAATGCCGGAACCCGGCCGAAGCTTCCGCTCGCCCACAGGCCTGCTTCGCTGCTGCATCCGCATGAACATTCCGACATCCATCGCGAGGCGCCTGCGCACAGCCGCTTGGCATGCTTCGACATGAAGGCGCTCGACACCCTGCGGATCTTCGTGATCACGCTTCGCAAAGGCAGCCTCTCGGCGGCGGCGCGCAGCCTGAGCCTGTCCCCCGCCACCATCTCGCGCCGCATCAGCGCGCTGGAGGAGGAACTGGGGGCGCAGCTGGTGGACCGCACCAGCCGCAAGCTGAAGGCCACCGAGGCCGGGCGGGCCTTCCTGGAGCGCGCCGAGGTGGTGCTGGAGGCGATGGCCGAGGCGGAGGAAGCCGCGCGCAACTCCAAGCTGCGGCCCGAAGGGCGGCTGCGCATCCATTCGCGCACGCAGGTCGGCCTGCGCGTGATCGCGCCGCTGCTGCCGCGCTTCGCCGAGCAGTACCGCGACATCCAGGTGGAGATCGAGCTTTCCGAGCATCCGGTGAACCTGGTGGAGCAGGACTTCGACATCGACATCCGCACCGGCGAGTCCAACGATTCGAGCTTCGTGATCAAGCGGCTGCTCAGCAGCGACGAGGTGCTGGTGGCCAGCCCCGCCTTCGTCAAGGCGCACCCGCGCATCCGGCATCCGCGCGACCTGACGCAGGTGCGATGCCTCACCTACCGCCGCGAGCGGGAGACCACGACCTGGAAATACATTGACGAGCAGGGCGAGCCCCAGGAACTCGCGATTCAGGGCGTGCTGAGCTCGAACAACGGCGAGCTGCTGCGGCTGGCCGCGATCGGTGGCATGGGGATCGCACTGCTGTCCGAGCCCACCATCCGCAGCTGCATCGTGGACGGCTCGCTGGTGCGGCTCCTGCCCGAATACCGGTTCGCGGTGCGGGCCTTCTCCAACGGCATCTACGCGGTGTTCCGCCAGAGCCGCACGCTGCCGCTGAAGGTGCGCGCCTTCGTCGACTTCATCGCTGACGCGCTGCGGGAGAGCGGCGCGCGCTGAGGCCGTCCGCGACGCGTTGCCGCGCGCCTTGCAAAGCAGCTTTGCACGGGCCGCTGTCCGATCGCCGCCGCGCGCTCCTAGAGTCTGCGCATGAACGAACGAGCCGCTCCTCCCCCACCCCTGCAAGGCATCCGCGTCATCGAACTTGGCAACTACATCGCAGGGCCCGGCACCGCGATGACGCTCGGCGACCTCGGCGCCGAGGTGGTGAAGATCGAATCGATGGAAGGCGACATGGCGCGCCACACCGGCCACTTCGGCCACGCCATGCTGCGCGCCTACAACCGCAGCAAGAAGTCGATCGCGCTCGATCTGCGCCAGCCGCGCGGCAAGGAGATCGCGCGCCGCCTGATCGCGGGCGCCGACGTGCTGGTGCAGAACCTGCGGCCGGGCGCCGCCGAGGCGCTGGGCCTGGGCGCCGAGGCCTTGCGCGCGCAGCACCCCGGCCTGGTCCACGTGTCGATCGCCGGCTTCCCGGCCGAGGCGCCCTCCCGGGACCGGCCCGGCTACGACATCGCGGCGCAGGCGGAAAGCGGAATGATGTCGGTCACCGGCGAGCCCGGCGGGCTGCCGCAGAAGGTGGGCGCGACCATCATCGACGCCGCGACGGTGCAGGTGGGGGCCCAGGCCACCCTCGCGGCGCTGTTCCGGCGCGAGCGCACAGGCATCGGCGAGACCATCCGCGTCTCGCTGCTGGAGGTGGCGCTGAACCTGCAGTTGCCGAACTGGAGCGACTACATGGTGCGCGGCGTGGAGCCCAGCCGCAGCGGCGACGGCCAGCCGATGAACGCCCCCGCGGCGGACATCTTCCGCACTCGCGACGGCATGGTGGTGGTCTCGGCCTACGTGCAGTCGCACTGGGTGCGGCTGTGCGAGGCGATCGGCTCGCCGGCACTGGCGACGGACGCACGCTTCCTCACCAACGAGCTGCGCGTCGCCAACCGGCCCGCCATGAAGGAGGCGGTGAGCGCGCGGCTGTCGCAGTGCAGTACGCAGGCGTGCGTGGAACTGCTCACGCGCAACAGCATCGTGGTCGGCGTGGTGCGCAGCTACAGCGAGGCCCTGGCAGGCGAGGACTTCCGTTCGAGCCGCATGGTGATCGACGTGGCGCCGAACGGCGAGCGGCCCGGCTACCCCAGCTTCGGCCTGCCCTACGAGCTGGCCGACACGCCGCGCCGGCCGACCCAGGCTGCGCCGGCGCACGGCGCGCACACCGAGGAGGTGCTGCGCGAGGCGGGGTTCGGGCCGGAGGAAATCGCGGCGCTGAAGGCCGAGGGGGTCGTCAGGGCCGCGCCTGTCGACCCATCCGCGCGGCCAGGGTGAAGCGGGCGCGCCCGGCCCGCGTGCACGGCATACAAAGCTGCTTTTCATTCCTTGCACGTCGGCGTGGCCGGTCCCGTCCTAGACTGGCCCAGCGCGCCGGCTCGGTCGGACATCGCCGCCACGGCGCAGGCCAGGGCCAGCATCCAGAGGCCCTGTGAGCGTCAATCAGGAGACAAAAGTGAGCTTCAGCAAATTCATTTCCGGCGTGCTGTTCGGGCTGGTCGCGGCGCTGGGGCCGGCCCAGGCGCAGCAGCCCATCCGCATCGTCGTTCCCTTCGCCGCGGGCGGCGGCACCGACCAGTACGTGCGCCTCCTGGCGGCCGAGCTCGGCAAGCGGGGGACGCAGGTCATCGTCGACAACAAGCCCGGCGCGAGCGGCATCGTCGCCGCGGACTACGTGGCCCGGTCCCGCCCGGACGGGAACACGGTGCTCGTGTCGTCGCTGGGCACGCTCGCCAACAACACCATCCTGTTCGACAAGCTGCCCTACGATCCCAAGAAGGACTTCGCGCCGGTCTCGCAGATCGCCTACCAGCCCGCGATCGTCGTCGGTCGGGTCGACCTGCCCTACAAGAACATCCGCGAGATGGTCGCGTATGCCAAGGCCCATCCCGGCAAGATCAACCGGGGTTCGCCCGGCGCGGCCATCCTGACCAACCTGGCGCCCCTGAGCTTCGAGAAGAGCAACGGCTTCAGCACCACGCACATCCCTTTCAACGGCGATGCGCCCGCGATCCAGGCGCTGCTGAGCGGGGAGATCGACATCCACGGCACCTCCATCACCGGCTCGCTGCCCTTTGTCCGCAGCGGCAAGCTCCGGGTCCTGGGGGTGATGGACAGCAAGAGGATGCCGCAGGTGCCGGACGCACCGACCTTCAAGGAACAGGGCTACGACCTCGAGGCACTCCTGTGGTATTCGCTCTCGGTGCCCTCCGGCACGCCCAAGGAGGCGATCGAACGGCTGAACCGCGCCGTCAACCAGGTGATCGCCGATCCGGACTTCGTCGAGCGCGCACGGGCCGTCGGCATGGAGCCGCGTGGCGGCACGCCGGAGGAACTGGCGGCCTTCGTCAACACCGAGTTCAATCGCTGGGTGCCGATGCTGCAGAGCCTGAACCTGCCGAAGCAGACGCACTGAGGAAGGCGGCGATGCGCGCCGCGCGCGCCAACGGGCAGGGCCGACGCTTGTCCTTGAAAACGGCTTCAGTGGTGCGCATGCGCAGGTGCGGGTAGTCTCGCGCCATCCAAATTGCGTTGGAGGCGACCGACATGTACATGGAACAAGGCGGCGAAGGGCCGGACCTGCTGCTCATGCTGCATGGGTTGGGCGCGACCGGGGCGGTGTGGTCGCCCCTGTGCGCCGGGGCGGGCCGTCGATGGGCCGGCCGCTGGGTCGTCCTGGACCTGCCCGGCCACGGCCGGTCCGAAAGCCAGGACGCCTACGCCATCGGCCAGACGGCCGCGACGGTCGCACGCGCCGTCCTGCCGCATGTCGATCCGACGGGCCGGCTGGTGGTGCTGGGGCACTCGCTGGGCGGCGTGATCGGGCTCGCATTGGGGACGGGCTGGTTCGGCGTCATCCCGCACCAGGTCTTCGGTGCCGGCATCAAGGTCGCGTGGAGCGACGATGAACTGCGCCGCATGGACGCCCTGGCCGCCCAGCCCGCCAGGCGCTTCTCCACCGAGCAGGACGCGTGGGAGCGGTACCTGAAGGTCTCCGGCCTCGCCGGGATCGCCGGCGCGGCGGCACCTGTGGCCGCGCGAGGCATCCGGCGCAGCGATGACGGCTGGTGTCTCGCCATGGATCCTCGAGCCCATGGGGTCGGCAAGCCGCCGATGTCCGAGCTGATGGCACTGGCCCGTTGCCCGGTCCATCTGGGGCGCGGCCGCGACGACGCCCTGGTGACGACGGAGCAGCTTCGCGCACTCGATCCCGATGCCTCGGAGCTGGGGGCGCATGGCCACAACGTGATGGTCGAAGCGCCCGAGCGGGTCTGGGACTGGGTCGCCTCCTTCACATGAGGCCGGTGCGGCTGGCGAGTCCGCGGCCGGCATCTTCGCCACCCGATTTGCGCGCCAGGCACCTGTAGGTGAACGCTGGCAGATCCAAGGGGAAGCCCCTTGCATGGCGATGAGGGACGGCGCTACCGATGACCCCGGGGTGAGGGTTCAGCCTTTGCAGACCCTCAACCCTTCAACAGGAGACATCATGGACGAGCGCAATGTGCCCACGGGCAATGACAAGGATTCGCACCCCGTCGCCACGGGCGCCGGTGCCGTCATCGGCGGCGCGGCGGGCGGCGTGGCCGGCGGAGCGGCAGCGGGTGCGGCGGTGGGTGGCGTGACCGGCCCGGTCGGTGCAGCGATCGGCGCCGCCGCTGGTGCGGTGGTCGGCGCCCTGGCCGGAAAGGGCATTGCAAATGCCGTCGACCCCGCCGCCGAAGATGCGTACTGGCGCGACAACTACACGAGCCGTCCCTACGTGGCAGGCGGCTCTTATGACGACTACGGTCCGGCTTACATGTACGGCGTGGATGCGTACACGCGCTACCCGAACCGTCCGTTCGACGAGGTGGAACCCGACCTGAGCAACCGCTGGGCCAGCGCTCGAGGTCGCTCCTCCCTCGAATGGAGCCAGGCCAAGCATGCCAGTCGAGACGCATGGCAACGGGTGAGCGACACCGTGGAGCGTGCGATACCGGGGGACTCGGACCGGGACGGTCGATGAGCAGACCCGCGAGGCGCTTGCGGTGACGACCGCGAGCGCCTTGTCCGGTTCCCGGCCACCGACACGAATCCGCGGACAGGAGCCCGACGTGGCAGCGACAGCGCAATCCGACAGCCTCACTCCGCCACCGCGGGACGATGCGGATGGGCCGTCCACGATGGGCGTGGTCATCGATCGCAACATCGCCGCGCTCATCAAGCACAGACAGGACATGCGTGCCGTCACCGGCGTGCAGGACCGGGTCGCCGACGCGATCACAGGCTTCGCGGGCAGCATGAACTTCGTGTACCTGCATCTGGTCCTCTACGGCGGCTGGATCGTCGTGAACCTGGGCTGGATCGGCTTCATTCCAAAATTCGATCCGACCTTCGTGATCCTGGCGATGGTGGCCTCGGTCGAGGCCATCTTCATTTCCACCTTCGTGATGATCAGTCAGAACAGGATGGTCAAGGTGGCAGACGAGCGCGCCGATCTGGATCTGCAGATCAGCCTGCTGGCCGAGCACGAGATCACCCGCGTGGTGACCCTGGTCACGGAAATCGCAAGGCGCATGGACGTGCCCGAGGCGCACGACCCCGAGCTCGAGGAACTGTCCAAGGACATTGCGCCGGAGCGCGTGCTCGACCGCATTCAGGACACCGAGCGCAAGATGGAACAGGCCAGCGGGTGAGCGCGGTCCGCCCGGAGGGCTGCGCGGCCGCCACCCCATGGATGCCGTGCATCAAGGCGCCGATGCGAAGCCGATGACGACACCTTCGTACGGCGCGAGGAGCAGCGGTGCATTCTCCACGGACCCGGCGCGCGTGGGATGCGTCGATGCCAGCACGATCGATCCGGCCGGCAGCAGTGTGGGCTCCCATGCGGCCTCGCCCGCGCCGAAGTTCAACAGCACCACCACCCGCTGCGCCTCGAACCGGCGTGCGTACGCCAGCACGTCGCCCTCGCATTCGAGCGCCTCGTAGTCGCCCCGGTTCAGCGCCGGCTGCGCGCGGCGCAGCGCGATCAGCTGCCGGTAGAGCGTCAGCATCGATGCGGGGTCGCGCGCCTGCGCTTCGACGTTGCGCTCGGACCAGTCGTCCGCCAGCCGCAGCCACGGCGTGCCGGTCGTGAAGCCGGCCTGCGGCGCGTCGCTCCACTGCATCGGCGTGCGCTGCGGATCGCGGCCCAGGCCCCTGCCCGGCACGCGCTTCTCGAAGGGATCCTGGACTTCCTCTGGCGTGATGGCGACGTCGGTCATGCCGATCTCGTCGCCGTAGTAGAGCGTGGGCGTGCCGCGCAAGGTGAGCAGCAACATGGCCGCCAGCCGCGCCAGCTGCGGGCCGACGCGGCTCGCGATGCGGGGCTTGTCGTGGTTGCCCAGGACCCAGTTCGGCGCGGCACCCGCGGGCAAGGCGGCTTCGTAGTCGCGCACCAGGCGGTCGATGCTGCGCGCCTGCCACTGCGCCGCGATCAGTTGAAAGTTGAAGGGCAGCTGCACGCCTTCGAGCACGCCTGCGTCGTTGCGCCCGTAATAGGCGACCAGGCGCGAGAGCGGCAGGTAGAGCTCGCCGATCAGAACGCGCGAGGACGCCGCATCGCTGAAGGCGTCGACCACGCGCCGCATCTCGGCCACGACCTGCGGCATCTCGGGCCGGTCGGTGCTGTAGAGCGGCAGCCAGCGGTGCGCCGGGTCCTGGCCAGCGACGAAGGCCGGGTTGGGCGGGTTGTCGCGGAACTGCGCGTCCTTGATGAGGTCGGAGAGCACGTCGACGCGAAAGCCGTCCACGCCGCGCCGCAGCCAGAAGCGCAGCACCTCATGCATCGCGGCGCGCACCTCGGGGTTGCGCCAGTTGAGGTCGGGCTGCTCCTTCAGGAAGGAATGGCAGTAGTACTGTCCGGTTGCAGGATCGAGCGTCCAGGCCGGGCCGCCGAAGTTGCTGAGCCAGTTGTTGGGCGGACCGCCGTCGGGTGCCGGGTCGCGCCACAGGTACCAGTCGCGCCGCGGATTGCCGCGCGCGCTGCGGCTCTGCATGAACCAGGGATGCCGGTCAGAGGTGTGGTTGGGCACGAAGTCCAGGACCAGCTTGAGTCCGCGCGCATGCGCCTCGCTGACCAGGGTATCGAAACCCGCCAGCGTGCCGAAGCACGGATCGATGTCGCAATAGTCGGAAATGTCGTACCCGAAATCGGCCATCGGCGACGGATAGATCGGCGAGATCCAGACGGCGTCGACGCCGAGCGCGACCAGATGGTCGAGCCGCGCACGGATGCCGTCCAGGTCGCCGATGCCGTCGCCGTTGCTGTCCTGAAAAGACCTTGGGTAGATCTGATAGAAGATTCCGTGCCGCCACCAGTCGTCTGCTGACATCCGCATCCTTTCAGTTTTCGCCGACGCCGTGCTGCTCGGCGATGCCAGGGTTTCAACACAGCTCGATGGTCTGGCGCAGCAACCCTGTCGGGTCGGCGCTCGCCCCGACGAGGATCTCGACCTCGCCAGCCTCGAACAAGGGCTGCAGGTCCGGCCCGAGGTAGCGCAACTCGGCCGCCGGCAGCGCCAGCGTCACCGAGCCCGCTTGGCCGGGCTTCAATCGCAGCTTCGCGTAGCCCTTGAGCTCCAGCAGCGGCCGCGTGACGCGGCCCAGCTTGCCGCGAACGAACAGGAAGACGGTCTCTTCGGCCTCGCGCGTGCCGGCATTGCGCAGGCTGACGCCGATCTTCAGCGTGTCCTGCTCGCGCACGCGCCGAGGTTCGACCCGAAGCTCGTCGTACGAAAACCGGCCGTAGGTCAGGCCGTGGCCGAAGGCGAACAGCGGCGTGTTGTCGACGTCCTGGTACTTGCTCGTGAAGTAGTCGGCGGGATTCATCGGCCGGCCGGTGGGTCGCTGGCCGAACCAGATCGGCACCTGGCCGATGGCGCGCGGCCAGCTCATCGGCGTGCGCCCGCTGGGCGACACGCGGCCGGTGACGACGTCGGCAATCCCGTGGCCGGCCTCCACCCCGAGGAACCATGCAGCGAGCAAGGCATCGGCGTGCTCGGACAGCCAGGGCACGACGAGCGGGCGGCCCGAAAACAGGATCGCGACGACGGGGATGCCGAGCGCGCGTGCGCGGGCGGTGACAGCCTCGGCCAGCGCCTGCTGCCGTCCGGGAAGTGCGGGCGTGGCGCGGCTCGCCGCCTCGCCGCTCATCGTCGCGCGCTCGCCCAGGCACAGCAGGACGGCGTCGGCGCCCTCGCACAGCGCGACGGCCGCTTCGATGCCGCTGTCGTCGCCGCCCTCGATGGCGACGCCGGGCGCATGGCGCAGGTCGGTGTGCGGCAGCGCGGCGCGCAGGCCGGCGAGCACGCTGACCGCCGGCTCGTGTTCGCCGGCGCCCCACCACGGGCCTTTCATCTCGGTGCTCGCGTCCGCGAGCGGGCCGATGACGCACAGCGCCTTGGCCGCCGCAGGCAAGGGCAGCGCGTCGCGCTCGTTCTTCAGCAGGACGATGGCCTTGCCGGCCACCTCGCGCGCCAGCGCGCGCCGCTCGGCGACCGCTGCCGGGCGCTCCGGGGTCGCACCGCGGCGGTAGGGGTCGTCGAACAGGCCGAGCTGCTCCTTGAGCCGCAGCACGCGGCGCACGCACGCATCGATGTCTTCGATCGTCACCCGGCCACGCTCGAGCGCGATCGGCAGACCCTTGCGATACGCGTCCGCCATCATGTCGATGTCGACGCCAGCCTTCAGCGCCAGCGCCGCGGCATCGGCCAGGTCCGCGGCGACCCCGTGCTTGATCAACTCCGCGATCGCGTTGTAATCGCTCACGATGACGCCGTCGAAGCCCATCTCGCCGCGCAGCCAGTCGCGCAGCAAGGGGATGTGGGCCGTCATCGGCTCGCCGTTGAGGTCGGTGAAGGCCGGCATCAGCGTTGCGACCCCGGCGCGGACCGCGGCTGCGAAGCCGGGCAGGTAGACCTCGCGCAAGGTGCGCTCGGAGATGTCCACGGCGGCGTACTCCCGGCCCGCGGTGACGGCGCCGTAGGCGACGAAATGCTTCGCGCAGGCGGCCAATGCTTCGGCCGACGACAGATCGCTCCCCTGGAACCCACGCACCTTCGCCTGCGCGATGCGCGCGTTGAGCCACGCGTCTTCGCCCGGGCCCTCCGCCGTGCGGCCCCAGCGGGGATCGCGCGATACGTCGAGCATCGGCGCGAAGGTCATCGCCAGGCCGTCGGCCGCGCCTTCGCGCGCGGCCTCGCGCGCCGTGCGCTCCCACAGGCTTTCGTCGAACAGGCCCGCCTCCGCGAGCGGGATCGGAAAGAGCGTGCGATGGCCGTGGATGATGTCCAGGCCGATCAGCAGCGGAATGCCGAGCCGGGACTTCTCGATGGCCAGCCGCTGCACCTCGTGCGTGGGCCCGGCGCCGACCATGTTCAGCAGATTGCCCACGGTGCCGTCGATGATCGACTGCGTGGAGTCGCCCGCCAGCACCGGCCCGGTGACCGTGTAGCCGGAGGCAACCATCGTCAGCTGGCCCAGCTTTTCGGACAGCGTCATCCGGGCCATGAGGGTGTCGATACGACTCATCGAAGACTCCAAAGCGGAACCCAAGGGGGCTCAATAATGGCATGCTGCGGGGGACGATCGGCCGCGTGGCGCCGGCGACTCGATGAAACCAAACGTGACACACCCGTCGACGAGAGGAGCTGTTCGTGTTGAAGGATGACAGGAACCCGAGGGCACTGGCGGCCCTGCCCGATGACGCATTGATCGAGGCCGTGCAACGCCAGACCTTCCGCTATTTCTGGGACGGTGCGGACGCGGCCAGCGGCCTGGCGCTCGACCGCCGCACGCTCGTGGGCCCCACGCGCGAAGACAAGGCCGATGACAAGGTCGCGATCGGCGGCACGGGCTTCGGCATCATGGCCCTGATCGTCGCGGTCGAGCGCGGCTGGGTCACGCGCGACGAAGCCCTGGCTCGCCTGGGGCGCATGCGCGATGCCCTGTTGCGCGCCACGCGCTACCACGGCGCCTTCCCGCACTTCCTGGACGGCGCGAGCGGCGCGACGATCCCCATGAGCCCCAAGGACGACGCGGCCGATCTGGTCGAGACCGCCTACCTCATCATGGGCCTGCTGTGCGCGCGCCAGTACTTCAGCGAGGACACGCCCGACGCGCGCCGCCTGCGCGGCGACATCGACACGCTGTGGCACGAGGTCGAATGGGACTGGTTCACTCAGGGTGGCCGGGACGTGCTGTACTGGCACTGGAGCCCGAACCACGGCTGGGCGATGAACCATGAAGTGCGCGGCTGGAACGAGTGCCTCATCACCTATGTGCTGGCCGCGGCCGCGCCGCGCCACGCGGTCGATCCGCGGGTCTACCACCGCGGCTTCGCGGTCGGCCCCGACTTCGCCAATGGGCGCTCGTACCACGGCATCGAGCTGCCGCTCGGCCCGCCGTTCGGCGGACCGCTGTTCTTCGCGCACTACACGTTCTGCGGCCTCGATCCGCGCGGCCTGAAGGATCGCTATGCCGACTACTGGGATCTCAATTGCCGCCACGTGCAGATCAACCGCGCGCACTGCATCGCCAACCCCCAAGGCCATCCGGGCTACGGCGAATCGTGCTGGGGCCTGACCGCCAGCGACGACCCCGACGGCTACCTCGCGCATGCGCCCGACATCGACAACGGCACCATCTCGCCGACGGCCGCGCTTGCCAGCCTGCCGTATGCACCCGCCGAGGTCATGCAGGTGGCGCGGCATTTCCTCGCCGCGCATGGCGCGCGCGTGTGGCGGGACTACGGCTTCGTCGATGCGTTCTGCGAACGGCGCGGCTGGTTCGCCGACACCTTTCTCGCCATCGACCAGGGCCCGATCGTCGTGATGATGGAGAACCATCGGACGGGCCTCCTGTGGAAGCTGTTCATGAGCGTGCCCGAAGTGCAGGCCGGGCTGCGCCGCCTCGATTTCAGCAGCCCGCATCTCGCACCGTCCACGCATGACCTCTAGCGCGGGGAACGTGCAAGACCCGGCGTTCGAGTCCTGGCTCGAAAGACAGCTGCGCCATTCGGCGAGCGAGATGGTGCGCAGCATTTCGCCGGTGTCGATCGTCAAGCACCGGCCGGGCTTCGGTCAGACCGTGCGGCCGATCCCCGGCGCCATCGTCGCCTCGCCCGTGCTCGCGGGCTACGACCCGGACCCGGACTACTTCTTCCATTGGTTCCGCGATTCCGCCGTCATCGTCGATGCGCTGCGCCTGCTCTACGTCGACGGGCGCGTCGGCGACGAAGCCTTGCAGCATGTGCGCGATTTCACCCGCTTCAGCCTGGCCTTGAACCGGCTCGACGGGCGCGCGGCTGCCGCGGTGCAGGGCCGCAGCGCGTGCGTGGTCCCCGAGTTCCTCCAGTACCTGCGCGAGGATGACGACCTTGCGAGCGCCTACGGCGATGCAGTGGTCGCCGAGACGCGGGTGAACCCCGACGGCACGCTCGACATCTGCCGCTGGACGCGCCCCCAGCACGACGGGGCGCCGCTGCGCGCACTGGCGCTGCTGCGCTGGGTGGCGGGCGGGCACCTCGACGCCGGGCTGCTGGCAGAAGTCTCCGACCTGATCCGCTTCGACCTCGGCTTCACGCTGCGTCACTGGCGTGAGCCGTCGTACGACATCTGGGAGGAGGAAAGCGGCCATCACTACTACACCCTGCGCGTCTCCGCGGCCGCGCTGGCCGAAGGCGCGGCATGGCTGCATGGCCTGGGCGAGACGGCGCAGGCGCAGCACTGCCGCGAGGAATCGCAGGCCGTGCTCGGCCTGCTCGACGGCTACTGGGTCCACGAAGGAATGGACGATCGCCATGCGACGCGCGGCTACTACCGTTCACGCGTGCTGGCGGACGGCGAGCCCGGCCCCAAGGCGCTGGACATCGCGGTGATCCTGTCGGCGATCCATAGCCTCGGCATCGAAACCCCGCAGCGCGCGGCCGATGCACGCAAGCCTGCCGCGCACGGCCCCGGCGACCCACGCATGCAGGCGACGCTGGCGCGGCTCGACGCGCTGTTCGATGCGGCCTATGCGATCAACCACGGCCGTGCCGCAGGCCATGGGACGGCGATGGGCCGGTACGCCGGCGACGTGTACTACTCGGGCGGCGCGTACTACTTCTCGACGCTCGGCGCCGCCGAACTGTGCTTCCACGCCGCCGCGCTGGGCGGCAGCGACGCACGCCATTGGTTCGAACGCGGCGAGGCCTACCTCGCCACCGTCCGCGCCTACACGCCGGCCAGCGGCGATCTGTCGGAGCAGTTCGATCAGCGCAGCGGCGCGCAGACCTCGGCGAAGCACCTGGCCTGGAGCTACGCCGCCTTTATTTCCTGTGTCTCGGCGCGCCGCATCGCGGCCGCATGCCAGGTGCCGCAGCCCCAATGACAGCGTCGTCGCCGAGCCACGCGGAGCCGGCGGTGAGGACCGGTGTCGTCCGCCAGGTCGGCGAGCTGCTCGGCGCCTTGCGCGTGTCCACGGTCAGGAGAACGCTGGCCGCGCTGGCGGCCGGGATCATCGTGATCGTCGCGTTGACGGCGTACGGGCAGATCGAGCTCAACAGCTGGAACAAGCCGTTCTACGACGCGATCTCGCGCCGCGACCTGCGCGACTTCATCATGCAGCTCGGCATCTTCGCGGTGATTGCAGGCGTGCTGCTGGTCTTGAACGTCGCGCAGCGGTGGCTGACCGAAACCTTGCAGCTGAAGCTGCGCGAGGCCCTGGTCGCCGACCTCGTGGGGCTGTGGCTGCAGCCGCGCCGGGCGTTCTGGCTCCAGGGCAGCGGCCCGATGGGCGCCCACCCGGACCAGCGCATGCACGACGACACGCTGAAGCTGTGCGATCTGTCGGTCATCCTCGGCGTGGGCCTGCTGCAGGCAGCGATGCTGTTCGGCAGCTTCGCGGGCGTGCTGTGGGTGCTCTCCAAGGACTTCAGCATCTTCTACGACGGTCAGGACCATGCCTTGCCGGGCTTCATGCTGTGGGCCGCGATCGTCTATGCGATCGCCGGCTCGCTGATGACCTACTGGGTCGGCAACGGGCTGATCTCGCGCAACGCGGAGCGCTATGCGCGCGAAGGCGAATTGCGCTTCTCGCTGACGCGCATCAACGAGCATCTCGACGGCATCTCGCTGGCCGGCGGCGAGGCCGACGAGAAGCGCCGCGTCGCCGTGCATCTCGGCGAGGTCTTGCACGCCACGTCGCGCGTAGTGCTCGGGCTGACCAACCTGACCTGGGTCACCGCGGGCTTCGGCTGGGTCACCGTCATCGCACCGATCCTGGTGGCCGCGCCGCTGTACTTCTCGGGGAAGGTTTCGTTCGGCGGCCTGATGATGGCGGCCGCCGCTTTCACGCAGGCGCAATCGTCGCTGCGCTGGTTCGTCGACAACTTCAGCAGTATTGCGGACTGGCGAGCCACGCTGCTGCGCGTCGCGGGCCTGCGCCAGGTGCTGGCGTCGGATCTGGAGGCACGACCGGGCGGCAGCCGCATCGCCTACGTGGAGAGCGAACCCGGAACCCTCGCGATCGAAGCGCTCGAGGTCCGCGCCTGGACCGGCCACGATCGGCTGGACACCGCGGATCTCGTCCTGCATGCCGGTCAGCGCCTGCTGATCCTCGGCGCGCCCGGCGCCGAGAAGACTTTGCTGTTCCGGGCGCTTGCAGGCCTCTGGCCCTGGGGTTCGGGCACCGTGCGGCGGCCCCGCGGCGAGACGATCCACTACATGCCGCGCGGCACGCCCTACCTTCCCCGCGGCACGCTGGCCGAAGCGCTGTCGTATGCGATGGAGCCGTCGGACTACCCGAAGGAGGCCATGGTGGCCGCGCTGGCGAGCGTGGGCCTCCAGCGGCTGGAGGCATTGCTGGACACGACGGGGCGCTGGGAGCACGAGCTCAGCATGGACGAGCAGCTGCGGCTGGGCTTCGCCCGCGTGGTGCTGCAGACGCCGTCGTGGCTGGTGATGGACGAAGCCTTCGGCGCGTTCGACGACGACACGCTCGAACTCATCATCGACGTGCTGAACGGCAAGCTCGCGCAGACGGGCATCATCCACATCGGCTCGGCCGGAGAGGCGCACGACCGGCTGTTCACGCAGGTGGTGCGTCTGGTCAAGGCGCCGGACGCCGCCTCGGAGGATTTGCCATGAGCGGCGCTTGCACCGCGGTGCGCAGCACGGAGGTGGACATGATCTTTCGTGTGCTTCGTGCACTCGTGCTGCTGGTGCTCGCGCTGCCGGCTTGGGCGCAGGATTTCGGCTTCCGGCCGCCGCGCGATCCCGACGATGCCGCAGCGGTGGAACTGATGCGAGACCTGGCGCAGCGCATCGTGCCGGTCTACAAGGAAGCCGACACGGATGTCTTCCTGGCCAACATGACCGCGCTGCAGATCGTCAGCGGCACCTACCGTGCGGCCTACGACAGCAGCAGGTCGCTGCGCGGCCGCCAGCAAGGCAAGCCGTTCGACGCCCTGGCGGAACGCGCGATCCTCGACAGCATCTATGCGCGTGCGCGCTTGATCGACGCGAACGAGCGAATCGGCTTTGCCAAGGCCTACGCGCGCTCGTTCCAGGAGCTGGTGGCGCCGCTCGACAATGCGCAAGCCGCGGCCCTGATGGCGCAGCTCGAAGGGCCGCTGGCGCAGTACAGGGAGCCGGTGCGGCAAGCCTTCGATCGCTGGCGCGCAAGGGGCAGCGTTCCGCAGGCCGACGCCGTGGCGCTCGTGCGCGCCTGGCTTGCGTACGAGTCCCGCCGCAGCGTCGCTGCGCTGGTGCCCGAGCTGATCGCGGCTGAAAACCGCAGCCGCTACCTGGCGGAGGCCGACGTCCGGATTCCGGTGCGTGGCGGTGTCGTCATTCACGCCAGCATCGTGCGGCCCGCCCGCGCGGGTGACGCCCTGCCGACGCTGCTGCGCTTCACGCTCGATCCCGCCGAGGACGACGCGCAGCGCAGCGCCGTCAAGGGCTACGTCGGCGTCACGGCGTACGTGCGCGGGCGCACGCCCGACGGCAAGGGCGCCGTGTGGCCGTTCGTGCGCGACGGCGAAGACGCCGCGGCGGTCATCGACTGGATCGCTCGGCAGCCGTGGAGCGACGGCCGGGTCGGCATGCTCGGCGACGGCTATTCCGGCTATGCCGCCTGGGCCGCGGCGCGCAGGAAACCGCCGGCACTCAAGGCCATTGCCACGATCGCGCCGATGGCGCCGGGCATCGACTTCCCGATGGCGGGGCAGATCTACCGCAATGCCATGGTCCGCTGGGCCCAGGAACACGCGATGGCCGCGCCGCCGCGCGCAGACGCCGCGGCCGACGCCGCCCGGGACGCGAGATGGCGGGCACTCGACGCACGCTGGTACCGAGGCCATCGCCCTTACTGGGACGTGGACCGCGTCTTGCTGGGCAAGCGCAACAAGTTGATCCGCACCTGGCTGACGCACCCCAGCCACGATCGCTACTGGCGCAAGTTCCTGCCCACCCCGCAGCAGTTTGCGCAGATCGACATCCCGGTGCTCGGCATCGCCGGCTACTACGGCGCCGAGGCCGGCGCGTTGTACTTCCACCGCGAGCATCGTCGCCATCGGCCGCAGGCCGACACGACACTGCTGCTCGGCCCGTACGACGCCGCATCGATCCGTCTCGGCACCGCGGGGCAGCTCCGCGGCTACGCGCTCGACCCGGTCGCGCGCGTCGATCTGCCCGAGTTGCGCTACCAATGGCTCGACCACGTCTTCAAGCGCGCGAAGAAGCCCGCGCTGCTGCAGGATCGTGTCAACTACGAGGTGATGGGCGCCGATGAGTGGCGCCATGTGCCGACGCTGGACGCGCCGGATCGCGCCCCGCTGCGCCTGTACCTCGACACCCGTGAGCGCGATGGCTTGCATCGTCTTGCGCCGTCGCCGTCGCCATCGGAAAGCGGTGGCAGCACGCGGCTCTCGGTCGATCTCGCCGATCGCAGCGATGTCCACCTCCCCGGGCCCGACGCACTGCGCCTGAAGCAACTGCCGATGCGCGACAGCATCGCCTTCGTCAGCGATCCATTGCCGAAGGACACCGAGATCGACGGCAGCTTGCGCGGGGAGTTCGACATCACGCCGTCGCGGCAGGACATGGACTTCAACGTCTCGCTGTACGAGCAGACGGCGAGCGGCGAATACCAGCTGCTGTTCGAGCCCTACGACTTCCGCGCCAGCTACGCCGGCCATCGCGTGTATCGGCGGCTCCTCCGAGCCGGCGAGCGCCAGCTGCTGGCGTTCACCGCGGAGCGCGTGACCGCGCGCAAGCTTGCGGCGGGCAGCCGCATCGTGCTGCTGATCAGCCTCAACAAGCGCCCCGACCGGCAGATCAACTATGGCAGCGGCAAGGACGTGAACTCGGAGACCATCGCCGACGCGAAGCGCCCGGTGCGCGTGCGCTGGCATGAGCGCAGCCATGTCGAGATCCAGACCGGCAGGCCCTGAGCGCGACTCCGTGCCGCCCTCCATGGAGCACATCCACACCCGTCCAGAAAGCGCAGCCCCATGATCAACGACCTTTGGTACAAGAACGCCGTCGTGTACTGCCTGTCGGTGGAGACCTTCATGGACGCCAACGGCGATGGCTGCGGGGACTTCGAAGGCCTGACGCGACGATTGGACTATCTCCACGGACTCGGCATCACCACCCTCTGGCTGATGCCCTTCCAGACTTCGCCGGGGCGCGACGACGGCTACGACGTGTCCGACTACTACAACGTCGATCCACGCTTCGGCACGCTCGGCGACTTCGTCGAGTTCACGCATGCGGCCAGCCAGCGCGGCATGCGCGTGCTGATCGATCTCGTCGTCAACCACACCTCCGACCAGCACCCCTGGTTCCAGGCGGCGCGCAAGGACCCCGATTCGCCCTACCGCGACTGGTACGTGTGGGCCGACAAGAAGCCGGCCAATGCGGGCGAGGGCATGGTCTTTCCGGGCGTGCAGAAATCGACCTGGAGCTTCGACAAGGTGGCGAAGTGCTGGTACTTCCATCGCTTCTACGATTTCCAGCCCGACCTGAACACCAGCAATCGGCACGTGCAGGCGGAGATCCTGAAGATCATGGGCTTCTGGACGCAGCTCGGCGTGTCGGGCTTCCGCATGGATGCCGTGCCCTTCGTGATCTCCAGGAAGGGCGCGGACGTCGCGCGGCCGGCGCCGCAGTACGACATGCTGCGCGAGTTCCGCGAACTGCTGCAATGGCGCCAGGGCCAGGCCATCATCATCGGCGAGGCCAACGTGCTGCCCCGGATCAACATGCAGTACTTCGGCGACGAAGGCGAGCGCATCCACATGATGTTCAACTTCCATGTGAACCAGCACCTGTTCTATGCGCTGGCGAGCGGCGACTCACGCCCCCTGGTCAAGGCCCTGGAAGCCACCCGGCCCCGGCCTGCCACGTCGCAGTGGGGCCTGTTCCTTCGCAACCACGACGAGCTCGATCTCGGCCGGCTGACAGCCGCCCAGCGCGAACAGGTCTTCGCCGCGTTCGCCCCGGACAAGCACATGCAGCTCTATGACCGCGGCATCCGCCGCCGCCTCGCACCGATGCTCGGCAGCGACCGGCGCCGGCTCGAGCTGGCGTACAGCCTGTTGTTGACGCTGCCCGGAACGCCGGTACTGCGCTACGGCGACGAGATCGGCATGGGCGACGACCTGTCGCTGCCCGAGCGCAACTGCGCACGCACGCCGATGCAGTGGTCGACCGAGCCGCACGCCGGTTTCACGGCGGCCGGCAAGCCCGTGCGGCCCGTCATCTCCGGGGGTGCCTACGGTTACGAGCACGTCAATGTCGCGGCTCAGCGGCGCGACCCGGACTCGTTGCTCAACTGGACGGAGCGGGCCCTGCGGATGCGCCAGGAGATTCCGGAGGTCAGCTGGGGCAGCTTCAAGGTGCTGCCGCAGGCCAAGTCGTCGGTGCTGGTGATGCGCTACGACTGGCGCAACAACTTCGTGCTCTTCGTGCACAACCTCGTTGCAGACCCGCTGGAGATCGAGCTGGCCGCCGGCACCATCGGGGAAGGCGGCGAGCATCTCATCAACCTTCTCTCGGAGGACCACAGCGAGGCAGAGGCCAGCGGACGGCACTGCATCCTGCTCGAGCCCTACGGCTACCGCTGGTTCCGCGTCGGCGGGCTCGACTATCTGCTCAAGCGCAGCGAGGTGTGAAGCGGGGGCAGCCGGCCCGTGGCGGCGGCGCGGCCGGAAGCCAGCCGGGCCATCGTGACGCGCGTCAGGCCTGCGCCCGGGGGTGTTGCGGCGTCTCGGGCAGCGGGCCCACATAGCGCCCGCGCGGGCGAATCACTTGCGCCACCTCCAGTTGTTCCAGGCTGTGCGCCAGCAGCCCGACACTGCGCGCGATGGCAAACAGGCCAAAGGCCGCATCGGCCGGCAGTCGATGGCTCGCGACCAGAGCGGCGAGGGCCACGTCGATGTTGGGCTGCAAGCCGGTCAGGCTCGTCACTTTCCGGATGAAGCGCGCGATCACCTTCGACGGCTCGAACAGCGCCAGCAAGGCGGCTGCGCGAGGATCACCTTCGGGATAGAGGTGGTGGCCGAATCCGGCCACTGGCAGCCCGGTCGACAGATGGTGCGCCACCACCTGCTCCTCGCCCAGCCGTTCCACCTCGCTGAACAGTGCCTGGACGCGGCCCGAGGCGTCGCCATGCAGGGGGCCGGAGAGCGTGGTCAGACCGGCCAGCAGGCATGCCGGCAGCGAGGCCCCGGTCGATGCCGCAATGCGGGCGACAAACGCCGAGCTGGTCAACTCGTGATCCGCCAGCAGCACCATGGCGGTTCGCAGCAACTCCGCCGCCTTGGGCGACTGCTTCCAACCTTGCGCAATGCGCAGGTGCAGCGGCTGGCGTCCTGGCTGGGCGCCGAACGCGTCGGCCAATCGCCCCACCAGGCCCTGGCTCTCGGTGTGCAGCACCCGGGTCAGGCGTCCACGGGTGGAGTGTCCGGTGGCAGCCAGGCCGGCCAAGGCCGTGAAAGCGGCGGCCCGGCCAGGCTTGGCCGAGCGCGTCGGGCTCGACGATGAAAAATCTGCAGCTTGGCCGGCGCCCCACAACAGTTGCGCCACCTCTTCCAGGCTGGCCGTTCGGGCCAGGCTCACGGCATCCTGGCCGCGGTAGTACGGGCGCCCGCGAAAGAACGCGCACAGCGATGTGGGAATGCTGGGTTCCGACCCGAAGAGCGTATTGGCAGCCACGGTCTCGTGCTTGCGGCCGGCCTGTTTGCGCTTTGCCAGGCCGGACACATCCTCGGCGCGGTAAAGGCTGCGACGCGTATCGGCCGGGTCCGCCATCACCTCCAGCTTGCCGCGGCTGACGTACGCGTAGATCGTCTGGGGCCGCACCCCGAGGAGGCGGCACGCCTCGTCCATCGAAATCCAGGAAGCCATGGTCGGATGCAGGAAAAGCTAAATATATTGATTCTATTGATCAAGATTGACGATTGCATCAAGCATTTACTAGCATGCATCCATTCCTGAAGGCGCCAGCCTCGAAACCCATGAGGCCGCCGTGCCGTTGAACCACCTCCCTATGAAACCCCAGGTTCTGCAACTCAATCCGATCCTGATCCCTGCGATCAACGACCAGCTCGCCGCGCGCTACACCGTGCACCCATGCTTCGAGGCATCGACGCGGGAGGCCTGGCTGCGTGAACATGGCGCATCGATCGACGCAGTGATCACCGGGGGGCACACCGGCATTTCGCGCGGCATGCTGGAACAGCTGCCTGCCCTCAAGGTCGTGGCGATCAACGGCGTCGGCACCGATGCCGTGGACCTGGCGTACTGTCGCGCCCGTGGTCTGCCCGTCACGGCAACCTTGGGAGCGCTGACCGAGGACGTGGCCGATCTCGCGATCGGACTGCTGATCGCCACTTGCCGAAACCTGTGCGCCGGGGACCGCTTCGTGCGCGACGGCCAGTGGGAGCGCTTCCCCCAGCCGGGCGCCATTCCGCTGGCCCGGCGCTTCAGCGGCATGCGCGTGGGCATCGTCGGCATGGGCCGTGTGGGGCGTGCCGTCGCCGCGCGGGCCGCGGCCTTCGGCTGCCCGATCGCCTACACCGACTTGCGCGCGATGGACGACGTTGCTCACAGCTTTGTGCCGAACCTGCTGGACCTTGCGCGGAACTCCGACGCGCTGGTGCTGTGTGCAGCGGCGGACACGGCCCAAGGCATCGTCAACGCGGCCGTGCTCGAGGCCCTGGGACCACGCGGTTTCCTGGTCAACGTCGCGCGCGGCCGCCTGGTCGACGAGGACGACCTGACCAAGGCGCTGACGGCCGGCCGCATTGCCGGTGCGGGGCTGGACGTGTTCGTCGACGAACCCAGGGTCCCCCTGGCGCTGCGGCAGTCCGACCGCGTGACCCTTCAGGCCCACCGCGCCAGCGCCACCTGGGAGACCCGGACCGCGATGGGCGAGATGGTGCTCGAAAGCATCGCGCAGGCGCTGGCTGGAGAACGCCCGGCGATGAGCCTCACCACCTGAGGCCCGTGCGAGTGCGCGCCATGGTCCGCGATGAGCGCGCCACGGCTTCATGACGATTCACCTACCGACAAGAGAGACACCCATGCAACTCGCAACCCTGTTCAAGACCCTGGCCTTCTCGGCATCCCTGGCCGTGATGCCGAACTTCGCGTCCGCCCAGGCGTACCCGACCCACGCCATCAAGATCATCGTGCCGGCCCCGCCGGGCGGCGCCATCGACACCATCGCCCGCGTCGTCGGAGACAAGCTGGCGGTGTCGATGGGTCAGCCGGTGGTCGTCGACAACCGGCCCGGTGCGTCCAACAACCTCGGCACGGACGTGCTCGCGAAGTCAGCGCCCGATGGCTACACGATCGGCATCGTGGGCGGCAGCCACAACATCAACAAGTTCCTGTTCAAGAACCTCGGCTGGGACCCGGAGAAGAGCTTCGAGCCCATCGTGTACACCCACGAGGTTCCACTGGTGTTCGCCATCTACCCGCAAATACCCGCCAGGACACTGCCCGAGTTCGTGGCCTGGATGAAGGCCCATCCCGACGAGGCCAAGGTCGCCACCTCCGGCCGCGGCAGCGCACAGGAAATGGCGGCCGAGATGTTCCGCATGGCGAGCGGCGTGCAGATGCTGCTGGTGCCGTACAAGGGCTCCGCCGCCGCCCATCCCGATCTTCTGGCCGGACGCACCGCGCTCTACATCGACACGATCAGCGCCATCCAGTCGCAAGTGAAGGCCGGCAATGCGCGCGCGATCGCGGTGTCGACCCGCAAGCGAACGACGTCGCTGCCGGACGTACCGACGGCGGACGAACAGGGCTTCAAAGGCTACGACGCCAATACGAACGGCGGGTTTCTGGCGCCCGCCGGCACGCCCTCGGCGATCGTCGCCAAGCTCAACGCCGAAATCAACGCTGCGCTGAAGCTGCCCGATGTGCGGTCCAAGCTGGAGGCTGCCGGCATCGAGATCCAGGGCGGAACGCCGCAGGAGTACGCCGCGCTGATCAAGTCCGACCTCGCCAAGTGGGGCAAGGTCGTCAAGCAGGCGGGCATTCAACCGGAATGAGGCCAGCCGGCCATCGCCGCTCCGCCTCGCGCCGATTCACCCGCGCGCCACGTCGATCACGGCCTTGGCGAAGGCCTCGGGCGCTTCCTGCGGCAGGTTGTGGCCGATGCCACCGCTGACCAGGCGATGCTCGTAGCGCCCCGTGAACTTCTTCGCATAGGCGGCGGGTTCGGGATGGGGCGCACCGTTGGCATCGCCTTCGAGCGTGATCGTCGGCACGCCGATCGCCGGTGCCTTGGCCAGCCGGCGCTCGAGCGCCTCGTACTTCGCCTCACCGTCGGCAAGGCCGAGGCGCCAGCGGTAGTTGTGGACCGTGATGGCGACGTGGTCGGGGTTGTCGAACGCCACGGCGCTGCGCTCGAAGGTGGCCGCATCGAAGTTCCACTTCGGCGATGCGAGCTGCCAGATGAGCTTGGCGAAGTCGTGGCGGTTCTTCTCGTAGCCCGCGCGGCCGCGCTCGGTCGCGAAGTAGTACTGGTACCACCATTGCAACTCGGCCTGCGGCGGCAGCGGGGTCTTGCCGGCCTCCTGGCTGCCGATCAGGTAGCCGCTGACCGACACCAGCGCCTTCACGCGCTCCGGCCACAGCGCGGCCATGATGCACGCCGTGCGCGCGCCCCAGTCGCAACCGGCGACGGTGGCGACCTGGATCTTCAGCGCATCCATCAGCGCGAGGATGTCGGCGGCGACCACCGACTGCTGCCCGTTGCGCGGCGTCTCGGCCGACAGGAAGCGTGTGCTTCCGTACCCGCGCAGATACGGCACGATGACGCGGAAGCCCGCGGCGGCCAGCCGCGGTGCGACGTCGACGAACATGTGGATGTCGTAGGGCCAGCCGTGAAGAAGGATCACGGGGGCACCATCGGCCGGCCCTGCCTCGAAATACCCGATGCTGAGGCTGCCGGCCTCGATGTTCTTGAGCGGCTCGAGGCGCTTGGCGTTGCCTGTCGCGGCCGATTGCGCGAAAGCGGGCACGATTGAAGTCAGCTGGGCGGCGGCAATGCCGAGCGCCGCCTTGCCGAGGAACGAACGGCGGGGCAGCTGTCGGGAAGCGGTCATTGAGATCTCCTGAAATCCGAAGTGTTGGTCGTCAGCCGGACCGCGTGCGCTTTCCGAACCGACCGCGCGATTGTTCTGCGCGAAGGCGGCCTGGCGACCGGCTTGCGTATGCCTCTGTATCCGGGCCGGCTTCGTTAACACTAAATTTCAATCGCGGCGCCCGGCAGGCCGAAGCTCAGCGATCTCACGAAGACGGCCACGCTGTCATGGGAACGCCAGTCGGCGCCACCGGCCCTATTCCTCGCTTCGAAGCGGAGGTGGCGTTTTCAATCGCGAGCACAGCGGCAAAGCAAGGGCCGGCAGCAGCGCCATCAGCAGGAAGGCGCCGGCTCCGAGCCGCGCATACAGGACGCCGGATGACAGCGTCAGCAACGCTGTGAGCAGCGCCGGTCCGAGTGCATAGATGGCCTGTCCTGTAGCGGCAAGATGCCGAGGCACGGCAGTGCCTATCAGGCGCATACAAGCAAGGTGCAGAAGTGCAAAGGTCAGTCCATGCAAGGGCTGAACGATCGCAAGCGCTGCAGGATGGGTCGAGGACCCCACCACGAGCCATCGCAGAACAGCCGCTGCGCACGCAATGGCGGCTGCACCGCTCGGGCCGAGCGCATCGACCCATCGAGGTCCGATCAGGACGAAGACCACCACCTCCGCAATGACGGCCTCCGACCACAGGAGACTGATCGTGGTCGAACTCACGCCGGCCGCATTCCACCGGATGACCGCGAATGCGTCATGCATCGCATGGCTGCCGTAAACCAGGGCCGCGATGAGGACCATGCGCCGGAACGCGACGATCCCGATGAGCTGTCCGATGGCTCTGGCGGATGATGGTTCAGAGGCTGCCTTGACGTGGTTGTGCGGCGTGGGCAGCAGGATGGTGCTTGCTGCTGCGAGCAGAAGCAGGGCGCCATGCATCCATGCAATGGATGTGAGTGTCGCCCAGCCGATCACCTGGCCGGCGGCAAGCGTTCCGAACACGAAGGCAGCCGATGCCGAACCTCGTACCCAGCCATAATCGAAGGCCTTTCCTGGAGCGCGCGATTTCGAAGCATCCAACGCCAGGGCATCGGCAAGCGAGGTGGTTGGCGTCAGCGCAGCGCCATGGCACAGGTGGACGATCAGAAAAATCCAGAACCCGCCGATCCAAGGAAGGCCGAACGCAAGGCAGGCGGCAAGGGCGGCAGACGCGGCCAGTACCTGACGCAATCGCTGCCACCGATCGGCCATGCGCCCCGCGACCGGTCCGGCAATCAGACGTACGACGGTGCCCAGCCCCAGGAGAACCCCGATCTGCTCGGGTGACATCCCTCGCGTTTCAAAAAAACGAGGCCAGAAAGGCGACGCCACGCCAAATGAAGCGTACATCAGCACATAGAGAAGGATGAATGCGCGCAAGGCGTGAGGCTGGGGCATTCGCATGGTGGCATGTATACGCTCGAGGGCGCCGTGGGTCCACGCAATGCCCTGCTTTGCTTGACGCGCTATCCATCATCATGGATATTCTGTCCACCATGAAGGAATCGCCCCCCGAGGAACTCGCAGCGCGCATCGCGCGCCGCGTCCGGGATCTGCGCGCGGCCCGCGGTCTGTCACTGGATGCATTGGCGGCGCACTGCGGTGTGAGCCGTTCGATGATCTCGCTCATCGAACGCGGCGAGAGCAGCCCCACGGCCGTGCTGCTTGAAAGGTTGGCGACCGGGCTGGGCGTGGCGCTGGCCGCCCTGTTCGACGCGCCCGAGCCTGGCCCGGAGCCGGTGGCGCGCCTGGCCGACCAGCCCGAGTGGCGCGACCCCCATTCCGGCTATGTGCGGAGAAATGTATCCCCCAGCGGCGTGGCCTCGCCGATCCAGATCGTCGAGGTGTTCTTTCCGCCCAAGGCGCGCGTGGCCTACGAGTCCGGCGCGCGCGAGACGCGCATCGACCAGCAGGTCTGGGTGCTGGACGGCACCATCGAGATCACCGTCGGCGAGGACCTGCACCGACTCGGCACGGGCGACTGCTTGGCGCTGGTGCTGGACCGGCCGGTGAGCTACCACAATCCGACGCGCAAGGCAGCGCGCTATGCCGTCGTGATCACCAGCCAGCCTGTGCTGAGGAGATGAGATGCCCATGAACACCCCTGCTGCCGGCGTGCGCCGCCTCGAGTCCCCGACCGAGGCCCAACTGCAGGCATTGGCGGCGCTGCTGATCGATTGCGTGGAAAGCGGCGCTTCGGTAAGTTTCATGCAGCCCCTGCCCGCGCCGAAGGCGCTCGCCTTCTGGCGTGGCGTGGCCGAAAGCGTGGCACGCGGCGAACGCGCGCTGCTGGTGGCCGAAGACGCCGACGGCATCGTCGGCACGGTCCAGTTGGTGCTCGCGCTGCCGGAGAATCAGCCGCACCGCGCGGAGATCGCAAAGATGCTGGTGCATTCCAGGGCTCGGCGCCGCGGCTGGGGCGATGCGCTGATGCAGGCGGCCGAGCAGGTGGCGCGCGCGTGCGGCAAATCGCTGCTGGTGCTCGACACTTCGAGCAGCGACGCCGAGCGGCTCTATGCACGCTGCGGCTGGCAGCGCTGCGGAACGATTCCGGGATACGCCCTGCTGCCGCAGGGTGGGCACTGCGACACCACCTTCTTCTACCGCGTGCTGCAAGACTGAAAGCGCATGGCTCCATGGACAGGGCTGATCGTCATGGCCCGTCCCCAAGCAGACTGAGCTGCAACCGCGCCAGCCTGCGGGTGATGCCCCAACGTGCGTTCCACCGCATGAGCCGTGTGTAGGTCCGCGAGTTGAGGCGCGAGCGGCCGAACACCAGGCGGCGCAGCAGCGGGTTCTGGGCGCCGACATTCTTCGAGCACCAGAACCAATCGGTGTCCCAGCGCCAGATGTAGTCGCGCACCGCCAAGTGGTCGACCGGCGTGTCGAGCAGCGGGCGGTAATAGATGCGCTCGAAGCCATAGTCGCTGAGCGAAGGCGCCTGCGCCTCGTCGATGAAGCGCGCGAGGTTGAGCACCAGCGCATGCGAATCGAAAACCACGCCGTCGATGAAGTCCGCATCGCCTGCGCAGTGCTGCTCCAGCGCGGCGAAGAAAGTATCGGCTTGCCCGAAGCGCAGGTGCTCGACTCGCACGCAGGGCTTCACCGGCACCGTCTCGAGCACCAGCCGCAGTGCATAGCCCAGGGAACCGTACGAATTGGGAAAGCCGAAGAAGAGATCCCGGTGCTCGTTGTCCGGCGTGCAGGTGACGATACTGCCGTCGGGCAGCAGCACGTCGAGTTCGCGCAGGGTGTGGTGCACCAGCCCTTGGCCAAATGAGGTGGCTTCGATGCCGACGCCGGCCACTGCACCGCCGGCCGTGATGGCATCCCATCGCTGTTCGAAGCGCTCAACCCAGGCGTCCAGCGTGGGGGCGTAGTGCCGCCGCAGGTTTTCGATGTCCACGACCTCCAGACCGGCGCGCTCCAACGCGAGGCTGGGAATCCAGAGCTTCGCTCCGAGGCCACGGCGCACGATCTCCGCGCGCAACCATTCGACCTGCGAAGTAGGCCTCCATCAGTCCGATATGGCCCCGCGTCGCAGTGGCCAGCAGCGCCGGTTCGGTCCGGAACACGATCGTGAACATGGGCTCCCGGGGACCGACCGCCAGACCACTGCCATCGGGCAGGCGCACCGAGAACGAGGCGCCGGCGCGCACGCTGATGTCCTCGAGCATGCCACGCAGGGCGAGGGAAATCATCATGGCGGATGCGCTTCTTCTTCGGTGCCGTGGCCGCTGCCGCCGCGCCGGCGCCGGGCCTGCCGCACCGCATCTTCGACCTGGCGCTTCATGCCGTCGAACGCATCGCGCAAGGCGATATAGACATCCTCATCGTTGACGCGGCTGATGTTCAATTCCCGCCCCGGCATCGTGACATCGATGCGCACGGCGAAGCGGCGGCCCTGTTGGTGGTGCTTGTCCATCAGTTCGATGCTCAACTTGCACGCGATGATGTCGGCACAGAACTGATCGAGCTTCAGCGCCTTCACGCGCGCCACCGACGCGACGGCCGGGGACGCTTCCATGCCGAGGAACATGATCTCGAGGGGTTGTTTCATCGGACGCCTTCCTCAGAGCTTCGCATAGCCGACGGTCTGCGCCAGGGTGATGCGCTGGTTGATCGGCAGGCCGAGCGCATGCGCGAGACGCCGTCGATCGATCAGCGCACGCACCACCGTCGCCAGGCCCGCCGCGGCGCAATAGAGATACACGTTCTGTGCGATGCAGCCGGCATCGGCGCCGGCCAGGAAGGGCCGATCCTCCTCCCGGACTTCCACCATGCGCGCGAGATCCGCGACGTAGACGAGATTGACTGGCGCGGCCGCGACGAAATCCTGCGTGCCCGCGCACTTGCGCACGTCTTCGGCCCTGACCAGGAGCAGGCGGTGCATGCGAGGCTCGTATCTGTAAGCGCCTTCGGCCAACACCACGTAGATATCGATCTCCTTCCAGCCGTGTGCCGATGGCGCGGTGCGCCCCCCCTGCTGTTCCCGATTGACGCCGAACGCGGCCCAGAGCAAGGCGGACATCGCGTCCAGCGTCAACGTGTCATCCAGGAACGCGCGCGTGCTGCACCGCTTCTTGAATGCCTGATCGAGGGAAAGGTGTTGCGACAGGGCTGGATAAGGCAGCACCACGATATCGCTTTCTAGATTCAATGGAATGGTGGACATCGAGTGACTCCTCGGAACACTGGCTGCATGCGCGGACATCTCACCGGTTCGCCATCTGATGCCCGAGTGGGCGATCAGGATCGCGCAAGGCGGCGGCCCATACCTTGATGCAGCGCAACTGCTTCGCAGTTTCCGGCGAATGAGCAGCCGCGTGGCCGTGACTTGCGCACGATCAAGTCGCGGCGCGCCCGGTGGGCTTACCGTTCGGCTCCTGAAAGCCAAGGGCGACATGTCGTCGCGACCACTGGAGATCCAGCATGACAGCCAAGAAGTTGCTTTTTCGGGAAGACGCCCGTGAAAAGATCCGGCGCGGCGTGGATACGCTCGCCGACGCGGTGAAGGTGACTCTGGGACCCCGGGGACGCACCGTGATCATCGACAACGAGTACGGCGCGCCCCAGATCGTCAATTCGGGCGTGGTCGTCGCCAAGTCGATCGAACTGGAAGACCGCTTTGAGAACATGGGTGCCCAGCTGCTGCGAGAGGTCGCGGCGCGCACCAGCGAAATGGCGGGCGACGGCACCACGACCGCCACCGTGCTCGCGCACGCCATGATCCAGGAGGGCCTGAAGTATCTCGCCGCCGGCATGAATCCGATGGACCTGAAGCGCGGCATCGATCTCGCCGTCGAGAAAGTCGTGCGCGAGCTGAAGGCGATCTCCCAACCCAGCACGACCTCCCAGGAGATCGCGCACGTGGCAGCCATCTCCGCCAACAACGATCGCTCCATCGGCGATCTCATCGCCAACGCGATGGACAAAGTGGGCCGTGATGGTGCCGTTTCGATCGAGGATGGTTCCGGACTCGTCAGCGAGTTGGAGGTCGTCGAGGGACTTCAGTTCGACCGCGGCTATCTGTCGCCCTACTTCGTCAACAACGCCGAGAAGCAGGCGGCAGTGCTGGAGGATGCGCTGATCGTGCTGTGCGACCACAAGCTCTCGAGCTTCAACGACCTGGTGCCGCTGCTCGAAGCGACGGCGAAGTCGGGAGCGCCGCTGCTGGTGATCGCCGAGGACGTGGACGCCGACGCGCTGGCCACGCTGGTCGTCAACAGCGTTCGCGGCGTCGTGAAGACCTGCGCCGTGAAGGCGCCCGGCTTCGGCGACCGTCGCAAGGCGATGCTGCAGGACATGGGCGTCCTGACCGGCGGGCAGGTCATCTCGAACGAACTCGGGCTGACCCTCGCGAAGGCGACGATCGACAACCTGGGCCGTGCGCGCCGCGTGGTGATCGAGAAGGAAAGCACGACGATCATCGGTGGTGCGGGTGATGCGCAAGCCATTCGCGATCGCGTCGCCGCCATCCGCAAGGAGCGCGACGCGCAGACCAGCGAGTACGACCGCAAGCAGCTGGACGAGCGCATCGCCAAGCTCTCGGGTGGCGTGGCATTGATCAAGGTTGGCGCAGCGACCGAGACCGAGCTGAAGGAACGCAAGCTTCGCGTCGAGGATGCGCTGCACGCGACGCGTGCCGCCGTCGAGGAGGGCATCGTTCCGGGCGGCGGCGTCGCGCTGCTGCGCGCGCGGCACGAACTGGCGGATCTGCCGGCTCCCAACCTGGACCAGGCCTCGGGCATCAAGATCGTGCAGCGCGCGCTCGAGGAACCGTTGAGACGCATCGTCGGCAACGCGGCCGATGAACCGTCCATCGTGCTGGACAAGGTCGATGCTTCGACGCTGCGAAGCTACGGCTACAACGCCGCGACGCGCCAGTACGGCGATATGCTGGAGATGGGCGTCATCGACCCTGCCAAGGTGACACGCCTGGCGCTGCAGAACGCCGCGTCGATCGCCAGCCTGGTGCTGACCACGGACTGCATGGTGGCGAACGCGCCCAAGAAGGCGCCGGCAGACGCGCGCCAGGGTCTTGACCCCGATCTGTACTGACCCACCCGCATCTCCGGCCTCGCCACCGTGCTGCTCCCGGCACGCAACCTCAAGGATCTGCGCGACGTGCCCGAGAGCGTGCGCGCCACCCTGCAGTTCGTCGCGCTGGTGGACGACGCGGTGCGCGCAGCACTGGCCGAAGCCGGCGCGCGCAGGCCGGCACCCGAAGTCAACCTGGTCTGAATCTCGGAGCCGACGATGCCCTGGACACCCGATCGTTATCCCGTCTCGATGCGCAGACTGCCGCCCGCGGTGCGCTTGAAGGCCATCGAGATCGCGAATGCACTGCTCGCCGAGGGCTGCGACGACGGCAAGGCCATCCGGATCGGAATCGCGAAGGCGAAGAAATGGGCGCAGCACCTTGAGACGAGGTACCGGCGATGACTGCCCTCCTGACCGATCTGAACCAGCTCCCATGCTGCACGAGCACCTGGGCTCCGCCGATGCGATGCGGGTGGCGACGGGCTCGGGCTGAAGACTCGCCCCCACCCGTCACAGCCCGAACGGATAGGTTTCCGGCAGCCCTTCGATGGTCTCCGTATCCAGGGGCTTGACGGCGCGGGTCTGGTCGAACCAGATGTACTCGTCGAACTGGCGCGGCAGGACCGCCTGGAAATAATGGCTCTGCAGTTCGGTCTGGGGACGGTACAGGACGCCGATGGCCCGTTCCAGCCGCGGCTGCGAAAGGCTGTCCAGCAGGGCCGCGGACGCAGGGCCGCGCAGCGGAAGGATGAAGTTCGCGACCTCCGCCTCGTGGCACAGGCGTTCGTAGCTGCCCGCGACCGAGGGCCGGATCGTCTTGACCTCCATCGGCCCATCCCAGTCGCTGGCTGCCGCCACCGTGCCGCTGTCCGTGCCGAAGCCGATCAGGCAGGCCGCACTCCCGAATGCCTGCCGGCACAGCTGGCCGATGTTGTGCTCGCCGCGTCGCGACATCTCGGTGGCCCTCGCATCGCCGACGTGGGAGTTGTGCGCCCAGACGATGGCCTTGCTGGCCGGGCCATGAAAACTCAGGAGATCCTCGAGCGTCTCGAACATATGGCTGTCGCGCAGGTTCCACGACGCGCGCGAGCCGTAGTACATCGTCCGGTAGTAGCGCTCCGCGTCGGCGACGAGCCGCGCGTTCTGCACCGCATCGAGAAAGCGCTCGCCGTCGTGTCCCGTGTAGATCGGCTGCCGGTGCAGCAGATCGCCGAGCATCGAGACCACCTCCTGCTCGCAGCTTCGGTACCTCGCGTTCAGCGCTGCGTAGCCGTAGCTGGCGGGGTCGGACTGCCACGGCGTCAGGCAGCCGTAGCGCTGCCGCGCGATGCCGGCGGTCGGGGGATCGATCTCTTCCAGGTAGCCGACCACCGAATGGATCGAGTTGTACAGGCTGTAGAGGTCGAGGCCATGGAATGCCACCCGTTCGGCTGTGCCGAGGCCTGCATTGTGCTCACGCAGCCAGTCGACGAAGCCGCGCACCTCCTGGTTGCGCCACATCCACGCCGGGAAGCGGGCGAACGCCGTCCATCTCGCCGGACGGTGCCGTCCGTGGCGCACGTAGCGGTCGATCCGCGCGGCGTCGGGCCAGTCGCCTTCGATGGCGATGAAGTTGAAGTTCTTGCGCACGATCAGCTCGCGCGAGATGCGTTCGCGCATGCGATAGAACTCCGACGTGCCGTGCGTCGCCTCGCCCATGAGCACCACGCGGGCGTTGCCGATACGCTCCAGCAGCGGGCCAAGCTCCACCGAGTCGACCGTGTCGAACCGTTCGCAGCCCGCCGCGACCGCCTTCGCCAGTCGCATGTCCGGCGAGCCGCGCGCGCCGCCTCTGTTTCGACGGGTCGAGATCCGCAACGATCCGGCGGCCGAAACGGCGACGCGGATGTCCGCCAGGTCCTCGGTCCGGAATTCGCTCTCCGACACCCGCGTCACGCGGACCAGTTCCCGAACGGCCGGGTCGATGCCCACGGACATGACCAGCCGCCCCCCGATCGCCAATTGCTGCCCGAGCGCTTGCGGCACGTGCGGGCCGGGGGCATTGACCATGATGGCGTCGAAGGGCGCGTGCTGAGCGAAACGGTGGCTCTCGTCGCCATGGAGGAAGTGGACGTTGGTGCAGCCCAGCGCCAGGAGTGCGTTCGCCGCCCTGGCCGCCGTCGCGGCGCTGGTCTCTACGGTACAGACGCTGCGGGCCAGCCGCGAAAGCACCGCGGTCGTGTAGCCCGTGCCGGTGCCGATCTCCAGCACGTTCGCGCGAATGCCGATCGAGAGGGCCTCCGTCATCACAGCGACGAGGTAGGGCTGCGGGATCGTCTGCTCTGCATCGACCTGAAGCGCCGAGTCCTCGTAGGCAAACTCGCGCAGCGGTTCCGGCACGAAGATCTCTCGAGGCACTACGCGCATCACCTCCAGGACCTTCGGGTCCCGCACGCCCCGCCCTGCGATCTGGTCGTCGACCATGGCGACTCGAAGCTGATTGAAGTCGATCGGCATCATGAAACCTCTCCATCGCTTTGGTTTCCTGCGTGAGACGGGCCTGGGTGCCGAGGGCCGTGCGCTCCGGGCCTGGCTGCCGTCACAGCAAGTCCTCAGGGGCAAACCTGCCCAGCAACTCGGCGATGAGCCGGCGCCAGCCGGCGGCCAACGGCTCGCTGGCATAGCGCACCGGCCTGCCGTCCACGAGGCCATGCCAGACGACCTGCGCGGCGTCGCCGGCGCCGGGCTCCGCAAGTTCGACGCGGTATGCCAGGCCGAGGGCCGTCGACTCCTCGAAAAGGATTCCGAGTTCCTGTCCCAGCGCTTCGCTCTCGATCAGCGCGGCGATCTCCGTGTTCGCAGACCGGGAGCGCGGGTCCAGGTTCATGGAGCCGATCAGCACCCAGCGCTGGTCGACCACGATGGTCTTGGCGTGCAGGCTGGCCCCGGACGACAGGCCTGGGCGTGCGCTGCCCGCCGCCCTGAGGGCGGGGAGGTATTCGTGCAGCTCGACCCCGCATGCCAACAGTCGCGGCCGGTAGCGGGCGTAGCCCGAATGAACGAGCGGGACATCGGTGGAAGCCAGTGAATTGGTGAGCACCCTCACGCGCACCGACCTCCGCGCCAGTCCGCAAAGGACTGCAACGCCTCGCTCGCTGGGGATGAAATACGGCGAAACGAGGAGCACCTCTTGGCGCGCTCCCTCGACGATCGGCCGCATTCCGGCAGCGATCTGCCCGCCCTCCGTGGCTGCGTCGTTTCCCTTGCCCGGTGCGTCGTAGAGAACCGTTCCTGGCGCGGCGACGAGCGCCAGCCTGCCGCCGCGCACCTCCCGCCAGAAATCCATGGCACGCAACCGCTGCACATAGTCCGTCTGGCGAAAACGCTCCGCATGCGCGGCCATTTCCGCGTACAGCCGATGGGCCTCGCCGGCCGCCGGCGGATCGCCCAGGAATGCCGCGATCGGGATGGCCCATTCGCTGTTCCAGTACTCGTCGAAACTGCGCGACACCTGCGCCACCACAGGCCCGGCAGCCAGCACGTCGAGGTCCGCGAAGCCGCCGGAGCTGCGCACGTTGAAGTAGGCGTCGCCCAGGTTCCGCCCGCCCTGCACGGCCACCGCGTTGTCGGCGATCCAAAGCTTGTTGTGCATGCGACGGTTCAGGCGCGCCCCGTCGCCGAGGAAGTCCAGCCACTGCAGCATCCCAAAGGAACCGCGGTGGGGAAAGGGATTGAACACCCTGACCTGCACGTTGGGATGTGCCGCCAGCGTGGCGAGATCGCGATCCCGGCCGGCCGCATACAAATCATCCAGGAGCAGGCGGACCCGCACGCCGCGCTGCGCCGCGCGCAGGGCACGGTAGAGGAGCATCGTGGCCGTCGTGTCCCGGGCAACGACGTAGTACTGCAGGTCCAGCGAGCGCTGCGCCGCCTCCGCAAGCGCCGCGCGCGCCGCGAAGGCCTCTTCGCCCGACACGAGCAGGCGGAAACCCGATTCACCGGCCGGGAGCTGGTCGGCGAATGCGCGTCCCAGGAATGTCTGCTCCGGACGGTCGATCGCATACGAGGCAGGCCGCGGCGCCTCCATCGGCAGCAGTGCACAACCGCCCAGCAGCACGCCGAGGGCGAACGTGACCATTCGACCGACCCACCCCGGTCTTGCGCAAGGGCGCTCCATGGGCTGCATGCTTGCACCGCCCGGCGCGCCGCGCCTTGCGCTGCGTCAAGGCATTCGCAGGCGCGGCGCCAGGGCGATTGCGACCCCTGTCCATGGGCACCGTGTTTCCCGTCGAAGCGCTCCGTTGTTGATCTGGCGCAACCGCGCGCGGACTCCTTGTCCCAAGAATGGCGCCACATGGAACCCGGAGGACATCCCCCATGAACATTCGCAGATCCGCCCTCCTCGTCGCTGCCGCGCTGGTGACGCTGCAAGCTTCATCGCAATCCGCGCCCGCCGCCCTGCTACCCGTGCTCGCGCCCGGCTCGCATTCCAGCGGAGGCATCAGCGACGAAGGCCAACAGGAAATGCAGTCGAAGCAGGGCTTGTACAACCTGCGCCTGACCTTCGCCGAGGCCCAGACCGGCGCCTATCTCGCGGGTGTCACCGTCACCATCGAGCCCGAGGGGCGGAGCGCGCCCTGGGGCCCATTCGCGGATTGCGGTCCCCTGTTCTACGTGGCGCTGAGTCCGGGCGTCTACCGCGTCGTGGCGACCTATGCGGGGCTCACGCGCACCAAGACCCTTCGCGTCGGCAAGGGCGCCACCCAGGCCACCCTCTATTGGCCCGCCGCCGGCGAGCCCTGAAACGACGATCGCCCCGTCCCACCCCTTCGGGAGAAACGCATGAACATCGGTTCCATCTGCACGCGCCGCATGATCGCCTTGGACAGCAACAGCACGCTCGCCCAGGCCGCCGGCCTGATGCGGGAACACCACGTCGGCGCCCTGATCGTCACCAGCCAGACGCCGGCAGGCCCCTCGGTGAGCGGCATCGTCACCGACCGCGACCTTGTGATCGACGTGCTGGCGCGCGGGCTGGAGACTGCCGGCATCAAGATCGGCGACCTGGCGAGCGAGAATATCGCCAGCGTCCCTGAAGAAGCCGACATGGCCGGCGCCATGGCCGTGATGCAGGCCTATGGCGTACGGCGCGTGCTGGTCACCGACGCCGAGAAGCGCGTGACCGGCATCGTCTCGCTCGACGACCTGATGGACGCAAGCGCAAAGGAACTGGCCAGCCTCGTCGCAGTGATTCGCAGCGGCATCGAGCGCGAGGTCGCCGAAACCAAAGGCGCCCCGCAGCCGCCCCAGCCGATGCCCTTGCGCGTTCCGGCCGTCGGCACCGCAGGCTGGACGAAGTGACGGAATGACGGCCGGCTCCGGTTTCGGGAAAGCTTCATGAAGATCACGATCCAGATCTCGGGAAGAAGAGCCTGCGAGGTGCAGGTCGGCACGACGCATCATCCCTACGCGGGACCATTTCCGAAAGTCGGACAGACCCTCGTGATCCCCGAGGATGCCGACGTCGAGCACGAGGCCAAGGGCAAGGCGAAGATCATCAAGATCCTCTGGCACTACAACCCCCGGTCGAGCGCGCTCTGGCCGGAGATCGTGTGCAAGAGGTCGTAGTCGCCGCGAACAGGCCGGCAATGACGCACCCGCTCGCCTACCGGAACGAGGAATTCCTGAACAGCGAAGCTGCGCGCCCGCTGCGGATCCTGGCCGAATACCTGGGGCCGATGCAGGCGTTTCAGCGTCAACGGATCGCTGACACGATCGTGTTCTTCGGTTCCGCGCGGCTGGCCGCAGCCGGGCCGCTGGGTCATTACTACGAAGCGGCGCGAGAGCTCGCGCGGCTGGTCACCACTTGGTCGAAGGACTTGGCATCGCACGGGCGCCGGTATGTCGTGTGCACCGGGGGCGGCGGCGGCATCATGGAGGCGGCGAACCGCGGCGCCTCGGAGGCAGGTGGCCGGACCATTGGCCTCAACATCGGCCTGCCGCACGAGCAGCGGCCCAATCGATACGTCACCCGCGAATTGAGCCTCGAGTTCCACTACTTCTTCATGCGCAAGCTCTGGTTTGCGCATCTCGCGCGCGCCCTGGTGGTCTTCCCCGGGGGCTTCGGTACCCTCGACGAACTGACCGAAATCCTGACGCTCACGCAGACCGGGAAGATCGAGCGGCCCATCCCGGTGGTGCTCTACGGCTCCAGCTACTGGAAGGAAGTCATCAACTTCGAGGCGCTGGTGCGCCACGGCATGATCGCTCAGGGCGACCTCGCGCTGTTCCAGTTCGCCGACGATCCTGCCGGCGCGCTCGCGCTGCTGCAGGCGGGCATCGCGGCAGAGGTCGAAGCCGGGACGCCGGCCATCGCCCATTCGCGCACGTGCCGCCGCTGATGCGCGCCGTTCCCCCGCGCAGGGAGCTACTGGAGCCTCCCGCCCGGGCGGCTGATGGAGCAATTGCGGGCGGCGGTGTGCTCGGCGTGGCCTCGCGCACGGCGCTCGCGCTGCCGTACCTGCCGTTCGTAGCCGTCTTGGGTTTCGTGCCGCTGCCCGCAGCGGTGGTGATTGCGATGATCGTCCTGACCCTGGCCTATGTCGCGGCGGCCGAGGTGGCCAAGCGGTTCTTCTATGTGCGACGCTAGCCGGTGGCTCGCCGCGCCCTTCCGCTTGCTGCGCAAGGCGAGTCCGTTCGTCGGGATCGTCGTCTTCGCGCTTTCGCTGTGGGTGCTCCATGATTGGCTGCGTGCGCAGCGTCACTACGATCTGCTCGGTGTCTTGTCGGCCATGCCGGCAGCGTCGCTGGGGTGGGCCGCCACGCTGACCGTGGTCGGCTACGCGGTGCTGAGCGGCTACGACCTGCTGGCCATGCGATTCATCAACCGCCGCGTGCCCCCGGGCGTCGATTGCAGCGACGGCATTCATCTCCAACGCCCTGGGCAACAACTTCGGCAACACGCTGATCACCGGAGCCGCGGTGCGCTACTGGATATACACCTCGGCCGGCCTCGAGGGTCTGCGCCGCTACAAGGCGAAGTTCGATCCGGTCTGGACGCCGCTGTACCCGGCTTCGCCGGGCGGCGTCGCGTTGCCGGCGATCCTCGTCGATGTCACTGCGCTGATGGTCGGCAGCGTGGCTGGCATCGTCTCCAGGCACGGCTCTCGCGGCTTCACGAGGCGCAGCGATGAATCCCAAGTCGGCATTTCGCTCGAGCCTTGTGGGACCGTCACGCAAAGGATGCGCGCACGACGGATGCACAACTTTTCTCGTCGCTCGATGTCGGGCCGGTGGACTCAAGGCGATGGTTCGTCGCACTGAACGCTTCGCACGAGCCTTGCAACCTGACGGGGCTCGGCCTCCTCGCCGGGATGGCATGTCGTCCCGCCTGCCTCGACCTGCAGCTTCGGGACCACCGTCACGATCCGCGTACCCTTGCCGGGGCACGACACCACTCGCAGCTGACCGCCGCAGGCCGCTATCCTTTGCCGCATGCCTGCCAGACCTTGACCAGGATTCGTCCGCGCCACGTCGAAGCCCACGCCGTTGTCGAAGACCATGACGACCGCACTGCGACCGGCGTCGAGGAGGCTCACCTCGATCCTGCTGGCACCGGCGTACTTCCCGATGTTGGTCAAGCACTCCTGCACCAGCCGGTAGACGGCAAGCTGAGTCGGAGGGGCCAGGGCGACGTCGCACCAGGTGCAGGTGGCCGGAATGGCGGCGCCCTGGCTGAAGTCCCGCACGAGGGCGGCCAGCGACGCCTGCAGTCCCATTCTCGCGAGCGAGGAAGGACACAGGCCCTCCACGATCCGGCTCTTCAATGCCAGCCCGCTGTTGAGCGTCGCGTTGAGATGCTCGAAGCGTTGGTTGATCTCGCTGCCCGTCGGTCCGAACCGCGTTCGCAGGCAGGCGAGTTCCAGCTTGGCGGCAGTGAGAATGGCACCGAGCTCGTCATGGAGTTCGCGTGCCAGGTGGGCGCGCTCGCTATCCCGCGCGCGCTGGAGATGCACCGCGAGATCGCGCGATGGCATGGCGCGCTGCCGCGCGCTCCGGGCGTCTGTCGTCATCGAATCCCTTCTGGCCGGGCAGTCAGGCATGCACGACGGCCATGAACGTTTGACTCTGACGCTTGCGCGAGTTCGCACCAATGATCTCGATCAAGGTTTCTCGCAATATTCGACCGACGTCCGTCGTCGTGTACGCGCCGCGGCGTGTCTGTCAATACATCAGATAGCGTTCGCGGCGCGCACGGAACTCGTCCAGCCGCGGCTGCCAATGGGTTTCGACGTCCGCAAGGCTGGCCCCTGCCCGCAGTTCACGCAGTGTTTGCTCCGACCCGACGAGCGCCAGCGTGCGATCGGCCTCGAAGGATCCGGGCCACAGCTGGGCCAGCGTGCGTATCAGCAGCGCGCCCAGCATGGAAGGGTTCACCAGGTTGCGGTCGGTCACGCGAATCTGCACACCATGGCAGGGTCGTCCACGGTACGGTCCGGCAGCCGGGGTGAAATCGACGGGCTCGAATCGCAGGCCCGGCAGGGCTGCCGCGTTCAGCGCATCGGCGAAGCGCAGCGCGCCGATCCATGGTGCCCCGAGCCACTCGAACGGATGCTCGGTGCCGCGGCCGACACTGACATTGGCACCCTCGACCCATGCGACGCCGGCGTACAGCACGGCCGTCCTCGGTGTCCGCAGATTCGGCGAGGGCGGTACCCAGTCGAGCCCCGTCTGATCGAACCACATCGCACGCCGGTAGCCCCGCAGCGCAACGACCTGCAAATCGACATCGAGCCCTCGTCGTGCACGGATCTCGTCGCGAAACCACTGTGCCAGTTCGCCTGCTGTCATGCCGTGCTGCACCGGCAGGCCGGCGGGGCCCGTGAATGACTGTCGCCCATCGTCCAGCACCGGTCCCCCGACGCGGTCGGCGCGGATCGGGTTCGGCCGATCAAGCACAACGAAGCGCACACCGTGTTCCGCGGCGGCTTCCATGGCCTCGGCCATCGTCGAGATGTAGGTGAAGAAGCGCGCGCCTGCGTCCTGCGTATCGAACACCAGCGTGTCGATACCCTGCAACATCGCCCCATCGGGACGCCGCGTCGAGCCGTACAGGCTCACAAGCGGCAGCCCGCTGAAAGGCTCCGTGCCCGACGCGATGGCGCCTTCGGCGTCGCCATACAGGCCATGCTCGGGGCTGAACACCTTGACCAGCGTGAGTCCGGGTGCCCAGCGCAGCCGGTCCAGTGTTCGCCAGCCCTGACTATCGATCGCGGCGAGGTGCGTGATCAGGCCGATACGGCGCCCTGCCAGCGACGCGTAACCCTCGGCGCGCAGCACATCGATGCCGGTCGCGACGCGCGGCGGCTCCGGCGGCTGCGCGCGCGCGGGCGCGTCCAGCGGAGGCGAGAGGCTGGCCAGCAGCGCCAGCACCTGCCGCCGCAACGGCTGCGCATCGCCGCGACCGTCCGGGTGCACGCGATTGCTCAGCAGAACGACGAAGCGGCCCTGCACGAAGTCGATCCACAACCCGGTGCCGGTGTAGCCGGTATGGCCGACCGCGCCGAGCGGCGCCAGTTCGTCCCTGTTGGCGACCAACGGCGCCTGCAGCTGCCAACCTAGGCCGCGCCAGTCGGCGGAGTCGACCGACTCCGGCAGCCGCATCGCATCGATTGACGCGGACGAGAGAACGCCCCTGCGCCGCAACAAGGCTTGCGCGAACAGGGCCAGGTCGCCGGCCGTGCCGAACAGGCCGGCGTGGCCGGCAATGCCCCCCATGCGGCGTGCCGTCGGATCGTGCACGGTGCCGCGCAGCGGCTGACCCGCCAGCA
This sequence comes from Variovorax soli, assembly GCF_031454625.1. GTDB lineage: Bacteria > Pseudomonadota > Gammaproteobacteria > Burkholderiales > Burkholderiaceae_C > Variovorax > Variovorax soli_A. The sequence goes on from NZ_JAVDRF010000014.1 coordinate 45,816, forward strand.
TCTCCGTCGGTGCGACGCGCCGCCGCGTGCTTCGCGATGGCCTGAAGCCGGTGTCGTGCATGCCCAAGGGCTCGAAGATGTGCCGGCGCGCATAGACCTCGAGCGGCAGACCGGAAACGCGCCGCACCAGTTCGCCGAGAACGATGAAGTTGATGTCGCTGTACAGCGTGCCGGTGCCGGGTGGGACGACAGGCGCCTCCTCAAGGATTCGAAGCAGTGCCTGTGGCCGTCCGGTCCAATCGTCGGCCAGGTCCAGGTCGGCGCGCAGCCCGGAGCGGTGCGACAGCAGTTCGCGCAACGTGATGGCCTCCTTGCCATTCGCGCCGAAATCGGGCCAGTAGCGCGCTGCCGGGGCATCGAGCTCCAGCTGCCCGTGCTCGACCAGTTGCAGGACGGCGGTCGTGGTGGCGACCACCTTGGTCAACGAAGCGAGATCGAAGATGGTTTCGACCATCATCGCTTCGGTCTGCGGTTCCCGTGCGCGCGCGCCCCACGCGCGGCGCAGCCAGACGTGTTCCGCATCGCCGAACACCAGCACCGCGCCGGGCAGCCTGTCCGCGGCGATCTGTGCCCGGACCGCCGCATCGATCGGTGTCCAGTCCTGCAAAGCCGGATCGCCGGCCAGCGCGATGCGGGGCACCAGGAGCAACACGCCCAGCATCGACCACGCACGAAGCCAGGCGGTCTTCATGGCGTCGAGCGCAAGGGCTCGGGATCGAGCCCCTCGTCGCCGTATCGGTTGTGCGGGTTCCACAGCATCCATCCGTCGGTGGCCGCGGCATCGGCCGCCTCGATCTGCTGGCGAATCTCGCGCTCTCCGAAGGCGCGACGGTCGAACGCATAGTCGCGAAAGACCTGCAGCCACGGCCGGAATCGAACGCCCGGGAGCCCGGTGCGCTGTTGGGCCCGCTCGAGGCTGTGCCGCACGATGTCGTAGGGAGCCGCGACGGGATCGCGGTGGCCCGGTATGCCGAAGGTGAAGCCAGACGGATAGAGCATCGGCGAGAGGTAGTCCACGTGCTGGGCGATCGATTCGAGCTGCTGGCCGATGTGCGTGTCGTTGCTGTTCCAGGCGACGTAGCCGAAGATATCGGCGGCGACGAAGACGTTGTAGCGCAAGAGGCGTCGCCGTGCCGCATCGAGGAAACCGTCGATCGCGGCGACGCGCGCCGCCTCGGTGTCGGGCTCGGAGAACACGAGGCCCGTCGCATCCGGAAAGCGCAGGTAGTCGAACTGGATCTCGTCGAAGCCGAGTCGCGCCGCCTCCTCGGCCAGCGCGAGGCTTCGCTCCCACGCCTCGCGGCGGAACGGGTCGATCCAGGGCAGTCCCTCGCGGTCCTTCCAGACGGCGCCATGCGTGTCGTGCACGGCCCATTGCGGGTGCGACATCGCCAGCGGCTCGTCCTTGAACACCACGATCCGCGCGATCAGGTACAGGCCGCGTTCCTGCAGGCTCTGCATGAGCGCGGGCATATCGGCGACCGTGACGATCGTTTGCGCCAGGCCTGACGACGCCAGCGCGGCGCTGCGATAGGGAACCAGGCCCCGGTCTCCCTTGACGTCGATGACCAGCGCATTCAACTCCGTCTCTTCGATCAGCTTCAGCGCGTCGCGACGCAAGGCCGCGCTTCCCACGCCGTACACCGACAAGTACAAGGCCTTCGGCCGCAGCGGCGTCAGCACGAGCTCGAGGGGAACGACGCCTTGGACCGCCTGGTGGTTTCGCACGTAGCCGACTGCGCGCGCCGAGACGGTGGCCGCGTCGAAGCCCGCACCGAAATCGAATCGACCCCGGCCGTCCGTACTTCGAAGTTCGTCATCCGCAACCACGCTGGCGTTGGCGATGGGCCGACCGGTGGCGGCGTCGCGCACCACACCTTCGAGCGCGCAGGCCCCAAATACCACGCTCCACAAGCCCACGAGGACGAGCACGCGCAGCAACAGATTGTTCACGACGCATCTCCGCTCTTGAACGCCGCTTCCAGCAGGTCTGTGAGCTGGCGTTCGTCGACGCTGTCGACGATCAGATGGCGAGGTACGGCGAAGATCGGGTCTCGTCTCGAGGCCGATCGGTTGCCGAGGGAGAACGCAGCCTGGTAGCCGCGATCGGCGGCCTGCGCCCAGAGACCCTCATCGCTCAGGCCGAAGGGCCAGGCCAGCAACGAGACGGTTCGAGACAAGCGCTGTTGAAGGGTGTCGCGGGATCGTTGCAGCTGATCGGCGGCGAAGCGTCGGAAGGCATCCGGCGACATTCGGTCGCGCTCCTTGAGCAGGTTCGGATGCCAGTATGTGTGCGATTGAACCGCGAAGCCCGGCTCGGCAAGCAACTCGCGCAGTTGCGGCCAGGTCATCGCGTAGCTTGCGTTGGAGATTGCGGACGGATAAACGAACAACGTCACCGGCCATCCGCAGGCGTGCAGCAGCGGTGCCATCACCTCGAACTGCGAGCGATGGCCGTCGTCGGCGGTGAGCACGACTGCACGCGGTGGCAGGGAATCGCGTTCGCCGCGCCGCCACGCGACCCAGTCGCTCAGCGGGATGACATTGCATGCCAGGTTCTCCAGCACCTTCAACTGGGCCTGAAACCTGGCGACACGCACAGTCATGCTGTCGATCGCGGCAGCCGCGAATCGATGGAAGACGAGGATGGGCACCTTGCTCTGCACGCCGTTTGCCGCGGCGGTTCCCGCCAGCGGAGAACAAAGCAGGCCGCGCAATAGCGCTCGCCGCTTCGGGGAGACGGGGGCGGCCCCGGGTCTCCATGGCGCACATGCTCGGGCTTCCGGTCTCACTCGATCTTCAATGTGCGGGCGGCGCTGCCTTCGCGCTTGGGCAGCGTGAGGCGCAGCACGCCGTCTTCCAGCTTGGCGACGGCCGTCTTCTCGTCGACGTCGCTGCCCAGCGTGAAGCCGCGCGACACACTGCCGTGATAGGTTTCCTTGGTCAGCGTGCGCCCGTGTTTCTCCTCCTGCTCCTTCTTGATGTCGGCGGCGATGGAAACGTAGTTGCCGTCGATCGAGACGCGGATGTCCTCCTTCTTCGCACCGGGGATCTCGGCGCTGACCAGGTACTCCTTGTCGTTCTCGCTGATGTCGACACGAATGTCGGCGGGCACGTTGATGTCATCGAGCATCTGGAGCGGGCGGGCCCAGCGGCGCATCATTTCGGGAAACAGGTTGTCGATTCGTTCGAGGCGGGTCAAGGCATTCATGTGAATTTCTCCAGGATTGGGCTGAACATTGCATCGAGCCCGGCCCCACCGAATGGCGCTCCGGCACATCGACAGCCCCACTCTAGAAGGCTCCCCCGACCCGTGCCTTGCGCTTCATCAAGGGAAGGACGGGTCGCTGCGAAGGATCGCGAAGAAGCTGGAAGACCGGATCGTTCCCCAGGATGGCCGGGAGGACGCGTCGATGCAGCGCCTGGCTGCAGGATGCGCAGATGAAGTCCCTGGCATGAACCGTTGCCTTCTCATGTCAGTGAACGTCGGCGGTCGCCTGGCGGGCGGAATCTGGCGACGCGATGGCAGCCAGGGCAGCCGGCACGTCGGAATCCGCATAGAGCAGCGCGAGGAGCTCCGCTTCCTCCAGCGTCTCCTTGGCCATCAACACGTGCACACATCGGTCGAGTGCCGCGCGGCGCGCGCGCAGCAACTCGGTCGCGCGTTCCAAGGCGTCCTTCAGCAAGGCCTGCACGGCGCTATCGATCTGCCGTGCCGTCTGTTCGCTCGCCCCGTAGGATCCCAGCACGGATCTTGGGTGAGCCGAGGGCTCCAGGAAAGCCGATGGCTGCTCGCCGTAGGCGACCGGGCCCAGGCCGCCATCCATGCCGTAGCGCAGCACCATGTCGCGTGCCAGGTCCGTGGCCTTGACCAGATCGTCGGCCGCGCCGGTGGAAGGCTCGTCGAACACCAGCATCTCGGCGGCGCGCCCGCCCAGCAGCACCACCAGCTTGTCGAGCAACTCCGCGCGTCGCAGCAGATGACGGTCCTCCGAAGGCCGCTGCAGCGTGTAGCCGAGCGCGCCGATGCCGTGCGGCACGATCGACACCTTGTGCACCTTGTCGGCGCCGGGCAGTGCCAGCGCGGTCAGTGCATGGCCCAGTTCATGAGTGGCCACCAGCCTGCGCTCTTGCGGGCCAAGAATGCGGTTCTTCTTCTCGATCCCGGCAACGATGCGCTCGATGGCCCGGGTGAAATCGGACATCGTCACCGCGCTCCCCTTGCGTCGCGTGGCCACCAACGCGGCCTCGTTGACCACGTTGGCAAGATCCGCACCCGCAAATCCCACCGTGATGGCGGCAACCTGATCGAGATCCACATCCGGAGACAGGCTGATCTTTCTTGCGTGCACTTTCAGGATCGCTGCACGCCCGATGCGGTCCGGTCGATCGACCAGCACCTGACGATCGAAGCGACCGGCACGCAGGAGGGCCGGGTCCAGCGTCTCGGGGCGGTTGGTGGCGGCCAGCAGTACGACGCCGACGCTCGGATCGAAGCCGTCAAGCTCGACCAGGAGCTGATTGAGCGTCTGCTCGCGCTCGTCCTGCCCGCCGGCCACCGGGTAGGCGGCGCGGGCCTTGCCGAGCGCGTCGAGCTCATCGATGAAGATGATGGCGGGCGCGTTCGCGCGCGCCTGTTCGAAAAGATCGCGCACGCGCGCTGCCCCGACACCGACGAACATCTCGATGAACTCGGAGCCGCTGATCGAGAAGAAGACCACGCCCGCCTCGCCTGCCACTGCGCGCGCGAGCAGGGTCTTGCCGGTGCCGGTCGGCCCCATCAGGAGCACGCCCTTGGGAATGCGCGCGCCCAGTCGGCCATGCTCTTTCGGGTTCTTCAGGAAATCGACGATCTCCTGCAATTCCTCCTTGGCTTCGTCCACCCCGGCCACGTCATCGAAGCGCACGCCGGTGCTTTTCTCCATGTAGACCTTGGCCTTGCTCTTGCCGATGCCCAACAGGCCGCCACCCATTCCGCCTCCAGCGCGGCGTGCCAGGAAACTCCATACTCCGAACACCAGCAGGGTGGGAAGAAGCCAGGACAACAGGTTCTGCAGCCAGGTCGAACTGTGAACTCTCTGATACGGCACGTTGAAGGATGAGAGCCGCTGCGCGATCTGCGGCTCCACCATCGTCGAAGCAACGAGCTCCTTGCCCGCGGGGTCGCGCTCCTTGAGCCGACCCGTGATCACGGTGTCGCCGATGGTCACTTCGGCGATCTTGCCGTCCTGGAGCTGGCGCTCGAAGGCGCTGTAGGGGAGCATCTCGACGCTTCTGCCCTGCATCCAATACTCCCAAACCAGGAAGCCGAGCGCCATCGCGAACCATACGGCTCCAACGTTCAGGTTCGTCCACTTCCATTTTTTCATGCTGGCCTCGATTGATAGGGAGGATTGAGGCACGACGGCCAGCAGGCGGCCTTGACGCAGAGCAAACCTCACGCGTCGGGATGTATAGGATTCGAACGGATCGCCGCACCGGTCTCTTGCGCTGGCGCAAATGCGGCGGCCGTGAGGACGCGCAAGATGCGAACACCACCCCAGGAGCCTGCCCATGAAAGATCAATGGATTCTTGTCGCCAACGCTTCCATGGCACGCCTGTTCAGGCGCGGTTCGGCCACGGAGCCGTTGTCCCCGGTGGCGACGATGACGCATCGACAAAGCCGCCTCAAGGGCGTCGAGCTGGCAACAGACCGCCCAGGCCGCGAAGCCACCGACAACAGCCGCGGTGCCAACAGCTTCGAGCCTCGCAGCGATGTTCGGCGCAAGGAGCATCTGCGCTTCGCGCACGAGATCTCCGTGCGTCTGGACAAGGGCCTCGCCAACGGCGAGTTCGGCTCGCTGCTGATCTTCGCATCGAACCCCTTCCTGGGTGAATTGCGGGCTCTGCTGAGCGAAGCGGTCGAGAAGCGCGTGAGGCTGTCGCTCGACAATGATCTCACCGCACTGGGCCTCGCCGAGATCGAAGCCCGATTGCCAGGGCCTTGGGTCGAAGCGACGTGATGGCAACGAACGCTCTGCGGTCCATCGTTGTTCATGCACGATGACGCACGATGCAGGCGACGCTGCTCGTCACCGCCTGATCTGGGCGGCAATCACGCGTTGCACCTTGCCGGTGTGGCCTGCAAGGGCGGCTTCGCCGCTGCGGCAGCGGATGTGCACCCCAGCCGCGCCCTGCGTCTGGAGAAAGGCGCCGAGCACGTGGCGGGCACGCTGCAAGGCGAGGTCGGCCTCGATGCCGCGCAGGCCGGTGCGAAGCAACAGCGCGCAGGGTCCCTCCTGCACGAGCTGGAAGTCGAACAGGCCCGCTTCTTCCTCCAGCACGGTGGCCAGCGCGAGCGGCAGCACGTCCACCGCGCCCGAGCTCGCGCGGCCGAGCCGCAGCGTATCGTCGCTGCGGCCCCGCACCTCGATGACGGGCAAGGATGAGCCGCATGCACAGGCTCGCGCATGTTGCGTGACGCAATCGCCCAGGTCGTAGCGGATCACGGGCTGCACGCGATTTGCCAGATTGGTCAGCAGCGTCGTGGCGCCGGCATGGCCGGGCGAGACCGGATTGCCTCTCCGGTCCACGGCCTCGAGAATCGCCCAGTCGCTGTTGAGGTGCAGGTGGCCGTGCTCGCATTCGAACGCAAGCGACAGAAACTCCGATGCACCGTAGCTGTTGGTGACGGGGCAGTCAAAGGCCCATTGCACCAACACACGCTTGGCCGTCGACAGGTCTTCACCGCCGGTCCACAACTCGCCCAGCGACACCCGCAGCCGCCCGGCCGTCCGCTCCTGAGCGAGCAAAACCGCCGCGCTCGGATAAGTGGCAATGACGGTCGGAGCAAAGGCGTTCAGCTGCGCAACCATGGCCTCGACGGGTTGCAGGAACGAGATGCCATGCAGCCGTCCCGACAGAGCCGGATTGAGGCGCCGCAGACGCTCGATCGACACCGTGCTCGCGAAGTGGCCTCCGGTTGCGCCGACGAAGGCGATGCGCTCCCCGATGCACCAGGGATCCAGCAGCCGCCGCAGCGGACGCAGCAGAGGCCGGCGCAAGGCCTCGAGTGCGTCGTAGACCGCCATCGCAGCCGGGTCCTGCACGAAGATGCCCGGCTCGCCGCTGCTGCCCGAGCTTTCCCACACCACGTAGCGCCCGAGGAACGGCTGTGCGATGAGGTCTTTGTCTGCCACGAACCGGCGAAGTGCGTCGAGGCGCAGCCGCGGGTCAGCGACCCATTCGTCGAAGCGCTGCACCAGCTCGGTCTTGCGCATGACCGGCAGGTCCTCCAGACGCAGTGACGCCGGGTTGCGCCCCTTGAGCAGGCGCCGGTACAGCGGCGAATCCTGCCCAGCCGAGGCAAGCAGTTCGGCGAGTCGTCGCGCGCGACGGGCGGCCAGTGCATCGGCACCGGCATGCGCGGCGAGCGCCACGTCGAGCGCGGTCGCACCCGCCAACCAGGGGTCGAAATCCCCGCCGCTGCCGACGACGCGATCAGGCTCGCCCCAGGACACGCGGTTCGCACTCATGGCTGAGCGTCGATGTGGACGACCGGCAGTTGCGACCGCACAAAGCTCAGGGCGTATTGCAGGGCACCCAGGCTCTCTGCATGCAGCGTGAACAAGGGTTGCCCGAGATCGACACTTTCGTGCAGGCGCACGTGCATCGTGGCGCCCGCGGCCGCATCGCGCGGCGCACCGGCCAGCTTCGCCGCGCGCGCCAGCAGGCGCGTGTCGATGGCTGACACGACACCGGCGGCCGGCGCAGGCACCTCGTGGGCATGGGCGGCCCTGGGTGGCACGCGCAAGCCGCCCTGTGCTTCGCAGATCGCGATGAACTTGGCCAGCGCGCGGCCGTCGAGCAAGACCGCGCGAGCCAGCGCCTGCCCCGCGCCGGGTTCGCTTCGGCCCGCCATCTCCAGAATCTCTCCCGCGAGCAGCACCGCCCGCTCGCGCAGATCGGACGGAGCATCGCTGCCGCGCTCGAGCACGGCCATCACGTCCATGGCCTCCAGGGCCGGACCGATGCCGCGGCCGACCGGCTGCGTGCCGTCGGTGAGCTGGGTCCGGACCTGAAGGCCCAGCGCTGCCCCCACCGCCATGAGGCTGCGCGAGAGCAGCTCGGCGGCTGCCGTGCTGCGCACCTTGGCCACCGGACCGACCGGAAGATCGATCAAGACGCGCTGCGAGCCCACCGCGATCTTCTTGGACAGGATGGACGCCACCAGCAGGCCCTCGCTGTCGAGGTTCAGCGGGCGCTCCACGCGGATCAGCATGTCGTCGGCGGGGCTGATGCGCGTGGCGCCACCCCACGCGATGCAGCCGCCTTCGCGCTCGACGACGCGGCGCATGGCGACCAGGTCCAGGTCGACCGGCGCAAGCGTTTCCATCGCGTCGGCCGTGCCGGCCGCCGAGGTGATCGCGCGCGAGGAGGTCTTGGGCATCAACACGCCGCATGCGGCGACGATGGGCACCACCAGCAGCGAGGTGCGGTTGCCGGGCAGGCCGCCGATGCAGTGCTTGTCCATCACCGGCGACACGCCCCAGTCGATGCGCTCTCCGACATCGACCATGGCCCGCGTCAGCGCCACCATCTCGTCGAAGTCAAGGCCTCCGCCGGCACAGACGGTCACGAAGGCCGCGAGGTGAATGTCGGAGACACGGCCGTGGCTGACGTCCTCCATCAGCGCGCGCAGGGCCGCATGGTCGAGCCTGCCGCCATGAACCTTGGTCCGCAGGTGCGCGAGCGAATCCAGCACCGGCGGGTGGCGCACCTCCACCTCGTCCCCGTTTGCCGCGCCAAGCATCGTCCAGCCGGCTTCCGACAGGGCGATCTCGTCCTGCCGCAGCCAGTCGCTGTCGACGTGATGCAGGATCGCCAGCAAATGGCGGCCTCCGGCGATCACCTCGATCTGTGCCTGCGACTGGAAGCCCTCGGCCCGGCAGACATGGCCATCGCTGCGCAGATAGACCACCGGTTGCTGGTAAGTGTCGATGCCGGCGCGGCGGGCCAAGAGGCGGTGGGTCGACATGGGGAGGGGACGGTCAGAGCGCTCGGGATTCGCGGTAGACCGGCACGGTGGTCGACCAAGCATGGCGTTCCTCGATGGCCAGTCGCAGCGCGTCGGCCGCCACGGGCTCCCCGTGCGTGACGAAGACGCGGCGCGGCGCGCGCAGCCTTCCGAGCCAGGCCAGCAGCTGCTCGCGGTCGGCATGGGCCGACAAGGTATCGAGATTGGCCACCTCGGCGCGCACCGGCACGTAGGCACCGTGGATCTTGATCGACTCCGCGCCGGCCAACAGCGCCGCGCCACGCGTGCCCGCGGCCTGGAAGCCCGCGAACAGGATCGTGTTCCTCGCATCCGGCGCATAGGCTTTCAAGTGGTGGAGCACGCGACCGCCCGTCGCCATGCCGCTGGCGGACACGATGATCGAGGGAAAGCTCAGGTTGTTGAGCCGCTTCGAATCATCCACGGTGTTGACGATGGTGACTTCCTTGCTCATGGCCGCGCATTCCTCGGCGCTCAGCCGATGCTCGTCCAGGTGACGCCGGTAGATGCGCGTGACGTCGGCCGCCATCGGACTGTTCAGGTAAACCGGCATGTCTGGGATGCGCCGCGCCTTCTTGAGGCGCTGGATGCAATGCAACACAGTCTGCGCGCGACCGACGGCAAAGGAAGGAATGACGACAATGCCGCCGCGCGCCGCCGTCCGGTTGATCACCTCGGCGAGCGCGACGAGGGTGTCCACGTCGCGATGCCGGCGGTCGCCGTAGGTGGACTCCACCACGACATAGTCCGCGGATTCGGGCGCCTCCGGCGGCCGCATCACGAGATCGTCGCTGCGCCCCAGGTCGCCGGAGAAAAGAATGCTCCCGCCCGTCCATGCGACATGCACGCTGGCTGCGCCGAGGATGTGCCCCGCGCGTCTCAGGCGCCAGGACCACCCCGGCCATGGCGAATGTTCCTGGTCGAAGGAGATGACTTCAAAGCGCTTCAAAGCCGATCGGGCATCCTGTTCCGTGTAGAGCGGCAACGCGGGCTTGTGCTTCGAGAAGCCGTGGCGGTTGGCGAATTCGGCTTCCTCCTCCTGCAGCCGGCCCGAATCCGGCAACAGCAGCTCGCACAGCTCGCGCGTGGCTTCGGTGCAGTAGACCGGCCCCTCGAAGCCGAGCTGAACCAGGCGTGGCACGAAGCCGCTGTGATCGAGATGCGCGTGCGTCAGCAGCACCGCGTCGATCTTGGAGCCCTCGATCGGCAAGGGATCCCAGTTGCGCAGGCGCAGCTGCTTCAAGCCCTGGAACAGGCCGCAGTCGACCAGCAGCCGGCGCCCGTCATGCTCCAGCAGGTATTTCGATCCGGTGACGGTCTCCGTACCGCCGAGGAATTCGATGCGCATGATTTCTCCTTGCCGACCCGCAGAGCTTGGCAGGTATCGCACGCCTGGGATTGATGCGCATCAAGGCAAGGTGGCGGTCATCCTCTTCGAATCACTCACCTCTTCGAGGCCTGAATCCATGTGGTGGCCTATTCAACGCACTCCGGTACTAGGGCGGCCAGATAGGTCGGCGCGCTGAGTAAACCCGTGCCGAGGGTGGCCTCAATCGGTAGACCGTCCATGCGCCTGAGCCCAAGACCTGGAGCAGGTGCCGGAGCTTGTTGTGAAGCAAGGATGCTCAGTGCACCCATTCCGGCCTGGGGGGGCGAGGGTGCCTGCGTCAGGCTCCAGCGTACCGTCCCACGCCTTGCACGGCATCCCTGCTTCAATCACCGCGACCAGCTCTGGCATGCCTCCCGAATGGGGTCCGTACGCGCTGGACATCGAAGGCCGCGACATTCCCCAGCCCGTGAGTTCGGGCCGCAGTTCGACTTGCGCCACCTCGCCGGCTCGTCCCCATTCCCGGTCCACGACAGCGCGGCCACGTGATGGGTCTTTGCAATCGGAAGACCTATCCGAAGGCACACCTCACGGATGCATCAAAGGCAGAGCTTGTTCGAGCCATGTGGGTGTTTGCGCTTGCGCGCCACGGGTTCCTGATGGCCAAACGCTCGGCCACCACGGCGGTAGCTTCCTTGCGGGCCACCATAGTCGCGCCGACATCCTCAATCAGGCCCTGCGCCTGATCGACAGTCACGGCATCGGAGCACCTTACAGCCGCCCAGCTCGTTCAGCTGCGCGCCGAGCTGAAGGCGATTGGTGAGGTCCCTCGGGGCATGGACTGGGAGGAGTTCACGGCCGGCCTCTCCCCTCACGTAGATTCCCTGAAGTTCTGGCCATTTTTTGCCTCGAGATCGTGCACGGGCTCGCGATCGGCGGGGCGTTCCGCGTCCTCAGAGCGTCGGAGCTCGATAGACACGCAGCGTGTTTCGTCGGTAGTTGAGCCTCAGGCGGGAACTGATTTCTTGAAACCAAGACGCCAGGACAGCTGTCTAGCTGCCGCCCGCAGCGCTGTGGCTACAGGTCCGTTCCAGTCCGGATCCAGCAAATCAGCTCGGTTCATCACGGTTAGTGCCAACACCATGTCGCCCTTGGCGTTGACGATCGGAGCGCTCAATGCATTCACCGTCGCCTTGTGGCGCTCCGAAGGCGTGACGCCGATTGTCCGGGCCAAGCCTCGTGACCGCGCCTCTGCGAGTCGGCCCATCAAGACCCCGATCTTCGGCCCGCTCATACCAGCATCAGCCGCGAGGTCACGGGCGAGTTCCGGCTGGATTGTGTCGGCGTCGTAGAACGCGGCAAAGGCCAGCCCAGTCGCGGCGCGAGTGAGGCTCACCACGACGCCCGTCTGCAATTGCCGGCTGACCGGACGACCTGAGGGTTCCCAGCGCACGATAGTCGGGCCATGGTTGCCCCAGGCCCCCAAGCACGCGGTGTGCTGACCGACCTGCTCACAGATTTCCGGCATCGCCGCGCTGGCCAAGCGCACCGCCTCGATCGTCGCCGAGAAGCCAAGAGCGTCCTCCGATACGATGGCACCGTCGAGTTCTTGCGCGAAGGTGACCATGTAGCAGCCCTCGCCAAAGGCCAAGGCCTTGCGTGGCGCACGGTGGATCTTTTCCACACGGCCAAGATAGACGACGTGATCGCCGCCAGGCCATGCCGCAACCTTGACACATTCCAGATGGGCTGCACTTCCCTCGATGATTGGCATGCCACCGATACCCTCGGAGGTGGCGATTCCGGCGAACTTGTCTTCGGCTGCTTTTGCAAACTGGTTGGACACGTGCGCCTGGTCATGCGCCATGATGTTCACCACGAAGCGCTCCCCGTCACGGAATGCCGGATAGCTCCTCGAGTTCAGCGACTGGCTCCAAAGGATCAAGGGCGGGTCGAGCGAGACCGAACTGAAGGAGTTAGCAGTAACGCCATGGCGCTTACCGTTGGCATCGACGGTGGTCACCACTGTCACGCCGGTAGTGAACGCGCCGAGTGTCGTGCGAAGGTCACGGCTGTCGAAGTTGTTCATGAGATGCTCATGGCGCGATAGGTTTCGACCAGCAAAACGGTGCGGAGGATAGCGAGCGAATGGGTCATGGCGTGTGTCCACCCCATCACCGGTGATCGGAGCACCCGGGGTACGAAGCCCGAGAAGTACGGCCCCGCCAACGCCCGCCACCCTCCCTGTACCGTTTGGCCACCGTTGACATCGCCGTATTCGCGGGTCACATCTGAGCGCCGATCATCCAGGGAACGGTTTCCTCGTTGCCCACGCCCAGCTGCTCGCTCTTCGACTTTTCGCCGGACGCGACGGCCAGCATCTTCTCGAAGATTTCCCTTCCCTTTTGCTCGAGCGTGGCGTCGCCATCCATGATGTCGCCGCAGTTGATGTCCATGTCGTCGCGCATGCGGACATACATCGTTGAATTGGTGGCGAGCTTGATGGAAGGCGCAGGCTTCGAACCAAAGCAGGAACCGCGGCCTGTCGTGAAAGCAACCAGGTTCGCCCCACTGGCAATCTGGCCCGTAGCGCCCATCGGGTCATAGCCCGGCGCATCCATGAACACCAGCCCGCGGGCGGTGATCGGTTCCGCGTACCGATAGACCCCCATCAGGGCCGACGAGCCACTCTTTGCAACGGCGCCCAATGACTTCTCGAGAATGGTCGTCAGTCCGCCCGCCTTGTTGCCGGGCGTCGGGTTGTTGTCGATGCTGCCCTTCTCCCGGTCGGCGTACTCTTCCCACCACTTGATCAGGTCGACGATGCCTTGTCCGACCGCTGGCGAGACCGCGCGTCGCGTAAGCAGATGCTCTGCACCATAGATCTCCGGAGTCTCGCTCAAGATCGCCGTGCCGCCGTGGGCGACGAGCAGATCGACCGCAACGCCGAGCGCCGGATTCGCCGTGATGCCGGAGTAGCCGTCGGAGCCACCGCACTGCAACGCAACCGTCAGGTGGGCGGCGGACACTGGCACTCTCGTGCATTGGTTGGCCGCAGGAAGCATCTGTTCTATGGCTGCAATCGCCGCGTCAGCGGTCTTGCGCGTGCCGCCCAGGTCCTGGATCACCAACGGAACGGTCGTGCGGCCCGGTTCAATTCCTTGCGCCAGGAACATGGCCCCCATCTGATTGGCTTCGCAGCCCAACCCGATGACCACCACGCCTGCGAAATTCGCATGTTTCACATAGCCGCCCAGCGTTCGGCGCAACTGATTCACTCCGTCGCCGTTATGGTCGATGCAACACCCGAAGCTGTGCGTGACGGGCACCACGCCGTCGACGTTCGGATAGGCATCGAGCATGCCTGCCTTGGAAAAATGCTCGACGACGAGCTTGGTGACGGAAGACGAGCAATTGACAGTGCTCACAACGCCAATGTAGTTGCGCGTCGCTACCCGGCCGTCCGGCCGCATGAAGCCCAGGAACGTTGCGGGCTCCGCCGCGGCTTCAGGTAGCCGGGCGTCGGCTCCGAAGGCGTGGTCGCGTTGGAACGAACCCATTGCCACGTTGTGCGTGTGCACGTGTTCGCCCCGTTGAATCGGTTGGGTGGCAAACCCGATGATCTGCCCATATCGCCGGACCGGTTCGGACTGCTCGATATCAGCGATCGCAACCTTGTGTGCCGCCGGTATGTCCGTGCCGACGACTACGCCTGAGTACTCCGACAGGACGCTGCCGCGCGAAAGCGTGTTCCGGGCGATCGCCACGTTGTCGTTCGGATCCAGCCTGAGAGCCAGGGATTTACCAGTGATCATGAAAGTCCTCACTCGAGCTTGACGCCGGCTTCCTTGATCACGGAAGCCCACTTGTTCATCTCGGACTTCAACGTGCTTCGGAATTCCTCGGGCGAGCTGGGCGTCAGATCGAGTCCCTGGTCGCCGAGCTGTTTCTTCACCTCCGCGCGCGCTAGCACCTTGCGCAACGACGTGTTGATGGTCTCCACCACGTCCTTGGGCATGTCACGCGGCCCGACAATCCCGAACCAGGCGGTGGTCTCGAAACCCGGGAGACCGGATTCGGAGACCGTGGGCACGCCGGGCATCGCGGGCGAACGCTTGGCACTGGTGACTGCCAAGGCGCGGACTCGCCCCGACTTCACATGCGGCACGGCGGTGGCCATCTGGTCGAACAACAGCTCGATCTGGCCGCCCATGACGTCGGTCATGGCCATTGCATTGCCCTTGTAGGGCACGTGCCTGATGTCCACCTTGGCCGTGCTCTTGAACAATTCGCAGGCCAGGTGCTGGGAGGTGCCGCTGCCGGCCGATCCGCAATTCAGGGAGCCGGGCTTGGCTTTCGCCAGCGCCACCAGTTCGCTGATGTTCTTCGCCGGAAAGCTATTGCTGCTGACGATCATCAGCGGCGACGAGGCGAGCATGGAGATCGGCGTGAAGTCTTCGATCGGGTCGAACGGCACCTTGGCGAACAGGCTCGGGTTGGTGACGTGCGTGATCGGGACCACCATGAGCGTGTAGCCATCCGCCGGCTGCCGGGCGACGTACTGCGATCCGATGATGCCGCTCGCGCCCGCCCGGTTCTCGACGATGACGCTCTGCTTCCAGGCTTCGCCGAGCTTCGCGGCCAGCACGCGAGAGATCAAGTCGGCCGTGCCGCCCGGCGGGAATGCAACGACGATGGTGACCGGTTTGGCCGGATAAGCCGGTTCTGCAAGCACCGGGGGGCTGGCGCCCATCCACAGGGTGGCTGCTGCGGCGGCCAGGAATGAAAGAACCTTCATGACGACAATCCTTTGCTTGTGGGTTTGACCAAGGGTCAGGCGGCCTGTGGCATGAGCTTTTCGGCGGCCGAGCCCACGTCGATGCCTTGCTTCCCCAGGACGTACTGCAGCTGGTGCACGTCGAGCGCCGCGGGCGTGATGCCCTGCTCAGCCGCCAGCGCTGCGCCGATTCCGGCAATCTGGCCGGTCACCAGGCAGCAGTACTGACCACGGGTCCACATGTCGGCTTCGTGCGTGACGGACAGCACGCGGCCACTCACGGTCATGCCGTCGACCTTGTTCGGCGTGAACACGCGCCAGGGGATCTCGAACCACGTCAGGTCGGTGGTCACCGTGCGGTAGACGGCGTCATTCGGCGCGCCCTCGCCGCCCTCGGCCTTGTGCCAGTCGCGCCCTGCTGCCATGTGTCGCCAGACGCGGATCACGCTGTCGTCGAATGTGCGTTGTGCGACCAGATCCTCCTGCGGCAGCACGTAGGGGCCGCGCACCCGGCGTGTTTCGCGCACGCCGACCGTCGGCGACGAGTCGATTACAAAGGCATTCTCGAAGCCGGGGATGTACTTGCGGATAACGTTCTTCAACTGCCGGTTCTGCAGCCGCGCCTGAGTGTCGGCGCGTGAGATGTCCCAGGCGTTGGTGCCGTCGACGCCGTAGACGCGCGAGTTGTTCACGGTGACGATGCCGTGTGCAACGTCGATGCCCTCGAACCGGAGGTAATGGATCTCTTCCGGGAGTTCGCCAGCCGCGCGGGCCTTGTCGGCGATATGGAAGAAGCCAGACAGCCGAACGAGCCCCTTTTCGGGCTGGATGATGTGAAAGTTGGGATCGGCTGTGAAGTACTCTTTCGGTTGGTTGCGGCAGTACTCGATCACTTTGCCCAAGTCGACACCCCCGAGCCTGAAGAGCACGCTCATCGGGCGCATCTTGTTGTCTGTCTCACGCCCCTTGATGTACTCGGCGCCGGCTGCAGCGGCGACGTCGGCATCACCCGTGGCGTCGACAACGGTTTTCGCCAGAATCGCCTGGCGGCCGGACTTGTTCTGGATGATCACGCCCTTGATGCGTGAGCCTTCCATGATGGCGTCCTCGATCCAGGTGTAGTTCAGTACTTCGACGTTGGCCCGCTGAAGCAGGTCGACGGCGGCCTGCTTGAATCCCTCGGGGTCGAACGGAAAGGTCGGCCCCGTGATGTTGCCTTCCCCGCGCTCGGCCAGCGTCAGCGCGATTTCACGGGCGACGCCGGTCATGCGTGACACCGGCACGTTCCAGGTGTTCATGAGGACCGCGGTGGCGGCGCCGCCCAGGAACGCGTTTTTCTCGATCACCATGGTCTTGGCGCCGGCGCGGGCAGCGCCGAGCGCCGCACCGATGCCGGAGACGCCGCCGCCGCACACCAGCACATCGACCTCGCGGACGATTGGCGTGTTGCGGGGTGGCTCGACGAGGAAGTGCTCCTGGCCGTTGATGGAAGTGGCTTGCATGGGTAGTTTGCTCCTGGGTTGGACCGGGCCGCTCAGCCGATGGCTGCAGGTCGGCTCTGGTATGAAAAAAGGGTCGCCTCGTAAGAAGACCGCACGTGTTCGCGGGCGCGCGCTTCGGCGTCCGCGGCGTTGCGCGCCTTCACGGCATCGAGGATGGCGCGGTGTTCGCGGGTCGCTGCGTCGCGCCGTTGCGCGTCGGCGCGCAAGACTGAGCGGCGTGAGTGGACGATCTGCCCGTTGAGCGAATCGAGGATGTTGGCCAGGCGCTGGTTGCGGGCCGCGGCAACCAGGAGGTTGTGAAAGTCCGTTCCGATTTGCACCCACCGATGCCAGTCCTGCTCGTTCTCATA
This sequence comes from Variovorax soli, assembly GCF_031454625.1. Lineage (GTDB taxonomy): Bacteria > Pseudomonadota > Gammaproteobacteria > Burkholderiales > Burkholderiaceae_C > Variovorax > Variovorax soli_A. The sequence goes on from NZ_JAVDRF010000014.1 coordinate 62,807, forward strand.
GCGCACGCACAAAGCCTCGAGTTCAGCGAGTTCCGCGTCGGTTGCGCGCTGCGCCGCGCAGCGCGCGGCAGTGCCCTCCAGGGACTCGCGCAGGTCAAACAGATCGCGCAGGTCATCCATTGATCGGTGGGGAACGATGTAGCCGCGCGCCGGCACGACCTGCACAAAGCCATCGCGAGCCAGCACTTTCAGCGCTTCGCGCACCGGTGTGCGGCTCATGCCCATCCGTGACGCCAAATGCACCTCGAACAGCGGTGACCCCGGCGCGATTTCGCCCTGAAGGATCGCCTCGCGCACCTTCTGGTAGGCATGGGTCGCCAGGTCTTCATTCTTGAAATTCAGCATGTGTGGACTCAGTGTGGACTGTGTGTATACACGGTGTACGCATCATAAGACCGGGATGCGGCGGCACACCAGCACTTTGAAGTAGGTGGATACCCTAGTGACGCGTGGTTGAGCAAGGTCGCTTGAACGGTAGGCAGGAAGCACGCAGCCAATCGCGTGTCTTCTGCCTCGGCTTCGACGACGACGACAAGCCGTCGCAGGCGGCCCTACTGCGATCGTTCGCCGGCCCTGAGGAGAGGCCAAAGGTGGGTAGGTGCGGAGACCGCGATTCGGATCCTGTTCCAGCAGAAGCAGGCCGACGAGCTCTTTACGGCCGACGGACAGGTGCGAATTTACGAAGCGCTGGCGAGCCCGGAGAAACAACCAGGGATGGTCTGCAGAACGCGCGCGGCGCGGACGATTGAATGAATGAGGCGATGCCGATGCATCCGATGTTCTCCATTGAGCGTGGCGTCGAGATCTGCGCCGTGTTCTTCGCTAGCCCTCGGTTGGGCACCTTGGTGAAGCCGAACTGCTGCTTGATCACACGGAACGGGTGCTTGGCTCGTCGGCTCCTGATCGCTGGAGCGACCTACTCGACCGTCACACTCTTCGCCAGGTTCCTGGGCTTGTCCACATCCGTCCCGCGCGCGCAGGCCGTGTGGTAGGCCAACAGCTGCAGAGGCACGACGTGCAGCATCGGCGACAGCGCTCCGTAGTGCTCGGGCATGCGGATCACGTGCAGGCCCTCACCGCTTTCGATGTGGGTGTCGCCGTCGGCCAGCACGTAGAGCACGCCGCCGCGCGCGCGCACTTCCTGCAGGTTGCTCTTGAGCTTTTCCAGCAACGCATCGTTGGGCGCCACCGCCACCACCGGCATCTCGCTGGTCACCAGTGCCAGTGGGCCGTGCTTGAGCTCGCCGGCGGCGTAGGCCTCGGCGTGGATGTAGGTCACTTCCTTGAGCTTGAGCGCGCCCTCGAGCGCAATCGGGTAGTGCAGGCCACGGCCCAGGAAGAGCGCGTTTTCCTTGCGCGCGAAGTCCTCGGCCCAGCTGATGAGCTGCGGCTCCAACGCCAGCACCGACTGCAGCGCGACGGGCAGGTGCCGCATCTCTTTCAGGTAGCGCGCCTCGTCCGCTTCGCCCAGATGCTCCTTGGCTTGCGCCAACGCAAGCGTCAGCAGGAACAGTCCGGCGAGTTGCGCAGTGAAGGCCTTGGTGGAGGCCACGCCGATCTCGACGCCGGCACGCGTGATGTAGGCCAGCTTGCACTCGCGCACCATCGCACTGGTCGCGACGTTGCAGATGGTCAGTGTGTGTTCCATGCCCAGCGCGCGTGCGTGCTTGAGTGCCGCCAGCGTGTCGGCAGTCTCGCCCGACTGGCTGATGGTCACCACGAGCGTCTTCGGATCGGGCACGGAGTCGCGGTAGCGGTACTCGCTCGCGATCTCGACCTGGGTCGGGATTTTCGCGATGCCCTCCAGCCAGTACTTGGCGGTGCAGCCGCTGTAGTAGCTGGTGCCGCAGGCCAGGATCAGCACCTTGTCGATTTCCTTGAACACCCGCCAGGCGGCGGCACCCGGCGTGCCGTCCTGGGCCACGCCGTCGAAGAGCTCGGGCACGATGCCTTCGATGCCCTCCAGCGTGTCGGCGATGGCGCGCGGCTGCTCGAAGATCTCCTTCTGCATGTAGTGCCGGTACGGGCCCAACTCGGCGGCGCCGCTGTGCGCGAGCACGGTGCGCACGGGCCGCTCGACCGCCTTGTGAGTCCGGTCCACGATCCAGTAGCGGCCCGGCTGGATGTCGACGAGATCGCCCTCCTCGAGGTAGACGATCTGGTCCGTCACGCCGGCCAGCGCCATGGCATCGCTGGCCAGGAAGTTCTCGCCGCCGTCCTGCCCGACGCCGAGGATCAGCGGCGAGCCCGCGCGCGCACCCACCACGCGGTGCGGCTCGTCGCGGCAGATCGCCGCGATCGCATAGGCGCCCTGCAGCTGCAGCACGCTGGCCTTCAGCGCCTCGAACAGGTCGCCGTCGTAGTGGCTGTCGACCAGGTGGGCGATGACCTCGGTGTCGGTCTGGCTCGCGAAGACATAGCCCTTGGACTGCAGCTTCGCGCGCAGCGCTTCGTGGTTCTCGATGATGCCGTTGTGCACGAGCCCCACGCGGCTGGGGCGGCTCGTCTCGGCGCCGACACCGGGGCCATGGCTGAAATGCGGGTGCGCGTTGTGCACGGCCGGCGCGCCGTGCGTCGCCCAACGCGTGTGGGCAATGCCCGTGCTGCCTTCGATCCGGTCGTCGCGCACCTGGGCCAGGAGGTCAGCCACGCGGGCCGTGGTACGGGCGCGCGCGAGGCCGCCCGCATGGACGGCCACGCCGCAGGAGTCATAGCCGCGGTATTCGAGACGCTGCAAGCCCTGCACAAGGATGGGGACGATGTTGCGGGCGGAGACGGCGCCGACGATGCCACACATGGGGAGCTCCTGCTGATGAAAAGTCCGAGGATGGTAGGCGGGGTTGGGTGAAATTTGCAGTCAAATTTTGAGAAGGCAGCGATCAAATATTGCACTTTTTATTGTGATTGCAATCCCATTTCATTAAACTTTCGATTGTGAAATCAGAAGACCTGAATACTGTCGACCTGCAGCTCCTCGATGCGCTCCAGGAAAACGCCTCCCAGAGCAACCAGTCACTGGCCGAGCGCTTCGGCCTCTCGCCCGCCACCTGCCTGCGGCGGGTGCGCCGGTTGCGCGAGTCAGGCTGGATCTCGCGCGAAGTCGCGATCCTCGACCCCGAGCATGTGGGCACCCTGCTGACCGCGGTGATCGAGATCTCCCTGGATCGCCAGGACGCCGCCGCCCTCGAAACTTTCGAGGCACGGGTGGTCGCTGACGAGGCGGTGCAACAGTGCTACCGCGTCTCGCCCGGGCCGGACTTCGTGCTGATCGCCACCGTGCGCGACATGCCCGGCTACCAGGCGCTCGCGCAGCGCCTGTTCACCACCGATGCCAATGTGCGCAACGTGAAGGCCTTCTTCAGCGTCAAGCGCGCGAAGTTCGATCCGCGGGTGCCTTTGCCTAGGCCTTCGGGGTCTTCTTCGGTCGCTTCCAGTTCGGGTAGCTGACCTGTCGGCCCCGTGAGATGGTGAGCACGCCAGGCTCGGTGCTCTTGGTCACGGTCGAGCCAGCGCCGACCGTGCCGCCCGCGCCGATGGTGATCGGCGCCACCAGCACGCAGTTGCTGCCCACGTGCACGTCGTCGCCGATCACGGTGCGGTGCTTGTTGGCCCCGTCGTAGTTGGCCGTGATGCTGCCGGCGCCGTAGTTGACGCGCTCGCCGACGCTGGCATCGCCCAGGTAGGCCAGGTGATTGGCCTTGGCGCCGGCGGCCAGCGTGGCGTTCTTGACCTCGACGAAGTTGCCGATGTGCACCTCGGCGCCCAGCCGCGCGCCGGGGCGCAGCCGCGCGAAGGGGCCGATGCGCGCGCCCACGCCGACGGTCACGCCGGTGTTCTCGCCGTCGATGTGGGTGAAAGGATGGATCACTGCGCCGGTCTCGATGCGCGCGTTGGCGATCACGCAGTTGGCCCCGACGCGCACGCCGGCACCCAGCGAGACGGCGCCCTCGAAAACGCAGTTGACGTCGATCTCGACGTCGGCCTCGCAAGCCAGGCTGCCGCGCACGTCGATGCGCGCCGGGTCGGCGAGGCGCACGCCCTGCGCCATCAGCGCATCGGCCTGGCGCCGCTGGTAGGCGCGCTCGAGCGCCGCCAGCTGAGCCGGCGTGTTGATGCCCGCCACCTCCAAAGGGTCCTCGACGCGGTGCGCCACGACCGGCACGCCATCGATGGTGGCCAGGCCCACCACGTCGGTCAGGTAGTACTCGCCCTGCGCATTCTTGTTGTCCAGCCGCGCCAGCCACGGCTTCAGCAACTGGACCGGCACTGCCATCACGCCGCTGTAGGTCTCGCGGATGGCACGCTGCGCTTCGCTCGCGTCCTTCTCCTCGACGATCGCCTGAACTTCGCCCTCGCCCTCGGCGGCGGGTGCCCGCACGATGCGGCCGTAGCCTGTGGGGTCATCGACGCAGATGGTGAGCAGCGCGAGCCGGCGGCCGCCGCTCTGCGCGACGAGGGCGCGCAGGGTAGCGTCGCCGATCAGGGGGACGTCGCCCGAGAGCACGACGACCGTGCCGTCGTCGGGCAGCAGCGGCGCCGCCTGCTGCATCGCATGGCCGGTGCCCAGCTGCGGCACCTGGCGCGCAAACTGCGGCACGAGGCCCGCAGCCCCGTCGGTGAGCGCGGCCTCGACGTCGGTGGCGCCGTGGCCGGTGACCACCACCACCTTGCGCGCGCCGAGGCGCGCCGCCGCGTCCACGACATGCGCCACCAGCGCGCGGCCGCCCAAACGATGCAACACTTTGGGCAGGCTGCTTTTCATGCGCGTGCCCTTGCCCGCCGCCATGATGACGACATCGACCGCTTTCAGATCGTCCTGCGGAGTCTTGTTCATGCCACTTTCTCGAATGCGTTGGATCTGGTTGGCGCGAATTATCGGCGTGCTGCCCGCGGGTGCCGCGCCTGTTCGCCGTGCATGATTCCTTCGCGCCTTTCGGGACGCATGTCACGCGGACTTGTAGAACATTTGTTTACACTCGGCCGCAACGCTCCGACAACCTCCATGAACATCACGCTCTGCACGCTCTTCGAGAAAAACTACCACTACGGCGTGGCGGCGCTGGCGAATTCGCTGATCGCCGCGGGCTACGAGGGCGAGCTGTGGGTGGGCTACCGCGGTGCCCTGCCCGGCTGGATCGCCGACGCACCGGCCTTCGACCGCGCCGGCGGCCGGCTGCAAGTCGCGCCCCGGCTCACGCTGCGCATGCTGGAGCTGGACACGCCGCTGCACTTCACCTACTACAAGCCCACCTTCATCCGCGAGATGCTGGAGAAGCACTCCCCGCAGTCCGACATGTGCGCCTACATCGACCCGGACATCGTGGTGAAGTGCGAATGGCCGGCACTCGCCGGCTGGTTCACCGAGGACGGCATCTCGCTGGCGGAGGACGTCAACTGGTGCTTCCCGGCGCGGCATCCCAAGCGCCTGCTCTGGGCCCGTTTCTTCGCGCCGCACGGCGCAGTGCCGCGGCGCGGACTGGACCGCTACTACAACGCCGGCTTCATTGCGGTCTCGCGCGCGCACTTCGACTTCCTGGATCTGTGGCGCCGGCTCTGCGATCTGGTGGTGGATTACAACGAGGGCGCCAAGCAGCTCAAGGCCGGCGGCTCGGCGGCGCTCTTCCATTCGACGGACCAGGATGCGCTGAACTTCGCGCTGACCGTGTGCGAAGCGCCTCTGAACACCGCAGGGCCGGAGGCCATGGACTTCGCGCCGGGCGGCTACTACCTGTCGCATGCGATCGGCTCGGTCAAGCCATGGCATGGCGGCTTCATCGGCCAGGCCTTGCGTGGACGACCGCCCTCCGCCGCGAGCAAGTGGTACTGGCGCTATGCCAACGCACCGATCCGGGTGTATTCGGACGGCGAGCTGCGCAAGAGCCAGATGGCGCTGAAGATCGCGGCGGCGATCGGGCGGGTCTACAAGCGCGCCTGAGAGTCCGCGAAGACCGGCCGGTCCTTGCGCCATTCCATCCAGCGCACGGCCAGCAGCGCGTACTGGTAGCCGAAGTTCGCCATGCTGGTCGCGATGCCGAAGCCCAGCACCGAGCGCAGGTCGCTCACGCCCACCAGCCACAGGTAAAGCACCTGGGTGATCAGCGTCACCGGGATGCTGTAGGTCTGGCCTGCCGTCGCGCCGCGAACCGACAGCGTGCGAAAGGCGAAGCCCGAGGCATTCATCACGATGGAAGCCAGGAAGACCATCCACACCACCGAGGTCATGCTCTCGTACTGCTTGCCCAGCAGCAGGATCCAGTACTGCGGGAAGACGAAGGCCGTCAGCAGCACCGCCGCCCCCATCGAGAAATAGGCGAGATGGGCCTGCGCCACGATCGCGCCCAGACGCGGGCCCATGGGCGCGCGCGCGATGGCCGGGAACAGCAGCACGTTGGTCACGCGGTCCACCACGATCAGCACCATGGCAAGCCGGCCGAAGGCGCCCACCTCGGCCAGCATGCTGGCGGTGCCGAACAGCGACACCAGAAACACGGTGATGACGCCCTGCACCTGGTAGAACACGCCCGGCAGCACCAGCGGCTTGGCGATGCGCAGGATGTCGGCATCCACCTTCTTCGAGGTGCCGGCGTCGAGGTGCGCATCCACGATCTGCTGCGTGCGGAAGGCCTTGCGGTAGAGCAGCACGCTCACGAAGCTGGCCGCGGCCGTGGCCGCCACGATCCCGACCATCGACCAGGAGGTGCTCGGCAGCAGCAGCACCACGCCCACGAAGGCGATGCGCACGCTGTGCGAAGCGACGGCGATACGGTTCAGCGTTCCGATCTGGCTGAGGATCAGCAGCACCGTGCTGGCGTAGTGCTCCCGCAGCGCGAGCAGCACCACCGCCACCATCAGCAGCGAGGCGACCAGGTAGGCCGCGCCGGACCAGCCGTGCTGCTGCGAGCTGAAGTACCAGTAGGGCCCGACCACCACCAGCCCCAGCCCCAGCAGCACCCAGCGCTTGCGGAAGACCTGGTGGCACACGCCCACGACCCAGGGCTGCTCGTTCGCGCGCTGGCCCACGATGGGCATCGTGCAATGGGCCAGGCCCAGATCGCTCACCCCCAGGATCAGGGTCATGCACGCGACCAGGAAGGTATAGGCGGCGTACTGGTCTTTCGGCAGCACGTTGACGATGAGCAGGCCGGCAATGCCGCCGACGGCCACGCCAAGAGTTTCGACGCTGCCGACCATGGCAATCTGGCGCAGACGGGGGAGGAGCTTCACGGATGAGCGGCGACGGTCAATGGGGTTGGCCGGCGGCTGCCGGGCGAGGCTTCGTCCACGCGGGACGGACAAAGGCTCTACGATACGCGATGGCGGTGACGGCACGGCGCTTCCGGACCCGTGAACGAGTCCGGCATCAGGGGTTCGGTCACGTTTTCTTCAGATCAGGGGCGTGGGCAGCAGCGGCCGCTCGAAGTAGTCGCCCAGCGTCTGGAGCGCATGCGGATCGAGGATGCGCAGCCATCCGCCATCGAGCTTGTACAGGCGCAACTGCTGCAGCCGCCGCAGGGTCTTGTTGGTGTGCACCAGCGACAAGCCCAGCGCATCGGCGATGTGCTGCTGGGTGAAGGGGAACTGCACCCAACCCTCGCGCGCCATGCCGATGCGCTCGGCGCGTCGATAGAGGTGCATCAGGAGCATCGCGACCCGCTCGGCCGCATTGCGGCGGCCGGCGGTCACCAGGTTGTCGTCCACCATTTTCTCCTCGCGTGCCGCCAGCCAGGTGATGTGGTAGCCCAGCTTCGGCTGGCCATGGAACAGCTCCCACAGCCGGTCGCGGGCGAAGCTGCAGAGCGTGACGTCGGTCACCGCCTCGACGCCGTGCGTGTGGCTCTCGGCGAACTCGTCCTGCAGCCCGACGAAGTCGCCCGCCAGCAGGAAGCTCAGGATCTGGCGCCGGCCGTCGCTCAGCGTCTTGTAGCGGAAAGCCCAGCCCGAATAGATCGTGTAGAGCTGCGGACTGGGGCGATCTTCCTCGATCACCGGCCGGCCGGCCTCGACGGCGCGGGTGCCGGTGCGGAAGGCCTCGATGATGTGCAGCTCCTCGGTCGTGACGGGCAGGAAGGCCGGGTTGCAGCGCAGCAGGCAGCGGTCGCACGGATTCGGACCGGTCGGCGGATGGCTCAACGCTGGATAGTCACGGGTCACCTTCGGACTATAGGCGGGCGATTCATGTCTTTTCACATTTCGCCGGCCGCAGGGCGCTCCTAAACTGAGGACGTTCCCCCGATTCAGACCGAATGACCGAACTCCACGAGATCCTTTACTTCAGCCAACTGGCGCCGCACCAGCCCACCCACGTGGTGGGGCAGATCGTCGCCCGGGCGCGCGCCCGCAACGCCAGGGAGGGGATCACCGGCCTGCTGGTCTTCGACGGCATGCGTTTCTGCCAGCATCTCGAAGGGCCGCGCTCGAATGTGCTGCAGCTGATGGAACGGCTCGAGACCGATCCCAGGCACGTGCAGATGCGCGTGGTGCACGAAGGGGAGCTCTTGCAGCGCCGCTACCACACCTTCGACCTGGGCCTCGCCCAGGTCGAGGACAGCGAGGACATCGCCGTCGTCCAGCAGTTCGACGGGCTGGAGGCGGTAGCGCGCTTTCTGGCGCTGCGCCCCCGGCTGGACATCTGATCGGCCTTCAGGCGCGATCGACGGCCGACGCGAGGTCCCAGCTGTAGGTGGCGCCTTGGCTGTCCCACGGCTCCATCACGATGCGCTCGCCGGGCTCGACCCGCAGCGACTCTCCCGGTGCCAGCACCAGGTCCTCGCTGCCCCACTGGTCCGTGGCGTCGCGCGTGACCCAGACCCGGCCCTGGCGGACGCGCAGGATGCTCGCCCCGGATGCCTTGAGACTGGTCGCCTCGCCAGCGCCCAGCTGCCATGCACCGCGGCGAACCGCCGGCGGTACGGCGGCCGGACGCTCGGTCAGGACCGGGGACGACGGGAAGGTGGAGGTGGTGCAAGCGGCGGACATACGAGGCTCCTGGAAGGGGTTTCTCCATCAGCGCAATTTCGCGCTTCGGGAATGAATGATCGGCGCTCCTTCCTTAGCGGTCCAATGAAAACGCGGTACCCTACTGATTCCGCTTTCGCATCAATCCGTCCTCCTCGGGTTCGACCCTCATGCAGCATTCCCAGACCCACCTGCGCTCCCGCCCGATCTCGGCCGGCCACCTGCGCGCCTTCGAGGCCGTGGCCCGCCACCTGAACTTCCGCGCCGCCGCCGAGGAGATGGCGCTGACCCAGTCCGCCGTCAGCCGCCAGATCCAGTCGCTGGAAGAAGAAGTGGGGGTGGGCCTGTTCCTGCGCCACACGCGCGCGGTCGAGCTCACCAGCGCGGGCGCCCAGTTGCTGCTCGCGGTTCAGCAGGCGCTCCCGCGCATCGATGGGGCGGTACGGCAGATCCGGCAGAGCGCAGGGCGCAAGAGCGTCTCGCTCACCACCTTCGCCTCCTTCGCCTCGATGTGGCTGATCCCGCGGCTGGAGGCCTTCCAGCGCGACAACCCCGACATCGACATCCGAATCGACGCCACCGATACCGCGCTGGACATGGACCTCGCGGACATCGACATCGCCCTGCGCTACGGTCCCGGCGAGAGCATGCCGGCCGGCTCGATCCGCCTGTTCGGCGAGACGCTGACGCCGGTGGCCAGCCCCTGGCTGATCAAGAGCAACCCGCCGATCAAGGTGCCGGCCGATATCGCGCGCTTCACCTTGATCGAGGCGGGCGACGCGCACCGCTCCCACCTGGAATGGCTGACCTGGCGGCGCTGGTTCGAGGTGAACGACCTGCAGCGCGCGCAGCCCAAGCGCTGGCTCTATTTCAACTACGCCTACCAGATGGTGCAGGCCGCCCTTACCGGCCAGGGCCTGGTGCTGGCGCGCAGCTCGCTGATCGCCGAGAGCCTGGCCAACGGCGACCTGGTCGAGGTGCTGCCGCAGCACCGCATGGATTCACCGATGGCCTACTGGCTGATCGTCGGCCCGCGCAGTGCGCCGCGGGCGGAGATCCAGGCCTTTCGCGACTGGCTGGAGGCGCAGGCGGCCATCACGCGGGAGACCATCGGCGAGGTGCCCGATCCGGATACCGTGGATCAGCTCGACTGAAGCGGGTAACCGCGATCCTGAACGGCCAGCCCGCTTCCGAAGGCTTCCGATTCAACCCACCGGCCAGACCACGCCGTTGTCGTTCAGGATGGCGTCCAGCGGCAGATCGTGCTCCTCAGGCTCGAAGTCCTCGAGGAAGCCGTTGGTGAAGCCCAACCCCACCGTGAAGGGCCGCGGCTCGAGCGAGGCCAGGGTGCGGTCGTAGAATCCGCCGCCATAGCCCAGCCGGTAGCCGCCGGCGCTGTAGCCCACGCAGGGGACGAACAGCAGCGTGGGCACGATCACCTCGGTGTCCTTGGGCTTGGGGATGTCGTAGGCGTCCGGCTCCATCGGACAGCCGGGATGCCAGGCGTGGAAGGTCAGCGTCTTGTGCACCTTGTCCATCACCGGCAGGCCGATGCGCCGGCGCTGGGGCTCGCCCTGCAACTCGCCGTCTTCCTTCCATCGATGCAGCGCGGGCAGCGGATCGAACTCGCCCTTGATCGGCCAGTAGGCGCCGATCACCGTGTCGGGGCGGCCCACCAGCCAGATGCGCATCACGCGCTGCAGCAGGTCGGCGCGCGCGAGGCGGTCGGGCATCGCAAGGCGTTGCGCAATCAGTGCGGAACGTAGCTGTTGCTTGAGAAAGTTGGCAGTTGCCGAGGTGTCGGCACCCTTTGAGTTGTCCATAATCCCCCGATGCAGTTCGCAAGCATTTTGGCACCTGCGCGCGGCCTTCTTCGCGCGCCCTCTCCCTCCCTCCTTTTCTCCCTCGTCCTCGCTGCCACTGCACTGTTGCAGCCGGCCCGCGCGCAGAACGGCAACGACGACGTGATCGTGCAGATGAAGCAGGCCGCGCAGCGCGGCGACAAGGCACGCCTGGCCGTGCTGCTGCCGCAGGCGCGCGGCCATCTGCTCGAACCCTGGGCCGCCTACTGGGAGCTCAAGGCCAGGCTCGGGGAAGCCAGCGCCTCGGAGGTGGAGGACTTCCTCTCGCGCTACGCCGGCACGTACCAGGAAGACCGCCTGCGCAACGACTGGCTCGTCCTGCTCGGCCAGCGCCGCGACTGGGACGGCTTCGCGAGCCTGCACCCGGCTTTCCGCATGAACGACGATCCCCAGGTGCGCTGCTATGCGGTGCTGGTCGACGCCTTGCGCTCGGGCAGCCCCACGGCCGCGCAGGCCGCGGAGGTTCGCCGCAGCTGGCTCGGCCAGCGCGAGCTCGACGACGGCTGCCTGACCGCCGCCGACCGCCTGATCTCGGCGCGCATGATGTCGCCCAACGACGCGTGGAAGAAGGCGCGCCTTGCGATCGAGGCCAACCGCCCACAGGCGGCGCGCGCCGCGGTGATGCTGGTCGCGCCCGATGCCGTTCCGCAGTTCGACGAGATCAACGCCAGTGTCGCGAAATTCCTGGCAGGCCGGGGCGTCGCCCCCGGCAAGGCGAGGCGCGAGCTGGTGGTGCTGGCGCTGATCAAGATGGTCATCGCCGACCCCGACCTGGCCGCCTCCCAGCTCGAGAACAAGTGGAGCGTGATGCTCTCGCCCGAGGAGCGCAACTGGGTGTGGGGCGCAATCGGCCGCCAGTACGCGGTCAAGCTCTCGCCGGCCGCGGGCGGCGCCTTCGCCAACGTCACCAAGAACGCCGATCTGTCCGACGACATGCTGGCCTGGAAGGCCCGAGCCGCCCTGCGCATCGGCAACTGGAAGGAAGTGCGCGCCGCCATCGCGAGCATGAGCGAGTCGACGCAGGAAGACCCGACCTGGACCTACTGGAAGGCCCGTGCCCTGCAGGCGCAGGGCGGCGACGATCGCCGGGCCGAGGCGCGCACCCTGTTCGAGGGCATCGCAGGCACCCGCGGCTTCTACGAGCTGCTGGCGCTCGAGGAGCTGGGCCAGCGGGCCAGCGTGCCCACCCGGCCCGCGCCGCTCACGCCCGAGGAGAAGGCGGCGGCGCGCAGCAATCCCTCGCTCGCCCGCGCGCTGTACGCCATCGAGATCGGCCTGCGCCCCGAGGGCGTACGCGAGTGGAACTACGCGACCAACCTGCACGACAAGGGGGGCATGGGCGACCGCGAGCTGCTGGCCGCGGCCGACCTCGCCTGCCAGCGCGAGGTCTGGGACCGCTGCATCAACACCAGCGAGCGCACCAAGGGCATGATCGACGTCGAGCAGCGCTTCCCCATGCCCTTTCGCGAGGCGGTGGTCGCCAAGAGCGAGGAGATCGGCCTCGACCCGGCCTACGTCTACGGCCTGATCCGCCAGGAGAGCCGCTTCGTCATGGACGCGCGCTCCGGGGTCGGCGCTTCGGGCCTGATGCAGGTGATGCCCGCTACCGCGCGCTGGACCGCGCGCAAGATCGGCCTCGCCGGCTTCACGCCCGGCCAGATCAACGACCGCGACACCAACATCACCATCGGCACCAACTACCTCAAGCTGGCGCTCGACGACTTCGACGGCTCCATGGCGCTGGCCGCCGCGGCCTACAACGCCGGCCCGGGCCGGCCGCGCAGCTGGCGCAACGGTCCGGTGCTGGAGGCCGCGATCTGGGCCGAGAACGTGCCCTTCAGCGAGACCCGCGACTACGTCAAGAAGGTGCTGGCCAACACCACCAACTATGCGGCCCTGATCAGCGGCCGGCCGCAATCGCTGAAAGACCGCCTCGGCAGCGTGGGCCCGCGCGACGCCGCCGAGCCGGAGCCCAGCAAGGACCTGCCCTGATGAGGACCGGGTGGGACCAGGTCACCGCCACGGTCGCCGCCGAATTCTCGGATGTGGGCGACATCGCCCAGCTCACCCGCATCGCAGTTCGCCTCCTGCTCGCGGCCTTGCTCGGCTTCGCCCTCGGATTCGAGCGCGAGCAGCACGGCAAGGCCGCCGGCGTGCGCACCCACATGCTGGTGGCGATCGGTTCCGCGCTCTTCGTGCTCGTCCCGCAGCAGGCCGGCACCGGGCCGGCCGACATGAGCCGGGTGATCCAGGGCCTGGTGGCGGGCATCGGCTTTCTGTGCGCGGGCACCATCCTGAAGCGCGGCCGCGACGAGCAGCACGTGCAGGGCCTCACCACCGCCGCCGGTCTCTGGATGACGGCCGCCATCGGCATGGCCTGCGGCCTGGGCCGCGAGCTCACGGCGGTGCTCAGCGCGCTGCTGGCGCTGGCCGTGCTCGCGCTGGTGCCGCATTTCGTACGGGCCACGGAGCAAGTGGTCGGCTCGACGGACGGCAACGACAAGCAGCGCGCGGCCGTTCCTGCGGACGACGAAGACGACGCACACAAGCGCTGAGCATCAATCCGGCGCGCCTTCGGCATCAATCGCGCGGCGGCCCGGCGCTAGCATCGAAGGCTTTCCCTGCGAGGCTACGGAGATCGCGATGCTCAAGCTCTATATCGGCAACAAGAATTACTCGTCCTGGTCGATGCGGCCCTGGGTGCTCATGAAGCAGGCCGGCATCGCCTTCGAGGAGGTGATGGTGCCCTTCGATTCCTTCGGTGCCGATTCGCACTTCAAGAAGACCATCGAGCCCCTCAACCCGGCTGGCCGGGTGCCCGTGCTGGTCGACGGTGCGATCGTCGTCTACGACACCCTGGCCATCTGCGAGTACCTCGCCGAGACCCACCCTGACAAGGCCCTCTGGCCGCGCGACAAGGCCCGGCGCGCCCATGCGCGCAGCGTCTGCGCCGAGATGCATGCGGGCTTCGCCGCACTGCGCACGCATTGCGGCATGAACATCGAGGCCGATCTGCGGGTCCAGGGCAAGATCATCCTGCGCGACCAGCCCGAGGTGCGCGCCGAGCTGGCGCGCATCGTGCAGATGTGGAGCGGCCTCCTGGAGGCCCATGGCGGCCCGATGCTGTTCGGCGAATTCGGCATCGCCGACGCGTACTTCGCGCCGGTCGGGGTGCGCATCAGGACCTACGGCCTGCCCGTGCCCGGCGAGATCACCGCCTACATTGCGCGCGTGCAGCAACTCCCCGGCGTGAAGGCCTGGATCGACGACGCGTTGGTCGAGAAGCGTTTTGTGGTCGTTGACGAGCCTTACCGCATCGAGGGCTGAGACGGGCCCGGACACCTCCGCTGCGGCTCAGGTGGGAGCACCTAAACTGCGGCGGATGCAAACCTACCTCGTCGGCGGCGCCATCCGCGATGCATTGCTGGGCCGGCCCGGCAGCGATCGCGACTGGGTGGTGGTCGGTGCCACGCCCGAAGAGATGAGCGACCAGGGCTACCTGCCGGTGGGACGCGACTTCCCCGTCTTCCTGCATCCGCAGACGCGCGAGGAATACGCGCTGGCGCGCACCGAGCGCAAGAGCGCGCCGGGCTACCGTGGCTTCGTCGTCCATGCCTCGCCCGAGGTCACGCTGGAGCAGGACCTCGCGCGGCGCGACCTCACGGTCAATGCCATCGCGCTGCCGGCCGAACACACCGGCGCCGCACCCGACCTCACGCACCTGGTCGACCCCTTCCACGGCCGGCGCGATCTGCAGGACAAGGTGCTGCGCCACGTGACCGACGCCTTCCGCGAAGACCCGGTGCGCATCCTGCGCGTCGCACGGTTCGCCGCCCGCTTTTCCGACTTCAGCATCGCGCCCGAAACCCTGGCGCTGATGCGCGAGATGGTGGCCGCCGGCGAGGCCGATGCGCTGGTGCCCGAGCGCGTCTGGCAGGAGCTCGCGCGCGGGCTCATGGAAGCCAGGCCCTCGCGCATGTTCGAGCTGCTGCGCGAATGCGGCGCGCTCGCCGTGCTGCTGCCGGAGGTGGACCGCCTGTGGGGCGTGCCCCAACCCGAGGCCCATCATCCCGAGATCGACACCGGCCGGCACCTGATGCTGGTGCTGGACATGGCGGCGCGCCTCGATGCGCCGCTCACGGTGCGCTTCGCCTGCCTGGTGCACGACCTCGGCAAGGGCACCACGCCGGCGGAGGTGCTGCCCCGCCACATCGGCCACGAGCAGCGCAGCGTGCGACTGCTGCGCGAGGTCTGCGAACGCTGGCGCGTGCCGGTGGAGCTGCGTGAGCTGGCCGAGGTGGTGGCGCGCGAGCACGGCAACATTCATCGCAGCGCCGGCCTCGGCGCACAGGCGCTGGTGCGGCTGCTCGAGCGCTGCGACGCCTTTCGCAAGCCGGCTCGCTTCGAGCAGGCGCTGCTGGCCTGCGAGTGCGACGCCAGAGGACGCCTGGGCATGGAAGAGCGGCCTTATCCGGAACGCCAGCGCCTGCTGGACGCACTGGCGGCCGCCCGGTCCGTGCAGACCGAGACCGTCGCCCATGCGGCACAGCAGGCGGGCGCGACAGGGCCCCGCATCGGCGAAGCGATCGCGCGTGCGAGGGTGGCAGCCGTCGCCGCCATGCTGCCGCCGCGATCGGCATAGAGACAAAAACCGATTGACGGATTTGACCGACGTGCTCGGGCACCCGAGTCTGCTATGGTTTTCCCCATGCAGACGCCTCCCCGCCTCACCCACGACGCTGCGCTCTTCCTCGACTTCGACGGCACGCTGGTGGCGATCGCCGAAACCCCGGAGGCGATCGAGGTGCCGAGCGCACTGGTCCCGCTGCTCGGTGACCTGCGGGACCTGCTGGGCGGGGCGCTGGCGGTGGTGTCGGGCCGGCAGATCGACGTGCTCGACCGCTTCCTCGCGCCGCTGCGCCTGCCGGCCGCCGGCGAGCACGGCGTGCAGCGCCGCAATGCCGAAGGCGAGATGCAGGAGCAGCGGCCGCCGGACCTCATCGAAGTGCTGGACACGGCCAACGAACTGGCCCGCGTGTACGAGGGCCTGCTGGTGGAGCGCAAGCATGCGGCCATCGCCCTGCACTACCGGCTCGCGCCTCAGCTGGAAGCAGTGTGCCGCGACGCGCTGCTGCGCACCATCAGCGACCAGCCGCAGCTGGAGCTGATGCACGGCAAGTTCGTGTTCGAAGTCAAGCCCGCCGGCATCAACAAGGGGATCGCGATCGACGCCTTCATGCGGGAGGCGCCCTTCGCTGGCCGCATGCCGGTGTTCGCCGGCGACGACACCACCGACGAGAGCGGCTTCGCAGTGGTGCAGCCGCGCGGGGGCGTGGCGGTCAAGGTCGGATCGGGCCCCAGCCAGGCGCTGCACCGGCTGGATTCCCCGCTCGCCGTGTTCGAATGGCTGGTCGAGGCACGCAAACTGCTCGCCGGATCGCCATCCGACGCCAAAGGAAAACCCGCATGACGAAAAACCCCAAAGAGATCACGAGGACGGAGGAAGAACAGGGGCAGCAAAGCCGCGCCGGCGATTCGATCGCCGCTGCCGCCAGCGCCAGCGACAAGCCCGCCGCCCAACCGGAAGCCGTGACCCGGCCGGCCGCGCAAGGCGGCTTCGGTCCGCCGGCCGAACCCTCGCTCAATCTCGGCGTCATCGGCAACTGCTCGTACAGCGCGCTGATCGACGCGCGCGGCCGCGTGGTGTGGTGCTGCCTGCCGCGCTTCGACGGCGAGCCCGTGTTCAATGCGCTGCTGCACACTGGCGAGGACGCGAGCGCCTGGGCCATCGAGATCGAGGACTTCGCCTCCAGCAAGCAGTGGTACGAGCCGAACACCGCCGTGCTGCGCACCCAGCTCTTCGACAGCGCGGGCCAGGGCCTCGAAATCACGGACTTCGCGCCGCGCTTCCACAGCCGGTCGCGCTACTTCCGGCCGCTCACCATGGTGCGCAGGGTGAAGCCGATCCAAGGCACGCCACGCGTGCGCGTCTCGCTGGCGCCGCGCTTCCAATGGGGCAGCACGCCGCCGCAGATCACGCGCGGCAGCAACCACATCCGCTACGTGGGCCCGGACTTCGCACTGCGCCTCAACACGGACGCGCCGGTCTCGCACGTGCTCTCGAAGCAGCCCTTCGTGCTGTCGCGGGAGCACAACTTCGTGCTCGGCGCCGACGAGACGCTGATGGACGGCATCGCCGACACGGCGCGCCATTTCGAGCAGGAAACCATCGCCTACTGGCGGACCTGGAGCAAGCGCCTGGCGATCCCCTTCGAATGGCAGGACGCGGTGATCCGCGCCGCCATCACGCTCAAGCTCTCGCTCTACGAAGACACCGGCGCCATCGTGGCCGCCATGACGACCAGCATCCCCGAGGCACCGGGCAGCCAGCGCAACTGGGACTACCGCTACTGCTGGCTGCGCGACGCCTTCTTCGTGGTGCGGGCGCTCAACAGCCTCTCCGAAGTCGGGACCATGGAGGACTATCTGCGCTGGCTCGCCAACGTGGTGATCGGCTCTCACGGCAAGCACATCCAGCCGCTCTACGGCATCGGCCTGGAACGCGAACTGCCCGAGGCCTTCGTCGAGGGCCTGACGGGCTACCGCGGCATGGGTCCGGTGCGCGTGGGCAACCAGGCGCAGGAGCATTTTCAGCACGACGTCTACGGCAACATCGTGCTGGGCGCCTCCCAGGCCTTCCACGACCACCGACTGCTCAGCCGCGGCGGCGTGGCCGAGTTTCCGCACCTGGAGGCGGTGGGCGAGCAGGCGATCCGCGTCTATGGCACGCCCGACGCCGGCATGTGGGAGCTGCGCACGCGGGCCCGGGTCCACACCAGCTCGGCGCTGATGAGCTGGGCCGCCTGCGACCGGCTCGCCAAGGTGGCGCGCTCCCTGGGGCTGGCGGAGCGCGCGGCCTACTGGCACGACCACTCCTCGCGCATGCGAGAGGAGATCCTGGCCAAGTCCTGGTGCGAGGAGCGCCAGGCCTTCGCCGAGAGCTTCGGCGGCCACGAGCTCGATGCGAGCATCCTGCTGATGACCGAGGTCGGACTGATCGACGCGCGCGACCCGCGCTTCATCTCTACCGTCGAGGCGATGGAGAAGTCGCTGTGCGATGGTCCCTACATGCGGCGCTACGAGGCAGCCGACGACTTCGGCAAGCCCGAGACCGCCTTCAACATCTGCACCTTCTGGCGCATCGACGCGCTGGCCAAGATCGGCCGCAAGGCCGAGGCACGGCAGATCTTCGAGACCATGCTGGCCGCGCGCAATCCACTGGGCCTGCTCTCCGAAGACACCCATCCCGTCACGGGCGAGATGTGGGGCAACTTCCCGCAGACCTACTCGATGGTGGGGATCATCAACGCGGCGGTACGGCTGTCGGCGCCCTGGGACTCCTGCATATGAAGGGCGACTGCTCGGGAAAGCGGACCTCCGTGAGCGGAGAACGCAAAGGCCACGATCCGCTTCCCGCAGCCTCCGAATACACCACCCATTCATGAGCCGTCTCGTCGTCATCTCCAACCGCGTCGCCGACCCCCGCAAGCCCGCTGCCGGCGGGCTCGCCGTTGCGCTCGGCGAAAGCCTCCAGCAGACTGGAGGCCTCTGGTTCGGCTGGAGCGGGAACATCGTGGAAGACGGGCCCACCGGCGAAGGCGAGCTGCGCATCCAGCAGGCCGGCAAGGTCACGCTGGCCACCATCGACCTGAGCCGGGACGACCACGACAGCTACTACCTCGGCTACAGCAATGACGTGCTGTGGCCGGTGTTCCACGATCGGCTGGACCTGGCGAACTTCGATGCCGGCTTCATCGGCGGCTACCGGCGCGTGAACCAGCTGTTCGCGCGCAAGCTGCTGCCGCTGCTGAAGAGCGACGACATCATCTGGGTCCACGACTACCACCTGATCCCGCTGGCGGCCGAGCTGCGCGCCATCGGCTGCCGCCAGCGCATCGGCTTCTTCCTGCACATTCCGCTGCCCCCGCACATCATCATGGCGGCGATCCCGCAGCACGAGTGGCTGATGCGCTCGCTGTTCGCCTACGACCTGATCGGCTTCCAGGCGCGGCAGGACGTGCAGCACTTCGAGCAGTACGTGAGCAACGAGGCCACCGGCGAAGCCCTCGGCCGCGACCTCTACCGTGCCTTCGGCCAGACTGTGCGCTGCAGCGCCTTCCCCATCGGCATCGACGTCGACGAGTTCGCGGCGCTCACCCACGCCAAGGAATCGCGCGACATGTACGAGACCATGCGGCGCGAATACGCCAGCCGGCGCCTGCTGCTGGGCATCGACCGGCTCGACTACACCAAGGGCATCCCGAACCGGGTGCGCTCGTTCCGCGAGCTGCTGGCCAACTACCCCGAGAACCGCCGCAGCGCGACGCTGATCCAGATCGCCTCCCCCACCCGCGAGACGGTGGACGCCTACGCCGACATCCGGCGCGAGCTCGAGTCGCTGTGCGGCGCGATCAACGGCGACTATGGCGAGCTCGACTGGATGCCGGTGCGCTACATCCATCGCATGGTGGCGCGCAAGCGCGTGCCGGGCCTGTGCCGCGCGGCAGCGGTCGGGCTGGTGACGCCGCTGCGCGACGGCATGAACCTCGTGGCCAAGGAATACATCGCGGCCCAGGACCCGGCCGATCCGGGCGTGCTGGTGCTTTCGCGCTTCGCGGGCGCGGCCGAGCAGTTGAAGGAAGCCCTGCTGGTCAACCCCTACGACACCCACGGCACCGCCGAGACCGTGCAGCAGGCACTGCAGATGCCGCTGGAGGAGCGGCGCGAGCGCCACCAGAAGCTGCTGTCGCGCATCCGCGCCCAGGATGTCCACTGGTGGCAGCGCACCTTCCTCGCCGCGCTGCGCGAGGCGGAGAGCGTGCGCTAGGCGGGCTAGGCGAGCAGCAGGCGCAACACCCGCGCCACGGGTGAAGGCTGCAGCGCCCCGCGCGGCGCCGGCTGCGGCAAGCCGCAAACCCGCGATGGCGCCAGCGCCTCGACCTCGATCCAGCCGCCGCGTTCGGCAACGTAGACCTCCCCCTCCAGGTAGTCGTTCTTCACGGTGAATGGGGCCTCGCCGAACCACGAGGGTGGCGAGACCACGCGCACGCGGCCTTCCAGCACCATCAGCGAAGTGCCCGCATCGAGCGCAACGCGCCAGGATTGGCCGGGCAGGAGGGTGGCAGGGGAAGAGAAATCGGTAGGGATCATGGCGGGCCTTCGCGCTGGGTGGATGCCCAAATCGTAGGCAGCAGGCCGATCGAAAAACAGGCACAGGCAGAGATGTTCGAAGGCACAACAGCCTGGCCGACGGAGCATCTGTTATGGTGGCTTTCGCCGCCATCTGCATCTGTTGCGATGGTCGGCCTTCCCGCAGCATCGCCCCATGGACGCCACCCCGCTCTACCGCCAGTTGGCTGCGCATTACCTGGATGCGATCCGCGCCGGCTCGCTCAAGCCGGGCGACAAGCTGCCCTCGCTGCGCCACCTGATGCGGCAGCACGGCATCAGCCTGTCGACCGCGCTGCAGCTGTGCCGCTCGATGGAAGGCGAAGGTTGGGTCGAGGCGCGCGAGCGCTCGGGCTACTTCGTGCGCCGGCCGCGCCGCCTGTCGATGGCACCCATGGACGAGCCCGCCGCCGACCGGGCGCCCGACCCGGCGCAGTACGTGGGCATCCACGCCAAGGTGTCGGATTTCGTGGCGCGCCGGCGGCAGGTGACCGAGAAGATCGACCTCTCCATCGCACGCGGCGCGCCGGAGCTCTATCCCGCCGAGGCGCTGCGCAATGCCATGACGCGCCTGCTGCGCCGGCGGCCCGGCATGCTGGCGGTCGCCGCGCCGCTCAAAGGCCAGCGCCAGTTCCGCGAGGTGCTCGCCCAGCGCAGCCTGCGGGCCGGCATGACCCTTTCGCCGGAGGAGATCCTGGTCACCAATGGCTGCATCGAGGCGCTGAACCTGGCGCTGCGTGCGGTCGCGCAGCCGGGCGACACGGTGGCGGTGGAGTCGCCCACTTTCTATGGCCTGCTGCAGGTGCTCGAGAGCCTGGGGCTGCAGGCGCTGGAGATCCCGACCAGCCCGCAGACCGGCCTGTCGATCGAGGCCCTGGACCTCGCCATCCACACCTACGACAACATCAAGGCCGTCGTGGTGGTGCCGCACCTGCAGAACCCGCTGGGCAGCGTGATGCCCGACGCCCACAAGGCGCGGCTCGCGCACTTGTGCGAGCAGCATGCGATCCCGCTCATCGAGGACGACACCTACAGCGAACTGCTCGACGCGCCGGTGCCGCCGCGCGCCCTCAAGTCCTTCGACGCATCGGGCAACGTGATCTATTGCGCGTCGCTGCACAAGATCCTGGCACCGGGCCTGCGGCTGGGCTGGATCACGGCCGGCCGCTGGCAGGCCCGGGTGGAAATGCTCAAGTTCGCGCAGACCCGCAACAACGAGGCGCTCTCGCAGGCCGCGGCCGGCGAGTTCATGGCGACCGGCGGCTTCGAGCGCCACCTGCGGCACCTGCGCGGATGCCTGAAGGCGCAGCGCGAGCAGACCGCCGATGCGATCGCCGGTTTCTTTCCGTCGGGCACGCGCATCAACCTGCCGCCCGGCGGGCTGCAGCTGTGGGTCGAATTGCCCGAACGCCTGTCCTCGTGGCGAGTCTTCGAGGCCGCCCTTGCCGAGCACATCGTGGTGGCGCCCGGCGCGCTGTTCTCCAACTCCTCGCGCTTCGACCACTACCTGCGCATCAACTGCGGCTGGCCCTATGGCGAGGCGGTGGATGCGTCGCTGCGACGCCTGGGCGCCATCGCGACCGAGCTGTGCCGCGCGCTTCCTGGCGCAGCAAGAGCTCCGACGGCTGCGCCAGCCGCTCCGGCACGCCCTGCATCCGACGGGACAGGTGCTGCCGCTTCGAACAGAGCATCAACGGTGTCGGCCGAGCCGTCGTCTGCGGCGTGACCTCGTCCTGCAGCCCCCGCTCGATGTTCCTCTAGTCGAGCAGCGCCAGTGCCGCGTAATCGCCGACCTTGTCGCCCAGCCCCGCGGGCACCAGCACCGCGCCGCCCGTCAACGCGAGCAGCTTGCCGTCGATCTCTGCCTGCAGCCGCGGCAGCAGGAAATCGCGGTTGTGCCAAAAAACGCTGCCGCCCAGGCTGATGCGCTGGAGGTCGAGCGTGGCGATCAGGTTGTAGAGCATGCGGCCCATCACCCGGCACAGCGCCTCGGTGGTGGCCAGGGCCTGCGGTTCGCCCGCCGCGGCAGCGGCGAACAGCGCGGGCGGCGGCTGGCCGAAGCGGCGAGCGATGGAGTTTCCGGCGACCAGGGCCTCGACGTCGCCGACGTTGCCGCAGCCGCACAGCGCGCCGCTGTCGTCGTCGACCACGAAGCTGTGGCCGGCGTGGCCCGCGTTGCCGTTCTTGCCGTGCAGGATGCGGCCGTCGACGCACAAGCCCACGCCGACACCGGTGCTCCAGGTCACGTAGGCGCAGTGGTCCGTTCCCTTCAGCGCGCCCCAGGTGCGCTCGGCCTCGAGCGCGGCCACCGCATCGTTCTCCACCCGCACATTGGCGAAGCGCTGCCTGAGCGGCGCCTCGACGATGGCGGTCATCCAGTCGTTGGGCAGGCCGCGCGCCGGGCCCGCGATGCCGCCGCAGATGTTGGGCGTGGCCAGTTCGACCAGCCCGTCGCGCAACACGAAAGGACCGGCCGAGGAGACGCCGACGCGCTCGATGGATGTGGCGTCGATGCCTTGCTCGGCGCTGATCTCGTCGATGAGCCGCAGGATCTGCCGCGCCACCGCATCGTTGTTGCCGGTCTTGGCGGTCGGCTCGCTCCGCCGTCCGATCAGCGGCGAGTTGCTGTCGGCGGACAGGCTCACGGCCACCTTGGTGCCGCCGATGTCGACGCAGGCTCTCATGAAATCAGCGCCGGACGCCGCCTCGTGCTGGCGGCGTCGCCACCACGGGCGGGGACGCCTCGGGGGCAGGGGGCGGCGGCGCATTGAAGGCCAGCGGCCGTGTCGGCAGCTGCAGCGTGAAGGCCGGCGCCGCGTCGACGCTCGCACCCAGCGAGGCAGCGCGGGCGGTGACGGAATGCAGCACGTAGCCATCGGCCACCTTCGCGCCGACCCGGAAGGGCCGTGGCGGCTTGCCATCCACGGAGAGCAGTGCCGCGCCCTGTTGATCGGCATCGGCAACCACGCCCAGCAGCTGAAAGCGGCTGGCCGCATCCGGCGTGGCCACGACCGCGGCCTGGCTAGGCACCACACCAAGAATCTGCGCGACTGCCGCCGGATCCACGGTCGCCGCCGCGTTGCTGCTGAGCGCGGGCGGAGCGAGGGCATCGGACGGCGACATCAGCCGCAGTCCCCAGAAGACGACGCTTGCGGCGGCCAGCGCCCACAAGGCGGTCGTCGCGGTGGCCGCAGGCCAGCGGGCGGGGGCGTAGGAAGCTGCCATGGGGCCGGATTATCATGCAGCCAGGCGCCAACGCGCATTCCTCCGGCCCCCTCTTCAACACCTCCATGCCCCTTCCTCACCGCCCTCTCGCGCGCGCCGTGCAGCGCGGCTTCACGCTGATCGAGCTGATGGTCGTGCTGGTCATCATCGGCGTGCTCGCAGCGCTGATCGTGCCCAACGTGATCGAGCGTGCCGACGACGCGCGCGTGACCGCCGCCCGGACCGACGTCAACAACCTGATGCAGGCACTCAAGCTCTACCGGCTCGACAACCAGCGCTATCCGACGGCCGAGCAGGGACTGCAGGCCTTGCTCACGCGGCCGACCACGGGTCCCGCTGCGCCCAACTGGAAGCCCTACGTCGAGAAGCTGCCCAACGACCCGTGGGGCCGCCCTTACCAGTACATGAATCCGGGCCTCAAGGGCGAGATCGACGTGTTTTCGCTCGGCGCCGACGGCCAGCCCGGTGGCGAAGGCAAGAATGCCGATATCGGCAGCTGGCAATAGGCGCGTCGCTTCCCGCCTCGACAGCGCCCGTCGTCGCAGACCCGGCGGCTTCACCCTGATCGAGCTGCTGGTGGTGATCGCGATCATCGCGATTGCCACCGCGGGCGTCGGGTTGGCGATGCGCGACACGGGCCAGGAAAGCCTGGACCGCGAAGCCGAGCGTCTTTCGGCCCTGCTCGAAGCAGCGCGCGCCCAGTCGCGCGCCAGCGGGATGGCGGTGCGGTGGCGCGCCACGCCGCAGGAGGCGGCCAACTTCAGCTTCGACGGCCTGCCGGCCGGCACCCTGCCCACCCACTGGCTTTCACCCGGCATCACGGCGCAGCCGCTGATGGCGGACGGCTCCCCCGTGGCAGCGCTGCAACTGGGCCCCGATCCGATCATCCCCGCGCAGCAGGTGCTGCTCACTGCGGAGGGCCCCCCGGCGCGCACCCTGCGCATCGGGACCGATGGCCTGCGGCCCTTTGCGGTGGTGGCGCCATGAAGCGCAGCGCCGGCCGCGGCTTCACGCTGATCGAGGTGCTGGTCGCGCTCGGCATCATCGCGATCGCGCTGGCCGCCGGCACGCAGGCCACGAACGCGCTCACGCGGAATGCCCAGCGCCAGTCGGACCTGTTGCTGGCTCAGCTCTGTGCCGAGAACGAGCTGATCAAGGCCCGCCTCGCACGCCAGATGCCGGCGATCGGCGATGCCGGCCTGGTCTGCACCCAGGCCAACACCAGCTTCGCCGTCACCGTCTCCACCACGCCCACGCTGAATCCGAACTTCCGCCGGGTCGACGTGCAGGTGCGCGACGCGTTCGATTCACCGGTGCTGCGGCTTTCCACCGTCGTGGGGCGCTTCTGATGAGAACGACGCGCGCCACCCGCGGCTTCACCCTGATCGAACTGCTGGTCGCGATCGCCGTCATGGCGCTGCTCGCGCTGGTCAGCTGGCAGGGCCTCGAAGGCATGGCGCGTGCCCAGGCCATCAACCGGGAGCGCGGCGACGCCGTGCTCACGCTGCAGACGGCGCTGTCGCAATGGACGGCGGACCTCGACGCGACGGTAAGCTTGTCGCAGACCCGCCCCATGGACTGGGATGGCCGCGTGCTGCGCCTCACGCGGCGCAGCACCGACACCGCCCTGCCCACGGTCTACGTGGTGGCCTGGACCGTTCGGGCCGATGCCACCGGCGTGGCGCGCTGGTATCGCTGGCAATCGCCCGGCCTCACGACCCGGCCCGAGTGGCAGCAGGCCTGGGACCGGGCTGCCGCCTGGGGCCAGGACAACGGCGGCAGCGGCAACGAGCAGCTCCGCGGCACCGAGCTCGGCCTGGTGCCGCTGGAAGCGTGGCAGCTCTTCTATTTCCGCAACGACGCGTGGGGCCCGGCGGTCGGCGCCGCGGCGCTCGGCGCGAACGCGCCGCTGCCCGATGGCGTCCGCCTGGTGCTGAGCCTGCCGCCCGGCCCGGCGCTCGCCGGCCTGCTCACGCGCGACTGGCTGCGGCCCACCGCCTCGGCGGCCAAGTCCCTATGAAGCCGCCTGCCCGCCCCGCATCACGACGGTCCCGCGGGGTGGCGCTGCTGACGGCCATGCTGACCGTCACGCTGGTCGCCACCTTCGCCGCTGCGGCCCTCTGGCAGCAGTGGCGCGCCTCCGAAGTCGAAGCCGCAGAGCGAGCACGGGTGCAATCGGCCTGGGTGCTGATCGGCGCGCTGGACTGGTCGCGCCTGATCCTGCGCGAGGACGCCCGCGCCACCGCAGCCGCCGGCGGCGGTGCGGACCACCTGGCCGAGCCCTGGGCCGTGCCGCTGGAAGAGGCCAAGCTGTCGAGCTTTCTCGCGGCCGACAAGAACATCTCCAGCGATGCGCTCGAAGGCCTGCCCGAGGCCTTCCTGCAGGGCCGCATCGTCGATGCCCAGTCCAAGCTCAACGTGATGAACCTGGTGGTGAACGGCATCCCGGTGCCCGCGGAGATTGCCGCCTTCACCAAGCTGTTCGAACTGCTGGGCCTGCCCGTGCAGGAGGTGCAGGTGCTCGCGACCCAGCTCAGACGTGCCGTGCCCCCGGCCGCCGCCGCCGGTACAGGCACTGGCGCGGGAACGGGAACGGCGACGGCGACCAACACCACCGGCACGACCGTCACCACCCCCGGCACCACGACCGGCACCGGCACCGGCACCGGCACCGGCACTGGCACTGGCCCACAGGCCACGGCGGACAGCTCGGCCTCCGGCCCGCTGTTGCCGCAGCGGACCGCCCAACTGGTCTGGCTGGGGCTGTCGCCCTCCACCGTCGCCGCACTGGAGCCCTACGTCACCATCCTTCCCGAACGCAAGCCGCTCAACATCAACACGGCCAGCGCCGAAGCGATGGCGGCGACCGTGCCTGCGCTCGACCTGGCCAGCGCCAAGCGCGTGGTCGCGCAGCGGGCGTCGCGCTACTTCCGCACCCTGGAAGACGCCAACAAGGTGATCGCCCAAGGCGCCGGCCAGTTCAACAGCACGCAACACAGCGTGGCCACCAGTTATTTCGAGGTCCAGGGCCGGCTGCGGCTGGACAATGCCTGGGTCGAGGAGCACTCGCTGCTGCGGCGCGACAACCTCGAACTGCGCATCATCTGGCGCGAACGTGGTGCCGGCGCCACGTCGACCACTCCCAAGTCTTGAAGCGAAACCCTTGGTCACGCTTATCGGATTAAATGCATCGGAGCGCCCACGCCACGTGCTGAAGACGCTATCAACTTTGTAGCATCGGATGTGAACCATCCACCTACAATGGCGACCCCTTATCGAACATGCCCCTGCTGCTCGTCACTGCCCCTCTCCCTCCTGCGCCTGCCGGCGGCGACTATGCCTGGGCGGTGTGGTCCAGCGACGGCCGCAAGCTGCGTTCCCAGGGCAGCGCGCCCCCGGCGCTGCTGCCGAGCGGCGACGAGCTGACCCTGGGCGTGCCGGCCGCCGCGCTGTCCTGGCATCAGGTCACGCTGCCGCAGGGGAGCATGAGCGGCGGCGTGCGTCTGCGCTCGGTGCTCAACGGCCTGCTCGAAGACCGCTTGCTCGATGACCCCGAGCAACTGCACTTCGCGCTGGAGCCCGACGCGCGCGCGGGCGTTCCCGTGTGGGTCGCGGCCTGCAACCGAGCCTGGCTGCGCGGCGTGGTGCAGGCGCTCGAAAGCGCGGGTCGCCGTGTCACGCGCATCGTTCCGGAGTTCGCGCCGCAGCCGAAGGGCGCGCCGCCGATGATCTTCGCCATCGGCGAGCCCGGCACCGCACAGCTGGTGGTGTGCGACACCGAAGGCGTCACCCCTTTGCCGCTCGACGCCGCCGGTGCCGCGCTGGTCGGCACGGTGCCCGAAGGCACGGCCATGCTGGCCGAGCCGGCCGTGGCAGAGCTCGCCGAAAGCCTGCTCGGGCGGCGCGTGCCGATCGTCAAGCCGGCCGCGCGCTGGCTGCAGGCCAGCCGCTCCCCCTGGGACCTCGCGCAATTCGACCTCGCCTCCACCGGCCGCGCCCGCGCCAGCAAGAAGCTGGCGGCCATTTGGCGCGCAGCGTGGCACGGCCCCGAATGGCGGCTCGCGCGCTGGGGCGCATTGGTGCTGGTGCTGGCGCAGCTCGTCGGGCTCAACGCCTGGGCCTGGAAGGAGCGCAGCGCACTCGACAGCAAGCGGGCCGCCGTGAACAACATCCTCAAGCAGACCTTCCCGTCGGTGCAGCTGGTGGTCGATGCACCGGCGCAGATGGTGCGCGAGGTGGCGACGCTGCAGCAGGCCACGGGCGGCGTGTCTGCCATCGACTTCGAGCCCATGCTGGGCGCCGTCGCCACCAGCCTTCCGCCGGGCCGGGTTCCCAGCGCCATCGACTACACCGCCGGCCAGCTGCGGCTGCGCGGCCTGGGCCTGCAGCCCTCGGAGGCCGGCAACGTCGCGGCCACGCTGTCGGCGCGCGGCTACCACGCCCGCAGCGAGGGCGACCTGCTGCTGGTCCAGGCGGAGACACCGCGATGAACTGGCTCGAATCCCTCGAAGCGCGCTGGCAAGCCTGGTGGCCCGAGCTGGAACCGCGCGAACAGCGCCTGATCGGCGCGGCAGCCGCACTGGTCCTGCTGGCCCTGCTGTGGTGGCTGGCACTGGCCCCGGCCCTGCGCACGCTGTCCGCGGCGCCGGCCGAGCACGCCAGGCTCGATGCCCAGCTGCAGCAGATGACCACTCTGCAGACCCAGGCCAAGGCGCTGCAGGCCCAGCCGCGCGCCAGCCGCGACGACGCGGTGCGTGCGCTCGAAAGCTCGGTGCGACAGAGCCTCGGGGCCAATGCGCAGCTGCAGCCTGCCGCTTCGGGCGATGGCGTCACCGTCGCGGTGCGCACGGTTCCAGCCGACACCCTCGCCCAATGGCTGGCCCAGGCCCGCAGCAATGCACGGGCCGTGCCGCGCGAGGCGCACCTCGCGCGCAGCGCGCCAGGCGCGGCGGCCGCAAGCGGCGCTGCCGCGGCAGGCGCGAAGAGCGGCGAACCTCCAGCCGTGCGTTGGGACGGCACGCTGGTCATGGGCCTGCCGGCCCGTTGAGCACGTTCGATGGCCACGCGAAGCGACCCCTCCGCCCGCAGCGCAGCCGTCGGTCGCGCCTGGGCCGTGCTCGGCGTGCTGCTGGGTGCGCTGCTGGCGTTCGCGCTCTACGCGCCGGCGCGCTGGATGGCCAGCGGCCTGGCAAGCTGGAGCGACGGCCATCTGCAGCTGGTCAACGCGCGCGGCACGATCTGGAACGGCACCGCGGGCGTGGTGTTCTCCAGCGGCGCCGGCGGCGCCGAATCGATCTCCCTGCCCGGCACGCTCGCCTGGACGCTGCGCCCGCGCTGGGACGGCGTGGCGGCGGCGCTGCAGATCCCGTGCTGCGCTCCCCAGCCGCTGCAGTTCAGGGCGCGGCCGCGCCCCAGCGGGCTGCAGCTGTCCTGGGAGGACGGCCGCTCGCGCTGGCCGGCCGCGCTGCTCAGCGGCTTCGGCGCGCCGTGGAACACGCTCAAGCCCGAAGGCGTGCTCGACCTGTCGATGCAGGGCTTCGCGATGCAGTTCGACGGCCCGCAGCTGCGGCTGGCCGGCCGCGCCACGCTCGATGCCACCGACATCTCCTCCAGCCTGTCGACCCTGAAGCCGATGGGCAGCTACCGCATCACCATCGAAGGCGGACCCTCGCCCACCCTGCTGCTGACCACGCGCGAGGGCAGTCTGCAGCTCAATGGCAGCGGCCGCTGGAATGGCCACGCCCTGCGCTTCGATGGCGAAGCCAGCGCGGCGCCGGGGCGCGAGGACGCGCTGTCGAACTTGTTGAACATCATCGGGCGACGCGAGGGCGCGCGCTCGATCATCACACTGGGTTGACCATGAAATCACCATCTCCCTGCGCCACGCGCCTCTGCACCGTCGCCCTCGCGGTGCATCTGCTGGCCGCCGGCTGCATGCCGGCCGCCTTCGCGCAGGAAGCCGCCGCGCCGCCGCGCCGAGGCGAGCCGATCACGCTGAACTTCACGAATGCCGAGATCGAATCGGTGGCGCGCACCATGGCGGTGGTGACCGGACGCGACGTGGTGGTCGACCCGCGCGTCAAGGGGACGATCAACCTCCAGACAGATCGCCCGATTTCACCCAATGCCGCGTTCAACCAGTTCGCCGCGGCCTTGCGCCTGCAAGGCTTCGCGATCGTGCAGTCCGAGGGGCTCTACAAGGTGGTGCCCGAGGCCGACGCCAAGCTGCAGAGCAATGCGGTGACCACCTCCACGTCCGCCACTGCCAGCCTCTCCGGCAACCAGATCGTCACCCAGGTCTTCAGGCTCAACTACGAGTCGGCCAACAACCTGCTGCCGGTGCTGCGGCCGCTGATCGCGCCCAACAACACGATCAACGTGAATCCCGGCAACAACTCGCTCGTGATCACCGACTACGCCGAGAACATGCGCCGCCTGGCGCGCATCATCGCGGCGCTGGACGTGCCCAACGCGTCCGAGGTCGAGGTCATCCCGCTCAAGCACTCGGTGGCCACCGACCTGGTGCCGGTGATCACGCGCCTGGCCGAAGGCGGCTCCAGCACCACCCCGGGGCAGCCAGCCGCCGCGCCGGGCACCACCGATGCCTCCTTCCGCACCACCCTGCTGGCCGAGCCGCGCAGCAACTCGATCATCCTGCGCGCATCCAACCCGGCGCGCTCCCAGCTGATCCGCACCCTGATCGAGCGGCTCGACCGTCCGCCCATCGACACCGGCAACGGCGCCGCCGGCAACATCTACGTGGTCTACCTCAAGAACGCGGACGCCGTGCGGATGGCCACCACGCTGCGCGCCGCCCTCGCGAGCTCGCAGATCGGCAATCTGAGCGCGCAGGGCACGGCCGGCGCCAATCCCATCACCGCGGGGACGCAGCCGCAGCAACCGCAGCAGCAGCTCAGCCAGATGACCAGCACAGGCGGCGGACTGAGCGCCGCCACCACGCCGGTCAGCACCACCGCGCCGCCCTCCACCGGGGGTCAGATCCAGGCCGATCCGGCCACCAACTCGCTGATCATCAGCGCGCCCGAACCCCTCTACCGGCAGCTGCGCGCCGTGATCGACCGGCTCGACAGCCGCCGCGCGCAGGTGCTGATCGAGAGCCTGATCGTCGAGGTCAATGCCGACAAAGCCGCCGAGTTCGGCATCCAGTGGCAGACCGGCATCGGCAACACCGGCAACCGCAACGTCGGCGTGATCGGCACCAACTCCAGCCTGGGCGGCGCCAACATCATCGACCTGGCCGTGGGCCTGGCGACCGGCAACGCCGCGACCCGGCCCTCCAGCGGCTTCAACTTCGGCATCGGCCACCGTTATGGCGACAACGGCCAGTACGTGCTGGGCTTCCTGGCCCGTTTCCTGGCCAGCAACGGCGAGGGCAACGTGCTGTCCACGCCGAACCTGCTGACACTGGACAACGAAGAAGCGAAAATCGTGGTCGGCCAGAACGTGCCCTTCGTCACCGGCCAGTACACCAACACCGGCAGCAACACCAACACGGTCAACCCGTTTCAAACCATAGAGCGCAAGGACGTGGGCCTGACACTGCGCGTGCGCCCGCAGATCAGCGAAACCGGCACGGTCAAGATGCAGATCTTCCAGGAGGTCTCCAGCGTGGTCGCCTCCACGGTCAACAACGTCAACGGCCCGACCACGACCAAACGCTCGATCGAATCGAACGTGCTGGTCGACGATGGCAACATCATCGTGCTGGGCGGCCTGCTGTCCGACGAGTACTCGAACTCCCAGGAGAAGGTCCCCGGCCTGGGTGACGTGCCCGTGCTCGGCAACCTGTTCAAGAGCGAGGTGCGCAGCCGCCGCAAGACCAACCTGATGGTGTTCCTGCGGCCTTCGGTGGTGCGCGATCAGCTCTCCAGCGACGCCCTCACCGCAGACCGCTACGACGCATTGCGCGCGCTGCAGCAGACCACGCAGCAGCCATCGACCGACAATCCCATGCTCAACGCGGTGCGCGACTCGGCGATCCTGCCGCCGCTGCAGGACATCAAGCAGGGCGATCCGTCGCGCCGCATCGAGGGCACC
This sequence comes from Variovorax soli, assembly GCF_031454625.1. GTDB lineage: Bacteria > Pseudomonadota > Gammaproteobacteria > Burkholderiales > Burkholderiaceae_C > Variovorax > Variovorax soli_A. The sequence goes on from NZ_JAVDRF010000014.1 coordinate 94,135, forward strand.
CAGCTGATCCCGCCGCCCCTGCCGCCGCAGCACGTGCCGTTGCCGGGCGGTCCGCTCAGGGGCGCGCTGCCGCCCACCGCCGACCCCTCCACGTCGCGCGAACTGCCCTGAGGTCCGAGCCGTGCGCTACCCCCTGCCCTATGCCTTTGCACGAAGCCAGCAACTGCTGCTGGAAGAAGCGGACGACGGCGCGCTCACGCTCTGGATGCCGCAGACGCCGCCCAAGAGCGCACTCAGCGAAGTGGTGCGCAAGTACCCCGTCAAGGCCTTCGAGGCACTGACCCCCGTCGAACTGGCCCAACGTATCTCGGCCGCCTACGCGAAGGGCGAATCGAACGCCGCCGCCGTGGTCAGCGAAGTACAGAGCGACGCCGACCTGTCGCGCATGATGCAGGAGCTGCCGGCGGTCGAAGACCTGCTGGAAAGCGCCGGCGACGCGCCCATCATCCGCATGCTCAACGCGCTGCTCACGCAGGCGGCGCGCGACGGCGCGAGCGACATCCACATCGAGCCCTACGAGCGCACGTCGTCGGTGCGCTTTCGCATCGACGGGACGCTGCGCGAGGTGGTGCAGCCCAACCGGGCGCTGCATGCGGCGCTGATCTCGCGCCTGAAAATCATGGCCGACCTCGACATTGCCGAGAAGCGGCTGCCGCAGGACGGGCGCATCAGCCTGCGCATCGGCACCCGCGCGGTCGACGTGCGGGTCTCGACCCTGCCCTCGGCGCACGGCGAGCGCGCCGTGCTGCGCCTGCTGGACAAGTCCGAGAGCAAACTCACGCTGGAATCCGTGGGCATGCAGGGCGACACGCTGGCGCGTTTTCTGCACCTGATCAGCCAGCCGCACGGCATCATCCTGGTCACCGGTCCGACCGGCTCGGGCAAGACCACCACCCTCTATGCCGCGCTGGGGCGACTGGACAACGCCCGCAGCAACATCATGACGGTGGAAGACCCGATCGAGTACGAGCTGCCCGGCGTCGGCCAGACCCAGGTCAACGCCAAGATCGATCTCACCTTCGCCAAGGCCCTGCGCGCCATCCTGCGGCAGGACCCGGACGTGATCATGATCGGCGAGATCCGCGATTTCGAGACCGCGCAGATCGCGATCCAGGCCTCGCTCACCGGCCACCTAGTGCTGGCCACGCTGCACACCAACGACTCGGTCAGCGCGGTGACGCGGCTGACCGACATGGGGGTGGAGCCCTTCCTGCTGAGCTCGTCGCTGCTGGGCGTGCTGGCGCAGCGGCTGGTGCGGCGCCTCTGCCCCGTGTGCGCCGTGGCCACCGCGGCCGGTGACGAGGCCGAGCCCGTGGGCTGCGAAGCCTGCGGTCAGACCGGCTACCAGGGCCGCACCGGCATCTTCGAGCTGCTGGTGGCCGACGACACGGTGCGATCGCTGGTGCACAACCGCGCGCCCGAAAGCCAGATCTTCGTGGCGGCCGAGCGCGGCGGATTGCGATCGATGCGCGAGGATGGGGAGCGGCTGGTCAAGACCGGGGTGACCTCGCGGGCCGAGCTGCTGCGCGTCACGCGGGACTGATCGCTCTCGTCATGCCCTTGGTCACGCGGGCCGACTTGATGGCCTCGCGGATCTTGGAGCGAGCGCAGAGGCACGAAGCGGCATGACGACTCCTCGGTTTGATGTTGTGAAGGCCGCGTGACGAAAAGGCAGCGCCAAACGTCGACAATGCGGACTCGCGCATTTTGCCGCCAGTCCCCATGCCCGCCTACTCGTTCGAAGCCATAGACCAACAGGGCCAGCCCCGCAAGGGCGTGCTCGAAGCCGATACCGCGCGCAGCGCGCGCGGCTTGCTGCGGGCGCAGGCCCTGATCCCGCTGTCGGTGACGGTGGTCGGCAGCGCCGAAGGCGGCGCGACCCCCACGGGCGGCTGGCGCCGCCTGATGCCCGGCAAGCGCATCTTCAATTCCACGACGCTCGCCGTCTGGACCCGGCAGCTCGCGGGGCTGGTCTCCTCGGGCCTGCCGCTGGAACGCGCGCTCACCGCGCTGACCGATGAAGCCGAGACCGAGGAGCAGCGCAACCTGGTCGCCTCGCTCAGGGCGGAGGTCAACGCCGGCTCGCCCTTCGGGCGCGCACTGTCGCAGCATCCGCGCGAGTTCTCGCCGATCTACACCGCGGTGATCGGCGCCGGCGAGCAGAGCGGCAACCTGGGCCTGGTGCTGGAGCGCCTCGCCGACGACCTCGAGCAGCGCCAGGCGCTGCAGCAGAAGCTGGTCGGCGCGGCCCTCTATCCCGCGATCGTCACGCTGGTCGCGATCGTGATCGTGGTCTTCCTGGTCAGCTATGTCGTGCCGCAGGTGGCCAACGTGTTCGCCGGCACCAAGCGCGCGCTGCCGATCCTGACCGTGATCATGCTGAAGATGAGCGACTTCGTGCGCAACTACGGCTGGCTGATGCTGGGCGTGGTCGTGCTGGTGGTCATCGGTACACGGATGGCGCTGGCGCGGGCGGCCTTCCGCGAACGCTTCGATGCTGCCTGGCTCGACCTGCCGCTGGTGGGCCGCCTCTCGCGCGGCTACAACGCGGCGCGCTTCGCCAGCACGCTGGCGATGCTGGCCACCGCCGGCGTGCCCATCCTGCGTGCGCTTCAGGCCGCCTCCGAGACGCTGGGAAACCGCGCGATGCGCGCGGACGCGCTCGATGCGCTGGTGCTGGTGCGCGAGGGCGCGCCGCTGGCCTCGGCGCTCGCGCAGAAGAAGCGCTTCCCCGGCATCGTTTCGATGTTCGCGCGCCTGGGCGAGCAGACCGGCACACTGCCCCTGATGCTGCAGCGCGCCGCCGCCCAGCTGGGTGCCGAAGTGCAGCGCCGTGCCATGCACCTGGCCACCATCCTCGAGCCCCTGCTGATCGTCGCGATGGGTGCGGTGGTCATGCTGATCGTGCTGGCGGTGCTGATGCCGATCATCCAGCTCAACCAATTCGTGAAGTAGCCCCCGATGCCGGTTTCACTCGACGACAAATTGGTGGTCGCGATCTCGTCGCGCGCCCTGTTCAACCTCGAGGAAGAGAATCGCCTGTTCGACGCCGGCGAACCCGACGCCTACATGCGGCTGCAGCTCGAGCGGCTCGACGTGCCTGCGGCGCCCGGCATTGCCTATTCGATGATCCGCAAGCTGCTGCGCTTCAACGACGACGGCATCCAGCGCGTCGAGGTCGTGATCCTGTCGCGCAACGACCCTGTCTCCGGCATGCGCATCTTCAACTCCGGCGCGGCGGCGGAACTGCGCGTGCAGCGCGGCGTGTTCACGCAGGGACGGCCGCCCTATCGCTACCTCCGGCCGCTCAACGCCGACATCTTCCTGTCGGCCAACGCATCGGACGTGCGCGAGGCGCTCGCCGCCGGTTTTCCCGCCGCGCACGTGCGCGTCGATGGCGCCCTGGCCAGCGCCCTGCATCCGGACGAAGTGCGCATCGCCTTCGACGGCGATGCGGTCCTCTTCTCCGACGAGGCGGAGAAGGTGTTCCAGCTGGAAGGCCTGGACGCCTTCCAGGCGCACGAGACCCGCAAAGCCGCCGTGCCGCTCGGTGCCGGCCCGTTCAAGCCCTTCCTCGTGGCCCTGCACCGCCTGCAGCAGGCATCGAGCACCGGCATGCGGGTTCGAACCGCGCTGGTCACGGCGCGCGGCGCGCCCGCCCACCGCCGCGCGATCCAGACCCTGATGAACTGGAACATCCGCGTGGACGAGGCCATGTTCCTCGGCGGCCTGTCCAAGGGCGAGTTCCTGCGCGAGTTCGAGCCCGACTTCTTCTTCGACGACCAGACGGGCCATGTCGATGCGGCCGCCCGGCATGTGCCGGCGGGGCATGTGGCCAGCGGAATCAGCAACGGGCCCTGATCGCCTGCACGAGCGCTCGGCCGGCAACCTGCTTCAGTCACGCTTAAGACGCCGGCGGCTACGATCCGGCTTCCGCGATCGAACGCGCCACCATGGCACGAAGGCCTCTCATGTCGACTTCCGCAGCAGACTCCAAGCCATCCCTCCTCGACACCCTCAGGCGCATCCTCGCGCTGGCAGCCCCGTACTTTCGCTCGGAGGACAAGTGGAAGGCGCGCGGGATGCTGCTGGCGGTGGTCCTGCTCAATCTCGGCACGGTCTACGTGACGGTGCTGATCAACGACTGGAGCCGTGTCTTCTACGACGCGATCCAGAACAAGGACCAGGCCGTGTTCTGGGCGCAGCTCCTGCGTTTCACCTATATCGCGATGGCCGGCATCCTGGTCGCCGTCCTCAAGTTCTACATCACGCAGCTGCTGCAGGTGCGTTGGCGCGCATGGATGACGCGCAGCTACCTGGCCCGCTGGCTGGCCGACCGCACGTTCTACCGGCTCGAGCTGGCGCGCTACTCGCAACAGCCGGGCCTTGCGGCCAACCAGCCGGGGCAACCCGCCAACCCGGACAACCCGGACCAGCGCATCCAGGAAGACATGCAGCTGTTCACCGACTACACGGTCACGCTGTCGATGGGGATCCTGAACTCGGTGGTCACGCTGGTCACCTTCATCGGCATCCTCTGGACGCTCTCGGGGCCCCTGTCGTTCACGCTGATGGGCCATGCGGTGTCGATCCCGGGCTACATGGTGTGGGTCGCCGTGCTGTACTGCGCCGCGGGCACCGCCATCACGCACTTCATCGGGCGGCCGCTGATCGGCCTCAACTTCCGTCAGCAGCGCTTCGAGGCCGACTTCCGCCATCACCTGATCCGGGTGCGCGAGAACAGCGAGGCGATCGCACTGGACCGTGGCGAGTCCGTGGAGCACACGCAGCTCGACACCCGCTTCTCGTCCGTGCTGCGCAACTATCTTTCCCTGATCCGCCAGCAGAAGAACCTGGTGGCATTCACAGCCTCCTTCGCGCAGCTCTCGGTGGTGTTTCCCTTCTTTCTCGCAGCACCGCGCTATTTCAGCGGCGCGATCCAGTTCGGCGAGCTGATGCAGATCTCGCGCACCTTCAACACCGTGCAGGACGCGCTGTCCTGGTTCGTCGACAACTACGACCGGGTCGCGGTCTGGCGCGCGACGGCGGACCGCCTCACCAGCTTCGATGAAGCCATGGCAGCCCAGTCCGCAACCCGGTCGGAGCTCGACCGCGCCGAGGCTCCCGCGTTGCATACCCGCGATCTCGACATCGCCCTGCCCGACGGCACCACGCTGCTCGACAACACCGTACTCTCGGTCGAGCCGGGTGAAAGCGTGCTTCTCCAGGGGCCTTCGGGCAGCGGCAAGTCGACCCTCTTCCGCTCGTTCGCAGGCATCTGGCCGTTCGCGCGCGGACACGTGGCGTTGCCGCGCAATGCGATGTTCATACCGCAGCGACCGTACGTGCCGGACGGCAGCCTGCGCGACGCACTGGCCTATCCGGACCCCGCGTCCAGCTACTCCGACGCCCAGCTGGTGCAGGCGCTCGAGGAGGCCATGCTGCCCCAATTGGCCGGCCGGCTGGACGACTCCGACGCATGGAGCCAGAAGCTCTCGGGCGGCGAGCAGCAGCGCCTTGCCATCGCGCGCGTGTTGCTGAAGAAGCCGGCGTGGGTCTTCGCCGACGAAGCGACGAGCGCGCTCGACGCCCCGACGGAAGAGAAGCTCTATCGCAAGCTCGTCGATGGCGTGCGCACGGCCGGCGGCGCGATGGTGTCCATCGCCCACCGCGCCTCGGCCGCGGCCTTCCACGACAAGCGATGGACCCTGGTCCCGCAGCCCGAAGGCAACGGCGCCCGCTACCGCCTCGAAGCCGCGTAGCGTTCCCAGCCGCGCGCGCGCAGCTCGCAGGCCGGACAGTTGCCGCAGCCATAGCCCCAGGCGTGGCGTTGGTTGCGATCGCCGAGGTAGCAGGTGTGCGTGTCCTCGATGATCAGCGCGAGCAGCGCCTCGCCGCCGAGCCGATGCGCCATCGCCCAGGTCGCGGCCTTGTCGATCCACATCAGTGGCGTCTCGATCACGAAGCGCCGGTCCATGCCGAGCGAAAGCGCGAGCTGCATCGCCTTCATGGTGTCGTCGCGGCAGTCGGGATAGCCCGAGAAGTCGGTCTCGCACACGCCGGTGACGATCACCTCCAGCCCGCGCCGGTAGGCCAGCGCGCCGGCCAGCGTGAGGAACAGGAGGTTGCGGCCCGGCACGAAAGTGTTGGGCAAGCCGTTGGCCTGCATCTCGAAGGCGATGTCCTGCGTCAGCGAGGAACTGCTGACCTGGGCCAGCACATCGACCTTCAGCAGATGGTCTTCGCCCAGCCGCGGTGCCCAGTGCGGGAAGCGATCGCGCAGATGCGCGAGCACGGTGCCGCGGGCCTCCAGCTCGACGCGGTGGCGCTGGCCGTAGTCGAAGCCGAGGGTCTCGACGCGCTCGTACTTGGCCAACGCCTCGGCGAGGCAGGTGGTGGAGTCCTGGCCGCCGGAAAAGAGGACGAGGGCGGAGGTGTGCATGACGCCTGGGCCTACAGAAATCGTTCCAGCAGCCTGCGCGATGCCCGATCGAGCGCCTTCGCATCCGGAATCCGAAACTGCACGCCGTGGGCGCTCGCGATCAGCAGCGCACCATCTTCGAGGCGGCGGATGTCTTCCTCGGCCTTGAGCACGAACTGCGTGTCGCCGCGGTCGGTGCTCACGGTCCAGGTGCTGGGCACGCCGAAGCTCGACACCTTGTGCAGCTTCAGCAGCGTCGGCGCGAAGTCGCGCGCGGCCAGGTCTTCGGCGAGCAGTGCGCGGATCGGCTCGGGCAGGTCGGCCACGCGGTCGATCCAGACCAGCTCGCGGCCTTCGCTGCCGACCAGCGACAGGCTCTCGCCGGGTGCGCTGAGCGGGAAGGCACGCACAGGCACCACGCCGACGTGACGGACCCCTTCGGCCTCGATCAGGACGAGGTGGCCGAAGCCATCGCGTTCCAGCTTGAAACTGCCGCTCATCACGCCTCTCCCGCCGGATGCGCCGCGTGTCCGCCGAACGCCAGGGCGGCGCCGGCCCGCTCGTCGACGGAGCCGGGGCTCTCGTCGTCGGCCTGGCGCAGCTGCGCCTGGTAGAGCCGCCAGTAGGCACCCTGCTTTTCCATCAGCACATCGTGCGGCCCGACCTCGACGATCTCGCCGCGGTCCATCACCACCAGCCGGTCGGCCTTGCGCAGCGTCGAGAGCCGGTGCGCGATGGCGATCGTGGTGCGGCCCTGCACCAGGTTGTCCAGCGCCTTCTGGATCTCCTTCTCGGTCTCGGTGTCCACCGCCGAGGTGGCCTCGTCCAGGATCAGGATGCGCGGGTCGATCAGCAGCGCGCGCGCGATGCTGATGCGCTGGCGCTCGCCGCCCGACAGCCCCTGGCCGCGTTCGCCCACCAGCGAGTCGTAGCCGTGCGGCAGCCGCAGGATGAAGTCGTGCGCGTGGGCTGCCCGCGCGGCGGCGACGATCTCTTCGCGCGTCGCTTCAGGTTTGCCGTAGGCGATGTTCTGGGCGATGGTGCCGAAGAACAGGAAGGGCTCCTGCAGAACCAGGCCCACGTGGCGCCGGTAGTCGGCCACGGCGAAGCGACGGATGTCGGTGCCGTCGACCAGGATGGCGCCGTCGGTCACGTCGTAGAAGCGGCAGATCAGGTTGACCAGCGTGCTCTTGCCGGAGCCGCTGTGGCCGACCAGGCCGATCATCTCGCCCGGCTCGATCACCAGGTCGAGGTCGCGGATCACGGCGCGGCTGCCGTAGCGGAATCCCACGTCGCGCATCTGGATGCGGCCCTGCACGCGCTCGATCTTCACCGGGTCGGCCGGCTCGGGCACGTTGCTCACGTGATCGAGGATGTCGAAGATGCGCTTGGCCCCGGCGGCCGCCTTCTGCGTGACCGAGACGATGCGGCTCATCGAATCGAGCCGCGTGTAGAAGCGCCCGATGTAGGCGATGAAGGCGGTCAGCACACCCACCGTGATGTTGTGGCGCGCCACCTGCCAGATGCCGAAGGCCCAGACCACCAGCAGCCCGATCTCGGTCAGCAGCGACACGCTGGGCGTGAACAGCGACCAGGTCTTGTTGAGCTTGTCGTTGACCTGGAGGTTGTACAGGTTGGCGGCGCGGAACCGGTCGGCCTCGCGTCTTTCCTGCGCGAAGGCCTTGACCACGCGGATGCCGGGGATGGTGTCGGCCAGCACGTTGGTCACCTCGCTCCAGACGCGGTCGATCTTCTCGAAGCCGGTGCGCAGCCGGTCGCGCACCACGTGGATCATCCACGCGATGAAGGGCAGCGGCACGAGCGTGACCACCGCCAGCAGGGGGTTGATGGAGACCAGGATGACCGCGGTCATCGCGATCATCAGAACGTCGGTCAGGAAATCGAGCGCGTGCAACGACAGGAAGACGTTGATGCGGTCCGTCTCCGAGCCGATGCGCGCCATCAGGTCGCCGGTGCGCTTGCCGCCGAAGTAGTCGAGCGGCAAGGTCAGCAGGTGCTCGTAGGTGGTGGTGCGCAGGTCAGCGCCGATGCGCTCCGAGACCAGGGCCAGCAGGTAGGTGCGGGCCCAGCCCAGTGCCCAGCCCGCAAGTGCGGCGAGCAGCAGGAGGCCCAGGAACAACGCGACCTTCTCGACCGCGATCTGCTGCCCGTTCTGGAACGGGATCAGGATGTCGTCCATCAGCGGGATGGTCAGGTAGGGCGGCACGAGGGTGGCCGCGGTCGAGGCCAGCGTCAGCAGGAAGCCGGCGATCAGCTGCTTGCGATAGGGCCCGGCGAAGCGGCCCAGGCGCAGGAGCACCCAGGTGGAGGGCGGGGTCTGAAGCTCCGGCTCGGCCAGCGGGGTTTCGTCGGCATCGGCTTCTGTCGCCTGCGCGACACCCGCGGCCTGCTGGGCGAAGAGCTTCTGCAACCGCAGGGCCGCCGCCTGGTGGGCCAGGGTATAGCGCCAGCGTGCCAGCCGGGCGCGGCCGTCCAGCAGGTCCAGCGTGCCGATCCCGGCATGGTCGGCCAGCTGCAGCGCCAGTCCCGGGTGGGCCAGCGGCCATTCGGCCCAAACCCCCTCGGCATCGCGCCCCAGCAGGCGCCGATCGGTCAGCGCGAGCAGTCCGGTGCTAAACCGAAGTTCTCCATCAAGGTCAACCGTGACCGTCGCCAGGACGTTCTCGGCAGCTCCGAGCCGGCTTTTCAGGGCAACCGAAGCCTCCTCTTCTTCGCCCCCCGGGGCCTCGACTGGATCGTGATGTTGCATTGTGTTTCTGTCTGTCTGGCCCGCCGCGGGCCGCCTCATGGCGCATGCCGGGCGCCGATTCTGACCGATGCCCATGGGCGCGCTTGAGGGCGCCGCAGTGCTCGGCCAAAGCACAACGAACGTTTGCATGACCCGTTTCGACGACATTCGCCTGCTGCGCGTCAACTATCTGCGCGGCCCGAACCTCTGGACCTACCGCCCCGTACTCGAAGTCTGGCTCGACCTCGGCGCGCTGGAGGACCACCCCTCGAACAAGATCGGCGGCTTCACCGAGCGCCTGACCACGCTGCTGCCGGCGCTGATCGAGCACCACTGCGGCGTGGGCGAGCGCGGCGGCTTCATCCAGCGCCTGAACGAAGGCACTTGGGCTGGCCACGTGCTGGAGCACGTGGTGATCGAGCTGCTCAACCTGGCCGGCATGCCCACCGGCTTCGGCCAGACCCGCAGCACCTCGCAGCATGGCGTCTACCGCATGGTCTTCCGGGCGCGCGACGAACAGGTCGCCCGGGTTGCGCTGGCCGAGGGCCACCGCCTGCTGATGGCGACCATCAACAATGCCCCCTTCGACGCGGCCGACGTGCAGCGCGCGGTCGACGCGGTCAAGGCCAAGGTCGAGGACTGCTACCTCGGCCCGAGCACCGCCTGCATCGTCGGCGCCGCCACCGATCGCGGCATTCCGCACATGCGCCTGAACAGCGGCAACCTGGTGCAGCTGGGCTATGGCGCCAACCAGCAGCGCATCTGGACGGCCGAGACGGACTACACCAGCGCCATCGGCGAGTCGATCGCCAGCGACAAGGAACTCACGAAGACGCTGCTGTCCGGCTGCGGCGTGCCGGTGCCCGAAGGCCAGGTGGTCGCCAGCGCCCAGGAGGCCTGGGAAGCCGCCGAGGACATCGGCCTGCCGGTGGTGGTCAAGCCTTCCGATGCCAACCACGGCCGCGGCGTCTCGCTCGAGCTGAACACCCGCGAAGAGGTCGAGGCCGCCTACGCGGTGGCCGAGCCCGAGGGCAGCGACGTGATGGTCGAGCGCTTCATCCGCGGCCACGAGCACCGCCTGCTGGTGGTGGGCGGCCAGGTGGTGGCGGCTGCCCGCGGCGAGATCATCACGGTCACGGCCGATGGCGAGGCGACCGTTGCTCAGCTGATCGACAGCCAGCTCAACAGCGACCCGCGCCGAGGGGCGGAAGAAGAATTCCCGCTCGACCTGCTGGACCTCGCGACCGACGCCAAGCTGCAGCTCGAACTCAAGCGCCAGGGCCTGGACGCCGCCTCGGTGGCCGAGGCCGGGCGCGTGATCACCATCCAGCGCAACGGCAACATGGCCATCGACTGCACCGACCAGGTCCACCCCGAAGTCGCGCATGCCGCGGTGCTGGCCGCGCGTGTCGTCGGGCTGGACATCGCCGGCGTCGACCTGGTGGCGCAGGACATCGCCCGCCCGCTGGCGGTGCAGGGCGGCGCCATCGTCGAGGTCAATGCCGGCCCCGGCCTGCTGATGCACCTGAAGCCCGCGGTGGGCTCGCCGCGGCCGGTGGGCCGCGCGATCTGCGACCACCTGTTCCCCGATGACGCGCCCGGCCGCATCCCGGTGGTGGGCGTGGCCGGCTCGCGCGGCACCGCCGTGCTGGCGCGGCTGGTCGCCTGGCTCGTGGGCCTGGGCGGCCGCCACACCGGGCTGGCCTGCCGCGACGGCCTGTTCCTCGAGCGCCGCCGCGTCGATGCGCGCGACAGCGCCAACTGGGACGCCGGCCACCGCCTGCTGATGAACCGTGCGGTGCAAGCCGTGGTGATCGAGAACGGCGCCGAAACCATCCTGCGCCACGGCCTGGCCTACGATCGCTGCGAGATCGGCATCGTGACCGACCTGGAAGGCGCCGAAGACCTGGCGGAGTTCGACATCACCGAAAGCGATCAGATGGTCAAGGTGCTGCGCACCCAGGTCGACGTGGTGCTGCCGGAAGGCACGGCCATCCTCAACGCCGCGGACCCGCGCGTGGCCGGCCTGGCGCCGCTGTGCGACGGCGACGTGATTCTCTATTCGGCAGATCCGCAGGCCGAGGCGCTCACCAAGCATCAGCAGACGGGCGGCAAGGCCGTGCTGGTGCGGCAGGACCGCGTGGTGCTGGCCAACGGCAGCAGCGAATCCTTCCTGCCCGGGCTCGGCCGGCTGACCATCTGGCGCGCCACCCACGCGGGCGTCGGACTCGAAAGCCTGCTGGCCGCGGTCGCGGCCGCCTGGGCCATGGGCATCCCGCTGAGCCTGATCGGCGCCGGCGTGGAAGCTTTCGAAGCCGACCTGCAGGCTGCACTGGCCTCGCTGCAGCTGTCCCAGACCCTCCTTTCGCCCCAGCAGCAACTGGCATGACCGCTGCACACCGCCAAGCCTGCCCCGGTGGCCAATAAAACCATGGACGTCACACGCATTCGCGCGCTGCGCGGGCCCAATCTCTGGAGCCGCCACACCTGCATAGAGGCCATCGTCAGCTGCAGCGGCGACGAGAACGCCGTCGGGCGGCTGCCCGGCTTCGAAAGCCGCCTGCGCGCGCTCTTCCCCACCATCGGCGAGCTGCACCCCATCGTGCTCGGCCAGCCGCTGGCGCTGGCCCATGTGCTGGAGAACGCCGCCGTCGCGTTGCAGGCCCAGGCCGGCTGCGCAGTGAACTTCGGCCATACCGCGCGCACCGTCGATGACGGTGTCTACCAGGTCACCTTCCAGTACAGCGAGGAGGCCGTCGGCCGGCGTGCGCTGGAGCTCGCCGGGCAGCTGATCGCCGCGGCCCAGGGGGGCACCGCCTTCGACGCCCATGCCGCCATCACCGAGCTGCGCGACCTCGACGAATCGGAGCGCCTGGGCCCGAGCACCGGCTCGATCGTCGATGCCGCCGTGGCACGCGGCATCCCCTACCGCCGCCTCACCAGCGGCAGCCTGGTGCAGTTCGGCTGGGGCTCGAAGCAGCGTCGCATCCAGGCCGCGGAAGTCGACAGCACCAGCGGCGTGGCCGAGGCCATCGCGCAGGACAAGGAGCTCACCAAGCAGCTGCTCAACGCGGCCGGTGTGCCGGTTCCGCTGGGCCGCCCGGTTGCCAGTGTCGAGGACGGCTGGGCCGCGGCGCAGGAAATCGGCCTGCCGGTGGTGGTGAAGCCGCAGGACGGCAACCAGGGCAAGGGCGTCACCGTCAACATCGGCACGCGCGAACAGCTGGCCGCGGCCTACCACTCGGCTGCGGCCCACGGCGAGGTGATGGTCGAGAAGTTCCTGCCGGGCTTCGACTTCCGCCTGCTGGTGGTCGGTGACCGGCTGGTCGCCGCCGCGCGCCGCGATCCGCCGCAGGTGATCGGCGACGGCAGGCACACCGTGCGCCAGCTCGTCGACCTGGTCAACCAGGACCCGCGCCGTGGCGAAGGCCATGCGACCTCGCTGACCAAGATCCGGCTCGACGACATCGCCCTCGGCCGCCTCGAGGCGCAGGCGCTCGCGCCCGACAGCGTGCCCGCGCTGGGCCAGCGCGTGGTGCTGCGCAACAACGCCAACCTCTCGACCGGTGGCACCGCCACCGATGTGACCGACACCGTGCACCCCGAAGTGGCGGCGCGCGCCGTCGATGCGGCCCAGATGGTCGGCCTGCACATCTGCGGCGTCGACATGGTCTGCGAGAACGTGCTGCGCCCACTCGAGGAACAGCACGGCGGCGTGGTCGAAGTCAACGCCGCGCCCGGGCTGCGCATGCATATCTCGCCCTCCTTCGGCCGCGGCCGCGCGGTCGGCGAGGCGGTGATGGACACCCTGTTCGCCCCTGGCGACGACGGCCGCATCCCGGTGGTGGCCGTGACCGGCACCAACGGCAAGACCACCACCGCGCGCCTGATCAACCATCTGCTTGCCGGCAGCGGCCTGCGTACCGGCATGACCAACACCGACGGCGTGTACGTCGACGGCCGGCAGACCGACAGCGGCGACTGCAGCGGCCCCAAGAGCGCACGCAACGTGCTGCTGCATCCGGACGTCGATGCCGCCGTGTTCGAGGTCGCGCGCGGCGGCGTGCTTCGCGAGGGTCTGGGCTTCGACCGTTGCCAGGTGGCGGTGGTGACCAACATCGGCAGCGGCGACCACCTCGGCCTGAACTACATCACCACGGTGGAAGACCTCGCAGTGCTCAAGCGCGTGGTCGTGCGCAACGTGGCCCCTCATGGCTATGCGGTGCTCAATGCCGCCGACCCCAACGTCGCTGCCATGGCCGCCAGCTGCCCCGGCAGCGTGATCTTCTTCACCCGCGACCGGCAGCACCCGGTGATGGCCACGCACCGTGCGCAAGGCAAGCGCACCGTCTACGTCGACCAGGACACCCTCGTCGCAGCCGAAGGCTCGTGGCGCGAACGCATCGCGCTGCGCGACGTGCAGATCACGCGCAACGGCACCATCGGCTTCCAGGTCGACAACGTGATGGCCGCCGTGGCCGCCGCCTGGGCCATCGGCCTGGACTGGGACACGATCCGCAGCGGCCTGGCCAGCTTCAAGACCGACCCGGCCGGGGTGCCGGGCCGCTTCAACGTGATGGACTACCGCGGCGCTACCGTGATCGCCGACTACGGCCACAACACCGACGCCATGCGCGCCTTGGTGGCCGCCGTCGACACCATGCCCGCGAAGAAGCGATCGGTGGTGATCAGCGGCGCCGGCGACCGCCGCGACTGCGACATCCGCGACCAGACCGCGATCCTCGGCCAGGCCTTCGATGACGTGATCCTCTACCAGGACGCGGCCCAGCGCGGCCGCGCCGACGGCGAGGTCATGGCCCTGCTGCGCCAAGGCCTCGAAGGCGCCACCCGCACCCGCGCCATCGACGAGATCCGCGGCGAGTTCATCGCCATCGACACCGCGCTCGAACGGCTGCAGCCGGGCGACCTGTCGCTGATCCTCGTGGACCAGGTCGAGGAAGCGCTCGCTCACCTGGCGAAGCGCATCGCCGAAGGCTGAAACGCCCAAGGCTGGCCGCATTTCCAGCAACCCTGACAGACCTGTCCGACAAGAAGCCGCGGCCCGGGTGCCGGGCGGCGAACCACGCTGTCCCACAGTCCGGGAGGCCGTTGTCGCCCGACACTGCCTCACCGGGTGGTGCACGCTGCGCCGCCCCGAAAGGAGTGCCTTCATGAACAGGACCATTCGTTCGACCCTTGCACTGCTGCTCGGAGCCTGTAGCCTCGCTGCGCCGGTCTTGGCCAGCGCCCAGGGAGCCGACCCCATCTACATGCGCGAACGCGCCGTCTGCGACGGTATCCAGCAGGATCGCACCGCCTGCCTGCGCGAAGCCGGTGCGGCGCGCCAGGAAGCTCAGCGCGGCGGCCTCACCAGCGCGCCGCCGACGACCTACCAGCAAAACGCGCTCGCCCGCTGTGCGCTTCAGCCGCCAAGCGATCGCGCCGCCTGCGAGGCACGGGTCCTCGGCACCGGCATGACCTCGGTCGAGGGCAGTGTGCTCGGCGGCGGCGTGATCCGCGAGACCGTGACGCCGATTCCTGCACCGGCTCAGTGAGCCCGTCCAGCGACAACTTAAGACCTATGCCGTCACGCGACTGTCACAAAAGGGTAGGTAGGTCTGGCTATAGTTCCGGGTCCATCTGAAGGAACTCAGCCATGAACGCCATCAAGGTCGCCCGCCGCTTCATCGAGACGGACCCGGCCAACGAATCGGCCCAGATCCTCGCCCGCCTGGTCCTGGCGCTCGAATCCGAACGGAGCTTCGAGCTCGTCACGCTCTATGAGCTGGACTACAAGAGCTTCCAGCTGGCAATGGACATCCTGAAGGAATGGCGTCTCGACCGCTACTACGCGAGCAAGTCCAAGCTCTTCGACTTGTCGCTGCAGGTCAGCGAGCTGCCAGGCTGAGTCGGCCCGGCCGGGGTTGCCGTCCGAAGCCGTGACCGAATTCGAACTCAAGTTTCAGGTCGACCCGCAATACCGGGCTGCCGTCGAAAGCGCGGTGGCGCGTGGCAGTTCGCGGCGCGAACGCCTCCAGGCCCGCTACTACGACACCGCCGATGGCGCATTGGCGGCCCAACGCATCATCCTGCGCATCCGCAAGGAAGGACGGCGTTGGGTGCAGACCGCCAAGGCACCGGGCGGTCATCCGCTGGAGCGCCACGAGCACAACGTCGACATCGCCACGCCCAAGACCAGCGATGTGCCGCCGCCGCGCCTGGAGCGCCATGCGGGCACGCCCATCGGCACGCTGATCGACAAAGCGCTGCGGGCCGCCGGACAGGACCCGGCCGAGGCCCAGCTCATGCCGCTCTACGCCACCGACATCCGCCGCACCACGCGCGAGATGCGCACCGGCGATGCGCGGATCGAACTCGCCTTCGACCGCGGCGAGGTGCGCGCGGGCAATCGCTCGTATCCGGTCTGCGAACTCGAGCTCGAACTCAAGAGCGGCAGCCCGCGATCCATGCTCGAGCTGGCGCGGCGCTGGCGCATCCGCTACGGGCTCTGGCTGGACACGGTGTCCAAGTCGGCGCGCGGCGAGCGCCTAGCGAAGGGCATCGAGTACGGCGAGGCCGTCAAGGCCGAGCCGCCCTCGGTGCACGGAGACATGGATGGCCCGCAGGTCTTCCGTGCAGTGATCGGCGCGTGCCTGGCGCAGATGCTCCCCAATGCCAGCGAAGTGGCGGCCGGCAGCCTCGAGGCCGAGCATGTGCATCAGCTGCGCGTCGGCATCCGCCGTCTGCGCACCGCGCTGCGTGAGATGGCAGACCTCGCGCCGGCCATCGACTCCGTCTGGGAGCCCGCCCTGGTGGACGCCTTCCGCGCGCTGGGGCGCCAGCGCGACCGCGAACACCTGCAGAAGACGGTGCAGCCGCAGATCGAAGCGGCCGGCGGTCCGCCGGTGGCCTGGGCCGAACCGGCCGAGCCGGAGCCGGCGCCGGCTGCCGTGGTTCGCGATCGGACCTTCCAGCTCGTGCTGATGAGCCTGATCGCCGCTTCGCTCCCGCCCGACGAAGACGCCGCCGACGCGCCGCCCTCGAAGCAAAAATCCGAGCTGGCCCGCAAGCCGTTGCGCGCGCGCCTGAACAAGCTGCACCGCAAGGTGGTGCGCGACGGCCGGCATTTCGAAACGCTGGAACCGGAGGCGCAGCACCGGGTCCGCAAGCGGCTCAAGCGGCTGCGCTACCTGGGCGAGTTCGTCGCTCCCATCTTCGGCGAAGCCCGCGCCGCACGCTATCTGCAGGAACTGCGGCCGGCCCAGGACGCGCTCGGCGAGCACAACGACGCGGCCGTGGCGATCGACGCCTACCGCAAGGCAGCTGACCATGATGGCAGCGCCTGGTTCGCGGTCGGCTGGCTCTCGGCGCGGCAGGCGCAGAGCGCCATCGCATGCCGGGACGCATTGGACAAGGTGGCGCAGGCGCGCCGCTTCTGGAAATCTTCGTGATGGCCTGTCGAAGGCCGCCCCTGCTGAACGCATGCGCTGCGGCGCCCTGACGACGCCGAGCCACGCCAGGCGAGACGCCCTGTAGCGCCCGAGCGCCGCCCCGAAAAGTTCCGCTTCATTGTTTCCAGCGCGTGAACACCGTGATTCGATTTATCCGGGTTTCCACCTAGTTGGCCGCGGCAAACTCGACACCTATCCAAAGCCACTTCAACAAGGAACGCAAAAATGAACACCTCCAAGATCCTCGCCGCCGCTGCACTGTCCCTGCTGGCCGCTGCCGGCGCCCAGGCCGAGACCTATGAAGGCGTGCAAGCGCCCGTGTCGACGTACAGCCGTGCCGAAGTGAACGCACAAGCCACCGAGGCCGCACGTGCCGCCAATCCCTATGCCGACGGCGCTGCCGCCGGCGTCGCACCGGTCGTCGCCAGCGTGCGTGACCGCTCCGCCGTCGCGGCCGAGGCCGTCGCCACCGCTCACGATTCGACCCAGAACCTGGACCGCAAGGCCTTCGTGAACAGCGTGATCCCGGCGCAGTACAAGATCGAGCGCACCAACACGCGCCAAGCCGGCCTGTAAGCAGCCGCCAGATCCTTCCGAAAAATCGGGCCTCGCGCAAGCGGGGCCCGATTTTTTTTGCCGCTGCACGACCAAGACGCGTCGCTGTCCGACAGCCTGAAGCGCGGACGCCGGCATTGCCGCCGCACCGCCGCGCCTTTACAAAGGGCGGTTCAGGCCCATCCGGCCGTGCTTTCTGCACGGGCCGCGGCCACGAACGCCCAAGGACGCCCGCAGTGCCCCTCACCTCCACCGCCTTCGATGCCCAGGACCGCTACTTCTTCGGCGAGGGCACGCACTCCCGTCTCTACGATCAACTGGGCTGCCACCTGCAAGCCGAAGGCGGCGCCCGATTCGCGGTGTGGGCGCCCAACGCGGCATCGGTCTCGGTGGTGGGGGACTGGAACGGCTGGAATGGCGATGCCCATCCGCTGCAGCCGCAGGACGACAGCGGGATCTGGACCGGCAGCGCCTGTGAGGTTGCGCCCGGCCAGGCCTACAAATACCGCATCCGCTCGCGCCACCACGGCTACCAGGTCGACAAGGCCGATCCCTTCGCCTTCTTCTGCGAGACGCCGCCGGCCACCGCTTCGCGCGCCTGGTCGCTCAACTACGCCTGGGGCGACGACGAGTGGATGGCCACGCGCGCCCCGCGCAATGCGCTGGATGCGCCCATGTCCATCTACGAGCTGCACCTCGGCTCCTGGCGGCGGCGCAATGGACTGTTCCTCGGCTACCGCGAGCTCGCGCACGTGCTGGCCGACTACATCTGCGAGATGGGCTTCACCCACGTGGAGCTGATGCCCGTCACCGAGCATCCCTTCTACGGCTCCTGGGGTTACCAGACCACCGCCTACTTCGCGCCCACCTCGCGCTACGGCACGCCGCAGGATTTCATGTACTTCATCGATCACCTGCACCAGCGCGGCATCGGCGTGCTGCTGGACTGGGTGCCCTCGCATTTCCCCACCGACGAGCACGGCCTCGGCTACTTCGACGGCACCCATCTCTACGAGCATGCCGACCCGAGGCAGGGCTTCCATCCGGATTGGAAGTCGAGCATCTTCAACTACGGGCGCCACGAGGTGCGCAGCTTCCTGATCTCTTCCGGGCTGTTCTGGCTGGAGAAGTACCACATCGACGGCCTGCGGGTCGACGCGGTCGCTTCCATGCTCTACCTCGACTACGGCCGCGCGCACGGCGAATGGATTCCCAACCGCCACGGCGGACGCGAGAACCTCGAAGCCATCGAGTTCCTGCAGACGCTCAATCGCACCGTCTACCGCGAGCACCCCGACACACTCACGATCGCCGAAGAGTCCACCGCCTGGCCGCGCGTCTCCCGCCCCACCGACATGGACGGGCTGGGCTTCGGCATGAAGTGGAACATGGGCTGGATGCACGACAGCCTGGCCTACATGCACGAGGACCCGGTGCATCGCCGGTATCACCACCACGGCATGACTTTCTCGCTGGTCTATGCCTTCAGCGAGAACTTCGTGCTGCCGCTCTCGCATGACGAGGTCGTGTACGGCAAGGGCTCCCTGCTCGGCAAGATGCCGGGCGACAGCTGGCAGCAGTTCGCCAATCTGCGCGCGCTCTTCGGCTTCATGTGGGGCCATCCGGGCAAGAAGCTGCTGTTCATGGGCGGCGAGTTCGGCCAGCGCCGCGAATGGACCCACGATGGCGAGCTCGAATGGTGGGTCGCCGCATTGGAGGGCCATGCGGGGCTGCAGCGCTTCATGGCGCAACTCAATCGGGTCTACCGGGCGACGCCGGCGCTGTACGAGCTCGACTTCTCCGGCGAAGGCTTCGAATGGATCGTGGCCGACGATGCGGAGCACAGCGTGTTCGCCTTCCTGCGCAAGCCTCGCCAAGGCCCACCCCTGCTGGTCGTCAGCAACATGACGCCGGTGCCGCGCCCCAACTACCTGCTGGGCGTGCCCAAAGGCGGCTTCTGGCGCGAGCGCCTCAACAGCGATGCCAGCGAATTCGGCGGCGCGGGCTGGGGCAATTTCGGCGGCGTCGAAGCCGCGCCCGTTCGTGCGCACGGCCGCATGCACTCCCTGTGCCTGACCCTGCCGCCCCTCTCCACCTTGATCCTGGAGCACGACTCCCATGCCTAAGGCCGCCGCATCGCCCGCTCCGAAGATCGAACGCGCGGACGGCGAGGACGGCCGCGTGCGCGCCGTCATCGATGCCGTGCTGCCCAGCGTCGATGGCGGCCGCTTCCCCGTGAAGCGCGTGGCCGGCGAGGCCCTGCGCGTGCAGGCCCACTGCTTCGCCGACGGCCACGACGTGCTGCGCGTGCTGCTGCGCTGGCGCGCCGAAGCCGATGCGGACTGGGCCGAGCTGCCGATGAAGCCGCTGGGCAACGACGTCTGGGAAGCCGAGTTCGCGCCGCCCGCCGTCGGCCGCTACCGCTACACCGTGACCGCCTGGGTCGATGCCTTCGAGTCCTGGCGCCATGACATGGCGCGCCGCATCGACCCGGAGGACATCCGCATCGCCTCGCAGATGGGTGCGCAGGAAATCGCCGCTGCTGCCGGACGCGCGAAGGGCGCCGACGCCCAGGCGCTGGCACGCTGGAGCAGCGAGCTGAAGACCGCGGCGATCGAAAACAGCATGGAGGCACCGGCGCTCAAGGCCCTCGCGCTGGACGAGCCCCTCTGCGCGCTGGCCGAACGCTATCCCGATCGCCGGCTGGCCACACACCACGGGGCGGAGCTCCCGCTGGTGGCCGATCGCGAGCGCGCCCGCTTCAGCACCTGGTACGAACTCTTCCCACGCTCCACGGCGCCCAAAGGCGACCGGCACGGCACGTTCAAGGACGTCGAGGCGCGCCTGCCGGCGATCGCGGCCATGGGCTTCGACGTGCTCTACTTCCCGCCCATCCATCCGATCGGCCGCATCCAGCGCAAGGGCAAGAACAACACGCTCGCGGCGCAGCCCGGTGATGTCGGCAGCCCCTGGGCGATCGGCGCCGAGGAAGGCGGGCACAAATCCATCCTCCCCGAGCTGGGCACCCGCGAGGACTTCCAGCACCTGCGGGCCGAAGCGCAGCGCCATGGCCTGGAGATCGCGCTCGACATCGCCTTCCAGTGCGCACCCGACCACCCTTACGTCAAGGCCCATCCCAGCTGGTTCCGCTGGCGGCCCGACGGCACCGTGCAGTACGCCGAGAACCCGCCGAAGAAGTACCAGGACATCTACCCCTTCAACTTCGAGACCGAAGACTGGCAGGGCCTGTGGACCGAGCTCAAGAGCGTGTTCGAGCACTGGATCGACGAGGGCGTGAAGATCTTCCGCGTCGACAACCCGCACACCAAGGCCTTCCCGTTCTGGGAATGGGCGATCACCGAGCTCAAGCGCGAACATCCCGACGTGCTGTTCCTGGCCGAGGCCTTCACGCGGCCCAAGGTGATGCACCGGCTCGCCAAGCTGGGCTTCTCGCAGTCTTACACCTACTTCACCTGGCGCAACACCAAGCAGGAGCTCACCGAGTACTTCACCGAGCTCTCGCAGGGCCTCGGCAGCGAGTACTTCCGCCCCAACGTGTGGCCCAACACGCCCGACATCCTGCACGAGCGGCTGCAGGGCGGCGAGACCGCCGTCTTCATGGCGCGACTGGTGCTGGCCGGCACGCTGGCCGCGAGCTACGGCATCTACGGCCCGGCCTTCGAGTTGCGCGTGCACCTGCCGCGCGAGCAGGGCAGCGAGGAATACCTCGACTCCGAGAAATACCAGCTGCGCCACTGGAACCACGACGACCCGCAAAGCCTCGCGCCCTTCATTGCGCGGGTGAACCACATCCGGCGGGAAAACCCGGCCCTGCATTCCGACCGCGGCCTGCGCTTCTTCTCGATCGACAACGGCGAGCTGCTCGCCTACGCCAAGCGCTCGGCGGACGGCGACAACGTCATCGTGACGGTGGTGAACCTCGACCCGCACAACGTGCAGACCGGCTGGCTCGAACTGGACCTGGACTTCATCGACTGCGAACCCGCGCACCCCTTCCAGATGCATGATCTGCTGAGCAACCAGCGTTTCCTCTGGCAGGGCAGCCGCCATTTCATCCGGCTCGATCCGCACAGCGTGCCGGCCCACGTCTTCGTGGTGCGGCGGCGCGTGCGCGACGAACGCGACTTCGATTACTTCCTGTGAGGGCTGGCATCCATGAATGCACCGGTATCGCATCTGCTCCTGGAGACCGTCGAAATCGACAGCAGCGACGATCCACAGTGGTACCGGGATGCCGTCATCTACCAGCTCAACGTCAAGGCCTTCTTCGATTCGAACGACGATGGCTACGGCGACTTCAAGGGCGTCACCGCCAAGCTCGACTACGTGAAGGACCTGGGCGTCAACACGATCTGGCTCATGCCCTTCTATCCGTCGCCGCTGCGCGACGACGGCTATGACATCGCCGGGTACGAGGACGTGCACCCCCACTACGGGACGCTGGCCGACTTCAAGATCATGCTGGACGAGGCCCACAAGCGCGGCCTGCGCGTGATCACCGAGCTGGTCATCAACCACACCTCCAGCGACCATCCGTGGTTCCAGGCCGCGCGCCGCGCGCCGCCCGGCTCGCCCGAGCGCGAGTTCTACGTCTGGAGCGACACCGACCAGCTCTACCAGGGCACGCGCATCATCTTCACCGACACCGAGACCTCTAACTGGGCCTGGGACCCGGTGGCCAAGGCCTACTACTGGCACCGCTTCTTCAGCCACCAGCCCGATCTCAACTTCAACAATCCGCAGGTGCTGGAGGCAGTGTTCAAGACCATGCGCTTCTGGCTGGACATGGGCGTGGACGGCTTTCGCCTCGACGCCATCCCGTACCTGTGCGAGCGCGACGGCACCAGCAACGAGAACCTGCCCGAGACCCACGCGGTAATCAAGAAGCTGCGCGCCGCCATCGACGCCCAGTACAAGAACCGTTTCCTGCTCGCCGAGGCCAACATGTGGCCCGAGGACGTGCGCGAGTACTTCGGCGACGGCGACGAGTGCCACATGGCCTACCACTTCCCGCTGATGCCGCGCATGTACATGGCCATTGCGCAGGAAGACCGTCACCCCATCGTCGAGATCATCCAGCAGACGCCCGAGATCCCCGAGGGCTGCCAGTGGGCCATCTTCCTGCGCAACCACGACGAGCTGACGCTGGAGATGGTGACGAGCAAGGAGCGCGACTACATGTACCTCATGTACGCCGCCGACCTGCGCGCGCGCATCAACGTCGGCATCCGCCGCCGGCTCGCGCCGCTGATGGAAAACGACATGGACCGCCTCAAGCTGATGAACGCCATGCTGCTGTCGATGCCGGGCTCGCCCATCATCTATTACGGCGACGAGATCGGCATGGGCGACAACTTCTTCGTCGGCGACCGCAATGGCGTGCGCACGCCCATGCAATGGAGCCCGGACCGCAACGCCGGCTTCTCGCGCGCCGATCCGCAGCGCCTCTACCTGCAGCCGATCATGGACCCCATGTACGGGTACGAAGCCCTGAACGTCGAGGCACAGGCGCGCGACGCCAGCTCGCTCCTGAACTGGACGCGGCGCATGCTCGCCGTGCGCAAGACCAGCCGGGCCTTCGGCCGCGGCCGGCGCGTGTTCCTGAGGCCCGGCAACCGCAAGATCCTGGCCTACCTGAGCGAGTACGAGGACGACACCATCCTCACCGTCTTCAACCTCTCGCGCGCCGCGCAGCCGGTGGAGCTGGACCTCTCGGCCTACAAGGGCAGCATCCCGGTCGAGATGCTGGGCCGCACCTCCTTCCCGCCGATCGGCGAGCTGCCCTACCTGCTGACGCTGCCCTCCTACGGCTTCTACTGGTTCCGGCTCGCGCAGGATGCCGAGATGCCCAGCTGGCACCAGGAAGGCGTGGGCCTGCAGGACCGTCCGACGCTGGTGCTCTTCGACGGCTGGACCAGCTTCTTCCGCGACCGGGTGATGCCCTGGCGCATCGGCATGGCCGAACGCATGCTCTCCCAGTTCGAGACCGACACGCTGCCGCGCTTCATCGAGATCCAGCGCTGGTACGGCGCCAAGGGCTCGGCCGTCTCGCGCGCCCGACTCATCGATCATGCGGTGTGGGACGGCGACGGCTTCAGCTGGATGCTGCCCCTGGTCTCGCTGGACGGTCCTGCGGAGGATTCGGCCTACTTCGTGCCGTTGGCACTGGCCTGGGAGGAGCAGGACGAAGACCGCTTCAACCGCCTGACGCAGGCCGGCGTCGCGAAGGTGCGCCAGCAGGCCAACGTCGGCGTGATGGCCGACGCCTTCTACGACGAGGCCTTCTGCCGCGCCATGGTGCGTGCCGTGCGCGACGGAATGGAGCTGCCTGCCGCCAAGGGACGCTTGCGCTTCACGCCCACCGGGGCCTTCCGCCGCATCGACGCCGACCTCGATGCGATGCCCGTCGGCCGCCCGGGTGCGCAGAGCAGCAACACCGTCGTGACCTTCGACGAGACGCTCTTCCTCAAGGCCTACCGCCGCCTACGGGAAGGCATCAACCCCGAGGTGGAGATGGGCCGCTTCCTCACCAGCGTCGCGCAGTACCCGCACTGCGTGCCGGTGCTGGGCGCGCTCGAATACATCGGCGACGACGGCCGCACCGCGACCCTGGCCATGGTCCAGCGCTACGTGACCAACCAGGGCGACGGCTGGGTCTACACCCTGGGCTATGTGGAACGCTTCCTCGAGGAGCTGCGCACCGGCGCCGACACGCTCGTCGACGTCGGACCGGCGCAGGCCCATGGCGGCTACGTGGCGCTGATGCAGGTGCTGGGCCGCCGCACCGCGGAGCTGCACCTCGCGCTGGCGCGCGCCACCGGCGATCCGGCCTTCGATCCCGAGCTCCTGGCCTCCGAGGACATCGAAGCCATGCGCGAACACGCGGCCGCCGACGTCACGGCGACGCTGGCCCTGCTGCGCGAGCGCCTGCCGCAGCTGCCTGCACCCGCGCAGGAAGACGCGCAGGCGCTGCTCGCGAAGGAAAGCCGGCTCGCGGCACGCGCGGCCGCCGCGATCGACAACGGCCACGGCGTGAAGACGCGCTACCACGGCGACTATCACCTGGGCCAGGTGCTGGTGAGCGACAACGATTTCGTGATCATCGACTTCGAGGGCGAGCCGACGCGCAGTTTCGACGAACGCCGTGCCAAGGGCTCGCCGCTGCGCGATGTCGCGGGCATGCTGCGCTCCTTCAACTATGCGCGCTGGTCGGCGCTCAAGCGCGTGGCGCAGAACGCGGACGAGCTGCAGCGCCTGGAGATGCCGGTTCGCCAGTGGGAGAAGACCAGCCGTGAGGCCTTCCTCGCCGCCTACCTCAGGACCATGGAGGAGGCCGACCCCGAGATGCCCGTGGACCTGCAGCTGCTGGACTTGTTCGAACTCGAAAAGGCGCTGTACGAGCTGCGCTACGAACTGAACAATCGCACCGACTGGGTCCAGGTCCCGCTGCAGGGCCTGCTGGCACTGGCGGCCCGCGACGCCGCTTCCTGACGAACGCCCCACGCGCCTGCGCGCCAACCGAGAGATACATCATGGAAAGCTTCGGAATCCACCTGGAGCCCCTGCGGGCCGTCCTGTTCCAGATCGGCGCCTTCCTGCCGCGACTGCTCTTTGCGCTGGTGGTCGTGGTGGCCGGCTGGCTGCTCGCCAAGCTGGCGCGCTTCACCGTCGTGAAGGGGCTGCACGCCATCAACTTCAACGTGCTCACCGAGCGCGCGGGGCTCGACGGCTTCATGCGGCAGGGCGGCATGCGCGGCGACACCACGACCCTGTTCGGCATCCTGGTGTACTGGCTGGTGATCCTGGCCTCGCTGCTGATCGCCTTCAACAGCCTGGGGCTCACCTACATCAGCGACCTGATCGGCAAGGTGATGTGGTTCGTGCCCAATGTCTTCGTCTCGCTGCTGGTGCTCGCCTTCGGCTCCTACTTCGCGCGCTTCGTCGGCGACACGGTCACCGCCTACGGCCGCAACATCAAGCTGCAGGACGCCGTCTTTCTCGGCAAGCTGGCGCAGTACGCGATCATGGTGTTCGTGGTGCTGATCGCGCTCGACCAGATCAAGGTCGGCGGCGACATCGTGCGCGAGAGCTTCCTGGTCATTCTGGCCGGCGTGGTGTTCGCCCTCGCCCTGGCCTTCGGCCTCGGCGGCAAGGACTGGGCGGCCGAGCGCATCGAGCAATGGTGGCCGCGCGAGCACAAGGACCCGGCCGAGCGCATCGAGGAGCGCAAATTTCGCCGATGAAAACCAACGACCTGATCACCGCGGTCTGGCCCGGACGCCCCTACCCGTGCGGCGCACACTGGGATGGCGAAGGCGTCAACTTCGCCCTCTTCTCGCAGCACGCGACGAAGGTGGAGCTGTGCATCTTCGACGAGAAGGGCCGTCACGAGCGCCATCGCATCACCGTGCGCGAGCGCACCGACGACATCTGGCACTGCTATCTCCCCGAGGCCCGGCCCGGCCTGGCCTACGGCTACCGTGTGCACGGCCCCTACAAGCCGGAGGAAGGGCATCGCTTCAATCCGCACAAGCTGCTGATCGACCCCTACGCCAAGGACCTGGTCGGCCAGCTGCGCTGGAGCGATGCGCTGTACGGCTACACCGTGGGCAGCAAGCGGCAGGACCTCTCCTTCGACCGGCGCGACAGCGCGCCGCTGATGCCCAAGGGCCGGGTGCTCGAACCGGCCTTCACCTGGGGCGACGACCGGCGGCCGAAGATCGCCTGGCAGGACATGGTGATCTACGAGATGCATGTGCGCGGCTTCACCATGACGCACCCGGACGTGCCGCCGCAGCTGCGCGGCACCTATGCGGCGCTCGGCTCCGCGCCCGTGGTCGACTACCTCCGGCGCCTCGGCGTCACCACCGTCGAGCTGCTGCCGGTGCACGCCTTCCTCAACGACCATCACCTGGCCGAGAAAGGCCTGCAGAACTACTGGGGCTACAACACCCTGTGCTACTTCGCGCCCGAGATGCGCTACACCGCCTCGCTCAAGGTCAAGGAATTCAAGACCATGGTGAAGACGCTGCACACCGCCGGCATCGAGGTCATCCTCGACGTGGTCTACAACCACAGCTGCGAGGGCAACCAGATGGGGCCGACGCTGTCGCTGCGCGGCGTGGACAACGCCTCCTACTACATCACCAACGCCGAGAACCGCCGCTTCTACGACGACTTCACCGGCTGCGGCAACACCGTCAACCTCGAGCATCCGCGCGCCCTGCAGCTGGTGATGGATTCGCTGCGCTACTGGGTGGAGGAGATGCATGTCGACGGCTTCCGCTTCGACCTGGCGGCGGCGCTGGCGCGTGAATCGGGCAAGGTGGAAAACCTCGGCGGCTTCTTCGATGCCATTCGCCAGGACCCGACGCTCAACCGCGTGAAGCTGATCGCCGAACCCTGGGACCTGGGCCACGGCGGCTACCACGTGGGCAACTTCCCCTACGGCTGGGCCGAGTGGAACGACCGTTGCCGCGACGGCGTGCGCGCCTACTGGAAGGGCGACAACGGCACCCTTGGGGAGCTCGCGCAGCGGCTCACCGGCTCGCAGGATCTCTACGGCTGGTCCGGCAAGCGGCCCGATGCGAGCATCAATTTCGTGACCGCGCACGACGGCTTCACGCTACACGACCTGGTCTCCTACAACGAGAAGCACAACGAGGCCAACGGCGAGGGCAACCGTGACGGCAACAACAACAACGTCTCCTGGAACTGCGGTGTCGAAGGGCCGACGGACGACCCGCAGATCCTGGCGCTGCGCGAGCGGCAGAAGCGCAACCTGCTGGCCACCTTGCTGCTGTCGCAGGGCGTGCCCATGCTGCTGGCCGGCGACGAGCGCGGCCACACGCAGCAGGGCAACAACAACGTCTACTGCCAGGACAACGAACTGGCCTGGCTGGACTGGCGTCCCGACCCCGGCAACGAAGCGCTGACCACCTTCGTGCAGCGCCTGGTCGCGCTGCGGCGGGCCCATCCCAGCTTTCGCCGCCGCAACTTCTTCCACGGCCAGCCCATGGAGGGCAGCACGGTCAAGGACGTGTGCTGGCTGCGGCCCGATGGCCACGAGATGACGCCGGAGGACTGGAACGACGGCAACGCCCGCAGCCTGGCCATGGTGGTCTCGGGCCTCGGCATCACGGACCGCGGGCCGCGCGGCGAGACGCTGCGCGACGACGACTTCCTGCTGCTCTTCAACGCGCACCACGAAGCCCTGGAATTCAAGCTGCCGGTGGAGCACGGCCCATGGCGGCTCCTGCTCGACACGGCCACCGGCGTGCTGCCGCCCGAGGACAGCCTGTGCGACCTGCCGCAGGCATGGACGCAGGACAGCTATCCCCTGCAGCCCCGCTCCTTCGCGCTGCTGAGCCGCGCGACGCAGCCGCCATCCGTTCCACAACAGGTACCGGAATGAAGCAGGCGCACGCCATGCCCTTCGGCGCCAGCCTGCTGGCAGGCGGCGGCGTGCGCTTCGCGCTGTGGGCACCGGCCGTCGATCAGGTCGTCCTGGAGCTCGGCGCACAGCAGCCGGCCTCGCACGCGATGCGGCGCGACGCCGGAGGCTGGCACCGGCTGGAGCTGCCCGACGCGGGGCCGGGCGATGCCTATCGCTTCCGCCTGCCTGACGGGCTGCGCGTGCCCGATCCGGCCTCGCGCTTCAATCCCGAGGACGTGCACGGGGCGAGCCAGGTGATCGATCCGAAGGCGCACGCCTGGCAGCACGCGCACTGGCGCGGCCGCCCCTGGGAAGAGGCCGTGCTCTACGAGCTGCACGTCGGGACCTTCACCGTCGAGGGCACGTACGCCGCAGCCCGGGCGCGGCTGCCGGCGCTTGCCGAGCTGGGCATCACCGCGATCGAGCTCATGCCGCTGGCCGATTTCCCGGGCAAGCGCAACTGGGGCTATGACGGCGTGCTGCCCTTCGCGCCTGCTGCAAGCTACGGCACGCCCGATGCGCTCAAGGCCCTGGTCGACGCCGCGCATGGCCTCGGCCTGATGGTGCTGATCGACGTGGTCTACAACCACTTCGGGCCGGAGGGCAACTACCTGCACGCCTACTGCCCGCAGTTCTTCAACCCGAAGCACCAGACGCCCTGGGGCTCGGCCATCAACTACGACGGCGAAGGCGCGCGCACGGTGCGCGACTTCTTCATCCACAACGCGCTCTACTGGGTCGAGGAGTTCCGCTTCGACGGCCTGCGCATGGATGCGATCCATGCGATCCGCGACGACTCGCCGCTGCACATCGTCCAGGAGATCTGCCAGGCGCTGCACGCCGGTCCCGGCCAGGAACGTCATGTGCACGTGGTGCTCGAGAACGATGCCAACCAGGCCTCCTTCCTCGCCCGCGATGCGCGTGGCCGGCCGCCTTGCGCCACGGCCCAGTGGAACGACGACCTGCACCACGCGGCCCATGTGCTGACGACCGGCGAGACCGACGGCTACTACGCCGACTACGCCGACGACCCGGTGGCGCAGTTCGGCCGCGCGCTCGCGCAAGGCTTCGTCTACCAGGGCCAGCCCTCGGCCTTCCGCGGCGGCGAGCGGCGCGGCGAGGATGCCAGCCGCCTGCCGCTGGCCGCCTTCGTCTCCTACCTGCAGACCCATGACCAGGTCGGCAACCGCGCCTTCGGCGAACGCATCCAGGCGATCGGCGAGGTCGGCCTGGTGCGTGCCGCCTGGACCTGCCTCGTGTTCTCGCCCCATGTGCCGATGCTGTTCATGGGCGAGGAGTTCGAAGCCTCCACCCCCTTTCAGTACTTCTGCGACTTCGGGCCCGAGCTGGCGAGCGCAGTGGCGAAAGGCCGGCGCGAGGAGTTCGGCCGCTTCAAGGCCTTCGCCGACGAAGCGGCCCGGGCCCGCATCCCGGACCCCAATGCCGAGTCCACGTTCATGGCTTCCAAGCTGCGCTGGGAGGAATGGGACGATCCCCTGCACGAGGCCTGGCGCATCCAATTGGGCGAGATGCTGGCGCTGCGCCGGCAAAGGCTGGTGCCGCTCTTCGCCGGCCAGCGCGGCGCGGGGCGCTTCCAGGCCGAGGACGGCCTGCTGCGCGTGGCGTGGACGCTGGCCGACACGACGCGCGGCCTCGAGGGGCCGCGCCTGCACCTGCTCGCCCATTTCGGCGAGGGGCCGGTCGAAGGCGTCGCGCTGCCGCCGGGCGAGCTCCTCTACGCCAATGCCGTCGAGCGCGACGGCAGCGGCACGCTGCGCGTGGCGCGCGGCGGCGTGTTCGTGGCGCTGCAGGAGCCCGGCCTTGCCTGAGGGCGCGCGCGAGGGCGAATCGGAAGCGATCGCCCGGCTCTGCGCGCACTTCGGAATCGCGCTCGATTACCACGACATCTGGGGCGCGCACCGGCCGGTGCCGCGCGAGACCCTGCTGGCGCTGCTGGCCGAGTTCGGCGTGGGGCTGCACGATGGCGTGCAGGCCGACGAGGTGCTGGAGGCCGCGCGACGCGCGCAGTGGTCCCGCGGATTGCCGCCGGTGCAAGTGATCCTGGCCTCCCGCGCCGACTGGTCCTTGATCGTGCGCGTGCCGGCATCGATGGCCCGCCTGCGCTGGCAGCTGTGCAAGGAGGACGGGACGCAGCTGCAGGGCGAGACCGACGCCGCCGCGCTGCCGGAGACCGCCGGCATCGAGCTCGACGGCGAGCGCTGGTGCGAGCGCCGGCTGCCTTTCGTCCAGGCCCTCCCGATGGGGTACCACCAGCTTCGCATCGACGGGCTCGAGGGCGAGACCCTGCTCGTCAGTGCGCCCGAGCGCTGCTGGCGCCCGGCTGCGCTGCGCGAGGGCGGGCGTGTGTGGGGCCCCGCGCTGCAGCTGTATTCGTTGCGCTCGCACCGCAACTGGGGCATCGGCGACTTCAGCGATCTCACGCAACTGATCAAGCAGATGGCGCCGCGCGGTGCCGACGTCATCGGCCTCAATCCGCTGCATGCGCTGTTCCCGCACAACCCGGCGCATGCGAGCCCCTACAGCCCGTCCTCGCGGCGCTGGCTCAATGTGCTCTATATCGACGTCGAGGCGGTCCCGGACTTCGACGCCTGCGAGCCCGCGCGCCGGCTGGTGGCCTCGCTCGAATTCCAGAACCGCCTCGCGGCGCTGCGCGAGCTGCCGCTGGTGGACCACGCCGGCGTTTCGCGCGCCAAGTTCGAGGTGCTGGAGCTGCTGTTCGCGCACTTCCGTGCCAAGCACCTGTCGGAGCACGGCGGCGGCGCAAGGGACGACACCGGCTCCGCCTTCCTCGCCTTCGTCGCCGCGGGCGGCGAATCGCTGCGGCGCCACGCGCTGTTCGAGGCGCTGCAGGCGCACTTCCACGAGGCCGACGCAGCGGTCTGGGGCTGGCCGCTCTGGCCCGAGGACCACCGCGATCCGAACAGCCCCGCCGTCGATGCCTTCGCCCGGCAGCACGCCGGGCGCGTGCAGTTCCACCAGTACCTCCAGTGGCTGGCCACCGGCCAGCTGGCGCGCGCCAATGCGCACTGCAAGGCGCTCGGGCTGGGCATCGGCCTTTACCTCGACCTCGCGGTGTCGAGCGACCGCGGCGGCTCCGACGTCTGGAGCGAGGGCCCGCTGTTCGCCGCCGAGGCCAGCGTGGGCGCGCCGCCCGACGAATTCAATCCCGGCGGCCAGGGCTGGGGCCTCCCGCCGCTGCGGCCCGACCGCCTGCGCGCCGGGCGCTACCGCTTCTTCATCGACACGCTGCGCGCCAGCATGCGCCATGCCGGCGCGCTGCGCATCGACCATGTGATGGGGCTGATGCGCCTGTTCTGGATTCCCGCGGGGCGCAGCGCGCGCGAAGGCGGCTACGTGTACTACCCGCTCGAAGAGATGCTGGCGATCGTCGCGCTCGAAAGCCAGCGCCACCGCTGCCTGGTGATCGGCGAGGACCTCGGGACGGTCGCCCCCGAGGTGCGCGAGGCGCTCGCGCGCTTCGACGTGCTCTCCTACCGTCTGCTCTTCTTCGAGCGCGAGGGCGATGGCGCCTTCAAGCCCGCCGCCGCCTATCCGGCGCAGGCGCTGGCCGCGGTGAGCACGCACGACCTGCCGACGCTGGCCGGCTGGTGGACCGGCGAGGACCTGCGCCTGCGCCTGCAGCTCGGCCTGATTTCCGACGAGGCGCAGCTCGAGCAGCAGCTGCTCGATCGTGCGCGGCATCGCGTCCAGCTTCTGCTGGCCGTGCGGCACGCCGGCCTGATGAGCGCCGAGGACATCGCGCAGGCCACCGCCGAGCCGCAACCGTCGCCACGCACGGTCGAAGCCGTGCACGCCTTCCTGGCCGAAGCGCCTTCGTTGCTCATGATGGTGCAGCTCGAAGACGTGCTGGGCGTGGTCGAGCAGGCCAACATGCCCGGCACCACCAGCGAGCAGCCCAACTGGCAGCGCAAGCTGCCGGCCGACCTGCAGGCGCTGGCGGCCAGCGACGCGATGGAGTCGCTCGCACGCACGCTGGCCCGCCTGCGGCCGCGCGCGAGCCTCGCCTCGGCACAGCACGCGTCGATGCAGGCGCGCATTCCGCGCGCGACCTACCGGCTCCAGTTCCACAAGGGCTTCGGCTTCGACGATGCGATCCGTGTGCTGCCCTACCTCGCACGCCTGGGCATCAGCCACGTGTATTGCTCGCCGATCCAGCGCGCCCGCGCCGGCAGCATGCACGGCTACGACGTGGTGGCGCACGACCAGGTCAATCCCGAGCTCGGCGGGCGCGAGGGCTTCGAGCGCTTCGTCGCGGCGCTGCGCACCCACGGCATGGGCCAGTTGCTGGACCTGGTACCCAACCACATGGGCGTGATGGGTGCCGACAACGCCTGGTGGATGGACGTGCTGGAAAACGGCCCCGCATCGCGCTACGCCCTCCATTTCGACATCGACTGGCTGCCGCTCAACCCCGAGCTCGCGGGCAAGGTGCTGGTGCCGGTGCTGGGCGACCACTACGGCGACGTGCTCACCAGCGGCGACCTCGTGCTGCGCTTCGAGGAAGGCAGCGGCAGCCTCGCCGTGTACTACTTCGAGCACCGCTTTCCGCTGGCGCCCGAAAGCTACCCACGGGTGCTCGGCGGGGCGGCGGCGCAGCTCGAGGAGGCGACGCTCTCGGCCCAGCTGGCCGGCATCTCTTCCGCCTTCGGCCGCTTGCTGGGGCGCGATGCGAGCGACGACACGGCACGCGCCGAGCAGGCCCGCGACAAGGAGCTGCTCAAGACGCAGCTGGCGCAGCTCGCCGCACGCCAGCCGGCCGTCGCGCGCGCCATCGTCGCGCGCGTGGCCGAGCTCAATCTGCCGAGCGCGCGCGACGAGCTGCATGCCCTGATCGAGGCGCAGGCCTGGCGGCTGGCCTACTGGCGCGTGGCCGGCGACGACATCAACTACCGGCGCTTCTTCGACATCAACTCGCTGGCGGGGCTGCGCATCGAGCGCGAGGAGGTGTTCGAGGCCACGCAATCCTTCGCGCTCGACCTGACGGCCGCCGGGCAGGTCGACGGGCTTCGCATCGACCACCCGGACGGCCTCTACGACCCGGCGCGCTATTTCCGCCAATTGCAGGAAGGCTATGCGCGACGCGCCGGCCTGGTGCTGGCCGAGCGCGATGCCGACGGACGGCCCGCGCGGCCGCTCTACGTGGTGGCGGAGAAGATCAAGGCCGAGGACGAGGAAGTGCCGGAGGACTGGGCGGTGCACGGCACCACCGGCTACCGCTTCGCCAACGTGGCGAACGGCGTGCTGATCGACACCGGGGCAGCGGAGAAGTTCGAGAAGGCGTGGCGCAACTTCACCGGCGTTCGCGATGGCTTTCAGGCCCTGGCGCGCGCCGGCAAGCGCGACATCATGCGCAGCGCGCTGGCCTCGGAGCTGACCGTGCTGTCGACCGAGCTGCTGCGCATCGCGCGCGCCGACCGCGGCACGCGCGACTACACCTTCAACGCGCTGCAGCGCGCACTGGGCGAGGTCGCCGCCTGCCTGCCGGTCTACCGCACCTACATCATCGAAGCGCCCTCCGCGCAGGACGAGCGCTTCATCACCTGGGCCACGCGCGAGGCGCAGCGCAACAGCCGCGAGGCAGACCTGACGATCTACGACTTCGTGCAGCAGACGCTGCTCGGGCGCGCCGTGCCCGGCGCCGACGAATCGCTGCAGCGCCGGGTACTGCACCTGGCGATCCGCTTCCAGCAGTTCAGCGCACCGGTCACCGCCAAGGGCGTGGAGGACACCGCCTTCTACCGCTACTTTCCGCTGAGCGCGCTCAACGAGGTGGGCGGCGAGCCGGCCCGTTTCGGCATGACGGTGGCGGAATTCCACGAGGCCAGCGCCGACCGCGCGCAGCGCTGGCCGCACACGATGCTGGCGACCTCCACCCACGACAACAAGCGCTCCGAGGACGTGCGCTGCCGCATCGACGTGCTGTCCGAGATGCCGGCCACCTGGCGCCTGGCGCTGCGGCGCTGGCGCTCGCTGACGCGGCCAATCCGCAAGCGGCTGGAAGCCGTCGGCGCGCCGGCCGGTGCGCCGTCGTCCACCGACGAATACCTGCTCTACCAGACGCTGCTGGGAACCTTGCCGCCGGGCGGGCTGGACGAAACGACCCGCGAGCCCTATGCCGAGCGCATCGTGCGCTACATGCAGAAGGCGGCGCGCGAGGCGAAGCTGCAGACGCGCTGGACCAATCCCGACGAGGCCTACGAGAAAGCGCTGGAAGACTTCGCGCGCGCGCTCCTGAGTCCGAGGGCCGATCCGCGCTTCGTCGACGACCTGCAGACGCTGGCCCGCACGCTGGCCTGGTTCGGCGCGCTCAACAGTCTCTCGCTCGTGCTGCTGAAGTTCGCGTCACCCGGCGTGCCGGACCTGTACCAGGGCAACGAGCTCATGGACCTGAGCCTGGTCGATCCGGACAACCGGCGGCCCGTGGACTACGCGCTGCGCGCGCGCTGCCTGGACGAGCTCGAGGCGCTGGCCAGGACGGACGACCTGCCAGCCCGCATCGCCGCGCTGGTGCCCGACGCCGCCCGCGACGGACGCGCCAAGCTGTGGGTCGTCTGGCGCATGCTCTCGCTGCGCCGCGAGCACCCCGCGCTGTTCCACGAAGGCGACTACTGCGGCCTGCCGGCCGAGGGCGCGAAGGCCTCGCACCTGGTGGCCTTCGCGCGTCGCCACGGGGACCAGTGGCTGGTGTCGATCGCGGCGCGGCTGTTCAGCTCGCTGGCCGCTTCGGGCGAGCCGCCTCTCGGCGAGCTGTGGGGCGACACGGTCGTGCGGATGCCGGAAGCGGCCGAGGGCCTGCGCTTCGAGAACGTGCTGACTGGCGAGACGTTCGTGGTGCACGGCGGCGCCCTCCGCGTCTCGGCCGCCTTCGCGCATTTTCCGGGTGCGGCGTTGTGGTCGAAGCCCTGAGGGGATCGGCGCTCGAGCGGCTTGCATGGCCCGCTTGGCCTCGTGACTGCTACCACCGCACGCGCAGCCCCACCGAGGCATCGAGCTGCGACTTCACGCGGGCGTCCCCGCCCGAGGCCCACAGCTTGCCCACCTCGCCGTAGAGGCTGGTCGATTCGCTCAGGCCCAGGGTGAAGCCCGCGGCGAGTTCGGTGGAGG
>NZ_JAVDRF010000015.1:0-123585 GCF_031454625.1 Variovorax soli
ACGGCACCTTCATTCATTTCGATCTGGAGCCGCGCTGCATCGATACAGCGGAGATGGAATTCCTCCAGGAAGTGACACCATACTTTCTCGACTACTTCGATTGAATTGCGGGTCTGAGGAGGCAGCAGCAAAAGCCCGATCAGCGTGCTGGTGAAGTGACCCAGAGCAGTTGCCGGTGCTGCCCGCGATGTGCCGCATGCTGCTGCAGGTCCATGCGCAGCCTCCGCCAAGCCGATCATGCGCCGATGTCAATCAGCGCGAGCCACGTCTCCCGGTTGCAGGTCCTGCGAAGGTAGCCGGGCTCAACCAGCAGGATCTCAAAGTCGGCAGCAGGTTCTGTAGCCTGGCGGGCCGAGCTCTCGCTCATGACGGACACGCCGGCACGCATCCGGGCGATGTAGGGCCTGTCAACGGCCCGAAGCCCCTCCGAACAGGCGCTCGTCCGACGAACCGCGGCCGCGCCGCTGCCTAGACTGCGCCATGCGAAGAAGAAGCTTTCTCGCTGCCGGCGCGCTCGCAAGCACAGGCTGCACGAGCCTTGCGGTGGCACCCGCAGCCTGGGCCGCCGAACTCCAGCCGCTCGGCAGCCCCGGAAAATTCGATTACGCCTGGCTCAAGGGCGCCGCGCGCGATCTCGCTCACACGCCCTATCGGCCGCACGGCAAAGCGCTGCCGCGCGATGTCGCGGCGCTCGACTGGGACCAGTACCAGGCGATCCGCTTCAAGCCCGACCATGCGCTGTGGGCCGACGAAAGACTGCGCTTCCGGATTCGCCTGTTCCATCTGGGACTGTTCTTCAAGCGCCCGGTGCGTATGTTCGAGCTCGCCGGCGGTCAGGCGCAGGAGCTCGCCTACAACCCTGCGATGTTCGACTACGGCCGAAGCGGCCTCGACGGCGCGCGGCAGCCGCGCGACCTCGGTTTTGCCGGTTTTCGCGTCCACGTCGCGCCCGACTTCGACAGGGATGTCGCCGCCTTTCTCGGCGCCAGCTACTTCCGCGCGGTGGGCGCCGAGAGACAGTACGGCCTGTCGGCACGCGGCCTCGCAGTCGACACGGCGCTGGGCCACGACGAGGACTTTCCGGACTTCACCGACTTCTGGTTCGAGCGGCCGGCGCCGGGCGCGAACTCGGTGGTGGTCTACGCGATGCTCGACTCGCCCAGCATCACCGGCGCCTACCGCTTCGCGATCACGCCGGGCGAACTGCTGACGATGGAGGTCGATGCCGCGCTCTATCCGCGCAGGCAGATCGAGCGCCTCGGCATCGCCGCCTGCACAAGCATGTTCCACGTCGGCGAGAACGACCGCCGCACGGCCCGCGACTGGCGTCCCGAGATCCACGACTCCGACGGTCTGGCGATGCACCGGGGCAACGGCGAATGGATCTGGCGCCCACTCGTGAACCCGGCCACGCTGCGCTTCAGCTCCTTTGTCGACAAGGACCCCGAGGGCTTCGGCCTGATGCAGCGCGACCGCAATTTCGACCACTACCAGGACGACGGCGCCTTCTACGAGAAGCGCCCTTCGCTCTGGGTCCAGCCCAAGGGAGCATGGGGCGAAGGCGCGGTCCAGCTGGTCGAGATACCGACGGTGGACGAGACCTTCGACAACGTCGTGGCCTTCTGGAACCCGGCGCAGAAGCCGCAGCGCGGGCAGGAGCTGCTGTACGGCTATCGCCTCTACTGGGGCGCCACCGCGCCGGTGCGCCCGGCGCTCGCCACCTGCGTGGCCACGCGCACCGGCATCGGCGGCACGGTCGGGCGCAAGCCGCAGCACTGGTCCTGGCGCTTCGTGGTCGACTTCGCAGGCGGCCAGCTGGCGCGGATCGACCCGAAGACGACGACGATCGAGCCCGTCATCACCGCATCGAGTGGAAGCATCGAGCTCAAGTCGGCACGCCCGCTCGCATCGGTGAACGGCGTCCGCGCCACCTTCGACGCGGTGCCGCCGCCGCGCAGTGGTCCGGTCACGCTGCGGCTCTTCCTGCGTGCCGACGGCCAGGCCTTGAGCGAAACCTGGCTGTACGAATGGACGCCGCCGGCACCGGCCGATCGCAAGCTCGCGCCCGCATGACGCCTCTTCGCAGCAACATGCCGGCCCACCTCGATCGCCTGCCCCTGGTCGCGCTGACACTGGTGCGTGGTGATCGCGCTCCGGTGCTCGACGGTTTCGAGGTCACGCTGGTGGGCTCGATCGGCGGCAATACGCTGAAAATCAGCGTGTCATGGCTACCTATGCGCTCTCCATTGCCAAGCCATCTACCGTCGTGACAATTTCTCTTCAGAACCGGTGAAGGGAATTCGTCAAACTGGGACCCCTCCAGTCGGGGGCACTCAGCGCAAGTCCCCCCGTCCGATCAGCCTCCAGGGCGCGACTGCGCCTTCGGCCATGTTGACAATTCCACTCCAGAAGGCGTGAGCGCGGGGTCGGGCTACGCAAGCCGCTCGAACACCACCGTGTGCACGCAGTCGCGGCCTGTTATCGGACTGCGCGCGGGCGCCGACACGTACTTGAGCTCGTCCCCGCGCATCTCGCAGTAGCGAACCTGGCTCGTGCCGCGCCAGGCCTCGTTCCAGCTCGTGTCGATGTGGTGGATCACCTTAGTACCGTCTAACTCGAAGCTGCCGGCATAGGCGAACATCGAGTCGTAGAGGGCAATCTTCTCCCACTCGGTGGGCACGAGGTGGGCTGGGCGCACGCGCTCGCGCGCCACCACGAGCACCATCACGCGACCGCCGGGCGTGTAGGTGATCCAGCCACGCGGCTCGGGGCCAAGCGCATCGCGGCGCTCCTCGCTGATCAGGTCCTCGATGGTCCAGGAGCGCATCTTCCAGGTGCCCAGCATGTCTTCACGGGTGGTCGACATGGCGTGTCCTTTCGAAGCTCGTGCCGCAGCCCGGCACGGTCTGGACGGTAGAGGCCCCACCGCTTAAAGTCCTTGGCATGGCCTGAAGAATTCCTGAAGCCCATGCATGAGATAACAGGCGACGAAGTCCGGTTCGGCCCGTTCCAGCTCCACCTTGGTCGACGCGAGCTGCGGCGTGACGGCGCACCCGTGAGGCTGGGCGATCGCGCGCTGGACATTCTTTGCGAGCTCGTCGCCGCGCGCGGTCAGCTCGTCACGAAGGCCGATCTGCTGGCCCGCGTGTGGGCCGGCACCATCGTGGAGGAAAATGCGATCCAGGTGCACATGTCGGCGCTGCGCAAGGTGCTGGATGAAGGCAGCCGTGGCAGGAGCCGCGTCACTACCGTCGCGGGCCGGGGCTATCGCTTCGTTGGCGAGGCGGACGAACAGCCGGTCGACCTCATGCTCCACGACAAGCCGACTATCGCCGTGCTGCCTTTCAGCAATCTGAGCGGCGACCGCGACCAGGAGTACTTCGCCGACGGCGTCAGCGAGGACATCATCACCAACCTGTCGCGCGCCCGCTGGCTCCTGGTGATCGCGCGCAACTCCAGCTTCGCGTTCAAGGGCAAAGCATTGGACGCGCGGCAGATCTCGCGCGAGCTGGGCGTGCGCTATGTGCTCGAGGGCAGTGTGCGAAGGGCGGGTGACCGCATGCGCATCGGCGTGCACCTTGTCGATGCCGCGGACGGCGCCGAGCTGTGGGCCGAGCGCTACGAAGCGCGCTTGAGCGATGTGTTCACGTTGCAGGACGAGATCACGCAGTGCGTCGCCGGCGCAATCGAGCCGGAGCTCTTGAGAACCGAAGGTCTACGCGCTTCTCAGCGGCGCAGCGAGCAGCTCGGCGCGTGGGAGCTGGTGCGCCAAGGGACTTGGCAGTTCCACCAGATCACGCGGCCGACGCATCGTCTCGCTCGCGAGCTGTTCCGCAAGGCCGTGGCGGCGGACGCGCAGCTGCCCGAGGCACATATGTGGCTCGGCCGCGTGAATGAAAGCATCGTCGGGTACGGCTGGAGCGAGGATGCCGCGTCGGATCTGCGCGAAGCGGTGCAGTCGTCGCTGCGCGGCGTGCGACTCGACGAGCGCGACCCTTTCGGCCACTACGCTCTGGCGATGAGCTACCTGTTCTCCGGCGCACTGGACCAGGCCGTACCCTGCGCCGAGCGCGCGGCCGAGCTCAGCCCGAGCTTCGCGCTCGCTCACCTGGGCGTGGGCATGTCGCGCTTGTACGCCGGCGATGCGGCCCATGCGGTGCTGCCGCTGGAGCGCGGCTTGCGCCTGAACCCGTTCGACCCGCAGAACTTCCACTGGCATCGCTGCCTCGCGCTGGCCCACCATTTCAGCGGGGCGCCCGAGCAGGCGCTGGCTGCCGCGATCCGGGCCACTCAAGTGGCGCCGCAATGGCGGCCGGCGTGGGAGGCGATGATTGTGTGCCTGCTGGCGACCGGCCGCACCGACGAGGCGCGGAGGCATGCCGAGCGCATGAGGGCGCTAGACGTGCCGCCTAGCGACGTCCTCGATCAGCTCAGGTTTGGCAACCCTGCGTGGGCGACGCAGATGGCCGAGGCGATCTGCGCGGTGACCTGAGGAAGAGATTTTCTCACGTGCCCCAGTACGGGCACACTGTGCTACGAAACGGCGCCACAGAAAAGACAATCGCGAATGACAAGAGATGACCGATAGAGCAGGTTCGCCCGGTCGGCGCCCAGCCGCGCACACATGGCGACGTAGTCCTGGGCAAAGCCATTGTTGACATGGCCACCGTTGCGGCCGGAGGCGCAAGCTCCGACACGATCGGCTTCCAAAAGCACGACTTGCGCGCCCTTCGTCGCCAAGGCAAGGGCGGCGGAAAGACCGGTGAACCCGCCGCCCGCAACAACGACGTCCGCGCGAGCGCCCGGAGGGCCTTGCACCGCGGCGTCGACGCGCGGTGCGGTGTCGTGCCAGTACGAAGCCACGTACGCAGCCATGCGAGGCTTGTAGGCTCATCCGCGTGTGTTCCTGACGCCTCACGTGGCGAGCATGACCCAGCCCGAGACCGCTGCACCCATCCTGCAGGAGAACCTTCGCCGGTATCAGCGCGGCGAGCAGCTCTTGAACGTCATCGACCGCTCGCGCGGCTATTGAGCCCCCGCCGTCGCGCACGCTCGCGAGCGACTGCTTCGCAGCCGCCAATTCAGGTAGGCGAGTGTCGCTTATGGGCCCAGCCCCGCCTTACAGCAGACGTCACGATCGCCGGAAAGCAGTCATCGGCAGCCCGACTTCCTCCGCCGCGCGCGGCTGAATGAGCCGCTCAAGTTGGCGTCGGCTCAGGCCACCGCTGCGCGACCGGACGACGCGCACCACGCGGTCGACCATCTCCGGATCGTGTTGAGCCGGTCTGCCTTGTGCATGGTCATCGTGATCGTCGCTGCGGCTGTCACCTATGGCCATGCCTCGGAGCTCGGGGCGGCCGACTATGCGACATCTCAACTTTGCTGGAAGGCGACGTCACACCTTTGCCCCGACACAGGGGAGGGCGGCAAGCGCTTGTTATGTTTAGTCGCCCCTGGGCCAGCGGAAAGCCGGCAGGGCAGGGCGCACCGCCCCTGAAAGAACAGTGCCTTCGAGGCCGGCTGGGTCGTCGGTCCACAGGAGGTCACCCATGCCATTCCTATCGCCCTCGGCGGCGCGAGTGCCGCCGCTGTCGCTTCTACTTGCCGACCAGACCGAGCCTGCTACTTCTGCGTTCCTGAGGGTGCAGGCTTCACAGGATTCTCCGGGGTGCCCGGGGTCTTGGACGGCTCACCCGTCGTCGGCGCAGCGCCAGTCGCCGTCACGGCGGGAGACTGGGTCTGCACTGCCGCTGTAGCGGCTCCGTACCACGTCTTGACCCCCCGATGACCGGCGCACGCGCCAGACCTCTTGGCGGCGCTCGAGTAGGTTCCATCCTTGCATTGCGCCGTGCTGCCGGCGGGCGCCTTCGCAGGCGCCTGTGCTTGGGCGACAAGGCAAAGAAGGGATGAACAGATAAGAAGAACCGACCGATAGCGCATGACTGAACTCCTGGCGCATCCTGGGCGTTCTTTTTTGCTCTGTGGAGAAGGCCACGGCGCCAGTCTTGGCTGCGCTTTTGCGTAGGACATCCTGCCCGCTGCCTGGCTTGGCGCAGCCCAACCACCTTCTGCCAGCGTGTCGGGTCGGCATTTTTTCGGGAATGGAGCCTGCTCACGTTGGGATCCCTTCCGCCGTGTACCGGCTGCTCGGGGCAAAGCGCCTTCTTCGAGACTGGCCGCCTCCAACGATCGCCGAGATCGAAGCAGACCACGTCTTCCCCTGCCGCGATCCTCGGCAGGTTCCGAGCCGGGGGAGCCGGCGCCGCGCCCGGATTCCTTACTTGCCCGCCTCGATGAATCGCCACTTTCAGCGCAGGCCGAAAGAGAAGTGGAGGCGAAAAAAGGACAGCGATCAGACCTCAAGGGCTGGCGCTCGCTGGTTGACCTTTGCATCAGGGAACTCGCGGACGGCGCCAACGATTTGAACGCGTAGACCCCATTCAGGTGCTTGGGCACAGATGCAACAACGGGGGGATCGCGCTTTGATGGTCATTCGGGCACTGGACTGGGCGTACTGGCGACCGGACATGACCCGCATGTTTGCGCAACCGGATCGCCCGAGCCCCGGTGTGCGCGTATGCTGGACCGGGACGGCGCGATCGCGGTCGGCCGGCAGTAGATGCTCGGCCGAATACAGGAGAATGGCGAGGACGCGGCTGCCGAAGGCGCACCCTGCATTTTTCAGGAAAGGCATGAAGGTCGCGACATTCAACGTCAACGGCATCAGGGGCCGAATGCCACGTCTTCTCGACTGGCTCCGGGACGCCCAGCCGGACATTGCCTGTCTACAGGAGATCAAGACGGGCGACGCGACATTTCCGCACGAACCTCTGGAGGCCGCGGGCTACCACGTCATCTGGCACGGCCAGCCGCGGCACCACGGCGTCGCAATCCTGTCTCGAACGGCCGAGCCGGCAGAAGTTCGACGGGGACTTCCGAACGACGATGCGGATGGCCAGGCGAGATACCTCGAGGCCGACGTCGGCCCTGTGCGAGTGGCCTGCGTCTACTTGCCAAACGGGAATCCGGTTCCAAGCAACAACTTCGACTACAAGCTGAAGTGGTTCGAGCGCTTCAACGCGCACGTGAACACGCTGGTAGGAGGCGAGGTCGTCCTCTGCGGGGACTTCAATGTGGTTCCGACCAACGAAGATATCTACAACGCCGGATCCTGGCGGTTCGACGCCGTGCTGCAGCCGGAAACGAGAGCCGCTTACCAGCGGCTGCTCGCCCAAGGCTGGATCGACAGCGCGCGCTTCCTGAATCCAAAGGGCCGTGGGGAGTTGTACACGTTCTGGGTCAACGACCACGCGTTTCGCCGGAACGCCGGATTCCGAATGGACTTCCTTTTGCTCAGCCCCAGTCTCAGGAGCCGTCTTCGAGCGTCGGGCGTCGATGCGGAACACCGCGGGCGCGAGAAGCCAAGCGACCACGCGCCGGTCTGGGCGCAGCTTCGGGACTAGAAAGCGCCCGCGGGAACCCAGAGCCTCTCTGCAATCGCTGTTGAAAGACGGCTCTCGCTGCGGTCCGATCCCAGCGCCTGCGGTAGAAACCGGCGCACGCAGCGGACAGGGCCCTGGATGACTTGGACAACCATCGGAGGAGGCGCTCAGGGAAATGAAGATCCCCACGCTGTCAATGCGGCTCGCTTTTGCCACCAACCCTGCCCCGCTCGCGCCGAGATCGGGTCGTTGATGTGCCAAGAGCGCCGGCTATTCGATGAGTTGCGTTCGGGACTCATCGAACGACCTGTACACGGGGCACGCCAGTCTTCCAGGCACTGCCGCATGTAAACGGACCTGCAGGTGTTCGTCATGCTCCCAGGTGCCACCTTGAGCGATGAAGTGCCTGGCTGCGTCGACCACTACGCGTGCCGACCGCGTAGGGCCTTTGTCCCCGCGTGCATCGAGGAAGTGCCTGAGGTCGGTGATGTACATGCGTTGATCCTCAGTCGAGGCGGAACACCTTGGCGGTCGTTGACACCGCCACGTGCGGAGTTTCTTCATGTCCGGCGTTCATTCGTCACTGCTCCTGGCCCTTGTCAGCAGCAGTTGTCCCATTTTCTGCAGTCTTTCCTTGAGGCCGCCTGCGAACACGCGAAGGATACCGGGCACCTCAATTTCCATCACTACGGCGGCGTCGAGCACGTGAATGACACCGGAGATCGTCTGACTCAGCGCCGCGACGTTGAAAATGAGCCGGTCACCATCCCAGCGCTCGCTGCGGGCCCCGCTGCTGCCCGGCAGAAGGTTGATGATCTTCGCGAAACCGGTCTCAATGCGACGTCGGGCCTCTGCGCGGCCGAGCTGATGTGGAACGCTAATGATGATGGGCGTGGCCATGGAAACTAGAGTGCCGCGAA
The DNA here is from genome assembly GCF_031454625.1 of Variovorax soli. Lineage (GTDB taxonomy): Bacteria > Pseudomonadota > Gammaproteobacteria > Burkholderiales > Burkholderiaceae_C > Variovorax > Variovorax soli_A. The sequence continues at coordinate 8,363 of NZ_JAVDRF010000015.1, forward strand.
TCATCGCGCTGGGCAAGTGCTTGCGAGCGGCGATCGGCCGGCAGGGCGCCGACTGCGGCTTGACACGGGCCTGGGCATCCCCGCGTCCCACTCCCCCGGTACGCGCAGGTGGCACGAGTTAGCTTGGGTGGGCGTTAGAAGCTCTCGGTTCCCCGCCTCCTGCGACGCGCCACTGACGATGTGGCGGGCGGCCACCCCTTGTTTGCGCCAGCTGTAGTCCCTCGGGCATCAGTTCAGGGCTGCAGAGCACCGTGTCCACAACGCTCAGATGGCACGCTGCGGCGAACGCGCCCCCATCAGAGAAGCGGTTATGGAGGAGACCGTGGCGCTTCCGAAGTGACACCTTTAATGCCATATGGAATATAGTGGTCCTTTAAATGCCAACCAGTGATATAATATCGGCTATTGCGCTCACGGCGTTCGATCGTCGTTGATGCAATGCCTGCAGAGGCCGGAGTCCGCCCCATGCAGGCCAAGTTCTGCGACCGTGTCGCCCTGTTGGTCTGTAGAGCTGCAGCCAACTGAGTTCCTATGGCTCGCGCAGGTTGATTCAAGCCTGCGATTCCTGAATGAATTAGATTCCAAAGATCGCCATTTCCATGGGCAAGTACGTCGTTTCGCCCGCGACACACCAGACCGAATGTGGCCGCTTTCGCGCCTCCTTCTCGGTCCATCGTTCCCAAGGTAACGGCAGCTACTGCCGAGTATTCCGGTTTGACAAAGCCTTTGCTTCGCGCGAAGCCGCCCGGCTTTTTGCGGTCACCCAGGGCTGGCTGCAAACATGCATGCCGCACCCCCCTATGTGCTGATGATCTGCTGCCGCAGATCGCATACACCCTTGCCGGTTGCTGCGGATTCCCGATCCGGACACCCGTGCTCCAAAGGCGCGACATTCGTTGCGCACCTTCATTCAGAAAGGCTCTTTCCATGAGCAGCAAAATCTACGTGGGCAACCTGCCCTATTCCGTGACCGATTCCAGCTTGGAGAACAACTTTGCCGAGTTTGGCCGCGTCTCTTCGGCCAAGGTCATGATGGACCGCGAAACCGGCCGCTCCAAGGGCTTCGGGTTTGTGGAAATGGCTTCTCCCGAAGTCGCCCAAGCCGCCATTAAAGGTCTGAACGGCACGTCGGTCGATGGACGCTCGATAGTCGTGAACTTGGCCCGTCCCCGCGAAGAGGGCCACGGCTCAGGCGGATACAGTTCGGCTGGCTACAGTGCAGCAAAGCGCACGGACATCGGCTATGGCACCGGTGGCTACGGCGGTGGTCGCTACTGACGCCAGTAACTTCGTAACTTCCTTTGAAAAAACCGACTCTCCTGAGTCGGTTTTTTTTCCGCCTGACGTTCGCCGCGGGTCCTGGCTCGCCAACTTTTGTGGTTCTGTTTGACCGAGTGCTGCCTACAACTTCGATCCTGTGCACCAAGTTAGTAACGTACGGTGGACATGGTGCGAGTTTGCGCGGGCGATGGAGAAGTAGCCAACGAATAGAAAGGCAGCCTACCTCCAGGTTGCGCTGCATCCAGAAATTGGACGTAGTCCATGGCGGACCGGAGGCAGCCAACTCTGGACGTAGGGAGCGGCATCTTTGGAGCTTCGAAATTTCGCAATCAGAGCCTGGCTCGGCCGCATTGATGAATTTAGGTGTCGTGGCCCGTCCCGGTTACATCTGGCGGGCCCCGCAACAGCGGTTGCCAGTTGGCCGGGATGATCTGCAGCACTGGATGATTGGAGGAGGCCTCAAAAGGGGCGACGCTGCAGCGGATCAGCGTCACGTCGCTTGACTGGAATTCGCAGGAGAGCCGAACCGACTGCGAGGGGTTGATACTGGCTTCCGTCCCCGAAACGGTATTCGGCTCAAGCAGGAAGGTCGCTCTTACCGGAGGAAACCGTCGGCGCTTGCTGGATTGTTGCTTGTAGGGTGCTCAGCAACCGACCCCAATTCAAACCGAGTTCTCTTGGCCTGGAAGAGGGCGCCGTGGTCTACGTCTACCATGCTGGACGAAACGCTCGCACGCAAACTGGCGAACGCCGGTTACCTCGCCATCCGAGTCATGCAACGACAGCATCTTGTTCGACTCGATCCAAAAAGACGACACGGTTTTGCTTTGACGGCGTGTCAGCGAGACAGCCTTTTCGGCCTGCCGTCTTACACTGAGCAGCTAAATGTAAGTAAAGTGTAGTATGGCACTCCGCGCAGGAGAAAAGAATGCCAAAGTCCGTCATGCTCAATAGGAGATGGGTCGCCAAGAGAGGACACGGTTTTGTTGCCGTCCACTCGACGCGAATAACCGATGGCACGAGCTGCCCCGCTGGGGGAGTACCGGCATGACGAAGTTCTGCGAGTCGTGCCACACGCCCAACAGGGACCGCGCCAGGTACTGCCGTGGTTGCGCCGGCAAGTTCACGGGCATCCGCTCAGGTGCGACCTCCTTCCACACCACCTGGAGTGAATCGCGCTTGCGGCAAACGGCGCCGGACCCCTCCTTGTCGCCAAAGGGCGTTGCATCCGAAAAACGCAGCGCCGCGATGGCAAGTCGCCTTGGCTGGATTCGCGTGCCCCCTGGCGTCGACGTGTCGATCGTCTGGCTCGTGATCGTGCTGGCGCTGTTGTACGGTGCTTTCCTCTTCTGGTACTTGGGCCGCTCGGGGAAGGCAGCCCCGCGTTCTGGCGCGACGCCGTCCCTGATTCAATCGGCCAGCTTTCCAGCACAACGAACGGCAGCGGCTTCTCCACAATCGCGTGCTGCGTCATTGGACTCATCGACGGCAGTTTCTCCAGCGTCGCCAGATCCGTCCGAGAACCACGCAGCGGCAACTGCGCCTCAGCAGCCTCTCGCCTCCGGGGATCAGGCGCCGCCGCCATCCCTTCCGCCGCCCACGGCCGCGGCGGACCAGGCAGGCGTGGCCTCGCAACTCAACGCGACACCTGCGGAAGGCACCGGGCAATCTGCGTCTTCGAAAATTGCGAGCCTGACGTCGCCGGCTGCGGCTAAAGAGTCCCTCGACCAGGAGGACATCGCTTCGGAGCGTCGGCGAACTGCAGCGGTAAGAGTTCGCCCTTCGCCCGAAACAGCCCGACCTTTGCCAGCGCCCGTGCCTAGGGAGCAATTTCGAACCGCGCGGCGCACACCCCAATTCGCCACCGCAGACGAACTCAAAACCGGTAACGAGGAGGTGTCCCCCACGACGGCTGTTCCGTTGGCGAGGCCATCGGTCGTAGATGCACATCCAAGAAGCGGCGATGCGCAGACTGGTGGCTCCGGCAGCCAGCTGCAAGCCGCCGCCGCCAATCCTTCGGCAGCAGGTGGCGCGGCCGCATGCGACCGTTACAACCCCTTTGGAGAAGCGCCGTGCTTGACCAGGGGACTATCAGTTCGATCACCTCAGAACGAAATTTGGGGCGAGGCTCGTGGAGGTAGTCCTTCTGGCGGGGCTGGTGCCCTTGGTGTTTCCAGAGCCGCGGGCGCTAGCGGGCCATTTGCGCGCGCAGATCCAGGCGGTGGCGGCACGGGAAGTGGTGGCGCCGGCAGCGGTGGCGCCGGCAGCGGTGGCGCTGGGAGCGGTGGCGCTGGGAGCGGTGGCGCTGGGAGCGGTGGCGCCGGAAGCGGTGGCGCTGGGAGCGGTGGCGCTGGGAGCGGTGGCAGCGGTAGTGCTGGCGGCGGTGCGGCCGGTGGTCCCAGCGGTGGTGCCGGGTCTGGAGCTGGTGTTGGTGCCGGCGCTGGTGTCGGCGCCGGCGGAGCTGGCGTTGGAGCTGGCGTTGGTGCCGGTGTTGGTGCTGGCGGAGCTGGAGTCGGGGCTGGCGTCGGTGCCGGCGGAGCTGGGGTGGGGGCTGGTGTTGGCGTTGGTAGATGAGCGAGCTGGCAAGCCCGCCCGGTGATGGTCGCCAAAGCGGCGTTCACCGGGAAACCGAGCACGCGCAGCGATCCAAGACCGGCAAAGTCGCTGACGATGCCGGCGATCTGGACCGGCGTGGCATTCGCCTGCGGCATCGGATACCACCACTGCACAAGGATCGCCGGCAGGCGGCCCGGCTGCACGGCGCTACGCGCGCACGCGCCCCAGGAGGCGATTGGCCAGCCCGCTGCCGTCCAGGCTGACGGAGCACCGCGGCCCGGCTTTGCCGGTTTCGAACTCTTTGCGGGCTTCCAGCCCGACCTCGTCAAGAGGGCCGACGTGACCCCGTACTGCTTGTAGGTCTGGAATACCGAAACCAGACGAGGAAGGTCTTCAATGCGCTCGGCTTCGGTAATCTCGAAAAACAGTCGGTGAACCGGAAAATTGCAGCGCAAGCCGCCATCGATCACGTTTATCAGTCGTTCAAACTTCTGCCAGCTCGGTGAACACTTGCCAGTCAGCTTCAGATAGGCGAGTCTTTTGTAAACGGCCCTGGTGCCAGAACTGCACGAGTGGCCAAGTTCGCTTCGCGGCCATCACCTGACGTTCCCGAGCGCTCGCCAATTCGCCCCTCAACGCCAAAGCATGACCATCGAAGCTGACCTCGACATTGCCGAGATTCCCTACCAGTCGGGAGCCATCCATCGACGCTCCAGCCTTTGTTGACTTTCCTGACCGTGGCCATACCGAGGCGATCCGATTGCGCGATGAAGCTGGTGCGGAAAACGGCTTCGTACGTACGGGCGGTCAAAACGCGATTCGTGAAGACCGGCACGGTTTCTCCATTGTTGTTGAGTGCATTCTGCATTCCCCGCACGACTCTCACCTCATCAAATGCGATTGACGAAAGTGCTGCCAATCCGACCAGGGAAAGCAGCCCCTCGGGCGGGGCTGCGACTTCGAGACGGGCGTGGCCTGCTACTGAAGCTTGTAGAACCCGATCTTCTTGCTGATCTCGACCTGGCGCGCATTGCGGGCCCAGAGTTCGACCGTGTTGATCGTGGTCCCCTGGGCGTACTGCTGTCCGAGCGTGTTGTCGCAATGCTTGTCGCTGCCGCTCTGAGTCGAGCAGAACACGAGCGCCTTGCGCGCCGAGCTCGCCACGCCGGTGCTGTCGTTGAAGCGCGCTCCCGGCTGGCCGGCAGCGGTGCTGCCGAAGGGCGCCCGACCGAACACGGACAACGAGGTCGGCGCCAGCGCACCCTGCGGCACGGTCCAGGCGTCGAGCTGACCGTCGGCGCTGAAGTCGACGTTGTTCGGGTCGTTCTGGCTGGGCGCACCGAAGATGCTGGCGCCGCCGGTCGCAATGTCGGTGTCGGCGAGCAACTCGGCACGCATCGTCGCGGTGATGTTCGCAAAGGCGAGCTGCCGGATCTCGGCGACCGACTGCGCGCGGGCCAGGGTGCGGTACTTCTGCGTGGCGACCTTGGCATTGCCGGTGTCGAAGAACTCCAAGGTCCACACGCTCTGGTTCTGCAGCGCCGCGATTTGCGCGTCGGTGTACTGCGTGCTCACGAAATAGAGGCTGAGCTCCTTGTCGGCCGGGTTGCCGGCTGTGCCTGGGTTCTGGTAGGCGCCGGCCAACCGAACGATCGGGCTGCCGCTCGGCGTCACGCCGTCGTCCTTCATCAGCACTAGGTACGACAAGCCCGCCTGCGGCACGAAGGCGCGAACCACGCCGTCGGGCGCGGTCACCAGCACCTTGCTGAAGATCGGGTTGCCGCCGCCGTCGGTCCTGTTGTCGATGTTGATGTTGTAGCCAGTGGTGTAGGAGTTGAAGTTCGGCGTGTTGATCAGGTCGCGATGCTCCGAGAAGGGGCGCACGCTGGCGCCGTAGTCGTAGCCATTGCCCGCGAGCTTGAGCGTGCCGCCGACATTGCGCGCGATGAGGGTGTCGTTGTCCGTGTTGCCCGCGGCATCGGTCCAGCGGTAGCTGAACACCAGGTCGCCGTTGGCGCGCACGAACTCGAAGTTGCCTCGGTCCCACACCATGCCGGTGGGGCCGGGCCGGAACAGGCTGCTGAATGCGCCCCGGTTGCTGGCAGTGCGGCCCACGGTGTTGCCGTTGCCGTAGTAGGTGGACGGGTCGTCGCCGACGAACAGCGTGCGGCAGGCCGGCGCAATCACGTCGGCCGGACCGCCTGTGACGGCGGCCGTGTCGTTCGGCGCGTTGACCCGCTGCGACAGCGGCAGCGCGTAGCAAGCCGTGAGGCGCGTGAAGAGCTCGGTGACCGTCGCCGGCGAGGGTGTGTTGGTCAGCGTGCTGGCCGCGATGGCAGGCAGCACGGGTGTGGTGGCGCTGCTGGTGCTGTAGCTGATGGACAGTGGCGCGCTCCCGTCGGCCGAGGGCGCGGCCTTGACGGTGATCTCGACATTGGCGGCGGTGCCGTCGGGCAGCACGCTGACCGAAATCGAATCGAGCACCTTGTCTTGGCCGGTTCCATCGGCGGCGAAGCTGCCCGAGATCGGGTCGATCGCCGCCAGGCTCAAAGCCGATAACAGCGGAGTGATGGCCGCGACCAGGTCGTCGGTCTGCTTCTTGATGGTGTCGGCGGTCACGGCGGCTGGGTTGGTCTGGATCGCGCCGGCCAGGCTGGCCGGGTTGCCGTCGGGCGAGAGCTCGGCCACGATGATGGTGGTGAGCGGCGTCACGTTGGCAGTGCCGCCTGCCGCGCTGGCCGTGGTGCTGTAGAGGGTCTGGTCGTCGCGCACGGCCTTGATGACCAGCGGTGCCTTGGTGCTCGCCGGCAAGGTGCAGGCATAGGCGCCGGCGCTGTCGGTCTGGGTCGTGCAGACCGTGGTGCCGGTCTGGTCGACCACGGTGATCGTGGCGCCGCTGAACGCCGCGCCGGTGGCAGCCACCCCGCTGAGCTTGGCGGCCGTCGTGGTGTCGCCGGTATCGGTGCTTCCCGTGCCGGTGCTGCCGGTGCCGGCGCTGCCGGTACCACTGGCGGCGACCGGGAATCCTCCTCCACCTCCCCCGCCGCCTCCGCAGGCGGCCAGCGAGAGCACCAGTGCCGCGGTGCAGCCGGCACGGATCTTGGGGGAAATGGATGTCATGAAAACGAGCTCCTCGTGGTTTTGGGTGTTGACAGGCGCTTGCATGGAAAGAAGCGACGCGAGTGTCGAGGCAGGGGGGGATGCAACGCATCCCATGAACGGGTGAGCCGAGGGCGGCCTGAGGCGGGTTCTGTGGCTTTATGCTCGCCGCCATGCAAACAGAGGGATTTGAGGCGGAGACGCCGAGCCGTTGGAACGTGCTGGTGGTCGAGGACGATCGCAATACGCGCGCGTTCTTCGAGGCCAGCGTGCGGCGCTGCCCCCGACTGCGCTGGCTGGACGGCCTTGGCACGCTGCGCGAAGCGCTGGCCTGGCTCGCCGACGCCGACGAGATTCCCGACGTGCTGCTGGCCGACCTGGGACTGCCCGACGGCAGCGGGCTAGACGTGATCCGCGCTGCGGTGGCGCGTTTTCCCGAATGTGAGCCGCTGGTGATCTCGGTGTTCGGCGACGAGGACAACGTGCTCGCCAGCATCGAGGCCGGCGCCGTGGGCTACATCCACAAGGACGCAGCGCCCGAGGACATCGCCCACACCATCCTGGAGATGAAGGCGGGCGCCTCGCCGATCTCGCCAATGATCGCGCGTCGCGTGCTCGCCAAGTACCGCAGCCTGCGGCTCGAGAGGCGGCCCGCGCCCGCCATGGCGCCGGAAGCACCGTCGCTGCTCTCCGCGCGCGAGCAGGAGGTGCTGGCACTGATCGCGCGCGGTTTCTCCTACGCCGAGATCGCGCGGCTGAAGAGCTTGAGCGTGCACACGGTGCAGACGCACATCAAGAACCTCTACGGCAAGCTGGCGGTGCATTCCAAGAACGAGGCAGTGTTCGAGGCGACGCGGCTCGGGCTCTTGCCATGACCGGCACTGCGCGCCGGCTGAAGGCCGTGCTGCTGTTGTTGCTGGCGCTCGCCGCCGGGGCCGCAGCGCCCGGCGCGTGGGCCGAAGTGCTCGAGCTGCGTCAGGCGCGCGTCAAGGTGATGCAGCCCGACGAAGCATCGGGTTGGCGCGACACGGTGCTGCCCTATCACTGGGACCGCGTGCACCGCAACGCGCCCGGGCACGCGAGCTTCGAGATCCCGTTCACCATGGCCGACGCGCCCTCCGAACCCTACGGCCTGTTCTTTCCGGTCGTGGGCAATGCGGCCGAGATCTGGCTCAACGACAAGTTGCTGGCGCGCTTCGGCGACATTGCAACGCCGAACCGCGACGACTACGCCAAAGCACCGCGCTACGTGGCCGTGCCGCCGGCGATGCTACAGAAAGAGAACCTGCTGCGGGTGTACATCCGGGCCGACGGCGGGCGGCGCGGCGGCCTCTCGGCCATCCGTATCGGGCCTTCCCACGAGATGCGCGACAGCGTGTTCTCCAACGCCTATGCGTGGCGGGTGACCGGCTCGCTGCTGCTGGGCATGTTCAGCCTGCTGGTGGCCTTCATCGCATTCACCTGCTGGGCGACACAGCGCCAGCTCTCGCCCGACGGCCGGTTGCATCGCGACAGCGTCTACTTCTGGGCCGGCATGGCCGAGCTTTGCTGGACGCTGCGCGTCGGCGACGCGGTGATTCACGAGCCGCCGCTGGCATGGCCGCTCTGGGGCGTGGTGCTGACGGCATCCTACGCGGGCTGGATCTGCGGCGTGCTGCTGTTCTGCCACCACGTCGCGGGGTGGCGCACCCACCGCTCGATGCGATGGATGCAGGTCGCGACGGCGGCACTGTTCGCCAGCGGGGTGTTGGCTTCCTGGCTGTCGTTCGCGCAGCATCAGCCGGTGTTCCTCACCGCTTGGCTGGGTTTTGCGAGCCTCGGTTCGGGGCTCTATGCCTGCTTCTATTTCGTGGCGGCGCTACGCCATCCGGCCACGGCCCGCTGGCTCGTGGCGGGCGCAGGCATGCTCAACGTCGCGGTCGGCGTGCGCGACTGGGTGACGATTCGCCTGAGCGACAGCTTCGGCGTCATCACCTGGAACCGCTACGTCTCGGTGGTGTTCGGCTTCGCTTTGCTTTACATCGTGCTGCTGCGCTTCCGCGAAGCCAGCGGCCAGGCGCGCGAGCTGCTGGGCACACTCGCTGCCCGCGTGGCGCAGCGCGAGGAGGAACTGGCCAGCACCTATGGCCGGCTCGAGCAGGCGGCGCGCGAGCAGGCCCGCACGCACGAGCGCGAACGCATTCTGCGCGACATGCACGACGGCGTCGGCTCGCACATCAGCGCGGCCATTCGGCAGCTGCAAACGGGGGAAGGCAGCCAGCCGGAATTGCTGCGCACGCTGCGCGATTCCCTGGACCAACTCAAGCTCACCATCGATTCGATCCACTTGCCCGACGGCGACGTGGGCGCATTGCTGGCAGCCCTGCGCTACCGCCTGACCTCACGCTTCGACGCCTCGGGCATCGCCCTAGAGTGGGCGGTCGACGAACTAGTGCCGGTCGAGCGCCTCGACGGCCAGGCCATGCGCCACCTGCAGTTCCTGCTGTTCGAGGCGATCTCCAACGTGCTACAGCATGCGCAGGCCACGGTGCTGCGCATCGAGGCGGCGATGGTGGGCACGGCGGTCCGGCTCAGCGTGATCGACGACGGCCGCGGCTACGACGTCACGCGCGCCCCGCGGTCGCTGCACGCGCGCGCCCAGGCGATGGGAGTCCGACTCTTGCTCGAAAGCCGCCCGGGTCGCACAGTCGTTCAACTCGACATGGGGTGATTGCAGGAAGGAGTCCCTTTGCCTTCCCCGTGCCACACGGGGGGTCACTTATCTCCCGAGGTGTCGCTCTCGGCCATTTCCCTTGAGGAATTTGGATCCGGCTGGGACACCTTCCACCTAAAGCGCTTTTATCCTCCGCTTGAGGTTGTAAGCCAACACGAGGAGACTCTTTCTATGCCGACGTACTCCATGGTCTTCATCCAGAAGTGCGTCCAATCCGTCCAGTGCTTTAGCGAGCTGTCCGGACAAAAGAAGCCCGCAATTTGCGGCAGCGAACCAGGCTATTGGCAAGCTGCGCCAAACCTTGGCCGAACGCCAGCAAACTGCCCCTGACCGAAGACGGTTCATCCGCACTAGGCCGAGGTCCGCCTCCTCTGGCCGCGGAGCGTCCGCTGTGCGACGGGCGTAGCCTTACAGCAGCGTGGCCTTGCATCTTCGAGATGTAGTACTAAACTACTACTCTTGCATCCGAAGGAGAGACGCCATGGGTACCCCTACCGAGATTGCGAAGCAAGGCTATGCAGCGTTCGCTAGCCGCGACATTCCGGCCCTGCTCGAGCTCCTTGCAGATGACGTGGAATGGCGATTCTTCGGCAGCCCGCAAACCGGCACGCCCTATGGCGGAACCTGTAGGGGCAAGCAGCAGGTGGCCGAGTTCTTCGGCAAGCTCGCGCAGGCCGACGAGATCCTCGAATTCGAGCCTCGCGAATTCCTTGAAGGACCTCAGCACGTGACAGTCATCGGCCGCATCAAGGGCAGAGCGCTCCCGGACGGCAAGGTGCACGAGACCGAATGGGTCCAGGTCTTTACGTGGAAAAACGACAGCAAGATCAGCCGCTGGATCGGGACGGGGGACACGGCCGCCAGACTCAACTCGAGATAGCTCGTTCTGGCGCTCCTGGCTCGCGGGAGAATGGCGCAGCATCGATCGCTCTCTTGCCCTTTTCGCAGCACGCCCGCGCCTGCGTCACCTTCCTGGAACGCGAATGCGAGCGGTTGGGCGGCGTGATCCGGGTAATCAAATCTTCGGTGCATGTATGGACCCGACGACGCAGGGTCCATACATGCACAAAAAAAAATGCGATCACCCCATCTCGCTGCGCACGCCGGTGCGGGCATGCGGATAGGTCGCGTATTCGTGGATCGTCCGAGTCAGGGAAGCTTCGTCTGGATCCTCCTGGAGAGCACGGACGACCCGGCGGTCTGGCTTGACCTGGAGACGGCTAGCGACACCTTCGAAAGCTGGCGCGAGGCCTACGACGCCGGCAACGAGGCGCTGTTGTCCTATGTCGATGATGAGCTCGAGGGTCCTGTCGAGGCAACGCCAGACAGCGCTGACTCCGAATGAGGCCCCTGTCGATTCTGGACCGGGCAGAGGGCCCGGTTTACGGGTCCGCGGTCAAAACAAGCCGGCCCCCTGCGCCGAATCGAGCAACGAGCGAGAGAGGCTGTCCACTTGGGATTCGAGGTCTGCCGAAGGTGCCGCGACCACAGTTGCGGTCCAGACCAGCCGCTGGCTGCGCACGTCCGTCACTCGGCCGTTTGCGGCGAAACCCGTGTCGGGGCGGCCGCCACCGATTGGTATTCCCAGTCCGACGCCGCCACCGCCTCCGCCGCCGAAGCTGAAGGCGCCGATGCCCAATGACGCCCCCGACCCGGTGCTGCTTGTCGCCGGCGTCAAAGACAGGATGAAGATGGCTTTGGCGCCGATCGCGGTCGCTGCCGGGACCAGCTGGCCGTCGAGCTCCCGGTCGTTGAGCAGGAGGGTCCCCGCGGGAGCGACGACCGGACTGGCTCCCTTCTCCAGAACATCTCGGTAGAGCCGGTCCTGGCAGATCTGTCTCAGCGCCGGATCGTATGCGTCGCAAGCAATGAGGATTTTTCCCCCCGCAGAAACCGGGACTGTGTCCCGATGCCCGGGTCGATCCACTGGGCTTCACGCTGCGGAACCGATGCACAGCCAGCAAGGGACATCAACCCCATCAGGGTTGCGCGGCAAACAAGGGAGACGGACGGCTTCATGGTGGCCCTTTGCGGCAGCCTGACCGAAATGCTGATCTCAACGCATCAGGCGTCGGCATCATCGACACGTTCCGTGTTCGTCGTGCTGCGACTGCCCTTGAGATGCAACTCGACGTCGCTGGCCAGGTCGCCAACGGCGGCCACCGCCTCTTTGAGCTGCTCGTTGCTGACGCCGAATTTCCCGCTCCACTCCTTGAGCGAGCTCTCGTTCTGAACGTCAATCCTGTCCGGGGAATTGATGGGTGCGGACTGAGTGTCATTCGTCATTTCAGGGTCCTCGCACGTGGGAGGGAATGTCGGGATGTCAGGCGGTGCCTGGCATTTGGCTGTGCGTTAGTGGGCTGGCGATTCGGAGATTGCGGCGCGCGCATTTCTGCGCTCGTAGGATGGCATCGCATGGTGCTGGCGGCGAATCTGCAGCGGGTGTCACGCAGGCAGGCAACGATTCGAAGGCTGGCGATGTGGAATTCGACGGTTCGGCCAGGACCCAATTCTTCCGGTCATCGAAAGGCGTCCGACGACCAAGGTCTCGTCCGGCAACGTGGGGACGATAACTTCCGCACACCATCACGCGGTTGCGCGCCGCAAGGTACTGCGCTCCATATCTCTCCCTAGCTTCCGACACAGGGCACGCGAGCCCCGACGTCGTAGGTAGAAGACCTCTGTGAACGGTTGGACCTCGGCCCGGTGGAAGGCGGGCTCGCGCGATCGCGAAGCGGCCGCGTCTGGCGCGGGCAGATCGCTCGGCGTATAAAAGCACAAGCCAACTGTCCTGAGGTGACCATGATGGCAACAAAGCGGCCAGCACCTGTGATCGAGAAAGAGCTTGCCGAACTGCGCGAGCAATTGGCAAGTCTCGAGAAGGTGAGCAAGGAGTCGTCGCCCGGGCCCGAAAAGAGCGGCCATCCGCCTTCAAAGGCGGTAGGAGACAAGAAGCTCACCGAGGCGAAGATCGCGGAACTCGAAGCCGAGCTGAAATCCCTGGGCGATCCCGCCCCTTGAATCGCCGAGTCGGGCGCTCTCGGCGCCTCCTGCTGTGCTGCGCCTTTGGCGCGGGCTTGTGCGAGTTCGATGGCCTCCGCCGCCAGTTATTCGCGAAGGCTCCCGTTCGAGGTGTTGAACGATTTGCTGCGTCTCGCGCAGCATCCGGCGCTCGGCCTCCAGCGTCCGCGCCGCAGCCTCCTCTCGCCGTTGCTGCTCCCGTGCGAACGCGTTCTCGGCTTGCTTGGCCGACTGGCGGGCGCGGTCGAGGCATGCGCCGTTCCTGCGCGGTGTGGCGCTCCTCATCCCGGCGCGGAGCCTGGTCCTTCACCGCGACGGCTTCGGCGTGCCCGCGTCGCATGGCCCCTGCGCCTCGGCCGCCTGTGCGAGGAGGGCGGTCGGCCGCCTGATCTCTTCCTCCATTTGACGCGCTCGATGCCCTTGAGAAGCTCCTCCTTTTCCGGGCCGTGTAGTCCTCGCGTTGTCCGGAAGAGTTGCTCGATGCGCATCGCGACGTGGAACCAGTCCAGAATGGGCTCGGATCGCGGGCGCACGAATGCGCCGAGATCGCGCACCGTGTTTGCCCTTGGGCTGCGCCGCGCGGCCGCCCGGTTCGTGATCGGACCGTCCTTCAGGGCTTGACGAACTTGAGCACGAACTCGTCCTTGGGCTGCGGTGGCTCCGGCGTGTTGCGGTCGCGTGGGTCCGAGGCATTGCGCATGAAGTTGCCTTCGGCCGCGAACTTGAACCCGGCTTGCTCGACCTCCGCGCGCAGGAACGCCTCTTCGATGCGGTGAAGCGTTCCCGATTCGGAGATGCCTGTGCCCGGCCGTCCCGAATGGTCCGCGATCACGTACATGCCACCCGGCTTGAGCGCGGCGAACACCGCGCGGTTCACCGCGGCGCGGTCAACGCCCAGGTGGCCGAAGTCGTGGTAGTTGAACATCAGTGTGACCAGGTCGAGGCCGTTCGATGCGCGTTCAGGCGGCACCGGGTCCTCGAAGGGACGAACGACGGCGACGATGTTGCCCGCTTTCGGATTCTTCGCGCGTTCCGCCAGCGCGACGGGCGACGGCCGCGGGGCAACGGGCGGGGGGGTAGCGCCCATCGGCATCGGCGCCGCGGCGCCTTCGGATTGCGCCGGCCGGCTCATCGGTATGCGCGGTGGGCTTTGTCCGTAGACGAGACCCGCCGGGCCGGTGGCGCGCGCTATCAACTCGGTGGTGTAACCGCCGGCTGCACTCAGATCCAGCGCGACCATACCCGGACGCACGCCGATGAAGGCCAACATCTCCTTCGGCTTGCGCCGCGCATCATTACGGCGGTCGGCATCGCTGCGGTCGGGGCTGGCGACGATCTCGGCAATGCGGGCTTGCGACAGGACAGGTGCATCAGGCGCCCGCGGCCCGAAAGCGGTGCATGCGACGAGCGCCAGCGTGACGCCTGCAAGGGCAGCTGCACGGACAGTCCATCGATGGGAGGAAATGATTTGAAAGGTGGTCATAGTCTCGGGCTGGCTTGCATAGGACGTGAATGTGTGCGGCGCCTGCGACGCAGGCGCTGCGTTGTCGGTCTATGACGGCGCTCATTTTGCTGCATGGTTGCCCATGCTGAAGCAGGGAATGCCCCGGCAGGTACGCCGGCTCCGCCGAACCGGTCAGCACGGGAGTGACGATCGATGCATGCCTATTGCCGACCGAGCCTTCATGAAAAAAATGTGCGAGATGCTCATTCACGTCGCGGAGAGGATCCATTCGCGCGCGAGGTGCCGATGACCGCGCCGTCAGCGAGGCGATTGCACAGGCCCCGTCGCCGACCTAGGCTTTTGCCACCGGGCGGGGGTGCCACATCGCCGCTCCCATAGGGCCCGGATCGGGCCGCTCTTCAGTTCAGACGTAGCGCGCAAATTCCGCATCGCACGGTCGAAGCTCCACTCTCTCTGAATGGCCACTTCGGTCGGCGTCTAAGCGACCCCGCATCGAGTATCGATACGGTGAGGCCGGTTGCATGTGGCCGAAGGTGTAGTCCGGCTTGCCGATGAATCCAGCCCCGGCAGCATTGCCAAGGGCGCCGTCCGTGGCGGCATAACCCCCCACCCCTTAGCAGACTGGTGTCTGTCGATTCGAGCTTGCAGTAAGCCGGCACCGGCGTGATGGACCTGCTGGGAGGGAAGGCAGGAAATTGCCAGGTTTCGATCGAGGGAGTTCAAGCTCAGTCGCCCGGCGCATGCTTCAATGCCGCTGTACGGCTCTGCAAACCAATGTCACCAACCGTCAGTCCCGGCGAACGCCGCTCGACCTGACCGGAGCTCGCGAGAATGTCACCGCATCTCGAGGCGCCTGCTTCCCGATGCATTCGTACCGTCCGCACGCGAGGCTTGGCGACCATGACGCACGCTCTCGAACAGGTTTATTCGATCCAGATCCTGCGTGCGGTGGCGGCCAGCACCGTCGCCTGGCTGCACACCTGGACCGCGCCCCTGTTCGGCCTGTTCGGCGTCGATCTCTTCTTCGTCATCAGCGGCTTCGTGATGTGCATGGTGGTCGACCACGGGCGGGGCGGCCCCGTGGCGTTCCTGGTCGACAGGCTCACGCGCATCGTGCCGCTGTACTGGGCGGTAACGACGATGGTGGTGCTCGTCGCATGGCGGCTGCCGAGCGTGATGGGATCGACGGTTGCGGATCTCGTCAACTACGTGCAGTCGCTGCTCTTCATTCCGCACTTCCGGGACGACGGCCAGCTTTTTCCGGTGCTGATGGTCGGCTGGTCGCTGAACTTCGAGATGCTCTTCTACGTGCTCATCGGGCTTGTCCTTGCCTTCGGCACGTCGCACTTTGCGGGCCTGATGACCGTGGCCCTCGTCTCACTCTACGCGATCGGCGCCCTGTTCGACAAGCAGACTGTCGGCCATGAGTTCCTGCACAACACGCTCTGGTTTGAATTCGTCCTCGGCATGGCCTGCTTTCATGTCTACCGGCACCCCGTGCTGGCGCAGATCCCGAAGCCGTTGGCGCTCGTGCTGGCCGGCGCCTGCTACCTTGCGATGGTGGGGTGCGAGAACATGGCCGATCGCATCTGGGTCGCCGGCGTGCCGAGTTTCTTCATGCTTCTCTTCGCCCTGCAACTCGAAGTCCCCATCCGCAGGGCCGGTTCGCTGATGCTGCGCTTCATCGTTCATGTCGGCGACTCGAGCTACGCGACCTACCTGTCGCACATGTTCGTGATCGGCTTCCTCGAGCGCGTCGTGTACGTCCGCCTGGGCATCGCGGAAAACTACGCGACATCGCTGTTCTCGCTCGCATGCTGCCTTGCGGCGGGCTCGCTGATCTACCGTCTCGTCGACCGCCCGTTCGTGCGGAGCGCACGCTGGATGGTCAAGCGTTTTCGCGCCTCTGGCGCTCTTTCTGCCGGGCCAGGGGCCGTCCGCGGACCCATGGTGCGCGGGGCCCTTAAGAGACAAAATCCTGCCAGTCTCGGTCATCGAGTCAAGCCCCTAGAGGAGGGTGAGATGTCAACGTTCGTAGCGACAGATCCTGCAGCTTATGAAGCGTATGTCGGCCGGGGAAGTCAGCGCCTTGCCCCGGTCTTTGTTCGGTTCGCGGGCGTTTCAGATCATGAGAAGGTTCTAGACATCGGCTGCGGGACGGGCCATTTGACGCGTGCCATATCGGCTGCGCATGCGCGCGCCACCGGCATTGATCTGTCTTCCCCATACGTTGAATTCGCGCGACGTATTACTGCGCCAGAGGAGGTCACATTTGACGTCGGCGACGCCCTTGACCTTCCGTACCAAGATGGAGAATTTGACCGGGCATTGTCGATGCTGGCATTGGACGTGCTGCCCGACCCGGCCCAGGGTTTGCGCGAGATGAGGCGCGTCACGCGCAAGGCAGGTACCGTGGCTGTGGTCGTCAACAATTTCCGCTGCGGCTGGACGCCCTTTAGCCTCGTTTGGGATGCGGCTGCCGTCCTTGATGCGGATGGTGCCGCGATGCGCGACGAAATGGTCTGCAAGCCGCTCGGCTGGCCCGGAGGGCTCGCAGGCCTGTTCGATGAGGCGGGCTTCGCCGACGTCGTACAGGAGCAAATTGGCGCGGTCTTTGACTACCAATCGTTTGAGGACTACTGGTCTACTTTTCTCACCGGGCAAGGAAAAACCGGAAGCTACGTAACGCAGCTTCAAACCCCGAAGCGCGACGAACTGCGCCGCCATGTCCGAGCAGCCTATCTTTCCGGAATGTCTGACGGTCCCCGCAGTTTTACAACCTCCTTTTGGGCGGCCCGCGGCATGATCTCAACTTAGCCTTACCCTGGCTGGTCGGCGGTGCCGCAATCGGCCGAGGCCGTGTGAAAACAGGTTGAATAAGCGACAGTGCTCACTAGATTGTGGCAACGGTATTGAAGGGCAGCCACATGAAGCGATTCATCGAAGGCGAGGACCGACAGCAGGTCACTCTGCTGCCGGAGTGCCTCGACGACAATGTCGGCGAAGACAACCCGGTGCGAGTTGTCGATGCCTTCGTCGAGGAACTGCATCTGCATGCACTGGCTTTTGAATGGAAAGAACAGCGCCTTCGAGGCAGGATGGGTCGTCGGTCCACAGGAGGTCACCCATGCCATTCCTATCGCCCTCGGCGGCGCGAGTGCCGCCGCTGTCGTTTCTACTTGCCGACCAGACCGAGCCACTCCAGCACATCGCCCGCCACCTGGGGGTGAGCCTGCGAACCCTTCAGCGCTACGCGGCAAGCGGCAACGCGCCGCGCGCCGTCTACCTGGTTCTGTGGTTCGAGAGCAGCTGGGAGCTGGGCACCCTGCACGCGCAGGCCGTCAACGAGGCGCAGCACGCCCGCTCCTGGATCGCCTCGCTCGAGCGTGAATGCGAGCGTCTGCGCAGCTGCGCTCGCCGAGACTCGGAACCATGGGTCGCACGCCATCTGGCGGCCTCCAAGGAGAAGGACCGTGACCCTCCCGAGACTCTTTGCATTCGTCAGTCAGCGCGGCATCTATCTTCGGATGCGCCTCGACCGGCACTTCATGGCCATCTGGTATGCCGTGCGCTCGCCAAGTGCCAACGGGGTGGGGTCAGGACGGCAGGTCAGCGGCTAGGTTTTGGGGATCGTACTGTTGGTGCAGTTCGATACGTTCATCTTGAAAAACCCATGCACGACAACCACTCATCAATGTGAACCATGCCGCACCAGTGGCAGGTCGCCACGTCGGATCGCTGAGCCTTGACGCTCATGCCACCAACTGCTCCGCCAGGGCCGTCAGTGCCTCGCCCACCGGCTGCGCGACCTTCAACGCCAACAGATCGTCGGCACGCGTGCGTCCGAGGTTGACCGCTGCCACGGGCTTGCCCGCGGCCACGGCCGCCTGCACGAATCGGAAGCCCGAATACACCATCAGCGACGAGCCGGCGACCAACACGGCATCGGCTTCACTCAGCGCCGCATAGGCGGCTTGCACGCGCTCGCGCGGCACGCTCTCGCCGAAGAACACCACGTCGGGCT
Source organism: Variovorax soli (assembly GCF_031454625.1). Taxonomy (GTDB): domain Bacteria; phylum Pseudomonadota; class Gammaproteobacteria; order Burkholderiales; family Burkholderiaceae_C; genus Variovorax; species Variovorax soli_A. The sequence continues at coordinate 26,522 of NZ_JAVDRF010000015.1, forward strand.
TGAGCATGCCGCCGCAGATCGAACAGGCCGGCACGTCGAAACCGGCGAAATCCTGGTCTTCGACGTCAGCATCGCCGTCCGGCGCGGCGCGGGCTTCCAGTGCGGCCCACGCGGGGTTTCGCGCACGCAGCGTCTGCTGCATGTCGGCACGCGGCGTGCGCGTCTCGCAGCCGAGGCAGCGCACGGTGTCGATGCGGCCGTGCAGGTCAATGGTCTGGCGGCTGCCGGCGGCGTCGTGCAGGCCGTCGACGTTCTGCGTGAGCAGCAGTCCCACGCGGCCCGAAGCCTCGAGCCGGGCCAGCGCGCGGTGCGAGGCGCCAGGCTGGGCTGTCGCCATGGTCGGCCAGCCGACCAGGCTGCGTGCCCAGTAGCGGCGGCGCGTGAGCTCGTCGCCGGTGAAGGCCTGGAGGGTCACTGGCGCCGGCCGCTTCCATTGGCCGTTGATGTCGCGGTAGTCGGGGATGCCCGAGTCGGTGCTGCAGCCGGCACCGGTCAGCACGAAGAGGCGGGGATGGCGCGCGGCGAAGTCGGCCAGCGAGGTGGAGGCGTCCATGGCAACCGAGCATACGGCGGCCGGCGCCGCCTCGCAGGCGGCGGGGCTCTCCGCGATGTTCAGCGGAACTGCTTGCGCAGCAAGGGCCTGTGCCTGGCGACGTGCGCGAGCTGAGCCTCGGCAATGAGACCGCCCAGATCCACGCCGTCGCCGTTCAGGACCTCGTTGGCATGCACCAGCGCACGGGCCACCACCTCGTCCTCGCTCACGCCGAGCTGCGCAGCGAGGTCGAGCGCCACACGCTTCATCGCGCGCTGCGACAGCATCCACATGGCGCCGAAGGCGTCCCACGCAGCGGCCGATTCCTTGAAGCGTTCGCGGTCCGCCAGAATCTCGTTGAGCGGCTTGGCCAGCAACTCGTTGATCGCGTCGAGTTGCTCGGCCAGCACGGCGTGCTGCGCCTGCGCGTCGCGCAGCGCGTCGGCCGCGCTATCCGCCGTCGGCGGCACCGGCGCGGCAAAGCTGCCGTCCGCTTTCGCCGTGGGAATCTGGAGCTTGTCGGTCAGGGACATGGCGTTGCCTTTCTTCGGTGCGGCGTGTTGGGGTTCGAACGCCAGTGCCGCGCGGCAGGCGTTGCGTGCTTGACGACATCGAAGAGTGTAGTGAGCGCGCCGCACGGAACGTGGTAGAGAGTCGTTGTTGCCTACACCTACGGATGGAACGGCGCGTATCCGCGGATCAGGCTGCCTGCAGGTACTTTTCAAGCACGAGAGCGATTTCTGGAATGCGGTGCAGCTGCGATCCTGTCACTCCGGCTTGACCGCTTTCTTGGCCCTCTTGATCGTCACTGTCGGTTTTTTGCCGGGGCTTTTTTGCGGTCGCGTCACCGCTTCGGCAAGCAGTCGCCGAGTGGAGTCATGGGCTGCCCGCTCTTCGTCGACCCGCTGCTCAAGGGCATCCAGCCGCGCTTGCTGCGCCACGCACTGGGCGCGCGCCTGCGCCAACTCGATGCCCTGCGCCGCCAATTGCTCGCGCAACCCTGCGTCCGCTTGGCGCGCCGCCTCCCGCACTTGCTGCAGCTTCTCAAGCTCGGCTTCCAGACGCTTCGCCGCGACTTCCTCGCCCTTTGTTCGGCGCTGTTGCTCCTTGGCCAGTTCGGCCTCCAGCGCCTTGGCCTCCTGGCGCGCGCGATCTACCTCGGCGAGCATGCGCTTCTCCTGCCCGGCATGCCGCTCCTCAGCTTGCCGCAGATCTTGGTCCCGCGCTCCCATCGCCATGGCGTGTTCCCGCCGCATCCGCTCTCGGGCCTCCGCCACTTGAGAGAGCAGGGCGGTCAGCCGCTTGATCTCATCCTCCAACCCCACGCGGACCCGATGCGCCTCGATCGCGTGCTCCTTGAGCTGGCGCTCCATCGTCTCCCGGGCCTGTTGCGAGGAGGCCAGCGCCGCATCGAGGCCCACACGCGCCTGCGCGAAGGCGTCCTCGCGCTGCGCCAGCGCACGTTGCGCCTCGGCCAGCGCCGACTCGCGCGCCTGCAGTTCGGCGCGCACCGATTCCAGCTCGCCACGCTGCACTTCCTCGGCCTCGCGGCGTGCCGTCTCCCACAGCAGCTTCGCCGCGTTGCGCACGCCGACCGGCATGCCATCGGGATCGTTGCCTGCAGACCGCGTTGGACCTGCTTGCAGGCTCACCAAGCGCTCGCCGAGCGTTGCGAACCAGCGCTCGAGCATCGGGCTCACGGTGTTGGGCGAGCCACGCCCGATCTTCAGGCGCACCCGCTCGATGGTGGGCCGTTTTCCTTCGGCCAGCAGCGCATCCGCGGCCGCGAAGACGTCGGCCTCCTGAATGCCATGGCTGCGAACTCCGGCGATCTCGCTCATAACGACCCTTTTTCGGGCTTTAACAGCCGCAAACTTTGGACGGCTCACCGCCCTCTTCTTTGCTATATTTAGGTCACGATAAGAGATGGTTATCGTGACTTATCGATGTATGATGTAGCGAATCATATGTCATATGTATGAATTCTCCATGAACCCGTCACCGACCAATCCCGCGAATGAGGCCGCGCCCGCGCAGCACCCGCTGGCCACCCTGGCCGAGCGCCAGGCCGTGCTCGATCCCGCACGGCTGGCCTCCACGGCCGAAGACGCCGCACGCGCGCTGTTGCGCCAGGGCGAATCGGTCAACACGCGCATGTCCTACGGCTCGGCGATGCGCTACTGGTGTGCCTGGTACGCCGCGCGCTACGGCCACGCGCTGTCGTTGCCGGTGCCCGTGCCGGTGGTGGTCCAGTTCATCGTCGACCACGCGGCGCGCCGGCACGAGGATGGCGACGCGCATCGCGATGCGGAGGGCGAGGCGAATGGCCGCGCGCAGGACAACGGCATGCCCGACGAAGGCGGCCAGGCGCGCCGTCGCGGGTCAGCCCCCGTCGGCCCGCGGCGCAAGGCCAGCGCGCTGGTCAGCGAACTGCCGCCGGACGTCGACCAGGCGCTGGTGAAGAACGGCTACAAGGCGCGCCTCGGACCGCCCGCCTTGAACACCCTCATTCACCGCATCGCGGTGCTGTCCAAGGCGCATCAGATGGCCTACGCCGGGACGACCGGATCGACAGGGGGTTCGTCGCCCTCCTCCGCACCCGGCGGGCCAGGCGCATCGGGAGGCTCCAGCCACGCCGCGTCCGACCAGAAGCTCGTGAACCCCTGCGCGGATCCTTTGGTGCGCGAGCTCCTGGCGCGTACGCGGCGCGCCTATGCCCAGCGCGGCGCGCGACCCAAACGGCAACGCGCGCTCACCAAGGACCCGCTGCAGCTCTTGTTGGCCACCTGTGACGACACCTTGCGCGGAAAACGCGACCGCGCCCTCCTCCTCTTTGCCTGGGCCACCGGCGGGCGCCGCCGCTCCGAGGTGGCCGCCGCCACCCTGGAAAACCTGCAGCGGGTGAATGCCGAAGCCTTCGTCTACACCCTCGCCCACTCCAAGACCAACCAGAGCGGCGAGCTGCGGCCCGAGGATGTGAAGCCCTTGGCGGGCAGCGCCGCAGCGGCCATGACCGAATGGCTGGCGGTACTCAAGGCGCATGGCATCCAGGAGGGACCCATCTTCCGGCGCATCCGCAAGGGCGGCCACCTGGGCGAACCCCTCGCGCCCGCGGCCGTGCGCGACATCGTCAAGGAGCGCTGCGCGCTGGCGGGCATCGACGGGCGCTTCAGCGCGCACTCGCTGCGCGCCGGCTTCGTCACCGAGGCGGGCAAGCAGAACATGCCGCTGCCGGAGACGATGGCCATGACGGGGCATCAGAGCGTGGCGACGGTGGTGGGGTATTTCAGGGCGGAGAGTGCGCTGGGCAGCAAGGTCAGCCGGATGCTCGACGAGCCTGGCTAGCAGGTGCGTCAAGGGCGCCTGACGGCAGCACGGACCAGATCATCACAAGAGCCTCAGCTGCGATGAGAGTCCTCCCAAGTTCGCACGCGCATAGCAATTGCACTACAATCCGCACATGAAAAGCGCTCAACTGCCTCCGGTGCGCGTCACGCCCTCCGTACGGCACCAGATCGAAAGTGTGCTGCGCGAGGGCGAGACGCTGTCACAGTTTGTCGAGCAGGCCGCAGTCCAAGCAGCGCAACGCCGCAAACTACAGCAGGAGTTCGTTGCGCGGGGCCGGGCATCGCTGGCCCGCGCGCGCGTGACTGGGGAATACTATCCCGCGACGGATGCACTTGAGGCGATGCGCGGGCGACTCGATGCCGGGCTGGCGGCGCATCGACAAGCCGACCGCGCCTCCAAGCGAAGGTCGTGAGCTACGCGGTCAGCCTGACGCGCGAGGCACTCGAGGATCTGCAGCGACTCGAGAGCTTCCTGATAGACACAGCGCTTGAGCACGGCGACTTGGACCTGCCCGAGCGAGCGCTGGCCGCCATCCAAAGCGAGTTCCGCATCCTCGAGCGAAATCCGTTCACCTGCCGAATTGCCTTCGATGACCGGCTGGAGCGCGAACTTGTGATTCCATTCGGTGCAGCGGGATATGTCGCACTGTTTCACATCATCAGTGATCTTGAGGTCGTGGTTTCCGCGATCCGCCATCAACGAGAAGACGACTATCACTGAAGAGGGTGTCCAGGTTCCTGGGGCTGGTGACGTGAAGCCGCTGGTCGGCAGAGCCGCAGCGGCCCATGTCCAAATGGCTCGCGGTGCTCAGGGCGCGCGGGAGGGCAGCATATGAGCCACCCGTACGCAGCGCACCGCGGCCGCGAGTTGCAGCGGCCCGCCTCCTTCGCGCAACAGATTCGGCTTTGTCCAGCATTGCGATAGGCCAACCAGCGCGGCGAGCTGCGGCCCGAGGATGTGAAGCCGCTGGCGGGCAGCGCCGCAGCGGCCATGACCGAATGGCTCGAGGTACTCAAGGCGCATGGCGTCCAGGAGGGACAGATCTTCCGGCGCATCCGCAAAGGCGGCCACCTGGGCGAGCCCCTCGCGCCCGCGGCCGTGCGCGACATCGTCAAGGAGCGCTGCGCGCTGGCGGGCATCGACGGGCGCTTCAGCGCGCACTCGCTGCGCGCCGGCTTCGTCACCGAGGCGGGCAAGCAGAACATGCCGCTGCCCGAGACCATGGCCATGACCGGGCATCAGAGCGTGGCGACGGTGGTGGGGTATTTCAGGGCGGAGAGTGCGCTCGGCAGCAAGGTCAGCCGGATGCTCGACGGAGATGAACCGTCCGCGAAACCATAAAGATCGCCGGCGTGCCCCAATGACCTGGCCCCTCCCGCCGTAACCTCCTGAACACAGATCGGTCGCTTGACAGGATATGGCGACGTAGATACATCAGTATCTACGTCAGCAGCCACCTTCCGCTGAAAACCACCTGGGAGCCCGCCATGCAGCAACCCACCGCCAAACTCTTCACCACCGGCGGCAGCCAGGCCGTGCGCCTGCCGGCCGAATTCCGCTTCGAGGGCACTAGAGAGGTCTATATCCGCCGCGACGAGAACACCGGCGACATCATTCTGTCCCAGCGATCGCCCGTGGACTGGCAGGCGTTCATGCAACTGCGCGAGCAACTGGGCCCGGTACCGCAGGACTTCCTGGCCGATCGCGAGCAAGGCGAGCAACAGCGCGATCCCTTCGCGGACTGGAAGGAATGACCCTCTACATGCTCGACACCAATGCCGCGAGCGAGGCACTGCGCGGGCATCCCGCCTTCGACCCCCGCCTGCAGGCGGTGCCGCCCGGCCAATGGTGTATCTCCGCCGTGACCTGTTCCGAGATCCGCTACGGCGTGGCCAAGCGGCCCGAGGCGGTGCGTCTGCACCGCCTGGTGGACGAGTTCCTGCGCATCGTGCCGATCCTGGCCTGGGACGCCAAGGCGGCACACCGGCACGGCGCGCTGCGCGCCGACCTGAAGGCGCGCGGCACGCCCATCGACGACTTCGACGAAATGATCGCAGCGCATGCGCTCGCGCTCGGCGCCGTGGTGGTCACGGACAACACCCCGCACTTCGCGCGTGTCCCGGGCCTCGTGATCGAGAACTGGCTGCGGCCTTCGGGCGACCATTGAAAAAAAGGGGTTCTGTCGCAATAAGTCGGTTCTGTCGCAGCAAGCCGGCGCTGGTAAGCTGATGCGAGACTGAGGACGGGACGAACACGACACCCACTTTAAGAGCTCGAAATGCATGCCACGACGTATGGGCTGGATGTTGCAAAGCGCGTGTTTCAGAGGTACTGGGTCGACGTTGAAACCGGTGAGATCGTCAATCGGCGATTTGGCCGCGACGAGCTTATCAAGTTCTTGTCGCAGCGAGTTGCAGGACGTGTGGCGTTGGAAGCGTGCGGGCAGCGGGCACTGGTGGGCCCGCAAGATCAGGAGAGCTTGGACACGAGGTTGTGCTGATGCATGCGAAGTTCATTCGGCCCTTCGTCCAGACGAACAAGACTGACGCGGCGGACGCACGCGCAATATGGACGGCCGTGCAGCAACCGGGAATGCGGACGGTGGCTGTGAAGTCGCAGAATCAGCAAGCCATGCTGAGCCTTCATCGAATGCGCGCCTTGCTGATTAAGTTCCGCACCATGCCAGTGAACCAGCTGCGCGGATTACTGTACGAGTTTGGGGCGACGTTTAGAGCTGGTCGCATTGCTGGCCTCGCGGAGATCCGCGCTCGCATGGTAGAACTCAAGGATGAACTGCCCGGCCCGATGATGGCGTGCCTGCAAGAGCAGATCGGGCGCATCGACGAACTGCAGCGGGACATTGATCGACTTGAGACGCGCATAGGCGCTTGGCAAAAGATGGACCAAGCGTGCCGCGCGATCGCTGATGTACCTGGAATAGGCAAGCTGACCGCAACCGCGTTGGTCGCGACGATGGGTGACGCCACGATGTTCAAGTCAGGGCGTGAGTTCGCAGCGTTCCTGGGCCTGGTGCCTCGCCAGAGCGGCACGGGAGGCAAGGTGCGAATGGGATCGATCTCGAAGCGAGGCGATCCGTACCTACGAACGCTGTTGATTCATGGCGCGCGATCGGTCATGTATCACGCGAAGGCGCCGACGCCATAGTAAGAACAGATTCCCGCGCGGCGACCAGCCAACGTCGTTGCGGTTGCACTGGCAAGCAAGATGGCTCGCACAGCTTGGGCGATTCTGGCGCGAGGTCAGCCGCACCAGTGGGACTTCGTGAGTGTCAGGCCAGCTTAGGCAATCATCTGCGCGAGGGTATTGCCCGCGCCGAGTCCGAGCAGCACCCGCGCGGGCTTGCCGAGCCTGGTCACCAACGCGGTGGTCGCCGGGGTGGGCGAAACGCCTCCACCCGTGCCGCCCGTGCCGCCCGTATCACTTGTGCCGCCTGTACCACTCGTGGCACCGCCGCTTTGGCCATCGCCACCCTGGCTGCCGCCAGTACTGCCTTGGCCGCCGCTGTTGGCGCCGGCCAGGCCGATCGGGGCGGCCAGGCCGCCACCTTGGCTACCGCCGCCACCGCCACCGCAGCCGAACAGGAGCACCGAAAGCATCAGTGCGGAAACGCATCGCCGGGAAAACATGATCATGAAAGAACTATTCGAGATTGAAGGGAGGAATCAGACGCCGCGGCACCGAGTGCACGATTCATACCCACGCCCCTTGCCCGGAAAGGAGCGCATGAAGCAACGCGGAAAGTGAGATGAAGCGTCGCTTCGGGGATCGACCTGCGACAGCCATGGCCGGCCTTCGAGTTGCGGCTGACAAAAAAGGAATGTCGAAGCCGCCGCAAGCACCTACAGCTTGAATATCCGATCCATCTCCAACCACTTCTCCCCTTCCGGCGTCCACGGCGTGGGCGCCTGGAATTTCCACATCAGTTCTTCCCACGCGCGAATCTTCGGATCGTTGCGCGTCGCGGCCGCCATCACCTCGGCGTCGTAGCGCGCGTCGTCGGTTTCCATCAGCATCACCATCCGCGTCCCGAGCCGGTAGATCTCCATTGCCGTCACGCCATGCGCATGCAGATGCGCGCGCACCTCGGGCCAGATGTCGCGGTGATAGGCCTCGTACTCGGCGATCAGCGCCGGGTCGTCTTTCAGATCGAGGGCAAGGCAGTGGCGCATGGTCGTCGGGTCCGGTGGTCGATGAAGGGAAGAGCGAGAGATCAGGTCAGCGCCCGGTCCAGGTGCGTGTAGCCGCCATCCACGAACACCCACTGCCCCGTTGTGTGCGAGGCCCGCTCGGAGAGCAGGAACACCGCGGTGTTCGAAATCTCCTGCGGCGTGGTCATGCGGCGGCCGAGCGGAATCTTGTCGGTGATGGCCGCGAGCTTGCGGTCGGGTTCGTCGAAGGCCGAGATCCAGCGCTGATAGAGCGGCGTCATCACCTCGGCGGGGATCACCGCGTTGACGCGCACGCCATCTTCCAGCAAGGAAGCCGCCCACTCGCGCGTCAGCGACAGCTGCGCGCCCTTGGCCGCGGTGTAGCCGCTGGTGTTGCCCTGCCCCGTGAGGGCCGTCTTCGAAGAGATGTTGACGATCGCGCCGCGGCTGGCCTTCAGGTGCGGCAGGCAGAAATGCGCCATCACATAGTAGTGGACGAGGTTCCGCTCCAGCGATGCGATGAACGCCTCGCGCCCCGCTTCGAGCCCCACGCTGTCGTTCACGCCCGCGTTGTTGACCAGCCCGTCGATGCGCCCGAACGCCGCGGCGGTGCTCTCGACGGCCTTGCCGCAGGCGGCCTCTTCCATCAGATCGAACTGGAGAAAACGCGCCCGCGGCTGCAGCGCGCGCAGCTCCTGCTCGAACGCCGCATCCAGCGGGTTCTTCCCGCAGATCACCGGCACCGCGCCTTCGCGCGCGAGGGTGAGCGAAATGGCCGCGCCGATGCCGCTGCCGCCGCCGGTGACGAGCACCACCTTGTCCTTCAGATTCAGGTCCATGAGCGCACGCTGCCTTTCCCTATTGATCCATCTGCCCGCGGAAGCGGTAGCGCTCGAGCGACTCGGGCTTCATCGTGATCGAGAAGCCGGCACCCGCCGGCGGCATGTAGGCCGCGCCGCGGATCAGGCAGGGTTCGGCGAAGTGTTCATGCAGGTGGTCCACATACTCGACCACCCGGCCCTCGCGCGTGCCGGCGATGCACAGGTAGTCGATCATCGACAGGTGCTGCACGTACTCGCACAGGCCCACGCCCCCGGCGTGCGGACACACCGGCAGCTTGTACTTCGCGGCCATCAGCATCACCGCGAGGATCTCGTTCACGCCGCCGAGGCGGCACGCATCGATCTGCACCACGTCGATGGCGCCGCGCATGATGAACTGCTTGAACATGATGCGGTTCTGGCACATCTCGCCCGTCGCCACCTTCACCGCCGGCGCGATGCCTTCGCGGATCTTGCGATGGCCTTCGACGTCGTCGGGGCTCGTCGGTTCCTCGATGAACCAGGGCTTGGCGAAGGCCAGCTGCCGCACCCAATCGATGGCCTGACCGACCTCCCAGACCTGGTTGGCGTCGATCATCAGGTGGCGATCGGGCCCGAGCACTTCGCGCGCCACGGTCAACCGGCGGATGTCGTCCGCAAGGTCGCGCCCCACCTTGAGCTTGAGGTGGTTGAAGCCCGCATCGACCGCCTCCTGCGCGAGCCGCCGCAGCTTCTCGTCGGAGTAGCCGAGCCAGCCGGCCGAGGTGGTGTAGCAGGGGTAGCCTTCGGCCTTCAGCGTGGCGATGCGCTCGGCCTTGCTGGCGGCCGCATCCTGCAGCATCGCGAGCGCCTCCTCGGGCGTGATGCAGTCCGTGATGTAGCGGAAGTCGATGCAGCGCACCAGCGCTTCGGGGCTCATGTCCGCCACCAGCTGCCACACCGGCTTGCTTTCGGACTTGGCCCACAGGTCCCACATCGCATTGACCACCGCGCCGGTCGCGAGGTGGATCGCGCCCTTGTCGGGACCGATCCAGCGCAGCTGGCTGTCGGACGTGACGTGGCGCCAGAAGCGGCCCATGTCCTCGGCCACCCACTGCAGGTCGAGCCCGACGACCAGGTGGCGCATCGCCTCGATGGCCGCGCAGCAGATCTCGTTGCCGCGGCCGATGGTGAAGGTCAGGCCGTGCCCTTCGAGTCCCGGCTGGTCGGTCTCCAGCACGACGTATGCCGCAGAGTAGTCCGGGTCGGGGTTCATCGCGTCGGAGCCGTCGAGCTGCTGCGAAGTGGGAAAGCGCACGTCCAGCACGCGCATGGATCGGACGATGGTCATGAGCGGGTCTTCTGCAAAAAATCAGTCGTACAGAACCGATGCGATCTTCGGGTCTGCGATGTTGGTCTTGTCGTACCAGAAGAAGCCCGTATCCACCACCTTGGGCAGCTTCTCGCCCTTGATCGCCTTCACCGCCATCTCCACCGTCTTGTAGCCCATGCCCACGGGGTTCTGCGTGATGGCGCCGGCCATGCTGCCGTCCATGATCGCGTTCTTCTGCTGCTTGCCGGAGTCGTAGCCGATGATCACGACCTTGCCGCCGCGCTTCATCTCCTTCACGCCGTTGACCACGCCGATGGCCGAGCCCTCGTTGGCGCCGAAGATGCCCTTGAGGTTGGGCGAGGCCTGCAGGATCGACTTGGTGATCTCGGTCGACTTCAGCTGGTCACCGCCGCCGTACTGCACGCTCACGATCTTGATGTTCGGGTAGGCCGACTTGATGCGGTTCACGAAGCCGTCGCGCCGGTCCACCCCGGTGCGGCTGGTCTGGTCGTGCACCACCAGCGCGACCTCGCCCGACTTGCCGATCATCTCGGCCATCTTGTCGGCAGCCAGCGCGGCGGCGGCCTTGTTGTCGGTCGTGGTGGTGGTCACGGGAATGTCGCTGTCCACGCCCGAGTCAAAGGCCACTACGGGAATCTTCGCGGCCTGCGCCTTCTTCAGCAGCGGAATGGCGGCCTGGCTGTCGAGCGCGGCAAAGCCGATGGCCTGCGGCTTCTTGGCGAGTGCGGCGGAGAGCATGTCGATCTGCTTGTCGACCATCGCCTCGGTCTCGGGCCCCTCGAACGTGACCTTCACCTTCAGATCCTTGGCGGCTTGCTCGGCACCGGACTTCACGGCCTGCCAGAACTGGTGCTGGAAGCCCTTGGACACGAGCGGAATGTAGATCTCCTGCTGCGCCTGGGCGAAGGCCGGCAGGCCGACGAGGGCCGCGGCCAGCGCGGTGGTGGCTGCTCTTCTTTGGATCATGCGAAGTCTCCTTGGGTTGTGGAAAAGGCTCAATGCGCGCTGCTGCTGCGGCGGCGCAGGATGTCCGCGTACACGGCCAGGATGATGATCACGCCCGTGACCACCGTCTGCCATTCCTGCGCGACCGAGAGAATGCGCAGGCCGTTGGTCAGCACGCTCATGATGAAGGCGCCGATGATCGTGCCCACGATGGTGCCGGTGCCGCCGCTGAGCGAGGTGCCGCCGATGACCACGGCCGCGATCGCATCGAGTTCGTACCCCTGTCCCAGCGCCGGCTGCGCGGAGTTCAGGCGCGAGGCAATCAAGAGGCCCGCAATGCCGCAGATGCCGCCGCTCACCGTGTACACCACGATCTTCCAGAAGTCGGTGTTCACGCCCGACAGGCGCACGGCCTCCTCGTTGCTGCCGAGCGCAAATGTGTAGCGCCCGAGAATGGTCTTGTTGAGCACGATGCTCGCGGCCACCGCCACCAGGAAGAGGATCAGCACCGCGTTGGGAATCGGCAGCGACGGAATGAAGTAGCCGATCAGCGAATCCTGCGAGATGGCCGGGAAGTCCGGCGTGTCGTTGAAGTAGATCGGCTTGGTGCCCGAGATCACGAGCGACAGGCCCTTGAGCAGCATCATCATGCCCAGCGTGGCAATGAAGGGTGGGATCTTGAGCTTGGCGATCAGCACGCCCGACACGAACCCGGCCAGTGCACCGAAGAAGATCGCCGCCGCGATGCCCAGCGCGAGCGGCATGCCCATGTAGGTGAGCACCACGCCGGCCATGACCGCGCAGAAGGTCATCAGCGTGCCCACCGAAAGATCGATGCCCGCGGTGATGATGACGAAGGTGCAGGCAATGGCCAGCACGCCGTTCACCGCGGTCGACTGCAGGATGCTCACGAGGTTGTCGGTCTGCAGGAACTGCGGCGACGCGAAGCTGAAGAACACCAGCAGCGCGATCAGGCTGGCAAAGGCCAGCAGCTTCTGCCGCGTGGCGGGGCGAAAGAGCCGCGCCTTCAGCGAGAAGCCCGGTGCGGCGGCGGCGGTGGTGGCGGTAGGGGTCGTCAAGGCGTTGTCTCCAGTCGTCAGGCGGTGGCGGCAGCAGCAGCGGCGCTTTCACGCCGGGTGGCGAGCTGCATGATCTTTTCCTGCGAGGCTTCACGCCCCGCGAGTTCGCCGGTGATGCGGCCTTCGCACATCACCAGCACGCGGTGGCTCATGCGCAATATCTCGGGCAGCTCCGAAGAGATGATCACGATGGCCTTGCCCTCGGCCGCCAGTTCGTTGAGCAGGCGATAGATCTCGGCCTTGGCGCCCACGTCGATGCCGCGCGTGGGCTCGTCGAAGAAGAGCACGCTGCAGTCGCGCAGCAGCCACTTGGCGATCACGATCTTCTGCTGGTTGCCGCCCGAGAGCAGCCGCACCTGCTGGCGCACCGAGGGCGTCTTGATGCCGAGCTGCTTCACGTAGCGCTCGCCCGCGGCCTCGATGGCGGCCTGGTCGATGAAGACGCCCATCGACAGGAACTTCTTCATGCTCGGCAGTGCGATGTTGGTTTCAACGTCCATGCCGGTGGCCAGGCCGAAGTGCTTGCGGTCTTCGGAGAGGTAGCCGATGCCGTGTCGCACGGCATCCTCAGGCGATTTGATCGACACCTTCCTGCCGCGCACGAAGACCTCGCCGGCGTCGATGGCGTCGGCGCCGAACACCGCGCGCGCGAGCTCGGTGCGGCCCGCGCCCATGAGCCCCGCAAAGCCCAGGATCTCGCCCCTGCGCAGCACGAAGCTGGCGTCGCGCACCACCCCGCCGCGCGTGATGCCACGGGCCTCGAGCACGACCTCGTGGCCCGAGGGGGTGTCGGGAAAGTCGTTCTCCACCTCGGTGAGCTGGCGGCCCACCATCATCGCGATCAGCGAGTCCATCGGCGTGCCGGCCATCGGCACGGTGGCGATGTACTGGCCGTCGCGCATCACGGTCACGCGGTCGGCGATGCGCTTCAATTCATCCATCTTGTGCGAGATGTAGACGATGGCCACGCCCTGCGACTTGAGCTGGCCGATGATGCGGAACAGGTCGGCCACCTCCTCGTTGTTGAGCGCGGCGGTGGGCTCGTCCATGATGAGTACGCGCGAGTCGAACGAGAGCGCCTTGGCGATCTCCACCATCTGCTGCCTGGCCACTGTGAGCTCTCCGACCGGCGTGTGCGGGTCGAGCCGCAGGTTCATGCGCGCAAAGATGCGCTCGGCCTCGGTGCGCATCGCGTCTTCGTCGATGAAGAGGCCGAAGCGCCCGCGCGGCTCGCGGCCGATGAAGATGTTCTGCGCGGCGCTCAGGTGATTCATCAGGTTCAGCTCCTGATGGATGATCCCGATGCCCAGCGCCTGTGCCGCGCGCGGGCTTGCGATGTCGACGGGCTGGCCGTCGATCCGTACTTCGCCGGAGTCCTTGCTGTAGACGCCGGCCAGCACCTTCATGAGGGTGGACTTGCCCGCGCCGTTCTCGCCCATCAGCGCATGCACCTCGCCGGGCAGCAGGTCGAACTGCGCCGTGTCGAGCGCGCGCACGCCGGCAAAGGACTTGCAGAGGTCGCGGATGGTGACGATGGGTGGCATGGCGCGTTCAGTCCGTTGGAAGGCCGTAGAAGCGTTGCGCGGTGCCGCGCCAGAGGTGCGACTGCTCGCTGGCCGACAGGCCGCCGATGCAGGCCTCGCTGAGCGCGATCCAGCCCGCGTAGTCGCCGGCCAAGGTGAGCACCGGCCAGTCGCTGCCCCACATGAGGCGCGCGGGGCCGAAGCTCTCGAGCAGCGGTTCCCACACCGGGCGCACGGCGCGCACCGCCACATCCACGTCGTGGTGCGCCGCCTGCGGCGCCTCGCCCCAGAGCCCGGAGAACTTGCAGCACACCTGCGGCAGCGCGGCGAGCGCGGCCATGTCCTTGCGCCAGGCCGCGAAGGCCTCGCTGCCGTGCGCGCCCACGGGCGGCTTGGCGGCATGGTCGATCACCACGGGCAATTGCGGCCAGTCTTTCAGGAAGCGCAGCAGCGAAGGCAGGTGCCGCGGCTTCACCAGCGCATCGAAGCGCAGGCCCAGGCGGATGAGCGCCTCGATGGCATCGGCGCGCGGCATGCGGGCGATCCAGTCGTCGTCGGGCAGGTCTTGCAGCATCGGCCGCACGCCCTTGAACTTGGGGTGCCGCGCCATGCGTTCGAGCGAGGCGACGGCATCGGGGCTGCCCAGGTCGACCCAGCCGACCACACCGCCAACCACCTCGTGCGCGCTGGCCAGCTCGAGCATGAAGCCGGTCTCGGCCTCCGAATCGGCGGCCTGCATCAGCACCGTCCGCTCCACGCCATGGGCTTGCAGCAGGGGCTCGAGATGCTCGGGCAGAAAGTCGCGCACCAGCGGCGCCAGGGCGGGTACATCGGCGCGCAGCCACGCGTAGTCGCCGCGCGCGGGCCGCCAGAAATGCTGATGCGAGTCGATGCGCTGTCTCATGCTCCGTCTCTTTTGGCCTTACCAATTTGGCGAGGCCACTTTGCCACAGCGTCAAAAATGGCCCCACCGGAACAAACCCTTTGCGGGTTTTCCCGCAAAATTTTGCTCATTAGTAGCAATCACTACATGGAGGATGGCAAACTGGCATGACCAGATCGACGGCCCTGCTCCTTTCATGCTTCCCTCCACCAAACCCGGCGACACCCGCCGGCTCTACCAGCAGATCGCGGACCAGATCCGGGCGGTCATCCGCAACGGCAACCTGCCCGTCGGCGCGCGCTTGCCGCCCGAGCGGGAGCTGGCCTTGCAGCTGGGGGTGTCGCGGCCTTCGCTGCGCGAAGCGCTGATCGCCCTGGAGATCGACGGGCGCATCGAGATACGGATGGGGTCGGGCGTGTATGTCTGCGCGTCGCCTGACGCGCCGGAGCGCGCCACGCCGGCGGTGGGCGAAAGCCCGTCGGAAATGATCCAGGCGCGCGCGATGCTCGAAGGCTCTGTCGTCACGCTGGCCTCGGCCCGCGTGAACCCGCAGCACCTGGAGCGCGTGAAGGCCTCGCTCGAAAGCATGCGCCAGGACGGCCTGAACGGCCGCGCGCAGATCGAGAATGACCGGCGCTTCCATATCGCCATCGCCGAGATGACGGGCAACTCGGTGCTCGTGCGGCTGGTCGGGGAACTGTTCGATGGACGGCACAGCCCGATCTCTTCGCGCATGAGCGAGCGCACCGAGAATTCATATGCGTGGAAGGCGGCCTTCGCCGAGCACGAGGCGATCTACCGCGCGCTCGAAGCGCGGGACCCGCAGGCCGCGGTGGCGGCCATGCTGCATCACCTGAGCGCCTCGCATGCGCGGTGGACGGAGGAATCTGCGTTGCCGGCCGCCGACTGATTCGAATTTGCGCGGATGCGGCTTGCGCCGAGCCGCGGGCGCGCGCCTATCGCAGCGACGACCTGGACTTCCGGCCCATCGCCGGCAGTCCGTTGCTGGGCATCTTCGCGCTCGTGCACGAGGGCTTCGCGCCATCGGTACTCGGCAAGCGGATGGTCGAACTGGTTGCCGCATCGCCGAAACAGGCCGGGCGCGGCTGAACCGATGGCGTGTCAGGGAGAACGCGGCCGGCATGCCCGCCCCTGCGCGCAGGGAAGCACTTGATTCAAGCCGCCGGAGGCCGCGCAAACTCGATCGGCAGATCCTTGAACTGCCTGCGCAAACCCGGCGCGGGCGCCCCGCCCACCACGATGCGCGCAAACGCATCGAGCGGACTGAAGAAGGCGGGCCGCAGGCGATTGAGCTTGCTTTCATCCACGATCAGGAAGCTCTCCGACGCGCTGCGGATCGCTGCCTGCTTCACCGGCACCTCGTGGAAATTGGAGCAGCTCGCGCCCCGCTCGAGGTCCAGTCCACCGGCTGAAATGAAAGCCTTGTTCACGCCCAATCGATTGAGATATTGCAGCCCCTCGTCGGAAAAGAAGGTGGCCGACGATGCGTGGTACAGCCCGCCCATCAGCATCAACTGCGTGTTCGGGCGGCGGCCCAGGATGGATGCGATGTTCGTGGAGTAACACACCACGCTCAGCGGCATGTCGGGCGGCAGGGCTTCCGCGAAATGGACCATGGTGGTGCCGCAGTCGATGAACAGGCTGTCGTGCGCCTGCACCCATTCGGCGGCGCGCTGGCAGGCCACGCGCTTGTGCGCCGCATGCTGGTCGCTGGCCTCGTCGAGCGAGTACCGGTCGCCGCCCGGCAGCGCGGCCGCGAGCACGTAGCCGCCAAGAGCGGTGAGCGGCGAAATGGCCGCCGACAGGTCGCGGCGGATCGTCATTTCGGTCACGTCCAGCCGTTGGGCGGCCAGCTTGATCGGCAGCGGTCCGCCGGCCTCGACAAGCTCCTGCATCTTGGCAAGGCGCAAGGCCCGGGCCTCGGCGCCGGCGGTCTTTCGCATGTTCGGGTTCCTCTGATCCACAAGCCGGAGTATCGGGCATCAGAAATGTTATCTGAAAAACATCTTGCGCGATTAAATGTTATTGAAATAACATTGATGCCAGGACGCCGACGGCCTTGTACGACGGCATGCAAAACGATCCGAGACAAAGACATGCCCATTGCCCACCTGCCGTTCATGCGGCGCTTGCGCGCCCCGCTGCCCTTCACGCCATGAATTCCACTTCCCTCGTCCGGGCCAGCGGCGCGGTGCGCGCGCGCCCCGTTTCTTCGGCCGTCCGGGCGGCATCGCCCCCGGCTGCCACCGACGCCGACGCGACGGCGCCTGACAACAAGCCGCACGCCATCGCACGCAACACCGCGCAGCCCTTCGATGCCGGCTGGTTCGACAGCATCCGCATCAACCTCTCGGCCGCCGAACGCCGCGTGGCCACCCTGCCCGGGCGCCGCTCCGTCAAGAAGGATGCGCAGGCCGGCTGGCTGCTCAAGGCCATCAGCTGCATCGACCTGACCACGCTCAACGGCGACGACACGGCCGAGCGCGTGCGCAGGCTGTGCGCCAAGGCCGTGACCCCGGTGCGCCCCGACCTGCTGGCCGCGCTGGGCTTTGCGGACCGCACGCTGCATACCGGCGCGGTCTGCGTCTATCACCGCTTCGTGGCCACGGCCGTCGATGCGCTCGCCGGCTCCGGCATTCCGGTGGCGGCGGTGTCCACGGGCTTTCCGGCCGGGCTGATTCCGCACGAGCTCAAGTTGAAGGAGATCGAGGCCTCGGTGCGCGACGGCGCGGCCGAGATCGACATCGTCATCACGCGCGAACACGTGCTCACCGGCCAGTGGCGCAGGCTCTACGACGAGATGCGCGATTTTCGCCTTGCCGCGGGCGATGCGCATGTGAAGGCCATTCTCGCGACGGGCGAACTCAAGACGCTGCGCAACGTGGCCAAGGCCTCGATGGTCTGCATGATGGCCGGCGCCGATTTCATCAAGACCTCCACCGGCAAGGAAGGCGTGAACGCCACGCCGCTGGTCACGCTGGTGATGCTGCGCATGATCCGCGCGTACGAAGCCCGCACGGGTTTTCGCGTGGGCTACAAGCCGGCCGGCGGTGTCTCCACCGCCAAGACCGCGCTCGACTACCAGGTGCTCATGAAGGAAGAACTGGGCCGCGCCTGGCTCGAGCCCGAGCTGTTC
Source organism: Variovorax soli (assembly GCF_031454625.1). GTDB lineage: Bacteria > Pseudomonadota > Gammaproteobacteria > Burkholderiales > Burkholderiaceae_C > Variovorax > Variovorax soli_A. The sequence continues at coordinate 44,312 of NZ_JAVDRF010000015.1, forward strand.
CGCATCGGCGCCTCCACCCTGCTGGCCGACATCGAGCGCCAGCTGGAGCACCACGTCACGGGCCGCTATTCGGCCTTCCACCGCCACCCGATCGGATGACCCGATGAGCAGCAACAGCAGCGTCGCACGCTATTTCGACACCATGGACTACGGCCCCGCGCCAGAGAGCGACACCGACGCCCGCCAATGGCTCTCGCGCCATGCGGAGGGCTTCGGCCACTTCATCGGAGGGCGCTTCACCGCCGCTTCGGCCAGCGCGCATTTCGATACCGCCGAGCCGGCCACCGGCCAGCGGCTCGCCCGCATCGCACAAGGATCGGCGCAGGACGTGGACGCCGCCGTTGCCGCGGCGCGCGGCGCGCAGGCCGCCTGGATGGCGCTCGGCGGCCATGGCCGGGCACGGCACTTGTACGCCCTGGCGCGCATGGTGCAGCGCCATGCGCGGCTGCTTGCGGTGATCGAGGCGCTGGACAACGGCAAGCCGATCCGCGAGACGCGCGACCTCGACGTGCCGCTGGTGGTGCGCCACTTCTATCACCACGCGGGCTGGGCCCAGCTGCAGGAGCGCGAGTTCGCCGACCAGGTGCCGCTGGGCGTGATCGGGCAGATCATTCCGTGGAACTTCCCGCTGCTGATGCTGGCCTGGAAGATCGCACCCGCGCTCGCGCTGGGCAACACGGTGGTGCTCAAGCCTGCGGAGTTCACGCCGCTCAGCGCGCTGCTGTTCGCCGAGCTCGCCGCAGAGGCCGGCCTGCCCGCGGGCGTGCTGAACGTGGTGACCGGCGACGGCGCCACGGGTGCGGCGCTGGTGGCGCACGAAGGCGTCGACAAGATCGCCTTCACCGGCTCGACCGACGTGGGCCGCCTGATCCGCGAGGCCACCGCGGGCTCGGGCAAGTCGCTCACGCTGGAGCTGGGCGGCAAGTCGCCCTTCATCGTGTTCGACGACGCCGACATCGATGCCGCGGTGGAAGGCGTGGTCGATGCCATCTGGTTCAACCAGGGCCAGGTGTGCTGCGCCGGCTCGCGGCTGCTGCTGCAGGAAGGTATCGCGGCCGACTTCATCGAACGCCTCAAGCGCCGCATGCAGAGCCTGCGCGTGGGCCTGCCGCTGGACAAGGCGATCGACATCGGTAGTTTGATCGACCCCTCGCAGCTCGAGCGCGTGCGTTCGCTGGTGGCCACGGGCGTGCGCGAAGGCGCGGCCTGCTACCAGCCGCCGGGCGCGCTGCCGGCGGGCGGCAGCTTCTTTCCACCCACGCTGCTGACGGGCGTGCATCCGGCGTCCACCGTCACGACCGAAGAGATCTTCGGGCCGGTGCTGGTGGCCATGACCTTCCGCACACCCGACGAGGCCGTGGCACTGGCCAACAACACGCGCTACGGACTCGCGGCCAGCGTGTGGAGCGAGACCATCGGCCTTGCGCTGGGCGTTGCGCCGCAGCTGCAGGCCGGCGTGGTGTGGGTCAACGCGACCAACCTGTTCGATGCGGGCGTGGGCTTCGGCGGCTACCGCGAATCGGGCTACGGCCGCGAAGGCGGACGCGAAGGCTGCTACGAATACCTGAAGCCGCGCGCATGGGCCGGGCGCAAGCCGCGTTCGGCAGCAGCGCCTGCTCCAGCGGCAGACGAGGCCGATAAGGCCTCAGCCACTGGCGCGCTTCCGACCATCGACCGCACGGCCAAGCTGTTCATCGGCGGCAAGCAGGTGCGCCCCGATGGCGAGCAGTCGCAGCCGGTGTTCTCCGCCGCCGGCCACCGGCTCGGCGAGGTGGGAGCCGGCAACCGCAAGGACATCCGCAACGCCGTGGCCGCCGCACGCGCCGCCGCGGGCTGGTCGAGTGCCACGCCGCACCGCCGCGCCCAGGCGCTCTACTACCTGGCCGAAAACCTCTCGGCGCGCTCGGGCGAATTCGCCGCGCGCCTCACGAGCCTGACCGGCATCGCAGCGTGTGCCGCGCAGGCCGAAGTCGACGCCGCCGTGAGCCGCCTCTTCGCCTACGGCGCGTGGGCCGACAAATACGAAGGCACGGTGCACGTGCCGCCGCTGCGCGGCGTGGCGCTGGCCACCGTCGAGGCCATCGGCGTGGTCGGCGTGGTGTGCCCCGACGAGGCGCCGCTGCTGTCCTTCGTGAGCCTGCTCGCGCCGCTACTCGCCATGGGCAACCGCACGGTGGTCGTGCCGAGCGAGAGGCACCCGCTGATCGCGACCGACTTCTACCAGGTGCTCGAAACCTCCGACCTGCCCGCCGGCGCGGTCAACCTCGTGACCGGCCCCGCGGCCGGCCTTGCGCAGACGCTGGCCGAGCACGACGACGTCGACGCGCTGTGGGCTTTCGGCGCGAAGGATCTTTCGCGCATTGCCGAGCGGCTGTCGATCGGCAACCTCAAGCGCACGCTGGTCGATCACGGCCTGGCCACTGACTGGCACGACGGGGCGGCCGCCGAAGGCCCGCTGTTCCTGCGGCATGCCACGCAGGTCAAGAACATCTGGATTCCCTATGGCGAATGAGATTGGGCCAACCCGCCGGAACCTTGGCAACCAAGGGAAATCCCCAAATAGCAAACGTTTGCGCAAACGTTTTCCTTCCCTAAGATCGCGGCCAACCGAACTGTTCCCCATCCCAGGAGTACGCATGCTGAAGTCCATCCATCCGCTGCTCAATGCCGACGTGCTGTACGCCTTGCGCGCCATGGGCCATGGCGACGAGCTGGTGCTGTGCGACGCCAACTTTCCGGCCGACTCGGTCGCGCGCCAGACCACGCTGGGACGGCTGCTGCGCATCGACGGCGTCGGCACCACCGAGGCGGCGCGCGCCATCCTGTCGGTGCTGCCGCTCGACGAGGCGGTTGATGAGCCGGCACGCCGCATGGAAATCATGGGCCAGCCGAGCGAGATTCCGCCGGTGCAGCAGGAAATGCAGCGCGAGATCGACGCCGCCGAGGGGCGCGTTCGCCCGCTGGCTTCGATCGAACGCTTCGCCTTCTATGAAGCCGCGCGCCGCGCCTACTGCGTGATCGCCACCGGCGAGCGCCGCTTCTACGGCTGCTTCATCTTCAAAAAGGGCGTGCTCGCGCCGCAGGACTGACCCCATGAGTGTCGTCACTTCCAGGCAGCACGGCATGGCCGTCCTCGGCATCTTCGTTGCCGACCTCGCGTTCCGCGCGTCCAGCCTTCCGCGCGTGGGTCAGACCATCGCCGGCTCGGGCTTCGCAATGGGCCCGGGCGGCAAGGGATCGAACCAGGCCGTGGCGGCCGCGCGCGCCGGTGCCAGGGTGACGTTCATCTCCAAGCTGGGGCAGGATGCCTTCGGCAACGATGCGCTCGCCCTGTGGTCGCGCGAAGGCATCACGCCGCGCGCGCCGCAGGTGACGGCGCAGCCGACCGGCGCCGCGTTCATCTACGTGCACGAAGTCACCGGCGACAACGCCATCATCGTGGTGCCGGGCGCGGCCGCGCTGATCGATGCGGCCGACGTGGATGCGGCCGCCGATGCGATCCGCGGCGCGCGCGTGTTCGTCACCCAGCTCGAGCAGCCGGCCGCTGCCGCACGGCGCGGACTGGAGATTGCGCGCGAAGCGGGCACGGTCACGGTGTTCAATCCCGCGCCCGCCCTGCCCTTCGACGACGCGCTCTATGCGCTGTGCGACTACATCACGCCCAACGAGCACGAGGCCGCGGCCCTGAGCAGCATGCCCGTCGAAACGCTCGAGGACGCACGCCGCGCGGGTGACTTCTTTCTCGCCAAGGGCGTGGGTTGCGCGCTCATCACGCTGGGCGACAAGGGCGCCCTGCTGCACAGCGCCGGCGGCTCCGAGCACATTCCGGTATTCCACGCCGGCGCGGTGAAGGAAACCGCCGGTGCGGGCGACGCCTTCAACGGTGGCTTTGCGGCGGCGCTGGCCGAAGGCGCCACCGCTCGCGAGGCGGCGCGTTTCGGCGCGGCGGTCGCGGCCATTTCGGTGACGCGTGCCGGCACGGCGCCCTCGATGCCCACGCGCGCCGAGATCGACGCGCTGCTGGGCTGTACCGCCTGACAGGAGTCTCTTCATGAAGCTCACGTTCTCGGACCGCGAACTCAACTTCCTGGTCGGCATCAACGTCCTCATCCTCGTGGTGGCGACGGTGCTCTCCAAGGGCGACTTTCTCGACGTCTACAACTTCCAGTCCATGGGCGGCCAGCTGCCCGAGCTGGGCCTGCTGGCCATGGGCGTGGCGCTGTCGATGATCTCGGGCAACGGCGGCATCGACCTTTCGGGCGTGGCACTGGCCAATCTCGCGGGCGTGGTGGCCGCCACGCTCGCACCGCAGTTGGCCCCGCCCGATGCGTCGCCCTGGCTCTACACCGGCTGGTTCGCCGCCATCGCGCTGGCGGTGGGCCTGGCCGGCGGGCTGCTCAACGGGCTGCTCATCGCAAAGGCAGGCCTCACGCCCATCCTCTGCACGCTGGGCACGCAGCTGCTCTACACCGGCCTGGCCGTGGTGCTCACGGGCGGCTCCAGCCTGCGCGTGGGCAATGCCGAGGCCCTTTCCGCCATCGGCAACGAGATGGTGCTGGGCGTGCCGATTCCGTTCGTGATCTTCCTCGTGATGCTGCTGGCCGTCGGCTGGCTGCTGCGGCAGAGCCCCTTCGGCATCCGCCTGTACCTGCTCGGCACCAACGCCAAGGCGGCACGCTACGCCGGCATCTCGCAGGCCCGCATGCTGATCGCGACCTATGCGCTGTGCGGATTTCTCGCCGCCGTGGCGGGCGTGATCATCGCCGCGCGCACCGCGAGCGTGAAGTCGGACTACGGCAACTCCTACCTGCTGATCGCCATCCTCATCACGGTGATGGCGGGCGTGCGGCCGCAAGGCGGCTACGGACGCATGGTGTGCCTGTTCTTCTCTGCGGTGGCGCTGCAGCTGCTGTCCAGCACCTTCAACCTGCTGGGCATTTCCAACTTCTTCCGCGACTGCGCCTGGGGCCTGTTGCTGCTGTTCTTCCTGGCGTACGGGCGATTCGGCCTGCAGGACTTACGCGTCTTTCTTTCCACCACGCGCTCCAGCGCACCGCCGCACCAGCTCCCTCCTGGCGTGACGCAAAGAAATCCCGAGGGCTAGGAGACAAAGAAATGCTGAAGAAAACCAGGATCGCCTGCACCGCACTCGCACTCACCGCCGTGGCTTTCGCCTCGGCGCTGCATGCGCAAGGCAAGCCGCAGGACATCGTCACCGTGGTCAAGATCACCGGCATCAGCTGGTTCAATCGCATGGAAGTCGGCGTGAAGGAATTCGGTGCAAGCACGCCGGGCGTGACCACGCGCCAGATCGGCCCGGCCCAGTCGGACGCCGCGCAGCAGCAGCGCCTGGTGGAAGACCTGGTGGCCCGGAAGGTCGACGCCATCGCGGTCGTTTCGATGGACCCGCCCACGCTGGAGCCTGTGCTCAAGCGCGCAATGGAGCGCGGCATCAAGGTCGTGACGCACGAAGCCGACAACCAGAAGAACACCATGGTCGACATCGAAGCCTTCGACAACACGGCCTACGGCGCGCGCATCAACGAGCGCCTCGCGGCCTGCATGGGCCAGCAGGGCAAGTGGACCTCGCTGGTCGGTTCTCTGGGCAGCCAGTCGCAGGTGCAATGGGCCGACGGCGGCGCCTCGAACGCGAAGAAGTACCCGAAGATGACGCTGGTCGATGCCAAGAACGAATCGCTCAACGACGCCGAGAAGGCCTACGGCAAGGCCAAGGAAATGCTGCGCAAGCACCCCGACCTGAAGGGCTTCCAGGGCTCGTCCTCGCTCGACGTGCTGGGCATCGGCCGCGCCGTGGAAGAAGCCGGCCTGCAGGGCAAGGTCTGCGTGTTCGGCACGGGCCTGCCGAGCGAGGCGGCCAAGTTCCTCGAGTCGGGCGCAGTGGGCGGCATCGCTTTCTGGGACCCGAAGGACGCCGGTCTGGTCATGAACAGGGCAGCCAAGATGCTGATCGACGGCAAGACCATCACCGACGGCGCGGACATGGGCGTGCCGGGCTACAACAAGGTCTCGGTCAAGAAGGGGCCGGGCGCGGGCATCGTCGTCACGGGCCAGGCCTGGGTCGAGGTCGACAAGCAGAACTACAAGAAGTACGCCTTCTGAGCCTGCGAACCATGACCCTTGGAGCGCTCTCCACGCCCGTCCCGCACTTCCCGGCCGCGCCGGCGGGACGCCGCGTCTTCCTCGAAGTGCAGGACGTGCACAAGCGCTTCGCGGGCGTGCACGCGCTGCGCGGCATCGACCTGACCATCGAGACCGGCGAGATCTACCACCTGCTCGGCGAGAACGGCTGCGGCAAGAGCACGCTGATCAAGATCATCTCCGGTGCACAGCCGCCGAGCCAGGGCCGCATCGTGATCGACGGCACGCCGCACGATGCGCTGTCGCCGCTGGAGGCGCTCACGCTCGGCATCGAGACGGTCTACCAGGACCTGTCCCTGTTGCCGAACATGAACGTGGCCGAAAACGTCGCGCTCAGCGAGCAGCTGGTGAAGACCGGCGGCAAGCTGGCGCGCCGCTTCGACCGCAAGGCGGTGGCGGCCACGGCCGTGCGGGCACTGAAAACGCTGAAGCTGCCGACGGATGCCGCCTTCCTGGCGCGCCGCGTCGACGAACTGCCGATTGCCACGCGCCAGCTGGTGGCCATTGCACGCGCCGTGGCCACGCGCGCGCGCATGGTCATCATGGACGAGCCCACCACCTCGCTCACGCAGAAGGAGGTGGACAATCTCGTGCACGTGGTCGAGGCCCTGTGCGCGCAGGGCGTGGCGGTGCTGTTCGTGAGCCACAAGCTCGACGAGTGCATGGCCATGGGCGGCCAGGCCATCGTATTCCGCGACGGCACCAAGGTCGCGCAGGGTCCGATCAAGGACTTCACCAAAGCCGGGCTCTCGCACTGGATGACCGGCAAGCAGCTCGACGGTGCGCGCTTGCGCCACCGCTCGCACGAGGGCGACACGCTGCTGAAGGTCGAGGCGCTTGGCCGCGGTACGCAGTTCAGCGACGCGGGCTTCACGCTGCACAAGGGCGAAATCCTGGGCATCACCGGGCTGCTGGACTCGGGGCGCAACGAGCTGGCGATGGCGCTTGCGGGCGTGCAGGCCGCGGACCGTGGCCGCATCTCGCTCGCATCGAAGGAGATCACGCTGAAGACGCCGGCCGACGGCATCCGCCAGGGTATCGGCTATGTGCCCGAAGACCGGCTCAGCGAAGGCCTCTTTCTGGACAAGCCGATCCGCGACAACATCGTCACGGCCGTGCTCAGCCGTCTGCGCGGGCGCTTCGGCGCGCTCGATGCGCGCCAGTGCCAGGCGCTGGCCGAACGTACGGTTGCCAACCTGCAGATCGCCACGCCCGACGTGGACCGGCCGGTGCAGTCGCTCTCGGGCGGCAACCAGCAGCGCGTGCTGATCGGGCGCTGGCTCGCCATCGATCCGCGGGTGTTGATACTGCACGGCCCCACCGTGGGCGTGGACGTCGGCTCGAAAGACACCATCTACCGCATCGTGCAGCGGCTGGCCGAACAGGGGCTGGGTGTAATCCTGGTCAGCGACGACCTGCAGGAGCTGCTGCAGAACTGCGACCGCATCCTGCTGATGCGCAAGGGCCGCATCGCCCGCGACTTTGACGCGACAGGGCTGGCCGAGAGCGAGCTGTACCGCGCGCTGGTTTCCGACACCCCTTTCCCCGCACTCCCATGACCGCTTCCACCATGCAAGCGCACACCACCGCCGTGCCCGCGGCGCCCGAGCCCCGGGCCCGCACGTCCTGGCGCCACTGGCTCGCGCAGCGCCCCTCGGTCTTCACGCTGGCGCTGATCGTGCTGGTGAGCCTGGTGGTGGGCGTGATCAACCCCAGTTTCTTCCAGTTGCCGGTGCTGTTCGACATCGTGCGCGCCTGCACGGTGCTGGGCCTGTTCGCGCTCGGCGTGCTGATCGTGCTGGCCGCGGGCGGCATCGACGTGTCGTTCGCAGCGATTGCCGCACTCACGATGTACAGCATCACCAAGCTCGTGCTCAACTACTTTCCGGAAGCGCCGATTGCACTGCTGCTGGTGGCGGGCGCGGTGAGCGGTGCCCTGCTCGGCGTGCTCAACGGCCTGCTGGTGCACTGGCTCAAGGCGCCCTCGCTGATCGTGACCATCGGCACGCAGTACCTGTACCGCGGCATCCTGCTGACCTTCGTCGGCACGGTGTTCTTCATGAACGTGCCACAGCCGATGGACGCCTTTGGCAAGCTCGCGCTCTGGCGTTTCGACACGCCGCAGGGCCTGCACGCGGTGCTGCCGGCCACCGTGCTGGTGCTGGCCGGCGCGGCGGTGCTGACCTGGTGGCTGCTGAACCGCACGCTGATCGGCCGCGCGGTGTACGCCATCGGCGGCAGCCTGGCGATTGCCGAGCGGCTGGGCTACAACCTGCGCACGGTGCACGTCTTCGTGTTCGCCTACGCGGGCTTCCTGTCGGGCCTGGCCGGCATCGTGCACGTGTCGAGCACGCGGCTGGCCAACCCTTTCGACCTGGTGGGCAACGAACTGGACGTGATCGCCGCCGTGATCCTCGGCGGCGCGCGCATCACGGGCGGCAGCGGCACCGTGGGCGGCACGCTGCTCGGCGTGGTGCTGGTCACGCTGATCAACAACGTGCTGATTCTGGCGGGCGTCCCGAGCACCTGGCAGAAGGTCATCATCGGGGCCTTCATACTGGTTGCGGGCGCTTGCTTCGCGATGCGCAGGCAGGCCTGAGGGCTTCGGGCCGAACTCCAGGCTGAGCGAGCGCGGGCAAACGCCAAGCGTCTGAGCCCAGGCTCCAAGCCAGCAATCGGAGACCAGCATGTCACTCCAGTACCAATCCATCGAAGGGGTGGCGATGCTCACCCTGGATCGCCCGCAGGCGCTCAACGCGCTCGACGTTCCGACCCTGGAAGCGCTGAGAGAGCGCCTGGCACAGATCCGGGACGACTCCAACCAGCGCTGCGTGCTGATTCGAGGCGCTGGCGAGCGCGCCTTCTGCACCGGAGCAGACCTCAAGGGCGCAAAGTCCGAGGCAAGCGCATCCCGGGTGCTTCACGATTCACGCGCTCGAGCAGGGCCGCGCCGAAGGAAGTCGCAGGTGGGCTCCGTGCGGCATTCCTATGCTGCGCCCTGGGCGGACGCTAGGCGGAGGCTGTACTCGTCTTCATCGAACCTGATTGATCCGACCCAAGCATTGCATCAAGAACACGCGCCCTGGAGCGCTCGATGTGCTCGCTGATGGATTCGATTGCCTTGTCCTCGTCGCGCGCCCTCAGCGCGGCGATGAAAGCCAAGTGCTCCTCCATCGCCGGAACGATGCGCATCGGCCGAACCAGGCCGGCATCGAGGCGTATGAGCCTCACATGCAAACTGTTCACCCGGTAGATCTCGGACAGGATCTCATTGCCGATGCTGTCGACCATCGTGTCGTGCAGGCCCCAATCCACCGTCTGCGCATCTTCGTCCAGCGTCGGGTCGGGTTGGGCCGAGTTGGCGCGCTCGAGGATCGCGCGGTGTTTCTCTTCGATTCGCGCCAGTTCTTCGTCCGATGCCGAACGCAGGAAGTGGCGTACTGCCTCCCGCTCCACCATGCTGCGCACCTGAAATGCGTTGCGGATCAGCTTCAGGTCCACCGGCGCGATCTGCAAGCCCCGCTTTGGCACGGTCACGATCAGCCGGGCGGCCTCCAGCCGGGGAATCATCTCGCGGATGGCGCCCAGCGGCAGGTCGAGCAGCCGGGTGAGTTCGCGCTGCGACACGAACTGCCCCGGGCGAATCTTTGCGCTCAGGATCTGCCGCCGGAAGCTCTCGTAGGCCAGGGTGCGCTGCGACACGGCAGGTGGCGCAGGCACGGGCTTTTTCTTTGTCGCATTCATCAAGATCCTTCCCGGCGAATTGTTCGCTCGGATGAGGCACGACTCTACGCCAGGACGACCGGTGCGGCAGCTGACAGATTAGAAGAACCGCGCTGAACGCTTCAACATTGTCACCGCGCTTGCGCTGACATGTCAGCCGGTTTATAGTCCGCTCCGCGGCGCGATCGTGGTTGCGCTCTTCCCCCAAACTGCAAAACGGAGCCACTTTCATGAGTCTTGAACTGACCGGCGTCATCCCTCCCCTTGTCACTCCTTTCACCGCCAACGGCGACATCGACGAAGCGGCCTATCGCAAGGTCATCCGCTTCAACCTCGACAAGAAGGTGCATGGCGTCTGCCCCGGCGGCAGCAGCGGCGAGGGCCACACGCTGACCATCGACGAATTCAAACGCCTGCTGGAAATCACCGCGGAAGAGGTGGCGGGGGCCGTGCCGATCGTCGCCGGCATCATTTCGAACAGCACGCGCGATGCGATCAACCGTGCCAAGGCGATCTCGCACCTTCCTATTGCGGCGCTGCAGGTTACCCCGGTTCACTATCTGTTCAAGCCGGATGAAGACGCCACCTACCGCCACTTCAAGGCGCTGACCGAGGCGGTCGACATTCCCGTCATCATCTACAACGTCGTGCCGTGGAACTATCTGAATCCGGCGCAGATGATCCGCCTCATGCAGGATCTGCCCGGCGTGCAGGGCATCAAGCAAAGCCAGGGCGACCTCAAGCTGATGGCCGATCTGCTGCTCGGCGTGCCCGCGGGCTGCAAGGTCTATTCGGCCGTGGATGCGTTGCTGTATTCGTCGTTCGCCCTGGGCGCGCACGGCACGATCGCCGCAACGCCGGCGGCACTGCCGGGCGTGTGCGTGAACCTGTGGAACACGGTGCAGGCCGGCGACCATGTGAAGGCGCTGGAGATGCACAAATCCATGCTGGCCTTCTGGAACGCAATCGTCGCGGACAACCTGCCTGCGAACCTGAAGACCTCCATCACGCTGCAAGGCTGCAACGCCGGCCTGCCACGGGCACCGATGCCGCCCACCAGCGACGCCCAGCTTGCCAGGATCAAGGCCGCGCTCGACGACGTGCTGCGCTTTGACATTTGACACCTAGCTTCATCCGAGGAGACATACGAATCATGAATATCCGACGTCGCGAGCTTCTGAAGCTCGGAACGCTTGCCGCTGCGGGCAGCGCATTGACAGCCCCCGCATGGGCCCAGGAGTTTCCCAGCAAGCCGGTGACGATCGTCGTCCCCTTTGCGCCGGGCGGCAACACCGACATCGTGGCGCGAACAGTGGCGGTAGCGCTCGGCAAGGTGCTGGGGCAGTCGGTGATCGTCGACAACCGAGCGGGCGCCGGCGGCTCGATCGGCGCAATGCAGGTCGCTCGCGCCGCCCCGGACGGATACACCCTGCTGCTTTGCGGAGCCGGCGTGGTGGTCACGGTTCCGGAAATGGTCAAGACAAGCTACAGCCGGTCGAACTTTGCGCCACTCGGCCTGGTGAACAAGGGCTCGATGGTGTTGCTCGCGCGCAAGAACGAACCCAGGTTCAAGAACTTCAAGGAACTCGCCGCCTACGCGCGTTCCGGCGAGGGCAAGCTGATCGCTGCGCATTCCGGGCCGGGCACGCCCAACCACCTCGCATTGCTGCAGCTCGAGACTCTGCTCAAGACCAAGTTCACGATCGTTAGCTACAAGGGCTCGGGTCCTGCACTGATCGACCTGATCGGCGGACAGGTCGATGTGCACTTCGACCAGGTCAGCAGTTCGCTGCAGCACATCAAGGGCGGCGCGCTTCAGCCGCTCGCGGTGCTGGGGCCGACGCAAGATCCATCGCTGCCCGGCGTCCAGACCGTCGCGGAGCTCGGCTTCGGCGAGATCGATGGCACAACCTACGTCGGGGTGCTTGCGCCCAGCGGGACGCCCAAGGCGGTGCAGGACAAGCTCGCCGCGGCGCTTGCACAAGCCGTGAAGGATCCGCAGACGGTGAACAGCGCCCGCGAACTCGGCAGCGTCGCCTACTCCAGCACGCCGCAGGAATTCGCACGCTTGCTCGACGCCGAGTACGCACTGGCCTCGCAAGCCACCAAGGATGGCCGCCTGAAGGTCGACTGATCCGGCCCAAGCGCACGGGCGTCGCCGAGCACAAGCCGGCGATGGCACGGCCGTCGCCGGACTGCGCGCGACCTCAACGCAATGGACAAAGCATCGTGAAAAAGATCCTGAACGACCCGAACGCCTACGTCGACGAAATGCTCGACGGCCTGTGCCTGGCCCACCCCGAGTTGCAGCGCCGCGGAGAAGGCGGCCGCGTGGTGGCGCGCAGCAGCGGCGCCGTGCCTGGAAAAGTGGGCATCGTCACCGGCGGCGGCTCGGGCCATCTGCCCGTCTTCCTCGGCTACGTCGGCGACGGCCTGCTCGACAGCTGCGCCGTGGGCAACGTCTTTGCCGGCCCGCGCATGGACGACTGCATCGAGGCGATGCGCGCGGCCGATGGCGGCGCCGGCGTGCTGCAACTCTACGGCAACTACGGCGGCGACCGCATGAACTTCGACATGGCAGCCGAGATGCTCGAACTCGATGGCATGTCGGTCGCATCGGTCCGTGTCGCCGACGACGTGGCGAGTGCGCCCGCCGCACAGCGGGAGAAGCGCCGCGGGGTGGCCGGACTCGTGCTCGTCTACAAGGTCGCCGGCGCCAAGGCAGCGGGCGGCGCGAACCTGGAGGCGGTGGCGGCGCTGGCGCGCAAGGCCAACGACGCGTGCCGTTCCATCGGCGTGGCGCTCTCGCCCTGCGTGGTGCCGGAATCCGGCAAGGCTTCCTTTGCGATCGGGGAAGGGGAAGTCGAATTCGGCATGGGCATCCATGGCGAGCCGGGCATCTGGCGCGGGGCTCTCAAATCGGCCGATGCGCTGGCCGACGAGATGCTTGCGCACGTGCTGCCGGAACTTGCGCTGGCGCGCGGCGATCGTGTTGCCGTGCTGGTCAACAGCCTGGGGGCGACACCCGCGGAAGAGCTCTACATCCTTTTCCGCCGCGTGGCGGCCACCCTCGCGGACCAGGCCGTAACCATCGTGCGCCCCCTGATCGGCCGCTACGCCACCTCGATGGAGATGGCCGGCGCGTCGCTCAGCGTGATGAAGCTCGACGCCGAACTGGAGGCTCTGCTTGCGGCCCCGGCGGACTGCCCCTTCTGGAGCGTGCGCTGATGCTGGACGCTGCCACCCTCTCGGCCGCGCTGCCCCGCTGGTGCGCGGGTGTACGCGCCGCTGCGCCTGAGCTCAACGAGCTCGACGGCCGCCTTGGCGACGCCGACCTCGGCGCCACGCTCGACAAGTGCGCCACGCTGATCGAAGAGGCCCTGCCCGAGATGCCCGATACCCTGGAAGGCATCTTCAAACGCTGTGCGCAGGCTTCGGCCAGGGCATCGGGATCAAGCTTTGGCACCTTGCTGACCGTGGCCCTCATGACCAGCGCCAAGCGCTGCGCCGGCGTGACATTGCTCGACCATCCGCAGCTCGCGGCGCTGCTGGCCGAAGTGGTGACGACGCTCTCGGCGCGCGGCGGGGCAAACCTGGGAGACAAGACAGTGCTCGACGGCCTGCATGCCATCCACACGGCGCTTGCCGCATCGCCCGAAGGCGCCGAAGCCCGCCGCGTGGCCAGCGACGCGGCGCGTACCGCGCTCGACGCCTTTCGCGACAAGCCCAACCGCATCGGCCGCGCCCGCATGTTCGCCGACAAGACGATCGGCATGGACGACCCCGGCATGGTGGCGCTGCTGCGCATGGTTGACGCACTCTAGTTCCGAGTTCCCAGCCACGACAACCACGTGCGACAGATCCAACCGGCCTAGGCAATGAATTTCCCAAAGTCACGCGATGAGATCGCCCGCGATGTGCTGGCCTTGTTGCCGCGGTTGCGCGAGCGGTTTGGCGATCGCCTCAGCACGTCCGGCGCGGTGCGCGAGCAGCATGGCCACGGTGAAGGGGTGCCAGACTCTGCGCCGCCCGATGCGGTGGTCTTTGCGCTCACCAACGAAGACGTCGCTTTCGTGGCGCGCACCTGCTTCGACGCGCAGGTACCGATGATTCCGTTCGGCACCGGTACCTCGCTCGAGGGCCACGTTGTTGCCGTGCATGGGGGAGTCTGCGTGGATCTGTCGAGAATGAACGCGATCCTCGAGGTCGACGCGGATGCGCTTGATTGCCGGGTGCAGGCCGGCGTGACGCGCGAAGAGCTCAACGCGCACGTGCGCGCGCAGGGGCTGTTCTTCCCGATCGACCCTGGCGCGAATGCGTCCCTCGGCGGCATGGCATCGACACGCGCATCGGGCACGGCAGCGGTGCGCTACGGCACGATGGGCGACGCCGTGCTAGGCCTGACGGTCGTCACGGCCGATGGCCGTACCGTGCGCACCGGTACCCGCGCCCGCAAGAGCGCCGCCGGTCTGGATCTGACACGCCTGTTCGTCGGAAGCGAAGGCATCTTGGGCTTCATCACCGAAGTGCAGCTGCGCCTGTGGGGACTGCCGGAAATGGTGCAGGCAGCCGTGTGCCAGTTCCCGGAGCTGGAATCTGCCATCTCAGTGGTCATCGGCGCACTGCAGATCGGCGTGCCTGTGGCGCGAATCGAACTGCTCGACGAAGTGCAGATGGACGCCTGCAAGCGCTACTCGAAGCTCGACGAGTTCGAGGCATTGCCAACACTGTTCATCGAGTTTCATGGATCACCAGCGGCCGTTCGCGAGCAAGTCGCCACGATGCAATCGCTCGCCGAGGAGTCCGGCGGCAGCGGCTTCGCGTGGGCCGAGCGTCCGGAAGATCGCACGCGACTTTGGAAGGCACGCCACGAGTGCTACCACGCCAATTTGGCGCTGAGGCCCGGTTCCGCCCTGATTGGCACGGATGCCTGCGTTCCGATATCGAACTTCGTCGCCTGCGTGATGGAAACGCGCGAGGATGTGCGTGCCAGCGGCCTGACGGCGCCGTTGGTCGGACACGCCGGCGACGGCAATTTCCATCTCGGCATCGTGTTCGATCCCGCCAGCCCCGACGAGCGCGCGCGTGCCGACGCCCTGGCCGAGCGGGTGTCGATGCGAGCTATTCAGTATGGCGGCACCTGCACCGGCGAACATGGCATTGGCCTGCACCGGATCCATCAGCTCGCGTCCGAGCACGCGGAAGGAGTGGTGCTCATGCGCGCGCTAAAGGATGCACTCGACCCGCGCGGCATCATGAACCCGGGAAAGATGCTGCCGGAAGTACCGCGAACGGTCGGCGCTCCGAGCTGCCCGATGAACGCTGACGGGCAGCAAATGCCAAGGAAGTAGTTCGGCGAACCAGACACACACACACCGCATGGGACTCGCGGTATTGCATGAGCCCTGCCGAAACATTGAACATTCAAAGGAGATACAAATGCTGATGAAAAAATACCTGCGTCAACCGGCGCTCCTGATTGGCCTGGCTGCTGCGCAGCTCACGTTCGCCTTGAGCAGCGCTGTCGCCCAGAGCTTCCCGAGTCGACCGATCGAAATCGTGGTTCCCTACGCAGCGGGCGGCTCGACCGATGCTCTGGGCAGGGCTTTCGCGGATGCAAGTCGCAACCACTCGCCACAACCCATTGTCATCGTCAACAAACCGGGCGCCGGGGGTTCGATCGCCGCGAACGACATCATCAACTCCAAAGCGGACGGCTACAAGCTGGGCCTCTTAACCAACGACGTCCTGACAACACCATTGCTCGGTCTCGCAAAGTTCTCGTACCTGGATATCGAGCCGATTGCACAACTGAACTTCGATCCTGTCTCGATCATCGTTCGATCGGATGCGACCTGGAAAACAATCGGGGAGTTTCTCGCAGCGGCGAAAAGCGCGCCCGATGGGCTACGCATCGGCACGACCGGCAATGGAACGCTCAGTCATCTGGCCGCCGCGGCGCTCGTCGACAAGACTGGGGCGAAACTTGCGCCGATTCCGTATCAGGGCGCTTCGCCAGCCATCCTGTCCTTGCTAGGAGGTCACATCGAGGCGGTCACGGCAACTCCCCCGGAAGTCATGTCACATGTTCAGGCTGGGACGCTTCGCATCATCCTCGTTCTGGCCGACCAACGAAGCAAGGCTGCGATGGACGCACCTACTGCCAAGGAGTCGGGAATCGACTTGTCCGTCGTCAGCTGGCGCTACCTAGGAGTGTCGAAGAAGACACCTGCGGACGTCGTCTCCAAATTGCGTCAGATCGCCGCAGACACTGCCAAGGACCCTGCCATGATTGCTGCATTGGAGAAGCAGAACATTGGCTATAAATTCACCGACGGGCGAGAGTTCCAGGGGGTTCTTGACAAAGAGAACAGCGTCATGAAGGACCTCATTTCCAAGGTCAACATGCAACAACAGGGCCGCTAGCAGATTCAGCCCTCGGCTGCGGTACAGAGCACGTTTCCAGCCGCGCGGCCAGGCTCATCCCGGACAGGGCCATTGCGCGCAGGCGCCACAGTGATCCACGCTGGCCTACAGATGGCCACTGCCGAAGCCAGGCTCCAAGACGAAAGTGGCAAGCTCGACGAACACCGCGAGCGGCCCCGTCCATGCGGTCGTTGCGATAGAGCATGCCCAGCGTTTCGACCGGTGCGTGCAGATTGAGGCGCAATTCGAGGACCGCATCGCGCTCGACGCGGCTCTGTCGCGATAAGCCGCGCTGCCAAAATGCAGCCATGGTACCGCTGCACGTCCAACTTCAGAACTCGACTCTGCGAGGGGTGATCAAGCGGCTGCATTTTCCGCTTGAACTCATGCTGGTGTGCGTTCGCTGGTACGCGGCGTATCAGTTGAGCTTGCGCAACCTTGAAGAGATGATGGCAGAGCGCGGTGTGCTGGTCGACCACGCCACCGTCCACCGCTGGTCATTGAAAATGCTGCCCGTATTGGCCAAGGTGTTTCCTCGGCGCAAGCACCCGGTGGGGCGCTCATGGCGCGTCGACGAGACCTACGTGCTCATGGGCGGCCAGTAGAAGTATCTGTACCGAGCCGTCGATCGCCTGGGCCAGACCGTCGACTTCCTTCTGACCGCCCGCCGTGACGTAGCGGCCGCACGTCGGTTCTTTGAACGCGCCATCGGGCAGCACAACTTGCCCGAGAAGATCACCATCGACAAGAGCGGTGCCAACACCGCCGCCGTGCGTGGTCTGATCGCCGATAGCGACGTCACGATTGAACTACGGCAGTCCATGTACTTGAACAATCTTGTCGAGCAGGACCATCGTAGCGTCAAGCAAAGAATCCGGCCGATGATGGGATTCAAGTCCTTTCATTGTGCTGGCCGCCTGATCGCTGGCATCGAGACCATGCACATGATCAAGAAGGGGCAGTTGCGCTGCCCCGGCGGCCTGGCATTTACACATTCCGACCACTTCTACAGTCTCGCCGTCCATTGACCCGGACCGATTCCGGCATCAACTCGCCTCAACAGGCTTATCGCGACAGAACCCTCGAAGGCGCACGCGGGCGCATACGGGTGTGTCGAGTGTTTGCATGGCGGCACATATTACCCACCGTCCTGCTCCGGAGCGAATTGGGAGGTGGACCCGAAGGACCGGTCCCGGCCGAATCCAGCCTAGCCATACAAGATTACTGCTCAAAAAGGGCATCGTGCTCTTCACCTTGGTCGTCGACAAGCTCGATCCTCTATCTACGCGCGTTCGATTTCTTGGCAAAAAGCCGCTCGCACAAGCCGCGCAACCAGCGATTCGCCGGGTCCTGGTTGTAGCGTGCATGCCAGTGCTGCTTGACGGTGAACGACGGCACAGGCACCGGGCAATCAAAGACGGCGAGACCGTTGGTTCGGCCCAGCGTCTCGCCGATCTGGCGGGGCACGGTGGCCACGAGGTCAGTGGTCGACACGATGGCGGCCAGTCCCAGGAAGCCGGGCAACTCCAGCAAGATGCGCCGTTCGACGCGGTGCCGCAACAGCGCGGCCTCCAGCAGTTGAACGCCCGTACCGCCGACGATGCCGACGTGTGCTTCGGCCTTGAAGTCGCGCAAGCCCATGCCTTTTGCGGTGATGCGCGGGTGTCGGGCATTGACCAGGCACACCCAGTCTTGCGGATACAGCACCTGCTGGTAGAAGCCTGACTCGAGCCACGGCACCAGTCCGATCGCAAGGTCAGCCTGGCCGGACTGCAGTGCCTGCCCGGTTTCTTCATCGATGCGCGCGGCCTCCAGGCGGATGCCGGGGCCCACGGCGCGCATGTGCGCCAGCAGTTGCGGCAGCAAGGTGATGTGGCTGGCATCCGTCATGCAGATACGGAAGCGCCGCGTCGCGCTCGACGGGTCGAACGCTTCGGGCGGCGCGGCTACACGGCGCAGCGCCGCGAGCGCCTCGCGCGCCGGAACGATCAGTTCTTCCGCGCGCGGCGTCGGCTGCATGCCTGCCGCGGTGCGCACGAACAGCTCGTCGCCCAGATGCCTGCGCAGCCGGCCCAGCCAGTTGCTCACCGTGGGCTGGCTTTGGCCGAGCTGGTCGGCCGCGCGCGTCACGCTCTGCGTCGTGTAGATCAGGTCGAACAGGCGCAGCAGCTTGAGGCTGAGCAAGCCCGCGCTCGCATCGAGGTTGTCGTCGTCCGCATTCATTTCAAAACGAAATGTAGACCATTCGCTCCATGTCATGGACGAAATGTTCGCCAAAACCTATCTTCCGGGCATCCCTTCGAGACACTCCTTCGAGAGACAGGCATGAAAATCTATTTCCTGGGCGCCGGCGCCCTCGGCTGTGCCATCGGCGGCACGCTTGCGGCCGGCGGGTCGGACGTCACGCTCATCGATCCGTTCCAGGCGCACGTCGACGCCATCCATCGCGACGGTCTCCTCATGAAGGACGGCGACTCGGAACGCCGTGTCAAAGTGCGCGCATCGACAAGCGTCGAAGGCCTGGCGCCAGCCAACCTGGTGATCGTGCTGGTCAAGTCCTTCCACACGCGCTCCGCCGTCGAAGGCGCGTTGTCGATCATCGGGCCCGACACCGCGCTGATGTCGCTGCAGAACGGCATGGGCCATGAGGAGATCCTGGCCGACGTCGCTGGCCGCGAGCATGTGCTGGCCGGCAAGACCTACGTTGGCGGCGTTCTGCTCGGTCCGGGCCACATCATTGCCGGCACCCGTGGCAAGCGCACGGTGATCGGCGAGCTCGACGGCAACGTGAGCGAACGCGCCAGGGCCATCGCAGCCGAGTTCGATCGCGCCGGGCTGCCTTGCGAGGTCAGCGACAACATCATGGGCGTGATGTGGGACAAGCTGCTCATCAACGTCTCGACCGGCGCACTGAGCGGCATCACGGGCCAGGTGTACGGCAGTCTCTACGCGGTGCCCGAGATCGAGGCCACGGCCATCGCGGCCGTGACCGAGGCGATGGCCGTCGCGCAGGCCATCGGCGTGAAGCTGTCGATCAAGGCCCCGCGCGATGCATGGGTGATGGCCGCCGAAGGCCTGCCTTACGAGTTCAAGACCTCCATGCTGCAGAGCCTGGAGAAAGGCTCCATCACCGAGATCGACTTCATCAACGGCTCGGTGGTGCGCGCCGGGCTCGAGCACAACGTGCCGACGCCGGTGAATCAGACGCTGGTTGCCGCCATCAAGGGCATCGAACGCCGGCTGGAGGCGAAATGAGCCCGCCACGCGCCTATGTGGAACACGTCGCCATCTGGGTGAAGGACGTCCACTGGCACATCAAGTTCTTCCACGACGTCTGCGGCATGACGATGCGCGAAGTACAGGGCACGCTCGAAGAGCCCGTTCAGTACTGGACTCTAGGCGGCATGCAGTTTATGGCCAAGCCGAACTACGCAGGGCCTGAAGGCCGCCTCGGTCATCTCGGTGATGTGTGAAGACCTCGAAGCCGCACTCGCTGCTGCGCAGGCCTTCGGTGTGACCGAGATGCCGCAGGGCCGCAATTGGCTGCGCCTGCCGGACGGCTTGGTCGTCGAATTCATCCAGGCCAGCGCTGGCGCAGTGGCGCGCGCTCTTGCCATCGATCCCCGCGCATGAAGAACCGTCACCTAATGCATGGAGAGACACACACCGTGACCGCCTTGATCATTGAAGACAAGTACTGGGACGACGCCGTCGTCGGCCAGGAGTGCATCAGCCCGCCCTACGAAGTGACGGAAGCCCGCGTGATGGCGTATGCAGACCTCACCGGCGACCACACCCCCGTTCACACCGACGAAGCCTATGCGCGCACCACACCATTCGGCACACGCGTGGCGCACGGGCTGTTCGGCCTGTCAGTGGCTGACGGGCTCAAGACGAAGAGCGACATGCGCTTCATGCCGGGCATGTCCCTCGGCTGGGAATGGCGCTTTGTCGGACCGATCAAGCTCGGCGATACGGTGCGCGTGAAATTCCACGTCGGCAGCAAGCGCGAATCGAAGAGCAAGCCGGGCTGGGGCATCCTCGTGCTGCCGTCCGAACTCATCAACCAGCGCGACGAGGTCGTGCAAAAGGGCGAGCACCGCTTGATGGTGCCGAGGAAGCCGGCGTGAGCGCCGCGCCACAACGAGCGCTGCCGCTGGCTGGCTTCCGCGTGATCGACTACAGCCACTTCCTGGCCGGGCCTTATGTCGGGCGCTGCCTCGCCGCGCTCGGTGCGGAAGTCATCAAGGTCGAGCGACCCGGCACGGGCGATGCCGGGCGTCAGCATGCGTGGTTCGTCGGCGACCACAGCGGCTACTTCCTGCAGCAGAACATGGGCAAGAAAGGGCTCAGCGTGAACACGAAAGATCCACGCGGCCGGGTGCTGATGAAGAAGCTGGTCGACAGTGCCGACGTGTTCGTCGAGAACTACCGCCCCGGTGCGCTCGACAAGCTCGGCCTGGGCTATGCCGAACTCGCCGAAACCAATCCCGGCCTCGTGTACTGCTCGATCTCGGCCTACGGCCACACCGGCCCCGACTCGCACCGCGCCGGCTTCGGCCTCATCGCCGAAGCCAAGAGCGGCATCATGCAGATGGTCGGCAACCCGGGCGAGGCGCCGCCGCTGCTGCGCATCTCGCTCGGCGACATGTACACCGGCATCCATGCGGTCGCCGCGATCAATGCCGCATTGCTGGGGCGCGTGAAGTCCGGCCGCGGGCAGCACATCGACATGGCGCTGTACGACACGCTGGTGTCGATGCACGAGTACGCGGTGCAGTGCTACACGCTTTCCAACGGACAGGAAGTTCCGGTGCAGACCGGGCACGACATGCCCAATTCCACGCTCTACGGCGTGTTCCGCGCGCAGGATGGTGACCTTGTGATCGCCGCACAGGTGGACGACGCGTGGAAGCGCTTTGCCGCACTGGTCGAAAAGAATGGTGGCCCTGCGGGGTTCGGCAGCGACACGCGGCTGCACGCTTCAGCCGGGCGCAATACCCATCGCGTGGAGATCCTCGAAGTGGTGAAGCCGTGGGTTGCGGCGCAGCCGGTCGCGCAGGTGCTGAAGATGCTGGACGGCATTGATGTGCCTGCGGCGAAGGTTCAACGCATTGACGAAGTGCTGGCCGATCCGCAGATCCGTGCGCGTGGCATGGTGGTCGAGCAGGACCATCCGGTTCTCGGAAAGATCCGCCTGCCGAACCTCCCCTTCCGCATGTCGGGGTGCGACACCTCGATCACGCAGGTAGCGCCCGAACTGGGTGAGCACAACGCGGAAATCGCAGCCAGCCTCGGTTTCGACGCGACACAGATCGCCGACATGCAGGCCGATGGCGTGCTCTACAGCAAGTAAGGAGACAGTGATGACCGACAAGTACGCCGTGATCGGCAATCCGATAGGACACACCAAGTCGCCGATGATCCACGGCAGCTTCGCCGAAGCGACCGGCCAAGCCATCGACTACCGGGCGATCGAGGGCTCGCTCAAATGCTTCGCCGACGAGGTGCACGCATTTCGCAAGGCAGGCGGGCGAGGAATGAACGTCACGGCCCCCTTCAAGCTGCAGGCCTACGCACTGGCCACCGAACGGCTCGAACGCGCCGAGCTCACCGGTGCCACCAATGCGCTCAAGTTCGACGGAGACCGCATCGTTGCCGACAACTTCGACGGCGTGGGCCTGACCAACGACATCCAGCGCAACCTTGGGTTTCCGCTCAAGGGGGCGCGCATGCTGGTGATCGGCGCGGGCGGCGCAGTGCGTGGGGCACTGCTGCCCTTTCTCGCGCAACAACCGACCCTAGTCGTATTGGCAAATCGCACAGAGACAAAGGCCATCGACCTTGCAAAGCAGTTCGCCGGGCAGGGCCACGTGCAAGGCTGCGGCTACGACGAACTGGCAGGAGAGCGATTTGACATCGTCATCAACGGCACCTCGGCCAGCCTCAAGGGTGAACTACCGCCGCTGCCCGCCGAGACGCTTCGGGGTGCGAAGCTGGCTTACGAGCTCGCCTATGGCAAGGGTCTTACGCCCTTCCTGCGCTTGGCGCAGCACGCCGGCGTGCCGAAGCTGGCCGACGGCGTCGGCATGCTCGTGGAACAGGCTGCGGAAGCCTTCTTGTGGTGGCGCGGCGTGCGGCCCGACACGCGCGGCGTCATCGACCGCATGACTATCCCCTTGGTCTGATGCAACGAGACGCAGATAACCCCATGAAGATCCTCATGCTGCACGGCATCAACCACAACATGTTCGGCAAACGCGACCCGAAGCAGTACGGCACGATGACGCTGGCCGAGATCGACGCGCAATTGCAAGCACTCGGCAAGGAGCTCGGCGCCGAGGTCGAGAGCTTCCAGACCAACAGAGAAGGCGCGATGTGCGAGCGCATCCACCGCGGCTTCGTCGAGGGCGTGGACGCGGTGCTCATCAACGCCGGCGCATGGACGCACTACAGCTACGGCATCCGCGATGCGTTGGCGATCCTTACGGTACCGGTCGTCGAACTGCACATGTCGAACATCCACGCGCGCGAGAAATTCCGCCACCACTCGGTGTTCGCGGAGATTGTGAAAGGACAGATTTGCGGATTTGGCCTCGAGAGCTACCTGCTCGGTCTGCGTGCCGCGGTATCGGCCGCCTCGCGGGCGCAATGATGTTCACGTCGGTTGGTGTGTCAGCCTTCGCCTGTCACCGCCACGAGATTCTCCCGCGAGAGGCCGTCTTTGGGGTCCGCTCATTTTCCGTGCCCTACTAAGTGGCAGGTCCATCGCAGCCGCTCACGGCAACGTGACGCGCCACCGTCGAGGGCCAGTTGATGTTGCAGGGATCGTGTGCGCTCGCCATGGAGATTGCAGGCTGCGCTTGAGGAGGCCAACGAACGTTGGCCTCCTCAAGGTCCAGCGTGCGAAGCCCAGCTCCACGGGATTGCATGCGATGGCGTTGCCGCGAACGCGCGCGAATCGGCAAACGCGAGGATTGTCTAGACCATGTCGAAGCGGCCAAGGTTCATCACCTTGGTCCATGCCGCAACGAAGTCCTTCACGAACTTCTCCTGCGCGTCCGAACTGCCGTAGACCTCGGCCAGGGCGCGCAGCACTGAATTGGAGCCGATGGCCAAGTCCACGCGCGTCGCGCTGCCCCGGCGTTCGCCCGTCTTGCGTTCAACTCCCTCGTACAGGTTGTTCTGGCCGGGCACAGCCTTCCAGGTCGTGTTCAGGTCGAGCAAGCGCACGAAGAACTCGTTGGTCAACGCGTGCTCCTTCTGGCCGAAGATGCCGTGCTTGGTGGCACCGACGTTGGCGCCCAGCGCGCGCATGCCACCCACCAGCACCGTCATCTCGGGCGCGGTCAGGGTGAGCAGCTGCGCCTTGTCAATCAGCAGCGCATCGGCGGGAACGTTGTAGTCTTTCTTGAGGTAGTTGCGGAAGCCATCGGCCACCGGCTCGAGCACCGCCATGGCTTGCACATCGGTCTGCTCCTGCGACGCGTCCATGCGGCCCGGAGTGAAGGGCACCGTCACGTTGTGGCCGGTGTTCTTGGCCCCTTGCTCGACGCCGGCGCAGCCGGCCAGGACGATCAGGTCGGCCATCGAGACCTTCTTGCCGCCCGATTGCGCCTTGTTGAACTCGCCCTGGATCCCTTCCAGCGTCTGGAGCACCTTGGCCAGCTTCGTCGGCTCGTTAACTTCCCAGTCCTTTTGAGGCGCGAGGCGGATGCGGCCGCCGTCGGAGCCGCCCCGCATGTCGGAGCCGCGGAAGGTGGAGGCCGAGGCCCAGGCCGTCAGCACCAGGTCGGACACCGACACGCCCGAGGCCAGCACCTGGGTCTTGAGCGCCGCGATGTCCTTGTCGTCGATCAGGGGATGGTCGACCTTCGGAATCGGGTCTTGCCAGATCAGCGCTTCGGCGGGCACTTCCGGGCCGAGGTAGCGCGAGCGCGGGCCCATGTCTCGATGCGTCAGCTTGAACCAGGCACGCGCAAACGCGTCGGCAAACTGCTCGGGGTGCTCGAGGAATCGCCGCGAGATCTTCTCGTAGGCAGGGTCGAAGCGCAGTGAAAGATCGGTGGTCAGCATCGTGGGCACGCGCTTCTTCGACTTGTCGTGGGCATCCGGAATGTCCGCCGCAGCGCCCTTGGCCTGCCACTGTCCCGCGCCGGCCGGGCTCTTGACCGGTTCCCACTCGAACTTGAACAGGTTCTCGAAGAAGTGGTTGCTCCACTGCGTCGGCGTCTGTGACCAGGTGACTTCCAGGCCGCTGCTGATCGCATCGCCGGCGATGCCACTGGCGTGAGTGCTCTTCCAGCCCATGCCCATCTCCTCCAGGTCGGCCGCTTCCGGGGTCGAGCCGACGAGGTCTGCCGGGCCGGCGCCGTGGGTCTTGCCGAAGGTGTGGCCGCCGGCGATCAGGGCGACGGTTTCCTCGTCGTTCATCGCCATGCGGGCGAAGGTTTCGCGGATGTCCCTGGCCGCCGAGACCGGGTCCGCGTTGCCGTTCGGGCCTTCCGGGTTGACATAGATCAGGCCCATTTGCACCGCAGCGAGGGGGTTTTCCAGGTCACGGTCGCCGCTGTAGCGCTTGTCCTCCAGCCACGTCGTCTCTTTGCCCCAGTAGACGTCCTGGTCGGGCTCCCAGGTGTCCGGACGGCCGCCGCCGAAGCCGAAGGTCTTGAAGCCCATCGATTCCAGGGCCACGTTGCCGGTCAGGATCATCAGGTCGGCCCAGGAGATCTTGCGGCCGTACTTCTGCTTGATCGGCCACAGCAGTCTGCGCGCCTTGTCGAGGTTGACGTTGTCAGGCCAGCTGTTGAGCGGCGCAAAGCGCTGCTGGCCCCGGCCGCCGCCGCCACGCCCGTCGCCGGTACGGTAGGTACCGGCGCTGTGCCAGGCCATACGAATGAACAGAGGCCCGTAGTGGCCGAAGTCTGCCGGCCACCAGTCTTGTGAGTCCGTCATCAGCGCACGCAGATCCTTCTTCAGCGACTCGTAGTCGAGGCTCTTGAACTCCTTCGCGTAGTCGAAGTCCTTGCCCATCGGATCGGACTTGGAGGAATGTTGGTGAAGCAGGTCCACCCGCAACTGATTGGGCCACCAGTCACGATTGACATTGCCGCGGGCCCCCGCATGGTCGAAGGGGCACTTGGCTTCCGCTTGTATCTCGCTCATGGTGAATCTCCAGTTCTTCGATTGAGATCTAACATTCTGGTGCCGCACGGACGTAATAGGGCAAGGCTTTGCCTATGACGGTCATAGGATGACACGTTGACGGACCGTGGTCGCAGAGTGCGATCGATTTGGTGGGGTCATGCCGCCGCCGCTAGCGTTGGGTGGTTCGAAGGGAAAGCCGGATACCAGCGGGCGAACTCATCGCGCAATTGGCCATCGATGAATCGCACCCGCACCCGCACCCGCACCTGCACCCGCACCTGCAGCAGGTGCGCGCTGCGAGGATCCCAGCGCATCTGCTGGGACTTGGACATCCGTTTGTCGATAAGTTGGTTGACCGCCGACTTCACGAAGGCGCAGGAACGCACCCCCGCCGTCACAGGGCACAACCGCGCCTGAGATGTAGGCAGCGCAGGGAGAAGCGAGGAACAGCGACAGGTTCGCGATATCGTCCAGCGAGCCGAAGCGTCGCAGAGGTACCTGCGGGCGCGCGTAATCGCGGTCTTCGGGCGTGCGCGCCATGAGCTTGCGGAAGCCCTCGGTGCCGTCGATCGGGCCCGGCGAGATCGAGTTGAGCCGAACGCCTTCGCCGCCCCACTCCAGCGCGAGCACGCGCATGAACTGGTCGACGCCGGCCTTGGCAGCGCTCGCATGGGCCTGGTAGCGCATGGGCAAGAAGGACGGCGGAGCGGTGATGTTGATCACCGCCGCGCCTGGCTTGCGCAGGTGCAGATGCGCCTGGCCTGGCCGCGCTCCATGCCTGGTCGGCGGACGCTCGGACCTGATGTTCGCCTCCGGCGCGGCCGCCATGCCGCATGTCCAGAGCGGACGGTTGCGCGCGCTGGCGGTCACCGCCACCGAGTCGCTGGAGCGATTCCCCGGCATCCCCGCGTTACCAGTACGGAGAGCTATTCGAAGTTCGACGTTCGGGACTGGATCTGGCACGTCGATGCCGCTTACAGGCGTGAGCGTTCATTCCATTGCTTACCGTCGGACAACCCTCGCGCGAGGTCGTGCCGCGCGGAAGGCGGTGAAGCTTCAAGAGGTCATGGCCGGCGCCAACGGCCGCTCACGCTGGCCTCGATAGCATGTGCACGTACTCGTGCCGTGCCGTATCGATGGTCGATACGCGGTACTCGACCGGCTTGTCGCCGAAGGTCAGCGCAGTCCGGCGCACCACCATCACGGGTGCGCCGGGCGCCACACCGGGCATGCGGGCGACGCCGCGGTCGGCCATCGCGGCGCGCGCATGCTCGCGCGCCCGCGTCACGGTGATCCCGAACTCGGTCTGTTAGAGGTGGTAGATGGTGCTCTTGCGTTCGCGAAAGCGCTTCTCGGTCAGGCCCTTGAAGAGCATCGCCGGCAGCATCAGCCGGTCGTGGATGACCGCCTTGCCCTGCAGCAGCAGGCGGTTGTCGACCTGGATCGCCGGCTCGCCCGCCTTCAGGCCCAGCGCCTGCGCCGGCTCCTCCTCCATGCGAACGCGCTCGAAGGCCACCAGCTCGACCTGCGGCGCCTGGCGCAACCCGTCGCTGCGCTCGACATGAAAGAACTGGAACATGAAGCGGTCCGCGTTGTGCACCGCGACGAAGGTGCCGCGCCCCTGCCGCCGCACCAGGATGTGCTCGGCCACCAGTTCGTCCGTCGCGTGGCGCAGCGTGCCGACGGAGACGCCGAGCGCACCGGCCAGCTGGGCCTCGCTCGGCAAGGTGGCGCCCGCCGGGTACTGCCCCGACTCGATCGCGCGCAGCATTGCGCTCTTGACCAGGCGGTAGAGCGGCGCCTCGGCCGCATCGGCTGCGATCGGCTGCAATGCGGCGACGGAGCGGACTTGCTTCATCGCCGCATTGTCGCTGCCGGCCCAGCACTCATCCAACTCATATAGATGACCTGTTTGACACTCGGAAACGTGCAAGCCGACACTGCCCTCATCGCAACTTCAGAGAAGCAGGAGACAGACAGATGATTCATTTCGTTCTGCACGACGCCAAGGACACGGTGGCGGTCGTGGTGGTCGAGGACGTCAAGGCCGGCATGTCGCTTAGCGGCTGGATCATGGACGAGGACAGGATGACCAGCGTAGACGCCAGGCAGGACATTCCGATCGGCCACAAGGTAGCGCTGAAGGACATGAACCCCGGCGACACGGTGTGGAAGTACGGCATCGACATGGGCAAGGTCGTGGCGCCGATCAGGGCCGGCGAGCATGCCCACGTCCAGAACATCAAGACCAAGCGCTGGTAAGCGCGCCCGTCCCTCGCATCCACACACCCACGAACCGGAAAGCAATCCCACCATGTCCGTCATTTCCAAAGACACCACCTTCCTCGGCTACCGGCGCGAGAACGGCCGCGTCGGCGTGCACAATCATGTCGTCATCCTGCCGCTGGACGACCTGTCCAACGCCGCGGCCGAGGCCGTCGCGCACAACATCAAGGGCGCGCTCGCAATCCCCCATCCCTACGGCCGGCTGCAGTTCGGCGCCGACCTCGAACTCCACTTCCGCACGCTGATCGGCGCGGGCTGCAACCCGAACGTGGCGGCGGTTGTCGTCATCGGCATCGAGGACGGCTGGACGCAGAAGGTGGTGGACGGCATCGCGACCACCGGCAAGCCGGTCGTCGGCTTCGGCATCGAGGGCCACGGCGACCACGACACCATCCTGCGCGCCAGCCGCGCCGCGCGCGAGTTCGTGCAGATGGCGAGCGAGAAGCAGCGCGAGCCCTGCGCCATCCACGAGCTGTGGGTCTCCACCAAGTGCGGCGAGAGCGACACCACCTCCGGCTGCGGCTCGAACCCGACGGTGGGCAATGCCTTCGACAAGCTCTACGAGACCGGCAACACGCTGGTGTTCGGCGAGACCTCCGAGATCACCAGCGGCGAGCGCATCGTGGCCGAACGCTGCCGCACGCCGGAGGTGAAGGAGCGCTTCATGTTCAACCGCTACCAGGACATGATCAACCGCCACAAGACCAGCGACCTCTCCGATTCCCAGCCAATCAAGGGCAACATCGCCGGCGGCCTGACGACCATCGAGGAGAAGGCGCTGGGCAACATCCAGAAGATCGGCAAGAAGTGCCTGGTCGATGGCGTGCTCGACAAGGCCGAGACGCCCACCGGCCCGGGCCTGTGGTTCATGGATTCGTCGAGCGCCGCGGCCGAGATGGTGACGCTGTGCGCGGCCTCGGGCTACGCGCGCCTTCGGTGGCGAGAAAGACACGGGCGGCGGCCGGGAGTCGGGGTCGGATGCCTGGAGGGCCTACATGCGCCGCGCGACGAACACCATCAACTACTCACGGTCGCTGCCGCTGGCGCAAGGCGTCAAATTCGATGTCTGAGGTTCAAGGATCATGAGCTACCAGTTGTTGATCGTCTCCGCCACGGCGGCCCCGAAACAGCCTTTTTCCGGATCGACAAAGAACTGCTGACCGTGGCCAGAGTCCACGAGAGCGAGCGGTCCAGCACCGACATCGCTGTCTTTCGTCCAAGGCGGCAGCGCCGGCCTGCATCGGCATCTTCACGACGAGATCATCATCTTTCTCAGCGGCAGGGCCGTATTTCAGATCGGCGATCAGGTCAGAGACGTGTCGGCGAACGACGTCATCAGTGTTCCTGTCGGAGTGATACATTCACCGCACGCTTACTCCGCAGCGGCACCAACTCGCCGCGCGGGTACGAGCCTTCGTGGACTTCCTGGCACGTTCGTTCACGCAACAAGCGGCTTCGGCGAGAACGTAGGCCATCGCCCGCTGCATGTCGCGCCGGATATCAAGACAGAGCCACCCCGACCGACTACGACGATGCGAGCAAAGTCGTCCACTGCGCGACCACTAGGGTTTCGATGTCATGCACGCAGCGCCCCGTCGCTCGCGCTACGGCATCGCGGTAGGGCGGCATGTTCGTGCACTCGAGCACGATGTCTTCGACCGATGGAAACAGGTTTACAAGGCGACGTGCGGCGTCGACCACGTTCCTGCCGGCTTCGATGAGGTCCAGCTGCTCTTCGTTGTTGAGGATGCGCCGGTGGAACTCGCATCCAGGCTGCACGCCTTGCACGGGCGTCTTCTCGGCAACCCCGGCCGCCTTGAGGATGCTGGAGGTCAATGAATTCGAATCAAACGTGACGATGCCGGGGCGAGCGAAGTCCTTGCATTGCAGCAAGCTCGATGTGACGACCGGAACTGGAACGGCTTTGGCGAGCGTGTCCTGGTAGGCGGCCAGGAAACCACAGCTGGTCGTGACCATCGCGGCGCCCTCCTCGACCAGCCTCGAAGCGGCGTCCACGAACGGCTGCAGCAGCGCCGCATCAGCCTCCTTCACGATGCGGTGGGGCGACGCGCCCTCGACAACGTGGAAGCGGACCGGGATGCCATTTCGGCGGAAGGTCTCGGGATTTCCGATATCGCCCGGCGGTCGCGGGAACCGCGTGTCGAGCATCAGAACACCCAGGAAGCGCTCAGGGGTTGGAGGCATGTTCTTTGTTGGGATGGCTATTCGCTTTGGAGACGGTGCTGCGACGATCGATCTTCCGGCTGAGCACGATGGAGGTCTGGGTCTGATTGATGCCGTCGATCTGACCCAGCTGGTCGAGCAGCTTGTCCAACTGTTCGGGTGTGTCGCACCGCAGGAGGACCATGTAGTCGAACTGGCCGCTCACGGCCCAGACCTCCTCCACTTCGGGCAGCCGCTCGAGCGCCCTGATGACCGCAGGGGCGCCCTTGGCGTTGACGCAGAGCCCGCAGAACGCCCGAACCGCAGCTTGTTCAAGTCGCTGGCCGAGGCGAACCCCATAGCCCGAGACGACGCCCTCGCGTTCCAGTCGGGCGATTCGCGCGACCACCGTCGTCCTGGCGATCTTCAGCTTTCGCGCCAGGTTGGCCGCCGGCTCGCGTGCATTGGCCTGTAGCAAGCTCAGAAGATGGCGATCAAGGTCATCAAGTCTTAAGTCCATGGGCAGCATCAAGAATTCTTCGATTGTGGCGCGGCGCTTGAAGTGCCCCTGCGTGAATAAATTACCAGGGCTTTCTACAGAGCGCGCAGAGCTTCCTCAAGCCGCGACACCCCCGTTGCGATGCCCGCCTCGTCCTGGCTGGCGAACGAGAGCCGAAAGGTCGAATGGTCCGCGTCCTGCGCATAGAAGGCGGATCCCGGCACAAACAGCACGCTGCGTTCGATGGCCGCCTTGAGCCATTCGGCCGTATCGACCCCGGGCGCACGCCCCCAGACGAACATGCCGCCGCCCGGCGCGGTGAACTCGATGCGCTTGCCCAACTGCAGGCTTAAGGCGCGCGCCAGTGCCTTGGCGCGCTTGCCGTAGGTGGCGCGCAACCGGGGCAGGTTCTCGGAGAAGAGGCCCTGGGCCAGGTACGCCGCCGCGGCCGCCTGCGTCAGCGTCGACGCGTGCATGTCGTCGGTCTGCTTGGCGAGCACGCACGCGCGCCGCAGCTCTGCCGGCCCCAGCATCCAGCCGAGCCGCAGACCCGGCGCGAGCGTCTTCGAGAGGCTCGACAGGTAGGCCACCACGCGTTCGGCGCCATCCACCGTATTCCGCATCGAATAGATGGACGGCGGGGGAGCCTGGTCGAACCAGAGGTCGCCATAGGGGTCGTCCTCGATCACGAGGCATTGATGCCGAACCGCCAGTTTCAGCAGTTCGCGCCGCCGGCCCTCGCTGAGGGTGCGTCCGCTCGGATTGCCGAAGGTGGGTACGGTGTAGAGGACCTTGGGCTTCAGCCGGATCAGCGCCCGTTCCAGATCCTCGAGGACAAGTCCCTCGTCATCGGTGGCGACCTGATGGATGGCGGCGCCCGCGAAGCGAAAGGCGGAGATCGCGGCCGGGTACGTGGGCGCCTCGACCAGGACGGTGTCGCCCTGGGACAGAAGCGTCCGCGCCAGCAAGTCAATCCCTTGCTGCGAGCCGCTCAAGGTCAGGACTTCACCGGGCTCCACGGCGTTGCCGCGCGAACTGGACAGCCGCGCCAGTTCCGTGCGCAGGGCGATGGCGCCCTCGGTGCCGCCGTATTCGAGCGCGCTTGCGAATGCAGTCCCGCTCAGGCTGCTGAAGATCTTCTGCAATCCGCCGGAATCCATCAGTTCGGGCGCTGGGTATCCTCCGGCCAGCGAGATCATCCCCGGTAGTTCCGTGAAGCGCTTCAACTCGCGTATTGGCGACCCCGGCGCATTGGCGTAGCGATCATTGACGAATGAGGTGTGGGTCATTTGCTTCCTTCAGTCGAGCCGAACATTCCCGAGCTGGCCGTAAGGATCCAGCTGAACATGAAGAGCGCCGGCCAGTGCGCGGGTCGGCTGATCCGTAAAGCGCCGGTAAAAGGCCTGGTTGTAGGGACCGATTCCATGCTCGGCGCTAAAACTTCCGTCGAACTCCTCGACGACAGCCTGGTACAGCTTCGCTCGGAGCTCAGCGATGGCATCGACGCGGGTCCCCGGAGGTACGACGATGTTGAGATGCATCCCGCCGTCGCCCAGGTGGCCGAAGTCGCACACAAGAGCAGATGCAACTTCCGCGGCGATCAACTCGATGGCGCGCGCGCGAAATGCGGCAAAGCGCGAGCGACTGACAGCCACATCGAAGGCGACGAGCTTCCCGAGGGCCTGCACCGATTCACTGATGGCATGGCGGATCCGCCATAGACGCTCCGGCTTATCCACCACGGCGTCCAAGATCATGGCGCGCTCGACCTGAGCCTCGAGCCAGCCCAACAGTATGGATTCGAGATCAAGCCCCGCGGCCTTCGATACCGCGCTCGAGACCTCCAGCAGGACCGCATATGGCGGCGCGTTCTGGAAAGGGGGCGCAACGCTCGGAAGATGCTTCACGGCCGCATTCAGAGCATTGCCAGACATGCCTTCGAACGCGCTCACGAACTCGCCAAGTGCACCCTCGAAGGAGCAAAGCAACTCCATGGCCATCTCTGCCGACTCCACCGCAGCCAGTGCAGTGGCGGTTTGCCGCTGAACAGGGTGAAGCTTCAGCGTCGCATGCGTTACGACGCCGAAGGCACCAAAGGTGCCCGTCATCAGCTGAGTCCAATCGAGACCGATATTGTTCTTGCGCAATCCATGCGTCGATCCGACGCGTGCGCCCGGCGGATTCGCGAGAACTCCGGCGACGGCCAGCACGTTCTCGCGAACGCCGCCATAGCGGATCAGCCTCGAACCCCCGGTATTGGTGGCCACCATCCCTCCAATGGATGGATCCGCGCCAAGATCAATCGGGAAGGTCAGACCGTGCTCTGCGGCGGCTCGATTGACATCCGACAGTCGGTACCCGGCAGCCACGATGGCACTTCGATTGACGGGGTCGATCTCCAATCTGTTCCGCAGGCGCTGTGTGGACACCACCCATTGCGTACCGCGGTCGCTCGGCGTGGCCGCTCCGACGAGTCCGGTGGCAGCGCCCTGGACAACGAAGGAAGCATCAGCACCAACGAGTTCCTGAACTACCCATGCCAGTTCTTCGGTGCTTGCCGGCCGCACCACGGCACGCGCGACGCCCCGCCCGTGTCGAGCGGAGGCTTCAAATGGCGCCTTGTCGCTTGCGTCCGTCAGAAGTCCCTGCACGCCCAATCGGCCGACCAGCCTGCCGATGAGGCCATGGTCGGGCGCTTGCGCCGCAACGGAAGAACGATGGATTTCCGAGCTCATGGCGTTCAGTTCGACGCCGTGAACTGCACGTGGGCCAGTTCGCGCTTGCACTCTTCGAGTGAGGCTGCCTGCGCCGCCTCGTACAGGGCGAACTCGTTCATGACGCTCGTGCCTAACGCGGCTTCGAAGGCCTTTCGGTTACCGCCGACGTTGTAGTGCGCGGCGCCCTCCGACCCCAGGTTGGAGCGGAAGATGCCTGCCGCGCTGACAGGGAGGAAGTCCTCGTACACGAGGGGCTCTGCTCGCACGAGGCCCCGGTCCAGGAGCTCGTCGACGCTGGCGTCTGCCGATACCGGCCTCGGATGGCCCGGGCGCCGTCGGTCGACCGAATAACGAAAATAGGCAAGTCCTTGCCGCTGCAGCGCCCGTGCATCATCCGGGAAGGCTTCGAAGGCGCGCGCCAGAGCCGATGCCTTCGACTCTGCATCGCGCGCGGCCTCCCAAGCAGCTTTCAGAAGATCGTCGTAAAGCGCACGCCCTTTGGGCGTGAGCGCGCAGCCGCGCTGTTCGATCTCGCCGAACCGGGCTGTGTGAGTCCCGTCTACGGCTTGCGCGGCCTGGAAGCGGATGGGCTCCTCCAGGGCGAGAAAACTCGTTTGGCGCAACAGGATCGGGCACTTTCGTTTCGGCGGCCCCTCGATCGCGTCCTTCGCACGGATGCCCCTCCCCAGCATTGCCGCCTGGGCCTGGTCGATGTCGAGCACGCGAGGAGTCAGATGGTTGATATGGGGCCCCTTGAAGCAAACTACATCGGCGATGAGCGGATGCGAAGCTCTCAGCTGCCGATAAGTCTCGATATCGACGGTCGCCTCGCTGTGCCAGCGAAACGCTTGGAGCGCCTGAGCGACGAACTCTTGCGCGAGCTGATCGGACAGACCGCCGTCGCGCTCTGCGCGGCCAATGAGTTCGAGGCATCGGGGTGTGAAGATGCTGCGCTCGGCGAGGATCTTCGCGGCACGCTGGCGCAGCGCGGCGTCGTCGATCAGCTCAAGACGCAAGAGCGACGTGAACACACGGAACGGGTTTCGCTTGAGCGAAGACTCGTCGACAGGTCGGAAGGCTGTCGCATGCACAGGAACTCCGGCCTCTGACAGGTCGTAGTAGCCGACCGCCCGCATGCCCATGACGGCGAACAAGCGGCGCATGACCGCGAGCTCATCGGCGGTTCCGAGACGGATGGCACCGTGACGCTCAACGTCCAGGCGATCGAGTTGGCCGGCCTCACGCAGGCCGTCGGCCAGTCCTTTGCTCTCGAGCAAGACCTTCGCATTGATGTCGGCAACGAGATCGAGCAGAGCGCCGTACTGTGGCACCTCGGCCTTGTACATGCCGGACAGTGCCCGAGAGAACAATCCACGGACGTCGTCCGGCTCAACAAAAGCGTTCGTCTTCATGGGCTTCGTGTGCAAGATTTCGGAGGGGTAACTATCGTCAAGCACGCGAACGATTGATAGCGATAAGTTGGAACAGTTTCATGTCAAAATGGAATCAACTCGGCTCAGCTGCCGGCAGCTCCGTCTCGACGGCCGCTCTTCGACATATTGCGTATAGGTCATCATGTTCAGACGAGAATTTCTGCCCTCCGTGGGCCAGCTCATGGCCTTCGAAAGCGCGGCACGCCATGCGAGCGTTTCGCGTGCGGCGCTGGAAATCCATCTCACGCAGAGTGCAATCTCGCGACAGATCAAGCTGTTGGAGGAGCAACTCGGGACAGCACTTTTCCATCGCGTGCGTCAGCGCGTCGTCCTGACGGATGCGGGCCGCGTCTATGCGGCGGAGCTGCGCGCAGGCCTGGATACACTGTCGAACGCCACCCAGCGCGTGATGACCATGGGCGGCATTGGCGAGGTTCTCAATCTGGCCGTACTGCCGACCTTCGGAACGCGATGGCTCATTCCCAGAATGAGGCGCTTCGCCGCGCTGCAGCCCGGCGTCACGGTCAATTTCGCGTCAAGAACGGAACCCTTCGATTTCGCGCGGGAGCCGTTCGATGCGGCCATCCACTTTGGCGCCGACTTCTGGCCTGGCGCCTCCTGCGACTACTTGCTGGGCGAAAGCGTCGTTCCTGTATGCAGCCCTGAGTTCAAGCGCCGCAGCGGCATTCACACGCGAGAAGATCTTGCGCGCCAGTGCCTCCTTCATCAATCGTCGCGGCCCATGCAGTGGGCGGAATGGTTCGAGCAGGTCAAGATCGCGGCGCCGCACGCCATGCGCGGTCCGCGCTTCGAGCAGTTCGCAATGCTCGCGGAAGCTGCGGCGAATGGACTCGGGGTGGCGTTGGTACCCAAGTTTCTGGTCGAGGAAGAACTTGCATCCGATCGATTGATCGTCCTGTTCCGCGAGGCGCTGATCACCCAGCGGGCCTACTACGTCGTCGTTCCGGAGACTGGCGCGGAGAATCGCCTGGTGCAGTCATTTCGGGATTGGCTAGTGGGCGAGGCGGCCGCGGCGCGGCCGCGCGGGCAGACGAAATCACGCGAGCCAGCTGCGGCCGTCGTACGCTGAAACCTCGATGGCGGGGATCATCATTGCAACCTCGTCGACACAGTTCAGGTTCACGTTCACCTGCTCAGGCGCCGAACGCGGGTTGCAGTGCGTGTGGATGCCGCAGTGTCGACAGAAGTAGTGATTGGCGCGTAGCGTACCGAAGCGATACACGGACAGCTCGTCTGCTCCCGACTTCAGAATGAAGAACTCCGCCTTGACTCGGTGATGCAATGAAGCCTTGCGCACGCAATAGCTGCAGTTGCAGCGCACACCCCTGACGAGATCAGAAGAGAAATCGAAGCGGACCGCGCCACAGTGGCATTGTCCTGAGTGCCAGGCAAGGCGCGGGCTGTCGTCGCACCCGCTTGGCATTGCGCTGCGGACTTCGGCCCCCACGCTCATGCCAGCGCAGCGCTGGCAGACTCCGACGCCTTGAATCGCCCGAGAAAGGCGCGCGTCGATTCCTGCCGCGGGTTATCGATCACGACGCTCGGCGGGCCGCATTCCGCGACAACGCCGTCGCGCATGAAGATCACCTGATCGGCGACCTCTCGCGCGAAACCGATCTCGTGCGTCACCAGGATCATCGTCATGCCTTCCTTGGCCAGCGCCTTGATGACGTTCAGGACCTCCCCGACCAGTTCCGGATCCAAAGCCGAGGTGGCCTCATCGAACAGCATGACCGTCGGCTTCATGGCGAGGGCTCGGGCGATCGCGACGCGCTGCTTCTGTCCGCCGGAAAGCTTGTCCGGGTAGTAGTCAGCCCGGTCCAGCAAGCCCACCTTCGCGAGCAAGGCACGCGCCTCCGCATCAGCTTGCGCCTTAGGCGTCTTCAGGACGGTGACTGGGCCTTCCATGACATTCTGGAGAGCCGTCATGTGCGGAAACAGGTTGAAGTGCTGGAACACCATTCCGGTGGACGCCCTGAAGCGCGCGAGCTTGCGCTCGTTGGGCAGCGTCGTGTGCGCACCGTTGAACTCGATCGTCTGCTCGCCCACGGTGATGCGACCACCGTTGGGGACCGAGAGGAGGTTGATGCAGCGCAGAAGCGTCGACTTGCCGGACCCGGACGGTCCGATCATCGCGACGACTTGGCCACGCTCGATCGTGAGCGAGATGTCCTTCAGGACCACGTTCTGTCCAAAGGCCTTCTTCAGATTGGAGATTTCGATCAAGGGACGGGACACTTCAAACCTCCTTCGGGCCAGCGCCGAATTCCATGCGCTTGGCCCAGATCGTGATGGGCAACAGCACCGCGAAGTACGTGATCGCGATGAAGGTGTAGATCTCCAAAGGACGGTAGGTGTCGTGCGCAATCACCTGACCTTGATACAGCAGGTCGGGGACGGCCAGTACGGAAAGCAGCGAAGTGTTCTTCAGCTGCATGATGGATTGGTTCATCAGCGGCGGGACCATCTTCTTGAACGCCTGCGGCAGGATGACGCGCCGCAGCAGCTGCAGGCGGGTCATGCCGAGCGCCTTCGCTGCCTCCGTTTGTCCGGCGTCGATCGAGATGATCCCTCCGCGAACGATCTCCGAATAGAAGGCGCCGCCATAGAGTGTCAGGCAGAGCGTGGCGGCCACCATGGCAGACATCTCGATGCCGGTCAGAACAGGTAAGGCGTAGTAGAACCAGACCAGCTGAACGAGCACGGGCGTGCAGCGGAACACCTCGATGTAGGCGCGCAGCGGCGCGGTCAGCAAGGGACTGCTGGAGAGCCGGCCCAGGCCGGTCACCAAGCCAACCAACAGCCCCAGGATGACGCAGACCACTGTGAAGATCAGCGTGTAAATCAAGCCGCTAAGCAACAAGCCGCGGTACTTCCACAACACGGCGAAGTCCCAGTCATACCCCGCGGCCCCGACGACCTGGCCACCGCCGGAGAAGTGCTTCATGGCCGCCCAGATGCCAGCAAGGGCGAGAAGCACCAGGAGCGCTATGCCGAGTTGAGAACGGCTCTTCGGCTCGTTCGAGGCGTCCGCGTAGTCCATGCGTGTTTCCTCAGAACTTGATTTCGGGCGGGAATGCGCTTGCTGGAACGCCTGCGAGCTTCTCCATGTTCCTGAGGATCACGCCGCGGACTTCACCCTTCGCGCGGACCTCGGTCAACCAGGCGTTCACTGCCTTTTGCATGCCGGGATCCGACTCCTTGCGCAGCCCAATGCTCACCGGCGCCGTGTAGACGGGCTGCGGGATGTACATGGTGCCGATGGAAGCTCTCTTTGCGAGCAGCGGCTGCGCCAGC
This sequence comes from Variovorax soli, assembly GCF_031454625.1. Taxonomy (GTDB): domain Bacteria; phylum Pseudomonadota; class Gammaproteobacteria; order Burkholderiales; family Burkholderiaceae_C; genus Variovorax; species Variovorax soli_A. The sequence continues at coordinate 82,183 of NZ_JAVDRF010000015.1, forward strand.
AGGATCACGAGAATCTGGCAATCGGAGCGCCCCGCTTGCAAGGACATCGTGGCGGCGCCCGAATTTTCCAGGCGTGTGACCTCCGCCTTGGGCAGCACGCGCGTGGCCAATTGGTCATGACTCGAGCCCACGTCCACGACGATCTTGGTCTCGGGCGTGTTCAGCTGCTCCCAGGTTTTCTGCGGAATGCCCTTCTTGCATACCACGGTGTATGTGTTGTCAAAGAGCGTTTCGGAGAAATTCACGACCTCCTTGCGTGCCGGCGTCGGTGCCATGCCGAACATCGCGTCAATCTTGTTGGATTGCAGGTCGAGCACAGCGTTGCCCCAGGTGGTTTCGACGTACTCCACCTTCGCACCCAACTTCTGCGCCAGGCTTTCGGCGAAGTCGGGTCCGAAACCTTCCCACTTGCCGCTGCTGATGTCCTTGGCGAAGTACGGAATGGCGCCGGCAACCGCACCGACGCGCAGGATCTTGGTTCGCTGCACCCTTGCGAGCGAGCTTTCCGCTTCTTGCGCGGAAGCTGCACCGAAGGCGCAGACGGTGGTCACGGCCACGAGGGCGCTGAAAAAATTTCGTTTGGTAAACACGGTATCTCCAAGCAAGAAGCTCGCCATTGAAATAAAGGAAAGAACGCTTTCCAGCCCCGGGGCAAGTCTAGAAGTCAGTGCTGTCACAAACAACATGGCACATCGTCTATACGGCGAAAATCTATCGTCATATCGACAGCGTTCTAGGCGAAATGTATGCTATCTCGCCTTGCTGCCGTTCCTGCTTGGTGCAGCCCAGGAAGCGGCGCACACGTCGACTTCAGACCGAAAGCTCATAGCCTCGGCAATCTTGCGTGCGGGATGCGGGTGCAAAGGAGACGCTGCGATGCGTGTCGCACCCGTTTGCGGGCGCCCGGGTGAGCATCGCAACTGCAACGCGTCCGGCCCATCGGGACAAACGCGAGGTGAGTGCTGCGCGCTCAAAACCTCATCAGTCGCGCCGATCGCATGGCGATTTCAAAAGCGGCCCAATTTCGACGTTTCGTGATGCGCGCGCGACAGCGACGCAGTGCCGGGGCGCCGCCGTGTCCGGCCGCAAGTTGACGAAGGCCTTCGTCAGATCGACAAGGCAGCTCACCCTTTCGACGATCTGCTCTCTACCATCTGTCAGGACTCGCTTCTACATTTTCATTCGACGGGCACACATGCTCGCTGGAGAATGAAATGACAAAGCTGCAGATCGACAACGTTCTGGTTCTGGGTGCTGGCAAGGTGGGCAGCACCGTGGCGGACATGATTGCGGAGTACCACCGCTTGCCGGTCACGCTTGCCGATATGAAGCCGAGTCGCGGCGTTGAGAGCGACACGTTGGTGCGCCGAATCGCGCTCGACGTTGAGAGCACGAAGGATCTGGGTACGGCGCTCTCCGCGCATTCGGTCGTGATCAATTGCCTGCCCTTCTACCTCGCCCAACGCGTGGCCACCGAGGCTGCAACGCGCGGTGTCCACTACTTCGATCTCACCGAAGACGTGGCTGCGACGAAGGCCATCCGAGAGATCTCGAAGGACGCGACTTCGGTCCTCATGCCGCAGAGCGGCCTGGCGCCCGGCGTGATCGGCATGCTAGGAGGATACCTGGCCAGCCGCTTCGATGAGCTCTACGACCTGCGCCTGCGCGTCGGTGCGCTCACGCGCAATGCAACGAACAGCCTGCGCTACAACTTCACGTGGAGCATCGATGGCGTCATCAACGAGTACTGCAACCCATGCGATGCCATTGTCAACGGACAGCTCGTGTCGGTGCAACCGATGGAAGGACACGAGACCTTCACGCTCGACGCTGAGGCGTTCGAAGCCTTCAACACGTCGGGCGGCCTGGGTACGCTGTGCGAGACCCTGAAGGGGAAGGTCAGAAATCTCGACTACAAGACCATTCGCTATCCGGGGCACCGTGCCGCGATGGACTTCCTCTTGCACGACCTGCGCCTGATTGAGCGCCGCGATCTGCTGCGCCAAGTGCTCGAGCACGCAGTCCCGCACAGCCGTGAAGACGTCGTGATCCTGTTTGCGTCGGCGTCCGGCCTGCGCGATGGCCGCTTCGAACAGGAAACGCGTGTCGGACGCGTGTTCGGCGCTGCGTTGCGCGGAAAGGACCGCACTGCCATCGAACTCACCACCGCCGCCGGCGTCGTTGGCGTGTTCGAGTTGCTGCAACAGGGAAAGCTTCCCGCGCGCGGCTTCGTCGGCCAGGAGCAGGCCCCTCTCGAACAGTTCCTCGCGACCCAAGTTGGTCACTACTACAAGGGCCTCGGCGTCTCCTCTGCCGCCAGAGCGGCCACAGGCGAACCCGCGCACGCCTGAACAGTTCTTCGGCGATGCCGGGATCGCGCCGGCACCGCCGCCCTCTTTCGCAATCCCAAAATGGAGCTTTCCTATGCGTGGTGCAGATGTGCTCGTGCAAATGTTGATCAACTACGGCGTCGACGTCCTCTTCGGCGTCCCGGGCGACACGAACGTCCCCTTCTATGAGGCGCTCCAGCGCCGCGCGGGCGATATCGAACACGTGATGGCGCGCGACGAGCGTTCCGCGGGCTACATGGCCGACGCCTATGCGCGCCTGACCGACAAGCCCGGCATCTTCGAATGCCCGTCCGGCGCCGGTGCGATGTACTCGCTGCCGCCGGTCGCCGAGTCGAATGCATCCTCGGTGCCCGTCATTCTTCTGACGATCGACCTGCCGCTGCCGGGCGAAGGCCGGGGCATGATCACCGAGCTCGATTGCGCGAAGCTGTTCGAACCGGTGACGAAGATGTCGGTGCAGATCAAGTCGGCGGACAAGCTCCCGGAGATCATCCGGCGCGCATTCCGGGTCGCTTGTTCCGGCACCCCCGGCGCCGTGCACCTGCAGATCCCTGAAGACATGCTCCTCGCCGACATCGATCCAAGCACCATCTCCCTTCACGCCGAGCCGGAGTGCAAGACCTTCCCTGCATTTCCGATGGCACCCGCTCCCGGAAAACTGGACGAACTGTTCGGCCTGTTGAAGGCCGCGCGCAGGCCGCTGTTCGTTGCGGGCGGAGGCGTGAACCGTTCCTGTGCCGGCAGCGCGCTCACCGAGGTCGCAGTCAGGCTGAACGTTCCCGTCGTCAACACCATCACGGGTCAGGGCGCCTTGCCTGACGATCATGTTCTGGCCATCGGCGTCATCGGCGATAACGGCTTTCATCCGCACGCCAACCGCGCCCTCGAAGAGTCCGACCTGGTCATCTTTGTGGGCTCGCGCATGGGCTCCGTGGTCACGGTGGGATGGACCTTCCCGAAGTCGACGCTGAACAAGCGGGTCGTGCAGATCGACATCAACCCCGAGCGTCTCGCGAACAACTACGAGAACCTGCTGTCGATCGCCGGCGATGCCCAGCTCGTCCTGCAGCAACTCTTGAGAGAGACCCTCGTTGACTTCGACACGTCGAAGCATCAGGAGTGGGTCGACCATCTGAACGAATACCGCTCGAACTTCTGGGACCATGCCGAGTCGGTGCTGTCCCTGGACGATGTTCCGCTGCGCCCCGAGCGCGTCGTTCGCGAGTTCAGCAACCGCCTGGAGAAATACGGCAAGGCTGTGCACATCCTCTCAGACGCCGGAACGCCGACCCCTTACATGACCCGCTTCCTGCGCATCGGCGATCGCCGCACCCGTTTCGTGATTCCCCGCGCATTCGGTGGGCTGGGTTCGGCCATCCCGGCGGTGATCGGTGCCTGGTGCGCGGACAAGAATAGGCGGCCGATCGGCATGTTCGGCGACGGGTCCTTCAACATGGCCGTAGGCGAACTCGAAACGTTGGTGCGCAAGAAGGTCCCCGCTCTCATGATGCTTTTCAACAACGGGTGCTTCGGCTGGATCAAGGGGCTTCATCGCCTGAAGGGCCACGACGAGTGCTTCGGCGTCGACTTCCTGCCCCCGCGCGGCCAAGCGATCGCCGAAGCCTTTGACATCAAGGCCTGGACCGTGACGACACCCGACGAGCTGATTGCCGCGCTGGACCAAGCTTTCGAATACGACGGTCCTTGCCTCATGGACATACGCGTGGAGTCGCTTGCCGACCGTGTGCCGCCGGTCTATTCGTGGCTCACTAAGAAGGGCCTCGATCCCCTGGCGCTGCAGCCCGAGGACGTTGCCTACCTTTAAACTTTCGGATGGGCCTGACGGCCCGCCCAGATGCCATCGAATCAAGGAAACCCATGAGTGAACTGTCGTCCGCTTTCCAACGCTGCGGCATCGAGCCGGGTGAGCATCAAGGCGGCTCGCTGGCCGTGCGCTCTCCCGTCGACGGCGCCGAGCTGGCCCGACTGCACGAGACGCCTGCGTCGCAGGTGAACGAGATCATCTCCAGGTCCAAGGCCGCTTTCCTGAAGTGGCGCAACGTGCCGGCCCCCGTGCGCGGCGAGCTGGTGCGCCTGTGGGGCGAGGAGCTGCGCCAAGCCAAGCAGGATATCGGCTACATCGTCTCGATCGAGGTCGGAAAGATCATCGAAGAAGGTCTCGGCGAGGTCCAGGAAGGCGTCGACATCTGCGAGTTCGCGCTGGGCCAATCTCGACAGTTGTGCGGCAAGACCATCGTGTCCGAGCGGCCTGGTCACCGGATCATGGAGCAATATCACCCCCTAGGTCCGGTGGCCATCATCACTGCGTTCAACTTCCCGAGCGCGGTGTTCGCGTGGAATGCGGCGCTCGCGCTGGTGTGTGGTGACCCCGTGATCTTCAAGCCGTCGGAGAAGGCGCCGCTGTCAGGCATCGCCACATTCAAGGCGCTCGAGCGCGCGATCGCCCGCTTTGGCGACAAGGCGCCTGAAGGACTGGCCCAGATCGTGATCGGAAAGGCGCCACTGGCCGAAGCCCTGGTCGACAGCTCGTCGATTCCGCTCGTCTCGGCGACCGGATCCACGCGCATGGGTCGTGCCGTCGGTCCGAAGGTCGCCAGCCGGTTTGGCAAGCGCATCCTTGAACTTGGCGGCAACAACGCCATGGTCGTCACGCCCGCGGCAGACCTTGACATGGCGTTGCGTGCCATCCTGTTCGGCGCTGTCGGCACCGCGGGCCAACGCTGCACATCGCTGCGCCGCCTGATCGTGCATCGCGCCGTCAAGGACGAGCTCCTGCAGAAATTGCTGAAAGCCTACTCGACCCTGCGCATCGGGAATCCCTTGACATCCGGCACCCTGGTCGGCCCGCTGATCGATGAAGATGCTTACGACGCCATGCAGAAGTCGATCAGGGCCGCCCAGGAACAAGGCGGCAAGGTGTTGATTGGCGGAGAGCGCGCGCTCGAAGCGGAGTTTCCGAAAGGGTTCTACGTGCATCCGGCCATCGTCGAGATGCCAGAGCAGACTGCCATCGTGCGTCATGAGACGTTCGCGCCCCTGCTCTATGTGCTGACCTACGACGACTTCGACAACGCGATCGAAGTGCACAACGACGTGCCGCAAGGCCTGTCGTCATGCATCTTCTCGAACGACATGCGCGAGGTCGAGACCTTCATCTCCGCCGCCGGGTCGGACTGCGGGATGGCCAACGTCAACATCGGGCCGAGTGGCGCGGAGATCGGCGGGGCCTTCGGAGGCGAGAAGGAGACCGGAGGCGACCGCGAGAGCGGCTCTGACGCATGGAAGCAGTACATGCGCCGCACCACGAACACGATCAACTATTCGAGGGAGCTCCCCCTGGCTCAGGGCATCACCTTCGTTTGATCCTGCGCCGGATGCACAACACTGTTGCGGTTCTGGGCGCCGGGATCATTGGCGTGTCGTGTGCGCTCGAGCTGCAGCGGCGGGGCCACGACGTCACGGTCTTCGATCGCTTGGCGCCGGGTCAGGAGACCTCTTACGGAAACGCCGGCGTCATCGCGCGCAGCTCGTTGATGCCCTTCAACAATCCCGGGCTGTGGGCGGCGCTTCCGAAGCTGCTGAAAAACGATTCGGCGAGTTTCCGCTACGACCCGCTGTTTCTGGCGAGGAATCTGCCCTGGGCGCTGGGCTTTCTCTCCCGCGCGCGGACCGGCAGTTTCCAAGAGACCACCGCGGCGCTCGACGCGTTGATCCGACTCTCGACGAAGGAACATCAACGGTTGCTGGTCGAGGCAGGCATCGCGCATCGGCTCCGCACCAACGGCTGGCTGTTCCTCTATCGCAGCGAACAAGGCTTCGCCGGCAGCCAGCTTTCTCGCGACACCTTCGACAAGTTCGGGATCTCGACACAAACGCTCGATGCGCATGCGCTGTCGCAGCTCGAGCCCGATCTGAAGCCTCTGTTCCCTCGCGCGCTCTGGATCAAGGACACGTTCTCCGTGGACAGCCCAGGCCGGGTGGTGGAAGCATACGCAAAGCTGTTCGTCTCCCGCGGAGGACGAATCAAGCAAGCGCTCATCGGCGGAATTGGCCGCCCGCGTACGGACGACGCCTGGCAGATCGCCGAGGAGAGCGGATTCGTCCATCAGGCTTCGCGGGTTGTGCTCGCATTGGGGCCGTGGACCAAGGAGTTCGCCAAAAAGTCGCTCGGCCTGTCGGTGCCGATGGCATTCGAGCGCGGTTATCACATGCACTATCGCGCGGCCGGCAGCGCCGCTCTGAGGCGTCCGATCTACGACACCGGCGGAGGTTATGTGCTGTCTCCCATGGAGCATGGCTTGCGCTTGTCCACCGGCGTGCAGCTCGCCGCGCGCGGTGCGCCCAAGGACCTGGTCCAACTCGAACTCGCCGAGCGCTCTGCACGGGAAGCCTTTCCCTTGGACAGCCGGTTAGATGCGGAAGCCTGGCTTGGAAGCCGGCCCACCCTTCCTGACAGCCGGCCGATCATCGGCGAATGCCCTCGGCATCCTGGCCTATGGCTCGCGTTCGGCCACCAGCACATCGGCTTCAGCACCGGCCCTGGCACCGCCTCCCTGTTGGCATCCATGATGGCCGGGGAAGCCTGTGCCTTCGACCCGACGCCGTTCCGTCCTTCTCGTTTCATCTGCTAGCGACCGACCGAGGTACCGTAGCTCGAGAACCTGCGGCGCATTGGTGGAGAGAGCGTGAAGTCATATCTCTATACGCTCGCTCACTCCAAAACGAACCAGGCCGGCGCCGAGCGTCCGGAGGATGTGAAGCCGCTGGTGGGCAGCGCGGCTCTGGCCGCGGTGTTCTGCGTGGACGGCCATGACGGGGCATCAGAGCGTGGCGACGGTGGGTATTTCCGAGCGGAGAGTGCGCTCGAAAGGATCGGTTACTTTGGATCTTTCAATTTCATCGACCCGACGCCGACCACACCGGAGGAGTTCTCCGTCACTCTCCTGCAGGACACACCAAAGTGCAGAACTGGAGCAAACCGATCAAGATCCGTCGGGATTTCGCTCGACGGTCGTCGGTGTCCAGCGGTTTCCGACTTTCTCCACTCCGCTGAAACCAATTCTTACTCATACCTTGCGGATAGGACCTGGATAGAGTGCGACGTTCGCATCGGCGGTCAAGAACGTCATGCCTTCAGTGGTGGCCTGAGCGACCAGCAGGCGGTCGAACGGGTCTTTATGGATGGGCGGCAAAGCTTGAATGGCCAGAGCATGTTCGCCAGTGATCGCCAGTTCAGCATATCCGTTATCCAGCAAGCCGCGCCGCAAGAGATGCGCATCGACTTGAAAATCGGGCCGCTCCAATCCACGCTTGATAACGATCTCCCATATGCTCGCCACACTGAAGAAGAGATGGTTGTCGGGCGACTCGATCGCTTTGCGCGTCGAGGCCGAAAGCCGCTTCGGAGTGCCCGCAGCCCATAGCAGCAGGTGCGTATCCAGAAGCAGTCTCATGGCGTGATGCCGAACAGCTGTTCAATCTCGGCCGAACCCATGGTGTCGAAGTCGTCCGGCACCTGCACCTGGCCGGCAAGAAACCCAAGCCGCTTGGGCGGCGAAGGGGCCGGCGCATCGAGCGGCACGACCTTGACCATTGGTTTGCCCGCCTTGGCGATCACGAAAGACTCACCCCGCGCCGCGCGCTCGACGATGCGTGACAGGTGCGTCTTGGCTTCATGGATATTGATCGTCTGCATGACAGATGTTGCGTTGGCGCTTTGGACTAAGGCCAGTTAGTTTAGTCGATCTGGGATCCTGGCGGGACACCATCTTTGGGGCGGATCTCGGCCGGCGGCGAATTCGACCAATTGCCTAAGGCCACAGCGCCAGTTCCTCCAGCGCGAGCCCCGTCAGTCTTTGGCAGGGGGATGGCGCGACGGCACAACCAGGTAGCGTTCCATGCCGTAAGCCTTGGGCGAAACGACCGACAATGGACATAGAACGCTTGCTCATCGAGCCCGTCCGATCCATGGCGATCCCGAACTGAGCGACCTGCTGAAGCCCGAGGCGGTCCTGGGTGGTCAACCAGGGCGAGAGCGCCTCGCCGCAGGCGATCTACCGCGCGGCGGCGGACCGCTCGGCCTGGTACACCGCGATCTGCGCGCTCTTCGACCAGCACGACCTGCGGGCCCTGCCGAGCGCGCGGTGTTCCCCTTCGACGCGGAGCTCACCTCGCCGCAGCAGGTCCGCGGCCGCCGCACGGACACCTACAACCGCTGGATGGAGGTCGTCTTCGGCGCGACGATGGCGGCCCTGCCGGCGATCCGCGTGCCGGCGGGCTTCGACGCGCGGGGGCGCCGATGGGCCTGCAGATCATCGGCCGGCCCCATGCCGATCGCGTGCCGCTCCCTGGCCTGATCGGCGACGACGCGTGTCAGGAAGACGCCAATGGCGTCCGACCCGGTTGATGGCCATAGCGTTCCTTGCCCAGATCGGTGAGATACGCCGGTATCGCACACCCGCACGATGCGCCCTTCCCACTCCCGCAGCGCATGCGCCCCATGCGTGTGAGAGCACTTCGCCGAGTCGCTCTCCGTTACCGCGGGTGCAATGCTGTCCAAATCCACAGCCTCAACGGCTGCGGCGCCATCCATGCCCTGCAGCCAATGTGCGCTGGCCCTCCAGAGATTTGCGAGGTTCCCTCAGGAACCGGTGTTGCCCTCGCTCGGCGCGACGGCCTTTTTCGCCTCACTGCGCGGGACGCCCCAGAACCCCCGCATCGCCTTCTTCCTCTCGTCGGTCGTGAAGTACATCGACGTCGTGCCGATCGACACATGCCCCAGGTTGTTCTGCACCACCTCGATCGACACGGGGGTCTGCCCTTCCCTGCCCTGCAGCGCGTGCGAGCCATGCGTGTGCCTGAGCCAGTGCGTGCTGGCCTTTCGCAGCTGCTGCGCGTCCACGCCCTCGAGGCGGGCGGCGGCCTGCGCGAGGAAGGCCTTGATCGCCTGGTACAGCCCCGACGCCGACCACCCCGGCGGCCGTTCGAGCGCCGAATCGAAGCGCGCCATCACGGGGACGCCCTGGTTGCTGATGGCACCGACCTGTCGCTCGAAGCCATGGCGCGCCAGCTCGTCGCCCAATTCCTCGACCAGCTCCGCCGGCACCGGCACCTCCCGGCTGCGGCCGCCCCTGCCGGTCACAGACAGCAGCCAGCCGCTCGCCATCGTTCCATCGGCCGTCTTGTATGCGACCTGCTTCAGGTCCTCGCATCGGACGCTCGTGATTTCTGCAACGCGCAGCCCGGTCGCGTAGAGCCAGCGCATGCCGCGCCGAAGCCGCCGCCCCGGTTCCGTGTCGGCATGGTCCTGCAGCAAGGTGTCGATGTGGTCCCATTGCGCAAAGGTCAGGGTGCGGCTTGAGCCCAATGGCCGCCGCGGATCCGGCGGCAATGCGACGGCTGCGAACGGACTGCCCATCACATAGCGCTGGCGCATCAGGAAAGCAAACAAGCTCTTCAGGATAATCAGCGACTGCCGCAGCGCAACCGGCGTCAGCGGCCCTTCGAGCGGCCGCCACATCGGCGACCAGCGCTGGTGATGCCGGGGTCCGCACCAGGCCGGGGGCGGATCCACGAGGAAGCCCTGGTACGCGGCGGCGTCTTCCGCTGCCAGCGAAGAGAGCGCCTTCTTGCGCTCCAGGATCGACCAGAGCAGAAGACGTTCGGCTTCCTTGCGGTACGAGCGCTGGGTCGACGACAGGTTGCCGGCAACGCTGTCCGGACTCTTGGAGGCGAGCCAGGCGCCGATGGCCTGGTGATCGTTCGTCGCCATCAAGAGGCAATTTTCTTGTGGACGCGCTGCCAGTGGAGGAGCGCAACGACCTTCCCTTCAAGTCCACCGCCAAGGCCGATTGGCTTGGCAAGGAGGTCCCGGTCTCGCACGCCTGCGGCCACGACACCCACGTTGCGATGCTGCTGGGCGCCGCGCAGGCGCTCTCGGACATGCGCGCCGAGCTGCCCGGCACTGTGGTCTTCCTGTTCCAGCCGGCCGAGGAACAGGGTCCGGGGCCGATCCCGAGCGGCGCACCGGCGATGGTGCAGGCCGGCGTGCTGGACAACCCGAGGGTAGATGTGGTGATGGGCCAGCACATCAATGCCGGCGGTCCACTGGGCATCGGCTACCGGCGCGGCAGCCTGATGGCCAGCGGGACGTGTTCAGGATCTCGCTCAGGGGCCAGGGCGGCCACGGCTCCTCGCCCTGGGCCGCGAAGGAACCGACGGTGGCCGCGGCCGAGATCGTGCTAGCGTTGCAGAACATCGTGAGCCATCGCATCGACCCGCTCGACGGCCCCACCGTGGTCACCGTCGGCATGCTGCAGAGCGGCAACCGTGTGAACATCCTGCCAGAGACAGCGGAGATCGCCGGCACGGTGCGCTCGCTGTCGGCCAGAAACCAGAAGGTGGCGCACGAGAACATTCGCCTGAAGGCGCAGAAGATTGCCGAGCAGCACGGCCTCACGGCCAAGGTAGACATCGACACCGGCTACGAGGTGCTGGTGAGCGACCCCGGCGCCACTCAGTTAGTGGTGAAGGGACTCGAGGCGGCCGCCGCCCCCGGCCTGCAGGCGCGCGAAGTGGGGCCTCGCATGGGCTCGGAGGACTTCGGCTCCTTCGGCAAGAACCGACCGGTGGTGTTCTGGAATCTGAATGCCTCGCCCTTCGGCGACAAGCCCGGCGCGCCCAATCATTCTCCCGAATTCGTCATCGATGAAAGGGCGTTGCGCATTGGCCTGCGTGTCCTGGTGGGCAGCGCGCTGGCTTACATGACGGCGCGACCAAACGGGGAAGTAACGGCTTCGCGCTAGAGACACGAATACGATGCATCGCCCCGCAGGGACGGTGGCAACGACCTTGTGGTAGTCCCAGGCGCGCTTGGATTCGGCCGGCTTCTTCACCCACGCCGCGAAGCCTCTCAGTGACCTGACGGCGCTTCGCTGAGCTTGCGCAGGTAATCATTCTTTGCACCTTGCAAATGGTCCACGCAAAGCTGCGCGAGTGCCCAGCTGTCGGTCCCCTTGAGCAGTTGAATGATCATGAAGTGGTCGCGCTCCGATGCCTGAGCATGCGCGTAGTCGGCGGTTTTCTTGGCGCGCACCGGCAGGCTCAGCCACATGTAGTGCTTGATCGAGTCGACCAGGTAGGGGTTGCCACAGGCAGCGAACATCGTCAGATGAAAGGCGTCGTTGGCTTCGTGCACGCCGCTGAAGTTTCGCACCCGCAGGTGTTCGCCATATTCCGCGTGCAGGCGCTCCAGGTGCTCGATCACGGCTGCCGGCGCTGGCAGCGGGATGCGCAGCGCTGCCTGGCGCTGCAGCAGCTCACGCACTTCGTAGATCTGGCTCACCTCGCGCGGGCTCAGCGAGCGTACCGCGACACCCTTGTTCTTCTCGCGCACCACGATGCCGGTGCGTTCGAGCTCGGCCAGTGCCTGGCGCACGAAATGGCGCGTCACGTTGAAGCGCGCGATCAGCGTGTCTTCTGTCAAGCGCGCGCCAGGGGCAAGCCGTCCGAAGATGATGTCTTCGCCCAGCACCTTGGCGATGTCGGCCGGTTCGGCCGCGGCGAATCCCACGGGTCTGTCGATAAGCTCTTCGGTCGTCATTCGTTCCTTCAGCAGCCCCCGCGTTGATACGCCTCCTCAACGAGCGCCAGCGTGCGCAGGTTGTCGGCCGGCTCGGTCTCGAAGGCACGGCCGCTGCGCACGCCATCGACGAAATGCGAGATCGTGGCCGCATAGGAAGCCAAGTAGCACGCGGGCATGTCATATGGTAGCTCGGCAGGTTGGGCGCCGAAGCAGCGCAGCGTGTCGCCTTCCAACTCGATCGTGCCAGTCGTGCCGACCAGCGTCAGCCGATCGGCCTGCACAGGCATGCGGCCATGCACGGCCAGATTGGCCAGCAACGCGACCGGAGCCAGCGATGCGGTCTCGAAAGACAAAAATGCGCGATCCTCGCCGCGCATCGCCGGGCTGGCGCGGCCGAGCCGGGCATGCACGAGCGTGAGTTCGCCGAGCAGGAAGCGCAGCGTATCGATGTGGTGGATCAGGATCTCCGTCACCAGCGCGCGTTCGAGTCCCGCGATGAAAGGCTGGCGCTCCAGCGCCGGCAGCCGGCCGGCCTCGTCCGGCAGCAAACCCGAAGTCAACAGCGTCATACTGGCCTGCAACACGTCGCCGATCCGGCCGTCGGCCAGCCAACGCGCGAGGTCGCGGTAGTAAGGGCGAAAGCGCCAGTTCTCGTGCACCATGAGCCGGCACTGCGGTGCCACTTCTTCGGCCAGCACCCGAGCCTCGGGCAGCGTGGGGGCCAGTGGCTTCTGGCACAGCACGGCCAATCCGTGGCGCGCCGCCTCACGCACGATCGCCGCATGAAACTCCCGCGGCGCCGCCACGTCGACCGCATCGAGTGGCGTCTGCTCGAACATCTGCTGGGCACTGGCGAAGACCTGCGCGATGCCGAATTCGCGGGCCCGTGCTCGTGCGTTCGCCTGGTTCGGGTCGGCGATGGCCACCACAGTCGCCCTCCCCTGCAGCGAGCGCCAGCCGGCGAGGTGGTGCGCGGTGACCCAGCCGGCTCCGACCAGGCCGACCCGCAAGGGCAGCGTCGCGTCGCGCATCTTCACGCCGCGCGCACGTCAGTCGCGGGAATCGCCTTGTCGGTGACGGCGTCGAACAGGTAGAGCGCCTCGCTCGGCACGCTCAGGCCCACCGGATCGCCGATGCAGCCGGCGATGTTGCGGTGCAGGCGCGCCATTACGTCCCCGGCGCCGCCATCAAGCGCCACCATGAGCAGCGTCTCGGCGCCAAGCGGTTCGATCGCAGAGACGACCCCGCGCAGCGTGGCGCAGTCTTCGCGCGCCTCGTGCAGCTGCAACTCTTCCGGCCGCACGCCCACCAGAATGTCGCCGCTCGGCGGCAGCGCCGCATCGGCCCAGCGTGCGAGCGAAAGCTCGCTACCGCCCAGGGTCGCGACTCGACAGCCCTCGCGCTGCGCGATGCCGGCCCGCAGAATGTTCATAGGCGGGTTGCCGAGGAAGCGTGCGACGAAGGCGTCGGCCGGGGCCCGATAAACCTCCAGCGGTTTGCCGATCTGCGCGACCTTGCCCTTGTTCATGACGCAGATGCGCTGGCCCATGGTCATCGCCTCGACCTGGTCATGCGTGACGTAGATCATGGTGGCGTTGAGCCGATGGTGCAATCTCACGAGTTCGTTGCGCGTGTTCACGCGCAACGCAGCATCGAGGTTGGAGAGCGGCTCATCGAACAGGAACACCTTGGGCTCGCGCACGATTGCGCGGCCCAGCGCCACGCGCTGGCGCTGCCCGCCCGAGAGAGCCGCGGGCTTGCGCGCCAGCAACTCGTCCAGACCCAGGATATCGGCCGCGGACTTCACGCGCGCGGCGATTTGCCGGCCATCGACATTGCGGCGACGAAGACCGAAGGACAGGTTGTCGGCGACCGTCATGTGCGGGTAGAGCGCATACGACTGGAATACCATGGCGATGTCGCGATCCTTCGCGGGCACCTCGTTGACCTTCCGGGCATCAATGGCGAGGGAACCTTCGCTGATCGACTCGAGGCCGGCGATCATGCGCAACGTGGTCGACTTGCCGCAGCCCGATGGGCCGAGCAACACCATGAACTCGCCGTCGCGCACACTCAGTGAGACGTCATCGACGGCCGGCTGCATGGTGCCCTTGTATCGCTTGAAGATGTTTTGAAGATGGACGGCTGCCACGGTCGTATTCCAGTCAAGGTGTTTGGAGGCGGGGCGATCAGGGGCGCGCTACTTGACGGCGCCAGCCGTCATTCCCTGGATCAGCTTCTCGGAGAAAAAGGCGTAGAGCACCACCACCGGAATGACGGCGATCATCATTCCGGTGGCGATCATCCCGATGTCCTGGAAGTAGTCGCCCATGTAGGCACGGATGCCGATGGGCAGCGTGCGCGAACTCTGGTCACTGAGCAACACCACGGCGAAGAGGAACTCGTTCCAGAGCTGGATGAAGTTCAGGATGATCGTGGTCGCGATGGCAGGCATGCCCACGGGCAGCACGATGCGCCAGAAGATCTCGAAGTCGGAGTAGCCGTCCATCTTGGCGGCATCGAACAGATCCTGGGGAATGCGCGCGAAAAATCCCTCCAGCAGATACACGGTCAGCGGCAGCTGCAGGCTCACGTACACGATCATCAGGCCGAGGCGCGAGTTGTAGAGGTCGTACTCCACGAGCACCTGGAACAGCGAGATCAGGATGATCTGGGGCGGAAACACGATGGAGCTGAACAGGATGAAATAGACCAGCCGGTTGCCGCGGAAGTTGTAGCGCGCCAGGCAATGCGCCGCAGCGGCGCCCAGCAGCGTGACGATTGCGACGGCCGACACCACGATGAGGGTGCTGTTCCAGAAGTACTGCGCGAAGTTGGAATCGACCCATGCGATGCGGAACTTCTCCCAGTGGAAAGTCTCGGGCCAGGCGAAGTGGTTGGCGCTGATCTCCGAGGTGGTGCGCACCGACATCGTGCCGATCCACAGGAAGGGCAGCGCCGAGTAAAGCGTATAGAGCACCACGCCGGCCATGAGGCCGCCATTGCGCAGCATGCGCGAGAGGACAATCGGGAGCGAGTCGCGCTGTGCGACTTGCAGCGGCGAAGCGAGTGAGGATGCGGTCATGGGCCTAGTACTCCATGCGCTCACGGCGGCGGAACAGCACGTTGAAGAAGACGACGAAGCCGACCACCACGAAGAACCACACGACCGCGATGGCCGAGGGATAACCGAGGTCGAAGGTGTTCCAGTTGAAGGCCCGCTTGTAGACGTAGGTCGAAACGGTTTCGGTCGACCAGACCGGTCCGCCCTCGGTCATGATCCAGACCAGGTCGAAAACCTTCATCTTCCCGATGAAGGCCAGGATGTAGAGGTTCAGCAGCGTCGGCCACAGCATCGGCACGATGATGTCGGTCAGCTTGTGCCACCAGCCGCAGTTGTCGAGCTCGGCCGCCTCGAGCACCTCCGAGGGCAGCGAATGCAGCGCCGCCAGGCACACGACCATGTTGAAGCCGGCCCATTTCCAGGCGTGTGTCACGACCAGTGAGCCGAGCGCGAAGCGCGTGTCGCCCAGCCAGGCCTGTGCCCAGCTCCCAAGCCCCAGCGCGCGCAGCATGCCGTTGACGACCCCCCAGTCGTAGTTGTAGATCCAGACCCACATGATCCCGACCACGACATACGACAGCAGCACCGGCGTGAACCATGCGACGCGCAGGAAGCGGGAAAAAGGCACGCCCGCATAAAGGCACAGTGCGAGCAGCAGGCCCACCACCACGTCGAGAATCGGGCCTATGACGGACCAGATGGCCGTGTTGCGCACGGCCGCCCAGAAGGTCTTGTCCCGGAATACCTCGGCGTAGTGTGCCAAGCCGACAAACTCCGACGAGGCCAGGTCCGCGACGTTGAAGAAGCTGTTGTAGAAGGTGCGCAAGACTGGGTAGGCCGTCAGGCCCGCATAGACGATCAGTGCCGGGGCGAGGAACAGCATCACCGTCGGCAGCGACGCGCGCCGCGAGTCGGCCTCGGGAGCAGCGAGCCACCCGCCAAGGGTGCGGCGTATCGCCGCCACGGCACTGGATGAAGAAGGACTGCTCACGCCGCAGACTCCCCTTGCGCCCGCGTCAGGATGCAGCCTTGCAGGCCGCATCCATCTGCGTCGCCGCGTCGCTGACGCTCACCAACCCACCGGGAAAGGCCCGGTTGAGCACCTGCGCGAAGGTGTCGCCGCACTTGCCGCTCATGTAGTGCAGCGGCGTGCCGATGAAGTACTTGGCGCCGGCGCCGCGCTCCTGCAGCTCCTTGAAGTACGGCGCATAGATGCTGGTGATGCGCGAAGGATCCGTCTTCACGCCGGTCTGCAGCAGCACGCTCTCCATCCACTTGTTGCCGTTTTCGACGGTGGCCAGCGAAGAAAGCATCTTGCCCGCGCATTCCTTGTTCTTGCTGCGCGAATACATCACGTAGCTGCCGCCGACTGCCAGCGTCTTGCACTCCGGGCACTTGCTGCCGTCCATCGCCGGGTACTTCATGAGGCCCAGCGCGAAATCCTTCGGCTGCCCGCCCTTCTCCGGTGCAACGAACGCGCGGCCGGTGTACCAGCTCGCGATCGGGAACATCAGCGCGCCCGGGTTCGTGTGGAAGTAGTAGTGCGACTCGCCGAGCTTCATCGTCGCCATGCTCTTGGGGAACATGCCCGCGTCAACCAGCTGCTTGACCCAGGTCATGGCCTCGATCACGCGCGGATCCTGGAACGGCAGCCTGCCTGTCAGCAGCTTCTCGTAGTCCTCGGTGCCCAGCTTGCGCAGCAGCACTTCCTGCAGGAAATAGGCTCCCGGATAGGGCCGGTCGCCCACGCCTGTGGCGGTCGGCGTGACGCCTGCCGCGACCGATCGCTTGACCATGTCGGTGAACTGCGCCTGCGTCATCTGCATGCCGGCCGGCGGGGTCACGCCGATCTTCTTCATGAGGTCGCGGTTGTAGTAGAGCTCCACCGAGTAGGCCTCCTGCGGCATCGCGTAGACCTTGCCGTTCCAGGTCCACGAGCGCTTGGCCCAATCCTCCAGGTTGGCAAGGTTGATGTAGTTGTCCAGCGGCTCGAGGTAGCCGCCTTTCGCGAACGCGATCTCGTCGGGTTCGAGCCAGAAGATGTCTGGCGCCTGGCCGGTGCGCACCGAGGTCTTCACCGAGGTGTAGAGGTCGGCCTTCTGCACGAACTGCAGATTCACCTTGCACTGCGGCGTGGCCGCTTCGAACTGCTTGACGCGCTCCTCGATGAAGCCGCGCTTGGAGGCTTCGTCCGGCCAGTGGCTCCACATGGTGAGGGTCTGCTGCTGCGCAATAGCGGGCGTGCCGACCAGCGCGACGGCCGTACCGGCCAGGACGATCGCCGCTGCAGTTCGGCGGGCGGTACGCAGGCCTGCCAGGGCCTTCGCGCATGGGTAAACCGTCATGAGTGTCTCCTGTGGATGGATCCGGGACCAGACCCGGGATGCGCCGCTTCACGCAAGAATGCTCGGCATATTGTCAATAATACGTATGCTGTCGGCGACATTGTTCAGGGGTTTACCCGGGCGAACGTTTCCATAGAAGCCGCAGCGCCGCATACATTATTGACATATCTATCCACATTATTGATACTTTGATCGCTGTGGCTCTCCATCCCGGACCGCAACATCGTTCACAGGACCTCTCATGACCCAAGGCATGCGCAAAGGATTGACCTCCTACGGCGACCCGGATTTCTCGCTCTTCCTTCGCAAGGCCTTCATCAAGGCCATGGGCTTGTCGGACGACGCGCTGTCGCGCCCGATCGTGGGCATTGCTAACACCTTCAGCGACTACAACGCATGCCACGGCAACGTGCCGAAGCTGGTGGAAGCAATCAAGCGCGGCGTGATGCTCTCGGGCGCGCTGCCGATGGAGTTCCCGACGATCTCGATCCACGAATCGTTCGCACATCCGACGAGCATGTTCCTGCGCAACCTGATGGCGATGGACACCGAGGAGATGGTGCGCGCCCAGCCGATGGATGCGGTGGTACTCATCGGCGGCTGCGACAAGACCATCCCTGCGCAAATGATGGCGGCGGCGTCGGCCGACGTACCCACGGTGATCGTGCCGGTTGGGCCGATGCTGGTCGGCCACTACAAAGGCGAGCAGCTCGGCGCCTGCACCGACTGTCGGCGCCTCTGGGGCGAGCACCGGGGCGGACGCATCGACGAACAGCAGATCGAGTTCATCAACGAGCGCCTGGCACCGACGCCTGGCACCTGCATGGTGATGGGCACGGCCAGCACCATGGCCTGCATGGTCGAAGCCATGGGCCTAGCCCTGCCCCGCTCGGCCACCATCCCCGCCACCCACGCCGACCGGCTGCGTTCGGCCGAGGCGAGCGGCATGTTCGCCGCCGCCATGGCAAAGAACGGCGGACCCAAGCCATCGGCGCTGATGACGGAGGCGGCATTTCGCAACGCACTGATCGTGATGCAGGCGATCGGCGGCTCGACGAACGGCCTCATCCACTTGACGGCCGCGGCTGGCCGGCTCGGCTTGAAGATCGATCTCGATGTCTTCGACCAGCTCGGCCGCGACGTGCCGGTGCTGGTCGATCTGAAGCCCTCGGGCGACCACTACATGGAGCATTTCCATTGGGCCGGCGGGGTGCCGCGCCTGATGCGGGAGCTCCAAAACCTGCTCGACCTCAACACACCCACGGTGACGGGGGGCACGCTGCGCGACTACATGGCGACCGCGGAGGACGTGCCCGGCCAGACAGTGATCCGGCCTCGCACATCGCCGATAAAGGCGATGGGCAGCATGGCGGTGTTGCAGGGCAACCTAGCGCCGCGCGGCGCGATCATCAAGCAGTCCGCGGCATCGCCCGCACTGATGCGGCATACCGGCCGCGCGGTGGTGTTCGAGTCGGTCGAGGACCTCACCGAGCGCATCGATCATCCCGAGCTGGACGTGACAGCGGACGACGTACTGGTGCTGCGCAATGCCGGCCCGCGCGGCGCGCCGGGCATGCCGGAGGCCGGCTATCTGCCCATCCCGCGCAAGCTCGCGACGCAGGGCGTGAAGGACATGGTGCGCATCTCCGACGCACGCATGAGCGGCACCGCCTTCGGCACCATCGTGCTGCACATCTCGCCCGAATCTGCGGCCGGAGGACCGCTTGGCCTGGTGCAGAACGGCGACCGCATCGCGCTCGACGTGATCGGGCGCCGCATCGACCTGCTGGTGGACGATGCCGAGCTGGCGCGTCGCCGCGAGGCCGCGGGCGCGGCGCCTCCAGCGGCCGCCGCGCCGGTGCCCGATCGTGGCTACGCAGCACTGTTCCACCGCAGCGTGTTGCAGGCCGACGAGGGCTGCGATTTCGACTTCCTGGTGCCCGGGCGCGGCCCGAGGGAATGAACGCGCTGCCATCGATCGAGCCGGACTGCGTGGCGCCACCGGCGCTGCCCGGAGCGGATTCCGCGCACGCCCAGCGCGTGCATCTCTGGCCGACGACCCCGCGCGACGCTACTGCTTCTGACCGCATTGCCCCTTCTTCATTCCTTCCGGAGACCCACCGTGACCACGTCCCGCCTCCGCGGCGTCATCGCCGCCGCCGCCACGCCCGTACATCCTGATTTCTCGCCGGACATCGCGCGCCTGCTGCCGCATCTGCGCCGCCTGCTCGAGGAAGGCTGCGATGCCATCAACCTGCTGGGCACCACCGGCGAGGCCACCTCATTCAGCGTCCGCCAGCGCCTCGCCGTGATGCAGAGCGTCAAGGACGCGGGCCTACCGATGGAGCGCTTCATGGTAGGTACAGGCGTGTGCGCGCTGGACGACAGTGCGGTGTTGACGCAGGCCGCTGCCGACCTTGGCTTCGCCGGTGCGCTGGTGCTGCCGCCCTTCTTCTACCCGGGCCCCGACGGCACGGCGTTGCTGGGGTATGTCGATGCCCTCGTTGAGCGGCTCAAGCCCGGAGCGCTCGCGCTTTACCTCTATCACATCCCCCAGAACACCAACGTGCCCTGGCCGATCGAAACGGTGGCTGTACTGGCCAGGCAACACGCCGGCCTGCTGGCAGGCATCAAGGACAGCTCGGGCGAGCTGGCCTACTCGCGCGCAGTGGTGAAGGCCGTGCCCGGCTTCGACGTGTTCCCGAGTTCCGAGGCAACGCTGTGCGACGCGACGCAGGAGGGCTTCGCCGGCTGCATCTCGGCCACCACCAATCTCACGGCCGCCGACGCTCAGATCGCCTGGCGCCTGCAGGGCCGCGACGAAGGCCGCACAGCCGCCGCGCGTGCGGCGGCACAGCGCAGCGTATTGGCCAAGGAGGCGCTCGTGTCGAGCGTGAAGGCTGCGCTGGCTCTGCGCTATGACGATCCCGAATGGGCGCGTACCTGCCCCCCTCTGCAGGCGCGCACGCCAGCGCAGCGTCAGGCTCTGCGATCGGAACTCGAAAAGGCAGGCTGGAAGTTCAGCATAGAAGCTGCGTGAGTCGCAGAGGGCGTCCGGCGATTGCAAGTTGACATGCCTGCTGACGAAATTGAATTTCGAGGTATCGCCGAGCGCCCCACCGCGTGCTTGCGCCAATGAAACACCTTGGCTGATAACGGCAGCATTCAGGGCTCTGTCGCGATAAGCCGCGCTGCCAAAATGCAGCCATGGTACCGGCTGCACGTCCAACTTCAGAACTCGACTCTGCGAGGGGTGATTAAGCGGCTGCATTTTCCGCTTGAACTCATGCTGGTGTGCGTTCGCTGGTACGCGGCGTATCAGTTGAGCTTGCGCAACCTTGAAGAGATGATGGCAGAGCGCGGTGTGCTGGTCGACCACGCCACCGTCCACCGCTGGTCATTGAAGATGCTGCCCGTATTGGCCAAGGTGTTTCGTCGGCGCAAGCACCCGGTGGGGCGCTCATGATGGGATTCAAGTCCTTTCACTGTGCTGGCCGCCTGATCGCTGGCATCGAGACCATGCACATGATCAAGAAGGGGCAGTTGCGCTGCCCCGGTGACCTGGCATTTACACATGCCGACCACTTCGACAGTCTCGCCGTCCATTGACCCGGACCGATTCCGGCATCAACTCGCCTCAATCGGCTTATCGCGACAGAACCCACGCAGGTGCTGAATGACGAGTTGCACACGTCCTTCGAGAGGTGGCACCCAGGTTTCGGCGCTGAGGATCAGGTGCCGCTCGCAGCATAGGCAGGGAGCAAGAAGACTGCACCGCACACCCCCAGGAATGTGATGCTCTCCTATGCGCGCTCGAGGCAACCCTTGCTGCCGCCCTCTGGCAATTCCCGATCGCCCACGCGGTACCTCCGCTAACCTTGATCAGGGTAGGTTTTCCCTGAAGATCACCTGGCTTCGAGTGGCCTCCACCCCGGACATCATGTCGCGCCTGTCGCGCAGGTTGGTGAAGATGCGCACGCAAGTAAGTATGGCGCTTTGCGGGCTCTGATTGATGACCGCGTCCATCGTACCGTCGATCAGCAGGGCGCGAGTGTCGGGGGTAAGGCCGTGGCCGATGAAGACCACGCGGTGCTCCTGTCCGCTCTCTTTCAGGCCGCGGCCTACGCCTTCGGCGCCGCCGCCGATGTTGTAGATGGCGGCCAGGTCCCTGTGCTGCTCCAGCAACGCCAGTGTGGTGCGATAGTTGGTGCGCTCGTCGTCGTAGCCCTCGCGCAGGCCAAGCACCTGCAGCTGCGGATATTGCTCGGCCAGGAGCTGCATGAAACCGGCCTCGCGCTCCTCGTGCGCGCGGTAGCTGAGTGACCCGGCGATCATCGCCACCTTCGCGCGTCGCGACGGGCCGAGGAATCGGCCGATGAGGTAGGCCGCGGTGCGGCCGGCCGCACGATTGTCCAAGCCCACGTACGCCACTCGCCTGGAGTGCGACAGGTCCGACACCAGCGTGATCGAGGGCACACCATGCTCGGCCAGTCGGTCGACGGCTTCGCGAACCACAGGGTGTTCCAGGGCCATGAAGGCCACGCCATCCACCCGCCGGCCGCGCCGGCGCAACAGGGAGGCCAGCGCTTCCGGGTCGAAGCTCTCGATGAAGGCGGTCTTGCAGTTGACATTGAAGGGCGCCCAGTGCTCCTGCGAGTAGCCCACCCATTCGCCCAGCATGCGCAGGAACCGGCTGCTGCGATCGGGCAGGACGAACAGCAGCTGCATGGGCTCGGGCGCGAGCGTGGCGTGCAACTCGTGGCGCGGCAAGTAGTCGAGCTGCGCGGCCGCCTGCACCACCCGCTGTACCGTGGCCTGCCGCACGCCCGGGCGGCGGTGCAGCACTCGGTCCACCGTGGCAGTGGACACGCCGGCGAGGCGCGCCACATCGGCTAGGCCCGGAAGGCTGCGCGTCATCGTTAGGTCGTCTCCATCAATCAATCAAAAACCATCAGCACGCTGGCTTGGGCCACGCGGGCAGCGAGCCTATCGTAAGCACCCAGCTCGCGACAAGCCCTGCCGCAGCAAAACAGAAGGCATCTGGAGCATTGATGGAGACGACAAGCGAAAGACTGAAGGGCCGCGTCGCCCTCGTGTTCGGCGCCGGCGCGGCCGGCGAGGGATGGGGCAACGGCAAGGCAGCCGCGGTGGCCTATGCGCGTCACGGCGCCAAGGTCGTCGCGGTCGACCGGGACGCGGCGCTGGCCCAGGCCACCTCCGACCTGATCCGCGGCGAAGGCTTTGCTGCGCAGGCCGTGGCGGCGGACGTGACCGCCTATGACCAGGTGCAGCACGCCGTGGGGGTGGCGCTGGAGAGCTATGGCCACGTCGACATCCTGCACAACAATGTCGGCATCACCTCCCAAGGCGGCCCGGTGGAAACCACCGAAGAGACCTGGGACCGAGTGATGACGGTGAATGTGAAGAGCATGTTCCTCACCTGCAAGGCGGTGCTGCCGCTGATGGAGGCGCAGCGCCGAGGGGCTATCGTCAACATCGGTGCGCTGGGCGGCGTGCGCTGGACGGGCTACGCCTACTGCGCCTACGCCGCCTCCAAGGGCGCGGTGAACTCGCTCACCCAGAGCGTGGCGCTGCAATACGCGGCCAAGGGCATCCGGGCCAACTGCATTCTTCCGGGCGTGATGGACACGCCGCACATCTACAACCAGATCTCGGGCTTCTACCAGAGCACTGAAGAGATGGTGGCCGCCCGCCACCGCCTTTCTCCCACCGGGCGAATGGGCGACGGCTGGGACGTGGCGAACGCGGCGGTGTTCCTCGCTTCCGACGAGGCGCGCTATATCAACGGGGTGGAGCTGCTGGTGGACGGTGGCATGCATGTGCGCTGCAACTGAGCGCGCCCTGCTGCGAGATCCATCAAAACCCATCAGACTTGCGGTTTGCGCCTGGTGCCCGGCCGCCCTATCTTCCCCCGGCGGCGGGCACCATCAGCCCACAACATCACGCGCCGGCCTCTTCATCGACGGCAGACCTCACAGACAGGAGACAAAGACATGAGCCAATCGCCCCTCTTCAGCCGCCGCAGCCTGCTGCGCAGCTTTTCCGCGCTGCCCGCCGCCGGCCTGGTCGGCGCTTTGCCGCGCCTGGCCCATGCCGCGCCGGAGTTCAGCTTCAAGTTCGGCAACAACCTGCCGGTGACCCATCCGCTGAACGTGCGCGCCAATGAGGTGGCGGTCCGCATCGCCAGCGAGAGCAAGGGGCGCATGGAGATCAAGGTCTTCCCCAACAACCAGCTTGGCGGGGACACCGACATGCTGGCGCAGGTCCGCAGCGGCGGGCTGGAGATCTTCAACCCCGGCACCATGGTGATCGCCACCTTGGCGCCCATCAGCGCCATCACCGCCGTTGGCTTCGCCTTCTCCCACTACGAGCAGGTCTGGAGCGCGGTCGACGGCAAGCTCGGAGACGCGATCCGCGCCGCCTTCGCCAAGGTCGGCCTCTACACCTTCGACAAGATGTGGGACAACGGCTTCCGTCAGATCACCACCAGCACCAAGCCCATCAAGACGGCAGCCGATCTGGAGGGGCTGAAGATCCGCGTGCCGGTGAGCCCCATGGGCATTTCCCTGTTCAAGTCGCTCGGCGCCTCGCCCACCAGCCTGCAATTCTCCGAGGTGTACTCCGCCCTGCAGACCAAGGTGGTGGATGCGCAGGAGAACCCGCTGGCCATCGTGCAGACGGCCAAGCTGTACGAGGTGCAGAAGTTCTGCTCGGTCACGAACCATAGCTGGGACGGCTACCACCTGGTGGTCAACGGCCGCGCCTGGAAGAGCCTGCCCGACGACCTGAAGACCATCGTTTCGCGTGCCTTCAACGAAGGCGGTCTGCAGCAGCGCGAAGACCTGCGCAAGCTGAATGAATCGCTGCAGGCGGACCTCGCAGCCAAGGGCATGGCCTTCAACACCGCCGCGCCCGACAGCTTCCGCGCACAGTTGCAGAAGTCCGGCTTCTATTCCGAATGGAAGAACAAGTTCGGCGGCGAAGCGTGGAGCCTGCTCGAAGCCACGGCCGGCAAGGTGTCCTGACATGAGCGCAGCCCCCACCCTGGGCATGCACGGCGCGCGTGAGCAGGGACTGGCAGCGTCCACCGGCTGGCGCGCCGGCGTGGACACGCTGGACCGCTGGCTGGGCCGGCTCACCGAGCTCCCGGCGGCGGGGCTGGTGCTGGCCGACATCGTGGTGCTACTGGCGGGCGTGGTGTCGCGCTACGTGTTCCATTCACCGCTGGTCTGGTCCGATGAACTGGCCGGGATCATGTTCCTGTGGATGTCGATGCTGGGCGCGGTGGTGGCACTCCGCCGCGGCGAGCACATGCGGATGACTGCCTTCGTCGCCAAGGCGTCGCCCGACACGCGCGCCTTCCTCGATGTGCTGGCGCTGGCCGCCTCGCTGGCCTTCCTGCTGCTCGTCGCGCATCCCGCCTTCGAGTACGCCTCGGAGGAGGCCATCGTCGTCACGCCCGCGCTGGAAATCAGCAATGCCTGGCGCGCCTCGGCGCTGCCGGTGGGCGTGGGACTGATGGTGCTGGTGAGCCTGCTTCGCCTGTTGCGAGTGAGCACGGCGGGCCGCACGCTCGCCGCGCTGGTGCTGGTCGGCGTGCTGTGCGGCGCCTTCTGGTGGATGGCCCCGATGCTCGTGCCCTTGGGCAAGCTCAACCTGCTGATCTTCTTCGGCGGTGTGGTCGGAGCCTGCGTGTTCGCCGGCGTACCGATCGCCTTTTCCTTCGCCCTGGCCACCTTCGGTTTTCTCGCGCTGACGACGAAGACGCCGATGCTGGTGTTGGTGGGTCGCATGGACGAGGGCATGTCGCACCTCATCCTCCTGGCGGTGCCGCTGTTCGTGTTCCTGGGCCTCCTGATCGAGATGACCGGCATGGCCAAGGCGATGGTGCAGTTCCTCGCCAGCCTGCTAGGCCATGTGCGGGGCGGCCTGAGCTATGTGCTGATCGGCGGCATGTACCTGGTCTCCGGCATCTCCGGCTCGAAGGCGGCGGACATGGCAGCCATCGCGCCGGTGCTGTTCCCCGAGATGAAAAAGCGCGGCGCAAGACCCGGCGACCTGGTGGCGCTGCTTTCCACCACCGGCGCGCAGACCGAGACCATTCCGCCGTCGATTGTGCTCATCACCATCGGCTCGGTGACCGGCGTGTCGATCGCGGCGCTGTTCACCGGCGGCCTCGTGCCGGGCCTGGTGCTGGGGGTGGCGCTGTGCACCGTCGTATGGTGGCGCTACCGGCACGAAGACCTCTCGGGCGTGGAGCGCGCCAGCGGCCGTGCAATCGGCAAGGCCTTCGTCTATGCGCTGCCGGCGGTTGCCCTGCCCTTCGTCATCCGCGCTGCGGTGGTCGAGGGGGTGGCCACTGCCACCGAGGTGTCGACCATCGGCATCGCCTACTCGGTGCTGGCAGGCTTGCTCCTGTACCGCCAGTTCGACGTCAAGCGCCTCCTGCCGATGCTCATCGAGACGGCTGCGCTTTCGGGCGCCATCATCTTCATCATCGGTGCGGCGACCGGCATGGCCTGGGGCCTGACGCAGTCGGGCTTCGCGCACGACCTGGCCGCGGCCATGGAGGCGATGCCAGGCGGCAAGGCCGGGTTCATCGCGGTCTCGGTCGTCGCCTTCCTCGTGCTGGGCAGCGTGCTGGAAGGCATCCCGGCCATCGTGCTCTTCGGCCCGTTGATGTTCCCCATTGCCCGCGCGGTGGGCGTGCACGAGGTGCACTACGCAATGGTGGTGGTCCTGGCGATGGGCCTGGGCCTCTTCGCGCCGCCTTTCGGCGTCGGCTACTACGCGGCCTGCGCCATCGGCAAGGTAGACCCGGTGGAAGGCATCCGCCCGATCTGGGGCTACCTGGTGGCACTGATGGTCGGCCTCGTCCTCGTGGCCGCGGTGCCATGGTTCTCCACCGGCTTTCTCGGCAAGTAGTTCTTTTCTCAACGCCCCGTCCGATGCGGCGGGCCCCAGCAAGGCATTTCTCATGAGCAGATTCTTCGGCGAGATCCGGCAGGTGGCTTATCTCGTTCCCCATATCGAGGCGGCCATGGACTACTGGTCGCGCGTTCTCGGCGTCGGGCCGTGGTTCTACAACCCGCGCGTACCCATCCGCAACTACAGCTATCGCGGCGAAAGCTACGAACCGCACAACTCGGTGGCGCTGGCGAACGCGGGCGGGCTGCAGGTGGAGTTGCTGCAGACGCGCAATGACGTGCCCTCGATGTACCGCGACTTCCAGCGAGCCGGCCATGTGGGCGCGCAGCA
Organism: Variovorax soli; assembly: GCF_031454625.1. Classification (GTDB taxonomy): domain Bacteria; phylum Pseudomonadota; class Gammaproteobacteria; order Burkholderiales; family Burkholderiaceae_C; genus Variovorax; species Variovorax soli_A. The sequence continues at coordinate 108,826 of NZ_JAVDRF010000015.1, forward strand.
CTTCGCGTATTGGACCGAGAACTTCGACGAAGACCTGAAGCGCGCGGAAGCAGCCGGTTTCGAGGTATGCATGGCCGGCGAGGTCGGCGAGCGCGGGCGCTTCGTCTATTTCCAGGACCGGACCGCCGACGGCGGGTACCACCCCGGCGCGACCATCGAGCTGTCGGAAGTGGCGGGCCCCAAGGGCAAGCTCTTCCGCATGATCCGCGAAGCGGCCGAGGGATGGGATGGACGCGAGCCGGTGCGTCCCTTCCCCGATCTGGACACGCTATGAGCCTCCACTGCGCAATGCAAGGCACGGAGGTTGCACGGTGACCGAACGCATCCGCGCCACGTATCTCGTCGAGACGCCGCTCGATCCTGCCCACGTTTCAGAGGTGATGGCCGGCGAGCAGTCCTGCGGCACCTTCACTCGGGTGGAGGGCGAGACCGATGCGCTGCGCGAGCGCGCCCGCGCGGTGGTGGAGGCCATCCAGCCGCTTGAATCGGTCGACGAGCCCGCACTGCCCAACGCTTGGCTGCAGCGCAAGGGGACGAAGGGCCCATATCGGCGCTTCCAGGTTCGCATCGCATATCCGGTGGAGAACATCGGCACCAACTTGCCCACATTGGCGGCCACGGTAGCCGGCAACCTGTACGACCTCGGCGAAGTCACCAGCCTGCGCCTGGAGCGCATGGAGGTGCCCGCGGCTTACCGCTCGCGCTTCGACCAGCCGGCGCATGGGATCCCCGGCACGCGTCGCCTCACCGGCGTGACGCAGGGTGCGATGCTGGGCACCATCCTCAAGCCCAACGTCGGCATGTCGGCCGGGGACACCGCCGCGCTCGTGGCGCGGCTGTGCGCTGCGGGCGTGGATTTCATCAAGGACGACGAGGTCTGCGCTAATCCAGACCACGCCCCCCTTTCCGAGCGCGTGCCGGCCGTGATGGCCGCCGTGCGCGCGCACCAGGAGCGAACCGGCAAGCATGTGATGGTGGCGTTCAACATCAGCGACGAGACCGACGCCATGCTGCGCCACGCCGAACTGGTGCAGCGCGAGGGCGGCAGCTGCGTGATGGTGAGCCTGAACTGGTGCGGCTTCTCCGCCGTTCAGACCCTGCGTCGCCGCACGCCATTGGCGCTGCACGGCCATCGCAACGGCTACGGGGCGATGTCGCGGCATCCGCTGCTGGGCATCGGCTTCGATGCCTACCAGGCGCTATGGCGTCTGGCGGGCGTGGACCACATGCACGTGCACGGCCTGCAAGGCAAGTTCGCGCAGGACGACGACGAGGTGGTGGCATCGGCGCGCGCCTGCTACACGCCGCTGACCCCCGACATGGACGATGCCGTGCTGCCCGCCTTCTCTTCCGGCCAGTGGGCTGGCACCGTTCCCGCCACCTGGCAGGCCATCGGCCGCGACGACCTGCTGTTCATGGCGGGAGGCGGGATCCTCGCGCACCCGGATGGCGCTGCAGCCGGCGTGGCCAGCCTGCGGCAGGCCTGGACCGCGGTGCGTGCCGGCATGCCGCTGGAGGACGCCGCCCGAAGCGCGCCCGAACTGGCCGCCGCCCTGCGCTTCTTCGGCGGCAAATGAATCCATCTGCTGCCCTCCTCTTTTACGGCGACGACTTCACCGGCGCCACCGATGCCCTGGGCACGGCAGCGCGCGCGGGGCTGCGCACCCTGCTCTTCCTGGGCACACCGGACGCGAAGCGCCTCGACTCCGCAGGTGCCCTGGACTGCATCGGCATCGCCGGTGCGGCGCGCTCGATGACACCCAAGGCCATGCGAGATGAGTTGGCCCCGGTCGCCGCACTGGCGCGCGCGCTGAAGCCCCGCGTGCTGCACTACAAGACCTGCTCCACATTCGACAGTGCGCCACAGGTGGGCAGCATCGGCGAGGCGGTGCGCACGCTGGCGCCGGCGCTAGGCGCCCCACGGCTTTCCATCGTCGGCGGCCAGCCCAACCTGGGCCGCTACTGCCTGTTCGGCAACCTCTTCGCCACGGCGGGCGCGCAGGGTGAGGTGTTCCGCATCGATCGGCATCCCACGATGAGCCAGCATCCAGTGACGCCGATCAACGAGGCCGACCTGCGGTTGCACCTGTCGCGGCAAGGTTTGAAGGACATCGTCCTCATTCCCTGGACCGCGTATGCGGAGGGCGACGAAGCGCTGTCTCTGCGCGCTGCGAAGCACAGCAGCCCGCTGCTGTGGGACGTGGCCGAGCCCTCGCACTTGGCCTTGCTGGGACGGCAACTGTGGACGCTGGCGCAGCAAGAGCCGTTGCTGGCGGTCGGCCCGAGCAGCGTCGTGGAAGCGGTGGCGCGGGCCATTCACCGGGAGCCCGCGCCTCGACCCAGAGCCATCGCCGCGGCGGAAGGTCCCGTCCTGGTGCTGGCCGGTAGCCTGTCGCCAGTGACGGCAGCGCAGGTGGCGGCGGCGAGTTCCACCTTCGAGGTGATGCGGCTGTCTGCCGAGCGTCTGGCTTCTCGCGACGTGGACTACCTGGCCAGCGCCGTGCTGGACGCCGCTTCACAACTCGCGTCGGGACGGAACGTGCTCGCGTGCACAGTCGGCATCGACGGCTCACGCGCCGCAGTGCCTTCCGGCGCCTTGGCACGCGCGGGCGGGCAACTGCTCAAGGAGGTGCTGCGCAAGACGCCTGCGGTGCGACGAGTGGGCATCGCTGGTGGCGACACTTCCAGCCTGGCGGTGCGCGCCCTCGATGCCTGGGCGCTTTCTTACCGAGGCCTGCTCGCGCCCGGCGTGCCTCTATGCCGGCTGCACAGCGATGAAGCGCTGTTGGATGGCGTCGAGCTCATGCTCAAAGGCGGTCAGATGGGCGGGCCGGATGTGTTCGAGCGACTGATCGCTGGCAATCAACCAGGACGGGATTCGACTCCTTGTACTCTCATGCCTTGAGGCGGCAGTTGCGCTCGCCCTGAAATCCTCTCTGCCACAAGAATGGCTAAAATAGCCAATCACTCGAGGAAACCACGATGCGTGTCACCGCCACCGAAGCCAAGAACCGTTTTGGCAGCCTTTGCGCCCAGGCCAAGCGCGCACCAGTGTTCGTGGAAAAGGCCGGTCAGATCGACACCGTGATCCTTTCGGCCGAGCAATACGAAGCGCTGCGAGCCACCCACGACAAGGCCAGCCGCACCGCGCGCAGGAAGGCGTTTGAAGCCGAGTTTGGTGAATGGATTGCAGCCCAGAACGCCCGCTTCGAAACGCACGGGATTCCCGGCGCCGACTTGCGCCCGTGGTGAGCGACTGACTGATGGCGCAGTATGACGTTTTTGCAAATCCAAGCAGCAGTGCGGCCGGCGGTATCCCTTACGTGGTCGTGATTCAGAGCGACCTGCTCGATGCCCTGCCCACGCGGCTGACCATGCCGCTGGCGGTGCTCGATGCAGCGACCAAGGTGCCGACCGCGCTGTGTCCGATCATCATGGTCAAAGGCCAGCGTCTGCATGCGCTGGCGCACTATGCGGCGCCTTTGCCTGCCAAGGTCTTGAAGCGACCGGTCGACAACGTGGCCGCGCAGGCCAGCGCGCTTGTATCAGCAATGGACGCAGTGTTGTCGGGCGTCTAGGAGCGGCAAGACGGCCATCGCTGTTGAAAGACGGCTCTCGCTGCGGCCCGATCCCAGCGCCTGGGGCAGAAACCGGCGCACGATGTTCCCGATCGGAGCGGCGCCGAAGGGGCTCGCCGTCGCGCCGACTCCGTCCTGCTCGGCCAACGCCCGCGCCTTCGCGGCGTCGCAGCCGGTCACCTCGACGGTGTGTCCAGCCTTGGCGGAATGTCGGCCGATGGCTGAGGCCGTCGAGCCGCAACGAAGCACCGCCGCGCGTGGGTGTATCCGCACCGCATTGCGGCCGCTGGCCCTCAATCTCCCTTGATACCTTGCACGCGGATCAACTCCGCCCAGCGTGTGTATTCGCTGCGGATCAGGCGACCCAGCGCTTCGGGCGAGCCGCCCGCCGGGGTAATGCCCATAGCGACCATCCTGTCGCGCACCGCCGGTTGGTTCAGCGCGTTGTTGAACGCTGTATTGAGCCGCCGGATCGCCGGCTCAGGCGTGCCCGCCGGGGCCGCGAAGGCATACCACGGCTCGATGACGAAGCCGGCAAAACCCAGTTCTTCCATCGTCGGGACATCCGGCAGATTGGCCGAGCGCGTCTTGCCCGTCACCGCCAGCGCACGCACCTTGCCCTGCTTGATGAAGGGCAGGATGGAAGGCTCGTTGTCGAAGAACACCGGGACCTGGCCGCCGATGAGGTCGGTGATGGCAGGCCCCGATCCCTTGTATGGCACATGGGTCATCTCGATGCCCGCCATCTTCTTGAGCAACTCGGCGGCGAGGTGGTTGGACGCGCCCACGCCCGAAGATGCGTAGGCCATGGGCTGGCGCCTGGCCTGGTCGACCAGGTCCTTCACGCTGCGGATGCCCGACTCGTTGTTGACGGTGAGCACATTGATCGATGCGCCCAGCAGGATCACCGGCGCCATGTCCTTGAACAGATCGTAGCCAATGTTCTTGTACAGGCTCGCATTGATGGCGCAGCTGCCAATGCTGCACTGGACCAGCGTGTAGCCGTCGGCCGGCGCCTTCAGCGCCGACGCCGTTCCCACGCTGCCGGCGGCTCCGGCACGGTTGTCGACGATGATGGGCTGCCCCAGCTCCGTCGACGCCGCAGTGGCAAGCAGGCGCCCGACCACGTCGGCGCTGCCGCCGGGCGGAACCGGGATGACCAGCTTCACCGGGTGGGCTGGATAAGTCTGTGCGGCAACAGGCCAGCCCGCAGCGGCGATGAGGCCGAACAGGAGGCCGGCGAAGAAGCGGCGTTCCATGCTATTTCCAGCCGTCGACCAGCCGCTTGAGCTGCGCCAGGTCCGCTTCCGGCAGCGGCCAGGTGCTGGGCGGCCGGGCCGCGCCGCAGTCTCGCCGCGCGTATTGCAGCGCCGCTTTCACCACGCTCACGTTCGAGCCGTTGCGCTCATGCGTGCGCAATTCCTCGAAGCTCGCGATGCCGCCGATCAATTCCATCGCCAGCTGGTGATCCCCCTTCGCCAACGCGGCGTGAATGCGCATGGACAGGTCGGGCCGTACGTTGATCAGCCCCGAGGTGAAGCCGCGGGCGCCCACCGCGTACATCGGCGGGGCCCAGGGCTCGGCCAGTCCGCACACCCAGGCCAGGCCGCGATCGGCCACCTGCGCCATGGCCTGCACCAGGCGCAAGGGCGTGGGCGACGCCCATTTCACGCCGATGACCTGCGGAATTCGGCACAGGGCCTCGATGACCGGCAGGCCGATCGCGTCGTCACGCAGATAGAGCACGACAGGCAGGCCGTCCGCCGCGTCGGCGACCCGGCGCACATACGTGACCACACCGCTGGGCGCGACGAAGGGGTCCGTCAGCTGATGCACCATCAGGGCAGCGGCACCTGCCTTGCGTGAGGCACGCGCCAGGGCGCAGGCGTCGTGGACGCTGCGCCCCACGCCACCCAGCAAGGGCACGCGGCCATGGACATGTTCCGCCGCGGCATGCACCATGCGCTCGGCCTCCGCCATGGTCAGGCCGAAGAACTCGCTGGTGTTGCCGTTCGCCACCAGCACATGGACGCCCGCCTCGATGGCGCGGTCGACGATGGGCTCCAGGCGATCGGGCGCGATGTGGTCCGCATCGTCAAAGGGCGTCACCAGGATGCCTGAGATGCCGTCCAGGGCAGTCCTGAGGGGAGTTGTCGGTTCAGTCATGTCGTCGGTCTCGTGTGGTTGCGCGGGGTGTGTCATTGGCCTGCCTCGACAGGGAAGAGACGGACAGGCGCAGGTTGCATGTCATCGCCTCGCCGGGCGCGAGCACCCGCCAGCCGGTGTCGGCGCGCGCCGCAGCCAGGTTGGCGGCGTCCGCGACATGCGAGACCGGTTCCACGCAGAAGTACGCTCCCGGACCCGGCCGATGCAACACCAGGTGCTGCAGTGCAGAGCTGGCTAGCAGTTCGATGGCGGGACCATCGGTCGCCGCCATCCGCGCTTGTCCGTTCCACCCGCCGTAGTAGCGGGTGCATTCGACATCGGGCAAGGCGTTCGCCGACGCGTAGTAGTCCGCCGGACCGGTCGGCACCGGCGTGCTCGCGAGGAATTCGGCGTCCGCCGGCCAGACGGTGCGCGCATCGAACTGCAGGCTGTGCGCGAAGCGGGCCGGGAAATAGGGATGGAAGCCGCCACCGCCTGGCATCGGCTCCCGGTCGTCGTTGGTGACCCGCAAGCTCAGCGTGATGCCTGCGGAGTCGAGCTCCACTCCCTGCTCGGCCCGAAAAGCCCATGGCCAGCCGTGATCCCCCGGCACATGGACATAGGTCATGGTGGCGCGGTCCGCTGCGTGTTGCTCGAGGTGCCATGGACGCTGCTGGCTGACGCCGTGCAGCGCGTGCCGTTCCCCCGGATGGAGCGGCAACTGCACCCTGCCCTGCGTGCCGGCCAAGCGGCCGTCGCGGATGCGGTTCGAGAACGGCACCAGGGGATAGCAGCCGGCCTTGGGCCACTGCGTGGATTCGAAACCGGCGGCGCGCACGGCGTCGGCGAGCGGCACCAGCCAGTCGATTGTTTCGCCCGCGGCTGTGCCGGAGCTGAGGCTGGTGATACGTCCACCTGCAGCCGGCGCCAGCGTCGCCGTCAGCGCTCCGCTGCACAGCGTGGTCTCGGGCGTCACGCTCAGATGCATCGCCATCCGCTCACAACTTCGTACTGCGGATGGTGACGTCAGGCCGGTGCAGCAACGCCGGCGACAGCGCCAGGCCCAGGCCTGCGCCGGGCGGAACCGTTGCATGGCCGGCGCGGACATCGGGCAATCGCGTCACGAGTTCGCGATACCAGCCCCCCAGGTACGCGCGCACCACTTCCTGCAGCACCACGTTGGTCGTGCTCATCGCCAGATGAAGCGACGCCGTGAGCACGACCGGACCGGTGCAGTCATGCGGCGCGACGGGCTTGTGAAAGGCCTTCGCCAGGGCCGCGATCTTCCTGGCTTCGGAGAGACCCCCGACCCAGCCCAGGTCCAGCATCACATAGTCCACCGCATTGTTCTTGAGCAGTTGGATGAATGGCTGAACGGTGGCCAGCGTCTCGCTGCCGCAGACCGGAACTCGGGTGCGCGAACGGAATTCGGCGATCGTGTCCAGGTTGGACATCTGGATCGGGTCCTCGATCCAGTAGGGCTTGAACTCCTCGAGCGCCTGCGCGATCCGCACGGCCATCGGCAGGTTCCACATCGAATGGAGCTCCACCATGATGTCCATCTCGTAGCCGACAGCGCGCCGGATTTCGCGGAATGGCTCGAGCGCAGTGTCCAGGTCGCGGGCCGAAATCGACTGGCCGCCGCTGGCCTGGGCGAAGGGATCGAAGGGCCAGATCTTCATCGCCTTGTAGCCCTCGGACAGCAGGCTTTCGGCCAACGCCGCTGGGCGCTTGACGAATGCAACCTGGTCCTCGTAAGGCCCTTCGGGCGCGGCGTCGGCGCTGGCCTGCGTCACCGAGCGACGCTGTGGGGCCTTGTTGTAGGTGTAGCCCGCGCAGGTGTTGTAGACCGGGACGTGTTCGCGCACGGCGCCGCCGAGCAACTGGTTGAGCGGCTGTTGCGTGACCTGGCCGAACAGATCCCACAGGGCGATGTCGATCGCCGAAGCGGCGCGCGTTTCGGCACCGCTGCTGGCAAAGCCGACATAGCCGTACAGCAGGTGCTGGCTGTGGGCTTCGATGGCGAGCGGATCCTTTCCCAGCAGGTAGGGCGCGATCAGTTCATGGATCTGCGCCTGCACGGCCTGGGCGCCACGAAAGGTTTCCCCCAGGCCCACCAGGCCGGTGTCGGTGTGGATCTGCACCCACAGGATGTTGGGATAGGCGGCCGCGTGGACCGTATCGACTTGCGTGATCTTCATGGGGGTCGGCCTCAGGCCGTCTTTGGATGTTCCTTGACGCGGCTGACCAGCTGTGTCGGGTTGACGAATTGCAGCGCGATCAGCAGCCAGGCCAGGGTGACCGCCATGTAGACCATCGCCATCGCATCGACCGACTGCGGCGCACGAACGCCTGCCGCGAAGACCGCGTAGTACAGGGCCACCACGAGCGTCTGCGAATCCGGGCCGGCGGTCAGGAAGGTCAGCTCGAACATGCCGATGGTGCGCACCAGCACCAGCAGGGAGGCCGCCAGAATGCCCGGCGCCAGCAGCGGCAACAGCACGTGCCAGAACAGCTTGAAAGTATTGGCGCCGAACACGCGGGCGGCGGATTCGAGGTTGGCATCGATCTGCTCGATGAACGGTGTCATCACCAGGATCATGAACGGCACGGCCGGAATCATGTTCGCCAGGATCACGCCGAAGATGGTGCCCGCGATGTGCGCCTGGTACATCACGGTCGCCAGCGGAATGCCGTACGTGATCGGCGGGATCATCAGCGGCAGCAGGAACAGCCCCATCAGCAGGTTCTTGCCGCGGAAGTTGCGCCGCGCCAGCGCGTAGGCCGCCGGCACGCCGATCAGGATCGACAGGAACACGACGGCGGCGACCACCTCGATCGTGACCCACAGCACGCTGTCGAGTTGGAACTCCTGCCAGGCGGTCTGGTACCAGTTGAAGGTGTAGCCATCGGGCAGCCAGGTGCCGAGCCAGCGGCGGGCCACCGAGCTGGTGCCGACCGCGGCCACCATGAGTGCGACATTGACGATGAAGAAGCCCATCACCAGTGCAACCAGTGACTTCCAGAGTTTCATCAGCAGGCGATGCGTGTCCATGGTCAACCTTTGCCGCCGGAGACGGGGCCCCGATAGAACATCCCGCGCGCGCCCAGGACCGCCGCAACGACGAACAGCTGCACCACGCCCATCAGCATCGCGACGGCCGAAGCCATGGAATAGTCGTAGCGCTCGAAGGCGGCCTCATACGCCGCGATCGAGATCACTCGGGTGGCACCGGCCGGCGACCCGAGCAGGACCGCCGAAGGAAACACCGAGAAGGCCTGCACGAACGACAGCGCGAAGGCCATCGCCAGTCCCGGGATCAGCAGCGGCAGATAGATATGCCGGAACTGGTTCCACGGCGTTGCGCCCAGGGTGGAGGCAGCGCGTGGCAGGTTGGGGTCGATGCCGGTGATGTACGACAGCGTGAGCAGGAACGCGAAGGGGAAACCCGAAATGACGAGCGAAATCAGGACGCCCCAGTAGTTGTGCGTCAGCCGGATCGGGCCTTCGTAGATGTGCAGCCACTGGAGCGACTGCGACAGCCAGCCCTTGGGGCCGAAGTAGCCGAGCATGCCCTCGGCGATCAGGACGGTGCCCAGCGTCAACGGAATGACCAGCAACGTGGTGATCAATTTCTGGAAGCGGCTGCTGCGGCGCATCTGATAGGCGATCGGCAGCGCCACGCCAACGTTGATCACGGTGGCGGGAATGGCCAGCTTGAGCGTGGTCCACACCGTGTCGCGCAGATTGTCGGTGGTGAAGAACTGCGTGTAGTTCGCCAACCAGTCGCCTTCCATCGGACGGAACGACAGCTGCAAGCCGTAGAGGAACGGATAGACGAACAGCACCACCATGAAGAGCGTCGCCGGCACCAGCAGCAGCAGGGACCGGTCGAACGAAGACGGGCTGGCGCTGGTCATGGCACCATGCCCGCGGCTGCATCGACGGGATAGGCCAGCGCCTTGTCCGGCGCAATGGCCAGCGTGACCAGATCGCCGACTCGCAGGCGCGTCGTCGTGCGCACGATCAGCTTGAGCCCGCCGGCCACCTCGACATCGACGATGTTGTCGTGGCCGCAGTATTCGACATTGAGCACCCGGGCCGTGAAGCTGTTGTCCACCGTTGAAGAGACGACGTCGAATTCCTCGGGCCGGATCGCGAGCATCGCCTTTCCGCCGGCGAGTGGCTGCATCGCCCGTGCGTTGAGCGCCAGGCCGCTGCCGGCGAGCTGCACCGAAGCGCCGTCCTCCCAGCGCACGTTCAGCTCCACGAGGTTGCGATAGCCCATGAAGCGGGCCACGTCCAGGTTGGCCGGCTCCGCGTAGATGCGCTGTGGTTCGGCAATCTGCTGTGCCACGCCATCCTTCATGACGACGACACGATCGGCCAGCGACAGCGCCTCATCCTGGTCGTGGGTGACGTAGATCGTCGATCGTCCCAGTTCGCGGTGAATGCGCCGGATCTCGGCGCGCATCTCCAGCCGCAACTTGGCGTCGAGATTCGACAGGGGCTCGTCCATCAACACCAGGGGCGGCTCGATGACGATCGCTCGGGCGATCGCGACCCGCTGCTGCTGTCCGCCGGACAACTGGCCGGGCAGCTTGTGCGCCTGCGAGTCCAGCTGCACCAGGTCCAGCGCCCGCTTCACGCGCTGCGCCGACTCGGCGGCTGGCACGCCGCGCATCGCCAGCCCGAACGCGACATTGCGCGCCACGCTCATGTGCGGAAAGAGCGCATAGTTCTGGAACACCATGCCAAAGCCCCGTTTTTCAGGCGGCAGCACATCGATGCGGGTGTCGTCGAGCCAGATGCCTCCATCCGTCAAGGGCAGCAGCCCGGCCAGGCAATTGAGGGCCGTCGACTTGCCGCAGCCCGAGGGTCCAAGCAGCGCGATGAACTCGCCGCGCTTGACCGTCATGGTCAGGGCATTGAGCGCGGTGAAGCTCTGCACGCCCTTGCCCGCGGCAAAGCGGCGCGTGACGCCATCGAGGCGCAACTCGGAAAAGTCTGAAGTCATGGAGACACAAACTTGGAAAAGAAGCAGCCTGCAAGCGCCCACGTGGGCGCTTGCAGCATCGGTCGGGGGCGCAGTGCGCGCCGCGAATCACTTGGTCTTGCGGGCGCCGATGTCCTGGTCCCAGCGGCGGAATGCATCGACCATGGCCTTGGTCTCGAGCGGCACGGCATGAGGGAACTGGGCCAGCCACTTGTCGTAGTCAGACCGTCCGAACTCCTTGATCACGTCCTGGCTGTCCTTGGGCGCCAGCGACAGCGGCACGTCCTTGACCGCCGGGCCCGGATAGAAGTAGCCCTTGTCATAGGTCATCGCCTGCTGCTGCGGCTTGAGCAGGAAAGCCATCAGGTCGAGAACCACTGCTTGCTTCTCCGGCGGGACGCCCTTCGGAATCACGATGTAGTGCGCATCGTTGACCCACGTCATGCCCTTGAAGGGCAGCACCTGAAAGTTCTTCGGCACGATGCCCAGCGCCCTGGGGTTGATGTCCCAACCCGTCACCGTCAGCGTCATGTCGCGCGAGCCTTCGCCCAGTTCCTTCATCACGGCTGCGGTTCCCGTCGGGTAGTACTCGATGCAGCCGTCGAGGTCCTTCAGGTAGGCCCAGGTCTTGTCCCAACCGTTGATCGGGTCGGCAGGGTTCTTGTCTCCCAGCAGATAGGGCAGCCCCATCAAGAAGGTGCGCCCCGGACCGGAGTTGGCGGGCCGTGCATAGATCAGCTTGTTGGGATTGGCCTTGCACCAGGCCAGCAGTTCCTGGGGCGTCGTCGGCGGCGTCTTGACCTTGTCGGGGTTGAACTCGACCAGCGGGCCGGCCGGCATGAAGACGATGGCCAGGCCGTGGTCCTTCGCCAGCGCTTGCATCTTGTAGGCGTTGGGAAGGTAGTTCTCCTGCAGCTTGGGGAACTTGGCCGAGTAGTCGGGGAACAACTTGACCCACAGGTTCATCTCGAGGCCGGCGGCGAGCGCATCGGTGCCGACGATGATCATGTCGATGTCACTGCGGCCCGCGTTCTGCATCGCCTTGATCTTGGCCGGGATCTCGGGGGCGGGCGCCTTGGTGAAAGTGAACTTGGAGACCAGCTTGGGGTTCTGCGCCTGGTAGGCCTCAAACGCCCTCTGCGTCAGCGCCAGGTTGCCGGCGGCGTCGATCACGTTGATCACCACCGGCGACTTTGGCAGTTCCTGCGCCCGGACCAGGCCGATGCCGGCACAACTCACCGCCCCGAGAACGGCCGCAATGATGGCGTGGCGATGCCGCGAGAGGGAAACTTGGCGCATTCGGAATCTCCTGAGGGATGGCTTGGCAGGCGGGATCTTGTAAGACAACTTCCGAGCTGTCATCCGGGTTTTCGCTGAGCCCACGGACACACGTCCACCTCTGGAAGAGCAAGGGCACGGCGCGAGAGCCACTCGCTGCTCTCCTCAATTTCGGAAGATTTGCTATAGTTGTCTGACAAAGATTCCCGGGTCTCGGTTCGATGGCGGAACACTTGCTAGACGTCAATGGCGGCACACTGCCCGACCAGATCTACGCCCGGATGGTCGAAGCCATTCTGCGCGGGGACTACGTCGACTCGAAAAAGCTGCCGACGGAAAGCGAACTGGCCTCGCAATTCGGGGTCTCGCGGCCGACCGTCCGGGAGGCACTGTCGAGGCTGCGATCGGACGGGATCATCGAGTCCCGCCGCGGCTCCGGCAGCCAGGTCGTGCGCGCCCCCGGTACACCGGCATCGAGCATGCCCTCCATCAGGAACTATTCGGACATCGAGCGGTATTACGCCTACCGCACAGTTGTTGAATCGGGGGCGGCGGCCGCTGCAGCGGAGTTCCGCACTGCCGACGACCTGACGACGATCAGAGCCTGCCTGGAAGCGCAGACCCTGGCCATGGAGAGTGGAAACAAAGGCATCGAAGACGACATCCGCTTCCACAGGGCGATCGCGAGGGCCTCGCACAACCAGTTCTTCGTGGCCGCCGTCGAAACGAGTGTCGCGCCCATCAGGCAATTCATGGAATTGGCGCGCAGCGTGCGATCGAAGATGACCGTCGAGCGTGTCCGACTGGTCCGGATGGAGCACCAGCAGATCCTCGACTCCATCGAGAAACGATCCCCGGCCGACGCCGCCGAGGCGACACGGCTCCATATCCTCAACGCCAAGCGACGCATCTTCGACGCAGCGAAATTGCGGTAGAGCGCGACGGGCTGGCCGCCCACAAGTTTGCTCCATCCCTACCCGCGCGGCAGCTATGCAGCGATTGCCGGCATTCGAAGGACGCGCGCGAATAGCTACTATCGGCCCATCACCAGCCATTCAGTTAGGCGCAGCGCTCGGATGTGGCTCGACCGATTGAAGCGAGGCACCATGATCCTGGCACTTCGCGCAAAGGTGCCTTGTTCCGTGTTCTGCAGATCGCCGGGCCCTAAAAGGTAGCCATCTCGTGAGGGCGACGGTCGAGGCGGCGCTCGGACCCACATGAGAGGCTGGGGTCGCGCTCTCCACCCCGGGAGGATTTCGGCGGCAAGGCCGCTGTCCGAAATCATCGGGACCGAAATGTTGTTCCGGACCTTGCGCTATCACGGCGCTGCTCGACCATTTGACGCACGACCGGCTGGCGGCGGTGGCGGGTGAAGTGCAGGCAGACCAGTCAGGCCTCATACCCATCTGCGTACCCTGCCTTTGTAAGCCTCGTACTCTGCCCCAAATAGAGACGCCAAAATGCGTTCTTCCGGAATGATTTGGAACCGAGTGATGTAGAGCACGTACACGACAACCCACAGGACAGCAAGCGGATTCGCCAGAAACACTGCCCACGCCAACAGGGTAAGCAAGAGCCCAAGATACATGGGGTTGCGCGTAAAGCGGTAGACGCCTCGGATGACCAACGAGGACGCCGAGCTTGCCTTGATCGGGTTCACGGTGGTCTTGGCGCGGCGAAACGCAACCAGTCCGGCGATGCTGATGCCTTGGCCGACGCACACCAAAACGACGGCGCAGAGCACACGGGCCGGATAGGGAATCTGCACAACGCCCGCGACGGCTGGCGTCAGCCACATAAGAAGCGCCAGGACAAGCGCCACGATGGGGGGAGGAACCTTCAGTTCAAGCACGCTCATATCGCTCCATGACGAGACCTGGCGCCCGGCATCACCCGCCGCGCACACAACGGGATGGCCCTTCTTGCGATGGCCCGCGGCAACCGGAGAAGGGAATCTCTATGCCCTCAAACCACCATCGATTGCTGGGCGAAGATACCCGCCATCGCGCCCTGCGATGATGCCTGGGTGACCGATGGCAAGAAGGGCGTGGCGAGGTCCCCGGCGGCGTAGATGCCGGGCATGCCGGTCTGGCGGCGCTCGTCGACCTTGAGGACGATGCCGGTAGGCGTATCCACCGTGGCGAGGCCCAGTGATTCATGCAGGCTTGCGGACGGCTTGCTGCGCGGATGGGCGAACAGGACGTCGACCGCGATATTGCGGCGGGTATCGAGATTGACGGCGGTGATATGGCCCTTGCGATGGGCGATCTCGACGATCCGGCCATCGACGAAAGGTATGTTGCGGCTCGCCAGATCGGCCTGGATATCGGGCGGAATGTCGTGACCATCGGCGAAGACAGTCAACTTGTCGGTCCAATGTTGGAACAGCCTGGCCTGATTGTGCGACTGCGGGCCGGACCAGACGAGGCCCCAATGCTGGCCGGCGACTTCAAATCCGTCGCAATAGGGGCAGGGCACGACGGAGGTGCCCCAGCTTTCGGCAAAGCCCGGAACATCAGGCATCTGGTCGGCGACGCCATAGCTCAGGATCACGCGGCGCGCCCCAAGGCTTTCGCCATCGCCAGTGAGGACGGAGAAATCGTCGATGGCGCCGGAGACGCTGTCGGCCCGGGCACTGACCAGCTTGATCGCGGGATAACGCGCCAGCTGCTGCCGCGCCTCCGCCAGGATGTCCAGCGGTGGCTTGTGATCGTGGCCGAGCAGGCCATGCGAGTGGCCGGCGAAGCGGTTGCGCGGCACGC
>NZ_JAVDRF010000016.1:0-115369 GCF_031454625.1 Variovorax soli
GGGGGTCTGGATGTTGACCAGGGGCACGCCGTTGGGTGCCACCAGCACCGTGGGGCGCAGGCCCGGCGCCACGCCGGGCGCTCCGACGATTTGTGACGCCGCAGGCAAAGCCAGCAGGCTCGCCAACGCGCTGCCGATGCAGGTCGCACCGGTGGCATTGGCTGCGCTGCGCGCGGTTTCATGCACGGCCACGAGGGCGCGACGCACGGCGCTGAAGACGATTCTGTGTAGATGCTTGTTCAATCCGACCTCCCTGCATCCGGGAGGTAAGCCGCGGCTTCAGCGCCGCCGTCCCGTTCCCGTTGCGGGGGCGGATTCTGGGCCGATCGGCTCAAATTAAATCTGATCTTTTGTCGCGGAAATCTGGTGCGACTCAGATCAAATTGCGCATCGCCTGCGCCGTTTCGCGCAACACCGGGAGGACGCGGGCGACCGCGTCCTCGCTGCTTTCATGGCCCATCGGCATGGTGATGTTGAGCGCGCCCACCAGCTCGCCCCGGCGGTCGCGCAGCGGCACCGCGATGCCGCGCGAATTGAGGTCCAGCTGTTGCTCCGACAGCGCCCAGCCCTGCGCCCGGATGCGCGCCAGCTCCAGCTTCATCCGCTCCTTGCTCGCGATGGTGTGCGAGGTGAACACGGTGAGTTCGTGCGTGGAGAGCCACCGGCTGCGCTCCTCGTCGCTGCGCATCGCCAGCATCAGCATGCCCGACGCCGTCACCTGCGCCGGCACCCGCGCACCCAGCACGTAGCCGGTGCTCATGCTTCGGTTGGGCCCGTTGCGCGCGATGTAGACGACCTCGTCCCCGTCCATCACGCTGAGGTAGGCGATCTCGTGCGTGCCCGCCGCCACGCGCTGGAGGAAAGGCTGCACGATGCGCGGCAGCCGCGCCGACTCCAGGTACGACTGGCCCAGGCGCAGCACCCGCGGCGTCAGCCAGAAAAGCTTGCCGTCGCCCGCCACGTAGCCCATGTGCTGCAGCGTCAGGAGGTAGCGCCGCGCGGCGGTGCGCGTCATGCCGGTGCGCTGGCCGGCCTCGCTCGCCGTCATGCGCGGATGGGCGTCGTCGAAGGCCTCGATGATCGACACGCCACGCTCCAGGCCGGCGATCCAGTCGCGCTTGTCGAGTCCGGGCGGGGCAGGGGAGGCATCGATGGTCATTGAGGAGAAACCCTGGATTCGTTCGATGATCGATCGCGATTGAACGATCAGCGCGCTATTCTCTCGCCTTCACCTTGGATCGCGCAAGCAGGCGCCCTACATTAGCGTCGCTCCCCGGCAATTCGCGCGATAACCGAACAAACACCGAGCGAGACAAGCCCATGTTTCCCTTCATCGCAGGCAGCACCGACCTCTACCTGATCCCCGGCGACCCGGTGACCAATGTGCGGCTGCCCCGCATGTTCAACGCCGTCTTCGAGCGCTTCGACATCGACGCAGTCATGGCACCGGCGCACGTGGCGACGCGCGACTTCGCGGTCTTCGTCAAGGCCGCCTTCCTTGCGAAGAACGTGCGCGGCATGGTGATCGCGCCGCCGCACAAGCCGCTGGCGGTGACCCTGCTCGACGGCGCCGGCCTGTTCGGCCGGGTGGCGGGGTCGGTCAACGTGGTCAAGCGCATCGCCAATGGCGAACTCGAAGGCGATCTGTTCGACGGCGAAGGCCTGCTGGGCGCGCTGGACCGCTACAACATTCCGTTCCGCGGCAAGCGCGTGCTGATCCTCGGCGCAGGCGTCAGCGCGGCGGCGGTCGGCGTGGCGCTGGCGGAGGGCGGCACGGTCAACGGCGCCGAGCACATCGCGTTCCACGACATCTCGGCCGGCAAGGCCGCCGGCGTCGCGGCCAAGCTCGACGCCTTCTTCGACGCGACCACCATCGCGGTCGACAGCAGCGACCCGGCGGGCTACGACCTGGTCGTCAACGCCACGCCGCTGGGTCTGAAGGAGGGCGATGCGCTGCCGCTCGACGTGGCGCGGATGGAGCCGCATGCCGCCCTGTTCGACATCCTGCTGCGCAACCAGCCCACGCCGCTGGTGCGCGCCGCTCGCGCGCGCGGGCTCAATGCGCAGGCCGGCTTCGAGATGCTGATCCAGCAGATGCCGTACTACCTCGACTTCTTCGGCCACACGGCCGCGGCCCATGGCGTGCGCCAGGACGCGCGCTTCCTGCGCGAGCTGATCTATCCCCAGTCGATGGCAGCCGAGATCGACGCGCCGCTGCGCTACCACTCCGACAGCGTGGCCTGAAGCCAGGCGCACGCAACGCATCCACACCATGGCCATCTCGCTCGATCGCTTCGGCTTCAACACCGTCACCATGGGTGGCGACCTCGGCCACAAGCTCGACTGCATGAAGGCCGCGGGCTTCGCCGGGGTCGAGCTGTGGGCGCGTGACCTGATCGCCCATCCTGCCGGGGTCGAGAAAGCGGCCGAGCTGGTCAAGGCCAGCGGCCTGAAGGTGACCGACTTCCAGCCGTTGCGCGACTTCGAATGCGCGCCCGACGCCATGCGACCGCACCGGCTCGAGATGGCGCGCGAGCAACTGCGCCAGATGGCCCTGGTCGGCGCCGACCTGCTGCTGGTGTGCTCCACCACGTCGCCGCTGGCCATCGACGATCCCGAGCGCGCAGCCGAGGATCTGCGCACCCTGGCCACGCTGGCGACGCCGCTGGGCATCCGCATCTGCTACGAGGCGCTGTCATGGGGCCGGCACGTGAACCGCTGGCATCAGGCCTGGGACATCGTGCGGCGCTGCAACCGGCAGAACGTGGGCCTCAACCTCGACAGCTTTCACATGTCGGTGCACGGCGACGACACGCCCGAGACACTGGCGCAGCTGGCCGAGGTGCCGGTGGAGAAGATCTTCCTGGTACAGCTGGCCGACTACTTCTTCGAGTACAGCGACCGGCAGGCCGACATGATCGAGCTGGCGCGCCACCAGCGCCTCTTTCCGGGGGAGGGGCTGCACGACGTGCGCGACCTGGTGCAGCTGCTGGAGGACAAGGGCTATTGCGGGCACTACACCTTCGAGGTGTTCAACGACGACTACGTCAACTCCGATCCGATGGTGGTCGGCCAGCGCGGCATGAAGAGCGCGCGCTGGATCAGCGAATCGGTCATCGGCGCATAGAAGCGCATGAAAATGACGAGCCTGAAGGAGAGCGCCATGGGAAAGCTGCGTCTCGCGATCGCCGGGGCCGGCCTGGTCGGCCGGGCCCATTGGAAGCGCATGCTCGCCAGCAGTGCCTGCGAGCTGGCGGCCTTTGCCGACCCCTACCCGAGCACGGCTGCACTGGCGGCCGAAGCCGGCGTGCCGCTGTACCCGGCACTCGAGGCGATGCTGGCCGCCGAACGGCTCGACGGCGTGGTGCTGGCCACGCCGAACGGCCTGCACGTATCGGGGGCGCTGGCCTGCCTCGCGGCCGGCGTGCCGGCGCTGGTCGAGAAGCCGGTAGGCGACTCCCTGGCCGAGGCCGCGCAGCTGGCGGAAGCGGCCGAAGCCGCAGCCGTGCCGATGCTGGTCGGCCATCACCGGCGCCATAGCGCCATCCTGGAAGCCGCTTGCAACACCATCGCCAGCGGCCGCCTGGGCAAGCTCGTGGCGGTGACAGCCAGCGCCACCTTCCACAAGCCGGACGACTACTTCGACGCCGACTGGCGCCGGCAGAAGGGCGGCGGCCCGATCCTGATCAACCTGGTCCATGACATCGACAACCTGCGCGCGCTGGTGGGCGAGATCGTCGAGGTGCAGGCCTTCGGCTCCCACGCCGTGCGCGGCTTCGAGGTCGAGGACACGGTCGCCATCAACCTGCGCTTCGCCAACGGCGCGCTCGGCACCTTCATGCTCTCCGACGCCGCCGCCAGCCCGCGCAGCTGGGAGCAGAGTTCGGGCGAGAACGCCACCTTCGACCATCATCCCGATGAGGACTGCTACGTGATCGCCGGCACGCGCGGCTCGCTGCAGATGCCCACGATGCGCCTGTACGAGTACCTGGGGCCGGCCTCCTGGCAGAACCCGCTGGTGGAGAGCCGGGTCGAGGTCCGCGAGACCGATCCGCTGGCGCGCCAGCTCGATCATTTCTGCGCCGTCGTGCGGCGCGAGGTGCCGCCGCGCGTCACGGTGCGCGACGCCCTCCGCACGCTGGCCGTCACATTGGCCGTCGACGAGGCGGCACGAACAGGCCTTCGGGTCTCCCTACCATCATGATGACCATCTCAGGCAAGACCACCCTCATCGCGCACGTCGGCTATCCGACCGAGAGCTTCAAGGCGCCGATGATCTACAACCCCTGGTTCGAGGCGCGCGGCATCGACGCGCTCGTCGTGCCCATGGGGGTCAAGGCCGAGGACTACGAGGCCTTCTTCGCCTCGCTGTTCCGGCTCACCAACATCCGCGGCGCATTGGTGACCATGCCGCACAAGGTCACGACCATGGCGCTGGTCGACGAACTCACGCCGGCGGCGAAGATCGCCGGCGCCTGCAACGCGGTGCGCAAGGAGCCGGACGGCCGGCTGGTCGGCGACCAGTTCGACGGCGCCGGCTTCGTGCGCGGCGTGCAGCGCAAGGGCTGCAAGCTCGAAGGCGCGCGCGTGCTGGTGTCGGGCTGCGGCGGCGTAGGCTCAGCCATCGCGGCCTCGCTGGCCGCAGCCGGCGTGGCCGAGTTGTCGCTCTTCGACACGCGTGCCGAATCGGCCGAGGCACTCGGTGGCCGTCTGAAAGCGCATTACCCTGCGCTGCGCGTGGCCACCGGCTCCAAGGACCCGGCCGGGCACGCACTGGTGATCAATGCCACGCCGCTGGGCATGAAGGCGGACGATCCGCTGCCCTTCGACATCGACCGCATCGCGCCCTCGACCTTCGTCGGCGAAGTCGTGATGAAATCCGAATTCACGCCGCTCCTGCGAGCCGCCCGCGCCAAGGGTTGCGCGGTCCAGGTCGGCACCGACATGCTGTTCGAAATGATCCCCGCCTACCTCGAGTTCTTCGGCTACGGCAGCGCCACGCCGGACGAACTGCGCGCCGTGGCGCGGGTGGCCTATTAGTCCTTCCCATGAGCATCTTCGAGGGCTTCCTCTCCACCTCCGAAACCCTGGCCGCCTTCAGCGACCACGCCTTCGTCGCCGCCATGCTGCGCTTCGAGGCTGCGCTGGCGCATGCGCAGGCGGCCGAAGGGCTGATTCCTGAGTCCGCCGCGCGCTCGATCGTCGGCAGCTGCAAGGTCGAGCTCTTCGACGTGGCCAAGATCGTGCGCGACAGCGGCCGAGCCGGGAGCGTCGCGATCCCGCTGGTCAAGAGCCTCAAGGAGTCGGTCGCGCTCTTCAATGCCGAGGCCTTGCCCTTCGTGCATTTCGGCAGCACCAGCCAGGACGTCATCGACAGCGCGATGGCCCTGGTCACGCGCGAGGCCGTGGCGCTGGTCGACGCCGACCTGCTCAAGGCGGCGCAGGCGCTGCTCGTCCACGCGAAGCAGCACGCCGCCACGCCCATCCTTGCGCGCACGCTGATGCAGCCGGCCTCGGTGACCAGCTTCGGCCTCAAGTGCGCGGGATGGGCCGCGCCGCTGGTGCGCAGCCGCGCGCGGCTGGCCGAGGCGGCGCGGCGCGCATTGCAGGTGCAGCTCGGCGGCGCCGTCGGCACGCTGGCGCAGATGAAAGGGCAGGGGCCCGCGGTGCGCAGGCGCATGGCAGAGGAGCTGCGCCTGGGCGACCCCGGCCAGACCTGGCACACGCAGCGCGACGAATGGGTGGCGCTCGGTTGCGAGCTGGGCCTGATGGTCGGCAGCCTGGGCAAGATCGCCACCGACATCTCCCTCATGGGCCAGTACGAAGTCGGCGAAGTGGCCGAGCCCAGCGAGCCCGGCCGCGGCGGTTCCTCCGCCATGCCGCACAAGCGCAATCCGGTGGCCTCGATGGTGGCACTGGCCGCAGCGCAACGTGCGCCACAGCGCGTGGCGGCCCTGCTGGGCGCCATGCCGCAGGAGCATGAGCGCGCCCTCGGCGCCTGGCAGGCCGAGCTGGGCGAATGGCCGCAGCTGCTGATGTGCGCCCACGGCAGCGTGCGCGCCCTGGCCGGCGCCTTGCCTGGCCTGCAGATCGACGCCGCGCGCATGCGCAGCAACCTCGAGCGGCTGCGTGCCGAGCTCCCGAGAGAAGCCGCGGACGAATGGTTCGACCCGGCACTCGCCGGCGCGGCCTCCACCATCGCGCTGGCCCAGGTCGAGGTCCTGCAGGACCAGCTCAACGAACCGAACTCGCAACCATGACCGCATCCTCCTCACCGCCCCCCGGCGACTACGAAGCCGGCCTGCTCAACCGCCGCCGCATCCTCGGCGATGCCTGGGTCGACAAATCGCTGGCCAACCGCAACGCCTTCAACAGCGAGTTCCAGGAGCTGATCACGCGGCACGCGTGGAACGACATCTGGGGCCGTCCGGCACTGGGCGACAAGACGCGCCGCTTCATGGTGCTGTCGATGATGCTCGGCATCCATGCCTACGAGGAGTTCGCGATGCACGTGCGCGCGGCGCTCGACGGTCCGCCCGAGTCGCGCCTTTCGCCGGAAGAGATCAAGGAAGTGATCATGATGGCCGCCATCTACTGCGGCGTGCCGGTCGCGAACCATGCCTTCGGCATCGCCACAGCAATCCTGCGCGAGAAAGGCCTGCTCGCGGAACACAAGAAGGAGGACAAGCCATGACTCGATTGAACGTGCTGCGCGAGGGCGAGGGCCCCATCGTCGTGCTCAGCCATGCCCTCGGCTGCGACCTGCACATGTGGGATGGCGTGGCCGAAATGCTGGCACGCGCCCATACAGTCGTGCGCTACGACCACCGCAACCATGGCGCCTCCGAGGTGGTGCCGGGGCCGCTCACGATGCAGATGCTGGCCGACGATGCGGCCGCGCTGATCGCGCGCGAGGCCGAGGGCGAGCCGGTGCATTTCGTCGGGCTCTCGATGGGCGGCATGACCGCGCAGGCGCTGGCGCCAAAGCATCCGGAACTGCTGCGCAGCGTGGTGATCGCGAACTCCTCGGCCTGGTACCCCGATCGCGCGCCCTGGCGGACCCGGGTCGAGACCGTGCAGGCCCAGGGCGTGGCGGCCATCGCGTCCGGCGCGGTGGCGCGCTGGCTCACGCCGGCCTACACCGTCACGCCTGAAGGCGCCGAGGCGGCACGCCGTCTGCGCGACACCCTGGTCGCCACCGATGCCGCCGGCTACATCGCCAGCTGCGAGGCCGTGGAGGCCATCGACTTCCGCGAGAGCAACCGCGGCTTCCGCACGCCCACCTTGGTGATTGCCGGAAACCAGGACGAGGCCACGCCGCCGGCCATGTCGGAGGCGATGGCCGAGGCGATTCCCGGCGCGAAACTGGTCCGCATCGACGCGGCGCACCTCAGCGCCGTCGAGCGGCCGGTGCAGTTTGCCCAACTGCTGGTCGACTTTTGGCGCAGCCTCTGAAGGCGTCCTTGGAACGCTAGAGTCTTCCGCGTTACTCAGGCAGGAGGAAGCCCTCGCGCAAGAGGGACTCATCCCCTTTCCCCCTGCCGGAGTCAGCGCCAGTGAATTTCCATTTCGATCCCGAATACATCAGCCAACGCCTCGGCGAGATCGGCCCGGAGACGGAGAACCTTTCCGTCATCGTCCAGGATGACGAATCCACCTGGACACTCGCCTTCGAGAGCGACGTCACCGTGCTGGTGCTGGTCGAATGGGCAGAGGACCCCTCGCGACTGGTCCTCAGCGCCGACATCGGCACGCCGCCGGCCGGCCGTGCAGCGCAGGTCCACAAGACCGCACTTTCCTACAACACCCTGTGGCGCGACACCGGCGGCGCCCGCATCGGCATGGGCGGCGAGGAGGGGGACCTGCTTCTCGTACGCGAGCTGAGCCGGGAAAGCGTCAGCGCCGGCGAATTCGCGCGCATCCTCGAACAATTTGCCGCAGTGGCGCAATGGTGGGAAGGCTACGTCACCAGCGAAGAAATCGCCATTCCCGCATCCGCTCCCGCCATGGCGCACATGGCTGCCCGAATCTGAGGAGAAGAATTGTCATGGGTAGCAATAGAGTCAGTCATCCGCAACAGAGCACCTTCAGTCTGGTGAAAACGCTCTCAGGCGTTTTGAAATCGGAGAAAACGGATCAGCCAGCGGGTCAGGAAACGATACTAGTCGGAAAACCAGACGACAAAGCCACAGGCACCATCGACGGAACGGAACGAGGCAATATCATCCATATATCCCAGCGAGCTAAAAAGCACGGGGTGAAGGGGTTTCTGTATACCGTCAGCCCTCGGAGAATCAAGGATTATTACGAGGCTGAGGCCTATCTGCGAAAGCTGGTTTTTTCGATCGACACGAGCAGGCCCGACCAGACCTATGCGGCGCTGGGTATCTATCAGGTGCTGAAGGCAAGCAGACCGAAGCATTGCATCAAGATGCGCGACATCGAAAAAGATTGCCAAGCCATTATCGATGACGTCAGGAAAGCCGGGCCCGAGAATGCAGTGAAGGCGGCGCATGAGAATGTGCCGGGCGTCAGCAGTGACGCACTGACCGATTTTCTGCGCGATATCCGGGAAATGCAGGCGACATCCGATGGCAAGGTCGGGCAGAACAACGGGCCTGAAAGCCTCCACGGAGCCTTGTTAAACAAGATTGGCGGCGTGAACCAGCACGCCAAAGTGCTTTGTAAATCACTGAGGGCCGGCGAGCTAAAACTGAAACGTCGGTCCTTCACCTCGAAGGTGAGTGCTGCAGATCTGCCGACGAAACAGGAAAATCTCATCAGCAAGATCGCCGGCTGGCCCGGGCTTGAACTTGAAGTTCAATTGGGATTCTTTTTCCAATGTGCCCATGCAGGCGATTACGACACGCTCAGGTATGCGAGCCATCGCATTCTTTCCACGCTCGCCGAACAGGAATCCACGTTGCAGCTGGCGCAGATGGTGCTGGACGAAAAATTCAAATCGAATAGGGCCGAAGAGGTCCAGGATTTGAAGAGGTCGGTTGAAGCGCTGATCAAGAGTATTGAGGAACCATTTTCGCCATTTTCAAAACTGAGAAATCTGGCTCTTGCGGGATTCAACTTCCCCTACGAGACGGCCGAGGCGGTTGCCAGGAAGCAGGCTGAACTCCCCAAGGCCCGGACTGAACCTGTCACGGTCGCCCCAGGGTTCGAGTTGGCACCGCCGCCCACTTCTGCGCCGCCAGAGCTTGCCAGCCAGCAGCCGCCTGGGCACGACCACACTGAAACGCCAAAGGCGAATCCTCAGGCCAAGGCTGCGGTAGAGAAGGTTTTCAATAACTCGCTGAACCACGTCCAGTCGCCTAGGCTTCCTGTTCAGAAGGTTGCTATCGCCGGCGCAGGGCAGCCGCCTAACTATTCGCCGCCGAACGGGGTGCTGCCTCCGCATGGCGACCCGCCCCTGGTCGGCGTGCCCAGCAAACCCAAGCCCGACGCCACGGTGTCGTCTCAGCTGGACCCTCTGGCGAAAGCCGCAGTGGCGGCGCTGCTTGGCGAGTCCCACCCATCCTCCCAGCCTGCGGCCAACATTTCGCCCAACGTTTCAGCGGCAATCCCTGATGGCCCGCCGGCGCCGGTTGGACCTCCTGAAGACGAACCGCCACCTCCCTCGAACGTGACTCCGCCGCTTGTCAATGGATCGATGGTCCCTGGCAATTTGGCGTCACCTCCAAACTCGCCACCGCCGCCGCTTCCTGTCAATTGGTCGCCGGCTCATCGAGATGAAATTGGCAAGATCTCTGATCTTGAAATTCTGCAGGCAATTGCCGAGATGAACGCGAAGCCTCGTGTTCTCTACCCTCCACGAGAACCATTCTCAGGCTTGGGAGTCGCCAGGAAAGAAGATGTTGATGGTCGTATTGCAGCTTTCAGTTCAAAAATAGCTTCTAAAGTTGCGGCTGCTGCGAAAAGAATCGAAAGGCAGTTAAAGAATTTTGGCAATGGAGATCGCGAGTCGAAACAAATTCGCATGAAGAAATTCGAACAACGCCTGATCGACGACGCAACAAGGGATGCGCGGATGGTGTCTGCGTTTTCGGATGCTGCAGGAAGCAGCAATGAAAGCAGGTTGCTCGTTTCCGAGCGTCAGGAAACGATCAATCTGCTATACGAGCAGGCCCTGAACACCAAATTGTCCACGCCTCAGGCAGCAGTCGATGAATTTGTTGCCTCCGACGGAGGGGATCTGCGAAGCAATTCGAATGAAAATTATTTCAAGCGATTGGTGGATCAATTTGATTCGCATATGCATGCATTCTCTCCGACGCTTTCCGAGTCAGAAGGGGATGATGTCAACTTGCGTAACAACAAGCTGATAGATAAAGTGAGTGCCGTAAGAAAATTGGCAGGTGATATCGATCGTGCTATTCCACATGTTTTTTCACAATTTGAAGAAAAAACCAAAAAATTTCTGATTGATAGACCTGCACTGGCATTTTGGAAACCTGAGCACTTCAAAGAAAAGGAGGTTATGAGTTTCCTGGCGGGCTCGTCCGCAAAGAATTTGATCGCCGTTGAAGATCTCTTCGCGTGCATAGGAAATGTAGAATTCTTCCAGCGTGCGGCCGACGAGGTGGTGCAAACCTTGAAACGGCAGTTCGATATGCTGGTATTTTTGGCGCACCTGCTTACTGACGAGGAATATATTGGAATTTTCCCTGATGAAATTCGCGGCTCGGTCCGGGAATACGGCAGATTGGTTCAGGAGTTGGCTGTGGCTGTGCTGGACCCCAATGCACCCCTTCTTGCTCTGTATCGACTGGCTGAAAGGGCTCGAAATTCTCCCAGCGATGCACGCGATGTCATGTACGGATTGCATGCAGCGCTGACGCCGCCGCCTCCGACTGATCTGCCGGAGCCGCCACCCCCGGAGCTTGGGCCGTCGCCGGCCGAACTGCTGCCGCTGCCGACCGCAGTGCCTTTACCCAAACCAGTCGAAACTGCATAGCCCATAGGGCCATGGCGGAGGCAGTTCAGGCATGGCGATGGCGCGCCCGCATGATGGCGACTTCTCCCTCGTCGCTATCCCCAGCCCATGCCCTCCCACATCAGAATCGACTTCGTTTCCGACATCTCCTGCCCTTGGTGCGCCGTCGGCCTCGGCGCGCTCGAAGCCGCGCTGAAGCGCGTGGGCCCCGACATCACCGCCGAACTGCATTTCCAGCCCTTCGAACTCAACCCGCATATGCCGCCCGAAGGCCAGGATGCCTACGAGCACCTGCACGAGAAATACGGCAGCACGCGCGAGCAGCAGGCCCAGAACCGTGAAGCGATCCGCGCCCGCGGGGCCGCAGTCGGCTTCGAGTTCCGCAAGGAAGGGCGCTCGCGCATCTACAACACCTTCGACGCGCACCGGCTGCTGCATTGGGCCGCGCTCGAGGACGCTGCCAAGCAGGTCAAGCTCAAGAAGGCGCTGCTCAAGGCGTGCCACACCGACGGCGAGAACCCTTCCGATCCTGAAGTGCTGGTGCGCCTCGCAGCCGAGTCGGGCCTCGATCCGCAGCGCGCACGCGCGATCCTCGCGAGTGACGAATACGCCGCCGAGACGCGCGAGCGAGAGCGCCTCTACACCGATGCCGGCATCCACTCCGTGCCGGCGATCATCATCGACAACCAGCACCTGATCTCGGGAGGCCAGCCGGTGGAGGTGTTCGAGCGCGCGCTACGCCAGATCGCAGGGGCCGCGCCGGCCAGCACGGCGCTGGCCTGACATCGTGGCCGCATGGCTCCGCATCCCCCGACACCCAGCCGCTCCCCGCGCACCGAGCGCGAGGTCCGCATCGACCTCGCCGCCGCCTACCGCATGGCCGCACAAAACGGCTGGGACGACACCATCTACACCCACCTGTCGGCGAGCGTGCCCGGCGAGCCGGGGCACTACCTGCTCAACCCCTTCGGCGCGACCTTCGACGAGATCACCGCGTCGAGCCTGGTCAAGGTGAACGTGCACGGGGAGGTCGTCGACGGCTCGGGTGCGCCCGTCAACCCCAGCGGCTTCGCGATCCATGGCGCGGTGCATGCGGCGCGGCCCGATGTCGAGTGCGTCATCCACCTGCACACGCCCTGGGGCGTCGCGTTGTCGATGCTGCCGGAGGGCCTGCAGCCGACCTCGCAGTACGCGATGCGGCTGCACCGCCGGCTCGGCCGCCATGCCTACGAAGGGCTTGCGCTCGGCGCCGACGAGCAGCGCCGGCTGGTGGCGGAGCTCGGCATGCTCGACGGCCTGATCCTCGATAACCACGGCCCGCTGGTCGTCGGCCGCACCGTGGCCGAGGCCTGGATGCTGATGCATCTGCTCGAGCGCGCCGCACAGGCGCAGTTGCGCGCCATGGCCGCCGCCGGCGGCGCGGTGCGCGTGGTGAGCGAGACGCTCGCGGCGCGTACCTACGGCGAGTGGGTGGGCGACGGCAGCGCGTGGGACGGCGACCTCGAATGGCCGGCTCTCCTGCGGCGGCTGGACCGCAGTGCGCCCGGCTATCGCGACTGACAATCCGGCGACGCAACGATTCGCTCTCATCACACTGGAGAAACCCATGCCCACCATTCGCGTCGAGATGTTCGAAGGCCGCACCGTCGAGCAGAAGCGCGCCCTCGCGCAGGCCCTGACCGAAGCCACCGTACGCACGCTCGGCGGCTCGCCCGAAGCCGTGGACATCCTGTTCTACGACGTCGCGAGGCAGGACTGGGCCACCGGCGGCAAGCTCTGGAGCGACCCGGCGCAGCCGCCGGCCGGCTGAGCGAGCACGCCCCCGTGCTGTGGCGCGGGGCAGAATGGGCGGTCATGCGTGGCGTCATCGTTCTTTCAATCCTGAGCGCGTTCGGCACTTTGTCCTGCGCCGAGGTGATTCGTTGTGCCGACGCTGCCGGCAACGTGAGCTACACCGACGCTGCCTGTCCGCCCGGCGCGAGGCCCGTGAGCCGCGTCGAGATTCCGCCGCCCGCGGACATGCGCAACGCCGATGCCGGTCGGCCGATCCCGCTGCCGCGAGCGAACCTGGAAGCCGCCGCGCCGGTGCTGCAGGCGCCGTCCGGTCCGGTCATCATCGACTCCCGCGCCGGTCCCGACCGGCCCACCGATTCGCGCCGCAGCGATCGCGGCGACGACGACGCGGCGATCGACGACGACTACGCCTATCCCCGCGCCTATCCCCAACCCCGGCCGCCACGCGACCTGCGCCCGCGCATCCGCAACTGCGATGCCACGGGCTGTCGCGACACGCAGGGCAACCACTACGACCGCTCCGGCCAGCTGGACCGCTACCGGAGCCTGGACGGCAAGACCTGCCGGCCGGTGGGGACGACGACGATCTGCCGCTGAGTGTTCGGCACGGCGTCTCAGCCCTGGCCCAGCATCTCGATCAGCCGCGCAAGCGCCACCGAGGGCGTGCCGCGCCACACCAGGTGCGTGCGGTTCGTGCGCACGCGCGCGGGCAGCGCATGCTGGCGAACGTCGGCCGTGGCGCGCAGCGCCTTGAGAACGGACAGCGGGACGATCGCGAAGCCCGTGCCCGCCGCCACGCAGGCGATCATGGCCTGGTAGGAAGAAAACTCCAGCGAACGCGCGGGCAGCACGCCGCCCTTGCCCAGCCATTGCTCGAGCAGACGACGATATGAACAGCCCTGCGCGAAAGCGATCAACGTGGCGCCGGCCAGGTCGCCGGGACGCGTGACCGAGGCCACGCTGCGCGCGGTGATGAGCACCAGTTCCTCCTCGAACGCGGCCATCGTCTCGAAGCCGGCGGAGGAAAAGGGTTGCGAGACGAAGGCCGCTTCCACGTCGAAGGCTTCCAGCCGTTTCAGCAGCGCGCCGGTCGTGCCGCTGACCAGCTCCACCACCACGCCCGGATAGAGCTTGTGATAGCGCGAGAGCACCGGCGGCAGCCGGCTGCCCGCCGTGCTCTCCAGCGACCCCAGCCTGAAGGTGCCGGCCGGCACCTCGCTGCGCATTTCACCCTCGGCTTCCTCGGCCAGCCGCAGCAGCCGGTCGGCATAGGGCAGCAGCTTGCGACCGGCCGGGGCCAGCGCCAGCGAGCGGCCCTGGCGCAGGAAGAGTTTCTGGCCCAGCCGCTCCTCGAGCTGCCGGATGCGGGTGGTGACGTTCGACTGCACGCGATTGAGCTTGCCCGCCGCGCGGATCACGCCGCCTTCGCTCACCACGGTGCGGAAGATTTCCAGGGAGTCGAGGTCGATCGTTCTCATCGCTTTCCCATCTCGGTCTTCATTCTCTGAACAAGAATGGTTGTTCTCGATAATTCATTTGTGGAGCGAGTGAATTCTGCGTCCAATGGAGTCCCATGTCGAATCCCTCGCTCAGCCTGCCACGGCCTTCCTTCGCAGCGATCTGTCTGGCGGGCCTGATCGCCTTGGCGATCGCGATGGGCATCGGCCGCTTCGCCTTCACGCCCATGTTGCCGCTCATGATCCGTGCCGGCAGCGCGGATGTGGCGGCCGGCGGCTGGCTGGCCGCGGCCAACTATGCGGGCTACCTGCTGGGCGCGCTCAGCACGGCGCGCCTTCCGCTCACGCCGCAGCGCGTCGGCGTGCTGGCACTGGCGCTGATCGTGGCCTCGACCGCGGCCATGGGCTGGACGGGCTCGCTGCCGGCCTGGATGCTGCTTCGCTTCGTGGCCGGCGTGGCCAGCGCCTGGGCGCTGGTGAGCACCAGTGTCTGGTGCCTGGGCTGGCTGTCGCGCTTCGATCGGCCGGCGGGACCTGGACTGCTGTATGCCGGCGTCGGCACCGGCATCGCGCTCGCCGGATTCTATTGCTGGCGGGCGGGCACCGCGAATGTGGCGCCCGACGCGCTGTGGGTGCAACTCGGTGCGTTGGCGCTCGTGGGCCTCGTGGCGGTGGCGCTGCTGATGCCGCGCGGCACGCCCGGCTCGACCGGTGCCGGTTCGCCGGCGCCCGCGATGGCCGGGGGTGCCGCGACGGCGGGCGGCGTGTCCTGGAGCCTGGTGATCTGCTATGGCCTGCTCGGCTTCGGCTACATCCTGCCCGCCACCTTCCTGCCGGTGCTGGCGCGCGCGGTGGTCGACGACCCGGCCGTCTTCGGCGCCGCCTGGCCGGTGTTCGGCGCGGCGGCCGCGATCTCCACCATCTTCGCGAGCCTGGCCCTGCCGAAAATGGCGCGGCGCCACGTGCTCGCCGGCAGCCATGCGCTGATGGCGCTGGGCTGCCTGCTGCCGGTGCTGCACCTGTCGGCGCTCACCGTGCTGCTCGCGGCGCTGCTGGTGGGCGGCACCTTCATGGTCGCGACCATGGCCGGCATGCAGGAGGCGAGGGCGCGCAGCCCCGGCGACCCCACGCGCGCGCTGGGCCGCATGACCGCGGCCTTTGCCATCGGCCAGATGGCGGGGCCGGTGTTGTCGTCGCTGCTCAGCGGCAGCGCGCAGGGTTTCGGCGGTCTCTTCATCGCGCTGGCGATCGGTGCGCTGGCCCTGGCGGGCAGCGCCTGGTGGCTGGCGCGTGCCGCATGATCGGCACCTCATCTCTTCGCTGAAAGGAAACCATCCATGTTCGAACAAGGCCATTCCCGCCCCTGGGCCGAGCGCCTGCAGATGCCGGCCGCAGACGCCATGTCCGAGGCCCAGCGCAAGGCGGCCCAGGCGCTGATCGATGGTCCCCGCAAGGGCGTGTTCGGCCCCTTCATTCCCTTGCTGCAAAGCCCCGTGCTGATGGAGCGGATCGGCAACCTGGGCGAGTACCTTCGCTTCGACAGCCAGCTCGATGTACGCGTGCGCGAGCTGGTGACCTGCGTGGTCGCGCGCGAGGTCGGCAATCAGTTCGAGTGGCTGCTGCATGCGCAGGCGGCGATCAAGGCAGGCGTGAACGCCGAAGCCATCGAAGCGCTGCGCCTGGGCCGCCGCGCCGCGCCCCTGGCCGAGGACGAGCAGCTCGCGCTCGACTTCGCGCTCGAGCTGCTGCGCCACCACGGCGTGAGCGAGCCCACCTACGCGGCGGTGGAGGCGCGCTTCGGCAAGCAGATCGTCGTGGAGCTCAGCACCCTGGTGGGGTACTTCGTGATGGTGTGCTGGGTGATGAATGTGGCGCACACGCCGGGGAAGGGCGCCGAGGGGCAGGCGGGACTCGAAGCTTTCCCGCTCTAGCGGCCAGGCCAGGCCGCGCTCGGGACCTGCCGGGCTTGGTCAGGTTCGCCAAAGGCAGCATGGGCAGGATGTCGCCGCGCCGCGGACAGGGTCTGCGAATCCGACCCTGCCTCTCCGCTGCCATGCTCGACAAACGCTTCTTTCCCCGCCAGGCCGTCGCCGCCGGCGGCAATCGCTGGGACTGGGCCCTGCTGCCGCTGGTGCTGGCGGTGCTGTTCGCGCTCGCCTGGGGCGGCTCGCAGATGGTTCGGCCCTACCAGGTCGGTGAGGCGATGCCGATCAGCCTCGACCCGTGGGTGCTGCCGTATTACCTGCTGCGCACCACGCTGCGCATGTTCCTGGCGCTGGCGGCCTCGCTGGTCTTCAGCTGCATCTTCGCCACGCTGGCCGCCAAGTACCGCGCGGCGGAACGTGTGCTGGTGCCGGTGCTCGACATCCTGCAGTCCATTCCGATCCTCGGCTTCCTGTCGATCACCGTCACCGGCTTCATCGCGCTGTTCCCGGGCAGCCTGCTGGGCGTGGAGTGCGCGGCCATCTTCGCGATCTTCACCTCGCAGGCCTGGAACATGGCCTTCAGCCTCTATCAGTCGCTGCGCACCGTGCCGGCCGAGCTGCGCGAGGCGGCCGCGGTGTTCCAGCTCTCGGGCTGGCAGCGCTTCTGGCGGCTGGAGCTGCCCTTCGCGATGCCGGGCCTGCTGTGGAACATGATGATGTCGATGTCCGGCGGCTGGTTCTTCGTGGTGGCCTCGGAGGCCATCTCGGTGTCCAACCAGAGCATCAAGCTGCCGGGCGTGGGCTCCTACATCGCGATGGCGATCGAGGCCCGCGACCTGCGCGCCATCGGCTGGGCCATCGGCGGCATGCTGGTGGGCATCGTGCTCTACGACCAGCTGTTCTTCCGTCCGCTGATCGCCTGGGCCGACAAGTTCCGCTTCGAGGAAAGCGGCGGCGAGGACGCACCGCGCTCCTGGCTGCTGACCTGGCTGCGCCGCACCGACCGGCTGCAGCGCATCGGCCTAGGCATCGCGCGGCTGCTCGAGCGCTCGCTGCTGGTGCTGCGGCGCGACCATGACGGCACCTCGATCAAGGCCCGCCCGCGCCCGCCGCATCGCGCGGCGGAGCGCGTGTGGGACGCCGCGCTCGCGGCCGCCGTGCTGCTGGCGGTGGGGTGGCTGCTGCGCTTCATCCACACCGAGGTCGGCTGGGCCGAGGTCCTGCACGTGTTCGTGCTCGGGCTCTACACGCTGGCGCGGGTGCTGGTGCTGATCGCGCTGGCGGCGCTGGCGTGGGTGCCCTTCGGCATCTGGGTCGGCATGAATCCGCGCTGGGCCGGGCGGCTGCAGGGCGTGGCGCAGTTCCTGGCCGCCTTTCCGGCCAACCTGATGTTTCCAGTGGCGGTGCTGTTCATCGCGCGCTGGCATTTGAACCCGAATGTCTGGCTGTCGCCGCTGATGGTGCTGGGCACCCAGTGGTACCTGCTCTTCAACGTGATCGCCGGCGCCTCGGGCGTGCCGACCGAGCTGCGCCATGCGGCGCGCAACCTCGGGCTGTCCGGCTGGCTGCGCTGGCGTCGCTATCTGCTGCCGGCCGTGTTCCCGAGCTTCGTCACGGGCGCCATCACGGCCAGCGGCGGCTCGTGGAACGCGAGCATCGTGGCCGAGTACGTCAGCTGGGGCAACACCACGCTCCAGGCCGATGGCCTTGGCAGCTACATCGCGCACATGACGGCCATCGGCGACTTCCCGCGCATTGCGCTGGGCATCGGCGTGATGTGCGTGTTCGTGATGGCCTTGAATCATTTCGTCTGGCGGCGGCTCTACGAGCTGGCCGAGAACCGGATGCACTTCTGACATCTGAAACGAAGGGAGCACCATGGCCGAGGCCATCGTCGAACTGCAGGGCGTGGGCAAGTCCTTCCGCTCTTCCGAGGGCGCGGCCCGCTCGGTGCTGGAGGGCGTGGACTTCCGCCTGGCCGAAGGCGAGATCGTCGCACTCCTGGGCCAGTCGGGCTCGGGCAAGTCGACGCTGCTGCGCATCCTCGCCGGCCTGATCGGCGCGGATGCCGGCGCCGTGCGCTACCGTGGCCAGCCGCTCTATGCGCCGGCGCGGGGCGTCGCCATGGTGTTCCAGTCCTTCGCGCTCTTCCCCTGGCTCACGGTGCAGCAGAACGTCGAGCTCGGCCTGGAGGCGCGCGGCATCGCGCCGGCCGAGCGGGGACGCCGTGCCGCGGCCGCGATCGAGCTGATCGGCCTTGCCGGCTTCGAGGGCGCGCTGCCGCGCGAGCTCTCCGGCGGCATGCGCCAGCGCGTGGGCATCGCGCGCGCACTCGTGGTCGAGCCCGAGGTGCTGCTGATGGACGAGGCCTTCTCCGCGCTGGACGTGCTCACCGGCGAGCGCCTGCGCGACGACATCCTGCAGCTGTGGGAAGGCGGCACCATGCCGACCAAGGCCATGCTCGTGGTTTCCCACAACATCGAAGAGGCGGTGCTGATGGCCGACCGCGTGCTGATCTTCGCCAGCGACCCGGGCCGCGTGCGCGCCGAGCTGCCGATCTCGCTGCCGCGGCCGCGCGACGGCGACAGCCTGGAGGTGCGCGCGCTGATCGACGAGGTCTACGCGCTCATGACCGGCAGCAGCGGCCTCGCGCGCGTCGAGCCCCTGCACCTGCACCTGAGCGACCGCTTGCCCGATGCCGACGTCGGCCGCATGGAGGCGCTGCTCGAGATGCTGATCGACGACCAGCGCCAGGGCCGCGCCGACCTGCCCCAGTTGGCGGAGGAGGCCGAGCTCGCCGACGACGCGCTGCTGCCGCTGGCGCAGGCGCTGGCGCTGCTCGGCTTCGCACAGCTGGCCGACGCCGACCTGCACCTGACGCCGTTGGGCCGGCGCTACGTGGAGGGCGCGCACACGCTGCGCCAGGAGCTCTTCGGCCAGCAGTTGCTGGCCCACGTGCCGCTGGCCGCGCACATCCGCCACAGCCTGGAGCAGGCGCCGTCCGGCGAACTGCCCGAGGAACCCTTTCTTCAACTGCTGCGGGAAAGCCTGGACAGCACGGTCGCAGAGCGCGTGCTGCGCACCGCGATCGAATGGGGCCGCTACGGCGAGGTGTATGAATACGACTTCCGCACCGGCCTGATCCACCTGCCCGCCGGTGATGACGAGGCACAGGCCGGGCCTGCTTGACGGCCGTCCGTCACAGGCCGTTACCAGCGCCGCGGCTGCCAAAGCGCCGGATGGCGTCCAATGGTGGCTCGTGAAAGGAGAGTCGCCCCATGCCCGAACGCGAGTTCGATGATTTGAGACCGGCGCGCGAGTCCTCGCTGTGGATACTCGTGGTGCTGGTCGTGCTGGCGCTGGGCGCCGGCGCCATCTGGTGGCGCTGGTCGCACCAGCAGACCGAGCCGGTCGATGCGACCCCGGCAGCCACCGCGCCGCAAACCGAGACCCCGGCCCCTGCGCCTGCCGCAGTGGCACCGGCGGAGCCGCAGAACCCGGTCGACACCACGGCAGACGCCACCCTGCCCAAGCTCGAGGACGCCGATGCCCACGTGCGCGCCGCGCTGGCCGAACTGCTCGGCGCCAAGGCGGTGGGCAACTTCCTGCAGACCGATGGCTTCGTGCACCGCTTCGTCGCCACCGTCGACAACCTGCCGCGCGACCAGGCGGCAGCGCGCATATGGCCGGTGCAGCGCACGCCCAAGCGCTTCATGGTCGGCGGCAGCGGCGGGGCGCAGACCATCAGCCTCGATAACGGCGCGCGCTACACGCCCTTCGTGCTGTTCGCCGAATCGGTGAACCCGCAGCGCGCGGCGGCGCTCTACCAGAAGCTCTACCCGCTGTTCCAGCAGGCCTACGAGGAGCTCGGCTATCCCAATCGCCATTTCAACGACCGGCTGGTTGCGGTGATCGATCACCTGCTGCAGGCCCCTGAGCCCGCCGGGCCGTTGCAGGTGAAGCTCGTCGAGATCAAGGGCGACATGCCCTCCGAGCGGCCCTGGGTGCACTACGAATTCGTGGACCCTGCGCTCGAATCGTTGTCTGCCGGGCAGAAGATGATGATCCGCACCGGGCCGGTCAACGAGCGGCGGCTCAAGGCCCGGCTGCGAGAGTTCCGCGGGCAGATCGCCGGCGGGGCGCTCGCCAAGAAGTAAGGCGTGGGTCGGGTCCGCGCCGAATGGCGCGGTCCGGCGCGTATTCGCCGTCCCCTTTATTCCGCGGGTGTCTCAGGCGCTGGCACCGGCAGCGGGCTCCCCGAGCATGCCAGCGCACGCATCAGCAGCAGCTTGCGCTCGCGCGCATTGCGCGTGAGCGAAGCCGCATGCTGGAACTCCGCGCAGGCTTCGGCCTTGCGGCCCAGCTTGGCCAGCAGGTCGCCACGCACGCTGGGCAGCAGGTGATAGCCCTGCAGCAGCGGCTCGTCGCGCAGCGCGTCGACCAGCTCCAGGCCCACGGCCGGCCCGAAGGCCATCGACAGCGCCACCGCGCGGTTGAGCTCCACGATGGGTGAGGGCGCGAGCTGCGCCAGTGCCTCGTACAGCGCCGCGATGCGCGTCCAGTCGGTCTCCTCCGGCGTGCGGGCGCGCGCATGGCAGGCGGCGATGGCGGCCTGCAGCGCATAGGGGCCGAGCGCGCCGCCCAGGGCCTCGGCGCGTTGCAGCGCGGCGAAGCCGCGGCGGATCAGCAGGTGGTCCCAGCGGGCGCGGTTCTGCGCCAGCAGCAGCACTGGCTCGCCCTGGGCGTCGACGCGCGCGGCCGAGCGCGAGGCCTGGATTTCCATCAGCGCCACCAGGCCGTGCACCTCGGGCTGCTCGGGCACCAGCCCCGCCAGGATGCGGCCCAGGCGCAGCGCTTCGTCACACAGGGCTGGGCGCATCCAGTCCTCGCCGGCCGTGGCGGAGTAGCCCTCGTTGAAGACCAGGTAGATCACCTCCAGCACCGAGGCCAGTCGCGCGCCCAGCTCCTGCGCGCGCGGCGCTTCGAAGGGCACGCGCGCCGCCGCCAGCGTGCGCTTGGCGCGAACGATGCGCTGCGCGATCGTGGGCTCCGGCACCAGGAACGAGCGCGCGATCTCGTCGGTGGTGAGGCCGCCCAGCAGGCGCAGCGTGAGCGCCACGCGCGCCTCGGGCGAGAGCACCGGATGACAGGCGGTGAAGACCAGGCGCAGGAGGTCGTCGCCGACATCGTCGTCGAGCGCCGCGTCGACCGCTTCGGCGAAATCGGCGGCCGCCATCGCGTGCTGCGCGTCGATCTCGCGGCCGATCTCGTCCTCCTTGCTCGCATGCAGCTTGCGCCGTCGCAGCAGGTCCAGCGCCCGGTGCTTGGAGGCCTGCATCAGCCACGCGGCGGGGTTGTCGGGGATTCCATCGCGCGGCCATTGCTCCAGCGCCGCGACCAGCGCGTCCTGCGCCAGTTCCTCGGCCACGCCCACATCGCGCACCATGCGTGCGAGCGCGCCGATGATCTTCGCCGACTCGATGCGCCAGACGGCGTTGATGGTGCGGTGGATGTCCGGCGCGGTCATCGTTCTTCAGCGCTTGTGCAGTTCGCTGAATCCTGCGGCCGCCTTCTGCACCTCGGGCGGGAAGTCCTCCATCTCCTGCACCTGTCGGATCTCGATGATCTCGTTCTCCGAGCCCGGGCAGCGCGAGGCCCAGACGATCGCTTCTTCCTTCGACTTCACGTCGATCATCCAGTAGCCGCCCAGCACTTCCTTGGCTTCGGAGAAGGGGCCGTCCGTCACCTTCGGCTTGCCGCCGGCGAAGCTCACGCGGGCGCCCTCGGAGGGCGGGCGCAGGCCGTCGAGCGTGATCAGCACGCCGGCGTCCTTCAGCGATTTGTTGTATTTCATCATCGCCTCGACCGCCTTCGCGTCGGGCATCGTGCCGGGGGCCGCGCTTTCGTAGCCCTTGGGGATCATCAGCATCATGAATCGCATGGTGTTACTCCTTGTGTGATAGGAGCCGGGTTGCCGCCGGGGGTCGGGCAGCTTGGAAAACCGTGGCTCTTTCTGGACGTCGAACGAGGTCGGGGCGGATCGACAGGCGATCTCGGTTTTTTCTCGGCCGGCGACAGGATGGACCCGAAGCCGCTCCAAGTTTAGACACGCGACGCACCGTCACGACCAAGGGGCCGGGAGCAGCTTTTGAACACGAGGCGGAGTACAGGCGCGCATCTCGGGCGAATCTGATGAATTCTGACTTCGCTGCGAAGAAGCGGTCCGAGCTGGATATGGTGGCGGCCTTTGCCACGCGGACGCGCGGCCCAATGGATCGGCTGGAACTGTCGAGGCCATGAAAACAATAACTCGTCAGGAAACCAGATGAATCGATGCTTGCCGCCATGCAGCGCAGGACGAATCAGCCCGGAACGGCGACGTCGAACTCACGCGCCTACGGCCCGACCCAACAAAGGTGCGTACGGCAGCGCAACCTCACCAGGTTGCTCCGCATCGCCACTCTCCATTGACCGAGACGGGCTTCGCCTCGACTCGCCCTCCACTGACCCGGGGCGCTCAGCCTATGAATAACGAAGAAGAAATCGGCAAGAAGGCGGCGCTGGAGTCGCATCGGGCGCAGCGGCCGAGAGCACCTGAAGCGGCGAACCAGCCGGCGTTGCGGAATTTCGGCTCGACTGTGTGGGGATGGGTTGCGGTCGTTCTCATCCTCGCGGTCTTGTTGGGATTGGCTGGATTCATTGCGGATTGGTTTTAGCTGCCGGGTTGAGCGCTTTGCAGGGCTTGCGCTCTGGGGGCTTCGCCTAACAGGTTAAATCAACCAGAGCAGGAGCAATCTCCGATTGCGGAGTAACGGAATTTGTTTTGAAGAATGATGCAACTGACCGAGTCCGATCTGCGCGCATGGCTTGATTGCGTGACGCACCCACCGCAATCTCTTGATGCGCTACTACCTTGGCTCGAAGGCCCCCTGAAGAAGTTCTTTCCCTACCGAGGTTTGGTCCTCGGTCACGGAGAACTTGTCGCTGGTCAACTGAAGGTGACTCATATGCTCGCGACTGGGCACGAAGAATCCTACCTGCGCCAACTTGCGCGGACGTTCGAGTTGGAGCTTCGCGGATCTCTCAAGTGGTGGTTCTCAACCAGACAGCCATTTTACATTGATCCAGTTTCGCCACCCTCACACACGAGTGCCTTCGAATTGGAAGAGATCGAGAGATTCAATCTCCGCAACGTGGCCGGACACGGTGTTTTGAACATCAAGTCCAATGGAGGTACCTATTTTGGTTTTTCCGGAGTGAAAGAACCATTATCGGGGTGGCATCTGGGTGCGTTGAGGCTCATGGCTCCGCTGCTCAATGATCTTTTGCTCACCCATCTTGCTGGTCCGCAGCAGAAATCCCATGCTTCGCTGAGTCGGTTGACAAGGCGACAGACGGAGATCGTGCGTCATGTCGTCGCTGGATGGAATGACAAGGCTATCGCACGCTCGATGGACATCACGGAGAAAACAGTCCGTAATCAGCTTGTCGGTGTGTATAGGACGCTTGGCGTTCACAAGAGAACAGAGCTGATTGCACTGTTGAAGTAGGCGGGACATATGACCCATTTACCGGGCCACATGCAAAGCCTAGGATCGCCGCCAGAGGGATACTTAAGAATGGGATTTCTAAGGTTATGAATGCTTTGGATTTGTTTAACAGGTGGTGCGTAGTCGTTCCCTTTTTGATAGTTCTCTACGCGTGTTCGTCAGATGCAGGGGCACCGAGGCCGCCGATCACATGGGCATTAATGCGAAATGAGCCAGTTCATTTTTGGTCGGCTGAACAAGAAGGATGATGGGCCATGAAGTTTTTGATATTTCTTCTGCTTCTCGTCGATTTTTTTGCTTTTTGCTGTGTCGCCGTTTTCGCCGTCCACCACAAAAGCTATTTCGATCTAGCTTTCCCAAAAGATCCGCCGAAAATTTTCGGGATTAATCATTCTTCGACTGATGCGGTGGTTTTTTATTGCGCCACAAGAATTTTTCTTGTATGCACATCTGTCTTGCTTTTCATTTACTTGATAAATATCTTAAGAGGAATCCCTAGATGACAATCCCGGATTTTGTACTTAAAGGTGCTTTTTCCAAAGCCGGAAAATTTGTTGGAGGCCCACTTGGCGCAGCCATCGGCAGTCTCGCGGCCACATCTGCGGTTCTCGAAAGGGAGGCGTTCGAAGTCGGAGAAAAAATTGCCGATGGCGAGGCTACATTCAGAGATATTGCGCGCCTGACCGCCGCACTAGAAGGTGCGATGCTAAGCGCCGGATTACTAGGAGGAGCGCTAGGCGTAATCGCGGCGCCTACCGGATTGGCCACTGCAGCAGTCGTCCTTGCCGGAGCAGCCGCAGCGTACTTCAAAAATCCGATTGCATCCCAAGATGCAATTGATGCGGCGATCGACGGAATTGCGCGCGGCGATCAACCATGGTCGATCGGCAAGGCCGTTGCGGAAGCCTATGGAAAAGAAATTGATCGGCAGAAGAAAATTGACTACCAAGCACATCAATCATTTGATGCCGCCCGCGCCTGGCGCCAGCCCGTCGACCCCTTGATGCTCGATCTCGACGGCGACGGCCTCGAACTCAAGCGCGCCTCTGCCTCCATCCTCTTCGACCACAACGCCGATGGAATCAGGACGGGCACCGGCTGGATCGGCTCGGACGACGGCATCCTCGTGCGCGACCTCAACGGCAACGGCTCGATCGATTCCGGCCGCGAGCTCTTCGGCATCGACACCCTCAAGCGCGACGGCAAGAACGCCCTCAACGGCTTCGACGCCCTGGCCGATCTGGATGCCAACGCCGACGGCCAGTTCAATGCCGCCGACCTCGCCTGGAGCTCCGTGCAGGTCTGGCGCGACCTCGACCAGGATGGCGTCTCCGAGACGGGCGAGCTCTTCGGCCTCGATGCTCTGGGCATCAGCCGCATCGGCGTCGTGGGCAGCGCGACCAACGCCACCGGCGGCGGCAAGTTCATAAAGGGGAGGGCATGAGAGCGGTTTTCTTTTCCTTTGGATTCATTTGGACACTTGCATCAGTCGGATCCGTTGTTTTGGGACCTTTTGTTGGTCTGAATAGATTAAAAATTAAAGAAGAGCTTAAGGATTTTTATCATCAAACATCCACTGTGTATTGGAAAAAAATCCCAACACTATTTCTGTTTTTCATTTCTCTGATTGGGTTGATTTTTCCTATTGCGCATCCATTAATTGGATTTGTTGTGGGCGCGGTGTTTTTTTGTTTTTCATTGATGGGATAAAAAAATGAGTTTGGCTGGAACAGGGATTAAATTGGCACTCGGGCAGTTCAAGAGACTTGCGGCGCAAGCTCCCGGAACAGCTGGGATCGGAGTGTTGGGCGCGACGGTCGCCGGTGAAGTCACTGCCGGGCAATCGCTGGGTGACGAGACCGATATATACATCCCCATTTACGGCCCGGCAGGAATTGACTCCGGCATCGTTGGTTATACCGCAGCAACAGTCGGTTTTCTCGCAGGGATGGGTACCATTGCAGCGCTTGCTGCCGGAGTTCCGGTCGCGGCCGGGGTTGGTGTGCTGGCTGTGGGAATTGGGCTTGTTGCAGCAGCGGTCAATCCTGCATTTCAAGAGCATGTTTTTGATATCGCTGATCACGTTCGTGATTACTTGAATGAAAAAGTCGCGGATGGAACTATTCCGGCCGTAGTTCACCCCATTGATATTCCAGAATTCGATTGGTCGATTCCTGGGGGCATTGAAGAAAGGACGAATGGCTGCTTCCGCGACGCTCGCGCCTGGCGCCAACCCGCCGTCGACCCCTTGATGCTCGACCTCGACGGCGACGGCCTCGAACTCAAGCGTGCCTCTGCTTCCATCCTCTTCGACCACAACGCCGACACCATCAAGACCGGCACCGGCTGGATCGGCTCGGACGACGGCATCCTCGTTCGCGACCTCAATGGCAACGGCTCGATCGACTCCGGCCGCGAGCTCTTCGGCATCGACACGGTCAAGCGCGACGGCAAGAACGCTGTGAGCGGCTTCGACGCCCTGAGCGACCTCGACAGCAATGCCGACGGCCAGTTCAATGCCGCCGATCTCGCCTGGAGCTCCGTGCAGGTCTGGCGCGACCTCGACCAGGATGGCATGTCGGAGGCCGGCGAGCTCTTCAACCTCGATGCCCTGGGCATCAGCCGCATCGGCGTCGTGGGCAGCACCGCCAACGCCACCGGCGGCATCCAGGCCGGCACCACCGTGAGCGCCAGCCTCATCGCCCAGAGCGCCAGCTTCACCCGCCAGGTCGATGGCGTGCAGGTCAACCGCACCGTGGGCGCGGTCGATCTCGAATCCAATCCCTTCTACCGCGAGTTCACGATGGCCGTGCCGCTGACGGAGCAGGCCAAGGCGCTGCCCCAGATGCAAGGCTCGGGCCGCGCCCGCGACTTGTCTGAGGCCGTCAGCCTGAGCCCATCACTCGGGGTCAGCCTCGCCGCCTTCAGCAGCGCCACCACCCGCGACGCCCAGCGCGCGCAGCTCGACAACCTTCTGACCCAATGGGCCCAGGGCTCCGACTTCTGGCAGAGCCTGGAGACCACCCTCGCCGGCAACGTCACCATCAGCGGCCTGCCCGCGGGCATGACGGAAGCCCAGTACCGCAACCTCGTGGGCGTGCTGGAGGTCTTCAACGGCGAGCGCTTCTACAGCACCGGCGCCAGCGGCACGACCCTGACGGCCGGCACCACCAAGACCACCACCACCGACACCGCCACCCAGGTCACGCGCGCCGGCTACGGCATCGCGCCGCCGGCGGCGCAGCTGGCGCTCCTGCAGCAGAGCTACGACGCCTTGAAGGAGAGCATCTACAGCGCCCTCGTGCTGCAGACGCGCCTGAAGCCGTACCTGGACGCGATCGAGCTCACCCTCGACGACAGCGGCATCCGCTTCGACACCACCGCGCTGACGGCTCTGCTCGATCAGAAGAAGGCGGCCAGCGAGCGTGACGCAATGATCGATCTGTTCGAACTCAACCGTTATGCAATGACGATCCTGGATGCCGTGGGATTTGACAGCTTCGAACCACTGCAACGCTGGATGGAAGCGGTTATTGCGGACCAGCGGATGCAGATGTCCTTCGTCCATTTGAATTCATTGGACGAAGGGGACGACATTCCTCCTCGTCGAGAACCGAGGCGAAGTCGTCGCGCACCGCATAGCGGGTCGGTTCGTACGCAGGGCTCGCGCAAGCAGAAAGCACTGCGCCATGAGATCTGAGGAAAACACTCCGCAACGCGCCGACCCAGCCCTGCTCGCAATTCGAGGTCCGATCATGGGATGGATCGCGTTCGGACTCATCCTGACGGCACTGCTGGGTTTTGCGGGATTCATCGCTTATCAGCAGCATCTGCGAAAACCATCGAGCAATGTGATCAAAGTGAATGTTGATCACGGGCAGATAAGGCATGTGCTTTATCTGGATCGAGGGTATTTGAAAGACCCGGATGCGGCACCGCGTGAGCATGTTGTCTTCTATGCAGCTTATCCCAGCATGCTGCCGTGCGCCAGAAATGATGTGCTTGGGAATCGTTGCATGCACATTTTAATTGCCCCCGATCACAGAACAACAGAGGGAGAATTCATTATCGAGCAGTGGCAATCAAGAAAAGATCGCGCCGACAACGGGCCGAGATTTGACAGATATGTTGGCGAGGAAGATGGTTATCAAGTGTATGAGGGAGTAATCAACTCAAAAACAGGCGACATAGTTAGGACAAGACTATTTTTTGACGATCGTGGA
Organism: Variovorax soli; assembly: GCF_031454625.1. Taxonomy (GTDB): domain Bacteria; phylum Pseudomonadota; class Gammaproteobacteria; order Burkholderiales; family Burkholderiaceae_C; genus Variovorax; species Variovorax soli_A. The sequence goes on from NZ_JAVDRF010000016.1 coordinate 27,895, forward strand.
AACTTGGTCTCAGACGGTTATTACGGGAGTGCTAGATTTCTTTCTGGAATTCCAGTTCGTTATGGATCGGCAAAAGGATATCGAACCACACCCAAAGAATTGCACGAATGGATGGAAAAACTGTTTAATAAACTCACTAAAGAAGCCAAGTAACAGGAGGAAAAACAATGACCACAGCAATTAACTTAACGCACAATGAATTGGCTGATCTTGCCTCAATGAGGCAGGAAGGGCGCTATGCCGAAGCATACGAATACATGCGAGGCATTGTCGACAATGCACGAGCATCTGAGATTGATTCCGCACGTGCAACAGAACTTGGCAATTTGTCTACTTGGCTCGACCGAGCTGCCAGCATCAACGGCAATGACGGTTCCTTTGCGAGTGAGTTTGTCCGAGGAGCAACTTCGGGTATTCGAGAGCGCCTTACCGGAGAGCCGATCAGCGATGCGGAATTCCAACGAGTTTCGGATCGTTTGGCAGATAAAGTTCTTGGCGATGCTATCAATGGCCAAGGCATTCCTTCGGCCCGCGACATCCTCGCCGACGATGTCGACAGCGCCGTACGAGGTTTAGATGAAGGTGGCCTTGGCTTGCCTAGATGGGGCTGGGCCGGCACTTGGGGCGACTGGATCTGGTCACCCATCGGCCTTGGCGAGGACTATGTCTCCATCGACGGCAAATCCGTCCGTGATTACGCCGAGAACTGGGGCAAGTCGCTCGGTGCCCAGGGCGATGGCTTCTCACGCTGGTTGCAGCAGCGCCTGGATGGCGCGCAGGATCTCGGCGGCGACCCCTTCACCGGCATGCCGTGGCCTGGTGTCGATCGGCTGGTGGACCAGTTCTTCGACACGGCCCGCGCCTGGCGCCAGCCCGTCGACCCCCTGATGCTCGACCTCGACGGCGACGGTCTGGAACTCAAACGAGCCGATGGCTCCATCCTCTTCGACCACAACGCCGACACCATCAAGACCGGCACCGGCTGGATCGGCGCCGACGATGGCATCCTCGTTCGCGACCTCGATGGCAACGGCTCGATCGACTCCGGCCGCGAGCTCTTCGGCATCGACACCCTCAAGCGCGATGGCAAGAGCGCCGCGAACGGCTTCGATGCCCTGGCCGATCTCGACAGCAACGCCGACGGCCAATTCACCGCCGCCGACCTCGCCTGGAACTCCGTGCAGGTCTGGCGCGACCTCGACCAGGACGGGGTCTCCGATGCCGGCGAGCTCTTCGGCCTCGATGCCCTGGGCATCCGCCGCATCGGCGTGACCGGCAGCGCCACCAACGCCACCGGCGGCACCCAGGCCGGCACCACCGTCAACGGCAGCCTCATCGCCCAGAGCGCGAGCTTCACCCGCGATATCGATGGCGTGCAGGTCGACCGCACCGTGGGCGCGGTCGATCTCGAATCCAATCCCTTCTATCGCGAGTTCACCGTGGCCGTCCCGCTGACGGAGCAAGCCAAGGCCTTGCCGCAGATGCAGGGCTCGGGCCGCGCCCGCGATCTCGATGAAGCCGTCAGCCTGAGTCCTGCACTGGCCACCCAGCTCAGCGCCTTCAGCCAGGCCTCCACCCGCGACGCCCAGCGCGCCCAGCTCGACGGCCTGATCGCCGAATGGGCCCAGAGCTCCGACTTCTGGCAGAGCCTGGAGACCACCCTGGACGGTAACGTCAAGATCAGCGGCCTGCCCGCGGGCATGACCGAGGCCCAGTACCGCAACCTCGTGGGCGTGCTCGAAGTCTTCAACGGCGAGCGCTTCTACAACAGCGGCGCGGGCGGCACGACCCTGACGGCCGGCACCACCAAGACCACCACCACCGACACCGCCACCCAGATCACGCGCGCCGGCTACGGCATCGCCCCGCCGGCGGCGCAGCTCGCGCTCCTGCAGCAAAGCTACGACGCCTTGAAGGAGAGCATCTACAGCGCCCTCGTGCTGCAGACGCGCCTGAAGCCCTACCTGGACGCGATCGAGCTCACCATCGACGACAGCGGCATCCACTTCGACACCACCGCGCTGACGGCTCTGCTCGATCAGAAGAAGGCGGCCAGCGAGCGCGACGCGATCATCGATCTGGTGGAGCTCGACCGCTTCGCGCTGCCCACCCTGGATGCGGTCGGCTTTGCCGGCCTGGACCAGCTGCGCGGCTGGGTCGAGGCCTTGCCGGCAGGCTCAGGGCTTCGGACCGAGCTGGCCAGCTTGAACGTCTATACCGGGACCACGACCGGCGGCACGGCCAAGTCGGACATCTATTTGGGCGACGCCAATGGCAATAGCTTCAGCGGCGGGGCGGGGGATGATGCGATGACCGGCGCCGCGGGCAACGACACGCTGGACGGCGGCGCGGACAACGACACCCTCAACGGGGGCGAAGGCGCGGACACCCTCCTTGGCCAGTCCGGCGCCGACGTGCTCGCCGGCGGCGCCGGCAACGACAGCCTCTACGGCGGCGGCTACTACGGCGGCGGGGGCGCCACCGGTGACAACGACACCCTCGATGGCGGCGCCGGCAACGACTATCTCATGGGCGGCTTCGGCAGCGACACCTATCTCTTTGGCAGGGGCGACGGGCAGGACACCATCAACAACGACTCCGACAGCTGGAACGGCTATGCCGACCAGGATGCGAACAAGCAGGACGTGCTCAGGTTCAAGGAGGGCGTGCTCGCCAACGACGTGAGCACGAGCCGCAATGGCGACAACCTCGTCCTCAAGATCAACGGCACGACCGACCAGGTGACGATCCAGAACTACTTCAACGGCGATGGCATCAGCGCCCGGGGCTGGGTCATGAACCAGATCCAGTTCGCCGATGGAACCACCTGGACATTGGCGGACATCAAGACCCAAGTGCTGACTGGCGGCACCGGCAACGACACGATCTATGGCTACAGCACCGCCGACACCTTGAGCGGTGACAGCGGCAATGATGGGCTGTATGGCCGCGACGGCAACGACGTGCTCAACGCAGGCGCGGGTGACGACAGCCTCGCCGGCGAGGGCGGCAACGACACGCTCAACGGCGAGGCGGGTAACGACACGCTGCAAGGCGGTGCTGGCGACGACATCCTGCAAGGTGGTGCCGGCAACGACATCCTGGCGGGCGGGCGCTACGACACCTGGAACGGCTACTACGACGGCTGGGGCAACGATGTTTACCAGTTCGGGCGCGGCGATGGCCAGGACCGCATCCTCGACAAGGACACGAGCGTCGGTAACCTCGACAAGATCGTGTTCAAGCCCGGCATCTCTGAAGCCGATGTGCAGACGGTGCGCGTGGGCGACCATCTGCTCCTGAAGGTCGCTGGCACCAGCGACCAGATCCAGATCGACAACTACTTCGCAGGCGACGCCACGGCCGGCTGGGCGATCGAGGAGATCCGCTTCAGCGATGCGCCCGAGGTGGTCTGGAACGTGGACACCGTCAAGGCCAAGGCGCTGAACGGAGGCGCGGGCAACGACACGATCACGGGCTATGCCACTGCGGACACGCTGAATGGTGGTGACGGCAACGATGTGCTCTACGGCCGGGACGGCAGCGATGTGCTGAACGCGGGCTCAGGCGATGACGGCCTGGCAGGCGAGGCTGGAAATGACACCCTCAACGGTGAGGGGGGCAACGACACGCTGCAGGGCGGTGCCGGCGATGACGTCCTGCACGGCGGCGCCGGCAACGACATCCTGGCGGGCGGCCGCTACGACACGTGGAACGGCTACTACGATGGCTGGGGCAACGATGTTTACCAGTTCGGGCGCGGCGATGGGCAGGACCGCATCCTCGACAAGGACACAACCATCGGCAATCTTGACCGGATCGTGTTCAAGCCAGGCATTGCCGAAGCCGATGTGCAAACCGTGCGCGTGGGTGACCATCTGCTCCTGAAGGTCGCCGGCACCAGCGACCAGATCCAGATCGACAACTACTTCGCAGGCGACGCTACGGCTGGCTGGGCGATCGAAGAGATCCGCTTCAGCGATGCGCCCGAGGTGGTCTGGAGCGTGGACACCGTCAAGGCCAAGGCGCTCAATGGCAGTGCAGGCAACGACACCCTCACGGGCTATGCCACCGCGGACACGCTCAATGGCAATGACGGCAACGATGTGCTTTACGGGCGCGACGGCAACGACACCCTTAACGCCGGTGCAGGCGACGACAGCCTGGCTGGCGAGGGTGGCAGCGACATGCTCAATGGAGAGGCGGGCAACGACACATTGCAGGGCGGTGCCGGCGACGACGTCCTGCAAGGTGGTGCCGGCAACGACATCCTGGCGGGCGGGCGCTACGACACTTGGAACGGCTACTACGACGGCTGGGGCAACGATGTTTACCAGTTCGGCCGGGGCGATGGTCAGGATCGCATCCTGGACAAGGACACAAGCGTTGGCAACCTCGACAAGATCGTGTTCAAGCCGGGCATTGCCGAAGCCGATGTGCAGGCCGTGCGCGTCGGCGACCACCTGCTGCTGAAGCTCGCCGGCACCAGCGACCAGATCCAGATCGACAACTTCTTCGGGTCGGACGCCACGTCTGGGTGGACCGTCGAGGAGATCCGCTTCAGCGACGCGCCGGAGGTGGTATGGAACGTGGACGCCGTCAAGGTCAAGGCGCTCAACGGAGGTGCGGGCAATGACACGATCACGGGTTACGCTACCGCGGACACGCTCAATGGCAATGACGGCAACGATGTGCTTTACGGGCGCGACGGCAACGACACCCTGAACGCCGGTGCAGGCGACGACAGCCTGGCTGGCGAGGGTGGCAGCGACACGCTCAATGGAGAAGCGGGCAACGACACACTCCAAGGCGGTGCCGGTGACGACATCCTGCAAGGCGGCGCCGGCAACGACATCCTGGCGGGCGGCCGCTACGACACTTGGAACGGCTACTACGACGGCTGGGGCAACGATGTTTACCAGTTCGGGCGGGGCGATGGCCAGGACCGCATCCTCGACAAGGACACGAGCGTCGGTAACCTCGACAAGATCGTGTTCAAGCCGGGCATCTCTGAAGCCGATGTGCAGACGGTGCGCGTGGGCGACCATCTGCTCCTGAAGGTCGCTGGCACCAGCGACCAGATCCAGATCGACAACTACTTCGCAGGCGACGCCACGGCCGGCTGGGCGATCGAGGAGATCCGCTTCAGCGATGCGCCCGAGGTTGTTTGGAACGTGGACACCGTCAAGGCCAAGGCGCTGAACGGAGGCGCGGGCAACGACACGATCACGGGCTATGCCACCGCGGACACGCTCAGTGGTGGCGACGGCAACGATGTGCTGTACGGACGCGACGGGAACGACACCCTGAACGCCGGTGCCGGCGACGACAGCCTTGGTGGCGAGGCCGGCAGCGACATGCTCAAGGGCGACACGGGCAACGACACCCTGCAGGGCGGTGCCGGCGACGACATCCTGCACGGCGGCGCAGGCAACGACATCCTGGCCGGCGGCCGCTACGACACCTGGAACGGCTACTACGACGGCTGGGGCAATGACACCTATCAGTTCGGACGCGGCGATGGGCAGGACCGGATCGTCGACGTTGATTCCACGCCGGGCAACACTGACGTCGTTGCCTTCGCCAGCAACGTGACCGCCGATCAGCTGTGGTTCCGCCACGTCGGCAACGACCTCGAAGTGAGCATCATCGGCACCGACGACAAGCTCACCATCAACAACTGGTACTCGGGGAACGCCGACCACGTCGAGCAGTTCCAGACCAGCGACGGCCACCTCCTGGTCGAAGGCATGGTGCAGAACCTGGTGCAGGCGATGGCGAGCTTCTCGCCGCCGCCGCCCGGGCAGACGACGTTGTCGCCCGGCTACCAGAACAGCCTGGCGACGGTGCTGGCTGCCAGTTGGAAGTAGGGCGCGGTCAGCGTCGGTGAAACCGAAAGAAGGAGGGTCGGATGGGAGGAACGAGCACGGCGGCGGTCGCGGGCAATGGCTTGCCGAAGCAGGAAACGACGCGACCAGAGCCGGCGCGCACTGCGCACCCCGCACTGGTCGCCTTGTGCGCCCTGGCGCGCCTGCATCAAGTCGCGTCAGATCCTTCGAGCCTGGCGCACCAGTTGGGGCTGAGCCCTGGCGATGCGGTGGATGCCACGGTCTTGCTGCGCGCTGCCAAGCAGTTGGGCCTCAAGGGCAAGCTGTCTCGCACCACCCTCGATCGATTGGCACTGACACCCTTGCCGGCCATGGCGTTCCTGCGCAGCGAAGAAGGCCGGACGCGCTGCGTCATCCTCGCCGGGTGCGATGCACAGCACGTGCTGTTGCAGGACCCATTTTCAACGACATCGCGCGCCGTCACCGAGGCCCTCGAAGTCTTCGCCGCAGCGTGGACGGGTGAGCTCATCCTGCTCACCAGCCGCGCCAGCCTGGCCGGCGAAATTGCCAAGTTCGACTTCTCCTGGTTCATCCCCAGCCTCGTCAAGTACCGGCGCCTTCTGGGCGAAGTGTTGGCCGCCTCCTTCATGCTCCAGCTCTTCGCGCTGGTGAGTCCGTTGTTTTCCCAGGTCGTGATGGACAAGGTGCTCGTGCACCGCGGCCTCACCACGCTCGACGTGCTGGTCATCGGCCTGATCGTTGTGGTCGTCTCCGAGAGCCTGCTCAGCGGCTTCAGAAACTACATCTTCAGCCACACCACCAGCCGCATCGACGTCGAACTCGGCGCGCGATTGTTCCGCCATCTGCTGCAACTGCCACTGGCCTACTTCCAGACCCGGCGGGTCGGCGATTCGGTGGCACGCGTTCGCGAGCTCGAGAACATCCGCAGTTTTCTCACGGGCAATGCGCTCACCGTGATGCTCGACGTGCTCTTCTCGGCGGTCTTCATCGCCGTCATGCTGTTCTACAGCGTGTCCCTGACGCTGATCGTGCTGGCAAGCCTGCCGCTGTACTTCGGACTGAGCCTCGGGGTGGTGCCGATCCTGCGCCGGCGGCTGGACCAGAAGTTCGCGCGCGGCGCGGAGAACCAGGCCTTGCTGGTGGAAACCATCAGCGCCATCCAGACCGTGAAGGCCACGGCACTCGAACCCGCCTTCGCGCGCCGCTGGGACAACCAGCTCGCGGCTTACGTCTCGGCAAGCTTTCGCACCCAGAGCCTTGCCACCTGGGCGCATGAAGGCGTCAACCTGACGGCCAAGCTGGTCAACGCCGCGACGCTCTGGTGGGGTGCCCACCTGGTGATGAACGACCAGCTCAGCCTCGGCCAATTCGTCGCCTTCAACATGTTCGCCCAGCGCGTGGCCCAGCCCGTCATGCGCATGGCCCAGCTGTGGACCGACTTCCAGCAGACCGGCATCTCGATGGCGCGGCTGGGCGACATCCTCAACACCAGAACCGAAGTCCCGCCCAGCGCCGCGGCGCGACTGCCGGCACTCGAGGGCCGCGTCACGCTGGACCAGCTCACGTTCCGCTATCGGCCAGGGGCCGCCCCCGTGCTCCACGGCTTGAGCCTCGAAGTGCGCCCCGGCGAGGTCATCGGCATCGTCGGGCGATCGGGCTCCGGCAAGAGCACGCTCGCCAAACTGGTTCAGCGCCTGTACACGCCCGAGCAGGGCCGGCTCCTGGTCGACGGCATCGACATCAGGACGATCGATGCCGGGCAACTGCGAAGACAGATCGGCGTCGTGCTGCAGGAGAACGTGCTCTTCAACCGCAGCGTGCGCGAGAACATCGCCATCGTCGACCCGGCGGCGCCGATCGAGGCCGTGATGCAGGCGGCGCAGCTGGCCGGCGCGCACGAATTCATCAGCGAGCTGCCCGAGGGCTACGACACGATGGTGGGCGAGCAGGGCGCTTCCTTGAGCGGAGGGCAGCGCCAGCGCATTGCCATCGCAAGGGCGCTGTTTACCCAGCCACGCATCCTGATCTTCGACGAAGCGACAAGTGCCCTCGATTACGAATCGGAAGCCATCGTCCAGCACAACATGGCCCACATCTGCCGCGGACGCACCGTCTTCATCATTGCCCACCGGCTGAGTGCCGTTCGCCATGCACACCGCATCCTCGTGATGGACAAGGGAGAGATCGCCGAAGACGGCACCCACGAGACGCTGCTGAACCTACCGGAGGGCATCTATGCGCGGCTCTGGGCCATGCAGGCCGGCGGTCAATTGGCCGAGGGGGCGCAGGCGTGAAGGCTTTTCCGCCTGAGTCCCCCGCGCCGGTCATGCCCCCTGGCCCTGCGGGAGAGTGCGGGGGTGAGGGCGACGCGGCCAACGCACCGCGCATGCCCCATTCCATCGCGGAACTGCTGGCGCGCTACGGCGCCGTCTTCAAGGCCGCCTGGCGCTATCGCCACGAACTCGCAGGCCCGCAGCGCCAGGCTGACGAGGCCGCCTTCCTGCCGGCGGCACTGAGCCTGCAGGAGACCCCGGTGCACCCGGCCCCGCGGCGACTCGCGTTCGGGCTGATCGCTCTGTTCCTCGTCGCCTTGGTCTGGGCCATCGCGGGCCAGGTCGACATCGTGGCCGCAGCGCCGGGCCGCATCGTCGTGAGCGAGCGGAGCAAGGTCGTCCAAGCGCTGGAGCCGAGCGTGGTCAAGCGCGTGCGGGTCAAGGACGGCGATCGGGTCGAAGCCGGCCAGCCACTCGTGGAGCTGGACCCCACCAGCGCCAGTGCCGACAAGACCAGCGTCGACGAGCAGCTGAAATCGGCCCAGTCGGAAGTGCTGCGCAGCCGCGTACTGCAGCAGGCGCTCCAGCAGCCCGCACGGACGCTGGACCTGGGCCAGAGCATCCCGGCGGACTGGACCGAGGCCGACCGGAGCGCAACACGCGCCCAGCTGTCGGACGAGTGGAGCGACATCCAAGCCAAGCTGGCCAGGGCCGCGGCGGAAATCGACCACCGCCGGGCCGAGATCGCCACGGTGCGAGAGATGGTCGCCAAGCTGGAGATCACCGTGCCGATCGCCAGGCAACGGGAAGCCGACTTCAAGCAGCTTGCGGATCAAGGTTTCATGTCCAGCCATGCCAACCAGGACCGAACCCGCGAACGCATCGAGCTGGAACGCGACTTGGCGACGCAACGCGCACGGCTGGAAGAGGCCAACGCCGCCTTGAGGGAAAGCGAGAACGCACGCAGTGCCTACATCGCCGAGACCAGGCACAGCCTGAGTGCGCGCGAGGCCGCTGCCGAACTGAAGCGCCAGCAGGGAATTCAGGAGTTGGCCAAGGCCAGCCAACGCGAGCGGCTGACGACGCTCAAGGCGCCCGTGGCCGGCACCGTGCAGCAACTCGCGACCCACACGGAGGGCGGCGTGGTCACGCAAGCGCAGCCGATCATGGTGATCGTGCCCGACGATGCGCAGCTGACGGCCGAGGTCACCTTGGAAAACAAGGACATCGGCTTCGTCAACGTGAACCAGCAGGCAGAGATCAAGCTGGAGACCTTTCCGTTCACCCGCTATGGGACGGTGCGGGCCACCGTCACGAGCGTCACGGCCGATGCGGTGAATGACGAGAAGCGCGGCGCGATCTTCCCCGTGACCTTGAGCTTGCACAGCCCATCGATCGATGTGGACGGCAAGCCGATCAGGCTGAGCCCGGGGATGAATCTCACTGCTGAAATCAGGACCGGCAAGCGGCGAATCATCGAATACCTGCTGAGTCCGGTGCAAAGAGCCGCGAGTGAGAGCCTGAGGGAGCGATGAGTCGAAGCCGGCAAAGAACTCTCGATGGCCGATGGATGGCCTCAGCGCTCGTCGGCTGCACGCTTCTCGGCCGCTTCGCGCAACCATTCCTCGTGCTTGCGCATCTCGGGCGTGAACTCGGCGCCGAAATCTTCGGCCTCGTAGACCTGCCGGATCTCGATCTCGACGTTGCCGCCGCCATCGATCGGCGGCCAGCGCTTGACCCATTCGATGGCTTCCTCCCGGGACTTCACCTGGATCAAGCTGAAGCCGGCGACCAGCTCCTTGGCCTCGGTGAAGGGTCCGTCGATCACCGTCGGCTTGCCGTTGTTGAACTTGACACGTGCGCCCTTGATGCTGGGCTGGAGGCCCATGCCGTCGAGCATGACTCCTGCCTTGATCATCTCCTCGTTGTACTTGAGCATGTCGGTGACCAACTGCTCGGTGGGCATCACGCCGGCTTCGGTGTCCTTGTCGGCTTTTCGGATAACCATGAATTTCATTGTCGAATCTCCGTCAGGGGGTGGTGGTCGTTCAGGACTTGCCGCGGTTCTTTTCCGCTTCGGCCATCACGCGCTTCTCCTGCTCGCGCAACTCGGGCGTGAACTCGGCGCCGAAGTCTTCCATCTCGAAGACCTGGCGCAGTTCGACCTCCTCGCCGTCGGTGAACGGCGCGCGCTTGAGCCATTCGATGGCCTCGTCCCGGGAGCGCACCTGCCACAGCCAGAATCCGGCGATCAGTTCCTTGGTCTCGCTGAAGGGGCCATCGGTCACCGTGCGGGTCTTGCCGTCGAAGCGCACGCGCGCGCCCTTGGAACTGGGCTGCAGGCCTTCGCCAGCCAGCATCACGCCGGCCTTCACCAACTCCTCGTTGTACTTGCCCATCTCGGTGAGCATCTTCTCCGTCGGCATCACGCCGGCTTCCGAGTCCTTGTTGGCTTTCACAATCACCATGAATCGCATGTCGTACTCCTGAGGGTTGAATGACGAGCCATCCGGGATGGGGCTCTATGGGGACGTCGAAGCAGGGCAGGTCCAATCGACAGTGACCTTGTAAGATTTTGCAACGGCGATGGCTTGGGCCTGGTCAGCGTCCGATCTGCCGGAGCAGCCCCGGCACTTCCCCCGCCAGCTCGCGCGCCAGAAAGCCCAGCGGCCCCACGCGCCGGCCGAGTCGCTGGCCTGCCGTCGCGTGGGCCACCACCGCCCACGCCGCCGCCTGCTCGGGCGGCATGCCGCGCGCCGCGAAGCCGCCCATCAGCCCGGCGAGCACGTCCCCGGAGCCGGAGGTGGCGAGCCCCGGCGTACTGCCATGAAAACGCCAGGCGCGGCCCTGCGGTGTTGCGATCACCGTGCTCGCCCCCTTGAGGACCACGCACGCCCTCCAACGCATGGCGGCTTCGCACGCCACGTGCAGTGCCTCCTTCGTGATCAGCGACTTGGGCAGGGCGCACAGCGTCGCCATTTCGCCTGCGTGCGGCGTCAGCAGCACGGGCTGATCGAAGCTTTCCTCGGCCGCCACCGACATCGCGATCGAATCCAGCACCACGGTGCACGCTCGAAAAAGCGGCAGCAGCCGGCGCACGAAGGCCACGCTGGCGCGCTCGTCGCACAGCCCCGGCCCGACCACCACGGCGCCCACCTGCGCAGCCAGGGGAGCGAGGGCCTCGCAGCCCCGTGCCGCCAGGCCGCCGCCGCGCGTCTCGGGCAGTGCAATGACGCGTGACTCGGGCGTCGCGAGCGCCAACCCGGGTGCGATGCACGCAGGGCTGGCGATGGTGAGCTTGCCCGCGCCCGCCCGCAGCGCCGCGGTGCCGGCGAGCAGCGCGGCGCCGGGAGTTTCGCTGCTCCCCGCGATCACGAGCACCCGTCCGCGCACCTCCTTGTCGGCATCGGCGCCGGGGTCGGGCAGCGGCCAGCGCGCCAGCGATGCTCGGGTCAGGGCGGCGGCACGCGGAAAGGCCATGGCACCGGCAGCAGGACTTCAGGGTTTGGGGGCTGCCGGCTGGTCTGGCGCGCGGGTCACCGGCGTGGCGGCTTCGCGCAGGGGCGCGAGGAAGTTCACCAGGTCGAGCTGGAGCACCTCGTCCTCGTCGCCGCTGCGCTGCGCGCGGTAAGAGGTGATGGCGCAGTTGGGCACGTCACGCTGCCGGTCGATCTCGAGGATCTGCTGCTCGTCCATGCGCTCGAGCAGATAGCGCAGGCAATTGACGATCACCTGGTGCCCCACCACCAGCACACGCTGGCCCGCGTACTCGCGCGTGACCATTTCCAGGAGGCTTCGCAGGCGCAGGATGACGTCGCACCAGCTCTCGCCGCCCGGGGGGCGGAAGTAGAACTTGCCCACATGCAGGCGCTGCTCGTCGAGCTCGGGATGCTTCTGGCGAATGCCCAGCTTGGTCAGCCGATCCAGGATGCCGAATTCCTTCTCCCGCAGGCGCTCATCCATGCGCAGCTTGATCCTGCTGCCCACCAGGCCGCCGTGCTCGACCACGAGCTCCGCCGTGGCACGCGCGCGCACATAGGGGGAGGAGAGGATCACCTCGGGCTTCTCTTCCTCGGACAGCCGGGCGAACCAGTCGCCGAGCGCGATCGCCTGCTCGATGCCCAGCTCGGACAGCGGCACGTCGATGTCGCGCCATGCCAGCTCGATCAGCGGAAGCCCGCCGGCCTCGGCCGCATCGCGCGCGACATTGCCGGCGCTTTGGCCGTGGCGCACGATCCAGAGGGTTTGGGGCCAGTTGGGTTGCATGGGCGAGCGCCATGGTAGGAGGCCCCCGCCGCCTGGCCCGTAGGCAAAGACCTATTTCGCCCGATGCGCGCGGAACACCCTCACGCGTAGTCGGCCACCGGCACGCAGCTGCAGAACAGGTTGCGGTCGCCGTACACGTTGTCGACGCGGCCCACCGGCGGCCAGTACTTGGCGTCCTTGACCGAGGCGATGGGGAAGGCGCCGAGCTCGCGCGAATAGGGCCGGGGCCATTCGCTGGCCAGCAGGCTGTCGGCCGTGTGCGGTGCGTTCTTCAGCGGGTTGTCCTCGCGCGGCCAGATGCCTTCCTCGATGCGGCGGATCTCGCCGCGGATGGCGATCATCGCGTCGACGAAGCGGTCCAGCTCGGCCAGCGGCTCGCTCTCGGTCGGCTCGACCATGAGGGTGCCGGGCACCGGGAAGCTCAGCGTCGGCGCGTGGAAGCCGTAGTCGATCAGCCGCTTGGCCACGTCTTCCGCCGTGACGCCGCTGGTGTCCTTGAGCGGACGCAGGTCCAGGATGCACTCGTGCGCCACGTGTCCATTCGGGCTGGCGTAGAGCGTGGGGTAGTGCTCCTTGAGCCGGGCGCTGATGTAGTTGGCGCTCAGGATCGCGGTTTCGGTCGCGGCCTGCAGGCCATCCGCGCCCATCATGCGGCAGTACATCCAGCTGATCGGCAGCACCGCCGCGTTGCCCAGCGGCGCAGCCGACACGGCACCGACGCCGTTCGACGGAAGGCCGCCGCTCACGTGGCCGGGCAGGTAGGGCACCAGGTCCTCCACGACGCATACCGGCCCCACGCCCGGGCCGCCGCCGCCGTGCGGGATGCAGAAGGTCTTGTGCAGGTTGAGATGGCTCACGTCGCCGCCGAACTCGCCGGGCGCAGCCACGCCGACCAGGGCGTTCATGTTGGCGCCGTCCACGTACACGCGGCCGCCGTGCGCATGCACGATCTCGCACAGCTCCTTGACGCGGGTCTCGAACACGCCGTGCGTGCTGGGGTAGGTGATCATCACCGCGGCGAGGTCGTCCCGATGCTTCTCGCAGGCGCGCGTGAGGTCGTCCATGTCGACGTTGCCTTGCGCGTCGCAGGCGGTCACCACCACCTTCATGCCGACCATCTGCGCGCTCGCGGGGTTGGTTCCGTGGGCGGAGGAGGGGATCAGGCACACGTTGCGGTGCCCGTGGCCCTGGGCCTCGTGGTAGGCCTTGATGGCGAGCAGGCCCGCGTACTCGCCCTGCGAGCCGGCGTTGGGCTGCAGGCTGATGCCCGCGTAGCCGGTGGCCTCGCACAGCCAGGCGCGCAGCTGCGCGTCGAGCTCGGCGTAGCCCTGCAGCTGCTCGGCCGGCGCGAAGGGATGGATGTCCGCGAACTCGGGCCAGGTGATCGGGATCATTTCGCTGGTCGCGTTCAGCTTCATGGTGCAGCTGCCCAGCGGAATCATGCTGCGGTCCAGCGCCAGGTCCTTGTCGGCGAGGCTGCGGATGTAGCGCAGCATCGCGGTCTCGCTCTTGTGCGTGTTGAACACCGGGTGCGCGAGGAAGTCGCTGCTGCGGCGCAGGTCCAGCGGGATGCGCGATGCGACCGCGGTCGAGAGCTCCTCGAAGCGCGGCATCGGCGTGCCCGCGGGCACGAAGAGGGCCCACAAGGTCTCGATGTCGGCCCGCGTGCTGGTCTCGTCCAGCGAGATGCCCAGGTGCTGCTGCAGGCCCTGGCGCAGGTTGAACGAGGCGGCCTGCGCCCGCTCCAGGATCTTCGGCGTGTCCTCGCCGGTCAGCACGGTGAGCGTGTCGAAGGCGGTGGCATTGGCCAGCTCGCGGCCCATCTGCTCCAGGCCCTGCGCCAGGATGGCGGTGAGGGCGGCCACCCGTTGCGCGATGCGCGTCAGCCCTTCAGGCCCGTGGTAGACCGCGTACATGCTCGCGACCACCGCCGGCAGCACCTGCGCCGTGCAGATGTTGGAGGTGGCCTTCTCGCGGCGGATGTGCTGCTCGCGCGTCTGCAACGCCAGCCGATAGGCCGGGCGGCCCTGCGTGTCGACGCTGACGCCCACCAGCCGGCCCGGCAGCGAGCGCTTGAATTCGTCGCGGCAGGCCAGGTAGGCCGCATGCGGGCCACCGTTGCACAAGGGCATGCCGAAGCGCTGCGTCGTGCCGCAGACGATGTCGGCGTCCCATTCGCCGGGCGGCGCGAGCAGCGTCAGTGCCAGCAGGTCGGCCGCCACGCAGAACGCGGCATCGCAGGCGTGGGCATGGCCGGCCAGCGGACGCAGATCGTGCACGTGGCCGGTGGTGGCCGGGTACTGCGCCAGCGCACCGAAGAAATCGCCGCTGGCCATCAGGTGCGGCAGGGTCTCGGAGACGGTGCTGACCTTGACCTCGATGCCCAGGGGGGCGGCGCGCGTCTTGATCACCTCGATGGTCTGCGGATGGCAGTCGCCCGAGACCAGGAACACGTTGCTCTTGCTCTTGACGCTGCGGCGCGCCAGCGTCATCGCCTCGGCCGCGGCGGTGGCCTCGTCGAGCATGGAGGCGTTGGCGATCGCCATGCCCGTCAGGTCGCAGACCATGGTCTGGAAATTGAGCAGCGCCTCCATGCGGCCCTGCGAAATCTCGGCCTGGTAGGGCGTATAGGCCGTGTACCAGGCCGGGTTCTCCAGCACGTTGCGCAGGATCACGCCGGGCGTGTGGGTGCCGTAGTAGCCCTGGCCGATGAAGTTCCTCGCCACCTTGTTCTTCGCCGCGATGGCGCGCAACTCGGCCAGTGCGCCGGCTTCGGTCACCGGCGCGGGCAGGCGCATCGGATGGCTGCGGCGGATGGCCGGCGGCACGATGCCGTCGATCAGCTCGGCGCGCGTCCTGGAGCCGACGGCGGCGAGCATGCGCGCCTCGTCATCGGCCTCGATGCCGATGTGGCGGGCGATGAATTCGCCGGCGTTCTCGAGATCGGCAAGGGTGGGCAGGGAGGGCAGGGAGGACTTCGGCATGGGGTCCGCTTTCAGTTCTCTTCGGCGAACTTGTCGTAGGTGGTCTTGTCGAGCAGGGCGTCGAGTTGTGCGGGCTCGGTGATCTTCATCTTGAAGAACCAGCCTTCGCCTTCGGGCGCGCTGTTGGCCAGCGAAGGGTCGGCACGCAGCGCCTCGTTGACCTCGGTGATCTCGCCGCTGACCGGCATGAACACGTCCGCCGCGGCCTTGACCGACTCCACGACGCCGGCCACCTCGCCCTGGGCATAGCCCTGGCCGACCTGCGGCAGGTCGACGAAGACCACATCGCCAAGTGCGTCCTGCGCATGCAGCGTGATGCCGACGATGGCGTTGTCGCCCTCGGCGTTCACCCACTCGTGGTCCTTGGTGTATTTGATGGTCATGGAATGGCTCCTGGGGAAGGGAAAGGAAAGAAGAAAGAGTCGAGTCCTAGCCGCGGTAGTAGCGGGCGGGCACGAAGGGAAGGGTACTGACCTCCATCGGCACCGGCTTGCCGCGCACGATGGCCTGCAGGCGAGTGCCCGGCTCGGCGTAGGCGAGGGCGACATAGCCCATCGCGACCGGCCGGTCGACCGTGGGTCCCAGGAGGCCGCTGGTCACCTGGCCGATGGGCGCGCCTTCGAAGGACTGCAGCAGCGTGCCGTCGCGAACCGGGACGCGCTCCAGCGCCACCAGCCCGACGCGCTTGCGCTTGAGCGTCTCGTGATCGAGATGGCCGGCCGCGCCGCCGTCGGCCGTGAGCTGCGCCAGCACCCGGGCCGCACCGGGAAAGCCGCCCTCGCGCGCACCGCCGCTGCGCCGCACCTTCTGGATGGCCCAGTTGAGCGAGGCTTCGACGGGGGTGGTCGTGGTGTCGATGTCGTTGCCGTAGAGGCAGAGGCCGGCTTCGAGGCGCAGCGAATTGCGGGCCCCCAGGCCGACGGGCTGCACCTCGGGCTGTGCGAGCAGCAGCCGGGCCAGGGCCTCGGCGTCCTGCGCGGCGACCGAGATCTCGAAGCCGTCCTCGCCGGTATAGCCGCTGCGCGTCGCGAAGGCTGCGATGCCGCCGATCTGCACGGCGCCACCGGTCATGAAGACGAAGCGCTCGATGCCGGGCGCCAGGCGCGCCAGCACGGTCGCGGCCAGCGGGCCCTGCAGCGCGAGCAGGGCGTGGCCGGGCAGGGGCTGCACCTGGCAGCGCTGGCCGATGCTGGCCTGGATATGCGCGAGATCGCCGGCCTTGCAGGCGCCGTTGACGATCACGAAGATCGAACCGCCACCTTCGTTGAAGAACATCAGGTCGTCGAGGATGCCGCCCTCGTCGTTCAGCAGCAGGCCGTAGCGCTGCTTGCCGGGCGCAAGGCCGATCACATCGACCGGCATCAGGGTCTCGAAGGCGGCAGCCGCTTCGGGCCCGACCAGCCGCAACTGGCCCATGTGCGAGATGTCGAAGAGACCCGCGGCCGTGCGTGTGTGCCTGTGCTCGGCCATCAGGCCGGCGGGGTACTGCACCGGCATCGAATAGCCCGCGAAGGGCACCATGCGGGCGCCGAGTTCCACATGCAGGTCGTACAGCGGGGTCTTTTGCAGATCGTCGGAAGCGGAGGCCAAGGCACTCTCCATCAGGGGCAGTCCAGATCCATGGCGGCGATGCCATGGGCCACCCCTGCTGTCCGCTTTACCTGAGAGATTCGCCCCACGATCGGGGTTTGCTCCTTCGGTGGACGGGCCGCTGCACAGAAGCAAAGCGCCGTCTCTCTCCAGCAAGGAAACGCCCGGAAAAAAAGGGCGCCTCGTCAGTCCTTTTGCCTGAGCGTTCGGACCCGGTCTTCGTGGGGGCCTGCGCCTTCGGCGGCCCCGCGCTGCGAGGCTCTCTCCTGACCGGGTCGAGTGTAAGGGAAAGCGCCGTGCCCGGAACTAGGACCGCTCCAGCCGCAGCCGCCGCAGCAGGAATTTCTCCCACAGCTTGTCCGAGAGGAATTGAAGGGAGCGCCGGATGTGCTCGCGCGCGTTGCGGGCATCGTAGGGCGAGCGGATGTCGGCTCCCGCCTGGCGCGCGCGCAGGCTCAGCATGTGTTCGGAGAGGCAGCAGCGCGCCTTCATGCGCAGGTCCTCGAAGTTCTCGGGGCCCAGCGGATTGGCCTTGTGCCATTCGTGATCCCATTTGAAGCGTCGCTTCTTCTGGCGGCCCTCGCCGCCTTCGCTGATCAGCCAGGCGGAGACGAAATCGACATACGCTGCGCCCACGTGGTCGCGGAACACGCCCCGGCCGGGCTCGAACTGCTCGTTCACGAGCGAATCGAGCAGCGCGTTGCCGGGCGAGAGCGTGCCCAGCCGATGGCGCAGCGTGTTGTTCATCGCGAAGCAGTAGGTCGAGACCCATTCGAGGAGCGGCCCCATGGGGGTCATGGTCGAGCGCGGGAAGTCGTTGATCTCGCCGAACAGCCAAGGGCCCGGATGCAGCGCGAGCTTGCGGATCTCGCCGCCGAAGTGCTCGACCCGGCGCTCGCTCCAGGCGTGGTTGAGGGCCACCGTGTCGTTCGAGAAGATCCAGACGTCGGGATGCTCGCCACGCGCGAGAAGGGTGTCGATGCCGGTGTCCCAGCCGGAGAATTCTCGGTTGCTGTTGTCGCCGGGGACGACCAGACCCTGGTCGGATGGGGTGCCGGCCGCGCTTTGGGCGGGCGCGGCGCCGGCGTTGTCGACAATCACGCTCGAGAAGCGGTCGCCCGCCTGGCCCAGGCGGATTCGCAGCTTGTCCAGCACCTGGAGCGAACGCTCGCGGTACTGGTCGCCGAATTCCAAGTGAACGAAACCGTAGCTTGTCATTGCCTTCAGGGGAGAGAAGAAAAGAGAAGCGGCGGGTTTTCGCCCATGCGTTCCTCGCCGGTTGCGGCCGCACGAAGATGTTACCGCCGGAAAGCGGAAACGGCGACGCACGCCGCGAGAGGCGGCCGCAACCCTCAGAGCCTAATCAAGAAAGAGGGGTGCCGCGTGTCAGCCAAGACCCCGTACCGGAGCCCATGCTGTAACCCTTGTTTTCAGAGGGCCCGCTGCATGACACAGTGGTGCAACCCGAAGGCTCACGCGGCCCTGCATGAACTACTTCGCATAAACCAGGTCGCGCAACCCCAGCGAGATGCCCGGCACGTAGGTGATGACCATCAGGCAGGCCAGGATCACGAGCACGAAGGGCAGCAGGTGCGTGACGATGCGGTCCAGCGAGATGCGGGCGACGGTGCAAGCCGCGAACAGGTTCACGCCGAAAGGCGGCGTGATCATCCCCAGCGCGAGGTTCACCACCATCACGAGGCCGAAGTGCACCGGGTCGATGCCGAAGTGCTGCGCCACCGGCGCGAGGATCGGCGCCAGCACGATGATGGCCGCACTGGTCTCGATGAACATGCCGATGATGAACAGCGCCGCATTCACGCCCAGCAGGAACATGGACGGCGATTTCAGCACGCTCTCGAGCCAGTGGCCGATGGCCTCGGGCACGCCGGCGCGCGTGATCAGGAAGGCGAACAGGCCCGCATTGGCGATGATGAACATGATGACCGAGGAAGAGATCACCGACTTGCGCAGCACCGCATAGAGCTGCGGCAGCTTGATCTCGCGGT
Organism: Variovorax soli; assembly: GCF_031454625.1. Taxonomy (GTDB): domain Bacteria; phylum Pseudomonadota; class Gammaproteobacteria; order Burkholderiales; family Burkholderiaceae_C; genus Variovorax; species Variovorax soli_A. Next base: position 46,866 of record NZ_JAVDRF010000016.1, read on the forward strand.
AGATCAGGGTGCCCACGATGAGCGCGTAGAGCACGGCCACCGCGGAGGCCTCGGTCGGCGTGAAGATGCCGCCGTAGATGCCGCCGAGGATGATCACCGGCATCAGGAGCGCCCAGCCCGCGCGCCAGGTGGCGATGCCCACGCGCAAGCGGCCGTCGCCGTCGTTCTTGCCCAGTCCCTTCCACTTGCAGTAGAGATAGACGAAGGCCATCAGCGCGAGGCTGATCAGGATGCCCGGGCCGAAGCCGGCGATGAACAGTTCGCCGATGGACACCTCGGCGCTCACGCCGTAGAGGATCATCGGGATCGAGGGCGGGATGATCACGCCCAGTTCCGCGCTGGTGGCCTGCAGCGCGGCTGCGTAGCTGGTGGGGTAGCCGTGCTTGATGAGCGCCGGGATCAGGATGGCGCCGATGGCGAAGGTGGTCGCCACCGACGAGCCCGACACCGCGGCGAAGATCATGCAGGTGAGCACGCAGGTCATGGGCAGGCCCCCCTGCACGCCACCCACCAGGCTCTTCGCGAATTCCACCAGCCGGCGCGAAATGCCGCCGGTCTCCATCAGGTTGCCGGCAAGGATGAAGAAGGGGATGGCCGCGAGCGGAAACTTGTTGATCGCATTGAACATCTCCTTGACGGAGATCAGCATGTTGGCGTTCGAGGCCTGGATGCCGACCACCGAAGCCAGGCCGATCGAGACCGCGACGGAGATGGTGAGTGCGAAGCACACCACCATCGTGGTGACCATCATCGGGGTCATAGGGTCCTCACGCTTTCGGCGTTCATTGCGCGGTCTCCAGTTCCTGCCGCTGCGGATCGATCAGGTTGCCGATGATGCCGATGATGCTGAAGAGCCCGCCCACCGGCATCGCCACGTAGGCCCAGAACATCGAGACCGATTCGAGCCCCGCCATCGACTGCACGCCGCCGCGCTTCGCATAGTCCCAGCCCCACCAGACGATGACGGCGATCAGCGTCAGTGCCGCCAGGCACACCATCCAGTCGAGCAGGCGCCGCATCTTCGGCGGGCTCCAGCGGTACAGCACGTCCACGCTGACCATCGCGCCTTGCCGGAAGGCGGTGGGGATGCCCATGAACACCATCCAGATCAGGCTGACGCGGATCAGGATCTCCGACCATTCGGCCGGCTGCTCGAGCACGAAGCGGGTGACGATCTGGAACACGCCGAGCGCCGAAGCGATGACGAGCATGAGGCAGGCGACGGCCATGGACAGCGAATTGGTCCAGTGGTCGAGCCGGAGGAAGGCGGATTTCATGAACGAGGAAGCGAAGGTCGATAAAAAACGCCCGCCAGCCGGTGCTGCGCGGGCGTGCGCCGGGGCTTACCGCGGCAACAGGCTCACTGGAAGTTCCGGATCTTGTCGATGTTGGCCTTGCCGAACTGCTTTTCGAACTCGGCGTTGACCGGTGCGAGCGCGCTGACGAACTTGGCCTTGTCCACGTTCTCGATCACGGTCATGCCCTGGGCGCGCAGTTCCTTCACGCCGTTGGCGTCATCCTGGTCGACGCGGTCGCGGTTGGCCTTCACAGCCACCTTTGCGGCTTCGAGAAAAGCGGTCTTGTCGGCCGCGCTGAGCTTGTCGAAGGCCGCCTTGTTCATCAGGAAGATGCAGGGGGAGTAGACATGGCCGGTCAGCGAGAGATGCTTCTGCACCTGCGAGAACTTGGCCGACATGATCACCGACAGCGGGTTCTCCTGGCCGTCGACGGTGCCCTGCTGGAGCGCCGTGAACACTTCCGGGAAGGCCATTGGCGTGGTGATGATGCCCAGGCCCTTGTAGGCCGCGATGTGCACCGGGTTCTCCATGGTGCGCATCTTCAGGCCCTTGAGGTCTTCCGGCGCCTTGACGTCGCGCTTGCTGTTGGTCATGTGGCGGAAGCCGTTCTCGCCCCAGGCCAGGGCCTTGAAGCCCTTGGCGTCGAACTTGGTCAGCAGGTCCTGGCCGATCGGGCCGTCGAGCACCGCGCGCGCATGGGCCTTGTCGCGGAACAGGAAGGGCACGTCGAGGATCTTGGTCTCGGGCACGAAGTTGGGCACCGGGCCCGTGGAGGAGAAGGCCAGCTCCTGGGTGCCGAGCTGCACCGCCTCGATCGACTCGCGCTCGCCGCCGAGCGAGCCGTTGTAGAAGGTCTCGATCTTGTAGCGGCCGTTGGTGCGCGCAGCCACTTCCTTGGCGAAGGTGTCGATGGCCACGCCCTGGTGCGAGTTCTGCGCGGTCGAGATGCTGATCTTCATCGCCGTCTGCGCAAAGGCCGCGCAGGCCATGCCGAGGCCAAGGACCAGGCCTGCGGCCAGTCGGTTCAACTTCATGAAAGAGTCTCCTGTCGATGTGGACGTTTTTTCCAAACGTATGACTATGCATCAAGCGGGCGCCGCACAGCGTCCGGGCTTTCACGGACGTAGCCGCACAGCAAGGGCGCGTTGCGCCTCCGGCTTCGTGCCAGGCGGCCGCTCGGCGGGCGGTCATGGTGCAATGCATGCCCAGACCACCTCGAGCGCCCATGAACCTGCGATTCGTCGAAGCCTTCCACTGGGCCGTGGCCCTCAAGAGCGTCACCCGGGCCGCCGAAAAGCTGCACCTCACCCAGTCGGCCCTGTCCAGCCGCATCGCCGCCCTGGAACGCGAGCTGGGCGTGCTGCTGCTGGATCGGCGCGACAAGCAGTTCCGCCTCACCGTTGCCGGCCAGCGCTTCCATGACTTCGCGCAGCGCCTGCTGGAAATGCAGATGCACATCAAGGCCGAGATGGGGTCGGGCGCGGTGCGCTCGACGGTGCTGCGCGTCGGCGCCATCGAGTCGGTGGTGCACAGCTGGCTCACGGGCTGGCTCAAGCACATGCAGGCGACCTATCCCGATTTCGAACTGGAGCTCACGGTCGAGACGACGCCGGTGCTGGTCGACCAGCTCCAGCGCGGCAAGCAGGACCTCGTCTTCGCCGCACTGCCCGCCGCCGGCGACGGCGTGCGGACGCGCGCGGTGCCGCCGATGCCGATGTGCTTCGTGGGCCACCGCGAGCTGCATCTGCGGCGGCGCTACCGCCTGCCGGACCTGCTGGCGCTGGACCTGCTCACCTTCCAGCGCGGCTCTCAGCCGCACGTGGCGCTGCTCGCGCTGTTCCGCGAGGCGGGCGGTCCCGCGCCGCGCGTGCATGCCATTTCCTCGATCTCGGCGATGGCCCAGCTGGTCGAGGCGGGCTTCGGCGTCGCGACCCTCCCGCGCGCGGTGGTCGAGCCGCTGGCACGGCGCCTGCCGCTGCGGGTGCTGCCTTGCGAGGATGCGCTGGAGCCACTGCCCATCTACGCGAGCTACCGGGACGATCCCTCTTCGCCGCTGCTCGAGGCGGCGCTCGGCTCCGCCGTGGTGCATGCCTCGCACGGTTCGAGGTCATCGAAAAAATCGATGGACTGAGCGAGAAACTTTGCGTTGGCGTTCGCGAGGACGGATTCCCACAATCCGATCCATCACCTCACGGACGCCTTCATGTCGACGCTTCAAGCCCCCTTTCGCACCCCTGACGCGGCGAGCAGCGCGCGCGACGTGCGCCTCGCCGCCCGCAGCGCGACGCTGCAATCGCACACCGGCGGCCTGGCGAGCGCGCATGTCCAGGGCAACCTGGTCATCCTGCCCGAGTCCCACGCGGCGGACTTCCTGCGCTACTGCCAGGCCAATCCCAAGCCCTGTCCGCTGCTGGGCGTGTCGCAGCCGGGCGAACCGGCCTTGCCGATGCTGGGCGAGGACATCGACATCCGCAGCGACCTGCCGCGCTACCGCGTGTGGCGCGACGGCGTACTGGCCGACGAGCCCGGCGATGTGCGCGCGCTCTGGCGCGAGGACCTGGTGAGCTTCGTCATCGGCTGCTCCTTCACCTTCGAGCATGCGTTGATGGGCGAGGGCATCGTGCTGCGGCATGTCGCGCAGCAGCGCAACGTCGCGATGTACCGCACGAACATCGCCACCGTGCCGGCCGGCGCTTTCCGCGGCCCGATGGTGTGCTCGATGCGCCCGCTGCGCGCCGCCGATGCCATTCGTGCGGTCCAGATCACTTCGCGCTTTCCGGCGGTGCACGGTGCGCCCGTGCACCTGGGCGACCCGGCATTGATCGGCATACGCGCGATCGCGCAGCCCGACTACGGAGACCCGGTGGAGGTGATGCTCGACGAGCTGCCGGTGTTCTGGGCCTGCGGTGTCACGCCCCAGGCGGCGTTGGCCGAGGCGCGGCTGCCGTTTGCCATCACCCATGCGCCGGGCTCGATGCTGGTGACCGACCTGTTGCACCACCGTCTGGCCTGCTTCTAGCCATTTTTCGGTTCCGAGATTCAAACAAGGAGACAAGCACATGAGTACCCTGGACCCCGTCCACCGTGGCGCGGACGCCGCTGCCGGCGGCAGCTGGCTGACGACGCTCGACCGCAACGAGAAGCGCACGCTGGCCGCATCCTTCAGCGGCTACGCCGTCGACGCCTTCGACTACTACACGCTTCCGCTGGTCACGCCCATCCTGCTCACGCTCTGGGGCATGAGCAAGACCGAGGTCGGCTTCATCGGCACCGCCACGCTGGTGGCCTCCGCACTGGGCGGCTGGCTGGCCGGCATCCTGGCCGACCGCTATGGCCGCGTGCGCGTCCTGCAGCTCACCATCCTCGTGTTCGCGATCTTCACCTTCGCGTGCGGGCTGGCGCAGACGCCCGGTCAGCTGTTGATCGCGCGCACGCTGCAGGGGCTGGGCTTCGGCGGCGAATGGGCGGTGGGCTCGGTGCTGATTGCCGAGATGATCCGGCCCGCCTACCGCGGCAAGGCGGTGGGCCTGGTGCAGAGCAGCTGGGCCGTGGGCTGGGGTGCTGCGGTGCTGGTGTCGATGGCGCTGTTCTCCTTCCTGCCGCCGGAGTTCTCGTGGCGCGCCATGTTCCTGCTGGGCCTGCTGCCGGCGGTACTCATCGTCTTCATCCGCCGCTCGATCCGCGAGCCGGAGATCTATGTGCAGACCCGCGCCGCCGTCGCCCGCGGCGAGCGCAGCGGCAACTTCCTCGCGATCTTCAAGCCGGGCATCCTGGGCACCACGGTGCTGGCGAGCCTGCTGTTCACGGGCATGCAGGGCGGCTACTACGCCATCGGCGTGTGGCTGCCGACCTTCCTGAAGAACGAGCGCCACCTGACGGTGCTCGGCTCGGGCGGCTACCAGTTCATGTTCATCGTCGGCGCCTTCATAGGCTACCTGTGCGGCGCGTACCTGTCTGACCGCCTCGGGCGCCGGCTCGCCTTCATCCTGTTCGCGATCGGTGCCGGCACGCTGGTGTACGCCTACACGCTGCTGCCGATCACCGACGGCGTGATGCTGGTGCTGGGCTTCCCGCTGGGCTTCTTCATGTCGGGCATCTTCAGCGGCGCGGGCGCCTTCCTCGCCGAGCTGTTCCCCAACGAGCTGCGCGGATCGGGGCAGGGCTTTTGCTACAACTTCGGGCGCGGCATCGGCGCCACCTTCCCGGCAGTGGTCGGCGTGCTGAGCGATCGGATGCACCTCTCGCTGGGCACGTCGATCGGTGTGTGCGCGGCGGTGGCGTACGCGATCGTCGTCGTCGTCGCGCTGTGCCTGCCCGAGACGCGGGGACGCGACTTGCACCAGAACTGAAGCTCGGAAGCGAAAGAACACAGCCTCAGCTGAACACATCCTCAGCGGAACACATCCTCAGCATTTCCATCGAGCACATGAACAGCAATTCCTTCACCCCCTCCCGCTGGCAGTTCTGGATCGACCGCGGCGGCACTTTCACCGACCTCGTCGGCCGCGACCCGGACGGCGGCCTGCACACCCTCAAGCTGCTGTCGGAGAACCCCGAGCAGTACCGCGACGCAGCCGTGGAGGGCATTCGCCGGCTGCTGGGCCTGGCGGCCGGCGAGCTGGTCACGCCGCAGCGCGTCGAGTGCGTGAAGATGGGCACCACGGTGGCCACCAACGCGCTGCTGGAGCGCAAGGGCGAGCGCACCGTGCTGGTCACCACCGGCGGCTTCCGCGATGCGCTGCGCATCGCCACCCAGGCCCGGCCGCGGCTCTTCGACCGCCGCATCGTGCTGCCCGAGCTGCTCTACGAGCGGGCGATCGAGGCCGACGAGCGCGTGGCAGCCGATGGCGAGGTGATCCGGCCGCTGGACGAGCCCCGCCTGCGCGCCGCACTGCAGGAGGCCTTCGATGCCGGCCTGCGCGCCTGCGCCATCGTCTTCATGCACGGCTGGCAGCACCGTGCGCACGAGCTGGCCGCCGAGCGCATCGCGCGCGAGGCGGGCTTCACGCAGGTGTCGGTCTCGCACAAGACCAGCCCGCTGATGAAGCTGGTGCCGCGCGGCGACACCACGGTGGTCGACGCCTACCTGAGCCCGATCCTGCGGCGCTACGTGGACCAGGTCGCGCAGCAGATGCCCGGTGTGCCGCTGTTCTTCATGCAGAGCTCGGGCGGCCTGACGCAGGCGCAGCGCTTCCAGGGCAAGGACGCGATCCTCTCCGGGCCGGCCGGTGGCATCGTCGGCATGGTGCGCACCGCGCTGGAGGCCGGCCATCCGCGCGTGATCGGCTTCGACATGGGCGGCACCTCGACCGACGTGTCGCACTACGCCGGCGAGTTCGAGCGCTCCTTCGAGACGCACGTGGCCGGCGTGCGCATGCGCGCGCCGATGATGAGCATCCATACGGTGGCCGCGGGCGGCGGCTCGGTGATCGCCTTCGATGGCGCGCGGCTGCGCGTCGGGCCCGAGTCGGCGGGTGCCAATCCGGGCCCGGCCAGCTACCGGCGCGGCGGGCCCCTGACCACCACCGACGCCAACGTGCTGCTCGGCAGGATCCAGCCGGCGTATTTCCCGAAGGTCTTCGGCCCCGGTGCCGATGAGCCCCTGGACCTCGAAGCGGCGCGTCGCGGCTTCGTCGCCATGGCCCGGCGCATGAACGAAGCCGCGGGCCGCGCCATGCGCGCCGCCACGCCGGCCGAAGGCGCTGGCTCCGCAGCCGAGGGCGAAGCATCTCCCATGACGCCAGAAGAGGTCGCAAGCGGCGCGCTGCGCATCGCGGTGGCCAGCATGGCCAATGCAGTCAAGCGCATCTCGGTGGCGCGCGGCTATGACGTCACGCAGTACACGCTGGAATGCTTCGGCGGCGCGGGCGGCCAGCATGCCTGCCTGGTGGCCGATGCCCTGGGCATGCAGCGCGTGTACCTGCATCCCTTCGCCGGTGTGTTGTCTGCGTTCGGCATGGGCCTGGCGGACCAGCTGGCGATGCGCGAGCGGGCGCTGGAGCGCCGGCTCGATGCCGACGGGCTCGCTGTGGCCCGCGGCACGGCCCGCGCCCTGGCCGACGAGGCCATCACCGAGCTGCACGCCCAGGGCGCGGCCGGCGCGGGCATCGGAGCGGTTCATCGCCTGCAGCTGCGCTACGAGGGCACCGACACCGCGCTGCCCTGCACCCTGCCCATGGAGGCGCCGGAGGGCGAGGCGCTGGATGCGCTGCGCGGCGAATTCGAGGCCGCGTACCGTCGCCGTTTCGCCTTCCTGATGCCCGAGCGCGCGCTGGTGATCGAGGCGGTGACGGTCGAGGCCACGGCCGCCGGCGAGCGTGCCGCACCGCCCTCGGAGGCCGGCGAAGCCATCGTGCACGCGCCGCAGCCGCATGCCGCGGTCCGCGTCTTCTGCGAGGCCGACGAGCAGCCGGCCGGCTGGCGCGATGCGGCGCTGCATCTCGAAAGCGAGCTGCGCCCCGGCGCCGCGATCGACGGCCCGGCCATCCTCGCCGGCCGCAACGCCACCACCGTGGTCGAGCCGGGCTGGCAGGCGCGCGCGACCGCGGCCGGCGTGGAGCTGCACCGCGTGCGTCCGCGCGTGGCCGCGCAGGCCGTGGGCACGCGTGCCGACCCGGTGATGCTGGAGGTGTTCAACAACCTCTTCATGAACATCGCCGAGCAGATGGGCCTGCGGCTGCAGAACACGGCCTACTCGGTGAACATCAAGGAGCGCCTGGACTTCTCGTGTGCGCTGTTCGACGTCGACGGCCGGCTGATCGCCAACGCGCCGCACATGCCGGTGCACCTGGGCTCGATGAGCGAGTCGATCCGCACCGTCATCGACGGCAATCCGGGCATGAAGCCGGGCGACGTCTACATGCTCAACGACCCCTACCACGGCGGCACGCACCTGCCCGACATCACGGTCGTCACGCCGGTGTACCTGGCGGGCGGGGACGCGAATCCATCCTTCTACGTGGCCTCGCGCGGACACCACGCGGATGTGGGCGGGATCACCCCGGGCTCGATGCCGCCTTTTTCGACGACCATCGACGAGGAGGGCGTGCTGATCGACAACTTCAAGCTGGTCGAGCAGGGCCGGCTGCGCGAGGCCGAGCTGCGCGCGCTGCTGGGCAGCGGACCGCACCCCTCGCGCAACATCGAGCAGAACCTCGCCGACCTGCGCGCGCAGATCGCCGCCAACGAGAAGGGCGTGCAGGAGCTGCAGGCGATGGTGGCGCAGTTCGGGCGCGACACCGTGGCCGCCTACATGGGCCATGTGCAGGACAACGCCGAGGAGTCGGTGCGGCGCGCCATCACCGCGCTGAAGGACGGCGAGTACACCTTGCCGTTGGACAACGGCGCGCAGATCCGCGTGCGGGTGCAGGTCGACGCCGATGCGCGCGCCGCCACCGTCGACTTCAGCGGCACCAGCGCGCAGCTGCCCAACAACTTCAACGCGCCCAGGGCCATCACCATGGCCGCCGTGCTCTACGTGTTCCGGACGCTGGTGGACGACGACATTCCCCTCAACGCCGGCTGCCTGAAGCCCATCCGCGTGATCGTGCCGGAGGGCTGCATGCTCAATCCCACGGCGCCGGCGGCGGTGGTGGCGGGCAATGTCGAGACTTCGAGCTGCGTGACCAACGCGCTCTACGGCGCGCTGGGCGTGCTGGCGGCCAGTCAGTGCACGATGAACAACTTCACCTTCGGCGACGGCGATCACCAGTACTACGAGACCATCTCCGGCGGCTCGGGTGCCGGGCCGGGCTTCGACGGAACGAGCGTGGTGCAGACCCACATGACCAACTCGCGGCTCACCGATCCGGAGGTGCTGGAGTTCCGCTATCCCGTGCGGCTGGAGAGCTACGAGATCCGCGCCGGCTCGGGTGGAGCAGGGCGCTGGCGCGGTGGTGACGGCGGCGTGCGGCGCATTCGCTTCCTGGCGCCGATGACCGCTTCGATTCTGAGCAACGGCCGTACGCACGGAGCGTTCGGCGGCGCCGGTGGCGAGAGCGGGGCGGTGGGGATCAACCGCGTCGAGCGGGCCGACGGTGCGGTCGAGACGCTGGGGCACATCGGCCAGGTGCAGATGCGGCGCGGCGATGTGTTCGTGATCGAGACGCCGGGGGGCGGCGGCTGGGGCGTCGCATGCCGCGCCGCAAAGGCATGTGCGCTCGACTGACCGTCGGTCGAGCACAAGGGACAGGGGACCACCTTTCCAGGTAGTATCCAGGCGCGTCAAGGCGCACGATTTTCAGCCTTGAATCCAGGGCTCGACGAGACGCCGTTGCTGTCGTCGCCGTCGTCCGTGGACTGCAACGCTTCGACGATCGGCGCCCAGATCGGGGCGACGTAGGAAGTCGGAAAGCGATGCGCCGGCAAGCGCCAGGAGAACCAAGATCACCAACACCTGGAACTCACGCGTCGGGCCGGGATCGGCATCGAGCTTCCTGGCAGCTTTCCGCAACCGGTCATTCGCCCGACACGCAGAGGCGGTGCCACTGCGCCACCCGCTGCCCGCAGTAGTTCGCGACGACGCGGCGCACCAGTTCGGTGTGGTCGGAGATGTCCCAGCGCCTGTCCATCCATTCCAGGGCCTCGTAGAGGTCGTCCGATTCGCCGGCGATGTCGTACCTGTCCAGCAAGGCGGCGGTGAGTTCGAGGTTGGAGCGGTCGTCGCCGCTCGCCGCTTCGCGGCGCAGGGCAGCGAATCGCGCGGTATCCGGCGAGGTGGACACGGCGCTCCCCTTTTCCACCGGATGGACCGGATCCTTCATCGCCGCTTGGACGTGCCCGATCGGGCTGTACCAGGCGAACGCCAGAAGAATGCAGGCGATCAGCGTGACCACATAGCCAGCAGGCGTTCGCTTGGCAGTCGTCGTGAGGCTTTGAATGGCGCGGTCGAACATCGGCAACCTTTCTTCGGGAGTTCCTTGGCGCTTGCAAGCATAGGGAGTCGTCCCCGGCAGCGCCTCATCCGAAGCGATGACGAACCAGGCTCATGAAAGGGAAATCGATATGGTCGGCTTGGAAGGAGTGACGGCCCAGCAGCTTTCCGACGTGATCGGCGCGATCTACGACTGCGCCCTCGACCCCGAACGATGGCCCGCCACCTGCCGCACCATCGCCGACCGCTGCGCCAGCACGGGAGGCGGTATCTGCGTGCATGACCTCAAGCAGGTGCAGAACGACCAGTTGTTCGTGTTCGGCTACCAGCCGGAATTCCTCGAGAAGCTGGGAAGCCGGTTCGCCGAAAGCCCGATGGCCGCCTCGGACATCATCTCGAATGTGGGCGACGTCAACTCGCTTGCGGCGGTGCCCCAGCAATTGCTCGAAAGCCGCTTCTACCGCGAAGTGATGGAGCCTTTCGGGCTGACGGACATGATCTGGTTTCCGGCGTTGCGGACCGGCGGGCGGATGGCGTCGCTGCATGCGTCCCGCAACGACAAGAAGCCCTACTACCAGCTGCATGACGTGCACTTGTTCAAGCTGCTGTCTCCGCACGTCTGCCGCGCGCTCGCGATTTCCGATGCGCTCGACATCCGCGCGCTCCGGTCGGAGCTGCTCGAGAAGACGCTGGACGGACTCTCCGCCGGCGTCTTCCTCACGGCGCGCGACGGCCACGTCGTCTACATGAACGCAGCGGCCGAGCGGCAGGTCAGAGCCGGCCATTCGATCCGCCTCGCTCACAACCGGCTGTCCGCGGTCGATCCCGCGGCTCGCGCTGCACTCGCGGAAAAAATCGAGGCCGCGACATCCGCAGATGCCGCATCACTTTCGAGTGAGCACTCGGTGGCAATTCCGGATGGCCGTGGCGGCGGCTACGTCGCCACCCTGTTGCCGATCGAGAACGGTGAGCGCAGCGGAATCCTTGCACCCTTCGCCGCATCGGTCGCCGTGTTCATGCAGGACCCGGTCGAGGTCCCGCTCATGCCGGGCGAAGCCTTTGCGCGGCTGCATGGCCTGACGGGCGGCGAACTGCGCGTTCTGCTGGCGCTCTCGCAAGGGCTCGACGGCATGAAGTCGGCAGGGATGCTCGGCATCAGCGAGCCTACCGTTCGCACGCACCTGCAGCGCATCTTCTCCAAGACTGGGACCTCCAGGCAGTCCGATCTTCTGAACATGCTGCATCGCTCCACCCCGCCTGTTCGCAACGAGAATCGCGTGCTTTGAAGCAGTCGACGCTTGCGGCGCCCGTCCCGATGCGAGCGGGGCGCAGGCAGGCAACGTTCGCCAGCATGGCCGACTCGTCGCGCCATGTCTGCGACCGCGATGACAGCGAAGCCCCTCCACCAAGGCGGCAGCAGTTGCGTCCTCATTGCTTCCGATGACGCTTCGGCAACGGTGATCGCCTAAGCTCCCAGCGCATGCGAGTCTTGCCATCCATGCGCCACGAAGGAGCCGACCATGCTTGCCAATCCGGATCTCATCGACTGTGCGGACCCACGGGAAATCACGGTCCCGCGTGGAGGCATGGTTCGCCTGGACAACGTGCAGGGCATGAGCCTGCGGGTCATGCGTGGAATGGTGTGGGTCACGCAAGATGGTTGCCGCGACGACGTCAGTCTCAATGCGGGCGAGTCCTTCTGTGTCGCGCGCAGCGGCCGGACGCTGGTGGTGGCATGCCAATACGCTCCGTTGACGCTGGTGATGCTCGAGCCGTCCGTCGCCACGGCGCCGAAACTGGGTGAGCGCCTGCGCCGGCTGGTCGTACGCATGAAGGCGAGCCAGCGCGAGCACCGGCCACTGCCCGTTCGACCGTAGCCCTCCAGACGGGCATTCGGCGCTGTTGATGCGCGAATGCTTGGGCCTTCCCTCATCCTCCGTTCAGAGGACGTCACAAACGGGGCAAATGCGTACCCTGCATCCAGCGCGAAGGGTGCTCAGGGGAAAGTTCGCCAAGCCGGCGTTTCGCGTGCAGGAGCTTGTCATGTTCACTCGAGTATTTCGCCCCATGGTGTTCGCAGGCTTGGTGATCGTGATTTCCGCGTGTCAGCCGCAGAGATCGTCCATTGGCGCGGGAAATGTGGACACTCTGGCCGGACGCGTCGGGCAGACGGAAGCGAGCTCGATCGCAGCGCGCTCCGCCGCCTACTTCGGCGACATGTTCTCGAGAGAGGAAGAGGCACTGGCCTCCAAGCCTCCAGAGTTGAACTCACCTACCTTCTGAGGCCCGCGGCGGGTCCATGCCGAAAGACGGGCCCCCGGTCATCCTGAAGATGCATAGGGCGACCCCCTGGTTGCCCAAGCACGGCGCAGGTGTGCCAGTCGAGCCCTCGGCGGTCATGCGTGCACCAGGATGTTGACCAGCTTGCCGAACGGGTCCCGAACAAAAAACCGGCGGACACCCCAAGGTTCGTCAGCAGGGCCGTATTCGATGCTGAACCCGGCAGCCGTCATCCGCCGCAGCGCTTCGTCCACGTCATCCACTTCGATCGACAGGTCCGGCACCGGTGTCCCTTTGCCACCCTCCGTGGCAAAGCTCACCTGGACGGTCGCCTTGGCTTGACAGCCATAGGTCTGAATCCAGCCATGATCCATCAAGATTTCCAGGCCAAGAACGTCCTGATAGAACGTCCTGGCCCGGCTGAGGTCGAGCGCCTCGACGTTGGCAACTATTCGTTTGACTTGCATGTTTGAGCTCCTGCGCCGGCGTGGCCATTCCGCTTGCGGCCGGTCAGCATCGCGCCGGGCAGGTTTTCGCGCCACCGCCAGCTCATCGCGCCGACGCCGAGCAGATGCAGGGCCACCGCGGCGAGCAAACCATCGGCCAGCCAGGCATGGATGTTCTGCACGCGCTCGTCACCCCAGAATGCGTCGAGGCGGCTCATCCATCCCGTGAGCGCGAGCAGCAGCACGAGCAGCCAGAGCAGCCACACCATCCACCGGCCGAGCGGATCGTGCTCGATGCAGCGTGGCGCACGGGCGCGAAGAAAGGCGAGCGTGGCGGACACCGACGGCTTGAGGGACGCGAGGCTGCCATGTCCTCTCGCCAGCGTCGCAGCCCACAGCAACCGCGCGACGACCGCGCCGGCGGCCACGTAGCCCGCGGTGCGATGCACCTGGCCGCCGTCGTCCTGGATCCAACAGAAGATCACCAGGCCCGCGAGCAACCAGTGCAGCAGACGCACAGCCACATCCCACACGGGGACGCTGCCACGGGGTGCCGGCGCCTCGCCGTCGGGCACCGACATGGAGACTACTTTTCGATTTCGCTCTTGACCGGTTCGAGCGTCTTCGCGTCGTAATAGATCTCGACCTTCTTGCCGGCCTTGTTCCTGCCGTAGATCTCATAGCAGTTGCCGTCCACCTTGAACTTGGAGATGGTGTAACCCTGTGCTTCGATCTTGGCCTTGGCGTCGGCTTCCTTCATCCACTCGGCCTTCGGATAGGCCTTGCAGTTTGCCTTGGCGAATGCCGGCATCGTCGAGACAGCACATAAACCGAATACGACGGCGAAGATGACTTGCTTCATTGACTTTCCTGATGACGCTGAAGAGAGCAACAGCTTAGCATCGCTCCCGGAAAGGCAGCCACCGGCGCTCTTCGGCGCGGTCAAGGGCCGCCAGCTTCTCCGCACGATCGAAAATCGACGCTCGATCCCCGACAATCTCCGCTCTGCCCCCTGAACACCCATGCAACCCAAGACTTTCTCCATTCTCCCGGTCGTCTTCGCCATCGCCGCGGGCGCCCTGGCTCCCAGCTCGATGTCCTTCGCGGCCTCCCACGCCGCCAAGCGTGCCACGCATGCCAAGCCCACGGCCGACGCGCCTGCTTCGGCGCCAGTCGCTGCGCAGACCGCTGTCGCCGGCGGACCGCCGGCGCTCCCCGCCAAGGCGTGGCTGCTGATGGACTTCGACTCCGGCGAGGTGCTCGCCTCGGCCAACCCCGATGAACCGCTGCCGCCGGCGTCTCTGACCAAGATGATGACCAGCTTCCTGGTCGAACAGGCACTTCGCTCGGGCAAGCTCAAGAAGGAAGATCTCGTATCGGTCAGTCAGAACGCCTGGTGCCGGGGCTCGAGCACCGAGTCGTGCATGTACCTCCCGCTGAACAGCCAGGCCACGGTGATCGACATCCTGCGCGGCATCATCATCCAGTCGGGCAACGACGCGTCCAAGGCGATCGCCGAGCATCTGGCCGGCTCCGAAGAGGGCTTCGCCAAGCTCATGAATGCCGAAGCCCAGCGGCTCGGAATGACGCACACGCATTTCATGAACGCCACGGGCCTGCCCGACCCCGAGCACAAGGCGTCTGCGCGCGACCTCGCGATCCTGGCGCGCGCGATCATCCGCGACAGTGCCGACTATTACCCGATCTACGCGGAACGCGAGTTCAAGTACAACGGGATCAAGCAGGGGAACCGCAATGCGCTGCTCTACACCGATCCGACAGTCGACGGACTGAAGACCGGCCACACCCAGGAGGCGGGCTACTGTCTCGTCACGTCGTCCAAGCGCAACGGCATGCGCCTCATCACGGTGATCCTCAACACCAACAGCGCGCAGGCGCGTGCCGACGAGACGCGTACCCTGCTCGGGTGGGGCTTCGGGAACTTCGAGAAGGCCACCCCCATTCAGCCGAACACGGTGGTAGCGACCGCCAAGGTCAACTTCGGCAAGGTCGATACGGTTGCCGCGGCACTGGCGTCGCCATGGTCGGTGACCGTGCCGCGCGGCCAGCAGGTGCACACCTCGGTGCAGCTCAAGCCGGGCCTGGAGGCGCCGGTGGCCAAGGGTGCGGTGATCGGCAAGGTGGTCGCCGACTCCAACGGCAAGCCGGTGGGAGAAGCGCCGCTGATCGCGCAGGCCGATGTCGAACGCGCGGGCTTGATGCTGCGCACGTGGCAGCACGTGGCCAAGTTGTTCGGCAAATGAACGGCGGCAGCGCGCGAGGTGCCCTGATTTCGCGCGCCGCCGTGTCGTGTCTCCCCCGAGGGGCTACATCCCCACGTAGTTCGGCCCGCCGCCGCCTTCGGGCGTGACCCACACGATGTTCTGCGTCGGGTCCTTGATGTCGCAGGTCTTGCAGTGCACGCAGTTCTGCGCATTGATCTGCAGCCGCTGCTTGCCGTTTTCCCCGGCCACGAACTCGTAGACGCCGGCCGGGCAGTAGCGGGCCTCGGGGCCGTCGTACTCGGGCAGGTTGATCTCGATGGGCACCGCGGCGTTCTTCAGCGTCAGGTGCGACGGCTGGTTTTCCTCGTGGTTGGTGTTGCTGATGAACACCGAGGAGAGCCGGTCGAAGGTGAGCTGGCCGTCCGGCTTCGGGTAAACGATCTTCTTGCAGTGGCTGGCCTTCTTGAGCCGTTCGTGATCGGCCTGATGGCGGTGCAGCGTCCACGGGATGTGGCCGCGCAGCACGTACTGCTCGATGCCGGTCATCAGGGTGCCCACGGTCAAGCCCCTCTTGAACCATTGCTTGAAGTTGCGCGCCTTGCTCAGCTCCCGGTACAGCCAGCTCTTCTCGAAGGAGGCCGGGTAGGCGCTGAGCTCGTCCTGCTGGCGGCCGGCCATCACCGCGTCGTAGGCGGCCTCGGCCGCGAGCATGCCGGTCTTGATGGCGGCATGGCTGCCCTTGATGCGGCTTGCGTTCAGGTAGCCGGCGTCGTCGCCTACCAGCGCGCCGCCCGGAAACACCGTCTTGGGCAGCGAGAGCAGGCCGCCGGCAGTGATGGCGCGCGCACCGTAGGAGATGCGCTTGGCCGGCTTGAGGCCCTTGTCCTGGCCCTCGAAGTACCAGCGGATGTTCGGATGCGTCTTGAAGCGCTGGAATTCCTCGAAGGGGCTCATGTGCGGGTTCTGGTAGTCCAGGCCCACCACGAAGCCGACGATCACCTGGTTGTTTTCGGCGTGGTACAGGAAGGAGCCGCCGTAGGTGTCGGGCGGCAGCGGCCAGCCCGCGGTGTGCACCGCCAGGCCGGGCTCATGGCGGGCTGGGTCGATCTCCCACAGCTCCTTGATGCCGATGCCGTAGCTCTGCGGGTCCTTGCCGGCATCGAGCTTGTACTTGGCGATGAGCTGGCGCCCCAGGTGGCCGCGCGCGCCCTCGGCGAAGATCGTGTACTTGGCATGCAGTTCCATGCCGAGCTGGAAGTTCTCGGTCGGCTCGCCGTCCTTGCCGATGCCCATGTTGCCGGTGGCCACGCCGCGCACCTTGCCGTCCTCGGTGTAGAGCACCTCGGCGGCGGGGAAGCCCGCGAAGATCTCCACGCCCAGGGCCTCGGCCTGCTGCGCCAGCCAGCGCACCACGTTGCCCAGGCTCACGATGTAGTTGCCTTCGTTGTGGAAATTCTTGGGCAGCAGGAAATTGGGCGTGCGGTAGGCGCCGGTCTCGCTGAGCATCAGGAAGGTGTCCTGCGTCACCGGCTGGTTGAGCGGGGCGCCTTGCTCCTCCCAGTCGGGCAGCAGCTCGTACAGCGCGCGCGGGTCCATGATCGCGCCCGACAGGATGTGGGCGCCGGGCTCGGAGCCCTTCTCGAGCACCACCACCGAGATGTCCTTGCCGTGCGAGGCCGCCAGCTGCTTGAGGTGGATGGCAGTCGCCAGCCCGCCGGGGCCGGCACCCACCACCACCACGTCGTATTCCATGGCTTCGCGGGGGCCGAACTGGGCGAGGATTTCGTCGTGCGTCATGTGGGGTCTCGTCGATAATGGTTTGAGGGGGCGAGGCGTCGCGAAGGGCCGGGCCATTTTATGCGGCGCTCCACATGCCTCCGGCAGTCGCTCCGGCGACCCCAACAGGACCTTTCCTCATGGCTTACAGCATCGATCTTTCGGGCCGCGTGGCCTTTGTCACCGGCGCGTCGAGCGGTCTCGGCGCGCAATTCGCCAAGACCCTGGCCCGTGCCGGCGCCGCAGTGGTGCTGGCCAGCCGCCACACCGACCGCCTCAAGGAATTGCGCGCACGCATCGAAGGCGAGGGCGGCGATGCCCACGTGGTGGAGCTCGACGCGACCGACATGGACAGCATCAAGGCCGCGGTGGCGCGCGCAGAGACCGAGGTCGGGCCCATCGACATCCTGGTCAACAACTCGGGCGTGAGCACCACCCAGCGCCTGGAGGAAGTGAAGCCGCAGGACTACGACTTCATCTTCGATGCCAACGTCAAGGGCGCCTTCTTCATCGCCCAGGAGGTGGGCAAGCGCATGCTGGCGCGCGCCCGCGGGGCGGCGCCGGGCACCTACATCGGCGGGCGCATCGTCAACATCGCTTCCGTCGGGGCGCTGAAGGTGATCCCCAAGATCGGCGTCTACTGCATGAGCAAGGCCGCCGTGGTGCAGATGACCAAGGCCATGGCGCTCGAATGGGGGCGCTTCGGCATCAACGTCAACGCGCTGTGCCCCGGCTTCATCACGACCGACAACAACGAGGACCACTGGACTTCCGACGATGGCCAGAAGCTGGTCGGCGGCCTGCCGCGCAAGCGCCTGGGCAAGCCGGAGGATCTCGACGGCCTGATCGTGCTGCTGGCCAGCGGCCAGGGCCATTTCATCAATGGCGCAGTGATCGCGGCCGACGACGGATACGCGCTCTGAATCGCGGCGACTCGCGACGCGCGAACCAAGTGCAGGAGCACGTCGAGCCATCCGCAAGAGTTCGGCTTCGGCGGCGAAGCATGAACCCGGGTGCGCTTGTCGGTGTGGCGGCCGGCCTGGCCGCGGGGGCGCTCTGGGGCCTCGTCTTCGTGGCGCCGCGCATGGTGGGCCATTTCGGCATGGTGGACATCACGGCAGCTCGCTTCATCGTCTTCGGCATGGTCGCCGGGCTGGCGGTCTGGTGGCGTCCGGCCGCACAGCGCTGGCCTGACGCGCGGCAGGCCTTCACCGTGCTGGGCTTGAGCGGGCTGGGCTTCAGCGGCTATTACCTGCTCCTGGCCTTCTCCATCATGAATGCAGGCACCGAGGTGCCGAGCCTGATCATCGGCACCATTCCGGTCTGGATGATGCTGCTCGGCCGACCCGCGGGGCTGCGCATGCAGGCCTTGTTGCCCGGCTTGGCGCTGACCGCGGCCGGCATCGCCCTCATGGTCCATGCGGCATGGCCGCAGGAGGGCATCGGCGCCGCGCGGCCGCATTTCGGGCAGGGCTTGCTGTTGGCCATGCTCGCGATGGCGAGCTGGACGGCCTTTGGGCTGCTCAACGCCGCCTGGCTGAAGCGCCACCCCGGGGTGCACGCGGCCGACTGGGCCAACTGGCTCGGCATCGCCACCGGCCTGGGCGCCTTCGCGTTGTGGCTGGCCGCCGGCTCCGACGTGGCGACCCTGCGCGCGCAGCCGGACGGCGCCTTGTTCGCAATGCTCGCGCTGGCCGGCGGGCTGGGCTCCTCGTGGCTGGCGACCGTGCTCTGGAACATCGCCAGCCAGCGCCTGTCCGCCAGCCTGTGCGGCCAGCTGATCGTGAGCGAGACCCTGTTCGCCTTGCTCTACTCCTTCCTGTGGGATGGCCGCTGGCCGCACGCCAGCGAGCTCGCGGCGGCGCTGCTGTTCGTCCTGGGGATCCTCGCGTCCATCAAGGCACACCGATGAGAACCGAAATTGCAGAGGCCAAGACGCCCTGAATGTGCCTCGCGAAAAGAGGGCCGCTCACGCCGCATCCAGCACGATGCGCGCCTCGAACCCCGTCGCCGCCCCCGGCGGCGGCGAATACAGCTCGAGCCTCGCCCCATGCTTCTCGACGATGGTGTTGACGATCGAGAGCCCCAGCCCGTAGCCCGCGCGGTCGGAGCCGTGGCGCACATGGCGCTCACGCAGCGTGCGCAGCTGTGCGTTGCCGACGCCGGGCCCGAAGTCGCGCACGGCCAACGTGCCGGTCGCCGTCACCTCGATCACGACGCGGCCTCGACCATAGCGAATGGCGTTCTCGACCAGGTTGCGCAGCGCGATCGCCAATGCATCCACGTCACCCAGCGCCATGGGCGGGTCGGTGTCGGGCAGCTTCAGCGACAGGCGCTCGTTCACGCGCGGGTCCTTCCAGAACTCCTGCGCCACGGTCCCCGCGAGCTGGACCAGGTTGACCCTGGCGCGCGTCAGCGAGGCACCCGATTCGGCGCGCGAGAGCTGCAGCAGCTTCTCGGCGCGATGGCCCAGGACCTCCAGCGCATCGAGCGCGGCCTCGACGTCGTGGCGCCGCAGGTCGTGCTCCAGCGCGGTCTGCAGGCGCAGCCGGGCGGCCGCGAGCGGCGAGCGCAACTCGTGCGCCGCGTTCGCCGCAAGCGCACGCTCCACATCGAGCGCATGCGAGAGCCGCTGCAGCAGCCGGTTGGCGTCGTCGCCCACCGATCGAAGCTCGCGCGGCAGCCCCTCGAGCCGGATCGGCCGCAGGTCCGACCCGTTGCGCAGCGCGATCTCGCCGGCCAGCACCTGCAGTCCGCGCAGCTCGCTGCGCGCGACGTTTCGCAGCACCAGGGCCAGCAGGGGCAGCACCGCCATCAGCGGAATGCTCAGGCCGAGCAGGGTGCGGTTGAGCGTGGTGCGGCGCTCGTCCAGCGGGTCGGCGACCTGGAGGTAGAGACCGAGTGTCGGATGGCGCGCGGTGTAGATGCGCCAAGCCTCGCTGTCGGCGAAACCTTGCGCCAGCGGCACGTCGAAGGCATCGGGCGGCGCTTCGGCCGAGCGCAGCAGCACGCGTTCGTGCAGGTCGACCATCTGGTAGCGCACCGCGTCGGTGGGATACAGCTGCGGCGGCGGGATCAGCGGCAAGGAGGCACCGGGGCGCTCGGCGCGCAGCTTGTCGTATTCGTGCACCGCGGTGTCGAAGGTGCGGTGCGCGACCTCGGCCAGCTCGCTGTCGAAGTTGTGGTTGATCTCGCGGTCCACGTACCAGGCCATGCCCAGCATGCAAAGCAGCCAGACGCCGCCGACCCAGACGATGAGCGTGCGCGTCAGCCGCCCGGCGAGCGAATCGCGAGAACCGAGCTCGGCCTCTGCCTGCTGCAGGAGGCCGAGCTTCATTCGTCCTCTTCCTCGGGCGAGAACGACAGCCGGTAGCCCAGGCCGCGCAGCGTCTGGATATGGCTTCGCCCCAGCTTGCGCCGCAGGCGGCTGATGAAGACCTCCAGCGTGTTGCTGTCGGCTTCGTCGCCGAAGCCGTAGAGCGCATCGGCCAGGTTCTCGCGCGTGTGGATGCGCTCGGGCCGCGTGGCCATCACGCGCAGGAGCGCCCATTCCTTCTGCGTGAGCGTGACCGGCAGGCCGTCCTTGCGCACCAGGTCGCGCGCCAGGTCGATTTCGAGCTTGCCGAAGTGCAGCACGGGCGTGCTGGTGCTGCTGCGGCGGCGCTCGACGGCACGCAGCCGCGCCAGCAGCTCGGCCGGGTCGTAGGGTTTGATGAGGTAGTCGTCGGCGCCGGCGTCCAGGCCGCGGATGCGGTCTGTGACCTGGTCGCGCGCGGTGAGCACGATCACGATCGGCCGGTCGCGCAGGGCGCGCACGTCCGGCAGCAGCGACAGGCCTTCGCCATCGGCGAGGTGCAGGTCGAGCAGCACCGCCGCGTACTGCACGGCCGCCAGCGCGGCCCGCGCCTGTGCCAGGCCGGGCGTCACGTCGACCACGAAGGCCTTGGCCTCGAGGTAGCTGCAGACCGCGCTGGCCAGCGCGGCGTCGTCCTCGACCAGCAATATGCGCACGTCGCCTTCCTCTGTTCCAAAGAACCCGAGTCTAGGCGAGACGCTTCAGCCAACGTTCAGCGGGCGGCCTTAGGCTCGCGCGTCCATGTTCCGATCCCTGCTCGCCCGGCCTCTCGCCTGGACCCTCCTGGCCTTCCTCCTGCTCCTGCTCTGGGACGCCAGCGGCCTCGACCTCGCATTGGCCCGCCTGGCGGGCACGCCGACAGGCTTCCCATTGCGCGACAACGGCTTCCTGGTGCACATGATGCATGAGGGCGCGAGGGCGCTGAGCTGGCTGTTGCTGATCGCGCTCTTCGCCGCCATTCGCTGGCCCGTCGGCGTGCTGCGCCGGCTTCGGACGGGCGAGCGCGTCCAGCTCGCCTTCACCGTGCTGGCCGGCGTGCTGGTCGTGACGCTGGTCAAGCAGGCGAGCACCACCAGCTGCCCCTGGGACCTGAAGGCCTTCGGCGGAATGGCGCGGCACGTGTCGCACTGGGCCTGGGGTGTGCGCGACGGCGGGCCAGGGGGCTGCTTTCCGGCCGGCCACGCCTCCGCGGGCTTCGCCTTCGTGGGCGGCTGGTTCGCGCTGCGTCGCAGCGCGCCGGCCGCGGCGCGCGCATGGCTGGCTGGCGCGCTGGCGGCCGGGCTGCTGCTGGGCCTGGCGCAGCAGCTGCGCGGCGCCCACTACATGAGCCACACCCTCTGGACCGGCTGGCTCTGCTGGAGCACCGCCTTGGCCATCGATGCGCTGATGGGCTTGACGCGGTCACGCCGTCCCGACATGGCCATCGCGGGTTCCGTGCCCGAGCCGGACGAAAGCACGCCTGGCCGGTCCTCGGTCTTTCCTTCCGATCACGCAGTCGCCGCGCCCCGCGTGCAAGCGCCCGCCGAAGAGGCAGCTTCGTCCCCGTGGCAGCGCATCGATGCCTGGCTGACGCGGCCGCGCTCGGCGCGGCAGGTGGTCGTCTGGCTCAGCGTCTACCTCGCGGTGGCCGCCAACTGGCCGCTGTGGGCGGAGCTGGCGCGCATCGGCGGCGCGCCCAGCGTCTATCTGCCGACGATCGCGACGATGGCGCTGTTCACCGTCTGCGGCATGGTGGCCTTGCTCGCCTTCAGTGCGTGGTCGCGCTGGATGAAGCCGCTGTGGTTTGCCGTCGTGCTGGTGGCCGCGGTGGCGCAGCACTTCATGTCGAGCTATCACGCGGTGATGGACCCGAGCATGCTGGCCAACGCAGTTCAGACCGACATGCACGAGGCGAGCGACCTGCTGGGCTGGCGCCTGCTCGTCCATATGCTGCTGGTCGCGGCGCTACCGGGCTGGGCCTTGTGGCGCATGCGCGTGCTGCCCATGCGCCTCTGGTCGCACGCCTGGCGCAACGCCGCGCTGCTGCTGGCGGCGGTGTCGCTGGCGGCCGGCGGCGCCCTGGCGATGAACCGGCAAGTGGCACCGCTGATGCGCAACAACGTGCACCTGCGCTACATGATGAACCCGCTCGCCAGCCTCTATTCGGTGGGTGCGGTGGCGCTCAAGCCCCTCTTGAAGCACAGCCGCAAGCTGGTGCCGGTCACCGCCGGCACCGCGCTCGGCGCCAGCTATGCCGCGCAGGCTCGGCCGCAGCTCTTCGTGCTGGTGGTGGGCGAGACCGCGCGGGCCGATCACTTCGGACTCAACGGCTATGTACGCGACACCACGCCGGCGCTGGCGGCGCACAAGGTGCTGTCGTGGCGCGACGTGCATTCCTGCGGCACCAACACGCTGGCTTCGGTGCCCTGCATGTTCTCGCCGCTGGGCAAGGC
Source organism: Variovorax soli (assembly GCF_031454625.1). Taxonomy (GTDB): domain Bacteria; phylum Pseudomonadota; class Gammaproteobacteria; order Burkholderiales; family Burkholderiaceae_C; genus Variovorax; species Variovorax soli_A. Next base: position 69,550 of record NZ_JAVDRF010000016.1, read on the forward strand.
CGGCTACGAGGCGCGGAAGGACGACTACGAAAACCTGATGGACGTCCTGCAGGCCGCCGGCCTTGCGGTGTTCTGGCTGGACAACCAGCCCGGCGGCTGCAAGGGCGTGTGCGACCGCATTCCGCATGCCTCGGCGTTCGATCCACTCGCCCCGGCGGTGAAGAGCGCGCTCTGCGACGGCGACGAATGCCTGGACGACGTGATGCTCAGGGGCCTCGACGATCGCCTGGCCGCCTTGCCGCCCGAGCGCCGCGCCAAGGGCGTGGTGCTGGTGATGCACCAGATGGGCAGCCATGGCCCGGCCTACTACAAGCGCTCCTCGCCGGATGCCAAGCGCTTCCTGCCCGAGTGCAAGACGAATGCGCTGGCGGAGTGCAGCCACGCCGAGCTGGTGAACGGCTTCGACAATTCGATCGCCTACACCGACCGCTTTCTCGGCAAGACCATCGACTGGCTGCAGGCGCAGTCGGGCCGCTACGACCCGGCCCTGCTCTACCTGAGCGATCACGGCGAGTCGCTGGGCGAGTACGGGCTGTTCCTGCACGGTGTGCCCTACAGCTTTGCGCCGGAAGTGCAGAAGCACATCCCGATGGTGATGTGGTTCGGCGCACGCACGGCCGAGCGCGCCGGGCTGTCGCGTCACTGCATGGAGTCGGGGCTGGATGCGCCGCTCACGCACGACAACCTCTATCACACGGTGCTCGGGTTGATGGATGTGAAGACGCCGAGCTACAAGGCGGGCCTGGATGCGCTCGCGTCGTGCCGCAGTCCCGGCTGAGCGCGCAAGAGACGCTACTTCTTTTCGCGCGGCACCCGCCCCAGCAGATAGAACTCCGCGTTCGGCTGCATGCCGCTGAAGCTGGCCATGCGATTGGACAGGCCAAAGAAAGACGTAATGGCCGCGATGTCCCAGATGTCCTCGTCGCTGAAGCCGTGCGCGTGCAGCGATGGGAAGTCGCTGTCGTCGATCTCGTGCGAACGCTCGCAGACCTTCATCGCGAATTCCAGCATCGCGTACTGGCGCGGCGTGATGTCGGCCTTGCGCCAGTTGACCGCCACCTGGTCGGCCACCAGCGGCTTCTTCTCGTAGATGCGCAGCAGCGCGCCGTGCGCCACCACGCAATAGAGGCAGCGGTTGGCCGCGCTGGTGGCGGTGACGATCATCTCGCGCTCGCCCTGGGTGAGGCTGCCTTCCTCCTTCAGCATCAGCGCATCGTGGTAGGCGAAGAAGGCGCGCCACTCGGCCGGCCGCCGCGCGAGGGCGAGGAACACGTTGGGGACGAAGCCGGCCTTCTCCTGCACCTCGAGCACCTTGGCGCGGATGTCTTCGGGCAGGTCCTTGAGCTCGGCGAGGGGATAGCGGGATGCGGTCATGGGGGTCTCCGTGGGTTGCAGCGGTCCATCAAGGGTGGGGACGATCCAGCGCCGGGTTCGAATCCACCGGCGCGAGCACGGCCGATGCGCTTTCGTCCTTGAGCGCCACGCCCGTCAGGCCGCGGCGCAAGGCTTCGCGCACGAACCAGGCAAGCTTGAACGCCGCGGCTTCATAAGGCAGCCCCTCTGGGCGCACGTTCGAAATGCAGTTGCGCTCGGCGTCGTGCCGGCCGCGGCGTGGCGCGTGGGTGATGTAGATGCCGAGGCTGTCGGGCGAACTCAGGCCGGGGCGCTCGCCGATCAGCATGACCGCCAACCGGGCGCCGAAGGCTTCGCCCACCTCGTCCGCGAGCGCCACGCGCGCCTGGGTGGCGATCACGAGGGGCGCGAGCCGGAGTCCGGCCGGCAGTTGCGGGCGCAAGGCGGACAGCAGCGGGAGTGCATGGCGGGTCGCGGCCAGAGAAGACAGGCCGTCGCCGATCACGATGCAGACATCGGCCGGCGTACCTGCGTGCGTTCGCAGGGCCTGCGCGTCACCGGCATCGAGCTGGCGGCCCAGGTCGGGGCGCCGCAGGTAGGCGGCACGGTCCGGCGCGCGGCTGCGCGCCCGCAGCACGTCCCATCCCTCGCTGCGCAGCGCGGTCTCGAGGGCCTCGACGTCGAGGGCCGCATGGATCGCGTCGCGCGCCATGGCATGGGCCCAGCCGAATCGCAGGACCTCGTCGGTCGGCATGCCGGCGCCGGCGCGGCCGAGCGCGAGCCGTGCGGGCGTGGCGCTGCGCCAGCCGGCCCAGGGGCTGTGCGTGACGGGATCGGGCAAGGGCGTCCCTTCGCTTCCGTCTGCGCTGCGAGCGCCTTTGCGCGGCCGGGCGGCGCTCATTGGGCAACCTCCGTGCTTCGCACTGCGGTGCGAGCGCCTTCAAGCGGCAGGGCGGCGCTCATGTCAACGCCTTCAGCGAACGCATGTCCGCGAGCAGGCGATTCGAAGAGGGCGCTTGCAGGCGGCCGGCCGCATCGGTGATCTGCATCCGCTGCAGCCAGGCTTCGAACTCGGGCGCGCGCTTCAGCCCCATCGACTCGCGCAGGAAGAGCGCGTCGTGAAAGGAGGTGCTCTGGTAGTTGAGCATCACGTCGTCGGCGCCGGGCACGCCCATGATGAAGTTGATCCCGGCCGTGCCCAGCAGCACCAGCAGGGTGTCCATGTCGTCCTGGTCGGCCTCGGCATGGTTGGTGTAGCAGACGTCGCAGCCCAGCGGCAGGCCCAGGAGCTTGCCGCAAAAGTGGTCTTCGAGGCCGGCGCGGATGATCTGCTTGCCGTCGTAGAGGTACTCCGGCCCGATGAAGCCGACCACGGTGTTGATCAGGAGCGGCTGGTAGCGCCGCGCCAGCGCATAGGCGCGCGCCTCGCAGGTCTGCTGGTCGACGCCGAAGTTGGCGTCGGCCGAGAGCGCCGAGCCCTGGCCGGTCTCGAAGTACATGAGGTTGCGGCCCACCGTGCCGCGCGCGAGCGACTGCGCGGCGGCGTGCGCCTCGTCCAGCAGTTCCGGGGTGACGCCGAAGGAGCGGTTGGTCTTCTCGGTGCCGCCGATGGACTGGAACACCAGGTCCACGGGCGCGCCGGATTCGACGAGCTTGATCGCATGGGTCACGTGGGTCAGCACGCAGCTCTGCGTCGGCACTTCGAAGCGCTGGATGACTTCGTCGAGCATGCGCAGCAGGTCGCCGAGGTGCTGCAGGCTGTCGGTCACGGGGTTGATGCCGATCACCGCATCGCCGGCGCCCATCAGCAGGCCGTCGAGCATCGACGCGGCAATGCCGCGCAGATCGTCGGTGGGATGGTTGGGCTGCAGGCGGACCGCGAGGTGGCCCGGCAGGCCGATGGTGTCTCGAAAGCGCGTGACCACGCGGCACTTGCGCGCCACCGCGATCAGGTCCTGGTTGCGCATCAGCTTGGAGGCCGCGGCCGCCATCTCGGGCGTGAGTCCGGGCGCGAGCGCCGCCAGGGCCGGGGTGCTCGCCTGTTCCGAAAGCAGCCAGTTGCGGAAGTCGCCGACCGTCAGATGGGCGACCGGCGCGAAGGCCGCTGCATCGTGGCCGTCGATGATGAGGCGGGTGATGTTGTCTTCTTCGTAGGGGACCAGGGCCTCGCGCAGGAACTGCTTCAGCGGTGTTTCCGCCAGCACGTGGCGTGCCGCCATGCGTTGCTGCGCCGTGGCTGCGCCGATGCCTGCCAGGTAGTCGCCCGAACGCGCCGGGCTGGCGATGGCCATGACCTGGCGCAGGTCGTCGAAGGCGAAGACCTGCGAATCGAGGGTGGTCCGGTAGCGCATCGCGGCGAGAAGAAGTTCAGCCCAGGGTGGAGAGCAATTTGTCGGGTGCGGCGGCCTCGCGCTGTCCGGCGGTGAGGCGGAAATAGCCGTAGGCCAATGCCATCAGCACCAGGAAGAGCAGCGTCAGCGTGCCATTGAACCAGATCATCGCGCTCAGGCACACCAGGCCGAGCAGCAGGGCGATGGCGGGGAAGACGGGATAGAAGGGCGCGCGGTAGGTGCGCTCCAGCTGCGGTTCGCTGCGCCGGAGCTTGAAGAGCGCCGCCATCGAGACCAGGTACATCACGATCGCGCCCAGCACCGACATGGTGACGATGTTGGCGGTGAGCGTCTGGCCGCCGAACTGCACCCACTCGTCGCTGAAGATCGCGGCGACGCCGACCACGCCGCCGGCGATCAGCGCGCGGTGCGGCGTGTTGAAGCGCGGGCTCAGCGCGGCGAAGGTGGCGGGCAGGTAGCCGGCGCGCGCCAGCGCGAAGATCTGGCGCGAGTAGCCCATGATGATCCCGTGGAAGGATGCGACCAGCCCGAACAGGCCGATCCACACCAGCATGTGCAGCCAGCCGCTCTGCTCGCCCACGACGGCCTTCATCGCCTGCGGCAGGGGATCGTTGATGTTGGCGAGCCGGCGCCAGTCGCCGACGCCACCGGCGAAGATCATCACGCCGAAGGCCAGGACCACCAGCGTGAGGATGCCCGTGGTGTAGGCCAGCGGGATGGTGCGGTGCGGATCGCGTGCCTCCTCGGCCGCCATGGCCGCGCCCTCGATGGCCAGGAAGAACCAGATCGCGAAGGGGATGGAGGCGAAGATGCCCGGAACGGCCGCGCTGCCGAAGGCCGAGCTGCCCGACCATCCGTTGGCGGCGAAGTTGGCGAGCGACCAGCCGGGGGCGACCACACCCATGAAGACCAGCAGCTCGAGGATCGCGAGCACGGTGACGAACAGCTCGAAGGCCGCCGCGATGCCGACGCCGATCCAGTTGAGCCCGATGAAGATCACGTAAGCGCCGAGCGCGAACCACTTGGGATTGATGCCGGGGAACTGCACGTTGAGGTAGGCGCCGATCGCGAGTGCGATGGCCGGCGGCGCGAAGACGAACTCCACCAGCGTCGCGAAGCCCGCGATGAAGCCGCCGTTGGGCCCGAAGGCGCGCCGGGCATAGGCGAAGGGGCCGCCCGCATGCGGGATGGCGGTGGAGAGCTCGGTGAAGCTGAAGATGAAGGTGGTGTACATGGTCGCGACCAGCACGGTGGCGACCAGGAAGCCGAGCGTGCCGGCGGTGTTCCAGCCGTAGCTCCAGCCGAAGTACTCGCCCGAGATCACGAGCCCGACCGCAATGCCCCAGAGCTGGATGGGGCCGAGCACTTTCTTCAAGCCTGTGGACATGCACACTCCTCGTTGATGCGGATGGAGGCTCACAGCAAGAGCAATGCCATGGCGGCATGCGCCGCAATAATGGACTGTTTTCAACCAACCCGGGAGACCGTCTCGTGCATTCCTTCTTTCGTCTTGCTGCAGCAGCCCTCGTGTCCTTGTGCGCACTGCCGGCCGCGCTGGCGCAGAGCGCCCCCGTCACCACGCCGAGCGGGCTGGTCTACCAGTCGTTAAAGGAGGGCAGCGGCGCCTCGCCCTCGGCTACGGACGTGGTCAAGGTCCACTACCGCGGCACCTTTCCGGACAGCGGCAAGGAGTTCGACAGCTCCTACAAGCGCAATGCGCCGACGGAGTTTCCGTTGAACGGCGTGATTCCCTGCTGGACCGAAGGCGTGCAGAAGATGAAGCCGGGCGGAAAGGCCAAGCTGACCTGCCCGCCCGCCATCGCCTACGGTGCGCGCGGGGCGGGCGGGGTGATTCCGCCGAATGCGACGCTGGACTTCGAGATCGAGTTGATCTCCGTGACCAAGCGCTGACGCTCGCGAAGTTCAGCCCGGCTGGTATTGGTAGAGCCAGGTCTCGGTCAGCGTCTGGTCGCCGGTCTTGAGGTAGAGGCGCATGTCCACCGGCTCCGTGCCTTCGGCCGTGAAGTCGAACTGGGCGCGCCAGTGGCCCGGCACGCCGTTGGGCACCGCCTCCGCGAAGATGTAGGAGAACTTGCCGCGCGAGGCCGTGAGCACCAGCTCGGGCTTGATGCCGAAGGGGATGGCTTCGAGCGGTTTGCCGATGAACTCGACCATGAACTTGCGCACGCCCGGCGGCCGGGCCGTGCCCGGCTCGCCGCCGCGGCCCATGCGCGTGGCGATGCAGCGTGCCAGCGGCGAGGGAAAGGGCTCCTGGTCGGTCCAGTACAGCCGGTATTTCAGCGCGAAGCTCGCACCGGCCTTGGCCGGCGCCTTCGGCACCCAGCAGGCCAGGATGTTGTCGTGGATCTCGTCGTCGGTCGGGATCTCGATCAGCTGCACCGAGCCCTCGCCCCAGTCGCCCAGCGGCTCGACCCACAGGCTCGGCCGCTTCTCGTAGAGCACGCCGTCCTGGTAGTGGTCGAAATTGCGATCGCGCTGCAGCAGGCCGAAGCCGCGCGGGCGCGTGTCCGTGAAGGCCGAGGCGCGGGTCTGCGCGGGGTTGTTGAGCGGGCGCCAGATGCGCTCGCCGCCGCCGTTCCAGATCGCGAGGCCGTCGGAGTCGTGCACCTCGGGCCGCCAGTCGATGCCCGTGGGCTTCACCGTTTCGCCATACCAGAACATCGAGGTCAGCGGCACCAGGCCGAGCCGGCCGACATCGCGGCGCAGGAACAGGCGCGCTTCGATGTCCATCAACACCGCCTTGGTCCGCTGCATCAGGAACTTGTAGGCCCCGGTGATGCTGGGGCCTTCGAGCAGGGCGTACACCGTGATGGTGTTGGCATCGGGCGTGGCGGGCGGCTCGAAATAGAAGCGCGTGAAGTTGGGGAATTCCTCGGGCCGGTCGGGCATGGCCGCATCGAGCGCGATGCCGCGCGCCGAGAGCCCGTACTGGTAGAGCTCGCCGATGGCGCGGAAGTAGGAGGCACCGAGGAAAGCGACCCAGTCGTTGGTCTGCCAGGGCAGCTTCTTCTGGTCGCCCAGGCGGCTCTCCTGCAGCCGGAAGCCCGCGAAGCCGGCGCCTTCGCCCAGCTGGCGTGCCGGGCTGTCGGCGGGCATCGCGAAGTAGTCGCTGTCGTAGAGGACCTCGCGCGCGAAGCCGTCGCCGCTGGCGGCTTCGGTCACGAACATATGGACCGGCAACTGGAAGTAGCGGCCCAGGTGGAAGAAGGTGACCGGGAATTGGCCAGGGCCGTCGCGGAACAGGGCCAGGTCGGGGTTGTACTTGATCTTGCCATGCGCGTCGTAGTCGATGCGCTGCAGCACCTCGGCGGGCAGCGAGGTATCGGCCACGTAGGGCCGGCTCGCGAGCCCCTTGGCTTCGGTAACAAGACGTTCGAAAGAGAAGGGACGGGGTTGACTGAGCTTGATTCCCCCGGCCGCGAGGGCATCTGCGGGGAATCCGAGGGCGGCGAGCGCCACGGAGGCGCCACCGGCGGTGAGGAGTGAACGGCGATCGATCATCGGCCAGGATGGTAACGAGGCCCGGGCCTGACCCCCGTAGGCCGAAGGCGCGATGAAAAAAGCCATGATGGCGGCCTCGTCCTACGATCGAATTCGAAAGCAAGACCCGGAGTGCGCATGCGAAGGCCGATCTCCAGAATCGGTGCATCGATCCATGAAGCCGAAAGGACTTGCAATGAACATGATGAGCAACCCCGACGAAATCCGCGCCCTCGAAACCGCGAGCGACCCGCGCTGGGCGGCGGTGGCGGCGCGCGACGCGACCGCCGATGGGCAGTTCTTCTATTCGGTGAAGAGCACCGGCGTGTATTGCCGGCCTTCCTGCGGGGCGCGGCAGCCGCGGCCCGAGAACGTGGCCTTCCACGCGACCGCCGCCGACGCGCAGCGCGCGGGCTTCCGTCCCTGCAAGCGCTGCAAGCCGGACCAGCCGGCGCGCAACGAGCAGCAGGCGGCGCAGGTGGCCGAGCTGTGCCGCTACATCGAGAACGCCGGCGAGTCGCCGACGCTCGATGAGCTGGCCGAGCGCGCCGGGCTCAGCCGCTTTCACCTGCATCGCATCTTCAAGCAAGCCACGGGGCTCACGCCCAAGGCCTACGCCGCGGCCCATCGCGACCGGCGCGTGCGCGAGGCGCTGGCGCGCAGCGGGACGGTGACGGATGCGATCTACGACGCGGGCTACAACTCCAATGGCCGCTTCTACGAGCGCTCGAACGAGGTGCTGGGAATGACGCCGACGCGCTTTCGCGCCGGCGGCGCCGACACCGAGATCCGCTTCGCCATCGGCCAGTGCGCGCTCGGTGCAATCCTGGTGGCGCAGAGCGAGCGCGGTGTCTGCGCGATCGCGTTGGGCGACGATCCCGATGCGCTGGCGCGCGAGCTGCAGGACCGCTTTCCGCAGGCGCGGCTGATCGGCGGCGACCCTGCCTTCGAACAGCTGGTGGCGCGCGTGGTCGGCTTCGTCGAGGCGCCGGGCGTGGGCCTGGACCTGCCGCTGGACGTGCGCGGCACCGCCTTCCAGCAGCGCGTGTGGCAGGCGCTGCGCGAGATCCCGCCGGGGAGCACGGCGAGCTATGCCGAGATCGCCGTGCGCATCGGCAGTCCGAAGTCGGTGCGCGCGGTGGCGCAGGCCTGCGGCGCCAATCTGCTCGCTGTGGCGGTTCCCTGTCATCGCGTGGTGCGCAGCGACGGCGCGCTCTCCGGCTATCGCTGGGGCGTGGAGCGCAAGAGCGCACTGCTGAAGCGGGAGGCCGGCGCCGCATGATCGATTGGCAACAGGTGGCGCTGGATCTCGACGGCGAGGGCAGCGCCCTCATTCCGGCCTTGTTGTCGCGCGACGAGTGCAAGTCGCTGGCGGCGCTCTATCCGCTCGACCCCTTGTTCCGCAGCCGCGTGCTGATGGAGCGCCACGGCTTCGGCCGCGGCGAATACAAGTACTTCGACTACCCGCTGCCCGAGCGGCTGGCACGCCTTCGCGAAGCGATGTACCCGCGACTCGCGCCCATCGCCAACCGCTGGAACGAGGCCATGGGCATCGACGTGCGCTACCCGCCCCGGCATGCGGACTTCATCGCGCGCTGCCATGCCGCGGGGCAGACGCGGCCCACCCCCTTGCTGCTGCAATACGGCGAGGGGGACTACAACTGCCTGCACCAGGACCTTTACGGCGAGCATGTGTTCCCGCTGCAGCTGGTGATCCTGCTGTCCGAGCCGGGCCGCGACTTCACCGGCGGCGAATTCGTGATGACCGAGCAACGCCCGCGCATGCAGTCGCGGCCGATGGTGCTGCCGCTGCGGCAGGGCGATGCGGCGGTGATCGCGGTGCACCAGCGGCCGGTGCAGGGCACGCGCGGCATCTATCGCGTCAACCTGCGGCATGGCGTGAGCCGGGTGCGCTCGGGGCAGCGCCACACGGCGGGCATCATCTTCCACGACGCGGCCTGAACGCCATGACGCCCGATCTGTTCGATGGACTCGAGGTGCCCGCGCTGCCAGCGACGCAGCCGCTCGCGCCTGGCGCGGTGCTGCTGCGCGGCTTTGCGCGCTCGCGCGAAGCGCCACTGCTGGCCGGTGTCGACGCGGTGCTGGCGCAGGCGCCGCTGCGTCACCTGGTCACGCCCGGCGGCTTTCGGATGTCCGTGGCGATGAGCAACTGCGGCCGGCTGGGCTGGGTTTCCGACCGGAGCGGCTACCGCTACGACGCGATCGATCCCGACAGCGGGCGGCCCTGGCCCGCGATGCCCGCCATCTTTCTCGACCTGGCCGCGGCCGCCGCGCGCGCGAGCGGCTTCGAGGGCTTCGTCCCCGACGCGTGCCTGATCAACCGCTACGAGGCCGGCACCCGGCTCTCGCTGCACCAGGATCGCGACGAGGGCAACTACGACTGGCCCATCGTCTCGGTCTCGCTGGGCTTGCCGGCCGTGTTCCTGTTCGGCGGCCCGAAGCGTTCGGACAAGGCGCAGCGCGTCCCGCTGGTGCACGGCGACGTGGTGGTGTGGGGCGGGCCTTCGCGGCTGCACTACCACGGCGTGCTGCCGATGAAGGAGGGCGAGCATCCGCTGACGGGCGCCTGCCGTATCAACCTGACCTTTCGCAAAGCAGGCTGAGCGTTCCTCGGGCCGGCTCCGTGCTCCGCGCTGTGTGCGAACCGATTCGGGAAGGGCCGGGCGGCGCTCAAGCCGGAGGCGCGATGTCGTAGGAGATCCGTCCCGCCGGCAGGTAGAACAACGCGATCACGGCACCCCCCTTGGCCTCGGGATAGTGGTGGCTCCCCGGCGACGGTGCGGTCCATCCGCCGTAGCACCAGCCATTGGGACCGGCCAGCGCCGCGCCTTCATTCAGCGGGATCACCATGTTGAACTCGCCGTAGGGGTGGGCGTGGTAGTCGCCGCGAAAACTCTGCTCCGGATTGCCCTGCGTGTTGCCGGTGCTGTCCATGTACACGGCCGTGATGCTGAAGCCCAGCGTCTCCGGCGTCGGCTCGCAGATGCGGCTGCGGCGATAGCGGCGCCCCTGGATCTCGGTGCTGGCGGCCCAGCCCGCCTCTACGCCCGCCTTCACCAGCGCGGCCAGCTCCTCGTAGAGCGCGCTGCCGGGGCCGTACTTCGCATTCAGCCATTGCTCGACGGCGGTGCCGGCGGTCATGTTCTGGATCTCCGCGAGGAAAGGCAGGCTGGCCGCGATGAGCTTGTCTCGATCGTTCATGACGGGCTCCATCATTCGTCCGCCTTGAAGCCGGATGCCGCCACGATGGGCTTCCAGTGCTCGCGCTCGGTCGCGATGAGTCGCGCGTAGTCACCGGAGCCGGCGTAGGCGGGCTCGAGGCCGATCTGCTCCAGGCCGGCGATCAGCGTCTTGTCCCTGGCAGCGGCCTGTGTCGCGGCCGCGAGCGCGGCCACCGTCGAATCCGGCGTCGCGGCCGGTACGAAGACGCCATAGCTCTCCAGGCCCGTCACGGACCCGAAGCCCTGCTCGGCGAAGCTTGGAACGTTCGGGAGAAAGCGCGAGCGCCGATCGCTGCTCACGGCCAGCAGGCGGAGCTTCCCGCTGCCGAGGTATTGCAGGAAGTCCCCGGCGAAGCCGATGTAGGCGGGCACCTGGCCACCCAGCAGGTCCTGCATGGCCGGCGCGGAGCCCCGGTAGGCCACGTGGGTCAGGCCGACACCCGCGGCCTGGGAGAAGCGGTAGCCGAGGAACTGCGCCAGCGATCCCGCCGCGGGCGACGCATACGTGCGGGCCGCCTCGTTCGATTTGAGCCAGCGCGCGTAATCGGCGAGCGTGCGGACCTCCGGGGGAACCGCGGTGCTGATCGCCAGCACGCAGGTGGCCGAGGCGAGATTGGCGACCGGCCGAAGATCCTTGTCCGGGTCGTACGCCAGCCGGGTGTAGACGTGCGGATAGATCGTCATCGCCGAGGTGTGCGTGCAGAGCACGACGCTGCCGTCGGCGCGCTCGCGCTTCATCTGGGCGCTCGCGATGCGGCCTGCGGCGCCGGGACGGTTGTCCACCAGGAATGGGCGGTTCTGCGTGCGCCACGATTCCGCCAGGCGGCGTGCGGTCTGGTCCAGCGTGCCGCCGGCCGGATAGCCCACGACGATGCGGCCCATCGTGCCGTCCCCCTGCGCCCGCGCCGTGGCGGTGAACAAGGCGGGGGCCGGCGCCAGGCAGGCCACATACTTGGCGAAACGTCGCCGGGTGATTTCGGTCATCGCGGGCTCCATGTGATGCGGTGTGGGGTGGACATTGCCACCGCCCCGCAGCCGCCGGAAGCGACGAATCTGCAACGGCAACATGCACGAGGTGCAACATGACGAAAGCGCAGCCGGCGCTGAACCTGAGGCGCATCGACCTCAATCTGCTGCGCGTCTTCGACGCCGTGTTCGAGGACCGCAACCTGTTGCGCGCGGGCAAGCGCCTGCACCTGAGCCAGTCGGCGATCAGCCATGCGCTCGGGCGTCTGCGCGAAGGCTTGGAGGACGAGCTCTTCGTGCGTACGGCCAAGGGCATGGAGCCGACCGCGCGTGCGCTGGCCATGGCCCCGCCGCTGCGCGAGGCCTTGCGCAGCATCGAGGACACGCTGGGCGTACAGGCCTTCGATGCCGCGACCAGCGCGCGCCGCTTCGTGGTGGCGGCCAACGACTACGTGACCTCGGTGCTGCTCACCCGGCTGACCGGGCGCATGCAGGTGGAGGCGCCTTTGTCCGACCTGGTGGTCCGCCCTTCGACGCGGCTCGACCTGGCGGAGCAGCTCGACGTCGGGCGCATCGACATCGCGCTGGGCATCTTCGCGGAGGTCCCGGCGCGCTTTCAAAGCGTCCGCTTGTGGCTGCAGGAGGATGTTCTGGTCTTCAGGCGCGGACATCCGCTCGCGCGGCGCAAGCCGGGGGTCCGCGACCTGGCGAACCACCCGCTGCTGACGGTGTCGCTGGGCGGGCAGGAGGAGGGCGCGGTGAGCGGCTTCATCGTCGAGCGCGGCCTGGCGCGACAGTCGGAGATGTTCGATCGTTCGGCGTTGGAAGATGCGCTGGCCGCGGCCGGGCTGCGGCCCCGCTACCGGCTCACCGTGCCGCATTCGCTGGCCGTGCCCGATCTGCTCGCGGGCAGCGACATGCTCTCAATCGTCCCGGCGCCGCTGGCGCGGGCTTTCGTCGAGCGGCGCGAGCTGGTGGCGAAGGCCTTGCCCTATGCGACGCAGCACGCGATCGTGCGCGCCGTCTGGCACCGGCGCCATGAACACGATCCGGCGCATCTCTGGCTGCGCGAGCTGCTCGCGGAGCTGGCCATGTCCTTTGGTGCATGAGGATCTTGCGCAGGCTTCATTGGATTTCGCGCCGGTGCTCGTGCACGATCGCGGCATGAAGAACGCAGACCCCGTGGTGGCGGCCGATGGCCAGGCCTTCGCAGGCATCGTGGATGCCGTGATCCGGTCGCGAAGAAGCGTGCGCGCCTTCCGGTCGACACCGGTCCCCCGGTCCGTGGTGGCGGAGATCCTCGACCTCGCGCGCATGGCCCCCAGCAATTCCAACACCCAGCCCTGGTCGGTGCATGTGCTGGAGGGCGAGCCGAAGCAGCGGCTGAGCGCGCTCCTGCATGCATCGCACGAGCGCGATGCGCTGCCGCCCTCGGCCCACTTTCCGGACGAGCTGCCGGTCGCCTGCGCGTCGCGACAGGCGGACTTCGGCGCCCGCTACTACGCCGCGCTCGGCATCGACCGCGCGGACGCGGGCGCGCGCTCCAGGCAGTCGGCGCGCAACTTCTGCTTTTTCGACGCACCCGTGGGACTGATCTTCACCATCGACCGCCGGCTGACGCGCCACAGCTGGGCGGACTACGGCATGTTCCTGCAAACGCTGATGATCGCCGCGCGGGCCCGCGGCCTGGACACCTGCCCGCAGGTCTCCTTCGTGCGGCATGAGCCGGTCGTCGCCGCATTCCTCGGGCTGCCCGCGACGCAGACGGTGGTGTGCGGCATGTCCCTCGGCTTTGCGGACACCGAGGCCACGGTCAACCGGCTGGGCATGCCCCGTGAAGGCATCGACAACTTCGCGGTTTTCTGGGGCTTCGAAGACGAATAGCGCGGTCGGCGCATTCCGGATCGGAGCTCCGGAACATCCGGACGTGCCGGACGTGCCGGACGTGCCGGACGCGGAGCCTTTTCCTTGGTTTTCCGTTGCGTCTTCTGCGTTCGGATGTCAGATCCCGAATCGATCCAGCTACGGCCGCGAGGACGTCTCCCGGCGATCGAGCGTCGTTGCGACCAGGCCCCGCAGGTCCGACCACGGCTTGGCGCCCGGCAGGGTCGTCGAGTCCGTCACCGCGGCCTTGGCGAAGGCGACCATGCGTTCGCGCAGGTAGCGCAGGTCGGCCGGGTCCCAGGTCTCGATGGAATGCGGGCCGCGCGCGACCACGATCTCCTTCAGGCCTTGGATGCGGTCGTAGGCGGCGATCGTGCCCTCCAGGCTCTCTGCGCGGTCCCACAGTCCCTTGCCGAAGAAGGCGGCTGGCCAGCGCGCCATGCCGGCCAGCGTGGCCGAGCTCGGGTAGAAGACGATGTGATGGTCGGCCGCCATGCCGCCGAGGAAGAGGTTGCGGTCGCGCAGGTCGGACGCGTCCGGTACATAGCCCGCGCCGCTCGCAAACGACGCCAGCAGGATGGCACCCTTGATGTTGGTGTAGCCCCTGGGCGGCGTGCACGTGACCACCGGCACGTCGTAGCTGCAGGACTCGACGAAGTTCTTCGTCATCGCCCAGGCCGCGGACATCGAGCCGCGGGAGTAGCCGCCGAGCAGGAGGGGGATCTGCTTCGCCTTCATGCCGGCCAGCAGCCGCCCGCCTGCCGCACGGCCTTCGAGCACTTGCCCCGAGGGAGTGAGCAGGCGAAGACCTTCGCCGCTTTCCAACTGCTCGAGCATGCGGAACACGTCCTCGCCCTGTTCGAGCGTGTTGGTGTCGCTGAAGCCGCCGGAGATGCCCTCGCCGCGGCGGTCGCAGGCGAGCACATCGAAGCCGGCCGCGTTCAGCGCATGGAGGTTCTCGCGCCACCAGCGCTGACCCATCGTCTCGGTCTTGGCGTTGGGAAAGGCGACGGCGACGCTCCGGCCCGTGGCGGGATCGATGCGGTAGGCCTGCTCGTCCGGATGCTGAATGGCAGTCATCTGGCCGCCGCCGCCATTGGCCATGATCACCAGTGCGCGCTGCCGTCCGCCCTTGCCGTCATCCACGCCCTCGCCCTCGATGTACCAGCCGCGCAGCTTGAGGGTGTCCTGCATGTTCAGGTCGATGCGCTCGTAGGTGTCGCGCGGCGCACTGAACTCGACGATGAAGGTGCGCGGCTCCGCCTCGGCGATCGCCTCGCGGTAGGGCGGCCTGGCGAAGAAGGCCGGGCGCCGGATGTGCCGCAAGTCGACCTCGCCATCCGGGTCGATCCTGCCGGACGGATCGACCACGCCGATGGAGCGCGTGGTGCGCTCCTTGTTGGGCGGCAGCCAGCGCTGGATCTGGGCATCGATGCGCCGGAAACAATCGGCGTCTGCCTTGCACCCGCGCCAGCGGGCCTTGAGCTGCGCGTCGGTGAATTCGTCGACATAGAAGTCTCGGCCGCCGTAGTCCGCGGGCGGTCGATAGGCGCTCAGGAGCAGGGGCACGCAGACGGCTTGGCCGGCGGCACCGGGGAGCAGGTAGCCGGGCAGCACTGCATTGCGGTCGGCCCCCACGAATGCGCTGCAGTCGGTGGGTGGCGGCGCGGCGCGGGACGACGCGCCGTCGCTGCCGGGAAGGGCACAGCCGGCAACGACGAGCAGCGCCAGCGCCGCGCTTCTTCGAAGGCGGCATACGACTTGGGGCACGGCGGCATGATGCGCCGGTGCGCCCGAGCCTTCAAGTGCGGGGCGACGCGGCGGGCTGACGAGGTCCCGGCCTTTCTGTTGCCGAGCCTGCAGAAACTGCAGGGGCCGGGAACCCTTTCGGGCTACTCCGAGCGGGCTTTAGGCCTGCTTCAGGTAAAAGCTTTCATTAGCATTTACTGGATTTGCTCTGCTTACGGCAGTCGCCTCTCGGATCGTCGCCCTCGACCGCCATGCGTCGTCGAAACCATTCAGCCCCACGAGACTGCGGACGCATGCGCATCCGCACTCTGGTGGAGCTGGGGGGAATCGAACCCCCGTCCGACACACTTGAATTTCAAGCTTCAGGGACTTCCGGCGGATTGCGCCATCAGACCCACACGATCATTCTTCAACTGCAGGCGACGAACATGCCTCGTTGACCCAAGCTGAGTGGCACGGGCTCGACAAAGGTTCCATGCGCTAAGCCGCGATGAGCTTCTGCACCAGTTCCGCCGTCGTCGCCGCGGCGTACTTGCGCATCAAACGGGCCCGATGGATCTCGACCGTGCGGTGGCTGATGCCCAACGCCCGTCCGATCTCCTTCGAGGTCAGGCCCTTCATCAGCTGCGCGGCCACCTCGCGCTCGCGCGGCGTGAGCTCGGCCTTGGCCACGCGGCGCGAGCCCAGGTCCTCGAAGGTCCAGATGCCGGCCTCGTGCGGCGCGGCGCGATTGAGCGCCTGGCCGCTCACGTGGCACCAGAAGGTCTCGCCCGCGAAGGCGCCGTGCAGGCCGCCGACGCGCCGCATCATGCGGTTGTCGGCATAGCGGCCGCTCGCGTTGAGGATCGGCTCCATGCGCTTGCCGATGCGCTCGAATTCGACGACGCTCGGGTAGAGCACGCGGAAGGACTGGCCGATCAGCATGTCGCGCGTGGCGCCGAACATTTCGCACAGGCGCGCGTTGCAATCGACGATGATCCGGTGGCGCGACAGCACCATGCCCACCGGCGCCTCCTCGAAGGCGAGCCGGTAGTCGATGGCGGCGAGGGCGGCGTCGGGTGTCTCCATTACGAAATACTACGTATGCGCATACGTAGTATCGTGCGGGTTCTCCATCAACCACCATTTCCGAACGAGGAATCATGGCGAACAAGATCTATCCCTCCGCCGATGCGGCGCTCAAGGGCGTCGTCGCCGATGGCCAGACGCTCGCGGTCGGCGGCTTCGGTCTGTGCGGCATTCCCGAAGCCCTGATCGATGCACTGCACGACTCGGGCGTGAAGAACCTGACCTGCATCTCCAACAACGCCGGTGTCGACGGCTTCGGCCTGGGCAAGCTGCTCGAGACGCGCCAGATCAAGAAGATGATCGCGAGCTACGTGGGCGAGAACAAGGAATTCGAGCGCCAGTACCTGGCGAAGGAACTGGAGCTCGAATTCACGCCCCAGGGCACACTGGCCGAGAAGCTGCGCGCCGGCGGCGCAGGCATCCCGGCCTTCTTCACCAAGACGGGTGTCGGCACCCTGGTGGCGGAGGGCAAGGAGCTGCGCGAGTTCGACGGCGAAACCTACGTGATGGAACGCTCGCTGGTGCCCGACGTGGCGCTGGTCAAGGCCCATGTGGCCGACAAGTCCGGCAACCTGCGCTTCCGCCTCACCGCGCGCAATTTCAACCCGGCGGCGGCGATGGCCGGCAAGATCTGCATCGTCGAGGTCGAGAAGATCGTCGAAATCGGCGAACTCGCGCCGGACGATATTCATTTGCCGGGCATCTACGTGCACCGCATCGTGCTCAACGCCCACCCCGAGAAGCGCATCGAGAAGCGCACGGTGAGCGCCGCCGTCGACGTGGCCGCCGCCAAGGTCGAGGCGCAGGCCGCCATCGCCCAGGCCGCCGCCGGCAGCGAGGTGCCGGCCCCCGTCAAGAACAGCAGCAGCAAAGGAGCCTGAGATGAAACGCCCCCACGTTCGGCACTTCGTGTCCTCTCTGCCCCCCGAGGGGGCGCACGCCTCCCTCGGGGCGGCCCGGCAGGAGGCCTGAATGCCCTGGACCCAAGACCAGATGGCGGCGCGCGCCGCCCAGGAGCTGGAAGACGGCTTCTACGTGAACCTCGGCATCGGCATCCCCACGCTGGTGGCCAACTTCGTCGGCGACAAGGAAGTCTGGCTGCAGAGCGAGAACGGCATGCTCGGCATCGGTCCCTTCCCGACCGAGGACCAGGTCGACGCCGATCTGATCAACGCCGGCAAGCAGACCGTGACCACCTTGCCCGGCTCCGCCATCTTCGGCAGCCACGACAGCTTCGCGATGATCCGCGGCGGCAAGATCAACCTGTCGATCCTCGGCGCCATGCAGGTGAGCGCCAAGGGTGACTTGGCCAACTGGATGATCCCCGGCAAGATGGTCAAGGGCATGGGCGGCGCGATGGACCTGGTGGCCGGCGTGAAGCGCGTGATCGTGCTGATGGAGCACGTGGCGCGCAAGAAGGACGGCACCGAGGACCTCAAGATCCTCGAGGAGTGCACGCTGCCGCTGACCGGCGTGGGCGTGGTGGACCGCATCATCACCGACCTGGCCGTGATGGACGTCACGCCCGAAGGCCTGAAGGTGGTCGAGCTGGCCGAGGGCGTCACTTTCGAGGCGCTGCAGGCCAAGACCGGGGTCAAGCTCCTGCACTGAAGTGCCGGGCGCCGTTCCCTCTCCCTGCGGGAGACGGCGGGGTGAGGGCAGCGGCGCCCGAACCCTGACGACAACGCCATGCACCCCGACGAAACCCTCCGGCGCCTCTGGGACCTGGCCGGGCTGCCGCCGGAGGCCCTCGGCTTCGCCCGCCTGACCGGCGCCGAACCGGCGCTGCCATCGTCCTTCGCCGTCGGCACCGCCGCACAGGCCAGCATTGCTGCCGCCGCGCTCGCTGCCTGTGAGCTGGGGCACCTCCGCGGCGCGCCGAGGCAGCAGGTCACGGTCGACATGCTGCACGCAGCGCTGGAATGCACCGCCTGGTTCAGTCTCGACGGCCGGGTGCCGCCGCAGTGGGATCCTTTCTCCGGCCTCTACCGCTGCGCCGATGGCTGGGTGCGCGTGCACGCGAACTTTGCCCACCACCGCGACGGCGCGCTGCGCCTGATGGGGCTGGATCCGTCCACCGCGCAGCGGGCCGACGCCGAGACGGCCATGTCGCGCTGGAAGGCGATCGATTTCGAGACGGCCGCAGCCGACGCCGGCGTGGTGGCCACTGCGCTGCGGCGCTTCGACGAATGGGATGCGACCCCGCAAGGCCGGGCCATTGCAGCCCAGCCCTTGTTCACCCTCGAGCGCATCGGCGACGCGCCGCCGCGAAAGCTGCCGCCGATCGACGAATCGCTCCCACCGCTCGCGGGCTTGCGGGTGCTGGACCTCACGCGCGTGCTGGCCGGTCCCGTCGGCTGCCGCGCACTGGCAGCCTTTGGCGCGGACGTCATGCTTGTCAACGCGCCGCATCTGCCGAACATCGAAGCCATTGCCGACACCAGCCGAGGCAAGCTCTCGGCGCATCTGGAATTGAACAGCGATGCCGGGCGCGCGACGCTCGCCGGGCTGCTGACCGATGCCCACGTGTTCGTGCAGGGCTACCGGCCCGGTGGCCTGGCGCAACGAGGCTTCGGTGCGGCGCAGAACGCGCAGCGGCGTCCTGGCATCGTGCATGTCTCGCTCTCGGCTTACGGCACCGAGGGTCCCTGGGCGCCGCGGCGTGGTTTCGATTCGCTGGTGCAGACGGCCATGGGCTTCAACCATGCCGAGGGCGAAGCAGCCGGGGAGGGCCGGCCGCGGGCTTTGCCGATGCAAATCCTCGACGAGGCGACGGGTTACCTGATCGCGATGGGCGCCGCTGCGGCGCTGTGGCGCCAGCAGCGCGAGGGCGGCAGCTGGCTCGTCCAGGTTTCATTGGCGCAGACCGGCCAGTG
Organism: Variovorax soli; assembly: GCF_031454625.1. Classification (GTDB taxonomy): domain Bacteria; phylum Pseudomonadota; class Gammaproteobacteria; order Burkholderiales; family Burkholderiaceae_C; genus Variovorax; species Variovorax soli_A. Next base: position 88,540 of record NZ_JAVDRF010000016.1, read on the forward strand.
GTTACGCGGCCTGGGCCGGTTGTCGAATGGATTCGAGGTGCCGAGACCCGACATCGAACCCTGGCTGGAAAGCGCTGCTTCGGGTTTCGGCGAGCTCCGGAGCATGCGGCTCAGCGCACAGCTGGCCCGAACTCCGGTTGCCTGGCGGCGGCCCTCGATGCCGCCCGGAACCCACCCCCCTCGTTGGCCCTGAAGCTCAGCGTGCAAGCGCGGCCACGATCATCGACAGAGCGAAGCTGGTAAAGGTCATCGACAGCGCGACAAGAAGGATTTGCGTCTTGCGCGAGAGCTTGTGCCAGATCTCGGCAGATCGGTTCGCGGTTTGGCTCAACACGGATTGAAGGAAGGTGGTGACGCGATCCCCTTCGGGCGGCTCGCGATGCAGGGGTTGAAGGCCGGAATGCAGGTTATCCAGTGAAGTCGAGGCGGCTGAACTCATGGCAATCTCCGATCAGTGGGGCGCGAAGAGCAATTCATCTGTCCTGCGCATGAACGAAGTATTTGGTTTCCAGGCTCTTGGCACATCGACCAGAGGAGCCAGTTCGGTCGCGACGGAGGGCCATGGCGAAAGGCCATGGGCTTGCACCGCGGCTCAAGCCTGCGGCGGACGCGCGGCGGCTGGTGTGAACCCTGTCACGAGCTGCATGGGCTCGGCCCCGATATTGACCACCTGGCTGTCGACGCCGGCGGGCAGCACCAGGCTGCAGGGTGCATGAAAGCGCTGGGATGCGCCGTCGATCATCAGCTTGCCGTGGCCCGTGAGCACCAGCACGACCCGTGCGCATTCGATGGGCAGGAGGTCTATGCGCGCGTCGATCTCGAGGACTTCCATCCAGAGCTCGAAAGGCGCGAACCCGAGCCCTCGATGGGCTGCGGCAAAGCGCTGCCGCCCTTCGGATTGGAGGCGTGGCAGTGTGGTGTGATCGATGACGTGCATGGTTCGAAGCTGGGTGGCTGGCGCGCTCCGTCATGGCGCGGCGCATCCTTTTGCTCTTGTGGGTCTGGCGCCAGTGTTCCCCGTCCCGGGCCGGGTGCCTAGGCCAATCGAGAGCCAATGGCGAGCCAATCGGCCTGTTCAAGGGGGATGGTCTTGGCTCTATAGTCAGAACGTCGACTGAAAGGACCATGCAGCTCGCGACCTTTGCTCGAACCAAGATCCAGCCGCCGCGGTTTCGCGCCGGCTTGATCGAGCGCAGCGAGCTGGAACGGCGCATGAGCGTCGCGCTGAGCACCCGTCGACTGGTTCTGCTGGTCGCGCCGGCGGGTTTCGGCAAGACGGCGGCCCTGTCCCGCGAGTTCCGGCGCCTGCCGGAAGGCTGTGCGGCGGTATGGATGACGGTCGACGGGGATGACGACCTCCTGCGCTTCCTGACCTGCCTGAGCGATGCCCTGGAGCCCTACGATCCGCCCTGGCGCACTTCGCCCGAGGCCCTGGCCAACCAGTTGTCGGCAGGCTCCGCCCTGAGGGCCGGCGCCGACGAATTCCTGAGCGTGCTGGGAGCCATCCCCGTCGACCGTGGCGTCATTGCGCTGGACGATCTGCATGCCGTCGCGGACGTCCGGGTGTTCGAGTTCGTGGGGCTGCTGGTGGCGGGCCTACCCGAGAATTGGACCATCGCGATTGCGTCGCGCGTCGATCCGCCGCTCTCGCTGGCGCGGCTGCGCGCCCGGCGCGAGCTAGCCGAGTTCCGGCAAGCGGACCTCAGCTTCAGTCGACAGGAAATTCAGTTGCTGTGCGGCGGCTCGGGCGCGGTCAGCGACGAGGCCGCGGATCGCCTGCTCGAACTCACGGATGGCTGGGCCGCGGGGGTGTCCCTGAGCCTGGGGACGCCTGCCGCTTCGGGACCGAATGCGCCGGAGGGTCGCCGGAGCCGGCGGCGCCTTTTCGACTACCTGGCCACCGAGGTGTTTGACACGATGCCGCAGGAACTGCGCGACTTTTTGCTGCGCTGCTCCGTGCTGCCCGAGCTTTCCGTCAGCCAGTGCACGGAGGTCAGCGGCAATCCGAATGCGGCCGAGTTGCTGGAGGAGATCGAGCAGCGCGGCCTGTTTGCTTCCGTCCTCGAAGGCGAAGAGCTCACCTTGCGCTTGCACGACCTGTTCCGTGACTTCCTGGATGATCGGCTCAGGCGGCAGTTTCCAGGCGAGACGTTGCTGCTGCAACAGAGAGCGGCGCAGTCCGAGCGCGATCTGGTCCGGAAGATGCATCTTCTCTTGCGGGCCGGCGATTGGTCCCAGGCCGAGCGTTTGCTTGCGGACCTCGCTCCGACCCTCGTCACGTCCGGCGAGAGCGCCCAGGTGGCGCGGCTCGTCGACCAGTTTCCCCCGCACGAGAGGAAGGTTTCGCCGGAGCTCGCCTATGCCCGCGGGCTGTGTGCGTGGCATGAATTCGAAGACCCGGTGGTGGTCGAAACGATGAGCATGGCGGGCCTGGGTTTCGAGCGTTTGGGCCGACCCCGGCAAGCACTGGAGGCGCGCATCTTCGAGGCGATCTCGCTGATGTTCCTGGGGCGGCTCGACGAGGCGGACAGCCGGGCGCAGGCGATCCATGCCGACCCCGGGGTTCCCGAGGCGGAGGTTCTCATCGAACTCTTCGGGTATTGGCGCACAGGGATCTATGGCCCCGTCGGCGGCCCGGCCGGGCATCTCGCAAGAATGGTGGATCTTCTCGCGCAAGGTGCGTCCGCAGAGCTTTGGCATCGATGCACGCCAAGGCTCTACCTGATGATCGGCCGGCCCGGTGTTGCGGCGCCCATGCGGCGTTTCGTCGAGGGCGCGCGCGCGGCCGCCCGGGAATCCAGCGAGCCGCTCGAGGCGGCGGCGACCGTGCTCGACACCTGGCTGCTGTTATGGCGCGGCCACCGCGAGACCGCTCGCGCGGCCATCGATCGCCTGAAGGCGCAAAGCCGCTGGCTAGGCCAACCCAGGAGCCTGCGGGTGCCGCTGATGGGCGCCGTGGTGGCATTCAACGCCATCCTCGGAGACAAGGAGGGCGTGCGGACGGGCTGCGAAGCCCTGATGGCCAAGATGCTCACTTCGGCGATCCACGCGGACTGGCGCACGAACATCACGGCGTGGGCGGGGCGCCAGGCGGCGGCTGCGGACGACTGGCCGGCCGTGCGCCAGGCCTTGCAGGTGCTCGAAGGATCGAACGGGAGTACCGCATTTCCGCGGCTCGGCGTGTACGCGCTGCGGGGTCGCCTGTACCTGCACGATGGGCGCAATGACGATGCGCTTCAAGCGCTGAGGCTCGCCGCCGAAAGTTCGGCCGGCGTGGACCGGGTGGGATTCGACGCGTTCGTGCGCGTTTCGCTGGCGCTGGCCGAACTGCGGGGAGGCTCGCCGAATGCCGCGTGGCGGGTGATCGAACCCTTGGTCGGCGCCGCAACTCAGACGGGCGAGGTGGGCGGCGTCCTGCTCTGCGGGGCGGCGATGCTCGCCGAGCTGGCGCAGGGCCACTGGGGCACGGCGGCGCCGGTGGAGGGCCTGGCAGTCATCGGCGACTGGGCGGCACTCGCGCGACGATGGCGATCCGAAGCCACGGAGCGGCACGAAGGGGCGGCAGGCGGCGAGCCCTGGCTCAGCGCGCGCGAGATCGAAGTCCTGCAGTGCCTCGCCGCCGGGCAGAGCAACAAGCTGATCGCCCGCGCGCTCGACCTGAGCCCGCACACGGTCAAGCGCCACGTGGCGCGCATCCTCGACCGGCTCGATTTGTCGTCGCGCGGCGAGGCCGCGGCCTGGTACCAGGAGCACCTGCGCCGCTGATCTTCGGCAGCCGGCGGAGATGCTGCTCGAGAGATCTGGTCTGCGGCCGGCGGGCTCACGCTTCCTGCGGCAGCAGCACCGTCCGCTGTGCTTCCACCGTCTCCCGCAGGAACTGCCACACCGCCTGCATCCGCGCCAGGTGCTTGCTCTCCGCGGGCATCGACATCCAGAAGGTGCGTGTGAAATTCGCCTCCCCCGGCAGCACGCGGCACAGCGATGCGTCGCGCTCGGCGATGAAGGCCGGCAGCACCGCGATCCCGGCGCCGGCCAATGCCGCCTGGTGCTGCGCCAGGATACTGGTGCTGCGCAGTGAGAAGGCGTCGGGGCGGTAGAGCTCGTCGAGGTAGTGCAGCTCCTTGCTGAAGAGCAGGTCATCCACGTAGCTGATGAAGGTGTGGCCGCGCAGGTCCTCGCGCAAGGCGATGGGCGGGTGCGCGGCGAGGTAGTCCACCGACGCGTAGAGCCGCAGCACGTAGTCGGTCAGCTTGCTGACCACCACGGGCCCGCGCGCCGGCCGCTCCAGCGAGATCACGATGTCCGCCTCGCGGCGCGAGAGGTGCACCAGTCGCGGCATGGCGAGCAGGTCGATCACCAGCTTCGGGTGCTGCTGCGCGAAGCGCGCGAGCTGCGGCGCGAGCACCATCGTGCCGAAGCCCTCGGTGGCGCCGATGCGCACCAGGCCCGACAAGCCTTCGTGCGCCGCCGGCGCCGCGCTCTCGACGGCGAGAAAGGCGCCCTCCATGGCCTCGACCTGCGGCTGCAGGCGGCGGCCTGCCTCGGTCAGCCGATGGCCGCCGGCTTCGCGCGCAAAGAGGGCGGTGCCGATCTCCTTCTCCAGCGCCTGGATGCGCCGTGCGACCGTGGTGTGGTCGACCGCCAGCCGGCGCGCTGCACTCACCAGCGTGCCGGTGCGCGCCAGCTCCAGGAAGAAGCGCAGGTTGTCCCAATCCATGCTTTGCAATTATGCAGATGTCGGGTGCGTATTTGTCTATTGCCATGGCAAAAGTGCAAAGCTAGCATCGGTCGCTGCGGTCCTTTTCAAGGGTCACTTTTCAGGAGACAAATTCATGGATGCCACCACCACGCCCGCGACCCAGGTCGCGACTGTCAAGCTCTTGATCGGCGGCAAGTTCGTCGAGTCGAAGACCAGCGATTGGCGCGATATCGTCAACCCTGCGACACAGGAAGTCCTGGCGCGCGTTCCCTTTGCAACCCCGGCCGAGGTCGATGCCGCCGTGGCCTCGGCCCAGGACGCCTTCAAGACGTGGCGCAAGACCGCCATCGGCGCCCGGGCGCGCATCTTCCTCAAGTACCAGCAGCTGATTCGCGAGCACATGAGCGAGCTGGCTGCCATCCTCACGGCCGAGCAGGGCAAGACGCTGCCCGATGCCGAGGGCGACGTGTTCCGCGGCCTCGAAGTGGTCGAGCATGCGGCCGGCATCGGCAACCTTCAGTTGGGGGAACTGGCCAACAACGTGGCCGGCGGCGTCGACACCTATACGCTGCTGCAGCCGCTCGGCGTGTGCGCGGGCATCACGCCCTTCAACTTCCCGGCCATGATCCCGCTGTGGATGTTCCCGATGGCCATCGTGACCGGCAACACCTTCGTGCTCAAGCCCTCGGAGCAGGACCCGATGGTGACCATGCGTCTCTGCGAGCTGGCGCTGGAAGCCGGCATCCCGCCGGGCGTGCTCAACGTCGTGCACGGCGGCGAGGCCGTGGTCAACGCGATCTGCGACCACAAGGACATCAAGGCGATCTCCTTCGTCGGCTCCACCAAGGTCGGCACCCATGTCTACCACCGCGCCACGCTCGCCGGCAAGCGCGTGCAATGCATGATGGGTGCGAAGAACCACGCCATCGTCATGCCCGACGCGCACAAGGACCAGTCGCTCAATGCGCTCGTCGGCGCGAGCTTCGGCGCGGCGGGCCAGCGCTGCATGGCGGTGTCGGTCGCGGTGCTGGTGGGCGATGCGCGCAAATGGATTCCGGACCTGGTCGAGAAGGCCAAGACGCTCAAGATCGGCGCCGGTACCGAGAAGGGCGTGGACGTCGGTCCGCTGGTGTCGTGTGCGGCCTATGAGCGCGTCACCGGCCTGATCGAACGCGGCATCGCCGACGGCGCCACGCTGGAGCTGGATGGCCGCAAACCGACGGTGCCCGGCTACGAAAAGGGCAACTTCGTCGGCCCGACGATCTTCTCCGGCGTGAAGCCTGGCATGACGATCTACGACCAGGAGATCTTCGGCCCCGTGCTGTGCGTGGCGGGCGCGGAAAGCATCGACGAGGCGATCGAGATGATCAACGCCAACCCCAATGGCAACGGCACTGCGATCTTCACGCAGTCCGGCGCGGCGGCGCGACGCTTCCAGGAAGACATCGATATCGGTCAGGTGGGCATCAACGTGCCGATTCCGGTGCCGGTGCCGATGTTCTCCTTCACCGGCTCGCGCGCGTCCAAGCTCGGCGACCTGGGGCCCTATGGCAAGCAGGTGGTCCTGTTCTATACGCAGACCAAGACGGTGACGTCGCGCTGGTTCGACGATGCCACGGCGCATGGGCTGAACACCACCATCAGCCTCAAGTAATCTCGGGCGCATGGACTTCGAACTCTCCGAAGAGCAGCGCGCCTTCGCCCAGACCGCGCGCGAATTCGCACTCGCCGAATTCGCACCGCATGCGGCGCAATGGGACGCGGAAGGCATCTTCCCGCGCGAGGCCATTGCCAAGGCCGGCGAGCTGGGCTTCTGCGGCCTGTATGCGCCCGAGAGCATCGAAGGCCTGGCACTGCCGCGGCTCGATGCCACCCTGGTGTTCGAGGAGATGGCTGCGGTCGATCCGTCGACCACCGCCTTCATCACGATCCACAACATGGCCACCTGGATGCTCGGCACCTGGGGCGGGCCGGCGGTGCGCGAGCGCTGGGGAGCGGATCTCACCAGCGGGCGCAAGCTGGCCTCCTATTGCCTGACCGAAGCGGGCGCCGGGTCGGATGCGGGCTCGCTCAAGACGCGTGCCGAACTGCAGGGCGCCGAGTACGTCATCAACGGCGGCAAGGCCTTCATCTCCGGCGCCGGTTCGACCGACGTGCTGGTGCTGATGGCGCGCACGGGCGGCGGCGGCGCCGGCGGCATCTCGGCCTTTGCGCTACCCGCCGATGCGCCTGGCGTCAGCTATGGCAAGAAGGAACACAAGATGGGCTGGAACAGCCAGCCCACCCGCACCATCAGCTTCGACAACGTGCGCGTCCCGGCCGCAAACCTGCTCGGCAGCGAAGGCGAGGGCTTCCGCATCGCCATGAAGGGGCTGGACGGCGGCCGCATCAACATCGCGACCTGCTCCGTCGGTGCGGCCCAGGGCGCGCTCGATGCGGCACGGCGCTACCTGCACGAGCGCCAGCAATTCGGCAAGCCGCTCGCGACCTTCCAGGCCCTGCAGTTCAAGCTGGCCGACATGGCGACCGAACTGGTCGCCGCGCGGCAGATGGTCCGCCTGGCCGCCAGCAAGCTGGATGCCGGCCATGCCGACGCCAGCACCTACTGTGCGATGGCCAAGCGCTTCGCGACCGATGCCGGCTTCCGCATTTGCAACGAGGCGCTGCAGCTGCACGGCGGCTATGGCTACCTGAGCGAATTCCCCCTCGAGCGGCTGGTGCGCGATACGCGCGTGCACCAGATCCTCGAGGGCACCAACGAAATCATGCGCGTGATCGTCTCGCGCAAGCTGCTGGAGGGCGATAGCGATATTCGCTGAGCAGAATCCCTGTGTCTTTTCCGCATCCTTCGCGAGTCCTTTGCGCGCTTCGCCCAAGAGAGTCCTGATTCAACAACCATGACCGACCCCGTCGTCCTCTTCCAAGAAATCACGACCGCCGGCGGCAAGCGCTTCGGCGTGGCCACCCTCAACGCGCCGGCTTCGCTCAACGCGCTGTCGGTGGAGATGGTGCGCCTGCTCACGCCAAAGCTGCGCGGATGGGCGCACGATCCGTCCGTGGCCGGCGTGCTGCTCCAGGCCGCGGGCGAGAAGGCCTTCTGCGCCGGCGGCGACCTGCGACAGCTCTACCAGACGCTGCGCGAGTGCGGGCCCGAACGCAACCGCTACGCCGAGCGCTTCTTCGCCGAAGAGTACGAGCTCGACTACCTGATCCACACCTTCCCCAAGCCCATCCTGTGCTGGGGCCATGGCATCGTGATGGGCGGCGGCATCGGCCTCATGGCGGGTGCTTCGCATCGTGTCGTCACGGCGCAAAGCCGCCTGGCGATGCCCGAGATCAGCATCGGCCTCTACCCCGACGTGGGCGGCAGCTGGTTCCTGCGCCGCATGCCGGGCCGCGTGGGTCTGTTCCTCGCGCTCACCGGGGCCAACCTCAACGCCGCCGATGCGATCTTCTGCGGCTTGGCCGACCTGCTGGTGCCGCACGAGCGCAAGCCGCAGGTGCTCGACGCGATCGCCGAGGGACGATGGACCGGCGAGGCGAAAGCCGATCGCGCCGCGCTCTCGCGCATCCTTGCCCAGGCGGGCGAGGACGCGGCGTTGCCGTCTTCCAAGGTTCGCGAGCACTTCGACACGATCAACGCCCTGATGGCCGGCGACGACCTGCACGACATCGCGCAGCGGCTGCGGGCGCTGCAAAGCGAAGACCCATGGCTTCAGGCTGCGGCGAAGACCTTCGCCACGGGCGCGCCGAGTTCGGCCGCGCTCAGCTTCGAGCTGTGGCAGCGCGTGCACCGCATGTCGCTGGCCGAGGTGTTCCGCCTGGAGTACTGGGCCTCGCTGGGCTGCTGCGCGCACGAGGATTTCGCGGAGGGCATTCGCGCGCTGCTGATCGAGAAGGACCGCAACCCCAGATGGAGCCCGGCCACGCTCGAGGAGATCACGCCGGAATTCGTCGCGGATCACCTGCGCGCGCGCGGCGAGATGCCGGGCGAACTGGCCGGGCTTGTGTAGCCAAGCTTCGCGTCCACTGCGTCCGGGACCCGCATTCACTGGAGACATCACATGAAGATCGCATTCATCGGAATCGGCCACATGGGCGGCCCCATGGCCCTCAACCTGCACAAGGCCGGCCACGCGCTCAGCGCCTTCGACCTCTCGGCCGAGGCCTGCAAGACGCTCGCTGCCGAAGGCGTGCCCATCGCCGGTTCGGCGGCCGACACCCTGGCGGGTGCCGAGGTGGTGATCAGCATGCTGCCCGCAAGCCAGCATGTGGAATCGCTCTATTTCGGCGGCGAGAACCAGTCCGGGCTGCTGGAGCGGATCGCGCCCGGCACGCTGGTGATCGACAGCAGCACCATCGCAGCGGCGACCTCGCGCAAGCTGGCGCAGGCCGGTGCGCGGCGCGGCGTGGCGGTGATCGACGCGCCGGTCTCCGGCGGCACCGGTGGCGCCATTGCCGGCACGCTGACCTTCATGGTCGGCGGCGCGGCGGCAGACCTCGAGCGCGCGCGGCCGGTCCTGGAGAAGATGGGCGCCAACATCTTCCATGCCGGCGAGGCCGGGGCAGGGCAGACGGCCAAGATCTGCAACAACATGCTGCTCGGCATCCTGATGATCGGCACCTCCGAGGCCATCGCGCTGGGCGTGGCCAACGGGCTGGACCCGAAGGTGCTGTCGGAGATCATGCGCCGCAGCTCGGGCGGCAACTGGGCGCTCGAGAAGTACAACCCGCTGCCCGGCGTGATGGAGAACGCGCCCGCCTCCAAGGCCTACGCCGGCGGCTTCGGCACCGACCTGATGCTCAAGGACCTGGGCCTGGCCCAGGAGAACGCGGCGGCGGTGCGGGCTTCGACCCCGCTCGGCGGGCTGGCGCGCAATCTCTATGCGGCGCACAGCCTGGCGGGGCATGGGGCGCTCGATTTCTCCAGCGTGATCAAACTGCTGCAGAAAGCCGGCTGAGCCGCCGCCGCTTGCACGGGCAGTGCCCGGCGCGCGCCAACCGTGCCGTACCCCCGCAGGCGTGGCCGACCGGTCGCGCGGCGGAACGCAACGTGCCCGCACGCCAACAATTGCACGCACCCTGACTGTTACCTGCGCCCCGCGCCTCCAAAGGCGGCTTTGCGCACGGGCGAGTGCCTACCATCCGGCATCCCCGCCCGCGCCTTTGCCGCATATGAAGCATTTCCATCGACTCCTTCGCTCGAAGGGCCGCCTGGCCCTCGCACTCGTCCTCGCCCTGGCAGCGCTCGCCGCCGCAGCCGTGTTCCTCCACCTGAACGACCCCTCGCCCGCCGGCCGGCTCGACGGGCCCGCGCAGGAAATGCGCCGCGCGCCGGAGGCCTGGACGGCGGTCGAGAAGGATGGTTCGGACCTGCTGCGCGACTTGCGCACCGGCCGGGTCGGCGCCGTGGGCCTCGCGCCCAACGCGCTGCTCGTCTCCACCATCGAGGGCGAGCGCTACTTCGTCGTCGACGGGCGCGGCTCCTTCGCCGCGCTGGCGGTCGCGCAGGCCAAGGAACCCGGTGCGCAGCCCTTCCAGCTCGTCGTGCTGCCGGACAGCACGGTGGGTGCGCCGGCCGCGGACAACCGCCTGCTCGCGACCGCGCGCGACCTGGCCGGCATCTTCCTGCCGCTCCTGCTGATCGCGTTCGTCGTCTACACGATGCGCGAGTCGATCGGGGGCGGCGCGAAGCTGGTCGAGGCGCCGGCCGGCGTCGGCTTCGACGACGTCATCGGCGCAGGCGAGGCCAAGCATGCGCTGCAGGACATCGTCGACTACCTGAAGGACTCCGGCCGCTACCGGGCGATCGGGGCGCGGGCGCCGTGCGGCGTGCTCATGCTCGGCGGCCCCGGCGTGGGCAAGACCCTGCTGGCGAAGGCCTTGGCCGCCGAATGCGGCGCACGCTTCATCGCCACCAACGGCAGCGAGTTCACGTCGAAGTTCTACGGCGTCGGTGTCCAGAAGGTCAAGAAGCTCTTCGAAACCGCGCGCAAGAATGCGCCCTGCATCCTGTTCATCGACGAACTGGACGGCATCTCGAAGCGCACGTCGGCCGGCGCGGGGCCGGCCGAGTCGGAAAGCAACCGCATCATCAACCAGCTGCTGGTCGAGATGGACGGGTTCGAGGCCAACGAGGGCGTGATCGTGGTCGGTGCGACGAATCTCGAGGAGCACCTCGACGAAGCCCTGCTGCGCGAGGGCCGCTTCGACCGCCGCGTCCACGTCAAGCTGCCGGACGTGCGCGACCGCGGGGCGATCTTCAGGCTGTACACGGGCAAGCTGCGCACCGAAGGCACCATCGACCACGAACAGCTCGCCCGGCTGACCACCGGCCTGTCGCCGGCCACCATCGCCCACATCGTCAACCATGGGGCGCTCGTGGCGGCGCGCGCGAACAGCCGGGTCGTCACGATGAGCCACCTGATGGAAGCCATCGAGACGACACGCATCGGCGAGCTCAACGGCGCGCAACGCGCGCTGGGCGAGCGCGAGCGCCGCTACATCGCCGTGCACGAGGCGGGCCACGCGCTGGTCTCGGCGGTGCTGGGCTACGGCAAGGTGGAGAAGGTCACCATCCTGCCGCGCGGCGGTGCGCTGGGCGTCACGCTCGTCACGCAGGAGGAAGACCAGACGCTGCTGCTCAAGAGCGACATGGAGAAGCACATCCAGATGCTGCTTGGCGGGCGCAACGCCGAGCTGGCCGTTTTCGACGAGGCGTCGAGCGGCGCCAGCCAGGACCTGCAGCAAGCGTCCAAACTGGCGCTGGACATGGTCGGCCGCTACGGCTTCGGCCAGGACGGCACGCTCTTCAGCATCGGCGCGCTTCCGGCGCAGCATGCGTCGCGTCAGATCGCGGCGGCAGTGCGGCAGGCCGACCGGCTGCTCGACAACCTGAACCTCCAGTGCCAGCAGCTCATGCGCGCACATCGCGGCGCGCTGGACGCGCTGACGCAAGAGCTGCTCGCCCACGAGACGGTCTCGGGCGAACGGGTGCTGGCGCTGGTCGCGCAATGCCAGCCCATGGCGCTCGCCGCGTGAGAGGACCCGCGCTTCCTTCGAGACCACCGAGGAAACCGGCGGCGATGGCAACCTGAAGTCGATGCGGTAAAGCCGCGGGGGCAGGCTAATAGCCCAACTGCAGCGGATTGCGCCGCGCCACGTCGCGCCGCGTCTGTTCGCGCACCACGCTGCAGTGCGGATGCCTGGCGAACTGCGCCTTGGCGCATTGCTCCGCTTCGCAACGCGCCGCTGCGATGAAGTTGAGGTGCGCGCAACCGGGGCGCGGGTCGGCCGCACTCGGGCGGGCGACGACCTTGCGGGACTCTTCCGTGCGCACGGCATGCGCGTCGTTGCCGCGGCGCGGCGCCGGTACCACCTGCACCAGTTCGCGCTGCGCCGGCCCGGGGGCCACGAAGCTCTCGAACGGGTCCAGCGCCTCCGCGGGGCGCACCGGTTCCGTTGGCGGCGGCTTCTGGTAATCCATGGGCGCTTGCGGAGGCTTCGCCACGCTCACCCGCGCCGGCTGCGGCGAGGCGGCGGCGACAGCCGCGGGCGGCGGGCCGGCCGGCGGATTCGACGGCACCTTGCGCGTCACGTAGGCATACCAGCTGACGAAGGCCGTGGTGATCAGCACCGACAGCACGGCGAAGCGAACCCAGAAGGCGCGTGTCTCGATCGGCAGCATGCCGGGCGTCGGCGCCTCGGGGGACGGCGGCGCCAGTGGACGGCTCCCGAGCGCCTTCATGCTCTGCAATGCGGACGGTCCGGTGGCGGCAAAGGCCGGCAGCTTGGCCGCGCAGCCCTTGCAGAACTTCGCGCTCTCGCGGTTCTCCGTCCCGCACTGGTCGCAGACCACCGGCATCTCAGATCTCCCGGGCGAGCCCCCGCGCAGTCAGCAGGGCCTTGAGCCGCCGAACTTCATGCTCGAGGTCGAGGATCAGCGCTGCGGCATCGAGCCCGACGCCGAAGTCGCGCTCGAGCCGGCGTGCGTCGAGCGCGCACTGCAGGTCCACGCTGTGGAAGCACCAGTCGTCCGGCCGTTCGGCGGGGCTGCGCACCTCGACGATGCCGACCTCGACCAGCTGGACGACCCAGTCAATTTCGGCGCCGCAGGCATGCGCGAGTTCGCCGGCGCGCAGCGGATGGGTGGCACCGAGCGTGGCGGTGTCGAAGGACGGGTTGGCCATGTCGTCACACTCCCAAATGGCGGCGCGGGGCAAAAGGGGCTGCCTGCGCCAACTGTTCGTAGGCCTTGCGCGCGACCTCGGTATCGGCCGGCGGCAGAGCGATTTCCAGCAGCAGGTAAAGATGGCCCGGCGGCTGGCCCGGCAGGCCGCGCTCCTTGAGCCGCAGCTTGAGGCCGTTGCGTGCGCCGCGCGGCACCGTCACCTCGACCACGCCGCCGCCAGGCGTGGGCACCTTCACCTGGGCCCCCAACGCGGCTTCGGTCGGCGTGACCGGCAGCGTCATGTAGAGATCGCGGCCGTCGATGCGGTAGAGCCCGTGCGGCGCGATGCGCACTTCGAGGTACAGGTCGCCCGGCGGCTCGCCGCCATGCCCCGGCATGCCTTGCCCGGCGAGGCGGATGTACTGGCCCGGGTGCACGCCGGGCGGGATCTTCACGCTGAGCGTGCGCGTCTTCCACTGGGGCATGCCGTGCTCGTCGAGCGTCTGGGAGCGAAGGGTGATCTCGCGCTCGGCCCCTTTCAAGGCATCTTCCAGGGCGATCTCGATCGCTGCGTGATGGTCTTCGCCACGCGCGCGGTATTGGCGCCGCTCCGCGCTGCGCCGCTCCGCGGCGCCGAAGAGCGAGGAGAAGAACTCGCTGAATTCGGCATGGTCCGCAGGCCCCTGGCCCGGCCCGCGGTGGAACTCGAAGCCCTGGTCCCAGCCCGGCGGCGGCTGGAAGCCATCGCCGGAGCCCGCGCCGGCATAGCGACCGTGCGCGACCTGGTCGGCCAGCGCGTCGTAGGCGGCGCGCTTCTCCTTGTCGCGCAGCACGTCGTTGGCCTCGTTGATCTCGCGCATGCGCCGGTCGGCGTCGGGTTCCTTGCTGACGTCCGGGTGGTACTTGCGCGCCAGCTTGCGGTAGGCCTTGCGGATGTCTTCTTCCGACGCGTTGCGCTCGACGCCGAGGGCCTGGTAGTAGTTCTTGAAATCCATGTTCGGTGAGGATGGCTGGGTGGAGCCGCCAGGGGGCAGGCCTCAAGCGACGGCCGCGCCGCCCCCCGAATGGTGCAGGAGCGGCTTCACGGCCCATGTAGGACCGCTTCGCTCGAAGCGCAAGGGCTGGGCATTGCCGAGCACGCCGGCCTCGAGCGGCACGCCCAGCGCTGCCGCCAGCACGAAGAGCGAGCCGCCGTGCGCCACGATCAGCACCGGCGCCGGATGCGCCAGCGCCGCGGCCAGCGCCGCGCGCTTGCGCGCGACGAACTGGGGCAGGGTTTCGCCGCCCTCGGGCGCGCAGGCCCAGTCCAGCTCGGCGGAGGAGGTGCCGATCAGCGCGCCGAAGTTGCGCTCGCGCAGGCCTTCGAAGCGCAGCGGCGCCATCCCCAGGCCGGTGGCGACCGCATGGGCCGTGTCGAAGGCGCGCCGGGCATCGCTGCACACCACGCTGCGGATGGGTTCGCCGGCCAGCCGCTCGGCGGCCTGCGCCGCCTGCGCCAGCCCGAGCGGGCTCAGCGGCGTGTCGACCGACTGGAAGATGCGCTGCGCATTGCCTGCGGTCTGGCCGTGGCGCAGGAAGTAGAAATGGTCGCAGGCCGGTGCCAGCGGCTGGGCCGCGGCCAGTTCGATCAGTCGGGCAAGGCCGTCTTGCATGTGCATTTCAGCGCTCGCCCGGCCGCCCGAAGGGCGCAGCGCCCCCTCGGGGGCAGCGATACACGAAGTGACGAGTGTGGAGGCGGTTCATTTTCAGTAAGCGAGTCGAAGCGGTGCGCCCACGCGCTGCGCCTCGATGTCGGCCCGGTGAAAGGGCAGAGGATGCCACTGCTTGGCGGCGAACAGCGGCAACTGGTCGTAGGCATGCGGCGAGGCAGGATCGCTGCTCTGACCGTAAGTCAGGATGGCCTGCGCCACCGGCCCGCGCTCGTCGAAGCCCACCACCTGCATGTAGCTGCTGCCGAAGTTGATGTCGTAGCCCTTCGGATCGATCAGCGACTGGCCCTGGCTCTCGACCTTGTTGAGCACGCCCTCGAACTCGTCGCCGCCGTGGATCGCGATCTTCTGCCCGCGCACCATGCGGGTCTGCACCTCGCCCAGCGGCACATCGGCCGCGAAGCCGGCAGTGCGCACGATGCCGACCGCCTCGCCCAGCGCCTTGAAAACCGCGTCGCGCGTCGCCGGCGTGGCCATGTCGAGGCCGGTCGGCGTGACCACGGGTCGGGCCGGGTCGAAGGGCACGCGCCAGACCTTGGGCACGTTCCTGGCCTTGCGCCAGAACTCGCGGAAGAGCGGCGCGCCCTTCGATGCGCTGTTGCTGGTGCGGTCCCAGGCAGCGAGCACGCGGCAGCCGAGCGCCTGGTCGACCGTGAGCGCAGCGGCGTTGGCGCTGCAGGCGCTGGCCAGGTCGTCCATCACCAGCATGCCGGCCGTGTTGCGGTCGCGGAAGATCACGCTGCGGAGTTCCGCCGCGCCCATCCGGTTGCCGGGCAACCCGTCGCTGCCCGCCAGCCGGGCCTCGATTTCCTGGATGCCGCTGCGCGTGCGCAGCCGCTGCGGCGTGCCGACGAAGCCGACCAGCGGCGAAATGCCGGCGGGCGGCGCGATGTGCGGGTTGCTGAGCCAGTAGCTGTCGTTGCTGTTCTGCACCCAGTCCGGCGTCAGCACCACCGGCATGCGCTGCGGCGGCGTCACGCCGGCCATGGCGGCCGCCGGGTCGCGCTGCCAGGCGCAGGCCGAGCGCGAGCCATCGAGCACCGCCAGGCCGGTCGCGTTGAGCAGCGCGGCGGCGCGGGGCGAGGGCGCGCAGGACTTCAGCATCTCGGCGGAAACGTCGGGCACCACCGAGAGGTCGGCATACATGGCGTTGCCCTCGCGGTCGGCGGCGATCGTGTTGATCCACGGCATGCCCTGGTTGCCCATCGCGGCGCGCAGGTCGCCCACGTTGCGCGCCCGCGCCATCTGCATCCAGCTCTGGGCCGAGCGCACATTCAGCGTGTTGGCGTCGCGGATCGCGTAGGCCGTGGTGGCGCTCCAGCCCAGGCCGGCACGCGGCAGCACGAGCACCGGGCCCCATTCGGTGTCGTAGAAGGTCTTTGCCGCCGGCGCACCGCCGGCGTCGGGCAGGCTGACGAGGCGCGCCGTCATCTTCCGGCGCTGGCCGTCGACCAGGTAGACAGTCGGGTCGGCCGGATCGAGCTTGAGCTCGTACAGCGTGAAGCGCTTGCCGGTGGACACGGTGTGGGTCCAGGCCACGTCCTTGTTGAAGCCGATGGCCACCACCGGGCTCAGGCCGCCGGTGACGCCCATCACGTCCATCCGGCCCGGGATGGTGAGGTGCATTTCCCAGAAGCGGTTGATGCCGGTCCATGGAAAGTGCGGATTGCCCAGCACCAGGCCGCGGCCGTCGGGGGTTGCGTTGCGGCCGAAGGCCCAGCCGTTGGAGCCGAGTTCGCCGCCTTCGACGTTGGCATTGAAGGCGTGACGGGCGATCTCCGCAACCGCTTGCTCCAGCGGCACCGGCGCCGCGCCGGTCTTCGTGCCCGGGGCCGGCGGTGCTGCCGCGAGCACGGCTCCGGCGAACGCGGCGAGGCCACCCTGGATCATCGAGAGCTCGGTGGTGCGCGACAGGTCGGCCTGCGTCATCGGCCGCACCCAGGGTTTGTTGCGGCAGGCCTCGGGCAGGCCTGCCGGGCCGGTGTCCTGCAGATAGCGGTTGTAGCCGGCGACGTAGCCGCGCAGCGCCGACTTGACTTCGTCGCTGGTCGAGGCCGAGGCGCGCGCCAGCGCGGCGCCGTCCATGTGGGCCCGCACGAACAGGTCGATCTGGGCATTGGGCAACTGGCCCAGGCCCAGCGTGCCCGTGCCCTGCGGGCCGAGGAACCGGGATCGCTCGCCGCGAGCGGTCAGCAGGTGCTCGGCGGTCTGACAGACGTTGTCCTGGGCGTGAGCGTAGGCCACGCCGTAGGCGATTCCCTCGTCGTCAGGGGCGGTGATGTGGGCGATGCCGTAGCTGGTGCGCTCGATGGTGACGCTGCGCGAGCCGGCTGCCGGCGCTGTCGCGCAGGCCGCAAGCAGGGTTGCCAGGGCGATGCCGATGCCGCAGGGGGCGAGGCGGAAGGACGTCATGTTCAGTACTTCTGAGTGAAAGAAAGGCTGATTAGAGGTTTCCCGTGCAGGCGACGATTGCGTGATAACCCGGGTCGCGTGTCGCGCAGGTGCCAGCCCTTGCACGCCCGCGGCCTCAGCTGCCGAAGCGGGCGTGGTACCAGCCGGCCGCCTGCATGCGCGAAGCCAGGTCGAGCCGATCCAGAATGCGCGCGACATGGCGCTTGACGGTGTGCGGGCTCAGGTCCAGGGCCCGTGCGATCAGCTTGTTGCTCTGGCCTTCGGCCAGCAGCGCGAGCACCTGCAGTTCGCGTTCGCTGAGGCCTGCATGGTCGGCAGTCGACGCTCGCGGCCTGTCGTGCGACCCTGCCTTGAGCCGACGCGTGGTCTCGATCCATTGCCGCAAGGCTGCCAGCCCTTCCTGGGTCGCGGACGCGCCCCATGAGGCGAGCGACAGTTCCGTCAGGCTCTGCACGCCAGTGGCCAGGATTTGGCCCACGTTGCCGCTGGCAATCGCCCGTTCGATCACGGGCTCCAGCGCTTGCCAGGCTGCGGTCGGTGAGCCATTGGCGAGCTCGGCGAGAGCAAGCCGTGTTCGAACCATGGCTTCGAGGAACATCGTGTCGAACGCGGCGCATATTTCGGCCAGTTCGCGCAGCGTTGTCAGCGCCTCGCCCATGCGCCCGTCCCGCAGTGCCAGCAGCGCCTTGAAGCTGCGTATGAACATCTGCATGTTTGGGATCTCACGGCCGATCCCGGCGTCGAGTGCGGGCAGGAGCATGCGCACGGCCGGCCAATCCCCGATCGCCGCGGAGACCCTCACGGCAATGGCGAGGGATGCCAGGCGCAGGTCGCTGGTCGGGTCGAGCGAAGAGGCGTGTTCGGCGATGGCGTCGCGGGTCTGGCGTACGGCCTCTTTGTCATCGCAGACGATCTGGTAATTGACCTTCAGCGTCAGCAGCCGGATGCGCGAGCCCGTGGGCTGGCCCAGCCACCGGGAATCGTCCTCGAGGACCTGGAAAGCGCCTTCGAGCTGGGCGATCTTGCCCTGCCAGAAAAGCAGCCAGGCTTCCATCAAGTTCGCGCTGGCTTGCAAAGACCAGTGTCCGTCGCTTGCGACCGACCGGGCGCCGTGAACGATGCGCTGCATCTGTGCGCTCACCCCCGGGCGGCTGATGAATACATTGATGCGGGGGATGCAGCGAAACCACAGTTCGGGACTGCCTCCCTGCATCAGCAGGTCGACCATCCTGGCGAGGTGATTGCCGGGGCCGCCGACCGGGCCGTTGCGGCCTTCGTACCAGAAGTCGAGCAGTTCGCTGAGGGTCTCGGTTTCGAGGTCCATCGGTTTCGATCGAATGGCCTCGCTGAGGCGCCGGGCATCCGCCATCTGTCCGCAGAAGAACATGGCCAACGCCTGCATCGCGCGCGCCCGCTGCGCGTCATCGTGCCGTTGCAGCGCGTCGAAGCCGGCCGCGGCGCGCTCCATCGCCGACCTGACGGCGCCGTACTGGTAGGAGGGCCAGGCGCGCCAGCCTCGGACATAAGCCAGCAACGGCGAGTTTGCCTGCAGGTCGCTGGGGAATTGCTCGACGATGCGAATCACCTGGGCCCCTTCATCGCGCGCCAGCATGTCGCCCGTCGCGTCCATCAGGCTCTGCTGTGCCTCGTCCCAGGCGCTCGCACGCACGAGCATGAGCGTGCGGCGCACAGGATCTTCTTCGCCCTGTGCGGCCAGGCGCAAGAGCGCCGGCACCTCCTCGGGATGGAGCCTGCGCAGCCGCTCTTCCAGGAAGTCGCGAAAGAGATCGTGCAGGCGCAGCGTCAGGTTGTCGCTGTCGAGCACGGAGGTGAACAGCCGGCGCCGCTCGATCTCCTCCAGCAGTTCGGCCGCGCGCGGATTGCCACTGAGTTGCGCGCAGCGCGGCACCGTGAGTTCCGGAAGCAAGGCGCAGCGCAGGAGAAATTCCTGCAGCTCATCCGGCAAGTCTTCGAGCACCTCGCTGGCGAGATAGTCGAACAGGCGTCGCCGGTTGTGCCACACGCCGGTGGGCGCTTTCCTCGCGGATCGTTCCGATGCTTCCAGGCTCAAGCTGAGCCCGGCGGCCCAGCCCTGGGTCCTATCGAACAGGCGTTCGGCCTGTTCGGGGTCGTCATGACCGGTGGCATGGCGCCACAGTGCCTGCACTTCCTTTCGGGAGAAGCCGAGGGCCGTCTCGTCGAACTCGGCCACTTCGCGCCGTGCGCGCCAGCGTCCCAGCGGCAGCGGCGGCTCCGCGCGCGTCGCGATCACGAAGGTCCAGTTCTGCGGCAGGCCTTCGAGCAGATGGCGCAGGAACTCGAAAACGCGGGCGTCGGAAACGGCATGCAGGTCGTCCAGCACGATGAGACCTCGTGCCGTGTCGGTGGCTTCCAATGCGCCGAGCAAGGCGGACGCCGCCTCGCGCAGCCGTCCCTGGGCGACCCGCTCGAGCAAGGCTTCGGGGGCGAGGCGCCATGGCGGGTCCAGCGGTTCGAGTGCCTCGATCAGATGTGACAGCAGTCGCTGGAGGTCGTCTTCCTCGTCCGCGGTGAGCCAGGCCACGGCGCAACCGGCAGGCAGCCGCTGCAGCTGGCGCGACAGCGCGGCCGTCTTGCCGTAGCCGGCGGGCGCCACCAGCAGCACCAGGCGGCGGCTTGAGAGTGCATCGCCGAGCTGCTCTTCGAACTCGCTGCGCTCGATCAGGCCACTGCGGAAGCGAGGGGTCTGGATCTTGGCTCTGGCCAGGCTGGCGGTTTGCATGGAGGCGGACTATAGGGGCTGCATTCGAAGGTCCGCACGCGCCGCGAGGCGCGGCGTGGCGTCTCAGCCAAGGCGTTGCGTGCGGTACCAGTCGGCCGCCTGCATGCGCGAAGCCAGGTCGAGCCGGTCGAGGATGCGCGCGACGTGGCGCTTGACGGTGTGCGGGCTCAGGTCCAGGGCCCGTGCGATCAGCTTGTTGCTCTGCCCTTCGGCCAGCAGGGCGAGCACCTGCAGTTCGCGTTCGCTGAGGCCCGCGTCGTTGGCGGCGGAGGCACGCGGTTTCTCCTGCAAGCCTCCCTTGAACAGCCGCGCGCTCTCCACCCATTGCCGCAGGACCGCCAGTCCTTCCCTGGAAGCCGCGCCTCCCCATGCAGCGAGCGACAGCTCGGTCAGGCTCGGCACGCCCGTGACCAGGATCTGGCCCACGTTGCCGGTGGCCGCGACGCGCTCGATCAGCGGCTCCAGCGCTCGCCAGGCTGCGGTCGGGGAGCCGTCGGCGAGTTCGGCGAGCGCAAGGCGGGTCCGTACCGTGGCATCGAGACTGTTCGTGTCGAGTGGGGTCGACCTCGTCGCCAGCTCGCGAAGGATCGTCAGCGCTTCGCCGACGCGCCCTTCATGCAGCGCCAGCTGCGCCTTGAAGCTGCGAAGGAACATCTGCATGCTGGGATTTTCCCGGCCGACTTCGACCTGGAACGCAGGCAGGTGCAGGCGCACGGCCGCCCAGTCGCCGATGGCGGCGGAAGCGCGCACGGCGATGGCCAGGTAGGCCAGGGGCAATTCGCCCGAGCGCTCCAGCAGGGAGGCATGCGCCACGATGTCGTCGCGGGTCGCACGCACGGCGTCCCGGTCGTCGCAGGCCACGTGGTACATGACCTTCAGGGTCAGCAGCCGGATGCGCAAACCCGCGGGCTGGCCGAGCCACTGGGAGTCCTCCTCGATCCGCTGAAACGCGAGCTCGAGCTCCGCGATCCTGCCCTGCCAGAGAAACAGCCAGGCCTCCGTCAGGTTGGCGCTGGCCTCCAGCGACCAGTGTTCGTGGCCTGTGGCGGCCCTAGCACCGTGGACCATGCGCTGGATTTGCGCGCTCACCCCCGGGCGGCTGATGAGGATGTTCACGCGTGCCATGCAGCGGAACCACAGTTCGGCGCTGCCCCCCTGCATCAGCAGATTGACGACCTTGGCCAGGCGGTGGCCGGGTCCCTCGGCCGGGCCGTGGTAGGCCTCGTACCAGAAGTCGAGCAGCTCGCTGAGGGTCTCGGTCTCGAGGTCCATCGGCTTCGAGCGAACAACCTGGCCGAGCCGCCGCGCATCCGCCATCTGGCCGCAGAAGAGCATGGCCAGCGCCTGCACGGCGCGCGCGCGCTGCGCGTCGTCGTGCCGCCCCATGGCGTCGAAGCCGGCAGCGGCATGTTCCATCGCCGACCGAACTGCGCCGTATTTGTAGTGCGGCCAGGCGCACAGGCCGCGGACATACGCCAGCAGGGGCGACCGGGCCTGGATGTCGGCCGGGAATTGTTCGACGATGCGAATCACCTGGGCACCCTGGTCGCCCGCCAGCATGTCCGCCGCCGCGTCGGCCAGGCTCTGCTGTGCCTCGTCCCAGGCGCCTGCGCGCACGAACATGAGCGCGCGGCGCATGGGGTCTTCTTCGCCCTGGGCGGCAAGGCGCAACAGCGCCGGCACCTCCTCGGGATAAAGCCGGCGCAGCCGCTCCTCCAGGAAGTCGCGAAAGAGATCGTGCAGGCGCAGCGTCAGCGCTTCGCTGTCGAGCAAGGAGACGAACAGCCGGCGGCGCTCGATCTCCTCCAGCAGATCGGCCGCGCGCCGATTGCCGCTGATCTGCTCGCAGCGCGGCACCGTGAGCTCGGGAAGCAGGGCGCAGCGCAGGAGAAATTCCTGCAGCTCGTCCGGCAAGCCCTCGAGGACTTCGTTGGCCAGGTATTCGAAGAGGTGGCGTCGGTTGTGCCAGACGCTTTTGGGCGCCTTCGCGGCGGATCGTTCCGACGCTTCCAGGCTCAGGCTGAGCCCGGCGGCCCAGCCCTGGGTCCGTTCGAACAGGCGTTCGGCCTGTTCGGGGTCTTCATGGCCGGTGGCGTGGCGCCACAGTGCCTGCACTTCCTTTCGGGAGAAGCCGAGGGCGGTCTCGTCGAACTCGGCCACCTCGCGCCGCGCGCGCCATCGCCCCAGCGACAAGGGAGGTTCCACCCGCGTCGCGATCGCGAAGGTCCATTTTTGCGGCAGGCCTTCGAGCAGGTGGCCCAGGAATTCGTAGAGGCGCGCGTCGGCCACGGCATGCAGGTTGTCGAGCACGATCACGCCCTGTTCCGTGTCGGTGGCTTCCAATGCGCCGAGCAAGGCGGATGCCGCCTCGCGCAGCCGTCCCTGGGCCACCAGCTCGAGCAGACCCTCGGGCGCGAGGCGCCACGGCGGGTCCAGCGGTTCGAGGGCCTCGATCAGGTGCGACAGCAGCCGCTGGAGGTCGTCTTCCTCGTCCGCGGTGAGCCAGGCCACGGCGCAACCGGCAGGCAGCCGCTGCAGCTGGCGCGACAGCGCGGCCGTCTTTCCGTAGCCGGCGGGCGCCACCAGCAGCACCAGGCGTCGGCTCGTGAGTGCATCGCCGAGCTGCTCTTCGAGCTCGCCGCGCTCGATCAGTCCGCCGCGAAAGCGCGGGGTCTGGATCTTGGCTCTGGCCAGGCTGGCGGACTGCATGGGTGAAGCGGACTATAGACCTGCAAACCATTGTTTGCGATAACGATCGCAGCCGCTGCGATAGCGCTTTCAGCCCTGCGACGGAGGCTTGTGCTGGTCGGTGAACCGTGAGCGGTACCAGTCGGCGGCCTGCATGCGCGAGCTCAGGTCGAGCCGGTCGAGGATGCGCGCGACGTGGCGCTTGACGGTGTGCGGGCTCAGGTCCAGGGCACGTGCGATCAGCTTGTTGCTCTGGTTGTCGGCCAGCAGGGCGAGGACTTCGAGTTCCCGGCCGCTGAGGCCCGCATCGTTGGCGGCCGGCACCTCCGGCCGCTCGTGCGTTCCGGCCTCGAGCTGCCGCGCAGTCTCGACCCATTGGCGCAACACCGCCAGCCCTTCGCTCGACGCGGCACCGTCCCATGCGGCGAGCGACAGCCTGCTCAGGACCCGCACGCCGACCACCAGCACCTGGCCGACATTGCCGCTGGTCACGACGCGTTCGATCAAGGGTTCCAGCGATTCCCAGGCGGCTGCTGGCGAGCCCTGGGCGAGCTCGGCAAGGGCGAGCTGGGTCCGGACGGTGGCATCGAGGTACATCGTGTCGAGCGAGGCCGATTCGGCCGTCAGCTCGCGAAGCGCCGCCAGTGCCTCGCCGAGCCGCCCTTCGTGCAAGGCCAGCTGCGCCTCGAAGGCGCGAATGAGGCCCTGCATGCTGGGGGTCTCACGCCCGAGCTGGAGATGGAGCTCCGGCAAGTACATGCGCACGGTCGGCCAGTCCTCAATCGCAGCGGATGCCATGACGAGCGCGACGTAATAAAGCAGGGGCAGACTTTCGGAGCGGTTCAGCAACGAAACATGGGCCACGATGGCGTCGCGGGTCGCGTGCACGGCGTCCGTGTTGCCGCAGGCCGCCTGGTACAGGACCTTGACTGCCAGCAGCCGGATGCGCAAGCCAGCAGACTGGCCCAGCCACTGGGAATCTTCCTCGACGCTCTGGAACGTGGCTTCCAGCTCGGCGATCCTGCCCTGCCAAAGATGGAGCCAGGCTTCGGTGACGTTCGCCGCGATCTGCAGGGACCAATGCCCGTCGCCTGCAATGGCCCTGGCGCCGTTGACCATGCGCTGAAGCTGCGTGGTCACGCCCGGGCGGCTGATGAACAGGGCAACGCGAGTGATGCAGCGAGACCACAGTTCGACGCTGCCCCCCTGCATGAGCAAGTCGATCACCCGCCCAAGGTGGTCAGCCGGTCCGTTCAGAGGGCCGTGGTGGCCCTCGTACCAGAAGTCGAACAGTT
Organism: Variovorax soli; assembly: GCF_031454625.1. Classification (GTDB taxonomy): domain Bacteria; phylum Pseudomonadota; class Gammaproteobacteria; order Burkholderiales; family Burkholderiaceae_C; genus Variovorax; species Variovorax soli_A. Next base: position 112,274 of record NZ_JAVDRF010000016.1, read on the forward strand.
CGCTGAGCACCTCGGCTTCGTGGTCCATGGGCTGGGCGCGGACCGCCCGGCTCAGGCGCCGCGCATCTTCCATCTGTTCGCAGAACAGCAGGGCCAATGCCTCAGTCGCCCGTGCGCGTTGCGCGTCCTCGTGCCGCCCCAGCGCATCGAAGCCGGCCGCGGCATCGGCCATGGCCGAGCGGACTACGCCGTACCGGTAGAGCGGCCAGGTGCACAGGCCGCGGGCATAGGCAAGCAGGGGCGAGTGCGCCTGAATCTCGGGAGGGAACTGCTCGATCACACGAAGCACCTGGGAGCGCTTGTCGTCGGCCAGCATGTCTGCCGTCGCGCCGGCCAGGCTTTGCTGCGCCTCGTCCCAGGCGCCTGCGCGCAGGTAAATGTGCGTGCGCCGCACGGGATCTGCCTCGCCTTGGGCCGCACGGCGCAGCAGCGCCGGTACTTCGTCCGGATGGCGCCGGCGCAGGCGCTCCTCCAGGAAGTCGCGGAAGAGGTCGTGCAGTCGCAGCGTCAGCTCGTCGCTGTCGAGCACGGAGATGAACAGCCGGCGGCGCTCGATGTTCTCCAGCAGCCGGGCCGCGCGCGGATTGCCGCTGATCTGTACGCAGCGCGCGACCGTGAGCTCGGAAAGCGGCGAGCAGCGCAGAAGAAACTCTTGCAGTTCACTCGGCAAGTCTTCGAAGACTTCGCTGGCCAGATATTCGAAGAGATGGCGCCGGTTGTGCCACACGCCTGTGGGCGCCTTGGCCGCCGCTCTTTCGGATGTCTCGAGGCTGAGGCAAAGCCCGGCGGCCCAGCCCTGCGTGCGGTCGTGCAGGCGCTGCGCCTGCTCGGGGTCCTCCCTTCCGGTGGCATGGCGCCACAGCGCCTGCACTTCCTTCCTGGAGAAGCCGAGCGCTGTCTCGTCGAACTCTGCCACTTCACGCCGCGCACGCCAGCGACCCAGGGCCAGCGGAGGCTCCACGCGCGATGCGATCACGAGCGTCCAGTTCTGCGGCAGGCCTTCGAGCACGTGGCCCAGGAACTCGAAGACACGGGGGTCGGAAACGGCATGCAGGTCGTCCAGCACGATCACGCCGCCGCCGCAGGTCTCGGTGGCTTCGATCGCGCTGAGTACCGCAGACGCCGCCTCGCGAAGCCGGCCTTGGGCCACCCGCTCGAGCAAGGCTTCGGGCGCCAGGCGCCAGGGCGGGTCCAGGGGTTCGAGTGCTTCGATGAGGTGATAGAGGAAGCGATGGAGGTCGTCTTCCTCATCCGCGGTGAGCCAGGCCACGGCGCAGCCGGGCGGCAGCCGCTGCAGCTGGCGCGACAGCGCGGCTGTCTTGCCGTAGCCGGCCGGCGCCACCAGCAGCACGAGGCGCCGGCTCGTCAATGCATCGCCGAGCTGCTCTTCGAGCTCGCTGCGCTCGATCAGGCCACTGCGGAAGCGGGGCGTCTGGATCTTGGCTCTGGCGAGGCTGGCGGACTGCATACTCAGTTGCCGAAGCGCACGCGGTACCAGTTTGCCGCTTGCATGCGCGAGGCCAGGTCGAGCCGGTCGAGGATGCGCGCGACATGGCGCTTGACGGTGTGCGGGCTCAGGTCCAGCGCGCGGGCGATCAGCTTGTTGCTCTGGCTGTCGGCCAGCAGTGCGAGGACTTCGAGTTCGCGTGCACTGAGGCCAGCGTCGTTGGCAGCCGGCACCGGGGGCTGCTCGTGCGTTCCGGCCTTGAACCGGCGCGCAGTCTCGACCCATTGGCGCAACACCGCCAGCCCTTCACTCGATGCGGCACCCCCCCATGCGGCGAGCGACAGCTTGGTCAGGACTTGCATGCCTGTGAACAGGACTCGGCCCACATTGCCGCTGGCCGCTGTGTCTTCGATCAAAGGCTCCAGCGCCGCCCAGGCTGCTGTCGGTGAACCATCGGCGAGCTCGGCGAGCGCAAGCCATGTTCGGACCGTGGCATCGAGGTACATCGTGTCCAGCTGGGTTGATCTTGTGACGAGCTCGCGAAGCGTCGTCAGGGCTTCGTCCACGCGTCCTTCATGCAATGCCAGCTGCGCTCCGAAGGTGCGCAGGAACATCTGCTGGCTGGGGTTCTTGACGACCTCGCCCTGGAGCGTGGGCAAGAGCATGCGCACCGCCTGCCAGTCCCCGACGGCAGTCAGGGCCAGCATGACGACGCTAAGGATGGCCAGAGGCAGATCGCTGGAGCGGTCGAGAGAGGAAACATGCGCGACGATGGCGTCGCAGCTGGCGCGCACGGTGTCCTTGTCGTCGCAGATCACCTGGCAATAGACCTTCAGGGTGAGCAGCCGGATGCGCAAACCCACGGGCCGGCCCAGCCAACGAGAGTCTTCTTCGATCCTTTGGACCGCGGCCTCCAGCTCGGCGAACTTGCCCTGCCAAAAAAGGAGCCCGGCTTCCGTCAGGTTCGCGTTGGCCTGCAGGGACCAGCGTTCATCGCCTGTGGCGGCCCTGGCGCCGTGGACCAGGCGCTTGATCTGAGCGCTCACCCCCGGACGGCTGCTGAATACATTGACACGGATCATGCAGCGAAACCACAGTTCGGCGCCGCCCCCTCGCGCCAGCAGGTCGACCACCCTTGCAAGGCGATGGCCGGGGCCCTCGAGCGGACCGTGGTAGCCCTCATACCAGAAGTCGAGCAGCTCGCTGAGCGTCTCGGTTTCCAGGTCCATGGGCTTGGCGCGAACCACTTGGCTCAGGCGCCTGGCCTCTTCCATGTGGCCGCAGAAGAAAGTGGCCAACGCATGCATCGCGCGGGCGCGCTGCGCATCCTGATGCCGGCCCATCGCGTCGAAACCAGCAAAGGCCTGCTCCATGGCCGACCGCACGGCGCCGTATTGGTAATGCGGCCAGGCACACAGGCCGCGCGCGTAAGCCAGCAAGGGCGACCCGGCCTGAATGTGAGCCGGAAACTGCTCGGCCATGCGAAGCACCTGGGCGCCTTCATCGTGGGCCAGCATGTCCGTTGCTGCGTCAGCCAGGCTCTGCTGCGCGTCATCCCAGGCACCCGCGCGCACGAACATGAGCGTGCGTCGCACAGGATCTTCTTCGCCCTGTGCGGCAAGGCGCAGCAGCATCGGCACTTGATCGGG
>NZ_JAVDRF010000017.1:0-113921 GCF_031454625.1 Variovorax soli
GCCACGCCGCTCTTGCTGGCGGGCGCTCCGTACCTGTAGGTCACGCCCACGTCGGAGTTGAACTTGTAGGCCATCGCCGCGTAGGCGCTGGGCACCACCGCGCCGGCGCTGTCCACGATGTCTCCGGGCAGGGCAACGCCTGGCGAAGGCGCGGGGGCTGGGGCCGGAGCGGGAGCCGGGGCCGGAGCGGGAGCCGGGGCCGGTGCAGGTGCAGGTGCCGGTGCCGGTGCAGGTGCAGGAGCGGGAGCGGGAGCGGGAGCAGGGGCGAGTGCGGGTGCAGGTGCGGGGCCCGCGGAGACACAGGACTTCGCCGTCATGACCGCGGGATCGGTGCCAAAGAATGCGTTCGTGCAATCGGCCGTCCCGGTGACCGTCTTGGTGACCCAGCGCGTGTCGGCGCCGTACTTCACGAGCGTCGGCGAGGGCACGGTGAACGAACCGCCTTCATTGGCGAGCACGGTGCCTGCGGCGGGCGCAGGCGCAGGTGCGGGTGCGGGTGCAGGGGCTGGAGCAGGAGCAGGAGCAGGAGCAGGGGCCGGAGCAACCGCTTGCGCATAGCACGCCTTCGCCGCATACGGCAGCGGATCGCCGAAGGTTTCGTTGTTGCAGACCACGGCGCCGGACACCTTCTTGCTGACCCAGGACGACTTCGCGCCGTACTGCACGACCGTCGACGCGGACAGGGTGAATGCCTGACCTTCATTGGCGATCTTGATCCAGCTCGAGTCCAGCTTGCTGAGCAGCTCTGACTTCGTGTCTGACTCGGCCTCGGCAGTCGACGGCGCCGCCGACGCGGCTGCCGACGGCACTGCGTCCGTGCTTTGAGGGAAGGCGAAGCCGCCGCCTGAACCGCTTCCTCCGCCGCCGCAACCCGCGAGCGCGCCTGATGCGGCAAGGAGCACGAGAGCGCATTTGTCGAACTGTCTCATCTTCAATTTCCTGGTGAACGTTTGTTTGCGAAAAAGAAGTCCCCCGCGCTTCCAAAAAGGGCGCAAAAAAACTTCAAAAAAAAGAAATAAGGCGGGGATCGATGGATCGCCGCGCGGGCTAGAGGGACATGGCACGTTGTGCGTGCTCGACCCTCTTGCTTCAGTGGGGCCAGAGGCGGCCGGACATCGAATCAAACTGGACTGCGGCGGCCGCCTCATGCCGCTGCGATTCGATCGTCGGAGTTATGACCGACTCGGGTCGGTGCCTGGGAGTCTTCAGTTAAGAGGCATGCGCCGCGCGCAATCGCTGCACGCAGGGACGACAAGAACCTTCATATGTTGCCTTTTGATGTATCAATGAGTGTCTGCAATAGATCGATGTTCATCGCTGGAGCATCAATCTGTTTGCGCCAGATCAAAGAAATGAGACAACACGCGGCAAAATTTGGCTCTAGGAATCCATTCGACTTAACAAATTCGGGGCGGGCTCGTTGCGCGCTTTCCACGCGCTTTCGGCGACTCCGAATTCATTAAGGCTAAAGAATTCAGGGGCGCGAAGATATTGCCAATCAATGCCCTATGAGTCACCCGGGCCTTATTGAATCTTAAGTTCTCAATTAGAACCAATTAATTCATTGAAGGCCTCTTGTGCCGCTCGCGAGATGACGGTGCGTCGAAGGCGCCGCCAGGAGCGGCGCCGAGGGGAGCGACTTCCGGTCCGCGCCGGCGTTGTCAGAGACCGCTCGCGACCCAGGCGGCAACGGCGGTCGCCACGGCGGCGTGCGCCGCATTGCGATCGGCCATGGATGCTTTCGTCTCCGTCAAATAGACGGCCAGGAGGACGGGCGGGCGACCCGGCGGCCGGAGGATCGCGATGTCGTTGGCCGCGCCGTTTTCACCCGAGCCGGTCTTGTCGCCCACCTTCCAGCCTGCAGGCACGCCGGCGCGAATGCGCTGGCCACCCGTCTTGTTGTCGTCCAGCCATTGCAGCAATTGGGCGCGCGAAGCCGGCGCGAGAGCGTCGCCCAAGAGAATCTTTTGCATGCTGTTCACGATCGCGACCGGCGTGGTGGTATCGCGCGGATCCCCCGCGCGGGCTTCGTTGAGCCCGGGCTCGATGCGGTCGAGCCGGCTCTGCGTATCGCCGAGCGAGCGCATGTAGGCGGTGAGGCCCGCCGGGCCGCCGAAGCTCGCCAGCATCAGGTTGGCTGCGGTGTTGTCGCTCAAGGTGACTGCGGCTTCGCACAGCTGCGCCATCGTCATGCCTTCGGCGCCCGCATGCTTCTCGGTCACCGGAGAGTAGGGCACGAGGTCGTCGCGCGTGTACGTGAGCCTGCGTTCCAGTTGCTCCTTGCCCTGGTCCACCCGCGCCAGCACCAGCGCCGCGGCCAGGAACTTGAAAGTGCTGCAGAGCGCGAAGCGCTCGTCCTGGCGGTGACCGGCACGCCGGCCGGTCGCGGTGTCGAGCACGTGAACGCCGAGCCTGCCGCCGCTGTCTTTTTCGATATCCGCGAATTGGCGCGCAAGGCTCGGTCGGCTGCCGGCGCGAATGTCGAGGGAAGCGGTGACCAGCGGAAGAAGAAGGGCGCCAGCCAATCGGCGTCGTTGAATCATGAATGCGTGCTCCTGAAAAAGCAGCGACTTTCGATGATCGGCAGCGAGGGCGCAAACGATAGTATTTGCTGTCTCGCACAAGAAAATCTTATGGCACGGGTCCATCTTCCCCTCAATGCGCTGCGCGCCTTCGAATCCTCGGCGCGCCATCTCAGCTTCACCCTCGCGGCCGACGAACTGAACGTGACGCAGGCCGCCGTGAGTCAGCAGGTGCGTGGCCTGGAGGCGAGGTTGGGCGCGGCGCTGTTTCGCCGCCTGCCGCGCGGCCTGGCGCTCAGCGACGAGGGCCATGCATTGCTGCCGGTGCTGGCAGAGTCCTTCGGGCGCATGGAGGCGGTCGTCCAGCAGTTCGACAACGGCCGCTTCTTCGAGGTGCTGACCGTGGGGGTGGTGGGCACCTTCGCGGTGGGCTGGCTGCTGCCCCGCCTTCGGCTGTTCCAGAAGGGGTGCCCCTTCGTCGACCTGCGGCTGATGACGCACAACAACGTGGTCGACCTGGCAGGCGAAGGGCTGGACTTCGCGATCCGTTTCGGCGACGGCAACTGGCCAGGGCTCAAGGCCGAGCACCTGATGGCGGCGCCGCTCTCGGTGCTGTGCGCGCCGTCGATCGCGGCGCGCATCGCCCGGCCGCGGGACCTCGCGCAGCAGACCTTGCTGCGCTCCTACCGCACGGAGGACTGGCCGGCGTGGTTTGCGGCCGCTGGCGCGGCGTGCCCGACGGTCCGCGGGCCGGTTTTCGATTCCTCGCGGCTGATGGTGGAGGCCGCCATGCAGGGCGCGGGCGTGGCACTGGCGCCGGCGTCGATGTTCGAACGCGAGCTGGACGAAGGGCGGCTGATGCGGCCGCTTTCGACCGAGGTGATGACCGGCAGCTACTGGCTCGTCCGGCTCAAGTCGAGAAAGCCCAGCGCCGCGATGGAGGCCTTCCGCCGCTGGCTGCTGGACTACATCGAGGCTTCGAGCATCGCGCGATAGTCCTCGCGGGTCGCCAGCCGCGGGTTGGTCTTGTGGCAGTGGTCGGCCATCGCGCCGTCGATGATCGGCTCGAACATCGCAGGCGTCACGCCCACCTCGGCCGAGCCCGCGGGCAGCCCCAGCCGCGCATTCATGTCGCGGATCGCGACCGCCAGGTCGCCGGGCGAGTCGAGATGCATGGCCTGCGCCATGCGCTGCAGGCGCTGCTCTTTCTGCACGGATTCCGCGCCCGCGTTGAAGCGGATCACGGCGGGCAGGAAGAGGGCGTTGAGCGTGCCGTGGTGCAGGCGCGGATCGATGCCGCCCAGGCTGTGGCTCAGCGAGTGCACGCAGCCCAGCCCCTTCTGGAAAGCCATGGCGCCCTGCATCGAGGCGCTCATGAGGTTGAGGCGCGCCTCGCGGTCGCTGCCGTCTTTCGTGGCGCGCTCGATGTAGCCCCAGGCACGTTGCAGCCCGTCGAGGGCGATGCCGTCGGCCGGCGGGTTGAAGGCGGCCGACATGAAGGTTTCCATGCAGTGCGCGATGGCGTCCATCCCGGTGGCGGCCGTGAGCCGCGGCGGCAGGCCCAGCGTGAGCTCGGGGTCGCAGATCGCGGCCTTCGGCATCAGGAACCAGCTGTGGAAGCCGAGCTTGCGATGGTCGTCCACGATCACGATGGCGCCGCGCGCCACCTCGCTGCCGGTGCCGCTGGTGGTGGGCACCGCGATCAGCGGCGCCACGCGCTCGGTGATCTTCGGCGAGCCGCCTTCGATGGTGGCGTAGGTCTTCAGCGGCCCCTCGTGCGTGGCTGCGATCGCGACGCCCTTGGCACAGTCGATGGCCGAGCCGCCGCCGACGGCGATCAGGCCATCGCAGCGCTGATCGCGGTAGATCGCGGCCGCGGCACGCACCGCCGCCTCGGTGGGGTTGGAAGGCGTCTGGTCGAACACCGCGGCAGGCAGGTCGCCCAGCGCGTCGAGCGCCTTCTGCAGAAGGCCGGCCGCGCGCACGCCGGCATCGGTCACGATCAGGGGTCGCGCGATGCCGATGCGCTCGCATTCGCTGCGCAGCAGCTGGATGGCGCCGAAGTCGAACTGGATCTGGGTCAGGTATTGGATGAGGGCCATGGGCGTGTGGGTGGAGGCTACGATTCGGGCCTTCCAATTTAACAAGCGCTGCGTCTCTTGCCCATGACCCAAACCCTCGCGCCGAAGCTCACCGCCAGGATGGCCGGCGTGGTCGACCGCATGGCCCGCGCCCGCCAGGCGCCGTACCACACGCTCACGCCGGCCCAGGCGAGGGCTGCCTACGAGAAGGGTGCCAACGTGCTCGAGGTGCCCAAGCCGCATCTCGCGCGCATCGAGGATTTCGCGATCCCCGCGCGCGATGGCGACGCCCTGCCGGCCCGTCTCTACGCGCCGTCGCAGGCGCGGCTGCCGGTGCTGCTGTTCTTCCACGGCGGCGGCTTCACCGTCGGCAGCATCGCCACCCACGACACGCTGTGCCGCGTCCTGGCCCAGAAAAGCGGCAGCGCCGTGGTCTCGCTGGACTATCGCCTCGCCCCGCAACACAAGTTTCCGACAGCCTCGAACGATGCCTGGGACGCCTGCCTGTTCATCGCGCAGCGCGCCGCCGAGCTGGGCCTGGACGGCGCGCGCCTGGCGCTGGGCGGCGACAGCGCCGGCGGCACGCTCGCCGCCGTCTGCGCCATCCTCGCGCGCGACGCCGGCTTGCCGGTGGCCTTGCAGTTGCTCTTCTACCCGGGCACCACCGCGCACCAGGACACGGCCTCGCACCGCCGGTTCGCCGAGGGCCCGCTGCTCGGCGAGCCGCTCATCACCTGGTTCTTCTCGCAGTACCTCAACAGCCCGGCCGAGCGGGACGACTGGCGCTTCGCGCCGCTCAACGCCGAGGACGTCGACGGCGTCGCGCCGGCCTGGATCGGCCTGGCCGAGTGCGACCCCGTGGTCGACGAGGGCATTGCCTACGCCGACAAGCTGCGCGCCGCGGGCGTGCCGGTCGACCTGGAGATCTACCGCGGCGTCATCCACGAGTTCGTCAAAATGGGCCGTGCCATCCCTGAAGCGATGCAGGCCCAGGCCGATGCAGCGCGCGCACTGAAGGAAGCCTTGCAGCCATGACCGAGAACACCCGCCGATCCGACTACCGCTTCTTCCACCGCCTGCGCGTGCGCTGGGCCGAGGTGGACATGCAGAAGATCGTCTTCAACGCCCACTACCTGATGTACTTCGACACCGCGATGTCCGACTACTGGCGCGCCCTGGCGCTGCCCTACGAGGATTCGATGCACGCGCTGGGGGGCGACCTCTACGTGCGCAAGGCCACCATCGAGTTCCAGGCATCGGCGCGGGTGGATGACGTGCTGGACGTCGCCATGAAATGCGTGCGCGTGGGCAACTCTTCCATCGTCTTCCACGGCGGGCTGTTCCGGGGCGACGACTTCCTGGTCGGGTGCGAGCTGGTCTACGTATTCGCCGATCCGGCCACGCAGACCTCGAAGCCGGTGCCGGCGCTGCTGCGCGAGATCTTCAAGGCCTTCGAGGCCGGCGAAGCCCTCGCCGAAGTCCGCACCGGCAACTGGGCCGAACTCGGCGAGGGTGCCGGCGCGGTGCGCCGCAGCGTCTTCATCGAGGAGCAGCGCATTCCCAAGGAGCTGGAGTGGGACGAGCACGACGAGAGCGCCGTGCATGCGGTGGCGCGCAACCGGCTCGGTCAGGTGATCGCGACCGGGCGGCTGGTGCAGGGCGGGCCCGGCCAGGGCCGCATCGGCCGGATGGCGGTGCACCGCGTGCTGCGCGGCGGCGGCCACGGCGCGGCGGTTCTGCGCGCGCTCGAAGAAGTCGCCAAGGCGCGGGGCGATCGCGAGGTGACGCTGCATGCGCAGCGCAGCGCCGAGACCTTCTACACGCGCCTCGGCTACATGCCGCATGGCGAGCCGTTCGAGGAAGCGGGCATCGCGCACATCGAGATGCGGCGCGCGCTCTGAGGGCACCCGGCGCACCGGCCGACCATGAATCTCCGCACCAAGATCGTCGCGCTGGCCGTCGCACCGCTGCTGGTCGCACTGGTGCTGGTGTCGCTGGCGGTGCGCCACCAGGAGCGCGACCTGGCGCGGCGCGAGCGCGCGCTGATCGAAGAAACCTACATGAACCAGCGCCGCAATGAGCTGCGCAGCTACGTGGACCTGGCGATCAGCGTGGTGCGCCCGCTCTACGACGCGGGCCGCGACGACGAGGCCACGCGCAACGAGGCGCTGCAGCGGCTGGCTGCGCTCGACTACGGCAGCGACGGTTACTTCTTCGTCTACGACCTGCAGGGCCGCGCGCTGATGCACTCGCGCCAGCCCGAGCTGGTCGGCCAGGACCTTTGGGAGCTGCGCGACTCGCGCGGCCGCTTCACCATCCAGGCGCTGATCGCGCAGGCGCGCGCCGGCGGCGGCTTCGTCGAGTACGAGTGGCGCAAGCCTTCGAGCGCGCAGACCGCGCCCAAGCTGGGCTACGTGACAGCGCTGCCGCGCTGGAACTGGATGGTCGGCACCGGCCTGTACCTGGACGACCTGCAGTCGACCATGCAGACGCTGGACCGGCAGATGAACCAGAACGTCGCCACCACCATGCTGTGGATCGCGGCCATCGCCGCACTGTGCCTCGCAGCGGTCAGCGCCGGCGGGCTGCTGCTCAACCTCAGCGAGCACCGCGTCGCCGAGGCCAAGCTGCGCCTGCTGGCGCGCCAGGTGGTGCAGTCGCAGGAAGAGGAGCGCGGCCACCTGGCGCGCGAACTGCACGACGGCACCAGCCAGACGCTGGTGTCGACCAAGCTGCTGGTCGAGTCGGCGGTCGATACGCTGGAGCGTGCGCATCAGCCTGCGCCGGCGGTGCTGGGCAAGGCGCTGGTGCGGCTCAACGAATCGCTCGCCGAGGTGCGGCGCATCTCGCACCGGCTGCGGCCGGCGCTGCTGGATCAGCTGGGCTTGCCGGCAGCCCTGGAGCGGCTGGGCGCGGAGTTCGGCGAGGAGGGCGAGGTTGCCGCCGTGGTCGCGGTGCAGGGGACGCCTCGCGAACTGCCGGAGGAGGTCAAGACGGCGCTGTTCCGCGTCACCCAGGAGGCGTTGACCAATGTGCGCAAGCATGCACGGGCGCGGCAGGTGCACATTGCACTGGACTTCGAGCGGCGAGGGGTGCGGCTGGAGGTGAACGATGACGGCGTCGGCTTCGACCTGCAGGCCACGCAGCTCGATCCACGCCGCGGCATCGGGCTGCGCAACATGCGCGAACGCATCGCGGCCATCGGCGGGCGGCTGGACCTGCACTCGGGCAGCAAGGGGACCGCCATCGTCGCCTTCGTCCCGGCGAAGAGCCTGGAGTCGACGTGACGATGAGGCCGCCGATCCGCGTGTTCCTGGTGGACGACCACCCTCTGGTGCGCGACGGGCTGCATGCGCGGCTCGATCCGCTGCCGGGCATCGAGATCGTGGGCGAGGCCGGCAGCGCCGCCGAGGCGCTGGAAGCGATCGAGCGGCTGCGGCCGCAGTTGGTGCTGGCCGATGTCGGCATGAAGGACATGAACGGCATCGAACTGGCCGCGCGGCTGCAGGAGGGGCACCCGGCGGTGCGCGTGGTGATGCTCAGCATGTACGACAACCCCGAATACGTGCAGCAGGCGCTCGCGGCCGGCGCGCGCGGCTATGTGCTCAAGGATGCGCCGGCTGCGGAGATCGTCGCTGCCATCGAGGCGGCTGCGGCGGGCGGCACCTTCTTGAGCCCGGCGGTGTCGCAGCGCCTGTTCCGCAGCCAGGCGCCGCGGCCGCTGCTCACGCCGCGCGAGAGCGAGATCCTCTCGGCGCTGGGTCGCGGCGAATCGAGCAAGCAGATCGCACGCGACCTCGGGTTGAGCGTGCGCACGGTCGAGGCGCATCGGCAGAGCATCAAGCGGCGGCTGGGGATCGAGGGGCAGGCGGAATTGATCAAGTATGCGGTGGAGCACGCGCGGCAGTTCGGGCGGAGCTGAAGCGGGGCGGAGCGTCCCGGGTTATCCCTTACGCAACACTGCGCGCCTCGTCCGCGCGGTGCGACGGATGGCAAAGGGCGAGCGGATCGGGACACTCGCCAGGTCCATACATCTGGAGACAACCGCATGCAAAACATCCGCCGCCACCTGGTGTGGCTCGTCGTGGCCGTGGTCGGCGCTTTTGCGCTCGGCACGGTGGCCCTGGCCCGTGGGGAGGCCATCAGCGCTTTGTGGGTCGTGGCCGCCGCCCTGTGCACCTACCTGATCGCCTACCGCTACTACAGCCTCTTCATCGCCGATCGCGTGCTCGGCCTCGACGGCAAGCGCATGACGCCGGCCCATCGCCACAACGACGGGCTGGACTACGTGCCCACCGACAAGAACGTGCTCTTCGGCCATCACTTCGCGGCCATCGCCGGCGCGGGTCCGCTGGTCGGGCCGGTGCTCGCCGCGCAAATGGGCTACCTGCCGGGCCTGCTGTGGATCCTGGCCGGCGTGGTGTTCGCGGGTGCCGTGCAGGACTTCATCGTGCTCTTCATCTCGACGCGCCGCGACGGCCGCTCGCTGGGCGACCTGATCAAGCAGGAGATGGGCACGGTGCCGGGGCTGATCGCGCTGTTCGGCACCTTCATGATCATGATCATCATCCTCGCGGTGCTGGCGCTGATCGTGGTGAAGGCGCTCGCCGAATCGCCCTGGGGCGCCTTCACCGTGGCGGCGACCATTCCGGTCGCGGTCTTCATGGGCGTGTACCTGCGCTACATCCGCCCGGGGCGAATCGGCGAGATCTCGGTGATCGGCTTCGTGCTGCTGATGCTGGCCATCTTCGGCGGCCAGGCAGTGGCGCAGAACCCGGACTGGGCGCCGCTCTTCACCTTCGACGGCAAGATGCTGACCTGGATGCTGATCGGCTACGGCTTCATCGCCGCCAGCCTGCCGGTGTGGCTGCTGCTGGCGCCGCGCGACTACCTCTCGACCTTCCTGAAGATCGGCACCATCGTCGCGCTGGCGATCGGCATCGTCTTCGTCGCGCCGACACTGCAGATGCCGGCGGTGACGCAGTTCGCGCAGGGCAACGGGCCGGTGTGGTCGGGCAATCTCTTTCCCTTCCTCTTCATCACCATCGCCTGCGGCGCGGTATCGGGCTTCCACGCGCTGATCTCCTCGGGCACCACGCCGAAGATGCTGGACAACGAGCGCCACGCGCGCTTCATCGGCTACGGCGGCATGCTGGCCGAGTCCTTCGTCGCGGTGATGGCGCTGGTGGCCGCCGCCTGCATCGAGCCCGGCGTGTACTTCGCGATGAACAGCCCGGCCGCGCTGGTCGGCAACACGCCGGCCGCCGTGGCGCAGACGATCTCGAGCTGGGGCTTCGTGGTCACGCCCGAGATGCTGCTGCAGACCGCCAAGGACGTCGGCGAGAGCACCATCCTCGGCCGCGCCGGCGGCGCGCCCACGCTCGCCGTGGGCATGGCGCATATCCTGCATCAAGTCATCGGCGGGCAGGCCATGATGGCCTTCTGGTACCACTTCGCGATCCTGTTCGAAGCGCTGTTCATCCTGACCGCGGTCGACGCCGGCACCCGGGCCGGGCGCTTCATGCTGCAGGACCTGCTGGGCAGTTTCGTGCCCGCGCTCAAACGCACCGATTCCTTCGCGGCTAACCTGATCGCTACCTTCCTGTGCGTCGCGGCCTGGGGCTACTTCCTCTACCAGGGCGTGGTCGATCCGCTGGGCGGCATCAACACGCTGTGGCCGCTGTTCGGCATCTCCAACCAGATGCTGGCCGCGGTGGCGCTGCTGCTGGGCGTGGTGGTGCTGTTCCGCATGAAGCGCGAGCGCTATGCGTGGGTCGCGATCGCGCCGGCCGCCTGGCTGCTGGTGTGCACGCTGACGGCGGGCTGGCAGAAGATCTTCTCGGCCGATCCGAAAATCGGCTTCCTGGCCCATGCGGCGAAGTACGCGGAGGCCATCGAGAAGGGCGTGCTGCTCGCGCCGGCGAAGACGCCCGAGGCCATGGCGCGCATCGTCTTCAACGACCGGCTCGATGCAGCGCTGTGCGGGCTCTTCATCTTCGTGGTGCTGAGCGTGCTGTTCTACAGCGTGCGCAGCGCGCTCGCGGCCCGCGCGGCCAACAGGCCGACGGCGCGCGAGACGCCTTTCGAGCCGATGCCGGCCTCGGTGGCCTGATGCGTTCCCTGGCCGCCTTGCCCGAGGCTGGGCGCTACCTGACCCGCTCGCTGGCGCAGTCGCTGCGCCTGATGGTCGGCCTGCCGGACTACGACGCCTACCTCAGCCACATGGAGCGCACGCACCCCGGGCAGACACCGATGAGCTACGAAGCCTTCTTCCGCGAGCGGCTGGAGGCGCGCTACGGCAGCGGCAAGGGCCGTTGCTGCTGACGAGAAGCCGAGCCGGGCTCAGACGTCCTCGAGCAAGGGATAGGGCAGGGGCTCGACACTGAGCGCGGGCCCCTCGGCGCTGCCGGCATGCAGGCCACCGGCATTGAGCGCCGCGATCTGCATGGACACGAGCGCAGCCCATCCGCCCCCGGGCGTCGGCGCCGCCTGCGCGATCATGCCGACCGGCTGCTCGGGATCGTTGGCAGCAAAGACCTCCTGGCCCGCGGCCACCGGCGCCGGCGCCTGCACCAGGTAGGTCCTGCGCTTGAGGGTGCCGCGGAACTGGCTGCGCGCCACCACCTCCTGGCCGGGGTAGCAGCCCTTCTTGAAGTTCACGCCGCCCACCGATTCGTAGTTGAGCATCTGCGGCACGAAGGCATCGACGATCGGCGCGCTCACGGTCACGATCCCGCTGCGCACCTCGCTCCACTGCCACAGCGCGGGATCGAGCGGAGGGCCTTCCGGCTCGGCACTGCCCACCGGCGCGATGCGCAGCGCGCGCGGGACGCGGTCCGAGGGATAGAGGGAGACCACGCTGACATCGCCGATCTGGCAGCAGCGCCCCGGCGGTGCGCCGGCATCGACGCCGTTGGCCGTCAGCGCCGTGCCGGTGAGGCCGTGGAGCACGAAGGCATCGCTGGCATCGCTGAGCTTGAGCTTGGCGCGCAGCACATACATCGACAGGCGCTTGAGGGTCGCGGCAAGGATGTCGCGACCGATCACCAGCAGCACGCGCTCGGGCTGCGGCCTGATGCCGATGAAGCTCGCGATCACGCGCCCCTTGGCAGTGCACAGCGCGGCCAGGCGAGCCTCGGCAGGGCCGAGGAGGGCGAAGTCCTGGGTCAGCTGGCCATTGAGGAAATCGGCGGCCTCGGGGCCCTCGGCGAGGATCACGCCGAGGTGCGAAAGGGCTGTTACGCCATTCAGAACGACTGGGGTCATCGCTGAATTATCATGGCCGGCTCCGTTCCGTTCGGCCCGCAGGGCTACCGCGTTTCTTCTTGCTGCCGCCTCACTCGCATCCGTGCGCCGCTTTCTTCTCACGCTCTTCCTGCTCGCCGCCTTCGTCGTGCTCGGCGCGGGCGCGGCCGGGCTCTGGTGGGTGCAGCAGCCGCTGAAGCTGCCGGCGCCCACGGTCGACCTCTCCGTGGAGCCCGGAACGACACCGCGCGGCGTCGCGCAGGCGGTGGCCGACGCCGGCGTGGCCGTGCCGTGGCAGCTGCTGTACGGCTGGTTCCGCTTCTCGGGGCAGGACCGGCAGATCCGCGCCGGCAGCTACGAGCTGGAGCGCGGCGTCACGCCGCGCCTGCTGCTCAACATGCTGGTGCGCGGCGAGGAAGCCACGCGCAGCATCGTGCTGGTGGAGGGCTGGACCTTCCGCCAGGTGCGCGCCGCGCTCGCCAAGGCCGAGCAGCTGAAGCCCGAAACCCTGGGCCAGAGCGACCAGGAGCTGATGGCCCGGCTGGGGAAACCCGGCTTGCATCCCGAGGGCCGCTTCTTCCCCGACACCTACACCTATTCGAAAGGCTCCACGGATCTCGCACTGCTGCAGCGGGCGATGCGGGCCATGGACAAGAAGCTGGACGCGGCCTGGGCCGCGCGCGCGGCCGACCTGCCGCTCAAGTCGGCCGACGAGGCGCTGATCCTCGCCAGCATCGTCGAAAAGGAGACAGGCGTGGCCAAGGACCGGGCCGAGATCGCGGCCGTGTTCGTCAACCGGCTGCGCGCCGGCATGCCGCTGCAGACCGACCCGACCGTGATCTACGGCATGGGCACGCGCTTCGACGGCAACCTGCGCAAGAAGGACCTCCAAACGGACACGCCCTGGAACACTTACCTGCGGCCCGGCCTGCCGCCGACGCCGATCGCCATGCCGGGCAAGGCCGCGCTGCTGGCGGCGGTGCAGCCGGCGCAGAGCAAGTCGCTGTACTTCGTGTCGCGCGGCGACGGCTCCAGCCATTTCAGCAGTTCGCTCGACGAGCACAATCGTGCGGTCAACCGCTATCAACGGGGCATCGAGCCCGCACCACGGAGCGAGCGATGACGCACCCGGGCCTGTTCCTCACGCTCGAAGGCATCGACGGTGCCGGCAAGTCCAGCCATCTCGATGCGCTGGAGGCCCTGTTCACGGCCGAAGGCCGAGTGGTCACGCGCACGCGCGAGCCCGGCGGCACCCCGCTGGCCGAGACGCTGCGCACGATGATCCTCACACAGGCCATGGACCCGCTCACCGAGTCGTTGCTGGTGTTCGCGGCGCGGCGCGACCATATCGTGCAGGTGATCGAGCCCGCCCTCGCGCGCGGCGAGGTGGTGCTGTGCGACCGCTTCACGGATGCCACCTTCGCCTACCAGGGCGAAGGGCGCGGCTTCGACAAGGCGGTGCTCGCCACCCTGGAGCAGTGGGCGCAGGCGCGCGGTGGTGCGCTGCTGCAGCCCGCGCTCACGCTGTGGTTCGACCTGGCGCCTGAGATCGCGGCCGAGCGCCTGGCCGGCGCGCGGCTGCCGGACAAGTTCGAATCGCAGCCGGTCGAGTTCTTTCGCCGCGTTGCCCGGGGCTATGCCGAGCGCGCCGCGGCGGCGCCGCGCTTCGTGCGGATCGATGCGAGCCGTTCGCGCGAGCAGGTCTGGGCTCAGGTCGAGGCGTCCCTCGTGCAGCGCGGCGTGGTGGGACGCAAGCGAAGCCAATGACCGCGCCGATCCTGTCGCCCTGGCTGCGCAAGCCATTGACCGAACTGCTGCGGCAGCGGGGCCATGCCTGGCTGCTGCAAGGCCCTTCCGGCCTGGGCCAGTACGAACTGGGCCTGGCGCTGGCGGCGGCCTGGCTCTGCGAGCAGCCGAACGAAACCGGCGGGCAGGGCGCCTGCGGGCACTGCCCGAGCTGCCACGCCATCGCCGTGCGCACCCATGCCGACCTCTGCGTGCTGATGCCCGAGATCGCGATGCAGGAGCTGGGCTGGCCGCTCGACGAGAAGAGCCAGGCCGACATCGACGACAAGAAGCGCAAGCCCAGCCGCGAGATCCGCGTCGAGGCGATGCGCGATGCCGTCGGCTTCGCTCAGCGCACCAGCGCACGCGGGCGCGGCAAGGCGGTGCTGGTCTATCCGGCCGAACGCATGAACACCATCACCGCCAACGCCTTGCTCAAGACGCTGGAGGAGCCGGTCGGCGACGTACGCTTCGTGCTCGCCAGCGAGGCCGCCTGGCAACTGCTGCCCACCATCCGCAGCCGCTGCCTGGGCTTCACCTTGCCCTGGCCGGGCGACGCCGAGGGGCGCGAATGGCTGGTGGGGCAGGGCGTCCCGGCGGTGGACGCGGCCGCCCTGCTGCGCGCGGCCGGCGGGCGGCCCAGCGATGCCTTGCGGCTCGCCGCCTCGGGCCAGTCGCCCAAGGCCTGGGGCCTTTTCCCGAAGGCCATGCAGCGCGGCGAAGTCGGCGCGCTGGCCGACCATGCGCCGGCCCAGGCCATCAGTGCGCTGCAGAAGCTCTGCCACGACCTGATGGCGGTCGACAGCGGCGCCGCCCCGCGTTTTTTCGAAGCCGCCGACCTTCCGGCGGCACCGTCGAAGGCGGCGTTGGGCCGCTGGGCCCGGTCGCTCGCCAATGCGGCAAAAACCGCAGAACATCCCTTCAATGCGGGCCTGATGCTCGAAGCGCTTGTGAGCGAAGCGCGAAGCACCCTAAACTCCGGCAGCCGCCGCCCATGAATCCAACCGCTTCCCCCACACCCGCCGCGCCCGCCCGCCCCAGCGTCATTCAGTTGGCGATCAAGGAAAAGGGCGCGCTCTACGCGGCCTACATCCCGCTGTTCGCCGAAGGCGGCATCTTCATCCCGACCTCGCGCGAGTACCGCCTGGGCGACGACGTCTACGTGCTCCTCACGCTCCCCGAGGACCCGCAGCGCTACCCGGTGGCCGGCAAGGTGGCATGGATCACGCCCGCCCGCGCGGCCGGCAACCGGGCACCGGGTGTCGGCATCCGCTTTCCCTCGGACGAGAAGTCGCGCCAGCTCAAGGCGCGCATCGAAGAGGCGCTTGGTGGCACCATGGCCTCCGACCGCCCGACACAGACCATTTGAGTTCCGTCTGCACGGCAGCGACCGCACGCGTTGCGGTCGCGCCGCCGTTTTCCGAAATTCCGCGATGTTCACCGACTCCCATTGCCACCTGACTTTCCCCGAATTCGCCGGCCAGATGCCGCAGATCCGCGAGGCCATGGCGGCCGCGAAGGTCGAGCGAGCCCTCTGCATCTGCACCACGCTGGAGGAATTCCCCGAGGTGCAGGCGCTCGCGGCCGGTTTTGACAACTTCTGGGCCAGTGTCGGCGTCCATCCGGACAACGAGGACGTTGCCGAGCCGTCGGTGGACGATCTGGTGACGCGCTCTGCCATGCCGAAGGTGGTCGCGATCGGGGAAACCGGCCTCGACTACTACCAGATGGAAGAGCGCAAGGGCGGCCGCAGCATCGCCGACCTGGAATGGCAGCGCGACCGCTTCCGCGTGCATATCCGCGCGGCTCAGCAGGTGCGCAAGCCACTCATCATCCACACCCGGGAGGCCTCGGCCGACACGCTGGCAATCCTGAAGGAGGAGGGCGAGGATGGTCGGCCGACGGCGGCCGGAGGCGTGTTCCACTGCTTCACCGAAACGGCAGCGGTCGCACGCGCCGCGCTCGACCTTGGTTTCTACATCTCCTTCTCCGGCATCCTGACCTTCAAGAAGGCGCAGGACCTGCGTGACGTGGCTGCCTTCGTGCCGCTGGATCGTATGCTGATCGAGACCGACAGCCCCTACCTGGCGCCCGTGCCGTACCGCGGCAAGACCAACAATCCCTCCTATGTGCCCTTCGTGGCACAGCAGATCGCCGAGCTGCGAAAACTGCCGATCGAGACCATCGGGCAGCTCACCAGCCGCAACTTCGAAACCCTGTTCGCAAGCGTCAAGACGTGAAGAATTACCTTAAAAACATCGCATATCTTATTGTATTTGCAACGTATTTTTCGGCAAGCGCAGGCTCGTTCGACGATTTTTTCCGATACGCGCGCAGCGACAACGCCAGCGGCATCGCCGAGCTCCTGAACCGTGGCTTCGATCCGAACACGCGCGACGAGCAAGGCCAGACGGGCCTGCTGATCGCCCTGCGCGAGCCGTCCCCCAAGGTGATCCAGGTGCTGCTCGATTCGCCCAAGACGGATGTGGAGCTGCGCAATGCGAAGGACGAGAGCCCGCTGATGCTGGCTGCGCTCAAGGGCCAGCAGGACCTGGTCACGCGTCTGATCGCGCGCGACGCCGACGTCAACAAGCCCGGGTGGACGCCGCTGCACTATGCGGCCACCGGCGGTCATGTGGCGATCATGAAGCAGCTCCTGGAGCACTACGCCTTCATCGATGCGCAATCGCCCAACGGCAGCACGCCGCTGATGATGGCCGCCATGTACGGCTCCGCCGCCGCGGTGCAGCTGCTGCTCGACGAAGGCGCCGACACGGCGATGAGGAACCAGCTCGGGATGACGGCCCTGGACTTTGCCAAACGGGCCAATCGGCCGGATGCGGTGCGGCTGCTGAGCGCCGCGGTACCGGCGAACAAGCGGCCGGGCGATGGAAAGTGGTGAGCGCGCCTGAGGAGGCTTGACGCTGTTGCCCCATCGACGCGGAAAATACAATGTGCATTATGTTAAATGACATCCGCATGCACGCCTGCGGCGGCTCGAGCCGGTTGCCGATCACCAGGTCGACCTGGACGAGGCGCTGACGGCGGCGGCAGGTACAAGCCGCTGAACGGCCCCCTCACCGCCCCGTACAAACCCTCACCGCCTTGACGGCGGATCGACAGCTTCGATTTCTACGATTTCTCCGAGGCCGCCCGAAAACGCGGGCAGCCCGCGGCGCAGTTCGCGCACTACCTGGAGACATCGACCATGCAGATCACCGGCATGTTGCACGGCGCACGCCTGCTGCACTTCGTGGGCTTTCCGGCCACCGAGGTGTTGGGCCCCGCAGCCAGCGAAGAGGACATCAAGGCGCTCATCGACAAGTACGGGCTGGTCTTCATCAAGCCGGTCTTCAAGGGCGGCATCGGCAAGAAAGGCAAAGCCGGCCTGCTGGGCCGCGCGAGCGACCTGAAGACCGCGCTGGCCGAGAAGGAACGCCTCTACTTCGCCGAGCACCAGGTGGGTCACCAGAAGGCAAAGGCCAACGGCGTGACCTTCGAGGCCGGCGTGCCCGCCAAGCACGAGGTGTACTTCTCGATCACCGACTCCACGCGCTTCCGCGCCCCGACCATGACGCTCACGCACATGGGCGGCATAGACATCGAGGAGCTGGACAAGAGCCAGGTCGCGACGGTGCCCTTCGATCCCCTCACCGGTCTCAAGGCCTTCGTGGTGGCCAATGCGCTGACCGAGATCGGTGCGCCCAAGGAAATCATCTCGCCGCTGGTTCAGCAGTTGCCCAAGCTGTGGGAGCTGTTCCACGACTTCGGGATGACCACGCTGGAGCTCAACCCCATCCGCATGCGGGAGGACAAGAAGGGCCGGCTCACGCCCGTGGCCTGCGACTTCAAGTGCGGCTTCGACCGTGACGACCCGCGCTGGCTGCGACTCGGCCTGCCGCCCCACCTGTTCGCGGCCGACTACTCCGACTTCGAGCAGGAGATCAACACCCTGCGCACCCACCAGGGCCAGAGCGATGTCTACGTGATCAACGAAAAAGGCACCGTGCTCGCGCCCACCTTCGGCGGCGGCGCGAACTCTCTGGTGACCGAAATGCTGGGTGACGACGCGATCATCAGCTCGGACTTCGGCGGCAATCCGCCCTACGAGAAGATGAAGGAGGTCGCGCGCATCTGCTTCAAGCACTGGCTGAAGCAGGCCAACGTGCTCTTCATCATCGGCGGCAAGAGCAACAACACCGACATTTTCGAGACGCTGCGCGCGATGGCCGACGCGCTGCGCGAGCACTTCAGCCAGCACGGACCCACGCCGCTCTACGTGGTGCTGGGCCGCGGCGGGCCGAACCTGGTGCGCGGCATGGGCGCCCTGCGCGACACCTGCGACGCGCTGGGCCTCCCCTACCGGCTCTTCGGCTTCGACTCCGACATGAGCGAGGTGATCCAGTTCGCCCGCAAGATCAACGGGTGGATGAGGGAAGGCGGACGCGAGCAAATCGCTGCGCGCCTCGGCATACAGGCCGCTGCCGCGGCCGCTTGAAAGGGAGAGGACCATCATGCAATCCAGCTGGCAAAAGACAGGCGTGGGCGACTTCAAGTACTACGTCGGCATTAGTTCGCTCACGCAGGTCGCCTCACGCGAGGACCGCGTCTGCGTGCTCAACATCCTGGGCGGTGAATCGAGCGAAGTCACGCCGGTCAGCCATGCCTACTCGGGCGGCAACGTCGTGTTTGGCACGGCGCCGGGCAAGGGCGGCGCCGTGCTGGAAACACCCGCCGGCAACATCCCGGTGTTCAACAACGTGCGCGACGGGCTGGCGGCGGGCCACCGCTTCAACTGCGGCGTCGTGTATTTGCCTCCCTCGGCGGCGCGCGACGGCGTGGCCGAACTCATCCGAGTGAACCCGGAGCTGCGCAAGATCTTCATCATCACGGAGAAGATTGCTGTGCACGACGCGCGCGAAATCCGCGCCATGGGCCAGCAGAACGGCATCGACATCTTCGGCGCCAACGGCCTGGGCGTGGCCGACTCCTGGAACCAGGTGCGCATCGGCGGCGCCCTGGGCGGCGACAAGCCCGGCGACTCGCTGCGGCCGGGCTCGATCGCCATCTTCTCCAACTCGGGCGGCTTTTCCACCACCATCGCGCAATACCTGCGCATGGCGGGCTGGGGCACCACCACCGTGATCTCCTCGGGCAAGGACGTCTACATCCATTACGCCGCGCCCGAGTTCGCCTTCGCGCTCGCCAACGACGCGCGCAGCAAGGCCGCGGTGCTTTACTGCGAGCCGGGCGGCTACTACGAGCTCGACGCGAAGTTCACCAAGCCGGTGGTGGCCTGCGTGGTGGGCCGCTGGAAAAGCAAGCTCACCCGCGCGGTCGGACATGCCGGCGCGATGGCGGGCGGCTCGGACGACGCGCTGGCCAAGGAACGCTGGTTCATGGAGAAGTTCGGCGTCGACGGCATCTTCACGCCCGACAACCCGGAGTTCTCGGCCAAGGGGGCGCTGGTCACCAACATCGCCCACATCCCTGCCGCGCTGACGGCCGTGATGCGCGCCAATGCCACCCTGCCCGACTTCGCGCCCGAGGGCACGCTGGCGCTCAAGCCCTGGTTCGGTTCGGACGAAAGCCTGGAACTGCCTGCGGAACTGCGTCCCCCGGTGGTCCCGGCCTTGGCTCCCTACGGCGACCAGGTGGCACTGCTCAACACGCAGATCGGCGGCGTGGTGCCGCGCCAGACCATGAAGGACGCCTCGGGCGCCTCACAGATGGATGCGAAGACCCAGGTCAGCAGCCTGCACGGCACCAGCATGCTGGACGCGGCCACGCTTTCGTTCGAATCGAACGTCGCCCTGGCCTTGCTGCACGATGCCGGCGGCGAGAACGACCGGAAGCTGATCGCGCCCGCGATCGCGGCCTACGTCAACCTGCATGGCCGCCCCGAACTTGCCGCAGCGCAGGCCAGCCGCGAAGCCGGCAACGCGCCGAATGCGGTGCTGGCCGCGGCGGCCGCCATCGTTGGGCCGAAGCGGCAGCAGGCCGCTCGCGAGGCGCTGGTCTTCATGCTGGAGCGCTTTCACGCAGCGGGCCTGGGCACCGAGTTCGGCGCCTCGCTCAGCAACAGCTTCGACATCGCGCAGATCGATACGGCGGCGGCACCCGCGCTCACCACCGGCTCGCCCGACGCCCGCGCCCAGGCGCTGATGGCCGCCGTGCAGGCGCGCGGCGGGCGCTCGGTGTTCCTGCGCTGGCTGCAGAGCCTTCCCGGCCATCCGACCGAGGCGGCCGTACTGGCCGCGATTTCGGCCACCCTCGCCTGGGGGCCGCTCTCGCGCAAGCGCATCTCGCTGCTCACGGCACAGAACTTCCCCTGGTGGCTGCAGCTCTTCGGCACGCTGATCGGCGCGTCGGCCGATGCGGCACGCCATGAGGCGGACCGGTTCTGCGGCATCGCACAGCCGCAGATGCTCGACAACGCAAGCCTCGGCGAAATCGCCTTCGCCGCCCTCCTCGGACGCACGCCGACCGAGAACGATCTGTTTGCATTCCAGACCCTGGTCGGCCTGCTGCTGACCAACGGCCCCGGCGCCATCTCGGCCCAGGGCGCCAAGGGCGCGGTGTCGGCTGATGGCCCCGAACAGCCCGAGCGGGTGCAGCTCAACAAGGCGCTGGTCGGTTTCCTCACGCACACCGGGTATGCGCATGGCGGCAACGGCTACGAAGGCATCGCTTACCTGATCGAGCAGTTCAAGGACAGCGGCCTCGACGATCCTGGCGCGCCGAACCATGGCCTGGACCTCAAGGCCTTGGCTGCCAAGGCGGTCGACCAGTACTCGCAGTACAAGATCAAGAAGAAGAGCGCGGGCAGCCTGGACATCGCCAAGCTGCCGGGCGTGAACCACCCGGTGTTCAAGGACAAGCCGGTGAACCTCGACCCGCGCGAAGTCTTCATCGCCAAGCTGCGCGAGGCGCGCGGCGACCACAACGTGTTCCACGACTTCTACCGGGCGCTGGTGCAGCAGCTCTTCGATGCCGGGGTGTCGCGTAACGTCTATTGCGTCAACGTGGATGCGGTGATCGCCGCCCTGCTGCTCAAGATGCTGTGGCAGCCGCTGCAGTCCGGCGACATCGGCGAGCGCGATCTCGAGACGGCGGCTTTCACGATCTTCCTTTACCCGCGCATGCTGGGCTGCGCCGCCGAGATCGACGACCACCTCAATCGCGGCCGCAACATGGACACGCGCACAGCGGCAACGCTGTGCAAGTTCGTCGCCTGAATCGTTCTCCTTGAGCTCCCCTTCGGCGCAGGCGTTCTGAACCCGGCAGCTTGTAGCGCTTTCTTCTTACGCGCAATGTCTTGCGGGTGGGTTAAGAAATGTGTCATGCACAGACTCCTGATCGAAGGACCCAACGGACGAGCGGAACTGGTGACGCTGAAGCGGCCGCGAACGACCTTGGGACGTGCGCTTTCCAATGACGTCGTCCTCGACGATGCACGCGTCAGCCGTTTCCACGCCGTCATCGACGCCGCGGGGCCCTTCTTCATCCTCATCGACCTCTGGAGCAGGAACGGCCTTTGCCACAACGGCAAGAAGGTCCATGCCAGAGCCCTGGCCAGCGGCGACACCTTCACCCTCGGCGAATGCATCGCTCGCTTCATCGCCGAGGAGGACTATGTCGAGGTGGTGGTGGAGTCCCTGCCCTCCCCGCCGGATATGCGGGCGGAACTGGTCGATTCGAGCGGGCACAGCTTGTTGACATCTTGATGCCCCGCGACGGAGGGACAGGCATTTCGGGCCTTGCGGTCGAAGGTCCGCCGGCGCAAACTGCCAGGCTCGGCCTGGGCCCATCGGACCGGCCGGCGACTTCGCACAAGGAGATGCCATGTCCCTCCCCTCGCATCTGACCAGCTATCTCGCGCAGCGCGGCACCCAGTACGAAATCTGCACGCACGACCACAGCCGCAGCAGCGCGGAGACGGCACGCAGCGCGCATGTTCCCGCGAGCCAACTGGCCAAGTCGGTCATCCTCCAGGACGACGACGGCTGCGTGATGGCCGTCCTGCCTGCCGACAGAGTTCTCATGGTCGGCGAGTTCTCGCGCCTCGCCGGCCGCTACCGGCTTCGGCTGGCCGACGAGGATCGCATCGCCGCGCTCTTCGAGGACTGCGAGCGCGGCGCGGTGCCGCCGGTCGGCATGGCCTGGGGCATTCCGACCCTGGTCGATGACGAGCTCGAAAGCAACGATGTCGTCTACATGGAGGTCGGCGACCACGAGCAACTGCTGCGGATGTCGCACGAGCAGTTCCACGCACTCATGAGTGCCCAGCCGCACGGGTGCTTCAGCAAGTCCCCGATGCATTGACGAGTGCCGGCGGTCCTGCGCGATTCGTGAGGCCTTCATCCTTCATGACCTCCCTGCCGGATCTTCGGCGCCTGCTGTGACCTGATGATGGCAGTGCTCAATTGCCCCACTTGATCGAGGAGATTGCCCTCGCGCGTCTTGCCGCCGGCGAGCGCTTCCTAAAATTCCGCACCACCATCGGCACCAAGCCCCAAGCCCCAAGCCCCTCATCCATCCTTGAGATCCTCATGCACGAGATCGACTTGCCCGCCCAGACGGCGGCGGTTCGCAGTGTTCTTGCCAAGCATGGGATCCGCCCTGCGCTGGCCCTGCTCAACGACAGGACGCCGTATCGCTACACCGCCATCTACAAGCTGGCCGGCGAGACCATGGAGGCCATCCACGTCTTCGATCGCATCGCCGAATACCGCAGCTGGCTCAAGGCGGTGCCACTGGACAAGAGCTTCTGCCAGTTCGCCATTCGCGAAGGCGAGTTCGCGACCTACCATGTCTCCAGCGACCAGCGCCTGCCAAGCCCCTACGACGGCCTCGTCGAGTCCTACTATGGGCGCCTGCTGAAGCGCGAGGACGGGACACTCTATGGCACCTTCATTCACTTCGACGTGGAACCGCGCAGCATCGCCGAAGAGGAAGTCGCCTTCCTGCAGGACGTGATTCCCCTGTTCCTCGACTACCTGGAGTGAGCGCGCCGGGTGACGAAGGTGGCGCCGTCGGTGGCACGCCCGCTTGACCTTTCCCAGGGGGGAAGGTTCAGACTGGCTTCTGCCACTGCAACAGACCATGCCATCGAAAGCCCACGCCTCGCACCCGCCTCACGCACACCAGGCCCATGCTCACGCGCCGGGGTCTGCCGCCCATCATGTCCACAACGCCGGCGCGGGGCAGGCAGAGGGGCCGACGCATGCCCCGGCACGGACCGGCAAGGACGTGGAGTACACCTGCCCGATGCACCCGCAGGTGCGGCAGATGGGCCCCGGCCAGTGCCCGATCTGCGGCATGGCGCTGGAGCCGGTGCTCGCCACCGCACAGACGGGCGACAGTCCGGAACTGCGCGACATGACGCGGCGTTTCTGGATCGGACTGGTGCTGACGCTGCCGGTCTTCGTCCTGGAGATGGGCGGCCATCTGGTGGACATCCACTCGTTCATTCCGCAGCAACGATCGAACTGGGTTCAACTCCTCTTCGCCACGCCGGTGATCCTCTGGGCCGGCTGGCCCTTCTTCGTCCGCGCATGGGCCTCGATCCGCCATCGCAGCCTGAACATGTTCACGCTGATCGCGCTCGGGACGGGCGTCGCCTGGCTCTACAGCATGGTGGGTACGCTCGCACCGCAGGTCTTCCCTGCCGAGTTTCGAGGCCACGACGGCTCCGTCGCCATCTACTTCGAAGCGGCAGCGGTCATCACGGTGCTGGTGCTGCTCGGGCAGGTGCTCGAGCTGCGCGCACGCGAGAAGACCTCCGGCGCGATTCGCGCACTTCTCGATCTCGCGCCCAAGAATGCGATGCGCGTGCGGCCTGACGGCAGCGACGAAAGCGTCGCGCTGGAGGCCGTCCGGGTCGGGGATCTGCTGCGCGTTCGCCCGGGAGAGAAGATCCCCGTCGATGGCGAACTGACCGAGGGCAAGGGCACGGTCGACGAATCGATGGTGACCGGTGAGCCGATGCCCGTGGCCAAGACGCCCGGCGCGTCGCTGACCGCAGGGACGCTCAACCAGACCGGCGGCTTCGTGATGCGCGCGCAGAAGGTGGGTGCGGACACGCTGCTCGCCCAGATCGTGCAGATGGTGGCCGCCGCCCAGCGCAGCCGCGCGCCGATCCAGCGCATGGCCGATCAGGTGGCGGGCTGGTTCGTGCCCGCGGTCGTTGCCGTGGCGGTGCTGACCTTCGCCGCCTGGCTGTTCTGGGGTCCGACGCCGGCGCTCTCTTATGCGCTCGTCGCCGCGGTTGCCGTGCTCATCATCGCCTGCCCGTGTGCACTCGGGCTGGCGACGCCCATGTCGATCATGGTCGGCGTGGGCCGTGGCGCGCAGCTCGGCGTGCTGATCCGCGACGCCGAGGCGCTCGAGCGCATGGAGAAGGTCGATGCGCTGGTGGTCGACAAGACGGGCACGCTCACCGAAGGCCGGCCGCGCGTGGTCCATGTCGCGCCCGCCGCCGGCTTCGATGCGCAGCAGCTGATGCAAAAGCTCGCCAGTGCGGAACGCGCCAGCGAGCATCCGCTGGCCGCGGCCATCGTGGCGGAGGCGAACGAACGCAAGCTCCCCCTTTCCGCCGTGGCCGATTTCGACTCGCCGGTCGGGAAGGGCATCCTCGGCAGTGTCGATGGCACGCGCGTGGTCTGCGGCAGCGCCAGGTTCCTCGCCGAGCACCACATCGACACGGGCGCCCTGGCCGACCGGGCGGAGGAACAGCGCCGGCGCTCGGCCACGGTGATCTTCGTCGGGCTGGATGGCCGGCTGGCCGGCTTCGTGGCGATCGCAGACCCGATCAAGGCCAGCACCCCGGAAGCGCTGCGGGCACTGCGCGCAGCCGGCATCCGGATCGTGATGCTGACCGGCGACGGCAGGACCACCGCCGAGGCAGTCGGGCGCGAGCTCGGCATCGACGAGGTGATCGCCGAGGTCTTTCCACAGGACAAGGCCTCGGTCGTCGAGCGGCTGAAGAAGGAGGGCAAGGTCGTTGCCATGGCCGGCGACGGCGTGAACGACGCACCGGCCCTCGCCGCGGCGGATGTCGGCATCGCCATGGGCACCGGCGCCGACGTGGCGATGGAGAGTGCAGGCGTCACCTTGCTCAAGGGCGACCTGATGGGCATCGTGCGCGCCCGCCGGCTCTCTCGTCACACCATGCGCAATATCCGCGAGAACCTTTTTCTTTCCTTCGCCTACAACGTCGCGGGCATTCCGATCGCCGCCGGCGTGCTCTATCCATTTCTTGGCGTCCTGCTTTCGCCGGTCATGGCCGCCGCGGCCATGGCGTTGTCGTCGGTCAGCGTGATTGCCAACGCCTTGCGCTTGCGCGCCACGCGGGTGGAGGGTTCATGAGGGTTCAAAAACGCGGCGGCACGCATCGACTGCCCCTTTAGAATTTGATCCGATGCTTCGTCTGCGCGCATTCCTGCTGTGGTTCATGATGCTGGCCGTGCCCTTCCAGGGCTATGCGGCCGCGGTCATGGCATTTTGCGCACCCGAGGCGGCGCCGCCGGCGATGGTCGCGGCTCACGATCACAGCCTGCACGCTCACAGCCTGCACGACCACGCGTCGCCGGGCGGTGGCCATCACCACCCGCTGAATGCGAGCAGCGACGATGGTGCGGACCCTCACGACGCCGCGAGCACGCAGGACGACGGGGTCGCTGCTTCCCACAAATGCGGCAACTGCGCCGCATGTCACTCGGTCGGAATGACGCCCACCGTCCTGGTGTCCCTCCTCTACGGCCTCCCCCAGGCCCAGTTGGCCGAACCCTTCCGCGCGATGGCAACGGTCTCGCCTCGCGTTCCTCACAAGCCACCTCGCGCCTGACCGCGTCGAGCACCCGGCAGCCATCCTGCCGGCGTGCGGACGCGTATGCGTCGCTCATGCCGTCACCCCCCTTCACGGGCCGCTGACGACATGCCGTTCATGACATCGCGAGGATTTCCATGTCCACTTTCTTGCCAGCCCGTTGGCTGGTGGTCTTGCCGGCCCTGGCGGCATTCGCCTCGGGCGCCCAGACCGACCCTGCACCATCGAGCGCGGTCGCCACCGAACCCGCGTCGGCTCCGAGATTCCGATCGGCCATGGAGGGCTACAAGCCTTTCACAGAGGAGAAGCCTGCTTCCTGGAAGGAGGCCAACGAGACCGTTCGCCGGCGCGGCGGCTGGCAAGCCTATGCCAACGAGGACGCTGCTGCGTCCGATCCGCATGCCGGCCATGCCATGCCGATGCCGCCCACGCCGAAGAAGGACAAGCCATGAGGCGCCCCCTTCGGATCGCCCTTGCCGCCCTCCCCGCCGCATTGCTGACAGCTTGTGCCTCTGTCGGCATCGACGATGCGCTGAAGGAGACGAATGCCTCGGCTTCGCAGTTCACGGCCGGAAAGCTCGAGCTCAGCCGTACCAAGGATCAGCGAGAAGCGCGCGCGGCGCTCTCGCAAGAGCTGCTGAGCAAGCCCTTGTCCCAGGACGACGCAGTGCGCCTGGCGCTCGCGAACAGCCCTGCGGTCCAGGCGCTGATCGCGCAAAGCTGGGTCGACATCGCCGCGGCCAACCAGAGGAGCCGGCTGCCCAATCCCATCTTCACGTTCGAGCGCATGCGCCTGGGCGACGAGCTCGAGATCGGGCGCTTGCTGTCCTTCGGTCTGGTCGACCTTCTGCTGCTGCCGCAGCGGGTATCGATCTCTCGCAGCCAGGCCGCTGTGGCGCAGGTTCAGCTGACCGGGATGGTCGTGGACCAGGTCACCCAGGTGAGGCAGGCATGGGTACGCGCCGTCGCGGCTCAGCAGTCGCTGCAGTACGCCGAGCAGGTCAAGGAATCGGCCGAGGCCAGCGCGGAACTCGCGCGGCGCATGCAGCAGGTCGGCAACTTCAGCAAGCTGCAGCGTGCGCGCCAGCAGGTGTTCTATGCCGATGCCACCACGCAGCTCGCCTCGGCGCTTCACGGCGCGACCTCGGCGCGCGAGGAACTCGTCCGCGCCCTGGGTCTCGACGACGCGCAGGCGGCCCGGTTGACGCTGCCCGAGCGTCTTCCGGACCTGCCCAAGACTCCCCGCGAAGCACGCGATGTGGGGATGACGGCCAGCGAGCAGCGCCTGGATGTTCAGCTGGCCCGGGCGCAGCTCGACGTCGCGGGCAAGTCCCAGGGCTTGAATCTGCTGTCGACCTTCATCGATGCCGAGGCCGGAGTGCGGCGCGACACCGTCTTCGATGGCGGCAGCCGCGGCACGCGCCGCGGATTCGAGCTCGACCTCCGCCTGCCTCTCTTCGATGGGGGGTCGGTGCAACGCGATGCGCTGGATGCGCAGGCGCTGGCGGCGGCGAACCGCTACGACAGCACGGTTCGTGGCGCGACCTCGCAGCTGCGAGAGAGCTATTCGGCCTACCGCACCGCCTATGACATCGCGCGCCACTACCGCGACGAGATCGTGCCGCTGCGCCAGACCATGGCCGACGAGAACGTGCTTCGCTACAACGGCATGCTGATCGGCGTCTTCGAGCTGCTGGCCGAGGCGCGCGACCAGATCGCGAGCGTGAACAAAGCCATCGACGCCCAGCAGCAGTTCTGGTTGGCCGACGCTGCACTCGCGGCAGCGGTGATCGGCAAGCCCACGCCCATGGCCGCACCGGCGGCAACCATGAATCCGCCGGCTTCTTCCGGCGCCGCCCACTGAGCGGCCTCATCCACTTCGAACGACATGACCCACAGACGCAACTTCCTCACCGGTGCCGGTGCCATCACCGGCGTCATCGCAGCCGCATCCGTCGGCAAGGTGGCCATGGCCGCCTTGCCGGAGCCGGTGCTTCAGACCACGCCGGACACGATGCCTCCGCTGGCGCCGGCGACGGGGCGCCCCTACAACCCCGTCGTCACGCTCAACGGCTGGACGCTCCCATGGCGCATGAACAGCGGCGTCAAGGAATTCCACCTGGTCGCCGAACCCGTCGTGCGCGAAATGGCGCCCGGCTTCAAGGCGCACCTGTGGGGCTACAACGGCCAGTCGCCGGGGCCCACGATCGAGGTGGTCGAGGGCGACCGGGTGCGCATCTTCGTCACCAACAAGCTGCCCGAACACACCAGCATCCACTGGCACGGGCAGCGCATCCCCAACGGCATGGACGGCGTCACGGGCCTGACCCAGCCGGCCATCCAGCCCGGCAAGACCTTCGTCTACGAGTTCGTGGCGCGCCGCCCCGGCACCTTCATGTACCACCCGCATGCCGACGAGATGACGCAGATGGCGATGGGCATGATGGGCTTCTGGGTCACGCACCCCAAGGCCCGGCACCCCTTGATCGACGAAGTCGACCGCGATTTCGTGTTCCTGCTCAATGCCTATGACATCGAGCCCGGCAGCGCGACGCCGAAGATCATGACCATGCTGGACTTCAACCTCTGGTCGTGGAACAGCCGCATCTTTCCGGGCATCGACTCGCTCAACGTGCGCCTGAACGACAAGGTGCGCATCCGCTTCGGCAACCTGACCATGACCAATCACCCGATGCATCTGCACGGGCACGAATTCATGGTCACGGGCACCGACGGCGGCCCGACGCCGAAGAGCACCCGCTGGCACGAGGTGACGACCGATGTCGCCGTCGGGCAGATGCGCCAGGTCGAGTTCATCGCCAACGAGGAAGGCGACTGGGCCTTCCACTGCCACAAGAGCCACCACACCATGAACGCCATGGGCCATGACGTCCCCACCATGATCGGCGTCGACCACAAGGACATGGTGAAGAAGATCACGAAGCTGGTGCCCGACTACATGGTGATGGGCGAGCGCGGCATGGCCGACATGACCGAGATGGAGATGCCCATCCCCGACAACACGGCGCCGATGATGGGCGGTGAAGGCCCCTTCGGCTCGGTCGAGATGGGCGGCATGTTCAGCATGGTCAAGGTGCGCCGGAATCAGAAGCCAGGCGACTACTCGAATCCCGGCTGGTTCAAGCATCCGCAAGGCACGGTGGCCTACGAGTTCGACGGGCAGTTGCCCGAGGCACCGCGCGCCCGGGGCGGCGGCGCGGCCGCCATGCCGGCGCAGAACATGCCGGCCCAGGACATCGAAGTCCAGGTTCGCAAGCCCGCAGGCCCGTCAAGCCACGCAGGCCACTGACACCGTTTCACCCTTTTTCACATCCGAAGGAATCCTCATGAAAAACACGCTTTGCAACACGGCCCTGGCGGCATTGCTCGTACTGACGAGCACCGGCACTTCCGCAGGCGGCAACCATGCCGGCGGGCACGACCATGCCGACGCGATCGGCGCACCCGGCATCGCCGCGAATGCGACGCGCACCGTCAACGTCGAGATGACGGACGCCATGCGCTTCAATCCCTCCGGCATCGACGTGAAGCAGGGCGACACCGTGCGCTTCGTCGTCACCAACTCCGGAAAGCTCAAGCACGAGCTGGTGCTCGGCACGGAGGAAGCGTTGAAGGCGCACTATGAAGTGATGAAGAAGAACCCCGGGATGGAGCACGCCGATCCGAACATGGTGACGCTCGCCGCCGGCCAGACGGGCGAGATCGTGTGGCAGTTCACGAAGGCCGGGAAAGTGAACTT
Source organism: Variovorax soli (assembly GCF_031454625.1). Taxonomy (GTDB): domain Bacteria; phylum Pseudomonadota; class Gammaproteobacteria; order Burkholderiales; family Burkholderiaceae_C; genus Variovorax; species Variovorax soli_A. The sequence goes on from NZ_JAVDRF010000017.1 coordinate 29,224, forward strand.
TGCCTGCCTGCAGCCGGGTCACTACGAGGCCGGCATGAAAGGCGCCGTGAACGTCGAAGGTTCAGCCGCCGCTGCCGAGCTCACGGAAGGGGAAATCCGGAAGATAGACAAAGACGGCAAAAAGCTCACACTCAAACATGGCCCGCTGAAGAACCTCGACATGCCGGGCATGACGATGGTTTTCCAGGTGAAGGACGAAGCCATGCTGGACACGCTCCAGGTCGGGGACAAGGTCCGGTTCGAGGCCGAGAAGATCGGCGGCAAGTTCACGGTGACCAGGATCGAGGCGGTCAGGTAGCCCGGCCCACCTGACGGCGCATGTCCGAGGAGCAGGTCCCAATGACACATCCCAGCGTCTCGCGGATCATTCGGGAACTCCTGGAAGGGCCGCTCACTCGGCCGGCATTGCTGCGCTGGCGGCGCAAGCACTTTCTTGCCGGACAAGGCTATGGCTTCTACTTCGGCGTGTTCGACAGCTTCAGGGCCGCGCGCGAATGGTTGCCCTCCAGCCCCGAATTCGACGAGGAGGCCCTGGCCGCCGAGTTCATCAACGTCCGGACACAGCAGGTTTTCGCCTACGACTACCCGGTGATGTGGTGGCTCAACGAAGCATTTCGCCACGGCTGCACGCGCATTCTCGACATTGGCGGTTCGGTGGGGGTCCACTACTACGCCTATCGAAGGTACATCGAGATGCCCGCTTCCTTGAGCTGGCATATCGTCGAAGTGCCGGCCATGGTGTCCATCGGCCGCCGGTTCGCTGAAGAGCACGGGGCCGCGGCACTCTCCTTCACAGAGGACCTTCAGGAAGGCCTCGACCGTCCAGGTGTCGACATCTGGATCGCTTCGGGCGCCCTCCAATACATGGAAGATGCCCGGCCGGGCGACCTGCTCAAGCGATGTGTCGAAATGCCCTTGCACCTGCTTCTCAACAAGCTGCCGCTCTATGAAGGCGAGGACTTCGTGACGACACAGAACATTGGCGAAGGATGCTTTGCACCCCTGCACGTCTTCAATCGCGGCAGCTTCATCCGCAGTGTCGAAGGGCTGGGCTACACGCTTCGCGACCGATGGGCGGTCCATGAGCGCTCCCTCTATGTGCCCGGCTACCCGGAACGCTCTTTCCCGTCCTTCACGGGGCTGTACTTCGCGGCCGAACCCAAAGCGAGTCCACCCAGGGAAGGCGGCACGGCAAGCGTGCCGGCCTGACGATCCAGCAGGCTAGAAGGCGTGACGCATGCCGAACTCCGTGCCCCTCGACGCGTGATTGGGCGCCGTGATGGAACCGGCCAGCGCCTGCGCCGCGCCGTTGCGGTTGCGCAGATAGGCCAGCGTGCCGTAGAGCGCCGTGCGCTTCGACAGGTTGTAGACATAGCCCAGCGCCAGCTTGGAGGTCGTGGGTTCCGGCACATTGCCCGCGGGCTCGCGCTTGTAGCGCGCATACGAGGCCTTGATCTCGCCCACGCCGACCGGAAGGATGAACCCCAGCAGCGCGCCCTTGCCGTCGACCGCGCCCAGCGACTCGCGGTAGAGCTCGCCCATCAGCTTGAAGCCCATCCACTGCTCGAAGACGTAGGAGGCACCGATGTTCGACACCCGCAGGTCGCCCGTCGCGAAGCGGGTCTTGCCGGTGGCGAGCGTCACATTGAACGGCCCGTTGAGGTAGCCCACCCGAATCCCCGCGTAGTCGCCGTCGTCCCGGTTCGAGCGCAGCGTGCCGGGCAGCACGGAGCGGCTGTCGTTCTCGCCCATCGCGTACATCGCCTGGCCATAGAAGCCGCCCAGGTTCGGCGGCAGGAAGTAGCCGATGCTATTGGACGCGCGCGTACCCGTCGGCGCCGTGAGGCCGCCCAGGCCCGAGAAGTACAGCTGGTTGGCGCCGATGCCTCCGCCCGTGCCGAAGGGATCGTAGAGCGCGGTGTTCCAGAAGGTCGGCGTGTAGTCGCGGCCCAGGCGCAGCTCGCCGAAGCCGCCGGAGAAGCTCACGGTGGAACGCCGGTTGAAGCTCAGCAGGCCGGGACCGGCCGCGCCGCTGGCCTGGTTGTTGGTGTTCGTGTTGAAGCCCGTGCCGTTGTCGTTCTGCAACCCGGCCTCGAGCCAGAAGCCGGCGGCCAGGCCGCCGCCCAGGTCCTCGGTGCCGCGAAAGCCGAGGCGGCTGAAGGTGTTGCCGCTGTTGGTGAGCTGCCATTTGCTGGCGGAGCCGTAGCCCGAGCCGGTGGTGTAGGCGACGGCGGCATCGACGACGCCGAAGACCTGGACCGAAGAGGATTGCGCCCACGCGCCGGCCGCAGCCGCGCATGCGGCCGCGGCCACAAGAGACTTCTTCATTGGATTTTTTTGGAAAGAGAGTTGGGAAACTAGATGTCCAGCACCAGCGGCCCACGTCTGCATTGCGAGACGCAGATCATCATGGTCTTGTTGGCGGCCCGTTCGGCCTTGCTGAGGATGCCGTCGCGGTGCTCGATCTCGCCGGCCGAGACGATCTTCGTCTCGCAGGCGCCGCACACGCCTTCCTTACAGCTGTGGTCCGGGTTGAGGCCGGCGTCGATCAGGCTGTCGAGGATGGACTTGCCCGGCGGCACCTCCACGCTCTTGCCGCTCCTGGCGCACTCGACCACGTAGGTCTCGGTGGCGCTGGGCGCCTCCACGTGCGCGGCGGCGAATCGCTCGACGTGCGCGTGCGCATAGCCCATCTGCTCGCAGGTCTTCTCGAAGGCGTCGAGCATGGGCGCCGGGCCGCAGCAATAGAAGTGGCTGGCTGCGCTCTTGCCGGCCAGCATCGCCGGGAGATCGGGCGGCGCGCCCTTGTCGGCATCGAAGTGCCAGGTCAGCGCAACCTTGTTCTCGCGCGCCAGCGCCTCGATGGCGTCGCAGAAGGCGGCCTCCTTGCGGTTGCGCGCGCAGTAGATCATCTCCACCGGCTTGCCGATGGCGACCAGGCGCTGCAGCATGCACCAGATCGGCGTGACGCCAATGCCCCCGGCCACCAGCACCGAGTGCTCGGCGCCCTCCTCCAGCTTGAAGTTGTTGCGCGGCGCCGAGATCGGCAGCGTCATGCCCACGCGCAACTGCTGGTGCACGTAGCGCGAGCCGCCGCGGCTCTTGCGGTCGTTGGCCACGCCGACCACGTAGCGCTGGCGGTCGCTGCAGGGGTTGCACAGCGAGTAGCTGCGCACCAGGCCGTTGGGCAGGTGCAGGTCGATGTGCGAGCCGGCCTCGAAGGCGGGGAATTCCACCTCGGGCGAAGCCGGCCGGAACTCGACGCTGACGATGCCGTCGGCCTCGTAGCGCATGGTGTGCACGAGCGCATTCAGCGTGGGGGAAGACATGGCTGGGAACCTCGAAAAAAGAGCGTTGGAGGCGTGGGACCGGTCAGGCCGCCGCCTGCTCCAGCTGCGCCTGCGCCAGGTTGCGCATGTGGCGCCGCAGCCGCACGATGCCGAGGTCGTGCTGGTACAGGTTCTCGTGCTGGTTGGCGTCAGGCTCCATGTCTTCGAGCATCACGCGGTCCTGCTCCAGCACGTGCCAGTGGCGCGCCTCCAGGCGGTTCTTGTAGAGGAAGCGCCAGGTGTCGCGCTCCCAGCCCGGCGCCAGCTTGCGCACGCGCCAGAAGAAGGTCGCGGTCATGCCCTTTGTCATGGGCGCGAAGGCGCCGACGATGATGAAGTTGCCGCCGGGCCCGCCGGTGCGCGGGTACGGAATCTCCAGCCGCATCCAGTGGATGCCGGTGTCGGCCCACTCGGTCCAGTCGAAGTTCACGTTGCGCTGGCCTTCCTTCTCGAAGACGAAGCCGTGGTCGGTGGGGCGAACGCCGAACCTGGCCTGCGACTCGCCCTCGGCCATCGAGTGCGACTGCTTGTGCAGGAAGGTCCCGTGCATCGGGTCCATCACGTTGTCCAGCACGTAGCGGTAGTCGCCCTTCCACTCGGCGTAGCAGAGGAAGGAGGCGTACTGCGCATCGTCCGTGAGCTGCTCGGGCAGCACCAGCGGCGGCGGCACGTCGACCGACTCCTTCGAGTTGTAGAGGAACACCGCACCGGCGCGCTCCTCCAGGTGGAAGTGGCGCGTGGCCTTCGAGCCCTCGAGCTTGCAGCCCGGGCTGCCGGGCACGCGCGTGACCACGCCGTCATGGCGCACCTCGACGCCGTGGTAAGGGCAGGACAGGCGGTCGCCCAGGATCACGCCCTGCGACAGCGGCGCGCCGCGGTGCGGGCAGCGGTCCTCCAGCGCATGCAGCTTGCCCTCGCCGTCGCGCCACAGCGCGAGCTTGCGGCCCAGGCGGCGCAGGGAGACGGGGTTCTCGCCGATGAAGTGCGAGGGGCAGATCGGATACCAGAGGTCCTTCAGCCCGATCTCGAGCAGATGGTCCACCGGGTCTTGCGCGACGGGTTGGATGGCGATCGTGGTCATGGTGTGTTCTCCTCAGGCGCCGAGCTTGGCCATTTCGAGGCGGTACAGGTCTTCGGTCCAGCGCTGGCCTCCGGGCGTGGCGAGGCCGCTGTCGTTGAGCCGTTCGACCAGGCCGGCGAGGTCGTGGACCCCGTCGCCGAACGCGCGCTCGATCGCATCGCCGAGCAGGTCTTCGTAGGTCGTGGCGGGGCGCTGGCGCGCCTGGTGGGGTTGGAGGTAGCGGTCTTGTTGCATCGTGGGTCTCCGGCAAAAAACGAGAAATGGATTCGGGCTGCGACGGCGCGTCTCACTCGGCCACGATGTTGCGGGCCTTGATGATCCTGGCCCACATGGCGGTCTCGTCGCGGATGGCGCTGGCGAACTCGCCGGGCTTCATGGTGGCCTCGGTCATGCCCTGGGCCTTCAGGCGCTCGCGCACCTCGGGCTGCGCCAGCATCTGGGCGGCATCCCGCGCCAACTACTCGGCCACGGCCGGCGGCGTGCCGGCGGGTGCGAGCAGGCCGTACCAGGAGGTGACGGCCACGCCCTGGATGCCCTGCTCCGCCAAGGTCGGGATCTCCGGCGCGGCCGGGCTGCGCGTGGCCTCGGTCACGCCCAGCGCGACCAGCTTGCCGTTCTTGATGAAGGGCAGCGTGGCAGGCAGGTTGCTGAACATCAACGGCACCACTCCGCCCAGCACGTCATTCAGTGCCGGCGCCGTGCCCTTGTAGGGCACGTGCAGCAGGTCGACGCCGGCCTGCTGCTTGAAGAGCTCGCCGGCCAGGTGCAGGCCGCTGCCCACGCCCGGCGAGGCATAGGACAGGGTGCCCGGCTTGGCCTTGGCCTGCGCCACCAGCTCCCTGGCGCTCTTGATGCCGGCCGAAGGCGAGGCCACCAGCACGTTGGGCGCCTTGGCCAGCATGGTGACGGGCACGAAGTCCTTCTCGATGTCGAAGGGGAAGTTCGGCATCAGCGTCGGATTGATCGTGAGGTTGCCGGCCGGCACCACCAGCAGCGTGTGGCCGTCGCCCTTCGCGCGCTTGACCTTGTCGATGCCGATGTTGCCGGCCGCGCCGGCCAGGTTCTCGACCACCGCCGGCTGGCCATAGCGCTTGGCCAGGCCTTCGGAAAGCACGCGTGCCAGCGTGTCGACCGGGCCGCCCGGCGGGAACGGCGAGACGAGGGTGAAGCGGTCGCTCGCGAGCTGCTTCTCGACCGGCGTCTGCGCGCAGGCGCCTGCGAAGCCAAGGGCGGCGAGCGCAGCGATGCCGCAGGTTCGGAGCACGTCGCGCAACCGGCCTGCCCTGGCCGCTGGCGGGGCCTCTTCGACAAATCGGGCTGCGCGACGCGAGCAGGAAGCGGAGTGGGTCATGATTTCTTTTCGGTGAGGAACTTGCCCTGGGGCGCATCCGTGTTCTTCTGCCGCCGCGTGTTCCCGTCGAGCCCGCCGTCGACCGCCCATTCGGCGAAGACGGTCGGCCCCGGCTCGAACTCGCGCGGCTGCCAATCGGCGGTGAGCTGGTCCTCGTCGGCGTAGTACTCGATCAGGCCGCCGGCCGGGTTCTTGAAGTACCAGAAGTAGGCCGAAGAGATCGGGTGCCGGCCCGGTCCCAGTTGGGTTTCCCAGCCGCAGCGCGAGAAATGCAGCCCGCCGCCGAAGACCTCGTGGATGTCGCGCACCGTGAAGGCCACGTGGTTGAGCCCGCGCTTGCCCGAGGGCAGTTGCAGCAGGAACAAGTCGTGATGCCCCCCCTCCGGTGCGCAGCGCATGAAGGCGCCGCGCTGGGGGTAGCTGTCGGAGCCCACGAAGCCGAAGCGACTCGCATAGAAATCGCCGGTGGCCTTCACGTCGGCGACGAAGAAGACGACGTGGCCCACCTCGATGGGCGTCGCGCGTTCATAGATCGGCGCGGCCTGGTTGATGCGGGGCTTGGCGTTCCAGGTGTTCATCGCGCCGCACTGGATCTCGACGCCGTGCTTGCGGCTGACCTGCAGGCGCACGGCAAGTCCATTGGGGTCCGTGCAGCCGATACGGCGTGCGCCCTCGACCTCGCCCTCGACGAAGCCGGCATCTTGCGCAATGGCCACGGCATAGCTCGCGAGATCGGCCTCGCTCTCGACGCCCCACACCACTTCGATCAGCGTCGGGCCCTCCTCCATCGCGGCCGGCAAGCCGGGCTTGCCGATCGCCGCCACGACGACGCGGCAGCCGTTCAGGCACTCGAACACGAGTTGGTCCGCCGTCTCGGACTTCAGCGCCAGGCCCCAGTCGGAGAAAAAGCGGCGGCAGGTCGGCAGGTCGTCCGCCGCATAGGTGATCTGGTCGATTCCGGTAACGCTCATGGCAATGACTCCCTTCAGTTGGCCCACGGCAGCGGTTGCTCGTTGGTGCCCCAGTACATGCTCTTCTGCTCCATGTACTGGAAGATGCCCTCGCGCCCCTTCTCGCGGCCCAGGCCGCTGTCGCGCCAGCCGCCGAAGGGCGTGGAGACCGAGAACTGCTTATAGGTGTTGACCCAGACCGTGCCGGCCTGCACCGCGCGCCCCAGGCGCCAGGCCCGCTTGAAGTCGCGGCTCCAGATGCCGGCGGCCAGCGCATAGACGCTGTCGTTGGCCTGCGCGATCAATGTCTCCTCGTCGTCGAAGGGCATGGCGACCAGCACCGGGCCGAAGACTTCTTCCTGGCTGATGCGCGCGCTGTTCGTGAGGCCTTCGAGGATGGTCGGCGCGTAGAAGTAGCCGCGCTCGAGGCCTTCGCCATGCGGCCGCACGCCGCCCGTGCGGATCTGCCCGCCTTCGGACACGCCCAGCTCCACGTAGCGCTCGATGCTTTCGCGATGCTTCGCGGTGATCAGCGGTCCCATCTGGGTGCGCTCCGAGGCCGGGTCGCCCACCCGCAGCGCCTTGGCCGCTTCGGCCACGCGCGTGACGAACTCGTCGTAGATGCGGCGCGCCACGAAGAGACGCGAGCCGGCGATGCACGATTCGCCCGAGGAGCTGAAGATGCCGTAGAGCACGCCGTTGACCGCGTGGTCCAGGTCGGCGTCCTCCAGCACCATGGTGGGCGACTTGCCGCCCAGCTCCAGCGACACCGGCATCATCTTGTCGGCCGCGATATGGGCGATGTGCTTGCCGGTGGCGGTGCCGCCGGTGAAAGACACGCGCTTGACCAGCGGATGCCTGGTGATCGCATCGCCGATCACCGAGCCCTTGCCCGGCAGCACGCTCACGATGCCCTTCGGCACGCCGGCGGCCTCGCAGATGCGGGCCAGCTCCAGCGCCATCAGCGGCGTGACCTCGGCCGGCTTGACGATCACCGCATTGCCGGCGGCCAGCGCGGGCGCCAGCTTCTGCGCCTCGCTCGCGATCGGCGAATTCCAGGGCGTGATGGCGGCCACCACGCCCATGGGCTCGTGCACGCTCATCGTGACGAAGGGGCCGCGCGAGGGCGTGATGGTCTCCTCCAGCGTCTCCAGCGCGGCGGCGAAGAACTGGAAGGTGCCGGCCGCGCTCGCCACCAGCGCGCGCGTTTCGTTGATCGGCTTGCCGTTGTCCAGGCGCTGCTTCTGCGCCAGCGGCTCGGCCTCATCGCGGATCAGCTGCGCGACGCGGTGCAGCACGGCGGCGCGCTCGTGCGGCAGCTTCTGCGCCCAGCCGCTGGTGCGGAAGGCCAGGTCGGCGCGCACGATGGCCTCGTCGACATCGGCCAGGTTCGCGGCCTTCAGGCGCGCGATGGGCTCGCCCGTGGCCGGGTACAGGCTCTCGTAGGCGTCGCCGCCGCCCAGGCGCCATTCGCCGGCGACGTGGATGGGTAGGAGTTCGTTGGAAATCATGATGAATCAGATGGCAAGCGCTGCGGCGCGGTTGCGCAGGGCGCGAACGGCGCTGTAGACGGTGAGCGCGGAGGTCTTGGGATTGGCCGCCAGCGGCTTGTTGTGCATGCTCAGCTCGAAGCGGCCGAAGGCGCCTTCGGCCTCGACGGTGTGCACGTTCTCGTCCACCGCCGGGTCGGCGACCAGGCGCACGTGGGTTCGGTCCAGCCCCAGGCCCGCGAGCGACACGGTGGCCGCCACGTTGGCGTTCTTGGGATACAGCGCGGCGGCCTCGCGCGCGCTGCCTTCGAAGATCACGCATTCGGCGCTCAGCGCATCGAGGTCGCGGCCCTGCTCGGCCGGCGTGCCCTTCCAGGCGCGCGGCGGCTTGCGGCCGGTGTAGCGGACGCTGTCGAGTCCGCCGATGCGCGCCGCGGCCAGCGCGTCGATGCCGCCGATGGCGCCGGCGATCAGCTGCACCTGGGTGCCGCCGGTGATGGCCGCGATCTCGAGCTTCTCGGCCAGGCCCTGCGCCGACAGCGCGCCCACCGAGGCCACCACGCACGGCGTGCCGCGCCGCAGCGCCGGCAGCACGTGTTCCTCGATGGCCGCATGGCCCGCGGTCTCGACCACCAGGTCGACGCCGCTGGCCGGCACGGCCGTCGCGGCCTGCACGCCGGGCGCGAACTTCTGCAGCAGCGCCTGCGCCGCGGCCAGGCCTTCCTGGGGGACCACCACGGCCACGACCGCCAGCGAGGCGTCGCCCTTGAGCAGCTCGATCACCGAGCTCCCGATGGCGCCGCAACCGATGAGTGCCACGCGCAACATGTCAGTGCCTCACTTCGCGAGCGCAGGGATCTGCGTCACGGTGTTGGTCGGCGGGCCGGCGAAAGTGCTCTTGAAGCCGCCGACGGAGAGCATGTCGATCTCCAGCAGGAAGGGGCCGCGCGCGGCCAGCGCCTCATCGAGCTGGCCTCTCAGATCCTCCAGGCGCGACACGCGGGCGTGCGGCAGCGCGATCGACTTGCACAGCAGCGCATAGTCGGGCGTGTGCAGATCGGCGTAGCAGCGGCGGCCGCCGTACTGCGCGTCCTGGATGTTCTTGATGACGCCGTAGCTCTTGTCGTTCATGAGCACGATCACCATCGGCGCTTCTTCCTGCACCATGCAGGCGAGTTCGCCAAGGTTGAGGATGAAGCCGCCGTCGCCGGCCAGGCAGAAGGTCTTGCGGCCCGAGCCGGTCACCGCCGCGCCGATGGCCGCGCCGATGGCCATCGGCATGCCCTGCCCGATGCCGCCGCCGGTGGCATGCACGCCCGCACTCGGCTCGAAGATGCGCAGTTCGCGATTGCCCCAGGTGCTGTTGGAGACGGTGACATCGCGCACCCAGTTGAAGCTGCGCCCTGCCACCGACTGGATCTGGCGCACGAGCTCGGCGTAGGGGCCGAGGCCGTCGCGCAACGTGGCGACCGCTTCGTCATGCGCGGCGCGCAGATCGGTCAGCAGCGCCGGATCGGCCTTGTAGTGCATGGCCTCCAGGCGGTCGGCCAGCCCTTCGAGCGCGAGTGCGGCATCGCCGCAGACGAAGGCATCGGTCGCATAGCAGCGGCCTTCGGCGGCGGCATCGGCGTCGATGCGGTACAGCGGACGCGGCAGCTTGAGCTCGTACTTGAGCGTCTCGTTGCCGCGCAGCCGCGAGCCGACGACGAGCATCGCGTCGCAGCGCTGGTAGAAGGCCTCGACCGGCTTCTGGATGTTGTAGGCCCCGAGCGAACCGGGGTCGTCCTCGGGCACCGTGCCGCGGCCCTGCGTGGTCGTGACGACGCCGAAGCCGAGCTTCTGAAGACGCTGGATCGCGTGGCGGGCGTGGCGCGCGCCGCCGCCGATCCACAGCATCGGGCGCCGGGCGGCCGCCAGGTACGCGGCCAGCGCGTCGAGGCCGGCCTTCGAGGGCAAGGCGGCCTCGATGGGCAGCGGCGACAGGTCGGCCGGCATGGCGACGAGCGCCGACTGGATGTCGATCGGGATCTCCACGCTGACCGGGCCGGTGGGCGCCGTGAGCGCGACCTGCACCGCGCGCTTGAGCGTGCCGAGCACGTTGTCGACGCTGCGCACGCGGAAGGCGGCCTTGGAGACCGCCTTGAGCATGGCCAGCTGGTCGGGTGCCTCGTGGATGTACGACATGCCCTTGTCCAGGTAGGGCGTCTCGATCTGGCCGGTGATGTGCAGCACGGGCGCGCCGGCGGTGAGGGCTTCCACCATGCTGCCGGCGATGTTGCCGGCGGCCGGGCCGGTGCTGGTCACGCACACGCCCAGGCTGGCGGTGGAGCGGGCATAGGCGTCGGCCATGTTGCCCGCGCCCGCCTCGCCGCGCGCGGAGATGAAGCGGACCGCCCCGCGCTGCGCGAAGGCATCGAGGATCGGCATGTTGTGGATGGAGATCACGCCGAAGGCAGCCTTGACGCCGCACTGCTCGAGGAAGGCGGCGACGACGGCACCGGCCGTGACCTGCGCGGGAGTGGATGGGTTATGCATGGCGCGAAAGGCCTCCGGAGATGTCGATGTGGCTGCCCGTCGTGTAAGACGAGAGGGGCGAGGCCAGGAAAAGAATCGCGCGCGCGGCTTCGATCGGAAGCCCCAGGCGACCCAGCGGGATGTGTTTGTCCTGCGCGAGCCGGCCGCTCCATGAGGACCAGCCCAGCGCCTTGTCTTCGCGCGCCTCGAAGCGGCGGCGCCATTGGCCCGACTCGACCAGGCCGATCAGGATGCCGTTGACGCGCACGCCCTGCGGCGCGAACTCGGTGGCCATGGAGCGCACCAGGTTCAGGAGGCCCGCGCGCGCGGCCGAGGTCGCGACCATGTGCGGCTCGGGCTGCCGCGCCAGCAGCGAGTTGGCGCAGACGATGGCGGCATCGCCCCAAGCGGTGCGCTGCGCCGCGAGCTGCGGCAGGAAGGCACGCGTCGGGTGGATGACGGAGAAGAACTTGAGGTGCAGCTCCTCGGTCCAGGCGGCGTCCTCGGTGTCGGCGAAGGTGGAGACGCGGCCCTGGCCGGCGTTGTTGACCAGCATCGAGGCCGGGCCCAGTGCCGCCTCGCTGGCCGCGGCGAAAGCCTTCACCGAGGCGGGGTCGAGCACGTCGCAGGGCTGGGCGAAGAGCCGGGCCTGCGGCCGGCTCTCGCGCAGGCCCTCCACGGCGCGCTCCAGGCGCTCGGCATTGCGGCCGCACAGCGCGACCGAGGCGCCGGCATCGAGCAAGGCTTCGACGGTCGCGAGGCCGATGCCCGACGAACCGCCGGTCACCACGGCCACGCGGCCGGCCAGCGCATCGGCAGCGAAGAAGGAAGAGGTGGATGCGGGCATGTCGTCGGCCTCAGGCGCTGCGCAGCGGGACCACCTTGGCCTTGCCGGCGGGCGCGTAGTTCAGCAGGCCCGAGATCTCCTCGGCCGTGCCGCGCACGCGCTGCACCATCTCGTCCATGCGGGACTCGTCGATGTGGCCGGAGGTGACGGTCGCCCCCAGCGCCGCCACGATGTGGCCGCTGTGGTCGCGCACCGGCGCGGCGATGGTGGAGATGTTCGACTCGAAGAAGCCCTCGCCCAGGACGTAGCCGCGCTCGCGGTCGGCCTGGACCATATCGAAGAGCTCGTTGACCGTTTTCGGCGTGCTCGGCGAGAAGGTCTCCAGCTTGTCTTCCGGATAGAGCGCGCGCAGCTGCGGCAGCGTCAGGTCTTCCAGCAGGATTCGGCCCAGCACGGTGGCATGGGCCGGCAGGCGCGTGCCCACCGTGACCGAGCTGGCAAAGGGTGAAGGCGGCGCGACCTTGGCCACGTAGACGATGGAGCGCCCGTCGCGCACCACCAGGTTGCAGGGCGTGCGCAGTTCCTCGCACAGGCGGTTGAGCAAGGGCGTGCCCAGCTGGGTGAGCTCCAGCGAAGCCAGGTACTCGAAGCCCAGGCGCAGCACCGCCAGCCCGAGGCGGTAGTCGCGGCCGCCTTCGGCGCGCTCCAGGAAGCCCATGTTCTCCAGCGTGCTGAGCAGGCGGAAGACCGTGGAGCGCGGCAGGTCGAAGCGGCGCGCCAGCTCGGGCGCGGACAGGGTGCGGCTCTCGCGGCTGAACTCGCACAGCATGCGCAGGCCGCGTTCCAGGGCCGGCACGTTGTAGCGCTCGGCGCCCTCTTCGATCAGGTCGTTGCTCATGGTTCAGGTTCTCTCGTCGTTCTTGTTGATCGATCAGCCCGCGAGGGCTTCGCGCAGCAGCGCGGCCACTGCGGCGGGCTGCTCCACATAGCTCGCATGGCCCGCCTCGGGCAGCAGTTCGAGCGGCACGCCGCATTGCCTGGCCACTTCGGCGCAGGCTTCGGGCGTGGTGACCACGTCCAGCGCGCCGCAGGCCACGCGCGCCGGCATGGCGGGCGGAAGGTCGGCGAGCAGGTCGGCGCCGCACAGCAGTTCCACGGCCTGGCGGTAGCCCGCTTCATGCAGGCGCGCCATGTTCCAGCGCACCCATTGGCGCGCGGTCTCGCTCGCGTGCTCCGACAGCAAGCGGCCCGCACGCTTCGCGGCCATGCCGGCGATGCCCAGTTCGGCCAGCGCCGCGAGGCGCTCGGCATGCACGCGGGCGCGGGCTTGCGCACGGCCGGGCGCGCCGTAGCCCGAGGCCGGGCTGATCAGCAGCAGCCTCGAGATACGCGCGGCCAGCGGCGAGCCGCGACGCGCCGCGGACGCCGCCATCAGCGCGCCGAGCGAATGGCCGACCAGCACGCAGGACGTGATGTCCAGCGCGTCGAGCAGGCCATGCAGGCGCTGCGCGTAGTCGTGCGCGGCAGGCGCCTGTGCGGCGAGCGGTGTCGACGCGCCATAGCCCGGCGCGTCCCAGGCGATCAGGCGCGCCTCGCCTTCGAGCAGCAAGGCGGTGTCCAGCCACGAGGCCGAGCCCGAGCCGATGCCGTGCAGGCACACGATCGCCGGCCCGGCGCCGCATTCGCGCACCGAGACCACGGCGCCGCCCTGTACCGGCACGCTGCGCGCCGGGAAGCGCGCATCGAGCCGCGCCAGCTCGGCGGCCGGCAGCGGCTGGGCATCGATGACGGCTGTGTCGCTCATGGCTCTCGCACGTCCCGATCAGCGCTTGATCCTGGCCAGCGGATGGTCCGCCGGGTACGTCGGCGTGACGGGCTTCTTCGCGCCCAGCATCACGCACATCAGCGCATCCTCGTCGCCGATGTTGATTTCCTCGCGGTACACGCCCGGCGGCACGGAGATCAGGTCGCGATCGCTCAGCACGGTCTCGTAGCGCTCGCCCTCGGGCGTGGTCAGGACCACCTTCAGCTTGCCGCGCAGCACGAAGAAGACCTCTTCGACGTCGACGTGCAGATGCGGCGGGCCTTCGTGGCCGGCCGGGATCACCATGGTCGAGAAGGTGAAGCTCTCGGCCGGAACGGTGTTGACGTCGCTCGCCACGCCGGTGCCGCCGGTGCCCACGTAGCGCATCTGCGCGCGGCGGAACTTGGGGTCCAGGTCGGACTGGAACTTCAGCGCCTCCCAGTCGTACTTGCGGGTGGCATAGCGGGCGATGCGGGTGTTCATCCACGCCTCCAGGCTCGCGCCTTCGGGGCGGCGCAGGGTTTCGCCTACCTTGCTGTCATCGAATTTCTTCGGCTCGGACAAATCGCTCATTCAAAACTCCTTGGTAGTCAGTGCATCACGAAGCCGCCGTTGACGGCGAGCAGCTGGCCGGTCACGAAGCGCGACAGGCCGGACAGGGAAAACAGCACCGCGCCGCAGACGTCCACCGCCTGCTGCTCGCGCGGGAGCGCGCGGCCCTCGAGGTACTTCTGGTGGCGCGCGAGCGGCACGTACTCGGTGGCTTCCACCAGCGTGAGCCCGGGCGCGACCGCGTTGACGGTGATGCCGGACTCACCCCACTCGCGCGCCAGCGAACGGGTCATCGAGATCACCGCGCCCTTGCTGGAGGCATAGGCCAGCAGCTTGGGCGCGCCCCACAGCGCGGTGTCCGAAGCGAGGTTGACGATCGCACCGCGCCCGCTCCGTGCAAGGGCCGGCTGGCAGGCGCGGCTCATGAGCCAGGTGCCGCGCACGTTGACGTCCATCACGCGGTCCCAGGTCTCGATATCCAGCGCCTGGGCGTCGCGGCCGCCGGAATTGGTGATGGCGGCGTTATTGACCAGGCCATCGAGGCCGCCCAGCGTTTGCACCGCAGCGGCAGCACCGGTCTCGATCGAGGCGGGGTCGCACAGGTCCAGCGCCAGTGCCTGGGCATTGAAGCCGGCCTTGCGCAAGGCCTGCGCCTCGGTCTCGGCCAAATCCGACAGGATGTCGGCCAGCACCACGGATGCACCGGCCGCGGCGATGCACTTGGCGAACGCCAGCCCCAGCCCGCGCGCCGCGCCGGTCACCAGCACGCGCCGGCCGGCGAGCAGGTTCGCGGGCAGCTCGGCCAGGAGGCTTTGGAGGCTCTCGGGATCGGGAACGGCTTTGACGTCGGTCATCCTTGCCTCAGTCGGCCTGGATGCCGAGTTCCTTGATCACCTTGCCGAAGCGCTCGAAATCCGCCGCATTGGTCTTGGCCAGCACGTCCGGCGCGCCGCCCAGCGGCAAGGCGCCCAGCACCGCCATCCTGGAAGCCACGTCGGGCATCTTGAGGATCTCGTTGAAGTGGCCGTTGAGCGTTTTCACGATCTCGGGCGGCAGGCCCTTGGGCCCGAACAAGCCGTGCCACGCTGTGACTTCGACGTTCTTGTAGCCGAGCTCGGCGAAGGTCGGCACGTTCGGCGCCAGCGGCGAGCGGACGCGGTCCGCGACGGCGAGCGGCAGCATCTTGCCGCCCGCCAGGTACGGCGCGACGGGACCATAGGTGATGTAGGTCAGCGGCACATGGCCGCCCAGCACGTCGTTGACCGCCGGGGCCACGCCCTTGTAGGGCACGTGCCCGAGGTTCAGGCCGGCTGCCTTGTTGACCATTTCGCCGAGGATGTGCATCGGGGAGCCGCTGCCCGGGCTGGCATAGGACAGCGTCTTGTCCTTGGCGCCCTGCACGTCCTTGAAGCTCTTGAAGCCGGAGGCCCCGCCCGCCACCAGGAACAGCGGCAGCGTGCCGAGCTGGATGATCGGCGTGAAGCCGTTGAGCACGTCGTAGCTGGCGCCGCCCCCGGTCTTCAGCACCAGCTGCGCGATCGAGAAGGTGCTGGGCGCCAGCAGCAGCGTGTAGCCATCGGCCGGCGCCTTGGCCACGAAGTTGCTGCCGATCACGCCGCTGGCGCCGGGACGGTTGTCCACCACCACCGGCTGGCCGATGCGGCTGGACAGCTTTTCCGCGAACAGGCGTGCGAGCGCGTCGGTATCACCCCCGGCCGGATAGGCGACGACGAGGGTGATTGGCTTGGCCGGATAGCCCTGCGCCCAGGTCGGAGCGGCAGCACTGGCAGCGGCGAGGGAAAGGGCCAGCGCGAGCGCCTGGCGACGGGTGGGCTTCATCATCGTGGGTTCGATTCGTGGTTGGGCGAAGGCTTCATTTGTTCCACTAATAAAACATTGATTTATTCTTGGAACGCATGCACGAAGAATAATCCCGAAGTGCTCAGGTTGTCTAGGCATAAACCCTGTGTCCAGCACGGAACCGGCGAAGCCGAGAGGCAGGGCATCGTGGCGCGCGGGTCGGCACGTCGGTCGCGCGGGGGACGACCGGCCCCCTACACTGGCAGCCCGCAGCCTTCCACGGACCGCCCCATGAAACGACTCGCGACCGCCCTCCCCGCGCTCTGGCTTTTCGCCCTCCATCCGCTGCAGGCCGCCACGCTGGAGACCCGCAGCTACCCGGCGGAGATCACGCCCCTATGCGGCGAGCGCGTGACCGACTGCGAGCCGTTCGCCGATGCCGGCACCCGCAACACCGGCAACTGGCGGAACTGAGAGGCGCCCATGCACATGCCCGCTTCCGTGGTCCAGGCCTTCACGCCCACCGGCGCGCTGCGCGCCTCCATCAATCTCGGCAATCCGATCCTCGCGAACAAGGATGCCGCCACCGGCGAGCCGGTCGGCGTGTCGGTCGACCTGGCGCGCCAGTTCGCGCAGCGTCTGGGCGTGCCCCTCGAGCTGGTCGTGTTCGAGAAAGCCGCGGCCTCGGTCGATGCGGTGCGCAACGACAAGGCCGACATCGGCTTCTTCGCCATCGACCCCGCGCGCAGCGAGGGGCTCGGCTTTACCGCGCCTTATGTGCTCATCGAGGGCGCCTACCTCGTGCCCGCGGGCGCCGGACTGCAGCGCAATGAGGACGTGGACCGCGAGGGCATCCGGATCGCGGTCGGCACCGGCAGCGCCTATGACCTCTTCCTCACGCGCGAGATCCAGAAGGCCCGACTGGTGCGCGTGCAGGGCGCGCAGGGCGTGTTCGACAGCCTGCACGCCGGGGAGGTCGAGGTGGCCGCAGGCATCCGGCAGGTGCTCGAAGCCGAAGCCGCACGCTCACCGGGCCTGCGCCTGCTGCCCGGGCGCTTCATGGTGATCCAGCAGGCCATGGGGACGCCGGCCTCGCGCGGCGCCGAAGCGGCCGCCGCGCTGAGCGCCTTCGTCGAGGAGATGAAAGCCAACGGCTTCGTGGCCGAGGCGCTGGCGCGGCATCGCATCCAGGGCGCGAGCGTGGCGCCGGCCGGCGCTCAGGCGTAGCGTTCCAGGCCGAGGCCTTCCATATCGATCTCGGGCGCACGGCCCGCGATCAGGTCGGCCATCACCCGCCCCGTGCCGGCCGCCATGGTCCAGCCCAGCGTGCCGTGGCCAGTCGCCAGCAGCAGCTTCGGGACCGGCGTGGTGCCGAGCAGCGGCGTGCCGTCGGGCGTCATCGGCCGCAGGCCGGTCCAGAACTCAGCGCCGGCGACGTTGCCGCCTTGCGGGAACAGATCGGTGACCACGTGCTCCAGCGTGTCGCGCCGGCGATCGTCCAGGCGCAGGTCGTAACCCGAAAGCTGCGCGGTGCCGCCGACGCGGATGCGCTCGCCGAGGCGCGTCACCGCGACCTTGAAGGTCTCGTCCATCACCGTGGATTCGGGCGCCATCGCGGCATCGGTGATCGGCACGGTGATCGAAAAGCCCTTGACCGGGTACACCGGCAGGCGAATGCCCAGCGGCTTCACGAGCCGCGGCGAATAGCTGCCCAGCGCCAGTACGTAGCGGTCGGCGCGGAAGGGGCCGGCATCGGTATGCACCGCGGCCACGCCTTCGGCATCGCGCGCGATGTCGGTGATGGTCACGCCGAAGCGGAAGCGCACCCCCGCCGCCTCGGCCAGCCGCGCCAGCGCCTGCGTGAACTTGAAGCAGTCGCCGGTCTCGTCGCCGGGCAGGCGCAGGCCGCCCACGAACTTTTGCCGCACCGCGGCCAGCGCCGGCTCGTACTGCACGCAGCCCTCGCGGTCCAGCAGCTGGTAGGGCACGCCGTAGGCCTTCAGTATCTCGATGTCCTTGCCGGTGCCGTCGAGCTGCTTCTGCGTGCGGAACAGCTGCAGCGTGCCCCGCGCGCGCTCGTCGTAGCGGATGCCGGTGTCGGCGCGCAGCTGCCGAAGGCAATCGCGGCTGTACTCGGCCAGCCGCACCATGCGGCTCTTGTTGGTCTCGTAGCGCGCCTGCGTGCAGTTGCACAGCATCGCGATGCCCCAGCGCCACATGGCCGGATCGAGCATCGGCCGGATCACCAGCGGGCTGTGGCGCATCAGCAGCCACTTGACGGCCTTCAGCGGCACGCCGGGTCCGGCCCAGGGCGCCGAGTAGCCCGGCGAGACCTCGCCGGCATTGGCGTAGCTGGTCTCGAGCGCCGGCGCATCCTGGCGATCGAGGACCGTGACCTCGTGCCCGGACTTGACGAGGTAGTACGCCACGGTGGTTCCGATGACGCCGCTGCCGAGGATCAGGACACGCATGCCGCTCCTTCTCGAATGACGAGGCTGCGGGTGGGCGTCATTTCACGCCCAGCGCCGACAGCAACTCCGTGGCCGGGATCGGGTGCGGCCGCTGCGGCCAGGCTTCCACCAGCGCCACCATCTTGGCGCTCCTCGGCGCGCGGGCGCCATTGGAGCGCGCGAGCCGCACCACCTCGCCGCACAGCGCGTCGATCTCGGTGCCGCGGCCCAGCGCCAGGTCGTCCGCCATGCTGGAGCGCGCCTTGTCGTCGATGCGCAGCATGCGCGCCGCGACCACGCGGAACAGGGCGTCCGGCAGCCGCAGGATCAGCGGCATGAGGCGCGGCGGCACGGCGGCCAGCTGAGCCGGCTTGATGTTCGCCCAAGCAAGCGCCTCCAGGGCCTCGTCCATCAGGGCCGCGAGGCAGCGGCGATAGCCGCGGTCGAGCAGCTGCTGGCGCAACGGCAGGCCGGACAGCGCATTGACCGGGTTGTTGAGGTTGAGCAGCAGCTTGCCCCATTGCACCGGCAGCATGTTCGCCTGCCGGTCGATCGGCACGCCGGCGCGCGCGAACACGGCCAGCCAGGGCCGCAGCACCGCGTCATCCTGCACGGCCAGGCGGCCGGTGGTGCCGCGGTGGAAGGCGCCGTGACCGATCTCCGCGACGTTGTACGGCACCATGCCCGGGAGCACGTGCAGCGTCGGTGCCATCCGTGCGGCCGTGGCGGCATTCGAGATGCCGTTCTGTAGCGAGATCACCGGCGTGCGCGCCGGCAGCGCCGCGCCGAGCTCGGCTGCGGCCTGCGCGGTCGCGCCGCTCTTCACGGTCAGCAGCACCAGGCCTGGCCGCACGCCGGGTGGGATGCGCTCGGCCAGCTGCAGCGAGCCGGGCGGCATGTAGCGCTCGCCGCCGTCCAGGTCGCTGAGCCGCAGCCCATGCCGCTCGAGCGCCTCGAGCACGCGCGGGCGGCCGACGAAGAGCACGCGCACGCCCTCGGACGCCAGGCTGCCGCCGATGTAGCAGCCGATGGCACCCGCGCCCATCACCAGCACATCGACGGGCAAGACTTCATTCATGGGCGAGGGCCTGCCGAAGCAAGGCCAGCACGCGGGCGCAGGAGCATCAGCCAGCCGGTGATGCGCGTACCGTCGCGCCCCTCGAAGCCGACCGCCTGGGCGGGCCCGGCCGCCAGTGCGGCGCCGGCGCCGAGGGCGGAGAGCAGGGTCAGCAACAACGGGAAAGCCCCTTTCATCCGCGCGACTATGGCACGGACGCGCCCGGCAGGGCTAGGGTCAGACCCGCTGCGAGACCCAGTCCTGGACCGAGGCGAGCGCCTTGGGAAGCCCGGCCGCGTCGGTGCCGCCGGCCATCGCCATGTCGGGCTTGCCGCCGCCCTTGCCGCCCACCTGCTGGGCGACGAAGTTGACCAGCTCGCCGGCCTTGATCTTGCCCATGCTGTCGGCCGTGACGCCGGCCGCCAGCTGGACCTTGGCGCCGTCGACCGCCGCCAGCACGATGGCCGCGGTCTTGAGCTTGTCCTTGAGCTTATCCATGGTCTCGCGCAGCGTCTTGGCATCGGCGCCGTCCAGTTTGGCGGCCAGCACCTTGATGCCCTTGACCTCCACCGCCTGGGCCAGCAGCTCGTCGCCCTTGGACGACGCCAGCTTGCCCTTCAGCGCACCGACCTCGCGCTCCAGCGCGCGCACCTGCTCCAGCACCTGCACGAGGCGCGGCTGCACCTCGGGCACCGGCGTCTTGAGCGTGGCGGCCACGCTGTTCACCGTGGCCTCGAGCGCCTGCAGGTAGGCCAATGCGTTGGCGCCGGTCACCGCCTCGATGCGGCGCACGCCGGCGGCCACGCCGCCCTCGCTCACGATCTTGAACAGGCCGATGTCGCCGGTGCGCGCCACGTGCGTGCCGCCGCACAGCTCGCGGCTCGAGCCGATGTCGAGCACGCGCACGGTCTCGCCGTACTTCTCGCCGAAGAGCATGACGGCGCCGGTCTTCTGGGCCGACTCCATGTCCATCAGGCGCGCCTGCGTGGCCTGGTTGGCCAGGATCTCGGCGTTGACGCGGCGCTCGATCTCGAGGATCTGCGCGGGCGTCACGGGCGCGTTGTGCGCGAAGTCGAAGCGCGTCTTGTCGGCGTCGACGAGCGAGCCCTTCTGCTGCACATGCGTGCCCAGCACTTCGCGCAGGGCCTTGTGCATCAGGTGGGTCACGCTGTGGTTGCGCATGGTGGCGGCGCGCAGCGCCGTGTCGACGCGCGCCGTGACCGCGTCGCCCACCTTGAGCGTGCCCTGCGTCTGCATGCCGTGGTGGCCGTAGACGTCGGCCTTGATCTTCTGCGTGTCCTCGACGCCGAACTGCAGGCCTTCGGCCACCAGCACGCCCTGGTCGCCGACCTGGCCGCCGCTCTCGGCATAGAAGGGCGTGGTGTCCAGCACCACGATGCCGGGCTGGCCTTCCTTCAGTTCCTGGACGGGTGCGCCCTCGAAGTACAGCGCGAGCACGCGGGCCTGTTCCTCGAGGTGCTCGTAGCCGGTGAAGGCGTTGGCCGCGCCCGCGTATTCGACCGCGCGGTCCATCTTGAACTTGCCGGCGGCGCGGCCGGCGGCCTTCTGCTTTTCCATCGCGGCATCGAAGCCCGCGGCGTCGACCTCCACGCCGCGCTCGCGGCAGACGTCGGCCGAGAGATCGAGCGGGAAGCCGTAGGTGTCGTGCAGCTTGAAGGCCACCTCGCCCGGCAGCACCTTGGCGCCATCGGCCAGGGCGGCGTCGAGGATCTCCATGCCGTTGGCGAGCGTTTCGAAGAAGCGCTCCTCCTCGGCCTTCAGCGTCTCGGTGATGCGCTGCTCGTCGGCCACCAGCTTGGGGTAGGCCGCGCCCATCAGCGCCGCGAGGTCGGGCACCAGCTTGTGGAAGAAGGGCTTCTTCTGCCCCAGCTTGTAGCCGTGGCGGATGGCGCGGCGCACGATGCGCCGCTGCACATAGCCGCGGCCCTCGTTGCTGGGGATCACGCCGTCGGCCACCAGGAAGGCGGTGGCGCGGATGTGGTCGGCGATCACGCGCAGGCTCTTGTTGTGCAGGTCCTTTTCTCCGGTCTCGCGCGACGCGGCCTGGATGAGACGCTCGAACAGGTCGATCTCGTAGTTGCTGTGCACATGCTGCAGGATCGCGGCCAGGCGCTCCAGGCCCATGCCGGTGTCGACGCAGGGCGCGGGCAGCGGCTTCACGCTGCCGTCGGGCTGCATGTCGAACTGCATGAACACGTTGTTCCAGATCTCGATGTAGCGGTCGCCGTCTTCATCCGGCGAGCCGGGCGGGCCGCCGGCGATGCCGGGGCCGTGGTCGTAGAAGATCTCGGAGCATGGGCCGCAAGGGCCGGTGTCGGCCATCATCCAGAAGTTGTCGGACATGTAGCGTCCGCCCTTGTTGTCGCCGATGCGCACCACGCGCTCGGGCGGCAGGCCGATCACCTTCGTCCAGATGTCGTAGGCCTCGTCGTCCTCCTGGTAGACCGTCGCCCAGAGCCGCTCGGCCGGCAGCTTGTAGACCTGCGTCAGCAGTTCGAAGGCCCAGCTCAGCGATTCGCGCTTGAAGTAGTCGCCGAAGCTCCAGTTGCCCAGCATCTCGAAGAAGGTGTGGTGGCGCGCGGTGTAGCCCACGTTCTCCAGGTCGTTGTGCTTGCCGCCGGCGCGCAGGCAGGCCTGCACGGACGCGGCGCGCACGTAGGGACGCTTGTCGCTGCCGAGGAACACGTCCTTGAACTGCACCATGCCGGAGTTGGTGAACATCAAGGTCGGGTCGTTGCCCGGAACCAGCGAGCTCGACGGCACCACGGTGTGACCCTTGGAGGCGAAGAAATCGAGGAAGGACTTGCGGATGTCCGCGACGCTGAAGGTGGGCTGGCTCATCTTTGGATTGGAGTGCTGGGACAGGCGGCCGGCAGCGGGCAGCCCCTGCATCGAACCCACCTGACTGCTTGATCTGCTGAGCCGTCGATTATAGGTTTGACCCTGTCCTCGCCGCCCCCCGGACCGCCTCTGGAGACGGACCGCTGCCCGGGCGGCCTGCGCGCCCGGCGCTCAGGTTCGATCCACACACACCGCGCGCATCGACCGCCATCGGTGTAAGGTATTGCCATGCAGCCTGACGACACCGCACGTTGGAGCATCGAGGACCTGGATTTTTCCCGCATCCCGCTCGACGAGGTGCGGTCCGACGAGACGCATTTTTACCTCGCCTGTTCGGCCTCCTTCGTCGAGAGCGGCTCCGACCTGTACACGAGCAACCTGGTCGACTTCTTCGAAGGCGACGACGAGGTCACCACCTGGCTACGCGAGCACTGGGAGCCCGAGGAACTGCAGCACGGCAGGGCGCTGCGGGCCTACGTGGCGCATGTCTGGCCGGAGTTCGATTGGGAGCCCGCCTACCGCAACTTCCTCGCGGAGTACGCGACCTACTGCAAGGTGGAACTGCTGGCGCCCAGTCGCGGGCTCGAAATGTCGGCGCGCTGCGTGGTCGAGACCGGCACCGCCACCTACTACCGCGCCCTGGCCCGCAGCATCCGCGAACCGGTCTTCATCGATCTCGCGACCCGCATCGCGAACGACGAGGTCAGTCACTACAAGCATTTCTATCGCTTCTTCCGCCGCTACCGCGAGGAGGAAGGCCTGAGCCGCGTGCGCGTGCTGGGCACACTGGCGCGTCGCACCTGGGAGCTCAAGAGCGAGGATGCCGATTGTGCGATCCGCCACATCGCAAAGAACCGCTCGCCTGAGCGCACGGAGGACGCGCGCTACCTGCGCGAGATGCGCGGCCGCATGGGCCGCACGGTCAGCCGCAACCTCAGTCCCGGCGCCACGCTCAAGATGCTGATGCGGCCGCTGGAGCTGCCGCAGCCGGTGCAGGCGGCGCTTCAGTTCCCGGTCGAGCTGCTCATGACGTGCGTGTTCCTGCGCTGACGCGGATGCCCCCGGCCGGCCCGATCGTCGGGTTCGCCTGAGACAGGTTGCCCGGTCGAAGCGCTGCTTCAACTGCTGCAGCCAGGTCGCCCGTGCCGTCGCTCGCCCCGACGCGCTCGGCTTCTCCCAAGTTCAGGAAGCGGCTCCGGCGAGCGATTCCATCGCGCCTCATACAACCATCGGCATACGCCAAATGGCAAGACTAAATTCTTGTCATGAGATTCTTGTCTCATTATCATCGCGCCCTGCCCAACCAGAAAAGGAAAGCGCCATGGTGATGACCCCCAGCGAGATGGATCGCAAGCTCGACGAGCATTTCGGCTTCGAAGCCCAGGACAATGTGCAAGGCGTGTTGGCCACGCTCACCGCCGACGTGGAACACGACGTCGTCGGCTGGCCCAGCGGCCCGAGCCGCGGCCGCGATGCCGCGCGCCCTTTCTACGAAGCGCTGTTCGCCGATCTGTCGGAAGGCAAGGTGCAGTCGCTGCGCCGCCTGTACGGCAACGACTTCATGGTCGACGACTCGCTGTGGACCGGCAAGGCGCCGGGCCGCCCCTTCGGCCTGGAGGGCCGCGACCGCCCGCTCGCCTTCCGCTTGCTGCATGTGATCGAGTTCGCCGAGAGCGGCGACATCCGCAGGGAGAACGTCTGGGTCGACATCGGCGCCATCCTGCAGCAGCTTCCCCAGACGGCCTGAGCATGGCCGGGCAACGGGGCCGCCCCCAGCAGAAGCAGCGCACCCGCAAGGCGCTGCTGGAGGCGGCAGCGCAACTGGCGCGGCAGGGGCGCCGGCCCACGCTGGAGGAGGTCGCCGAGCAGGCGCTGGTGTCGCGTGCCACCGCCTACCGCTACTTTCCGAACATGGAAGCGCTGCATCTGGAAGCCTCCATCGATATCGAGACGCCGCAGGCCGAGGACGCCTTGCGCCGTGCCCCGGCCCATGACGTGGTCGCGCGCCTCGAGCACGTGGACCAGGCGCTGCACGCCATGATCACGGCCAACGAGGCGCCGCTTCGCATGATGCTGGCGCAGTCCCTGGAGCGAAGCGCGCGCGGCGAGATCGACGCGCAGGTGCCGGCGCGCCAGAACCGCCGCACGCCGCTGATCGAAGCGGCGCTGGCCCCGGCCCGCGACCGCTTCAAGCCTGCGGCACTGAAGCGTCTCAAGCACGCGCTCGCACTGGTGGTGGGCCCGGAGGCGATGGTGGTCTTCAAGGACGTGCTCCGCCTGGACGATGCGGAGGCACGCAAGGTCCGGCGCTGGGCCATCCGGGCACTGGTGGACGCCGCGGCACCGGCCGGCCCGGCTCGCCGCGCCGGCGCCAAGAAGTGATGTTTTCCAACGTGTATTCAAGGAGCACCCCATGACACTGCATCGAATGATCATCGCTGCCGCCGTGATCGCCTTCGCCTCATCTGCCGCCCTCGCCGGCCCGCCGGAGCCGAGCCGCGATCCGCTGCAACGAGGCCGCCATCTCATCCGGATCGCCGGCTGCAACGACTGCCACACGCCCGGCTATGCACAGAACAACGGCAAGGTCGACGAGAAGCTCTGGCTGACCGGCGACAGCCTCGGGTGGGCGGGCCCATGGGGCACGACCTATGCGACCAACCTGCGCCTCATGATGGCCAGCATGACCGAACGCCAGTGGCTGCACCATGCGCGCCATATGGAGCCGCGGCCCCCCATGCCCTGGTTCAACGTGCGCGACATGAGCGACGCCGAGTTGAAAGCCATCTACGCCTACACCCGCTCGTTGGGACCTGCTGGCACGGCGGCGCCGGCCTACGTACCGCCCGGGCAGAAGGCGCAGGGTCCAGCGGTGCAGTTTCCGTAGTGACGCAAGCCGCGGGATTGCGGCAGTACGTGCCGGGACACGCGCCGCCATGGGCCAATCAATGCTCGGATCGTCCCGGTCGGTCGCCCGCCCCGATGGATCCGTCGGCGCGCCCGCGGAAGTAGCGGTAGATGCCGTCGATGTTCTCGCGCACCAGCGCATTGCCGCGGTAGCCCGGCATGCCCCGTGGCGGGTCGCCATCCAAGACCATCCGCATGAAGGCCTCCCGCTCTTGCGTGCGGGCGTAGTCGACGATGGAGGGTGCTGCCAATCCGATGTGGCCCGCGCCGTGGCAACGCTCGCAATCGACGGTACGCAGAGCCTGCCAGGCGCGGGCGATCGACGGATCATCGAACGGCTGGCGCGCCTCTTGTGCAACCACCCCGCAGGCGTGCATCGCCGCCCAGACGGCCAGCACGCTGAAGAACCAGGCGCGCCGGCCCACGGCGATTAACGACCAGGGTTGGCGATCTGCCCGACGAACTTCCAGCCTTCATCGGCCACGTAGACGAAGGTGAAGCCGGTCGGACCGTCGAGGAACACCGTCAGCGGCCGCACCAGCGCGGGCGCTTCGGCCGGCGGTTGGGGCGCGGTGGCCAATGCCGCGGGTGTGAGTCGCGATCCGTCGGCCGCATCCGCCTTGACGTTCCAGCCCGGCTGCATGCGCCACCCGCTGTCCGCGGCATAGACCAGCGACGAGTGCTCACCCGCGGGCCCGCTGAGCAGCAGCGTCAGGGGCGCGCTCTGCGCCTTGCGTGGCGGGAAGGCGAGCTGGCCGTGCGCCAGGATGGGGCCGGCCGCCAGTACCGCCGCTGCGAGCGCCGCGGCTGGCTGTCGCCAGGTCAAAGGAAAGGTGTGCTTCATCATCGACTCCCAAAGTCAAAGTCAAGGTCCATGTCCGGTTGGCTCGATACGCGCGTCGCCTGTCGCATCGCGAATTGCCGCGGACGCTTTCGATGGTGAGTGCGGCGGGTTTATGGCAATGTGCGTTTGCGCACAAAGCGGGTAAGGGGCCTCCATCGGGTTGGGGAGGCGGGATCGTGGCAGGTCGCATGAATCGACCGAGCGGAGGGTCGAAGCGGGCGCCGGACGTTGGAAGCTGTAAGCGGCCAACGTCGGCTGCCTGTCGTAACTGCCGGTAGAATCCGCGACTGCTGCGGGTGTAGTTCAATGGCAGAACGGCAGCTTCCCAAGCTTCATACGAGGGTTCGATTCCCTTCACCCGCTCCACATGTAGAAGAAGTCCTTGCCGGTCAAGGACTTAGGGCGTCGACGGTGGCATGTCGCCACATCCCTGTGCCACATCTGTGTGACACATGGCCTACTTCTACCGCCGCCGAAGCGGCATTTTCTACGCCAGAATCCGGGTCCCGGAAACGCTAAGGGGCGTCCTCGGGAGTTCGGATCTTCGCAGGACGCTCAACACCTCCGACTACAGCGTGGCTGCTCGCCTCGCGCTGGAGGTAGCTCTCGGTTGGAAGAAGGACTTCCAACGTATCCAAGCCATGATTGACGCGAAGAAGCTCACCACGGGTTCGCCCGTCCTTTTGACCACCGGCCTGATCAGCTTGGCTGATGCTGCCGATGCCGCCGGCCTCAAGGTCGAGACCCTGCTTCGCGAAGCGTCGGCGAGAAGGTCGATGCTCCGCCTGATGGCCGACGGGTGGCTCGGCGCTGAGGTGCCGCGCGAGGAGCTGGTGAACGACGACCCGAGAGGGCGCTCGCTCGTTTTGGACGTGGGCGAAACCCTCTCTGGCCGTCCCCTGGGTCCGGTGTTCGGCGCTTTGCATCTCAGGCTCAACTCCCTAGCCTTCGTTGAAAACGGCATGTTCACCGACAGCCTGTTCTTCCGTGATGCCCTTCGGAGATCAGCCGTCGTCGCGCCCTACCCTGGCACCACGGTTCCAATTGGCTCGCTGCTGATCGACAAGGCAGACGCCGAGGCCATTCGAGCCAACTTGGCCGCCAAGGTCAGCGTCGGCATGCTCGCAGCCCACGGAGTGCGCTCTGCCCCCGAACCAGCCGCCCCGAACGTATTTGAGGCGTCGCTTGCGGCGGTGGTCGAAAAGGCCAGCTACGGGCCGGCATACAAGCACAAGGGAACCCGCACGAGCACCATGCTCAAGGAGTTCTACGCTGCGAAGCCCTGGGCGCCGGCAACCCGCGAGCAGAACGAACGACTCTGTCAGATGTTTGTTGAATTGATGGACGACCCACCCCTTGGCAGCATCGATCGCGAGATGATCGCGGAGTACCGTAAGCGCCTTATGACCGTGCCCAGCCAACTTCGTGCTGTCAAGGCCAGGAACAAGGGCAAGACCCTCAGAGAGCTTATCGACTTCGCGGCCGGCACGGGCTTGCCTACCTACGATGAAGCCCGAGCTGGGCGCTACATCATGAAAATCGGAGAGGCGTTCGTGTGGGCCGCTGCGAACGACTACATGGTTCGCAATCCGGCAGCGAACACTGTGGTCAAGACCCGCGCCACGGTACGTGCGCAGGACAAGCGTCTTCCCTTCTCCGATGCGATCTTGGGCCAGATTTTTGGACTGGAGTGGTACCAGACCGGCAAAGGCCAGAGAACTGCCCGAGGGCTATACCACCGCTTCCAGCCCCTGTACTACTGGCTGCCGCTGATGGGGCTGTATACCGGCGCCCGAATCAACGAATTGAGCCAGCTTTACTTAAAGGATCTGGTTCAAACCGAGGCTGGGACCTGGTTCATCGACTTCAACCCTGACGGCGAGGGAAAGGTCGATGTCGACGAACAGGACGACGTCCCACGTGGTGTGACCGACAAGCGGCTGAAGACGTTGAACTCGATTCGCATCATCCCGATGCATCCCGAACTGGTCAGGCTCGGGCTGCCCGCTTATGTTCAGGCGCTTCGAAAGCTCCGGGAGGCGAGGCTCTTTCCCGAACTGACGCACGACCGCCTCAAGGGGTATGGCAAGTACGCGGGGCAGTGGTTCAACGAGCGCTTGATGGGGCGGCAGCTTTCCATAAGGCGCGACAGCACGCAAACCTTCCACTCGTTTCGGCACACCTTCCTCACCGCCTGCGACCGCATAGATATGCCCGACCGCGTGCGAAATGAAATTGCCGGCCATGGGCGCGGAGATGGGCAAGGCCACGCGACCTACATCAAGGATCGAAGCGCCGACGAACTGGCTCCCTTCTTGTCGCCACTGCGATTCAACCTGCCGCCCATTGTCGCGTTCGATGTGGAAGAAGGCATTCAGTCCTTACGCGATGCCATAGCGCGCAAGCAGGAGGCGGCAGATCGCACGGGGCGCCGCGCTTCATCGCGTCAGTGACGACATGCATGCCACGGCGGATCCGAGCGCCCCGCAATGGCTCTGCCCAAGGACGACGTCGCACTGGAGCGATCTGCGACATGTCGAATCTGACCTCTGGCAGACTGCCAGCCTGTTACGGTCATGATTTGGTTTCGCCACGGTCACCATAGATCAAACAAGTCGGATCCTAAACCGACACCAGCAAGCAAAAAAGAGGAACAAATGTCAGCTCTGTCGAATCTGCTCAACATCTTCCGCCACGCTGCGGTTTCTGAACGGGAAAAAGGAAGCTACTTCGAGGAGCTGATCGTCGCCTACCTTCGCAACGAGGCGACCTACCGCGACCTGTACAGCGATGTCTGGACATATGCCGCCTGGGCTGCTGCCCAGGGGCTGGACGGGCGCGACGTCGGGATCGATCTAGTCGCCAAGACCGCGAAGACCGATGAGTTTCACGCGATCCAGTGCAAGTTCTACGCCGAGGACTATCGCGTCACCAAGGGCGATCTGGACAGCTTCTTCACCGCCTCTGGGAAGAAGACGTTTTCCCAGCGCGTCATCGTTACCACGACGGACAACTGGAACGAGCACGCCAAGGACGCGCTGCAAGACCAGCAGCCACCCTGCATCACGATCAATCTGAACGACCTGGAGAGCAGCCAAATCGACTGGTCGGCGTACCAGCCTACGAAGGCGATCCCCCTCAAGCCTAAGAAGACCCTGCGCGAGCACCAGGTTCGTGCCCTCGAAGCGGTGGAGCACGGCTTTCAAACCGAAGAGCGCGGGAAGCTCATCATGGCTTGCGGCACTGGCAAGACCTTCACCAGCCTGAAGATCGCCGAACGGCAGGCAGGCGCTGGCAAGCGGGTGCTTTTTCTTGTGCCCAGCTTGGCTCTCTTGTCGCAGAGCCTCACCGAATGGACACAAGAGAGCGATGTCCCGCTGCACAGCTTCGCGGTGTGCTCGGACAGCGACGTGGGCAAGAAGCGCAAGAAGGACGATGACACCGTTCAAACCTTCACGCACGAGCTGCGCTACCCTGCCACCACCAACCCGCAGCGGCTGGCAGACGAAATGGCCAAGCGCCATGACGCGCAGCACATGAGCGTCGTCTTTGCCACCTACCACTCCATTGACGTAGTCAGCCAGGCGCAGCGGCGAGGGCTAGCGGACTTCGACCTGATCGTCTGCGATGAGGCCCACCGCACCACGGGCGCCACCTTCGACGACGACGATGAGAGCAGTTTTGTCAAGGTTCATGACGGCGCGTTTATCCGTGCTGCCAAGCGCCTTTACATGACGGCTACGCCGCGAATCTACGGCGACCTGGCTAAGGCGAGCGCCGAGCGGGACAACGTCGCCCTCTGTTCAATGGACGACGAAGCCCTGTACGGCCCCGAACTGCACGTCATCACCTTCTCGGAGGCGGTCAAGCGCGGCCTGCTGGTGGACTACAAGGTCATCGTGCTGGCAGTGGAAGAGGCCCACGTGAGCCGCCGCCTGCAAGGTCTATTCAAGGACGGCAACAATCAGCTGAAAGTGGACGACGCGGCGAAGATCGTCGGCTGCTGGAAGGCGCTGTCGAAGCAGGGTTTGTCAGAGTCCCTGACGGCCGACAGTGACGCCATGCGTCGCGCGGTGGCGTTCTGTCAAGTGATTGAGATCCAGAAAGGTGCCAAGACCCACAAGGTCAGCTCCAAGAATATCGCAGGGATGTTTCAGGCCGTGGTGGAGGCATATCAGGCCAGCGCGGACGAAGAGGAGATGACCAATCTAGCCTGCGAGGCAGAGCACGTCGACGGAAGCATGAGCGCCAGCCAGAAGGAAGCGAAACTGGCGTGGCTCAAGTCAGAGCCGCCAGCGGATACCTGCCGCATTCTCAGCAATGTGCGCTGCCTCTCCGAAGGTGTCGACGTGCCCGCGCTGGACGCCGTGTTGTTTCTGACCCCGCGTAACTCCCAGGTGGACGTCGTTCAGTCCGTGGGCCGGGTGATGCGAAATGCGCCAGGCAAGAAGCTCGGCTATGTAGTACTGCCGGTGGTGATCCCTGCCGGCGTCGAGCCGCACGAGGCGTTGAACGACAACAAGACGTACAAGGTTGTCTGGCAGGTGCTGCAGGCCCTTCGCTCGCACGACGACCGCTTTGACGCGATGGTCAACAAGCTGGACCTGATCGGCAAGGACGTGAAAAAGATGGAGGTCATCGCCATCACCGACAAGATCCAAAAGCGACAGCAGAAGGCCCCAGGAGGTGCCAAAGTTGCGGGCAAAGGTGGCGGCGTTATTGGGGCGATTCCGGCGAAGCGCGCCGGCAAGGAAGACAACCTTGACCTCCCGTTCGAGATCGGTGAGATCGAGCGCGCGATCTACGCCAAGCTGGTGCAAAAGGTCGGCAACCGTAGCCACTGGGAAGACTGGGCGAACGACATCGCTAAGATTGCTCGCACACACATCACGCGCATCACCACCCTGATCGAAGACCCTGCCAATACGCGAGAACGCACCGCGTTCGACAGTTTCGCGAAGGAACTGCGCGACGACCTCAACGACAGCATCACCGATGCTGAAATCGTTGAGATGCTTGCCCAGCACCTGATCACCAAACCAGTGTTCGACGCCCTATTCGAGGGATACAGCTTTGCCAGCAAAAACCCGATGTCCCAGGCCATGCAAGGCGTACTGGATGCCTTGCAGGAGCACCGATTAGACAAGGAGTCCGACACGCTCGAAGGCTTCTACGACAGCGTAAAGCTGCGAGCCGAAGGAATCGACAATGCCGCCGGTAAACAGAAGATCGTTGTAGAGCTTTATGACAAGTTCTTCCGCAACGCCTTTCCGCGTATGACCGAGCGCTTGGGCATCGTCTACACGCCGGTCGAAGTGGTGGACTTCATCATCCATAGCGTCGCCCACATCTTGGAAGCTGAATTCGGCCTAACGCTTGGCAGCAAGGGGGTGCACATCATCGACCCATTCGTCGGCACTGGCACGTTCGTCACCAGACTGCTGCAAAGCGGCCTGATTGCATCCGAGCACCTGCCTCACAAGTACAAGTACGAAATCCATGCCAACGAAATTGTGCTGCTGGCCTATTACATTGCCGCCATTAACATCGAGGCGGTCTACCACGGCATCGTGGGTGGCGACTATCAGCCGTTCGAGGGCATCTGCTTGACGGACACCTTCCAGATGTATGAGAAGGAGGACCTCGTCGACGCGCTGCTGGTAAATAACAGCGCGCGGCGGAAGCGGCAGAAGAAGCTCGACATTCGAGTCATCGTTGGAAATCCGCCGTACTCTGATGGCCAGGAAAGCGCAAATGACATCAACGAAAACATCGAGTACCCGTCTCTTGACACCCGCATCCGTACCACCTACGCGGAGCATTCGGAAATTCGCATGGTGCGCTCGCTCTACAACAGCTACATCCGCGCGATTAGGTGGGCTAGCGACCGCATTGGGGCCGCCGGGATCATCGGTTTCGTAACGAACGCTGGATTTCTAGACGCCATCAGCTCCGATGGCATGAGACGATGTTTGGTCAATGAGTTTAGCAACATCTACGTTTTCCACCTCAGAGGGAATCAGCGCACGGTTGGCGAGCTTTCCCGTAAGGAAGGGGGCAAGGTGTTCGGCGGAGGTAGTCGGGCACCCATTGCCATCTCAGTTCTCGTGAAGAATCCGAAAGCGAAGGCTACTGGCCAGGTTCACTTCCACGACGTTGGTGACTATCTCAGTCGGGAGGAGAAACTGCAGAAGGTGGCGGGGTTCGGCAGCATCGCAGGGATTGAAGCCGCGGGCGCTTGGCAACTTATAACCCCTGATGCTCACGGCGACTGGCTCAGGCAGCGAGCCGCAGGATTCTCCGAATACGTTGTGCTGGGGGACAAGAAGTCGAGTGGCTCAAAGCTGTTCGACGGGTACTCGAACGGAATCAAGACTAATCGGGATGCGTGGGTATTCAACAGCTCGCGGTCGAAGCTGGAAAAGCAACTAACTCAGTCAGCTGCCTTCTTCAACGAAGAAGTGGCTCGATATATTGCGCTCCCGGACGACGCGAAGCGTGGTGGCGTTGATCCATTCATCAAGGTCGATCGCACCCGAATCAGTTGGGCAGACGACTTCAAGAATTCCCTACGTCGAGGCCGTACTTTGAAGGCGAAATCAGAGTCAATGGTCACTAGCCTCTATCGGCCATACTCCAAGCAGTGGCTCTGCTACGACAAGAACTTCGTTTGGAGTCTCTACCACATGCGCCGAATTTTCCCGCACTCCAGCGCTGAAAATCGAGCGATCATGGTCAAACTACGGTGGTCTGGCCACGGGCAGTTTGCACTCATGGTCGATTGCGTTCCAGAGCAGCAAACTGACGGCGGGTCGCAATGCTTCCCACTGTACCTCTACGACGATTCCGACTCCGAGGCCGCTGCAGAAAACAGCGTTGTGCAGCCCGCCCTCTTCGGCGAAGCGGATCAGCATGCTCCAACTTTAGCAACCAGGCGCCGTGAGGCCATCACGACTGAGGGTCTGACACACTTCCAGTCCGCCTACCCCGGCGAGTGCATCAGCCGGGAGGACGTCTTCTACTACGTTTACGGCCTGCTGCACTCGCCGGAATACCGCGAACGCTATGCCGACAACTTGGGGAAGGAACTGCCGCGTATCCCCCGCGTGAAAGCGGTGGCCGACTTTCATGCTTTCAACCAAGCCGGCCGCAATCTGGCCAATTTGCATCTCAACTATGAGACCGTGGCGATGTACCCCGCCACCGTCGAAAGCGGCTCTAAACCGCTGAGCGATAGCGACTACCGTGTCGAGAAGATGAAGTACGGCAAGCGTGGCAAGGACAAGGACCTGAGCACGCTGATCTACAACGGGAAAATAACCGTCACCGGTATCCCACTGGAAGCCTATGAGTACGTTGTAAACGGGAAGCCGGCGTTGGATTGGGTGGTCGAGCGCCAGAGCGTGAAGACCGACACGGACAGCGGGATCGTCAACGACGCCAACGACTGGGCCATCGAGACCATGGGCAATCCGAAGTATCCGCTGGAGCTTTTCTTGCGCGTGATCACGGTGAGCCTGGAAACCATGAAGATCGTTCGCAACTTGCCTCCCCTTCACATCCTCGAGAACGCGAGCAATTCGGAATCGGACACGTCGGCAGAACAGGAATGTCTGACCTGACCAGTAGCGAGCGCCGAAGGCTGGAAAAGCTGCTGGGAATGGGCCAGGGCTACGTTCTGACGTTCTCGGACCGCACCTTCGGAGAGTTCTTCGACGAGTACCGGGTAGGCATCGACGCCGAGCGCTACAAGGCGCGTGGCACATCGAAAGCGAACCGGATGCGGACCTTTTGGGAGATAGATGGCAACCACGTGGTCGGCCGCGTGATCGAGGGCCTGATCAAGTACGGACGCGATAAGCGCTGCCTACCTGATGACGCTACTCAAGTCGCGGACTGCCAGACTATCGCCCAGCGCCTCCTTGTCGATCAACCCGTACCTGAACTGGGCGCCCTTTCGGCCAACGCCGAGGAACGGGACTTCGAGGTGGTCGCCCAGCACATTCGAGAGGCGATTGAGAAAAATCAGCCCGAGGCTGCGCTTGATCGGCTGCACACGTTCGTCATCAAATTCGTCCGCATTGCCTGCGAGCCGCATGGCATCGACGTGAGCCGCGACAAGCCGTTGCACAGCGTCTTCGGCGAATACGTGCGGGCGCTCCGTGCTGCCGGTCATCTCGAATCAGTCATGGCCGAGCGCATTCTGAAGTCAGGCATCTCGGTGCTGGAGTCCTTCAACGACGTCCGCAACAACCAGAGCCTAGCCCATGACAACCCAATCCTGAACTACGAGGAGAGCCTGCTGATTTTTAACCACGTCGCAGCATCGATCCGGTTCATAAAGTCGCTAGAAACCAGAATCAGGGCGCCGGCGAGGGATGAAGGCTGGGCAGATGACGACGTGCCATTTTGATCTCTGGAAGGCGGCTCCGCTCAGCTCCCGCACTGGGGAGCGCGTCAGGCCCCCGGTCCCTGCCCCATCCCAACGCGATGTCATCCGAGAGCTTCAAACCAAGTCTTGATCTTTAGTGCCATCAGTTTGCGGCGATCTTCGAGGAACGCCTCGTAGCCTTTCACCTCGCCGTCGAGCATCGACTCAGGAATACAGTTCATCCGTAGATTCTTGACCAGTTCGTCGCGGTTAACGATCCCGCCATACTTCTTGTCTCCCCCGTTGATCTGACCTTGAAGCTCCGTGAAG
This sequence comes from Variovorax soli, assembly GCF_031454625.1. GTDB lineage: Bacteria > Pseudomonadota > Gammaproteobacteria > Burkholderiales > Burkholderiaceae_C > Variovorax > Variovorax soli_A. The sequence goes on from NZ_JAVDRF010000017.1 coordinate 63,703, forward strand.
TAGGTCTCAGGAGACTTCGCCCCGATGGCGATGTTGATCTCGCTTTGAGCAATCACGTAATTCGCGATCTGGTTGTAGCTGCTGCTGGCGTGATTGAGATCCTTGAGGTGCTTGCGCGGGTAGACATGATGAACATCGGCGCGGTTCAGCAACAGATCGGCCGCCGTGATGTCTCGCGACAAGAATCCGCGGTCGCCTAGCTTAACCTGCGCGGCCTGATAACACAGAAAATACGGACTCTTGATCGACGAGGTGGCCATGAACTGCGGCAGCATGCCCGTCCAGAAGCTGTCGGGTAATTCATTCGCAAGCACACTCTCCACATAGGCAACCAGGCCCTGACTCGAAATCTGCCGGATATCGAAGTCAAATTGGCTCTCAGGCGACCCGCTGTAGCGACCGCGTAGAAGCGACATCACATACCATCTGCGGACGAGGCGCTCCAGATCGTCCGCGCCAATCTTTTCGGCTCGGCCGCGCAAGTAAAGGATGTAGGCGAAGTTGACCGCGTTCTGGCTAAAGACGAGGTTGCTGGTCACAAATCCGGCGGATCGCAGGATCATTGTGATCCGGTCGAAGTGCGTCTTGTTCATGAACGCAAGAATCCCGCTCTTCAGGCGGAGAAAGGAATTCTCGGCAATAACCTCTTCGTATTCTTTGGTCTCGAAGTTGCGGCCAGACAACAGCGCCACCAAGTCTTGTAGCTTTCCTCGCCCGAACTCTGACGTGAATGCTACGCGCAGCATGTCCGTGTAAGTGGGGTCGTAGATATCGTCGTTGACGTCGCTCATCCACTGCATCTTCGGAAAGAACTCGGATTCGACAAACGCCTTGTCACCCTTCTGGATCTTGTTGAGGAACCCAGGAGCGACCGCAAGGTGGCAGAAGTAGTCGATCGCCTTACGAAGCAAATTACCTCCGTAGGTCTCGTTGACTGCGATCTTCGACATGGCGAAATCCGCCTGCGAAAGTGCCGCGCCGGCTGAGTTCACTCGAATGAAGATTTCCGTGACGGTTTCTATGTCGAGATCGCCCGCGAGTTCAATGATGCCGACATGGTTGTAAACGATACCCCGCAGTCTTTCCAGGATCTTAAAAACCGCGTCCTGTGAGCATCCAGGGTTGGCAGCGCAGTAGCTGCTGACAAGGCTGAACATGCTTGTCGCTGAGTTGAAGACCTCAGCGACGTCCGATATCCAAGCAGCGCTTTTGCGGATGGCTGGGTTCGCCACCTCGAAGGTCTCCTCCTGAGGGTTGAACGCAATTCGGATCCGCACCGTCTCGTATTCATCGGTCAGCACCTCGACCCCAAGCAGCGAAGCCATCAGCGCCGTCACGCGCTGTTGACCGTCGATGAGGATTCGCTTGCCCGCCGACGCCGTGCCGTCCTTGAGCTTGACCGTGGGGTTGCGCCAAGCGATCAAGTAGCCGACCGGGTAGCCCTGATAGAGCGAGTCGAGAAGGTTACGGACCTTCGTAGCGTCCCAGACGAAAGGGCGCTGGATCTCGGGGATTGCGATCTCGCCCGACTTTACCCAAGTCAACAAGGTTTCGATGGCGTGTGGTGTAACCGAGTAGCGTTGTGTGGACATTTGCGGACTGACCCCAGTAGGTTTGAATTGAGGCTGCGGTTGAATGCGTGGCGGAGGAAGAATTTCTTGAGTTTCTGGACGACAGCCAGTTCTACGCAATGGCATCAGCCGGGCACCGAAGGTTCAGGTGGAGTTCGCCAGTCGCCCCCAATCGCCTCTTCAATTCTTCATCGGCTCGAACAGGTCCCTTCGGCTTTGAACGAAGATGGCGATGGCCTGATCACCGACTGGCCTGGTTCCGAGAGAATGCGAATGGCTTCGTCGAACTCAACTTGAGTCGCTTGCCGTGAGCAGACTCGTTCGCGATGAGTGCCGCATCGACGTGTGAACTTAAAAAACCCACGCTGGTTTCCTGAGCAAGACCTACCGCGCCGAACGGTGAAAGGGGTACTTGCGAACATCAGGCGTACTCATTCTTGTCGTTCCACCACAAATCGGAGCGGCCCTTATAGCATGCGGCTTACTGGACGCACCTCCCTCACTGGCAAGCGGGAGGGCGGCTGTGCGAATTATTTCGCAGTCCGCCGAAGAGGCGCGACGCTGCAGATTGAGGGATGGCGGCGGATCTGCTCTTGCGCCTCCCTATGCACCCCAACAACCGGGTCGACAAAATTGCCGCCGCACCGCCGCACCGCCGCACCGCCGCACCGCCGCACCGCCGCAGGGCTGGCCGACTGCTCGCGCAAGCCGCCGCACCTGCGGCCCGTCGTCAAGAGGATCAAGACGTCGAAAAGGAAGCAAGCCAGGCGGAGGATGAAGTGTCCTCTAAGCTGAACCGCTGTGTCGAACGGTTCCCTGCACGTTGAGGGACACAGAGTGATGACCGATGCTCGGGGACAGCGAACAGCATCAGGTTGGCTTCGCCCCTATACGCAATCCTTAGGCTTCCGCCACTCAGTGGGCCAGTATGATCCCTTGAACGAGGAGAAGGACATGGCAAGAAGGAACGGCCGCGGTTCGCGGGCCACGAGTCGCCGCAACGACGGCGCAATCAAGATGATGGCTCTGGGCGCCGCGTTCGTCGTCATGCCGATGTTCCTGAGCAGTTCGCCGATGTTCAAGGCGCTCAGTGGCCTGTGGCCGATTGGGCTGCTACTCATCGCGGCGGGCGGCTTGGTCATGTGGCTTAACAGTCAAGGAAAAAGCGATCGCAATAGCCGCGTCGGCCGCGCGGCGACGGCGAATCCATCGCGCACCGAGCCGTTCTTGAATTCTTCCGTTTCGGACTCTTCGTCCCGCGCGGGCAGTTCGCCGAAAATCGCTAAGCGGTCTCCGGAAGGTGTCAGGATCGCCGAAGACGTTGGGCCGCAGCGTCCAACATCCTGGAGTGCTGCCGTCTTCGACGCGATTGAGTGGCGGCGCTTTGAAGCGCTGGTCGAGACCTTGTTTCAACAGGTTGGGTTTCACACCAGGTCTCAAACGCACGGCGCCGATGGTGGAGTGGATATCTGGCTGTCCTCTCCCGCACAGCCCGAAGTACCGCTCAGCCTCATCCAATGCAAGCACTGGTATGGCAAAAAGGTTGGTGTCGACAAAATTCGAGAGTTTCGCGGCGCGATGGCATCGTTCAAGGTCCCGCGCGGCCAGTACGCGACCACCTCGACCTTCACGCCCGATGCCGTCTCGTTTGCCAGGGAGAACGGCATCCACCTGCTCGACGGCGAACAACTCCTCGCACTCATTGACAAGCGCTTGCCCGATCAGCAGCAGGCGCTCCTGGAAGTGGCTTTAGAAGGCGAGTATTGGCGACCTACCTGCGTGAACTGCGGCGTCAAGATGGTGAACCGGTCACCCAAGGGCGGGGGCAAGGACTTTTGGGGATGCGTGAATTTTCCTCGATGCAAGACGACGATGCCGATTCGTGGAGCGCTTGAACGATGACACTCGCTCGCATTAGCAAGATAAAGGGATACCGAATCTTCCTTGACTTCAATTGGCCGGCGAGCCTACCGGACTTCGCGCGCTTTAACGTCGTCTACGGTTGGAACGGGGCAGGCAAGACCACGCTGTCTACCTTGCTGCGCCACGTTCAATTGCAGCAACCCCTGGGTGAGGGTTCTGCTGAGTTTGTTTTCGGTGAAGCCCGCGTACCAGGCAGCGATCTCGACAAGGTACCGGTGCCAAACGTCCGGGTCTTCAACCGCGACTTCGTGAGCCGCGCAATCTTCGAGTCGGGGAGCGCGACACTCCCGCCTGTCTACTACTTCGGCGAGGACAGCGCTGACAAGCAGCGCCAGATCGCGGAGCTGACAGAACTGCGCAACAGTCAGCGCAGCATTCAGTCGGGGCAGACCACGACATTCAACCAGGCGACTTCCGAGCGAGAGAGTTTCTGCTCCGATCAGGCCAAAGGGATCAAGAACCTGCTTACTGTGGCAGGCGGCGGCCCCTACAACAACTACAACGCTGCCACCTTCAAGGCTGATGCTCAGCGCCTGGCAGAGATGGACCCGCGACCGCAGCGGTTGACCGACGAGCAGCGGGATGCCTACTTGATGACCAAGGACAGCCGCGCACTTGCCAAGCTCTCTAGGGTTTCTGTTCTCTTCCCGGATCTGGGCGACCTTCGGGCGCGGACTGCGGCGAAGTTGAGCGTCTCAGTCGTTTCGTTCGTATTGGATGAGCTGACCCGAGACCCGGTTGCGGCTGCCTGGGTCAATGAGGGCCTTGCGCTTCACCGAGGCAACTACTTGACCGACACCTGCCGCTTCTGCGCGCAACCGCTCCCGGAAGATCGGGTCGCACGCCTGGAAGCTCATTTCAACGACGAATTCAATCACTTCAAAGCGGAGATCAAGTCGCTGCTGAATGAGGTTACCCACGCACAGACCTTTGCTGACAGCTTCACGGCGCCGGCGAAAGAGGCGCTGTACGAAATCTTGCGGGCAGAGTACTCGAAGACCCTGGCCGAGCTGCGTTCCCATTCAACCTCGCTCCATAGCGCAATGGAGGCGTTGAAGCAGGCCCTCTTCGCCAAGCAAGACGAACCCTTCAGGAAGATTGAACTTGAGACTTTACTGAGTCAGGTTGGAGAAGTGCAGGGGCTGGGGTCGCTGGTGCTGAAGGTTTTGGCGATCGCCGCAGAAGGCGCCGCGTTTCACGCATCATTCGCCGGCCGAAAATCGCTGGAGAAACTGAACGACATCATCGACCAGCACAACGCGCTGACCGACTCGTTCGACACGGCGGTCAAGGACGCAAGGAAGGCGCTTGCTCAGGATGAAGTGATCGCCGCCGTCGATGAATGGAACGTCAAGTGCCAGGCTGTTGAGGCCGCCGAAAAAGCCCGCGACCAGGCGCGCGATGCATCCGACGAGCTGGACAAGCAGATTGCTGCCCTAGAAGCGGAGGTTCGTCAGCATCACCGGCCTGCGGACGAGTTGAACTCGGAGATGTCAGCCTATCTTGGGCGCGATGAGTTGAAGTTCGAGGCCGAGCAGAACGGCTACCGAATCACGCGGGCCGGGCTGCCAGCGATGGATCTCAGCGACGGAGAAAGGACGGCCATAGCGTTTCTCTACTTCCTGAAATCGCTGCAGGGTACGGACTTTGCGCTCAGCGACGGCGTGGTCGTGATCGACGATCCGGTTTCCAGCCTAGACGCAAATTCGTTGTTCAGCGCCTTCGGCTTCATGAAGGATCGCACCGCCAACGCGAAGCAGCTCATCGTGCTGACCCACAACTTCACGTTCTTCCGCCTGGTGCGGAACTGGTTCGACGGCCTGAACGGTCGCCGGAAGCCGAAACAGGCGCACTTCTACATGTTGACGCCGGTGGCGCAGGACGGCCGACGCGGGGCCAAGCTCGGCGTGCTTGACCCATTCCTGAGCGACTTCGAGTCGGAGTATCACTACTTGTTCAAGAGGGTCTACGACGCTTCACAGCTGCAGCAGGGACAGGGGCTTGAACAGCACTATGGCATGCCGAACATTGCCCGGCGGCTGCTGGAGACGTTCTTAGCCTATCGCGTCCCGCATCACTCCGGTGATCTGTACAAGAAGCTCAATGCCGTGGCCGGAGAGGTCTCCACGAAGACCAGGATCCTGCGTTTTCTTCACACTTTCTCGCACGCTGACGCAGTCGCACAGCCGGACCCTGACCCATCTATCCTGTCTGAGACCCCGGCCGTGCTTCGGGACGTCTTAGCCCTTGTTCGGGCGAACGACGCAGGCCACCATGACGCCATGATCGAACTGATGGTGCAGCGCGAACAACACGCCCAGGCGCAGCCTGCTGCATGAGCCGCTGCCGAAGGTCACTGATCTGCACGCTGAAGCTGCTCTGGTACGGCAACTGAGATTGCTACACTCACAACTCCGAGGAGAGAACCCTATGAGTGATGTCGACGAGGCTTTGAAGCGCGTTCAATTGCAAAGAGAGGAACTCGCGCTCCAAGACGATCTTCGGAAGCGTGCCAGAAGCAAAAGGGCATCGGGTTTCGCGCGCACGACGATGCGCCGCGTGGGCTTGTTCCTTATTTGGGTCGTTTTCACCGTCCTGATCTTCAATGGCCTGAATGAGTTCTTAGACCGCATGAAGTGGATGCCGATGACCTTGCATCAGGAACAAGGCTACAGCTACTTCACGCACGACCACGAGTTGCTGAGATTCGCCGCGTCGGCGCTCCTCGGTTATGCCGTGATGTTCGGCGTGAGGGCATTTTTCAAGCGCCAAGATTGAAGATCGACCGGTGAAGAAGAGGCGGTTGATCTCCTTGTCGCTGCTCGCCTGTGCGTCTGCGCACGCCAACAAGATGTGCCCTTGCGGCACACGTTCGGCCGGCAGCCGTGCGGGGCCGACACCAAGACTGTTGACATAGCGGGAGCGCGTCCAAGCGAGCCTCGTAACTTCCCGATAGCGTGACCGCGACTGCGACCGCGAAGCGCGCCGGCTTCTCGACATACCCGTCGAAGGGTTCGGGCATCGGCATTAGGTGGGAGCGCTCATGCTCGGCTTTGCCTGGCAGACTCCAGCCAGACACGACGATGGCTGTCCTGCACGTTCTTCACGCCCCCCTTTTGCCGGCCGCCGTCTACGTTGCAGAAGTAGGCATCGAACCATCGAACAGTTAGCGCGGCCGCTGATCGAGCCGCCTGTCCGGCACGCCGTCGGGGTTGAAGCGCCGGCATTGCTGCATTAGTCGGTTGAGGATGACGCCGGCCACGGTCGGGTCGCCTAGGCAGGCGTGCAACTTGTGGGTGATGATGGCCACCGTGCCACCACCGTGTCCACGAGGCCCGATTGGGCACCGTCGCGTCGGAGCGACAAAGGCGAAAGTTGCCTAACAACTGCCTAGCTCCGTTGGATACCTTCCGGGGATTGCCACTTCACGAAAGGACTCCATGGACACCCGACAAGATACCTTGCAAGCTGACGAATTCGCCGATGACCTCCTCGCTGACTTTGATGCTGTACCCACAAAGGGCAGCCCAAGCGCGCCAGCCAGCAAATGGAGCGATGCGGAAAACAAGGTCGAACCGAAAAGCAGTTCAGCAGCGATCAAATGGCCGACTCTTCCGCTCAATACTTCGGAAGTCGACCACCAACACTTGGTCCTCCGGCTCACCGAAATCACCAGCCATTATCGAACTCACCACAGCTATGCAACGGTTCGATCGGCCTTCGTGGAAACCTCATTGCTGTTGAATCAACTGGGTCTCCTTGCACCCGCATTTCGAGAGCAGCCTTCAATTCCGCGGGTCGTAAAGGCGCGCACCAATTCACATACTCAGTTGCTCATCGATCAGATTGTGATCGATTGCCATTGGCTGCATTCCAGAGGTGAAAAGGTGCAGCCGAGATGGAATGAGCTTCGGCGAGTCTTCTCGTCAAGGTCCAAGTTTAATTGCTCCGAAATAGCTGAGCGTTTAGCCGCCAAGAACTGGAAGACGGAGTTCAGAGCTAATGACCTCCTCCTCTTGAACGATCGGCAGCAGATGCAGCTCGCCCAGTTGTGTACTGCTGCGAAGAAGGAAGCCCGCAGGACGCTGTTCGAAGGTTCGCGTGATTTCGGAAGCACCGGCATGGTTTCCCGAATACCGGCGCGTGTGACTTCGGTTCGCTTGGCGATAAATAATTGGGCAGACCGAACACACCAGATCCAAGGGCATGAGGACATGTACCAAGCCCTCTGGGTTGCTCGTGAGCTTCTGGGGCCTGCGGCAAGTCATCCGCAGATCGCGGAGTTTGCCGGGCTGCAGTGCGGGTGCCCTCCTCTACACCCGCGGACTGCGTCGGAAAAGCTCCGGCGCTTGCAAGAGGTACTGGCAGGGAGTTAGGGCGTCGCCGTACCAGTCCTGAGCGCATTCGCTGAGGTCTAGTACGGGTGCGCGTTCGGACCCCGGAGGAGCAGTCAGAGGGGTAGACGGGGGGTAAGAAGAAGACCTAGTGCTGCAACGAGAAAATTTCTCCATGTGTATCAGGGACTTGCATGCGCCTTGCAATATTGCGACCGGCATAAAGCATAACTCAGTAGTGATCAAAATAAGGACAGAATCAAGTCCTTCTCGGCGCCGCCCCTTCGGGGACAGGCGCCGCGAATGTCTTCACTTTTTCTACCGCGGTCCAAGGCGGGGAATGTCCGCCATCTTGCTCTGAAAGCCTGATGGACCTCCGCGGTAGAGATTGAAGTCCCCCTCCACAGGCTTAGCCTTCGTTGATTCGACTCTACAGAGGTCCATAGCGGCCACTGGGCGAAGCCCAGCGGTGCGGCGCTGGCCATGTAAGCACGGCATCAACGCCGACCTGCTGTTCGCCTGGCGCCGAGTGCCCCCTCAGGCCCTGAGGGCCTGAGGGCATGAGGGCGCCGGCGCCGCATTCCCAAGACGCGAACCTGCAATATTCGTCTCGGTGGCGGTGCCGGCCCAGCGCCGCCGACTGAGGGCGTCCATGATGGAAGGCTGTGGCGGTCGGAATGCTCTCGGCTGGTCGTCGACGAACAGAGACGGCCTTGGCCGCTTTTGTATTGGCACTGACCGGCACCGTGTGCTTCGCAACGCTGGTGCCCGTGGAGGTTCTGCACGAAATAGCACCCCAGTCCTGCCGCCGCGTAGCTTACGTAAGGCGTAGCGCCCCTTGCCGTCCGCCCAAGTGAGTCGACCGGCGCCATCATCGCGACATCGAGGTGGCCCCTAACTCATGACCATACTATGATTCAATAAGCAATGAGAACACATGCTGAACACAAGAAATGGGTTGAGTTCTGGCTGAGCGATCAAGACTGGAACCGCGTGCTCGCGGTGTGGCACAGCGCACTAAGAGCGGAAGGCGCTCTCCCTTCATATCCCTCACTTTTTCGGACAGTAGCACTTTGCGATCCAGCGAACCCTACTGGTCGTCCATCGCAGCCTGCATGGTGGCCGAGAAATGGATTCGATGACCTTCATCTGAAGGCACAGATGCATCTGGACGATCATCCGGGCACAACGGGCATTGTTGATGCGCATCCTCGGTTCCTAACAGGACCCAAGAAAACGATCCAATTCCTCTGGACACACCGCGAGGAGCAGGAACAGCTGGTGGCCATTTTTTTGAATGCCCTCTTGTTCCCGCGGCTGCATTCAAGGCACAAAGGCAGGGATCCCGTCACAGCCCAAGTTCCCTCTGAAGCCTTGAGCGAGCTGGACGGGTGGGCAGCCAGGAAATGGCTTTCCGAAGGGCAGCGCACGGGCTGGCACTACTCATGCGACGACGTCGTACCAGAGTTCGGTCGTTCGTGCGGCACACAGATCAAAAACATGGACGATGTCGTTCGTCAACTGGCAAAAGAGCATGTCGCGGTGTTAAATCGTTGGCAACCCGTGGCGCTTGAATACCGCGCAGAACCAGATGCGCGTATCGCCTCTCGCATAAGTGCAGTCCGAGCTGCACGCTAAGTCTGGCGGTTTTTAGTCAACGATTGCCGACAAGATTGGTCTATCCGTGCACGCCGGCGACAGGGCTGCGGCCGAAGTATAAGGACGCGCCACAGACCACCCAAATGAGGAAAGGTGAACCTTCGCGCTCCTCGAGAATCCCTAGGACTTCGGTCCAAGCGCCTACCGGAGATGCGTCCGACGTGTGTTGGGATTGGCTTTGGTGAGCTTATGTGAGTGCATTCGGCTCGCGATGCGATTACATATTATCAACTTACGCTCACACAGAGCGCGCACGGGGCTGGACGCTAACACGACACTGTCGAGACTGCGTCTGGATGAGAATTCCCGCGTATTTTCCCAATGAACATAACTGTAATGTCGTAATACTTAGATCAGACAGTCGATCGTCGAGTGTTCACCTGATCTCAAAGGAGTTACGACATGACCAGATCCCATCCCCGCACCACCACCGTCGCTGAATTCATCGCTGATAAGCTGGCCGAATCCGACCGCACGCAACGGGAAGTCGCCGAACAATGCGGCTTCGAGAATCCGAACGTCATCACGATGTTCAAAACCGGCGCCACGAAGCTGCCTTTGAATCGCGTGGGGCAGCTGGCAAAGGCTCTCAATGCCGACCCAGCCCATCTGCTGCGGTTGGTCATGCTTGAGTACGCACCCGAAACTTGGGAAGCGATCGAGACCAACCTGAAGAGCACGGTGCTGACCGCCAACGAGCTTGACCTTGTGCATGCTTATCGTCAGGTGACCGGCGACAGCGACGCAACGCCGGTCGTGATCGACCGGGGCGCAGTCCTCGCGATCGTAGTGGCTTGAGAGGATGTCCGCTCCCATGAAGCCCTCCAACAAGTCCTATGTCGCAGCCCCATCGGCAATCCGGTTTCTCATCGATGAGCCTGGCGTCGGCTGGCGCAACTACCCTCTCAATCAGGGTCTCCCGGCCTACACGAGGGCCTCCAACTGCCCTCCTTCGCCGCCCAAGCGTTGCGCATTGCCTTCGCGCACCTGACGCGCGGTGGTGACGGGGTCCATATACTTGCCTGGTTGGAAATCGGCACCTTGCAGTTCGACGCCTCTCGCCTTGTGGGTCAGGACGCCATGATGGCGGAAATCGTCAAGCACATTGACCCTCCCCCTGGGCCTGGGCCTATCGACTTCAGTTTGCTCACAAGGGTCCCCATCAGCAACCTCGACGTCGCCGACATCTGCCGATGCGTGGCGTCTCGGTCCCGGCCAGGTTTCGCTCGCAGCCAAGAGGCGTCGCGCAGCATTTAGTTACACTAAGCCCTTTTGAGGAATTCATGCAGTACTTGCTCTGGGGTGTGGTGTTTTTCTTCGCTTTGGCCTGGACGTTGGGATTGGTCCTCAGCCCGGCCCAGCGCATCAAATCCAACATAGTGGCCGTGATGTACTGGTGGATCGCAATAGCGTTGGCATCAGCGTCCGCATTCAGTCCCTGGCACTTGCTCTGGCTTATGCCGCTGGCACTATTCCTGTCCATGCGCCTCATGCTTGCTGAACTCGCCCGGACGATGAACACCAGCGTTTCGAGCGTGTTCATCAAATCCGGGATGTTGATGGGGCCGATCCTCACCGGTGTCGTCTACTGGTCCTGATTCATTGGCGCGCGCGTGGGTGTGATGCCCCGCAGAAATCTCCAGCGGTTCTTCAGTCTGAACCGTCAGCTACCATCAGTCGAGCGCCATGCGGGCGCGGAAGCTGGCGAGCTGTGCGGGGCTGATCGGATCGACCGAGGTCGTCCAGAACGGGGAATGAGAAATGGGCGAATCGCCAATCGACGAATCGCCCATGAGGTCTTTGAGGGCCAGCATGATTGGCCTGAAGGATAACACTCAGTTAGGTGGCTCCGGCTGCGTATAGATGCTGCGGCTGTTGCACCTGTTGGAGGGGGCTAAGAACCGCTGGCAATTTTCGCGGTGGTGACATTAACTGACCCAAAGTACGCTCCATTGTAATATCCACCTGAACCGGTCATCGACACACCCCAGACCACGTAATCCTGCTTATATTTAGTTGTACCTGTCGGGTCTGTGTGCGTGGTGGTTACGGAGGTGTACTCTTTGAACGACTGTGGGTCGAACGCAGCGGTCATGTTGACAACAATTGTTTGCTGTGAAGTGTATTCACAATGTGGATTTGCGCTACTAAGAGTGGCATTTATCGTTGCCGAAAAAGTCTTCGTGTCCACAACCGCCGCACTGATAAACTCGGGGCCGATACAATTAACATATTCGTATGTGTTTGTAGAATAATAGAAAATCTGCGAGTAGACTTGGCCTTTCTTTACTCCGTCGTAGTCATCAAAGACAGCCGCGTAAACGGTCGCACAAAATGCCACTTCGCATGCTGTATTGCCGCTGATTTGCAGTGAATTTTGCCTGAGTTTCACCTTCTGAACGATGATCGGCGCACTCAACACGACAGGAGAGGAAGCAAGCAGCGACGCAGAGAGAAGGTTAATTAAAAAAGCACGGAGCTTCATATATTTTCCCATTTAAATGTTGAGACCCTCTGGTCGGCGAGTCTTTTGCAACATTGCTCCCCGCTTTCTCTTGTACGCTTAAAAATACGCGCAGTCTGTGCGGAACCCGACACAAGCCCCTTCCGGCGTAGGAAGGCTGACGGACAGGTCCGGCAAATCATCGGTTCTCCAGTTCGTTGATGCGTTGGTGGGCCTCGCCGAGCTTGCGCTCCAGGTGCTTGCTCATCGCCACGATCGCGCGGGCGTTGTCGTGGATGCCGCTGACGTGGGCCTGCATGGCATCACGCAGGGCCTCGCGCACGGCGGTTCGCGTGATGAGGCCAAACACCAGCAGCAGCACGATCACCAGCGCGCACAGCCCGGCGAACACCCAGGACGCAATCGTCCAGAAGATAGTCGCCAGCGCCGCCACCAGACCGTCGTAGGCGATGCCGAGGTACTTCATGCGGTGCGGCCGCCGCGCGTGATGACGTTGGTGAAGGAGGCGGCGCCGGCAACGAAGGCGCAACGAACTCCGGCGCAGGGTCAGCCACCATCGTCGATGCTGCCGATCGCACGGGGGCTGGCTCCGCGACCGCGACGCCATTGATGCACGAGGTTGTCGTTCAGCCCGAACGACAGCGCAACCGTTGCGACCGAGGCGCCAGGTTCGGCGCATGCCTCCAGAACCTGCGCCTTGAACGCTGCGCTGTGACGCCGGCGTTGTTTTGGATTGACGTCCATGGATGTCCAGCTAACTTAGATGGACAGCATGGTCTCCGGCTTGGCTCAGATCTCAAGGTGGGAGCGACTGACCGCTTACGGTGAACTTTTCATAAACACGTCCACTCGGCAAGCGCCTCGTCGATTACTTGTCCCTTCGTGGCAGCGTGGACAGCTCCAACGAGCACTCGTTTCCGTTGCCGTATCCCTGCGGCAGAAGGTCGTGACGCCCTCCCCGCGCTGGCTGCACCACTTCAGCTCCTCCGTTTCCAGCTCTTGCGCCTTGATCAGGTTCGTGCCGTGCTTGATGCAAAGCAGGACGTGCTCCTTGTTCACGTCGCAGTGGAGGAAGGCCGAGCCGCGCAGCTCCTCGACGATTTTGCGGCGAGCGGTGGACTCCGGCGCGGTCGGGTCCACTTCGATCATTGCGGCCAGGTCGCGCCACGACCAGATTCAGATCCACGCGCGATGTGTTCGCCTGACGACATGACAAATGCCCCTTGCCCTGGTCGGCGACGATCAACTACCGTCCGTGTACGAAATATCAGCGTATGTATTTCGCCGCAGAATCTTGGAGGCATCTTGTTCAAAAGATATGACGAATTTGCAGCTATCCGCGCGCTGTTCGTTGGCGCGTTACTGACGGTCATTATTCTGCCAACAGCCTTGGCGGCGGCGTTCGATTCGCCGCAAGATGTGAGGAGTCGAGAGGATGCTCAGAGAAAGGCAAAACTTGAAGAGCGTGTCGGGCGGGTGTACTGGGTGCGACCACCCACGAATGGTCGTCGCCAATTTGTCACTTTTGCTGATGTGCCCGGCGGCCACAGTTGGAACGGGTCGCGCGTAACGAGCGCACAGAGATTCAAGGTTGTTGAACTTGTCGCGGGTGTGGGTGCTTACCTGGGCAATTATCTCGTCCAATTTGATGACGGGACGCAGAAATGGCTATCGAGCACGGATTTTGCAATTCATACTTATGAGCCAGCTAGTGTGATTGCAGATCCCACTAGGTCCGAAATCTTTGAAGAAGACCCTGCCATTATTGAGCGACGGGCGGAAGCACGAGAGAAGCAGCAGCGGGCTGCGCAACGAGCAGCGCAACGGGCGCATGCCGCAAAGCCCGGGGTGTCAATCGGGATGACGAAGGACGAAGTTCTGTCGTCTCGCTGGGGGAAGCCTCAATACATCAACAGCACGCACACCACTGCCGGCACTACGGAGCAATGGGTGTATGGCGATGGGAACTATTTGTACTTCAGAAACGGGCGTCTAGAGGCAGTTCAGAATTGAAGTGTGACCGGCGGGTGTCTTGGAAGCGCGCGCTTTGCTCGGTCCGCTGATCCCACGGACGAGCGCCACCGTTCGCCACGTCGACTTCTTGCCGGCAGTGTGAGTTCGAATTGCTTGAAGCCGGACATTACGTCGAAGATCAACTTTAGCTCGCCGCGAGAGTCAATTACCCAAACAATTTGCGAAGGAGATCGAGTGAAAGTTCCAAGCACGTTTGCTACCTTGCTAGTCTCCTGCATCTTGTGCGGTTGTGGATCTCCGCAGCGCACTCCGGTCGCACAGAGCAAGCCGCAGCAACCTCCTAAGCAATACGCCGTGCCAACGGAGCCATCCATGTCAGCCATCTCTCGCATCATGGACGGCGCAGTTCAAGGGCGCCCCATCTCCGCGAGTTGGTGCAGGGATAGCGCCAGTTTGAGCAGCGACCTGTTTGCTGTGCGCGACTATAAACTACTTGATGTCGGCAAAAAGAAGTCCGACACACCCATAAGCACGGGCGAGTATGTGCAGCACTACAGCATTCGCGTCGAATCAAGCAATCGAGGTGGCATGCCCATCGTTAAGGATTGGGGTTTCCTCATGAAATACGGGGACCTAAACCTAGGCGGAATAGGCTGGTGCGTCGCATATATCATTTGACCGATTCACGCAGACCGCATGCGGCGAGGCGATTCGCCACTGTCTTTCTACTCGCAGTCGTGATCGTGGAGGCCGTCGAACGCGCAGACGAGGTACTTCATGCAGCGCTGCCTCCGGGGGACGGGCGCCGTCACCATCATCAGGAGCTTTAAACATGGTGAACAGCGGCACTTCACTGCCGCGCGCTCGATCAGCGTGTACGTTCCTGGCGCGCGCAGCGCCGACTGGATGACGGTGAGGCGCAAGGGCGCGGTGCCGGTGCAGCGATTCAAGCGGTAGGGGCCTGCTCGGCTGCTCTCTTTCGAGCTTCCTCTTCCTCCTCTTTCGCCTCCAGGGCCGCTTGTTTCTGGCGCCACTGTTCGGCCTGTCGCGCATAGCCCAGCAGCGCTTCGTTTGCAGTCTGAAGCGCCTCATCCGCTTGTGCACCTAGCTCCGCGTACCTGGACAAGTAGACGGGATTCGTCCCGAGAGTGGCCTGCAGGTCCCGATAGATGCCAGCGACGCGCCTCGCCAGTCCTGCGTACAAGACTCGGCGATACGGGAAATACTCGCCGTCGTAAGGGTCGATGTCGTCAACGATCTTCGCCGCCACGCTGCGCTTTATGTGGGCCAGCTCGCCGGGCAGGTCAAGGATTTGCGCCATGAGGTCCGTGTCGAGCGCTTTCCAGTTCACGTCCAAGGTCAACGGCTCGAACTTCGGAGCCAAGGTCGTCGGCTTGAGGAACGGGTACCCGTCGCTGTGCTCGCCGGCTGGGCGGCCCTCATCATCCAATCCCACGTCCGAGGCGATCGTGACGCACTGGCGGACGAGATTTTCCAAATGACCCATGACAAGGACCGCGAGGTACTTGGAGTCGCCCTGCCGCACCCGCTCCTCCTTGCGCTCCTCTCGGAACCAAGTGATCGCCGCGCCAATGACTACGCCCGCCAGACCCGAGCCGGCGTTGATAAGGGACTGGGCGATCGACTGTTCTGCCATGCGCCGAACTATAAGGCCCCAGCCTCCCGGCGCCTCTCCCCTTCATAGCGGCTACATTGCGCACCATCAATGCCGCTGAAGGAACGAACGATGACAGAGGCAGACTGGGCGCATGATCTACTTGACCTGCTTGCGGCGCGTCGAGATGAGCACAACCTGATTCGACCGATTTCTTCCTCAGCGGTCCTGCAGATTCTGGGCAAGGATAGGCGAGCAGGCATGGCGCTCTCCAATGCCAGGGCGCTTCTGGATTGGGCGTGCGCTCGGCGCGGATTGCCTTTGCTGGGACAGTTGGTGATGCTGGAGAACGGTGAGCAACCGCATGCCTGGGGTCCGTGGCTCGAACATTCCGGTTTGCTATCCGCGGCGCCGTGCCTCGCCATCTGGTTTGACGCTCACCTGCACAACATTCGCGAGGCGATCGACAGCGCTCACGCAGGGCAGACTCGACTGTGGCTGGAGCATTTTGAAGCGCCGGACTCACTGGCGCAGGCCGTGCGTGATGCGGAGAAGGCCGTCAGCACGTATGCGCACCTATTCCGCAACGAATTTCCCCACGGCGAGGAGCCGCGCACCCCCGCCCCGTCCGCGAAGGACATTTGAGCCATGGCGACAGCCCTGGCGTGTGGGTGAGCACCCAAGTTTCAAAAGGACACAGCATGCCAGCAACGCCGAAGAGATGAATACGCTCGTGGATGCTTTCGAATCAGCGCATCCACGCATGGCGGGAGCGATGGCGGACCTGCTCATCCGCGGCAATGTCATCTTGGAAGAGCACCAGTTGCTCGAAGGAACGGTCGGCGATGCCTTCGAGGCTTTCATCTTCAAGGTCCTCGATGAGCATGGCATCGGGAAGGACCAGTTCGCGGCCACGCTGATCGCATTTGAAAGGCTCCGCGACACCATTGAGCACCTCGACCAGCTCCCGCCTTGAATGAGCAGGTCGACACGCTGCCTGGAGGCGTCGCTTCTGACTTTGTCGTTCGGCTCCAGGATCCGACGAGCTGGGCCGACATTGAGCAGAGGCTCGCCCCCGTTTACCCCGCATCATCCGCTTGCCGCAAGTCTGTCGGTGAGCATTGTTCGATCTGCTGCCGCCGGAGAACAGCGGCTATCGGCCAGCCGGCAAACCGGTGTCGACTACATAATTTAACGTCGCAACGCAACAGTTAAGGATTCCATGGCAGGCTTTCGGTTCGGTCGCATCGTGATAGTCCAGTCCCTGGGACCCGAGGACCATTTGAAATCTGGGCGGGAGCTTTTCGACTATCTAAATCCTCTGATTCAGGACCGAGGAATCCCTGTCGACCTGGAGATTCAAGAGTGCGAAAGTGCTTCCCAATTTCGCGACATCGCCAGGGAATTGCAGAATCAAGTTCTCGCTGGTGGACCGGTTCCAGTATTGCACGTTGAGACTCACGGCAGCGACGATCAAAGTGGTCTGGTTTTCAGCGATTCTTCGCAATTAAACTGGGATGAATTTTCGAATCTAACGAGAAGTTTGAACGAGGCAACCCAATTCAATCTACTTGTTATCGTTGCTGCCTGCTTCGGCGCACACTTCCTGCTATCCCAATTCAAACTTCGAGAGCCATCGCCTTTTTGGGGATTTATTGCTCCCTCTCATCTGACCAACGGTGCCGAACTGCTGGGAAGCTTCAGGCAGTTCTATAGAACCCTTTTAGCAAGCCGAGATGCAAGCGGGGCATTTCACTCGCTGCGAGGCGTATCGACTCGATGAGGGAGGCTTCCTGGCTCGCCCCGCAGAAGAGCTGTTTCTTCAGGGAATGAATCGATACCTTAGCAAGAGCTGCTCCCCTGCTGAATTTGAGCGTAGAGTAAGATCAAACTACAAGCGACTTAAAAAGGCTGGAAACCGAAGATCACTGAAAGTGACGCGACGAAGTCTTATCGCTGCGCATCGATCCGGGTATGAGGCATTTGCAAACTCTTTTTTCATGCTCGAGCAAATACCTGACAACAGGCAGAGGTATGAAGAGACGATCTCAAAAATGCGCAAAAAATTTCTGGAAATAGCTCAATAAAGACCAAAACTGTGCCGAGGTGTGATGGGCAAGAGTTTGCAGGTGCTTCGACAGCCTGCCCAGCCAATCATGGCGCTCCTTGTCGTAGCTGTAGGAGTTGTGGGTGCCGACAATCCCCTCGGGCATGTGGCCCAGGATCGCCTCGGCGATCTCCTCCCGGCAGCCGAGCGACGCCAGCATCGTTCGGCCTGTGCGGCGCAGATTGTGCGGCGTCGAGTGCGTCACCGGCAACGCCCTTTGCGGCGCTTGTCTTCGTGCCCCACGGCAAGCCTGATCGGCGCCCGCAGGCCGGCGCCTTCAGAGGCTGGGGTTTCCGGCGCTTGGGCATAGCCTCAGTCTTTCTCGATGATGGATTTCTCCTGCTGGCCGAGCGGCCAATGGCCTCGACCATGCGCCTGGGCAGAACGGCGTAGCCGTCGGCGTCCCACAGCTCCAGCGTGCCATCGGGCAGGTGGCTGAACCACAGGTCCCCCCCGCCCCCCGCTGAACACGTCCTCGAAGTAGCCATAGGCGGGCTTGGCGTCGATGTGGACCTCATAGGCTTGATGCCCGCCGCTTGGTCGAACGCGACGACTGCGTAGTGTTGGCGCACCCGGCCACCCGCTAACAGCTGTGTGACACAACAGTGTGCCACGCAATGCTGTTTGCCCCGCATCTTCCCCGAGATACACTGGGCTGCACAGGGAACGTCAGCGTCGCAAGGAGTGTGTGACACATCCCTTCACCCGCTCCATCCCTTCTTGCTCGAACTCCGAAAGGCCCATCACGGGCCTTTTTGCATGCAGCTGCCCGCCCCCGAGCACCCTCGACCGCTGCCGCCTATTCGCGCCATCGATACGCCGCATTTACCCAAAGCGTTGGTCGCCCGAGGCCCAAAGCCCTACCCTCGCCCGACTTCCAAAACGCCCCAACTCCCTCTCACGCGCATGCCCAAACTGCTCCTGTTGATGAGCCCCAACGCCACCAAGCAGGTCGCGCTGCGCAAGCCCGAAACCCGGGTCGGGCGAGCCCTGGGCAACGACGTCGTCATCCGGCATGAACGCGTCAGCCGCTTCCACGCACTGCTGACGGTCGACGGTCCGTTCGTGACGATCAAGGACCTGGGCAGCAGCAACGGGGTTTTCGTCAACGGCGTCAGGATCGACACGCAGCACTTGGTCGACGGCGACACCATCTCCATCGGCGGCTGCGCGATGCGCTTCCTGGCCGGCGACCAGGACTACACGGAAATCGAGGCCCTGCGGCTGCTGACCATCCCGGGACTGCCGATCGCACTGCCGACGACGCGCAGCACCTCGACGGCATAAGGCGATTGCCTGCGGCCTAGAATGGCCCAATGCGCTTCCCGACGCTTGCCCTCCCCGACGCCGCCACGTTCGCCATGAGCGCGGCCGAGCGCCGTGTGCATGCGGCCCGCGTCGAGGCCCCCCAGCCGGGCGGCCAGCCGGGCCCGGCCGCACCTTCCTCCGCCCGGCGATCCCCCTCCCTCCTTCCTCTGTAGCGCAACCATCGATCGCCGGGCCCCCGCCCCGCGCATTCGCGAGCGCCGCTTCCGGCATAGCGCGCCCGCATTCGATTGGAGTGCTTCATGTCCACCACGCCCCTTCCCGGCGAGCGCATGCTCACCGAACTCGACCACGCCCGCCTGGTCAAGCTGCTCGACAAGACGGGGCATCACCCCGCGCTCGAGGCGCTGCTCGCGTCCACCGACGTGACCCGCTCGCGCGAGGCCCCGCCCGACATCGTCACCATGAATTCGCAGCTGATGCTGGAGGACCCACGTTCCGGCGAGCGCCGCAAGCTGACCCTGTGCTATCCGCTGGACGCCGACCCCGCCGCGGGTTTCATCTCGGTGCTCTCGCCCGTGGGCATCGCCCTGATCGGCCTGCGTCTGGGCGCCACGGCGACCTGGAGCCTGCCCGGGGGCGCGGAGGGCGTCGCCCGCGTGGCCGAGATCCTGTTCCAGCCCGAGGCGAGCGGCGACTACACGACGTGATGGCGCTCGGCGGCGGTGGCCGGCGCCGGTGCGAACTCGCCGCCGCGTGGTCGTGCAAAGCCGGCCGCGCCCGCCGGCCTGAAGCGCATGCCCCTTCGCGCTCGCCGACAAGCGGCGTCGGCCGCTGCCCACACGGGCCGCCGCGCGCGGGCGCGCACAGTGAGGCCCTGCCATCGAACGCAAGGAGGATCCTCATGGCCAACAGCAGCATCCTCGGCGGCGAGCACGCACCGCGCAAGCCGCGCGGCACCGACGTGGACGCGCTCGGTCCCAGCGACAGCAGCGACAGCGGCAGCGACGTGCAGACCGACCGCCATCGCACCGCCATGCCCGACGAAAGCGCCGAAGGCGCGCTGCCCATCGCCCACGGCACGGACAGCGATGCCTCGGGCACCGGCGAGCGCGCCTCGGCCGAAGCGCCGGCCCCGGAGGAGGACGCCGACATCCTGCCCGACCGCATCGGCACCGTGCCCTTCGACGTGGGCGAGGTGACCGACGCGGTCGACGATCCCGCGGCGGCTTCGGCCGGCGAGCTTGCGGAGAATGAAGACAGCCTCGACGCCGAAAACGAGGACGCAGACGAGGAGGAAAGCGACGAGCAAGACAGCGGCACCGCCCCGCTCGGGCGCCCGGTGCCCGTGCAGCGCCGCCGCTGAGCGGGCTCAGCCCGCCAGCAGCTCCTGCGATTCCTCGTCGAAGCCTGCGACCGGCTGCGCCTTGGCCAGCGCCATCCAGACGCTGAAAGGCAGCCGCGGCAGCGCGCGATGCACGGCCGCCCGCGCCACCACCAGGCGCGCCCCCTGCGCGACCAGCACGCCGCACTCGGCCGGGATCTCCTCGGGCTCGGCGATCGGCCGGCCCTTGGCATCGCAGCCCAGCACATACCAGCACTCGCCGCCGAGATCGAGGTAGGCGGCACGCTTGTCGGGCTTGCGCAGATCGCCCAGCAGGTCGGCGCGGCTGACCTTCACTTCGTGGACGATCGGCTGCGCATAAGCCTCGACGCTGGTGTTGCGGATCGAGAACACGTCCGGGCGCGCGACGCACCAGCGTGCCTTGTCGCCATCGTTCGCGCCCGGCAAGCGCGCGCGCAGGCTCAGCCCCCGCCAGACGACGCGGCCGGCACGCGTCATCGCGCGCGCCACCTGCTCGACCAGCGCCTCGTGCCGCGAGAGCGCGGCACGGTTGACGACCAGGCTGCCCGCGATCTGCGCGATGCCGGCATCGCTGACGCGCAGCGTCTCGTGGCCCTGCGGCCAGCGCACACGCTCCAGCAGGCCCGCCGCGAGCAGCTCGACCTCGATCGCATCGCAGCAGGGCCAGCCGGCCGACCGGTACACCTCGCGCAATCGCCGCGCGTGCAGGCGGCCCAACGCCAGGGCGCCCGGCGGCGGATCGATCACCGGCGATGGCCTGCCGGGCTCGGTCATGGGTGGATCGGCGGGCGGCGGGTCGCCCTCGGGTGGGGGTGAAGGCGCCGGCGTCGGCGCAGGCGGCTCCGGCAGGTCGGGTGCCGGCGGCGGCGGGCCGATGGGGATGTCGACGCTGGCGTGCTGCGAGGCGAATGCGGTCATGGCGCTAGGTTAGCGAAAAGCTCAGGCCACGGCGATGCTCGCCGGAGTACCTCCGCCATCAGCTGCGGCGGGAGCACCCTTCGTACGGCCGGCGCGGGCCCACGCCTTCGGGCCGTGCGGGTACGAAGGGCATCGTCGTCCGTCCCATCGGTTCGCGCCGCAAATACGCATTGCGATCTGCGGCGCGCCGGTGGATAGTCCGCGCCATGGATGCCACCCGCGCCGCCCACGGCCCCAGCCAGGCGCTTGCGCGCCGGCTCCGTCATGCCCTCTCGCTCGTGCTCGCCTGTGCGCTGTGCGTCGCGGCCCTGCCGGGCCAAGCCCAGGACCGTCCCCAGGAAAAGCGCATCGCCCTGGTGGTCGGCAATGGCCAGTACCCCAAGGTGCCGCTCGACAACCCCATCAACGACGCGCGCCTGATGGCCGCGAACCTGCGCAAGCTGGGCTTCGAGGTCAACCTGCAGCTCAACGTCGGCGTGCTCCAGTTCCGGCGGGCGTTGCGCGAATTCGCGCGCCAGGTCCAGCAGGACGATGCCATCGCGGTGCTGTACTACGCGGGCCACGGCGTGCAGATCGACGGGCGCAACTACCTGCTGCCGGTGGACATCAACCTGCGCGACCAGGAGGAGGTGAAGGACGAGTCGGTCGACATCGAGGAGCTGTTCCTCAGCAAGATCGACAAGGTGGGCTCCCACCCGCGCATCGTGATCCTCGATGCCTGCCGCGACAACCCGTTCGCGGCGAAGACGCGCAACGTCCGTTCGGCCGGCGGACTGGCCGAGATGGGCGCGCGCGGCACGCTGATCGCCTTCGCCTCGGCGCCGGGCGCGCCGGCCGAGGACGGACCGGCAGGCCGCAACAGCATCTACACCCGCAACCTCGCCGACGAGATGATGGTCCCCGGCCTGGAGGTCGAGCAGATGTTCAAGAACGTGCGCGTGCGGGTGCTCAGCGAGACCCGCCAGCGCCAGCTGCCCTGGGTGAACACCTCGCTGACTTCCAACTTCAGCTTCAATCCGGCACCCCAGCGGCCGGCGGCCGGGAACGCGGCTGCCGCAGCCCTGCCCCCCGGCGCGCCCGCCACGGCCTTGGCACCGGCAGCGCCATTCGGGCCTGCACCTGCACCGGGTGGCCGCGATGCCAGGCCCAAGGACATCGACACCTTGCTCGGGCAGGCCCGGCGCGAGCGCGACACCGAAGTCGCGGCCGCCCCGCCCTCGGCCGCACCGCCCGCGGCAGTGGCGCCGTCGGTGGCGCCGCCTCAGCCGGTGCCGCCCACGCCGCGCCTGCCACCACCGCAGCAGGCGCAACCGCCCGTGGCGGCCCTGACGCCTTCCGCGCCCGCGCCGGCGCCCTCTGCTGCGCAGCCCTCCTCTCCATCGCGCCAATTCCTCGATCGCAACGAGCTGCAGCAACTCCTGGTCGGCAAGACCCACACGCTGAAAGACATCGGCGGCGGCGGCCTGGTGCGCTGGGACCTGCGCGACGGCGGCAGGGTTTACTTCAACAGCCAGAGCGCTACCAGCGTCGCGATCAACGGCTCGGGCCGCTGGGAACTGAAGGACGATGGCGCCCTCTGCGCGAAGTTCAACGCGGCCCCGCCCGGCCGGCTCACCGATGCGCGCAGCCCCGACGACGGCTGCTGGTATTTCTTCCGCGAGGGCGAGAAGCTGATGCGCGGCACCACCGTCGACCCGCAGGCAAGGCCCCAGGCCGAGGTGGTCAGGATCCAGTGAGCGGCCGCCTCATCGGGGGTCCATGCCTCGACCGCCGTGCGAGAGAATGCATCACCATCCCTCGCCCGCGCCAGAACGACAAGGAGCGCATCCACCGTGCCTGAACGATCCTCTTCCGCCCCCCGCACCGGCCGCCATGCCGCACGCGCAGACGAGCCCGCGCCGGCCACGGAAGGCGGCCCCACGCGCCGGCGCCTGCGGCGCGAGCGCGCGGACCTGCTGGAGACCCGCATTCTCGAAGCGGCCGTCGAAGAGTTCGCGGAGCATGGCTTCGCCGGCGCGCGCATCGAGCGCGTCAGCGCCGCAGCCGGCACGGTGGACCGCATGCTGTACTACTACTACGGCAACAAGGAGCGTCTCTACCAGGCGGTGCTGGCGAAGATCTACGAGAACATGATCGGCGCCCAGCGCGAGTTCGTGACGCCGGAAGATCCGGTGGAAGGCATGCGCCAGCTGGTGCAGCACTCGTGGGACCACTACCTCTCGCATCCGAACCTGGTGCGTCTGCTGATGAACGAGAACCTGCTGCGCGGCAAGCACATCCGGCAGGCGCCGCAGGTGGTGGAGCGCACCGCCCTGCCGCTGGTGCAGACGGTCGCGACCCTCCTGGAAAGCGGCCAGGCGCGGGGCGTGTTCCGCCGCGATGTGTCGTCCGAGCATGTGCTCATGACCATCATGTCGCTCGGCTTCTTTTATCTCTCGAACCAGTACACCTGCGCCACCTGGATCGGCGCGGACCTGATGAGCCAGCGGCGGCGCACGGCCTGGCGCGAGCACATCTGCGACGTGGTGCTGGGCATGCTCGCGACGCGCGACGAAGCGGCCGAGGCGCAGGCCGCGCCCAAGCCGCGGCGCAAGGCCGCCGCCAAGAAGAAGTGATCAGCCTGGGCCAGTGCCCCGCAGGGCCGCCCACTGCTCCCGCACGAAGCGCGCGATCGCCGCGTTCTGGCCGATCAGCGAGAAGCGCGCGTTGTGCGCGTAGTCGGGCAGGTTGATCATCTCGGTGGTGATCCAACGCAACGGCGAGTCTTCGTGCGTGCGGTGGTAGGCCAGCACTTTGCGCACCACCTCGCGTGTGCAGGCGAGCGCGCCAGTGTCCCAGGGCGAATGCCACTCACCGGGCGCCGGCTCGGTGAAGGGATAAAGGATGCCCCGGCCCGGCTCGCCCTTGGCGTAGGGAAAGATGGAATGCTCCGGCACGGCCGCGACCGCCTCGCCCGAGTCGCCCATCGACCAGCGGTTGCGCGGCCCGTTCGGCGCCACGCTGCGCACCTGCAGCCAGCGCACGATGCCCATCTCCAGCCACTGGTCGACGAAGTTGCCGGGCTGAAAGGGGTCGAGCACCGCGCGCCCCGACGCGACGTCCTCCGTCAGGCCGCAGATCGCCAGCTCCTGCGCGTTGCCCATCTTGAAGATCGCATGGCTGTAGTCCAGCGTGAAATGAAAGGGGATGCCGCGCCGGCGCACGGCCTCGGCCACCGGGGCGACGCGTCGCGGGTCCTCGCTCCACATGTTGACGTGCAGCTCGAAGGCCGGCTCCACGCCGCGGGCCATGCCTTCGTCGTAGGCGCGCAGGTAAAAGTCCGCCACCTCGTCGTCGCCGATGGGCCGCCCCGTCGCATCGTGCCAGTGCAGCATGACGTTGTGGGTGCTCGCGCCGACCTCGGCCGCCAGCCGCAGCTTGTCGGCCAGCAATGCCTCGTCGCGCCCGAGCGCATAGAACCAGCTCGCCGTGTGGACCGGCAGGCCGAAACGCTCGATGCAGCGCAGGTACGTATCGACCTGGCCCGGCATCGGCAGGCGGTCGAAGCAGTCGAAAGCGCCGCTCTCGCGCACCAGCCGGAACTGCTCCTCGATCGGCGGTTCGGCCAGCGACACCGGCCGTTCGCGCGAGGAGGCCTGCGCCCCGCGGCCGTTGCAGCCGATCGGCGGGAGCGTCGCGCTCATGAGGGGTTGCGCAGCTTGCGGATCTGCTCCTCGGGGGGCTGCAGCTTCGCGCCGTCGAGGTAGGTGCCCGAAGGCATCACGCCCTTGCCGTCCTTCACCGCGGTGCGACCGACGAAGATGCCGAGCGTCGACTGGTTGTCCTGGGGCCGGAACACCACCGGCCCGAAGGGCGAGTCGAACTGCAAGCCCTTGAAGGCCGCGACCAGCTTCTCGGTGTCCGTCGAGCCGGCCTTCTGCACGCCCGCGGCGATCGCCTTCACGGTGGCATAGCCCACCACCGAGTTCAGCCGCGGATAGTCGTTGTACTTCTTCTGGTAGGCGGCGAGGAACGCCTTGTGCTCGGGCGTGTCGATGTTGGCGTAGGGATAGCCGGTGACGATCCAGTTGGCGGGCGCATCGTCCTTCAGCGGATCGAGGTACTCGGGCTCGCCCGTCAGCAGGCTCACCACCTCGCGGCCCTCGAACAGGCCGCGGGTCTTGCCCTCGCGCGCGAACCTAGTCAGATCGCTGCCGAACATCACGTTGAAGATGGCGTCGGGCTTGGCATCGGCAAGCGCCTGCACCACGGCGCCGGCGTCGATCTTGCCGAGCGGCGGCGACTGCTCGGCCACGAATTCGACGTCGGGCTGCGCCTTCTTCAAGTTCTCCTTGAAGGCCGCGACCGCCGCCTGGCCGTACTCGTAATTGGGATAGACCAGCGCCCAGCGCTTCTTCTTGAGCTTGACGGCCTCGCCGATCACCGAGGCCGAGAGCGCGTAGGTGCCGGAACGCAGGCGGTAGGTGTAGCGGTTGCCGTTGTCCCACACGACCTTGTCGCTCAAGGGGCCCGAGGCGAGGAAGAAGAACTTCTTCTGCTTGGCGAAGTCGGTCAGCGCCAGCCCGACATGCGACAGCGTCACGCCCGAGAGAATGTCGACCTTCTCGCGCGCGAGCAATTCCTCGGCCATGCGCACCGCATCGCCGGGGTTGCCGTTGTCGTCGCGGAACACCGTCTCCAGCTTCTTTCCGAGCACGCCTCCCGCGGCGTTGACTTCTTCCTGCGCCAGCAGCCAGCCCTGCTTGTAGGGCACCAGGTTCTGCGGCAGGGCCTTGTAGCTGTTGATCTCACCGATCTTGATCGTGCCTTGCGCAGCGGCGTGCGCGCCGGCGAGGCAGAGGCTGGCCGCCAGCAGGCGGGCGGACACGGAAAGCATGCGGTTCATGGCGGAGGCCTTTCGGGTGGATGGCGGGAAGCGGGAAAGATGGGAAGGGGCGGCTCAGCCGTTGCCGGCAGCCATCTCCTCGACGATGCGCCGCATCTTGATGGAGGAGCCGTCGAGGCCGAGGTGGATGCGGTGCCACTCGCGCGGCTTGTCCTCGTTGCGCTGGATCGCCTCGAGCATGCGCTTGTCTTCCTGGAAGGCCATGCGCAGGTTGCTGCGCAGGCGTTCGTCGATGGCCGGGTCGGCGGGCGAGTTCTTCAGGCACAGCCAGTGCTGCACGCAGCTGCGCTGGTCGATGGGCGTGATGAAGTGGCAGGCGTACATCTGGATGCAGTCGTCCCGGTTGCCCTCGGGCGCGCCGGTGCCGGTGCGGGCGGAGCCGAAGTCGATCACCGCGATGCTGGGGGCGTGGTAGTGGTAGTAGTGCCAGCGGTCCACATTGCCCCCGAAGTCCTTGAGGCCTTCGAAGATGGGGATGAGCGGGCCGTCGATCACCCAGCGCCAGGTCACGACCTTGTTGCCCTGACGCTCGTGCTGCACACGCGTTTCCTCGCGGCCGGCGCTGGCGAGGGTGGTCTGGTGCACGTAGACCACGTGGGTCGGGTCGCAAAGGTTGTCCGCCAGGCTCAGGTAATTGGCCTGCACGAGGAGCGCATCGCCCTCGACCACGCTGTAGGCGGGGTCGTCGTACTGCGGCAGGTGGAACACCTGGCTGCGATCGGCCTTCTCGGGGTCACCCATCCACACCCAGACCATCCCCATGCTCTCGGCGGTGGGATAGCTGCGCACGCGGAAGCTCTCCGGGACGCGCGGCATGCCGGGCGCATGCACGCACTGGCCGCTGCAATCGAAGGTCAGGCCGTGGTAGCCGCACTCGATGGCGTCGCCGCGCAGCCGGCCGATGGACAGCGGTGCGAGCCGGTGCGGGCAGGCGTCTTCGAGCGCCGCGACGACGCCCTCCTCCGTCCGATAGACCGCGAGGTCTTCCTCGAGCACACGGCGCGTGACGATCT
This sequence comes from Variovorax soli, assembly GCF_031454625.1. Taxonomy (GTDB): domain Bacteria; phylum Pseudomonadota; class Gammaproteobacteria; order Burkholderiales; family Burkholderiaceae_C; genus Variovorax; species Variovorax soli_A. The sequence continues at coordinate 90,798 of NZ_JAVDRF010000017.1, forward strand.
CGCGTCCGATGTCCCGCGACCAGGCGAGCGGGTACCAGGCGTTATAGGCAAAGGCGGTCATGGCGTTCCTCGTGGGTGGCAGCGGCTTGCACGACGCGGGGGCGCTGCAGAAAGCGCGCCAGCAGTGAAGTAAGTGATTTCTACACTTAAATGTAGAGGATACTTAATTTCGATGCGTCGTGCCCCCGGGTTTGCACCGGGGAGCGGCACCGTTGCGGTGCGGCCGCCGGCGGACACGGGCTCTTCGCGAGCCGGTCCAAGGGAGCATCGGATGCCCAAGCCAGACTTGATCGCCGGCGATTCCTACCCTGTTGCGAGAACCCGCAGGTTGTTTCTTGCGTCGAGGACGAATCGATGCAGGTCGAATTCGGAAAGCGCATGCTGATCGGGCTGTGCATTGGGCCGCGACCAGGCAGGGCTGAAGTCCACTCGGAAATCGTGCAGGAGCGCGATCGACTGGATGAGCATTTCCACGATGGAAGCCTGTCCTCTGTGGAAGGTCGAGGAGTGCGACATCGTGTGGAGGATCTTCGCCAGCGAATCCTGGAGGTCATCGACGCCGCACGCCGGCGTCCAGGCAAGGGCAGACAGAACGTGGGGCGCGATCTCGTGCAGTGCGTCGATGGCCATCGCCGGTGGATGGAAACACTTCAGGTCGGACATGTTCAACCTCCCGTCAGCTCCCTTGGTGGACCATTCGAATGTATAGAAGGCCGTTCGGCCGGAGTACGGCATCGAATTCAACATGGCGCTCCCCGACTCAGGGTTGGTGAGGTCGAAGGTGAGGCGCATCGCTTTGTCGCTGTCGGCAAACACGACCACCTTTCGACCCTGCTCGTCTTGCGATACCTCCCTGCTCCGCAGGAATTCGCTGAACGTGGGCTTCGAATGGTTCGAGAAAAACGGTTCCACGTGGGGTCCCAGCAGCGAAAAGACCTTGTCGAAAACGATGCCGCTCCATGGCTTCCAATCCATGCCTATCGAGTCACACATCCCTAGATCCTTGACCGGCGGCGGAGCGCCGAATTCGTGAGCGTCAGCCGTGCCGGACATCGTCGCAACGGCCCGCCTGTCCTGGGCCGCGACATCCAGGAGGACGGGAAGAAAAACCCTGAGCGCGTCTTTGAGTTCGTCATAGCTCAGGCCGCATGCATCGTCGAAGAACCTGGCCAGGCATGCCTTGAGAGTCGGGATGGTGTGCCTGCGAATGACTTCATCAAAAATCGCGTGTCCCAGCGTTCCGCCATATCTCGCGTTTGGGCCGCTGTCGCCTCCCCGCTGGCTCGCGGCCCAACGGGTGATGCTGGAGGTGGCGATTTCGAAGTTGTGAAGAGCGCTTTCCAGGCCGGTGGTCTCATCCGTCAATTCAGCGGCGGCTTGCTCGTATTTCGACCTCAGGTCTTCCGGGAGACCCTTCATGTCGCCCAAGGCATCGGCAACCACTGCATGCACATTCGAATAGGCCTGCCACCGTTGGCTGCGAAGGTCGTTCTTGATCTGATCCACGCCCGCCTTCCAAAAGGCGGGTCGCAAGTGCCTCGGAGGATTCTGGTGGACTGGCGTGTTGGGGCGAGACTCCGCCAACGATTCGTCTGGATATTTCCGTGGTGCGGAAGAGCGCATTACCGAATGGGATGCAGACATGAAGACGTTCCGGATCGTTGAGGCACCCACTGAGTGACACCGACGATGAAGGGGGTTCCGGCCACGGGCGCGCGGGCTTCGCCTGTTGAAGCGATCCCCGGCACGCCGGTCCTCGTGCGCGCCGAGGCAAGCCGGGTGCCGGTCAGTGGAAGTCCCGACTCCGGCTGCTCTTCGCCAGCCGTCCCAGCAGCGGCGTCAGGTCCCGGAAACCGGTGGCCACCACGTGTCGCACCTCGCCGCCGCTGTCCACGTCGCGCTGCCAGGTGCCCTGCACCGCGAGCAGGTGCGACTTGAGCAGCGGCTCGCGCCAGGCATCGACCACGTGCTTCCAGACGATCACGTTGACGTTGCCGGTCTCGTCCTCGAGGGTGACGAAGATGGTGTCGTTGGCGGTCTGCGGGCGCTGGCGGCCCATGACCATGCCGCAGGCGCGCACGATCCGGCCGCTGGGCAGGTCGCGCAGCTGCTCGGCGCTGCTGAGCTTCAGGCGCGCCAGCCGGGGGCGCAGCAGCGCCAGCGGATGGCGGCGCAGCGTGAAACCGAGCGAGGCATAGTCGCCGACGATCTCCTCGCCCTCGGGCGCCAGCGGCAGCTGCAGCGCCTGCTCGTGAATGGGCACGCCCTTGAGCAACGCCGGCGCGCGCCGCTGTGCGGTGGCGTCCCAGACCTGCTGGCGCCGGTGCCCCGAGAGCGCCAGCAGCGCATCGGCTGCAGCGAGCGCGGCCATGTCCTTGGCGTCGAGCTCGGCGCGCAGGGCGAGGTCCTCGGTGCTGGTGAAGGGAGACCGGGTGCGGGCCTCGACGATGCGGGCCGCCCCGGCTTCGCTGAGGGTGGCAATGCGGCGCAGGCCGAGACGCACTGCGGGTTGGTGGGGGCGGCCGAGGCGATGCTCGAAGCGGGGCGGGATGGCTTGCGGAGGCTGCTGCTCCCATCCCGGGCTGGCCTCAGCCCTGGAGGCAGAAGAAGAAGAAACCGGCGCTTCGAGCGTGCAGTCGAGCGCGCTCGCCGTCACATCCACCGGCCGCACCTCGACGCCATGCCGGCGCGCGTCCTGCACCAGCTGAGAGGGCGAATAAAATCCCATGGGCTGCGAGTCGAGCATGGCGGCCAGGAAGCAGGCGGGCTCGTGCAGCTTGAGCCAGCTGCTCACGATCACCAGCAGCGCGAAGCTGGCGGCATGGCTTTCGGGAAAGCCGTACTCGCCGAAGCCCTGGACCTGCTTGAAGATGGCTTCGGAGAAAGCGGGGTCATAGCCGTTCTCGACCATGCCTTCGATCAAGGGCTCGCGGAACCTCTCGACGCCCCCCTTGCGCTTCCAGGCGGCCATCGAGCGGCGCAGGCGATCGGCCTGGTCGGGCGTGAACTTCGCCGCGATCATCGCGATCTGCATCACCTGTTCCTGGAAGATCGGCACGCCGAGCGTGCGGCCCAGCGCCGGGATGAGATCGGGATAGGGGTAGACGATCTCGCCGCTTTTGCGAAACTTCTCGCGGTTCTTGAGGTACGGATGCACCATGCCGCCCTGGATCGGACCGGGACGCACGATGGCGACCTCGATCACCAGGTCGTAGTAGCTGCGCGGCTTGAGGCGCGGCAACATCGACATCTGCGCCCGGCTCTCGATCTGGAACACGCCGATGGTGTCGGCATCGCAGATCATGTCGAACACGGCCTCGTCGTCGTTCGGGATGTGGTGCATCTCGATGGCCGAGTGGCGCCAGCCATTGACCAGGGCCAGCGTGCGCCGGATCGCGCTCAGCATGCCCAACGCCAGCACGTCGACCTTGAGCATGCCCATGGCCTCGAGATCGTCCTTCTCCCACTGGATGACGGAGCGGTCCTTCATGGAGGCGTTCTCGACCGGCACCAGGCGCGTGAGCTTGCTCTGCGTGAGCACGAAGCCGCCCACGTGCTGGCTCAGGTGGCGCGGAAATCCGCGCAGCTGCTGCGTGAGCTCGATCCACTGCAGCAGCCTGGGCATGGTTTCCTGCACGCCGGTGCGCTGCATCGCCTCCTGCAGCCGCTGGTCGAGCACCACGCCGTCGAACCAGTAATGGTCCTTGGCGAATTCGTCGACCAGGCGGGCATCGATGCCCAGGGCCTTGCCCACGTCGCGCAGCGCACTGCGGGAGCGATAGCAGATCACGACAGCGGCGATGGCGGCGCGGTCGCGGCCGTACTTCTGGTAGATGTACTGGATCACCTCCTCGCGCCGCTGGTGCTCGAAGTCGACGTCGATGTCGGGCGGCTCGCGGCGCTCGCGGCTCAGGAAGCGCTCGAACAGCAGGTGGCCGGTCTCGGGATCGATGGCGGTGATGCCCAGGCAATAGCAGACCGCCGAATTGGCCGAGGAGCCGCGGCCCTGGCACAGGATGTTGCGGGAACGCGCGAAGCGAACGATGTCCTCCACCGTGAGGAAGAACATCTCGTAATGCATCTCGATGACGAGATCGAGCTCGTGCTGGATCTGCCTGCGCACCTTCTCCGGAAGGCCCTGCGGGTACTTCTCGCGCGCCCCCTCCCAGGTCTTGCGTACCAGCGTCTGCGCCGGCGTCTCGCCGTTCGCCACGTTCTCGAGCGGGTACTTGTAGTGCTCGCGGATCACGTTCAGGTCGAAGCTGCAGCGGCGCGCGACCTCGAGCGTGTTGGCCAGCAGCTCGGCCGGATAGAGGTTCGCCAGGCGCAGGCGCGAGCGCAGGTGCCGCTCGGCATTGGGCTGCAGCGCGAAGCCGCATTCGGCAACCGCCCGACCTTCGCGCACGGCCGTGATCACGTCCTGCAGCGGCTTGCGCGAGCGCACGTGCATGTGCACGTCGCCGGCCGCCACCAGCGGAACGCCGGCCTGTGCGCCGGCCTGCAGCAGCGTGACGAGCCAGAGGTCGTCGTCGAGCTCGTTGGGCAGCTCGGCCGCGATCCAGAGGCGGCCCGCGAAGAGGCGCGCGACCTCGGCCACATCGTCGCGGAGCCCTTCGAGCTCGGGCATGGCGCCGGGCGTGCGCAGCGGCACGAAGAGGATCTCGCAATCACGCAGCGAGGCCACGTCGCTGTCTTCCCAGCTCACCTGGTAGTCGCCCTTGGGTGCCGTGGTGCGCGCGGCGGTGATGAACTCGCAGAGGTTGCCCCAGCCTTCGAGATCGTGCGCGATCGCCACCAGCTTGAAGCGCTCGAAGCGGAATTCGCTGCCGAACAGCAGCCGGAAAGGGTGCTGCTGCGAGGGGTCGAGCGTCTCGAGGAGCTCTCGCAGCGCTTCGTGCGCCCGTACCACGCCGGCGACCGAGCATTCGTCGGTGATGGCCAGCGCCTCGTAGCCCAGCGCGTAGGCCCGCTGCACGAGCTCTTCGGGATGCGAGGCCCCCCGCTGGAAGCTGAAGTTGGTGAGGCAGTGCAGCTCGGCATAGGCCGGCAACCCCGGCAACATCGGCGGCATCGGCGGCATCGGCGGCCCGGCTTCGAGCTGCGGCAGTCGCGGCGGCAGGGCATGCACCTTGGCCGCGGCACGCTTGCGCTTCAGGATCTGCTTGTCGCTGAGCTCAGGCATGTTCTTCTTCCCGCTCATGCGTAGAGCCCCTGCAGGAACCAGCGCGGCGCCTCGTCGGCCAGGAAGGCCGAGGGCCGCTCGCGAAAGATCCAGACCAGGCCCGCCTCCGGGCTCTCGGCGATGTAGTAGTCGCGCACGGCCGGATGGCCGCCCTCTTCCGCGCCCTGCCCCTGGCCGCCCCACCAGCCGGCCTCCAGCCGCTGCGGCCCGACCCGCTGGCGCAGCACGCCGCGAAAGAAGGGGTGGCCATCGCGCACTTCCAGCCGCAAGGGTTCGCGCAGCAGCCAGGGAGGGTAGATAGTCCCCGCGCTCGGCACTTCGTGTCCTCGCTGCGCCCCCAGAGAACCGCTGGCCGTCTTGGGGCGGCCCGGCGTCGGCCGGCCACCGGACTTCGAAGCCGCCGCAGGGGGCCAGGCCTCGGCCTGGGGCTTGTGCAATGCAGGCTGCCATGCCTGCTGACATTCAGGCCGGTGATCGGCCCACGCGACCGCGCGCAGCACCTGCTGCGGCCCCAGCCGCGCACTGAGCCGCTCGACCAGTTCGTGCAGCTTGTCCCCCTTGCGGTTGTCTTCGGGCAGGAAGCTGGTGCTGGCGCCGGCCCAGGGGGCGGTCTCGACCGAGCGCAGGCGCAGCCAGCTCGCGGGTGCGGCCAGCGTCGTGAGCGCGAGCCGCTCGGACAGGAGGCGCCGCAGATGCGCCATGTCCTGCGTGGGCTCGGCCGTGCGCACCGTGAGCTGCTGATACGGGGGCAGCGTGACGCCGTTGAGGCGCTTCAGGTCCAGCGTCCATTGCAGCTCGATCGCCACCACGCCACGCTGGCGCGCACGCAGCCAGATCTGCAGCGCCGCCAGCAGGCGATTGGCCGACCACATGAGCTCGGGCGCGCCCTCGGCCAGCGCGGGGAGCTCCAGCTTCTGCTCGAATGCGTCGGGCAGTTGCAGCCACTCATGGCTGTCGGGCACGAGGCCGTAAGCCACGTCGAGGGCCGTGCGCAATGCCTTGCCGAAACGGCGCGTGAGGCCGCCGCGTGGCAGCTTTTCGACATCGCCCCAGCTGCGGCAGCCCAGATGCGCCAGCACTTCCAGGTGGTCGCGCGCTGCGCTCAAGGTGTCGAGCGGCAGGCCGGATGGCAGCTCGTACGGCGGTTGCTCGCCGCGCGCGAACATGCGCAGCCGCGCCAGCGCGACCAGGCTGGTGGCGCCCTGCGCGCGCTGCACGGGGACGTCCGGCACCGGATTGAGCCGCGCGATCTCGCGCATCAGGGCCAGGCGCCCGCCCCACAGCCGCTCGCAGGCCGAGACTTCGAGCAGCAGGGCTTCGTCGTCGACCCACGCGACACGCGGCGTGAACTGCAGGGCCCACCAGCCGAGTGCCTCCGGGGATGGCAGCAGCGCCTTCGCGTCGGCCGCGATCTCAGGCGGCCAGCGCAATGCGATCCAGTGCATGGCCTTGCTCGGGATGGAGGCCGAGGCGGAGCACGCTCGCGCCCTCGGTCCTGGATGGCAGCCCGCCCTCCTGCTGCTGGCGCAGCTTGCGCCTGAGCTGACCGGCCGCCAGCAGCGCCGTCATGCGCTCGCTGCGCGCCGGCAATTGCAGGGGTGCCGCCAGCGGCGGGCCGCGGCGCTTGAGGATATGGACATCGATCTTCGCGGCGTCTGCGGCGCAGGCAGCAAGCCGCAGGCGCAGCCGTGCCGGCGACGCCGAATGGGCCGCCGTGTCGGGGCGGAACACGAACAGCAGGCGATCGTGCTGCGCTGCCGCGAGCTGCAGCCGCCGCAGTTCGCCCACGCGCGCCTGCGGCAGCCAGGCCAGCACGGCGGCCACCTCGGCGCAGCGCAGCGCCTGTTCGCAGGCCCACAATCTCGCCACATGGGCCCCCACGCTCGGCACTGCGTGTCCTCGCTGCCCCCCGAGGAGGCCGCGCCCGCCTTGGGGCGGCTCGGCGGCGGGCGGTGCCTCGCTGCGCACCCACAGCAGCGCCTCGACCGGCAAGCCCTGGGCCGCGAGCGCGGGACCGAAGGGCTCCTGCGGCGGGCCGATCAGCGCGACGGGCCCGGCGCCCCCCTGCACGGCCTGCGCCAGCGCCGGCAGCAGAAGCTGCCAGGCATGGGCCTCGGGCGCAGCCTGCAGCAGCTCGGTCATCGCGCCCACCGGCCAGCCGCCACCGGGCAGCTGCGCATCGAGGGCCGCATGGCCCGTGCCGATGACCTGCCCATCGGCCAGGCCCAGCGTGTCCCCGCGCCAGACCTTGTGGCGGGCGGCGGTGGAAAAGGAGTCGAAGGAAGGCAGGCCCATGATGATCGAGTAACTGTATTTTTATACAGTTTTCTCAGCCCGCCTCTTCATTTGATTTGTAAACCCGCGAGCCAGGCGGGTTTCCCCCTTACCCCGCCTGCCGACCTCCGATGCCGCTCTAAGGCTGCGCCAGAAACCGCGCGAGCCGCGCGTTCACCTCGTCCGCGCGCTCGTACTGCACCCAGTGGCCGGCGCCGTCGACCACGACGCCCTCGCGCCGCGGATGGCCAGCCGCCAGCTGCGCCACCAGCGGCCGCGCGTCGGCCGTCACGTCATGCTCGCCCCACAGCAGCAGAGTCGGTCCGGCAAAGGCGTCGAGCGCCGGCTGCAGTCCGCCGGCCATGGAGACGTCCTTGCTGCGGAAGCGCGTGCCGTGGCAGGAGGCGTCGTGGATGGCGAAGGCCAGCGCGTCGATCGCGGCCGGGTCGTGCAGCATCAGCGCGCCGAGGTTGTGCAGCAGCGCGGCACGCTCCTCCTCGCGGTTCTTCGCGGCGCGCCAGTTGATCATTTCCGCCGCCATGCGGCGCTTCGTGCCATGGCCCGCGCTGCCGAGCAGCGCCAGTCGGCGTACATGGCCACGCCGCAGCGCGAACTTCGCGGCCACCAGCCCGCCGAAGGAGAAGCCGCCCAGGTCGATCGGCGTGCCGGCGCCGACCAGGCTGTCGAGCGTGACGGCCAGCGCCTCGAGCGAGGAGTCCAGCGCGGTCTGGCCGCCCGAGGGCGGCGGCGGCGTGTCGGAATCGTTGAAGCCCGGCAGGTCCGGCAGCCACAGCGTGCGCGCGGCCGCCAGCGCCCCGATGTTGCGCAGCCAATGCATCCAGCTGCCATGGCCGCCATGCAGCAGCACCAGCGGCGGCTGCGTGTCGGCGCCCCCGAAGCGGCGCCAGCGCACGCGCCGGCCGGCGTGCAGGACATCGTGCGAGGTGGAGAGCGCGGCGATGCGCGTGATCAGCCGGTGCGCGGCGGCATCGGCTTCCGAGTCGGGAGAGGAAAGTAGATCGCTCACCGGCCCATTTTGCAGTCCTCGTGCAGTCCTCGCGCGGTTGCAGCTCAGGCCGCTTCGCCCGCCGCGGCGCCGAAGCGATAGCTGGATACCGCGAGCCCCCCCATGAAGGCGTCCTCGTGGTAGATGCGCACGCCCGCATCCGGCCCGGCAGCGCCGGCAGCGACCATCAGCGGGATCAGGTGCTCCTCGCGCGGATGCGCGATGCGCGCCGCGGGCGCCTGCGACCAGGCCAGCAGGCGCTCGATGCGCTGCGCCGGCGCAGCCTCGACGGTCTCCGTCAGCCAGTCGTCGAACGCCTTCGACGGCTCACGCGCCTGCGGGCCGAAGTTGCGCAGGTTGTGGTAGCTCAGGCCGCTGCCGACGATCAGCACGTTCTCGTCGCGCAACGGCGCCAGCGCACGGCCCAGCGCCACGTGCTCGGCCGGATCGAGCCCGCGCCGCAGCGACAGCTGCACGACCGGGACCTCGGCCTTCGGGTACATCGCGGCCATCGGCGAGAACATGCCGTGATCGAAGCCGCGCTCGGGGTCGAAGGCGGCGGGCAGGCCGGCCGCCTCGACCAGGCCCTGCACCCGGCGCGCCAGCGCGGGCGAGCCAGGGGCGTCGTAGTGAACGTGGTAAGTGTGCTCGGGGAAGCCGCCGTAGTCGTAGATCATCGGCGGCTTGGGGTTGCTCATCACGGTGAAGGCCGGAGCCTCCCAATGGGCCGAGACCATCAGGATGGCCTCGGGCGTGCGGCCGATCTGGCGTGGCATGTCGGCCAGTGCGGCTTCGAGTTGCGCGTAGGCATTGCCCATCTCCTTCTTCATCCACGGCCAGGGGCCACCTCCGTGGGAGATGAAATAGGTGGGAAGGGTGTCGCGCGTCGTGGTCGTGCTCATGCTCATGGTCATGGAATGCTCCTTGGCTGCCAGTCTAGGGATTTCCCATGGAGAAATCGACAGGCTAGGATGCATCGAATCCTTTCCTCAGGGGAAATCGACCATGGACCGACTGACCAGCCTTCGCGTCTTCCGCGAGGTCGTCGAGGCGGGCAGCTTCGCCGCCGCTGCCGCCCGCCTCGAGATCTCGGCGCCGATGGCGAGCAAGCATGTGGCGCAGCTCGAGCGATCGCTGGGCGCGCGGCTGTTGCACCGCTCGAGCCGGCACCTGAGCCTGACCGAGGCCGGCCAGGCGTGGTACGCGCAGAGCGGGCGCGCGCTCGACCTGCTCGACGCCGCCGAGGCCGCGATCAGCCGCCGCAACGAGGCGCCGCGCGGCCAGCTCAAGGTCAGCGCGCCCGTGTGGTGCGCCACCCCGCGCATCGCCCGCGTGCTGGCCGACTACCGCGAGCGCTTTCCGGAGGTGCTGGTCGACATGCACCTGGAGAACCGCAAGGTCGATCTCGCGGCCGACGGCTACGACCTCGCGCTGCGTGCCACGGAGGAGCCCTCGCCTGCGCTGATCGCGCGGCCGCTCATCCGCCTGCAGTTCCATCTGGTGGCCGCGCCCGATTACCTCGCGCGCACCGGTCGGCCCGCGACGCCGGCCGAGTTGGCGAAGCTCCACGCCATCGTGCCCAGCTACGTGAACATCGAGGGCCTGACGCTCAAGGGCCCAGGCGGACGCCAGGCGCCGCTGCGGCTGCAGCCGGTGATGAAATCCGACGACACCACGCTCACCTTGCATGCGGTGCGCGCGGGCATGGGGATGGCTTTTCTGCCGGAGTGGCTGGTGGACGAGGACCTGGAAGCGGGCCGGCTGCTGCGGCTGGTGCCGGAGTACACGGCGCCGGCGATCACGCTGTTCGCGGTCTACATGAGCCGGCAGTACATGGCGCCGAAGATGCGCAGCTTCATCGACTTTCTGGGGGAGCGGCTGGCGAAGCCCTTGCAGGACGCATAAGCATGTGCACCCCGCTACAGTGACGCCTCTCTGGAGACAGTCCCTCTTGTTCACCTACTTCGAAAAACTCCTCCACCCCTACCCCTCCACCGAACCCGCCCTGCCCCCGCGCGGCTTCTTCGCCTTTCTCTGGGCCTGCACCGACGGGCTGCGCGGCAAGATCGCCGCGATGGCGCTGCTCACGGCCGCCATGTCGGCCTTCGAGGCGCTGCTGTTCGCGATGCTGGGGCGCATCGTCGACTGGCTCGGCGACCAGTCCCCGGCGCGGCTGTGGGAAGAGCGCGGCGGAACGCTGATGTGGCTGGGCATCGCCCTCGTTGCCAGCATCGCGGTGGTGGCGCTGCAGACCATCGTCAAGCACCAGACGCTGGCGGTGAACCTGCCGATGCGGCTGCGCTGGAACTTCCACCGCCTGATGCTGGGCCAGAGCATGGCCTTCTACCAGGACGAATTCGCCGGCCGCATCACCGCCAAGGTCATGCAGACCGCGCTGGCGGTGCGCGACACCCTCTTCGTGCTGGCCGACGTGCTGGTGGCCATGACCGTCTACATCGCCACCATGATCGTGCTGGCGGCCGTGCTCGACCGGCAGCTGATGCTGCCCTTCATGATCTGGATTGCGCTCTACATCGGCGCGCTGCTGTTCTTCGTCCCCCGGCTGGGCAAGATCGGCAAGGCCCAGGCCGATGCGCGCGCCATGATGACCGGCCGCGTGACCGACGCCTACACCAACATCGCCACCGTCAAGCTGTTCTCGCATGCGCACCGCGAGGCCGGCTTCGCGCGCGCGGCGATGCAGGATTTCATGCGCACCGGCTACGGCCAGATGCGGCTGGTGAGCGCCTTCGAGATCACCAATCACACGCTCAGCATGGGCCTGACGGCCGGCATGGCGGGCATGGGCCTGTGGCTGTGGTCGCAAGGCGCGGTGGGCGTCGGCGCGGTGGCGGCAGCGACCGCGATGGCGCTGCGGCTGCAGGGCATGTCGCACTGGATCATGTGGGAAATGACCAGCCTCTTCGAGAGCATCGGCACCGTGCAGGACGGCATGAAGACGCTGTCGCGCCAACGCACCGTGCTCGACGCGCCCGACGCCGTCGCGCTGACGGTGCCGCGCGGCGAGGTGCGCTTCGAGCACGTCAGCTTCCATTACGGGCTGGACGCGGACGAAGGCAGCCGCCGCGTGATCGACGACCTGACGCTGACCGTCGCGCCCGGCGAGAAGATCGGCCTGGTCGGCCGCTCCGGCGCCGGCAAGTCCACGCTGGTCAACCTGCTGCTGCGCTTCCACGACCTGGAAAGCGGCCGCATCCTGGTGGATGGCCAGGACATCGCGCACGTCACGCAGGACTCGCTGCGCACGCACATCGGCATGGTGACGCAGGACACCTCGCTGCTGCACCGCTCGGTCTCGGACAACATCGCCTACGGCCGGCCCGATGCGAGCGCGGCGGCGATCCGCGCGGCGGCCGAGCGCGCCGAGGCGCACGACTTCATCCAGACGCTGGGCGACGCGACCGGCCGCCGTGCTTACGAAGCGCACGTCGGGGAGCGCGGCGTCAAGCTCTCGGGCGGCCAGCGCCAGCGCATCGCCATCGCCCGCGTGATGCTGAAGGACGCGCCGATCCTGCTGCTCGACGAGGCCACCAGCGCGCTCGACTCCGAGGTCGAGGCCGCCATCCAGGCCAGCCTGTACCGGCTGATGGAAGGCAAGACCGTGATCGCGATCGCGCATCGGCTGTCCACCATCGCGGCCATGGACCGGCTGATCGTGCTCGACCAGGGCCGCGTCGTCGAGCAGGGCGACCACGCGACGCTGCTGGCTCGCGGCGGGCTCTACGCGCGGCTCTGGGCGCACCAGAGCGGGGGCTTCCTGGGCGAGGACGACGAGGGCGACGAGGACCATGGACCCGCAATCCCTGGCAAGTCCTACAGTACGCGAGGTCAGGCGACTACAGGACGCGGCCCCGTTGCTGGCAGTCTGGAATTGTCTTCAATGCAAGAGGAGTCTGCGCCGTGAATTCCATCATTTACATCGTCGGTCTGGTCGTGGTCGTGGTGGCCGTCCTGTCTTTCTTCGGGCTGCGCTGAAACCACCAGCGCCGCATGTTCCTGACCCTGCGGGCAGGTATCTCGGGGCCATTCGCGGCCCCGTTTTTCATCAGGGGCCCCCGGGCATAATTCCGCGCTCTCCTTGAAGGAAGCCGTTGAACCCCGGAGCGCTCCCCTATTCTTTTCAGGATGCAACGATCGCCGAGGCGGTGCAGCTGGTCGAAGAAGCCGGCCCGCTCGACGATGCACAGGCGGTGCGCGAGGCAGTGGCACTTCGCACCGATGGCGCCGGCCGAATCGTCGAGCGGGCCCGCCTGCTCGGGCAGCGCATCGGACTGCAAGACGAGCTGGCACGCGCCCGCGCCTGGGCGCCGTGGATCCTGCTGGGCCTGGTGGCCCTGATCGTGCTCGGCGGCCTCACGCTCGCCGGCAGCGTGGTCGGCGGCAGCGAACGCAGCATCAACGTCGTGGTGGCCCTGGCCAGCCTGTTGGGCCTGCATCTGCTGACCCTGCTGCTGTGGCTGCTCGGGCTGGTGCTGCCCCTCGGCGCTCTCAACCTCTCCTTCGGCTGGCTCTGGCTGGCGCTCACCGCGCGCGTCGCCGGCGGGCGCCGGGGGCAGGCACCGCTGTTGCTGCGCGCGGCCACGCGGCTGCTGGTGCGCGCGCGGCTCGCGCCCTGGGCGCTGGGCTTCGTGAGCCATGCGATCTGGTCGCTGTCCTTCTTCGTGGTGCTGGCGGTGTTGTTGTTCGACCTCGCCTTTCGCCGCTACACGCTGAGTTGGGAAACGACCATCCTCGCACCGGACTTCTTCGTGCAGGCCGTGCAGTGGCTGGGCCGGGCGCCCTCGTGGCTGGGCTTCCCTGTGCCGGATGCGCAAACCGTGCTGTCGCCGCAGGCCACTGCGGCCGGCCAGCGCGACTGGGCGCTGTGGCTCGCGGGTTGCATTCTGATTTACGGCTTGTTGCCGCGCCTCGTGCTCGCGCTGCTGTGCGCGGGCGTCTGGCGCGCGCGCCGGAAGGCACTGCAGCCGGATGTTTCGCAGCCCTACCAACAGCGGCTGCTGGCGCGCTTCGAAGCGCTGGCGCCACGGCAGATCGTCGACGACGACCCCGGCAGCGCACGGCGCGGCGCCTTGGCCGGCCTCGCCGCCGACCAGACCCGAGACATGCTGATGGCGATCGGCTTCGAGCTGCCCGAGGAGCTGCCCTGGCCGCCGGCCGCGCTCGACGCGGCGGGCGCGCAAACGCTGCGCACCGACGGCAGCGCAAGCGGCCGGCGCGAGGCGCTGGACCTGCTGGCGCGGCTGCGGCCGCGCCGCGTGCTGGTCGGCTGCAACGCCGCCGCCACTCCCGACCGCGGCACCGAGCGCTTCCTGCGCGAGGTGGCTGCGCTCAGTACCGAATGCCGGCTCTGGCTGCAGGGTGGCGGCGCCACGCCGGAAGCGCGCAACCGCTGGCATGCCTGGCTCGCCGATGCCGGCCTCGAGCGCATCGAGGCCAGCGACGAACCCCAGGACGCGCTGCGCGGATGGACGATGGCCGGATGAGCGCACAAGAACCCATCCGCATCGCGGTGGTCGGCCACACCAACGCCGGCAAGACCTCGCTGCTGCGCACGCTGACGCGGCGCGTGGACTTCGGCGAGGTGTCGCGCCAGCCCGGCACCACGCGCCACGTCGAAGCCATCGAGCTGCGGGTGGATGGCCGCGCCGCCGTGCGCTTTCTCGACACGCCGGGGCTGGAAGATGCGGTCGCGCTGCGCGAGCACATCGATGGCTTCGACGCACGCGGCGAGCTCACCCCGCCGGAGCGCATTCGCCGCTTCCTGGCCGGACCCGAGGCGCACGGTGTGTTCGAGCAGGAGGCCAAGGTGCTGCGCGCGCTGCTGGAGGTCGATGCCGCTTTCCTGGTGATCGACGCGCGCGAGCCGGTGCTGCCCAAGTTCCGCGCCGAGATCGAGCTGCTCGGCGCGTGCGCGCGGCCCTTGCTGCCGGTGCTGAACTTCCTGCGCGGAGCCGGCAGCCGCGAAGGCGCGTGGAAGGAGCTGCTCTCCGCCTACGGTCTGCACGTCGTGGTGCGCTTCGACGCGGCGGCTCCTTTCGTCGGCGCCGAGCGCGAGCTCTACCGCGATCTCGCCACCCTGCTGCGCGAGCGGCGCCCGCAGCTGGACCGGATCGCCGCCTTTCTCGACGCGGAGTCCGCCCGTCGTCGCGAGGCGGCCGGCGAGCGCATCGCCGAGCTGCTGGTCGATGCCGCTGCCATGCGGCGCACGGCCTCCGCCGTCGAGTTCCAGATCGAGAGCAGCCGCGAGCGACTGATCGCCGCCCTGCGGAAGGCCTTGTTCGACAAGGCGCAGCGCTGCGCCTCCGACCTGCTGGCCCTTTACGGCTTTCGCGAGAACGATGCCGACGAGGCGCCGCTGACGCTGGTGGAAGGCCGCTGGACCATGGACTTCTTCCATCCCGAGGCGCTGAAGCATGCCGGCATCCTCCTCGGCAAGGGCGTGGCCGTGGGCGCCGCCGTCGGCGTGGTGGCCGACCTCGCGCTCGCCGGCCTGTCGCTGGGGGCCGGCGCGGCACTGGGCGGCGCCATCGGCGGCGCGCTCTCGCAGGGCTTCGGGCCGCTGGGCCGCAAGCTCGCCAACAAGCTGCGCGACGTGCACGAGCTCACCGTCGAAGACAGCGTGCTGGTGGTGCTCGCCGCCTGGCAGCTCAAACTGCTGCGCGCGCTCGAGCAGCGCGGCCATGCGGCCGTCGATCGCATTGCCGCGGGCGCGCCGGCGGACGAGCTGGAAGGCGCCCGGCGCCCGCTGGCCGAACTGGTGCGTGCCGCGCAGCCCGCGCGCAGCCACCCCGACTGGGACAGCGAGACCCGGCTGCGCTGGCGCGAGGCGCCGCAGCGGCGCGACGTGGTGCTGCGGGTGGCGCAGCAGGTGCCCGCGGCCATCCAGGCCCTGGAGAACGCCGGCCCCGGTGCGGCATGATCGCAGCCATGGATGACGCCACCCCCCGACCGCTCGCCATCATCAAGGCCGGCGACACCTTTGGTCCGCTGCGCGAGCAGCGCGGCGATTTCGAGCACTGGGTGCTGGCCGGCCTGGGTCCGATCGGGCTGCCGGTGGTGGTGCTCGATCCGCGCCGAGGCGATACGCTGCCCGCGCCGCAGCAGATCTCGGGCGCCATCGTGACCGGCTCGCACGCCATGGTGTCGCACCGCGAGCCCTGGTCCGAGGCCACCGGCGCCTGGCTCGCGCAGCTGGTCGCGCACGGCACGCCGTTGCTGGGCATCTGCTTCGGCCATCAGCTGCTCGCGCATGCGCTGGGCGGCGAGGCCGGCGGCCATCCCGGCGGCCCCGAGATCGGCACCGTGGGCATCGCACTGGCGGCGGAAGCCGCCGGCGACGCGCTGCTGGGCGAGATGCCCGCGCGCTTCGATGCCCATGTGGTGCACTGGCAGAGCGCCGTGCGGCTGCCCCCAGGCGCCGTGCGCCTGGCAGGCAATGCCTTCGAACCTCACCAGGCCTTCCGTGTCGGGCCACGCGCCTGGGGCCTGCAGTTCCATCCCGAGTTCGACGCCGAAGTCATGCGCTACTACATCGACCGCACGGCAGATGAGCTGCGCGAGCGCGGTGCCGACCCGGACGCGCTGCGCGCCCGCGTCGCGGACGCCGAGGCTTCGACCGGCCTCCTGCGGCGCTTCGCCTGCATCGCGGAAGCGCACCAGGCCACCGCGGCAGCGCCGGCCTGATCCCCCACGCCAACGTCGAACGGCGACTACATCCGGGGTGCGGCAGTTGCGCTAAGGTGCGTCGCATCCTGTCCAACTGAAGAACAGCCATGTCCACCCCCTCCCCGATCGCGGCGCGGCCTCGCAAGCATTTCTCGATGATCCGCGGCTTCCACCTGGCCGACGTCTTCACGCTGGGCAATGCGGCCTGCGGCGTCGGCGTCGTCTTCCTCGCCATGGCCTACATCCGCAGCCAGCAGCTCCCGTATTTCCTCTGGGCGGCCGCGCTGGCGCCAGCCGCCTTCGTCTTCGACGTCTTCGACGGCCGCATCGCGCGCTGGCGGCAGACGCAGTCGGCCCTCGGGCGCGAGCTCGACTCGCTGGCCGACGTGATCTCCTTCGGCGTCGCGCCCGCCGCCCTCGGCTTCGCGGCCGGACTGGAGGGCGGCTGGGATTGCCTGATCCTCACCTACTTCGTGTGCTGCGGCGTGAGCCGGCTCGCCCGTTACAACGTCACGGCCGAGGCACTCTCGGACGGCGGCGCCAAGGTCAAGTACTTCGAGGGCACGCCGATCCCGACCAGCGTGGTGCTGGTCGCCGTGCTGGCCTGGGCCGCCTGGCAAGGCCGCCTCGGCGATGAGGTCTGGGGCGGCGCATGGGTGCTCGGGCCCTGGGTGCTGCACCCCTTGACGCTGCTGTTCGCGCTCTCGGGGACCTTGATGATCAGCAAGACCTTGCGCATCCCGAAGCTGTGAGCGCCGGCGCACGGCCTCGCCCCGGTTACGCTCCGGGCATGCGGCTCGTGCGCGCTCTTCTCGCTCTTTCGCTGGCCTGCCTGCTCGCGGCCTGCGCGACGCTGCCGGCGACGGTGCAGCGCACGCCCTCGGCGGCCTTCACCAGCACCGACGACACCCGCCTCGGTCAGGCGCTTGCGCCGGAGCTGGCCGCGCATCCGGGCCGCTCAGGCATCCTGCCGCTGATCGCCGCGCAGGAGGCCTTCGCGGCGCGCATGGCGCTGGCGCAGGCTGCCGAGCGCAGCCTGGACATGCAGTACTACATCTGGCGCGGCGACACCACGGGCCAGCTCCTGTTCGAGGCCGCCTGGGCGGCGGCCGAGCGCGGCGTGCGGGTGCGCCTGCTGATCGACGACAACAACACCGCCGGGCTGGATGGCACCCTGGCCGCGCTCGATGCGCATCCCAATCTGGAGGTCCGGCTCTTCAATCCCTTTGCCAACCGCCGCTTGCGCGCCGGCGACTTCGCGCTCGACTTCTCGCGCGTCAACCGCCGGATGCACAACAAGTCCTTCACCGCGGACAACCAGGCTGCCATCGTGGGAGGACGCAATGTGGGCGACGAGTACTACGGCGCGGACCAGCAGTTCGGCTTCCAGGACCTGGACGTCGTCACGGTGGGGCCGGTGGTACGCGAGGTCTCGCGCGAGTTCGACCTGTACTGGAACAGCGAGGCCGCGTACCCCGTGGCCGCCCTGCTCCCCAGGGCGGCGCCCGATGCCGCGTCAGGCCTGCTCGCGCAATGGGCGCAAATCCGCGGGCAGCCCGAGACGCAGCGCTATCTCGAGGCCGTGCGCCAGACGCCGCTGATGCGCGAAGTGGCCGCGCGCCGCCTGGCTTTCGAGTGGGCCGATGCACGCGTGGTGAGCGACCTGCCGTCGAAGGTGCAGGCGTCGCCGGACGGGCGCGAGGCGCAGCTCATGTTTCCCCTTCTCAAGGAAGCGATGGGCGAACCCCGGCGCGAGCTCGACCTGGTGTCGCCTTACTTCGTGCCCGGCGCGCAAGGCGCGCAGGAACTCGGCGCGCTGGCCAGGCGCGGCGTGACGGTGCGCGTGCTGACCAACTCGCTGGCCGCGACCGACGTCGCCGCGGTGCATGCCGGCTACGCCCGCTACCGCGAGGACCTGCTGGCCGCCGGCGTGATCCTCTACGAGCTCAAGCCCAGCGCTGCTGCGCCGCCGCGGCCGGATGAGGAAAAGCGCCGCAATCCCGGCGGCAGCTCGGCTGCGAGCCTGCATGCGAAGACCTTCGCGGTGGACCGCAGTCGCGTGTTCGTCGGCTCTCTCAACCTCGATCCGCGCTCGGTGCACCTCAACACCGAGATGGGCGTGGTGATCGACAGCCCGAGCCTCGCGCGACGCCTGAGCGTGCAGATCGACGAGGTCGTGCCGACGCTGGCCTACGAGGTGCGCCTGTCCCGGCAAGGCGGCACCATGGAGTGGATCGAGCGCGGCCCCGAGGGCGAGATGCGCTACGGCAGCGAGCCGGACACGCGCGGGCTGCGGCGCCTGTGGGTGGACTTCCTGTCGCTGCTGCCGATCGAGTGGCTGCTTTAGCCTGCGTCGACGGGCCCTCTAATCCACGTGCGCCCCAGAGAACTTCACCACCTTCGCCCACTTCACTTGTTCGCTGGCGATCATCCTGGCGAACTCGGCCGGCGTGATGCCACTGGGGATGGCGCCCTGGGCCAGCAGCTTCTCGCTGACGCCCGGGGTGCGCAGAATCCGGACGACCTCTTGCTGAAGGTGATTCACGATCTCGGGCGGCGTGCCGGCGGGCGCCAGCAGGCCGAACCACGAACCGGCGTCGTAGCCCCTGAGCGCAGGCCCGCCGGCCTCCTCCACCGTCGGCACATCAGGCAGCGCCGACGAGCGCTGCGAAGTGGTCACGGCCAGCGCCCTGAGCCTGCCGGCCTTGATCTGCGGCATTGACGAAGGCAGGTTGTCGAACATCACGTCGACATTGCCGCCGACCAGGTCCATCAACGCCGGCCCCGCGCCGCGGTACGGGATGTGCGCCATGAAGGTGCCGCTCATGGTCTTGAAGAGCTCGCCGGCCAGGTGCATCGAGGTGCCGTTGCCGCCCGAGGCCATGTTGAGCTTGCCCGGGTGGGCTTTGGCGTACCCGATGAAGTTCGCCACGTTGTCGATGTCGAGCGCTTTCGCTTTCTCGGCGTTCATCACCATCACGTTCGGCACGACGGCCACCAGCGTGATCGGCGCGAAGTCCTTGATCGGGTCGTAAGGCAGCTTGCGATAGAGCGCGCGGTTGATTCCGTGCGTGCCGACGGTACCCATCAACAGCGTATAGCCGTCATGGGGCGATTCGGCGACCATCTCTGCGCCCACATTGCCGCCGGCGCCCGTGTGGTGTTCGACGATGAACTGTTGACCGAAGGCCTTCGACAGCTCTGGCGCCATCGCACGCGCGAGGATGTCGGTCGTGCCCCCCGGCGCGAAGGGCACGACGATCCGCACTGGCTTGTCCGGCCAGGTCCCCTGGGCGCTCGCAAGGCCGGCGGCCACCAGCAACGCGCCGGCGGCGGCCATGCCAAGTGCCGTGCGGCGACAGGCAAGGAAAGGAAGTCTCATCTCGGATTCCTCTTGACGCAGGACGCCGAGTTTCACATTCCGCATCGCCTCGGACGCAGGGAATTACCCATGTGCCGGGATCGCGCGGTTCGCTGCGCTGCAGGGATCTGCGAGGCCCCGCCAGCCCTTGGCGAGCTGGCAACGAAATCGGCTTCTCTCGCCTTTGAACGGGCGGAAAACCGTTATCGCAGGGGCTGCGATCGTTATCGCAAGCCGTGGTTTGCAGGTCTATAGTCCGCTTCACCCATGCCGTCCGCCAGCCTCGCAAGAGCCAAGATCCAGACCCCACGCTTCCGCGGCGGACTGATCGAACGCAGCGAGCTCGAACAGCAGCTCGGCGATGCAATGAGCAGCCGTCGCCTCGTGCTGCTGGTGGCGCCCGCCGGCTACGGCAAGACAGCCGCGCTGTCGCGCCAGCTGCAGCGGCTGCCGCCCGGCTGCGCCGTCGCGTGGGTCACCGTGGATGAGGAAGACGATCTCCCCCGGCTCTTCTCCTGCTTGATCGAAGCACTCGAACCCCTGGATCCGCCGTGGCGCCTGGCCCCCGAGGCCTTGCTGGACCTGGTCGCCCAGGGCCGGCTGCGCGAGGCGGCGTCTGCTCTGCACGGCGCGATCGAAGCCACGGACACGGCCGCCGGCGTGATCGTGCTGGACGACCTGCACGCCGTCGCCGACGCCCGTGTCTTCGAGTTCCTGAACCATCTTCTCGAAGGCTTGCCGGACCGCTGGACGCTCGTCATCGCGACGCGCGTGGAGCCGCCGCTGACGCTGGCGCGCTGGCGTGCACAACGGGAAGTCGCCGAGTTCGACGAAACGACGCTGGGCTTCTCCCGAAAGGAAGTGCAGGACCTGTGGCGCCACGCCACCGGGCAGGACGACCCCGAACAGGCGGGACACCTGCTCGACCGTACCCAGGGCTGGCCCGCCGGGCTGTGCCTGAGCCTCGAGGCCTCGCAGAGGTCGACCTCCAAGGTCCCCAAGGGCATCTGGCACAACCGGCGCCATTTGTTCGACTACCTGGCCAGCGAAGTCTTCGAAGACTTGCCGAGCGAACTGCAAGCGTTTCTTCTGCGCTGCTCGCCGCTTCCCGAACTCACGGTGCCGCGCTGCGAGCAGCTCAGCGGCAATCCGCGCGCAGCCGAGCTGCTGGAGGACATCGAGCGTCGTCGCCTCTTCGTCTCCGTACTGGACGGCGACGACTTGACCCTGCGCCTGCACGATCTCTTCCGTGACTTCCTGGAGGAGCGCCTGCGCCGACTCCATCCCGACGAGGTGCCGGCGCTGCTGCGCCTTGCCGCCCAGGGCGAGACAGACCCCGTGCGCCGCACGCTCATGTACCTGCGCGCGGGCGCCTGGGACGAGGCGCAGCAGGGCCTGGCCGACGCCACCGCGGATATGCTGGCCGGCGATGAAGGCGCCCAGGTGCTTCGCATCGTCGAGCAGTTCCCTCCCGACATCCAGGCCCGCTCGCCTTCGCTCGCCTATGCCCGCGGCCTGTGTGCCTGGCCGCAGTACCAGTACAGCGCGGTGCGCTCGGCGATGGAGCAAGCCGCGGCCGGCTTCGACGCGCTGGGACGGCATGCCGATGCGAATCGGGCGCGGGCGGTGCAAGCGCTGGCCACGCTCTTCTGCGGCCGCATGCAGGATGCCCGCCGCCTGAGCCAGGCGGTCCGCGCCCTGCCGATGGACCTCGAAACCGAGACCCTCACCGAGCTGCTGGACTTCTGGTACGAGGCCTACCACGGCCCGGCCGACGGGCCCGGCAATCGCCTTGCGAAAGTGGTCGACCTGCTCATGCAAGGGGCCGCCGCCGAGCTCTGGTTTCGCTGCATGTCTCGCGTGAACATGTTCATCAGCCGCCCCGGCGTAAGCGCACAGATCGGGCGTCTGGTCAGCGGCGCCAGGGAGGCCGCAGGCGACAGGCACTGGTCCCTGCAGGCGAACGCGAACCTGATGGAAGCCTGGCTGTTGCTATGGCAAGGCAAGGTCGCCGAGACGGAGGCTGCACTCGAGAGGATCGAAGAAGATTCCCAGTGGCTGGGGCAGCCCGCAGCGTTGCGCATTCGCCTGCTGAGTCTGAAGGTCTACCACCAGGTGATCTGCGACGACAAGGAGGCCGTGTGCGCCACCCGCGATGCCATCGCCGCACATACGACCCTCTTGGATCGCAACAGCGATCTGGCCCTGGTGTTTCGTGGCACCGCCGTGAAAGTCTCTGCCGCCATCGGGGACTGGCCGGCCGTGCGCATGCACGTGTCGGCGCTCGAGCTCGAAGCCAGCCTTGAGAACCCCGGCATGCAGAAGGTTCTGAGCACCTTCCAGGCTCAACTCGCTCTGCAGGAAGGACGGGTCTGCGAAGCACTGGCGATGCTTCGCGAGCTGGTAGCAACATCGGCCATGCTCGACACCAACTCCCTGGATGCGACCGTTAGGACTCAGCTGGCGCTCGCCGAGCTCGCCGACGGTTCGCCGGCAGCCGCCTGGCGAGCATTGGAGCCCTTGATCGAGAGGGTTGCGGCGACCGGCAACGTGGGCCAGATCCTGTTCATGGGCAGGCAGGTTCTGACCGCGCTGTCGCTCGCGTCCTGGGGGAATGCCGCATCCGCGGAAGGACTGGCGACCTTGCGCCAGTGGATGGAGCTCGCACGGCGGTTCAAGACCGGCTCGCACGAACGGCCGCATGCCTCGGCGCGCAACGACGCGGGCCTCAGCGACCGGGAGCTCGAAGTCCTCGCCTTGCTGGCCGACGGCCAGAGCAACAAGCTGATCGCCCGCGCCCTGGACCTGAGTCCGCACACCGTCAAGCGGCACGTCGCGCGCATCCTGGACCGGCTCGATCTGGCGTCGCGCATGCAGGCCGCCGACTGGTATCGGACGCAGTTCGGGAACCGTGCAGGTTTTGGCGACCGAGGCCTTTAGAGCGCACCGCCGGCAAATAAGCCGATTGTTTGCAGGTCTATAGTCTGAAAGCCTTATGCAGTCCGCCAGCCTCGCCAGAGCCAAGATCCAGACGCCCCGCTTCCGCAGTGGCCTGATCGAGCGCAGCGAGCTCGAAGAGCAGCTCGGCGAGGCATTGACGAGCCGGCGCCTCGTGCTGCTGGTGGCGCCGGCCGGCTACGGCAAGACGGCCGCGCTGTCGCGCCAGCTGCAGCGCCTGCCGCCCGGCTGCGCGGTCGCCTGGCTCGCCGCAGATGAGGAAGACGATCTCCAGCGGCTGCTGTCCCATCTGATCGAGGCCCTCGAACCCCTGGACCCGCCCTGGCGCCTGGCGCCCGAAGCCTTGCTCGAGCGGGTGGCCCAAGGCCGGCTGCGCGAGACGGCATCCGCCTTGGTCGGCACCCTCGAGGTCACCGAGGCGCCGGCCGGCGGCGTGATCGTGCTGGACGATCTGCATGCCGTTTCCGACGCACGCGTTTTCGAGTTCCTGAACCATCTGCTCGAAGGCCTGCCGCAGAATTGGACGCTCGTGATCGCATCGCGCGTGGAGCCTCCGCTGGCACTGGGACGCTGGCGTGCCCGGCGTGAAGTGGCAGAGTTCGACGAGACCACCCTGAGCTTCTCCAGGCGGGAAGTGCAGGCGCTGTGGCGCCATGC
>NZ_JAVDRF010000018.1:0-84127 GCF_031454625.1 Variovorax soli
TGATCAACCCCATCGCCATGGAAGAAGGCCTGCGCTTCGCCATCCGCGAGGGCGGCCGCACCGTGGGCTCGGGCGTGGTGGCGAAGATCCTCGACGTCTAACTGATTTCGCGAAGGGGTATAGCTCAATTGGCAGAGCGTCGGTCTCCAAAACCGAAGGTTGTAGGTTCGATTCCTACTGCCCCTGCCACTCGAAGGTGGCGCTGAGAAATCCCGTCGCGAAACCGGCGGGCTGAGGAATACCAAAGAGCCCGTCATGACCTGACGGGCTTCGGCGTCTGGAAAGACGCTCCGAATTGAAGAGGCCGCAAGGCCACAGGAACAAAGCCCAGGATGGCTACTTCTCAAATCGAAACCGTGAGCACCGGCGCAGACAAGGCCAAGCTGGCCGTGGCTGTCGTGGTGGCGGTGGGCGCCATCGCGGCGTTTTACCTGCTCTCGCGCCAGGGCGCGATCGTGCAGTGGGCTGTCTTGCTGGTAGGGCTGGCTGCCGCTGTGGCCGCGTTCGCGAGCTCCGAGAACGGTCGACAGCTGTTGGCCTTCGGCCGCGATTCGTGGCGCGAGGTCAAAAAGGTCGTGTGGCCGACCCGCAAGGAAGCCATCCAGATGACTGCCTATGTGTTCGCGTTCGTCGCGGTCATGTCCGTCTTCCTCTGGCTCACGGACAAAACGCTCGAATGGGTGTTTTTCGACCTCATTCTGGGCTGGAGAAAATGATGACTGACGACGCTGTCGACACGACGCCGGAACAGACGCCCCTGCTGGCGCCGCCGGCCAATCCCGACCTGCGCTGGTACGTGGTGCACGCTTACTCGGGCATGGAGAAGGCCGTGGAGCGCAACATCATCGAGCGCATCAATCGAGCCGGGATGCAGGACAAGTTCGGCCGCATCCTGGTGCCGACCGAGGAAGTGGTCGAGGTCAAGAACGGCCAGAAGCGCACCACCGAGCGCCGCTTCTTTCCGGGCTATGTGCTGGTCGAGATGATCATGGACGACGAGAGCTGGCACCTGGTGAAGCACACCAACAAGGTGACGGGTTTTGTCGGCGGCGCGAAGAATCGACCGGCCCCGATCTCGCAGAAGGAAGTCGAGGACATCGTCTCCCAGATGCAGCAGGGCACCGAAAAGCCGCGCCACAAGGTCGAGTTCATCGTGGGTGAATTCGTGCGCGTCAAGGAAGGCCCATTCACCGACTTCAACGGCACGGTCGAGGAAGTCAATTACGAGAAGAACAAGGTGCGCGTGTCGGTCATGATCTTCGGCCGTGCGACGCCCGTCGAGCTCGAGTTCAGTCAGGTCGAGAAGACCTGAGGCAGTTTCGGTCCGGCGCTTCCCGACTCGGCGCTGGGCTTCGTTCGAAGAGTCGTCAACCCCGGGGAGCTGCGGCCGAGCAGGCCAAGGCGCTATGACCCGCAAGGAGTAAAGCATGGCGAAGAAAATCGTCGGCTTCATCAAGCTGCAAGTGCCAGCTGGTAAAGCCAATCCGTCGCCGCCCATCGGCCCCGCCCTGGGCCAGCGCGGTTTGAACATCATGGAATTCTGCAAGGCGTTCAACGCGCAGACTCAGGGCGTCGAGCCGGGTCTGCCGCTGCCGGTGGTCATCACCGCGTTCGCCGACAAGAGCTTCACCTTCATCATCAAGACGCCGCCGGCGATCACCTTGATCAAGAAGGCCATCAAGCTCGAGAAGGGCTCCGCACGTCCGCACACCGACAAGGTGGGCAAGATCACGCGCGCGCAGCTCGAAGAGATCGCCAAGACCAAGATGAAAGACCTGACCGCCGCCGACCTGGACGCCGCGGTTCGCACCATCGCCGGCTCCGCCCGTTCGATGGGCGTGAATGTGGAGGGCGTGTAAATGGCCAAGATCACCAAGAAGCAGAAGGCGTTGGCAGGCAAGGTCGACAGCAACAAGCTGTACCCGCTCGTCGACGCGATCGGCATCGTGAAGGATGCCGCCACCGCGAAGTTCGATGAGTCGATCGACGTCGCGGTGCAGCTCGGCATCGACGCCAAGAAGTCCGACCAGGTGGTGCGCGGCGCCGTCGTGATGCCCAACGGCACCGGCAAGACCAAGCGCGTCGCCGTGTTCGCCCAAGGCGCCAAGGCCGAAGAAGCCAAGGCCGCCGGCGCCGACATCGTCGGCATGGACGATCTGGCCGCCCAGGTGAAGGCCGGCGACATGCCCTTCGACGTGGTGATCGCCGCGCCGGACGCGATGCGCGTGGTCGGTGCGCTGGGCCAGATC
Source organism: Variovorax soli (assembly GCF_031454625.1). GTDB lineage: Bacteria > Pseudomonadota > Gammaproteobacteria > Burkholderiales > Burkholderiaceae_C > Variovorax > Variovorax soli_A. Next base: position 2,250 of record NZ_JAVDRF010000018.1, read on the forward strand.
CTGGGCCCGCGCGGCCTGATGCCGAACCCCAAGGTCGGCACCGTGACGCCCGACGTCGCCACCGCCGTCAGGAACGCCAAGGCCGGCCAGGTGCAGTTCCGCGTCGACAAGGCCGGGATCATCCACGGCACGATCGGCCGCCGTTCGTTCGACACCGAGAAGCTGCAGGGCAACCTGGCCGCGCTGATCGAGGCTCTGGTCAAGGCCAAGCCGGCTTCGAGCAAGGGCATCTATCTGCGCAAGGTGGCTGTGTCCTCGACGATGGGTGTGGGTGTCCGCGTGGACACGCAGACCATTTCGGCGCAGGGCTGAGGCGCATGAATGCGGGCCTTGCCTCGGCAGGGCCCCGATGAGATCGGCCCCGTCGCCTGTCAAAGGGCGGCGGGGCGATGTGGTGGGTCGGGACGGCGCTCAAGCGCTGTTCCGGGCCATCCAAGACCGCTGGCGTGCAGGAGGGCCTGCACTTAATCGCCTCGACCTTCGCGAGGCAACCAGCGCAGATGGCGATCCCGCTGCAAGGAATCCGTTTCCGAAACAGTTGGTCGCTGCATGAAGCGCATCCCGAGGCCTCCAGCCGAAGGATGCATTGAAAAGGAGTAGACCTTGAGTCTGAATCGCAGTGAGAAAGAAGCGGTCATCAGTGATGTGACCAGCCTCGCCGCAAAAGCTCAAACGCTCGTGATGGCGGAGTACCGTGGCATCACGGTCGCCGACATGACCCGTCTGCGCACTGATGCGCGCAGCAAGGGCGTGACCCTGAGTGTTCTCAAGAACACCCTGGCACGCCGTGCTGTCGCTGGTAGCGCATTCGAAGTCGTCGGTGACCAGATGACCGGTCCGCTGATCTATGGCTTCTCCGAGGATGCCGTGGCCGCCGCGAAGGTGGTGGCCGATTTCGCGAAGACCAACGACAAGCTGGTCATTCGCGGCGGCGCCTTCGGTGGCAAGGCCCTGGACGTCGACGGCGTGAAGCAACTGGCCAGCATCCCTTCCAAGGAAGTTCTGCTGGCGCAACTGCTGGGCTTGATGCAGTCCCCGATCTCGCGCACGGCCCGTGTCCTGGCCGCGCTCGCCGAGAAGCGTGGTGGCGGCGAAGCCCCTGCCGAGGCTGCGGCCGAAGCCGAAGCCCCGGCCGCCTGAAGCCCCGGCCGCCTGAGCTTGCTTTTGAAAATTTCAACCCAATTGTTAGGAAACCCAAATGGCATTCGATAAAGACGCATTTCTGACCGCGCTGGACAGCATGACGGTCCTGGAGCTCAACGACCTGGTGAAAGCCATCGAAGAGAAGTTCGGCGTGAGCGCCGCAGCCATGGCCGCCCCGGCCGCCGGTGGCGGCGCCGCTGCTGCTGTCGTCGAGGAAAAGACCGAGTTCAACGTCGTCCTGACGGACGCCGGCGCGAACAAGGTTGCCGCGATCAAGGCCGTGCGCGAAATCACCGGCCTGGGCCTGAAGGAAGCCAAGGACCTGGTGGAAGCCGCTCCCAAGGCCGTGAAGGAAGGCGTGGCCAAGGCCGACGCCGAAGCCATGCTGAAGAAGCTGGTCGACGCCGGCGCCAAGGCGGAATTGAAGTAATTCGGTTCTCCCGCAGGGCTGGAGTGCGCCGAAAGGCCCTCCAGCCTTTGCCGCTTTCAGAGCGCACCCAAAAGCCGGCTTGGTGCCGAACCAAGCACAAGTCGGTTTTTGAGTGTCTTCTGACCCCGACTGCAGAAGACCCCTTGGTTCGGGTGATGTGCAACGCATCACTGTCCGCCAACGGCTGGTAGTGGCCAGCCGCCAAGCAGTGGCGCGAAAGCGCTGCTGACAAGTCGCTGAAGATCTCAAGCTCCGGAGCTCTCATGGCCCAAACGTCCACGTACAGTTACACCGAACGCAAGCGCATCCGAAAGAACTTCGGAAATCGCGACAGCGTCGTCGAAATTCCCTACCTGCTGCAGATGCAGAAGGACGCCTACACCGCGTTCCTGCAAGCAGGTATCCCGCCCCAGAAACGCACGGTGGAAGGCCTTCAGGCTGCTTTCGACGCCGCTTTCCCCATCGTCTCGCACAACGGTTTCGTGGAGATGAAGTTTCTCGAGTACAACCTCGCGAAGCCGGCTTTCGACGTGCGCGAGTGCCAGACCCGCGGGTTGACCTTCGCCTCGGCCGTGCGCGCCAAGGTGCAACTGATCATCTATGACCGCGAATCCTCGACCTCGCAGTCGAAGGTGGTCAAGGAAGTGAAGGAGCAGGAGGTCTACATGGGCGAAGTGCCGCTCATGACCGAAAAGGGCTCCTTCATCATCAACGGCACCGAGCGCGTGATCGTCTCGCAGCTGCACCGGTCGCCGGGCGTGTTTTTCGAACATGACAAGGGCAAGACGCACAGCTCGGGCAAGCTGCTGTTCTCGGCCCGCGTGATCCCCTACCGCGGCTCCTGGCTGGACTTCGAATTCGACCCGAAGGACATGCTGTACTTCCGTGTCGACCGCCGCCGCAAGATGCCGGTGACGATCCTGCTGAAGGCGATCGGCCTGAACCCGGAATCGATCCTCGCGAACTTCTTCGTCAACGACAACTTCCGCCTGATGGACAGCGGCGCGCAGATGGAGTTCGTCTCCGAGCGCCTGCGTGGCGAGGTCGCGCGCTTCGACATCACCGACAAGTCCGGCAAGGTCGTGGTCGCCAAGGACAAGCGCGTGACCGCGCGCCACACGCGCGAGCTCGAGCAGACCGGCACCACGCACATCAGCGTGCCGGAAGATTTCCTGGTGGGCCGCGTGCTGGCACGCAACATCGTCGATCCCGATTCCGGCGAGATCCTGGCCAAGGCCAACGACGAGCTCACCGAGGCGCTGCTGAAGAAGCTGCGCGCCGCCGGCGTGCAGGAGCTGCAGGCCATCTACACCAACGAGCTCGACCAGGGCGCTTACATCTCGCAGACCCTGCGCATCGACGAGACGGTGGACGAGTTCGCCGCCCGCGTGGCCATCTACCGCATGATGCGGCCCGGCGAGCCGCCGACGGAAGACGCGGTGCAGGCCCTGTTCCAGCGCCTGTTCTACAACCCCGACACCTACGATCTGTCGCGCGTCGGCCGCATGAAGTTCAACGCCAAGGTCGGCCGCGACGAGTCGACCGGTCCGATGGTGCTGACCAACGAGGACATCCTCGCCGTCGTCAAGATCCTGGTGGACCTGCGCAACGGCCGCGGCGAAGTGGACGACATCGACCACCTCGGCAACCGCCGCGTGCGCTGCGTCGGCGAACTGGCGGAGAACCAGTACCGCACCGGCCTCGCCCGCATCGAGAAGGCCGTCAAGGAGCGCCTGGGCCAGGCCGAGCAAGAGCCGCTGATGCCGCACGACCTCATCAACAGCAAGCCGATCTCGGCCGCGCTGAAGGAGTTCTTCGGCGCTTCGCAGCTGTCGCAGTTCATGGACCAGACCAACCCGCTGTCCGAGATCACGCACAAGCGTCGCGTCTCGGCCCTCGGCCCGGGCGGTCTGACGCGCGAACGCGCCGGCTTCGAAGTGCGCGACGTGCACGTCACGCACTACGGCCGCGTGTGCCCGATCGAAACGCCTGAAGGCCCGAACATCGGCCTCATCAACTCGCTGGCGCTGTACGCCCGCCTCAACGAATACGGCTTCATCGAGACGCCGTACCGTCGCGTGGTCGACAGCAAGGTCACGATGGACATCGACTACCTGTCGGCCATCGAGGAAGGCAAGTACGTGATCGCGCAGGCCAACGCTGCGCTCGACAAGGACGGCCGCCTCACGGGGGACCTGGTGTCGGCGCGCGAGACCGGCGAATCGATCCTGGTCTCCGCGGAGCGGGTGCAGTACATGGACGTGTCGCCGGCGCAGATCGTGTCGGTGGCCGCCTCGCTGGTGCCCTTCCTGGAGCACGACGACGCGAACCGCGCACTGATGGGCGCCAACATGCAGCGCCAGGCCGTGCCGGTGCTGCGTCCCGAGAAGGCCTTCGTCGGCACCGGCATCGAGCGCGTCTCCGCGGTCGACTCCGGCACCGTCGTCACGGCCACACGCGGCGGCGTGGTCGACTATGTCGACGCCACCCGCATCGTGGTGCGCGTGAACGACGCCGAAGCGGCAGCGGGCGAAGTCGGCGTGGACATCTACAACCTGATCAAGTACCAGCGTTCGAACCAGAACACGAACATCCATCAGCGTCCGATCGTCAAGCGCGGCGACAACATTGCCAAGGGCGATGTCATCGCCGACGGCGCCTCGACCGACCTGGGCGAGCTGGCGCTGGGCCAGAACATGCTGGTCGCGTTCATGCCCTGGAACGGCTACAACTTCGAGGACTCGATCCTGATCAGCGAACGCGTGGTCGCCGAAGACCGCTACACCTCGATCCACATCGAGGAACTGGTGGTGATGGCGCGCGACACCAAGCTGGGCGCGGAAGAAATCACCCGCGACATCCCGAACCTGGCGGAGCAGCAGCTCAACCGGCTGGACGAATCCGGGATCATCTACGTCGGCGCCGAAGTGCAGCCCGGCGACACGCTGGTCGGCAAGGTCACGCCCAAGGGCGAGACCACGCTGACGCCTGAAGAGAAGCTCCTGCGCGCGATCTTCGGCGAGAAGGCTTCCGACGTGAAGGACACCTCGCTGCGCGTGGACCAGGGCTCGCAAGGCACCGTGATCGACGTGCAGGTGTTCACCCGCGAGGGCATCCAGCGCGACAAGCGTGCCCAGCAGATCATCGACGACGAGCTCAAGCGCTTCCGCCTCGACCTCAATGACCAGCTGCGCATCGTCGAGGCTGACGCCTTCGACCGGATCGAGAAGCTCCTGATCGGCAAGGCAGCCAACGGCGGCCCGAACAAGCTGGCCAAGGGCAGCAAGCTCGACAAGGCGTACCTCTCGTCGATCGAGAAGTTCCACTGGTTCGACATCCGCCCGGCGGAAGACGAGGTGGCCTCGCAGCTCGAGTCGATCAAGAACTCCCTGGAGCAGACGCGCCACAGCTTCGACCTCGCGTTCGAGGAAAAGCGCAAGAAGCTCACGCAGGGCGACGAGCTGCCCGCGGGCGTGCTGAAGATGGTCAAGGTCTACCTGGCCGTCAAGCGCCGCCTGCAGCCCGGCGACAAGATGGCCGGCCGCCACGGCAACAAGGGCGTGGTGTCGAAGATCGTTCCGGTCGAGGACATGCCGCACATGGCCGACGGCACGCCGTGCGACATCTGCCTGAACCCGCTCGGCGTGCCCTCGCGGATGAACGTCGGGCAGGTGCTCGAGGTGCATCTGGGCTGGGCCGGCAAGGGTGTGGGCCAGCGCATCGGCGACCTGCTGCAGGCCGAGGCCAAGGTGGCCGAGCTGCGCCAGTTCATGGACAAGCTCTACAACGGCTCGGGCCGCAAGGAAGACCTCTCCAAGCTCAGCGATGCGGACGTGCTCGAGATGGCCGGGAACCTGTCGACGGGCGTGCCTTTCGCGACGCCCGTGTTCGACGGCGCCTCGGAGGAAGAAATCCGCGGCATGTTGCAGCTCGCCTATCCGGACGAGATCGCCAAGGCCAAGGGCCTGACCGCGACGCGCACCCAGGCGTACCTGTACGACGGCCGCACCGGCGACCAGTTCGAGCGTCCGGTGACGGTCGGCTACATGCACGTGCTCAAGCTGCACCACCTGGTGGACGACAAGATGCACGCCCGCTCGACCGGCCCGTACAGCCTGGTCACGCAGCAGCCTCTGGGCGGCAAGGCGCAATTCGGCGGCCAGCGTTTCGGGGAAATGGAAGTGTGGGCACTCGAAGCCTACGGCGCTTCCTATGTCCTGCAGGAAATGCTGACGGTGAAGTCCGACGACGTGCAGGGCCGCACCAAGGTCTACGAGAGCATCGTCAAGGGCGAGCACTCGATCGAAGCCGGCATGCCGGAATCGTTCAATGTACTGGTCAAGGAAATCCGTTCCTTGGGCCTCGACATTGAGCTGGAACGGTCCTGAGGCCTTGCGGGACAGACCAAGAAATTGCGCAGCAATTCTTGCTCTGTCCCCAACTGATTAAAAAGGAAAGAGTCACATGAAATCGCTACTCGACCTGTTCAAGCAATTCACGCCGGACGAGCATTTCGATGCCATTCGCATCGGCATGGCTTCGCCCGAGAAGATCCGTTCGTGGTCCTTCGGCGAGGTGAAGAAGCCCGAGACCATCAACTACCGGACCTTCAAGCCCGAGCGCGACGGTCTCTTCTGCGCGAAGATCTTCGGCCCGATCAAGGACTACGAGTGCCTGTGCGGCAAGTACAAGCGCCTCAAGCATCGCGGCGTGATCTGCGAGAAGTGCGGCGTCGAAGTCACGCAGACCAAGGTGCGCCGCGAGCGCATGGGTCACATCGACCTGGCTGCGCCCTGCGCCCACATCTGGTTCCTGAAGTCGCTGCCGTCGCGCCTGGGCCTCGTGCTCGACATGACGCTGCGCGACATCGAGCGCGTGCTGTACTTCGAAGCCTACGTGATCACCGATCCCGGCATGACCCCGCTGAAGAAGTTCGGCATCATGTCCGAGGACGACTACGACGCGAAGCGCAAGGAATACGGCGACGAGTTCATCGCCAAGATGGGCGCCGAAGGCATCAAGGACCTGCTGATGGGCATCGAGCTCGACAGCGAGATCGAGAAGCTGCGCGGCGACCTGACGGGCTCCGAAGTCAAGGTCAAGAAGAACTCCAAGCGCCTCAAGGTGCTGGAAGCTTTCCGCAAGTCGGGCATCAAGCCCGAGTGGATGGTGCTGGACGTGCTGCCCGTGCTGCCGCCGGACCTGCGTCCGCTGGTGCCGCTGGATGGCGGCCGCTTCGCGACTTCCGACCTGAACGACCTCTACCGCCGCGTCATCAACCGCAATTCGCGCCTGCGTCGCCTGCTCGAGCTGAAGGCGCCGGAAATCATCGCGCGCAACGAGAAGCGGATGCTGCAGGAGGCCGTCGATTCGCTGCTGGACAACGGCCGCCGCGGCAAGGCCATGACGGGTGCCAACAAGCGCGCGCTCAAGTCGCTGGCCGACATGATCAAGGGCAAGAGCGGCCGCTTCCGCCAGAACCTGCTGGGCAAGCGCGTCGACTACTCGGGCCGTTCGGTCATCGTGGTGGGCCCGACGCTCAAGCTGCATCAGTGCGGCCTGCCGAAGCTGATGGCGCTGGAGCTGTTCAAGCCCTTCATCTTCTCCCGGCTCGAAGCGATGGGCATCGCGACCACCATCAAGGCCGCGAAGAAGGAAGTCGAATCCGGCACGCCCGTGGTTTGGGACATCCTCGAAGAGGTGATCAAGGAGCACCCGGTGATGCTGAACCGCGCACCGACGCTGCACCGCCTCGGCATCCAGGCTTTCGAGCCGATCTTGATCGAAGGCAAGGCGATCCAGCTGCACCCGCTCGTTTGCGCGGCCTTCAACGCCGACTTCGACGGCGACCAGATGGCCGTGCACGTGCCGCTGTCGGTGGAAGCGCAGATGGAAGCCCGCACGCTGATGCTGGCCTCCAACAACGTGCTGTTCCCGGCGAGCGGCGAGCCCTCCATCGTGCCCTCGCAGGACGTGGTGCTGGGCCTCTACTACACGACGCGCGAGCGCATCAACGGCAAGGGCGAAGGCCTGGTCTTCTCCGACATCGGCGAAGTCCAGCGTGCGCTCGACGCCGACGTGGTGGAGCTCACCGCCAAGGTCAGCGTGCGCATCACCGAGTACACGAAGGACAAGGATTCGGGCGAATTCGTGCCCAAGACCGAGCTTGTCGAAACCACCGTCGGCCGCGCCCTGCTGTCCGAGATCCTGCCCAAGGGGCTGCCGTTCTCGAACATCAACAAGGCGCTGAAGAAGAAGGAGATCTCCAAGCTCATCAACGCCTCCTTCCGCAAGTGCGGTCTGAAGGAGACCGTGGTCTTCGCCGACAAGCTGCTGCAGAACGGCTTCAGGCTGGCGACCAAGGCCGGCATCTCCATTGCCATCGACGACATGCTGGTGCCTTCCGAGAAGCACGGCATCATTGAGCGCTCCGCCAAGGAAGTGAAGGAAATCGAGCAGCAGTACGTCTCGGGCCTGGTCACTGCCGGCGAGCGCTACAACAAGGTGGTGGACATCTGGGGCAAGGCCGGCGACGAGGTGTCGAAGGTCATGATGTCCAAGCTCTCGAAGGAGAAGGTCACCGACCGCAACGGCAAGGAAGTGGAGCAGGAGTCGTTCAACTCCATCTACATGATGGCTGACTCGGGTGCGCGCGGCTCCGCCGCGCAGATCCGCCAGGTGGCGGGCATGCGGGGCCTGATGGCCAAGCCGGACGGCTCGATCATCGAGACGCCGATCACCGCGAACTTCCGCGAAGGCCTGAACGTGCTGGAGTACTTCATCTCCACCCACGGCGCGCGAAAGGGCCTGGCCGACACCGCGCTGAAGACCGCGAACTCCGGCTACCTCACGCGCCGCCTGGTGGACGTGACGCAGGACCTGGTCGTCATCGAGCAGGATTGCGGCACGCTGGACGGCACCGTGATGCGCGCCATCGTCGAAGGCGGCGAGGTGATCGAGTCGCTGCGCGAGCGAATCCTCGGCCGCACCGCGGCCGAAGACGTGCTGCATCCCGAGACGCGCGCGGTGCTGGCCAAGGCCGGCGACATGCTGGACGAAGACGTGATCGAGGCGCTGGAAAACGAAGGCGTGGACGAGGTCAAGGTGCGCACCGCACTCACCTGCGCGACCCGCTTCGGCCTGTGCGCCAAGTGCTACGGCCGCGACCTCGGCCGCGGCGGCCTGGTCAACAACGGCGAAGCCGTCGGCGTGATCGCGGCGCAGTCGATCGGCGAGCCCGGCACGCAGCTGACGATGCGGACCTTCCACATCGGCGGCGCGGCTTCGCGTGCGGCGGTGGCTTCGAGCGTGGAGGCCAAGTCCAATGGCGTGATCGGCTTCAACGCCACGATGCGCTACGTGACCAACAGCAAGAACGAGCTGGTGGTGATTGCGCGCTCGGGTGAGATCGTCATCCATGACGAGCACGGTCGCGAGCGCGAGCGCCACAAGGTGCCCTACGGTGCCACGCTGGCGGTCAAGGCCGACCAGCAGGTCAAGGCCGGCCACGTGCTGGCCAACTGGGACCCGCTGACGCGCCCGATCATCACGGAGTTCGCCGGCAAGACCAAGTTCGAGAACGTCGAGGAAGGCCTCACGGTCGCGAAGCAGGTCGATGAGGTCACGGGCCTGTCCACCCTGGTGGTCATCGATCCGAAGCGCCGCGGCGCGGCCAAGGTCGTGCGTCCCCAGGTGAAGCTGATCGACGTCGCCGGCAACGAGGTGAAGATCCCGGGCACCGACCACTCGGTGACCATCGGCTTCCCCGTCGGAGCGCTGGTGCAGGTGCGAGACGGCCAGGACGTGGGCCCCGGCGAAGTGCTGGCGCGCATTCCGGTCGAAGGCCAGAAGACCCGCGACATCACCGGCGGTCTGCCGCGGGTGGCCGAGCTCTTCGAAGCCCGTTCGCCCAAGGACAAGGGCATGCTGGCCGAGATGACCGGCACGGTGTCCTTCGGCAAGGAAACGAAGGGCAAGGTGCGGCTGCAGATCACCGACCCGGACGGCAAGGTCTGGGAAGAGCTGGTGCCCAAGGAGAAGAACATCCTGGTGCACGAAGGCCAGGTGGTGAACAAGGGCGAGTCGATCGTCGACGGCCCGGCCGATCCGCAGGACATCCTGCGCCTGCTGGGCTCCGAGGAACTGGCGCGCTACATCGTGGACGAGGTGCAGGACGTGTACCGCCTGCAGGGTGTGAAGATCAACGACAAGCACATCGAGGTGATCGTTCGCCAGATGCTGCGCCGTGTCGTGGTCGAGAACCCCGGCGACACCAACTACATCGCCGGCGAGCAGGTGGAGCGCAGCGAGATCCTCAACACCAACGACGCCCTGCGCGCCGAGGGCAAGCTGCCCGCGACCTACTCCAACCTGCTGCTCGGTATCACGAAGGCTTCGCTCTCGACCGACAGCTTCATCAGTGCCGCCTCGTTCCAGGAAACGACGCGCGTGCTGACCGAGGCTGCGATCATGGGCAAGCGCGACGAACTGCGCGGCTTGAAGGAGAACGTCATCGTCGGCCGCCTGATCCCCGCAGGCACCGGCATGGCCTATCACCAGGCACGCAAGGTCAAGGACGCGATGGACGAGGCCGAGCGCCGCGCGATCGCCGAAGCGGAAGCCGCCGAACTCTCGGGCAGCACCTCCGCCTCGGCCGAGGACGCGAGCACGGCCGATGCCAGCGAAGGCGCTGCGACCGAATAACTGGTTAGCATCGCCGGCATGACCGGTCTCGAACGCCCCCTCTCCGCCTGCGGATCGGGGGCTTTTTTCTGGGGGCGTCGGATCTCATGAGCGGCGTGCCCGATTCGCTTGCGTGGTGGATCCTCGGCGCCGTGGCGCTGTTCTGGTTTGTCGGCGCTTACAACCGCATCGTGCGACTGCGCTCGGGGGCGCTGCAGGCCTATGCGGCGCTCGATGCGGCCTTGGTGCGGCAGCTCGATTTCGTCCAGGCGCGCCTGGCCGAGGATGCGCCGGTGGAACAGCTTGCGCACGGCGCCGCCCGGGAAGATGCCTCGCTGCAGGCGTCGGCCGCCCAGTTGGTCACGCTGCTGGCGGCCACGCGCCTGAAGCCGCTCGACCCTGCCGGCATCGCGGCGCTGGCGACGGCGCTGCACGTGATGCTCGCTGCCTGGCAGCGGCTGCACCCCGATGCGGTGGTCAGCTTCGAAGCCGACGGCACCCTGTCGAGACCCGCCCCGCTCAACGGCCGGGACGACAGCCCCGCAGCGCCGATGGCCTGGCCCGAGCCCTCGGCCGCCGCCGAGATCGCGCGCAACCAGTTCAACCAGGCGGTGGCGCACTACAACGCGGCCATCGCCCAGTTCCCGGCGCTGCTGGTGGCCTGGATCATGCAGTTGCGACCGGCAGCGCCCTTGCTCTGACATCGCCCTTGACCATCATCGATTCCAAGTTGACCGACTCTTCAGACTCTCTCGATGCCTCGCAGCCCCTCGCGCCGCCGCTCTGGCGCCAGCTGCAGCTCACCGCCGTCGCGCTGGCCGCCATCCGCGGCGGCGTCTCCGGCACCGTGGCCTTCGACGCCGTGCCGCCGGAGCTGCGGCCTGGGGTGCAGGCGCTGGGCTTCCAGGTGCTGCGCTGGCTCGGGCGCGCCGAGGCCCTGCGCCGGCAGCTCGCCAAGCGCACGCCGCCGCCGGCGGCCGATGCCTTGCTCTGCACCGCGCTCGCGCTGGCGTGGGACGTCACCCAGGCGCCCTACGAGCCCTTCACGCTGGTCGATCAGACGGTCGAGGCGGCCAAGCGCAATCCCGGCACGCGCGCGCAGGCCAGCTTCGTGAACGCCTGTCTCCGCCGTTTCCTGCGGGAACGGGAGGAGCTGGTGGCCGCCACCGACCGCGAGCCGGTCGCGCAATGGAACCACCCCCGCTGGTGGATCGAGCGCCTGCGGCGCGACCATCCGCGCGAGTGGCAACGCGTGCTGGAGGCCGACAACACGCAAGCGCCGATGACCCTGCGGGTGAACACCCGGCACGGCGACCGGCCTTCCTACCAGGCGGCGCTGGCCGCCGCAGGCTTGCAGGCAGTTCCGGTAGGCGCCGCCGGATTGCAGCTGCTGCGCGCCCGGCCGGTGCAGGCGCTGCCGGGCTTCGCCGAGGGGCATTGCTCGGTGCAGGACGCCGCGGCCCAGCTCGCCGCGCCGCTGCTGCTCGAGGGCCTGCTGGGTGGCGCTCAGGGTGCCGGCCCTTTGCGGGTGCTCGATGCCTGCGCGGCGCCGGGAGGCAAGACCGCCCATCTGCTCGAACTGGCCGGGCCCGCCATCGAGCTCACCGCGCTCGAAGTCGATGCCGCGCGCAGCCGCCGCATCGACGACACCCTGGCCCGGCTCGGCCTGCGCGCCAAGGTCGTCGTGGCCGATGCCGGTCGGCCGAAGGAGTGGTGGGACGGCCAGGCCTTCGATGCCATCCTGCTCGACGCGCCCTGCACCGCGTCGGGCATCGTGCGCCGGCACCCCGACGTGCGCTGGCTGCGGCGCGAGAGCGACACCGAACAGCTGGCGCTGCTGCAGGCCATGCTGCTGGCGGCGCTCTGGCCCCTGGTACGTCCGGGCGGGCGGCTACTTTATTGCACCTGTTCGGTCTTCAGGGAGGAGGGTGCGCACCAGATCGATGCGTTCCTTGCGCACAACACCGACGCCCGTTTGCTGCCCTCGCCGGGGCATTTGCTGCCGCAAAGCGGGGGGATTGCCCGTGGCGTCCCGGACAATGCCTTGGGTGACCACGACGGTTTTTTCTACGCCTTGCTCGAAAAACAAGCACCCTGCTGAAAGCAAGGGGATGGGATGGCTGGCCGCCCTGCTGGTGCTGGCCTGTTTTCTGGCCTGCTGGCCGGCTGCGGCGCCGGCCCAGTCCGGCAAGGGGGCATCGGTCAGCCAGCTGAAGCTCGAACAGGCGGACGATGGCGTCTACCTCAATGCCCAGGTGCAGTTCGAGCTGCCGAGCCTGGTCGAGGAGGTGCTCGACAAGGGCATCGCCATCTATTTCGTCGCCGAAGCCGAGCTCTCCCGCGAGCGCTGGTACTGGACCGACCAGAAGATCGCCCAGGCCACGCGCCACATGCGGCTCGCTTACCAGCCGCTCACCCGGCGCTGGCGGCTCAATGTCTCTCCGGTGCCGATCACCAATTCGGGCTTCGGCGTGTCGCTGAACCAGAATTTCGATACGCTCTCGGAAGCGCTCGACGGCGTGCGGCGCGTGGCCCGGCTGCGGCTCGGCGACATCTCCGAGATCGGCGACGACGGCCCCCATCTGGTGACCTTCCGCTTCCGCCTCGACACCTCGCAACTGCCGCGGCCCTTTCAGATCGGCGTGGTCGGCCAGGCCGACTGGAACATCTCCGTCGAGCGCAGCGCGCGCTTGTCGCTGGAGAAGATGAAGTGAGCAAGGACACTCAGCCTGGCGTCGGCGGATCGTCGGCGGCAAGCCGCACCCGCGCCAAGCGCTGGGCCATCGGCGTCGGCGCCTTCCTGGTCACGGCCATCGGACTGGTGCTGATGTTCCTGCTCGCACAGTCCACCAACAACCGGGAGCTCTACGAGCGCAACTACGCGCGCCTGTTCGGCATCAACGTGGTGGTGGCGGTGGCACTGTCGCTCGTGCTCGCCTGGGTCGCCTTCCGCCTGCTGCGGCGGCTGCGCCAGGGCAAGTTCGGGAGCCGCCTTCTGATCAAGCTGGCCGCCATCTTCGCGCTCGTGGGTGTGGTTCCCGGTGCGCTGGTGTACGTCGTCTCCTACCAGTTCGTGGCGCGCTCGATCGAGAGCTGGTTCGACGTCAAGGTCGAGGGCGCGCTGGACGCCGGCCTGAACCTGGGACGCGCCACCCTGGACTCGCTGTCGGACGACCTGGTGAGCAAGGTGCGGAGCGCCAGCAACCAGCTCGCCAACGTGCCCGACACCAGCGCGGGGCTGGTGCTCGAACGCATCCGCGACCAGCTGGGCGCTACCGACGTCGTGCTCTGGACCAGCACCGGACAGCTGGTCGCCGGGGCAGGCGCGTCGCGCTTTCAGCTCAATCCCGAGCGGCCCACGCCGCAGCAACTGCGGCAGGTGCGGGCCGACCGCGCCATCGCGCACATCGAGGGACTGGACGAGAGCCCCGCGCCGGGCACCACGGTGCCGCCGCCGGCCACCGTGCGGGCCCTCGCGCTGGTGCAGAGGCCGGGCTTCGACTTCGGCGCCGAGCCGCGCTTCCTCCAGGTCACTCAGCCTCTGCCGCCCGCGGTGGTGGCCAACGCGCTTGCGGTGCAGGAGGCGAATCGCGAGTACCAGGAGCGGGCACTGGCGCGCGAAGGCCTGCGCCGCATGTACATCGGCACGCTGACGCTCACACTGTTTCTCGCCGTGTTCGGTGCGGTGCTGCTCGCGGTGCTGTTCGGTACCCAGCTGGCGCGGCCGCTGCTCGTGCTGGCCGACGGCGTGCGCCAGGTCGCCGGCGGCGACCTGCGGCCCACTGCGGTGGTGCAGGGCAGGGACGAGCTCGGCGGCCTCACCCGATCTTTCGCCGTCATGACGCAGCAGCTGGCCGAGGCGCGTGCCGCGGTCGAGAAGACGCTGGGCGAGCTCGATGCGGCACGCGCCAACCTGCAGACCATCCTCGACAACCTGACCTCGGGCGTGATGGTGCTGGACCCGCGTGGCGTCGTGCTGTCCACCAATCCCGGCGCCACGCGCGTGCTGCGCGCGCCGCTCGCGGCCTACGAAGGTCAGCGGCTGGTCGATGTGCCGGGGCTGGCCGAGTTCGGCCAGGCGGTGCAGCAGCAGTTCGACGAATTCGAGGTCGAGCGCCTGCAGCATGGTCTCGATCATTGGCAGCATGCCTTCGAGCTGCACACCAGCGGCGAAGGGCTGTCGCAGGACGCTGTCAACATCGTCGCGCGCGGCGCCCAGCTGCCGGGCGAGGCGCGGCTTCTGGTCTTCGACGACATCTCCGAGATCGTCTCCGCCCAGCGCGCCCAAGCCTGGGGCGAAGTGGCGCGGCGCCTGGCGCACGAGATCAAGAACCCGCTGACGCCGATCCAGCTCTCGGCCGAGCGCCTCGAGATGAAGCTCAGCGGCAAGGTCGCGCCCGCCGAGGAGGCGGTGCTGACCAAGTCGGTCCGGACCATCGTCGACCAGGTCGACGCGATGAAGCGGCTGGTCAACGAGTTCCGCGACTATGCGCGGCTACCGGCCGCAGACCTCAAGGCGGTCGATCTCAATGCGCTGGTCGCCGATGTGCTCCAGCTCTACGCCGGTGAAAACGCGCCGATCGCCCTGCGCTGCGAACTCGATGAGCGCTGCCCGCCGATACGCGGCGATGCGCAGCAGATCCGCCAGGTGATTCACAACCTGTTGCAGAACGCCCAGGACGCGGCCGAGGCAGCGGCCCACGGGAGCGGCCGCCCTGGAGAAGTCGTCATCCGGACGCGCCTTGCCGACTCGGGCCAGCGTGTGCGGCTCACGGTGCAGGACAGCGGCCCCGGCTTCGCCGAGAACATCCTGAAGCGCGCCTTCGAGCCCTACGTCACGACCAAGACCAAAGGCACCGGCCTTGGCCTCGCGGTCGTCAAGAAGATTGCCGACGAGCACGGCGCCCGCATCGAACTTTCCAACCGCGTCGTGGACGGGGCTGTGGCAGGCGCACAAGTCTCGCTATCATTCGCGTTGGCTGGCGAGGCGCAGGGAGCGCTTGCTCACGCCAAAGACTCGACTTCGCACGTCGCCTGAGCGTTTGCATCTGCGGCAGCGTGGTCTGCAAGCGAAACCAACCCGTAGCGGCGAATAACACAAGCATTCATGGCAAACATCCTCGTGGTCGACGACGAGCTGGGCATTCGGGACCTGCTCTTCGAAATTCTGAACGACGAAGGCCACAACGTCGAGCTCGCGGAAAACGCGGCCGAGGCCCGGGCCGCCCGGCAGCGCGCGCGTCCCGATCTCGTTCTGCTCGACATCTGGATGCCGGACACCGACGGCGTCACGCTGCTCAAGGAATGGTCCACCGCAGGCCTTTTGAGCATGCCCGTCATCATGATGAGCGGCCACGCGACCATCGACACCGCGGTCGATGCCACCCGCATCGGCGCCTTTGCCTTTCTCGAGAAGCCCATCACCCTGCAGAAGCTGCTGAAGGCGGTCGAGCAGGGATTGGCGCGCGAGAACGCGCGCCGCGCCGCGGCCAGCGTGGTGCCCACCACCGCAAACAATCTCGCCACCGTGGTCACCACGATGGGGGAAAACGCGCTGGTTCCTGCGGCGCCGCAAGGCCCCGCGATCGAGACCGGCCCGCAGGCCATGCAGAGCTTCGATCTCGACCGGCCCCTGCGCGATGCACGTGATGGCTTCGAGAAGGCTTACTTCGAATTCCATCTCGCGATGGAGAATGGATCGATGACCCGCGTGGCCGAGAAAACCGGCCTCGAGCGCACCCATCTCTATCGCAAGTTGAAGCAACTCGGCGTTGATCTGTCGAGGGGGCGCCGCGGCACTGTATAATCGCAGGCTGCACACGAGGCCCGGTAGCGCAGTTGAGTCGAATGACACCAACTGCTTCATCTGCGGTCTTGGCGTACAAGGCCCGGTAGCTCAGTTGGTAGAGCAGCGGATTGAAAATCCGCGTGTCGGTGGTTCGATTCCGCCCCAGGCCACCACTACTTTTATACTAATTTCCCTCTCAGGCTACACGCCGTCCTTCGCTGACGGTGGACGCGGAACGCTGTAGCCCGCCGGATTTCCGATCCAAGCTTGCAGGGATTCCGAAGTCCATGCTGGAGCGCGCCACGCCGCCCAGCGCCGCGAACGATCTGGTGTGGGCGTCGACTCACGCCGGTACTTCGGTGTCTCGTTTATCGGTGCGCGCAGCCACTTGGAGACCGTGTTGCGCGACAGCCCCGTCATGCGCGCTCTCGCGCTCCGACAGCTTGTCCCTCACGTGCAGCCGTCGGATCCTGCTAATCATGTCCATGGTGATCACTCCTCGAACCCCACTGCTTAAATAAACAGCCGGGTAGGTTGAACACCTGGCTCATTTTTGCTTCGGCACTACCTACAAAACTGGCTCAGTTTCCGGTCGGCGCCAACACCCCCGTAGTTCTTTTCGAGCACGGGCAGGGCCATGGCCCCTGACGCTCGATGGCCTTGCTGGCCATCTCATGTGACAACGAATGTCACTTCTTGCCGGTGTGTGTCCCTTGCAAATCCGTGCAATGCATCCATCGGTTTTACGGATTTCGATGCATGAAGCGGTCGAAGCGAACGGCACGGACTTTGCGGAATAGTTCCTTTACGTACTCGCAAACAAGTGACACATCTCCCGAACGGCGAGAAGAACGCCTCCCTGCTGGATCGCCGCACTTTCTTTATCGGCACCGCAAGCGCCCTGGTTCTGGGCACGACGGCTTGCGGTGGAGAAGGCGGAGGTTTTTCGCCAACGGGCGGCGCCATCGGCCAGCAGCCGCCGCCGCAACCGCGGACATCGGGTGCTGCCTCCGGTACCGTCGGCGCGGTCGATAGCCCTGACACCGCCGCGCCCGAGCCGTCGACCCCTGCTGCGGAAGTGCGCAAAATCACGCACCCTGGGCTACTGGTCACGGAGACCGACCTGAAGCGCATCCGGGACAAGCTTGCCGCCAACGAGCAGCTCTGGGTTGACGGCTGGGGCATGCTGCTCAACAGTGGCCGCTCCCAGCTCAACGCGACCCCGCGCCCTCTGGCGACCGTGATACGCGGCGTCGATGGCCAGAACTTCGGCCAGATGATCGTCGACATGCAGCGCGCTCTTCACCTCGCACTGCGCTGGAAGATCACGAACGACGACGACTACGCCAGAAAGTCGGTGGAGTTTCTCAACGCATGGTCTTCGACCTTGACCGCATTGGGCGGCAATTCGAACGTCTTTCTCGCCTCAGGCCTCTACGGCTTCCAGTGGGCCAACGCCGCGGAACTGATGCGGACCTATACCGGCTGGGCGAAGGAGGACGTCGCCCGCTTCCAGGCGATGCTGCTGAAGGTGTTCTACCCGTTGTGCCACGACTTCCTGCTCGATCACAACGGCACGGAGGCAAGAAAGGTCACCCACTACTGGGCCAACTGGGACCTGTGCAACATCTGCTCCGTCTATGCGATCGGCGTGTTCTGCGACCGGTCCGATCTGACAGCAGAAGCGATCAACTACTACAAGACCGGCCGCGGCAACGGCGCGAGCGCCAGCAACGTCTACTACGTGCATCCCGGCTATTTGGGGCAATGGCAGGAAAGCCATCGCGACCAGGGGCACTCGACCCTGGGCATCTCCCTGGCGGGCGCGTTGTGCGAGATGGCTTGGAACCAGGGCGAAGACCTCTACGGGTACTGGAACAACCGGCTGCTGGCCGGAGCGGAGTACGTCGCCAAGACGAACCTGGCGGACGCCAACGGCAACGCCTTGTTCACGATGCCGTTTGCCCCTTACACAGGCGTCTTCGGATCTGCCACCGAGGCGGCGGGCACGGGCAGCCTGCGGCCTTGCTGGGAACTCGTCTACAACCACTACGTGAACCGCAAGGGCCTCTCGGCACCGTGGACCAAGGCGGTCGTCGACAAGGTGCGGCCGGAACGCGCCGACGGCGGCGACCAGCCAGGGCTGGGCACGCTGCTCTATGCGCGCGATCCGGTCCCTGCCGCGAAACCCAGCGGGCTGAGCGCATTCCTTAACAATGGGAAGGTGCAGCTGTCGTGGTGGGGCAGCGCCCGCGCTTCTCACTACCTCGTGCAGCGGGCGGCGTCGCCTGACGGCCCGTTCACGACCCTCTCGCCAGTCGCCGACCCGCGTACCTTCACCGACGATCCGGGCCAGGGCACCTGGTACTACCGGATCGACGCTGTGATCGATGCGGGCGAACTCGCCGGCGCGGACATCCTGCGCGTGGCCGTCCCCGGCGAGCTGTGGCTGCACCTGCCGCTCAACGGTGACGCCAACGATGCCAGCGGCCATGGCCTGCATGCCCAGCTGAGAGGCGGCACGAGCTGGGGCGAAGGACGCGCCGGCGGCAGCGCCGTGCAGCTCGACGGCCGCAGCGGTCACGTCACGCTGCCGGATGGGGCCGTCTCGGCCCTGGGCGATTTCACGGTTGCGGTGTGGATCTACTGGGATGTCTCGGCGGTCAACGTGCGCATCTTCGATTTCGGCTCCAACGACGTGGCTTACATGGGGCTCGTCCCGCGCGATGGCAAAGACCAATTGCGCTTCATGGTCTCGCGCAATCAGTTCTGGAGCGAAGAGTCCGTGTCCGCCAGCGTGCTGCCCACACGACGCTGGGTGCATGTAGCGGTCACGCTCTCGGGCACCCAGGGCACTCTCTACGTGGACGGCTCGCCGGTCGCCGCCGAGAACGGCATCTGGATCACGCCCTTCCAGCTGGGCCGCACCACGCAGACCTGGCTGGGCCGCTCCCAGTACGGCGGCGATCCGTTTTTCAAGGGCCGCATGCAGGACTTCCGCATCTACAGCGGTGCGCAGGACGCGGCCTTCATCGCGGACCTCGCTCGCTGACCGCCATCGGGCAGCTGCGCTGCCTTCGACCCCGAACCAATGCCGGCGTGCGCCTCGTCGGGCGCGCCGGTGCTTCCTTCGACTGACCAGACTTCTCTCATGAACATTCTTTCTCGACGATGCACTTGCGCACTGATGACTTCGCTGCTGCTTTTCGGCTGTGGCGGTGGAGGTGGAGGCGGCAGCGGGGCCGGCCTTGCGGCGGTCGGCAATCCGATGGGCCAGGCGGGCAGCGGCGGCCAATCCAATGCCGACCAGCGCAGTGGCGGCCAAGGCGGCAGTGACAGCGCCACCGGAGGTGGTACACCGACCAGTGACGGCACCGCGGGCAATCCGAACGGCGGCGCTGCACCCGTCCCAGCGTCGGCCGCCCTGGTCGCGAAGCTCGGCAAGCCCTCCCGGGTGCTGGTCGGCCTGGGCGCTACTTCCATCGACGACATGAAGGGCCAGGACATCCACGCCGACATCGTCGAGCGCTATCTGGTAGGTGTCGGCCCGGGATCCTGGCCCACGTGGAACAGTCCCGATGGGGCCTACGTCACCTTCACCGCGCAGGCCGCCCAGGCCTACGATGCGGTTCCCATGTTCACGCTCTACCAGATGACGGCGAACGGCGAGGGCAATCTGAGCGGCATCAGCGATGAGACTTTCATGGTCAAGTACTGGGGACAGGTCCGGCTGATGTACCAGCGCATCGCGGAGCTGGGCAAGCCCGCTCTGGTCAATGTGGAGCCGGACTTCTGGGGCTTCGCCGCGTCGCAGGCGCCCGGTCGCGATCTGACGAAGATGGCCGCCGCCGTGAGCGGCCAGGCGGAATGCAGCACGCTGCCCGACACCGTCGCAGG
The DNA here is from genome assembly GCF_031454625.1 of Variovorax soli. Lineage (GTDB taxonomy): Bacteria > Pseudomonadota > Gammaproteobacteria > Burkholderiales > Burkholderiaceae_C > Variovorax > Variovorax soli_A. The sequence continues at coordinate 22,190 of NZ_JAVDRF010000018.1, forward strand.
CCTCGGCCAATGCTTCGTGCAGATGGGGCGGAAGGTCGCGCCGAAGGCGCTGATCGGGTTCCCGCCAGCCTTCTGGAACGGCACGCCCCTGGAGGTCGCTGCGATGATGCGGGCCGCCGGTGCGAACCAGGCAGACTTCATCGTCGCCCAGACCAGCGACCGCGACGCGGGCTGCCGGGAGGCTGCATCGCCGCCGCCGGAATGTCAGAACGGAAGCGCTCCGTTCTATTGGGACGCAAGCAACAAGACCAGCCCGAACTTCCACGATTCCCAGAAACAGTATTCGGACTACCGCACGGCCCTGGGCAACGGCCTGCCGATCCTGTGGTGGCAGACGCCGATGGGCGTGCCTTCCGACACGCCCGGCGGCACCAACCAGCACTACCGCGACAACCACGTCGACTACATGCTGACCAACACCCAGGAGTACGGCGACATGCACACCTTCGGGATCGTCTTCAGCGCGGGTGCGGGCAGCCAGACCTCGATCAGCACGGATGGCGGCCAGTTCGCGCGCCTTTCAGCGCAGTACCTCGCGCGAGGCGGCGCTGCGTTGAAGTAGCGGCTTCCTGTCTCCGCTACCGCGCGGTGGCACCGCCATCGACAGGGATGATCGCACCGGTCATGTAGCTGGAAGCGGGCGAGGCCAGCAGCAAGGCCAGTCCCTTGATCTCCTCGATCTGGGCGACCCGGCCGAGAGGAATGTAGGTCCGCATCCGCTCGGCCGACTCGGGAAGACGCAGGCGCCCGCCGTTGATGTTCGTGGCGAAGGGGCCGGGTGCAATGGCATTCACCAGCACGTTGTGCGGCGCCAGCTCGATGGCAGCCTGCCTGACCAGGTTGTTCGCCGCCGCCTTGGAGGTGACGTAGGCGTACCCGGACAGCGATTCCGAGCGCAGGCCAGCGATCGACGTGGTCACGACGATGCGCCCCTCCCGGCGAGGCTTCATGTGCCGCGCCGCCGCGCGCACGGTGTGCAGGACGCCGTCGAGGTTGATGCGCAAGACCTTGTCCCAGGCTGCGAGGTCGATGTTCTCCAGCTGGCCCGCCTCCACGACGAAGCCGCGTCCGGCGCTGATGCCCGCATTCGCGAACACGCAGTCGATGGCGCCATGGCGCGAGGCCATGTCGTCCACCAGCGTATCCACGGCCACGGCGTCGGCGACGTCCAGCGTCGCACCTTCCACCAGCGGGTAGCGTGACTTCAGGTTTCGCACCTGAGTGTCCAGCGCCTGCGCATCCATGTCCGTCATGAGCGTGCGCGCGCCGGCTTCCAGCATCGTCTCGGCGAATGCCAGGCCGAGGCCGCTGGCGGCACCCGTGACCAGGACGCTGCGCCCCGTGAGGTCGAAGAGGGAAGCCAGGCTCATGATGCCTCCGCGCTCTTCTTCGCCGGGAGCAAGGTCTCCCAGTGCTCGGCCGCCTCGATCATGTAGTGGACCGTCAGCACGACCTTCTTGAAAAGCCATTGGCCGTCGACTCGCACGTAGGTGTCGTCGAACCGGCCCACCACGTAGAAGCTCTTTCCGCCGTGCACGGGGCGGCCGTCCAGGTAGGAGTGGCCGGTTCCCGTGTCGCCGTCGACGCTCACCTCGTGCTGATGGATGAACTGCCGTGCGTACTGCACGGGAAAGTTCTCGAAGAACGTGCGGATGGCTTCGCGCCCGAACACCTCGGGGCGTCCGTTGTAGATGATGCTGGCGTCCTGCGCGAACAGTTCATGCAGGCGCGGGCCCTGATCCTCGTTGACAAGCATGTGATAGCGCCCGCGCAGGGCGCGGATCGCTTCCACGCTTTCGAGTTCGTCGACACGGTGCTGCAAGGCCTGCAAGCGCTGCGCGATCTGCGTAAGCGTGTCGTTGGGTTCTGTGTTCATTCAAAGTCTCCTGAAGATCGGCCGATGCCCCTGGGGCCCCCGGTCCGGTGTGGCAGTGAAAGAAAAATGTTCGGCACCCGCAGGTGCGGCAACGCGGCAGCTTGATTCCATCTGCGCATGCTGCTTGCCGGAGTCGTCGAGGATCGCATTCATGCGCCTTTCGACCGAGCCGCCTGTATGGGCGTGCGGAATCACGTAGAAGTGGCCCGCGCGGATGGCTGCCAGCGTCGCTGCGGCGACGTCCGTCGCATCGATCGGAGATGCCGCCATGCCCTGGCGGACCCGTTCGTCATAGGCCGCTGCGGGTGCGACGGTGTCGGCAAGGGCGCTCGGCCGATTGCGATGCGACTCATGAATGCCGGTGGGCAGCAGCGAAGGGCAGACAACGGTCACGCCGATCGGCGCGCCGGCCAGCTCCAGGTCGCGCGCGAGGCATTCCGAGAAGGCCACCACCGCATGCTTGCTGGCGCTGTACACGGCGGAGCCTGCCAGCGTGGCGAGCCCGGCGGCGGACGCCGTATTGATCACATGGGCGGGCTGGCCGCGCGCGCGCATGCGCGGAACGAAGCTGCGCACCCCGTTGGCGACGCCCAGAACGTTGACGCCCAGCACCCATTGCCAGTCTGCCTCGGTGGCGGTCCAGGCCGGTCCGAGCATGGCGACGCCCGCGTTGTTGAACAGCCAGTCGATGCCCCCGAAACGGTCCTCGCAGGCCTGGGCGAAGGCCTCGACATCGCCGGCGCGACTCACGTCGCATCTTTGCGCAAGCGTCGGCACGCCCATCGACCGAACCAGCGCCTCGGTGGCCGCCAGCGCCTGCACCTCGACGTCGGCGAGCGCCACGGCCATGCCCTCGCCCGCGCAGTCAAGGGCCAGCGCGCGGCCGACGCCGCTGCCCGCGCCGGTCACCGCGGCTGTGGCGGGCGTGGCCGGTGTGAACGGCCCGGTCATTCCAGCGTCACCCCGCCCGCACGCAAGACTTCCGTCCACTTGACGGCCTCGCGGCCCACGTAGTTCTGGAACTCGGCATGCGGCATGTCGATGATGAAGCTTCCCACCGAGTCGAGGGAGCTCCTGACCTCTTGTGTGCGCAAGGTTTCCGAGGCCTCCGCGGACAACCGCTTCACGATGTGATCCGGCGTCTTCGCAGGCGCGAAGAGCCCGCCCCAGCTCAGCGATTCGACGCCAGCAAAGCCGGCTTCGGCCATGGTCGGAACCTCCGGCAGCATCGGCATGCGCTGGCCGCGCGTGACCGCCAGGGCGCGCAGCTTTCCGTTGCGGATGTGCGGCGCCGAGGTCTGGACGAAGTCGAACATCGCATCGACGTTGCCCGAGACGAGATCGATCAATGCGGCCGAGCTGGCCTTGTACGGAACGTGGGTGAAGCGCGTGCCGGTGCGTGTCTGCAGCAGCTCCAGGCACAGGTGTCCCGACGTGCCGTTGCCGCCCGACCCGAAGTTGAGCTTGCCCGGATTCTTCCTGGCGAGCTCGACCAGTTCGGCCACCGAGCCGATGCCGAGTCTCGGGTTGACCACCAGGACGTTCGCGTTGCCCGACAGGCCATGGACGGCCACGAAGTCTTTCACGGGGTCGTAGCGGATCGTCTTGTACAGCGCGCTGTTGGTGCCCTGGGTGCCTTGCGTGCCCAGAAGCAGCGTGTAGCCGTCGGGCGGTGCGCGCGAAACGAACTCGGCCCCGATCGATCCGCTGACGCCGACCTTGTTGTCGATCACGAAGGGCTGGCCCAGGCGGGCGCCGAGCACGCGCGCGATCACCCGGGCCTGCTGGTCGACGACGCTGCCGGCCGAGAAGGGAACCACGAGGGTGATGGGCCTGGCGGGGTAGGGTTCCTGGGCGCGCAACACCGGAGCCAGCGAAAGCAGGCCAGTAGCGACGGAGAATTTCCGGCGGTTGAGGCTCATCTGTGTGTCTCCGGGGATCAGTTCTTGCTGAGTATTTCGGACCACTGGCCGTGGCCTGCCAACACATCGCTGCCTTCCAGATCGACCTCGAAGTTCTACAGCACGCGGCATACCAGCATGTAGTAGCCGATCGTGATCACGATCTCCATCAGCTGCTGCGGCGGCAGTTGCGCGGACAGCGCATCGAACATTCCGGGCGGCGCCTTGACCTGGCGCACCACCGCATCCGTGAAGTCGAGCGCACGGCATTCGAGGCTGTCGAACGGGTGCCTGGCGACGCTGCCTTGCGGGTGGTCGAGCACCGCTTCGACCTGGACGGATGGCACGCCCGCCTGTGCAGCCACGCGCCGATGCTGGGTCACCTCGTAGGTGGAGCCGCACAGCGCGCCGACCCGCAGGATCACCAGCTCGCGCAGCCTCACGGGCAGCGAGGCGCGCCGCAGGATGCTGGAGCCGAGGGCCAGGAAGCCCTGCGCGGTGGCACCGCCGTGAGCGACCATGCGGTAGATGTTGAGCGGAGGGCGCCCTTCCAGCAACGCGTGAAGTTCCGCGGGTGCCTCGGCCATGTCGAAGTAGGGAATGCGAGCCATGAGATTTCAATCGAGTCGGATGCCAGCGGCGCGAATCACGTCGCGCCACCTGATGGTTTCACTGCGTGCGAAGTCGGCCAGCGCCTGGGGCGTGCCGCCCTGGGGCTCGATCGTCAGTTCGCGCATGCGATCGGCCACCGCCGCGGTCTGCAGCGCCCGATTCACTTCCTGGTTGAGCCTTTCGATGATCGGCGGCGGCGTAGCACTCGGTGCCCACAGGCCGCCCCAGGCCGCGATCTCGCAGTCCGGCAGGCCCAGTTCCTCGAAGGTCGGCACCTGCGCGAGGAGCGGCAGCCGGTTGCGCGATGTGACGGCCAGCGGGCGGATCTTCTCGCTCCGGATGTACGCGAGGTCGCCCGCCACGTTGTCGAAGATCGCCGGCACCTGCCCGCCGAGCACATCGGTGAGCGCCGGAGCGCTGCCCTTGTACGGAATGTGCGCGAGCTGCACCCTGGCCGCCCGATGGAGCAGCATCAGAGAGAGGTGACCGCTGGTGGCGTTGCCGGGCGTGGCCACGGCGATCCGCCCGGGGGCTGACCGGGCCATGGCGAGGAAGGTGTTCAAGTCGCGCGCTTCGAAGGCCGGGTTGACGCAGAGCACGTTGTAGACCTTGCCTTCGAGCGCGATGGGCGCGAAATCCTTCACCGGGTCGTAGTCCAGCTTCGGATAGAGGCTGACGTTCATCGCGTGGGTCGCGTTGCTGCCGTAGAAGAGCGTGTAGCCGTCGGGCGCGCTGCGCGCCGCGACCGCGGCCGCGATATTTCCGGAGGCACCCGGCCTGTTGTCGACGATCACCGGCTGGGCCAGCTGCCGTGCCAGCTGGTCGGCCAGGCGGCGCGAGGACTGGTCGGCCGATCCTCCTGCCGGAAAGCCTACGACCAGGCGCAAGGGGCGGCTGGGATAGGCATCGTCGGGGGCGGCGGTGGCAGCGCCCAGGTGCGGCGCCGCGACGGCGCAGGCGGCTGCCTGGAGGAATCGGCGTCGTTGCAGCGTCTGCATGGCCGCTTTCAGGCGCTGGGCGCGGCGATGCCGCCGGTCAGGCCGCCGTCGACGACCAGCGCATGGCCGTTCACGTAGGAGGCCTCGTGCGACATCAGGAACAGGGCCGCGTAGGCCACTTCCCAGCCCGTGCCCTGGCGGCCGAAAGGCAGCGGCATCGCGAGGCGGTCGGACCTGCGGCGTGTCGCTGCGCGGCCGATGGGCGTGTCCATCAGGCCGGGCAGGATGCTGTTGCAGCGCACGCCCTTGGACTGCCCCGCCATCGCCATCGAGCGCGCCAGCGACACCTGGGCGGCCTTGGTCGTTTCGTAGGCCGGATTGAAGCTGGAGTTGCGCAGCGCGGCGATCGAGGAAAGCAGCACGATGGAGCCTCCGGGCGCCATGTGCCGCAATGCCTGCTGCCCGAACAGCATGCACGAGCGCACGTTGGTGGCGTGCTCCCGGTCCCAGGCTTCGGCGGTTTGGTTGTCCAGCGACAGCCCGCTGGCCACGCCCACCACCATCACCAGGCCGTCCAGTCCGCCCATGTTGCGCACCGCGCGCTCCACCGTCGAAGCGGCCGCATCCGGCTGCGCGACATCGGCCACCTCGGCATGGGCCGTCGCTCCCGATGCGCGCACCAGGTCGCAGGTCTGCTGCAGCGAGGCGGGATTGATGTCCACGCAGGTCAGCATCGCTCCCTCGTGGGCGAACAGCAAGGAGATCGCCCGTCCGTTTCCGACGGGGGGAGCGGGGTCGTCGATGTCGCGTTGACCCGCGCCGACCACCAGAATCCGCCGTTCCTCGAGGCGTCCCGCTGAGGGTCGGAGGTCGCCGAGTGCTTCAGCGAAGAGCTGAAGCCCGGGCTGGATGGCTGACGAGGACATGCATGTTCCTTCTTGGGCGTCTGGTGTGGCCATGGTTCGATTTTGGAAACGTTTCCGAAATGGTGAAAACCCTCACTTGCTGTCACCTAAGATGCACCTCATCCTCTTGCCCGAAAGGGAATGTCCGTCCGAATGAATGCAGGAAAACAGAAGATCGATCTGCGTGACGTGGCGCGGTTGGCGGGCGTCTCGCTGGGCAGCGCGTCCCGGGCGATGAACGGCGCCGGTGCTTCGGCGGCCACGCAGGAAAAGGTCAATCAGGCGGCAGCGGCGCTGGGTTACCGCCCCAACCACGCGGCACGGGTGCTGCGTTCGCGGCTCAGCCGCACAGTCGGGTGCCTGCTGCCCGACATCTCGAACCCGTTGTATGCCCAGGTGTTCCGCGCCCTGGAGGACGAGTTCCTTCGGCACGACTATCTCCTGCTCCTGGCCAACGGGGCCAATGACGTCGACCGTGAAACGAAGGCGCTGGAAACGTTCACGCAGCGGGGCATGGACGGCGTGATCCTTGCGCCCGGCAACGAGCGCAACCCGGCGCTGGTGGAGGCGCTGCGGCTGCTGCCCATGCCGGCCGTCGTGTTCGACCGCGAAGTCAGCGGTGGCCACGATGCCGTGCTCATCGACCACGCGGGCGGCGTGCGCAGCATGGTCGAGCGCCTGCTCGGCCTGGGGCACCGCAACATCGCCCTCGTTCTCTGGCAGGGCGACACACGGCCGGTGCGCCGCCGCGTGCAGGGCTTTCGCACGGCGTACCAGGCCGCGGGCCTGCCCGTGCCCGACCTGCTGGTGCAGGCGCGCAGCGTCACGGCCTCGGTCAACGCAGAGGTCACCGAGTTGCTCGGCCGACCGAATCGGCCGAGTGCGCTCATCGTGCAGGGCACCCACATGCTCAACAGCGCGCTGCGCGCGATCTCTGCCCGAGGGCTTCAGGTGCCGCGCGACATCTCGGTGGTCGCCATCGGCGACACGCCCTTTGCTGCCGAGCACGACCCTGCAGTGAGCGTGCTCGACATCGACCAGGCCGAAACTGCGCGCTGGCTGGTCGACCTGCTGCTCACCCGGATCGCCGAGAACGGGCTGCCTCGACGAAAGGCCCGCATCGGGCTGCGGTATGTAGAGCGCGACTCGGTGGCCCCGCCTGCGCCAGCCTCGTGTTGAACCTGGCTGTCAGACCGCCGCATCGCCGCGGTATTCCCGGCCGAGCACATCCACCAGTTCGGCGACCGTCGGCACGGCGCGAACGCCGGACACCGAATGGCCAGCGCTCCAGATGTCGGTCCAACGCTGGCTGGGCGCCGCATTGGCTCCGCCGCCGTAGCGTCTTCTCGCTTCCTCCACCGAAATACTCTCGTCGAGGCGCGCGATGTCGATGCCCAGCCTGCGCGCCGAAGGCGCGAGAAAGCTGGCCGGCAAGCCGGTGAAGCCGCGCGTGAGCAGCACGTCGTCCATCGAGCTGTCGACCAGCATCCGCCGGTATTCGTCGCTCGCGAGGCTCTCCTGCGTGGCGATGAAGCGGGTGCCCATGATGCCGAGGTCGCAGCCGAGGGCTCGTGCGGCACGCAGGGCCACGCCGTCCGTCAGGCCGCCGGCCAGCGCGATGGGCCCGTCGAACATGTGGCGCACCGCGCGCACGAAGGCGAAGGGGTTCGCCCAGCCGGTATGGCCGCCCGCACCCGCGGTGAGCAGCACGAGGCCATCCACGCCCGACTCGATGGCGCGCACGGCATGGTGCAGCGAGGCCACGTCGGCGAACACGCGGCAGCCGCAGTCGTGCAGGCGCGGCACCACCGCGGCGGGCGATCCGACGCTGGTGATCACCAGCTGCGCGCGGTGGCGGGCGATCAGCTCGACCTCGGCCATCACCCTGGCGGGGTCGCGCCGCATGATGAGGTTGGGGCAATACGGCGCCGTGCGTTCGGGCGCGGCGGCGGCTTCCTCGTCCAGCCGGGCGAGCCAGGCATCGAATTCCTCGAGCGTCTGGCAGTTGGCCGTCGGAAAGGCGCCGATCACGCCCGCCGCGCAAACGGCGGACACCCAGTCGATGCCCGAGACCCGCAGCATGGGCGCGGCGATGAGGGGCAGAGCGAGGCGGTTCAGGAAGGGGAGTGCATGGGTCATGGCTGCGCGGTCGATGTGTTCAGGTGCGCCAGGGCGGCGCGTGTTTGCCGGATGAGCTCTTCGACGATCGCGGCGAGGGGTTCCGTGCGCGTGGCAAAGCCGATGGCCGGCCCCAGGGAAAGCATGCCGCCGCGCCAGTCGCCGCCGCCGTAGCAGCGGTCGCGCGCCACGCGGCTGTCGAGCAGGCTGCCGAATGCGGCATGGTCGGCCGCGCCGGCGCGCTCGATGGTGTCGACCTCCGCGGCTGTGTCGTTGCGCAGCACGCGCCAGGTGTTGCCCAGCGTGTGCAGCAGGCGCACGGTGCTGTGCTCGTCGCAGCCCAGCAGGTGTTTCTTGTAGGCCGCATGGGCGGAGACCTCCTCGCTCACGAGGAAGCGGCTTCCCATCAGAACGCCATCGGCGCCGAGCGCGAATGCAGCGGCCAGCTGGCTGCCATGGCCGATGCCTCCACCCAGGACCAAGGGAACGTGGAACTGCCCGCGCGCCGCGGCCAGCGCGCCCATCAGCATGGTGGGCAGCTCGTTGGCGCCGGGGTGCCCGCCTTCCTCCATGCCGACCAGCGCGACCGCGTCGGCGCCGGCAGCCTGGGCAGCGAGGGCATGCCGCACGCTCGATGCCTTGTGGATCACGATGCCGCCGCACGCGTGGATGGCCTGGATCAGTGCATCCGGCGCGTAGCCCGCAGTCTCGAAGTGGCGCACGCCATGGGCCAGCGCGGTCTCCAGCGAGGCTTGGACCCCGGCGTTCGCCTGCGGGCGCGCCGACAGCGTGAGGTTGACGCCGAAGGGGCGGCCCTCGGTGATGTCGCTGCAGCGCTGCAGCTGCTCGCGCAGCGCAGCCTCGCCGTCGAAGGAGCGCGGGGTGATGAAGCCCATGCACCTCGCATTGGTCAGCGCGCCCACGTAGCGGGCATCCGAGAGCCACATCAACCCGCCGCCGAGGATGGGGTAGGCGAGGCCGAAGAGCCGCGTCAAGCGGGTGGACAGCGGCGGCTGGCTCACAGCTGCTGCTGCCGCACGTTGTCCAGGCCGGGCGCATCGCCCAGCGCCGCGGGATCGACGCCCGCGAGCGGCACCGGGAAGCGCACCAGCGACAGCAGGTCCGTGCCGTTGATAAGGCCGCGCCGTGCGAACTGCGGCAGGGCTGCCAGCTCGGCGGGCGCCACCACGGGCGCGACGGGCAGATCGTTGCGCGCGAGCGTCTCGAAGGCCTCCGTCGAATCACGCTCGGCGAGCTGCCGCGCGATGCGGTCGTTGATGGCCTGGGCCTGCTTCTTGCGCGCGCCCAGCGTCCGGTAGGCCTCGCCCGCGAAGTCGCCCATGTCGAGCACCTTGCAAAGGCGCGCCCAGAAATGGTCTTCCAGCGCCGCGATGCTCAGGTACTGCGCGTCGCGGCAGCGGAAGCTGCCATACGCGGGCTTCACCTGCGTGGCTGCGCGCTGGCGCTCGAGGCTGCTCGCGCCATCGGCGCGGTAGGCACCCAGGCGCGGATTCATCCAATGCAGCACGCAGTCGGCCAGCGCCACGTCCAGGTGCTGGCCCCGGCCCGTGCGGTCGCGCTGCAGCAGCGCCGCCAGCGTGGACGACAGCGCGTACATCGACCCGCACAGGTCCGCGACCGGCAGGCCGAAGTTCTGCGTGGGAGGCCCGCTCGGCTCGCCGGAAACCGCCAGCGCCCCCGCAGCGGCGAGGTAGTTGATGTCGTGTCCGGGCAGATGGGCCCAGGGGCCCTCCTGCCCGTAGCCGCTGAGCGAGACGTACACGAGGCGCGGGAAGCCTTCCCGCAAGCTGGCGTAGTCCAGGCCGAGGCGCGTCATCACGCCGGGGCGGTAGGACTCCACCAGGACGTCGGCTTGCGCCACCAGTTCGCGCACACGGGCGCGCTGTGCCTCGTCCTTCAGGTCCACCAGAAGGCTGAGCTTGCCTCGGTTGACCGCTTCGAAGCCGCCCGGCCCCATGCGCCGCGCGTTGTCCCCGCCGGGCGGGCGCTCGATCTTGATGACGCGCGCGCCCATCTCCGCCAGGTTCTGCGTGAAGAACGGTCCGGGCAGCAACTCGCTGAAGTCGAGGACGGTGATGCCCGCAAGCGGGCCGGAGGCGCTCATGCTGCGCTTCGCTCGACGACCACCGCATCCAGCGGCAGGGCGCCTTCGCCCTCGGCGCCGACCCAGATCGGGTTGAGATCCATCTCTTCGATGCGCGCCGCGTTCGCCATCACGAACTCGGACACGCCCAGCAGCAAGCGTTCCAGCGCGGGCACGTCGGCCACCGGCCGGCCGCGCGCGCCGGCGAGCACGGGGAAGCAGCGGATCTCGCGCACCATGGACGCGGCATCAGCCGGGCTCAGCGGCAGCAGGCGGCGCGTGACGTCCCGCAGGATCTCCACATAGACCCCGCCCAGGCCGAAGGTCATCACATGTCCGAACACCGGGTCTCGCGTGACGCCGGCCATCAGCTCGACGCCGCCGCCAGGCGCCATCTTCTCGATCAGCAGTCCGTCGATGGCGGCGCCGGGCTTGTGCTGCCTGGCCGACGCCATGATGTCGTCCCACGCCAGCTCCACCTGCGCGCCGTCCGAGATGCCGACCCGGACGCCGCCGATGTCCGACTTGTGCAGGATGTCGGGGCTCGCGATTTTTGCGACCACCGGGTAGCCCATGCCGTCGGCAAGCTGGCGCGCTTCGTCCCGGGTGCGTGCCACGGCCACGGGCAGCAGCGGGATGCCGGCCTGTGCCAGCAGGGCCTTCGCCTGCAGTTCCGACAGGCTGCGAACGGCACCGGCCGGTGCCGAGGGCGCGGCAACCGGCAGGCGGCGGATCGGGCGGCCCGCCGCGCCGCGGTGCTGTCGGCCCCATTCGGTCCAGCGCCTGATCGCGGCGATCGCCTTGCCGATCGAGCGTGGCGGGGCGAATCCTGCCGCCACCAGCATGCGGTATCCCTCGCCCAGCCGGTCGCTCATCCAGATCGGGACGATGGGACTTTGCACGCGCTTTTGCGCGGCGATGATGGTTTGCGCCATGCGGATGGTGGTCTCGCCGTAGTCCAGCGCGATCGGCGCGATCACGCAGCCCAGGTTCGGGTCTGCGGCGACTGCGCCCAGCGTGCTTTCGATGAGATCGGCGTCGCTGAGGACGGCGGCCGTCGTGTCGACCGGGTTGTTGACCGCCGCGTAGTCGGGCAGCTTGCTGCGAAGCAGCGCGGTGGTCTCGGGGGCGAATTCGGCCAGCGTGAGCCCGGCGGTTCCTACCGCGTCGGCAGTCAGGGCCGTGGTGCCACCCGACGAGCAGTAGACGCCGATCGCTTCGCGCTCGCCAGGCATGGCGCGCGCGAAGAGCCAGGCCGTGTCCACCAGCTCGTCGATGTCGTCGACCTCGATCACCCCGTACTGGCGGAACACCGCGCTGTTGACTTCGGCCGAGCCCGTCAGCGATGCGGTGTGCGACTGCGCGGCGCGCTGGCCGTACTCGGATTTGCCGACCTTCAGCGCGATCACCGGCTTGCCGTTGTCCGCGGCACATTGCAACGCCGCCAGGAAGCGCGGGCCGTCCTTGATGCCCTCCAGCAGGGTCACGATCACCTTGATGTCCGGTGCGGTCGCCATGTAGTGGATGAAGTCCGCCACCTGCAGGTCCACCTCGTTGCCGGTGGAGGCCCACAGGCCGATGCCGATCCCGCGCTCCATGGCCTGCATCACGTTGCGACCCAATCCGCCGCCTTGCGTGGCCAGGCCGATCGGGCCCTTGACCAGGTCGTGCGGAAACGATGGCGAGAAGGTCATGCCCAGGCGCTGGTTGACGTTGGTCAGGCCGGGGCAGTTCGGGCCGTAGATGCGCATGCCGGCCTGCTCGGCAATCTCCTTGAGCCGGGCCTGTGCCCGCTCGCCCTCGGCGCCGGCCTCGCCGAAGCCGGAGGTGAGAATGATGGCGAAGGGCACGCGCCTGGCCGCGCATTCCTCCATCACGGCGATGACGCCCGATGCTGGCACTGCGATGACGGCGACGTCAGGGGTCTGCGGCAGCGAGGCGATGCTGGGCCAGCAGCGCTGGCCGCGCAGTTCGGTGCGGGTGGGATTGACCAGGTAGAGCTCGCCGTCGATCTGCGAGTGGTCGAGCAGGTTGCTCAGGGTGCGCCCGCCGATGCTCTGCGGCCGCTCGGACGCGCCGATTAGGGCGATGGAGCGCGGACGGATGAGGCGTGACAGGTCGGTGCTGAAGGCCGGATGGGTCATGCTGTGCAACTCCCGTGACTTTCAGGCGATGGCGGAGATGCCGAGGATCTCGCGCCCGACGATCAGCGTCTGTACTTCGGTCGTGCCTTCCGGAATGGTCCCGCCGCGGGTGTCGCGGAAGATCCGCTCGATCGGATAGTCGGTGGCGTAGCCCAGGCCGCCATGCACCTGCAGGGCCATGCTGGCCACCTCGTGGGCGGCTTCGGTGGCATAGAGCTTGGCAATGGACGCGGCCGTGCGCGCTTCGTGGCCCGAATCCAGCGCGGCGGCGGCACGCAGTCCCAATGCGCGCGCGGCCTCCACGCGGATCGTCATGTCGACGATCAGCTTCTGCACCAGCTGGAAGCTGCCGATGGGCTTGCCGAACTGCGTGCGCGTGCGCGCGTAGTCGATCGAAAGGTCCAGCGCCGATTGCGCGGCACCCACGGCCCCCATGGCGATGTTCACGCGCGCGCTGTCCAGGCCGATCAGCATCTTCTTGAGCGCGCCGCCTTCCTCGCCCAGCAGGTTCTCGCGCGGCACCTTGATGTTGTCGAAGCCCAGCTCGGCCGTGCCGGTGCTGCGCAGCACCATCGTGTCCACGCGGCGCATCTCGTACGGGGAAACATCCCGCTCGACCAGGAAAGTGGAAAGCTGGCCCTGGCAGTCGGGGCTGAACGTGCGCGCCACGACGATGCCGAAATCGCCGAAGGCGCCGTTCGTGATCCACAGCTTGCGGCCGTTGAGCACGTAGTGGTTGCCCTGCAGGTCGGCGCGGGTCTGCACCTGCGCGATGTTGGAGCCCGTGCCCGGCTCGCTGATGGCGCTGAAGCAGCGGCGCTCGTTGGCCAGCAGTGGCTTGAGGAAGCGCTCCTTCTGCGCGGGCGTGGCCTCGGCCGCGAGCTTGTTGATCGCCGCGTTGGTGATGTTGAGCATCGTGCGCAGGGACAGCCAGGCGTAGCCCGCTTCCTCCATCAGCATGGCCCAGGTGATCTGGTCCAGGCCCATCCCGCCTTCTTCCTCGGGAAGCCGCCCGCCCAGGTAGCCGAACTCGGACAGGGGTTTGAGCAGATCGAAGGGAAAGGTCCGCTCCTGGTCGTGGCGCGCGACGATGGGCGCCACTTCGCTTTTCATGAAGCGGCGGATGCTGTCGCGCAGGATGACTTGTTCTGCAGTCTGGGTGTACACGTTGTCTCCTTTGAAAGTGAAGATGAGCAGCGCTCAAGGCTCGGCGCGAGGCGGGGCCTTGCTGCCGCGGCGGGAAGAGGAAGAAGAAAAAGAAGGAGAAGAAGAGGGCGGTGGCGGCGGCTGCTGCTCGCACGTCGGGGCCTCGGCGGGGGCCTGCTTGCGAAAGACGATGGCCTTGACCTCCTGCAGAGCCTCGAGGCAGCGCTCGCGCTGATCGCGCATGCGGTCGGTCAGCCCGGCCACCGACAGGGCCAGCGTCTCGCCGCCGATCTGGCCGGCGACGGCGAGGGCGGCCAGTCCTTCGCTGCCTTCGTTCTCGACCCAGATCCAGCCCTGTTCGCGTGCACGTTCCACCTGTGCTTCCAGGGCGGCCAGGTCGGTGAGCGTGCCGGAGGCCAGCACGCGCAGCGGCTTCAGGCGCAACTGCCGCGCCGCTTCTTCCGGGGTGCCGATCGCGAGGATCGCCTTGCCCAGGGCGGAGACGTGCAGCGCCAGTTTGTCGCCCACGTGCTGCATGTAGCGCAGCGCGTGCCGGCCCTCACTCAGCGCGATGACCTTCACGACGCCGTTCTCCAGCCTGCCGCACAGGCCAGTCTCGCCGGTGCGGTCGCGCAACAGTTCGCATGCCTCGGCACCCACGGCATACAGCGGGTCGCTCGCGGAGATTTCCTGGGCCACCGTCAACAGGCGCGCCGTTGGATAGAAGCGCCGGCTGCGCGCGGTACGCAGCAGGTAGCCCAGTTCGTGCAGCGTGTGCAGCAGGTCGGAGCAGCTGCTCTCGGGCAGGTCCATGAGGCGGGCCAGGTCCGAGTTGGACAGCTCGCGCTTTTCGCGCGCAAAGACTTCGAGCAGGGTCATCGTGCGGGCGGCAGCAGGAACGATGGTGGGCATGAATCCTCCGATAGGTCGTAGAAGTTATCGATCATAGCGACGGGAGTCATGCACTTGCTAAAGATTTGCAGTGGAGAAAAGGCTGAGAAAAAGGCAAGAAATACAGTTGTCAAACAACGATGGGTTGAAGTAGTCTACGTCCGTTCGTAGAAAAAATGCAATCGAATCGCATTGCGCAACCAGGAGACGACCCCTTGAACACCTTCCTCAAAGCCCTCGCCGTGTGCAGCGGCGCGCTCTTCATCACCGCCGTCCACGCCGCCGGCGACGCCGAGGGCTGGCCATCCCGGCCGCTGACCTTCGTCGTGCCATTTCCGCCCGGCGGCATCACGGACAACACCTCCCGCCTGCTCGCGCAGAAACTGGGCGACAAGCTCGGGCAGCAGGTGGTCGTCGACAACCGCCCGGGCGCCGGCGGCTCCATCGGGGTGGAATACGCGGTGCGCCAGCCGGCGGACGGGTACACGCTGATCTACGGCACCCAGGGAACGCACGCCGCCAACCTCGCGCTCTACAAGAACGTGCGCTACGACCCGGTCAAGGACTTCACGGCCGTGCACGGCCTGGCGGAGTCGCCGCTGATCCTGGTCATCAACCCGAACAAGCCGTTCAAGACGGTGCCCGAGCTGGTGGCGTACGCCAGGCAGAACCCCGGGAAGCTGAACTTCGGCTCCGCCGGCGCGGGCACGGCCACGCACTTGACGGCAGAACTCTTCCAGTCGACCGCGGGCGTCAAGATGACGCACGTGCCCTACAAGGGCAGCAGTCCGGCATTGACCGACCTGATCGCCGGGAATCTCGATCTGGCCTTCGACTACGCGGCCGTGGTGCTGCCCTTCGTGCAGTCGGGCAAGCTCAAGGCACTGGCCGTCACCGGCAAGTCACGCCTGAGCAGCGCGCCCGAGCTGCCGACCGTCGGCGAGCTGGGCTACCCCGGCGCCGAGTCCAGCGCATGGGGCGCCATGTTCGTCTCGTCCAAGACGCCGGCCCCCATCGTCAAGCGTCTAGCCGACGCCATGGCGGAAGTCATCGTGAATCCCGAGGTCCTGGCCGCCACCGAGAAGTTCGGCAGCGTGCCGATGCGCGGCATGCGCGGCGAGAGGCTGGACGCTTTCGTCAAGTCGGAGATGACGCGCTGGCGCGAAGTGGTGCAGAACTCCGGCGCCAGGCTGGAGTAGGCCTGCGCCGCGCCCCCCACTCTTTTTTTCGAGAACAGGAAATCAGTTCCATGACCACTGACCTGCGTGGCTTTCGGCCACAGCATCCGACGCTCTACCAGCTTGCGCCCGACGGCGAGTCGCTGGAGTTTCTCTTCGCGCAGTGCCCGGCGTGCCAGAAGCTCGTCTTTCCTGCCGACGTGCCCGGCTGCAGCCACTGCGGCGATCCGCTGCACGGCGCCGACAAGGTGGCACGCCCCGGCGGGGGCAGGCTGCTGGAGTACGTCACCCTGCACGTGCCGCTGCTTCCCGGCATGGAGGTGCCGCGCATCGCCGCCGACATCCTCATCGAGGACGGTCTCATCGAGGAGGGCGTCATCGCGGGATCCGACGAGTCGGCCCTGCGGGTCGGCATGACGCTGCGCGCCGTCGCTGTGGCGCTGCCCGGCGGCGAGACCTTCACCTGCCGCTTCGTTCCGGCTGCGGGAGCGGCCGAATGAGCAACTGGATCGACGACATCGAAGGCGTGTACGTCGCCGGCATCGGGATGCATGCGTACCAGTTCCCGAGCGAGACGCCCTACACGCATCTGGGCCTGACCGCGGTGCGCGCCGCGCTGGCGGATGCGGGCCTGGCGTGGCCGCAGGTCGACAGTGCCTACGTGGGCACGACCTCCATCGGCATGGCGGCCGGGCGCGTCATGCTCCGGCACCTCGGCTCGACCGGGCTCGCCGTCACCCAGGTCGAGAACGCCTCGGCATCGGGGTCTTTCGCATTCCGGCAGGCGTGCATGGAGGTGGCGCGCGGCGTCAGCGATGTGGTGCTGGCGGTGGGCGTGGACAAGCACGGAGACGCCCGGCGCGCGGCCGACAAGGAGGGCCTGGCCCGTCTCAGCGAGACGGCCAACGTTCCGGCCGTGAAGTTCGCCATGATGGCTCGCACCTACCTGCGCGAACGCGGCGCGGACGCGGCATCCATGGCGCAGGTGGCAGTGAAGAACCATGGCAATGCCGCGCGCAACCCGTTTGCGCAGTTCCGCAAGCCGCGCACCCTGGAACAGGTGCTCGCGTCTCCGCTCGTGGCGGGCGATCTGACCGTGCAGCAATGCTGCCCGCGAGGCGAGGGCGCAGCGGCCGCCATCGTCGTGTCGGGCCGCGCGCTGCGCCGGCTCGGCCTGGATGCCGCTCGCTGCGTGCGCGTGCGCGCGTCGGCCGCGTGCAGCGAAACACCGGAAGCCTCCTACGGCGCCGCGGCCGTCGACCTGGTGCGCGCCAGCGCCCGTGCGGCGCTGGCGCAGGCGGGGATCCCGGCACAGCGGCTGGACCTGCTGGAACTGCATGACGCCTTCTCGGTGGAGGAACTGCTCTACAGCGAAGCCGTGGGCGTGTGCGAGCCGGGAGAGGGTGCCGCATTCCTGCTGCGGGGCGACTCGCAGATCGGCGGCCGCTGCGCGATCAACGCATCCGGCGGGCTGATCGGCATGGGGCATCCGCTCGGGCCCACCGGCATCGGCCAGATCGCGGAAATCACGCGGCAGCTTCGTGGCGAGGCCGGCGACCGGCAGCACGAAGGTGCCAGCTGGGGCATGGCACACATGATCGGGCTCGGGTCGGTGGCCATCGCGCACGTCCTCTCTCGCGCCACGGCCTGAAAGAGAAAAGAAGGAGACACCATGTCTGAAAACACCTGGCCTGACCACGTCGACCTGCCGACGCTCACCTACCGTGTCGAGGGCCACGTGGCCGTCGTGACGCTCAACCGGCCGGACCGCATGAACACGCTGGGCGGCACGATGAAGCCGGACCTGGCCCGCGCGTTCTTCGAGCTGGCCCGCACCGACCAGCGGGTGCGCGCGGTGGTGCTCACGGGAGCTGGTGAGCGTGCCTTCTGCGCCGGCGCCGACATCAAGGAACGGGCCGACCACCAGATCTGCGCCACCGACTTCTTCGTCGCGCAGAAGTCGACGCACGACCTGTTCCGCGGCATCGAGGAATTCGAGAAACCCACCATTGCGGCGATCAACGGCATCGCGCTCGGCGGCGGCCTGGAACTGGCCCTGTGCTGCGACCTGCGGCTGGCGGCCGACCATGCCCGCCTGGGCCTTCCGGAGGTGCGGCTGGGCGTGATCCCCGCTGCCGGCGGCACGCAGCGGCTGCCGCGCCTGATCGGTGAAGCGCGCGCCAAGGCGCTGATGCTGACGGCAGCCCAGATCGAGGCTTCCAAGGCCCTGGACTACGGCCTGGTTACGCAGGTGCTGCCGGGCGCCGAGCTGATGCCGGCGGCCATCGCGCTCGCGCAGCAGATCGCGGAGATGCCGCCGCTGGCCGTGCGTTTCGTCAAGCGGGCCGTCAACCGCGGCATGCAGACGGACCTGGACAGCGGCCTCGAGTACGAGCGCTATGCCGCGGCCCTCCTGGTGGACAGCGAGGACCGCAAGGAAGGCATGCGGGCCTTCGTCGAGAAGCGCAAGCCCGTGTTCCAGGGGCGCTGACAGCCAGCCGCCCGCATCCTCATTTCTGCATTCATCCAACAGCAAGCAAGGAAGTACATACATGAAACTCGGTTTGGACTCACAGGTCGCCCTGGTGACCGGCGGCGGCCAGGGCGTGGGTCGGCAGATCTGCATCGAACTCGCCCGCGAAGGCGCGCGTGTCGTGGTCAACGACCTGTTCCCCGAAAGGGCGCAGGCCGTGGCGCGCGAGATCGAGGCCCAGGGAGGCCAGGCGCTGGCCGCGCCCGCCGACATCACGCAGGCCGACCAGGTGCAGGGCCTGGTCGATGCCGCCATGCGGCACTTTGACGCGCCAGTCCAAATCCTGGTGAACAACGCCGGCATCATTCCCGAGCGGCGCGAGAAGGGCGGGCGCACCCCGGCCTTCGTCGACATGCCGGTGGCCGATTGGGCGAAGATCGTCAATCTCAACGTCTATGGCACCTTTCACTGCTGCCACGCCGTTCTGCCCGGCATGGTGACGGCCAAGCGTGGACGGATCGTGAACATCATCTCGGAGGCCGGCCGGATCGGCGAGGCGAACATGGCCGTCTATTCCGGCGCGAAGGCAGCCATCGCGGGCTTTGCCAAGGCGCTGGCGCGGGAGCATGGCCGACATGCGATCACCGTCAATTCGATTGCGCTCGGGGCGGTCTCGCACGAAGGCATCAAGGATGGGCCGCTGCATCCGGATGCGACGATCCAGAACAACGAACTCCTCGCAAAGATGGTGAACCTCTATCCGATCTCGAAGGGCGTGGGGCGGCTGTCCAGGCCGGACGATGTTTCCGGACTGGTGGCATTCCTCGCTTCCGAACGCGCGTTGTTCATCACCGGCCAGACGATCGGGGCATCGGGCGGATTCGCCATGATCTGAAGGCGTGCGAGTGAACAGCGTGGCTTTTGGCGTCGTCGCCACGGAGATGACCGAAGTCATTCGCGGCGCAAAAGTTCAAGGGCAAACTACTCGCCGGGATTCCGCTCGCGCGATTCGCAGCGAACTCAAACTCAAAGGTGAAGACGCGATGATCATCGTCCTCGGAAGCTTCGTGGTGCAAGGTGGCAGCATGGACCAGGCCCTGGCCTTGAGCCAGCAACACGTGCGCCGCTCGCGCACCGAACCCGGCTGCATCGAGCACAACGTCAGCATCGATGCCGAGCGGCCCGACCGCCTGGTGTTCGTCGAACGCTGGGAGAGCGCGCAAGCGCTGCAGGCGCACTTCGCGGTGCCCGAGTCCCGCGCGTTCGCGCGCGAGATCGGCCGGCTCGCCGTCGCGCCGCCCTCCATCGAAATCTTCGATGCGTCGGCGCTGCCCGCGGGCAGGTGACCCTCAGCGCGCGCTCATGTAGTCGACCGTCAGCACCACGCGGGTGAACATCCACTCGCCGGCGATGCGCCCGTACTCGTCGTCGGAGCGCCCGACCACCTGGTAGTGCTTGCCGTGCCTTCGGCGCGGTCTAGGCGGCGCTCGAGCTCGCGCATGCGCATGCGCGGCAGTCGAAGTCATTGTCTATGGGAGCTTTCGGAATGGATGGCTCGGCCGCCGGTCAGGATGCGCTGCGTTGGTCCTACCGCGGGTCTGGCTAGAACACGCCCATCGCCAGCCCCGTCGCGAGCGCGGCCCCGAGCTCGCGGCATTGCGCGAGTTCCTCCGCGCCGATCTGCTTGGGCCGCGCGATCGCCTCGGGCGTCTGCGCATGGGTGCAGACGATCAATGCGGGCGCGATGGCGTTCAGGCGCCAGCCGGTAGCGATGCGCTCGATCTGCCTTGCGGCATTCTGGCCGTCGCTGCCCGCGCAGATCAGCGTGGCGTAGGGCCGGCCGTTCACGCGGTCGAGCGCGGCGTAGTAGCAGCGGTCGAAGAAGTCCTTCATCAGCCCGGCCATCGCGGCGAGGTTCTCGGGCGTGGCGAACAGGTAGCCGTCTGCAGCCAGTACGTCTTCGGGCTGCGCCTCCGGGGCGCGCAACAGGCGCACCTGCACGCCGGCTTCAGTGCGTGCGCCCTCGGCCGCGGCCTGCGCCATCTGCGCGGTGCCGCCGGTCATGGTGTGATAGACCACGAGCAGCGTCTTGGGATTCATGCCGCCCAGCATAGCGGCACCACCCAGGCGCGGGGTCGTGGATTCAGTTGTCCTCGTCCTTGGCCTCGTCCCTCGGCGGCCCGGTGAGGAAGTCGAGCGTGGCCTGCCAGGTCTGCGGGGAATTCAGGATGCCGAGGTGGCCGGTGCGCAGGATCGGGTCGTAGGCACCTTGCCCCGTGAACACGATCTCGCGCGCCCCGCGCAAGCTGGCGCTCTTGGAGAAATCGTTGGGCTTGCCGAAGGAATCGATGGCGGGGACCGGCGCAATCACGCCATCCTGAACCGGAAAGTAGACGAAGCTGGCGTCGCCATTGCGGATGACCAGCACGCGCGTGGGCCCGTCGTTCTCGCGGCCGCCGCTGCGGCCGTTGAGCAGGCGCAGGAAGGGCGTGTCGGGCGAGCCCAGCTCCTGGCACACCTCGCTGGAGGGCGTAAAGCCTCCCGCCGCCGGCGCCTGGAAGTAGTTGGCCGGGTCGGGCGAGCAATTGATGATGCCGTGGTTGGGGCCGTCGATGGCCACGAGTCGGCGCACCAGGTGCTGCGCCTCGTCCTGCCGCATCCATTCGCGCGCCAGCGTCACGCCCAGGCTGTGGGCGACGATGTCCACGCGCCGAGCGCCCGTGAAGGCCATGACCGCGTGCACGAAGCGGCGCAGGTCCGGCACGTTGGCCGCGTTGGTGTGGGCGATGCTCGAGCGGCGCGTCTGGTCGGAAGCGAGGTCGCACTGGTCGCCCTGGTAGCCCACACCCCAGAGCTCGCTCGGGGAATAGCCGTTGTCCGACAGGAACTGCGCCAGTGCTTGGATGCGCCCGTAGGGGTTGCAGGCGGTGGGGAAGGGCGTGTCGTTGTTGCCGTGGATGAGGATGACCGGCGTTCGGGCCACGGCGCCGGCGGCACCGAAGCCGATGAGCGGCTTGGCGAGCGAGGTGTCCTCGATCGAGGGAAAGCCCGGCGGCAGCGTGTTGCCCACGGTGCCTGCCGCCTGCGTGGCGACAGCGGCGACAAGCATTGCAAGGGCGGCGGCATGGCGAATCCACGTTTTCATGAGCGGTCTCCTTCCTCTGCGGCGGCGATGATGCCGGCGAAAGGTGGGACTGGCAAGGCTCGCGGCAATGCAGCGCTTCCGCGCTTCGAGCGGATGGGACTGCTGGCGCGGCACCCGCCGAGTCGCCACGTTGCCGGTCCAGGGCCCGGTCGATATACTGAATTTACGGTGGAGATGGCATCCTCCCAGACCGCCCCGCCGGGGCTGATGATGCCTACCAGAGTCCGGATGGGACGGTAGGCATGCGGCGCGCCCAAAGCGCTGCCTCTTGCCTTGCCGCTCGTTCCGGTTGGTTCAAAAATAAGGAGCGACATGAGCGGTTTTTCGGTATTCGCGGTCTTCGGTGGTGCAGGGTGCGGTGCCTTGCTGCGATGGTGGCTGGGTGGCTGGCTCAATCCGGTCTTCCCGACGATTCCTCTGGGAACCGTCGCTGCCAATCTGCTCGGTGGTCTGCTGGTCGGCGTGGCCAGCGCCTTCTTCACCCACAACAGCGGCCTGGCGCCCGAGTGGCGGCTTCTGGTCATCACCGGGTTCATGGGCGGGCTCACGACCTTCTCCACTTTCTCGGTCGAGGTCGTGACCTTGATCGGCCGGCACGAGCACTGGTGGGCGCTGGGCGCGGCGAGCGTGCACCTCGCGGGTTCGCTGATCCTTACCGGTGTCGGCATCATGGCTGCCAATGCGCTCTTCGTGAAGGCGGGGTAGTGGGAACGGCCATGGGACATACCGCGTGCCCCCGGCGCCTGCGCCGCGTCGTCTCCGGCGACCGGCCCGATTGAACAGCGTATCCGCACCGAAGGAGGCCCCATGCAAGGCATTTACCTCAAGTTCTATGTCCAGGAGGGCCGCCGCCATCACGGCATCCTTGCCTACGAATGGCTGCTCGAAGAGGCCAAGAAAGTAGGCCTCCATGGCGGCTCGGCCTTTCGCGCCATCGCGGGCTTCGGCCGCCACGGCAGATTGCACGAAGAGCACTTCTTCGAACTGGCGGGCGACCTGTCGGTGGAGGTCGGCTTCGCGCTGAGCGAACAGGAGGCGCAGAGCTTTCTTGCGCACCTGGCCGGCGAGAAGCTCCAGCTGTTCTACATCAAGGTGCCGCTGGAGATGGGCATCGTAGGAGGCGAGCCGTGACGGTCCAAGGTCGACATGGAAGATGCCACGGCGAGCCGTGTGCTTCTCGCCTGCGACGGCACGCCGATCTCCGATCTTTTCGTCCAAGCCCTCGCGCTGGGTCCACAAAGCGCGTCATCGCCAAACCTGGTTCCGGAGGTGCTCCATGAAATCTGTGCGACCTCGATCCACGTTGATTCTGCGCACATGGGTCGCTGCGGCCGCTGCGCTTTCGATCCTCGCCGTGCATGCCGATGAGGAAGAGAAGGTCCTCAACATCTACAACTGGGGCGACTACATCGCGGAAGACACGATTCCGAATTTCGAAAAGGAAACCGGAATCAAAGTCAGATATGACCTCTTCGACAGCAACGAGGCCTTGCATGCCAAGCTGGTCGCCGGCATGTCCGGCTACGACATCGTCGTGCCCGGCTCCCATTTCGCCAAGATGCAGATCCAGGGCGGCCTGCTCCAGAAGCTCGACAAGTCGAAGATCCCCAATCTCGCCAATCTCGATCCGGCCATCCAGGCCCAGCTGGCCAAGATGGATCCCGGCAACGACTACCTGGTCGACTGGCTCTGGGGTTATACGACGGTGGGCATCAACGCGGACAAGGTCAAGAAGGTCCTCGGCAACGCTCCCTTGCCCGAGAACGCCTGGGACCTCGTCTTCAAGCCGGAATACATGTCCAAGCTGAAGAGCTGCGGCGTATCGTTCCTGGACACCGCCTCCGAGATCTTGCCGATCGCGCTCAAGTACATCGGCAAGGATCCGCGCAGCAAGAATGCGCAGGACTACCAGGCCGCAGGCGAGATGCTCAAGGCCGTTCGGCCTTATGTGACCCGTTTTTCCGGCTCGGGCTCCGACTACATCGACCAGATGGCCAAGGGGCAGCTGTGCGCCGTGATCGGATGGTCCGGCGACATCATGATCGCCAAGGACAAGTCCGCCAAGGCGAGGAATCCACAGAACCTCCAGGTGCTGCTGCCCAAGACCGGCGGGTTGTTGTTCTTCGACACGATGGCCATTCCCAAGGACGCCAGGCACACGGAGAACGCCTACAAGTGGATCAACTACATCCTGCGGCCCGAGGTTCACGCCTCGCTGACGAACAAGGTGTTCTACGCCAACCCCAACAAGGCCGCGATGAAGTTCGTCAACCCGGCGCTGGCCAAGGACAAGGCCGTGTTCCCCGATGCCGAGGCGCTGGCCAGCATGATCCCTCCGGACACACCTGACCAGGCAACACTGAAACTGATCACCCGCACATTCACCAACTTCAAGGCCAAGCGCTGACAAGGCCCTATGGATACGTCGAAGGAAGACGGCGCTTTCCTGAGGATCGAGTCCGTCACGAAGAACTTCGGAGACGCGCGTGCGGTCGATCAGGTCAGCTTGAACGTCGCGCGCGGCGAGATCTTTGCGCTGCTGGGCTCCTCGGGCTGCGGCAAGAGCACGCTGTTGCGAATGGTCGCTGGCTTTGAGGCGCCGTCGTCCGGGCGCATCGTGCTCGATGGCATCGACCTCGCGGGACTGCCGCCCTACGAGCGGCCGGTCAACATGATGTTCCAGTCGTACGCGCTCTTTCCCCATCTGACGGTCTGGGACAACATCGCCTTCGGCCTGCGCCGCGACAAGCTGCCGAGGGCCGAGCTTGCGTCGCGCGTGGAAGAGATGCTGCGCCTGGTTCAACTGGGCCAGTTCGCCAAACGCAAGCCGCATCAGCTCTCCGGCGGCCAGCAGCAGCGCGTCGCGCTCGCTCGCAGCCTTGCCAAGCGTCCACAGCTTCTGCTGCTCGACGAGCCGCTTGCGGCTCTCGACAAGAAGCTGCGCGAGGCCACGCAGATCGAGCTCGTCAACATCGTCCACCAGGTCGGCGTGACCTGCATGATGGTCACCCACGACCAGGAAGAAGCCATGACCATGGCGTCGCGCATGGCGGTGATGAGCGAAGGCCGATTCCTCCAGGTAGGCAGTCCGGCCGACATCTACGAGACGCCGACGACGCGCTTCGTCGCCGACTTCATCGGCAACGTCAACCTCATGGAAGGAACTGTCGTGATGGAGGACGCGGAGCACATCGAGATTCGATGCATCGACGTGGTACACCGCGTTCGCCACGGCCTGACCGGTTATCAGGGGCGGTCTGTCACCGTTGCCGTGCGCCCCGAAAAAATCCGGTTGCGCACCGACAAGCCCGAAGGCGAGCACAACCAGGTGCAAGGGGTCGTCAAGGCGCAGTCCTACTTCGGCGACTACACCCTCTATCACCTCGAGTTGCCCAGTGGCGCCCGGCTCAAGGTGAACGTCGAGAACGAGACCCGGCAACGCGAAGGCGCTCCCTCGCAAGGCGATCGGGTCTGGGCTCACTGGCTGCCGACCTCGCAGGTCGTGCTGACGCAATAAGGGGTGAACATGGCCTCCTTCACCGGGGACGGCAGCCGGCGCCTGCATCGGCTCGTGAAGGGACGCACGCTCGTGATCGGCGCGCCTTACCTCTGGCTGCTGGTCTTCTTCCTGTTGCCCTTTCTCATCGTCGTGCGCATCAGCTTTGCGCAGATGGACGGCGCGAGGATCAGCGACCTCTTCGCGTATGCGGACCAGGCGCTGGTCATGAAGCTCGACCTGTTGAGCTACGCAACGATCTTTCAGGACGAGATCTACGGTTCGACCTACGGTCACTCGCTGCTGTATGCAGGGGTCACGACGCTGATCTGCCTGGTCATCGGGTACCCCTTCGCCTATTTCATGGCGCGGGCGCCGGCCGCCCTGCAGCCGCTGCTGCTCATGGGGGTGATGCTGCCGTTCTGGACGAGCTTTCTGTTGCGCGTCTATGCCTGGAAGGGCCTGCTGGATGCCGAGACCGGCTGGGTCGGGCGCTTCCTGGCGCACGTGCACGCGGAACAGCTGCTCCTGCCGCTGGGCCTGATTTCGGCGCCGGGGCAGTTCTTGTACAGCCCCTTTTCGCTCGTGCTCGGCATGGTCTACACCTACCTCCCGTTCATGGTCCTGCCGCTCTACGGCACGCTCTCCAAGCTGGACCTGCGGCTGCTCGAGGCCGCACAAGATCTCGGGGCGACGCCCTGGCAGGCCTTCTGGCGCATCACGGTGCCGCTGTCCAGGAGCGCCATCGTCGCCGGCGCCATGCTGGTCTTCATCCCTTGCGTGGGTGAATACGTGATTCCGGAACTGCTGGGCGGCCCGGAGACTCTGATGATCGGCCGCGTGCTCTGGGACGAATTCTTCTCCAACAATGACTGGCCGATGGCTTCGAGCATTGCAGTGGTGATGGTGCTGCTCATCATCGTGCCGCTGGCGATCTTCAACAACAGCCAGGCGAAAGCGGCGCGCTCATGATGACCACTCGCGCCGGACGCTGGACCAGCCGCACCTGGCTGCTCCTGGGCTTTGCCTTCCTCTACCTGCCGATCGTCGCGCTGGTTGTCTTCAGCTTCACCGACTCGCTCGTGCCGAACGTCTGGACGGGCTTCAGTCTGCGCTGGTATCGCAGGCTCATGGGCGACGTGGCCATCCGCGAGGCTCTTTTTCTTTCTCTGAAGATTGCGGCAGCCACCGCGACGGGCGCCATCATCCTCGGCACCTTGGCGGCGCTCTCGCTGGAGCGCCTGCCGTGGTTCAAGGGGCGCACGCTGTTCTCCGGCATGGTCAGTGCTCCGCTGGTGATGCCGGAGGTGATCGTCGGCCTCTCGCTGTTGCTGATGCTGGTTTCGGCCCAGCGCCTGTTCGGGTTCCCGGAACGCGGCGCCGTGACGATCTGGCTCGGTCACCTGCTGGTGGGCATCGCCTATGCGACCGTGGTGATCGGCGCGCGCTTGCGTGACCTCAACCCCCAATACGAGGAAGCTGCGCAAGACTTGGGCGCCCGGCCCTTGCAGGTGTTCTTTCTCGTCACGTTGCCGCTGATCGCACAGTCGCTGGTGGCGGCCTGGCTGCTGACCTTCACGCTCTCGCTGGACGACGTGGTGATGTCCGCCTTTCTTTCGGGCCCGGGCTCGACGACGCTGCCGCTCGTCATCTTCTCGCGTGCGCGCCGCGGCCTGGACCCCACCGTCAACGCATTGGCCGCCATCGTCATTGCCGGGGTCGCGGTGTTCGTCGTGCTTTCAAGCTACATGATCGCGGCGCGGGAGCGCCGGCTCTACAAGGAGCAGCAGGCGGCGAGCGGGAACGACGCGGTGCGTGACATCGAGCCGAGCGCACCGTCATCGACTGACGCGACATAGTGCCCACGCGCTCTCCAGCGCAATCGGCGGCCATGGATCTGCACCGTCGCGGCCGAAATCGCTTCAGAAGTCGACCAGGCTCAGCCCGATGCTGAGCACCGCGCGCTTGCGGTTGTAGTCGACCAGGGTGTCGCCGTAGCCGTAGAACAGCTGCGTGTGGAAGCGCAGGTTGCTCCGGTTCGAGTCGCCGATGGGCTTGAGCCACTCGAGCCGGATCGATCCGCGGCCGCTCTCGCGCAGGTTGTTGCGCAATGTCATGGCCAGCGTGTTCCCGTTGTCGACGTTCCAGCGGCCCGTGATCTCGGCGCGGCCGATGAAGTTCGAGATGTCGGGGTTGTCGTCGTCCGCCGCGCTTTCGTGCACGCGTTTCCAGATGCGCCCGGTGATCGTGAAGCGGTCGTCCAGTTCCACGCCGCCCATCAGGTAGAGCCGGTTCCAGCTGCGCGAATAGGGCAGGCTCTGGCCATTGGACTGATGGACCAGCCCGACGCCCGCATAGCGCCAGCGCCAGCCGCCCGGCAGCCGATAATCCGTGGGGTAGAGGTACATCAGCTCGGGCTCGTGGTCGGTGCTGCGGAAGGGCCGCGAGATGGAGCCGTTGAAGAGCTGCCAGGTCGACAGCTGGCTGTAGCCGAACCACAGCGAGTCTTTCTTGATCGGGTCGTCCTGCGTGAGCATGCCCTGCGCAAGCTTGGTGCGCACCGACAGGCCGATGCGCATTTCGTTGGATTGGTAAGGGATGAAGGTGCCGGTGTGGTCGGCGGAGGGCGAGGTCGGGGTACCGGGCTTCCGGTTCGCGGCCGAGAAGGACACATTGAGCGGGCGATAGCCGCGGAAACTGAAGGTGCCGCAGTCGGTGCCGTTCTCGAGCTCCCAGAAGCGCGAGAGCGCGGAGTACTGGCCATCGCGGCAACCCTCCTGCGTCGCGACCGAGACCACGCGCGTGGCGGGCACGGCGGCGTCCACCGGCGCCGGCGGCTGCGTGCTCGCGAGCACCGGCGGCGCCGACGGCACCTCGGCCACCGGCAGCGTCTGCTGCTGGGCCCAGCGGTCGAAGCAGGCCAGGCGTGCCTCCTTGTCGTTCGCGAGGCGTTGGCACTGCTGCCAGGTCAGCTGCGCATCGGCCAAGGGGCTCGGCGGGTTCTGCGAAGGCTGTCCGTGCGCGAATCCCATGCCGAGGCCGGCCAGGAGCGCCGCGATGGGGGTGATGTGTAGGTTCTTCATTGCCAACTGCCAATCTTGTTCAGCACGAAAGGATGCGTGCTGTCGTCGGACGCGTTGCGCCACGCTCCCTTGAATGCCTTGCCGCAGGAGCCGGGCTGCAGTTCACCCAGCCAGTTGCCGCTGATGGCGCGGCCGTCCAACGACTCGTCGATGTTGAGCAGGCCCTCGTCGTCGATGTCGCCCGCGAGCTGCGCCACTGAAGGCGGCCCGCCGCCGGATTCGCGCGTGATGGTGCCGCGCACTCCTTCGTACTCGGGATGCTTTGCCAGCCGCACGCGCGCGATGCCGGCTTCGCCTTCGATGCGGGCTTCCCACTGGCCATAGAGCGCGCCCACCGGCAGCTCGCGGCCGCTTGCGGGGCAGGCCGGCTCGGCCAACGCGCCGCCCGCGGCCAGGCACAGCGCCAGCAGCAGCCGTCGTTTCATGAACCGGCTGCTGCAGCCGCCGCCGCTGCCGCGTTGTCCTGGGCCTTGCGCGCGAACTCGGCGCGCAGGGCCTTGAGCTTCTCGCGTGGATCTTCCTTGATGGTCTTCTTGTCGAGGGCCATTTCGGCGATGAAGCGGCTGGGCTGCGCCGGCACCATCTCGCGGCCCTGCTTGCGGCGCTTGGTCCAGCTGACGGCCAGGCTGCGCTGCGCGCGGGTGATGCCCACGTACATCAGTCGGCGCTCCTCCTGCAGGCGCTGCAGGGTGTCGTCACTGACCTTCTGCTGCCGGCCGCCGTCGTCCTCGAGCTTGAAGGGCAGCAGCCCTTCGTTCACCCCGATCAGCATCACGTGCGGCCACTCCAGCCCCTTGGACGCATGCAGCGTGGAGAGCGTGACGACGTTCTGGTCCTTCTCGCGCTCGCTGATGGTCGACAGGAGCGAGATGGTCTGCGCCACCTCGAGCAGGCTCTTGCGCTCGTTCTCGAGCGTGGTGGCACCGGAGGCATCCGCGATCTGTCCTCCGCAGCGCTGCGCCATCCAGTCGCAGAACTCGAGGACGTTGGTCCAGCGGCTGGCAGCGGCCTGCTCGCTGTCCTCACCGTCGTAGAGGTGCTTCTCGTACTCGATCTCCTTGAGCCAGTCGGCCAGGAAGGCGCGTGCATCCTCGGCGCCCATGGTGCGGCGCGCGCGGTATTCGAGGTCGTTGATGTAGCGGCCGAACTCGTGCAGCCCTTCCATTCCCCGCTTGGCCATGACGCTGTGCAACGAGGGCGAGAACAACGCCTCGAACAGGCTCAGCTTGTATTGGCTCGCGAAAGTGCCGAGGCTGGCCAGCGTGGTGTGGCCGATGCCGCGCTTGGGGGTGGTCACGGCGCGCAGGAAGGCGGGATCGTCGTCGTTGTTGACCCACAGGCGGAACCAGCCGCACAGGTCCTTGATCTCGGCCCGGTCGAAGAAGCTTTGGCCGCCCGAGACCTTGTAGGGGATCTGCGCGCGGCGCAGGGCCTGTTCGAACACGCGCGCCTGGTGGTTGGCGCGGTAGAGGATCGCGAAGTCGCGGAACTCCTTGAACTGCTGGCCCTGCACGGTGGCGTCGCCGCCGCGCAGGCTCTGGATGCGCGCCACCGCACGCTCCGCCTCGTGCGCCTCGGTGTCGGCGTCGACCACGCGCACCGGCTCGCCCTCGCCGAGCTCGCTGAACAGGGTCTTGGGAAACAGCTTGGGGTTCGGCCCGATGACGTTGTTGGCGGCGCGCAGGATGGCACTGGTGCTGCGGTAGTTCTGCTCCAGCTTGATGACCTTCAGCGTCGGGAAATCCACTGGCAGCTTGCGCAGGTTGTCGAGCGTGGCGCCGCGCCAGCCATAGATCGACTGGTCGTCGTCGCCGACCGCGGTGAAGCGGCCGCGCTGACCGACCAGCGCCTTCAGCACCTCGTACTGGGTCGCGTTGGTGTCCTGGTACTCGTCGACCAGCACATGGCCCAGCGCGGCCTGCCACTTGGCGCGCACCTCGTCGTGCTGCTGCAGCAGCTTGAGCGGCATGCCGATCAGGTCGTCGAAATCCACGCTCTGGTAGGCGACCAGGCGCTCCTCGTAGCGCGCCATGATGCGCGCGGTGATGCGTTCGTTGTCGTCCGCAGCCTGGGCCTCGGCCTGCGCGGCGTTGAGGCCCATGTTCTTCCACTTGCTGATGGTCCACTGCCAGATGCGCGCGGTCGCTGCGTCGGTGGTGCCGCCGGCGTCCTTGAGGATCTTGGTGACGTCGTCGCTGTCCAGGATGCTGAAGGCTGGCTTCAGGCCCAGCACGCCGCCGTCCTCGCGCATCATGCGCACGCCAAGCGCATGGAAGGTGCAGACCACCACCTTGTTCGCATCGCGCCCGATGAGGCCCTTGGCCCGCTCGCGCATTTCGGCCGCCGCCTTGTTGGTAAAGGTGATGGCCGCGATGCGCTGGGGCGCCATCCCGGTCTGGATCAGCCGCGCAATCTTGTGCGTGATGACGCGGGTCTTGCCTGAGCCCGCGCCGGCAAGCACCAGGCAGGGGCCGTGAAGGTAGTTGACCGCATCTTGCTGCGCGAGGTTGAGACCGGAGGACATGAAGGGGAGGGAGGGGAAGCGCAAAGCGGGCAATGATACGGGGGCTACCCGATGCAAGGCTGTGTGAGAGCTGTGTCGTGATGTGCGACGGTGACGACGGCCTGCGCACCCGGCCTCGTCTCGCCGGCGCCTGGGTCTGGCTGCCCTGGCGGCAGGGGCCGGTTCAGGGTGTCAGCACGCCGAGCTTGTACGGGTCGGCATCCGGCAGCAGCTCGCAGCGTGACGTGTCGTGCCCCTGCGTGCCGTCGCAATAGAAGCTGTTGTAGACGCGGCCGAAAAGTGTAGGGTGGAGGTGAAGAGCACGTGACCGGGCTGCCAGCGCTCCCTGGGCCCGCCCGCGGCCTCCGCGTCGGCCGGTGCCGCGGCGAATTCGGCCAGTGTCTTCTGCGCTTCCTCGCCGAGCCAGCGGCTGGCGAGTTCCTCAGGGCGGGGCCGCGCAGCCACCGGGATGAGCAGGGCATTGACGTGGAATCCGCGCCCGAAGCGGTGCTCCTTGCCGGCGAGGAAGGCATAGGCGCATGCCGAATGGCACTGGCCCTTCATCTCCGTGTTGACGCCACTGGCGCGAATCGCGCGGGCGTATTCGCCGGCCGCCTCGGCCGTGCCGCTGAGGGAGTTCTCGAACACCACGGTGCGCACCTTGCCGCTGCCGAGCTCCTCGGTGAAACGCTGGACGGCGCTGCCGTCGAGCATGCCAGTGACCAGCAGGCGGTTGCCCTCCAGCTCGATCTCGGCCGACTGCGCGCTCCAGGCAACGCCCGCCAAAGCCACACCCCAGAGGACCCTCGACCAGCTTTTCACACCCGGACCTTCCGTTTCGGCCACGCAGGGCCGGTGAGAGGACTTCGACACCGGTTTCCAGCCGTGTCAACCCATGTTTCAGAATATTGCCTACAGACCCCCTGGGACTATTGGCCGATAGTGCTAACTATTCCTTTCGATGAATTCTTCTGTATTCAAATGCCCTGCTAAAGTGGCGTCAAAACCGGGGGAAACCGCCATGACGACTTGGATGCGCTGGATGCTGTGGGTGGCGTGCCTCGCCACCGTAGCTTGGCTGTGGCACGCGGGTGACCTGAGCGCCGGCACGGCCCTCGCGACCGGTGCGGCCAGTTTTGTGTTGTTCGTCTGGCGCAGCCATCACCGCAGGCGCCGCACGGCTTTGCAGTACATCGAGATGGGCAAGCAGCCGATCGGCCTGCATTGAAGCCTCGCCCTTCGCGTGGCGCGAGTGCGCGATGTCGGGGGCCTGCTAAATGCTTTGAGGATCGACATCGACCAGCCAGCGGATCACGCCCTTGCCTTCAGGCGCTTTGCGCAGCCCGTGCAGCAGCGGCTGCCAGGCCGCCAGCAGGCGCTGGAGTGCGCGGCGCGAGGCGCTCTCGACCAGCAACTGCGCCCGTTCCACATTGGCCACGCGCTGGATCGCATGCGGCACGGCGGAATAGCGGGTCACGTGCTGCGCGCCCTCCAGCCCCTCGGCCGCCGCGCTGGCGGCATTGAGGAAGGCCTGCGCCGCCTCTTGCGTGCGAGCGTCGGCGCGCAGCAAGGCCTGAAAGGCGAAAGGCGGCATCCCGGCCGCCGCTCGCTCTTGCAGCTCGCGCTGGGCGAACGCGGGGTAGTCGTGGCGGCGCAGCGCAGCGAAGAGGGGGTGACGCGGGTGATGGGTCTGGACCCACATTTCGGCGGTCGCGCCCTGGGCTGACAGGTAGGCCGCGTCCCGGCCAGCGCGCCCGGCCGACTGCATGAGCAGGCCGAACAGGCGCTCGGGCGCGCGGAAGTCGCTGGAGAAGAGGGCCGCGTCGGGGTTGGCCGCTGCCACCAGCGTGATGCGCCGGAAGTCGTGGCCCTTGGCGATCATCTGCGTGCCGACCAGCACGTCGATCTCGCCGGCATGCACCGCAGCGAGCTGAGACTCGAGCGCGCCCTGCCGGCGCGTGCTGTCGGCGTCGATCCGGGCGATACGCACCGGGCTGCCGTCGGGCCGGCGGACGCCGGCGAACAGCTCGCCGAGATGTTCTTCGAGCCGCTCCGTGCCGCGGCCCACCGGCGCGATGTCGGGGTTGCCGCAGGCCGGGCAGGCGCGCGGCACGCGCTCGGTGAAGCCGCAGTGGTGGCAGCGCAGCGTCCGGTCGATCTTGTGGAACACGCGGAAGGCGCTGCAGTGCGGGCATTCGCTCTTCCAGTCGCAGTCGCCGCAGGCCAGCACCGGCGCGTAGCCGCGCCGGTTGAGGAACACCATGCTCTGTTCGCCGCGTGCCACCCGCTGGCCGATGGCGTCCAGCAGCGCCGCCGAAAGCACGGTGCGCGGGGGCTGCAGCCCCATGTCGACCAGCCGCACCATCGGCAGCGCCGCGGTGCCGATGCGCGAGGGCATCGCCAGGCGCGCGTAGCGGCCTCCGCCATCCTCGCCTTGCGCGGGCCGGCTCTGGTGCCAGCTCTCCAATGAAGGCGTGGCCGACCCGAGCATCACCTTCGCGCCCTCCCGCCGGCCGCGCCAGACCGCCAGGTCGCGCGCGGAGTAGCGCGCGCCTTCCTGCTGCTTGTAGCTGGGATCGTGCTCCTCGTCGACCACGATCAACTTGAGCGCCGGCATCGAGGCGAACACCGCCATCCGGGTGCCGAGCACGATGCGCGCGGTTGCGCCATGCGCGGCCAGCCAGCTGGCCAGGCGCTGGGGGTTCGTCATGCCGCTGTGCAGCGAGACCACGGCGCCGCTGCCGAAGCGGTCCTTGAAGCGCGCCTCCAGCTGCGGGGTGAGGTTGATCTCGGGGACCATCACCAGGGCCTGGGCCTGCGGCTCGCGCTCGAGCAGCGCCGCGACGGCCTGGAGGTAGACCTCGGTCTTGCCGCTGCCGGTGCTGCCGAAGAGCAGAAAGGGGCCGCTTTCGGTCTCGTAGCGCGCCAGCGCCTGCGCCTGCTCGGGCGTCAGCGCCGGGACGCAGGCAGATGCCGCTGCAGCGGCGGGCGCCGCCTGCCGCTTGAGTCGCCGGGCGAGCTGCACCGCGCTCAGATCGCGTAGCTGAGGCGGCAAGGCGGCGAGCGCAATCTCCCCCAGCGAGCGCTGGTAGTAGCGGGCGGCAAAGGCCACCAGGTCGCGCCACGCCGCGCCAAGGGGCGGCAGCGCGTCCAGCACCGCGCCGACGGGCTTGAGTTCCAATGCCGCCGCACCGTCGTCCGCCCCGGCGGGTTGCGCTGACCAAACCACCCCGAGCACCTCGCGCCGCCCCAGCGGCACTCGCACCAGTGCGCCCGGCGCGACAGGCGAAGGGTGGGTGTAGCTCAGTACATCCCCCAATGCGCTATGCGCCGGAGTCTGAACGGCGATCTCCAGACGCCAATTCAAGACGCGCTTCCGTTCGGATCGGTGGTTAAAGGAACTTGTAGCAAAGCAATCTAAGTCATTGATTTGTCAGCGCTTTGAAAGACATCCAGTGTTGCTGTGGATAACTTTGTTGATATCGGGGCTCGACGCGCTGCCAGCCCTTGAAAATCAAGGCTCCCGCTGGAATGCCCGCAAAAAAAGCAAAGTTCAAAATCCATATGAATCAACGACTTAGCGGCGCTATCGCTTTAGGAGCAGCGCTGGCAAGGCTTCAGATGGTTTTGCATCCCGCATGACGTGTTTTGTGCATAAGTCAGTCCGTCCTCACCATTTTCGGGCTTGACAAACCCGAGAACCGCGGCCTGAGGTGCTTACAAGCCATAACGGCCTCAACGGCCGCGCAGGGCGCGGGACTGCGCGTGCACCGCAGCCACCAGGGCAGCGACGTGGTCGGGCGGGGTGAACTGGCTGATTCCATGGCCCAGGTTGAAGACATGGGTGGGTCCGGTCGTCGAAGGGTCGGTGTGCGGCCGGCCGAAGGCCTGCAGCACCTTCGCGACTTCCGCTTCGATCCGCTCCGGCGCAGCGAACAGCACGTTGGGGTCGATGTTGCCCTGCAACGCCTTGCCGCCGTTGCCTTCGCCGACCAGTGCGCGGGCGCGACCCAGGTTGATGGTCCAGTCCAGGCCCAGCACCTCGCAACCGAGCCCGCGCATGTCTTCCAGCCAGAGCCCACCGCCTTTGGTGAAGACGATGCGTGGCACGGGCTGCCCGTCCGCGCCCTGGCGCTGGAGCTGCGACAGCACGCGGTGGGTGTAGGCCAGGCTGAAATCCTGGAACATGCCGTCAGCCAGCACGCCGCCCCAGCTGTCGAAGATCATCACGGCCTGGGCGCCGGCGTCGATCTGCGCGTTGAGGTAGGCGGCCACCGCATCGGCGTTCACCGCGAGCAGGCGGTGCATGAGGTCGGGGCGGCTGTAGAGCAGGCTCTTGACCAGCCGGTAGTCGCTCGAGCCGGCGCCCTCGACCATGTAGCAGGCCAGCGTCCAGGGGCTGCCGGAAAAGCCGATCAGCGGCACGCGGCCGTCGAGGGCGCGGCGGATCGAGGCGACGGCGTCGAACACATAGCGCAGCTTCTCCATGTCCGGCACCTCGAGGGCGCCGATGGCGGCCTCGTCGCGCATCGGCCGGGCGAAACGCGGGCCTTCGCCGGCTTCGAAGGACAGGCCCAGCCCCATCGCGTCGGGCACCGTCAGGATGTCGGAAAACAGGATCGCCGCGTCGAGCGGGTAGCGCGCCAGCGGCTGCAGCGTGACCTCGGTGGCGAAGTCCACGTTGGTTGCCAACCCCATGAAGCTGCCGGCCCTCGCACGCGTCGCCACGTACTCCGGCAGGTAGCGCCCGGCCTGGCGCATCAGCCATACGGGCGTGTAGTCGGTGGCCTGGCGCCAGCAGGCGCGAAGGAAAGTGTCGTTCTTCAGGGGGGCGAAAGGCATCCCGCGATTGTCGCAGGGGCCTTCGCCGCGGACCGTGAATTCAGGCCTTGTACTTGATCGAGCAGCCGTAGGGACGCGTGCTCGCCGCACTGACCGGCTGTCCGCCGAAGGCCTCGCCGAGCGCCTGGTTCACGTAATTGGTGGCGCCCTGGATATCCTCGACCTGGGACGAGGCGATGCTGTCGATGCCGCCGGCATACACCAGCACGCCCTTGGGATCGATGATGTAGAGGTGTGGCGTGGTGCGCGCGGCGTAGGCGCGGCCGATGACGCCGTCCTCGTCCATCAACACCGCGGTGGGGGCGGCCGAATGTTCCTTCATCCAGGCGTCGAGGGCAGCCGGTTTCAGGTAGTCGCCGGAGGCGCGCTCGGTCGAATTGACGGACAGCCAGACCACGCCCTTCTCGGTCGCGGCCTTCTGGGTCGCGGGCATGTTGCCGCTGCCGTAATGCTTGCGCACGAACGGGCAGCCGGGGTTGGTCCATTCGAGCACCACGAACTTGCCGGCGAAGTCGGACAGCCGATGCTGCTTGCCGGCGGTGTCGACGGCGACGAAATCGGGCGCCATCTGGCCGACGGCCGGCGCGGCGACGGCATGAGTGCCCATCAGGAAGGTGGCGCCGAGGGCCACGGCGGCCGCCATCACGGCGCGGCGGGAGGCTCGGCTCAGGGCAGCGCGCGCATTGCGCGCGGCACGGTAGGAACGCGAGTCTGCGGTTGACGATGAGGGCATGGTCAGCTTGAACTCCACTTGCAAAAAATCAACACCCGCCAGAGCTTAGAACGCTTTTCTCACCTGCTTGTGACAACCCGTAGAGGGCCAGGGTCAAAGCCTGGCCAGCGCGTCGCGGACTTCTTGCTTGCTCAGGATCTCGGTCAATACCACCGGCGTGCGGCCCGGCGCCATCAGCACATAGGCGGGCACGCCGCTGCGGCCCAGCGCGGTCAGGGCGGCGGTGATCTCGGGGTCGCGGCGGGTCCAGTCGGCGCGCAGCATGGCCACCTTCTTCGCGTCGAACTCGGCCAGCAGGACGGCGTCCGCCAGCGTGCTGCGCTTGTTGTACTGGCAAGTGACGCACCAGGCGGCCGTGAAATCGACGAACACCGGCCGCCCCTCCGCCGCGAGCTCGCTCACGCGCGCTGGCGACCAGGCCTGCCAGCGCTCGCCCGCCGAGGCGGCCACGGCAGGCGGGGCGCTGCGGACCACGTTGCCGCCGATCGCACCGGCCAGCAGCGCCGTGACCACGATCAGCAGGCTCGCCAGCACGATGCGGGTGCGGCCGCGCAGGGTGAAGGCCCAGACGATCGCCGCCAGGCACACCAGCAGCCCCAACAGCGCGCCGGCACCGTCGATGCCGCTCTGCTGGCCCAGCACCCAGACCAGCCAGGCCACTGTGGCGAAGATCGGGAAGGCCAGGAGCCGGCGCAGGATGTTCATCCATGGGCCGGGGCGTGGCAGCAGGCGCGCCACGCCCGGGACGAAGCCGGCAGCCAGGTAGGGCAGAGCCAGCCCGACGCCGAGCGCCGCGAAGATCAGCAGGGCCTGCGCGGCCGGCAGTCCGATCGTGAAGCCCATCGAGGCGCCCATGAAAGGTGCCGTGCAGGGCGAGGCGATCACCACCGCCAGCACGCCGGACAGGAAGTCGTTGGCCCTCGGGTGCCGGGCCTGGGCGCTGCACACCGAGGAGGGCGCGAGCACGCCGAACTCGAACAGGCCGGCCAGGTTGAGGCCGATCACGGTGAAGAGGCCGGCCAGCACCGCCACCACCGCGGGCGACTGCAGCTGGAAGCCCCAGCCCAGCTCCGCGCCCGCCGCGCGCAGGGCCAGCATCGTTGCCCCCAGCGCCAGGAAGGACAGCACCACCCCGCCCGTGTAGGCCACCGCGGCCATGCGGTGGCCGGCGTGGTCGTCGGCGCGCCGGGTGAAGCCCAGCACCTTGATCGCGAGCACGGGGAACACGCAGGGCATGAGGTTGAGCAGCAGCCCGCCGAGCAGGGCTCCCAGCAGCGCGACGAGCAAGTTGCCGGCAGGCTGCGGCGGCGGGGGCGCGGTATTGGCCTCTAGCGCGGCGCGCAGCGCGGGCGAGACTTCGGCGCGCGCGGCCACGGCCGGCCAGTTGCCGCTGACCGGCGCTTCGACGCGCCAGGCCACCGGCTGGCCCGCTTTCCGGTCGGCCTCGGGCAGCGCGACCACCACCGGCATCGCGGCGGGGCTGGCGCTGCGCTGCTCGGCCAGCGGCACGCTGGCTGTCCACGTGTCGCCATCCCAGGCCTGCGTCCAGTCCTTGCCGAGAACGGCCGCGGTGTGGATCACCTCGCCGATCTCCGGGAAGAAGTCCAGCGTCTTGCCGCGCGCGCTGGCCGGCAGGCCGTCGAGCCGGACCTGAAGTTTCTGGCCGTCGATCGTGATCGATCCGGGCTTGGGCAGGGCTTGGGGCTGGGCGGCCAGCGCCGCGTCGAACGCATCCCGGTGCAGCGCAGTCGAGCCCTGGACCGGCAGTTTGATCAGGAACTCCCCGTCTTCGGGGATGCATTCCTTGCGGCAGACCAGCCAGGAGGCTTTCAGCTTGATGTCCAGCGCCTCGGCGCCGGTGAGCCCTGCCGGCGGCTTGAAGCCGGGCGCCACCGTGAGCGGCACCGGCAGCAGCACGGTGCCCTCGTACCCGTAGTTGGCCAGCGTGCCGACCGGGATCTTCTTCGGCACCGGCCAGGCGATGTCACCGGCCGACACGCCGGCCGGCAGCGACCAGGCAAGTTCGGTCGGGAGGCCGGAATCGCCGGCATTCTTCCAGTAGGTGTGCCACTCCGGCTGGTGCGTGATCTGCAGCCCGACCCACACCGGCGCGCCGGCGGAGACGCCCTGCGGCGCATCCGCGATGAGCTCCGCGCGCACATGCGGGGTGGTGACGACAGGCCCGATGCGGGATGCCAGCTGGGCTGCTGCCGGCAGGCTGGCAGCGAGGGTGGCAGCTAGAAGGGCAGCGCCGCGGAGGAGGGAGGAGAAAGCCATGCCGGTCAGTCGGAGCGTGTGTGCGGGGCGAAGTTCCGGGCCGCTCAGGCCGCCCACCCCAGCACCACCCTGCGGGTCATGGCGCTCTTCTTCTCGATCTTGGTCACGATGACCCCGCCGATCTCGCGGGTGTTCGCCACGTGGGTCCCGCCGCAGGGCTGGAAGTCGATCGCTTCCGGCTCGCCGATCCTGATCGTGCGCACCGTGCCGGTGCCGCGCGGCGGCTGCACGCTCATGCTCTTGACCAGCGCGGGATTGGCGTCGAGCTCCTCGTCGGTGATGGCGCCGACGGCCAGCGGATGGCTGGCCGCCACCAACCGCGCCAGGCCCGCGTTGAGCGCCTCCTTGTCCAGCGGCTCGGTCATATGGAAATCCAGGCGTGCGTAGTCGGGCGTGATCGAGCAGCCGTCGACCGGCTGCGGGACCAGGTGGCACAGCAGGTGCGTCGCGGTGTGGAAGCGCATCAGCCTGTGGCGGCGGTCCCAGTCGATGCGGGCCGTCACCGGGTCGCCGGCCTTCAGGGCCACCAGCAACTCGGCCTGGTCTGGCGCCGGCACATGGACGATCTCGGTCGTCGGCCGGCCCTCGGCATCCTTGGCCTTGCGGGTGTCGGCGATGGCCAGCGAGCGCCCGTCGGGCAGCACCAGCTCGCCGCTATCGCCGGCCTGCCCGCCGCCCAACGGATAGAACACGGTGCGGTCGAGCACGACGCCGGCCTCGTCGACGCGCAGCACGCGGGCCTCGCAGGCGCGCAGATAGGCGTCGGATCGGAACAGGTCGTCGGTCATTGCCCGATGTTAGCGGCGGCGCCGCGGCGCGGCGCGCCCACGCCCGAAAGCGCCTACAGCCGACAGCCGGGGATTGCGCGAGCGGGATCATTCGTGGCAGCGCCGCGGGTTTGGCGGCTGCGTGTGAAGGAACCATGGCCATGAAGCGATCCAGCCACTTTTCTGCAGCGGCCGCTGCGCTGGCGGCGGCCCTGTTGTTGGCGGGATGCGGCGAGACCGCCAAGCTGCCGCCCGAAGCCGGCATCGGCCCCACTCCGCAACTGCCGGCGCCCCACAAGACACTGATGCCGACGGTCCACATCGCCCCGCCGGTCGGCTGGGGCGACATGGCCGGTCCGACAGCGCCCAAGGGATTCGTCGTGACAGCGCTGGCACGCGGCCTGGACCATCCGCGCTCGGTCTACACACTGCCCAACGGCGACGTGCTGGCGGTCGAGAGCAACAGGCCGCCCAAGCCCGAGGGAGTGACGGACGGCGGCAGTGGGCCGATTGCATGGATCAAGTCGCGTGTCATGGGCATGGTCCAGAAGCGCGCCGGTGCAGGGGTGCCCAGCCCCGACCGCATCATTCTGCTGCGCGATGCCAACGGCGACGGCACGGCCGAAACGCGGCAAGTCTTCATGCAGAACCTTCGCTCGCCCTTCGGCGTCGCGCTGGTGGGCCACGAGCTCTACATCGCCAATGCCGACGCACTGGTCAAGGTGCCCTACGTCGAGGGCGAGACGACGATCGCCGCAACGCCGACGAAGGTGACCGATCTGCCCGCGGGCATCAACCATCACTGGACCAAGAACCTGATCGCCAACCGCGATGGCAGCAAGCTCTATGTGACCGTGGGCTCCAACAGCAACGTCGGCGAGAACGGCCTGGCGGCCGAGGAGGGCCGCGCCGCGATCTGGGAGGTCGACCTCAAGAGCGGCGCCAAGCGGCTGTTCGCCAGCGGGCTGCGCAATCCCACCGCCCTGGACTGGGAGCCCGAGACCCAGGCCCTCTGGGTCGTCGTCAACGAGCGCGACGAGATCGGCAGCGACCTGGTGCCGGACTACCTGAGCGCCGTGAAGGAGGGCGCCTTCTACGGATGGCCCTGGAGCTATTACGGCGCGCACGTGGACGCGCGCGTCTCACCCCCGCGCCCGGACATGGTGGCCAAGGCGGTGATGCCCGATTACGCACTCGGCTCGCACGTCGCGGCGCTGGGGCTTGTCTTCTCGCACCCGAGGGGCATGCCGCCTGAATTCGCCAGCGGCGCGTTCATCGGCGAGCACGGCTCGTGGAACCGCAGGCCGCTCTCGGGCTACAAGGTGGTGTTCGTGCCCTTCACCGGCGGCCGTCCGAGCGGGCCGCCGGTGGATTTCCTGACCGGCTTCCTGAGCGCGGACGAGAAGGCGCGGGGCCGCCCGGTGGGGGTTGCGCTGGACAAGAGCGGCGCGCTGCTGGTGGCCGATGATGTGGGCAACGCGGTCTGGCGCGTGGCGCGCACCAGCCAGTAGCTGCCCTCAGAGGCTCCTGGTGCTGATGGAACCAGGCTGCCGCCTCGCCGCGCGACTTCGGACCCAGCCGATCCCTTCCGGCGTCCCTGGACATGACCGCCACTAAGATCCCCCCATGACCGTCCCCCGCAGCCGCTTCTGGTCCCGACTCACGACACGCGACTTCGCCGCGCTCGATCCGGCTGCGACCGTCGCGGTCCTTCCCCTGGGAGCGACCGAGCAACACGGCCCGCACTTGCCGCTAGGGGTGGACTCGACACTGGTCGATGGCATCGTCGCGGCCGCCCTGCCGCTGCTGCCCGCCGAGCTGCCCGTGCTCTTCCTGCCCAGCCAGGCGATCGGGCTGAGCCCCGAGCATGCGAGCTTTCCGGGCACGCTGACCTTGTCGGCCGAGACCCTCATCCGCCTCTGGCGCGAGATCGGCGCCGGCGTCGCGCGCGCGGGCGTGCGAAAGCTGGTGCTCTTCAATGCGCATGGCGGGCACACCGGCGCGATGGAGATCGCGGCGCGCGAACTGCGTGCGGCGCACGGGCTCATCGTCTACAGCGTCAGCTGGTTCAATCTGCCTTTGGGCGAGGCCGGCGCGCAGTTCAGCGCGGAGGAGCATCGCTTCGGCGTGCATGCAGGTGAAATCGAGACCTCGATGATGCTGGCGCTCGCGCCGGCGCAGGTCGACATGCAGGCCGCGCGCGATTTCGGCTCGAGCTCACGCCAGCGAGCGGCCGACTACCCGCTGCTCGGCAACGGCAAGAGCGCCCGGCTCGGTTGGGCCATGGAGGATTACAACCCTGAGGGAGCGGCCGGCAATGCCGCCGCGGCCAGCGCGGACAAGGGGGGGGCCGTGGTCGAAGCCGCGGCGCGCCAGCTCGCCCTGCTGCTGGCCGAGGTGTCGCGCCTGCCGCTGTCCTCCGTGCATAGCGGCCCGTTGCCCTGAACCGCTTCAACCGGCGATCGCCGGACCGCTGCCGCCGGGCGCGGTTTCCTTGATCTTGATCGTGCCATCGGGCCGCTCGCAGGTGCCGATCAGCAGGCCGCTGGCGATGGCGTGGGCGCGCAGTTGCTCCATCACCTCCTCCCGGCCGGGCGTGGCCGAGAAGGCGGGCGCGCTCTCCAGGGCAAAAAGCTGAAAGGCATAGCGGTGCACGCCGTGTCCGGGCGGCGGATCGGGCGGCAGCCAGGCGGCGAGAAGAACCGAGTTGCGCCCGGCATGCAAGCCGTTGCCGGCGTTGTCGGCGCTCGGAAAGGCGCCTTCGGGCAGGCTGCCGTCCTCCGCAGGCAGGTCGACGG
This sequence comes from Variovorax soli, assembly GCF_031454625.1. GTDB lineage: Bacteria > Pseudomonadota > Gammaproteobacteria > Burkholderiales > Burkholderiaceae_C > Variovorax > Variovorax soli_A. The sequence continues at coordinate 64,120 of NZ_JAVDRF010000018.1, forward strand.
CGATGCCATGGACCAACGGATGTGGCGTGGGCGAATCGGCATCCTCCACCACCAGCACCAGCGATGCGGCGCCGGCCGGCACCCCGGTCCATTGCAGCGGCGGCGACAGGCCCTCGCCGTCGGCCGTGTAGCGCGGCGGCAATGGACCATGGTCGGCGAAGGCCAGGCTTCCCAGCTTGATCGAGGCCATGCCCTGGCGCAGGCCCAGGGTGTTGAAGGCGATTTCTTCGAGGCCGGCCCGCACGCCGTGCAGCGCCAGGCCGATCGCATCGGGGAGCTTCTCGAGCATGCGGGGGGTATAGCGCGGGCCTCGCAGGCAGTGTGTAGGACACGAGAGCGGGGCGGGCTCCGCTATCATGAATCGGGCTCCGCCGCGCGGACTGCTGGGCCTTCTCCCACACAAGGAAGCGTATGAGCATCGTCTGGACCATTCTGATCGGCTTCGTCGCGGGCCTCGTGGCGCGCGCCATCAAACCGGGCGACGATTCGGCCGGGTTCATCGTGACCACCCTGATCGGCATCGCCGGCTCGCTGATCGCGACCTATGTCGGCCAGGCCATGGGCTGGTACCACGCAGGGGAAGGCGCTGGCTTCATCGCCTCGGTGGTGGGCGCGATCGTGCTGCTCTTCGTCTGGGGACTGCTCAGGCGCAAGTAGAAGAACAGGAAGCGAGGCGGCAATGGGCCGTCGATCGAAGGCGCACCACCACGTCTATGTCGTCGAGCTCGACGATCGGGTCTGGAACATCGGCCGATTCCGGCGCGCCAATCCCGACTACTGCCTTGGCCAGCCTTTCGTCTATGTGGGCATGACGGGGCTGGATCCCGACGTACGCTTCGACAAGCACAAGGCCGGCATCCAGGCCAACGTCTTCGTGCGTGACTACGGCCTGAGGCTGCTGCCCGCGCTGTACGCCGTCTACAACCCCATGCCTTACGAGGCGGCGCGCGAGATGGAAGTCGAGCTCGGCATCGCACTGCGAGAAGCGGGCTACGGCGTCTGGCAAGCCTGAATATTCCCGGAAATCCCATGGACAGCCCCGCCTGCATCGTCATGACCACCGCCAGTACCGAGGACGAGGCCGAGGCGCTGGCCGCCGCGATCGTCGAAGCCCGGCTCGCAGCCTGCGTGCAGGTCGAGCGCGTGCGCAGCTTCTACATCTGGGAGGACACGCTCCACCGCGAGCCCGAATGGCTGCTGCTCATCAAGACGCTGTCCTCGCGCTATACGACGCTGGAGGCCTTCATCCGCGAGCGCCACAGCTATGAGACGCCGGAGATCCTGCAGGTGCCGGTCGCGGGCGGCTCGCTGGACTACCTGCGCTGGCTCGCGAGTGGCAGCACCGGCGCCGATCAGGCGTAGGTCACCCAGTCCTCGTAGGCCGGACCATCGAGGTGCGGCAGCGTGTTGTAGGTCACCAGCATGTGTCGCTTGGGCGTGAAGGCGAACTCGGTGACGGCCGTGTTGCGGATCCGCAGATTGAGCTCGACGGTGGTCTCGGGGCGGGTGCCCAGCACATGGCCGACCGCGGTGCTGATCGGCCCGCCGCTGGAAACCACCAGCACGCGGGCGCCATGGTGTTTGCCGCGCACATGGTCGAGCGCCGTGGTCACGCCGGCCAGGAAGTCGACGTAGCTCGGCATGCCCGCGGGGGCGGTGCGGCCCTGCATCCAGGCGCCCAGGCCATCGCGCAGCAGCCGGAAGTGGTGGCGGTACATCTCCGGCGAGTCCGGCTTCTTCAGCTTTTCGGGGTGGATGGCGGCGATGACGGCATCCGCGTCGTACTCGTTCAGCCCGGGCCAGGGCAGCACATCTTCGCGCACCAGGCCGAGGCCCTCGGCAATCCCCTCCCAGGTCTGGCGGTGGCGCTTCAACGTGCCGGTGATCACCGCGTCGAACTGCATCCCGCGCTCGCGCCAGTACTCGCCCAGCCGCCGCGCCTGCCGGCGGCCCAGTTCGCTGAGCTGGTCGTAGTCGTCCGCGCCGAAGCTGGCCTGGCCATGGCGCACGAGGTAGAGGGTTCCCATACGCGGAATTCTGCCGGGGCAGATCACGCGTTGCGGTCACGGTCGTGACCTGTTGCTGGAGGGCATCGCGAGGGGCACAGGCGTCCAAGAAGCAACGTATTCTGTAAGTGGATGAATCATAAAGTGTTCATTGTGTAAGAATGCAAACTTTCGTTGACGTTGCCGGCCACGCCTTTTTGCGCCGCAATGCTGCTTCATCCACCGGAGAGGGACTCACAGCACATGAACAAGACTTACAGGAGCGTCTGGAACCACGCGCTCGGCGCCTGGGTTGCGGTGTCGGAAATCACCGCCGCGCGCGGCAAGCGGTCCAGCGGACTTGGCGCCGTGCTGGTGGCGGCCGGCCTGAGCGTGCTGGCGCCTTCGGGCATCGCACAGACGATCGACTACAACGACGGCGACAACCGGTCGGGCACCATCGACACCACGCCATCGACCGCGACGCTCAACAGCCTCGGGAGCGGCACGGCGACGCAGAGCGGCGCCATCAGCGGGACCAACGGCATCATCAAGACCGGGGCCGGCATCATCGTCCTGGGCGCTACCAACACCTACCTGGGCACAACAACGATCAACGCGGGCGCGCTGCAGGTGAGCTCGGATTCGAACCTGGGCACGGGCGGCGGCATCGTCTTCGGCGGCGGCACGCTGCGGCTGGGCGCCGGCAACTTCGCGAGCGGCCGCGCCATCTCGCTCGGCGCAGGCGGCGGCACCATCGATGTGGCCGGCACCAGCGGCAACACGCTGACTGGCCAGATCACCGGCAGCGGCTTGCTCACGCTGCGCAACACCGGCACCAACACGCTGGGCGACGAGACGCGGCGCCTGACCCTCGACAACGCCGGCAACACCTACACGGGCGGCACGGTGCTGCAGGGCAACGGAACGAGCGGGCGCCTGAACGTCTGGACGCACACGACCGGCTCCTTCGGCACCGGCCCGATCACCCTGCTCGAGAACGCCGAAGTGCGTTTCCAGGACGCGGCGGCGAGCGCCGGCAACCTGAGCATCTCGGTGTTGGCCAACACCAACGTCAACGGCAGCAACAGCGGCGTCCAGTTCCAGGGCGGCGCGCAGGGCGGCACGGCGACGATCAACACCAACGGGGAGGGCTCTTATGTCCTCTTCGGCGGCGGCGGCGCCAACGCCCAGCAAGCCACGCTGAACAACAACGGCGGGCGCGTGATCTTCCAGGAGACCAGCAGCGGCGGCAGCGCGACCATTCACAACAACGGTGGCGTCGTCCAGCTCTCGAACACGACGGACCTCAGCGGCGCCACCGTCCTCAACAACAACACCGGCCTGACGGCCCAGGTCTATATCAACGGCATGGCGGTGGGCACGCCGGCCAGGGTGGGCTCCCTGTCAGGCTCGGGCAATGTCGTGCTCGGCGACGCTACGCTGGAGATCGGGGCGCGGGGCCTGAACGACACCATCAGCGGCGTGATCGCGAGCACCGGCCCGGGGCTCTTCGACAGCCAGGGCGGCATCTACATCAACCCGCTGCTGGGCGCCGGCAACGGCGCGGTGGTCAAGGTCGGCGCCGGCACCCTGACCCTCACCGGCGACAACACCTACACCGGCGGCACCACCATCAGCGGCGGTGCCCTGCAGCTGGGCAACGGCACGGCCAGCGGCAGCGTGCTGGGCGCCATCACGAACAACGCGTCGCTGATCGTCAACCGCTCGGACAATTACACCCTGGCCAATCCGATCACCGGCACCGGAACGCTGACGCAGGCCGGCAACGGCACCACCACCGTCACCGGTGCCAACAACTACAGCGGCGGCACCATCCTGAACGCGGGCGGCCTGAGCATCAACAGCGCCACGGTGCTCGGTTCGGGTCCGATCACGCTCAACGGCGGCACCTTCATCACGAGCAGCCCGCTGACGCTGGGCAACGCGATCGTGCTCGGAGGCAATGCCAACCTTGCGACCAGCGGAACCCTCGGCCTGGCCGGCCCGGTCACCCTGGCGGCCGATGCCACGCTGACTCAGACCAGCACCGCAGGCATCGTGAACTTCGATGCCGGGATCGGCGGCGCCCACGGGCTCACGCTGGATGCCACGGCGCCATGGGGCGGGTTCAATTTCACGACGCCGAACAACTACGCCGGCACGACCACCGTTCGGGGCAATGCCCAGCTGGCACTGACCGCCACGGGCACCGTCCCCGGGGATCTGGTGGTCAATGCCGGCGGCGCGGTGGTCGCTCAGGGCAGTGGCCACTTCGCCCCGACGGCGAACTTGACGATCAACTCGACCGGCGCCAACGTACCGTCGCCTGTCTCGGGCCTGGAGTTCGTCAACGCGGTTCAAACCGTCGGCCAACTGAACGGCAATGGCACCGTGGGCCTGAACGGCTCGGTCCTCACGGTCGGCGCGGGCACGTTCAGCGGCGTCATCTCGGACGGCGTGGTCGCGCCCGTGAACCCGGGCTCGCTGGTCAAGGCCGGTGCCGGCACGCTGACGCTGTCGGGCGCCAACACCTACACGGGCAGCACCAACGTGGCCAGCGGCACCCTCCAGGCAGGCGCCGCCAACACCCTGAGCGCCGCCTCCGCACACAGCGTGGCGGCGGGCGCGACCCTCGACCTGGCGGGCTTCAGCCAGAGCATGGCTTCGCTCAGCAACAGCGGCACCGTCTCCCTGGCCGGCACCACAGCAGGCACCACGCTCACCATCAACGGCCCCTACGTCGGCAACAACGGCACGCTGCGCCTGGGCACGGTGCTCGGCGTCAGCGGGCCTTCCGACCGCCTGGTGTTCGACGGCCCCACCGCCGTCGCCAGCGGCAGCACCAGCCTGCAGATCACCAACCTCGGAGGCCTCGGCGGCCAGACCTTGGGCAATGGCATCGAGGTGATTACGGCGCTCAACGGCGCCACCACCACCGCGCAGACCACCAAGAGCGCCTTCGCGCTCGGCGGCGCGGGTCATGTGGATGCCGGCGCCTTCGAGTACCGGCTGTATGCCGCCGATGCGACCGGCACGGGGGAGAACTGGTACCTGCGATCGGACGTGATTCCGCCGCCACCCCCACCCCCGCCCCCGCCTCCCGCGCCGCCGGCACCTCCTGCCCCGCCAGCGCCTCCGGCACCGCCTGCGCCCCCGGCACCGCCCGCGCCACCGGCGCCACCTGCACCGCCCGCGCCCGCGCCCGCGCCGGCGTCGGCACCCGTGCCGGTGACGGCCTACCGCGCCGAGGCCTCGATGCTGTCCGCCCTGCCGTCGCAAATGCGCGGCGCCGACATGGCGATGGTCGGCAGCATGCACACCCGCATGGGCGACGACGACGCGAGCGGCGGCGCGATGGCCGCCCTGACGCCGGTGGCCGGCGCGCTGTCGACCGAGCGCCGCGCCTGGGCGCGCGCCATCTACAGCGACCTGGACATCCGCCAGTCTGGGGTGGTCAATCCTTCGACGCAGGGCCATGTCGCCGGCGTCCAGGCAGGAACCGATCTGTACGTTTCGCCGTTGGGCGATTGGCGCGCGGGGATTTACGTCGGCACCCTCGATGGCAACGCGGACTTGAGCGGCTTCGCCAGCGGTCTGTATCGCGCCGTGGGCAGTACGGACTTGCGCGCGCGGTATCTCGGTGCCTACGCAACCTACGCCAACGCCACCGGCTTCTACGTCGATACCGTGCTGCAGTACGGCTCTCAGCGCTACACGATCCGTCCGCTCGGCGGGTTCGCCGCGTCCGGCAAGGGGAACAGCATCACGGCTGCGGTCGAGGTCGGCCAGGCCTTCGCGCTCGGCGGCAACTGGACCTTCGAGCCGCAGGCGCACCTCAGCTACCGCCGGGCGAGGCTCGACGACTTGCGGATCCCCGGCGCGCTGGTCCAGCAGGACGACGCCAGTGGCTGGATCGCCGGCCTGGGCGTGCGCGTGAAGGGCGACTTCGCGACCGCCGCAGGGCGCCTGCAGCCTTACGGCCGCGTCGGCGTCATCCGTGCCAACGACGCCGGCGACACGGCGCGCTTCATCAACGGTGGCTTCTCTACGCCCATTGCGAGCTCGAGCGGCTACACCTCCGTGGAACTCGCGGCAGGCGCGACGTTGGCGCTGAGCAGGACGGTGAGCGTCTACGGCGAGCTCGGCAAGCTCTTCAGCACCGGCGGCGACACGCGCGTGAAGTCCTCGGTCCAGGGGGCGGTGGGCGTGCGCGTGCGCTGGTAACGAAAAAAGATCGCGGCACAAGAGCGGAACTCGGCCCGGCCCGCCGGCTCCCATCGGCCATGGCTGCGCCGTTCGCGTCCCGCTCACCCGGTCGTCTCCCCCGGCGCGCCGTCGCCGCCGCGTTCGTTGCCGTGCCGGTGCTCTGGCTCGGCGCCCGCGCGCAGCCACAGCCCGCGCGCATCGCCACACCGGCGCAGACCGAGGGACCCTTCTATCCCGTCAGGCTGCCCGCCGACACCGACAACGACCTGCTGCGCAATGGCGCGCTGAGCTATCGAAGCGGCCAGCCGGCCTGGGTCGAAGGCAGCGTGACCGACCTCGACGGGCGCCCGATCCGTGGTGCCCAGGTCGAGATCTGGCAGTGCGACCAGGGTGGCCACTACCACCACCCCGGCGACGGCGATCGTGCCGACGCCGCCTTCCAGGGCTTCGGCCGCGTGGCGGTCGACGAGCAGGGCCGCTACCGATTCCGAACCATCCGGCCCGTGCCCTACAGCGGGCGCACCGCCCATATCCATGTGAAAGTGAAGCTGGGGCCGCGCGAGCTGCTGACCACGCAGCTCTACGTCGCTGGCGATCCAGGCAATGCGCGCGACTTCCTGTGGCGCAACCTGCCCGAGCCGGCACGCGCTGCCGTGACGGTGCCCTTCGAGCAAGGCACCGACGGCTTCCAGGCGCGATTTCCGATCGTCATCGCCGCCTGAGCGCCGCGTCGCCGGGGCCATCCGGGCACGGCCGGACGCCAAGGCTGACGTCGCTGCTGACGCCAGCAACCCGTCGCCAGTGCTGGGCCGTCGCTCTGCGTCCGGCATACGACTTCTTGTCTATCGAAATACCAATAGACAGGTAATACTATTTATTGCACTTTGGCTTTCACAACAACACGCGTCAGGTCATTCGGCAAGGGGCCGCGCGAGGTAGGAGCTTTCATGGACAGGTTCACGACCCGGGTGCTCAGCGCTCCGATGGCTGCTGAGCGCGTCAGCGACGGTGACGACGCGTGGCACTCTGCGCGCTCCGACAAGCGCGACAACGCGGCCGGAGCGCAAGACCAGGTCTATCGTGTGTGGGCGGATGATCCCGCGACCTTTTCCACGCACAAGGTTACCGCCCTGCACCACAACTTCCACGAACACCCGCTTTTCCAGGTGGCTGAACTCGCGCAGCTGGCCAAGGAACTCGTGCCCTTCGGCCAATGCCGGTTCGTCAGGCCAGGGATCTCGCACGCTTCCAGCTTCGCGCACGACAGCCGGCATCCCGACGGCCGCGGCATCGACGAGGTGTTCCAGCGCATCGAGGAGCCGGGTTCGTGGGTGGCTCTCTACAACGTCGAAGTCATTCCCCGCTACGCGAAGTTGCTCGCCAACGTGATCGACACGATGCGGCCCTATGTCGAGCGCGAGCAGCCCGGCATCTTCAATGTCAACGGCTTCGCCTTCATCTCGGCGCCACCCTCGGTGACCCCGTTCCACATCGATCGCGAGAACAATTTCTGGCTCCAGTTGCACGGTCGCAAGACGATGAACGTCTGGGAGCACACGGACAGGGACGTGGTGTCGGCCGATGCCGTGGAAGATTTCATCGTCAGCCATTCGCTCAGAAAGGTGCGCTTCAAGGAAGAGTTCCGGGCGCGCAGCCACCAGTTCGAGACCCAGCCCGGCGATGCCATCTATTTCCCGAGCACGTCGCCGCACATGACGAGTTCCGACCGCAGCTGGACGCAGCCCGGGGATGGGCTCTCCATCTCGATCGGCGTGACCTTCTACACCTCGACCACGCGAAAGACGGCGCGTGTTCACCAGTTCAACAGGCTCCTGCGGAAAGCAGGGATGTCACCCGCGTTCCCCGGCAAATCGCCCACCGTGGATGCTTTCAAGGCACCGGTCGGCGGCATGGTCGGCATGGCCCGTTCGTCGCTTTCGCGGGCCATCGCTCCGTTGCGCCGCATCAAGCGCGCGGTGAAAGCGCCGCCGGGCTCCTTCTGACGCCTGGCCGCCCGCAGGCCGCGTAGGCCCTCAGGCTGCTTGAGCCAGCACTTGCGCGAACACGGCAGCATCGACGTTCCCGCCCGTCAGCGCAACGCCAACCGACTTGCCTGCCCAGCGCGCGCGCTGCTGCATCAGCGCCGCCAGTGCCGCGGCGCCGGCCCCCTCGGCCGCGTTGTGGGTGTCGGTGAAGAGCACACGCATCGCTTCGCCCACTTCCTCGTCGTTCACGGCCACCACATCGTCGGCCTCGCGCCGCAGGATCTCCAGCGCCTCGGGCACCGGCGTGCGGCAGGCCATGCCGTCGGCCAGCCGCGTGCTGACCGGCGATTCGAGCGGGCGGCCCGCCCGGAAGGAATCGAGATAGGCCGTGGCATGGGCCGACACCACGCCGACCAGCCGCGTCGATACACCGCAGTGCGCGCGCGCCGCAGCCGCGGCCGCCAGGCCCGAGCCCAACCCGATCGGCACGAACAGCACCTGCGGCGGCCCGCCTGGCGCCGCGGCCAGTGCCTCGAAGAACTCCACGTAGGCGGTAGTCACGCCGCGGACCAGTTCGCGATGGAAGGAGGGCACGCGATGCAGGCCCCGGGCCTCGGCCAACTGCACCGCGTGCTCGCTAGCGGCCTGGAACTCGTCGCCGTGCTCGACCAGCGTGACGCCCAGCGCCCGCATCGCAGCGTTCTTCTCGACCGAGTTGCCATGCGGCACCACGATGGTCGCGTCCAGCCCGTGGCGCCGCGCCGCGAAGCCGACCGACTGGCCATGGTTGCCCCGCGTGGCGCTGATCACGTGGCGCGCGGCGGGCTGCTCGCGCGCCAGCGTTTCGAAGTAGGTGAGCCCGCCGCGCAGCTTGAAGGCGCCAGCGGGCGTGTGGTTCTCGTGCTTGGTCCACACCGTGCAGCCCAGGCGCTGCGCCAGCAGCGGCCAGGCGTACTGCGGCGTGGGCGGCATCGCCGCGTAGACGGTGCGGCGCGCGGCCTCGATCTCCTCCGTCGTGAAGCGCATGATCAGCGATGCTCCGGCACAGCGATGCGCAAGCCGGTCGCGAACAAGGCGAATGCGGCGAGATGATGGAGCGGCAGGTTCATCAGGTCCCCTTGGAATCGAGCGTGACGGTGCCGCGCGGCGAGTCGAACACCGCGCGCAGGTGAGGCGGGCCTGCGCTCACGGGAAGGCCGGCGAGGCCGATGGCGTGCATCGCCTTGGTCAGGTCGTCGGCGCGCGGATGCGACAGCGCCAGCGAGCGCAGCCGGACGCCCGAGTCGGCCATGCTGTCGATGGGATGCCTACCACCCCATGCGATCAGCGTGGGCAGCGCGCCGTAGAAGAGCCGCTGCCCGTCGTCGCGTACCGTGATGCGCCAGTCCAGGCGCCCGGCCGGGCTGTCGCGCGAAGCCTCGAGCAGGCGGCCACGGTCGATGCGCTGGCGCGCCAGCGCCTGGACGGCGGCGGTGGCGTCGGGCACCTCGGCCACGAAATGGATCAGCTGCGGTCCTCGGCGCTCCAGTGTGGCCTGGAGCCCGGCATCGTCCAGGTCGAACCAGCGGTGGAAGGCGGGGCGCCGCGCCGGCTTCTGCCCGGGGTCGATCGCGATGATCTCGAGGTAGGCGCGCGGGAAGTCCGCCGTCGCGATCTTCAGCAGCCGGTTGTGCGTGCCCATCAGCGGGTGCACGCCGCCGGGCCCGGGCATGACGCCGAAGGTGGCCTCGCACCAGGCCACGCCTTCGTCCAGGGCGCGGGCGGCGATCACCAGGTGGTCGATGCGCGCGGGCATGGCCGCCTAGAGCGTGAGCTTGCCGTCGATGCAGGTGACCGAATCGCCGCCGACCCAGACCTGGCCCTCGGCATCGCGCGTGACGTGGACGCGGCCTGCACGCCCCAGGCACTGGCCCTGTGCCGCGAGGTAGCGCTCGGGGAGGTGGCCTTCGGCGATGAGCCATTGCGCGAGGCTGGCGTTGAAGCTGCCCGTCACCGGGTCTTCCTCGATGCCGACCGGTGCGGCGAAGGCGCGCACCTCGAGGGCGACGTCGTCTGCATCCGCGCGCGCGAAGGCGCGCGCCTCGCGGTTGGAGCGCGAGATCAGCGGAGTGACGGGTGCCTCGTCGGCCGCGGGCATGCCGGCCACGCCCACCTTCTGGCCGAGTTCCTTGAGCAGCCGGTGGTCGGGCTTGAGCGCGAGCACGGTATCGGAATCGGCGAGCAGCAGGCCCAGCCACACGGGGCCGTTGTCGAGCAGTTGCGCCGCCACGATCTGCTGTGCCCGCAGGCCGAGCGCGCCGGCCACCTTGGCCAGCAACGAGGGACTGGGCGCGCTGCGCCGGGAAGGCGGCGCCGCGAAGACCAGGCGCTCGCCCTCGGTCCGGATCGGCACCAGGCCCTGGGCGCATTGCTGCACGATGCGCCCGCTGGCCTTCGGCCGGCCGCCGGCCTCCAGCCAGGCGTGGCAACTGCCCAGCGTCGGATGGCCGGCGAAGGGCAGCTCGCCGCCGGGCGTGAAGATGCGCACGCGGTAGTCGGCCGAGGGGTCGGAAGGCGGCAGCAGGAAGGTGGTTTCCGAGAGGTTGGTCCACTTGGCGAAGTCCTGCATCTGCGCATCGTCGAGGCCGGCGCCGTCGAGCACCACCGCGAGCGGATTGCCGGCGTAAGGCTTCGCCGTGAAGACATCGACTTGCTTGAAAGGGCGGATTTTCATGGCGTTCATTCCAGGGCGAGGTCGAGCACGCCGCGCGCGCCGGTCCGGCTGCGCAGGTCGGCGAACCAGCGTTCGACGTGCGGCCAGCTGGGCCGCGTGTATTCGGTCTGCGGCAGGCCGAACCAGCGATGCGCTTCGCAGCCGACCGGGATGTCCGCCATCGTGAAGTGCTCGCCGAGCATGAAGGGGCGAGTGGCGAGGTGCGCATCGAGCAGGGCGAACAGCGGCTCGGTGGCGCGCACCGAGCGCGCGATCACGGCCGGATCGCGCTGGTCGGCAGGGGTGCGGATCCATTGCTTGAAGGCGCCGGCGCTGACCGGGTTGAGCGTGGTCTGCTGCCAGTCCATCCAGCGCTCGGCATCGAAACGCGCGGGCAGCGGCTCGGGGTAGAGCGTGCCCGGTGCGTGCTTGGCGCAGAGGTAGCGCACGATCACGTTCGATTCCCAGAGCGTGACGCGGCCTTCGCCCTCGCCGTCGTCGATGGCGGGCACCAGCGCATTCGGATTGAGCGCGAGGTATTCCGGCGTCTGCACGATGCCGAACCTGCCGCCGGCTTCGGTGCGCTGGAAGTCGAGGCCCAGTTCCTGCGCGCACCACACCACCTTGCGAACGTTGATGGAGCTGATGCGCCCCCAGATGTTGAGCATGTTCAGAACCCCTTGGAAGACCTGCTTCGAATGGTGCTACGCAGCGCTGGCCGCCAGCTGGCGCTGGACCTCGGCCGCGGCCCTGTGCGCGAGCTGCTCGCGCACCGCGTCGGCCAAGGCGGCGATCGCGGTACCGATCTCTTCGGCGCTGGCGGTCACGAAGGACAGGCGCAGCGTACGCGGATCGCCGGCGCCGGCGTAGAAGGGCGTGCCCGGCACGAAGGCGACGCCGCGCTCCACCGCTTCGGGCAGCAACGCCACAGCGTCCAGGCCCTCGGGGAGGCGCAGCCACAGGAACATGCCCCCGGCCGGCTTGTTGAAGCTCACGCCCAGGCCCTGCATCTCGCGCTCGAGCGCGGCCAGCATCGCATCGCGCTGGCGCTTGTAAAGGGCGCGGATGGTCGGCACATGGCGGCCGAGGAAGCCTTCCTTCATGACCTCGGACACCATCCGCTGGTTGAAGCTGGGGCTGTGCAGGTCGGCCGCCTGCTTGGCCTGCAGCAGCTTGGGGAAGATGCCCTTGGGCGCCACCAGGAAGCCAAGCCGGAGTCCCGGCGCCAGCACCTTCGAGAAGGAGCCGAGATAGATGCAGCCATCGGGGTTGCGGGCGGTCAGCGGCAGTGGCGGCGCCTCGTCGAACCACAGGTCGCCGTAGGGGTTGTCCTCGACGATCGGCAGGCCGGCTTCCGCCGTGGCGGCGGAGACCGCGGCGCGGCGCGACTCGGTCATCGTCCGGCCGGTGGGGTTCTGGAAATTGGGCAGGAGGTAGACGAAGCGCGCGTCTTTCGCCTTGGCCTTCAGGTCGTCGACCAGGACGCCTTCGTCGTCGCTGGCGACGCTCACGGCCTCGGGCTCCATCGGCGAAAAGGCCTGCAACGCGCCCAGGTAGGTGGGCGTCTCCACCAGCACGCGGCTGGCGGGGTCGAGCAGCACCTTGGCGATCAGGTCCAGGCCCTGCTGCGAGCCGGTGGTGATGAGCACCTGCGCCGGATCGACCGGCCAGGGCAGCATGGCCGCGACCGCTTCGCGCAACGGGCCATAGCCCTCGCTGGCCGCGTACTGCAGCGCGGCCTGGCCGTCCTTGTGCAGCACCTCGGCGCAGGCTTCGGCGAAGGCGCTGATCGGGAAGGTCTTGGGCGAGGGCAGGCCGCCCGCCAGGCTGATGATGCCGGGCCGCTCGGTGACCTTGAGGATTTCGCGGATCACCGAAGGATTCATCTTTTCGGCGCGGGCGGCGAGTTTCCAGTTCATGTGCTTTCCTTTGGATGGACGTTTCGTTGTGTGGACAGGGTGGCAGGCCGCGCCTGCGAAAGTTTCTTGCCAGCGACGACGGTGGCCACCACCGCCGCCGCAAAGCCGAGCGTGACGAGGTCGAGCGGCTCGCCGAGCAGCGGCACGGCAGCGAGGATCGAGAGGAAGGGCTGCAGCAACTGGGCCTGGCTCACGCGCAGCGCTCCGCCCATGGCGAGGCCACGGTACCAGGCGAAGAAGCCCACCCACATCGAGAAGATGCCGACGTAGACGAAGCCCAGCCATGACGAGGTCGCGATCGGCTGCTGCGGCCACAGCCACAGCGCGCCAGGCAGCGTGACCGGCAGCGCCATTGCGCAGACCCAGCAGATCACGCGTTCGGCGCCGAGCGCCGGCGTGACCTGCGCGCCGTAGATGTAGCCCAGCGAGGCGGCGAACACGGCGCCCACGAGCAGCAGATCGCCCCAGGCGAAGCCGAACTGCTGCTCGCCGGCACGCAGCACCGAGAACACCACCACCAGCGCGCTGCCCGCCATGGCGCACAGCCAGAAGCCGAGTCGTGCGCGCTGGTGCAGCACCCAGGCCGCGCAGGCCGCGGTCACCAGCGGCAGCAAGGCGGTGACCACCGCCGCGTGACTCGCGCTCACGGTGCGCAAGGCGTAGGCCAGCAGCAGGGGAAAGCCGATCGCGTTGCCCAGCATGGCGATGCCGAGCGGCTTCCACTCGTGGCGGCGCGGCAGCGGCGAGCGCGTCGCGAGCAGGAACAGCACCGACAGCAGGCCCGCCAGTGCCGCGCGGCCCAAGGTCAGGAACCAGGGCGAGAGCTGCGGCGCCTCCTGGGTGCCGGTGGCCAGGCGCGTCATCGGCAGCGTGACGGCGAAGAAGGCCACGCCGAGCACGCCCAGCCACATGCCGAGGGTTTCGTCCTTGACCTTCATACGCGGGCCATCCAGCACGCAGTGAGCACCAGTACGCCGGCCATGGCGCGATTGAACCAGAGCAGGCGTTGCCCGTGCACCAGCCAGTTGCGCAGCAGCGAGCCCGTCAGCGCGTAGACGAAGTTGCTGGTGAAGGCGTAGAGCAGCATCACCGGCGCCACGATGGCGAAGCGCCGCAGTGCGTCGGGCTGGCCCGCGATCCAGTTCGCCACCAGCGTAAGCGCCAGCAGCCAGGCCTTGATGTTGACGAATTGCAGCATGACGCCCTGGCGAAAGCCGACCTGCAGCGGCTTGCCGTCGGCCGGGCCGATCGTGCCGCTGCCGCTGAGCTTCCAGGCGAGCCAGAGCAGGTAGGCGACGCCCAGCGTCTGAATGACCCAGCGCAGCGACGGGGCCGCGACCACCAGTGCACCGATGCCGCCGGCGCACAGGGCGAGCAGCAGAGTCCAGCCGACCGGGACGGCGACGATGAACCGCATCGCACGCGGCAGGCCCCCGTTGGCCGCGAGTGCGGTCGACAGCGTGGTGTTGGGCCCAGGCGAGAAGCTCATCGCCGTGGCCAGCGCCAGCAGCGCGGTGAATTCTTGCCAGGTCATGGAGACACACTCTAAACTGGTGACCATTACAGTACCGATACAGATGGCCGAACATGAGCCGAGCCTGTATCGGCCCGATCGTCGACACAGAGCACGCCCGCGCATGCTGACACGAACCTCCACCCAATCGCTGACCGAGCAGTTGGCCGGCCGCTTTGCCGAGCGCATCCGCACGCGGCTTCTGGCACCCGGCGCGCGGCTGCCCTCGGTGCGCGAGTGCGCGCGGCAGCAGGGCGTGAGCCCGCACACGGTTGTTGCAGCCTACGACCAGCTGCTGGCGCAGGGATTGGTCGAGGCTCGCCGCCAGCGCGGGTTTTTCGTGCGTGACGTGATCGCGGCCCGTGCGGGGCCGGCCCCGTCGACCTTGAAGCCGCTGGCCGAGCCGCCTGTGGCGCAGCCTGTACCCGCGGACGCGAGCACGCTGATCCGCGGCATGTTCCACCGGCCGAGCGACAAGCCGCAGCCGGGCATGGGCGTGTTTCCCTCGGAGTGGCTGGAGTCGCCCTTCACTGCCGCAGCGGTACGGCGCATGACCAGCACCCGGGCGCTGCAGGACGCCTCGCTGCAGTACGGCGAGCCGGCGGGCGATGGCGGCCTGCGACGCAGCCTCGCGACCAAGCTTGCCAGCATCAACGTGCCGGCGGGCCCGGAGCAGATCGTGACCACGGTCGGCGCCACGCACGCGCTCGACATCGTCAGCCGCACGCTGCTGAGACCCGGCGATCCGGTGATGGTCGAGGAGCCGGGCTGGGCGCTGGAGTTCGCGCGCCTCGAGGCGCTGGGTATGCGCATCCTTCCGGTGCCTCGCAAGGCCGACGGGCCCGACCTCGAGGTGATGGAGCGCTACTGCAATGCCGGCGACGGCCACAAGCCGAAGCTCTTCGTGAGCGTGAGCGTGCTGCACAACCCGACCGGTTACAGCCTGACGCCGGGCAGCGCACACCGCGTGCTGCAGCTGGCCAATCAGCATGGCTTCCACATCGTCGAGGACGACACCTACAGCCACCTGGCGCCGGAGCATGCCACCCGCCTTTGCGCGCTGGACGGGCTGCAGCGGACCGTCTACGTGAGCGGCTTCGCGAAGATCCTCGCGCCCAACTGGCGCATCGGCTTCCTGGCGGCCTCGCCGGAGCTCGTCGGTCGGATGCTCGAAACCAAGCTGCTGGCCACGCTCACCACGCCTTCGCTCTTCGAGCGGGCGCTCGCCTGGTGCATCGACCAGGGGCAACTGCGGCGCCATGCCGAGCGCGTGCGCCTGCGTCTGGAAGGCGCGCGCGGGCGCACGGTGAAGCTGGCACTGGCGGCCGGCTGTACGCTGGCATCCGAGCCTGCCGGGCTGTTCGGCTGGGTCGACACCGGCGTCGATACCGATGCGCTGACCCAGCGCATGCTCGACGAGGGCTACCTGCTCGCGCCCGGTTCACTGTTCCATGCGCGGCGGCCGCCCAGCACCCTGATGCGCATCAACTTCGCGACCGCGCAGGACGCCACATTCTGGAAGGTGTTCGCGCGCGTCAGGGCACAGCTCTGAGGACGCGCGTCAGAGCAACCTGTCGGGCGCGAACGGACCGAACAGCCGGAGGAGCAGGCGCAGGCCGGGGCTCGCGTCCGGATCGGTCGTGCTGTCCTCGAGGCCGCTGTTCTGCGGTGCGCGCCATACGAGGCTGTCGCCGCTCTGCTCGACGTGCCACGAAGCCTTGTTCATCGCGGTCTCGATCTGGCTGGCGGCGGCGCGGCTGAGCTCATCGCTGCGTATCAGCAGCGCGATCTCGGTGTTCTGAAGTTGCGAGCGCAGATCGAGGTTCATCGATCCGACCACAAGCAGCCGTCCATCCATCACGAGCACCTTGGAATGCAGCATCGAACGCGATTCGCCCGGTGCGCTGCCGCTGCCTTCGGAGCCGAAGGCGCTGCCCAGCCCCGCCTGTTCGCTGCGCAGCTCGTACAAGCCGATGCCCATCTCCAGCAGTTCCTTGCGATGCCGCGCGTAGCCGACATGGGCAACGGGCGCGTCGTTGGAAGCGAGCGAATTGGTGAGCACGCGGATCTTCACACCGCGCGCGAGCGCCGAGGCGAAGGCCTGCTTCATGTCCGGACCCGGCACGAAGTAGGGCGAGATGATCAGGAGCTCCTGCCGGGCTTGGCCAATCAATTGCAGAAGTCCCTCGACCACCGTGTCGCCATTCGCGGCAGCATTGGCCGCGCCATCCAACGAGCCTGTGGGTGCAGCCGCTGTCCGGCGCTGGCCCTGTTGCCTCACCACAAGGCCAGGCGCCTTGGCGCCGTCAGCGACGCCGCGCGGTGCGTCCGCCGGGATCTTGGCCGGTTTGTCGACCAGCACCGCGGCGGGCGCCCAGACGAAGCTGGCTGTGCGCAAGTCCATCGGTTTCTCGTCCCAGGCGCGATTCTGTTGCTTGGGCGTCGGGTCGGCGTTGCGCGGCCGTGGCTCGCCGTCGGGCGGCCGGGGCGCGCCGGCGTTCGCTTCCTTCTCGCGCTCGCTACCCGCCTCATCGCGCAGCGCGTCGAGTTCCTTGCGCGTCACCAGCGACTGAACGGGATAGGCGCGTTCGTTGTTCCAGTAGGCATCGAAGCTGCGCGACAGGTCCTGCACGATCGGGCCCGCCGCCAGCACGTCCATGTCGACGAAGTTGCCCGAATCGGCATTGCCGAAATAGGCATCGCCCAGGTTGCGTCCGCCCGTCACGCCAAGCACGTTGTCGGCGATGAAGAGCTTGTTGTGCATGCGCTGCTGGATGCGCGAGGCATCCTCGATGGCGTTGAACATCCGCGTCACGCTCGAACGGCGCGAGCCGGGCACCGGATTGAACATTCGCATCTCGATGTTCGGCTCGAAAGCCAGGCGCATCACCTGCGCGTTGCGACCCGTGCTGTGGAAGTCGTCCAGCAGAATGCGCACGCGGACCCCACGACGCGCCGCATCGCGCACTGCGGCGAGCAGGCGCGCGGTGCTGGCATCCGCATGGATCGCGTAGTACTGCAGATCGAGCGTCTTCTGCGCACCTTCAGCCAGCGCGAGGCGGCTGCCGTAAGCGGCCGGCGGCCCGCCGAGCAGCATGAAGCCGGACTCGTTGCGCGCGGAGGCGGCCTGACGGCGCTCCTGCACCAAGGCGGCCAGCGACGTGCCGGCCGGGGCAGCGAGCGCGGTGGACACCGGTCTCTGGACGTTCTGCGGAAGCTCGGCGCAGGCCGAGAGAAAAAGGAAGGCTGAGCACACGGCCACGCCGCAGCGTCGCCATGCCGTGACGGAGCGGTGGATGGTCTTGGATGAAAACATGTGCCCGATCGAAGCCTGGATGGGCTTCTATATATCGCAGCCTCGGCCTGCCGCGCGTCGGACGAAGGCGCTGTCGTCTATCCCTGGCGTGCCGAGTCGAGTTCTTCCCAACGCTCCATCGCCGCCAGCAGTTCTTCGTCGATGTGCGCGTGGCGTTGCGCGAGCTCGGCGGCGCGCGAGGGCTCACTTGCGTAGATGGCACCGCCGTCGAGCTCCAGCAATTCGGTGATGCGCTTCTGCTCTTCTTCGAGCTCGGCAATTCGTGCGGGAAGGGTCTCGAACTCGCGCTGCTCCTTGTAGCCGAGCTTTCGGCGCATTCCGGGGCGCGGGGCCGCTGCCGGCGCAGGAGACGCCACCACGGATGGAGGCGCTGGCGACGCCGGGGTACTTTGAGCGGCGATCTCGCGCGAGCGTTTGGACTGGATCATCCAATCTTCCACGCTGCCTTCGTATTCCCGCCAGAGGCCATCGCCCTCGAAGGCGATGATGCTCGTCACCACGTTGTCGAGGAAGGTCCGATCGTGGCTCACCAGGAACACCGTACCGTCGTAGTTCTGCAGCAGGTCCTCGAGCAGCTCGAGCGTGTCGATGTCGAGGTCGTTCGTCGGCTCGTCGAGCACCAGCACGTTGGCCGGGCGTGCGAAGAGGCGTGCGAGCAGCAGGCGGTTGCGCTCGCCGCCGCTTAGCGAGCGCACCGGCGACTGCGCGCGCGCCGGCGAGAAGAGGAAGTCTGCGAGATAGCTCTTGACGTGCTTGCGCTGGTTGCCGATCTCGATCCATTCGCTGCCGGGACTGATGAAGTCCTCCAGCGTGGCGTCGAGCTGCAGCGCATCGCGCATCTGGTCGAAATACGCGACCTGCAGATTGGTGCCGCGGCGGATCTTGCCGGCGTCGGGCTCGAGCTCGCCCAGGATGAGCTTCAGCAGCGTGGTCTTGCCGGCGCCGTTCGGTCCCAGCAGGCCGACCTTGTCGCCGCGCAGGATCGTGCCGCTGAAGTTTCGGACCACGGTCTTGGCGCCGAAAGCCTTGGTCGCGCCGGTGAGTTCCGCGACGATCTTCCCGCTCGACTGGCCCGAAGCCACGTCCATGTTGACGCTGCCGAGGGTCTCGCGCCGGGCGGTGCGCCGGGCGCGCAGCGCCTCGAGACGGTTGATGCGGCTCTGACTGCGGGTGCGGCGGGCCTCTACACCCTTGCGGATCCACACTTCCTCCTGGGCGAGCAGCTTGTCAGCCTTTGCATTGACGATAGCTTCCTGGGCGAGCTGCTCTTCCTTTTGCGCCAGATAGCGCTCGAAGTTGCCTGGGTAGGAGTTGAGCTTGCCGCGATCGAGCTCCACGATGCGGGTTGCCACGCGGTTCAGGAAACTGCGGTCATGGGTGATGGTGACGACGCTGCCCTTGAAATCGATCAGCAGTTGCTCGAGCCATTCGATCGAGTCCAGGTCGAGGTGGTTGGTTGGCTCATCCAGCAGAAGCACGTCAGGCGCGGCTACGAGCGCCTGCGCGAGGGCCACACGCTTGCGGGTGCCGCCCGAGAGGGTGCCCACGCGTGCGCTGCCATCGAGATGCAGGCGGTGCAGGGTCTCTTCGACGCGCTGCTCCCAGTTCCAGGCGTCGACGGCTTCGATCTGCGATTGCAGCGCGTCGAAGTCCAGGCCCGAGTCGCCGGAGAGATATTGCTCGCGAAGCGCGATGGCATTGGACAGCCCGGCGCTAGCGGCTGTGAATACGTCGGAATCCATGGCCAATTGCGGATCCTGGGCTACGTACGCGACCCGTAAGGCCTGTTGGGCTTGCAGCGTGCCGTCGTCCGGCTTCTCCAGTCCCCCCAGGATCTTCAAAAGGGTCGACTTGCCTGCACCATTTCGGCCGATCAGCCCGATGCGCTCCGATTCGAGGAGCGAGAAGTCGGCATGATCGAGCAGCGGGACGTGTCCGAACGCTAGCTGTGCGTCGAGTAGTGTGATGAGTGCCATGTGGCCCGGATTATCGGATTGGCTCGCCGAGCCGCTTGATGTATGGGCTGCCGGTCAGGCTGCAGGACTTAGGGGCCAGCGTCCACCCGGAGCCACGGCGCCGTGGGGCGCGGCGGAAAACTTGGCATATACTCGTGGGCTCTGCTGGACGCGATCTGCTCTTTGACCTTCAATGAAGCGCAGAGAGAATCGAAAAAGGCAGCCTTGAGAAGTGACAGTCGACTGAAAACCGTGTCATAATCGAGGGCTCCGCTTAAGACGGTTGATTGCTGAGGCTCTGAGGGGTTTCGGTGGTTGTTCTGGGTGTCTGGGTGGGGAGAGGGGTTTGGGTGAGTTGGTGGCTGATCGGGTGGTTGGCGGGGCTCTAAAAAACTTCAAAAAAGTTTGTTGGTTCTTAAAAAACCGTGTAATAA
>NZ_JAVDRF010000019.1:0-44110 GCF_031454625.1 Variovorax soli
TTCGCGGATCAGGGCCGCGCGTGTTTGAGCGAAGCGAGTTTGCGCGGACCCCGCGAAAAGCGAGCACCGCAGGCTTCCCGGAGCGAAGCGCAGGGATGCGGCCAGTGGGGTCGCCTTTTCTTTGGTTACTTTCTTTTGGCGAAGCAAAAGAAAGTGACTCGCCTGCCGGGGCGACATCCCGGCCCCGGCGCAGGAACGAGCGCAACCCCAACACCAGCACCCAAAGCCGCCGTCCCAGTCCTCCCCCGGAAGCGGGGGGAGCAAGGCCGCAGCCAGGCCATGAGCCTTCTCGAAGTCCAGCAGGCCGAAGCGACGAGCCTGAGGGGGCTTGCCCAATGACCGAGCAGGACCCCCTCACGCGGGCCGGCACCGGCCAGTCCGCGCCGGACGAAGGCGCGACCGTCGTCGGCGGCGCCCCCACGGTGCCGCACGGCCAGGCCCCGACGCTCGCGCCCACCGCGCGCGACGCCTCGGGCGACAGCGAGCACGCCGGCCTGCTCCCCATCGGCAGCCGGCTCGCCGAGTTCGAGGTGACGCGCATCGTCGGCCAGGGCGGCTTCGGCGTGGTCTACGAGGCCTGGGACCCGACGCTGGAGCGCGTCGTCGCGATCAAGGAGTACCTGCCCAGCGCGCTCTCCACCCGCCAGGCCGACGGCACCGTCGCCCCGCTCTCGGAGCGGCACCGCGAGACCTTCGACCTGGGCATGCGCAGCTTCATCAACGAGGCGCGCCTGCTGGCCCAGTTCGACCACCCCTCGTTGCTGAAGGTCTACCGCTTCTGGCAGGAGCGCGGCACCACCTACATGGTGATGCCCTTCTACCGCGGCGACACCCTGCGGCAGGCACTGCACGCGATGCCGGGCGGCGCCCCGGAAGGCTGGCTGCTGCACATCATGGACGGCGTGACGCAGGCGCTGGCCGTGATGCACGCGGCCCACTGCTACCACCGCGACATCGCGCCCGACAACATCATCCTGCTCGAGGGCTCGGGCCGGCCGGTGGTGCTGGACTTCGGCGCCGCGCGGCGGGTGATCACCGACAAGACGCAGGCCATCACCGTCATCCTCAAGCCCGGCTACGCGCCGATCGAGCAGTACGCCGAGATGCCGGACATGGCGCAGGGCGCGTGGACCGACGTCTACGCGCTGGCGGCCGTGATGCACGTGGCGGTGAGCGGCCGTGCGCCGCCGCCCTCGGTGGCGCGGCTGCTGGCCGACAGCTACGTCCCGCTCTCGGGCAACGAGGCGCTGCGCCAGCGCTACAGCCCCGGGCTGCTCGCGGCCATCGACGCCGGCCTGGGTGTGCGGCCCGAGTCGCGCCCGCAGTCCATGGCCGCGCTGCGCGAGGCGCTGGGCCTGGACGGCGGGGCGACCGTGATCCGGCCGCCCTCCGCGCGCGCGCCTGCCCCGGCGCGCGGGCCGGCAACGCCGCCTGCCCTCGCGCCCGCGGCGCCTTCGGCACCCGTGGCACTTGCGGCAACTGCGGCAACTGCGGTAACTGCGAAGGGCAGGGCTGCGGGCCTGGCAGGCGTGGCCGCGGTGGCCGTGCTGGCCGCGGCCGGCGGATGGTGGTGGTGGCAAGGCCGAGATGGCGCCCCCGGTGGCGCGCAGGCGCCGGTGAGCGCCGCGCCGCCGCCCGCCGAGCTCGCGCAGGCGCCGGCGCCGCCGCCGCCGCCGCCCGTCAAGCCGCGCACCCCGGCCGAGTCGCTTCAATCGCTCGCCGAGGGCGCCG
Organism: Variovorax soli; assembly: GCF_031454625.1. Taxonomy (GTDB): domain Bacteria; phylum Pseudomonadota; class Gammaproteobacteria; order Burkholderiales; family Burkholderiaceae_C; genus Variovorax; species Variovorax soli_A. The sequence goes on from NZ_JAVDRF010000019.1 coordinate 1,732, forward strand.
CGCCCGGCTTCGAGGTGACGGCGAGCCCCCGCAAGAGCGAAGTCGCGGTCGGCAAGGACAAGCTCGGTTTCGAGCTGCGCAGCAAGCGCGAGGGCTTCGTCTACGTCTACCTGCTGTCCAGCGGCGGCGAACTGTTCCTGCTCTTCCCCAACCTGCTGGACAAGCACAACAAGATCGCTGCCGGCCAAGGCATCACGCTGCCGCGCGCCTCCTGGCCGATGGATGCGGGCGGGCCGCCCGGCATCAACCAGTTCGCGGTGCTGGTCAGCCAGAACGAGCGTGACTTCAGCGGCTCCGGCATCCAGAGCGAGGGCGTGTTTCCGCAGTTCCCGCTGCCGGTGCTGGCGGCCCTCGAAGCCGCACGCGGCAGCGGCCCGCCGCCTCTGCTGGGCAAGCCCGTGTGCGCGCCCGACACGCCTTGCAAGGACGCCTATGGCACGGCCTTCTTCAAGATCACCGAGAAGTAAACGTCTTCAGGCCTCGGGCGCTTGCGCCCCGTGCCTTCGGATCAGGAGTTCTCCATGACACAAGCCCCCATCGCCTTTCTCTCGACCCTTGGTGGCGCGCCCGCACGCTGGGGTGGTGCCGCCTTCGGCGCGGCATTGCTGGCGGCCTGCGGCGCGATGCCGGGCCCCGGCCCCGGCACCGGCACCGGCGCGGCACCGGCGGCCCAGCCGCCGGCAGCTTCTGCCGCTGCACCGGCGCCTGCAGCAGCTGCGCCGTCTGCGCCGAGCGTGCCGACGCAAAGCGCGCGGCCGGCCGCTGTCCCCGGCGGCGCCAGCGTGGCGGGCCAGGCGCGCACCTTCTCCACCCAGCTCGCCACCTACACCGCGGTCGGCTACGAGGCGGTCCCCGGCTGGGGCCGCGACGACTTCGCCCAGAGCTGGCCGGCCTTTCTCGGGAGCTGCAAGGTGCTGACCGGCCGTGGTGCCGAGTGGCGCCAGATCTGCCAGCGCGCCGCGTCGGTGGACGCGAAGAGCAACCCGGCCATCCGCGGCTTCTTCGAGCGCGAGTTCTCCGCCTACCAGATCCGCGACGACGACCGCCGGCCCGATGGCGTGGTCACCGGCTACTTCGAGCCGGAGATCGCCGGCAGCCGCAACTACGCGCCGCCGTACATCTATCCGGTCTACGGCCAGCCCGAGGACATGCTCTTCGCCGATGCGCGCAAGCTGCCGCCCGGCAGCGGCACCGTGGCCGTGCGCGTGGAGGGCCGCAGCGTGGTGGTGCAGCAGGGGCTTTCGACGCGCGACATGGGCGCGCCGGGCCTTTACGCGCTGGACCTCTCCGCCGTCACCCGCGACACGCTGGACCGCAAGGTGCGCCTGCGCATCGAAGGCCGGCGCCTGCTGCCCTACTACACGCGCGAGGAGATCGAGACCAAGGGCGCCCCCAACGCCCGCGTGCTGGCTTTCGTGAACAACGCCAGCGCGCTCTACGAGATGCAGATCCAGGGATCGGGCCGCATCCGCCTGGCCAGTGGCGAGGTCATCCGCGTCGCCTATGCCGAGCAGAACGGCCAGCCCTTCCGGCCCACGATCGCGCAATCGTCCTCGGGCAAGGCGCTCAGCCGGGTGAAGACGCGCGGCCTCGGCGTCGAGCTCGAGCTGGACGACGGCGATGACGAGGTCGACGACGGCACGGTGATCCGCACCCGCGGCTTCACGCTCGCGCTGCCCGCGGCCAGCGGCGCCGTCGTGGTGCCGGGGCGGCGCGCGGCCGGCCCCGTGCTCGGCTCGGGCATCAAGGACCCGAGCTACGTCTTCTTCAAGGAGGCCGGCGGCACGGCGGGCGGACCGGTGGGCGCCTTCGGCGTGCCCTTGCAGCCCGGCCGATCGATCGCGGTCGACCCGCGCGCCACCCCGCTGGGCTACCCCGTCTTCGTTTCCACCCGCACGCCCGACAGCGGCGCGCCGATGCAGCGCCTGACCATCGCGCAGGACACCGGCGGCGCGATCCGCGGCGCGGTGCGCGCCGACTACTTCTTCGGCAACGGCCAGCAGGCCGCGACCCAGGCCCGTCGCATGAAGGAGCGTGGCCAACTCTGGGTCCTGCTGCCGCGCGGCCTCGCCGTGGCGGCGGCTTCCACCTCATCGATCCGCACGCGCGGCGCGGCCGTCGGCGCCGACCTGCCGCAATGCCTGGTGCCTCAGGAAGACGCGTGCGTGGATGACTGAGTTCCGTCATCACCGCAGCGCAAGACCCCCTTGCCATGTGCGTGCGCGTGCCTGTGCCTGTGCGCGTGCGAGTGCGTGCAGGGTGCGCGAAGACCCGCGGCGCGCGCGCCCGCGCGCCCCACACAAGGACGCGCCATGGCGCGTTGAAGTTGAAATCCCCTCTGGCCGTAGCCGAGGAGCGCAGCTTTTCGCGGATCAGGGCCGCGCGTGTTTGAGCGAAGCGAGTTTGCGCGGACCCCGCGAAAAGCGAGCACCGCAGGCTTCCCGGAGCGAAGCGCAGGGATGCGGCCAGTGGGGTCGCCTTTTCTTTGGTTACTTTCTTTTGGCGAAGCAAAAGAAAGTGACTCGCCTGCCGGGGCGACATCCCGGCTCCGGCCTCGAACCCACAGCAACCCACAGACCGAGCCCCCAATCTCTCGCCCCATCCGAAGAAGGAAAGAGAGCGAGCCAGCCCCATTCACCCATCCATCCCCAAGGAGAACCAGATGTCCTGGACCATCGACGGCACCCTCGACCCTGACGAGGCCCTGCGCCTGCTGGACCACATGTCCGGCGCCAGCAACAACGACTTCGCGATGCTCATCGAGAACAAGGGCAGCGTCGTCGAGGGCGAGTCCGCGCGCCAGTACGAGGACGGCAAGCAGCGAATGGACATCGCCGGCTATGCCTACCTGGCCGAGGTCGTCACCCCGCCCGGCGCCAGCAAGGGCAAGGTGCGCAACCACAGCCTGATCGTGGTGCGCAACTGCGACGCGGCGACGGCCTCCATCGCCAGCCTGATGAAGAACCAGGACAGCGACATCAAGGTCGAGCTGTCGGTCTTCAAGGCCGGCGGCGATTCGTCGAAGGACATGCAGCCCACGCTCGAGATCGTGCTGGAGGGCGCGCGCATCGACACCCATTCCATCCTGACCGGCGGCTCCCCGCGCCGCCCCTGCGAGATCCTGTTCTTCCGCTACCGCAAGATCGAGATCCGCTCCGCGTCGCAGAAGGGAACGGGCCAGCGCGGCGCGGTTCGCAGCTGCGTGATGAACGCCGATTGAATCCCCGGCCCACGAAAGGCACCGCATGACGCAATCCGCCGAACTTCTTCAAACCGCCGACCCCGCCGGCGCCCTCAAGGCCCTGAGCGAGGAGGTACGCGCCAGGCCGGCCGACGCCAGGCTGCGCGTGTTCATGGCGCAGCTGCTGTGCGTGCTCGGCCAGTGGGAACGCGCGCTCAACCAGCTCAACGTCGCGGCCGAGCTCGATGCGCTCGCCGTGCCGATGAAGCAGGTCTACGGCGAGGCCATCCGTTGCGAAGGCCTGCGCGCGGACGTGTTCGCCGGCACGCGCACGCCGATGGTCTTCGGCCAGCCCGACGAATGGCTCGCGCTGTTGATCGAGTCGCTGCTGCGCCAGGGCGCCGGCGATGCGGCACTGGCCGAAGACCTGCGCGAGCGCGCCTTCGAGGCCGCGCCCGCCACGCCGGGCACGCTCGACGGCAAGCCTTTCGAGTGGCTCGCCGACGCCGACATGCGGCTGGGCCCGGTGCTCGAGGCCTTCGTGAACGGCCGCTACTACTGGATTCCCTTCGCACGCCTCGCGCACATCAAGTTCGACCCGCCCGAGGACCTGCGCGACTGCGTGTGGCTGCCGGCCCACCTGCAGTTCGAGAACGGCGGCGAGACCCTGGCCCTGGTGCCCACGCGCTACGAGGGCACGCATGCATGCGGCGAAGGCGTGCTGCAACTCGCGCGCAAGACCGAGTGGCGCGAACTGCGGCCCGAGGTGTGGGCCGGCCGGGGCCAGCGCATGTTCGGCAGCGACGACGGCGAGGAGCACGCCATGCTGGACGTGCGCGAGATCCTGTTCTCGGCAGCGCCGCAGCAGGCGCCCGCCCATGTCTGAGCAGATCGCCCAGGAGCGCCTGCAGCCTTCGCTGCTCGATCGCTTGGTGGACCTCGCGCCCACCGAGCAGCGCGAGAGCGACGACAAGCGCACCCTGACCCGCCAAGCCCTGCGCCAGGCGATGCTGCGCGATCTCTCGTGGCTGCTCAACGCGACCGGCCACGGCCTGCCCTTCGACGACAAGCGCCATCCGAACGCGGCGCGCTCGGTGCTCAACTACGGATTGCCTATGCTGTCCGGCCAGTTCACGTCCTCCATCCAGCGTGTCAGCATGGAACAGGCTCTGAAGAACGCCATCCTGCAGTTCGAGCCGCGCATCCTCCCTCGCACACTCGAAGTGGAACTCGTCATGGAAGGCTCGGCACTCGACTCCCACAACCGCATCGGCCTCCAGATACGCGGCCTGCTCTGGGCCCAGCCGGTGCCGCTGGAGTTCCTGATGCGCAGCCGGATCGACCTGGAAGAGGGACGCATCGAGATCGAGGACGTGGCGCTTCCGCAGCGTTAGGGCCGGTCAAGCCATGAATCACCCCGGCGTGAGGTCTTGGATGCTGTCTTGCTCCCTCTACGGCTTGCGGGAGAGGGTTGGGGTGAGGGCCTTGGGTGCTCGATTTGGCCTTGCGCTTGTTCCGAGGCCGGAGCCGGGATGTCGCCCCGGCGGGCGAGTTACTTTCTTTGTCTCGCCAAAGAAAGTAACCAAAGAAAGGCGACCCCACTGGGCGTGTCCCTGCGCTTCGCTACGGGCAACCTGCGGTGCTCGCTTCAGGCGGGGTCCGCGCAAACTCGCTTCGCTCAAACACGCGCGGCCCTTGATCCGCCTAAAGCTGCGCTCCTCGGCACGCGCAGAGGGGAGGTGGGTCGGGCCATCGCTGCGCTCGGCGGCCAACGGCCTTGCTTCGCAAGGCCTGGAACATGTGCAGGCCCATCTCGACGGCATGTATCTGTGCAGCGTGAGCGAGGACCCGCAGCGCGGGTGCTCGCGCATCCCACAAAAGGACGCGCCATGGCGCGTTGAAGTCGAGATCCCCTCTGGCCGTAGCCGAGGAGCGCAGCTTTTCGCGGATCAGGGCCGCGCGTGTTTGAGCGAAGCGAGTTTGCGCGGACCCCGCGAAAAGCGAGCACCGCAGGCTTCCCGCAGCGAAGCGCAGGGTCGCGGCCAATGGGGTCGCCTTTTCTTTGGTTACTTTCTTTTGGCGAAGCAAAAGAAAGTGACTCGCCTGCCGGGGCGACATCCCGGCTCCAGCCTCGGAACAAGCGCAACCCTAGAACAAAGACCCAGGGCCATCGCCCTCCAGAAAGCCTCCCCGAGTTCTGCATGGACCCGCGCCTGCTGACCCTGTACGAACAGGAACTGCGCTACTTCCGCGAGAGCGCCGGGGAGTTCGCGCGCGCCTTCCCGAAGATCGCGCACCGCCTGGGCATCGAGGGCCAGGACGTCGCCGACCCCTATGTCGAACGGCTGATCGAGGCCACCGCCTTCCTGGCCGCGCGCGTCGGCCTCAAGCTCGATGCCGAATACCCGCGCTTCACCGGCCACCTGCTGGACATCGTCTATCCGCAGTTCATGGCGCCGACGCCCTCGATGATCGTCGTGTCCCTGGCGGTCGACCCTGACGATGCCAACCTGGCCAGCGGCCCCACGCTGCCGCGCGGCAGCGGCCTGCGCGCGCGCCACGCCGTGGGACAGAACACGCATTGCGAGTTCCGCACCGCGCGCGCGTTGCGCGTCTGGCCGGTCGAGGTGCAGCGCGCCCAGTACTTCACCTATGCGCCCGATCTGCCGCTGGCCCAGCATCCGCAGGCGCGCGAGATCCGCGGCGGCCTGCGCATCGCGCTGCGCGCCACCGCGGGCCTGAAGTTCGACCAGGTCGCGCTCGACGAGCTGCTGATCCACTTCGGCGGCGCCGAGGACGTGGCCTGGCAACTGCACGAGTGCGTGCTCGGCAACCCCCTCGGCGTGCTGGTGCAGCCCTTGTCGGCGGGCGGCGTGTCGGCCGGCGCCGCGGCCGGCGCGGTACGCCAGCTGCCTGCGAGCGCAGTCCAGCCCGTCGGCTTCGAGGACGACGAAGCGCTGCTGCCCGTCACCGCCACCGGCTTCTCGGGCCACCGGCTGGTGCAGGAGTACTTCGCTTTCCCGCAGCGCTTCCAGTTCGCGCGCATCGTCGGGCTGGAACGCGTGCTGTCGGCGATGCCGGTGAGCGAGATCGAGCTGGTGCTGCTGTTCTCGCGCGGCGACGCGGCGCTCGAAAAACTCGTCAGCGCGGACAACGTGCAGCTGCACTGCGTGCCGGCGATCAATCTCTTCGCCAAGCGGCTCGACCGCGTGACGGTGAACGAAGGCGTGAGCCAGTTCCACCTGGTGCCCGAGCGCACGCGGCCGCAGGACTTCGAGGTCCACACCGTCACCGAGGTGATCGGCCACGGCAGCCCGGGCGGCGTCGACGCCGCGCCGGAGCAGCCCTTCCTCCCCTTCTACGCCGCCTTCCACGGCAGCCGCCACAGCCATCCCGCCTACTTCACGACCACGCGCGAGCCGCGCATGCCTTCCGCCCGGCAGCGCACCGAAGGCCACCGCAGCAGCCACATCGGCTCCGAGGTCTACATGCAGATCGTCGACCCGCAGCAGGCGCCCTATGCGGGATCGCTGCGCCAGCTTGCCGTGAGCGCGCTGGTCACCAACCGCGACCTGCCGCTCCTGATGCCGCTGGGCCGCGAGAACGACTTCGACTGCATCGACGCCTTCCCGGCGCAACGCGTGCGCATGGTGCGCGGCCCGTCGCGGCCGGTCTCGCCGGTGGTGAATCACGGCCTGGGCTGGCGCGTGATCGACCACCTGGCGCTCAACTACCTCTCGCTCGCCGACAGCTCCGCGCAGCAGGGTGCGGCCGCGCTGCGCGAGATGCTCATGCTCTACGCGGTGCACGGCGACGAGGTGCGGCAGGCCCAGGTGCGCGGGCTGCTCTCCGTGCGATCGAAGCCGGTGGCACGGCGCCTGCCGCTGGCCGGCCCGATCGCCTTCGGCCGCGGGCTCGAGGTCACGCTCGAAGTCGACCGCAATGCCTTCCATGGCCACAGCGCCTTTCTCTTCGGCGCCGTCATGGCGCGCTACCTGGCGCGGCACGTGGAGGTCAACCACTTCGTCGAGACCGTGCTCACCGCGCCGGGCCGCGGCGAGATCATGCGATGGAGGCCGCTGTGCGGAGCACGCCCGATCCTGTGAGCGCTGCCCGGCCGCCCGAAGGCGCGAAGGCCCCCTCGGGAGGCAGCGCAGTACACGAAGTGACAAGCGTGGGGGCTCTATTGAGCGGCGCCCGGCCGCCCGAAGGCGCGAAGGCCCCCTCGGGGGGCAGCGCAGTACACGAAGTGACAAGCGTGGGGGCTCTATCGAGCGCTGCCCGGCCGCCCGAAGGCGCGAAGGCCCCCTCGGGGGGCAGCGCAGTACACGAAGTGACAAGCGTGGGGGCTCTATCGACCGCCGCCGCCGCCCGCGCGCGGCCGCCCGGCAGCATCGGGCTGCACCTGCAGGCCTGCGGCGACCAGCCCTGGGCCTACGACTACTTCGCGCTCATGCGCCGGCTCGAAAGCATCGCGGCCGACGCGCCGCGCTGGGGCCGCGCGCTGCTGCCAGGTGCCGAGCCCCTGCGCGTGGGCCAGGAGCCCTCGCTGTCCTTCGCGCCCGCCAGCCTCAGCCGCTTCGAGCCCGCGAGTGCCCATTCGCCGCCGCGGCTGCGCCAGCACTTCTTCGGCTACCTGGGCCCCAACGGGCCGCTGCCGGTGCACCTGAGCGACTTCATCCGCGAACGCACCATCAACCATGGCGACCCGACCTGGCTCGCCTTCCTCGACACCTTCTCGCACCGCTTCTCGCTCTTCTTCTACCGGGCGTGGGCGCAGGCACGGCCGGCGGTGGGCCTGGACCGGCCGCAGGAGGACGGCTTCCGCCGCCAGGTCGGCGCGCTGGTCGGCATCGGCACGCCTGCGCGGCAGCAGCGCGACGAGGTGCACGACGACGCGCGGCTGCATTTCGCGGGCCGCCTGCTGCGGCAGGTGCACAACGCCGAGGGCGTGGAGGCCGTGCTGGCCTGCTACTTCGGCGTGCCGGTGCGGCTCGAGCCCTGGGTCGGCCACTGGATGCCACTGCCCGAAGAGGAGCTCACCCGTCTCGGCCGCGGCGAAGCCTCGCGCTCGCTGGGCCTGGGCGCGATGCTGGGGCGGCGCGCGTGGGACCGCCAGCATCGCGTGCGCCTCCACCTGGGGCCGCTGGGCTTCGAGCAGTACCGGATGTTCCTGCCCACCGGCGACGGTCGCCCCGCGCTGCGGCGCTGGATGCAGCAACTGCTCGGCGACGAGCTGTACTGGGACGCCGAGCTGATCCTGCAGAAGGAAGAGCTCCCGCCCGCACGCCTCGGCGCGCTGAAGGGCAATGCGCCGCGGCTGGGCTGGGTCTCGTGGCTGGGCCGCGAGCGCCGCGCGCGCGACGCGGCCGATGTCCGTATCGAGGGCGATGCGCCGATGCATCGCACTGCACTTTCATAAGAACCGAGGGGCTGTCCGTCATGCACACGAGGAGATTCCATGGGGCCCCACCCTCACATTCGTTCGCTGCCCCCGGAGGGGCGCATGCCTCCCCGGAGGCGGCTTTCCAGGAGGCATCATGAGTGAAATCAACCGCACCGCCCTGTTCGGCAAGCTCAATGCGCTCGCCTACAAGGCGATCGAGGGCGCCACCGTGTTCTGCAAGATGCGCGGGAACCCCTACGTGGAGCTGGAGCACTGGTTCGCCCAGCTGCTGCAGGCGCAGGACTCCGACCTGCACCGCGTGATCCAGCACTACGGCCTGGACATCTCGGTGATCGCCAAGGACATGACGGCCGCGCTCGACCGCCTGCCGCGCGGCGCCACCGCCATCAGCGACTTCTCGCCGCACATCGAAAACGCGATCGAGCGCGCCTGGACCTATGCCACCCTGCAGTTCGGCGAGGCGCAGGTGCGCACCGGCTACCTGCTGGTCGGCATGCTCAAGACGCCCAGCCTGCGCAATCCGCTGATGGGCCTGTCGAAGCAGTTCGAGAAGGTCAAGGTCGAGGACCTGGCCGACAACTTCGCGAAGATCTGCGACCCCTCGCCCGAATCGAAGATGCGCGCGCAGGACGGCACCGGCATGGGCAGCGGTGCCCCCGGCGAAGACGCCGGCGCGATGGCGCCCGCCGCCATGGGCAAGGGCGATGCGCTCAAGAAGTTTGCTGTCGACCTCACGGAGAAGGCGAAGAAAGGGGAGATGGATCCGGTGACCGGGCGGGACGAGGAAATCCGCCAGATCGTCGACATCCTGATGCGGCGCCGCCAGAACAACCCGCTGCTCACGGGCGAAGCGGGCGTCGGCAAGACCGCGGTGGTGGAGGGCTTCGCGCAGCGGCTGGCGCGCGGCGACGTGCCTCCTCAGCTCAAGGAGGTGAAGCTGCTCACGCTGGACATCGGCCTCCTGCAGGCCGGCGCCAGCATGAAGGGCGAGTTCGAGCAGCGGCTGCGGCAGGTGATCGACGAGGTGCAGGCTTCGCCCACGCCGATCATCCTGTTCATCGACGAGATCCACACGCTGGTGGGCGCGGGCGGCGCCGCCGGCACCGGCGATGCGGCCAACCTGCTGAAGCCCGCGCTGGCGCGCGGCAACCTGCGCACCATCGGCGCCACGACCTGGGCCGAGTACAAGAAGTACATCGAGAAAGACCCGGCGCTGACGCGTCGCTTCCAGGTGGTGCAGGTGCCCGAGCCCGACGAGACCAAGGCCATCCTGATGCTGCGCGGCGTGGCCAGCGTGCTGGAGAAGCACCACCGCGTGCAGCTGATGGACGAGGCCATCGAGGCGGCGGTCAAGCTGTCGCACCGCTACATCCCCGCGCGCCAGCTGCCCGACAAGGCGGTGAGCCTGCTCGACACCGCCTGTGCGCGGGTGGCGGTCTCGCAGCATGCGATGCCGCCGGAAGTGGAGGATTGCCAGCGGCGCATCGAGGCGCTGACGGTGGAGCAGGAGATCATCGGCCGCGAGGAAGCGATCGGCATCGACGTCGGCAAGCGCTCGGCGCAGGTGCAGTCGCTGCTGGCCGAATCGAAGGCGCAGCTCGAGGCGCTCGATGCGCGCTGGAAGGAAGAGAAGGCGCTGGTCGATCGTCTGCTCGAACTGCGCGCCAAGCTGCGCGCCGGCAACAAGCCCGTGGATGCAGCACTCCCCGCCGAAGCCGGGGAGGGCGCAGGGAGCGGCACGGCGGCGGCGAAGGAGACGCCGCCCCAACGCTCGCCCGCGGCGGAAGGGAGTGCGGAGAGGACCGCCTTGCTGGCGGAACTGCATGAGCTGCAAGGCCGGATCAGCAAGATCCAGGGCGAGTCGCCGCTGATCCTGCCCTCGGTGGATGCGCAGGCCGTGTCCTCCGTGGTCGCCGACTGGACCGGCATCCCCGTCGGCCGCATGCAGCGCAACGAGATCGAGACCGTGCTCAACCTGCCCCGGCTGCTCGGCCAGCGCGTGATCGGCCAGGACCACGCGATGGAGATGATCGCCAAGCGCATCCAGACCTCGCGCGCGGGCCTGGACAACCCGACCAAGCCGATCGGCGTCTTCATGCTGGCCGGCACCTCGGGCGTGGGCAAGACCGAGACCGCGATCGCGCTGGCCGAGGCCCTGTACGGCGGCGAGCAGAACATGATCGTCATCAACATGAGCGAGTACCAGGAGGCGCACACCGTCAGCTCGCTCAAGGGCGCGCCGCCCGGCTACGTGGGCTACGGCGAGGGCGGCGTGCTCACCGAGGCCGTGCGCCGCCGGCCCTACAGCGTGGTGCTGCTGGACGAGGTGGAGAAAGCACACCCCGACGTGCACGAGCTCTTCTTCCAGGTCTTCGACAAGGGCTTCATGGAAGATGGCGAAGGGCGCAGCATCGACTTCAAGAACACCCTGATCCTGCTCACTACCAACGCCGGCACCGACCTGATCGCAAGCCTGTGCAAGGACCCGGAGCTGATGCCCGACCCCGAAGGCATGGCCAAGGCGCTGCGCGATCCGCTGCTCAAGATCTTCCCGCCTGCGCTGCTCGGGCGGCTGGTCACCATCCCGTACTACCCCTTGAGCGACGACATGCTCGGCAAGATCGTCGAGCTGCAGTTGAAGCGCATCAAGAAGCGTGTCGAGGCGCGCTACCAGATCCCGTTCGACTACACGGACGAGGTGGTGAAGCTGGTGGTGAGCCGCTGCACCGAGAGCGAATCGGGCGGCCGCATGATCGACGCGATCCTCACCAACACCATGCTGCCGGACATCAGCCGCGAGTTCCTGCATCGAATGATGGAAGGCAAGCCGATCGTCGCGGCGCGGGTCGGCGTGCACGACGGCCAGTTCAACTACGCGTTCGAGTGAGCCCGTGCCGGCCACCACTGCACAAGGAGTCGCAACATGACTGGATTCACCAAGCCCAGCACGCTGGTGCGCAAGGCCGAGGTCGGCGTGCGCAAGGCCATCGGCGCGCACGTGCCGGCGGACCCGCGCCGAGGGTTCACCGACCACATGGAGGTGCTGTCGTCGCAATTGATGATCGGGTACAAGAAGTACCCCTCGGCCACCCACTATCCGAGCGATGCCATGAAGGCGGCCGCGGTAGCGGGGACGAACCTGGCCGCACGCATCATGCGTAGCGTGAACGATGAGTTTGCCGCCATCCTGATGCTGCGCCGCAAGGAGTCCGCCTTGATGCAGCAGGTGCTGGCCGCGCACTTTCACCTGATTGCAGGCGACGACGCCGGCGGCACGCTCAAGGACAACGTCGTGAACAAGAAATTCTCGGCGCGCGCAGTCTTCGAGAAGGACCGCCGTTGGGTGCTGGAGAAGATTCGCCAGAACATGCTGAGCCTGAGCTTTCACCTCAACACGGGGGTGTATCTGATCGACATCGATGCAAGCCGTCGCGACATCGAAAGCGGAGGAGTTGTCAATCCTGCGGCGGCCAATTTGACTACCGAGGCTTTCGTGAGCCCCACCAAGACAAAGTACGACGCGAACACCTGGCGCACGACAGACGCCAAGTACTACTCCAACACGATCAGCGGGTTTCGCAATGGCGAGATTCACGTCTCACTCGAGAGGCTCAAGGATTATTCGGCGCTGAGCTATGCGCGAATCGTCATTCACGAGGCAACGCACAAGTACTTCAATACGGATGACGAAGCCTACGCGCACGAGAACACCTACGCAGCCCTCAGCCTCGCAGAAACACTCAACAATGCCGACAGCTATGCGTGGGCGGCGGTGTCGCTGTACTGCGGTGCGGTAAAGATGGTCAGCCCCGCCAGCTACAACCCGGATTGGGCGCAATGCAGCTGAACGAAGCACCGTTGGCGGACGAACACGTCGACCGCCTGGAGCCGCCCCAAGGCTACGAGCGCGCGAAGGAGGTGAGCCTCGACGATGCCCTGAAGCTCGCCATCGCCATGCACCGCGCCAACGGGCTCGACGATGCCGAGAGCGTCTATGGTCGCATCCTCGCGCTGGCGCCCGACCATGCCGCCGCACTGCACTTCATGGGCGTGCTGCAGCACCAGCGCGGGCGCAGCGAAGAGGCGCTCGGGCTGATCCGCCGCTCGATCGCCCTGAACGGCGCCGTGCCCGACTGGCACAACAACCTCGGCAACGTGCTGCTGGAGAGCGGGCAGGTCGACGCTGCGGCCGATGCCTACGAGCGCGCTTGTGCGCTGGCGCCCGACCGGCCGGACGTGCAGAACAACCTGGGTGTCCTGCGCCGGGAGCAGCGGCGTCCGGCCGAAGCGGAGACCTTCTACCGGCGAGCGATCGCGCTCGACCCCACGTATGCCGATGCGTTCACCAACCTCGGCCGGCTGCTCAATGGCCTCGGACGCCACGAGGAGGCGCTCGCCGCCTGCTGCGAGGCGCTGGTGGTCAATCCGAAGTTCGTCAAGGCGCGCCACGCGCTCGGCATGGCCTACCAGATGCTGGGGCGGCTGGACGATGCAGCGCAGGTGTACCGCGACTGGCTCGCCGAAGACCCCGGCCATCCCGAGGCTTTGCACCACCTCGCGGCCTGCACCGGCGACGCGGTGCCCGATCGAGCGCCCGACGCCTATGTGGAGACCCTCTTCGACGACTTCGCCAACAGCTTCGATGCCAAGCTCGCGATGCTCGACTATCGTGCCCCGTCGCTGATCGCCCAGGCGGTGGCGCAGCGCGTGGGCGAAGCCCGGCGCGCGCTGGCCGTGCTCGATGCCGGATGCGGTACCGGTTTGTGCGGTCCCTTGCTGGCGCCGTATGCGCGACGGCTGGAAGGCGTCGACCTGTCCGAGCGGATGCTGGCCAAGGCGCAGGCGCGCCAGGTGTACGACGCGTTGACCAAGGCGGAGCTCACCGCCTTCCTCGAGGCCGCGGCCCCGGGCTCTTGCGACCTCGTCGTTTCGGCCGACACGCTGTGCTATTTCGGCGACCTGCGTTGCGTCGTACTTGCGGCCGCGAAAGCGCTGCGGCCGCAGGGATGGCTGATCTTCACCGTGGAAGCCTCGGCCGGCCCTGCCGGCGCAGCCTTTCAGCTCAACCCGAACGGCCGCTACAGCCATCGCGAAAGCTATCTGCGAGCGGTGCTCGCGGAAGCAGGCCTGGCCGTCGATGGCCTGGAGCCGGTGCACCTGCGCATGGAAAACCTCAAGCCTGTGGAGGGGTGGCTGGTGTCCTGCAGGAAGCCGGCCTCCGGGGAAGGCATGAGCCATGGCCGCTGACATCCAGTTCACCCTCAAGAGCGATTCGCCGGTCAACGGCGAGCTGATGTTCTGGAGCGTGGTGGGCCACGAGGGCCTCTCGCGGCCGTCGGTGTACGAGCTGTCGGTGCTGTCGAAGAACCAGCAGATCGACGCCAAGGACATCCTGGGCCGTGCCTTCGACCTGACGATCGAGTTCCTGGACGCCGACGGCGGCAAGCACGAGCGCCATTGCGAAGGCCATGCGGTGCGCTTCATGCGCACCTCGCAGGTGGGGCGCCATTTCGAGTACCGCATCCAGCTGCGCTCCTGGTTCTGGCTGCTGACCAAGCGCCAGAACTCCTGGATCCAGCAGGACAAGCCGGTGCTCGACGTGCTCGATGCGGTGTTCGAAGACAGCCCGGTCAAGCGCTTCAAGAAGGTCAAGAGCGACAACGTCCTCGGCACGCACAACGCGCGCCGCTATTGCGTGCAGTACCAGGAAAGCGACTACGCCTTTCTCTCGCGCCTGCTGGAGGACGAGGGCATCTACTACTGGTTCGATGCGCACGACGCGCCGGGCACCATGCACCTGGCCGACAGCAGCGACGTGGCGCACGCGAAGCTTCCGGTCACCGGCACACTGCACTGGGTCGACGATGCCGCGAGCGAAGGGCGCTTCAACGAGATCACGCGCTGGATCAGCGCGCGGCGCTTCGACACCGGCAAGCATTCGGCGCGCGACAGCGACTTCAAGGCCATCAAGAAGAAGCTGGGCGCCGACATGGACGCCTCAGACACGCACGAGCTCGCCGGCCTCGAGGTCTTCGAATATCCGGGCGGCTACTTCTCGAGCGACGATGCCGACAAGACGGCCAAGATCCGCGGCGAGGAGCTGGTGGCACGGCGCGACCGGCAATGGGCGCTGACCTCCTGGCCCGACGTGGCCGCCGGCCGCAGCTTCAGCTACGAGGGCGACCCCGACGGCATGCGCGACGGCGACTACGTGATCGGCGCCTGCACCTTCATCGTGACGCATCCCGGCTACGAGGCGCTGGAGTTTCGCGAGAAGCCGCGCACGGTCGGCCAGCTGCTGCAGGAGGCGTTGGCCGACGACGCCGTCAACGCCGACACGCTCGGCGTGCTGCACGAGCTGCTGGACGACACGCCGCAGATGCGCACCGGCGAACGCGGCATCTGCACCTTCCTGCTGACCGTGTTCCCGCTCGATGCGCCCTTCAAGCCGCCGCGGCTCACGCCGCGCGTGACCATGCCCGGGCCGCAATCGGCGATCGTGGTCGGCCCCAAGGGCGAGGAGCTGCACGTGGACGAGCACGGCCGCGTGAAGGTGCACTTCCACTGGGACCGCAGCGAGAAGCGCAACGAGAAGTCGACCTGCTGGGTGCGCGTTTCGCAGCCCTGGGCCGGCAAGGGATGGGGCGGCTACTTCATCCCGCGCATCGGGCAGGAGGTGATCGTCGATTTCCTCAATGGCGATGCCGACCGGCCCATCGTCGTCGGGCGCGTCTACAACGACGAGCAGACCATCCCGTACAAGTCGCCCACGCAGAGCGGCTTCAAGACGCGCTCGACGCCGGGCGGCAACGCGGGCAACTACAACGAGATCATGTTCGAGGACAAGAAGGGCGAGGAGAAGCTGTCGATCCACGCCGAGCTGGACATGAGCAAGAGCGTCGAACGCGACGACGGCACCAGCGTGGGACAGGACCAGTCCATCACCGTCAAGCGCGACCAGACCAGCCTGGTGGACCGCGACCGCAAGAGCACGGTGACGCGCAACGACACCAACATGGTGGTGGTGGACCAGAAGAACACCGTCAAGGGCAACCAGAACAACCAGGTGGTGGGCAACCGGACGAGCTTCGTCGACGCGAACGATGCGCTCACCGTGGGCGGCAAGAGCGTCCTCGACGTGGTGGGCGCGCGCACCACCACTTACCGCGCCGGCGAATCGCATACCGTGGTGGGCAACCAGACGGTGTCGGTGACGGGCAAGCTCAGCTACAAGGCCGCCTCGATGAGCTTCGAGACGGCGCACATCGACTGGATGGTCACGGGTTCCAGCTCCAAGAACATCACGGTACCGACCGGCCCGCTGAACCTGATGGCCAACAAGATCAGGCTGATGAGCAACACCGGGATCGAGTTGATGTCGGTGGGCAACATCGACCAGACGGCGATCGGCTCCAACACCACCATCCTCGGGCCCAACACGAGCGGCTACATCGGCACCAACAGCGAGGCCAACCTCGGCATCAACCGCTCGACCTTCATGGGCCTGAACATCGAGAACGCACTGGCGCTGGCCATGAGCAACAACGGCGGCGTGTTCATCGAGAACACGCTGGGAGTGAAGCTCGTCAACTGCGTGGCGCCGGAGATCAAGTCGATCTCCACGGCCGACGTCAACCTCACGCCGCTCAAGACCATTTCGCCCGGCGGAGGCGGCGGCCCCGCCACGGGCGCCGCGGTGGCGGGTGCACTGGGCGCGGTGGCCGGCGCCGGGAGCGCCTTCGTCGATATCGCCGCGACGCTCAAGCAGTACGCCGACGCGGCGCAGGCCCTGACCGAGGCCGCGGCCGAGGCGCAGGCGGCCGGCATGAGCGGCCTGGCGGGTCGGCTGAGCGCGATGGCGATGCTCACCAACATGCGGCGCAACCAGGGCATCCTGGGCGCGGTGCCGGTGGTGGGCACGGGCTTGCAGGTGTTCCTGGAGCTGTTCACCGGCGCCGATGCGATCGGCGCGGGTCAGCTGGCCAGCGATGGCGCCTCGACCAATGCGGACGGCACGCCCATCGCGCAGCCCTCGACGCCACCGAGTACCGGCGGCGGCTCGGGTGGTAGCGGCGGTGGTAGTGGCGGTGGCGGTGGTGGCGGCGGAGGCTGAAAGCAGCGCGCTCATGCAAGTCCTCAAGCCGCAGGCGCTCGGACTGTCGACGCGCCCCATCGAATTCCGCAAGCGCTTCGGCCTGTGCATCAGCGCCTACCTTCACTTGCCCTTCGACCAGGGCGAAGGTGGCACGCTGTGGGCCGAGCAGTCCATGTGGGCCTTCCTGGCCAAGGAGATGGCGCAGCCGATGATCGACGAGGGCGTGTCCAAGCTGACGCCCGAATTCCTGGTGCACGGCCATGCGCATCCGCCGCCCGACCAGCCCGCCCACCAGAACGCCTGCGCCGTGCGGGCCCGCGTGGGCGGGCGCGAGAAGACCGTGCTGGCCTTCGGCGACCGCAGCTGGAATGGCGCGCATCCCGGCGCGCCCGCCCCCTTTGCTTCGATGCCGCTGGACTGGGCGCGTGCCTATGGCGGCCCCGACTTCCCGTCGAACCCCGCCGGCCGCGGCCGCCTGGCACAGGATGGCGTGGTGGCGCTGCCCAACCTCGAACTGCCGGGCGACAGGCTGCGGCAACCCGGCCAGGCCATTGCGCCGGCGGGCTTCGGTGCGCTCGACCCGATGCATCCGCAACGCGTTGCCTACCGCGGCACTTACGACGCGAACTACATGGAGCAGCACGCGCCCGGCTTCGCGCCCGACACCGACTGGCGCTATTTCAACCTGGCCCCGTCCGACCAGTGGATGGACACGCCGCTGGCGGGCGACGAAACCTTCTCCTTCCAGCACATGCACCCGACGCGGCCGCTGCTCGAAGGGCGCCTGCCCGGGCTGCGCGCGCGCGTCTTCGTCGGCGATGCCATGCCCGAGGGCGAGCCCAGGATTCGCGAGGTGCCGCTGCGCCTGACCACGCTGTGGTTCTTTCCGCATGCGGAGCGCTGCATCGCCATCTTCCAGGGCCTCGCCGAGGTCGGCACCGACGACGCCTCCGATGTGGCGAGCCTGCTCGGCGCCGTCGAGCGACTCGGCCAGGCCCGCGACGATGCGCACTACCTGGCAGCGGCTGCGCGCCGCGCCGACCCTTCGCTGGGCGCCATCTATTCGCTGATCGACAGCGACCTGCTGCCCGAAGGCATCGTCACCGCAGACCCGGCCGTGGAGGACGCCAAGGCCCCCTTCGCCATGGCGGGCCTGCAGGCCAAGGCGCAGTACCGGCGCGCCGAGCTCGATGTGGAGATGGCGCGCGAGAAGGTGCGCGCCATGGGCCGTGACCCGGACGCGCTGGGCATCCGCATGCGGCCGCTGGAGCCGCCGCCCACCGGCGACGCCTTGCCGGCCTACCTGGAGGCCAAGCTCAAGGAGGCGCAGCAGCAGCAATGGGCTGCGGTGGACGACGCGCTCAGCCTGCTCGAGAAAGGCTTGGCGATGGCGGCCGCCAAGGGCGTGCCGCTGTCCGAGCTGAGCCATCGCGGGCCGCCGGCCTTCGATGCACAGGCGCAGCTGGCGCAGATCCAGGCCGCCTCCAAAGACCTGAAGCCGCCGCTCGAGCTGCCGCCGCTCATGCGCAAGCTCCACGTGCTCGCGGAAACGCATCGCGCCGGCTACCTGCAGGGCGCGCACCTGCAACCACCGGCCCATCGCATGCCGGCGGCCGAGGCCGCAGGCTTGCGCCATGAGGTGGCGCGGGCGGTGGCGGCCGGCATCCGGTGCTTCTTCGGCGCCGACTTCACCGGCGCGGACTTCTCCGGGCTGGACCTGCGTGGCGTGGACCTGCGCGAAGCCTGGCTGGAAAGCGTGGACTTCCGCGGCGCCAATCTGTCGGGCGCCAAGTTCCAGCGTGCCGTGCTCGCCCACGCGGTGCTGGATGGCGCGACCGCCATCGGCACCGATTTCCGCAAGGCCAATCTCGGTCGCGCCCGGCTCGCCGGCGCGGTGTTCGATGGCGCCGATTTCTCGGAGGCGGTGCTCATGCGCTGCGGCTTCGCCGGCACGCAGGCGCGCCGCGCCCGTTTCACCCAGGCCCTTTTGCTCGAAAGCACGTGGGGCGAGGGCGACTGGAGCGAAGCCGATCTGGAAGGCCAGACCTTCTACAAGCTCGACCTGCAAGGCATGCGCTGGCCGGGCGCGCGCCTCTCGTCCTGCAACTTCATCGAATGCGATCTGACCGGCCTGGACATGCGGGCCGCGGTGCTGGAAGGCAGCACCTTCGTCGGTTGCCGGATGGAGGGCGTCATGCTGCACGGTGCGAAGGCGGCCGGCGCGGTGGCGGTCAAGGGCTGCGGGCTGGCGCGCGCGGACTTCAGCGACGCCGACCTGCAGCGGTTCAACTTCGGCGGCAGCGACCTGGGTGGCGCGCGGCTGGTGCGCGCGCTGCTGGCCGGCGCCAACCTGTCCGGGGCCCGACTGCGAGGTGCCGACCTGCGGCTGGCCGACGCCCAGGGCGCGCTGCTGCACCGCGCCGACTGTGCCGGAGCCAATCTCTCGGGCGTGAACCTGCGCGACGCCGTCCTGCAGCATGCCGATCTGCGCGGCACCGACCTGCGGCGCGCCAACCTGTTCGGTGCCGACCTGGCCCGCGTGCGCCTGGACGCGGCCACGCGGCTCGATGGCGCGCTGCTCACCCGTGCACGCACCTGGCCGCGCCTCACCCGCGAGCAGCAGGAGGCCGTGCCATGACGCCGTTGCTGCTCACGCTGGCCGTCTCCATGGGCGAGACCCTCGAAGGCCAGGACTTGAGCAAGGGCAGCTACGCGCGCCTGGGGCTGGGCGGCGGCGTGTTCACGCGCGTGAACCTGTCCGAGGCCGACTTGCGCGGCACCGATCTGCGCGAAGCGGTGTTCGATCAGTGCGACCTGCGCGGCGTGCTGGCCACCGGCGCGCAGATGCGCCGCGCCGTCTTCAACCGCTGCCTGCTCGATCATGCCGACCTGCGCCGCTGCGACCTGCACGGCGCGGTGTTCGCCGAGTGCGATCTCGCCCACGCGCAGCTGGCCGACGCGATGCTGGCCATGGCCACTCTTTCGAAGTGCAAGCTCGATCACGCGGTGCTGCGCGCCGCCTGCCTGGATTCGGCGCTGCTCAGCCAGTCTTCGCTGCTCGACGTATGCCTGGACGGCACGAGCTGGCAATACACCACCACCAGCGAATGCGAGCTCACGCAGCTGAGCTGGGCGGGCGCGCGCATGCTGCGCAACAGCTTCTTCCGCACGTCGCTGAAGAACAAGTCCTTCGACGGCCTGCAGTTGGAAGGCTGCCAGTTCTCCTTTGCCGATCTGGCGGGCGCGGATTTCAGCGGCGTGGGGCTGCGCCAGTGCAACTTCCAGGGCGCGCAGCTCGACGGTGCGCGCTTCGTGCAGGCGAACGCGCCGGCCTCGCTCTTTTGCGACGCGGCCGGCGCGGGCGTGGACTTCAGTGGCGCCGATCTGCGACAGGCGCTGTTCACCGGCGCGCGTCTGCCGCGGTCGCGCTTCAATGGCTGCCAGCTGCACCAGGCGCATTTCGCCGGCGCGGTGCTCGGCGGCGCGCAGCTGCAGAACGCCGAACTCGGCCACGCCGACTTCCGGCACGCCGACCTGAGCGGTGCGGATCTGCGCGGTGCCCGAATGACGCGCACCGTGCTGCACGGCAGCCGCACCGACGAGGCCCTGATGAGCGACCGCGCCAGCGCGCTCGAGACCGACCCCGACCTGCAGGCCGCCGAGCGCTGGCAGCCCTTGGCCGCATGACACCGGGCCGCATTGATTTTTTCGCGAGGCTATCCCCATGAGCGAACCCCTATCCCCTGCCGTTCCCGTACGCAAGCGCCGCCGTCCGCCGCGCCCCGAGGCGGCCTCGGAGCAGCCTCTCGCCGGCCAATGGTTCATCGGCACCGTGAGCGCGGACGAAAGCGGCGCGCTGGTCGTGCAAAGCGGCAGCCTGCGCCTGCCGGCCACGCGCGCCGCGAGCTGCCTGCTGGCGCCGGCCGCCGGCGACAGCGTCGCATGCCTCCGGGCGCCGCCGCGAGACACCTGGGTGCTCGCCGTGCTCCAGCGCGACGAGGGCACGCCGCAGGTGCTGCGTTGCGATGGCGACATGCGGCTCGAGGTCAGAGACGGCACCCTCGCGCTGGATGCGGCCCGCATCGAGCTGCGCACCGAGGTGCTGGACGCCAGCGCGCGCCGCAGCACGCTGGCCACCGACAGCGCCGACGTGGTGGCCCGGCAATTGAGCCTCGTGGCCTCGCGCATCAAGATGGTGGGCGCGCTGCTGTCGAGCGTGGTCGACAGGGTGGAGCACTTCGGCAAGAGCTACCTGCGCCACACCGACGGCATGGACAAGGTGAGCGCCACCCACGTGGAAGTGCAGGCTCAGCAGCTGATGCGCCTGGAGGGCGAGCATGCGCTGATCAACGGGCGCGAGCTGGTCAAGGCGCGCGGCGCGCAGATCCACTTCGGTTGAGATGAAACCCACCCCGTGGAGTCGCTGATATGTTTGCCAATTGCCAGCTGATGGGCACCGACATGGGCTTCCCCGACGTCTGCATGACGCCGGCCGCGCCTTCACCCATCCCCGTGCCTTATCCCAACATCGCGATGGGACCAATGGCCATCCCCAACTGCCCCACGATCCTCGTGATGGGCGGGCCTGCGCACAACCTGGGCACCACCATTCCGATGACCAACGGCGACAACGCCGGCGTGCTGCTGGGCGTGGCGTCGGGGACGGTCATGGGCCCGAGCCGTCACCTCACCGGTGCCTTCACCGTCCTGCTGCAGGGCATGCCGGCGACGCGGCTGACCAGCAGCTCCTTGCAGAACAGCACCAACTGCCCGGGCGTGCGCACCGTGCCGAGCCAGACCTTGCTGCTGCTGCTGGCGCCATGACGCTAGGGTTTGCGCACGTCCCATTCGCGCGCGATGTCGTCGCTGCTCCTGGCCGCACGGAAGTAGCGCGCGGGGCTGCGCTTCCAGTCGGCGCGCAGCACGCGCTCGGCGAACTGCTGGATCTCGCCCAGCGACGCGTCCACCGGACGCTCGCGCTCGCGCCCGTCCGTCATCACCTCCCGCACTTGGCCGCCCGTAAAGCGCACGCGCATCACCAGCGGCTTGGCCACGGGGTAGTAGCAGCGCTGGCCGCTGTAGACCCCCGTGATCTGCTCGCCCGTGGCCAGCACGATGTCGTATTCGAGAAGGTTCGACTTGGAATTGCTGCCCGGCCCGTAGCGGCAGCGCGCCACCACCTCGGAGATCTCCTGCAGCCATCGGCGCGCCTGCTCGCCCGCCTGCGGCAGCAGGCCCGGCAGCACGGCCGGGTCCATGGCGGCGAGCTCGCGCGCGATCGCGCTGTCGATCAGTTCCGCCAGCTTCGGATTCGGCAAGTCGCCGGGCTGCTCGGGCACGCGCCCGGTGCAGGCAGAAAGATAGGCAGCGAGGGACGCCAGGATCATGATGTGGACCTTGAAACTCGGCACGGGAGATCGAAGCATGGCAGCCATTAGACGATCGATCCGGTCGTATCCTCAAGCCCCGGAAGGAGCCGCTTCGTGATCCGCATCGCCGTCATTTCCCACCAGGGTGCGCCCGCGCCGCGCGCCCTGGCTGCCCAGTTCGGCGCCGACGGCGGCACCATCGGGCGCGCGGCCACCAACGCGCTGGTGCTCGAAGACCCGGACCGCACCGTCTCGCGCGTGCATGCGCAGGTGCTGTGCCGCGATGGCCGCTTCTTCATCGTCGATCGCGGCAGCAACCCGATGCTGTGCAATGGACACCCGCTGGGTGCGGGCCACGAGGCCGCGCTGTCGCAGGGCGACCGGCTGGTGATCGGCGGCTTCGAGCTGGTGGTGGAGCTGCTCACCTCGCAGGGGCGTGCACCGGCCGCCGCGTCACCGCTCCAGGCGCAGGCGCTCGCAGCACAGCCCGCCGATGACGACCCCTTCGCCGACCTGCTGGCCGGGCTCGGACCCGCCGCGCCCGCGGATGCGCCGGCGGCGGTGCGTGCATCGGCGGCACCGGCCGGGCCCTTTCCCGATCCGCTCGGCGCCGGGCGGACGCCCTCGGCCTCGGCGGACGACCCCTTCGCGGACCTCCTTGCGCCCGCCACGCCCTCCACGCCTTCCTCGGGCGGCGCGGCGGCCACGCCCGCACGCGGTCTGCCGCTGGACGACTTCTCGGACCTCGGCCTGTCGTCCACCGCGCCCAAGGGGAGCGGCATCGACGAGCTCTTCGGCCTCGGCGGCACCGGCGGCGGCGATCCGCTCGCACGCTCGCCGCTCGCCGGCCCTGTGCGCCAACCCAACACCGCTTCGTCGGCCGATCCGCTCGCGGCGCTGCAGGGCATGGCGGCACCGGCGGCGCAGGCGCGCAGCGACCATCTTCCGGTCGGACAGTTCGCGTACACGCCGCCGCGCGAGGTGGTGCCGGCAGCCCCGCCGCGCTTCGACGACATGACCGGCGAGGCCATCCGTGCCGCACCCGCGGCGCCCGTGCCGCAAGCTGCGCCCGCGCAGCCGACACCTCCCGCCGCAACGCCCGCGGCCACGCCCGACGCGCTGCTGGCCGCTTTCCTGCGCGGCCTCGGCAGCACGCACCAGGCGCCGCCGCAGCTGACGCCGGAGCTCATGGAGCGCATCGGCGTGCTGTTGCGCTCGGCCACCGAGGGCACGCTGCAACTCCTGCTCACGCGCCAGGAGTTCAAGCGCGAGCTGCGTGCCGAGGTCACGATGATCGCGGCGCAGGCGAACAACCCGCTCAAGTTCTCGCCCTCGGCCGAAGTCGCGCTGGCGCATCTGCTGGGCCCCGGCATGCGCGGCTTCATGCCGGCGGAGGCCGCGATGCGCGATGCCTTCGACGACCTGCGCGCGCACCAGTTCGGCGTCATGGTCGGCATGCGCGCGGCCCTGGCCCAGGTCATCGAGCGCTTCGCGCCGGCCGAGCTGGAGAAGAAGATCACGGCCAGGTCGGCGCTCGACAGCCTGTTCGCCGCCAACCGAAAGGCCAAGCTGTGGGACCAGTTCATCGCGCTCTACGGCGGCATCGCGAGCGAGGCGGAGGACGATTTCCACGCCCTGTTCGGCAAGGCCTTCCTCGAGGCCTACGAAGCGCAGATGGCGCGCCTGAAGTCCGATAAACGCTGATCGGGAAAAACCAAGAACAAAGGAGAGGGCCGTGGAGATAGAGATCGTCACCCTGTCGAGGCAAGGCAGCCGGCGCTACAACGAGGACGTCTTCGGGCAATGGAACGATGGCCGTTTCGTCGCCTGCCTGGTGGCCGACGGCGCGGGCGGGCATGGCGGCGGTGACGTCGCGGCCGCCATCACCCGCGGCAGCGTGCTGGACGGCTTCGCCGCCTCTCCCGGCCTCGACGCGGCGCTGCTGCGGGCGCTGGTCGTGCGTGCCAACCTCGACATCGTGGCGCGCCAGGCCGAAGGCGGCAAGCTGGCACAGATGCGCTCGACCGTGGTGCTCGCCGCCATCGACCTGCACGAGCAGCGGATCGCCCTGGCGCACAGCGGCGACAGCCGGGCCTACCTGTTTCGTGCCGGCGCGCTGGTGACGCGCACCACGGACCACAGCTTGGTGCAGCAGATGGTGACGGGCGGCATGCTCGACGAGGAAGGCGCGCGCAGTCATCCGCAGCGCAACATGCTGCTGTCGGCGCTGGGCTCGGTGGAGGAACCGCCGGAGATCACGGTCTCCGCGCCCATGCCCCTGGCCGAGGGCGACGTGCTGCTGCTGTGCAGCGACGGCGTCTGGGAGGCGCTGGGCGACGAGGTGCTGCGGGAGACGCTGCAGACCTCGCCGACGCCGAGCCGCTGGGTCGAGCAGCTCGACGCCCGGATCAGGGCCCTGGCCAAGCCGGGCCAGGACAACTACACCGCCCTCGCGCTGTGGGCGCATGCGGACGACGAGACGACCCAGCCGATGCCATAAGCGGCGAGACTCAACCGTAGGCCGCGTTCTCCGCGATGTTCCACGCCGCAGTCTTCACGCCTTCGCCGCCGCCCTTCTTGGTCTGCGGGTCGTACTCGAACTTCACCTTGGCGAAGTTGAGCGTGACGTTCTCGGTCAGGCGATCCTCGCCGCCGCTGCCGCCGGTGCTGATGCTGGTGACGATCAGGTCTTCCATCGTGATCTTGATGTACTCCAGCGGATCGTCGCCGGCCTTGCGCACCACCAGCACGGCCTTGTCGTAGTGCGTGCCCTTGCAGCAGGCGAGCAGCAGGGCGTGGGAGGCCGAGTCGACGTACTTGGTGAAGGACAGGTCCTGGACACTCACCTTGCCTGCCCCGCCGCCGGTGCCGATGTGCGTGGTCCCGCTCTGCGACGCACCCCAGCTCCAGGCCAGGACGTCGATGTCTTTCTTGTGCTTGCCATCGGAGGATTCGCCGTCGACGGGGCCGATCTTGATGAACATGTCTACTGCCATGATGCGCACCTTTCAGTTGGGACGTGGATGAATGCTTGGGGAATGCGGGCGCTGCGCCGGCCAGAACTTATTTCCCGCCCTTGGCGGATGGGAGCCTCGACACCAGCCGAAGCGACACGGTGAGGCCCTCCAGCTGGTAGTGCGGGCGCAGGAAGAACTTGGAGCTGTAGTAGCCCGGATTGCCTTCCACTTCCTCGACCACCACCTCGGCCGCGGCCAGCGGCTTGCGCGCCTTGGTTTCCTCCGACGAGGTGGACGGGTCGCCGTCGACGTAGTTGGTGATCCACTTGTTGAGCCAGCGCTCCATGTCGGCCTTTTCCTTGAAGCTGCCGACCTTGTCGCGCACGATGCACTTCAGGTAGTGCGCGAAGCGGTTGCAGGCGAAGAGATAGGGCAGGCGCGCCGCGAGGTTGGCATTGGCGGTGGCGTCCGGGTCGTCGTACTCGGCCGGCTTGTGCAGCGACTGGGCGCCGATGAAGGCCGCGAAGTCGGAGTTCTTGCGATGGATGAGCGACAGCAGCCCGGCCTTCGACAGCTCGGCCTCGCGCCGGTCGCTGATGGCGATCTCGGTCGGGCACTTCTGATCGACGCCGCCATCGTCGCTCGGGAAGGTGTGCAGGGGCAGGTTCTCCACCGCGCCGCCGGACTCGATGCCGCGGATGCGCGAACCCCAGCCATAGAGCTTGTACGAGCGGTTGATGTTGGTGGCCATCGCGTAGGCGGCGTTGGCCCACGCGTACTTGCTGTGGTCGGCGCCGGAGACGTCTTCCTCGAAGTCGAACTCCTCCACCGGGTTGGTCTTGGCGCCGTAGGGCGTGCGCGCGAGGAAGCGCGGCATGCACAGCCCGATGTACTTGGCGTCGTCGGATTCGCGCAGGCTGCGCCAGCCGGCGTACTCGGGCGTGGAGAAGATCTTGGTCAGGTCGCGCGGATTCGCGAGCTCCTGCCACGACTCCATCTGCATCAGGTTCGAGCTGGCGCCCGTGATGAAGGGCGCGTGGGCCGAGGCCGCGATCTTGGCCATCTCGCCCAGCAGTTCCACGTCGGGCGGGCTCTGGTCGAAGTGGTAGTCGCCGACGATCGCCCCGAAGGGCTCGCCGCCGAACTGCCCGTACTCCTGCTCGTAGATCTTCTTGAACATCGGGCTCTGGTCCCAGGCCGCGCCCTTGAACTTCTTGAGGGTCTTGTGCAGCTCCTTCTTCGAGATGTCCATCACCCGGATCTTGAGCTGCTCGTCGGTCTCGGTGTTGTTCACCATGTAGTGCAGGCCACGCCAGGCGCTTTCGAGCTGCTGGAACTCCTCGTTGTGCAGGATCTTGTTGACCTGCTCGGTGAGCTTGCGGTCGATGGCGGCGATCATGGCCTGGATGGACTGCGTGACGTCCTTGCCGATGATCTGCGTGTTGGCCAGCGCCTGCTGCGCCAGCGTGAGGACGGCCGCTTCGACCGCGGTCTTGGCTTCGTCGCTGCGGGGCTTGAACTCCTTCTGCAGCAGCGACGCGAAGTCGCTCCCCTCGTAGGCGACGTCCTTCAGTGCGCTCTGCTGGTCGAGTGCTTCGGTGGCCATGGTGCGTTCTCCTCGTGTTCGAATGGGGTGGGCTTCAGGCGGCCGGCGCGCCGGTGCCTTCTTCCGGCTTCTTGCTGGCGGCCAGCGTCTTGAGCAGCTCCGGGTTGTCGAGCACCTTCGCCAGAAGTTCTTCGGCCCCGCCCTTGCCGTCCATGTAGGTCACCAGGTTCGACAGCTGGTTGCGCGCCTCGAGCAGCTTGTTGAGCGCATCGACCTTGCGGGCCACCGCGGCGGGCGAGAAGTCGTCCATGTTCTCGAAGGTGATGTCGACCTTGAGCTCGCCCTCGCCGGTCAGCGTGTTGGGCACCGAGAAGGCGGCGCGCGGCTTCATGGCCTTCATGCGGGTATCGAAGTTGTCGACGTCGAACTCCAGGAACTTGCGGTCGCCCACCGGCGCCAGTGGATCGGCCGGCTTGCCCGAGAGGTCGGCCAGCACGCCCATCACGAAGGGCAGCTGGACCTTCTTCTCCGCGCCGTACAGCTCGACGTCGTACTCGATCTGCACGCGCGGCGCCCGGTTGCGGGCGATGAACTTCTGGCTGCTCTTGGACATGGAGGTGCTCCTTGCGAGGGGTAGGTAGGAAGGGCCGCGCGCGACGCAGGCCCTATTCGGTGACCTGCTTGCCGGTCACGGTCTCGATGGTGTCCAGCGCGTTGGGCGCCAGATCGGCCATGATTTCGAAGAAGCTCACGCCGATGAGCTTCTTGGCGCGGGCGATCAGCAGCGGCGCGGGGTTGCCCGGCTCGGCCTGTTCGAGGTAATGAATGACGCGGTCGAGGGTTTGCAGCGCATCCTGCCGGTTGCGGATCTCGCCGGGCGCGGCGGCGCGTGCGCTGCCGGTGGCGGGCGAAGGCGCACCCTCGGACGCTTCGGACGCGGACTCGTCGGTCGATGGCGGCGGCGCCACCGCGGCGGCGGCCTTGCCGAGCACGTTGGCGATGGCACGCAGCGGCGACAGGTCGATCGAATCCGCGCGGCCGGTGCGCTCCACGATCAGCGACTGGAGATTCGCGACCAGCGCGGGCGCTTCCATCAGCGTCTGCAGCAGCTCGGGCGCCTCCGCATGGATGCTCTCGAGCCCGCCCTGGACTTGCGCCGCGCTGTAGCCAGCCTCGGCCCCGGCAGGCGCGAGCGCATTGTGGGCGATGGCGATGTCGCGAACGCGGATCGGGCCGATCCCGCGCGCCGTGCCGATGCCTGCGTCGTACAGGTCGCGCAGCAGCATGCCCTCGTCGGTGAGCGGCGCCAGTGCGTTGAGGCGCATGGTGGGATCGTTGTCGTCGTCGGCATCGAGCTTTGGATGTATGCCATCCCAGTAGCGATCGAGCAGTCCGGTGAGCAGGCGCAGGCCCATTGCGAAGCCGGCCACGCCCTGCGTGCGTGTGCTGGCACGCAGCAGCAGCATGGCCGCGCGTGCATCCTTCGTCCGCGCCAGCAGGGCTTGGGCCGCCTGGGCGACGGTGCGCCACTCCGGATCGACCGCGGGAATGACCGTGTCGCCGAACTGCTGCTCGGGCTTGCCTTGCGCCGCCGCTTCCAGCGCGGTGAACGCCGGGTCGTACTCCAGATCGTCGCCGCAGGGCGAGGTCTCGTTGACGGGAGCCTGCAGTGCTTCGACGAGTTCGGGTGTCAGCATGTTGCCTGTTCGAATTGACTGTCGATAATCAAAGATGCCCCTGCCCTGGTCAATGCAACGAAGGAAATAGCATGCAAGAGCCCGGACCACGCCGTTCGCCCTATGGACGTCTCTCGAATGCGAGGGCTCGGCGGCGGCTTGCCGGGCTCGGCATCCTGCTGTGGCTCGTCGGCGCCGCGGGCTGTTCGAGCCCCCCGCCGCCGAAGCCGATCACGACGCCGGTGGCGATGACGCTGGTGGCCGGCGCCGATGCCAATCCCGATGCGCGCGGCCGCGCCTCGCCGCTCACGGTGCGCGTCTATGCGCTCAAGACCAGCGGCGCCTTCGAGTCGGCGGACTTCTTCTCGCTCTTCGAGAAGGACCAAGCCACGCTGGGCGCGGAGATGGCGCAGCGCGAGGAGATGCTGCTGCGCCCCGGCGACAGCAAGAAGCTCGAGATGACGCTGGCCGCGGACATCAAGGCCATCGGCGTGATCGCGGCCTATCGCGACCTGGACCGCGCGCGCTGGCGCGAGGTGCGCGTGGTCGAGCCGGGCAAGGCGCTGGTGCTGACCACGACCTTCGGCGCGCGCCAGATTCGCATCGAAGACAAGTAGCCGGCCCACTGGCCCACTGGCCCACTGCCGAGCGGGTCATCGGGCCAGGGGCTGGTCGGCCGGCAGGAAGCGCTGAAACAGATCCGCGACGAACGCGCACTGGTTGCTGTCGCCGGGTGCCGCCACGAGATAAAGGCCGCGCCAGCGGGCCGCCGCATGGCCGCCGCGCGCAGGTTCGAAGAGCTGCTGCGCAAAGGTGCGCAGGCCGGGTTGCAGGGCGCGCACCTGCTCGACGAAGGCATGGATCGCCTGGCGTCGCGACGGCTCCGGCTGGCTGCGCAGAAGGCCCATGCGCAGGGCATGCAGGCGCAGCGCCAGCGGCTCGAACAGCGCATCCGACCGGGTGACCGCGGTCGAGGTGTAGGGCAGGCGATGGCCCAGCGCCTGGGCGCGCACCGCGGATGGCAGGGCCTCGTGCAGCACCGCATAGCCGGGCAGCCGCTCGAGGCCGGTCACCAGCAGATAGACCGGCAGCTGCAGCCGCAGAAGCTCGGCCGCCTCGTCGACGCGCCGGCGCAGGCGTGCCGCATCGGCCGGCAGGCGCTGCGCATCGCCGAGCAGGGTGGCCGCGCTCACGCAGACCACGATGCCGTTGAGCGGCAGGCGCTCGCGCTGATGGGCCAGCGCCAGCAGGGACTGGTACCAGCGGTTGCGCTCGTGCGCCGTCGCGGGCTCGTGCACCGCGGCGGGACAGGTCTCGATGGCGAGCATCGCTGGCAGGAAGTGCCAGTGCCAGAAGTCGTCGCCTTCGTCCTCGGGCTCCTCCTCGACGCCCGCGCGCCGGGCCGCGACGAGCAGGGCCGGCAGGCCGGCGTCCGCGTCGCCGATGAACAGCAGCCAAGGCAGGTCGTAGAGCGGCTGATGCAGCGTGCGCAGCGAGGGCGAACGCTGCAACTGCTCGCGCGCACGCGCGACCGCGGCGCGGGGCTCGGCCAAGGCGGCGGCCTCGCTGGGCCGTGCGGCTTCCGAAGGCACGGCGAGCGCCTCGATGCGCCGGCGCAGCAGGCGCCGCCGCGCGCGGTACCGCGCCCCCAGCATGAACCACCACAGCATGAGCAGCGCTGCGAGGCACAGCGACAGCAGGGCGCCGTAGTGGGCGGGCAGCGGGTACAAGGCGTTCATGCGTTCATGCGTTCATGCGTTCATGCGTTCATGCGTTCATGCGCGCAAGCCTCAGCGCGAGACGGTTTCGAGGAACACGAAGTCGGCGATCGGCGGGCCCGCCGCGTCGCTGGAGGCCAGCGATTCGCGCAGCCGCTGCAGGTAGGCCGAGGCCAGTTCGAAGGGCGGCATGTCGGCGGCGACGCTCAGCGGCGTGGTCGACGACAGGGCGGTGATCAGCACCGTCCCGAAGGGCGGGCTTACCAGCCAGCTCGAAGGAATGTCGCGGCCCAGTTCGATGGCCTCGCCCGCACGCAGGGGCTGCGAGCCGCGATTCGCATGGAGGTGCATGACGGCGCCATCGGCCGTGTAGTAGTCGACCCGCAGATAGCCCTCGTGGTCCGCGTTGGCGACGCGCACCACCACCAGGTCGCCTTCGCGCAGGCGGCCCTCGTGCGCGGTGAGCGCGGCCACCTTCAGCCGCTGCCGCTTCTCCTGGTTGCGCGCCTGGTAGGGCTTGAGAATGGCCACCACTTCGCAATGGGGCCAGATGCGCAGCTGCAGTGCGAAGCTCGCCGCGCCGATGCCGGGCATGGCGCGCACCTCGCGCTCCACGCGGGCGATGTCCTCCGCGGCCGGGACGAAGCCGCTGACGCGCGCCGTGCCGTCGTCGCCCATCGCGACGGCAAGGTCTGCACAGGCAAAGGCCTGCAGCCGCTGCTCGACGCGTTGCGCCAGCGTGGGCGCGGGCTCGCGCGCGCCCAGCATCGACCACAGCAGGTAGGCCAGCGGAATGAGCAGCGCCACCGCGCCCGCCGCGCGCAGCAGCGCGCGCTCGCGTCGCTCCGGTACGCGCGGGCCGGGCGGGTCGGGCATGCCGTAGGGTTGCGGCGTGATGTGATCCTCGGCCAGTGCGTCGAGCGGCAGCGGACGCACGGGCAGTTGCCGGCCGTGCAGGTCCTTGAGCTTGCCGAGTTCTCCGCCGTCGCCGCGCTCGAAGTAGTACTGGCCCTTGAAGCCGTGGACCAGCGCATGCCAGTAGATCTCGCGCACCTCGCCGTCGTCCGGCTGCAGGCCCGACAGATGATGGAAGAACTCGCTGTGCGCATTGTTCGAATTGAAGAGCTGCACCTGCAGCGGCGCGGCGCCAGCCGTCCTTGCCGGGTGGCGCGCGATCACCTCGTCGAGCCAGGCGACGATCGCGAAGGAAGCCGATTCGATGTGGGCCTCGGTGCTGCCCGCCGCGTGGGCCGCGACACGGGCGTGATCCAGCAGCTCGAGCGCACGCCGCTGCGCGGCTTCGGGCGAGGGCGCGGCACGGCCTGCTGCGACGGCCGCATCGAGCTCGAGGCCGAAGGTGAACAGGGGACTGAAGCAGTCGAACAGGCGAGCCATGAAGCGCTCGCGCTATTCTTCGGTGGCAACGGGAGCCTTGGGTTTGCGCCTGTCTCGCTGGCACATGCCGATGTCCCTGTTGAAGCGGTGGATCTTGGATTCATTCTTTCAATGCGCCCGGACAGCAGCCATACCGCTTGGGGACTATGTCGTTCGTGGAGCGGAGGAGCCTTGCCGTGTGGGGTGATCCGCTTTATCTTTCGTGCTACTTTCGAGTTGACTGCGTGCACCACGCTTAATCTTTTAAGGCCTGCCATGAAAATCCTGATCGCCGATGACCACAGGCTCGTCATCGAGGCGGTCAAGGCCAAGCTGTCGGAGATCGAGCCGGGCATCGAGTTCGTTCTGGCGATGAGCGTCGACGAACTGCTCGCCGGCGCCTCCGACGACATCGATTTGGCCGTGATCGATCTCAACATGCCCGGTGCCGAGGGCCAGGCCCACGTGGACGAGATCCGGCGCCGCCATCCGGCCGTGCCGGTCATCGTGCTCTCGGGTTACGAGGACCCGGCCATCATGCGCAGTGCGCTGGAGCGCGGCGTGCTGGGCTTCATTCCGAAGGCCTACTCGCCCGAAGTCATGCTTTCGGCCGTGCGGCTGGTGCTGGCGGGCGGCGTCTACGTTCCGCCGATGCTGCTGTCGGCGGTCCCGCCGGGCGTGGTCGCCGGCGTGCCGCCCGGTGCCGGCGAGGCCGCGCAGCGTGCGTCTTCCGCCGCCACCGCGCAAACCCTCGACCACCTGCGCACGGTGCTCACCGAGCGGCAGGTCGAGGTGCTGCAGCTGCTGTCGCAAGGCAAGCCCAACAAGCTCATCGGGCGCGCGCTCGGCATCAGCGAGGGCACGGTCAAGATCCATCTCGCAGCCATCTTCCGCGCGCTCAACGTGCGCAACCGCACGGAGGCGGTGGTGGCAGCGCAATCGCTGACCGAGGCCTGAGCCTCGCCCTCCTTCGCAGCCGCGATACGGCCGACGGGCGCTGCCTCAGAAGCGCAAGCTCAGCAGATGCGGCAAGCGCGGCATCGCGACGGGTCTTCCTGTGCGCATGGCCTCGCGGTAGCTGTGCAGAAGGCGCCGCTGGTCCTGGGTGACTTCGTCGGCCGGCCAGTGCTCCACGTAGCGCGCCTGGTGCTCCGCGGCCGTGGCCCAGTCTCCGCGCTCGAAGTGGTAACGGGCGAGCACCATGATGCCGTTCGGATGTTCCGCGGTCCACGCGGGCACCTCGTCGAGCCAACCCGGTACCTCCTGCAGCGCGCGATCTTCGCAGGCGAGCCAGGCAGCCGCCAGGCATGCGTTGGAGCGGACGATGCCGGCAGTGGACACCGCCATCGTCTCGCGAAGCAAGCGCCAGGCCTGTGCCCGATCACCGCGCGCATGGGCCAGCGCGGCCTTGAAGAAGTGGGCCGAACCGTGCAGGCAAGTGCCCTCGTAGAAGCGCCGATGGGCTTCGATCTCGGCGATCAGCTCGCGCGCCAGGTCGTAGCGCGCGCCGGCGATGGCCATGCCGGTGTTCGTCGCGATCGCGAAGCTGAGCCAGAAGTCGCGCGCCTCGCGCCCGAGCTTGCGCACCCGCTCCATGCGCTGCAGCGCATCGGCGACCCGGTCGCTGCGCCAGCACAGCCATGCGTCGCTCAGCTGCGATAGAAGGCGGCCGGCGCCGGACTGCTGGATCGGCGCCGATTCCAGCGCGGCCTGGGCCGCCTTTGCGGCGGATGGGTTTCCCGCGTCGCTGTGCACCCTCAGTTGCAGCGCGAGTGCGAGCGCATGGCGTATCGGCGCGCCGGCCAGCTTCGCGCACTCCGCGGCTTCGTCGATGGCCCTGGCCGCATCGCGCATGCGCCCGGCATCGCGGTGGACGATCGCGATTCGGTGCAGGGTGCGCGCCAGGTCGGCATGCTGCGGATGCGGCGTGCGGCTGAGCTGCGCCGAGCGCTGCAAGATCTCGAGCGCGCGCGCGGCGCCGCCGCGCAGGTGCGCAATGACGCCTTCCTGGCGCAAGCATTGCGCGGTCAGGCGGTCTCCGTCGCCGCCTTGCACTGTGGCGAGGACGCGCTGGCCGATGCTTTGCGCGAGTTCGAACTCGCGGTCCGAGATCGCCAGCTCGCAGCGCTCCAGCAGCACCGACGCCTTGAGGGCATCGTCGCCATTCGATTCGAGCAGCGTCAGCGCCTGATGGATGAGCGTGCGGGCGAGCGCGTTGTTTTCGAGTGCGCGGTAGTAGGCGGCGAGTGCGCGCAGCACGCGCGCCTGTGTGCCGACATCGGCCGACGCGGCTGCGCGTGCCAGCAATGCCTGTGCCTTCGACGGGGTGTCCGGGTGCTCGAGCGCTGCCAGGCTTTCGACATGCGCGATGCCCATGTCGAACGCATGCGGCTGCGATGCGACGCACACCTGCAGATAGTCCTGCGCCGTCTGGTAGCGCTGCTCCCTGGCCGCGCCCTTGGCGCGCGCGAAGGCCTCGTGGGTGAAGGCGTCGATGGCGATGCGCGCCGGCGCCTCGATGAGGAGTTCGGAGGCCAGTTTCCGGCCGAGCGCGATGGTCAGCTGCGTCAGATCGCCGCCATGCAACGAGCCGGCATCTTCGCGCCGCCTCTCGCTGAGCAGCTGGTAGCGCAGCTCGAAGTCGCTCTCGCGCGAATGCACCTGGACGGCGATCACGGCTCGGGCACCGATGGCGCGAATGTGCTCGATGGCGCGAGCGGCAGGAGGGCCGTCGGCGGCGCTCCCCTTGAGCGCGGTGACCACATCGACAAGCGGTAGCACGGCGATGCCGTGCTGCGCTTGGAGCTCGCGGTTGAGCAAGGCCGCCAGGCCGAATTCGACCCAGACCAGTTCGTCCCGGCCCGTGTGATTGCGGAAAGGGAGTGCGGCGACCGTCAGCGCCTGATCGGCGCTGTAACGCTCTCGCGGAGCTGCCTGGGTCGCTGGAGCGAGCGGGTGGAGGGCGACGAATCCGCGCGCCGGGAAAAGCAAGGGCGAATGCGGTGCCCCGATCATCGTGGACAGTGACATGGAACCACAACCAGAAAGAAGCCACTTCGTTCGCCGCTGAAGGCCGGCGGGGGGCCAGTGGAGGAGCCCTTGTCCCGTTCGGGTCTGGCAGGTTAGGCCTGCAAGCGGGGCGAGATTCGCCCGACGCGACAATTGATCAGGTTGTTATGAATCATGACGGTTGCGCCGTCGATGCAACCGTCACCCGCGCCTTGCGGGTCGTGCCGCCCCGATCGCTGTCGGGGCCTTCACTTCAAAACAACTTGGGAAATTTTTGTTTCCCAAGGGCCGAATCCTGATCAATTGTCACGAGCCCTCCACGTGATGGCCGAGGCTCGGCACTATCGCAATCCTTAAGTGTTACTTCATGCGTGGCAGCGACAAGGGAAGTTCCCGTGTTACAGCTTCTCGCGAGCGCCCACGCCATCACTGGAGCTCAATGACATGTCAGCCGGAAATGAATTGCGCCGCCGCGTCGCCGTACTCGACCCGATGCTTCGCTCGCGGGAACACATGCGTCGCGCCATCCGGGCGCTGGGCCATGCCCCCCTCGTCTTCAACGATCTCGAGGAACTGATCCCGCTGCGCGGCAAGCTGCTGCGCTGCTCGGCCCTCTGCGTCGGCCTGCCGCCGAATCCGCTGGAGCAACAGGCCTGGATCCGCGCCGCCAGAAACCTCATCGGCCCCGAGGTGCCCCTGCTCTTCATCGCCCGAGAAAACCCCCTGAAGGCCGCCGAGACATTGCGCTGCACGGCGGGGGACCTTGTGCTGGCAGCACCTTCGTCTTTTGCCGATGTCTACAAAGGCATGAAGGCCTTCCTCGCTCAGCATGCGCTCGCCGTTGACGATTCGGGCCTGGAGTGGGGCGGCTATCGCTTCGTGCCTGCCAAGGAATCCGTGGTGCTCGACGGCTTCGAGGTCTGCATGCGACCGCTGGACTTCGAACTCGCGCTGGAGTTCTTCCACAACATCGACCGCGTACTGTCGCGCGACTGGCTGCGCACCATGGCGTCGGGCCTGGCGCCGGAAACGGGTGGCCGATGGCTGGATGCCAGCGTGGGGCGCCTGCGCAGCCAACTCGGACTCATCGCCTTTCACGGCTGCGAATGGAAGCTCAGCACCATTCGCTATGCCGGCTTCAAGCTCAGCAGGAGTCCCGGCAAGAAGACTTCCAGTCTGGTTTCCATGTCGGCGCGGGATCTGGCGCGTGAGGCATCGCCGGCCCTCGGGGCCTGAAGCGCCGCGATCGCTCAAAGCTCGAAGGATCCATCTTCCGGGGAAAGGGGCAGGCCGATGAGAAAGGTCGTCCCCGCATTCGGTGCACTGATGACCTCCAGCCAGCCGCCGTGGCGCGCGATCACGGTGTGCACGATGGTCAAGCCGATGCCCCAGCCGTGCCCCGACGGGGCCTCGGTGTCTCCCCCGCTCCATCGGCGCCGGTTGCTCGGGGTCATCAACTCGGCAATCTGCTCCGGGGTCATGCCTGCTCCCGCGTCCTGCACCGAAATCACGACCTCGCCATAGGGCGCTTCCGACTCGGTGTTCGTCTCGATGCACACATGGATGACGCCGTTGAGCTCGCTGTAGCGGATCGCGTTGTGCAGCAAGTTCACCAGCGCCCGCGTCAGCAGCGATGCATCGGCCTGGAGCGTGCCATCCGCCTTGCCGATCCGCGGCGTCACCGTCAGTCCGCGCGCATGGGCTGCGGCCCAGATGGCATCGATGGCATCGAGCACCACCGACCCGGCGAAGACCGGCGCGAAGCGGTAGACCTTGGCTTCCGCCTCCAGCATGTCCATGAAGCTCTCGGCCAGCTGGATCGTGCGCCGCGCTTCCCGGCCGACGCCGTCGACCACTTGCTGGATGTCGACATTGGCCGTGCGGTCCAGGAACATTGTCAGCAGGTTGAGGATGCTGACCTGCGGCCCGCGCACGTCGTGCGAGAGAAATCTGAACCATTGCTCGCGTTCGCGCTGCGCCCGCCTTTCGGTGGTGATGTCGTTCAGCACCACCACCCAGGCGCGCGATGCCGCCGCGCCTGAGCCCACCTCGCCCAGCGAAGCCGCCCGAAGCGTGAACACGCTGCTTTGCTCGGTCGTGTATTCGAGCCCCATCGCCTGTTCCCAGATCGTCGTCGCCTGCACGCCCTGCATGCCCTCGATCTCGGCTTTTTGCATATCGGCAAGCAGCCGCATCAGGTCGACCCCCTTGAGGTGGTCCGCACCGCCGGCGGCCGGCCGCAGCACCGCGCCCGCCGACGACAGCACCAGTGGCGTCGCGAGAAGACGCTGGGCGGCCGCGTTGCTCTGGCTGACGGTGCCGTCTTCGCGGCAGATCAGCACCGGCACGGGCAGGCTCCACATGCCTTCGGTCAGCAGCGCCTGCAGCCGGGTCAGGCGCTCGATGGCCAGGTCCAGCGCGCTCGTGCGGCGTTCCACCGAATCCAGAGGCGCCGGCTGCGTGCTCACGGGCAGCGGCGGCTCGAACGCGCCGGCCGGCACCGCATTCAGCACCGCCGCGCGCTCGCGGAAGAACACCAGCAGCGCATTCAGCCGACGCCAGCTCCACAGCACATAGGAGGTGATCACGCCACACAGCGGCGAGGCGAGCGGCAAGGCGAAACGCCAGTACACCAGCGCCAAGTAGTCCAGCCCGATGCACGCGAGCGACACCGCGAAGGTCCACATCACTGCATGGCTCGCGCCGACGAGGAACAGCATCAGCACCAGCCAGATGGGCACGGAGATCCACAGCACCCGCCGCCAGTCGGTCGGGATATCGATCGTGCGGCCGGCGACGAGCGCATCCACCGCGTTGGCGTGGATCTCGACGCCAGGAAGGCTGGTCAGCGCGCCGATCCCGGCCACCGGCATCGTGTCGCCGAGGCCGGCATTGGCCAGCGCACCCACCATCACCAGCTTGCCGCGCACGAGCTCGTCGTTGAAATCGCCGCGCAGCATGTCCAGGTATGACACCGTCGGATAGCTTCCCGCGGCGCCGGCGAAATCGACGCCGAAACGACCACCTCGGACCCAGTTCTCGGTACTTCGAAGCCCCAGGACTTCGGCCGGCACCGGCGTGACCGTCTGCATGGCGATCTCCAATCCGACATAGGGCCAGACCTTTTCCGGCCGACCTTCGTAGCGCCACAGGCCCCGCACCAGGCCATCGGCATCCGGCGTGGCATTCGCGTGGCCCAGGCCCCGGGCCTCTCGCGCCAGGAGCGGGATCGGGAGGCTGAACGCCGGCTCAGCCTCGGGATGGCCGATCCGCGGAGCCACGTAGTCG
This sequence comes from Variovorax soli, assembly GCF_031454625.1. Classification (GTDB taxonomy): domain Bacteria; phylum Pseudomonadota; class Gammaproteobacteria; order Burkholderiales; family Burkholderiaceae_C; genus Variovorax; species Variovorax soli_A. Next base: position 39,352 of record NZ_JAVDRF010000019.1, read on the forward strand.
AGCGGCAGGTAGACCGGCAGCTTCTTCATTGCTGCCGCCAAGGCCTCGTCCTGCGTGGGATCGGCAGAAGGCGTGTCGAAGAACAGGTCCAGCAGCACGCCGCGTGGGGCATGCGCAGCCAGGCGCTCGAGCAACTGCGCATGCATCGACCGTGGCAGCGGCCATGGACCCAGGACATCCAGCGTTCGCTTGTCGATGCCGACGATCAGGATGTCTTGCGACGGGGGCTGTGCGCTGTCGAGCAGCATCCTGTCGTAGATGGCCGCGTTGGCCTCCACAAGTCCGGGCTTGCCGTCCAGCCAGACAATGGCAGACGGCAGCAGCAGCAACATCAGCATCCACTCGACCAGGTAGCGACGGCGCAGTCGCTGCATGTGCCCACCCGTCTCGACTCCCGGATTCAAGGGGGAGTTGTTTCGAAGCTGCCGCCCCATTCGGTGGGCAACGACGACTCTCCCTCGGCTTGTTCGCGACATCGCCAGTAGTAGCGTGCAGGGCCATCTAAGGGGCCGACCGTCACGCCACTCGTAAACGTGCCCGATTCCACCACCACCGGCGATGCGAAGTCGGGCGTCTTCGCGAGTGCGAAAGTATGGCTTCGGCCCGCACGGGTTGTCCAGCGAATCTCCCACCGGCCGTTGCCCAGCGCGTGCACCTCGCTGGCCATTGGCGCCTGCGCAGGTGCCATGAACGTCACACCTTCGCTTGCCTGGCCTTCGATTCCTTGCGCGTCCAGCGCCGACACGCGCGTGTGATAGAAGCCGGTGGCCAGCGAGTCCGCCAGCACGAAGCGCGGTGTCTGCGCGCGCGACTCGGCGGCCGGCCGCAGGAAGCCCGGGTCGGTCGCCAGTTGCAGGTGGTACGCCGCTGCGCCCGCCACCGGCTGGGCCGCGACGGTGTTCCGGTCGGTCTCCGTGCGCTGCGCCGGAGGCGGCAGCAGGCTGCGAACCTCGGGGCCGGCGCCCGCAACGCTGAGCGGCATGCCTTGCAGAGCCGACACATCGGTGCTGCGGCCGCCGCTCAGCTCGGTCGCCTGCACCTTGCCTTCGAGCACTTCGAGCGTTTGCTCCGCGCCTTCCGACCGGACGCGGAAATGCGTGCCCTTCACACCCAGCGCGTAGCTGCGGGTGCGGATCTCGAACTCCCGCTCCTTCTGCTTCTCCACATAGGATTCGGCCCGGCCGCTGAGCAGCTCCAGCTGCGTTCGCTGCCCATGCGCCTCGATCAAGCGGGCCGAGCTGCTCGAGGGCAGCACTATCCGGCTACCGTCGGCGAAACCCACTGTGACGAAGCCGTCGCGCCCGGTCGTCAGCAGATCGCCCTTGGCGAGCGTCGTTCCTGCGGCAAGCGATTGTTCCAGGCCGCTGGCACGCTGGAGCAGCACGCTGCCCGAGACATGCAGCACAGCGGCGAGGCCGCCCAGGTTCAGCACCTGTCCGACACGCAGCCGCTCGGGCACGGGCACCGCGTTGATGCGCTGGAGTTCCGGCCAACGGTGCGCCGTGTCCATGTACTTGCGCGCCAGCCCCCACAACGTGTCGCCTGGCCGGACCAGGTAGCTCGATGTAGGCGCCGGTGACGCTATTGCCGGCTCCGCATGCGCGTGCAGCACGGGCAGCCCCGCGAGGCAGAGGAGGGCTGTGATGAGCCAGCGGCGTCGGGTCGTCCTAGGCGCCGGCTTTGTCATCGGTGTCGTTGGATGGGTCGCCGGAAAGGGTGGCGTTGTTCGCGTCGCCGATGACGCGCTCCAGGCGGTACCCGCGTCCGTAGACGGTCTGCAGACGCAGCCCGCTGGCGCTGTGCAGCCCGAGCTTGCTGCGCAGCCGGTAGATGTGGCTGTCGAGTGCGCGCGACGGCATCTCTTCACCGTGCACGCCCAGTTTTTCGAGCAGGTAGGCGCGCGAAACCGCGTGCCCCAAGTGGCGGAACAGCGCCAGCGCCAGCCGGTACTCCCGATCGGTCAAAGGGATGCGCGAAAGCGTGCCGTCCTTGGCCTTGAAGTGCACGCAGAGGTTGGGCTGATCGAAGCGCCAGGCGCCGAAGCGCTCCTGCTCGGCGGCGGCGGTGAGGCTGGGCTGGCGCGTCAACAGGCGCCGAATGCGGGCGCACAGCTCCATCGTGCGAAAGGGCTTCACCACGTAATCGTCTGCGCCGATGCCGAGAGCGCCGGCCACATCGCGCTCTGCGCTGCGTGAGCTCAGCATGATCACGGGCACGTCGCTTTTCTGGAAACTGCGCAGCCAATGCAGCAGTTCGACACCGTCCAGATCGGGCACGTTCCAGTCGAGCACCAGCAGGTCGAAGGTCTCTTGCCGCAGCGACTTTCGCAGAGTCTCGCCCTTGTCGAAGGGCACGCAGGTGATGGATTCGTCGCCCGTGTCCAGCCCCCGCTTCAACGCGTGGACCAGGTAGCCCAATTGGGTCGGATCGTCGTCGAGTACTGCGATGCGCATGGGTTCTTTCGTCTCGTGGCTCAGCAGGAAGAGGGTCGCATTCTTCCTCTTTTTTCTGGAACAAATCTCGTAAATTGTTGCGCGCCGGTGCGCCCGAGATCCCGCCTTCCTCGCACGGCGATCGAGGATTTGCCGCTTCGGCATGGGGGCGCCGAAAGTATCAATCTGGCAAATTGTGACGTCAAACACACGGTGTTCGCATGCCTCGGCATCATCCACGCCTTTCCGGGGTTGGGTGGGCACGCATGCAGTGGCAATGAGGCGCGCTGCCCGCATCAGCGAAGGGGTTGTCGTCCTCTTCTGCTCATTGCTACAAGAAGGATGTGAAGCAGCATGAACAAGTCATACCGCACCGTGTGGAACGAAGCGCTCGGTGCCTGGGTCGCGGCCTCGGAGATCACCAAGGCGAGGGGGAAGAGGAGTCGTTCGGGGGCCGTGATGGCTGCTGCGGCCGTCCTGGTGGCGCTGGGCAGTATGGATAATGCGGCGGCGGAGAGTCTGACCCTCGGGTCGACGGCATCGGCCACCGGTCCGAACGGTATCGCCGTGGGCACGCAAGTCGTGGCCGGCGGTGCCAACTCGATCAGCATCGGCGTCAGCGAGACAGTCAGTGGCACTAACTCAGGTGCCCTAGGCGGTAACAGCAGTGTCAGCGGATCTGGCTCCTATTCGATAGGCAATGGCAACCAGATCAACAGCACGGGGGCTGCGCCGACAAGCGTTGTCTTCGCATTGGGCAACAACGTGGTTGTTGGCGCGGGCGCTAGCGGCGCGCTCGTGCTGGGCAGCAATGTGACTGTGAATGCGGGCGTCACCAACGTCCTGTCGCTGGGCAACAGTTCGAGCGTGACCGTCAACAGCGGCGTGGCCCTTGGCCAGGGCGCCATCGTCAACTCCGCCAATGGTGTGGCGCTGGGTGCGGGATCGATTGCCAATAGCGGGTCGCTGGGCAATCCGGCGTTCCTGGTGGGCGGGACACCGACGGGCGAAGTCAATATCGGCGGTCGCCGCGTCACCGGCCTCGCGGGCGGCGTGGATGTTACGGATGCGGTCAACATCCAGCAGTTGGTAACGGCAACGAGGAATGTCATTGGGGGTATGTCCGGTGGGGCCAATATGGCCCTTTCGCCGAGCGCGGCCGACTGCGCATTCAATGGCGTCGCGAGCACGGGTAGCGCCGCGGGTGTGGCGATTGGGTGTGGCGCCACGGCGACTTGGGGCCTATCGGCCATGGCGATCGGCATCGGCGCGTACGCAGGCGATCCGCTCGGTACCGGGAACGGTGACCAGACTGCCATCGGTTTTCGGGCATCTGCCAAAGGCATCGACTCGATGGCAATAGGGGCGGAAGTCCATGCTAACTCTAACAATGCCTTGGCGATCGGCAACTCTGGTGACGGCGTTGACGATTTGTCGAGCGGCGGCATATCCATCGGAAACGGCGCGAGATTGACAACATCGCCGTTCTCAATGGCGGTGGGTCGAGGCGCAACCGTCTCAAACTCGTCCCAGGCCGAGGCTATCGGTACTGGCTCGGCTGTCGCGGACTCAACCAACGGTGCGGCGTTCGGTTATTTTGCGAAGATCACGGGCGGACCCCAAGGTACGGCGATCGGCGGACTGACAACGGTCACTGCAGACTCCGGCACAGCGGTCGGGTATCAGGCGAATGTTGCAGGAGTTAACGGTATCGCAGTCGGCCGATCGGCATCTGCCTCTGGGCAAAACGGCGTGGCGGTTGGAGGAGGGGCTTCGGCCAGCAATATTGCGGCAATCGCGATCGGCGGCGATAGTGTGGGCGGGCAGCTCGCGAAGGCCAGCGGCAAGAATTCCATCGCCATGGGCACCGGCGCGGAGGCGAGTGCGGAGGGCGCCATCAGCATCGGCACGGGCAACAAGGTCAGCGGCAAAAACTCGGGTGCCTTCGGCGACCCGAGCATCATCGACGGCGCCGACTCCTACTCGGTGGGTAACAACAACAGCATCGATGCGACCTCCAGCGATGTCTTCGTGCTGGGCAACAACGTGGCGGTGGGCCCGAACCTGACGGGTTCGGTCGTGCTGGGCAGCGGCTCGGCAGCGGCTGCGGCCAATGCGACCACCGGCGACACCATCGGCGGCAAGGCGTACACCTACGCCGGCACCACGCCCACCAGCACGGTGAGTGTGGGCGCTGCCGGCGCGGAGCGCCAGATCACCAATGTGGCCGCGGGCCGAGTGAGCGCCAGCAGCACCGATGCCGTCAACGGCAGCCAGCTGTTTGCGACCAACCAGGCGATCGACGGACTCACCACCAACGCGGTGCA
>NZ_JAVDRF010000020.1:0-38184 GCF_031454625.1 Variovorax soli
GCCGCCGTCAGGGTGGTCTTGCCATGGTCCACGTGACCGATCGTGCCCACGTTCACGTGCGGCTTCGTGCGGGTGAATTTTCCTTTTGCCATTTTCTCGACTCCGAAAAATAACTAGATCAACACACTGACATGGGGTTGCAACCGGCCGGCTGCAACCCCAAAACTGGTGCCCATTGCGGGAATCGGACCCGCGACCTCTCCCTTACCAAGGGAGTGCTCTACCACTGAGCCAAATGGGCGAATACTCAAAAAACTGTGCCTCGCGTCGAACTGGATTCCTGGAGCGGGAGACGGGAATCGAACCCGCGTCATTAGCTTGGAAGGCTAGGGTTCTACCATTGAACTACTCCCGCATCGCGGCGCAACCCCTCTAGCCAAGGTCGCACCGAGCACGGTCCGGGTTCTGTGCTTTCGCCTTCCAGCCTCGCACCGGAACCCGTCATTCAAACGCTCTGCAAAAATCCGTTTCTTCGCTGGTGGAGAGGGCTGGATTCGAACCAGCGTACTCGTAAGAGGGCAGATTTACAGTCTGCTGCCATTAACCACTCGGCCACCTCTCCGGCGAACCTCGAAATATAGCACGGTTGGCAGGCGAGGTCGATGACACGGATCGGGTCGCGGTCGCGGTCGCGGTCGCGAAGCCTATCCGTCGAAGGGCGGGTTCACACCCGCCTGCCGCCCTGCCGGCGTGATTTCACCCGGATCAAAGGCCCCGGGCCTCGCGCCACGCCCGCGCCTGGCCGAAGTGGCCGCAGCCGATGAAAGGCACCGGCGGGCGCAGGGCAGACAACGGCGAAGGGTGGTTGGCCGTCAGCACCTTGTGGCGGCGGCTGTCGATCAGTGCTCGCTTGCTTTGCGCATGCGCGCCCCACAGCATGAACACCACGGGCCGCTCGCCCTGGGCCACGTGCCGGATCACGGCATCGGTGAGCACCTCCCAACCGCGGCCCGAATGGCTGGCCGGCTGGCCTTCCTCGACCGTGAGGCAGGTGTTGAGCAGCAGCACGCCGCGGCTGGCCCACTTGACCAGGCTGCCGCCCGGGTCAGGGAAGGGCGGCGGCGGCGTGCCCAGGTCGCGCTCCAGCTCCTTGAAGATGTTGCGCAGCGAAGGCGGCAAGGCCACGCCCGGTGCCACCGAGAAGGCCAGCCCCTCGGCCTGGCCGCGCCCGTGGTAGGGATCCTGGCCCAGAATCACGACCCGCACCGCATCGGGCGGCGTGAGCTCGAGCGCGCGCAATGGCCTTGGCGGAAAGACGGCCGCACCGGACTTGAGCCGCTCGTGCAGGAAATCGATCAGCTTCAACCCGGTCGGCGAGCCGAAGAACTCGTCGACCAGGGGCTGCCACCCAGCGGCCACTGGCCAATCGGCGGGATCGCTGCTCTGCAGCTGAGTCGGCGGCGCGCTCATCGAAACAGGTCGGCCAGTGCCTCGCCCGGCTCGTCGGCACGCATGAACGCCTCGCCCACCAGGAAGGCATGGATGCCGGCCGCGCGCAGCTTCGCCACGTCCTCGCGCAAGGTGATGCCGGACTCGGTGACGAGCAGGCGATCCGCCGGAACCTTCGGCAACAGATCGAGCGTGGTTTGCACCGAGACTTCGAAGGTCCGCAGGTTGCGGTTGTTGACGCCGATGAGCGGGGTGCGCAGCTTCAGCGCCCGCTCGAGTTCCGTGGCGTCATGCACCTCGACCAGCACCGCCATGCCGAGCCCGGCCGCGATCGCCTCGAAGTCGCGCATCTGCGCGTCGTCCAGGATGGCTGCTATGAGCAGGATGGCGTCGGCGCCGATGGCTCGCGATTCGTAGACCTGGTAGGCATCGACGATGAAATCCTTGCGCAGCACCGGCAGCTCGCAGGAAGCGCGCGCCTGCTTGAGATAGTCGACGCCGCCCTGGAAGAACTGGCGATCGGTCAGCACGGAGAGGCAGGCCGCGCTGACCGTGCCGTCGCCCTCGGCGTAGCTTTGCGCGATGTCGGCCGGGACGAAGTCGGCGCGCAGCACGCCTTTGCTCGGGCTGGCCTTCTTGACCTCGGCGATCACCGCCGCCTGACCGGCCGCGATCCTGGCGCGCAGCGCGCCGGTGAAATCGCGCGTGAGCACCCGGCTCTCGGCATCGAAGCGGATGGCCTCGAGCGAGCGCTTCTTGAGCGCGGCGGCCACCTCTTCGCGCTTGACGGCGACGATCTTCTCGAGGATGTCGGACATGATTTCCCGCCTCCTCAGCCTGCGCTCGTCGCCTGGACCATCTCGGCCAGCTTGGCCTTCGCCGCGCCCGATTCGAGGGCCGAGCGGGCGCGTGCGATGCCGCCCGTCATCGAGTCCACCAGGTCAGCCGCATAGAGCGCGGCGCCGGCATTCAGGATCACGATGTCGCGCGCCGGTCCGGGCTGGTTGTCCAGCACGCCCAGCAACATCGCCTTCGATTGCTCGGGCGTCTCGACGCGCAGCGCGCGGTTGCTCGACATCGCGAAGCCGAAATCCTCGGGGTGCAGCTCGTACTCGCGCACCTCGCCGTTCTTCAGCTCGCCGACCATGGTGGCGGCGCCGAGCGAGATCTCGTCCATGCCGTCGCGCCCGTAGACCACGAGCGCATGCTCGGCGCCCAGCCGCTGCAGCGCGCGCACCTGGATGCCGACCAGGTCCGGATGGAACACGCCCATCAGGATGTTCGGCGCACCGGCCGGGTTCGTGAGCGGCCCCAGGATGTTGAAGATGGTCTTGATGCCCAGTTCCTTGCGCACCGGCGCCACGTTCTTCATCGCCGGATGGTGGTTGGGCGCGAACATGAAGCCGATGCCCACATCGGCGATGCACTTCGCGATCTGCTCGGGCGTGAGGTTGATGTTGACGCCCAGCGACTCCAGCACGTCCGCGCTGCCGGACTTGCTGCTCACGCTGCGCCCGCCGTGCTTGCTGACCTTGGCGCCCGCGGCCGCGGCCACGAACATGGAGCAGGTCGAGATGTTGAAGGTGTGCGAGCCGTCGCCGCCGGTGCCCACGATGTCGACCAGGTGCCGCGTATCGGCCACGGGCACCTTGGTCGAGACCTCGCGCATCACCTGCGCGGCAGCGGTGATCTCGCCGATGGTTTCCTTCTTGACGCGCAGGCCGGTGATCAGTGCCGCCATCATCACCGGCGAGCATTCGCCGCTCATGATCAGACGCACGATGTGCAGCATCTCGTCATGGAACACTTCGCGGTGCTCGATGGTGCGCTGCAAGGCTTCCTGGGGGGTGATGGGCATGATGAATATCCCTGGGTTAGTGAACGGACGGCGCCGCGCCCGGATTCTCGGCGAGCGCAAGGCGGATGCCAAAGCCGACGAACAGCGCGCCCGCGCCGCGCTCCAGCCAGTGCATGCCGCGCCGCACCGCACCCACGCGACGCGCGGTCCATCCCGCGAGCAAGGCCCAGCCGACATTCACGAAGATCGCGTTGACATTGAACAGCGTGCCGAGCAGCAGGAAGGCCAGCGGCTTGCTGGCAGCGTCGGTTGCAATGAACTGCGGCACGAAAGCCAGGAAGAACAGCGCCACCTTCGGATTGAGCACGTTGGTCCAGAAGCCGCCGAGAAACACGTTCTTGAGTTCAACGCGCTCCGTCGCGCCCTCGACCGGCAGCAGATCTTCCTTCGGCCTGCGCGACGCCAGCATGCGCACACCGACCCACAACAAATAGGCTGCACCGACCCACTTGAGCCCCGTGAACAGCGCTGCCGAGGCCGCCATCAGCGCGCCCACGCCCACGGCGGCGGCCGTGATGTGCACGAAGCAACCGGCCGTGATACCCAGGCCGGCCACGATGCCGGCACGCACGCCCGAACGCAATGCCCGGCTCACGATGTAGAGCACGTCCGGCCCGGGCGTCAGGTTCAACAGCAGGCCGGCGGCGACGAAGAGCAGCAGGGAATGCGCATCAGGCATGGAAGAAGCTCCGGATGGCAGCGACGGCGTGGGCGATGCCGGCGGCATCGACGTCCAGGTGCGTGGCGAAGCGCAGGCGATACAGCCCCGTGGCGAGCACACCCTCACGCTTCAGGTGCGCGAGCAGGTCGGCCGATCGCGCCTTCGCCTCGCCCACGAGATCGACGAAAAGCAGATTGGTCTGCGGCGCCTCGACCTTCAGGCCCTCGATGCCGGACAGGCCCTCGGCCAGGCGGCGTGCGAGGGCGTGATCCTCTGCGAGGCGATCGACGTGATGCTGCAGCGCATGGGACGCCGCCGCCGCCAGCATGCCGGCCTGGCGCATGCCGCCGCCGGCCATCTTGCGGATACGGTGGGCCCGAGAGATCAGCTCGCGCGATCCGCACAGCGCCGAGCCCACCGGCGCGCCGAGCCCCTTGCTGAAGCAGACCGAGACGGTGTCGAAGCAGCCCGCGATGCGCCTTGCTTCGGCCCGCGCATCGGTGCCGCGCCGCTGCGCCTGTGCGACCGCGGCATTGAAGAGCCGCGCGCCGTCGAGATGCCGGCCCAGCCCGCGGCGCTGCGCGAGCTGCGTGGCCTGCTCGATGTAGTCGAAGGGCAGCAGCTTTCCGCCCAGCGTGTTTTCCAGGGCCAGCAGGCGAGTGCGCGCGAAATGCGCGTCATCGGGCTTGATGGCCGCCTCGATGTCTTGCAGCGCCAGCGTGCCGTCCGGCTGGTGATCGAGCGGCTGCGGCTGCACGCTGCCGAACACCGCCGCGCCGCCGCCCTCCCAGCGGTAGCAGTGCGCCATCTGGCCCACGATGTACTCGTCGCCGCGCTGGCAGTGGGCGAGGATCGCGCAGAAGTTGCTCTGCGTCCCGGTGGGCACGAAGAGCGCCGCCTCGAAACCCAGCATCTCGGCGATCTGCGCCTGCAGCGCGTTGACGCTGGGATCGTCGCCGAACACGTCGTCGCCCAAGGGAGCGGCGAGCATGGCCGCTCGCATCGCCTCGGTCGGCCGGGTGACGGTGTCGCTGCGCAGGTCGATCACTGGATGGCTCATGGCTTCACTCCAGGAAATTCTTGAGCATGGCATGACCGTGCTCCGTGAGGATGGATTCCGGATGGAACTGCACGCCCTCGATGCGCACCGCCGGATCGAAGCCGGTATGACGCACGCCCATGATCTCGCCGTCCTCCGTCCAGGCGGTGACCTTGAGTTCGGCGGGGCAGGAGTCGCGCTCGATGGACAGGGAGTGGTAGCGGTTGACCACGAATTTCTCGGGCAGCCCGGCGAACACGCCTTCGCGCGTGGTCGTGATCTCGCTGGTCTTGCCGTGCATCAGCTGTTGCGCGCGAACGATGCGAGCGCCGAACGCCGCACCGATCGCCTGGTGCCCCAGGCAGACCCCGAGGATCGGCAGCTTGCCGGCGAATGCCTGGATGGCCGCGACCGAAATGCCGGCTTCGGCCGGCGAGCACGGCCCGGGCGAGATCACCAGCCGGCCGACACCGCCCGCGATGCGCTTGCCCACCTCCTCCACCGTGATCTCGTCGTTGCGATGCACTTCCACCTCCGCGCCCAGCTCGCCGAAATACTGGACGAGGTTGTAGGTGAAGCTGTCGTAGTTGTCGATCATCAGGAGTTTCATCGGGAGAATCTCTCGGAATGCGGACAGCCGAACGCAGAAGTTGCGAAGGTTCCGCAGAAGTCGCAGAAGAAGGCCATCAAGAAGTTCATAGCTTGTTGACCACCCTGTGGATTCCCTTGACGACAGGGAATACGTGGAAGTTGATGAGCAGGCCGAGCTTCAAACCCGAGACGCGCAACAGGGAAAGCAACTGGGCCCGATGTTGCTCGCTGACGGCTTCCATCGCCTTGAGCTCCAGCAACACCCGACCTTCCACAATGAAATCGGCGCGATACGCCACGCCCAGTGGACGTCCCTTGTAGATCGCTTCGATCGGGGCCTCGCGCTCGAAACCCAGTTCCCGCTCATGCAATTCAATGGCCAGCGCCGCCGCGTAAGCGCTCTCCAGCAGCCCCGTGCCCAGGACGCGCTGAACCTCCACCGCCGCACCGATCACCTCGTGCGAAAAATCGTTCTCGAAACCTGGATCTTCCTTCTGCACCCTCTGCGAAGCCTTTGCGCCTTCTGCGTCGGGCTGTCCGAATTCGGTGTTCATTCCAGCCCCTCCTCCACCAGCTCTGCCGCCCGCAGCAAGGCCCGCGCCTTCGCCTCCGTCTCCTTCCACTCCAACTCCGGAACGGAATCGGCCACCACGCCCGCCGCTGCCTGCACATGCAGCATCTGTTCCTTGACGATGCCGGTGCGGATGGCAATCGCGACGTCCATGTCGCCCGCGTAGCTGATGTAGCCGCAAGCGCCGCCGTAGAGTCCGCGCTTGGTGGGCTCCAGCTGGTCGATGAGCTCCATCGCATGCACCTTGGGCGCGCCGGTCAGGGTGCCGGCGGGGAAGGTGGCCTTGAGCACGTCGATCGCGGTCATGCCGTCTTTCAGGGTGCCCTCGACATTGCTCACGATGTGCATCACGTGGCTGTAGCGCTCGATGGCAAAGGCCTCGGTCACCTTCACGCTGCCGGTCTTGGCGATGCGGCCGATGTCGTTGCGCGCCAGGTCGATCAGCATCACGTGCTCGGCGCGCTCCTTGGGGTCGTTGATCAGCTCCTGTTCGGCCGCCTTGTCCAGCTCGGGCGAGGCGCCGCGCGGGCGGGTGCCGGCCAGCGGCCGGATGGTGATCTTCTGCTCGCCCTCCCCCGTGTGCTCCTGGCGCACCAGGATCTCGGGCGAGGCGCCCACCACGTGGAAATCGCCCAGGTCGTAGTAGTACATGTAGGGCGAGGGATTGAGCGAACGCAGCGCGCGGTAGAGCGAGAGCGGCGACTCGGTGTAGCGCTTGCTGATGCGCTGGCCCACCTGCACCTGCATGAAGTCGCCGGCCGCGATCAGTTCCTTGGCACGCACCACCGCCGCGAGGTAGTCGGCCTTGGCGAAGCTGCGCTCCGCCGGATGCGCCTGGGTCGGCCGCACCTGCGGCGCGCTGACCGAGTACTTGAGCTGCTCGCGCAGTTCGCGCAGGCGCCGCTTGGCGTTGGCGTAGGCCTCCGGCTGCGCGGGGTCGGCGTAGACGATCAGGTAGAGCTTGCCCGAGAGGTTGTCGATCACCGCCAGCTCCTCGCACTGCAGGAGGAGGATGTCGGGGCAGCCCAGGGTGTCGGGCGGGCAGGTACCTTCGAGCTTCTTCTCGATATGCCGCACCGTGTCGTAGCCGAAGTAGCCGGCCAGGCCGCCGCAGAAGCGCGGCAGGCCGGGCCGCAGCGCCACCTTGAAGCGCTTCTGATAGGCCGCCACGAAGTCCAGCGGATTGCCGCGCGCTTCCTCGACCACCTTGCCGCCGGTGACGACCTGGGTCAGCGCCTCACTGCCGAAACCGCTGGCCCGCAGCAGGGTGCGCGCGGGCAATCCGATGAAACTGTAGCGGCCGAAGCGCTCGCCGCCCACCACCGATTCCAGCAGGAAACTGTGGCGGCCGCCTTCCTTGGTATGGGCCAGCTTGAGGTAAAGAGACAGCGGGGTTTCGAGGTCTGCAAAGGCCTCGACCATCAGCGGGATGCGGTTGTAGCCCTGTGCGCTGAGGCTCTTGAATTCGAGTTCGGTGATCACGGGTGGGGTCTCCGTCGGCCGGCGACGCCACGGGGTCGCCGGTGTCATTCACATGAGAGGTGGCCGGGTCGGGAAGGACATCGGCCGTGGGCGCACGGCGTGCGCCGTGCCATCAAACAGGCTGCAACGATGGCGTGCGCCAAGGCCAGGCTCCCCGGCCGCCTTGACCTGTCTGAATGACGTGATGAATGAACATGGAAGGGCGAGTTTATCCCAGGGACATCGGCTCCTACAAAAAGATGCATTTGGGCACTCTTTTTCCAAGGAGGGGAGGAACCCCGATGAAAACGCACCGCCCTGCAGCGCCTGCCGGCGCTCCGCGTCTTCGGCCGCGGGACGCCGAAGGACGCGCTGCCCGGAAAAGCCGGCCGATTCAGCGGACCAGGTGCACGCGCAGCGCGCCCAGCTGCGCGTACAGCTGCTGCACCGCCTTGTCGTCCAGCCCGGCGAAGAGCTCCAGCAGCCACTGCTCGTGCGCCTTGGCCATCGCTTCGAAGCTGCGCCGGCCCTTGGGCGTCAGGCTGACGATCCAGGCCCGGCGGTCTTCGGGGCTGGGCGAGCGCTGCACCACGCCCTCGCGCTCGAGCTCGTCCGTGAGGCCGGTGACATTGCCCCCGGTCACCATCAGGTAGCGCGAGAGCACGCGCATCTTGAGGCCCTCGCGGTAGCGGAAGAGCTGCGCCATGTAGTCGAAGCGCGCGAGCGAGATGTCGAAGTTCTCGCGCAGGCGCGTGCGGATCTCGGCCTCGATCTGCGTGGTGCTGGCCAGCATGCGCAGCCACAGCTTGAGCACCGCGTGGTCGCCGGTGCCGGCGCGCGCCTCGTGGCCCAGCTCTTGCGCATCGCTCAGGAGTGCATGGGAAGCATCGTTCTGCTTCATGTGACCTCGCCGCCCGAGACCGAGATCGACTGGCCGTTGACCGAGGCCGCGCCCTCGCCGCAGAGCCAGCGCACCGCATCGGCCACCTCGGCCGGCTGCACGATGCGCCGCTGGGGATTGACGGAAGCGAACTCGGCCAGCGCATCGGCCTCGCTGCGGCCGGTCTTGCCGACCACGTTGCTGATGCTGTCGCGCAGGATGTCGGTGTCGGTGTAGCCGGGGCAGACGGCATTCACCGTCACGCCTTTGCGCGCGACCTCCAGCGCCAGCGAACGGGTGAGGCCGATCACGCCGTGCTTGGCCGCCGTGTAGGCGCTGACATAGGCATAGCCTTTCTGGCCTGCCGTGCTCGCGATGTTGACGATGCGGCCCCAGCCCGCTTCCAGCATGCCGGGCAGCGCGGCCTGGGCGCAGAGGAAGCTGCCGGTCAGGTTGACGGCGAGCATGCGCTGCCAGAGCGCCATGGAGGTCTTCATGAAAGGCGCGCTCTCGGCGGCGCCGGCGTTGTTGACCAGGATCGCGACCGGCCCGCGCTCGGCGCGCGCCTGCGCGAAGGCCGCAGGCACGGCCTCGGGGTCGGGCACGTCGGCCGTCACCACGCCATGGCCGCTGCCCGGCAGCGCGTCCGCCACGCGCAGCAGCGCTGCACGATCCCGGCCCAGCAGCGTCAAGACGGCGCCCTCGGCCGCCAGGGTGCGCGCGATCTCGGCGCCGATGCCGCGGGCGGCGCCAGTCACGAGCGCATGGCGGCCGGTCAATGGATTTGCTTGCATGCCTGAAATGTTTAGTCCTGAATGATTCTAGCGATCACACGCGCCAGCTCAGCGTCACCCGCGGGCCGGCACTCGCCCGCCGGCACCGCGGTCCCAGGTGAGCGCCGTCACGCCGCGCTCGCGCAGCTTGTACTTCTGCACCTTGCCGTTCTCGGTGCGGGGCAGCTCGGGCAGCAGGTCCACATAGCGCGGCAGCGCGAAGTACGGCAGCCGGCTTTCGCAGAAGGCGAGCAGCTCGGCCGGGTCGATGTGCTGACCTTCGTGCGCCACCAGTGCGGCCATCACCTCGTCCTCGGCCAGTTCGGAGCGCACCGGATAGACCGCGCAGGCAGCGACGCAAGGGTGGCTCGACAGCACCTGCTCGACCTCGAAGGAGGAGATGTTCTCGCCGCGCCGCCGGATCGCATCCTTGATGCGATCGACGAAGCGGTAAGCCCCGTCCGCCTCGCGCACCACGCGATCGCCGGTGTGGAACCACAGGTTGCGCCAGGCCTCCACCGTCTTCTCCGGCATGTTGAAGTAGCCGCTTGCGAAGGCATGGGGCTCGTCGGCGCGCAGCAGCAGCTCGCCGGCCTCGCCGTCCGGCAGCGCGGCGTCGTCCTCGTCCGCCACGCGGGCCTGGAAACCCGGGCGCAGCCAGCCCATGACGCCGCCGCGCGCCGAATCGGGCGCGGTGGCGATGGCGAAGTTGGTCTCGGTCGAGCCGTAGCCTTCCAGCAACCGCACGCCCGTGCGCGCCAGAAAGGCCCGAGCCGCCGCTTCCGGCACCCCGGGCCCGAGCCCCACGCGCACGCGATGGTCCCGTTCACCGCGGCCCTCGGGCTGCGCCAGCAGGATGGGAACCATCGCCCCCAGCAGGTAGACCACCGTGGCGCCCGAGGCACGCATCGAGGCCCAGAAGCCGGAGGCGGAGAAGCGCGGCTCGAAGACCACTTCGCAGCCGGTGATCGCGGCTTGCGCGAAGGTGTTGAGCGCATTGATGTGGAACAGCGGCAGCGTGGTGCACAGCACGTCCCCGGCATCGACGCCGAGCACGTCCGCGCTGTTGACGCCCCACCAGTAGTACTGCGCATGCGGGCACACCACGCCCTTGGCCGGCCCGGTGGTGCCCGAGGTGTAGAGGATCGCCAGCGGATCGCCCGGCTGCATCGAGGCCGGCGGCAGGGCCTCGCGCGCAGCGGGGTAAGGCCGCGTGCACACGCCTGCCGCTTCGCCTTCGGCAGCGGCGTCCAGCACCCAGATCTCCCGCAGCGAGGTGCGTGCTCGATCCACCGCCGGCAAGCGCTCGACGAAGCCCGCTTCGATGACCAGCAACTTCGCTTCGCTGTGGCGCAGGAAGTAGTCGATCTGCGGCCCCATCGAGGCTGTGTTGATCGGCACCATCGCGGCGCCGAGCCAGCCGCAGCCGAGGAAGACTTCGAGGAACTCGATGCGGTTGCTGCTCATCACCGCGACGCGGTCGCCGCGCCGCACGCCGGCATGGGCCAGCGCAGCCGCACGGCCCGCTGCGGCCCGCCGTGCGTCGCCATGTGTCCACGACCGGCCGGCGATGCGCAGCAGCGGCCGCTCGCCGAAGCGCTCCGCCTGCCGCTCGAGCATCTCGGGCAGCGTGCGCAACGCGGGCGGCAGCGGGCTAACGGGCCGCTCATTCGTCATCGTCCGTGCCCCCGCCCAGGTAGGTGGCCTGCACGCGCGGATCGCTGGCCAGCGCCTGCGAGGCGCCGGTGAGCGCGATCTCTCCGGTCTCCAGCACATAGCCTTGGTCCGAGCTCTCGAGCGCTGCGCGCGCGTTCTGCTCCACCAGCAGGATCGAGACGCCGTCGTCGCGCAGCTTGCGCACGATGGCGAGGATGTCGCGCACGATCAGCGGCGCGAGCCCCAGGCTGGGCTCGTCCAGCATCAGCAGGCGCGGGGCCGACATCAGCGCGCGGCCCACGGCCAGCATCTGCCGCTCGCCGCCGGAGAGCGTGTCCGCGCGCTGAGCGCGACGCTCGGCCAGGCGCGGGAAGCGGTCGTACACGCCCTGCAACCGCTTCTTCAGGGCATCGCTGCGCAGCCGGCTGCCGAAGGCGCCGAGCTGCAGGTTGTCCAGTACGCTCAGCTCGCCGAAGAGCTCGCGCTTCTCGGGCACCAGGCACAGGCCGCGCTCCACGCGTGCCTCGACGTCGAGGCCGTGCAGGTCCTCGCCCTCGAAGCGCAGCACGCCCTTGCAGGGCAGCAGGCCCATGGCCGCTGCCAGCAGCGTGGTCTTGCCGGCGCCATTGGGGCCGATCACCGAAATGATCTGGCCATGCTCCAGGTTCAGGGACACGCCGCGAACCGCGTCGACCTGGCCGTAGGAAACATGAAGGTCACCTATCTCGAGCATTGCGCTCATACGACGCTCCCCAGATAAGCCGCCTGCACCCGCTGGTCCGCGCGCACGGCCGCGGGCACGCCCTCGACCAGCTTGGAGCCGAAATTCATCACCACCAGCCGGTCCACCAGTTTCATCACGAAGTCCATGTCGTGCTCGACGATCAGGATGGTCACGCCCTCCTCGCGCAGCCTGCGCAGCAGCTCGCCCAGGGCCATCTTTTCCTTTCGGCGCAGGCCCGCGGCAGGCTCGTCGAGCACCAGCAGCACGGGGTCGGCCGCCAGTGCGCGGGCGATCTCCAGGATGCGCTGCGTGCCCAGCGGCAGGCTGCCCGCGAGCTCGTGCGCGCGATCGCCCAGGCCGATGCGGTCCAGCTGGCGCTGCGCCTCCTGCAGGATCTGGCGCTCCTCGTCGCGATCGAGCCGCAGGCCGGCCTTGAGCACCCCCGCGCTCGTGCGCGCATGCGCACCCAGCGCGACGTTGTCGAGCAGCGTCATGTGCGGGCGCAGCTTGACATGCTGGAAAGTCCGCGCCAGCCCCAGCCGCGCCACCTTGCGCTGCGGCATGCCGGCGATGTCGTGGCCGAGGAAGCGCACCTGCCCGGCCGTCATCGGCAAGGTGCAGGTCAGCAGGTTGAACATGGTCGACTTGCCGGCGCCGTTCGGGCCGATCAGGCCCATGATCTCGCCGGCCTTGACCTCGAAGCTCACGTCGTTCACGGCCACGAGACCGCCGAAGCGCTTCACCGCGCCGGTCACCGACAGGATCGGCGTGCCGCGTTCGGGCAGCTTGCGGTGCGGCAGGGGTGCGACCGGCGCCGCCGGCTCACGAGTCGGCGCGGCCGCGGCGCGCCGGCGCGTGAAGCGGCGCACGAAGCCCATCAGCCCGCCGCGCGCGAAGTGCAGCAGCAGGATGAACAGCGTCGCGAAGGCCACCGCCTCGAGCTGGCCGGCACGCTGCGTCAGCAGCGGCAGCACGTCCTGCAGGCCGTTCTTCAGGATCAGCACCAGCGCCGAGCCCACCAGTGCGCCCGCCAGGCTCCCGAGCCCGCCGGCCACCGCCATCAGCAGGTACTCGATGCTGGCGCGCACATCGAAGGGCGAGGGACTCACGAAGCGGTTCATGTGCGCATAGAGCCAGCCCGCGAGGCCGGCGAGCAGCGCGGCCGTCACGAACAGCGTGAGCCGCACGCGGTAGGCGTCCTCGCCCACGCTGGCCAGCAGGATGGCGCCGCCGCGCAGGCTGCGGATCGCGCGCCCCGGCCGCGATTCCAGCAGGTTGTGGCTGAACAGCATGGCCAGCCCGACCAGGACCCAGATCAGGTAGTAGATGGCGCGCGGATCGGCCAGCGAAAAGCTGCCGATCGCGAGTGCCGGGATGTTCGACAGCCCCGTGTGTCGCCCCAGCGCATCCACGTTGCCGAACAGCATCGCGATCGACAGGCCCCAGGCGATGGTCGACAGCGGCAGGAAGTGCCCGCCCAGCCGCAGCGTCAGCATGCCGATGGCCAGCGCCGAGAGGCCGGTCAGGCCCAGCGCGAACACCAGCCCGATCCAGGGCGACAAGCCCTGCGTGGTGCTGAGCCAGGCCGTCGCATAGGCCGCGATGCCGACGAAGGCCGCCTGCCCGAAGGAGGTCGCCCCGCCGATGCCGGTCAGCAGCACCAGGCCCAGCGCCACCAGCGCGCCGATGCCGATGTCGTTGAGCAGCGAGACGGTGAAGTTGCCCGCCAGCAGCGGCACCAGGGCCAGCACCACGGTGACGAGGGTGATCCACAGCAGGCGCCGGGGGAGGCGCCGCGCCGGCGTTCCTGTCGCCGCGCCGCGCTCCACATGGACGGCGCCTTCGGTCGGCTGCGCTGCACTCATTGATGCCTCCAGGCTCTGCACTTCGTGTCATCGCTGCCCCCCGAGGGGGCGCGAGCTTGCTTGGGGCGGCCCGGCGCTGCACTCATTGATCCACCTCCTCTTCTTCCTCTTCCGCATGCACGCTCACGAAGGAGCGCAGCATGAGCACCGGGATCAGCAGGCTGAAGACGATCACGTCCTTCAGCGCGCCGCTCCAGAAGGAGGCAAAGCTTTCGACCACGCCGACCGCCAGCGCGCCGATGGCGGTCATCGGGTAGCTCACCAGCCCGCCGATGATCGCGGCCACGAAGGCCTTCAGCCCGATGATGAAGCCCGAGTCGTAGTACATGGTGGTGACCGGTGCGATCAGCACGCCGATCAGGCCCGCCAGCAGCGAGGCGCAGCCGTAGGCCAGCAACGCGGTGCGTGCCGGCCGAATGCCGACCAGCCGCGCCCCCACGCGGTTGACGGCGGTCGCGCGCAGCGCCTTGCCGGCCACGGTGCGCTCGAAGACCAGGAAGAACAGGCCGCTGAGCACGATCGCCGAAGCCACCATCAGGATCACCTGCCCGCTCACCGTGAAGCCGTCGCCCAGCGGAAGCGAGCCGCTGGCCAGCGGCTGCGTGCGCGAGCCCTCGGGTCCGAAGAACAGCAGCCCCAGTCCCGACAGCAGGAAGTGCAGCGCGAGCGAGACGATCAGCAGCACCAGCACCGAGGCATCGGCGATGGGCTGGAACACGATGCGCGACAGCAGCGGCGCAATCGGCACCACCAGCAGCACCGTCACCGCGATATGCACCGGCGCCGGCACGCCGGGCCGGCTCGCCAGCCAGGCCAGCAGGCAGGGGACGAGCGGCAGCACGCCCCAGCCCAGCAAGGCCTTGGGAATGCGCGCGCTTTCGCCGCGCCGCACCAGGCTGCCGATCTCGGTCAGCAAGGCCAGCGCGGTGAGCACCAGCACCAGGCCGATGGTGGGCGGCACGCGACCGGTTTCGAAGGCGGCCAGCGACAGCGCGGCAAAGGCCGCGACGTCGCCGAAGGGCACGAAGACCACGCGCGTGACCGAGAAGATCAGCACCAGCCCCAGCCCGGCCAGAAGATAAACGGCGCCGTTCGCCAGGCCGTCGATGCCCAGGATCAGTGCCACGTCGGGTGTCATTGCCAAGTCCTCCGCTGTTGCCTCGGTGTCGAATCAGCTCAGTTCGCGAGCTTCCACTGCCCGTTGTCCAGCTTGACGATCACGCGCGCGCGCTCGTCCACGCCATAGAGATTGCCCGGCTTGAAGTTGTAGACGCCGTGCGTGCCCACCACCTCCCGGGTGCTGGCGATCGCATCGCGCAGCGACTGCCGGAACTCCGGCGTGCCGGGCTCGCCCTTGGCCCGCTTGGCCGCGTCGGTGAAGACCAGCCAGGCGTCGAAGGAATAGGCGGAGAAGGCATCGCTCGTGGGCGCGTTGTTGACCTTCTGGAAGATCGCGCGGAAGTCCATCGCGATCTTCTTGGTCGGATATTCCGACGGCAGCTGCTCGGCCACGATCACCGGCCCGGTGGGCATCAGCGCGCCCTGCCCGGCGCTGCCGACCACGCGCACGAAATCGGGGTTGATCAGCCCGTGCTGGCCATACATCGGCCCCTTGAAGCCGCGCTCGGCGAGCGCCAGGAAGGGCAGCGCGCCGGGGGTGCCGGCGCCGCCGGTCATCACCGCGTCAGGCTTCATCGCAATCAGCTTCAGCACCTGCCCGGTGACCGAGGCATCGGCGCGCGCATAGCGCTCGTTGCCCAGCACCTTGATGCCGGCCGCGGGCGCCGCCTTCATCAGCGCGTTGTAGACCAGGTCGCCCCAGGCGTCGGAGAAGCCGATGTAGCCGACGGTCTTGACGCCATCCTTCTTCATGCGCTCGACCACCGCGTCGATCATCAGCTGCGTGGGCTGCGCCACGGTGAAGACCCAGCCGTTCTCCGCCGGGTCGAGCTGGATCGGCGTCAGGCCGATCATCGGCACCTTCGCATCGCGGCCCACCTGCGCCATCGCGATCGCGGCGGGCACGCCGGAGGTTCCCATCAGCACATCCACCTTCTCCTCGTCGACCAGCTTGCGCGCGTTGCGGCCGGCGGTGGTCGGATCGGAGCCGTCGTCGAGCACGACCAGCCGGATCTTGCGGCCGTTGACCTCGCCCCTGTAGGCCAGCGCGGCCTGCATTCCCTTGGCATAGGGCACGCCCAGCGAGGAGTTGGGGCCGGAGAGCGAGACGCTCAGGCCCACCTTGAGATCGGCCGCGAGCGCGGCGGTCGCGCATCCGGCGGCAAGGGCCGCGGCCAGCGCGCTGCGCGCCAGGGTCTTCAGCTTCAGGCTCTTCGTCATGTCATGGCTCCTGGGTGATCGATGGGTCGGATGGGGTGGTTCAGATGAACAGCTGGATGGCCGGAAGCGCGCGCCCCGGGTTGAGCAGATCGATGCGCTTCTGGCGGATCAGGAAGCCGTCGGCATGGCGCACCAGCTGGTGGCGGCAAGTGCCGGCGAGCAGCACCTGCGCTTCGCCGCGCGCCTCGACGTAGATGAACGGCGTGGAGAGCACGAGTCCGTCCTCGCCGTCATGCTCGACCACGGAGCGCTGCAGCACATGCTGGCAGTGGCTCCTGGGATGCTGCGAATGGGCCCGGGGGTTCTTCAGGCGCTCGATGCGCAGCTGCAGGAGCAGGCGGTCTTCATAGGCGATGGAGTTGTGCGACAGCGGATCGGCCTGCGCGGCGCCTTGCAGCGGCACCCAGTAGTGCCCGTCCTCGGCGAAGAGCGCCAGCCAGTCGTCGAAGCGGCCGGCATCGAGCAGGGCAGCCTCGGCGGCGATGAAGTCCTGCGCCTGCGTCACGTCGAAGCCTCCGCCATGTACCTGGCCCAGGCACGGAACTGGTTGCGCATCAGCAGCTCGTTGGTGCCGTTGGTGCTGATGGTGTCCTGCGAGAGCTCGGCCGGATCGAAGTTGCGATGCAGGCTCACCCACTCGTTGCCTTCGGCCTTCAGCCCCTGCTGCATGCTCTCGAACAGGTGCACGTCGTCGTGCGCCACCACCGACATGGGCGAGAAGACCAGCCGGTTGTAGGTCATCGCACGCTCGAAGAGCAGGTCCGGCGCGCCGGCCGCACGAAAGCTCCAGGCCTCGATCAGGGTGCGGTTCGCCGCCAGCGGGCGGATCACCCGGATGGCTTGCGGCGAGCCCTTGACCGAGAGGCTGGGGAACAGCACCGAGTTCTGCGGCGAGCGCTGCAGGATCTCGATCGCCCGCTCGGCGCCGTGCGCCTCGCGCATCGCAGCCTCGTAGTCGGGCAGTTGGGCGTAGTTCGAGTGGATGCTGAAGTTGATGCCCAGCACGCTGTGCCCGTTGGCAAACACGCGCCCGCCCATCTTGTCGAAGAAGTCGTAGCCCGAGCCGAAGGGCAGGATCTGCTCCATCGCCATCGGCTTGGGCTCGTCGGGCGCGCGGCCCTGCCACAGCGCATCGGCCGCCTGCGTGGCCGACTCGTGCGTGGACATCGGATGCACCGTGTCGTTGATGTTCTCGAGGTACATCTTCCAGTTGCAATGGATGATGTTGCGCAACACGCCGCCGCCCACCGTCAGCCGGCCCTCGGGCGAGCGCTCGACCATGTTGTCGATGGCACGCAGCACCTCGCCGAAGTAGTCCTCGAAACCCGGGCCACGATCGGACAGGCGCACGAACACGAAGTCGCGATAGACGGCCGTGTTCTTCAGCTCGACCAGGCCTCGGCCCGATTCGCATTCCTTCAGGCGCGTCCCCTCGTAGCCCGTCTTCAGCGGAATTGCCAGCGGCGCGCCGTCGAGCTTGTAGGTCCAGGCGTGGTAGGGGCAGCGGAAGAACTTGCCCGCATTGCCGCTCTCGTCCGTCACCAATCGGCTGCCCTTGTGCGCGCAGCGGTTGTAGAAGACGCGCACCGCGCCGTCCGCCTGGCGCACCATCATCACCGGCCGGCCGGCCAGCTCCAGCGCCCAGTAGTCGCCGGTGTTCGGCACCTGACTCGCATGGCCCGCATAGAGCCAGGTGCGGGCGAACAGGCGCTCCTGCTCCAGGGCGAACAGCTCGTCGCTCAGGTACAGGTCGCGATGGACGCGGTCCTCCTGGACCAGCGCGCGGATGGCTTCCGGTCGGTCGCGATAGTTGCTGCTCATGGCGGGCCTCTGCGATCCGTCCGGTTCAGGGCACCAGCTTCCACTGGCCCTTTTCCATGCGCACCACCACCACGGCGCGCCGGTCGGAGCCGTAGCGGCTGTCCGGCTTGAAGTTGTAGATCCCGTGCGTGCCCACCAGCTCCCTGGTGCTCATGATGGCATCGCGCAAGGCCGTGCGATAGGCCGGGGTGCCGGGCTCGCCCTTGGTGCGCGAGGCCGCGTCGGCCAGCAGCAGATAGGCGTCGTAGGTGTAGGAGGAGAAGGCATCCGTCGGCAGTGCGCCGTGCGCCTTTTGATAGGCGGCGCGGAAGTTCATCGACACCTTCTTGATCGGGTTGTCGGCCGGCAGCTGGTCGGCCACCAGCACCGGCCCGCTGGGCACCTGCAGGCCCTCGATCGCGCTGCCGCCCACGCGCACGAAGTCGGCATTGATCAGCCCGTGCGTGCCGTAGATCTGGCCCTTGTAGCCGCGCTCCGCGAGGCCGAGGTAGGGCAAGGCGCCGGGCGTGCCGGAGTTGCCGGCGAAGACCGCATCGGGCCGCGTGGCCATGATCTTGAGCACCTGGCCCGCGACCGAGGAATCGGAGCGCGCATAGCGCTCGTTCGCCACCACCTTGATGCCCGCGGCCTCGGCGCTCTTCACCAGCGAGTCGTAGGCCAGGTCGCCCAGCGCATCGGAGAAGCCGATGTAGGCCACCGTCTTCACGCCGGATTTCTTCATGCGCTCGACCACGCCCGCCACCATCAACGGGAAGGGCTGCGAGACCGTCACGGTCCATGCGCCTTCCGGGCCGGGCAGGGTGACCGGCGTGGGCGAGATCAGCGGCGTGCCGAGCTCGCGCGCCACCGCGGCGATGGCCATCGCGCTCGGAACGCCCGAGGTGCCGATGAGGACGTCGACCTTGTCCTCGACCACCAGCTTGCGCGCATTGCGGCCGGCGGTGGTGGGGTCCGAGGCATCGTCGAGCACGATCAGCTCGACCTTGCGGCCGGCCAGCGTCGGATGCTCGGCGATGGCGGCACGGATGCCCTTCTCATAGGGAATGCCCAGCGCCGAGATGGGCCCTGACAGCGAGCTGATGAAGCCGATCTTGAGATCGGCCGCCCACGCCGGGCCGAAGGCTGCGATGGCGAGGAAGGCTGCGGCGGGGGCGAGTAGGCGCTTGAATACGGTCATGTCGGGTGTCGGGTGAATGGGATCGGGAACGGGCAACCGAACGCAGGGGGCGCAGAGGCTTCGCAGAAGTCGCCGATGGAACGCCGGGAACGAGGGCTCACGGCACCAGCTTCCACTGTCCCTTCTCGAGCTTCACGACCACGCGCGAGCGCTGGTCGGAGCCGTAGCGGCTGTCCGGCTTGAAGTTGTAGACGCTGTGGGTGCCCACCAGCTCCTTCGTGCTGACGATCGCATCGCGCAGCGCCACGCGGAAGGCCGGCGTGCCCGGCTCGCCCTTGGCGCGCTGGGCGGCATCGAGAAAGAGCAGCCACGCGTCGAAGGTGTAGGCCGAGAAGGCATCGGTGGGTGCTGCGCCGTTGGCCTTCTGGTAGGCGGCGCGGAAGTCCATCGACACCTTGCGGATCGGGTTCGAGTCGGGAAGCTGCTCGGCCACGATCACCGGGCCGGTGGGCGCGAGCAGGCCTTCGACCGCGCTGCCGCCCACGCGCACGAAGTCGGGGTTGATCAGGGCATGCATGCCGTAGATCTGGCCCTTGTAGCCGCGCTCCGAGAGTGCGAGGTAGGGCAGCGCGCCGGGCGTGCCCGAGGTGCCGGTGATCACCGCGTCCGGCTTCAGTGCCACGATCTTCAGCACCTGGCCGGTGACCGAGGCGTCGGCACGCGCATAGCGTTCGTTGCTCACCACCTTGATGCCGGCGGCCGGCGCGCTCTTGGTGAGCGCGTCGTAGACCAGGTCGCCCCAGGCATCGGAGAAGCCGATGTAGCCCACGGTCTTGACGCCGGACTTCTTCATCTGGTCGACGACGGCATCGAGCATGAGCGGCGCGGGCTGCGGCAGCGTCACCATCCAAGCGCCCTCTTCGCCCGGCAGGTTGGCGTTGGCGATGGAGATCAGCGGCGTCCTGGTTTCGCGCGCCACCGCGGCGATGGCCAGCGCGCCGGGCGACCCGGCGGTGCCGATGATGACGTCGACCTTGTCCTCGTCGATCAGCTTGCGCGCGTTGCGCGCGGCGGTCGACGGATCGGAGCCATCGTCGAGCTGGACCAGCTGGATCTTGCGTCCGTTCAGCTCCTGCTTGTAGGCCAGCGCGGCCTTCATGCCCTTCTCGTACGGGATGCCCAGCGAGGACACCGGCCCCGACAGCGATGTGATGAAGCCGACCTTGTAGTCGGCGGCCCAGGCACTGGAGGCGCTCAGGACGCCGATGCCGAGCACGATGCCCGCCAGGGCGCGGATGGGGCTTGGAACTCTCATGGCGATCCTCCAGGGGTTGGGCCGGGCTTGAACATGATTTATGAAATGTTTAGGTCTAAACAATACTAGCGAGACGGCGCTTCGATGACAAGAGAGGCGACGAGGGGGTTTACGCGGGGGTCCGGCCGGGCGCGCGGGGTGCACCGCTACAGCGCAAGACTTCCCACGCTGGTGCCGCCGCACACATAGAGCACCTGGCCGGTGATGAAGCCGTTGGCCGGATCGGCGAAGAAACGCACGGCCCGTGCCACGTCGGCCGCCTCGCCCAGGCGCTTCACCGGCACCGAGGCGGCGAGCTGGCATTCCTTCTCGCTGCCGGCTTCCACCACGTCGTAGAACATGTCGGTGCGGATCGGTCCCGGCGCCACCACGTTGACCGTGATGCCCTCGGCCGCCAGCTCCAGCGCCCAGGTGCGCGCCATCCCCAGCATGCCGGCCTTGGTGGCCGAGTAGCTGGTGCGCGTGGCCAGGCCCACCGCGGCCCGCGAGGACAACAGCACCACGCGGCCGAAGCGCTCGGCGCGCATCGCGGGGAGCGCGGCCTGCACCAGCTGGATCGCGCAGCCCAGGTGCAGCTCGACCAGCGCGTCGAGGTCCTCGAGCTTGACCTCGGGCAGCAGGGCCGGCCGGATCACGCCCGCGTTGTGAACCACGGTCCTCACCTCGAAGCGGCTCGCCATCTCCCGCGCGGCTTCGGCGGTCGCGGCGCGGTCCGTCAGGTCGACCTCGATGTTGAAGAGCTTGGGATGGTTGATCTCGCATCGGCGCCGCGCCAGCGACACCACCTCGTAGCCTTGCGCGAGCAGGTCCGCGCAGATCGCCTTGCCGATGCCGGCACTGCCGCCGGTGACGGCGGCGACGGGATGCGTGAGGTTCATGGTGATCTCCTTTTCTTGTTCAAGCCGCGTCTCCCACCAGCGCCAGCACCCGCAGCGGACTGCCGCTGCCCTTCTCGATCTTCAGCGGCGGGCAGATCAGCACCGCGCCGGTGGGCGGAAGCTGGTCGAGGTTGGCGAGGCACTGCAGGCCGTACCTGCCCGCGCCGTGCATGAAGTAGTGGCACGGATAAGGCGGGCGCAGGTGGTAGCCCTGCCCGGCATCGGTCCCGATCGCCTCCGAGCCGAAGCCCAACACCTCGCGCTGCTCGACCAGGAAGCGCACCGCCTCGGCGCTCGGGCCCGGCGTGTGCTGGCCGGTCTCGTCGAAGTTCTGGTAGGCCTCGGGGTCCTGCCGCTTCGACCAGTCGGTGCGCATCAGCACCCAGGCGCCCTTCGGGATGCGCCCGTGCTCGGCCTCGAAGCGCTCGATGTCCTCCACGGTCATCAGGTAGTCGGCATCGGCCTTCACCTGCGCCGAGCAGTCGATCACGCAGGCCGCCGCGACGAAGTGCTGCACGGGGATGGTGTCGACCGAGTTGTTCGGCAGATCGCGGCCCGAGATCCAGTGGATGGGCGCGTCGAAGTGCGTGCCGGTGTGCTCGCCGCAGGAAAAGTTGTTCCAGTACCAGCCCGGCCCGCGCTCGTCGTACTTCGACACCTCCTCGATGCGGAAGGGCCAGCACTGGCCCATCTCGGGCGGCAGCGCGATCTGCGGAAACTCGGGCGTCAGCGTCTGCGTGAGGTCGATCACGCGGATGCGGCCGGTCGCCATGGCGCCGACCAGGCCGCCGAGGAGTTCGGCGGTGGACATCAGTTCGGTGGTGCTCATCGTGTTGCTCCTGCTCATCCGCCCGCGGCCAGCTCGCGTTCGAGCACCTTGGGGTTGTCGCGCCAGCGATCCAGCCACTCCTGCGCCACGTCGCCGGGGTACACGTCCTCGAGGCCTTCGCGCAGCGCCTTGACGATCGCATTGGCGAGTGCGGCGGGTGTGACCTTCGGCGGTGGCAGGTGCTGGTTCCATTCGTCGTCGATCGGGCCGGGGAACACATTGACCACGCGGATGCCGGCGGGGCGCATCTCGGCGCGCAGGCACTGCGACAGCGAATACGCCGCCGCTTTCGAAGCGCTGAAGGTGCCGTGCGGCGGGAAGTTCGCGAGGGCGTAGATCGACAGCAGGTTGACCCAGGCCGTGGCGCTGGTCACGCCATCGGCCGAGCGCCCCTTGAGCGCGGGCCCGAACTCCTGCGCCAGGCGCAGCAGCCCGAAGTAGTTGATGTCCATCTCGGCCTTGGCGACGTCGGTGCCGCGCCGCGCGCCGATGCCGAAGGTGCGGTGCACCTCGGCGTTGTTGATCACGATGTCGACCTTGCCGCCGATCTCGCCGGCCAGCTCGCTGACCGAGCGGCCGTTGGTCAGGTCCAGCGGCACCAGCGTCACCTGCGGCAGGGCCGTGATGTCCTCCAGGCCGCCGAGCTTCTTCCAGGGCTCGGCATGGCCGACCCAGACGATGTCCGCGCCGGCCTTCACCAGGGCGCGCACGATGGCCTGGCCCACCTCGGTCTTGCCGTCGGTCACCAGCGCCTTGCGGAACTTGGGATCGCTGGTCATCTCGCGCAGCATCTTGTCGTCGGCCATATGGGCACTCCCTTCGTTCGGAAATCCAATGAGTACGGCTTGTCCCGCGCGGTCCAGGCGCGCGCCGACGCGCACCCGCGCCGGCGCATCCCCGACCTCGCCGTGCATGTGCACCATCAGCGTCGGTCCGCTGTCGAGGTGCACCAGCCCCAGGCGCCACGGCAGGCGCTCGCGGAAGAACAGGTCGTTGCTGTGGTGCAGCGTGGTGGTGGCGAGCAGCGCACCCTCGCCCGTCTGCTCGCGCCAGTGCAGGCGCGGCGAGAGGCACTTGTGGCAGGCCTCGCGCGGCGGGTACTGCACGGTGCCGCAGTCCTGGCAGGTCTGCAGCTCGAAGCGGCCTTCGGCGGCCGCGGCGGTCATGCCGAGCGCAATGCGCCCGCGCGAGCCGGGCGGCAGGTTCATCTGCCGCGTGCGCAGGATGGGGTTCTTGCGCTTGGGACGCATGAGGGGCATGGTCATGGTTCGCTATGCCTTGTCATGAGGACACGGGAGCGGACATCCGCGTTCATTCCGACCTCCCCAGAATCACTGCGCCCGTGCACAGGCAGCGGTCGTAGGTGACCATGCCGAAGCCGGCCACCAGGCCCAGCTTCGCATCGGGCACGCGGCGCGGACCGGCCTGGTCGGTGAGCTGGCGGATCGCCTCGACCATGCCGAGGAAGCCGCCCGCTGCCCCGGCCTGGCCGGCCGAGAGCTGCCCTCCGCTGGTGTTGTTGGGAAAGCTGCCGTCGAAGGTCATCGCGTGCGAACGCACGAAGTCCGGGCCCTCGCCCTTCTCGCAGAAGCCCAGGTCCTCGAAATGCATCATCACGATGACGGGATAGTCGTCGTAGGTCTGGACGAAGTCGAGCTCGGCGGGCTTCACGCCCGCCTGCGCATAGAGGTCGTCGCGGTCCTTGCGCCAGCCGCCCCGCACCATTACCGGGTCCTCGGCATAGGCGTTGTGGCGCTCGATGGCGCCGCGGATCACGACATGGGCAAGACCCAGGTCGCGCGCCCGCGCTTCGCTCATGACCAGGAAGGCCTCGGCGCCGGCGCAGGGCATGACGCAGTCGAACAGGTGGATGGGCTCGGAGATCGGGCGGGCCCCCATGTATTCGTCGAGCGTGAGCGGCTTCTTGAACATTGCGTTCGGATTGCCCAGCGCGTTGGTGCGCTGGTCCACCGCGATGCGGCCGAAGTCCTCGCGCTTCGCACCGTAGGTCCGCATGTAGTTGGCGGTGATCATCGCGAAGATCGAATTGGGGCCGCCCGATCCGTAGGGATAGCTCGCGTCGCGCGCGAAGTTGCTGAAGCTGCCGAGCGTGAGGCGGAAGGAATCGACATGGTTGGTGTCGGCGCCCACGCAGGCCACGATCTCGGCATCGCCCGCCTGCACCGCCCGTGCCGCGCGGCGCAGGCACATCACGCCCGAGGCGCCGCCGGTGGGCACGTGGTCCAGCCAGCGGGGCGACAGCCCCAGGTGCTGCGTCACGCCGACGGCCGTGTCGGGCGCCAGCGAGAAGCTGCTGAGGCACAGGCCGTCGATGTCTTCCTTGGCCACGCCGCTGGCCTTGACCAGCGCCTCGAGCGCCTGGCCGACGAACCAGTGCGCGCTGCGCGTGGAGTAGCGCGCATAGGGCACGGTGACGGGGACCGCAACCGCGACGCCTTCGTAGGACTGCCTGCGCCTCGTGGTCGTGTCCGACTTCATGCGCTTCACCCTTGCCTCTTCTTCATCGCACGCGTGTCGAAGCAATGCGCCTGCCCCGGCAGCGCCTGCGCCAGCTCGCGCAGCTGGCCACGCTGGATCTTCTGCGAGGCGGTGAGCGGCAGCGCATCGACGAAGGCGACGTAGCCGGGTGCCTTGTAGTAGGCCAGCTGCGCCAGCGCGTGCTCGACGATGTCCTGCGCGATCCGCGCGCGCTCGGAGACCTCCACCTCGTCGCGCACGACGATGCAGGCCAGCACCTCGTCGCCGCGCACCGCATCGGGCGTGGCCGCCACGGCGGAGGTCTTCACCGCGGGATGCTGGTTCAACACGCTTTCCACTTCCACTGCCGAGATGTTCTCGCCGCTGCGCCGGATCACGTTCTTCTTGCGATCGACGAAGAAGAAGTTGCCCTCGGCATCGCGCCGCACCAGGTCGCCCGTATGGAACCAGCCATCGGCCCAGGCCTCGCGGGTGGCTTGCTCGTCCTTCAGGTAGCCGGAGAAGAAATGGCGGCGCGGGTCATTGCCGGCGGCGCGCACCAGCAGCTCGCCGGGCGCATCGGCGGGCACGTCCTGGCCTTCGTCGTCCAGCAGGCGGATCTCGACGTAGTCCTGCTGCCGGCCGAAGCAGCTCGTGCCCACGAGCCGCGGCTCGCGGTTGGCCATGATGCAGGCGCCGGCCCCGGTCTCCGTCATCGCCCAGGCCTCGACCAGCGGAAAGCCGAAGCGCGATTCGAAGGGCGCGTGGTTCTTGCGGTCCACGCCGGCGCCGAAGCCCCAGCGGATCGCGTGGTCGCGATCGGCCGCCGATGCCGGCGCGGACAACAGCATCGCGGGCATGACGCCCAGGTAGTGGACGATGGTGGCGCGGCTCTCGCGCGCGCTCGCGAGCCAGGTCTTGGGGTGGAAGCGGTCCAGCTGCACCAGGCAACCACCGGCCACCAGCACCACCATGGTGGAGAAGGCCATGGCGTTCATGTGGTTGAGCGGCAGCGGCGTGATGACGCGCTCGGCATCGCGCCGCACGCTGCACACGCCGTCGAGCGCGGCATACCACTCGCCCGCGCGCAGGAAGTAGGCATTGCTCAGGATGCAACCCTTGGGCCGGCCGGTGGTGCCGGAGGTGTAGAGCAGTGCGCATTCGGTGTCGAGGCCGATCGGATCGCGCGCGCGCGGCGCTGCTGCCGCAGCAACCGGCACTGCGCCGCCGGCTTCCATGGTGCGCAAGTCGATGCCGGCCTGCGCCGCCGCTGCGAGCAGATCGGCTTCGCGCTCGGGCAGGGTCACGGCCAGGCCCATCTCGCTGTGGCCGATCAGGTAGACCAGCTCGGCCGAACGCATCTCGGCATTGATCGGTACCACGCTCACCCCCAGCGCGTTGAGGGCGAACCAGTGCAGCAGGAAGGCCGGCCGGTTTTCCAGCAGCAGGCCGACGCGATGGCCGTGGCCCCAGCCGGCCGCCAAGTAGGCGCGGCGCAGGCGCTCGACCCGGTCCGCGGCCTCGCCCCAGCGGAGGGCGCCGGCCGCGATGCCGTAAGCCTT
Organism: Variovorax soli; assembly: GCF_031454625.1. GTDB lineage: Bacteria > Pseudomonadota > Gammaproteobacteria > Burkholderiales > Burkholderiaceae_C > Variovorax > Variovorax soli_A. The sequence goes on from NZ_JAVDRF010000020.1 coordinate 25,809, forward strand.
TGCCGTCACCGATTCGGTGAACAGGAAATCCGCACCCGGCGTGCGCGCCGCCGTGGCTGCGAAACATTGGTGGACGGTGGTGTGCATCGTCAGATGAAGAGCTGTACGGCGGGCAGCGCCGCGTCGCAGTTGAGCAGGTTCACGCGCTTGAGCGTCATGCGCAGCTGGCCGTCCACCTGCGTCAGGTGATGGAAGAAGGTGCCCACGTAGAACTGCAGCTCGTCGCCCTGCGACTCGGTGTAGTGGAACTCGGTGCGCAGCACGAAGGCATTGCCCGGCTCGTCGAAGCGCTCGACGGCAGGCATCTGCAGCAGGTGGTGGCAGCGGCTCGGCGGCTGTTGCGAGAAGGCGCGCGGGCTCTTCAGGCGCTCGATGCGCAGCTCGCGCAACAGCTTGTCCTCGTACATGTGCGAGCAGTGGTTGAGGCCGTCTTCCTGGTCCGGCGCAGCAGGCACCCAGTAGTAGGCATCGTCGGTGAAGAGCGAGTTCCACTCCTCGTAGCGCCTGGCGTCGAGCAGGCGCGACTCCTCGACGACAAAGTCGATCAGGTCCTGGCGCGTGATGCTGCGGCTCATCACATGGTCTCCGTCATGTAGCGGGCCCAGCTGCGGTACTGGTTGCGCATCGGCAGCTCGTTGGTGCCGCCGGTGGTGATCTCGCCGCCCTTCAGCTCCGCGGGGTCGTAGTTGCGGTGCAGGCTCACCCACTCGTTGCCGGAGGCGTGCAGCCCGGCCTGCATGCCGCGGTAGGCCTGCAGGTCGTCGTGGCCGACCACCGAGAAGGGCGAGTTGATCAGCCGGTTGTACATGGCGGTGCGCTGCAGCAGCTCGGGCGGCGCGCCCTTGAGGCGGAAGGACCAGCTTTCGATCAGCGTCTTGTCGGCCGCGATCGGCCTGACCACGCGAATCGCCTGGATCGCGCCCTTGATCGTGAGGTTGGGGTAGTACACCGTGTTGTGGCGCGCCATGCCGAGGATCTGCGCCGTGCGCTCCTCGCCGTACTTCGCCTTCATCGCATCGTCGTACGCGGGGATCGCCTTGTACTTGCTGTGGATGCTGAAGTGCACGCCGGTGAAGCTGTGGCCGTTGTCGTAGGTCCGGATGCCCATGTCCTCGAAGAACTTGTAGTCCGACATGAAGGGCACGAACTGCTCGATGGCCATGGGCTTCGGCGCGTCGGCCGGCTTGTCGGACCACATGCGCTTGGCGGTGCCGGCCGAGGACTCGTGCGCCACCATGGGATGCATGGTGTCGTTCAGGTTCTCGACGAACATCTTCCAGTTGCACTGGTGCATGAAGCGCAGGCAGCCGCCGGCGATCTCCAGCTCACCTTCGGGCGAGCGGTCGGCCATGTTGTCGATGGAGCTCAGCGAGTCGCCGAAGTACTCCTCGAAGTCCGGACCGACTTCGTTGATCTTGACGAAGATGAAGCCGCGGTGGCTGCGCACGTTGCGGATGACGGTCAAGCCCTTGGCCGATTCGCATTCGTGCAGCTGCGTGCCTTCGTAGCCGTTCTTCAGCGGAATCGCGAGCAGCGAGCCGTCGGTCTTGAAAGTCCAGGCGTGGTAGGGGCAACGGAAGAACTTGCCGGTGTTGCCGCAGGGCGCGCTCACCAGGCGCGAGCCCTTGTGGGCGCAGCGGTTCATCATCGCGCGCAGCGACCCGTCGGTATGGCGCACCACGATCAGCGGTCGGCCGGCGATCTCGTTGCTGATGTAGTCGCCCGGCCCGGGCAGCTGGCTTTCATGGCCGACGTAGTTCCAGGTGTTCGCGAAGAAATGCTCCTGCTCCAGCTCGAACAGGTCCTGGCTGATGTAGAGGTCGCGGTGGACCCGGTCGTTCTGCACCAGGGCACGGACGGCGTCGGGGTTGCCTCGGTAGGAAGTCATCGTGCGGCTCTCCTTCAGATATCGAGCACCAGCCGCGCGCCCTTGGCGCGCGAGATGCAGATCTGCATCACGTTGCCCTCGGCCTTCTCGCGCGCGCTCAGCACGTAGTCGCGGTGGTCGATTTCGCCTTCCAGCACCGGTGTCGTGCACACGCCGCATTCGCCGCGCTTGCAGTCGAACATCGGGTCGCAGCCATGCTCGATCAGGCAGTCGAGGATGCTCTGATTCGCGGGCACCGTAAAGCGCCGGCCCGACTGCGCGAGCTCGACCTCGAACGCTTGGTCGCCCGCTTCGACCACCGGCTCGGTGAAGAGCTCGAAATGGACGCGGTCGTGCTCCCAGCCGTGCGCCTCGGTGCGCGCCAGAACGGCGTCGAGCATGACCTTCGGGCCGCAGACGTAGAGCCGGTCGCCGGCCGGCACCGCATCGAGCAGCGCGTCGATGTCCAGCGGGCCGCCGGCCTCCGCATCGGCGTGCACGCGCAGGTCCTCGCCCAGCAGCGCCTGCAGTTCAGGCAGGAAGGCCATCAGGTCCCGGCTGCGGCCGGCGTAGTGCAGCCGCACGGGCTCGCCCTCGGCGCGGCGTCGCGCGGCCATGCTGGCCAGCGGCGTGATGCCGATGCCACCCGCCACCAGCACGGTGCCGCCGGGGCCGGTGTGCAGCGGGAAGTCGTTCTTCGGCAGCTCGATGGTGACGGCGTCGCCCTGCTGCAGCCGCTCGTGCATGAAGCGCGAGCCGCCGCGGCCCGTGTCTTCCCGGCGCACCGCGATCACGTACTCGGTGGGCGCATTGGTGGCATTGCGCTCGGTGGCGAAGTTGATCAGCGAATAGTGGCGCCAGTCCTTGCTGCCATCGGGCAGCTCGACCTGGATGCGGATGTGCGCGCCGGCGCTGAAGCCGGGCAGGGCGCGTCCATCGTCGGCGCGCAGCACGAAGCGGCGGATCATCGGGTTCAGCTCCTGGGCCTCGGCAACGCGCAGTTGAAGCGTGGGGGTCATGCGTGTCTCTCTTGTCCGTTCTCAGGTCAGGGCATGCCGCACCAGCAGTTCGCGCAGGCGGGTGCCCTGTTCGTCGGCCAGCGCCGCGTCGCGCAGCTCTCGCAGGGTGGCTGGGGCCATGCGCGCACCGGCGCGCTGGAAGGCGGCCATCAGCGTGTCGTAGTTGCGCAGGCCGCGCGCGTGGGTGTCGCTGTAGCCCTTGACCAGGCGCTGGCACTGGGCGAGCTCGGCCGCGAGCTCGGGATGGTTGATCGCGGTGCTGCGGATGCGCTCCAGCCATTGCTCGATGCGGCCGTTCTCCTCGGCATAGCGCGTGGTGCTGCGCCGCCAGCGCCTGGCCGCGGCCACCATGCGCAGCAGCAGATAGCCATGCAGCGAGCTGGTGCGGATCACGCGGCCTTTGCGGGTCAGGCGTTCGACCAGCCGGCGCGGCGCGCCGGCATTCAGCAGCCAGCGGCCGACGCCGCCGGGCAGCGTCTCGCAGATCTCCTGCAGGCGCGGATGCATGTACTCGTTGATCGCCAGCAGCTGGCCTTCCTCCACGCCGGCTTCGCCGCGCACACGGTCGAAGCGCGAGGCGCGAGTCTTGAGTGCCGCGACGCGGGCCGTGTCTTCATAGGACATCCACAGGGCGAGGTGGCGGGCGGTCTCGAGCTGCAGGCGATGGGCCTCGTCCGCGGGCAGTGCGGCGATGGTGGCCATGCGGTCGAGGTAGAGGCCCGCGTAGTCCAGGTCCTGGTAGTCGATGAGGCGGCGCACGCCTTCGAACAGCACCGGGTGCAGCGCGGGTGCGAACTCGCGCTGCACGCGCTCGACCAACGCGCGCACCGCGGGATGGCGGGGCTGCGGCGCCGCCGCGGGCGCGGGCAGTGGCTTTTCGTCTTCGCCCGCGCCCTGGGTGCGCGCGAAGGCGGCGCCGAAGGCCCTCAGGCTGGGCTTGACGCCGACGCCGCCGCGCTCGATGGTGGCCTCGAACTGCGCGCGGCTGAAGGGCAGCACGCCGGCACCCGCCAGCGCACCGAAGAGCACCGCGCTGATCACGCTGCCGGACGCCGCTGCAGCCTGTGCCATGTCGAAGCGGACGAAGCGCTTGGCGGCCTTCTCCGCATGTGCGAGCAGCTCGGCACTGTCGACGCGGCCGTCGCCCAGGGCGCTCTTCTCGGCAATGGAATAGACGCGGTGGGTGGAGGCAATGAGCGTGGTCCGGTCCGCGGTGACCAGCCCGCGCTGCACCGCGCGGCCGGCCTCCATCAGCTCGGAGGCCAGCACCACGTCGACGTCGCCCGGCAGCGGCATCAGCGCGAGCACCGGCCGGCCGCCGTCGGCCTCGGCTTGCGCCTCGGGGTAGAGCTCGACGTAGTAGATGGTCGCGCCGGTGCGCTGCGCGACGCCCGGCACCGAGGTGGTCTGGGCCACATAGCCGTTGGCCTCGCCCATGTCGACGATCCAGTCGGCCAGCACGCCGCCGCCCTCGCCGCCCATGGCCAGAATGGCAATCTTGATGGGTTGTGTGCCGCTCATGGATCAGAACGCGTAGGCTGCGCGGCGCTTGGCTTCGCCACGCTGGAGCCAGCCGATCACGCCCGCGCGCACCCGCTGGCGAAAACGGTCCCAGCCGGTCGGGTTGCTGACGATCTCCGCCTTGTAGAAGGAGGGGCACAGCACGGCCGCATGCGAGACGTCGCCGCAGTTGCCGCAGCCCACGCAGCTTTCGAGCACGGTGGCGACGGGATCGGTGCGCAGCGGGTCGGGGTTGGTCTTGATCGACAGGGACGGGCAGCCGGAGAGGCGGATGCAGGAATGGTCGCCGGTGCAGGTGTCCTCGTCGACGCCGAACTTGTCGCGCACCACGCGCTTGCCCTCGGCGATGGCCTTGCGCACCAGCGGCTTCTCGCGGCGCTGCTTGTTGAGCATGCACTCGGACTGCGCGATCAGGACCTTGGGGCCCTTCTGCCGGGTGGTCAGCGCCTCCTTGATCATATCGCGCATGCCGGCGACGTCATAGGTGCGGCGCATCGTGCGTACCCATTGCACACCCACGCCGCGCACCGCACGCTCGATCGCATGGCCGGTGCTGCGGGTCGGGTTGTGCGCCTTCGACGAGAGGATGTCCTGGCCGCCGGTGGCCGAGGTGTAGTTGTTGTCGACGACGATCGTCAAGTTGTCGCTCTGGTTGAAGACCGCGTTGGCGATGCCGCTGGTCAAGCCGTTGTGCCAGAAGCCGCCGTCGCCCATCATCGAGATCGCGCGCTTGCCCGCAGGCGCATTGAGCGCGGCCGCGCCGGCGCCGCCCAGGCCGTAGCCCATGGTGGTGTTGCCGATGTTGAAAGGCGGCAGGATGGAGAACAGGTGGCAGCCGATGTCGGCGCTCACGTGGTGCGGGCCGAGCTCGCTCTCGACCAGCTTCATCGCGCTGAAGATCGGCCGCTCGGGGCAGCCGGTGCAGAAGCCGGGCGGGCGGGCGTGCACGTTTTCATCCAGCGGCAGGGCAGGCTCGGGCGCGTTGTCGACGCCGATCTGGGCGACTTCCTTGAGCGGAATCACCTTGCGCACCGGCGCCGGAACCGGCAGCGGCTGCAAGCGGCCGTAGCGCTCGCCGAAGGCGCGGGCGCCCTTGAGCAGCTCGGCTGCGGTGTATTCGCCGGCCACCGGCAGCATGTCCTTGCCGTGCAGCACGGTCGGGGAGCCGGCCTGGCGCAGGATGGTCGCGAGGTTCTGCTCGACGAAGTTGGGCTGGCCCTCCTCCACCACCAGCACCGCGCGCTTGCCCATGCAAAAGCGCAGCACCTCGTTGTCGACCAGCGGGTACGCCACGTTCATCACATAGAGCGGCACCTGCGTGCGGCCGTAGACATCGGCCAGGCCCAGACGCTCGAGCGCGCGCAGCAGGGTGTTGTAGCTGCCGCCCTGGACGATGATGCCGATGTCGTCGGCATCTTCGGAGAAGAACTCGTTGAGCTTGTGCGCTTCGATGAAGCGCACCGCCGCGGGCCAGCGCTCCTTCACCTTCTCCTGCTCATGCACGAAGCTGGCCGGCGGCAGCACGATGCGGCTGACGTCGCGCTGCGGATTCTCCAGCGCATCCTTGAGCGTGAAGTCGGCCCGGCGGTTGGCGCCGGCCACGAACTGGCCGTGCACGTGGCAGGCGCGGATGCGCAGCTGCAGCATCACCGGCGTATGGCTGGCCTCGGACAGCTCGAAGCCCTTCTTCACGGCATCGACGATGGACGGCAGGTTGGGCCGCGGATCGAGCAGCCAGATCTGCGACTTCATCGCGAAGGCATGGCTGCGTTCCTGCATGATCGAGGAGCCCTCGCCGTAGTCCTCGCCCACGATGATGAGCGCACCGCCCGTCACCCCGCCGGAGGCCAGGTTGGCGAGGGCGTCGGAGGCCACGTTGGTGCCCACCGTCGCCTTGAAGGTCACGGCGCCGCGCAGCGGGTAGTTGACCGACGCGGCCAGCGTGGCGGCGGCCGTGGCCTCGCTCGCGCTGTTCTCGAAGCGGATGCCTTGCTCGGCCAGGATGTCCTGGGCATCGGCCAGCACGTCCATCAGGTGCGAGATGGGCGCGCCCTGGTAACCGGCGACATAGGAAACACCCGATTCGAGCAGCGCCTTGGTGACTGCCAGAATGCCCTCACCCCGGAACAGCTCGCCCTCGGTGAGCCGGAGCTTCTTCACTTCCTCGACGAACGATCGTTCAGCCATGGTCTGTTTTCTTTCCGTGCCGGCATGGGAGCCGCTTCATCGCTTGGTCCCTATAATGTTCAGAAGTGAATGTATCCACAATCATGAATAACCCTAGACACGCAAGCTGCGTGCCTGACTCAGCCGAGGGGACGCTTCATGGCCACTGCCGCTTCTAAGAAGGCCTTGCTCTTCGTCGACGACTACCTGCCGGCGCTCTTGGCGCAGGCCAGCCAGCTGATCTCGTCGGAGTTCCACGTGGTGGCGCGCCAGCACGGCTTCTCGGTCTCGGAGTGGCGGGTGATGGCATCGCTGGCCGGCGGGGAGCCGATCAGCATCGGCCAGCTGGCGCAGGTGACGGTGACCAAGCAGCCGACGGTCACGCGCCTGCTGGACCGCATGGAATCCAAGGGTCAGGTCGAGCGCCTGCCCCATGACAGTGACCGGCGCGTCACCCTGGTGCGCATCACGCGCAAGGGCGCCAAGACGGTGGAGCAGTTGATGGACCTGGCGCGCGAACACGAGCGGCGCGTGCTGGAGCCTTTCGGGCTGCTGCGGGCGGAGGAGCTCAAGACCACCTTGCGGCAGATGATCGAGTTGCATGCCGGCGCGGCGGGGGAGGCGGAGGAGGACTCGCATGCCTAGAGTCTTCGCGGTGGGTGGCCGGCCCGGACGCGTGCATCATGTCGAGCCGGCGCGTGGCCGAACGGGCCGACACGATGCCGAAGATCCTGGGGTTTTTCCGTCAGGGATGCACTGCCGCGGGAGATCGGGTGGCGGAGTCCAATGCGCAGGTGAATGATGCGTTGGTGTAGGAGGCGTGGAGGGTCGGCAGCGGGTCCGGCTCTCTCTTACCGAGTGAGCGGCGCGGGATCGTCCGGCGGGTCCAGTTTGAAAGTAATCGGCTGACGAAGCCGCACCTTGACCGGCGCTCCGCGATAAGTGTGAGGCCGAAATTTCCATTGAGTGAGGGCACCGACCGCCGCGTCTGCCAGGAGCTTGGGTGCCTCACCAATGATGGTCGTTCGAGCAACGTTCCCCCGCTCGTCGACTTCCATTTCGACAAGGACCCTGCCTTGAATGCCTGCTCGCCTTGCCTCGCCCGGGTACGAAGATGGCACGGCGTGCAGAATTCGGGTTGGCTGGTCCAGTCCAAACTTGCCGTCTGTTGGAAAGGATTCGTCCACGAGGGCTGCTGCAGCTTGTTCAAAGGTCAGGCTCTCGGATCCGCCGATCGAATACCTCGCAGGTTTCGTCACGCATCCAGCCAGAACGGAGCTCAGCATGAGCAGGACCAGAAAAGTTTTCATCGCAAGCTTATGCCGTGGAAGCTTTTGTCCACGCCTGTTCCCGTTCGCGCGTCGTACAGCATCCTCGTGTTCGTTCCGATGGCCGTCTGCCTGAGGCTTCCCTCGGCGTCAGCCGTGGCTGAGTCGCGTTACCCGTGGACAGGCACTGATCAAAGCTAAAGACAAAAGGGTCGAAATATTGTTCAGATCGAACCAAAAAGGCGTTTGATTGTTGTCGATTTTGTTATGACAATCGCCCCGCTTTCAAGCACATCATCTGCATCGAAATTTCGAACTAGTATCGCGTCATTTTTATTGACAAATTCCAAAAGGAGGCCCGGGCATCGATAGTGAAAAGCCTCCCAACCAGGATGTAGCGCCGACGCAATTTCCAGCGTTGAGTGCGGGCCATCTAATACCAAAATCCAAGTCGTACTGAAATTTTCCAATAAATTTAGCAAATCTTCCTCTTGAAACGAAGATCGTCTAGCGACCCCGAAATATCTAGAAGCTTCGGCATTGAGGATGCGCCATTCGGCGAGATCGCCCGAAGAACTCAAAACTCCGATATTGGTCGACTTCCAAAACTTGCGATAATCAACGATTCTAGTCTTCGGCTGTGAAACTTCATGCCCGGAAATAACCCAATACTCCGCACTGCGGAACACTCTATCTATTCGAGTGGTGATTTCAGCAAAAGCCGATTTAGTAGAAATTGGTTTAGTCAAGTCAGTGAAGATGATCTCCAGACCTTCGGCCGCGTGCAGTTCTGCAACAACATCCGGATTCCAGTTAGCCTCTGCAAAAGAACGTATTAACATGATTAATAGTCAAAGTGACGAATTTTGCAGGATTCAAAAATGACACTTGGCCAGGACCCTGAAACTTCGGGCCCACCAGATGTCATTCTCACAAAGGGGTGTGACTCGCGAATTCAATCTGGTGTCAAAGACTTGAACCGGCCAGAATTCATCAAGAGCTCGACCGCCCTTTCCATGGCAAGTCTTTGTACACTTCGCACCACTATCAGATTTGGCTCATAAAAAATATCCTCCCCCCGCAGCTCATCGGTCATTTCTTGGCCAAGGCGTATCGGATCATAAAAATTCAAACTATGCGTCACGCCCGCGACGATAAGCTTCACCCCCGTAAAGCATCCCTTGGCAACAACCTCCCATTCATAATCATCAAAATCTTTAGGTAGTTCCAAGAAAGAATCTAACATTTTGATTTCGGCTTTCAATTTGGAACAAGAAATTTTGGCGCACTCGTTTATGTATTGCTCTGGTGTCAAGTTTGCACGCGGTCTTGGCACTATTTCAAAATGACTTCTATCGCTGCCCCGTTGAATTATTCGGAGCGAATCCGGTATTGAGCTCTGATCTATCTGATTGGGCGTGTATCCGGGTTATTAAATACAGAGACACCATGAGTCTCTCGAGTGAATCCTGTTTGCGGATCAACTCTGTAATCATTTGCCCTCGGGACAAAAGATGCCGGACGACGGGTCACGAATAGTTTTTTAGCAAGGTCGCGAGAAAATCCTCGCCGAAACCCTGCACCAAATCGCAGGGAGCTCCAGATCAGCAGACATTACGTCAGACAAACTAGGTTCGGCATTCTTTGCTATCACGTTACTCTCCAAAAAACGAAGCTTGGTGACGATTTCATCGAGAATCGAACGGAGGTGGACGGCACTCACTCCCATGGTCGCGCCCGACAGGCCAGCTCCTGTCGATTAGGGTCTCTGTAAAGGCCGCCGCTTCTTTTGCTGCATCAGTCAGCTATTGCATGAAGAGGCTTGCCATTGGCAATGGCGTAGCGAATCAACTCGCTCAGGCCATCAAGGAAGCGCTGCAAACGACCAGAAGCTCGAGCAGCGTGAAGCCTTTGGCTGAAGGGCAAATTTCGGTGGCAGCGCTCGCGCCCAGCTGTGGGTCCAATTCACGTTCTTTATCGGCTGTGGGTAACACTGACTATTTTCCCGTTCTTTTTGTCAATAACAATGGACGCCTCTCCGCCAATCTGCGGCGCCTTGGAGATATCAAGTTTGACGGCAATCAAAAGTACAACATTCTTCGGGACCGCTCGCGCTGCGAGTCCAAAAAAATACACGTTTAGTGTTTTGACTTCTGAAAAATAGACCGCACTGAAACGCAGATTTTCGAAAGAGTCTGAATTTTTCTCATAGAGCGCCGCAGATCGGACTAAGTAGTACAATTTTTCTTCTTCATGCTCATAGAGCGTAGGCACAAAATTCTTGGCCATTTCCGTGCGTATTTGCAAGAAATCCGTGCGCCTCAAAAGCTCTTGCATTGCGGCCTGACGTTGCGCCCCCCGCACCACCAGCTTCCGCGGATCGTCCAAGCTGGCCATTTAGCTGGTCTCAACGCACTTTGATTGAATGTATAGATTCAATAATTGATGTTGCAAATGCAGCTTCGCTTCTTGTGAGATTGTCGTATTTAATGTGTAAATAATATAGTGGACCCTCATCATTTTCGGGCAAATAAATTATCGCCTCGTAGCCATATGAATTTTTTACATCGTCTGCAGTTTGAATTACTTCGGCCTTCAGTTCATTAAGATTGGTGTATTTTATCTGTGATGATCTTTTATAAAATTCACTTACCTCGGGAGCGCCACCTCTGTAGATCATGAGGATTTGTTTTTTCGATGCATCATTTAATTTAAATATGTTTACATCAAAATCAGTAGCCTGATGATATTCTTCAATTGCCAACCTGCAGGCATCGTAGCTGAACGAGTAAAGCACACCTACTTTCTTTTTTGTGCAATACGCACCTGAAGTGTGAGAGCACGCGGCAACAATCATCACAGCAACGATGCACAATAAGTATTTCATGACTATTTAAAGCTCGCAAAATCGGGATTGCCAGTGGAAAGATTACCGGGCGCGGGGGAAGCTGATGTTTCTGCGCGAGCAGTAGATGAACGATTGAGTCTAACCACCTCGGCAATCTCCGATTGCCGAAGAATGTTTCCATATGCTTGGCCCATGAGATGACCGCTCCAACCAGGATGCGGCGTTCCCGTGCCGCTATATCTATCCGCGAGGCCCATCAAATGCCCCGCTTCATGGCCTGCTTCCCAAGCGTTTAGAGTAGGAATGTCCGTTTGCCACGTCCCTGAATTTCCGGGCCGACCAGGCGCCATTCTCACAAAGGGCTGGGCATCGCGCGGCCCAGTTGCCAATCTAATGCTATTCATATCTCCCGTCGTGACCGTGGTACTTACATCGTAAATACCAAATTTGCCAGTCCATTGGTTCTGAATTCCGGAAATGGCATTGGCTATATTTTCCGGAGTTGCACCTGGTCCGGTGAACTTTATGGGAAGGTTAATATTCACTCTGGTGCCATCGATCGTGACGATTGCATCCGCCCCGTTTGGATCAACAGAGTTTGCTACGTTGTTCTTGACGTAGGCATACAGGTTGACGTCGTCCCTGTACCCAATCGGGTCCGTCTGCAGGAACCTTCCCAACGCTGGCGAGTAGAAGCGCGCCTTGTAGTAGTACAGCCCCAGCTCGCCGATGAGCTGCTGCCCGGTGTACCGGAACCTTGGGCCGGTCATGGTGTTCGGCTCGCCATAGGGCCCATAGCTGTAGATGCCCGTGGAGGCGCCCGTCGTGTTGGCCGTGGCCACGATGCTGCCCAGGTGGTCCGTGTAGAACCAGTTCTTCGCCGTGGTGCCTGCTCCCTCGTACCAGACGATCGGCTCGTCGGTGCCCGGCCCGTGCACATACCGCCTCTGGATGGCGGTGCCCGCCGCGTCGTACTCGGCGATCAGGTTCGCCGCGTCGTACAGCAGGTTCGTCGTGCTCGTCCCGAGGGCCGTTTGCCTGAGTCTTCCCTCGGCGTCGTAACTCAGCGTTGCCGCCGTGCCGATCTTGTTGGCCGTCTTCAGCCGGTTGTCCAGGTCATAGCCATAGCTCCAGGTGCCACCATCCCCCGTGAGGTTGCCGTTGGCGTCGTAGGTCTGCGCCATGCCGGCCACGGCCGTGTACTGGTTCAACCCATTGCTCGTATAGCTCTTCGTGCCGGGGCTCGCCCCGCTCCACTGGTACAAGTTGTTGGTCCAGTTGATGCTCTTGAGTTCTCCGAGCTGGTTGCGCGTGTACGTGTACTGCACCTCTTGCGAGGGCGAGGCCAGGAAGTTCTTCAGCGTGGCCAAGGCGCCCTGGCTGTCATAGGTGCGCTGGATGCTGGTGCCGTTGCCCAGCGTCACCGTGGTGCGCCGCCCCAGGTCGTCGTAGGCGTAGCTGGCCAGGGTGACGCTGCCGTTCTCCAGGATCGCGCCCGGGCGGTTGGCCGCGTCGTAGCTCGTGGTCGTGTAGAAGGCGTCCGGCCAGGTGGTGCGGATGCGGTTGCCCGCGGCGTCGTAGCTATGGCTCAGGGTCTTGCCGCCGGCCGTGGTGGCGCTCAGCCGAGCGGCGTTGTCCCAGGCGTAGCCGATGGCATGGCTGCCGTTGGCGAACTGGGCCGAGGTCC
>NZ_JAVDRF010000021.1:0-31936 GCF_031454625.1 Variovorax soli
ACGGCACCTTCATTCATTTCGATCTGGAGCCGCGCTGCATCGATACAGCGGAGATGGAATTCCTCCAGGAAGTGACACCATACTTTCTCGACTACCTCGATTGAATTGCGGGTCTGAGGAGGCAGCAGCAAAAGCCCGATCAGCGTGCTGGTGAAGTGACCCAGAGCAGTTGCCGGTGCTGCCCGCGGATCTGCCGCATGCTGCTGCAGGTCCATGCGCAGCCTCCGCCAAGCCGATCATGCGCCGATGTCAATCAGCGCGAGCCACGCCTCCCGGTCGCGGGTCCTGCGAAGGTGGCCGGGGGACAGCAGGATCTCAAAGTCGGCCGCAGGTTCTGCAGTGGCGGCTGCGCAGCAGGAGACCGGCGCAAGCGGAAGCGCTAAGGATGGTCTGCAGAACATGCGCAGCACGGACCATTGAATAATGAGGCGATGCCGATGCATCCGAATATCTCGCGATCGAGCTGTCGTGGCATCGGTTTTGCCGCGCGGCGCAGCCATCAAACAGGTTTTGTGAGCCCGATCCGGGCCTCACAGACGCATTCATCCCCTCCATCCCGATCAGCCGCCGCCGCGCCATCCACAGGTTCGACAGCGCCAAAAGCGTGACGAGCTGCGCCGTGTTCTTCGCCAGCCCTCGATAGCGCACCTTGCTGAAGCGAACTGCTGCTTGATGCCACGGAACGGGTGCTCGACTTTTGCTCGGGTGCTGGGCCTCATGACCTCGCCAAGCGCGTGTTCCAGCTCCACGGCTTGACAAGCAGTGGCGTGGCTGTTCATCGCTCCAAGCTCAGCCGCCCAAGCTTGTCGCAGGCTATCAAGCGCCTGGGCCCGCGAATGGCTGTGATGGAGGTGCGCGCCTCGGCCCATCATTGGGCGCGCCCTATCCATCCCTTCGATACCGCCTATGCGATGCTATGAGAAATCGCTGCGACAGGTGCAGGCCAGCATTGCCGCCAAAGAAGGTGAGCATTGCTGAAGACGAAGCCCGCGAACTGGCAAAACGAGCCTTGCAGTTCAAAAACGAGCGTGGCCACCTGCCAAACATGGCCAATGCCTGGGAAAAACGCATGGCCGAAGGCGTGGCCGCGCTGGCGCGTTATCGTGCAAAGGACCTCATCGTCCTTGTGCAAAGTCAATAGACAATGCGGCTGTACGCTCTTCTCCGAAGCCACCGTTCGGTGCGCCGGTAGGCTCATGGACCGAATAAACTGACAGCATGAGAGTACTGGTCTGTGGTGGACGCTACTACGATGACTGGGCATTCATTGTGAATGCTCTCGACCGGGTTCATGCGCACAAACCCGTCACACTCCTGATCGAAGGCGGTACGACGGGTGCGGACATCCTCGCACGCCGATGGGCTATAGCTCGAGGTATCGAGGTTGCTACGTACCGCGCAGACTGGGATCGCTATCAGGACCGTGCTGTGCCCATCAGAAACTCTCAAATGCTGCGGGAGGGTCGTCCGCAGCTCATTGTCGCGTTCAAAGGTGGGCGCGGGACCACGCACATGGTCACAATTGCCGCGGCGGCGCTCGTGCCGGTGTTGAAGACCTGGCGGCTCGCGGGTCAGTCAGGGCCTGCTTGAATCTCTTTCCTTCACCGCTCGTCAGGAACTCGTCTGCAGGCAATTCGCCGACCTTCGCCTCAATGCAATGGAGTGCCATAGATAGCATCGATCAACTTGGCGGACCGCTTCACGCCCTCCATGAGCTGGTGGTGAACGGGCGCTGCCTCGTCGAAGACTGTGAGCACCCAAGCGATGCCGAAGACCAGGCATCCCTCGGCGAGGTAGACAAGTAGTTCCACGAGGCCCTCCAAAGTCATCGAAGAAGTAAACGAGTTTTGCACATGAAACAACTTGTGCTTGTCAGTCAAATCCGACGGTGTTGGATATGCGAGCGCCAGGTCTTATCGCCTCGCCAGATCTGGACCTTCGACGAGGGGTCAACGAAAAGGGCGGCGTCCATACCATCTCGGCCGTTCTGAGTCGTTCAACCACGTAGTCGCCAGCCCCCTCGAGGATTCGCCTGACCCAGAGCCGCCACGGAACACTCCCGGCCAGATGGCCTCATCGCCCTGGGCAGGAAACCCGCTACCCCAAGAGCACCAAGCCCGCACCTCTTAAAGAAGGCTCCGGGCGCTTCCGTGCGTGCTGAGAAGCCCGCGGTGCCAATAGCACCAGAAAGGTGGCCGGTGGCTTGCACGACGGTTAGGCAAAAATCGAGGTGCGCAAGCTGGAGCGGGAGGTCAGGTCTGCGGGCCGCACATCCGGAAGCCCAGATGGCGTCCTCCTGGGGCGATCAAGATATGAGACTTCCGAAGTCGTGCTGCCCGGATCTGGACGCATCGAAGTTGGCGAAGAGGGGTCTAGAAGAGGAGCCACGCTTGGGGCCAAACGTCAGTTTTTGGTCAGCACCGAACGGCTGCAATGCAGCGCGCAACTCTATGTGACACGGAGGCTTTCAAGCTTTCGAGGCGCCTAAAAGGTCAGCGCTCGAATACCAACTGGACAGCGACACGAGCCTTTGTCTTACAAGCTGAAACAGGCAGCCATCTCTATAAGAATCAGGGAAGCGATGCAGGATCGCATCGTTTGTGCCTTTCGAAGGCACCTCGAGTGGACTGGGCCCACGGATGCCGTGTTTGGAAAGCTCGCTATCGCAGAGCACCGATTAAGACGGCCTCGCCGGAGCCAAATTGCAACGGCCCAGCGGCAGCGCCTGAGACACCCAAAGTCGTCGGGGAGAGCAACAGCAATAACTGACAGCGCCGTGGAAAACGACCCGCAGGTGAAAATTGCATACATTCCGGCGTTGGATGGCATTCGTGCCGTTGCAATCGGGATGGTTCTGGCATTTCACAGCACGGCACCTCGGGCCAATGGCGGATACGTCGGCGTCGACGTTTTCTTCGTGCTGTCAGGCTTTTTGATTACAAAAATTCTGGCACACGAGCTGGCAGAGCGTGGCCACATCAAACTGCTGAACTTCTATTGGCGCCGGGCCCTCAGGCTGTACCCCACGTTTCTGGTGCTGCTGGCGGCCATTGCGCTAGCGGCACCGTACTTGATAGCCAAGCCACCTGCCTGGCAATACGTGCTGATCTCAGGTGTCTACCTGACCGATTACGCCCAGGCATTCTTTACATTCCCGGCCGTTCTAAGCTACACGTGGTCCCTTGCTGTGGAGGAGCATTTCTATTTGCTCTGGCCGCTTTTTTTGCCGTTCGTTCTGCGACTGCGCAAGCCAATCCAGGCAATGGTATTGGTCTATTTGCTCGCCACGCTATGGCGGAGCCTGAACTCGTCGGTCTTAGGCTGGGATGCGAGCTATTTTCGCTTCGACACGAGGGCGAGCGGGATTATTCTGGGCTGCGTGCTGGCCCTCATGCGAAGGAAAGCGCCGCCTAAACATGCGGGTTTCGCTTCTCTGACGGTGCTCGCAGCCCTCGTTGCGCTGCCAACCTGGGGACGGCACGTCGGACTCGCCATCGCCGTGCCAGTGGCCGAGCTTTGTGCGGCGACTTTAGTGCTTACCGCAGGTCATTCTGAAATTGAATCGAGGCTCCTCTCTTGGAAGCCCGTCGCCTACATTGGCAGAATTTCCTATGGCATCTACTTATGGCATGTTCCGGTGATGTACTGGCTCCGAGAGAACCATCACACATGGCCTGTGACGTTGGCGGCTGGAACCGCGGTCTCAGTGATGCTGGCCGCGGTGACCTATCACTTCATCGATCGCCCGATTCGAACAATACGCGGTGCCGCTCCTGCAATCAGAGCCGAAACTCATACGATCGTCGAGGCTTCGTCACCCCGCACAGGTGACGGGGACGCCGATCTGCTGAAGGCGCCTTCAGAGTCAATCGTGAACTGAGCTGCTTCGTTCGCTTTCTGGAAGGCAGAATGCGGGCCAACTGCGGACGTTCAGAGGGAAAGCAGAATGAGGGCGGTCGTAGCCAATAACCAATACCTTAAGGAGTCAATGGTGTCGAGAGCATTGTGCAGAACCATCGCGGCAGCGATGAGCGTCATCGCGATGAGCGGAGCCGCTGCGCAAGGCAACGAGCCGGCCCTGGTATCCACGCGGGCGCGACTTACGTCCTCGTACGAGGAGCCCAACGGCAAGCTCTACGTACGATTGAAGCTGCTGCCCGGGCCAAGATTCCCTTCACAACGCAGACCTTCAGGCTGCCCGACCGTTCGCTGTTGGCTGATATTCCTGAAGGTTCATGGGTCACGTTCACCACTAAGCACATCGACGGCGAGAATACGGTGACGTCAATTCATGCCGTTGCGGAGTGCCAGCGCTTTCAGCCGTGCGAGTGAAGCCGGCTAGAAGCGGCCGTTGGCCGCCAGCCTCCACTTGAGAACGCGATGAATCCTAAGCTCATCGCAGTGTTTTCGAGTTCCGTACCACTGACCGCAGAAGTTCCAGATCGCACGGCAAGCACCTTGCACCACGATTTTCCCTGGTCATTGGACCGAAAAATCACCGCTCCACAGCCCGTGGCGTCGAGTCCTAGCCAAGGCCGCCAGGTGCTGACAGCGACCTCGGCGGACCCTGTCGCCCGTGACCGGCACGTCGCGTATTGATCTCTGTGGCCGCGTGATCGCGGCGTGCACTTGCTCCATTGAAAAGCCGAGTTCGCTCACTCCCCGTTCAATTCAGAATCCGCTGCGCAAGTACGGAGGAGCAGAGCTCGGCAAAATAGCAGTCAGAGTTTCGGGGTTAATGCATACCGCGACGAGTCAAAGACGAAACGCTCAATTCTTCCAAATGGGGATTGTGGAAATTCAACTGCATCTTCAAATCAGTAGGGCGATAAAGGTGATAGGCCGAAGCTGCCATTTTGTGCAACAGGGGATAACTCTTCAGAACGCGGACAATCGTGCCTGTGGGCTCCCGCTTGGCGGCAGGTTCGGACGTAGTCCCACCGCTTGCCCATGCAAATGCGTAGTCACTTTGCTGAACGCCTGAACGGCTAAAAGCGCGTTCTCGCAACACCGTTCTAACAAGCACATAGGCCTCGGAGGCGGAATGTACATTGATCCGTTCGCCTGGTTCGGGGCGCTTAACGCGGAATAATTTGGATGTCTTCGATAGATCCGCAAGGAACACTTCGGTGTCGGTGTATCCGTGCTCATGAGAATAGAGCGAGAAGAAGAGTTCCGGGGAGAACTGCCAAAAGCCATGGCCGCAGCAGTTGCTGGCAGGGAGCATGTGCAAGATCTGCGCCCCAGGCCGGCAGAACTCAGAGCAGTTCCTCAGGGCCTGCGCGACGTTGTAGATGTGCTCTAGACACCCGCCGTCTATGACGGTCTCGTAGCGTCCTACAACGTGCTCAGGGAGTGGAAAATTCATGTCATGAATTATGGATGCCCCTTCGTATGCGGAAAAATCAATAGAATCAACTTGGCTGGCGCCAAACTGATCTCTTAAAAGTTCTTCGCAATATTTGGCATTTTTGTATTCAGGCCTTACTGCAAACGCATTACGTACAGTCGATTCAGCCACATGCAGACCTTGCCTACCGATGGTGACGGTCTGGCCAAATACTCTTTGCTGCTTGGCGTAGCGCAAAAAATTGAACTCGTGCAAACCAATGCCCATGGTTTCCCCCCTCTCGATTCGCGCGCCCTAAAGTCAGAGCGGCGGCCGGATATGCGAAGCCCCGCCCCGCAATGCGGAAGCCAAGGTGAGCACAAGCGCGCCGAAGTGTAGACCTTTGAATTACTCTTTCTACCGCCTTGCACAAAATCGCACGGCTGTCTTCTTTTCTTACGTGGCCGGAGGTCGCCATCGAAGCGCCCCCGGGGCGGCCCCATATCCGACGGGCGTGGAAAAATTTTTAGAGAGGCGCGCCCCTAGGCTGGGAGAGCGCGACGCCAGTCAGTCGGCACAGTCCGACACAAGCTCAAACAACAAGCCGCCATCGAGGTTTTGAAGACCGATAACCGCTTTGGAGAAAGCCAAAGTTCGGCTCAGGGCTCGTTGCGGCCACCCGATCCCAGTCCGACTACAGTCGGCCCGCTGCCGTCGTTCGTACTTTCAAGTTCTAGTTCCGGAAGCCGCCATTCATCCAGATCCTCTCGCCAGGACCGCCAGCTCGCCGCAGGATATGTAGTGCTTGACGACCGCGGACAACCTGTTTTGGAACGACATCATGATGGAGCACTCGATGTTCTTCGTGCAGCTAATGCCGGGACCCGACCTCGACGCGCCGCGGCGCCAAGCCGAGGAGTTCTAGCGCCTGTTTGCGCGGCAACTCGAGATGGCGCGCGGCATCCGTGCCGACAACTACGTCGCGTTCAATCGCAGCATCATCGATCTCGTGAAGCGCATCAGCGACTACAAACACAACATGCGCGAGCTGCAGGCCACGGGCAAGATGCGCAGCCTAGTGTGGCCGCTCTTTTTCCAGCACACCGCGCGCGAAGCCGACCGCTTCGCGACACGCCTTGACATGTACAGCCGCGGCAGCATCGAGTTCGACCGCACCGAGGTCGTCGACTTCTGGAGCAAGACTATGGGCGAACACTCGGCCTTCATCTCGCACCTGCTCGACCCGGACGAAAAACTGTTGATCTCCCAAGCCAACAAGCTTGAGACATCGTTCCGCAACGAGAACTTCCGCCACGTGCGCGGCGACCATGTGATGAAAGCCGCCAACGAGATTCTCGATTTCAAGACAGTCGGCGAAAAGGGGATTTACGACGGGAAGATCAAGCCCATCATCTCGCCCACTCGCCTCGCACGTGCGGCGCGAGGCTGTCAAGTTCATCCACGAGCTCAAACGAACGCAAGCCGCGTAGAAAGCAGGGACATCATGCGCACACCCGCCTAGATTGCCGGTCATCCGATCCACCCCATGCTCGTGACGCTGCCGATCGGCATGTGGGTCTTCTCGCTCGCGGCCGATTTCATCGCGCTGCGCTCTGGCGCGGCCGATACGTGGCACGCCGCGGCGCTGTATACGATGGTCGGGGGCATCATCGGCGCGCTGGCCGCCGCGGTCTTCGGGCTGGTTGACTTGCTGTCGCTGCGAGATCCGCCCATCAAGAGCATCGCGATCAAGCACATGTCGATCAACCTCGTGGTCGTGGTGCTGTACGTTGTCAATGCCTGGACGCGCTATCACGCTTCGGTCTCGCCCAGTGTCTCGCTGTGGCTGTCGGTCATCGCCATCGCCCTGCTGCTCGTCTCCGGTTGGCTCGGCGGCAAGATGGTGTACGAAGCCGGTGTCGCGGTGCACGCGTCGGATACGGCCGCGAGCACGGACAGCTAGTCGGCGCAACGAACGCATCCATCGCCTCCAGCTCGCGCAACGGATGCTGCGCGAAGAACTCCGCGGGCACGCGCTTGCCGGTGACCTCCCAGGCCGTCGCCTTGGCGCCGCTGTCGCAGAACGCCGGGCGTAGCGGCGCACCAGCACGTCTTTGAGATCGCCCAGATGCCGATCGAGGCCAAGATCGACCAGGAACGCGAGGCGTTCCAGGACCTCGGTGATCTGGCGCGTGGAATGCCTTGCCGGCGCGCTCCACAGCCAGCTCTGGCGATGCACATCGTCCGGGCGCGGTGTATTGAGCGCCGAGGTCCAGTTAGCAGGCACCGTCGTCATGACGGCCTGGCCAGCAGATGGTTCGAGTTCGACCAGTGCGGCCGCCACCATGGCGCGGATCACTCGGTCGTGCACGATGAGCAGGCGATGGTCGTAGAGCCACTGCCTGGCAAGTACCTAGAGTCGCTCGCGATTGGAGCAGTGCGCGACCTCATCGCGCAAAACCGTCACCAGGCCGCGGCGCTGGTGCTCGGTCATCCATTTGAAGCCCAGGCATTCACAGGCTTGCTGCTGGTGATCGAACAGGGTGCCCCCGCGGGCGTACAGCGCGCGCAGCGACACCAGATCAGGCGCGGAAATGTCCAGTTCTCGGCCAAGGTGGCGAAGCAGGGCAGGGGGCACGGCGCGCACGCTGTTCAGTGGCCGTCCGGTCACGCGGACGAAGCCAATGTGCAGCGCCAAGTCCAGCTCGAGGCTGTCGCTGCGCCGCCGCGCGATAAGTTCGAGTTCGGCGCGGCTGAAACTGAAAAAGGCCTGCAGCTCGAACTCGCTGATCTCGCCCGGCATGTCGCGCAGGCCCAGAGAGGACGTCTGCCAGCCTTGCATTGCCGCGCTCCTTCGCAGTTCGGGGGCCGGTGACGATACGCCGCGGCGAAGCGAACAGCAATGCTTGCGAAATCAACAACTTAGCGAACTGAACCCGCGCCGTTGCTGGGGATGCGAACCGTCAGTTTTGACACCGAAAACAAATCCAAAACCGAGATCACCCGACCAGTGCTCATCGCAACCTCAAACTTTGAGGGCCGCGGGTACGGCTTGACCAGCCGTTCTGCCGACATAGACACTTCCGATGAAATGAAATACCGCCCGGCGTTAGAGCAATGAAACTCCTTTGGTCGCGTTGCTCGGCGATCAGAAGCGGCGGTTGTAGGAGAACAGCAAGCCTGCCGTGCCCAGCAGCGAGACCTGCAGCGCGTCTTTGTGCGTCAAGCGGTAGCCAAGGGCCGGCACGACCATGGGCGAATACCCGTTGTGGTTGAACGGAACCTTGTCTTGATAGGGTGCCACGTAGCCATACATGAGGCCGCCCACCAGCTTGGCATAGAGCATCTGCACGTTGAACAAGTTGTTCCACACGTAGCCGACATAGACGGCGCCCGACTTCTGCCCAAAGGAATTGATGAAATAGGCGCCGCCCCAAAGCCAGCCGTCGGCGCTCTGACGTTCCAGTCCGATGAGCCATACGGGCTTGTGCATCGGGTCGCTGTGGAAGTGATACCCATAGGGCGAAAGGGTGACCTCCCACGCGGAATCGGTCGGGATCAGGTTCGATTCTTCTGCGCGGGTGTCCGGCGCGTCCAACAGGCCAAAGAGGCAAATGGCAAGGCTGGCGAGGCGAGCGGTCGGTGAGAATCTCATCAGAAGCGTTTTCACTGAATGTGGTTCTTAGGCGGCCTGAATAATTGTGGCTCTGTTGAAAATCAAGCGGGTTGCCCAGCGTGAGGGTTGATGGCTTGGAAGTGAAGCTTGCCGGCGGTCAGGAAGATGACCGTCTTGATAGGGGACAGGCGCACGAAGCCGCGGGCGCGACGCTTGGCAGCCTGGAACCATAGGAGCGCTCCTGTTGGCAGTGACCGTGCGCGTGGCCACAATGAGCCGAGTTCGGCAACCCTTCGTTGAGCCCAGGCTACGTCGGCCGAGACGGGCAACGTTTCCGCGACGTGGAGAGCGCGACAGAATTGTCTTCGCGAGCAGCACTGCTCGGCAATATGCTCTTTCGCGCTGCCTGGCTCGTCTCCTTCTTGAGGATGCAGTCGCATCGCCAGCCGCTGGCCACCGGGTTGATCCAGAAGAACAAGGAGCAGCCCTTCTTCGAAAACTTCGCCGCCTGGGCGCACACTTCGACGCCCCCTTTTTCGAGCGCAGCACGATGGCCTTTCCAGCGCTCAGCATCGAGCACTACCGACTTTTCATGGAACGCTCCGTCGGTCCGACGCAAAAGCTGGTCGAGAGCATCGCGACCGAGGCAGAGAAACTCGCCGTCCTCCGGGCCGAGTTCGCTGCCATGGTCGCCCCGTACTACTCTGAAAATATCCTTCGTCAGGACTACCTGCTGACGCGCGCGCAGGCACGTTAAGGCGCACGCCGGCTCAATTCTACGTCCGCGCCTAACAAGGGCAGATTCCGGCCGAAGTCGTGTGCAAACGCTCAGGCTCTCCAGTACGCAGGACATGAGTCGAATGCGGCCACGGCGCTGCGAGCAGCATATCCAGTGTTCATTGCGAGTCAATGATCACTTGACCTCCTTTGATCAATCATTTGAAGAGGCGTGAAGGGCTCACGCCCTCATCAATCTCATCGCCTTCATCGTTCTGGCTATTCCCAGGATCGCAATGACTCTCTTCATGTTGTAAGCCAGTACATGGGGTAATCGTATTTTTTTGGCAAATTGACATGGTCATGGTTATTGCCGAGCGTGTCTGCATCCTAAGTGGCATCGATGTCAAACTCACTGCCCAGATGGCGCCACAGCGCTGGCGGCCCAATCCGGAGGGCGTCGAGCACACGGCGCGCGCCGCGAGATCTTCGTGGTCGGCCCACATAGCGAAAAGACAGCTTCTTAGCGCCCGGGCACTGAATAGTTTCGCGGTGCGCTCATAGTGCGCCGCGATGAGCCGCTGCGCCTCCTCAAGCCGGCGCGCCATGACGGCATCGAACATGGCGCGATGCTCATTGAACTCGTGGCGCTGCTTGTGGGCGCTGCGTGCGGCGAGCTGGCGGTAGCGGTACGCCAGGTCGTAGCGCTGCTCGCAGGAGCCCAGCAGCAGCGTCGAACCGCAGCCCTGCAGTAGAGTGAAATGAAAGGCGCGATGCAGGCGCTCCCGCTGCGGGTTCTCTTCGTAGCGGTCCTCGTGAAGCGAGCGTGGCGCGCGCGACAGACGATGAAAGGCCAGCACGAGGTTTTCTTCCCGATCCGCTGCCGGGTTCGTGAACGCCTGCGCCAACGCAGTCGATTCGATGGCAATGCGCGTGCGCACCAGGTCTTGCAGCTGCTCGGCAGAGGCGTCCGCGACTACGAAGCCGCGCTGCTCGTTGTGCACCACCAACCACCAACCCTTCGGTGGCGAGTCGACTGAGCGCCTCGCGCAGCGGGCTCGCACCCGATGCATGGCGCTGCCGCAGCTCGTGCGTCAGCAGCTTGCGTTCTGGCTGCAGGTGACCGCCGACATAGCGATGTGCGAAGGTCATGGCGCAGTCCAAGCCTTTCCGGGAGGACGGCAAATTTACGCTAGCTACGGCCAGGGGACGAAGCCGCGACAGCTCGGAGGTGCCGGCGCTTGATGGGCGCCCGGGATGCAAGCGTATCAATCTATACAGAAATACGATTACCCCGATCCGGGCGCCTTCAGTCCGCGGCGAACTCGTCGCCCAAGATCGCCTCTGTGTCCTGGCGCTCGCCCATCAGTCGGACTACATCCAGGTGGTCTGCGCACTCGAAGTAGCACAGAGCAGCGGGAACTTCGCGACCCGCCAGGTTCGAAGACCTGGAATGCCCAGGCGCTTTCCGAGCGTCGGCGAGCCGATGCCGGGGTCTAGTTCGATCTGGTCAAGCGCTGCGTTTGGTTGCCTTGGCCGCCTTCACCGCTACGCGGCTGCCATCCTCGTTGCGGTAGTAGCGTACCTCGCCCTGCTGATCGCGCAGCGCCTGAGGACGCAGTTCCGCCCGCTTCAAACGATCTCGCCGCGAGCGATCGCCAGCAGTTCCTTCTCGTCCGCCTTAGTGCGACGCCGGCCGGGCCCGGATGCCAGCCCTTCCTCGATGAGGTCGCGGAGCCGCTTCTTGGCCTGCTCCTCCTGATCCCGGCGGACCAGGTCGCAGATGTACTCACGCGTGTTGCCGTAGTTGCCTGCGGCAACCCTGTTGTCGATGTACTCCCGCATCGACTCCGGCAAGGCAAAGCTCATGGTTTGGCGGCTCATGGCGCCATCTTGCGCGAGTTGACAACCGTTGTCGACTTGGCCGAGCACACGCACGAGCACTTCGCGGACGGCCGGCCGCATCTGAACGTGCGCGAAATGCCGGACGACGGCGATCTGACCTGCTGGCCTACTAACGGCGACGATGCTGATCCTTCGCGATGCGGCCGTCGGGCTGACCCGCTTCGACCAGTTCCGCAAGAGCCTGGGCATCGCCCCCACCATGCTGACCAAGCGCCTCGCGACGCTGACGCAGGAGAGGCTGCTCGAGAAGCGACTGTACTTGGAGCGCCCGCCGCGCGAGGAGTACCTGTTGACCGAGGCCGGACGCGCCTACCTGCCGGTGCTCTTCATGAGCGGCGCCCTGGGACCGGAAGTACCGCGGCAAAGGCAGCTGGCGCGCTACCTGGATGCCGAGACCGGCACCGACATCGAGCCGGTGGCGATCGACGCGTCGACGGACGCGGAGCTCGGGACTCGCCCGTTTCGCGTGCTGGCGCCGAAATGACGACCTTGCGCTGGCTCTCGATCCCCTCCATCAGCCGAGTCCCCCATGATAGAAGACAACACGGTCGAAGCCACCTTGCACGCTTCGCAGCAGCAGGTGGCGCAGCTCCGGTTGCGCGAGGGCGGGTTGCCCCACCCGTACATGGCAGATACCTTCGACTGCGAGTTGGTCGAACTGGGCGACGGGCGCGCGGTCTTCCAAGTGGATGAGAATAGAGCCAGGCATGACAAGTCAGTGCGAACGGGCAGTAGCGCGCGCCGGAACCACGTCGTTGCATCGTCAAAACCCGAAAATCTCCCCAGGCACACCCTTCGCCCACTCACACTGTTGCCGAAAATCGTAGGGCACCTCGTTCGCGCAATCCGGCCACTGGCCGCTGGCGAGCCAAAACTCCACCAGCCCCAGTCGTGCGCACAGGCGCGGGAAGCGTGGGTCGTTGCGCAACTCGGGCATACTGGCCTGGAACAGCAGCGCGGTGCGGTAGCCGTCAGGACCCATGATGTCGGTGCTGGCACCCACAGGGCCCAGGCGGGCGACCTCGGCAGCACGGAAGGCCTCGTCGACCAAGCCCAGGTGCGCGGCGTAGACCAGGCGCGCCACGTCCACACCGCCGGTGATCATGACGTGCGCCTCGAACTCGCTGCGCCAGGCACCAATGTGCTCAAGCGTCGGATCGCGCTTGGCGCGGACGAAGGGGATGGTGTCCTGGAACTCGCGCAGCGGGCGCGTGGCCGCGAGCGCAAGCAGGCGATCGACCGCCGCCCAGTCCTGCAGGAAGGCATGGGCGCGCAGCAAGCTCGAGATCGGAAAGCTCATCTCGGGGATGCGCGCCACGAGGTCTTCATAAACGGGCACCGCTTCGGCGACCTGCCCCGTGGCCATGCGGGCTAGCGCCACCAGGTTGGCCGACATCGGATCGAGCATGTCCAGGCGGTAGATGCGTTCGGCCTCGTCGAGGCTCGCACGCAGGCGGCCGGTCAGGCGCAGCAGCCAGCTGATGTAGCGCCGGCCGGCGCCCGAGCCGGGCGCCTGGCGCAGCCGCTCGAGGAAGTCCTCCGCCTCGACGAACCGGCCGAAGGGCGGCATCACGAAGCATCGTGCGACGAGGGCGTCGTTGTTCTGCGCGTCAAGCGCCAGCGCGTGCGAGGCCTCGCGAACCACGTGCCCGGTGCTGGCTGCACGCTCGGCGAATGGCAGGTACATGTGCAGAAAGCTGCGCACGTAGGCGAGCCTCCCCCAGGCCTCGGCGAAATTCGGTGCGCGCTGCGTCACCACCTCGAGTACGCCAACGCTGGTGCGCAGCTCGTCCGGGGCATAGGACTTGGGGCTGGATCGCAGGTAGAGGTCATAGACCGCAGGATCCACTGCACGCGTGGCAACACCGAAGAAGCCCTGGTCGAGCGCGCGCGCGATGCTTTCGGCGATGTCGTCCTGGACCTCGAAGATGCCTTCCAGCGCACGGTCATAGTGGTCGGACCACAGCGTCGTGCCAGACGCGGCCTCCATCAGGTGGGCGCTGATGCGTACCTGGCCGTCCGCGCGGCGAATGGAGCCGTCGAGCACGTAGGCGCAGTTCAGGCGTTGCGCCGCCTCGGCCTTTCGTTCGCCACGGAACTGGAAACTCGTGGTGCGACTGATCACCCGCAGCTGGGTGCCACGCGCCAGCCGCTGGATAATCTCCTCGCTGACGCCGTCGGA
Organism: Variovorax soli; assembly: GCF_031454625.1. GTDB lineage: Bacteria > Pseudomonadota > Gammaproteobacteria > Burkholderiales > Burkholderiaceae_C > Variovorax > Variovorax soli_A. Next base: position 13,750 of record NZ_JAVDRF010000021.1, read on the forward strand.
GAAGAACTGCATCTCGGCCTCGTTCGACAGGTTGTCGAAGGCGAGCACGGCGATCACGGGGCGCTCGCGCGGAGATGACCGTTCGGTCAGTGAGGCGGAAGTGTCGTCGTCCAGCAAAGGCAGCGTGAACCGGTAGCCTCGCCCCGCCACGGTGGCGATGGCATCCGGCCCGAAAACCTTGCGTAGCGACGAAATCTGCACGGTGAGGTTGTTCTCCTCGACGACCGTGCCAGGCCAGACCCGCGCCAGCAGCTCGTCCTTGGCGACCACGCGGTCGCGCAGCTCGATCAGCGCCAGCAGCAGGTCGAACGCGCGTCCACCGAGCGAGACCGGCTGGCCATGGGCCAGCAGGCGGCGCTCGGCCGGCCGCACTTCGAACCCCTTCGCCTTGAAGATCAAGACCTGAGCGCCTCTCTTGCTTGTCAGCCCCAATTGTCGGGCCACGCGGGTGGCCTTAGCAACGTTTCACATCGCTTAAGGACGCGGCAGCCCCCCGGCGCGCACAGTGCCTGCACCCCTCGGGGGGCAAAGACCATCCACCATCCACCATCCGCCAGGAGATCCCATCGTGAGCCAAGCATCCATCAAGATCGGCCTCGTCACCGACCAGACCGGCGCACTGTCCTTCCTCGGCATTGCCAACGCCAACCTGGCCCGCCTGGTGGTCGACGAGATCAACGCCGGCGGCGGCCTGCTCGGGCGGCAGATCGAGCTGATTGCCGAAGACAGCGCCACCGACGACAAGGTGGCCGCCGCCAAGGCCACCAAGCTGGTCAAGGGCGATCGCGTGGAAGTGATCTTCGGCGGCATCTACAGCTCCACCCGGCAGGCAATCAAGGGCTCGGCCGTCGTGCAGGGCAAGAAGCTCTACATCTACCCGGAGCAGTACGAGGGCGAGGAGAGCGATCCGCTCATCTTCTGCACCGGCCCCGTGCCGGCACAACAGGTCGATCCGCTGATCCCCTGGTTGATGAAGCACACTGAAGCTCGCAGGTTCTACCTCCCGTCGGCCGACTACATCTGGCCGCGCGTGATGAACAAGCGGGTGCGTGCCGCAGTCACCGCGCACGGCGGCTCGATTCTCGGCGAGGAGTATTTCCCCGTCGATCATGCGGACTACCGCAGCACGGTCGACAAGATCATGTCCAGCGAGGCGCAGGTCGTCTTCAACACCACGGTGCCGCCCGGCGTGGCGCCGTTCCTGCAGCAGCTGTACGAGGCCGGCTTCACGAAGCGCGGCGGCCTGATCGTCTGCCCCTACTTCGAGGAGAACCTTGCGAGCCTGCTGCCGGCCGAGCATGTCGAGGGGCTCTACAGCTGCCTGGACTACTACCAGGCCGTGAGCGACCCGTTCAGCACGGCGCTGCTGCGCCGCTACGACGAGCGATTTCCGGGCAGCGCCAAGTTCACCGCCGGCAGCGCCTGCACAGGGCTGTATCGCGGGCTGAAACTCTGGGAGGCGGCTGTGCGGGAGGCCGGCACGCTGGATCAGGCGGCGGTGATCCGCGCGCTCGACCACGCGCGCATCGCCGAAGGACCGGGCGGGGCCGCCGAAATGGTGCCCGGCCAGCATCACCTGCGCCTTACCATGTACGTCGGCCAAGTGCAGGCGGGGCAGATGAAGGTCATCGAGAACCTCGGCGTGATCGATCCCAACGAGCGCGTGCAGAGCGCGCAATGAGCCACGCTTGGCCGCTCCGAAGGGGCTCGCACCGCAGTGCGCAGCACGGAGGTTGTCTGATGAAGCAGGAGACCTGAAATGAAGCTCTACTACCACCCCGCTTCCACCGCGAGCCGGCCTGTGCTGCTCTTCGCTGCGGAGAGCGGTATCGATCTCGACCTGAAGCTGGTCGACATCTTCAAAGGCGAGCACCTGCAGCCTGCATATCGTGCGCTCAACCCGAATGCACTGGTGCCGATGCTGGAGGACGATGATTTCCGGCTTACAGAAAGCTCGGCGATCCTGAAATACCTGGCCGACAAGTTCGACTCGCCGCTATACCCCAAGGGCCTGCAGCAGCGGGCCCGGGTCAACGAGCGCATGGACTGGTTCAACACCCAGCTGAGCCGCGATTACTGCTTCGGCCTGGTGTTCGCCCAGCTGCTGCCGCAGCACAAGCGGCGCAGCGACGAGGCGCAGGCCGGCACGGTGCAGTGGGGTCAGGAGCGCTCGAAGGTGTGGCTGCAAGTCCTGAACGACCACATCCTCGGCCCCGGGCACAACTACGTGTGCGGCGATGCAATCAGCATCGCCGACCATTTCGGCGCCGGACTGCTCACCTTGGGCGAGGTGATCGGCTGTGAATTCGCGGCTTATCCGTATGTACAGGGCTGGCTGGCGCGCATCAAGGCGCTGAAGAGCTGGAAGTCGGTGAACGCCACGCTCGACGGGGTCACCGCCGCGCACAAGGGTGAGTCGTTCGTGACCGTGTGAAGCGTCGTGGCGCGGGCGCTCAGAAGCCGAAGTCTTCTTTCGGCACGGCCCGTGCCTGCTCGCATGCGCGGTGGAAGTCGTAGGGCACTTCACTCGCGCAGTCGGGCCACTTGCCGCTGCCCAGCCAGAACTCGACGAGTCCGAGCCGCGCGCACAACGGTGCGAAACGCCGATCGTTGCGCAGTTCAGGCATGCTGGCCTGGAACAGCAGCGCAGTGCGGTAGCCGTCGGGCCCCATGATGTCGTCGGCATCGCCGGCCGGCCCCAGGCGTGCGGCGGCGGCAGCGGCGTAAGCCTCGTCCACCAGGCCCAGGTGGGCCGCGTACACGAGGCGTGACACGTCGATCCAGCCCGTCTTGCGGACATGCGCTTGGAGCTCCTCGCGCCACGCACCGATGTGCGCGGGCGAGGGGTCGCGCTTGGCGCGGATGAACGGCAGCCCATCCTGGAACTCGCGCAACTGGCGCTGCCCAGCCAGCGCGAGCAGCCGGTCCACCGCGGCCCAGTCGTGCTGGAAGGCGTGGGCACGCAGCAGGCTCGCTACCGGAAAGCTCATCGTGGGCATGCGCTCCACCAGTTCCTCGAACATGGGAATCGCATCGGCGATATCGCCGGCCGCCATGCGAGCGAGGGCGAGGAGGTTGGCCGACATCGGGTCCAGCACATCGAGCCGGTAGGCCTGCTCGGTGGCCGTCAGCGCCTCACGCATCCAGCCGAAGTGGCGCAGGCCCCAGCCGATGTAGCGCTGCCCGTCGCCGGTACCGGGTGCGCGGCGCAGACGATCGAGCGCGGCATCAGCCTCAACGAAGTGCCCGAACGGCGCGATCACGAAGTACTGCGCTGCCATCGCGTCGAGGTTCTGTGCATCGAGCGACAGCGCGCGCTCGGCTTCGCTGTTCACCTGCGCCGCGCAGGCTGCGCGCTCGGCGAACGGCTGGTAAAAGCGCAAGAAGGCACGCAGGTAGGCCAGTCGCCCCCATGCCGCGGCAAACTGCGGTGCGCGCGTGGTCACCAGCTCCAGGACACCAACATGGGTGCGCAGCTCGTCAGGCGCGTAGCCCTTGGGCCTCGATCGGAGGTAGAGGTCGTACACCGCCGGTTCCACTGTCGGGGCCGGCGCGCTGGCGAAGGCCTGATCGAGCGCGTGGGCGATGTTCTCGGAGATCTCGTCCTGCACGGCGAAGATGTCTTCCAGCCCGCGCTCGAAGCGTTCGGACCACAGCGTAGTTTGTGAGGCGGCCTCCATCAGGTGCGCGCTGACCCGCACGCGGGCCGCTGCCCGGCGGATCGAGCCGTCGAGCACGTGGGTGCAATGCAAGGCGTTCGCCGCTTCGGCCTTGCGATCGCCGCGGAACTGGAAGCTCGACGTGCGGCCGATCACCTTGAGCTGGCTGCCACGCGATACGCGCTGAATGATTTCCTCGCTGACGCCATCGGAGAAGAACTGCATCTCGGGATCGTTGGACAAGTTGTCGAACGCGAGCACGGCGAGCAGCGGTCCGGCGGCCGGCGCGGCGGACGTCGACGATATGGTCGCCTGGGCCACGCGCTGCGCCTTTTCCGCGCTCGGAGGCGGCGTCAGCGCTTCAGCGCCGGCGGCCGCCACTTCGCAGACTTCCACCGGGTCGTCGACACCGGCCATCCGGTACGACCCGTGCACGGCCCAGCGCAGCGCTGCCTCGTCGGCATGGCCCACCGCACCCCGGCGCGCAAAGTCGTAGGCCGTGCGCGTCATCAGGATGCGCCCCTGGCCGGCGAGCGACATCACGCGCGCGGCGATGGCCTTGGCCAGGCCCTCGACCTCCAGCGGCTTGGCGCCTCGCGCGACGTCGGCGGCCGGGTTCTCGCGCAGCACCACCTCGCCGAGATGAATGCCCACGCGCGAGGCGAGCGCGGTCTTCGATTGGGCGCCGAGTTCGAGCAACTGCGCCTGGTAGGCAAGCGCGAAGCGCACCGCCTCGACCGGCCGTTCGAACAGCAGCAGGAACCCGTCGCTCTTGTCGATCTCGCGGCCGCCGTGGGCAGCGAGCAGGTCACGCGCGATGCGGTCATGGCGTGCCATCAGCTCGGCCGCAGCGGCGTCGCCCAGGCACTCGACGAGGTGAGTGCTGGCGACCAGGTCGCACAACAGCAACGCGCGGATCGCGTTTGAGGATGGGCCAGTTGCGGGAGTGGGCATGCTTGGGCCCCTCGATCGAGAGGGGAGCCGCGTCAGGTCACATCTTCGCACGGGCGCCAGGTCAGCGGCGCATCCCCCTGCAAGCGATTCGATGTCCGAATCAGGTGGAAACCAAGCGTCGAGTGTTCGGCAAGGGCCGGTTGCGGCTCGCATTCCGTCTTTCCCGCTGAAGCTGCAAGGGAGAGTGCCGGCCCCGGGAGGGGGACGCTTGCGTTGCGACGCCCAGTAGCGCCAGCCAATACTGCACAACCCGGACGATGGCAGGCTAGCCTGCCTTCCGCACATTGCGCGGCTACGGCAACGCAGGCCTTCCCGCGCGCCGACGACGTTGACGAGGGCCGTCCTTACCGAAACTCGCGGCGCCCGCGCGCCTGGTTCAAGCTGCTGGCGCTCGGGTTCCAAGCGCTTGCGGGCCCTGTTCTGCGCGGCGGCAGCTACCGCCGGCGCGGAGCGACCGGCAAAGCAGAGCCGGCGGACGAACTGAATGAAGTGGACTGGGCCTGTACGTCGCCCATCAAGAGCGAACGACAGACGCCCGGTGACCGGGTTTTTCCAAGCTTCTTCCTATGCATGGCGGTAGTCGCTCTGCCGCCGATAGGAACTCGCTGGACCACGCTGGAGAGCATCGCGACATGGCATGCCTTCGCTGACGCGCACGTGTTTTCGCTTCCCCCGTCATCATTCCGCTTCCATTCCTATTTCTGGGCTGCCTGGGGATGCTGGCTTTCCAGCCTGCCTCGCGAACGCCGGCAGCGCTCGACTTCCTTGCCGCGGCCATGGTCATGGGGCTCGCTGGTCTGCACGCCTTGTTCGTCGGCATGTGTAGCCTACGGGGAAGGCACACCTGGTACCCCGTCGCGCTCTCCTCCATTGGACGTCGAAGGACCGCAACCGGGGCATTGCAGGCTCTCAGCGTCTCAAGCGGACGATCACGACGGAGGGAAACCGGTCCACGTGTTCGTAGCTCAGAAGGCGCTTTGCAGGGCCCCAACGCTCGAACAAAGTCGGTATCGAAAATGAGATTGGCTGCCGCCCGTAGATCTGCCCAAACTTGTCAATGCCACGGAGCCAACAGCTTACCCAACTCGTCGCACGGGCCGGTACTCGGCGTGAGCCGCAGCGTGGCGCTCGGAAGCAAGCTCAGTGCTCTATGCGTCGTGCCACGGGGGCGGGGTCCGGGAGTCACGGGCCGATCAAGCGCGCGCGCCGACCTCGCCCTTGATCCGAACCGCCCCGACAGCCCCCTGTGGCGAGCGCCGGATCAGACTTCCACGCTGGCATAAAGGTTAGTGATCTTGTCCATCGCCGACAAGATGTTCTCGCTGGACAGGAACACGTTCGCACTGCGCTCCGTGGTGGTGTCGGCACCGCGCTGTGCCAATGCCGCCTCGTAGAACACCCATTGAGTGCGCGTCAAGTCAATTTCCTGCCTGATCTGAATGGTCGTTTCGGGTGCATTGGCCAGCACATCCAGAGCGGCCACGAACTCGCCACGCGCCTTGTCGAGTTCGGTCTGGGCATTCGGCACCGGCGCCTTCCACGCAAGGGCGAGATAGAACTTGGCCACACGCTGGGACAGCATGCGTTGCCGGCCCGCGATGTTGACCAGCTTTCCCAACGGCTTGCCGGACACCCGCTCCAGTTGCACCGTGCCCTGATTGGCGAGTGCCAGCACCTTGGCATCCAATTCGAGCAGTACTGGCACGCCGTCGCGCTTCGGCGCCTGGCCGACCAGCACCGTCCTGTAGTCGCCCCACGCCATTTCGAGTTGACTGTAGGTGACGCGGATGTCCGGATGCGGAGCGAACGCTTTGAGCTCAGCGAGTTGCCGCTCGAACAGGGCCATGGACGCACCGAGGATCTCCTGGGCTCGCGAGGTCGCGACCCCCTGGCCGGCAGCCAGGTAGGCCTTGGCAACACGCTGCGAGAGCATGCGCTGCCGCCCTGCTTTGTTGATTGCTTCGTTCAGGTCGCTCACCTGTGCGAAAGTATTGCCAACGGCCGGAAGCGCGAAGCCTCCAATCCATCCGATGGCGGTGCGGCGTTGCATCGTGAAATCCTCCAGCTTTGCGCCAGATTGTCGAGGCTGTAGGCCCAGCGCTCATTTCAGCCGCGTGAACTTTTCGATGTTCCGCCAGTTTTCTTGAGGCACTGCCTCGGAATGGGCGGCCGGCCGCAATGCGGCTGCTGGCGCCGTTCATATGCCCGCCATTCCGATCGAGGGGAACGCTCCACACGCATTGACGGCCGAATGGCCGCGACGGAGATTTCAAGCGTCCATGTGCGAAGGACCTTGGGGTCGATTGGGGCCTAGCGATCCGACCAGACGCATAGCTTTTCTGCTGGACACGAAACCAGGCCGATGATCGTCATTCAGCCCCGAGCCCAGATCGGGATCTGCAGACCATCTTTAGGTCCCCCTCTCGGCAGGCAGACCATTTCGGCTGGGTTGAGGCCGGTTGACCAAAGTACTATCGTATCGCCAGCTGCTGTCGTGCCGCGGCAGCAGCCAATCAGTGGTGGTCCCTTGCAGAAAGACCATCATCGCGCCGAACGTCGGGGGGTGATGCGATGAAATACAGAGGCGCTTCTGGCGCTGCTTGGCGTCTTCGAGTTGGAAAACGGACGCGTTTGGAAGCGCTATGAATTCGCGACCATGGATGGTCTACATGAAAAGGGCATCATCACGGACCCCCGCGGCCTGCAGGAGTTGGTCCATCTGACTGAAGAAGGGCTGCGCCGCGCCAAGGAGCTCGCGGTCAGGCACTGCGGGACCAATGAGGGGCGCCGGAGCGTCCATAGCTGCGGCAGAATTCGGGCCAAAGCAGGCGGCAGACTCCTGGCCGCTAGTACAGCTTCTCGTCGCGCATCAGCTTGCGTGCAACCACAGCTGTCTGCAAATCGGCCCGCTCCGTCGGGGAGTGAGCGGCGAGGTAGCGCGCAGCGGCGTGAAGAATGCCTTGCCCTTCGCGCGTGGGGCCCCATTCACGGAACTGCGCAATGCTTGCCTCGAGCATCTGATAGCTGTGGAAGCCCGCATCCTCCCGCAGGACGGCCTGTGCCAGCATGGCAATGAGCGCACCAGCATCGTGGCCGAGGGTGAGATGGCGGGCGACGTAACGTCCGGCCATCTCAATGCCGCCGTGGCGGTCGAGCGCATCGAGGAATCCGCGCTCGATCGCTCCGGCTTCCGCTGGCAAATCGTCGAGCCGATCGTCGGCTTCGCCAGACAAGCGCGCGGGCGGCACGTTGAGAAAGCGCAACAGATAGACGTGCATTGCACCGTGCAGCACCGCGCGCAGGCTTTCGGCGGTCGGTGTGCGGCCGCCGGCCGCTAGGCGCGCCAACATGCGCTGGGTCGCATGGGCATAAGTGAAGGCGTGATGGGCCGCTTCCCAGTCCGAATGCTCGTTCGAGGTTCCAAACCGGGCGACCCGCAATGACGCGGCGTAGGCGAGGGCGCGGCCGAGGTCGGCGGGCGCGGCATTTTCAGCTATCGCCTTGATCAACGCCTGCGCGATGGCGGAGGGGCTGTCGCCGAGGAATGCCTCGGCAAGGGAGACCGTGCCATCCCACCGGCGCGCGCTGCGTACGCCCATCGCAATTGCCCATGGGAATTCGGCCGCCGCGTCGGCCGAAAGGGAGATGAGATCGATAGGATGGCGCCAGGCAGTGGACTCCTCGGCGCCGCGGGCACTGGCGAGATGTTCGACCGTCGTGGGGAGTACCGCGTCGGCATGCGCCCAGCCAATCAGATCCAGGAGCTCGAACGCCTTGTTGATGAAGTCGAGCGTGTGGCCGCCGTCGGCATACACGCGGTCGGTGGCGGCAGCGAGCATCATCTCGGCGAGCGTGGCGGGAGGCAGTCGAGCCGAGATGCCGGCGAGAACGGTTCGCTCGATCGCATCGCGGTGACGTACCGCAGTCCAATGGCGCAGCCACCGCGCAAGCGTCTCGGCCGGCGGCGGCGGGTCGAGCGGCTGGCCCAGCCGCCTTGCGGGCTGTCCCGCGCAGTCCTTGGCGACTTTCGCGATGCCCTTGTAGAGCGCGAGGTAGCTCGATTCCTCCGGCAGCACAGGGATCAGATTGCCCAGTGCAGTGAGCACCGTGAGCCCTGCGCCCCAATCCTCACGTCCGCGTGCTCCGAAGAGCGCCGCTTCGCGGATCAGCTCGAGCGGCGGGACGCCTTGCGCGCGCAAGCCGAGGATCGCCTTCGCGATCACCAGCCCGAGATCGTGCGCCATCCCGTCGCGCAGTCGATTGCGCCAGTGCGCCTGCCCCTCGGCATAGCGCAACGTGGTCGACACCCATACTTCACCTTCACGCACTTCGACCGCGGCGGTTGGCAGGTCGTCCGCCCATAAGTCGAAACCGCCGCCGCTCGCGACATCGAAGCGCGCATGATGCCAATGGCAGGTCAGAATGCCGTCCTCGAGCGTCCCACGCTGGAGCGGAAAGCCGAGATGCGGGCAGCGGTTGTCCACGGCGTGGCATCGCGCACCATCCGCGATGACGAGGATCGGAGGATGACCACCGCTCACGACGGTCATGCGCCGCGCGGCGAGTTCCTCGAGCGTGCCGACACGTACGAACCTGTCAGCGTCTTTGGTCCCGGCTTCCTTCATCGCTCGTTCCTCCAGCTCTTAAGCCGCTCAACCGATCATCTTGCTTCATGCCGGCTGCCAGGCCGGCAAGGAAGTTGAGGCCGAATTCGGATCGCCTCTTCCGCTGTAGAACGGAAAAAAGGCAGGCACTCACACGGCGGCCGTGTGAGCACCGTCGACTCTATGCCCATTCCTACCCTATTGGCCAGGACAGTCGTTCCCAGCGGCCTATGGCAGCCGATCTCGCAGCGTCCTTGCGGAACCCGTTGGGCAGAGGACTTGGGGCGCGTCTGTCATCAAGGGATCTGTTGTGCGTTGTTTGCTAATTCGACAGGTGCGACTGCGCGGAGCTGCTCGATGCCCCAGCCCAGTCGCCCGCTGGCCATGTTCGCGCTACGCCGTGTCGGTAAGACCTCCTTCCTCGACCACGACCTGGCGCCGGCCGCTACCCGAATCGACTTGCTGCCCGTCTATGCAGACCTCTGGAACCCCACTGGCGTCGCGCGCCGGGCTGGCCTACAGTGGCCCTTCAGCACCATGAGGAACTGCCAAATGCCGATTCGTACTGCGTCATTTACCAAGAGGATCTCGGCCAACGGCCAAGCGCTGCATCGCGCGAGGATGCGCCGGATGGAAGCTGGAGGGGCGGACAAAGAGCAGTCCGAAGCCGAGTCCGTTCTGATCGAGGAGCGCCGGCTGCTCAAGGAGGAGCGGGACAAGCGAAAGGCGCAGGCGCTGCAACCCAGGCCGAACGCCCTCGACCGGCTGATGCGAACGCACCATCCCCAGGCCAAGGACAAGAAGGTCAGGAAGGAAACGCATGACGCCAATGAGACAAGGAAGCCCAAGCCGCGCAGAACGCGCGCCGAGAAGCACGCGGAGAAGGCAGCGGCGCTGGACGCCGCGCGCAGGTCGCCAAAGAAGCCGTCGAAGTGACCAGATGGCCTCCAGGTCGGCAGTATCGGGGCCAGGACACCCCGACAACGCCTCGGCAGCGTCCACCAGGTTTCCCGAAACCGCTCCTTCTATAGGCGATGAAGCCGCGGCCGATCGGCGGCTTTTTCTGACCCCGTGCGCTGTGCCTGGTGCCAGTTGCGGATTCAACCGGTCGATGCAACGATCTGGCTGAACATCTCAGCCGGTGTCTGGAAGTCGAGGGTCTTCTGGGTCGCTCGTTCAACCTCCGCGCCAGGGCATTGAGCTTGGCCTGTGAGTAGGTCGTGACGTCGATGCCCTTGGGGAGGTACTGCCTCAGCAGCCCGTTCGTATTCTCGTTGGTTCCACGTTGCCGAATGCCGCCCGTACGGGACAGAATTCCCTGTACCGACATGTGGGCCCGATTGAACAGCTGAGCGCTCTGATGGAGGGTCCATCCCTGCCTCCATCGCTCCCACATCAATGCCTTCTGGCTGTCTGTGTAGTAGGTTCGTGTCCGGTACGCCATCTGCAACACTCCTTCTGCCTACGGCAGCTTCAGTGTGTTGCATCGACCGGTTCCTCCCGTGATATGTTGGGAACAGCTACGAGCGTGTTCACCTGGTCGTCGAAGACCTCGGCTGCCGCGATCTGCGGGAATAGACACTGATTCGCAAGGAGATCGTTCGATGTTCAATGTCATCAAGTCCTGGATCGCGGTCCTTCTCATAGCGCTGGCTTCGCAGGCCATGGCGCAGATCACTCAAAAAGTTGTCGATATTCCGACCCGCCCCGGCGTGACGCAGCGAATGCTCGTCTTGGCACCGCCCATGGCGAAAGGCGGCGTGGTCCTGTTTGCGGGCGGGCACGGCGGGCTGCAGATCTTTCCGAATGGCTCGCTCAAGTGGGGCGACGGAAATTTCCTCGTTCGCACGCGGCAACTGTTCGCGGATCAGGGCCTCATGGTTGCCGTCGTTGATGCCCCGTCCGACCGCCAGAGTCCGCCTTACCTCGGCGGCTTCCGCCAGAAGCCAGAGCATGTGGCAGACATCAAGGAGGTCATCGCGTGGATGCGCGAGGAGTCCAAGGCCACGGTGTGGCTCGTGGGCACCAGTCGCGGCACGCAGTCCGTGACCTACATCGCCACCGAGCTTTCCGGCCAGGAAGGACCGGACGGCATTGTGCTGACCTCGACCATCCTCGTGGATGACAAGAGCCGGCCCGTCCCGGCCATGCCGCTCGGCAAAATCCGCATCCCTGTCCTCGTCGTGCATCACGTGCAAGATGGCTGCGCCCTCTGCGAGTTTGCCAAAGTGCCCACGCTGATGGCGAAACTCAACAACTCGCCGAGCAAGGAACTGTTGACGTTCAACGGCGGAGAGAACAACGGCGACCCGTGTGAGGCGATGGCCTATCACGGCTTCAATGGGCTTGATCGCGAAGTTGTCCAGCAAATCGCTGGGTGGATTCTTTCCAAGTAGACCTGTCTCCGCCGCTCAAGATTATTTCGAGCTCATCGGTGTCTTCGTTCATCTTGCTGGGGTCGCTGGAATGGTGGGATTGGGCCGGATGTCCGCTCGTGGCCGAACTGAGCCGCGGCAGCGCAGCGAAAGCGGCCCTCCAGGAAGGCAAGCACGGAAGAGCGCAAGCCAGCGCTCTGCAGACATTCCAAGTGCCTTTTCTCGCCGAATAGCCTGCGCCAATCACGGCGGCGCCTGCGACGCGGTTGCTCATCACGTGAATCTTCGGTTCCCGGGTCCGTTTTCGACCCGCGGTCGGTCGACGTCGGGGATTCGGCGCCTGTTAGCTGTGGGTCATCGTTCGACATCGGGCGGCGGCTTGAATCCATCTCCACCCTTGTTGACGCTTTGGAGCGCGGCCGCTTTGCCCGGTACGCGAAAGCCTATGCGCATCGGTTCACGCCCGGCCGCGGACCATGTCGAGCAGGCGACCCACGATGCGCTCGCCATCGGCCCGCAGGCCGTTGTGGGCGTACTCGTTGGTAACCCAGGCCCGCAGCCCACGAACGCCACGGGCCGTCTCCTCGGCAAATGATCGCTGCACGTAGACATCGTCGACGTACACGGTCGCTGCCACTGGGACCTCATTGCGGGCGAGGCGGTCAGCGTCGTACAGGCGCGGCCATGGATGCTGGGCCAGCAGCTGCGCCACCTCGCGATGCGCGCGCAAGCCCGAGTAGTCATCCCACATCCAAGGGAAGACGTGCTCTGCGCCGAGGAGGTCGCCGGTCATCGCCTCCTCGGGCGCGAGCCGGTGTGCCGACCAGCGAGTGGAACCCCCGTCGGCGTACGAGGACTCATGGAGCGTCGCGTAGATCGGATTGCGCTCCCAGGGTGACGCCATCTGCGCGTCGAGCATGAATGCCGCCGAGCCGAAGGGCAGCTCGAGCAGGCGGTGCAGCCGTTCGAAGCCGGCGCTGTCGCCGAGCCACATTCCGGTCTGCCGAAACCGACGCGATGTGAGGCGGTCGCCGTTGGGCAAGCGGACATCTTCCTCGTCGAGCCGGCGCAGGATCGTCCGTAAACGATCGAGGTCTCCTGGGTATCGGGCGTGATAGCGCTGATTCGCTTCGCACACGCGCGCCCATGTCGCCGCGTAGACCTCGTCGACCGGCCGATTCGTGATCGGCGCGAGGCCGCCGGTGATCAGTACCTCCCGCAGGCCCTCGGGCGCCAGCGACAGATAGGTGAGCGAGGTGAATCCACCGAAGCTCTGACCGAGCAGACTCCAGCGCTCGACGCCGAGTTCAGCGCGGATCAGTTCGAGGTCGCGCACGATCGAGTCGGCGCGGAAATGCGTGAGGTACTCGGCCTGGTCGGCAGGCGCTGCCCCTGGGATGACTGGCCCGACGGGCGTGGAGCGCCCTGTGCCCCGCTGGTCAAGCAGCAGGACCCGGAAGTCGGTAAGGGCGCGCGCCATCCACCCTGAGGGCGGGCTCGTCGGGCGGGCGGCCTCGAAGCCTGGGCCGCCCTGCAGGAACACGAGGTAGGGGCGATCAAGACCGTCTGGGGCAGCAAGCTCGCGCGTGAACACGCTGATCGTGTCACGCAGCGGGTCGCCGTGAACCAAGGGAACCGAGTGCTCGCGCTCGGTCAAAACTGCCCCGGGCATGCGGTAGGTCGTACTCATGGCTCGCATTAGAACCCGAACGTACGCCCGCCTCGGGCGCGACCCGATTGCCTGCGGCGGCCCATTCTCGAGTGGGGTAGCGCTGAAAGTGCGGTGCAACAAGGAGTAGCGAGCGAGTCACTGAGGCCGCTCGTACATCACGTCTGCTTGTGGGCCGTGTGCCGTCTCAGCATGCCGGCCCACGATGGGCCACTGAGACGTGTCCTCCGGAAGGAAGGGTTCGAAACCAGAGGGGACGTTCAGAAAAGACCTTGCTGTGCGCTTGTCAGCACCATGAAATTGTCTCCCATGGGCTGAAGGATGGCATCGGCAATCGGCTGGAGCTGCTTGGTCAGATAGTGGTCGTAGTCGATGCGGGAATGGCGCGTCTCCAGCGGCTCTGGACCGTTCTGCGTCATGACGTATTGAATCCAGCCGCCCTTCTGGTACTGCAGAGGTCGGTTGACCCGGCTGTTGTGTTCGTCGGCAATGCGCGCGGCACGAACCTGCGGCGGCACGTTGACCTGGTAGGCATCGAGACGGTGGCGCAGACGCTTCCGATAGATGAGAAGGTCATCCTTCCGCCCAGCCAACGTCGCCTGCGCATAGTCGGTGACAAACTCCTTGTAAGGCACACCATGAAAGATGCGCGAGAGCAGACCCTCTTGGAACTGGCGTGCCAACGGAGTCCAGTCACTACGAGCCATCTCCAAGCCGCGATAGACCATCTCCTCCTTGCCAGCAGCATCTACGCTCAGACCCGCATAGCGCTTCTTGCTCCCGAGCTCCGAACCGCGAATCGTGGGCATGAAGAACTTCTTGTAGTGCGTGTCGAACTCGATCTCCAGGAAGTTCTCCAGGCCGTGTTCCCGGCGGAGGGTGTGCGTCCACCAGTCGTTGATGTCCTTCACCAGGTTGGCTGCGATAGCATGCGCTTCCTCGTTGGTGCGGGCGCGCTTGAGCCAAATGAAGATGGAATCGGTGTCGCCATAGATGGCCTCGTAGCCCCGTTTCTCCACGAATGTGCGCGTGAGCTTCATCATCTCGTGCCCCCGCAGCGTGATGGCAGAGACGACCTGGGGATTGAAGAAGCGGCAGTCGGCCGCACCCAGCACGCCGGCGAAGGAGTTCATGAGCAGCTTCAACGCTTGGGAAAGCGACTCGTTCTTGGCGAGCTTGGCCTCGTCCCGAGCCCGCCATAGGGTGGTCACGATTTCAGGTAGGCAATGCTTCTCGCGCGAGAACAGGGTGCCCTTCGGCCCCTTGACGACCCTGGCCGGGTCGCTCATGTTCGAGCCTTCTACGAAGCCGACCGGGTCGACCAGGAACGTTCGAATAATCGAGGGGTAGAGGCTCTTGTAATCCAGGACGATGACTGAGTCGTAGAACCCCGGCTTCGAGTCCATCACATACCCGCCGGGGAAAGCCTTGGTCGCAATCTCGCCCACGTTCGGTGCGACGTAACCGAGACGATGCATCCGCGGCAGATAGTGGTGGCTGAAAGCGGCTATTGAGCCACCGAAGTGGTCCACCTGAAGGCCCGTGGTGTGGGCACGTTCCATCATGAATTGCAGCAGGTCCGCTTTGTCGAAGATGCGCAGAACCAGCTCGCAGTCCCGGATGTTGTAGACGGCGAGCGCAGGCTTGTCCTCCTGGTACCGCCGCTCAATCTCTGCCATCTTGTCGTACTCATCGCCGATGGCCTTACCCTCGCCCAGCAGTTCCTGTGAGACGGCCTCCAGGCTGAAGGAAGAGAAGCTCCTCGACGCGGCCTTGAGTGCTTCGATTCCGTCGATGACCACCCGGCCCGGCACGGCTGCGAACAGGTATCCCTGCTTTCCGGGATGGGTCCGCCAATCGATGGGCCGCCGCTCGCGGCCCAGATGGAGCTGCGCCCCACACGCGTCGGCCCCCTTTTGCAGAACTCGCAGGTCGAACTGAATCACGCTCCATCCGATGATGACGTCCGGGTCGTTCCTCTCGAACCAATTGGCGAGCGTCTCAAGCAAGGCCTTGCGGGTCGAGCAATAGATGAGGGAGAAGTCCGAGGGCTCGCTCGACTCAGGTGGCCGCTCGCCGAGCATGAAGACAACACGGTCAACCGTCCCGACCAGCGCAATGGAATAGAGCTCTTCGTCCTGGCTCGTCTCGATGTCCAGGGACACCACCTTCAACACCGGCCGGTAGTCGGGCGCAGGCTTCAGTTTGCAGTCGATGATGAGGGAGCCGTCCGCCCTCCCTCCTTCCACCAGCACGCCGGCAGTGATGAACCGCTCCATCAGGAAGCGGTCGTGCGGGCGCACGTCGGCTTCGAGCAGAGGGATTCCCTGTATCCGGAGGGCACGTGCCAATCGAGCTAGTTGGCGGAAATGCTTCGCGTAGACGCCGACAACAGGTTGCTGGTGAAAGGTCTTCAGTTCGAGTTCGCGCACCTCCAGACCTGGCATCGCGGCGAGGTGCGTTTCGACCGACTCTCTGTACTTCGTTTCGACGAATGCGACAGATGTCTGGGAGGTCAGGACCACTTTCCTCGGCCCCGCATCTGTTGCCAGCCAGTACTCGATCTCGGTGCCTGCGGTGACATCACGCCAGTGTCGAGTGAGGATGAAACCCTTAATTTCGGTGGGGACCACGAGAGCTAGATCAACGGATGACAGAGGAGGCAGGGCTTGGGCGCAAGTCATTTTCGCCCCGTTGCGGTAGCATTCCGGCTTCGAGACTCGCTATTGAATCGGACTTCCCCAATGCTTCGAACTGATTGCGTGCCGCCGGCGTACTGCGACCGCAGGCGGCGCTCTGCACGCCTATCGCTCGAGCGGGATGGTAGCGAGAGTAGACATTTGGCGGTACACGTCAGATTGCCCAGTCTGCGCGCGAGTGCGGACGGTCACGCATGAAGAAGGCAGACGCTCGCGGAAAAAAGATGGGGCGGCAAAAATGCCGCCCCATCTTTCGATTTCCGAAAAGCGGTTCCCGTGCCGAGCTCCTAGCGGAGCGGGCATTGGTTCAGCGACAGCAGATTGTTATTCCAGCGACCATCCGCATAGGTACGTACGGCGGCTTCCGGCTTCGCGCACTATGCCGACATCTGCGCGCTTTCCGCTCCAAGCCGTAGAACGTGTTGGTCTTGTTCTCGATGCTTCCGATCACGCGCTTCGCGCGTCCACATCCAGTCCCCATTTCGTGAACGGCGTCACCGCAGCTCGGCGGGCACCGTCTCGGCGTACCAGTCGGTACGAAGTCCCGAGAACACGGCGCTCGCGCCTGTACTCGCTCGCTGGTGCCAACGAAGTGCTACCGAGCCCGCATCCTCGGCGGCTTTGCGCGTCGGTAGCGGGCCGTGCGCGAAGTCAACGACAGAGCGCGCATTCCCTGTCGCCCCGCCCGTCGAGATAACCCAGTAGAAGTGGCCCTTTATCGCTTCGTCGACCGCGAGTTCATATTCGATCTTCACGTGCAAGTTCCCGGAGCTGGGTTGAACGTATTGAACCGGCGATTTGCGAACCAAGTAAGTGAAAAGTTCACACTTCGACTGAAATCGCGAAGCCCGTCACGACTGAAATTGGTACTTAGGTACTATATTGATGGCGCGAGCATGAGACCAGAACCTAACGCGAGATGGAACGAACTCGTCCACGTCTTGCACAGTCACGAAGCTCATGTTCGCGGCGATCGAATCTCTCGCCAGCTGGAGAACCAAGCACTTAACGGGCATTGCACTCATGGCAATCAATTCGGGGCGCGCAAATAGGACTTCCACAGGGGCCACTTCTCGCCTAAATAATCTGACGCAGCCTGAAGCGCGGTACGCCGCCGACTGGTGTCGTAACGTATACGTAGCCGCGCTCGTAATAGAAATTTTGGTCATTTCCATGATAATTGGCGCTCGGCTGCACTGATCTTGAGAGCAAGTCAGCCCGGCCAGAGCGTTACTCGCTGGGCACTCGCCGCGCTTCGCAGTGGAGCGCTACCCTCCGCTCATCGAGCGAGAAAGATGACCATTACCACGACAGTCACTACGGCGGCGATCGTGAGATTGCGGAGCCACCCTTTCCGGTGCTGTTCGCGCTGCTCAAGGCGACTGTGGAGCGTCAACTCATCGAGGCGGGAAGGGACCGTGTCTAACTCGTCAGCATGAAAGCGGTCGTGCGTGTTGAGTTGCTTGGCGATTTGATCCAACGGTAGTGGGGTTGTGGGAACGGTGAAGTCCGCCGCCTGGGGTTGTTTCAAATTGCGTTCCATTTAGCTAATTGTATTTACATGCGGCAGTGTTGTATGTGAAAAGTTCACATCTGATCGAGATTTTCCTTACCATTTCCTTACGTGCAGCGGACAAATGACCCTTGGCAGGCCGCTGCCCGCGTAGAGTAGGAGGAACCATGACAGGGCAACAGAAATCGCCGTTTGACGTGCTCGGCACCCATCCCTATCCGCGGGAACAGTGGCGTTGCGCCTTTGTCTCTGAGTGGGCGCGGCTCGCGGAGGGGTGCGCAGACAAGGCGCAAACGGACGAGGCCGCCGAGGAGCTGTATGCCTGGTACGGCGCCCGAAATCCGGCCGAGGTGGCGCGCGAAGAGTGGGGAGATCCTAGTTGAGAACCTCGTCTCGAAGGACAGCGTCGTGTTCAAGACTGTGTTGCTGATCGAGTTCGTCAGCCTGGTGGTCGCCTTCGGCTGGTCAATCCTGCGCCTGGCAGCCCCATGGGGTTGAGGCCCCGCAGCGCAGGACGGCGGCGGCGTGACAACCGGAAAACAGTGATGGCTACGTGCAGGTGAAGTGCTCTTTGGGGCATTACCTTGGTGGATTCGCAGGGAGAAATCGATTGGTTAGGTGGGCGGAGAAGTTTGCCGCAGAGATGCAGCGTCTCACTGAGGGGCGCGCGGCGTTCAACGATATGCTGGACTGGGCCTTGGAGCTATGGCCCGT
>NZ_JAVDRF010000022.1:0-28617 GCF_031454625.1 Variovorax soli
ACGGGCCATAGCTCCAAGGCCCAGTCCAGCATATCGTTGAACGCCGCGCGCCCCTCAGTGAGACGCTGCATCTCTGCGGCAAACTTCTCCGCCCATCTAACCAATTGATTTCTCCCTGCGAATCCACGAATCCACCAAGGTGACGCCCAAAGAGCATTTCACCTGCACCCATCCATCACTGTTTTCCAGGTGTCGCGCCGCCGCCGTCTGCGCTGCGAACCTCATCCCCATGGGGCTGGCAGGCGCAGGATTGACCCGCCAAAGGCGACCACCAGGCCGACGAACTCGATCAGCAGCACAGTCTCGGGCAAGACGCTGTCCTTCGGGACGCGATCGGGTTGCATCCCCTCGTTCAACTTATCAACCCAGCCGCCCAGAGGAGCATCGTCGTGGTTGTGCATGTGCTGCATAGCAACAATTCTGAACCCCTGGGGCACTTTGGCACCCAGGGTTCAACTAGGATCTCCCCACTCTTCGCGCGGGACCTCCGCTGGTTGGACCATCTCGGTTCCGATCCACTTCTCGGCGTTCGTCACGGCCTGGTTGTCGCGGTCCCCACCGCTGCGGTGCGCAAGACTGTGGAACGATGGGTAGGTAGCAGAGTAATTTGTTGCAGAGTAATTTGAGAACCTGCTACTTGCGTTGCAGTCCCGCCAGCACGGCGCCCAGTTGCTCGTCGTTCAGGGCCGGGTGTACGTCCATCTCCATCAGGTCGGTCCATTCGAGAGCCCAGCGTGCCATCGCGGAAGCGTCGTTCGCCTCGCTGACGGCAAAGCCCGTACCGTTTGCGACCTCGTGCCAGCGCCCAAGCGTGGTGACGCCCTGCGGGGGTTGTCCGCCCGTCTTCGCGAAGCGCTCGATGACGGCGTTGCGATTGCCGGCAGGAACGCGCCAATGGCTTATGAAAAGCATGATGTTCTTCCCTTTGACGGCACCATGGAAGTGCGATGCGAGCGAGTGCCGCGCGAGCAACGCCGGGCATTGGACGCCCTGGGACATTGATAGTCGATCGCGCCCTAACTGCAAACCGGCCGAGGCGGCGCCTCACATCCAGGCCTCTCGGGCGGCCTCGACAGGATCACGCGCCCACTTCCCAGCGTCTGCCTTGTTGATCGGGTCTAGACAGGTGAACTCCGTCCATTCAAGACCGGCGCCGCGTCTTCACCACATAACCCACAACGCGATCAGCACCACGACGGTCCCCAGGGCAGCGAAAGACAGATCTCGGCGCCAACTCCCTGAGTTCCTTTCACGCTCTTCCTCCTGGGGGTGGTCCCAAAGCGCGTCCTCAAGTTGAGAAGGGGGTAGATCAAGCTCTTCGGCGAATCGGTCGTGCTCGCTGAGGTCGTTTGCCATGGCTGCCTCCTTGGAGTAGCGCTTAAGTGCTCAAAGTGTAGCTAGTTGTATGTAGTACGTAAGTGTGCCTTTCGCTTGGTGGCATCGCGCGGTGACGTCACGATCGAATCGACCCGGCGCACCTATTCCGCAGTCAGGATCTCGCAATTCCACTCCTGAAGTAACCAGGCGCCTCCACTTTCTCCAGGCTGACGATCCGCAGCTCGTTGTCGAGCGCCGACTTGATCCTGGCGCCATAGAGCTTAGGTCCCTCATCGTGCAGAAGGGAGTAGATCCCGGCCTCGTCGCTCTTTCGGCACGGCGTTGATTTATTTTCGGTGTCAAAACTGACGGTTCGCATCCCCGCCAATGGCGCGGGTTCAGTTCAGCTAAGTTGTTGATTTCGCAAGCATTGCTGTTCGCTTCGCCGCGGCGTATCGTCACGGGCCCCCGAATTGCGAAGGAGCGCGGCAATGCAAGGCTGGCAGACGTCCTCTCTGGGCCTGCGCGACATGCCGGGCGAGATCAGCGAGTTCGAGCTCCAGGCCTTTTTCAGTTTCAGCCGCGCCGAACTCGAACTTATCGCGCGACGGCGCAGCGACAGCCTCAAGCTGGGCTTGGCGCTGCACATCGGTTTCGCCCGCATGACCGGACGGCCGCCGAACAGCGTGCGCGCCGTGCCCCCTACCCTGCTTCGCCACCTTGGCCGAGAGTTCGACATCTCCACGCCCGACCTGGTGTCGCTGCGCGCGCTGTACGCCCGCGGGGGCACCCTGTTCGATCACCAGCAGCAAGCCTGTGAATGCCTGGGCTTCAAATGGATGACCAAGCACCAGCGCCGCGGCCTGGTGACGGTTTTGCGCGATGAGGTCGCGCACTGCTCCAATCGCGAGCGACTCTAGGTACTTGCCAGGCAGTGGCTCTACGACCATCGCCTGCTCATCGTGCACGACCGAGTGATCCGCGCCATGGTGGCGGCCGCACTGGTCGAACTCGAAGCATCGACCGGCCAGGGCATCATGACAACGGTGCCTGCCGCCTTCTTGGATTGGGCGCAGCAGTACCAGGAGTTGCTGCAGCAGCTATCCGATCTCGCAGCCCATGACGCTGTGCCAGATGCCGAACTTCGCTCGCGCCTGCTCGAGATCGTCGCGGCCAAGCGCGCCCAGCGCCCGCCGAGTCGAGCATCGGTCATCCGACAACGTCTGATCGACGCCATCGCGCCTGTGCGCTCGCTGCTGGTGGGCGTGAGCCGGCTGCCCTGGCAGGCCGCCGGCGAGCATCCAGCGCTCGATGCGTTGAACAAGCTGCGAACCGGATACGCCGCCGGCGCCAAGCGCCTTCCAGCCAGGGCCACCGCGCCAC
Organism: Variovorax soli; assembly: GCF_031454625.1. GTDB lineage: Bacteria > Pseudomonadota > Gammaproteobacteria > Burkholderiales > Burkholderiaceae_C > Variovorax > Variovorax soli_A. The sequence continues at coordinate 2,701 of NZ_JAVDRF010000022.1, forward strand.
GCCTTGGCGCAGCCTGGCGCGAAGCCGGGCAAGCTGCTGAGGACGGCGTTCCTGGCCGACTACCTCGTCAACGGCGGTTTCCGGCGCGAGTTGCGACGCGTGCTCAACCGTGGCGAAGCGGTGAACGCGCTCAAGCGCGCGATCTATACCGGCCGCGAGACGCCGGCGCAAGCGCGGCGGACCGACGAGATGCAGGCGGTGGCCGACGCGCTGAGCTTGTTGGCCAACATCGTGATGGCGTGGAACACGGCGCAGATGCAGGCGGTGCTGGACCGGTGGGCCAACCGGCGCCAGATCGTGCCCCCGGAGTTGACGGTGCGCATCGCGCCGACAAGGCTGTCCTCGTCGCCCTGCGCCGCAGCTATCTCACTCAGGCGTTTGCCAGCTCTGCTGACACGCGGTGACGGTGACTCCTAGTCCGACAAGCATCGCTGCGTGAAATATGCTGAGGAAATGGATATTTGCTCCAGGTGATCGCAAGATCGCCGGTCCGTGGCGGCCTGGGAAGGCAAGCAGGGACTTCATCGTGGGTTCTCCTTCAACGGTCTGCGGTGGCTGCCCGTTGAAGGCATGATCGCGGTGCCTGAGCTGCCCGCCGCACCAACGTTCAATATTGACCGGTTAGAGCATCCCCCCGATCTGATAGCAGGCTTTCCGGCTGCCTTGCGGCTTGGGTTGTCAGGTGATGAAATCCAGCTGACCGATGCGCTTCGCCTTCAGGCCCAGGAGGCTACTCACCCCGACGACCTGGTACGGTCGGCTGTCAGTGGCTGTACACCCGCCGGATCGTGATTACCGGGCCGCGTCGCCTCAAGGACTGGGCCCGCGACGCGCTGGCCGCGATCGAGGCGAGCGTCCTCGCCCAAGTCAACGCCGCTGCTCCGGTAGAGATGGCGCACCAACTGAGCGCCCTCGCCTACTGCATCCGGCCCGAGACGGAAGCCACCCACCTTGAGTGGCTGAAGACGCCCTCACGGCGACACGGACCGGCAAGCCTGGCTGAAACGCTTGAGAAGGTGCGCTTTCTCAAGGCGCTCGGAGCTGACACCTGGAACCTGAGCGGCGTGACGCTGGCCAAGCAGCAGGCCTACGCTCGGCAGGGGCAGTCGCGACGTCCGGCAAAGACGCGCGAGATCAAGCCATCGCGCCAGGTGATCGAGTTGGTGTGCTTTAGTTCTGCGGATCACGCTTCTTGAACTCACCGACGTGGCACTGCTTCAATCGAGTCGACGCAGCCGGCAACTGTTTCGCGAAGCTGCCGATCGCGCCCAGGCAAGTCGCGTACGCGCCACGACAGGTCTGCTCAGGTAAGCGGCGCAGGCCAGTGCCATCCTTCATGATGAGGCCAGGAGCTGGCAGGATCGCGTCCTGCAGGCTCGGCAGTTGCTCGCCGAGTTTTGCGGCGCGACCACCGGCAGCTTTGTTTCGCAAGTTCGCAAGGCACTGGCACAGGACTTCCAGCGGGTGCATGCCTGCCTGACATCGCTCAGGGATCTGGCGTTCGGGGGGCGCAAAGGCGACCCTGGATTCGAGCAGTGGAAGGCGTGGAAGGCATTGCAGGGAGGCAGTGCTGCCGACCTTCCCGAAGGCGTGCAGCTTCCTAAAGTGTGTGCCGCCTGGCACGGTCTCGTCCACGACCTTGACCCCCGCGCAGGCCTTCGAGCCTTGGAAGCCTGCACGATGATGTCGCTGCGCAAGAGCCTTCGTCGCGGCAGCGTCTGGATTGACCATTCGCTGAGCTATCGCGAGCGCGACCAGATGCTGATTCCGCCGGACCAATGGGAATCGCAACGTGAACAGCATGTCGAGCTCCTGGGGATCCAAGTCGCCGAGGGAGTTCCTGGAGCCGTTGTTGGCCAACCTGATCACCGGAACCGCAGCGGTTTGTGATGCTCCGGACCGGGGCAGGATCGAGATCAGCGCCGACGGCATGTTGCGCCTGCCCGCCATCACCGCCCTCCCCGAGTTGAGCGAACCGGTGCGCACGCGCGAGACCGTATACAAGCTCATCGGCAACATCCAGTTCCCCGATCTGCTGATGCAACTGGATGCGGCGACCAACTTCAGCGATGCCTTGCTTGGGCACCGGGCGCAGACCGCGGATGAGCTCGTTGCGTTGTATGAGGAAGGCAGTGGCCGCCTTCGGCGCGCCAATGAACGTGTCGCACAGTTCCAGAGCCAGATCCCAATCGCTGCCCTCTGGGGCGACGGTGACAAGGCATCGGCCGACATGATGTCGCTGGACGCGTCGCGCCACCTGTGGAATGCCCGGGTCGATCCGCGCCGGCGCACGTACGCCACCGGCCTGTACACCCACGTGCGCGACCGATGGGGGATCGTCTACGACCAGCCCATCGTGCTCAACGAACGGCAGGCTGGGGTTGCCATCGAGGGCGTCGATTCAAACAACCGCGGCGAGGACCTCATGCGGCTATCGCTGGTGGCGGTAGATACCCATGGGTACACGAACCCGGCGATGGCTATCGCCAAGCTGCTGGGCTTTGACCTGTGTCCACGCCTGCGTGACTTGGCGGAGCGAAAGCTGCACCTGCCGCGCGTCTTCAGGGTTCCGGAAGGCATGGAGGTGCTGCGCCGGGCTAGGTCCACTTCCGTTACCGCGCCCCCTGCCGACAACGCGCAGATCTCTTTTGTTGCGCACGGGCTTCCTGGCGGACTACTTCGTCAACGCGGCGTTCCGCCGCCAACTGCATCGGGTGCTCAACCGCGGCGAGGCGGTCAACGCCCTTGAAGCGCGCCATCTACACCGGGCGGGTCAGTCCAGCGCAGGCCAGGCGTGGCGACGAGATGCAGGCCGTTGCCGACGCCTGGCGCTTGCTGGCCAACATCGTCATGGCATGGAACACCGCGCAAATGCAGGCGGTGCTCCTGAAAACCACTAGACCCCTCCTTCAGGTCCGCACGCAGGTGCTGAATGACGAGCTACGCGCGTCTTTCGAGAGGTGGTATCCGGGCTTCGGCGCTTAGGATCAGGCGCCGCTCGCAGCGTAGGCGGTGAGCAAGGATGCTGCACTGCACACCCCCAGGAATGGGATGCTCTCCGACACGCCCGCTCGTGGGGTACAGCGGCTCGATCACGGCAATCAAGCGCAGGCACTCCCTTGCCCTCCGTCGATTACTGGACGAGTTCAGCAGCACGCAAGAAAAGGCTCTGCGGAACCGCGAGGCCCAGTGTCTTGGCGGTCTTCAAGTTGATGACCAGGAAATACTCTTTGGGTTGTTCCACCGGCAGATCACCCGGCTTGGCTCCACGAAGGACCTTTGCAACGTATCGCGCCGCCAGCCTGAAGTTCGCGTCGTCATCCGTTCCATACGAAATCAACCCGCCCGCATGGACCACCGAGCCGAATTCATACATGGCGGGGATCCGGTGCGCCGCCGAGTAGTCGATGACACGCTGGCGGTTCAAATTGGTCAGTGCGTCGGTCACCATCATCAGTGCATCGGGTCGCTCGCGGTTCATCGCGCTCAGCGCCTCGTCGAAATCATCGGGCTCACGAACCCCTAGCGGCTCGATCTCGATGTGCAGAAGCTCCGCGGCCCTCCTGATTTCCTCGTATCTCAGGGTCATGGCGTAGTTGGCCGCATTCCACAGCACCGCCACTCGCCTTGCCGACGGAACCAGTTCCCTCAACAACTCCAGGCGCTTTGCGCTGAGTACCGCCGCCGGATCATTGATTCCGGTCAGGTTGCCGCCCGGATGCGCGAGACTGAGCACCAACCCCGCTTCCACGGCATCTCCGGCGCTAAGAAACACGACCGGAATCGTGGAGGTCGCCTTGCTGAGCTCCGTCGCGGCAGCCCACCCGAGTGCGACGATCACATCCACCTTGTTTCCGATCAGATCATTCGCAGCCGCTGTCAACCGCTCGTTGCGAAGCTCGCCCCAGCGTCCCTCGTAGCTGATGTTTTTGCCTTCCGTGTAGCCGAGCGCTCGAAGCTCGTCGCGCAGGGGGTGCGGTGGCGCACCGTCCGTCGGCGGGAACCCTCCCGCGAGAAAACCGACTCGCCACGTCCTGGCAGGCGTCTGGGCCGAACCGGCGAATGGAAATGCAAGCGGTATCAGGCTTGCTGCAAACACCAGTTGGCGACGAGCGATCATCACCTGGTCGGCACAAATGCAGGAACGCCCTGGACAAAAGAACGGCGAGGCCGCGTCTCGGACAACGTTGATGCATTCGGCTCTAGCGACAATTTCGTGCACGATTTTGATCACTTTGAGGCGCAGGACCTCGAGCTGCGTGGATGGCCCTGCCATATTACGTCCAGGCCTAGCGAGGTGGGCTCCGCTTCCCGCTGGCCATGATGCATCGCCCCGCGCGAGCGGCCAACCCGATGGGCCGACCGATCGACCACCGCCTGCATCTGCGCGGAGTTGCATGCCATCACGATGTTAGAGCCGGCCGCGCAAATCTGAACACGCCGCAAAGTGGATAGGCTGCTCCCACGTTGGTTTGCAAAAGTTGTGGTCATCTTTGGCAAAACTTGTCGCCTTTTCCACCGGCGCCGCGTGGGTGCGCGAAGGGCTCCGACTTCGCGGTGAGCTCGGAGTACCCGCCCACAGTAAGGGCATGCCAGTACACTGCGCTTGCGCCCGCCGGTGGCCTTAGCCCGTAGCGGTCACGTTGTCGTACTTCATCGAGCCGAACCCCGGGCAAAAGCTGCGTCACCGACAAGTACGCGTACCAGTCGCACGCGCTGCGATTCGCGGTACGCCGTCCGCTTGAGACGGAAGCGGTATTTCGAGGCCCCATCAACCCCCGGGCCGAAGAGCAAGGCCCGCCGGCAGCGGGCGGCGCCGACACCGGCTGGACCGTCGGCGAGCGCACATGTACGCGTGGATCGCTCATCAGGCGGGGCGCAGGCCCGAGCCGACGTAGATCTCTACAAAGCCCGCAAGCAATTCTTCGACCTGAAGTGCTGAGGCCTCTCAGCATGGTGCCCTCGGCGTTCCTCCCAAAAGCTTGGCACGAGGTCAGCTCTACCGATTGGAAGCGCCGCACTCAATGGTCAACCGCGTACGATGCGCGCATTGGGTAATCGGAGTCTTCTCGATGGCTACTGTCCTAGATAAAGAGCTCAGACGGCAGATTTCCGTCGACGGAGCGTCATACACAGTTTCACTCGATGCTGAGGGCTTGCGGCTGATCGGCAAGGGAAAGCGGAAACCTGTCGTCGTGTTGCTATGGCGTGATCTCTTGAGCGGTGAGGCCGCGCTGGCGGTCGCCTTGAACGCATCTTTGAATCTGCGGGCAGGTGAAGAAGCGGTGACCCAGAAATTACCAGACTCAGCGACCAGGGATTCGAGAAAGAAGCCGTCGCGCTAGGGAACAGCGCACCCTGTGGCCCGAAGCCTTGAAATGCGTCCCCCGTGGTTGGCGCTTCCGCGCGGCGTCGCTGCCGATAAGGCGCGCGTTGAAACATCTTCATCTTTACGCGCTGCAGTTGCTTGCGCAGCGCGCCTTCGCATTGAGGCGGATCTAGTAGTGACGATCAGTCAACACCGCCACCCACGGGGTCGGCGTCCTCGTCTTCGCGGTTCATGGCCGCTCGCCAGCATACCGACCCCGCCTCGAAAGCCTCGTGCGCTGTCGGAAACGAGCGCTCGGAAGCCGAATGCTCCTCGACGCGGTCTGCATCCCCTATCGCCTGAAGGAGCAGCCAGTGATAGTCGCCATCGTGGTCTGGATCCTCGATCACGGTCGCAAAGCAAGGTGCGAGAGCTTCATGTCGGTTTTCCCTTAGAACTGCCCTTGCCCGTCGCCGGTGCGATCGTGAACCCAACGCATCGACTGCTGTTCAGCGTGCCGGATCGCCTCCGCCTCGGTGCCATATATGACCTCTTCCGTGTCCCTGGGCAGTTGCGTCTCTTCCTCATCCGCAGGCGTGCGAACAAGTACAACGATGGGTTCATAGCCGCCGCGCGCGGGTTCTGCGCGCAGCTCAAAGCGAAAGCCCCGGTATTCAAGGGAGTGGCCGTCGGAAATGGGAGTGCTGGATTCAGTCATGGCGCCTCGGGCGAGTTTTCGGAAGAATGCGGCACGGCCGGCGGCTAGGGTGCAGGTGCGCACAGGCGCGGCTTGAAGGACGAAGCGCCAAGGAGGCTTCCGTCATGATCATCCGGCAACGGCTCACCCTGTTTCACGACACCGGGACCGACCGATGCGCACATGAAAAAGCCGCCAGAAAGGCGGCTGCTTCAGCGCTCCTGAATGGAGCACCGTCCATCTAGACAGAATGGCTTGAGCCGTTGAGGAGGCCCGTCTCCGGGACTACCGTGGGTTGCGCACCGTGAGGTGCGCCGAGCCACAACGCTGGACCCCGAGGGGCGGACAGCGTGCAACGTGCAAGGAGACGGGCCATGAATCAATCTACCACCACGGCCACCGTTTACGTTTGCCTGGACGTCCACAAGGACAGTATCGACATCGCCCTGGGCGAGGCCGGCCGTGACGGCGAAGTGCGCCATCTGGGCGCGGTCGCCGGCGGCGTCGTTGCCATCAGCAAGGCCCTGCGCCGCCTGGTCAGCCGGGGCCATTGCCTACATGTGGTCTACAAAGCGGGCCCCTGCGGCTTCGTGCTGCAGCGCCACCTCGCTGCGCTGGACTACCACTGCGAGGTTGTGGCGCCCTCGTCGATCCCCAAGCGCTCGGGCGACCTGGTGAAGACCGACCGCCGTGATGCGTTGATGCTGGCGCGCCTGGCGCGCGCGGGTGAACTCAGTGCGGTGCGCGTGCCCGACGCAGTGGACGAAGCGCTGCGCGACCTGGTGCGAGCACGCGAGGATGCCGTGCGCGAGCAGCGCAATGCACGCCACCGGCTGAAGGCGCTGCTGCTGCGCAGCGGCGTGGTGTACGCCGGCAAGAGTGCCTGGACGGCGGCGCATCTGCGCTGGCTGGGCCGCCTGGCGCTGCCGCACGCCGCGCAGCAGATCGCCTTCCAGGATTACCTGCACGCGGTGAGCGAGTCGGGGGCGCGCATCGCAAGGCTGGAGCAGTCGCTGCGCGATGCGTTGGCGGATTGGTCGCTGGCGCCGGTGGTGGCCGCGCTGCAGGCGCTGCGCGGTGTGCAGCTCATTGCCGCGGTCACGCTGGTGGCCGAGATCCAGGACTTCCACCGCTTCGACAATCCGCGCCGGTTGATGGCCTACCTGGGCCTGGTACCCAGCGAAGACTCCAGCGGCCAGCGCCGCCGACAGGGGGCCATCACCAAGGCCGGCAACTCGGCGGCGCGACGCATGCTGGTGGAGGTGGCGCACCTGTACCGCTATCCGGCCCGAGTCAGCGCAGACATCGCCAAACGCCAGTCGGAACTGCCCAAGGCCGTGACCGACATCGCCTGGACGGCGCAGCTGCGGCTGTGCGCGCGCTTCAAGCGCTTAGCCGCGAGACACGTGCCGCACAACAAGATCGTCGTGGCCATCGCGCGCGAGCTCTCGGGCTTCGTGTGGGCCATTGCGCGCGAGGTGACGCCGCCAGCGGCCGCATCAACCTGAACCAGCGATGACATGGCACACATCACCAAGGGGCGCCTATCGAACAACCTTCTTGAGGCCGGATCGGAAACGCGGCGCAGCCACGGCCACAGGGGAATCCTCGGCTGAGCTATTGCCCAGCCACGCAAGTGGCTAACCGCAAACCCTAGAAAGCAGGCAGCCCCGCGACGAATACATGAACTGTCGGTAGCCAATCCACGCATATCAGCATGGACGAACCGATCTCTCCGGGTGCCGGATTGCAAATTGGTTCGCGAATGCCGGATCGGGAACGCGACGGAGCCGTGTGCGTAAGCGACGGTTGATCAGATCAAGCCATATCAGCTCTTCTGCCCTTGCCCGGGCTGCTGAGGTGTGGACGGCGTGCCCTGGCCTGGCTGCTGCCGACCTGGGTTGTTCTGCTCTTGCTGGCCCGGCTGACCTGGCTGGTTTCCTGGTTGGCTCGGGTTCTGGCCTGATTGATTCGCCCTGGACGTCTCCTTCGTTGACTGAGCGACATCGCTCGTTGGCAAAACTAGGCAACCGCATACGGCGAAGTTGTAGCCACGGGTCGATACAGGGCGTAGGACCCGGCGGCAGTCCCCATGCGCGATCTGACCTAAGAATTGGCCCGGGTAAAATGATGTATGTCCGATACCAGCTGACGCAAGATGGCCTGCGCTACGTAAAGAAGGCCTCAGGTTCCATAGGCTTCCCCGCGGCTGCCGTCGAAGACACACGACTCAAGATCAAGGCGGCGGAACTCAGTGCAGAGTTCGCCGCCTTCGCGGCGCTTGCCGAGTGGACCTCGGACTCTGGATTCGGCACCGCACAAGGTGCGGACGGCGCGGCCCTGCTGACAGACATCGCGCGGGTGTATGCGGGCGCCGAACGCGCCGACAATTGCCGCGAGCCTGCCGTTCGGGATGCGATCCGAAGACTAGGCGACTTGCTCGGCCCACGCGGGCCCCAGATTGCACAACCATAGCGCGCACATGCCGTCGAGCACACACAGTTCTCACGACCTCCAATCGAAAAATCTATGCGCAAAACGACGATCGCCGCCTCAAGGCGTGCACCGCGTAGGCGTCGGCGCGCGCATGATCAACAGAGGGACGCACCCGCATGCTCCAAGGCGCCGTGGCGGTTCTGGATCGCTTCGATGAGGAAGATGTGCTGCCGCGCAACCGGCAGCGTACTGCTGCGCTGAGCGCGGCGCTCGCTCCGATGGAGGTCGACACGTGGATCGAGAAATTCCGCAGAGCGGGATGATCCGGTCCGTCGACGTGCGTGAGGCCTTTGTCGACGAGCGCTCCGCCGGACACTTCTCGACGGCGGCCTGCGGTACCAAGGAGGATGTCGACGTCCGCTATTACGGATATCGAAGGGCCGCCGTGCCTATGGGTACGGCTGCGAGGCGCGTCACTCATAGCTTGACGCCACCGACTTGTCATCGCAGACGTAGTGCGGATATTCACGGTAGTGGGACGTCGGCCGGGAGGCGCATGGACGACATATTCAACAAGTGGATAGCCCTGTCAGACGAGTATCAGAAGCAGTTTGAGTTGCTCCAGAAGGGCGACGAATCGGCCCGTACGGAGGCGCGCAGGCGATTCGCCCTTGGCGGCACCGTTGCTGGATCTTTGCGCGCGACCCGCACTTCCAGGCCAAGGCCGGTCGCATCCTGGACCTGTACGAGCGGCGCTGGCAAGGGCAGGCGCTGCGCAAGGACGAGTTCGTCATCTCGACCGACGAGAAGACCAGTATCCAGGCTCGGCTGCGCATGCATCCGAGCCTGCCGACCGAAGCGGGCAAGTCAATGCGCGTGGAGCACGAGTACGAACGCGGTGGCGCCTGGTCGTATAGGGCGGCATTGGACGTGCATCGCGCCAAGGTGTTCGGCCGCTGCGAAGCGACCACGGGCATCGCGCCCTTCGAGCGACTGGTCGATCAGGTCATGAGCCAGCCGCCCTACGTCAGCGCAAGACGCGTGTTCTGGGTCATGGACAACGGCTCGTCGCATCATGGCAAGGCGTCTGTGCGGCGCCTCACGCAAGCCCATCCCCGATTGGTTCCGGTCCACGCACCGGTCCACGCCAGTTGGCTCAACCAGATCGAGATCTACTTCTCGATCGTGCAGCGCAAGGTGCTGACCCCGAACGACTTCCCTTGCCTGGAGGCGGTCGCTCAGCGGTTGGCGAACTTCGAGCGCTACTTCGAGAGCATCGCGCGTCCATTCGAGTGGAAGTTCACCCGCACCGATCTCAATGCCCTGATCGCGTGATCGCGCGCATGCGTGATGGCTGGACGCAGAGCCAGCCCTTGAAGCTGGCCGCCGGCCGCCGCGCATCGCTCGCGCGCGTATTCAGCGTTCTTGGTCGAACCGGCCGCGGCGATCAGCGTGGCATCCAAGCAGTGCCGGCGCGCAGCAACAGGCTCTTGGTCCGCAGGATGTCGTTGATCACGCGCAGCTGGCGGCTTGTCCGCCATCCCGCTCAGGTCAACACCGCGCCCGTCCGCATGGCATAAGCCGCGGTGCCCCGTATGCGGCGGCGGTTCCGATGCCGTCGGGCACATTGCGCAAAGGGGCCATGCCCAGCAATCGCGCGACCCGCCTGACGTCGACATCGGGCCGGCGCGATGCCCTCGTAGGGATCGACCGGGTCGCCGCACAGCTGTTCGACAGCCAAGTGACCGGGCAGCCGATTCATCCGTGCGAACTTCCACAGCATGCCAAGCAACGATTCGTACGGCTGCACCATCGGCGTTGGAACACGTACCCTAACCGGGGGCTCAGCGCGCCCTTGTGGCGTTGTGCGCCGCGCTCGCTGCGTGCGGCACCACGAGCGCCGACGACCGTTCCGGGCATGAGCCGACGGCAGATCGAACGGCTCGCAATCCGCTATGTGGCCGAAGGTCTGTCCACGCAAGCGTCGGCGCGCTAGCAATAATCAGCTGGCGCCAGACTTTGCGTAGCTACGGGTGCCTTCGGGTTTTGAGCGGCTTCGCGTAGGCCGCCGAGGCACTGCCGGCGCGCGTCCAGGGCAGACGCCGAGCTCATTGTGCCCGGCCGGCGCGACAGCGGAGCCTGGCCTTAGTTGGCCGCCTCAAGAAAACAATGCGCGATTCTCTGAGGAAATGCTAAGGCTGGCCGATGAGGACGATTGCCTTTGCCCTGACCTCGGCTAGCTCTGCAGCAGAAGCCCTGCCTTTGAGGCTCGCTTTGCGGGCTACCCAATCAAGGCTCTTCAATTGATCGGCCAAGGCCGCGCCTGCTCGAGCTCCAGCAATCTCGACCTCGAACGGATAGCCCTTTACTTGCGTTGTCAAAGGGCAGCAAAGCATCAAGCCGGTCTTTCCGTTGTACGCCGATGGGCTGAGCACCAACGCGGGCCGATGCCCGGCCTGCTCGTGACCGGCTTGCGGGTCAAAATGCAGCCACACAATGTCCCCGGCCTCGGGCACATAGCGGCGAACCATTAGAACGTCTCTTTGCCTACAGCGCGACCGAAGCTGATTTCGCCGTGCAAATTCTCCGGGGTGATCCGGGCCAACAACTTTGTGAGTTCGAATTTTCCGGGCCGTACAGGCTCGATCACGATACGCCCTTCCTCTTCGCGCACGTCTACGGTTTCGTCCAAATGCAGCCGCGCAGCCTCCATCACCGCCGCGGGAATGCGCACCGACGCGCTGTTGCCCCATTTCTTCACCATTACGTGCATGTGACCTCCATTGTATCGTCAATGTCGATACTTTACCTCCTTCTCGCGAACGTAGCAACGTTGTTGATACCGGCTGGTTTGGCCGGAGTTGGGAACCGCGAACTAGACATGATGGGCGCCGCCCAGAGGTAGACGGCCGGTCTCCAACATCGTAGGTTGCACGCCGAGGCGTGTAGAGCTACATGCTGTGTCCGCGCCAACCCTGAGTACGTCACGGCGATAAAGGAATCGACCTACGTCAGGGCAGTACACGTGGTCACCGGCCATCAGCTTTGGTAGATTCCAGCCGTAACCTGTGGCTGGCGGCCCTCGGCCAACAGCGGAAGTTCGTCACGACCCTCCAGTTTTGCGCCGTCGGTACTGTCCAGGGGCTTCAGCGCTGGTTGAAGTTGGCCAGGAGTGCTCGACATCGCGGAGGTGTAGCGGGCGACCAGTTGCAGCCTATTTGACGGACCTGAACAACCAGGTGCCGGGCTGTGCACGAGCGCGACATCAGCGCGGCACGCGACATCCTGGCTCGGGGTTCATCGCTCTGAGGAAAGAGCCTCTCCATCGCGGATTCGCACTAAGGACAGAGCGCGGCCTGGTGATTGAGGCTGCCAAGTAATCCACGGCAGCTGCGCCGGACACGGCCGCTCTGCAGAGGGAATCCTCGTCCTTTTGAGGCGTGGAGGATGTCAACGCGCCGAGAAGAACGCAGTTCCCGCTCCTGAAGCAGTTTCACCAACTACGATGAGCTGTGAGCGACCATCGGTAGCGTTCGCCTTCAACGCAATCCCGCTGGCGCTCTGGCCAGGGAGTAAGCAGGGGGAACCACCAAAGGTGAGCGCGAGGTCGAATACATTCTTGCCGGAGATACGCGGAGTCAGTTGACCCGACACGTTGCAACCACTCAAAGAACCAGAGAAAGCACCTGTCGAAGTGATCGCGATGGAGCCAGTATCACCCTGGACGGTTGACCCATTCCAGTTGCCAACAACATCGGCCAAAGACGCTGGCAGGTCATAGTTGAATACCTCAACGGGAATGCCAACGCCATCAAAAGTGGCGGTAGTCCCAGTGGTTGATACCGTTCCGTTGATCTTCGTGCGTGGGGTGTAGGTCGCGGACACATTGCCCCTGTACACCTGACCTGTTCCGTAGTAATCGGTCACGGATGCCGTGTACTTGCCATCGGACGACGAACCATTGGTGCCGTGGATGACTCCTTGCACGAACAGGACGCCGCCGGTTGCCGCCCTCCCGTACAGAACCCAGCCCTCGTCATTCTCAAGGACCAATCCATAGAACGTCAGTGCAGAATTGGTAGTACCCCGGTAGGCGCCTTCAGCCTTGTTGGCCGCTGTGGGTGCCGGCGTAGGCGCGGCGGCTGGCGCGGGCGCGGGAGCGGGGGCTGCTCCGAGGCCGGGTATGGGAGTGGATGTAAGACCTGGTACGGGTATCGGATTAAGAGCGGCTAGCGTCGCTGCGGATGCAGCAGTATCGGCGCCCCCACCACCGCCCCCGCCCCCACCACAAGCCTGCAATAGGGCTACCAAAGCGACCGGCGGGAGAGTTTTTGCTTTCTTCATTTTGTTCGCGTTAGCAAGCAAAGCTCTGGTGCGTGCAAATAGGGTCATGAGCGGTCCATGTGATTCGAACGAGGGTCAGATTGAGACCAAATAGTACGTAAGTTGTATTCACACAGGAACGGCCAGATGTCACGCATGGCAAGGCATTTCTTAGTCGCTTTGTCATGGGTGAAGTAGGCGGCTGGGGGTCTCGGGGGCGGCGAATTGCAGCCATCGACTAACCTGAGCTGCCGCCTAGAGCCCGCTGGCGTCGGTGCGGATGTGGCAGGATTCGGCCCAGAACCGGTCTTCGACCATTACCCCCGACACGGAAAAATGACGCCCCATGAAAGCCATCGCCGTTGAAATCGACCGAGTGGTTGACGACAGCGGATATCCGACCTTCGTGGAATGCCTCTTGATCGACGCGATGGGGCTGAGACACCGCTTCTTGGAGAAGGAGCCCGTCGTGAGCGTGGCTGAGATCGACATTGAGTCGCTTCCCGCGCCTGGCGTTATCGCTTGCGAAGTTGAGTCGGAGTGGCTTGATTCTGAAGGTCGCTTGGTAGTCCGTGCTGCGACCACGCGGCCTTGGGGAGTCCAGTCCACCGAAGGCAGCAGCAGTTTTGTTGTGCTCGCTGAGCAGCTACGAGAGATTTGAGCGTCGGAGGCCGGACATTCAACCGAAGGAGCGGACATGAGCCAAGACGTGAGCCCATCTGACGCGGACAGAGCGAGGAGCGTTGTCTCGGAACACCCGCTTTGGGCAGAGGCTTCGGCTCACGCGTACTGCAAGAGCGATATCTTCGGCTCTCAAAAAAGCCTCATTGAGCGTGCGCGCCTGACTGACGAAGAGCGCGTCGTGCTGCGAGCTGCGCTCGCGGATGCAGATTCAGTTTTGGTGGTCAGCTACTTCACAGCCGACAAGACACCAGAGCCGCTCTCGGGGGGAGGAAAACTGTACGGCTTTTTGGTCCATCCGCATACCTTTGAGCTGCTGCATGCGGGTGAAGGCACTTGGCGCTCGTAGCCCTTCTACTCTTACGAGTCCAGCCTGGCGCGAGGCTACATTCGGCGAGAAGCCGACCTTGGCCTTACAGCCACAATTTGAGACCACCACATGCAGACCTTTCCGACCGAGCGCCTAGTCGCCACTTCGGCGGCCCTGTCCGGACCTGCGCACGATGCATCCATTACCGTAAACTGGCACCCTTCGAACTTGATGGCGCGATGGTCGAGACGATGGTTCGGTTAGAAGGTGTTCGGCTGCCAAGCGTCGAGTTCGATGCGCTTCGCGGGACACACCTCCGATTCCCAATCAACCCTGAGCCAGGCTGCATTGACGGCTCGCTCTACGTAGCAGGTGCGCACCATCCGGTTGACGTCTCCGAGCTGCTCTTTGGAGGCTCATCACGCGACGAAGCCACCGTGACGCTGCGAGGCTCCGCGATTTTTGAGTACGAGGGATTGGGCGACTACGAAAACGCGGACATAGAACTCCGAACCTCGCTGGTTTGGCGTTGAACCCAAGGCAACAGTTAGCGGCTACAAGCGGCCAGCACCGACGTTCGTCACAATCCTCCAGTACAAGAAGAAATACTCAAAGACCGACAGGCTTCGTCTACCTTCACCCCAAGGGACTTCTGGTTGGCCCTTACTCTGGCCCTGGTGCGTGTGTGCAGGAGGATTGGGCGCAACGGGCAACTTGGCTCGATGGCATCGACACAGTTGACACTGGGTTGCTTGGAGCGACAGTACGAGCGGCATGGGCACGGTGTCGTGAGATTTGGTTGATTCCCTGCAAGGAAGTCATTGGGAAGCACTGCGAAGTCGTCGGCGCGACGAACTTGAAGACGCTATATGTCGGCACCAGATTGGTTTCACCGTGTCTCAAGGACGGCACCGTTGTTGTCGGAGCGACCAAACAAAAAGATGCCGGCCATTTCGAACCTGTACCGGCATCAAAGGTCCGACTGAGCGACAAGGTGTCCGATGCAGAACTCGGCGCAGCGGTGATGGCTGCCTTGCTTGCCAGCGAGTGATGCCTTCGCCAGCAAACGGCCAAGACAGGACATTCCATCCGGAGCCCAATTTGCGGCATGATGCCCCGTCACCGTCGACGGAGGCTCGAAAATGACCGATTCCTCACCCATCAAGGTTGGCCAGCTGTCCATTCGCTATCTTGTGGACGGCTCCGCCGCCGGCAGCGTCGGGATGTTCGAGCTCAAGGTTCCGCCGAGTTCCAACGTTCCGCCCCCACATAGCCATACGAATAACGATGAATGCGTCTACGTTCTTAAAGGAACCCTTCGGTATTCCGTTGACGCTGATGTTCGAGACCTCTCTGCTGGGGAGAGCATGTACAGCCCGAGAGGGAGCGTGCACCAGTTCTCAAACCCATTCAACGCAGAAGTGCGAGCCCTCATCGTGCAGTCGCCTGATATTGGCGCCCAGTACTTTCGAGACGTGGCCGCAGTTGTTACCGCTGGAGGACCGCCTGACAAAGCGGCCTTGATTTCGGTCATGGCCCGCTATGGTCTGGTCCCTGCGTCGCCAGGCGGTGCGTAATCGACGGCTAACGCCGCGTTCGGCCAAGACCGGTCGCTCAACCTTGTGGCACGATTCGTCGAATGAACTGCCAGATTTGTGGTTGTTTCGTAGCAAACGAGTAGTGTGGTCCGCCTCTGAACGCTTCTTTGGTGTAAGCGTGGCCTCAAGGCCCTCTGGCGAGATGACGCGGGCGTGAGCAGGATCGCCTGATCGTGCTCACACTTGGATGTGTGCATTTAATCGGTACGTGCACACATGGACAAGCGAGTCACTTCGGGCAAGGACACCCGGCGCAGGCACAGCGAAGAGCTCAAGCAGGAATTGGTCGAACGCAGCCTGGAACCTGGCGCGTCGGTCGCGGCCATCGCGCAAGAGCATGGCATCAATGCGAACCTCCTGTTCAACTGGCGCCGGCTTCGCCTGCGCGCGGAAGCTCCAGCGGTTGAAGGTGCAGCGCCTCCAACGCTATTGCCGGTGACGGTGCAGATGGAGCCCGCGGCCAAGACTAACAAGGCCATCGAGCCGCGCCCTTCGAGCGGCGTGATCGAGATCGACGTTGGTGCCACGCGCGTGCGGCTGCGCGGTGCCGTCGACGAGGCCAGCGTGCGTTGCGTGCTGCGCCTGCTGGGTGCCATTGCGTGATCGGCCTTCCTTCGAACACGCGCGTGCGTGACCGCGGCCATGACATACGCCGTGCGTGTGGGCACATCCATCGACGACAAGGCGCTGCGCACGAACAGGAGTCCCAAGGCGATCGGCAAGCTGGGCGCGATGGCGGCCAGCACGAGGCAAACGTTGGCGGGAAGATGAGTAAAGACCATGGTATTGAGCAAGCCGATGCGCCGGGCAACCATACTGCTGGTGGTTTCCCTGCCGACGCAGGGCGCAACGGCACGGATGCGGATCTGGCGCGCGCTGAAGGGGCTGGGCTGTGCCGCGCTGCGTGACGGCGCCTATCTGCTGCCGGGCAATCCGATGCATCGAGACGCCTTGCAGGCCCTGGCGGACGAATGCGTCCAAGAGGGCGGCAGCGCTTGGCTCATGCGGGTAGCGGCAGCGAAGCCGGGCGATGCAGGCGTATACCTTGCGCTCTTCGACCGCAGCGCCGAATATGCCGCGCTCGTCACGGCATGGAAGGAGGCAGCGGCGACCTTGCCCTCCCTGGGCATCGCCGAGCTGGCCCGCCTGCAAAAGAAGCTGCGCCGGGACTACGAGGCGCTCGTGGCCACGGACTTCTTTCCCGGCGAGGCCAGTCTCGAGGCCGAGGCCACATGGATCGACTTCAACCGACGGATCGACCGCGTGCTGTCGCCAGATGAACCGCACGAGACTGGCGGCCAGATCCCGCGGCTCGACATTGCCGACTACCAGGGGCGGCTATGGGCCACGCGCCGGCGGCTCTGGGTCGATCGCGTGGCCAGCGCGTGGCTGATCCGTCGCTTCATCGATCCCGCCGCGCGCTTCCAGTGGCTGGCGAAGCCTGCCGATTGCCCCCGCAAGGCACTCGGCTTCGACTTCGACGGCGCGGCCTTTACCCATGTCGGGGAACGCGTGACCTTTGAAACCCTGATGGCAAGCTTCGGACTCGAGGAGGACCGCGCGCTCATGCGCATGGGCGCGATGGTGCGTTCGCTCGACATGGGCACCGGCTCCGTTGCCGAGGGTGCCGGGTTCGAGGCGGTACTCGCCGGCGCGCGGGAGCGCCTCCCTGACGATGACGCCCTGCTCGGCGAGATCAGCAACGTGCTGGATTCCATGTATGCGCACTTCCAACGAGAAGCTGCGCGCTCCAAGGTCCGAATGAGCAGCGCAAGATGACCGACCCCACCACGACCGACGCCGCCGGCGCCACTGCGATGCGGTACTCCCTTTGGCAGGTCGTGCGCTACATGCTCGCCCTGGGCACCTGGGGATTCGGCGGTCCGGTCGCCCTGGCGGGCTACATGTATCGCGATCTGGTCGAGCGCCGCGGCTGGATCTCCGAAGGCGACTACAAGGAAGGCTTGGCGCTCGCGCAGCTGATGCCCGGCCCCTTGGCCGCGCAGCTCGCCATTTATCTCGGCTATGTGCACTACCGCCTCGTGGGCGCGACCTTGGCAGGTCTGGCCTTCGTTCTGCCGTCATTCCTCATGGTCGTGGCGCTGGGCGCGGCTTACGTTGCCTATGGCGGTATCGGCTGGATGCAGGCCCTGTTCTATGGCGTCGGCGCCGCGGTGATTGGCATCATCGCGATGAGTGCCTACAAACTCACGACCAAAAGCATCGGCAAGGACAGGTTGCTGTGGGCAATCTTCCTGGCCAGCGCAGCGGTGACGGTGATCACGAAGTCCGAGATCGTCTGGGTGTTTCTCGGGGCGGGCGTCCTCGTATGGCTGTGGCGCGCACCGCCGAAGTTCGGCGGGAGCCTCCACAGTGTGGCCGCGCCTGCGGCAGCCTGGTTCGCGCTGGACACGATCGATTGGCACAAGCTCGGCCAGATCGGCGCTTATTTTGCCTACGCCGGCACCTTCGTCTTCGGCAGCGGCCTGGCAATCGTGCCCTTCCTGTATGGAGGGGTGGTCAAGGAGTACGCGTGGCTCACAGACCGCCAGTTCGTCGACGCCGTTGCAGTCGCGATGATCACGCCCGGCCCGGTGGTCATCACCACCGGCTTCATCGGCTACCTGGTGGCAGGCTTCTGGGGCGCCGCGGTGGCAGCCCTCGCTACCTTCGTGCCCTGCTACCTGTTCACCGTCCTGCCGGCGCCCTACTTCAGGAAGTACGGCAAGCTGCCGGCCATCGTGGCCTTCGTCGACGGCGTGACGGCCGCAGCCATCGGCGCGATCGCCGGGGCGGTGATCGTGATCGGACAGCGCTCGATCACCGACTGGGTCACGGCCGCGCTGGCACTCGTCACGGCCGGCGTCCTCTGGCGCTTCAAGAAGCTGCCGGAGCCTGTCATCGTGCTCGCCGCGGCTTTGATCGGCCTCGTCGTCCATCCATTATTGGTCCACGCATGAGCGGCACAAAAACCCCTGCTTCCGGGATTCGGCGGCTCAGCCTGCTGGTGGCGATGCTCGGCGCCGCGATCCTGCCCTGCCTCGCCGTCGAGCGAGCCGCCTTTGCGCCTTTGAACGGCGCACAAATTCGCTCGGTACTGCAAGGCAAAGTCGTGAGCGATGACCGGCATTGGGCACATCACTATCTGGCAGACGGCCGATTGATGCGACTGCAGAACGGCCGCCTGAAGCCCGGGCAATGGATGGTTCAGCACGATGAACTGTGCTTCCTCCTGCCTGAGGTCAGCCGCACCGAGCCCGTGTGTTTCCAAGTCGCCCGCCGCGGCAACGAGTTGCAATATCTCGATGGCGAGCGGGTCGTGTACGAGAGCGTCGTGCGCAGCCGCTCGGCGGCGCGAATGTTCGACGGCACCGGCGAGCGTTGAGCAGCCGTCGGTTCCTTCAGGAGTGCCGTCATGAAATGGGTCACCCGCGAACGTCCGAAGATCGACCGCATCGCCTGTCCCTGGCTGATCTCACGATTCATCGACCCAGTGCCGGAGTTTCTCTACGTACCTGCCGACCAGGTGAGCGAGGTGGCGGCCGAAACCGGCGCTGTTCCCTATGACGTCCCCGACGTGGAGATGAGCCACGTGGGCGAGCTCTGCAGCTTCGATGCCTTCCTCGAGAAGTACCAACTCAAGCATCCCGCTTTGCAGCACCTGGCCCACATCGTGCGCGGCGCCGACACCTCGCGCCTGGATCTGACACCGGAATCAGCAGGCCTCTATGCCATTTCGCTGGGGTTGTCGCAGACCTTTGCAAACGACCACGAGATGCTGCGGCACGGTCTCGTGGTGTACGACGCGCTGTATGCCTGGTGCAGATCGCGCCACGCTCAGACAGACACGTGACCGCCCACCCCATCGAGCACGCACTCGAATGGAGAACACATGACTCACGAACCGAATGTCGCAAGGCGGAATTTCGTCGCGATGGCGGTCGCCGGTGCGGGATCGCTCGCCCTGTCGACCACCGCCATGGCGGCCACAGACCCTTCCAAGGAGACCACGATGAGTAGCGCCCCAGCCTTTCAGGGTAGCGATACCCTGAAGCCATTGCCCTTCGATCCAGCGAAGCTGAGCAATCTGTCCGAACGCCTGATCCGCTCGCATTGGGAGAACAACTATGGCGGCTCCGTCAAGGCCTTGGCGGTGGTCAAGAAGCGCCTGGCGGATGCGCTGGCGGACAAGGACCTGCCGCCGTACGTCTACAACGATCTCAAGCGCGAGCAGTTGCTGCGCACGGGTTCCGTGGTCTTGCACGAGGACTACTTCGACAATCTCGGCGGCAATGGCCGAGCGGGCACACCGGAGCGCCAGGCGATCGCGCAGGCCTTCGGCAGCTTCGACGTCTGGGAAACGGAGTTCCGCCGCATCGCCGCCGGCCTGGGCGGTGGCTCAGGCTGGGTCGTGCTGGGGTTCAACCAGCACACGCGGCAGCTCGAGAACTACTGGATGGCCGACCACGCGCACGGCCCCGCGGCGACCACCCCGATACTGGTGATGGACATGTACGAGCACGCCTACCAGATGGACTTCGGTGCGGCTGCGGCGAAGTACATCGATGCCTTCTTCCAGAACATCCAGTGGGAGAAAGTTGCCGATCGCCTCGCGGCCAGCGGCGCGACGAGATCGTGAGGTCGCCATGAAGCGCTGCATGGCCTTCGCTGCGAGCTTGCTCGCTGCAGCCGCACCCCTTGCGCAGACTGTGCGCTTCGACTCGGATACCTTGGGCCGCGCGCCGGCAGGCTCGACCTGCGGCATCACGGGCCGCGGCAGCCCGCACTGGAGCGTGGAGTCGGATGCCAGCGCCCCGAGCCCGCACCATGTGCTGATGCAGTCCGGATCGGGTACGTTTCCGTGGTGCGTTCGCGCCGATACCGCCATCACCGATGGCTTCGTCGAGGTGAAGTTGAAGCCGCTCGAAGGCCGCGAGGACCAGGCAGGCGGCGTGATCTGTCGCTGGAAGAGCGGCAGCAACTACTACGTCGCGCGTGCTAATGCGCTGGAGAACAACGTCTCGCTCTACTACACCGAAGGCGGCAACCGAAGGACCTTGAAGTATGTCAACACGCCTGTGTCGGTGGGCGCATGGCACACACTGCGCGTAGACTTCGCCGGCGCGCGTATCGCGGTGATGTGGAATGGCAAGGTCCTCATCAAGTTCGAGGATGCGCACATTTCGGGACCTGGTGGGATCGGCGTCTGGACCAAGGCCGATAGCGTGACCGCGTTCGGCGACTTCAGCTTCGGCCAGACGAAGCGTTGATGCGCAGATTCCGATCAGCGGCTCAGGACCGTCCTCGTCCGAAGGACTCCAGATTTTGAGGGCAGGCTTTACACCATTCTGAGGTCGATCGGCTTCGCCAGCCCCTTAACGCCCTATGCACATCCGGCAAAGCATCGCCAGATGCGAGCTCGATGGCTCATCCATCAGTGCTCATGCCGATGATGTGCATCCGGTACATGGGGATGTGCGTGGCTCAGGGATTCATGCACATGTCGATGGCTGTGCGGACCGGCCGGCATTGGATCGTGCCTGTGGTTGTGGTGGCCGTCGTCGTGCCGGTGCGCATGTTCGTGCTCCAGCGCTTCGTGCTCGTGCGCATGGCCATGCGATTCGGCCAGGTGCAGCACCACGCCTCAGGATCATCAGCAGGCCTCCGGCCGCCATGATCCAGCTGCCGCTGCGATCTCCCAGCGCGATGGCCAGCGCGGCCCCGATGAAGGGTGCGAAGGCGAACACCGAACCCGTGCGCGCCGCGCCGAAGGCCCTCTGGGCCAGCAAGTAGAAGCGCAGGCTCAGACCATAGCCGGTGGCGCCGACCACGAGCAATCCGAGTGCCGCGCCCACGGTGGGCAGCGGATCGCCGAACAGGAGCGCCAGCACCGCTGTAGCGCAGGCACCGAGCACCGCCTTGCCGAGCACCACCTGGGCCGGATCGCGCTCGGCCAGAGCGCGGGACAGCGTGTTGTCAGCGCCCCAGGCCATGGTGGCCACCAGTACCGCGAGCAATCCCCAGAGCTGGTTGCCGCCCTGGCGGCCCTGGTCGAGCACCAGCACGATGCCCCCGGCAAGCAGCAGCAGCATGGCGGCCCAGACGCGGCGATCCATGGTCTCGCCGTACAGCGCGCGCGCCAGCAAGGCGGTGAACAGGGCTTCGAGCGTCAGCATCAGCGAGGCGCCGGTGCCGCTCGTGTGCTGCAGGCTCCACGCCAGCGCGACCGGTCCCAGCACGGCCCCAAAGGCTGCCATCGACAGTAGGCGCCGGGCGTCACCGCGCACCAGCTTCGCTTCCTTTTCGACGTGCTGGCGTGACAGCGCGCCGACGATGGCAGCTCCCGCATAGAGCAGCGCCGCGGTCGTGAACGCCCCCAGTCCCGCCCCGAAGCGCTGGAGCAGCGGCGTGCTGATGCCGAACAGCGCCGCCGCGAGCAAGGCCAGCAGGCCCCCACGCAGCGCGGGACAATGGACATGCGAGTGCTTCATGCACCGATCACTTTCTTGATGCCAGATGCCTCAGTTGCCGCCTTTGGGCAGCAACACACGACCGCACAGGATATTGACTCCCACGCAATTGACGAGGCTGGCCGATCCAGCCTCGGACAATGGAGCGATCCAAAGCCCAAGCTCAGCCGAAGGCACCCCCGGTTGCGCCGCCGCAGTCAGCAGCCGCAGCCGCAGCCGCTTCAGGTGATGACCTGGAGGGGCGGTTCTGGTGGTCTTCGCAGGCTCACCCGAATCAAGGCCCTCAGCGCACCGCGCGCTTGGCGCGCCTCGCCGAGAGGTGCTCGCGCACCTTGTCGGCGGAGTTGCCCACGGCCTTGACAGCCTCGCGCAGCTGCTCGGGCGTGCATCCCAGGCTGTGCGCCCAATCTCGCACCTCGTAGTCTTCCCCGATCGAAATGAACTTCCGGTCTCGGCCGGTCTTGCTGGTGTCGTCAGGCATGGTGTTCTCCCAGTTGGCAAGCCCAACGTCGCCGCGCTCGATTGCGTGGTCTGTAGGTCCCAATCATCATCTCGCGTGGGCTTCGTCGGATTGCCAGCTGCGGCGCCTGGTGCAAGGATGCCGGCATGGTCGACTTCGCCACGCTCTCGCCGATGCTGCTGGACGAGCGGCCGCTCACCCTGGAAGAGCCGGGGTGGATCTACGAGCTGAAGTACGACGGGTACCGAATCCTGGCCGAGTTCAGGCATGGCGGCTGCCGGCTCAAGACGCGCAAGGGCGCTGACGCATCAAAGTGGTTCCCGGAGGTGTGCCAAACCTTGGCGGGAATCCCTGGCGGCCCCTACATCACCGATGGTGAGGTTTGCGTGCTCGACGAGCTCGGCCGCAGCGAATTTGAAGCCCTGCAGGACCGTGCGCGCCGCCGACGAAGGCATGCCGGCGCGCATCCTGTTGCCTACCTCCGACCTTCTGGTCGTTCGCGGCGTCGACATCACCGGTTGGGCACTGACCACGCGCAAGGCGGCGCTCGACCGGCTGTCGAAGGTCCCGCTGCCGAATCTGCTGAAGGTCGGCTACTTCGAAGAGGGTGCGCGTCGCCTGTTCGATGAAGCGGTGGTGCCGCTGAAGCTCGAGGGTCTGGTGGCCAAGCGCCTGACCAGCACCTACCTGCCGGGCGTGCGGTCGAGGGACTGGGTGAAGGTGAAGCGCAAGGGGGCGGTGCCGGCGGAAAGGTTCAGGCGCGAGGCGAAATAATGAAACAACGGCGGCGCCTACACTCTGAATTGCGGCCCGACGCTGGCGAGCTGCGAGGCGCTGCTGGCCGGGGGGTCTCCAACGCCCGTTAAGGCCAAAGCGTGCGCAAACGCTCGGCACCCAGTGTGCAGGTCAGGATTCGGACGCGCCCGCGTTGTGAAGAACGCGGTTTATCCAGTCGGGCAGGCGCGCAGCAAGTGCGCTGGCGTCGTCAGAATGGATCGTCAGAGAGGTGCGTGCGAGGCTCGCCTTGACCTTGGCTTCAAATGTTCGCCGCGCTCCAATGGATACCAAGTCTTGCCCATTTCTGCTGGAGGCGAGGCGGCGTCATTCGAGCCTTGGCCCTGCAAGCCACCCGCGGAGGGTACATCACCGAAGCACACTTGATGAGCTACTCCGATTGGACATGCGAGCCAACACGCGCAATGTCGAACTCAATGCCGCCGCATTCGTGCCGGCGAAGAACCTGAAAAGCATGTTCGCGTTCTAGAGACAAGGTTCGCAAGCCTCTGCCCGTGGGGATTGCCAAAAACCATCGGCGCGCAGCCGCCCCTGCTCGGGCGCTCGGTGTTTGCAACGCAATCCAGCCCGAGGACTGCGAGCGAATCCACTACGACTGGCCGCAGCGGCTCGTGCACTTGGCATGGTATCTGGACGTCAGCTCCACGGCGCAAAAACATGCTGGGCGTGTCAACGGGGCGGCGGGGGCCAGACGCGCATCATGACAGCAGTTTTATCAACGCATTCGGATGGATCGGCAGGGACGCCAGGCCTGCAATGCCCATCAGCACGCCCAAAGCGGTCGGAACCAATGAAGCCCAAAATAGCGGCCAAAGTCGAGTCAGCGCGGTGACGGCCAGCATGGCTATCGCTATCGCGATCAGCGCATCGGAGAGATCGAACTGGTCATCGCGGTAGTTCAGCGCGTCATAGGTCTTTTGGTCTTGCTCCGCCAATGCCTTTAGCAAATCCTTCTTTTTCGCTTGCTCGTCAGCGATCATGCGATACCTTGAGATGGCGGCGTCACGGGATGCAATGGCCTCCGAGGAGAGACCTAGGGGAGCAAGTTCAAGTTGGGTCGCAGTCGCCTCTGCGACATCTTGTCGAATGTTTCGTGCTTGGTAGAAAGCCCAGTGATCGATCTTGTCGGCCTGCGCCTGTTGCATGGCTTGAACGATGTTGTCGTCCTTGACCTTGCAAATACCCATGAACGTTGCCAGCAGGGCCACGGTGATCGCCACCGCCGCGTTCAAGCGTACGGCCCGAGCCGCACTTAGATCGCTGGCTTCCTTCGCGTTTTCAACGATGTCTTTTGGGTCGATGTCCATCGAATCAGTTCACTCTAAATGTTGAAGAGGGGGCCAATCAGAGCGAAGCGCTTGGGCTGAATCGGCCTTGCGAGCTTAAGCCCACGCTGCCCGGGAATATGTTTTCATGGTCCTGGCTCGAGAATATTTGCGCTGCCTGCCACCACCACAACCCTTCGGGTTGCGATCTTCTTGGACCGGTGGACCGCTGCGAAGGACAGTCGCCGCACCTGGGCCAGCACACGAGGCGAGAAGGCTACCGGCACCGCGCCTTTGCGCTTCGCCTGCCTTCGGAGGATCATGCCTGGATGAAGCGCAGCGACCTCGTCTTCCTCCTGCCTCAACTCGGCACCCGCGGGCCGGAGCAGGCCTTCACCGGGCCATCGAATTGGGCGAGCCTGTTCGTCCGGTGGGCGCGGCGGTCTTGCGGCTGTGGATGGAGAGTCCCGTGTCGATAACGCAGTTTCTCTCGGAGTACGGATACCTCGCCGTGCTCGCCGGCTGCCTCATGGAGGGAGAGAGCGTGTTGCTGCTGGCGGGCTTGGCCGCGCAGGAGGGCTATCTGTCGTTCGTCTATGTAGTGGTCGTGGCGTTCTGCGGCGCCACTTTGGGAGACCAGGCCTTCTATTTTCTCGGCCGCTATGTGGGTGGGCGCCTGATCGCGAATCGGCCGCGTCTCCAAGTCCGCGCGAATGTGGTGACGGCGCTTCTACAGCGCTATGACGCGCCCCTGATCATCGGCGTGCGGTTCATGTACGGGTTTCGTATCCTCGGTCCGATCGCCATCGGTGCGAGCACCGTGTCTCCCTGGCGTTTTCTGACATTCAACGCGCTGGGCGCGGCATTGTGGGCGCCCTTGATCGCAGGTGCGGGCTACACCTTCGGCTACGCTCTGGAATCCGTCTTTGTCGACATGGGAGTCGTCGAGAAGATCGGCTTGGTCGCCGTGCTGTTCGTCGCGGTAACGATCGGCTTGCACCTGCGCCGGCGGCGACGCGACGGCAGCGAAGCACGTCCCGAGAAACCGCCCTCCTGACGGCCCCACTCCGTGCCCGGCGCGCAGAATCCGACAGGTCTGTCGCAAACCAGCGATGCCGACAGGGATCTGGACGCAATCGCATGGCGTCGCGCATCTCACACGGGACTGTTTCGTGTCCGCCGACTCAGCCGCCGGTCAGCCCGCTGCCAGATGATGACGTCGGCAGCCCGATCCATGTCTCTATCCTCTTTGGGCTGTTTTTAGGCCCGCTTCGGCGGGCTTTTTCTTGTCCGCCCTGCGCTTCACCGGGCGCGCACCGGGCACGGCGCCGCCGGCCTGAAGCCTTGCACAGGACGAGCCTTGGCGACGTGTCGGGCGCTGGTGAGGTGTGGATCGCCAAAAAAGCCCGCATGCCACTCTCACTGGGCCCGCCGCTCGGTGCGCTGACCGACAGAAATTGCCACTTCTGTCATGGCGCTGGCTGGGTCTGTGCCGACCACCCAGACCGCCCTTCGGGTTTGCTTGAAATCCAGGGCGGCTGCGAGTGCGGGGCCGACGGGGTCCCCTGTGTCTG
>NZ_JAVDRF010000023.1:0-15161 GCF_031454625.1 Variovorax soli
AAAGTTGGACATCGGGGGACTTGGTTGGGCAAAGTGCGCGTGCGGCGGGGGACCCAACTCGCGGGGCAAATTTTAGGGGAGAGGAAATTTCCCCAATTGGATGCGGAGATTGAAATGCCTCCCGCAATCGAATACACGTCAAGTGGGAGACATGGACGCTCCAGCCATGGCAATAAAGAACGGTCGGGCACATATCGCGTAGTGCACGTAAACGGCCCCGTTCATTTCTACCCACCACCTTTCGCAGATCATCGCGAAGCTCTGCGAATGAGATGACGCGCCTGATTGCCCGATTGCCCGTGCCAACTTGAAGAACGGCTCCTTTGCCATCTCAGCCATCCATTCGGGAGTACGACATGCCCCCATGTCGCTCAGAACGGCGTGAGCATTGCTCACGGCCGAATGATCGTTTCTGATTTCGTGCCGGGGGTGATCGAGGTCGGCGCGCCGATCGTCGCGTCGCAGCAGGACTGGGCAGCAGCGGTCGCGCTGCGCGATGCAACGCGGCAGGCGATCCTCGAGCGGTCCCCGAGCCCGACACTGGAATCGACCTGGAGCCTGTGGGCGCTCTCGCCGATTAATGGCCGTCGCCCAGCCCCGGCAGCAGCACACGGCGGGAGGTTCATGATCAACCGACGTGCGCAAGCTCTTCACCGGCTACGACGCGTGAGAAGCCGCATTTTCTTTGCGGTGCCCTTACCGTCACTTCTAAGGGGCTGTTTGTCAAGCCATTTTGACAACGTGTCGGCTGGTGGCAATTCATGGGCGGCACTTGTTTGTTGCTGAACAAAATACGAGGCCGGGTGATGCTGTTGGGGGTGTCCAGCAGCACTTTGCTCTATTGCGCATCCAGGGCCAACGGCGGGCGAGGCCGCGCAGCGCGTTGTGCCCGCGGTCCCACAAGCCCCGCGCGGTGTCAGCGCGCCTGCTGCAGCGCTGGCGGACCCCGCCAAAGCCCAACGGCCCGACCAGCAGCGCCAACCCAAAGAGCCGCAGTGAGCTCCCGCACGGTCGCCATCATGTCCTCTCGCGCGGCCGCATCTCCAGTCGCCCTACGGACGCCTTCCAATGTGCCCGGATCGGGCAAACTGCTCTCTGCGTCGGGCCTTGGGTTGTTGGTTGATTGTCATACCTACTCGTTACCCACCGGGGGTAGGTGCAGCAGCTCCATATTGGGGGTCCGTGGGGCCAGCCGCAGCCGGCAATCTACCTGCCTCCTATTTTCTTTGGGACCACAATGCCGAGCATCAACTCCGTGTTCAGCGAGGCAAGTTGCTGCACAAGCCCCCACTGCTTCGTCATGAGAGCTAGGAATTCCGGGTTGGCCGGCACAGCTCTGGCCGAGAGCGCGAGCTGCGACATCGACTGAACGAGGTTCTGCTGCTCCGCATAGATTTTCTTCGCGGCTTCTGTGTATTCATCGAGCGTCATGCAATGTCTCCATTTGATGGTGTCTAGATCTTAAGCCGCATGGAACCTTCGGCCGAGTGGAGCTTCGAAGCCCACCAGCCATTCCCGAATTCGTAGCCTCATCACGAAAGCGTACGCACCCCCGAAAGCGCATATCCGTCTCGATCTCGAAGCCCCAGGGAACCGCAGCCCCTCTGCAGCCCGCCACGACGATCGAAAGAGAACGACGGCCAGAAGGGCGCCGCCGATCAGTGAGGCGTTGCGCCTGGCTGCATCCGCATCATGTTGATTCTTTTTTGCTTGTCCCAAGCTGGCACCCTCCTCACTCTGTCAGTTAGCGAAGCCATCGGCAGTTCCATCTTGTGCAGCCGTATTCAACCCGTCGGTGACGGAGCAAACAGGCAGGCGGCGGCCACAGTGACCGCTAAAAGATATTCGAGATCGGCCTTTTCGCCTTACTGTCTGGACCGGCAGAAATCCCAAAGCGTTGTAGGAATTTCACTCGACACCGCTTGGCGCCGTCGCCGTACAGAGAAAGTAAACATGGTCCCCGATGCGAGACCTTTCGAGAAGGCGTTCTGCCGCATCTGAAATTTTGTGATGCAGTCTCCCCCGGCCGAAGCGGTGGGGGAGCCGAGTTGAAGTTCGGACTAAGCGGGTGATGCAACTGGTACCAGGCACAGCGCACAGGGCAGAAAACGCTGCCGAGCGCGGCGGCTCAAGCGCCCCTAGAGAGGAGCGAACTTCGAAAGGCCCTAGCCCTTCTGACCTTGCCCTGGCTGCTGAGGTGTTGTCGGGCTGCCTTGGCCCGGCTGCTGCCGTCCGGGATTGTTCTGCTCTTGCTGACCCGGTTGACTTGGTTGGTTCCCCGGTTGATTGGGGTTGTTTTGGCCTGGTTGATTTGCCATGGACGTCTCCTTAAAGTGCTCAGAGCGACATTGCTCCACAACCAATGTAGGCCGCCCGCCGAGCGATGGTGTAGCCATGTGCCGGGTCAGCCCGTAGGATCCGACGGAGCCCGGTTTGCCTTCTCGAATCCATGGTTTGCGACCTCTCAATGCCCTGAAGTACGGAGCGGCCGCAAAGCCGGTCCGCGTGACCCTGGACGGCACTTGCGATGACGAGGTGGTGCTCGCCGTTCACAACTTCGGGAATGCAATTCCTTCGGAGGCCCTGCAGAAGATCTTCGACCCCTTCGTTCGCGGCAGGGTTCAGGACCTGGCTTCGTATCCATCGGGCGCAAAAATCGCACGCGGCCTGTACGTCGCGCGCGCCATCCTGACAGCGCATTCGGGCACGATCAGCGCAACCTCATCCGCTGAAAACGGCACGCGATTCGAGATCCGGCTCCCTCGCCACCGCGCCGCTTTCGTGTAGCGTGGGATCGCGACCGGGGACGCACCGACTTTCGCAGTTCGCTGTACCACAGGACCACGCTGGCCAGCAGATCGACGACCTGAAGCCGATCGACGAATTGCTGGCGTCGAGCCTTGACTAGCACCAGCCCGCTGCAGGGCGCAGGCAAAGTCCAACGACGCAGGCACTTGGGCGATTCATCGTGTCGCGAAACACCGTTCCATTCACCTGAGGCTGAAGGAATTACATCCGGCGGTATCGTGACTCGAGCATCGCGAACAAGCCGAAGGCCATGAATCCGAGCGCCACGGCCGTAAGCAGAAGCCTCCCCAACGGCTGCGCCAGGATCGCATGCAGTGCGCCGTCCAGCCCCGGCGCCTTCTGCCGGTGGAAGGTCAGCGCCGCATAGCTCAGCAAGCCGCCCACCACGCCCAGAGCCACGCCCTTGGCGATGTATCCGACTTGGCCTAATCGCGCCACGCCCTTGCGGGCTGCTGGGGTCATTGACAAAGTGTCAATCTCCTCACTGAAGGATTTCTTCACGCCCTTGACCGTCCCGGCCACGCCGATGCCAATGATGATCAGCCCCGTCACCACGACGATCGCCTGCCCCGCGGGCCACGCCAGCACACCTGAGGTGGTCTGCTGCTGGGACCGCGAGTCCCACGATCCCCAGCCGAGGACGATCGACGCTGCGCTGACCCCCAGCGCGGCGTAGATCACGGCCTTGGCCCCGCTGGTGACCTGCTTGCGGAGCCGCTTGGCACCTTCGCAATTGCGATGGCCCCAGATGGCTACACTGGCCTGCCACAGCGCGAGCGCCACCATGCCCACCGCAACCAGCCATAGCAGGATCTTGCCGAAGGGCTGATCAGCCAATGTTCTTAGCGCCCCGGAGATGTCAGCGCTCTTGCTGGCCGACGCGCCCCAGGCGATGCGCAGCGCCAGCCAGCCGATCAAGAGGTGTACAACGCCGTAGGCGATCAACCCGACGCGGGCGAGCATCTTCAACGGCGCGCTGTCGCTAGCCTGTTCGACCTTGCCGCCGGATTTGGTTGCCATAAGCGGGGCCCGCCTTCGTGAGTTTTCAAAACAACCTTGGATCCGAGATTGTCTGCCTGACATGTCGTTGAAGAAAAGATCCCGGGTCGAGGAAGGGGCCGATAAACCTGGCGAAGTGGCGGACGATGTCAAGATCAGGTCTGTTCCATTCGGGAGTCACGATGCATAAACCCGCCGACATCGCAACCCAGCTATTGGGCTCGCCTTACGAAGCCCTGGACGAGCGAACCAAGCGGGTCGCGCGGCACGTTGCCGAGCGCACCCATGTCTCGCGCAATTTGACGCAGGACGCCGGAGTCGGTCAGTCCTTCGGCCAGCGCGCCGCGGATGCGGTGGCGTCCTTCGGCGGTTCATGGATCTTCGTCGGGCTCTTCGGCGCCACCATGCTGCTGTGGATCACGCTAAACGCGCTGTTGCTGACGAGCCGCGGCAGCACCTTCGACCCATACCCGTTCATCCTGCTCAACCTGTTCCTTTCAATGCTGGCAGCCGTGCAGGCGCCCATCATCCTGATGTCGCAGAATCGGCAGTCTGAGAAAGACCGGATCCATGCCGCACACGACTATGAGGTCAATCTCAAGTCCGAGTTGGAGATCATGCTGCTGCACGAAAAGATCGATCATTTGCGCGAGAAGCAGTGGGCCGAACTGCTGGAAATCCAAAGGCAGCAACTGAAGTTGCTGACGGGGCTGATCGAGATGAAAACGCTATCGCCATAGCACCGAACCTGGCACGCCGTCTTCTTTGGGGAGTGGCGTCACAGTCCTTGTTGCGACGTAGCTCTACGATCCGTCGGAAGGTTTGGTTGGAAATCGAAAATTCTGCCTGCCGTCGCCGTGTGCGTAACAAGATCTTTGTTGCGGCAAACGATGCGGTCACCGTAGCACGAACTTCGGGGTGATCCTCTTCGACGCGCTGCGCGTAAAGATCCGAGAAGAGGCGGTGGTGCGCAACTGCGTCGCGGTATTGCAGGAGCCGGTAGAGGCGAAATGGGGTTCGCTGGCGGTCATGCAGTTCTGGTGGCGCAACCACTGGTTGTTAACCGTCTGCCTGAGCGAGCCCCGTGGAGCGTAAGCGGCCTTCGTTCTTGCTTTCTCACAAAACTGGGACGTGACGGTTGTAGTTCATCACACGTTTTTACACTTACCGAAGTCGCCTCGCAACGCAGCGGCGCTTCGCCCAGGCTTCGGCGAGCCGCGAGACTTGGCGGAGATCAATGTCCTGGAAGACGTACGCTTGCACCGCCGCGTCTAGAGATCGCACGCCGCATCGCGGCCAGACGCGCAGCTACAGCGAGATTGCCGCTGAGCTCGGCGACGAGGGCCTCTCGCGCGCCATCGGCCAGGCGCTCGGCCACAACCGCTTTGCGCCGGGGGTGCCCTGCCGCCGGGTATTGGCGGCCGGCGGCAAGCCCGGCGAATTCTCGGCGCACGGCGGCGCGATGGCGAAGCTTGGGATGCTGATGATCGAAGGCGCGCGGCCGCCAGTGATACCCAAGCTCTTTTTTGAGGCGCGATGCGCGAGCGCGTACATAGGTGTTTTTTAGCGTCACTTGCCATCGGACTGCGTCAGTCTGTACTAGTATTCCGCGCAGGAGCGAGGAGAAGTCAGGCCACGGCCATTGCAACCGGCCCCGGCACTGGGTCTTGAACGGCTGGCGTGTTCGTCAGCGCAAGTGGGGAGCTCCATGCCCATACGCAGCAGGGAAAATTTTCTGGTCTTCGGTTCGCCGAAGATCGAAGAAGCCGAGATCGCGGAGGTCGAGGCGGTCATGCGATCGGGCTGGCTCGGCACCGGACCGCGGGTGGCGCAGTTCGAGCGCGAGTTCGGCCGCTATCGCGGTGCGGCGCACGCCGTCGCGCTGAACTCCTGCTCCGCAGCCCTTCATCTTTCGTTGCTGGCCTCCGGCGTTGGCCCGGGCGACGAGGTCATCACCACGCCGCTGACCTTCTGCGCCACGGTCAACGCGATCATTCACGCAGGCGCGACGCCGGTGCTGGCCGATATCGATCCCGGCACCCTGAACATCGACCCGGCACAGGTGCGCGCCAGGCTCGGTCCG
Source organism: Variovorax soli (assembly GCF_031454625.1). Classification (GTDB taxonomy): domain Bacteria; phylum Pseudomonadota; class Gammaproteobacteria; order Burkholderiales; family Burkholderiaceae_C; genus Variovorax; species Variovorax soli_A. The sequence goes on from NZ_JAVDRF010000023.1 coordinate 5,891, forward strand.
CGCACTCGCGCCATGGTGCCGGTGCATTTCGCCGGACGACCCTGCGAGATGGATGAACTGATGCCGCTCGCGCGGCATCACGGCCTCAAGGTCATCGAAGATTGCGCTCACGCCATCGAGACGCAGTACCATGGCCGCAACGTCGGCACCATCGGCGATTTCGGCTGCTTCTCCTTCTACGTGACCAAGAACATCGTCACCGGCGAAGGCGGCATGGTACTGGCGCGCAAGGAGGAGGACGCCGCCCGCATCAAGGTGCTCGGCCTGCACGGAATGACCAAGGATGCGTGGAAGCGCTTCGGCGATGAAGGCTACAAGCACTACGACGTGGTCGAGGCGGGCTTCAAGTACAACATGATGGACCTGCAGGCGGCGATCGGCCTGCAGCAGCTGAAGCGTGTTGAGCCGTACTGGCGGCGCCGCAAGCAGATCTGGGAGCGTTATGTCAGGGAGCTTGCGGAACTCCCGCTGACGCTGCCTCCGGTGCCGGCACCGGAAACGCGCCACGCGCATCATCTTTTCAGCGTGCAACTCGACGAGGCTCGATGCGGCATCTCGCGCGACCACTTCCTCGATGCCATGACATCGCAGGGCATCGGCGTCGGTGTGCATTACCTCGCACTGCCGGAGCACCCCTACTACCAGCAAAGCCTCGGCTGGCGACCGGAGCACACGCCGCATGCCACGCGCGTGGGCCGGCAGATCGTCTCGTTGCCAATCTCGGCCAAGCTGAGCGATCAGGACGTCGGTGACGTGATTTCCGCCGTGCGGCTGATCATGGAGAAGCACCCAGCGCGGGCATCAGCTCTGTCGTGCTGATCTCCATCCTCATCCCTGCTTACGCGCGGCCGGAACAATTGGCCGAAGCGCTGCAAAGCATCGCGCAACAGGAGCGCGCGCTGATCGGAGAGATCGTCATCGGCGACGATAGCCCGCGCGCCTACTGGGCTCGCAACCAAGCGGTCATTGCGCAGAGCGGGCTGGCGGAACTCATCGACTACCAGCCGAGCGAGCCTTCTCGCGGGACTTATCCCAACCAGTGGTTCCTGGCCTCGCGCGCGAAGTTCGGCCACCTGTTGATCCTGCACAACGATGACCAGCTGTGTCCCGGCGCGGTGAGCCTGCTGGCGGATGCCTGCGCCAACGAAACCGATGACCGGGTCAAGCTGTGGTTCGGGACCCAGCTGATCATGAACGAGGCCGGAGTGGTCGATCCGGTGCGTTCCGCCGCCAGCGACCTGTGGTACGGGCGGCAGGGCTCGGCCGCGGCGCGCCCTGTGTGGCAGTGGTGTCTGACGGAATCAATTCCCTCGGATGCCTTCCTGGTGGAGAAGGCGAGCTATCTGCAGCACATGCGCGGCGAGCGCGATGGCAACGTGGGCGACTGGGGCTTCTCGGTGCGCCTGGCCAACGGCGGCGCCTGGGCGCGCTTCGTGGGGCAGGCCGTGTCGCGCTACCGGGTGCAGGCCGGTTCCGTCACCGTCGCCGGCCGCGGCGTGGACGCCCACCGGGCCTTCGAACTGGCGTGCCAGCTGCGCGTGCCGCCCGAGCACGAAGCCTTGAAGAGCCGCCGCTTCTTTCGGAACATGCGGGTGGTCGCCGTTCGCTATGCGCGGGACGGCGAACGCATGAACGCCTGGCGAGCGCTGCTATGGCCCGGCATGCCTTGGCAGCATCGCTTCTCCCTTCGCTTCGGCGCCATCATCCTGATGCTGCTGACGCCGCGGCAGTTCTGGCTATGGGCGCTGCACTATAAAAGCTGACCGTGTGTCCCGACCGAAGAAACATGGCTTCGCTTGGCCGAGTAGCGGCGAGCTCGAGCGAAGCGCGCTGCAAGTATGCGCCACACCAACCGCACCGCGGCCCCGTGAAGCCGAGCGACCATGCGCCGGTGTGGATCAGGCTGAGGACCTGACGTGTGGCGCCCGAAAGGCCCCGCCTCCACTGCGCCGTGTCCAGAAACCCGCGCCGACGCTCATCGATCGACGCGTCACTTTCTGCAATCAAAACAAGTCGACCCCATGACGTCCCGACGCTACTTCGGTCGCTCGACCATCAGACTCTCGACTCTTCGGTCGGGTGCCAGCCACATGAGCGCCACGACCACGAAGAACGCCATGCCCGCCCACGCCGCGACAATCCACGCGGTCAGAATGCCGGCGACGTACAGCACCGGCGAAGCTTTGCCTTTGAAGTCGCTCGACACCGCTTTTGCAAGCAGGCACTCTGGTCCCTCGTGTCGAATGATAGAGCTCTGAAGCAGATAGTAAGCAACGGCGCAGCACAACAGGTTGACGCCATAGAGAATCGTGGGCCAACGCTCGAAGTGGTTCTCGCCCATCCAGCCGGTCGTGAACGGCAACAATGACAACCAAAACAGGAAATGCAGGTTCGCCCATAGCACCGACCCGTTGACCGATTCTGTAAGCTGGAACATATGGTGATGGTTGTTCCAGTAAATGCCGACGTACACGAAGCTTAGAACATAACTCAGAAAAACAGGCAGCACCGGGACCAACGCCGAGAGGTCAGCGTTATGCGGCACCTTTAATTCCAACACCATGATGGTGATGATGATGGCAATCACGCCATCGCTGAACGCCTCAAGCCTACTGGGTTCCATATAACCTCCGTATCGGTTGCCACGGTAGCGAAGACAGCCCTATCCAGCAAGAGAGATGTCAGAAACGTCGCGCTCTCACTTCGCACACCCACGGGAGAGTACCGTGATGCCATGAAGAACCTAATCCATGACCGTCAGCTCGAGGCCGAACCCGAACGAGCTGGCTCACCAGCCGCAACAGCTTTTCGTTCGGCTCGTTCAACGACACGCTGAGGATGGGGTCTGGGGCGCTGCATGTCATCAACGAAGACGTGATCGCCGGCGGCTCGGGCTTTTCGAGCACCTCGAGATTCTGACTTTCGTCTTGACCGAGTTCGTCGATTTCCGTTTAGCTGAAAGGAAGTCGACGATCTGGGCTATTTGCCCTCTGAGGCGAACGCCGCGCATCTGTTTTCGAGCTGGTCAGCCAGCGTGATGAAACGCGGCTCGATGCTGGGGACTCGGAACCGCTCGGTTGCCGAGGAGGACACCGCTTTCGACCGAGTCGCGGTGATGCCCCAGACCTTACGCATCTTGATGGTTGAAGATTTGCCCGCTACGCTCATGATGACGGTGGAGCTTCTTGGAGAGCTCGGACATTGGGCTGCTGGCGTCACGAGCGCCGAGCTCGCGCTGCTGCGCTACCCGGAGGGCGCCTTCGACGTCTTGATGGTCGACGTGGGGCTGCCCGGGCTCTCCGGAGTGACTTGGCAAAAAAACTGGAAGCACGTGGCGGCCTGCCGGTGATCTTCGCCACGAGACGGCCCGTGCCGGACCCGAGCCCGCCGAACAGCTTCTGGCTGCAAAGCCATACTCGGTGGCGCAGCTCGTGGCCGCACTGGCGTGGGCTGCCCGCGCCGGCGGCAGCCGGGATTGGGCCCTGGGGCCTTGAGTGCGGCGGCGCCTGATCAGTTTGCGTAGTGCTAGCGGGCCACTATCAGGATGCTGGTCCGAGAACCACCCGCGGTGCCGACCCCCGACGTGCGCAGGTGCCCACCGCGCAATGTCGAGGATCACGCTTCGTCGCATCACCGTCCGAACGGTCGCGCTCCTTCTGCGCGGCCCGGCTTCCGGTCCTCGGCGGCTTTGCTTCCCCTGCGCCGCCTGCGCTGCGGTCCCCTTTGGGGTTTGCCATGGGCCTTGCCTCCTTCTCGCGCGCCTCGAGCTCCGTCGCGATTGCGGTCTACAACACGCAACCTTCATCCTGGGCGATCTCGGGGCGATCTTCTTCTCCGAACCCCTCTCGGCGACAAAGCTCACGTGGCTCGGAATCGCTTTTGCGCTTTTGCGGGCGTCTTGTTGATCGTTCACGCAAGGCCATCAACGGCCTCCTATGCCGGTCCCGACGCTGCTACCTCTCCAGGTACTGAGGGCATTTGGCGCGGCGGTCTGCTATGCCATCTCCTGACGAAGAAGCTTGGCGATGCCGCCGCACCTCATGGCGTTGATCCATGTCTGGATGGGCATCGTGATGATTGCTCCGTTTGCGGACCTGACGGACCTGCCGGGTGAGTACGCTGCCTGGCGGTATTTCGCAGTAATGGGTGCGGTGTACACCGGCCTGGCCTTTGCACTCTTGCACTCTTGCACTCTTGTACAGCGCGATCCAAAAGCTGCCGACCCATTCGGTGGGCGCGCTGTCCTTTCTTTCCCGATCGTCGGCATGGTGGTCGAGTGGCCCGGCGCAATTCTTCAGGTACGCAGGAGCCGCGGCAAGGCATTCCCGCTGCCGCCGCCGGGCAGCGCTCCACTCCGGGCAAGAAGGCTGCGCCTCAGGCGCTCCGGATCAATACCGAAGCACTCGCCGGCAGCGCCAACGATCAGCGCGTCGACGCTCGTCGTGGGCCTGAGGTCACGGTTTTCGTGGAGGTTGGCTTGATCCAGTCCCGGCCAGTCGGCCAGCACGCGACCGCCCTGCACTGCGCCGCCAAGCAGCATCGCGACCGCGCCGGTACCGTGGTCGGTGCCGCCGGTGCCGTTGGCCGCAGCGGTGCGGCCGAACTCGGTAGCGACCAGTACGACAGTGTTCGACCACGCGCCGCCCAAGCCTTCGCGCAATGCGGCGACCATGACATCGAGGTTGCGCAATTGGGTTGCCAGGCGCGCGTTCTGTGCGCTGTGGGTGTCCCAGCCGCCGGTCTCGATCATGGCGATGCGCGGGCCGTCGGCGCGCCCCAGAAAGCCGGCTGCGAGCTTGCCCAGGCTTGCGCCATCCTGTCGCGGCCGCGCGCCTGCGGTCATGCTGCTTGCGTCGCCGCCCATCGCAATGCCGCGCGTGGCCATGGCCGAGGTCCAAAGTGCGTGCAGTTGCGCATCCCCCTGATAGAGCTGCGCCACCTGCAGCATCAGGTCGTCGCTGGCTTGGGGCAAGGCCGACGGGGCGTATGAGGCCACCTCGGCCGTGCCACGCAACGCCATCGGTACGGTCGATGCGAAAGCGATCGCCTCCTTGTCGGCGCGCGGCAGCAAGCCGACCAGACGGTTGAGCCAGCCATCCTTCAGTTGATACGGCGAACTCCCGCCGGTCTCCAGCACGTTCTGGCCGTCGAAGTGCGACCGGTCGCGGTACGGCGACGCCACGGCATGTACGAACAGCGCCTCTTTCGCAGCGTAGAGCTTCGCGGTTTCGACCATCGCAGGGTGCAGCGCAAAGCTGCCGTCCAAGCGGCTGGCAGTCGTGGAGTCCAGGGCCAGCGCGCCGCGCAGCCGTGCGTAGCCCGGGTCGGCATAGGGCAGCAGCGTCTCAAGCCCGTCGGCCGCACCGCGCTGGATGACGAAGACGAAGCGACGCTCGGTCGCGGCCCGGGCCAGCGCCAGACGCGGCGCGATGAGCGTCAGCGCCGCGCCCGCGGTCGCCACACGCAGGAAATCGCGGCGAGGGTATCGACGATCGGTCATGGTGCTCATCTCCGCAGGAAATCGGGGGACACAAGAAGGAGCGCCAGACCCGTATTGGCGCTCTCCGCGCGCGCAATGGCAGTGGCGGTGGCTTCACTCAGCGCGTCGCCCGGCAGCAGGCGTGGCGCCAGCGCGCGTGGATCGATACTGTTGGCGGCCTGAGCGGCGAAACGCTGCGCCGACTCGACACGACGCATCAGTGCCTCCGGCGCGGCCCAGCTCGCCGCGACGTCGTCGTAGCCCGCGGGGGAACCGGGCCGCCAAACCGGCTGTCCCAATTGATTGAGCAGTTGCGCACCCTGGGCGACCTCCAACTCGCGGCGGCCGAGCGCACGCATGGACGACAGCGCCCAGTCCCACGGCGTCTTGAACTTGCCAGCCCCGGCGACCCAGCTCTCGGGCGACTCGATCAGGGCGCGGTACATGGTCGGCAGATCGCCGCCGCTGCGCTGGAAGGTCGCCGTGAGCCGGTCGACCAGCGCCGGCGGCGGATCGTCCGCGACGAAGTGACGCGCCAGCTTGGATGCGAGGTGCCTGGCCGTCGCGGGCGCGGCGGCGACTTCATGGAGGATCGCCAGCCCCTGCGCCTCTCCACCTTCGGCGTAGACGCGGCCGAGCACCGTGCGTGCGCCGGGCTCATGCAGCGCTGGCCGAAATTGGAAGCCATTGCCAGTTACGTCTGCCCTGCTCTGTTCGCCCGCCTCGCCGGCCAAGGTCCAGCCGGTGAGCGCCCGCGCGAACTCGGTCACGTCGGACTGCGTGTAGCCGCTGCGCGCGCCGAGCGTATGCAGCTCCAGGATTTCGCGCGCCAAGTTCTCATTCAGGCCTCGCTGACGCTGCGGACTGCGCTCGGCTGCGCGAAGTGCGGCCACGCTGCCAGGGCCCATCGACTGCGCTTGGTCGAGGTAGATCAGCATGGCCGGATGGCGCACCGCCGAAAGAAGCAGTTCGTCGAAGCGGCCCAACACGTGCGGGCGGATTGCTTCGGTCTCATACGTGCCTGCCAGGTCGAGCACCGCGGGCTTCTCGACCGAGATCGCGAAGTGGTTGGCCCAGAAATGCACGAGGCGCTCGATGAATGGCGCGGGCGTGTCGAGGGCACTCGCCAGCCGCGCGTTGACCGCCCCCAGGTATTCGTCGCGCGCGCCACGGCGCAGCATCTGGCGCGCCGCCTGCTTGTCGGCGTCGGCGGCGTTGCGCACCTCGCGCCGCTGATCCTGGTAGTGCGCCAGCAGCAGGTCGGTGCGCTGCTGGCCAGACCATGCGGCCGGGAGGGACTGGTAGCGCTCGAACTGGTCGAGCAACCAGCGGCGCGGCTCGGGCGGCGGCGGCTCTTGCGGGCGGGCACCGAGGCCGAAACGGTTGAGGGCAATGGCGCTGGCGGTCATCGATGAAGCTCCATGCTCAAGGTCTGGCCGGTGGGATTGGCACGTGAAAAGACCCCTGCTGGGCGGCAAGGCCCTGTACCAGCGTGAGGCGGTCGGCCGGCGACAGGGTGGCCGCGTAGCCCACGACATACCCTTCCACCCGCTCTCGCAGCGCGAGATCTGCGGCGCGGGTGCGGGCCAGTGCCGCTTCAACGGCGCCGCGATCGAGCTGCGGTGCGGCCAGCAGGCGCGCCACCTCAGTACGGCCCTCGCGACTCGACCGGGCCAGGTCCGCGGCCTCGCGCCGCACGTCGCGCAAGCCGGCGCGGAAGGCCTGCCGCTGCGCGGGCGCCAAGCCATCGGCCGCAAAGCGAAGACCACGCTGTGGCAGCGGTCCCTGAATTGCGGATGTCCCCGCGGCATGCGCTGCGCCCTCGGCATGCCCCACACTGGCCCACCACCACCAAGCGCCGCCGGTGACGCCGCCGATAAGAAATGCGTTCAGCAGCACGGACAGCAGCATCCACGTCCTGAGGCGCGATCGGTCATCGTGATTCATTCTTCGCTCCAGTCGGTCCCACTGCTGTCGAATGCAGTCGGCGCCCAGGTTCGCTCGATCGCAGCGGGCGCGGGCACCGTCGTGACGGCCATCGCGACCACCAGCGCCCCCGCGGCAGCGCCGGCCAGACCGACTCCGGCCACACCCGCACCGGACCACCAATTGAGCGAGAAATGCCAGAGCTTGCGCTTGCCCATCAAATGCTGCTGCGGAACGCTGGCCAGCATGGCCTGCACCAGAAGCGCATCGGGCGGCGCGACGGCATGCGAGTCGAGCAGGGCATCGAGTTCTGCGACGCGCGCCAAGAATTCCTTCGCCAAAGGATCGCGCTCCAGCAGCATCTGCGCGGCCGCACGCTCGGCCTCTGGCCATCGGCGCAGGTCCGAGCCCCAAGCGTCGGCGAGTTCGCCCAGTCGTTCAGGTGTCACGGCGGCACCTCCACGTCCAATAGTTGCATGCGCAGGCTGCTTCGTGCACGGCGCAGCAGACTTTCCAGGGCATCGACGGAAATGCCCATGAGCGCGGCGGCATCCGCTTGCGGCACGTCCTGGTAGTACTGCAGGACCAGCGCTTCACGCTGACGAGCAGGCAGGCGCGCCAGCGCAGCGGCGACGCACCCGCCGCGCTGATCCAGGCCCAGTTGTTGCTCCGGCGTCGCAGCGGCATCTGCAGTCTCAGGCAGTTCGTCCATACACTGTTCATGCGCGGCGCGAGCGCTTCGCAAGCGGTCGTAGCAAAGGTTGAGCACCACTCGGTGCAGCCAGGTGTCGAAACGCGCCTGCCCAGGGCGCCATCGCGGCGCCTGCTTCCAGACGCGCAGGAACGCTTCCTGCGCAATCTCCTCAGCCTCGGCGCGCTGGCCGAGTATTCGTTGCGCCAGCGCCAGCAGGCGCGGCAACTTGCGCTCCACCAACTCACGCGCGGCCTGCGGCTCGTCGCGGGCGAGTCGCACCAGCAGATCGTCGTCAGTGTCATCGAGGTCAGCCAAAGGACATATCGAAGGAAGAGTCGAATCGTTGCGCCGCTCCTTAGCGCCAGCCGCGGTGCCAGCCGTAGACCGGATGGCGCCAGCCCCAACCGAATCGCGGGTGATACTCCCATACATAACCCGGCGCTGGCATGGCATAGACGGGCGCGACGTATGCGACGCCGGCAGGCGCGACATGGGCATGGCGGGCGGGGACTGCCGGCGCAACGACGCAACCCGTCAACGGGGCGGTGGCCGCAACAAGGGCGGCGGCGAAAAAAAGATTCCTCACGGAGAGCTCCTTGAAAAGGCCGTAGCGTCGACAGAACTTGAACGCGCCGAGCCTTCGAATCCGTCGCCGCGCCAAATCTTTTTTTGGCTCGGCATGGCGCGACGCTCCAGAGTCGCCAGGACCGGCGCAAGCTTCGTTGGGTATTTCGCCCGCCACGGCCCCCGCTGGCACGCGAGCGCCTTCCTTCCGCGGGAGGGCGCCGGCCTGCACCGATTACTTACCGTCGGAAGACCCGGCGAGACTACGCCTGCCGTCGTGGCCCCCGGTCCTTCACGTTGGCGGCGCCCGGCGGCTCACTCACCCAGAGGATCGCGACAACACCGCTGATGATCAGGACCGCCTGAAAAAAGCGCCATGCGCCGAAGGCGGCCAGGTCGACTTGTCTCCGCTTCATGTGGTTCTCCCGAATTTGCGGCCCAAGGTAGCGTTGGGCACACAGTTCAGCGATCGGCCGAAGTGACCACAGATCGAGGACAGAAGCCTACTGCGCAGTAAGCGTCCGGGCAACTCGCCTTGACGGCGAGTTCGGCGATCAGCCCTGCTGCCAGCGATGCGGCAGCAGCTCTTCGGTACGGCTGGCAGGGAG
>NZ_JAVDRF010000024.1:0-11471 GCF_031454625.1 Variovorax soli
ACGGACGCGGTCAATGGCAGCCAGCTGTTTGCGACCAACCAGGCCATCGAAGATGTCGCGACGACGGCAGGCAAGGGCTGGAACCTGAGCGCCAACGGGGAGGCCACGCCGCAGAACATCGTCCCGGGCGGTACGGTGGACTTCACCAGCAGCAAGACGGGCAACATCCGCGTCACCCGCAACGGCAGCACGATCGACGTGGAAACGGCCGATGACGTGAACTTCACCAGCGTGACCACCGGTGCCACGAAGATCGACAACAGCGGCGTCGCGGTCGGTTCGGATGTGAAGCTGGATGGCAGTGGCCTGACCATTGCGAACGGCCCGAGCGTGACGACCACCGGCATCGACGCTGGCAAGAAGATCATCACCAACGTCGCGGACGGCGTGGCGCTGACCGATGCGGTCAACGTCAGCCAGCTGAATGCCGCGACGTTCGATGCTGCCAATAAGTGGATCACGGGTAATCCGTCGGCCTACATCTACCGCGCACCTTCGGCAAGTGGCCCGGACAGCACGGCCGTGGGATCGGGAGCGATCAGCAGTGGCAAGAACTCCGTGGCCTTGGGCAGTCAGTCGAACGACGATGGCCGCAGTAACGTCGTCTCGGTCGGCTCCGCGAATGGCGGCGAGCGCCAAGTCACCAATGTAGCGGCCGGGTCCAAGGACACCGATGCCGTCAACGTCGCCCAGCTACGGCCCTTTGCCGATGCGCTCGGCGGCGGAACAACGGTGAACGCCGACGGCACGGTCACCGGGCCGACCTACAACATCAACAGGGTCGAGGCCGATGGAACGCTCACGGCTCAAACGTACAACAACGTGGGCGATGCGCTGGGAGGCGTCAGCTATTCGCTGGACAACCTCTCGAAGGACGTCAAGAACGAGTACGCCTACAGCAAGTACTTCCGAGCCAACTCGACCGCAGCCGGGGCAGCAGCCACCGGTGCCGAAAGCACGGCCATGGGTCCGCAGTCGACGGCGAGTGGTGCCAGCGCGGTGGCGGCGGGCGATCGCGCCAGCGCAAGCGGCGCGGGCAGCGTCGCGGTGGGCCAGCAGAGCAACAGCTCGGGCGCATCGTCGGTGGCCATCGGGCAGAACGCGCAGGCGACCAACACCGGTTCCATCGCCATGGGCTTCAACACCGTCTCCAGCGGCCTCAACACGATTGCGATCGGCACGGGCGCGGTAGCGACCAACTCGGTGGCTGTCGGCGCAGGCGCACAGGCCGGCGGCGGCAGTGCGGCTTTCGGTGACAACGCGATGGCGTTGAATGCAGTGCGCGGCACGGCCCTCGGCAATGCGGCCACGGTCACCAGCGCCGGTGGCGTTGCGCTCGGTGCCGGGGCGGTGGCCAGCAGGGCGGGCATGAACGGCCAGCGCGAGGCGGTCTCCAATGTGGCCGTCTCCTCCACGCAGGGCGCGGTGTCCGTGGGCAGCCCGGGCAACGAGCGTCAGATCACCAATGTCGCTGGAGGTACCGAGGACACGGACGCTGTCAACGTGCGGCAGCTGCGTGCAGTGGCCGTGGACGGCGGCGTCCGCTACGACCAGAACGCGGACGGCACCACCAACTACAACAGCGTCACCATGGGCAATGGCCAGGCGCCGAACGGTACTCGCATCTCGAACGTGGCGCCCGGCATCGCCGGCACCGATGCGGTCAACATGAACCAGTTGAATGCGACCAACAACCGCATCGAAAACGTGGCGCGCACTGCGTACGCCGGCGTTGCGTCAGCCATGGCCACGCAGATGCCCGGCACCTATGTGCCCGGCAAGACAGTCATGCGCGTGGGCTCGGCCGTCTTCAAGGGCGAGTCCGCCGTGGGCATCAGCTTCCGCCGCACTTCGGAGAACAACGGATGGAGCGTCACCGGTGGCGTGGGCATGAGCCGGGCCGGTGTTGCCGCCACAGTGGGTGCCGAGTGGGTTTTCAACTGATTCGAGGATGTCGGCAATGACCAACAAAGAAGAGAGCTTCCGCCCCGCGTGCCGGGGCATGGTGCACGCCATGGCCTGGATGGCGTCTGCGCTGCTGCTGGCCGCCTGTGGCACGCCGGGTCGCGCCATCGATCCACAAGACCAGGCGGCCGCCATAGCGGCCAAGCCTGTGCCTCCTGGTGCCGCCGAGTTTCCGTCGCTGGAAACGGCCAAGTGGCAGCAGGGCGCCTTCCCCAACCTGGACAACCTGCGCCAGGTCCAGCCGGGCATGGGCAAGGACCAGATCCGCCAGCTGTTGAGCTGGCCGCACTTCAGCGAAGGCCTGTGGGGCGTGGAGGAGTGGAACTACATCTTTCACCTGCACACCGGCAACGGGCCCGAGTTCATGACCTGCCAGTACATGGTGCGCTTCAACGACGCGATGGTGAGCACCGGTGCCTATTGGAAGACGGGGGAGTGCGAGGCATTGGTGACCCCGCGGACGGCCAGGGTTGCGGCAGCGCCGGTCAAGCCGGTGGTGCAGCCGCTGCCTGCGCCGCCCCCCGTCCCGCTGAAGCCGCAGAAGATCAGCCTGAGCACGGACGGCTTGTTCCGCTTCGGCGGCGGCGCAGCGGCCGATCTGCAGGTCGAAGGTCGACGCAAGGTTGAACAACTGGCGCGCGAAATCCAGCGCAATTTCTCATCGATCAAGGCAATCACCGTGACCGGCCATACCGATCGGATCGGCAGCGACGCCTACAACGAGACCTTGTCCCTGAAGCGAGCGAACACCGTCCGTGACCTGTTGGTCCGCGCTGGCATCGATGCAAGCCTGATCAGGACGATTGGCGCGGGTGAGACAAGCCCGGTGGTGGACTGCCCCGGCTCCAGGAAAACGCCCGCGCTCGTCGATTGCCTGCAACCCAATCGCCGCGTCGAGATTGAAGTCACTGGAGCAGTGCCGATCTAAACAGTGTCGATTTGGCCGGCGGCGTAACCGAGGCTGATTTCAGCCTGGCTTGCCATACGCGAAATCAGCGATAACGTGCCAGTTCATCGGTGCGTGCCGCAATGAGGTCAATCAAAGGCTGGCACGTGCCCTCGAACCGTGATTCGGCACCGATCATGGCACCCTCTGCATCGCCCAGCACCATGAAGATCCTGTGCGCCAGGCGCATCGAGAGGGTGCGGCGATGTCCGGCTGATTTCAGCAGCCGCCTCAGTTCCACTTGATGATCCAGCAGATGCCGACTCAGCCTGTCGACCCGGGCATGGATGATGAGCGACAGCGACCCGCCGCGCGTGGTGCCTGGCTCGAACGACAAGTCCGGAGCGTCGCGAAGCCCTTCGACCACGGCGCGATAGACGTGTTCGCCGATCTCGAAAATTGCCGAGAGTGTCCCCGGGCAGGACCGACAGGCGCAGGGCGCCGTTGAAGAGATGTGTTGGACAAAGCACGCTGGCATGGCTGTTCCGGCCAAGGCCCTCTGCAGAACATGGCGGATGGTGCATCGCCCTGATCCCGGTTCAAAGTTCAGCAGGCGATCGGGCACACCGATCATCAAGCCTTGCAAGCTGCGGTACGCATGCTGGAGCTGGCGCAGCGAGCGCTGCGTGTTCGTGATCGTTCCGGCGCGCGCCTCGTCGATGCCAGCGGCCAGATGAGCCAGGCGCCGGCGCACGTGGACAGCCTGTTCATAGGGGTCGGAAGGCATGACCTGAAAGGCTGATCTGCGGCACGCAACGAGTTGGGCCTTCGAGCCATCCCCGTCGGGCAGCCTGGCCAGCGTGCCGCAGAAGCGTGCCACTGTGTGCGCGAGTGGCTTCATTGCATCGTTCGTGATGCGGCAGGGCCGATCGGCGGTGCGGGGCGTGGCCGCCATCAGCGGCAGTCGTTCGAAGTGTTGTTGAGTTCGATCCAGCATGCGAAGAGAGGATGTCCGTTGATGATTTGAGGTGGGCCGGCGCGGTAGGCGAGGTAGCCCAGTTTCCGGAGCAGGCGCTCGATGCCCGGCGAGGAGAGTGTGGTGATGAGGCGGCTCGCGCCGTGCCGGAGCGCGCAGGAACGAACTGCTTCCAATAAGCCGACAGTCGTCGGAGACGAGAACTGGCCTGACAAGACATTGGATTGAAAGTCAATCGCCGCAAAGCGCGATAGCTCCCAGACTTCGTCGGAGCTCGGTGGCGGTGAGTCCCCCATCAACTCCGGGAAGATCTCACTGAGCAGATAGGGCCGCACCGTGGGCAGCAAGCGGGCGACGCCGACATAGCGCCCCTCTTCGCGCGCGGCCACGTAGAGAGTGTCCGGCCGATCGAATTGATCGAGTTCCAGCCCGGCCTGTGTGGCCAGATCCCACCCTAACGTTTCGACGAATACTTTGTGCCGGTATTGAGCGAGCCCGACAAGAACTTCTTCGGGTAACTCGTGTGATGTGCCTGTAGTGAATTCCACCCTGACTCCTTTGTAATGGGTGGTATTTCACCCAAATCAGAGGTGGATGGAAACTACCAATGTTGGTAGGACAACCTCAGCAACGAAATAGTTAATGGCCTGGATGGCATGCGTATCGAAGGAGCAGGGCAGTGCGCAACGGCTCCGCCCACGCCAAGGTGTCCACCCAATCGGCGAGGCGTTGCAGGTTGCGGTGCCATGGGAAGTCGCGCCTCTGGTCGTTGATCAGCAGCACATTAGTAAAAGGGAGGCTCAGGCGATGCCATCGGGCTTGGCCGGGCATGCACCGCAGCTCCCAGTCCCAGCCCAGCGTTGCGGGCGATCCCGCTGCATCGATCCATTCCGTGTAGCCGGTAATCGTGGTGGGTCGACCGCATGCTTGCAGTGCCGGCAGGGTCTGCTCGTCATAGATGCCCGACACCAAATGTGTTAACTGCAGGATCTGCAGTCCTGGCGTTGAAAGCCGAAGCAGACCATCGGAATGCGCTGGTGCATCAGATTCGAGATCTCTCATCGAACGAACTCTATAGAGTGGCTGTGCCTTGGTTCGGTGATACCGAAGAATCCGGGGGCGCCCCGCAGTCACGTTAATTGAGCAATCCGAGCATTGCGGCTCGCACGACTGCGGCTGTCTTATTTACAGCGCCGAGCTTAGTGGTGGCGTTGCTCACATGGAAGTTGACCGTATCGATGGAGATCGCGAGTATCTGCCCAATCTCGCTGGATGTCTTTCCGTCGGCGGTCCACTTCAGAACTTCGAGCTCACGGCTGGTCAGCCTCTCATCGATCTCGCACACCCTGGGCAACAGAGCTTGGGTCAGGGCCAGGTGCGCGATGTTGACCAGCCATCGCATTCTCCCTTCCTTGGCTTCGAGCTCGCTCGCCGACAGCGCCTCGCCCGAACGCGACAAGGTCAGCATGCCGACCACACCATTGGCATCCAGGTTTGACTGGGCCCAGCCGACGCGCAGCCCGAAGGATCGCGCCTCCGCCCATAGCTGCGGCGCGGAGGCGAACAGTTCATCGCTCCAGACCACAGGCGTCCTGGTGCGCCGCCCATGCGCGACCGTCGGGTCGGTGCTGACGTAGCCAGCTTCCCGGTAGCGCTCGGCCCAATCCCGGGGATATTCGAACAGGGTGAACACCTTTGGATTCGACAGCGGAAACGGGAATCGAAGCCCGTAGCTGCAGTACTCGAAGCCCAAGCCGTGCGCAGCGGCAATGATTTCGTCGAAGATCTGCTGCTCGCCGGGCGCAATGGCAACGATGCGCAGCAAATCTTCTTGCCAGTTGTTCATGACGCGCCTCCCGAGGGACTTCAAATCGAAAACAGTTTGCCAGCCGGGTTGTTCCCCGTACCTCCCCAGGCAGAATTAACCACGATTTTGGAGACCTAGTTTGCATACTCGCAACCTCGCAGCCCTGCCCCTCACGCGGTTCGACGCAGCCATCATCGACCTCGATGGCACCATGGTCGACACGCTCGGCGATTTCGTCGTGGCGCTCAACCGCATGCTCGACGAGCTCGCCCTGCCGCCGATCACTGCGGAGGCGATCGGCCAGACGATCGGCAAGGGCTCCGAGCACCTGATTCGCTCGGTGCTGCGCCACGTGCGCGGCGATCGCCCTGCGGATGCCGCGCTCTTCGATGCAGCCTGGCCTCGCTACTTGCACCACTACCTCGCCATCAACGGGCAGCATGCGCCGATCTACGCCGGCGTCGTCGAAGGCCTGGCTGCACTGCGGGCCCACGGCCTGCGGCTGGCCTGCCTGACCAACAAGCCCATCGCCTTGGCGCGCCCGCTGCTGGCGGCCAAAGGCCTGGACGTCTACTTCGAGCACCTTTTCGGCGGCGAGGCTTTCGAGCGCAAGAAGCCCGACCCGCTGCCGCTCCTGAAGACTTGCGAAGCCCTGGGCAGCGCGCCCGCGCGCACGCTGATGGTCGGCGATTCGAGCAACGACGCGCAGGCCGCGCGCGCCGCCGGCTGCCCGATCGTGCTGGTGAGCTATGGCTACAACCACGGCCAGCCCGTGCGCGAGGTGGACGCCGATGGCTTCGTCGATTCGCTGGCCGAGCTCGCGGGCGTGCTCGGGTCGGGTTGACGATAGTTGACAGTCAAATAGATGAAAAGTAATGTATCGACGAGCCCGCCGAACTTGCGTTTCGGCGGCCCGTGGCCCACAACACTTTTTGTCTATGAACATCGCGATCCTGGGCGGCGGCCATGGCTGCTATGCCGCCGCTGCCGACCTGTCAGAAGCCGGCCATTCGGTGCGCCTGTGGCGCCGTGATGCCGATGCATTGGCAGCCGTGCGCCGGGCCGGCTCCATTCGCCTGAAGGATGCACGCGGCGCGCGCGACGTCCCCATTGCGCTGGCGACGGCCGACATCGGCGAGGCACTGCGCGGCGCTTCGCTGATCGTGATCCCCACGCCCGCCATCGCGCAGGAAGACATCGCCCGCGCCATGGCGCCGCACCTGGTGGATGGACAGGTGGTGTTCCTCCCGCCCGGCACCTTCGGCAGCTTCGTGATGGCGCGCATCGTGAAGCAGGCCGGCAACCGCGCCGACGTGGCCTGGGCCGAGACCGGCACGCTGCCCTATCTTGCGCGCAAGCACGGCGAGCGAGAGGTCAACGTCACGATCCGCGCGATCCGCCTGCCCACCGGCGTCTATCCGGCTCGCAAGCAGAGCGAGGCGCTGGCGGTGATCCGCGCGGCCTACCCGAGCGTGCACGGCTGCGGCGATGCGCTCTCGGGCGCGCTGATGAACGCCGGCCCGGTCATCCATCCGCCGCTGATGGTGATGAACGCCGCGCCCCTGCAGCACTTCGAGCGCTGGGACATCCACAACGAGGGCACGCAGCGTGCGGTGCGCGATGTGACCGACCGGCTGGACCAGGAGCGCATCGCAGTGCGCGAGGCTTTCGGCCAGGGCGCACCGCACTATCCGCTGGCCGACCACTACAACAACGACCAGTGGATGTACGGCGATGCCCACAAGCAGTTGGTGAAGTCGGGCGACTGGCGCGAGAACATCGACCTCTATGCCCATCGCTACATCACCGAGGACACGGAGCTCGGCCTGGCCTTCCTGGCCTCGGCGGCGCGCCATGCTGGCGTCGATGCGCCGATCGCGCATGGGCTGCTGGCCATCGTCGGCGGCTTCCTCGGTCGCGACCTGCGCCGCGGCCCGCGCACCTTCGAGGCGCTGGGCCTCGCGGAGCTCGACCAGCCTGCGTTGAAGTCGAGGTTGCACGATGGCGAATGAGGCCGCCGCGGCACCCCGTTTCGTCGCCGTGGGCGCGGGCCGCATGGGGCGCGGCATCGCCATCGCCTGTGCGTACGCGGGCCACCGCATCTCGCTGGTCGACTTGCGCGTGCGCAGCGACGAAGCCTGGCAGAAGCTGCGCGCCGAAGCGCGCGCCGAGATCGAGGGCAGCCTCTCCAGCCTCGCGCAGCTGGGCGTGCTCGATGCGGCGCAGGTGCCCGCGATCGCCGATCGCGTCGAGCTGGTGCCCGCCATCGCTGCGCCGCGCGCGCTGGCCGGTGCCGAGCTGGTGTTCGAAGGCGTGCCCGAAACGATGGAGGCCAAGCGCGAGGCCTTCGAGCAGCTCAACCGCCATTGCAGCGAGGACGCGATCCTCACTTCCACCACCAGCAGCATCCTGGTCACGCAGATCGCCGCGCTGGTGAAGAGGCCGGAGCGCTTCCTCAACATGCACTGGCTCAACCCGGCGTACGTGATCCCGGTGGTGGAGCTGAGCTGCCACCCCGGCACCGATGCCGCGGTGCTCGCGCGCACCAAGGCGCTGATGGAAGCCATCGGCAAGCTGCCGGTCGTGTGCGGCCCGACGCCGGGCTACATCGTGCCGAGGCTGCAGGCGCTGGTGATGAACGAGGCCGCCCGCATGGTCGAGGAGGGCGCCGCCACTGCCGAGGAGATCGACAAGGCGACGCGCTACGGCCTCGGCCTGCGCTTCGCCGCGCTGGGCGTGGTGGAGTTCATCGACTTCGGCGGCGCCGACATCCTGCACCACGCGAGCCGCGAGATGTCGGGCTCGATCGATTCTGCGCGCTATGCCGCACCGGCCATCCTCGAGCGCATGATGGAAGAGGGCCGGCTGGGCCTGAAGAGCGGCAGCGGCTTCTACGACTACGCGGGCCGCGACCTGGGCGCCTACCGGCGCGATGTGCTGGCGCGCACGCTCGGCATGCTGAAGCACGCCGGGCTGTGGCGCCCACCGGCCGAGCAGACGCAGCCATGACCAAGATCCGCCGCGCCTTCGCCGATCTGTCGGTCGGACAGGTGCACTACGCGAGCTGCGGCGATCCGCGCGTCGAGACGGTGCTGCTGCTGCACCAGTCGCCGCGCAGCTGGGCCGAGTACCGCCACGTGCTGCCCTTGATCGGGCGCCGTTTCCGTGCCGTGGCGATGGACACCGCGGGCTTCGGCGATTCGGACGACGGCGGCGTGCCCGCGAGCATCGAGCAATGGGCGCGGGTGGCCGTCGAACTGCTCGATGCGCTGCGCATCGCCCGCGCGCACGTGGTGGGCCATCACACGGGCGGCGTCATCGCGGTCGAGCTGGCGAGCGCATTCGCAGCGCGCGTGCACGGACTGGTGCTCTCGTCAACGCCATACACCGACGCCGCCTTCCGCAGCGCACGGGCCCAACGCCCGCCCATCGACGAGGTGGCGATGAGCGGCGACGGCAGTCACCTGGCGGCCCTGTGGCAGAAGCGCGCCGGCTTCTACCCGGCCGGCCGGCCCGAGCTGCTGGAGGCCTTCGTGATGGACGCGCTCAAGGTGAGCGGCCGGATGGAGGAGGGACATCGCGCCGTCGCGGCCTATCGGATGGAGGAGCGCATTGCGAAGATCAGGCAGCCCACACTGATCCTGCGCGCGACCGACGATCCCTTCGCCGCTCCGCATGCCCACGACCTGAAGGCCCACATCCCGCAGGCCCGCATCGTGGCCATCGAAGGCGGCATGGTGCCGTTGCCGGAGCAGCTGCCCGAGGCCTTCGCCGGCGCGGTGCTGTCCTTTCTGGAGCCGCTGTCGTGAAGGCAGTGCGCATCTCCGGCTTCGGCATTGCACCGGTGCTGGACGAACTGCCCGAGCCGCAGCCGCGCGCTGGCCGAAGCCTCGTGCGCATGGCGGCGGCCACAGTCGGGCATATCGATCGCACGGTCTGGAGCGGCGCCTTCTTCGCGCATCCGCCGCTGCCCTACATCCCCGGCGTCGAAGCCGCGGGCACCGTGGTCGCGAGCGATCGCCACGCACCGGGCCAGCGCGTGTGGCTGCGCGGCAGCGGCCTGGGCACGACGGAGAACGGCACCTGGTGCGAGCTGATCGATGCGCCCGACGAGGCGTTGGGCCTGCTGCCCGACGGGCTCGACATGGCACTCGGCGCCGCCTTTTTCTCGCCATGCACCTCGGCCTGGGTGGCGCTGCACGAGATCGCCGGATTGCGCGCCGGCGAGCGCGTGCTGGTGACGGGTGCCACCGGCGCGGTCGGCTCGATGACCGTGCAGCTCGCGCGCGAGACGGGCGCCGTCGTGTTCGCGCGCGCCGAGGAAGCGGCCGGGCAGCCGGTGGATCTGCTGGTCGACACCGTCGGCGGCCCGATGCTGGAGGCGGCCTTGCCCCATGTCGCGCCCGGCGGCCGCGCGGTGCTGGTGGGCTACACGGCCGGCAACTTGCTGCCTTTGAACATCGCGCATTTCCTGCAGCGCGACGTGGCGTTGCTGCCGCTCAACATGTTCCGGCGCGATGCCGCCGGCCGCGCCGCCGTGCCGTCGTTGCTGGCGCGGCTGTCGGACGGAAGGTTGAAGCTCGAGGTGAAGCGCTTCCCGCTCGGCGAGGCGGCGAGCGCGCTCGAATGGATCACGCAGCGCGGACACCGGGGCAGGGCGGTGCTGGTTCCGTGAGGTCGGTGCGCGGCGCCTGGATCTAAGATCGTTGCGTATCACGCCACTTCGGAGAAAGCATCGACATGGACATTGCCGAGTCCTGGCTCGCGCTGAGTGCGCCCGTGGAAGCTGCGCGTGCGGCGGGCCGTCCGCTGGTGGCGCTGGAGTCGACCATCATCGCGCATGGGATGCCCTATCCGGAGAACGTGCGCACCGCGCGCGAGGTCGAGGCATCGATCCGCCAACTGGGGGCCGAGCCCGCCACCATCGCGCTGATCGACGGGCGCATCCGCATCGGACTCTCGGACGATGAACTGGAACTGCTCGGCCGTTCAGGCCAGGTGCACAAGGTCAGCCGGCGCGACCTGCCGGCGGTGCTCGCCAGCCGCGAGCTCGGCGCCACCACCGTGGCCGGGACCATGGTCTGCGCCGCGCTGGCCGGCATCGAGGTCTTCGTCACCGGCGGCATCGGCGGCGTGCACCGCGGCGCGCCGCAGAGCTTCGACATCTCGGCCGACCTGCAGGAACTGGCGAAGACTTCGGTGGCGGTGGTGTGCGCCGGCGCCAAGTCGATCCTGGACATCGGGCTCACGCTGGAGTACCTGGAGACGCATGGCGTGCCGGTGCTCAGCTGTGGGCAGGATAACTTCGCGGCCTTCTACACGCGCGACAGCGGCTTCCGTGCCGATTACCGGTTGGACGATGCGCAGGCGCAGGCGCGCTTCATCCGCACCAAGTGGGCGCTGGGCCTCGCGGGCGGCGTGGTGCTGAGCACGCCGGTGCCGGAAGCGGCGGCCATGCCGCGCGAGGAGATCGATGCGCTCACCGACCAGGCCCTGGCCGAGGCGGCGGCGCAGGGCATTGCCGGCAAGGCCGTGACGCCTTTCCTGCTGGCGCGCATCAAGGCGCTGACGGGCGGCCGCAGCCTGACCACCAACATCGCGCTCGTGAAGCACAACGCCGAAGTGGGCGCGCGGCTGGCGCTGGCGTTGGCGAGCATGCAGGCCTGATCTTTGTCAGGGTCTCCTGTCTGGGGGCTCGCGAATTTCCGGCCTTTCGGTGCTCGCAAGATCTGCGCGACAAAGAACGAGTTTGTTTTTGCTGCCGGCGCGACTACAGTCCGCGGCACCAAAAACAAGGGAGTCCCCCGTGAAGAACAAGATCGCTGCCTTGCCGGCGG
>NZ_JAVDRF010000025.1:0-10752 GCF_031454625.1 Variovorax soli
CGCAGGGTCGCGGCCAGTGGGGTCGCCTTTTCTTTGGTTACTTTCTTTTGGCGAAGCAAAAGAAAGTGACTCGCCTGCCGGGGCGACATCCCGGCTCCGGCCTCAAACCAAAAAGCAACGCCTCAACAAAGGCGGTAGATCCAGCAAGTCAAGCACCCCGCAGCCGAGGCGCCTGCAGATACGCCCCCGACTCGAACAACTGCCCCTCCGCCTCATCGATCCGCCGTATCACCCCCTTCCCAGCGCGGCTCGCCAGCATCTCCACCAGCGCCTCCGTCACCGCCACGCCTGCTGCGACTGACGGAAAGAAGGAGGGACTGTCGATCGCGAACAGCAAGGTCTCGTCCGCCAGCAGTGACAGCGGCGAGGCGATGCTGTCGGTGACGGCCACGATGCGCAGCCCCGCCGCCTTGGCCGCCTGCGCCACCTGCAGCGCCTCGCGCGAATAGGGCGCGAAGCTGGCCACCAGCAGCGCATCGCCCTTGGCGAAGGCGCGCTGCTGCATTTCCAGCGAGCCGCCCTGGCCGTCGACCAGGTGCACGCTCGCGCGGAACATCCGATACACGTAGACGAAGGAGAAGGCGATCGGGAAGCAGGCGCGGAAACCCGCCGCATGCACCGCGTTCGCCTTCTCCAGCACCGCGCAGGCACGCTGCAGCGCCGCCTCGCTCTGGCGGTGGGTGTTCTCCAGGTTGCGCCGCTGCACTTCGAACATCTCGCCGGCCAGGCCCTGGTCGCGCGCGCGGCCGATCAGGGTCTTGGCGCGCGCGCCGTAGGCGTCGCTGCTGCCCAGCCCCATCTCCGCTGCCACCGCCTGCTTGAACTGCGGCCAGCCCGCATAGCCCAGGTGCTGCGCGAATCGCACCAGTGTGGCCGGCGTGGCGCCGGCGCGGGTGCCGACGGCGCGCATCGAAGTCGTCACCACTTCGTTCGGATGGTCGAGGACATGCTTCGCGACCTGCTGCAGGGCAGGGCTGAGGCTGTCGTAGCGCTGGCGCAGATCGTCTTTGACGCCCATGGGTTTTCATCTCCGGTTGGAACGAATGTACCGGATGGAACAGCGTCGCCGCAGCGCCTTCTTGACGGAACAAATGTTCCAAACAATAATCCGAGCAGCACATTGGTTCCATTCTGTATTCCATGACTCACGTCTTTCACCGCCACCTGCGCCATGCGCCGAAGCTCGCCGTCGCGGCGAGCGGCATGACCTTCCGCGACGCGGAGGGCCGCGAGTATCTCGATGCCTCGGGGGGCGCCGCCGTATCCTCGCTGGGCCACGGCCACCCGGACGTGATCGCGGCGATGCACGCGCAGATCGACAAGCTGGCCTATGCCCACACCAGCTTCTTCACCAGCGAGCCGGCCGAGCGGCTGGCCGACGAGCTGATCCGCACCGCACCCCAGGGCATGAGCCACGTCTACCTGGTGAGCGGCGGCTCGGAGGCGGTGGAAGCGGCGCTCAAGATGGCGCGCCAGTACTTCGTCGAGATCGGCCAGCCGCAGCGCACCCACTTCATCGCCCGGCGCCAGAGCTACCACGGCAACACGCTGGGCGCGCTGGCGGTGGGCGGCAACGCCTGGCGGCGCGCGCCCTTTGCGCCGATCCTGGTCCCGGCCACGCACGTCTCGCCGTGCTATCCGTACCGTGAACAGCGCGTGGACGAGACGCCGGAGCAGTATGGGCGTCGCCTGGCCGACGAGCTCGAGGCGGCGATCCTGGGCCAGGGCCCCGACAGCGTGATCGCCTTCGTGGCCGAGACGGTGGGCGGCGCCACCGCCGGCGTGCTGACGCCGGTGCCGGGCTACTTCAAGGCGGTCCGCGAGGTGTGCGACCGTTACGGCGTGCTGCTGATCCTCGACGAGGTGATGTGCGGCATGGGCCGCACCGGCACGCTGTACGCCTGCGAGCGGGAGGGCGTGGTGCCGGACCTGGCCACCATCGCCAAGGGCCTGGGTGGCGGCTACCAGCCGATCGGCGCAGTGCTGGCGCAAGGCAAGATCGTGGACGCGATGTCGCGGGGCAGCGGCTTCTTCCAGCACGGCCACACCTACATCGGGCACCCGGTGGCTTGCGCCGCCGCGCTGGCGGTGCAGCGGGTGATCCATCGCGATGGCCTCCTGGCCAAGGTGCGCAGCGACGGCGAAGCCTTCGGCGCGATGTTGCGCGAGGCGCTGGGCGCGCACCCGAACGTGGGTGACATCCGCGGGCGCGGCTTCTTCTGGGGCGTGGAACTGGTGTCCGAGCGGGCGAGCAAGGCGCCGTTCGACCCGGCCCTGAATCTGCATGTGCGGATCAAGAAGGAGGCCATGGCCCAGGGTCTCCTGTGCTACCCCTTCGGCGGCACGGTCGACGGCAAGCTGGGCGACCACGTGCTGCTCGCGCCGCCCTTCATCGCGAGCCGCGGCGACCTGCGCGAGATCGCCGCGCGGCTGGCTTCGTCCATCGACGCCGTCGTGCGCGGCGCCACCACTTCCTAACCACGCCCCGAGGAGTCTTTCCATGGCCTTTCCACGCCTGCACATCGCCGGCGCCGTCTTCGCGGCCGCCTTCACCCTGATGCCCCTGGGCGCGCTGCACGCGCAGGAGGGCGGCACGCTCGCCAAGGTGAAGGCGAGCGGCGCCATCACCATCGGCTACCGCGAGTCCTCCTTCGGCTTTTCCTACCTGGACGGCGACCTCAAGCCGGTGGGCTACAGCATCGAGATCTGCAAACGCATCGTCGAGGCCATGAAGGCCGAGCTGAAGATGCCGGCCATCGAGCTGCGCTGGCAGGCCGTGACCTCGGCCAACCGCATTCCGCTGGTGACCAACGGCACCGTCGACATCGAGTGCGGCTCCACCACCAACCTGGTCGAACGCCAGAAGCAGGTGGCCTTCTCGCCCGACATCTTCCGCTATAACGTGCGCATGCTGGTGAAGGCCGATTCGGGCATCAAGAGCATCGCCGACCTGCAGGGGAAGACCGTGGTCACCACCACCGGCACCACCTCCTTCCGCCTCCTGCGCGATGCGGACAAGGGCCGCAACCTGGAGGTCAACAACCTGGCGGGCAAGGACCACACCGACTCGTTCCTGCTGGTGGAGAGCGGCCGCGCCCAGGCCTTCGTGCTCGACGACATCCTGCTGGCGGGGCAGATCGCCAATGCGCGCCATCCCAAGGACTTCATCATCACCGGCGAGAGCCTGCGCACCGAGAACCAGGCGCTGATGTTCCGCAAGGACGATCCGCAGATGAAGGCGCTGGTCGACCGGGTGGTCGGTGGCATGATGAAGTCGGGGGAGATGGAGAAGCTCTACCACCAGTGGTTCATGTCGCCGATCCCGCCCAGGAACATCAACATCAACTACCCGCTCAATGACGAGACGAAGGACGCGTTCGCGAATCCGTCTTCCAAGGGCATCTGAGAATCTGCGTCGATGACCCGTATCGCCCTGATCCACGCGCTCGCCCATTCCATCGCGCCCATCAACGCGGCCTTCGAGCGCGACTGGCCCGAGGCGGTTCGGATGAACCTGCTCGACGACAGCCTGTCGGCCGACCTGACGCGTGAAGGCGAGGGGCTGGACGCGGCGATGCACGAGCGCTTCCAGCGGCTGGCGCAGTACGCGGTCGACACGGGTGCGCAGGGCATTCTCTTCACCTGCTCCGCCTTTGGGCCGTGCATCGAGGCAGTGGCGCAGCGGCATGCCGGGATGCCGGTGCTCAAGCCCAACGAGGCCATGATCGCGCAGGCGGCGGCCGCTGCGGGCAAGCTCGGGCTGATCGCCACCTTCCGGCCCACGCTTGAATCGATGCCGCCGGAATTTCCGTCCGAAGTCGAACTCGAGCTTGCGTTCGCGGAGGGCGCGCTGGACGCGCTCAACGCCGGCGACACCCAGGCGCACGATGAACGCATCGCGATGCAGGCCCGTGCGCTGCGCGACAAGGGCTGCAGCCGCATCGCGCTTGCCCAGTTCAGCATGGCGCGTGCCCGCGCGGCCTGCGAGGCGGCCACCGGCCTGCCGGTGCTGACCACGGTCGAGAGCGCGGTGAAGGCGCTGCGTACGCGCCTGATGACGCGCGCATAGCCGGCGGGCGCGCCCGTTCTGCGACGCACGCCGGCCTTCGTCCCGGCGCGTCGGCGGGCGAAGGAATTCTCGCTTTTTGTCGCAATTGTCTGGCGCCGCCGTCGGGCGTTCATAGCATTTCCCCGGTCGCTGACTCTTCAGGGTTTGTCGAACGGCGGCTGAGCTTCTGGCAACTAGGCGCAGAAGGCAGTCACCGTTGAGACGGCGGCATTGCCGCCACGCGCGCGCCGCGCGTGGTCCCCGAATGACTCAAGAACTTTCCCATGAACAAAATCCATCGCAGTCTTTGGAATGCCGCCTTGGGTGCCTGGGTGGCGGCCCCAGAGAACGTGCGCGCGCAAGGCAAGCGCAGCCGAAGTGCCTCGCGCAAGGCGAGGTCCGGCGCGATGAAGGCGGTGTTGCGGGGTCAGGCAGCGGCTCTGTGGATGAGCGGAACGTTCATTGGTGCGCTGATGCTGGCAGGGTCTGCGACAACGGCCCACGCACAGGCTCAGGCCGTGAGTCTGGATGGGGGCCGCGGATCTGACGTCCGCTCAATTCAAGGTCAGATCCTCCCAGGTGGCGCCGGAGGCAGTTCCGCCGTTCCCGACGGGTCGGACGGGACCGTGAATGCTTCCGGTGATGGTGGTGGGAGCGGCGGCGGTGGCGGCGGCGTCAGCTTGTCCACCGGGGCGGGCGGCAAGGGGGGGACAGGCGGTGACAGTGAAGGATCGAGTGGCGGCAGCGGCGGCAGCGGCGGCAGCGTGCTCAATACGATTCAAGGGGACAACACCATCCCGCTGCTCGGTATGGCTGGAGCGGATGGCCTGAAGGGTCAGAACGTCGTTGACCTGGTCGGCACCGGTGGTGGCGGTGGCGGCGGCGGTGCATTTGGCCTCGTCCTTTCGGGGACCGGCGGCTCGAGCAACTCGTCGCAGATCCAAGGCGGCCGGGGCGGCACGGGCGGGCTGGCCGGGCAACGCGACCTCATATTCGACAGGCCTGGTGGCGGTGGCGGGGGCGGTGCCGGCGGTGGCGGGGTGCTGCTGACCGGGGCCATCAATTTCACGAACAGCGGCTCTTTGTCAGGCGGGCAGGGAGGATCGGCTTCGACCAACGCCAGCGGCACCCTCCTCAACAACGGTGTTGGCGGCGATGGCGGCATGGGCATGGCACTCACCGGCGGCGGCAGCATCGACAACAGTGGCGTCATTGCCGGGGGCGCGGGCGGCGAGGGAGGTGCTTCCCCCACCTTTCCCACCGGCGGCAATGGCGGCGCTGGTGTCGTGCTGACTGCAGGGGGCTTCGTGCTGAACACGGGCACCATCCAGGGCGGTACAGGCGGCTCCAAGAGGGGCAACAATCCCGATTTGCTCGGTCCTGGCGCAGGGGGCGCGGGTATCGTGGCGACCGGCAATGTGAGCATCACCAACGCCGGCATGATCAGCGGCGGCTTGAGCGGCAACGGCGGGGCCACGCGCGCGAACGCAGTCGATCTGTCCGGCGGCAACAACACGCTCACCCTCCAGGCTGGTTACGGATTCACCGGCAACGTGGTGAGCGCCAGCGGGGCGACCCATGGCGGGGACACCCTGGCGCTGGGTGGCGATGCAAACCCGTCGGCCGCCTTCAATGTCTCGGACATCGTGGGCAGCTTGCCTGCCTCATACACCGGCACGCAGTACGTGGGCTTCGCCAACCTGGCCAAGACCGGCGCCAGCACCTGGCAGCTCACCGGCAACGGCAGCGCCGGGCAGACCTGGTCGATTGCCGAAGGCACGCTGCAAGGCGATGCGAACACATTTGCGGGCAACATCCATTTCGCACCGGCATCACCTGGCGCCGACCCGGGCGTGGTCTTCAATCAGGGCAGCCTGAATGCCAACAGTCCTGCAACGACCACCTATGCCGGCTCGATCAGCGGCGCGGGAACGCTGACCAAGATCGGCGATGGCACGCTGACGCTCACCGGGAGCAGCTCGTACACCGGCACGACCGCCATCAGCGGCGGCACGCTCGCGCTGGCCGGTCCTGCCAGCATCGCCGCATCGAGCAATGTCATCGTGGATGGCAATCTCGACCTCAGCGGCATCCTTTTCGGTGCCACGCTCACGAGCCTGAGCGGCAGCGGCACCGTGGCCCTCGGAGACCGAAACCTGACGCTGTCCAACGCGAATGGAACGTTCGCCGGGGCCATCGGCGGCGCGGGCGGCCTGACGCTGTCCGGCGGCACCCAGGCCCTTTCGGGCATCAACACCTACAGCGGCGGCACCACCGTCACGGGCGGTGCGACGCTATCGATTTCTGCAGATCAGAACCTGGGTGCGGCGTCGGGCGCCCTGACTCTGGACGGAGGCACGTTACAGACCACGGCGGCGACGACGACCGCGCGTGCCATCACGATCGCGAACGCGGGCGGCTTCCAGACCGATGCCAACTTGACCGCCAACGGTGTCATCTCCGGAGCGAACGGCCTGGTCAAGACCGGTGCCGGCACCTTGACCCTCGCCGGTGCCAACACCTACAGCGGCGGGACCAGCCTGTTGGCCGGCAAGGTGTCGGTATCGGCCGATGCCAATCTCGGCGCATTCGGCCCGCTCGTCTTCGACGGCGGCACCTTGCAAATCACCGGCACGGGATTCACATCGACGTCGCGTCCCGTTCTCTGGGGACCGAACGGAGGGGGCTTCGACATCGTCGAAGGCAACGCAAGCTTCAGCATCGGTCGAACGCTGACGAAGGGCGGCTCCTTGACGAAGGAGGGCGCGGGCACGTTGGTGCTGTCGGGTGCCAACGCCTACACCGGTGGCACCATCATCAGCGGCGGCATCCTGGCCGGCAGTGCGAGCAGCTTCGGCAGTGGCGCCATCGTCGACAACGCCACGCTGCGGATCGATCAGGCAGGTGACGCGATCTTCGCGAACCCCATCTCCGGCAGCGGCACCTTGATGAAGACCGGCGCGGGCACCTTGAGCCTCTCCGGCGCGAACAGCTATGCAGGCGGCACCACGGTCACGCAGGGCACGCTGTCGATCGCCGCGGACCAGAACCTGGGCGCAGCCTCCGGCGCGTTGAACCTCGATGGGGGCACCCTGCGCACCACCAGCGCCTTCGCCACAGCGCGCAACGTCGACCTTGGCGCCGGCGGCGGGACCCTGCAGACTGCTGCCGATCTTTCGGCGAGCAGCATTGTCAGCGGCGCAGGCGCCTTGACCAAGACCGGCGCCGGCACGCTGACGCTGTCAGGCGCCAACACCTACGCAGGCGGCACCACGATCAACGCCGGGACCCTGGCCGGCAGCGCCGCCAGCTTCGGCAGCGGCGCCATCGCCAACAACGCCGCGCTGCGCATCGACCAGCCCGAGGACGCCACGCTTGCCAACACCGTCAGCGGCAGCGGTACCGTGACCAAGACGGGCGCGGGCACCTTGACCCTCAGCGGCGAGAACAGCTACAGCGGCGGCACCGATCTCAAAGAAGGCCGCCTGGCTGTCGGCAACAACCGCGCCCTGGGCAGCGGCGAGCTCGCCATGCACGAAGGCACGATCCTGCGCTTCGCCGCCGATGGGCTCAGCCTGGCCAATCCCATCGCCTTCACGGAGGCGGTCGATCCCTTCATCGACACCGGCGCCTTCACCGCCACCCTCACCGGCGCCATCACCGGCCCGGGCGACTTGAGCAAGATCGGGAGCGGCACCCTCATCCTCGCCGGCGCCAACACCTACAGCGGCGCCACCACCGTGGCCGAAGGCACCCTGCGCGCCGGAGCCGCCAACACCTTCAGCCCGGCCTCCGCCCATAGCGTGAATCCCGCTGCGACGCTGGACCTCGCGGGCTTCAGCCAGAGCGTGGCCGCCCTCACCAATGCAGGCACCGTCTCCCTCATCGGCAGCGCTCCGGGCACCACCCTCACCGTCACCGGCCCCTACGTGGGCAACAACGGCCTGCTGCGCCTGGGCACGGCCCTGGGCGACAGCGCCAGCGTGAGCGATCGGCTCGTCCTCAGCGGCCCGAGTGCCGTCGCCAGCGGGCGCACCACCGTGCAGGTCGTCAACCTCGGCGGGCTGGGGGCGCTGACCACCGGCAACGGCATCGAACTCGTCAGCGCGCAGGGCGGCGCCACCACCACCGCCCAGAGCACCCAGGATGCCTTCGCCCTGCAGGGCGGCCATGTGGACGCCGGCGCCTACGAATACCGGCTGCAGCCCGGCGATGCCGCAGGCGCCGGGGAGAACTGGTACCTGCGCTCCACCAGCACCCTCATTGCGCCTGCTCCACCGGCCCCACCCCCAGCCGTTGAGCCAACTTCACCGGCGCCGCCGCCGTTGCCTGCTGGTCCGTCATCGCCACCGCCGGCCCCAGCTGCTGCCGCCATCGAGGTGCCCACCTACCGCGCCGAGGTCCCCCTCTTCGCCGCGCTGCCCGAGCAACTGCGCCAGGGCAACCTCGCCATGCTGGGCAACCTGCACCGGCGCATCGGCGACGACGATGTGCGCACAGCTGCCAGTGCCCAAGGATTGTCCGATACCAGTGATCGCCGCGCCTGGGGCCGCGTGCTCAGCACCCGCCAGAGCATCGAGCAAAGCGGCACCGTCACCCCGCAAAGCGAGGGCCGCTTCAGCGGCCTGCAAGCCGGCACCGACCTGTGGAGTGACCCCCACTGGCGCACCGGCCTCTACGCCGGCCAGCTCGATGGCGACCTGCAGGTCAAGGGCTTCGCCCGCGGCATCGCCAACCTCCCCGTGGGCAGCAACGACTTGCGCAGCCAGTACCTGGGCGGCTACGCCACCTGGACCCACGACAGCGGCTTCTACGCCGATGCCGTGCTGCAGGCCGGGCGCCACCGCTACGAGGTCAAGCCGCAAACGGCCCTGCGCACCAAGGGCAAGGCCAGCAGCCTGAGCGCCTCGCTGGAGATCGGCCAGGCCTTCGCGCTCGGCGAGGGCTGGCAGATCGAGCCGCAGGCGCAGCTGGTGCACCAGCGCATCGACCTCGACGACGTGGACATCGCCGGCGCGCGCGTGCGCCAGGCGCGCGAGGGCAGCTGGCTCGCCCGCGTGGGCGTGCGGGTGAAGGGCGACATCGCCACCAGCGCGGGCCGGCTGCAGCCCTACGGCCGCGTGAACGTGTACCGCACCGCGGGCGGCAGCGACACCACGCGCTTCATCAGCCCGGCGGCCAGCACGGCGATCGCCAGCAGCACGGGCAGCACCTCCACCGAACTCGCCGCGGGCTTCACCCTGGGCCTGAGCGAATCGACCAGCCTCTACGGCGAGGTGGGCAAGTTGTGGGCCTCGGGCGGGGACGCCCGCGTGAAGTCGCAGCTCGATGCGTCGGTGGGGCTGCGGGTGCGGTGGTAGGCAGCCCGTGCTGAACGGAAGCTGACCGAGGTCCTCGCGATAATCGGCGCTCTTCAAAAGGAGCGCGCGTGGATATCGTTTTGCTGGCCAAGGCCGCCATCATGGGCATCGTCGAGGGACTGACCGAGTTCCTGCCCATCTCGTCGACCGGCCACCTGATCCTGGCGGGCTCGCTGCTGGGCTTCGACGACGACAAGGCCAAGGTCTTCGATATCGCGATCCAGACCGGCGCGATCCTCGCCGTGATCATCGTCTACTGGCAGAAGATCCATGCCACGCTGGTAGCACTGCCGCGGCAGCACAAGGCGCAGCGCCTGGTGCTCAACGTGCTGATCGGCTTTCTGCCCGCGGTCGTGCTGGGCCTGCTGTTCGGCAAGCTGATCAAGGCGCATCTGTTCACCGCGGTGGTGGTCGCCAGCACCTTCATCATCGGCGGCTTCATCATCCTCTGGGCCGAGAAGCGCCCGCCCGGCGCGGTGCGCGTCGAGCACGTGGACGACATGACCCCCTGGGACGCGCTCAAGGTCGGACTGGTGCAGTGCTTTGCGATGATCCCGGGCACCAGCCGCAGCGGCGCCACCATCATCGGCGGCATGCTGCTGGGCCTGTCGCGCAAGGCGGCGACGGACTTCTCCTTCTTCCTCGCGATCCCGACACTGATCGGCGCCGGCGCCTACAGCCTCTACAAGGAACGGGCGCTGCTGTCGGCGGCAGACCTGCCGCTGTTCGCGGTCGGACTGGTCTTCTCCTTCGCGAGTGCCTGGCTCTGCGTGCGCTGGCTGCTGAAGTACATCAGCAGCCACAGCTTCGTGCCCTTCGCCTGGTACCGCATCGCCTTCGGCATCGTGGTGCTGGCGACCGCGTGGAGCGGCGCCGTGGTCTGGGCCGAATAGGCGCTGCGACGTTGCCCGGCAGCGTGAGCTCTGACGCCGGGGGCTGCCCGTGCTGCATGCAGGCGACGCTTCATGCGCGTCATGAGGCAACTACCAGATTCTTCCGGATTTGAACGAGACCATGTCCTCAGCTGCTCGATGAAGAGCGGCGACGCGCTCTCCGACTTCGGGCCCGTCAAGCTGTCCGGCGAGCGCTCCCACGTCCAGAACAAGTGCTGCCCGGTAGCCCGATGCGGGGCGCACAAAAAAAAGCCCCCGGCTGTACCGGGGGCCCATTTGCGAACTTGCGCAAGGTGTCAGGGCACGTTCGAGCTGTGCACCGAGATCGGCTTGAACGGCAGGGACAGCTTGCCGGCGAACTCGCCGATGCTGGTCAGCGTCGGGCAGGCGCCCGGCACGGTGCAGAAGCCGCTGCCCGCATCGGGGTAGATCACGTCGCCGAAGCGGTAGT
>NZ_JAVDRF010000026.1:0-10113 GCF_031454625.1 Variovorax soli
TCGCCCGCCGGGGCGACATCCCGGCTCCGGCCTCGGAACAAGCGCAAGGCCAAATCGAGCACCCAAGGCCCTCACCCCAACCCTCTCCCGCAAGCGGCAGAGGGAGCAAGACCGGCGTACTCATGGCCCTGCCTCCTGGCGCACGCCCGGCTCGCTGTTGAAGCCGAACAGCGCCTCGAACTGCTCGTCCTGCGGCAGGCCCTGGCTGGTCATGCCCGGGCCGCGCTCGGCGCCGGGATCGGTGAACCACAGCGAGTGCCCGACCTCCGGCAGCGCCAGCGGCGCATGCTCGCCGGTGTCCGGCTCGGCCGCGTAGCCGGCGAACAGCTCATTGAGCCGCGCATCGAAGCGCAGCGCATCGAGGTCGTGCTCCAGTCCCTCGAGGGCGGCCTGGGCAGCGAGCGTCCACCAGCGCTGCGTGCGTGCCAGCACCTCGCCCTGCAGCTCGGTGCGCGACGACACCAGCTCGGCCGCCAGCGTCAGCGGAAAGTAGCGCCCGACGCCATCGACCGAAGGCATCAGCACGCCGAGCCAGCTGCGGCCATCGATCACGCCTTCGCTCAGCACGAAGCACCACAGCGGCGCCTTGAGATAGCGCTCGGTCCAGTCGCTGCGCCGCGCGCGCAGCCTGGCGAGGCCCTGCTGCAGCCAGCGATCCCAGGGGTCGCGGAACAGCGCCGGCATGCGGCGCTGGGCGAAGTCGCCCATGCCGGGCAGCTTGCCGAACCAGGCCGGGGCGGCGGTCGAGCCCGGCTCCTCGCTCACAGGCCCTCCGGACAGGCGAACTCGCGCAGCTCGCGCAGGCGGATCGGATGCTGCACGCTGTTGGTCGTGACCTCGAAGCGGGTCTTGCGCGCGCCGACCTGGAAGGTGATGAAGAACTTCTCCGGCGCGTCGCCGGCCTCGAGCTGCCCATCGTCGAGCACGCGGAACAGGGCCCAGGGGCCGTCGACCGCCATGCCCGAAGGGCCGCTGGCCGAAGGCGGGCTGACCTGCAGCCGGACCTGGTTGGTGCCCTTGGGGCCCGGCCATTGCACGGCCATCGGCACCACCGGGCCATGCGCGTACTTCACCAGCTGGCCGTCGACGTCGAGGATGAACTGGGTGATGCCGTCATCCATCTCGACCGGCTTGAAGTCCAGCCGCATCGCGGGCGTTCGGCCGGCGGCGCGGAAGAAGATCTCCTTGATGCGCGCCGCGCGCTCGAACTGCGCGACCGCCTGCACCGTGATCGCGCCCTGCTCGGCCACCGGCTTGTAGCGCCAGGGGCGTGTGCTGGTGTCGACCAGCGCGGCCAGGCGCTTCTGGAAGAACTCGTCCATCAGCCCGCCGGGGCCGAACATCTGGCCGAAGTCCTCGGGCAGCACATCGCGCTTGCTGCTGTTGACGAAGGGGTAGCGCCCGGCGATCGCGCTCTTGCAGAACTCAGTGACGGGTCGCAGGTCCAGGCTCAGGCTGCCGCGCTCGGCCACGCGGGCCTGGGTGGCGCCGGACTGGCTGAGGTTCTCGACCATCGAGCGCACCGGCTCGGGCAGCCGGCCGGCATCGGACTTGAGCTTGCCCGCGACATCGCCGGGCGGCGGCGAGCTGCGGCTCTTGACCGCGGTGTCGACCGCCGTCAGATAGACATAGACCTCGTTGAAGAGCTTGAGCGCGTCGTCGATGGGTGCGGGACCGCCCGGCGTGGGCGCGCTGACCAGGCGGCGCAGCTCGGCGAAGCGGTCGTCGACGATGCTCTCGATGCGCTTGCCCGCGGCCACCGCCTTGTTCGGATCGCCGCCGAACAGCTCCTCCAGGCCCTTGCGCGTGTTGCGCACGGTTTCGCTGGCCTTGGCGACCACGTCCCTGCCCTGCGGCTCGGCCGGCGTCAGCGTGGTCTCCTTGACCACCGCGCGCAGGAAGCTGGCGAGCGGCGAGCCGACGCCCGACAGGATGCGCGCGCTCTCGATGTTCTTCTCGAGGCCGCTGGCGCGCACCAGGCGCACGTCGGCCAGCAGGGCCTCCCACACCTTCACGTATTCCTCGAGGTAGAGCCGGCGCACGCGATCGGTCAGCGCGCCGAGCGCGGCCGCGTCGCGCAGCCGGTCGGCCGCGCCGCGCTCCTGGCCCAGCACCCACGGGTCCTCGGTGGCCAGCAGGCCGGTGACGACGGTCACTTCGTTCTGGAAGCGCTTGTGGTAGCCGTCGTAGGTGAACAGGCCCGGCACGCCGTCGGCGAGCGGCTTGCCGCTGGCGCGCTCGAAGACCAGCGGGCCTGCCGGACCGGCGGCCGCGGCAACGCTGAAGGGCGGGATGTCCTTGCCCAGGCGCTGGCGCTTCAGGCGGCTGAAGACGCGCTGCTCCAGCGGATAGCTGGCGAGCACGGCGCGCACGTTGCGCACCAGGGCCTCGTCCATCTTGAGCGGCGAGCGCGGCGGGCCCTGGGCGATGAGCACGTCGAGCTGGTCCTCGAGCAGCTTGCGCTGGTCTTCGGGGATGCCGCGGTCGAGGTTGCGCGCCCAGTCCAGGGTGATCCAGGCCTTCAGCGCCTCGGCGTCGAAGCGCTCGGGCTGGTGCAGCATGAGGTAGGTCTTGAGCGCCTCGTAGCTGAACTCGAGGTTGTCCTTCTGCGCGGTGCGCAGCTGGTCCTCGATGCGCTTGGCCAGCTGCGGCAGGAAGACCTCGTTGAGCGCGCGCTGGTGCGCCAGCATGGCGGCGGCGTTCAGCTTGTTGCCCTGATAGAGGCCCAGGGTCATCGACAGGGGCTCGTCGCCGTCGCGGTTCTCGGGCACCTTCCAGATGCTGCGCAGGCCCTGCAGCACGGGCGCGACCTCGACCAGGTTCTGCACGCGCGCCGGCAACGCGGCCAGCTGCTGGCGCGCGGGCGCGACGCGCGCATCGACGGCCTTCAGGTACTCGAGGTTGCGCCAGGCGCTCCAGCCCCAGCCGGCCAGCAGGCCCAGCGTCACCAGCGCCATCGCCGTGAGGGCGGCTACGCGCAGACCATGGCGGCGGCGCTCCAGCTTGACGTCGGCGCCGGCCAGGCGCTGCTCGGGAAAGATCACGTCGCGCAGCAGCGAGGTGAGGAAGTAGCTGCGCCCGCTGCTCTTCTGCGGCGGCAAGATCGCGCGCTCCAGCCCGAAGCTGCGCGACAGCGCGCCCATCACGCGGTCGATCGGGCTGCCCTCCTGCGTGCCGCTGGTGAAGTAGACGCCGCGCACCCAGGGCGGCTGGGTGAAGCGGGAGCCGGTGAAGACCTGGTCGAGCAGGTCCGACAGCAGCGGCTCGATGGCGCCGAACTGCGCCGGGAAGCCGAAGATCGCGGCGCGCCGGGTGCCGTCGGTCTCGCGCTGCATGCGCTGGATCAGCGCGTCGTCGACGCGTGCGTGCAGCAGGCCGAACTCGCGATGGAAGGCGGCGCCGAGCCCTTTCTCGTCGACGATCGCGCCGTCCTCGACCGGCAGCGTGAAGCCGAAGACCTGCGCGCGCTGCTCCTTGCCGAGGTCCGCGAAATACTCGCCGAAGCCGTAGAGCAGGTCGCTCTTGGTGACCAGCACGTAGACCGGGAGGCGGGTCGCGAGCTTGGCATCGAGCTCCAGCAGGCGTGCGCGGATCGCGGCTGCGAGCGTGCTGCGCGCCTCGGCGTTCTGGGACAGCAGGTCCTGCACGCTGACGGTGAGGAACACGCCGTTGAGCGGACGCCGCGGGCGCACTTTCTTCAGCAGGCCGAGGAAGCTCTCCCACGCGCCCTTGTCGTCGGCCTGGTGGCTGTCCTGCGTGGTGTAGCGGCCGGCGGTATCGATCAGCACCGCGTCGTCGGTGAACCACCAGTCGCAATTGCGCGTGCCGCCGATGCCGCGGATCGCGCCGGGCCCGAACTTCTCGGCGAGCGGGAAGGACAGGCCCGAGTTGACCAGCGCCGTGGTCTTGCCCGCGCCCGGCGCGCCGATGAAGACGTACCAGGGCAGGTCGTAGAGATAGCTGCCGCCCGAGAGCGAGAGCCAGTCGCGCCAGCCCGGCTTGCGGCCCGCCGCGTGCAGGCGCATCTTCTTGAGGGTGGCGACCGCGTCGGTGAAGCGCGCATCCAGCACCTTGCGCTCGCCGCCGTCGTCGGCGGCAGCGGCCGGCGCGGCGGGCGCCCTCGTCAGCCCGTCGGTCAGGTGCTGGCTGGCCTTGCGCACGCGCCAGCGGCGCCAGGCGGCACGCAGCAGCACCAGCAGCACGATCACGCCGATCAGCATCGCGCGCGAGAGCTCGCTCTCCAGCGGGGCCAGTTCGCCGATGCGCACCAGCGGCCCGATCCACCAGATCAGCAGTGCGACGACGACGAGCGCCAGCAGCGTCAGCAGCACCGGATGGAACAGCCATCCGAAGAGCTTCTTGATCATCGCTTGACCTCCGACAGCTCGGCGGCCACGCGCTCCGGCGGGCTCAGCAGGACGATCTCGACGCGGCGATTGCGCGCGCGGTTGGCCGGTGTGTCGTTGGCCGCGACGGGCTCGGCGTCGGCCTTGCCGTCGGCACGCATGCGGGCCGGATCGACCAGGGTGGACAGCGCGCCCTTCACCGCATCGGCGCGCGCCGCCGACAGGTGCCAGTTGGAGGGATAGCGCAGGGAGCGGATCGGCTGGTTGTCGGAATGGCCGGTGATCAGCACCTCGCCCTTGACCTCGGCCAGCGCCTGGCCGATGCGGTTGAGCACCGGCAGCGACTGCGCCATCGGGTCGGCGCTGCCGGAGCCGAAGAAGCTGTCGCCGCGCAGCCGCACGGTGCTGCGATCCGCCTCGTCGGTGACCGTGACCAGGCCCTGCTTGACCTCGGGCTCGAGGAACTTCGCGAGCCGCGGGGACTTCGCCAGCACGGCCGGGGGCGCGATCTGCACGTTGGGCACGCGCAGGCCGGACACGGCCGCATAGGTGGCGTCGGAACGCTGGTTGAGCGCCAGCCGGAAGCCGAACCAGGCCAGCGCCAGCAGCAAGGCGAAGCCGGCCGCGAACACCCACATCGGCAGCGACTCGCGCAGCCGCATCGTGCCGGCGCCCTGTCCGCGCCAGTGCGGCGAGAGCTCGGCCTCGACCGGCGGACGGTCCTTGGCGATCAGCTCGGCCAGGCGCTGGCGCACGCTGTCGAGCTGCGCGCGGCCGTTCTCGACCACGCGGTAGCGGCCCTCGAAGCCCAGGGCCAGCACGCTGTAGATCAGCTCCAGCAGCTGCCGGTGCGTGGGCACGTCCTGCGCCAGCTTGGCCAGCAGCTGGAACACCTTCTCGCCGCCCCAGGTCTCGTTATGGAACTGCACCAGCAGGCTCTGCTTGTTCCAGCCGCCTTGCACGCCCCAGGGAGTGTTGGCCACGGCTTCGTCCAGCGCCGTGCAGAGCACGTAGCGCGCGGCCAGCACCGACTCGTTGGAGATGCCGGCGCGGCGCGCGGCGGCATCGAACTGGTTCACCGCATCCGCGGTCGAGGCGCGCAGCGCCGCCACGTTCGGTGCGTGAACCCTGTTGCGCAGCTGGCCGACCAGCACCAGCAGCTTGCCGGCGGCCGACACCAGCGGATTGAGCAGGCCCAGCTCGCCGACATCGGACGGCAGCGGCTCGGCGCCTTGGCCCATGGCTGCAGGCGGCGGCATCGGCGCCGGGCCGCCCGGCCCGCGCGGCTTCGGCTTGATGACCGTGCGCTCCGACTCGAAGGCGGCGAAGGGGTCCGGGGTGGTCATGGTGTGCTCCGGCGGAAGGCGCGGAAGGGTGATCGGCGGCGCGCGCCTAGGACCGGATGGCCCAGAAGGCAAGGTCGAGGCCGGGGAAGTCGCCTGCGATGTGCATCGCCATGCCGCCCGACTGCTCGAGCTGGCGCCACAGGTCGCTGTTGCGGGTCTCGAGCTCGAAGTAGTTGGCGCCGCTGTGGAAGGGGATCTGCCGCGGTGCCACCGGCAGCGGCATCAGCGTGACGCCGGGGAGCGCCAGGTTGACCAGGTCGCGGATGCGCTCCACCGGGCCGATCTTGACCTGCGTGGGGAAGCGCGCGCGCAGCGCCTCGCCGGGCATCTGCGCGTTGACCGCGAGCACGAAGGTGGCGTTGCGCCGCAGCTCCACGTCGGGAATCAGCGCCACGCGCACGCCGTGCTTGCGGTCGTGCAGATCGATGCGGATGGCCGACTGTTCGAGCACCATCGAGAGGCTGCGCCGCAGGTCGTCCATCAGCGGCTTGAAGCTCATGGCCAGGTCATCGTGGACATAGGGCGCGAAGCGGGCCACGCGGCGCGCGTCGCGGAAGCTCGCCAGATCGCCGGCCAATGCCAGCGCCTGCTCGAAGAAGCGCTGCGGATGCAGCGTCGCGCTCCTGGCGAGGTGCGCGAACACGGCCTCGTTGCGGTTGACGGTCTGCAGCAGAAGAAAGTCGGCGATCTCGGCCACGCCGCCGGTGCCGCTCTGCGTCATGCGCCCGGCCAATGCCTCGCCGCGCTGGCGCAGCAGGCCCAGCAGCTCGTCGAGCCAGCCGCGAATGACGGCGTGGCCGGCGACATCGAGCAGCGGCGGCAGCAGGGCGCGGTCGAGCTGCACCTGGTTGTCGGTGCGGCGCTCGACCACGCGGGCGACGTTGAGCGTGGTCCAGGCATCGGTGGCGTCGCCGGCGCGCAGCAGGCGGGCATTGAGCGCGCCCAGCTGCAGCACGGCGGTGCGTTCGCCGGCGGTGTTCGAGTCGGGCACTTCGGTTTCGAGCACGCGGTGGCGCACCAGGTCTTCGTAGGCTTCGGCGTCGGCCTCGCGCGCGCCCGCGCGGCGCAAGGGGAGGGCCAGCACCACCGCCTCGTCGCGCATGGCGGAGGGAATGTCGATCGGCTCGGGCAGCGGATCGACTGCCGGCATGTCGAACACGGTGCCGTCTCCGAACACGCCCACCGCGCGCACCAGCGCCAGCTTGCCCAGCGACAGCGAGGCCTGGTCGATCTCCAGCTCGGCGAAGCCCCAGGCATAGGGCGTGGTGGTCCGCAACAGCAGATGCCGCGCATGGTCGGCATGGCGCTCGCTTTGCTGCAGGTGCTGGGGCTGCAGCAGCATCCCCTCGCTCCAAACCACTTTAGTTCGCCAACTCATCCGCGCTCCATCGATAGCGGGAGGGCCCCGCCGGATAGGAAACATCTAGTTTCGGGCGCGGGGCAGGCGCGGCAAATCTGGCTAATGGCCTAGGGCGGCGCGATTGACTAGTGCGAAGGGGTTAGAGCGCGGCGAAGGGGATGGCCAGCGGCTGGCGGGCGCTGCGCCGGGCGATCGGGGCGCGATCGGGACGATATGGGCCACGGAATGCGGGCGGGCTGCGCTCCTACATCGGCGATTCGTTCGGCTCGCAGAATGCAGGTTTCGGCTTTCAAGGAGATGACGATGCTTCAGCAGTCCCCGATGTATGCCTACATCCCCGCGAAGGACGTCGCCCGCGCGCGGCAGTTCTACGAGCAGAAGCTGGGGTTCAAACCGAAGACGGAAACGGCTGGCGGCGTGGTCTACGACTGCGCCGGAGGCACCAGCTGCTTCCTGTACCCGACGCCCAACGCAGGCACCTCGCAGGCCAGCCAGGCCTTCTGGCAGGTCGCGGATATCGAGAGCGAAGTGGCCGAATTGAAGAAGCGCGGCGTGGTGTTCGAGGATTACAAGATGCCGGGGCAGGACGCGAACGGGATCATGAACCAGGGCGGGGCGAAGGCGGCCTGGTTCAAGGATACGGAGGGGAACATCATGGCGGTGATCCAGGGGGTGTGAGGGGGGCCGCTGTGCTGTGTCGCGCTGTGCGTGATCGGCATGGGATGAGTTGGGGTCGTGATCGAGCTGCTCGACCCAAGTGGCGACGGAGAGTGGTGAACTGTGAGCGAAGGCTCAATCCGGCAGTTCAACGATCCGCTCATCGCAGCTTTCGTCGAGGAGGAAATCTCGCCAGGCTTCGAGGGCGCGACGGTAGGTTTCCAAGCTAACCCTCCCCCCCCGGGGCACCATCCATGATGGCGTGTTCAAAGGTAGCGCCATTTGGTCGAAGCACCACCGTCCAAGCGTTGCCCGTGCATTGCCATTGAGGAATTCGACCATTGGCGACATCTTCAATTGCCTTGAATGTGGCCTGAATCACGTACTCCGAGGTCACATCATCGCAAAGCTGAGAGGGCATATATTGGTCCTCGCCTCGAAGGTCCTCCGTGCTTCTCCCGTCCTTTTCGATAAGCTTGAACGTTCTAAGCCGCCACGGCGTAGAGGTCTTAATTCGAACTGGCAATCCATCTTTGTTGCCCGGACGAACCAGAGTTCTCAATTTGAGTTTCATTTTTCTTGCCTCAAAGGTCATCTCTACCCCTGAGTGACCCGAGCCGGTCGGTGAGGCGTTGCGGGGATCATCTCGAACTTGACTCGATTCGCCTTAAGGCTCAAGGAGTTTGGCCGCCCTGAGCTGGCGCACCGGATCCCAATGCAGCGGAGGTTTCAGTCGACTGCTCCACCAGGTCATTCCGTCTGCGATCCACTTTTCTCGAATCCTTCCGTGCGAACTGGATGCATCGTCATAGCCGAATTCCGTCCCGCAACATGGACAGATGTTGTAGGTGGGACACCCCTGACTGTCGTATGGAGGCTCATCCAGGCTCGCGTAGCCGCATACCGGACAGGTGAACAGAAGGTCATTGGGCATAGAAGTAGTCTAGGTTTGATCCTTTGCCATGGACGGCAGGATCGGGTTTGTAATAGGTTCGGATCTTCCTGTCTGAGGAGATCACACCGAATTCATCCGTTGCCGGATTGAAGCGAACCACGTCGCCATTTGGTCTATTTTTCTCCAGGACATTGTCGGGTTTTGGCCCAGTGAGAAATTGTCTGGCCCTTGCTTCATATTCGGTGGCGCTTCTGGCCTCGAAATCGCCTCCGTGCCGCTCGAAGTGATCTTGAAGCTTGGCCTCATCTGCAAACTTCACTCCGGAGCGCTTGGAGACGCCTTTTCCCCCATCCCCATCAATAACCGAAAGACCGAGAACTGCGGCGAACAGCGGGGGACTGGTGGCTAGCGTGTCGCGCACATATTGGTCGACCGGGTTGCCCTCGTCGGAGCGACCGTTCTGCATCCGCGTCACCGCGGAAGAAAGCTCGTCGGGGCGATACGGGCTGTGGCCCGCCAGATCACTCAAGAACTTTGCTGCAGCCATGCTGGGATCGAGCTTCGATGTGGCTTCATCACGGGTGCGTGCATAGATGGAGCGTTCGAGCTGTCGATCGGCCACACAAGCTGTGTCGCCGCCGCACATGCTCGTGATCCTGGCGTCGCTGAGCAGATCGATCTGCGCCTGCGCCTGAGCCGCAACACCCTCGCAACTGGAAGGCCCCATGCACCCTTCGCCTGCGGCAAGGATGCGTTGCTGCATCTTCGGATCGCGGATCTGTTCCGGGTGTGCGAGATAGTTGTTCGCCGCCGCATTGCTGCCGGCCTGACTGCCGATGCTGATCTGGCTTGCATCCCCACCCGTGATCGCAACGGCAATCCCGCTCACCATGGCCGCGAACTGGACGGTGTCGGCTTGGCGCCCATAGGCCTCAGCAGCGATCTCGCCGATCGCCGCACCCAGCGCACCCGCCCCGCAGCCGCTGGCGCGGTCTGCTCTCGCCACCCCCACCATGCAGCCTGCGATCGCATGCGCGGCCTTGTTGGTGAACTCATCCAGCGTGCCGTCGACCGTCAGATCGCCGATGGCATTGGCGCCCTGCGCCGCCACCGTGTCCAGCAGCGCGGCCTTGATCCCCTCGCTCAGGTTGCGCTCGAAGCTGCCGCCGTTGATGGCCGTGCCGATCACGGCCCTCGCGACACCGGCGGTCAGGTTCTGCCCCAGCTGTGTCATCAAGGGCTGCGCACCTCCTCCCGGGGTCGGCAAGCCTGTCGGGTCGAGGTTCAACCCCGCCAGCACGCCGCCCGTGACGATGGCATTGAGCAGGCTCTTCACCCCGGCACTCGAGCCCAGCTCGTGCAGCGCTCCACCGACATCGCCCCGGTTGTTGATCAGCGCCACGCTCGCCTGGCTCGCCAGCGCCGTGACCCCGGCCTGCACCGCGCCCCCGACGACCGTGCCGGCAGTCCCGCCCACAGTCGCGCCCGCGCTCGCGCCGAGGCCCGATG
>NZ_JAVDRF010000027.1:0-5613 GCF_031454625.1 Variovorax soli
GAGAACTATATAGCCCCAGCTTACACTGAACGCACAAAGCAAAAAGCCCAACCATTGCTGGTTGGGCTTTTTGGGGCTGTAAGAGCCTGACGATGACCTACTTTCACACGGGAACCCGCACTATCATCGGCGCTGAGGCGTTTCACTGTCCTGTTCGGGATGGGAAGGAGTGGGACCACCTCGCTATGGTCATCAGGCATAAAGGGTTGCCTTGCTGATGGGAGTCAGCATGGCGAATTCATAGAGTTGGATCAGCTTTTGGTTTTGACTGCGTCACTTGGCATAACACCCTGATCTTGGAGATCAAAGTTATAGGGTCAAGCCGCACGAGCAATTAGTATCGGTTAGCTTAACGCATTGCTGCGCTTCCACACCCGACCTATCAACGTCCTGGTCTAGAACGACTCTTCAGGGGGCTCGAGGCCCCGGCAGATCTCATCTTGAAACGAGTTTCCCGCTTAGATGCTTTCAGCGGTTATCTCTTCCACACTTAGCTACTCGGCAATGCCACTGGCGTGACAACCGATACACCAGAGGTGTGTCCACTCCGGTCCTCTCGTACTAGGAGCAGGCTTCCTCAAATCTGCAGCGCCCACGGAAGATAGGGACCAAACTGTCTCACGACGTTTTAAACCCAGCTCACGTACCTCTTTAAATGGCGAACAGCCATACCCTTGGGACCGGCTACAGCCCCAGGATGAGATGAGCCGACATCGAGGTGCCAAACACCGCCGTCGATATGAACTCTTGGGCGGTATCAGCCTGTTATCCCCAGAGTACCTTTTATCCGTTGAGCGATGGCCCTTCCATACAGAACCACCGGATCACTATGTCCTGCTTTCGCATCTGCTCGACTTGTCAGTCTCGCAGTTAAGCACGCTTATGCCATTGCACTATCGTCACGATGTCCGACCGTAACTAGCGTACCTTCGAACTCCTCCGTTACGCTTTGGGAGGAGACCGCCCCAGTCAAACTGCCTACCATGCACTGTCCCCGATCCAGATGATGGACCTAGGTTAGAACCTCAAACACACCAGGGTGGTATTTCAACGTTGGCTCCATGCGATCTAGCGACCGC
The DNA here is from genome assembly GCF_031454625.1 of Variovorax soli. Taxonomy (GTDB): domain Bacteria; phylum Pseudomonadota; class Gammaproteobacteria; order Burkholderiales; family Burkholderiaceae_C; genus Variovorax; species Variovorax soli_A. The sequence continues at coordinate 1,080 of NZ_JAVDRF010000027.1, forward strand.
ACTTCAAAGCCTCCCACCTATCCTACACAGATCTGTTCAAAGTCCAATACAAAGCTACAGTAAAGGTTCATGGGGTCTTTCCGTCTTTCCGCGGGGAGATTGCATCATCACAAACATTTCAACTTCGCTGAGTCTCAGGAGGAGACAGTGTGGCCATCGTTACGCCATTCGTGCAGGTCGGAACTTACCCGACAAGGAATTTCGCTACCTTAGGACCGTTATAGTTACGGCCGCCGTTTACTGGGACTTCAATCAAGAGCTTGCACCCCATCATTTAATCTTCCAGCACCGGGCAGGCGTCACACCCTATACGTCCACTTTCGTGTTTGCAGAGTGCTGTGTTTTTAATAAACAGTCGCAGCCACCGATTTTTTGCAACCCGTTCATGCTCCGTTGTTCACTTCACACTAATAGGGCACACCTTCTTCCGAAGTTACGGTGTCAATTTGCCGAGTTCCTTCTCCTGAGTTCTCTCAAGCGCCTTAGAATACTCATCTCGCGCACCAGTGTCGGTTTGCGGTACGGTCGTGTGCAGCTGAAGCTTAGTGGCTTTTCCTGGAACCTCGTTCAGTCACTTCACCAGCAAGCTGGCTCGATCGTTGGCCTCGGTATATGTGCGCCGGATTTGCCTAACGCACGCCTACTTCCAACTAAACCGGGATATCCAACACCCGGATGACCTATTAAGATCCGTCCCCACATCGCACTACACATCGGTACAGGAATATTGACCTGTTTCCCATCAGCTACGCATCTCTGCCTCGCCTTAGGGGCCGACTCACTCTACGCCGATGAACGTTGCGTAGAAAACCTTGCGCTTACGGCGAGGGGGCTTTTCACCCCCTTTAACGCTACTCATGTCAGCATTCGCACTTCTGATACCTCCAGCACGCTTTACAACGCACCTTCACAGGCTTACAGAACGCTCTCCTACCACGCACAGTAAACTGTGCATCCGCAGCTTCGGTAACTGGCTTAGCCCCGTTACATCTTCCGCGCAGGACGACTCGATCAGTGAGCTATTACGCTTTCTTTAAATGATGGCTGCTTCTAAGCCAACATCCTGACTGTTTTAGCCTTCCCACTTCGTTTCCCACTTAGCCAATTTTAGGGACCTTAGCTGGCGGTCTGGGTTGTTTCCCTCTTGAGTCCGGACGTTAGCACCCGGTGCTCTGTCTCCCAAGCTGTACTCTTCGGTATTCGGAGTTTGCCTTGGTTTGGTAAGTCGCCATGACCCCCTAGCCAAAACAGTGCTCTACCCCCGAAGGTAATACTTGAGGCACTACCTAAATAGTTTTCGGAGAGAACCAGCTATTTCCAAGTTTGTTTAGCCTTTCACCCCTATCCACAGCTCATCCGCTAGTTTTGCAACACTAGTCGGTTCGGACCTCCAGTACCTGTTACGGCACCTTCATCCTGGCCATGGATAGATCACTTGGTTTCGGGTCTACACCCAGCGACTGGACGCCCTATTCGGACTCGATTTCTCTACGGCTTCCCTATTCGGTTAACCTTGCCACTGAATGTAAGTCGCTGACCCATTATACAAAAGGTACGCCGTCACCCTTGCGGGCTCCGACTTTTTGTAAGCATGCGGTTTCAGGATCTATTTCACTCCCCTCCCGGGGTTCTTTTCGCCTTTCCCTCACGGTACTAGTTCACTATCGGTCGATGATGAGTATTTAGCCTTGGAGGATGGTCCCCCCATCTTCAGACAGGATTTCTCGTGTCCCGCCCTACTTTTCGTCAGCTCAGTACCACACAAGTCTTTTCACGTACGGGGCTATCACCCACTATGGCCGGCCTTTCCAAGCCGTTCCGTTAAGTCTTGTGCTATCACTAACAGGCTCTTCCGATTTCGCTCGCCACTACTTTCGGAATCTCGGTTGATGTCTTTTCCTCGAGCTACTGAGATGTTTCAGTTCACCCGGTTCGCCTCGTTACCCTATGTATTCAGATAACGATACCTTTCGGTGGGTTTCCCCATTCGGAAATCTCCGGATCAAAGCTAATTTGCCAGCTCCCCGAAGCTTATCGCAGGCTATCACGTCCTTCGTCGCCTATCATCGCCAAGGCATCCACCACATGCTCTTATTCACTTGACCCTATAACTTTGACGTTTCTTCACAGAAACCAAAGCCATCAAGGAATATGCCAGGTCTTTCACCTGGCGCGTTATGCCGCCTTCACAGCTCGAATTGCTTCGAAGTGAAGTTCATTTGACGCAATCAAAAATTCTTGTTGCCGGTGGCACGGTCCGCACTAAACCTTTACGAATGTGCAGTTTCCACCAGCAACGCTGATTCGACTCTATGAATTTTTAAAGAACAGCCGATTGATCGAACAATCTCGATCAACAACAAAGAAGCCTCGCGCACTCGCACAAGGCCGCTTTGGTGTTGAATGGATGCCTACCAGAGTGTTGGTGGAGGATGACGGGATCGAACCGACGACCCCCTGCTTGCAAAGCAGGTGCTCTCCCAGCTGAGCTAATCCCCCGATGTCCTCTCGCCTGGATATCAGAAGATGGTGGGTCTAGTTGGGCTCGAACCAACGACCCCCGCCTTATCAAGACGGTGCTCTAACCAGCTGAGCTACAGACCCATGGCCGAAACGAATCGACCTCTTCCAACAACCGATAAGTGTGGGCGTTCAATTTGAACGGCATTGTTTCCAGAAAGGAGGTGATCCAGCCGCACCTTCCGATACGGCTACCTTGTTACGACTTCACCCCAGTCACGAACCCTGCCGTGGTAATCGCCCTCCTTGCGGTTAGGCTAACTACTTCTGGCAGAACCCGCTCCCATGGTGTGACGGGCGGTGTGTACAAGACCCGGGAACGTATTCACCGTGACATTCTGATCCACGATTACTAGCGATTCCGACTTCACGCAGTCGAGTTGCAGACTGCGATCCGGACTACGACTGGTTTTATGGGATTAGCTCCCCCTCGCGGGTTGGCAACCCTTTGTACCAGCCATTGTATGACGTGTGTAGCCCCACCTATAAGGGCCATGAGGACTTGACGTCATCCCCACCTTCCTCCGGTTTGTCACCGGCAGTCTCATTAGAGTGCCCAACTAAATGTAGCAACTAATGACAAGGGTTGCGCTCGTTGCGGGACTTAACCCAACATCTCACGACACGAGCTGACGACAGCCATGCAGCACCTGTGTTACGGTTCTCTTTCGAGCACTAAGCCATCTCTGGCAAATTCCGTACATGTCAAAGGTGGGTAAGGTTTTTCGCGTTGCATCGAATTAAACCACATCATCCACCGCTTGTGCGGGTCCCCGTCAATTCCTTTGAGTTTCAACCTTGCGGCCGTACTCCCCAGGCGGTCAACTTCACGCGTTAGCTTCGTTACTGAGTCAGTGAAGACCCAACAACCAGTTGACATCGTTTAGGGCGTGGACTACCAGGGTATCTAATCCTGTTTGCTCCCCACGCTTTCGTGCATGAGCGTCAGTGCAGGCCCAGGGGATTGCCTTCGCCATCGGTGTTCCTCCGCATATCTACGCATTTCACTGCTACACGCGGAATTCCATCCCCCTCTGCCGCACTCCAGCAATGCAGTCACAGATGCAGTTCCCAGGTTGAGCCCGGGGATTTCACAACTGTCTTACATCACCGCCTGCGCACGCTTTACGCCCAGTAATTCCGATTAACGCTTGCACCCTACGTATTACCGCGGCTGCTGGCACGTAGTTAGCCGGTGCTTATTCTTACGGTACCGTCATGAGCCCTCTTTATTAGAGAAAGCCTTTTCGTTCCGTACAAAAGCAGTTTACAACCCGAAGGCCTTCATCCTGCACGCGGCATGGCTGGATCAGGCTTGCGCCCATTGTCCAAAATTCCCCACTGCTGCCTCCCGTAGGAGTCTGGGCCGTGTCTCAGTCCCAGTGTGGCTGGTCGTCCTCTCAGACCAGCTACAGATCGCAGGCTTGGTGAGCCTTTACCTCACCAACTACCTAATCTGCCATCGGCCGCTCCATTCGCGCAAGGCCTTGCGGTCCCCTGCTTTCATCCGTAGATCTCATGCGGTATTAGCACAGCTTTCGCTGCGTTATCCCCCACGATTGGGCACGTTCCGATGTATTACTCACCCGTTCGCCACTCGCCACCAGGATTGCTCCCGTGCTGCCGTTCGACTTGCATGTGTAAGGCATGCCGCCAGCGTTCAATCTGAGCCAGGATCAAACTCTATAGTTCGATCTTGAATTTAACGTCTCTCGCGAGACAAACTCATAAAAACGGAATTGAAGTGAACTTCACTTCTATTCTCATGAGCATTTAAAGCCTAAAAGGCTTCGTTCCGAAGAACTTGGCCATTCGCCTCAAACGCCCACGCTTATCGGCTGTATGTTTTTAACGATCCCCGCAAGCCAGACATCCTCTGCCTTTCTTGCCAACCCCGCTGCGATCAGCGAAGCCTTAGATTATTACACGGTTTTTTAAGAACCAACAAACTTTTTTGAAGTTTTTTAGAGCCCCGCCAACCACCCGATCAGCCACCAACTCACCCAAACCCCTC
>NZ_JAVDRF010000028.1:0-3990 GCF_031454625.1 Variovorax soli
GGTCTTGCCGCCGGCCGTGGTGGCGCTCAGCCGAGCGGCGTTGTCCCAGGCGTAGCCGATGGCATGGCTGCCGTTGGCGAACTGGGCCGAGGTCCTGAGCCCGCGCAGGTCGTAGCCGAACTGGACGTTGTCGGCGGTGTTCGGATAGCTGCGGGCCGTCAGGCGGTCGAGGTTGTCCCAGGCCTGGGTGACGGTCTGCCCGTTGCGCTTGCGCATGGAGATGACGTTGCCATTGGCGTCGTAGCCGTTCTCCTCGTAGTCATTGGCGTTGGCGTAGTTGGGCGTGGCCGGCAGCGGGTAGTACGTCCTGGCAAGCCGGTCGAAGCCGTCGTAGGTGTGGACGGTGAGGTTGTTCTTCGCGTCCTTGATCGAGTTCACCTGGCCGTTGGGCGTGTAGGTGTAGGTGACGTAGGCCTGCGCCAGTGCCGTGCCTACCGCCTTGTTGACCGACTGCACGCTGTCGTCGAGGTTGTAGACGGTCTCGGTGACGCGGTTGCCGCCATCGGTCGTGGGGAGGTACTGCGTGGTGCGGAAGGGCCGATCCAGGTCGTCGTAGGCGATGTCGGTGATGGGCACCGGTGCGGCGTCGGCGGGACAGAAGGGAGTCTTGGTGATCAGGGCCGGGCCCCATTCGCGCACGACCTTGCCGCTCTCGCTGTAGCGCTTGCAGTTCAGGAGCCATTGGACGCCCACCTGGGCTGCGGTCTTGAGCAGGCGGCCGTCGGCGTCGTAGGCCATCAGGGTCAGCTTGCCCAACGCATCGGTGATCTGCATCGGCCGGCGCTCGCTGTCGTAGACGGTGCTGACGCTGTCGGCGACATCGGTGCGCGCGCCATCGACCCCGGTGAGGTTGCCGACCGCGTCGTAGGTGAAGCTGCTTGTCAGGTTGAGCTTGCCCACGCCCGCATCGACCGTGCTGGTCTGCGGCACGTACTTGTTGGCGGCGTTGTAGGTGGTGGCGGTCACCGTGCTGTTGCCGGCGCTGGTCCTGACGGTCTTCGAGGTGGGCAGGTAGAAGCTCGGATAGCCGCTGGGGGTGTAGGCGCTGTAGGCGTAGCTGGTCTGCGGGGCCATGCCGGAAGGGTCCGGTGGCGCGGTGACGGTCAGCGGCAGGCCCTGCGCGGTGTAGCTGTAGCTGGTGGTCTTGCCGCGGGCATCGGTGGCGCTGGTCACCTGGTTGAAGGCGCTGTCGTAGCTGAAGCCCTGGCTCAGGCTGACCAGGCCGCTGGCGGGCTTGGGGATGCTGGTGATGGTCTTGACGTTGTGGGTGCAGCGCTTGTCGGCACCGGCACAAGAAGCATCGTCGTAGGCGTACTCGGTGGCGTTGCCCTCCGGGAATTGCTTGCGGATCAGGCGCGACTGGCCGTCGTAGGTGCTGACGGTCCAGTTGCCCGCGGGGGTGCTGGACTGGATGGTGTTGCCCTGGGCATCGAGGTAGTTGGTGCGGGCCGTGCCGCCGGGGCCGATCTCCTCGGTGCGCGAGCCCGCGAAGAAGTATTCGTAGGTCTTGCCGCGTGCATTGGTCTGGGTCTTGACGCGGCCCAGGCTGTCGTAGACGTTGGTGGCGGCGGCCACCGTGGGGAAGCTCGGGTAATACAGGCTCGTCATCTGGCCGGGCAGGCCGTAGGCGAAGGTGGTGCTGCGGTTGACGGCGCTGGTGAAGCTCGTGAGGTTGGCGCTGGCGTCATAGGCATAGCTGACGGAACGCATGCCATCGCTCACCTGGGTGATGCGTCCGCTGGCGTTGGTGAAGCTCAAGGTGCGTCCGAGGCTGTTCTGCACCTGCGTGAGGTCGTTGCCCGAGTAGGTGAACCTCGCCTGGATGCCGCTGGGCTCGGTGTAGCTCTCGGGCTTGCCCGCGGCGTTGAACTTCAGCACCGCGCGGTGCAGGGTTTCGTAGCTGTAGCTGCCATCGGTGTTCTTGGTGAGCCTGGCGGCCTTGCCCGGCGGCGGGTTGTAGCTGCCGTCGGGCAGCTTGGCGAAGACCTCACCATTGAGGCCCTGGGTGACGACGACGGTGTTGTCGATCAACTGGTCGCCGAACCAGCGTTGGCCGAGGGTGGCCGTGACGAGCTTGCTCAATGGCCGTGCCGGGTCCATCAGCAGGTCGAAGGAGGCCTTGTGCTCGACCAGGGTGCCGACGGCGTCCAGCGCCGAGTCTTCGCCCATGGCCTGGAAGCCGTCGGAGTTGAGGGCAGCGCTGGCGTTGAAGTTGTGGGTCCAGCCCCGGCCCAGTGGGCCGTTCTGGTTGCGCAAGCCGGAGCTGTACAGGCGCTGGAAGCCCAGGCTCTGGGGGAAGCTGCCCACGCCCACGTTGAGGTCCTCGTGGTTGTAGAGGAAGTTCCCCGCCACCATGTCGATGGGGTCGCCGTAGGCCGAGCCCGAGTAGTTCTCGATGGACGGCGGCGCAGGCATGGCGGCACCGACGGCGGTGTTGGTGAAGACGCTCGGCTGCGCCAGGGTGGCATAGCCGCCCGAGAGGCCGTTGCTGATGATGGAACCGAGGTACAGGCCCGAACCCACCGTGAAGTAGCCCGCCCCGCTCCAGTTGTTCTCTGCGATGTCGCAGCGCGCCGGCAGGATCAGGCGCAGGCCGGAGGCGAGATAGCTGCTGAAGTTGGCCAGGTGAGGTCCGCAGTTCACGAGGTTCGGCTGCACGGCGCTGGCGTAGTTGGCGGACGTGGCGCTGTAGATGCGCTGACCGGCGCCAGACGCCAGGTCCATGAGCTTGACGGTGGACACCGCCGGCACACCGGTGGTCTGCTGCACGGCGGCGGACTCCAGGATGCTCAGGTGCATCGCCCAGTTGGCGAAGGCCGCGCTCTCCTTGTCGAGGCTGCCCGCGAGGTTGGCCACCGAGAGCATGTTGCTCGGCAGGTCGACATAGGCGCTGCCGGTGTAGCCCACGATGCCCACCTGGTGCTGGTGCAGGAGGGTGGTGTCGGCGATGCGCTCGGTGAGGGTGCCCGCGTGGGTGTTCTGCGCAATCCACTGCGCGCCGATCACGCCCAGGGTGCTGCCCAAGAGGGGCTCGGAGGTGTCGGCGGCGCCCGAGGCCTTCAGGTCGCTCAGCGTCCTTCGGTAGTTCTCGGCAGGGCCACGGCCGGCCGGGCCCCAGCCATTGGCAATCAGGAAGGTGTTGGTCCCGCCGCCCAAGATCCTCTGGGTGAAGCTGTGGTTGGCGAAGGTGGAGACGTAGGCGTTGTGGGTGACGGTGAAGGTGATGGGGCTGGCGGTGCCCGGAGTGACGGCGGTGCCGGGCGCTCCGACGGCCACGCCGTCGAGCTTGAGGACGGGCTGGTTGCCGGCGTTGTAGGTGATGCTCAGGCGCTTGCCGTAGATGGCGTCGGACGTGTAGGTCTGGTCGATGCCCTGGTACTGCACGCGCAGGGTGGGCTTCATGTAGGCCGGCAGTTCGGCGAGCTCCTCGCTGCCCCAGGCGGTGTTCTGGTACGGCAATGCGGTCTGGCGCAAGGCGCCATAGAAAGGAACCACGGTCTTGCCGCCAAGCACGTCGTCCAGGGTGGCGGCGGGCTTGTTGGCGCGCAGGTAGCCGGCGAGCTTGGTGGCGTAGGTAGCCAGGTTGTTGCGGATGTTGGCTCGATTGAGGTTCTGGACGTAGTCGGCAGTGACGGTGGCGCCGCTCTGGGCGGAGGACAGGTAGCTCGCGGCGTCGTAGCCGGTGGTGCTGGGGCTGGCGAGGTCGATGCCGCTCTTGAAGGTGTGGGGCTTGTAGCTGGGGTCGAAGACGTACCAGCTGCCGTTGATCTTGGTCTTGACCCAGACGTGCTCGATGGACAGATCAGTGAGGGCGGCCACGGTGCCGGGGCAGCTGCCGGCCGTGGTGGCGTTGATTTCGTAGACGGGGATCTGGGCCTGGCCGAGCAGCGACAGCACGCCGCAGGCGTTGGCGGTATTCACGCCCCACCACTCGGCCAGCTGTGCGGCGCTCAGCTTGGCGATGCCGCGCACGTAGTTGGCCTCCAGGCC
>NZ_JAVDRF010000029.1:0-3650 GCF_031454625.1 Variovorax soli
ACGGACGCGGTCAATGGCAGCCAGCTGTTTGCGACCAACCAGGCCATCGAAGATGTCGCGACGACGGCAGGCAAGGGCTGGAACCTGAGCGCCAATGGAGTGGCAGGGGCCACTATCAAGGCGGGCGACACGGTGGACTTTGCCAATGGCAAGAACATCACGGTCACTCAAAGCGGCAACCAGATCTCGGTGGCCACCGTCGACACCCCGAGCTTCACCAGCGTGACCACCGGCGGCACGGTGATCAACAACACCGGCCTGACCATCGCGGGTGGGCCGAGCGTGACGACTGGCGGCATCGACGCGGGCGGCAAGGTCATCGGCAACGTGGCCGCCGGCGTGAACGCCACCGATGCGGTGAACGTGAGCCAGCTGAATGCGCTGAGCGGCAACGCGGTGCAGTACGACGACGCGGGCAAGACCACCATCACGCTCAACCCCGGCGGCACCACCAGCACCAAGATCACCAACCTGACGGCCGGTGACCTGAGCGCCAACAGCACGGACGCGGTCAATGGCAGCCAGCTGTTCGCCACCAACACCAACGTGACCAACCTGGGCGACACGGTCACCAACATCAACGACAAGGGCACCAAGTACTTCCACGCCAATTCCGTCGGTGCGGACAGTCAGGCGATCGGCACCGACGCGGTGGCCATCGGCCAGAACGCGGTGGCCAACAACGCCAATGACGTGGCGTTGGGGGCCAACGCGAGCACCGCTGCGGCGGTGGGCACGGCCGGCGCCACGATTGCCGGAACTGCCTACAACTTCGCGGGCGCGGCGCCGGTGGGCACCGTCTCGGTGGGCAGCGCGGGCGCCGAGCGCACCATCACCAACGTGGCCGCGGGCCAATTGAGCGCCAGCAGCACCGACGCCGTCAACGGCAGCCAACTGTTTGCGACCAATCAGGCGATCGACGGACTCACCACCAACGCGGTGCAGTACGACGACGCGAGCAAGAGCACGGTCACGCTCAATCCGGGCGGCACCACCAGCACCAAGATCACCAACCTGGCGGCCGGTGACCTGAGCGCCACCAGCACCGATGCGGTCAACGGCAGCCAGCTGTTTGCGACCAACACCAACGTGACCAACCTGGGCGACACGGTCACCAACATCAACGACAAGGGCACCAAGTACTTCCACGCCAACTCCATCGGTGCGGACAGCCAGGCGATCGGCACTGACGCGGTGGCTGTGGGTGTGGGGGCCGTGGCCGGTGGTCTGAACGCCGTCGCCATGGGCAATGGGGCTACTGCGCAAGACGTAAGTAGCATCGCTCTGGGTAATGGGTCGTCGAGCAGCAAGGCCTACGGGGTGGCCATCGGCGACTTCGCGAGTACATCCGGTCTCAATGCCGTGGCGCTTGGTTCAGGGGCGATAGCGAACGGTGACATCTCCTCCGCCATTGGCTACCTGTCCGAGGCTGATGGAAAAGAGGCTGTCGCCATGGGCGCCAGCACTCGAGCAAGCGGCAGAAGCGCCGTAGCGATTGGTCTGGGTGCCGCGGCAGACACCGTCAATACCATTGCCGTAGGCAATGCTGCCCAGGCCAGCGGCGAAAACGCCATCAGCATCGGCGCGGGCAACGTCGCCAACGGCGACAACGCCATTGCCCTGGGCGCTGGTGCCCAGGCGCTGGGTACCGGCGCCATCAGCATCGGTACGGGCAACATCGTCAATGGCAACAACTCCGGCGCCATCGGCGACCCCAACACCATCAATGCCAACCAGGCCTATGCCCTGGGCAACAACAACCTGATCGACGCCGGCGCGGACGGCTCGTTCGTGGTGGGCAACAACTCCGCGGTGAACACGGGCGCCACCGGTGCCCTCGTGATGGGCAGCAACGCGGTCATCGCCGCGAACGTCATCGACGCGATGGCGCTGGGGAACAACACCAGCGTCAGCGCCAACAACAGCGTAGCCTTGGGCGCCAACTCGGTGGCCAACGGCACGGGTCTGCTGAATCCTGCCTACAACCCCAACGTAGCGGCTGTCATTGCCGGCACCGCGCCGGTGGGCGAGGTGAGCGTGGGCGCTGCAGGTGGGGAGCGCCGCATCACCAACGTGGCGGCTGGCTCGGGCGACACCGATGCGGTCAACGTCAGCCAGCTCCGGGCCGTCAGCGGCGTGGCTGGCAACGCGGTGCAGTACGACGATGCGAGCAAGACCACCGTCACGCTCAACCCGGGCGGCACCACCAGCACCAAGATCACCAACCTGGCCGCCGGTGACCTGAGCGCCACCAGCACCGATGCGGTCAACGGCAGCCAGCTGTTCGCGACCAATACCAACGTGACCAACCTGGGCGACACGGTCACCAACATCAACGACAAGGGCACCAAGTACTTCCACGCCAACTCCATCGGTGCGGACAGCCAGGCGATCGGCACTGACGCGGTGGCCATCGGCCAGAACGCGGTGGCCAACAACGCCAATGACGTGGCGCTGGGGGCCAACGCCAGCACCGCTGCGGCGGTGGGCACGGCCGGCGCCACGATTGCCGGGACTGCCTACAACTTCGCGGGCACGGCGCCGGTGGGCACCGTCTCGGTGGGCAGCGCGGGCGCCGAGCGCACGATCACCAACGTGGCCGCCGGCCGCGTCACGGCAGCCAGCACCGATGCCGTCAACGGCAGCCAGCTGTTTGCGACCAACCAGGCGATCGACGGACTCACCACCAACGCGGTGCAGTACGACGACGCGAGCAAGAGCACGGTCACGCTCAATCCGGGCGGCACTGCCACCACCATCCACAACGTGGCCGATGGCGCGCTCGCCAACGATGCGGTGAACTTCAGCCAGCTGACCACGGCGACCAACAAGTGGGTCACGGGCAATCCCACGACCTACGTCGCACCCAACTCAACCGGCACCGACAGCACGGCCATTGGTTCGGGCGCGGAAAGCATTGGCCAAAACTCGGTCGCCCTGGGCAACAACTCCTTTGACGGGGGCCAGGACAACGTGGTGTCCGTAGGCAGCGTCGGCGCGGAACGCCGGATCACGAACGTCGCACCGGGCACGGCCGACACCGACGCGGTGAACATCAGCCAGCTCAACAGTGCGACCAAGTATTTCAACGCCAACTCGACCCAGCCCGACAGCTTGGCCTTGGGTGCCGACAGCGTGGCGGTGGGGCCGCTGGCCTTTGCCAGCAATGTCAACGCCATTGCGATGGGCAATGGTGCCCAGGCCACCGGCAAGAACGCCATCAGCATCGGCACCGGCAATGTGGTCAGCGGCAACAACTCCGGCGCCTTCGGCGACCCGAGCATCATCGACGGCGCCAACTCCTACTCGGTGGGTAACAACAACAGCATCGATGCGGGCTCGACCGACGTCTTCGTGCTGGGCAACAACGTGAATGTGGGTGCAGGGCTGACGGGCGCGGTGGTGCTGGGCAGCGGCTCGGCAGCGGCTGCGGCCAATGCGACCACCGGCGACACCATCGGCGGCAAGGCATACACCTACGCGGGCACCACGCCCACGAACACGGTGAGTGTGGGCGCGGCCGGCGCGGAGCGCCAGATCACCAACGTGGCCGCAGGCCGAGTGAGCGCCAGCAGCACCGATGCCGTCAACGGCAGCCAGCTGTTTGCGACCAACCAGGCGATCGACGGACTCACCACCAACGCGGTGCA
>NZ_JAVDRF010000030.1:0-3001 GCF_031454625.1 Variovorax soli
CAGACACAGGGGACCCCGTCGGCCCCGCACTCGCAGCCGCCCTGGATTTCAAGCAAACCCGAAGGGCGGTCTGGGTGGTCGGCACAGACCCAGCCTGCGCCGTGGCAGAAGTGACAATTTCTGTCGGTCATGATCTCAGACGTGTGGCCATCAATTCCTCCGCAGGTACTTCTTCTTGAGGCTGCTTGCAAGCGATGCTTGCAGGGCCTGAGCTTGAGGATTTTTCCCAGCGGGCTTGTACTTGCAAGTGCGCCTGGTCCGCAGAAGCGGTCACCCCTTCGCCTCTAGGATCGAGAAGTACTTGCGCACGGCGTCGGCAGAGTTGCCAACGGCCTTCACCGCGGCGCGTAGCTCATCCTCTGTGCAGCCGAGGCTGGTGGCCCAGTCTCGGATTTCGTAATCCTGCTCGAGCGAGATGAACTTGCGGTCGCGGGCAGTCTGAGTGGTGTCGTCTGGCATGGTTGTCTCCTTGGGTGGTCCCAGGGTGGGCTGCTCAGCCGCACGGGATGTAGGCATCGTCCCACTCTGCACGTGGGCATCTTCGCGCCCCTAACTGACCGGACCACCCTTGACCCGCGCTCTGTAATGCAAGAGCATTAATTCATGTAATTTTTCCCATGCTGCCCAACCCATTGAACAGGCCGAGCCGAACATGAACTCACCAGCAAGAATGCACGGCAAGCATCGGCGGCTCTTTGGCTGGGTGGCCGCAGTCTCGACCATTCTGGTGCTGGGTTTGCTCAGCCTGGACGTCATCTTCCCGCCTGCGCCAGCGGCACCTTACGCATCGTCGCCGGGTACGGACTTTCAGCGGCTGCTGCTGGTGATCGCATTTCTCATTGCCCTCGCATCGTTTGCTGGCGCGATCATTGCGACCCTGCTGGAGTCGATGGCGAAGAGGAAAGAATGGGAAGAAGATGCGACCCCAGCGCGCCATGGGCGCACAGCCTTGGCTGAGGAACCCGCCAACGAGCGCCTGCGTGCCCTCAGGGCGGTGATCTCGTCATTGGAAGAGAGCCAGGTCGAAAGCCTCTGACCCCGTCCCTGAGTCCTGACGCCGCCGGCGCGCGGGCGCTCGCACCGGGCGCGGTGTGACTCTGGACGAAATCATCCCAATGCTGCTGGACGAGCGGCCGCTCATCTCGACGAGCCGGGCTGGATCTACGAGCTGAACGACGACGGTACCGCCTGCTCGCGCGCTTCGGGTCTAGCTCTTGCGAGCTTCGCACGCGCAATGGCGCTGACGCCACGAAGTGGTTCCTGAGATCGCGCGGCCGCTCGCCGCTGTGGCCGGCGGGCCCTACATCGTTGACGGGGATGTGTGCGTGCTCGACGATCTCACGACGGCCGGTGGTAGTCGCTGACAGCACGCCAGGGCGCCGCGTGCATCCTCTTGCCATGCTGCGCGCATCCGCTCCAAAGCCCGAGATCGTCGATACGCTCCGGCCCATGCTGGTCGATGAGCGGCCATTCGATCTCGTCGCGCTTGGCTGGCTGTTCGAGATCAAGTATGACGGGTATCGGTGCCTCGCGGAGTTCGGCGGCGGCGCCGCGTTCCTCCGATCGAAGAACGGCAGCGATATGACGAAGTGGTTCCCGGAGGTCGCCGATGCACTCGCGCGCGTGGAGAACGGGCCGCACGTGACGGACGGCGAGATCGTGGTGCTGGACGACATCGGCCGCAGCGACTTCGACAGGCTCCAAACGCGGGCGTTGCGCCGCCGGCTGCTGCCCGGCGCCGATTGGGTCGTCTACTGCGCATTCGACGTGCTGGTGCTCGACGGCGAGCCTGTCATGGCCCTGCCGCTGGTAGAGCGCAAGGCGTTGCTGGTGCCGCTGCTTGCTGAAGCCGGCTCTGTGCTGCCCGTGGGCCACTTCGAGGGCGACGGGCGCACCCTCTTCGATCACGCCGTGCTACCGCTGAAGCTCGAGGGGCTGGTGGCCAAGCGCCTGACCAGCACCTACCAGCCTGGCGTCCGCTCGAGCGACTGGGTGAAGGTGAAGCGGGAGAACGCGATCCCGGCTCAACGATTTAAGCGCGGTCCGAAGTCGAGGGACATCTCGGTCGGGCTGTAGGGCTGCCCCCGAAGCGAGCTGAGATGGCGCCTCGGGGGCCTCCGCCTCACGCTCCACAGTCAGCCAGCACTGCCGACCGCGAGCTTATAGCCCGGCCGCGACCGTCGAGTAGGGGAAGTTGGGGCCGTTGCCTTCCGTGGATGCGTCTTCGCTTTCGCCAGTCGAAAGCATTAACGTAAGGAGAGCGAGGACAAAGCAAATGATCACTGCACCGATGCCAAAGGCATACACGAGACCTACGGCCATCAGTGGACTAAGAAGCAGGACGAGTGATCTGGACATTTCTGCATCATGCGCGCCCGCCAAGCATCTGTCAGTGGCAGATTTCACGGCCGCCCTTGCTCCTTCTAACGGTCAAGGGAGAGGTTGTGCGCGAAAGGGCTGCGTCATTTTTTAGGCACAGCCTGGCAAATGCCTATCGGACAACGGTTTATAGCGATGCGCACCGCCTTATCCACTGTCTTGTCCACCGTTACGGTGAAGAACTTTCCACCTTATGTTTGACGCATCCGGTGAGGCCGCGACAAAGTTGTGCAGCCAGAACTCCAAGCGCAGATCACGCAGCCCATAGGCGAGGCGCTGGACACTACGTCTTGCCCAAGTGTTCGCGCACCTTGTCGGCACGGTCGCCGACGGCCGCGACGGCCCTGCGCAGCTCGTCCTCCGTGACACCAAGGGACTTGCATCCGTCCCTGACCTCGTAGTCTTCATTGATGTTAATGCGGGCGCGATCCTGGCCGCCCACCTTGGTCTTGTCGTCTGCCATTCAGGTCTCCAGTGTTGTGTTCGACACGGTTGCCGATCTGCAGCCGCGAGCGCGCCTGCGCAGTGTAAGCGTCCGGCCAACCCGCCTTGATTCCTGTGGGCCGGCCTAGGAGCATCGTGTTCACTACTCCACTTTTTTCTTGGCGGACACGTGAACACT
>NZ_JAVDRF010000031.1:0-2518 GCF_031454625.1 Variovorax soli
AACCTGAGCGAGGGGATCAAGGCCGCGCTGCTGGACACGGTGGCGGCGCAGGGCGCCAATGCCATCGGCGATCTGACGGTCGACGGCACGCTGGACGACTTCACCAACAAGGCGGCGCATGCGATCGCCGGGTGCATGGTGGGTGCGGCGAGAGCGGAGCGCGCCAGCGGTTGCGGAGCGGGGGCGCTGGGTGCGGCGATCGGCGAGATGGCTGCGCAGGCGTATGGGAGAAGAGACGATACGGTGCAGTTCGCCGCGCTGGTGAGCGGGCTGGCGGTGGCGGTGACGGGTGGGGATGCGGGGCAGATCAATGTCGGCAGTCAGGCGGGCGCCAATGCCGCAGTCAACAATCACGATGCTCATCCCGGGTTCGGCTATGAATACCCGGATATAGATCACCCGTTTGCACCCACTGAAGAGTTCAGGGCCCGCTTCATCGGGTCTGAGGAGGAGCGACTGGTTTGGTTTCGAACACAGGAAATCGCTCAGGGGACGGCGGAAATACGGGAATGGCTTAGGTTCGACGATGCGCGGGTGCAGTTGCCGCGACACGGTGGTCCGCTCTACGAAATCTTTGATCTTGGACTTCCAGGAGGCGCCGGACCTGTTCGCATTGCATATTCGCCCAAGAATCCGCGAGTGTTCTACGTGTCCCTTGATCACTACGATACGACTACGGCGCAACCGCTGAAATGGACTCGATTCGAAGCAGCGCCTTCGAGATAACGAACTGGAGTGAAACCCAATGAGAGGCTATACCGATGTCACTAGATCAACATCTGCGTGCGTTCATTTTGTGGAGGGGCGCGAGGTCGAAGCACGGGAGATCGAAGCGTCAGATGAATTCGACGAGGGACTCAGGAGCATCCGACGGTCACTCGACGAAGCACGCATTCGCTGTGCCTATGTCGATTGTCGGTTGCTTGCTTCAAATCCAAAAGGGACCTGCAATGCAGTTGGTACTGCAATGCAGGGTACGCATCGTCCGTACAAAGCTGACGATTGGGTTCGCCTTCTAGACGACATGATCACTCTTTCGGCCACGCTGCCTGGGCTAGTGATTGTCCTGGATCATGCCGACCAACTCTTTGCGCTAGATCGATCGCAGATATTCGATCTCACTGAAGCATTTCTCATCCAATTTCATCATTGGTTTGAAAAGAAAAAGCCATGCCATCTTTGCTTTCAGATGTCGTCCCATCCGTTAGTTGGCGACATATTCAGGGACCTTCCCTGAGTGAGTTGAGTAACAGCCAGGCCGGCGCCAATGCGGCGGCCAACAACTGGCTGGCCACGCAGCAGAGAGCGCGCATGATCAAGGAGTTGAGTGCCGCGACGCCGCCGCTGGAGCAGCTCAAGGTCGTGGGCAAATGGACGCTCGTCACCATCAGGCAGGGTGCGTTGACAGCCTCAGGCGTCGACAGAGGCCTGGTAGATGCCGGCATCGATGACATTCAGGGGCTGGCCGATTTCATGTCGAACCCGCTTGAAGCACAGAAGGAATATGGAATCACAACGGAGCAAGCACTTCGACTAGGAGAGTCGCTGGCCGTTCTGCTTCCAGTGTATGGCACGCCAATCGGCCTCTACGAAGCACTTTCCGGGGAAAGCCTGCTAGGCCGTGACCTAGGTGTTGTTGAGCGCTTTTTTGTCGGTGCTGCAGCGCTAGTTCCTACGGCACTGCGATTTACAGGGCGATCTCGGAGGCAGCCGCTGAGTCTCGGTAGGTGGCCAGCAGATTGGCGCTCTGCATGAAGCATCGATTGGCCGGACCGCGAGCTGGCGAAATTTCAGCCTTGGAGAGGCTACGACAGATCAGGCAAGAGTTCTTGGTGAAGCATGGGTCGGCCCCGGCTACAGGATTGCAAGTGATGGTCGCACGTTAGTCAGTACAGATGGATTGAGGCAGTACAGGCCGCCTGCTCCAAAATCGAGTTCCTACGCGACCACGGGCGTGCAGGCCAACTTTCAGGGAAGAATTTCTAACGAAACGACCTGGACAAGCAACGGGCATCTAAACATCACGAAATAACCATGACAATTCGTGCCGAGCTAAAAAGTCTGATGTGCAGCGACTTCGACATGCGCACCTATGTCCCAGAAACGCGCGATCTCTTCGCATTTTGGGTAGAGATGGAGATCGGCCCGGTCGGTGAAAAAAGTTCCGACCTCTTTCAAGTATTCGTGTGCACGCCGAGGTGGTTGGATCAGGAGGTGCATAGATGGGGGGCTCAATGGTCGCATGCGAAGCTGATCATCAACTCATACAGCTTCAGTGAACTGGAGAGCTTCTTATCAAGGGCCGTAAGTTCCGTCGAAGGCCGAGACTGGGCGGAGGTCGCGTCCAAGCTTCGATTGGTAGCCGATTGGGAGTTCGACGGTTACGCGTAAAGGCCTAACCTTCACACCGGTCAGGACCACCAGCCTCGCGCGCACCACCCTCAGCGGCGCCAACGTCACCCTCACCGCCACCGGACCCGATGGCCAGGGCGGCGACCTGCACATCGCGGGCACCACC
>NZ_JAVDRF010000032.1:0-1611 GCF_031454625.1 Variovorax soli
CCCGATCAAGTGCCGATGCTGCTGCGCCTTGCCGCACAGGGCGAAGAAGATCCTGTGCGACGCACGCTCATGTTCGTGCGCGCGGGTGCCTGGGACAAGGCGCAGCAGAGCCTGGCCGAGGCGACGCCCGATATGCTGGTCCGCGATGAAAGCGCCCAGGTGATTCGCCTCGTCGAGCAGTTTCCCGCCGATATACAGGCCAACTCGCCCTGGCTGGCCCATGCCCGGGGGCTGTGTGCCTGGACGCACTATCGATACAGTGCGGCGCGATCGGCGATGGAGCAGGCTGCCACCGGCTTCGACGCGCTTGGGCGGCACGATGACGCACAGCGCGCGCGGGCGATGCAGGCACTGGCCATGTTCTTCTGCGGCCACATTGCGGAGGCTCGGCGCCTGAGCGAGACGATCCGCTCCCAGCCCATGGACCACGAAGCCGAGGTCCTCAGCGAACTGTTCAACTTCTGGTACGAGGCCCATTACGGCCCGGTCGAAGGTCCCGGCCGCCGCTTGGCCAAGGTGGTCGACCTGGTACGGGGGAACAGTGCGGAGCTGTGGTTTCGCTGCATGCCCCGGCTCATCATGTTCGCCAGCCGCCCCGGCGTGTGCGCTCAAATTCAGCGGCTGGTCCACGGCGCCAGGGCCGCCACGGGCGACGGGCACTGGTCCCTGCAGGCCAATACGAACCTGACGGAAGCCTGGGCGTTTTTTTGGCAGGGCAGGATCGCCGAAGTGGAGGCCGAGCTCCAGAGGATCGAAGAAGACTCCAACTGGCTCGGCCAGCCGGCGGGTTTGCGCATTCGCCTGCTGACGCTGAAGGTCAGTTACCAGGTGATCTGCGACGACAGGGATGCCGTGCGGGCGACTTGCGACGCCATCGTTGCGCATGTGTCCTTCCTCGACCACTCCAGCGATATGCCTCTGGCAATCCTCATCGTCGTCATCGCGGCCTCTGCCGCCATCGGGGACTGGCCGGCCGTGCGCACGCACCTGCAGGGATTCCATGCCGTGGCCGGCCGTGAAAACCCCAGCATGCAGATGTTCCTGCGCGCCTTCAAGGCGCAATTGGCCTTGCAGGAACGGGACATCGACGAGGCGCTGATGACGCTGCGTGAGTTGGCAACCATATCGACCCAGTTCGACACTTACCATCTCGACGCCACGGTTCGCACACAGCTTGCTCTCGCCGAGCTCGCCGGTGGTTCGCCAACGGCAGCCTGGCAAGCGCTGGAGCCGCTGATCGAACATGTCGTTTCCAGCGGCAATGTCGGACAAGTGCTGCTGATGGGCGTGCAGGTCCTGAGCAGACTGTCGCTCGCCGCATGGGGGGATGCGGCATCCACCGAAGGGCTGGCGGTGTTGCGCCAATGGGTCGAGACTGCGCGCCGGCTCAAGGCTGGAACGCACGAGCGGCCCCCGGTGCCGGCCACCAATGACGCCGGCCTCAGTGCACGGGAACTCGAAGTCCTCGCGTTGCTGGCCGACGGCCAAAGCAACAAGCTGATCGCCCGCGCCTTGCACCTGAGCCCGCACACCGTCAAGCGCCATGTCGCGCGCATCCTCGACCGGCTCGACCTGGCCTCGCGCATGCAAGCGGCAAACTGGTACCGCGTG
>NZ_JAVDRF010000033.1:0-1354 GCF_031454625.1 Variovorax soli
TGGCTGGCAGCAAGGCGGCTGAACAGCGGCAAGTTCGCCTGGCCCAAGAACGTCGACGGGACGCTGGCGCTGAGCCGGCCGCAGTTCGATGCGCTGGTGCTGGGACTGCCCTGGCAGCTCGTCGGTGAGGCCGGTGTGATCACCACGCTGTAGCGCGTCCATTGCGGTATCTGCCAATAGTGCGCCAGCGCAATCGCCGGCACGATCACCGTCCGTGATCGCCGACGACATCGACACGCTGGACCCGCAGGAGCTTCGCGAGAGGCTGCGCAAGGCCGACGCACAGTTGGCGTTCCAGAAGTCGATCATCGACAAGCTCACACACGAGAACGCGATCCTCAAGCGACTGAAGTTCGCCGCCAAGAGCGAGGCTTACAACGCCGAACAGAAGAGCTTGCTCGAGGAGACGCTGGACACCGATCTGGCCGCCGTCGCCGCGGAGATCGAAGCGCTCCAGTCCGCGAAGGCACCGGCGGAGAAGCAACTGCCCAGGCGCGAGAAGCTGCCCGCAAACCTGCCGCGCCGCGAGATCCACCATGAGCCGCAGAACACCACCTGCGGGTGTGGCGCGCCGCTGCAGCGCATCGGCGAGGACGTAGCCGAGAAGCTTGATTACCAGCCGGGCGTATTCACGGTCGAGCGCCACATCCGCGGCAAATGGGTGTGCAGGTGCTGCGAGAAGATCACCCAGGCGCCGGTGCCCGCTCACGTCATCGACAAAGGAGTACCCACGGCTGGCCTGCTGGCGCAGGTGCTTGTGGCCAAGTACCTGGACCATCTGCCGCTCTACCGGCAGGAAGCGATCTTCGAGCGTGCGGGCCACGTCATCGCCCGCTCGACATTGGCACAGTGGGTGGGTGAGTGCGGCGTGCAACTGCAGCCGCTGGTGGACGCGCTGGCAGCAGAGCTGCTGCGACACGGCGTGCTGCACGCCGACGAGACGCCGGTGGCAATGCTCAAGCCCGGAGCAGGTAAGACCCACCGGGCTTACCTGTGGAGCTACTGTACGACGCAGTTCAACCCGACCCAGGGCGTCGTGTTCGACTTCGCGGACGGTCGGGGCGGTCAACACGTACGTGACTTCCTCAAGCTGAGCGGAACCACCGCCAAGCCTGGCTGGCAGGGCAAGCTCGTGACCGATGACTTCAGCGGCTACAAGGCTTGCTTCGAGCTCGGAGTGACCGAGGTTGGGTGCATGGCGCACGCGCGGCGCAAGTTCCACGAGCTATGGATCAACCACGGCAGCTTAGTCGGCGAGCAGGCGCTGAAGTTCTTCGGTGAACTGTATGACGTCGAACGCGAGGTAGCCGAGGCCGACAGCGTCAGCAGACTAGAACTGCGACGACGACGATCA
>NZ_JAVDRF010000034.1:0-1338 GCF_031454625.1 Variovorax soli
ATCAAGATCAAGGCCGAGGGCAGTCTCACCAACACCGGCACCATCGCCGGGCGCACGCTGGTGCGCATCGACGCCGGCAGCATCGACAACCTGGGCGGGCGCATCACCGGCGGCAAGGTCGCCCTGGACGCCGTCAACGACCTGAACAACATCGGCGGGACCATCGACGCGCGAGACAGCCTGTCGATCGAGGTGGGCCGCGACATCGACATCCGCAGCACGACCACCTCCCACCAGGTCGGGTTGAGCAGCAATACCGGCATCGACCGCGTGGCGGGCCTGTATGTGACCGACCCGGGCGGCACGCTGGTGGCCAGCGCGGGTCATGACGTGAACCTGGTCGGCGCCGTCGTTTCCAACCCAGGGCTGGGCGGCTTCACCTCGATCAGCGCGAAGAACGACATCCACCTGCAAACGGTGCGCGAGTCCGCGACCCTCGCCGGCCGCGGCATCGACAACAACAGTGCGATGGTCGCCTCCTCCTCGCGCGAACTCGGAACCACCATCGCCACCCACGGCACCACGCTCCTGAACGCGGGCCGCGACATCGATGCGCGCCAGGCCACGGTGGACGCCGGCCAGGGCTGGCTCGACGTCACCGCAGGGCGGGACATCCTCATCGAAACCGGCCGGCAGCAAAGCGCCGGCAGCTATGCGATGCAGTGGACCGACAAGGCCCTGCTGAGCCGCACCGCCAACACCTTGAGCGGCCAGTACGACAACAGCACCAGCGTCGGCAGCCGCTTCTCGGGCGGTCTCGTGAGCATGGGTGCGGGCAACGACCTCGCCATCGAAGGCTCGCAGGTGAGCGGCACGCAGGGCGTGATGCTGTCGGCCGGCAACCAGCTGAACATCGTCGAAGGGCGCAACACCGCCAGCGCCAGTGTCGACTTCGACCGGAAGCGCTCGAGTCCGATCCAGGACCCGGTCTTCATGCAGAACAAGGCCTCGGGCACCGGCATCGGCGTCGGGCGCGACACCGCCGCCGCGAGCACCATCACCAGCAGCCAGGGCGGCATCCTGCTGCAGGGCGGCGCGGTGAAGCTGGTGGGCACGCAAGTCTCCGCCGCCAGGGACATCGCCATCGAAGGCGGCTCGGTGAACATCGCCGGAGCCGTCGAGCGCAGCGAAGTCCATGGCGAGCAGCGCCAGCGCGGCGGCGATTTCGGCCCGCTGGGTCTGCACGACCTGGGGCACGGCCTGGGCGCCAAGAGTGCGGACATGCTGGAAGCCGAGACCACCGGCCTCGCGCGCACCACCCTCAGCGGCGCCAACGTCACCCTCACCGCCACCGGACCCGATGGCCAGGGCGGCGACCTGCACATCGCGGGCACCACC
>NZ_JAVDRF010000035.1:0-1164 GCF_031454625.1 Variovorax soli
GCGCAGGCCCAGGGCAGCGCGCACATCCGCGAGGAGATCGACAAGATCAAGTTCCAGATTGCCGAGTTCACCGGCAAGGGCGACTTCAACAAGGTCGCCGAGCTGCAGTACGGCAAGCTGCCCGGGCTGGAAAAGCGCCTGAAGGAGGCCCAGGACACCGAGGCGAACAAGGGCAAGTCCAGCGCGCCCACGCTGCTGCGCACCCAGGTGGGCGCCGAGGAGATCGCCGAGGTGGTGGCGCGCGCCACCGGCATCCCCGTGTCCAAGCTGATGCAGGGCGAGCGCGACAAGCTGCTCATGATGGAGGCCCGGCTGCACGAGCGCGTGGTCGGCCAGGACGAGGCCATCGGCGCGGTCGCCAACGCGATCCGGCGCTCGCGCTCGGGCCTGGCGGACCCGAACCGTCCGACCGGCTCCTTCCTGTTCCTGGGCCCCACGGGCGTGGGCAAGACCGAGCTGTGCAAGGCGCTCGCGGGCTTCCTGTTCGACAGCGAGGACCACCTGATCCGCATCGACATGAGCGAGTTCATGGAGAAGCATTCGGTGGCGCGCCTGATCGGCGCGCCGCCGGGCTACGTGGGCTACGAGGAGGGCGGCTACCTGACGGAGGCGGTGCGCCGCAAGCCCTACAGCGTGCTGTTGCTCGACGAGGTCGAGAAGGCGCATCCGGACGTGTTCAACGTGCTGCTGCAGGTGCTCGACGACGGGCGCCTGACCGACGGCCAGGGCCGCACCGTGAACTTCAAGAACACGGTGATCGTGATGACGAGCAACATCGGCTCGCCGATCATCCAGTCGATGGTGGGGCGCCCGGCCGAGGAGATCAAGGAAGCGGTGTGGGACGAGTTGAAGAACTACTTCCGCCCCGAGTTCCTCAACCGCATCGACGAGACGGTGGTCTTCCACGCGCTGGACGCGAAGAACATCGAGGCGATCGCGGCGATCCAGCTGCGGGTGCTGCAGGAGCGCCTGGCGAAGATGGACCTGGCACTCGACGTGTCGCCCGCCGCCTTGGCGGAGATCGCCAAGGTCGGCTTCGACCCGGTGTTCGGTGCGCGCCCGCTCAAGCGCGCGATCCAGCATCGCATCGAGAACCCGCTGTCCAAGCTGCTGCTCGACGGCAGCTTCGGACCGAAGGACCGGATCGTCGTCACGACCGACCCG
>NZ_JAVDRF010000036.1:0-1042 GCF_031454625.1 Variovorax soli
CACAAATCGTCGGAGCGCCCGGCGTGGCGCCGGGCCTGCGCCCCACGGTGCTGGTGGCACCCAACGGCGTGCCCCTGGTCAACATCCAGACCCCCTCGGCCGCGGGCGTCTCGCGCAACCTCTACCACCAGTTCGACGTCCAGGCCCGCGGCGTCATCCTCAACAACAGCCGCACCGATGTGCAGACGCAACTGGGCGGCTGGGTGCAGGGCAATCCGTGGCTGGCCAACGGGCCGGCGCGAATCACCCTCAACGAGATCACGAGCGGCAACCCGACGCAGCTGCGCGGGGCCATCGAGGTCGCCGGGCAGCGCGCCGAGGTCATCGTGGCCAACCCGGCGGGCATCGCCGTCGATGGAGGCACCTTCATCAACGCCAGCCGCGCAACGTTGACCACCGGAGCGCCGCAGCTCAATGCCGCAGGCGGCCTGGACGGCTACGTGGTGCGCGGCGGCACCGTCAGCATCGATGGCGCCGGGCTCGACGCACGAAGCACCGACTACGCGGCCATCCTCGCGCGGGCCGTGCAGGTCAATGCGGGCATCTGGGCCAACGAGCTCAAGGTGGTGACTGGGGCCAACGAGATCTCGGCCGATCATGGCCAGGCCACGCCCACGGCGGGAACCGGCAAGGTGCCCGTCTTCGCACTCGATGCCTCGCAGCTCGGGGGCATGTACGCCGGCAAGATCACGCTCATCGGCACCGAGGCCGGCGTCGGTGCGCGCAACGCCGGCACGATCATGGCCGCGGATGGCTCCGGCCCGCTCGCCGGCATCGGCGAGCTGGTCGTCACCGTGGCCGGGCGGCTGGAGAACATCGGCACCTTGCAGGCCGCGCGCCGGGCCGAGATCGCGGTCGGGAGCCTCGCCAACGGCGGTCGCATCGCCAGCGGCCAGGAACTCCAGATCGCCACCCGGGGCACGCTCGGCAATGCGGGCGGCACGATCGAAGCGCAGAGCCTGCAGCTCGCGAGCGCCGGCGGCATCGACAACCGCGGCGGAACGATGCGCCAGAGCAGCGGCGTGGGCTTGACCTTGACCGC